>CAVWMQ010000001.1:0-825000 GCA_963756155.1 uncultured delta proteobacterium
GTGGCCATAACTGCTTCGGGGCGGGCACTCCGGTCCACACGCGAGCGGGCCTGCTGCGATCGAGGACCTCAAGATCGGCGATCAGGTGCTGACCCAGGACACGACATCGGGCGCCCTCGGTTTCGAGCCGATCCTGGCGGTCTTGCACAACCCTCCCTCCACGGTGCTCCGCGTGGAGCTGGACAGTGGCGACTCGATCGTTGCCACCGAGATCCACCGGTTCTGGCAGGCGGGCCAGGGGTGGAGGATGACCAGGGACCTGAAACCCGGCGATTGCCTGCGAGTTCTAGGTGGCGTGGTCAAGGTCGTGGCCGTTTCCCGTGAACCCAGGCAGCTCGTCTACAACCTGGAAGTGGTGCGCCAGCGCCGACTTCTTTGTCGGCCTCCAGGTGCTCTGGTCCACGATGCCACTCTCGTGCCGCCCGTCGACCACCCCTTCGACCGCCAGCCCGGGGCCGCGTTCACACTCGCCCGCCCCTGAAACCTACTGGGCCAATCCTTTTTGTTCGTCGGCTCATTTGACCAGGGGTTCGTCCAGGTACTTCCCCAGGTTTTCCTCGGTCAGTTCCAGGTTGAGCGTGCCGACGACTCCGACAGCCCTGTCATACAATTGATCGACCGGACTCAAGGAGTCGATGACGAAGAGACGGCGCGGTACCGTCAGCGTACGTCGCGAGTACGGTCGTGCTGTCCGGGCTGAACGAAACCGCGAGGACGAGTCCACCTGGTCCCGTTAACGAGGTCAACGCTTTGCCCGTTCCGCGATAGATTGCACGACTTGGCTGACCGCCCTCGCCTCCACCACGACTCCGAGGTCAAACGCAGGCGCGTAGGTGTCCACCGAGAGCCGGGGGACCATCGACGGGTCCACGCTGAAACAGTCGGCCCTGACAAGCAGCTGACCCTGCGAGAGCGCTGGCAGCTTCCGCTCAACGAGCGTGAAGCAGCCCGATTCGATCCGTCCCTGCGGTCGTCGCGACAGCACAAGCTCACGGGCGGTCACCATTGCCACTCTCCGGGTAGCACCGCATTACAGCCGGGCCGATCGGCTGTGTACGTCCCCGTGTTGAGACGACGGCCCGAGTGGCGTTCATGCTTTCGGAGGCTAAGCCGCCCGGCCGGGCGGCGCTTGGCCTGACGCGCACAGCTCGTTCGCCGCGCACCGGTCGCGGTCAGCGGACCAGCGGTGGCGATTCGGAGGCGCGACGCGCGCGGCAGCGCTCGCGAGTATCGGTCGGCCGCTCGCCGAAACGCTCGCGGTAGGCATTGCTGAACGTGCTCGCGTAACTCGGAGTTGCACGGCGGCATCGCGAAGTGCACCGGATGGACCCCGCCTCTCGCAACGGGACAAACTCGACACCGCTCTCAACGAACCTGTCTAGGATCGTGCCGAGCGTGTCGGTCGCGATGGTAATCTCGTGGACCGGCCAGATCAGAGGGATGTCCTGGCCGAACAGCCTCCGCGCCAGCTGCGCGTGTGCTGCCAGCTGGCCGACCGCAGAAGACACGTAGGTCTCCTGCAGCATCCGCTTGGCGTCCTCGTCCTTGGACACCACGGCGCGGTGATAGGGAATGATCCACGTGAAGTCGCCGAACCACGCGGTTATCGGCGCGTTCCAGTCCCCGGACGCTCGAAGATGGTCCTCCACCTGACCGCGCTTGCTCTCGGTCTCTCCGGCCATGTCCATCGCGTACCGGAAGTAGCGCTCGGGAGCCATCCCGATGAGGTGGCCGATGAGTCCCTCGGCTTTGTCGATATCTGCGCAGTACTGGTCCCCCGACATCCACCGCAGCGGGGCGTGCAGGTGCGTGTGGTTACCCAGGTGGTGTCCGGCCTCAACCCAGGCCTCCCAGGCGGCCATCAGGCCGGGGTCCGAATCGAGGCGATGAGTGTGGGAGAACCCGTACACGCCCGTGAGGCCATGGTCGATCAGCGTGGCGGCGATCGACTTGGTGATGCCCAGCGGCGTGATGCCATCCGGCATCGGCACACCGTCTCAAAGCACGAAGTCGTCGACCGTCACTGCAACCTTGACGGCACCTTCCGGTGAGATGTTCGACATGGGAGATTCCCTTCGATTGCAGCTGCCTTGACGGCTCTCACGAGGCTAGGAAGCCGGGCCGATCACGTCTTGTCGGAGCGCGCAGCGTACTTTCCGCTCGCGCACAGTACTCTGCCCGTGCTACGCTTCGGCGTCAGAGTCACTGCGAATGGGAGTGCCTGATCACATGAGCCGGGATGGAAGGGCTCGTGCCTTCTGGCAACCCAAGTCCGGGGATGCCCCCCTTGGGACCATATCCGGCACACCCGAACCAGCCGCCTCGTCCGGCGGCAGGAGCATCCAGAATAGTCCGATCTGTGCGCCACGGCACATTCCTGCTGACCCGGCTTCTAGTGCGCGGAATCGGCAGGCTGCTGAGCGACTGCCCGATGCTGGGCGACTGGCGGAAGGCCTTCGCAGCCAACTACGAGATTCCGCTAAGCGAGGCTGATCAGATCGCGCTGCGGCCGGCCTTGCTGCATGATCTCGGGGCCACGCCGTTCGAGTCAGGTGCGCTGATCAGCCGTAGCCTCTGGGTGATCTTCATCGGCGAGTCGTCATCGGCCGGGAGACCGCACCTTGGAGGTTCCATGCGGTGGGGCCGGACGGAATACGGGAGGTAACTGAGTACGAGGCCTCACAGGCCACTGCTGGTTGAATCGTGTTCATGTCGCCGTAGGTGGCCAGAGCCACCGGGACCCGGCCGTCCTGCTCCTTGCCCCATGAGCCGGGAGCTAGCCTGTGTCATTATCGCTTGCACGGTGGATTGCGGTTGCACTCGTAGATATAGCTGTTGAACTGGGTAAACGTCGTAAGGTTACTGCGAGTGCAGGCACCAGATGCCCACGGGCTTCCCGTAGGGACATGTCCAATCGTGGCGTGCCCCTCCATCGAGCCCGCGATGGGCCTGCGTCCTTGCTCTCTGAAGCAGCCGCTCGCGCGGGACAGGGTCACGCCGAAATCGACGACCAGGTTGGCGGAGGCGATCTCGAAGGCCATCGCGGCGGTGGAGCTGGCGCCCTTGCGGAGCAGGATCAGTCGATCGTGTGGCCGCCGTTCACGGTCAGCCGCTCGCCGGTGATGAAGGATGCTGAGTCGGACGCGAGGAACGACACGGCCCCGGCGATGTCGTCCGGCACTCCCATCCGGCCGAGCGGCACCTCGTCGCGATAGCGGCGTAGGCCGTCGGCCTGGGAGTCCGCGTGCCGCTCGACCGGGATCCAGCCCGGCGCGACGTAGTTCACGGTGATGCCGAAGCGACCCAGCTCCCGAGCCTACGACCGGGTGAGGCCGAGCTGAGCTCCCTTGGCAGCTACGTAAGCTGACATGCCCGGCACTGCACGCTCGAAGATGTCCGAGCCGATCTGGACGATCCGGCCGCGTCCGCGCTCCTTCATCCCGGGCAGCACCGCCTGCACGAGCAGCGTCGGGCTCTTGACGAAGAACAGTAGCTGGTCTAGGTGATCCTGCCAGCTCAGCTCCTCGAGCGGCACGACCGGCTGCGGGCCGGTAGCGTTGACCACGAGCACGTCGATCGATCCGAGCTGGTCAGTGGCCCGACTCACCGGCCAGCCGCCGCGGCCTGGCCGGGAGACGCCCTGCCGTAAAGCTCGGGACAAGTCCGCACCTACTAGCACCTGCAGGGATGCACAGCGGCGTGTGGCCACATGAGCAGACCTATCCTTTGAACTGCGGAAACAGGTCCTGGGATGAGTGCATCAGCCCGAGGGGCCTGCTGTGCCAGGAGATAGCGGCGCTGTCGGTCATTCTTGTCCACGTGCCCGCGGCTTCTCCTAGCTCGAATACACTTAATATAACTGTAGTCGGGCTATGGGGGCTCCGCTGGATAGCAGTACCTTGGACAAGCCGACGGACGTCTTCGACCGTGACGCGGAGTGGACGGACCTGACCGACTTCGCGCGCTCGCCGTTGCCAGGCTTGCGGATCGCCGTGGTCTACGGCAGGCGCAGGCAGGGCAAATCGTACCTGCTGCGCGGCTCACCGGCGCGGTCGGCGGACTATATCACCTGGCCACCGAACAGGCCGAGCCGGTTTCGCTGCGCCGGTTCGGTGACTCACTCGCGGCCTGGGCAGGTCTGTCGGCTGGCGCATTCGGGTTCGGGGGATGGGAGCAGGCGCTGCGGACGGCTATGGAGGTGATGGCGGCGCCATCTCGCTCGCGTGGTTCCCGCAGTGTGCCTGCACTGCTGGTCCTTGATGAGTTCCCGTACCTAGCACAGGAAACTCCCGGGCTGCCGTCGATCGTGCAGTCCCTGTACGACAGCCTGGGACCGGGTGCCGGGGTGAGCACCGCGTCGTTTCGCCTTCTCCTGTGCGGTTCGGCGATTTCGGTCATGGCGGACCTGCTGTCCGGGACCAGGGCGTTGCGCGGCCGGGCCGCGCTCGAACTGCGAGTGCGGTCGTTCGGCTACCGGGCCGCGCGGGACTACTGGGGGATCGAGGATCCCGCCGTGGCTTTCGCGCACAACGCCGTGATCGGCGGCACGCCCGGCTACCGGGAACTTGTGCTGGACCCGCAGGTTCCACAGGACCCCGCGGAGCTCGGCAACTGGCTCGCGCGGAACGTGCTGCGACCGTCCATGCCGCTGTTCGACGAGGCCCGCCGGGTCGTGCACGAGGACCCGCGCATCCGCGACACCGCCGCGTACAGTTCGGTGCTCGCGGCCGTGGCGGCGGGCGAGTCATCGCCGACGAAGATCGGTGGCCTGCTGGGCCGCCCGGCCACCTCGCTAGCGCACCAGCTGACCACGCTGGCCTCGGCGGGATTCATCGACCGCCGGCACGACCTGCTGCTGGACCGGCGGCCCGTGATCACGGTCGCCGACCCGATGGTCCGCTTCCACCAGCTAGTCATCGAACCATACCTGGCCGACCTGGAAGCTGGCCGGGCGCGTCAGGTCTGGGCCGAGGCAGAGCACACCGTCAGAATCCAAGATCTTCGGGCCCCATTTCGAGGCGCTCGCCGCCGAGTGGGTCGCCCGCTACGCTCCCGGGGAGGCAGGCCTGGCCGTCGGCCCGGTCGGGCAGACCGTCATCGCCTGCCGCGAGCACAAGGCGAGCCACGAGATCGACGTCCTGGCGCTCGCGCGCGGCAGCCGCCCGCGGTCCCCCGGCGCGCCAGTAGCGTTCGTCGGCGAGGCCAAGCACCGCGACCGCCGTCCAGGCCTGGCCGAGCTGCACAGGCTCCGGCACCTCCGCGACCTGCTGACCGCCTCAGGGCACGATGCCGCGGACGCCATACTCGGTCTGTTCAGCGCGACAGGCTTCACCGACGAACTGACAGTCGAAGCGACCGCCAGCAGAGGCAAGATTCTCCTGGCCACCCTGGACGATCTCTACCGCCAGCCGTCATGAGCGATCGGCTTAATGTGTGGTTATCGCAGACAGGGTGGAGTATGCCGACACGCTCAGATCAGTCGCTGGCTCGCATTTCACTGATCTTGGAACGACGACAGCCGGATCGCGCGCGTCACCGATGTCGGGGCCCGCGGCACGAGGCATAGGCCACATAAACCGTGTTACTGTGAAACTGTGAAGAATATTACGGTCTCCGTGCCCGACCACGTGTACCGCAACGCCCGGGTCGCCGCAGCGCAGCGCGATACCTCGCTGAGCGCATTGGTCGTCGCATATCTCGAACGGCTGTCCGGGGGGATGGAACAGTTCGCGAGGCTGGAGGCGCTGCAGCACGAGGTGCAGGTCGAGATCGCCAGTTCCGCGCGGCCGACCGGCTTGGCCGAGACGAGATCCACGACCGTGCGGTTCATTGACACCAACGTCCTGCTCTACGCGATCTCCCGTGACCCTGCGGAGCAGGACAAGGCCAAGCGCGCCAACGACATCCTGGCCGACCGTGATCTCGCGCTGTCGGTCCAGGTGCTGCTGCTCGCCGGGTGATTCCAGGCCCCGACAGGGACATTGACGCACATCCGGCCGCGCATTACTTTGAACATATGTTCAGAACGCATGTTCAGATCTCGGATACCCGATTCGACGTGGCTGTGGTCGGCGGCGGCATGGCGGGCCTGGCGACCGCGCTGCGGGTGCAGGCCCGCGGGTTGTCCACGGTGGTCCTCGAGGCGCACGGTCATGTCGGCGGGTGCGCCGGGTACTACCGCAAGCAGGGCTTCTCCTTCGATGTCGGAGCGACGACTCTGGTGGACTTCGCGCCCGGCGGCGTCGGCGCGGAATTCCTGGACAGCGTCGGGATCCCGTCCGTGGACGTACGGGAACTGCCGGGATACCTGGCCCATCTGCCCGACCGCGAGGTCGTGCTGCATCGCGATCAGGCGGCCTGGCACGCCGAGCGGTTGCGCTTGCTCGGCGACACGGAGCGGCACCGCCACTTCTGGGCGCTGCTCGACAGGCTGGCGGAGAGCTTCTGGCGGGCTAGCCAGTCAGGCGTGCGGCTGCCAGTGCGTTCTCCCGCCGACGCGTTGCATGATCTGCGGGCGATCGGGTTCGTCGGTGTTCCGCTCGTCCGCTATCTTGCCTGGACACTCGGTGACGCGCTGCGCAGGTACGGGCTTCGCGGGGACGCCCCTCTCGTTGGGTTGCTCAGCATGCTGGTCGAAGACACCGTGCATGCGAACGTCGATGACGCGCCCTTGATAAACGCGGCCCTAGGCGTCTCCATCCGGCGGGCGGGGCTCAGTCGGCATACCGGCGGGATGCGCGGATTCTGGCGCGTGCTCGTGGCGCGTTACCGGGAAATCGGCGGGCTCCTGCGTGCGGGCTGCGAGGTGTCGCGGGTCGATGGCAGGCCGGGCGAGTACCGGATCACGACCCGGCTCGGAGCCGTCGGCGCGCGCCGTGTCGTCTGCGCCGTGCCGACGGCCACCACCACGCGTATCTGTGCCGGGCTGCCCGTCGCCCGCAAGCTCCGGTCGTTCCTGGAGCGCGACGCGCATGCGCTGGGCGGCGCGTGCGTGGTCTTCCTCGGTGTGCCGGAGGCCGAGGTGGCCGGCCAGCAGTTCACTCACCACCAGTTGCTCCGCGCCTACGACCGGCCGCTTGGTGACGGAAACAATATGTTCGTCTCCGTTTCGGATTCCGGCGACACCGCGAGCGCACCGGCCGGGCACCGGGCGGTGATGATCTCGACGCATACGGACCTGGCCGACTGGGCCGGGCTCGACGGGACCGAGTATGAGGTGCGCAAGAAGGAGATCGGCGAAGTGCTCATCGGTCATGCGCGGCGCGCCTACCCGAATCTAGGCGACCGGGCTGTGTTCGCGCAGACCGGCACGCCGCGCAGTTACGAACGGTTCGGGTTCCGCCCAGGCGGCGCGGTAGGTGGTCCCCGCCAGCACCTGCGCAACACCAACCAGCATGCGGTCCCGCACGACCTGGGCGGGCCGGGCCTGTGGCTGGTCGGCGACTCGACCTGGCCGGGACTAGGAACCGTCGCGTGCGTGCTGGGCAGCCGGATCGTGGCCGACGGGATCCGGCGTGAGCGGGTGCCAGGCCGGTGACCGCGCCCACTCTGGCCGACCTCGGCACCGACCTGCTCGTCACCTCGCGCGCGCGGCGCCTCCTCGCGCTCAGCCGCCCGTACGCCGGCCTGGCACTATTCGCCGTCGCCGCGTGGCAGCGCTGGTGGTGGGCCAGCCCGCTGATCGTTTTCGGCGTGTTCGTCGCCGTCGTCACGGTCACCCATGATGTGGTGCACCGCACCATCGGCCTTTCGGCACGGGCGACCGACTGGTGGCTGTTCGCGCTGGGCCTGGTCTTGCTGGAAAGTGGTCACGCGTACCGAGCCACGCACGCGCAGCACCACCGGCTCTTCCCGCATCCTGATGATCCCGAGGGGTATCCGGCCGGGCTGTCCATGGCGGGAGCGGTCTGCTACGGGCCGGTCTTCCTGATCCGCCTGTGGCATTGGTCCTACCGTCGCGGCGCGGACCGCGGCTGGCTGCTCGCGGAGGCCGCGGCCCCGGCGGCGGCGCTCGCGGGCGGCGTGCTCGCGTGGCCGTACGCGCCCGGGACGCTAATCTACGCGGTGATGGCTATCGTCGGCAGTTGGGTATATCCGCTTCTTACGGTTTATCTCCCGCACCACGATTACGGCGCGACGCCGCTAACGCAGACGCGCACGCTGCGCGGACGGATCATCCCGGCCGTGTTCCTTGAGCTCACCTATCACCTTGAACACCATCTCTACCCGCAGGTGCCTAGCCATCACCTTCCGGAGCTAGCCCGTCGGCTCGAGCCCTACTTCACCGCCAACGGCGTACGGCCGGTACGCGTTGTCTGACATGCGCGCGCGTGTCCTCGACGCCACGCTCGCCTCCCTTGTAAGCAATGGCTTCGGCGGGACTACGGCGCGGGCGATCGCCCAGGCCGGCGGCTTCGCGCCGGGCGTCATCTACTACCACTTCGCCGACCTGGACGACCTGCTAGTGGCAGCGCTGGCGCACACCTCCGAATCGCGCGTCCGCCGCTACCGCTCCGAGCTGTCAGGAGTCGACAAAGCCGCCACCGCCGTCGAAGTACTCCGCCGACTCTACGAGGAGGACAGCGCCGTCGGGCACATCGCCGCCATCCAGGAGTTCTACGCGGGGGCACGGCCGGGCTCCCGGCTAGCCGAGCAACTGGCAGTGGAGACCCGGCGCTGGGAGGAACTGGGCGAGGAACTGCTCACGGGTCTGCTGCGGGGCAGACCGCTAGCTTCCCTGGTGCGCGTCAAGATAGCGGCCTCCGCCGCCGTGGCCTTTTACATCGGGATGGAAACCCTTACCTACCTCGACGGCGACCGGGCGCGCCCGGCCCAGCTTTTCGACCAAGCCGCCCGCGTCGCCGCCGTCTTTGACAAGATCCCCCGCATGCCCGTGAGCTAGCCAGGTTTGGCGGGCCTGGTAGCCCGTTCCGCCGCCGTTGTCCGGTACTAGCCATCCGATAGTGGCGCTATTGAGGCACAAGACTACGCCGACGCCTGCTGGCACCACGACAACCTGAGTGGTTATAGTTTGCACGGTGGCGTGTGGCTGCACTGGTATATATGGCCGTTTAGCTGGGCAGACAGCTGACAGGCGAAGCTCAGCGGCATCGTGTTCACCTGCCGCTGTGAACGTCAGCTTCAGGGCACGGGCGAGTGGGTCGGGCCGGGGCCGGAACCGGAGGACGAGTTCTTGCCAGTCGCGGTGACCGAAGCCGCCGCTGCCGGGAAAGGTCACGTACATGCCGCCGAGGTTCCAGGCGCAGCCGGATCGGGCCGCGGACCTGCCCATCCGACAGCCCGTGACGGATGTTTACCGTCCCGACGCGAGGGTGTATCTCTCTCCCCGGCCGTCGATGACGAGCAGGTCATCGAATTCGGGCACTTGATTAGCCGGCCGAGAGGCCGGGCGGGTTGCGTCTCGCGCAGTCAAGGCCGGAAAACCGTCCAGAAAGGACGTTATGCCGGATCAGTCAAGCAGCGCCCTGGCGCCTGCGAGGAGTTCCGCTTGGCGGTTCCAGTCACCGCCCGCGAAGGACACGACCACGCGCGAGGCGCCGTTCTTGGCGCTGTCGGCCAGTTGGGCGGCGACTTCCTCCTGACTGCCGGCGACAAGCGTCTGCCGGACATATCCGGCGGGGATGCCGAACGGGCCGTCAATGTCGGTTAGGCGACGGATCAGAGTGGCATCGTCCGGCATGGCCGGATCACCCCTCAGGGCGACCAGCATGGCTACAGTGACCTGCGGCACCGGTCGTTTCCGCGCCGCGGCAAGCGCGGCGAGCCGCGCTATGCCTTCGGTTAGCGCGCCGGGTGCCATAGCGAACCAGCCGCTCCCGTAATCCGCGACCCGGGCAAGGGCGGCGTCAGACATGCCGCCGACCAGGATGGGCGGGACCACGGCGGGCGGCGCGAGCTGGATCGCCGGGCCTTCTGGCTGGCCGTCCAGCCGGGTAGGCTGGCCGGCTATCAGGTCAGGCAGCCTGCGCAGCGCGGCGTTCGTGCGTCGGCCGCGCTCGCGCCGGGGCACGTCGGCCGCTGCCCAGGACGCTTCGTGGCGGTCGCCGCCTGCGCCGACGCCCAGGATCACCCGGCCGCCCGACACATACTGGAGCGAGGCGACCTGCTTCGCGACCCATACGACAGGGTGCAGGGGGAGGATCATCACGCCGAACCCGAGCCGGACTCGCGTGGTCACCCCGGCCGCGGCCGAGAGCGCGACGGTGCTGTCGATCAGCGGGGTTCCCGTACCCGCGATGAGCTGGTCGACCGCCCACACCGACTCCAGGCCGAGATCCTCCGCGTGCCGGGCCGCGGCGGCGATGTCTCCCGGAAGTTCCCCGGGCTTGCTCATGCTGGGAAGAAAGACCCCGACGTCTGGCCCTGGCATGGAATGGTTCCCCTCCGTGTTGTCAATTCCGAGTTGTGCCGTGGGACCATGTTCCGTGAAAACGGATATAAAGGAAAGTGGGCACATTGATGTCATCCGGTAACACGCGTGATACCGGGACCTGTACTCCTTATATTCAGCAGACCACTGCCTGCGCGATCCGGGACCTGCTCGACCGCCTGGCCGACAAGTGGTCACTGCTAGTGGTCGAACTGCTCGGCCCGGGCCCACGCCGGTTCACTGAACTACGTCGCGAGATCGACGGCATCAGCCAGCGCATGCTCACCTTGACGCTACGTAACCTGGAGCGCGACGGCCTGGTCCGGCGCACCGTCTACCCGGTCGTTCCCCCGCGCGTCGACTATGAGCTGACAATGCCGGGCACGAGCCTCCTGGCAGCAGTTCAGCCCTTGTCTGCCTGGGTGCGCACGCATCACGCCAGCATTGCCGCCGCGCGCACCAACTACGACGCCCGTACCGACCCCACCGGCGAATCCATGACGCCAGCCAGCATCGGGAGCCTGTCGCCGTTGTCCGCGCCCAGCCAGTGAGGCCAGCTCTTTCGAATGGGGAGCCGGATGCATGATCTGTGTCATTATCGCTTGCACGATGGCGAGTCGATCCATTCGCATATACACCCATGACCTGGAAGAACAGCGCAGACCGCCGAATCCGTGCGTCGCGTGATCAGGCCGTTGCGCGGTGGCCCGTACGCAGATCATCCGATTCTGGGCGTCCTTAGCTTGAGGCGGTCGGGTCGGGATGCCGGGCGGCAGGTGCGGTGTCGGGTGTCGTGATCATTGAGCTGGCGACGTGGTTGAGGGCGCGGATGCGCGGGTTCTCCCGGCTGGCGCACCAGACCAGGCCTAGTGGTAGCGGGGGCAGATCGTCGATGGGGATGAGGGCTACGTCGTCGCGGTTGAAGATGGGAACGGTGGAGCTGGTGGGGTGGACAATGCGCCCGCGGGCGACCAGCGAGAGGATCTCGTTGATCGTCTGGACGGGCTGGGTGCGCCGGATCGGGCGTCCTGATGGGGTGCGCGGGGGAACGAGCAGGTCGTAGACCGCCGGCGGGGTGGACGGCGGGAGCAGGGCGGCTCCTCGTCGGCCAGGTCCTCGATGGAAACCGCCTGGCTGCCTTGCGAGGCGGTGCGTAGCGGCGACGGCGAGCGCCCGCTGGTAGTGGGCGAACGCGGCGCCGGCGGTGAGATCTGGCTCGTCGACGGCAAGCCAGTTGCACAAGACGTCGATATCACCCCGCCGTAGCGCCCGGTAGGCGTCGAAGGTCTCGACCTCCTGGAGCCGGACCTCGCAGCCCGGGTAACGGGCCTGGAACGCGGCGATGAGCCTGCTGAGCGCCGGACCCTCGGTGGTGAGGACGAAACCGGCGCGCAGCAGCCCGCGGACGGCACCCGACAGCTCGCTGGTCTCGGCCAGGGCCCGGTCCACGGCAGCCAGCGCGGGCACGAGGCTGCGCTTGAGCGCCTCGCCCGCGGGCGTGAGGCGGACCCGGCGGCTGGTCCGGTCGAAGACCTTGACGCCGAGCCGGGACTCAAGGACCCGCACTGCCTCGCTCACCCCGGGCTGGGAGATGCCCAGGCGCTCGGCCGTCCGGCCGAAGTGCAGCTCGTCGGCCAGCACGAGGAAGATCCGCAGCTCGCGTAGTTCCACGTCGCGCAACATTAATCAAAGATCCTAATCAATCCGATCAGCGATTGTCCCTTGATCAGCCCCGGCCCGTCACCACAGGCTAGGACGAGACAGCCGCCACAGGCTGGGACCTAGGCAATGGCGAGCCGCGAAGGGATAAGGACGGTGATTCTTGTCATCGGGGGCCGCAGCAAGATCGGCGCCGCGCTGATCGGGGAGTTGCTCGGCCGGGGCCAGCAAGTCCGGGCACTGGTCCGCGCCGGTGAGCGCCGCCGGCAGCCTCTCTGCGGCGGCCGAAGCCGTTACCGGCGACCTCGCCGAACGAGGGCTCGCTGGTCACGGCGATGAGCGGGGTCGAGAAGGTGTTCTTGCTCTCCAGCCCGCACCCCGACGGCGGTCAGCTGGCACCGCAACGCCATCGACGCGGCGCCCGCCGGACACAGGTGCAACTGCTGGTGCGCAGCTCGATCCTCGGCGCTGAGCCGGGAGTCGCCAGCGGAGTTCATCAGCGCGCACACGGCGTTTGCGACCGCTACCTCGAGGACTCCGGGCTCCCCTACGTGATCGTGCGCCCCAACCTGTTCTTGCAGAACATCGCCGAATCCACGATCCCCTCCATCGACGCGCGGGGACCTTCTACGCCGACGCTGGCGAGGCACGGATCAGCATGGTCGACACCCGCGACGTCGCGGCCGTCGCCGCCGTCGCCCTCACCGAGCCGGGGCACGCCGGCGCGCGCTACGACGTCACCGGGGCGGAGGCGCTGTCCTACCAGATGTCGCCGTCAAGCTGACCAGCGCGATGGGCCGCCGCATCAGCTACGCCGCCGCATCCGACAACGCGGTCCGCCAAGCGCTTCTCGGCGCCGGGCTGAGCCAATGGTTCGCCAGCGCGCTCGTCGGCCTGTATCAGGACTACCGCCGCTCGGGAACCGGCGGCTACGCCGCCCAGGTCACCGGGACCGTCCAGCGGCTCACCGGCCGCCCGGCGCGGTCGCTAGATGACCTGCTTGGCGAGATCGCGCCAACCTCTGCAGCTACTTAACGGAGGCAGTGACATGAGCGAAGGCGCAGGGCGAACCCGCGCAACTGCGGTTATCACCGTACACAAGTACGAGCCGTCGGCGTATGACGAGCCGGCCGAAGGCCCGGTGCTGACCAGGATTCACGTTGAGGAAAGCTTCTCCGGTGACATCACTGGTGACGGCGTCGTCGAGTTCTTGCAGGCGCCACGCGCCGATGGATCGGCGAGCTTCGTGGGCATCGAACGGGTCACCAGCGAGCTCGGCGGGCGGCGCGGCACATTCCTGCTCCAGGACGCCGGCACAGTCCAGGACAACATCGTCAGCGGGGACTGGTTCGTGATCCCCGGGTCGGGCACCGGGCAGCTGGCTGGCCTGCGCGGCGAAGGCGGGTTCCGCGCCAACCTCGGCGAAGGCGCCCAGGTGCACCTGGACTACTGGTTCGAATGACCAGCCAGCCCGGGACCACCGCGGACCCCGGCGCCTGCCCTGCCACGGAGCCGGTGGCACTAGTGCTATCCCGCCAGGTAAGACCCGCGCATGAACGGGTGCTACGTGGGCTGCGTGAAGGCGGCTCGCCGTGGCTGCTGCGGGCCGGGGACCGCTCGGTGGTGCTCCGGGGCGCCGGGCCGCTGTCGCGGCTGTCGTAATCCCCTCAACACCGTCGCCTAGGCGCGGGACAGCGCAACGACCAATTTGGCTCACTTCAGCCTGCACCCCAACGCTCCGCGGGCCGCCCGCCACAACCTGAGTTGTTATCGCTTGCAGCAGGGATTATGCCGACATTGCGAGCTACGCGGTCTGGCTGGCGGACCTCTTTGGGGTACGGGGAGGACATGACCTGCGTCTTCGTAGTGGTTATAATAATGACCGGTCTGTAAACTGGTCACTATGGAGACCATACCAATCACTGAGGCGAAGGCACGGATCGCTGAGTTCGCCGACCGGGTGGCGCGTGAGCACGACCATTTCACCATTACCCGTAACGGCCGCGCCGACGTCATGCTGATCTCGGTGGCCGAGTACGAGTCACTGCAGGAGACGCTTGACATACTCAGCGACGAGGAGACTCTCGCGGACCTGCGGCAGTCCCGGGAGGACTTCGCGGCGGCGACACCTACAGCCCTGAGCAGGTCCGCGCCGAACTAGAGCAGCGTCGGCGCCCGGCCCGAAGTGACCGGCGACCCGCGGGAAGACGAGCCGTACAGCGTGGTCATGTCGGCCAGGCTCGCCGCAACGTCCGCGAGAACCTTCCGCTGGAGGTGGCCTTCGCCGCGATGGAGACGATCGAGGGGTCGATCGCTGTCAACCCGCACCGGGCAGGTAAACCGCTGGATGACCCGTTCGACGGATATCACTCCGCACGCCGCGGGACGTACCGCATCGTCTACCGATCGATGAAGCCAAGCACCAGGTACAGATCCACTCGATCCGCCATCGCCGCGATGCTTACCGGACCTGACCCGGCGACACCGCCCACAGCATGTTCAGTGAGGGTCCGCAGCCTTGGCCCAAAACTGATATCATCATGATATATCAGGGATATCGATCAGGTCAACCGGAAGTCGTGGAGAGACCGCGCCGGTGCCAGTGGCTCGCCAGTCACTTGTCCACGAACGGGTCTGTGGCAATGAGGCCGCCGATCACCGCGGCATCGACGCCGATCACGCTCGGCATGACCGCCGGGACCGGACGAGGGGACAGGACCTACCTGACTTTAGTTATTGACGCGCGGCCCTTGCGACGTTACGTTTAACCTATTCGTTAATTAACAAGGTGGTTAAGAGAGTGACGGACGACCGGCTCAGCGTGATCTTCGGGGCGCTGGCGGACCCGACCCGGCGGGCGATCTTGGCCAGGCTGGCCGACGGGGAGGCGACAGTGACCGAGCTGACCGCCCCGTTCCCCATCAGCATGCCGGCCATATCCCGGCACCTGAAGGTGCTGGAGCGGGCCGGGCTGATCTCCCGGAGCCGCTCCGGCCAGCACCTGTCCAGCACGCTGCGGCCCGCCCCGCTCCAGGAGGCGACCGAGTGGATGGAACGGTACCGGCAGTTCTGGGACGCCAGCTTCGACCGGCTCGACGCGCACCTGCGCCGGGCCGCGCCAGGAAGGGAAGGACATTGAGTCAGCACATCGAGATCACCCGGATCTTCGAGGCCCCGCGCGAGCTGGTGTACCGGGCGTTCACCGACCCCGGCCAGCTCGCGCAGTGGTTCGGGCCGGTCGGCTGTTCGGTCCCGCGCGACAGCATCGAGATCGACGCGCGGGTCGGCGGGCACCTGCGGTTCGTGATGACCGCCCCGGACGTGCGCAGTCCGGTCGACGCGGTGTTCACCGAGGTGGTGGAGAACGAACTGCTGGCGGGCGAGATGGAGGCCGCCGGCGTGCCCGGCGTGGCCGGGCCGCTGCGCGTGCACCTGAGGCTGGAGTTCCATGACGAGGGCAACGGCAAGACAAGGCTCGAGCTGCGGCAGGGCCCGTTCGCCGCCGGGCAGCTCGGCGCGGACACGCGCAGCGGATGGGAGAGCTCGTTCACCAAGCTGGACGCGCTGCTGTGAGCGCGACTGGCGCCGGGAAGGTGGTCGTGAATAGGCGATGGCCAGGCTGATCTACTCGGCGATCGTCTCGGCTGACGGCTACGTCGAAGACGCCGCAGGCAGCATCGACTGGGGGACACCCGGCGAAGACCTGTTCTGCTTCATCAACGACCTCGAACGGCCGGTCGGCACCTACCTGTACGGGCGCCGGATGTACGAGGCGATGCTCTACTGGGAGACCGCCCGCACAGCGGGCGGCCAGCCATCTTTCGTCCGGGAGTTCACTGGCATCTGGCAGGCAGCCGAGAAGATCGTGTTCTCCAAGACACTCGCATCGGTGCCGAGCGCCAGGACACGGCTCGAGCGGGACTTCGATCCCGCCATGATCCGGCAACTGAAGTCGGCCGCCGGGCACGACATGACGGTGGGGGGTGCGGACCTGGCCGGGCAGGCCATCAAGGCCGCGCTGGTCGACGAGCTGCGGCTGTTCCTGGTTCCCGTCATCGTCGGAGGCGGCAAGCCAGCCCTCCCCAGCGGTCTCCGCTCGGATCTGGAACTACTGGACACGCGGCGGTTCGCAAGCGGTGCTGTCTACCTCCGGTACCGCCCGGACCGGACCTAGGTCGCCTGCGGGAGCTTGACGACCGTCATCCCGGCCACGTCCCGGACCCCGGACATCGCGGCCAGCGCCCGGCCCGTGTCCTCGAGCCCGATTACGGCCCCCACCAGCAGGCCAGGCCGCAGCGTGCCGTCCGCGACCAGCGCCATCATGGCGGGGTAGTCGCGGGCGGCCATGCCGTGCGAGCCGTAGATCTCGAGTTCGCGCGCGATGACCAGGTCCATCGGCAGCGGCGCGGTCCCCAGCAGGCCGACCTGGACGTGCCGGCCGCGGCGGCGCAGGCAGCGCACCGAGTTCGCGGCCACGGCCGCCGAGCCGAGCGCGTCGATCGAGACGTGCGCGCCGCCTCCGGTGACCTCGCCGACCAGAGCGGCCAGATCCGCGGCGCCCGCGTCCAGGGCCACCTCCGCGCCGAGCGCGCGGGCCAGATCAAGCGCGGCCGGGGCGACGTCGACGGCCACCACGCGGGTCCCGAGGGCCACTCCGATGAGAACCGCCGACAGCCCGACCCCGCCGCAGCCGTGCACGGCCAGCCAGTCGCCGGCCCGCACCCGGCCGTGCGCGGTGACCGCGCGGAACGCGGTGGCGAACCGGCAGCCCAGGCAGGCCGCGGTCACGAAGTCCACCGTCGGCTCAAGCGCCACCAGGTTCGCGTCGGCCGCGTGGACGGCCACGAACTCGGCGAACGACCCCGGCCCGGTGAACCCCGGCTGGGTCTGCCGCGGGCACACTTGCGCCTCGCCGGCCAGGCAGTACGCGCACCGGCCGCAGCCGCAGGCGAACGGGACCGTCACCCGGTCCCCGGCCCGCCACCGGGCCACCTCAGGCCCCGTAGCCGCGACCACCCCCGCGAACTCGTGCCCGCCGATGTGCGGCAGCGGGACCGGGTCATGCCCCTGCCAGGCGTGCCAGTCCGACCGGCAGACGCCAGTCGCCCCTACCGCGATGACCACCCCGTCGGCGGGACACGCCGGATCGGCCACCTCAGTCAGCTCCGGCGTGGCCCCGTAGGCCGCATAGACCACGGCCCTCACGAGCCTGCCCCAAGCAGCAGCGCCAGGCCAAGCTCGGAGGCCTGGTAGAGCACGGTCCGCCCGCTGCGCTGGCGGTCCACGAGCCCGCCACGGTGCAGCACCGCCAGGTGCTGGGATACCGCGCCCGGCGTGACGCCGAACCGGCCGGCCAGCGCGCTGGTGGTGGCGGGGGAGCGCAGCGCTATGAGCAGCCGCGCTCGTGGCCCGCCGAGCAGCGCCTCGACCGCCGCCAGGTCGCCCGCCCCGCCGGAATCCCCGGGTCCTAGGTCATCCCACACTCTCGCGACGCCGCGCGCCGGGTACACCAAGGTGGTCTGGGTGCTCGTCGACTTTTTTCGCCGACCACTCCGGCCAGGTGAACACGCTCGGCAGCAGCACCAGGCCATCCGGCCCCAGCGTGACCTGCCGGTCCGTGCCGTCTTCGGCGTCGTCATGAAGAGCTTGCCCTGAGCGTCTCGCACAGAGGCGAGATCGCGAACCTGGTCGCGGCCAGGCCCGCCACGTCCAGCTCGAGCACCAGCAGCATCCGCCTCCCGGGCTCCCAACTTGCCCGTCCCCGCTGATACCCACCAGGATTTAGCGTCAGGCTAAAACCTGGCCCGCCGCGTCCGCCCGGCCGTCCTGGCCAGCATGACGCAGACGTCCTGGCCAGCATGACGCAGACGACCGAACGGGCGCAGAAGGTGAGCCGGGACTACTGGCGCCTGTGGTGGGCCAACGCGATCAGCAGCACCGGCGACGGCGCCTTCGTGGCCGCGCTGCCGCTGCTGGCTGTGACGATCACCCGGGACCCGCGGCTGGTCTCGGTGGTCACCGCCGCGACCTACCTGCCCTGGATGGTGCTCTCCCTGCCGGCAGGTGCGCTGGTCGACCGCTACAACCGGGTCACGCTTATGTGGCGCTCCCAGGTGGTGCAGGCTGCCGTCGTGGTGGCGGTGGCGATCCTGATCGTCTTCCGGATCGCGGACATCGCGATCCTCGGCGTGGCCGGCCTGCTCCTCGGCTGTGCCGAGGTCGTCTTCAGCAACGCCGCCCAGTCGGTGCTCCCCGCCCTGGTCCCGCCGGAACTCTTGCCCAAGGCCAACGGCAGCCAGCAGGTCAGCCTGACCGTGGGCGAGTCGTTCCTCGGCCCGCAGGCCGGCAGCCTGCTGTTCGCCGCGGCCGCCGCGCTGCCGTTCGGCGGCCGCCTCCCGCTCCTGCTGTCCGCGGGCTCTGCCCCGCGCCGAGACTTGCGCGGTGAGAACGGGGTTATGCGGTCAGAATCGGGGGGCCTCAGGGCACCGGATCGACCAGACAGCCCCAATCAACCGCAGTAACCGGGGGATCAGCTCGGACCGGGATGCCGCTTGGGCGGATGGCTGAAGGGTCTGCGATGGAGGTGGACTCGAGTTACCTCTTATTGACGGCGTCCTGAGTCGCTGCCCCCGGTCCTAGGCGTCGTCTAACTTCGCGCGGGATACCGAAGAACGGGGAGCGCAGGCCGAAGCGCGCCACGGACATCAAGATCACGCTCGACACCCGGATGGCTACGGATGGACCAGTTCTCCGGTGCGCCCGCCTGCTGCATCGACCGGCGATGATCCGGCCCAGGAAGCCGGCGGCCGCGAGCGGCAGGACGCCCTAGCCAGATCGGTCCCAGGGCCGAGCCATGAGCGCCGCCGTCTCGTCGGCATCGGGCTCGCGCCGGACCCGGCCGTGGCCGCGGTGATGCGGCCGGTCGGGCTTCGCCGTCACGTGTGGAACGTCGTCACGGTCAGCCTCCGCCAGCAGATCGTGCCCGCCCCGCTGCTCGGCCGGGCCAACAGCGTCTACCGCATGCTCGGCTGGGGCCTGATGCCGGTCGGCGCGCTGGCCGGGGTTCGTCGCCCACGCGGCGGGCCTACGCGCCCCCTACATCGTCGCCGGCATCCTGTGCGCGTATCCATCCTGGCCGCCGTCCCGCGCCTGCTGTCCGACGGTTAAGAAACCAGCCGTGAGGTACGTACTGGATAATCATGGACATCGGCCGGATGCTCACCTGGACCGCGGACCGGTACCCGGGCCGGCGCGGTCGGTGGCCCCCGGCCGCTGACCTGGCGGCAGTGGGACGCCCGCACCAACCGGCTGGCCCGGGCGCTGGCCGGGTCTCGGCGTCCGGCCCGGCGACCGGGTGGCGTTCCTGCTGGCCGGCGGCGAGCCGATGGCCAGCCTGCATCTGGCGGTGGCCAAAGCTGGGCGCCGCCGCCGTCCCGCTGTCGGTCCGGTTCGGCCCGGCCGAGCTTGCCTATTGCGTCAACGACGCCGAGCCCGCGATGGTGTCGGTGACGACACCACCCGCCAGCCTCGCCGGCGCCCTGACGACGGCCCGCCGTACAGGCCCGCGCAGAACTCGACCAGCTGGCCCAGCACGAACCCGACGGCGAGCTGAGCCAAGACCCCAACCCGAAGACCTCAGCGTGATCCTTTACACCTCCGGTACCACCGGCCGCCCGAAGGGCGTGCCGCGCACCCACCGGGCCGAGCACGCCGCCGCCGTCGCCCACGTCATCCAGACCCAGCACCGCCCCGGCGAGGTCACGCTCGGCGTGATGCCGCTGTTCCACACCATGGGCGTGCGCACGCTGCTGGCCAGCATCCTGGTCGCCGGGACCTGGGTGCCGCAGGCCGGGTTCGACGCCGATAAATCCCTGGAGCTGATCGCACGCGACAAGTCTCCGCGCTGTACCTGGTGCCGACGATCTACTGGTCCCTGCTGCGCACCGGCCGCCTGAACCGAGGCCAAGAGCCGTCAACCGGGTCGCCTACGCCGGCGCCCCGATGACCCCGGCCCTGGCCGCCGAACTGGCGGACGCGCTGCGACCCGAGGTGTTCGTCAACCATTTCGGCTCCACCGAGATCTACACGTTCACGATCGGCGCCGACTCGGGAAGAAGCCCGGCTGCGCCGGGCCGCGCGGGCGTGTTCTCCCGGGTCCGCCTGGTCGATCCGCTCGACCCCGCGACGGTGGTCGCAGGGGACCCAGGGCCAGGTCGCGGTGTCGATGGCCAGCCCGGAGGCGTTCGCCGGCTACCGGAACCGCCCGGACGCCGACGCCCGCGCCATCCGCGACGGCTGGTACCTCACCGGCGACCTGGCCACCGAGGACGGCGACGGCGACCTGTGGGTCAGCGGCCGGGTCGACGACATGATCAACTCGGGCGGCGAGAACCTCTACCCGGACGAGATCGAGGCCGCGCTGGCCCGGTGCCCGGCCGTCTCCGCCGTGGTGGTGGTCGGCCTGCCGGATGACCGCTGGGGACAAGCGGTCACCGCCTTCGTGGTGCCGGCTGAGATTTTTCGCCGAACGAGCCGTGGCTCACCTGGCCGAGTACGCACGAGACGGATCCGGGCTGCCGTCGCTCAAGCGGCCCAAGCGCTACATCGCGGTGGACCGCATCCCCACCTCGGCGGTCGGCAAGATCTTGCGCCGCGAGCTCACCGAAGGCCGCTACCAGCCGCTCGCCGAGGTCAGCTCGTGACCGGTGACCTGGCCCGGATCGAGGATCCCGCGCTGCTCTGCGGGCAGGGCCGGTTCCTCGACGACCTGGACCCGCTGCCCGGCACGCTGACCGCCGCGATCGTGCGCAGCCCGTTCCCGCACGCGCGGATCACCGGCTTCGACCCGAGCGCGGCGCTCGCCTCGCCCGGCGTGACCGCGGTCATCGGCCCGGCCCAGGTCGCCGCCGAACTGCGCCCGTTCCCGCTGTCGGTGCGGACGCCCATGCCCTACTTCGCCGGGGCCACCGACCGGGTCCGGTTCGTGGGCGAGCCGGTCGCCGTGGTCGTGGCCGCCGACCGGTACCTGGCCGAGGACGCCGCCGAACTCGTCGACGTCGACTATTCCGAGCTGCCCGCGGTCACCGATACCAGGGCCGCCCTGGCCGGGGACGCCCCGCGGCTGCACCCGGAGGCCGAGAGCAACGTCGCGACCGACCGCACGTTCAGCTTCGGCCCGGTGGACGAGGCGTTCGCCGCCGCCGACCACGTGGTCAGCGGCGACTACTCCTTCCCCCGCTACTCCTCGATGCCGCTCGAGTGCTACTGCGTGGTGGCGAACTGGACCGAGACGGCCGAGGGGCCCGCGGTCGAGGTCTGGGCCAACTTCCACGGCCCGTTCAGCATGGTCCCGGTGCTGGCCGCCTCGCTCGGCGTCCCGCCGTCCCGGCTCCGGCTGCACGTGCCCGCGGACATCGGCGGCAGCCTTGGGGATCGGTGGGCGGCGTTGGCCGTGGCGGGCGGCTGGTATGCCCGCGTGAAAAGCATTCCCCTCGCTGCGGCGTTGCCCGTGATTGCCGCGTTCCTCATCGCCTATCCATTCTATCTGGTGACCGGCTTCCCGGCGATGCGCGAGCGTCTGGCCGGGCCGCGCTTGAAGTGGTGGCTGGCCAGTACGCGCGTGACGGCTGGGTCCTCGGTTTCCAATACCAGGGCTCCTTCTTTGACAACAGCATAAAGACCCTTACCTGGGACAACCCCGACACCTGGGGCGAGATGACCGGGCCCGGCAGTGGCTGCGTAGACTCCGCGACCTACAGTCCTACCGCGGGTACCGGCCCATGTCGCGGACAGATGTCTATGGAGCCTGACAACCAGGCTCACACCTTCGTGCTCAACGCCGCGGCATTGAAGCTGCCTTTCAATACTCGTTTGATGACCAGCACATCTTACGGCTTCTGGCTGCAGAACACTCCGTTCATTCCGTTCACGATCAACAGCGCAATTCCCCAGGCGCCGCTCCCGCGGGGTAGCTTGCATGGCGACGTGCGCCCCTTTCGGTAAACGCCACCGTGGTCAGCGACCCGATCGAAAAGTTGGATCTTAAGGCCGCGTATAGCTACTACGACTACGACAACGAAACGCCGGCGATGGTTTTCAAAAGCGTCCCGACCCTCAACGATGTAGCGAGCACCTGGAGCGCCACCGCCTATCCCTTTGCGTTCTCAACCCAGAAGATCGAGGGCACCGAGAGCTACAACATCACCGAACAAATCGCCGCTCGCTTCGTCGCCAGTATCGAGACCGACCACAACAAGGGTCTGATGGTTCTGCAGCAGGATACCACTACCTTCGGACCGGTACTCGATTGGAATCCCTATGACTGGCTCGGCTTCCGCACCTCCTACCAGCATGCCTATCGCGACTCTCCGGGCTACGACAACAATCGGACCAGCCTGGTAAATGAGAATGCGGAGACCACCGAACTCGGTGACCTGCGAAGATTCGATGAAGCAACCGTGAAGGTAATCAGACCAGCCTCTCCGCTCAGGCAACCCCGCGCGAGAACTGACTCTCTTCGCGCAATTCGATTACGACGATTACAACTATCCGTCCTCTGATATCGGTCTCAAACACACCTCCAGCTACTCTCCGTCGGTAGGGATAACCTACAATCCATCGCCGGGCATTCACCTGTTCGGCGACTATTCGATGGGGGCCTACGATCGGAATTTGCGCTCGATGGAGCGTTCGACTGGAGCGATTCCCAGTGAACCGAAATGCCCCGCGACTGCCGACGCGCAGAAACCGGGCGCCTGCCTTGGCCGGGTCTGGACCAGTCTTGGCCGCGATCAAGGCAGCAGCTTCGATTTGGGACTCAACATCGATATCCCACAGAATCGGCTGCTCCGGAAACCGTCACACCTCGAGATCAAATACACCTATACCGTTGGAAACAGCAGCACCCACGCGCATGGAGATGAGGCCGTTTCGCCCGCGACCAGTTTCCCGGATTCCGGAAGCCAATTCCAGGAGTTGCTGATTCAATACGAATACCAGCTCAACAAACATACCTCGTTGAAGGCAGGGTACTACTTCAATCACTACGGCTATAACGATTTCGCGATCGACAGCGCGACGCCGTGGATGGCGTCAACGCCGCAGTCGATCTTCCTCGGTGACAACACCGAGACTCCCTATAGCGCCAGCGTTGGATTTCTCACTTTGAAATATCAATTTTAGGCAGACCGCATATCGAGTTCACCGCAATTAATCTCTCAGAGGAGCCAACCAATGATAGCGAACGGTCATCGTAAGAAGCTGATTGGAAGTGCCGTCGTCGCCACCGCTTTGGTCCTGGCCTCGCGCTCTTGCTGGGCGCAGACGGCGCCACAGGACTACGCGACCATGTGTGCAGCCTGCCACGGCGCTACCGGCAAGGGCGACGGACCGGCTGGAAAGACTCTCAAGCCGCCACCAACGGATTTCGCCGTATCGCTGAAAGGCAAGAGCGACGACTGGATCACGAAAGCTATTTCGCAGGGCGGAGCCGCGGTTGGCGAAGCGCCGGTGATGCCGGGCTTCAGTCAATTGAGCGCTGACCAGGTGAAAGCTCTGGTCGATTACATCAAGAAGTTCGGCTCCTGAGGATCGCTCCGCAACTTGGGTACTCGGGAAAAACTGCTTCTTCTGTTCGTGCTCGGCGTAGCACCGCTACTGCTCTCGCTGGCTACGTTCAAGCTTTCGTTCCAGCGCGCCGAAACGCTGAACTTCTGCTCGTCCTGCCACACGATGACGCCCTGGGTGGCCGATCTAAAAAATCCCAACAGCCCGGTCTTGGCCGCTCTTCATTACCGCAATCGATGGATACGTGACGATCAGTGCTACACCTGCCATGTCAATTACAGCTTCATGGGACCCATCGGCGCGAAAATTGACGGCGTCCGCCACATAGTCGCGTACTACACCGGATATGGAATGACCCGGCCTATCAAGTTGTATAAGCCTTTCCCCAACGCCAATTGTCTTCAGTGCCACGGTGAGGGCGCCGACTTCAACAAGAACCCGACCCATGCCGCGGTGCTCACACAGATACGCGCCAACCAACTAAGCTGCGTTACCTGCCACGCGCCAATTCACACCCCTACCGGGTGATCGGATGACGAAAAGAATACAGATAGCGCTCATCCTGAACGCGCTGGGTCTGCTCGCGACGATTCCCTGTCTCTTGGATACGACGCCAATCAGCATGACGGTCTTCTTTGTATTCGGCATACCGCTGTTCGCAGCGGGTTTCCTGTCCTATGTTGCCGCGATCATTCAAGACTTGAGGCAACACAAGGTGCTTTAGTCTGGAACCCGACCGTCGGCTCGCGCCCGGCCCGAGGTGAACGACCAGAGTGATTGAATGGTGGAGCAGAAGGGATTTGAACCCTCGACCCCCACGTTGCGAACGTGGTGCTCTCCCAGCTGAGCTACTGCCCCATCCTGGCCGGCGTGACCAGATATTATTGCTGGAGAATCGTCTTCAGCAAAGCCCGCAACCTATCCCCTAGCTCCGGACGTTTCAAGCCGAAGCCGACCTGCGCCGCGATGAACCCGACCCGATCGCCCAGGTCGTAGCGCGTGCCCTCGAACTCATAGCCGTACACCTTGCGAGCCTTCGCCAGCGCCATCAACGCGTCGGTGAGCTGGATCTCGCCGCCCGCTCCCGGTTTGCCCTCGGCGAGCAGGTCGAAAATGTCGGGCGTGAGCACGTAGCGGCCCATGATCGCGAGATCGCTCGGCGCCTTTTCCAGCGCCGGCTTCTCGACCATCCCGCGCAATTCGAACAGCCGCGCCGTATCGGTCGGCTTCGCATCGACGATTCCATATTTCGGAATCTCGCTCCGCGCTACGCGCAGCAGCGCCACCACCGGCCCCTCGACGCGCTCCGCACCGTCGAGCAACTGCCGCAGGCACGGACGCGAACAATCAAAGATATCGTCGGGGAGCATCGCGGCGAACGGCTCGTCGCCGACCGCGGCGCGCGCCTGCAGCACCGCATGCCCGAGGCCGAGCGGCCGATCCTGCTCGACGGCGGAGATCTTCGCGAGCCGGTTGGTGCGCCGGATCATCTCCAGGATGTCGTGCTTGCCGCGCTCCTCGAGAAGCCGCTCGAGGTCCTCGACCGACTGAAAATGATCGAGCACCGTGGTGCGGCCAGGGCTGACGACGATGATTATCTCCTCGATTCCCGACGCGACCGCTTCCTCGACCACGACCTGGATCGCGGGCGTGTCGACCACCGGCAAAATTTCCTTGGGTATGACCTTGGAGGCGGGGAGCATGCGCGTGCCCATCCCGGCCGCCAGTACGACCGCCTTGCGGACTTTCATCTGTGACGATTCCTGACGGGCGGCGCGCTCAGTTCTTTTGTTCGCGCGCTTCCTGCGCAGATTTGCATCCGATGCATAGGGTGGTGACGGGGCGCGCCTTGAGCCGCTCGATACCAATCTCGCCGCCGCATTCCTCGCAGCGGCCGTAGCTGCCGTCGTCGATGCGCGCGAACGCCTCGTCGATCTTGGAGAGCAATTTGCGTTCCCGATCGCGCATCCGCAGCAAAAAATTGCGGTCCGACTCCAGCGCCGCGCGGTCGGTAGGGTCGGCGTAGGCTTCCTCCGACTCGGTATTCATCGCGCCCACCGCGCGGTCAGCCTCTACGAGGATATCGCGCTTGCGACCTTCGAGCAGTTTGCGGAAGAGCTTGAGGTCTCTCTGCCTCATGCTTGATTGTTTCGGCGGGAGCCGAGTTTTCGATTCTATCCGCGCCCTGCTAGCATGTAAAGCTTGAGTCATGAAACAGGCCTATCTCGACGCGTTCTCCGGGCTCTCCGGCGACATGCTGGTGGGCGCGCTGATCGATTGCGGCGCGGATTTTATCGAGTTTGAGCGCGCGATCGGCGCGATCGGATCATCCGCGCTCAGCGGATACCGGCTCTCGATCAAGCGCAAAGTAGTCAGCGGAATTTCCGCGCTCAAGTTCGACGTCGAAGTTCTCGAGCGGCAGCCCGAGCGCCATCTCGGCGAGATCACCAGGATGATCGCGGGCGCCGCTGCGCTCGCGGAGCCGGTCAAGCGGCGCGCGATCGCGATCTTCGAAGTGCTCGCCGAGGCGGAGGCAAAAATTCATCACACCACTCCCGAGCATGTCCACTTCCACGAAGTCGGCGCGGTCGATTCGATCATCGACGTGGTCGGGACCGCGTGGGGATTGGACCGGCTCGGCGTCGGCGAGCTGATGGTGGGCGCGCTCCCGGCGGGCACCGGCTTCGCGCGCTCGCAGCATGGAATAATTCCGGTGCCGGCGCCGGCCACCGCGGAGTTGCTCGCGGGATTTCCGCTGCGGCTCGGCGATGGCGCCGCGGAGATGGTCACGCCGACCGGAGCGGCGGTGCTGCGCGCGCTCGCGCGGCCCGCGCCGCTGCCGCTCGAATTCGAAATTGAAAAAATCGGCTACGGCGCGGGCACCAGGGAGCTCGCCGATCGGCCCAACGTGCTGCGCATCATGATCGGCCGCGAGCGCGCAGGGCTCGAGGCCGATCGGATGATCGAGATCTCGGCGAATATCGACGACCTCAATCCGCAGATTTACGATCACGTGATGGAGCGGCTGTTCGCGCTCGGCGCGCGCGACGTCACGCTGACTCCGACCATCATGAAGAAGGGGCGCCCGGGGATCGTGCTCGCGGTGATCGCGGAGGCGGCGCGACGCGAAGAACTTGCCGCGGCGATCTTCGCCGAAACTTCGACCATCGGCCTGCGCTTTCATGCCGTCGAGCGACTCAAGCTCGCCCGCGAGGTCCGTGAGGTTGACACCCGATTCGGGCGCATCCGCGTCAAGGTCTCGGGCGGCTCCGGCGCCGGCGCGATGACGATTACGCCGGAATACGACGACTGCCGGCGCGCGGCCAACGAGCATCATGTCGCGCTGCGCGAGGTGATCGATACGGCGCGCGATGCGGCGCGCAAATAACTCGACCAGCCGCGATAAAATGGGCTCAGAGCGACTTCACATCAACGAGATCTTCCTGAGCATCCAGGGCGAGTCTACGCACGCTGGACGGCCGTGCGTGTTCGTGCGGCTAACCGGATGCAACCTGCGCTGCCGATGGTGTGATACCGCGTACGCATTCTATGACGGGCGTAAAATGACCATAGCCGAAGTAGCCGAAGTCGTCGAAGGCTACCGATGCGACCTCGTCGAGATAACCGGCGGCGAGCCACTGCTGCAGGAAGGTGTGTATCCGCTGATCGCCTCGATGCTCAACGCGGGCCGCACCGTGATGGTCGAAACGTCGGGCGCTGTCAACCTGGTCGCCCTCGACCCGCGCGTAATCAAGATCATGGATCTGAAGTGCCCAGCCAGCGGTGAACATCGGCGGAACCTCTGGAGCAATCTCGACCATCTGACCGCGCGCGACGAAGTGAAGTTCGTGATCGTCGATCGCGCCGACTACGAGTGGGCGCGCGATGTGATCCGCGAGCACGCGATCGCTGCCCGCGCCGGCGCGATCCTGATGAGCCCGGCCTTCGGCGAGCTCGAGCCGGCGCGCCTTGCGGCGTGGATTCTCGAAGACGGCCTCAACGCGCGCCTGCAACTGCAGATCCACAAGTACGTGTGGCCGCCGACGGCGCGCGGCGTCTAACCGCGCCTTCGTCCAGCGCTACTTCTTCCTCACCGTAACCGCGGTGCCGTATGCGGCGATCTCGCTCATCAGGTTGGCGATCTCGTTGCAATCAAAGCGCATCGCGAGCACCGCGTTGCCGCCGCGCTCCGACGCCGCAAGCCGCAGGCGCTCGATCGCATGATTGCGGCTGTCGGTGAGCAGCCGCGTATAGCCGCCGACCTCGCCGCCGAAGACCGTGCGTAGGCTGGCGCCGATGTTGGAGAACACGTTCCGAGCCCTGACCACCAGTCCGAAAACTTCACCGTGCACCGCGACGATTTCATAGCCCGGCAAGTCATTCATGGTGGTCACGATCATTCCATCAAGTTCGCTATCCATCGCGCGAACATAGTTGCGGCGCGCCGATGCGACAACCGCGCCGCGGCATCACGCGCCTTGACCGGCGTGAGTTTTTCACTAGGCTTGAGCGGTCATGGCTGCCCCGCTGCTGAGCGACGTTTTGCCCGACCTGCTGGAGGAGATGATCGACCTCGCCAAACAGGCCGGCGCCGATCCGCTCGAGCGCAAGCTGCGTGCGCTCCGGATCGAGTCGGTATGCGACTGCGGCGATGAGAATTGTGCGAGCTTCGCTACTGCGCCCGAAGTCAAAGTGGCAAGCGTGGTCGAGCTCAACGGAATGGAGGGCTACCTGATTATCGACCTCAATGTGGACGAGGAGATTTGCTTTATTGAGGTTCTCGGCCGTCCCGACATCAAGTATCTGCTCGAAGAATATTACGATTCGCAGAGCTGAGCGCGGAGCTCGCGGCTGCAACGCGCGCGTCAATTCAATTTCAATTACAGTTCAGTGCACGGCTGCGGCAGTTCGGCCCGCAACAGCATCGGTGCGAAACTGCGCCACAAAGTTTACGATCTCGTCGGCGACGCGCTCTTTTTCGCTGTCGACGGTAATCACGTGATAGCTGTCCTCGAGCTCGATCGCGCGCTTCTGTTGGCTCCCGAGATTGCGCATCACGTAGCCGACGTTTTTCTGCATCGGGCAGTTATGGTCTTCACGGGCATGGATGATGAGCGCGGGCTGCGTGATTCGCGGCAGCATCGGACGGACGATCGCCGACAGCTCAAGCAGGCTTATCGGCGCGGTCAGCGGCATCAGCCGTGCGGTGGGATGAATGCTGCGCGCGCCGGCGTCGTGGATATCCGAATCGCCGGAATTGTATAGGTACAGGCTCTTTAGCGGCGCGCCCACCATCGCGACCAGCTTGAGCACCGCGGTTACCTGCCGCTGCAGGAAGAACGCCGGCGCGAGCATCACCAGCCCAGCCACCGCTTCGCGTTGATCGGAGGCGAGCCGCGCGCCGAGCACCGCGCCCGCCGACAGTCCGATCACCACGTTAGGATCACCGTAGCGGCGCAGTTCCTCGAAGCCTTGCACTACGCTCTCGTACCAGTTCTCGTGAGTCGCCGCGCCCAGCTCTTCGGGCGCGCCCGCGTGACCCGCCAGTCGGACTCCGCGCACGCGCACGCCGGCGCGTGCGAGGCGCTCACCCAGGTAGCGCATCTCGTACGGCGTGCCGGTGAGACCGTGCAACAGCAGCGCGCTCACGCCGGCGCCGTCGAAAAAGAATTCGCTTACGTTGACGCCAGCTTGCGGTGGAGGTTCGTCGGAAGGGTTCATTTCATGTGCCAGGGTCGCGTCCGCCCGCGATCACATCGAAGAGTCAGACGAACCTGATCCGAGCTGATCGCTATGGATGACTATCTCCGCGCGCGCCTTGAGCTCGTTGAGGAAGCCGGTCCATGCCTGCGCGCGATGCTGTGAGAGGTATTCGTCGGTGAACGATTTCTCCTCGGCCTGCCATTCCTCTTCGCTGGGCAGAGTGCGCGCAGTGACCTCGAAGACGTACGAGGCGCCGCTATGTTCCATGACGTGATCGATCACTCCCGGAATGCTCGGCACCGCCGCGGCCGCGTCGGCGACTTCAGGGAACTCGCCTATCCCCGGCACGATCTGGGTCGCTCGCGTGAAGGCGTCAGCCTTGTGAACTTCGAGCTTGTTGGATGCGGCGACCTTGTCGAAATCTGCCGGACTCTTGATTTGTTCCAGGAGCTTCTCGGCCTGCGCGCGCGCATCCGACTCCGCCGTCATGCGGACAAACACCTCGCGAACTTTGGACTCGATCAGTTTAAAAGGCGGCACCGTGGAGGGCGTGCGGTCGATGACTTTGACCAGGTATGGAGCGTCTGATTCGGGTACCGCGCGAACCTGCCCCTTGTCGATCTTGAATGCTGCCTCGGCGAGCTGGCGATCGCCCTCCGCGCCCTTGACTGGCTCGTCCTTGGCGAAGGGCGGCGTCTGGACCGCCTCGAGGCCGCGCTTCTTCGCGAGATTGTCAAGGCTGGTGCCGCCCAGCGCCGCGCTCAGGTCCTGGTTGAGCGCCTCGCGCGCGAGCTTGGCGCCGGCGCGGGTGCGAATCGACTCGATGATTTTCGGCCGCGCCTCGGCCAGCGTATCCACGCGCGCCGGCGTCACCTGCTCGACCTTGACCACGTGAAAGCCGAAGTGGGTCTCGACCAGCACCACTTCACCCGGCTTCATCTTGAACACCGCGTCCTCAAACGGCTTGATCATCTGGCCGCGCGAGAACGAGCCCAGGTCGCCGCCCCGCGTCCTGGTTCCTGGGTCGTCGGAGTATTTCGCCGCCAGCTTGTTGAAGTCGGCGCCCGGAGCGCGCGCCTGCTTGAGCACGTCCTCGGCCTTGGCCTTGGCGTCCGCTTTCTCTTTCGCCGATGCGCCCTCGGGAACGGCAACCAGAATATGGCGGGCGTGAACCTGGTCGGGATGCGAGAACTGGCTCTTCAGATTACGCTGATAGTAATCCTGGATATCCTTGTCGCCGGGCATTACGCTGCCGCTCATCGCCAGCGGCTGGTAGTGGATGTAGACGATGCTGGTCCGCTCCGGCTGACGGAACGACTCGCTATAGTTTTTGTAGTAGTCCTGGAGTTGCTGCTCGGTCGGCGCGACTTTCGCGATGAAGTCCTGCGGCGAGACTTCGATATAGTTGAGCGCGATCTTTTCGTTGCGCAGATCGTAGTCGTGGCGCACCTCGCCGGGGCTGACCTGCACGCCCGCATCGATCATGCGCTGCAGCGTATCCTGGATCATGGCTTCGCGGGTCGCGGCCTCGTACTCCGTCGGATCCAGGCCATTCTCGGCCAGCACTTGCTGGTAGGTTTGAAAGTCGAACTGGCCGTCCTGCTGGAATGCTCGCGTCGATGCGATCTTCTGCGCAAGCGCCTCCTCGCTGATGTGGATGCCGAGATGGCGGCCCTCATCGGAGATGAGCTGATCCTCGATGACGGCCTGCAGCGCTTCTTGGCGCAGGTTTATCTTCTGCAGCACGGCTACGGCATTCTCGCCGTACATCGACTGCAGAGTGCGGCGCATGTCGCTGGATTTGCGATCGATCTGGTCGCCCAGGATGCGCACGCCGTTGACGGTTGCGATCGGATGGATTTGCGAAAAGAACGCGGTGCTGACGCCCCAGAACGTCATCACGATCGCAATAAAGCCGAGCAAAGCCTTAATGCCCCACGAATAGGCGTATTTGCGCATCACGTTCAGCATCGTCTACCCATCATATTGGGGGGCCTATTGCCGCGCAAATACGGCGCGACGGCACCGGCGGAATCGTGGTTCTGACGACTTACAGCTCATGGCAAAAGGTCTACTATCGGTACGCTTTCTGTACGTCGAGCCGAGTACGGTCCGCGTGGCAGCCCTTTTTGCGAGTGAATATGGAACTTGGCTTGCCCGCATCTCTCCTAACTGTTAGCTTTGCCGGAGCAGTGCGGTGGAAGCGCAAGGCTCGAATTCCCGGGTTTGGACGGGGGGTTGGGGCGCAGCGCGGGTGGCATCGACGGGGACGTTTTCAAATTCAAACATTCATGCCTGAGCTTGGGCAGGCAAGGGGCGGATAATTCAGTGGTCCTCAATTCGATCTTTGGGTGGTTCTCCAACGATCTCGCAATCGATCTCGGCACCGCCAACACGTTGATCTACGTGAAGGGCGAGGGCATCGTGTGCAACGAACCCTCAGTGGTAGCGGTGCAAAAAGATTCGCGCGGCTCGCGCCGCGTGCTCGCGATCGGCGCCGAGGCGAAGAAGATGCTCGGGCGCACCCCGGGATCGATCGTCGCGATTCGTCCGCTCAAGGACGGCGTGATCGCGGACTTCGAAATCACCGAGAGCATGCTCAAGTACTTCATCCAGAAAATTCATTCGGGCAAGACGCTGGTGCGCCCGCGGCCGCGAATCGTGATCTGCGTGCCGTTCGGGATAACCGCGGTCGAGAAGCGCGCGGTGCGCGAGTCGGCGGAATCGGCCGGCGCGCGCGAGGTCTACCTGATTGAAGAGCCGATGGCGGCCGCGATCGGCGCGGGACTTCCGATCACCGAGCCGGCCGGCAACATGATTGTCGATATCGGCGGCGGCACCACCGAGGTCGCGGTTATCTCGCTCGCGGGCGTGGTATTCTCGCGCTCGGTTCGGGTCGCGGGCGACAAGATGGACGAGGCGATAATCCAGCACATCAAGCGCAAGTACAATCTGCTCATCGGCGAGCGCACCGCGGAGCTGATCAAGATCACGATCGGCTCGGCCTACCCCGGCAACGAGATCCAGACGATGGAAATCAAGGGACGCGACCTGGTGGCCGGAGTGCCCAAGATCATCGAGATCACCGACGAGGAGATTCGCGAGGCGCTGATGGAGCCGGTCAGGCAGGTGGTCGAGTCGGTGCGTATCGCGCTGGAACGGACGCCGCCGGAGCTCGCCTCCGACATCGTCGATAAAGGAATCGTGCTGGCGGGCGGCGGCGCACTGCTGCGCAATCTCGACGTTCTGCTGCGCGAAGAGACCGGCCTTCCGGTCACGCTCGCCGATGATCCGCTGACCGCGGTGGTGATGGGCGCCGGGAAAGTGCTGGACGAGCTGGCGCTGCTGCGCGATGTAACCGTCGAGTGACGAACTCGTAGAATCAACCGTGCGCCCGTGCCAAGGGCGTATAGAAACAGCTTGACGTGAAAGGCACATTCCTCTGGCGCAACCGGATCCTGCTCATCTGCGGCGCGCTGCTCATTGTCTCACTGCACATGATTTCCGCCGGTGTCCGGCCCGGTGATAAGGTGGCGCGTCCCGCCTCGTACCTGATCGAGATCCTGGGACCCGTCCAGGCGGCGAGTTCTCGGCTCACCGAAGGCGCCAGCGCCGTAACTCACGACTACTTCGACCTGGTGCAGGTGCACCAGCAAAACCTCGAGCTCAAAGCCGAGCTCGCCCGCAGCACCAGCGAGCGCGCGCATCTCGCCGAGCTCGAAGTCGAAAACCGTCATCTTGCCGAGCTGCTCGATCTCAAGGACGCCCTCGGACTTGAGGCGGTCGCGGCCAACGTGATCGGCAGCGACGCGACCGGACTTTCGCGCACATTGGTGCTGAGTTCAGGCTCCGCCGACGGCCTTGCGACCGGGATGGCGGTGCTGTCGAACCAGGGCGTGGTCGGCAAACTGATCGCGACCAGTCCGCATGCATCGCGGGTGCTGCTGATCGATGATCACAACTCCGCGCTCGACGGCTTCGACCAGCGCTCGCGCGCGCGCGGAATCGTTGCCGGCCAGGTCGACGACGGCCTCATCATGAAGTACGTCGACCGCTCTGAGGACATCCGCACCGGCGATACCGTGGTGACGTCGGGACTGGACGGTTTTTTCCCCCGCGGGCTTCTGATCGGCAGCGTCAAGGGCGTGCATCGCGAAGGGCCTGGACTGTTTCTGACGGTGACGGTGGCGCCCGCGGTTAATTACCGGGAGCTCGAGCAGGTGATGGTCGTGAAGCAACAGCCGCCCAAGCTGGATGACGGCGCCAAGGGCTCCTAGGCTTGCGATTGCTAGGCCTGTTCTCAATCCTTGCGCTGATCGCCCTGTTTCTGGAGACGGCGATTCCGCACCTGATCCCCGCTCACGTGCTGATTCCGAACCTGATCGTGATCCTCGCGGTAGATCTTGGCTTGCGCTATCACGGCACGCTGGGCGCGTTGATGGCGTTTGCGATGGGCTACGCGACCGACGCCTTTTCCGGCATCCACCTGGGCGTCAATGCATTCCTGATGACGCTGGTATATCTGCTGACCTACGAAATGTCGCGCCGCCTGCTGGTAACTAATGCGCTGGTCGGCTCCGTGTTCGTGTTTTTCGGAGTAATGTTGACCTCGCTTGGCGGGCTCTGGCTCGGGAGCGGGACCGAGGTGCTGTCCGAGTCGGGGCCGATGCTGCCGTGGCTTTTGGCTCAGGCGGCGATAACCGCCATAATTGCGCCATTCGTGTTTGCGTTGGTGGCACAGTGCCGGCGCGCGATAGGTTTGCCTGCGCGCGCCGCTCGTGAATAAATAATCAGGCAGGAAGACCGTCAGTGGCGAAGTTCCGCCGCCCAAGAGACTCCCGGCTAATTCCCAAGCTCGAGCCGCGCATCGCTATCCTGACGACGATGATGCTCGCGGTACTGAGTCTCGTCTCGTTGCGCCTGTACTACCTGCAAGTGCTGCATCACCAGGATTTGAACGAGCTCGCCGACCGCAACCGGATCCGGCTGCGCCGGGTGCCGGCGCCGCGTGGAATCGTGTTCGACCGGCGCCATCGCCCGCTGGTCGACACGCGGCCGTCGTTCGACGCTGTGGTGGTGCCCGAAGACACCGACAACCTCGCCGCGACGATCAAAAAGCTCCAGAACTACCTCGGCCAGGATCACATGGCCGACAAGATCACAGCCGCAGAAAATGACGGGCGGCCTGCCTATGACCCGGTCACCGTCGCGGAACGGCTCAACTGGCCGCAGGTGGTCGCACTCGAGGCGCATCAGCTCGAGCTTCCCGGCGTGAGCCTGGAGATCACGCCCGCGCGCCACTACCTGTACGGCACTATGGCGGCCCATCTGCTCGGCTACGTCGGCGAAGTCGACCAACAAGAGCTGACCGCGCAGGCCGGTTACCACATGGGCGACGAGATCGGAAAGTTCGGCCTCGAGCGCGGGTATGAAAAATTCCTGCGCGGCGACGCGGGCGGTGAGGAGATCGAAGTCGATTCGGTCGGACGGCGATTGCGCGTGCTCCGGGAAATTGCCGACCGACCCGGCGAGAGCATCGTGCTCAGCATCGATCTTGACGTCCAGCAAGCGGCCGAGCAGGCGATGGCGGGCAAGAACGGCTCACTGGTCGCGATCGATCCGAACAACGGCGACATCATCGCGATGGTCTCGCACCCGGCGTTCGATCCCGACGTATTTGGCGGCGGGGTAACGCCGGCGGTGTGGCACCAGTTGATGAGCGACCCCGACCATCCGCTGCAGAACCGCGCCATCCAGGGAATTTATCCGCCTGGCTCGACCTTCAAGATCGTTGATTCCGTAGCCGGACTGGAGGAAGGCACGCTGACTCCCGAGACGACTTATACCTGCCCGGGCGGAATGTGGTATGGCGGGCGCACCTACCACTGCTGGCGAAAGCAGGGGCACGGCACGCTCCAGTTGCATCGCGCGATTGTCGAGTCGTGCGACGTGTATTTTTACAACGTCGGGATCAAACTCGGTATCGACCGGCTGGCCCACTGGGCAAATCAGATGGGACTCGGCTTGAAGACCGGGATCAGACTCGACAAGGAGCAGAGCGGCGTTATTCCTTCCTCGGCGTGGAAGCAGAAGCGCTACCACGAGCGATGGTACCCGGCGGAAACGCTTTCGGTCGCGATCGGCCAAGGCTACGTCGCGGTCACCCCACTGCAAATGGCGCAGGTGGCGGCGCAGATAGCCAGCGGCGGCGTCCGCTACAAACCGCAATTCGTAAAATACGTCGAGGGACCCGACGGCGGCATCGTCAAGTCCTATCCGCCGGTCGTCGAGAACCGCATCAATATCGATCCCGAGTTGCTCGATACGATTCGCGACGCGATGGCTGACGTGGTTACGGGACCCGGCGGCACCGCGCACAAGGCGGCGCTCGACGGGATCCAGGTGTGCGGCAAAACCGGCACTGCGCAGGTGGTCGGCGATCAGGCGCCGCATAGCGACGAGGAGGCCGACAAGTACAAGGACCACGCGTGGTTCATTGCGTTCGCACCCGAGGAGCATGCCCAGATCGCCGTCTCGTGCATCGTCGAGCACGGCGGTCACGGCGGCAGCGCGGCGGCGCCCGCGGTCCATGACGTGATGAAACGATTCTTCGAACTCTATCCGCCCGCCGGCTACACGAAGCCCGAAATTGCAAAAGTGCTAGACAACACGCCGGACCCGGAATGAGCGGCGCTTGAGCGGACCATTGCCCTGATGGCGAGTCTCGACCGGCGGCTTATTCTTCATTTCGACTGGACTGTCGTCCTGCTGGCGCTCGCGCTTGCCAGCGTCGGACTGCTGAGCGTGATCAGCGCCTCGTACGCGGGACCGCACAAGGGCATCAACCCGTTGGTGGTGCGCCAGATCGTCTGGATCGCAGTCGGCGCGCTGGTGATGATCCTAGCGGTGCTGTTCGACTATCGCGCGCTGCAGACCTACGCGTATCCACTTTATGCGGTCGCGGTTGCGATGCTCGCGGTGGTGATGGTGACGGGACATGCCACTGGCGGTTCGCGGCGCTGGATTAACCTGGGACTGTTCAAGCTCGAGCCGTCGGAGCTGGCCAAGCTCGCGGTGGTGCTGGTGATGGTGCGCTATCTGCGCGCCGACCCGCCGGCCGGCGGCTGGCGCCTCCGGCAATTGATCATTCCCGCGCTACTGCTCGGCGTGCCTTTGGCGCTGGTGCTCAAGCAGCCCGACCTCGGCACCGGGCTCATCCTGATTCTGATCACGGTGACGCTGGTGTTCGTCAGCGGCATCAGTTGGCGGATGCTCGCGATATTCGCGCTCGCGGCGTTGATGGCGGCGCCGCTGAGCTGGCACTACCTCAAGCCGTATCAGCGCCAGCGCCTGGTGAGTTTCGTCAATCCGCAGGCAGACCCGCTCGGCTCCGGCTATCACATTATCCAGTCCGAAATCGCGATCGGCGCGGGCGGCACGTTCGGCAAAGGCTTCCTGCAGGGCACCCAGGCGCGGCTCAACTTTCTGCCTGAGGAATCGACCGACTTTATTTTCTCGGTGTTCGCCGAGGAGTTCGGGATCGCCGGGTCGCTGGTCCTGCTGTTTTTGTATGGAAGCCTGATCGCGCGCGGGGCGTGGATCGCGCGGCACTCGCGCGACCGCTTCGGCGCGCTGCTCGCGATCGGAATCACCGCGATCGTTTTCTGGCAAGTCACCATCAACATCGGGATGGCGGTCGGGATGCTGCCGGTGGTGGGAATCACGCTGCCGTTCGTGAGCTATGGCGGATCGTCGCTGCTGATCATGATGCTGGCGATGGGGATCCTGATCAGCGTCAACACCCGCCGCTACCTGTTCTGAGCGGCAGGCCGCGGTATAATCGCCCTATCCAAGTCGAGCGAGCGTCGTCACTCGGCGCAATCCAGGAAATCGTCCGCCAGGGAATCATTATGGCGCGCAGCAAAAAATTCACCGATCCAACCGACCTGGCAATCTGCGAGATTCATCGCCGCTTCGTCAAGGTGATGGAGGACGTGCGCCTCGAGACCATCAGCGAAGAAACCAAGCAGCACTATCTCACCATCATGAGGTCGCTCACCGACAAGCTCGCGGTGCCTGCCAAGCCGCTGTCGGAAATCGTCGGCGAGATGATGTCGGAAGCCGCGCCGCTCCTGTTCCAGACGATGCAACGCTAGAGCTTCGGCCCGCGATCACCGACTCGGGGGCGCGTCAGCCCTTGGGCAGTCCCAGCACGCGCTCGCCGATCATGTTTTTCTGGACTGGCGAAGTTCCACCTGCGATCGTCATCGATTCCGACTGCAGGATGCGCTTGAGCCAGTCGCCATGCGGCGCGTAGGGCGTGCGGTTCTCGAGCAGCGCGTACTCGCCGAGCAGGCGGGTCGAGAACTTGACCATCCGTTGGCCAAGCTCGGTGGAGATGAGCTTGGAGACCGACGCCTCCGGTCCGGGGAGCTGGCCCTTGAGGCGGCGCGTCAGGCTTCTCATCCCGTTGTATTTTTTCGCGGTGACTTCGATCGCGAATTGAGCAAGCTGCTGGCGGATGTCGTCGTCCTCGATCGCGGCGCGTCCGCCGAGATTCGATTTCTTCGCGAGCTCGACCAGCGCGCCCAGGGTCTGCTCGGTACCGCCCAGCGTCTCGCCGATTCCAAACCGCTCGTGCATCAGCGTCGACACCAGCACCTGCCATCCCATGTTAATCGGACCGAGCAGGTTTTCCTTCGGCACGCGAACGTCCTCGAAGAAAATCTCGTTGAACTCGGAGTCGCCGGTTATCTGCTTGAGTGGACGAACCGTCACGCCCGGGCTCTTCATGTCGACCAGCAGCGCGCTCAGTCCTTTGTGCTTGGGTGCCTCGGGATCGGTGCGCACGAACAGCTGGCAGTAATGCGCGCGATGCGCGATCGTGGTCCACACCTTCTGCCCGTTGACGATAAACTCGTCGCCCTTGAGCTCGGCGCGGGTTTGCAGCGCGCCCAGGTCGGATCCGGCGCCCGGCTCCGACATACCCTCGCACCAGATCTCATCGCCGGCGAGGATCGGCTGCAGGTAGCGCTTTTTCTGCTCGTCGGTGCCCCATTGCATCAGCGCGGGCCCGGTCATGATGACGCCCAGGACGTTGGCGCCCGGCGGGAGGCCGAGCCGCCCCAGCTCCTGCTGATAGATGACTTGCTCGACGAAAGTCGCGCCGCGCCCGCCGTACTCCTTGGGCCACGTCAGGCCAGCCCATCCGGCCTTGTAGAGCTTGCTGTGCCACGCCTTGACGCGCTTCCAGAGAAACTCGTCGTCGGAGTTTTGCTTCTCCTCTTCGGTCAGCGGCGGCGGCTGATTGGCCTCGAGCCATGCCCTGACTTCCATGCGGTACTTTTCCTGTTCAGGCGTGTAGTTGAAATCCATTGCTGATGCGCGCCCCGTTCGAATCGTGATTGTGCCTCGTTTTCCAGCGAGGGCAGTCTCCATTACGTAGCGCCCTTGCGACAATCGGGGCAAGCCCCGCGCGCCTTGCGCCCGCCTCGAATTCCAAACGCCCGCAGTGATTCGAACTAAAGTCGTGAACTAAGTTTTAGTAGTTCAGCCTCGAGCTTCGCCTGCGTGTTGAGTACGCGCACCACATTGTGCGCCATGAAACCCGCAAGCAGCGTGGCGCGGTCTGCCCGGTCGAGCTTGCGCGCCCTGTGACCGACCTCGGCGGCGCGCTCGAGCATCGCCGCCTCGAGCGGCCGGAAATGCTCCCAGACCAGCGGCGCACCGCGTTCGGGCGCGGCGGCCACGAGATCCTGAATTCGTTTCATCCGCCACCACGGCGAATCGACCGACGGACTCTCGCTTCCCGCGGCGAGCACCGGAGGAAAAGGGGCCTCGACATAGAGCGGGAAAAAGATCCCCGTGCACGGCGCCGCCATCGAAGCCCACATCGTCGCGATCGTGTCGCCCTTCGGCGCCGGCAATTCGGCGATCATGCTCGCGGTAGTGGCGGCGGCGCCATGCATGCACAGCGACGGATCGCGAGCGCGATCAACTGCGCCGTCGTCAGCGGCCGGCGGCGTGTCGCCCGTCCCGTGATGGTCGCGCAGCACCGCCATCAACTCGCGCAGCGTCCGGCGGCCGTTGCGCGCGATCAGCTCGCTCGAGCGTTCGAGGCGTCCGCGCGCCAGCAACGGATCGGGACGCAAGTCGCTGGCATAGGCCGCCGCGAAATTGAACGGCTCCGCGCCGTTCCACCATCCGCGCTCGCGCGCATAGTGCTCGACGGTGGCCGAGCCGAAGTCATAGCGCCCGGTCGTGAGCCGATTGGAGATGCACCCGCGATCACTGGCGCGGCGCGCCACCCACTGGCGGCCGGAGCTCTCCAGCACAATCGCCTCGGCGTGGTCCGCGATGATAAAGCCGCCCGAGTAGCGGAAGTCAGAATCGAAGGCGCCCGAGCCACCCTGCCCGTGACGCTCGATCAGGGCGCCGATCACCGCCGCCGCCTCGCGCGCGGTCCGCGAGCGTTCGAGCCCGAGGCGCACCAGGTCCATTCCGAGCAACCCGGTCGCCGGCAACGCTTCCCTGGTGAGCACCGCCTCGTTGCCGATCGCGACCTCGTGCTCGTTGATGCCATGCTCGAAACCCCACAGCCAGAAGGGCCGCGAGCCGATCACGGCAAAGGTCTCGGCGGTCTCGGGAATTTCCAGATACTGGCAATGCACCGACGCTCCCGCGGAATTGCGCCGGCGCGGCGCCTGGAACAGCGGCTGGCATTCGCGCGCGGGACGGTCGCTGTTCTTCGCGAGCATCGTGGCGCCGCTGCGCGTATGCGTCCCGAGCACGACCATCGTGTCGCAGCTCGGAAAAATACTATTGCCGGCGCTCTGCTTCATTCATGTCCGCGCGCTGCCAATTGTATAACGACTATCAACACCGAGACTTGCAATTATATCGTGACCCGCGCGAAGGAGGAGCAGGAGGGACGCGACCGCGCAAGGGTTTCGCAGCTTAACGAACGGCCATGAATCGTCGATCCGCATTCTCCTACCTATGCAACGCGTGCGGGCGCTGTTGTCACGACAAGGTGATAACGCTCTCGCCGTATGACGTGCTCCGGATCGCGCGGGCTGCTGGGATCAGCACCAGCGCGGCGGTGCGCCGCTTCACGATTCGGCGCGGCTCGCTGCTACGGTTCGACGCGACGGGTGCGTGCGCCGCCCTCGACGGCTCGCGCTGCGGGGTGCATGGGGGGCGACCGCTCGCGTGCCGTCTCTATCCGCTCGGCATCCAGCGCGCCGAGAACGGCCGCGAGGAGCTTTTCGTCACGCTCGAGCCCGCGGCCGGCTCGCTCGGCGTTTATGGCGACGACTCAACGATCGACGACTTCCTCGAGTCGCAGGATGTCGAACCTCACCTGGCGGCGATCGCACGCTACCGGCGCTTAATTCGCATCCTACGCGATCGCGCCGCTGAGCTGGCCGACTTCGAGAAAATCGAACCGCGTGAGTTCTGGCGCAGAGCGGTTCGCGAGGCGCTGGCCGAGTCGAATTACGATCCGAATCCGCTCATCGATGCGATGTTCGATCCGGACGGAATGATCGGCGCGCGCGAGGACGACGATGATGCTGTCTGGGTGCATGCCGCCGCACTCGAAGCCCGGGCGCGCCGGATTACCGATGCCAACCTGTTAGCGTCGGCAGCGGCAATGCTTGCCGTGAGCCTGGGCTATTCACCGCGCGACGCCATCGAAAATTAAATCGACGAAACTTTTGAATTGACGGACTGATCAGCGCGGATGCAGTTGGTCCTCGAGCAGCAGCGAGCGCAGATCGTTATGTTGCCAGATACCCGCGACCGAGCGTGTCAGCGCGACCGATAGCACCTGCCCGGGCTCGTCGTAGATGCCGGCCTCGTCCTCGGGCCCCAGTCCGAAACTGCCGACCGGAGGGTCGGTGTATTCCGCGTTGCTGGTGCCTTCCCAGAAGGGCGTGCCGAACGGCGGCTTATAGATCGCAATCTCCAGCGAGAAGTCCGCGGCGCTGGTCCAGATCGGACCGTAGCGCCCGGTGTTTCCGCGATGCTTCTTCACCCAGCATCGGGTGATCTTGCTCGTCAGCACATAGTCATCCGGAAGTTTGGTGCCCGCTTTGTAATCCGACTCAGGAGCGATGTTCGAAGTCATGCCGGCTTCTTCGGCCGAGCGCGCAATCGCCTTCTGCACGATCGGCGCGAGCGGCGTACTGTACAATCGCTGGACGATCGTGCCGTCCTCCGCGGTGGTCAGTCCAACCGCGGGATTGCCTCCCGACGGTTCGTGATCCGGCGTGCCCGCATCGCGAAAGTCTCGCGCGTCGACGGGCGCAAGCACCAGGATGCGGCGATGCGGGTAACTGTCCTGGTAGCCCTTGACGAGAAACGGATAGTACTCGAGCGTCTGCACCGAGGTTGGCGGCGGCGGCGGTCCCTCGAAGCCCAGCGTCGCGCATCCCGCGATGATCAACGCGGTCACCGTGGCGAGCGCGAAGCCTGTGGCCCGGGATTTTTGCACCGGGCGCTCCTAGCTCTGCGCTACTTGCGCGCGATCGCGGAATAAAAAGAGCGTGCCTCCAACTTCGAGCCGGTCGCCGCTGCGCAGCGCGTAGCGTCCGTTGACCGGCTGACGGTTCACGTAGATCTGTCCGCCGCCGGTCGGGCTCACGATAAAGTTGCGCCCCTCGCGCCGGATGATCGCGTGATGGCCGAGCACGGCCTTGTCGCCGAACAATCCGATGTCGCTTTCCTCCGCGCGTCCGATAATGGTGACCGGCTTGGACAGTGGATATTCGCGGCCCTCGCGCGCATTGCGGCTCTGGCTGCGCACCACCATCAGCCATCCGCGCTTGAGTAGCTCGCCGACCAGGCCGATGAAAAAACCGATCAGCGCGCCGAGCACGATGATCGCGATCGCTCTGCCGAATTCCTGCGGAAAGGTCGCGGTTAGACTCTGGTAGAAAAATCCGCCGAGCGCTCCGCCGAGCACGCCGCCAATCGCACCATTGCGCCGGCGCGCGGCGCTGCGCGTCGCCCATCCCACGCCGAGTCCCACGAACACGCCCAGCACCGACCACCCCAGGATGCGGCCGTTGAATCCGCCCAGCAGGTCGAACGCGACCTCGCCGACCGCCAGTCCGAGTGCGCCGCCGAGCGCGCCGATGACGCCGCCACCGCGGACCCCGCGCAATGCTTGGCGCCATTGGCCGACGCTGAGCGCCTCGATCGAGGCGAGAAACGCACCGATGAATGCGCCGACCAGCGCGCCGAGCAGAAGGTCGCGACTGTAAACCGATCGAATGCCGAGAAAAGGCTCGGCGGCGCCCCACGCGGCAAAACCGCCCAGCGCTCCCGCCGCCGCGTAGAAGAGTAATTTTTCACGAGAAACGTTGCTTGCCATGCCGAACACTCAGCATTGCGCGTCAGGCGATGGGGTTCAAGCGGGAAAGTATTTGCGGTAGGAAAAATTGCCTTTCTCAGCCACCCGATGATTGTAGCGGCTGCGATACGCCGGTGTACAAACAGGGATGTCAGGACGGGGCGGGCGACACTAGTTGGACTGGGCTGTCCAAGTGCCGCGTTCATTGGAGGGCGCGGACTCGAAGGTGCCGGTTATTTGATCGCTCGCGAGTTTGCCTTCGAAGAAATAAGTCTCGGTGCCATAGGGTACCTGGAACTCGATTTTGTCGCCGCGCACGAAGCCTTCGATCGGCGCGGTATCATAGCCCGCGCGATGGATCTGCATCTCGCCATGCAGGAACCCGTTGGGCTGCGGACGCAAACGCAATTCGAGCCCGGGACTGCCGCCGCCCGGGAGGCCCTGGATATGACCACTGGCGACCGTCGGCCCCAGCAGACTCGCGCCGCCTCCGCTGGGAGAGCCACTGCTGCCGCCATAGCCGATACCGCCGCCTGAGCTGCTCGGACCATAGGACGCGTATGGTCCGGCCGCGTCGGGCTGCACCTGAAACTTCTTTTCTCCCAGGTACTGTCCGTTCAAATAAAAGTTGACAGTGTAGGTGCCAGGCAAGAAGGCGCCGCCGTGTGAGTTGCCTACCCGTCCGCTGAAGGTCACCATTCGCTGCGTCATGGGAACGGTCTGCCAGTCGTTCACGCTGCCCAGCGTGCGGCCGTCCGGCGCGATATAAGCGGCGTCGACGCGATATTGCCCCGGCTCGAGCTTGTAGAGCTGATTATCGAACATCACCTGCCATCCGACGAACAGCACCTTGCCGGCGTCAAACGAATTGGTCGGCCCTGAGAGCGGCGTTCCGGTCTTGGTGGTGTTGACGAAATCGATACCGCGCAGCGACAGCGGCTTGCGCCGCCGATCGTCGATCATCGCAAGGCGCCGCGCCTCGTCCAGGCGCTTCTGCTCTTCGGCCTTCTCGGCCGCAACTTCAACTGCCGCGGCATCGGCCTCTTTCTGGCGCGACGCGATATCCTGGTTGACGGTGAAGGCTTCCTCGGCGAGCGGCTTGTCATCCTGGAACAGGGATACCTTGTAACGGCCGGCAGGCTTGTCGGTCATGGTGGGCATCAGCGCGACGGCCGAGAAGTCAGCGGTCTTCTGCGCCGCTCCGATATAAACGTCGGAGGTACTCGAGGCGATTTGCAGGCCGTTGGGATCGAAGAAGCGCGCCTCGATCTTCTCCTTGCGTCCCTCGAGTCCGGCCAATGAGTTATCGAAGGTTGCCGTCCACTTGAGATAGCGCGCGTTGGTCAGGTCGGTGTCGTTGAACGTCGCTTGCGGCGGTCCCAGTGCGATTCCTTCACGCGTCGAGAGCGCCAGCGTCAACTGATCGAACTTGAGCGGCTGTTGGCGCGCCTTGGCCAGCAGCTCCTCATGCTTCCACGGCAGATTATCGATCATCGACTTGATGCCAAGCCGGATCTGCAGCTCGGGGCTCGAGTAGACGTAGGTCGCGCCGAAGGCCGCGCCGCCCAGCAGGATGGTGAACAATAGCAGGCCTATAGCGCGGCGTGCCGCGCTGCGCGGCCGATGTGGGACGATGACTTCGGGAATCTCCGCGGGAAAGGTGAGGTCAGCGGTGCCGCTGCGCGGACTGACGCCGAGCCCGTCGGCTTCCAGGCCGCGCCCATAAAGCAGCATGTCGCGGAAATCCTGGATGTTGGCCGGACGCCGTTCCATATCGTAGGCCAGCGCCGCATCGATAGCGCCCGCGAGATTGCTTGATATCGCCGGGCGCAGCTCGCGCACGGGCGGGAAGCTAAAGGGCGGGAACTTTTCCGGGTCGCGGCTGGTGAGCACGTAGTGCAGCGTCGCGCCGAGCGAGTAGATGTCGCTGCGCGGGTCGACCTGGCCCTGGTACTGCTCCGGCGGCGCGAATCCCAGGGTGCCGATCATGGTGCCCTTGCGCGCCGCCTTGAACAGCCGTGCGATCCCGAAGTCGACCAGCACCACGCGCCCCTTGGGCGTGAGCATCACGTTGGACGGCTTCATGTCGCGATACACAATCGGCGGGACCAGCCCGTGGAGGTAGCCGAGCACGTCGCAGAGCTGGCGCGCGATATCAATCACCAGGCTTTCCGGCAGCGGCTCTCCGCGCGCGGCGAGCTCTTCTTCCAGGTTGCGCCCCTCGACGTATTCCATCACCAGGTAGTGGCGATTCTGATCGTCGAAGCGATCGGTAATCGCGGGGATTGCCTGGTGCTTCAGTTGCGCGAGGGTATCGGCTTCGCGCGCGAAGTAGTCGTTGGCCTCGAGCCGCTGCTGCGGGTCGATGAAGTGGTCGACCATCTCCTTGAGAGCGCACCAGCGATTGGCCAGGCGCTGGTCGTGCGCCAGGTAGACCATCCCCATCCCGCCGCCGCCGAGCAGGCGCTCGATCTTGTAGCGGTTCTGCAGGACGGTGCCGGCCGACAGCGGCCCGGTTTCCGGTCCTGGTGGATTTGAAGAACTCGACATTGCTATCCGGTCGCGCGGGTTGCGTTAACTCGCATACACAACAATCACCGAGATGTTATCGGTTCCCCCTCCAGCGTTAGCGGCGGTGATAAGCTCACGCGCCGCCGCGCCGGGATCGTGATGGCGCCGGAGAATATCGGCTACCTGATTATCTTCTACGTGGGTGGTCAAGCCATCGCTACAGAGCAGCAGGCGGTCGCCGCGCTTGAGCTTGAGCGCCACCGCCTCCGCACCGGCCGGACCGCTGGAGCGCGCGCCGAGCCCGCGCGTGATCACGTTTTTGTGCTCATGTGTGCGCGCCTCGGCGGGCGTTATTTGACCGATCTCAATAAGACGCTGCACCAGCGAATGATCCTTGGTCACCTGGCGGAGCGTTCCGCCTTCCATCAGATACACCCGGCTGTCGCCGACCCATGCGACGGCCGCGTTCGGCGGCGTCACCAAGGCGGCGACGGCGGTTGAACCCATCCCGTTCGATTCCGGATGTGCCGTCACATACTGGATAATTTTCTGATTGGCGTCCTCGAGCGCGGCGGCCATCAATGCGGCCGGATCCGCAGGCTGCGCGCCGGTCACCCTCTCTTCAACATAACGTCGGATCGTACCTACGGCAATTGCGGCTGCGACTTCACCCGCCTCCGCACCGCCCATCCCGTCGGCAACGACGTACAGCAGCAACTGCGCGGGCTCGACCAGTGACTCGCGCACGTACTCCAGCGCCATCACCGCGTCTTCGTTGTGCTCGCGCACCATCCCGACGTCGGTAAGCGCGAACGATCGTATCCGCACGGTGGCCAGCAGGCGGGTCAGCTCAGCCTTGAACTCGTCGATCGTGGGCCATCGATCTCCGGGATCGAACGCGAGCGCACGGCGAATCGCCTGCTCCAGCTTCGGGGTGACCACGTGCGGCGGATAAAACTGGATCGGCCCGGCCTCTTCGCGCCAGCTCTCGGCCGCCAGGCGCTCGCCGGTAAGAAAGGTGTAGAGCAGCGCGCCGGTCGAGAAAATATCGGCGCGCTTGTCGACCCGCCGGCCCTTGTAGATTTCGGGCGCGGTGTAACCGTCGTTGAACAGCGGCTCGGACTGCCGCTCGTTGTCGTTGCTCACGTACTCGAGGCCGGTGAACTTGATTCTGCCGTCGGCTCCGACCGCGACAGATTGCGGACAGATGTCGTTGAGGCGCAGGCCGCGGCGATGCAGAAACGAAACCGCCTGGCAGATTTGGATGGTGGCCGCGATAGCGTCGGGCTCGCTCATCTTCTGGCCGGCGCGATGAACCGGTTTCAATTCTTCGTCGGGATAGGCCAGATAGACGCGGCCGCCGTCGGCGAAGCCTTCGAGCGCGCGCTGGAATGCAGGATGGTTCAGCGTCAGCGAGAGCGCCATCACGCGGCCGAACGCCTCGCCCAGATCATCGGGCTGCGTAGTTTCGGAAACCTCGGGCGCCGCGGATTCGCCGGTCGGCGATTCCATCGCGACCACCGCGTTGCCCTCGGGAGACGAGTCGGCGAGCAGCGCCGCCTCGGCCTCAGGAGCAGCGCTATGCGGAGTTTCTTCCTGGGCGGTTGCAGCGTGCTCTGCAGAGGCAGCCTCGAGCATCGTAGTCGAATGGCCGCTGTCGGCTGGACCGGAAGCGGCGGGATTGGAGGCAGTTGGATTGTCGGCGGCCGGAGCGGGCGCGCTTCCGTTGGGCTCGGCGTGACGCGGCTTCAACTCCGCAGTCCTCGCGTGCGGGCCGTTGGGATCTTCTTCAGCGGGCGACGGCTTGGCTTCTGCCGCAGGCGCGGGCGGCGGCGTGGCTTCCGCAGCGGGTGAAGGCGCGGGGCCAAAGCGTTCGCGAAGGGCATACGATTCGACCTTGCCTTCGCGAGTCCGCCGCGCGCGGTAGCGATTTTCGTTCGAGGTCTGCGCGGTCAACTCGACGATTTCATATCCGCCCTTGAGAATTTTCCCGGCGATAAGCGGCGTGGGCCGCGTCGCCGGCGCCGGATGCGAAGCAGCGCGCGCGAACCCTTGGCCGCATCGATCACAAAATTTGGCGTCGTCGGGAGCCTGAAGTCCGCATTCCGGACACGTGATCATCCGCCGCTAACCTCTCCGAAATTGCAATATGGCGCCGCCCAGCACGACCTGGTCGCGATCTTTGAGCTTGTAGAGCTGATCGCGGCCGAGCTTGCCGCGGCCCGCGATGTAGGTGCCGTTGAGGCTGCCCAGATCGCGGATGTAGAAGTCGGTTCCGCGCTTGACGATTTCCGCGTGGCGGCGCGAGACGCGCTCTGCCCCGCGTTTGAGCGAGATCAGGTCGACGTCGGGCGAGCCGTCCTTGGCGGCTCGCGCGTCGGTATCTTTGGAGCGTCCGATCACTGCGCGCGCGCCGTAAATAGCGAACTCGATATTCTCGCCGCGCGCGACCAGCTTTGCCTGCGCAACCTTGGGCGCCGCGCTCCGGGCGGCGTCGGAGTCGGAGAACAGGCTCGCCGGCCCGTCGCTGTTCGCGCCGCGCTTCACCGCTCCAGACGCAGTCGAATTGGCTGAACCAGAATCGGACGACTTCGACTTTGACGAATTTGACGGGGCGGGCTGCGAGGGCGACCAGGTTGCCGAGTATGACGACGCGACGTGGCGATTGAGCTCGCGGGTCTTCGCCGTCGACGACACCGGCGCTGGAGCCGCGACGGGCGGTGCGGTTGCCAGCCGCTCCAGGAGCGCACGAGCGCGTCCGCCCAGCTCGATTGCCTTCTTGATCGGGGGCGCGATGCGGCTGGGCGCGGGTGGCGCGGGCGGCGTTACCGGGCGCGCCGGGGAGGGCGACAAGGCCGGCTGTGGCAACACCACGGTTGCCATTGTCGACCCTGGCGAGCCTACCGAGCTCCCCCGCCGGGAATCCGCCGGCGCAGGCCGCGACGAAGCCGCCGGAGGCCGCAGCGAGGGCGGGGTCGGCGAGCGCTGCATCGAGCCTGATGCCTGCCAACCGGACGCCTGCGCCCCGGACCCTGGCAACTTCGCGGTTGCCATCGAGCCCAAGCCTGCCGACGCGCCGCGCGCCAGGGCGCCCGACGCCTTGGGCTCCGGCGGAGGCTCGGGGAGTGCGCGCAGCATCGCTTTCGCACTGGCGGGACGCTTGGCGGCGTCCTGCTCGAGCGCCTGCATCACAACCTCGGCGGTGCGCTGGGAAACACTCGGCGCCAGGTCGCGCAGCGGAGGAAAGCTGAACGGCGGCTCGAGCTGCGGGTCGCGTCCGCTCAGCAGGTGATGCATCGTCGCCGCCAGCGAGTACAAGTCCGAGCGCGTCTCGACCTTGCCCATGTACTGCTCGGGCGGCGCGTAGCCAACCGAACCTATCTGGGTGCCGCGTCCGCCCGGCGGCAGGAAGCGCGCGATTCCGAAGTCGATCAGCATCGCGCGCCCGTCCTTGTCGATCATGATGTTGCCGGGTTTCAGGTCGCGATAAATGATCGGCGGCGTCTGCGCGTGCAGAAACTCGAGCACTTCGAGAATCTGCCGCGCCCAGCGCAGTACCTTGTCTTCCTCCAGGCGCGCCTTGGGGCCGAACTTGTCGAGCATCGCCTGGATGTCGCCGCCCGCGACGAACTCCATCACCAGGTAATGGCGCTGGTTCTCGACGAAGTTGTCGAACACGCTGGGGATGCCGGGATGCGAGAGCTTGGCGAGGACGTTGGCTTCGCGCGCGAAATCCTCGATGGCTTTTTTCTCGGCGACGCCGTCGGCAATCACCATCTCCTTGACGGCCACCGGGCGATGCGCGAGGCGGGTGTCGTTGGACAGGTAGACACGTCCCATGCCGCCGACGCCGAGCACCCTTTTGATGCGATAGCGGCCGTCGAGCAGATGGCCCTCGGCAAGCGGATCACCCGGATTCATGGCGATGGACGCAAACCCGCCCGGAAATTATCGCGGGCGGAGCGGAGGCGCGCCGCCCGGTCGAGCCTGGCTCTCAGGATATGGGCTCGACGGTTAACTTGAGGAACGTTTTTCCAATGATGATTTCGTCGCCAGTCTTGACCTCGACGGGCGTCCCCGGCTGCATCCGCGGCTGCCGATTGACGTAAGTGCCGTTGAGGCTGCCGATATCCTCGATAGTGATCTTTCCGCCGTCGATGCGGAGCAGCGCGTGCTTGCGCGAAATCTTCGCCTCCGGATCGTCGGCGTCGAGATCGACTTCGGGGAACGATCCGGTTTCCGGATCCCATCTGCCGATAAGATTGTTGCCGTCCTCGAGCGGGAACTCCTGCCCCTTGCGGCCGCCGCGAACCACGGCAAGCTTGGCTTTGAAAGCCGATGGCGCGGCGGGAGCCGACGGCGGCGGTGTGCTGTCCGCGGGAGGCGCCGCGCTCTCGGGCGCCTTGATCTCCCCAGTGGGAGCCTCCGACGGTTTCTCGGCCTCCGCGGGCGCTGGCGCGGCAGCGCCGTCAGTGGGCGCTGCGCTCGCATCGGCGGCGGGCGCCGGCGCCGCGGGCGCATCGCTGGGAGCCGCGGGGGCTGCGCCAGCGGCGGGTGCTCCGGCTGCCGGAGCGGAGGCGGCCAGCTTGGCGCCGCATCCGTCGCAATAGTCGAGTCCGTCCATGTTTTCGTAGCCGCATTCGCCGCACTTGATCATGTTCGTAAGTCCCTCATCGGCCGGTCCGGGTTATTTTCCGGGTATGACCGGTTATCGCTGGTTCCACAGGTTGAGCTGACTATCTTAATCCGATTTCCGTCTTTTTAAATGACTCCGCGATTAGACTTTGTCCAACCTGACAGATTTCCTATTCTTCCGGCTTGGTAAATTCCTTCAACGCTTCGGGATCGAGCATCTGGGTCTTGCGCACCACGGCCTGCGCCTGCAGCAAGGTGGTCTTGGCCGCCTTGCCCTGCAAGGTCTGCGTCTTCTTGATTTGATCGAGCAGGCCCGCCAGCGCCTGGGTCGCTTTGACGTTGCCCATCCGCTGCGTGCCTTGCATCGCGTTGCCGAGCAGGCGCGTAGCGCGATCGATATTGCCCTTGTTCGCCTCTTCTTCCGCCTTGGCCTGCAGCTTGGCGATCGAGACCTGGTCGACCAGGCTCATCACGCGTCCGTTGCGCTTGCTGGTGAGCGTGCGGTCGAGCGTGTACTCGACGGCGAGGTCGGCGGTCGCGGTCGCTTCGCCGCTGCCGGGAACTTCGTAATGAAACACGCTCTGGCAGATTCGCACCGGGCCGGGTTTGCGCGGCGGCAACACCAGGGTGAGCAGCACGGAGCCGGGGACGCCGCCTTCGAGGTCGCCAATCTGGTAGCTGACCCTGCGATCGTCGCTGATCACCGGCGAGCCCATCGGATAGATTTCCGGCGAGGCGCGAAACGCCTCGCGCACCTGGACGCCCTGCGCGAGCGTCACGTCGATGCGCCCGTTGCGCACCGTAACCGCGCGCAGCCCCTGCAGCTCGTCGTCGAACAGTTGCGGAATCTCGGCGGGGTCGCCGATGAAGTGATACTTGCCGTTGGAATCCTGCGCGAGCGCCTGCAGCAGCTTCTCGTTGAACTCGACGCCGACGCCCATGGTGGAGAACGAAATCTGATCCTTGTTCTGCTTGACCAGCTCGATGCAGGCGGTCTCCTGGTAGGTCTGACCGTCGGTGAGGACCAGCACGCGGTTGAGCCGATCGGGAGCGAGATTTTTCTTGACCTCGTCGATCGCGGCGCGCATCCCGAGGGCCATCTGGGTGCCGCCGCCGATCTCGAGCAGATCGATATCGTCTAGCGCGCGTTTGACTGCGGCGCGATCGCGCGCCTGCTCGGGCGTGAGCACGACTTTGGCGGTGTCGGCGAACACTACGATCGAGACGCGATCGTCGGGGCCGAGATTGTCGACCAGGAACTTGACCGCCTCGATCACGAACTCCAGGCGGCGCTCGTCGTACATCGAGCCGGAGCGGTCGATGACCACGCCGAGGTTAAGGGGAAGTCGTCCCGCGCCGCCGCCGGCGCCGCGCGCGATCGCCTCGAGTAACACATAGAGGACGAAGTTTTCCGCGCTCGAAAGCACATAATCGCTGCTCGCGAGCGCCTGGAAGCTGAGCGGCTCGGCCATCTGATAGATCTCCCGTCGCCAATTGTAAGTGCAAGCTTTGGGACTTGGCAACCGATCAACCAGAATACGAAACCCGACGCGCCAAGGCTACAGCCTCATCGAGAGGTTTTCGGCGTATCCCGGTTGCGATATGGTGGTTGCTTGGCGTATCCGCGTTTTAGCAACGGCGCGGAGGCGTTCGGGGAGGACAAGCGCGACCATGGAGCTCAGGGCCAAAACCGCGATTGCGGGTCTCGGTCAGACCCGGATGGGCAAGAATTTCGACCATTCCAATGCGATGGGATTCGCGGCCGAAGCGGTGAATCTGGCGCTCGCAGACGCCGGATTGCAGCGCTCCGACCTCGACGGATTGCTGGTCAATCCGGGCCTGACGTGGAGCAACAACACGATGGCGTCGTTCTCGCTGCAGCAGGCGATGGGACTCAAGAACATGCGCCTGACTGCGACCATGAATCTCGGCGGTGCGAGCGCCGCCGCGATGATCATGCATGCGGCGCAATCGATCGCAGCCGGGATGGCCAACGTGGTCGCGTGCGTGTTCGCCGATGCGCCGCTCAAGCCGCCGGCGCCGGAGAAAGGCAAGGGCGGAGGCGCGGGTGCGGCGTATGGATTCGGGCAGGGAATCAACGCGTCCTACGGACAGTTCGGCGTCAACGCGGCGTATGCGTTCGTCGCGCGCCGTCATATGCATCTGTACGGCACCACCAACGATCATCTCGGGGAGATCGCGGTCTCCGAGCGCAAGTGGGCGAACCTCAATCCTGCCGCGCAGTTTGCCGACGCGCCGATGACGATGGAGGACTACCATTCGTCGCGATGGGTGGCAGAGCCGTTCCATCTCTACGACTGCTGCCTGGTCTCCAACGGCGGGTTGGCCGTGATCGTCACCTCGGCCGAGCGCGCCAAAACCCTTAAGCATCCGCCGGTCTACCTGCTCGGAATGGGACAGGGGCATCCCGGCGGCGACCCGATGGAGACGCTGGTCTCGGGCGCGCCGCTGGCCAAGGAGACCGCCTTCAAGATGGCGGGGATCGATCTCAAAGACATTAATTTCTGCGAGCTTTACGACTGCTATACGTTCACGGTCCTGGTAACGCTCGAAGACTACGGTTTCTGCAAAAAGGGCGAGGGAGGACCGTTCGTCGCCGACGGGCGGATCGCTCCAGGCGGCTCGGTCCCGGTCAACACCGGAGGCGGGCAGCTCAGCTCCTTTTATATGTGGGGAATGACCCCGATTGCCGAGGCAATTGTGCAGATGCGCGGGGAGGCAGGGAGGCGGCAGGTGCCAAAGCATGAAGTTGGACTCGTAAGCGGCAACGGCGGTATCCTCTCGACCCATTCCACGCTGGTACTTGGGTCCCATCCCTGATTCGATAGCGGGGCGGCTCGGCGATAGCGCGTGCGGGCCCGTATCGGCTCAAATCGAATTGAAACGCATCGAAACTCGTCGAAACAGGTACAGCTAACCCGATACCAAACGAAATCCCATGGCACAGATTGGCAAACCTGTTCCGGCTATAACGCCGGGAATGGCGGAGTTTTTCGCCGGTGCGAAGCGCGGTCAGTTGATGGCGGAAAAGTGCGAAGGCTGCGGGCTGATGCGCTTTCCGGCGATGGAAATGTGCTGGAATTGTAACTCAACGCACGCGCACTGGGCGCCGGTGAGCGGGCGCGGCGAAGTCTTCAGTTTCAACATCATGCACCAGGTTTATCATCCGGCGTTCGCCGCCGAGGTCCCCTATGCGGTAGTGGTGGTGCAGTTGGAGGAGGGGCCGCGGATGCTGTCCAACCTGGTGGGCATCAAGCCGCACGACATCAAGTGCGGGATGCCGGTCGAGGTGGTCTTCGAGAAGCTCAGCGACGAAGTTACGATTCCGAAGTTCAAGGTGCGCAGCGCGGCCTGACTTGAAAGTGTCATCATCCAGGCATCGCGCAGCGATGCCGATATTCCCAACTGAACAATCCTACTGATAACTGATAAAATATAACGAGCAGCTTTGATGGATTCGCTCGATCAAAAATACTTACAACGCCTCGTCGAGGCTTCACCCGACATAATCATCGCAGTCGATCGGGAAGGCACCGTCAACTATTACAACGAAGGCGCGCGGACCAGCTTGCGCTACTCCTCGGAGGAGATGCGCGGCCAGAAGGTCACCCTCATCTATCCCTCGCTGGAAGAGGCGCGGCGCGTGATGAAGGCGATGCGCGCGGCGGACAAGGCCGAGAGCATCTCGAATTTCGAGACCGTGTTCCGCAGCAAGAACGGCGACCTGATCCCGGTGGCGATCACCGGCTCGCTGATTCGCGACGAGCAGGGCAACGAAGTCGGCTCGATCGGCTTCGCGCGCGACATCCGCATGATGCGCCATCGCGAGCAGCTCGCGACCTGCGGCGAAATCGCGGTGAGCCTCGCGCACGAGATCAACAATCCGCTCGAATCGATGATCAACAATCTCGACCTGCTGCAGCGCGATCTCGAGTCGCACCTGAACGAGTCGGAGAAGGTGGTCGAGAACGAGCGGCTCGATTCGATCCGCAACTCGGTCGATCGAGTGCAGGCGATCGTGCGCCGGCTCGATGAAATGGCGCGCAAGGGCATCTACCAGACGCGCGACTACCTGGCGGGGAAAAAGATGGCCGACCTCGCACTCAGCGAGCCGGAGAAGGCCGACGCGCGTAAGGAGGCTGCGCCCACTCCCGAGGTGTGGCCGCTGGCGGGGATGTCGGTGCTGGTGCTCGACGACGACCTGGCGGTGGTCAGCTCGATGGGCGACCTGCTGCGCGCGGAACGATGCGTGGTGCACTGCGCGACGCGGCCCTCGAGCGCGCTGGGAATCCTGCGCAACGTGAAAGTCGACGCGGTTATTTCCGACGTGGTGATGCCGGAGATGGACGGCTACGATTTTTACCTTGCGGTAAAGGCGGAGATGCCGGACCTGCCGGTGATCCTGATGACCGCGTACTACTACGACAAGGATCACATCCTGAAACGCAGCCGGCTGCGCGGGCTCGAAGGCGCGCTGTTCAAAAAGCCGATCAACCCGCAGAAACTACGCCAAACGCTGCTGCAACTGCGCCATCGCGCGCAGGCCTCAAAAGCCGAAGCATCGCTCAAGCCGCCAGTACTGACCTAGCCAGGGGCGAGCCCTGCACCCACTACCTATGCAAGAAGCCGGCTCCGTTGTCGGCAGGGGCTGACCCCTGCACCCAGTACCTACACAAGACCGGCTCCGTTGTCGCCGGGGAAAAGCGTCGGTGCATCGTCGTGCTGACGGCTTGGTATTGACGCAGCGGCCAAGATCCTTCGACTCCGGCAGCCTTCGCTCAAGAATGACCGTTTTTTGGCAAGGATTGGAACTACGGCGTCTCCGGTCTGCGCCGTCGTAAATTCTTTGCGGCTCGCGGTTATTGTTCGCGGCCTTCGCGATCGGATTTCTTTAGCGTGGTGGGAAATGCTCCCGTGTCCAGGAAGCGGGCGAGCGGGCCGACCAGCGGCATGTCGGGCGGTTTGGGCAGGTCGCCCGCCGGGCGCGGCCACACTATCGGCGTCAGGTCGCTCGCGATCACCTCTCCGACACGGATGCCCGGACGCTCGACGGCGAAGTGCTGGAACTTTTTCCCCCGCGTGCATCCGTCGGCGAAATAGATCATGGTCTGAACGCGCCGCACGCGCGCGCTCAGATTCGGCTTGGCGAGATGCACCGTCAGCCCGTGATGGAACGCGATCGAGCCGCGCGGCACCTCGACCCACACCGGCTCTGCGTTGTTGAGCTCCGGCCGCTGCAAAATATTTTCGCTCTGGTCGGCGGTGAAAATGTTCACGAACTTCTGCAGCCCGACGGCATGCGAGCCCGGCACGTAACCCATGCATCCGGTCTCCGCGGTCGAGCCGTCGAAGGGAATCCACGCCGTGATCTCGTCGGTTTCAAGGATCGGCCAGTACGGCTGATCCTGATGCGGATCAGTCTCGCGTCCGCCCGCCTCTTTGTAGAGCGCCTGGTCGTGCCACAGGCGCACACCCGCAACGCCGAGCAGGCGCGCGGCGGCCTCGCCGATGCGCGGGTGAAAAGTAAGCGGCAGCACCTCGGGCGTGTCTTCCCACAGGTTCATGCACTGGATGAACGATTGCTCGTAGAGCGACTTCTCCGCGAGCTTGCGATGGTCGCCGCGCTTGCGGCGCGCGACCGCCGCGTCGACGGCGCGGCCGTAACGGTCGAGTTCCTCGTCGCTCAGCAAACCCGGCACTACGACGAAGCCGTCGCGCCGGAAGCGTTCGACGTAGGGCGCAATATCCAGTTCGAGACTCAAGCGTTAACCCTCAGGATGTTTTCACACTATTAGCACGAATGGCGGCGCGATCGCTGCGGTTGCGTGAGGCTGTTTCGGCCTGATAATCCCGCTTCGACGCTCGCTCGGCGGGTGGCGAGTGCGCGTGGGGCGTCGCAGCGGCAAATGATTTTCCGATCAAACTCAGTTCAACGGATTTTTCAGATGCTCGCGCTAGTAGCCGGAGTCGTTTTGGGCGCGTCCTCGGCGCTGGCTGCGCGGGCGAGCGAGGTGCCGGAGCCGGATCTGGCTGTTGGCACTAACCCCGCCGATGCCGTTGAAGCGATGGCGCAGCAGAAGTTCGGAGCGCTGACCGCCGCGGAGCGCATGATGCTTCGCGGCGCTCCCTATCGCGATATCCAGTGGGTGGGACCCGATTCGAATCCCGACAATCCCGCCAACGATCCGGCGCATGGCGACAAGTGGGGACCGGAGCGCACCATTCGCGCAACCGTGATCGAATGGCTATTGGTCGAACCTCTGGTGGTGCGCTTCGTTCATCCCAGCGGTATCGGCGTGGTGGGCGCGCGAATCGATGGGAAGCTCGACCTCTCATATCTGTCGGTGCGCAAGCCGCTGACGCTGCTGCGATGCTACCTGCCTGATGGAGTCGATATTTCCAATGCGCATCTCGATAGCATTCACCTGAGAAAGAGTACGGTTGGTCCCATCGACGGTGACATGTCGACGGTAGCCGGTGACGTCACGTTGAGTTACGGAAACTTCCGCACGGCGAGTTTCTTCCGCGCGCAAATCGGAGGCGATCTCGATTGTACCGGCAGCAGCTTCAGCGCAAGCGGACAAACTACGGTCTCGGCCACGGAAGCCAGCATCGGCGGCGACGCGCTTTTCAATGATGGCTTCACGACCGACGGCATCGTCGATTTCCGCCTTGCGAAAATCGGCCGCTCGCTCGGCTTCAACGACGCGCACTTCATCGGCTCCGGCGACAACGGACTCAACGCCGAGCGCGCGACGATCAACGGTCCGCTGTACTGGGTCAATATCAAGATCACTCCGCGCACGGTTCTCGATCTCGAAAACGCGAGCGTCGAAACGCTGTGGGACGACGCCGCGAGCTGGCCCAGCACGGGGAATCTGACTATCGAGGGCTTTACCTACGACGCCTTCAGCGGCGGACCCGATGATGCCAGCAGCCGGCTCAAGTGGCTGACGCTGCAACCCGCGGGCTACCATCCGCGCCCGTACCGCCAGGTCGCCAAAGTGCTGAACGACAGCGGGCGCGAGTACGATGCGAGCACCGTGCTGATCGCAAAGGAGGAGCAGCATCGCGAATTTGGCGGCCTGAGCTGGATCGGCCGCGCATGGAACTTCATGCTCGATGTGACTATTGGCTACGGCCATCGGCCGCTGCGCGCGCTGTGGTGGATATTCGGATTCGTACTCCTCGGCACGGTGCTGTTCGGATGGGGCTATCATGCGCGAATAGTCACTCCCACCGACGAGGCAGCCTACCAGGCGTTCGTGAACACCGGTGCGGCGCCGCCGCACTATCCGCCGTTCAATGCGGTCATATACTCACTCGAGAATTTTCTGCCGGTGGTCGATCTTAACCAGGGAAATTTCTGGCGGCCCAATCCGCGCCATCGCCGCGGCGGCGCGCTGCACATGGCGGGCGCGACGCTCGACCCCGAAGCAATCCCTGGCACGCTGTTGCGATGGTACCTGTGGATTCACATCCTCGCCGGATGGACGCTGACGCCGCTGCTGTTTGCGGGACTATCGGGAATCGTGCGGATGGATTGAGTAATCGACTGAGTAGTAGACTGAGTAATGGACTGAGTATTGGTGTGCGCGGCCCGCTGACTATTTCGCTAGCGCTTTAGTTGCTTCGGCCCGGAATCGGCGCGCGTGACTTGATCGACCATCATGGTGAAGCGCTCAGGGCTGACCGCGATAAAGAGGCCTTCCGCTTCCGCGGTCACCACGCCCGAAGCTGATACGGTTCCACGGGTGAAAATTTTCCGGCCCTCGACGCGATCGACGCGCGCCTCGAACACCAGCTCGGTCAGCAACGGCGTCGGGCGCCGGTAGCGGATTGTAAGCGAGCCGGTCATGCCTGGATTTCCGGTCAGCGATTGCGCCATCCCGAGCACTTCGTCGAATGCCGCCGCGATAAATCCGCCGTGCACGTGGCCCGGCGGTCCCTCGTACGGAACGCCGAAGTTGACGCGGCCCTCGATGTGATCGCCCACCACCGCTAACCTAATCGGCGGCGCCAGCGGATTGGCCATGCCGATCAGCGGGCTGTGATCGAAAAAGGCATGGGTGTCGCCGGCGTTGGCGCTCTCGGCAAAGCCCTCGTAGCTGCGCGAGACGGGATAGCGCGCGAGCCGTTTGGCAAAGCGCTCGAGCGCGTCGGCCGCGGCGCTGAGGTCTTGCTCGGGCGCGGTGACCTGCACCAGTCGGTCGATGACCCGGCGCATCGCGACGGCGAGCCGATGCGCCTGCGCGCGTCTGCCGGTCGCGGGCGCCTGGCTCGTGGCCCAGTACGCTTCGAAGTCGAAATTCTGTTCGCTCATCGTGACCTTCCTGGCTTGAGGGCCGATGCTATACGCCGTGTTCCGGTGGGTCCACTGTTTGCCGCTCAAGCGCGACGGCGCGGCATGCATTACAATGGTAGGGGAGTCCCGATGCGAAACCGCGGTCCCGTGCTGTGCCTGCTCGCGTCACTCGCCCTTGGAGTTTCAGGCGGCGTGGCTCGCGCGCAGCCGATGCTGTCGGTGCCCGCGCCGGGGCAACAGCAGGCGCCGAATTTCACGCCCGGTGCGGCGGCGACGCCGCGTCCGGCGGCGCCTCCTTACGCACCGTCGCAGTCGCTAGAAGTGGCTCCACAAGCCGTCGCGACGCCGATGGCACCGCCGCCGATCGCGCTGCCACCGATCACGATAACCATACCGGCGCAGACTCCAGTCGCATCGCAGCCGCTGGCCGCGCCCGCACCGCAGACGCTGATGATTCCGGTTCTGCCAGCGGTGTTTCGCGGATGCTGGCAGGGGCAGGTCGACATGCTCGATCAGAATCAGCGGCTGCCGGGCGCATCGCACAAGGTCGGCTTCTGGACCTCGAAAACCTATCGGCTCTGTTACAAGCGCGTCGGCGGCGGCCCGTTCAATCTCACCTTTAGCGAGACCGGTATCGTGCCGAGCGAAAAGATCTTAAACGCGCAAGGCCGCGTCGATCCGCTGGCGACTGACGGCCGCGATTGGGCCAGGATGCGATCGACGCTGCACTTCGACGAGCTGCAGGTGGGTTCCGATCCGTACTATTCGTCGGGGCCGACCTTCGCGGTGGACGAGAACACTACGCTCGATTGCCGGATCGAGGCGGACCAGATGCTGGTGACGGCCGACGTTTACGGGACGCGCGACGGGGAGCCGTGGTTCCGCGCGCGATGGCATGCGAACTTCCGCCAGGTGCCGCAATAAAATGGCGATAGATCCAGTCTGCGCGATGGAGGTCGATCCGGCCACTGCCGATCGCAGTCGCACGCACGAGCATCGCGGCGAGACTTACTATTTCTGCAGCGACCATTGCGTGACGGCGTTCAAGGCCGACCCGGCGAAATTTCTCGATCACTCGGCGGTGAGCGCTCACGCGCACGGCGACAGCGTAGCGGCCTCGCGCGCGAGAGTCGCTTCGGTCGCGGCCGGCGTCCAGTACACCTGCCCGATGCATCCGGAGATCGTGCGCAACGCTCCCGGAGCGTGCCCGATTTGCGGGATGGCGCTGGAGCCGATGCGGCCGGCGGTCGGCGTCGAGCAGGAGAACGTCGAGCTTCGCGACATGACGCGGCGGATGTGGGCCGGCGTCGCGCTGACGGCGCCGCTGCTCGTAATCGCGATGGCGCCGGATAGTTTGGTGCGGGCGTTGGGGTCGCCACGGATGCGCGAGCTGCTCGAGTTCGCGCTGGCGACGCCGGTCGTGCTGTGGGCGGGATGGCCGTTTTTCGCGCGCGGCTACGCATCATTCAGGACCTGGCAGCTCAACATGTTCTCGCTGATCTCGATCGGCGTCGGCGTCGCGTACTCGTACAGCGTGATCGCGACTCTGCTGCCGTCGATATTTCCGTCCGCACTGCGCGACGCCGACGGAATCGTGCCGAGCTACTTCGAGGCCGCGGCGGCGATCACAGTCTTGGTGCTGCTCGGCCAGGTGCTCGAGCTGCGCGCGCGCAGCCAGACCAGCGGCGCGATTCGCGCGCTGCTGGGGCTCGCGCCGAAGACCGCGCGCCTGGTCGGCGATGACGGCGTCGAGCGCGACGTCGCGCTGGACCAGGTCGTCCCCGGCAATCGGCTGCGCGTGCGTCCCGGCGAGAAGATCCCGGTCGACGGCGCGGTGCTCGAGGGTTCCAGCGCGGTCGATGAATCGATGATCACCGGAGAGCCGATTCCGGTCGCGAAGAAGCCGGGCGACCATGTGATCGGCGCGACCGTCAACCAGACCGGCAGCTTCGTGATGCGCGCGGAACGGGTCGGCGCCGACACGCTGCTCGCGCAGATCGTGAACATGGTGAGTGCCGCGCAGCGCAGCCGCGCCCCGATTCAGCGCCTCGCCGACACCGTATCAGGATGGTTCGTGCCCGCGGTGCTGATCGTCGCGGCGATCACCTTCGTCGCATGGCTCGCTGCGGGCGCGGGCCTCGGCTACGCGATCGTCAATATGGTCGCGGTGCTGATCATCGCATGCCCTTGCGCACTGGGCCTTGCGACGCCGATGGCGATCATGGTTGGAACCGGGCGCGGCGCCGCAGCCGGCGTGTTGATCAGGAACGCGGAGGCGCTCGAGTTGATGGAGAAAGTCGACACGCTGCTGGTCGACAAGACCGGCACGCTCACCGAGGGCAAGCCGCGCCTGACCACGGTTGTCGCGATGCCGCCGTGGGACGAAGCCGCGATCCTCAGGATGGCCGCAAGTCTCGAGCGTGGCAGCGAGCATCCGCTGGCCGCCGCAATCGTCGCCGGCGCGACGGAAAAAGCGGTGCCGCTCGCGCCTGCGCAAGACTTCCGCGCGCTCTCCGGCATGGGCGTCGTCGGTATCGTCGAGGGGCATCGCGTCGCGCTCGGCAATCCTGCCCTGCTCGCCGACGCCGGCGTCGCGCCCGGCGAACTCGCCGCACGCGCCGAGACGCTCAGGGCCGACGGCCAGACGGTGATGCTGATCGCGATCGACGGCGCCGCCGCGGGCGCGCTCGGCGTCGCCGATCCGATCAAGAGCTCAACGCCGGAAGCGGTGCGGATGCTCAAGCAGAGCGGGATTCGAATTGTAATGCTGACCGGCGACAGCAAGACTACCGCGGCGTCGGTTGCAGCCAAGGTCGGCGTCGACGAAGTGCGCGCCGAAGTGCTGCCGGATCAGAAGGCCGCCGAAGTAAAGCGCCTGCAGAGCGAGGGACGAATCGTCGCGATGGCGGGCGATGGAATCAACGACGCGCCCGCGCTGGCGCAGGCGCAAGTCGGAATCGCGATGGGCACCGGCACCGACGTCGCGATGGAAAGCGCGGGCATCACCCTGGTCAAGGGCGATCTGCGTGGCATCGTAAAAGCGCGCGTACTCAGTCGCGCCACGATGCGAAACATCCGGCAGAACCTGTTCTTTGCGTTTTTCTACAATCTCCTCGGCGTGCCGATCGCCGCCGGCGTACTGTATCCTTTCTTCGGAATCCTGCTGAGCCCTATCATCGCGAGCGCCGCGATGAGCCTCAGCTCGGTGTCGGTGATCAGCAACGCGCTGCGTTTGCGGCGCCTCAAGCTCTGATCGCGTTTTGCTAACTCGAGCATTCGAGAGGCCGCGATGTTCCTTCTGATTCGCGCGATCACCTGGGTCAGCCTCTTCGTCGGTTTCCTGCTGGTGTTCCTGCCGGCGCGCGTTCTCTCGTGGTCCGCGATCGTCCCGCCGGCCAGCATCGGCGCCGCGCAAGTCTGCGGCGCGATCGTTGCGGCGAGCGGCGCGCTCCTGGCGCTGTGGTGCATCGCGACCTTCATCGTGATCGGCCGCGGAACGCCGGCGCCATTCGATCCGCCGCAGCGCCTGGTCGTCGCTGGTCCCTACCGGCTGGTTCGCAACCCGATGTACATCGGCGGCGCCCTCGCACTGGCTGGAGCCGCCCTGTTCTATGAGTCCTGGTGGCTCCTTGCGTACTGTGCCGCCTTCGTGTTGGTCACGCACCTGTTCGTGGTGGTGTACGAGGAACCCACCTTGCGATCCAATTTTGGCGCCAGCTATGAGCATTACTGCGAGCAGGTGCGACGCTGGTGGCCCACCCGCCAGCCGCAGTGAGCGCAGGCTGCTCGCATCCCATTCGGCGGGCTGAGTACAGGCTGCGGAGCCCAGCCGTTGTCGCGATAGCAATGCCGTCGGCCGGGCGATGCAGCAATGTCGTTTCCCCGAACGGAGCCGGTCTGGCTGGTGGGTGCAGGGGTCGGCGTCTGGCGTGTTGTGGGCGGAGCTTGCGATCGGTCGCTGCTCGGCACTAATGATCAGCGCACCCGCACAACCATCGCGCGTCGCATTACAGGAGTTGTTGATGCCGCAGGTCGATCCGCAGATGAAAGCCTTTCTCGCACAGGCCAATGCCGCCGGGCCGTTTTTTCTGCGCGCCGAGACGCCCGACCAGGCGCGCGCCAAGATGCAGGCGCTGATCGAGGCGCGTCCGGTGCCGGTCGCCGACGTCTATCGCGTCGAAGATCGCTCCATCACCGGCCCCACCGGCCACCAGCTCCCGCTTCGCGTCTACACGCCCGAGGCGCGCCCGCCGCTCGGCACGCTGGTGTTTTTTCACGGCGGCGGATGGGTGCTGGGGAGTCTGGATAGTCACGACGGATTGTGCCGCGACCTCGTCAACGGCGCCGGATGCCTGGTCGTTGCGGTGGACTATCGGCTCGCGCCCGAGCACAAGTTTCCCGCCGCTCCCGAAGACTGCTACTGCGCGACCCAATGGGTCGCCGAGAACGCCGCGTCACTCGGCGGCGATCCGGCGCTGGTCGCAGTAGGCGGCGACAGCGCGGGGGGAAATCTCGCGGCGGTGGTCTCTCTGATGGCGCGCGATCGCGGCGGTCCGAAGCTCTGTTTCCAGTTGCTGCTCTATCCCGCCATCGACGCGGCCGACGACACCCCGTCGCAAAAGGAATTTGCCGCCGACGGCTACGTCCTTTCGCGCGGCGACATGGAGTGGTTCTGGAATCACTACCTCGACGACGACGATCGTAAAAATCCGCTCGCCTGTCCGTCGCGCGCCGCCAATCTCGCCGGCGTGCCGCCCGCCCTCGTGCTCACCGCGAGCCTCGACCCGCTGCGCGATGAGGGCGAGGCGTACTCCAATCAGCTTCGCAAGGCGGGAGTGCCGGTCACCTGCACCCGCTATGACGGCGTCACCCACGGCTTCGTGAGCTTCGCGTACGCGCTCGACCAGGGAAAGCGCGGTCTCGCGCAGGCGAGCGACGCGCTCCGCCAGGCGTTCGGAAGATAGCAAGTCGAGCAGCCACGGACTCACTCCTCGAGCCACCCGCCGGCCGCGCGGCTTTGCATTTGGCGTAGTTGGGCTGATCTCGAGAAGAGCGCCGCTAATTCTTATTCGAGCCAGCGATGCGGCCGCCCGAGACTCAGGCGTCGAAGCCGTCGGTCTTTCGCAGCCCGTCATGCAGCTCGAGCCAGGGTACTCGATCGGGCCAGAACGCGTGGCGCAGCGTTGCCGCGGGGTGCCCATCCTGGGCATTCGGATCGATGCATGCTCGGCTGACCGCTACCACGTCGGGCAGAGCGTCGAGGTTGATCGTCAGCGGCGAGCCGCAATTCCTGCATCGGTTGCGATGGACCTTTTCGGAGCTATCGAAGGTCTGCAGATCACCGCCGCCCTTGGTCCATCGAAAACCGGCTTTGGGAAAGATCGAGAGGGTGACGAAAGCCGCTCCCTGGAGGCGCCGGCACACCGAACAATGGCAATGATGCATTTCCAGCGCGGGTTGGGTGATCGCAAACTGATTAGCTCCGCAAAAGCACGAGCCTTTAATCTCCTCGAAGTTAGCCACGATCTTAACCTCCTCGGTATTCGTTTAGAGAGAGCGCGCAGTCTACCGATGACCCTACTTTTGGCACAGGATCGCTCCGATGAGCGAGACCTTTGCAGGTTTTCGAAAGGGCAGAACTCCTCACCGGCTGCGAACCGAAACCTTCTCCTACTAACCGGATGACGGCAGTATTGCGCACTCTCCTTCGCGCAAAATCTTCTGACACTTTTCGAAACACCTCGAGGCTCCTTGGGCAGGTAGTGGTGCGGGAGTCAGCCCCTGCTATATTTTCCGGCGATGGCCCGGCGCGACCGCGTTACGAGCAACAGCAGCTTAGACAGCGAGGACGGGCAACTTCTCGCCGATCTCTACCATTACCTGCTCAACGCCTCGTGGCCGAAGCTTCTCTTGATCGTCGCGGCGCTGTTCGCGCTGGCCAACGTGTTTTTTGCGGTCGGCTATTTTATCGACGGTGGAATCGAGAACGCGCGGCCGGGCTCGTTCCTCGACTGCTTCTTTTTCAGCGTGCAGACCATGGCGACGATCGGATACGGCAAGATGTCGCCGGCGACCACTGTCGCCAACGTCCTGGTATCATTCGAGGCGCTGTTCGGACTGGTCGGCCTGGCGCTCGTGACGGGACTGGTGTTTTCGAAGTTCGCGCGGCCCACGGCGAAGGTCCGCTTCAGCCGCTACGCGGTCGTCTCGACCCGCGACGGGGAGCCATGCCTGATGTTCCGGATGGCAAATCTGCGCGGCAACCAGATCGTCGAGGCGTCGATCCACGTTGCGATGGCGCGCACCGAGGTCACCGCCGAGGGCGACAGCATGCGGCGGATGCGCGACCTGCCGCTGGCGCGCGACCGCCAGCCGCTGTTCGCACTGAGCTGGACGATATTCCATCCAATCATCGAGGGCAGCCAGTTGTTCGGCGAAACCGCCGAGTCGCTGGCGAAGTCGGCGCCCGACTTCATCCTGTCGCTCACCGGGTTCGACCAGACCTTCGCGCAGACGATTTACGCGCGCCACGTTTACCATCTCGAGGACATCAGATGGGACGCGCGCTTTGCCGACGTCCTGATCATCGGGCCTGACGGCCGTCCGACGGTCGACTACACCCGGTTCGACGAAATCGTATCGATCAAACCCGCGTCCGACCGGTTGTAGCGTAAGCGCGCCGCCGCGCGCGCTTCACAGCATCTTTAACCTAAGTGATATTAATTATCACCTAGTAGAAGATGCAAATGACACGGAGCCAAGGTCGCGATGGAAGTGGATCATCCCGCGATGGCCGTGCGCGTCGCGATCAGCGGCGCGATCGCCGCGGCGCTCGGAAGACTTGCAGTAGTCGCGCGCGGAGTTCTCTGCCTCAGTGGGCATTGGGCGGCTTGAGCCGCTCGAGGATTTCGGCCGCCTTGCGATACTCCAGTGAGTGCGGATCGTTCGTGTCGATACCCTCGAGGATCTGCGCCATCTCCCATCGTCCCAGCGCGCGATAGCTCTCGAATTGCGACTCCGAGAACCACTGGTCGGCGGTGGTTTCATGCGGAAACGTGGAATGCGCCGACTCGTAGTTCAGCACGTCGGCGGGTTCGTCACCGCGGATGGTCGGCTTGACGTAGATCAGGCGGCCATCGGGCGCGCCGTCGTCGACGTCGTCATAGTGAATCGTTCCGACTGCGCAATATACGGTCGGCTTTTCGACGCCGCGTTTGCGGAAGTCGGGAAATTCCTTGAACTCGATGTTGATTCCCAGATCGATGCGGATCTTGCGGATCGCGTTGCCCAGGTTTGAATAGCTGAAGTCGCCGTCCGCGTCCGCATCGATCGCCATGATCACATGACAGCGGCGCAGCACCATCTCGTACAGTCCCAGGTTTTCGAAATGGCCGCCGTCGGAAAGATACACGTACGGATGCTGATCGCCGGTGTGCCCCAGCGCTTCATCGAGGAACAGCTTGGTCGCGAACTGCGGCCGCGCCAGCTCGAACGTAGCGTTGCCCGCGGGCCCCGGATTGCCAAGCCACCAGCCCAGCCGCAGGTTCCACAGCGCGAGCAGGAACGTCAGCACCGGCGAGGAGATGTAGCCCATGTTCGGACTCACCGCCGCCCCCGAGATCGCGATCGCTGTGCCGAGGCTCACCGCCTGGATCTGATCGCGATGAAAATCGTAGATGCCGAACGGCAACCTCCCGCTGACGCCGCCATAGCTTCCCGACGATCGGTAGCCGGAGCGAAAATTTCCGCAGTGCAGCGGCGTCATCGTGTAGCTTTCCGCCTTGCGCTCCTGCCACGACAACTGTTGTGCCTTGGCCTGAATCAGGTTGAGGGTAGTGTTGATCACCGGCATCAGCTTGATCGGCCGGTCCAGTGCGGCGACTCTTTTTGATTCGCTGAACTCGCACAGCTCGTTGTTTTCGTCGAGTTGGCTCAGCTGGATATTGTCGTTCGCATCGAAACCGGTGAACCAGTTCGGCCGGCGCTCGCTCTTGCGCCGCGACGCGCCGAGGTAGGCGCGGATCAGGCGGTTCCGATACATCCCGTGCAGCGAGTAGTTGTTCACGTCCACGAACACGCCCATCACGACGCTTACCAACCCGCACATGCCGATGAAGCCGAGCACGAGCCATAACAGATGCCGCGCGCCCGACTTGCTCCAACCCGTTCCATCGGCGATCCAGGCCACCAGCCGCGACGGCGCGACATGGGTGAAATGACCCAACACCTGGGCGTTCAAGAGCGCGATGCCGGCGAGAATCCCGACCATCGCGACGACGCCCACGAGCGCAACCGCCGCGTTTAGAACGGCGCCCGAGGACGATACGCTCTTGCTGTTTTTGGCGGGACTGATGCTGCTCCATGAGAAGGCCGTCGCGCCCGCGGTGCCCACCGTGGTCATCACCGCCCATGCCTTCGTGAGCCACGGCCGTGGATGCAATCCGGGGATCAGCAGTCCCAGCGCGAAGAGCGCGAGCCACCCCACTTGCACCAGCAGAATCCACGCGCCCATCCGCGCCCAGTACTCGCGATCCTCGTCGTCGCTCCACCAGCTCACCAAGCCGATAAAGCCCGTTGCGGTGATCAGGAAGGCAGACGCCATCAGCGGCGGCGCGAGCACCACGTACCATCGCCCATCGGCCGCAAGCAGTTCCTCGAGCCCGAGGGAACGCCACAGCCAGAACAGAAAAAATCCTCCGGCCACTCCGACCAGGAACATCATGATCAGATCGAGCAGATCGTGCCAGGCGACTTTACGAACGAAAATCAGGTGCAGCATCGAACCGGCGACCGCTGCCGCCGCTCCATACACTATGAAGCTACGTAACGATGCTTCCGGTGCGCGGTGGATGTAACCAGCGAAGAAAAGAAAAGAAGCGTAGCTCGGGATCGCAAATGCGACCAGGAAGCCGGTCGTGGAGCTGAGAAAGCGCGTGAACGGCGCGCGGCTCCGAAAATCCTCGAGGTGACCCGGGCGCGTGGTAAGCTCGTAAGCCACCGCGATCCCCAGCAGCCAGATCGCGCTCAAATAGTACGCGGCATCGGACGCCCAATTCGACGCGAAGCGTGCGAGCGCGAGCACCAGGTACGGCGCCGCCAGGATCAGCATCAGCAGCGGCACGATGATCGTCCAGTTGAGCAGCAGGTTGCGCAGATAGATCGCGGCCAGCGTCCAGGTATCGATCGACATCAATCCGGTCCGCGGCGTCAGGTAGTTGCTGAAGTTGCGCAAATAGAAGATCGGATCCGGATCCGGCTCGAGCTTGGATCCGGTCGGCCTGGTCAGCGCCTTGCACACCTGATCGAGGTCGCCATCTTCGTGATAAATCCACGCCTTCAGCCATCCGCCCACGTATCCGCCGCCCGACACCGTCGACAGGTAGTCGAATTGCTGCAACAGCTTGCCGTGCGCGAGTCCCTGGATGATGCCGAGGCAGAACGTTGCGCTGCGAATTCCGCCGCCCGAGAAACACAGCGCGCTGAGCTGTCCCTGATGCAAATCGGCTACCGTGTCGGGAAAAATCCGGTCCGCGATCGGCCTGACGGCGCCGCTGAAAACCTTCTCCAGCAGGTAGCGGTTGAGCATCGCTACCGCGGCGGCATCGTTTTCGGTTGCGGGAAGATTTTCAGGATGCTGGTCGGCTACCCATCGATGCTCGGGAACATCGCTGAAGGCGCGGTAGAGCGCGGGCTTCCTCAACAGCGCGTTGAGCGCCTGAAGCGGCGCCGCTCCTGGAGCGGGCCCGCCGATTTCCGCGATTTGATCCTTGCGCGCCTCCAGCCCGCCCTTGATAGCGTCGGCATCGGTTATCTCGCCGTCGCGAAATTCCCAGTCGGCGACCGAGAAGTCCGATCGGGAGGCCGCGCCGGCAAGCTTTTGCGAGGGCCGGAGCTGCTCGAGTTCCTCGTGGAGCACCTGCCACAGCGGCAACGGCCATTCCATCGGCATCGCCCCCTCCCGTCGTCGACGGGATTATTTTGGACGGCTGGCGTTCGCGGGACGCGGCCACGCGCGATCCCAGCGCCCGTCGTGGATCCGCGGCCACACCGGTTTGCGATACGGACGCTTGAAGCCGTCGGCCGAATAGCCCAGCGGGATCAGCGTGATCAACTGATACTGCTCGGGCACCCCGAGCAGTTCCTTGGTCTCGCGCTCGCGCGAAGAAAGCATCGTGGTCATCGCGGTGCCGATTCCCAGCGCGCGCGCCGACAGCATCAGCAGCTCGATCGCCGGAAACATCGAGCCGTAAGTCGCCCCGAAGTTGGACAGGTCCTCGGCGGAGCCGCGCTCCACGCGCATCTTGGGCCGGTCTAGGAACACCACGATATGCACGGGCACAATCGCGAGCGAGGCGGCGAACTCGTCGCCGACCTTGAGCGCCTTTTGCGCGCGCGGCGAGAGCGTGGTGCGCCCGCGGATGATCGCGCTGTCCTTATAGGGGCCCCAGACCTGCTCGTAGAGGTTCTGGATCGCGCGCCGTGTTTCGCTCGCTCGCGCGATCACGAATTCCCACGGCTGCGCGTTGGATCCCGACGGCGCCATGTTGGCGGTCTCCAGAATTTGTCCGAGATCGCGCTCGTCGATCGGACGGTCGAGGAAGCGGCGAACAGTCGGCGTCGTAGTGGCAACTTCGAAGAAGTCCATTTTGATTGTTACGCCCCTGGGCTGTCGAATTTGCGCGCTAGCGAACTTAGCACATGGCGCGCCCGATGTGTCCCCGCGCAGGTCGCCCGTGCGCACCGACCGTACAATAAGTTTTTTTGCTCAGAACGGTGAGGGTCTGAAAAACAGAATGCCGAATGCGGCGAAATGGCGCGCAGAAACTCTTGCCTGCGCGGGTTCGCTGAGCCGCTCAGACCAGCTCGATCGCGAAATCGCCGCGCTTGGTGACCCGCCCGACGATCGCGGCGTCGGGATGCCCCGAGTCGTGCAAATCGCCGAGCAACGCCACCGCTTCGTCGTCGGGAACCGCGATCAGCAGGCCGCCGGAGGTCTGCGGATCGAACGCCAGCGCCGCCATTTCGTCGGCGACCTCGTCGGAGATGCTGACGTGCGGGCTGTAGAACTCGCGGTTGCGAGTCCCGCCGCCGGGAATCATTCCTTCGCGGCACCACTCCAGCGCGCCTGGCAGTAGCGGCAGATCCGATTCCTCGAACACGATCGTGACGCCGCTGCCATCGGCCATTTTGGCGGCATGACCGACGAGGCCGAAGCCGGTGATGTCCGTCGCGGCGTGGACCGAGTAGCGCAGCATCGCGGCCGCCGCCTCGGCGTTGAGCTGCACCATGGTGCGGACCGCGGCGGCGTATTGATCGGCAGGGAGCTGGTCGCGCTTGAAAGCGGTCATCAAAATTCCGGTGCCGAGCGGCTTGCTCAACAGTAGCGCGTCGCCGGCCTTGGCGCCGACGTTGCGGACGATTCGCCGCGGATCGATCACGCCGGTCACCGCCATTCCGTACTTCACTTCTTCGTCGGCGACGCTGTGACCACCGACGATCACGACTCCCGCCTCGCGCGCCTTCTCGCTCCCGCCGCGCAGGATTTCCGCGAGCATCGCGCCGGGCAGACCGGACTGCGGCCAGCATACGATGTTGAGCGCGGTCTTCGGCGTACCGCCCATCGCGTAGACGTCGGAGAGCGCGTTGGCCGCGGAGATTTGTCCGTAAGTGAACGGGTCGTCGACCAACGGCGTGAAAAAATCGACGGTATTGACGATCGCGATGCTCTCGGTCAGACGATACACGCCCGCGTCGTCGCCGGTGGAGATTCCGACCAGCAACTCCGGATGGCTCGGCAAATCGAGCCGCGCGAGAACCGCCTGCAGGTCCGCCGGACCGAGCTTACCGGCTCAACCCGCAGCCTTGCACCGCGCGGTCAGACGAATGATTTCGTCCCGCGAGCGATCGCTGTCATCTGCATCAGACATGGACGGTATTCTCGCGCATCGCAGGCGCCAAGTCAGCCGGGACGGATGCGGAGCCGGCGCACGTCGCCGACGCGGATGGTCACGCCGCTATGGTCGAAATAGTCAAGCAACGCGATCGCGAACTTGCGCGAAGCGCCGAGCAGATCGCGATAAGTTGCGGCGCTGATCTCGGGCGCGGTCTTGAGATGCCCGATGAGCCGTGCGCGCGCACTGTCCAGCGCGGCGGCGCTGAAATACAAGTCGGTCGCGACCTTCGTGACGCGGCCTTCACGCTCGAGCGCGCCGAGCACGGTCCGCAGCCGCGCGAGGTCCGCTGCGGGAAGCTGCAGCGCCTCGGCGAGTTGCTTCAGCTCGGGCGGCTGGAACTGCGCCTCGTCGAGAATCCGCTCGACGCGAACCCCGAGCGCGCCGGCGTCGCCACCGAGCTGTACGCGATGCGTCTTCAGCTTGAGCGTGCTTTCATCGCGGACGATCTCCGCCTCGCGGCATAGCCGATCGACCAGCGCGCGAAACGAGCGCGCGCTTACCTCGTACGGCAGCCGCGAGCGCAGCGCCTCCATCTCCAGCCCCGGCGACAGCGGCTCCGTCTTATGATGATCGGCGAGCGCCGCGAGCGCGAAACGCTTGAGCTCTTCCCACTTGCCGCGCGTGGTGAAGCCCTCTTCGTCGCCGAGCGAGAGCTTCACGAAGCGCGCATCCTTCAGCGCGGCATCGGTTTCCGCCGCGGGCGCGTTGAGCAGCAGCGCGATTTGAGTCGCGGTCAGCGCGAGGTTCTCCTGGAGATTTAACAGCGCCTCGATCGCCTCCGCCCCCGACGTCGCGGCGAGCGTCTCGAGGTTGGCACGATACGCATCGAGCGGCTTGCGGATCCGCCGCCCGAGCGGGTTCAGCACCACGCCGCCGCCGAGCGTGCGCACGTTGGTCTCATCGCGGATCACGAAACGATCGCCCGCGAGCGCAACTAACGGCTCCTCGGACACGAATTGCGCAAGGCCCGCCGACTTCAGCGCGATAGCACCGGCCTCGTCGAGAACGATCGCGCGCGCCATCGATTCCGCGCTGCCGATGAACAGCCGCACGCGCATGTTGTTCTTGAGCGGACGCTTGGCCGCGGGACGGATCTCGACGCGCGCATCAAAGCGCGCCGTCGCGATCTCCAAACGCTCGTCGGCGAGCACATCGCCGCGCTTGAGCGCGACCTTCTCCGCGCCGGTCAGGTTCAAGGCGACCCGCTGGCACAGCCCCGCGCGCTCGACCGGCTCGGAATGCACCTGGATCGATCGCACGCGGACTTCATGGCCGTCCGGCAGCACGCGCAGCTTCTGTCCGACCCGCACCTCCGCGCCCATCGCGGTGCCGGTCACCACCGTTCCGTGCCCCTTGATAACAAATGCGCGGTCTAGCGGCAGCCGGAAGACTCCGGTGGCGCGGCGCCCCTGGAAGCCGTCGAGCTGGCGCACCATCTCGGCGCGCAATTCCTCGAGGCCGAGGCCGGTGGTCGAGGAGACCGCGATTATCGGCGCGCCCTCAAGGTTGCTGCCGCCGGCCAGCAGTTCGATTTCCTCGCGCACCTCGCCGATTCGCTTCGCATCCGCGATGTCGGCCTTGGTGATCAGAAAAATTCCGCGGCCCGTGCCGAGCAGGTGCAGGATGTCGAGATGCTCCTCGCTCTGCGGCATCACGCCGTCGTCCGCGGCCACGGTGAACAGCACCAGGTCGATCCCGTGCGCGCCGGCCAGCATGTTGCGGATGAAGCGCTCGTGGCCGGGCACGTCGACCACGCCGGCGCGGGTGCCGTCGGGAAGGGTGAAGTAGGCGAAGCCGAGATCGATCGAGATCCCGCGCTCCTTCTCTTCCTTGAGGCGGTCGGTGTCCTGGCCGGTCAGCGCCTTGATGAGCGCGGTCTTGCCGTGATCGATATGGCCGGCGGTGCCGACAATCGCGTGAACCACCGCATGAACGTCGGAGGACGGCATCTGGCCGCAGCCTACACCCGCGCCCGCATACTCGCATCGGCGCCGAGTCAGCTCGCGCGGCTACTTCCTGCGCGCATCAGCCACCGGCGTCACGCCATCTGCTTGGTGTACATCGCGAGGTCGAAGTAATCGCGCCAGGCGGCAATTTTGCCGCCGCGGATTTCGAACACGCCCGCCACCGGCAGCTCGATTTTCTTGCCGCCGCCCAGGTCGAAGATGTCGACGCGCTCGTTGAACACCGTGTCACCCGCCGCGGCGCTCTTCAGCACCTTGAACTCGACGTTCTTGGCCATCGGCAGGAACGAGTTGATGACCGCGCGGATCGCGTCTTTGCCCTTGGCCGCCGGCATCGGGATGTTGTGATACACGGCGTCATCGGCGAAGAACGCCATCAACTCGTCGAGGTTGCGCCGCGGCCACGCGTTGATGAAATTGCTCACCACTTTTTCACTGTCGGTTGCCATCGAGGATCTCCTTTGCGTGCTATCGTTTATTCCTGATCGAGATAGAAGCGATCTTCGTCCTTGTTATAACCGAACAGCTCGGCATAGCGGCCCCAGTTGACCATGGTCTGGAACTGCCGCTCCGGGCGCTCGCTCGGCAGCAGGATCGCGAGATGTTCGAGCGCGATTTCCTTGGGCAGCGAACGATCCTCCTGCGCGCGCAGCAGGCGAATGAAGTAGCTGAACAGGCTCAGCTTCTTGAGCTGCTCGCGCACGATGAGCTTGCGTTCGTTGACGTTGCTCTCGAGGAAGTTCTTGCCCAGCGGCTCCAGTACCACGTCGCCCGAGGGCGTGGTGACGAAACCCAGGATTTCCGCCGCCTTCATCACCTTGAGCAGGTCGCCAAACTTGAACTGCAGATCGCGCGCGATCTTATAGCCATCGTCGCGCCCGCCGCGATCCTCGAGCAGCTCGAGCAGGCCGAACACCCAGGTGAGCGAGCAATCCGGAATGGGATTTATTGCGGGAGCAGCCATCAGCCGCGTTCCTCGATCAGCGAGAAGACCTTGTCGGTAAACGCATTGAACGCTTCCGCGCGGCGGTCGCGCGGCCGCGCGATGTCGACTTTCAGGTCCGCAACCACGCGCCCCGGTCCTGACCCCATCACGATGATTCGATCGGCGAGCTCGACCGCTTCCTCGATGATATGGGTGACCATCACGATGGTATGCACCGACATGTCGTGCGAGTGCCAGATGTCGAGCAGTTCCTCGCGCAGCGTGATCGCGGTCAGCGCGTCGAGCGCGGAAAATGGCTCGTCCATCAGCAGCACCTTGGGCTCGACCGCGAGCGCGCGCGCCAGGCCGACGCGCTGCTTCATCCCGCCCGAGAGCTCGCGCGGATACGCCTCTTCAAAACCGTCGAGACCGACCTTGTCGATGTACACCCCCGCGATCTTCTCGCGTGCCGCAAGCGCGATGCCGCGCGCCTCGAGGCCCATTTCGACGTTGGCTTTGACCGAGAGCCACGGCAGCAGAGCGAACGACTGGAACACCAATGCGGACTCGAGGTTGATGCCGTCGACCTGGCGCCCGTTGTACAGCACTTGTCCCGAAGTCAACGGCACGATTCCATTGATGATGCGCAGCAGAGTCGACTTGCCGCATCCGGACGGACCCACCAGCGCAATGAACTCGCCGTCGGCGACGTCGAAGGAGATGTCATGGAGCACCTGCAAAGTACCCTTGGCGAGGGGGAAACTCTTGGAGACGTGTTTGAGCTCGAGCAGGGCCATGGATCTGATGAGTCAGAGTCGCACATTGCGCGGTGCTAGTAGTCGAGCCGGAAACGTTCAGTCGCAACCTGGTAGAGCCTGCGCCAGATCAGCCGGTTCAACACTAGCACCACCAATACCATCGAGAGCAGGCTCAAAAGGATCATCACGCCATTGCCGGTCCGGTAAGTCGCATCGTCGAGCAGCGCGCCCAGTCCCAACACCTGGTAGGTATGCCCGCGGAAAATGAAATACTCGGAAACGATAAGCGCGTTCCATCCCCCGCCCCAGGCGGTGAGGCTCCCGGTGATCAGCGACGGCGTCACCGCGGGAAGGGTCAGCTTGCGCCAGGTGTCGAAGCGCGACAAGCCGAATACGCGCGTGGCCTCCTTGAGATCTTCCGGAACCTGGTTGACGCCGGCGAGAAGGTTGAACAGCAGGTACCACTGCATCCCGGTGAGGATGAGCAATATCGAAGCGAGGTTCATCCCGCCGGTCACCTTGATTACGAATAGGACAATCAGCGGGAACAAGGCCGTCGCGGGCATCGAGCCGACAATTTCCGCGATCGGCGCCAGGATGCGGTTGAAGCGCGGGCTTTCGCTGGCCGCCAGCGCGCATGGGATGGTCCAGGCCAGCGAGATCGCGTAAGCGGCGATCATCCGCAAGGTCGACGCCACCGTCGCCGCGGGAATCTTTCTGACCTCGCTCGGCCATGGATGACTAAGCGTGCGGACCAGCGCACCGAGGCCGTCGACGACCGCATACACGAACAGGATGGCGAACGCACCGATCAATACGACTTGCGCGATGCGAGTGGCCTGCCGCGACTGCTTGCGCGACAGCAGACGAACTGTGGGCATCGACTCGAACGCGCGGTTTACTGCGCGCACTCCCGGCATCAGGATCATGCGCAGCGTGCGCGTTACCGCGGGGCCGATCGCGCCGAGCGCCCCGAACATCCCGAGCGATTTCGCTGTCGCGGAGGAGGCCGCGAACTCATAGCGGAACTTCTCCGACCACACCGTCAGCGGCTGCCATACGATGACGTCCATCGCGACAATCACCGCGAGCAGCATAAGCAGGCCGGCGGCGATAGCGAGGTAATCGCCGCGGTCCGCGGACTCCATCAAAAAGCTGCCGAGCCCGGGCAGCCGGTAGTTCGCGGGGCCGACCGTGATGATCTCGCACGCGATCAGGAAGTACCATCCCGACACCCACGACAGGATCGAGTTGTAGACCAGCTTGGGCACGCACGCCGGCATCAGCAGGCGACGAAACTTGAGCCATCCGGAAACGCCAAATGCTTCGAGCGCCTGCGCCGAATCCTCGGGGATAGTCTTGACCGCCTCGAACACTCCGAGCGCCATGTTCCACGCCTGGCTGGTGAAGATCAGAAAAATCGCGGCCATCTCGACGCCGAGGCGGCTCCCATGCGCGAGCGCGACAAAGAAATAAATCGCGGCGGGAAAAAAACCGACTACCGGCACCGACTGCGCGACATCGATCGCCGGGATCATCACGCGCTCCCAGGTCGGTCCGCGCGCCGCCAGCATCCCGTAAATGATCGAGAACACCAGCGCGATCAGATACGCCGTCAGCATCCGGTAAAACGAGCAGAACGCGTAGTAGGGCAGATGCGCGAGCGAGAACCTGAGCTCCGGAGCGCGCATGATCACCGCGCGATTGCGATACGCGAAGAACAGCGCGATCACCGCCGCCAGCACCAGGAACGAGAGCAGGCTGTTCAGGACTCGCCGCGTCGATGTCTCCGACTCTGCCATGCTTCAATACCGAGCCACTCAGCATAGTCGCCGGAGATTTTCGCTCAAGCACCGCGCCTATCTTTGCGACGTGAATTTTATGTTGCTGCGCGTTGACAACCGCCGCTTGCCCAAATAGCCGTTGCGAACAGTGCCGCACGACGACAGATCTAACCCCGACGACTGGCGGCTTGGCATCGAGCCCGACGAGCACGTCGAAATCGCTGTGCCCGTTGCGCCCGTGGAGTTGCCGCCGGTCGACCTGAGCCATGCCCGGCTCGCGCAGCCGCTGTACACGCTCACCACGGAGCATCTGGGATGGGCGCTGGTCGCGATCTACGCTGTCGTCAGCCGCGCCGCGGCACTGGGCGCGCGTCCGCTGAGCGCGACGGAATCGCGCGACGCGCTCGCGGCACTGTCGATCGCGAGCGATGGCATCAGCGCGGCCGCGAGCGCGTTCCAGTTTTCGTGGGTTCAAATCGTCGAGGGATGGATCTTCGCGAGCGCCGGCGCCAGCGACTCTGCCGCGCGCGTTGTCGCGATGGGCTGCGGATTGATTCTTGTCGCCGCCGCATTCGCGACACGCCGCTACGTCGGCCGCGCAGGCGCGCTCGCACTCGCGACGATGCTCGCGCTGTCACCGAGCATCGCATACTACTCGCGAACCGGTTCCAGCGCGGTCCCCGCCGTCACCTTCGCATTTCTCGCCGTCGTGATGTTCCTCGCGGTGTCGAGCCGCCCCGCTCGCTGGCGCGCGGTGTTGCTGGGATGCGCGATCGGGCTCGCGCTCGCGGCGGATCCCTCCAGCCTGGTGACGCTCGCCACCGCCGCGCTCGCGCTCTCGACGTTCGGGCTGTGGGACGCCGCGACCGGCAGGCACGCGTGGGTGCGCACCCGCGTATGGTGGCATCGACGCCGCGCTCTCGTGATGACGACGATCGTCGTCGCCGTCGCGATCTGGGTCACGCTCGCGACCGCGATGTTCTCGCGCCCGATCGTCGCTACGCTCGGCGCTCAAATCCACGCAAGTTTCGATCCCACCGCGATCGACTTGCGCGCCGGCCTCCGCTACTACCTGCCGATCCTCACGTTCTACGACGGCATGATCGCGATCGTCGCGCTGGCTGGCGCCGTTGCGATCCTCGCGCGGCGCGCCGCGTCACCACTCGCGATTTGGGCGATACTATGGGCGCTGATCACCGTTGCGAGCTTTGCGGCGGCGCCGCCGTTCGCGTCGGATCGCGTCGTTGAGATGCTGGTGCCGATGGCGCTCGTGGGCGCGTTCGGCGTCGAATGGCTGCATCATCTCGATGCGTGGCGCACGCTTCGTTATCCGCTCGCGGCGCTCGTCGCGCTCACGCTCTACGCGCAGGTGCTGACCGGATTCATCTACCCCGCGCCCGATTCGACCGAGGCGCCGTGGGCGCGCCACGCCCTGCTGTTCTGGTCCATGCCCGCGACCAGCGCGCAGACTCCCGCGCAATGCGCGCGCGCGCAGGCGCAGGTTTCGCCCGATGCGACCGTCTGGATTCCCGACGACGCCCCCGCGCTCGAATGGTACTTCCGTTCCATGAACGTCGCCGACAGCCCCGATGCCGCGAACATCGTCGCGCGCATCGCGCCCGCCGCGAATCCTGACGCGACTCGCACCGACAAGGGTTTCGCCTTCGAAGAGACCTGGACGCCGATCCTCCACGCGCTGTCGCTCAAGTCCGCGTTGCAGTTCATGTTCGTCGCGCGCCCGTGGAGCGAGGTGCAAGTCCGCGAGCTCGATTTCCAGATTCGCGCGACGCCGGCTGCGACTGCGACGCCGGCTCCCGCTGCGACGCCGACTCCGTCCGCGAGTTCGACCGCTCGTCCAAATCCAACGTCGACGCCGGCCACCGCGCCGCCATTGACGACGCCATGATCTGACCGGCACAGCGGCGCGAGCCTGCCGCGCGCGGTTTTGTCTTCGAGTTTTGTTCGCCTCGCGCCGCGCCATGATTTGCGTGGCGACGATCGCTTTGCGATAAAGAGGCGCGGGTCGCCGCGCTCGAATATGCGCGTCGGTGCGCGGTTCCATATCTTATGAACGCTATCTTCAGCTTGACGACGGAGCGCAGATGCAGCCGGTCCTAGACTATCTCCAGCGAATCGATCTTCATCCGGTAGCCGATCACTACGCAATTGCACTGCTGACTGTTGCAGTCCTGATCGATCTGTTCGCGAGCCTGGTGCCGGCTCGCATCTGGCTGCGCTATGCCGCCCTCCTCCTGACCATCCTCGGCGCGCTCTCCGCCGGCGCCTCCTACGGGACCGGCACCCTGGAGGCCGGTAAGGATCTGGAACGCGCTTGGCCCCGACGCCAAGGATATCCTTCATCGCCACGGCCAATTGGGAGAGTACCTCGCGATCGCATTCGGAGTGCTCGCGCTGTGGCGGATTCTGATTCAAGCGGTAACTTTTTTCGCCGGCTCGCGCACGTTCTATCTGCTGGTCGCGATCGTGGCGATCGGCGCGCTCACCTACCAGGCATACCTGGGCGGCAAGCTCGTTTATAACTACGGCGCCGGGACGGCTCTGATGGCCAACGAGCCGATTCCGAAGCCCGAGAACGCGGCCGAGGAGACGCCCACTCCCGCCACCTCGCTGCCGACCGTCACCGTGCCGACGCCGACGCCCACCGCGCTGGCGACGCCCGCATCGGCTCCAACTCCGGCCTCCGCCGCGTCGCCCACTCCCTCTCCGTCGTTGACGCCCACCGCCACGCCGACTGCGTCGGGAGTCTAGCGCGGAGGTATAGTTAATCTGCCGCGCGCGTTGCGCGGTGAAACAATCCGCCGCGCCGCGCGGCTAAAATTAAATACCGCCGTCCGCGGTGGCGAATGATCCGGCCTCGATCGGATCGACTCGGCAAGGAGCATTGTTATGAATCAACGACTCGGCTTCGGCGTCTTTCTCGCGCCCCATCATCCCATCGGCGAGCATCCCACGCTCCAGTTCCAGCGCGATCTCGAGCTCGCGCAGATGCTCGACGAATTCCAGTACGACGAGTTCTGGGTCGGCGAGCATCACTCCGGCGGCTGGGAGACGATCGGCTCGCCCGAGATGTTCCTGGTCGCCGCCGCGGAACGCACCGCGCGCATCCGCCTCGGCACCGGCGTCGTCTCGATCCCGTACCATCATCCGTTCAACGTCGCGCAGCGCATCGTCACCCTCGACCATCTGAGCCGCGGGCGCGCGATGCTCGGGGTCGGCCCCGGCGCGCTTCCCTCCGACGCCGCGATGCTCGGGATCGATCCGATGACGCAGCGCGACCGGATGGACGAGGGCCTCGGCGTGATCCTGCGCCTGCTCACCGAGGACGAGCCGTTCAGTTGCTCCGGCTCGTGGTTCGAGCTGCATAACGCGGCGCTGCAGATTCGCCCGCTCCAGGAGCGGATTCCAATCGCCGTCGCCTCGACCATCTCGCCCTCCGGAATGAAGACCGCGGGAAAATACGGCGTCGGCGTGCTCTCGGTCGCCTCCTATTCCGAAGAAGGCCTCGCCGCGCTCCCGACCCAGTGGGGCTTCGGCGAGACCTCCGCGCGCGAGAACGGCTCGACGATCGATCGCGCCAACTGGCGCATCGTGATGCCGTTCCATCTGGCGGAGTCCAAAGAGCAGGCCTGCCGCGAGGTCGCCGACGGTCTCAAGCGCTGGCAGAACGAGTACATCGTCGGCATCATCGGCGCGCCGCAGCGCTCTCCCTTCGCCGACGGCTACGAAGCTGCGAAGCGGATGAGCGACTACGGCGGCGCGATCTTCGGCACTCCCGACGACGCGCTCGATCGCATCGCGCGGCTCCAGAAGCTGTCCGGCGGCTTCGGCACCATCCTGTGCTTCGCGCACGACTGGACCACGCGCGAGCAATCGCTGCGTAGCTACGAGATGATCGCGCGCCACGTGATGCCGCGGGTGCAGGGCCTCATCAAGCCCATCGAAGACTCAGCCGAGCGGGTGCGCGCCAATCGCGAGCAATTGATGAAAGCGTCGGGCGACGCGATTCTCAAAGCGATCCGCGACTACAACGCCACCCATCCGCGCGCCGATAAGCGGGCCCACTGAGCGCGGTTGCGCACGCCGAGCCGGCTGCGATAACACTCGTTCATCCCAGGGAGATTAACGTCTATGGACAACCGGCTCGGCTTCGGCGTCTTTCTCGCACCCCATCATCCGATCGGTGAGCATCCGATGCTCCAGGTCGAGCGCGACCTCGAGCTCGCGCAACTGCTCGACGGCCTCGGCTACGACGAGTTCTGGGTCGGCGAGCATCACTCCGGCGGATGGGAGACCATCGCGTCGCCGGAGATGTTCCTGGCCGCCGCCGCGCAGCGCACCCATCGCATCATGCTCGGCACCGGCGTGGTCTCCGTCCCCTACCATCATCCGTTCACCGTCGCGCAGCGCATCGTGATGCTCGACTTGCTGAGCCGCGGGCGCGCGATGCTCGGCGTCGGTCCGGGCGCGCTTCCCTCCGACGCGTTCATGCTCGGGATCGATCCGATGAACCAGCGCGATCAGATGGACGAAGGCCTCGGCGTGATCCTGCGCCTGCTCCGTGAGCGCAATCCGATCAGCGCCGAAGGCTCGTGGTACACGCTGCACGAGGCCGCGTTGCACATCCGGCCGCTGCAGAAAGACATGCCAATCGCGGTCGCGTCGATGATCTCGCCGGCCGGCATGAAGGCCGCCGGCAAGTACGGCGTGGGCGTGCTCTCGGTCGCGTCCTACTCGCAGGAGGGACTGAGCGCGCTCAAGACGCAATGGAGCTTCGCCGAGAGCGCCGCGAAAGAGTACGGCAAAAAAGTCGACCGCAAGAACTGGCGCATCGTGATGCCCTTCCATCTCTCCGATTCCAAGGAGCAGGCGTGGCGCGAAGTCGCCGACGGTCTCAAGCGCTGGAACAATGAGTACGTGGTCGGGATCATCGGGCGTCCCGACGGCCACAACTTCGAAGATGGCTACCAGGCCGCGAAGTTCATGGACGAGTTGGGCGGCGGGATTTTCGGCACTCCCGAAGATGCAATCGAGAAGATTCAGAAGCTGCAGGAAATCGCCGGCGGCTTCGGAACCATCCTGTCGTTCGCGCATGATTGGGCGCCGCGCGAAAAAATGTGGCGCAGCTACGAGCTGCTCGCGCGCTACGTGATGCCGCGCTTCCAGGGCCTGCTCGACTCGATCGACGAGAGCGCCGCGCGCGTCTCCGCCAACAAGGAAAAGCTCATGGCGGGCGCCACCGGCGCCATCATGAAGGCCATCAGCTCCGACCAGCGCGCGCTTGATGCGATGGCGACCACCCAGTCCGGGCCGTTCACCCTCGCACCCGCGCAAAGCACCACGCGGCCCAACGGCGCGAAGTAGCCGCCAGGCGGGCACGATGGCGCGGCGGCTGGTCGGCCGGGTTGCTGGGCTCATGCGCTACCCGGTCAAGTCGATGCTCGGCGAGGAGCTTAGCGAGACCGACATCACCGTCGGCGGCGTGGTCGGCGATCGCGCGTGGGCGCTCCGCGAAATCGTCACCGGCAAGATTGTCAGCGCCAAGAAATTTGCGCGGATGTTCGAGTTTCGCGCCTCGTACGACTCTCCGCCTTCTGCCGACGCATCGGCGCCCGTCACCATCCAGTTACCCGATGGCAAAAAGATTCACGCCGGCGACCCCGACGCTTCTGAAATCGTGAGCGCCGCGCTCGGCCGCAAGGTTCGCCTCGAGCGTCCCGACAGCGCAAAGCGCGAGCGCGCGGGGATCGATCCCGCCACCGTGTTCGGCGATGTGCCAGTGGAAAAAGTGCAGCCTGCCTTTACCCTGGCGACCCTGCCCGACGACTTCGGACTCTCGCGGGGAACGTTTTTCGACTCCGCCATCATGCACGTGATCGCGACCGGCACGCTCCGTCACCTGGCCCGCCTGGCGCCCGGCTCGGTCTTCGACGCACGGCGCTTCCGAGCTTCGATTCTGGTCGACACCGGCGACAAGGACGACGACTTCATCGAAGACGGATGGCTCGACGGAATCCTCGAGGTTGGCGAGACGATGCGCGTCGCGAAGATGCGCCCGGCGCTGCGCTGCGTCATGACGACCCATCCGCAGGATGACCTCGCGCGCGACCTCGCGATTCTGCGCACCGCCGCGTTCCATCATCGCGCCAACGTCGGCGTCTTCGCGGCCGTCGGCGCGCCGGGCAAAGTCCGCGTCGGCGATCCGGTCTACCTGTCGAGCTGAACATTTCCCCCCGCGGACTGGGCGGCGCTTGTGGAAACATCCCGGCCCCCCTCTTGCCAGTCGCCTCCGGCACGGCGACGATCATTATTGGAGGCGCGACGCCCCAAGGGCGTGATGCGCCGCCGAGCCCATCAACTAAATGTCAGACCAGCGCGAAATAGTCCGTTCGCCGCGCGCCGCGGACCGGGTGGCGGCCGCGCGCAAATGGCTCGAGGCGATTCCCGCCGCAACCGAAGTCCTGGTCATCGCGCCGGTGCGCGAGGCTGCCGACGACCTGGTGCGCGAACTCGCCGCGTCACGCGGAGCGGTGGTCGGCATCCATCGCGTGACGCTCAACCGGCTGGTGGGCCTGCTCGCCGCCGACTGGATGGCCGCCGAGGGCCTCGCGCCGGCGGCCGGTCTCGCCGCGCAGGCGGTTGCGGCGCGCGCGGTTCATCATCTCGCGCCGACTGCCAAGCTCGATCACTTCGCGCCGGTGCTCGATCGTCCGGGCTTCGCCGGCGCATTGGCGCGCACGCTCGCGGAAATCCGTGACAACGATATTTCCGCCGGCAGGCTCCTGGGCCTCGGCCCGCGCGGCGCCGCGATCGCCGCGGTGCTCGAGCAATTCGACGCGGAGTTCCGCGCCGCGAAACTGGCGGACCGTGCCGCGATGCTGAAGGCCGCTGCCGCGGCGGCGCGCGAGGAGCCGGCGCCGCGTTTCATTGCCCTGCCGACGCTGCTGATCGATGTGCCGATCGAATCCGCGCTCGAAGCGGAGTTCGTCGCGGCGCTCGCGCGTCGCGCGCCGCAAATTCTCGCGACCGTTCCGGACGGCGACGCGCGCACCGCGAGCCTTCTTGAAAAAGCGCTCGGCGTCTCCGCGGACTCTCGCGCTCAGCCGCAAAGCCAAGGCGACAGTTCGCTGGTCCGTCTGCAGGACCATCTGTTTTCCGACACCGCGCCGCCCGAGCGCGATCTCGACGATACCGTTGCGATGATCTCGGCGCCCGGCGAGATGCACGAGTGCGTCGAGATCGCGCGGCGAATCCAGGCCGAGGCGCGCGCCGGCGTGCGCTTCGATCGAATCGCGGTCCTGCTGCACGAGAGCGCGCGTTATTCGACCTATCTGCAGGAGGCGCTCGAGCGTGCCGGAATTCCCGCCTACTTTGCGCGCGGCACGCGTCGGCCCGAGCCCGGCGGCCGCGCGCTGCTGGCGCTGCTGGCCTGCGCGGCCGAAAATCTCTCCGCGCGCCGCTTCGCCGAGTATGTCTCGCTCGCGCAGGTTCCCGAAGAGCAGCGCGCGCGCGACGATGTCTCCGCGCCCGCCGAAAGCGAACTGACTCCCGCCCCGCTCGGGGCCGATCTCGAGCTGCCGGCGGAGCATCCCGAGTCGGAGCCCGTCGCGCTCGACCCGGTGCCGGTGATCGACGGCATGCTGCGCGCGCCGTGGCGATGGGAACGCCTGCTGGTCGATGCGGCCGTGATCGGCAGCGCCGCGCGATGGGAGCGGCGGCTGGGCGGACTCGAAAGCGAGCTCGCACTGCGGCGCTCCGGCGTGCGCAAAGAGGACGAGGCGCACGCGGCCTCGCTCGACCGCCAAATCCTCGACCTCGATCATTTGAAGCGCGTCGCGCTTCCGATTGTCGCGATGCTCGCCGCGCTCCCGCGCAACGCGACCTGGGGCGAGTGGTTGGACAAACTCCGCGCGCTGGTCGAGGCGGCGGTGCGCGATCGCGATCCGGTTCTCGCCGCGCTCGCCGAGCTGGAGCCGATGGCGCCGGTCGGCCCTGTCGGCCTCGACGAGGTGCGCCTGGTGCTCTCCGACCGGCTGGGACGTCTCGAGGCGCGGCCGCCGCGCCGCCGCTACGGCGCGGTGTTCGTCGCCGCACCGGGTCGCGCGCGCGGCATGACCTTCGACGTGGTGATCGCGCCCGGACTGGCCGAGCGCGTTTTCCCCAGGAAGCTGACCGAGGATCCGATTCTGCCCGACGCGGCGCGCGCGATCCTCTCGCCGCATCTCGCGCGCCAGGAAGACCGCGTCGCCGCCGAGCGTTTGTCGCTGCGCATGGCCGCGGGAGCCGCCGCCGCGCGCGTGATGTTTTCCTATCCGCGCGTCGACCTCGACCAGGGCCGCCCCCGGGTGCCCTCCTTCTACGCGCTGGAATTGATGCGCGCCGCCGAGGGACGCCTGCCCGGTTTCGACGAACTCGCGCGCCGCGGCGGCATCCGAGCAGGCCGCACGCCTCGGATGGCCCGCGCCGTCGGCGATCGCCGACGCGATCGACGACGCCGAGTTCGATCTCGCGGTGCTGGAGAAGCTGGTCGACGCCGATCCGGAGACCACCATCGGCGCCGCCCACTACCTGCTCGACTCCAATCCGCACCTGGGCCGTGCGCTGCGCGCGCGGGCGCGCCGATGGCTCCGGCGCTGGACGCCCGCCGACGGACTGGTCGACCCGGAGCCGGGTGCGGTCGCCGCGCTGCGACGCCATCAGTTGTCCGCGCGGCCCTACTCGCCGACCGCGCTGCAGAACTACGCGGCATGCCCGTACCGGTTTTTCCTGCAGGCGATACATCGCCTGGAGCCGCGCGACGAAATCGAGGCGATCGAAGTTCTCGATCCGCTGACGCGCGGCGCGCTGTTCGCCGAAGTGCAGTTCGAAATCCTGAGCACGCTGCGCGCCGGCGGCGCATTGCCGGTGACGCGGGAAAATCTCAAAGCGGCGACCGATTTGCTCGATGAGAGAATCGAGCAGGTCGCCGCGCGCTGGCATGAGCGGCTGGCGCCCGCGATCGAGCGCGTATGGAGCGACGGCATCGAGGGTATCCGCGCGGACCTCCACGAATGGCTGCGGCGCGCCGCGTTCGATCGCGAACGATGGCGTCCCGAAGCGTTCGAGCTCGCATTCGGACTTCGCGATCGCGAGCAGGCCGATCCGCGCAGTTCCGAGCGCGCGATCGCGCTCGATTCGGGGCTGACTCTGCGCGGGTCTATCGATCTGGTCGAGCGCGATCCCAACGGCCGCCTGCGCGTGACCGACCATAAAACCGGCAAAGTGCGCGCGGAGAAGAACTTCGTCATCGGCGGCGGCAAAACCCTGCAGCCCGTCCTCTACGCGCTCGCGGCCGAGCGCGTGCTCGAAGAGCCGATTCAAAGCGGACGGCTCTACTACTGCACCGCCGCCGGCAACTACGAGGAGCGCATCGTCCAGATCGACGAGGGCGCCCGCGTCGCGGAACGCGATCTCGCCAAAATAGTCGGCGACGCTCTTGCCGGCGGCTTCCTGCCCGCGGCGCCCGGAGAGCGCGAGTGCGAATGGTGCGACTATCGGCGCATCTGCGGCCCCTACGAGGAGGACCGCGTCGCCAGGAAAAATCCGCAGCGTCTCGAACCGCTCAAGCGCCTGCGCGAAATGCGATGACCACCGCGATCGCCGACCAGAAAGTGCGCGACCTGATCCGCGACGACCTCGATACCACGCTGGTCATCGAGGCGGCTGCCGGGACCGGCAAGACCACCGAGCTGGTCAATCGGATCGTGTCCGCAATCGCCTCGGGCCGCGCGGAGCTCGCGCGCATCGTCGCGGTGACATTCACCGAGAAGGCCGCCGGCGAGCTCAAGCTCCGCCTGCGCGCCGAAATTGAACGCGCGCGACACGACGAAAAGCTGAGCAGCGAATCGCGCAAAAATCTGGACAAGGCGCTGCCGCAGCTCGAAGAGGCGCGCATCGGCACCATTCACTCGTTCTGCGCCGACCTGCTGCGCGAGCGCCCGGTCGAGGCCGAGGTCGATCCGATGTTCGAAGTCGCGCCGGAAGACATCTCAGGCGCGATGTTCGAGTCGGCGTTCGACCGATGGTTCGAGAGCGCGCTGGAAAATCCGGGCGAAGGGATGCGCCGGCTGCTGCGGCGCCGCACGCTCGCTTCCGGAGAGGGCCCGCGCACCATCGCGCGCAGCGCCGCGCAGCAACTGCTCGACTGGCGCGACTTCGACGCGCCGTGGCGCCCGCACGAATTCGATCGCGACCGCGAGATCGACGTGCTGGTCGCGGAGATCAAGGCGCTCAGCGAGCTCGCGGAGCATGCCGAGTCGGGCGACTGGCTCGGCCGCAGCCTGGATGAGATCGCGCGGCCGATTCTCGAGGCGACCCGCCTCGAGGCGGTGCGCGGGCGCGACTACGACGGGCTCGAGGCGGTCCTGCTGACGATTTTGAGCGGCCGCCGATGGGCATGGCGCGGATTCGGCGGCGACTACGGCGAGGTGGAGCGCACGGAGGTGTTCCGCCGCCGCGACGAGCTGCATGCGCGGCTGGAAAAATTTCGCGACGAGGCGGGCGCGAACCTCGCCCCGCTGTTGCGCGCCGAATTGTGGCCGGTGGTCGGCTACTACGAAGACTTGAAGCGCCGCGCCGGGCGGCTCGATTTTCTGGACCTGCTGCTGATCGCGAGAAACCTGGTGGTCAACAACGCCGAGGTGCGCGCCGAGCTGCAAAAACGCTTCAGCCGGATTTTTGTCGACGAGTTCCAGGACACCGATCCGCTCCAGGCTGAAATGCTCCTGCTGCTCGCCGCCGATGACCCCGCCGAATCCGATTGGACCAAAGTCCGCCCGATTCCCGGCAAGCTGTTCATCGTCGGCGACCCCAAACAGTCGATTTATCGCTTTCGCCGCGCCGACGTGTCGCTCTACCAGAGCGTCAAGCAACGGCTGGTCGAGCGCGGCGCGCGCCTGGAATATTTGACGGTGAGTTTCCGCGCGACGCCCGAGATCCAGCGCATGGTCAACGCCGCGTTCGCGCCGCTGATGGACGCGGAGACCGGCACGCAGCCGGCCTATGCGGCGCTCGAGCCGTTCCGCCCCGATTGCGAAAGCCAGCCCGCCGTCGTGGTGCTGCCGGTGCCCGCGCCCTACAGCGAGTTCGGCAACGTCACCGACTGGTCGATCGAAAAATCGCTGCCCGACGCGATCGCCGCGTACGCGAAATGGATCGTCGAGGAAAGCGGATGGACCGTGACCGAGCGCGACGCGCCCGAGCGCCGCGTCCCAATCGAGCCGCGCCACATCTGTATCCTTTTCCGGCGCCTCAATTCGTTCGGCCACGACGTGACCCGTCCCTACCTGCGGGCGCTCGAGGCGCGCCATCTGCCGCACGTGCTGGTCAAGGGCGGCTCGTTCAACGAGCGCGAGGAGGTCGAGGCGATCCGCAACTTGCTCGGCGCGATCGAGCGGCCCGACGACGAGCTGATGGTGTTCGCGTCGCTGCGCGGGCCGGTGTTCGCGCTCTCCGACGCGGCGCTGCTGGAGTTCCGCGAATCGATCGGCAGCCTGCATCCGTTCCGCAAGCTCAAGGAAGATTTGCCGGACAGTCTCAAGGATGTCGCGAGCGCGCTCGGCCTGCTCCGCGAGCTGCATCGCGGACGCAACCGCCGCGCGATCGCGGAGACCATCTCACGCCTGCTCGCCGCGACCCGCGCGCATGCCGGGATCGCCATCTGGCCAACCGGCGCGCAGGCCCTCGCCAACCTCATGCGCATCATGGACATGGCGCGCCGTTACGAGGCGCGCAGCGGCGCGACTTCGTTCCGCGGCTTCGTCGACGAACTCGAGGCGCGCGCCGATCGCGACGAGGCCAGCGAGGCGCCGATCGTCGAAGAAGGCACCGCGGGCGTGCGCATCATGACGGTGCATCGCGCCAAGGGCCTCGAATTCCCGGTGGTGATTCTCGCCGATATCACCTGCAAGGAAACGGGCGGCGAGCCGTCGCGCTATGTCGATCCGAGCCGCCATCTCGCGGCGCTTCGAATCGCGGGATACTCGCCCGCCGAGCTTCGCGAGCATTCCGAAGAAGAGCGCCGGCGCGACACCGAGGAGGCGATTCGCCTTCTCTACGTCGCCGTGACGCGCGCGCGCGACCTGCTGATCGTGCCCGCGGTCGGCGACGGCGAGTACGAAGGATGGCTCGCGCGGCTAGGCCCGGTCATCTATCCGGCGACCGCTGCGCGGCGCCAGGCGCTCGCGCGCGAGCCCGCCGGCTGCCCGCTGTTCGGCGAGGACTCCGTAGTGGTGCGCCCGGCGCGCGTGCAAGGCCGCTTCAAACTGGTCGCGCCGGTTGCGCCGGGGCTGCATCGCGCGGATCACGGAGAGCATCGCGTGGTGTGGTGGGATCCGTCGCTGCTGAAGCTCAACGTCGTCGAGGAGATGGGCCAACGCCAGACCAAGCTGCTGCAGGCCGACGAGAGCGGCGAGCGCTCCGGGCGCGGCACGCGCGAATACGCGGAGTGGAGCGCGCGGCGGAGTGCGATGCTCGCCGCGGGCGCGACGCCGGCGCTAGCGGTCGCGACCGCGACCGAGCTCGCGGCATCGGCTCCAGGAGCCGGACTGCGCTTCGCCGACGGGATCACGGTCGAAGAGACTCGGCGCGATCCCGCGCGCCCGCATGGCACCCGCTTCGGCACGCTGGTGCATTCGGCGATGCTGCGGGCGTCCTTTGGCGCGAGCGACGACGAGCTGCGTAAGATCGCGGCTACGATCGGACGGACCATCGGCGCCACCGGCGACGAGATCGATGCGGCTGCGGCGGCGGTCGCCGCCGCGATGCGCTCGCCACTGATGCGCGCGGCGCGTGACGCGCGCGAGGTCCGTCGCGAATGCGCGGTGCTGGTGAAACTCGACGATGGCACCGTCGTCGAGGGCGTCGCCGACCTCGCGTATCTCGACGGCGGAGCAGGCGCGCCGCGATGGACGGTAGTCGATTTCAAAACCGATCTCGCGATCGCGGGGCGGATCGAGGAGTACCGCGCGCAGATCGGGCTCTACCTCAACGGCTTCCGCCAGAGTACCGGCCTGGCAGCGCGCGGCGTGATCCTGTGGATTTGATCGGGCCGGCGAAGCGTCGCGAAATTGCGGCATTGCGATAGCCGAGCGATCGCCCGTACTATCGAAGCAGGAGCCTCCACGATGGCAGATAGCATCGACATCATTTACGGCGAGCGCGTGACCAGGGGCGTCGACGTCCAGGCGATCGACAAGATAAAGGGCGGCGCACTGTGGCTCGATACCGCCGAGATCGAGCGCGTATCGGGCTGGACGCTGAAGCCCGAAGGCTTCTGCAAGGGCGAGGCGTGTATACCGATCCCGATCGCGAGGCAAGCCGAGTTCGTCAGTCCCGACAATAAAGTTGGCAACCTGGTCGCCCTGGCCGCAACCCTCGGCCAGCCCGTCGTCCTCGACCAGGAGCATGGTACCTGGTGCTTCGGGGAGGCGGCGGCGGAGCGGCGGCGCGTGCTGACCTCGCTGGTCGCGCCGGACTTTGCGCTGCCCGACCTCGACGGCCGGATGCATTCGCTGTCGGAGCATCGCGGCAAGAAGGTCCTGCTCGTCTCATGGGCCTCGTGGTGAGGATGCCGCTTCGACCTGCCCGTGTGGCAGGCGCTATTCGAAGAGCTGGGGCCCAAGGGTTTCGTTCCGATCGCGGTAGCGTTCGATAGCGGCGGCAACGCGGCGGCGGAGCCGTGGATCAAGGCGGCGAAGCCGAGTTATCCGTGCGTGATCGACGAGCGCCACATCGTCGCCGAACTGTACGACATGGTCAACGTGCCGACCGCGGTGTGGATCGACGAGCGCGGGCGCATCGTGCGTCCCAGCGAAGCGGCCGGCTCGACCGACGCGTTCCGCAAAATGGATCACACGAATTTTTCGATTCCGCCCGACGCGCTCGCGGAGCTGCAGGCCAAGCGCGCCGCGTACCTGGACGCGTTACGCGATTGGGTCGCGAAGGGATCGGCGAGCAAGTATGCGCTCAGCGAGGACGAGGTTTTGCGCCGGATGCATACGCCGGACGACGCCAACGCCCGCGCCGCGGCGAATTTCCGGCTCGGGCAGTTCCTGTTCGCCGAGGGCCATTCCGGCGCCGCGCAAAAGTATTTCGAAGCGGCCAAGCGCCTGCGCCCGGAGAGCTGGAATTACAAACGCCAGGCGTGGGCGCTGGAAGACCCAATGAAGGCGGGCGGCCCCGAGTTCTGGGCCGCCGTCGACGCACTCGGCGACGGCAAGTACTACCCACCGATCGAGGACATTTGATTTCGATCGAAGGAAGTTTGATCGAGAATTTTTTAACTTACAGGACCGCGAGCCGCGGGCCATCTTTTCGGGAGAACCTCCCGCGACGACTCCGGACGCAACTGCGCGCTCCGGGAAGACCCGGTGCGCAGTGAGGTTGCGGATGTCGATTGGCTAGAGAGAGGAGGCGCGGCGGCGGCGCTGTTCCTTACGCCGGCGGCGCTGGGCCTCGGAACGCTTGCGCTTGCGGCGGACACTGGGCTTTTCGTAGAAGGCCCGCTTCTTCATCTCCTTGAATACGCCCTCCTTGGCCAGCTTGCGCTTGAGCACCCGCATCGCCTGGTCGAGAGAGCCTTCAACTCGTATTTCCATAAACCTCCTATCCGCACGAAGTACAGCCCACTAAGCGTAGGTCCGCCTCGAATCAGAGTCAACGCCCAGCCAGAGCCGACGGTAAGCGGTTGGAAATTCGGCCTTAATTTTCGCCCTGGTGGACTGTGACGCTGGCGGCATTCAGGCCGGAGGTAATGTGATCGCAAATCGAGGGAACTTCAGGGTGGCTTTCGACGCACTTTCGATAGTCGCGGAGCAATGCCTGGCGATCGTTTTCTTCCTGCATTTTGTCGTAAGAGATCACTGCGCCGCAGCCGACGATTGCGAGCATCGAAAAAGCAAACAGCGCGAGCGCGGCGGCGCGACCAACTTTCATGGTCGCCGTGTAACAGAGAATCTGGAAAACAAAAAGGCCGCGTGGCCTGAGAGGTCGTCTTCATTGGTACATCTGGGCTCTGCTAGATGATATGCGATGCGCATCCGGCTTCGCGCCCTGCTCACGACGGTCATGCTCGCATCCGCTCTTGCAGCCGGATGCAGCGCGCCAATTCCGAGCACCGACCTTCCGCCCACGCGCGAAGTCGCACCTGCCCTCGAGTTCCCCGAGTTGCGCGACTATCGCGGCGTGGTCGACCTCCGCTTCAAATCCACCGGCCTTGACCAGGCGGCGATCGCGGACATGGCGAGGGTGGCGCAAATCGACTTTGTCTTTCTTGGCGATCGAGTGAGCGCCGACTCGGCCGACTACGGCGTTGCCGGATTCAGTTCGAACGTGTTGTTCATTCCCGGCACCGCGTTCGACGCCGCCGGCGGCGAAATCGTAGCGCTCAACCTGCACGCGCCGATCGAGCGCGCCGCGAGCGAATCGCCCGCCGATCTGATCGGCGCGATCCACGAGCAGGGCGGGCTTGCGCTGGCTGCGAACCTGGCGCATTTCAATTCACCTGACGCGTACGCATTGGCGGATGCGCTGGAAGTCTATAACCAGCGCTCGGTGTGGCAGTCCGTGAACCCGACCTCGATTTGGCTGCGCGCCATCTTTGTCGGCACCGACCGCTTTCTCCGCGGTCTTGACGTGTGGCCGGATGAGAACCTCGCGGTCTACGACCGCATGGCGAGCCGCGCGCGCGTCACGATGGTCGCGGGAATCGGCGCCGCCGACGACATGCCGGTGATGGGCTCGCGGGTCGGCACCTTCCCGCAGTTGTTTCTTTTCTATACGAGTCATCTGCTGGCGCCCGAGCGTGCCGCGGAGCCATTGCTCGAGGCGCTCAAGCGCGGCCATTCGTATGTGAGTTTCGATTTGCTCGGCTACGCGGACAGCTTTGCGTTCTATGCGGAAAGTGCCAGCGCGAAAACGCTGATGGGCGACGAGACCGCCATGGTGCCGGGCCTCAAGCTCAGGGCCGAGACGCCGGGGCCCGCGGATCGAATCGTGCTGATGCGCAATGGCGCCGAAGTGTCCACGGCGGACAACACCAACACGCTTGAGTTCACGCCGAGTTCGCCGGGAGCCTATCGCGTCGAGGCGATGCGCCGGGGCCATCCGTGGATTCTCTCGAATCCGGTCTACCTGCGTTGATTCCACGCTTCATCCGGCGCGGCGCGCCTTGCGCGACGCACACTGCCCGACTAGATTCGCGCCGTGGACGCGAAACTGGAAGCGAAGCTCAATCTGCTGCTCGAATCAGAGCGCGCCGGCGTCTTAGCCCTGGAGGAACTCGCACGCGACGTCGAGCATGAGGAGCTGCGCCGCTTCCTGCTCGCCGGGCGCGAGGAAGAGATCCGCAACGCGAGCGCGCTCGAGGGGCTGATTCGCGACAACGGCGGCACGCCCTCCGACAAGACCGGTCCCTTCGCGGAAAAAATGGCTGCGCTCGATTCGGTGCGCGACCGTCTCAACCTGATGTCGCACGGGCAGGAGTGGGTCGCGCGCAAGACCGAAGAAGCGCTTGCGCTCGCGCCGCCTGGCGGACCGATCCGCGACTACCTGGCCGCGATGGCCAATCGGCATCGCGCCGAGGTCGAATGGGGCCGCGCAGAAGTCATCAAATTGATGAGCGCCAGCCGCTGAGCGAGTTTCGCGGCGCTGCTACTTGACGAGACCAAGCATCTTTCTGATCTTCGGCTCGCTGAACCCAACCATCGTCTCGTTGCCGACCTGGATTACCGGCGTGGCGCGGAAGCCCCGGCTGAGCAGCTCGTCGCGCGCTACCGGATCGTCGGCGATATTGCGCTCGACGAAGGGAATTTCGTTGCGCTCAAAATAAGCTATCGCCTGATGACAGGCGGAGCATCCGACGTTTGTGAAAATCACTACCTGCTCCACGATGGCCTCCTGGTAGAGCCGATTTTCCTGTGCGCGGTGGCTATTGCTTCGCCGGTGGGGCCGGCACTTCCTTCATCCGCGCGGTGGTATCGTTATCGTACTCCAGATGCAGCGCGCGCACGATCATGCCATGCATGCGCCATAACCCGATCACGTAAAACAGCTCGAGGATCTGCTCGTCGCTCAGATGCTGCTTGAGCGCGGCGAAGGACTCGTCCTCGACGAGGTTGCGGCCGACGATTTCGTCCGCAGCCTGCATCACGGCGCGCTCGGCGGCGCTGAACTTGTCACTCAGCGCCCATGTTTTGATGTCGGCGAGTTTGTCGGCGGACACGCCCACCATCCGCGCGACCTTCAGATGCTGCGAGTATTCGAAGCGCGAGTCGCCGACGATTCCGGTGCGCAGGATGGCGAGCTCGCGGAGCGGAGCGGGGAGCTTGCGTCCCGGCGCCATCAACGCGCCCAGCGAATTTCGCGCCTGCATGAGCAGGTCGGGGACCAGCGCAAAGGTCGTCCAGTAATCGCCTGGCGTGCCGGTCGCGGTCCCGGGCTGCTGTACCGGATCGCGATCGCCGAACAGTCCTTTGTAGAGTTCGCGGATTTCGGGCGATGCCTCTGCGAGGCCTACCTGGCGAAGTCGTGCCATCAGTTTTCCTCCCTGGGTGAACCCGAAATGGCAGAATCGCAGCACCCAGGTCAAATAGAAAGTTGCGCCGCGCCGGCACTCTCCTCCACGGATGGTCTTGCGAGATTGGAATAGCGGCGCGATAATCGCAGCTTCCGGTGGACGCATAGCTCAGCCCGGTTAGAGCGCTTGCCTCACATGCAAGAGGTCCCTGGTTCGAGTCCAGGTGCGTCCACCAAATAATTCAACTAGTCAGGAAGCTCCGGTTTGCCGACCGCCACAGATTGTGCCCAATTTTGTGCCCTACTCGTTTCGGGCTGTTCCGCTTCAACGGCGGAAACTGCCTGATCGAGCGTCGCGATTGCGGCCTGTTTGGCGGAAATCCGGATGTGACTGTAACGTTCGAGCATCTTCTTGGAGACGTGCCCGGCCAAAGATCGAATCGTTTCCTCACTCACGTTGGGATTCTCGGCGAGGCGCGTGATGAAAGTGTGCCGACAATCGTGCCAGCGGTAGCGCACTCCCGCAGCCTTACACGCGATTTTCCACGCCTTCTTCCATTCGCCGATCGGGACGCTAAGGTCCACGTCGCGAAAAAGCGCCCGCCGCGCGTTTCCTGCGAGCCCAACGGAATAGCGCGGGAAAACGTAACTGTCGGACTTTGCCTCCGGGAATCTTGAGAACCACAGGGTCAACACTCCGCACGCTCGACTGGTAAGCGGTACCGTTCGTCCCACGCCTGCATCAGTTTTGCTCTTGGGTACGCTTAGAATACCGGAGTTTATTGCGCCGTCTTTCCATTTCAGGGCGAGATCTGCTCGTCGCAACGCGCGTACTTCGCTTGCGCGAAGTCCAGAATCGACCGACAACTGAAAAAGCGGTAACAGAGCGATTGAGCGACTTCGCTTGGCAGCAGCTATCAGCTTTTGCTCATCTTCAGGCCTGATTGCTCGACCGACATCTTTTCGTTCGCGGAGATGTTTAACCCGATCCGCGAGTGCACCCCAAAGCCCGTGCTTCTTCAAAATCTGGCGAAGCGTGTTTATTTCGAAATTGACGGTCCTCGCGCTTTTGCCCTCCCTCCGCCGCTTCCGCTGAAGGTCTGCAATGTCCTGCTCGCCGATATCGCAGACGAGTCGGCGTCCGAGCTCTTCGATCAGCTTCGAAACGAAGTGCTCATAGGCCGCAACTGTGTTAGACGCGAGAGCCGTCCTGCCGGCGAGCCATTCGCGTGCCGCGACGGAGAACAGGGGCATGCGTTCGCGGCGGTGGATGCGATTGATCGCTAGCTCAAGCTCGCGGCGACGAGCTCGTTTCGCTTCGCGAGCGACCGTCTTCGAGTTGCTCTTGGCCGACTCTCGAATCAGCTGCCCCTGGAACAGGAACTTGAACCAATACGTCTCGCCCCGTTTGTAAACGCTCATCGCCTTTCATTCTCCGCACATTCAGGCCGCGCGATCGCTCGCCTCGGCCAGGTAACGACGCACTTCGGTATCGAGAAGCACAACACGCCGCCCCAAGTGCGCCGCGCGCAGCCGGCCGCGTTTCACCTCTAGGCGAAGAAACGGACCGAGACGCTCAGGCCGTTCGCTAGTTCTTCAAGGGTCCAACCGAGTTTCGGGTTATTGAGTTTTGCTTCCTTATCCATGATGCCACCAATCTGAATGGAGTTACGTGCAGCGTTCCAGAGGCGTTCTAAAGCGCATCTTCTTTCACCACATGTCACCGATCATACTGCATAATTCTGATATTGTCAAATTACATAATTATCCTGGAATCGGCTGGCCGCTGACAACAGGGATTTATCAAGTCTTTTTCACGATAAACTCACCCTAAAAATGCGCTATTTAGCGCTTCGCATTTCATTCTTCTGTCAGCAAGCCCAGACGGGAAAGCCTGACCTGAGCGGCTTGCTCCGAAACTCGAAAACGGATTCTGAACTGCTGGATCAAGTCGCGCGCGGCGGGCGCATCGAGTGCCACGGGTGCGGCGCCTCCGTAACTTTCGGCAACCTGGTTGGTCAACACGATGACGTTGGTGCGTGGCATCAGCAACGCCCCGCTGATGTACGCTGCCTGCCATTCCATCCAGTCGTTCTCGGAAGCGGTCACAATGGTGTCGCGTTCGCAGCGCCATGATCGCTCGGCAGGACGACGGTCCGAAACTCGCCCGGATTCTCTCCACAGCGGCGCGTGGAACCAGACGTGTCCATACTCGTGGCCCAGAGTGGTACGGAGCCGGTTTTCGTAGCGCGGGTCCGAAAGCCGCTCAGAGATCTGCACCCTGGGCTTGCGATCGACGAAGAATTCCGTGAATCCATCCAGGCCTTCAGGCAGGTCGGCATACATATCGAGATCGTCGGCTTCTGCCTCGATCATGCGTATTATCTCGTCAGTTGGAATCGGCAACCTGAATCCACCGGAACGACTCTTCATGAAGTCTCTGATGATCCGCTCGCGTCGCTCGTCAAGCTCCTCGGTCTTGAGGTAGAGGCGCTTGATCGGGCGTCCCAGCGGATCGCGAAGAAACTTCATTTTCGCTTGCCAGCCGGCTTTCCTCGCAGCGCCTTGCGGAAGGCTCGGTAGGCAGCTTCCACCCGCGCTTGGTCGACATCGGCTTTTACGTCCGCAGGCTGCCGGTTGGCATGAAAATACAGCACATCGGCGGATATGCCGAGCATCTTGGCGAGTTGCTCGATCACTCGATCTTCCGGCGGGTAGCGGTGATCGTGCTCAACCGCGTTAAGATAAGGCGGATCAACCGGCCGTCCATCTTCGCGACTCAACCGCGCAGCCACTTCCCGTTGTGTAAGCCCTACTTTTTTCCGGGCTTCCGTGAGTACCTGACCAAAGGTCTTCATTTGCATTCGTCGTAGGCCACCACGGCTCGCCTCCGCCTCGTTGCTCCACAATAACTCACCTAGGCGTGAATGTCATCAAAACTGGCAATGTCGTAATTGTGAAATCCGTAACCATCGCATCCAACGAGCGGCGGTTGCGTCCGCTTCCCCGAAGCGGCAGGACGCGCCTTCTGGACCGAGGACCACTTTAAAGGCGCGCTCCCTTCACTCGAGCTTGAGGGAGCACGCCAAATTTCGAGACGCGCGAGGCGAAACGCTGCACGGGCGTGCCAAGCGAAGCGGCCGGCGGAAGCCGGTGGCGCGCCGTGCCAGTGCAGCGAGCGCCACCTATTTGATTGGGAGGAAGCCGGGTGATCTCCACTGATTTACCTGCGCAGACCGTGTCCTCGACTGATACTTTGATGCTGTTCAGGCAACACAGCGAAGCCGCGATGAGGCACAGCAGAGGAAAGCTCAAGAGCCGTGGATTTTTCGCGGCTTCGGTTCACGCTGTGGCCAAGCCCGCGGCGGTCGTTCGTATAGATCGCGAGCGAGTTCCGCGCTCGGCTAATAGAAACGTAAAACTGCTTGCGATTGACCAGTTCCGGCGACAGCCTCGTGTCGATGTCGACGATGACGCGATCGACGGTCGCGCCTTGCGCGGAGTGCGAAGTCGATGCGTACCCGTGATCGATGTGGCGGAGACGGTTGGACGCAACTCTCAACTCTTTGCCGTTGTCCAAGCGCAAAACGCCGCGGCTCGCGTGGATGGTTTTGATTGTGGCGAAATCGCCGTTGGCAACGCCGAGTGCGCGGTCGGGGGCGCGGAACTGTATGCGGTCGCCTGGTGAGAGGACCCTTTGTTCCTCGCGAAAGACCTCGACGCCGAACAGCCGGATCGGATTGTATTCGATGCGTCGTGCGCCGAGCGTGTTAATCGTGAGGACGTTGGCGTCGCGATCGACCGCCTCGACGCGGCCGTAGCTGCCCCTGGGAAGCGCGAATTGTTTGCTGCCGCGAATGAAGCGAATTACCTCGCCCTCTTGGTAATTGTAGGCCAATGCTCGCTGCACGCCCGAAAGGTTGCGATTTACGAGGATGCTCTGCTCGCTGCCGTGAGCATCGACATGACCTCGTGCGATGAGCGCCGCGCGGATCGCTTGGTTCAGTTCGCGCCGTTTGTCGTTCGCCGGACTTACCACCTGAACGCGCTGACCCGCTTCATGTGCGGCGACGTATTCTCGGGCGATTGTCTTGCGGCGTTGCGCAACATCGGCGATTTCGCGAATGTCCCCGCGACGCTCAAGAATCGCGAGCGACTCCACTATCTCTCCCCTGGCCGCGTGTGCGACCGCCTCGCGAAGCTCGGGATCCCGTTGGCGACGGATAGTATCGAGCCGGGCAACCGGCATCCCTGCCTGCTGCATCTGATAAACCGGACGTCCGGCTTCGATCGCGTGATGTTGCCGCTGGTCGCCGACGAAGATCACGCGGGCCACGCCTTCATCGCTCGCCTTGTGAAGCAGGCGATTGACCTGGCGCGTCGGAAGCAGGCTCGATTCGTCGACAATCCAGATTTCCCGCTCGTTCGCAGGTGTTGACCGGCTCTCGAGGAGGCTCGCCACAGTCCTGGCGGGGAACACCCGCCTCGGAGAGCGCCTTGACTGCGCGCGTGGTCGGCGCGAAGCCGTGGACCGCGTAACTCTGCCCTCCGAATTCGCGGATCGCGCCCACGGTCGTGGTCTTCGCCGCACCCGCGCGCCCCTCGATCGCAGTAAGCCAGTCGTTGGAGGCGAGAGTCAGTCCGGCGACCGCCGCTTGGTCGGAAAGCAGTTGCCGCCCGCTGGCCCATTGGCGGATTTCGTCGACACTGCCGACGGCGGTTGCCTTGCCTTTTCCCGCGCGCATCAACTCGAGGTTCTCGCGCTCAACCGCGATCATCTCGGGTGTGGTGTAGGCACCTTGCGGCGAGGAAACCGCAGCGCCCACAGCGATTAGCTGACCGCGCTGCTCAATGACGCGACTTTGGCGCCGTATTTGATCGAGGTCGGCGTTTCCCATCGCGTGTTGCAACGCCTTTGCTTCCAGCGCACGGCGGTCGATTACAGCTTCGCGCTCGGTGTGCTCGTGAATGCTGTATCGAAGAGCTTCCTGGATTTTTGCCGACGACGTGAGTTGACCAGGACCTCCTTCGCGCGACTGCGAGAGACACCGGTCGACTTGAATCCCGCAGTCCTTTGCACGCGATCGCCACTCGGCTCGTAGACTCTGCTCGTCGCGGTGGTCTTTGGTGAGTCTCGTCCGATGCGTGATGTTTTGCGCCGCAGCGGCGCCGGCCAGTCCTTCTTTCGAGAGCGCCTGTTCGATGTCCTGGCGGCGGCGCGAGAATGCCATCACCTGCTCGCGTGTATAGCCCTCAAGCTCCCATCGCCCGTCCCCTGCTGCGACTCTGATTTGGTATCCGAGTGCTTGCGCTTCTCGAGCGAGTTCGGATCGATAGACCGCAGACGCGAAGCTTTGCGACCGGTAAATCTCGACCGGATCGAGCCCCCGCCATGCGCCGTCAGGACGACGCGTCATGTTCGCAATCACGACGTGGGTATGTAGGTGAGGGTCTGGGCCGTAACCGTCATCGGCGCCGGCTGCGGGCCGTGCCGCGATGTGATCGAAGCGAGCGGCGACGACGTTGTTGGTAACGACCCGTTCGCTGCCGCCGTGACGCCGAGAGAGCGCGTACTGCTCGAGTTCTTCTAGTGCGCGATTCACCGCGTGTCGGTGCGCCTCCATCAGGCGTTCATCACCACCGCCGAGCGCCTGGATACTCACCGATTTGGGAGCGTTGAAGGTGGCATCCCAGCCGGCGCGGCGGTCATCGTAGCCTGTCGCCTTTTGAACGAGCACATCTCCTGATACCGGATGGATGCCCTGGAGCACGGCGCGGGAGTCTTCGCTTGCGATCTCTCCCGAGAGGCCTAGGTCCTTGGCGCCGCGGCGGAACCATTGGCCGACGACGCGCTGCTGTTCGGAGTAGTAGTCGTCGTGAGAGTACTTCTCTTCGTAGTAGGTTTCGGCCTGGGCGGCGGTCAGCGCGCCTTTGGACATTACCAGCATTAGTCTTGAATTCTCACTGGAGCGCCTACGCTTCGATCGGCTGGCGTGCTCTGATGATTTACCGTGAGCGGAACAGAGCCGTCATTCGAAGTGCGGTCGTTGACCGGCCTCGGAAGAGCGCGCGGAATGAACTCGACCTGCCGCCGGTGCGGAAGGCACGGCTTCACTTTGACGCGAGCGCGATTAAGTCCCGCGATGCAGAGATAGCCTTCCAGCTTCGGCAGCCGCTGTATCTCAGAGGCCATGACGACCGGCTCGGTCCTGCGCGTCGGATGGATGTTGAACCGATTGCCGTGCTCGGCGGTGCTCATACCGATCTCTTCGCGCAACGCCTCGCGTTCCCCGATCTGACGCGCGATGAAAGTGGCAGTCTCGGGCTCATCGACGCGCAGCAGAAGCTTGGTCGAAGGAATGGACGCGAGCACCGCTGCCTGCTCGTGACCATAGATCCGGCGCAGTTGGGCGATGCTCTGGAAGCCAAGAACGACGGCGAGACCGCGCTTTCGTCCGCGAGTTACCAGCGTCTCGAGCTTCGCCTGACGGCCGAGCACCGGCAGCTCGTCCACCACGACCCAGACCCGCCGGCGATCGCCGGCGGAGTTGAGCAGGCGGCCGACGATGAGGTCCAGCCAGAGGTTGGCGAGCGGCAGCGCCGCCGAGTTGGACTCGTCGCGCATGGTCACGAACAGCCATCCTTCCGAATGCTCGGCCCATTCAAGCGCGCTCCACGGCGGTCGCCCGTCAGTGGGCGGCAGGTACAAAAACGGTCTGGTCGCATTCGCGACCGTCGCGATAATGCCGGCGCCCTGCTCGTGCGCGCCAGGATCGATTAGGCTGTATGCGGGCGTACCGGAGATTGCCTGCTTCAACTTGCCCCGATCGAGTTCGAGCAGCTTGGGAATGCTCTGCGGCTCTTGCGGTGTGGCGAGCTGGAGCAGGCTCTCAAGCAGCGTCCGGCTGGATTGCCGGAAGAAGTGATCGGACCCGCTTTCGTAACCACGCGGAGGTTCGGGAATGAGCGAAGCCGCGAGCGTCGCCGCATCCGCTTGGTAGTATCGCTCGCTCAATTCCAGCCACGGCGACCAGTAGGGACAGCGCTCATCGACCGGGTTCAGGATCAGGTCTCCGCGTACGGGCCGGTAGAATTCTGAGACTTATTCGCACTCAGGATCGACCACGATCGCGAGCTCGCCGCGCCTGAATCTGGCGAAGGAGCGAGCGGATCGCCATCGACTTTCCGGCTCCAGTCGCGCCTGTGATGAGGAAGTGTTCGCACTCGGTCGAGCGCGGGATGCGAACCTGGGCGAGCTCGACTCCCGCCCGTTCGCTCCGCAATTCGGTGTGGCGAGTTCTCGGGCGAGCCGGCGCGGCGGGACCAATGTGAGGCCTCGCAGATGCTTCCCCTCGGAACGGTCCTCGGGATTGCGGAGGAGGAGATATCCGAGAGCGGCGAGAGTTATGGTCGCCGGTACCGCTCCCCAGAGGCTGTAAGAGGCGAAGCACTGTCCGAACGAGCGCCCCAGATAGAAGCGCCAGTTCAGATAAAGATACATGCTCTCGATCGTCGCACGACCGCCTCCATATGGGAGTGATAGGAAGTAGAGCGGGACCTTCTGGGTGAAGAACCAGGCGAGAATCCATCGCCCGAAGTATTCGTGGGCGCCGCGGTCCCGAGAGGCGGCCGCTCCAGTACCAGACGAAGAAAAGGTCGGAAGCCGCCCAGATGAGAATCCAGAGCAGCTGGATGCGAAGGCAGAGGCGGAGCAGCACCGCAGCGGACCCAGAACTCAATTCGTATCGGATGGCAGTTCGTGACAGATTCATATCGTTCTTCTCCTGAGCCGGTGCAAGTAGCGTTCGGCTTCTTGTTGCGAGGTCTGGCGGATCTGGTCGGTCGCTTCGGAGCCGACCTGGTGGTCAAGCAAGTGCTGGAGCGTGAGGCGGGTGCGGGTCAGATCGAACAGAATCTGATCGAGGCTTGGGTGTTGGTTTGATTCGTCGATTGGCGCCCCGAGACGAGCGCAACCATCTCCACCGAAGTGTTCGGCGAGTACCGCGCGGATCAATTTGCGCGGCGCAATTCCTCTGTCTCGCGCGGCTTTCTCAATCCGTTCCAACAGCTTAGGCGCCAGGCGGACGGTGTATGGAATCTCCGGCATCGGACTGCTCTTGAGTTCTTCGCGGCGTACACGCCGTACACTTCAATGAATCCCGAGGCCTTAGGCTGACGTGCTTCGCGCTAGTCGGCGCGCCGTACACGCTGGCGTGTACGGAAAAGCGCCCGCGATCACGGCACTCTCCGCTGGGCCGTGTACGATTCGGTACACATCCTTCATCCAGAGGGATGAGTGACGTGTCAGGTGTAAACACGTGCGAAGCACGTCAGCCATTCTTACGCTGATGCTGGTCACGGCCGGACCTTGGTACTGTCGTTGAATGAAGACGGAGATGGAACGTGAGACTGCTGATTGTTGCCACCAGAGCGCGACCACGAGTGAAACTCACGGTCGCCATCGAGGAAGGCGCGAAGGATCTCCGGAATGAGCGCTCTCGCGTCCACGGACTCTCCATGGACGTGCTCATAGTATCGCGTGTAACGGTCGAGGCTGGCATTCAGGTCGCCACAGAGCATGACGCGGACCTGAACGGAGCGAAGGGGCTTGGCGATGCGTGCGAGTTTCATTTGGTCCTCCGAAATCGTTGAGCGTTGAATCCGATTTAAATTGCGTTAAGGAAAGACAAAGTTCAGCAGTCGGATTGCGCTGAGCGCCAGGCAACCGCCGATGCCTGAGGCCGCGAAACGGCCAGCTTGCTTGTCGCACCCCCCGACCGCATACAACAGGCCTGCGCCGATAAACGCGAGCGCGATCGCCGCATGAGCTACAGGCCCGACCAGGATGTCTTGAACAGTAACCAGAGTCTGGTCCCAAGGCAGTGCGCCAGTCGTAGCCCAACACGCTGAGGGTCGGAGCGCCGCAAGACTGCCGGCGCCGCAAATTATGAGCCACTTGTCCAGAAGCTTCGGTGCGGTTTTCACCACTCTGCCTGCCTCTTCCTCAGTCGGTGGATTTGGCCAGACTGCTGAGATCTCCGACAGATAAGCGGCGTGGTTCAGTTCGGTCGATGGTCGGGTCGTGTTATCAAAAGTTGTTCATGAGATTGATCTCCTCAAGGTCTTCTAAAGTTTAATTATGTAATTCTATAATCTCATAAACAGAATAGAGCAAGACCTTGCTTCAGTCTCGAAAAAGCTGCGTCTGAACGAGCCCTCGCGTTGCCATCGGGCGCGTCAATGACCGAATCCAGACACAACGAGGCTAAGATCGTTGCAATAACCCGCCTTCAATTGGGAAGACGGCCCTTCGTACAAGGGGTTGGCTCCGGACCGTAGTCGCGATCTGGATTGGCTGCGAGGGCGCGATTCTTGGTCTACGTCCAGACTGTGAAGCTTCAGATCGATAGGTTCGCCAGAATGCAAATTGGGAAATAGACTGCTGCACGAATAGAACGCACCAGGCGTTCGCCCTGACGGTCAAGTGCGTGCGGCCGGCAGCTCGACTAGAATGAACTCGGTGAAGACCTGCCGCATTCATCTCATGGGAGCTTCGGGGGCCGGTGTCACAAGCCTCGGCCGTGCTTTGGCCGATGCTCTAGCCGTCTCGCATCACGATACGGACGATTACTTCTGGCGGCCAACAACGCCGCCTTATCGCGAAATTCGCGAGGTCGCTGATCGTCTCCGGCTTATGCGCGAGGTGTTCCTGGATCGAGCAGATTGGGTGCTGAGCGGCGATCTCCAAGGCTGGGGCGACCCCGTCGTTCCGCTCTTTGATTTGGTGGTTTTTCTGTGCACGCCGACTGCGATTCGCCTGCAGCGCTTGCGCGATCGCGAGGCTAGGCACTTCGGCCCCGATGCAGTTGCTCTTGGCGGCTGGCGGCACAACGAGACAGAAAAATTCATTGAGTGGGCATCCCACTACGACGACGGAGGTCGCGAGGGGCGCAATTTAGAACTGCACCAGGCATGGCTTGCTCGAATTCCGTGCCGGGTCCTGCGTCTCGATGGAACTCGGCCATTGCCAGACCTGGTCAAGGAAGTGTGTTTGGTGATTTAGCCACTATACATAAATCTCGCTCACGGTTTACGCGATCGCGCCGCGATGCGTTGTGCCTACCGAAAACCCCGAAAGCCTCGAAAAGTCTAGCGAATTATTTTGGCGGACCGTAGTGTCGCCGGCATGCTGGCAGTCGTCTCGGCGTTCTTCTCCTGGCTCGTTTGGCGGTTTTGCAGCCGCGCGGAATTGGAGCTCGAACTCATACGCACTCCGTCACCAACTGGCAATCCTGCATCGCCAGCGGCCCGGCCGTTCCCAATTCTGCTCCATCGATCGGCTCTTGTGGGTCTGGCTCTATCGGCTGTGGCCGCGGTGTCTGAATGTCATCGTGTTGGTGAAGCCGGCCACCGTGGTCCAGTGGCACCGCAAAGGCTTTCGGCTTTACTGGCGCTGGCGGTCTCGATCAGGGCGAAGATCGATAGATCGCGATACTCGCAACTTGATCCGCGAGATGTGCAACGCCAACCCGCTCTGGGGTGCACCGCGCATCTATGGGGAGTTGCTCAAGCTCGGCATCGAGATCAGTCAGGCGACCGTCGCCAAGTACATGGTGCGCCGGCCACGCTCGCCATCGCCGACTTGGCGCAGCTTCCTGCGCAACGAAGCAATCGTCATCGCCGCAATTGACATGTTCATTGTGCCGTCCGCGACGTTCCGGCTTCTCTTTGTCATGCTCATCCTGGCTCACAACCGAAGGAGGATCGTGCGCTTCGATGTTACGCAACATCCGACCGCAGGCTGGCTGTCGCACCAGGTGACCGAAGCGTTCCCGTGGGACACAGCTCCTCGCTTTCTGCTGCGCGATCGCGACGCCTCGTATGGCGCGCTCTTCAGCAAGCGGGTCGCGGCGATGGACATCACCGAGGTCGTTACTGCGCCACGTTCACCCTGGCAGAACGCATACGTCGAGAGGGTCATCGGCTCGATCCGTCGAGAGTGTCTGGATCACGTCGTGATCTTCAACGAGCGCCATCTGCGCTTGGTGCTCTCCTCCCATTTCGATTACTACCACGGTTCTCGGACGCATCTATCGCTGAGAAAAGACCCCCGGATCCTCGCCCCATCGAGCCGCCGGAGCGCGGAAGAGTGATTGCGCTCCCGCGGGTCGGTGGCCTGCATCATCGTTACCAGCGACTTGCTGCCTGATTCGGCTCGTCATTTGTAGGATATCTGTTCGTCGATGGCGCGGCCGGCACGACTCGTTCTGGTCACTGCGGCTTAGGCATCGCCGGAGCTTGCTCCCGCCACGCTTGGCTACGCATCAGCGAGGCGCTTACCTCACGTCGCCTCTCGGACTCCAGGCTGTCCGAGATGGCCGCGTAGGCTTTTGGGCCGGATGAGATTTTCAGCAACGACAGGTCGGTGGAGTTTTCTCCGGAGAATGCGAAAGGGCGCGGACTGGCTGGCGGAGAGAGGGGGAATTGAACCACCCACTGGACGCAGAGCCTTTGACCGAAAAAGTGCTTGATTATCCTGTAAAATTAAGGAGCTTCAGGGATTTTCAAGACGATGACGGGAGTCCGAAAACGGCCAAAAAAGACCCCCATATTCCCGCAAAACCGAACCGGGTCCGGTCTGTCAAAAGGAACCCGCGGAAGCAATAAATTGAACTTCAGCGTGATGCTCATCCGACGAGCCAGGGAAGCCCGAGGCCGCAGACGAGACCGCAAGATGAGCAGAAGCTTTGTCAGGAACGCGAACATCGCGCGTTCCACCACCACAGTCGGCCATTCACGTCAGGCCCGATTGGTTTTCGGTACGCACTCCCTCGTCTTGAAGCTTGACGACGCGGTCGTGCTGACCGTTCGAGATCTAATGGCTGTGGTCGAGACCGACGCCGGCGCTCCCGTGAGCACCGAAATTCTGCGGCCCGGGTTGCGTGTGACGCTGCTGGGCCTGCCGTGCTCGCCTCTGATGAGAACTGAGCGCGCATTGCGATCGGTCGGTCCAGCGGCGTTCGGCTACGATCTGCCGTACGTGGCGCTCAATCCTCACGTGCACTGAAACGAAAGGGGCGATGCGAAAACGCACCGCCCCTTCACAGTCATTCAACGAAAATTGGATCAGGCGTGGCCGTGGCGAAGAAGCTTGCCCGGCGTCGCACCGGTGCAATTGCCTTCGTCGAAAGTCTCCACGCCGTTCACGATGATCGAGCGATAACCGACCGAGTGCTGCACTCGGCGCCATTCGCCGCCCGGCAGATCGTGCACGATCTCGCCGACCCAGTCGGGCTCAACGTCGAGCCGCTTCAGATCGTAAACTACCACGTCAGCCGCCGCGCCTTCACGCAGCACGCCACGATCGCGGAAGCCCGCCGCGTGCGCGGGCAGCGCGGACAGGCGATAGTGCGCCTCTTCCAGCGTGATCTTTTGCTCGTCGCGCACGAGCCAGCGGAGGAAGTCCGTAGTGAACGCGCCACCGGTGAAGAACTTCGTATGCGCGCCGCCGTCGGACACACCAGGGAACGTATACTGCGAGTTGTTGATGATTTCCGCCATGTAGTCCGAGTTGAAGCCGCGGTTGGGGCCGAGGAACTCCGCCTTGAGCCCCGTCGCGACGGCGATATCGAGCATCGCTTCGATCGGATGCTTGCCTTCTTCCATGCCGATCTGGCCGAGCGACTTGCCGACGTACTTCTCGAGCTCGTTGATGTTCTCGACCCACTGCACGATGAGGTGCTTCGGATTGCCGCCGACACCCGCCTGAATCGCCTTGAAATTGTTGTCGCAGTTGTCGTTGGCGTAGATCACCGCTTTGCGCAGCGCGGGATCCTGCAACTTGGCGATCTTATCTTCCTTGGTGCCGGTGGTCAGCACGCGCCATTCGGGCAGCGTGTCGTAGAGGTTCCAGTTTTCGAGCGTGAACGCAAAGCCGGAGCGCACTGTTCCTGCCTGGCCGAAGATTTGACGGCCCTTGGCGCGATTGCGTTCGACGAAGCGCATGCTGCGACGATGAATCTCCGGATTGTTGCGCGTGGGAATGATCGCCTGCCACAAGATCGGCCGCTGCGCTTCATCGGCGAGCCGCTCGACGAAGGTCAGATCACGGCGCGCGTCGCCCGTGCCCTGCGTGATTTCCATGAAGCCTTCGTCGCGCCTGCGCAGGACGCGCGCGAGGTTGAAGATGTCCTCGTCGCACATCGTGTCGGTCACCATCGGCGAGCCGTCGAAATCCGCCTGCACCGAGTTCTCTCCGAGACGCTGGATCGAGAAGCCGCAGAGGCCGGCGTCCATGCCTTCGTCGAGGAGGCGCGCCATCTCCATCCGCTCGCGCTCAGTCGCGGGGCGCGACTTGGCCGCTTCGAGACCCATGACGTAGGTCATCAGCGACGCGGTCGGCATGTACTGAATGCAATTGACGCCCTTCGGTGCGTGATCGAGCGAATCGAGGTACTGCGGGATCGTTTCCCAATCCCAGTTGATGCCGGCCTTCATCGAAGCGTACGGAATCGCCTCGGTGCGCGTCATCGTGAGCATCGAGCGATCGCGGAAATCGGGCTTGCAGGGAGCAAAGCCGAAGCCGCAGTTGCCCAGCACGAGTGAGGTCACGCCGTGCCATCCCGAGATCGTGCAGAAGGGGTCCCACCTGATCTGCGCATCGTAGTGCGTGTGCAGATCGACGAATCCTGGTGCGACGATCAGGCCGTCGGCGTCGATCACCTTCTTGGCGAAGCCGGGTGCGCGGCCGCCGAGTTGCGCTACCTTGCCGTCTTTAATCCAGACGTCGCCGCGATAGCGCGGAACGCGCGTACCATCGACGATTGTGCCGCCTTTAATGTGGATATCATATTCAGCCATCGGCGTTCCCTCCGATTGGTAAGGACTGTGGCGTAACGAAATAGTGCGTCGGTTCTCTTGCAATTCTTGTAACAAGAATCAGTACAAATGCGCCAGCGCAACAGCCGCCCTTATCGAACGCAATCCCAAGGCGCCGAATCCATCATCCTTTGCGACCCTGAAGCGCGCGCTTGAGAGCATCTTCACGATCGGCCTTGAACTGCTTCGAGACCATCGCGGACGGCGCAAAGAGATCGAACCCATGGAACGCCCCGGGATAGACGTGGAGCTCGGTCGGCACTCCCGCCTGGATGAGGCGCTGTGCGTACTCGATATTTTCATCGGCAAAGAGATCGAGTGCGCCGACCGGAATGTAGGCTGGCGGCAGATTCGTCAGATCGGTGGCACGCGCCGCGGCCGCATAGGGCGATACGTCGGCGCCGCCGCCATCGCGGCCCAGGTAGTATTTCCATGCGACGCGGTTGCTCTCGCGATTCCACACCCGCGGATCGGTAATCGCATGACTTGCAGGCGTGACATTGCGATCGTCGATCATCGGGTAGATGAGAAGTTGGAAGGCGACCTTCACTTCCCCGCGATCGCGCGTCAGCAGCGCCAATCCTGCCGCAAGGCCGCCTCCGCCGCTCGCGCCGCCGATCGCGATTCGCGACGGATCAACGCCGAGCTCGTCGACATTGGCAAACAACCACTTAAGCGCCGCGTAGCAATCTTCAACCGGCGCGGGGAAGGAATGTTCCGGCGCCAATCGATAATCAACCGATGCTGCGACGCATCCGATTCGTTTCGCGATCTGCTTCATCAGCCGGTCGTCCCATCACGTAGCCGCCGCCGTGAATCCAGAGCATTGCGGGGAGCTTGCTCGGCTGATCGTTCGGACGATAAACGCGGACGCGCACGTCGGGACTGCCTTGAGGACCGGGCGCAAGTCGATCCTGGCTCGATACGCCCTCGACCGCGGGAAGGCTCACGAGCATCGCGGTAACCATCTTCTTCATCTTGACCCGGGCTGCCGATATCTCGGTTAGATCGAGAGGCCGGTCACTCGGCAACTTCTCCAACATGTCTTTGAGTTCAGGGTCCAATTGCTCGATGAAGTTCATACTCGGATTTCCCACAGCGCGGCTTCGGTGATGCGCGTAGGTTATCGCACGACTCAGAAGAATTGAACGGCGATGTGCGAGCGGAGCGGATGCGGACGACGAGCCTCGAATGTCGAAGCTAAGCGTTCAATGCATTGCGGAGGTGGCGGTCGTAATAGTCGGCCAGGCCTTCGAGAACCGGCCGGACCTCCCTTGAGATAGAGGAGCGGTGCATGATCGCGATCGTCTTCGGTTCGAGCGCCGCGAGGCGACGCACCACCTTGGGAGTCTCCGCGGTGATTGGCGTAGCACGAAATCTCTCCTCAGCGACAATCGCGGGCGCGAGGATGTCGCTGCTCGCAAGCGGCGGCGTGTCGCCGAATTGAAAAAGCAGATCGCTACTGAAGAGCGTGCGCATCGTCTCCTCGAAGATCAGGCCGGCGTCCCAGGAATGCGGAACGTTCGGAGTATCGAGATGACGCGCGACCTTGCCGCCGAGGTCCAGCACCTCCTGGTTGGCGAGCGGGCGCGGCCGACGCAGCGCGTTATCATTGAGCCAGGTGTTACAGCCGATGACTCCGTGCGCTGCACTCGCCTCGGCGCGGCAGCGAGCTATTGGTCAAGCGAGCCGCACTCGTCCGACTCCACGTGGCTGAAGATTATCCACTTGAGCCGTTTGACAGTCGATGACACGGGCGACAGCCTCGGACACAGATGGGAATAGCTAGCGCTGGCAGGTGTGAAAGAGCATCGGCTCGTCAGCATCGATAAGGAACTGATTAAGATTCAAACCGACTCCCGGAAAGAAAGTGGAGATCCGGTAGATGCGATCGGCGATTTCGTCGACGCGGGGTTCCATGACAACCTCCCGGCGAGACTGTCACGTAGACACAGTCTGTATGTCGCGACGGTCAATAGCCGACGCGAAGCGGCGCTGATTCTTTGGAACACACGGATATTTAGTTTGGCCCGTTTCGTGGTAAATCGCGACTATGAGCAATTCGAGATTCGGCGAAAATCCTCGCGATGGCGGAATTTTGAGCGGTCTCAGGGTCGTCGAATGCGGCCAAGGAATCTCTGCAGCGTTTGGCTCCAAATTGATGGCCGATCTCGGTGCCGATGTAATCAAGGTCGAGGATCCGGCGGGGGATATGCTTCGCCACCGCGGCCCATTTGCTCGGGGCGAAAAGCCGGATCCAGAAAAGAGCGGGCTCTTTCTTTATCTCAATGCGAACAAGCGGGGAGTTACTCTCAATTTGACGGCTCCGAACTCGAAGGCCGTATTCGACAGTCTGTTATCGAACGCTGACATCCTAATACACAACGTGCATCCCTCCGATCGCTTGGTTCGAGGCCTCGACCGCGACTCTATCTCCAAAAAGTTTCCGTCGCTGATCGCCGTCGGCATATCGCCATTCGGCGACAGCGGCCCGTACCGGGATTGGAAAGGCTATCCGCTGAATATTGAAAACGCCGGCGGCATGGCGTTCCTTGCGCCTGGCGCGTCGGAAAATCCGGACCTGCCGCCGCTCCGGGCGTTCGGCGATCAGGCCGACTATCAAGGCGGACTGCATGCGTGCTTCGCCGCGCTAGCGATGTATCTCAACCGGCTCGGCGGCGGCGCGCCGTCGATCATCGACATATCAGAACAGGAATGTATCGCGGCGATGCTCGAGATGAACCTGATGCATTTCACATATGCGGGCCGCGAGACGTCACGCCTCGGCAAGCGCGTCATCGGTCCGTGGCTGCTCAGCGAATGCCGCGATGGTCACGCCTTTGTTGCGTGCGCCGAAGAGCCGCAATGGCAGCGGATGGTGGAGTTGATGGGCGATCCCGAGTGGACTCGCGAAGAGTTGTTCAAGGATAGAATCGCGCGCGGCGCAAATTCCGATGCGCTCAACCTCTTCATGCGTGAGTGGATGTCGTCGTGGAATAAGGAAGAGCTCTTCCACGCGGGTCAGGCGAAGCGAATCCCGTTCGCCAAGGTCAACACCATGAAAGACATCTGCGCCGATGCTCAGCTGAACTACCGCAAATATTTTGTTGAGCTGGATTATCCGGGACGTGGGAAAGTTCGCGTGCCGGGCGCGCCTTCGCGTTACGGCCTCGATCAGTCATCGGCTCGGAAGGCCGCGCCCCGACTTGGTCAGCACAATGATGAAGCCTTGAGAGACGCGAATGCTGGAACCAAAGCCCCGGCTCAGAGTGTAGGCGCCGGGGGACTACCGCTCGCTGGGGTTCGAGTCCTCGACTTCACATGGGCGTGGGCCGGACCGTTCGCGACACTGCAGATGGCTCACATGGGCGCCGAAGTGATTCGCGTCGAGAGCGAAAGGCGCGTCTGCATTACGAGAGCGATACCGCCCTTTGCTGACGATGCGCCGGGGCCGAATCGCGCCGGCTATTTCAATCAATACAACCAGGGCAAGCGCAGTGTCACGCTGAATCTCGCCGATCCGGCCGGCCTGCAGGTCGCGTACGATCTCGTACCGCACTGCGATGTCGTGATCGAAAACTTTGCCGGAGGAATCGCGAATAAGATGGGCCTCGGATACGAAAACCTGCGCCAGCTTCGTGCTGACATTGTGATGCTGTCGATGTCCGGCTATGGGCAGGACGGACCGTATCGCGGTTATCTTGGCTACGGGCCGCCGGCAGCCGCGCTTTCAGGGTTCTTCTTCACGACGGGTTACGAAGGAATGCCGCCGATGGAACTCGGCACATCCTACATGGATCCCAACGCGGGCATCTTCGGCGCGATCGCCGTCATGAACGCGCTGATTCATCGAAAGAAGACGGGACGGGGGCAATACATCGATCAGTCGCAACTCGAAACTGCCGTCCAGCTTATCGCGGAAGGTTTGCTGCAGTATCAGATCACAGGAAAGGAGCCGGAGCGCGTCGGCAATCACCATCCGCTCATGTCGCCGCATAATACCTACAAAGCCGCCGGCGACGCCGACAAATGGGTCAGCATCGCGGTCGCAAACGATACTGAGTGGCGAGCCTTGTGCGGGGTCATGGGCAAACGCGGTTTGGCTGAGGACTCGCGATTTTCGACGTCCGCGGCACGCAAGCAAAATGAAGCCGAGCTTGATTCCATGATCAGCGAATGGACTCGCGATCGCGACCGATGGGAAATCGCCAAAGCCCTGCAGCGCGCTGGTGTCGCTGCGTTTCCCTCGATGAGCAACAAGGATCTCGCAAGCGACGAGCATCTGCGCGAGCGTGGATACCTGGTGCGGCTCGATCATCCTGAAGTGCGCCAGCGAACACACGTCGGTATCCCATGGACGCTCGGCTCAAGGCCGTGCAGGGTCGCATCCCCGGCACCAATCAGAGGCGCTGACACAGACGCGGTCTTATCGAAGCTGCTTGGCTACTCGAGCGAGAAGATAGAGCAGCTTCGAAAAGCCGGCGCAATCAGCTGAATTTGATTGTCAAAGGTTTGATCGCATCGGTTAACGAGAGAGGAAGTTCTGGAGGGGCGCGTCATGGCGGAATTGGATGGCCGAGTAGCAATCATAACCGGTGGAGCGAGCGGTATCGGAGCAGCGACGACTCGGCTCTTCGTGGAAAATGGTGCGCGCGTCGTGGTCGCGGATCTACAGGAAGTTCTCGGCGGCGCGCTCGCCAAAGAGCTCGCGCCCAACGTCGTCTTTCGGCGCACCGACGTGTCGAACGAAGATGACATTCGCGCTGCAGTCGCCTCCGCTGAGAAATCGTTCGGCCGCCTAGATTGCATTTACAACAATGCGGGCTTCGGCGGCGCGCTCGGCGGAATCGCGGATACCTCAACCGAGGAATGGAATCTGACTTTCGACGTCCTCGTGCGCGGAGTCTTTCTTGGAATGAAACACGCTACACCGCTCATCCGTCGGCAGGGCGGAAGCATCATCTCGACCGCTAGCGTCGCCGGCATGCTCGGCGGGTATTCGCCTCACGCCTACGCGGCAGCAAAAGCCGCGGTCATCCAACTCACGAAGTCGGTTGCACTGGAACTCGCCGAGGCGCGCATCCGCGTCAACTGCATCTGCCCCGGTTTCATCGCGACTCCGCTTGCACTGAACACGGTAGGCAAGCCGGACAGCGAGCTCGAATCGCGCAAATCGTGGATGTCGAACGCGCAGCCAATCGAACGCCCCGGCGAGCCACGCGATATTGCGGAGATGGCGCTTTTTCTCGCTAGCGATCGATCGGGCTTCGTGACAGGTCAGGCGTTCGTCGTCGACGGCGGCTTTCAATCGGGTCGCGCCTGGCGCAAACAGCCCGATTGGATCAAGACTGCGCGTCCATTCAAGGTCTATCGACCGCGCTGATCTTTTTTGCCGAAGCGTCGCCGGGTGTCGGCGACGCCGCGGTCTCGCGGACTGGAGCGTTCGCATGGGAGGCGTGTGGCCTGACTACGGACCGTTTCGACCGCACGGTTCTTCAACGCGCGAGGTCCAACGTCGAAGGTCGGTTTGCCATCCAGTTAGGGCGTCACGGCCCCGCGCTCGCCCTGGCAAAATGCCTACGTTAGGACCACTAAAAGAACGCCTTGCGGATCGGATTGCAGGCGTCGAAAATCGATGTACCACGTAACCGATGCGCGTTGGCGTTCGTCTTCGGGCTTGGGTTTGAAGTCCATGGCATAATGATTTGCACAACAGCCTGCATTCAATAAACCCGCTGAGGCACAGAACAATGCCGGCGATGTTGGATCCTGATTATTGAGGAGGGTTTACATATGAGCGAATTGGCAAAACGCAGGCTCGGCCGCACGGGCCTTGAAGTTACGACACTGGGTTACGGCGCGATGGAACTGCGAGGGGCACCACGGGGGCCGGAAGTCTCCGACGAGACGGCAGAGAGAGTACTGAACGCGGTGTTGGACGCTGGCATCAACTTTATTGATACGTCCATCGATTATGGACGCAGCGAAGAATTGATCGGCCGTTTCATCGCGCATCGGCGCTCGGAATATTTCCTGGCGTCCAAATGTGGTTGCGTACCCGGCATGCCGGGAGGATCCGAGCATCTTCACACGCCCGAAAATATTCGAAGCGGCATCGAGCAGAGCTTGCGCAAGATGAAGACGGACCATCTGGACGTGGTCCAGTTTCATCGGAGCCTCACTCGCAAGGAGTTTGAGGAAACGGGTGCACTGAAGACGGTCTTGGCGCTCAAGAAAGAAGGCAAGGTGCGCTTCATCGGAGTGTCCGCCACCCTACCCAACCTGCTCGAGCAGGTTGATATGGGCGTGTTCGACGAGTTCCAGATTCCGTATTCGGCGCTTCAGCGTGAGCATGAGCAGGTGATCTCTCGGGCCGCGGCGGCCGGCGCCGGAATCGTCATCCGCGGCGGAGTGGCGCGGGGCGCGCCTACCGACTGGGAAGGGCGAACGTACCGGATGATGCAGGGGAATACGCTGCGCGATCGTTGGCAAGAGGCGCATCTGGACGAATTGCTCAATGGCATGAGCCGGATGGAATTCACTTTGCGTTTCACCCTTTCCAATCCAGACTTGGACACGACGATTGTAGGAACCAGGGACGTTGGGCATTTGCAAGACAATATTGCTGCCGCGCTTAAGGGGCCGCTTCCCGAGGACGTGCTACGGGAGGCGAAGCGGCGCCTTGCACCAGCAGGTGCTCGTCCATCCTGACAAGCACGCGCGCCCAGTGAGACGATGCCATACGGCAACCTGATTCGTGGCAGAACGGTGTAGGACGGGCGAGCGATGGCGGCCAAAGCGGACGGTGCGGAATAAATGTTGCGCATGCGGTGACGCCATCGGTTCCACGCAATGAACCGGGCAGCCCACTGGATCCCTCAAACTTGGGGAGTATGCGTCAAACCTGAGTGTGCTCGCAGCCGATAACCGATCCTGCGCGCAGCGCCGCGTCATGCCGAGTGGGAGCCCAGCCGTCAATCGAGCCCTCGGAAGGATTCTCAGGTGAATTATTTGCTGCCGTTCTGGAATTATCCGACTTCGTTCTCGCTCACGCTCGTCACCGGGGTCCTGCTCTTGTGGCAATATCCCGGCGCCAAGGGCACCTCGGGGCACGTCATGCGCTGGGCTACGACGCTCTTCCTTAGCGTCTTCGTCGTCTACATGAATACCGTAACCGCTCTCAACCAGCCGCCAGCGCCGATTACTAATCCCTGGCATCTTCGCTTTATGGAATTTCACCAAAACGTGGGACTGATCTACTTCGGCTTGATGGCGGCGATGCCGGTTCTGGGTGGACCTTTGATGGCGGCAATGAGGCATCGATGGCAAAGCTCAGCCGCTCTACGAGCTGCCCATAGATGGACCGGTTACGCCACGGGAGCCTGTTGGCTCGCCTCGAATATCGCGAGCGAGATCGGCTCTCGCATACCGCGCATCTGATGACCATCTTTCGGACGAAAGTAAAACCGGGTTAGCCTCATCCTCTGCCACCCCGCGCCAGAAGCGACCATTCTAATGACAACGGAATTCAAGGTTAACGACGGAACTCTTCGCGGAGTGAAGGCGAACTCATTCTCTGGACGATGCTGATGGATCTCGACGCGAAAGATCGCGAACATTCCCGCCGGTTTTCTATCGGAAAGCCTTCTCGCGACACCGATGTTTATAATCTGCCTCGCTCCAGCAGCCGGTCACGGCGAAATCCTTGAATTCCGGTGTCGCGAGAACGCGACCGCAAGCCGACGGCTCCGTCCTGACCTTCGATGCGCGCAAGCACGTGTAGCCTGCCTGAGGTTTCATAACCGCAAACCCGCCGGCCTCGCTGGCGACGATGTGGGGTGAAAGCGAGCATGCGCCCTCAGTGATAAGGCTCCTATCGTCCAGATGCAGCGCAGGAACATAGGGCAGGGACACTTGTCAGCCGGCGAAGCGCGGCTCGGGCTTGCCCTTCACGCCTAATCCTTTGATCGCGAAGAGGCTGCCGCCGCCGGCGCCAGGCTCCATGCCGAGGATCTTCTCGCCAATCGAGGTCGCGTACATGACGTCGAGGTTGTCGCCGCCGAACATCACGCTGGTAATGATCGGTACCGGCATCTCGACGGTCCGGCCGATAGAGCCATCAGGCTTGTAACAGACGATCTTCCCGCCGCCCGCGATTGCCGACCACAAATTTCCTTCGGCATCGACAGTGGCGCCATCGGGAACACCGCCGAGGCCTTTGATCGACGCGAACAGGCGCTTATCGGAAACCGTGCCGGCAGCGAGGTCGTAGTCGTAAGCCGAGATCGTTCTGGTCACACTGTCCGCGCAGTAGAACGTGCGATTGTCGGGACTGAAGCACGGGCCGTTGGTGCATCCGATGGCGGGTTCCAATGTGGTGCATTTCAGCGACCGATCGAGACTATAGATTGAGCCGATCGGCTGGGCGAACTTGGCATCGAGGGTGCCGGCGATGAATCTACCGCGCGCGTCGGTCTTGCCATCGTTGAAGTTCGTCCCGGGCTTCGCGACCGGATCGCCAATCTGTCTGGCATCACCCGATGTGAAATCGAACAGGTAGAAACCATCAGAGAGCGCTAGTACAGCGCCCCCTTTCGCACGCAATGCGAACGAGCCGATGGGCTTCGGCGTCTTCCACGATTTGATGTCGTTGGTCTTCGGATCGAGGCGATAGATGGCCGGCGCGCTGCCATCGATCCAGTAGAGCGCTTTGTCGGCAACGTCCCACACCGGGCCTTCGCCGAGCTTGTTTTTGACTCCACCGATTTTTTCGATTGTGATAGCCATGGTTGGTCACCTCAACTCATCTTTACCGGATATTGTCTTGCCGCCGGAACCCCCTGGCCCGGCATCAACCGGGTTCGCGCTCGAATTTCAACACTCGGACTCCATCGTCTGCCGATAACCTGCCGGGGTCTCCGTGGACAGTCAATCTCGCGCGCATAGAATCCGGCAAAGAGTGATGGCGGACGCCTTCCCCGGCGATACCGCGTCAGGCCTTCAGCTCCCGGGCGACTTCGACCTGGGTGTGAAGCACGACGGCGATTCCGTCGTATTCGCCAGCAAGCAAACGCCTCAATCGCATGCGGGCGCTTTCACGATGGAGTTGGACCCGCAGAGGTGCCCGACGCAATTTCAGGTCAATAACACGTTGACGCGTTTCGTCCGTGCGATCAGAGTGCCAACTTTCCGCTGACGATCGGCAAGACCTGGACAGCTATCTATGGCGTGTCGACCGCTGGCGGCGAGTTCATTCAATTGACGGGCACGGGAACGGTGGTTGGGTCGAGAGCGTGACCGTGCCGGCCGGGACGTACCAAGCCTATCGCATCGACTCGCGCCACGGCCCGAGCGACCGGACGACGTTGTGGTACGCCCCGGAGCCGGTGGGCTTTTTCGTTAAGGTTGGGCAGAGGCGCCGGATCGTGACGGCGACTTAGTTGGCTTTGGCACGTCGATTCTCGTGTGCGACGGCTTCCAGCCAGCCACATCGTCTCCAAGGATCCAAATACTACTCTGAACCAATCGCCGCATTGGCATCGACCTGACCACCCTTCAGCAGGAGAGCCCAGGGCGAGAGAAGCAACAGCAGGACCGCGGTGACGCGGTACACATCGTTATACGCGAATAGCCAAGCCTGCGACTTCAAGGTGCTTGTAAGATGATTGGATGCGGACAGAGTACCCAGTAGTTGCGCTTCGTGAAGTCGGTGGCGCGAAGTCAGCAGGTTGGTTGCGACCGCGATTCCAGCCGCTGCGCCGGTGTTGATCATCATGGAGAACAGGCTTGATGCGAAGCCCATTCGCTCACGGCTGATCTGTCCAATGCCGAGTGCGGTAACGATCGGAAAGATCGGGCCCAGCCCGAGACCGAAGAGAAAGATCGGCAGCAGCACTTCGCTCTCCTGCACACCGATCGTCCACTGCGACATTCGGTACGCCTCATATGCACCAACCACGAATCCCGCGCACACCAGCGGTCGCATCTCAAAATGCCTGCGTGACAATTGTCCTACCGCCAGCAGAGCGACCACCACCCCGAGTCCGCGCGGCGCAACCGCGAGCCCGGCTCTCAATGCGTCGTAGTGCAAGACGTTCTCGAGGAAAAGTGGATTCAGAAGATTGACCGTCCACAGCGCCAGGCCTTGGAGTGAGATCAACACCACCGCGATTGAGAATCCCACGATTCTGAACATCCGCAGGTCCACGATCGGCTCCGGAAAGCGCAACTCATGAATAACCAGCGCGACCATCGAGAGCGCCGAAAGCGCGGCTCCGTACCTGACCCACGGCGCCGCAAACCAACCGTCATGTCCGCCGCGTCCCAGCACGACTTGGAACAGTCCGAGCGCTGCCGCGATCAGTATGATCCCGGCATAGTCGACCCTGCCGCTGCCGCGTTGTTCTCGCAGATACCCTGGATCGTGCACGTACACATAGACCATCGAAGCCGCGAACGCGCCCGTCGGCACGTTGATGTAAAAGTTCCACCGCCAGCTCCAGGTCTCGGTGATCCAGCCTCCCAGGGTCGGACCGATCACCGGCGCAGCCATCATTCCGATCCCGAAGGTCGTCATTGCGAGGGTGTGCTCCTCAACTGGGAACGTCTCGAGCAGAATTGCCTGTGACAACGGCATCATCGCGGCTCCAGCCGCACCTTGGAGCACGCGGAACAGCACCATCTGGCCGATACTCTGAGCGACCCCGCAGAGCGCCGAGGCGGTCACGAACAGCACGACCGAGATCAGCAGGTAGCGCCGGCGTCCGATCCGCACCGCGATCCATCCGCTCATCGGAATCATCACGCTTACAGCCGCCAGGTAACTGGTGACCACCCAGCTGATTCGATCGACGCCAACGCCAAAGCTTCGCTGCATGTAGGGCAGGGCGACATTGACGATCGATCCGTCCAGAATCGTCAGGATCGCGCCGAGCAACACCGCAGCCGCGACCAGCCACTTGTGCGGCTGAGGATGCTCGAGCGTTACCTCGATCGAGGCAGTGGTCGTGGCAGCGAGGACTGGTTCAGAGTCCATATCTCGTAATCGTCAACGTAGCGTATCTCAGAAATCGGCGCAGCTTGCGGTTGAAAACACCAGAGAAACCCGCCGCTCGAGCTGATAGATAGTCAATGGCTCGTGGCATTTTTGGTCGATCGTCGCGCCGGTGTATGTCCTCCGAACCCTCAAGTTGAAAAACTCAGCGTCATCGGGGTACTCGATAGTGGGCCCTGCCCGACGATGATGCTGATGCGGGCGAACACAGACGCGCTTACGAGCAACGTCCGCCGCCGACCAACGTAAGGCGCCGTCGACGATAAGGCGCTCGCTCGCTACACTCAGCTACCACAACGGGAGGACGCCAAGATGATACGACCCGAAAGAATCGGTCGCGTCGTGATCAAGGTTCGCGACCTTGAACGCTCCGCCAGGTTCTACAGCGAAGTGATGGGGTTGCAGATCATGAAGATGGAGCCGGGATTCAAGATGGGATTCTTCGCGAGCAACGGCCGCGACCATCACGAGATCGCCGCGATGGAGGTTGGGCTCGACGCGCCCTTGCCACCCTCGCACGCGATCGGCCTGTCACACATCGCGTTTCGCTTGCGCGACGAGACACATTTGCGGGCTGCCTATGACGATCTCAAGGCACACGGCGTCAAGATCATTACGGCAGTCAATCACGGCGTGACGAAGAGCGTTTATTTCCAGGACCCGGATGGCAATCAGCTCGAGGTTTACTACGATGGTCTGCCCGACGAGGTCGCGAAGTTCCCCGACCCCTACGCGGGAATGGAAAAGCTCGATTTCGCGAAGGACGCGCCCGACTTCAGAGAGGCCGTACAGGAGCTGTCGAAATAACTTCCGAGCCAGCGCCGTTTAGCACCTTCAGCTGGAAGTAGTTGCTCAGCGGCCTTAGATTCGCCTCCGATTTTCGCGCACGAGCGGCCCATTTCGAAGGATCTCCGCTGTTCACATCCACGCGCGCGGTTTTTGCTTCGGTGGCGGCTGGTGGGCGCGGTCGCGGCGCCGCGACGGCTACTCGTACGGGTTCGAGTTGTCTGGGTTCGTGCTTCCAGGGTTCGGGCTCAGGCGAGGCCGGAGTTGTTGCGGGCCGAGCCACACGCCGCTCGAAGTCTGATCGTAGGTCCGCTGGTTCAATTCAACGTTGCCCTCGGCGGCTTGGCATTGACCGCTGTCATCGCCGCTGGTGGCCACGCATCGCGCGTATACCGCCTGGGACTGATTCAGGTCCTGCTGCGCAGCGAGCTGTTCTGGTATGCCGCAGCCGCACAGAATCAAGCTCGTCAGGATCGCCAATACCGGAATTGATCTAGCCAAGTCCGCCGTCCTACGGATGACCATGACGGTCTAAAGACGCAGTGAAGAGATCAAAGGTTTCAGCCATGAACCATGCGGGTCACGTTCTCGCCGATGCCGTCCAATCGCCAGCCGGACACCGACTTTTCTCAGGAAACAGCAGTGCGCGAAGCCGATAGGCCCGCTCGGATTCCTCAGTCCGCTTGTGGCATACCCGGTTGAGCGTTAGATTTTGCGGCGATCGACCCGCATATCTTTGAGGAGAAACGCTGATGCCGCTGATAAACGTAAAGATAATCGAGGGGGTGTTCTCGGAAGCGCAGAAGGCAGAGATGGTTCGCAAACTCACCGACACTATGGTCTCAATCGAAGGCGAAAACATGCGTCCTGTGACCTGGGTAATAGTCGAAGAAGTCAAAAGCGGAGATTGGGGTATCGCAGGAAAACCCCTTACGACGAGCGACGTAAAGGCACTCGCCGCTGGCAAGGCGGGTTAGCGGCCCACAGACTCTGTGCCCTAAAGTCATACAAATCTCCCTTGTACCCGCATTCCTTAAACGTAATGGGCCGGGCCCTTTCGAGCCCGGCCCCTTAATCTCAGGTCGTGGTCAAACTACTTCTTGACCTTCGCCTTCCTCGCGCGTGCCGACGACCCATAGCGTTTGCTGAAACACTTGCGGCATCGGCGATCCCGTCGCTTGACGAAACTCGGAGCCAGGTCATCGCTCCCGCAATAGCGGCAGAGCAGTTTTTTCGTACGCGCCGCACCGGCAATCGCCTGTTTAACTTGCGCGCTGAAACCGGTCACCGATCTTAATGTGCCATGTAAGATTACAGGACGTTTATTTTTCGACTTTTGAATTCCGCGGCTGACTGGCTTTACGCGTGGCCGCGCAGTATTGGTACCCTAGGAAGCTCGTAGACCTCGCCAACAAGGACTACGCTTACGTCTTAGGGTTAACCGATGGCTGAGACCGCGAATTCCGGCGACAAGGAAATCGTGACTCGAAGGTGTAGTCTGGTTTTGCTCACCATCGTTGCGATGGTTATGGGCTTGAATGCCGTTTGCAACGCGCAGGAACAGTCACCGTGGACGCGTCATGTGCGTGACGTGAGTCTCAATGGGCAGGCGCAGTTCGTCGGCCGGCTCCCCGCCACACAGTCCATGCGCTTCGACATCGTTCTGCCGCTGCGCAATCAGGCACGAGTTGGAAACTTTCCTGCAAGAGCTCTACGATCCTTCAAGCCCCTCCTACCGGCACTTCCTTACGGTGCAGGAGTTTACCGCGCGCTTCGGTCCCAGCCAGGAAGATTATGACGCCGTGATTCGTTTCGCGAAAACGAACGGCTTTACAGTGGTCGGCGGCTCCCGCGACGGCATGGACGTGCAGCTCGAGGGCTCGGTGGCGACCATCGAGACAGCCTTCCATGTGACCATGGGTGTCTACCAGCACCCCACGGAAAACCGCACATTCTATGCCCGGACCGGGAGCCTACGGCTGGACCTGCCGTTCCGGCTGTGGCACATCTCGGGCTTGGACAACTATTCGATCCCGCATCCCGCCCTCGTGCATGAGAGATACTGAATGTGAAGTCCAATGCCACGACGGGCTCCTGTCCTTCGAGCTCTTATTGCGGCAGCGACATGAGGGCGGCCTACTACGGGGGGACGGCTCACCGGCTCCGGCCAGACGCTCGGGTTGCTGGAGTACTACGGATACGATACAGCCGACGTGAACACTTACTTCACGAACGCGGGCAAACCAACAGCGTCCCTATCGACGGCATTTCCACGGATGGAACCAGCTTGACCTGCCTCTATTCGCATGGCTGTGACGATACGGAACAGATCCATCGACATCACTCAGGCGGTCTCCATGGCCCCGGGCCTGACAGCGCTGTATGTGTACGTGGGGTCCACCGATACCGCCATTCTCAGTGCCATGTCTACGCATTCTCCGCTGGATGCGCAATTGAGCTCTTCGTGGACCTGGAGCCCGTCGGACCCCAGCACTGACGACCCCTACTTCGAGAAGTTCGCGGCGCAGGGTCAAACTATGCTTCAAGCGGCCGGCGACAGTGGCGCGTATACCTCGTTTTCCAGGTACGTTTACCCGGCGGATGATGCGCATGTCACGGTGGTCGGCGGCACGGACTTACAGACCAGCGGGGCGGGGGGCGCCTGGGTTTCGGAAACCGTTTGGGTCGACGGTGGCGGCGGCTACTTTACGCCGGATGCAATTCCGATTCCCTCCTGGCAGCAGCTCGCGGGCGTGATCACCTCGGCCAACGAGGGTCCACAACTTTGCGGAACTCCCCGGACGTCGCGGCAGAAGCCAATTTCGACTTTTACGTCTGCGCCGACCAAACCGCCTGCACTGCAAACGAATATGGCGGGACCAGTTTTGCGACGCCCATGTGGGCCGGCTACCTGGCTCTGGTCAATCAACAGGCGGTTGCCAACGGCAACTCGACGCTCGGCTTCATTAATCCGGCCATTTATGCGCTTGGTCTGGGCTCAGGCTATGACACCGATTTCCACGACATCACCAGCGGCAGTAACGGCTATCCGGCAGTAACCGGCTACGATTTGGCGACCGGCTGGGGTAGTCCGAACGGGGCCGGCCTGATCAACGCTCTGGCCGGAACGTCGTCGTCTCCTAACTTCACCCTTTCTGGCTCGCCCACTTCGGTCTCGGTGGCGCCGGGCAGCAACGGCACATCGGCGATCAGTGCCGCCGTCTCCGGCGGCTTTGACTCGAGCATCGCCTTGTCCGCGACCGGCCAGCCAAGCGGCGTAACTGTTGACCTTCAGTCCCACGTCGATCGCCGCGCCGGGCTCCGGCAGCTCGACCATGACGATGGCGGTGGCCTCGACGACCGCGGCCGGTACTTACCCGATCACCGTTACCGGCGCCGGCGGCGGCATTACGCAAACTGCCACAATCACTTTGACGGTGACCTCCACGGCGAGTCCTTCATTCAGCATCGGTGCGTCCCCGAGCGCGATCACCGTGGTCAGGGGCAAGTCCGGCACCGCGACGATCACCACCGCGGCGCTCAACGGCTTCGACTCGGCGATAACCTTGTCTGCGTCCGGACAGGGAGCCGGACAAAGAGTGACCTTCAAGCCGACCTCGATTGCGGCGCCCGGCTCAGGGACATCGACGATGACGGTGATGGTGGGCGCGGGTGCCAAAGTCGGCGCCCACTCCGTCACGATAACGGGCACCGGCGGAGGCAAAACGAATACGACGACAGTAACTCTAACCGTCGAGACACCGGCGACCAGATAAGCATCCGCACCCGTGCGCAAACGCGACCGCGAGTGGTCCGCTCTTTCGGCCCCGAAAGGATCTCAGGCCGATCGGTACGATATCGAGGGCGTGGTGGCCTGTTTCCACGAACGAGGCCGTGCTGGTCGGACCGAATGGCAAGCGCCTGGTGGGGGCATGGCGGGAGTGCGCCGTTCATACGAAACAGAATTCGCCCCGTTCCCTGATGCGCATTGCGAGCTACGCGTCTGCACTGGCAACAGCGGCCGCGGAGTAGCCGAGTCGTTTTTTTCGGGAACCCATACTGGACGAGGACGGATCGAGGCGATCGGCGCGGAAGTGATGGAGATCGTCGATCCGTCCTTGGCCAGCAGGTGCCCGGTTAGATCGGCCTGATGCGTGCGCTGCTGAATCACAACCATACGGCCGCGCCGCTTGTCATCGAGGAGGGTGGAGAGGTTCTCGTTGAAAAAGCGGATTACCTTTTCGCGCTCGACCTCGCTCTCTGCCATCTCAGGCTTCTGCAGGTTATCGGCAACAATGAACTCGCCGCCTTAAAGAGTTTGCAATCCGGCAAGGGGACGGGCCGCCTGAGCAAGTTTTGGGCTCCACGGCCAGTCCCCTTGCTCCACCACCCCACCAGGGGCATTACTTTGACCCAAAACCCGAAAAGCGAGCCACGGATAAGTTGAGTTTGGCGCGGCAAGCGTGGTCCTCTGAGGCGAAGAAGGAGGACCCGAAGGTGGCGAAGAAGGGACATTCGGAGGAGCAGATTCTGCGCGCATTGCGGCAAGCGGAGAGCGGCACCAGGGTGGCCGACATCTGCCGCGAGCATGGGATCAGCGAAGCGACATTCTACATCTGGAAGAAGAAGTACTCGGGACTGGGGCTGAATGAGCTGCGTGAGCTGAGGCAGTTGCGCGAGGAGAACTCGAAGCTCAAGCACCTGGTCGCGGATCTGTCACTTGATCGGCACATCCTCCAGGAGATCGTGCAAAAAAAGCTGTAAGGCCTCGTCATCGACGCGAGCTGGGGCGGTGGACGCAGATGGTGTTCGCAATAGATCGTCGCGAAGGCTCGTGGCTTGCGCGCTGTGAGCAATTTGACCGCCCGAGCTTTGCTGGCCCAACGTGGCATCGCTTCGTCGATCATTTTGAGTTGGACGAGCTTCAAACGCGGAGCGTTGGCGGAAGCGAATTCCGAAAATCTCTCGCGCAGCTCCGCCGCTTCCGATGCGTCCGCCTGCCGATAGTGCAGCCCGACTGCCGCGACTTTGTCCTCAATCCAGAACCCGCGGGAGCCCGGCACATGGCCCAGGAGCCACTGCCTGACGCGCGCCAACTCCGGCGCGTACTCCGCTACATCCGAAACGAAACTCGCCTCGCCGTTTGCATCCGTGAATTCGAGACCGTGGACTCCCGAAAACAAAATTCCGGAATCGATTCCAAGCAGCCGTTTGACTTCCTCGATACGCCGGCCCGAGACGATCGCGACGCACGCCTGTTTCGATGCGCGCGCGATTCGCTCGATGCTGGTGCGTATTCCCTCAACCGGTCGCGCGCTCGCGGCGGCGGGCGTAATTTCGGAGACCGTGCCGTCGTAGTCTAGACACAGCAGAATTCCGCGTCGTCTCGCAATTTTCGCCAGCATCCCGTGCGGCAGCGGAGTTGGAGCGGCGTCACGCGCTCGCGCTGACGGTTCTTTGCGTGACAAGCGGCCGCCTCTTCAGCAACGTGCCAAGAAAATCGTCCGACCATGCATCAAGGTTGTTGGTCTCCACCTGGCTGCGCATACGATGAAAGCGCTTCTGCTTTTCTTCAACCCGCATTTCGATCGCTTGTTTAATCTTCGCGGCCATCTCATCCATATCGTACGGATTGACCTGCAACGCTTCGGTAAGTTCGGCAGCGGCACCGGCAAACTCACTCAGGATCAGCACCGCGCTGTCGTTCACTTGCGACGCTATGTATTCCTTGGCAATGAGATTCATTCCGTTGCGGAGCGGAGTTACTAGTGCAATATCTGAAACCTGGTAATAGGCAATCAATTCCTCCGCTCTGAACTGAGTATATAGATACCGGATCGGAACCCATCCGTCGGATGAGAAGCGCCCCACCAGCCGGCCTACCATTTCGTCGAGTTGCCGTTTCAGCGTCGCATATTCTGCGACCTTGGTGCGCGACGGCACCGCGATCAGCACCAGCGTGACCTGCCTCCGGTATCGCGGATTCAATTCAAGGAATCGTTCGAAGGCCAGCAGCCGCTCGAGGATACCCTTCGTGTAGTCGAGCCGATCGACGCTCAGGATCACAATCGGCGTACGCAGCATTTTGCGGATACGTCGCGCGCGCCCGCGAACCGAGGCCGTTGTCGATTGTTCGACGAAGTAGTCGGCGGGGATGCCGAGCGGAAATGCGCCCACTTTGGTGGTGCGTGAATCGTGATACACCGTGCCGGTTTCGCGATCGACTTCGTAGCCAAGAATTCGCTCGCAGCAATCCAGAAAGTGCTTTACGTACGGCCGGGTGTGAAATCCAACCAAGTCACTACCAAGCATGCCGAGCAGCAATTCGCGGCGCCACGGGAAAATTCGGAACATCTGCTCCGGCGGCCACGGAACGTGCCAGAAAAGACCGATCGGCAATACGAAATGTTTTTCGCGCAGGAACCCCGGCACCAGCGCCAAGTGAAAATCCTGAATCCAGACAACGTCGAAGCGCGAAGACTCCGCTTCAGCCGTCGCGGCAAACATTCGATTCACCCGGCAGTAGGATTCCCAATGCGCCGTGTCGAATACGCACTTGGACACCATGAAATGCATCAATGGCCATAGTGCGCGGTTACACACTCCGTAGTAATAGCCCGATACGTCTCGCTCGCTTAATCGCGTCAGCAACATCGCAAACCGAGGCGCGTTGGGCGGCATTAGGACCGAGCCGGGGCGATGCTGTCCTCCGGACCATGCGATCCAAAGTCCACCGTGTCGCTCGAGCAGACGAAGAAACGTGGTGCCGACTCCGCCTACAGTTGGCTCGATCCGTTCGCGCCCGCCTTCCTTGACCAGTCTGATCGGCGCGCGATTCGACATCACGAGCAGACGTGGCTCCATTTCATCGCGCCGACCGGATGGCTGGGAAATCTTGGACAAGGCATCATAGGGAGTCGAGTGTTTCATCGAGTCGCTGTGGCCGGCGGAAAATCAATAGGTTGAATGAGGCTCTGATTTTGCAGAAGTAGATCGTAATCCGTGCGTTTCCGCCACGTCAACGTTGGGGACCGAAGGACGCTTTCACCATGGCAACCTTCCATGGATCGTACCACCAGGATCGGAAGAGTGTCGGAATGACACGCGCCGGCGCCGCCAATCTTCACCAGCACCTGCCTGGCCTGCGGTTCGGCACCGGCACATCGCGCACCTCGCCGACCGCCTGCCATTTTGTAAGCTGATACGCCTTCATCCGGTCCCTCCTTGGTGAAAACCAATCAGGGAGTCAGAGACGCGGTCGGTCCGGCCGAGGATTGCAAACTGGCTAAACACAACGGGAGAGCGCACCATGCAAGAAAAATCGAGGCTGGACTCCAAACGTTCATTTCCGATGTCGGCGAGGAGTTCAGCGGTTTTCTCAGTCTTTCACCTTTAGAAAATCGTCGAGTGCAATAGCTTCCTCGACTTCGAGGGTAAACAGGCCTTTTGCCAGATTGGTTTCAACCGCAGCTAGTGCGGATTTCTGGTCTGGATATTCCACGATAAACAATAGATCGTAGCGACCGAACGTCACGTAGGCCGAGATCAGAAGGCCGCCGTATTGCTGCCGCACCCGGCCGAGAGCCTCCACCTGCTGCGCGAAGCTCTGGTCGCCCCTGGTACTGTTCCCGGTCAATCTAGCGCCGATGACGTATGTTGGCATGCCGACTCCTTCATTATCATTTACCGCTAAATCCTACCGCTCATGGAGGGAGCGTAACATCAGCGAGACTCGGAGATGGGGTGTCATTATTGCCGCCAACGGGCAATCCGGAGATAAAGCGTTTCGCTGTGACTGGCTGGTGGAGCGGGGCGGATTAGAGACATCGGTGTCGCGAGAAGTCTACCAGGAGGAAAACGGGCGTAATTGTTGGAGATATTTCGGGTCGAAATCGGCTAGCCTCTTGCAGAGAATCAGTTCGCATTCAGTTCGGTACGATGTCCGTGGTTAACCTTAAATTCCGGTGTCGCGAGAATGCCTCGGAACCCGCTCGCGCAGTTGTTGCCCCGTCGCGCGGTCACGTGGAGGACGTCGGGACGCACCTGACAGCCCCCGTCTGATGGCTGGCAGAATCAGACAGCCCAGCAGCGAGGCTTTTCGCCGGCGGGCGGCGGGATCGCGACATAGATGCCTGGATTCTTTTACCGGTCGGGTTCACCGATCAGGTCCGGGTCAGAAGCTCGAGTACGTGGCCGTTAGGGTCCTTGAAATAGACGCCGCGCCCGCCACGCCGAGCGTTGATCTGCATATCCTGTTGTGAGAATGGACCGCTTCCATACGGAATGCCGGCCTCCTTGATTCGACCGAAGATCGCGTCGAACTCCGCGTCGCTCACCTGGAAAGCGTAGTGGTGCATCTCGAAGTGGTCCCAGTTGTCGAAATCCAGCGCGAGCGTTTCGTTGACTCTGACCGGCGCAAAATGGCCCATGGCGCCCTCGTACTTGAGCCCGAACATGTGCGCGAAAAACTTCGCCGACGCCTCCTTGTCGTGCGCCGGTACGATCGTGTGATTCAGCGTGATGGCCATGGCTCACCTCCATCTAACGAGTTGAAAGTTATTCCTCGAACAGGCGGTCGGCCCTCTTGGCGATCTCGAGGACACTCGCACCATTGTTCAGACCGTTGCCTCTACGGCGAGCGCATATACCTCCTGAGGTCCTCCGCTTCGGACTCGACCTCTTTGAGACGCTGCTTCACGACATCACCGATGCCGACTATTCCCTGAAGTGCTCCATTCTGAACAACTGGTAAATGCCGGATACGCTGGAGCGTCATCACCTGCATGATCTCGACGAGTTGGTCCTCGGACGAGCAAGTCCTAACGTCACGGGTCATCAGATGCTCGGCCGGAAGTGTAAGCACCGCGTCCGCATGTACTGACATCGCGCGGATGATGTCGCGCTCGGAGATGATGCCTATGAGTTGAGCTTGCTCATGGATCACCGGCGCGGCTCCGATCGGTTTTCGGTGAGCACCTTGACGACCGAGGCGACGGTCTGCTGCGGCGCGACAGTGACGACAAAATGACCTCGTGCTTCAGGACCGCAGATACGTTTGTTCCCATGTTTCGCTCTCCTAGACGGGCTTCGCGTCGATCAGCACCGCCACCAGCAGCGCCGGCTCCTTGCCTTTGTTCACCCACGCATGGTTGGTGCCGCGCTGAATCACGGCGTCGAATGGCTTCAGGTCGACCTCGGCCTTGTCGAGTAGCATCGTTACCTGGCCCGAGAGCAGGATTATGTAATCGACCGTGCTCGTCTTGTGCATCGCCGGATGGCGTCGGGTGTCGACGCGACAATGTGACGCTCCCATCGCTTCGAACCGGCGGGCTGCCATCTCCTCGCGCTGCGCGGTCGGGATACTTGAGTTCTCGGGCTCGACCATGAAAAAGCGGAACTTGCTGCCGTTGGGCGGCGGCTCGAGTTTTCGTGGACGGTTGGCGGCGTCGCTCGGAGTCGAGTTGTCGGCGGGGGCGCCGTCAGTGACCCAGAATTCTGCGATCGGGGCCGGCGGCCCGTCGCTTATGATAATCGATTTTCCCTCGGCGTCATGTCCGGTGACGATTCGGCGGAATTCCTGCGGCATGACTGTGCCTCCGTGATAGCGGATTATGTGATGCATCGCACGGACGCCCTGCCGCGCGCAACCGCGCCCCCCGGAACGTCAGCGGAGCCTACCAAGCCGGTTAGCCACCGCGATCGAGCCGGCATTTGCTCGACAGCTGAAATCAGCATCTCTCCGATATTTTCAAGTACCTGACGGCCGGCGGAGTTTTCATCAACGCCGATCAGGGGGAGCCGGCGCCGCGATCGACCAGAGTTGGCCTCGATGGGAACGATCGAGCCGGCGAGGAGCGCGACGAGCTCGTGCAATTTATCGAGCCGAACACCTATGTTTCTAATCCACCCGCTCCACCATGCAGTCCTCGACGTCGGGCATTCTCCGCAGAAGTGCACAAGATTCGCCCGTGTGCGCGGGTTCAGGCGATCAAAGGGGACTGGAGAATCGGGGATTGCCGGTATCATCGCGCAGTTCGCTGATCTTCTTTCCGCGCGCGGTTCACGCGGTGTGCTTTCTGCCAGCTTGATTGGACAGGGTCCGTGGTTTGGCTATGACATCGTCGCTTAAGTTCGAGGAAAGCCGGGCTGGAATTCTCCTTTCCGCTGCCGCCCTCCGCCTAGTGCGGAGCGCGCAGTAACCTCCTCCGTGTGAACCTCGCTCCCGAAATCTTGGCCCTCCTTCCGCGTTCTCAGGGGACGACAGCAAACCCCGCCGCCTCAACTTGGGTCACGGAGGCGAAGGGCTGGCCTGGATTTCGAGATTCGGGTAGATCCTCTTGCTTCGATGGCTCCACGTAGAGGGTGATCCGACCGACTCCTGCGGACAATGATCGGGACGGTTCCCCGGTAGACCGATCGTAGCCAAGGAAATACTCGACCCTAATGACCTCAAGGGACTTCCAATCTCCCGCCCCTTGAAGCGCGATGAAAATTCGCTCCCCCGCACCTTCACGCAAACGCTGCTGGCGTTGGCCCGGACGCTAGACTCACACGTCGAGCGCTATGACAGTGAGGTCCTGCCCTCGATACTCCGCGCGCTCTTCCCCAAATAGCGTTCCCGCGATCGCGCGGCGAAAAAGATGATCCTCGCGGGCGAATTTCATTTCGTCAGACGTGGACTAATTTCGTGCGCTTAGTTTGCGAAGGGCGGACCACAAGTCCGCGACAGTGTCTGTGCCGAGGCGCCGACTGACTTCTGCTTGAGCCTTCTGCCAAGCCGGAAGGCATTTGCGAATCAACGCCTGGCCCTTGTCGGTTACTTCGATCAGATGGCTACGGCGATCCGCGTCTTGTACGAGCCGCAGCCAGCCTCTGGCGCACATCCGCTCTACATTGCGGCTGAGCGTAGATTCATCCAACTGGAGATGCTTTATCAGTTCCGCCGGCCGAGCCTGTTTTCGATTGGCGACCGAAACGAGCACGCTGAACTGGCTGGTCTTCAATCCGGCGTTTGCCAGCGCGCCGTCATAGATCGCGCTGACCATCCGATTCAGCTTGCGCACGCAACCACCGACGCATACGCCTTCGACACTCTTGGTATCCAGACTTTTGGCATCTAGGGTCATACTCATTGTATATGCATGCATTCGCCTCTCGTCAACTGTCAAGGTCGGCCATGTTGCTACTCAGCTGATTTCGCGGCCCACCAGCCGATTCTGGAAAATCGATCCGGCGCGATTCGGGTGACGTAATCAAAGGGGGCAGTTGCGATCGAAAAAGCTTTTTGGTCCGAGTTTTGTATATACAAAGACCGACGATGTGAAGAGTGCGACATCATGGATGATGACGATAAAAACCAATTCGCGAACGGCCAAAGGTCTCGCGATTTGCGAGGCCACCCGAACGCTGACGGAAACCTTGGCCAAACTAAATCGGGTAGAGCAGGTGGTTTGAAAATGATGAACCTGGTGATCCTTATCAATAGCGTACAGATGTTGTTTCGGAGTTTCGGCCTCCGGCACGTAAACGCAGCGCTTGGCCACTTCGCAATTGAGCTAGCTGGTCCCAAGGCCAGTCGGATGATAATCGCACTATTCGCAAGACCTGTTGAATGGTTGCGATCGCGGCTCCGCCCGCAGGTCCCAGAAACTTCGATAGAGGCACAAATTCGGAGGCCGCTTGAGGTCTGCGCGGCGGAGGTCAGCTTTCGGCCGATAACCGATTGTTGTGCGGTTCGCCGGATATAGCAGCACGCGACAGGATCCGTTTTTCACCGCTCTCGTTGTAAAGATGCGATTCCCACGGTCTCTTCAGAAAACGGCGGTCGCCGTCAAAGCCATGAGAAAGTTTCGGCGGTCTTTTAGCGAGACACGAGAGACCTAAGAGGAGAGGTGAGATGACAGCAACTCTGCAAAGAATGGTTCGCGATCCGCGGACTGGCGAGGTGCACATGCCACACGAGCCGCTCTCAATTATACGAACCATCGAGAACCTCGGCCGGACACTGATCAAGATCAAATGGCAGGCGGGCGGCGAATCGGTTCTCCTTCCCGATGACATCGATTCGTATGATAGTAGGTGAGGCAATGGTGAAGACGATTCCTCAATTCAAGGTGACAGATCCGGCCGACGACCCGCTGCGCGCATTTGTGCACACACAGCCGACCATCTCGCTGGCTCCGAGCAGCGGCAGTGTCCAGCGTGCGGCGCCACGGACAGTGATTTACAAGGTCAGGCCCGAACGATTCGACAACTGATGCATCCCGGAATTCACGCCAAAAGCAATCCTGACAAGGCCGCTTACATCATGGCGGCGACCGGCAAGGTTGTAACTTATCGCGAGCTCGACGATGAGTCGAATCGCGCCGCGAATCTATTCCGCTCGCTTGGACTTCGCCCCGGAGACGGAATCGCGTTGTTCGCCGAGAATCATCCCCGTTACCATCAGGTGCTCTGGGCAGCGCAGCGCTCGGGCCTCTACTACACGGCGATCAGCTCGCGTTTGACGGCGGAGGAAGCCGCCTACATCGTAAATGACTCGGGCGCGAAAGTTTTCATCACAACGCACGCGATGGCCGACGTCGCAAGCCAGATGGACGCGGCCAATATGATTCCGGGTCGCATCGAGCGCTACATGATGGACGGCGCAGTCGTGAATTATGAATCGTGGGAGGATGCGGTTGGCTCGCAACCAACGACTCCGATTGCCGACGAGACCGAAGGTGCCGCGATGCTATACTCGTCGGGCACCACCGGTAAGCCCAAAGGCGTGAAGCATCGGCTAACCCAGCAGCCGCTGGGCGCGCCGAATCCTCTCGGCATGCTGCTGGCCGGGCTCTATCAGGCTTCTCCCGAGATGATCTACCTGTCGCCGGCGCCGCTTTATCATTCGGTCCCGCTGCAGTTCACGATGGCGGTGCATCGGATTGGCGGCACCGTGATCGTCATGGAGCACTTCGACGCGGAACAGTCGCTCGCGCTTATCGAGAAGTACCGAGTGACGCATACGCAGATGGTGCCGACGATGTTCATCCGGATGCTGAAGCTGCCGGAGCCGACGCGCCGTAAGTACAATCATTCGAGCTTGAAGGTGGTCATCCATGCGTCCGCGCCGTGTCCAATCGCGATCAAGGAACAGATGATCGAATGGTGGGGGCCGAAAATTTACGAGTATTATGCGGGGACCGAGGGCAACGGGTTTTGCGCGATCGACAGCGGGGAGTGGCTGCTGCATAAGGGCTCGGTGGGCAAACCCCTGGTCGGGAAGGTACACATAGTCGACGATGACGGAGCTGAGCTTCCGAGCGGCGAAGCGGGGACGATTTTTTCGAAGGCGGCGGCACATTCAAGTATCACAACGATCCCGAGAAAACGAAAAGCTCGCGCAACGACAAGGGATGGTGGACGCTCGGCGATATCGGCTATCTCGATAGCGACGGCTATCTCTACCTGACCGATCGCAAAGGCCAACATGATCATCAGCGGCGGCGTGAACATTTATCCGCAAGAGGCGGAGAACCTGCTCGCGACTCATCCGAAAGTCGAGGACGTCGCTGTGTTCGGCGTGCCCAACGAGGATTTTGGCGAGGAAGTCAAAGCCGTGGTGCAGCCGGTCGAAATCAAGCAGGCCGGGCCGGCGCTCGAGGCGGAGCTGATCGGTTTCTGCCTCGCGCACCTGTCCGCGTTCAAGTGTCCGCGGACAATTGATTTCGATGTGGAGCTGCCGCGCCATCCGACCGGCAAGCTCTATAAGCGGCTGATCAAGGATCGCTACTGGATCGGACACTCGAAGCGAATCGCCGAGTAAGCGTCCTGCCCCAGCGCGCATCGGAGCCAAGATAGAGCGGCTAGCTAAGCAAGATTAGCCACGCGAAATTCCTGGGCAGGTGCGGCAGGAGATCAGCTTTCCTTCACCCTCGCCTCCCCTCATATGTGACGAATCGGAGCACTGATTTCTCGTTACGATTCCTCCTGTTGCTGCCGATGCGCAACCTTCGCAAGCGCGCCGGGAATCGAAAGCCCGCCTAAGCGAGCATCTGGGCTAGGCGCTCACTTCCTCGAGCAGCGCGCTGGCATCTCTTAGCTCCGCTGTAGAACCTCCGAGCTCCCGAACACCAGCGGAGGGCGCCAATCTCTGGCACGAGGACCACGGTCTATCGAAAGACTCCTCTGGGCATTTTGTGCCGACAACGCCGGCGCTGCCGGTCACAAAAACGCTTGATCGGACTCCACGGTATCTAGAGCAGAGAACGCCACCAATGAGAGCGGCGGCGAAGCGGAGATCGCAGGCGGAGTTGGGGTGCGGAGTGGGGCCGCGACGCGGAGTTTACGGAGCGCTCGTGGGGCGGCTCCCAGCGGAGTCGCCGCCGAGGATGACAAATAATCGCTCCAGCGATCGTTTCTACTGAACACCGGCAGGAAAGACAGGTTGTACAGGATCTCCCTCTTCGACGCCTTGGCCGACATTCACCGCGATCAGATCATCTTTGGAGAGTCCGCTTGCGACTTGCACCTCGCGTCCATCGTCGTTGCCGAGCGCCATTCTAGCGAGGTGAATACGGTCTTTTCGAACGACGGGGACGAAGGCATCGCCGCCGCGGAAGATGAGAGCATCGTCGGGGACCCATGGCGCGATATCGGACGACCCAACGTTCAGCGTGAGAGTCGCGTACATCCCGGGATACAGTGCGGCATCCTTGTTCGGCAGATCGACTTCGACCCGCATGGTGCGCGTATCTTGAGTTAGAGCGTCTGGATGGCGTGTGACAGTGCCGCCAAAGGTGCGCCCGGGGTATTGGGTCACTGATACGCTCGCGGGATCCCCGTCCTTCACCAAAGCGGCAAGGTCCTGCGGAACGTCGGCATAGACACGAAGCGGATAAAGCGTTGCGAGGTCCACGATGGAGATGCTGCTCCCAGGCGTCGTCACTTGGGGAATCAGCGCGCCGGGATCGACGTCGCGAGCAGCGATAATGCCATCGGTCTCGGAACGGATGACCTCGTACGATTGCAGCGGCAACAACTGCTCATAAGCAGCCTTGGCCTGAAGCATGGCGGCGTGCGAGTTGTCGGCCATCTGCTGCGGAATAACCTGCTGGGCGACCAGCGTCTGATTGCGTCCGTCGGTAACTTTCTGCAGCCAGTAGTTGGCCTTTGCATCTGCAACCTGCTTGTCGAGCTCGGGCGAATCGAGGATCGCCAGCACCTCGCCCTTGTGTACGCGATCGCCCTTATCGACGTAAATCGCCTTTAAGTAGCCGGGGGTTTTCGCGTAGATCGGCGTCTCGATGTAGCCGTGGATGCTCGCTGGTAATGAGACGCGCCGACGGCGGGCCGGTTGCTCCACTCGATCACCAGCACCCGAGGGCCGAGAGCGTTGGATTGTTGTAGAAGGATGCCCTGACTGCGGATTTGCAGGCTGCGCGCCCACACCAAGCCAACGCTCACCGCAAAGACCAGCATCACTGCAACAGACCATCCGACGAGACGAACAGCACCGCGTGGCAGGCGCAATGAACTCGAATTGTCTTGTGGGGCTCCCATCGGAAACCTCCTTAAAGCGATGAAAAACGAAGCGATTTGGCGGCGGCGACCTCGGCGTCGCGTTCTCGCTTCGGTTTCACGTGGCCGCTGAAAATCGAGTACACGGTCGGCACGACGAACAGTGTCATCATGGTGGCGACAAGGAGGCCACCGATGACCGCACGACCGAGCGGCGCGCTTTGTTCTGATCCCTCGCCCAGCGCCAGCGCCATCGGTAACATTCCCAGAATCATCGCGAGCGCGGTCATCATGATCGGACGAAGCCGCGTGACGGCAGCTTCGATCGCGGCCGTAATCACGTCACGACCCTCCCCGCGCAAATCGTTGGCGAAGATAACGAGCAGGTTGCCGTTGGCCACGCCCACACCGACCGCCATGATCGCACCCATCAGCGACTCAACATTGATGGTCGTGCCCGTCAGCGCCAGCATCCACAGCACGCCTGCAAGTGCGCCCGGCACCGCCGTCAGTATGATCAGCGGCTCAAGCCACGACTGAAAATTCGCGACCATCAGCAGATATACGAGAATGATCGCGAGAACGATCCCTGCCCCGAGTGTCGTGAAGGACTGCCGCATGGCCTGGCTCTGCCCTCGGATCGTGACCTTCGTCCCCGGCGGGAGCTTGCCGAGTCCGTTGATGACCCGCTGCACGGCGGCGCTGGTGCTTCCCAAATCGCGTCCGGCCACCGCACAGTTCACGTCGATCACGCGCTGTATCGTGTAGTGCTCGACTACGGCCGGATCAACGCTGTGAGAGATGGTGGCTAGGTTGCTCAGCAACTGCGGCGTATTCCCGTTAAGACCTGATACGCCCGGCGTGCTGAGCGGAATATTGCCGAGGGCGGCGACCGAATTGACCAGGTGCTCTGGAGCCTGCGAGATGACGTCATAGTTCACGCCGTTATGGGTATCGAGCCAGAAAGTCGGCTGGATTAGCGAGTTGCCGTCCAGCGTGGTGAGTAAGCTCGATGCTACCTGATTTTCGGTGATCCCCAGTTCGAGCGCCTTGTTCCGATCCACGTCCACCTTGAACGCTGGATAATCGAGCGGCTCGGCGATCCGCAGATCGGCCACACCCGGGATGTTGCGCATCTGCTTCTCCATCCAACTGGCGATTGCGTAGTCCGAGTCCAGATCGTTGCCTGAGACCTGGACGTCGATTGCAGACGAGAGTCCGAAGTTCAAAACTTGCGCGATGATGTCGGCGGCCTGGAAGTAAGTCGTAGCGCCTGGAAACTCGCGCGCGAGATCGCGTCGGATGCGGTCCTCGTACATCGCAGTCGGCCGATGCTTCTCCTTCAACTGAATCATGATGTCGGCGTCCATCGCTCCGATGCTGTCGGTCTGGTAAAAGGCCAGGTTATAAAAAAACGGCACACCGATGTTGTCGCTCACGGTTTCGAGATCGCTCGGCGGGATGATTTTCCGAATCGAGCGCTCGATCCGGTCGACGATATACTCGCTATCCTCGATTCTGGTACCGGTGGGGGCACGCACGTGAAGTCGCATCATGCCGGCGTCAACTGCGGGGAAGAAATCCTCGCCGACGACCGGGGGCAGCAATCCCGAGGCGAGAATCATCAACGCCACGCAGGTCAGTGACAGCGTCTTGTGCGCCATGAAGGCAGTCAACGCGGCGCGATAGCTGGTACGCAATCGCTCGAACCCGCGCTCGAAGCCGTCGAGAAAGCGGCCCCATAATCCGTCGCCGTGGCTTTCTTCGTGGTCTTCGGGCAGCAGATAGCGGGCCATGGCAGTGACCAGCGTGCGCGACAGCAGGTACGAGGTGATCATCGCGAATACCACTGCGAGGGCGAGTGGCGTGAACAGGAAACGTCCTACTGTGCCTACTGAAAACTCCGATAGTAGCGAAAAGTCTAGAGTTTTGGGGATCACCGCCCTAATGTCGCGGCATCCATAAACCTTTCGAGCGATCCGTCATTTCTTTTGTCGCCCCTCGAATCCGTAGTCGGGTGGTTGTGGAACTAGAGAACCTGGCCCTGCGTCACCAGCTAAATGTTCTTCGGCGCCAGCGGCCGGGTCGTCTCCGGCGGTTTAGTTTCGACGGCTTGCTATGGGTCTTGCTCTACCGATTGTGGCCACGCTGTTTGGAAGTGATGGTGCTGGTCAAGCCAGCCACAGTCGTCCAGTGGCACCGTCAGGGATTCCCTCTCTTTTGGCGTTGGCGCTCCAGATCCGGGCGGCCGTCGGTGGATCGCGAGATTCGTGATCTGATTCGACAGATGAGCGACTCCAATCCGCTCTGGGGTGCACCTCGGATCCATGGCGAGCTGCTCAAGCTGGGCATCGATGTCAGCCAGGCTACGGTCGCCAAGTATATGGTCCGAAGGCGAGGTGCGCCTTCCCCAGCCTGGCGCAGCTTTCTGCGCAATCACGCCGACGGCATCGCTGCGATCGATATGTTCGTTGTGGCGTCCGCCTCGTTTCAGCTGCTCTACGTCATGATCATTCTGGCGCACGATCGAAGGAACATCGTACGCACGGCTGTAACCGAGCATCCGACTGCTGCTTGGCTCTCGCGCCAGGTAACCGAAGCATTCCCGTGGGACACCGCTCCGCGCTCCTGCGCGATCGAGATACATCGTATGGGTCCTACTTCTTCAATCGGCTCGAAGCGATGGGCATCACTGAAGTCATCACGGCGCCACGCTCCCCGTGGCAGAACGCATACGTCGAGCGCGTGATCGGCTCGATTCGCCGCGAGTGTTTCGATCACATCGTGATCTTCAACGAGCGCTATCTGCGCCGCGTCCTGTCCTCGTACGTCGACTATTACCAACGCACACGCACGCATCTCTCGCTCGACAAGGATTGTCCCCTATCCCGCCCGATTCAGCATGGCAGCGTCGGCAGGGTCGTCGTGATCCCAAAAGTCGGTGGCTTGCATCATCGCTACGAACGTCTCGCCGCCTGATTTGCTTCGGATTTCTGCTCACCATTAGTTGCGCGGCGGTCGTACGCCGGTGTCTGAGGATCTATGTGTCCGAAAGTTTTTTGATCTCGATCAGGCGTGGGTCCGCTTGTGGTTCGGATCGGAGTCCCTCTCATTGAACGTATCAATTCGACAACGATTCTCGCACCCGCTCGAATTCCGGTTCAGACGGAATTTTCAGTAGGGACAGGTATTCCACTGTTGTTGAATAAATTAGGCGCTCTCCATTGCTATTTCATCTTCTATTGGTTATTTTCATGGATCTCTCAGTAATTAGTTGCTCTCCCTCGGTCATGCACATTTCTAATGAGCTCCGTCGATTCCTTGATGTGTCCAAGGGCTCGTACTAATTTGTCTCAGCACGGTTAAATTGTAGTAGTCTCGCTCGTGTTCCTTGCGCTATTCCGCGTCGATCCTCCGAATTTCTCGATCGATTGAGATTAGTATGTTTGACTTTCCGCGACCATCAGGTCAAATACTTAGGCCAGCTTAGAACTCAGTCATAAGCGGAAATAAGTCAATCTCATTCAACGGCGAGGAGACTTTCATGTCTGCGAGGAAAAGCTCGTGGGGATATGGTCTGTTGGTGGCGATAGGGATCGCCCTTTCGCTCTCTCTAGGAACGCCGGCGCGCGCGCAGGTGAAACCGGGCGACTTCATCACCGCCGACAAGGCGAACCAGGTGCGCGACCTGATATCACCCGGCATCTTATACAAAGTGCAGCGCGGAATGACGATGAAGATCGTTCCGACGCAGCGCATCGACTGGCCGCCTCCGTACAAGGACGCGACCGAGAAATATTCGGAGCAGGTTAGCCTGTCTGCGGACCATCGCACGGTTCTCGGATACGTCGCGGGCCAGCCGTTCCCGCTGATCGACCCGAACGATCCGTTCGCGGCGACCAAGATCATCTGGAACAACGTATTCCGCCCGATTTCGTCGGACGACTACGACCTGCGCTTTTATGACTGCGACAGCGAATACACCGGGCTCAACAAGCCGTTTTTCCCAATCGTCTATTATCAAATCGGCCACTACGCGGGCTACGATCAGGTGGGACGCACCGAGGTCGAGCCGTTGCCGACCGATCCGGACTTCAAGAAGAACAACCGCCTGTGGCTGTTCTACCTGGGACCGGAACTGGCCCCGGCAACCGGGCGCGGCACCAGCCTGCTGCGTTATCGCTACGCGGATCCGAAGCGCGCCGATGACACCTGGACCTGGGAGGCCGGCTCGCGCCGCCTGCGCCGCCTCGATGAGAGTATAAACTCGGCCGCGACCGGACCAGAGACCTGGGACCCGGATCACTATTCGGGCTTCAACGCCAAGATCGAGGAATACAACTATAAATTCGTCGGTGAGCGCAACATGCTGGCGTGCGTACGCGCCGAGTTTGTACCCGAGCACCGCTGCCCGACTGACGGCGGCGGCAGTGCCTGCCCCGAAATCTGGGAGATGCGCCACATGTACGTGATCGAGGTGACCCCGCGGATGAGCGAGGAGACCACGGTTTTTCTCCATGGCAAGACTCTCATCTACATGGACTCGGAAATGTGGTTTGAGCCGTACATCGACACCTACGATCGCAAGGGCGAACTATGGCAGAACCACATCTACTTTGCCGCTTATCGCGACCGCCCGGTGCCGGATGCGAAGATCGCGATTTATCCGTTCAAGCGCGAGTTCATCGTCGGCGCGACGTCGACCGACGTGCAGTCCTCGCAGGCCACGATGTGCTATCTGCCGTCGATGGAGACGCAGGAGCGCGAATGCTGGTACATCAACATGGGCGCGGTCGACAAGGCCTGGTTCACCACGGAAGGCGTGGTGAAGGCGGCCGAGGTCGGCATGATGCAGTAAATCTCAGCTCGAGCTTTTGACGCTCCGGCCGGCGGGATCATCTAATCCCGCCGGCCTTTTTTGTGCGGCACGTCATATAGGGTAGTGCCACAAAGTCATGACCTCTGGCCTGCGAAACCTTCGGCGAACGCTGAATTTTTGCCGATGAGCCAAGGGCGTAAGGTTGACCGCTAGCTGATGTCGGATATCGAGATTGCATATGGCTCCTTCAAATTGGATATCGGTGTTGAGTCCTCTACTCGTCGGCATTGCGACGATCTTCTGCACCATCGTCGTTCATGCGCTGATGCTGGGAATAGTCATCACCGAGGTTCGGCGCGATCTGCAGCGGCCCCGTGTCGGTGTTCGCTTCTGGACGGACATGACGTTTGTGACAGCCGTTACGCTGCTGGCACTCGCCAGCCACCTCGTCGAGATCGGGATGTGGGCGCTGACGTTCGACCTCTGCGGCGAGTTTTCCGGCTTCGCTGCGGCCTTTTATCATTCGGCAGTCTGCTACACGACTCTGGGAGATAGCACCACGATACCGGCCCGCTGGATATTGTTAGGACCCCTTGCAGCGGCTGACGGAATGCTGATGTTCGGTGTGTCTACCGCCATGATCTTTGCGGTAATTCAGCGCTTGATTCAGAGGCGCTTCCACTTCTTCGAGGGCCAGGGTGATTCAACCTCCTCTTCCAACCTCAACTAACCTCTAGCTCTCAGGCGGTTTCCTTGAGATCAGGATACCTCTGACGCAGTTGTCAGTGTCCTAAAGTAGTACCGCTTAGTTTCGCGATGCGCTGGGCGCTCCAGAATTCGCAGCGACACTTTTCTGCTGTTTTCGGCTGGGCCAGGGTGGAACTTCGCCTGACCAGACTGGGAGGCGAATGGACGGCTTCCGCCTCGGGCCCTGGGGTTTTCGCTGCTCTCCGAATCTGAGTTCCAGTTACATGAAGAGAATTGCCGTGATAGCCAGACTATCTATGATCAGAATCGTTCAGCTGGCGCTTATTTTCCGTGCAGGGTACTGGCCGCTTACACCCAAACGACGCCGCGGTGGTTTTCACCGGGCGGAGTTGCTATTTCCGGTATTTGGGGATGGCAAGAATCCACCTTACGATCGGCAAGCTACTAAAATGAGACAAAGTAAGGCCGGTCGGTGAAGGCGGAATGCAGCCGCGCGCGCTCTGAACAGGTCGCCTAGACTTTATGAAGTTCTGACAGCTTGCTCGCTAGCGAGCCGCTACCTGCATCTTTTGGCCGTTCCGCTGCTCTCCAAAAACCAATCGCTAGAATAAGGAAGGTACCGACCAGCAACAGGAATCCTTCAAAAGCCATTGTTGGAATCCTACGTGTCGAGATAAGAATTTCTCTATCGCCGAACCACGGATACTGCAATACCTCCCCAAGTTAAAAGCCACTTCACTTTTCAAAACAGGCCACTCCATCCGACGCTTCCTATATTTGTGCCAGCACTTAGTCAGACGGTGCCGGCCTTTTAGTCAACAGTCCGTCACGATCGGATTGTGCAGTGCGGGATTCTCGCGCTGACAAAGGGGGGCGGCAATTGTAGGAATAAAAAGCGACAGCGCGAGTGGTATGCCGCCCTGCGCTTTTGCAAGCACAGTAAAAAATGGGGTTCAACCGGGCTGACCCTGGCGACCCTCGGTCCCCAGAGCGTATTGCGTCAATCCGATTGCAAACGTTGGTGCCTGGAACAGACGAAATAAAAGTCACGCTGCCGCTGCTGGAAATCTTCCGCGTCGAGAAGCGTTAAAATCAACGAGTCTGCGCGGACACAGACCGAACACCGGATTTCGATTTGAACGCTTCGTGGATTGCTGTTGAGGATCGGGACATAAGAGAGAATTTTGCCTGGTCTCATTGAGCGCCCGCATCGACGATAGCCGATCGGTCACCCAGCAACTACCGATAATGGTCTCGGAGATGACCGAATCTCACGGTTTGGGCGCGCAAGTCCACGGATTTCCAGATCGCGTCCACCAAATTCCCTGCATAAAAAGGCTGGCATCACTACTCGCTCAACGGACCGGAAAATCCACACTTCGAGACTGACTGCTCTAGTAGTCCAGGTCCGAAATTCCCCGTTTTTATCCAGATGATCAGGGAATTTGGACGCGGAGAGCGGTTCACCTCAGACCCCGTCTCCGGGATCAGGCCGGACCTGACTAGCAAGAGATTTCCCTGCCCAGAAGTCGAGGAAGAATTGGCTTCCTGCTAGATCGGTCGCTTCAGCGGCGACTCGTAGTCGATGACCTTAGGGGCGGCGATTGCGACGCATGTGCTGCAGGTCACTGCGGTCGCGGACGGCCAGAAGCAGGCCGAGCTTCTGAGTTCTGTTTGATGTCCTGCCGCATCGTTCACCAGGAGCGCCACTACGCATGGTTTTTTGTCGGTGCAGCCGCACCGCACACATACTCTCGCTGCTGGGCTCGTCTTCTTAGCGCTACCCATCCCTCTTCTCCTGTTTTCTGAGTCATTCAACCTGAGCGGGCTATTTCTTGTTCAGTTTGCTGGACAACGCTTATGGTGCGCCTTCCATGCCTTATTCGGCGGATCGTTGTCCCAGATACGCGTGCAATTGAAATGCGAAACTGCTTTATGGCATTTTTCGCAATCCGGGATACACGCTTCGTGATACAGAACGCCGTTTAAGATGAATGTACCGAGGGGTGCTGGGTTGGCGGGCTTTTCACAGATTGGGCAGGTCACCATAGATTTCTCTCAGCAGATTCCAGCCCACAAGTGCCATGGGCTCGTTTGGAGTGGGTTGGCGACCATCGCCCGCCTCAACAAAAGGCCTTTGGTTCCTTGGGATGTTACGTAACGAATCGGTATGAATGACTGTTTGGAAGGGCATGTGAGACAACCCGACCGATTGCGAGCTCGATCTTGTCCTCGCGAAGCAGTTCATGGTACTGGATGCCGCTCTCCTTCGCAGTGCGCTCGTGGGAGTCTTCGACGGAAGGCGTCAGCGTGGGTCGTCCAGGTCTGTTGCCGCCAACGCCGCCCGAATGGACGACCCTGTACCGGAGGCTCGCCAAGGAACTGCTCTCGATCCGGACCTGCGTCAGGGCTATGCGCAAGCTGCGGCGCTGCCCGATCCCGAAGTGGCCGACCGCGCGACCGGCCATTGGGATCAGCAGAAGGCTTCGTGGATGTAGCGCGCGGTCCAATTTACCGTGCCCAATTTTGTGCCCCGTGTGCCCGAATCTGTGCCCTAGTCGGAGATCAATCGATAGTACTCGGTAACCGACGGTCTCACTTCACTCACGTACGGAAAACCCTTCTGCCACAGAGCTTTCGGTATCTCGTGGCGCTACGGAGCGATACCTGGCTATTTTGGCGGTTGAGCAAGGTTCCACAACTCACATGCAAGAGGTCCCTGGTTCGAGTCCAGGTGCGTGCACCAAACAATTCAAGCAGTCAGCAACCTCCGGTTCGGCGCCCGTAGCAGAGGGTGGTTCTCCGGGTTGTAGCTCAATCCCTAGGTGTCGGGCGAGTGAACGGCTTAGCAGCGGTACTCCAGGGTCTCGCCGATGTATACGTCAGGTTGACCTGGCTCTGCTGCCTTCGATTTCCCGCTTATGAGTAAGTCTGCCGATTCAGAGATTGCGCCATGGGCTTGGCATTGGGCTGAGTTCACGCTGCCGCTGGCGCCAGTTGATCCGTTCGCTCGCGGTGATTTTGCCGGATTGCTGGATTCTACTGTTTGGCCGGCGATAGGAATTTGAATGGGGTAGCAGGTTTGAACCGGCCTGCAACATCTCCCGCCAGGTCAGGATTGCCGCTCAAATCCAACTTAAGCGTCGAGGCCCCGTCGCCCAGTTTGAGCTTGTCCATCGAAACCCAGAACACGTCGGGGCTGGTCGTGGACTCAAAGAAATAGGTCCGATTTTTCTGTTCCGAGACAGTTCGCCACAGGGTCGCGGCTAGATTGGGATGACCCGGGCGGGACTCGCCCATAGGCACCGATGTATTGCGGACGATGCTGAACATTGCCGCCACGGCACCGCGCTCCTCCGATGTCTTTGGCGCCTGCTGAAGGTAGTAGGAAGCGCGAACGAAGCGATCGGCGGCGCGGTCAGTTCCAGGCAGCATCACGCTGCCGCCGATATCTTTCCAATATGCATTCAGTGCGAGCTGTTGATCGTAACTCGGTTCGTTGGTCATCAACTGGTACTGGGGGCCATGATGGATGACGAGCTTGCCGTCAAGGTACTCAAATATCGCAGAATCACCTGAGGCATCGGAGATCGACAGGTGCATGGTCGGCGCGTAGCCGCCGGGCATCGATGGACCGACTACCTGGAATGGCTCGGCCTTGAGGGCGTTCACCGCTTCGCTCACGGTAGCGAAGTTGTCCAGCACGTATTGCGCCCATCCGGCGACGGAAAGACCCCGCCGAGCGGGATCGCGCTGACCGTACTGCGCCGACCCCAGATACAGCAAGTTGGCGTCCAGCCCTTTGTCATTCATCCCGTCCGCCGTGGCGGCGTCGTAGGCGACGGAAATTATGCTGCCGTATTTCGCGGTCCATTCGATCGAGTTCGCGCCGGCGGCTCCGTCCCGTTTAGTTCCCGCCGGGAAAGCCCACAGATTGGTGTAAAGCGGTATCATCCAGTCCATACTCCGGCCGGTTATCACCGTATTTTCCGGACCTACGTAGGTGATCCGCGTGCATGGGTTGGCGACCGCCGGCATGATCGCAATCAGCAGGGCCAGCACGCCACAAAGTAAGTGTCGCGTCGAAGAGTGTTTAAGCGCTGATCTCAGGCCATTTCTACCGGAAAATTTAGTCACGGACTTGTCACCCCTTTTGTAGTGCGTCATGGAGAACATTTCCAACGTTATAAAACTCCCCTTCTACGAGTGATTGGGAAGCATCAATGGTTCAAACGGCCAGACGAAGGAGTTCGGCAAATTGCTGGTCTCGACTAACCGATTCGTCAAGGTCCGATGCAGTCGCGTCCATTCTCTTTTCAAGTCAGCAGCGGGCGTGTCGAAGAGCAGGTTGTCGAGCTGCCCAGCGGTCGGTCTTTCTGTTGTACAGCTCATATTCGAGTCCACTGCCGTCCAGGCCGAAATAGACCGCATAGGTCCACTCGTCCTCCACGAGCGCCCGCAGGTGACCGCCAGGAAAGCCGGAAGGGAGAAAAAAGCGGTCGTCAAAGGAGAACAGTAAGTGATCCTGCACCCGCGTTGCCGGATCTTTTATGACCGGCACCAAGCTCTTGCCGATCGCAAAAGAGTTTGGGTTGGCAACGCCGGCCAGATCCAGAATTGTAGGTAGGAGATCGAGGTGATTATAGAAAGCTTCGGTTTCGCGCGGCTCCGGATAGAGTCTCGGGTTATGGACTATCAAGGGGATATGGATCATTTCCTCATAGACTGTATAGGCTTTCTCGCGCATCCCGTGCGACAAACCACCTTCGCCGTGATCGGCCAATCGCAGGATGATGGTGTTGTCCATCAGCCCGGTTTCCTCAAGCGTATTCAGGACCATCGTGATGTGTTTGTCGACCACGGTGTGAAGATAGGCGTAAAAATTAACGTACTCATTCACTAACTGTTGAGTCTTCAGCGGCGCGAACTTGTCATAGCTGTCGCGCGCCGCTTTCTGAACCTTGGGCTTTCGCGAAAGATCGTCGGCGTAGTTAGGTGGCAGCTCGATACCCAGGTTGGCGAAAGCATCGTGCTGATATCCGACCAGCCGCCATCCATTCGGAAAGACCCCGATGTCGTGGGGATTGACCAACGACATAAACAAGCAAAATGGATTGTTGGCTTTGGACGCCCGCTTCTTCAGAAACTCGACGGTGCTTTCACCGCCGACGCCGGGCGTCTGGCCTCGGTCGGCAGCATCGACGCCATTGACATAGCGCCCGTCATTGTTCGGGTTGCCACCACCGAGCGTACCCAGTCTGTCATAGGTGCCGAACTGGTCCTTCACCATGCGCTCCATCGAGTCACCGGCATCTGGCGGATTCCACCCGGACCAGCCGTACCGTTCCTCCATGACCTTGATGTCCTCGGGGCGCCAATCCTTGCCGCCATTGCCGGGGGCGGCATTGGCCGCAAAGCTCAGATGCCACTTGCCCTTCCAGACCACCTCGTAACCAGCCTTCTCTTTGAGCAGAGAGGCGATGTTTGGGAGGCGGTTTTGCTGCTGCAGACCTGGCCATATGAATGTTTGGGTCACGCGATTCATCGGCGCGAAGCGGCCGCTCAGCATCAGGGCGCGGGAAGGTGAACACTGAGTTGCTGCTGTGTAGGCGCGCTTGAAATAAAGCCCATTGCGCTTCAAACGCTGCAACGAGGGTAAGTTCTTAGCGGCCCATCCCGCGGGCCAGTGCATGTGGTGGCGCTCTTGATCTGTCATCAGGACAATTATTTTTGGCGCCTTCGGCAGCCTGGACGATTCCGGGAATCTTGCGGGAGCGGCTATATCGCTCGGAGCGCTTGCAGCCAGGACTGCCGCGTTCTGCGATCCAGCGTAGATCGCCGCGGCGAGACCGGTACCCATCTGCAGCAAGCGACGGCGCGAGATGGAACTGACCGGACCAGCGCGGTGCGGCTCTGGCGTTTGCTCGCTGTTTGGAGTGCCAGACGGCGCGGGGGCTTCCTCGAGTGCAGCGATCCTTGGCGTCTTTACCATCGTTCCGATTGCTTTGGGTTTGCGGTTGCCTTGCGAGTGAACGGGCAGCGAGCGAATAAGTTTTCTTCAGTTTGCTCTGAGTGCGCGAGTGGAACCGCGCTGCCTGCGATACCTGGCATCCGGAACAGCAACTCAGCGCGGTATTTTTCGGACGGTCGTCGGGGTGTCTCCCGAGCAGTTTATGGTGGGATGAGCTGGAAGGAAACGTTCAGCACTCTTCTCATCGGTATGAAGTGTTTTGTCTTTCCAAACCTAAACCAATACATCGCAACCAGCTCGATGACTCCGTGTTTACTATTAGCCAGTGTTATCGCGCGATCCTGTTCTCCACAGAACAGCCTCAGAAGCTGACATGGGTCGATTCGTCGACTAACAGCTTTCGAATCGAATGACCCTAACTTTCTACTCAAGTCGGAGACGCCTGGTATGGAGTTGAGCAACCCGCCCATGCGCAAGGGCCGCCGGATCTTGATTCAGCGCAATGGAATAAAGGACATTCAACTCTGTTTGGTAGAAACTTTCGTTACCACTTGACAGCCGCAAAATCGCCAGTGTAAAAAGGAAGGCGAAAAGTGACTTCCAGTTGTCGAATGCGACTGACAGTCACGTTTCAACCGATCGGAAATTCCGCTCTTCTCTCACCTGGCTGGGAATCGCGATGGGGCAGCGGACGCCCTCGAACAGTTGCATATCAGGGACAAGCATAGGTTACGAAAGACATGAATTGACGGTTTCGGTGTCGTCTTTTCCCTGGTCATCGTCCGCGCCCAAATTGTTGACGCTCGAGCTGCCAAGCAAAAAAGGTGATTAGATGAAAAAAGCAATCGTAACAGGGTTGGGAATTTTCATTTCGTTGCTGTTTGCGCTGCCTTCTGCATTTTGTGCCGAGGTGGTCGGCACGGTGATGGATTTGCAGGGGCGAGCGGTGAGCGACGTAAAAATCGTCGCGCAGGACGGAGCGGGGAAAATTTGTGGCCAGGCGTTGACTGACGCCAAGGGGCATTACGAAATATCCGGGCTTTCACCCAACACTTACGACTACACGCTTAATCCGCTGGCCACCGGCCTAAAAGGGGGCAGCGCGGTTTCCTTTCTGGATACCGACGGCCTCACGATTAATTGGAAAGTCTCGAAGTCCGGCGATGCGGTTGCGCTCGCGGCGCAGGGCAGTAATGAAGCGCTTGCCGGCGATCCGTTCGGGCTCTCGATGCCGGAATTTCTCGAGGTACTTGGTGTTGGGACGGCCGTCGTGACGGGTGGTGTACTAGGCGGCTATGCCGCCGCAGGCGGGTTTTCCAGTTCTTCCAGTTCGCCTCCTCCTCCGACGAGTTCATCGATGTGACAAAGGCGCAGGCGGAGCGGGCGATACGGCGCGTGTAGCCTGAAACGACTGTCCAGTACGGAAATTTGTTTGGCGTGGCTGCAGAAGCCCAGTAGACGTCCGTCCGGCTAATTGTTTCCGCGTCACGCGAATCCGAGGATGTCAGCTCTCGCTCTCACTTCTCACCGCTCAACTTTCTTTTCCACGGGCGGCGGTTAACCGCGCAGCCACATAGTCTGCGACAGTCCAGATGGCAAATGACGCGCGCTCACTTTTTTGAAAGGAGCGCCGCATCAACCTTCCGAACATCCAACTAGTCGCGGGCGAGCTGCTTGAGATTTCAGTGCCGGGCATAGCTCAGCTGTACGATCGCACGGGTCCTTGAGGTGGAGACGGCCACGTCGCCACGCCTGGAGTTTTCCTATGGTCGCCGATCGCGGTGGTAACGAGTTGCTCCTGAAGTGAAAGATACATTTTCATATTTGGTTCAGCGCTCTGATGTTCTGCCCGAGCCGGCGCGGGAGCCCGCCTACCCCCCGCTCGCCAATAGTTACAGCTACGGCGAACAGGCGGATCTGCGGCAGTACTGGCGCACGCTGAGGAAGCATCTGTGGCCGCTACTTTCGGTTCCGGTAGTGCTCGTGGCGCTGACTGGAATTCGTGACCTTCTGGCACCGCGGCTATACACAGCCAAGGCCACGATTCTAATCAAGAACAACGCGCCCCAAGTGTATGCCTATACCTCGGTTGATTCGTCGAGCGGGCCAGATGGAGCGGCGACATCGTCGCAATGGAAGGTTGATAATAAGACCGAGTATACACTGCTGCAGGCGCGCAGCCTTGCGGAAAGGGTAATCCGGATCGAAGGCCTCATCGCCAATCCTTTTTTTTCCAACACGCGCGCTGGCGCTCCGTCGGACGCAACTGCTGAAGGCGGGGACGAAATACTTTCCGATGATCCTGAAGCCGGCCAGGTACCGTCTGCGCTCATGAACCGCTATTTTCTCGACCTCAAGATCGCGCCGATCGATGAAACAGAACTGGTGGCGGTTGGGTTTACGACGCCGAACGCGGTGTTGTCGGCGCGGCTCGCAAACGCCCATGTGCGGGAATTCATCCGTCAGGGAATTGAACTGAACGCACAAAACAGCGAGCAGGCCACTCAGTTTCTGCAGAAAAAACTGTCTCAGCTGAAGCAGCAGGTTGAAGAGTCGGAATTGGCGCTTAACAATTATCGGCGCGATAAAGGAATCGTTCCCGGTCTGATCTCGGTCGATGGGAGCCAGGATGTCGTTCTAGGCCGGCTGGACAAGATCAGTGAGCAGGCGCAGCAGGCGCATCTGAAAAACCTCAATCTTGAAACCCAGATCGCCTTGATAGACCAAGGTCACGCGGATGCGCTGCCGGATGTCATCGATAATAAAATCGTGCAGACCCTGAAAGAGAATCTGGATGCTTTCCAAGTGCAGTACGCCTCGATGTCGGGCGAGTACAAGCCTGACTACCCGCCGATGGCGGAGCTTACGGAGAAGATGACCGAGACTCGCGGAGCGCTCAAGCGCGAGATCGAAGCTATCGTCGCCGGGACCAGGGTCCAGTACATGGCGAGCCTGAAAGACGAAGCGGCGCTGGGCCAGGAGTTGAAGCGCGAGAAGGAATTTGCCCTTGGACTGAACGACGCGGGCGTCAAGTACGCGATTCTGCAACGCGAAGCCGACACTAACAAGGAGTTATACAACGCGGTGCTCAAGCGCATGAAGGACGTGGAGGTGACCGCCGATTTGCACGCGTCGAATGTTTCAATCGTGGATAAGGCGACAGTTCCGCAGACCCCGTCGAGTCCGCAGACGGCGCGCGATCTAGTCGTCGCCGCCTTGCTCGGACTGATGGGCGGCATCGGCCTCGCGTTCCTGCTGGAGCGGCATGACGACACTTTCAAGGATGCCGAGGAGGTAGAGAGTTATCTTCGGATTCCGCAACTGGGAACGATACCGGATTTTAATCGTCTCGGCGGGCCAATATATGGCGGCGGAACAGGCCTAATTTTCAACGGTCCAGCCCAATCGAAATATGCAGTTCCGATTTCGACGGCGTATGGACTGCATTCCCCGATCGGCGAAGCCTATCGCATGGTGCGGACCGGCCTGTTGTTATCGCGGGCCGGAGCGCCACCCAAGACCGCGCTGATCTCGAGTGCGATACCCGGCGAAGGGAAGACCACCACAGCGGCTAATCTGGCTGTTGTGCTCGCCAGCACAGGAAGGCGGCTGTTGCTGATTGATGCGGACCTGCGGCGCCCTCACTGCCACAATCTATTCGGTATGGGCAACCTCCACGGTCTCACTGAAGCTTTGACGGGAGTGCGCGAAGTAGAAGAAGGCATTCAGCCGACCGGCTTTGACAACTTGGACCTGTTGAGCTCAGGCGAGATCCCGCCGAATCCGAGCGAACTCCTGGGGTCGGACAAGATGCGGGAGATCCTCGCGCACTTAGCCGGCCGCTACGACTGCGTGGTGATTGATTCGGCTCCGATTACCGCTGTCACTGACGCCGTGATTTTATCGAACATGGTCGACGGCGTCGTGCTGGTGGCAAACCGGTGGACCGCGAGGCAGCAGGTGCGGAACGCGCTTTCACGGATTGAATACGCACGCGCTAAGGTGTTCGGCATCGTGCTGAATCAGGTTGATCTGAATCACTTCGGATATCAAGGGTACAAGAGCCACTATTACTTGTACCAACCCGGCGGAAAAAATGGAGGAGCCGCCCCGGTGACCAATTAGACCAGGGACTCAACCTCACGCGAATTTAGCATCCGTGCCTGCGGTCAACGACATTCGAATCCGAGCGGCGGACAACATCGTATATGCGATTGTTGTGGCGCTAGTGGTCTTTCCGCCATTGGCGCTTGGAGCGGTTCATCCATGGCCTGCCGCGCTTGTCGAGGTCGGAGCCTTTCTTCTCGTCATCGTCTGGGCGGTAAGGATCGCAATTCCGCGGACTCAGGCAGTTGAGTCGCGGTCTACGAAGTTATTTCGGCTGATGGTTCCCGTGCTGGTGCTTGCCGGGTTATTCATGCTTCAGTTGGTTCCCCTGCCTCCCAATGTCATTCGAAAAATTTCTCCTTCGACATACGAAGTGTATGTGAAGTCCCTTCAGGGTTGGCCACGCCGCACTCCCTATCCAGATGGGATTTTCATCGCGGACGTACCGCGGCCGGCGCCCGTTCGGCCCGATGGGGCACTTCTCCCGAGCAAGGAAGAGGTACAAAAAGGTGCGCCGGTGCCGTTCGTTCATCTTGGACAAACCGCAGGAAGTGGAATGAGGCAGACGGATGCTCGTTCGCATGGCCACAAAGATGGTTTCAGCGTCTCGGAATGGCGCTCACGCTTAAGAATTCCGCCGACGTGGCTTCCTCTGTCGCTGGCGCCGTCGCTTAGCTTCAGCGCTCTGCTGCGATTTTCCGCCTATGCCTGCCTGTTCTTCGCTGTGTTCGGTTATCCTTTTAGCGGAGGAGTTGCCGAAGAAGAGCGTTTTTACAGTTTGGTGCTGGTCGCTGTCCTGACTGTCGGCGTGCTGGTGGCATCACTAGGTTTGCTGGAGCTAGTCTATTGGAATGGCAGGATCCTGTGGCTTTTTGTTCCCCAGGACTGGGGGAGGCCGATGGTGGGCACCTTGTCGCGAGCAACGGGCCCATTCGTCGATCCCGATCATTTCGCGAACTACTTAGCCATGGTCTTTCCGTTGGATGTAGTCGGATGTTTGTACGGTTTGCAGGTGGGTCGGAAAATTTATACCGCCCTTGTGCGACTCGCCTGCGGCTTCTGCGCGCTGGTCATTTTCTTGGCGATCTTGTTGAGCCTTTCCCGCGCGGCCTGGATAGAGGCGGTCGCGACGCTGGTTACTGTCTCTCTGCTTTGGATAAGGAGCTGCTTGGCGAAATCGGAGGAGGCCGGTCCGGACCTCGCACCGCGCTGGTTGTCGAAATTATCGGACGCCTGGCGAGCTAAGCAGCACCAGGGAGCAAGGTCGAGACTGATCCCTCATACTGGAAGAACAATCCTGATAAGCGAGATGTTGGTTGCGGCTACGTTGTCTGTTGTTGTGGCTTTTTTCATTCTCGGTTCGCAGAACCTCGCGCAGGCGGACGCGAGGGCAGGACAGACGATCGTGGAGAACGGAGGAATCGGAATAAGACCGGCTGTATGGAAGGCGACTCTCGTGATGTTTCGGGATTTTCCGGCGCTCGGTGTTGGACTGGCCAGCTGGCCTGAGATTTTTCCACGCTACGAGGCTGGCCCGTGGAACGCAAATTACTTTCGCGAGGCTCACAACGATTATCTTCAATACCTCAGCGAAACCGGATTAGTTGGTGTCGTTCTGGCCGCGTTGTTCTTCGGCATGGTAGTAACGTGGCTTTTCGCCTCGAGAAGTGTCCTGGAGAAAGATTGGCCAGTCTTCATCGCGCTCGTGCTCGCACTGGGAGCTATGGCGTTCCATGAACTGGTTGATTTCTCTCTACGTATTCCGGCGAACGCGCTGTTATTTACCTTGTTTCTTGCGCTCGCCCTGCGCATAGCAACGAAACCGAACGCCCGAGAGGATGTCACTACCGTCCGACGACCTGATGTTAGTCGGGCCCCGGTCGTCGGCCTCATAGTCGTCAGCGTAATGCTCATAGCGCTAGCTCTCGGCGAAAACGGTCTTGCGTATCCCTACGACATTCCGATGGCCGCCACACCGAAACAGGCTCTCGAAATTCTTTTGAACCATCCGGCGAGCGCTAGGGCACATCTAGCGTGGTTGGCACTGGCTGGTCCGAATGTGACGGAAAACATGCGTCTGGATGAAATCGCTTCCGCGGTCTGGCTTGATCCCATCGATCCCTCGATACATGACCTCAGCGCGAAAATGCTGGTTCGCGCCGGCAGGACAAAAGATGGACTGGAGCAAATAAGGGAGTCGGTATTTAATTCACCAACGTTCGCAACTCATTTCTACCTGGCGCGTCAGATGATTCCCTGGCTTCTGCCCTCGGAGCAAAGGGCGATCGAGCAGGGCTTCAAAGCAGCTATCGCGGCGCGCTATCCGGGCGCTGTGGACGGCCTTGGATCTTTCTACGAAGCCTTCGGTCGCTTTTCCGATGAATCGCAACTTTATGCGGATGCCGCTGCTAAAACACCGATTAGGAACGAGCGAGCGGGATATCTGGTTGCGGCGGCGCGAGCAGAAATCAAAGGGGGAAACATGAAAGTGGCGGAGGTGGTGTTCCGCCAAGCGATTCGGTCAGCCCCGTCCGATGCGGATTCTTACGCCGAACTCGTGACTCAAATTTATGGACCTGAGAAGAATTTGAGTGCGGCCACGCTAATGACTAAGCAAGGAATCAGCAATGGAGCAGAGCCGGCTCCGTTGTACATGGCGTTGTCAAGCGCTGCGGAAATGGCTGGAAACGAGGTTACGGCGGAAAAAAGCTTGCTCAAAGCTCTTCGATGCGATCCCTCGTTCCGAACAGTTATGCAGGTTGGCCAGTTCTATCTACGGAGCGGCCACTTCGATCAAGCGGTGTCGATGCTGCAAAACGCAGTTGAGATTAGTCCCTCATCCGCGGAAGCCTTTTACCTGCTGGGCGTCGCGCAGGAGAGAAGCTATCAGTATTCGGAAGCCGACAAAACCTACGCGCGCGCGGCAGCTATCGCACCGCAGCAGTTCCAGCCGGTATACGCGGCATTTCGCCGCAGGATGGGTACCGCCCAGATTAAAGGTTAAGACATCGCGTCTTCAGACATACACTTACAAAATAGGAGATCACCGTGGGAACAGTCTGCTAGACGATTTCCGGGCGGCTGCCCCATTTTACCACTCGTCGCCTGCTCAGGGCGAAGCCGCAGCTCGGCCAAGTCCTTGGCGCCAGTTTCGAGACGCAAACATTGTGATTGTGGCGGACGGGCATTGACTAAGCTGCCCGGCCGCGTGCTGGACGGATGTTGGTCAAAGTACGGCCTGATTCTGTTTGAACCAAGGCTTCAAGCGACCGATGACGCCGGAAGACACGAGAAGACAAAGTTATTCTTCAGCAGCGCAGTGCTTGAATACGCTGAATCGCGGTTCCAATCCTGTGACACTCCGGACGAGTACATGCCGTTCGATGGGTAGATGATCGAGTAGCAATGGCTGGTTCGTTAAAGATCATGAAAGTAGTCATACTAGCTGGCGGCCTGGGCACGCGATTGCGAGAAGAGACCGAGTATCGGCCAAAGCCAATGGTGCAAGTCGGCGGACGCCCGCTGCTCTGGCATATCATGAAAATCTACTCGCACTTCGGTTACAGGGAATTTGTGATCTGCCTTGGTTACAAAGGCGAGATGATTCGCGACTATTTTCTGAATTACGAGACGCGAAATCGCGATTTTACCGTCTGTCTTGGATCGGGGAAGGTCGAGGTTCATGGCAATCATGCCGAGGAGGGGTGGCAGGTGACCATGGCTGAAACTGGTGTGGACACCATGACGGGCGGCAGGATCAAAAGGGTCCAAGACTACATAGGCGGTTCAACTTTTTTGGCGACCTATGGAGATGGAGTGGCGGACGTCGATATACGATCGCTCGTTTCGTTCCATCGACAGCGCGGTAAACTCGCAACCGTCAGCGCTGTGCGTCCCTCCTCGCGTTACGGAGAGTTGGCAATCGAGGACGGCAGGGTCACGGTCTTCAAGGAAAAGCCGCAGATTAACGAAGGCTGGATCAACGGTGGGTTTTTTGTTCTGGAACCCGAGATCTTCGATTCAATCGACGGTGACGGCGATTCGCTTGAAACTGGTTTGATGACGCGCCTGGTCGAGCGCGACCAACTGGCTGTCTATGAGCACGAGGGTTTCTGGCAATGTATGGACACCTATCGGGAGAACTTGTTGCTCGAAGAATTGTGGCAAGGGAACCGGGCGCCCTGGCGAGTGTGGTAGGTATGACTGGCCTCGCTCCGGGTTTCTGGAGAGGCAGATCAGTCTTCGTGACTGGTCACACTGGTTTCAAAGGCGGCTGGCTTGTTACATGGCTCGCGGAAATGGGCGCCGACGTCTGCGGGTATGCTTTGTCTCCTGCGACTAAGCGGTCATACTTCGTGCTCTGCGATCTGAAGCGCAAAGTGAAGTCAGTCATTGGCGATGTACGCGACGTTTCCGCCCTTACGCGCTCAATGAAGTCCGCTCAACCGGATATGGTGATTCATCTCGCAGCCCAACCGTTAGTGCGGCATTCGTACCATGATCCACTGGCGACGTTTGAAACCAACGTAATGGGGACCGCTAATCTGCTGGACGCGATGCGCCGAACGCCGTCGGTCCGCGCGGCCGTGATAGTCACCAGTGATAAGTGTTACTACCCCTACGGGATCTCAAGCGGATATCGCGAGCAAGACCGGTTGGGCGGTATCGATCCCTATAGCTCAAGCAAGGCCTGCGCTGAACTGGTTGTAGACGCTTACATACGCTCATTTTTCGAACGCTCAGAGACTCCGGTCGCGGTTGCAACCGTGCGCGCGGGAAATGTGATTGGCGGAGGGGATTGGGCGGATGATCGGATCGTTCCTGACGCAATACGCGCGCTGGAAAGAGCCGAACCACTCACAGTCCGCAACCCAGACTCGGTTCGCCCCTGGCAACATGTACTGGAGCCGCTCGCGGGTTATCTAATGTTGGCCAGGAAACTATTCGAGGATGGGCTGAAGTTTGCGGGAGCTTGGAACTTCGGTCCCGGCTCGGCTGCCGAAATAACGGTCGGCGAGTTGGCCGATCTATTAATAGCATACTGGGGGAAGGGCTCATGGCGCCACAGTGAGGAGCAGAATGCCCTGCCGGAAACGGCAGTTCTAGGCTTGAATAGTACGAAGGCGCTGCGCGAGCTCGGATGGTCGCCACGACTGTCGATTGAAGAAACCATCAGGCTAACCATCGATTGGTACCGGCGTGCAATATGCGCGGAATCGGGCGATATGTACGCGTTCAGCGCCAAGCAAATTCAACATTACGATGGACCAATGACCAACGGCGGGTAGGCGGTTGGTCATCGAAGACTGAGCGATGCAAGGGCGACATTACCACCATCAAAGCTGTCTCGGCTGTGGTGTCTCGTTACCCTCTCCGTTTCTCGATCTGGGGCCAACGCCGCTGGCGAACGCCTATTTGGCCACGGAGCAAGATCGCGGAAACGAGGAAACTTTTCCGCTCGCGGTAGTTTACTGCGATTCCTGCCACCTGGTTCAGCTTTGCAGTACCGTAAACCCTGAGAAGATGTTCTCGGAGTATCCATACTTCTCGTCCTACTCCGAAAGTTTCGTGGAACACGCGCGCTTGATGGCGGAATCGTTCATCGATAGGTTCGGGCTAGCGCCTGGCAGCTGCGTTCTGGAGATAGCGAGTAACGACGGCTATCTGCTGCGGCATTTCAAGCAACGCGACATAGAAGTTCTAGGGATCGATCCGGCCCGGAACATCGCGGCAGAAGCCAATCGGCAGGGCATTCCGACCTTATGCCGGTTCTTCAATGAAGAGGTCGTTCCCGACATCGTGCGCAGCCACGGAAAGGCGGACCTGATGTTGGGCAACAACGTGCTCGCCCACGTTCCGGAGATCAATGGTTTCTTGAGCGCGGTTGCCTCATGCATAAAACCCGATGGCGCGGCTGTATTCGAGTTTCCCTATCTCCGCGAGCTGCTCGACAAGGTGGAGTTCGACACTATCTACCACGAGCACGTTTTTTACTTTTCGCTCAGCGCGATAAGAATTCTGATTCAGCGCGCAGGTCTCGAGCTATTCGACGTCATGGTGCAGACGGTCCACGGCGGTTCGCTGCGCGTTTTCCTGCAGCTTCCAGGTGCGCGCTCGATCGGGCAACGCGTCGTTAGGATGCTTAATGAAGAAGCTCGAGTCGGCCTGACTAGCCGTGCGCGCTACTCCTCTTTGGGCCAGCAAGTTCGCGGCCTCAAAGCGCAACTTGTCTCGATGCTCGTCGAGATGAAGGACTCCGGTAAGCGAATTGCGGCCTATGGTGCGCCGGCCAAGGGCAACACGCTCCTCAACTATTGTGGTATTGGGCGGGATTTGCTCGACTTCACCGTCGATCGAAGTCCGCACAAACAGGGCAAACTGCTACCCGGCTCGCATCTACCGATTTTGTCGCCTGAAGAACTGCTCCTCCGGATGCCCGAATACACCCTCATTCTGCCGTGGAACATCGCAGATGAAATCATCGAACAGCAGGAGCCGTATTTGCGCACCGGCGGGAGATTTATCGTTCCGGTACCGTCGCCTCTTGTGATCGAAGCTTAGTCACATTTGAAGCCGCGCCTCAGTTGAGATTGCCGTAACAGGCGGCGAACGTCATAGCGTCCCAGCTTAGCGCGCAGAGCGAATGAAATTTACCGAAAGCAATCTTCGGGGAGCCTATCTTGTCGCGCCTGAAAGGATCGAAGACGAGCGCGGCTTTTTCGCCCGTACCTTCTGTCGCCGAGAGTTCGAGGCTCATTGCCTCAACCTCAATCTGGTTCAGTGCAGCGTCTCTTTCAATCGCTTGCGCGGCACGCTGCGCGGAATGCACCTTCAGTCCGCGCCTCACGCTGAGGCCAAGCTGGTACGCTGCACCAGGGGGGCGATCTACGACGTGATTCTTGACCTGCGGCCTCAATCGCCCACATTCGGGCGCTGGGCTGCGGCCAGTCTCAGCGCGGACAATCGGCTCATGTTCTACGTTCCTGAAGGCTTTGCTCACGGCTTTCAGACTTTGGAGCCAGAAAGCGAAATCTTTTATCAGATGTCCGAAATATATTCGCCCGAGAATGCTCGCGGCATTCGATGGAACGATCCTGCGTTCGCCATCGAGTGGCCGATCCCGAATCCTCTGATTTCTAAGCGTGATCAGGCGCACCCGGCCTTTGCCAGATGAAGCGCATTCTCGTCACCGGAGCATCCGGTTTCATTGGTAGACACTCCCTGCCGCATCTGCTGGCGCGCGGGTTCGAGGTTCATGCCGCCGCGCATCGCCGCATGCCGCTGGATGGTGACCGCGTCCGATGGCATCGGGCCGACTTGCTTGATTGCGCGAGCATTCGCGATCTGTTGGACGAGATTGCTCCAACGCATCTGCTGCATTTCGCATGGTATGCGCAGCCCGGAAAATACCAGCAATCCGAGGACAATCTGCGATGGTGTCGGGCAGGTAGCCAATTAGTCCGCGCCTTCGCTTCTTCAGGTGGACGGCGAGCAGTGTTTGCCGGAACCTGCTTGGAGTATGACCCCGCCTACGGTTATTGCTCGGAGGCATTAACTCCATGCGTTCCCGCCACCCTTTATGGCGCCAGCAAGCTGGCGCTGGCACGCCTTGTCGCACGGTTTCCACCCGATGGAATCAGCACGGCGTGGGCCCGGATATTTCATCTACACGGTCCGTATGAACATCCAGACCGGCTCGTGTCATCGGTTATCCTTTCGCTGCTCAAGGGCGGCTGCGCGCGATGCACTCATGGACGACAGCTGCGCGACTTCATGCACGTCGAAGATGTCGCGTCCGCATTCGTCTCATTGCTCGACAGCGAAGTCGAAGGAGTAGTGAATGTCGGTTCGGGCGAGCCTGTTACGATTCAGGCGCTGGTCTGTGCAATTGCTGAATTGATAGGCGTTCGGCAGCGAATCGATTTCGGCGCAATCGACGCCGGGCTCAATGATCCTCCTGTGCTCATCCCGGACGTTCGGCGGCTCAGAGAAGAACTCGGATGGGCTCCAAGATTCTCCTTGAACGACGGAGTTGCGAACACTATCGATTGGTGGCGTACGCGCGTCGCCGGCGCGGGCTTGGGAACGTGAACGCACAGCAGGGCAAATTGATAGCTCCCGCCAGCGTGTCAGGTCTGACAAGCGGGCGGTTGCTCGCACGCAACACACTCTTGACGATAGTGGGCGAGGTCGCGCCCCTTGCCTTGGGACTGATCGCAGTTCCGATCCTTGTGCGCAGGCTCGGCGTCGACCGTTACGGCGTGCTCACCCTGTCGTATCTTGCTGTCGGATACCTTTGGCTTTTCGATCTCGGGCTTGGCCGCGCCGCTACACAGCAGATTTCCGATGCGCTCGGTGCCGGCAACAGGGAGAGCATCCCTGCGATCTTCTGGACCTCGATGATGTTGCTGTTCATCTTGGGCGTGTGCGCAGGAGTGATTGTCGCTGCCGCCTCGCACTGGTTCGCCTATGATATCCTCAAGATCCCGGCGCCGATGCGCGCTGAATCGGTGGGCGTCTTCTTAGCACTGGCGACGTCGCTCCCATTCGTGTTGAGCGGCTCCTGTTCGGGTGGCGCGCTCTCAGCTTTCCAGCGATTCGACCTGACGACCGCCATCGGCGCAGCTACTGGCGTGTACTCGTTCGCCTCGCCGCTGGTTGTTCTGGCTTTTACGCACAACCTGGTATGGATCGTCGCCGTGCTTGTCATAGGTAGGCTGGGGGCATGGGCCGTGAGCCTCACTTTATGTCTGCGTATAGTCCCTGGCCTGGCAGCGAACATCAGGCCTTCGCGCAAGGTGATTCAGCCTCTGATGTGTTTCGGAGGATGGCTCACCGTGAGCGGCATAACCAGTCCGCTGATGGTTTCCGTCGATCGAATAGTGATGGGTTCGATGCTCTCGATTGCGGCAGTTTCCTATTACACAGTTCCATATCAAATCGTTAACAAGCTCTCCATTTTGCCGGGAGCGATGGGGAGTGTATTGTTTCCGGCCTTTTCGACTACAACGCGAGCTGATTCAATCCGGGCGGCATTCCTGTTCGAGCGCGCCAGCCGGTATGCTGTGCTCGCGCTGTTTCCGGGCATGTTGCTCCTGTTTCTATTCTCAAGGGAGATTTTGACCATCTTCTTTGGCTCTGATTTCGCCAGTCACGGCTCTGTAGTAATGCGCTGGCTGCTTATTGGCGTACTTATGAATGGCCTCGCGCAGATCCCGTATGGTTTCGTTCAGGGCGCTAATCGACCGGACTTGACCGCCAAGTTCCACGTCGCAGAAGCGCCGATATATTTCCTGGCGCTCTTTCTGCTGCTGCCGCGATTCGGTGTCGCCGGCGCGGCGATCGCATGGAGCATCCGCGTCAGCCTCGACGCGGCCGCGCTGTTCGGTGCGGTCGCGATACTCCTCCCCGCAACCAGCACTGCAATCGGACGGATTACTTGCCTTGCCGCCATCGCTTCGGTCGTGGTTGTAGGTGGCGCCACCATGCCGGAACTCGAAAACCGGATCATTTACATGGCAGTCATCCTTGGGTTCTATGCCTTTGTTGGATGGTATTGGCTACTCGATTCAGGAGAACGCGTCATGATCTTGCACCAAATAAACAGTTTCTGGTTCAAGTCTATGGTCTCGGACGAAGCGACCTAACAATTTTGAACGTTTCATTAGCCAGCATCGATGAGACGGCCGGTGACGTGATTCGATCTGCGCCCTGCCCGCGATGTTTTCTGTGCAACACTCGGGGCGAGCTGCTCTATAGAGGTTTGCACGATCGGTTGTTCAATTCGCCAGGCGACTGGAATTTGCGCACGTGCCCGAGTCGGGATTGCGGACTGCTGTGGCTCGACCCAATGCCGCTCGAGACGGATATCGGCAAGGCTTACGCGAACTATTTTACGCATGAGTCGCCAGGTACGGTTTCGGCACCGCTACCGAGTGTCTGGCACCGCATCGCGGCGCTAGTCCGTTCCGCATACCTGGCCAATCGATACAATTACGGAAGGAAACCCGGGACGCCCCTCCGATGGTTGCTTGGGCTGCCGATTCTCCTCTCCCGGATCGAGTGCGACGTTCTTGACATTCCAATCCGTTATCTAGCGGTCCCGCGCAAAGGTCGAGTGCTCGACGTCGGCTGTGGTAACGGCTCGGTGTTGAAGACCGCTCAAGACCTGGGCTGGATCGCCGAGGGCGTGGATTTCGATCCACAGGCAGTCGAGGCAGCGCGACGGAAGGGTCTGAGCGTACGCGTTGGTCGGCTGGCAGATCAACACTATTCCGAAGGCTCATTCGATCTTGTTCTGATGAGCCACGTGATCGAGCACCTCCACGATCCGCTTGCTACGCTGAGCGAGATCAATCGCGTCCTGAATGCCGGCGGCACGCTGGTCGTGACCACCCCCAATGCCGACGGTTTGGGACATCGTCACTTTGCTTCCAACTGGGTTCATCTGGATCCCCCGCGACACCTCAGTCTATTCAATGGCACCAATCTTTGTACGCTTATACGAAGAGGCGGCTTTCGTTCAGCACAGGTCCACAGCTCGCTTCGAATAACTCCGCTCACGTTTGTCGCGAGTCGCTCCATTCGCACCGCGGAGCGTGGTTATACGTCAAGATGGCCAACCTTCGTCGAGGAGCTTTACGGCCGAGCGGGATCGGCACTTCAACTACTAATGCGCCTATGGGACCCGCTGGCCGCCGATGAACTGTTGCTGGAAGCGTACAAATAGCCAGTTCTGGGCATCTGGAGGACCTCAAGCGGAATCAGAGACCAATGCCCTTCAATGCCTGCTATTCCATACGCCAAGTCAGGATCGCAATGCCGACAGCCCCGCTTATTACCACGATAATTCCCACGTACCGACGGCCCTACCTGCTGCGTCGAGCGATACAGAGCGTCCTCGACCAAACGTATCCCCATTTCAAAGTTTGCGTTTACGACAACGCTTCCAACGACTCCACGGCTGAAGTAGTTCTCGCTCAAGGGTCTCGAGATTCACGTGTTCACTACCGTTGCCATACGGAGAACATCGGTCCGCAGGAGAACTTCATCTTCGGCCTGGCCCGAGTCGACACTCCCTTCTTCAATCTACTTAGTGATGATGACTTTCTTTTACCCACTTTTTTTGCCCATGCAACATCGGCCTTGCAGAAGAACCCGAATGCAGGGTTTTTCTTTGGGGGTGTTTTGTCAGCGAACCTCAATGGGCACGTGCTAGGCTTCCCACTCTTCGAAGCGGGACCGCAACAAACGTGCTCGCCTCCAAGACTATTTCAGGTGTTGGCACCGAACACCCGAACTTGGACAAGTATATTGTTCAGGCGAACTTTATTGGAGAGTCTGGGTGGCTTAAGGCGAGAAACTAGCTATGCGTCAGATACTGACTTTATCCTGCGATCGGCCGCGCAATACGAAGCGGTATTGTCAGATATACCGTGCGCGGTATTTACACTTCACCCCGCATCCACCTCAGTCGCAAAATCCCCGGAGGCATTCGAGTCGCAGCTGAATTTAGCGCTCTTTGACAGTGTCAACCGCGCAATTGACAGCGCTCAGGAAAAGAAGACCGTCACCGCGCTTGCTGCCGCGGAAATGAAGACGGCTCTTCGACGTGCTACTGAGCAAAGTCTCTTTCGCAATGCTTTCAGCCTGATCGCGAGAGGTCAGCTGTCTCTCGCGGTTCGAGCCTCAAACATTCTAGCCGCGGTATTTGAGCGACAGGACATGGCCGCAGTTATCAACGTCGCGGCACAAGATAATGGCATAGGTACGCTCGCGCGGCTCGGCATCAGGAGCGTAAAAACCGCGCGCAGTCTATGGTTCGCTGGAAGTAGAGCTGCACGCTATTCTGGCGACTCTGAATTGGTTAAGAAGCGCATACAGCAACTGACAGCGATCGCGCCCCGGTGACCACGGCCAAGAGCTGAAGAAAGGCATTCCAGTTTGAACCTTGGACGGCCGCAGACCGACCATCCTTAACTTGCGGAAGCCGGGGCCGATCCGGGAGCTTTGCGCGCCCGCAGGATGCGCGGAACTAAAGTAGAGGCGGCTGTGGGGGTTTTTCGAGATAGCACGGCTGGCTGGGATGTCGCACCTGCAACAGACGACTCAATATGTCACTTGAAACGACAATCACGACGGTCATTCCAACATATCGGCGGCCTAGCCTACTTCGGCGCGCGATCCGAAGCGTGCTGGACCAATCGTATTCTGCTCTTAAGATCTGCGTCTACGACAATGCCTCCGGCGACGAAACGGCCAACGTGGTGAGCGCCCTGGCGTCGCGCGACTCGCGGATTGACTACTATTGCCATCCGGAGAACATAGGCGCACAAGACAATTTCATTTTCGGTTTATCCAAAGTTGAGACTCCGCTGGTCCATTTCATCAGCGACGATGACTTTCTTTTGCCGGGTTTTTTTGCGCGAGCAACATCTGCTCTACAGAAGTATCCGGGCGCGGCGTTTTTCTCGGGGGGTATGTTATCCGCAGATTCTGATGGTCAAGTGCGGGGCTTCCTCCGATACGGATCGGATACCGAGAGGATTTATTTGCCTCCAGAGTCATTCCATCTGCTGGTGCCTTACACGCGAACATGGACGAGCGCGTTGTTCCGACGGAGTTCATTGCAATCCTTGGGTGGCTTAAAGAAAGAAACCGGCTATAGTTTCTCGCTTGACCTAATTTTACGCTCGGCCGCAAGGTTTGCCGCAGTGTTGTCGGACACGCCGTGCGCGGTGTTCACAGTTCACCCGAACTCCAGCTCGGTTGCGGAAGCCCCGAAAGCGTTCGAGTCCCTGCTCAATCTCGCGTTTTTTGACAGTATCGACCGGTCAATCGACAGCGCTCTGGAAGACAAAATCGTAGAAGAGCGAGAGGCTGACGAGATGAAAGCGCTTCTGCGCAGGGTGACGGAGCACAATTTGTTTCGTGGCGCTTTCGGGCTCATTGCGCGCGGTCACCTCACCGTTGCCGTTCAAGCATCAGAAGTATTGGCGGATCACTTCAGGCGGCAGGATATGGCCGCGGTTATCAAGGCAGCGGCACTGGACAACAGAGTTGGTTCAGTCCTTCGGGTGGCTATAAGAAGCGTCAGAGCAATGCGACAGCTGTGGCTTGGCCAAGCCAACTGCCAGCTCTATAGAGCGTACTCCGCAACAGTCCGCGATCGTATTTTGCAACTTAGTGCTTAGGGATGGTCGTTCACTTATTCTTGTAACTGCTGGTACCTCTTCTCGCTACTGGGCGACACCCGTGCCGCCAATGTGTTTTTGGCTCATAGAGTAATTCCTGAACGATAGAGATGCTGCCCGGCATGTCCGTGGGTGTTTTACGGCCATCGCCATGTACGGTTATGCCCGCTATCAGCTAGTCGACGGTTCAGACCGAGCATCGTGCGTCCAATAAGTGCGGCCAAGAGCCTGCTTAAGCTCGGATTATCGCGGCGAAGTCAGCTCGCTTTGCGTAGTGCCGTAAATCGAACAAAAGGAATCGTCCTGTCGCTCGGATCATCGGTTGAATGTCCCATTTGCGAACATACGTTCACTCTGTTCTTGCGCTTTTGCGGAACGCCCAATGAATGGTGCCCGGTGTGCCGCTCTTTGGGTCGCCATCGCTTGCTATATTTGTTTTTGCGCAAGGAGACCGATCTGCTGACCGGCGGAAGATCGCTCAGAATTCTTCATGTAGGCCCGGAAGTTTGTCTGCAGCCTCGATTGGCTTCAATTCCAGGCTCAACGTACGTGTCGGCTGACTTGATGATATCGCTTATCGACGTGTTGGAAGAAACACCGGATGTATGTATGTCAGTCACGCAGGCGTGTTTTTCATCAGACACCTTTGATTTAGTGATCTGCTCTCATGTGCTTGAGCATGTGAGGATGGATCGGCAAGCAATTAAAGAGTTATTTCGCGTAACAAAGCCTGGAGGGTTAGCGATCATTCCAGTACCTATTGACTGGCAGAGCGAGAGCACGGACGAAAGGGAAGGGCTGACCCCCTCGAACAGGGAGCACTTGTACGGCGAGGCTGATCACGTTCGACGATACGGCCGAGACTATTTAAGTCGATTGAAAGAAGCGGGCTTCGACCCTTATCAATATCGGTTGAACGAAGCACATTTGGCGAAGCGCTACAGGATCGATGTGGACGATCCTCTAATTGTGGCGCGAAAACTTCCGGATCCTGATAGTCCCGTGCTCGCGCGGCTGCAGAAGACATAAAAATGAAGACATTTTTGTAGATTTCGTCGAGAGCGGGCGGTTCGGCTGAAGTCGCAGAGCGGTTCCAAGCAAGCAAGCTCCGAGGAGAACACCTACCGTCCCAGGGCGCGTCATGTGGATCGCGTCACACAGTTCTAGTAGCTCGTAGGGAGATCGTACACAAAACTGGTTCGTGATTGTGGCAGTGAGTACTGCAATGGAGAAGAAGCTGGCGTCGAAGGTTCCCTGGTAGTGGTCGGCGGCATGCGTAGTGGAAGGAAATGACAGGCGCATGAGCGACGGTCGACCATTAAGGGTTGGTATTGTTCATCCGCACCTGGGATTTGGCGGCTCTGAGGGATTCGCGCTCTGGACCCTCGAAGCACTGAAGCGCGACTATTGCGTTACCCTTGTCGCGGGCGGTCGCATCGACCTCCCGACGCTAAATGCCTTCTGCGGCACCTCAATCGGTGGCAGCGACTGCGAGATCGTGGAACTTAGGCTGCCCCGTCGACTAGCCAATGCGGAATGTGGCGCAGCTCTTCGTGGAGCGTTGGTGGAGCGCTCCATGCGCCGCCACCTTGATCATTTTGACGTCTTGATTAGCTCGTACAATGTTGTTGATTTCGGCCGACCCGCGATTCACCATTTGGCCGATTTCTCGTGGGACGAGACCTTGCGTCGTCACTATGACCCGGCGCCTCCAGGATTTCGGCGAATGCTGCACAATTCGCGGTTGCGACAGGCGTATCTCACGCTAACAAAAGTGATTGCTGGTCATTACGAGCAGACCAGTTTGGTCAATGCTGGATTGATCCTGGCGAACTCGATTTGGAGCAGGAAAGTCATTCGCGAGCGCTTTGGGATCGAGACGGAAGTGGTGTATCCGCCCGTCAAGTTGCAGGCGATGGTGCCATCTTCCGAACGGAACAGGCATCGTATCGTTTGCCTTGGACGCGTTTATCCCGAAAAGCGCATCGAGCAAATTATCGAAATAATCAAAGCTGTACGCGGCCGCGGTCACGAAATCACTCTGCATATTGTAGGCGATACTCGCGAGACCGCGTATGGGCGGAAGATTGAACAACTGAGTCAAGTCGAGGGAAATTGGATCGTGCGTGAGGGGCGGCAGTTCGGAGAGGCCAAGGCTCGTTTGTTAAGCGAGTGTGCGTATGGAATTCACGCACGACCTGGCGAGGCGTTCGGGATCGCGATTGCTGAAATGATCACTGCGGGATGCATACCGTTCGTTCCTGCGGAAGGCGGCCCTGCAGAGATCGTCGATCATAATCCGGCACTCCTATATGAAACTCCGCAGGAGGCGGTGGAAAAGATTGACTCGATGCTGAGAAACCCTACCCTCGAACGCGCAACGAGGCTGTGCCTCCAGCAGAGGAGCCGCCAGTTTTCGGCCGACTCGTTCATGCGCGAGATTCGCAGAGTAGTAGATGAATTCGCCGCATCCCGGACCGAGCAACGCAGCATGGCAAAGGGTCAGCTTGGTTAAGTACTGTCCAGAGGCAAGCTAGACCTGAAGGCAGCATGACGGACTCGTCCGAATCTCGGTAGGAGCATCCAGGGGCACACGCCAACCTGTAGTGAAGGCTTAAGGCACCGTGCTAAAAAGTGCCGAACAGAACTGCCATGCCCAGTTAAGAGCTCTGACCAAATTGAGAGCCTATTTTATAGTCGCGACCAAGGATCGGCCTGACGATCTTCGCCGAATGCTTCGAAGTCTGGCGGATCAATCGGTGCTACCCAACGGAGTAATTGTCGTCGACGGCAGCGACGTCTCGGTAGAAGAGGTTATACAACAGTTCGCCCCGATCTTACCGCTGTACTACATGAAGCACCTACCGGCGTCAGCGACGGCGCAACGAAATGCGGGTATCAACGCACTTCCGCGCCAAGCGGACCTCGCGGGCTTTCTCGACGACGACGCAGCGCTCGAGCCCAGCGCTCTGGAACGGATGACGGCGTTCTGGAAGGCGGCTCCGGCGGACCTCGGCGGATCCGCCTTCAACATGATCAATCATCCTGCGATGCGGTTCGGCCTATTCAAGCGAACCTGGATGGCTGAAATCCTAGGCTTGTACAGCGCCAAACCCGGCATCGTGATGCCTTCTGGCTGGCAAACAATGATCGGGAAGTTGCAACACACCTGCTTCGTTGACTGGCTGCCGAGTGGCGCCTCAATGTGGCGCGCCGAAATACTAAGAGCCGTTAATTTCGATGAATTTTTTAGTGGCTACAGTTACTTGGAGGATCTCGATTTCAGCTTCACGGTGCGAAAACACTGGCGGTTGGCGGTCGTCGCGGATGCTCAATATGGCCACTATCCGTCCCCGATACGACATTTGGATGGATTTCGCTTCGGTCGGACAGAGGTCCGCAACCGGCTGTATTTCGTGAGAAAGCATGGCCTGTCAGTCCCGCGATGCTGGCTGGGAATGGTTGGGCGCCTGGCCATGACTGTCGGAACTGCTCTGGCGCACTTTGATTCGGATGCCGCTAGGCGCGCGCTCGGCAACATGGTCGGCATGACGAATGAGCTTCGTTACGCGCTTGATGGCACCGTGAAAAACGCGACTTAGTGTGTGTTTCAACGGTCAGATCACCACAGTCATTCCAACCTATCGGCGGCCCCGACTGCTGAGGCGTGCGATTCAAAGCGTGCTCAATCAGACTTATCCGCATTTCGAGCTGCACGTGTACGACAACGACTCCGGCGACGAGACTCTGGACGTGGTCGCTGGGTTCGCAAGGCGCGATTCCCGCGTGAAGTATTACTGTCATCCGAAAAATATAGGACCCATTCCGAACTTCGCAGTCGCTGTGGCCGAGGTTACGACACCCTTTTTCAACATTCTTAGCGATGACGATCTGCTGGCCCATTGCTTCTTTCAAGTGGGAATCGAGGCATTTTCGCACTATCCCGAGGCGATGCTTTTTTCGGGCGCAACGGTGAAAGCGGACCCCAGTGGAAACCTCCTGGACGTACCCATCGAACGCTTTCGTGCCGGACTCTACTCGCCACCGGAAGGTTTCTTTGCCCTGCTCAAGAATGGTCATACCGATTGGACTGGAATCATTTTCCGTAGCGAGACGCTTTCCGCGGTGGGTGGGTTGGACGTCCGCACGGGTACTGCCGTGGATATCGATTTCGAATGGCGCATAGCGGCTCAATGCGCGATTGCGGTATCGAAGAAGCCAGTTGCGGTCTTCTTCGTTCATCCGGATCAAGTGTCCTCCGCAGCAACGGACTATGAGTGTATCCAAACTCTCTGGAGTTCCTGGAACGTCATGCTCAACAACGTGCGAACAATTTCGGCGTTGACGAAAGATGACTCGCGCAGAGCTACGGAGCTCATCCTTCAGCGGATTCGCAGGTCCCTGCTCTTTCACGGGTGCGATGCGGCAGCGCGTGGATCTATCGATGCCGCGAAGCTGGCCGCGAGCATTTTGGCGCACGAGCTCGGCAGCCCGTGGAGCGCATTTGGCGCCCGTGCGTTCAACGCGGCTGCAACTGGAATTCCCACCAGGTTGACCGAAGGATTCGCGAAGATGATGCGGTACCTGAACCAAATGCGGTCTCGGCGCCGGATGTCGTGGGCCGCACGCGGCTCCTATCAAGCTTTCGTCCGCGCACTTCTCGAGGGGTGTGACTCTGCGGAGCAAGAGAATATCGATGCGCCGGCTTAAGGTCCTACTGGGGGCGTATGCGTGCGATCCGTTTCAAGGGTCGGAACAAGCCGTAGGTTGGGGTTGGCTTAACGCTATCAAGCGAAATCACGAGGTCTGGGTTGTCACCGCGGATTGGCTGCGCGAACGAATCGAGGCCGCAACTCGAGCGGCTTCTGCAGAATTTGGGAACGTCAGATTTCTCTACCTCCCTCCCAGGTTTTGGCACTACGGTGAGCCGAGTCGATTCTGGCAGGGCTGCGAGCGGTCCACATTCAAGCCATTGATGCATTGGGCGTACCGGAGGTGGCAGCTCGAGGCCTACCAGTTCGCCGCCGAGTTGCATCGCAGCGTGGGCTTTGACCTGGTCCATCAACTCACCTACGTAGGATTCCGCTTTCCCGGCCATCTGTGGAAGCTCGATGTACCCTTCGTATGGGGCCCGCTTGGCGGTCTCGAAAACACGCCGTGGCGTTTGATTCCTGCCAACGGAGTTCGCGGCGCTGCCTATTACACTGCGCGCAACATCGTCAATTCCGCGCACCGGAGATTCCTGCGAGCTCCGCGCAACGCATTCAAACGCGCGAGCGCGGTGATTGCCGCCACCTCGGGAATACAGGCTGAAATTTCGCACTGGTACGGAGTGCCCAGCGAGGTGATATGTGAGGTGGGAAGCCCGTCCGAGCCGGCGATGGAATACTCAGTTCGCGCTCCGGGCCAGCCGCTGCGGATCGCATGGAGCGGACGTCATCTGCCGGGCAAGGCCTTGCATCTCTTGCTCCGCGCGCTGTCGCGCTTGCCGGAAACAACCAATTGGCGGCTGGACGTCTACGGCGATGGTCCCTGGACGTCCACCTGGCAGCGACTCGCCGCCAGACTGGATATTGGCTCACGATGCGAATGGCATGGACAGGTGTCGCGCGCCGCGGCGCTCGCTGGCCTCAAATCAGCGCACCTGTTTGTCACGACAAGCCTCAAGGACCTTACCTCCACCGTTGTTCTCGAAGCTCTGGCAAATGGCGTGCCGATCGTATGCCCAGACCATTGCGGCTTTGCGGATGTCGTGAATGACCGCTGCGGCATCAAAATTCCGATCCGGCGGGTGCGCGAGTTCGTGGCGGGACTGAGCGGATCAATTGTTACGATAGCTAACGACGAGAGGGTGCGCCGCCGATTGGCCGAGGGCGCCCTGCTCAGGGCCCTCGACTATTCATGGGAAGCGAAATCACAAGCGATCGACCGCATCTACAATCGGGTGCTTCGCGCCTTCTATGAGAAGAGTAATTCTCCAGTAATGACCGAGGCATCAGCCTATTCCTCACTCTAAGTCGCCATACAGTTTGACTGATCTCGGACGCGCCTTCAGCGTCAATGCAGTAAGCTTCGGCGCGATATGTTGGTTGCTGCTATGGGTGGGGATAAATACTGGCCCAGGAAGTCTCGACTTAGACCTTATCGAAGGAAGCTTGCCGGGATTTTTCAACGGTGTGAGAGCCGCCTTCCCGCTCGTCGTGCTCATTGCCTGGTTCATCCATATCGGTCTCCGCAAGCAACGCGTTGTTCGCAGGCTCAGCTGGCCTGAGGCGCTCTGGCTCTATTATGGAATAGTCTCTCTGATCGCTGGCTCTTACGCGGACCCGTGGTTTGACTATGCCTACTGGGGTTTCGCCTACCTGGGCGCCTTCGCGGCGACCGACATTTACATGGAGCAGGCGTCCACCTCACGGCGGGCCGGAGCTCTCAATCGTCTGAACTGGGTACTTGGTTCCGTTGTTCTGATTATCGTGCTCTGGGTCGCGCGGGGCCAGCTACTCGAACAAACCTCGACGGGATTGAGCGGCTACGGTGTGCTTAACCGCATGCCGACTGTGGGAGGAATGGCGATGGTGCGATCCTCGGGCATTTCGCGGCTCGCAGCGATCCCCGCGATAGTTGCATTCGTATTGTTTTGGAACACGCGGGGTTTGCTCCGGATCATATGGACTGCCGTATTCGTGCCGACGGCATACGTGGTGTGGGTGATGCAGTCGCGCGGGTCACTCGTCTCTTTCGTTTTCGCGCTGAGCTTTGTGATGGTCTTCATGGACGGGACTCCGCGGCGCATCGGTATCATATTGTCCCTCGCTCTTGGCACAGTGTTGCTGGCCGGCTTCGTCCCCGGGGACGCCGTCCACTATCTTTATTTGTACGCCACCCGGGGAACGCAGGGACAGCAACTCGTGTCAATGTCCGGACGGACCGTTATATTTCACGAAGCATGGCGATCGATACAAGCAGCGCCGTTCATAGGATATGGCCCACAAGCGGATCGACAAGTCCTGGCTATGGGCGGGAATGCGCAGAATGCCGCGCTCTATGCGTTGCTGTGCGGTGGGTTCATAGGCGGCGCCGGATTCATAGGGGGTCTTGTGGCCTCCTGGATTTTGCTGGTGCGAACCCTTGGCCGCCGCCATTTGATGCCGCCTGAAGAACGCACAGTACTGCTTCAAGTCGCCGGCGTTCTGGCATACCTCACGATGCGCAGCTATCCGGAGAACTGTGCCGCGCTCTTCAGCGTGGATCTTTTGCTGCAACTGCCTGCGATGGTTTATTTAGGTGAAATCGACCGCCGCATGAGGGCCACCGCTCCAGCGCGGCGATTCCTAAATTGTCGGCCCATCCAGACAGCTTGCGCGCTTCCGTAGACCGTTCACCGTGCTCACCGAGTCCGAAAATCAAAGGGGAAACCGCAATGTCGGATCACATCCGTAAGGCGCTGGTATGCGGCGCCGGAGGGTTCATCGGATCCCACCTGGTCAAGCGGCTCAAGAGCGAAGGCTTCTGGGTGCGAGGCGTCGATATCAAACGGCCCGAGTTCGATCTGACCCATACCGATGAATTCATAGTAGGCAACCTGCGCGATACGGTTTTGTGCCGCAAGGTGGTCGCCGGAATGGAGGACGTCTACCAGCTCGCCCCGGACATGGGCGGTGCCGGGTATATTTTCACCGGCGATCATGACGCTGCGATCGTGCATAGCTCCGCACTCATCAATTTGAACATGATCCATGCGGCGGCAGAGCAGCGCGTTCGCCGCATCTTCTACTCGTCATCGGCATGCATTTATCCGGCATACAACCAGCAGGACCCCGTTAACCCGAACTGCGCGGAGGACTCAGTCTACCCCGCGGCCCCCGATAGCGATTACGGGTGGGAAAAGCTTTTCAGTGAGCGACTCTACCTGGCTTACCAGCGCAATATCGGAATCACTGTACGCATCGCGCGCTTCCACAATATTTTCGGCCCCGAAGGTGCCTGGGACGGAGGGCGGGAAAAAGCTCCCGCCGCCTTATGCCGGAAAGTGGCACAGGCTCCTGATGGCGGCACAATCGAGATTTGGGGCGACGGCCAACAAACACGCTCTTTTCTATACATCGACGAATGTGTCGAAGGCATACGGCGGCTGGTTGAGTCGGATTTTACGGGTCCGGTAAACGTCGGTTCAGAAGATATGGTCACCATCGATGAACTGGCTCATATGATCATGCAGATCGCCGGCAAGCGGTTGCGCCTCAGGCACGTTCCGGGCCCTTTGGGAGTGCGCGGTAGAACATCGGACAATCGGCTGATTAGGGAGAAGCTGGGCTGGTCTCCCCGGCAACCTTTGGAAAAGGGAATTCGGATCACTTACCAATGGATTGCGCAGCAAGTGGCCAATGCTGCGCAGCAAAGAGCAAGCGCATAGGCCACGACTCTTGGACTGCTCCGCCAGACTCTCCTCCACATAGTTCCTACCTCATATGTGAACGGCTCCGCGGCCTTTCACGAACCTACCCTTCAGACCGGACCTCATACTGAGGGAGCTGCCAGCCGGTCTCATTTTGGGCTCTGATTTGTCTCATGCGTTGAAGTTCGAACTGCGAATTTCGACGTCTGAGCAGTGTCTTCTATGGGTTCGCGAAAGGGGGGCGCATGTCTACCGATCGAGTTACTATACTTGGTGCTCAGGTGAGCCGAGTCACGCTAGTGCAAGCGCTCGCCAAGTTAGAAAATTGGATTCAGCGGCCGAGCGACCGGTGCCGCTTCATCGTTGCAACCGGCTTTCACGGTATTTGGGTCGCGCATCAGGATCGAGCGTTCCGCGACATTGTTAATTCGAGCGACCTGTTCTGTCCCGATGGAATCGCGCCGGTCTGGCTTTCACGTCTGCGCGGTGACCCGCTTCCGGAACGTGTACCGGGCCCTGACCTGATGAGGGCGTTCATCAAATCCACCTGCCACAGAAGTTACTTCTATGGGGACACTGAAGCGACGCTGGAAGCGCTGCAACATCGGCTGGCCGCGGAATCTCCCGAACACAACTTCGTGGGGGCATATTCGCCGCCTTTCCGGCCATTGACCGCGGCTGAAGATGAATCGGTGGTGCGGATGATCAACGATGCCAAGCCCGATGTTCTGTGGGTCGGTCTGGGTGTACCGAAACAAGAGCAATGGATTCACTCTCACATGCTGGCGCTTAAGGTGCCGGTCGTGGCGGGCGTGGGTGCGGCATTCAGCCTGATCAGCGGAACGATTAGACGTGCACCGCGATGGGTTGGCAACGCGGGACTGGAATGGCTGTGGCGGCTAGGTTGTGAACCTGGGAAATTGTGGCGGCGAGACTTCATCGACGGACCAAGGTTTATCTATCATGCGCTCAAGGAGACGCGGGAAATCAGATCGGCCGCGCGGTCATCGCCTTACCGCCTGAGGCAAAACAAGATGATCGGGATTACAACGCGAGTTTCCGCTACGAACTCTGAGGAGTCGAGTCAAAACGCCCGGTAGAACGTTTGTCTGGCGGGTAAAGCCATATACGCCACCGCGTACAGGTTATCGCAGGGTATGGTGTGCCGCTTTCAAGCCCCTGTGTCAGGTTAGGTCTTCGGTGATAGCTACTGGCGTTTCCACCTGGGGGCAATTGATCAATTGCGGCTTGACCAGAACACTTCGAAAGCCGTTTAACAAAGCGGCTGTGGACGGACTGAATCAGCGGACGTCATGAAGACGACCGCTGCCACTCGGCGCGGCCCCTCTCAAGAGGGCCGCGCTTTTTTTTGGGCTCACTTTGGTTACGATTCGACCTGGCATTTGAGAGCAGGCCTCGGCTGCTTTCACTCCCACCCGCGCTGAAGGTCCCTCGCCTGCCGCCGATTGTTGTCGAGGTCTTTTTTTGGTTGGACTAAACTATGCGCTGCTTGAACTCTTTTCAATGATGCGCGCCGTCCTTTAGGAGTGCGGCGACATTGACTTCTTTGCGTGGCGGTTGGGCTCCGCCAAATGCATGCGCCGACGAAAGTCCCCCGGGATCGTGGGACGATCGAGTGACGGCTGAATAGCGAGCCGATTTTCGAAACGGATGATGGTGCCGCGACCGGCAGTCTCGAAGCCCATCTCGAACACGCGATCAACCAGCTTCTGCAGGTTGTCTCCTTCAAGCAGCATCGGCTGCACCCGGATCTTGTCACCGCCCGGAGTTTGCGCAAACGGCCATTCGACCTCGTCGCACGCCTTTACAAAATTGTTCTCGGCGTACGAGATGGTGCCATCCCAGGGCCTGCTGACCGGGTAAACCAGGATCGCGCGGGCTCGCATAAGCCCCGCGATGATCGCGGCGCCGCGGAGGGCAAGCAATTCCGCGCCCTTCGAGAACGACCACAGCTCGCCGCATTCCAACACCGAACGGGCGGGCAGATATGTCATGTCCGGCTTTGGGTAAGTCTGCGGGACTGATGCCAGGTCGTGCATCGAGAAGCCGGACATCATACGCGCGGGCGGCCCTCCGTCTCGCTCGAAGAGGCCCCACAGTTGGGAGAAAGCGACATGCATTTTGCCCGGCTGCGATCGCTTGGTCTCGGCGAATCCGACTCCTTTTTGGGCGCGGGCTTCCACCATCCGCTGGCCGAAGATTCGCCGTTCCGATTCCGTTGAGAGAAAACGTAGCTCCATGAAATACTCCCCTTCCTTCCGCGGGATTTGTCCCCGGTATTGTCCTCGAATGCGCGGTTCGAATTGACGGAACGTGCCGGGCAGAGAAGGGAAGGCAGGAGCGAGCGGAATGGATGGTTTGATGGACGGGTAAAAGGAGAAGAGGCGAGGTCCCCTCTTTACCCCCGCCTCCCGACACGCTCGGGAGCCATTTCAGGCAACGGTCGTTCATGACGCGTCGACTGCGATTTTTACGTTTGTCGCGGCTCCCAGAGACCACATCGCATGAATCCTGCTCTACGCCACCAAACTGCTAACTCTTTGTGTAGTTAACACAGTCAATATGTTTATGCAACAATTTCTAACAATCCGTTTACTCAGCCACCAGAATTACTCGATTCCTTGGCCGTACCATCATTTTGGCAATTTACGACGACCGCCTTGAGGAGGACTGGACTTCCGAATACCCACGGGAGTTCCGTTCTGAACCCGCGGCAACGCTAGCCAACATGGCAGCGGCACCCATATCCGGCGGGCTGTATCATCAGTACGGCATGGTTTAGGTTCCGTGTTACCAGTGTTTGGGGGAATCGATGCGCGAGCGGATTGCGGGGTTCTTCGAATTCGATCGTTACGGCACCACCTATCGGCGCGAGCTGCTCGCCGGACTGACGACCTTCGTCACCATGTCGTACATAATCGCGGTCAATCCGGCGATCCTGAAGGCGGCCGGGATTCCGGAAGGTGCGTCGATGACCGCCACGATTGTGACCGCGATCTTCGGCACGCTCCTGATGGCGCTGATCGCAAACCGCCCATTCGGAGTCGCGCCGTACATGGGGGAAAACGCCTTCGTGGCGTTCACCGTGGTTCGCGTGATGGGCTACAGGTGGCAGACGGCGCTCGGCGCCGTGTTCGTTGCGGGATTGGTGTTCACGCTGCTCACGATCGCCAAGGTTCGAGAATGGATGGTCGATTCGCTCCCAAGCGGACTCAGCTACAGCTTCGCCGCAGGAATCGGGTTGTTCCTCACCTTTATAGGGCTTAACGAGTCCGGCTTGGTGACGATCGGGGTTCCGGGCGCTCCGGTGCAGATCGGAAACTTGGCATCTCCAGCGGCCCAGATCGCGGTCCTGAGCTTCATATCGATCGCTGCGCTGATGCTGTGGCGGGTGCCGGGTGCGATCCTGCTCGGGATCCTGGGCGCCTCGGCGGCTGCGTTCGCCTCCGGAGTCGCGGCGCCGCCGGCTGCGTGGATGAGCCGCCCGCCCGATCTCAGGCCCATTCTCTTCGCACTGGATATTCGCGGCGCGCTGCGTCTCGATTTCCTCGGCGTGATGCTTTCGATCTTTGTAATGGCGCTGATCGATACGATGGGGTCGCTGGTGGGAGTGTCGGCGCGCGCAGGATTCCTCGACCAGCGCGGCCATCTCCCGCAAATCGAGCGTCCGATGATCGCCGACGCACTCTCGACCACCTTCGCCGCGCTGGTGGGCACTACCACTTCGGGCGCATTCATCGAATCAGCAGCGGGAGTCAGCATGGGCGGAAGGACGGGGTTCACCGCGATCGTGGTGGCAGCGATGTTTGCGCTTTCGCTGTTCTTCGCTCCGATCGTCACCGCGATTCCAGCAGCGGCGTACGGCCCGGCGCTGGTAATCGTGGGCTCGATGATGATGGCGCCGATCACAAAAATCGATTTCGACGATCCCACCGAGTTGCTCCCCGCATTCGCGACCATCGCGCTGATGAGCTTTACCTACAATATCGGTGTCGGGATCACCGCAGGTCTGGTTCTCTATCCAATGTTCAAGCTGGTCGCGGGGCGCGGCCGCGAAGTGCCTGCAGGCCTGTGGGCGCTCGCTGCACTCTCGCTGCTGTTCTTCTTTTCCTACCCGTACCGGTGAGCGGCGATCATTCTGGCGACGCGCCGCACTCGAGCGCCTCCGTTTTCATTCCTGGTCAGCTGTGGTACACGCCGGTCATTGCCCATTGGGAGGTTTACGTCATGCTGCTCAAAGACAAGGTCGCGTTGATCACTGGCGCCGGCTCCGGGATTGGACGCGCGAGTGCGATTCGATTTGCTGAGGAAGGGGCCAAGGTGATGGTGGCGGACCTGCGCACCGAATCGGCGGCCAACACCGCTTCCGAGATAGCCGAAGCCGGCGGTTCCGCAAAGTCCATCGCCGTCGACGTGAGGGTCGGTGAGCAAGTGGAACGGATGGTCAACGCGACGATCAGCGCGTTTGGCCGCATTGATATCCTGTTCAACAACGCCGGCGTCTACGTGCCCAAGAACGTTGTCGATACCAGCGAAGAAGAATGGGACTGGGTGGTGGACGTGTGCATGAAAGGCGTGTTCTTCGGTTGCAAGTACACGATTCCACATATGATCAAAGCCGGCGGCGGTGTGATCATCAATACTGCCAGCGGCGCCGGGATCGAAGGTGTGCCCAGGCTGGGTGCTTACCAGGCAGCAAAAGGCGGCGTGGTCATCATGTCCAAGGGCATCGCGCTCGACTTTGCGCGCGACAAGATTCGTTGCGTGTCGATTTGTCCCGGCGTGATCGAGACACCCATCGCGGAGAACTGCAACCAGATTCCTGCCGGCACGTCGCAGCAGATGTGGACGCGCAGCGGCATCATGCATCCCATCGGCCGCAACGGAAAGCCCGAGGAAGTGGCGGCGCTGGCGACCTTCCTCGCTTCGGACCAGGCCGCATTCATCACCGGAGTGGCCGTGCCGATAGACGGCGGGTTCAATGCGGGCGCGTGGATTCCGCCCGAGCTCCTGAGGAACTCCTAGCTTCAGATCAGGCCCGCGCCGCGTGCCCATCTGTGCTTTGCGCCCAGCACCACGACTGGTTTTTCCGTGGTGTAGGCATAGGCGGGGATCCTTCTTTCGAAGAGATAGGCGCATGCCTCTTCCACTTCGACGTCGCCGACCAGCGAGGCGACCACTGGTTTGTCCATTCCTCTGCGGCGCTGTTCCTCGACGACCTCCGCGGTGAGCCTCGCGAATACCATCGGCGGAGTGATTATCGTGTGCCAGTAGCCGAGCACCAGCGAATGCACGCGAGCGTCAGTGAGTCCGAGCCGGATGGTATTTTGATAAGTCGCCGGTGGTTCGCCGCCGGTGATGTCGACCGGATTTCCCGCCGCGCCGAACGGCGGAATGAATTTGCGAAACGCCTGGTCGAGATCCTCCGGCATCGCCATCAATCTGAGCCCATTGTCGACGCAAGCATCGGCGAGCAACACGCCGGAACCGCCCGCGCCGGTAATGATCAATACGTTCTCGCCGGCGGGCGTTGGGATCATCGGAATGCATCGCGCGAACTCGAGCATGTCGTTCAGGCTATACGCGCGAACGACGCCCGAGTGGCGCAGCACGTCCTCGTAGATGCGATCGTTGCCAGCCAGCGCCGCGGTATGTGAGCGAGCGGCTCGCGCGCCCGCCGCGGTACGTCCCGCTTTGAGCACGATAACCGGCTTTTTTGGCGACACTCTCTTCGCGACTTCGGCGAAGGAGCGGCCGTCCTTGAGATCCTCGACGTGCATCGCGACTACGTCGGTATCGGGATCGTCCTCGAAGAAGGTCAGCAAGTCATCTTCGTCGATATCCGCCTTGTTGCCCAGACCCACGATCGCCGACACACCCATTTTCGTGGATCGGCTGAATCCGAGGATCGCCATTCCGACGCCGCCGCTCTGCGACGACAACGCGACCTTGCCCTTCACGTCGTAGGGCGTGCAGAACGTCGCGCACAGGTTTTTCGGCGTGTAGTAGAAACCGTAGATGTTCGGTCCCATGACCCGGATATTGTGCTCACGCGCGACCTCGAGAACTTCGCGTTGCAGGTCGACGTTGCCGGTTTCAGCAAAGCCCGACGGGATCAGCACCGCGCCCGCCACCTGCTTCGCGCCGCATTCGTGCAGCACCTGCGCGACGAGGCGCGCGGGAATCGCAAACACGGCGACGTCGACGATGCCGGGAACATCCTTGATGCTGCGATACGCTTTTTTGCCGAGCACCGCCCCGAGAGTCGGGTGGATCGGAATGATGCGGCCCTGGTAGCCGCCGTTGATCAGATTCTTCAGGACCGAGTTGCCGATCTTGCCGTCTTCGGCCGACGCGCCGATGATCGCGATCGATTCCGGCCGCATGATGCGATTCATCGCGCGCAGTATTTCGTCGCGCGAGGGACGAAAACGAACTGGCGCAGGGGCGAAGTCGACCAATATTCGCACGTCGGCGGCGATCGCGCCGCGCGCCGAAGCAAATACCGGATTGAGATCGACTTCCGCGATCGCGGGGAAGTCGTCGACCAGTTGCGCGACGTTCGTGACCAGCGCCGCGAGCGCATCGCGATCGACCGCCTCGCCGCCGCGCATGCCGTCGAGGAGCTCGCGCGTGCGGATCCCGTCGAGCATCGCGCGCGCCTCGTCAAACGTCACCGGCGCAAGATGAAAAGTGACGTCCTTCAATATTTCGACGAGCACGCCGCCGACGCCGAGGGCGACCAGCTTGCCAAAGCTGGGATCCGTCAACGCGCCGACGATCAGCTCGATGCCCGCCGGCACCATCTTTTGCACCAGTATGCCGTCGATTTTCGCGCCGACGTTGTGATTTTTCGCGCTGGCGAGCAGCGCATTGTATGCCGCCTCGACGGCGCTCGCGTCAACCAAATTCAGTGCGACGCCGCCCGCCTCGCTCTTATGCAGGATGTCCCCCGACGCGATCTTCATCGCGACCGGGTAGCCAATTTCATCCGCGAGCCTGACCGCCGCGCCCGCGCTCGATGCCATCGCCTGGCGCGGAATCGCGATGCTGTAGGCGCGGCACACCTCCGCGCACTCGACGGCCGTCAGCGAAGTGCGCTGCTCGTGTTTTGCGCGCGCAAGAATCGTCTCGACGCTCGTCTTGGCATTAACGCCCGCCTTGACGCTGGTACTGTCGCTACTCATCAATTTTCCCCTTCATGGCGGACGCTCAACTTGGATCGCCTGTCAGCTCGCATTTCCGCGTGGATAGCTGATGAACTCGAGCAGGTTGCCGTCGGGATCGCGAAAGTAGACGCTGACGCCTTTGCCGCGCCCGCCGATCCTCGTCACCGGGCCTTCGATGATCGCGATCTCATTGCGCTTGAGATGCTCGATCGCCGACTCGGGCGTGCCCGGCCACACGAAGCAATAGTCGCCGCCGCCCACCGCCGGATGCGCCGCCTTCAGGGTGAAGTCATTGCTCGCGGGATGGAGATTGAACCGGTGCCGTCCAAACCTGATGCTGACGATCGGCCATTTGCCGGCGCGCCACTTTTCGAGGCCGTCGGGCTTCGCACCCAGCACGCGCCCGTAAAACTCCACCGCGCGTTCGATGTCGGCCACCGGCATCGCGACATGATCGATTTCGATTTCCACCTGATTGCTCCGCTGCGCTCGCGTCCTTCCCATCTAATAGCGCGGCCTTGTATCCACAGAAAGGGCGCGGCAATGCGGGACTCGCCGGCGCGCGACTCGATCGGATAAGCTGCCGGCATGGCCCGGGCGGTTCGCAAAGCGGCGGCGGCAGGTTCCGACGATTACGATCGCGCGCGCCGCAAACTGGTTCCCTGTCACGACGATTTCTATCGCACCGTGCTGGAGCTGCTGCCCTTCGCGCCTGAAGATCGCTTCTCGCTGCTCGACCTTGGCGCCGGCTCGGGACTGTTGTCCGCGATGGTGGCGGAGGCCTTTCCGCGCGCGCATCTCACCCTGTTCGATCTGACCCCCGAGATGCTGCTGATCGCGCGCCAGCGGCTCAAACCGCTCGGCAAGCGCGTGAAATTCGTGACCGCCGATTTCGCCGCCGCGCCCACCAAGCCCTACGACGCGGTGGTCTCCGCGCTTTCGATTTATCATCTGCCCGATAGCGGCAAACGTCATCTGTTTGTCGATATCTTCAAGTACCTGACGCCCGGCGGCGTGTTCATCAATGCCGACCAGGTGGCCGGCGAGGGCGCCGCGATCGACGAGCGCTCGCGCCAGATGTGGATCAAGCGCGCGCGTGAACTCAAACTCGGCGAGCGCGAACTCGCTGCCGCGCTCGAGCGGATGAAGCGCGACCTTCCCGCGACCGTCGGCCAGCAGCTCGCGTGGATGCGCGAGTCCGGGTTCGTCGGGGTCTCATGCTCGTATCGTAACCTGATCTTCGCCGTGCTTTCCGGCACCAAGCCCGACAACGCGCGCGAGGCGGGGACCGACGGCGCGGTGACTTGAACGCGCGCGCATCGCGCCAGATACCGTGGAGTCCGTCAACCCTCGAGGTCGCGGATGGCGGTCGCTGATCGCGGGATCAGTGCACACGCTCGTATGCAGGATGTTGCGCGTCCCCGTGGTCTGTATGTTGTCCGCCATCGTCGTCTCGAAGTCGTTAGCCCTCGTGCGCTGGATGTGGCACCTCATCGTGAGATGGATGTTGCACGACACCAGGGATAACCAGCGGCTCACGGTGGCGATTGAACGCCGCGCGAATCAAGTCACGGTTCATCCTTCCGATGAACTCAAGCGGTATTTCCTTGGGGCAAACCGCTTCACATTCGCCATGATTCGTGCAGCTGCCAAAGTGTTCGGCCTTCATCGCGGCCACCATGCTAACGGTTCGCTGATCGCGCTGAGGCTGACCTTGGGGGAGCGAGTTGAGGTGGGTGAGTTTGGCGGAGGTGAAGAGCATTGCGGCTGCGTTTGGACAAGCAGCGACGCAAGCGCCGCAACCAATACAGGCAGCCGCATCGAAGGCAGTGTCCGCGGCTTCCTTTGGTATAAGGATAGCGTTGGCATCAGGAGCACTGCCCGTGGGCGCGCTGACGAAACCTCCTGCTTGAATGATTCGGTCAAACGCTGACCGATTAACAATCAGGTCTCGAATCACCGGGAAAGCCTTAGCGCGCCACGGCTCCAGAGTAAGCATGTCACCCTCTTTGAAAAAGCGCATTGACAGTTGGCACACCGTCGTGCCTCGCTGACCGCCGTGGGCTACCCCATTGATCAGAAAGCCGCATGAGCCGCAGATGCCCTCACGGCAGTCGTGTTCAAAGGCGACGGGAGGCTCTTTTTGATCGAGGAGGTCCTCGTTAAGACATGTCGAGCATCTCGAGGAACGACATGTCCTTCGTCACGTCCTTCACCTGGTAGGTCGACGAACTTCCCTGGTGTTTCAGAGTCTTGCTGCCGCCAAATTTTGAGTGTTAGATTCATGACTATTTGTAGCTCCGTTGCGCGAGATGAACGTATTCGAAGGTGAGCGGTTCCTTGTGGAGCTGGGAGGGCTGACCTAAGCCCTTCCACTCCCACGCCGCCGCGTAAGAGAAATTCGCGTCTCGTCGCGTTTGGCCTCGCCTTCGGGTGTCTGGCTCTCAACGCGGAAGTGGCCTCCGCACGACTCTTTGCGGTCAAGCGCGTCGATACACATGAGCTCAGCGAGTTCGAGAAAGTCGGCAACGCGGTTCGCCTTCTCAAGCGACTGGTTCAACTCCTCGCCCGCGCCGACGATCACGGAGGTTGCGCCAGAACTCCTCACGCAGCTCGGGAATCCTGGCGAGCGCCTTCCGTAAGCCGGCCGCTGACCGGGCCATGCCGCAGTTGTCCCACATGAGTCTTGCCGAGTTCCTTGTGGAACGAATCGACGGTGCGGTTACCCTTGATGCCGAGCAAGCTTTTCGATACGCTGGTTGACGTCGTCCTTCGGACCTCGCAAAATGCGGGATGGGAAGTATCCACCGTCTCGAGCTTGGTTGAAGCGAAGTAATTCGGGAACCGTGTACGGAAGAACGAAATAGCCGTCGGCGAGGCCTTGCATGAGGGCGCTGGCGCCGAGTCGGTTGGCGCCGTGATCGGAGAAATTCGCTTCACCGGCGACAAAGAGCCCCGGGATCGTGGACATCAAGTGGTAATCCACCCAGAGGCCGCCCATCGTGTAGTGTGACGCGCGGGATAGATCCGCATCGGCACCTTGTACGCGTCTTCGCCCGTGATCTGTTCGTAAATGTCGAAGAGGTTTCCGTACTTTTCACGACGACCGTTTCCGCCGAGGCGACGAATCGCATCCGCGAAATCCAGATAGACGCCCTGCCCGCCCGGCCCGACGCCGCGCCCTTCATCGCACACTTCTTTGGCGGCTCGCGACGCGACGTCGCGGGGGACGAGGTTGCCGAAGCTCGGGTAGCGGCGCTCGAGATAGTAGTCGCGCTCGTTTTCCGGGATATCTGCTTTGGAGGGCGCGTGTCGCCCTTCTTCTTGGGCACCCAGACGCGTCCATCGTTGCGCAGCGATTCGGACATCAGCGTCAGCTTCGACTGATGCTCGCTACTGACCGGGATACATGTCGGGTGAATCTGCGTGAAGCAAGGGTTGGCGAAAAGCGCGCCGCGGCGGTGCGCGCGCCAGATGGCAGTGCAGTTGCAAGCCCTTGGCGTTGGTCGAAAGATAGAAGACGTTGCGAATAGCCACCCGTCGCGAGCACAACGACGTCGCGCGGCGTGGCTATCGATCGCGCCCGTTACCAGGTCCCGGGTTACAATGCCGCGCGCTCTGCCATCGACGATCACGACATCGAGCATCTCGTTGCGCGATGTGCATCGTCACGCGTGCCCGCCGCGACTTGCTCTTCCAGGGCCTGATAAGCGCCCAGCAGCAACTGCTGCCCGGTCTGCCGCGAGCGTAGAAAGTTCGCTGGACCTGCACGCCGCCGAACGATCGGGTATCGAGCAAGACCACCGTACTCGCGCGCGAACGGCACTCCCTGCGCCACGCATTGGTCGATGATGTTGACACTGATCTGCGCGAGGCGGTAAACGTTGCCCTCGCGCGAGCGAAAATCGCCGCCCTTGACGGTGTCATAGAACAGGCGGAAGACGCTGTCGCCGTCATTGCGATAGTTCTTCGCGGCATTGATGCCGCCTTGCGCGGCGATCGAGTGCGCACGGCGCGGGCGTGTCGTGAAAGGAAAAGCATTGGACGTTGATAGCCTTGCTGACCAAGAGAGGCCGCCGCTGCGGCGCCCGCCAGACCCGAGCCCACCACGATGATCGTAGTGCTTGCGGCGGTTGGCGGGGTTCACCAACTTCATGTCGAAGCGGCATTTCTCCCACTTCTGTTCGATTGGCCCTGACGGAATCCTGGCGTCGAGCATGTTCGTCTCCATCGTTAACGCACCCAGCCCGCCATCACGGCGACATCGGAACCGAAACGAAGCCCAGCAAACACGACGATGGCGATCGACCCGCGAAAGGCTCTTGAGGCTTCCTGGTATTCCGCTCGGTGCTCCAGCCGAGCGTTTGCAGCATGCTCCAGATGCCGTGATCGAGATGGAGGCACAGAGCGCGCCCATGGCGACGATGTAGAAGACGGCGATGGGCCAGACCGAGAAGCCGGCGACCACGTTCTGGTAGACGTGCAAGTCTGTCGAACTGTCCGGGCTTGAAACCCGACGGCACCTAGCGGTGAAATGCAGCATGTGAAAGACGATGAAGATCGCGAGCAGCACGCCGCCCCAGCGCATCGTCGAGCGCGGCCAAAGAGGTTTCCACATCCTTTCTGGTTTCGATAGCCCGACCGGTCGCGCCTGCCAGTTCATGCGCGGTTAATTGGTACGGCGGCGGTGATGTGAAGCGATCACGCAGGTCAGCAGGACGATCCGCACGACCCAGAGCAGTTGTCACCGTAGCCAAGCTCAGGCTGGCCTACCGTCGCGCAGAAATCGCGAATAGGCATTGATCTCCGTGGGGCCCGGTGAAAATCTTCAGATTCCCGAGCATGTGAGCAATCACGAAGGCGACGAGAACGATACCGGTGATCGCCATCACGATTTTCTTGCCGATCGCCGAATCCCACAACAGCGCCAGACTGTTAGTCGTGAGCGCAACAGGCCGCTCTGCTACCTGGCGGGTCCGATCGCTAGATGCATTTGCTGTAAAAAAACTTGCCACTTGGTACCTCCTCTCTAAGTCAATGACCCTGAGTCACTGAAAGGCGGCAACACTTCCTATTTTCCGGCTACGTATGGATGCACCATCTTCGCCGGATCGACGACGCGGTCGAACTCCTCCTCCGTCACGAAGCCGAGCTTCAGCGCGGCGTCCTTCAGCGTGAGATCGTTATCCATGCGTAATGCGCGATCTTCGACGCCTTGTCGTAGCCAATGACCGGCGAGAGCGCCGTCACCAGCATCAGCGAACGGTCCACGTACTCCTTGATCTTCTTCAGATTCGGCTTCGTGCCCTCGACCAGGAATTTGCGGAAGTTCGTGCAGCCATCGGTCATGATCGTGATGGAGTGCGTGATGTTGAAGATCATCAGCGGCTTGTAAACGTTCATCTCGAGGTAGCCGCCGGCGCCGCCGAAGCCCACCGCCACGTCGTTCGCCATCACCTGCACGGCGATCATCGTCAGCGCCTCGGCCTGCGTCGGATTCACCTTGCCCGGCATGATCGAGGAGCCCGGTTCGTTCTCCGGGATCACCAACTCGGCAAAGCCGGCGCGCGGACCGCAGGACATCAGCCGGATGTCGTTGCCGATCTTGTAGAGCGACACGGCCAGCGTGCGCAACGTGCCGGAAAGCTGCACCAGACGCATCGTGGGCGCCTTGCACCGTGAACTTGTTCGGCGCGCTGACGAACGGCAGACCCGGTGAGCTTGGCGATCTCGGCCGCCGCCGCCTCGGCAAATCCGGGCGCCGCATTGATGCCGGTGCCCACCGCCGTGCCGCCCAGCGCAAGCCGATAAACGCCCTTCAGCGCATCTTCGATCCGCTCGAGATTATCCGCGAGCATGCCCGCATAGCCCGACCATTCCTGCCCGAGCGTCAGCGGCGTGGCGTCCTGCATGTGGGTGCGGCCGATCTTGACGATGTCTTTCCACTCCTCGGCTTTCGCCGCGATCGCGTCGTGCAGCGCCTGTCACGGCCGGGATCAGCCGCTGCTTCACATTGACCGCGGCCGCGATGTACATGGCCGAAGGAAACGAATCGTTGGACGACTGCGACATGTTGACGTGGTCGTTGGGATGAACCGGCGTCTTGCTCCCGAGCGGCGTGCCGGCGAGCTGGCAGCAGCGGTTGGAGATCACCTCGTTCACGTTCATGTTGAACTGCGTGCCGCTGCCCGTCATCCACACGTGCAGCGGGAACATGTCGTGATGCTGGCCGGCGAGGATCTCGTCGCAAACTTGAACGATCAGCTTGTGGCGCTCGATCGTCGAGCCGCTTGCCTGGCATGGTTGGCGTTGGCGGCGGCTTTCTTCAGGATGGCGTACGCGGTGATCATTTCGCGCGGCATCAGATCCTTGCCGATGCTGAAGTGCTCGAGCGAACGTTGGGTCTGGGCGCCCCATAGGCGATCCGCAAGGAACTCCACGTCTCCTATCGAGTCGCGTTCGACGCGCCATCGATCTCCGCTCACCAGTGTTCCCGGCTTTTCTTTCGGAGTATCTTGATTTTCGCTCTTCATGGTATTCACCCAGTCCCCAGTAAGAACCGATGTTAGATCAGCGCAGGATATACAGGCTTATAGGTCTGCGACTGAATGAAAGCGCCCATATCGGTCGGCTTCGCGACGCGTGCAAGGTCACGCTGGAAGATCACTTCCGCCACGCGCTGCGCGGCGTACAACTCGGTCTTCAATATTTCCGACTGGGGCGGATAAATCAGCCCGACGTCCAGCTCGGCTTTGGTCACCTGCTCCGCAACGGCACGGGCTGCGGTGATGAACATCTCATCGGTAATCCGCTTCGCACGAGTCGCATAAACGGCCATTGCCATCGCGGGAAAGATGTACACGTTGTTGCCTTGCCCGGGCACGAAAGTCCGGTCGCGCCAGCGCAACGGCGGAAATGGGCTCCCACTGGCAAACACCCTCGGCCTTCCGACCACTGATAAGCCTCCTCCGCGGTGCATTCGGAATGCGAGGTTGGATTTGAATAAGGAAAAATGATCGGGCGTTTGTTAATACGGGCCATCGCCTCAATCACTTGCTGATTGAATGCTTTGGCAACGGTGCTGACCCCTATGATCGCGGTCGGCTTGATCGACTCAATCGCGTCGACGAAAGTTTTGAGCGGCGGGTGCGGATGTGCGTAAGGCTTCTGGAAATCTGCCAGATCACTGCGGCTTGATTCGATCAGCCCCTTAACGTCGAACAGCCACGTTCGAGTGCGGGCCTTTTCGGGCGGAATTCTTCCAACGCGAGGGATTCGTTAACAGGTCGGCTATGCCGATGCCGGCTGAACCCGCACCCAGGAACAAAAAGGTTTGCTCAGTAAGTCTTGCCACCAGTGATACGTAAAGCGCCGAGAACTGCCGCGAGCGCTACGGACGCGGTGCCTGCATGTAGTCGTTGAAGCAGCAGGTGCGGTTGCGATAACGGGCAAGCAATCGCACTCGCATCGGGACCCGCCCAATCCTCGAACTGGATGCAGCAGTTGGGAAACTCCTCCTCGACTGCGGTTACGAACTCTTCGACTAGCTCGTCTAACTGTGAAATCGGTGGCCGCGTTTGTCGTAAACCGAGGTAAAGCGGATCGCGAAGCAGCGCCTCATTATTCGTTCCGCAATCAATGACTATGGGTAGCGTGAACTGCGGTGGCACCCCGGCGCATGCGGTATAGAGCGCCAGTTTACCGATAGGGATGCCCATTCGGTTTGCGCCGAGATCGCCTAGTCCGAGAATTCGTTGGCCGCTGGTGGCGACAATGAAGCGCACGTCGCGCTCAGGCCAGTTTCGAAGTACTTCACGAATGTGCCCCTTCCGCTTCATCGAAATGTAGAGTCTTTTGGGACGGCGGAGAATGTGGCCAAATTGCAGGCAAGCTCGCCGACGGTCGGGTGTATACGAGCGGGAGGAATGCGCGGGATCGGACATGAGAAGCCGGTAGAAGAGCGTCTCGTCTATGTCCTGTAGCTGCGAAAGATAGATGTACTTCTCGAGATCGGTCGGCTTTTGACCGAACTGAAACAGCGCGCGTTGGATCTGAGTGTCCTCGCTGTCGATTCCTTCGGGCACCAGGCCGACAAGTCCGAGACCTTCTCGCTCGCTTTGGGTAAAGGCGGTGGATTTATTCAAGCGCGGATCGCGCAGCACTGAAACCCCGTTGAGTTTAGTAGGCATGATTTTGCTCCTATTGTAAAAGATTCACGTTTTGGGGTCCTTATGAGACGACTAGGCGAAGGTATAGTTCCTTAGAATACGGAGGTTGGTAAATCGGCGTGAATGGCGACCGTTCATCTCCATACAAGCGCCTGGTCCAAGGATAAGCCGGTGTATTCGAGCAATCGCCTGTAAAAAATTCAACGAATACGTCGGGCCGACACCTCCACGCCATCACTGGCATGGAGTCGATCATGATTCGCTCGTTGTCTTCCGGTGGCTTTTGAAGAAGAGGACATCCTGATGAACCCACAGCCATGGGCCGACTCCTCCTTGGCGCGCTTGCCCCGATTATCTTGAAGTGGCCTCGGTCGGTCCAGTGCGGCGAGTCCGCGCCACCGCTCGATTTCGATGGCCCGACAACGCGCGCGAGGCGCGGACTGACGGCGCGGTGACTTGAACGCGCGCGCATCGCGCGGGCCCCCTTCGGTGAGATTTGACTTTTTCGCGCAGCCGTCGCTAGCTTTCAATTCGCATCGAACATAGCTCAACAAGCGAGGTCCAGGCCGATGGCGCATGATTTCACTATTTGCGTGGGAACGGTCGGCGCAGGCGTTTGGTTCAGTCCCGACGGCGGCGACCATTGGCGGCGCAGCCGCATGAAGCTACCGTTCTATGCCGAGCCCGGCGAAATCCAGATTCGCACGCTCGCCGTCTCACCGCACAATCCGCATCATCTTCTCGCCGGCTCCGAAGCGGGCCTCTATCGCAGCGAGGACAACGGCGCCAACTGGGACGCCGTCGGCTCGCCGATGGAAGGCAAGCAGATCTGGTCGGCAACCTTCCATCCCGCCGATCCCGATACCTACCTGGCCGGCACCAAGGAGCCGGGAGTCTATCGCACCATCGATCGCGGCAAGAGCTGGGAGAAGCTCGCGGTGCCGATGGCCGAGCGATGCCTGGCCGGCGCGCCCAAGGTCACCAACCTGCTGATCGATCCGCGCGACCGGCGCACCATCTGGGTCGGCGTCGAGATCGACGGCGTCTATTGCAGCCGCGACGACGGCAAAACCTGGAAGCATTCGAGGCCCGGCGACAAGGAGCTCAACGGCGACGTTCACGGGGTCGCGCTCGCGGCCGGCCCGCGCGCGCGGCTGCTGGTTACCACGCCGGACGGAATCTGGAGCAGCGGCGACGAAGGCGAGTCATGGTCGCTGCACGGCTTTCCGCGTTTCGCCGAGCGCGACGCGATCTCATATTGCCGCGGCGTCGCGCTCAAGCCCGGCGATCCGGACACCATCTTCGTCGGCAACGGCGATTTCATCCCGGGCAAGCGCGGCGCAATCCAGCGCTCGCAAGATGGCGGCGCCAGCTGGGAGGCATGCAAGCTGCCGGTCGAGCCAAACTCGGTCATCTATTGGTTCGGGACTAACGTGGCCAATCCCGACGTGGTCGTCGCCAACAGCCTGCACGGCTACGTCTACCTGAGCACCGACGCGGGAGATTCCTGGACGAAGTTGCGCCGCGAGTTCGGCGAAGTCCGCGCCCTGGCGTGGGTACCGAACTGAGTTCGCATCGTGCGGGAATAGCGCGAGGCGGGCGCTGACTTGACTTTCGTCGACGGCGTCAGGACCCTCCGCGCACGCGAGAAACGGTGACTGAAAGATCCAGATGCTGAAACCTCGTGGAGGTTTCAGACTTCCCTTGCGCCTAAGATGCGCGCTTCGCGCTCTTAGAACACAGAGCGTAGTGCAAAATATCGCAGGCCTTTCGATTGGAGTCCCGTGATAAGTTGCGCGCCAGCGCAAGACTCATAGTCCCTCCTTCTCCGCCAACGGGTCCGCTGGAGTGTTATAGTGGACAGCGCAAGCACAACGGAGGATCTCATGGCGTTTCCAGGCATTCAGGCAGAAACGGTGAAGTTCCAGGGCTTCAACGGCGATAGTGGGGAGGCTTACTACGCGCGTCCTTGGGCGAGCGGCCGGTATCCTGGCGTCGTCGTGATTCATCACTTTCCCGGATGGGACGAGTGGACCACGGAGGTGGCGCGCAAATTCGCAGATCATGGCTATGCGACGATTGCACCGAACCTTTATTTCCGGCTGGGTGACGGCGCTTCACCAGAAGTGGTTGCCCGGGCGCGCGCGGCCGGTGGGATGCCGGATGATCAGGTTATGGGAGATGTGACTGGAGCCGCCGCGTTTTTGCGCGGGCAGCCAAACAGCAATAGCAAGGTCGGGGTGATCGGCTTCTGCTCCGGCGGGCGGCAGGCGTACCTGGCCGCGTGCCGAATCGCCGATCTCGATGCGGCCGTCGATTGCTGGGGCGGCAGCGTAGTTGTTAAAGACCCGTCGAAGTTGCCGAGCACGCAGCCGGTTGCGCCCATCGAGTTGACGGAAAGCATCCGCTGCCCGCTCTTGGGTTTGTTCGGCAACGAGGATACCAACCCTTCTCCCGGCGACGTGAATCGCACCGAAGCCGCGCTCAAGCGCTTCGGCAAGAACTACCAGTTCCATCGCTACGACGGAGCGGGCCACGCGTTTTTTGCGTGGTATCGTCCGAACTACCGGCCCGAGCAGGCGCAGGATGGATGGAAAAAGGTGTTCGCCTTTTTCGAAAAGTACCTGGCCGCTTCCTAGATCGCGCGCGAGCCAGCGCCGTCCGGCGAACGCGCCGCGACCTCCGGCCATGGTTGTAAACGTGCTCGGAGAGCATCGCCCGATGTTCAGGCAAATAAATTGATAAGCACCCCGGTTGTTCGACATTGCGGCCAGGCTTCGGCTAAGACTCACAAAGCGAAATAGGAGAGGCTCACACGTATGGCATCCACTTCTTTGCGCGAGAATGTGCCGCAGCCGCTCGTTGAAACTACGCGTGGCAAAGTTCGCGGAACTAGCGTCGGCGGCGTCAACATTTTCCGGGGGATTCCCTATGGCGCTTCAACCGCTGGTAAAAATCGTTTCATGCCGCCGGTCGCCGCGCAGCCGTGGGCGGGCGTCCGTGATGCCTTCGACTACGGACCGAGCGCACCGCAGAATCCGTCCTCGATGCGTGGCGCAGTCGATCCGCGCAGCGGCTTCGCCGCGTACGGAGACGCCGACGGCATCGCGGAAGGCGAAGACTGCCTGGTCCTCAATGTCTGGACTCGCGGACTAAGTGACGGCGGCCAGCGTCCCGTGATGTTCTGGTGCCACGGCGGCGGCTTTGGGTCGAGCTCGGGCTCACCTCTGATGTATGGCGGCGAGCGCCTTGCGCAGCGCGGCGACGTGGTGGTGGTGACCGTCAATCACCGGCTCGGCGCCCTCGGATATACCTATATCGCTGGGGTCGGCGGCGAGCAGTTTGCGTCGTCAGCCAACGTCGGGATGCTCGATCTGGTCGCGGCGCTCGAATGGGTGCGGGACAATATCGCTCAATTCGGCGGCGACCCGAACAACGTTACGATCTTCGGGGAATCGGGAGGCGGCGCGAAGGTCTCGACGCTGCTCGCGATGCCGTCAGCCAAGGGGCTCTTTCATCGCGCGGTGATCCAAAGCGGTCCGGGATTCCGGATGCTCGAGCCGGCCAGCGCGGTCGAGGTCGCCGACCTGCTGCTGGCGGAGTTGGGGCTCGATCGTGCGCGGGTTGCCGAAATCCAGACCGTCGCGGTGGAGCGTATCGTCGTCGCACAGGCCGCGGTAGAGCGCAAACTCGGACGGCGGCTGGCGGGATTCCGGCAGGGCTTTGCTCCGGTAGTTGATAAACGGACTCTCGCGCAGCATCCGTTCGATCCCAAAGCCTCGCCACTGTGCGCCGACGTGCCGGTGATGATCGGCTACAACCGCACCGAACCGACCTTGTTCGTGGCCGGCGATCGCGCGGCCTTCGCGCTCGACGAGGAGGGTCTCCAGCGCCGCGTCAAGCTCATGTTGCGCGACCACTCGGAGCGGGTGATCGAAGATTTTCGCGGCGCGAATCCCGGCGCGACCCCCTCCGACCTGTTCTTCCTGATCGGCGCCGAATATCCGACCGGTGCGTTCTCGCGCAAGATCGCGCAGCGCAAGAGCGAGCAAGGCCGGGCGCCGGGCTATCTCTACCGGTTCGATTGGGAGACGCCGATTGCACACGGCCGGATGAAATCACCGCACGCGCTCGAAATCACGTTCGTGTTCGACCACGCGGGCGAGCCGCTCGCGCCCCGCCTTGCGCCCGACAGCGCCGAGGTGCACGCGCTGGCCGCCGAGATGAGCGGCCGCTGGATCGCGTTTGCCCGCACCGGCGATCCCAACACCGGCAACGCGCCGCACTGGCCCGCGTACTCCGCGACCGGGCGCGCGACCATGATCTTCAACAGCAAGTGCCGGGTCGAGAACGATCCATCGCGCCAGGAGCGCGTCGCGATCGATCGCATCCTGTTCCCGTCGGAAACGCCCTGAGTGAAGGCAGCCGCAGTGCGTTACCCGCGGCGCCGGCAGCCGGAGTAGAATCCCGGCGGTTTCGGGCAATGCGGCTGCATAGCGAAGACGCAGGCATATCGCGCGAGGCGCATCGCGCATGAACGCGCGTGAGCGTCAGGCCTGGATTATTGCGGCGAGCCTGTTCGTCGCGCTGTTCCTGGTGTGGGGCGGCGGCGTGAACACCGGGCCGGTCTTCCTTCCGCCGCTGCTCAAGTACTTCGGATGGACGCGCGCGCGAGTCTCGACGCTCGGATCCGCGGGCGCGCTGATGGCGGGCGCGTGCGGACCGATCGTCGGATGGCTGGTCGATCGGATCGACGCGCGCCGGGTGATGCTGGCGGGCGCGATCACCGTCGGAATTGGATTCCTCGCCGCGAGCCGCGCCGATTCGTACTACGTCCTGCTCGCCGCCAATCTGATGATCGCGATCGGCGTCACCGCGGCCACCTTGATTCCGGCCTCGTTGGTAATCGCAAGCTGGTTCGGCGAACGGCGAGGACTCGCGATGGGCCTCACGTTCGCGGGTACTTCGCTGGGCGGCGCGGTCATGATCGTGGTGGCGAACAAGGCGATCGCATTCGGCGGATGGCGGGCCGGCTACGTCGCGATGGCGCTGCCGATGCTGCTGATCGTGGCGCCGCTGGTGCTGATAGTGGTGCGCAGTCGTCCCTCGCCGGCCAGTGGCCTCGCAGCCGGCGATTCAGCGGAGACGACGCGAACACATTTCGAGCCGGTGATAATACCCGGCGTTGAATTGCGCGAGGCGTTTCGCACCCGTTCGTTCTGGCTGATCGCGATTGCGGAGTTCTTTTACGCCTGCGCGATCGGCGGGACCCTGGTCCATCTGGTCGTCTACCTCATCGGAGCGGGGTACACGGCCACCCTTTCCGCGAGCAGCCTCAGCATGATCTATCTGATGTCGACGGTGGGAAAACTTGTGTTGGGTCCGTCTGCGGACCGGCTCAGTCCACGGGTCGTGCTTTCGCTCGTGTTCGTCGGCGCCGCAGCCGGAACGATACTGTTGCTCGCGGCGGGGAAGGGCCTGATGCTGGCGGGGTTCATCATTCTGGTGGGAATCGCAGCGGGCACGCCGCTGGTGCTGCTGCCGCTGGTATTCATCCAGTCACTGGGGGTGAAGCGTCTCGGTTCGCTGCAGGGCGTGGCGGGAATTCTCGCGACGATCGGCGCGGCGATCGGGCCGGTCGCGGCGGGACGGATCTTCGACGTGAGCGGCAGCTACGCGATTGCGTTCAGCGTGTTCGCTGCGATGTGGCTTGGAGCGGCGCTTGCGATCTACGCATGTATTCCGCTCGAGCAGGAGATCGCGCGGCTGCGTCCGGTCCTCGCCGGCTCCGGCGCCGACGCGATCAACGCCTCCGCCTGACGTTCCCTGAATCTGAAACGTCGATTTCCCTTGAACACGCACCCGAGTTTCGAGTAGCGAGTAACTATGCGCGACGGCGAATCGAAAGGCGGACGAGCGCTCGACGGCGTACGGATCATCGATCTGACCTGGCTGCAGGTGGGTCCGCAGGCGACCCGTTTGCTCGCGACCTTCGGCGCCCAGGTGATTCGTATCGAATGGCGCGAGCGAAAGGCGGTGGACTTTATCCGCTACACGCCGCCATTCGCGCCCGATCATGCGCGCGCGGACGGCGGTCGAAGCCAGGGTGTGACGCGCGGCCGTGGAACTCATGGAAACTTCGATCGCGGCGCGTACTTCAACAACACCAATCCGGGCAAGTACGGGATCACGCTCAACCTGAATCATCCCAAGGGACGCGACCTGATCCGGCGGATGGTGCGCGACGCCAATGCGATCTGCGAGAACTTCAGCCCCGGCCAAATGGACAAATGGAATCTTGGCTACGAGGAATTGCGCAAGATCAATCCGCGGATCATCTATATGCAGACCACCGGCATCGGCAAAGCCGGCGTCTACAAGGATTATGTGAGTTACGGTCCTACCGCGCAGGCGTTCTCCGGGCTGACGTTTTTGTCCGGCCTTCCCGAGCCGCATCCTCCCGCGGGATGGGGCTACTCATATCTCGATCATTCGCCCGGCTACTTTGGTGCGATCCTGCTGATGGCGGCGATTCGTCGTCAGCGCGCGAACGGCACCGGATGCTACATCGACATGTCGCAGGTCGAGACCGGCCTGATGCTGTCGGGCACTTCGATCGTCGAGCATCAGATGACCGGCAAGCCTACCACGCGCTACGGGAACCGGATGCCGTTTCTCGACTGGTCGCCGCACGGCGCGTATCGATGCCTTGGCGACGACAACTGGATCGCGATCTCGATTCAATCCGATGAGCAATGGCGCGCGCTGATCGAGGAGATGGGCTCTCCGCCGTGGGCGCTCGACGGCTGTTTCGCGAGCGCGGCGGGACGCAAGCAAAATGAAGATGAACTCGACTCTAAGCTCACGGCCTTTACCGTCACATGCGAGCGTTACGACCTGATGAAGCGGCTGCAAGCTCGCGGCATCGCTGCCGGCGTGGTGCAGAAGGCCTCGGATCGATTCGACCTTGATCCGCAGCTCAAGGCGCGGGGCTACTTCGTCGATCTGCCGCACAGCGAAATCGGCACCTGGCCGGTCGAGGGATTCCCCGCCAAACTTTCGCGAACGCCCGCCGACGTCGGCGGTCCGACCGGGCGCGCGGCGCCGAAGCTGGGCGAGGACAACGACTTCGTCTACCGGAACATCGTAGGGCTCACTTCAACCGAGATTGCCGCGCTCGAAGAGGAAGGCGTCATTTGATCGACGGCGACAACCTGGGCTCCTCGCTCGCCGATCTGACGGTGCTGGAGATTGGCGATCAGTTGGGCGACTACGCCGCGATGATCCTGGCCGGACTGGGGGCGGAGGTCATCAAGCTCGAGCCGCGCGACGGTGCTGCGTCGCGCCAGATTGGTCCGTTCGCATCGCCGTCGCCCGATCGGGAGCAGAGTCTTTTTTTCTGGCGGTACAACCTTAACAAGAAAAGCGCGGTGCTCGATGTGGATCGTCCGGATGCGCACCCGATCCTCGCCGCGCTGGCTTCCAGAGCCGACGTCGTGCTGCTCTCAGGCGAGTTCGAGACCGTGGAGCGACGGCTTGCGTTATGGCGCAAGCTTGCCGAGACGAACTCACGCCTTATCATCTGCGCGATCACGCCGTTCGGGCTGGACGGCCCGTATCGCGCACTCAAGGCGACCGACTTGGTGCAGATGGCGCTCGGCGGCATCATGGCGGTGTGCGGCTACGATCCCGGCAGCGACGGAGCCTACGACACTCCACCGATCGCACCGGCGATGTGGCACTCCTATCACCTCGGCGGCGAGTACGCAGCGGTCGCGATCATGGCGGCGATCAACTTCCGCGCGATCAGCGGCGAAGGCCAGTTCATCGACGTGTCGGTGCACGAGGCGGTTAACACCTGCACTGAGATCGCGATCCCGACCTACGTTTACGCGGGCCAGGTGGTGAAGCGGCAGACCGCGCGGCACGCTGCGCCGAACATCACGCACGCGCGGCTCTCGACCAGCGCCGACGGCGTTTTCATGTTCGCCAACCTGAGTCCGTTTGAACGCGAGCAGCGGGCGCTCGCGCAGCTTGCGGATCAGGTCGGCATCGGGCACGTCCTGGGGACTCCGGAGTTCGCTCAATTGGAAAAAGAGGACCGGACCGCCGCGGCGATCTATCGCAACGATCTGCTGGGCGAGGTAGTCGCGAGCCTGCCGGCGAATGAGATTTTCACTCGCGCGCAGGCGCTCGGCCTCGCATGGTCACCGATTCGGCGGCCCGAAGACAATCTTGACGATCCGCATTTGCAGGCGCGCGGAAGCTTCGCGGCGATCAATCATCCGGAGCTGGGAAGGAACTTGCGCTATCCCGGTACGGTGGCCAGCGATGGACGCGCGCCGCATTTTTCCTACACCCGCCGCGCGCCGCGCCTGGGCGAGCATACGAGCGAGGTGCTGACCCGCGCAGGTTTGAGCGATGCGCAAATCGCGGCGCTCGCTAAAGGAACGTGATCGGATCCTCCTGGCCGCTTGCGACTACTCGCGGAACTGCCAGGTGCTGTTGGCGGTGCCGCTGATGCGCCAGCGCGGCATCACGATTTTGGGATCGCTGGTCTCCTCGTAGAGCACCGTGCATGGCAGGCCAATGGCGACTTCCGATTCGTCGTTGGTCATGACGCCCGCCACGCGCGTGACGGTGCCGTCGTCCTCCTTGCAATCGTCGAGTTCGATCACCGCGACGGCATAGGGCACAGCGTCGATGAAGGCGCCGACGATCGGCTGCACCACAACGACATAGCTGTGGATGACACCCTTGCCCGCTGTCTCGAACCACCCGATATCCATCGAGGTACATTTGCTGCACGCGGGAATGTTCGGCGGAAACCATTTGTGCCCGCATCGATTACACTGCCGCACGAGGTATTTGTGCTGGCGCGTCGCGTCCCACCATTCGCGAGTGTCGGGATCGGGCAGGATGCGAAGTTTCGAATAGTCAATTGTCACTGGCATTTGACGCAACCCTTCACGCTGCGATGCCGCGCAGGATGAGGCAGCTCGCCATGTTCTCCCATCCCCACGCCATGCCGCAGCAGATGCGCGCCTTCCGGAGCTGACGGCATCCTTTGCCGCGATCGTAAGTGTGCTTGCCTTCGCGCCAGCCGGGGCACGCGTCATCGGCGCGATGACGCAACTGGCGCACGTTTTCGATCACCATCTGCACGCCATGCGTATAACCTTCCGACAGATGACCGCCGGAGAGATTGCTCGGCAGTTCGTGATCGATCTGAAGTCGTCCGCCCTTGACGAATTCGCCCGCTTCGCCGGGACCGCAGAAGCCGTTGGCCTCCAGCTGGATCAGCGTGGTGAAGGTGAAGGCGTCGTAGCACGAGACGAAGTCGACATCGCGATGGCCGATGCCCGCCATGCCGAACGCGCGCTTCCAGCCGTAGTTGCCGGCGACGTAGTGAAGCACGGGGCGCGAGTAGTTCCACTGCGGATTGTCGGTCATCGTCCGCGCGTATCCGCCCATGATGAATACCGGCGGATGCTTCAGGTCGAACGCGCGCTCGCGCGAGGTCACGATGATCGCCGCCGAGACGTCGGTCTCCTGGCAGCAGTCGAGCAGCCGAAAAGGTTTGACGATCCATCGCGACGCTTGATGGACTTCGATCGTAATCGGCGAGCGATGTATCGCCTTGGGATTGAGGCTGGCATGGTAGCGATGCGCGACCGCGATTTCAGCGAACGCTTTGGTGGTGCATCCGGTGTCGTGCAGATAGCGCATCGCGGACATGCCGAAGCGCTGCGCCGGCGTCGTCCATCCCCAGCCCATGTTGAACTGGTTGTCGCCCTCGGCGGTTGCAGTCGGAATCGGTCCGCCCGGAATCTGACCGCCCATCCTGCGTCCCGAGCGCCCATTCATCGAGCGAAAACACACGATGGTCTTCGCGTAGCCGGCTTCGATGAGCCCGATCGCATGCGCGACGAGCGCCTCGGTGCTCGAGCCGCCGCCGAGAATATCGAGGCAGTAGTTGAGCCGCATCCCCAGCGCGGTCGCGACGTGCGCGGACGAAGTCGAATCGGCCGCCTGGTAGCTGGTCATGCCATCGATGTCCGACGGTTGCAGCCCGGCGTCGGCCATCGCGTTTCTGATCGCCTCGCACGCCATCGAGAGCGTGGTGCGATTTGACGGCCGCATATGCGGAGTCTCGCCGACCCCGACGATGCAGTACTTATCGGTGAGTGAGCCCATCTCTCGTGCTCCCTGTGATGCCGATCAAACTCGCACTTTGCAGGAACGAATAAAAGCGCGGCGCGGCAGCCGGAGTCAGCGCGCGCCGATACCCACATACCGATCGGTTTGTGTTTCTGCCGCGATGGGCAGATATTGGAGACATCGCAAACGGACCCCGGTTCAACTCTCAGATTGAGGTGATCCTCATGGCGGAATTCGATTTAGTCATCAAGAACGGGATGGTGGTCGATGGCACCCGCGCGCCGCGCATTCGCAGCGACATCGGGGTCAAGAATGGACGCATCGCCAAGCTCGGGCGCATCGCGTCGCATCAAGGGGCGAAAGTGATCGACGCGTACGGCCAAATCGTCGCGCCGGGTTTCATCGATTTGCACACTCATTACGACGCGCAAATTTTCTGGGATCCATATCTCACAATTTCCGGCTACCACGGCGTCACTTCGGTGGTGATCGGCAATTGCGGGTTCGGGTTCGCGCCGGTACGGCCCAGGGAAGCTGAGCGCGCGATGCTCACGATGGTCCGCACCGAGGCGCTGCCGCTGCGCGCGATGCAGGCGGCGATGCCGTTCGATTGGGAGAGCTATCCGCAGTTCATGGACAAGCTCGACCTGCTGCCCAAGGGCGTCAACCTGCTCCCCTACGTCCCGATGAATCCGGTTCTCGGCTACGTGATGGGAATCGAGGAGTCGAAGACCGGACGCATGCCGACCGATGACGAACACGCCAGGATGCGCCAGATACTGCATCAGGCGATGGACGCGGGCGCGTGCGGATGGTCGGCGCAACGCCTGATTCCCGGTGGACCCAGCGCGGTGCAGCGCGATTTCGATGGTTCGCCGATGAACACCGACGTCATGCACGATGAAACCTGTATCGAGATGGCGCGCGTGCTCGGCGAGCGCGGCGAAGGTTTCCAGGAGCTGACGCTGGCGAGCTGGGATCCGAAGAAGGACGCCGCACACTTCGAGAAGCTGGCTGAAGTGAGCGGCCGCCCCATCATGTACGAAGCGATCGTCACGAATGATCGCTTCCCGCATCGCCATCGCAACACGATGAGGTGGCTCGAGCGATGCCGTCAGAAAGGGTCTGCCGGTTTATGGACAGGGCACCACGACCGACGCCGGTCTGACCTTCACCTTCGAGGATTGGAACCTCTTTGACGACTCCGATGCGTGGCGCGAAGCGACGACCGGCACGACTGCCGATCGCACGGAGAAGCTGGGCGATCCTCGCCGCCGCGCGGCGCTAAAGGCGCAGATGCCTCGCGAGAGCCTGATCACAAACTACTTCGACGAGATCATCATCACCGAATGCCAGAATCCCGTGAACAAGAAGTTCGAAGGCATGACGCTGCGCCTGGCCGCCAAAGAGACCGGCAAGGACATCGTCGACACGATGCTCGATATCGCGGTCTCGGAAAATCTCAAGACGGAGTTCTTCGCTCCTGCGGTGAACTCGTCCGATCTGATGAAGGAGATTCTCGACTATCCATATATTACGTTCGGCGTGTCCGATGGCGGCGCGCACACCAAGTTCCTCACCGCTGGACGCTATCCCACCGAAGGCCTGATCCGGTTCGTTCGCGAGAAGGAATGGATGTCGCTCGAAGACATCCACTGGCGGATGTCGGGGCTGCCCGCATTTTGCGCCGGCTTCAAGGATCGCGGTTTCCTGCGCGAGGGCGCTCCCGCCGACATCATTGTCTACAACCTTGACCAGTTGAAGGTGCTGCCGGTCGAGATCGTCCACGATTTGCCGGGTGACGAATGGCGCCGTGTGCAGCGTGCCGAGGGCTATAGCCACGTTATCGTGAACGGCCAGGTCACCTGGGAAGGCGATCGCTTCACCGGCGCAACTCCGGGCAAGGTTTTGCGGCACGGAGTGTCGGCGTAGGCTCGACGCCGAACTTCGAGAAGTACTGGACGGATACCGGCCATCGGCGGGTATCCGTCTTTTTGTCCCCTCCCACAAATAAAGGTCGGCCTACGCGGCGGCACCCTTCTTCACCATCCACAGGATGCTATCGAAGGCGGGCCGGGCGTGGCCGAGAGCCTCGACGCCCGTAAAGGGCAGCATCGCGGTTTGGCTTTGCCGGCGGGTGGTTATTCCGAAAATTGTAAGTAGAAAGACAAGCCGCCCAGCGGCTATAGTCGGCAAGCGCCTAAAGAAAAAGTGCTATCAGGGGAGATAGCCTTTGATTCCGATCAGTTACAATGCGCGCAGCCTTACGGTTCGATGGGCGTCATCGGCGATGGCCGCGATGAGCATCGCCCTGGTCGTGATGATCCTGTTCATCATGTTCGGCTTCGTCGATGGCTTGAGGCGCACGGTGTCGGAAGCGGCCACCGCGGGAAACTGGATCATTCTGTCGAAAGGCGCGACGGCGGAGCCGCAGAGCGTAATCACGCAGCCGCAGTATGACCTGCTGCGCGCTATGCCGCAGTTCGCCATTGACAGCAAAGGCGTCGCGCTGATTTCGCCGGAAGTTATCGACGGGCTGAATGTGTCACCTGGTCATGCGAAGACGATGTACGTGTATCTTCGCGGCGCAAAGCCAATTGCATATTCAGTGCACAAACGCATGCATCTGGTAGCCGGGCATTGGCCACGGACCAACGAGGGCGAGTGGGCGGTCGGTCAGAAACTCGCGGCTAAATTTCCGCAATTGGCACTGGGTCAGAAATTTCACTTCGGGCGGCGGAACTGGACGGTGACCGGTGTCTTTACTGACGACGGAAGCGCGCGCGAATCGGAGATCTGGTGCGACTCGCAGGATCTGTTCGCGGACTATCACGGCAAGTCGAACGGTATCGCCAACATCATGCATGTGGTCTTGAAGCCCGGCGAAGCGGACTCGCTGAAAGCCGCTTTGAGCAAGGATCCTAGCCTGGCGCTCACCGCAACCAGTGAGTCCGACTTCTACGCCGACCAGAACCAACTCTCGAACCAGATCGAGTCTTATGGGCTGATTGTCGCCGCAATTCTCGCGATAGGTGCAATCCTCGGTGGGATGAATACCATGTACGCCGCGGTGTTGCGCCGTCGCCACGAAATCGGCGTGTTAAGAGCGGTCGGCTTTGGACGTGCCAGTGTTCTTTTTAGCTTCGTCGCCGAGAGCGCGATACTCGGACTGGCAGGGGGACTTATAGGTGAAACGCTCGGAATGCTGGTGGCAAGTGTAATCGGACTTAACAGCCGACTCATGAATGTTGGTGTATTTATCTTTTCGTTCCACCTCGGCATGCACGCAGTGTTAGCCGGCCTTATCGCGGGTGTCCTCATAGGAGTAATCGGAGGACTGTTACCGGCGGTGCGCGCGGCGCAAATGGGTATCTACCAGTCTTTGCGCGGAGCTTAGGCCGTGAAACTCATCTACCTGGTGCTCCCAAACCTTACCAGGAGGTTGTTGCGAACCTCGCTGACTGTGTTTACGGCTTTGATAGCCGCTTTTCTGTTCACGATGCTGGTGTCGGTTCCTGCTTCCATAAACCGAATTACCGGCGACGCTTCAGGCAAGTTGCGCGTCGTCGTCACGGCGCCCAATGCCTACATGCTTCCAATCTGGTATCGCGATGCGATCCGGAAGATGCCAGGTGTTGCGGCGGCTACTGCGGAACTCGAATGGGGGGCTACCTACCGCGACCCGCGGGAACCGATCGTCGCCTTCGGTGTCGACCCTGACATCGTCAAGGTCTACCCGGAGGGTCACCTCAGTATCGAGGCAAGTCAGCAACTCCTGCGCGATCGAAGCGCCGTCATGGTTGGGAGCGTGCTGATGAAGCGGTATCAATGGAGCCTGGGAAAACCGGTTACACTGAAGAACCGCGACGGGAAGCTTGCGCTCACGTTTGTGCCGGTCGCGATCCTGGAGGCCAAGCGCGATCAGAACGCGTTCGTATTTCGGCGCGAACTGCTGGACGAGGGAATTAAGAAAGCCTACGACGTCGACGTCTCGGACCGCGCGTCGTTTATCGCGGTGCGAGTGGACAGCATTGCCGACGTTCCCAAGGTCATCGACGAGATCGACGGCCGATTTCACAACTCCGAATACGAAACCAGCACCATCACCGAGAGCGATTCGATCGCCAACGGTCTCTCTGCGCTTGCTGATTTGAGCACGATCATTTTCAGTCTCTGCGCGGTGGTAGTGATAACCGTACTGCTGATCGCCGCCAACGCGACGGCGATCAACGTGCGCGAACGAATTACTGAAGTCGCGGCTATGCGATGCCTCGGCTTCCAACGAATTCATGTTGCTGCGCTGTTGTTCGGGGAGGTCGCTGTGATGGCGCTTATCGGAGGCGGCGCGGGCGCGGCACTGGCAGTAGCGCTTTTCGGCAACGGAATCACGCTGGGAGCCGTGCTTGGTGGTCTCGGATATATGCAGGTCACTCCGGGAGCGGCGGTGGCAGGCGCATTCGCGATCCTGGTGGTTAGCTCTGCTGAGCGCAATCATCCCGGTTCTGCAGTCGGTGGCGGTCAGTCCGGCAATCGCGCTCCGAAAAGTGATTTAGGCTGAACGCTGGCCGACCGCGCGCTGCGCCGACCCGCGCGTCGCGATCGATGCCCTCTTGTTCACTGCCGGATGGGCGTAATTGGAGGATGGTTGCCGGCACGCCAGGCGATGAGAATGCGCGTTATCGACGCGCTGAACGGAAACTAGAGATGGGCGCATGGGCGTGAACGCGAAACCGTTGATCGTTTACCTGGTGCGGCATGCGCATCCGGTTGCGCCCGGAGCGCCGGGACACGAGGAAAACGATCGGCCGCTCTCGACGCGGGGGCGGGCTGACGCGGAAAGCCTCGCCGCAGAGTTCGCCGATCGAATCGACGCGATCTACTCGAGTCCTTACCCGCGCGCGCGTCAGACGGTCGAGCCGCTCGCGCGCCGGTTCGGCCTGGCGATCGAAACGATCGACGATTTGCGCGAACGCGTCCTGTCTACAGCGCCACTGACGGATTGGCGTGCGCATCTGGCGCGCTCGTGGAGCGACTTCGATTACGCGACTGCCGACGGCGAGAGCAGCCGCGTGGCACAGCAACGCGTCCTTGGGGTGCTCGAGGAGATTCGCGCACGGCATTCCGACGGCGGGTCGGTGATGCTCGCGAGCCACGGCAACCTGATCGCGCTCGCGCTGCACTCGTTCGACGCGCGGGTCGATTTTGATTTCTGGGAGGCGATCCCGTTGCCCGCCGTTTTCAGGCTCGACTATACGAGCACCGGTTGGCGAATTGTGTCGGGGCCGAACATACGCTGACGCATCGTTGGATACGCGGGGACGGGGACGGAGTTCGGGCTGAACGGGGCGCGCGCCGACGCGATCGGGATCGGATCGCGTCAGCGCGCGCTCGCAAACTGATTAATGCTTCGTGGTGACCAGGGGTGTCCGCGGCGGAGGGCTGCTGCTCGTGCTTCCTATGACTCCAGTCCCGGCAAGAGTACCCAATGTGACGCCGGTCACCGTAGCCAAACCGGCGCCGATAAACACCGAATCCGTGGCAAAGAATCCGCCCATGCCGCTCCCACCGGTGCTCCCGGCATAGTATCCGCACGCGACAGTTATCTGATGGCCGGTCTCTACTTCCTGGCCGGGGAGGTTCTGGTTGATCGCGTTCGTGACGTACAGTTTGCCCTCGTTGACGTAGAAGTCGGTGAACTGAGTGCAATCTTTGAATCCGGGGCGAGGCTGACCGCCCTGCGTGTACGCCACGTTAGCGTCGGTTCCGCGGACAGCTCCGATCGCGTTGGGCGTATGAATTTCGAAACCGCCGCCGGCGCTCCGCAGGTCGCCCAGGATGAGCGCTCGCAGAGATCCGGTAACGAGACTGACCTTGCTTGGAGCTGTGACCCCGTGCACTACCACGGAGTCATCGATCACCAACGTACTCGATTCGTTCACAGTGATCTGGCCGTTGTCGACTAGCCCAACCACTGCTGTCGAGGCGGGTGCCGTCGTAATCTTGTCGTGAAGCTGGATGGGCATCGAGACCGCGGCGGGTGTGGTGACGCCGGCCCGCTCGATCTGCGCCGTTCCGGTCAACTGGGTAATGGTACCCACCGACTGAGCGTACGCCGCCTTTGGAAGGCTTACACACGCCAACACGAGAAGGGCTAACAGCCGTGTAAATCGGTATTCGCCGAAAGCTATTCTCATCGGACCCCCGTGCCTTCCGCGGCGATCGGTAAAACCGCTTCAGGCTTGCGAAAAAACTACGGCTGCCTTTTTTTTGGTCAGACGCGCGCTCCCCCCACGTAACGCCCGTCCTGAGCAACGTTGCTGGCCGCCGGACAAGTCAACACCAATTTCAACGTCAAGGCAACGGCTATAGAGGTTCCATTAGCATGAAATAATGCTCCAAGTGAGGCCTTGAGACCGAGACAGATAGGCGAGAAGGCCGCCGTGCAGGCGGAAATCAGCAGGCTGAAACTAGCGTAAGATCCGCGAATTCAGTCGATCGCGAGGCTGGCGAACGACACTGCCGATTCGGTCTCCGGCTCCATCGCGATCCCGTACTTCAGCAGTCTGGCCGGCCGTCCGCGCAGCAGCTCGAGCTGCGTGTACATTGGCGCCAGACCACATATCCGGCGCGCGTCCCTGTCCCTGGCGATATCGGCGAAAAAGCCTGCGGAATCGCCGCGCTTGATGTTCTCGATTAGCGAGAAATCCTCGCGTTTGACGCGTTCGGCGACCGACTCATCGGCGGCAAACGAGTCACCGAATTTCTTGCCGACGTGCGCGAAATCCACTCCAGCGATTATCAGCACGCGCCTGCGCTCCGCCGACAATTCCGCCCGCATCGCCTCCAGAAACGATGCTACTCGCGCCTCGCCGGCGGGGTTCTCGCCGCGCTCGACCATCTGGTGGAACGAGGTCACCAGAATCGGAACGACCTGGTAACCGTGGATTCCCAGTGCCCATGCCAGGAACAGCGCCTGGAACTCGATCGAGTGCTCGTTGCGATGCAGCAGTTCGTCGGCGAACAGGTCGCCGCCCGTGTAGCGCGCGGCCAGGCGCTCGAGGAAATCGCGATCGGTGACCAGGTTGCCAAGCGGGGTTGCGTAGTTCTTGCGTGTCGCGGCGAACAGTTCCGGACCTGCGCCGTAATGCGAGGTTCCCAGGATCACCACCAGTTCCGGCGGCTCATGCGACAGCAGTTCGGCGTAGGCATGCGCATAGGCGGCAGCGCCGCGGCGCGGGTCGATGTGCGGTGCTATGAGCCCGGTAAGCGCGCTGTCGCGCCTGGGTGTGGGCGCGCGGCCGGGCCCCTCCGGCGGATCGAAAAACGCGCCGAGCTGGGCGCGCAGCTTCACCGCGTCGCGCTCGTAGCAGAGACCCGCGAGCGCCGCCGCTCGCTCGGGGCTCGCGTGAAACTGCTCGCGCATCGTGCGCTCGCGCTCGGCGAACGCAGGCGAAAAAAGAAATCCGGCGCTATCGAGCGCGGTGATCAACCCCTCGAGTTGCTCCAGCGGCAGCAGGTCGCCGAAACGCCGCGTGAACGCCGCCTGGATGTCGCGTAGGTCGTTGGAACCGTCGAACAGCGTGACCAGGAAGTAGGCGCCCATCCCCAACAGCACCGGCTCGGGCGCAAGCGCGCTCGGGTCGCGCAGGCACACGAGAGTCTGTCCCTTCTGCTCGACGGGAAACGCCTCGACGGGTCGAATTTTCGGCTTGTCCATGGCGACTGGCACGGGCCTCGGCGCGAAGCGATTTTTAGCTCGATGCGAAACGCATTCTCAGATGTGACGCGCGTTTACTGATGCTAAGGGCTTTGGCAGACTGCGGCAAGGCGCGGCGCGTTTTTCCGCGGCGCCGCCCTTCGATGCCCGATCGACGCCGTAATGTCCATCGCGATCACGCGCCGCTGACCCGGAAATTCCCGCATCGCGCGCGCGCCAGGCTCGCCCCGCGCTACATCGTCGGACGCGTCGGCGATCTCGAGCCCGGCGAGTCGGCGAAGTTCCTGATGCCGATTCGCGGTGCTGAAGAAGAGTGCTTCCTGATCAATTTCAACGGTGAGCACCACGCTTATGTAAATCGATGCCGCCACGTCCCGATGGCGATGGATTGGGTCGATAACCAGTTCTTCGCCGAAGAGGGCCGCTACCTGATGTGCCAGACGCACAACGCGTACTACGAGCCGCAGAGCGGCGAATGTATCGCCGGTCCGCCGAGTGCGTGCGGGAAACTTTTGTATCGCGTGCCACTCGAGATCGAAGACGGAACGATTTTCGCGCGGCCCTCCGAACAGGAATTCGAAGACTGAAAGAAGACGGAATCGTCCGGATCAAACGTGTCCGAGATCTTGAGCCGGGGTACGAACAGTCAGCCCAGCGCGCTGCGTCCCGCGCAGCCTGCGCCGGACTCTGCACCACGCGGCCCCGGCATTCGATGCAGACCTCGCTCAGCGATTATTCGTATTCGTCGCCGAAATGGGCGCGCACGATGCGCGCCTTCAGATACTCGAGCGTCCCGAGATCCTCGACGATGTCGCCGCCGGTGTCGTAGAAAAAAAGCTCACCGTTCTTGGTGCGCCCCACCGCGATAATCCATTCGAGGTCGTCCCGATCTTCCAGGAGATAGTTGATAGTCTGCGCCACCCCGCGTCCCGGGATTATGGTAATCTTCGGGCGCGGTAGCTTTTCCTTTTCCTGCTTGGGCATCGCTCTGATTAACCCTCTAGCGGGACGTGCTGAGAGCCGACCGGCTTCCCTACATTAAGAACGCCTCACAACCTAAGTCAATACCGCGCGCGCCACGATCTCGACGTGATGCGTATTCGGAAAAAAATCGTACGCAGAGACTCCGCGAATCGCGTAGCGATGCGCTGCCAGCGCGCGCAAATCGCGCGCGAGCGTGGTCAAGTCGCATGATACGTAGATGATGGTGCGGGGGCGTAGCTTCGCAATCGGCTCCATCAGGCTGAGCGCTCCGGTGCGCGGCGGGTCGACGATCACGACCTCGGATCGATAGCGCGCGCGCTGCAGAAATTCCGCGATCGCGTCCGGCCTTCATTGCGACGAATTGCGCCTCGGCGAAGCGCCAGGCGTTCGGCGTTTCGCGCCGCCGCCGCGATCGCGAAACGGTCGTCATCGACTCCGGTGACGCGAGCGCCGCGCAGCGCCGCCGGGATGCTGAAGTTGCCGGCGCCACAGAAAAGATCGAGCACCGCGGTGTGCTCGCCCAGCGCCGCCGCTTCCATCACCGCCGCGACCAGCTTGCGATTCTGCGCCCGATTCACCTGGCTGAATAAATCGGCGTCGGCGCGAATTGCGAGGCCAGCTTCGATTTCGAGCTCCACTTCTGTGTCGCCCATAAGCTCGCGTCGATCTCCCGCACGCAAAATGATTCCGGCGATTGCGCGGTCCGAGGCGAGCACCTGGCGCGCGAGGGCCGGTTCGCGTGGGCCAGGCGGCCGCCTGAGGTACCCCACGATTACGACGCGCCCGCCGGCGGCCACCACTTCGACCTCGTCGAGCCGGCCCCCCAGCGCGCGCACGAATTCAGTGGGCGGATGAAGTTCCGGCTCGGCCACCGCGCATCGATCGATCGCGACCAGCGCGTTGCTGCCCAGCTCGTAATAGCCGAGCGCGCCTCCGGCTCCGGCTTTGAGCCTTACGCGTGAGCGGTAGCCGAATTCGGCGGGCGCGGGCTCGACCAGCCGTTCCGGATCGAGCTCTAGCCCGAGTGCGCGCGAGAGTTCCGCTGCGATGAGTTCGCCTTTGAGACGCACTTGGGCCGAGTACTCGAGATGCTGCCAGTCGCATCCGCCGCATCGCGGCAGATATGGACACGGAGCCGTGCGGCGCCCGGGTCCGGGTTTCACAATCGCGGAAATTTTCGCGAGCGCATAGTCGCGCCGCTCGGATACGATCGCCACCTCGAGCCGATCGCCTGGCGCCGCGTTGGGCACCATCACCGCTTTGCCGTCGAGACGACCCACCCCGAACGGCCCGAACGTCATCGCGGTAATTTCGACTTCCGGCATCTTGAGCGGCGCGCGCAGAAATACGATTCCAGCATCGAAGTCTATTGATGCGCGCTCACCGACTCCACCCGCGAGCGCGCCGATTCCTCGACTCCACTCCGCTCGCGATGACATATGATCTGACCTCGAAATATCGCTACTTGCGCGTCATGACGGCTTGGTACAGCATCGGATTTCACAAAGCCCGAGTTGATGCGTGTTAGAGCGGGAGCTGCGCCAGGAAGGCGGATAGTGCCCGAGTCGTCTGCCACCTCCGCCTCACCGACGTCCGAGTCCGGCGCCGGCACTCCTCCAAATTTGCTCACGCACATACTGCGCGAGTGGCCCGATGCGGCCGCGCGCGTGACGATCGTCGCGGTAGCCGGCGTCCTGTTCTGGCTGACTTGGGCCCACTGGGGCGACATCAGTTGGACAATGGGCTTGAGCTGTACGTGCCCATGGAGATCTTGCGTGGTGAGCTGCTGTACCGCGACCTACATTGTTCTGACGAACCGTTATACTGGCGAACACGGCCCGGCTATTTCGGAATCGATTACGATCGGAAGGTTTATGTCTGGATAGAGGCTAACTATCGCGTCGCTGGGCAGTTCGGCGATTTTCGCCGCGGCCGAAGCTGCTCTTGACGGCTATTCTGTTTGAGTTGCGAAGCCCCTCGTAACCGATAGTGCGGCTCGATCCTGGCGCACTGAATGACTGCTTAGAGCTCCTGCATTACCTTCGATGATCAAAGAATTGCATGGCCGTTATGTGTTCCAACGCCGCGTCAGGACAATTGGGCAGCACCTCGTCGAAATGATTCCTCACAACGCGGCCGTTCTCGATGTTGGTTGCGGCGACGGACTCATCGACAGAGCGATCCTCGAAGCACGCGCCGACGTCTCCTTGCAAGGAATCGATGTCGCTCTTAGACCGCAGCTGCATATTTCTGCGGCGCGCTTCGACGGAAGCTCAATTCCCCATCCCGACAAAAGCTTTGATGCAGTGATGTTTCTGGACGTGCTCCATCACACTCTCGATCCGATAATTTTGCTTAGAGAAGGACGGCGGGTGGCACGGAAGTGCATTCTCATCAAGGATCACAACCGCACGGGACTCGGTGCGGGTCCGATTCTGCGCTTCATGGATTGGATCGGTAATGCACCGCACAACGTAGTTTTGACCTATAACTATTGGCCTGAACAACGCTGGCATGAGGTTTTTGCGCAGCTCAATTTGGTCGTTGCGGAGTACCGATCAGATCTGAGGCTCTACCCGATACCCGCCCGCTGGATCTTCGAGCGGTCGTTGCACTTCATCGCGCGTTTGGACGTGGGCGATCAGCCTTCGCCATAGGCACCGCAGGTATGATCACCGATGCTGCAGGTCCAGGAAGCTCACCAGGAAGGCTGAAAGAATCGTCTGAAATCCCAGCGCGGTCAGAGTGGCGCCAGGCACCACCAACCGCATCGTGCGCGCATAGTCCAGGGGTCCGAAGTCCGCGAGTCGCCATAGGTTGACCGCGGCGCCCAGCAAGACCAAGCCAACGATCAGCGCGCATGCGGCAACCGCGAGTCCGATCTCGAGATTGAAGGTGCTTAAGAACCGCTTGAGACGCGCATCGGCGGGCAGCAAGCCCTCTTTGATGGCGAGAGCTTTGGCGAATATCGCAAAAAAGATCGCCTGATAACCGCACAGGAGCGCCAGCGTGCCGAACAATAGCGTGTGCGCGTCGAACTTGACCCCGCGAATCTCAACACCGGGCATTGCCAAGGCGTATGCAAACAGGCCCAGAACGACGAGGATCACGCCGGGCACCAGGAATAATCTGCGTGGACTACAAAGCAGGAAAAATCGCAAGGTTCGCCAACCGTCGCGAAATGTCCGTAGATGCGAAGCGTGGACCTTGCGGCCGTCGGGGTGAAGAGTGATCGGCACTTCGACGGCTCGCGCTTCGAGCAGCGAAGACTTGATGATCATTTCGGTCGCGAATTCCATCCCCGTGCATCGCTGGGCCAGGCGCTCGTAGTGAGACTTAGTGAAGCCTCGCATCCCGCAGTAGATGTCGCGAATGGGTGATCCAAACCATCGCCTGGCCATCAGTGAGAATAGCGGATTGCCGATCCAGCGATGCGACAACGGCATCGCACCGGGCGCGACGCTGCCGCCGCCCACCGGCAATCGGCAGCCCTGGACCAAATCATAACCTTGACGGAGTTTCTCGACGAATTGCGGAATGGCCTCGAAGTCATAGCTGCCATCAGCGTCGCCCATGATGATGAATTTGCCGCGCGCCGCCGCTATTCCTCCCATCAGCGCATTGCCGTAGCCCTTTTCGGTGACGTTGATCACGCGAACTCCCATCCGGCGCGCGATCTCGATCGACCCGTCAATGCTGCCGTTATCTGCGACCACGATTTCGCCCGCGACCCGAGCCGCATCCAGCCCGAGATGAGCCTTTTTCAGGCAATGCTCGAGGGTGTCGGCTTCGTTCAGACAGGGGATCACCACGCTGAGTTCGATGCCCTCGTCGGTTGCGTCGGCGCTCTTCAACGCTTCGCTCAAGGGATGGACTCCGAAGCCCGACGGAGGGTCACGCGAGAATCTGCGGGATTGCGATTAAAAGCTATTGGCAATGAGTTCGACAAATATATTGTAGCTCAGCGTGTTCAAAGTCACCATCAGCTATCGGCGTGCTATCAGTCGCGATGCTCGGTAGCCCATCCGAGCGTTGAGGTTTTATAATCAATCTCGACTGGGGGCGAATGCTCCGGCAGCCGGTCCGCGTGTGCGCCGGTCAAACTTGCAGGGCCAGGTGTTGCGTTGGCGATAGAACCCGATCTCGGCGGACTAATCGATTCCTCCTTACCGCGCGACGATGCCCGTCGGCTCCGCGTCTTCGCGGAGAAGCTCTTTGCGCGCGAGCCGTCAGAGCGCCGCGAGAACGTGAGCGCCGCCGCGCGCCTGGCGATGGTCCGCGACGCTTTCGACTTCTTTTCTGACCGCGCCATGCCGGTCGCGGTGCGGGTCGAAGCGTCGGCCGACGGAATCATCACCGTCGAAACCGTGATGGGCGATTGCCCGTTCATCATCGACAGCCTGCACGAATACTTTCGGCATCTGGGCGCACGGGTTCGCATCATGCTTCATCCGGTCTATCGGGTGACGCGCGACTCGGACGGAAAACTCAAGTCTTTCGAGCAGGGAATCGCCAGCGAGCGCGGCGAGTCGTTCGTGCACGCGGAACTCGAGCTGCCGGCGACCGAGGAGCGGGTGCGCGAAATCGCAAGCGAAGTTTCCGGGGTGCTGCGCGAGGTCCGTCAGGCGACCGGCGACTTCGGCGCGATGACTTCGCGCGCGCTGCAGATTTGCGAGGAGACTGCCGCGACCCGCGAGCTGGTCGAAGTCCGCGAGTTCCTGCGCTGGCTGGTGCACGGCGGCTTCGTGTTCCTGGGCTACCGACGCTACCTGGTAGGGCCCGGAAGCGACGGCGCGCGAAAGTTCACGGTCGAGGCGGGATCGGAGCTCGGTATCATGCGCGATCGCGACGAATCGCGCTTTCGCAGCGCCGGCGCGCTGGACGATATCGCACCAGCGCGGCGCAAACTGTTCTTCGAAGGTCCGCCGTTGGTCATCGCCAAGACCCGCGCCGAGTCGCACGTCCATCGCCGCGCCCTGATGGACAGCGTCACCATTCGGCGCACCAACCCGGCCGGCCGCGTCGAAGGCTTCGATCATTTCGTGGGACTGTTCACCTCCAAGGCCTACGTCGAAGAGGCACAGCACATCCCGCTGCTGCGCGCGAAACTCCGCGATCTGCTGGAAGCAGAAGGCGCGGTGCGCGACTCGCACGATTACAAGCAGCTGATCGCCGCCTTCAACAGCTTCCCCAAGGACGAATTGTTTCGCGCGCCGGTCGCGGAGCTCCGCGAGCAGTTACGCGTGGTGCTCGACGTCAAGAGTGAGGCCGAGGTCCGCCTGATCATTGTCAGCGACCAGCATCGCAACAACGTGATCGCACTGGTGGTGATGCCGCGCGAGGCGTTCTCGGCCGATGTGCGGATGAAAATTCAGGAACTGCTCGCGAACCGCCTCGGCGGCTCGCTGGTCTACTACTACCTGGCGCTCGGCGAGGGCTACACGGCGCGCCTGCATTTCTGTTTCCAGGCCGATCCGCCGAAGGCAGCGCTGGTGCGCGAGCTCGAGACCGAGACCGCGCGCCTGGCCCGCCGCTGGGAGGATCGGCTGCTGGAGGCCGCGCTGGCGAAATTCGGCGCCGCGCGCGGACGCGCAATCGCCGCGCGCTGGATGTCTGCGTTCAGCGCCGAATATAGGGCCACCGTCCCGATCCCGCGCGCGCTGGCCGATATCGAACGGGTCGAGTCGATCCTCGCCGGCGGCGGGGCCTTCTCGGTCGAATGCGAGCCCGCGAGCGCCGCCCACGACAGTTCAAGCGAGCTTCGCATCATCGGCCTCGGCGAGCCGCCGATGCTCTCCGACCTGATGCCGACGCTGCAGAACTTCGGCGTCTCCGTGCTGAGCGAGAGCGCGCACGAATTCATGCCCGAGTTCGAGGGCAAGGCCACGCGCGCCTATCTGCAGGCGTTCTCGGTGCTCGGTCCCGGGCGCCAGCCATTTGCGAAGATGCCCGGCGCGGCGGTGCTCGCCGACGCGATCGCGGCGGTGCGCGCTGGCCTTGCCGAGGACGATCATCTGAACTCGCTGGTGCTGGCGACCGGTCTTAACTGGCGCGAGGTCGCACTCCTGCGCGCCTATCTCGCGGCCGCATTCCAAATGCGCCTGGTGCCCGCGCGTCCGGCGCTGATGCGGGTCATGCTGCAATATCCGGAACTGGCGCGGACCCTATACGATCTGTTCGCGGTCCGTTTCGATCCCGATGCCAGCGCCGCGTCACCAACTCCGCCTGATGAAAAGTTCGGCGAGTTGCGGGCCGCGTATCTCGCCAAGCTCTCCGCCATCGACAACATTGGCGACGATCGGGCCGCGCGCGCGCTGCTGTCGATGCTCGAGGCGACGGTGCGCACCAATTATTTCCGTCCCATGCCATCGCCCGATCCGTATATCGCGCTCAAGTTCGAAAGCGGGAAAATCGCGGAGCTTCCCGACACTCCGCCGCTCTACGAGATTCACGTGAATAGTCCGCGGATGGAAGGATGCCATCTGCGCGCCGGCAAAATTGCGCGCGGCGGAATCCGCTTCAGCGATCGACCCGATGATTACCGCACCGAAATTCTGGCCCTGATGAAAACCCAGACGGTCAAGAACGCGATCATCGTTCCGATCGGCGCCAAGGGCGGCTTCGTCGTCAAGCCGCGCCCCGGCCATACGCCCGACAGCAGTGATGGCGTCGAGGCGTACCGCACGCTGATTGTCGCGATGCTCGATCTCACCGGCAACGTCGTCGGATCCGGGATAGTTCATCCCGAGCGCGTCAAGGTGCTCGATACCGACGGGCCGTACCTGGTGGTCGCCGCCGACAAGGGCACCGCTTCGTTCTCCGACCTCGCGAACTCGCTCGCCATCGAGCGAGGCTTCTGGCTCGGCGACGCGTTCGCCTCGGGCGGCGAGCACGGTTACGACCACAAGAAAATGGGGATCACCGCGCGCGGCGCGTGGGAGTCGGCGCGCCGTCATCTGCGCGAGATGGGCCTCGATCCCGACCGCGGCGTACCGATCACCATGGTCGGAATCGGCGACATGTCAGGCGATGTGTTCGGCAACGGCCTGCTGCAGTCGCGCAACCTGAAACTGATCGCCGCCTTCGACCATCGCCACATCTTCCTCGACCCCGATCCCGACCCTGCGCAAAGCTTCGCCGAGCGCAAACGGCTCTACGAGCTGCCGCGCTCGCAGTGGTCCGACTACGACCCGAAGCTGATCAGCTCGGGCGGCGGCGTTTTCCGGCGCGGGCAGAAACGGATCGAGCTCAGCGCCGAAATCCGCAAAGCGCTCGGATGCGAGGCGGAGGCGCTCGACGGCGAGAGCCTGGTCCGCGCGATCCTGCGCGCGCCCGTCGACATGTTCTACAACGGCGGCATCGGAACCTACGTGCGCGCCAGCGACGAGACCGATGCGGAAGTCGGTGACCATGCCAACGACGCGTGCCGGATCACGGCGCAGGAACTGCGCGCCAAGGTGGTGGTCGAGGGCGGCAACCTGGGCTTCACTCAGCGGGCGCGAATCGAATACGCGCTCAACGGCGGGCGCATCAATACCGACGCGATCGATAATTCGGCGGGAGTCGACACTTCCGACCACGAAGTGAATCTCAAAATCCTGCTCGCGCCGCCGGTCGCGCGCGGCGCTCTGAGTTTCGACGAACGCAATCTGGCTCTGGCCGCGTGCGGCGACGAAGTCGCGGAGCGGGTGCTGCGCGACAATCGCGATCAGGTCCTGATGCTGAGCCTCGAGCAGGTGCGCTCGCGCGCCCAGACCAGCACCTTTCGCGATCATCTCCAGGCGATCGAGGAGCGCGGGCTGCTGCGCCGCCACGAGGAAGCGCTGCCCACGCGTGAGGCGCTTCGCGAGCGCCGCGCGCGCTTCCCCGGCCTCACGCGTCCCGAGCTCGCGGTGCTCACCGCGTACACGAAAATCGATCTCGGGATGCGGCTCGAGCAATCGGCGCTAGTCGAGGATCCATACCTGGTCGGCCGCTTCCTGGTGCCTTATTTTCCCGCGTCAATTGTGTCCCGCTTCTCCGCCGAGATCCCGAGCCATCGGCTGCGCCGGGAACTGATCGCGACCGCGGCCGTCAACGAGCTGGTCGACCTGATGGGATCGATCTTCGTGTTTTCGGTGGTGCGCGACCACGGCGTCGATGCGCTCGATGCGGTGCGCGCCTGGATCATCGCCGGCGACGTGCTCGCGATCCCCGAAAAAACCGAAGCGCTCAAGCGGGGCGCCGCGACGATGAGTGCGGAGGCGGAACTAAGCGCGTTCTGCGCGCTGGAGAGCGCGTGTCGATCGGCGACGGTTTGGGCGCTCGAAAATTGCGCCGTCACCACGCCGATCGACGCTTCGGTCAGCCGCTTCAAGCCGGCACTCGATGCGCTCATGAGCAACTTCGAGACCACGCTCGCGGCGGGCGAGCGCGAGTACTTTGAAAAGCTTTACCGCGAACTGCGCGCAGCAGTTGGCGACGGACAGCTCGCCCACGAGCTCGCGCGGATCGCGTTCGCGGAGCATCTGCTCGACGTGCTGAGCCTGAGTTTCGCTCGCGGAATTTCCGCCGCGACGGCGGCTGAGGCGTATTTCGGACTCAGCGTGCATCTCGATTTCGCGTTGATCGAAGGCGCGCTCGATTCAGTCGCGAGCGAAGATCGATGGGAACGGCGTGCCGCGCAGGAGCTCGCGGCGGAGCTGCGCGCCTCGCGGCTTGCGCTTTGCCGCGCGGTCCTCGAGCAGGGGGGAGATTGCACCGAAGCGATCGAGCGCCTGCTCGACACCCGCGAGCGCCGCTTCGCTGAAGTCGCGCGGCTGTTCGATGACTTAAAAACGCTCCCCGCGCCGAGCCTGCCCGCGCTTCAGGTCACCATCCGCGCGTTGTCACGCTTGGCCAATGGAGCCGACGCGGCGCCCTTGCAGAACTAAGCAGACTTGAGCGGCACCGTCGGTTGCATCGAGACTTCCGCAAGCTTGGCGCGCTCGTGCACGCTGGCAGTCAGATCGTCATAGAGGCGGACGCCCGCGGCCAGAAAAAAAGCCGCCGTCGCGTAAGTAACACCCACCGCCAGGAGATCCACCAGGAAGACCGTCGCCCACAGAAGTCCGGTCACAACCCCGACCGGCCCCAACAGGAGGCTCACCACGATGAAGATTCCATAGGCCCAAGAATTGTATCCCGACCACACCGCGAGGAAGACGACGATTCGCATCGCAACTTTGAAGAACCGGCCGCGCATCAAATCGCGGCTGAACAGCAGCGCGGGCCAACTGCGCTGATTGTCGAAGATCAGCGCGTATTGCGCGAAGTAGAGAAAGGCATACGCGCACAGCCCCGGTATCACCAGCAGGATGAATCCGACCACGGTGACCAGCAACTGCAGCAGCACGATCCAGGCGAACGACGGCGCGAGCGAGAGCGCGCGGCGATAGACCTCGAGTGCTTCGGCCGCGAGCGTCGGCGCTCGCGTCCGCGATTGCATCCGGGCCAGCGCGCATAGCACGACCAGGTTCAGCGCGTAGGTGATCGCGCCGAAGAGCAGATGCAGAATCGTTGTGAACCATGACGGGAACAGTTGGCGCGCGGGCGGGATCGGGCGCTCGGGCACCATCGGCGTTTGCGCCGGGACCGTGTAGCTCACGCTCTGCGTGTTGGGTTCGAAGGTCTCGGCGACGCGATATTGGAGATTGAGCGCGTCCGGCAGCAAGCATAGCGAAGCTACAAGCACCAGCGGCGCGATTACGATCGCGAGCACCGACCAGTTGCCGCGCAGATCGCTGACCGCGTTCGCGAGGTAGATAAAGCTGCTTCTTAAGCGTGCCTGTGACACGGCGCAAAGAATTTGTCATCTGTACGGAACCGAGACAAGCCCGCCGCCGCGCTTCGTTTGCGCTTGGCGATAGCCTGAGTTTCGGGCTAGGTTCCCTGCTATATTCAATGTGTAGCGCTCGCGCGGCTCGCGGCGCGCCAGGAGCGGAGCGATGGCCGACGATACTCGCAAAATGGAAATCGAAAACGAAAACAAACTCATCCGGCGCCTGCGCTTCCTGGTCGACCTGACCTTCGCCACCCTCGCGCAGGACAACGATCTGACCCTCGACCAGGCTTGGGAACATGTGATCGCGCTCAAGGGCGCGGCACTCGCGATGTTCCCCGGCAAGGAAGAGACCTTCGACCTCATCTACCTTCCGCGCTTCTCGCGCCTGTTGGCCGAACGCTTCGGCGCGAACTGACTCGGCGCGCCGATGACGCCGCGAATCTGATGAAGAGCCTCGGCGGAGTGATCGCCCGGCCCGACGGCTCGGCGGTAAATGGCGTCGTCACTTTCACCGACCGGATATCCGCGCTTGAAGCCTCCGATCGCACGGGCGACGACTACATCCTGCCGGGCTTCGTCGATCTGCAGGTAAACGGATCGCACGGAATCGACGTGATGCGCGCGTCGGCGGAGGATCTCGACGCACTGGCGCGGCATCTCGCGCGCGAGGGCACCACTTCGTTTCTGCCGACGGCGGTGACCGCGCCGATGGAGCAAATCGAGCGCGCACACGCCGCGATCGCCGATGCGCGCGAAAGTCACGCGGGGAACGGCGCCGCCGCGATCCTGGGAATGCATCTGGAGGGCCCGTTCATCTCGCCATTGCGGCTGGGTGCGCATCCGCCGCTAAACCTGGAGCCGCGCGGCGAGGCGCTCGAGCGCGTGCTCGCGATGCGCGCGCTAAAAATCGTGACGCTTGCGCCGGAGCTCGTAGGCGCCCTCGACGCAATCGGGAAACTGGTAGCTCGCGGGGTGGTCGTGTCGATCGGGCATAGCAACGCAACTCTCGAGGAGGCGCGCGCCGGAATCGATGCGGGCGCGCGCATGTTCACGCACCTGTTCAACGCGATGCGACCGCTGGGGCGTCGCGATCCCGGTGTGATCGCGGCCGCGCTCGCGCCGTCGCCCGCGCTGGCAGCGGTGATTCCCGACGGCGTACACGTGCATCCCGAGGTGCTCGCGATCGCATATCGATCGCGCGGCCAGCACGGGATGATCCTGACCACCGATAAGGTCGCACTCGCGGCGACAGTCCCCGGCGCCACCGACACGATTGGCCGCGCCCGCGCGCGCGTCGACCGCGGCGCCGCCCGGCTCCCCGACGGCACGCTCGCGGGCAGCGTCATTTCGATGCTGGACGGGGTGCGGCTCTTGGTTGACCAGGTTGCCAACATCGGTGCCGGTATCGGCGCGGTGGCTCTGATGGCCGCCACGAACCCCGCGCGGCTGGTTGGCGCGAACGATCGCGGGCGTATCGAGGTTGGCGCCCGCGCCGATTTGATCGTGCTTGATCGGCAGCTAAGGTTGAAGGCGGTGCTGATAGGAGGCTGCGAACTTGACTAGGCGTTACTGCACGCGCCTGGACGGCGAGAAATGCGTCATGACAGCTGGAGACTTGCTATGCCGCTGAACAGGGACTGCATTGGCCGGGAATATCCGCCGGTCACCACCCAGGTCACGCTGGACGCGATTCAGAATTACGCGCGCGCCTACAACGACGACAATCCCGCGTACTTCGAGGCGAGCCGGCCCGGAGGAATTATCGCGCCGCCGCTGTTCGGCGTGGTGGTCACGTGGGAATCGGTGATGAAGGCGATGGGCGATGCGGACCTGCACGCCGACCTGCTGCGCCTGGTGCATGGCGAGCAGGACATGGAGTTCATCGTGCCGATCAAACCGGGCGACGTGATTTCTTCGAGCTCGAAAATTCTTTCGATCGATACCAAGGCGACCGGCGAGACGATGACGATCGAGCTGAGCGCGAATCGCGAGGGCGCGCCGATCGAGAAAATCCTGTTCGGCGTTTTTATCCGCGGCGGCGGAAACCGCGCGGGCGCTGCCGCCGCACGCGCCGCAGGCGAGCGCGCGCAAGCCGAGCAGGCCGAGCGCGGCCTGCCGATGCTCTCGGTCGCGCAGACTATCGACAAGGACCAGACCTATCGCTACGCCGCGGCCTCGGGCGATCGCAATCCGATTCACGTCGACGAGAACGTGGCCAAGATGGCGGGCCTCGGCGGAATAATCGTGCACGGGCTCTGCACGATGGCATTCACCTCGAAGGTCGCGATCGACGGCCTGTGCGGCGGCGATCCGGCGCGTCTCAAGCGCCTGCGCGTGCGCTTCTCGCGCCCGGTGCTGCCCGGCCAAACCATCACGACGCGGGTGTGGCCCGACGGTGAGCGCGCCGGCCGCCGCGTCTTTGCCTACGAGACCTACAATCCCGACGGCCACGCCGTGATTCGCGGCGGAATCGCCGAAGTCGCCGACTGAAGCGGCGCGCGCCGCGATCCGGCCCGGACGCGGCCGTCGCGGAACACATCTGAACCGGCCGCGAAGGATCCCGCTGCGCAAATGAGATTGGTTCCGTGACGATCACCATCGGGCTTTCGCTTTCGTTGAGCGGCGAATACGCGCCGATGGGCCGCCAGGCGGAAGCGGGGATACGCCTGTTCGCCGCGGACATCAATGCCGCCGGTGGAATTCGGATTGGCGGCGCCGCGCACCAGGTCGCACTGGAGCTCCACGACGACGCGAGCGATCCCGCGCGCTGCGCGAGCATCTACCGCGCGCTATGCGGGGAGCATCGCGCGGATCTCCTGTTCGGCCCGTATTCGAGCCGGCTGGTGCGAGTTGCCGCCCCGATCGCCGAGGGAGCGAAGCTGGTGCTGGTCAATCACGGCGGTGCCGCCGATGATCTCTACGAGCGCAAGTTTCGGATGATGGTCGGCGTGCTGAGCCCGGCCAGCGATTACCTGATCGGATTCGTGAAGCTGCTTGCGACGCTCAAGTTCTGGCGCAAGCGCCTGGCGATCGTGGCGCCGCGGACGCCATTCGCGCACGCGGTCGCCGACGGCGTGGAACGCGCGTGCGCGGAACGGCGCATCCGCCGCCGCGGCGTGCGCATCCGGGTCAAACACAACGCCGAGTTCGATCCGGCCCTCACGCCGGCCAAACTTTTCCCGGTGCTGAAGCGAAATCGCGTCAATGCGCTGGTGAGCGCCGGCAGCTACGCGCACGACCTCGCGACGATGCGCGCGGTTACCGCGTCCGCGCTCAATATCCCGGTGCTCGCCTGCGTCGCGGCGGGAGTCGGAAGTTTTCGCGCCGACCTCGGCGAGCATGCGGAGGGAATCGTCGGCGCGAGCCAATGGGAGGAGCATGCGGCGATCGAGCCCGAGCTGGGGCCGACGCCGACCGAGTTCGCGCGCCGGATGCGCGCGGCAGGCGGGGGCCTCAACTGCGACTACGTCGCGGCGCAGGCGTATGCCGCCGGCCTGCTCGCCGCCGAGGCGCTCGCGAATGCCGGCGCGCTCGACCAGGAGCGGATGCGGAGCGCATTTTCGGATCTGCGCGTCTCGACGCTGTACGGAGATTTTGCGATCGATCGCGTGACCGGCCGCCAGGTGGGACATCAGATGCTGCTGGTGCAGTGGCATCAGGGGAACAAGGTGATCGTCGAGCCCGAGCCGCGCGACGACGCCGGCACGCTTGAATTTCCCTCGGGATGGCGGTTGCTGCTGGCGGGCCTGGAGATGATCAAGATGAATCGAGGCCCGGAGACGATCGAAGCAGACGAAATCGAAAGTGACAAAATCGAAGCCGACAACGATGAAAGCGGGGAGCCGGCGCGCGAGGGACGGCGGCAGCGCGGACGCGAGCGCGACGAGCGCGATCAGGATTGAGCTCAAGAGCCGGCGCCCGATCGCGATCGGCCTGATGTCGGGGACCTCGCACGACGGGGTCAGCGCGGCGGTGGTCGAGCTGGATGAGCGCGCGCGGCCGCCGGCGGTGGTGCGCGCGTTTCGCACCTATCCGTACCCGGCGAAATTTCGCACGCGGCTGCTCGAGGCGTCGGCGGGAAAACCGCTCGGCAGCGGCGCGATTTCGGCGCTTCACGTCGAGCTGGGACGCGAGCTGGGACGCGCCGCGATCCGAATCGCGCGCGAGGCGCGCGTGCCGATGGACAAGATTTCGTTCATCGGCTCGCACGGGCACACCGTGTTTCATCTGCCGCCGCGGACTGCGCGGCGCGGCGAAACCGCCTCGACCCTGCAGCTCGGCGAGGCGGCGGTGATCGCGGCGCTGACCGGGGTTGCGGTGGTGTCCGACTTCCGGCCGATGGATATCGCGCTCGGCGGTGAGGGCGCGCCGTTGGCGCCGTTGGCGCATCTGTGGCTGTTCGCGCATCCGCGGCTAGGCCGCGTGATTCAGAATATCGGGGGAATCGCGAATGCGACTTTTATTCCGGCCGGCGCGAGCCTCGGAAATCCCGCTATCATCGCGTTCGATACCGGACCTGGAAACGGACTTATCGACGCGTTGGCGGCGCAGCTGAGCGGCGGCCGGATGCGGATGGATCGCGATGGCGCGATGGCGGCGCGTGGACAGGTCAGTGACGCGCTGCTCGGGTGGTTGATGCGCGATCGATATTTTCGCCGCCGTCCGCCGAAATCCACCGGACGCGAGGAGTTCGGGCCGGCCTTCCTGGAGCGGGTCGGGCAACAGGCGCGCCGGCTTAAGGTCGCAGGAGACGATCTGATCGCGACTGTCACGGCGCTCACCGCGCGATCGATCGCGGATGCGTGCCGGCGCTTCATAATTCCGCGCGGCCGGGTCGATGAACTCATCGTGACCGGCGGCGGCGCGCGCAATCCAACCCTGATGCGGATGCTGGCGAGCGAGCTGCGCGAGGTTCGCGTGCTGAGCGCGGAGCAGGTGGGCGTCGATGGCGACGCGTTGGAAGCGGTGGCATTCGCGATCCTGGGCTACAACATGATTCGCGGCCGCGCAGGCAATATCCCCTCAGTGACCGGCGCGCGCGCCCCAGCGATTCTAGGCAAACTGACCCTCCCAGCAGGGGTGACCCCTGCACCCACTACCCGGACCGGCTCCGTTGTCGCCGGGGAATAGCGCTGCTGCATCACCTTACGAGCGGTTTTGTATCGCGGCGACGGCTAGGATCCTTCGACTCCGGCAGCCTGCGCTCAGGATGACCTGCGTTTCTCACCGACTCAATGAGACGGCAGTGGTTCTGGTGTCGTTCCGAGCAGCGGCGCGCGCAGAATTCTTTTTTACCTTACAAAAAACTCACAGACTCTCAGGATGACGACGCTGCTTGATCGATCACCGGGACGGCAGTGGTTAAGTTGCCGTTCTGAACAGAGTCTGTCCTAGAAATCTTCTTAATCCGGATTTTTTTGTCGGGTAGCGAAAAACGAAGTGCACAGGCACTACCGTGGTCTCGATGACGTCACTGAAGGATGAAGGTCGTCGTGAGCGTAGGCTGGCGGAGTCGAAGGATTTTAGCCTTTGTTGCGAGCGAAACCGTTCGCATCGCGAATAGCAAACCAGAGGACGATCATTTCTCAGTCGTAAGTCGGGCGTTAGGCGGGCGGGTCGGGTCTTATTAGGTTGTTAAGGTCGCTTACCAGGGTCTCGAGCTTTGATATTCGATCGTCCAGGGCGGCCTTCTCTTCGTCTGGTACTTCGCCGTAGGCGCGCAGGTATTGGGGTCTGCATTCGGTCAGGTCTATTGCGAGAATGAACAGCCTGGTCGAGAAGCGGCGTCGATTTGAAATGGTCTCGGCGGAGAGGTTGTAGCTGTTTTTCGCCGCGCGGATTTCTGCGCGGATTGCATCGAGCCTGATTCTTACCTCGCCTTTTGCCGACTCAGAAATGCCGTCCTCACAGATGGTCATCACGCTGTTGGCGGCGCGCGGGTTCGGGTCCAGCGAAGTCTCGATTTCGAGCATCGCGTCCTCGAGCGCGCGCATCACGATGGATAGTCTTCGCAGGTGTGACCAGTTCATGATCCTCTCGCCATGCGATTGCCTTGCGCGCTGTCTTAACGAACGACGAGTACCGAACAGGTCGCATGGCGTACGACCTTGTCGGCCGTGGTACCCATGAAGGTTCCCCATAGCTTCGAATGCCCCGTATGTCCAAGCACCAACAGGTCGACGCATGCCTCTTTGACGTAGTGGACGAGAGCCTGGGCCGGGTGGCCGACACGTTTCTCAGCGAGCACTTCGATGCCGTATTTCCTGCCGGCCTCGAGCGCCTCGTCGCGGAGCTTCAGGAACAGCGCGTCCGCGCGCTCGAGCTCCACGTTAGTCTCGCTGGGAGCGCCCGGATAGCGCGGCATCTCTTCGATAAAGATCGTCCACAACTTCTGTTTGTCGGCGCGCGCCATATGGAGAGCAACCTCCAGTGCCCTCCTGGAGCCATCGGAGCCGTCGAACGCGCAGGCGATATTACGGTACATCGGCAACATTCCTCCTATTGGTTAGCGGCGCGAACCGGCTCTGCGGTGGGCTCTTCACGGATCGCCTGTGGACCTGTCTCGGGCATGAAGAAGCGTTCGGCAATCAGGGTTGGCACTACGGCGCTCAGGATCACCACGGTCACCAGCACGGTGTACTGAGCCTGCGAGATGATGTGATTCTCGAGGCCGAAGAGCGCGGAGATGGTGCCGAAGGTAAGCCCGGTCGACATCAGCATGGTGGTGTACATCCGCTCGCGCGACGGAATGTCAAAGCTGTAGCTCAGGGGCCATACGCCGGTAAATTTCGTAATCATTTTGATTCCGAGCAGGATCACGACCAGCCCTGCGGTCGGGATAAGGGCGGGCAGCGACACATACAGACCCGCCTTGATGAAGTAGAACGGCGTCAGCATCGTGAACGCGATCGACCGCATCCGGTTCACCAGCACTCGATCGTTAAGGAACACGCCCGCAACCACCAGTCCGGCGAGATAGGCCGGCAGGACTGCCTCGCTCTTAGCCATCGTCGCGAGCCCGCCCAGGAAGAAGAGAACCAGAAAAAGGAATTTGACTTCCGGCTCGCTGACGCGAGTCTCGCCGAGACTTTTGATAATTCCGCGTCCACGACGGCAGAAAGTAGAGCATCGCCGCCATCACCGCTACGAACAACACCATCCAGCGATTGAAATTCGCGAAGAAGACACCCAGGGCGAGAACCGTTCCAAAGTCGTTGATGAAACAAGCCGCGAGTATCATCTTGCCCAGTTCGGTCTGACTCAGCCCGTTCTCAACCAGCACGGCGTAGACGACCGCAACCGAGGTCGTGGACAGGGCGATACCTGCGATGAGTGCCTGAGGCCAGGTCCAGCCGGCGAGCCAGCGGGTAAATGCCCAGACTCCGAGGAACGGAATGATGAAAGCAATGACGCCGATCGCCAGGCTCTCTTTTAAATGCGAGCGAAGCGATTGGGGATCGATTTCCGCTCCAGCCAGGAAGGTCAGCAAGCCCGCGCCGAAGGTGGCAAGGAAACTGATCCATTCGTTCGATTGAATATGAAAGGTGTTGCCGGCGACGACGCCAAGCAGGATTTCGATCAGGGCCACCGACACGCCCAGGCGAATCGAGATGAGACTTGCAAGGAACGCAATCCCCATCCACGCCGATGCCACGAACCAGACGTTGTGCATCCAGGATCCCTCCGTCGCGAGGCTCGCGCGCGGCGCGTGGCGCAAGGAACTGGCTTGATCGCCGCTCGCGTCGCGGCACAGATGTTCGGGTAGGGATACAAACGAAAACCCCTACCGGTTTTCCAACCTCGGTAGGGGTTATCAGCCTTTCTCAGAGAAGGGCGGTTGTGACGGTGAACCCCATCACCAACTCTCTCGGCCAGAGTCTAGCAAAGGCTTGATCGCAGTCAACTGGCGGCAGGGGCTGACCCCTGCACCCAGTACCCAGACCGGCTCCGGCAGGGGCTGACCCCTGCACCCACTACTTAGACCGGCTCCGTTGTCGCCGGGGAATAGCATTGGCGTATCGCCATGCCCTTGGTCTATTGGGTGGATTGTTGGAGAGTTTGGATGGTTCTCAGGGCCAGGTGTTGGATTGCGTTGTTTTCTGATTGGGCCAGGGTCATTACACTTAGGCCAACTACCAGGACTACCACTGAGACGCTGGCTAGCCGGTAGGATACTGCCTTGTCGCGGATCTGTTGGTAGACGATCGGCAGGTCCACGAATGCGCTTGCCATCGAGGCCAGCACCGCGGCGGTGCCGGCGCTGTCAGGAGTGATCTTGCCGGCGGCGGCGAGCGCGGCTGCCGTGGCTGTCGTGCTCGCGCTGCTTGCCAGGCCGCCTACGATGCTGAAGGCGAGGAAACCAATCGTGCCGAGGTATCTTTGTGCGAGAGTTCCGGCCGCGGCCAGCGTCACGAACATCGCGGCGAATTTCAGCACGTGCGCCAAGGAGACCGGGGAGGAGAGCGAGAGCGGCGCCATCGGAGTTTCCTTTCGATCCCGATAGAGCCAGACCACCGCCAGTGCCGCGATCGTCATCGCAGCCATCGGGAGCAGCGCGGTCCCGATCGCGGCGGGCGCGAAGATCGCGAGGATGACCAGGTTGCGCAGGAACATCGCGACGCTGGTGATCATCAGGACCGCCACCGCCAGCGAGTTGGAGTTGTCCACGCCCCTGAACAGGCGCGACATCTCGGTCGCCGCCGCTGTGCTGTTGACCAATCCGCCGAGGAACGCGGCGTAGTAAGTGCCGCGAGTACCGTAGAATCGCAGCAGCACGTAGTTCGCGAAGCCGAGACCGGCGATAACGACCACGATCAGCCACGACTGCCGCGGATTAAGAAGGTCGAGCGGATCGATGAAGCGGTTCGGCAGCAGAGGGTAGATGACGAAAGTGAGCAGGCCCAGAAGCACGGCGCTGCGAATTTCCTCGGGCTGCAGACCACCGGCGAAACGCGACAGGCCTTCTTTCCAGGCGAGCAGCATCGTCATCACGATGGCCGAGGTTATGGCGGTGAAGTAGTGGCCTTGCCCGATCAGCGCGCCGAGCATCAGCGTCACCAGGAGCGCCGCGGAGGTGGTTATCTCGAGGGGCGCATCGCGATCGATCGCGGAGGCCGGCTCGCTGGCGCTCCTGCGAAGTGCGGATGAGTTAGCCGTATCGGGCGGCAGACCCTTGACGAGGTGGTGGATGTTCAAAACGATCACGAGCAGGAAGGTGCCGCACAGGGCCGCGATTACGAGGTCGGCAGCGACGAGGTAGCTCAGCGTTCCGAGCAACGCGACGATTGCGAAGGTGCGGACACCGACGGCCTTGTGCGCCCATTCTCGTTCCAGGCCTACGAGCAGTCCTACGGCTACGGTCAGCGCAATTTTGGAGGCAACGTCGACGTACGAAAAGGGCATGGGCACGGTTGGAATCACGTCCGGTTATCCTCCTTGCTGAGTCTCGATATGTGATCGACGCTGGCGCGGACCGTTCGATACAATTCGGCCGTGCAAATGCTGGACCACGCCGAATGTGATCCGCGCAGCGGCCCATCCGACACCGAATGATAGAATCGCAACCGCGGCGATGTCCAATTGCTCGTCGCCGCGAGGCCATCCGAGGTGATTGGCTATTGAGGCGTAGGCGACATAGCAGAGCCATCCGATCGCCGCGGCGAGGCCTATGAGTTCGCTCAGCCTGCGCGCCCATTTCGGAGCTGCCAGGATTTCAATGGTCTTAAAGTTCACGACACGCTTCGTCCTATCTCGCGACGACGGCGGGGCGAGGGCACGCGAGAATCTTTCCTCGTCCCTTGGGGTTGGCTGCGCCGCGAGAAAGTCGTCACTGACCTGAGGTGTCCTCCGGAAATGGAGAAACACGCCATCGCGCGAACCGACAAGCGTCGGTCGCGGAGAGCGACTTTTTCTACGGCGCCTGCGGGCCGATTAGTGGAGGAGCGGAGGAGGTCGGACGAGGACAGCGAGATAGTTCAGGAACTCGCGGACTGAGGGCTCGGACGACGGTAAGACAGAACGACGAGATCAGCCGGGAGAGAGCGATATGAGAGTCAACAGCGCGATGGCCAACGCCGGAGCCGTAGCGACGCGATCCGCTTCGGCGAAGAGCTGGCCCGCGTGATCACCGTCGGGACGCAGATCGCCGTGGAGTACGTGCTTGGCGGGAAACGCCGCGAAGTTGTCGTAACGGGCGAGTTGCAGGTGCAGGCTCAGCCCGAGCGTAAACAGCAACAGGAGCGCGACGAACGGCTCCGAGCGAAATCGCGAACAGCGTTGCGACAGCGATGATGTGGACAGATCGCGTACCACTGGATCGAAGCTAAGGCCGCATCGGTGATCAGTCAATAGAATGTGGCGCGATCCGCGCATCGCGGCGGCGCGAAATTAAATCCAACTGCCGAGTGCGAGGCCTGCGAACGCGGCGACGCCGCCAGTTGCTACGCTGCCGATCAGATAGATGGCGCCGAGCAGCATCTCGCGGTCCCGCAGCAAGGTAATGCCCTCGTACTCGAAGGTCGAGAAGGTGGTGTAGCCGCCGACGACGCCGATCGCGAAAAACAGGCGCCAGTATGGGCTCAGCGACGCGCGCTGCTGGGCGAACGCCGCGAAGAAACCGATGATGAAACTTCCGGTGACATTGATCACGAAGGTTCCGTACGGAAATGCGGCGCCAAAGCGATTCGCAAACCAGCCGCTGACCAGGTAGCGGGTGACCGAACCGATCGCGCCACCGATCGCGACGAACAAAGCTCCCAGCACGCTCTCAATCCTTCCCGGCTGCGATCATGCCAGCAGCGCGCGCATCATTTCGCTGCGTCCCACGATTCCCATCAGCTCGCCTTCGGCGTCGACCACCGGCATTCGCTTGACGCGTTTTTCCGCGGAGAGCGCCAGGGCGCTCGCCACCGGCATCTTCTCGCGCACGGTTATAACTTCGCGCGTCATCAGTTCCCGGGCGGTGCGCGCGTGCAGCCGCTGGATGTGCTTGCGCGCCTGTTCGCTGACTTTCGCGAAGGGGACCTTGGAGACCAGTATCTCGATGAGACCCGGCCAACTGTCGCGGCTCAGCCTGGAGATCAAATCCGAGTCGGCGATGATGCCGGCGACGCGGCGCTTGTCGTCCACCACCACCACGCGCTTGTGCGAGGAGGAAACCAGGAGATCGAAAACCTGCTCGATGGTCGCGGACTCGTGCACGGTCGGGACCTCACGCGTCATCACCTCGGCGACGGTAGCCTGCGGTCCCGCGGAGTGCGCCTGCGGATGCCAGTCGGGCAAGTGGACGGCTGCGATGGTGTTCAGGATATCGAGGCGGCCGAGAATACCGACCAGCTTGCCGTCGGCGTCGACGACGGGCAAGCGCTTGAGATGTTTCTCGACCATCGTGCGCGCGGCGCTGCCAAGAATGGTATCGGGGGAAATCGTCACCACCTCGCGCGTCATCACCTCGGAGACTTTGCGATTGGGGTTCTCCAGCGATTCGTGCAGCGCGCGCACGAAGTCGGGATCGGCCGCTTTTTTCAGGCTAAGGTTCACGATCATTCCGCCGCGCGTCAGCAGGTCATTGTCGCTGACCATCCCGACTACTTTGCCCTGATCGTCGACGACCGGCACGGCGGTGAAGTCCCTGGTCAGCAGCAACTCGACGACTTCGGTAATGGGACTGTCGGGATGCACGGCCGCAACTTCCCGGCACATCACCTCGGAGACCTTGACGTCCGGCAGACCTTCCTTGAACGGCGCTCCCGACTGAAGGACCTCGACTTCCTGAGCCGTGACGAGGGCTCCTGGAGCCATCTCCAGCACCGCGGGAAGGACGCGATCGATCCGCTCCGGCCGATCGACCACCGTGATCACGATCGGCATATCCATCGAGAGGCGAAGGATCGCGGAGGTGTGGATGAGCGAGGACGCGCCGAACCCGGCGATCCCGCGCGTCGCGGTGGCGCCGGAGCATCCTTCGCGCCGGAGCATTTCGATCAGCGCGGTGTACAGCGCCTGATGGTGATACTGATCGGTCTCACCGAAATAGATGGTGAGCTGTTTGCCCCGCCCGGTGAACTTCATCGTTGGCCTCCCGACCCGAGATCCGCCGAGATGCGAATCTTAAGAAACCTCATCGAGGCTAGCAGATGGATTCAAGAGGGGCACCTCGCAACCCGCGCTGAGGCGAGATCGAAAAAATCGACGAGGCGAAGGAGTCAGTAATCCGGCATAATGCAGCCGCAAGGAAGGACAGGTGGCGGCCAGAAAAAATCGCGTCAAGCAGAGTCGCGTCAGGCAGGATCACGTCGCACATGCGGCTGCCAAAGCGGGGACGACGCGGGTGCGGCGAATTTCGGCGGAGGAAGCGCGGCGCATAGCGCTGGCCGCACAAGGGTTCGCAGATCCTCGCCCGCGGGCGCGCACCGATCGCAAGCATCTGCGCGCGGTGCTCGCGCAAATCGGGCTGCTGCAAATCGACTCGGTCAACATCCTGGTGCGATCGCACTACCTGCCGCTTTTTTCGCGGTTGGGTTCTTACACTACGGACCTGCTCGACTCGGCGTGGCGCGGAGCGCCGGAGGATCGCGAGTTGTTCGAATACTGGGGCCACATGGCGTCGTTAATGCCGCTGGAATTGCATCCGCTGCTGCGCTGGCGGATGGCGGAATTCCTGGAGCGCGTCAACGACAGCGAGATCCCGATTGCGAAGCTCGCGCGGCGGCGTCCGGGCTTCATGCAATCCGCGCTCAAGGAAGTTGTGGAGCGCGGCCCGTTGAGCGCGCGCGAAATCAGCGGCGCGGGCGCGAGCCAGGGTGGATGGTGGGGATGGAGCGACGGCAAGCGCGCGCTCGAGGGGCTGTTCGCGGCGGGCCGCCTGGCAGTCGCGGGACGCCGGGGCTTCGAGCGGCTGTACGATCTTCCGGAGCGAGTTCTGCCGGCTCACGTGCTGGCGATGCCGACGCCGAAACCGGAGGACGCGCAGCGTGAGCTCATGAGGATCGCAGCGCGCGCGCTGGGCGTCGCGACCGAGCAGGACCTGTGCGACTACTTTCGCATCCGCCGCGTGGCCGGGCGGCATCGTATCAGCGAGTTGGTCGAAGCCGGCGAATTGATCCCGGCGGCCGTCGAAGGATGGGCGCAGCCGGCGTTCGTCGCGCGCGATGCGCGCTCGCCGCGCAAGCTCGAAGCGCAGGCGCTGCTCTCGCCGTTCGACTCGCTGATCTGGGAACGATCGCGGACGGAGCGAATCTTCGGCTTCCGCTACCGGATCGAAATCTACACGCCGTCGGCGCAGCGCAAGCACGGATACTACGTGTTGCCGTTCTTGCTCGGAGACCGGCTCGTCGCGCGCGTCGATCTGAAAGCCGATCGTGCGACGCGGACGCTGCGCGTATTGGGAGCGCATTCGGAACCCGGCGCGCGCTTTTCGCAGGTCGCGGAGGCGATGACGCGCGAGCTGACAACGCTCGCGTCGTGGCTGGGGCTCGAACAGATCGAGGTGACACGACGGGGCGATCTCGCCGCGAAGCTGCGGTCCTCGCGCGTATCGTGAGCGCGCCCCGCGTGACGGGTCGCCGTCATTTCTGTCGCGCGCCGCATCTCATATATAAGCGGTAGAGCTTTTGTAAGCGGCGGAGATCTTTCGGACCTTCGATGAGCACGAATCGAAAAGCGGATGTGGCGATCGTCGGCGCCGGCATCCTCGGCCTCGCGCATGCTTACTTCGCGGCGCGGCGCGGACGATCGGTCGTGGTCTTCGAGCGCACGCCCAGGGCGCAAGGAGCGTCGGTGCGAAACTTCGGAATGATCTGGCCGATCGGACAGAAGGCCGGCGCGGTGCATCAGATGGCGACGCGCAGTCGTCAACTATGGCAGGAGATTCTCGACGCGTCGGGGCTGCCGTACCGTCACACCGGCTCGCTGCACGTCGTCTATCATGAGGACGAGGCCGACGTCGCGCGCGAGTTCGCCGAGCGCGCGCCGGGATTCGGTTACACGTGCTCGTGGCTGGCGCCGCGTGAAGTGCTGAAAAAAAGTCGCGCGGTAAATCCCGAGGGACTGCTGGGCGGCATCTGGAGCGCGTTGGAGATGACCGTCGATCCGCGCTTGATACTCGCGCGGCTGCCGGCGTTTCTCACCGAGAAATTCGGCGTTCAGTTCCGCTTCGGGACCGCGGTGCGATCGATTCAAATCCCGCGCATCGAAGCGGGAGCGGAGATTTGGGAAGCCGCGCAGGCGATCGTTTGCGGCGGCGACGATTTCGAAACGCTCTATCCGGAACTGTTCGCGAGCAGCGCTATCGATCGATGCAAGCTGCAGATGATGCGGACCGCGCCCCAGAAAAACGGCTGGGAGCTCGGCCCGTCGCTCGCCGCGGGCCTCACGCTGCGCTTCTATCCCGCGTTCGAAATCTGCACGGCGACGTTGCCGAAATACAAGGAGCGGGTCGCGCGCGAGCTGGCTGACTATGATCGCTGGGCGATTCACACGCTGGTTTCGCAGACCGCCGATGGTGCGCTGACTCTGGGCGACTCTCACGAATACGGTCTGGCAGTGGACGTATTCAACAAGGCCGAGATCGACGAACTGGTGATGCGAGACCTGCGCAGGTTTCTAATCGCGCCGGATCTTTCGATCGCGCAGCGATGGTACGGCGTGTATGCAAAGCATCCGGACAAGTCCTACGTCGCGATCGACGCCGCGCCCGGAGTTCGCATCGTCACCGCGGTGGGCGGCTCGGGCATGACTCTGTCGTTCGGCCTGGCCGAACAGATGGTTCGTGAAACGGGTATCCAGTGACTGCGGCGAATCAAAATCGTTCCGCGCGCAAGCAACCCTATTCCGGCCAGGTGAAGGCGATCATTTTCGATTGGGCGGGAACCACCGTTGATCACGGGAGCCTCGCGCCGGTTCGCGTGCTGCAACAAGTGTTCGCGCAGCGCGGGGTACCGATCTCGGAAGCGGACGCGCGCCGCGACATGGGCGTGCTCAAAAAGGATCACATCAGGAAGATTCTGTCGTTGCCGAACGTCGCGAGCCAGTGGCGCGTCGCGGCCGGGCACGAACCCGGCGAGGCGGACGTCGAGAGCCTGTTCGCGAGCTTCGAGCCGCTGCAGCTCGAATGCATCGTGAGGCATTCAGCGGTGATCGACGGCGTCGCAGAATCCGTCGCGCGCCTGCGCAAACGCGGGATCAAGATCGGAAGCACGACAGGATACACTCGCGCGATGCTCGATCTGCTGCTGCGGCCGGCGGCCGAGCAGGGCTACCAACCCGATTGCGCGATAACTCCGGATGAGGTCGGCGGCGGCCGGCCGTATCCATGGATGATCTTCGCCAACGCTATTCGCCTGCAGGTCGAGCCGCTCGAGGCGATCGTTAAAGTCGGCGACACGGTGATCGACGTCGAAGAAGGACTGCGCGCGGGCGTTTGGACGATAGGCGTCGCGCGCACAGGTAACATGATCGGCCTGTCAGCCGAAGACTTCGCGGCGCTCGCGTCTTCGGAGCAGATCGCTCGCCTCGAGAATGCGCGGGCGCTGCTGTCGGCGGCAGGCGCGCATCAGGTGATCGACGCAGTCAGCGATTGCGAGCCAGCGCTCGATGCGATCGAGGCGCGGATGCGCGATGGCGAGCGTCCATAGCTGTGCGATCGCGCGAAGCTGATCAATAGCGCGCGGCGCGTCGCGAGATCGGTCCCTGCTCGCTGAGCTTGATGTGAGTCAGGGTCTGCTCGTCATGGTTCATGCGCCAGGAAAGGAGCTTCTGCGCGTACTCGAGTACCAGTGGAGCGTAGGAAGTCTCGCCCGCGAGGTTCACGAACTCGCCGGGGTCCGCGTCGAGGTCAAAGAAGAGCGGCGGCAGATTCGTGAAGTGGACGTACTTGTAGCGCTCGCCGCGGATGATGTTCATCGTGCATTGATGCATCGTAAGTCCAAGCTCGCGCTCGGCGGAGTCGTCGCTCGGATCACGAAAGTCGAACTCCCAGTGCGCTTCGTCGCGCCACGCGCCCAGGCTGCGGGTGCCGTCGAGGAAAGGAGCGAGGGACATTCCGTCGCACTGCAAGGGAATTTCAGCGCCGATCGCTTCCAGTAGCGTCGGCATGATGTCGACGTTTTCGGTGAAGGACGAAATGACTTTGCCGCGAGTAGAATCGGCTTGCGGCCGCGGATCGCGAACGATCAGCGGTATGTGGTAGGAGCCGTCGAAGTAGCCGCACTTGCCGAGCAGCCAGTGGTCGCCCATTTGCTCGCCGTGATCCGACGTAAAGATGATGACAGTCGAATTCCAGCGCCCTGTTTCCTTCAGAAACCGAATCAATCGTCCAATCTCCGCGTCAACTCTGCTCATCAGTCCATAGTAGACTGCCTTGAGCCGCCGAAGTCTCTTCTCATTGTCTGTCGCGCGGAAAGATCGACGAGTCAGTTGCTGCGCGAGCCATGGATGCTGAGCTGCCTCATCACTCGGTGTGGCGCGACGCATGAAGCCCGGTACCGATGCAGGATCGTACATTGCGTTGTAGGGCTCGGGCGCGACGAAGGGTGGATGTGGTCGGAGCAGTGACAAGTGCGCGACGAAAGGACCGGTCGCGTCGTTGATGTAGTCGATGACCTGGTTGGCGAGAAACGCGGTGTCGTCGACTTCCGCAGGATACTTGAGCGGCTTAGGGCATGGCGCGCCATCTTCATAGTCCGGGCCAGCCGCGCGATAGCCATAGGCGTAGCGAATGTCGGACGGCACTTCGAAGCCTTGCGCCTTTAGCCAATCGGTCCACGGCGTCGGAGTGCCGATCATCAAGCACACAGGCCGGATGCCAGGCAGAGGACCCTCATAGCTCTTGAGCCACGGGTCGCTCGCCTCGAGTCCGCGCGGATCCTGGCTCGTGTCGGTATAGCCGAATAGCACCGGATCGTAGCCATGTGCCGCAGCCTCTTTAGCCCAGTTCGTATGCCGCGCGTCGAGGGGAGTCCCATTAGTCCCCGAACGATGGTTCTGTAGGTACATTCCGGTGTGAAGCGACGCCCGGCTAGGTCCACACGGAGCAGCGTTGGCGAAGTGACGCCGGAAGAGTACGCCCTCGGCCGCGAGGGCGTCGAGATATGGTGTGCGAACGACCGGATGACTCAGTGCTGACAGGCAGTCGCCGCGCCATTGGTCGGCCGTGATGAACAATACGTTCGGCGGCGATGCCATTTGCAGTGCTCGAGCGTCGCAAGCGTAAAGCGCCAGGCGTGGTCGAGACGCCACAGGTCCTGACGTCAGGATCCGCGCTAGTCAGTCGGCCGACTTTATGTCTAAAAGCGGAACCTGCCGGCGAGACTTCCGCTAAGCCTGTTCGCTAGGAGCTCTTTCTTTTGCGCGCCGCCCAACGCTTCTTCATCATTTCCGACAAGCGCTTTCTGCCCTCGGGCGTGATCCCGCCGCGCCTCTTTCTTTTCGCGGTTGGACCTTTACGGGTGCCTTTCCTCTTGGTGGCAGCCGGACCCACTCCCAATAGGGCCGAAATTGCGCGACCAAGCCGATCCCTTTCTTTTTTCAAATCCGCGACGATTCCGCTGATGTCCAACGATTACTCCTCCTGCCTGCTAAAGGTTATAGGCATAACACTACCTCAATAGCCCTTCCTGAGCGAGAGTGCCATAGGTGCGCCGCAATCGTCAGACCGCGCTCCGGCGACCAACCATTTGTAGGGTCTTGCGACCTACCACAGGACCGTGTAGCCAAAGGACTGCGACCTTGGGGGGCCTCAGTACCCGCGCCCGAAACTATTGCTTCGCGATCGAGTGTATCAGCCTGATGCGTCTGCGCTGGACCACCTTTCTTCTCTCACTGTTAGTGACGACGGTTTGTGCGTGCGGCAACGGTGACGGGAACCAGGTTGCTTCCACTGCCCCCTGCGCGGCATTGCCACCGGCCACTGCGCCGGATTTTCTGGTTCACCTCACCTCATTTATGAACAACCTCTGCTACCAGAAAGAGAACTGGCAGCACGACGCGCAAGTACGTACCAGCGACGGCGTTCATCCCTTTGTCAGAGTCTGGTACTCGCCATCGCTCTTCAAATGGATCACGGTCAAGAATCGCCAGAGTCGCGTGCCCAACGGTGCGATCGTAGTCAAGGAGCAATACCAGTCGCTGACCGCGCCGCTGACGGAGTGGACCGTGATGGTCAAGGACTCGAGGCTGTCGTGGGATGGTTGGTACTGGGCCGACCTGTCCAATCCTAGCGCGAGAGATCCGAATGCTATCCCCGAGCCGCCGGAGGGTGCCTGCGATGATCCGCAGGTTCTCCTCAATGGCACTGGGCTCTACTGCCTCAACTGTCATGCGTCTGCGATCGACAATCAGGGTACCTACTCGAGCACCGCATACCTCGATCCTCACAGCCAACACTCGTCCAGCAGCACAGGAGGGCCGCAGCTAATCCAGGATAACATGCATCAGCGGTTTTCCACGATGCAGGAGGTGAGTTCGTTGGAGGCGGAGCTGGCGCCGATGTTCATGGGACAGGTCCCTGGCTCGGTATTCGGCAATCTCAAGCCCCTGCAGCAGGTCACCGTGCCCTGCATGGTCTCGGAAGCTTTCGACCACGTGGTCTCCGCTCCCAAGTCAGCCGGTGGACCCTCGCAGTTCGTTACCGCTGATCAATGCTCTCCCTGCCACGATGCGACGGGAACGCTAAGCGGTGTGATCCCAAACATGATCTATACGGCGCCAGACTCGCCGCCGGTGAACCTGTCTCAGTACGGCGAATGGCGTTACTCCATGATGGGGCTGGCGGGACGCGATCCGGTCTTCTTTGCGCAACTCGATACCGAATCCACCCTGTACAAGCGCGTCGCGGGTAAGTCGAACGGGTCTGCCTTCGTTCAGGACTTGTGCTTCAAATGCCATGGCGTGATGGGCCGCCGCCAGTATCACATGGATCATGGCGACGGGCCCGATACCTTCTTTACCCGCGACCAGCTCCAGGATCGCAAGTCGAAGTATGGCGCACTGGGCCGCGACGGCGTGTCATGCGCGGTATGCCATCATATGTCAGCCGACAATCTCTTTGACCCATCGACCTATACCGGTCTTTTCAATCTAGGTCCCGCAACCGAGGTTTATGGCCCCTTTCCTTCGGATCCGGATCCCAGTGGAGCCAAGAGCGGCGACAGTGTTATTCCGCTGCCGATGCTGAATGCTTCGGGGATCACTCCCGTGGAAGGTGACCAGGTAAAGTCAGCGACTCTTTGTGCGTCGTGCCACACGATCGTGCTGCCGGTGTACGACGCCGAAGGCAACCCGGTAATCGAACACGGCGAGCCCAAAACCGAATTCGAGCAGACTACCTTTATCGAATGGTTGAACAGCAGCTTCGCGACGGTGCCTTGCCAGTCCTGTCACATGCCGACTGACTATCGCGGCAATGCGCTAGCCTTCAAAATCGCCAACATCGAGGACAATACTTTTCCCGCGGTGCCGGAGCATGGCCCCTCGACCCGGCTGCCCGACGCCGACCTTACCTTGCAGGAGCGCACGCCGTACGCGCGTCATCAACTGCTCGGGATCAACGTGTTCGCGCTCGAGATGTTCGATCAATTCCGCGCCGACCTCGGGCTCTTCAAAGTCGATCCGAACCTGCCGGCAACCGTGCGAGACGAGATATACGGCCAGCGGACTGCCGTCGAGGAAAGTGTGCTGCAGGCCCAAACGACCACGGCCCAAGTCGAAATCGCGTCTGCCACCAGGGTTGGCGGAGAACTGAAAGCCGACGTCCTGGTACAAAACCTGGCGGGCCACAATTTTCCATCGGGGGTAAGCTTTCGGCGCGCGTTTCTCAACTTCCAGGTGCTGGACGCCGCCGGCAATGTGCTATGGGCTTCCGGCAACACCAACTCCGACGGCGTGATCGTGGATAACGCAGGCGCGCCGCTAGTGACGGAGTTTTTCAGCCCCTCGCAGCAGATCTTCCAGCCCCATTTCTGGAAGCAAAGCCCGATTACCAGTGACCGCCAGGTCCAGATCTACGAAGAGCTCGAGACCGATCCTCAAGGCCTGCTGTCGACCAGCTTTCTAAGTCTCGATGAAACGGTCAAAGACAATCGCCTTCAGCCGCAAGGACGATCGCCCACCGGCCCCGATGCTGACATTACGATGCCGGTTGGCACCGGCGCCGATCCCTCTTATCAGAACGGATGCGGCTGCAGCACGGTGAGTTATCAAGTGCCGATCACTGGCGATCTGGCGAACGCGGCCGCGGTGCGCGCGACTTTGTACTATCAGAGCATACCGCCTTACTATCTGCGCCAGCGCTCCGAGCAGGGACAAGGTCCCGATACCGCGCGCCTCGTCAACTTCGTGAACCAACTGAACCTCAGCCAGTATCCCGCGATCGCCGACTGGAAGCTGCTGATCGCGACCTCGGGCGCGGTCAATATCAACTAGCCGATCAGCATCCAGGGTGCGGTCACAGCCTTTGCGTTTTCGATAGCGACGATGCAGCATCGGTACCCGGAGGTCGCCCAATGAAAGCCGCAGTCTATTACAAGAATGGAGATCCAGCCGTCCTGAAATACGAGGACGTGACCGATCCGGTATGTCATCCGAAAGGCGTCGTGATCCGCGTCGAGGCCGTCAGTATCGAGGGCGGCGACACGCTCAACCGATGGCGCGGTCCTCTGGTGACGACGCCGCACGTGGTCGGCTACCAGGCGGCCGGCGAGATCGTGGCAGTCGGCGCGGAGGTCTCCGATCTTCGCGTTGGCCAGAAAGTCACCACCGTATTTAATTTCGGCTCGCACGCCGCCTTGCGCGCGGTGCCCGCCCGCAACGCGTGGCCGATTCCGAAAGGCTTCGACGTGAAGCTGGCCGCCGCCATCCCGGTTCCGTTCGGCACCGCCGACGATTGCCTGTTCGAGTTCGGCCGCCTCAAGGCCGGCGAGACGGTCCTCGTGCAGGCCGGCGCCAGCGGCGTCGGCGTTGCCGCGATCCAGCTTGCCAAGCGCGCGGGCGCCAAGGTTCTCGCGACCGCTTCGAGCGACGAGCGCCTGGAACGGCTACGTCCGTTGGGAATGGATCACGGCATCAACTACCGTAATGCTGACGTCGCGAAATCCGTGATGCGCCTGACCGACAACAAGGGCGTTAACCTGGTGGTCGATCCGGTCGGCGGTTCGACGTTGCAAAGCAGCATCATGTCGCTCGCCTATCGCGGGCGAATCTCGATGGTGGGTGCGGCGGGCCGCGAGGCGATGACCGTCGATGTCTCGCCGCTGATGGCGGGCAATCGTTCCTTGACCGGAGTGTTCCTGGGCGCCGAGATCGCGACCGATCGCGCGCACAACATGATCCAGCGCCTCATAGACGAAGCGGCGCGCGGTGAGTTCAAGGTGGTTATCGACAAGACCTTCCCGCTTTCGGAAGCGGCTGCGGCCCATTCCTATATCGAGAGCCGCCAGGCGGTCGGACGCGTGCTGCTGATTCCCTAGCCGGAGCTCCACGATTAGTCATTCGAAGACTGACTATTGGGCCGATGGCGCGTGGCTCAATAGTCAGTTCGCCGGGTGATTAGCTAGATGGCCTGGCCGGCGCACCATGCGCTCGACCATGCCCACTGGAAATTGTAGCCGCCGAGCCAGCCGGTTACGTCGACGCCCTCACCGATCGCATACAGGCCCGGGACGTTGCGCGCCTCCATCGTGCGCGAAGACAGCGCCGCGGTGTCGATGCCGCCCACCGTCACCTCGGCCTTCGCCCAACCTTCCGACTCTGTCGGCCTCAGCTCCCAGCGCTTGAGCCGCGCGGCCATCGCGGCGAGATTGCGATCGGGAAGGTTCGCGATCGCTCCCGAATGCGGCGCGCCTTCCGCGAGCGCGTGCGCCAGTCGTGCCGGCAGCACCTCGGCCAGCACGGTTTTGAGCTCGGCCTTGGGACGGATGCGCTTGCGATCTTTGAGAAAGCGCTCCGCGTCCAACCCGGGAGCGAGGTCGAGCGAGATCGCCTCGCCCTCCCGCCAGTAAGAGGAAATCTGCAGGATGGCTGGACCCGACAACCCGCGATGGGTGAACAAAATGTTTTCGCGGAAGCTGTCGCGACCGCATGAGGCGATCGCCTCGGCCGAAACTCCGGTGAGCGACTGACACAGGCGCAGCGTTTCTCCCGCGGCCTTCAGCGGCACCAGCCCGGGACGCGGCTCGGTGATCGGCAAGCTGAATTGCCGCGCCGTGTCATAAGCGAAGCCGGTCGCACCCATCTTCGGAATCGACAGGCCGCCGGTCGCGATCACGATCGCCGGCGCGGTAAAGATGCCGCGGTTGGTTTCGACACGGAAGCGATCGGCGCGCGCGATCGCGACGGTGTCGTGACTGGTGCGCAGCTCGACGCGGGCCGCCGCGCACTCCGCCAGCAGCATGTCGAGAATCGCGCGCGCGGAGCCGTCGCAGAACAATTGTCCCAGAGTTTTTTCGTGATATGCGATCCGATGCCGCTCCACCATCGCGATAAAGTCGCTCTGCCCGTAGCGGCTGAGCGCCGACTTGCAGAAGTGCGGATTGTCGGAGATAAAGCGCTCCGGCGTCACCTCGAGATTGGTGAAGTTGCAGCGGCCGCCCCCGGAGATCAGGATCTTGGCGCCCGGATGCGCGGCGCGCTCCAGGATCAGCACCCGTCGTCCGCGCTGCCCCGCCGTCATCGCGCACATCAGCCCGGCCGCACCTGCGCCCAGGATCACGACGTCGAACGCTTCCATCGCCGGGGTCATCTGTGAGTCTTTCTATGCTGTGAATACCGGAAATCGATCTCCGCTGATATAACTCTGCCGATGAAGCTCAGCAAATTTTCCGAGCCGTTTCGAGTCACCGATGGCAAGAGTTTTCGCCTCAAGACGATCGATCCCGCCGACACGATGGGCATCGAATCGAGCGAGACCGCCAAGGAACTCCTCGAACGCGGCCTGGAACCGCTGCGCGAACTGCAGCATCAACTCTTTGCGCAAGAGCGTTGGGCGATCCTGGTCGTGCTGCAGGCCATGGATGCCGCCGGGAAGGACAGCGTGATCAATCACGTGATGTCCGGCGTCAATCCGCAGGGATGCGAAGTGTATGCGTTCAAGACGCCGTCCGCGGAGGAGCTCAATCACGACTTCCTGTGGCGCACCAACCAGCGTCTGCCCGAGCGCGGCCGGATCGGAATTTTCAACCGCTCCTACTACGAGGAAGTGCTGGTGGTGCGAGTTCATAAGGAGTTGCTCGCCGCGGAGCGGCTGCCGGCCTCGCTGGTGACCAAACATATCTGGAAGGAGCGCTTCAAGGATCTGAACGCCTTCGAGCGCTACCTGGTGCGCAACGGTACGGAGGTGCTGAAGTTTTTCCTTCACCTGTCGAAGGAAGAACAGAAACAGCGCTTCCTCAGGCGGCTCGACGTGCCGGAGAGGAACTGGAAGTTTTCCGAAGCCGACGTTCGCGAGCGCAAATACTGGAATGACTATATGGAAGTCTACGAAGATATGATTCGCCACACCGCAACTGAGTATGCGCCGTGGTATGTAGTCCCGGCCGATCACAAGTGGTTCACGCGTGTCGTGGTCGCGGCGGCGATCGTTGACACGCTGAAAAGCCTGAACCTGTCGTTTCCCAAGGTCGACGCGGCGCGGCGCAAGGAAATCCAGTCCGCGCGCACCGCCCTCCTTCACGAAAAGAACAAATGACGCGCGTCGCGGAAGCCTGACCCTGTGCAAGGTCTCGCTACTATCAGTTACTCACCTCACCTGGCGAGCGCACTTTCAGCGCGGCGATCTTCGCGACCAGCGCCTTGCGCGTTCCCACCACATCGAGCATCCGCTCCGCGCGATACTTTTTGATCTCGGCGGCATCGTAGGGAGTGACGCCGGCAGCCAGCCGATTCTTGCCGAAGGAATTCAGGATCCAGTTCATCACCGCTGCCACCTGCGCGTCATCGAGCGACGACTCCGACACGCCCGGCACTTGAATCAGATACGCGCGGCCACCGCGCACGCGCAAAAAATCCGCCGCCCCCGTTAGCGCCGGCGCGGTGCCCGGAATCCCCTCGCCGTTGGCGCGATGACATCCCCAGCAGTTGAGCAGGTAAAGCTGGCTGGCCGGTTGCGCGCGGGCGATGCGCGCCGGCGCTAGCACCGCGAGCATCGCTGCGAGCATCGCGACGACGCTGCCGCGCGCCGCTTTCATCGGCTGACCGCGCTCGCGCCCGCGACGTGCTTGAGGGCATCGAGCATCGCCTGGCGCTGACGGCCAAGGTCGCTGGCCGTGAGATGCGCCGCGCGCGCTCTCTCAATTTCCGCCGGCGCGATGGGCTTGAACGTTGCGGGCAGCAGCTTCGCGTTGAACGATTCGAGCACGAAATTGAGCACGCCCGCGAGTTGCGCGTCGCTCAATTCGCCATGCGGCAGCATCAGGCCGTCGTAGCGCTGGCCCGCCACTTCGATCGGTCCCGACATCCCGAATATGACCACGCTCTCGAGATAGCGGCGTCCCGCGGCGACCCGGAGGTAAGCGCCGACCGAATCGGCAAGCGGCGGATAGACGCCGGCAACGCCGTGGCCCGCCGCCTGATGGCATACCGCGCACTGCTTCTGGTAGACGACGCTCTCCGCCGCGAAGCCGCGCGCGGAGGCGAGCGCCGCGGCGGCGAAAACCATAGACGCGAGCGCAAGCCTCAACGCGTCACTTCGATCCGCCAATAGTCAATTCGCTCCGGAATAGTAACTTCGCGGCAATAGTCACTTCACGCCGACGATTTCGGCGGTCGAACAGTGATAGACCATGTTGGGCGCGCCGAAGCACCAGATGAAATCGCTGTCGCGCTGCGGACGGTAGACGGGCATGTCGCCGATCGTGTTGGCGCAGATGCATCGGCCGCACGGCGTTTTCCCGCAGCAATCGCGGTAACTGACGATGTAGTCCTTGCCGTCGCCCGGATGGTGGCAGGTGCCGACCCACGACGTGGGCGACGGCGTCGCGCCGGGCGGACAGTCGTGCGAGCCGCCGCCGCAGCATGAGCACAGGAACCCGTCGATCGCGCAGTACTTCCAATAGTCACATGCGGTGTCGTCGTTGAGATTGGGCGCGCTGCCCGCGGCGGCGACGCGGTCGACCGGCAACAACGGGAACATCGCGGCGCCGAGCACCAGCTTGCCGACCCACGCAAGGAAGCTGCGCCGCGACGTCCGCATCGCGACCGCGCGCGTCATCCGTTCGACGAGCTTATCCATTTCCATGATGCTTGCCGCCTCTCTCGCCGTTGGCAAGGAGCGCGTCGGCGCCGTGATCGTGCCGGCGCTCGAGATACTCCTGGAGCGACGCGACTCGCATCTGCATCGCCTGCAGCAGGCTCTCCAGATGCTCGCGCGTGTTGACCAGTCCCTTGGCGCGCACCACGCCGTCCTCGTCGATCAGCACCACGTACGGCAGCTTGCCGATCTGGTAGGTCATCCCGAGTTCACGCGAGAGCACGAGCGAAAACGATTCGAGCCGGCTCGCGCGAACCAGGCGCTGCTGCTCCGCCTCCTCGCCGTCGCTCGCGAACACCACGTCGAGCCAGCGCGCTTCGTCCTGCGCGATCGACTTCACGATCGGAAACAGCTTCTTGCACACCGGGCAGGTGGGCGACACGAACATCAGGAGCGTGCTTCTGCCGTGGGGATTCGGCGCGCCGATCTTCACTGCGCGGCGCGCGAGATCCGGGAGCTCGAAAGGCGGCGCCTTCTCGCCGACGCGCGGGCCGCGATCGATAATCAGCGCGCCCATCGGCGCGATCCGCTCGTGCAGCACGCCGACCTGGCGCGCGAGCGCCAGCACCGTCGCGGCGAGAACCACGACCACGATCCAGAGGACGGCCTGCGAAACGTACAGCGCCTCAGGCATCTTGCGTCACCAGCGCGCGTATCGCGGGCGCATTCGCCAGCAGATAATTCGCGGCGGCGTAGAGCAATACGATCGACGCGGCGCCAAATCCGATCGTGACGATGTCGAAGCGCGCGAGGACGCGGCCGTCGCCGGCATCGGCCGCAACGACCGCAACGACTGCGAGCGCGGCGTTGCGCGCCACCAGCCACCAGCTCAGCTTCTGGCGGAGCGCCGCGCCGAAGCATCCGCAGTCGACGTGGCGCCGTCCGCGGATCAGGTTCGCCACGATCGCGGCGGTGAACGCGATCAGCAGCGCGGCTGTCAATGCGGCGCCGAGCGCGCGGGTCTGTGGCAGCGCGATCGCGACGGCGGCCGCAAGCTCGGCTACCGGAACGATCGGCGCGATCGCGATTGCGATCGGCTCGGGAAGGATCCGGTAGTTTACCAGCGCGCCGCGGAACTGCTCGAGGTCCGCCAGCTTCAGCGCTGCCGAGGCGGAAAATATGATCGCGATCGAGGTAGCGGCGATCCAGATCGCGGCCGGGTCTATAGCCACTGGAGCGTTCATTTCAATTCAAGTGAGTTTTGGCTTCGACTGCACCGTTGTGACTATTGCGTTCCGTACAACACGAATGGCGTGCCGAGGCCCTGGTACACGCCCAGATATTTTCCGTCTGCTGCGCTGTAGGTCTCGAGCTGGCTCTGCAGCAGCGACAAGCCAAACAGCAGCGGCTTATCGCCCTGGCTCAAGAGAATTGAGTATGCCTCAGTCTTCAATGGGATCCGGCTGAGGCGTTTCTTGGTCGCCGCGTCGAACACCCACACTTCCTTGCCGAACTGCTTATGCGTCCACTCGCCGCCCTGATGCATCATTATATACAGGCGAGCGGCCTTCCGGTCGGCCGTGATCACCTGCCATCCGCCGGGCCGCCACGGGTTATTCTGATCTTCGCCGGAGACAATCGGCCATTGCGGCTCGGCGATCGCCTCCGCGCCCGCGAGATCGACCGCGTGAACCATTCCGTGATACGAAACGAAGTACGCCGTGGCGCCGATCATCACCGGCTGATCGAACACCGGGTCACTGTTCGGATCGAAGAACGGCTCGCCCTGCTTGCGATTCGTGAGCTTGCCGGAATCGTCGATATCTACGGTCAGCATGGAGCCGTCGCCGCACATCGAGGCGAAGCGGCGATTTCCGGCGGCTAGCACCTGCGCGCATCCGGGGGTGTCGATCTCGCCGACGAATTTGCGCGCCTTGAGATCCACGACGCTCACCGAGGTCGCCGGTGTCATGTTGGCGACCAGCAGAAACCTGCCGTCGGACGTGAGCGCGGTGGAGTCGGGCTTGGGAACGATCAGGATGCGCTTGGGCGGAATTTTTATTTCGCCGGTTACCGCGAGCGTCTTGGCGTCGAAGATAGACACCACGTCGGTGCGCGTCCCGCGCCATCCGCGCGAGTAGTAAGTATCGATCATGTATAGCTCGCGATGGTCGGGCGACATCTCGAAATTACTCAGATAGCCGCCGTTGACCTGCCCGAGCAGCCGCTGCGTGTCGCCGTCGATGATATGTATTTTGCTGATCATCGCGGCGGGATACTGGGCATCGAGCACATATACCCAGTTCGGCGCCGGCGCCCCGAGCTCGAGGGTCTTCATCTGGTCGACCGGAAGCTCGGCGCGCGCCGCCTCACGAACGCAAAGCAGCACGCCGAGCAAAGCGATCACGACGATTGCAGCGCGTCGATTCATTGGAGCCTAGCCTGCTTAGTACGCGGCCTTCGGCTGGGTCAAGCTAAGCGAGCACGGCGCCTGAGCGGATGTGTACCTTGCCGCGCCGCGACCGGGTAAGGTGGCGCAAGAGATTACGCTCGTGTCGAAAGACAGTCACTGGTCAGCACTGGAAAAGCCGTGGCAGATGGCACTGACACTGGCTTGGGAGGCGCATATCGGGGGCAACGTTGGTGTGGGCGCGGTTCTGACCGATCCGCACGGGCGAATCGTTGCCAGCGGACGAAATCGCCAATCGGACAAGGAAGCTCCGCCGGGAAGGCTCCGCGCGACGTCTATCGCCCACGCCGAGCTCGACGTCTTGGGACAATTGGTGCCGGGCGATTATCGGCACCACACGCTCTGGACGACCCTCGAACCCTGCCCGCTATGTTCCACGGCGATCGTGATGAGCAATGTCGGGAACGTTACCTTCGCGGCGCGGGATCGGCTATGGGACGGGATCTCCCGGCTCGCAGAAGTCAATGAATTCATCGCAAGCCGCTGGCCCGTCCGGCGTGGACCGCTCGGCGGTCCTGTCTCCGTGTTCTCCGAGTTGCTTCCGCTGCTCTGGTTCCTGGAGCGCAAGCCGAATGGAACCGTAGTGCAAAAGTACGCAAGCGAAGATCCACGCTTGCTGACGCTCGCCAGGAGTCTTAGTGACGATGCACGATTCGCCGCCATGAAGGCGCATCCGCTCGATATGGCGCTGGATCAGCTCTGGGTGGATCTCGCAGCGATCGACAGCGAGTAATCGCCCGACGCAACCATCGCACGTCAGCTAACATCTGGCGATGGCCGGACGAAGGCGCGATCGGCTATGGTCGACTCAAGCGGAGGCCTGCAATGAGAAACGCACCGCGCTCCTTGTGGATGTTCGTTGCCCTGATGCTATGCGGATGCGGGGCGATGCAGCAGGCGCCCGGAACCGTGACGGGTGTGGTTCATGGAGTGAAGCACTACGATTCCACCAAGATCGGGCCGCCGCTCGCGAACCACGAGATAACCCTGCTTGATTCCGACGCCGGAACTATCGCGGCGCGCGTCACGACCGACGCCGATGGCAAGTTCAGCACAACGGTGCCACCCGGCAAGTATTCGATTTGGGGCGGCGAAGAGGCTCAGTACGTGAAGGTCAGATCCGGCCAGACCAGCGCCGTAGACATAACAGCGCCCGAGCACTGAGAGTCTACTATTTGCTTCCCAGGCCCTTGGGAAATTCGGGCAACTCCTGCGTTGGGTCGTACCAGGACGCGCCTTCTGATCTCCAGATGTGGCAGCGGGGGCGAAATTCGATCGGCGTGTCCAAACAGCCGAGCCTCAGGATGACTGTCGGCTGGCCGATCTGTTCCGCAAATATCTGCGACCCGCATCGCGCGCAGAACCGCCGGAACTTTCCGGGCGACGACTCATAGGAGGCGAGCAGGTTCTCGCCCCTGGTCCATCGGAAACGATCGCGAGGCACCGCCGCTACGCTCGAGAAGGCGGAGCCGTGTGCCTTGCGGCAGTTCACGCAATGGCAATGGACTATCGGGCCGGCAGGCGCATCGACTTCATAGGTCACGCCGCCACACAAACAACTTCCGGTGAGCATTAGTTGGACTCCCGCATAGTTGGCGGCTCTGCCGTCAGAAATTTAATTGTTCCCGATCCTGCGGAACCCATCCGGGTTGCGGGCACTCGCGTTATCGGGCAGGCCGACGGCCTTGGCGATCGTGGACGCGATCCAGTCCGCTTCGATCGAATCGGAGATGCCGTCGCCGAAGCTGATGGTATTTTTGCCGGCGCGGTGGATTTGAATTCGCCGATAGAGAGTATTGCCGGAGGACATTCCAGATCCGGATCGGATGTCATTGATCTCAGACAGCGCCAGATGGCGATTGCGAATCGGGATACCCAGCAAGCGCGAGACGATGGTTATCTCGCCGTTGCGCGCATGGACGCTGGTCGAGCCAAACAGCAGCGGCAGCAACCAGATCACGACCAACACGTCCATGATTGGCCACGCAATCCTGAAAATCAGCGGTGCGTGGTCGTCGAAAAGTACAATTGTCACGCCGATCCACAGGACAAAGAAGCCGAGCAGGCTAAGCGCGACCGAGGGATTGCGAAACGCCGGGAAGAAAATTTCGGTCGAGCCGTCGTTGGCGAGGGCGACCCGGATTCGTGACTTCTCCGGCGCCTGAAAAGCGCTGATCCTGGCGTCGCGCTGAGCGCGCAATTCGTCCACATCGGAGGCCCTTGCGGAAGTCTCGCCGGCCGCGAAAATCGGCACCTCGAATTTCCCGCGATAGGGTACCGATCTCGCGGGAGATGAAACTATCAGCTTCCAGGTTACGCGATTGTCGAGCGGCTCGGTCGCGGTCGGACGGCATTCGGGTGGAATATAGATGGCGACTGGAATAACGCCGGCGGCATCGGTAGTCACTTCAAGCTGATCGCTCCAAATGGGGCGCGCGGCTATCTTCCCATCAGGCCCGCGCACGTCGTTGATGCAGGTAAGGTGGAGCTTCACCGGTCGCATCGGCGGCAACGGATGCGAGCAGCGAATGACGCCCTCGAGCGCGCCGCCGATCGTTCCGGGCACCAGTTTAAGCTGGAAAGTTGATTCGCCGTATACGCGCCATTGGAGCAACGCGCGCATCGCGATGAACAGGAGGCCGATGCCAATCAACGGGAACAGCATCAGCCACGGACTGATTTCCGCGCGATCGAGGCTGGCGAGAACCGCGAACGTGCCGAAGTTCCAGAATATCGCCAACAGCACGAAGAAGATGGCTTTCGCCCTGGGACTGGAGTGAATTTCGCCGGCGGCCCAATCGGCGCGCCAGAGCCACGGTTGGTCCGGATGAGCCGTGCGTAAATCCATCTACGAAAATGCCGCCGCTATTTGCCGGTCAATTGTACCAAAGTCCAATATACCCGCCCGGATCATTGAGGCACTATCTCGGGGAAGTGATTCTCGGGGGTGTGCTTTCTGAAAAATAGCGACTAAGGCAAACGTGAGTTTTGCCAGGGGATTTTACACCTCGCACACGCAAAGTAAGGCACGGCGAAGCGGATAGACCCCGGTTATGAATAGCTGGGTTCACGGCTACGCAAACGGCCCTGTCGCTCGTTGCATCTACGATTAGTCTGAGAGGAACTAATGGCGAAGATGAAAAAGTTGTTTCTGGTTCTTGGAGCTGCATTGTGCCTCGTGATCGCCACGAGGATCGTTCCCGCGTGGGCGCAACAAGTCGATCGCACTCAATTGCCGATACCAGATACGCAGTACAAGTATCCGGGCAAAGTTCCGCTGGACGCGCGCGACGCAAAGTTTCCGCCGATCAAACTTCTCCAGCCGCCCGAGGGTGCGCCCAACGTAGTCGTAATCCTGCTCGACGATATCGGCTTCGGCGCGCCGAGCACATTCGGTGGCGGCGTCAACATGCCCACCATGGATGCGCTGGCGAAGGAGGGCCTGCGCTACACGCAGTTCCACACCACCGCGCTCTGCTCACCGACACGCGAGGCGCTTCTTACCGGCCGCAACCATCATTCGGTGGGAATGGGATCGATTACCGAACTGGCAACCAGCGCTCCGGGAAACACCGGTATGCGGCTGAACAAGATGGCCACGGTCGCCGAAATTCTCAAGTTGAATGGTTACAACACCGCGGCCTTCGGCAAGATGCACCAGACGCCGGTTTGGGAGACCAGCATATCGGGACCCTTCACCCGCTGGCCGGTTGGCGATGGATTCGAAAAATTCTATGGATTTCTGGGCGGCGAAACCAACCAGTGGGCGCCGCTGGTCTTCGACGGCGTGACGCACGTAGAGCCGCCGCACACGCCGGGCTACAACTTCATGACTGATATGACCGATCAGGCGATCGCCTGGATGCGATTCCAGCATACGATGACACCGGACAAGCCGTTCTTTGTCTACTTCGCGCCAGGCGCACTGCATGCACCGCATCACACGCCCAAAGAATGGCGGGACAAGTATGCGGGCAAGTTCGACGAGGGATGGGACAAGTATCGCGAGGAGACGCTGGCGCGCCAGAAACAGCTCGGCGTGGTGCCGCATACGACGCAACTCGCGCCCTGGGCGGCGGGCGTCCAGCACTGGGATGAACTCAGCGCCGACGAGAAGAAGGTCGCCGAGCGGCTGATGGAAAACTACGCCGGCTTCGGCGAATACGCGGACCACGAGATTGGACGATTGATCGACAGTCTCAAAGAGCTCGGAGTCCGTGACAACACCCTTGTGATTTATATCGCCGGCGACAACGGCATGAGCGCGGAGGGTGGCCTGGAGGGGACTCTCAACGAGATTGCGGCGTTTAACGGGGCGCCCGACACAACTCAGAATATCCTCGCCCATCTAGACGACATCGGTGGCCCGAACAGTTTTCCGCACATTCCAGTGGGATGGGCGCTCGCCGGCGATACTCCCTTCCAGTGGACCAAGCAGGTGGCCTCGCACTACGGCGGGACGCGCAACGGCATGGTGATTTCGTGGCCCGCAGGCATCAAGGACGCCGGTGGCATCCGCACGCAGTGGCATCATGTCGTCGATATCACACCGACCATCCTGGCGGCGGCAAAGCTGCCGCAGCCGAAGACCGTCGACGGCATCAAGCAGAAGCCGATGGAAGGCGTGAGCATGGTCTATTCCTTTGCCGACGCCAAAGCGCCGACGACCCATACGACTCAATACTTTGAGATGTTTGGCAATCGCGGGATCTATCAGAACGGCTGGACCGCGGTGACCCGGCACAGCATCCCATGGGACGTCGCGGGGACGCCGCCGAAGTTCACGCGAGGATAAGTGGGAGCTCTACAACACCAACGACGATTTCAGTCAGTCGCAGGACCTCGCCGGGAAATACCCGGACAAGCTCAAGGCAACTTCAGCAGCCTGTTTCTCGCAGAGGCGGAAAAGTACAACGTCCTGCCGCTCGACGACCGGCGGGTCGAGCGTTTTGTGCCGACACTGGCTGGCCGGCCTTCGCTGATGTGGGGGCGGACGTCGGTGACGCTTTATCCCGGCATGACCGCGATGCTGGAGAACGCTACCCTCGATATCAAAAATCGATCGCACACCGTCACCGCCGATATCGAGATACCGCAAGAGGGTGCGCAAGGCGTGATCATCGCGCAGGGCGGACGCTTCGCCGGCTGGAGTCTCTACATGAAGGACGGGAAGCTCAAGTACTGCTACAACTGGCTTGATCGGGAGCGCTACACGATCGAGTCGAAGGGATGCTCTTCCGGCCGGCAAAGTCACGGTCAAATTCGAGTTCAACTATGACGGCGGCGGGGTCGGCAAGGGCGGCACCGGGCAACTCTTTGTCAACGGTCAAAAGGTTGCTGACGGCCGAATCGAGCACACTATCCGTTCATCTTCTCAGGCGATGAAACCGAGGATGTCGGCGAGGACCTCGGCACGCCGGTGAGCGAAGACTACAAAGAGGGCGACAACAAATTCACCGGCACGATCGACAAAGTGACGATCGCGGTGACGCCGCCTCCCGCAGAGGTGCAAAAGGAAGAGGAACGACAGGATGCGGTAATCGACGAGGGCGATCAACTGAACTATGGGAGAATCGATATGCCCAACGGAATTCCGATCTACCGTAATGTTGAGGAGATTCGTGATGAAGTCCTTTAGCCGTATCGTACTGTGTCTGCTCGCCCTGGTTGTTGTAGCCGGGTGCGCATCCACCAACGTCACCCAGCAAACACCGATGAGCAATCCGGGGCTCGCGCGGCCCAATCGGATCTGGGTGTACAACTTCGTCGCCAACCCCGCCGACATGCCCGCTAACTCCTCGATCGGCGGCCAGGTCGGTTCGCCGAGCACGCCACCGACGGCCGCGGAAATCCAGGAAGGTCGTCAGCTCGGCGCGCTTATCGCCGCGGATCTGGTTGCTGATATCAACGCGATGGGACTTTCTGCCGTGCAGGCGGGGCCGGGATCGTCGCCGCAAGTGGGAGATGGCGTCATTCGCGGTTACCTTGTCTCGGTGCAAGGGGGTAGCGCCGTTCAGCGTTTCGTGATCGGATTCGGCGCCGGAACTTCGGAGATGGATACTGTCGTGGAAGGCTACGCGGTCACGCCGCGAGGCTGGCAAAAACTGGGGTCAGGAACGCTTACCTCTTCCGGAAACAAAACCCCCGGAATGGTCGTGCCGGCCGCGGTAGCGATTGCCACCGCCAACCCGATCGGCCTGATCGTTGTCGGCGGGGCGAAAATCTATGGCGAGGCGAGCGGCGGCAGCGGACTCGAGGGTAGGGCCAAGGCGACCGCCGACCAAATCGCAGAGCAGCTCAGAATCAGATTCCAGGATCGCGGCTGGATCCAGTGATTGAGAGAAAGGGACATAGCACAGTGACACCCATTGCGCCGCAGCCGGGCGGTCGCCTCGCCCAGCCCGCTCCTCGCGCTCGATGCCCACGACTTTTCCTACCTGGATTCCGGTTGGTAGGACAGGCGCTCAGAGATTGGTCATTCGCTCGAGGTGTTCCGGGTAGCGAGCTCCTTGCACCGTGATCTTTGCGGCGGCGCTTTCTATCTCACGGAGATCGTCCGAGGTAAGTTCGACCGCGGCTGCTCGGTTGTTCTCGTCCAGGCGCTCGAGTTTGCGGGTGCCTGGGATCGGAACAATCCACTGCTTTTGAGCAAGCAACCAGGCGAGTGCGATCTGAGCAGGGGTCGCCCTCTTCCGTTCTGCGATCCTTCCGAGCAGATCGACCAGTGCCTGATTTGTCTTCCTGGCCTCCGTATTAAAGCGGGGAATGCTGTTGCGGATATCGGAACTGCTGAACGCAGTGCTTTCGTTAATCTTGCCCGTGAGGAAGCCCTTACCCAAAGGGCTATATGGAACGAAGCCGATTCCGAGTTCCTCGAGGGTCGGGATTACGTCGGCTTCAGGGCGTCTCCACCACAGCGAGTATTCGCTCTGTACCGCTGTGACCGGTTGGACGGCGTGTGCGCGACGGATCGTTAGCGCCGCTGCTTCAGAAAGGCCGAAGTGTTTGACCTTGCCCTGCTCAATCAGATCTTTCACCGCTCCCGCGACCTCTTCGATCGGGACGTCCGGGTCAACCCGATGTTGATAGTAGAGATCGATGGCATCGACCTTGAGTCGCTTGAGCGAGCCCTCGACGGCCTGCCTGATGTGCTCGGGGCGACTGGCAAGGCCGCGCGGCCCGCTGGGATCAAGTTTGAACCCGAATTTCGTCGCGATGACCACTTGCTTACGAAGCGGCGAAAGAGCTTCGCCAACGAGTTCCTCGTTGGTGAATGGACCGTAAACTTCAGCGGTATCGAAAAAGGTAACACCGCGTTCGACGGCCGTGCGGATCAGAGAGATCATCTCCCGCCTGTCTCCGGGCGGCGGACCGTAGCTCTGGCTCATTCCCATGCAGCCGAACCCGATCGCCGAGACTTCCAGGTTGCTGTTTCCGAGTTTGCGTTTTTGCATGATCAACTCTTCCTTTCGGTGCAACGCTGTTGAACTAAGAGCTTGCTATGCGCGGCGCCAGTTTGATCGTCGCCGATCGTGCTGTTGGGCTCACCATCATCTCGATGTAGCTCGCTCCGTGGCGGTCCGTGCGCATCAACGCGCTCGTACTGATGATCAGTTCCTTTCGCATCCGTTCTTGCAACGAGGCTGAGTCGTCGCGACTGCGTTGCGGCTTTTGATCCTCAGCGCTCAGAGACTTCGTTCACCGCCTTGGGGTAGCGGTCGCCCTGCACGTTAATCTTCGAGACGGCGTCCTCGATGTGCAGCAGATCGCCAGGGGTGAGTTCGATATCCGCGGCACCGATATTCTCCTGGAGGCGGTTAAGCTTGGTGGTCCCGGGGATCGGGACGATCCATGGCCTTTGCGCCAGCAGCCAGGCGAGCGCGATCTGCGCCGGCGTCGCCCCCTTCTCGCGGCCGATCTCTTCCAGCAGACCGACCACGGGCCGGTTCGCCTTGCGAGCCTCCGGCGTGAAGCGGGGCAGGGTGCCGCGGTTGTCGTTGCCGCCGAAGGTCGTGGTCTCGTCGATCTTGCCGGTGAGAAAGCCTCTGCCCAGCGGACTATAGGGGACGAAGCCGATGCCCAACTCGGCGCAGGCCGGCAACACCTGCGCTTCGGGATCACGCCACCAGAGGGAATATTCGCTCTGGATCGCCGCGACCCGCTGGACCGCATGCGCGCGGCGTATGGTCGGCGCGCCCGCTTCGCTGAGGCCAAAGTGCTTAACCTTGCCCTGCGCGATCAGGTCCTTCACGGCGCCGGCGACGTCTTCGATCGGCACATTGGGATCGACCCGGTGCTGGTAGAAGAGATCGATAGTCTCGACCCGCAACCGCTTCAGCGACCCCTCGGCCACCTGTCGAATGCGTTCGGGGCGGCTGTTGAGCCCGCCCAATCCGTCGCTACCGAGATCGAAGCCGAACTTGGTGGCGACGACGACGTCTTTCCTGAAAGGCGTCAGGGCTTCGCCGACCAGCTCTTCGTTTGTAAGGGGGCCATAGACCTCTGCGGTGTCGAAGAAAGTGACGCCGCGTTCGACCGCCGTTCGGACAAGCGCAATCATCTCGCTCTTGTCCGGCGCCGGACCACGGTGATGATTCATTCCCATGCAGCCGAACCCGATCGCCGAGACTTCCAGGTTGCTGTTTCCGAGTTTGCGTTTTTGCATGATCAACTCTTCCTTTCGGTGCAACGCTGTTGAACTAAGAGCTTGCTATGCGCGGCGCCAGTTTGATCGTCGCCGATCGCGCTTTTGGGCTCACCATCATGTTGACGTAGGTTGCTCCCTGGCGGCGGTACTTGGTGCGGTACGCGGCGTCGATCTCGTCGTTGAGGTTGGCGTCGGCGTCGAGGAACACCGCGTCTTTCTCGACGCCGCCTGCACGGATACGACCTTCGCGGCGCACCTGGATGCCGCGGAACCATTTGGAGTTGCTCCCATACGCGGATCGGACATAGAGATCGTCGCCGACGCGTACAGCCCAGATCCGCACCGGGTTTCGCAGCGTTCCATCGCGTCGAAGTGGCGCGATCTCCAGTTCTTCTGCTGCTCCGATCTTGTTCAGCTCATCGCCCGTCCACGTCGTCATCGGCGCGTCTCCTTCGTGATCTCATTCGGCACTCGATCCGGCCTGGTATTGTTCGTCGCTGACCTTCTCCATCCAGTCGACGTTCTTGCCGTTGAGATGCTCCAGGATCGCGATGTGCGTCATGGCCGTAGTTGGTGTAGCGCCGTGCCAATGCTTTTCGCCGGGCGGGCACCAAATCACGTCGCCTGGCCGAATTTTCCTGATCGGACTCCCCCAGCTCTGTACCAGCCCGCAGCCGGCCGTCACGATCAGGGTCTGGCCCAGCGGATGGGTATGCCATGCCGTGCGGGCGCACGGCTCGAACGTGACACTGACCCCGAGCACGCGTGCCGGATCCGGGGCGCGGAACAGTGGGTCAATGCGTACGGCGCCGGTGAAATACTCCTCCGGCCCTTTGCCGGACGGCCGTGAACCACTTGGCTTGATATCCATTGTCTTTCCCCTGCGATTTGATTTGGCAGTCTCGCTAGCTGCCCTCGATCCTGAATTTTAAGGCGCGCGATGCCTCGCGACTACGTGGTAGAATGCGCATGAACCTATGAACTGGATTCATGAATGCCGCGCGAAAATCTGAATGACCTGCTTGCCTTCCTCGCGGTCGCGCGCGAGCGGAGCTTTACCAGAGCGGCCGCAAAACTCGGGGTTTCTCAATCGGCGCTGAGTCACACTATCCGTGGACTCGAGGAGCGTCTCGGTCTTCGGCTGCTCAGCCGCACCACGCGCAGCGTCTCTCCGACCGGCGCGGGCGAGCGCCTGCTTCAGTCCGTGGGACCGCGGTTTGAGGAAATCGAGGCCGAGATCGCGGCCCTAAGTGAACTTCGGCAAAAGCCCGCTGGCACGATCCGGATCACGGCCGCTGAGCACGCAGCCGATACGGTCCTCTGGCCAAGGCTGGCGAAGCTTCTGCGGGAATATCCGGACATAAAGGTGGAGATCATCACCGACTATGGCCTGACCGACATCGTCGCCGAGCGTTATGATGCTGGCGTGCGACTCGGCGAGCAGGTCGCAAAGGACATGATTGCAGTGCGTATCGGGCCGGACCAGCGCATGGCAGTCGTGGGGACTCCTGGGTATTTTGCCAAGCGGTCACCGCCACGGAAGCCGCAGGAATTGATCGGTCACAACTGCATCAATCTCCGCCTGCCCACCCATGGCGGGTTGTACGCATGGGAGTTTGAAAAAGGTACGCGGGAACTAAAAGTGCACGTCGAAGGCCAGCTCGTCTTTAACCGGACGGCCCAGATGCTTGGCGCGGCGCTGGCCGGATTCGGCCTAACCTATGTGCCCGAGGACGTGGCGCAGCCCCATCTCGCGAAAGGTCGTCTCAAGCGAGTACTGGAAGACTGGTGCCCTCCGTTCTCGGGCTACCACCTCTACTACCCGAGCCGCCGCCAACTCACGCCCGCCTTCGCCCTACTCGTCGAAGCGCTCCGCTACCGACGCCCGTAAGCCAGACGCTTGCCGTCCGGTCGACAGTTCCAGGAGCGCGTCGCGCGCATTATGGCCGGGAAGCGTGAAACCCGTGAGGGGTTTCAAAAGTTCACTGCGCGTGTCGCGCGCATCAGGTGCTGCGTTTTTCTGCGCCGGATTCCGGGTCGACCTCCATCCAGGCACTGATCAGATCGTCGGCTTCTTCGGGCTGTAGCTTGCCCTCTTTCACCTTTTTCAGGATCTCGAGAATCTCGCTCTGCCGCGCGGCGGCGTCGAGCGGCACGGTTGCCCCCGGCGTGCGAGGCGCCCGAGGTTCGTCGCGGCGCTCCTGCGCGGAGTGTTCGGGCGCATCAGATTCCTTGCCGAGGTCGCGGGCGGCCTGCCGTATCGTGTCGCGCATCTCGCGCGCGGCCTCGCGAACCCGCTCGCGCATCTCGCGCCCTTCGTCGCGAGTGCGGCAGCGTCCTTCCTTGATTGCTTTGGCGACCGCCTCGGCGACTTCGCGGCCGAGCTTGGCGACTTTGTCGGAGACATCGGGCGGAATGCGCTCGCCGACTTCGTCAAGCGCGCGCTCGACTTCATTGAGAGCGTAGTTCAGCTCGCGCGTTACGTCGGCGGCGATTTTTCCCGAGAAGGCGCCCGCGTCGGAAGCGAACCTGCCGACCGCGCCCATCACCGCGTTGACGAAACCAGGAATCTCTTCGCCGATTTCCTCCGCGAACATTTCGAACGGCGCCGCGAAGCCGCGGCCGATGCGCGCCTTGTTCACGCGGAAGAAAAAATCGTGCGGCGCCGTGTCGGGGCCGCTGATGATCACGTCGGCGCCGCTGGTCTCGATCGAAAGCCGCAGGCGTTCCGCGTCGGGACGCTCGGCGCCGATTTTGCCCTCGGCGCGATTACGATCGACCCATCGCAGGCTGCTGGCGTCGGCGCCGTAGAGCCGCACCCGGCCCCATCCCGCGGTCGCCGCGAGATCGATCGAGGCGTTCGCGTCGAGCTGGACGCTGACCCGGCCGCGGCACTTGACGCTCCAGCGCTGCGCGGGCGGGAACGGGCCGCCGAGATCGATCGCACCGCCGACGCGCGGCAGGTCCAGCGCGCCGCGCGCGTTCACCACGCTGGCATGCCCGCCAACGGTTTCGACCGCGATGTCGCCGCCGACGCCGTCGGCCTTGAGGCGGCCGCCGACCGTGTCGATTTTGATTCCGCCGCCGACCTCCGACATCCGCGCCTTGCCGCCGACGGTGCCGGCTATCACCGCGCCGACGGTCCGCGCTTCGAAATTGCCGCCGACCGTCTCGATGCTGGCGGTTTTCTCGACGTCGTTGACCCGCGCGTTGCCGGCGACCTTGGCGAGCTCGAGGGCATGCGCGCCGTCGGCGTCGAAGTTGCCGGCCACCGCGGAGACAATCTTGAGCGGTCCGATTCTGCGCGTGCGGAAATTGCCGCGTACGCGCCCGACCAGGAGCGGCGCGGTGATGTCCTCGGCGTCGAGGTTGCCGGCGCAATCGACGACCTCGACGGCGACGCCGGCGGGGATGCGAATTTCGGCGTTGGACTTCAGATTCATCTCCGCGACCCCGGCGTTGCGATGCACCTCGGGCCGTTCGTCGCACTCGATCAATATCGCGGCACCGTCAGCGCGCTTGAGCTTGAGATTCCCGGACGCCTTCAGCACGCGCAGCGACTCCACGCCTTCAAGACTCGCTTCGATCATCGGACCATACCTCCAAAAAATTTATCGGCAGAAAATTGATCGGCAGGATTCGGAAATTTATCGCCAAGTCCGTTTGCAAAAGTTTGAGCGAAACATAAAACGCCAATCGACGGAGGCATCACTTCTTGCGGCCTTCGCCGAGCGCGTTCAGCGCCTGTTCGGGGGTGAGCTTGCCCGCCTTGAGATCGGCGAGGACGGCGCGCCGATTGGCGGCGCCGGTCACCGCGGCGGATTCCGCCTCGGCAGCGTCGTTGCGGACGTCGGCGCGGACCTGGAAGCCGAGCGCGCCGACGACGTCGTCAAGCCGCGCGCGGACGGTGGGATAGGAGACGCCGAGCTCGCGCTCGACCTCGCGGATGATGCCGCGGTTCTTGATGAAGACCTCGACAAAGTCCATCTGCGCGGGGCTGAGTCGGAGCAACGCGGGAAGGGTGAACTCTCCATCTATATTGATGTCGCACTGGGGGCATCGGAGCTGCGAGACGGTCAGATTACCCTGGCAGGACGGACACTTGAGAATAACCGGCCGCATATGAAGGAATCATAGCAAAAATATTGAAATTATCAAGCATAAAATTGAAATAATTAAGAATAGCTTCAAGAAAGACAACAATCGCCCAGAAGTCGTCACACATATGATGTCAACCTGGTCGCCCTACCGTCCCGGCGGCACCGGATGCTGCTGCGTCAAGCAGTGGACCGCGCCGAGGCCCCAGACCAGGTCCGCCGACGGGATCGCGACGACGCGGCGGCTTGGGAACAAACGCGCGAGCGTCGCCGCGGCGGCCTTGTCGGCGACGCATCCGAAGCTCGGCATCACGACGCCGCCGTTGGTGAGATAGAAGTTCGCGTACGACGCGGGCAGCCGGGTGCCGTCGTACACCAGTGGCGGCGGCATCGGCAGCGTCTCGATGCGAAACGGCTTGCCCGCCGCGTCGCGCATCGCGCGCAGGCGTTTGAGATTGTCGGCGAGCGGCGCGTAGTTCACGTCGGCGCGATCGCTCTCGGTCACGGTGACGATCGTGTCGGGCGCGACGAAGCGCGCGAGGTCGTCGATATGGCCGTCGGTATCGTCGCCCGCGATTCCGTCGCCGAGCCACAGCACAGTGCTGACGCCGAGATACGCGCGCAAGTAGTCCTCGATCTCTGCGCGGCTCAATTTCGGATTGCGATTGCGATTGAGCAGACACGATTCGGTGGTCAGCACCGTGCCGGTCCCGTTGACATCGATCGAGCCGCCTTCGAGCACGATTCCCGGCTCGACGACCTCGAAGCGGTAGCGCTCGCCGAGCCGATGCGGCACTACGTCGTCGAGCTCGGGGCTGCCATAGTTGCCCTCCCCGTATTTGCCGCCCCACGCATTGAAGATGAAGTCGAGCGCGATTTGCTTCGCGCCGCCGCCGCCGCGAGTCCCCACGCGATTTACGAAGATGGGTCCGTAGTCGCGAATCCACGAGTCGTTGGTGGAGAGATGAAACGCTTCGACTCGCCGCGCGATCGCGCCGTCGCCGCCGGCCGCCTCGCGAACCATCGCGCGGACCCGCGCGAGCTCAGCGGCGTCGTTGACCAGGATCCGCACCGGCTCGAACGCCGCGATCGCCGCGGCCATTTGCGCGAACGCCGGCGGGATCACTTCGAACTTGCCGGGCCAGGTCTCGCGATTGTGCGGCCACACCAGGTAGGTCGCCAGATGCGGCTCCCATTCCGCGGGCATCCGATAGGAGGCGAGCAGCCGCTTATGTTCGCGCGAGATCGGAGCCACGCTACGATCGAAACCGGCGCAGCAGGTCACCGTACGCGTCGATTCGCCGGTCGCGCAGGAAGGGCCAGTTGCGCCGCGCCTCCTCGATCTTGCGCAGGTCGCACTCGGCGACGATCGTCTCCTCGTCGTTGGCGCCCGCGCGCACTATCACTTCACCCGACGGGTCCGCGACGAACGAGCCGCCCCAGAACTCCAGTCCGTCCTCGACCCCGACGCGGTTGACCACCGCGACGAAGATCCCGTTGGCGATCGCGTGGCTGCGCTGCATGGTTTCCCACGCGGATTGCTGCTGCGCGCGAACCTCGGGAACTTCGGCGAGATGCCATCCGATCGCGGTGGGGTAGAAGAGGATCTCCGCGCCCGCCATCGAGGTGAGCCGCGCGGCCTCGGGGAACCATTGATCCCAGCACACCAGCACGCCGAGCGTGCCGTGCGCGGTGCGATGCGCGGTGAAGTCGAGGTCCCCCGGGGTGAAGTAGAATTTCTCGTAGTAGCGCGGGTCGTCGGGGATGTGCATCTTGCGGTAGCGCCCGGCGAGTTGTCCGTTCGCGTCGATAATCGCGGCGGTGTTGTGATAGACGCCGGCTGCGCGGCGCTCGAAGATCGACGCAATCACCGCGATGTTGCGCGCCGCGGCGACTTTGCCCAGCGCCTCGGTGGTGGGGCCGGGGACCGGCTCGGCGAGATCGAAAAATTTCGTGTCTTCGGATTGGCACGGATAGCGCGAGCCGAACAGCTCCTGCAGGCAGACCACGTTGGCGCCGCGCTTGGCCGCTTCCTCGATTCGATCGATTGCCTTTTCGAGATTGAGGCGCGGTTCCGGCGCGCAGCTCATTTGCACCAGCCCGACCGCGATTTTGTCCGCCGGTTCCGCCATCTCACATCTTGATAACAGCCGCGCCCGCGGCGCGCCACCGCACGCGCCGATGGGCGCGCTATTTTTTCGTTACGGGAGATTCATTCGCGACGAATATTTCACTCGCGATGAGGGCCGCGATCTTCTCGATCGTTTGCATGCGCGCGGCTGTGGTAATGTAATAGGCGGCGCGTTGAAAAGCGCCGACTAAATCCACAATCGGGACTGCCCGCCGCTGATAGCCGGGTCCTGCGCAAGGGAAGGCCGCGAACCCCGCCAGGTCCGGAAGGAAGCAACGGTACCGGCCGCCACCCTGTGCCGCAGGGGTGCCTGGCTATCATTCGACGGGCTGTGCCGGGTAGAAGATTTCTCGATGGCCGCATCGCCTCCGCCACATCTGGTGCTCGCGCGAAAATGGCGCCCGCAGCGTTTTAGCGAACTGGTCGGCCAGGAGCACGTCACCCGCACGCTCAGCGAGGCGCTCAAGCGCGGCCGTATCGCGCACGCATTTCTGTTCACCGGGATCCGAGGAGTCGGCAAGACCACCGCGGCACGCATCCTGGCGCGATGCCTCAACTGCGAGCGCGGTCCCACCGCGGAGCCATGCGGCGAATGCGCGGCCTGCGTTGAGATTCGCGCCGGCAGCTCGCTCGACGTGAGCGAGATCGACGGCGCGACCTACCGCAAGATCGACGACGCGCGCGCGATCATCGAAAATTTGTCCTACCGCCCCGCGCGCGACCGTTTCAAGATTTACATCATCGACGAGGCCCACCAGCTCACCGACCAGGCCTTCAACGCGCTGCTGAAAACGCTCGAGGAGCCGCCGCCGCACGTCAAGTTCATCCTGGCGACGACCGAGCCGCAGAAGATGCCCGAGACTATTCTCTCGCGCCTGCAGCGCTACGACTTCCGGCGCATCCCGTACGCCACGATCCTGGCGCGGCTTACCGACCTCGCGGTGCGCGAGGGAATCGACGTCGAGGAAGCGGCGCTCAGGATCATCGCGCGCGAGGCCGGCGGCAGCATGCGCGATGCGGAGCGGATGCTCGAGACCGCGATCGCGTCGGTCGACGGCAAGGTGACCGAGGCCGAGGTGGCGGCGTCGCTAGGAGTCGCGAGCCGTTCCACGGTGCTCGCGATCGTGGAGGCGATTGTCGCTCACGACGCAGGCGCGGCGCTCAAGTCGGTGCGCGAGCTTGCGGCGCGCGGCGCAAATCTCGAGTCGCTGGGGCGCGATATCCTCGAGACCATTCGCAACCTCGCGGTGACGAAACTTCCAGCCACCGACGCGATAAGTCCGCTTGGCGATATTCCCGACCACGAAGCCGCCGAACTGAAGCGCATTGCCGAGCGCGCCTCGGCGCGCGATCTGATGCGGCTGTTCCACTTGATGGCCGATGCGCAGGAGCAGTTGAACCGCTCGCCGTACCCCGACCTGCTGCTCGAGATGGCGGTGGTGAGGATGGCGTCGCTGTCGGCGGTGGTTGACGCGGATGAGTTGCTGCGCGCGATCGGCCGGGCGGGCGCAAGCGCGCCGTCGAGTTCGAGTCCGCCGTCGACGTCCGGTGGCGGCGGCGCGACGCGCGCGGCTGCGCAGCCCGCGGCGAGCAGAGCACCGGCAGCTACCGGCGCACGCAGGCTTCCAGTCGAAGGCGAGGTCAAGGCCGACGCGCCGGCGCGCGCGCCGGAGACCGAGCCGATGCGCGACTTGCCGGAGCTTCGCGACCATATCCGCAATCGTCGCGCCGCGCTGGCCGGATTCATGGAGCAGGGTGCGGGACTTCATCTCGACGGCGAGGTGCTGATCGTCACCGCGCGCAACGACATATACGTACGCTACTTGGGCGACAATCGCGGCGCGATCGCGGAGCTGGCGGGCGAGTTTTTCGGGCGCCCAATTCGCGTTGAGGTGTCCGCGGGTGGCGGCGCGCGGCCGCCGGCGGCGCGGATGGATTTTGCCCGACAGGCCACCGACCGCGCTCGTCTGGGACTCGGCGCCTCTCCATCCACAGATGATGCTTCAACTGAGAAAGCATCGACCGGGAACGCATCGAGCGTGGATGCAGCGTCCGCACCGGCAGCCGCGCAAGCGGCGCCGCGTGGCGTCGAGCCGTCCACCGGAGGCACGGCTGCCGAGCCCGCGCGGCGTGTCGCGCCCGCCGATGAGCGAGCGGCGATCTATACTGATCCCGCGATGCGGCGAATTTTCGACACTCTGGAAGCGCGTCTGGTCGAAGTGAAAGCGCCCAAGCCGGTGGTGAGCGCGCCGGCGGCGTCCGCTCCGATGATCGACGACAAGCCAGACGCCGACGGCGGCGATCCGAAATCAGGCAAGTGACGCCGCGCCGATTCGGCTGCGGCGAGGAGTAATACAACGTGGCAGAGATGAATTTCCAGGCGCTGATGCAACAGGCGCAGGCGCTGCAGGAAAAACTCAAAGAGATGCAAGAGGCCGCGGCGGAACGAACCGTCGAGGCGCAATCGGGCGGCGGAATGGTGCGCGTCGTCGCCGACGGCTCGATGCGAATCCGCAAAGTCGAAATTGACCCGGCGATCCTGGCCGCCAACGATCGCCCGATGCTCGAGGATCTGATCGTGGTGGCGGTGAACGAGGGACTCGGGCGCGCGCAAGCGATGGTGGCCGAAGAGATGGGCAAGCTCGGGCCGCTGGGCGGCCTCAAGCTCCCCGGCTTCGGCAGCGACTGACGACCATCCGGATGGCGGAAAATCTGAAACGCCAGGATGGCTTGCCGCCCGCGATGACGCGGCTGGTGCGCGAGCTCTCGCGGCTTCCGGGAATCGGCGAGAAGACCGCGTCGCGGCTGGCCTTCAACCTGCTCAATCGTCCGCGCGATGAAGTGATCGCGTTGGCCGAGGCGCTGCTCGAGATGAAGGAGCGTGTCGGCCTGTGCTCGGATTGCTTCGGGCTCGCGGACGCGCCGCGCTGCGCGGTGTGCGTCGATCCGGCGCGCGAGCGCAGCGTGATTTGCGTGGTCGAAGGGCCTGCGGACCTGATGGCGATCGAACGCGCGCGAAGTTTCGGCGGTGTTTACCACGTGCTGCACGGCGCGCTTGCGCCATTGGACGGGGTGGGACCCGACGACTTGAAACTCAAGGAGTTGGTCGCGCGCGTGAGCCCGCCGGCCGAATTGAGCGAGGTGATAATCGCGACCAACGCGACCGTCGAGGGCGAGGCGACGGCGCTCTTTATCGCGCGCACGCTCAAACCGCTGGGGATCAAGACCACGCGGCTGGCGCGCGGACTCCCGGCGGGAGGCGACCTCGAATACAGCGATTCGGCGACACTCACCAGCGCTCTCGCCGGCCGGCGCGACCTCTGATATTCACGCCCGCGCAAGTTCGGCGAATCCAGATCGCAGTGAAGTCTCACCCAGTGCGGCTTGCGAAACCCTCGGGTTTTTCGTCCGCTTTCCGTTCGAGATAAGATGCGCCCTGCGCGCGGTTGGAACTTCCGTCTGATGATCGCGGGGCGGCTACCTGACCAGGAGGATGAGGGGTGAGATCGGCACGAGCGGTTTTTGCATCGATCGTTGAATCAAATTTAGCGCCGAGTTTGGTATCGATTGCGATGCTGGCATTTGCGGTCGTGGCGGCTGGATGCGGCAAGTCGGAACCACTTACGCCGGCACAGCAGGGGCGCATCGTGTACATGACCAACTGCGTGGTCTGCCACAATCCGAATCCCAATCTCGACGGGAGCCAGGGGCCGGCGATCGCGGGCTCTTCGCACGAGCTTATCGAGGATCGCGTGCTGCATCTCACTTATCCGCCCGGCTATAAACCCAAACGCACCACGCATGCGATGCGCGCGTTGCCGCAACTGGCGGGGCAAATTGACAATCTCGCGGCGTTCCTCGAGCAGGCAAAGAGCCCGCCGAGTAACTAACCGCGGATCGCGTCAGGCAAGCGAGCTTACATTTATATGGTGACGGCGGCGCGGAGCTGCGCGTCGTAGTGGGAGGCCAGGGTTTCGAGGGTCGCGCTTACGTCGCCCGAGAACGATGAGCCATGCATCACGGCCAAGGCTTGCGCGGAGAGAGTGCGGCGAGCTTGCGGATCATCGGCGCAGTGTTCGGGGTGAGGCTGGTGAAGCCGAGCCTGCTCTCGAGTGCCAGCGAAGGCGCCACGATGTCGCGATCAGTGAGCGCCGGGCCATCACCGGCATGCGTGAAGAGATCGCTGCAGAAAAGCGTGCCGGTGGTTTCTTCGTAAATCAGACCCGCGTCCCAGCAGTGCGGAAGATGCGGCGTGTTGATGCGGCGGACTTTCCTGCCGCCGAGGTCGAGCACTTCTCTATCGGCGAGCGCGCGCGGCGGACGGATCGCGGCGTCGGTGAGCCAGATATTGCAGCCGATGACGCCGTGGGCGGCGGTCGCGTGCGGGGCCGCGCCCAGCCATTCGTTCATCGAACCGCATTCGTCGGACTCGATATGGCTGAAGGTTATCCAGCGCAACCGCTCAAGAGCGATTATGCGCGCGGCTGCGGACGACACCGACGCGAACAGCGATCGTTGGCCGCAGTGGAAGAGCAGCGGCTCGTCAGCGTCGACGAGAAACTGGTTAAAGGTAAGGCCGGCCGGCCCCGCAGTACCGGGCACGAAGGTGGACAGCCGATAAATTCGCTCAGCGATCTCGTCGACTCTGGTTTCCATCGCAATTGCTCACGGGTTCGGTTTCGGAGTTGCGGCGGCCGGTTTCGGCTTGAGGCGCGGATCGTCAGCCGCGACGCATTGCGCATTGGCATAGTAGCGCAGCGCAGTCTGCCGGTTGCGCGCGTTGGTCAATCTGCGCTGCTTGTCGAGTACGTGCTCGCATTCGTCCTGGGTGCGGTAGGTCACCGGGCGCCGCGCCCATTGGCTGAGCGGCGCGTCGACGTTTCCTTTGGGGAAGTCGCGGCTGATGTGCGGCAGCATCAGGTACCAGCCGGCGAGTACGAGTACGAGAGCGCGGCGTGAGGTCATGCCTGCCGTTTAACAGAGCGCGGCGCGAAGCAAAAGTCCGCGCACTGCTGCAAACAGTCCGGCGCCCGCCTAGAGATAGTCGAAGGCCGCACGCACGCGCTCGCGGCCGCCGGTCTCGAGCACGTCGCCGTGAGTGACGATGACGCGATCGAAATCCCATTGCAGGATTTTTTCGACCGACACGCGCGCCGCCTTGCGATCCGAAATCGCGAACCTGATCAGCCGATGCGGGCCGAAGCGTCCGGCGGCGCCGGTCCACCAGTTGAACACGCGCGCCCGCGACGCATCGCGCGCAGCGATGTTGAACACCAGGTCGGTGAAGATGATGGTGCGAGTCGTCGGGTGGAAGAACACGACCTCGTTCAGAAACGGTGCGCCGGCAAACACGTGTTGCTCGATTTGAGCTTGCCACTCCGGCGGCGCTGTATCGCCGAGGATCGCATCGAACTTGAGATCTTTGCGCTTGTCAGCAAGACCCGGGGCGCCGTAGAGCTTCGCGTCCGGATACTGCTTGACGTAGTCGCCGACGAACAGGTGATGCGCTTTGGACGGCGCCACGATCGCGCGCACCGGGCCGATCGCGTCGAGCGATGCGCGGGTGTCGGCGTCGAGCGGAACTGGCGAATGGAGGAACAGCCCGCCGCCGGCAAGTTTTGCGATCGTCATCCGGGTGCCGATGTCGCCGAGGATGAGCGGCAGCTTGAACGGCCGCTCTGCGGTCCACAAATCGGTTGCGATACTCTGGAGCGCCGGGCTCATCGATCGAAGGCTCTCCGCGCAAAGGGTTCTCCGCGAAAAATACTACTCTTGCGATCGGTTCGCGAGGAGCAAAAGAAAACCCCGAATCCGGCGATCCGGATTCGGGGTTTTTGCGCTTGCGCGCGATGCGGCTTACCGCCGAACTGGGCGGCTAATCCTAAGGCTCGAGGACATTGTCGATCGCCATGCCAGTAGGCTGGTTCAACAAGGTCTTGCTTCCCTGGATGATGGTTGACGGCGGGAAATTCATGCCGGTCGAAATAACCCCGTCTTCCAGATCGTACATCGTCACCGCGTTAGTAGATTGGTTAGACACATAGTAAGTGTCGCCCGATAGACCCACTGCGATTCCCATCGGAGTGTGCAGCCTGGTTTGACTGCCTACGATCGATCCGATGAAGGTGAAGCCGATCGTGCCAATGTCGCTCTCCAAGGCCTCGAAGAACTTGATGCTGTTGTCCTGGATGTCGGTAACCGCCAGGAGATCGCTGCCAAGAAGCTCGATAGAGCCTGATTTAGTTTTGGCAGTCGCGAGTATTTCTTCGCCCGGGGTTAGCGCGATGTACTCAGGCTTGAACAGTATGTTTTGCGTGCCCGTTTGTCCTGGCGCCCCAAACGCTCCGATCGGCGACACGTCGCCATAGCCGGTAAGGCCAGGGTTGAAAGCCAACAGGTAACCGTTCAACGCCGGCGATGCCGGCGTTTTGCCGTGCTTCGCAGTCGCGTTTACGCCAAAGTTCACTACGTAGACGATACCATCAGGCGCGAACTGCTGAGGCTGGGATTTTGCCGCAGACTTTGTCTTGGACTCTGCAGTTGCCGGCGCCGCGATCAGCTCATCATCTCCGAGGTTGTGCACCGCTATCCCGACCGGGAAAAGCAACCCTGCAGTGCAACCGCCGATGGTGACGTTGCTCGGAGCTCCATTCTGCTGCAGCACAAAAAAGTCACTGACACCGCCTGTAGTCGGAAGCGGGTTCTGCGCCACACCGGGCAGCGCTGGATCAAAGGTGGTTATGGTGCCGACTGAGCACGGCGCTCCAAGTGGAGGATCCGCGAAGACCTCAACCAATCCGTTGGTAACCCACAGCCCCGTTCCGAGTGTGGTCACCAGGTCTTCGGTAGTGCCGAGCGTGACGCCGAAGGGCGCATTCATTCCGGTGCCCGGACCGACAAAGGTGAACAGCGGGAAGTTATTGCCGTTCGAGGAGGGCGCGTATCCAAAAACCCCATTAACCGCGAAGAGGCCCACAAAGATCGGGAACACGAGCGTCGCCGGTCCCTCGACGATCCCGGTAGGGCCGTCCAGGACGGTGTTGGTTCCCGTCACATACTGCGAGGGTTTGAAATTGCCGCCCTTCTGGCCGGCCGGGTAGACGTGAAACGCGCCACCTACGAGCGCGCCATAGTCGCCCACTATGATCGCATCCTCGAGCGGAAGGGGATTGGGCAACGGCGTTCCGCTGGAACCGCCCGGACCCGCAGGAACCGGGGGCCGTACCGCAGCAGCCAGAGCATTAGTTACGGTAGTCAAGGAAAACGCTATCGCGGCGGCCGCGACTATAATGTTGCGCGCGACGCCAATAGTTCCTGACGCGGCTCTGTGCGCCAGAGACAACTTTTCCTTCCCCTCAATCATTTTGTGCATCCCTCTCTGAGTCATAGCCTAACCCCCGCCGAGTGAATTGCGTGCCCGCCCTGATGACACAATCCTGGACTCGTCCGTTCTTGCGTTACGACTTGTTCCTCCGTCCCCGGAAAGGATTCTCCGGAGAACTCTACAAGCGTCCCCAGACGCAGGTATCGGTCGCCTTACCTACACTGATCAGATATCAAATTCAAGTGCACGATTAAGCAGCAGGTTTTTTAAGCTGCCTTGCGACCATTGGCGCGACGCCTTGCGATGGCGTGAAATCTCACGCATCAGGATTTTTGATTGTCGTTCAGTTACGGTCTCGTGGACGGCTGAAAAGCACCCGCTTGACAAGGGCTGCCGCTCAATGGTAGCTAACGCCCGTTCGTAGTTTCCTGACGGAGAACCGGTCTACGCGCCGGTTTTTGCGCGGTTTTGGGACAGGACGGCTGGTTAGACACTGGGCTTAACTAACCACGAGGCTCCAACTGGCTTGGGGGTGCTTATGTTGAACGGGAAATTGGGAGTGGGTTTCGCTACGCGCTTGCAGGCTCTGATGGTGGTTGGGGCGGCCACCTTCGCGATGCTGTGGGCCTCAGCGGCGCGAGCGACGATTACGCAGGGCGACTTCTCGGTGTTCGGATTCCTCGAGAGCCGCGAAGAAGGGCGATGGGGCGAGGGGAGCTCCACCGAAAATGGAACGCTGACCAGGGTTACGCACATCGGGCCGTTTCCGGAAACGGTTCCGGGCCGCGCCTCATCGGAAACCGGCGGGAGCTATGACTTTAACCATTGGGATCTCGATGAGATGCGGCAACTGGCCGACATCCGGCCCGACTATCATATAGTAAAGAACTACAAACTGTTAGGACGGCTGGACACCATCGTCCTGAAAGATGCGGACGCGTTCGCATTTTATCGTCCATGGTACGACGCGATCGGCACGCTGAAGAACAAGGGCACCGGCGAACCCAACCGCGACCTGTCCCCCTACGACCATGCCACCTTGCAGCAGCAGTACTTCAAGAACGACCTGCATGAGTACTATGGGCAGCTCAACTTCACCGATAACTTCTCCGCGCGCATCGGCAAGCAGGAGGTAATCTGGTCGGAAGCCGACGCGTTGTCCGGCACCGAAGTTACCAACACCGTCGATGCGACTTACCACGGGATCTACGGCGCAGAGTCTCCGGAAGACGTGCGCAAGAACCTGAGGATGGTCAAGCTCAACTACATCCTTCCGGACTATCTGAAGACTGCGAACAACGAGCTGGAAGGTTTCTGGATTCCGGGCGACTACCAGGGCAACGGCATCACCGTTGCCACCGATCCCCGCAACCCGTGGGCAGTTGTAGTGCCCATCACTTTGCCGGGCGGTGAGGCATTCAACCAGAACGGCCAGCCGTTCCGCGTCCAGACGGTTCACGACGAAGGCGCGCGGCAGATGCTGTTCCTGGCTCCGACGATTGGATTCGCGGACTTGTACCTCCCCACGGTTGGCCGCACGCCCAGCAATTCGATAGAGAACAGCGAGTTCGGCGCGCGCTACTCGACCTTGATACCGCTCGGAAATGGTCTTCAGACCAGCCTGATCTATCTCTTCGAGGCTCGTGACGATAAGACCAACACGTGCACGAATTGCACCGCCGCACAGGCTCTCGAGTCCCTGGGAAGTGCCGCCAAAGGTCTCCCGATTGGCGCTATCTCGAGGAGTGCGCCGGGGACGTTCCTGGCCAGCGGTTTCTACCGGTACGGCTTCCCGCGTCCGGGCGTCATGAAGGCTGGAACATTGATAATTATGTCCGATGTCGACTATCGGCGTAACAACTTCTTCGGCATCACCGGCACCTATTACGACAAGGATTTGACCGATATAGTGTATCGTTACGACGGTCTGTATGAGCCGAAGTTCCCGGTTTCGGATCCGCACCGGTCATCGGGCTCCTCGGACACCGAGCGGGTAAGACTGATCGTTGCGGGCGACCGTCCGACCTATATACCTTGGCTGTCAAAGCAGCACACGTTTATCACCGTTCAGTACACCAACACCTGGTACCCGGATCGCCCGCCCGGCGCGACTGCGGCTGTGACGGCGACTGGCAAGGTGCGCGAGACGCAGAACTTCGCATTCATCGCGTTTACGAACTGGCTGATGAACGGACAGTTGACCTCGACCAACGTGTTCGAGGCCGACATCGATGACAACACGCAGGCGGTAAGCTCGTCGAACGTGTATCGCTACTCGCGTAACGTCCTGTTCGGCGCCAACACGATCTGGTTCCTGGGCCGCAGCGGTCGCTACACCGACCCGTTCCTGCTGAGCCGTCAGCAGAGGCAGAACCTGCTCGAGTTCACGCTCACTTACGAGATCTAGTTTCGACGACTGGACTCGCAAGGCGGCTGCGGCGTATTAATGCTGCAGCCGCCTTTTTTTGTCCGCGCGGAATGCACGGGCTCCGAAGTTACCCGCGCGACCGAACTACCTTATGAGTGATCTCGCCGAAGCCGAAAACTGGTATTTGATCCGCACCAAGACCGGCAAGGAACGATGGGTCCGCGATCAGCTCGCGATGATGCTGCCCGAGGTGTTCCTGCCGCTGCTGCGCGCGCGCACGCCGCGCTGGGGCCGGATGGCGCTGTCAGTCGGCCCGCTGTTCCCGTGCTACGTATTTGCCCGCTTCAACCTGCCGTTGCGCTACTTCGACGTTAAGTATCTCCCGGGCGTGCGCGGCCTGGTCTCGGCGGGAAGCGATCCGCTGGTGGTGCCGGCGCAGATCGTCACTGAGATCCGACGCCGCGGCATCGACGACGTGGTCGAAATCCTCGAGAAGCCGTTCGACACTGGCCAGCGCGTGGTGGTGGTAGAAGGACCGTTCCGCGGCTTCGAGGCGATCTTCGACCGTTACTTCTCCGGCGCCGAGCGGGTCGCGATACTGCTGAGCGCGGTGGAAGCGAGCGGGCTTAGGGTGGTGCTGCCGGCCTCCGCAGTCACCAAGCAGAGCTGACCCCGCTGGCACGTGAGCCTTCGCCGCACGACTCGCCGCTCGAGTGCTCCAGGAGCCTTCGCCACGATACTCGCGCGGCTCGTCGTCGCGCGCGTCGCGAGCGCGATGCTGCTGGCAGGATCGATCGCGGGATGCGGATCGGTGCGGCCGATACCGTCGTGGAATGAGGCGCGGCGTCCCAGCCTGACGTCGTTCCTCGACATTCATTTCGGCGCGCAGCTCGTCGAAGTACAGGAGCGCTATCCGATGGGTGCGGTGGAAACCAGCCCATACGGCGCAGAGGCATATCGCATCGAGCGCCTGCGCTCCGAGCAGCTGCACTACGATACCGTCATTTATGAATTCACTGTGCACACCGGTATGCAGCTGGCGATCGCGACCTTCGCACCGGATTCGACCGGCGGAGTTTTCGACGAGCTCACCAAGGCGCTCGGTGCACCTACCGCGCAGAAGCAGTTGGGCGCGAGCGGCACTGACGGCGTCGAGGCGACCTGGGAACTGCCGCACGGCGAGCGGGTCACGTTCGACGGCCCGAATCGCCGCATCGTGATGCTGGGTCCGGCGGGCTCGCCGCTCAAGCAGGACATCGCGATTCGGGAATCGAACGGCGCACTCTAGAGGCGTCGGCGTACTGCGCGCTTAATCCTCGTCGTGCAGCGCCGTGGCGCATCGCGGCGTGGCACGCCGCGCCATTCCCTCCGATAAAAAAACTTCTCTCATTGAAAACCGCTAAAACCTCGAGATGATGTCCGCAGCGCCGGTTTCAGTCGTCCAAGCTTTAATGTTCCAAGAGCACTTATGCGGTGCGATGTAATTTCTTGATCTCTCAATATATGGCGTGTTATATGACGCCTTCGGGATTCTCGACTGAAGTAAGCATAAGCGGGAACACATTTAATTTTCGTGTTTCACCTTGGCTGGGCGATAACGTAGAATCAGGTCGCCGCGCGGGGGAAAAACTCTACTGTCCGACATCTTTTCCTGATTTTACGGGATGGCGGACGCGTGCCCGCGCGGGACGGTCGATGATTTGCGCTGACTTGCAGCGGCCTTTTTTTGGCCGATTAAGAGGCTATTATTTTCGGCGATCCAGCATCATGTCCGGCGGTGACCTCCGGATTCCGCAAGGCTAGTCGTAGTCACAGGCTATCCTACTATGCATAGCAATATCCAACAAAAAGTACTGTCGAGATTTCGCACACTTATCGTGATCGGCGGCATCCTGCTGGCTGCGACGATGGCAATCGCCCAGAGCGATTATTCCGGCGGCACCAACGGATTCACCGGCAGCACCATGGGGCAGCCATCCAGTGCGAACATGGGCCCCGGCGCTGCCGGCTCGCAGCCACCGCAGGCCGGTGATTTCGTCGGCGGCAACAGTGCTTGCGCAAATCCCGGTGATAACTCGGTCGGCCCTGATGGCGCCCAACTGCCACCCTGCCCGCAGACTCAGAATCAGGACGACTCGCAACAGCAATTTCCTCCGCAGCAAGGCTACGGGCAGCAGGGTTATGGGCAGCAAGGCTACTCGCAGCAACAGCAAGGCTACCTGCCGCAGCAGCAACAAAGCGGACAGCCTCTAACCACTAGCGCTGGCCCTTCCACTCTCGCCGGTCCGCAGGGCTTCGGCCCCGGGATGGGGATGGGAATGGGCGGCCAGGGACTAGGAAATTCGCTCAACGCCCAGTCGCTGGGATCGATCCAACAGACGATGCAGCAGCTAGGCCTCTCACCCGACGAACTCAGCACGCTCAAAAACCAGATGGCCTCAGGCTCGCTCTCGCCTGACGACATCCAGGAGCTCTGTCTCCATCTCGCGGCCAAACAACTCGGCCCCAACGACATCGCCGCGGTCGCGCGCTCGCTCGGGCTCACCTTCAGTGAGCAGCAGTTGGATCAGCTCCGCAGTTGCACCCAGCTAACCCAGCCTGAGAACAGCCCTACTGGCGCGCCGACCACGTCGATGACGGCGTCCGGGATGATGATGCGCAGCCAGGTCGTCTCGTCAATCGAACAGAATTTCCGCTCACTCGGTTCGGGCATGGCGCCGCTCGCCCCCAACACGCGCAACCTGGGCCAGTTCGGCTACTCGATGTTCTCCGCACGCATGGCGACCCTCGCTCCAGTCGGCAATGTCCCGGTCGGACACGACTACATGATCGGTCCCGACGACCAGATCAAAATGCTGATGTGGGGGCGCATCAATAACACGCTGAACCTGACCGTCGGGCGCGACGGCTCGGTGCTGATTCCTGAGATGGGTCCTCTGCAGGTCGCCGGTCTGACCTTCGACGAAACCAAAAAGCTGATCGAGGACAAGGCGGGGCAAATCACCGGCGTCAAGGTCGACGTCACGATGGGCAAGCTCCGCACCATCCAGGTGTTCGTGGTTGGCGAAGTCGAGCAGCCGGGCGCTCTTACGGTGAGCGCGCTTGCCCATGTTTCCAACGCGCTTGCGGCTTCCGGCGGTATCACCAAGATCGGTAGCCTGCGGCGCATCGAGCTGCGGCGCGGAAATCAGTTAGTGAAAGTCGTCGATCTGTATGGGCTGCTGCTCAACGGCAACACCGAGGGTGACGAGCAGCTCGAGGCCGGCGATGTGATCTTCGTGCCGGTCATCGGGCCGGTCGCGGGCGTGATCGGCGACGTGAAACGCCCGGCCATCTACGAGATCAGCCGCAGCGGAGAGACACTGTCGGACGTGGTGCGGCTGGCCGGCGGAATCAGCGCCTTCGGCTATTCTCAGCGCGTGCAGGTCGAGCGCGTGGAGAGCCACGAAAAACGCATCGCGCTAGATGTCGATCTCAACGAGATGCGCTCGCAGCGCTTCGAGATCCGCGACGGTGATCTGATCAAGGTCTATCCGGTGCTGCCCACCGAGCACGACATCGTGATGGTGCGCGGCAACGTGAACCGGCCCGGAAAATACCAATGGCATCCTGGGATGCGAGTGGGCGATCTGGTGGAAGAGGCCGAAGGAGTCGCGCCGCATACGTTCTTCAAGTACGCGCTGATCCGGCGCAAGGAAGGGCCTGAGAAAACCACCAAGTTGGTGCCGGTCGACCTCGGCGAGGCCATGTCCGATCATCTCTCCGGTCCGGACAATCTCGCGCTGTTCCAGGAAGACGAGCTCACCGTTTTCAGCGAGTCGCAGATGAAGTATCTGCCGACCGTCGAGGTCTTCGGCGAGGTCCGAAATCCCGGCTATTACGTGCTGAGCCAGGGCATGCGAGTCAGTGACCTGGTCTACCTCGCGGGCGGACTCAGAGACGACGCGTATCAGAAGTCGGCGGAGCTCGCGCGCACCCAGGTCGTCAACGGCGCAACCACCAGCCATACCTTCGAGGACATCGATCTGCGCGCGGCGCTCGAGGGCTCCGACGTGCACAACCCGGTGCTGGTGGCCAACGACCAGGTCTTCGTGCGGCGCGCCTCGAACTGGCATCTGCCCTGGGTGGTGATGGTCAGGGGCGAAGTGGCGAGGCCGGGACCCTACACGATTCATGATGGCGAGCGGATCGCCTCGGTGCTCGAGCGCGCCGGTGGACTGCTGCCCGAGGCCTACCTGCCAGCCACGGTTCTGATTCGCCAGTCGATAAAGGAGCTGCAACAGCAGCGTCTCGACGAGGCGCGTCATCGCCTGCAGGAATCGATTCTGCGCGCGCAGCTCAAGACCGCGTCCGCGGCGATGCAGTCGGGCGCCGACCAGAGCAAGAACATGATGAACAGTCCTGAGGCGATCGCCACCATGGAAAAGGTGCTCAGCGACACCCAGAACACACAGGCGCAAGGCCGCCTGGTCATCCATATGCGGCCGCTTGACGAGCTTGCCAACTCGCCGGACAACGTGGCTTTGAACGATCAGGATCAGTTGCTGATCCCGCGCCGACCCGCTGCGATCAACGTGCTCGGCCAAGTATATAGTCCCAACGCGATCGTTTATCGTCCGGGACTCACCACCCGCGACTATCTCGAACAGGCCGGCGGTCCCAACGAGGGCGCCGATCCGGATCACATCATGGTCATCAAGGCCGATGGCTCGGTGCTGACCGAGGACGGAATCAAGGCGAGCAAGCAGTCGACGATGTTCCCATTGCTGCCGGTTATTTCTGGCGGCCTGATGACCGCGAAACTCGATCCTGGCGATACGGTTTACGTTCCCGAGCGATTGATCTATGTGAACAAGCTGCAGGAGACTGCGACCATCGCGCAAATCGTCGCGAACGCGGCGACCACGCTTGCGGTGGTGGGACTTCTCGCGACGAACTTATAGTGACGACGCTTTGATCAATCGCACCGCAGCGCTGTTCGCGATCGCATGGTTCGCTCTGAGCGGCGGCGCCGCGGCGCCGGCGCAGGAAACTCCCGCAGCGCAGCCCCAGCGCGTCGACACCCGCCGCTTGCTGGGTGCGGTCGCCCGGCTCTACAGCCTCGATCCCGATTTGCTCGCCGCCATTGCCGCGGTCGAGTCCGGGGGCAACGTAAACGCGGTCTCGCCCAAGGGCGCCGAGGGTCTTATGCAGTTGATGCCGGGGACCGCGATGCGCTTCGGCATCGTCGATCCGCTTGACCCGGTGAGCAACACGCTCGGCGCCGCTCGGTTCCTTAATTTTCTGCGCCAGTATCGGTTGGCGCGCGGCGACGGCGCGCTCAGCCTTCCGGAAGTTCTCGCGGCGTACAATGCCGGCGAAGGCGCCGTCGACAAGTACGGCGGCATCCCTCCGTACCCCGAAACTCGGTACTACGTCCGCAAGGTGTTGGTGACTTATCTCTTCGGCGACGCGCAGAGCTCGCTGGCCAACCGGATCAGGGCGATGGAGCCCGCGCCGGAGCCGGTGGTGATGCGAGAGCAGGATCCGATCGAGAAGCTGACCGAAATTCAACGACTGCGAGCACTAGCAATAAGCCGCGAACAAGCAGATGCTGTCCCGGGGGCTGCTGATGGGACGCATTGAGCAGTTAGGTCAGCAAAGCGCGCGCAGGCTTTCTACCGCGTGCGCTGCGGCATTCTCTGCGCTGCTCGTGATTCTCGTCTCCGCTCGCGTCCAGGCTTCCACCTACGTCGCCTACATCCCCCTTGACAGCTCGATCTACGATGAGCTCGAGACGCTCAATGATCTCGGGATGCTGGACAGCTACCTTCCTGAGATCAAACCTATCAGCCGCGTCGAGGCTGCCCGTCTCACCGTTGAGGCCGGCGGCAAATACTCCGAGAGCTCTACCGCCAACCCGTTGGTGCGCAAAATAATCGCGTCGCTTCGCGAGCAGCTCGCCGAGGAAGTCGGCTGGATCGAGAACGATTCCGAAGACGGGCTGCCGACCATGATTCACCCGGTCGAGCGCGCCGAGCTCAGCTACGTCTACTCGGCAGGCAGGCGCACCGAACTCCATACCGGTGATAACAAGGGAATTAGCTATCAGGAAGCAACGCCTCTGCTTCCTTACAACGACGACCTTCCGACCGTGAGTGGCAACAATGAAGCGGCTCGATGGGCCGGATGGATGGGAGTTGGCAGTTTTATCACCGGCTACGGCGAAGGTGCGATTGCCGGCGGCCTCAGCCAGGATCCGCGCATATTAAGGCGCGCCCAACTGGTCACCGGCGCGGTGGTGGCTGATTTCGGGAACGTCGCGATTTCGTTCGGACAAGAAGAGATGGACTGGGGAGTGGGTGAGTTCGGGCAACTCTCGCAGACCAACAACGCGCTGCCGTTTCCCGCGCTGCGCGCGCAGAACGTTCACCCGGGCCATCTGCCGGGCTTTCTGCGTTACCTGGGCCTGTTCCGATGGCAGGCGTTCTTTGGCCAGGGCGACTCGGGACGCGAGTTCTCCAACCCCTGGATCGACGGCCAGATATTCAGCTTCAAGCCGCTGCCATCTTTCGAGTGGGGCATAACCCATAACATCATGTTCGGCGGCGTGGGCAACAACAATTACACCCCGCTCGGCTTTGTCGGCCGTGCGACCGGATTCGACACAGGCAATCCGATAGGAGCGAATACCAACTCGCGTTTTAGCCTCTACCTGAAATACACTTTTCAGAAGTTCCGGATGACGCAGATCTACGGCGAAGATCTCGGCGAAGACTTTTTCGAGCCGTTCGGCAAGAGCATTCCCATCAAAACTCCGTTCAAGTCGCCCTCGTATATCGCGGGCATCTACTGCCCCGAGGTGACCGCCGACGGCCTTACCACCGCCCGCTTCGAGTGGTCGAAAACCGATCAGAACTATTCGACCCACAGCGACTCCTTGTACTGGACTTATGACAACCGGTTGATGGGCGACGCGCTCGGGCCCGGCGCGTGGCAGATAAACTTCGCGATCGGACGGTGGTTCGACTATCGCTCCAAGCTGGACCTCGACGCGTTCTACACGATTCGCAATCCGCACGGCTTGGTCGATGCAGTGGGGCTGAACAAGGAACAGACCTTCGGCGCGACGCTCGACTTTCTCAATCTCCCGATCGAGATGCACACGGTGACCGATTCGCTAGCCGAAATTAAGGCTCGCGCCGGCATCGCGTACGTGAGCGACCTCAACTACACCAATGGGCACACGCTGCAGGGACTCTTCCAGCTCACCTTGGGCGTCACGCCTGCATGGCCGAGCATCGTCTGGCGTTGAGCAAGGCGGCCTTCGCGCCGCGCCGTCACAAATGGATTCGCCCAAAGTTAACGGGCAGGCCAAGGAGCTTGCGCCGAATGCTCGTGACAGCGGCCGCCCCGGTCCGCTTCACCTGACCGAGTCGCAGCGCGCCGCGCTGCAGATTCTTCACTACGCCGGGCTGCTGCGCGAGCATTGGATCCTGATCGTGTCCGCGACCATCGGCATCGGACTCGCGGCGGGACTCTACGCCAAGTTCTTCATGGTCAAGTTCTATCGCGCGCAGGCCGTCATCACGCCGCTCAATCCCGACTCCGCTATGGGCGGCTCACTGAGCATGAGCGGGCCGTTCGGCGGCGTCAGCAGCGGGCTCGCCTCGCTGATGTCGATGGGCGGCTCCAGCGATGAGGCCACCCTGGCGGAACGCGACAAAGCGATCATGACCAGCTATGCGTTCACCACCGACCTCATCGATCGCCATCATCTGACGCAACACATCGCGGGCGGTCATCAGAACGGCAAGCCGGTATCGCGATGGATACTGTACCGTAAACTAAGCGCCAACCTGACCTCGGAATTCGATTTTCGCAGCGGCAACCTCACCGTCTACTTCCTCGATCCCGATCCCGCCGAGGCGCGGCGTATCCTTGGATACTACCTCGACGGGCTGCGCGACCAGTTGCGCAACGAGGAAGTTGAGAGTGCCGCCAGCATCGCCGCTTCACTCCAGGACGAGATCCGCAAAACCTCCGACGCGCTACTGCAGACGCAACTCTACGAGTTGATGGCGCGGCAGATACAGCGTCAGACCATCGCCCAGGTGCAATCTGATTTCGCGTTCCGGGTCGTCGAGCCGCCGGTGGTGCCCGACTTCGCGGCGTTTCCACTCGCTCGCAACATCGCGACCCTGGTCAGCTTCGTGACCTTGGTGGTGCTGTGCGCGTTCTTCGTCATTCGCGATTTCGTGCATCGCGCGCGCGAACAGCTGGGAGGGGCCGCGTACGCTCCCGAACCGGCTCGCGTATCAGAACCCAACTGGACCGTCGGCGAGCGCGCCGATCTACCCGAAGATCCGCGCCCGCCGCTGCGCCGCTCGCAACTATAGATTCTGCTTACTCGCGCCATTGTCCAGCAAAGTTTTGAAGCATCCGTCGGGCGGCTGGCACCGGAGCTTCGCCGCCAGCAACATTCATTCAGCTAGATTTCGGGCAATGGTGGCTCCTCGCCATCAAACGACTAACCTGGCATCGCGGCGACGCTGAAAATTACGTTGAATCCCGATCGAGTGGCAATCGGCGAAGTCGATTCATCGCGTAAGCGCCCCCGGCAATGACGAAGTCGATTCGCCGCCAGCAGGCCCGCGCCGCCCAGTACCTGCGCGCTGCCGCCAACCTCTTTCTGCGCATCGTGCGCAAGTGCCTGTGGCCCGCGGCGCAGCCGCTCACGCCTGAGCGCGTATGCATCTATCGAATCGGGAACATCGGCGACATCGCGTGCGCGATCCCCGCGATGCACGCGGTAAGAGCGGCGTTCCCGCACGCGCGCATCACGTTAATCACTTCGCCAGGCCGAATCGGTACGCCCGGCGCGCGCGAGCTGCTCGATGGGGCGGCGTGGCTCGATGAGATTCTTGTCTATCACGGCGAAGACATCGCGACAGTCCAGGGCCGCATCAAGTTGTTCGGCGAGTTGCGCCAGCGTCGCTTCGATCTGTGGATCGAATTGCCCGCGGTTGCCGCGACGCTGCCCACGCTGATTCGCAACATGGCGGTGGCCTGGGCGTCGGGCGCGCGCTGGGGGTTCGGATGGCAATACGAGAGAATGCATTTTGCCGCCGCCGCCCAGTCAGAGTTCATCGCGTTTCCTGACGAGGTGGAAAGGCTTGCAGCGATCGTCGAAGCGGGCGGTATCGCGGTGCGAGAGATCTCGTTCCCGATCGTGCTCACCGGCGAGTTGGTACGCACTGTGGACGATGCGTTGAACAGCGCCCGCTTGTCCCATCCGCTGATCGCGCTCGCCCCTGGCGCCAAGCTCGAGCCGAACCGATGGCCGCCGGAGCGGTTCGTGGAAGTTGGCCGCCATCTGGAACGTCAAGGCTGCGCAGTTGTGATCGTGGGCGGTGCGGCGGATGCGGCGCTCGGCGAACAGATCGCGCGCGGGATCGGCGCCGCAGCGCAGAGCCTGGCGGGCCGCACTACGCTGCTCGAATCGTGCGAGGTCCTGCGCCGATGCTCGCTGGTGGTCTGCAACGACTCCGGCGTGCAGCACCTCGCAGCGGCGGTCGGAACTCCGTGCGTCTCGCTGTTCGCGTGCCGTGACTTCAAGGGCAAGTGGCGGCCGCATGGTGCCCAGCACGCGGTGATCCGCAAGTGGGTGGAATGCGACACCTGCTTTCTCGACAAGTGTCCTTACGACAATCGCTGCATCAAGCTCATCGAGGTCGGCGAAGTAATAACCGCCGCTGATCGCAAGCTCGCGGAACTGGACGCCGGGGCATCGCGCCGCCTCGGGCCTTGGCAGGAGCGTGCTCAACTAGCCCGTCGCTCGGCTTAGACCGCACGGCCTGCAGCCTCACTCATCGTGAAGAATTCCGTCACCGGAAATATCGCCTGGAGCTATGCCAACTGGGCGGTCTCGCTGGCGGTGCCGCTGGTGATGGTGCCGATCTACCTGCGCTTTTTGGGCACGGAAACCTACGGACAATGGCTGATAGTGCTCAGCCTGACTTCCTATCTGAGTCTGGCCAATTTCGGGATGGCGCAGGCGGTGAGCAATCGCACGGCGGAGGCGCTCGCACAGAAACGGCCGCAAGAAGTCGGTGCGTTGATATCGACGGCGTTTTTCACCTACGCAGGCATCGCTGCTGTCGTTGTCGCTGTGCTGGCAGTAGCGGCACCGCACTTGGCTGGCCGGCTGGCGCTGCGCGGCCGCACGGAGGTGTTGGCCGCTGCGCTCATTTATATGGGCCTCGTCATGGTCGGATTTCCACTCAAGGTTCATCTGATGACCCTGAGAGCGTTCCACCGCGTCGACCAAGAGCAGGCGATCACGGCGGGTACCAACACGGTTCGCGTCGCGATGCTGGTGCTGGCGCTGCTCGCCGGCTTCAAACTGCTCGCGGTGGCGCTGATTAACGGAGCGTCGGAAGTTCTCGCGCCGCTGGTGGCGTATCGGCAAACCCGCCGCCAGAGCGATGAAGCGCGGCCGCGGCTGGCTCGTTTTTCCTCCCGCCTGCTGCGCGAGATGCTCAAGCCGAGCCTCGGCTTCCTCGGCATCCAGGTAGGACAGGGGCTGGTCACGGGCCTCGACAATCTCGTGATCGGCTATGCGCTGGGCGCCGCGGCTGTGACGCTCTATGCGGTTCCGATGCGGCTGATGGTGATATGCGCGAGCGTTTTCTCGGTCGCGACGGCGGCGCTGGTACCGACCGTCACGGCCAACTTCGCGTTGGGGCGGGTCGATCGGATCGGCGGCGGGCTATTGTTCTCGATGCGCTTGGCGCTGCTCTACGCCACGGTCGGAGCGATCGCGCTAGCAATGGTGGGGCCGGCCTTCCTGCGCGTGTGGGCGGGCCGGGAAGTGTTCCCGGGACACTCCACCTATGCCCTGCAGGTCGCGCTGTTCTGGATAACCGTGTGGGTTGCTCCTGGCGGGACCGTGTTGTGGGCAACCACCCGCCACTATGCGTGGTCCGCGCTGTGCGTGGTCGAGGGAGTGCTTAACCTCACGCTCTCGCTGTGGTGGGTGAGGCGGTTCGGCCTGGCCGGCGTGATCGGAGGCACGATTGCGGCCTCGCTGCTGACCAACGCATGGTACATCCCGTACGCGGCGTTGCGAACGTCGCAAGTGTCGCTGCGCGGCGCCGCGCGCGAACTGGCTCCCGGAGCGGCCGTCTGCGCCGCCGCGCTCGCCGCGACTCTTATCCTGTGGAGGCCTGGGAGCGCCGCCTCGTTGCCCGAGTCGAGCGCGGTAGCCGCGTTGATCGTCGCCGGGTTTGTCCTGACGTTCGGGTTGATCGGCCTCAGCGGCGAAGAGCGCCGCGCCGCGCGCGCGATGGTGGGTGGATGGATGCGCCAGGAGCCGGCAGCGTGAGCCCGGTTGGCGGTATCTAGCAGTATGGCCACTTCATTGCGCAAGCAGCCTGACTTCCGTGACCTGCCGGTAGAGGTTCGCCGCCCGCAAACGCGGACGCTGCTAGTAATGGCGTATGGGAACCCAAGTCACAATCCACCGACCATCTACGCCATAAATCTGCTGAGCGAGCACTTTCGGATTCACCTACTGTCGCGCAATGTCGCCGGCCCGCCCCATAACTGGCCCGACGAGGTTCGCCTCGAAGCCGTCGGCACTTACGCGACGCCCGAGCAAAAAACCGCAGCGCCCGCGTTGAGCAAGCTTGCTGAATACGTTCGCTTCGCGTCGCGCGCCCGCCGCCTGGTAGACGAGCTCAAGCCGCACATCATTTACGCGTTTGACCCGATTGCGTTCGCGGCAGCGGCGTGGTCGAGACCGCGTGACCGCCAAGTGCCGATAGTCTTTCATTGTCACGATCTCCCGGAGCTCGAGACCCCACCGCTGCTTTCGCTGCAGACCTGGATCATCAAATCGGCGCTGCGTAACACGCGCCTTGCGAGCTGCGTGTTCTTTCCCGAGAAGTATCGGGCCGCATACTGGCTCGACAAAGCGGGCGACTCGCGGCCCGCGCTTATCGTTCCTAACGGAGCGAGCCTCAGTTTCTATCCCGAACGATCGGACTGGCGCGAGCTCGCGCGACTCAGATTCGCGGCGAAAAGGATTTGCTACGTCGGAATGATGGGAGCCGAAAATGGCCACCGCGAGGCGGTCCGCGCGCTCGAACATCTTGCCGATGATTTCCAACTCGACTTGCTGGGGTTCGTCGCGGACGACTTCAAGCGCGAGCTTGCGAGCCTCGCGCGCGCGAGCGGGGTTGAGTCGCGGCTCTCGCTCAACGGATGGCTGCCGCATGACGAGCGGATCCGGCGGATGGAGCGGGCCGCGGTAGGTCTTGTGCTCTACCATCCGGTTTCGAAGAACTGGGAATATTCGGGCTCCGCGCCCAACAAGCTCTTCGAATACGCCGCGCTCGGGTTACCGGTGGTGGTGCCGGATCGCGCGAGCTATCGGGAGTTTCTTGGCAACGAACGCTGGGTGTCGTTTGCGGACGTGAAAGATCCCGCGTCGATCGCGAGCTCGATCGCGCGAATCCTCGCCGACCGCGACGCATACATCGCGATGAGCTGCGCCGCACGCGAAGCCTTCGAGAGCCGCTACAACTATGAGTGTCTTTTCCAGCCGGCGCTCGAGCGAATTTTCGAACTGACCGGCACTGCGACGCCTGGACTTGATGACGGAGTGCGAGCCGGCGACGTCGCGATCGGCATCTGAACGACCGGAGACATTTGGGGCTGCCTCCGTCAGCGCTATGAAAATATGCGTCGGCAGCGCCGGAGCTTTTCACACCTTTGACTTGGCGCGCCAGCTCCAGCGGCGCGGCCACCTCGAGCATCTCTACACCGCCTATCCTTCGTGGAAAGTTGACGGAGTGCCCCGGGAAACGGTGAGCACATTTCCATGGTTGATGGCCCCGGCAATGCTCGCTAACCGCTTCGGCTTCAACCGCGTCCGCGACCGTCTGAATTTCCCGACCATCCAGACCTTCGACGGGTGGATGAGCCAGCACATGATTCCGTGCGACGCGTTCCATTGTCTGTCTGGCTTTGGCTTGCAGAGCCATCGCGCGGCGCGATCGAGGTTCGGCGCACTGACCATCTGCGATCGCGGTTCGAGTCATATCGCATTCCAGGATGACATTCTTCGCGACGAATACGCGCGCTTCGGTTTACAGTTCGCCGGAATCGATCCACGCGTGATCGAGCGCGAGCTCCAAGAATATGACTCCTGCGATTTGGTGTTCGTGCTTTCGACCTTCGCGCTCCGCACCTTTATCGAGAAGGGCGTGCCGCGCGAGAAGCTGAGGCTCAATCCGTGCGGCGTGGATCCGGAGATGTTTCATCGCGAACCCAAGCGGGATCGCACCTTCCGCGTTCTGTTCGTCGGAACCGTAACCCTGCGCAAAGGGCTGCCGTACCTGTTCGAAGCGATGGCTGGGATCAGCGCTTCCGACGTCGAGCTGAGCGTGATCGGCGGCCTGGAGTCCGAGATGCGTCCGATCATGGCCAAGTATGAAGGTACTTTCCGCTACGTGGGGATCGTGCCGCGCGCCGAGCTGCACCAACATTACAGCCAGGCTTCGGTGCTCGTGCTCCCGTCTATCGAGGAAGGGCTGGCGCTGGTTCAGGCGCAGGCGATGGCGTGCGGTGTTCCAGTGATCGCAACTGAGAACACCGGGGCAGCCGATATTTTGACTGACGGCGTCGAAGGCTTCATCGTTCCGATTCGCGACGCCGCAGCCATTCGCGAACGGCTGCTGACGCTTTACGAAAATCCGGCGCAGCGCGAACGGATGAGTGAAGCGGCGCTGGCGAAAGTTCGTCAGTTGGGCGGATGGGACGACTACGGTCAGCGCGCGACCGACTATTATCGCGACGCGCTCGCGGAGCGATCCGCCGGAGCCGATGCGAATTCTCTACGCTGAGACGACGGCGTTTTTTCCGTCGAGCGCTCACTTTCTGGAGGCGCTCAGCGCGCGCGCCGCGGCAGGAATCTGCAGGTATCGCTTCTTCGACGAGGCGCGCTTCCTGAACCCGCGGCGTTCGATTGCGGAGCGCGTTGCGGCGCGCGTGGTAGGCCGTCCCAGCGGCTATCAAAACTTAAATCGCGCGCTGGTCGAAGAAGCGGCCAGCTTCGCGCCCGACTTGATACTCATTGGCAAGGGCAGGTGGTTCGCTCCCGCTACGCTGAACTTAATCAAGCAGCGCACTGGTGCATTACTGGTCAATTGGGCCACGGACGATCCGTTCAATCCGGCTGACACCAGCCGCGACCTCGTGGATTCGATACCCATCTACGATCTCTATGTGTGCACCAAACGCGCGATCGTCGACGACGTTCGGCGCGCGGGCTGCCGAAACACCGCGTACATCCGCTTCGGGTACAAGCCCGGCCTGCACTATCCGGAGTTGCCGGCCACGGACGCCGAAAAAGCCAAGTACGCGTGCGACGTCGCATTCGTGGGCGGATGCGATTCCGACCGCGCTCCGTTTTTCAAGCTTCTCACTCGCGAGCTGCCGGCGATTCGCCTGAATCTGTTTGGCGGCTATTGGAATCGTTTCCCGGCGCTCCGCCGATACTGGCGCGGATTTGCGAATGGTCGCGATTTTCGTCTAGCGATCGGTGGGGCGAAGATTTCGGTTAATCTCGTGCGCCGCGCAAATCGCGACGATCACGTGATGCGCACGTTCGAGATACCAGCCTGCGGCGGCTTCATGCTTACCGAGCGTACGCCCGACCACGCCGCGCTGTTTAAGGAAGATCGCGAAGCGGCGTTTTTCGATTCGCCCGAAGAATTCGTCGCCCAGGTCCGGCGCTGGCTTGCGAGCCCTGAGCGCGAACAGATCGCGGCAGCGGCGCATCGCAGGGTCATCTCGGAAAATCATTGCTACGCAGATCGGCTCGAGGAGATTCTTGCTGCCGCCGAGCCACTGCTTAATTCGCGCGCTCTCGGATCAGAATTGCGCCACTCCGCCTAGTACTGGCCAGGGCACGTCACGGGAGCAAATCTGAAAGTGTTGGGGGCGCCTGACGGAGGCCCCGAAGAGGGCGCCGGATTCACGCGCACTGACGCCGGGCGCGCGCCGAAAATCCTGTACGTAAGCCCGCACTTCGCGCCCGCTTGGCGCTACGGGGGCCTGGTCGAGGCGGTCTATCAATTCGCGCGTCACGTCACGCGAGCCGGTGCGGAAGTCAGCGTCCTGACCACCGACGCGGATGGTCCGCTAGCGTCGCTGGAATCCAACCGGTTGGAAGCGTACGAGCGCGGCGATCTGAGCGTTCGCTATTGCCGGCGCCTGATGCGCAACTCGGTGTCGATCGAAATGGTGCGCTGCCTGTTGCCACACGTCAGGTGGGCCGACGCGGTCCATCTGCATGCCGCGTATTCGTTTCCAACCATTCCGACGATGATCGCCGCGCGAGTCGCGGGCAAGCCACTGGTCTGGACGCCGCACGGCGCGCTGCAGCGATGGGACGGTTCACGGCGTGTGGTCTCGAAAGCGATATGGGACGCGATCTGCGCGGTGGCAGCTCCACGCACGATGGTATTGCACGCGACCTCGCGGGAGGAAGCGGCCGAGAGTGGGAAACGGTTTCCGCGAGCGCCGATCGAACTCGTCCCCAACGGCGTCGCGATTCCCGCCAGCCTCGCGCGCACCGAGCGCGGACCGCTGTTGCGGCTGGGCTTCATCGGCCGCCTCGACCCCAAGAAGGGCATCGAGAATCTGCTCACCGCCTGCAGGCAATTGAGCGACGGCGGCCAGTCGCAATTCTCACTGACGATCGCGGGGTCCGGCGAGCCGGCCTACGTCGAGAAGCTGAGCGTGATGGTTGCGAGCCTCGGTATCGGCTCGCATGTGACGTTGGCCGGCGAGGTCCGCGGCGTAGCCAAGGCGCGCTTCTTCGAGAGCATTGATGTTGTAGTGGTTCCGTCCTATACCGAGAACTTCGCGATTGTCGTCGCCGAAACGCTCGCGCACGGCGCGGCGGTCATCGCGAGCAAGGGAACGCCGTGGAGCGACGTCGAGCGGGTCGGCTGCGGACTGTGGGTCGACAATAGTCCCGAGAGTCTTGCCGAGGCGATCAGCAGGATCGGCGTGATGCCGATCGGAGAAATGGGTGCACGGGGGCGTGAGTGGGTGACGGGTGAATTCTCGTGGGAGCGATGCGCCTCGAAGATGCTGGATTGCTATCAACGAATGATCGCGGCCGGTGGTCGACTGAGTATTGCCGCTGCGATTAACTAACTAATCTCATTTAAGACAACTGACTAATGCTGATTGTTGGGATAAACGCGTACCACGGTGACGCCAGTGCGGCCGCGGTGGTCGACGGCAAACTGGTCGCCGCCGCAGAAGAAGAGCGCTTCACCCGTATCAAGCACGCGGCCGGGTTTCCGATCGAGTCGTTGCGCTACGTGCTTTCCGCAGTTGGCGCAGCGGCGCGCGACATCGACATCCTGGCTGTGGCGCGGGACCCGTGGGCGCGCATTGCGCGCAAAGCGTGGCACGCGATCCGAATGCCGAAAGCGGCGCGCAATCGGCTCTCCGCGCAAAGCCGCTTTGCGTCGATTGGTTCGGAAGCGGCGCTCGCGCTGGGATTAAAGGAAGGAGCGGCGCCGGTGCGCCGCGTCGAGCATCACCGCGCGCATCTGGCCAGCGCGTTTTTGGTTTCGCCGTTCGACGAGGCCGCGCTTTTCTCTGTAGATGGGCTTGGCGATTTCGCCAGCGCGATGTGGGGCGTTGGCCGTGGGAGCCATATTGAGCCGATGGGCGCAGTCGCCTTTCCGCATTCGCTGGGAATTTACTATACCGCGGTCACTCAGTATCTCGGCTTTCTCAGGTACGGCGACGAATACAAGGTGATGGGACTGGCGTCGTACGGAGAACCGGAACAGCTCGACGAATTTCGCCGGATGGTGCTCGCGCCAAACGGCGGCCGCATGGATTTCCAGTTGATGCCCGACTACTTCGTCCATCAGCGCTCCGGCTCGGAGATGACGTGGGGCACCGGCGAACCATGGATCGGACGTCTGTACTCAGACTACCTGGTGGAACGGCTGGGACCCTCGCGCGACCCTGCTCAGGCGGTCGACCGGCGCCACGCGAGTATCGCAGCCTCGATGCAGTGGCGCCTCGAGGAGGTTTTGCTGGACCGACTGCGGACACTGCAGCGCGCAACCGGCCTCAAGAAGCTTTGCATGGCGGGCGGAGTCGCTTTCAATTGCGTGGCGAACGGGAAAATCCTGGAGCAGACCGGATTCGAAGACGTGTATATACAGTCGGCGGCAGGCGATGCCGGACTGGCTATTGGCGCCGCGATGTATCAATGGCATGCGGACGGCCGCCCCCGCGATTTCGTCATGGAACACGCTTACTGGGGACCCGAGTACGGCGAACAGGATCTGGCCGCGGCCTTGAGTGCGCGTAGCGCCGAGCTGGGTAAACTCCAATGCGAGGTCAGTCAGATCGCTGACGAGGATGAACTGTGCCGAATCACCGCCACCGAGATTGCCGAGGGCAAAGTGGTCGGATGGTTCCACGGGCGGATGGAATGGGGGCCGCGAGCGCTGGGCAATCGCAGCATCCTGGCCGATCCACGCCGTCCGGAGATGCGCGATATCCTCAACAGCAAGATCAAACGACGCGAGACGTTCCGGCCCTTCGCGCCCTCCATTCTCGAGGAAGCCGCTGCCGAGTACTTCACGCAGTCATATCCCTCGCCTTTCATGTTGATGGCCTACAAAGTGCGCCCCGAGAAGCGCGGGATCATTCCCGCGACCACGCACGTCGACGGCTCGGGACGTTTGCAGACGGTGAACGCCGCACAGAACCCGCTCTACTACAAGCTGATACGCGAGTTTGGCCGACAGACCGGAGTGCCCGTGCTGCTAAATACTTCCTTCAACGAAAACGAACCGGTGGTTTGCAAGCCGGACGAGGCGCTCGACTGCTTTTTGCGAAGCAGGATGGACGTGTTAGTGATGGGTGGCTTCCTGGTGCGTCGGACCGGGGAAAACTGATACTTCCAGTAGGGCTAACTTGATGGCGCATGAGAAGAAAATTCTAGTGACCGGCTCGGGCGGCTTCATCGGAAGTCACTTGGTCAATCACCTCAAGAAGCTGGGCTTCTGGGTGCGGGGGGCGGATCTGAAGTATCCGGAGTTCGGAGCCACTTCGGCTGACGAGTTCAAGCTGCTCGACTTGCGCCGCCTTGATGAATGCAAGACTGCCACGCACGGAATCGACGAAGTGTACGCGCTTGCCGCAGACATGGGCGGCATGGGATATATTTCGGCCAATCACGCACAAATTTTATATTCCAATGCGATGATAAATTTTCAGACGCTCGAGGCGGCCCGGCTCAATCGGGTCAAGCGCTACCTGTACAGCTCCTCGGCGTGCGTCTATCCCGAGTATCGGCAGACCGAGACTGACGTGACTCCGCTTAAAGAGGAAGACGCGTATCCCGCGCAGCCGCAGGACGCCTATGGCTGGGAGAAGCTGCTGACCGAACGGTTGTGCACCCACTATCGCGAGGATTACGGAATCGAAACCCGCATCGTGCGCTTCCATAATATCTTCGGCCCCTACGGCACGTACGAGGGCGGCCGCGAAAAAGCGCCTGCGGCGATCTGCCGCAAAGTCGCCTACGCGAAGCTCAGCGGAAATCACGAAATCGAAATCTGGGGCGACGGCGAGCAAACACGCTCGTTCTGTTACATCGACGACTGCCTCGACGGGATGTTCCGACTTATGCAATCGGAACATGATGAGCCGCTCAATATCGGCCAGGATCGCGTGGTCACCATCAATGAGCTCGCCGACATCGTTGCCGGAATCGCAGGAATCAAAATCAGGAGAAAACACGTCAGCGGGCCGCAGGGTGTGCGCGGGCGAAATTCCGACAATACCCGTCTGCGGGAAGTGCTCGGATGGTCTCCGGTTGTCTCGCTCGAGGAAGGACTGGGCAAAACCTACACCTGGATTGAGTTGATGATGCGCGAGAAGGGAGTGCCGCAGCGGACCGCCGTCTCGGCGTAAGTGCGGCGCGCGCTTTTCGCCCCGACTTGAGACTGGAGCACGAGCCACGAAACTTCTTTTCCTGAATCGCTCGTTCTGGCCTGATCACGAGGCGACCGGCCAGTTCCTGACCGAGCTCTGCGACGATTTGTCGGCGGAAAACGAGATCGTATTCATCGCCGGCCCTTCGCGTAACGGGAACGCGCCGCCGCGCCGTCCTTTCACTCATGAGTTGCGTGGCAACGTCGAAATCATCCGCACCTGGGGGACTAGGTTTCCCGAAGACCCCGCTGATCGCCCGGCTGCTCAATCTGGGCACCTACTATGCGCTCGCGGCGCTGGCGACCGCGCGGCTGGAACGCCCCGACGTCATCATCGCGGAGACCGATCCTCCTCTGCTGGGCGCGCTGGCGGCGATACTCAAGCGGCGCTGGCGATGCCGGCTGGTGTACAATGTCCGCGATCTTTATCCGGATATTGCGGTTGCGACCGGTGGTGTCAGGAATCGCGCCTTGCTCGCGGTCCTCAAAAGCGCCAACCACTTCGCCTACGCGCGCGCCGACACGATCGTGACGCTTGGCCACGACATGGCTCGTCGTATCATCGCCAAGGGCGTGCCCGCGGAGAAAGTCGTGGTGATACCAGACTGGGTCGACTGCAGCCGCATCACGCCGCTGGAAAGCAATCCGTTCCGCTCCCGCTTCGGTGATCGCTTTGTAGTTATGTACTCGGGCAACCTCGGGCTCACCCAGCAGCTCGAGATCGTGCTGGATGCGGCGCGACACCTGAAGAACGATCCGCGCATCGTGTTCGTCCTTATAGGCGAGGGGGCGCGTAAGCAGCGCCTGCAGGAATCGGCGCGCGCGATGGGTCTGGAGAACGTGCTGTTCCTGCCCTATCAGCCGACAGACAAGCTCGCAGAATCGCTGAGCGCCGGTGACTTGCATCTGATTCCGCTCGCGCCGGGGACCGCCGGGTGCCTGGTGCCGAGCAAGGTCTACGGAATTCTCGCCGCTGGGCGTCCATTCATCGCGATGATGGAAGAGGACGCCGAAGTCGCACGCATCGCGCGCGAGAACTCGGTTGGATTCGTAATCCGCGCCGGCGATGCGCGGGCGCTCGCACGGACCATCGCGGATAGTGCCAGCGAGCCACTCAAGCTCAAGCAAATGGGCGCGCGGGCGCGCCGGCTTGCGGAACAAAGTTTCGACCGCAGCAAAGTCACCGGCAGGTTCAGTTCGATGCTCTCCGGCAGCGCGCCTGCGCCGCAGTGACGCGCGCAAATTCGATTTTGCTTTTGGTTTAGTTCCGAGCCATCCTCGATCTTTCATTGGGTACACATTTGTTATGATTAATTCGGTGGCCGTTTTGTTGGGCGTGCCGATCCTCGCATTCGCGCTGTGCGCGGCGACCGTCCCGCTCGCGGGCTCTATCGGCACGCGTCTGGGCATAACCGCCAAGCGGAGTCATCGGCCGGGGTCGGCCGACCAGGTGCCTGTTTTTGGTGGCGCGGCTATCGTCGCCGCAGTGGTTGGTGCGTTGGCGGCGTTCGGCCAGCTGAGCGGATGGGAGTTGCTCGGCGCGGGAACCCTGTGGGCAGTCGGCGCGATCGATGACGCGATTGAATTGCGGCCGCTCCAGAAGCTCGCGGCCCAGGCCGTGGTCGCGCTGTTCCTGGTATTGAAGCTGCCGCAGTTGCCGCTGACGCCATGGGCGCCGGTGAATGCGACGCTCGAGATCATCTGGCTGCTCGCGACCACCAACGCGTTCAACCTGGTCGACGGACTCGACGGGCTCGCGGCGGGAATCGGAATTGTCGCCGCGCTCGCGCTTGGGGTAACCGGCGCGCTCCATGCAAATGCGGCGCTGGCCGCGGGCGGACTGGCAGTGGGCGGGGCGCTGGCGGGATTTCTCGCGTACAATTACTATCCGGCGTCGATCTTCATGGGCGACGCGGGTGCGCTTCCGATAGGATTGCTGCTCGGCGTGTTTGCGCTCCAGGGGGCGGGACTGGCCGCGAACTCGCGGCTAACCAAGTACATATTCCCGGTGCTGGTGATGCTGGTGCCGTTGCTCGATACCGCCATCGTGACGGTCACGCGGCTTGCGACCGGTAATTCGATTTCGCGTCACGGCCTCGACCATTCGCATCATCGACTGCTCTCGCTCGGGCTCTCCGAGCGGACCAGCGCCTTCGTATGCTGGAGCGTCGCCGCGCTGAGCGCCACGTGCGCGGTCGTGATGAGCCTGCTGCCGCATGCGCACGTGCTGATGGCGCTGCCGCTGATCGCGCTGGCAGCGGCGGTCATCGCGCTGTTTATGATGGACTTGACCTTTGACTCGACGGCCCCTGGAGTCGCGTACGGAGAATCGTTAGGGCTGGCGCGCTTCATTTTGAATCTTGGGTACAAGCGTAGAATCGCCGAGGCGGTGGTCGACCTGGCGCTTATCAGCGCCGCATACTTCGGCGCGTTGATGCTTCGCCTTGAGTTCACCATCAACGACGACCTCGCATCAGCGATGGTGAGAAGCCTGCCTTGGGTCATCCTGCTGACCTACGCCGCGTTCGTGGTGGTGGGGATCTATCGCGGCATCTGGCGCTATACGGCGCTTTCGGACGGAATTCGCTTCGCCTACGGCGCCGTGCTGGCGGGACTGTTGGTGGCCGCGGGCTCGCTGGTAGTGGCGATGGTTCTTTCGGGATCGGTCGTCGTTCTTTATGTAGTCATCCTGTTCAACCTGCTGCTGGTGACGCGGCTTTCGTTTCAGGCGCTGCGCCACGGGATTCATCAGCTCGCTGCGCCGGGCAAACGCGTGCTGGTGGTCGGCGCGGGGCAGGTCGGAACCGCCGCCGCGAGCTACCTGGCCTCGGAGCGCAGCCAGGAGCTGAGGCTGGTCGGATTCATCGATGACGACGGTTTCAAGCTCGGCAAGTTGTTGCTCGGCCAGCGCGTATTGGGATCGGTCGACGACCTGGAGCGAATTTTTAACGTCGCTCCTTTCGAAGAACTCCTGGTAGCCGAGGAGCTCAGCGAGGAAAGGCTCACGCAGCTCCGCGGATTTGCTGAGGAGCACGGGCTCGCCGTCCGCCAGTTCCTCATCCAGGTCAGCGATCTCAGCGCCCCCCCGTCGGCGCCGATGCGCCGCGCCGGAGCGCGCTCGGCCGGCTGACCGCCGACCTCCTTCGTCGACCGTCATATGACTATTGGTGCCGTTGACGGCACCGCAACGCGGATCGCGGAGAGCCTTCCACCGCCGCGTGGGGCGGAGTTATGCCAGCCTCGAGAACACCGCTTGGCCGCTCAATATGGGCATTATGCGGAACCCGGAGATATGCAATAATCCGGCTTGCCGCCGACACCCGTCAATTAAGGGGCGATAAAGGCAATTAAGGATTCATGAGCCACGCACGCAAACCCGTTCATATCCAACCCAAGGGTTGGGGCCGCGAGGTCTGGATCGCCAACAATCCGCTCTACTGCGGCAAGATTCTGGAAATCCGCAAGGGCAAGCGATGCTCGCTGCATTACCATAAACTCAAGACCGAATCGTTCTACTTGCGAAGCGGCCGCCTACTGGTACGCGTCAAGGAATCGCCTCAGGCGGAGACCATCGAGGAATTCGAGCTCGGACCCGGCGAATGCATGGACGTGCCGCCCGGCCTGGTTCATCAGATGGTAGCGCTCGAGGATGCAGAGCTGTTCGAGTTCTCGACCCAGCATTTCGACAGCGACTCGCATCGGCTGGTCCCCGGCGATTGAATTGAAGCGCGGTCCTGAGCCAGGGCCAACGCGGCGGGTGCGGCGATATTGCGAAAGTTACGGTGCCCGCAATTTTTTGCCCCTGAATCGCCGTCTCTTTCACGGCGTTCTTCCCGGTCTCTGAAATGATATGTTTGCATTGCGGTCCATTTCCGCCGCGGAGCGCTGAACATGCCTAAGGTCGCACTAATAACCGGGGTCACCGGTCAGGATGGCTCCTACTTGGCCGAGTTTCTGATCAACAAGGGCTATGAGGTGCACGGCGTGGTCCGCCGTACCTCCAGTTTTGCGACCGGACGCATTGACCACCTGCGCAAGGGCTTCGGTCCGGGCTCCGAAGTGCTGCATCTGCACTACGGCGACCTCGGCGACGGCACTGGGCTCCGGCGGATCATCGAGCAGGTAAGACCTGATGAGGTCTACAACCTCGCGGCGCAGTCACATGTGCGGATCTCCTTCGATCAGCCCGAGTACACCGCCGACGTGGTCGGGCTCGGCGCGCTTCGGCTGCTCGAGGCTATTCGCGATCACAACAAACGTCACGGCCGGGCCACGCGCTTTTACCAGGCAGGCTCCTCCGAGATGTTCGGCAAGGCCGTCGAGACCCCACAGCGCGAAACTACGCCCTTCCATCCCCGCAGCCCGTACGGATGCGCGAAGGTCTATGCGCATTGGCAGACGGTCAATTATCGCGAGGCCTACGACCTTTTCGCCTGCAACGGAATTCTCTTCAACCACGAATCGCCGCGCCGCGGTGAAAATTTTGTGACCCGCAAAATCACCCGCAGCGCCACCCGCATCAAGCTTGGATTGCAGGAAAAGCTCGCGCTCGGGAACCTCGACGCGTTGCGCGACTGGGGTTTCGCCGGCGATTACGTCGAAGCGATGTGGATGATGCTGCAGCAGGACAAGCCCGACGACTTCGTTATCGCGGTGGGCGAGAACCACTCGGTCCGCGAGTTTCTCGATCTCGCGTTCGATCGGGTCAAGCTCGACTGGCACAAGGTGGTCGAGATCGATCAGCGCTTCTTCCGCCCCGCGGAAGTCGATCTGCTGATGGGCGACGCGAGCAAGGCCAGACGCGTGCTCGGATGGCAGCCGCGGCTCAGCTTCGAGGGTCTGGCAGCGCTGATGGTCGACGCGGACCTCGAGCTCGCCGAGCGCGAGCTGCGAAGCCGCGGCCAATAGCTACGCCAAAAGCTACGAGGTCGGGGGGCCGGACTCGCTTTCCAGGCGCTCGGCGTCGGCGGGCGAGAGGTTGAAGTACTTCGCCTCCGGATGGTGGAACACTAGCGCGCTCACCGAACTCTCCGGGTCCATCATGAACTCGTCGGTGAGCTGGACGCCCAAATTCTGCTTGCTGACTTCGAGCAGCGCGAACAGCTTGCTCTGGTCTTCCATGCGCGGGCAGGCGCCGTATCCGAACGAGAACCGCTTGCCGTGGTAGCGCGCCTGCACCAGCTCTTTCAACGAGAGTCCCGGCGGATCGCCGATCCCCCACATCTGCCGAATCTTCAGATGGAGCAGTTCGGCGAATGCCTCCGCACCCTCGTTGGCGAGCACCTGCAGGATGTGCGAGCGCAGATAGTCGCCTTGATTCTTCCACTCCTCGGCCAGCGCGCGAACGCCGGTGCCGATGGTGGTGACGAACATGCACAGGTAGTCCGTGCGGCCCGAGTCGCGCGCCGCGAGATAGTCGGCCAGGCACAGGTACGGCGGCTCGCTCTGGCGGCCGAAGTTAAAAGTCTCGAGCACCGCTTTGCCATCTGAGGAGTAAACGATCACGGTGCGGTCGTCGCTCTGCACCGGGAAGAATTTGTAGATCGCCTTCGCGGTAATGTCCTTGCGCGCGAGCATCAGCTGCGCGACCTCTTCGACGCGGCCGTGAAGGTCCTTGGCCTTAGGATCGCCCGCTTCCAGCGCCTCGACAAAATTCTGGAACCCCAGATGCTTGGCGTAGAGGCTCTTGGGATTGATGTAGCCGAAGATTTCGCCCAGGTCATAGTCGCGGAGCACGTGTAGTTTCAGATCCGGCGGCTTGGGGATCTCGATGTCGCGGCGCACTGACGATTTGCCCGGCGCTCCCGCCGCGCTATGCACCGCTCTGGGCGCGCTTTCGAGCATCTTCTTCGATTGCTCGGCGAGCAGTCGCGCGAGCGAATCGCGCCGCTCGTAGTCCATTATCTGGTTGGCGAGATCGAGCCCCGTCATCGCGTCATTCGCGTATGCGACCAGCCCCTCATATTCGGGCGCGATCTTCATCCGCGTGAAGCGGTTGGAGAGCGCGGCGCCGCCGACCAGGATCGGGCATTCGATCCCGGCGGTTTTCAAGTCCTGCGCCGTGACCACCATCATTTGCGCCGACTTGACCAGCAGCCCCGAGAGTCCGATCGCGTCAGGCGCGTGCTCGCGATAGGCCTTGATCAGCTCCTCCGGCGGCACTTTTATCCCGAGATTGATCACCCGGTAGCCGTTGTTCGAGAAAATGATCTCGACCAGGTTCTTGCCGATGTCGTGAACGTCGCCCTTCACGGTCGCCAGGATGATCTTCCCGCGCGTGGCGCTCTCTGTCTTCTCCATGTGGGGCTCGAGATGCGCGACCGCCGCCTTCATCGACTCGGCGGACTGCAGCACTTCGGCGACGATCATCTCGTTGGCGTTGAATAGCCGGCCGACCTCGTCCATCCCCTTCATCAGCGGTCCGTTGATGACCTCGAGCGGCGCCATCGACTGCAGCGCTTCGTCGAGATCCTCGGTCAGTCCTTCCTTGGATCCTTCCAGGATATAGCGGGGCAGCCGCTCCAGCAGCGGCAGATCCTTGCGATTCTCCTTGGCGACCGCGCTCTTCCTGGCGCGGAAGTGCGCCGCAAAGGCGGCAATCGGATCGTCGCCGCGCCACCAGATGAGATCGTCGGCGAGCTTTCGTTCCTCCTCGGGGATGGACACGTAGCGCTGCAGTTTCTCCGCATTCACGATCGCGAGATCGAGTCCGGCCTGCACGCAATGGTAGAGCACCACCGAGTTCAGCACCTCACGCCCCGCGTCGGGAAGTCCGAACGACACGTTGGAAACGCCGAGTACTGTTTTGGTGTTGGGCAGCGCCTGCTTGATAAGCCGGATGCCTTCGATGGTCTCGACTCCCGCGCCGATGTAATTCTTATCGCCGGTGCCGACCGGAAAGACCAGCGGGTCGAAGATGATGTCTTCGGGCGCGATGCCGTACTTTTCGGTGAGCAGCTTGAACGAGCGCTCCGCGATCTGAAGTTTGCGCTGGCGGGTCACCGCCTGCGCCTGCTGCTTGTCCTCGTCGATACATCCGACGATCAGCGCCGCGCCGTAGCGCCGCGCGAGCGGGACCACGCGCTGGAAGCGCTCCTCGCCGTCTTCGAGATTGATCGAGTTGATGATCGATTTGCCCGGCGTGCGTTTCAGCGCTTCCTCGATGGCGCGATGATCGGTCGAGTCGATCACCAGGGGGACCTTGACCTTCTTCACCTCGATTTCGAGGAAGCGGATCAGGTCGTCGACTTCGACGCGGTCGGGATCCTGAAGATTGACGTCGACGATGTGCGCGCCGCGGCGCACCTGCGCGCGGCCGATCTCGGATGCCTCCTCGAATTTGTCCTGTGCGATCAGCCGCTTGAATTTGCGGCTGCCGAGCACGTTGGTCCGTTCCCCGACAATCACCGGCCGCGTGCTCTCGTCGATGACCAGGGTTTCGATTCCCGAGACCACCGCGCGCCTGAGCGTCGAGCGCTCGCGCGGCTTCAGCCCCGCAACCGCTTCGACCAGCAGCCGGATATGTTCGGGCGTCGTGCCGCAACATCCGCCGATCAGGTTGACCCATCCGTTGCGCGCGAAACGGCCAATCTTCTCCGCGAGCATCTTTGGCGTCTCGTTGAAGTGCCCGTTCTCGTCCGGCAGGCCGGCGTTGGGCACGCACGCGACGTAAAAGCGCGAAATCTCCGACAGCGTGCGCAGATGGTCGGTCATGAAGTCGGGGCCGGTCGCGCAGTTGAGGCCCATCCAGAGCAGATCGCGATGCGCGAGTGAGACGTAGAAGGACTCGATGTCCTGGCCCGCCAGCAGCGTGCCCATCGTTTCGATAGTGCCGGACACTGCGACTGGAACCGCAACGCCCAGCTTTTCGTTCGCGCGCTCGATGCCGACGATCCCCGCCTTGCAACTGAGTGTGTCGAATACCGTCTCGAGCACCAGTAGATCGCAGCCGCCTTCGATCAGTCCCTCGGCCTGGACCTGGTAGGTGTCCGCCATCTGGTCGAAAGTCACCGTTCCGGTGACCGAAATATTCTTGGTGGTGGGGCCCATCGAGCCCGCGACGAAGCGAGGCCGATCCGGGGTGCTGAATGCGGCGGCAGCGCCGCGCGCTAGCTCCGCCGCGATGCGGTTGATCTCGTGAGCGCGCTCCGCGAGCCCATATTCGGCGAGCACCAGCGGGGTCGCGCCAAAGGTCGCGGTCTCGACGATATCCGCGCCCGCCGCGAGAAAGCTCTCGTGCATCGCGCGGATCTTATCAGGTCGGGTGCGGACCACGTTTTCGTTGCAGCCTTCGAACTGGGCGCCGCCGAAGTCGTCCGCGCTCAGGTTCATCGCCTGGACGGAGGTGCCGAACGCGCCGTCGAGCACGACGATTCGCGCCTCGAGCAGCTCACGTAATAGCTTGATCCTGTCGGCCCCGCTGTTCATTCTTTAAGTACTGCTTTGCGCTAAAAGTACCGCCTCGCGTACTGATTGTCGTCGCGAAGCGGCGATGTAAACCCCAATCGTATCCCAGCGATGATCCCCATTCAAATTTGCCTCGTTGAGGCCCGAGCCAATTCGCGCTGCCTGAAATTGACTGGAGCAGAACGAGCGCGATGACCGCTGCCGAAGCAAAATCCGGCGCGGGGCGGCTGGTGATGGTGACCGGCGGCGCCGGCTTCATCGGATCGCATCTGGTCGACGCGCTGGTTGAAGGCGGCTTTGCCGTGCGCGTGGTGGAAAACTTCGCGACCGGCGCCCGCGAGCGCCTCAATCGCAACACCGAGCTGGTCGAGGCCGATATCCGCGACCCGGGCGCGATCCGCGGCGCGTTCACGAATGTTGACTGCGTGTTTCACGTTGCGGCGCTGCCGCGGATTCCGCTCTCGATCGAAAAGCCGGTTGAGACCCATATGACCAACGTGGTCGGCACGCTCAACGTGCTGATAGCGGCGCGCGACGCGAAGGTGCGGCGCGTGGTGTTCTCGGGATCGTCGTCGGTTTACGGCGAGCAATCGGCGCTGCCGTTGGTCGAGACCATGACGCCGAATCCGCTCAACCCGTACGCGCTGCAGAAGTTCGTCGGCGAGCAGTACGTCCGAATGTTTCATCGGATGTTCGCGATGCAAACGCTGGCGCTCCGCTACTTCGGCGTGTACGGGCCGCGGATGGCCGAGCAGGGCGCTTACAGCCTGGCGATTGCCGCGTTTCTCAAGGCGCGCCGGGAAGGGCGGCCGCTCGAGATTCACGGCGACGGCCAGCAGAGCCGCGATTTTACCCACGTGCGCGACGTGGTGCGCGCGAACCTGCTCGCGATGGATTGTGCGACGGCCGACGGCCGCGCAATAAACATCGGCCGCGGGCGCAATATGAGCGTCGCGAAAATCGCGGCGCTGATCGGCGGACCGACGGTCCAGGCTCCCGCGCGCAAAGGCGACATGCGTCACACGCTCGCCGACATTCACGAAGCGGAGCGCGTCCTGGGCTGGCGCCCGCAGATCTCAGTCGAAGACGGCCTCGCCGAACTGCTGAAGTAGCGCCTTCAGAGAGGTACCGTTGCGCTCAACTGGGAGCCAATGGTAGACAATTCCGTCTCTTTGAAGAAAGTATCAGGCAGCCGGATCATGACACCCCCCAGCTCGGTCTTGAGCGTCCCTTCCACACCCGTCATAAGCGTGCTTCGGCTCGATGAGTGGGTGTGACATCGGTCGAACCAACCTCCGCCCCGCGGGTGGAGCGACGTGGGCCGCTTATCGCCTCACCGGATCGGTGCGCGTCGCGTGCCGCCCGGCATCTTTCGTAGCCACGGTTCTCGCACCCGTACTGGTCTTGATGGTGGCCGGCTGCGGCGGAGGAGGCGGCCCTGCCCCGATCAAACGTAGCAGTCCCCCTTCCTCAATCACGTTGTCAGGAACCGTGGTCCAGGGCGCGGTGAGTGGTGCAACGGTTACTGCATTCGCCGCCGACTTGACGACCGGTCTGGACGGCCCAGCGCTCGACTCCACGAGCACCGCGATTGACGGCAGCTTTACTCTGCAGCTGAGCCCAGCTCCCGCCGGTCCGATTCGACTCACAGCAAGTGGGGGGAGCTTCGTCAGCGAGATGAACGGCGCGACGGTCGGCTCACCCGGCTCGATCTCCGCACTGCTCGCAAATCCGGTAAACACCAACTCGGGAATTTCGATCAACCCTTTGTCCGAGTTCGTCAGCTCGCTGACGATCGGCAAGTTGACTGCTCCCGGAGCAAACTTCAGTGCGGCGCTCTTTTCCGCGATCGCCACGATCGAGAGCGCCTACGGATTGGCCCACGATCCGGCGGCTATCGTGCCCAGCTATACGGCACAAGCTATCGGTACCGACGCCGGTAACCTCGGCCTCGCTCTCGGCGCGCTGATCAATGAGGACCAATACCTGTGCCCGGCTGCGCCAGGCGGGTTGGTGTCGGCGCTGTCGTCGGACATCCAGGACGGGGTTTTCGACGGGACGAAGTTTGGTTCTTCGATTCCGTACTGCGGAGGCACTCTCAGCGCGATTGCGGGCACTTCGCAGTTTCAGGACGCGTTGTCGGGATTGCAGCAGTTGGCCTCGGTCACCGCGGCCTTCGACTTCGGCGGCATGGGAAACATTTTGACGATCAACGGCTTGGCCGATGTGGCGCTCGACGGCGCAGAGATCTATCCGCAGGAACCGATCGCGCGCATCGACACCGCGCTCGCTGAGCCTTGCGCCGCCCTCGGTCAATAAGTTCGCTAATCCTCAGAGCGCCATGATGAACGCGGCGCGGCAGAACGCCGTCGCGGTAAGGCTTGCCAGCGGCGAGGTCTTGATCGCGGGCGGGCTCGCGCCGCCGCCGCTAGCGAGCACCGACCTCTACGACCCGGCAACCAACAGCTTCGCCAATCCGCAGAACGCGACCATGAGTGACGAGCGCGCGTACGCGACCGGCACGCTATTGCCCGACGGCAACGTACTCGTCGCGGGCGGAACTCCGGATTTAAAGGTAGCCCTGCCGAGCAGCGATCTTTATATTACGGCGCTGAACTGCTTTGCCGGCGAGAGCGGCACGCCGTGCGCTTCGCAGGCGCCGCCTCCGCCCATGAATGATGGGCATGAGCTGGCGACCGCGAATTTGCTGCCCAATGGCAAAGTCCTGGTGGCTGCGGGCAACGATGGCTTCGGCAATCTGACTGGCTGCGAACTGTACGATCCGGTGAATAATTGCTTCGCGGGAAATGCCGGCACCCCCTGCGCTTCCACAAAGCCGCCGTTCATGAACAAGACGCGCGATGTCGCAACCGCGACACTCCTGCTCAATGGCGAGGTACTCATTGCGGGCGGCTTCTTCGTTTCCGACGCGACCGCGAGCGCCGAGCTCTACGATAGCGCTAACAACTGCTTCGCCGGAAAAGCCGGCACACTGTGCCAAGGGGAGACCGCGCCGTCGATGAACGTCGCGCGGTTTCTGGCCACCGCCGTGCTGCTGCCCAACGGCAATGTCCTGATCGCCGGAGGCTTTAATGTTGCCGACGGTTTCCTCGCCAGCACCGAACTGTACGACTCGTCAAACAATTGCTTTGCCGGTAATCCGGGAACCCCTTGCGCGGCTGAAAATGTCCCCATCATGAACACTCCCCGTCAAGCCGCTACCAGCACTCTGTTACCCAACGGAAAAGTTCTGATCGCCGGCGGTTTAAACGCTGGCGGAGAGCTCGCAAGCACTGAGTTGTACGATCCCGCCAACAATTGCTTTGCCGGCAATGCCGGTACCGCCTGCGCCAATGAAGTCGCGCCCTCTATGAACAATCCGCGCGAGAATCACGTCGCGATACTTCTGCCCAACGGCAAAGTGTTGCTCGCTGGCGGCGGTGACGGGTTCGTCGCCAATGCCAGCACCGACCTCTACACTCCTTGAAGAAGCGCTTGAGTGCGCTGCGGCGCGACAGGGCGGCCATTCGTAAGACGCACCGACAATCTCGGCATTGGGGCGCTCTGTAGATCGTTCTTCGCTTCCTGATCGCCTTCCCATCCCGTGCGCGCATTCTCCGACATCGAGTGCAGACCACTCTGGAAGAAAATCGCTGCATGGTCATCGGGCACGATACCGGCCACAATTAAAGTTATATGGATACCGAGTCCCGCCACGGCCCTTCAGCCATCGTTATCGAGCCAGTTACCCGCGCGCGGCACGCATCGGGCGCGAGCCAGTTTCTCCTCAATCACAAAGGCGACCTCACGCTGGCATTTTCATTTCTCGTGTTCCTCGCGTGTTGGATGGTGCTGATGTTCACGCGCTTCAAAACGCCGGCGGAAATCGGCGTCTCGATGGCGGAGGCGGCGCTGATCGGCGGGCTGTGCGATTACATCGCGCTCAAAATGATCTTCGAGCGGCGCTGGTACCTGCCGAATTCCGGCGTGCTTCCCCGCAATCGCGAAAAGCTGATCGAGGGAATCGCCGCGACCATCGAGAACGAATGGCTGACGCCGCACATGATCGGACGCGAGCTCAACAAGATGGAGCTGGTCGGCCGGCTCGGCTCGTATCTCGAGGAAGTCAAACTGAGCGACCTGCTGGGGCAGGCCGGCCTCGAGCGGATCCTGAACCGCATCGTGGAGTACCTGGACTCGCCCGAACAACGCGACCGCCTGGAGACGATTCTGAAGCGGGCGCTGCCGAAAACCTTCACCCGCATCTACGCGCTCATCCATCGGCTAGGAGCGGAATCACTGAGCGCGAGGATCGCGGTGAACCTTCGCAAACGGCTGCCCGAGCTGCGCAGCGATCCGGACCTGGTCGAGGCTATCGAGAGCGCGATCCACGAATTCGGGAGCCAGCTTCATGACCCGGAGAGCTACGCGCATCAGCTTGCACGCCGCATGATTGACCAGATCGTGCGACGCGCGGTGGATGCGAGCCGCGGACAGATCTCGCACATGGTGCGCGAAAACCTGGCCCAGCTTTCCGACGATCAGATCAGAATCCAGATCGAATCAAAGACGCGCACTCATCTGGACTGGATCCGCGTCAACGGCGGCCTCTTCGGCGCGTTCTTCGGACTCATCTTCGCGCTGTCGCGGATCGCGATGCATCACGCGCCAGCACTCCTCGCCCGCCTCCACTTCGGGATGTAGCCGCGTCGGTGCGGGCCACGCCGCGCTTTGTATTCGGCGCGCGCTTGCGATAACCAACACCTGCAATGAGCGATCCCTATTACAAGCAGCATTGGATCGAAATCGATTCCGACCGCCATGCGGCCTACGATCAGATCCTCGCGTTCCATCCGGCAATGGAGCCGCTGCTCCGGCCGCTCGACCTGGCCCCGGGACTGCGCGTGCTCGACGTGGGCTCCGGGCCCGGGCATACCGCGATGGAGCTGGCGCGGCGGGTCGGCCCGACCGGTCTGGTGGTCGGCGTCGACATCAACGCCGCATTCATTGAGCGCTCCACGATTCGCGCGCGTGAAGCGAAACTCTGCGCCGAGTTCGTCCACAGTCCGTTCCCGCCGTTCCGTTTTCCGGAGGGCGCGTTCGACCGCGTATGGTGCAAAAACGTTCTTGAGTATGTCGATTCGGCGGCCGATACTGTCGTCGAGATGGCGCGGGTGGCGGCGCACCGCGGCGTCGTGGTCGCGGTCGACAGTGATTGGGACATGCTCGCGCTCGACGTCGGCGCTGCGGCGCGGGAGCTCAGCAACCGCGTCCTGGCCGCGGCGAAGTCGATCGCGCTCAAGGAGCCGCAGATCGGGCGGCTGCTGTACGGATTGTTTCGCGGCGCCGGCCTGGCCGACGTAAAGGTCGAGATTTTCTCCGGCGCCGATACTGTCGGCCGCGCACTCCCGATGCTGCGCGCGAGCCTTGCGCGCTATGCACTCGATTCCGGCGCAGTGGGGCGCGACGAAGTCGAGCAATGGCTCACCGCTATCGGCGAGGCGATCGCGAAGGGTAATTTTTTGTTCGTGCTGCCGCAGTTCGTAGTTCGAGGAACGAAGAAATAGCCGCGGCTCACCTTCCGCCATCCTGCGCCGCGCGAGATTGGAAAAGGGACTGGACCAGGGAGAAATACCATGATTCCGGCGTGGCTCGGTTTCTTCGACGCTTTGCTGGCGCTTGCGCTGGTTGGGGCGGGAATAATCGCCGCACACTTCGACCTGACCCCGCCCTTCGTAGGCTTCCAGATGTTCGCATTCGGGTTCCTGTTGAGCATCTTTGGGACCATCGTGGGAATAATTGGGATTATCAGGACCGGAAATCCCGCCCGCCGCAGCGGTCGCAATCGCGCAGTCGCGGCGACGGTGATTTCACTTGCGATAGCGCTCCCAGTCATCGCGCTCGTCGCCGGCTCGCGGCACTATCCGCCGATCAACGACATCACCACCGACTTCGACAATCCGCCCGAGTTCGTATTCGCTGAGACGCTCGCGCCCAACAGCGGCCGCGACATGAAATACGACCAGGCCAAGTACGAGGAGCGGCAGAAATACGGATACCCCGCGCCGCTCACGCCGCTCAAGATGGATAGCGATCCTGCCGCGACCTTCGAGAAGGTCAAGGAAGCTGCGGTGCAGATGCCCGATTGGCAGATCACCTCCACCGATCCCAAAGTGATGACTATCGAGGGCGTATCGAGATCAAAGCTTTTCCACTTCGTCGACGATTTCGTGATCCAGGTGCGGCCTGCCGACGGCGGCGGAAGCCTGGTCGAGATGCGCTCGAAGTCGCGGGTTGGAGTGGGCGATTTCGGCGTGAACTACAATCGCATCGAGAGCTTCTTTGCGCGCCTCAAGGGCACTGGCGTCGCAACCGGCGCGTCCTGACGCGCACCGTCAAACTGGATCGTGCGAATCCACCGGACCTGGCACGCTACGCGCCGCCTCACCCGCCTCAGTCTGTGCTAAGAGTGCCGGAGCGCGGGTTGCACAGATAGGGGATGGCTGAAACAATGCTCAACGCCGCCGGATCCGGTTTCGGTGGCGCTGCCGATGCGCCGCGTCGAAACTATCCTCATCATCCTCGCGCTCGCCTTTTACGCATGGTTTCTCGCGCATTTCGGCTTGCGTGAAACGCTTGGCTACGTGCGCCTTGCGGGATGGGGGCTTGCGCTTACCATCACGCTCGAGGCGTTCGCGCGGGCCGCGAACACCGTCGGCTGGCGAGTCACTATCGAGCACTACCCGCCCTCCTTGAGCTTCCTGGAACTGTACGCGGCGCGAATCGGCGGCGAGGCGGTCGATTATACGACGCCGTCGGCGCAGCTCGGCGGGCAGTTCGTGATGGCGCTGATGGTGCGGCGCAAGCTGCGGATGCCGGTCGGCCTGGCGACCGTCGCGGTCTCCGCGCTGGCCGAGGGAATCGGCCAGATCACGTTCGTCACGCTCGCATTGGTATTCGCCTCGGGACTTATCCCTGCGACGGCCGGGCTGCTGTGGCCGATCGTGGCCGGATTCCTGATCGCGGTCGCGTTGCTGTGCGGGTTTTACTTCGTTCAGATGAAGCATCCGTTCGGCCATCTCTGGCGCGTCGCCAACAAGCTCCAACTCTCGCGCTTTGACACCAGCGCGCTCAGTGAGTCAGCCGACGAAGCCGACTCTATCCTGCTCGACTTCTATAAGCGCAATCGCGGACGCTTTCTGCTCTCCTGCCTGTGCTTCCTGTTCGCGTGGAGCCTCGGGCCGATCGAAATCTACTTCCTGCTGCGCCTGCTGCATCAGTCGGCGACGCTCCGGGTCGCACTGCTGGTCGAGGCGCTCGGCTTGCTGATCGAGCGTGCGACCTTTCTCATCCCCGCCAAATTGGTGAGCCAGGAGGGCGGCAAGGCATTGATCCTCGCGATGCTTGGATATCCGCCGGGTGCGGGCTTCGCGGTCGGGTTCCTGCGCCGGCTCAAAGAAATGGTATGGGTAATGTTCGGGCTCATCGCACTGATGATCCATCGCGCGATGGAGCGCAGCGTCGCCGTCTCCACTCCCGGACCGCAGGTTTCCGCGCCGAAAGCGGAAGAGATCCTGGAAATTCGGCGCGCACAAGGAGAACAAATCTTATGAAAAAAATAACCGCGCTGCTCGGCGGCGCGCTCACTCTCGCGATGCTGGCGGCTCCCGCGATCGGCGGTGTGGTAATCACTCAGCAAATCACCAAGAGCGGCGGCTACAACGCCAATCCGAACGCCGCGCCGACCGAAGAGACGGTAATGGTCCAGGGTGGCAAGCAGAAGGTGATCGACAAGAAGTTTGTCATGATCATCGATGCCGACAACTCCACCATGTACGTGCTCAATCCCGAGTCCAAGATCTACTACCAACAGGATTTCCCCACCGGCAAAGTATCCACCCTGGCGGCCAGCGCGAGCGCGGCAAAGCAGATGAAAAAGACCGGCCAGACGCGCACCGTGGCAGGATACAAGTGCGTCGAATACACTGGTTCCGGTCACGTGATGCGCGGCGATTTCACCATGACCGAGTGCCTCTCGACCGAGGCTCCCGGCGCAGCCGAGTGGGCCGCCTATCAGAAAATGTTCAGCGAGAAGACCAAAGGCGCGCAGCTGGATAGCGGCGGGGAAATCCCGGACGGCATTCCGCTGGAATCCAACTCGTCGCTGAAGCTGGGCACCGCCACGATTCCCGGAATGAGCGCGGAGCAGACCGCCCAGTTCCATAAGATGCTGGCGAACCGGCCGCCCAACGTGATGAAGACCGCTGTGACCAAGGTCGTCGTCGAGAAACTCAGCCCGGACACCTTCGAAGTTCCCAAGGACTACACCAAGCGAGAGCTGCCGGCGATGCCCTCGATGAGCGCAGCGGCCGCCGCCGCAGCGGCGCATCCGGGCGCTGCGGCCTCGCCGGCCGGGCCGCATTGAATTGCGCCGAGACCGTTCGGAGCATGGGAGTACGCCGTGCCTGGCGAAGTTCCAGTCAGTGAAGCGAGCGTCGCGAATCCCGGCGCTTCGAAGGCGGCGATTTCGTTTCACTACGACATCGGCAACGAGTTCTTCAAATTATTTCTCGATTCGGAGTGCTGTTACTCCTGCGCGATGTACGAAGATGAATCCGAGTCGCTGGAGAAAGCGCAGGAACGCAAACTCGAGTACCACATCGCGCAGGCCCGCGCGGACGGCGCCGGCCGCGTGCTCGACATCGGATGCGGCTGGGGCGCACTCCAGAAGCGGCTGGTCAGCCTACACGGGGTGAAGCTCGCGATCGGGCTCACGCTGAGCGAAAACCAGGCCGAATACATCCGCGCGATGAACCTGCCCGGCGTGGAAGTTCGCGTCGAAAGCTGGTCGGACCACCGGCCCCGACGCGCCCTACGATGCAATCATTTCGATCGGCGCCTTCGAGCATTTTGCGCGGCCTTCCAGCCGCACCGTTCGCGTCGGCGGTTATCGCGATTTCTTCGAGCGCTCGTATCACTGGCTCAAGCCGGGCGGACGGATGTCGATCCAGACGATCGGATTGGGAGCGACGGATCGCGGCGTGGAAGGGCAATTTATTTCCGAGCACATCTTTCCCGAGAGCGATCTGCCGCGCCTGGGAGAAATCGCCGACGCCGCCGAAGGACTGTTCGAAGTCGTCACGGTTAGAAACGATCGCGCTGACTACCTGCGGACCAACCGCGAATTTCGCGCGCGCCTCAAAGCCAACCGCGCCGCCGCGGTGAGCCTGGTCGGAGAAGAGACGGTACAGCGTTTCGACAAATATTTTCGCTGGTCGATGGCCGGCTTCAGCATGGGAACGACGAATCTCTATCGGATAACGTTGCGCAGGATCGGCCGCCCGCGCTTCAAAATCGTTCTCTGATCTGAGGCTGTCGCCGCACCGAATTTTCTTTGGACAGTAATCACAAATCCCCACCCTCGGACCTCGAGCTCGGACCAAAGGATCGCCTGATTTTCTGGCTGTTGGCCGGCGCCGCGCACGCGCTTAGCGTCATCCCCGACTTCGCGCTGTATCCGCTCGGCGTCGCCGGCGGCTGGCTCGCCTATCATCTGGATCGCGGTCACGTAAACGTCGGGATGCGCAATCTCGAGATCGCATTTCCCGAACTGAGCGTCGCCGAGCGCCGCCGAATCCTGCGCGCCTCGTACCTTAATCACGGCCGCACCGGCGCGGAGTACATCCGGTTGGCGGGATTTTTTCATCGGCGCCTCAAGAACCGCGTCACCTATTCGGGACTCGAGAACCTGCGCGATGCGCAGCGGCGTCACCCCGGCGGTGGAGTGCTCGTGCTGGCAGCGCATATCGGAAATTTCGAGCTGCTCGCGCCCGGCCACGCGATGCATGGCTACCGGACCGGCCTGGTGCATCATACCCAGCGTTTTCTCGCCGGCGATGCGCTGGTGACGTTCGCGCGCGAGCGAGCCGGCGTGCAGATCATCCGCAAGCACAAGGCCGCGCGCGAGATGCTGCGCTCGCTCCGGCGCGGCTCCGCGATCGGAATTCCTCTCGACCAGAACGCCAAACGCTCCGAGGCGATCTGGGTACCGTTCTTCGGCGAGCCCGCCTCGACGCCAAGCGCTTTCGATCGCCTCGCGATGATCTCCGGCGCCGCGGTCCTGCCGGTGTTCATCGTGCGCCAGCCCGACGGCCGCAGCCACGTCATCGAGGTCTCGCCGGTGATCGAGCGCCAGCAAACCGGCGACAAGGACGCCGACGTGCTGGAGAACACGCGCCGCTATCAGCAGGCGATCGAAGCCGCGGTGCGCAAGTATCCCGAGCAGTGGCTATGGACCCATCGCCGCTATCGCACCCGCCCCCGCGGCAGCAAGCCCATCTACACAAATTGAAAATCGCCCCGCCTTATCGGGACAATTGTCCGAATGTTGAAAGGGAACGAAAAAGGTTTTCAGACCCCTACAACAACTACCTTGCCGCGTGTTTTCGATCTTGTTCCAGCTTGCTTTACTTCGATCTTAACGTTGCACCCGAGTGCATTCAGGAATCGGAAGAGCCGATCACTGGTAAAACCAGAAATGCGACCTCGGACCAGCTTTGAGACCTTGGACTGATCAACCTCCAGAATTTCAGCCACCTGGTTTTGTCGAAGTCCCCGTTTTCGAATAAGCCGAGCGATTTGCAGCGCCAACTCCGCTCGCACACGGGATTCTTCCGGATTACGGACTCCCAGGTCCGCAAAGACATTCTCAGACCCATCCACACAGACAATGTCCTTGCTCATGATGTCCCCTGCCAAAAAAGAGCGGGGCCTCTCGGCCCCGCTCGCTATCGCCCGATCTGCGCGATTCTTACATAGAGCTCGATGGCATCGAGGCTGACGCCGACGATGCCGCCTTCGATGCGCTGGGATTCAGCGCCGCGCAGGACTCGAAGATCCACTTGGTGGTCGACAGCTCGTCTTCCGCGAACAGCCGCAGCGCTTCCTTGGTGCCCATGTCTTCCTTGATCAGCGCTATGAATTCGTGAATCGGCTGCACCGCCTGCTCGGGAGTCTTGAACAGCGCGGTCAGCTTGAGCAGTTTCTCGTTATCAGGAGTTTTCGGATCGGCGAGGAACGCGGTGAACTTGCGGCCGTCCTCGGACGGCATCTCGCGATTCTCTCCGCCCAGCTCGTGGAGGCGATCGGCGAACACCCGTGAATGATATGCCTCGCGCTCGGCGACCACGCGCAGCCCGGTGCGGATACAATCGGTGGTGCACACCTTGGCCCACGCCGAGAACGCCTCGCCGCCGCCGGCCTCGCCGACGCGGACCTTATCCAGGAAGCTTATGACCGCGGCGCGCTCGGAGGTGTAGCTGCGGCCGAAGGCCTGAAAGTTGCCGTTCGAATGCCCGTTGGACATCGCATGGCCGTTTTCCAGCGCCCGCATTTCAGTTTCGAAAATCGTCTCCGAGATGATTCCGTTTCTAAACGCACGCATCAGTTGTTTGAATTCAAATTCGCGATTCATCGAGATCCTCCGCCCTGTTTTCAAGGGCTTTTTAGTGTTGTGAAGAACTCTGAGGATAAGTCCCCCTACACAAAATTGTCAAATGAATTCCCCAGCAACGCGGTGTCCCCATTTAGTGTTCCTCCCCCAAAAGCGGTACTATCCGAATCCTGCGATCAGCTATTCGCGCGCGGTCCGTCCTCGACCGACAATGAGCAATCTTGAGGGCGAGATGAAGACTTCGTCGTCGCGGCTCGTTCGAAAAGATTTGACTTCCACCAGTGCGCGCGCGGCATTGTTTTGGGGACCGGGCGTGCTGCTGCTCCTGCTGACCTCGCATCTCGGTCAGCGGGGACACACCACTGGCTGGACCGTGGGGCTGCTATGGCTCGCGGCCATGTGCGCGTGGAACAGCGCGCGCTGCCACAGAGTACATTGCCTCTTCACGGGGCCGTTCTTCCTTGCGATGGCCGTTGTAACTTTGCTGGTAGGTTTTGGCGCCCTCTCGCTGGGAGCGAATACGTGGAAGCTGTTGGGCAACACGATTCTGGTTGGCGCCGTCGTCCTCTGCTGCGGATCAGAACTCATCTGGGGTCGCTATTGGCGGGGTGCGATGCCTGCCGATCAGCACTAAATCAGAGCACCACTACCCAGCCGCGCTTCGCGCTGGCTTCTGTCGTCGGATTGCCGCAAAATCTCGGCATGCAACTCTCGAGGTACTCGCGATGAGCGACATCAAGCATCGGTTCGTCAAGGCCAACGGCATCAAAATGCATGTGGCGGAGGCCGGCGAGGGCTATCCAGTGGTGATGTGCCACGGGTTTCCGGAGCTGTGGTACTCTTGGCGGCATCAGCTCCGCGCGCTCGCCGACGCGGGCTTCCGCGCCATCGCTCCCGACCAGCGCGGCTACGGAGACACCGATCGCCCCGAGCCGATCGACGCCTACACGCAGCGCAAGCTGGTCGGCGATATCGTCGGGATGCTCGACGCGCTGGCGATCGGCCGCTGCACCATCATCGGGCACGATTGGGGCGGCGCCGTGGCCTGGAATGCCGCCCTGATGGCGCCGGAGAGCATCGAGCGCGTGATCGGCATCAACACTCCCTTCCTGCCGCGCGCGCCGAAGCCGCCTACCGAGCTGATGCGCGAGATGGCGGCCGGCAACTTTCACTACATCCTCTATTTTCAGCAGCCGGGCGTCGCCGAGGCGGAGCTCGAGCGCGACGTCTATCGCACGCTTGCGCGGCTTCTACCAGGGGCCCGCCGATTTCGCTGCCGCGCAACCCAGCAACGCGCCGCCAGGAGTGTTCGGCCCCGCCGGAGGAGGCCTGCTCGATCGTTTCGCCGATCGTCCGCACGGGAAATTTCTGAGCGACGAGGACTTCGATGTGTTCGTGCGCGCGTTCAAGAAGACCGGCTTTCGCGGCGGCCTCAACTGGTATCGTAATTTCGATCGCAACTGGGAAGAGAGCGCCGGCCAGGAGCAGCGCGTCGATCAGCCGGCGCTGATGATCACCGCCGAGCTCGATCCGGTCCTGCGCCCGGAGATGGCCGCGGGGATGAAAGCCTGGGTGCCGAACCTGCGCAAGACCGTGCTCATCAAGGGCTCCGGACATTGGACGCAGCAGGAAAAACCCGCGGAGGTAAACGCCGCGATCCTGGAATTCCTGGCAGATCTGAAAAAATAAGCGAGCGCCCCCCGACTGCGCATGCCGCGGTGGGCTCTCGGAGCGCGAAGCGCTATCCAGGCGCCCCAAAAACCGAAGCGAACGAAAAGACGCGTGAGGGGTTTCGCTCGCCTGGATTTGCCGGCGCTAGGAACTTTTCGAATCCGCAGCAAGCGGCGGTGGAGGAACCCGCCGGCCGTCTTTCAGAATCAGATATTGGCGCGCCGGATCGTTGCATAGCGCGCCGCTAGCCGCGACCAGAGCGCCCTCGGGCGCGTACTGCAGGATATAAGTCTTGCGCACTTCCTTGGTCACATTCGGCCCGGTCCGATGCGGCATCAGGGAGGAGAACACCACCATGCCTCCCGCGCGCACCGGCGCCGCGAGCGCCTCCGGGCCGTCCTCCTCGCGGCATACGTAGCCGAGCTCGCTCAGCCGATGCGCGATCGTGCCGCGCAGATGCCCGCCCGGAATCACCCATGGGCATCCGTTGTCGGTGGTCGCGTCGCTGAGCGCGATCCAGCAGGTGAGATAAGCTTGCGGCTCGATATAGGTGTAGCCGTTGTCCTGATGCCACGGGAACGGCTTCCGATACTCCGGTTTTTTGTACACTGCCTGGTCCCAGTAGAGCCGAACGTCGGGGCCGATCAAGTCGTGGCAGAGATCCGCGAGCAGCGGACTGGCCGACAACTCGCGCAGCACGGCCGAGCGCTTGACCAGGTGGGCAGTGAAGCTGATTCCGTCAGCCTGGGAAATCATCATCCGGCCGCCGGGCCGCGAGCGCAGGAACTCCTCGGTCTGCGCCTCGAACGGATCGATCGCCGCGATCACGCGAGCGACGGTCTCGTCGATCGAGTGCGTCTTCGAGCACGAAAAATCCGCGCTCGTTGAACGACCGCGCCTGCTCCTCGCTGACGACCCGAAACGGTCCGCGCACCGGCGTCCAGGTAAAGCCATGATTGCTCGGATGCAATGCCGGGAGGGCTTTTTCTTCGTGAGTCTGCATCTACCTTGCTCCGCGCTTCTACTTGCTACCCGCCGCTGTAATGTTCGCGCCGGTCGCTTCGGCAAGCAGCTCGCTGAGATCGCGAGCGACTTCCACTAGTCACAATTCTGCACCGGCCTGGATTTCACAATGTCTTCAAGTCTCTCGGGCGATATCATCCGAAACGGCCACTTTTCTATCGTGCGCACCAATCTCGCATTCCAGGACCTTACTTGCGGTCCACCCGATGTGGCCGCAGTGATTCCGTGCCCGCCGTCATCAAGCCGAACCGTCGCGAAGCTCTCTGTACATGTTTCCCTCAAATTCATTAGAACGATCTTTCCTTCGAGCTCAGGATAGTATGGTCCCCATTGGGTCGGATGATCGGATCCGCCAGTTGGCGCTAGCACAGGTATGATCAATAGACTTTTGCCCCAGTTCTGTTTGCACTCAGAATACAAGACTGTCGTCCGTGTATTGGCGAGCGCGGTAAGGTAGTCGTGCGCGAACTCGCCGAATTCGCATTTACCTCCTGCGGCGGGTTGAGACCAAGCCACCAACAAGAACAACAGACAACAGATTTTGCTTCTCATTTTCCAGTAAAGAACTTTACGACAATATCACTTTGATTGGGTACCCGCGGATTCGGATCACCGTTGCTCAATGGCCCGTCGGTTGTCCGCAGCGCGTATCTCCGATCACCAGCCCAGGGAGCCAGATCCATGTTGGGGGCCGTCAACGACATAGGTCACGATAGGCGGTGCAGTCGCGCGGCCTCGCTCGGCAGCGTGCTACATTCAGCGCACTGCTTCCCCTCAGCCGGAGCTGAATAGAATGAATCCTCCGATGCCGAGAGCAATGCAGAAAAGTCCCTCGATTAGCAACTGTTCTTTGGTTGAGTCACGGATAGATACACGCCTAAAAAGGTCCCGAACCCGGAATGCCCTCGCGTTTGGGTCCTTTCTTGTATGCCAGTCTGCAAAAGGTCAGACCGATGATGATGATGGCCGGCGCCATGACCCATCTCACGAACCACAGCGGGATCGGAGGATAGATGAATGGGGTAGGTGACGACATTAGGGTCAATATACAATGCCGATGCCGGTTCCAATTGCGCCGCCAGCTATAGCGCCTTCAGTCCGGTAAGTCGTGTAGTTAGGCGTGGGGCCGTCAAACCTGAAGCTTTTCGTTTCGGCGCATCGTCGTATCTTTTCGTAGAGCACGTCAGTTGGATCAGAGAAATTCTCGTAGCGTGGGTCCCCGAGACCAGGATGCTATGAGTCCGATCCACGCACCAGCGAAATAGCTAAGAGCATAGGTTCCACGTAAATGAGGAGAGAAAGACACGGTCAAAAATTTTTCATATGGGATTAGCAAAGCGATGCAAATGACCGCCCCCGATAGGTTGAGGAGATGTCCCAGAATTCGCCACAGTGTGCCCGTGCGATCCTTGTTCGCTCTCTTGTAAATGAACGCCCACCTTAACAACCAAGAGTCGCACCTACCTATCACCACTCCGGCCGCAACCGATATCCATATCCACTAATCGACCAGAACGTGCACAAGCAACCTGCATCTACGGTTTATATGCGCTTGGCAGGATTCCGCGGTGTCACAGTGACCTTGTTCGTTTCACCGCGAAAAAGTGCTGCTGCCCACCGAGCCCAAGCAGGCCACCGGGTGTGCCGCCGTCGTCGCCAGGGTGCCGTTTTTGCTTACCACCGGTCCGTTCGCATCATAGCTGTAGGTCAGGTTTTCTAATTGCGTACTTCGGCGCTGTACGTCAGTCCGGTGATGCGGGAGTCGTAGTCCAAACTATATCCGACCGTCACGCCATTAGGCGATGTCAGCGACGTGCGCCCGGTTCGCGTTGTCGATGTTAGACCGGCGAGAAGGTGCGCCGTGCCTGCAGATCAGTTGCACGGGGTTTCTACTGTCGTAGATGAACTGCGGCGTAGTCTCTACGACCACCTTCTTCATCATCCGGCCGAGGCATTGTCGACGAAGCTCGACGTTACTCCGCGTGATCGTCATTGAATTGCCGTAGCTCTCTACCCGACTGTCGAGTCCAAGCGGCGTTGGTTAATTTCCGAGACAAAGCTTTCAGGGTTGCTGGGAGTGAATACTATCTTTCGAAATAGACCACTGTCTTTTCGAATCAGGACCGGACGGAGAGCAACGACTCTACTCGGAAAACGTAAGCCGCTCCACGGATTGGCCAGAAACGCTTCTCTTGCAGACAGCACTCGTGCTTCGGCGATCTTGCCGTAAGGCACGCTAAAAATCGGCACCAATCCAAACAGAGTTACTTGAACCGATCGCCCCGCAAACCGGTACTGATAGACGTACGGAAGCAGCACTTGAAGAACGACACCAAGAAGGGCTAACGCCCCGACTATACCGGCGACTAGTTTGAGGTGTTGTGTCAACGACACGGCGACGACAGTCCTCTTTGTCGGATATCCTCCACTCACCTCTGATAATGTCTCTCCGATGGACGGTTAAGGCTGATGATGTTTTCGCCGAGTGCTCCCAGACCGCCCGCTATGAACCTTGCTCTGCGCTTCTACTTGCTACCCGCCGCGCTGACGTTCGCGCCGGTTGCTTCGGCGAGCAGCTCACTGAGAGCCGGTCGCCGCAGCCTGCCGATCTCTGTCTACCAGAAAGCAGTCCGTCGATTCTGGTGTGTTGCCTCGATGGATTTCGATACCGGCCGGGCAAGCCTTGGCTTTAAGGATGGCGGCCCGAAGAAAATGAAGATTCCTGCGACAGCGATGACAAAAAACAATAGAGCTTCAAAAAGCAATTGTTGCTTGGTTTTGTCATACAGCCGTCTATTTGCGAAGAGATCGCCGATCCGAAAAGGTTCCGTTAGGTGACGTTTCTGGTATGCCAAATACAACCAGCCCATACCCAGCAAGATCGAGATAGGAGGAAAGACCCATTTTTCGAGTAAATAAAACAACACCATCGGTTTCTACGCCTCTTTGGCGCCAATCCAACTAAAGACCGAAGTGATAGCCAGCCAAATCTCCTATCGCGCCCCCCGATGATCCGAACGGAATCGCGAGCGTAGGAGGAGGAGCGACATCTTGCCCCGTTAGCACGTATCCGATGGAGGCAGGTCCGTCTCCCCATTGTAACTGCTTTTCCCGCCGCTCCTAAGTCAGCAGAAACCGTTCCCGCGGCATCCAAAGACGAAGCTTTCTCCCACCGAACTCCACTTGACAGAAGGTTTGCGCTAAGCCTGTTGGAAAAGATTGGTAAACAGCGGAGTCAAAGCCGTGCACCGGCGTCCAGGTGAAGCCATGATTGCTCGGATGCAACGCCGGCAGGGCTTTTTCTTCGTGAGTCTGCATCTACTTTGCTCCGCGCTTCTACTTGCTACCCGCCGCGGCGGTGTTCGCGCCGGTTGCTTCGGCGAGCAGCTCGCTGAGGTCGCGCACCCGCATCGATTCTTCCAGCGAGCGTGATTTCACTGCGTCTTCGATCATGGTCATGCAGAACGGGCATCCCACCGCCATGCATTCCGGCTTGGCCTCGTTCAACTGGTCGAAGCGCTTCTGGTTGATGCGGGTGCCTTCGTGCTCCTCCTTCCAGAAACATCCGCCGCCCGCGCCGCAGCAGAAGGTCCGCGCCTTGGACTGGTCGACGTCGACCACTTCGGCCTCGGGAATTGCGCCGAGCGCGCTGCGCGCCCCTTCCCACTTGCGGTTGTGCCGCGCCATGTAGCACGGGTCGTGATACGTGATGCGCTCGTTGAGCGGCTGATGCGGTTTCAGGCGGCCGGCCTTGATCAGTTCGTCGATAAACTCCGCCTCGTGCGTCACGGTGTAGGTGCCGCCGAAATCCGGGTACTCGTTCTTCAGGTTATGGAAGCAATGCGGGCATTGGGTGACGATGCGCCGCGGCTTGTAGCGATTGAGCGTCTCGACGTTCTGAGCCGCGACGGTCGCGTAGAGGTACTCGTTGCCCAGCCGGCGCGCCGGGTCGCCGGTGCACGCCTCCTCGCGCCCCAGGATCGCAAAGCGCACGCCCGCCTGCTTCATCAGCGCCGAAAACGCGCGGCTCACTTTCTGATTGCGCTCGTCGTAGGACCCCGCGCATCCGACCCAGTACAGCACGTCGATGTCGGAGGCGTCCTCGAGCGCCGCCATCTCGGGGATGTCGAGTCCGTTGGCCCAATCGGCGCGCTTCTCCTGCGCCAGCCCCCACGGATTGCCCTGGTTCTCGATGCCCTTGAACGCGCTGGTCGCTTCGGCCGGGAACCGGCTCTCCATCAGCACGTCGTAGCGGCGCATGTCGACGATCCGCTGGATGTGCTCGATGCCGACCGGGCAGCCCTCCTCGCACCATCCGCAAGTCGTGCATCCCCACACCGCCTCCTCGGTCGCGACCTGCGTGATCATGTCGGGACCCGACCACGCCGGCGCCGGCTCGGCGGCCGCCTCGCCAGTGCCATTGTGGTTGCTCGCCGCCGCTCGCGCGGCGAGCAGCGTCGGGGCTTTCTCGCGCAGATGATCGCGCTGCTCCATCACCAGGAATTTCGGATTCAGCGTCTTGCCGGTGTTCACCGTCGGGCAGTTGATCGTGCAGCGGCCGCATTCGAGGCACGATGCCATGTCGAGCAACTGCTTCCAGGTGTATTGCTCGACCTGCGAGACGCCGAAGGTCTCCGCGGTCTCGAAGTCCTTGATCGGCGTCAGCCGTCCGCGCGGTTTCAAGGTGCGAAAGAACAAGTTCACCGGGCTTATCAGCAGATGGCGCAGTTTGGTGAAAGGGAAGCAGAACAGCAGCGCGTACACGAACAACACGTGCACCAGCCACAGCCCGCGATGGAACCCCGCGCCGGCGCCGAGGCCGCCCTCGATACGGCCGATCGCGCGGCCCGCGTACGCCCACTCCGTGAATGCCGGATGGCTCGCGTTGATTCGCGCGCCCTCGAGCATCAGGCCGGTGATCGCGACCAGCACCATCATCGTCATCGGGAACCAGTAGCCGAGCCGGTTCTCGAGGTTGTCCTGCTGCTTGGGTGCGGGCGGCAGGTTGAGCACCGTCGGCCGGCGCAGGCTCCGGCGCGCGCCCTCAGCCAGCACGCCGCCGATCAGCAGCAGGAAGAACGTGTCCATCGCGGCTTTGAAGTAGAGGTAGAAATCGCCGTAGTAGAAGTAGAGCGGCACGCCGAACAGGCCGAGCACGTCGCGCAGGTCGCTGTTGATCAGGACGATCGTGGTGCCGATGAACAGGCCCACGAACGCGACGTAGAACGAGTAATGCATCCAGCCCCACGACTCGCGCACCACGGTGCCCTGGCCGAAGGAGTCGCGCAGCGAAAGCGTCAGGCGGCGCAGCAGTTGATCGAAGCGATTTTCGGAGACGCCCAGCGTCACCAGCCGGTACCATCGGATTCCCGCAATCACCAGGCCAGCGAGCAGGAACACCAGCAGCGTGTACATGATCACGACGAAGGCAACGGGCACGTTCCAGAGGATTTGGCGGGTGACTTGCTCGTTCATTTAGCGGCTCCGGCTGAGCGCGAGCGCCCGCGTCGCGGCGGGGCTGCGCTGTGTACCAGACTTAAATCAACCAGCGGCGGCAAATTCAATCCACGGTCGTCGCGGCGGGCGCTCGTTGACAGCGCGGCGCGTCGAGGCGAACAATCGACGAAACCGGAGGGCCTCATGCGTGATCGGTTCGGCGCGTTCTGCGCGCACGTCGATGTGTGGATCCCCGCCACCGGATCAGGACCGCTCGACGGATTGCGCTTCGCCGCCAAGGACAATTACGACGTCGAGGGGCAGGTCTGCTGCGCGGGCAATCCCGACTGGCTGCGCACGCATCAGCCCGCCGTCGCGACCGCGCCGGCGATCCGCGCGCTGCTCGACGCCGGCGCCTCGCTGGTCGGCAAAACGATCATGGACGAGATGGCGTTTAGCGTCTCCGGCGAGAACGCACACTTCGGCACGCCGATCAATCCGCGCGCACCCGATCGGATGCCCGGCGGCTCCTCCAGCGGCTCCGCGGCGGCCGTCGTTGGCAACCTGGTCGCCCTCGCGCTGGGCAGCGACACCGGCGGCTCCGTCCGCGTCCCCGCGAGTTATTGCGGGATATTCGGGATGCGACCTACGCACGGGCGAATTTCGACGGCTGGATTGATCCCGCACGTGCCGAGCGCGGACACCGTGGGATGGTTCGCGCGCGAGCCCGAGCTGCTCGCGCGCGTGGGCGCGGTTCTGCTCGGCGCGGCGCCCGCCGCGACGGCGGCGCCCTCGCGACTGCTGGTTGCCGACGACGCTTTCGCGATCGCGCGCGGCGCCGTCCGCGCCGCGCTCGATCGCGCGCTCACCGTCATCCAGCGGCTGTTCTCCTCCGTCGAGCACATCACGCTCAGCCCCGAGGGGCTCCCGAAGTGGGTCGAAGTCTATACGCCGATTCAGAATTACAGCGCGTGGCAATCGCATCGCGAATGGATCGAGCGCGTGAAGCCGCAATTCAGCGAAACGATCCGCGAGCGCTTTGCGATCGCCGCATGGACCACGCGCGAGGCATTCGAGGCCGCCTCGCGCGAGCGCGAACGGATTCGCGCGGCGCTCGATGCGCTCCTGCGCGACGGCGCGATCCTTTGCATCCCCACCACTCCCAACATCGCGCCGCCGCGAAACGATCTTGCCCTCGGCAACTCGTATCGCGCGGCGCTGTTCTCGCTTCTGTGCGTCGCCGGCCTGGCCGGGCTTCCGCAACTGTCGCTGCCACTCGCCGAGAGCGACGGATGCCCGCTCGGGCTGTCGATTCTCGCGGCGCGAAACGGCGACGAGGCGCTGCTGGCGCTGGCGCCGATCATCGCCGCCTCGATGTCGAAGCAGTTCGCCTAAGCGAGGCTTAGAACTGGCGACGCATTCCTGGCGGCTATTTCAGCGCGCGCACTTTCTGGTTGGCCGGGCGCCCAAGACATTTCTGCAGCCACGCCTGTGCCAGCGGATACGGTGAGAGATCCAGCCGCACAAACATCGCGAAGCTCAGCACCGATGCGACGTTCAGATCGGCAATGGTAAAATCCTTGCCCAGAATATAGTCGCGGCCCTTGAGATGAGCGTCGAGAACTGAGAGCGGCGCCTTTATCGCCTCGTTCGCTTTTTTGCCCGCCGCCTCGTCGCGTTGCTCCGCCGGCGCCATGCGATTGTGCAGCAGCGTCATGAGCGGCGGCTCAACCTCGGTCATCGCGAAGAAACTCCATTGATATGCCCTGCCATGGTCCCCGACCGCGGCCGGCCACAGCGGGCTCTTCCCGTATTTCTCCGCCAGGTAAAGATTGATCGCCATCGACTCCCAGAGGACCGTCCCGTCGTCGTCGATTACGGGTATATGCCCGTTGGGGTTGAGCTTGAGATGGTCGGGGTTTTTCGTATCGGCGACCGGCCGAGCAACATGCTCGTAGGGGATTCCGAGCTCTTCGACCGCCCACAGCGAGCGAGCCGCGCGCGACATTGACGTGCCATAAACCTTCAGCATTGCCTTTCCTCCAGCCGGCTAAATCTTTCTTGCTAACTAGCGCGGCTGGGCCGACGTGTACAAGTGGAGCCGATGAGCGATTGAGACAGGGAGAGAGTTCCGCGTCGTTTACAGGGGCGGACAAACGCGCCACGATCACCGTCGGCCGCATCGCGCGGTAACCTTTCGATGCCTGAAACAGTCGTGACCGTAGTTGGCGCCGGGCTTGCCGGCAGCGAGGCGGCGTGGCAGCTCGCACGCCGCGGCGTGCGGGTGCGGCTGGTCGAGATGCGTCCGGTGCGGATGACCGAGGCGCATCAGACCGCCGGTTTCGCCGAGTTGGTCTGTTCGAATTCGCTGCGCAACGCCTCGATGGAGACTGCGGTCGGGGTGTTGAAGGAGGAGATGCGCAGGCTTGGCTCGCTGGTAATCGCGGCGGCGGATTCCGCGCGCGTGCCGGCCGGCGCGGCGCTCGCGGTCGATCGCGACGAGTTCTCGCGCACCATAACCGACGCGCTCGCGGCGCATCCGAAGGTCGAAATCGTCCGCGAGGAGGCCGCCGAGATTCCGGCTGGTTTGGCCATTATCGCGAGCGGCCCGCTCACCAGCCCCGCGCTTGGCGAGGCGCTCAACCGGTTGATCGGTCCGCGCAATCTTTATTTCTACGACGCGATCGCGCCGATTGTGAGCGCCGAGTCGATCGACATGACTGTCGCATTTCGCGCTTCGCGATGGGGCAAGGGCGGCGACGACTATATCAACTGTCCGATGACCGAGGCGGAGTATTACGCGTTCGTCGCGGCGGTGATGGCCGCGGACAAAGTCGCTCTGCATCCATTCGAGAAGCCGGTTTATTTCGAGGGCTGCATGCCGATTGAAGAGATGGCGCGGCGCGGACCGGATACGCTAGCGTTCGGACCGATGAAGCCGGTGGGGCTTCGCGATCCACGCACCGGGCAGCGCCCGTTCGCGGTGGTCCAGCTTCGCCAGGATGACCACGAGGGCCGGCTCTACAATATCGTCGGCTTCCAGACCAAGATGACGTATCCCGATCAGCGCCGGGTGCTGCGGATGATTCCCGCGCTCGAGCACGCGGAGTTCGTGCGCCTGGGCAGCCTGCATCGCAACACTTTTGTCGACTCGCCGCGGCTCCTGCTCCCGACGCTCCAGGTCCGCACCCGCGCCGATCTCTTTCTTGCGGGCCAGATGATCGGGGTGGAGGGCTACGTCGAGTCCGCCGCCGCAGGATTGCTCGCCGCTATCAACGCGGCGAATCTCGTCACTGGCCGCGCGCTGGTGGTGCCGCCGCCGGAAACCGCGATGGGCTCGCTGGTCGCCTACGTCACCGACGCGGCGCGCCGCGACTTTCAGCCGATGAACGCGAACTATGGTTTGATGCCGGAGCTCAGGGACGGCGCTCGCGGACGGCAGAAGAAAACCGAGATGGGCGAGCGCGCGCTGGCCGCCCTCGCGGCGTGGATCTCGCGCAGTGGAATCGAGCCGCCGGCGGCCACCGCGCCGGTCCCCGCCCAGGCCTGAAGAATGGTCTTTTGCCAGTCGAGCGCTAGGGTTATAGGAAGACCGAGGAGGGCACGGCGATGACCAAGGCGGAACTGATCGAGGCGGTCGCGCGGCTGACGCGGCAGCCGAAAAAAGCGGTCGCGGCCACGCTGGACGCCGGGTTCGAGCAGATCGCGCGCTCGATCCGCAAGGACAAGCGGTTCTGGTTTCCCGGCTTCGGCACCTTCACCGTGCGCAGGCGCCGCGCTCGCGCGGGATTCAATCCGCGCACCAATGCGCCGATGACGATTCCGGCCGCGCGCACTGTCGGGTTCCGTCCCGCGGCCGAACTTCGCAAGGGACTCTGATCGGCGCTCCAGGCAACGTCGCGAGCACGGCTCCGGAAGAGCGCGCAAGCCCCGCGCCACGCCGGCTGAGTCTGATCGTTCTTGCCCTCGCACTGGTCATGGGCGGTTATCTCCGTTTCGCAAATCTCGGCGCGCTGGAGATGTCACCCGATGAAGGCGCCTCGTGGGCTGCCGCCTCGGCGCCCTCCGTCTCGCAGGTGATCGAGCGGCAGGCTGTCCTCAATCCGGGCAAGCTCGCCGTCCACGACCTCGCGCTGCATGAGTGGATCGCGCTTTACGGCACCAGCCTCACCGCGATGCGCGCGATGTCGGCCGCACTCGGCACGTTCTCGATTCTGCTCGTGTATCTGATCGGTCTGGAGCTGTTCAGCGAGCCGCTGCCCGACGGGTCTCAGACGACGGATGAGGGCGCCCGAATGATCGCGGCCTCGAGCGCCGCGCTGTTCGCCGTAAACCTGATCATGGTGAAGTACGCGCGCGACGCCCGGATGTATCCGCTGATGCTCGCATTGCTGCTCGCGCAGGTGTGGATCTTCATGCGCGCGATCCGGCGCTGGTGGTCCGTGGGTTCGGTAGTCCTGCTGGTGGTTCTCACCGCCGGCGCGATCGCGTGCAACTTCTCCGCGGTGCTGGTGCCGGTAGCGGAACTGATTTGGCTGGTCTACCTGTTTGCCGGATCGTTCATCGCCGGATCGAGCAGCGCCGCATGGAGCAGCGTGCAGCGATGCGGTGGCCGGCGGCGCATCGTCATGGTCGGCATCACGGTCACCGCGGGCGTGCTCTTCGTGTTGCCGTCTCTGCTCGCGGGCTTCGGCAAAACCGCGGCCGTCACCAGCGGCGGAATCGTCAGATGGATTCAACCGCCGGAGATTTACGCGCCGATCTCCATGTTCAACAAGGCGACCGGGAGTATCGCGTTCCCGCTGCTCGGGATGCTCGCTGTCTGGGGCGTGATCCGCAACTGGCCGCGGCGTCCCTTGAGCACGCCGTTTTTGCTGATCTGGATGTGCGGGCCGCCGCTGATGATGCTCGCCGCGTCGTACGCGCTGACCCCAATCTTCGTCGAGCGCTATGCGCTGTCATGCTTCGTCCCGTTTTTTATTCTGGCTGCGATCGGCATCGTGGAACTCGGCAGCACCGCTATCAGCGTCGCGGCGCTCGCGATCGTGGCGGTGGCCGCGCTCGCGCACGTCCACACGTTTTACTCGAAGCCGCACGACGCACAATTCCGCGAGGCGGCCATCTACGCGGCCTCGCAACTGAAGCCGGGCGAGTCGATGACGATAGTGCCGGCGTACGCGGTCGAACTGCTCCATTACTATTTGCCGCAGGAGGATCAGGCGTCGGTGGTCCGTTATCGAACGGCCCCTACCGCGAACGTGGTGATCCTGCACGACCAGGGAGTCACGCCGGGACTCGCCGCGACGGTGCGAAAAGACTACCCGCAGGTGCTCGCGAAGATGCGCGGCGTCGAAGTGCTGCGCTGCTGCGCCGATGATTCCGCTACGGGCTCGCGCCCTCCCCCGGAGCCATCCCATTGACGCGCGCGCTCACATAGTGATGCTCTTTCGAAGAGCCGCCACTGAACACGGAGGATCGCGATGAGCGAGCAGAAGCCCGACGCCGCAAAGTTGAAACGCGAGCAGCGCGAAACCTGGGACGCGAATGCCGCAGGATGGCAGAAGTGGTTCGGCACGCTGGAGCGCGCGGCGCAGGTGGTGAGCGACCGCCTGGTCCAGCTTGCAGCGCTGAAGCCGGGAGATCGCGTTCTCGATATCGCTACCGGCACGGGCGAGCCCGCCGTCACCGCGGCGCGCGTTGTGGGTTCATCGGGCCGAGTGGTGGGCGTCGATCAGTCGCCCGGGATGCTGCGGTTCGCGCGCGAGCGCGGCGCGGCGCTCGGGCTCGGCAACCTTGAGTTCGTGGAGTCGGACGCCGAGTTGATTCAGATGCCGGAGCATTCGTTCGACGCGGTCCTGTGCCGGTGGGGCCTGATGTTCCTGCCCGATCTCGACGGGGCCCTGAGGCGAGTGCGCAGCCTGATGAAGCCGGGCGCGAGCCTCGCGACGTCGGTCTGGGCTACGCCCGACAAGGTGCCGCTGATCAGCCTCGGCGCCGAGGCGGTGCGGAAGATCACCGGTATCGCACCGCCGCCGCCCGACGCGCTGGGTCCGTGCCGGCTCGGCGATCCTTCGATTCTCGATTCGGCACTGCGCCGTGCAGGATTCGGCGACGTCAGGAACGAGCCGATCACGGTGACCTTCGAGTTCGAGTCCGCGGAAGTTGCGACCGCATATCGCAGCGAGATCGGAAACACGCGCGCGACGATGGAGCGCTTCAGCGAGGAGACCCGGACCAGGGTGCGCGAGGCGATGCTCGACGCGGCGCAGGAGTACGCGGGCGCCGACGGCGTGGTGCGGCTGCGCAACCAGGCGATCTGTTTCGCCGCGCGATCCTGAAACAACTCCGCGATGGCTCCCAGAGCCGGTTCTCTGCTGCGCTACTCGCCGGCACTGATGGTTGTCGCGATCGTCGTCGCCGACTCGATCAACTACGCCGACAACGATCTCTGGGGGCGTGTCCGTTTCGGTCAGGCGATGATCGCCGCCGGCCACATAATCCGCACCGATCCGTATTCGTATTCCGTCGCGGGCCATATCTGGCTTGACCACGAGTGGTTGACCGAAATCATCATGGCCGCGGTCTACAATTCGCTGGGTGTGGTCGGGCTCAAGCTCTTCAAGCTCGCGCTGACGGCGGCGACCTTCGTGTTCCTTGCGATGGCGGACGCGGAGACCGGCGCACCGGTGCCGGTGCAGCTCGCCGTACTGCTCACCTGCGCGGTGTCGGTCTCGATGCAGATGCAGTTCCGCCCGCAACTGTTCACCTTTGCGCTACTGAGCGCGCTCATCTTCCTGCTCGCGCGCGACACCTATCAACGGGAGCGCAAAATACGGCTATGGCACGCGATTCCGATGTTTTTGCTGTGGGGGAATTTGCACGGCGGGTTCATCGCCGGACTGGTAGCGCTAGCCGTCTACGCCACGGTTTCGGGCGTGCAAGAGGTGTGGGCTGGCCGCGGAGTCGGGCGCGCCTGCAAGCTCGGCGCGATCACCGCGGCAGCGGCGCTTGCGACCATCGTAACACCATATGGAATCGGCATCTGGCAGTTCGTGTTGCATGCGCTCACCAATCCGCTCACTCGGGTTGCGATCCTTGACTTCCAGCCGTTTGCGCGCGCGCTGGCGGAGCAATGGCGGCTCAGCCCTGCGGGGAGCGTTGAGTACCTCTGCGCGATCGCGATGGCCGCGGCATTGGTCGTCGCGCTCGTGCTGGGTCCCGCGACCGATGATCTGGCGCTGGTGGCGGTGGCCAGTATGATGACGGCGGCGGCAGTGACCTCGGTACGCAACGTCCCGATCGCGCTGATCACGATCGCACCGCCGCTCACGTATCATCTTGCACTTGCGCTCAGGGCCGGGCACGTCGCCATCAATGAACCTGAGCCTGCCGTGAAGCCGGCGGCCGAGCTGCGCGTGCGCCGCTGGTGGATCGACCAGGGGGTTCTGTACGCGGCCGCGCTCGCTTTGCTGCTCGCAACCGGCCTGTTCTCGAATCGTCTGCGCCCCAATGATCAGTATCCTGCGGGCGCGGTGCGCTTCATGAAATCGCACGGGCTTCATGGCAACGTGCTCAACAGCTTCGACTGGGGCGAGTACCTGATCTGGCATTTGGAGCCCGGCTCGAAAGTCTTCGTCGACGGCCGCTACGACACCGTGTTTCCGGAGCGCGTGCTGAACGAAATGATCGCGTTCAACTTCAATCAACCGGAAGTGGCGCAGATACACGGCGCGGATCCGCGCGACTTCATGCTGCTGCCCGCCGCGGTGGCCAGCAGCCGGCCGGCGCCTGCGCCCGCCGGCTGGAAGCTCGTGTATCGCGACGAGTACAACAGGCTATATGCGCGCCCGGCTCCGCGGCGGCCGGAAACCCTGGCGTCAGTGTAGTCATCAAGCAGCCCGGGGCCGCGCAGGTGCTTGACGGTTATCCGCATGACTATGTGCTCCTGCGGCACAATGCGCCCGCGAACCAACTGATGGAGACGCGCGCCGACTGGAAGCTGGTGTATCGCGACGAATACACGCGGCTCTATGCGCGCGCCGGCTCCGCGGCCGCACAAATCCCAGGCGTTCCTGTCGTTGGCAAGGCGGAAACCACGAACTTTCCCTGGTGAACGGCGGGCGGGTCGGCGCAGGCCTCGCGTTGCGCTGGAAATGCGCTGCCAATGTGGTAGTTAGAAGGGTCGGCTATCCAATCCGATCCGATCAGCTCGCGTGTCGCGCTTCATACGGGTCAACCCGCTATCGCGGGCGGATTCGATCGGATTGCGAGCCTGATGAGCAAGTAAAAAACTTCGCCTGATCAAACTGACCAATTAAGGAGAAATGGAATGAAAGCCGCTGTGTTTCATGGACCGAATCAGCCGCTCAATATCGAGGACGTCGAGATCGACAAGCCGCAGGATCGTGAGGTCCTGATCCGCACCGTCGCCAGCGGCGTATGCCATAGCGACCTGCACTTCGTCGAAGGCCTCTATCCGCTGGCTGGGCCGGCGGTGTTGGGACATGAGCCCTCGGGAATCGTCGAGGAAGTCGGCAAGCAGGTAAACTACGTCAAACCCGGCGATCACGTGATCTGCTGCCTCAGCGTTTTCTGCGGCTACTGCTCGCAGTGCATGTCGGGGCATCCGAACCGGTGCACCAACCGGGGCGCGACCCGGCGCGATCCAAAAGACAAGCCGCGCATCTCACAGAAGGGCAAGGCGGTCACCGCGTTCGCCGATCTGGGCGCCTACGCGGAGAAGATGCTGCTGCATGAGAACGCGGTGGTGAAAATCGATCCGGAATTCCCGCTCGACCGCGCCGCTCTGATCGGATGCGGCGTCACCACCGGGGTCGGCGCGGTGCTCAACACGGCGAAGATCGAGCCGGGCTCGACGGTCGCGGTGTTCGGCGCCGGCGGGGTGGGGCTCTCGGCGATCCAGGGCGCGCGGATCGCGGGCGCGCGGCGGATAATCGCGGTCGATCAGTTCGAGGGCAAGCTCGCAATGGCGCGGCGCATGGGCGCGACTGACACCGTCGACGCCTCGAGCAGCGATCCGGTCGCCGAGATCCAGAGTATGACCGGCGGTGGAGTCGACTACTCGTTCGAGGCGATCGGCCTGAAAAAGGTCGCCGAGCAGGCGTACAGCTGCCTCAAGCCGGGCGGCACCGCAACCGTGATCGGAATGATTCCGGTCGGGCAGAAGGTCGAACTCGACGGTTATACGTTTCTCACCGAGCGCAAGCTGCAGGGCAGCAACATGGGTTCCAACCGCTTCCGCATCGACATGCCGAAATACATCGACTTCTATTTGCAGGGGCGGCTCAATCTCGACGACATGATCAGCCGCCGCGGCAAGCTCGCCGACGTCAACGATGCGTTTCGCGCGATGAAGGCGGGCGAAGTCGCGCGCACGGTGCTGATGTTCCAATAGCCAGTGCGGCAGCGGCCGCTACTTACTAGTCACGGACTAATATTATGAAGATTGGAGTAATACTATGAAGGCTGCCATCTTTCACGCCCCAAACCAGGCACTGACCATCGAACAGGTCGATCTCGACGAGCCGCGCGAGCACGAAATCGTGGTGCGCACGGTCGCCAGCGGCGTGTGCCACAGCGACCTGCACTTCATCGAGGGCCTTTACATGTGGCCGATGCCGGCGGTGCTCGGACACGAAGCCGCGGGCGTGGTCGAGAAGACCGGCTCGCTGGTTTCTTACGTCAAGCCGGGCGACCACGTGATCGCGTGCCTGTCGGTGTTCTGCGGCTATTGTGAAGATTGCATGTCGGGACGTCCAAACCTGTGTTCGAACAAGAGCGCGACGCAGCGCGCCGCCGACGACAAGCCGCGCCTGTCGCAGAAGGGCAAGATGGTCAATCAATTTGCCGACCTGTCCTCTTATGCGGAGAAGATGCTGCTGCATGAGAACGCGGTTGTGAAAATTGACAACGCCTTTCCGCTCGACCGCGCGGCGCTGATCGGATGCGGCGTGATGACCGGCGTCGGCGCGGCGCTCAACACCGCGAAGGTTGCGCCCGGATCGACGGTCGCGGTGTTCGGCGCGGGCGGAGTAGGGCTTGCGATCATCCAGGGTGCGCGGATCGCGGGCGCGCGGATGATAATCGCGATCGACAAGTTCCCCAGCAAGCTCGAGCTCGCCAAGAAGCTCGGCGCGACGCATACCGTCGACGCCTCGAAGGGCGACGCGGTCGAGCAGATCAAAAAACTGACTGACGGCGGCGTCGAATACTCGTTCGAAGCGGTCGGCATTAAAGCGCTGGCAGAGCAGGCTTACGAAAGTATCGCGGCGGGCGGCGTCGCGACTATCGTCGGCATGATACCGCTTGGGCAGAAGGTCGAGATCCCCGGCCCGTCGCTGCTCTCCGAGCGACGCATCCAGGGATGCTTCATGGGGTCGAACCGCTTCCGGATCGACATGCCCCGGATCATCGAGCTCTACGGGCAGGGCCGCCTCAACCTGGACGACATGATCAGCAAACGCGGCAAGCTCGAGGACGTCAACGAGGCGTTCCGGGCGATGAAGGCGGGAGAGGTCGCGCGCACTGTACTTATGTTTGAATAGGCGCTAAGTTCGCCGATGTCGGCAATCCAATAGTTGGTGACGCGCGCCCGCAAGGGCCCGCGATCCCGTGTAGCGCCGGGCGGCTCCGCTGTCCGGCGCTTCTTTTTCTGCGGAGGAGCTACGGAGGTGTCGCGGTGGCGGGGCAGTCGCCGACGCGCTTGCCGTCCATCTGTATGGAATCGTTGAGCTGCTGGCCCATCGCGTTACCGGTGGTCTTCACGCTTCCCGTGTAATGGGTCCGGCTATCGAAGCTGATGCTTCCTTCGGTAGTGACGGTCGCCGCGCCGGTGCATTGGTATTGCCACGATATCGAGGTGGCGGTCTGCTGAAAATTGGTGCGCTTGCAGGTGACTCCGTTGACGGTCGGAGGCTGCGCAAAAGCGCTGTCCGGATCGTCGAGTTCCTTCTGGGTAAAGCACTGCGTGCTGTCGGTCGGTGGTATAGTTGTGCCAGCCCTCTGCCCTTGCGAGGTGATTTTCCACAAACCGGCATCTACCGCCATACCCGCGGCGCGCGCGTCGCCCACGAGCGCAATGGCTATCAGCGCGACGCTGGCTATCGTAACCGCTCTTATCGAATAGCTAGTCTTGATCTTGTGAGTAATGGCCATATAGCTAGTCCTGATCCGGTTGCTCCTCTTCATGTAGCAAGTTCTTTTTCTGTGCCTCGCTGTGCGCGCTGCCAGTTTGCGGCGCGCTCACGAAGATCTCCTCGAAGAAATCCTGCATCGCCCGCCACGAGCGATGGTCGGCCTCCTTGTTGTAAGCGATGCCGGGAGTGTGCGAGTCAGCGTTCGCCGGATTGGTGAAGCCGTGCTCGGCGCCGCTATAGATGTCCATCTGCCAATCGGCTTTCGCGTTGCGCATCTCGTCCTGGAACGCCTGCACCTGCGCCGGTGGTTCGTGAGGATCGTTGGCGCCGTGACAGACCAGGATTTTCGCTTTCACCTCACCGGGGCTGGCGGGAAGCGCGGTATCGAGGTTGCCGTGAAAACTAACCACCCCGGTGACGTCGGCACCGCTGCGCGCCAGTTCCAGGACCGTGCCGCCGCCGAAGCAATAACCAATTGCCGCAGTCCTGGTCGCGTCGACGTGCGGGTCGCTCTTGAGCTTGTCGAGCGCCGCCGCGATGCGCGCGCGCAGCTCCTTGCGATCGCCCGCGCGCATCGCGACCGCCCAGGTCCCGGCTTGTTTGGGATCGGTGGTGTTCTTGCCGTCACCGTAAATGTCCGCGGCCAGCGCGACGTAGCCGAGGCTGGCCAGCATCTTTGCGCGGGTCTTCGGATAGTCGTTCAGCCCCCACCACTCGGGGACCACCACGATGCCCGGCCGCTTGCCGCTGACGCTGTCGTCGTAAGCGAGGAAACCATGAGCCTGGACCTGGCCGGCCTGGTAGATGACGGTTTCAGTGCGAATTTCCGCGCGCAGAGTTCCGGCAGTGGCAATCAGAATCGCAGCCACGAGCCCCGCGCACACGCATCGCGTCCAGGTCTTTTGCATAAGCGTCGTCACTTTCTCCCGAGCACAGTTCTGTTCCGAATCCGCCTGCTTGGCAAGCTCCACGATGTGCCAGCACCTGCACCCGCCGAGAACAGGCGGCTTCCGCTGCCGCCGGCGCGCTTGACGTTTCGGACCGGGTGGTGTTCTTAAACAATCGTTCAAGGATGGATCTGCATCGAACGGAGGAGACTCTGATGGCAGGAATGCTGGACGGAAAGGTCGCGTTGATCACCGGCGCAGGTTCGGGAATCGGACGGGCAACGTCGAAAATTTTCGCGCGCGAGGGCGCGAAGCTGATCCTTGCCGACGTGACCGAGCAGGGCGGCGCGGAAACTCTCAAGATGATCAAAGACGCCGGTGCCGATGCGATCTTCGTCAGAACCGACGTGGCGCAAGCGGATCAGGTCGATGCGCTGGTGAAAAAGGCGGTCGCGGCCTACGGCCGACTCGACTGCGCGTTCAACAACGCGGGCATCGAGGGCGAAGGTGGGTTGACGCACGAATGCTCGCAGGAAAACTGGAATCGAATCATCGCGATCAACCTGACCGGCGTGTGGCTGTGCATGAAGGCCGAAATCACCCAGATGCTGAAACAGGGCGGCGGCGCGATCGTGAATACCTCGTCGGGCGCGGGCCTCGCAGGAGTCAGAGGCATGCCGGCCTACGTCGCGGCAAAGCATGGAGTCGCGGGACTCACCAAGGCGGCGGCGATCGAGTACGGGCGCAACGGAATCCGCGTCAACGCGGTCTGCCCCGGCCCGATTCGGACGCCGATGATGCAGCGCCTGCTGGGCGGCAATGAAGAGAGACAGGAACGGATGGCGCGCTCGGGACCGCTGCGCCGGATGGGCGAGGCCGAGGAAATCGGCGAGGCGACGGCGTGGCTATGCTCGGATCGCGCGTCCTACGTCACCGGTCTCCCGATGCCGGTGGACGGCGGCTTCATGGCGGGCTGAGGGCAATAGTCACTACGCGGAATAGTCACATCCATCGAGCGAGAAGGAGTACGCGATGAAGTTTTCCTGGTTTCATCTGATGCCGTATCGGTTCCTGCCGGAAGATTTCAAGCAGCGCTATCACAGCGTGTGGGTCGACGTGCCGAGCAAGCTCTACGATCCGCGTCTCGGCCATCTGCTCTACAACGAGTATCTCGACCAGCTCGAGTTTGCCGATTCGCTGGGCTACGACGGCATCGGCGTCAACGAGCACCATCAGAATGCCTATGGGATGATGCCGTCGCCCAACCTGATGGCGGCGGCGCTTGCACGGCGCACACGGCATGCGAATCTGCTGGTGCTGGGCAACTCGATCGCGCTCTACAATCCTCCGATTCGCGTTGCGGAAGAGTTCGCGATGCTCGACGTGTTAAGCGGCGGACGGCTCATCGCGGGCTTCCCGGTCGGCTCGCCGATGGACAGCAACTACTGCTACGGCCAGATACCCGCGACCTTGCGCGAAAAATACCAGGAGGCTCTCGACCTGATAATTCGCTCATGGACTGAGCGCGAGGTTTTCGCATTCAACGGCAAATATACGAAGTTGCGCTATGTGAACCTGTGGCCGCGTCCGCTCCAGCAGCCGCATCCGCCGATCTGGATACCCGGCGGCAACTCGATCGAGACCTGGGACTTCTGCGCGGAGAACGGCTACCAATACTCATTCCTCTCGCTGCTCGGATATCTCACCGCCAAGCGGATTGCCGACCGTTACTGGGAAACCCTGGATCGGCACGGCAAGGAGCTCAACCCGTACAGCTTCGGCTTCGGACAGTTGATTGGCATCTCGGAGACCGACGCGCAGGCAGAGCGCGACTACGGTCCGCATCTCGACTACTTCTACAACAAGTGCATGCACATCTATCCGGGCTTTGCCGACGCGCCTGGCTACAGCACCATCGCTTCCATCAAATCGAACTTCGCTTCGATCGCGGCGCGCCAGGGCGCCTCGCCGCTGATGCCGCGTCCCGATCTCAAGTGGAAGAACTTCGTCGAGGACGGGTACATCATTGCCGGATCACCGGCGACCGTGCGCCAACGTCTGGAGGAAGCGATCAAGATGCTGCGCGTGGGCCATCTGATGGTCCAGTTTCATTGCGGCTCGACGCCCAACGAACTCGCGCGCAAGAACACGGAGCTCTTCGCTCGCGAGGTGATGCCGCATCTGCGCGGAATGTGGAGCGAGTATCAGGATCGCTGGTCGCCTGCGCCATTACCGGAAAATGAGCGCGCGATTCCGGCTTTGGTCGAGTCGGGGGCCGCGAAGATCAGCAATGGTGCGGCGCGCGCCGCGAAATAATCCGGCGCGGCCCATTTCATATCGAGCGGAGCAGCGCCTGCAGAGTGCGCCTGCTATTCAGGCCGTCACGCGATCGAGAAAGCGGCGCACCGCCGCGTTGAAGGCGGCGGGCTGTTCGATATTGGAGGCGTGGCCGGCGTTTTCGAGCACTACCTTTTCCGCGCCCGGGATTTTTGCCGCCATGTAATCGGCGGAGGCGAGAAACTGCTTGTCGCCGGCGCCGACCAGCACCAGCGTCGGCACGCGAATCGACGGCAGCGACTCGATCACTTTCCCGTCCTTCTGCGCGAGAATTCCGCGCGCCGCGAGCGCTAGACCGCGCGGGCTCCGATGCTGCGCTACGCGCGCCTCGGCGCTGGCCGAGAGGGCGGCGAGCCCGTCCTTTTCAAAGGCTCGCGCCATGCTTTCAGTCATGTGATTCCATTGCTCGCGCGGCTCGTCTTTTTTGTAGCCCGGTCCGGTGTCGAACAGCATCAGCGCCGTGACGCGATCTGGAGCCGCGAGATTGAAGGCCAGCGAAGTGAAACCGCCCAGCGATAGTCCTCCGATCACCGCGCGTTTCGCGCCGCAGGCATCAAGGATCGCCGCCATGTCGCCGACGGTTAACTCGTGTGAGTACAAGGCCGGGTCATCCGGCGAGTCCGAGCGATCGTGCCCGCGCATGTCCCATGAGATCATATGATAGCGATCGGAAAGCGCTTCCATCTGACCGTGCCACATCCGCGTGCTCGCGCCGTAGCCGTGCGAGAGCAATACGGCGGGACCCGTGCCGCGTTGTTCGTAGTAGATTTGGACACCGTCGCGATTGAGATATGGCATGATCGAATTACCCTCCTCTCATTTCCCCGGTTGCATAGCCATTGGGAGACGCTTAGTTTGCTAGCCCGACTGGTCGAGAGTTGCAACTTGCCGCGCGCGCCGCGGAATTGATCCATCCTGCCGCCATGCCGCTCAAAGACATTCTGATCCCGCGCGCCGCGGTATTGTTCGTCGGGATCAATCCGAGCTTGCGGTCCGAGCAAGCCGGTCACCATTTCGCCGGTCCAGGTAATCCGTTCTGGCGCCTGATGCATGCCGCGAAGTTGATCCCCGAGCCGCTGACTTTCGCCGAAGATCAGCGCCTGGCCGAATTCGGTCTTGCGCTAACCAATCTCTGCCCGCGCGCGACGCGCGCTGCCGCCGAACTTCTTCCCGGCGAAATCGAACTCGGCAAACGCGTGCTCGCCAGAAAAATCAAACGCGTGCAGCCGGCGGTGGTGGCATTCGTCGGCGTCAGCATCTATCGAAATTACTTCGGCAAGTCGGGCGCCGCGGGAGCGGGTCTCAAAGCGGAGACAATCTGGGGCGCGCGCGTGTTCGTGCTGCCGAATCCGAGCGGTCTCAACGCGAGCTTCCCTGGCTTCAAGGACAAGCTGATCTGGTTCCAGCGGCTGCGCAAATTCATCGATGCAAGTTCATCGCCGCAAGCACAGCCAGCCGGGTAGTCACGACTGATATCGGCTCTGCGCAGCGAGCGCACGGCAGCGCACCTCGTTTGCTGCGACACCGGCGAGGCATCGGGTGACGAACAGGGTTATCGCCGCGCGCATCATTTCGATCGCGTCCAGCACGTTAATTGCCGCGGCGCCCTCGAACACGTTGAGGTTGAGCTCACCGCGCTCCAATACGAGACGCGCGGCGCGCTCGCATCCGAGCACCTGGAAACAACATTGCAGCAGCGTTTCGGGAATCACCGGATTGATTTTTCCGGGGAAAAACGAGGAGCCTTCCTGGACTGCGGGCAGCACGATTTCGCCCAAGCCGCCGTTAGGGCCGGAGGAGAGCAGGCGCAAATCCTGCGCGATCTTGATGAAAACTTCGGCGAGCATCGCGAGCTCCGCAGCGACCGCCGCGAGGTCGTCGGGATTCTGCGCCGCGTCGTAGAGATTGCGGCGCATCGCGAGCTTGCGGCCGGTGATTTCGTTCAGGCGCGCGAGCACCGCGCGGCGATACGCCGCGGGCGCGCCGCCGCCGTCACCGATCGCCGTGCCGCCTATATTTATCTGGCGCAGCGACTCGACACGGCGGCGGAGTTCGTCAGCCCGCCGCTCGATCGCGGCGCCATGGCCGCCGAACAACTCGCCGAGTGATGTCGGCGCCGCATCCTGCAGGCAGGTGCGCGAAATCGTGATCACTTTCCTGAGCTCGCGCGCTTTCACGCGATAGGCGGCGACGCAGCCGTCGAGCGCGCGGCGCAGGCCCTCCCATCGTTCCAGGATCGCGATTCGAATCGCGGTGTGGCAGATATCCGCCGTCGATTGCGACGCGTTGACGTGGTTCTTCGGATGCACCGGTACGTAGCTGCCGCGCATCTGACCAAGGTGTTCATTTGAGAGGTTCGCGAGCACCTCGTTGATGTTCATGTTGATGGCGATGCTGCCGCCGCCGCCGAGCACGTCGACCGGGAATTGTTCCAGGTGCTCGCCCCCAGTCAGCGCGTCGCACGCGCGATCGATTTCGCCCGAGAGCCGCCTGTCCAGAACGCCCGCGTCGCGATTGGCGCGCGCGGCGGCCTGCTTGACGATCGCAAGTGCGCGCACGTAATCGGGATAGTCGCCGAGCGCGCGGCCGGAGAAAGCGAGATTTTGCATCGCGCGGACGGTCTGGATCCCATACAGCGCGTGGCGCGGGACGAGCACTTCACCGATTGAGTCGCGTTCGATACGGGTGGCAGCGGGCGCGATGCGCCTCGGAGTTGCGATACGCGCGGTGCGCGGCGCGCGCGGGATGCGCCTAGGCGGTCCGGCCATAGCGGGCCATCTGCAATAACTTGCTGCTCCGCGTGCCCGGCTTGGTGTCGTAGGCGAGCAGCGCGACCAGTCGCGTCGGGGCGCCACTAATCGCAGTCACACGATGGATTGAGTTGCGTCCCTCGAACAGCAGCAGCGTGCCCGGCGTCATTGGGACGCGGACCACGCCGTCGTTCGATCCGAGCAATAAACGCTGCACGCGGGGATAATTCTCGTCGCTGGAACTTCTGATCAGCGGTACGTACTCGAAGTCGCCGCCTTGCTGCGCCGCACGCAGTGCTATCGAAGTCACGAAGTCGGTCTGGTCGTAATGCCAATGCAGGCGGTCGCGGTCGCCCATCACCGCGAGATTCAGCGCACCCATCGGATCGGCGTAGCGATACAGCCGCTCCTTTCCGAGCGCCGCGGCGATGAACGCCATCAACGGCTCCCATTCGAACAGCAGGCGTATCGCGGAGTCCGCGGGAAACTGATCGTATGCGACGACGCCGACCGAGGTGTGATCGAGAATTCGCCGCGGATGATCGGCCGGCAGCGAGCGGTCGGGAACCTCGAGGTACGGCGTTCCCTTTGAGGTACTGTGATATGCGCTGGGCGCCAGCGCATCGGCTTCGCGGACCAGGTGCGCGGTCGCGTCCGCGGTGAGGAACCCGGGCAGCTCGCAGGCGCCGGTCTGGTCGAGCTGGGCGCGGCAATCGCGGGCAAGATCGCGCGCCGCGTCGCTGCGCAGGTCAAGAATCGGATAGCGATCCAGATCGATCAGCCGCGCCGGAGACTGAGCCAGCGAGGACTGAGGTGAAGCCGCGGTGGTACTCATGCGCGCTCGCCTCCGTTGCCCGCGTCGATACGACCACAAAGCATTTCAGGATCGCAAGGTGGTGCGGGCGCGATCGCCGGCGCGGGTGCGCAACCGCCTATTCGATTCCGAAACGCCTGCGCTTGCGCCATAGAGTGGTAACATTGATCCCCAACGTGTCGGCCGCCTCTTCCAGCGTCGCGGCGGCGGCGAGCACCCGAATGATATGCTCGCGCTCGACTTCCTCGAGGCTGGCGGAAGGTGGAATCTGCGCCAACGCTTCGGGCACGTCGCGGAACAGCGAGTCGGGAAGATCATCGGGCTGAATCACGTCGCCCCGAGTCAGCACCGCGGCACGCTCCAGCACGTTGCGCAGCTCGCGCACATTGCCCGGCCATCGATATCTTGCGAGCGCCGCCGCCGCCTCGGGCGAAAGCGTCATCTCGGCGTGTTGGTTGCGGGCCGCCGCTACTCGCAGCAGCCACTGAGCGAGCGGCAGGATATCTTCCTTGCGTTCGCGCAGCGGCGGGGCGTGCAAGCTAATCACGTTGAGCCGGTAGAACAGATCTTCGCGGAAGCGGCGGCCGGCCACCTCGGATTCAAGGTCGCGATTGGAGGCCGCGATTATTCTCGCATCGACCTTGATGGTGCGCTCGCCACCGACGCGCTCGAAACTCTGTTCCTGGACGAAGCGCAGGAACTTGGTCTGCAGGGGGGCCGACAGGTCGGCGATCTCGTCGAGGAACACGGTGCCGCCGTCGGCCGCTTCCAGGCGGCCCGGCTTATCCTTGACCGCTCCGGTGAATGCGCCTCGAACGTGTCCAAACAGCTCGCTTTCGAGCAGCTCCTCGGACAGCGTGGTGCAGTTGACGACCACGAACGGGTGCTCACGCCGCCGGCTCCATCGATGGATCTGTCGCGCGAACACGTTCTTGCCGGTGCCGCTCTCTCCGGTGAGCAGAATCGTCACGTCGCTGGCGGCAGCCTGGCGCGCGGTCTCCAGCAGCCGGTTCATAGCGCCGCTGTGCGAGTCGAGCAGGGGGGAATCGTCGAGCGTGGTGCGCAGCGCGCGGTTCTCAGCCTGGAGGCCATGCACCTGCAGCGCGCGCTCGACGGTGTGGCGAATCTGCTCGAGCGAGAACGGCTTGGTCACATAGTCGTAAGCCCCCGCCTTCATCGCGGCGACCGCGTTTTCCACGGTCGCGTACGCGGTCATCAGGATGACCAGCGCGTCGGGATGGCGGCGGCGAATTTCCTGGAGCAGCTCGAGCCCGTTCATCTCGGCCATGCGGTAGTCGGAGAGCACCAGATCGAAATCGGTTTCGGCCAGCGCGCTCATCGCCTTAGGCCCGCTCTCTGCCGCACGCGCTTCATGGCCGAGCGACTCGAAGAAGGTGACCAGGCTACCACGGATATTTTTCTCGTCGTCGACGATCAATAACTTTGCCATCAGACCTCCGCCGCGGCGGGCAGCTCCACGATAAACCTGCTTCCCGCGCCGTTGTTGCTCTCTACGAAAATTCGTCCCCCGTGCGCGGCGACGATGTCTTGCACGATGGAAAGGCCCAGGCCCGCTGAGCCGCGGGCCTCCCCATTGGCGCCATACTGCGCGAAGCGCTCGAAGATGTAGGCGCGCAGCTCGGGGGGATTCCGGGACCGGAATCTGCGATTTCCAGCCGCACCGTACCGTCACCCGGACGCGCAATGATTTCGATAACACCACCTTCGGGAGTGTACCGCAACGCGTTGCCGATCAGGTTGGAAATCACCCATGACAGTTTGATTGGGTCGCCGACGATCGCGGGCACCGCGGTGATTTTTTGGTCGAGCCGCACGCGGCCTTCCTGCGCCTGGATCGCGAAACGCTTGGCGACGTCGCCGACGATTTGCGCGAGATCAAGGCGCTCGCGTTTGACCGCGATCGCGGAGACCTCGCCCTTGGCCAGGTTGAGCAGATTGTCGGTAAGCTGGCGCATCCGCGCGGACTCCTCGAGGATCGCCTCGACCAGTTCGCGCTGCTTGGGCGTGAGCGCGGTTTCCTCGCGGCGCAGCAGCTCGGCCGAGAGGGCGAGCGAGGTAAGCGGAGTGCGCAGCTCGTGCGACAGGGTCGCGACCAGGTTGGTGCGCGCGCGGTCCTGATCGCGAATATAGGTCACGTCCTGCAGTATGAGCAGGGTTCCGAGCGGCTGGGTCTCGGCCCCGCGCAGCCGGATCGGCTTGAGCACGTACGAATGATCGCGGCCGCGCACGTGAAGCTGGACCTCGATGCGCTGCTCGTCCTCCCACTTCTTCAAGTTGCCGACCGCCTCGCGCACGCGCAGGTAGTGCGGACTGTTGGTGCTGAGATCGTCGAACGGACTGCCCAGCGCTTCCCTGGTCTCGATGCCGAGAATGATCGCCGCGATCTCATTGATATGCGCGACGATGCCTTCCGAGTCGATCATGACCACGCCGTCTTCCAGGCTTTCGATGATCGCCTCGGTCTTGCTCTTCTCGTATAAGAGCCGCTCGACGTTGAGTTTCTCGTAGCGCTCGAGCTGCTCGGCCATCTGGTTGAACTCGCGCGCGACCGCGTCGAGCTCGGCGAGCTTCTGCGGACCGAGGCGCACGTGAGTGTGCCGCTGGCTGACCCCGCGCAGCCGCTCCGCGACTTCGGTGAGCGGCCGCGACAGCGCGTATCCGAGTCCCCATGAAACCGCGGTGCCGGCAATTAGAACCGCCACCAGTCCAATCGCGAATTCATAAGCGAGCCGCCGCCCAAGCTTGATCGAGCGGCTGTCGGCGCGGAACATCGCGGCCTTGTTCATCTCGATCAGATCGTCGAGGCGCTGATGAAGCTCGGCGAATTCCTGGTCGTGATAGACGCCCGGGGGCGCCGCGGCGAGGTCGCTGAACAACTGGTCGCCGCGGTGCTGGATGTCGTCGGCGAGCTCGGGTTCGCCGGCTTCAGTGAAGTCATGTCGTTCGATGTCCATCCAGCGGTTGAAGTCGTCGCGGCTTTGCGGCAGCACCTGTTTCGCAGTCCCGCTGCGCTCAGCGAGTTGCAGATTGCGCAAAACCGCGTGCATATGCTGAGCGGCGTCGATACTTACGTAATTGCGGTAGAGCGTTTCCCGAATCGCGCCGGCCAGGCTGAACAGCTTGGGCAGAGTGTAGGCTCCGAGCGCGACCACCAGGATCAGCAAGATGAGAGTCCCGTTGCGAATACGACTTTGCAGCGACGGTGCGCTCATACGGCCTCCTCGGGCTCTTCGACCGCGAGGATCTCGATGTCGAGATCGCGCGCCTTCTTGATTAGCCGCATCGGGACGTCGCGTCCGAACCAGCGCTTCCAGAACGGCTGATGAGTCCGTCCCGCAATGATTTTCGTCACTCCGTGCTCCCGCGCGAAGTCCGCCAGCGCCTTCACCACATCATCGGATTTGAGCCACACGGTCTCGGCGCCCAGGTCGCCAGCCAGATTGATATTGTCCAGCAGTGCAACGAAGTCACTGGTGCCGATTTTTTTCACCGATTCGCTCGGCGTTTCCACGTGCACTGCGAACCATTCGGCATTGAGCTGTCCCGCGATGCGCGAGGCTTTTCTCAGCAGCAGGCCGCCGTCGGAGGCGTTCGAGGAGAGGCCCACCATGATGCGCTCGCGGATCTGCGGACGGCGCCCGCCCTCGCGCTTGAGCGCCTCCTGGTCTTCGCGCTGGCGGCTGAGGCTGCGCGCCACCTCGTTGAGCGCGAGCTCGCGCAGCGAAGTGAGATTGCTCGGTTTGAAAAAACTCTTGAGCGCCTGCTCGACCTGTGAGGCCGGGTAGATCTTGCCCTCGCGCAGGCGCTCACGCAGGGTGTCGACCGGCACGTCGATATTCACCACCTGGTCGGCGCGCGCGAAGAACGAGTCTGGAACGGTCTCCCGCACCTCGACGCCAGTGACGCGCTTCATCAACCCATTGAGGCTCTCGACGTGCTGAATGTTCACCGCGGTGATCACGTTCATTCCCGCTGCCAGCAGCTCTTCGACGTCCTGATAGCGCTTCTCATGCCGCGAGCCGGAAACGTTGGTGTGTGCGAGTTCGTCGACGATCGCGACCTCGGGCTTGCGCGCGAGAATCGCGTCGAGGTCCATCTCCTCCAGCGTCACCCCGCGGTACGGAAGCTTTTTGAGCGGGACGATCTCGAGGTCGCCGATGCGCGCGGCGGTCTCCGCGCGGTTGTGAGTTTCAATAAAGCCCAGCACCACGTCGACGCCGCGGTCCTTGAGCTGATGTGCCTCGTCGAGCATGCGATAGGTCTTACCCACGCCGGCCGCGGCGCCGATATAAACCTTGAGACGGCCTTTGCGCCTCTGCGGCACCAGGTCGAGAAAGGATTCCGGCTCCGGGCGATGTTCTTCCTTCATGCGCCGTCCCGTATCCATTATGCGCTCCGCGCCGCGAAAGCCGAGAGGCCACTATTTGCTCGCCGGCTGCGTGAGCTTCAAATCGTCGAGCGCGAGATTGAGCATCAGGACATTGACGCGCGGCTCGCCGAACAGACCCGCCCAGCGTCCCTCGGTGTGAGTCCGGATCAGGCCGCGCAACTGCTCTTCCGGTAATCCCCGCGCTCCCGCCACGCGTGGGACCTGGAGCTCGGCGGCGTCGACGCTGATATGCGGATCGAGTCCGCTGGCCGAGGCAGTCACCAGGTCGATCGGAACCTGCGAGGGCTGACTACCAGGATTCTGCGCGAGGAGATCTTTGAGCCGGGTGCGCGCGACGTCGATCAGAGCTTTGTTGGTCGGTCCCAGGTTGGAGCCGCCGGAAGCGGTGGCGTCGTAGCCTTTGTCGCCGGCCGCGGAAGGCCGACCATGGAAATAGCGCGCGCTGGTGAAGTTCTGGCCGATCAGTTCAGAGCCGACCACGCTACCATTGCGAACAATCAAACTGCCGTTGGCCTGTCGCGGAAACATCAGATGCGCGAGTAAGTATACCGCCACAGGATAGACAATTCCGGTCAGTGCCGTGAACACAATAGTCACTTTAATAGCTATCCATACATTGCGCATAACGATTTCCTAGATCAGATGCAGCGAGGAGATTACCAGGTCGATCACCTTGATCCCGATAAAGGGAATAATAACTCCGCCTACTCCATAGATCAGAAGGTTGCGGGTCAGGATTGCGGAAGCGCCCACCGGTCGATACTGGACTCCCCGGAGTGCAAGCGGAATCAGCGCGATGATGATCAATGCGTTGAATATCACCGCTGAGAGAATCGCGCTCTGCGGGCTCGCGAGGTGCATGATATTGAGCGACTGCAGGGCCGGATAGCTGACCAGGAACATCGCCGGGATAATCGCGAAATATTTGGCGACATCGTTGGCGATCGAAAAGGTCGTCAGCGCACCGCGCGTCATCAGGAGCTGCTTGCCGATCTCGACCACCTCGAGAATCTTGGTCGGGTTGGAATCGAGATCGACCATGTTACCGGCTTCGCGCGCGGCCTGCGTTCCCGCATTCATCGCGACGCCCACGTCGGCTTGGGCGAGGGCGGGGGCGTCGTTGGTGCCGTCGCCGATCATTGCGACCAGCTTGCCATTCGACTGCTCTTCGCGAATGAGACGTAGTTTGGTTTCGGGCGTGGCCTCGGCCAGGAAGTCATCGACGCCCGCCTCGGTCGCGATCGCGGCCGCGGTCAGCGGGTTGTCGCCGGTGATCATAACCGTCTTCAGGCCCATCGCTCGCAGGCGCTCAAAACGCTCGTGAATTCCTTCCTTTATTATGTCTTTTAGATGGATGACGCCGAGGACGCGGTCCTTATCGGCGACGGTCAGCGGAGTGCCGCCGCTGCGCGCGATTCGCTCTACGATCGCCTTGAGTTCGGGCGGCAGCACGCCCCCGTTTTCGACCACGAACTGGCCGACCTGCTCCGCGGCGCCCTTGCGAATCTGTCGCCCATTGAGGTTGACACCGCTCATCCGGGTCTGCGCCGAGAAGGGGATGAACTCGGCCTCGCTCTCGCCCAGCTCGCGTCCGCGCAGGTTGTAATCGTTCTTGGCCAGCACCACGATCGAGCGCCCTTCGGGAGTCTCATCGGCGAGCGAGGCGAGCTGCGCAGTGTCCGCCAGCTCCTCGACCGCCACTCCGTCGACGGGCACGAACGCCGTCGCCATCCGATTGCCGAGCGTGATGGTGCCGGTCTTGTCGAGCAGCAGCGTGTCGACGTCGCCCGCGGCCTCGACCGCGCGTCCCGACATCGCGAGCACGTTGTGCTGCACCAGCCGATCCATCCCCGCGATTCCGATTGCGGAGAGCAAGCCGCCGATCGTGGTCGGTATGAGACATACCAGCAGCGCCACCAGCACCGGCAGAGTGAGTAGCGTGCCGCCGTATAGTGCGTATGGGTATAGCGTCATCACGACGAGCAGAAAGATAATAGTCAGTCCCGCGAGCAGAATACTCAGTGCGATTTCGTTGGGAGTTCTCTGGCGATGAGCGCCTTCGACCAGCCCAATCATCCGATCGAGGAAGCTCTCGCCGGGATTGACCGTGATACGCACTTTTATCCAGTCGGAGATGACGGTGGTGCCGCCGGTCACGGCGCTGCGATCGCCGCCGCTCTCGCGAATCACGGGAGCGGACTCGCCGGTGATCGCGGCCTCGTTCACCGCGGCGATGCCCTCGACGATCTCGCCGTCGCCCGGGATCACGTCACCCGCTTCGACCATCACGACATCGCCGCGGCGCAGCGAGGATGCGGCGACCATCACCTGCGCGCCGTCGCGCAGCAGCTTGGCCAGGGTTTCGGTGCGGGTTTTGCGCAGCGCATCGGCCTGCGCCTTGCCGCGCCCCTCGGCCATCGCTTCCGCGAAGTTCGCGAACAGGACGGTAAACCACAGCCAGACCGCGATCTGACCCTCGAACGCCGCGATCGCGCCGTGGCCCTGTAGTGCGTCGCGGACAAAGCTCAACGTGGTCAGGACGCTGGTCACTTCGACCACGAACATGACGGGGTTTTTGATCATCAGGCGCGGGTCGAGCTTGCGGATCGAGTCGACGCTCGCGCGGCCGATTATCCTGCTATCCCAAATCGAAGATCGTTTTCGTGTCGCCATTAGCCTGTTTGCTGGTAAATCTCGTTAGTAAGTTTTGCCGGACAGCATCAGCAGGTGCTCGACGACCGGTCCGAGCGACAGTGCGGGGAAGAAGGTCAACGCGCCGACAATCAGGATCACTCCAATGAGTAATGCGACGAAGACCGGGCCGTTGGTGGGAAAGGTGCCGGCGCTCTGCGGCACGGACTTCTTGGGCGCCAGCGATCCCGCCAGCGCGAGTGCCGGAATCGCCATCATGAAGCGGCCCAGCAGCATCCCACAGGCTATCGTCCAGTTGTAGAAGTTAGTATTGGCGTTGAGTCCGCCGAACGCGGAGCCATTGTTTGCGCCCGCTTCCGAGTAGGCATAGAGAATCTGCGAAAATCCGTGCGGACCGGGGTTGCTGATGCCGGCCAGGCCGGCGGGGAGAGCGATCGCCGCCGCGGTTCCGAACAGGATCACGGCCGGGAAGATGAGCACATAGAGCATCGCGAGTTTCATCTCGCGCGATTCGATCTTCTTGCCCAGGTATTCCGGCGTGCGGCCCACCATCAGGCCCGCGATGAACACCGAGAGCACCGCCATCACCAGCATCCCGTAGAGTCCCGAGCCGACGCCGCCGAAGATCACTTCGCCGAGCTGAATGTTCACCATCGTGACCAGCCCGCCCAGCGGGGTGAAGCTGTCATGCATCGAGTTGACCGCGCCGCAGGAGGTGTCGGTGGTCATGGTCGCCCACAACGCCGAGTCGACGATCCCGAAGCGGGTCTCCTTGCCTTCCATGTTCCCGCCGCTCTGCGTCGCGGATGCGGTCTGGTTGACGCCGAGCGCAGCAAGGTTCGGATTGCCGCGCTGCTCGCTCCAGATCGCGACGCCGGCGCCGAGGAGAAACAGGATCGCCATTGCGCCGAACAGCGCCCATCCCTGGCGCGTGTCCCCCGCCATCAGGCCGAAGGTGTAGGTGAGTCCGGCGCCGATCGCGAAGATCGCGAGCATCTCGAGGAGGTTGGACAGCGGGGTGGGATTCTCGTACGGATGCGCGGAGTTGGCGTTGAAGAATCCGCCGCCGTTGGTGCCGAACTCCTTGATGATCTCCTGCGAGGCTACCGGGCCTTGCGGGATGATCTGCTCGGCGCCTTCCAGGGTTTTGACGTGCGTGTAGGGGCTGAAGTTGTCGGGCACGCCCTGCCAGACCAGCACCAGCGCGAACACGATCGAGACCGGAAGGAGTATCCAGAGCGTGGCGCGAGTGAGATCGACCCAGAAATTGCCGATGGTTTTCGCGGTGCGCCGGACCAGGCCGCGGACGATCGCGATCGCCATCGCGATGCCGGCCGCCGCGGAAACGAAGTTGTGATACGCGAGCCCCGCCATCTGGGTGAGATAGCTCATCGTGGTCTCGCCCGCGTATGCCTGCCAGTTGGTATTGGTGGTGAAACTGGCAGCGGTGTTGAAAGAGAGCGCCGGTGGAACGGCGGGCAGGCTTTGCGGATTGAGCGGAAGAATTCCCTGCAGGCGCTCGAGCGCATACATCGCCAGCATGCCGGCCAGGCTGAACAGAAGCATGCTGATCGCGTATTCGACCCAGGTCATTTCAGTTCCGGATTGAATGCCGCACAGGCGGTAGATAGTGCGCTCGATCGGGCGCAGCACCGGATCCAGAAAAGTCGGCTCTCCGTTGAACACGCGCTTCATGTAGGCGCCGAGCGGAACGGTAATCAGCAGGACGAGGAAGAAGAGTCCGCCCACCTGCAGCGTGGCATTCATCAGCATGTTGGTTGTGCCGGCTATCAGAAGGCTTCGGGACGCAGGAGTGCGTACACGAGGTACCCGAGGAGAGCGAGCGACACGACGGAACCGAGGATCAGTTCCCAGGTACTCATAAGCCGTTCGCACCCGGAGACGTAGGCAACGCCGATGCTGAAGAACAGCAATGTTGCGATGATTACCAGGAGGTCAAGCATGATTGTAACAGGGAGCAAGCACTATGCCCGAAGTTGATTCGCGCCAATTCCGTTGAGTATTCAGTTGGAAAACGCGATCGCATTGCCGAATATAATGTTTGCAATCTTTCATTTTGAACTATGTGCGATTTGCATTGGCTAGTCGCGGGCGAGCGACTGACTATAGAGGTCAGCCTGAGATCAAGGAACCGCGAAAATTCCGGGACTCCAGCTCAAGTCTCGTATGGAGCCAGAGACGTTCGGCGCGGGGAAAAAACGCTAGTGCGAACGAGAGAGATGATCACGCGCGGCGAAGCGTGGGCCGCGGCGAATACGCGTCGGCGGCGGGACGGTCGACAACCCGCTCGCGCTCGACGGCCCGCTCGGCGCGCTCCTGCATCGGCGTCTGACTCGACCATCAGCACCGCAAGCTCGGGGCAGGGGCCTTGATGGAAGGTGAGCATGCGCTTGTTAGCTTCTTCGCCGGGTAGCGGGCGGCCGTCAGCGTTGACCGCGGTTATTGCGCCGCGGCGGCTATCGTTGATCACGAACGACCATTTGCAGCGGACACAATGATAGAGGTAGCGCTTGGGGCTGAACATTCCCGGCAGTTTGCCTAAGACCTGGATCGAGTAGTTGTGAGGCATCTTTACTGGCCGGCGTTTCATCGTGATTCCCCTCGCCATCCCATTCGTTCGAAGTGGCTATTGGCCATTGCTCAGCAAATAAGGAGCACTGGACGTGCCACGGCCCAGAGCGAGGAAAACCATATGTTTTATAGTGAGTTTGGAGCGTGAGTTTCCAATTTGCATTGTTTTCAATACTGCAAATTGCAGCAGCTCGATCGCGTCGGTTCGAGCCATCGCCTGCTCAAGTTCGAAGGGTTGCTCGGTCCGCCTTGGCGTGCCGAACACGACGATGCTCGCCGATGAGAGGCTATCGGGCGCTGGGCCCGGTGTGCCAATTCCCAGGAGTCAGTGACTGATCATCTGTTATCGCTTGAGGATTTGATCGGAATCGTCGATGAATGGGAAGAGCACCAGAGAGAGAAAATATGAAGAAACGGAACACGACCATCGCGCCAATGCTCTCGGTTCGAAACGGAGCGAAGGCAATCGAGTTCTACAAGGCGGCGTTCGAAGCAAAGGAATTGAACCATGTCGAAGATCCATCGGGAGCAGTTGTTGCTCAACTCCTCGTCGGAGAAAGCGAAATCTGGCTGGCAGACGAGTCTCCTGAAAATTTGAATTTCAGCCCTGAATCTCTGGGCGGCAGTACGACGCGGATAGTGATGGTTGCAGACGATCCTGATGCCGCGTTCGAACGGGCAGTCAAAGCCGGAGCCAAGGTCGTGTGGCTTGTCGCAGACCAGCCATACGGCTGGCGCGTTGGCCGCGTCGTCGATCCATCACTGGGAGATCGGGAAACCTTTAATTTGAATGCTCATCGTCGTCGCAGCTAACTTCGGAGCCACCTATGCGTCCACCGTCCTCGAATCCGATCACGGATCGACGGATCAATGATGTCCTGGATCGGCTGCACGCACGTGCGCGCCGGGAGATGCCGGGGCTGGTCGCCCACTTGGCGTGGGGGGGCCTGAAGGGGCTGGTGGATGCGAAAGGCGCGGATGATGCCGATGAAAAATATGTCCGCGACAAACTGATTCCGATCGGTCGGGGCCAAGGCTGGTTGATTTATATGCTGTGCCGCGGCCTTCAAGCCCGAAGGGCCGTCGAGTTCGGAACGTCGTATGGGGTTTCCACGCTCTACCTTGCCGCGGCGATGCGCGACCAGGGCGGCGGCCTCGTCATCGGGACGGAAATTGAAGCCGAAAAGGCGCGCCATGCGCGCAACCATTTCGCGGAAGCCGGAGTTGCCGATCTGATTGAACTGCGCGAGGGCGATGCCCTGGTTACGCTCAAAGACTGCGGCGGCCCGGTCGATTTTCTGCTGGTGGACGGTTTCCCCAAACTCGCCAGACCCATCATCGAATTGATGGCGCCTCAGCTACGCAAGGGCGCGATCGTCGTCTGCGATAATGTGGGGCATTTTCCCGGAAGCTTCGCCGACTATCTGGACTTTGTGCGGCGCCCGGGCAACGGCTTTGTTTCGACTCTCCTGCCGTTGAGGGGCGGAACCGAGCTTTCTGTGAAAACCTGATCGAGGATAACAATCAAACTGAGACACTATCGAGGTTTGCAATGGTCGTCACCATCTTTAAGCACCGCATGATGCCGGGGGTGGACAAGGAATACGGCGCCGAGGTCTCCAAGCTGCTCGCGATAGCGCAGAAGATGCCCGGCTTCGCTTCGATCAAGGGGTACGCCGCGGACGACGGCGAGCAACTAATCCTGGTCGAGTTTGAAGACGAGCAGGCGCTGGCAGCGTGGCGCGAACATCCGGAGCATCTCATCGCGCAGGAACGTGGACGCAGCAAGTACTACTCCGAATACAAAATTCAGGTCTGCAAAACGATGCGCGAGTACGGCTTCAATGCGCCTCCCAATTCGTGACCGCTTGAGCGCGCGACGAAGTCGCCTGAGGCACTACGATTTCCGATTCATTGAGCGGGAACGAGGTTCCCTACTACCATCCTGGATTCCCGAGGAGGTACTCGCGATCCTTGAGTGTTACAGGGCGCGGGTCAGGCGGCGGAAGCCGGGGGTGCCGAGGAGAGCTTCGAAGTCGGCGTTGCGGCGCTCGTCGGAGACTTTGAAGCCGGCCTTTTCGTAGGCCTTCTGAGCGGGGTCGTTGCCGATAAAAATTGTGATCTGTGCGCGGCGGCATCCGCGTTTGCGTCCCTCGTCCAGCATCCGGCTCATCAGCGCGTCGACCAGACCGCGGCGGCGATATTGCGGCAGCGTCGCGACGTTCTCGACGGCCCAGTCGGCGGCGTCGGGCATGAAGCAGGTCCAGATCGCAGCGCTGCGCTGCTGGGTGCGGGCCTGGTGTTCGGGCGTGAATTTCAAATCGCGCGTCACGTTGGCGGCCGCGTCGCCGACCGTGACCCATCCGCCGTCGCCGGTCGCGAAGCCACACAGGGCGGCGGCGGGACGGCCGTCGACTTCAGCGACCAAGTAGCTCTCGTAGTGACAGAGCGAGCGGGGTTCCGCGCGCGCGAGGCGCGTGAGATAGTCGAGGCATCCAGCCTCGTCCAGGCCGATCATGACGTCCCAGACGCCGAGCGGACGATGGCCGCGCGACGCCGCGAGCATCACCCAGCCGATGAATGCGGCGTCATCGCGAATGCCACGGCGGATGCTGATAGCCATGGGAGCCGATGTGCGGCGTTCAGGCCGAGGTGCCTGGTGACGCGGGCGATGCAGACGGCGCGCTTTGGGGGCCGCGCACCAGCCGGCCCGGCATCGCACCGGTCGGCTCGCCGTTGCGGTAGGTCACCTCGCCGCTGAGCACGGTGTATCGATAGCCGTCGGCGCGCTGGATGAGACGGCGGCCGCCGGCGGGCAGATCGAAGACCATCTCGGGCGGATGCAGGCGCATCGCATCGAGATCGATCACGTTGACGTCGCCCTTCATTCCGGGCGCGAGCACGCCGCGATCTTTCAGACCATAGAGCTGCGCGGTGTCGGAGGTCTGGCGCTTGATGACGAACTCGACGCTGAGCTTCTCGCCGCGAATCCGATCGCGCACCCAGTGGGTTAGCAGGTAGCTCGGCATGCTGGCGTCGCAGATGACGCCGCAATGCGCGCCGCCGTCGCTGAGGCCGACCATGGTGGCCGGGTCGGTGAGCATCTCGCGCGTGGAGTCGAGGTTGTAGGCCGCGTAGTTGGAGAGCGGCATGTAGAGCAGCTCGCGGCCATTGCGCTCGAGCAGCAGATCGTAAGTGAGCTCTTCGGGGCGGCGGCCTTCGCGCGCCGCGCGCGCGGCGATGCTGGACTCGCGATCGGGCTCGTAGTTGGGCGGATCGCCGAGCGCGAAGAACTTGGTGAAATTGCTCATCAGGTGACGAGCGACTCGCTCTTTGGTGGCGGGCTCCTCGGACAGGATACGGCGGCGGATTTCCGGATCGCGCATCCGCGCTACGCGCTCGTCGATCAGGAGGTCGGCGATCGAGCGATAGGTCGGATGGGTGATGAACGGGTGCAGCGAGCCCTCGAGGCCCATCAGGATGCCGGTCGGGCGCGCCGAGATTTGCGGGACCAGATGGGCGCCGCCGCGGTTGAAGCGCTTGACCTTGTCGAGCATGCGGCGGAAGCCGTCGGGATCGTGATCGACCTGCGCCATCGCGAACGTGATCGGACGCCCGGTCTCGCTCGACAGCTTGCCCATCCATTCCATGGTCGCGTCGGGGCCGGCCATGTCGGATGCCATCTCGAAGACGCCGTGCCCGGCGACGCCGAGCATCCGGCCGATGCCGAGCAGCTCGGCTTCACTGGCAAAGGTGCCGGGGACGTATTCCTTGTTTTTGGCGCGATGGAGCAAAGTGCGCGAGGTCGAAAATCCGAGCGCGCCGGCGGTGAGCGCGTCGCGGACGATTACGGCCATCCGCGCGATGTCTTCTTCGGTCGCCTCTTCGTTGTGCGCGCCGCGCTCGCCCATCACGTACGCGCGCACCGATCCATGCGGCACCTGGGTGCCGATGTCAACGGTGCGCGGCATCAACTCGATCGCATCGAGGTACTCGGCGAACGATTCCCAGTTCCACTTAATCCCTTCGGCCAGCGCCGCGCCGGGGATGTCCTCGACGCCTTCCATCAGGCCGATCAGGAACTCCTGCTTGCCGGGCTCGACGGGAGCGAAGCCGACGCCGCAGTTGCCCATCACCAGCGTGGTGACGCCGTGCCATGAGGAGGGCGTGAGATAAGGATCCCAGGTGACCTGGCCGTCGTAATGGGTATGGATATCGACGAAGCCCGGCGTGACGAGGAGGCCGGCCGCATCGATGTCGCGCCGTGCCGCGCCGGCTTTGCCGCCGACGCTGGTGATGATGCCGCCGTCGATCGCGACGTCGCCCGTGAACGCGGGGGCGCCGGTGCCGTCGACGATTTTGCCATTACGAATTACCAGATCATGCATCGTATATTCTCCTGAAGAGCCGTTCCCGCGATGAGAACGGCGGCAGTGTCACGCGCGCACCCGAGTCTCGCGAGTTCGCGCGCAATAGATTTACTGCGCGCGACTCGCGAGATCGGGATCAGCCAATCAGCCGATCGAGCGGCCGACCACCGAGGCGAAGCTGACGCATCGACCGGGCGCGCCGCCCAGGTTATGCGTTAGCCCGATCTTCGGGTCCTTGATCTGACGCTGGCCGGCTTCGCCGCGGAACTGCAGCCACATCTCGTACATCATGCGCAGGCCCGACGCGCCGATCGGATGTCCGAACGACTTGAGGCCGCCGTCGGGATTGACCGGCAGCTTGCCCTCGAGATCGAAGAAGCCGTCGAGCACGTCCTGCCATGCGGTCCCGCGCGGGCTGAAGCCCAGGTCCTCGTACAGCACCAGCTCGGTGGGAGTGAAGCAGTCGTGCACCTCGGCCATGCTGACCTGCTCGCGCGGCCGGGTGATGCCGGCCTGCGCGTAGGCGTCGCGCGCGGTGGCGACGACTTCGGGAAAGGTCGTGAAGTCGTATTCCTGGGACAGCGGTCCCTCACCGGGGCCTGCCACGAACGACAGCGCCTTGATGTAGATCGGATTCTTGCAGTACTTGTGCGCGTCCTCGGCGCGGACCACAATCGCGGCGGCGGAGCCGTCGGAGACGCCGGAGCAATCCATGATGCCGAGCGGGTCGGCGATCTTCGGGGAGTTCCTGATGGTCTCGATCGATACTTCCTTCTGGAACTGCGCCTTGGGATTACGCGCGCCGTTGTGATGGTTCTTCCACGCGATGCGCGAGAGCACGTCCTTGCCCTTCTCGGCATCGAGGCCGTACTTTTTGAAGTAGGCAGGCGCGAGCAGCGAGAACGATGCCGGCGCAGTCATGCTGCCCTCGGTGCCGTCGTTGGGCGGGCTGCTGCCGACCAGCCCGGAGAAGCCGGAGTCCTTGAGCTTCTCGACGCCGATCGCCATCGCCATGTCGAACGCGCCGGCGGCAACCGCATAGCACGCCTGGCGCAGCGCCTCGGAGCCGGTCGCGCACATATTCTCGACGCGAGTGACGGGCTTGTACTGAATTTTGAGCGGCTCTGAGAGCGTGAGTCCCGAGATGCCCGAGCCCATCGTGCCGAGCCAGTACGCGTCGACGTCGTCGGGGGTGACGCCGGCCGACTCGAAGGCCTGGTAGGCGGCGTCGACCAGCAAGTCTTCGGTGCCCTTGTCCCAATGCTCACCGAACTTGGTGCATCCCATCCCGATGATCGCGACGCGGTCCTTGATTCCTTTGCTTGCCATTGTGCGGTTCTCCTCGCGGCTAGCGCTTGGGGCGCGCCTTCCAAAAGTAGTTGTGAACGCCGCCCGCGGTGAACAGGCGGCGGAACGTCATTTCCACTTCATCGCCGATCGCGACCTTGGCCGGCTCGCAGTCGGTCATCTCGCACAGAAAGCGGCCGCCACCGTCGAAGTCTATCACGACGTTGACGGTAGGGGGATTGAGCGAATAGGCGAGGCGGTCGATGGCATAGGTCGCGATCTTCGCGGAGCGATCGGCGAACTCGTAAGGCTCCATCTTGTCGTGGGCGCGGCACTTGACGCATACCCGTTGCGGCGGAAGCTGCGGCGTGCCGCACGCGGTGCATCGCGAGCCGACGAAGCCGAACTTCCAGGTCTCCGAGCGCATCATGGGCGGACCGGCGGGGCGCTCGGGATCGGGACGGCGCGGCGGTTCGGTCGGGAGAATTTCGCGCCACTTGAGATAGTTGCCGTAGGACACGTCGCCCTTGGACTCGATCATCTTGCCCACCGAGCGCGCGGGCTTGAACGATGCGATCGCGGGGGTGGCGCGCAGCAGGATCGCGTCGGCGCCGTCGGCAACCGTCGCGAGCAAAATCAGATCGCCGGGCTTGGCGGCGGGCAGCACGCTGGTCAGCGTCAGGCTCGCGTGCGCGGCGCCGGTCTGTCCGACGGTGAGCGCGAGCGGATCGGCGAGTTTCGCGGGGTCGAGCTTCAGGGCGCGAACGATCTCATCGACGGCGCGCGGATTGGGCGCGTCGATCACGATCCTGGCGAGATCACCGGGAGCAACCTTCGCGCGCGCCAGCACGTTGTGAATCGCCTGGATCAGGAGCGGCGCGTGCGCCTGCGTCAGCGTGAAACGCTCTTCCCATGAATGAGAGAAGCGCTCGTCGGGGGCGCGCCAGGTGTCGAGCAGCTCGCGCGTGATCGAGGCGCTCGCGACGATGTCGGCGATGACGTGATCGCATCCGATCACGAAGGCCGCGGCGCCGTCGCCGTTCTGCTGCTCGGCCTTGCCCTCGGGCGCGCCGAGGCGCGCGTCGGCCATCACGGCGATCGCGCGGCGGTTGCTGTTCGCGACGGCGTCGGCCGCCTGCATCAGCGCGGAGAGTCCGGCGCGCACCGAACCGGTAAGATCGGCGGCGCGGATCTCGGCGGGAGACGCGCAGCGGCGCCGATCAGCGCGGCATTGAGCTTCTCACCATAGGGCGGCGTGGTGGTGGCGAAGGCGAGCGCGTCGAATCCGCCCGCGGGTGCGAAGCGGATCGCGTCGCGCACTGCTTCGACCGCCATCGAAACACTGTCCTCGTCAAAGGACGCGACTGCGCGCTCGCCTTTTCCGGCGGGCGCGCCCGCCAGCACCTGCGCGATCGCGGCCCGCTTGAGCCGCCGGTACGGAATATAGGAGCCGTAGGAAACAATCCCAGCCATGTGGGGCATTAGAAGCCGAGCAGGGGCCTCCGGTCAACCGGAACCTGCGGGGAACTTGCGGCCGCAGGCGCGATCGCGCGGGAACGCCGGATCGCCTAAATATCAGGCTGCGAATCGGGGGCGTGATTGGGGCCTCTATCGCTGAGCTCGCAAAGTATATAGAATGCTTCTGTAACAACGCTCGGATGCGTCCTTTCATCTAAACTTGGGAATTGGTTCCAGGTTTTCTGTTCGAGAGCTTCCCGGCACATTCTTATGGAGGGCAATGATGCCCAGTAAATTGTATGTAGGCAATTTGGCCTACTCGGTCACCAACAACGATCTCGAGGACTTGTTCGCACAGCATGGCACGGTGCAAAGCGTCGCCGTGATCACCGACAAGTTCTCCGGCCAGTCCAAGGGCTTCGGCTTTGTGGAGATGGCCACCGCGGAGGAAGCCTCGAAGGCGATTTCGGCGTTGAACGAAACCGAGCTCAAGGGCCGCAACATCAAGGTCAGCGAAGCGAAGCCGCGTGAATCCGGCTTCGGCGGTGGCGGCGGCGGCCGTAGTGGTGGCGGCGGCGGAGGCGGGGGCGGAGACCGTCGCGGTGGCGGCGGAAAACGCTGGTAGAAGAATATCAGACCGGGCGGCCACCTGATGGCCGCCCGGTTATCTCACATACATACGAGCGGCTCGCGACGGGCCGCCAGCGACTCGGCGCGCCCTGCCGATCTGTGCGTTCCTGAACCGATCATCAGCAACGGAGGAAACCACGTGCCCAGAGTATATGTCGGTAATCTCGCGGACTCGGTCACGCAGGAGGATCTCCGGACTCTGTTTTCCCAGGTCGGTAAGGTCAGCGGCGCGTTGGTGATCACGGACAAAATTTCCGGCCGTTCGCGAGGCTTCGGCTTCGTGGAGATGAGCGATTTCGACGAGGCGATCAGCGCCGCGGGCTACTTCAACGATATGGAACTGGAAGGCCGCAAGCTCCAGGTCGATCAGCGCAGGCCCAAGGACGAAGCCGCACCCGGCGAGCGTCCTGCGCGCAAGCGCAATCGCTCCGCCAATCGCCCGACCCGAGTTGCCGAGCGATAGGAATCGCGCACTTCAGCAATCGCGCATCGAACGAAACGCAGCGACCGGCCACAAAATAAAAAGGACTCAGGAGGCAGTATGCCGACGGACGGAATCCCGGCCTGGAGAACCCATGATTGGAAGGTGAGGACGATCGAATCGGTCGTCGCGGGCGGAGGTTCCCGGCTTGCCTTTACCTGCCGCAGTTGCGGACGAGCTTTCGTGCAGACCACGCTCAATCGGCGCACCTGGGCGGTCGATAAGGGCGGAGTCGCATTGTCCGACGAAGTGACGGATCGATGGCTCGAGGGAATTTGCCTGCGGCGTCCCGGTGAGACCGACGACGAAGATCGCCTGATGGTGAAGAACGCGTCGGCATCGTTGCAGTAGTCCGGCACCAGACCGCAAGTTCGATCAGGCGAAGGCTCCCCCCAGTTGAAAACCGCGCGCCCAGCGAGGGCGCGCGATCCCATACTACTCCAGCTTCACCAATAGCCCGCGATTGCGCGACGCTTCGAAAATCCAGCGGAAGAAAAAGATCGCGAGTACGAAGTAGGTCGCGTTCAGCCCGAGTCCCCACCAGAAGTGCAGCTCTGAAAAGCCGCGCCCGGCAAGAATCTGGCGCATCCCCTCGAATGCGTGCGTGGTCGGCAGCATCCACGCGATCGCGGCGAGCCATCGCGGCAGTGCGCTCAACGGATAGAACACGCACGACACCGGCTGCAGCAATCCGGCGAAGCTCCAGGCCAACGCCTGGATCCTGGTGGTGAAGCGGAAGATCATGCCCGTGATCACGATTCCGAGCGCGAGCCCGAACAGCATCAGGTTGGCGATATAGGGCAGGAACTCCACCAGCATTGGAAAAATGTTGAACGCATAGCAGGCGTACGCGATGGTCGCGGCGGCGCCGAAGCCCACCGCCACTTTGACCAGGTTCACCAGCACCAGGCCGGTCATGTACTCCCACACCGTCAGCGGCGTCGAGAACAGGTTGATCAGATTGCGCGACCACAGTTCGTCGAGGAAGCCGACGGCCATGTCGCGCTGGAAGGCGAAGAAGAGACCCCACAGGATCGCCGCGCCGAGCAGGAAGCTCGCGAGGTTGGGCCCCATGTGATTGCCGTGCGCGAGGTAAATCGTGAAGAAGCCCCACACGATGATGTCGAGCACCGGCCAGTAGACCATGTCGGTGATGCGATCGAAGTTGCGCTTGGCCTCGAAGTAATGGCGCATCATCACGCCGGCGATTCGATTGGTCTTCATGTTGCCCGTGCCTCCTTGACGACGCGGAGGAAAACTTCCTCCAGGGCGGGCTCGTCGCGCTCTTCCTTGAGGATCTTGTGCGTGATCTCGATAGGACTGCCGCACGCGATCACGTGCCCGCGATGCAAAAAAATGATCCGATCGCACATCCGCTCGACCTCGAACATGTTGTGCGAGGTGTAGAGAATCGTGGTGCCAAACTCGCGCTGCGCCTCGAGCATCACCTGCTTCACCTGTGCGGCGATCTCTGGATCGAGATAGGCGGTCGGCTCGTCGAGGAGTAGGAGCCTGGGATGATTGAGCATCGCCTTGCACAGGCCAACGCGGGTGTTTTCGCCGGAGGAGAGCCGCGCGATCGGCTTGTCGCGCAGCTTGGTGATGTCGAACAGCTCGAGCATCTCGGCGATTTTCCGCTGCGCGTCCGGGATCCCGTAGATGCGCGCGAACACTGCCAGGTTCTCATACACCGTCAGCCGGTACGGGAACGCGACGTAAGGCGAGGTGAAGTTCATGTCCTGCAGGATTTCCTCGCGATGCGCGGCGAACGGCTTGTTGAAGATTCGGATCTCACCGGCGCTGGGCGTGATGAGGCCCAGGATCATGTGGATGGTGGTGGTCTTGCCGGCGCCGTTGGGACCCAGCAGGCCGACGATCTCGCCGCGCTCGATCTCGAACGAGACGTCGTCGACGGCGGTGAAATCGCCGAAGGTCTTGGTCAGATGTTTCACTTCAACCAGCATCGCAGTCCTCGCCTTGAGCAGGGTTGGGGTCGGGCGGACAGTGGCCGGAGAAAAAACAAAGCGGCCACAGATACCGCCGTCGCCGTATCCGTGGCCGCCTTAGTGACGCGAGATCGATTAGCTATTCAATGATCATCGAGCGTCATGGACGCACTCCCACGGGGCGTCGTGGAATATCTCAGGTCTTTGGGTGCCATGGGGAATGCGTAACCTCTCGTCGATTCGGCAACCTAACATATGGTCCGCCGCGAAGCTACCTGGATAGTTCAGGTCATGACGCCAAATATCATCGCGCCGCAGATGGACAGGACTACGAGCCCGAAGACGTAGCAGAGGACAGTCAGAACATTATTTTCAGAAGTGTGGCCGAAAAAAAGTATCGCTATCGCCGCCGCGGCCAGTGCGAGTATTTTTTCGGTGGCCGAAAGATCTACCCACTGATCGGTGAGGAACCCCACCAGGTTGATCCACGTATGGCGAACAGATTCCCATGCCTCTGAAAGTTGCTGCGGAAGGTCCATCGGCTATTTTCTTAGCGCAAATTAGCCAACGATAAAATGGCGGGATCAGTACCAAATCCACACCCAGCTTACGAGTACTGGCGGCTTGGTTGCGTGGCGCTCACGAGTGCCGCCGGCGAAGGCGCACCGGGCACCATCGACAGATCGGCATTCAGCTCGAAGAACAGAATCTCCAGCCGGTGCAGAGCTTGCACGCGGGCCAGCATCTGCCGTCGTTGTTCAAACGTCCACGAGGAAATTCGGGCGAATGCGTTTTCCCCGAGCCGATTTTCCAAATCCTTCAGCGGCTCTGCCATTTCGTCGCGCGAGTACCGGGCCCCCAGCGCCTGCGCCGCCCGGCGGCTGCGCCATTGGTTGCTCTCGTAAAAGGCCAGCCATGCTTCGAGCTGCCGATGCATCGCCGCCAGCGTCGCCTCATGGGCCGCTTCAGTTTCGTCGTCGAGGCGGGGCAACGGAGTAAACAAGCTCCACTTTGCCATCGTGCTGGTCCAGGTGGTGATCCTCCGAAGACGGCTGGCGGCCTGTACCACTGCCTCATGGTCGATAAGACTCCGGCGCCCTTCCATCCGGGCGTCATCAGCGACTTCCAGAATCTCGGGCAGCAGTGTGGTGATCTCATTCACAGTTCGCTCGATGGTTTTCTGATCATTAGTGGCCGAACTTCCCGGCATCAGCGCCAGCGTATCCCGAAGCACCCTGCACAGCCGCGGCAGCAATGAGTCGGCGGCGTACTCTGGCCATAGCAGGAAGAAGACGCCCATCGTGACGATGGTCCCGAGCAGAATGCCCCAAATGCGCCACAGCGGCGAATAAATATCCCGCGCCGGGCTCAATCCCGCGAAGACCAACATGAAGGTCACGCCTATCTGCTTGCCTGCGTAGGCGACGCGTCCGCTGCTCAACGAGGCATAGGCGGAGATAAACAGAACCACAAACACCGCCAGCATGTAGGATAGAACAGTGTCGAAGTTGGGGGTCACGAGTATGATCGCCAGCAGCGAGATCGCGCCGCCCAGCAAAGCGCCGATATTCCGCAGGACCATCTTGCGCACTGTCGCGCCATAGGTAGGCTGGCCACTAATGATAGTGGTAGTCAGAATTGTGGTCAGATCCGCTTGTTGCGTGAATAGGCCGACAGAATAGGCGGTCACTATGCTAAGTGCGACCTTATAGCTGTAACGGACCGTCGCCGGATCTCGAGCTGGCGCCGACTTAGGGGCGGGACCCGGCCTGGCGGCCGGCGGCGCCGATTCGAGGAATCGCTCAATCAGCCCGGCGAAGCTGGTAATGACCTCCGTGAAGGCGCCCAAGTTCACCACCTCAGCGGCGCTGGCCCAGCCGATGTACTGAGGACGCAACTCGATGGTCCGGGCCCCCAGGGCCTGCATCGCGCGGGTGACGTGAGCGGCTGCGGGAGTTGGCGGCAGATCGGGATCGCTGCCGATCAACGGGTTCCGTGCGATCTCGTCCATCGCCGCCGCGATCGCATTGCATGCGTCGTCAAGTTCCGGATGCAGTAACGCCCGAACCTGATGCGACACCTCTTCCCGCACCACGGATGCCAGCCGACTCGTAAGGATATGAAACCGTTCCGCGCGCGTGATCGCCGCCACCAGGATCGCCCGGCGATTCAACGATATGCCCTCAACTACGGCCCGATCGAGAATCTTCAACTGCTGTGGCATCTCGGAGGATAGCCTGGGTTCAGGGGGCCGTATCGCCGTTTGGTCCAGAAAGAATCGCGTTCCCGCTACAAACCGATCACGCTGGCGGCGAACGCTCCCCGAGATCGATTCCAACAGGATCGCTTCGGCGGGGTCAGGCCAGATGAAGTTGTCGAACGCGGCGACCAGAATGAAGGCAATCACGCAGGCGCCGTAGGCAGAAGCAGTGGCCGAGGCGAACTCTTGCGGCGCAAAGACCGCTCCGTAAAAACCGTCGAGCACCAGTACCTGCATTAAAAGGCCAAAAGGACTGAGCTTGCGCGTAACCACAAGATAGGTGGAAACCAGGGTGAAGAGGCCAATAAATGGGAGTAGCAGCCATGGCGCCTCCACCAGGATTCCGGCCAGCGGCACCGCCGCGGCGAGGATCAGCGCCGAAGCCACCAGATAGGTTGCTGCCCTGCCGTATGACAGCATCGGCGCCTCCCCGATCATCAACCACACCGCGTACGGACCGAGCGCACTATGCACATGGCAGACCGCCACAAGGCCGGCGCCGATTGCTCCGATTACTGCCCACCGCGCTGAGGTCCTGAATCGACGCGGGCGTGGCGCTAGTTCCTCGGCGAGCAGTTTCCCCGCCCAGGTAAACCAGGCCGACAATCCAGAGGAGGTTTGCGCAGGGTGCGGCTCGACGCGCGGATACAAAAACGGCTTGGCAACGGGCGAGCGCGAGCTCAATGCTGATATCCCTGGATCGTGACCACCGCGGTCGCGCCCATCCGGTAGGGGAAATTGGGATCCGGATCTTGCAGGGTGATGCGCACGGGGAAGCGTTGCGAGAGCCTTACCCAGTTGAGCGTCGGTTCAACCTGCGGCAGGCCTTGGACGGTACCGCCATTCTCCTGGTAGAGCGCCCATCCTACGCCCTGCACTCGGCCGTGGAAGCGATGGCTCGGATAACTGAGCAGGTACACTTCCACCTCCATTCCCGGCCGGATGTTGGCGAGGAAGGTCTCGCGGAAATTCGCCAGGACGTACCAGGTGCGGTTGTCGACCATGCTCAACACCTGGCGGCCCTCGTTGCCGTACTGGCCGACGGCGATATTCAGGTTGGTGATGTACCCGTCGAAGGGCGCACGCACGTAGCAGTAGTCGACGTTGAGCTTGGCGTAGTAGACCGCGGCTTCGGCCGCCTGCCGGCGAGCGTTGACGTCGCCGAACTGGCCGAGATCTTTTTCCGCGCGCCGCACTTCGTTGTGTGCGTCGTCGACTGAGGCCTGCAGCTCCGCGACCTTGCTCCGCGCATTCACCACGTCGTTGGCGGTCACGAAATGGCGCTCGAGCAACGGCGTGATCCGACTCAGATATTGCTTGGCGTATGCGGCGTCGGCCTGGCGCTGGATCTCCCTGGCGCGCGCCGCGCGGATCGAGTCATTGAGCGCGTCGATCTCAAGCGCGGTGAGATGAAGCTTTGCCACCGCCGTGTCGAGCGCGGATTTGTAGGGACGCGGGTCGACCACGAACAGCAGCTCGTTCTTCGTGACGTACTGGTTGTCGTGTATCGGCAGCTCGGTGATCGGGCCGCTAACATGCGGCGCGATTCCAACGATATTGGCGCGGACGTAAGCGTCGTCGGTGCGCGGATATACGTAGTAGAGTCGCGCGACGTAGATCCCCATCACCAGCGCGGCGACGATAAGCACCAGCCCCAGCACGCGGCCCACCAGCCGCCTGATGGGACCAGCTTCGGGTTCTTCACCGAGCTCGACTACCGCCGGTTCCGCCGCCATACCATGCCACTCTTTTCAGATCCGGTTGAAAAGTATCAGCCAGATCGTGCATCCGATGACAATCGCGAGGCTCAAGTATACGACCAGGAGCGGCCCGAGATAGGGTTCGATGCGAAGCGCGACGAACAACGGCCGAATCGCGGCGGTCAGCACGGCACCGGCGATCGCGCACAACAGCCAGCTCGGAAAATTCGCGCCCGCTATATTGATGACGGGGTCGATCAACGCGAGCGAGAGGATCGGAGCCCAGCGGAGAGGCAGGAGCAGCCTCGAGCGCGAATTTCGCATGCCGCCCAGAATTGTACGCATGAACCTGTACAAATGCACGATGAAAATTCGGCGCTCATCCGCATCCGCAGCCGGAGTCGTAGAGCCTACAAGCCGGTACCATTGGGAGCCAATATGAGGACTCACAATAAATCCCCGCGATGGAACTGGAATATGAAGAATCAAGCCGGGAGCGCCGCGCGCGCGAGGTCTGCCGCACACCGCCGGTCGCGTCTGACGAGATGGTTGTACCCGATCAGATGGTAGCATCCGCGGATGATGCGGACGCTTGGCCGCGCGGCCTGCGCGATCCTGGTCGCGCTGATCGACGTCGCACTCACCCACAATCCGAACACGAGCCGGGCGTGGCAGTCCGCACGCGTCGCGGCCGCCCGCTATGGGGCCTCGCGGGCGCCGTACTGTCCCAAGATCAGACCCAGCCGCTGCCGAGTTCGCTCGGCGCCGAGGTCGACCAGCTCATAGACGACGCGATGAAGCTGCGGCCGGACCTCGCCTCGCGCGTCGCCACACTCAAATCGGGCGAGGCGTCGGTGCAGCGCGCCAAGGCGGAGTTCTACCCGGTGCTCGGGGTCACGGTGAACTATGGCGAGAACCTGTGGCAATACACCTTCAGCGGACCTCCTGCGATTACCAGCGGCACGCCGCAATACGAGGCGCTGCTGACGAGTGCGCGGCCGCCGGCTGACGTCAGCCTTTCGTCCTGATTTGCCGCGTAATTGCTGCGGGTTTTCAGCTTTAGACCTCGGCAAACGTACCGTCCCTCATCCACGACAGAACCCTTCGTTCGGTCGCCGGAACAATTGTTCATTCGCTTTGTACCCAATTGTTCAGCCCGATTTAACGCCTGATTGGTGTGAGCACCAAGGACAAGGAGGACGACGCCATGACTTCCATGAGCAACGAAGCGAGCGTTAACGCGCTGAACGACGCGAGATTTACCGCGCCGGTGGCAGCTATCGAAACCAACAGTTCCCACCATGACGATCCGACCCGCATGGCGTTTGGAATAATTGCGCTTATCTGGGTCGTGTTGCTGCTGGCGTGCCTCGCGCTCTAGCGGAGCATCATCCGGGGGATCCCGGTGACACGGGATCCCTCTCGCTTCAAAACGTCATCCGAGAAAGTACCATGAACTTGAAGATGCACACCAAAGCCTGGGCCACCGACACGATTCGCGCCGGAATCCTGTGGGCGATCAAGATCATCGCTGGCGATGTGCTGCCGCTTACGATGCTCCCGAATCTCCAGGCCTGGGGCGTGGCCACGATGCACGCGGCGATCGCAGCCGCCCTGGTGATCGCGACCGGCGCATCGTGCATTCCGATGGTCCCGGCGATGCTGTGCGCCATGGTGCCGGAAGCCACGCCGGCCGCGGCAAATCGCATCGGTTCGTTTCCCGCGTACGATCTCGGAGACCTGGACCCGTCGCAGCAGCAGTGACGCGATGCTGAGCGGGCGCCGTCAAATCGGCGCCGCTATGCGGCTAGAGCTTCCAGTCGATCGGCACGCGCGAATCGGGGACATACGAGCAGAAGTTCCCGGTGCGGATGGTCCGCGTGAGGATTTGTCCGAGCTCCGCGTGATGCTCGCCGATTCTCTCGATCGCCGTCTTGATCGAGCGCTGCACGTTTAGGCGCGCTCGCTCCGCCGCCGACGCGGCCCGGCGATCGCGTCCGCCGAGTCCCACGGCGCGTGCGAGTTCGCGCTCCAGCGCCTCGATCTCGTCCTTAGCACGCTCGGCTCTCGCAACGTCGCCGCGCTCGTGCGCCTCGTCCAGGTCCTCGCGCAGCTCGACGAGCTTGCGGCGATAGTCGGCCTTCGCGGCAGCGTCGATCATCGCGCCAGCGTCGCCCAGCCCTCCGCGGCTGAGCCCCTCGCTTTCGGCGCGATTCTCGCTGATCGCGATTTTTTCTGGATCGGCGGGGTTTTCGGGTAGGGCGACGGAGGTTGCCAACGCCTCGGTTGACGTGACGAGGTCGAGCGCGTGCGCCTCCTGATGCGGATAGCGGAGCAGGCGCGTCAGGTACGCGAGTCCCTTAATGTCCTTGATTCTCGACACTTTTCCGTCCCACGCGACGGTCCAGTATTCGCCTTCCTTTCGCAAAACGGCCTCTCTGCCCGATCCCGCCGCATCCGGAACCGCTTCCGGCTTCGAGGTTGCCACCTCGCTATCTGTCAACCTCCCAGGTTGCCGGCGAGCCTCGCCGCGCGATGCCTCTACCCAGGTGAACCATCGTTGGCCCGCGCCCAGGCGCCGCAACATCTCGGCCGCCGTGTCCAGCTTTTCCGACGCCGCCTCGCGATCGCCGAGGCCGATGAGCGCCCGGCCCCACGAGACGAACGTCTGCGCCTCCTCCCACGGCGTCTGATACTTGCGGAAATTCGCGATCGCGCGCTCGAACTCGCGATCGGCTTCCTCGCGACGACCGCGCGCCGCCGCGACCGCCGCCGCTCCACGCGCGAAATTGCCTACCATCCCGCGCCAGTCCTCACCCGCCGCCATGATTTCGCGGCAGCGGCTCAGATTTTCTTCCGCGCGCTCCAGGTCTCCGGTCGCGGCGTAGCTCGCGGCAAGGTCCGGCCGCGCGAGCATCTCCCACAACCAATGGCGGCCGTCGGGGCAGATCGCGACCGCGTCTTCGAACATCGACTGCGCCCGGTCGTAGCGCTCGGTGCCGTACATGAACCGTCCGAGCAGCCACTTGTAGTTGAACTGTTCGTCGCGGCTGCCGGTGCGAATCGCTTCTTCAAGTCCTTCGACGCTGACCGCCTCGGCGCGCTCCCAATCGCCCTCGTACCACGATAGCGACCCGCCCAGGAATCCGCTGACCGGTTCGGTGATGAGCACGCGCACGAAGTCCATCTCGCCCGCGAACGCCTTCTCCAGGATCAGCGAGCCGCTCAGGATGTCGCGCACGAACGGCGCCTGCGCCACTCGCGGCGTGGCCAGTTCGCGCTGATACCAGCGTATCGCGTCGAGCGGATCCCACAGCGCCATCCGCGCATATCCGCCGAGCCATGCGGCATTGAAGCCCACGTTGAGACGGTCGGCTTTCTCCCACGCCGCGTCGAAAAGCTCAAACGCCTCGCGCAGCCGCCCGCTTCTCAGCAGGTAGGTCGCGTGCTGGACGGCGGCCTCGGTCCAGATCGCTTCGTCGCCGAGCCGCTCGCCGATCTCCATCGCCTGCCGCGACGCATAGAGTCCCTGGCCGATATCGACCGTCTGCTCCGAGACCATCGCAAGCCCGATGTACAAATATCCCAGCGACGCCGACTCCGGCCCCTGCCGCAGCACCGTCTCGGCCTTGCGCAGATGTTCGAGGGCACGCGGGATGTTCCAGACCGGCGAAATCAGCGAGAGCGCGGTGCCGAGGCGGGTATGAACTTCGGCCGCGTTCACCATCATCCCCAGGCCTTCGTAAAGACGCAGCGCGGCCTCGAGGTACTCGACGCTCCTGGGACGATCGGCAGTCGCGGCCGCGTCGCCGAGCTCGACCAGCAATTCCGCGCGGCGTTGCGCGGGCGCGCCGTTCTTTTCCATCAGGTCGAGCGCGGTCTGCCAATGCAGCAACGCGTCTTCATATGCGAGCACCGAATTGGCGGCGCGGCCCGCGCGGACTGCGTAGTCGATAGCCTTGTCGGCGCTGCCCGCCTGCAGCCCGTGCGCGAAATGATAGGCGAGTTCCGCCAGATGCGCCTCGGGATCGGAGGCGTACTGCAGCTCGAGAACTTCACCGATCTTCGCGTGCAGGCGCATCCGCGCCGAAGGAGCGAGTTCCTGGTACAGGCCGTCGCGGACCAGCGCGTGGGAAAATCGATAGCGCCCGAGCGCGCCCGGCACCTTGACGATGATTCCCGCCTCCATTGCCTCGTCCATGAGATCGAGCAACTGGTCCTCGGACGCCGCCGAAATGCGCGCGACGATCCTCAAATCAAATTCGTTGCCGAGGGTAGCCGCGTTGGTCAGCGCGCTTACCGCCGCGCCGGAGAGCGACTTGAGCTGTTGCTGGATCGCGCCCCGCACGCCGTCGGGCAGGTTGAGTCCCGCCGACAGCGGACGCGCGATCGCGTCGGTCTTGCCCTCGGCAACGATCAGCCGCACCATCCCTTCGACGAACAGCGGATTGCCCGCGGTCGCCTGGTAGAGCGTCGAGACCAGGCGCTCGTTGGGCGCGCGGCCCGCTTCCGAGCGAACCAATCGGGCGACTTCATCTTGGCTAAGCCCGCTCAGCGGCATCTGGTAGCCCTCGCGAATCACGTCGCCGATTAACTGGGTCAGCGCCGCCGAGCGCCGCACTTCGATGTCGCGATAAGTGCCGACGATCAGAATCCGTGCACTGCGCAGCGCGCGCGCCACGAAGCGCAGCATCTGCAGTGACGGCTCGTCGGCGTCGTGCAGGTCGTCGACCACGATCATCAACGGCTGCTTCTGCGCGATGCCACACAGCGCGGTGGTGACTGATTCGAAGAGCCGGAAACGGGCTTGCTCGGCGCCGATCGATTGCACGCTGGGCGCGTCGGCCGCCGCCGCGATCGCGCCGCGCAGCTCCGGGACCAGTTGCGCGATGTCGTGCGCGCCCGCTCCTGCGGCTTCGATAGCCGCGCGGGCTCCGCGCCCGCGCATCCGCGCAGCACCTGGATCCACGGCCAGTAGGCGGGCGCGCCTCCGCCCTCCCAGCATCGTCCCCATACGACAGCCGCGCCGCGAGCGTTGGCGTGCGCGGCCAGCTCGTCAGCGATCCGCGTCTTGCCGATTCCGGGTTCGCCGGCCAGCAGGAACAGGCGTCCGCGGCCGCCCTCGGCGCTCTCGAAGCCCGCGCGCAGCTCCGCCATCTCGCGCTCGCGGCCGACGAACGTGCCTCCACTGACGTGGCGCTCCGATGAGGTGCTGTCCTGGACCATGATTGCGCGCTTGAGGCGGCGGCTCCTGGGAGGGTGCGGGCTGGATCTTACCTCAAAGCCGAGTTGTTGCTACAGGCAAAACGGTTTCCGCCGCTAAGTCATCTTGTGTTTCGAGTGGCAAAGTTAAACAGTGTCTCGCTTGTGGCGGATAGGTTGAAAGTGCGGAGAACGATCGTAATGGCTCTGGCGGCGGTGGCTTTGGTCATGGCCGCCGGCATCTGCTTCATCAATCAGTTAGCGCTCATGGGACTGAGTATCTGGGTCGCCCGCTTCGATCACGCCGACCTGCGCATCGACGCGCGCAACGCCGGCGGCGCGCCGCTGAGCAGCGTCGAGTTCTTCCGCACCTGGCGCCCGGCGCTGATCGCGCGCGACTCCAGCGGCTCGCCGCGCCTCGGAGTTCAGCACGGCCTCGGTCCGATCCTGGTGGCGATTCCTCCCGACGAGACGATGAGTCTCGAGGTGCTGTGGCCGGTGCCGGGCTTCGGCAAGCTGCTGCTGCGCGCCGACAATTGCGGGCGCGGCTACCGGGTTGCGCGCGGCGCGCCACTGACTATTGAGCTGGTGCCGGAACTCGCGCGCTCGCGGATCGCGGCGGCGCGGCGCTGGATCGCGGATCACAACGGCGGAGTGGCCGCGAGCGTCGATGCGGCGCGCGGGCTTGACGCCGCTGACACGCTGATGGCCCAGGCCGCGAGCGTTCGCGACGCGGCGCGGCGCTCGATTATCGCCGGCCGCGCGCTGGCGATCGCGCTCAGCGCGAGCGAGGCCGAGGTGCTGGCCGAGGCGCGCGATTCGATCCGCCGCAACCGCCGCGGCCGCATGATCGTCGAGGCGCGCGATGAAAATCATCGCCCGCTTCCCAACCTGCGCGTGCGGGTAAGCCAGCGCCGCTTCGACTTTTTGTTCGGTGCGTTCAACGACGGCTACGACTCCGACACGATCGCGCGGATGCGCGCGGCCGGCCTCAACTACGCCACCATGTACCTGAGCTGGGCGCGGACCGAGCCGCGCGACGGGCTGTTCGACTTCGGCGCGATCGATCGCGGCTTCGATCCCGCGGTGCTGGCGGCCGGCGGCTTCACAGTCCGCGGCCACGCGCTGGTCTGGATGGCGGATGCGGAGATGCCCTCCTACATGCGCCCGATGCGCGGCGACCATGCCGCGATCCGCTCCGCTGTGCGAAGGCGCGTGGACGCAATCGTCGGCCACTATGGGGACCGCGTGCAGATTTGGGAGGCGAACAACGAGGGCCACGCGGCATGGGCGCAATGGGGTCTCGATCGCGCCGCGATGATCGACGTGGTCAAAACGGCGGCGACTGAGATTCGCCGGCTGGCCCCGCAGAGCCAGATAATGATCAATCTAGCCCTGCCGTTGGGCGAAGATGTAGCACTAAAGTACTACCCATTCATTAGTCAAGTCAGCGCCGGGCGTATTAGCTACTTGTCGACCGATCCATATGGCTATGCCGAACAACTATTGCGCGCGGACGTGCCCTGCGATCTGATCGGGCTTCAGTTCTACAACGGAGGCTACGTCGACGTGCTCGGCAGGGAGCAGGTGCCGGCGATCGATTTGTTCCGCTTCGCCGAGGAGATCGATCGCTACTCGCGGCTCGGCAAGCCCATCCAGATCACCGAGATAGCAACGCCCTCGGCCACCCGCGGCGGCCCCGGCGAAAGTTTCTGGCATCAGCACGCGGGCGTCGCGACGCAGGCGGACTATCTCGAGGGCGTATTCACGATCGCATACGGAAATCCGAACGTGCGCGGGATCAACTGGTGGGACTTTTACGATAATGGCGCGTTCGTCGAGTCGGGCGGTCTGTTCGACCACGCGCTCCATCCGAAGCCCGCCTACGCGCGCCTCAAGCAGTTGCTCGCGGGCTGGCGCTCTGATGGCGAAGTGACCACGGGAGCCGACGGCCGCGCGGTATTCGAAGGCGCTCCCGGTGACTATGAAATCAGCGCCGTCGATGGCGCGCCGGGGGCTTCGGTAACAGCGCATCTCGGCCAGGAGCAAACCACTGTCGTCGCGATTGACGCCGCCGGCGCCGGCGATTACGCGCGCGAATCCGGCGCGAGCGCCGAGCCTTGAGAGGCGCGATGGTGGGTTCCGCGCTCGAGGTGAATTCCGATCGGCTCCGTGTGGGGCGAGCGGAGGCTCCGCTCCTGCGCTACTGGTCGCCTTTGCGGGCGTTCCGGGACTTGCGCCGCGATCCACTGCGCTTCTTCACCGAGGCGGCGCGGCTCGGCGAGGTGGTCCGCCTGCAAACGCTTTTTGTCCGCGCGTACCTGGTCAGTCATCCGGCGCATCTCAGATACGTACTGCAGGACAACCATCGCAACTATCGCAACGAGGATCGGTTCAACCGGATTTTTCAGCGCGCCGGCGGCGACGGGCTGCTCACTACCGACGGCGATTCCTGGCGGCGGCAGCGGCGTCTTTCTCAGCCGGCGTTCAGCCGCGACCACGTCGCGGCGGCGGTGTCGGTGATGAGCGAGGAGACGGCCGCGATGCTGCAGCGGTGGGCCGATTCCGGCACCGGAGCGCAAGTCGAGCTGTGCCGCGAGATGACGCGGCTCACGCTGCGCATCGCGGGCCGGGCCTTCTGCGGCGCTGATTGGTCCGGCTCGGCCGACACGTTCGCCGCCGCGATGGCGACCGTCTTCGAACATTTTCATCATCGGCTCTACAACGCGTTCACTAGTTCCGGAGTGGATCCCGACGCGGCGTAGTCTGCGCTTCCGCGCGGCCACCCGCGCCGCGATCGCGGCCGTCGAGCCGCTTCTTGATGCGACGGAAGCGGGCGGGGCCGAGCGCTGCGATAGCACCGCGAACCTGCTTGCGTTGCTCAATGGCGCCGATCGCACCGCGTCCGAGGCTCCGCTCACGCGCGCGCAAGTCCGCGACGCGATCATCACCTTCTTCGGCGCCGCGTCGGAGACCACCGCGGTTGCGCTGGCCTGGATCTGGTACGTGGTCGCGACGCACCCCGAAGTCGAGCGCCGGCTGAGGGACGAAATCGCCGCGGTCTTGTGCGGGCGCGCGCCCGCCGCTGGCGACCTCGCGAACCTCACCTACACCAGGATGGTGATCAAGGAATCTCTGCGGCTCTATCCGCCGGCGTGGATGATGCTCCGGACGGCGATCGCCGACGACGAGGTCGGCGGGTGCCACGTGCGCGCGGGCGCCGCGGTCCTGATGAGCCCGTGGGTGATTCATCGCCGCGCCGATCTGTGGAACGATCCGCTCCGCTTCGATCCCGAGCGGTTCTCTCCCGAGCGCTCAGCGGGACGCCCCGAATACTCATTCGTTCCGTTCGGCGGCGGACCGCGCCGGTGTATCGGCGAGGAATTCGCGATGGCGGAGATGACGCTGGTAGTCGCGATGCTGGCGCAGCGCTTCCGCGTGCGCCTGACGCCGGGTCATCGCGTGGAACCCTGCGTGGTATTCACAATGCGCCCGCGCAACGGCGTCGCGGTGACGCTCGATCCGCTGTGAGAGGACTTCGCGCTATTGGCGGGCGCGGCGGAATTTCGGCAGGGTTACTTCGGGCGTCACGTCGTCGAAGATGACTTCGACCGGTAAATCGATTTCCAGCTCCTCGGCTTTTACGTCGACCACCCAGCTCACCATTCGTACCCCTTCTTCCATCTCGATCACGACCGCGCTGTAGGGCGTGACGTCGGCGAAGCGCGGCGATACCGGCTGCAGCACGGTGGTCCATGTGAATATCTTGCCGCGCCCCGACGACTTCGCCCATTCCGCGCGCGGCGATCCGCACTTGGCGCACAGCTCGCGCGGCAGATGCCGCCACGTGCCGCAATCGACGCAGCGCTGGAATCTCAGTTCGTGCTGCTTGCAATAGCCATAGAACTCACCCGCCAGGCCCTGGCGCGGCGGCAGCGGCAGTGAGTATTCAGTCTTCGCTTCAGCCATAGTCATTTCACCTGCGCAGAATAGCCACTACGCCGTCGCCGAAATCGCCCCATCCGGTGACCAGCCCGATTTCCGCGTCCGCGACCTGGCGCGCGCCGCATTCGCCGCGCAATTGGCGGGTCGCCTCGACCACGTGATTGAGCCCCCACACGTGGGCCTCGGAGAGCAGGCCGCCATGAGTGTTGAACGGCAACTCGCCGCCCAGCTCCAGGCGTCCGCCGCGCACGAAGTCTTTCACCTCGCCGCGCTTGCAGAAGCCCAGCGCCTCGATCTCGAGCAGGACCACGTAGGTGAAGCAGTCGTAGAGCTCGATGAAGTCGATGTCGGCGTGCGTGACCCCCGCCATCTCAAACGCCTTGGGCGCGGCGAACGTCATCCCGAACACGAACGGGTCGGGCCGCGAGGGGATGTCGTCGGCGGGATAGGGATGGCCCTCGGCGATTCCGGAGATGAACACCGGGCGATGGCGCAAGTCGCGCGCTCGTTCCGGCGTGGTCACCACGATCGCGCAGGCGGCGTCGGTCTCGAGACAACAGTCGTAGAGGCGAAACGGGTAGGAGATCCAGCGCGCGGAGAGATAGCCGTCCAGGGTCAGCGGCTTGCCGCGCATGAATGCCTTTTCGTTCAGCTGCGCGTGCTTGCGCGCCGCGATCGCGATGGCGCCCGCGGCCTCGGGCGGCGTTCCGTACATCTTGATATGGCGCGTGGCGAGCCAGGCGTACCAATTCGCGGGCACCGGCGCGCCGAACGGCAGATAGTATTCCGCGAGGGTCGGCCCGATCGGACCGGCCGCCGCAGCGCTGCTGCTCGCGTTGCCCATGTTCCGCACCCGCATCGCGGAGTACCCGTTCCATCCGATCGGAACCAGCACGTTGTTCGCGACTCCGCTCGCCACCGCCATCACCGCGCTCTGGATCGACGCCGACGGGCTCGCGCCGCCCATGTGCGAGGTGACCGCGTAGCGCAGGTCGGGGATGCCGAGGTTGACGGCGAACTGCTCGGCGGGCGCACCCGCCATCGGCGGCGCGATGATGCCGTCGACTTCGTGCGGGTCTATTCCGGCGTCGGCGAGCGCGTTCATCGACGCCTCGAGCATCAATTGCAACGGACTGCGGTCAGTGCCGCGGGTGTACGGGGACTCGCCGACTCCGACGATGCAGGATCGGTCCTTGAGTGAATTCATTGCCCAAGACTAGGACAGGACCGGGACTTTCGCAAAGTCGCGCGGCTGACGCGCGCGAATGAAATAGCAACTGCGGCGCGCGGGCGAAAAAGTTTTCGCGAGACTCCTTCGCGCGCGTCGATTATTGTGGAGCATCGTTCGGAGATATCGCGCCGAAAAAAACGCGCGCGAAATTGAGGCGCGCAAAAAAAGAGCGCGCAGAAAAAAGAGTTCGATGATGCAATGAGCGGATTCGTCGCTTACAACGGCGCGCGCACGCGGCAGCCGCAGCCGCAGCCGCCGGTGCGGACCTCGGTGTGGCATGCGCTGACGCATCGGGTGTTCCTGTGGATTTCGATCGCCGCGCTGGTGTCGAACATCGGCACCTGGATGCAAAATGTCGGCGCGGCGTGGCTGATGACTTCGCTGTCGCCGTCGCCGCTGCTGGTCGCGCTGATCCAGACCGCGTCGAGTCTTCCCATCCTGCTGCTCGCGCTGCCGGCCGGAGCGCTGGCCGATATCGTCGATCGGCGGAGACTCCTGATCGTGTCCCAGGCGCTGATGCTCGCCGCCGCCGGCGCGCTGAGCGCGCTCACCATCTACCATCTGACCACGCCGGTGCTGCTGCTGATGCTGACCTTCGCGCTCGGCCTCGGCTCGGCGCTGAATGCGCCGGCGTGGCAGGCGATGGTTCCGGAACTGGTGCCGCGCGAGGATCTGACGGCGGCGATCGCGCTGGGCGGAATAAACTACAACGCAGCGCGCGCGATCGGCCCCGCGCTCGGCGGAGTGGTGGTGGCGTGGGCCGGCGCGGGCGCGACGTTCGCGTTGAACGCGGCGTCATTCCTGGCCGTGATCGCCGTGCTCTACGAATGGAAGCGGGTGCGGCGGCCGGGCCTGCTGCCCGCCGAGCGCATGTTCGGCGCGATGCGCGCGGGGCTCCGCTACGTGCGCTATGCGCCGGCGCTGCGCGCCACGCTGGTGCGCACGGCTGCGTTCACGATCGGCGGCAGCGCGGTGTGGGCAGTGCTGCCGCTGGTCGCGCGCTTCGAGCTGGGACTGCAGGCCTCAGGTTATGGCTTGCTGCTCGCATTCTTCGGCATCGGCGCGATGCTGGGCGGCGCGTCAATCCCGCGCCTGGCGCAAATCCTCTCGCGCAACGCGCTCTGCGGCGTCACCTCCGCACTGTTCGCGCTTTCGATGCTCGCGCTCTCGCGCACCAGCGGGATCGTGGATGCGTGCGCGGTGATGGCGGTCAGCGGCGCCGCGTGGACGATGACGATGTCGCTGCTCAACGTCGCGGCGCAGCTTTCGGTTCCGCAATGGGTGCAGGGGCGCGCGCTGTCCTGCTACCAGATCGTTCTGCAGGGCGCGATGGCGGGTGGCAGCGCGCTGTGGGGTTACACCGCGGGCGCGCTGGGAGTGCGGACGTCGCTCTTGTATGCGGCGGGTGCGATGGTGGTCGGATTGCTCGCGATGATCCGCTACCGGCTGGTCAGCGACGACGAGCTCGCGCTCGATCCGGCGCCGCATTGGGCGCAGCCGCAGGCGAGCGGCGAGATCAATCCCGACAGCGGCCCGGTGATGGTCACCGTCGAGTATCTTATCGAGCCCGAACGCGCCGCCGAGTTCGCGCACGCGATGCAGCCGCTGCGGACGATCAGGCTTCGCGACGGCGCGATACTCTGGGGCCTGTTCTTCGACACCGCGCAGCCCGGGCGCTTCATCGAGTACTTCGCGGTCGAGTCATGGCTGGAGCATCTGCGCCAGCACGAGCGCTCGGTGCTGTCGGATCTGGACATCGAGCAGCGCGCATACTCATTTCACATCGGAACCTCGCCGCCGGCCGTCTCGCACCAGGTCTCGGCCGCGGCCATCGACGGATTGAACGCGGAATTTTTCCTTCGCCCTGCAGAGTCCGCGCCGCAGCGAACCGGCCGCGCATAGCATCAGCGGGATCTCGGCGCGAGAATTACGAGCAGGCGCGCGCGCCGGCTATCGGCCATGACGCAGCAACAACGCAACCGCCAGTAACAGCAACGCGGTTCCCATCATCGCGCCCGCGAAGGCCGCTAGCGCCAGCAGCCATGCCGCCAATCCCTTCCATGCGGAGAAGCCGTGCACTTCGCCGATGCACTTGAAGGTGATCACGAGTCCCCAAATGGCCAAAATCGTGAAGATGATCTGGTGTGCGCTGAACAGTCCGGCAATCGTGCGCAGGGGACGGAAGCCCTGCGACGTCACCGGGGCAGTCACCAATCCGGTCAACAACCCAAGGCCATAGAGCGCCGCACTTACGATTGCGGGAACGCGCGACCAGGCAATCGCGGCGCGCACTTCGACGGCTTTCGCCGTGCCTCCGAGCAGTCCGCCAGTCCATCGGATCAGGGCGCCCTCGACATAGAGAAAGAGAATTGCCGCCAACGGAAAAAAGATCAGGCCGCCAAGGCGGAACATCCGCCATGCATGCGGGCTGAATTGACTAATCGGATGAGCGCCGATCGAGAACGCCGTCGGCGGTGGGGCGCCCAGATTCGACAGCGCGGCCAACTCCGCGGCCAGCACGATCAGAAGAATAACGCGATAGTAAGGATCCTGACTGACTATTCGCCGAATAGTCAGTCGCGGCTGAGTCCAGATGGTGAGATATGCATTCGCCAGCTCATTGGTGGACTCCATCGGAATTCCTCCTGAGAGACGCCGGACCGATCGCGAGAGTCGAACCGCTCGAATGCGGCCGGATGTACTCGGAGCAACTGAGTATCGCGCGCCGCGCGAGCGCCGAACGCGCCGGGGAATGCGAGTATCGCGGCCATGATCAGGAACGGGCCGACGTCGAGCAGGATGTGTGCGACGATGCACGGGCCCAGGCGCCGTTGCCACAGATACAACATGACGAACACGATCTGGTCGGGCGCGATTTCGAGCGCATAGCGGTAGCCCCAGAACGGCAGGTGCGCGCCCAGGTCGAGTAAGAGCGCGATCACCGCGGCGGCCATCGTGCTGCGGGTGAGCGTCCGCAGCCGCTCGATCGCGAATCCGCGCGCGGCCATCTCCTCCGCAAACCCGTTGGCAACAGCAGAGGCGAGCGACAGCGACAACGGAATCTCGCGCAACTGTGCGAATTGGCCAGGAGCCAGCGGCGAGACGCCGTGCTTGGTGAACTCGTGCATTGCGGCGGGCGTGAACAGACCATGTGCCGCGGCGATGATGCCGTTGAGCACGATCAGAACCGTGTAGGCGCCGAGTCCGAGGCCGAGATCGGAAAGTGTGGGCCTGCGGATTCCGATCGAGCTCAGCGGCAGGCGCTCCCAGAAAAGCACCAGCGCGGGCAGCGCGATCAGGATGAGCGCGTTGTGGAAGAGAATCATCGCGCCCCAGTCGGTCGCCCACTTCCAGCCGAATCGCACAATCAGCGGGAGCAGGACTCTCTCGGTCGGAAGCCACGGAAGGCCGAGTCCGATCAGCAGTCCGACCAGGATCGGAAGCAGGCGGACGCGCGGCGCTGGAACCGGCGCGTCGCGCGCGACAGTCAGCATCGGATCAGTACCAGTCGGAACGATCGGCGCGTCATCCATGGAGGTCAGCTCGCGGAACTCGTTCGCTCAGAGTGTACACACGGCGCGCGCGCAAATCAGGTCGGCGAGCGCGCCGTCAATCCGGGAAGCGCACCTTGACGTGCGCGGTGTCCGCGATCGCCTGGCAGGCGAGAATCCAGCCTTGCGCGAGATCGTTCTTGTCGAGCACTTCGTTGTGGCGCAGATGGACCTTGCCTGCGACCAGCGTGCACATGCACGAGCCGCACGCGCCGCTGCGGCACGAATGCGGCGCGTCGAGGCCGGCGCGCAGCATCGCATCGAGGAGCGGATCGCGGTCGGAGCAGGTGAGCTCGTGATGCTCGCCGTCGAGCTCGACGTCGAGGCGCACCTGGTTGAGCGCCTGGCTATCGCCGTCGGCAGGCGCGAGCGGCGCGACGTCCTCTTCGTCGGGCAGTGAAACGAAACGCTCGACGTGGATTCGTTCCGGCGCGACCCCAAGCCCGCGGAGCGCCTCGACGGCGGCGTCCATGAACAGTTCCGGTCCGCAGATGTAGCAGTCGGCGCCGGTCCACGGACGCGCCAGCTCTGCGAGCTGAGGCAGGCTGGGAATTCCCTGCACTGAATCGAGCCAATGAATCACCTGGAGGCGCGCCGGATGCGTGCGCGCGAGCGCGTTCAGTTCGTCGCGATAAATTACCGAGCGCTCGTCGCGATTCGCATAGAGCAGACGCATCCGCCCGCGGCCCGCGATTAGCGCCGATCTGAGTATCGAGAATACCGGCGTGATGCCGCTGCCACCGGCCATCAGGAGAAAGTCGCCGTCGAGCGATTTGGGCGTGAAGTGGCCGGCGGGAGGCAGGACGTCGATTTCGTCGCCGGCTTTCACATGGTCGCAGATCCAGTTGGATACGCGCCCGTCGGCCACTCGCTTGACGGTGACGCGTGGGGCAGCGTCGTCGAGCGGAGAGCTCGCGAGCGAGTAGCAGCGCAGGAGGTGGCGGCCGTCGTGCGCGATGCGCACCGTGAGGAACTGGCCGGGGCGGTAGTGAAAAATTTCCGCGAGCGCGGGCGGAATCTCGAGCACCAGCGACTTCGCGTCGGCCGTTTCCTCGATTACGGCGCGGACGCGAAGTCGGCAGTGGCTCCTCTCGGTCACCGGCGCGATCGGCTAGAGGCTCGTGATGTTTTGCGCGTTGTCGATCCTGAGCTCGGCGCCGTTGATGAAACGCGATTCGTCGGAGACCAGGAACAGCACCAGGTTCGCGACGTCACGAGGATCGCAGAAGCGCGACTGCGGGTCGGCGTCGAGGCCGAGCTTCGCAGGGTCGGTGCCGGCGAGCAGCGGCAGCGTCATCGGAGTCAGGATGCCGTCGGGATGAATCGAGTTGCATCGAATCCGGTATCCGGCGTGGCGGCAGTAGACCGCAACGCTCTTGGTGAGCGCGGTCACGCTGCCCTTCGAACCGCTGTAGGCGCAGGTAACCGGCAACCCGGTGAGCGCGGCCATCGAGGACATGTTGACGATCGAGCCGCCGCCGGTTTGTTTCATGGTGATGACCGCGTGCTTGCAGCCGAGAAAAAAACCATCGGCATTCACGCGATGCACTTGCCGCCATTGCTCGAGCGTGGTGTCCTCGACCGACGCCATGATCAGGATTCCGGCGTTGTTGACCAGCGCGTCGAGGCGTCCGAAGCGCCTGGTGGTCGCGGCCATCACGGCCTGCCAATCGTCCTCGGATGAAACGTCGTGGCGGATGAACATCGCGCCGTCGCCGATCTCTTTCGCCAGCGTGCGGCCGCCGTCCTCGTTGATGTCGGTGATCACTACCCGTGCGCCCTCGCGCGCGAGCAGCCGCGCATCCTCGCGTCCGACACCGCTGGCGGCGCCGGTGATGATCGCGACCTTTCCTTCGACACGGCCCATGGTGGTTTCTCCCAAACGTGCTAAGCGATCGCGCGTGCCTGATTCGCGCTCGCCGCTGTCGATGCGCTGGCAGCAGAGCGACCGGCGCGGCGGCCCGACCAGATACAGTCCGCGAGCGCCAGGCCGCTGACATAGTGACTTGATGCGATCCCGACCGCCGCACGGCCGGCAGCATAGAGGCCAACCATCGGCGCGCCGCCGATAGTCATGACAGCGCCAGTCGCCTCATCGACGCGCAGACCGCCAAGCGTGATCGCGGGGCAGGGAAAAACGCGGCTGCGCGCCGAGATGTCGAGCGCGTAGAACGGCGGCGTCTCGAGCGCGTGAAGCATCTCGCGCGACTTTCCGAAAGCGTCAGAGGCGGCGCCGCGCCCTCCGGCGTTGTAGGCCTCCCAGGTTTGGCGCAGAGCTGCGGGATCCGCGCCGATCCGCCGCGCGAGGTGTTCGATAGAGCGCCCGCGCTTGACGCCCGCGATCATAAGGAAAATCGCGGGCGCACTTTGAAAGGCCCACAAGCCGCCGAACATCGCCTCGCGCAGCGCCTCGCGCCGGAGCGTCGAATCGAGCACCAGCCACGCGGTGCCGTCGCGATGCTCGCACATCTCGTATCCAAGCCGCGCGCCGTACACTTCCTCATTGCAAAAGCGCCGCCCGCCTTTGTCGACCACCATCGCACGCGACCACGCCAACGGCGGATTGATGAACCGCCACGCGGAGACGCGCTCGAGATGTGCGCTGTCGCCGCCTGCGGACTGGCCGAGACGGATGCCGCTGCCGTCGCATCCAGCGGTGCCAAGCCGCATGTTGCCGAGGTAGTGCGGCGCGTGGCGGGTCACCATCTCGCGATTGAAAATGAATCCTCCGGTGCTGAGCACGACGCCGCCGCGTGCGCGGATCAGTTGCGGCCTCGCTGCTGCGAGCTCGAGGGCCAGCATGCGCCGGCTGACGTTGTCGGCGAGGCCCGGCGCGAAATACGACACCCGATCGAACCAGCGGCTCAACTTGCGATGGCGTCGCGACGCATCCGAATCCGGCGCGATTTGGCGCACCTCGGCGCCGAGAACCGCGCCGCTGCGCGCGTCGACGACCAGTCTGCGCACCGACGATTGCATCATGGTCTTCGCGCCGGCGGCGATAACCGCTTTGCGCAGCGCCCGGAACAGTACTGCGCCCGACAATCCAGCGCCCTTGACGCGATGACCGCGCGGGGCCGGCGGATGCGCGCCCGCGTATTGCGGAACCGCTTCATTGCCGGAGTAGTAGAGATAGTAACCGTCGGCGGGGTAGGAGGTTTTCCGCGGCGGCACGGTGGCATCGAACTCCACGCCGAGCGACTCGAGCCACGCGATCATCGCCGGCGCTGCCCGCGCAGAAACTGCGCAGCGTATTCTCGCTGACGGCGTCGCCGACTTCGTGGCGCAGGTATTCGAACATCGCCTCGGGCGTATCGTGATAGCCGGCAGCCTGCTGCTGTCGAGTTCCGCCGCCGCCGTACACGACGCCGCCGCTCTTCGCGCTCGCGCCGCCGCCCACGAAGCGATCGACTACGATGACCTCGGCGCCGGCGCCAGCCGCCTCGATCGCCGTGCAAGCTCCGGCCGCGCCGAATCCGGCCACCAGCACGTCGCATCGATCTGCCCACGCGATAGAATCTGCGCCTGGCACGCTGAGCGGCGCTTCGATCGGCATCGCGCCGAAGCCCGTGGCGGGAGATTTGTCAGGATCGTTGGCGATGAGCGTTACCTATTCGACTACCACGCTCGAGTACTCGGGCGGACCGCCGAGAAAGCCGCGCGACGACGGCGGTTCGGAGCCGTTTATGTCTTTCAAATGGTAGTGCTGCGCGAGCTCAGCCGCGATATGCACTTTGCCTGACTGCGTCATGCGATCGGGATCTTCGAACAGCGCGTTGATGATCAGCCCCGCGTACTCCGGCGATTCGGCGACACCGAGCAAGTGTCCGTACTTCTCCGTCAGCGACATCACCTGCTCGGTCTTCACCAGCCCGAGCCACAGCGAAACGACGCACACGCCGAACGGTTTGAAGTCGTGCGCCATGTCATGCGCGAGCTTGTCAACTCCGGCCCTGCTCGCACCATACGCCGGCCCATGGACGTAACTGAAAGCCGCCGGCGACGACGTGTTCGCGATCACTCCGCCGTTGCGAATCAGCATCGGTGCCGCGAACCACGACGACGTGTAGTAGGAGCGCAGCCCGACGTCGAACAGTTCCGAGTAGTCGAGCGGCTTGGTCCAGAACGCGCCGGGGTCGGTCATCGTGTCGGGAATCGCGGCGGCGTTGTTGACCAGGATGTCGAGCCGCCCCGACTCCGCCTGCACGCGCGCGAACAACTCGCGCACCTGGTCGTCGTCCCTATGATCACATACCACCGCGATGCCGCGGCCGCCGCGCCGCGTCACTTCCTCTGCGGTGGCGAACACCGTGGCGCCGAATGGCGACGCGTCGGGCTTCGCGCTGCGGCCGGTGACGTAGACCGTCGCACCGGCGCTGCCGAATGCGGCCGCGATTCCCTTGCCGACGCCGCGGCTTGCGCCAGTGACTATACATACTCGTCCACTGAGCATTTCAAACTCCTGCCAGATGATGCGCCGCGATATAGCCAAATGTCATCGCCGGACCAATTGTGGATCCCGCGCCGGGATAGCTGGGTCCCATCACCGCGGCCGACGTGTTGCCGGTCGCATAGAGACCGGCTATCGGCTGCCCGTCCTCGCGCAGGACGCGCGCATACTCATCAGTGAGTAATCCGCCCTTGGTACCTATATCGCCCGCGTCAATACGTATTGCGTAATAGGGAGACTTGCTAATCGGACCCAGACAAGGATTTGGTGTGACGTGACGATCGCCATAGTAGCGATCGAAATCGTTGGAGCCCTTGCCGAACTCCGCATCGACGCCGCTCGTCGCATAGCCATTCATGCGCGCGATCGTTTCCGCGAGGCCTTTGGCATCGATCTCGATGCGCGCCGCCAACAACTCCAGCGAGTCGGCCTTGAAAAACACCGTGCCCTCCCAGTCCTTGCGCAGCGAGGAGTCGGGACGCACCTGGCCGGGGAGCAGCGGTCCGCACGGGTACTTGCGGCGAAAGTCGGCGTCGAAGATCAGCCACGCCGGCAGGTTGGCGGCGGTCTTTTCGTTGTCGGCGTACATCGCCGTGACGATGTCCTGGTACGGCGCCGCCTCGTCGACGAAGCGCCGTCCGAGCTTGTTGACCATTACGCATCCGGGCAGCGCGCGCTCGACGAACAGCGCGCGGCGTTTTTCCTTGCCCGCGATGAACACGGTCGGCGCCCACCACGCGAGCTCCATCAGCGCGAGCTGCGCGCCCGCCTGCTTTCCGGCGCGGATCGCATCACCGGTATTGGCCGGCGGCGTGACGGTCCACTCGCTCCGCGTCGGCTTGGGCAGGAACTGCTCGCGCATCTCCTGGTTATGCTCGAAACCGCCGGCGGCGAGAATTATCCCGCGCCGCGCTCCGATGCGAATAGTCACTTCCTTCTGACTGGCTATTACGCCCGTGACGCGCCGGCCGTCCGACACCAGTGAATCGAGCCCGGTGTTGAGCCACAGCGGTATGTCGCGATCGAGCATCGAGCGCCGCAGCGATGCGATCAGCGAGCTCCCCAGCGTGAGCCTGCGGTCGCTCCTGCCGCGCCGGCGCCAGCGTAGGTCGAGCCAGTACGCGGCCATCCGCCGCGCCAGCAGCATCATCCAGCCCGGCTCTTTGCACAGGATCACGCGCGCCTCGCCGGCAGTCATGGTGACGCGCCCGCCGATCAGCGTTCCCGGCTGCGGCGGCCGCATGCGGGAAAATTCATCGCCGAGGCGCCGCGCGTCGAACGGGATCGGATCGAGCGTGCGCCCGCCCGGCTTGGCTCCCGGCAGAGTCGGATAGTAGTCCGAGTACTGCGTCATCGAGCGGTAGCGCAGTGGCGTCTTCTCCTCCAGATAGCGGAGCATCTTCGCCGAATGCTCCAGGTATGCGTTGAGGCGCGCCTCGGCGACCATGCCGCGCGTGGCCGCCTTGAGATAAGTGATCGCTTCGTCGTAGCTGTCGGGCACGCCCGCCGCGCTCATCAGATGATTGCACGGCACCCAGATGCCGCCGCCCGAGATCGCGGTGGTGCCGCCGTACAGATCGCTTTTCTCCAGCACCACGACGCTCTGGCCGAGGTCGCGCGCTGCGATCGCCGCGGTCATGCCGCCGGCGCCCGAGCCGACCACGACCACGTCGAATTCGTGATCCCAGTGCTGATCGACGCGAGTCTCACTCATCGGACGTCCGCCCTCGTTCAAAGAAAAAAGTCGGAGTTCTTCAATCCCATCAACACGCCGCCATAGTTGCGGCCCAGCTTGTCGGGATTGTTGGCATAGTGCATCCGCGCCGCGTGAATATCGAGAAAAAAGCGCGTGACCGGATTAGTCAGATAGACTCCCTGCCCGCCGCACGAGTTGAACAGCCGATCGACGTTGGCGACGCATCGATCGGCGGCGAGCGCCGACTGGTAGCGGTAGTGGATGCGATCGTTCAGCTCCAGCGCCTCTCCACGCCCGAGCTTCGCCATCATCGAATCGAAGCTCGCGAACAGTCCCTGCTTCATCTCCGCGATCGCGATCGCGGCGTCGGCCGCCGCGTGCTCCGCAACCGGATCCTCCGCGGTGCGCGAGAAATCGTTGGAGCTGATCCGCCGGGCGCCGTAGTCGCGAAACGCGGTGAGCGCGCCCTGCAGCGCGCCGACCGACGCCGATGAAACCGCGCGCACGAACACCTGCCCGAACGGCAGACGATACAGCGGCGCCGGATTGGCGCCGAGCCCCGGACTGCTCGCGGAGAATCCGTCCATCACGTTGTGCGTGCGATAGTCGGGCACGAATGCGTCTTTGACGACGACCTGCTTGCTGCCGGTCCCCTTCAGCCCCATCGTGTACCAATTATCTACGATCTGGATGTCGGCGCGCGGCACCAGGAAGGTGCGGAATTGTGGAACGTTGTTGACCTCGTCGGCGGGCACGATGCCGCCCAGGAACACCCACTCGCCGTGATCGATGCCGCTGGAGAAGCCCCATCGCCCGCTGAACTGGAATCCGCCCTCGACGCGTTTGACCTGCCCTTGCGGCATGTAGGTCGACGCGATCAGCGTGGAGGTGTCCTTGCCCCACACGTCTTGCGCGGCGCGCGGATCGAACAGCGCAAGCTGCCAGTTATGCACCCCGACCACGCCGTAGACCCATCCGCTCGACATGCATCCTTCCGAGAGCGTCATCTGGATCTCGAAGAACACATTCGGATGCAGCTCGTAACCGCCATAACGTTTGGATTGCAGGACGCGGAAAAATCCCGCGCGCTTGAAATCCGCGATCGTCTCCGCGGGGATGCGCCGCTCATTTTCGGTGCGCTCGGCGCGCTCCGCGAGGATCGGCACCATCTCACGCGCGCGCTGGATCAGCGATTTACCGAGTTCGATATCGGCAGCGGCTTCGCGCTGCATAGGCTTCACCTCGGGCTGTTGCGCCGCGCGGGATTTGCGCGTCCGGCGGCGGCGGATGCGATGGTTTCATCCCCACTGTAGGCTTTCATCGTCCGAAAAGACTAGGAATCGCGCCGCCATGTGAGCACCATCGCGAGCGCTGTGAGCGCGAGCAGCGCTACAAAACCACGCTGCTCAGCAGCATCCGCACCAGGGTGGTCTGCCGCGTCACTCCGATTTTCGGGAATATCGAGCGCAGATGCGCGCGCGCGGTGTTCTTGGTGATCTTGAGAGCTGCCGCCGCTTCGTCGAGCGTGAGGCCGTTGGCCAGCGCGAGCGCGAGCGACGTCTCCGCCGGCGTCAGGTCGAACAGCCGGCGCACCATCGCATGCGAGGCCTGCGCGTTGCGCTCCGGATCGCGGATGAAGACCGCGACCGCGGGCCGGCGCTTGCTCTCCGACCATTCACCGGGCGGAATCGTGCGGATCAACACGCCGAGCTTTCCGCCTCCGCGCGGCCGCGTGATCGACATCGCCTCGACCACCGCCGGCGCGCCCGCGGTACGGCCGCCGAGCGCCTGTTCGATCAGCGCGTGAAGCTGGCGGTCCTCTGGCGCGCATCCGGCGACTAGTGCGCCCTTGATCAGCCGGATACCGTCGTTGGCGCCGAGGATCTCGTCGGCGACGCTGTTGGTCTCCATTATCGCACCGGTCTCATCGAGGATGATCGCTCCGACCAGCATCCGATCGACGGTGCCCGCGTACAGCTTGCGCTTGGATTCGATCAGGTCGAGCTGCGAATGGATCCGGACCGCGCGCTTGAGATGCGGGATCAGCGTCGTGCACAGCGACTTGTCGGCCGCGGAGAACGGCGCTTCGGCGTGCGAGCGGCAGACGCGGAAGCGGCACTCGACGTCGTCGCCGGCATAAATATCGGCGCCCAGCACGTGCAGCACGTCGACCGGCTTCAGGAATTGTTTGTAGAACTCACTGCCGCGCCACTTTGCGTCGCCGACGATTTCCTGCTCGGTGACGACGCGATCGGCGGGAAGTCCTACAAACGGATCGAGTGCGTAATAGTAATTGCTATAGTCAGCCTCGCGCTCGGCGGGCCGGTCGCCGACCGCGTTGACCATCAGGCCGGCGCGGTCGGCGCGCGGCGGCCGCAATATCAAGGTGACGTAGTTGGCGCGCAGGTAGCGGCGGATCAGATCGAGTGCGCTCTTCCACGGCACCGGCTCCAGCGGACCCTGGTAGAGCATCCCGACCAGCTCGCTGAACTGGTCCAGCGACAGCCGGCGGCTCATGCGCGAATTGTTACCGGCGCGTCGAGCAGCCTTTGTCATTTTGCCGCCGGCGCGAGGCGATTCAGCGCCGGCTATCGGCGTATAGCATAGAACGCATCGCCGCGAGCATCAGCGGCGCGCGCCTGCAACGGCCGCGGCGCGCGCGCGATCACTCCTCGAACACGTGATGAATCGGGGGCACCGTCTTGAGATCGCCGACGTTCATTTCGATCACGCGGCGCTTGCGCATCTCCTCGGGCACTTCGGCCGCATCGACGTAGAACTGCTGATACCATTCGCGGAGCTGGTAGATCGGACCGTCCTTATCGCACAGCAGCGGATTGTCGATGCGCACCTTGTTATCCCAGATGGCGACGTCCTGGTAGAAGCCTTCCTGCGTGTACTTGATATAGGTATTCGCGATTTCGCGGTTCTGCTCGGCGCTCAGTCCGGGCACTTTGCGCACCAGCATCCCGAAGCGCAGCTCGAAGCTGTTCAGATTGATCGGCACGTGGCAGTTGAGCAGGATCGAATCGATTCGGAACCCGGCCATCTCGCCCTTCATGTGAGTGATCTGGTAGGCGGGACCGAAGTAGGTAGCGTAGGTAAGCAGTCCTCCCGCCGCCAGCGACTGACTATTGCCGACCATGATCTGAGTAGCCTTGTGGCCCTGGAAAATGTTGGAGAAGTAGTCAACCGGCACGCTGTGGACGGCGGGGAAGTGCTGCATGTCGGAAACGTTGTCGATCAGTTCCCGACAGTTGGTATTGATCGTCCACTTTTCGATTACCCAGTCGCACCAGTCATCGGAGAAGCTTTGGTCGATCCGCGGAATAGCCACTTCCGGCGACGGAGTATTGCCCTCGGGATCGTTCCATACGAACAGCAGCTTGTTCTGCTCGCAGATCGGCCACGCCTTCACGCGCGCCTTGGGCGGGATGCGCTTCGAGTACGGAATCTCGTTGCACTTGCCGTCGGCTCCCCAGCTCCAGTGATGGAACGGGCAGATAACCGAATTGCCGCACACCCTGCCGTGACTGAGATCGGCGCCCATGTGCGGGCAGTGCGCATCGAGGACGTGGACCTCGCCGTCCTCGCCGCAATAGGCCACCAGCCGGGTGCCCAGGACGTTGAGCGTGTGCGGCTTGCCGTCGTGGAAATCCGCGGCGAGGCCGAGGCAATGCCAGCCGCGCGCGTAGCGGTTTTCTATCGGCCGCGCCTCAATGGCCATCGCTCCACCTCCTCATCGAAATAGAGTGGTTCTCATCAGCGGTCCCGCGCACGTCGCATCGCTTGGGCATCGGGCAAATTGTACGCCTCGATTGCCTGCCGTGCGCATCGTCTCTTTGGACGATAGCGTGCGCCGCCTCAGCTCGGGTCGCCGAGCTTGCACAGTTGCTTGCCGAAGTTCGCGCCGGTGAATAGGCGAATGATGGTTTTCGGCGCGTTCTCGAGGCCGCTGGCCAGATCGATCTTGTTCTTCAACTTGCCCTCGGCCAGCCACTTCGCCATCTCGGCGATCGCCTCTGGATAGCGCCGGGCGAAGTGGAAGACCAGGAAGCCTTCCATCCGGGCGTGATGGAAAATCAAATTGAAATAGTTTTTCGGCGGATATCCCGCGACGCCCGCGGCTTCATTGTATTGCGAGATCGCGCCGCACAGCACGACGCGCGCGCCATCGGCGATCCGCGCCAGCGCGGAATCGAGAATCTCGCCTCCCACGTTGTCGAAGTACACGTCGATTCCCTTCGGACACTCGCGGCTCAGCGCCGCGCCGACTTTTTCGTTCTTATTCTTGTAGTCGATAGCGGCATCGAAGCCCGCCTCTTTGGTGAGCCATGCGCATTTCTCGGGGCCGCCCGCGATCCCGACCACGCGGCATCCTTTGATTTTTGCGATCATTCCCGCGACCGAGCCGGTCGCGCCGGCCGCGCCCGAGACCACGAAGGTATCGCCGGCCTTCACCGCGCCAACATCGATCGTGCCGAAATAGGCGGTCAGTCCCGTGGTGCCCAGCAGTGAGAGCGCGAGCAGCGGATCGGTTCCCGCCGGCAGTTTCTGCAAGCCCATCAAACCCTCGCCGCCGGTGACCGTGTAATCCTCCCAGCAGAACAGGCCCTGCACCAGGTCGCCCTTGGCAAAGCCGGGCCGCTTGGATTCGACGACCTGGCCGACGGCGCCGGCTTTCATCGGCTGCCCGAGAGGAATCGCCGGCATGTAGGTGTCCATCGACATCCATCCGCGCTGGGTCGGATCGAACGAGAAGGCGAGATTGCGCACCAGGACTTGGCCGTCAGTCAGCGGCGGGACGGTGGTTTGGTTAAGGCGGAAATCGCTTTCCTTGATAAGTCCCTGCGGCCGCGCGGCTAGCAGCCATTGCCGATTCTTAAGCTCCGCCATACGAGGTCACCTCAATTTGATCGCTTGCGTAGTTTGACTCCCGAGTATCGCTCAAACCAGCAACAGAAGCACGCTCCGCGCCCAGTCTAATCTGCGGATAAGCGCCGGGGTAGTGCTTCAATTCCGTCTGGGTGGGCTGGTCGCGTTTGGTTCGGAATCAATCCGAACAAAAACTCTACTTGAGTTTCAACGGTTCGATGAGTTTGGCGCTGGATTCGGGAGGGGGATCGCCATCATATTCCGGTAACGTGCCGAGCTCGCGGAGATTCAGCCAGTTCGCCTTCTTGCTCACCCAGATGTGGTCTTCCGCGCGCGCGGGAAGTCCACCATCGACCAGCCCGGTAGGTATTGCGACGACTGGATTTCCGGCGAAGACAGACGGCACTTTCGAACCGCAGGTTTTGCAGAAGGACCTGCGATATCCAGGGGGCTCGCGAAGGATCGGCGCGTCAAACGATGAGATCAGTTCCTCGCCGCGGATCCAGCGAAACTTCTCCGCACGCACGCGGAATTCCGCGGCGAACGGGGAGCCAGTCGCGCGTTGACATCGCGAGCAATGGCAGATCTCGATATTGGTGGTCGGACCGTCGAACTCGAACGCGACGCTTCCACAGAAACATTTTCCGGTCATCCCGATTCCCCCACCAACCGTGCGTCGAATTTGCGTGACAAGTATCGCTCAAACCGGAAATGGAAGATAACGGAGAGTGCAGGAGAGTGCATCACGATTGCACGGGGAGTGCGGCTTGGCTGAGAGCTGGAAAGAAAGTGAAATTATCCCGGGCCTGTTCGTGGGCGATCTGCAGGACGCGCAGAAATTCGCCGGCACCATCATCAGCGTGCTGCCCGACGTTCCCGACAGCGAGCCGCCGGAGTCGATTCACATGCCGTTTTTGGCCAACGGCATCGCGTCGATGGACAGCACAGCCGCGCTGATCGACGAGCAACTAAAACTCGGCCGCCGCGTGCTGGTCCATTGCGAAGAAGGATGCGAGCGCGCGCCGCTGGTGGTCGCATGGTTCCTCAAGACCCGCCGCGCAATGACGATGGACGAGGCCTACGCCCTGCTCAAGCGCCAACGCCCGATCGTCCAGGACCGCCGCCGCTGGCTCGGAAGTCACGATCGATAAAATCGCGCCGCATCAGCGATGGCGAATCCTTAAGCGGGCAATTCCTCCAAATATTCGGTGCGCGACATCAACAGTGATAAGAGATCTGCCTATGAGCCGGCACCTGCGAAGCAGGCAAGGACTTGGGTAGTGCCCCAAAAGGGCTGGCTACAATGAAAGAGATCAGACTTGACGCCTCAAAATGGCAGACAAGGGACGACTTTTACGATGCGCTTCTTCCTGCACTCGGGGCACCGACATGGCACGGGCGCAATCTCGACGCGCTTACTGACTCAATCAGCAGCGACGAGGTTAATGAGGTGCGTCTTCCATTCCGTTTTCTTCTTGTTGCCACCGATACAGCTCCGTCGGAATTAAGAAGCTATCTGAAAGAGTTTGCGGATCTCGTCGCTGACCTTCCTACGCTCCGGGGCGCCGACGTTGCGCTGATTTGCGAACCGCCACTGTGAGAGCCAAGCCAATGCTCAAATTAGGCACTACCCTGGCTCGGAAATCTCGATCGATAAAATCGCGCCGCGTCAGGGATGGCGAATGTGGCATCGAAGCGTCTCGCCTATTAGGGTGGATCTCATGGAGTACGAATTCACGCTCGAAACTGCGGTTCTCCGAGCCCAACAAGAGGCGGAAAAGCTCACCGACAAACTCGATCAGTTGAATGCCGACGCTGGCACCAAATGCATGACTGAGGATTCGCGAAGTCAGTTTGTCAGGCATCTTACCTCGCAATTGGCGACTTTCATTTTTCACCGCACTTACCTGAAAGCTTAAAACCGAACGACGCGACCTGAAGTCTTCCGACCGGGTGAGCTGAAAAGGCATGTCCCCTCGTTTTTTGGCCTGTCACGTCACTTTTCGCTCTCCTTTCCTTCGTAATTAGTCTCGAAAGAAAGTGAAATTGTCGCGGGCCTCAGCGGTGCTCGCTCGCATCCTTCTTCGCAATGGACCAGCACGCGGCGGCCCAACGCCCGATCGTCCAGGATCGCCGCCGCTGGCTCGGAAATTACGATCGATAAAATCGGCCGCTTCTGGTACTCCTGTGATCGAGTGATCGGACTCGATCTGCCTGCCCCCTGCGTTCCTTTCATTCTGAATCGGAAGTGCGTTACGAAAGTAAGGTAACATTACAAATCGGCAATTACTGACCGGAGGAAACAATATGTGGGACTTTGAAACCGATCCTGAATATCAGAAACAACTCGACTGGGTGGACAAGTTCGTGCGCGAGGAAGTCGAGCCGCTCGACTACGTGCTCGACAATCCGAGCGACGTGAAAGATCCGCGACGTAACTCGCTGGTACGTCCGCTGCAAGCCGAGGTCAAGAAACACAAACTGTGGGGATGCCACCTCGGCCCGGACCTGGGCGGACAGGGCTACGGGCAGCTCAAGCTCGCACTGCTCAACGAGATCCTCGGCCGCTCGCATTTTGCGCCGATCGTATTCGGATGCCAGGCGCCCGACTCCGGCAACGCCGAGATCCTCGCGCACTACGGCACCCCGGCGCAGAAAAAGCGTTTTCTGCAGCCGCTCCTCGATAACGAGATCGTCTCGGCGTTCTCGATGACCGAGCCGCAGGGCGGCGCCGATCCCAAGGTCTTCAAGACCAAGGCCGAGCTCAAGGGCGACAACTGGGTAATCAACGGCGAGAAGTGGTTCTCGTCCAACGCAAAAAACTCGTCATTTCTGATCGTGATGGCGGTGACCGATCCGGAGGCGCCGCCCTATCAGCGGATGTCGATGTTCATCGTGCCGACTGAAACCGAGGGCGTGAACATCCTGCGCAACGTCGTGGTTGGCGCGCGCCGCGCCGAGAGCGCGGGCGAGGGCGGCCACGGCTATATCCGTTACGAAGACGCGACGGTGCCGAAAGATCACATGCTCGGTCCGCGCGGCAGCGCGTTCGCGGTGGCGCAGACGCGCCTGGGCGGCGGGCGCATCCATCATGCGATGCGCACGGTCGGACAGGTGCGCAAGGCGTTCGACATGATGTGCGAGCGGGTGCTGTCGCGCAGCACGCAGGGATCGCTGCTCGCCGACAAGCAGATGGTGCAGGAAAAGATCGCGGACTCGTGGGTCGAGATCGAGCAGTTCCGCCTGCTGGTGCTGCGCACCGCTTGGAAGATCGATCGCTACAAGGACTATCTCAAGGTGCGCAAGGACATCGCGGCGGTTAAGGCCGTGATGCCGAAGGTGTTTCACGACGTGGTGTCCAACGCGATTCAGCTCCACGGCTCGCTCGGCGTCACCAACGAGATGCCGTTCGTCGGCCAGTTGCTGGAGAGCTACGTGATGGGACTCGCCGACGGGCCGACCGAGGTCCACAAGGTGACCGTCGCGCGCCAGGTGTTGCGCGACTACAAAGGCACCACCGACCTGTTCCCGACCACGCATCTGCCGAAGCTGCGCGAAGCGGCGCTCAAGAAATTTGGCGAGCGGATCGAACACGAGGTGGCCGCACAATCATGACGATTGCCGCCCAGTACGATTTCAGCGGCAAGGTGGTCGTCATCACCGGCGGCAGCCGCGGCCTCGGCCATGCGATGGCGCTGGGGTTCGCGGCGGCAGGAGCCAACGTCGCGGTCGCGAGCCGCAAGCTCGACGCGTGCGAAGCGACAGTGAAGGAGATTCGCGCGCTCGGCCGCGACGGCTCCGCGCATTCGATCCACGTCGCGAAGTGGCAGGATTGCGATCGCCTCGCGGACGAGGTGTACGCGCGATGGGGCCGCGCCGACGTGCTCGTCAACAACGCCGGGATGTCTCCGCTCGCGCCGTCGATCCTCGAGACCAGCGAAGATCTCTTCGACAAAGTAGTCGGCGTCAATTTGAAGGGACCGTTCCGGCTTTCGGCGGTGTTCGGCGCGCGGATGGCGGCCGGCGAGGGCGGCGCGATCATAAACGTGTCGTCAACCGCCGCGGTTCATCCGAGCGCGTCGACCGCGCCGTACTCGGCCTCCAAGGCGGGACTCAACGCGCTGACGATCGCATTCGCGCAGGAGTACGGGCCCAAGGTGCGCGTCAATTGCATCATGGCGGGGCCGTTTCTCACCGACGTCAGCAAGGTCTGGGCGCATACCGAGCAGTTCAAGCGGCAGTCGCGCGACACTTTCCCATTGCAACGCGCCGGCAACCCTGACGAAGTCGTCGGCGCCGCGCTGTATTTCGCGAGTCCCGCCGCCAGCTTTACCACCGGCGCGATCCTCGCCGTCGACGGCGGAGCGTCGCAGCCCAAAGGCGCGCGCTCCGCATCCGAGTGAACGTATCGAACGGAGACCATCACCATGGCCTATAAGACGATCCTGTATGACGTCGCCGACAACATACTGACGATCACGCTCAATCGGCCCGAGAAGCTCAACGCGTTCACCGGCGAGATGATGACCGAGATGATCGACGCGTTCGACAAGGCCGACGCCGATGACAACGTGCGCGCGATCATCGTGACCGGAGCGGGGCGCGCGTTCTGCGCCGGCGCCGACCTGTCGGCGGGGCCGCGCACCTTCGATCGCGCTGCCCGCGACGACGTTCCAGATCGCAACGCCGAGTTGAAGCCCGACGGCTCCATCGATTGGAGTCACGAGTCGGTTCGCGACGGCGGCGGCCGCCTCACGCTGCGCATCTTCGAATCGCTCAAGCCGGTCATCGCCGCGGTCAACGGTCCGGCAGTCGGCGTCGGCGTCACGATGCAGCTCGCGATGGACGTGCGGCTCGCCTCCGAGACCGCGCGCTTCGGTTTCGTGTTCGCACGCCGCGGCCTGGTGCCGGAGGCGTGCTCAAGCTGGTTCCTGCCGCGCGTCGTCGGCATCTCGCAGGCGCTGGAGTGGACGTTCTCGGGCCGGGTCTTCCCCGCGCAGGAGGCGCTGGAAGGCCGCCTGGTACGGAGACTCTACAAGCCCGAGGAGCTGATTCCCGCGGCGCGCGCGCTCGCACGCGAAATCGCGGACAACACCGCGCAGGTCTCCGTCGCGCTGACGCGCCAGATGATGTGGCGGATGCTGGGCGCCGACGATCCGATGGAGGCGCACAAGATCGACAGCCGCGCGATTCGTGCGCGCGGCCCGTCCGGCGACGCGAAAGAAGGGGTCAGCTCTTTTCTCGAGAAGCGCGCGGCCACGTTCCCCAATCACGTGTCGACGGACATGCCTTCGTTTTTCCCGTGGTGGGAGCCGCGCAAGTACAGTTAGAGCGCGGCTGATTCGCGATCGCGATCGGGATTGACGATCGCGGCCGCCGCCGCGTCACGCGGAAACGATTTCCGCGGCGCGCGCGAGCGAGACCGGCGCATCGTCGAGCAGCACCTCCGCCGCGGCCTCTTCCCAGTCAGCGGACGAAGGCGCGAGCGGATCTTCGGAGCACAGCCGATGCTCGACGACCATTCGCGCCAGGATCATACGGCGCGCGTCTCCCCCTTTCGCTCCCGTGGCCGCTCCTTCCCAGGTCATAAGTGCGGCGCTCGCGACATTGTATAGAGCGTCGGTCGCGACGCGCGCGAACTTCTCGTGCTTGGGATTGGCCGCGACCTCGCCGGCAAACGCGACCGCGCGGTCGATCAATTTCGCGACCTCAGCGCGGAACTCCGCGGGCGCAGCGGTCGCGGCGTCGAGCTTGGCTTTGAGAACGCGCCCCAGGACTTCGTGACCGCGCGATTTGCCGACCGCACGGTTGATCACGTCGAGCGCGTTGATATTGCTGGTGCCTTCCCACAACACGCCGATATGCGCGTCGCGGACCAGCCGCGAGTTGACCCAGTCCTCGATGTAACCGTTGCCGCCGCGCGCCTCCATCGCGCCGGTCGCGACGCTGATGTTGTCGCGGCACGCGCGGAACTTGAGCAGCGCCGTCAGGATACGCATCACGCGCTCCGCTTCGGCGTCGCCGGCGCGTGCGCGATCCATCACCGTCGCGTCGTATGTGAAAACCGAGAGCGCCTGCTCGGTCGGCACCATCAACTTGAGCAACTGGCGGCGCATCAGTGGATGCTCGATGATTCGGCGGCCGAACGCGGTGCGATGACGCGCGACCTGCAGCGATTCATTGACGCAGCGGCGCATCATCCCGGCCGCGCGCGCGCCATGCGACATGCGGCTCAGGTTGACCATGTCCATCATCTGATGGAGCCCGCGATCGAGCGCGCCCAGCTGATAAGCGATTGCGCCTTCGAGCACGACCTCGCCGCTCGCCATCGAGCGCGTGCCGAGTTTGTCCTTGAGCCGCGCGATTCGATAGTGGTTGCGCTCGCCGTTCTCGAGACGCCGCGGCATCAGGAACAGTCCGAGCCCGCGCGAACCGGCCGGCGCGCCCTCCGGCCGCGCGAGCAGCAGCACCACGTCGCCGTCGACCGCGGAGCAGAACCATTTGTCGCCGTAGACGCGCCAGTCGTCGCCGTCGCGGCGGGCGACCACCGCGCTGTTGGCAAGGTCGGAGCCGCCGGCGCGCTCGGTCATGTACTGCGCGCCCTTGTAAAGCTCGTCCATGTTCTGGGAGAGCATCCGGCCGAGGTAGCGGCGCTTCAGGTCGTCGCTGCCGTAGCGCTCGATCAGCACGGCTCCGGTGTCGGTCACGCTGACAGGGCATAGCAGGCCGAACTCAGCCTGCACAAATAAATACTGGAAAGCATACTTAGCGATGTATGGAAGCGGCTCCGCCCATCCCAGCACGCCCGGCCGATGTGCCATCGCATGGAGGCCAAATTCGCAAAATGCGATATGCTCCATCTCGCGATACGCAGGATGGAACTCGACCCAATCCTCGTCACGGCCAAATCGATCGCGCGAATGGAGCACCGGCGGATGCGAGTTGGCAACCTGGGCAACCTCGTCCAACCGCCCCCCCGCCACCCCGCCAAGTCGATCGAGGTGCGGTTCCATTGCAGCGCGGAGGCGCGGATCCATGTGCAGATCGAGCAGATCGCGGAGCCCGCGATCGATTCGATAGAAGTTGAGCCCGCGACAATCCGGCGCGACGAGCGCGGCAGCGCTGCCATCGCGATCGCCGACAGCTGCGCTGCTATGGCGCTCGACGGCTGCGGCGCTGCTGTCGTGATCAGCTGCGCCGCCTGCGCGATCGTCCGGGTTCATTGATGCCATCGGTGAATCATCTCCGCGCCAGTGCGCTGCTTTCGATCATCGCTAGTCTTCGCTTCACGGCGGTTGGTTGCCGAAGACGATCGTCCCCGCCGCCGCGAACATGCCGCCGACGCCGTGCGCGATCGAAATTTTTGCGCCCGGCACTTGCGCTGGCGCGACCCCGCGCAGTTGCCGCACGCTCTCCTGCATCGCGTACATGCCGTACATCCCCGAGTGCATGTAGCTCAGGCCGCCGCCGTTGGTGTTGACGGGAAGCTTGCCGCCCGGTGCGGTGTTGCGTTCCGCGATGAAGCCCGGCGCCTCGCCCGGCTCGCAGAAGCCCAGGTCCTCGAGTCCATAGATCGGCAGATGCGCGAAGGCGTCGTAGATCATCAGGTGATCGACGTCCTTGTGCGTGATGCCGGCCTCGGCGAACGCCTTCCTGCCCGACACGCGGAACGCGCGCGAGGTGGTGAAGTCCTCCATCTGGCTGATCATCGGCGTCTCGACGCTCTCGCCGGTGCCGAGTATGTAGACCGGCTTGCGTGGAAAATCTTTTGCGCGCTCGGCCGAGGTCAGTATCAACGCGCCGCCGCCGTCGGTCACCAGGCAGCACATCAGCACGGTGAACGGATACGCGATCATGCGCGCGTTAAGCACATCGTCGACGGTGATCGGATCGCGGTACGAGGCGCGCGGATTTTTTCCGCCCATTCGCGCTGGATCACCGCGACCATCGCAAGCTGCTCGAGCGGGATGTTGTAAGTCTGCAGGTAGCGCAGTACCGGGATGGTGAAAATGGTGGGCGGTCCCATCGTGCCGAACGGCCCTTCGAACTGGCCCGCCAGGCTTGCGGCAGAAAATCCGAAGCGTCCAGAGCCGATGCGCGAGCGGCCGCTCTCACCGTGCGTGATCAGAACCGTCCTGCACAGTCTCTCGTTGATCGCCGCCGCCGCGTGGCGCACGTGAAGCATGAACGAACAGCCACCGACGGAAGTGCTGTCTACCCAGGTCGGTGTGATGCCGAGGTAGTGCGCGATGCTGACCGGTGACTCGCCGGCGGTCGCGACGCCGTCGATGTCGGTGGGCTTGAGGCCCGCGTCCGCCAGCGTATTCAGCGCCGCATCGGCATGGAGCTGGATTTGCGAAACATCCGGAATGACGCCGAGCTGCGTGGACTCGGCGGCGCCCACTACCGCGATTGATTTCGGCTTCATCGCGCTGCGCCCACGGGTTTAAACAGCGCGAGCGTGATCGCGTCGCTCTGCTTGTCGAATACGACCTCGAGCGGCATGTCGAGCTGCAGCGCCTCTGGCGTCTGTGCGCATCCGACGATGTTGGTCATCATGCGCGGACCCTCGGCGAGTTCGACCACCGCAATCGCATAGGGCGGCGTGAATCCGGGCGCGGGCCGATGATGGATGACGTAGCTATAAAGTTTCGCGCGGCCGCTCGCCTTGAAAATCGACACCTTGCGCGACGCGCACTTCGGACAGAAGGGCCGCGGCGGAAAATAGGTCTGGCGGCAGTCGTCGCATCGCTGCAGGCGCAACTCTCCGGAGCGGGTTCCTTCCCAGAAATGTTGCGTCTCCGGCGTGGGCTGCGGCAGCGGTCTCTTAATCTCGGCCAAGTTTCAATCTCCCTTCGAGCTTTGCACAAACTCTACTGGCTGCGAATCGGGCAGCGCTCAGCATTTCGAATAGCGGCATCGGCACCGCAGGGTCAACCTCCGCGAGCGACAGTTGCGCGTGCGCGGTTCTGTGTGTAACTCGTTGCGTCCGTGAGCGATATTGCATCCGCACGGCCGCGGTCCACGGCGAGAAAAATTCTCGACCGCGGGTTGGCGGTGATGGTCGGAGTCGTCATCGCGCTCGGTCTGGCCGAGCTGGGCCTTCGCGCGATCGGATATTCCCATCCGGATTTTTACGTTCTCGACCTCGACCGCGGACACGGCCTGCGGCCCGGAGCCTCGGGCCTGTTCACCGACGAAGGAAAATCGTTCTTCACCGTCAACAGCGACGGCCTGCATGAACGCGAACTCGCCAAGGCCAAGCCGGCGAACACGATCAGAGTCGCGGTTCTCGGCGATTCGTTCGCGGAGGCGAAGCAGGTGCCGATGGGCGAGAATTTTTCCTCGGTGCTCGAGCGCGAGCTCACCAAGTGCAACGCGCTCAATCGCCGGCGGGTCGAAGTAATCAATTTCGGCGTCTCCGCCTACGGAACCACGCAGGAGCTCATTACGCTCCGCGAACACGTATGGGACTATTCGCCCGACATCGTGGTGCTGGCTTTCTATACCGGCAATGACGTATCCGACAATTCGGCGCTCTATAGTGGCGCGCGCGCTTCGCCGTATTTCGTCCAGCACGACGGAAATTGGCAGCTCGACTACTCGTTCAGAAATATCTCACGCTATCGAAAGGCGCTCGAGCGGCAGTCCTCGATCCTAAGCTGGTTCGAGGATCATTCGCGAGTCGGCCAGCTCATCAAGAATGTCTCGCGGATCGCTGGCGCCCCGGCGCGAGAGGCCAGCGCCGAGGAAGATCGCAGGATGTATTCCGCGCCCTCCGCTCCCGATTTGCGCGAAGGCTGGGATGCGACTGAGTACGCGCTAGGCGTGATGAGCCGCGAGGTGCGTGATCATCACGCGATGTTCCTGCTCGTAACGCTGAGCAATGGAATCCAGGTGTATCCGGACCCGAGTGTGCGCGCGGCGTTCATGAAAAAACCCGGCATCGTCGATCTGTTCTACCCGGAGCACCGGCTCGGCGCGTTCGCGAGCCGCGAGAATATCGACATCCTGTCGCTCGCGGAGCCGTTTCAGCACTACGCCGAAAAACACGACGTCTTTCTGCACGGCTTCCACAACACCATCATGGGTTATGGTCACTGGAACAGCGCCGGCCATCGTCTGGCCGGGATGATGATCGCGAATCGCCTCTGCACGATGCTCGGCGGGCATCCGCTCGCGCAAGACGCGGACTTGCGCTGACTCGCGGGCAAGCGCGCGTGCTAAAGTCGAGCGGTGAGATCGCTCCACTTGAAGCTGCCACATTCGATCTGGGATGCGCTGGAAAAGAGACAGCTCGCGACCGGCGAACCGCTCTATCATATCGTGCGGGAGGCACTCGCCAGCTATCTGCATTTCGAGCACAACACGCTTTTCCAGGTCTCGACGTCGGGCGCGCTGGTGGAAGGGATTTATCGCGGCGCGGTTACGATTGGGCACCTTCGCGAGCACGGCGATTTCGGCCTGGGCACCTTCGAAGGACTCGACGGCGAGATGATCGCGGTCGACGGAACCTTCTACCAGGTCCGCTCCGACGGAAGGGTGCGAATCGCGGCCGACGAGGATTTGAGCCCGTTCGCGGTGGTGACGGAATTTCAGCCCGAAGAGTCATTCGAGTTGGCGGAGTGTCAGCGCCTCGAGACGCTGCTGAAGGAGCTGGATGAGCATCGCGATTCGGCCAACGTCTTTTACGCGATTCGGATCGACGGACGCTTCAGCATGGTTCATACGCGCGCGATGTGCCGGACGCCCGAAGGGGTTCCGCTGGTCGTCGCCGCGGCGCATCAGCCTGAATTCAGCATGCGCGACACGAGCGGTACGATGGCGGGCTTCTGGTCGCCGGAGTACGCGAAGACCATCGAGGTTCCGGGCTACCATCTGCACTTCATCACCGAGCGCCGCGACGCGGGCGGCCACGTGCTGGAGTGCTCGGGCAGCGGGCTTCGCGTGCAGATTCAGCAGGTCAATGAACTGCGTCTCGCGCTGCCAGAGAACCAGGAATTTCTGCGGGCGGACCTGAGCCGCGATCCCGGCGCCGATCTCGACCGTGCCGAAAAGAGCCAACCGACGAAGCGCAAGTGACGCGCGACGCACTCACTGCAGCGGATGCTGCTTCATGAATTCAAGCATCCTCGCCGTCCACAGTTTCGGCCAGAACACGTGATTCTTCAATCCTCTCATCGATGCTGCGATCGGCACGTCTCCGCCGGCGTCGGGATTCGTTCCGCACACAGCCTCGCAGCTCTGCACCTGGTTGCTATCTGAATCGATAATCACATCGTCGATTGCGCCGCCGATCGCGCGCACTTGGGCGTCGAGAGTGAGGCCATTGGGGCAGATGCCGCCGATGTCGCAACTGTTGCGCACATGCATCAGTGGCACGTGAGGATTGAAGACCTGGATTTCGCCGTTGCTCGCAGGGGCATTAATCACCGGCTTCTGCTCGCAGGGATCCTGGAACGCGCCGAACGGATCGGGCGCCGAGTATACCGCGGCGGAGGCCACCTGCGGCCGGTTGAGCGAGTACAGGATCGCCATCGCCGCGCCGTTGGACCATCCGGTCAGAAAAATCCGCTTGCGATCGACTTTGCCGGTCGCCACTTGCTCATCGATGAAGTGATCGATCGCGGCCGCGTCGACATTCTCCTTGTAGGTCACGCCTGCAACCGTAACGTCGCCGGTCGGATTCAGTTGACGGTACCAGTTGTCCCACCCGAGGCCCTTGTCGTCGGGCGACGGATACTTATGCGTGGTGTCACGTCCTTGCGGAGCCAGCAGGATGAAGCCGCGGCCGGGAGCGCCCAGGTTGGCGGTGCTCAGGAAGTCGAGCAGGTTGGTAAGCACGACCGAGTCCGCGTTCGCGATCGATCCGTGTAGAAAAACGATCAGCGGCAGCGGCTTCGACGGCGACGCCGAGGCCGGCTGGTAAAGGCACGAGTAGTGATTGGTGCCCGCGGAATCGCGCCACGGACCGACGACCTTGCCGCCGCGATAGCAGGCCGGCACGACAGTCGCCAGGTGGCGGGCGACGAAGCCGGTTTGAATCTCCGCGGGCGGATCGCCAAACGGACCGCATTGCGTATCGCTGGCGGCGCTCGCGCATCCGACTTGTGCGAGCACCGACGCGATCGCCAGCGCGGCGACCACGACATTCACGCACAAGGATTTGCGGTGCCGATTCACGTCGATGCGTACGCGACGCGCTGAAGCGTCAGCGCTGGCGCCCGCGAACGCGGCCGCCGAAACGGAACCACGCGATCGAGCCGTCGGGATTTCTTAGAAATTCGCCCTGCACTTCCGTCATCGGCGGCTCGACCATTGCGACTCGATCGGCGCCGACGAACGCGAACCGGGTCGGCGGCGGAAGCGGCCCAACCGGTTTCGTTTCCCGAGTCGGGAATCCGCCTTTGGGAATCGTCTGCATCACCAGAGCATTCTCGCCCACCGTGATCTCGGTGTCTCCGAGCAGGTTCGTGTAACGTCCCACGTATTCCGCCAGCCGCTCGGCGCTCATAGGAATTTGCACAGGCTCAGGATCGACGATTTCCGCAAATTCTTTGAGCGCCGGCCTGGTGACCTCGCGCATGATTAATCCGCCATTCATCGAATTGGTCATCATGGTGAGCGCGAATTTTCGTTCTGGGACCATGATGAATGCGGACAGTTGGCCCCAGGTTCCTCCCCCGTGCGATACGCGTCGCGGCCCGCCCGCGTCCGTCGTCCACCATGCGAGGCCCATGGTGACATCGAGCGCACCGGGCACAGCCGGGGTTTGCATCGCGGTCATCGAGGCGCGTGAAACGACGCGAGTTCCGTCCTCTGCGGTTCCGTCGCCGAGATGGAACCGCGCGTATCTCAGTTGATCCTTCGTCGAGGCCGCGATCCCTCCCGCGGGAGTTGCGGCGCGCGCCAATGCCCACGGGCGCAATACGAACGGCTTCTTGTCAATCACCGTGTGTCCGACGGCGAACGAGTGGACCATGACCTCGGCGGGAAAGAGCAGCGATCGCCGGAGACCCAGCGGCCGCAACACCAGTTCCTTGAGTGCCGCCTCGTAGGTCTTGCCGGTAAGAACTTCGATCACCCGGCCCGCGAGCGTGAAGGCCGCGTTGTTGTAAGACCACACTGAGCCGAGCGGCGTCAGTTGCGGCAGTTCCGCCATCAGCGCGACATAGCGGGCCACCGCGTCGTCTCCAGCTCCCGTGTCTTCAAAGAAATCGCCCTCCCATCCGCCAGTATGCGTCAGCAGGTGACGCATGGTGACGCGCTCGGTCACCTGCGGATCTCTCATCGTGAAGCCCGGCAGGTAATTGCGAATCGGCCGATCGAGGTCGAGCTTGCCGGCGTCGACCAACCGCATCGCAGCGGTGGCGGTGAAGGTCTTGGTGGTCGAGCCGATCTGGAAGAGGGTGTTCTCATCCACCGGAAGCGGGTGAGCGGCGTTGGTGACGCCAAATCCGGAGGTAAATTCGTGACCGTCGCACAGGATGCCCAGCGCGACGCCCGGTACCAGATGCTGCTTCATCGCCTCCGCGATCGGCTCGCAGATGGTTTTGAACTTGGACTCTGCGTCGTGCTGACTGATCTCCGGCATTGGATGGTCGCCTCCGGCGGTCATATATACACCACAATCGTGTTGGCGCCGCATGGACATGGGATGGTTCGGTTCGAGTGCAGGGTGTCCACACAACGGTCCTGCGGGTTGCGCGTGTAAATTTCCCGATTTTTTTGCTAAGCAACACTTATCTGACGCATAACTCGAGCATGAGGAGCAGCCATGCCGGAATTCGACACCATCATCGCGAACGGAACGGTCGTCGATGGCGCGCGTACGCCGCGGCGCGTAACTGACGTTGCGATCAAGGACGGACGCATCGCCGCATTTGGCGACTTCAAGAAGCATCAGGCGGCGAAGGTGCTCGACGCCGACGGCCTGGTCGTCGCGCCGGGGTTCGTCGATCTGCACACGCATTACGACGCGCAAATCCGCTGGGACCCCGTACTGCACGATCTCCGGATGGCACGGGGTAACGTCGGTGGTGCTGGGCAACTGCGGCTTCGGCTTCGTGCCGGTGAAGCCGGAATTCCGCGAGCGCTCGATGCTCACGATGACGCGCACCGAGGCGATCCCGTACGACGCGATGAAGGCCGGGATGAAGTGGGACTGGGAAACTATCCCTCAATATCTGGATTCGCTCGATCGCACGCCCAAGGGCGTGAATTGCATCCAGTACCTGCCGACCGCATCGCTGATGACGTACGTGATGGGCCTGGAGGCCGCCAAGACGCGGCCCGCCACGGAGGCCGAGCGCGCCAAGATGCGCCGGCTGCTCCGCGAAGGCATGGAAGCGGGGTTGTGCGGGTTTTCGATCCAGCGCCTCGGCCCCGATTCGACGCAAGCCGACTTCGACGGCTCGCCGATGGTCACCGACATCATGTGCGACGAAGACATCCTCAACCTGGCCGAGGTGTTGCGCGAGCTCGACGCCGGCTTCATCCAGATCACGCAGGCGACCGGCAACATCAAATCCGACATGGCGTTCCTCGAGACGCTGGCCGCCGCGGCGCGCCGCCCGGTGCTGCACAACGTGATCGTTCCGGCCCGCAGAGATCCCAAGGTGCATCGCCGCAGCCTCAAGTGGCTGGCCGACGCGCGCGCCAAGGGCCTGCCGATCTACGGTCAGACGGGGACTTTGCGCACCGGGTTCGCGTTTACTCTCGAGCATTGGAATCTTTACGACGCGAGCCCGGCGTGGCGCGCGCTCACCACCGGCACCAAGGAAGAGAAGCTCGCGAAGATGAAGGACCCGGTGCTGCGCGAGGCGGTCAAGCGTGAGGCGCTCGAGGCTGACCGCCGGCTGCGCGCGATCCAGGCGGGCATCGGCGGACCGATCCCGGGATTGATCGTGCAGCACTGCAACGATCAGCCCGAACTCGACAAGTACGTCGGCAAGTCGCTGGGCCAGATTGCCGACGAGGAGCGCAAGGATCCGATCGACGTGATGCTCGACCTGTCGCTGGCCGGCGATCTCAAGGTCGAATTCCTCGGCCCCAACCGCGGCTTCAACGCCGACTTCATGGCCGAGATCATGACCGACTCGCAGTACACCATCCCGGGCGTGTCCGACGGCGGCGCGCATACCAAGTTCTTCACCGGCGGCGCTTACACCACCGACTTCCTGCTGTGGCTGGTGCGCGATGAGCAGCGCCTCACGCTGGAGGAGGCGCACCATCGGCTCTCAGCGCTGCCGGCGCGCGCCGCGGGCTTCCGCGATCGCGGCGTACTGTGCACGGGTGCTGCAGCGGACGTGGTCGTGTATGGACTCGAGGAGCTCGCGGTCGAGCCCGAGTGGGTCGGCGAGATCGCGCACGATTTTCCGGGCGGCGAGTGGCGCCGGGTGCAGCACGCGCGCGGCTACCACTACATCATGGTCAACGGCGAGTTGACCTTCGTCGATGGGAGGTCAACCGGCAATACGCCGGGCAAGCTTCTGCGCCGGGGCGCGGCGGCCTAGCAGCCTGCGCAGAAGACTCGCGCAAGGCCAGGGCGCTATTTTTTGCCGCCCGGCAGATAGTCGTCGAGCGGCACGCCGAAGCTGTTCAGCGCCCACGACACCAGGTTGTACTGGCCGACGGTGAAAACCGCGTCCATCATCTGCTCGGTGTTGTAGCGCTCCGACAGCGTCTTCCATGTCTCGTCGGAGACAATAGAGTTTTCGAACAGGTCGTCCGCCGCCTGGACCAGCGCGGCATCATGGCGGTCCCATCCGGCCTTGGGACCCTTGGTAATGCGATCGATCTCATCGGCGCTGAGCCCGGCGTCCTTGCCGATCCGCACGTGCTGCTCCCACTCGTAGGGAGCCTGGTTGAGCCAGCCGATGCGCAGGATCAATATCTCGCGCTCCCGCGGCGCGAGGGTCTGTCGCGTCGACAGGATGTAGCCGGCGAAGCGCGACCACGCGCGCGCCAGATTGGGATGGTTCATCAACACGCGGAAAATATTGACGACCTTGTCGTTGACCTTGCTGCGCTCGCCCATTTCGCGGTCCTCGGCGTTCAGGGTCGAAAAGTCGCGAAACGGGACGCGCTGTTTCCTGGCGATCATGTGAATTCCTCCAACGGTTGTGGGCGTCGCGCGGCGCAGTCCACGGGGATGCGGCGCCGCAATCAGCCTGAGTCATCGGTTCGGGTTAATTTCGCAATCAAGATGTACTGCAGAACCGCGAATTTCTCCATCGCGATTTTTCTCCGAAGATGCTCCATCCGGCCGGGCCGCTTTTTGAGGTTTCAATTTGAAACTAACCGCGCTAACATTGCTGGAGCCCGCGGCTATGCGCGATCAGCCGCGGAACGATGGCTGCACGGGCGGCGAACGTGCCACGAACGAGATGTAACCCGGGCCCTTTGCGGTTGCATCGAGATGGCTATCGGGACAGAAATCAGGAATCGAGGTGTCATCATGAGTTCTGCGACTATCGCCGAGAATGCCACTCCCCAGGAGACTGTGCGGGCCTCGCTCAACTACCTCGCGCCGATGGCCGAAAAGCCGCACAGCTATGCGTACGAGCCGCCGCCAGGCGTGCCGCAGACCAATCGAGTAATCGAGAAACAAACCGTCGCCATACACGATGCGCGCGCGATCGCGGACCGGCTGTCACTGGACCGCGAGGGCTTCGCTCTGATTCACGACGTGAGCGCGGTGTCCGATTTCTTCGACGATAACGAGGTGACGACTCGTTACTATCCCGAGTGCGAGCGGCTGCTCATGGATGCCACCGGTGCCGCGCGGGTGGTGGTGTTCGATCACATCGTGCGCTCGGCGACGCGCGCCCAGCTCGGCGCGAAGGGCGTCAAGCTGCCGGCCAAGGGAGTTCACAACGACTATACGTTGAGCTCCGGCCCGCAGCGGGTGCGCGACTTTTTTCCGGATGACGCCGAGCGCCTGCTGCAGAATCGTTTCGCCATCATCAACGTCTGGCGGCCGATCAACGGTCCGGTCCAGGAATCGCCACTGGCGGTGTGCGACGCGCAGAGCATCCGGCCCGCCGACTTCGTCGCCGGCGATTTGATCTATCCGCATCGGCGCGGCGAGATTATGGCGGTGACCTACAATCCGGGCCATCGATGGTACTACGTCTCGACGATGCAGCCCGACGAAGCGCTGCTGCTGAAGTGCTACGACTCCGCGCTCGACGGCCGGGCTCGTTTCACCGCGCACACCGCGTTCAGCGATCCGACCAGCCGGCCCGATGCGCCGGCGCGCGAGAGCATCGAGACCCGGGCTTTCGTTTTCTTTGCGCCGAAACAGCAGGCATCCGGGACGCGCGCTTCGGGGAGGGCGTTGTCATGATTCGGCGCTTTCAATTCGAAGCGGAGATCTATGAGTCTTTGAGCTGCGTCCCGATGGCGGGACGGCGCAAGCTCGATCGCGTCGGCCTTAAGGTCAGCCTCGATCAATGGCAGAAGCTGGGACGCGGAGAACGCCTGATGATTTGCCACGCGCCCGCGGAGTCGGCTGACGAGTGCGAGGCGCTGCGAGTGTTCGTCCAGGAAGCCACCCTCGCTAGAAGCGGCAGCATGCCCAAAGACCTTCCCGAGCAGGCGCGCGCGGGAGCCACACCGCCGGCCGCGCCGCCACCGCAACTGGTCGAGAACGCAAAAGCGGCCGGCGTGGCGATTACTCAGAACGCCTGGGACGGGCTCGATGACGATGAGCGTTACGCACTAATCAAACTGGGTGGTGGCGCCGAGCAGAGTCACAACTTGAAGGTGGCGCTCGCGGAGTTTTTCAATCGCGCGGCGGAACATCCTGGTGATGAAGCGAATCGCATCCGATGCGCGCGCGCGTAGTTTCCCGCACTCAAATCGAGGAGGACCGACCTATGCAGAACATTAAATTTGACGATGTCGAGGCGCTGCGCTCGAAGATCAGCCCCGAGTTCGGCAAATGGAGCAAACCTATCGACGTGACCCAGGAGAAGATCAACCAGTTCGCCGATGTCACCGGCGATCATCAGTGGATTCATCTCGACATTGAACGCTGCAAGCGCGAGAGCCCGTTCGGCGGTCCGGTCGCGCACGGATTCCTGACCTTGAGCCTGCTGCCAGCATTCGAAACCGAGAACGACTGGCAAGTTGTCGGGCAGCGCAACGTGGTCAACTACGGAGCGAACAAGCTGCGCTTCATGTCGCCGGTGCCCGCCGGGTCGAAGGTCCACGCGCGCAATCGCATCATCAGCGTGGAGCCGAGACCGATCGGCACGCAGGTGACGCAGGAGACTCACGTCCACGTGGTAGGCCAGGACAAGCCGGCTTTCGTTTATGAGGGTATCTTTCTGTACGTTAAGTGATGAGTTCGCGGCGCGCGGGAAAGGGGCCCCCGATGGGGCCCCTAAAATCCCGTTACGAGCGCACAGCAGCCCAAGAGCAGGACGACCCACATAATCGCGACGACCACGTATCCGGCGTGCGTGGGATCGTCCCAATCGAAGCCGAAGCTCGCGGCGCGCCCTGAGGTTTCCTCGATTTCGGCCGAGAATTCCTCACTGTATGAGTTGTTTTCCATTTCGTTCGCCTCGGCAGCCATAAAGCACCTCCTTCTCGGTGACCTTCTAAAGGGAGGGCGTTAAGTTGGATGGAACAAACCGGTTCAATCGCAGTGAACCGGCCCAAAGCGGCGCCTAAAGCTGTATTATCGCGAGCCGGAAAGCCGCGGTTTTCTGAACGATCCTTCAGCAACCGGGGCGCTTCCTGACCGTCATAGGATCAGGAGGTGCTGTTATGAAAAAGCTGTGGAAATTGACGATCGCTGCCGCGTTTTCACTCTCGCTACTGACGCTGTCGCTTCCGGGACTCGCCAGCGCGGAGACGATAGTCGTGCAGCCTACGCCGATTCAGCAGGTCGCCTACTACCCGTTCGCGACCGTGTACGGATACCATCCGTGGGCCTGCAGTAATCCTTGGTTCCGCCGGCATCATCACCGCATGTGCTGGTAGTGCGATCACGACGCCGCTGATTTAGGCGCGACGGCGCTGATTGAAATGCTGGCGCGGTCTCGACCATCGGCAATTAATGGTCGTTACCGCGCCACGCCCGCGTCCTGGCGCGCGGCGGCTTTGAGGCGATTGCGAGGCAGGCGCCGCACCGCGCTAGCCAGGCCCAGCTTCTCCAGCGCGACGATCACGAGGAATCCCGTGTCGGGCTGCCGCCAACTCCATCCGAGCTGCGCACATCCCGGCAGCGCATGATGGTTCTGATGCCAGCTCTCGCCGATACTGAATTGCATCAGCGCTACCCACGCGACGTTGCGTGACGCGTCGGTGCCGGCGGGCGCTCCCGGCCGAGTGTGGCATACGCTGTTGACCAGCGCGGTCGCATGCAGCGACAGCGCGACTCGAATCGCGCCGAGCCAGAAGAACGCCGCCCATCCGAACGGCGCGCCAATGAACAGCGCGACCGCCAGCAGCGGGATCTGTAACTTCGACCAGGACTCGAAATACTTACGCTCCGACTCCAACAAATATTTCGCGGGCGGCGCGGGAGCTTGGTAGATCCAGCCGAGATGCGCCCAGAACAAGCCGCCCCACACCGGACTCGACGGATCGTCGTGCGTGTCAGTCGTCGCGTGATGATAGCGATGAGTGGGTATCCAGGCGCCGGGCGCCGACGAGCCGTTGAACATCGCGAGAAATGTGAAGATCTGCAGCATCACCGGATGAAGCGTAACCGAGCGATGCGCCAGTGCGCGATGGAAGCAGACGCTGACCGCTGCGCCGCCCAGAAACGAGAGCGTCGCCGCGCCAAGAAATATCGGCCAGCCGGGCCACAGAAACAACACCAACCCGATCGCCGCGAGCACATGAATCAATACCAGCCAGAACGCAATCAAATAGCCTGATCGCGTAGTGGGGATCAGCGGATGCCTGATGCGCTCGTACTCCGGCGCGGCATAGTCCTTTTCGATCGCGGGCATGGCTGCTGTCATCGTCCATTCCTTTGCGCCGGCGCAAGGACGCAGGGAAATCCTTTCGGCGTCGGTGGTGCCGGTTAGGAGGTTTCAATTCGAGCAATCTGCGGAAGCGCTATCGCGGCGACGCGGTCCCGGTCGAGCTGCGTTGGCGCGTGCGCGTGTCGTTCAGAGGTGGACGTGGAGCGACTGCAAGCGGTGTTCGACAGACCCTGACCAGCGGCATACTAGCTGGAGCGTTCCGCTCATGCCACGGGTGATCGACGGCCGATCGCCATCGCGGCGCGGCGAACTCGCGCTACCCGTCTATGGTGACTACTATCGCTCTCTGAGTCGCGGAGCCGGAGCATCAATAGTCGCGGAGTACTCGAAGAGAATGACCAGCAAAGCCGCCGATGCGCCTGCAGCTTACGACGTGATCGTCGTCGGCGCGGGCAACGCCGGGATGTGCGCGGCCCTCGCTGCGCGCGAGGCCGGGGCGAGCGTGCTGGTGCTGGAATGCGCGCCCCAGGCGGAAAGCGGCGGCAACAGCCGCTTCACCGCCGGCGCGATGCGAGTCGCCTACAACGGAGTTGAAGATTTGTCCGAGCTGATGCCCGATCTCAGCGAAGAAGACAAAGCGCGCACCGACTTCGGCACCTACTCCGAGAGCCAGTTCTTCGACGACCTTGCCAGGGTCACCCAGTATCGCACCAATCCCGAACTCGCCGAGCTGTTGGTGCGCCGAAGTTTCGAGACCATGAAGTGGATGCGCACCAAGGGCGTGCGCTTCCAGCCGATCTATGGACGGCAGGCGTTCAACGTCGATGGACGATTCAAATTCTGGGGCGGACTCACCGTCGAAACGTGGGGCGGCGGCCCCGGTCTGATCGACGCGCTCTACGGCGCCGCGGCTCGCAACGGAATCGGGATTTGGTACCGCAGCCGGGCACTGGAACTTGCGCGCGACGATCGCGGCGTGACCGGCGTGGTGGTTCGGCGCGAGGGACGCACCGCCACCATCGGCGCAAGGTCGGTGGTGCTCGCCTCGGGCGGCTTCGAAGCCAACGCCGAATGGCGCACCCGCTATCTTGGTCCCGGATGGGACCTGGCGAAAGTCCGCGGCACCCGCTTCAATACCGGTGGCGGAATCCTGATGGCTCTGGAAGCGGGCGCGATGCCATATGGAAACTGGTCGGGATGCCACGCCGTTGGATGGGATCGCAACGCGCCCGAGTTTGGCGACCTGAGCGTCGGCGACGGCTTCCAGAAGCATAGCTATCCGTTTGGAATAATCGTCAACGCCGGTGGCCGGCGCTTTGTCGATGAAGGCGCCGACTTCCGCAACTATACCTACGCCAAGTACGGCCGCGCGGTCCTGGAACAGCCGGGCCAGTTCGCATGGCAGGTCTTCGACCGCAAGGTCACGCATCTCTTGCGCGACGAGTATCGGATCAAACGCGTGACCAAGGTCAGTGCCGATACCCTCGAGACGCTGGCGGCCAAGCTCGAGGACGTCGACGCCACCGGCTTCCTGCACGAAGTCACCGCGTACAACGCCGCCGTCGACCGCGGCGCGCCGTTCAATCCCAACGTCAAGGACGGCAGGCGAACGCGCGGCCTCGCAATCGACAAGACCAACTGGGCGAACACCATCGACACGCCGCCATTCGAGGCCTACGCGATAACCTGCGGCATCACGTTCACGTTCGGCGGGCTGCGCGTCGATAGCGACGCACGTGTGATCAGCACCGACGGCGATCCGATCGAAGGCCTGGCGGCGGCGGGCGAGCTGGTCGGCGGCCTTTTCTATTTCAACTATCCCGGCGGCACCGGCCTGATGTCCGGCTCGGTCTTCGGCCGAATCGCCGGCACCACCGCCGCGCGCGCCGCATCGCAGCGCAAGTAGCATGGAAGCGAAGCGAACAGTCGGTTCGTTCGCTGTCATGCGGGCTTGCAAGACGCCGCGATCTTCGGCAGAAATTTATAAGCGAATTCCCGTTCGAGAGCTAAACCTCGAACTCACTTGTGCGAACGGAAAGCGCAAATGGAGCTGCCTGAGCGCCGGAGCAACCTGACTGACCTTCGCGCGATCGGGATTCACCCCGATTTCTGGTATCCGATCGCGCGCGCTCGCGAGCTGAAGCCGCGGGCCACCCTCGCCGCAACCTTTGCCGGCGAGCCGATCGTCCTTGCGCGCACCGACACCGGCTCGGTGTTCGCCCTCGAAGATCGATGCGCCCATCGCCAGGTACCGCTGCACCTGGGCGTCGTCCAGGGCGAGCAGCTCAAGTGCTGCTATCACGGCTGGTGCTACGACTCGAAAGGCAAGCTGGCCCGCATCCCCTACCTCTCCGACGGTGGTGGCGGCAAGCTTCCGCCCGAGGCGCGCGGCGTGCGCTCCTACCCGTGCCGCGAGGCCTACGGCCTCATCTTCATCTTCCCGGGCGCGCCCGAGATGGCTGAGCGCGTCGCGTTTCCCGAAGTTCCCGAGTTCTCATCGGCGGACTACCGCACGATGTATTTCTCGCGCGAAGTGAAATGCCACTACACCTTCATGCACGAAAACCTGATGGACATGAACCATCAGTTTCTCCATCGCAGCCTGATGGGCAGCATCCAGCCCATGCTCATCGACTATCGCACCGGCGATACCTGGGTCGAAGCGCGATACAAGTTCGAAGGCGGTAAGCAGCACGCGGGCGCCGACTTCCTGGTGATGGGCGGCAAGGATGAAGCCGCGGCGGTCGAGCGCGACTACGAGCTGATGACGATCCGCACCGACTATCCCCATCAGGGGCTTACCGTCTACCGCGCGCATTCCGAGATACCCGCGATTCGGCTGTGGGCGTCGTATGTCCCGCTCGACGCGGAACAGCGGCGCAACCGGAGCTTCGGCCTGCTGATGATCCGGCGTCCCAAAATTCCGGGACTGCTGACGCTCGCATGGCCGGTGATCCGCTACTTCGCCGAATCGGTGTTCACTCAGGACCGGCTCGCCGTCGAGCAGGAACAGAACGCGCACGATGCTCAGGGCGCGGATTGGAACCGGGAGATTTCTCCGGTCCTGCTCGAACTACGGCGCGTGCTCGACGCCAACGGCGTCGCCCCGGCGGTCCTGGCCGGCAGCCGCGCGCGCGGTGCGAGGCCAACCGAAAAACTCCGCGCGGTCTGATCAGGCCGTCTGGCTAGGCTTCGCCCTCTTCTTGAGCCACCCTTTCCGCGCGTGCGCGCCGCCGCGCCGCCGGATCGGCCCCGCCCGCGATCCGCTCGAGGTTATAGCGGTTACACCATTGCCGAAACGCGAGCACGTTGGCGTCCTCGTCGGTGTAGCGCGGAGGCGCGGCGACCGCCAGGTGTTCCCACACCGGCCGATCCTGTTCGAGGCCCATGCTTTCGAATTGCAGGATGATGTCGGCCATCTCCTTGGGCGGTGCGGAACCGTCGGGGTTGAGCGGCAGCGCGACCGAAAGGCGGACCGTCGACGCTCCGTCCAATTGGGGCATCGCCGAAGCGATCACGAAGTGCGGATGGTCGCCGCCGCCGATCGCGACCTGCGTGATGGTAACCACCGGACTGTAGGCTCGCGCCAGCAACGGCACTTCGACCCAGGTGCTGCCATCATCGTCATGCGTGCCGTCGTCGGTCCCCTGCCACATCGAGGGGCCGACCCTCAGCGTCAGTTCGGCGGTGAATACGCCGTCCTCGATGCGCGGCTGGCCGTGGGTCACTTTGAGGACATCGTGGACGGTCGGGAAGTGCGCCCAGTCGAATGCGTTCTCGATCACCATCTCGGGCGCGATGCGGATGGTCTTTTCGAAGCCGGGGAAGATCCGATGCGTGCGATTCAGGTAGTCGAGCATTCGCGGCAGTGCGCCCGCTTCGAAGTCGCCGATGAGCGCGAACAGCAAGCCGCCGACGCTGAGCGAGGGATATTTGCGAATCTTGAACTGCGCGTAGCTCTCTTGGCCGAGCGCGATGCGATGCCCGTGGTACGGGCAAATCACGCATCCGTCGGCGAGCTTGCCGCCCACTGCGAGATCAGCGCCGCGATGCGGGCACACGGCGTCGTAAACGTCGAAGCCGCTTTCCCGGCGCACGCATAGCAGTCTCCGGTCGCCGGCGCTGACCGAGGTAAGTTCTTCCTTCAGATCGCCCTCAAAGGCTATCTGGTACCATCCGCCGTAGCGCATAAAATCGCTCCTCTCCAGAGGTAGTGGCTTGCGCGACGAAAAAAAGCGATCAATTTTTGATACCTTCAGCGCGTAGCGAGGTCAACGGGGGCGATCCTCGTTTCTGCAGGACATGAATCGAGCGCTGCGGCAGTGCGGATGGAAAAATTGCCCTGCGCCGGTGCGCCGCCAGGTGCTCGGGTTGGTGGCCGCGATGCGAAAGACGCTAGGTCACAACCTGATCGGAATTTATCTGCACGGATCACTCGCAATGGGATGCTTCAATCCGCGCGTGAGCGATATCGACTTGCTGGTCGTCACCGGGAGGCACGTGGGTGCGATCAAGCGCGAACTCGCCGCACTCCTACTCGCCGCGTCGTTGAAGCCCTGTCCGATCGAATTAAGCATGCTCGCGCGAGGCGACCTCCGTCCGTGGCGTTCTCCAACACCATTCGACTTCCATTTCAGCGAGGAATGGAGACCAGCCTACGAGGCCGGCGCTTTCAACTCGATGCCCGAAACCGATGACGACCTTGCCGCACACGTGAAGGTAACCCGGAGGCGCGGCATGCGTCTGTTCGGAGAACCAATCGCGAAGGTTCTTCCGCCGGTGCCTTCAAAGGATTATCTCAATTCAATCGCGAGCGACCTTTCGTGGGCGCGGCGAAAGCTCAGCGCCAGTCCGACGGCGGAGAAGCGCATGCTTGCAGCCACCTATCTCGTGCTCAACGCGAGCCGCGCGCTCGCGTTCGTGCGTACCGATCAGGTTTTGTCCAAAGCCGAGGGCGGCGCCTGGGCGCTGGCGAAGGCTCCTGAAAAATACGCGCCGGCAATTCGCAGCGCTCTGCGCGAGTACCGGAGCGGCTTCAAACACACGGACGTTGATATTCGCCTGGTGCGATCCTTCGCGGCGTACGTGAGAGGCGCGATTATACGGCGCGGAGCGGCTTATTCAACAAGCTCATCAGCGAGTCATTGAACGCCTGAACGACGGGGGAGCAGAGACCGATGCGAGCGTTGAACTGCGCCTTGATTCTGTTGGCAGTGCTCTCAGCGCAAGCGACATCTGCAGCGTGTGCGCCAGAATTTCCGTACGCAGACGGATGGCTCGGCGGTGACGGGGTCTTCTCCATCGCGTTGGAGGCCGGGCGCGTCCTGTGGCTTTTTGATGACTCATTTCGTCGATGGTGAGGTACGTGCATCGCGCGCGGGTTCGAAACTGATTGCCAACACCGTCGCGATCTCGACCTGCCAACACGACGATTGGAACATTCGCTACTTCCATCGGGAAGATCGAGCGTCCGGTTCTCCGCAGGCCTTCTTCGATTCGGGCACCGATAGATATCGATACTGGCCGCTCGATGGGTTTCTCAGCGGCGGCTCGCTGTACGTGTTTCTGCTTGAAGTCGCTACTAGCGGGACCGGTCCTTTTGCGTTCAAGCCGATCGGCGCCAGGTTAGCCAAGGTCTCCAATCCGGAAGCGCAGCCAGGTAGCTGGAACATCCAGTATCGGGATCTGGAATGCCCAGGTGGGATCGTACCGGGTGTTTCGGCGGTCGTCTCCGCACCCTTCGTCTATCTTTTCGCGGTTATAAGTCGCGATGCGCCCGGAACACATCAGGCGATTCTCGCCAGAATTCGTCTCGACCATCTCGATTCGCCGGCAACTGGAATCGAATATCTTAGCGCTGCAGGCTCCTGGAAGAGGGGACTTTACGAGCGCGATGCACAAGTCGTCATCGCCGGCGCCGCACCGGAGTTTTCAGTGCGCTACCACCCTGAAACTGCGCAATGGCTGATGGTCCAGACCGATCCCGGCTTTCCTGCCGGCCGAATCGGGATCCGCAATGCCGAACGATTGGAAGGTCCCTGGTCCGCGTTTCATCCTTTGTACGAAATTCCGGAGATGCGCGCCGCCAGCGCGGCGCGCGCTGAAGACGTCTTCTGCTACGCGGCGAGGGAGCATATCGAGATGGCCTCGTCTCCTGATTCTCTGAGCGTCACCTACGTATGCAACTCGCTTTCGTTTGCAAGACAAACACGGGACTTGAACCTTTACCGGCCGCGCGTGATCAACCTTCAACCTCGATGACAATGTCGTGTGGCCAAACTCGAAGTGCTGAACAGACGCACGACGGCCACTTGTTCACTCCATCACGTGCCGCCTATCGTCGATCGTCGTCATGATCCCCGGACGGAGGGTCGCATGGAAAAAGTGAATGTCGCGGAGAAGTTCGATCTGTTCAGCGACTACTGGAGTCCCAGGATCGCGGCGGAGCTGAACGACTCCTACGTCAAACTCGCGAAATTCAAAGGCGAGTTCGTCTGGCATCATCACGAAAACGAAGACGAGCTGTTTTTCGTGACGAAGGGCCGGCTGCTTATAAAGCTGCGTGACGGCGAGCTTCGAATCGGCCCTGGCGAATTCGTAGTCATACCGCGCGGTGTCGATCACCTGCCGGTGGCCGAAGACGAAGTGCACGTCATTCTGATCGAACCGAAAACGACCTTGAACACCGGCAACGTCGTCGGCAACAAGACCGTCGCCAATCTCGCGAAGATATAACGGCCTCGCTCATGCGAGGAAAGTAGCCAGAGTGGGCGCGCCGCGGGGCGCGCCCGATGGTGCGTTTACACGCTTCCGTCCGCTTACCGTGTCGGGATCGCTCTCCTTGCCAACGGGGCGCAGCGTTCGAGCACTGCGGCCAACGCTTGCAGCGTGATCGGCTTGGCGACGTACTCGTCCATCCCTGCACTCAGGCATCGCAGGCGCGCTCCCTCGAGGGCATGCGCCGTCATCGCGATTATTATCGTGTGCCGAAGGTTACTTTCGCGGCGCCGGATTTCCGCAGTGGTGGCATAGCCGTCCATCTCAGGCATCTCACAGTCGAGCAACACGACCGGATGCTGGGTGCCCGACCATGCGTCGATCGCGGCCTGGCCGCAGGCCGCAAGGTCGACCAGATATCCCAAACGGTGGAGTTGCTTCTGAGCCACCAGCAGGTTCACCTCGTTGTCATCGACCACCAGGATACGCTTGGAGCTGTCCAGCGCCTCAGCCGCCAGACCCGCACTTTGCGGCGCGGGCGCCGGCGTTTCGCAGGCCGGCCGTTCAGCACTCATCGCTTCCAAACCGAGCATCCTGGGAAGGCTCTCATGCAAATGTGACGGTCGCACCGGCTTGGTCAGCCATCCGTCGAAATCCTTGCGGCGCCGAACCGCGGAAGCCGCGCTCTGACCTACCGGGCTCATTAACAGAAGCCGCGTTTTTTTAAGCGCCGCATCAGACCTGATCGCGCGCGCAAGCGCGGCGCCGTCCATTCCGGGCATCTCGGCATCCACGATCGCGATCTCGTAGGGCCGGTCTTCTGCGGCATGCCAACGCATCACCGCCAGCGCTTCATCGCCACTGGCGGCGGTCTCGGCCATCATCGCCCACGATTGCAAGGTGTCCGCGATCACGGCGCGATTGGTGGCATTGTCGTCCACCACCAGCGCGCTTCGGCCTTTGAGCTGCAAGCCATTGGATGCCGCGGACACCATGGCCGGCCGGCCGAAGCTCGCAGTGAAAGAGAACGTCGCTCCCTTTCCCGGCTCGCTTTCAATTTCAATTTTCCCCTTCATGCCCGCAACCAGTTTTTTCGAGATGGCCAGCCCCAGGCCGGTCCCGCCGTATTTGCGCGTCGTCGATGCGTCGGCTTGCGAGAAAGGATCGAAGAGCCCGTCCTGCACCGCCAGCGGAATGCCGATTCCGGTATCGCGAACTTCGAAGCGAAGAATTATCTCATCGGGAGTTTCCGACTGCTGCGAGGCACGCAGGATCACCTCGCCTGAGTGGGTGAATTTCAGAGCATTCATGATCAGGTTGTTCAGGACTTGGCGCAGCCGGTGCGGATCGCCCGAAATGGTCGTTGGCACGTCTGTGGCGTACGACAGCATCAGCTCGAGGCCCTTGCGGGACGCCTTTTCGGCGAACAACCCGATCGTACTCTCGAGCACGCTTGGCAGTTCGAAATCGATTCGTTCGAAAACCACCTTGCCCTCGTCGAGCTTCGAGAAGTCCAGAATGTCGTTGACGATACTGAGCAGCAAATTGCCGCTCTCGGAGACCACCCGCACAAATTCCACCTGCTCGGTGGTAAGGGTGGTGTCGAGCAGCAAATCGGTCATTCCGATGACACCGTTCAAGGGGGTGCGAATTTCGTGGCTCATGTTCATCATGAACTCGGACTTGATTCGCAACGCTTCGAGCGCCGTCTCGCGCGCCGCGATGAGCTCGGTGTTCTTGATTTCGAGTTCCGCGAGCAGGCGGGCGCGGGTATCGGCGAGTTGCCCCATCACCAGGGCCTCGGCGGCGGCGGATCTGTTTTCCTCGCGCAGTTGAGCTTCGCGGGCCTGGCGATTGCGCTCGGCGACCTGTTCGCGGCGCAGCAGATTGCGCAACTGTGCCTTGGCTATCGCGAAGTCGCTCGACTTCACGATAAAATCGTCGATTCCAGCCGTGAGCGCCTCGCGGGCCGTGTCGCTGGCGGCATCGTCGGTGAGAACGATCAATGGGATCGTTTGCCACTGCGGAGAATCCAGTATTTTTCCGAAAAACGCCCGGTCGGCCGACGCGCTTTCAATCAGTATGCAGTCGGCGCGGCGCACTACGAGCAGTTCCAGCGCCTCTTCGACTGTCCGCGCGATCGCCATTTCGTAATCGTCACTGAGCAGTTGTGAGGCGAGTTCGCGGAGATAAGACGGGTCGCTCCCGATGCCCAGCAGTTTCTTGTTGCCGAACAGGCCTTTTGCCGCGCGGGTGGTCCGCACCGCTTTGCGTGAATGAGTCAGTGCGTTGAGTCGAGCCAGCAGGAGCGAGCTGTCTTCGCTTTTGCGCATAAAGGCGTCGGCCCCCGCCTCCAGCGCGCGGATCTCGGTGCCGGGCTCATCGGAACTGGTCAGGAAGACACACGGAATCTCGCGCACTACGGCGTTGGACTTAACGCGGCTGATGAAGGTCAGGCCGTCAATTCCGGCCATCTCACCGTCGACCACGATCGCGGCCGGCTGGATTTCCGCCGTCAGACGCAATCCCTGGGCGCCATTCTCTGCCTCGGTCAGCCGATATCCGTTAGGTTCGACGAGCTGCTTGAGCCACTTGCGAAAGGTCTGGCTGGGATCGATCACCAGCAGGGTCGCGGGTTGCGCGACCGTCTGCTCCGACCGCGCGGCGCGTATCAGCTCGTTCGCGCAGTTTAGCAGATGACCTATCTCGTACGGTTTGCCCACGTATTCGTCGGCGCCGGTCGCAAGTCCCCGTACGCCGGTACGCACCTCCTCCTCCAGCGAGAGCATGATTACCGGAGTTGCTCGGGTTTCCGCGGCGGCCTTCAATTCAGCAAGGAACTCAATCCCGTTGCCGTCGGGAAGCTGCACGTCGAGCACGATCAGATCGAAGTGGCTTTGTTGCAAGGCGGCACGGCCTGCAGCCAGCGTGGTGGCGACGGTGCAGGCGTAGACGCCAGTTTTCTCGAAGGTCGATTTCAGGTCCATGCGGACGGTCAGGCTGTCATCGATTACCAGTACGCTTGAACTCATGAGGCTCCTTCATCTCCACTGCGTCTGCGCGAAGCAGGCCCAGACGCCTGCCTCGGCGCCGCGCCTGCGATCATCGACGCCGTCGCGCGTAGTGACCGGGCCGCAAGAATCGCGCGAAGACAGTCCTCTGGGGGAGCAATTTCCGCTCCAACCCAACCGAGTGACCTCCGCGCCTCCGTCGAATTACAAGGCAAGCATATGAGTTTGTTCCAACGCGGCTACTTACTGGCGTGCGATGTGAGCAGCTTAGCGCGCACCTCACATAGCTCACGCACTTACGCGCTACGCTAACTACCGCCGGTCTTGAGCGTTATGGAATCTGCCGCGCATCGCTTCCGAACAATATTGACTCGTCCGGCGGCGACGATTCGGATTCAATTCGATCAAGCCCAATGACACATGTCGCAACTCAAGGCCTCGCTTTCGCGACGCGTGCGCCCCCTGTACCAGGCTCGAGACATCGGCCCGGGCGTAGCGGCATCAGTCATAACAATTGAGTTGACTGGAGCCACCCGTCGGATTCGAACCGACGACCTGCTGATTACGAATCAGCTGCTCTACCAGCTGAGCTAGGGTGGCCCTGCGCGACTTGAGCCGACGCCAAACCGGCTCATCACCTTAGCGAACGCCGCATCACCGAGAAAGACCAGATCGTCTCGACGCGCCGCATCCCCGCTACGCGCGAGCGCGCCGTTGCCTCGATCGTGCCCGCGGCGCATCGTTTTGATCACGGTGCCCCGCGAGCTGCACCGCTCCCCGATGCCGCCGCGTTCATCCATAGACTACGGCAAGGTCGCCCTGCGCTACGACGATTCGCGCGGCGTCGAGCCCTCGATCATCGACCATCTCGCCGCCGGCCTGCGCACCCTCGGCGCGCGATCGCTCGTCGAGATCGGCGCCGGCACCGGTAACTACACCGCCGCCCTGCTCGCGCGAGGCTTCCGCGTTACCGCGCTCGAGCCCGCGCCCGCAATGATCGCGCGCGGATGCGCCAAGGCCGCGACGCGATGGCTGCGTGCCGACGCCCATCGCCTGCCGATCCGTGACGGCGCCGCCGACGCCGCCATCGCGGTCAACGTGCTCCACCATCTTGCCGATCTCCCCGCCGCGCTCGCCGAGCTTTCCCGCGTGACGACCTGCGGCGCGGTGCTGCAGGCTGTCGTGCGCGAGAATCTCGCGAGCCTGTGGTATCGCCACTACTTCCCCGCGATCGACGCCGTGCTGCTGCCGCTCCATCCGACGCTCGGCGCGCTGATCACCGCGTTCCTGCGCGCGGGTTTCGCGCGCGTCGAAGCCGCGACGATTTTTTATTCCGGTGGCGCCGACCTTACCTTCGAAGCCGCGCGCACGCGGCCGCGCCTGCTCTTCGATGCCGCCTATCGCGCCGCGACCTCGGGCTTCCGACGCCTGCCCGCGCGCGACGTCGAGCTCGGCCTGGCGCGGCTCGAAACTGATCTTGCCGCGCACGCCTTCGACGCGATCGCCGCGCGCTACGACGCCGAGCATGCGCGCGCCGGCGACTGCGTAGTCTTGACCGCCGCGCACTGAGCGCGATTTCACCTTACGGCGCGAAGCGCTCGCGCGCCCATTGCGTCAGCACTTTCATCAGGCGCGGCCGCGGGTCGCCGAGGTGCCCCTTGCTTCCGCCGGCGCGCAAAAAGTGATCGGCGCCCTCGATGAACGCGATCTGCTTGTCGCGCGCGCCCGAGGCCTCGTACTCCGCGCGCACGTCGGAGAGGAAGATGTCCTGGTCGCCGTTGGCGCCCACCACCAGCGTCGGCACCGTGACCTTGGGCAGGTTCACCGCCGTCTTCGCGTACGACGAAAGTCCCGACCAGGTCGACAGCCACGCATCGGGCGTGACGATTCGTCCCAGGCCGAATGCCGAGTAGTTGAACAGATCGGGACGCGGCGAAATTATCGAGCCGACCGCGCGCTCCGACGGATCGATGCTCAGATCGAGATAATTCGGATTGGCCTGGGTGCGGTACACGATCATATAACGCGGCGCCATCGCGCGCCGCGCCGCGAAGTTGCGCTGCTCCGCGGGCGCCGCGGCGAACTCCGGCGCGCGCATCGCCGCGCGCGCGGTGTGCGCCTCCGCGATATGACGGCGCGCGATCGCGTCGATTCGCGCCACCCGCGCCCGCTGCCCGGCGCGGTAGCGCTCGAGGAACTCCTTGCTGTAGCGGCTCTCGGCCGGTGGCGTTTTGAAACCGTTGCGCTCGTCGTACATGTCGAGCGCGGGATCGCTCGCGAACGGGTCGGACTCGTCGACCACCGCCGCGTCGAGCGACCCCATCAGCACCATCCCCTGGCCCGGATGCGCCGCGAGCATGATAAATCCGTCGGCGGCCGGCAGCTCGAACTGGTTCAGGTCCGGCGCCCCGCCCCCCGGCGGCGCCGCGACCCGCTCGCCCCTGGCCGTCCGCGCTTGCGCGTCGTAGTAGGAAAACAGCGATCCGCCGCCCGAGTTGCCGAGCATTATAATGTTGTGAAAGCCCTCCTCCTCGCGCAGAAATCTAATCGCCGCCGCGAGGTCGAGCAGCAAATTCTCATGCAGCATCATCGCGTCGTTGTTCAGGTAGCGCGTGTTGAAACCGAACGCCGCGAATCCCGCCTCGACCCAATACGGAATCGAATAGTGATTGCCGAACTCGGCGCGCGGATGCGACATGATCACCACGGTCTTCGGCTTGCTGCGCGCGGGACGATACAAAATCCCGCGCGACTTTCCGTGGTCGGCCGCATAGAGCTGAACGACGCGATGCTCGACGCTCGGGTCGATATCGCCGAAATCGATTGGATAGCGTGCCTGATAGTCAGCCGGCGCCTTGGGCATCGTGGGTTGCTCCTGCGGATGATTCCGCGCGCGCGCGATTCCTCCGACCTGCTAGCACGGCTTGCCGCGGGCAGGGTAGCGCGCGCGGATGTGCCACGTGCGGGCCTGATATAAGCTCATCTGAGTTTCGGAGGAATTGGATTTGAAGAGCGGAATAATCGGCGCGCGCGGCGCCGGCAAGTCGACGGTGTTTCACGCGCTCACCGGCCTGGCGCCGATCCCCGGCGCCGCCGAGGGCAAGAATCGCGCGCGTCCCGGCCAGATCAAGGTCGCCGATCCGCGCCTGGATTTTCTCGAGGAGACCTACGGCTCCAAAAAAAAGGTCCCGGTCGAGCTCGTGGTCCTCGACTTCGCGCCCAACCCCAAGGAGCAGAAGGAAGGCGCCGCGCTCGACGCGAGCCTGCTGCCGCTGATTCGCGATCTCGACGCGCTGCTGGCGGTGGTGCCGCAATTCGCCGGGATGGAAAAAGATCTCGCCGCGGCGCTCGAGAGTATCGACGGTGAGCTGGTGTTTGCCGACTTCGATCAGGGCGAGCGCCGTCTGGAGCGCCTGAAAAAAGAAAAGGGCAGCGACTTCGAGCGCCAGTCGCTCGAGAAGGTGGTCGCGTGGCTCGAGCATGGCAAGCCGCTGCGCACCCTGGAGCTGACCGCGCAGGAGCTGGCGGTGTTTTCGAGTTTCGGGTTTCTCTCCCGCAAGCCCGCGCTGATCGCCGTCAATTGCGAGACCGAGCGCGCCGCCGCCGACGTCACCGCCGCCGAGCGCGCGGCGGTCGCGGCGCACGGGCTCGACGTGTTCCGGCTCGCGGCCACCTTCGAGTCCGAGCTGTGGGAGCTCGACGCGGACGCGCAGCGCGAGCTGCTCAAGGAGGCGGGCCTCGACGCTCCCGCGCGCGACCGCCTGATCACCGCGCTGTACCGGCATCTGGGGTTGATCACGTTCTATACCGCGGGCGAGCCCGAGGCCCATGCGTGGCCGCTGCGCAAGGGCGCGACCGCTCTGGAAGCGGCGGCGCGGATTCACAGCGACATCGCGCGCGGCTTTATCCGCGCCGAGGTGGTCGCCTACGAAGATTTCGCCGTGCTCAAGTCCGATGCCAAGGTCAAAGAGGCCGGCAAGCTCCGCCTCGAGGGCAAGGACTACGTGATGCGCGACGGCGACATCATCCACATCCGCTTCAAAATATAGGCGTCCCACTCGCTCCGCCTGGACGGTTGCCGCCCTCGCGATCGCCGCTATGCTCGCAATATTCGCCGTGCTAGCCTCAGTGACCGATTAAGTTTAATCGGTCATTAAGTCACTACGGAGGTAAAGTCATGGCGGAGACACAATCACTCAAGGGCCGCGTCGCGATCGTCACCGGAGCTTCGAGCGGAATCGGCCGCGCAATCGCGATTCGGCTCGGCGGCGCCGGCGCCCACGTTTTCCTGTCGGGACGCAACGAATCGCTGCTGGCCGAGGGCGCCAGAGCGGCCGAGGCGGCGGGCGGCCGCGCCACCGCGATTGCGGGCGACGCGCGCGACGTCAAGCAGGTCCAGGGCCTGGTCGACCAGGCGGTCAAGAGCACCGGCCGGCTCGACATCATGGTGAACAACGCGGGGCTCGAGTTCCCCAGCTCGATCGTCGACGGCGACCCGGAGCGCTGGCGCGAGATGCTCGAGGTCAACGTGCTCGCGCTGCTGGTCGGCTCGCAGGCGGCGATTCGCGCGATGCGCGCGTGCGGAGCGCAGGGGCACATCGTGAATGTCTCGTCGGTCGCGGGCCGCAGGGAGGCATCCGGAGTTTACGGTGCGACCAAGTGGGCGGTGAACGCGATCGCGACCACGCTGCGCCAGGAACTGGAGAACGACTCGATCCGGGTGGTGAACATCATTCCCGGCGCGGTGGCGACCAATTTCGCGCGCAACTTCCCGCCCGCGGTCGTCGCCGGAATCGTGAACTCGCTCGGGATCAAGGCGGACATCAAGCCCGGCGGGCACCTGGCGCCCGAGGTGCTCGATCAGATCGCGGCCAACGGCAAGCTGTTCCTGGCCGCCGCCGACGATATCGCGCGCGCGGTGCTGTTCGCGGTGACGCAGCCGATCGAGCTCAACATCTTCGAGATGGTGGTGCGGCCGCAAAGGCAGCTACAATTGCCGGCATGAATCTGGGTCGACGAGGTGCACCGGAAGCCAAACGCGCCGCGATCCTGGAAGCCGCGCTCGGGCTGTTCGGCCAGTACGGCTACCGGCGCACCTCGATCGACGATATCGCGCGCGAAGCCGAGATCGCCAAGGGGACCGTTTACCTGAGCTTTGCGAGCAAAGAGGAAATTTTCCGCGCCCTGGCCGAGAGCCTGCTGCAGCGCATCGATGCGGCGGTCCGAGAGGTGCGCGCCGGCAGCGGTCCGATCGATGCGCGGCTGCTCGGGGTGCTCGAGGCGAAGTTTGGCCTCTTTTTCGAGACTGTGCACAACTCGGCGCATGCCGCCGAATTGATGGATTCCAAGAATCGGCTCTCGGCCGAGATGTTCGACAGTGCGGACCGCAGCTATATGAAAATGCTGCGCGAGATGATCGCGGAGGCGGCGCGCCGCGGCGAGCTGAGTCCGTCGCGGATGGGTCTGGACGCCGCGGATCTCGCCGAGATGCTGGTGGCCGCCGCACATGGAGTCGAAAAAGAGCGCGCCCAGCGCGCCCGTCTTTCATCGCCGGCTGGGCGAGATAGTCCGCGTGATCGTGGCCGGCGTCTCGGTCCCGCCGATCGCATCGCGCGCACGTCCCGCGCCGCGCACAAAGTCGCGCGCGGAAATTCCGGCGCGCGCCAAGTCGATTTCCCGATAAAAAGATTCCAGACATGCGAAACCCACCCGGGTTTCTCGCTTCTGACGCATTCTTTTTTGGCAAGGGGCCTGAAGCATGGACGCATTTGAGCAGGTGGTCAGTGAAATCCTTTGGATGGAGGGCTATTGGGTCCGGACCTCGGTCAAGGTCAAACTGACCAAGGAGGAGAAGCGTCAAATCGGCCGTCACTCGTCGCCGAGGTGGGAAATCGACATCGTCGCGTACAGCGGCCGGAAGAATCTTCTGAGGGTGGTCGAATGCAAGAGCTACATTGATTCCGCCGGCGTGCGCGCATCCGCTTTTGACAAGAGCAATCCCAAACACGCTAAGCCCTACAAACTCTTCAACGAGCCCAAACTCCGGCGAGTAGTATTCAAGCGCTTGTGCCTTTCAACTCGTCGAGTCGAGCATGTCGAAAGGCACCGATAGTTAGCCTGGCACTCGCTTGCGGCAAGATCCGCAACAAGTCTGATCGCACAGCACTCCGCGCTCGCTTCGACACCCAAGGCTGGGAGCTGTGGGATGAGCCGTGGTTGCGCGAGCGCCTGCGGCAGATGGCGAAGCAAGGTTATGAAAACCAGGTGTCCGCTGTCGTCGCGAAACTACTTCTCAGAGAGAAGGTCGCGCGGGTGGGCGCAGAAATCTAGCGATCGCGCCGCTTCGCGATCAAAAATTCTTCAGCGCGCGGATGGTGCGGCGTACTGCGCTGTTGCGATCTTCGTTTACCGGGTTGGTGAAGACCAGCGCGGTGCCGATTCCGGGAGCGCATAGTTCTTTCAGGCGCTCGCGGACTCGTGCTTCGGGGCCCACTACCAGGGTCGCGTCGATCATTTCGTCGGTCACCGCGCGCATTGCGGCATCGGCGTCGCGGCCGGCTTTGCGGATTCCGTCGATCTCACGCTCGAAGCCCGCATGCGCCATCATGTTGCCGTAAAATTTTAGCGCGCCGTAGCGCGAGAGCAGCTTGCGCGCGGGACGCCGCGCCGCTTCGAGGTCGTCGGAGATGAATGCGGTCGCGAACAGGGTCGCCTCGAGGCTTTTGGCGTCGCGGCCCGCCTTGCTTGCGCCTTCGGCCAGCTCGCCGATCGCTTCCTTGACGCGCGTAGGCGGGAAGAAATTGAAGATGACGCCGTCGCCGATCTCTCCGGCCAGCCGGACCATCGGACGCGACACGCCGGCCAGGTAAATCGGCAGCTTCTTGGTGACCTTGGGGCCGGTGCGGCCGCCGTCGAGCGCGCCGCGCAGCGCTTTGACCGTCTCGCGCATCTTCGCCATCGGCTCGCCCATCTCGATTCCCAACGTCGTGTTCATCTCGCGATGCCCGGTGCCGAGGCCCAGCACGAAGCGCCCGCCGGTGAATTCCTGGACCGCGGCGGCCTCGTTGGCGAGCAGTATCGGATGGCGCAGGTAGATGTTGGTGATCGCGGTGCCCAACCGGATGCGCTTGGTATGCATCCCCAGTGCGAGCGCGCAGGCGAGCGAGTCGTTACCGGCCTCGGTCAGGAACACGCCGTCGAGTCCGGCCTCCTCGGCCTCCCGCGCCCATGCGATCAGGGTGTCGGGCGGACAGTCGGGAAGGGTGGTGCAAGCGAGCGCAATCTTTGCCATGGCAAAAGCCTCTCAAATCCGAAAACTTCTCGATTCAAAAACGCGACACTTTCATCATCAGCCTTTACCCGTCAAGCGCGCGTAACAGGCGCGCCGGTGCTGGTTTTTTTGCTGTCGTGAGCGTACAGATAGACCGGTTCGAACAACTGCCCGGTTAGGTCTACCCGGGTCACATACTTTCACAGGGAGGGGGTAGAGCGATGAAGCGATTTGCGCTGATGGTACTTGCGGCGACCTTGGTGCTGGGCGCGGCGGGCTTGGGCTACGCCAAGGATTTGGGGGACGCGGGACTTGAAGAGGCATTTGTCGACGCGGTCGGGACCTGCGGACCGACCAGCAATATTGCGGGCACGCTCGGCAAGAGCAGCGATCCGGCGGTGGTGCGGGCGCTGCGCCAGGCGCTAATCATCGAGGCGGCCGACGACGCGGCGGGGGTAGTCTCCGGGAACAAGGCGCATGCCGATTGCATGCAGAAGGAACTGACCGGACGCGGATACAGCTCCGACCAGCTTAAAGTTCTGCCGGACTGCACCAAGACCGACTGGCCGGATCCGCTGACCAGCCTCGGCGCGTGCGTCAAGAGCCGCGGCCGCATGATGTCGGGGATGAAGACCCAGTAGAGTTTTCCGCGCGGCGGAGAGCGCGGGGTCAGTCGAGGCCGTACTTGCGGCGCTTGCGCCACAGGGTCGCGACATTGATCCCGAGCATCTCCGCCGCTTCCTCCAGCGTCATCGCCTGCTCGAGCACGAACTCGATATGGCGGCGCTCGAGTTCCTCGAGCGTGTGATTCTGATCGCCCTTGTGCGGGCCGGCGAGAATCTTGTCGGGCAGATCGCTCAGGGTGATTTCATCGGCGCGGCACAGCACCACCGCGCGCTCAATCGCATTTCGCAGCTCGCGGATATTTCCCGGCCACGAGTAATTCTGGATCGCCTCGCGCGCGTCGGGCGCGAGCTTGAGCGCGGGCTTATGATGGCTCAGTGCGGAGCGCTCGGCGAAATGCTCGGCAAATTTTAGAATCTCGCCGGGACGCTCGCGCAGCGGCGGCACGCGAATCTCGATCACGTTGAGCCGGTAGTAGAGGTCCTCGCGAAAGCGCCGTTCGGCGACCAGTTGCTCGAGGTTCTGGTTGGTGGCGGCGATTATGCGCGCGTCGACCGTGATGGTCTCGGTGCCGCCGACCCGCTCGAAGGTCTTCTCCTGCAGGAAGCGCAGCAGCTTGGATTGCACGGTCGGGGTCAGGTCTCCGATCTCGTCCAGCAGCACGCTGCCGCCGTCGGCCGCCTCCAGCCTGCCCGGCTTGTCTTTGATCGCGCCAGTGAACGCTCCGCGCACATGGCCGAACAGCTCGCTCTCGAGCAGATGCTCGCTGAGCGTGGTGCAGGGGACCTCGACGAAGGAGCGGTCCTTGCGCGGGCTCAGGCTATGGATGTGCGAGGCGAGCAGGCTTTTGCCGGTGCCGCTTTCGCCGGTAATCAGGATGGTCGCGTCGCTGCGCGCGACCTGCGCCGCGAGCTCGCCAATTTTTTTGCTCTGTCCGCCGAAGGCCTGGAACGGCGCCGGCTCCGCGAGCCGCTCCAACCGCGCGCGCAGCGACTTGTTCTCGGCGCGCAGGTTTTGTAATTCAACCACGCGCGCGACCACGCGGCGGATCTGCTCGGCGCTGAACGGCTTGGGCAGATAATCGTACGCGCCAAACCGCATCGCCTCGACCGCGTCTGGTATCGAGCCGTACGCGGTCATCATGATCACCGGCATCGCGGGGCTCTTGTGCTTGACCGCCTCGAGCAGCTTGAAGCCGTCCATCCCGGCCATCCGCACGTCGGTGATCACGATTTCGGCGGGCGCGGTCTCCAGCAGTTCCAGCGCGTTTTCGGCGCTCTCGGCCTCGGCCACGCGATGGCCCGAGGCTTCCAGCGTCACCGCTAGCATCCGGCGGATGTTGCGGTCGTCGTCGACCAGCAGAATGCTAGCCAAGGGTTTCCTCCCGGATCGGAATCTCGACGGCAAAGGTGGTGCCGCGCCCGCGCTCGCTCTCGACGTAGATGCGCCCGCTGTGCGCCTCGACGATCTCCTTGGCGATATGCAGTCCGAGGCCCGCGGAGCCCATCTGCGAGGAGTCGTCGGGGAACTGCGCGTAAGGCTCGAAAATTCGCGGCATCAGCTCGGGCGCGATTCCCGGCCCGCTATCAGCGACCGTCACCCGCGCTGTGGTCGCATCGCGGCTGAGCTTGAGCGCGATCCGCCCGCCGACCGGAGAGTAGCGCAGCGCGTTGCCGACCAGGTTCGTGATTACCCACGGCAGCTTGATCGGATCGCCCCAGATCGGAATCGGGCGCTCGTCGTCGGAGATGATCTCGATATTGATCCGCTTCTCGTCGGCCTGCAGCTTGAGCGGGCGGCAGATGTCGCGCACCACGCGATCGAGCAGGATCGCCCGCCGTTCCACCGCGATCCGCGCGGCGCTGGAGCGCGAAGCGTCGAGCAGGTTGGAGGCGATCGCCTGCAGGCGCCGGATGTCGTCGCGAATCGTGTCGAGCAGCTCGCGCTCGCGCGGCGCCATCGCGGCGCCGGTCGATTCCACCAGCAGCTCGGCCGCGATCGCAAGCGAGGTGAGCGGGGTCTTGAGCTCGTGCGAGAGCGTCGCGATCAAATTGGCGCGCGAGCGTTCCTGGTCGCGAATCAGGGTGACGTCCTGCAGCAGCAGGATCGCGCCGAGGCGCTCGCCGGCGGGCCCAGTCCACGCCAGCTCGCGGCTGATGTAGCTGTGATCGCGGCCGCGCAGGAACAGTTTGAACTCGACCGAGCTGTCGCCGGCGCCGTCGCCGTCGGCGCTGTCGAGACTGGTACGCGCCGCCACCAGCCGCGCGACGTGCGGATTGTCGGCAGCCAGCTTCTCGAGCCGGAGCCCGGCGATGCCGACGGCGTGCGGCTCGAGGCCGAGAATCGCGCACGCGACTTCGTTGATATGAACGATCGCGGACGATGGATCGAGCACGATCAGCCCGTCCTCGACGCTGCCGATGATCGCTTCGATCTTGGAGCGTTCGAGATCGAGCTCGAGCAGGCGCGCTTCGTACTTGCGCGCGGCCCGGCGCATCAGCAGGAAGGCGGCGAGGCCTCCAACGATCAGACCGGCGATGGCTGCGAATGCGATTGGCAAGTGGCGATGCGCGTGTTTGAAGAGCCCGAGGCGCCGCGAGTCGTTTTCTGAAAACGCGCGGGCCGATTCGGATCTCTTCGGACTAGGCCGTTACCCGGCATTGTACCGCGCGCGCGGCGCGCGGACATACGTATCAAGCGCCGCGGGCGGCGGACCCTCCTGCAAATTGCATCGCAGATAAACACCACCACGTTGCGCATCGCAATCCAGCCCGCAAAAAAGCCCCGCAGATCAAGGCAAATTTAGCCGGTCCAGCCATTGCTGATCTGTAAGAGGGACAGTTGCGCCCGCTTGCCGGGCGCGTGGGAGGAGCAATTCTTGGCTGCGAGCGCAAAACCGATCGGCACTGAACACAATTCGGTGCTGAGCAAACATACCAACGCGATCGTCGTCACCACCGGGATGCTCGCGTTCATTTCGTTCTGGCGCGCGTCGGCGGTGGTGCTGTGCGACCTGGCGTCGACCGCCTACTACATCGGCGGAATCGTGGAGCCGGCGGTCGGACGCTCGGCGCCGTACTTCATACTCGCGGTAATGATTTTCTCCTACGCGGTGCGCGCGGTGTACGTGGAGTCGTGCTCGATGTTCACGCGCGGGGGCGTGTACCGGGTGGTGAAGGAGGCGATGGGCTCGACGCTGGCGAAGATTTCGGTCTCCGCGTTGATGTTCGACTACATCCTGACCGGGCCGACCAGCGGCGTGTCGGCGGGCCAGTATCTGACCGGCATCATCAACGAGCTGATAAAACTGGCCGGCGTGAACTTCGCGTTCCCGCCCGACTTCACTGCGGCGCTGTTCGCGATCACCGTCACCATTTATTTCTGGTGGCAGAACATCATGGGGATCGAGGAGTCCAGCGGGAAGGCGATGCGCATCATGCAGGTCACCACGCTGATGGCGGTGGTGATGATCGTATGGTGCGGGATCACGGTGTACACGCGCGGGCTGCATCTGCCGCCGCTGGAGCTGAAGTTCACCGATGCTTCGCTGGGCTGGCTGAAGCATCTGCCGGAGGCGCGCACGCTGGGGGCGCTGGGTATCTGCATCGCGTTCGGGCACTCGATCCTGGCAATGTCGGGGGAGGAGTCGCTGGCGCAGATCAATCGCGAGATCGAGGCGCCGAAGCTCAAGAATTTGCTGCGCACCGGGTTCATCATCTTTATATACAGCCTGCTGCTGACGTCGTTGATTTCGTTCTTCGCGGTGATGATCATTCCGGACGGCGTACGGATGGCGAAATACGGCGATGACCTGATCGGCGGGCTCGCCATGTTCGTCGTAGGGCCGCTATGGGCGCGTTTGGCGCTGCGAGCCTTCGTGGTGTTCGTGGGGTTCCTGATCCTGGCGGGAGCGGTGAACACGTCGATCGTGGGGTCGACGGGGGTGCTTACGCGGGTCGCGGAAGACGGTGTTCTACTGGACTGGTTCCGGCATCCGCACAAGAAGTACGGCACCAATTATCGCATTGTCAACCTGGTCGCAATCATGCAGATCGCGACGATCATACTGTCGCGGGGTGATATGTACGTGCTCGGCGAGGCATATGCGTTCGGCGTCATCTGGAGCTTCGTGTTCAAGACGCTGTCGGTCGTCGTGCTGCGCTACAAACAGACTTTCCCGCGGATGTGGCGGGTGCCGCTCAATCTCAAATGGTTCCGGCCCGGCGGTCAGGATTTTCCGCTCGGGCTGGTGATCACGTTCCTGGTGCTGCTCACGACTGCGCTCATCAACCTGTTTACCAAGCAGGTCGCGACGGTCGCGGGCATCGCATTCACCGCGATCCTGTTCGGCGTTTTCGAAATCTCGCAGAAGATCAACGGCCAGGCCGAGCATGCCTACGGCGAGGAGCCGGAGAAGTTCAATCTCAGGATGGTCGAGGAGGAGCAGCTCGACCCCGCGATGTTCGGGCTCAACGGCAAGCAGCGAAAGATCATCGCGATTCGCGACCCGCGCAACCTCGCGCACTTGCATCGCTATCTCGCCGAGCGCGACAGCGCGCAGCTCATCGCGCTCACCGTTCGCACCGAGCGCGGACTGGCCTCCAGCGAAGGCGCGCAGGTGTTCTCCGACGCAGAGGAAAAGCTGTTCAGCCGGGTGGTCAAGGTCTGCGAGGACCACGGTCGCGCGGTCAATCCGTTGGTGGTGGTGTCCAACGATCAGATCTTCGCGATCGCGCGAATCGCCTACCTGCTCGACGCCGACGAAGTCGTGATGGGCGCCTCGGCGCGCTTCAACTCCGACACGCAGCTCGAGAACTTCGCGATGCATTGGGGTTCGCTCGCCGACTCGGAGCATCACGTGAACGTCCGCGTGCTCTCCGACGATTTGGACATCCGCGCCGAACTCTGACGCACGCATATTATCGTCGAGGGCCCGCGCCTCGGCGGTCGCTAATCCTTCGGTCGTTGCGGCCTTGGGTCGTTGCGCGATTGCCGCTATGATCGATGCCTCGGACCGCCCATCATGATCGCGATCGTCGACTACCGTGCCGGAAATCTCGCGAGCGTCGCGCGCGCATTGGAGTACCTGGGCCATCGATGCGAAATAACCGACCGCGCGGAGCGCATCCGCTCCGCTGAGCGCGTGATTCTGCCCGGCGTCGGTGCGGCCGGCGCCACCATGGAAAATTTGCGCGCGCTCGAACTGGTCGGCGTGCTGCGCGATGACGTCGCTGCCGCCGGCAAGCCATTTCTCGGCATCTGCATCGGCATCCAGGTCCTGCTCGATAGCAGCGAGGAGGACGACGCGTCCTGTCTCGGCATCGTGCCCGGCCGCGTGACGCGCTATCCGCGCTCGGTTGATGGCCGCCCGCTGAAGGTGCCGCAGATCGGATGGAACCGCGTCAGGCAGACGCGCGCGCATCCGGTGTTCGCGGGAGTTCCCGACAACACCCACTTCTACTTCGTGAATTCGTACTACCCGATTCCCGCCGATCCCAAGCTCACGATCGCGACTTCCGATTACGGCGTCGAGTTCGTCGCCGCGATCGCACGCGACAATGTCCTCGCCACTCAGTTCCATCTCGAAAAGAGCGGCGCCGCCGGACTCAAGCTGCTCGACAACTTCTGTCGCCTCAAGGCCTAATCGATGCTGGCCAAGCGAATCATCCCATGCCTCGACGTTCGCGACGGCAAGGTCACGAAGGGCGTGCAGTTCGTCGAGAATATCGATGTCGGCGATCCGGTCGCGATGGCGCGTTACTACTACACTCAGGGCGCCGACGAGATAGTGTTCTACGACATCACCGCGTCCAGCGAGCGGCGCGGGATTATGCTCGAGGTGGTGCGCGCGGTCGCGCGCGAAATTTTTATTCCATTCAGCGTCGGCGGCGGGCTGCGCACGCTGGACGACATGCGTGCGGTGCTGTTGGCAGGCGCGGAGAAAGTTTCGATCGATTCCGGCGCGGTGCGCAATCCGAAACTGATCTCGCAAGGCGCGCGCGCGTTCGGCAGCCAGTGCGTGGTGCTCTCGATGCAGGTCAAGCAGGTCGGCGTGCGGCGCGAAATTCCCTCCGGTTACGAAGTCGTCATTGACGGCGGTCGCGTTTTCACCGGACGCGACGCGCTGGCGTGGTCGCGCGAGGGCGAAACGCTCGGCGCCGGCGAGCTGTGCATCAACTCGATCGACCGCGACGGCACCAAGCTCGGCTACGATCTCGAGATCACCCGCCGCATCAGCGAGGCGGTGTCGATTCCGGTCATCGCTTCCGGCGGCGCCGGCGAGCCCGAGCATCTGCGCGACGCCTTTACCCGCGGCGCGGCCGACGCCGCGATCGTCGCGTCGATCGTGCACTACGGCCAGTTCCCGATTCCCGAGCTCAAGCGTTATCTCCGCAACTCCGGCGTCGAAGTGCGCGAGGCGGTCAGCCTCGACGGAGGCGGTTCGTGAAGATCGCGTTCGTGGTCTCGGAGTTCAATTCCGAGGTGACCGCGCCGATGGAGGAGGCCGCACGCCGCCGCGCACAAGCACTCGACGTCGAAGTGAGCCGCACCATCCATGTCCCCGGCGTCTACGACATGCCGCCGATCGTCAAGAAGCTGCTCAAGCGCACCGACATCGACGGCGTCGTCATGATCGGCGCCGTGATCAGCGGCGAGACTCATCACGACGAGGTGATCACGCACGCGCTTGCGCACGCGAGCGCGCTGATCGCGGCGGAGTTTGAAAAGCCGGTCGGCTTCTCGATCACCGGTCCCGGAATGACCGACACGCAGGCCGTCGCGCGCATCGAGAACGCCACGCGCGGCGTCGACGCGGTGGTGCGCGTCGCGCGCGAGCTTCTGAAACTCGACGAGTAACCCTACACTGCACAAGTTGTTGAGAACCCGCGCCGCCCGGCGTTGAGAGTCTGCCTGCGAGTTCCTATACTCATTTCGGTTGGCGGTGACGATGGTGGCAGAGGCGGGACGGCTCGAAACATTCTCGACACGCTCGGCCGCAAGAATTCTTGCGGTCTCTCCCGAGCGGATCCGTTATTGGGTCCGGCGCCGGCTGATCAGCCCTACGGCGACCCGCGGCCGCAACTACCGCTTCGCGTTTAACGATCTGCTGGTGATGCGCCTGGCCAAGGAGCTGCTGCAGTCGCGCCGCCATCTCGAACCGATTCAGCGCTGCATCCTTCGGGTGCGCGAGTTCTTCGACGGCGAGCGATCGGTCACCGCGCTCAAGCTGGTCAACGACGAGGGCCGTATCGTGGTGCGCGACGGCGCGATTTTGTTCGAGGCCGAGACGGGACAGTTGCTGTTCGATTTCGCGCGCGACCGCGAGCCCGGCAAAGTCGAGGAGTCGTTCGGTCCCGCACGGGTGCGCGAACGGTTCGAGGAGGCGCGCCGGTTGGCGGAGCAGGATCCCCTCAAGGCGCTTACCATCTATAGCGAGCTGGTCGGCCGCGAGCCCGGCAATTTCGATGCGCATATGCGCCTTGCGACGCTGCTCGAGCGCGAAGGCGACCTGGGCGGCGCGCTGCGTCATCTGCTCGGCGCCGGTGCGATCGCGCCAGCCAACGCCGAGGTCCATCTCAAGCTCGGACTGCTGTACCGCAAGCGCGGCGAGAGCCAGACCGCGCTGAAGAGCTTTCTGCGCGCGCTCGAATGCGATCCTGCATCGGTCGAGTCGCATCGCAACGCTGCCGAATTGTACGACGCGATCGGCCGCCGCCGCGACGCGCAAAAACACATGGGCGCGATTCATCGGCTGATCAAAGGCGACTGACTCTGGCCGTCTGGCGTCGCTTCGATGCCAAACCGTTCGCTGCTTAAACGGCGCGCGGTGTGCGAGTTGTATCGACGCGGCGCGCGGCGATAAGCTCAGCGCGATGTCACCTCGCGACACTCTCAAACGTATCGATATCCTGCGCCACGAGCTGAAGGCGCTGCGTTTCATCCTGGATAATTTTCACGGCGGCAAGCTTGATCGCTCCGCACTCCCGCCGCGCGATGACTTCCAGTCCGAGCAGGGCCGCACGCTCTACGACGTGATCACTGTCGCGCCGACGCGCGCTGGCGCCGAACAGCGGATCGCGGAGCTCGAGCTCGACGACGTCGACGTCGAATCGTTCCTGCGCCTTACCGGCGAGCATTACTACGCGTATCCGGCGCTGGTGCGCGAGCGCGCCGAGGCTATCCGCGCGGGACGGCTCAGGGTCGAAAGCGCGTGAGCGGGGTCGGACACAAGGAACTTCACTTCCTGCTCGACAGCGCGGGCGCGCTGATCGTTTACCAGGAGAAAAAAGCATCGTGGGCCGGGGTGCTCGCCTTCTCCAGCGAGGACAAGGCGCGCGAGTTCTGCCGCCTGAGCAATCTCGACGTCAAGGAAATCGGCGCGCTCTCGACCTCCGATCCCGAAGCGGTCGCGCAACTGGTCAACGCCGTCAAGCGCCGCGCGATTCGAAACCTGCTGCTCGATCTCGACTACGTGACTGGGCGCTGCGTCCAGGTCGAGTTCGAGGGCGACAGCTTCGGCAAGTCGGCGGAGCGCCAGTTTACGCCCGAGCATAATCCGGCCTGAGATCGCTGCGCGCTCGCGGGAGCGTGTTCGACAAGTCGGCAACTCGGAACTCGACAAATCTCAATCCGAAAATGGCTGTCACCTTGCAAGATATCGAGGCCGCGCGCGTGCGGCTGCGGGACGTAATCAAGCCGACGCCGCTGATGCCGAGTGCGACTCTTGCGCAGATGCTCGATGCCGACGTTCGTCTCAAGCCCGAGAACCTGCAGAAGACCGGCTCATTCAAGATTCGCGGCGCCTATAATCGCATCGCCGCGATGTCGCCGGTCGAGAAAGTGCGCGGCGTGATCGCGGCGTCGGCCGGAAACCACGGACAGGCGCTGGCGTACGCGGCCTCGCACGCGGGCGTGAAGGCGACGATCGTGATGCCGACGACCGCGGCGACCGCGAAGATCGATGCGACCCGGAACTACGGGCAGGCGGTGGTGCTCGAAGGCGCGGACTACCAGGGGGCGCGCCGCGCCGCCGAGCGGATTTGCATCAAGACCGGCGCGATATTCGTCGACGCATACGACGATCCGTTCGTGATCGCGGGGCAGGGAACGATTGGACTGGAGATCGTCGACGAATTTGCGCCCCAGATCGTGATGGTGCCGGTCGGCGGCGGCGGACTTATAGCCGGCGTCACGGCCGCGCTTGCGGCGCGCGCGCCGACTGCTGAAGTGATTGGCGTCGAGGCGGCCGGCTCGCCACAATTGAGCGCGAGCCTCGCCGCGGGAGCGCCCGCATCGGTGGCGCGACCGGTCGACACGATCGCCGATGGTCTCGCGACCGGGCGCCTCGGCGCGCTCCCGTTCGAGATGATTCGGACGCGCGTGAAGCGCGTGGTCACCGTTGATGACTTCGAAATCGGCGAGGCGGTGCTGCTGATGCTCGAGCGGCTCAAGATGCTTGCCGAAGGCGCCGGCGCGGCCGCACTCGCGGGCGCGCTCAAAATCAAGGACCAGGACTACTTCAAGGGCAAGCGCGTGGTGCTGCTGATAAGCGGTGGAAATATCGACATCAACCTGCTCGACCGGATCATTGGACATGGACTGGTGAAGGTCGGGCGCCTGTACCGGCTCTCGGTCGACTTGCGCGACCGCCCGGGCGAGCTTGGCAAGCTGCTGTCCGCGGTCAGCGAGACGGGCGCGAACGTTCGCGCGATCGATCACGATCGGACCAGGCCCGATGTCGCGATCGGCGGTGCGCGCGTCATGCTGGAGCTGGAAACGCGGAGCCCCGAGCATATCGAGGCGATCCGCGCGCATCTCGCGCGCGCGGGTTATTCGATTAGTGAAGACGCTCAGATCCAGACCCGATAACGATTGGACAGGTCAGGTGAACATCGCGGCGAGCCCTTTGGGGCGCACCAGCTTGCCCGCGGGCTTCATCCGGTTCGCCAGGTCCTCGAGGCCTTCGTTGAATGCCTCCATTTCGGCGGACTGACGAGCCTCGAAAGTGGCGGCTTCGCGCGCACGGCGGCGCTCGAACGCCTCGCGCTCGGCGCGGCGGCGATTGTAAAAATTTTCGAAGGTCTCTTTGACGGTGCGATACAGCACCGAATTAGGCACGAACGAACCCGAGCAGATCGGACAATAGAAAACCACGCCGGCCTGGAAGAGGCGGAACGGAACCGTGTAGCGCTCGTGGCAATCCTTGCAGATGATCGGCACTTCCCACGAGTTTGGATTCGCGTCGGCTGGCAATGATGCGGCCGCCGCCGATGCTGGAGCCGTCGCGGCTGCAGGTGCAGGCTTCGGCGCGGCGGGCGCGGCTGCCGCTGCTGGCGCGGCCGCGGCGCCGTTAGCGGCTGCGGGAGCCGGCTTCGGTGCCGGTGCGGCGCCTGCTTCCGATGGTGCAGCAGCGCCAGCTTCTGCGGGTGCTCCGGCTCCTTCTTTGCGGAAGCGCGAGGGCGCGTCATCGGCAAACGCCTCGTCAGGATGCAGCACGCGCGCTCGCGCGAGAAGCGTCGCCTCGGATTCGAGATTGGCTGGATCGGGGATGCAGCAATCGACCGGGCACACCGCTGCGCACGCCTCGTGATCATAGAAGCCCACGCACTCTGTGCACTTGGCGGGCGTGATGTAATAGATGTCCTGCGCGACCGCTGGATGTGTCTCGCCGTTTAATTCCCACGGCACGCCGCCGGCGTAGATCGCGGTGTTGGGGCATTCCGGTTCGCACGCCCCGCAGTTGATGCATTCGCTGGTGATAGTGGTCGCCATCAGATGACCTCGGCCCGCCTGCGGGTCAAGAGAAATTTCTTATCTACAAAATCGATCTTGTCCGATCTCTGACTTTAGCAACCGCGGATCGCCCTGACAAATCGCTGGTCCCGAACAGTTCGTTGAGTTTTCGAGTTGGCGAGGTTTTGACTATGCTGAGCTCAAATCCTCGATCGTAATACGGATGGCCGCGATGGATCTGAATTTCACTCCGGAAGAAGAAAAGTTTCGCCTCGAAGTCCGGCGCTTCCTCGAGGAGAACGTCCCCAAGAGCGGGCTCAGCAATCAGCGCGAAGGCCGCGAGGACAAGGACTGGCTCGCGCGCGCAAAAGCGTGGCAACGCAAGCTCTACGAGGCCGGTTACATCGCGCTGGCGTGGCCCAAGGAGTACGGCGGGCAGGCGATGGATCCGGTGCGCCAGTCGGTCGTAAACGACGAGGTGGTGCGCGCGCGTGCGCCGTATATGGTTGGCGGATCCGGTCTGGGCATGCTCGGCCCGACGCTTATCTCGTGGGGCACCGAGGAACAGCGCCAACGCTATCTTCCGAAAATACTCACCGCCGAGGAAATCTGGTGCCAGGGATATTCGGAGCCGGGCTCCGGTTCCGATCTTGCCTCGCTCAAGACCCGCGCCGAAATCGTTGGCGACGAGTTCGTGGTCAACGGGCAGAAAGTGTGGACTTCGGGCGCGCAATGGGCGGACTGGATGTTCTGCCTGGTGCGGACCGATCCCGAGGCGCCCAAGCATCGCGGAATTTCCTACATCCTGATCGACATGCACGCTCCCGGCGTCACCGTGCGTCCGCTGGTCCAGATGACCGGCGACCGCGGCTTCAACGAGGTTTTTTTCGATAACGTGCGGGTGCCGCGCAAGAACCTGGTCGGCAAGCTCAACGAGGGATGGCTGGTCGCGAACGCGACTCTGTTCCATGAGCGCAACATGCTGGGCGCTTCGTCGGGCAGCGAGCAACGCTTCAACCGCCTGCTCGCGCTCGCCAAGACGATCAAGCGCAACGGCCGCCCGATCACCGAGGATCCGGTCATCCGCCAGCGCCTGGTCGATCTAGAAATCCGCGTCGATGCGATGCGTTACCACTCGATGCGCCAGCTAACCGATCAGATTCGCGGCAGGAACCCGGGCATCGAGGCGATGATCAACAAGCTGGTCGGCACCGAGCTCAATCACGACCTCGCAACTGCGGCGATGGAAGTGATGGGCGACTACTCGATGCTCGCGCGCGAGGACGAGCAGGCGCTCGATCACGCGTTCTGGCCGTACGAATGGATGTTCTCGCTGGGGCTGGTGATTGGCGGCGGCACCTCACACATCCAGAAAAACATCATCGCCGAGCGCGGCCTCAAGATGCCGAAATCGCGTTGAGCAGCGCGGCACACAACTCCGGATCGGTGAGCAGATGGATTTCGGACTAAGCGAAGAGCAGCAGCAACTCAAAACCAGCGCGCGCGAATTTCTCGCCGGCGAGTGCCCCACCACGGAGGTGCGCAAGGCGATGGCGAGCGAGGACGGCACGCTCGCCGCACTCTACGGCGGAATCGCGAAGCTCGGATGGCACGGGCTGATGGTGCCGGAGCAATTCGGCGGCGCGGGACTGGGGATGCTCGACATGACGGTGCTGCTCGAGGAAGCGGGCTTTGCCGCGATGCCGGGGCCGTTCCTCTTTTCCTCGGTACTCGCGGCGGGCGCGCTCAGGCTCGGTGGCTCTGAGGAACTGAAGGCAAAGTTCCTGGCCGCGATCGCGGAGGGCAAGGCAACCGGCACGCTGGCGATCGTCGAGAGCGGCGACAGCCTCGCGGCGGCGGATATCGCGACCAGCGCGAAAAAAGACGGCGCCGGATGGCGTCTCAGCGGCACCAAGATGTTCGTGCCGTATGCCAACCTCGCAGACTTCGTGATCGTGGCGGCGCGCACGTCGAGCGCTCCCGACGCGGTCGGATTTTTCCTGGTCGAGACCAAGTCGCCCGGCGTGCGGATCAAGATGATGAAGAACCTGGATCTCACGCGCCGCGTCGCGACGCTGGAACTCGACAACGTCGCTGCCGCGCCCAACGGCGAGCTAAAGGGCGGCGCCACGATGCTCGCGCGAATGATCGACATCGGCGCACTCGCGGTTGCGGCGGATTCGCTCGGCGGCTCCGAGCGCGCGCTGGAGATGGCGGTCGACTACTCGAAAGTGCGCGAGCAGTTCGGCAAGCCGATCGGATCGTTCCAGGCGCTCAAGCACGCGGCGGCCGAGATTGTCGCGGACCTGGAGCCAGCGCGCGCGCTGCTCTGGTACGCCGCCTATGCGCACGACGCGGTTCCGGAGAGCGCGCCGCGCGCCGCCGCGATGGCCAAGGCGCGGCTCAGCGATATCTACAGCCGCACTACTGATCGCGCGGTGCTGATGCACGGCGGAATCGGCTTCACCTGGGAGCATGACATTCATCTGTGGTTCAAACGCGCACGCTTTGACGAATCGTACTTCGGCTCGCCGTCCTACCATCGCGAGCGCGTCGCGCAACTGGGCGGCTACTGAAGGCTTTTGAAGTTCGACATCTTTTACCAACTGCCGCAGGCTGATTCGCAGATCCCAGCGCGGCGCTATCGCGACCTGATCGACGAGGCGGTCGAGGCCGAGCGGCTCGGTTTCGATACCTTGTGGTTGGCCGAGGTCCATTTCGCGCCGCGCTTCTCGCTGATGCCCGCGCCGCTGATGCTGCTCGCCGCGATCGCCGAGCGCACCACCCGCTTGCGCCTGGGGCTCGCGGTCAACCTGCTGCCGCTGCATCATCCGGTTCGCCTCGCGGAGGAAACCGCGATGCTCGATGTGATCTCTGGGGGTCGCGCGGAGTTCGGCGCCGGACGCGGCGCGTTTCCGCTCAACTATCGCGGTTACAACGTGCCGCTGGCCGAGAGCCGCGGGCGCTTCGAAGAAACGCTCGAGTTCGTGAAGCGCGCGTGGAGCGAGGAGCGCATCACTTTTCACGGCCGCCATCTCGATATCAATGTCGACAACCTTGCGGTGATTCCGAAACCGGTGCAGAAGCCGTATCCGCCGATCCGTCTTGCCGCGAACAGCGCGGACACCTTCGAGTTCGCGGGCGCGCATGGTTACCGGATTTTCGCGGGAGGCCCCGTGAACCCTATCCCGGTGCTGGGCGAGCGGCTTCAGATCTACGAGCGCGCGCTGAAGGAATCCGGCGCCGCGCGTCCCGAAGATTGGCTCGCAGGTCTCCTGATGGTTTCGGTAGGACGCGATCGCGCGTCGGTGCGCGCGGCGATCGAGCCGAGCCTGCGCAACTATTTCAATTCGGTCAGCGAGACTATCGAACCCGAGAGCCTGGCGCCGGCGGTCAAGGCGGAGTTCGAAAAAGTGCAGACGCGGCTCAAGACGATCCAGTACGAGACCGTCGATTCGATCATGGCGGCGTTCGGCGATGCCGGGTTTTGCGCAGACAAAGTTGCGGAGGTCATCGACCGCTTCAAATGCACCCGGATGGTCTGTTGGTTCGAGACCGGCGGCATGATCGGGCACGAAAATATTCTGGATTCGATGCGCCAGTTCTCTAATCGCGTGATGCCTCGGTTCGGGTGAACGCGCGGCGCAGAGCAAATCGCCGGCGGGCAATCGGCGGCGGGGGAATCGGGCTCTGAATTGCGCGCGCGCGAGGGCGGCCTGATCGCTCAGGCGCGCGCGGGCAGCGAAGGTCCGCTGCTGCCGACGGCGCGCAGGATGTCAGTCTTGGTGACGATCCCCTGAAGAGCACCGTCGTCCGAGGTGACCAGCAGCATCTGCGGACCGCCCTCGCGCGTGAGCAACCGCAACGCCTCGGTGAGATCGGAATCCTCGCGCATGCGAACCGCGTCGCGGTCGGTGAGGTCGTTGACTTTGGAGGTGTCCCAATTCTCGGGCGCGACGGTGCTGAGTCTCGACACCGAGATAGTTCCAGCGACGGTGCTCTGATCGTAGACCGGAAAAATATTGTGGCGATGGTGCGCGGCAACGCTCTGCGCGAATTCACGGAGCGTCGCATCGCCCTGCACTGATACCACCCGGCGCTGCATCACGTCCCGCACCATCATGCCGGCAAGATCCGCGAGCTTCGCGGTTTCGTGCAGATGCTGATCGCCGGAGACGGAGGCTTCGCCCGAGATCGCATAAGCGACCGCGGCGCCAATCAGGCTCGGGATGATGTAGGAATGGCCGCCGGTGGTTTCGGCGACGAACACCACCGCGGTCAGCGGCGTCTTGTAGCCGGCCGCGATGAACGCCGCCATCCCGACCGCGGCATACAAATCGAATGCGGGAGTGTGGACGACCGATTGCGCATACGCGCTGCCGATCGCGCCGCCCACCAGCAGCAGCGGCACGAACATCGCGCTCACGCCGCCGGAGCCGAGCGAGCAGATCGTCGCGACCATCTTGAGCGCCGCGAACACCAGCAGCATCTGCGACGGATGCGGGTCGCTCAGCACGTAGCGCACCGCTTCGTAGTTGGGGCCGATCGGAATCAGCCCTCCATGATAGATGCTCACGAACAGCAGACCGCATAGCCCCGTGCCGAGACCGCCGGCCATCAGCTTGATCGTATGCGGCATGTCTGCGGTAAGAAAAAATCTGCGCACGCGGCGAAAAGTGATGTCGTAAACGAGTGCGATGAGGCCGATGCCCGCGCCGAGCAGCGCCGACCAGATCAAATCGACATCCTTGAAGGTCGTGCTGCCGGCAAAGCCGAACAGCGGCTCCGCACCCACGATCGCGACCAGCGTAGCGTACGAAACCACCGACGCGATCAGCGAGGGCAGCAGCGCCTCGTGGGCGAGGTCGTCCTTGTAGGGCATCTCGAGCGCGAAGACCAGGCCGGTGAGCGGCGCGCGAAACACTGCGGCCATCCCGGCTCCCGCGCCGCTGATCAGCATGATGCGGCGATCGCGCAGCTCGAGGCCGAAGCGCCGCAGCCGCGTCCATAGCCACGATCCGATCGCGCCGCCGCCGTAGATGCTCGGGCCCTCGAGCGCCGCACTGCCGCCAGAGCCGACCGTCGTCACCGCGGCCAGCAGCTTCCACCAGAATGGATGTACGTTAATGTCGCCCTGATGCTCGTGATAGGAGCGGATGATCTCCTCGGTCGAGTGCTCGTCGGGATCGGGTGTGCGGTACTGCATGATCAGCCCGGTGATCAGAAATCCGATCACCAGTCCCGGGACGATCGTCCAGTGATGCGCGAGGTAGAACGGCAGCACCCGAGGCCAGATCAGGCGCAGGATCAGCACCGTGATTCCGGTGATCACCAGGCCCGTGACGACTCCGATGATCGGGGCGACGAGCAGCCACTTTTGGATGTCGCGCGAGTAGGTCTCGGTCAGGTCTTCGTTGACCAGCGCGGTATATTTGCGCAGCCTCGGATGGCTGAGCAGCCTGGACTCGAAGACCCTCGTAAGCAAGCCCACGCGATGGATCCTCCTCCCCCGGAGTGATTTTTTAATCTATCTCATCCGAATGAGATTTTCGGCATCGACGGCCGCGCTTGTTCCTACCTGATACAAGTAGCGGACACCTGTGTTGCACTTCTGCTACATGGCCGCTCATTTTTGATCCGCTCGGATTTTCGAATCTGATAGCGCGGCGATGGAAAGGCGAGGCAACGACTAACAACATGAGAGTAATCCAACTTCGGGAGTCCACGCGTCGTTACGCACTCTTGAGGAGTCATTAGCCGTGACAAGAGATGCTCCTGCACAGTGTATCTAGAAGGTTGCAATCTCTACCTTGTGGTGGCACGGCAATTGGATTGATGAGTGGAACTGGAGATGTTTGTCGCGGGTTTAGTCATCGTCATGAGGCATGAAACTTCGGTGACCCGAATTCGTCAAATCTTCATCACGTTATGAGTATCGAAGACGAGAATCAGGAATCGACTAATCCGTGCGTGCGGATTTTTCTGGTCGAGGATAACCCCGATCACGTCTTCATCGCCTTGACTGTGATTCGGCAGGTTCTCGGCGACGGAATCGAGATGCTGCACGCGCAAAACGCTGGCGAGGCGCTCGACATGATCGGCCAATTCACCGAGCACGATCGCCCGGACCTCTTCCTGGTCGACTTGCGCCTGCCTGACAACGGCGGATTCTCGGTGCTGTCCGCCGCGCGCTCGAGCGAAGCCTGCGAGGGCGTCCCGATGTTCGTGATCACGAGCTCGATGTTCGATCGCGACATCGCCGAGAGCTACGCCTTGGGTGCATCTGCGGTACTGTCCAAACCGCTCTCGCGCGCGCGGCTTCGCGAGGAGCTGGTAAGAATCGGCGCGCTGCCGCTCAGCGCTAAGCCCCTCAACCCCACCTACCGGCAGTAGTCATCGCAATTCGACGGCCAGTTGAGCTTCGTCGCGAGTCGACTCCGCGCGATCGCCACCGTTCGTTCGTCAATCAACCTGAATTTCGTTAGCCACGTCACCCGCACGCTTGACGCTCGCGGCACGACGTAGGAATCTCGCTTCAGGACACGGCGCATCTGGCGCATTCGAGGAGCGACTGTGAAGCCCCATACGTTCGACAACAGCAACGCGCTTTTTGAGCGCGCCAAAAAAGTAATACCCGGCGGAATTTATGGGCATCAGACGCCCTTGATGCTGACCAGAGGCGCGTTCCCGTCGTTCTTCGCGCGTGGCGACGGCTCCCACATCTGGGACGTCGATGGCAACGAGTACATCGACTACATGTGCTCCTACGGTCCGATCGTGCTCGGCCATCGCCATCCCAAGGTCGAAGAAGCGGCGCGCCGTCAGGCCGAGTTGGGCAACTGCTTCAATGCGCCCGGCCCTATCTGGGTCGAGCTCGCGGAGTACCTGGTTTCAATCACGCCATTCGCCGACTGGGTGGTCTATGCGAAGAACGGCTCCGACGTATGTACCTGGGCGGTCGAGGTCGCGCGTCAGGCGACCGGGCGCCCAAAGATCGCGATGTGCACCGGCGCGTATCACGGCACGCACGCGTGGTGCACGCCATTACCCGGCGGCGTCACGCCCGAGGATCGCGCGAACATCGCGTACTTCCGCTTCAACGATCTCGAAAGCCTGCGCCGCGTTGCCGAAGAAAATCGCGGCCAGCTTGCGGGCGTGATCATTTCACCGTTCAAGCACGACGCGGGACACGACTCCGAGCTTCCGGTCGAGGGATTTTTCAGTGGCGTGCGCAAACTCTGCGACGACTACGCAATGGTCTTCATCCTCGACGACGTCCGCGCGGGATTCCGGATCAATCTCGGCGGCTCGGGCGAGTCCTTCGGCGTGAAGCCCGACCTGTCGACCTACTGCAAAGCGATCGCCAACGGATATCCGCTCGCCGCATGCCTCGGCCGCGACAGCCTCAAGCAAGCCGCGCAGGAAGTTTTCTTTACCGGATCATACTTCACCAGCGCGGTGCCGATGGCGGCGAGCCTGGCCTCTATCAAGGAGCTCGCCGCCTCTGACGGTATCGAGCGGATGCGCGCTCTCGGCGAGAAGCTGCGTGCCGGGATGCTCGCTCAGGCGCGCGACGCGGGACTCGAGGTCACCTACTCGGGGCCACCCGCGATGCCATACATGACGTTCAAGGACGATCATGAGCGCTTCGATCGCGCCAAGCTGTTCGCCGGCGAGTGCTCGCTCCACGGCGTCTACCTCGCGCCGCGACATAACTGGTTTCTGTCGGCGGCGCATACCGAGAGCGACATCGCGCACACGCTCGAGGTTACCCACGATGCGTTCGCGGCGGTGCGCAAGCAGTTCGCCGCGTAACCCGTGCGCCGGGCGAGCTCGCGCCTAAATCTCAGGCCACTTGTCGTTCCACGGGCGCGCTTGCTCGTACGCATACGACGCCTGCAGGACCAGATCTTCGCGATAGCGCTCGGCGACGATCTGCAAGCCGCACGGCAGTCCCGCGTCGGTGAATCCCGCGCGGACCGACGCCGCCGGATGCCCACTCATGTTGAACGGATGAGTGAACACGACCGTCCCCATCACGTCGACCGGGATGCCGTTGATCTCGCTCGGATGCGGTCCTTTGGCAGGGAACGCTTCGATCGGCAGCGTCGGCGTCAACAGTAGGTCGAAGTGTCCGAACACGCGCTCGCACCATTGATTGAACTGCGCGCGCTCGCGGTAGGCCGCGCCGTAATGCTTCCAGGTTATGTTCGATGCGGCCTCGACGCCGCTCAGGTAGGCGCGGCCGAAGTCCTCGCGATGCTTTTCGATCCAGTCGTGCAGCGTCGCCAGCGCCTGGGTGCCTCCGACTCGTTGCCACGCGCGCGAGAGATCGACGGGCGTGTCGTCGAGCACCGTGATCTCGTGCCCCATGTCCTTGAACGCGCCGACTGCTTTCTCTACTTCGCGCGCGACGTCGTGCTGGACGATGCGGCCGAAGTGGGGATGAAACGCGATGCGCAGCTTCTTCGGCATCCGCTCGAGATTCGCGGCGTATGAAATTTCAGGAGCCGGGATCGAGTCAGGATCCGACGGATGGTAGCCGGCCGCCAGGTCGAGATGAATCGCGGCGTCTCGCACCGTGCGCGTCAGCGCGCCCAGCACCGAAGTGTCGTTCCATTGTTGCATTCCGAGCGACGGGCCGTCGGGAATTCGGCCCTTGGTCACCTTGAGCCCGTAGCATCCGACGAAGTGCGCGGGGATTCGGATCGAATCCGCCGCCATCGGAGCCGGTTGCCAGCGGTACGATGCCGCCCGCGATCGCCGCCGAGCTGCCGCCCGACGAACCGCCCGGGGTGCGCTCGAGGTTCCACGGATTGCGGGTCACGCCGAACAGCAGATTCTTGGTGAAGTCGGTGTAGCCGAATTCGGGCGCGTTGGTCTTGCCCAGCACGATCGCGCCCGCCGCGCGCAGCCGCGCGACCTGCACCGAGTCCGCCGCGGGCAGGTTGTTGCGAAACGGTTTTGAGCCGAACGTCGTTGCGAGGCCGGCCGCGTCTTCGAGGTCCTTTACGCCGAGCGGTAGTCCGGCCAACGGGCCGAGCTCTTCGCGCCGCGCGATCTTTTCATCCATCGCGCGCGCCTCCGCCATCGCCTGCTCGGTGCGCAGCGCGCAGAATGCGTTGACCTTGGGATTGACCTGTTGGAGCCTGCGAATAGTCGCGTCCATCAGCTCGCTGGGCTTGAGCTCGCGGCGGCGAATCATCGCGGCGAGTTCGTGGGCGGGTTTCCACCATAGTTCGGCCATCGCATTGACCTCGTGCGGGAGTTGGGGCTCGTCCGATTGCTACCTGCTATGTCCGGATACTTACTACGCGCGGACCGGATCGGGAAGCGCCGGGCTTGCGAGTTTGACACCCTAACATCCGTTAGATAGCGTTTGAGCTGACTCTATGGCGGCGCGGAACAACAAGAGCAGTGCGCGCGCGAAGGTCGTCGAGTTCCGTCGCTCCAGCGACACCCGCGATCGCGTGCTGCATGTCGCGCAGGCGCTGTTCGCCGAGCGCGGCTACCGCGGCACCAGCCTGCGCGACATCGCGCGCCGAATCGGAATCAAGGCGCCCTCCCTGCTCCATCATTTTCCCTCCAAGCAGCAGCTCTACCTCGCCGTCCTCGATCGGATTTTCGAAGGCCTGCAGGACGCTGCCAATGCGGTTGCGATGGGCCGTGGGAGCCGCCAGGACCGGATGCGCGAGGCCGTCGCCGGCGCCATCGACTTCATCGCCCGGCGCCCCGACTTCGTGCGCCTGATGTGGCAGGAGATGGCCGACGAGAGCGGAGTGGGGCGCCCGCTTCTGAAGCGGCGTGTGCCGCCGTTGTTCTCGATGGCGGTGAACTTCATCTTCCGCGGACAGCGCGAAGGCGAGTTCCGTCCCGAGATCGAGCCGTTTCATTTTCTGATGAGCCTCAACTCGATCACCATCGGCTACTTCACCACTGCGGCGGCGGCGAAGAGACTGTGGAGCGTGAACCTGCTCGAACCCGCCGTGATCGAGCGCCGCAAGCAGGCGGTGATCGACATGGTCGAACGCACCTTGTTCCAGAGCGCACCCCCCGCCGAAAAATAGCGGCACATTTTGCTCGGCGACGCTCAATCAATTCCCTTGAAGGAGAACTCGCGTCGATGAAACTGGGAACTTTTTATGAGCATCAGCTTCCGCGGCCGTGGACAGCCGGTTCGGAACTCAAGCTGTTCCAGGACGCGCTCGACCAGGTCGAGCTCGCCGACAAATTGGGCATCGATCATATGTGGGAAGTGGAGCATCACTTCCTGGAAGAGTACGCGCACTCCTCGGCGCCCGAGATTTTTCTCGCCGCCGCCAGTCAGCGCACCAAAAATATCCGGCTCGGCCACGGCATCGTGCTGCTGCCGCCCAAGTACAACCATCCGGCGCGCGTCGCCGAGCGGATTGCGACGCTCGACCTGGTCAGCGGCGGGCGCGTCGAGTTCGGCACCGGCGAATCGTCGGCGGAGGCGGAGCTTGGCGGTTTCCTGATTCCGCGCGCCGACAAGCGCGACATGTGGCAGGAGTCGCTCGGCGCGATCGCGCGGATGATGGTCGAGGAGCCGTTCCAGGGAATCGAGGGCAAGTACTTCTCGATGCCGGTGCGCAACGTGGTGCCCAAGCCGGTCCAGAAGCCGCATCCGCCGCTATGGGTCGCCTGCTCGCGGCGCGAAACCATTCACCTCGCCGCCAAGCTCGGAATCGGCGCGCTGACTTTCGCATTCGTGTCGCCGGAAGAAGCCAAACAGTGGGTCGACGATTACTACACCACGCTCGCCAACGAGTGCGAGCCGGTCGGCTACGCGATCAACGCCAACATCGCGATCGTCACCGGCTTCATGTGCGACAACAACGAGGCGCGGGCGCGCGCGATGGGTGAGGAAGGCCTCAAGTTTTTTTCCTACGCGCTCGGCCATCACTACGCCTTTGGCCGTCACGAGCCCGGCAAGACCAACATCTGGTCGTCGTTCAAAGACAGCCCGATCGCGATCCCGGGGCTCAACGGCGCCAACTCGTGCATCGGCACTCCGGATCAGATCCGCACGCGGCTTCGCGAGTACGAGGACGTCAGCGTCGACCAGGTCGTGTTCATCTCGCAGGCCGGCAACAACAAGCACGAGGACATCTGCGAGTCGCTGAACGCATTCGCCACCAGCGTGCTGCCCGAGTTCAAGGAACGTGAACCGAAGCGCGCCAAAGAGAAAGCGGAGCGCCTTGCCCCGATCCTCGAGCGCGCGATGAAGCGCAAGCCGGAGCCGAAGCTGCCCAAGTCCGACGGACCGACGGTGATCCAGGCCGGGATGCTGCCGTAGCGAGCGGTCCGCCGCTCCTCTGATCCGCCGCTCCAGGAGCGGCCGCTAGCGCTGTGATCGATCGTGAAGCGCGCGCCGCACTATGGGCTCGGGAGGCGCGTCCAATTCACCGGGTAGCCTTTGCAGCTCCCCCGCACCGCCAGGATCTCGGTGAAGTGATTGGGGTCGGTGACCGTCATTACCACGTCGACCGTCGTCGCACTCAGCGAGCCGGCAACGCCGCATAGCTGCTTGGCTCGAACCAGGTTGGGCACCGAGCGATCCCAGGTGCCGCGCCACACAACAGTGCCGGGATGCATCTCCGCATTCCCGGTTACCAGGGTCGCAACGTAGTTGATTCCCAGTACGTTGTTATTCAGGCCGATGACCACCTGGAGCGGCCCGTGCTTGTAAGTCGCGGACCAGTTTCCCACCAGCCCCTTCGCCAGGTTCGGCGGACCGCTCGGAGGCGGTGGCGGCGGAGGAGGCGGCGGCAGCGGGGTGATGGTCTCGGTGCACGACATCGCCGCGCACACGACAACCACTGCCACTATCGAGAGCAGGAATCTCGCGAACGGACGGCGCGATCATCGATTGCGCGAGTCGCTCGTGACTTCGGCGAGACTTCGAAAAATTCGGCAGATCGCATGGCGCAAGAGCTTATGTGCGCCGCCCCAACTGTTCAAACGGGCAGGGGCAGGGATGACCCCTGCACTCACCTCCACACAAGAAGCCCGGCTCCGTTGTCGCCGGCAGAGAAAAGTGCGTCACATTCACAACCGCCCGAAACGCATCACAGGCGCATTCGATACAAGCTCTGACGTAATCGATCTCCGATAGCTGTGGCAGTCTGCCGCGTGTTGTACACTGCGCGCGGAGGCAAAGGACGCGCGTGCTTTTCGACATTTTCCGCCGAGACCAGAGGATTGACTTGATACGCAGCGCCGCGAGGCTGGTGATCGCGACGCTCATGATCGCCGCGATGCTTCCGGTGCCGCTGCGAGCCGCCGACCAACCCGCGACCTCCGCCGATTCCTCGGCGAGCAAAGCCGAACTGCTGCGCGACGTGATGCGCAAGTTCGCCGCCGGTCAGAAAATCCCTCCCGCCGAAATGCAGGAGTTCGTCAACGCGCAGAACGACGGCCTGATGAACGGCCCCGCGATCGGCGAGCCGGTTCCCGATTTCCATCTTCCCGACCAGAACGGCAAGGATTGGTCGCTCAATCAGCTGATGGGTCCCAAGGGCCTGCTGCTGGTCTTCACCCGGAGCGCCGACTGGTGCCCGTACTGCCGCACCCAGCTCGTCGAGCTCGAGCAGTCGCGCGCGGCATTCGCAAAACAGGGCGTCAAAATCGCCTCGATCAGCTACGACTCCGAGGCCGCACTCAAGCGCTTCGCCACCGCGCATCACATCGGCTATCCGATGCTCTCCGACCAGGGCAGCGCGGTGATCCGCAAATTTGGCATCCTCAATACCAACATCCCGAGCGACCACAAGTTCTACGGGATTCCGTTCCCCGGCGAGTACCTGATCGCACCCGACACCATCGTGCGCGACAAACATTTCCTGCCCGACTTTCGCGATCGCGTGACCGCCTCCGAGGTGCTGCTCTACAATTTCGGCGCGGCGGCGGGAAATGATTCCACGAAGATCGGGACGGACGACGTGAAGGCGCTGGTCACGCTATCGGCCGATCATGCGGCCCCCGGCCACGAGCTGGGCATCGCGGTCGATTTCACGCTGCCGCCCGGCTCGCATCTGTACGGGCAGCCGCTGCCCGACAATTACATTCCACTCACTATCGCGTTGGCGCCGGAGCTGGTTGCAAATCAGAGGTTCGAGTTTCCCAAGGCGACGCCGATCAAGTTCGCCGCGCTCGGCGAGACGCTCCCCGCCTACACCGGCAAGTTCCGCGCGACCGGCCGCGTGCTGGTCAAGTCGGACTTGAAGCCCGGCGACTACCAGCTCGAAGGGACGCTCCATTTCCAGGAGTGCAACGATCAGATCTGCAAGCTCCCGCAGACGCTACCCTTCGCGATGCCGCTTAAGATCGATCCGATGCAATTCCCGCCTGACCGTTAGGCTGTGGCAGACCTCCGCAGCAGGGGCTGACCCCGCACCCAGTACCACTTCGGAAGGGAATGAAGCGGCCGAACATGTATTCACTCTTACGAGCGAACAACAACTCCCCCAATCTGTGGCCTTCGAAGAGATTGGAGAACATCAATTCTTTTTGCCTGCCGTGCTGTGGTGGAGAGGCGAATTGCATCTGTGGCGCGGCGATCAAGTTTCAGCGGATAGAGATTTTCGGGAGATGATCGCCGTTGCGCGGCGCATCGGTTCGAAAGCATACGAATTGCGCGCCACGACGAGCCTGGCGCGGCTGCTCGCCGAGCAGGGCAAGCGCGACGAGGCGCGTGCGATGCTCGCGGACATCTATAACCAATTCACCGAAGGCTTCGACACCTCCGACCTGAACGACGCCAGGGCGCTGCTCGATGAGCTAGGGGAGTAACGCGGTAGGGACTGACCCTGCACCAGCAGATCGGTAACTCAGCCGCAATCTCACGGCACGCGCGGAGTATTCGCCGCTCCGAGGGTCTTCCGCGCCACATCAAATGCTTCCGATGCGGCGCGCCGACCCTCCAGAATGTCTTCGGCGGCTATGAGGAACTTTGACTCGATGTTCTGCGTCACACAAATATAGCGTCCGATCGTCAGAGTTTCTAGCTCTTCCAATTCATCCTGCGTGAACACGGTTCGGAGCAGATTGAGTACATGGTCGTACTGCCACCAAGGTTGAAACTCCCCGTTCTGGCGACCGAAAGCGAGATGAAAGCCGATGCTCCCAATAAATGCCTGATAGGCTTTGAATAAAGCATAGAGATATTCGCCGCTCACTAGGCGGGCCTTCTCCACGGGCAAATGGCCGTTTCAATGGACCGTTTAAAGGCCTCGGTCAACTCCTCGATACTTGGAATCGATCCTGCCAAGTACGTGAAGAACTGTTGATATAGTTCAGTAGTCACGATGTCCGTCATTGCAATATGGGAGGGGCCTCAAGGTACGTCTGCGCGAGTGCATTCCATATTTTTGAATTGCAGCCAGTCGGTGTTCATTCGACGCGCGTCTTGCCTCTAGAAATGCCGATGAAACCAGGTTCTGTTGAGTGTCGAGCGCATCGCCGAGACGCTTGAGTTCTTTTTCGTTATCGGTTCGCAGTTGCTCGAGTTTTACGTCGAACGAATGCCGGATCGATTGGACAATCCATTCAGACACTGAACGGCGAAAGAGATAGATGAGGAGAGCGGTGACTGCACTGCTGCTGAGGAAACCCAAGAGCCATTTCAAAATGGACCTTATGATGGTCACCGAATCCGTGGGCAGGCTCCTAGGGAGATTGTCTATGAGGTCGTTAAGTTGATCCAGTACGGATTCGTCAATCGAAACTCGCAGCGTGGACTAATTCCTCGCCAAACCGCGGGCTGCGCGAGTTCGGCCTGCTGATCGTGAGATTTGAACACCTCGGCACCGCTATAAACCTGCGGCCTATCGGTCAGCATCGCCTTCTCGAGCGCCTCGATCGAGCAGGCCGAGTAGTTGTTGATGATTAGATCAAAGTAGCTGCCAAAATACGGCGGGCTGGCAGGAGCAGATAATCCTCTGAAAGCGGTGTCAGTCGAAAGCGATCTCCTTGAAGGCGCACAAAACCTAGTGATGCGTTAACCGCGAGGATGGTTTCGGCGGGACGATGGGCGATCTTGAGTGCTTCGCAGATTTCCGCAAGGCTCCGAGGCTTCTCGTGCAATAGCGTAAAGAGTCCGAGCTTGTGCGCGAGCAGCACGGCTGGACGGCCATAGACGCTGAAGATGACGTCCCAAAGCGGCTGGTCGCCGACGCGCGGCTTGCGAATCTTATCCGCCTTGGCCATCGATCGCTTCCTCCGAGTCACGGTTCGTCGCATGCGAGACGGTGGCGAAGCCCGAGGCCGGTCTTTCCGCGGCCTGCTAGCGCCGGTCTTCGACCTTCTCTACTTGCGGCGGCCCATGCGCGGAGGCGAACGACGCGAGTTGCGCGTCGCCGGCGATTTGGTGCGACAAGTCCTGCAGCGACGAGTCCAGCGGCGACTGAACCGCCTCGGTCAATTCGGCCAGGCCGTCCTGGTTGGCGATATATCCATGCACCGGAAGAAACGCATCGAGGCTCACGATGTCGACCGCCACCAGCGCCGCATGCTTCGGACTCCACATCACCGGCTTCAGATGAATCTTCGCGACGCTGGTAACCTCGGACAAAATCTGGTTGGAGCGCGAATCTTCGAACGTGATCGTCACCCGGATATACCCATCGAGGACCCCGTATGCGGGCGTGGTCGTGATGTCTTCCATCGCGACCAAGTCGCCGTCGCGCGCGGCGCTTTCGAGGTCCGGCGAATTCGCGACTTTCTGGAAGTTATTTTTCAGCACACTCTTGATCGCACCGCTGAGCGCGGGTTGCAGCACCACCGTGCAACTGTCCTCGCTGGTGCCGCATCCATACCATTGCAGGCCCGACGGCGGCGCCTCGAGCAGCGTTACGCTCGTCGCAATCGGCCGCGGCGAATCCGGCTGCTGGTGATAGAAGCTCGCGGGCATCGGGCCCGAGGTGTGAAAGCATCCTGCCGAGCCCAAGGGCAACAAGCCCAGGCCGGCCAGGATCGCGGTGCGAACGCGCGACACCCGAGTCTACTCGCCGAACCCGCGGTTCGACTCGACCGCCGTCCGCGCCCGGCGCCGCGAGACGCGGCGCTTCAGTTGAGCTTGTAGACCCGCGCGACGTTCTCCCCCAAAATCGCGCGGCGCCCCGAGTCCTTCATCGGCGCGATCATGCCCTCGAGTTCCTCGAGATAGTTCCCCGGATGATCGGGATGCGGATAGTCGCTGGCCCAGAAAAATTTATCCTCCCCCACAATTCCCATCAGCGCCGCGATCGTGCGCTCGTCAGGGTCGGCGGAGATATAGCACTGACGGCGGAAATAATACGATGGCTTCTCTTTGAGCCTGACGGTCGCCCCCAGCGTGGTGCCGGAGTAGATTGCATCGCCGCGATCGAGAAAGTAGCCGATCCATCCGGCCTGCGATTCCAGCACAATCGTGCGCAGCTTCGGAAAGCGATCGAATACGCCGTACTGGAAGAAGGTTCCGAACGCATGCTGCACGCCCTGGCCGGCGAACAGATCGTAATACCACGACGCCCACGCGAAATTATCGTAGCGATGATGAATTCCGAACTCGCGCGGCTCGAAGGTCGGATGAATCGCGAACGGCACGTCGAGATCCTGCGCCGCCGCGAACACCGCGTCGTGGCGCGGGTCGCCGTGCGGCACCCGCGAAATCGTGAACGGGCACACGAACGCGCCGCGGCATCCGTCCTTGACCGCGCGCTGCAGCTCGCGCGCCGCCTCGGCCGGATCACCCAGCGACAGATGCGCGATCGGGATCAGCCGGCCGCCGGAGTCGCGGCAGAAGTCCGCGATCCAGCGGTTGTAAGCGCGGCAGTATGCGGCCGACAGTTCCGGATCGAAGAGTTCGGCTTCCCAGAGCAGCCCGATGGTCGGATACAGAATCGCCCTGGCCATCTCCTCCCGATCGAGCAGCGCCAGGCGTTCTTTCATGTTCATAGTGCCGAACGCCGCGCCCTTCATGTAAGTGTCTTCGGGGCGCGGCTGGAAGCTGCGGATTTCCTCGGCCTTCAAGTTGCCGCGCATCACCATCTCGCGAAGTTTTTTCGAGTCCTCGACGCGCTTGCCCATTCCGCCGAGCGTGCCCAGCACCCCAGGCACCGTCATCTTGGCGCGCTGCCGATCGATCTCCAGGTACTCGAAGCCGTCGTCGCCGACCCTGATGCGCATCGCGCGCTCGCGGTACTTGGGGTCGATATATTTCTCCCACAGGTCGGGCGGCTCGAGGATGTGTCCGTCGCAATCGATCACCATGTCTGTGGTCTTCACGGCCTCTACTCCTCTAAAAGATCGCGAGCGGGTTTACCGGCGATGCGGTCCCTCTCTCGAGAATCAGCGGCGCCATCGTGAACAGGAACTGGTAGCGATTGTCCGCCGCCGCGACGTCCGCAACCGCGTCGAGGTCGGCGTTGTCGATCAGGTGGATGCCCATCATGACCAGCGTGCCAACGTGGATCGGCAGCGGGATGCCCTGGTAGCCGCTCGGCACGGCGTCGCTCACCGCGTCGCATCCGAGCACCGCAATTTTGCGATCGTGGAGCCACGGCAGGCACTGCGCGTCGAGCCCCGGCATCCCCTCGCGAAATGGATCCCATCCGCCCTTCACCTTTCGCCGCGCCGAGCGCCCGGTGCGAAGCATCAGCACGTCACCCTCTTCGACGTGGACCTGCTGCGCTTTCTCCGCGGCCTCGAGGTCCTCGGGATAAATTCGATCGTTCGGCTCCAGCCATTCGATCTTTTTGAGCCTTGGGATGTCGAGCAGGATGCCGCGGCTGACAACCCCCGTGCGGGTCACGTCGATCGCGCATTTCTTCGCGCCGTGCGAGCCAACTTCCTTCGCATCGAAACCGTTGTACATCTTGCCCGCCCAGAACACGTGGCAGAGCGCGTCGAGATGGGTGTTGGCCATTCCGTGCGGCGCAATCGCGAAGTAGTCGCCCGAGTACGGCATCGGCGTGGAGAGCGCGTCGTCGCCCGCTTGCACCATCAGATGGGTTACAGGATTCGGATTGTCGGCGGCGGGGATGGTCGCGAGCGGCAGCGCCATCGAAACGGTCTGGCCGCTCTGCACCAGCTTGGCCGCGGCGGCGCGTTTGGCGTCGGTGATGAAGTTGAGGGCGCCGCGCTCGTCCTCCTTACCCCATCGGCCCCAGTTGCTGATCTTGTCGAACAGTCCTATGACTTCCGCGGGGGTGAGCTTGGTTGGCATTGTGTCGTCTCCTTGCCGGGTTGCAGTGTCGGGCCGAAGCGCGAAAAATTCGTATAGCACAGGCCGCGCGCGAGCGAGTAACTGAACGCATGGTATGCTGGCGCTTCGCCGAAGGAATCTTTTGGCCAACGATTACATCGAGGCGGCGCGCGCCTACCACGAAATAACCAAGCACTCGTATACGAGCGTCCGCAGCGCCGGTCACGCGCTCGACTGGGACTCGAAGCCGCTCGCGTACAAAATTTATCCGGAGGCGGCGTCGCTCCTGCTGCCGCGCGACTTGAGCCTTTCCGCGATGCCCGCGCTGAGCGCGATCGCGACCGACGCGCCCGCGGACTCGGCGGCGCCGCTCGGACTCGAGCAGCTCACGCGCATCCTGTTTTGCGCCGACGGTCTGACGCGCCGCAAGCGCGTCGGCAACGAGGACTATCACTTCCGCGCCGCGCCGTCCGCGGGCGCGCTCTATCCAATCGAGATTTATCTCGCCGCGGGCGAAGTCGACGGGCTGGAGGCGGGCCTTTACCACTTTTCGCCCGCCGATCTTAAGCTGCGCGGTCTGCGCCGCGGTGACGTGCGCGCGATACTCGCGCAAGCATCCGCGAATCGACCTTCGATCGTTCACGCACGCGCGGCGCTGGTTCTCACCTCGATTTTCTGGCGCAGCGCATGGAAGTATCGCGCGCGCGCGTATCGATATTGTTTCTGGGATGCGGGCACGATGCTCGCGAACCTGTTCGCGGCCGCATCCGCCGACGCGGTTTCAGCCGAGGCGGTGACCGCGTTCACCGACGCTCCCGTAGAAGCGCTGCTTGGAATCGACAGCGACCGCGAGGGAGTCGTCGCGATCGTCCCGCTCGGGAGCGGCGCGCGCGAGCCGGCGCCGCCGCCCGAAATCACGCCAATTCCGTTCGAGTCGATCGAGCTGTCACAGCGCGAAGTCGTCTACGACGACATCGTAAAGATGCATCGCGAGTCGCGGCTGGTCACCGAGGCGGAGGTCCGCGCCGTGTCCGACGCGATGCTGCCACCATCGGCACCGTCATCCGCCACGCCGGCCCGCGCGTTGAAGTTCGACAGCGTCGCTCCCGCAGATGCGATGGGCCTGGGCGAGACGATCCTGCGTCGCGGCTCGACCCGGACATTTGCGCGCGAAGCGATTTCCGCCGAGGAGCTCGCGGCGATCCTGGCGGCGTCCAGCGCGCATCCACGCGTGGATTTCCCGCGTCTCACCGACACGTATCTGATCGTCAACGCAGTCGATGGGATGGAGCCGGGCGCATACTACTACGCGCCCGCCACCCGCGCCGCCGCGCCCGCCTTCGAGCTTGTCAACCTGGGCAACCTCCGCGCCCAGGCTGGCTACCTGTCCCTGGAGCAGCCGCTCGGGATGGATTGCTCTGTCCTGTTGGTTTACATGGCCGACCTGGAACGCGCGCTAGGCGCGCTCGGTAATCGCGGCTATGGCGACGCGCACCTCGAGGCGGGGATTCTCGCCGGGCGAGCGTATCTTTCCGCCTATGCGCTCGATCGCGGTGCGACCGGTCTCACTTTCTACGACGACGATACAACCCGCTTCTTCGAACCGCACGCGGCGGGCAAGAGTCCGCTGCTGATGGTCGCGCTCGGCGTTCCTCTTGCCCGCTCTGCCTAGTGGCAAGCGTCCGCCTCCAATCTTGTGACTGAATATTGTGCGGATGCCCGCGCAGTGGGCATCGATCGTCGCGTCCCGAGCGACATTGCAGAATACAATTGCAGAATTCACGATGGCATTCTTCTTGCGCGATGCGGATGGTTCCCATGCTTACGATGGAAAGACTCTAGGCCTTGAGACTGAGAAGAAATCAGCCTCGCGATCGAGGAGATCTTCTGACCGCGAAGACGTCCCGCTTCCAGAGAGCGGATACCGCAAGGAGGAGAAATGGCCGAACCAGCTGAAAAACCCAAAATGGTGCCCACGCTGGGACTGACGGGTGTCACCGTCAACGCGATGGCGCTGATCGCGCCTGGAGCCTTTCTGTGGATCACATTCGTCGTTCAAGCGGGCTACGCTTATCCGTCCGGGATAACCATGTGGGCCGGTATTTTTGCCGCTCTCATGCTCGCGTACGCCACCGCTATCTCGTACTCGGAACTCGCTAAGCTCTATCCAGGAGCAGGCAGTTCCTATTTCTTTGCGGAACAGGCATTTCTCAGCAAGACGCACGCTTTCAAGTTTGCCCGCATCGCCAAATTCACGATGGGATGGGCGTCGCACCTGTATTACTGGGTCTACCCCGGCGCCATGGTTGCCACGATCGGGATCATGATCGGATACATCGTCGGCAACTTTTTTCCTAACAGCATGAACGCCGGAACGCCGGGCCCCGTGTTCATGGCGCTGGTCGCAGTCATCTCTTCTTTCGCAGTTGCATACATCGCGTTTCGTGGTGTGAACGGCTCGACGATGGTCAACATCGTCATCAATGCGATCCAAATCACCGCGCTGCTGTTCTTCTCCGCACTAGCGATCGCGTACCGGGTCGGTCATCCGGAAGGGTCGCACGGCCTGGCCCTCGATGGCACCACCAAGGTCTTGCACTACGCGTTGAGTGGCGACACGCCGGCACATCCAAGTGCGTTTTCGGTCATTGCACCGCACAACTTCAGCTATGTCATGCTGCAAGCCACGATCGCGATTTTCTTGCTGGTCGGCTTCGAGTCGATCACCTCGCTCGGCGAGGAAGCGAAGGACCCCAAGCGCGATATCCCGCGCGGGGTGCTGCTCTCGCTGACGATCCAGGGTCTGTTCTGCTACATGATCGAATACTTCGCCGCCAACTATTTCATGTCGAGCGCCTACAGCCTGGCCGACGCAAAAGGCTCAGCGGCGCCGATCGGCGACATGATGACGATCATCGGTAACACCCTGCTCGGCGGGCATGGCCAGGCGTTCATGATGATCGAGGCGCTGACCGTGTTCCTGGCCCTGATAGGCACCACCCTTAGCTGTATCAACACGGGTGCGCGCGTCACCTACGCGATGGGACGCGACGAGGAAGTACCAGAGCATTTCGGCATGCTGCATGGCGAAAACCTGACGCCTCATCGTACGATCTGGACGCTTGCGGTTATTTCCGCGGTGCTGGGCGCGTACGCGGCGCTTTATTTCTTCGCCGGCAGTTCCGCGCCGGACGACAAGACGATCGCAACGCTGCCACATAACATATGGTACGCGGTCGGAATGAGCTCCAATGCGTCTCTTACGGCTTTGCCTAACGGACTGGCGCTGGTCACCCTGATTTCAAACTTTGGAACATTCGTGGTCTATGGGTTAACCAATCTCTGTTGCATAGTTGCGTACCGCGAGCACCATCAATTCCACGGCCTGAAACACATGGTGATACCGGTGTTCGGCGCGGTTGCGAACTTTGCCTGCATGGCCTTCTACGTCATCGGCCCGATTGAGGGACTCGGCAGCGTAAAAGAGCCTCTGATGGCGGTCGCCATAGCCATCATCTGGGGCGTCTACGGAGCTTTCTACTTCGTCCGCAACTCGAGGAAGAAGGGCAAGGAGACGGTGTTGATTAGCAAGCCTGCCTGACGGGGCTGCTTTCTCCCGAAACCGGGGCGGGCCGCGGGCAACTGCGGCTCGCCCCTTTTTCACTTTCATCGCCTTCGACTGGCCGTAACTAGACAGCATCAGTAAGCTCTCCGCCGATGGACTCGCCTCCCGATCCTCCTATCGATCACCGAAGTGTATTCGATCTCGCGCTGTTGTCTGATGTCGGCACCAACCGGCCCGGCAACGAGGACTCGTGTGGGCACTTCGTCGAAAGTCCTCATTGCGTGGTCTTCGCGATCGCCGACGGCGTCGGTGGCTACGAAGGCGGTGAGATCGCCAGCAAGATCGCGGTCGACACCACGCTTGAGGTGTTCCGCGAAAGCCCCGTAGAGTGGGGCGGGGCCAAGCGCCTCTATCGCGCCATCCAGCGCGCCAACATCGAAATCCACAACAAGGCACTGACGGTTCCCGAACTGGGCCGCATGGCGACGACGCTGACCGCAGCGGTCGTCGACAAGGGAATGGTCTCTGCGGTCCATGTCGGCGATTGCCGCCTTTACCTGGTCCGTCACGGCAAGATTTCGCAGGTGACCAAAGACCACACCATGGTTGGCGAGCGCGTTCGGATGGGCCTGATGACCCAGCAGGCTGCCAAAGAACATCCCGAGCGCTCGATGCTGCTGCGAAGCCTCGGCCATGAGCTTATCGTCTCGATGGACCGCATTTCCCTGCCGCTGATTCAGGACGACCGCCTGATACTATCCAGCGACGGGCTCTACAACGTGCTCGAGGACGGCGACCTCGAAGCTCTCAGTCGCGGACCCGCCGAGGAGGCCTGCCGCGAAATGATCCAGACCGCCAACCAACGCGGCACCGCCGACAATCTGACGGTCGCCGTGTTCAAGATGATAGCTGCAACCGAACACCATCCCGCCTCGGGCGGCTTCCTCGGCCGGATCGCCGCGATGTTTCGCAGGGGTCGCTAACGGAAACTCCATTGCTTGGCCGCGGCGGCGGGTGTTAACGTCCGCGCCAGACTGAATTTCCCCTCCGGACGGCACGATTCATGCGCGAGGTCAGCGTTGGCGAAAAGCTCGATCAGTACCAGCTGACCGATCTCATTGCCCGCAGCGGAATGGCCTCGATCTTCAAAGCCACCGACCTCATCAGCGGCGACACCGTCGCCATCAAAGTTCCCTACATGCAGTTCGAGAGCGACGTCGTCTTCTACGGCCGCTTCCAGCGCGAGGAAGAGGTGGGCCGACGCCTCAACCATCCCAACATCGTCAAAGTGCTCACCCCCAGGCGCAAAAGCCGCATGTACATCGCGATGGAGTACGTCGACGGCCTCTCGCTGCGCGCGATCATGCGCGACCAGCGCCCGATGCCGGTCGACAAGGCACTCGGCTTCGCGCGCCAGATCTGTGAGGCGCTCATCTATATGCATGGCGAAGGCGTGGTGCATCGCGACCTCAAGCCCGAGAACATGCTGATCACCAATGACGGGGTGCTGAAGATCATGGATTTCGGCATCGCGCTCGACGAATCGGCTCGCCGACTCACCTGGTCGGGCCTCTCCTCGACCATCGGCACGCCCGACTACATGGCGCCCGAGCAGGTCAGCGGCCGGCGCGGCGACGCGCGCACCGACATCTATTCGCTCGGCACCATCCTGTACGAGATGCTTACCGGCGAGCTGCCCTATCAGGGCTCCAACGTTTACAACGTGATGAAGGCCAAGACTGCCGAGGATCCCCAGCCGCCCAGCCGCTACGTTCCCGATCTCGATCCCCACCTCGAGGACATCATCCTGCATGCGATCGCGCGCAATCCGCGCGACCGCTACGCCACCGCGGCCGAGATGCTCGAGGATTTACGCGACCCCTCGCGCGTGCAGCCCGGCAATCGCGCTTCGGCGCTGCATCCGCCGAGCATCCGCTTCAGAAAGATCAAGCGCGGAGTCAGCATCGCGGTGTTTCTGGTCTCACTGGCGGTCATCTTCGTGTTGATGATTTGGCTCGCCAACAAATACCCGGCTGCCCCGAACCAGAAGGCGCATCCATCCTTCCGCGGAGAGGTGAGATGACGAAGGCATTCGCAAAATCTCCCCTTCGACTCGGCGCTGTCGCCGCCATCGCCGCCGCCGTGATGCTCGCCGCCGGGGTCGCGCACGCCCAGGCGGGCGTTGCACAGGTCCCCTTCGATCAGTGGCTCAACCTCGCCTGGGTGCTGATCGCCGGTTTCCTCGTGATGTTCATGCAGGTCGGGTTCGCGATGCTCGAGACCGGCTTCACCCGCTCCAAAAACGCCGTCAACACGATGGCGATGAATCTCATCATTTATCCGATTGGTGTGATCGGATTCTGGCTCACCGGCTATGCGTTCATGATGGGCGGGGTGCATGCGTGGCCGTCGCTCGGCACCGCGGCGATCTCGCATCATGAGATCGCGATTACGCTCGGCGGTCATAAGTTCGGAATTCTCGGCTTCAGCAAATTCGCCCTGCTGAGCGTCAGCCACGATCCGGGCAGCCTCGGGATGTTCCTGTTCACCCTAGTGTTCATGGACACCGCGGCGACCATTCCCACCGGCGCGATGGCCGAGCGCTGGAAATTCTCCGCGTTTTTCATCTACGGACTGTTCATGTCGATGTTTCTCTACCCGCTCTACGGCAACTGGGTGTGGGGCGGCGGATGGCTCTCGCAACTCGGCGCCAACCTGGGACTCGGGCACGGCCACGTCGACTTCGCCGGTTCCTCGGTGGTTCACATGACCGGCGGCGTCACCGCGCTGGCCGGCTCGTTGGTGCTCGGACCGCGGATCGGCAAGTTCCGCCGCGACGGAATGATCGGCCTGCTGCCCGGTCACAATCTGCCGATGGCGATGGTGGGGACGCTCATCCTCGCCTTCGGATGGTTCGGCTTCAACGCCGGCTCGACCCTGGCGGCCTCCGATTCGCGCATCGGGCTCATCGCGGCGAACACCATGCTCGCCTCCGCCGCCGGTGCGCTCGCGGCCCTGCTTTATCTGTGGGAGCGTTTCAAAAAACCCGACGTCGCAATGGCCTGCAACGGATTGCTGGGCGGCCTGGTCGCGATCACCGCGCCGTGCGCATTCGTTTCCCCGGTGACCGCGGTCCTGATCGGCCTCATCGCCGGCCTGATCGTGGTCGGCGCCGTGATCACGCTCGAGCGGCGCTTTCGCGTCGACGATCCCGTCGGCGCGATCGCGGTGCACGGCGCGTGCGGAGCGTGGGGCGCGCTCGCGGTGGGAATTTTCGCCGATGGAAGCTACGGCGACGGATGGAACCAGGTCGGCGGCCCCGTGCGCGGCCTGCTCTACGGCGACCCCGGCCAGTTCTTCGCGCAGTTGATCGGCATCACCGTCAACCTGCTCGTCGTGTTCAGCCTCGCGATGCTGTTCTTCGTGATCGTCGAGCGCTTGATCGGAAACCGCGTCCCCGCCGAAGTCGAATGGACCGGCCTCGACGCGCTCGAGATGGGCAGCGACGCGTACCCCAACGTGTGAGGCCGGCGGGCGGAGCTTCAAACTTTCGCGCCAGTATGGATCATATTGCGCGATGATTTCTCCGCATGACGCCGGGAATCGCCTGGTTCACCGACAGGTACCAGGTCTCGCTCGGCACCCAGGTCGCGCTCGACCGCACCGCGGTCAGCGTCGATCGCGAGTCGGTAATCATCCTGATCAATATCGTGCTGCCAAGGTTCTTTCCGGGTTTTCACTGGACGCCCTTCTAGAGCGCCGGCTAGAGTCCCGGAACCTTGGGAGTTTCCTTCCACGCAGTGCGCGCGCGGATCGCTTCCAGGTACTTGCGCGTCTTTGGGAAGTCACCGAGATTGAAACCCGCGCGGTCGATCACATTGAGCACGGGACCATAAGCGCAATCGACCAGCGTAAACTCATCGCCCAGCATCCATTTGCGGTTGGCAAGCTGGCCTTCGACGATCCTGATCACGTCGGGTAAAGCCTTCTCGCCGCGAGCGATCGCGGCTTCGTCGGCGGGAGCGCCTGTTAGCTTCACCGCGATCCGGTTGAAGGCGAGCTCGGTCGCCGGCGGCGAGATGTGCGCGGACAGGAAGAAGAGCCAGCGCAGCGCGTCCGCACGGCCGGCCGCCGATGACGGCCACAGCTTTCCGGTCTTGTCACCGAGGTAGGCCAGGATCGCGTGCGATTCCCCACAGCGTAAGATCGCCGTCGGTGAGCACCGGTACGCGGCCAACCGGGTTGAAGGCCAGGAACTCGGGCCTACGCTGTTCGCGCTTTGTCAGATCGACCGGGACGATCTCGCAATCCAGTTTCATCTCGAGCATCGCGAAGCGGACCTTCTGCGGATTGGGTGACGGAAAATAGTAGAGTTTCATCGCTGGTCTCCTCGACTGTTGACGTTACGGCAGATATGTAACCCAAGGGTTTCATATCTGTCAAGTCTTCGCTTCGGACGCCGCGTCTCCTTCTGCGCTCCTCGTCTCGAGTCATGCCGAGCGAGCTCCGGTAATCCGGTTGCGGGTCTTGATTGACTCCGATCGCTTCGATAGCCTTGGCGGTTTCGCGAAAGCAGCGACGGCTCGGGTGATCATGCCGCAGATTCTTGTCCAAGATCTGGCGAAATCGTATCGCGTTTCCGAACGCGAACCCGGCGCGCTGGGCGCCCTCGCCGGATTGTTCCATCGCCGCTATCGCACCGTCGAAGCCCTCAAGGGAATAAGTTTTTCCCTCGAACGCGGCGAGCTGATGGGCTTCATCGGCCCGAACGGCGCGGGCAAATCCACCACCATCAAGATTCTCTCCGGCATCCTGGAGCCGCTGTCGGGCCGCTGCGAGATCGACGGCCTGGTACCGTGGCGCGACCGGATGCGTCATGTGGCGCGCATCGGCGTCGTCTTCGGCCAGCGCACGCAACTATGGTGGGACTTGCCGGTGGTCGACGGATTCGAGCTGCTGCGCGACATCTACAATGTTCCCGATGCCGAATATCGGCGAACCAGGGACGCGATGGTTGCGCTGATGCGCCTGGAGCCGCTGCTCGATCAGCCGGTGCGGCAACTTTCGCTGGGACAGCGCATGCGATGCGAAATCGCGGCCGCGATGCTGCATCAACCGTCGATTCTGTTTCTGGATGAACCCACGATTGGGTTGGACGCGCCTTCGAAACTGGCCGTACGCGACTTCGTGAAAACGCTGAATCGCGAGCAAGGCGTGACCGTCATTTTGACCACTCATGACATGCACGATATCGAGGCGTTGGCGCAGCGGGTCATCGTGATCGGCAACGGAGTCATCCTGGCCGACCGGCCGTTCGATTCCTTGCGCGCGGAGGTGCTGACCGAGCGTCGCCTGTTCGTCGATTTCGTCGGCGAGGCGCCCGCGCTCGAGATACCGGATGTCGCGATCGTCAATCGCGAGGGTAATTCGCTGGAGCTGTCGTTCGATCCGGCAGTCGTAGCGGTCGCGGAAATCATCGGCCGCATCACCGCCGAGTACGAGCTCGTCGATATACACGCGGAGCAGCCGCGGATCGAAGAGGTGATCGCCCGCTTTTACACAATGCACGGCGCGACCGAGGCGTGATGCCGTCGTTGGTGCAGCCCTACCTCGCGGTTTTCAGGATGCGCTTTTTGCTGATGCTGCAGTATCGCGTCGCCGCGGTCGCTGGCTTCGCCACTCAGGTTTGGTGGGGCTTCATCAAGGTAATGGTGTTGGTCGCTTTCTTCCACAGCAGCACCAGCCATCAGCCGCTCAACCTCGCACAGGCTATTACCTACACGTGGCTGGGTCAGGCATTCCTGGCGCTGCTTCCCTGGAACGGCGATCCGGACGTGGCCGAGATGGTGCGGACCGGCAACGTCTCCTACGACCGTCTGCGCCCACTGGACACTTACTTCTACTGGTATGTTCGTGCGGTGGCGCTGTTGGCGGCGCGCACTCTCCCGCGCGCGATGCTCATGTTCGCATTCGCCATCGTGGTTTTGCCGCTGCTCGGACTCGGCGCGTGGCGCCTGAGGCTTCCCCACGACATCGAGGCCGCGATCTTCTTCATCGCCGCGATGCTCGGCGTCGTACTCCTGGCGAGCGCCTTCGTCATGCTGCTCAACATCATGATTGTGCACACGGTCTCTGATCGAGGAGCGAACGCAGTGGCGCCGCCGCTGGTCAATATTTTTTCCGGCGCCATCGTGCCGCTGCCATTTTTTCCGGGCTGGGCGCAGCCGTTGCTTTTTCTTCAACCTTGCGCCGGATTGATCGATATTCCCTATCGCATCTATTTCGGCAATTTGACCGGGATCGCCGCGGCCGCAGGGCTGCTCCAGCAAATCGTTTGGACGTCGCTGCTGATGCTGGCGGGACATCGATTGTTGAATCGCGTGATGAACCGCTTGCAAGTGCAGGGAGGCTAGCCGATGAGCGGCCTTCGGCTCTACGGCCGCTATGTCGCGGCTTCGATGCGCGCGCAGATGCAGTATCCGGCTGCATTCATTGTGCTCGTGCTCTCGCAGTTCGGCGCGACCTTCATCGAGTTCGTCGGCATTTGGATTTTGTTCCGACGGTTCGGTCAGCTCATCGGATGGACGTTTGGCGAAGTCGCGGTCTTCTATGCGGTCGTCAGCATTACCTTCGCCGTCGCCAACACCATATCACGAGGCTTCGATGCCTTCGGTCCGGAGTTCGTCAAAACGGGAAACTTCGACCGTCTGCTGTTGCGTCCGCGCACGACTGCGCTCCAGCTCCTTGGCTATGAATTGCGGCTGACTCGAATCGGGCGCGGGCTGCAAGGCCTGGTCGTGCTCGCGATCGCCGCGAACCTGGTTCACGTCGATTTCGGCGGCGCGAATTTGATCCTGATGGTGGTCACACTCGCAGGCGGAACGGCCCTGTTCGTGGGCATCCTGGTGTTGCAGGCAACCCTCGCGTTCTGGACCGTCGAGAGCCTGGAGATAGCCAATACTCTCACCTATGGCGGCGTCGAGGCGGCTCAGTATCCACTGGATATTTATTCTCGATGGTTTCGCGACTTTCTGATTTTCGTAGTGCCTATTGGATGCGTAGTCTATTTCCCGGTCGTGCGGATGCTGGGACGCTCAGCGCGTCTGGGCGCGCCGGACTGGCTATTGGCCGCAAGCCCCATGGTCGGCTTTTTGTTTCTCGCCGTATCGCTGGGCGTCTGGCGCTTCGGCGTGCGGCACTATACTTCGACCGGCAGCTAAACCGCCGCGCCCGCGCGCGCAAGCTATAGGGGAGAACGCTTATGGATCTCGGACTCAGCGGCAAGGTCGTGATGATTACCGGCGCGAGCCGCGGCCTCGGGCGTGCGATGGCCGCCGGCTTCGCGACCGAAGGCGCAAAGCTCAGCATCTGTGCACGCGGCGCCGAGGCGCTCGAACGCGCCGCGGCGGAGCTGAAAAATACCGGCGCCGAAGTGCTGGCGCAAACGGCGGATACCACCGACAGTGTGCATATGGAACGATGGGTCGCAGCGACGCTCGAGCGCCTGGGCGGAATCGACGTGCTGGTGAACAACGCCGGCACCGCGCGGGTCGGAGCGCTACACGAGCTCGATGACGCGGCGTGGCGCGAGTCATTCGAGCAGAATTTCTTCTCCGCGGTGCGCCTTTCGCGGATGGCCGCCGCGCAAATGGAGAAGCGCGGCGGCGGCGCGATCGTCAATATCAGCTCGATCTACGGCCGCGAGGCCGGCGGTCCGATCACCTACAACGCGTCCAAGGCCGCGCTGATCGCGCTCACCAAGATGCTCGCGCGCGAGCTCGCACCCAAGCACATCCGCGTCAACGCGATCGCGCCCGGCTCGATCATCTATCCGGGCGGAGTGTGGCAGGAGATCTTCACGGCGAATCCGGCATTCGAGAAAGATTTCCTGAACCACGATTTTCCCTTCGGCCGTCTTGGCCGTCCTGACGAAGTCGCCAGCGCCGTGGTATTCCTCGCCTCGCCGCGCGCGAGCTGGATCGCCGGCGCATGCCTTCCGGTCGACGGCGCGCAAGGCCGCTCGAACATCTGACGTCGCGCGCGGGGGCTCGAACATCTGCTGGAGCGCGATGCGCTCGAACATCTGATGAGAGTCGCGCGGCCGCGCACATCGCGGGTTGGCGGAATTCCCGCCGATTGCGCTAGCCTTGCGGCATCTGTTCAACCGTATTGAGAGGAGTCGCGAAAAACATGGCTTACACCGATATTCTTTTCGACAAGCGCGACGCGATCGCGACGATTACCATCAACCGCCCGCAGGCGATGAACGCAGGCACCATCAAGACCTGGGCCGAGATCGCCGACGCGTTCCACGACGCGGAACGCGACGACGCGGTACGCGTGGTGGTGCTGACCGGAGCGGGCCGCGCGTTTTGCGCCGGCGACGACGTGAAGGAAATTTTTCTCAATCCGGAAGTGCGCGACGCGCGTCCGAACAAGCGCCAGGAAGTCGAAGATTGGCGCACACACCAACCGGTCGCGCTCGATTTCCTGTTCACCTATCCGAAACCCACTATCGCCGCCGTCAATGGCGCCGCGGTCGGGTACGGATGCGACATCGCGCTGATGTGCGACATGCGTATCTGCTCGGACCAGGCACGCTTCGGCGAAGTGTTCATCCGCCGCGGTCTGATTCCCGAAGCAGGTGGTCTGCTGGTCCTGCCGCGCCTGGTCGGCCTGGCGCGCGCCTACGAACTGATCCTGTCGGGCGACATCATCGACGCCGTCGAGGCGGAGCGCATTGGGATGGTCAACAAGGTGGTGCCGCATGCGCAGCTTGGCGAGGCGACCGCCGCGTTCGCCCGCAAGATCGCCTCGCAGGCGCCGCTCGCGCAGCGGCTGGCGAAGGAGGCGCTCCGCGTCGGACTCAACATCAACCTACCGTACTTCTACGATTATCAGCGCCACGGCCAGCGCCTGATGCTCACGTCAAATGATCATATCGAAGGCGCGAAGTCGTTCGTCGAGAAGCGCGCGGCCAACTTCAAGGGCGAGTAAGGCCACCGCTGGCTGCGCTCCGGGCGCCGCAACCCGGCGCAGCGGCGGCACCCTGCCCTACTGTTAGGTATAAATACTAACTTTACAGTTTGAGACCGGTCGGGTGCCTGCTCGTTGTGCAACGTCGGCGAGCATTGCGCACAGAGCTAACTAAAACGCCTCTAGGCTAAAGTTATGAAACTTAGGCTGCCGCGCCATGGTACCGCGACTTCGCCTGTTTTTCAGGCATCACGCACCCTGGAATCAACGTCGATCGTGCAGCCGTCCTCTGGAAGTTCGGCGGCGGCAGACCTAATTCAAATAAAATACTGTTTGAAGTATATTTTTCCTTACTTTCATTTGACACATCTACCATTTGTCGTTATCTTCATCGAACCCGACACGAGGTTAGCCTTATGAAGTTCGGCGCTGACTCTCCGGATCTTGACGCCATCGACTTGCAGATTCTAGCCACCCTGCAAGAGCACGGCCGCATCCCGCTGGTAAAGCTCGGCGAGCAGGTCGGGCTCAGCGCGCCGTCAGTGAACGAGCGCGTGAAGAAACTCGAAGATAGCGGCATCGTCACAGGCTACCACGCGTCCGTCGACGCGCGCAGGCTCGGCAAGGACGTCGCCGCGTTCATCGGCGTTTCGATCGCGCATCCCAAGACCATTCCGCTTTTCGAGGAGACCATCGAGCTGCTCGAAGAAGTCCTTGAGTGTCATCACGTGACCGGCCAGCACACCCTTTTGCTGAAAGTGAAAACCGACAACACCTCGTCGCTGGAGCGGCTGATCAGTTCCATCCGCTCGATCGAGGGGGTGGCGCGGACTGAGACGATGGTGGTGCTGTCGACGCTGACTGAGCGCGAACAGATCGCGGTGCGTGCCAACGGCGAGTCGCACGAGGCCGGCAACGGCCGCCGTCATCGCCACGCGCCCACGCGCAACGCGCTCCCTGACACCAAGCGAGTGTGACGATGCACACGTACAGGAGCATTCCGGATAAGCAGGGCCTCTACGATCCCGCACACGAGCACGACGCATGCGGCGTCGGCTTCGTGGTAGACATCAAGGGCAGGCGCTCACATGACATCGTCGCCAAGGCGCTGCAGGTGCTCGACAACCTGACCCATCGCGGCGCGTGCGGATGCGATCCGCGGACCGGAGACGGCGCCGGCATACTGATCCAGATCCCGCACGATTTCTTCGTCAAGGAATGCGCGCAGCTCGGCTTCGCACTTCCGGCGCGCGGCGAGTATGGCGTCGGGATGGTGTTCCTGCCGCTCGACGGCGAAAAGCGCGCGGCCTGCGAGCAGGCCTTCGAGCGCATCGTCGCCGAAGAGGGGCAGCGTCTTCTTGGCTGGCGCACAGTCCCGATCGTGGAAGGCGAATGCGGCGACATCGCGCGGCGGGCCATGCCAGCGGTGCGACAGGTGTTTATTGGGAAGGGCGACCAGGTTGCCGGCCGCGAGGTTGGTAGTGGCGAGGTTGCCCAACGCGACGGTGGCGGGCGCGAGGTTGGTGGTGGCGACGGTGGTTATGGCGCGGTTGGTGGTGGCGAGGTTGCTCAATTTGATGGTGCTGATGTTGAGGCGTTTGAGCGCAAGCTTTATGTGATTCGCAAGCGGGCGTTCAACGAGACTGAGCGACTTGGCATCGAGGCGCCCGATCTTTTCTATTTTTGTTCGCTTTCGGCGCTGACCGTGGTTTACAAGGGTCAGCTCATCTCGCATCAGATTCCGAAGTTCTATCCCGAGTTGCTCGACCCTGCTTTCGACTCGGCGCTGGCGATGGTACATCAGCGCTTTTCGACCAACACGTTCCCGAGCTGGGAGCGCGCGCATCCGTTTCGCTTTCTCTCGCCACAACGGCGAGATCAACACGCTGCGCGGCAACGAGAACTGGATGTTCGCGCGCGAGAAACTTTTTTCCTCGCCGCTGTTCGGCGACGATCTGAAAAAGCTGCCGCCCATCGTCGAGGCCAACCTTCCCGACTCCGGCAAGTTCGACAACGTGCTCGAGCTGCTGGTGCGCACCGGCCGCTCATTGCCGCATGCGGTGATGATGATGATCCCCGAGGCGTGGCAGAACGACGCGCAGATGAGCGACCGCAAGCGCGCGTTCTACCAGTTCCACTCCTGCATGATGGAGCCGTGGGACGGTCCCGCCTCGATCGCGTTCACCGACGGCATCCGCATCGGCGCGGTGCTCGATCGCAACGGGCTGCGGCCGTCGCGCTACACGGTCACCAAGGACGGGCTGGTGGTGATGGCGTCGGAGACCGGCGTGCTGCCGATTCCGCCGGAGAACGTCGCGTTCAAGGGCCGCCTGCAGCCGGGCCGCATGTTCTTCGTCGACACCGGGCTCGGGCGCATCGTGCAGGACGAGGAAATCAAGGAGTCGATGGCGGCGCGCGAGCCGTATCGCGAGTGGCTCGACGAGCAGATGGTCGATCTCGACGCGCTGCCCGAGCCCGCGCAGCCGCCGTCGATCGACGGCTACCCGGAGCACGACCTGCTCAAGCTCCAGCAGTCGTTCGGCTACACCTTCGAGGATCTCAGGATCATCATGGCGCCGATGGCGGTGAACGCGCAGGAGCCGGTGGGCTCGATGGGCACCGACACGCCGCTGGCGGTGCTCTCGAACCGGCCGCAGCCGCTGTTCAATTATTTCAAGCAGCTTTTCGCGCAGGTCACCAATCCGCCGATCGATCCGATTCGCGAAGAGATGGTGACCTCGGCCGAGACCACCATCGGCGCGGAGCAGAACCTGTTCGAGGAGTCGGCGCTCCATTGCCGGCAGCTGCGGGTCGCGCATCCGATCCTCACCAACACCGAGCTCGAGAAGATCAAGCAGCTCAAAATGCCGGGGCTGAGCAGCATCACGCTTCCGATTCTGTACCGCGCTGCCGACGGCGAGCCGGCTCTGAGAGCCGCTCTGGACGAACTATGCCGCGCGGCTTCCGACGCGATCGAGAAGGGGCACACCATCATCGTGCTCTCCGATCGCGGCGTCGACCGCGAGCGGCGTGGCGATTCCGAGCCTGCTGGCGACCTCCGCGGTGCATCATCATTTGATCCGCGAGGGCACCCGCACGCGGGTCGGCCTGGTGGTGGAGTCGGGCGAGCCGCGCGAGGCGATGCACTTCTGCCTGCTGCTGGGCTACGGCGCGGGCGCGATCAATCCGTATCTCGCGTACGCGACGCTGGCCGGGATGATCGGCGATGCGCAGCTCAAGGACATCGACGAGGAGACCGCGGTCAAAAATTTCGTCAAGGCCGTCACCAAGAGCATGATCAAGGTGGCCTCGAAGATGGGAATTTCGACGCTGCAGAGCTACCGCGGCGCGCAGATCTTCGAGGCGATCGGACTCAACCAGGAAGTGGTCGACAGGTATTTCACGTGGACGGCATCGCGCGTCGGCGGCGTCGGCCTCGACGCGATTGCCAGGGAAACCGGCGCGCGCCACAACTACGCATTCGAAGTGCAGCCCAATCTCGACGGCGAGCTCGACGTCGGCGGCCAGTACCAGTGGCGGCGCCGCGGCGAGTACCACATGTACAACCCGAACACGATTGCCAAGCTGCAGCATTCGGTGCGCGCGGGGAACTACCGCGTCTTCAAGGAGTACACGCGGCTGATCGACGAGCAGAGCCGCCACATGGCGACGCTGCGCAGCCTGCTCAAGTTCAAATTTGATCAGCCGCCGGTGCCGATCGAGGAAGTCGAGCCCGCGGCGGAAATCGTGCGCCGCTTCAAGACCGGCGCGATGTCGTTCGGATCGATCAGCAAGGAGGCGCACGAGAACCTCGCGATCGCGATGAACCGCATCGGTGGCAAGAGCAACACCGGCGAGGGCGGCGAGGACCCGCTGCGCTTCAAGCGCGACCCCAACGGCGACTGGCGCCGCAGCGCGATCAAGCAGGTCGCCTCCGCGCGCTTCGGCGTGACCAGCAACTACCTGATCAACGCCGACGAGCTGCAAATCAAGATGGCGCAGGGCGCGAAGCCCGGCGAGGGCGGCCAGCTTCCCGGACACAAGGTCGACGACTTCATCGCGAAGATCCGCTACTCGACTCCGGGCGTCGGCCTCATCTCGCCGCCGCCGCATCACGACATCTACTCGATCGAGGACCTCGCGCAGCTCATCCACGATTTGAAGAACGCCAACCGTCACGCGCGCATCAGCGTCAAGCTGGTGGCCGAGGTCGGGGTCGGCACGATCGCGGCGGGAGTCGCGAAGGCCAAGGCCGACGTGGTTCTGATCAGCGGGCATGACGGCGGCACCGGCGCCTCACCGCTGCAATCGATCAAGCACGCGGGCATTCCGTGGGAGCTGGGCCTGGCCGAGACGCAGCAGGTGCTGGTGATGAACGGGCTGCGCGGGCGCATCCACGTCGAGACCGACGGGCAGCTCAAGACCGGACGTGACGTCGCGATCGCGGCGCTGCTGGGCGCCGAGGAATTCGGCTTCGCGAGCGCGGCGCTGGTCGCCTCCGGATGCATCATGATGCGCGTGTGCCATCTCAACACCTGTCCGGTCGGCGTCGCGACCCAGGATCCGGTGCTGCGCAAAAAATTCGAAGGCCGCCCCGAGCACGTGGTGAACTTCATGATGTTCATCGCGGACGAGTTGCGCGAGCACATGGCGCAGCTCGGCTTTCGCACGGTGGCGGAGATGGTCGGACACGTCGAGTGCCTGGATGCGAACGAAGCGATCGAGCACTGGAAGGCGCGCAACGTCGACCTCGGCAAGATTCTGTATCGGCCGATGGTCGACGCGAACGAGCCGCTGCATTGCGTCGAGAAGCAGGACCATGGACTCGACGCGGCGCTCGACAATCAATTGATCGAGCTGTCGAGGGACGCGCTGGAGCATCGCAAGGCGGTCGAGATTCGCCTGCCGATTCGCAACGTCAATCGCACCGCCGGCACCATGCTGTCGGCGGAACTGTCGCGCCGATTCGGCGAGGAAGGTCTGCCGCCGCACACGATCGCGATTCACCTCAACGGTTCCGCGGGGCAGAGTTTCGGCGCGTGGCTGGCGCCGGGCATCGCGCTTCATCTCGAAGGCGACGCCAACGATTACTGCGGCAAGGGACTCTCGGGCGGCTTCATGACGGTGCGGCCGCCGCGCGAGGCGACTTTCAAGGCCGAGGACAACATTTTGATCGGCAATGTCGCGCTCTACGGCGCGACCGGCGGCGAGGCGTTTTTCCGCGGCGTCGCGGGAGAGCGTTTCGCGGTGCGCAACAGCGGCGCGCACGCGGTCGTCGAGGGCGTCGGCGATCACGGATGCGAGTACATGACGCGCGGCCTGGTGATCGTGCTCGGCAAGACCGGGCGCAATTTCGCGGCCGGGATGAGCGGCGGCGTGGCCTACGTGCTCGACGAGGACGGCACGTTCAAATCGCGCTGCAACCTCGGGATGGTCGAGCTCGGCGCGATCAGCGAGAGCGACGAGCTCAAGGAGGTGCATGCGTTGATCGTGCGCCATCATCAGTACACCGACAGCGCGGTCGCGCGCCGGATTCTCGACGATTGGAACGCGTGGTCGGCGAAGTTCGTGCGCGTGCTGCCGACCGAATACCGGATGGTGCTGGAGCGGCAGCATCTCGGCTCCAACTCCGACATGGCGCGGGTCGCGTCAGTGTAAACGAGCCGATGAGAACCGGCGTCGACTTGGCGATGACGAAAATTCGCGAAACCACAAAAACCAGGACGGTCAGACGAGCGCACCGCGATGGGTAAGATCACGGGCTTCATGGAGATCGGGCGGGAGACGCCGGAGCGGCGGCCCGTGAGCGAGCGCCTCAAGGACTGGCGCGAGTTCGATCTCAAGCTGCCCGAGGAGAAGCTCAGGGCGCAGGGCGCGCGATGCATGGATTGCGGGATCCCCTTCTGCCACAAGGGATGCCCGCTCGGGAACATCATCCCCGACTGGAACGATCTGATTTACCGGGGGCGCTGGCACGAGGCGATCGATCGCCTGCACTCGACCAACAACTTTCCCGAGTTCACCGGCCGCATCTGTCCGGCGCCGTGCGAAGAGTCCTGCGTCCTCAACATCAACAACGATCCGGTCACGATCAAACTGATCGAAAAGAACATCATCGATCACGCCTGGGGCGAGGGCTGGATCACGCCGCAGCCAAGCCCGCGTCCGAGCGGCAAGCGCGTCGCGGTGGTGGGATCGGGGCCCGCAGGACTCGCATGCGCGCAGCAGCTCGCGCGCGCCGGTCACGCGGTCACGCTTTACGAGCGCTCCGATCGTCCCGGCGGTCTGCTCACTTACGGGATTCCCGATTTCAAGCTGGAAAAGTGGATGGTCAACCGGCGCGTCGAGCAGATGCAAGCCGAGGGCGTCGAGTTCGTCACCAATTGCCGCGTCGGCTTCGACGTGCACGGCGACGAGATGCGCAAAAAGTTCGACGCGATCTGCCTGACCATGGGCGCGACCAAGCCGCGCGACCTGCCGATCCCCGGACGCGACCTCAAGGGCATCCACTTCGCGATGGAATTTCTGCCGCAGCAGAACAAGCGCAACTTCGGCGACACGCTCGATCCGAAACTCGAGCTCAGCGCGAACGGGAAGCGCGTCGTCATCCTGGGCGGCGGCGACACCGGCTCGGACTGCCTCGGCACGTCGAACCGGCAGGGCGCTCTCAGCGTGCATCAGTTCGAATTGCTCCCGATGCCGCCGGAGCGGCGCACCGCGGAGATGCCGTGGCCGGAGTGGCCGATGATCCTGCGCACCTCGAGCTCGCACGAAGAGGGCGTCGAGCGCGACTGGAGCATCAACACCATGAAGTTCAGCGGCGAAAACGGCGTGGTGAAAAAGCTCCACGGCGCGCGCCTGCAATGGAAGCGCGACAACGGGCGGATGGTGATGGAGGACATTCCCGGCACCGAGTTCGAGCTGAACTGCGACCTGGTGCTTCTCGCGCTCGGCTTCCTGGGGCCGGAGCCGGAAGGGATCGTCACGGAGCTGGGGCTCAAGCTCGACCCGCGAAGCAACATCCTCACCGAAAACTACATGGCGTCGGTTCCGGGCGTGTTCGCCGCAGGCGACTCGCGCCGCGGGCAATCGCTGGTGGTGTGGGCGATTTGGGAGGGCCGCGAGTGCGCCCGCGCCGTCGATGCGTACCTGATGGGCGCGACCTTCCTGCCCAGCAGTCCCGAAATCTAGCTCGCGCGCCTCTCGCGCCGCGCGCGCCTCGCACGCGCAGAAAAGGACGCATCATGATTCGCCTGTACGACTACCTGCCGTCCGGAAATGGCTACAAAGTCCGATTGCTGCTGACGCAGCTCGAAGTGCCGTTCGAGCGAATCGAGCTGGACATCAATCGCGGCGAGACGCGCACGCCCCGAGTTCATCGCGAAATTTCCCAACGGCAGAATTCCCGCGGTGCTGTTTGAAGACGATCGCCGGCTCTTTGAGTCCAACGCGATCATGTTTTATTTCGCCGAAGGCACGCCGATGCTCTCGGATCACAAGTTCGAGCGCGCGCGCACGATGCAGTGGCTGTTCTTCGAGCAATACAGTCACGAGCCGTACATCGCCGTCGCGCGCTTTCTCAAGATGTATCCGCAGCTGGCTGACGATCGGCGCGCCGGGATGGACGAGGATCCAGAAGCTCGGGCGCGACGCGCTGGCGGTGATGGAAGGCCACCTGGCCGAGCGCGAATGGTTCGTTGGCGGGCGATATTCGATCGCGGATATCGCGCTGTATGCCTATACCCACGTTGCGGGCGAGGGCGGCTACGATCTGGCGCCGTATCCGGCGATCCGCGCGTGGCTCCAGCGGGTCAAGCAGCAGCCGCGACACATTCCGATCACCAAGGGATAGCCACCGACCGCTCCTGGAGCCATCGTGGGGCTCTCGCGCCGCGCAAATCGACGTTGCTAGCGGCGCAGATCGAGCGCGTCGAGCTTTTTGACTACCCAGTCGATTCGATCTTCGCCCCAGAATGGCTCGCCGTCCACGACGAAGGTCGGGACGCCGAAGATCCGGTCGCGATCGGCTTCGACGAAACATGCGTCGAGGTCGGCGGGCGCGCCGCTGTCGACGTAGCGCTCGAAGTCCGCGCGGTCTAGTCCGACTTCCGCGACCACGGCTCCGATCGCGTCGCGAACGTCGACTTCGAGCTCGCGCTTCCAGAATCGTTCGAACACCCGCGCGGAGTACTCGCGAAACTGGCCCTGCTGGTCCGCGTAGAGGCCGCCATAAAAGGCGAGCCGCGCGCTGTAAATCTTTTTCGGCGGATGAATCACGACCCCGCGCTCTTTCGCGATGCGCCGCGCGTCGACATACAGGTAGCGGACCTTGCGCTGATCCGCCTCCGCGCGATCGACGTCGCCGTAAACCTTGCGGATATTGATTCCGTACGGGATGAACCTGACGCGCACGCGATGGGACTGTTCGAGCGCACACGTCGGCGCGAAAGCCAGGTACGAGTACGGGCTGGTGTACGCGAAGTAGAGCTTGATTTCGAATGGCGCGGTCATTGGCGTGATGCGAGCGCGAGGAAATCGGCGAGATGGATCACGCGGGTCTTGGCTCCGGCGCGGCGCAGCTCGGCCGCGATTTGAAATTCGCATCCGGGATTTGCGAGCACGACGTAGTCGGCGCCGGTCGCGCGAATGTTGTCGGCCTTGCGCTTGGCGAGCTCGCGCGACATCGCGGGCTCGGTCAGGTTGTAGCTGCCCGCCGAGCCGCAGCAAACGTCGGACTCCGCCATCTCGACGATTTTCACGCCCGGAATCGAGGCGAGCAGCTTGCGCGGCGCCTCGCGGACGCCGAGGCCGTGCACGAGGTGACACGCGTCGTGGTAAGTGACGGTGCAGTGGAATTCTCTGGCGGCGGTCGGGGGCCGCGCGAGGAGCATCGAGCTGAGATCTTTGACGCGCGCGGAAATCGCGCGCGCGTCTGCGGCCAGCTCGGAATCGTTTTTGAGCAACTCGCCGTATTCCGCGATTGCAACCGAGCATCCGGAGGCCGCCGACAGGATCGCGTCGGCGCCACACGCCTTGAGCGCGCGGACGTTGGCGCGCGCGAATTCCAGCGCGCGGTTTCGATTGCCCGCGTGCAGGTCGAGCGCCCCGCAGCAGACGGTGCTGCCGAGATGCAGCACGCGGTAGCCGGACGCGGCCAGCGCGCGCTCCATGTTCAGGTTTTCCTCGTCGGCCAGCACCTGCGCGACGCATCCGTGATGCACCACGACGGTGGGCGCGCCGGCGGCGGGCTGCGCGCGCGGCGTTTCGATTTGCGCGTTGGCTCCGGCGGTGAGCGGCGGCAGCAGCTCGAGCCAGCCGCGCAACGCCGGCGGCATAATTCGCGTGACAAAGGGGCGCAGGCCAGCGCGCTCGAGTAGCCGGATCGGAGCAAGCAGCGCGCGCATCCGGTTCGGATAGGGAAAGATCGAGCTGACGGCGAAGCGGCGCAGGCGATCGCCGAGCGCGCGGCGATGCTCGCGCTCGACAAACGCGCGAGCGTCCTCGATCAGCCGTCCGTAGTGAACGCCGGAGGGACACGCGGTCTCGCATCCGCGGCATCCGAGGCACAAGTCGAGATGGCGCACGGCATCCTGATCGAGATCAAGTCTTCCCTCGGCGAGCGCCTTCATCAGGTAGATCCGTCCGCGCGGCGAATCCATCTCGGCTCGCGTCAGCATGTAAGTCGGGCACGCCTCGAGGCACAGGCCGCAATGCACGCAGTCGAACAGGAGATTGTAGTCGACGACGTTGCGAACCGGCTGGGCGGGAGCGGCGGGTGCTTCGGGCGGCATCAGATTCCTCCGACGAAGCATCCGGGGTTGAAGATGTTAGCCGGGTCGAACGCGGCCTTCATGCGCCGCATCAGCTTGAGCGCTCCGTCGCCCGGCTGATCGAAGAACTCGATCGAATCGCGCAGCTCCGGCGCGGCGGCGAGAACCCGCACGTGACCGCGCGCGGCATGAGCGACCGCGCGCCATCGCGCGAGCATTTCGCGTGCTTCATCGTGGGCTAGCTGGGGTGCGAAAATCTCCGCTACGCCCGAACCGGCGTGGGCGGCGAATTCGACGCCGCAGGCTTCCAGAGCAGCTCCCAGCTCCGCCGGCAGAACGGCGATGCGGGCGGCGAGCGCGGCTTCGGGGAGATCCAAGTCGCGAAGCCGCACATAGGCGGCTTCGCCCGCATCGGAAGGGAGGAAGTCGACTTCGGTCGCTGCAATCGTGGTGAGCTTTTCGATCTGATAGTCGAGCTCGCGGCGGTTTCCGTAGAAGCCCGCGATCAGCAGGAATTTTCCGGAGCGCTGGAACTCGCCCGCGAGCGCAGGACTCAGCACTTCGAGATGGGCGAGCGGGAGCTCGTCGTGGAGCGCGCGCGCGGCGGCAAACGCGTCGCCGATGCGATCGTAGGGCGCGATCGCGACGGAGTAATGCTCCAGGAGCGGGCGCACTTTGAAAGTCGTCTCGACGATAATCCCGAGCGTCCCGAACGAGCCGCCCATCACCTTCATCAGATCGTAGCCGGCGACGTTTTTGACCACGCGGCCGCCGCCGTGCACCAGCTTTCCGCCGTGGCCGGCGAAGCGGATTCCGATCAAAAGATCGCGCGCGCTACCGTCGGAGTGACGCATCGGTCCCGCGTGCGCGGCGGCCACCAGAGCGCCGAGAGTGGTCGCCTCGGGATCGCGCGGATCGGCGGTAAGCCGCTGCCCCGAATGCGACAGCACGCGGTTCAATTCCGCGACGGTCAGACCCGCCTCCGCGACCACCGTCATATCGTCGGGCTCGTAGGCGACGACGCGCCCGAGGCGCGCGAGCGAGACGCCGACCGCAACAGGAGTGCGGCGAATCTGCGCGAGAGTGCGAGCCGCGCCGATCGGCGCGAGTGCGATGCGGTCGGCTTCGCACGCGCGCACGATCTCGGCGGCTTCTTCGACGCTGGCGGGCTCGACGATCGCATTCGCGACGCGGGCTTCGAGTCCCCGCGGCGCTCGCACGCGATCGGCGCCCAGCAACTCCGCAACGCGGTCCGCGTGATTCGATTCGACGGCTTGGGTCACGATGCGAACTGCCGGGGCCGCTCTCAGAGCGGGACCTGGCGGCGCGGCGCGGCGACCTCGACGCACGCGCCGGGAGTTGGAATGACCTTGTTGGGGTTGGAACGATTCATCGGATCGAACACGCGGCGCAGCTCGGCCATCGCGATGAGATCGCCGGGGGAGAACAACAGCGGCATCTCGGCAATCTTCTCGACGCCGATTCCGTGCTCGCCGGTGAGGCTGCCGCCCATCTCGACGCAGGCCTTCAGGATTTCGCGGCCGGCTTCGATCGCGCGGCGCACCTGGCCGGGCTCGCGCTCGTCGTAAAGAATTATCGGATGGATGTTGCCGTCGCCGGCGTGAAAGACGTTGCCGATCCTGAGATCGTAGCGGCGGCTCACGTCGCTGATCACGCGCATGATTTGCGGCAGACGGGTGCGCGGCACCACGCCGTCCTGGGTCGCGTAATTGGGTGCGAGGCGGCCGACGGCTCCGAAAGCGCGTTTGCGCGCCTTCCAGAGCGCGGCGCGTTCGGCTTCGTCGCGCGCGAGTTTCACTTCGGTCGCGCCGTCGTTGCGCAAGAGTTCCATTACCGCGGCGGCGCGATCGGAAAGCCCGGCCGCGAGACCGTCGAGCTCGACCAGCAGCACCGCGCCGGCGTCGGGCGGAAGGCCCACGTGAAAGGCGGCTTCGACGGCGCGAATGATGAGCTGGTCCATCATCTCGATCGCGCCGGGGACGATTCCCGCGGCGATGATCGCGGACACGGCGCGCGTCGCGGAGTCGACGTCGGGGAAGATCGCGAGAATAGTGGCGCGGCTCTCGGGCTCGCGCAGCAGCTTGAGCGTCGCACGCGTGACGATTCCGGTGGTGCCTTCGGAGCCGACGACGGCGCCGGCCAGATCGTAACCGCATCGCTCTTCGCAGGCGCCGCCGAGCTCGACGACTTCGCCGTCGGGGAGCACCAACTCCACGCCCAGCACGTGATTGGTGGTGACGCCGTATTTCAAGGTGTGCGGGCCGCCGGAGTTTTCCGCGATGTTGCCGCCGATGGTGCAGGCCTGCTGCGAAGACGGATCGGGCGCGTAGAAGCAGCCACGATCGCGGACCGCGTTGGTCACGTGGAGATTGACGACGCCGCTTTCGACTTCGACGCGGCGGCTGGCGACGTCGATCGAGACGATGCGGTTCATCCGCGAGGTGCAGATCATCACGGGCGCATCGAGCGGGAGCGAACCGCCGGAGAGGCCGGTGCCCGCGCCGCGCGGAACGAACGCGACGCCGCGACGATGGAGCGCGCGCAGGATCGCGCTGGTCTCGGCGGTCGTGCGCGGCATCAGCAGAACGTCGGGCGCGCTCTTCTCGATCGTCCAGCCGTCGCACTCGTAGACCTTGAGCTCGCTCGCGCGCGAGACGATGCCGTCTGCACCGACGATTTCGGAGAGCTCGGCGACGAGGGATCGATCGATGGGGCTCGTTTGCGCGCCGTCGTTCACGTCCAAACCTTAGCACAGGCGCCCGTGTTAGCGGTTTTGCCAATCTTCAGTTGCGGGTCATAATAGCGGGGCTCGAAATCAGCCCGGAGTTTCTTGAGTCGCGATTCGAGTCGCGGCGCGCAGGACAAGGGGAACAAACTTGGCAGACACATATCCGGAACTCAGGCCCGCGGCGCGCGTGCTGCTCGGCCCCGGCCCGTCGAACGTGCATCCGCGCGTGATGAAGGCGATGCTGTCGCCTGTGGTGGGACATCTCGATCCCGATTTTCTCAAGGTGATGGAGGACATCAAGCGGCTGCTGCGCACGGTGTTCCGCACCGAAGAACGAGATCACGTTTCCGATCTCGGGGACCGGGTCGGCGGGAATGGAAGCGGCGATGGCCAACCTGATCGAGGACGGCGATGAGATCGTGGTGGGCGTCGCGGGCGCGTTCGGCGGGCGGCTGGCGGAGGTCGGCGAGCGGCTCGGCGCGAAAGTGCATCGCGTCGACGCGGAGTGGGGGCGGATCGTCGAGCCCGCGAAGATCGCGGCGGCGATCAAGATCGCGAAGCGGCCGAAGCTGGTCGCGCTGGTGCACGCGGAGACGTCGACGGGGATGCATCAGCCGATCGAGGAAATTTCGGCGCTCGCGCATCGCGCCGGCGCGCTGATGGTGATGGACGCGGTGACGTCGCTCGGATGCGTGCCGGTCGAGATCGATCAGTGGCAGATCGACTGCTGCTACAGCTGCACGCAGAAGGGAATCGGCGCGCCGCCGGGGCTCGCGCCGGTGACGTTCAGCGCGCGCGCGATGGACGCGGTGCACAAGCGCAAGACGAAATGCCGCTCATGGTATTTCGACGTTGCGCTGATCGAGCACTACTGGGGGCCGGATCGCGTCTATCATCATACGGCGCCGATCACGATGAACTACGCGCTGTACGAGGCGCTGCGAATCGTCGTCGAGGAAGGCCTCGAAGCGCGATGGCGGCGGCACGTCGCGAACGCGAGCGCGCTGGTGGCCGGGCTTTCCGCGATGGGGCTCGAGCTCGCGGCCGAGGAGGAGCATCGTCTGCCGCAACTGACGGCGGTGCGGGTGCCGTCGGGCGTCGATGAAGCGGGGCTGCGCGCGGAGTTGCTGCGGCTGTTCAACATCGAGGTGGGCGCGGGCCTCGGACCGTTCAAGGGCAAGGTGCTGCGCATCGGGCTGATGGGCGAAGGATCGCGGCGCGAGAACGTGATGCTGATCCTGAACGCGCTCGAGGAGATCCTCGGCTCGATGGGGCTGGAGATCGTGCGCGGGCGGGCGCTGAGCGCGGCCGACGACGCATACGTCGCGCAGGGTCTGGGAGCGGGCGCGCCGCCGCCGGGCAGCGACTGAGTCGAGGAAGCGGCGCATGAAGATGTACGACTTCACGCTCGCGCCGAGTCCGCGCCGGGTGCGGATTTTCCTGGAGGAGAAGGGCGTCAGCGTCGCGCTGGAGCAGGTCGACCTCATGCGCAACGCGAATCGCACGCCGGCGTTCTACCGCATGAATCCGCTCGGCTCGCTGCCGATCCTCGAGCTTGACGACGGAACTTATCTCAGCGAGAGCGTCGCGATCTGCAGGTACTTCGAGGGCTTGCATCCTGAGCCGCCGCTGTTCGGCACGAGCGCGCTCGAGCAGGCGCGCATCGAGATGTGGAACCGGCGCGTCGAGCTGGGGATTTTCGCGCCGGTCGGCCACGTCTGGTCGCATCTGAGCAAGGTGTCGGAGGGACGCGGGCGCAGGATTCCGGAGTTCGGACGCATCGAGCGCGACGCGGCGATCGGAAGTCTCGCGATGCTCGACACGGCGTTGGGGGATAGCGACTTCGTCGCCGGCGCGCGCTTCTCGATCGCCGACATCACCACGCTGTGCATGGTCGATTTCGCGAGGACCGTCGCGATCGAAATTCAGCCGGCGCAGACGAACCTGTCGCGATGGTACGCGCAGGTCGCATCGCGCCCAAGCGCAAAGGCGTGACTCGAGCTATTCTTCGCTGTCTCCGGTCGTCGCGCCGTTGGAACCGTTGCCGTTGCCGCCGTCGTCCTCTTCTTTCTCCGCGAGGCCGGCTACCGCGCGGACTTTCTCGTTCGGTTCGAGCCTCACCAGATGCACGCCCTGCGCGTTGCGGCCGGTGAGGCGCACGTCCTTCACTCCGAGACGGATCACCTTGCCGCCGTCGGTTATCAGCATCACCTGATCGTCGGAGCCGACCTGGCGAACGCTGACGACCTTGCCGGTTTTCTCGGTGACGTTCATCGTGATCACGCCCTTACCGCCGCGATGCGTCAGCCGATAGTCGGAGGCCGGCGTGCGTTTGCCGTAGCCGAGCTCGGAAACCGTGAGCAGCGTTTCGTCCTCGCGCGAGGTCGACATCGAAACGATTTCGTCCTCGACCAGGGTCACGGTCTTGCCTTCCTTGACCGGGTACGATTCCAGCTCCATGCCGAGCACGCCCTGGGTGTCGCGGCCCATCGGGCGCACTTCCTCTTCCTTGAACCTGATGGCCTGGCCCTCACGAGTCGACAGCACGATTTGCTGATTGCCGTCGGTGACGCGCACGTCGACCAGGGAGTCGCCGTCATCGAGGCTCATCGCGATGATCCCGCTGGAGCGGACGTTCGCGAACGCGTCGATCTCGGTCTTCTTCACGCGGCCGCGGCGGGTGGCGAAGAACACGAACTTGCCCTTGAGATCGCGCGGCACCGGGATGAAGGCGGAGAGCTTCTCGTCGTCGGCAAGGCTGAGCAGGTTTGCGATCGAGCGGCCCTTTGCGGCGCGGCCCGCCTCGGGAAGCTCGTAGGCCTTGAGCTGGTAGACCTTGCCCCGAGAGGTGAAGAACAGCAGGCGGTCATGCGTCGAGACGCGCTCGAGATGCTCGACGAAATCCTCTTCCGTGGTGGTCGCCCCGATCTTGCCGCGGCCCCCGCGCCGCTGCGTGCGGTAGAGCGAGAGCGGAGTACGCTTGAGGTAGCCGCCGTGCGTGATGGTGACCAGCACGTCCTCTTCGACGATCAGATCTTCGACCGAGAACTCGCCCTCCGCTTCGATGATCTGGGTGCGGCGCGGATCGGCGAATTCCTTCTTGATGTCCTCGAGCTCGGCCGAGATCAGTTTCATCAGCTCGCGCTCGTCGGCGAGGATCGTCCTCAGCCGCTTGATGGTGTCGGTGACCTGCTTGTGCTCGGTTTCGATCTTGTCGCGCTCCAGCGAGGTCAGCCGGCGCAGCGTCAGGTCGAGGATCGCCTGCGCCTGCGGCTGCGACAGTTTAAAGCGCGACATCAGGCCCGAGCGCGCCGCCTCGGCATCCTTGGAGGCGCGAATCAGCTTGATGACCGCGTCGAGGTTCTGCAGCGCTATCAGCAGTCCGTCCAGGATGTGCAGGCGCGCCTCGGCCTCGCGCAGTTCGAAGCGCGTGCGGCGTGTTAGCACCACTTTGCGATGCTCCAGGAAGGCGACCAGCATCTGCAGGAGATTCATCTCCTTGGGCCGCCCCTCGTGGATTCCAAGCAGGATGATGCCATAGCCGAGTTGCATCTGGGTGAGCTTGTAGAGCTGGTTGAGCACCACGCGCGGTTCGGCGTCGCGCTTGAGCTCGATCACGATCCGCATTCCGTCGCGGTCCGACTCGTCGCGCAAGTCGCTGATGCCTTCGATCCGCTTTTCGTTGACCAGCTCGGCCATCCGCTCGATCAAGCGCGCCTTGTTCACCTGGTAGGGGATCTCGCGCACGATGATCGACGCGCGTTGCGAGCGCTTGTCGGTCTCGATCGCCGCCAGCGCGCGCATCGTGAGCGTTCCGCGCCCGGTCAGATATGCCTGCCGGATGGTGGCGCGGCCGAGCAGCTGTCCGCCGGTCGGGAAGTCGGGGCCGGGAATAATGTCGAGGACTTTCTCGAGGCTCAAGTCCGGGTCCTCGACCAGCGCGAGCAGCGCGTCGCAGACCTCGCCGAGATTGTGCGGCGGAATGTTGGTCGCCATCCCGACCGCGATACCGTCGGAGCCGTTGATGAGCAGGTTGGGCACCTGCGCCGGCAGAACTTCGGGCTCGTCCTGCGAGCCGTCGTAGTTAGGAATGAAATTGACGGTGTCCTTTTCGATGTCGGCGAGCAGGCGCGCGGCCAGCGGCGTGAGCCGGCACTCCGTGTAGCGCATTGCAGCGGGCGGGTCGCCGTCGACCGATCCAAAATTTCCCTGCCCGTCGATCAGCGGGTAGCGCAGGGTGAAGGTCTGCGCCATGCGCGCGAGCGCGTCGTAAACCGCGGTGTCGCCGTGCGGATGGTACTTGCCGAGGACGTCGCCGACTATCGACGCGCACTTGACGTGGCGATGGTTGGGGAGCAGGCCGGCGCGGAACATCGCGTAGAGAATCCGCCGGTGCACCGGCTTGAGGCCGTCTGCGATGACCGGCAGCGCGCGTCCGATATTCACCGACATCGCGTAGTCCAGGTAGGACTGCCGCATGTCGTCTTCGATATTCAGCAGCGCGGGCTCGTGACGGGTCGGTTCGTTGCCGTTGGTCTCAGCCATAAAATTTTTAGTTCGCGATCGGAAGGCGCGGCGCCATCAGATTTCGCGCGTCGCGATCAGATGTCGAGATTGCGGACGTTGAGCGCATTTTCCTCGATGAACAGGCGGCGCGGCTCGACCTGGTCGCCCATCAGCTTCGCGAAAATTTCCTCCGCATCCTCCAGCGACGAGATCTGCATCTTGAGCATCGAGCGGGTCTCCGGATTCATGGTGGTGTCCCACAGCTGCTCGGGATTCATCTCGCCGAGGCCCTTGTAGCGATTGACCTCGACGCCTTTCTTGCCCGCCGCCAGCACCGCCTCCGCCGCAGCCTTGAGCGACGCGACGGTCTGCTCGCCCTCGCTCACCTTCAACTTGAACGGCGCGCTGACCGACTCGAGGTCGGCGTTGAGGCGGCGAATCTCGCGCAGCTCGCCGGAATGGAACAGGACCAGGTCGACGACCGTCGGAGGGGTCGCGCCGTTCTGGCGATGGGTCAGGATGACGCGCCATCGCGAGTCGACGTCCTGCTCGATTCTGGTCACGAGATTGGGTTCATTCTTCAAATTTTTGGCGAGCGCATCGGCCATCGCCTTCGCCGCCTTCTCGCTTTCAAAGCTAGCGTCGGTAATGGTCTTGTCGGCCGACAGTTGCGCCAGCGCCGCGACGATCGCCCGCTGCTTGGAGCGCCGCTCCAGCGCCTCGTACATCCGATCGTGATACAGCGCCCTGCGCACCAGCGTCTTGAGCGCGACGCCCTTGTACTCCGACGCGTCCTTGCCCTTGCCAGCCTCCAGCGTCACCGCCTCGGTGCCGAGGTCGGTCAGGTAGTCCTCGAGTGCCGCCTCGTCCTTGAGATAGCGCTCGTGCTTGCCCTTTTTGGCGCGGAACAGCGGCGGCTGTGCGACGTAGAGATACCCGTTCTCGATAATTTCCATGAACTGGCGGAAAAAAAATGTCAGCAGCAGCGTCCGGATGTGCGAGCCGTCGACGTCCGCGTCGGTCATGATGATGATCTTGTGGTAGCGGAGCTTGCTGACGTCTTTTTCGTTGCCGATTCCCATCCCGAGCGCGGTGATTAGCGTGCGCAGCTCCTGCGAGGAGAGCATTTTATCGATTCGCGCGCGCTCGACGTTGAGAATTTTTCCGCGCAACGGCAGGATCGCCTGGGTCTTGCGGTCGCGGCCGTCCTTGGCCGAGCCGCCCGCCGACGGGCCCTCGACGATGAACAGCTCGGCGCGCGCCGGGTCGCGCTCCTGGCAATCGGCGAGCTTGCCCGGCAGCGAGCCCGAATCGAGCGCGCCCTTGCGGCGCACCAGTTCCTTGGCTTTGCGCGCCGCCTCGCGAGCGGTGGCCGCCTCGATCACGCGCGCGACGATCTTCTTCGCGTCGCCCGGTTTCTTCTCGAGATACTCGCCGAGCTTTTCGTTGACCAACCCCGCGACCAGGCCCTCAACCTCGGAGTTGCCGAGCTTGGTCTTGGTCTGGCCTTCGAACTGCGGCTCGCCGAGCTTCACGCTGATAATCGCGACCAGGCCCTCGCGCGTGTCGTCGCCCTCCAGGCGCATTTCCTTGTTCTTGAACAGATTGTTTTTGGTCGCGTAAGTGTTGAGCGTGCGAGTCAGCGCGGATTTGAATCCCGACAGATGGGTTCCACCTTCGATAGTGTGGATATTGTTGGCGTAGGTGAAAACCACCTCGTGAACCGCGTCGGTCCACTGCAGCGCGCATTCGATATCGACGCCTTCGCGCAGACCCTTGAAAAAAATAACGTCGTGAAGCGGTTCGTTGCCCTTGGTCAGCGACTCGACGAATTCCGCGATCCCGCCTTCGAAGTGAAACTCCTCGGACTTGCCGATCCGATCGTCGCGCAGCCGGATGCGCAGGCCGCCGTTGAGGTAGGCCATCTCGCGCAGGTAGCGCGCGATCACTTCGTACTTGAACTTGACCTCGTTGAAGATTGAAGCGTCGGGGGTGAAGGTGGTCTTGGTGCCGGTTAGCTTGGTGGCCCCGCGCTCCTCGACCTTGGTTTTCGGAGCGCCCTTCTCATAGCGCTGAAAATAGATCTTGCCGTTCTTGTACACCTCGACTTCGAACTGCTCGCTCAGCGCGTTGACGACCGAAGCGCCGACGCCGTGAAGGCCGCCCGAGACCTTGTACACGCCGCGGTCGAATTTGCCGCCCGCGTGCAGCACGGTGTGCACCACCTCGAGCGCGGAGCGCTTCTCGGTCGGATGCATATCGACCGGGATGCCGCGGCCGTTGTCTTCGATCGAGATCCGATCGTCGCTCAGGATCGCGACATTGATCTCAGTGCAGAAACCGCCCAGCGCTTCGTCAACCGAGTTGTCGACGATTTCGGAAACCAGGTGATGCAGTCCGCGCTCGGCGGTATCGCCGATGTACATTCCGGGGCGTTTGCGGACCGCCTCGAGGCCCTCGAGAACTCTGATCGAGTCAGCGCCGTAGCCGTCAGCCGATTGCTTTTGTGCCATAAAAGAGAAGGACGATGAGGCTCCTCCAGCCACCCAAAACCGCAGCCTAATTGTATCCCGAAGGGAGCAGGAAGTAAAGCAGTATCGACGGTTACGATAGCGTTAATCAAACGGTATTTCTATTCATCACCTGTGGATAATAAACGGTCCGAAATCAGGGAACTATTTGCAAGCACAAGCGCTATACTCTAAGGCCGCGAACAAGCAAGTGAATGTTGTCATAATAAAACCCAATTCTGGCAATCGTCAGGGCCTGTTTGAGTGTTCGGAAACGCTCGCGTTTTGGTATCGCCGGACGAAAGAAAAGTAAGCTGCTCGCCTCGCCTCCGCGCGCACTCGGCGTCATAAGAGTTGGAATCCATTACGACGCGCTGCCTTCTGGTCGAACGTCACCGTATACTCGCAGCCCATTCTGCGGTTGATAGCTGCGATCAAACTGTCCGAGAAGTCGGCACCCTCTCGATACTCGCGGAGTGCGATGAGTGCTTCATCGCGATCCTCGATCGCCAATTGCTGAACCAGAAGCAAATTGTCCAGAACCCGGAAAACCACCTCCCTCGAATAGGCGTAGCCGCGTTCGAGCACCCAGACCGTCTCGCACAGCACGATACGATTAATGAACCCGGGATCTTCCGGACTACACTCACGGTCGATAAAAGACTTGGCACTACGCGCCTGGGCGGGATCGTCTCGTAGCAGATAGCGGAGCAGGACGTTGGTGTCGAGCGCTTTCAACGCCGCGAGCGTTCCACCGCCCGCGTCGCGATTGCGTCGTTCATATCATCAATCGACAGCCGACGTGGGGCTGGAGCAAGGAATCCGTATAGGTCCTTGATGTGGACGGTCATGGGAACCACCACTACGGTTCCGTCTCGTTCGATCACGAAGTCGACCCGGTTTCCCGGCTTGAGCTTCAGGTGATCGCGGATCTTTTTAGGCATCGTGAGCTGCCCCTTGCTGGTTATGGTTGCAGTCGGCATATGGTTCCTTACTCTGACAAGATATCCTTACTTACGTGTAAGGATTTTAGCAGTCCCAGCCTCGAATACCAAGTACTTGGCTCACTCGGTAGAAAGCACAGAACCAGGCATGCGAAACCCACCCCGGTTTCGCGCTTCCCTTTCGTCAAGACTGGAAACCTCGATGAGGTTTCCATGCGGAGCGTGGCCGCGTGACGGAGTTCGCCGCTTCTATCTGGCGATAGCGGAGCCGGCTTCGCCGCCTGGAGTTGGCAGCGCATTGCAGGCGCGCTGGATTCCGTCGAAGAACTGCCACCACAGGTCGAGCGAACGCTCCGCAGCGCCCCAGACCCGCGCGCGCTCCACTTCGCCCAGCGGGGTGCGGCTCAGGATATGGTCGCCGACGTCGCTATGATCGCGATCGGCGATCTCATGCACGTCGAAGAATGCGACCTGCTCGCGGCTGAGGCCGTAATGCTTTTCCAGCGCGCGTGCGAAACCGGCGAAGTTGCCCGGGACCTGGCCCTCGGCGGCGATATTGATCGCGGCTACACCTTCGGCGAACGAGCGGTCCTTGGTCGACAGCTCGAACCAATCGATCAGCGATGCGGTAGACGCCAGCGGCTTGCCCTCGATCAGATCGGAGCGGCCCAGGCCGACGCCCAATCCGATCCGCATGAAGAGCTCCGGATGCGGCGCGCTGCCGGAGATTTTTCCGGTCTCCTCTTCGTAGAGGCTCTCGGCGAGCTTGACGCGCTCCTCCGCGCTGGTGCATCGCGAATGCAGCGCGCTGAGCGCGCGCGGGAACTCGCGCACCTGGAGGAAGAACTGGGTCGCGAAGATGCTGAGGCCAGCCTGCGAGACTTTGCCATCCTGGATCTCGAGCCACAGCGGATGCCGTCCGAAGGAGCGCCGCTCCTTCACCATCGCGAACAGCTCGCGCACAAAACCGTCACTCACATGGGCCATAGTCGGGAACCTCGTGGGTCAGTCGCGCACGTACTCGAAACGTACAAAACCTGCGGAGCAAAGTGAAGGGTAAGGCACGACGAAGCGGATCGGCTGAGCGCGAAGCGCGCATCTTGGCCTACCGGGAAGCGCGAAACCCGTGAGGGTTTAGCATACCGCTCTGCTTCTTTTGCCGACAGGATCGGAGCTATGACGTTTCGGTGTCCGCGCCGGTCCGTGCGTCACGCGGCGGGGCGGGTGGTTAGTTCGCCGCCGCAGTTCGGACATATGTGCTGGTAGCCCGAGGCGCACGCGGGGCAAAAGGTACATTGGAATGAACAGGACTCCGCGCTGCTGTCGCGGGCGACCGGCGTATGGCACTTCTCGCATTCGTTCTTGAAGGTACTCATCTGCAGCAGCAACTTGCCGTTGGCGTCCTCGCGATCCGCCGCCGCCAGGAGCTGCTCGCGCGCCTTCTCGTTGCGCTCCGACGCGGCCCACGCGCGATACATCGCGCCGCCGCCGTACTCCAGGCGCCCGAGCAGCGCCATCGATTCGAGCCTCGGTTTGCCTTCGAACAGCGCTGCGATCATTTGCTCGGGCGCGACGGTTTCGTTTTTCATCTCGAGTACCCTCCCGGACTGGTTCAGCCTCGCGTTAATTGAATTGAATTGAGATATGATGCGGCGGCTCAGATCGTTCGACTCCCGCGTTCGCGGTACGACCGCGCTTCTTTTGCCGGCGACAGCGGAGCCGGCTTCCTGCGTGGCCCTCCGGTGCAGGGGCCGGCCCCTGCTAATCCACGCGATGCAGGTCGGCGAGCAGTTCCTTGGCGTCGATATAGCCGACTTTGCGCTCGAATACCCGCCCGCGTGAGTCGATCAGCATCGTGGTCGGCACGCCCTGGATTTCATACTTGCTGATGAGCGCCTCGTTGGCCGTGTCCTGCGCGGTCAGGTTGGCGCGCAGCCTCACGAAACGCGCGGCCTCTTTGACCACCGACGGATCGACGAAGGTCGAATGCTCCATCTCGCGGCATGGGATACACCAGTCGGCGCTGAAATCGACCAGCACCGGCTTGCCTTTGGACGCCGCCGAGTCGAGCAGCGCGGGATTGAAGGCTTCGAACTCGAGCATTCGCGGAGCGCTGCCGCGCGCAATCGTCATATAGATGAGCGCCAGAACCGCGGCCACGCCGACTGCCGACCGGAAAACCAGGAACGGGCGCCAGTTGCGGCCCACCGGCGTGAAGAAGCCCAGGTAAATCGCGGCCAGGGCGCCGTAGTACGGCAGTATCCGCGTCATCAGATGGTTGGGCAGGACCGGGTCGAGAAAATAGATCGCAAGCCCGATCAGGACGAAGCCGAACAGGCGCTCGACCCACGCCAGCCACTCGCCCGAGCGCGGCAGGTTTTTTATCGAGCCCGCTGCCATCGCCAGCCCGATGTATGGAAGTCCCAGCCCTATCGCGAGCGTGAAGAACAGCGCGAAGCCGAACACCGGGCTCCGGCTCCGCTCGACCATCAGCAACAGTCCGAGCACGATCGGCCCGATACACGGCGCCGCCACCACGCCCATGCCGAGTCCCATCAGCATCGAGCCCGCGTAGCCGGGGCGCGCGGCACCCGCCCATCGCATCATGAATTGCGGCGGCTGCAGCGTGAACACGCCGAAGCAGGAGGCCGCGAGCAGCAGCATCGTCGCGGCGATCGCGGTCAGCACGTACGGGTTCTGCAGCGCCGCGCCGAAAATTCCGCCCGACAGCGCGACCGCGACTCCGACCGCCGAGAACATCAGCGCGATTCCCATCACGTAGCAGACCGCGAGGACCAGCACGTTGCGCGGTCCGCCGCCCTGCCTGCCGAAGTACGCGATCGTGACCCCGATCAGCGGGTACACGCACGGAGTCAGATTCAGCGCGAGGCCGCCCAGCAGCACGACCAGGAAGCCGAGAATATTCCCATGCTTGTCGAACACGCGGGCGAGTGCCTCGCCGGCGTCATCGCCCGCGTGCTCGGCGTCCGATGCGATCGCGCTCGCGACGGCGCCACCGCGACCGTCGGAGGCGGCAAGCGTTCCGAGGTCGACCGTCGAGCTGACCGACGCCGGCTTCAGGCACAGGTTGTCGTTACAGGGCTGGTAGTCGATGGTGACGGTGAGGTTATGGCCGGGACCGGCGCTGAAATCGGAGGCGACCGCGAGCGGCACTTCGAATGCGATCGAGCCGCCGAAGACGGAGAGCTTTCCGCCGCCGGAAAAATCGAGCTTCAGCTCTTTGGCTTCGGGATACTTGACCGCGCCGGCGGTGATTCCGTTCGGCGCGCTCACCCGCAGATCGGTCGCGATATAGTCGTCGCTCAGCGGATGGTTCGAATTGATATGCCATCCCGCGAGGACGAGCGCGTCGACCTTGAGCGCGCTGCTCGCGCCGGGCTGGAGCGGACGCTCGAGGGTGACCGACTTGATGAAGACGACCTGGCCGGGCGACGCCGCCCACGCCCGCGGTGCGCCTGCCGCGGCGATCGCCAGAATCACCGTGACGATCGCGATCATGATCGTCAGTCGATTCAATATTCGCAGCGCCGGCGCTCGGCTCGTCGAACTCGAAATCGAATCAGGAATCATCGGTAGCTAGAACAATAGCAGTGCACACGCGGTTCCGCTCGTCCTGGCGCGGCGCTAACGATTCACATCGGCTAGCTGGCGGCGGAGGCCGAAGAGTTGCCGTTGCTGGCCGAAAGCGGGACTGAGCCGACGATCTCGAGGCCATAGCCGGGCAGGTTGGCCAGCCGCGGCGTCGCGTCGGACATGATGATCATCTTGCGCACGCCCATGTCGCGCAAAATCTGCGCGCCAATTCCGTAGTCGCGGAAGTCGGCTTCCGAACCGCTCATCCGGGTGGTGGCGCGGCGCACGTGGTGTCCTGAAGGGGCGTCGAGCTCGGAGGCGATCGCGTTGGATTCGCGTTTCAGATAGAGCAGCAGGCCTTCGCCGGCCGCGGCGATTTTTTCCATCGCGGAGCGCAGCAGGCTGCGCGTGTTGCGGTCGGAGTAGCCGAATACGTCGCCGGGCAGGTACTCGCGATGCGCTCGAACCAGGATCGGCTTGGATGAATCGACCTTGCCCATCACCAGCACCAGGTGCTCGGTGTAATCGACCAGGTTGCGATAGACGACCGCCCTGAAGTCGCCGTAGCGGGTGGGCAGGAGCGCTTCGGCGATCCGCACCACCATCGTCTCGTTGCGCAGCCGGTATTCGATAAGGTCGGCGACGGTGACGATCTTGAGGCCGTGCGCGCGCGCGAATTCGACCAGGTCGTCGCGCCGCGCCATGGTGCCGTCTTCCTTCAGGATCTCGCAGATGACGCCCGCGGGCTTGAGCCCCGCCATCCGCGACAAGTCCACTGCGCCCTCGGTCTGGCCGGTGCGCACCAGCACGCCGCCGTCGCGCGCGCGCAGCGGATAGACGTAGCCTGGGGTGATGAATTCGGAGCCGCTGGCGTCTTCGCGCACCGCCTGCTGAATGGTTATCGAGCGATCGTGCGCGGAGATTCCAGAGCCCGCCGCGCGTCGCGCCGTGATCGCGGTGGTGAACGCGGTGCCCAGCGGAGCCTGGTTGTCGCCGACCATCATGCTGAGGCCCAGCCGGTCGATGCGATCGCCTGACATCGGCAGGCAGATGAGGCCTCGCCCGTGCCGGGCCATGAAGTTGACCGCCTCGGGGGTGACTTTTTCGGCGGCCATGCAGAGGTCGCCCTCGTTCTCGCGCTGCTCGTCATCCATCAGGATGAGCATGTGGCCGCGGCGAGTTTCCTCGAGCGCTTCTTCCACCGAGATGAAGGGCGCCTTGGCTCTCGCGCGAGGGGAGATTTCACCGAACATTTGTTATGGCACCGACATCACTTACTTAACTGAGATCGACGGCCTCGAACAGGGCCACGGGATCAATTGGCACAGGCCGCACCCGCATTCGGATTCTATATCGGTCTCGATAACTTAGTGAACCCCCGCGGGGGAGCCTCGGACGCGCGCCGGGAACCATCGAAAGGCAGGCGGAAACCTCGCGCAGCCTCTTCTCAAGACGCGGCGAAGCGGTATTCTCGCTGCGTGACCGACCAACCCCAGCTCCGCAAAGCCGTTCTGCTCGCGGCCGGCCGCGGCACCCGGCTCGGCGCGCTAACCACGCAGACGCCGAAGCCGATGCTGGAGGTCGCGGGCGCGCCGATCCTCGAGCATATCGTGTCGGGGCTGGCGGAGGCGGGCATCACCGAATTTGTCGTGGTGACGGGGCATCTCGCGCGGCAGGTCGAGACCTGGTGCGCGAGTTACGCGCGCGCGCATCGCAGCGTGCGCATCGCGACCGCGCGGCAGGAAAAGCGCGACGGCACCGGCGGCGCGATGCTGGCTGCGATGCGCCGGGTGGCGGGCGAGGGGCGCTTCATTTTCGGATGGGGCGACGTGCTGATGGATCGCGCGAACTATCCGCGCTTCCTGGTGCGCGCGCGCACCGAGCAATACGATCTGATGCTCGCGGTGAACCGCGTGCGCGACCCCTACCGCGGCGCGGCGGTGTACGTCACGCCCGACATGCGCGTGGAGCGAATCGTCGAGAAGCCGCTGCAGGGCGCATCGACCACCACCTGGAACAACGCCGGCCTGTTCGCGGCGGGGCCGAGTCTGTTCGACTACCTCAAGCGCCTCAAGCGCTCGCCCCGCGGCGAACTGGAGCTTCCGGCCGCAATCGAAATGATGATCGCGGAGGGCCGCCTGGTGCGTGCGGTCGACACGCGCGGTTTCTGGAGCGACGTCGGCACGCCCGAGGACCTCAAGAAAGCGCGCGAGCGTTTCAGGCCGCAATCCGCGGAGCAGGTGCGGGCGGCGAACGCCGCCAGCGTCGGGCAGAGCGGCAAGGCGGACAAAGAATGACCGACGGCGATGGCTGGGACAGCGGCGAGCTCGAACGCGCGGGCGCGCTCGCGCGCCAGGTGCGCGCAGTGGCGGGCGCGGACGCGAGGCTGTTCGCGATTCGTGCGCCCGGCCGCGTCAATTTGATCGGCGAGCATACCGACTACAGCGGACTGCCGGTGCTGCCGGTGGCGATCGATCGCGCCACGATAATCGTCGCGGCTGCAAACGCATCGCGCGAGATCGAAATTCGCAACGCCGATTCCGCCTATCCGGCGCGCCGTTTTCGAATCGAACGCAAGATACCGCCGTACCCGGACGCGGACTGGGGTAACTACGTCAAGGCTGCGGTACAGGGCGTGATCGATCATTTCGATACGCGCGGCGCCGGCGTTGCGCGTTTCCGCGGGGCGACGATGGCGGTCGACAGCCGCGTGCCGCCTGCGGCGGGAGTCTCGTCGTCGGCCGCGCTGACGGTCGCGTCGACGCTGGCATTCATGGCCGTCAACGCCCTCGAACTGCCGCCGATCGAGACGGCTGCGATGGTTGCGCGCAGCGAATGGTACGTCGGCACGCGCGCGGGCGGCATGGACCAGGCGGCATCGCTGCTGGGGCGGCGCGACCACGCGTTGTTCATCGAGTTCGAGCCGCTCCGCGTGCGCGCGGTCAGGATGCCGGCCGAGGCGGCACTGCTGGTCGCCGACAGCCGCGAGGTGGCCGACAAATCGGGCAAGGTGCGCGCCGAGTATAATCGCCGCGTCGTCGAATGCGCGCTGGCCGCGCGAATCCTTGCGCGCGCGCTGAAGCTGGACGGCGTGCGTATTCTGGGCGACGCGGTGCGCAAGCTGGATCGCAAGTTCGAGCCGATGTCCGAGCACAGATTTGATCAAGCCGCCGCTGACGATCTGGTGCGCACGCTCGCCGCGAGCGCTCCGGCGGAACTCGGCGCCGATTTGGTCGCAGCGGCGGGAATCCTCCAGGTTCCGCGCGAGCAACTCGCGGCCGAGCTGCTCGGAGTTGGCGCGAACCGAATCGTGCTGGACGAGCAGCGGCCGCTCGGAGTGCTTCGCCGCGCGCGTCACGTGCTCGGCGAGACCGCGCGGGTGGTTCGCGCGGCGGCGGCGCTGGAGGCCGGGCGTCTCGACGAGATGGGCGCGCTGATGAACGCCTCGCACGCGAGCCTCGCGGAGGACTTTGCCTGCAGCACCTCGCGTCTCGATGCGATGGTCGCGTGCGCGCGGCGCGGCGGCGCGCTGGGCGCGCGTCTCACCGGTGCGGGCTTCGGCGGCTCGATCGTCGCGCTGTGCCGCGCCGCTGACGTGGCAGAGGTAATTGACGGACTCGATCGCGACTACTACGCGGCGCTCGCGCCCGCGGCGCCGTCGACTGCTTCGCGAGCCGTGCTACACGCAGGAGCGGGAGCCGGGGTCATCGAGCTCGCAGCTGCATAGTCGTCTAGCGATCTTCTGCAAACTTCGGTGCGAGCTAACGTCCATCGTGCGCTAGCTTCTGATCCGAATGATTCGCGCAGCGTGCGGCGGTATCTCGATCAAATCGCCCAGCGGATGCTCCGCGCTGCCGAAGTCGACGAGCGTCATTTTTCCAGGCCCGAGCCGCAAGTCGGCAAGCCGGATGCGCTCCGCTTCCGCGCCGAGATTCAGCAGCATCGCGAGGGTCTCGTCGCGCAACGGCTCCACCAGCCCGCGCATCGCGCCGGAGGTCATCAGATCCAGTGCAAGCACCGCCTCGTGCGGCGCGTCCGCGTCAGCTTCGGCGCCAAGATCTGCGACCGCTCGATACAGCGCACCCGCCTCGCGCTCGAGCAGCGCCATGTCGTCGGAGATGAGCAGCATCCCGCCACTCGCGGCGATCGTCGCAGCCAGCGCGCCGCGCTCTTCGGCGGTCAGGCTCGTTTGCCGCGCACGCAGCATCAGGCAATCGGGATCGTTGAGCCAGAGCCGCCGATGCATGAAGCTGCGCGCGACGATCGCATCGAGCGCGGCCGCGGTGGCAGGCTCGCTCGCGCCCGCGCGCGCGTCCCAGAACGGCGCAACGTCGGGCCCGATGCGCATCCCGTCGACGATTCCGATCGCCGGACCTAGCGGACATCCGCATCCCAGAAGGAACGTGTCAGCGCCGGCGCCGCGGCGAATCGCCTCGAGTCCGGCGCGCAGCGTCTCGGCGCGCGTGAGGCTCATGTCGTGGCGAATGCCCTGCGCGGCGGCGGCGTAGAGAAAATCGAGCTTCAAATATGAGTAGCCGAACTCATGGACCAGCTTCGCGAAGAGCTGCTCGGTGTGCGCGCGGAATTCCGGATTGCCCGCATCGAGCGCATACGCGAAGGCGTCCTGCGAGGTAGTCCAGTTGGGGTTGTACCCGGCGCGCAGCGGCTGGCCGGAACTGTGCATGATGAACCAGTCCGGATGCTCGCGCATCAGGCGCGAGTCGCGCGCGGCGAGAAACGGCGCGCTCCAGATTCCGGCGCGGAAACCGGCGGCGCGGATTTCGTCGGCGAGCAGTTTCAGTCCGCCCGGGAACTTCGCGTTAGTCGAATCCCAATCGCCCAGCGCCGACTGGAAGCCGTCGTCGAGCTGGACGACCTCGAGCGGAAACTCGGAGCGCATCGCGGCGAGCGCCTTGATGTTGGCGCGCATCGCGTCTTCGGTGACGGCGTGGAAGTAGTGGTACCAGGAGCACCATCCGCGCTGATACGGCGCATCGATGCGCGCGTGCATCGCAGCGCCGATCATCGCGGCCCAACGCGCGGCCAGCCGCGCCGCGGATTCGTCGGCGCTCGCAAAGTATAGCGGCTCGAGTTCGCGGCTCGCGCCGGGCGCGAGCGTGACGCCGTCGAGAATCGCGCGCGCGCGAATCGTATCGGGCGCGAGCATCGTGAGCGTGGTGAGCGCCATGGCGCTGCCGATGAATCCAGCGAGCATCCGCTCGCCAGCGCCGTCAGCCTCGACAATCGTGAACAGCTCCGAGGTCGCCGCTTCGGGGACGTCGGGGGGACGGGTGGTTTCGCTCTGATGGTTGATGGCGACCAGGTTGCCACGCTTTTGCGACGCCGCCGCGTCGCGACGATCACGATGGCTCCCGGAGCCAGCGTCGACTGTTCGCGACGCGTCCGCGGAGCCAGCGTCGACTGTTCGCGACGCGTCCCCGGAGCCAGCGGCGACTGCTCGCGATGCGCTGCCAGCGCCGACGTTGACTGCTCGCGACGCGCTCCACGACTGGTAGCCGTGTTTGAACATCCGCGCCCGCCGCGACGCATCCAGGCCCGTCGCCAGCGTGAACCATGCAGCTTCCAGCCGTATAGGCGTGTCTCCGCGATTGACGACCCGGCTCCGCACCACTACGCCGCGCTGGACGTGCTCGAGGCGCGCCGCGAGCGTGATCCCGTCGCGCGTCACCGCCTGCTCCGCCGATTCGCCGCCGCCGACCGAATCGAGATCGATCGTCAGCGGTGATTGCGGCGCGCCCGCGAAATCTGCGAAGCGCAATTCGATGCGCGTGAGCTTCACGCCGCCAGCGTTGCAGAGCGGTCATATCGCATCAAGCCGCTCGTAAGCGCTCGATCGGCTGATCCGCCTCTGGCAAACTGGAATTGTCCCCACGTAAAGGAGCGATCGCGATCGACACGGTACCCGAGATCGAGGCCCTCGAGGCCGAACAAGACATTTCACCGACCGCCGATGGCTGGACTGGTCCGCTGACCGCTTTCCGCGCGTTGCGCCATCGGAACTTTCGCCTCTTCTTCACCGGCCAGCTCATCTCGCTGATCGGCACCTGGATGCAGATGGTTGCGCAGGCGTGGCTGGTGCTGAAACTCACGAACTCGCCGCTGATGCTCGGGGTGGTCGCCTTTGCCGGCTACTTTCCGATCGTGATGGTGTCGCTGTTCGCGGGCGTGGTGGTCGATCACGTCGACCGCCGCCGCCTGATCATCGCCGCGCAAACCATCCTGATGATGAGCGCGTTCGTGCTCTCCGCGCTGACCTGGACCGGCGTGGTGCGGGTCGAGTACGTGATCATGCTGGCCGCCCTCAACGGCCTGGTGAGCTCGTTCGACATGCCGGGCCGGCAGGCTTTCGTGGTCGAGATGGTGACGCGCGAGGACCTGCCTAACGCGATCGCGATGAACTCGATGATCTTCAACGGCGCACGGATGGTCGGTCCCGCGGTCGCCGGCTTGTCGATCGCGGTGATCGGCGTGGCGCCGTGCTTTTTCCTGAACGGGGTGAGCTATCTGGCGGTCATCTGGAGCCTGCTGCAGATGGACATTCCGCGCCGCGAGCGCCGCGAGTTCGGCTCCGTGATGCTGCTGCAGGTGCGCGCGGGCCTCGACTACGTCTGGCGCCATCGCCCGACTTTCTACCTGATGCTGCTCGTCGCGATTAACTCGGGCTTCGGGATGCAGTACACGGTGCTGATCCCGATGTTCGCGCGCGACCTGCTGCATAGCGGCGCGCGCGGCTACGGGTTTCTGATGGCGGTGCAGGGGCTGGGCGCGGTGACCGCGGCGATTGTGATGAACTCGCGCTCGCAGGCGCCGCGCGCGCTGCGCCAGAACCTGGTGTTCGGAATTTTCTGCGCCGCGGTTTCGATCGCGATCTTCGGGCTGTCGCATTCGATGTGGCTCTCGATGCTCGCGCAGGCGCTGATCGGCGCCGGCCTGATGGGCCACATGGTTACCACCAACACGATGCTGCAGCTGTTCGTGTCCGACGAGCTGCGCGGGCGCGTGATGAGTATCTACACGATGTCGTTTATCGGCACCGCGCCGATCGGCAGTCTCGGCGTCGGCTTCATCGGCGAGCATTTCGGCCCGCGCCTGGCGGTGCTGATCTGCTCGGGCTTCGCGCTGTTATGCGGATGTCTGCTGCTGACGCGGCTCAAGATGTTCGCGATAGCGCAGGCGGAAACGCTGGCCGGAACGACCGCGCCGGCGCGCGCGCAGGCCGATGTGGATCAAAACGGCGAGTCTGAATCGGCCCGGCCCGAACCGCCCGCAGTCCGCGAAGCGGTCGACTGACGGCGGCGGTGGAGGAGGAAGGACAGCCAAACCCCTCACGGGTTTCGCGCTTCCTGTCGGTCCAGGTGCATCACCTGGACCGAGGCTCGGGAGGCGGCTCCGTTGTCGCCGGCTGGGAGCTGCGAATGCTGTCTCGAAAGTCCTCGAAGTTGGCTTCGTGGGCGGGCGTTTCAGCCCAGCGCCTGGCATCAGGTCCTTTGTTTTTCCGGTTCTCTACTTTGCTGTTTTGCCAAGCACTTTGTTTGCCTTGGCGTCAATCTTCTTTTGTTCCGCTACCGATAGCTTGCCTTTCTTGACCATCTGAGCGGCACGAGCTTTTGCATTGGCAGCATGTGCCTTATCCGGCATCGGGTAGGCATGCTTGGCCGGCTCACCAAACTCTTTGGCAGGGATTTTCTTACGGGCTTTCGCGGTTAGTTTCGCCATTTTTGATTACTCCTCTACGGCATTTGGTGCAGTTGGACAGCGGAACTGCCGATCTGTACTTTGCTCGATTCTCATCAATACTTGATTTTACGCTATTTTTACCGAGATTCGCTGCTGATTTTGAATCGGCATAGCGCCAGACGAAGGCAGCTCACGAGCGAGCCCGCCGAAGGCATCGCTCAGGATCGCTTCGCTCCCCCTGTCCAGACTTCTGCAATTGGGCTAATGTTGAGATTGCGATGAGTTCGTTTCTCAAAAAAGATGCTCGCTCTGTTGAGTCAGAGATCCCAAAGAGAAGTTCTGCTGAAGACTCTCGGACCTTCAATGGCATCTTCTCTCACTCAGGAGCTTTGTTGCTTGTTCAATTCGGAAATCGTGCGATCGAAGCCGCCAAGGCCCGCCTCCGTGCACTCGGACTCAATCCCGAAGATCCCTCCTCTGAGAAAGAAGATCCAAAGTTCAAACTGAGCTAGCGCTTCTTGCCTTGGCTGATTCTGATCGCAGGGCCAAATGGTGCTGGCAAGAGCACTTTAACTGGCGACCCCGGTTTTCAAAGCGCTCTTGGACTTTTTCCCGGCGGCGCCCTTCGGCTGCTGAATCCGGACGAGGCCGCTAAGGTTTATTACGGGGGCAATCCCGGTATCACGACTGACGCGGCGAACCTGTGGGCTGCTAATGCGATTCCGGCGCAGGTGGTTCAGTGCATCGATGCTGGAGAAAACGTTGCCGTTGAAACCGTCCTTAGCAGCGACAAGTACGGACCAATAATCGACGACGCACATAAAGCCGGCTATCAGGTCGGAATGATATACCTCGCCCTCGAAAGTGCGACGGTATCAAGGGCGCGCGTCGCTCAGCGCGTTGCGAGCGGTGGCCATCCGGTGCCCGATGATCGAATAGGGCCTCGTTGGCGACGTTCTCTCGACTACCTGGTAAAATTTGCCCCACTCATGGATGGGTTACTCCTGTATCTCAGCAGCTCGAGTAGCGGGCTCACAATTCTCGCTGAGAAATTTCAGGGCCAAGTGCTCTGGTACGGAGGCTCCAACTTTCCGAACCTGTGTCAGCGCTTGGGGGCGCAGCCCGCTCGGCAGCCTGGTCCTAAGACTGGCGGTATGCCCTTTCCGTCGAAACCTTAGATCTCTACGAGCACGTGCGACAGCCAGGGACGCGACTCATCCGCTAAGGAATCCGTAGTCTCGTTTGTACGCAAACTACTTGCCCGCACCGCCGATGTCGTTAGATCAGCAAAGGGTTCGCGTACGACCGAAGTGACGCCGAATGAGTGATCGCGTTCGCGATAAACGCAACTTGTAGACCGCGCCGGCCGGCCGGTCGTGGTCTGCGAGTATAGCTAATCTTTCCAGATCAGCGCCGTCACGTCTGCGAGCCTTGTTACAGTTCCGGACGAGGCGGCTGAGCCGTAGCGTCGAATTACCGCGCCGCGCATTCGTAGCGACTGCGCCGCGCGTACGTACTCCTCGTCGTCGTCGACAAAGAGAGTCGACTCGGGTGCTACGCCAAGCTGTTCAATTGCTGCACGGTAGATGCGTGGATCTGGTTTCAAACATCCGAGCTTCGATGAAATGACGAACGCGTCGAAGAAATCGCGCAAACCCAGAGCGCGATACGTTCGTTCCAGCGATGGCCACGCGTTCGAAACGATGCCGAGCTTGAGGCCGGCCCGGCGGAGTTCTTGGAGCGTAGCGCGCGTGTCGGGGAATGGGATTTGTTCGATTTGCGCGCACGCAAGCTGCTCGATCGTCTGCGCATTCGCATCGAAGCCTAATTCACCAAGTACGATCTCGTAGTATTCCCTGAATTGGGCGATTTCGTCGTCCTCGGTCTGGACGTGGTGGTGCGTGTCGAGAAAGTGCATTCCGCGGTCCAACGCCGCGTTGAGCCGGGCCGGTTCGACACGCGAAGGTGACTTATCGAGCAGCGCGCGCAGGGACGGTCGAGGCCACCATGCGCCGCCGACCGGTTCAAGGAGAGTATCTCCTGAATCGAACAGAACTACCCTGACGGCATCAACGGGCATAATTCGCTCTCAAAACAGAAGTGCACAGCTTACCAGGTTGGGTGGAACCAGGCCTACTTGTCCAAGTCGCGCTGGTTCGGCATTTCGGGCAAAACGTGGACACTGCCGTTATCAGCAGGTCGTCGGTTCGAATCCGACGGGTGGCTCCAGAAAAGTCAATAAAATCAACCATGTATGAGAATGCTCGATCGTTGGTTCGGCCATCGTCATTCTGTGTCACCACTGTGTCACCATCCGGTCGTGAGTTCCCGTCTTCAGCTAAGAGAGACGAGCGCGCAGCCGATCCAAGGCTGCCAGGCAATCAGATCAGAGTGCCTGCACATCCCCGTCGGGCAGCATTCGAACGAGGTCGGATCTCCGGGCGAGATCCCGGACTGTGCGTGCGTTAATGTTTCGAAGGATCTGCGGCGGGCAGGCCACGCGCCTCTAACGCTTGAACCACATACCGCATCAGGATGTCTGTTTCGACGTTGACCAGATCGCCGATCTCTTTGTCCAGCACGGTGGTATTATTTTGCGTGAACTTGACGAGCGAGACAGAGAAATTTTGGTCCGTCTTTCGAATGACGGTGAGACTAACACCATCGACGCATACCGGCCCCTTCTCAACCATGTTTTCGAGAAGCGATTTCGACGCGGAATAGGTTACAACAATGGCATCGCCGTCGTCACGTCGGGCCTCCAGCTTTCCAGTGCCCTCCACCACTCCGCGAACCAGGTGGCCACTGAGGCGATCTCCTGCGCGCAAAGATCTCTCGAGATTGACTCTGTGCCCTGTTCGCAATCGGTCCAAAGTAGTGCGGCGATAACTTTCCGGCATGACATTGAAGCTCATCTGCGTATCGCTCATGTCGACCACCGTGAGGTCGACTCCGTCGATGGCTATGCTGTCGCCGAGTTTCGTCCCCTCTAAGGCACGGTTGGCCCGCACGCTCAATACTCCGGCACTCGATTCTAAGATCTGACCGATTTCCTCGATAATTCCGCTGAACACTTGCAACACCTCCGTGTGCGTCAGTTTTCCACCATACCATTGCTCAAGATTTTGTGCCCAGAGGACTCGTCTCCTTGCCCAAGGGCGCCCACGGAACACTGCTGGCTGCTCCGGCCCGCTTAGGAGCTGGGTTTGGCGATCACCAAACGGTATCCGAGGTCAACGCTATCTTGCGTCCGCAGGTGTCCAAAGAGTTTTTCCCACGGCCTGAGCGGAGATCATCCGAAAGTCGGGCGAGGCCCCTGTCGATAGCGTCGGAGGGGTAGCTTCGCGAATGTCGAAATCCCTCGCCTGACGTCAGGATCCAGGTACGCCTCAGGTTTCTGCCAGAACGCACCTTGGAATCCGTCCTTACAATCGCGCGGAATCGGGACCTCGCGGATCTCGGCCTCTCCGAGCCACTCCTCTAGTCGGCCGAGGGTTGGAAGATGCCTTCGGTCGAGATCGATGATCTCCGGAAGGTAGTGCGACGCGAGCCAGAAGCGGTCGTCGCACTCCGGGTCGCAGGTAAGGATCACGACACGGCGAGTGGTGACGCGGCGCAGTTCGGTTAACCCGGCTGCAATGGAATTCCAACGATGAATCGTGAGAAGTGCGAGGCGGCGTCAAACGAGCGGCTGCGGAACGGAAGCGATTCGGCCCGCGCGAGCACCGCCGGCGGCATGATGGCGATCACGCTGGTGCTGGCCTTTGGGATGGTCTGGGTCAGCACGCGAAGCAGTTTCGTTCCATACGTCGAGGCGCTCTTCTATCAGGGGTCGAGCGGTAACTCATGACGCCCCACCACCTGGAGCCTCGTCGAAGTGCGGCAGATCGGCGACGCTGCACGACCATCGCGCGCGCGAATTCCAGTACGCGTGACCTTGAGGCGGAAGCGCCGGCTCGGAGTCGAGCGAGCCGGCGGGAACGATCACTTCACGTCCGCTTCTGGTCCGATGCGGCAGCGGCGAGCCGCATCGCGAGCAGAAGGTGGTTGCGAAGCTTCGCGCGGAGGGGAGATCGAAACGGACCGCCAGGTCCTCCCCCGCGATCCAATTGAACTGGTCTGGTGCCACGCGCAGATTCGATGCGTGCGCGCTGCCGGTCGCCTTGCGGCATCGCGAGCAGTGGCAGTGGAGGAAGGTCAGAAACGGTTCCGCAACCTGGTACTTCACCGCTCCGCAAAGACAGCTTCCGCGCAGAGTCTTGTCCATGGGTGAAAGTTAGCGCCCGGGCCGCGAACGCGCCATCCGGCCAACGCCGAAAACCCGCCGCCGATCGATCTAAGCCGCATCGTGACCCTCGTGCGCGCACCGTTCTGAGCTTTGCGGCTTTGATCGGGCCGAGCGTCTTTCGTCAGCAATCGTTCAAGGCTTTGACGATGCCAGGAACACCTCGTCGGCATCTCGGAGAAGGACGTCGATCGATTCGAAACCCGCGTTCTTCAGCAGCTGGATCCATTCCAGAACCGGGATTCCGTCACCTATCCGATTCGGATCCCGCGAGCCCAGCAGCCTGGTGTGATCGTAGCCAAGAAGGGAGTTCGCTCGCGACCAGAATCGTTCCCAATTCCGCCGATCGTAGCGGGGTGGTTGTTTCGATTTCCATTGACCGAACCCGGCCGCGAAAGTCTTTTGCGCGCACGCGGGTTCGACGAACAGAAAGACTCCACCAGAGCGAAGCAGCTGAAAGACATCGATGAACAGTTCCGCCACGCGGCGAACGTCGAACCAATGCAGCGCGTTCGCAATCGCGACCACGTCATAGTCGCGCGACAACCCGCTGCGCCAATCCGCGTTCCACAAGTCGCGTACGTAGGTCTGACCGGGAACGCCCTCGCGCCGATTCACTGCGGTGCATATCGAGAGGAGAAACAGATCGCGATCGACGCAATCGATGCGTGAGTTCGAAAAGCGGGACCTTATGGCCCGGCCAACGTCGCCGGGACCGCAACACAAGTCGAGAACGAGCAGGTTCTGGTCAGCGGGAAATTGCAGCGCCGTGGCCAGCAACTCCAGGTCCCTGCGCTTCTCGGCGCCTTGCTCCGCCTGCCACAATTCGAGCAACTCATCGAGGTCCTCGTTCCGCAGCCGGTCCGCGATTTGAGTCTGAGTGAGAGGCGGGTTGGCCATCGTCCTGATCTCCGCGATCTCTTTGCGCCGCGCGTCCTTTAGTGAGGTAGTACCGCAAGATGCGTAGCAACGTTCCATACATGCCCGAACGGGTCCTGGAAGCTGCCAACTCGATCGCCCCATTCTTTATCCGCCACCGGCGCGATGACCCGCGCGCATTCGGCAACCGCTCTCCGGAACACGTCCTCTGCGTCCGGGACGTACACGTAGATCGATGCTGACGAGCCACGAAGGGATTTTGGACTCCTGGGCCATCCTTCGCTGGCGTGGTCCCTCGAGTGTTCCGACAATTCGTCCGAGAGCATTAAAGGCGAATCACCAATTCTCAGCGTCGCGTTGCTGACCTTTCCGCCGGGCTCTTCGTGACGCTCTGTCACCTCTGCGTCGAACACCCGTTGGTAGAACTCGATCGCGCGGATCGCGTCATCGACCGACTGCATGGGCGTCAGAGTATGATAGCCCTGGCGTAAAGGACCGGATTTCGGATTCATGGATCGCCTCCTCTTGCGAAATTCGGCGAAAGCGCCGATATGCGCTTTGACTACGCTCCAGGAGTCCCCCTGTATTGTAAGAATTTGACCGCGCGTCCGGACGCTCAGGCGCTGAGGCTGGTCTCATCAGGCAACATCTGGCGAAGAAACGCCACCGGCGTTACTCCGGAGAAAGCCTGAAACTCCTTGATGAAATGCGATTGATCGTAGTATCCGCAGTCGAGCGCCAGCTCCGCCCATCGCACAGTCCGGTCGCAGATGTTTCCGGTCCGCGGAAGATCGAGGTAGGGCCTGCTATCCGGGTCGTTAGCCATATTCCGACCGACCCGATTCACTACGCGGACAGCGCGATCGAAGCGCAAGATTCTGGCAATCGTCTTCGGCGGCAGCCCCACTTGTTTGCGGAATTGCGCGATCAGGTGACGCCGGCTGCATCCCAGTTCGGCGGCGAGCAATCCGAGGTCAGCCTCACCGTGAGTCTGATCGAGCCGCTGCCACGCCCGGACAACAAGGCCTCCAGGTGAGCGCGCTGACGCGACGCGCTCAGCGATCAAGGAGTCCATCATGGTAAACCGGTTCTCCCAGTCACGGGCAAGGTGAGCTCCAGCCAGTAAGAGGCGCGCAATCGGGGGGTCTATCAGTTCCAGTTCGACTGCCCGGTTCGCGAGCATGTCCATCGGCACTCTAAGGAAAAGGTGAGCGCCGATCGGCGTAAACCGGACGACCATAAACCGACGCGCTCCGACGGCCTCGCCAAGCTGATACGTGTCGTGAAGCCCGACGACCCACGCGTTGGGGTAGTTCGTGGCTCGGTCTGGATTCGCAACGTCGAGCATGCGATGCGGGGAACCAAAGTTCACCAGAATCGCAACCTCGGTTGACGGCAGGCGCCGCTCGCGCAACGCCACCGGGAGGTAGCCCTCGCTGCCGAGATAGCCATGGACGTAGGCGCGCAGGCGCGGGTCGGCGTTGCGCTGCACAACCCGCCATTCACCGATTTCAGAGCAATGCTGGCTTACCTGCACGTCGCCTCATGACCTCGCGGACTTCGCGCCGATACCGAACGTAGCCCGGGCACCCGCAGAATTTAAATGTCTGTATCGACATCGCAGAGAGGCGAGGCCGCTCTTCTATTGCCGGTCGCGGCGGTGCTAAGTCCGGGGGCATGGATAGTGTGCTGACCAATTTGGCTCCTGGGGTTTGGGTTGCCGATGGACAGTTCACCAATGAGCTTGGGACTGTTACCTCGCGTATGACCGTTGTTCGGATGACGGATGGACGGGTTGTTGTTCACTCGCCGGTGCCTATTGATGCGGAGTTGCGTACTGCGGTTGAAGGGCTTGGGCCGGTTGCGGCGTTGATCGGGCCGAACGTCTTTCATCATCAATTTCTTTCTGAATGGAAGGAGGCTTTCCCTGAAGCGAAATTGTTCTGCGCGCCGGGTTTGGAGACGAAACGGAGTGACATCAGATTCGACGGCATCCTCGACGATGCCGGCGCGCCCGAATGGAAGGAGGAAATCGACCAGCTCCTGATTCGGGGCGTTCCATCGTATAGCGACGTGGTCTTTTTCCATCGTGCCAGTCGCACGCTGATCGTCAGCGACATCGTCTTTAATTACTCACCCGCTAACGAGGCAGTTGATCCAGGCGGCGCAGATGGTCTTGGACCTCACAGCAGAATACGGGCCGCGGTCACCGATCAGAACGCTTTTCGCGATTCAATCGAGAGTGTGCTGCGATGGCATTTCGACAGAGTGATCGTGGCGCATGGCTCTATCGTCGAGACTGATGGGCATGCGCGGTTTCGAAAGGGATTTGCATTCCTGATACACGGCTGAACCAACCTGGCGATTGTTTCCCAAGTTGATGACTTGTGAATCAGAGGAATACGTTCTCAGGCGCCGGGCTTTTCCGCGTCGTGCGCGTGGCCGATCGCATGGCGCAGCTTCCGATCCAGCTTCGCGCAATTGAGTACTACCTTTTCCGAATGCACCGAATCGACTGCGCTGAGCGGCACCGTGAAGTCGCCGGCATTCTCGACGTAGATCACCAACTCGGGGCGTCCGCCCGGCGAGACCTGGCGAACCGCCCCAAACTCCTCGCCTCCGTCGGAAACAAAGGCCTGGAAGCCTACTTTGATTTTTTCTTCCACGACGTATTTCTCCACTGCGCCAATGGTTTCACGATCTTCGTTACCCGGTCAGTATCCGCCGCGACCCGCCGTCCACCGCGTCAGGACAACGCGCCGCGGCGTCGGCGAGGGCGTGCCAACTCGATGGCTGCTACGGATGCTTGAGGCCCTCGAAATGGAGGTTCAAGGCCGCGATGCCGGCGGCTACGTTCAGGCCGCGCTGGCCTTCGAATGAAACCGGCTGCAGCGCGAACGATCGATGAAAGCCGCCAACCAGGAAATTTGCTCCGGCACCGGCACCCAGCGTCAGTGAGCCGGCAGCACCGCCGTAGCTGCCCGCAAGCGCGCCGGGCTTCAGATCGTTGGTGGTAGCGGCGACCGCCCACACGACCACGGCCGACTTCAGATAACCGATATCGGCGCCGAACTTCGAGATCGAGCCCGAATAGTATTCGACGCGTGAGTTGTCCGAGGGCGCATACTCGCAGTGAACGTCGCGCGAAGAACCGATTATGAAACCCCATCCGCTGGCTTCCTGGCAGGTCAGGTAGCCGGTTTTCACGGTGTACGAATCGCCCGCGGCGCGCGCCTGCGGCGCCGCGCAGAACACGAGCATAAGGGCGGCAATCGCGACGGTGGCGGAGACTTTCGATGCTAATCTCAACGTCATTTTAATTTTCATCCTCGATCGATTTATGCAGCGCTCGATCGCCGTAGCATGTAGACTCAGTCGTCATATTACATAAAAGTGTCGTCTAGAGATCGAACTATTTCAATAAAAAAGCAGGGGCCAGCCCCTGCACCTGAGTGCCAAGCAGGACGCCGGCTCCGTTGTCGCCGGCTACTCGCGCTGGCAGCCTCGATGATCTTCGGCGCCGACTGACACCTTCGCTCGGCGGGTTGTTGACTTGATTGCATACCACGGCGATCGTCACGCTGGTTGCCCAGGCCGTGATCACCGCGGAGCGATTGGCGGCGGCGGTGGTGGCTGCGTCATTCCAGAGTCAGAATCAGTTGGCTAGCTGGTTAATTCGCCGCATCTGCGCCCTGCGGCACAGGAACTGCAGTCATCGTCATCCAATTGAGGCTATGACACCTTGCGTAAGCAATCGTTAACTGTTGAAATAATAGCCGAATCGAGAAACGGGCAGCGCCCACTCAGGGGCTCGGAGACAATCAGATGAAGACAGGAAATCGTTCGCGATGGTGGCTCGGATTGATCGTGCTGGTTTGCGCGGGATTGCCGGCGGCGGCGCAGGCGGACGTCACGGTTGGGACGATCACGCAGCTGGCCGGCCCGGTGCAAATCGAGCGCGCCGGCATCACTACTAATGCCGCTGTCGCGCAGCCGGTCCAGCTCCACGACAAGATCACCACCGGCAGCGGCGGGCAGCTCACGATCGGCCTGGTCGACAACGGCTCGATCACCTTGAGCCCGTCGAGCACGATGATAATCGACGACAGTGCGCTGGTGCACGGAGTGACCGCGCCAACCAAGGTCGGCCTGCTGGGCGGGACCTTGCGCGCGATCATCCTGGGTGACTTGCGCGGCGCCGGCGGCGGCTTCGAGATTCACACGCCGAACGCGATCGGAGCAGTGCGCGGGACCGACGTCACCGCGACCTACACCGAGACCACACCCCCTCCAACTCCTTGAGGAGATGAGTCGGGCGCAATAACGGAGTTAGCATAAATTTGCGCCGAAGTGGCTATTGCACGGCGCCGGAAGTGAGATCAAAAGTGAGTATCACTTCCGGCGCTCGGCGATTATCCACTTAGTACCGCACGCTCTCTCCGCGTCGTTGACTAATCGGGTTCGGCGAAGAATACTCAGCCGAGGTCGCGGCACTGGAAACCGACTAGTCCGGCCGCGGCGAGTATCGCGGCGGCGCCGAATAGCCAGATCAAAGAGGCTATAGTCACTTCGGCTGACCAGTGCACGTGAGCAAACGGCGAGAGATCAAAGACTCGTTGCTGCTCGCGGCGGGACTGGCTATCGGACGCGTCGTGGGAATACACGCTGGCGACGTGACTCGCGAGCTGCCGCGGATGCTCGCCGCCACGATGGTAACGCTGCCGCCGGTCTGGGTAATGGCCGGAATCGCGATGGCGTCGTTCGGGATCCTGCCGCGCCTGGCGATGCCGCTAACCTGGGCCGCGTTCGCGACGTTCCTGATCCTCGAACTCGGCTGGGGGCTGCGGCAGGCAACCATTGCTCGCCAGCGAACGGACGATGGAGCCGCGTCCATTCCAGAGGCGACAACGCGGCTAACGACATCAGCCACGGCCCACCAGCCTCACCGCGCGAATTTCCGGCGACCAGGATCAGAAAGAACAGTCCGAACACTGCGAGCGCGATGTTTCTGGCGATGGCGGTGCTGGCGCCCATTTGCGCTGCCATCGCCGCGACGGCGGCGAACATAAGGCCGGAGGCGGCCCACGATAGTCCCAGCGCGATCGACCCCCGGCGCGGGAAGCCCAAGGCTCATCAGTCCGCCTGCGGCGACGGCGGCCAGGAGCAGGTTGGCGACGGTCGTTACGATCAGCGCAGCCGACCGCGCCGCGTGCCGGCCCACCACCGTCGCACCAAGAATTTCGCGCTGTCCCGCCTCTTCTTCGGCCCGCGTGTGGCGGATTACGATGAGCAGGCTTGGTATCGCGGCCGCGAGCATGCCCATCGCGCCGGTCCGCCATGCAGTGAGTCCGCCGACGGTCGGCGCGTACACGGGTCCCAGCATCGCGACCACGGCCGGCTTGCTCATGCATTCGTCGGCGAAGGCGCGCAGCGAATCGGCGCTCGGGTAGAGCCTCGCGAAGCTCGCTGCGATGCCCATCGGGAGGACGCCAGCGCACAGCCGGATCAGGATCGCGATCCGGTCGCGGCGCAAGGCGAGGCGAATCAGCGTGCCGGTGCCGGTTATCGAATTTTGCCGTTTTGATTTTCATCGCAAGGCTGGATTTTCATGGAGCGACTGGCGTGTGCGTATGCTCAATGCTCGCGCCGCCGTCGCTCGATTGCGACGAGTCCGCGTTAAGACCGTAGTGGCGCATGAACAGCTCCTCGAGAGTCGGAGGCTGGCTCAGCAGGCTCTGAACGCCGGCTCGAAGTGAGCTCGCGCAAGACCTCGTCGAGCCGCTCGGCGTCGACCGTGCATCGCACGCGCGTTCCTTCAACGACGAGATCGTGCACGCCGGAAATTGCTGTGATTCCGGCCGGCGGATTCTTGAGCTCGGCGGAGATGGAGGTGCAGGTGAGATGGCGCAAGCTGGCCAGCGTGCCGCTCTCCACGGTGCGGCCGCCGCGGATGATGCTGACGCGATCGCAAAGCGCCTCGACCTCGGCCAGGATGTGGCTTGAGAGCAGCACGGTGCGCCCGCCGGCGCTCCTCGGCGATGCACTCGCGGAACACCGCTCCTATCAGGGGATCGAGGCCCGAACCGGGTTCATCCAGGATCAGCAGCTCGACGTCGGAGGCGAGCGCGGCGACCAGCGCGACCTTTTGCCGATTGCGCTTGGAGTAGTTGCGGCCCTTGATTCCTGGATCGAGAGCGAAACGCTCGAGGAGACTCTGGCGGTGGCGCGGATCGAGGCCGCCGCGCAGTCGGCCGAGCAGGTCGATGACCTCGCCGCCCGACAGGCTTGGCCACAGCGTCACGTCGCCGGGAACGTAGGCGAGGCGGCGATGCAGTGCGACGGCGTCGCGCCAGCGGATCGCCGCCGAGGAAGCGAGCGCGGCCGGCGTCGGCGCGAATCAGGCCGAGCAGGATGCGGATGGTAGTGGTCTTGCCGGCGCCGTTGGGGCCGAGGAAGCCGTGCACCTCGCCGGTACGGACGCTCAGGTCGAGGCCGGTGAGAGCGCGCGTCGGACCGAACGATTTCGTCAAACCAGAAATGGCAATTGCCATGCTGGAGGTTGAAACTGCCTCCGCGTTGGTCATGAGAGTTAACATACACTATATTCACAAATTTGTGAAACTATGAAAACCAGTGAATACCAACCCGCCGCTCGATCATGAGGCGGAACGAACTTGCGAAACCCCTCACGGGTTTCGCGCTCCGGGAGATGCGATGCTACGTGCGCCGGGTCCAGGGTGCTGGCGCCTGGAGCGCGCGCGCTTGCGCGTGCATTCGGCGCTCTCGGATAATCGCCTCACGATGGAGTCGCAGTCGCCAAAGCGGCCGCGCGCGAGCGCCAAGTCCGAAAGTCGCGCCAAAATCCTGAGCGCGATGCCGCCGCTCGACGAATGCCTGCGCGCCGCGTCGAGCTTGCCGTCGCTGGCGGGATTCGGCCCGGGCTATCTCAAATTGATGGTGCGGCGTGCGCAGGCGGAACTGCGTGAGGCGCTGGTTGCCAGGCAGTCCGCGCGCGCCGGCGCGCCGGACTCATCAGGCGGCGCCGAAACAGATCTGCCGGTGACGCGCGCCGCGATGCTCGCGGCGATCGCGCGCGCCGCCGAGCGCGCGGTCGCTGCCGACCGCCCCAATCTCGAGCCGGTGATCAATGCGAGCGGGGTTGTTCTTCACACCAACCTGGGCCGCGCGATCCTGGCCGAGAGCGCGATCGAGGCGGTAGAGCGGGCCGCGCGCTCCGCGGTCAATCTCGAGTACGACCTGGGCGGAGGCGCGCGCGGCGATCGCGATGCGATCGTGGAAGAGGAACTGCGCGTGCTCACCGGCGCCGAAGCGGCCACGGTGGTGAACAACAACGCCGCGGCGGTGCTGCTCGCGCTCAACGCCCTGGCCGAGGGCCGCGAGGTTATCGTGTCGCGGGGAGAGTTGATCGAAATCGGCGGGTCGTTCCGATTGCCCGACGTGATGGCCAAGAGCGGCGCGCGCTTGCGCGAAGTCGGCACCACTAACCGGACCCATCGAAGCGATTACTCGGACGCAATCGGCCCCGATACTGCGCTGCTGCTCAAGGTGCATCCTTCGAATTACCGGGTGGTCGGATTCACCAGCGAGGTCACGCTCGCGGAGCTGGTCGCAATCGGGCGCGAGCGCGGGATCGACGTGATGGTGGACCTCGGCGCGGGGGCGCTGATCGATCTTGGCACCTATGGGCTGCCGCGCGAGCCGATCGTCGCCGAGCAAATTGCCGCGGGAGCCGCGCTGGTCACCTTCTCCGGCGACAAACTGCTCGGCGGTCCACAGGCCGGGGTGATGGTGGGCAGGAGTGAGCTGGTGGCGAAGATCAAAGCCAATCCGCTCAAGCGAGCGCTCCGATGCGACAAGCTGACGCTCGCCGCGCTCGAGGCGACGCTGCGGCTCTATCTGCGATCGGGCGATCTCGGGGAGGAGCTGCCAACGCTCCGGATGCTGCGGCGCACGCCCGCGGAATTGAGGATTGTGGCCGCGCGCGTCCGCGATATTCTGAGCGAGAGGCTCGGCGGAGTCGGCGCGGCCAGCGGCGCCAGGTTTCAGATCGAGATTGTGGAATCAACCTCACAAATCGGCTCGGGCGCGCTGCCAACTGAGGAACTCAAAACGGTCGCAGTGACCGTGAATCATCCGGAAATTTCCCCTGATACGATAGCGGCGATGTTTCGCCGCGCACGCGTCATCGGGCGAATCACGAACGACGTCTTCCAGCTCGACATGAGGACGGTCGAGGACCCCGGAGTATTCGCGCTCGAGTTCGTTCTTCCCACGCGATAAGCGGCTGGCCTCCGCGCGCGAACCCGAACCGCGCGAACCTGAACAAACGTTCATGTGTGTCGCGTCGGCGTAATGTTGTCGCCATGGGGAATTGCAGCCAGTTTCAGAGGATCATTTGCTTCGGTATCCAGCGGATCCAAACGTAGACTTAATAAAATCGCTATGTGCGCGAGGGTGACCGCAAGTCGCGCGAGCTAAACTGATAGTACGCGGCGAAGTGGTCGCATACACTGATGCGATCGCGGCAGTCCCGTTTTGGGGACAGAAGGAGCATCGATGCAATTTAAGTTTTTCAGCATTCCGATGGCGGCGGTCGCCAGCACTTTTCTGGGCTTGGCGGTCGCGGTTCCGGCGCGTGCGGGAAGCCCCGACCTGAACCGGCCGGTGGCATTTGCCGGCGTGTCAAAGACCGGTGCGTTGCTAAGCGTTGGCGGCAGCCTCACGACCTCGGCTACTTCAACGCAAGTTGGCACCGGCGAGTACCAGATAACCTTTAAGGGAACTTACAACGGCAACACCAAGCCGGATGATCCGGTTCCGGTATCGAACGCCGACGGCAGTGAGGATCAATTCGCAGTCTCCAACGCCCTGGTGGTGAGCGTCAACAAGACTACGATGGTCATCCAGGTGAACACTCTAGATATCGATACCGGGGACGCGGTGAACAACGGCAGCTTCGTGATCGTGACGCTCGGCAATCCTCCCAAGTAAGAAAAGCTCCCGCTCAGAATCTTCCGGCGTAACAACAGTGCGCCCGGGTCGAAGCAGCAGCCTCGACCCGGGCGCGGCTTTTTCGGGCGCGCGAGCGGCAGCAGTCCGCGCCGCGAATCGCGAACGAACAATACGTTCTTCGCACACTCGCCGTGGCGGTTTCTCGCGCAGTTCCCGCCCGCGCGAAATGTGCACATGAGGCCGCGCTTGCGCACCGGCGGGAATTCGGAATAGAGCAGCCAGAGAAGCCTAAAGTCGTCGCGTCGCGCGATTGCGATGCGCATCACGCAAAGGAGAGTTCAATGCCGGAGAAGACATACAAAATAATCGAGGTGGTCGGCGTGTCCGATGATAGCCTCCACCAGGCGGTGCGCAACGCGATAGTCAAGGCGCGGCAGACGATCCGAAATATAGACTGGTTCGAGGTCAAGAATATTCGCGGCTCGGTGAACCAGAATGGCGATCCGAGTTTCCAGGTCGAAGTGCGGATCGGATTCCGGCTGGAAGGCGGTTCCGTGCTTTGACGAGACTGACCGGGGAGATGTTTTGACTGGCTGTTGCGGCGGCCGAATCGCGTGCGGATCCCGGCGGCATCCGGCCGGGAAAATTGCGCGCCTGGAGTTCTCTTTTTTGCGGGCCGCAACGGGGCTTCAGGAAGGGTTGCAGTAACGAAAACCCAACAGGCAGTAGGGGTCCGATACTCGCCGCGATGCACCTAAAAGGAGCCGAAATTTCGCTTTCAGAAAGTTTACGAAAACCGTTGACATTCAATTACGCTTCACGTACGTTGCTGCGGCAAGGGAATAAGTTTTCCGGGGGTACGCAATCCCGGTACATAGCCAGTTTTCAGGGGAGGATTCCATGACGAGGAAGTTTACGTTCGGTTCAATCGTGATGATGGCGTCGGCGTTGCTGGCGTTGTCCGCAGCGGTACCAACCCGGGCACACGCCCAAGCCCAGAAGCTCGCGCTCAAGCGAGTTCTGTCCGAGTTCACCGCCTTCGACGGCAACTTCATCGATGTGGATGATGAGAGCGCGGAGGATGGTGGAATTACGATCTTTTTCAACGACGCCGTGAAGACTCCGGGGAACGCGAATTTTGCCTACATCACGCTCAATTCCGAAGCGCGCGGCGATTGTAACGGAATCGCGTTCAACTGCGTGCTCGACGGCGTGAATTGCAACAACGGCTTTAACCCCGTTACCGGGTCCGCATTTGACGACGGCTTCTTCCCGATCGAAGAGAATCCGGACGGCTGGATCACGCTCGCCGGAAACAACGACACGTTCGATTTCATAAACTTTGGTCCGCAAGTAGCGAACTACACTTGGTGTACGCCGCTCGCCAAAGAGCCGAAGAACCTCCACACCCTGCAGATCAACGCGGGCGAGGACGGCTCGGAGTTTGTCGACCTTGGAGACTGCACCGAGTTGCTGTCGGCGGTGTCGGTGTTCATGGACACGAACGTGGTAGGCAAGCACAGCGCGTATCTGGCCAACGCCTGTCAGTCGTACCCGACCCCGAACATTTTCTAGAGCAGGCCCGCAGCCAGTCTGATTTGTTCATCCGCAAGAGCCCGACGCGACTTCGGTCGCGTCGGGTTTCTGCGTTTCTAATTTTCCTTCGAAACGGCTAACCTCGGGCACGCCCGCGCGGATGTAGCGCATCATACCGCGTGATGCGTGTGGCGCCGGCGTCGCGAACCTGGAGGAAACCATGAAGTTCGGAACATTTCTGTTTCAAACCCAGCCTGCCGGTCTCGCGGCCGTCGCGCACAAGGCCGAGGAGCTTGGCTTCGAGTCGTTGTGGATTCCCGAGCACATCATTCTGCCGGTCAAGTACAAATCACCATATCCGTACGCCTCGAGCGGCAGGATGCCGGCTCCGCCGGAGACGCCGCTTCACGATCCGATGCTGGCGCTCGCGTTCGTGGCGGGAATCACCACCAGGATTCGGCTCGCGACCGGAGTTTTCGTGCTGCCGATACGCAACCCGTTTACGACTGCGAAGGCGGTCGCCAGTCTCGATGTGCTCTCGGGCGGTCGCTTTATCTTCGGCATCGGAATCGGATGGCTCGAGGAGGAGTTTGCCGCGGTTGGAATGAACTTCCAGGATCGCGCGTTGCGCTCGCGCGAGTACGTCGCGTTGATGAAGGAACTGTGGAGCAAAGAGGATCCGGTCTACGCGGGGAAGACCGTGCGCGTCGAGGGCGTCAGGTTCATGCCCAAGCCTGTTCAGAAACCGCATCCGCCGCTGGTCTTCGGTGGACACACGGAGCCGTCGCTCAAGCGCGCCGCGCGGCTGGGTGATGGATGGTACGGAATCGCGGAGAGCCTCGATGAGACCCGCCGCGTCATCGCACGGCTGCGCGAGCACGAGCGTGCGTTTGAGCGCACGCTTCCGCTGGAGCTCACGGTCAGTCCGCGCCTGGGTGGTCCGCTCACCGTTGACCAGGTGAAACAGCTGGGCGAGATGGGCGTTACGCGAATCCTCTATGGCGGCGGTCCGGCACGGGAACAAATCGCCGCGATGGAGAAATTTCGCGACGACGTCATGTCGGCGACCAGCTGAAGTCCGACACGGATTGATACTCGAACTCCCGCCGTCGCGATTGGCCTGACAGGCCAGCCGTGGATATCATTGAGAGAGGATCTCTCCTGGTACAACGACTTTTATTGATGAAGGGCGTGGAGGCGCGCCTGCGCGATGAAAAGCTGCCCGAGGTGTGACAAGACCTATCCCGATTCCGAGACCTTCTGCGAGGTTGACGGCACTGCGCTGACACATGCGGATCCCGCATTTGCGCAGGCGCACGCCGATGCGACGCCGGCTGCGGGCGCGGGCGATCAAAGTTCCAGCGATACTCCCAAGGAATGCCCGGTGTGCGGCGGCCAGACCGAGCCGGGCGAAATCATCTGCAATTTCTGCGGCGCACGCCTGACCAACGAGCCGATGCCGGCGCCATCGCCGGCGCCGACGCGCTTCACGCCGCAATCTCCGTCGCGGCCGGCGCCGTCGGTCCAAATGACCAGCCAGATGCCGCAGACCGACTACGAGGAAGAGTCGAGCGGTGGCGGGATGTTGGTCACCCTCGGTTATATTCTCGCCGCGGTCATCGCACTCGGCGGTGGAGTGTGGTTCGCATTGCATTTGAGCTCGGGACAGGGCGGCCCGCCTGCGCCGGCTGCCTCGTCGTCACCCGCCGCGCCGACCGGCCCGATCGTCGCGCTGGCGAGCACGATGCCGATCCAGGTGACGGGCGAATCGTCGGGCGCCCCGGAGCGCAACCAGGACGCGGCGCGCAAGGTGTTTGACAGCAATCACAACGCGCTGACCGAGACCTACATGCACGCGGTCGCCGGTGAGAGCACCTTGCATGATGGAATGATCGTGAGACTCCGGGTGCTGCCCGACGGTTCCGTCGCAGGCGCCGCGATCAGAACCTCGACGGCGACGAATCCGGGACTGGACGCCGAGGTAGTCAACGCGGTGTCGGCGTGGAAATTTCCCGCGTTCGCGGGCAGCCAGGTCGAAGTCGACTACCCGGTGATCTTTGCCAGCGACGGCTCCCAGCAGTCGTCGATCGAATCGGACCTGAGCGGAAAGCTCGCGGCGCTCAGTCCCGCCGAAGCGGCCGAGTTTGCCTCCGCCGCGGAAGCGTCGGCGGAAGCTTCGGCTCCCTCGCCCGCCGCAGCGACTACGCCCGCATCGCCAACCGAGGCGTCGGCGCCGGCGGCATCATCGGAACCCACATCCGCAGTCGCTTCGGCAGAGACGCCGGCGCCGGCGGTACCGAGGCCGGCACGTAAGCGCCTGCGCCGGCGCGAGATGGCGGCGCTCCCGAAGCCCACGCCCGCGCTGCTCGACCGCGTGCAGGATGCGCTCCGCAGCGTCCGCAAGCTGGGCCGCGTCCGCGCGTACACCAATCACGGCACGGTGGTGCTGTTCGGCAAAGTATATGACGACAACGACAAGGCGCTCGCGGACCGCGTCGTCAGGGACGTTCCGGGCGTGACCGGCGTGAACAACACGATCACCACCGACCTCGCGGAATGGTCCGACACCGCCGCGCGGATCACGGCGCAACTCCAGAGCGCGGGGCTGAGCAAAGTAACAGTCAGGGTGATCGGCAGAGACGCCTACTTGAACGGCGAGGTGAAGACCGCGCTCGAGCGCGATCGCGCCGCTACCGTCACCGAAGGCGCTGCGGCAGTGACCGTCAAGGCCAACATGATTCGGGTCGTGCCCGGCGGCATATTCAGTTTCTGAGCGATGAACCTGGGCGCGCATCCTGCCACGCACGCGCTGATAAAATCGCGAACGCGCGCGTAACAAACGCTCTATTGACAAGGTTTCCGATCAACGCTTATATGGCGGCAAGAGTGCGGCATCGGCCGCTTCCCCGAGGAGGTTTTCCTTTCCCATGGCTGATCAACCTACGACTGCCAAGCAGGTGTTTGAGATGATGCCGTCGCGCTTCAACAAGGACGCGGCAAAAGGGCTCAACGCCGTATATCAATTCGATCTCTCCGGCGACGGCGGCGGAAAGTGGCATGTAATAATCAACAACGATACCTGCCAGGTAAAAGAGGGCCCGGCGCCTTCGCCGAACATCACGATTTCGATGACCGCGCAGGATTACGTCGACATGACAACCGGCAAGCTCAACGGCCAGGTCGCTTTCATGAGCGGCAAGCTGCGCATCGCCGGTGACATGGGTCTCGCACTCAAGATGCAGACCCTTTTTGGCTAGACGGTGAGCAGATTCGCCTGATACAATTTGAGTCAGCGCCGGGGCCTTTACCGGGCCCGGCGCGTGACGACCACCAGCCCAGACACTCCCCAATACTCACGCCAGGCCAACGAGCCCCGCTTCAGGTTTAGATTCGGTTCGCAGTCGACATAGAGACTAATCCCTCACTGCATAACCACTTCGAGGCTGCCGCCCGCGCGAACGCCCGTTTCTGCATAAAATCCAGTCAGCAAATTTTGATCGCCCCTTCGACTTCAGAGGAATGGAGGACAAATCCACGTCACAGGAAGAGAGAACCCGAATGAGTACAGCGGTAACGTCCGGCGATCCTAACAAGGAAGCCGAAAACCAGGCCGATCCTGGTCAGGACAACGACTCGGTCGCATCCAAGCTTTCCAAGGAGCTTAGCAACTGGCGACGGCGGCGCACTTCGTCGCGGCCGCGGGTCGCCGACGGAAGCTCGCAAGGCTTTCAGTCAGAGCCCGCACGCACCATCAAGGTGCGCGGCCACGAGACGCTCGTTGTTCGCAAGCCCAAGCTCGTCGCGAAGACACCCCAGAATCACACTCCCAACACAGATTAGAGTCCGGCCGTAGCCGTCCCGGGGTGGTGCGGTGTGTGGAGTGTGAGGGACGGTCAGGAGCGGAAGACTTCGACCGGCGTCTCGCGTGACGCCTGCCGCGCCGGATAAAACGTCGCAAGCAGGCACAGGATCATCGACGCCGCTGCGACCATCGCGAAGCTCGCCGCATCGGGCGCGATCGGCAGCGTCGACATTCCGTAGATCTCGCGCGGGATCTTGATGAAGTGATAGTTCGCCAGCGCGAAGCATCCGATCGCGCCCAGCGCCAGTCCGCCCGCGGTCCCCGCCGCTCCGACGATCAGCCCTTTGAGCACGAAGATCAGCCGGACCTCGCGCTGCGTCGCGCCCATCGCGAGCAGCACCGCGATGTCCTTGCGCTTCTCCATCACCACCATGATCAGCGTCGCGACCAGGTTGAACGCCGCGACCCCAATCAGCAGCACCAGTACCATCGAATACACGCGCTTGAGGATCTGGAACCCCTCGACCGCGGATTGGTTGTACTGGATCCAGTTTTCGATGTTGTAAGGAGTTGCAAAGAGTTTCCGGAGCGCGGTGGTCACGCTCTCGGTCTGGTCGAGGTTCTGCAGATGAAGATCGATGCCGTCGACTTTTCCGGGCCTCCCAAAAAAGTTCTGCGCGCGGCCGAGCTCCATGAAGACCATGGTGCCGTCGAGATATTCGATGCCTGAATCGAAAATGGCGCCGACCACGAACTCGCCGGTCCGCGTCGAGAGCGAGCCGTCGCCGCCGATTATCGGTGCGACCACGCGGACGTGATCGCCGAGCTTTACCCGTAGCTTCTCGGCGAGCGTGGCGCCGATCGCCAGCGCGCCTCCATTGACCGGCGGACCGTTGGCCTGCGGAATCGAGTAATCTTTCGCGAGGCTCGCGAAACTTCCCTGGATCATATAACGGCCCCACTGGGAGTCGACCACCGGATTGTTGGGCTCGACGCCGCGCACCAGCACGCCGCCGATACCGCGTCCCGAACTGAGCATCGCCTGCCCGACGATAAATGGATCCGATCCGGTCACGCCAGGGACCGCGTTGGCGCGCGCCTGAAGCGCGGCATAGCCGGTGATCGAACCCTCCACGCTGCGAATCTGCACCTGCGGCGAAAGGCTCAACACACGTTCTTTCAGGCTTTGCTCGAAGCCGCCCATCACCGCCAGGGTCATGGTCAGCGCGGCCACGCCGATCATCACGCCCACCGCGGTGAACACCGTAGTGACCGAAATGAAGGCGTCCTTGCGCCGTGCGCGCAGGTACCTCAGGGCGATTTTCAGTTCGAATCGCACGCGTGTTCGCCGCTCCGCCTGGCCGCGGCGCCGGCGTCGAGCGCCAGCATCAGCATCAGGATCAGAATATCACCTGTTCCTGCTTGAGCTTATCGATTTCGGCGGCGCTGAGGCCGAGCACCTCGGACAGCACTTCGTCGTTGTGCTGGCCAAGCGTGGGCGCCGCGGTACGCAGGTCGCCGGGTGTGCGGCTCATCCGATGCTGCAAGCCCTCGTAGACGGACGCTCCCATTTCCTTATGTTCGAGCCAGTGCCAGAAATCGAACGCCTCGAGGTTTTCGTCGCGATGAAGGTCGACGCAGTTCTCGACCGGGTAGGCCGCGACGCCGGCACTCTGCAGCTCCGCGGCCAGCTCCAGTGCCTGATGCGATCGCACCAGGGAGCCAACCAGTTCGTCGAGCGCGGCGCGATTGTCGAGCCGCGCACGCATCGATTCGAACCGCGCATCGCCAGAGTCCGCTTGCACGCCGGCGCCGAGCGTCGCGAGCATCGAGCGCCACTCGGCGTCGGTGCCGACCGCGATCGCAATCCAGCGCTCATGCCCGTCCTCATCGGCGCATCGATAGGCGCCATGGGGTGAATAGCGATCCGATGCGTTGGCGCGCGGTCCGAGCACCCGGCCGGTTGCGAAGTAGTCGATCAGCGCCGGTGCGAGATTGTGCAGCGCCGCTTCGTACTGCGACATGTCGATATACTGGCCGCGGCCGGTGCGACGCCGATAGTCGAGCGCAGCGAGCAGGGCGCACGCCGAGAAGCGCGGCGCGATGAAATCGCTATACGCGCCGTAGGGCGGCGCGCAGGAACCCTCACCATAGCCCGAGATGTAGTAAAAGCCCGACAGCGCTGCCATCAACTGCCCGAATCCCGGGTACATCGCGTTGGGCCCGGTCTGCCCCTGCATGCAAGTCGAAAGCATGATCAGGTCGGGCTTGATCTCGCGCAGATGCGGGTAGTCGAGCTCCCACTTGCGCATCGCCTTGGGCGTGAAGCTCTCGATCACGATGTCCGCCCACGGCACCAGCTTTCGCGCGAGCTCGCGCGCCGCTGGCTTGCTCAGATCGAGCGTGATGCCCTTTTTCGAGGTGTTGTAGCTCGCGAAAAACTGGCTCGAGTTCACCCCGGGCTTCGCATCCTTCCAAGGCGGTCCGACCCGCAATACGTCCAGGCGCGCCGCTGATTCGACACGGATCACGTCGGCGCCGTTGTCGGCGAAATATTTGCCAGTAATTGGCCCGACGCCGACCCAGGCGAAGTCGAGGATGTGAACTCCTTCCAATGCGTAGCGGCCCATCGCTTCGTTCCTCGTCTTATCCCTTACGCGGCTGCTAGATGGCGCCGCTTTCGCGCAACCCCGCCAGGCGCTGGCGACTTATGGCGAGGAGCCCGCGGTAGATTTCGTCGTTGTGCTCGCCAATTCGCGGCGCGCGAGAGAACGATCCTATCGGCGTCGCACTCATTTTGGCGAATGCGCCGGGGAGCGTGAGGGTGCGGCCCAGAGTTTCGTGCGGCACCGTGACAAAATATTCGCGCGCCTTCAATTGCTCGTCGGACGCGATGTCGGCGGCGTTGGCAACCGGTGCGAGCAGGATTCGGCGCTTCAAGCCTTCGTGGTAGATATCGCGCTTGGTCATGGTCATGAAGAAACGCCGTACCCGATCTTCGAGCTCCGCGATTTCGTCGCGATCCTTCTGCGTCATCTGCATCAAGACGCCCGGCACCCAGGCGACCCAGTCCTTGGACCGCATCCAGTCGGAGGCGGCTCCCTTCTCGCTCATCCATCCAATCAGGGCTTTGGTCGAGCTGCCGCCGAGCACGCCACCCGCGATCAGGATCGAGATGTGGCCGTCGGCGCACGGATAAACCATCTGGCGCCGAGCGTCCGCCGAGCCCGAGAACATCCCCGTGCGCGACAGATGATTGCCGTGCAGTATCGGCATCGCCTGCTCGTTCATCAGCGTCCACACGATACAGGCTTGCATGTCCACCGTGATGTGCTGTCCGAGGCCGTCGACCTGGCGCGGGTAATGCGCGATCAGCGACGACACCGCTGCCTCGGCACCTGCATGCAGCCCCGCCTGCGGCAGGCTCATCTGCAGCGGAGGCTTGCCCTCCTCACCCATGAGGAACATCGCGCCGCCGGCGGCCCAAGTCAGGATGTCGGCCCACTGGTAATCCTTGCCAGGGCCCTTGTCGCCGAAAGGCGTGATCGAAGTGTAAATGAGGCGCGGATTTATTTTCGCGAGCGCTTCATAGCCGAGTCCGATCGAGTCGAGATGGCCGACCGCAAACGACTCGACGAGGAAGTCGGCGTGCTTGGCGAGTTCGGCGAAGACCTCGCGGCCGTCGGCGGAACCGAGATTCGCGGTAACCGATTTTTTCCCCGCATTATAGGCGAGCGAGTACAGTCCGCGGTCGGGCCCCGGCTGGTCGTCGAGAAACGGTGGGATTCGACGCGTCGAGCAACCGTCGGGCGGTTCGACCATTATTACTTCGGCACCGAGATCGGCGAAGATCTTGCCGCATAGGGCGCCCTTCTCGTCGGCGAGATCGAGCATCCGAAATCCCTTGAGCAGTTCTGAAGACATGACTCCTGATTCCCGGCCATCGTCCAGCCAGCTTTGCCCGCACGCTGCGAGGCCAGCCGGACCTGCATAAGTCCGGGCATTCTAACGCCATCCGTGCTCTGGTTGGAACGGCTCGGAGTCGCGGGGATCGCAATGAAAGATCGGGTGAAAAGAAAAAAACGTCAGCGCCAGTCGTCGATCAGAAATACCGAGCGCACGTTGTAGCCGGGATCGTTGTTTAGATGCATTACGACACCCTGGATATCGGTCCGATAGCCGCGCGCCTTGACCGTTCGCAACGCCAATTCCCGCGCCGCATTGATGCCCAATGAGATTAGCGATGCGCCACGCTCGGCGGCATACGACTCACACGCGTCGAGCAGCCGCTCGAAGGCCTGCTGCGCGCCGGAAGCGCGCGCCACTGCGCCGAACTTCACGTAACAGTTGCCGCTGCCCGCTTCTGTCCCCGCGCCGTACTGGCATACGGCGAAGCCGCCGAGTCCCGCACCGCGGTTTCCAGGAATCAGGATCGTATCGCCGAGCTTTTGCGCGTCGACTGCTTCTATTTCGCGGCGCACGTCCAAGCCGGGCAGAATCGTGCCGGTGAGCCTGCGAGCGTCGGCGATGCACTTTCTTTTCTGCGCGTCCGACAGTGTCGAAAATCGCGCGGCGGGGGGCCCCACGGGTCCCGGCTTCTTCTCCAGCACCAAAGTCAGGAAGCGCGGGTAGAAGCCGAACTTCTGATACAGCCCGACGTGCTTGCCGCTCTCTGCGAAGGTGTAGAGGCCGACATGCCGACTACGCCACTTCGCGAACAGCTTCATCGTGGCTTGGAGCAGTTGCTGCGCCACGCCGCGGTCCCACAGTTCCGGTTCGACGGAGATCGGTCCGAAGAATGCCACGCTGCCCCATCGAGTCGCGAAGTTTGAACCGACCAGGCGCCCGTCTTGTTCAGCGGCGAGCGCGGCCGCGGGGTCCGCGCGCCATCGGGTGTATACGAAGTCTCCATCGCCCAGGAATGAGAGCGGGTCGGGGAGTTTGAGGAAGGTGCCGAACGCGCGGCGCATGATGCGATCGGCGTCGGCGAGGTCGCCCTCCAAGAGCGGGCGAATCTTGACGTCGCTCATCGGAGCTTCTAGCGCGCTTGCGCGCACGCTACTTCTGCAGCGCGTGGCGAGCCGCGCCGATCGCGGTTGCGTAGTCGGCGTGCTCCGGAATCACAAAGCGTCGCCCGAATGGGAAGTCCAGCCGTTTCGCTTCCTGCATGAAACGGAAGATCCTCGTGAGCTTGCCAGTCAGCACGATGTTGTCCTGATTGGCCGCGCGCGCGCAGGCCATCGCGAGCACCCCAATCGATTCCACGATCATGTTCATGATCGCGAGCGCCTTGTCCTCGGGCGTCGCATCGGCGCTGATTTTGCCGAAGTTCGCCGCGGTGGTTCCCGGGGGCAGATCGCCAACCGGTCCGCCCGCGATATCGCGCACTGTGAGATCGACGCGGCGCAAATTGCCTTTTTTGGCCATCGCCTCGAGGCGCTCGATAGTTGAAACCCCGAGCATGTGTTTGGCGAGGCCGAGCATGGTGCCGCCTCCGACTCCGGTGCCGCTGACGTGCACGATTCCCTCCGGCGTCACCGAGACGATCGCGGTGCCTGTGCCGAGCGACACTACCAGCGCGCGATCCAGGCTCGCCAGCGAGGTCCCGCCGATCCCGATAGCGGTGAACTCGTTGACCTTAATGACCGGACGCCCGAGCAGCGACTTGCCGAGTGCGCGCGCGCCCGCTCCTGTAGCGGCCACGCAATCGACGTGCTCCAGCGTCATCCCAAATTCGGAAACCAGCTTGCCCAGCGCCCCGGCCGCGGCTGCGACCGGATCGTTCGCCTCGATGGTTACAACGTGGAGGCCGCCGTTTTCCAGGATTACCGCGTCGGTGGTCGAGCCACCGATATCGATCCCGATGATCATAAGTTGGTGCCGGCTCCTGTCCAGCCCGCCCAGAGGCTAGATCAGGCGCGCGCGGTTGCGCAACGGAAAGCGGGCGGCTTAGATGGCCCGCGCGACTATGCTAGGAGTTGGGCGATGGCACGGCGAAAGGCCGCTTCGTCAGGAAGCCTGTTTCCAGCCAAGGTTCCGCTCGCTCAACCACTCGCGGACCGGATGCGTCCGGCGCGCCTGGATGAGGTGGTGGGCCAGGAGCATCTTCTTGGGCCCGGCAAAATTCTGAGCCAGATGGTGGCTGCCGGGAAGCTCCACTCGATGATCCTGTGGGGGCCTCCGGGCGCCGGCAAAACGACGCTCGCGATCCTCCTTGCGAAACAATCCGGCGCCGAGTTTCGCCAGCTCGCAGCGGTGGCGAGTGGATTGGCCGACCTGCGCGAAGCGGTTGAAGCGGCGCGCCGCGATTTGGAGGCGGGCGGCAATCGCACGGTGCTGTTCATCGATGAGATTCATCGCTGGAACAAGGCGCAGCAGGATGCGCTGCTGCCGCACGTCGAGAGTGGGCTGATCACGCTGATCGGAGCCACCACCGAGAATCCATCGTTCGAGGTAATCTCGCCGCTGCTCTCGCGGATGCGACTGCTGGTGCTCAATCCGCTTTCGGAAAGCGACATCGAAACGATCATCAAGCGCGCGCTCACTGACCCCGAGCGCGGGCTCGGCAAGAGCGGGCTCACCCTTGGCGACGGCACGATGGCCGAGCTGGTGCGCTTTGCTGGCGGCGACGCGCGCAGCGCCCTGGGGACGCTTGAGATCGCGGCAGAGCTCGCGGAGACGGCGCAAGCCCATGAGATCTCTGCTGCGATCGTGCAGGAGGCGGCGCAGAAGAAAGCCTTGCTCTACGATCGCGCGGGCGAGGAGCACTACAACGTAATCTCCGCTTTCATCAAGAGTATGCGCGGCAGCGATCCGGACGCGGCGCTGTACTGGATGACGCGTATGATCGAGGCCGGCGAGGATCCAATGTTCGTCGCGCGACGGATGGTTATTTTCGCCGCCGAGGACGTCGGCAACGCCGACCCGCGCGCGTTGCAGATCGCGATCGCGGTCAAGGAGGCGGTCGAGTTCGTGGGATTGCCGGAAGGCGTGATCCCGCTGGCACAGGGAGTGACCTATCTAAGCTCTGCGCCGAAATCGAACGCGTCATATCGCGCGATGATCAAGGCGCGCGAGGATGCGCAATCGCTCGGTGCGCTGCCGGTGCCGATGCATTTGCGCAACGCGCCCACGCCGATGATGCGCGGGCTTGGCTACGGCAAGGGCTATCAATACCCGCACGACTACGAGGGTGGCCTCGCGGAGCAGAGCTACATGCCTGACCAGCTCGGCGATCGCGACTACTACAATCCCGCCGATCGCGGCTACGAGATCAGGATTCGCGAGTACCTGGCGCGCGCGAAACAAGCACGCAAGGCGCCGCCACGGCCCGCGGGTCGCGATCGCACTCGTGACGATTGAGCAGGAAAATAAGCCGCGGGAGCCGGTACGCTCCCGCGGCTGACAGATTCAAGCCAGATTATTTGGTTCCGAGCACGGAATCTTTCAGCGCCTTGGCGGCGGTGAAGCGCAGCCGCGTTCGCGCCGGGATCTTGATCTCTTCACCGGTGGCGGGATTGCGGCCCATCCGCGCCTTGGTCTTGCGCTTGCGGAAGATACCGAGCCCGGCCAGGCGCAGAGAGCCTTCCTTCTTGAGCTCGCGAACGACGAGAGCGTTGATTTCTTCGAGCGCCGATTTCGCCTGCTTCTTGCTGATTGCGAGCTTGTCTGCGAGATAGGCTGCCACTTGCGACTGCGTCATCATCCTCCTCCTTGCGGAGCCCGGATTTTCGGGCTCGCAGAGAGGGTGAACGAGTGGCAGAGTTTTTTCAAGAGCATCGAGGCCGAAAATCGCGGTTTTTCCTAGAAACGGTGAAGATTTTTGCACAGGCACATTTTGTTAGCACTCGGGCGCAAGGGGTTCCGATGCCGAGCACGCGATAGAGGCCGCCCCGCCGAGTGCGAAACGGCTTCGGCGGCGCTCAGTAATGCACTGCCATCAGAAACAGGCCGTGCGGCGGTGCAGCGGCGGGCGCGGCCGCGCGCTCGCGGCCGGCGAGGATCGCCTGGACCGCCTTCGCGTCGATTCGGCGGCGTCCCACCTCGACCATCGCACCCACCATCGTGCGCACCATGTGGCGCAGAAAGCTGCTCGCTTCGACGTGATAGATGAGCACTTCGTCCTCGCGGCGCCATCCGCTTTGGTCGACGCGGCGCATCGTCGTCTTCTCCTCGGAGCCCAGCGTGCGGAAGGCGGCGAAGTCGTGTTCGCCGATGAACACGCGGGCCGCGCGATTCATGACATCAAGATCGAGCGGCTCGCGGACGTGCCATGCGCGGCGATGCTCGAATGCGGACGGCGAGCGGCGGTTCAGTATGCGATATTCGTACACGCGTGCGCGCGCGTCGCGGCGAGGATCGAAGTTGTCGGCCGCCGGCGTCGCCCCAAGCACGACGATATCCGGCGGGAGCTTCGCGTTGAGCGCGCGCTGCAATTCGGCGACATCGAAATCACGCGGCAGATTTATTGCGGCGACTTGGCCGCGCGCGTGAACTCCCGCGTCGGTGCGGCCGGCGCCGTAGACGCGCACAGCGGTGGAAAAAATCTGCTCGATCGCGGCTTCGATCCGCGCCTGGATGGAATCCTGGCCGCTCTGCAACTGCCAGCCCGAGTAGTTGGTGCCGTCGTACTCCAGCGTCAGTTTGACCACCGGCGGCATCGCGGCGACTCCTGCTCAGGCCAGTGGCGGCGTGCGTAGACTGAGCGTCTCCGCGATCCACAGCGCAGTCAGCGCGGCCAGCCGCACGTTGTCAAATACGCACCAAAGCGAAAGGCCGCGCGCACGCGTCTCCGCCTGCAGCAGGATCGCTTCCTGGCCGACGGCGTCGATTACGCTGAGCGGCTCGCCTTCCTCGGTAAGCAGGATACCGGGCGCGCCGCGAATCAGCTCGACCATCGATTCGCCGCCGCCGTCCGCCGGAATCTCGATCGTCATCGCGGAGCCGTAGAGTACCGGCACCGAGACCGCTTGCAGCCGAAGCTCCGGCGCCGCGGACAATAGCTCAGCAACTTGCGCGGCCACCGCGCCAGCGATGGAACGCTCGTGCTCGCGCATGAAGAGATTGAAGCCGCGCTGAGTCTCGTCCTCTTCCAGATCGAGCCGCGCGCTCAGAAGGTCGGTGGTCTGTTCGACCGTGCGCGCGACGAGGCCCTTGCCCCCTGACGAGGCGCCCAGCATCGCGGTCGCGGCGACGATGCGCGCCGAGATGTCGAGCGCCTTGAGACAAGTCGCAAGAACGTGAGCTACCGGATGCGGAATCGTAAAGACGCTGTGCGCGCGCAGGTCTGCGATTCGCTCGCGCGAGGTCAGGCCCGGCGCGACCATCAGCGCCTCGACCGAGGGTGCGCGTCCCGCGGCGCTCAAGTCGATAAGCTTGGGCCCGGGACGGGCAGCGATAATTTGGGCGGCACAAACCGCCGGGACCGCGAGAAACGCGATATCAAACTCGGCAAGCGCGGCAGGGCTTTCCAGGCTCGCGACCAGCAACTCTTCGTCGCCCACCACGACCGTTTCGGCGGCGCCCTTGGCGGTGGCGAACAGCCGCAGGCCGCTGGAAGCGAAGCCGCGCGCCGCGATCAAATCGAGCAGTTGATTGCCGACCGCGCCGGTGGCGCCGACAACCGCCACTCTCGGCTCGCGGGCTTCGCTCATTAGGCTTCCAGGCTCTCGATTTTCTCGCGTACCAGCCGGCCCATCGCTTTGCATCCGACGGTCGTACTGCCGGCGCCGCCCTGAAGATCGCGGGTGCGATAGCCCTCGTGCACCACGGCGTCGACCGCATGTCCGATCAGTTCCGCTTCGGTCTTCATGCCGAGCGAATGCTCGAGCAGCATTGCGGCGGACAAAATCGCCGCTAGTGGATTGGCTTCGTCGCGACCGGCGAGATCCGGCGCGCTGCCGTGGATCGGTTCGTAGAGTCCGACGCGGAAACCCGCCTCGTTCATTTCCTCGCCGAGCGACGCCGAGGGCAGCAGACCCATCGAGCCCGCGAGCACCGAGGCCTCGTCGGTGAGAATATCGCCGAACATATTTTCCGTGACCACGACGTCAAAGTCGCGCGGACGCCGCAGCAGATGCATCGCCATCGAATCGACGAGCTGACTTTCGAATGCGACGTCCTTGAACTCCTGGCTGAGCTCGGTCGCGATCTCGCGCCACAGCCGCGAGGTAGCGAGTACGTTGGCCTTGTCGACCGAGGTCAGCTTCTTGCGCCGCTCCCGTGCCAGCTCGAAGCCGAAGCGCAGCACCCGCACGATCTCCGCTTCGGTGTAGAGGCAGGTGTCGACCGCCTCGCGTCCTTCCTTGTTCTGGCGTTTCTCGCTCGGCTTGCCGTAATAGATTCCGCCGGTAAGTTCGCGAATCACTACCAGGTCAACGCCGTTGATGATGTCGGCCTTGAGCGGCGAGGCCGCGATCACCTCCTTAACCGTTTTGACCGGCCGCACGTTGGCGAACAGGCCGAGCGCCTTGCGCAGTCCGAGCAACGCCTGCTCGGGACGCTGCGTGGCGTTGGGATTGTCCCACTTGGGCCCGCCGACTGCGCCGAGCAGGATCGCGTCGCTCTCTTGGGCGTGCTTGAGAACATGGTCGGGGAGCGGAGTGCCGTGCGCGTCGAGAGCGTGGCCGCCGATCGCGCCTTCCTTGAACTCGATATCGACGGCGGAACGGCGCGCGATCACCTTGAGAACCTGGAGCGCCTCGCCGACGACTTCAGGGCCGATGCCGTCACCTTTCAGTACTAAAATCTTGTGAGCCATTACGAGCGCGGAGCGATTCGCTTTTGAATCTCTGGCAGGCCTTTGCGGCTAGTCTTTTATTGACGCGTGTAGATCGGGCGCGCTTCCGCGCCCAAGCTCAGGATCGGCGGTGCATGCAAGCAACGACCCCTAGCACTTAGCCCAAGTGAGATGCTGCGGCAAGTGCCGCGACGCTTGTTCGCTCAGGGCACGTCGGAAGTCGGTTTGAGCGGCGTCTGTTTTCGCGCCTTGAGCCGATTGAGTGCGTTCACCAGCGCGAGCGCGCTGGCCATCACGATGTCGCTATGCGCGCCCTGACCCGCGACCGTCATGCCGTTCTCGCGCACCAGGCAGCTCACTTCGCCGAGCGCGTCAGTGCCGCCGGTGATGGCCTTGACTGCGTAACGCTCGAGCACCGGATTGATCTCGGCGATCTTGTAGATGGCCTTGTAGGCCGCGTCGACCATTCCATCGCCGGTCGCCTCGGCTGTCTTCTCCTCGCCGCGCACGCGCAAGGTGATTTCCGCGGTGGGCGTGGTCTTCGACGACGAGCTCACCTGCAAATCAACCAGCTCGAAATAATCGGTGGTGCGCCGCGCCTCCTCCGTCACCAGTGCCAGCAGATCGTCGTCGTAGACGACTTTCTTCTTGTCGCACAGCGCCTTGAACTCGGCGAACGCCTTCGCGACGTCCACCACGTCGATATCGACGCCCAGTTCGCTCAGGCGGTTGGTGAACGCGTGGCGGCCGGAGTGCTTGCCGAGCACCAGCTTGTTCGACGGGATGCCGACATCCTCGGGCTTCATGATCTCGTAAGTGAGCTTGTACTTCAGCACGCCGTCCTGATGGATTCCCGCCTCGTGCGCGAACGCATTGTCGCCGACGATCGGCTTGTTGGCCGGCACCGGTTGCCCGATCACCTGCGACAGCAGGCGCGAGGCCGGGTAGATCTGGCGGGTGTTGATGCGGGTCGGCACGGTCATGAAATCGCGCCGCGTCTTGAGCGCCATCACCACTTCTTCCATCGAGCAGTTGCCCGCGCGTTCGCCGATCCCATTGATGGTGCATTCGATCTGACGCGCGCCGTTGCGCACCGCGGCGAGCGAGTTGGCGACGGCGAGGCCCAAGTCATTGTGGCAGTGCGCGCTCCAGATGACGCGATCGGCGCCGGGAACGTTCTCGCGCATGTACGCGAACATCTGTCCGAACTCTTCGGGAATCGCATGGCCGGTGGTGTCGGGAAGATTGATCACGCAGGCTCCAGCCGCGATCACCGAGGTGCAGATCTTGGCCATGTAATCCCAGTCGGAGCGCGACGCGTCTTCGCAGGAGAACTCGATATAGTCGAGATGCTTCTTCGCACGCGCGACCGCCCAGGTCGCGCCGTTCAGCACGTCCTCGCGGGTCATGTTGAGTTTGTACTTGAGATGGATGTCGGAGGTCGCGATGAAAATGTGGATCCCCGGACGGGCAGACTTGTCCACCGCGGCCAGCGCGGCGTCGACGTCCTCTTCACGGGTGCGCGACAGGCTCAGCACCACCGGGCCGCTGACCGCCTGCGCGACGCGGCGGACCGACTCGGCGTCGCCGGGCGAGGAGGCGGCGAAGCCGGCCTCGATGATATCGACGTTGAGCCGCTCGAGCTGGCGCGCGATCGCGATTTTTTCCTCGACGTTCATCGTGCATCCAGGCGATTGCTCGCCGTCGCGCAGGGTGGTGTCGAAAATTCTTACGTAGTCGGCAATTTGTGATTCAGCGTTAGCCATCGCGATTTCTCCTCCGCGTCACCTCCGGGAATGGAGCCGGCAAAGCGGCGGAGCGGAAAAAGAAAACGCCCCGGGCGGCTTTGTCGGCCCACCGCCAGGAGCGTTCGTCTCGAATTTTACAGACCGTCAGGCCTGCTCGGACGCGCGCCCGGCGTGGGCCCCGATAAGGGCCAGGCTAAGCAGCAGTCCGTTGAGCAGGTGGCGATGCATAGCAGCCATATTCTAGGGGTCAGTTCCGTTCGCAGTCAAGGCGCGCTGAAAAAGGTTGGCCGTCTACGAAAGGTCGGGTTTGTCGACCGGGGGACGGCTGCGCTTTGTGTCGGCGGCGGCGGAAGTCTCGGCGGTGGCCGGATGGAGCACGGGCGCGCCGGTATTCACACGCTCACCGCGCGCCATCAGGATCGGGCCTGAAAACACGTACGCTCCCGCGAGCAACAGCACGGTGACCTGGGGCATCGCGAACAGCAGCGCCACCACCAGGATCACCACCACCACCATCTCGATCGGCGCGCGCTTGTGAGCGCCCAATCCTTTGAAGCTGGGGTAGGGCACCCGCGAGATCATCAAGCCGGCGAGCGCGAGCGTGATCGGCACCATCAACGCGCACAGCGTGCGCGGCGATTCCAGTTCGAAATAGCTGTACGCCAGCGCGAGACCCGCGATCATCGCCGCGGCGCCCGGCACCGGCAGGCCGACGAAACGACGCTTGTCGATCGAGCCGGTTTGAACATTGAACCGCGCGAGCCTCAACGCCGCGCAGACCACGTAGAAGCCCGCGACCGCGACGCCGATCGTCCCGATCGGCCGGAGCGCCCACGAGAAGGTCAGGATCGCGGGCGCGACGCCGAACGCGACCACGTCGGAGAGACTGTCGTATTCGATTCCGAACTGGCTGGAAGTGCGCGAGGCGCGCGCGACCCGGCCGTCGAGCCCGTCGCAGATGAGCGCGACCGCGATCAGGACGGCGGCAAGCTCGAAGTGCCCTTCCAGCGCGGAAACCACCGAGTAGAAGCCCGACAACAGGCCGAGCGACGTGATGGTCGCCGGAACCAGGAACACGCCACGGCGCAGCGGTGCGACGACTTTCTTGCGCTGCTCGCGCAAGCGGCCCGAAATCAGGCGCATCCGCGGCTGCTCGCCGCGCTCGCGACGAATCTGGCTCATTGCTCGAGTTCTCCGATCACACTTTGGCCGCCGCGCACTCGCGCGCCAACCGCGACCGTCAGGCGGTAACCGGCGGGTACATAGTGGTCGACGCGGCTTCCGAACATAATGAGGCCAATTCTCTGCCCCGTCTGGATCTTATCACGAGCGTGCAAACGGCACACGATTCTCCTGGCGAGGTAACCCGCGACCTGCACCATCGCGTGGCGCCGTCCCGCGGCGTCGGCGAACACCAGCAGGTTGCGCTCGTTATGTTCGCTCGCCTGATCGCCGAACGCCGCGCGGAAGTCGCCCGGAGTGTGCGCGATGCGTGCGACCTCGCCGCCGACCGGCGCGCGATTCACGTGTACATTGAGCGGCGACATGAAGACCGATACACGCCGGCATCGCTCGGCAGGAGAGCCGGGCAGGGCGGCCTCGACGATTTCGACGACTTTGCCGTCGGCGCCCGAAATCACGACGCCCTCGGTTCTCTGCGGGTAGCGATTCGGGTCGCGGAAGAATGTCGCCACGATGATCGCGGCGGCGACGACCACAAGCCCGATCCAGTGGAGGCCTACGATCAGAAGAATCACGCCGAGCGCCGCGGTCGCGAGCGAAATCGCTGCACCCTCCGGCGCGATTCGCAGCATCGTGGCGATTCGCCACGCAAGTCCGCCCGGACCGCGCCGGCCGCTATAAGAGTCGAGTGCCAACGGCTAGTTCCGGGACTTGTCGACCAGGCGATCGCTTGCGAGCCAGGGCATGAACGAGCGCAGCTTGCGGCCCACTTCTTCAACCGGATGATGCCCCGCTTCCTTGCGCAGCTCGCGGAAGTGCGGCAGCCCGGCGCGATACTCGCTGATCCATTCGTTGGCGAATTTTCCCGACTGGATATCGGCGAGCAGCTTGCTCATCGCCTCGCGCGACTCCGGTCCCACCACCCGTTTGCCGCGGGTCATGTCGCCATACTCGGCGGTGTTGCTGATCGAGTAGCGCATATCGGAAATGCCGCCCTCGTAAATCAGGTCGACGATCAATTTGACCTCGTGCAGGCATTCGAAATACGCCATCTCCGGCGCGTATCCCGCCGCCACCAGCGTCTCGTAGCCGGCGCGAATCAGCTCCGTCAGTCCGCCGCACAAGACTGCCTGTTCGCCGAACAGGTCGGTCTCGGTCTCTTCCTTAAACGTGGTCTCGAGGATCGCGGCGCGGCCGCCGCCGATCGCGCTGCCGTAGGCGAGGCCGACTTTCCTGGTGTCACCGGAGGGATCCTGCTGGATCGCGAGCAGGCACGGAACCCCGCGGCCGCGCGTATACTCCGAGCGCACCAGGTGTCCGGGCCCCTTGGGCGCGATCATGAACACGTTAACGTCGGCGGGCGGCTGGATGAATTTGTAATGGATGTTGAAGCCGTGGCCGAAGGCCAGGTACTTGCCCTTGGTGAGGAAGGGGCCGATCTCGCTGGCATAGATCTCGGAGCCCATCTCGTCGGGCACCAGCATCATGATGACATCGGCCTGGCGCGCAGCCTCTGCCGTTTCGAACACCGGAAGTCCCTGCTTGACCGCCTTGTCCCACGACGGCGATCCCTTGCGCAGGCCCACGCGGACGTCCATTCCGCTGTCGCGGAGGTTGAGCGCATGGGCATGGCCTTGGCTCCCAAAGCCGATGACCGCGATCTTGCGGGGCTTGAGCGCGTTCAGATCGGCGTCGCGGTCGTAATAAACTTGCATCGCGAATACTCCTAGTCGGGCGGGCGATTGTTGCGGTGATTGGCCGGGTTGAGTTGTACCGAGCGCGCGATCGAGACCTTGCCCGAGCGCACGACTTCCTTGATCCCGAGCGGACGCACCAGTTCGATGAACGCTTTTATCTTGTCGGCGTCGCCGGTGAGCTCGACCGAGATCGATTTTGGACCGATATCGATCACGTGCGAACGAAACGCCTGCACGATCGAGTCGAGCTCGGATCGGGTGCGCTCGTCGACCGCGACCTTCACCACCACCATTTCGCGGTCGACGGTATCGACGTCCTTGAAATCGGTGACCTTGATTACCGAGACCAGCTTGTTGAGCTGCTTGCCGATCTGCTCGAGGATTTGCTCGTCGCCCGAGGTGACCAGCACGATCCGCGAGACGGTCGGGTCCAGCGGGTCCTCGTTGACGGTGAGGGACTGGATATTATAGCCGCGGCTGGAGAACAGGCCGGCGACGCGCGCGAGAACGCCAAATTCGTTTTCGACGACTATCGATATCGTATGGCTTGGCATGTGGGGGCGTTCGCGCGCGCATCTGCGGCTCCGCGGCTCAATCTATCGGGCTTCGCGCTAACGGGCTTCGTGCTGGTAGCGGCCCAGGATCTCCATCATCCGGTCTTTCGATGCCAGCTTGAGCTTGTGGATGCGCTTTTCTTCCATTTCCTCTTCGGTACTGAGATGTTGCTTGGCTCTGAATTCTTCGAGTTTGCGCTTGAGCGTCTGATGCTCCTCGAAGAGCGATCGCAGCTCGCCGTCACTGTCTAGATGCTGCCGGATGAGTTCTTCCTCTCGTCGCTCCATAAGTCCTCCGTTCGTGAAGCCGCCTGCGCGGACCGCCCCGAATTCAGCGCCGCGGCGGCCGGCCGTAAGTAAAGCGGTTCGAGGCTTGCGGGATTGTCGACCTCGCCACGGGAAAGCCGCCCGGCGCCGATTGCTGCGAGCAACCCACCGCGCGAGTCGAGCGAGCAAATGTCGAGAACCGCCACCCCGAGGCCCCGGCTGGATAGCAGGGCCGCCGCATCTTTCGCCCTGGAATCACCCACCAGAATCACATTGCCTGGCACATCATCCTCAATGCGCGAGGTCAGGTGTTCGAGCGCGACCACCAAATCTTCCGATAGTTTTTTTAGCCCATCCGACACGATTCGGTAAAGGGCGGCGTAAACCTCTCCGCGGCGGGCATCCACAAGCGCGCAGACCAGGGTGCCTTCGCGCGCCGCCGGCGAGTCGAGCGCTGCAACCGCGAGCGCATCAAGACTGCCCATCCCGATCAGCGCACAGCCCGACGCCATCGCGAGTCCCTTGGCGTAGCTGAGGCTAATCCGGAGCCCGGTGAATGAGCCCGGTCCGATCGCCACCGCGATCGCGCCCAAGTCGCGCGCGGTCAGCGCCGAGGCATGCAGCAATTCGCCGACCGCAGCGGGAAGCGACGCTCCGTGCGAGGTTACCGGCCGCAAGATGCTGCCGGCGATACGCCCGTCGACCACCAGGCCGAGAGCTGCGATTGGAGTGCCGGTATCGATTCCGAGGACCGGTTTTGTTCCCGCCGCGCGGGCGAGCAGCTCGCTAGCCTTGGACGATATGCGAAATGTCATTGAAGATTACGAATGCCATCAACGCGACCAGCAGAAAAAGTCCGACCTGCAGAGCCATTTCACGATAGCGCAATTCGAGCGGGCGGCCGCGCAGGCCTTCCACCGCGAAAAATGCCAGGTGGCCGCCGTCGAGCAACGGAACCGGCAGCAGGTTGGCAATGCCGAGATTTAGGCTCAGCATCACGGTGAACAGCACCACGCTGGCCAGCCCGCGATGCGCCTCGCGGCCGGCCATCTGGGCTATCATAATCGGCCCGCCCACGGCCTGGCGCATCGGAGTCGCGCCGCTGATGATGCTCGCGAGTCCGACCACGAGTTCGCCGGTCATTTGAGCTGAGGTCGTGATCGCCAGGCTCGTGGCGCGGATCGGATCGAGCCGCCGGGTGATTTCGTCGCCACGCGGAAGCACCCCGATGATCCACGCCGCGGCCATCGAGCCGTAGAGTGTTTTCTGCTCTTCGCGCGCGGGTTTGATGACCAGCGATTGATGCTCGATCGAGTTGCCTTCCTTGCGTTCGATCTCGAGCTTGAGTGGCGCGCCCCCGCTGGCGCGAACCGTGTCAGCGAAGTCGCTCCAGGAACCGGCGGATTGGCCGTTGATCGAGATGATTCGATCGCCAGAACGCAGTCCCGCGGCGTAAGCGGGAAGATTCGGCTTGGCCTCGCCCACGATCGGAAGCAGCACCGGCACGCCGTACATGAAAATGAAGGCCAGCAGGATAGGTGCGAAGAGAATATTCGACAGCGGACCCGCCAGCACAATCAACACGCGCTTGGTCAGCGACTGGGTGGGAAAGGCGCGCTGGCGGAACGACTCGATCAGAGCAGCGGGCGGATTTGCGCATAGCGCGGTGATGGCATCGTTGAGCGAGCCGGTCGCGCGAATTTCATTGAGCAGCACTGCTTCGTCGGGCTTGAAGTCGCGGCCGATAAGCGCGACTGCCGCCGGTGAAGCGTCGAGGCGGCTGCGCGCGATCAGTTCGGGATCTCCAACTGCAGCGGCCAGGTTGGCCGGAGTCGGCGCGATTTTCTCGGCGATCGACTTTAAGCGTTCCTCGGGCTTGCGGCCGCCGATGATCAGGCCATGGCGATCCGCGGCTTCGAGAATGTCGAACCCTATCTCGCGGAGATAATTTCCGAGCTCCTCGGTCTTCGGATCTTCACCGACCTCGTCGCCGAGCATGCGGACGTAGCCGCCGAATGGGGTCGCGCCGATCGCGTATTCGGTCTCGCCGCGGCGGAAGCCAAACAGCTTGGGCGGATAGCCAATCGAGAAGCGGAGCACCCGCACCCCGAGCCGCTTTGCCATGAAGAAATGTCCGGCTTCGTGAACGATGATCAGGACGCCCAGAATAATAGCGGCGACGACAATCGAAGTGAGCATGATCCATCCGCGCGGATTGAGTGATTTACCCCGAGCACGAATGATGCGACCGTCGAGGCCGCATCATCTAGCGTAATAGTAAGTGAAAACCGCCGCGAACACTAGGCTGCATGTGCGATCGATGAGTCCGCCGTGCCCCGGAAAGATCCATCCCGAGTCCTTGACTCCCGACGCGCGCTTGAGCGCCGAGCCCGCAAGGTCGCCGAGCACCGCAAGGACTGCCACCGCAAGCGATACCGTCAAGGTTTGCGCAAGGTTCCATCGCGGGATCAGCAGCGGCCGGATGATGAGTCCCGCGCCGGCCGCCGCGAGCAGTCCGCCGGCCGCGCCCTCGATCGTTTTGTTGGGGCTGACGCGAGGCGCGAGCTTGATCCGTCCGAGGTTCGACCCCGCAAAATAAGCGCCGCTGTCGCATGCGATCACCAGCAGCAGCATCAGGATGACCAGGGCGACGCCGCCTTCCTGGTTGCGCAGGAGAGCGAAGTAGGGGAAGAGCGCGCCGACGTATGCCGCGCCGATCAGCGTTAGCCCCAGCCCTCTAGTGATCGCCTGAGGGCCACTCATCGCAATTCTGGCCACCAGCGCGAGCATTATGAGGAACACCGCTGCCGGCACGATCCAGTTCCAGGCGTTGCTCGCGACGAGCACCAGCGCTGCAGAACCTGCGCCGGTGAAAATCAACAACGCGCGCGCCACCGCCGAATCGGCCCGCGTCATCGCGCCGACTTCATACAATCCCCACGCGCCGAGCGCGGCGATGAACAGCGAAAATGACCAGTTGGGCAGGAAGACGATCACGACGAGCAGCGCGGGCAGCGCTATCGCCGCGGTCCAGAGCCTAGTGCTGAGCACGCAGCCGCTGATCCGAACCGTTGGGAACGGCGCCGAAGCGGCGCTCGCGAAGCTGGTAGGCTGACACCGCGCTCAGCAGTTCGCGCTCGCGGAAGTCGGGCCACAGCGTGTCGGTGAAATAGAGCTCCGTGTACGCGAGCTGGAACAGGAAGAAATTGGAGATGCGAAGCTCGCCCGACGTTCTGATCAGCAGGTCGGGATCGGGAAGTTCCGCGGTAGTCAGCTCGCGCTGCACGATGTGCTCGTCGATATCCTCGGGCGCGAGCTCGCCTGCCGCGACCGCCAGTGCGATTTTGCGCGCCGCATTGACCACGTCCTGGCGGCCACCGTAGGACAGCGCGAGCGCCACCGTCATGGTGCGATTGTCGCGCGTCACCTCGACCATTTCCGCCAGTGCCTGGCGCACGCGCGGCGGCAGGCGCTCGCAGTCGCCGAGTGCCACCACGCGGATGTCGCGCTTCATCAGCCGCTTGGTTTCGGTGACCAGATAGCGATGGAACAGGCGCATCAGGAAGTCGACTTCCCCGCTCGGCCGCTGCCAGTTCTCATTGGAGAACGCGTACAGCGTGAGATACGGGATGCCGATCTCGCGCGCCGCTTCGACCACCGCGCGCACCGAGTCCTTGGCGCGGCGATGGCCCTCGTGACGGGCAAGGCCGCGCCGCCGCGCCCATCGGCCATTGCCGTCCATCACGATCGCGACATGCCGGGGCAGGCGTGACGGATCCAGCGATAGATTTGGAAATTCGTTGAGTGGGAGTGAGATGGCCACTGAATTGTTATTGAAGGATCTGCTCGGCGCGTCGGCGGAGCGCTTCAGACCTCCATTATTTCGGCTTCCTTGGAGGCGAGCACCTTGTCGATCTTCTCGATGAACTCGGTGGTGAACTGCTGGACGCGAGCCTCGCCGGCGCGCATGTCGTCGTCGGTGATGGACTTTTCCTTGTGCAGCTCCTTGAGCATGTCGTTGGCGTCGCGCCGATGGTTGCGTACGCCGACGCGGAACTCCTCGGCGATCTTGCGCACGTGTTTCACGAGATCCTTGCGGCGTTCCTCGGTGAGCTCGGGAATCGGGATGCGAATCAGCTTGCCGTCGTTCATCGGAGTGAGCCCGAGGTCGGAGGTCTGGATCGCCTTCTCGATATCGTGCATCGCGGATTTGTCGTAGGGCGTGATGACCAGCAGGCGCGGCTCGGGCGCCGCAAGGCCGGCGAGCTGGCGCAGCGGGGTCTTGGCGCCGTAGTAGTTCACCTGCAGGCCCTCGATGAGCGCGGTCGAGGCGCGGCCGGTGCGCACCCGCGTGAGCTCGTGGCGGAACGCTTCCGCCGCCTTTTCCATGTCCTTGCGTGCAAGATCAAGTACTTCGGCAAGCATTTCAGTCGCTCTCCACCCGGGTGCCGATCGCCTCCCCCATCACGGCCTTCTTTATATTACCCGGTTTGCGCAAATTGAAAACGATTATGGGCAGATGGTTGTCCATGCACATCGAGATGGCGGTGGAGTCCATCACGCGCAGGTTCTGCTGCAGCACCTGGATGTAGGTCAGGCGATCGAAGCGCTTGGCGTTGGGCTCGCGCAGCGGATCGCGATCGTAAACTCCGTCCACGTGATGGCTGGCCTTCAGGATCACCTCGGCGCCAATCTCCATCGCGCGCAGACTGGCGGCGGTGTCGGTGGTGAAGTAGGGATTGCCGGTGCCCGCGGCGAAGATCACGACCCGGCCTTTCTCGAGATGACGGACGGCGCGGCGGCGAATATACGGCTCGCACATCGCCTGCATCTCGATCGCCGAGAGCACGCGGGTGGGGATGTTGGCGTGCTCGAGCACGCTCTGCAGCGCGAGCGAGTTGATGACGGTCGCGAGCATCCCCATCTGATCAGCCGTCGAGCGGTCCATCCCGCGAGCCTCGTAGTCGCTGCCACGCAGGATATTGCCCGCGCCGATCACCATCGCGAGCTCGATTCCGAGCGTCAGTACTTCCTTGATTTCGAGTGTGACCGCCGACAGCGCGTCGGGGTCGATGCCCATGGTGCCGGGCGCGGGCGCGAGCGCCTCGCCGGAGAGCTTGAGCAGCACGCGGCGGAAACGCGGCTTGTTGTTCGAAGCGCTGTGGACCTCCTCCGCCATCGCCTGTCAGCCTCCCTTGGGTCCGCGCGGACTAGCTAGTTCTCAGGCACCTTGCGCTGCTGCCTTTCCATCGAGTTCCTGGCCGAGCTGGAAACGGACAAAGCGGCGCACGTCAATTTTCTCGCCCATCTTGCCGACCGCGGCGCCGATCAACTCACCGATGGTGATATTCGGATCGCGGACCCAGCTTTGCTCCAGCAGGCAGGTTTCCTTGTAAAACTTTTCGAGTTTTCCCTCGACAATTTTTGCTGACCACCGACTCGGGCTTGCCCACCGCCTGCGCGGCGTAAATCTGCCGCTCCTGCTGGATCACTTCGGGCGGCAATTCCTCGCGCCGGACGCAGCGCGGATTGGCCGCCGCGATGTGCATCGCGATCTGCTTGACCAGGTCCTGGAACTCGGCGGTCTTGGCGACGAAATCGCTCTCGCAATTTACCTCGACCAGCACCCCGAGCTTCCCGCCCGCATGTATGTACGAACCGATCGAGCCTTCCGATGCGACCCGGCCCGAGCGCTTGGCGGCCTGCGCGATTCCCTTCTCCCGCAGCCATACGACGGCCTTGTCGAGGTCGCCGCTGGCTTCCGCGAGCGCCTTTTTACAGTCCATCACGCCTGCGCCGGTCTTGTCGCGCAGTTCCCGAACCAGAGTGGCATTCACTTCCATCAGATTTTCCGGTGACTAATTCGTTTGGTCAATTTTGATTGAGATTGTGATCGTGATTGGTAAGACGCGCCGGGCGCGCCAATTCATTTCGTTGCGGTGACGCGTCCTCCGGTCCAAGGGCGCGCGCCCGCGTCGCGTGCCGCGTCAGGCCGGGCTGGGCGAGTCGGGCGTCGATGCGCCGTTGCTGCCCGCGCCATTGGCCCCACCGCCCAAATCCTGCTCGCCCTTTTGCCGCTCTTCGGCGATCCGCTTGCCCTCGATGATCGCGTCGGCGACCGCCGCAGTGAACAGCTTGATCGCGCGAATCGCGTCGTCGTTGCCCGGGATGCGGTACGCGATCAGGTCGGGATCGCAATTGGTGTCCACCACCGCCGCGACCGGGATACTCAGGCGCTGCGCCTCGGCGACCGCGATATATTCCTTCTTGGTATCGATAACCCATAGCGCGTCGGGCAGCTTGCGCATGTTTTTGATTCCCGCCAGCGTCACCATCAGCTTCTGATGCTCGCGGGAGTTGTCGCTCATCTCTTTCTTGGTGAGCGCCTGGATCATCGCGGGATCGGCCATGACCTCCTCGAGCTTCTTGAGGCGGTCGATCGACGCGCGGATGGTCTGGAAGTTGGTCAGCATGCCGCCCAGCCAGCGCTGGTTGACGTAGTACATCCCGCAGCGCTCCGCTTCCTCGCGCACGATATCCTGCGCCTGCTTCTTGGTGCCGACGAACAGCATGGTGCCGCCCTGGGCGGCGAGGTCGCGCACGAAGTCGTAAGTTTGCCGGAACATCCGGACCGTCTGCTGCAGGTCGATGATGTAGATACCGTTGCGCGCGCCGAAGATGTACGGCTTCATCTTCGGATTCCAGCGGCTGGTCTGATGGCCGAAATGGACCCCAGCCTCGAGGAGCTGCTTCATGCTGATCTCAGTCATAATTTTTGCCGGCCTCGTTTCCGTTCGGTTTCGATTCCGCTACTGGTCAACCGATCATTTCTATCAGGGCCGCATGGTTGTTCAAAGTGCCGCCCCTGCGACGGTCGAGACCTCCAGCGTCGCGGCCGCTCAGGCATTCATCGACTCCAGGAATTCCTCGTTAGTCTTGGTCCCCTGCATCTTGTCGATGAGGAACTCCATCGCCTCGACGGCGTTGAGCTGGGTGAGCAGGCGGCGCAGGATGAACACCCGGTTCAGCGTCGAGCGCGGGAGCAGCAGCTCCTCCTTGCGGGTGGTCGAGCGCAGGATATCGATCGTCGGGAAGATGCGCTTTTCCATCAGCCGGCGGTCGAGCGAGACTTGCTGATTGCCGGTGCCCTTGAACTCCTCGAAGATCACCTCGTCCATCCGGCTGCCGGTATCGACCAGCGCGGTCGCGATGATCGTGAGGCTGCCGCCGTCCTCGGTATTACGCGCCGCGCCGAAAAACTTCTTCGGCTTGTGCAGCGCGTTGGAATCGACGCCGCCCGACAGGATCTTGCCCGACGGCGGCACCACGGTGTTGTATGCGCGCGCCAGCCGGGTAATCGAATCGAGCAGGATCACGACGTCGCGCCCGTGCTCGACCAGTCGCCGCGCCTTCTCGATGACCATCTCGGCCACCTGGACGTGGCGCGTGGCCGGCTCGTCGAACGTCGAGCTCACCACTTCGCCCTGCACCGAGCGCAGCATGTCGGTGACTTCCTCGGGCCGCTCGTCGACCAGCAGCACGATCAGCACGATCTCCGGATGGTTGTGCGCGATCGCCTTGGCGATCGCCTGCAGCATCATGGTCTTGCCGGTAAACGGCGCCGCGACGATCAGCCCGCGCTGGCCCTTTCCGATCGGCGCCACCAGGTCGATGACCCGGGTGGTGAAATCCTCGTGGTCGTACTCGAGCTTGATGCGCTCCTCGGGATACAGCGGCGTCAGGTTGTCGAACAGGATCTTGTCGCGTGCCTTCTCGGGCTCTTCGTAGTTGATCGATTCGACCTTGAGCAGCGCAAAGTAACGCTCCGCTTCCTTGGGCGGCCGAATCAGCCCCGAGACGATGTCGCCGGTGCGCAGGTTGAACTTCCGAATCTGGCTCGGCGAGATATAGATGTCGTCCGGGCCGGGCAGGTAGTTGTAGTCGGGCGCGCGCAGGAAGCCGAAGCCGTCGGGCAGAATCTCGAGCACGCCCTCACCCAGGATCGATCCGTTGCGCGCCGACTGCGCCTGCAGGATCGCGAAGATCATCTCCTGCTTGCGCATGTTGGTGGCGCCGTCGACGTTGTAGTCGCGCGCAAAATGCGCGAGTTCGGTAATCTTGGCGCGCTTGAGGGCTTTGAGGTTCAGGATGCCGTCGTCGATAACCGGCGCCGGCGTGCCCTGGTTGGGATTGGCCTGCCGCAGCGCCTGGATCGCGGGGACTCCGTTGGTAGCTTCACCCGCGACGGCCACGTCGCGGCCATTGTCCTCGCGAACGAGGTCCTCGCGAACGTCGCGAACTTCGCGCGCGTCGTTCACGTTGCGGCCCTCGTTGCCGCGGGCGTCGTTGCCGCGCGCATCGTTGCCGCGGGCGTCGTTACGACCTTCGTTGCGAACCGCTCTGCCCTTGTTCATGTGCCTTCCCCGCAACCTTGAATCTCACTTTTGAAATGCTGCCGCCCGGACCAGGCGCCGATGCCGCAGGTTACAGACGATGGTGGGAGGGGTGTCCGCGCCGCGTGCGCGATAGTTCTATCGATTTGCCAGTACCCAAGCGGCCGGGGATTCGGAACAAAACGCCTTGAGTTCGGAACTACGGGCCGCCGGGAGACGGGGCCCCTCAACCCGGCCCGTCTCTGCGTCCTCAATGCGGAAGCTGAATTAAGACGCTAACCGAGGCTGCCCGGCAAGTCAACGGGGTGTCTGTTCCGACACCGTGATTGCGCCGCCAAGAACGTTGATCGCGTCGCGAACAACGCAATCGCGCGCGGCATGGGGATTGCTGCGATCTTCGTGCAGCAGGCGGCGCTGCGCCAATCGCACGAGAATTTCGCGCCCACTTCTCGCGATCGGAAATAAATGCCCGCTCGCCCAAAACGAAATCAGCAAATCCGATCAGTCGAAATCGCAACTACACGCATTCGAGGAAAAGTAATCAATTCAGGAAAAATGGAGTGACGCACAATGGCTTTCAAACTGCCCGAGCTGCCCTATCCCAAAAATGCCCTCGCGCCCTACATCTCGCAGGAGACCCTGGAGTTTCATCACGGCAAACATCATGCGGCGTATGTCAAGAAGCTCAACGAACTGATCACCGGCACCAAATTCGCCGAGATGTCCGTCGAGGAAATTATCAAGTCCGCAGGCCCCGGGCCGATCTTCAATAACGCGGCGCAGCACTTCAACCACAGCTTCTACTGGCAGTGCATGAAGCCCAAGGGCGGTGGCAAGCCGGACGGGCGCCTGGCCGACGGAATCAAGCGCGCGTTCGGCGGCTTCGACCAGTTCCAGAAGAAGTTCACCGAAGCCGCGGACGCCCTGTTTGGCAGCGGATGGGCGTGGCTGGTGCAAAAGGCCGACGGCTCCCTGGTAGTCGAGCCCAAGCTCGATGCGGACAATCCGCTGACCGAAAACGCGAAACCGCTGTTCACCTGCGACGTGTGGGAGCACGCTTACTACATCGACTACCGTAACGAGCGTCCCAAGTACGTCGACAATTTCTGGAACCTGGCGAACTGGGAGTTCGTCGCGTCCAATCTCAAATAGCGCGCGCCCGCCGACCGCCGCCGCGCCCGCGGCGCCGGCTCGACGCTCACGCGTCGATCCAGCGCCGCACCGCCGCGGCGTCGCAAGCGACGCCGCGCGCCCCCAGGAACCCCGCAAAATCCGCGGGCACCGGCGCCACGAATTCTCGTGGCGCCCGGCTCCGCGGATGTTCCACCGCCAGCGCCAGCGCATGCAGCGCCTGGCGCCCGAACGATTCGCTCATGGCGGCGTTGCCGCCATAGAGCGAATCGCCCACCACCGGATGCCCGATCGACGCCAGATGCACGCGAATCTGATGCGTCCGGCCGGTCTCCGGCACGATCCGCACCAAGCTCGCGCCCGTCTCGCCTCGCGCCGTAGGTATGAAGCGACACAACACCGTCAGATGGCTCACCGCCGCGCGCGGCGTATGCGAGGCGACTGACATCCGCTTGCGCTCGGTCGGATGCCGTCCGATCGGCCGCTCGACCGTCACCCGGTCGCGCGCGATCACGCCGCGCGCGATCGCGAGATACGTCTTGCGAACGACTCGATCCTTGAACTCACGGGCCAGCGCGGTGCGCGCGAACGGCGTCCGCGCCACCACCATCACGCCCGAGGTCTCCTTGTCGAGCCGATGCACGATGCCCGGGCGCAGCACGCCGTCGGGCTCCGCCATCGCGGCCAGTTCCGGGAACCGCGCGAGCAGCGCATCGACCAGCGTCGCATCGGGATGTCCGGGCGACGGATGCACCGTCATGCCCGCGGGCTTGTTGACGACGATCATTTCCTCGTCGGCGAACAGCACTTCGATTTCCGGAGTTGCGCCCGACGACTGCGGCGCGGCGGGCGAGGCGGGCGGTGCTATATCGATTCGATCGCCGGCGCGCACCGCGCTCGCCGCGCGCGCCGAGCTGCCGTTGACCGTAACCAGGCCGGCCTTGATCATGCGCGCGACCTGCGAGCGCGAGTACTCAGGCGCCAGGTGCGCCGCGATGAACACGTCCAGGCGCATCCGGTCGTGCGCGGCCGCGGCGATAAAGCTGGCGGGCGAAGTCACGCGCCCATTCTAATACACCGCGCGGCAGGGGCTGACCCCTGCACCCACTACCACGCAGGAAGCCGGCTCCGTTGTCGCCGGCGGAGACGCGCGATTTCTGCTTGCGGTTTCGTCTATTGCGGCGGCGTGGGAGCTGCGGCGGTTGGCGCGCCGCCCATGTTCTCGCAGGTCGTACTGCTATGGCTGGTCAGCGGGAAGAGCCCGTAGCTCTGCTTGGTGCAAACCACTTGTGCCGTAGGAGTTGAGGGAATCGAAGCGTAATAGCATCCCGCAAGAAACGTCAGGGCAAGCGCTGCGGCGATAGTCAGCGCGCGCGGTTTCATCGCGGCGCCATCGTGCTCAGGAAGTGCGGAACGGAGCGCGATGCTTGCTTTCGTACGCGGCGATTTTCTGATCGTGCGCCAGCGTCAGCGCGATATCGTCGAGTCCCTCGAGGAGGCAGTTCTTGACGAACGGGTCGATCTCGAAATGCGCGGTCCATCCGAAGTCGTCGGATACCGTCTGCTTTTCCAGGTCGATCGTCAGCCGGTACGCCTCGTAGTCGCCGGCGGCGCGGATGATGTGATCGACCTCGTCCTCCTTGAGCCGGATCGGCAGCATCCCGTTCTTGAAACAGTTGTTGTGGAAAATGTCGGCGAACGACGGCGCGATTACCGCCTTGAAGCCGAAGTCGTCGAGCGCCCACACCGCATGCTCGCGCGAGCTGCCGCATCCGAAGTTCGCCCGCGCGACCAGTATCGACGCGTCTTTGTAGCGCGCGCGGTTGAGCTCGAAATCGGCGTTTTCCGATCCGTCCGGATGCAACCGCCAGTCGACGAACAGCCCGCGCTTGAGCCCGCTGCGCACCACGGCTTTGAGGAACTGCTTGGGAATGATCTGATCGGTATCGACGTTGGGCCGGTCCATCGGCGCGACCAGTCCGGTGAAATTCTTGAACGCTCGCATCGCTGGTTTTCCTTCCCTGGCTGCGCGCCCCTGATGGCCGCTAGTTGTTGTCCCACTCGCGCACGTCGACGAAATGGCCCGCGATCGCGGCGGCCGCCGCCATCACCGGACTCACCAGATGGGTGCGGCCGCCCTTGCCCTGGCGCCCCTCGAAGTTGCGGTTCGAGGTGCTGGCGCATCGCTCGCCGGGGCTCAGGATGTCGGGATTCATGCCCAGGCACATCGAGCATCCCGACTCGCGCCACTCGAAGCCCGCCTCGGTGAAGATCCGATCGAGGCCGAGCTGTTCGGCTTCCAGCTTCACCTGTTGCGACCCCGGCACCACCATCGCATGCACGCTGGCGGCGACCTTCTTGCCTTTGACGATTCCGGCGGCGGCGCGCAGATCGCTCAGCCGCGAGTTGGTGCACGAGCCGATAAACACGCGGTCGAGCTTGATGTCCTCGATCGCGGTGCCGGGCCGCAGCGCCATGTACTCCAGCGCGCGCTCGACCGCTTCGCGCTCGTTCTTGTCGCCGATCGCGGCCGGGTCGGGCACCTTGCCGGTTACTTCGGACACCATCGCGGGATTGGTCCCCCACGTCACCTGCGGCGCGAACGTGGCGGCGTCGAATTTCACGCTGCGATCGAAGTGGGCGCCGTCGTCGGTCTTGTACTCGCGCCACGCCTCCGCCATCCGCTCGAACTCCGCGCCGATGGGCAGGTACGGACGTCCGCGCAGGTAGTCAATAGTGGTCTGGTCGGCGGCGATCATGCCGGCGCGCGCGCCCGCCTCGATCGACATGTTGCACACCGTCATCCGCTCTTCCATCGAGAGCGCCGCGATCGCCTCGCCGCGATACTCGATCACATATCCGGTCGCGCCGTCGGTCTTGATCCGCCCGATCACGCCCAGGATCAGGTCCTTGGCGCTCACTCCCGCGGCGCGCTTGCCGTCGATTCGAATCTCCAGGGTCTTGGGCTTGGCCTGCCACAGGCACTGGGTGGCGAGCACGTGCTCGACCTCGCTGGTGCCGACCCCGAATGCCAGCGCGCCGAACGCGCCGTGCGTCGCGGTATGGCTGTCGCCGCACACGATCGTCATCCCCGGATGGGTCAGGCCCAGCTCGGGGCCGATCACGTGGACAATTCCCTGCTCGCGCGAGCCCAGGTCGAAGAGCCGAATTCCGAATTCGCGGCAGTTGCGGCGCATCATCTCGATCTGGAGCGCGGAGTCGGGATCGGTAATCGGCTTGGAGCGATCGGTGGTGGGAACGTTATGATCCAGGGTCGCGAAAGTGCGCTCCACCGCGCGCACCTTGCGTCCGGAAATGCGGAGACTCTCAAAAGCCTGCGGCGAGGTGACCTCGTGGACCAGGTGCAGATCGATATAAAGCAGCGCCGGCTCGCCGGGCCGCTCGAGCACCACATGATGGTTCCAGATTTTCTCGAAAAGCGTCTGCGCCGCCATGCAAAAGGCCTCCGCGAACTATGCTCAATGCTTTAACTGAGTGCGGTATCGGATCAACCATTATCCGCCCCCACAGATAGCGGTCAAATGGCAGCAGGGGTGAGCAGGGGGTGACCCCTGCACCCAGTACCCGGATTCCGCCTCCGTTGTCGGCGGGGAGAAAAGTGTTCACTCATACCGACGGCTTAACATCGCGATGACAGTTAGGATCCTTCGACTCCGGCAGCCTACGCTCAGAGTCTGTGATTTTTTATAAAGTGAAGATGAGTTCTACCCGCACCGCTGCTCGGAACGCCACCAGAACCACTGCCGTCTCATTGAGTCGGTGAAAAACGAAGGTCATCCTGAGCGCAGGCTGCCGGAGTCGAAGGATCGAAACGAACCTTTCGACCTACCACTCAAATATTAATGTCCTCGGCACTGCAGTATCGCCATGAGCACGGCCTGGTGACTCAGAATTGCCGCGAATGGAAATTGCAACTAAGACGAACTGCTAATTCCAAACTCGACCACCTCAGCGCGGGCTGGTGCGATGAAAACTGGCCGTTGGTTAGGACGCGATGTGCAGACTGCGAACTGCAGCGCCGAGGAGATGCATCTTTGCGCACCAAGTCGAGAGGGTCGTTTCGATCCTTCGACTCCGGCAACCTACGCTCAGGATGACGTGGTTTTCTTGGTGAGATATTGGGATGACGGTGGTTCCGTTGCTGTACCGGGCAGCGGTGCGCATAGAACTCATCTTCACTTTATAAAAGATCACAGACTCTCAGGATGACGATCCTTTTTTTGCCGACTCATTGAGCGATCGTGGCTTCTCTGCGCTTTCTTTGTTCGTTAAGGAAAAAATCACGGACCCTCACGATGCGGTTCCACCTTTTATTGACGTCCTCAAGACGGCGGGCCTGTCGGTTCGCTTCGTATTTTCGCTTGAACTCACAAGCCCCCGATCAACACACTCAGGAACTCGCTGCTAACCTCCTGTTAACGAAAGTGCCCCAGAAGACCATTGTCAATCGGCCAGCGAAGACAAAGAAAGTCATCCTGAGAGTCTGTGATTTTTTTCCGTTGCCAACAAAAGGAGCTGAACAGAAGCCACCGTACTCTCATCGTTCGCGAGAAAACGGTCGTCATCCTGAGCGAAGGCTGCCGGAGTCGAAGGATCCTAGCCGTTGTCGCGATACCAAGCCGCCAGCGTGACTGCGCAGCAATGCCTTTCCGCCGGCGACAACGGAGCCGGCTCTTGTATAGGTACTGGGTGCAGGGGTCACCCCCTGCCAGGGGTCAGCCCCTGCTGCAGGGGTCACCCCTGCCTCAGAACATGAACGTGATCGGCATGATCGCGGCCGTGAACCAGCCGAGCCATGCCGACTCGACCAGCGCTATCGTCAGCAGGTTGCCGGAGGCGGAATACGCCGACGCGGCGAACACCTCGAAGAACACCAGCACCATCGCCAGGCTCGGCAATACCAGGATCATCACGAACGGCAGGAGGTGAATGTTCACGCCGATCGCCAGCAGCGCAAGAATTATCGCGCGGCCCACCACGCCGCGAATCGTCGACGTCGCAACGCTCCCGCGCCGCACGATCATCTCGAAGGCGAGAAAAAACGGCAGCAGCAGAATCGAGCACAGCACCGTCGCAAGCAGGCGCTCGGGCGTCGGCGTCAGGCGATGGAACACTGCGCCGATCGGCACCAGCATCGCATAGATCGCCGCGAATGCGGCCAGCGCCGCGAGCAGCGTAGTCCCGAGATGCTCGCCGACGCGCTCCCAGCCCAGCCGGTTGCGCAGCGCGAACACCAGCATCACGCCTCCTGCCAGGCCGAGCCATGAAATCACCACGTCGCCCACCGCCAGGGACACGAAGAAGGCCGGCGGATGGGTCGCGACCAGCGGCATCACCGAGGCTAGCGCCAGCGCTAATCCGCCGAGGCCGAGCCATCCTCCCGCCGCGTCGCGATGCCATTGCGGCGCGAGCCTGCCCGTAATTCGCCCGAGACCGGTCAGCAGCACCAGGAACGCGGCGATCGCCACTGCGCCCGCATTTATTCGCGGCTGCCGGAGATTGAGCGGGGCGATTCGTTTGGTCGCGAACACGCCGTCGAGCCATTCGATCATCGTCTGCGCCGCGGCCGGCGAGAAAATGATCGAGACGTGATCGGTGTTCGCGATCTCGATCGCGCGGACCGCGTCGCCCGCCGCGAAATTGCCGTAGACTTTCCCCGCCTCGATCGCGTCCACGCCGGCGAGCCTGGCCGCGATACTTTTCGACGAGTCCTTGATCTGCTCCGGATCGCGCGCGGCGAAAATAAACAGGGCGTCGTGCGGCCGCACGCTGCCGACCAGTTGCATCCCGCCCGAGATCAACACGACTCCCTTGAGGTCCGGGTCGGCGGTCGCGTGATCGAGCGAGGCCGCGGCGCCCATCGAATGGCCGATTATCACGATTCGCGACCCGTCAACGCCCGGCGTGGCACGCAGAAAATCGATCGCGGCGTTGACGTCGCCATCCAGTCCGGCGCCGATCGCGCTGCTGGAGGCGAACGGATTGCGATTGTCGCCGTGGCCGCGCACGTCGATCGCCAGCACTCCGTAACCCGCATTTGCGATCCGGCGCGCGAGCGTACTCATCATCGCGCGATCGAATGAAAATCCGTGAATCAACAGCACCGCCGGAGGCCGCTCGCCGGGCGGCAGCGGCTCGATCCGGTCGTTGGGATTTTCGCCGGGCGGCATGTAGAGCGTCGCCGGGATACCGCCCTTAAGTTGGAAATCGATATGCGGCGCGCCGCCGGCTTCAAGGTAGGCCAGGCGCCACAGCGTCATCATATAAATGACCAGCGCGCCCGCGCACACGACCCGCAGCAACCGCATCCAACAACCGCATTCCGATCGGACCGGCGAGTCAAATCAGCGCCGGCTTGACTCCCTGTCTACTTGATACGTCTGCTGGGTGCGGCGCGCTCGGCATGCGCAAGGCCGCGCGTTATAGCCTCATCGCCGAAGCGCTTCATGACCCGATCGAGCGCCACGTTGAGGCGGTCGCGCTTGAGGTCGGGGGCAGGCGCGGCATCGAATAGGCCAAGCTGGCCCGTGTCGGCGCGCACCAGATTGTGCACGTGAAGCCCGGCGAGACGGATCTTGTCTTTCTCGCCCACGCGGGTCAGCAGATGCGTCGCGACGCGCATGATTTCGGGGCCGTCATTGGTCGGGTTTTCCAGCGAGAAGCTGCGCGTGAGAATCGGATAGCGCCCCTGGCCGAGCGGCCGCGCGAGCTTGAGCTTTAAGATGACCGTGCGCGCGCGCACCTGGTCCGCGCGCAGCCGGCGCGCCAACGCGTCCGCATGCGCGAACAGCGTGCTGCGCAGTTTCTCGGAGTCGAGCGCGAGATCGCGATCGAAGGTGTTCTCCTCGCCGTACGACTTGCGCTGCCAGTCGGCGATAACCGATCGCTCGTCGATCCCGCTGGCGAGCGCATGCAGATGCGGCCCCAGCGAGCCGAACACGCTCCGCAGCGCGGAGACGTCGCGGCGCGAAAGCTCGCCGACCGTTGTGATTCCCTGCTCATGCATCCGCGCCAGCGTCACCCGCCCTACGCCCCACAACCGCTCGACCGGCAGCGGGTCGAGAAATTGGCGAAGCTGCTCCGCACCGATCGACAGAAGCCCGTCGGGCTTGGACAGATCGCTCAAGATTTTTGCCGCCATCTTGGTCGGCGCGATACCAACCGACACGACCAGTCCGGTTTCCTCGAGCACGCGGCGGCGCAGCGCCTGCGCCGCGTCGAGCGCGGGGCCGAGCAGACGCTCGGTGCCGGTCAGGTCGATAAACGCCTCGTCGAGCGACAGCGGTTCGACGACCGGGCTGAAGCTCTGGAAGACACGCTGCACCTGGCGCGACAGTTCGACGTAGCGATCCATCCGGCCGGGCACGAAGATTCCGTCGGGGCATAGCTTGCGCGCCTGCGAAGACGGCATCGCGGAGCGCACGCCGAACTTGCGCGCCTCGTACGAGGCCGAAGTGACGACGCCGCGCGCGCTGCGGCCGCCGACGATCACCGGCAGTCCGCGTAGCGCGGGATTATCGAGTATCTCGACCGACGCGTAGAAGGCGTCCATGTCGGCGTGCGCGATCACCCGCGGCGCTCGCGTCGCGGACGCGCTCATGTCTGTCGCCCCGGCGCCCACCGCTCACGCCCCGGCCGCCGTCGCCGTCAAGGCGGTAAAGACCTCCTCGGCCGCGCGCTCTCCGCTGCGCACGCAATCGGGCACGCCGACGCCGCGATACGCCGCACCCGCCAGTTTGAAATTCGCGATGCTGTCCGCAGCTCGTTCGATGTCCGCGACCCGCGCGAGATGGCCGACCGAGTATTGCGGCATCGAGTCGGGCCAGCGCTGGACCTCGACGATCCCGGGAGCGGCGCGGACGCCGAGCAGCGCCGCAAATTCCTCGCGCACCGCGGCGACCAATTCGTCATCGCCCAGGCGCATCATCTGGCTCTGCAAAACGCCGCCCAGGAACGCGCGTGCCAGGATTGTACCGGCGGGCGCGCGGCCCTCGAACTTGAGGCTCGAAAAGCTGCCCGCGATTATTTTGCGCCGCTCCGCTATCGGCACCACGAAGCCGAAGCTGTGCGGCGCAGCCGGGAAGTCGCACTCGTTGAAAGTCAGGTTGACGATCGCGGCGGACGCGTACTTTATCTCCGCAAGCCGCGCGGCGAGGCTCGGCTCGACCGTCGCGAGCATCCGCGCCGCCGCCGATGCGGGTGCGGCGCAGATCACGGCGTCGGCATCGAGCGTTGTGCCGTCGGCGAGTCCGACGCGCCAGTGCGAGTCCGCGCGCGCGACGCTCGCGACTTCGGCGCCGGCGCGAATCGAGCCGGACAGCCGCGTCGCGAGCGCCTCGACCAGCGTTTCCATCCCGCCGCGCAAGCTCAGGAACAGGCTCCAGCGCGCGCCGCTGGTGCCGCGCATCGCGCGCGCGTCTTCCGCCGCGCGAAGCCCGCGGATCACGCTGCCGTAGCTGCGTTCCATCTCGACGAAGCGCGGCGTGGTCGCGGCAATACTGAGTTCCTCCGGATCGGCGGTGTAAATACCGCCGGCAAGCGGCTGCGCGACCCGCTCCAGCACTTCGCGCCCGAGCCGGCGCGTGACGAACGACGCGAGGCTCTCGTCAGCGCCGTCGACGCGGCGCGGAATGAACGGTTCGATTGCGATGCGCAGCTTCGCGACGCGGCTGAACAGCGGACTGCGCAGCACCGGGCCGATCCGCGCCGGCGCGAGCAGTGAGAATCCGTCGGGAATTTCCACCAGCCGCCCCGCGCGCACCACCAGCGTTCGGCGGAACTCCTCGCGCGTCGGAATCAGATCGTTCCCGAGGCCGACGCGGCGCGCGAGCTCGGCGGCCCACGGCTTGTCGGAGAGAAACGAGTCCGCGCCGGTCTCGATCACCAAACCGTCGCGGCGCACGGTGCGGAGCGGGCCGCCCACCCGCGCGCCGCGCTCGAGCACGGTGACCTCGAGCGGAAATTCGCGCGTCGCGGCAAGCTCACGCAGCCGGAACGCGGCGGCCAGCCCGGCGATGCCGCCGCCGATTACCGCCACCCGTCGCGATTTGCCTGTGCTGTCCGCCGCTCCGCTCCATCGCTCGCGTCAGCCCGCTTCCGCGGGCGACGCGGCCTGTTTCACGAGCGACGCCATCATCTCGATGAACGCCGGATGGTCGCCCACCGTCGCCGCGCGCACCATCGTGACGCCGGCCTCGCGCGCGATTTGCGCCGCCTCGATATCGAGATCGTAAAGCACTTCAACGTGGTCGCACAGAAATCCGATCGGCACCACGACCACCGCGCTGCCCTCGAGCTTGCGGAGCGTGGCAGCGATCTCGGGCTCCAGCCATCGATCGCGCGGGCTGCCGCTGCGGCTCTGAAACGCCAGCGTCCACGCACGCACGCCAAGCTCGGCCGCGACCATCCGCGAGGACTCCGTCAACTCATCCACGTAGCCGCTGGCCGCCGCCATCGTCACCGGGATGCTGTGCGCGGTGAATATCAGATGCGCGCGGGCGCGATCCCTGGCGTCGAGTTTCTCCAGCGCCTCGCGCGCGCGCGCGGCGGCGGCGCGGATGAACAGCGGATTGCCGTGCCACGGCGGCGGATAAACGATTTCGGGCGCGGCGGCGCCGAGCTGCTCGGATGCCTCGCGAACCGTCTGCTGGTAACGCTCCCAGCTAGCCTCGCATCGATGCGCCGCCAGGATAAACGCGAGCACGCGGCGCGCGCCGCGATTGGTGAGCTCGCGCATCGAGTCCGCGACGTACGGCGTCCAGTTGCGCATCCCGACCGCGACCGGAATCGCGGCGCCGCTCTTCTCCAACATCGCGCGCAACGCGCCCGCCTGGCGCATCGTGAGTTCGTTGTACGGCGAGCGGCCGCCCAGCAGCTCATAATGATGAACCACTTCCTCGTAGCGCGAGGGCGGAACCGGACGCCCGCGCAGCACGTTGTCCAGGAACGGGCGGATTTCGTCCGCGCGCGCCGGACCGCCGAAGCCCACCAGCATAACTGCGTCGCATCCGCGCGCCGCATTCATGAGCAGCTATCTCCGGCTCATCTCGTGCACCGCGTCGATGAGCGCGATTACGTGATCGACGGGAGTCTCGGGCAAAATTCCGTGGCCGAGATTGAAGATGTGGCCGGGACGACCGCCCGCCTGCACGAGAATCGCCTTGGCGCGCGCGCGAATCTCGGCGGTGTCGGCGAACAGCGCGATCGGATCGAGATTGCCCTGGATCGCGACCTGGTAGTCGAGGCGCGCCCACGCCTGTGCAAGATCGACGCGCCAGTCCAGGCCGATCACGTCGCCGCCCGCCTCGCGCATCAGCTCGAGCAGGTTGCCGGTGACGGTGCCGAAGTGAATCACCGGCACGTCCGGAGTGATCGCGGCGATTACCGACGCGGTATGCGGCAGCACGAAGCGGCGGTAGTCGTCGGGGCCGAGGCTGCCGACCCAACTGTCGAAGAGCTGGACCACGTCGGCGCCCGCCGCGATCTGCATGTTGAGGTAGTCGGCAGTGACGCGCGCGATCATTTCCATCAGGCGATGCCACGCTTCGGGCTGCGTGTAGATGAAGGTCTTGGTCGCCTGGTATTGGCGCGACGAGCCGCCTTCGATCAGATACGACGCGAGTGTGAACGGCGCTCCGGCGAAACCGATGAGCGGGGTTTTGGTTCCCAGCGCGGCGCGAACGAGGCGAATCGAGTCGCCGACGAAGCCGAGCGCGGCGGGATCGATCGGCGGAATCCGCTCGAGGTCGGCGGCGTCGCGAATCGGGCGGTCGACGATCGGGCCGTCGCCCTTCTCGTAATGCAGCCCTACCTCCATCGGGATGAGCGGCAGCAGGATGTCGGCGAAGATGATCGCGGCGTCGACGCCGAGGCGCTCGACCGCGGTGACAGTAACCTCGGCGGCGATATCAGGGCGTCGGCACATTTCGAGGAAGGCGAAGCGATCGCGAATCTTGCGATACTCGGGCATATAGCGCCCCGCCTGTCGCATCAGCCAAATCGGCGTAAAAGGCGTAGCCTCGCGCCGGCAAGCCTTAAGCAGCGGATGCTCGAATAGCAGCGAACCACGCCCCCCCACCGTCGAATCATGCCCCCCCACCGACGAAGCATGCTCCCCCACCGTCGGCGCACGCCCCCCCACCGTCGGAGGATGCCCCCCCACCGTCAGCGCATGCCCCCCCACCGACGAAGCATGCTCCCCCACCGTCGGCCGTCGCAGTGTGGCAACCTGGTCGCCCTGCATCGCATCAACGCCCCCCCGCCCCGTCACCCCGCGCTTGCCGCGCAGGATCGTTGGGGCGCGGGCGGCGGCTTGGTTGACCAGGTTGCCAACGCGGGAGTGCTGCGGTTCGAAGTCGACGCTCAACCCATACGCGCGCAGCTGCTCCGAGCACATCGGGCCGATCGATCCGACCGCCATCGTGGCGAGGCCGCGGCGCACTGCATCCGCGATGCCGTCGGCCTCCGCCATCTGCATCACGTTGGTGACCTGATTGGAGCTGGTGAAGATCGCGACGTCGGCTTCGCCCGTGGCGATCGCGTTGAGCGCGGCGCGCAGCGGCGCGCGATCGGCCGGCAGCGTCCATCGGTAGACCGGCACGATCATCACTTCGGCGCCGCGCGCCTCGAGGCCCGCGATCAGCTCGCGGTTGGAGGCCCCGTATTCCTGCATCGCGACGCGCTTGCCCTCGAGCGCGAGGTGATTGGAGAGCGCTGCGAGCAGTTCGCGCCAGGTGTTGGGCTCCGGCACCACCAGCGTCGGCGCGAGGCCCAGTTCGCGCAGCGCGCGGACCGGCTTGGGTCCGCGCGCGACGGTGACGGTGCGCGCGAGCGCCGCGGTAAGCGCCGCGCGCGCATGGCGCGTCTCCATCACCTGGAAGAGCGCACGCACGCCCACTCCGGTAAGCAGGATCACGACGTCGAGCGATCCTCCGAGGAGCCGCTCGGCGAACTCGAGCGCCGCGGTGTTGTCTTCCAGCGGCACTTCGCGCATCGCGGGCGCGATGATCGCCTTGCCTCCGCGCCGCTCGATCATCGTGGCGACCTCGGCGGCCATCCGGCTCTCGAAGGCGACTACGCGCAGCGAATCGAAACCGGAAGAGCCGTCACCGGCGTTTTCTTCGCGGGATTTTGCGTCGCTCGGGGAAACCATTGCGTGGCGGCGAGTGCGCCTCGATTATCTTGACGCTATCCGTGCCGCGCCGCCAGAGCGTCGCGCGCCGCGTGCGGTCGCGGCGGATGCGCGCAGGTTGGTGCATTTTCTCTATCCGCGCGCGCGTGCTAGCAGTGGCGCAGCGGAGGTCCTGGATGAAGCTTCATCGCCGCGCGATTCCGTGGCTCCTCTCCGGCTTCTTTCTTACCGGATTCTTGCTGGCCACTGCGATCTTCGCGTCTCGCACTGATGCGCAGACGATGCCGATGCCGGCGGCTGCGTCGTCACCCTCTGCGCCCTCCGCCGCCGCGGCTTCGCCTTCGACGGAGGCGGCCGCGAGTCCCGAGCCGTTGTTCAAAGGGCTCGGCCACCTTCATCATCCCGTCACCACCAAGTCGCCGGAGGCGCAGCGCTACTTCGACCAGGGCCTGACCTTCGTCTACGCGTTCAATCATGACGAGGCGGCGGGCTCGTTCCGGCGCGCGGCGGAGCTCGATCCGGATCTCGCGATGGCGCAATGGGGAATCGCGCTCGCGCTCGGGCCCAATATCAATCTCCCCGAGGACACAGAGCGCGGCAAGCAGGCCTACGCGGCGATCGTCAAGGCGCAGGCGCTGGCTCCCAAAGCCAACGCGCACGATCGCGCGTATATAGACGCGCTCGCCAAGCGATACGGGAGCGACGGCAAGATGACGCTCGCGCAGCAGCGGGCGTATGCGAATGCGATGCGCGAAGTGTGGCATCGATATCCAGATGATCCCGATGCGGGCGCGCTGTTTGCCGAATCCATGATGGACCTGCATCCGTGGAACCTGTGGACCCATGACGGAAAGCCGGTGGAGGGCACCGAGGAAATCGTCGCGACGCTCGAAGAGGTGATCCGCAAGCATCCCGACCATCTCGGCGCGAATCACTACTACATCCACGCAGTGGAGGCGTCGCCGCATCCGGAGCGCGCGCTCAAGAGCGCGGACCGGCTGCCCGCTCTCGCGCCGGCGGCCGGGCATATCGTGCACATGCCATCGCACATCTATATCCGGGTCGGCGAATATCACGAGGCGGCCGAGGCGAACGAGGCGGCGATCAAGGCCGATCGCGAATATATCGAGCAGCGTCATCCGTCGGGCGTGTATGTGATGATGTACTACCCGCACAACATCGCGTTCCTGCTCGCGGCGTGCATGATGGAGGGCGATCGGCGCTGCTCGATGTCCTCGGCGCGCGAGCTGGCGGCGGTCGCGACGCCGGAGGTGGCGCGCGAGATGCCGATGGTGGAAAGCGCGGTGCCCTCGCTGTTATTCGCCCAGGCGCGCTTTGGCGAGTGGGACGCGATTCTGAAAGAGCCGCAGCCGCCGCCGGATCTGAAGTATGCGACTGCGATTTGGCATTACGCGCGCGGACTCGCGTTCGCGGCCAAACGGCAGTCCTCCGACGCCGAGAACGAAGCGAAGCAGCTCGATGAAATCGCAAAGCAGATGCCGGCGGACCGAACCGTCGGCTTCAATTCGGCAAAGCGCCTGCTCGATCTCGCCTCGGAAACCCTGGCCGGCGAGATCGCATCGCTGGAGGGGCATCGCGAGGACGCGATTCGGCATCTGCAAGAGGCCGTCGCGATCCAGGATTCGCTCAACTACGAGGAGCCGCCGGCGTGGTATTACCCGGTGCGCGAGACACTGGGGATGGAACTGCTGGCGCAGGGCAAAGTCGCACTTGCCGAGCAGGTCTTCCGCGAAGATCTGAAACGCAACCCCGACAATGGCCGCTCGCTGTTCGGGCTGATGTTGTGCATGCGCGCTGAAAAGGACGACCGCCAGGCAGCCGACGAGGAAGCGAAGTTCAAGAAGGCGTGGGCGCACGCCGACGTAAAACTGATGGGACCGCAACCCCCGCAAGCCACCGCGGCCTCGAATTAGCTCCGCGCTCCTGAATAATTGGAAAGAAGCGGTTGGCCCCAAGAGCAGGAGGCCAATGTGAAGAGTCTATTTACCGTTCTCCCGCAAACCAGCGGAAGTTCCGCGCGCGACCCGCTCGGCAATCACGGAGCAATCGCTGCGGTAGCTGCTTTGGGGACAGCACCCGGATCAGATGGTTCGCTCTCGCCTATGGTGAGTGGATTCTGTCTGGGGCTAGCGCTCGCACCATCACCAGAAGTCTTTAACTATGCGTTCAACCGATTGCTTGCCGGCCGCCACACTGGCTGCTGATTGGGCATCGTTCAGATTCCACGCGTTATCCACGATCACGCTGCAAACCTCATGCACTCCTATCATGCGAAGCCAAAAATCAATGTAAGGCGCCTGGTGATCGAAGCTTGGTGGTATTGGAGTACCCTCGCGATATGTAGATCCTCGCGTATAGACGACTAGTGCCTTGGGGATGTTGAGGGATGGTCCATATTCTTTGCCGTCATACGTGAACAGGTAATTGCGCTGAGCGGTCAGATCAATCAACTGTTTGAGCTTGTATGGGATGGAGAAGTTCCACATGGGTAGGCCCAAGACAATTCGGTTCGCTCGTTGGAAGCGACCGATCAATTCTTGAATGCGGTTCCATGTATGCGATTCTGCCTCTGACATGGGCTCGTGCTTGATGGCCTTGTACTTCGCCCCGATCGATGCGGCATCGAACTCAGGGAGGCTTTCGTTCCAAATATTCAGGACGTCCTCATTAATCAGGGGAAGGACCTTCCTTGACGCTGAAAGAAAGGCGTTGGTCAGGGCGATAGAGTTTGATTTGTCACCTCGCGGCGACGACTGGATATGAAGAACATTCATTTTGATCCATCCTGATTTTTGGGACTTCTCCGCGGCCTCCTCAATCAAAGCTGCTACTTCTTTGGGACGCGATTCGTAGACGGAATGGCTCGCGTCTTCGAGTTCGATCGCGTGGCTGTGGGCGCGCACGGCGTAGAACCGCTCCAGGTCGGGATCGATGATCTTGTCCGCGTCCGCCACGAGCGCCCAGCTCGGCTTCACCCTCCGGGCAGGATCAACGACAGCTAGTACACGCCCTGTCGCCGGATAACGCAATTCCTGGGGATGCCTCCCTGATAGCAGATAGGCATTGTAATCCGTGTGTCATCCGCTGCCGCTGGAGGTCAAGACCAATCCCGCTCTAGTGGGCGATTCGGGCGCGTGACTTGCTCCGACCTACTAAGCTCTATCCCGGTTGAACCGCTACCGAATGCTTTGCCCGGTTCGCGAGCAATGTGTTAGCAGTGGCGACTCGCGGTGCTGCGGCGGCAGTGCATACAACCAGGGGCGAAAAAGGGACGGGACAGGATCCTAGATGAAGACACGGAATCGACATCGCTATCGAAACGTCTTGATGGTCGCGGGAATTGCACTGGCGGCTTGCGCGTTGATGCCGGGGCGGGCTGGCGCGCAGATTCCGCCGGTGGAGGCGGCTATCAATGAGACTGCGCCGCTTCCGGCTGCGCAGATTCCGTCTCCGATCAGCGCCGCGGTCAACTCGCCCGATCGTCCCGCAGACGACAAGAAACTGGACCCGGGGCGCAAGCCCGACCAGGTGATGGCGTTCTTCGGGATTCAGCCCGGGATGAAAGTTGCGGACCTGTGGGCAGGCGGCGGCTACACGACGGAGGTGCTGTCGCGAATCGTCGGGCCTACCGGCACCGTGTACTCGCAGAACGGCCAGTTCCCCGAGCGGTTCAAGAAGATCGGCGACGCCTGGCATGCGCGGCTCAAAAATCCCGCGCTCAAAAACGTGGTCGAAGTCGACAAGGGGTTCGACGCGCCCGACCTGTTACCGGTGCCGCCGGGCTCGCTGGACGCGGTGGTGATGAATCTCAACTACCACGACATGGTCGGGCTCAAGATGAACCGCGACCAGGTCAACGCGGCGGTGTTCAAGGCGCTCAAGCCGGGCGGAGTTTACGGGATCGTGGATAACAGCGCGCAGAGCGGTTCCGGCGCTCGAGACACGACGACGATCCATCGCATCGACGAGGACTTCGTGGTCAAGGACATCGAGAAGTCGGGGTTCAAGCTGGCGGGCGCGTCGAGCGCGCTGCGCAATCCCAAGGATGATCGCACCTGGCTGATTTTCAAGAATCGCGACGAGGTCGATCGCTTCATCCTCAAGTTCGTCAAGCCGAGTTGACGCGGGCGCATGCGCGAGAAGTGAGGCTGATATGAAGATAGGGCTATTCGCGGTCGGAATCGGAACCGGAGTGACTCCGCGCGTGATCCGAGCGGTGGCGGAGCACGCGGATCGGAGCGGGTTCGCGACGCTGTGGGTCGCCGAGCACGTAGTGCTGTTCGATCGGCAGAATTCCAAATACCCGTACGCGGCGAGCGGCGAGTTTCCGGCGCCGCCCAAATCGGACTGGCTCGATCCGTTCATCACGCTGGCGTTCGCGGCCGCGGTGACGAGCCGGATTCGGCTCGCGACGGGAATCTGCCTGGTGCCCGAACACAATCCGCTGGTGCTCGCCAAGGAAATCGCGAGCCTCGACCGGTTGGCGGACGGCCGCTTCGCGCTCGGGGTGGGAATCGGATGGAGCGCCGAGGAGTTCGCGGCGCTGGGGATTCCGTTCGAGCGGCGCGCACAGCGGACGCGCGAATATATCGACTTGATGCGCCGGCTGTGGAGCGAGGACGCGGTGACCTATCGCGGCGAGTTCGTTAAGTGCGAGGGGGCGCACAGTTTTCCCAAGCCGCCGCAGGGCGCCAAGCTGCCGATCATTTTCGGGGGCGAGAGCACGCCGGCGCTAAAACGAACCGCCGAGTACGGCACGGGATGGTACGGCTTCAACCTGGATCCTGCGGAGGCGGCGGCGAAGATCGAGAAGCTGCGCGCGCTCATCAGGCAGAATGGCCGCGATCCCAAAGACATTGAAGTGATCGTTTCACCATACACCAAGCGGATCGTTGCCGACGATCTCAAGCGCTACCGCGATGCCGGCGTGGATGAAGTCGTGATCCTCGCCAACCCGCCGGCCGAGCCCGCGCAGATTCCCGGGTGGGTGGCAGGCCAGGCCAAGCAGTGGGTCGATCCGGCAGCTAAGCTCTTGTGATCTTTTCGAGTTGCTGAACTCCTGGAGCCCTTCGCTGTCGTCGGAGAAAAAAGTGTTGATCCATGCCGACGGCTTGGTATCGCGATAGCGGCTAGGATCCTTCGACTCCGGCGGCCTGCGCTCAGGATGACCTGCTTTTCTTTGCGAGATATTGGGACGACGGTGGTTCCATTGCTGTACCAAGCGGCGGTGCGCACAGAATTCGTTTTCACTTTTACTAACAGATCACAGACACTCCGGATGACTTCCTCTATTTCGTGACCCAATGAATGACAGTGGTTCTGGTGGCGTTCCGAGCAGCGGTGCGCGCCCAATTTCTTTTTAACCTTATTAAAAATCACAGACCCTCAGATGGCATCCATTTTTTTCGCGAGCATTGAGAATACGGTGGTTTCTGTTCTGGTCCGTTTGTTGACAATGAAAAAACCGGAGACTCTCCAGATGGCATCGCCTTTCTCGCGAGCCTATCGATGACAGAGCGATGCCGACGTGGTTCAGGCGGCGGCGAGGATTTCGCGGGCGCGGCTTAAGTCGAGAGCGATCTGGCTGCGGAGGGCTTCGGCGGAATCGAACTTGCGCTCGGGGCGGATGCGCTCGATCAGTTCGAGCTTGATGCGCTGGCCGTAGAGGTCGCGGTCGAAGTCGAAGATGTGCGCCTCGATGGTGCGGGCTTCTTCCGCGAAGGTCGGACGCATCCCGATGTTAGTGATCGATCCATACGCGCCGTCGGCGAGGATCACCCGGGTTGCGTAGACGCCGTCGGGCGGGACGCATTCGGTTTCGTTGGCGAGGTTGGCGGTGGGAAAGCCGATCGTCCTGCCGCGCTCGCGCCCGCGCACGACTTCGCCGTGCAGGAAATGGTAGCGGCCGAGCAGCTTGGCGGCGGCGCGCACGTCGCCCGCGCGGATCAGCTCGCGCACCTTGGTCGAGCTGACCTCGATGCCGCCGACCTTTACCGGGCCGACCACGGTGGTGTCGAAGCCGAACTCGCGCCCGAGCTCGACCATCACGGCGGCGTTGCCCGCGCGATCATGGCCGAAGCTGACGCTGTGGCCGACCACCACTTCGCGCGCGCCGACTTTTTCCAGCAGGTAGTCGCGCACGAACTCGCGCGGCGGCACCCGGCTGAGCTCAAGGGTGAAGTTAAGCACGATCACGCCGTCGATTCCGGACAGCCGCAGCAATTCGAGCTTGTCGTCGGGCAGCAGGATCAGCGGCGGCGCGCGATCCGGCGCCAGGACGCGGGCGGGAATCGGATCGAAGGTGAGGGCGAAGGCCGTGCCGCCGGCGGCGCGCGCGCGATCGATGGTGGCCTTCAGGATCGCGCGATGGCCGAGGTGGACGCCGTCGAAAACGCCGAGCGTCGCGACCGGGAACGGATGGCGTGCGAGCGTATCGAGGTCGCGGATTATTTCCATCGGGCCTGCGTGGCGGATGCCTTCATTGCACAGTGCCAAGCTGCGCACGCGAATCGGGCGCGGCGCCAGTCGTTAATCGTTGGTCGTCAATCGTTGACGAGGTCCTTGAGCATCGTGTCGCCGGCGGCGGCTTCGGGAGTGCCGGAGTGATCGGCCTCCAGTTTCTGCAGAGTCAGGCGCGCGTCGATTCGATCGTTGAGCTTGAGAAACGCCTGCGCCTCGCGCAGCAGCGCCTGGCCCGCGTACTTGCCCTTGGGCGAGCGCATCACGAGGTCGTTGAACTGCAACACCGCCTGATCGTACTTGCCGACTTCGTAGAGCGCATTGGCGGCGAAGTATTCGGCGGGCTCGGTGACCTCGGATTTGGGATAGCTATGCTGCAGCCTGGCGAACAGGCCGACTGCGATCGCGTACTTGCCTTCCTTCATCGCGTCGAGTCCCTGGCGGTAGATCTTGATTCCGTCGGCATGCGAGGACTTGGCGGCCTCGATTTCCTGATCGAGATCCTGCGGCCAGGTCGCCTGCAGCTCGGGCACGGCGGCGGGCGCGGGTGGGGGCGCAGTGGAGTCCGCCGGTGGCGGGGGAGCTTCTTCGCCGGTAGCTTCTGGGACAGTTGCGGGCGGAGGCGCGCTCGCATTCGCAACGTTGGTCGCCTGCAACGCGGCGACGTCGGCCTCGAGCTTGGCAAGCCGCGCGTTGGGCGAATTCTGATCGGAGGCGCCCTCCTCAGTGCCGTGTTTCATGACCGCGATCTGATCGTTCAACAGGCGGATCTGATTCTCGAGCGCATCGATCTTTTGCCGATCGGCCGCGATCATTCCGCGCAGCACGAACTGGTTCTGGTTGACCTGTGACATGTCGGTGGTAGTGGCGCATCCGGCGATCGCCAGCATCGCGCAAACCGCGATCGCAGCGCGCCATTTGAAGCGGGGTCGAGTCACGGGATGGGTCCTCATTGCGAGACGGCAAAGTGATCGCGGCGGTTCTGCGACCAGCAGGATTCGTCGTGGTCCTGGCAAAGCGGCAACTCCTTACCGTAGCTGATGGTTGAAATGCGGCTGCCGGACACGCCCAGCGTCACCAGGTAATCCTTGGCGGACTGGGCGCGCTTGGCGCCGAGGGCGATATTGTATTCCTCGGACCCACGCTCATCGCAATGGCCCTCGACCTGCACGCGGGTCTGCGCGTTGGTATTGAGCCATCTGGCGTTGGATTTGAGCACTTCGCCGTCCTGGGGCTGGATAGTGTAATCGTTGTAGCCGAAATGGATATCGCTCAGCGGACCGCCGGCGCCGCCCAGAGTACCGTTTATGTTCTGCTGCAGCGAGCCGCCGGCGGCGCCGGTGCCGTTCTCGCCGAGCGGGTTTGCGCCGGTGTCGGTGCCGAGGCCCTGCGCTTTTTTCGACGAGCATCCGGCGAGCGCGAGGGTGCCGATCAGCATCAGCGCCACGGCGGCGCGGACGGCCACGCGGGCGCGATTGATGCGAGTTACATTAGTCATTGCATTAGTCACTTCACTAATCACCCAACCACCACGACCACGCTGGACAACTGTCATCGCCCTGACCCTCCGTCAATGGGGAAATAATTTTCTGATTCTGGACCATCAGAATATAGATTCGCGATTGCCCGCCGCGCGTCGAACTGAAGGCCAGGTAGCGACCGTCGGGCGACCACGAAGGATACTCGTTCGAACCGACGCCGTCGGTGAGCCGCAGCGGCTCTCCGCCGCCGAGGCTTATGGTGTAGATGTCGAAGCGGCCGGCGCTGCGGCTCTGGTAGGCGAGCCGGTCGCCCTTGGGCGCAAATACCGGCGTGGTGTTGTAGTCGCCGCTGTAGGTTACCCGATGCGGCTCGCCGCCGCCGAGCGGCATCGTGTAGACCTGCGGGGTCCCGGAACGATCCGAGGTGAACGCGAGCTTGTCGCCGTCGGGCGAGAATGCGGGGCTCACGTTGATGCCGCGCGTGCTGGTGAGCTGGCGAATCTCGGAGCCCTCGCGAGTGAGCAGTAGCAGGTTGGTCTCGCCGTCGTGCTCAACCGCGGCGACGATCGATTCGCCGTTGGGCGCAATCGTGCCACCGATCACGCGGCCGCGCTCGCTGGTGATGCGCGTCTCGCGATGGCCTTTGAGATCGGCCAGGTACATAGCCGGCTCCATCGACTTGTAGGAGAGATAGAGGAGGTAGCGCGCGCTGCGATCGAAGGAGGGAAACAGGTTGATAGTGGGATTGTCGGTCAGGCGAAAGAGATCCTGGCCGTCGATGGTTTGCGTGTAGATTTCCTTGAAGCGGCTGCCGCGTCGGGAGACGAAAGCCATTATGCTGTCGAACGGGCCGCGCTGGCCGGTGGTGGCTTCGAGGATCGAATCGGCGAAGCGTCGCGCCATCCGCGGCACGTCGGCGGCGGTGCCGCTGAAAGTTTTGCCCATCATGCGACGCTGCTGTGCGACGTCATACAGATACGCAGTGAGCTTGGTGCCGGAGCCGTCGTTGGCGACTGAGCCCTTGACCAGGAAGTCGGCGTTGATCGAAGTCCAATCGGCAAAATTGAACTGGCCAAGCTCGAATCCCGAGGTCTGCGGATCTTCGATGTAGGCGTGCGGACTGATGATGCGGAAATATCCGGACAGCTCGAGATCGCGCGCGAGGGTCGCGACGAATTCGGCGGAGAGGCGATGGTCGTCGTCGCCAGTGATGCTCTTAAGTCCTGAGACCGCGATGCTCGAAAGCTGCGAGCCGGGACCGACGATGCTCATCTTGATTTGCGCGAAGGCGCGCGGCGCGGTGAGGAGGACGAGCAGGGCGGCGGCGAGAGCCGGCATCAGGCGCTTCAGGATGATCGACATGAAAAGCGACGCGGGTGAATTCATCGAGACGAGAACATTGCGACGCCCGGCCCGCATCCGCACCTCCATCACCAACTCCGGTCCACCAGGATTCTAGCTCTTTAACTCGCCGAGCTTGAACAGCGCTTCGATGCCACCCGCCCACTGGTCGCGATATTTTTCAGGTGGCGCCGGAAACGGCGCGGCGCGGCGAATCGCGCGCAGCACGGAATCGTCGAAGGCGGCGTCGTTGGAGCCTTTGGCGATTTTCACGCCGGTCAGCGTGCCATCGGGGCCGATCGCGAAGGTCACCGTCGCAGTGAGTTCGCTCGAGCCGCTGGTGAAGGTCCACGCTTTTTTTATTTTATCCTGCACCTGCTGATAGTAGAGCAGAAAATCGAGGTCCTGTTGAATCCCCGCGCTGCCGGAGCCGGGACCGATTCCCATTCCGTGGCCTTCGCTGGCGACGTTGGCGGCCACCGGACCTCCGCCGCTGGGGCGGGCGGCGGCCGGAGTCGGCGCCTCGTCGGGCTCGTCATCGTCGTCGCCCTCCGCCGCTTCTTCTGCAGCCTTGGCCTTCGCGCGTTTCAGATCTTCTTTCAATAATTGTTGGCGCAATTTCGCCAGGCGCTGACTGACGCTTGGCGTCGCCTCCGCCCTGGCAATCACGATCGACGGGGCGGCCCTGGGCGAGCGCTTCGCAGCGGGCGCCGGCTTGGGAGTCGGATGCGGCGTCGCGGCCGGGGTTTGCGATTCGCTGGGCTCGGGAGTGGGCGCGACGGCCTCGGGCGTCGGGGTCGGCGTAGGCGTCGCGGCGATGGTGGTCGCGAGCGTGATCGCGTTCTTGTCGGCGTCGGGCGCGAGCTCCGGCTTGGGCGCCTCGACGGCGGGCTCCGCGGGCTTCGGCACGTCGGCCTTCGCGATCTGCTCGGCCTTGCGCGGCGCCAATCGCGGCAGATGCGTTCCCAGGTCGCCAGCGGGGAGGCTGTCGACGATCTTGACGGTGTATGCCGGCGGCGCGGCCTCCTCCGAATGCAGGTAGCGCGGCGCGATGAAGAAGACCAGCGCGAACAGCGCCGCGTGGCCGAGTGCCGATATTATGATCGCCGCGAAGTATCCCGCGCGCGACGGCAGTGGGTTGCCTCTATGGTCCTGGCGTGCCACGCCCGGGTTTGTCTCCGCTCGCGTTAGCGCCGCCCGACGGCATTTCCGTCACCATCCCGACGTTCTCGATTCCGGCGGCCTTGATCGCCGCCATGGTGCGAATCACTTCGCCGTAGGTGACCTGCTCGTCGGCGCGAATGAAGACCTCGCGGTCAGGACGCTCCTGCGAAATCGCCTGCAGCTTGGTGGTCAATTCGTCGGCGTCAAGTTTCGCGTCATTGAGATAAATCTGATTGTCGCGGGTGATCGAAACTACGAACTGTTCTTCCTTGCCGGCCAGCGCCGAGGCTTTAACCTTGGGCAGACTGACCTCGACGCCCTGCTGGATGATCGGCGCGGTGATCATAAAGATGACCAGCAGCACCAGCATCACGTCGACCAGCGGAGTGACGTTGATTTGGGAAACCAGATTCCCGCGCTGTCCCGATTCGCCTGCCATTGCGCCGCGCCGCTAGGAAAGGAAGTGACGTTCAGCGATGTTGAGAAATTCAGCGGTGAAGTTGTCCATCTCGGTGGCGAGCACACGCACTCGCGCGGTAAAGTAGTTGTAGAAGAGCTGGGCCGGAATGGCGGCGACCAGGCCGATCGCGGTGGTGATGAGCGCCTCGGCGATTCCGGGAGCGACTGCCTGGATATTGGAAGTGTGCGCCGCGCTCAGGCCGAGGAACGCCGTCATGATTCCCCATACGGTGCCGAACAATCCGATGAACGGGCAGGTCGAGGCGGTCGCGGCCAGGAACGCAAGGCCGCTCTCGAGCTTGGTGAGCTCGACGTTCTCCTGGCGCTTCATCGCGCGCAAGACGTTTTCCACGCCGCCCAGGTCGGTCGAGAATCCACCCTCGGCGCCGACCGCCTGGCGCTTGGCGCGCGTAAGCTGGATCAGTTCCTGGTAGCCGGCGCGAAACACCTGCGCGACGGGACTGCGGATATGCCCGACGCTCGCGGTGTGGATGGTCTGCAGATTCTTCGATTCCCAGAACACCGCGATGAAGCGTTCCGACTCGCGCCGCGCACGCGAAATCTGCACCAGCTTGTAAAGGATGATTCCCCAGCTTCCGACCGAGAATGCGACGAGAATCCACAGGACCACGGCGACCACCGGTCCCGTGCCCAGCACCAAATCCACCACACCCAAACCCGCACTCGCCTGAGGGAGCATACACCGCCAGCCAGCCGTGAATTGAATTCATTATATGGATTTCGCGCAAGTCAAAACCAGTGAGCGTTCCGGCGCGTGGACGTTAGTTGCGGCGCGCGGGATTCGCGTTGATGCCGCGATGGGCATAGTTTTAAATTGATCTTAAATTTGGATCGGTCTTAAATTAGAGCGGCAGTGAGGTTTGGCCGGGGTTGAATCGATGGCCGCCTCTTATCTAAGGTTCACAGTTCCTTATTACGATTTCCCATGAGGGAGGATACGACCCTTGGCGATTAAGGTCGGAATCAATGGCTTTGGCCGAATCGGCCGGATGTTCTACCGCGCGGCGTACCAGAAACCGGACCTCGAGATCGTTGCCGTCAACGACATCACCGACGCGCGCACCTTGGCGCATCTGCTCAAGCACGACTCGATACACGGCGCGCTCAAGCATCAGGTGAAAGCCGAGGGCTCGACGATCGTAGTCGACGGTAAGCCGCTGCAGGTGCTCGCGGAGCGCGACCCGGCCAAGCTCCCGTGGGCCAGGCTGGGGGTGCAGGTGGTGGTCGAGTCGACGGGGCTGTTCACCGCGCGCGAGAAGGCCGCGCTGCATCTGGGCGCCGGCGCGAAGAAGGTCGTCATCAGCGCTCCTGCCGACGGCGCCGACGTAACCTTATGCCTGGGCGTCAACGAGAGCGCTTACGATCCGAAAAAGCACGACGTCATCTCCAATGCATCGTGCACCACCAACTGCCTGGCGCCGATCGCCAAAGTTTTGCACGAGAGCTTCGGCATCGTGCACGGATTGATGACCACGGTGCACGGCTATACTTCCGATCAGAACCTCCAGGACGGACCGCATAGCGATTTGCGGCGCGCGCGCGCTGCGGCGCTCTCGATGGTGCCGACGTCGACCGGCGCGGCCAAGGCGATTGGGCTGGTGCTCCCGGAGCTCAAGGGACGCCTCGACGGAATCGCGGTTCGGGTGCCGACGCCCAACGTATCGATCGTCGATCTTACCGCCGTGCTCGAGCGCGACGTGGACATCGACGCGATCAACGCCGCGATGCGCTCAGCGGCCGACGGCAAGCTCAAGGGCATCCTGGTGTACTCGGACGAGCCGCTGGTCTCCAGCGATTTCAACGGCAGCACTGCGTCGTCGATCTACGACGCGCCGCTGACCAAGGTGATGGGCAAGCGACTGGCAAAAGTTTTCTCCTGGTACGACAACGAATGGGGATACTCGAACCGGCTCGCTGACATCGCCGCCTACGTCGCCGACCGGATCTAGCCGGGCGTCGGCGCGCTTGAGGATGAGCCGCGATGCCCTCGATTCCAATTACCAGTCTTCAATTCAAGGGCAAGCGGGTGCTCGTGCGATGCGACTTCAACGTGCCGCTGAAGGAAGGCAAGATCGCCGATCCGGCGCGCATCGACGCGAGCCTCGATACCATCCGTTACATTCTCAGCCACGGCGGCACGGCGGTACTATGCTCGCACCTGGGACGTCCGAAAGAGCGCAGCGCTGAGCTGAGCCTCAAGCCGGTCGCCGAGTATCTGACGATCGCGCTCGGACAGAAGGTCGCGCTGGCGCCGGACAGTATCGGCGATACCACCCTCAAGATGCTCGAGGCGCTCAAGCCGGGCGACGCGATCCTGCTGGAGAACCTGCGCTTCCATCGCGAGGAAGAGGCGAACGATCGCGACTTCTCGCACGAGCTCGCGCGCGGCAAGCAGGCATACGTGAATGACGCGTTCGGGTCCGCGCATCGCGCGCACGCGTCGACGGTCGGCGTCACGAAGTTCATCGCGGAGCGCGCGGCGGGCTTTCTAATGATGCGCGAGCTGGAGGCATTGCGCGCGGTCACCGACAATCCGGCGCGGCCGGCGGTCGCGATTCTGGGCGGCGCCAAGGTCTCGGACAAGATCGGCGTCATCAAGAGCCTGATGACCAAGGTTGACGCCATCCTGATCGGAGGCGCGATGGCGTACACGTTTCTCAAGGCGCGCGGCGTCGCGGTGGGAAGCTCGCGCGTCGAGGACGACAAGCTGGAACTCGCGCGCGAGTTGATGGCCGCCGCGAACAAGCGCGGGGTTCGCATCGTGCTGCCTATCGATCACGTCGTCGCGGCGGCGCCGGAAGCGGACGCAACCGGCACCACGGTTAGCACAATTCCGGAGGGCGCGATGGGGCTCGACATCGGGCCGGCCACCGTCGACGCGTTCATCGCGGAGCTCAAGGGCGCGCGCACGGTCATCTGGAACGGCCCGCTGGGCTTCTTCGAGATCCCAGCGTTCGCGGCCGGCACGCTGAAAGTCGGGGAGGCGCTGGCCAACCTGGAGGGAGTAAAGTCGGTGATCGGCGGCGGCGATACCGCGGCAGCGCTTGGCGATGCGCCGTGGGCGAAGAAGTTCACGCACATCTCGACCGGAGGCGGCGCTACACTGGAGTTTCTGGAAGGTATCGAACTGCCCGGCGTGAAGGCGCTGGAAGCCTGATCGCATCGGGTCGGATCGAATGGACGCGCGCGGTGGCATCGCGCCGCGCGCCCGCGTGGAGGTTCTCATGCGCAGGAAATTAATCGCGGGCAACTGGAAGATGAACCTGACCGCGTTCGAGGCGCGCGCGCTGATCGCCGCGTTGCGCGCCGACCTCGATCGCGACGCCGCCACGCTCGCGCGCGACCGCGACGTGATGGTCGCGCCGGCGGCGATTCTGATTCCCGCGGTCTCGCAGGCGTTGGCCGGATCGTCGATCGCGCTCGGAGCGCAGAACATGCACTTCGAGGACAAGGGCGCGTTTACCGGCGAAATCTCGGCGCCGATGATGCAGCCGTTTGGCGTGACGCACGTCATTCTGGGCCATTCGGAGCGCCGCCACGTGTTCGGAGAATCCGACGAGCTCATCCGCCACAAAATGCTCTCGGCGGTGCGCCATCGCCTCACCCCGATTTTGTGCGTCGGCGAAACCAGCGAGGAGCATGACGGCGGCCGCACGCTGGAAGTGGTGCTGCGCCAATTCGAGCTCGGGTTGGAGGGCATTCCCGACGAGCACATCCGCCGCGTCGTGATCGCCTATGAACCGGTATGGGCGATTGGCACTGGGCGCAACGCGACGCCCGAGCAGGCCGAGCATGTGCACGGCGCAATCCGCGGCGCTCTGGTCGAGCGCTACGGCCGCGAAGCCGCCCACGAGGTCCGCATCCTGTACGGCGGCAGCGTCACGACCGACAATGTTGACTCGTTGGTCTCCAAGCCCGATATTGACGGGGCTTTGGTCGGAGGCGCAAGCTTAAAGGCTGACTCGTTCGCGCGGATCGTAAGGGCGCGTATCGTCTGAAGTCCGGTTGGTCGAAGTAAAAGATGTACACGCTGGTCATCTCGATTCACATCCTGGTCTGCATCTCGCTGACCATCGTGATCCTGTTGCAGCAGGGCAAAGGCGCGGACATCGGCGCGGTGTTCGGCGGCTCCAGCCAGACCCAGTTCGGCGCCAGCCAACAGGGCAGTGTGATTACCAAGGCGACCGGTGCGCTGGCGGTGGTGTTTTTCCTGACCTCGATGTTCCTGGCGTATTCGTCGACGCAGCGCGCGACCGGCAGCATCTTCGATCATCCGTTTTCATCGGCGCCGCGAAGCGTGATGCCGCAGAAGATGGCGCCCAAGTCGGCCGCTCCGGCGGCGCCCGCAAATCCGGGCAGTCCGGCGACACCGTCGACGAAGTAGCCGCGCACCTGATTGATTTGATTTATTAAGGCTGCGCCGCCCTAAAGGCGCGTCACCCTCACGACCTCGCTATCGCTTGCAGCGCGCGGGTGGTGGAACGGCAGACACGCCAGTTTGAGGGGCTGGTGGTAGAAATACCGTGCGGGTTCAAGTCCCGCCCCGCGCACCAAATCCTTTCGGTAATTGCTCCGATATGCCGCGGTTCGCGTCGCGCCGTGGACGGCTCGGCGAAGGTTCACCGTTCCATGGTCGGATCTTGCAGATCGGATTCGGCCTCTGCAGTTTTGGGCGCGTCAGCTTCCGTCGACTTCGGCGCTTCGGCTTCCGGGATCGCGACGGCGGGCGGCATCGCGGATGCGGTCTCAGGCGGCGCTTGGACTGACACCGCAGGCGGCGGCATCGCAGCCGCGGTTTCCGGTGCCGATGCGCCGTTGGTCGTAGGCGGTATGGCAGCCGTCATTGGAGGCGGTGTCGCGGCCGTCGCCTCACTCGTCGAGGGCGCCACTGCCGCAGGAGTCTTCGCGATTGCCTCAGTCGCCGTGGGCGCTGCGATGCTCGCAGTCTTTGCTGGTTCAGCGTTCGCCGCTTGCGCCGATTCGGCGTTCGCGGCTTGGGCTGATTGGGCATTCGCCGTTTGCGGTTCGGCACTCTTCGTTTCGGTTGGTTCCGCGCTCGACGCGATGACGGCGTGTCTCGAGCGACTCAGCGTTCGTCCTCGCTTGTGACTCGTCGAGCGTCGTCCCTTCTGATGCGGCGCTTCGGCGCTCGCCATCCTGATCGATGCGGCGTGCTTTGCATGCTTTTCCGCGCGCCGTCTCGCGTGCTTCGGCGTTTTGGCGCTGGGCGCCAGGATCGTCTCGACACTCGGTGCCGTTGGCGTTTCGACGCTCGCTACCTGGGGCGCCTCGACGCTCGGCGTCATCGGCGATTCGACGTTTGCAGTTTGGGGCGCGGCGGCGCTCGGTGTCTGCGGCGCCGCGACGCTCGCCGTTTGCGGTAATTCTGCAGGCTGCGTGGCTGCGAGGTCCGCCGTACTCGGTACTGCCACGTTCGACGCCTGGGGCGCTTGAGTGCCGGTGTCCTTCGGCGCTTCAGTGCTCGCCGTTTGCTGCGAGTCAGCGCTCGTCGGCTTCGGGACTTGGGCGCTCGCCGTTTGCTGGGCGTCAGCGGTCGCTAACTTGGATGGCGTCGCAGCCGCTGTCTGCGTCTCGGGTTCCGAGCTTGCCGGCGGTGCGGCTTGAGCCGGGTTGAACTTGATGCTGTGGATGAACGCGTCGGCTTCCTGCGAGCCCTCGGCGTCGCCGCCTTGTTTGCTGCGCTGGGAATAAGTGAACGCCAACAGCTCGCCGGAGAATTGCGGATCGAGGCACTCGAGACTGTCCTCGTCGGTGAGCATCCGATTCTGATATTGCCCGCTGGCGTCCGCGTAGTTGACGGTCAGTGCCGAGCGGCCACTATACCGCGCGCAGGTTGCGCCGTGGCCGGCCTCGACGCGCACCTGGGGATTTTCGCCGGGTAGATTGCTCGCGTATTCAAATAGCTGGTCGAGGTTCTGGATCGGTTCCGGGGTCTGAACGTGGGCCACGCGTATCATCGCTTCGCTGCCGTCGGAGCGCTTCTTGAACTCGGCGAAGGTCGATTCCGCCGGCGCGTTGGTCATGTACCAGTCGGAACCTTGCGGCCGCTCGAACGAGAAGCCCTCGTAATCCATCCGGCCGGGGAGCGCGTCGGCGTTGGTTTCAAGCAGATGGGTACATCCGCCGGCGCAAACCGCCCACGCACTGAGGACTATCGCGAACAGTGTTCCGCTTGATGCTCGCGCGGCGCGGCGCCAGCGTGGGAGATGCCTGTGATCCACTCTCAACCGTTACAGCAGGTGCTTGGCGACTGGTTATAACGTACGCGCCAACGCGCAGCAATTCATCAGCCGCGGCGATTCGTCAGTTGGGGTGATTCATCAGTAGCAAACAATGATTGCGCCGCCAGTGTGGTTACGTCTGGCGCCGTGCTCCTGTGGCTATGCGGGGTCAGTCTTCGCGATCGATGAAATTCATGCCGCGCAGGTTGTCGACCTGATGGTGTCACTGGTCGCTTCGTGTAGCGTCGGGGGGCGGCTCCTGGATTTCCGGCGTGATATCGAGCGCGACGAGCATGGTCTGCTTGCTGCCGGCGCTGCGATACACGCCATGCAACGGAGAGACGTCGGCGTAGTCGCGTCCGACCGCGACGCGGATGTGCCGGTCGGTGGTCCGGCCGCCGTGCGTGGGATCGAATCCGGTCCATCCCGCCTCAGGCAGCAGCGCCTCTACCCACGCATGCGTCGCTTGCGCACCGAGCGGGCGTTGCTGCTCCTGTTCGTTGGTGAACGGCGCATAGTAGCCCGACACATAACGCGCGGGAACGCCTGCCAGACGCAGCACCCCGATGGTGAGATGCGCGAAGTCCTGGCATACGCCGGCGCCCTCGGTGAGAATCTGATCGGCGTCGGAAAATACAGTGGTCCTTCCCGGTTCGTAGGCGAACTGGCCGTTAATGTATTGGATCACCCTGCCGACATAGCCGGGGACCGACTCGTTCAACGACGGCCGCACCATCCAGAAAAATTTCTTCAGCGGTTCGCTCGAAGGGACCAGGCGGCTGGGATGAAGGAAGTCGTATTCCTCCTGCGAGCGAATTTCGTCGCCGGCGAGAAAATCGCTGAACGGGCGCCGCGGGGTTCCGATCGGACGCGGCGCCATCCGGTCCACCAGCGAATCGGCGACCACCACCAGCTCGCGATGCGGCTGATGCGTCGAGATGGCATGAACGATATTGCCGAAGGAGTCTTTGAACTCGATGACCGCCGACTGCGGCATCACGTCGAGCTTGAAGCCTAGCGTCTTCTGTCCGGGACTCGGGCGCAGCGCCAGCCGGATCTCGTTGTGCGATTCGTAAGCCGGGCTTTCATAGACAAACCGGGTGACGTGCCTGATCCGGAAACGCATCTCATTCGAACCTTAGATACTCCGCGAACACCGCATCGCTAATACGCGCGCACTCTTCCTGGATCCATAGCATGTAGTCATGCAGCCCGCCCTCGATTACTTCCTTTGCCGTCCCTTCACGCAAACGCGTCGCGAGCACGTCGCTGGGCAGCGCACGGGCGATCGGCTCTAGGTTCGTTCCCGCGGCCTGCTCGGGCGTGGCAACCTGGCGCAGCGCCCTTTCCAGATTGTCGATACAGAAGCGGGCCGCACGCGGAAAGGTGGAATCGAACAACAGGATCTCGACCACCTGGCTCACCCTGATCGCGTTGCCATACACCTTGCGATACGCCTCGAGTGCCGACGCGCTGCGCAGCAGCGCGGCCCACTGCGACAGATCGATCGGACCGCCCACGTCTTCGAGGCGCGGCAGCAGGAAATGATACTTCACGTCGAGCAGGCGCGAAATATTTTCCGCGCACTCGAGCATGCGGCCCACGGTCAGGAAATCGTAGCCGATGTCGCGCGGCATGGTGTTATGGATAACGCCCGCGATGCGATAGAAGCGCTCGCGCAATTCGGCGAAGAATCCGTACACGCCGCCCGATTCCAGAATTCCCGGCGTCCAGCTCTGGAAGTCGAGATACAGCGTGTTTATCTCCAGCCACAGCTCGGAGGAAATAAGATGGCGCAGCGCGCGGCAATTTTCGCGCGCGAAGTTTACGCACCCGCGAATCGAGGAGAGATTTCTTTCGTCGAAGGTCAGGAACGTCAATACCGAAGTTTCGTCGGCGGTCTGGTAGTGCTCGGCGAACGCCTCACGGTCGCCGGTGATCGCCAGCAGCGGGGTCCATGAAGTGTCGGCCGCGGCGCCCGAGGGACTCTCGACCAACAGATGGTAATTCACGTCGACCAGGCGGGCGCGCCATTCCGCGCGCTCGATGTAGCGAGCGGCCCAGAACAAATGATTTGCGACCCGCCGGAGCATTATGCGCCCAGTACCCAGGTGTCCTTGCTGCCGCCGCCTTGCGACGAATTAACCACCAGCGATCCTTCGCGCAGTGCGACCCGCGTCAGTCCGCCGGGCAGCACACGCGGCTTGGCGCCCATCAGCACGAAGGGACGCAGATCGACGTGGCGCGGCGCCACCTCCGGTTTCCCGTCGATCTCGTTGATGGTGAGGGTTGGATGCGCCGAAAGTTGAATCACCGGTTGCGCTATGTAGCCGGTCGGATCCTTTTCGATTCGCTGCCGCGTCTCCAGTAGCTCCTGCTCAGTGGCCTTCGGTCCAATCACGACGCCATAGCCGCCCGAGGCGCCGGTCGGTTTGATCACGTAACGGGTGAGATCACGTGTCACCATCTCGCGCGCGTCGCGATCGCGCATCAGGTAGGTCTCGACGATCGGCAGGATCGGCTGCTCGCCCAGGTAGTAGCGGATCATCTCGGGCGTGTACGAGTAGACCGCCTTGTCATCCGCAATACCGGTGCCGAGTCCGTTGGCCACTGCCACGCTGCCCGCGTGCATCGCTGCCGTGATTCCCGCCACGCCCAGCATCGAGTCGGGGCGGAACACCACCGGGTCCAGAAAATCATCGTCGACGCGGCGATAGAGCACGTCGATTTGCCGGAGCCCGTGCACCGTCTTCATCCACAGCTTGTGATCGACGCACACCAGATCGCGGCCTTCGACCAGCTCGATGCCCATCTGCTGCGAGAGGAAGACGTGTTCGAAGAACGCCGAGTTGTACGGGCCCGGCGTCAGCAGCGCGATGGTCGGGCGGCTGGTTCCCGAGGGCGACAGCTCGGAAAGGCTCGCGAGCAAATCCGCCGGATAGCCCTCGACGCTGCGCACCCGGCACGCGCGAATCAGCCCCGGCAGCAGGCGCGTCATCACCAGGCGGTTTTCGATCACGTAGGAGACGCCCGACGGCGTGCGGCAGTTATCCTCGAGCACGTAGAAGCGTCCGTCCGCGCCGCGCACCAGGTCGATTCCCGACACCGTGATGAACACGCCGAGCGGAGGCTTGATTCCGACCGCGGCGCGGCGGAACTGCGAGGATTCGTGGATCAGATCGCGCGGCACCAGGCCGTCCTTGAGGATATGCCCGTCGCCATAGACGTCCGCGATGAATGCGTTGAGCGCGCGCACGCGCTGGATCAGCCCCGCCTCGAGTGTCGCCCAGGTGGGAGCGTCGATCACGCGCGGGATCAGATCAAACGGGAAGATGCGCTCGGTGCCTGCGTTGTCGCCGTAGACGTTGAAGGTGACGCCCATGCGCAGCAGCATCCGCTCGGCCTGCGCGCGCAAATCTTCGAGCGGCGCACCCTCCATCGCGAGCAGCCGCGATGCGATCGGAGCGCATCCGTCGCGGGTCGACAGATCGGGCGCGAACATTTCGTCGAAGACACCGTCGAGCGGCTTATATGCCGAGAAAACGGGCATTTGATTGCTCACCAGCGAGGCAGCCATCGGGTTTCACTCCTCTGCGCTCCAATTCCCGGCGCTGCCCGCACTCGGCGCGCCCACCAAAAGCAAGGGGTGTGCCCCGCGAGGCAGGCGGCCGCGCGCATTTTCGGAGCCGCCCCGAAGACGGACCGGCAGAGCCACTCGCTGCTATGGAGCGAGCAGCTCTATACGAATAGTCCCAAATTGAAGCGGCTGAAAATACCCGAAATCCAGGTCGAGGTTCAGCTCGAATTCGAGGCTGTACCCGAGGCGAGCGTGAGGGTCGCGAGCTCCAACTGAACCGGCTGAGCCGCGGCGGCGGCGCGGACGTCGGAGTCGCCTTCGCGCGAAGTCTCGAAGCCGTACTTGCGTCGGATTCGATCGAATATCACGCGCATCCGATCGTCGTACGCGGCGGGCGCGTAGGCGGAGCGCCCGTAGATAGCGTCGATGCGATCGGCGAGATGCGGGAAATTTTCCTTGACGAACGGAATGAAGCGGCGCGCTGCCGCCTGGCGCAGGAACAACGTCCGCCACCACACTCCGCTGGCGCCCGCGCGTCGCGCCGCGGCAATCACCTTTTCGATCGCCGCCGGATCGTCGGTGAGCCCCGGAATCATCGGCATCATCAGCACATTGCAGCGGATGCCTGCGCGGGCGAGCTCGAACAGCGCGCGCAGCCGCAGACCGGGCCGCGGCGCGCGCGGCTCGAGCGTGCGCTGCAAGCGCCGGCTCAGCGTGATCAGGGAAAAATTCACCGACAGCTTCGAGCGCCGGTTAATCTTCATCAGCAGGTCCAGGTCGCGCGTGACCAGCGCTGACTTGGTGGTGATGGAAAGATCGAGGCCCGAGATTTGCGCGAACACCTCGAGCATCGAGCGCGTGAGGCCGAACTTGCGCTCCGCGGGCTGATACGGATCGGTCGCGGTGCCGATCGCGATCGCGTCGGTGCCGATCGGCGTGCGCGCCAGGGTATGCGCCAACACCTCGGCGGCCATCCGCTTGACGAAGATGCGCCGCTCGAAGTCCATTGGATCGCGCAACTCGAGAAAGTCGTGGGTGTAGCGCGCATAGCAGTACACGCATCCGAACTCGCACCCGCGATACGGATTGATCGTCCATCGAAACGGCATCCGCGCGCTGACCGAGTGATTGAGGATTTGCCGCACCGGCATCTCGATGAACTCGACGCCGCGCGTCGGCGCGATACTCTCGTGAGCATCGGAGTGGAGCGGCAGGATGGCGCTGGCGTGGTTCGGCATGACTCTAGTTTCGCTTTTCTTTCGCTACCGGTCAAGGGTGATTATCCGGCACTTGACACGGTACGTGAAATCACGCTAGATTCTGTGCATCATGGACAAGAAGAAGAAAGCGCCCAAGCCGTTGACCGTACAGCCCCGCTATGACGCTGGCCGAGACGATGGCTCGGTTCTCGACGGAAGATGCCTGCAAAGCCTATTTGCGCGACCTGCGCTGGCCCAATGGCGTGGTATGTCCGCGATGCAAAGACAACCACGTCCACGAGGTCGCCAAGAAGCCGTGGCACTGGCAGTGCCGCAAGTGCAACAAGAACGGCTACCGCTTATCTGTGATCACCGGAACGATTTTCGAGAACACCAAATATCCGTTGGTGACGTGGTTTCAGGTCGCCTACCTGATGTGCCAGTCCAAGAAGGGAATGAGCGCTTTACAAATTCATCGCCAAATCGGAAGCGGATCGTACGAGACCGCTTGGTATATGTGCACGCGCATCCGCGCCGCGATGAAGAACGAGACATTCGAGAAATTGATGGGCGAGGTTGAAGCGGACGAAGCCTGGATCGGCGGCAAGGACAAGTGGCGGCACTACAGCAAGCGCAGTCACGCTCAGGGCGGGCATTTGAGCAACAAGACGATGGTTCTCGGAGCCATCAGCCGCAAGGGGAATGTCGTCGCTCAGATGGTTGAGGAAGCCGGATTCAACACGCTTCAAAATTTCGTCGAGGAAGCGGTTTCCAAGCGCGTCACGCTAATGGCGACCGATGAGAATCCGCAATACCGCCATCTCACGGACATTGGCTATCCGCATCAGACGGTCAGCCATCAGCAAAAGCAATACGTAGTCGGCGCGATCCATACGAACACGATCGAAGGCTTCTGGAGCCTGCTCAAGCGCGGAATTGTCGGTTCCTACCACAAGGTGAGCAAGCAATATTTGCCGCTGTATCTGAACGAATTTACGTTCCGGTACAATCATCGCGAGAATCCGGACATCTTCCGCGCTTTACTTTCACGCGTGTAGCCGTCCGGCTTCGCCTGCGGTAAAGTGGAGGCGTGGGCAAATCACTCGCAATGTCGTCAGGCGGACTCGGCTTTGAGGAATTTATGAAGCGCCTGGTATCGACGCCGAAAGAACGAAATCGATCAAGAGTTGGAAAAGATCAAAAAACAGACGGCAGAAATAAGAGCCAAAAAGAAGAAGATTGCGGCCCCACGAAGGGGCCGCTAGTCTATGACGCGCCTATTTTAGGCACTGAGCACCACCGTCCTTTGCCCTCTCTCAGGGGCGGGAAATGCTTCACGCGCCGCGATTCGCTACAACGGATCGCGGCGTTACTTTTTCTCTTCTTCAAAATCGTCTCCGAGAGCTATCTGCAAAAGTTTGAGAAGTTTTGGCAATTCGTTTGTGTCCCAGTCCTCAGGCAATTGAAGATAGGCTCGCCGCGAGGCACCCAAGGGTATCGGGATCATACGAAGGGCTTCAGCTTCGTCAACGGACCGCCGCAGTTGTTCTTCTTCAGCGGTACGCCTCGGCAACGGAGGATTCCCTGCTTCATGGTTCGGCTTGTCCATGGCCGTTCCACTAATTGGTCTCACGAGGTCATCTCGAACCTCGATCAATCGGGCCTCTTGAAGCAAATCTAGAATCGCTTTTGTGGCCCCGCCCTGTTTGGTTTTGTCGGTCACATTTCCGGCGAGGGCAATCTCACCCCTCAGAAGGTCAATATTTACGTCTCCGCGTGCACGCACCATCGCAACAAACTTACTCAATATCGGATTGACCCGCACAATCTCTTGAAGCGTCGCGATTATCAGGGGTGCGTTCTCCATAGCGAGCGCTTGCGCGAGCCTCGAACCCAGCAAACTTGGTTTGTTTTCACCTTCAGTGATGATGCCAATGTCGCGGAGGAAGTTGTTGTTTGCACTCACGGCAGGCCGAAGCATTCCGGCCAATTTGGCAACCCCTTCAACCGTCGGCTTTTCATCAGCTTCAACCTGACCGTAAGCGCGAATAATCTTTTTCAGCACTTCCCACGATGCAAGCGGCATAGATAATTTGTTTGCCATATTTATGCGCTCCAATACAGAGGTATTGACTCTGCCATTTCGAACCCTGCGAATCAAGTATCGTGTAAAGCGAGCCGTATAGCTCGGCAACCCCTTGTGCGCGTTGATAAACATGCGTTCACCGCATTCTCACCACCGCCAGCGTGTATACAGCCTGACGAGCGCCACTTTACCAATGTTGACTTTCTCAGCAAACCGGCATTACCATGATTATCACAGGGCCGGTTAAACGCATGGAAAAAATGGAGAAGGGGACGAGCGTCGCGTTTCGGATAGCGCTAGAGCGCTACGGGCACGACCCCAAGGCGGTCGTTGAGTTGGCGCTGGCGCACGGATGGTCAGTAGATGAGATCGTGCGGGAAGTCGTAAAGAACAGCTCGCGCGATGATCGTCGCGGAGTCGCAGAACAGTTAGCGCCGTACTTGGGAATAACGATCGCGCGCTTTATGCGGATTGCCGACGCTCGGACGTAAGGATTGTGCGAGCGAAGTTAGTCAAGATGCTCGGAGTCCGTTCACGCGCCTTTGCAAGCCTTTCTTCAGTAAGTTCAAGTTCTTCGACCAGCAAACGCTGAAGATCTGCTGGTACGTGCAAACTCGGCTCACCTGTCGGAACAATTAAATCGACGCCGATTGGTATATCTTCAACCTTGATCGACTTGTGATCGATCGGGAGTTCCATTTTATAAATTGAGCGCATCAACTGCGCGCCCTTACGCGGTTGACAGTCTTCGAGCGTAGCGTCTAGTCGCGCGAAGAACTTCCGATTTGCTTCGTCGCAGAGTTCACTCGCAAATTCTGCAAGTACATTTCCCCGTTCAGTTAAACCAGGTTGATCAGCTTGCTTCGCAAATCCGCGATTATGCAGAAGGTCGTAGGCATCCCAAAGCTCGCGGCTGAACGGGCCATTGTTGTATCTGAAAAAGCTGAATCGCGGGCCTGTCAAGCCACCTCGCGCGAGGTTAAATTCCACAAGAAATGTAGTTTTCTGCAACTTGGTGCGCCCATAGAACGGAGCAGCGCCCTTCAGGATGTACGCCAAAAGAGCAAGATCAATCGCCCTATCGCGCGAGTCGATAGGTGGTTTGAGTTCGTATCGCATTCGGTTCTGTATCGTGATTCTACACACTGGTACGAAGGAACGCGAGAGAAAGTGCGATGATCATTCTTGGAATCGCAGTGGACACATTCGGAACGACCACTCAAAATGGGTTGAAAGCGTAGATATATCAAATATTTACACACTTGCTGAAATTCCAGGTGATTCCAGTACGATTCCAAGAATGATCGCATCACTTTCCACATGAACAAAATGGTCGAAAGTGTCAGCCTAATTCGGTCAAGTACCGGTCTGTCACGTCGCCTCAATATTTGCCCTTCCCTCGTTTCGTGTCAACATCCGGATAATCACCCGGTCAAGCCGACTTTTCAGCACGCTTTTCGCTTTGATTCGCCTTGAATTGCTAGACTCGGCGCGAACGCGCGCGCGGTCGCGACGTTTGGGGCTCGATGCCGCGGGAGGAAAATTATGGCTGACACAACTTACCGGCTTCGCGAGCGCTACGGACAATGGGCGCTGGTTACCGGCGCGTCGGCGGGTATCGGGCTGGAATTCGCGCGCGCGTTCGCTCGCGAAAATGTAGCGTGCGTGCTCGCGGCGCGGCGCGAGGATCGCCTCAAGGCGGTCGCGGCGGAACTCTTCGAACAGTATGGCATCGAGACCCGGGTGGTCGCCGTCGACCTCGCCGCCGCCGACGGCGCCGATCGCCTCGCCGACGCAGTCGCCGATCTTCCGATCGCGATCCTGGTGAACAACGCCGGTTTTGGGTACGCGGGGCGCTTCGACAAGCTCGCGACCGATCGCTTGCGCGATATGGTGCAGGTTAATTGCACCGTGCCGGTCGTGCTCACCAGCAAGATCCTGCCCGCGATGGTCAAGCGCGGCCGGGGCGCGGTGATCGTCGTGGGCTCGGTCGCGGGGCGCCAGCCGCTGCCGCTGCACGCGGTCTACAGCGCGACCAAGGGTTTCGATCTTCTGTTCGGCGAGGCGCTATGGGGCGAGCTGCGCGGCAGCGGCGTCGACGTGATCGTGCTCGAGCCGGGGCCGACGCATACCGAATTTCAAGCGGTGGCGGGAGAAGTGGTGGGTGCCGATCACGGCGAGCCGGCGTCCAACGTGGTCCGCGTCGCGCTCGAGGCGTTGGGCCGCAAGCCGTCGGTGATTTCAGGATGGTTCAACTGGGCGCGCGCGAACCTGATCCGGCTGGTGCCGCGCTCGACCGCCGCGATCATCGCAAGGAAGGTCGTCGAGGGTCAAACGCCGCCCGAGCTCAGGTGATATGCACTTGATCCGATCGTTCAGGGCAGCGTGACCAGGTCGTAGGCTGGCGGCAGCTTCTCCGCGATCACCGTGATGCCGGCGCCGTTGCTGCCCGCGCGCAGCACGCTGCCGTCGGTGCTGACGCCGAAAAACTCGCCGCCCTCCGGATCGCGCCGCAGGCGCATGATCATGCCGCGCGTCCACACTCCGTCGGCGCGCACCTGCTTGAACGACTCGCCGCGATCGTCGCTGCGAAACAGCATCGCGTCCGCGCCGCTGATCTGCCAGGTCGGCGGCGGTCCCGCCGCGGCCGCGGTGTAGATCGCGCCGGCGTCGGCGCCGCGCACCAGCAGCGGAACGGTGTAGCTGCGGCTGATGCCCTGCCTAATGTGAGTCCACGACGCGCCCGCATTTTTCGAAAGATAAAAGCCGCGCCCGGTGGTCGCGTAGAGCCGATGCGAATCGCGCGGATCGACGGCGACCGTATGCACGTCGTCGTACAACCCGTCGTTCAGCGGCTCGAACGATTCGCCGCCGTCGCGGGAGCGGTAGACCCCGCCTTCTTCCACGCCAACGTACATGGTGGAGGCGTCGCGCGGATCGAACGAGATCGATCGCACGTGCGGAATATGCGGCGGCGGTGGAAACGACCACTTCTCGCGTCCCGGCACGCGCAGGAACCCGAGACACTCCTTGAAGCTGGTGCCTTTGTCGTCGCTGCGCAGGAGCCGCGCGTGCGAGGTCCCGATGAAGACTCGATGCTTGACTTCCGGCGACGCCGCGAGTGCCCAGATTTCCTCCTCGCGCGCGAGTCCCGGCGCGATATCGCTCCACGTCCGCCCGCCATCGACGGAGCGCGACAGCGCGCCGCGATTGCGCACGTGAGCAGTGGCGCCCGCGTAGATGAGCTGCGGGTCGGCGCAATCCTGCGCCATGCACCAGACAGCCGACGGATCCGCGAGCGCCATGATCGGCGTGGCGCGGGCAGGATCGAGAATTACGATGCCCTTCGAAGTGCCAACGCAGAGCCGCATCTACCCCTCCATCAGCTTGCGCTTCTCTGTGGCGAATCCTAGCGCAAAGCCTCACGACGTAACAGCGGCCTGGCGCGCAGCACGCACCGCAGCCCCTATCGACCAGCCGCGCGTCCTCGGTGAAACGCGCGCCCGCGACCTTCTCCACGGGCCTGTTTGGAGTTATCGAGCCGCCGTCGCTGGGCCGCTGATGCCGCTTAATCGATGGAGAGCGCCCACACTCTGCCCGGGCGGCGGCGCGCCACGTCGGCCAGCACCGCCGCCCGCGACACCTACCGAAGCGCGTCCGTGTCGGTCGCGCGTGAAGCGGCAGTTTGCCGGCGCAGCCGCTCCTTGCTTTCGGCTGACCACACCTGATCGATGGCATATGCAGTTTCGAACGCGCGTACTCCTTGTGGAAGCTCGATCCATGGCAGCTTGCTCCTTGTGAAGATGTGAACATCGGGCGTCACTGCGTCGGGACGGTCGAGCGTGCCGGCGCGAACGAACAATGCGTCGCCGGGTGCAAGGTCATAGCGGCTCCACAGATAGGTGCCGCACTTGCCGCAGAAGAATGCCTCGTGATCTTTCCCGGTGCCTCCTTTGAGCATGAATGATTTCGGAACTGCCCCATTGCTTTCCACGAACTCCTTTTCGATCCAGACATTGATCACAAATCCGCTGCCGGTGATGCGCTGGCAGTCCCGGCAATGACAGGCGTGAACAATCAGCGGCGTCGCGGTTAGCCGGTAGCGGATCGATCCGCACGAACAACCACCTTCCAGGTCCATAAAATCCTCCAACGTCTCGAGCAATCGACAGTATGTTGCCAAGGCTCGACAACGCTTGATTAGTTATTTGAACTGACTATTCCAATTGACTATTCGTATTGCTGCTCCATAACCAATCCGCATTAATCAGTGCTGCCCCGGCCGACATCGTTACCGGCCGGGCAGCCTCGTGCCTTATTTCTCCTTGAGGCAGACGGCTTCGACGTTGTTGCCGTCCGGATCGAGCAGGAACGCGGCGTAGTAGGTGGGACTGTAATCGGCGCGCAGGCCGGGGGCGCCGTTGTCGCGGCCGCCAGCCTTTAAACCGCCGGCGTGGAACCGATCGACGGCGGCGCGACTGGGCGCCGTCAGCGCCAGGTGCATACCAGAACCTGCCGAACCCCTGGCCAGGTAAAGGGCCGGCGAATCCGCGGGACCGAAGCTCGCGCTGCTGTCATCGCGCGAGCACAGCACGTGGCCGATCGATGCGAGCGCGGCGCTGTAGAAGCGCACGCTCGCCTCGACGTCTTTTACTTTCAATCCGATATGGTCGTACATGATGACCTCCTTGTCAGGCGGTCATCATCGCAGGACGGCGGCGGGCTAATCTTGGAAGATCTTGCGATCTCCTTTTGCCGCCTGGCGGAAGCTTCGCGGCGAGACTCCGGCCGCGCGATGGAACGTGCGCACGAAGTTGGACAGGTCGGCGAACCCGGCGTCGTACGCCACGTCGGTCACCGAGCGGGCGTCGTCGGCCAGCATCCGCGCCGCGTGCCGCAGCCGCGAGCGCAGCAGGTACTGATGCGGCGTTACGCCGAGCACCTTTGCGAACAGCCGCAGGAAATGAAACGAGCTGAGCCCGGCCTCGGCCGCCGCGCTCTCGAGGTTGACCGGCTGATGCGAGTTCGCGTCCATCCACAGCGCCGTTTCCACCGCGCGGCGGCGGTCGCGCTCGCCGGCTTGCGGCGCGCTTCGCTTGCGGCCCGGAGACGACTTCGACAAATCGGGCCGCGAACAGCATTCCGATCTCGTCGAGTCCGATATCGCTCCTTCCCTCCGCGGCAGCCTGCGCGAGCTCGCCTAGCACCATCAGTTCGGGGAGCGGCGGGACGCCTCCGGTGCGCCACACCTCGGTCCGATCACCGATGGCTTCAACCACCTCCGGCGCGAGATGAAATGCCAGGCATTCGTCGCCGCGGAAATGGTCGTGCGTGCACATGTACTCGTCGCCCGGATGGCCGACCAGCACCGACCCGGCGACCAGCTCGAACGCTTGGCCGCGAATCCGATAGCCGAAGCTGCCTTTGCGCACGTAGGAAACGGAAAACCCGCCGTGCAATTCGACGAACGGCGCATCGGCCGGTCCGTCACTACATCGGTAGTCGACCACTGAGATCGACCCGGGCATCAATACTTTGGTAGCCGACATCTACCTCCCAGTCTGCGCCGGCCGCACCGCCGGAGCAACGAAAAGTCCGCTCATCACAAAATCCTGATCGAGCCTTGCGCAGCGCGGCAACGGTGTCTTGGAAAATCTTGCTACTTCGGCAGCGCCTCCGATGCTTCTGTGAGTTGGGTCGCGGCACCGAGGGTCGCTCTGCCAGCGCCGCCAGCGGGAGCGGTGCTGGTGCGCTATCTCCTACGATCGCCGATATTAATGACGGGGCCCCGCGTCGGAGGCGATACAGTTTTTCGGCGAGTCAGCCTCTATCACCTCGTAGATCAAAGTGGCGCAGCCGCGTTGCTGCGTTGCGCCATCGGAGCAGACGATTGCACAGTCGAGTCCCGAGATGGAGTCTCTCGGCGGGCTCTTTCGAGCGAATTGACGGGTTAGATCCAGCGGGTCTCCGGTCGAAAGCCGGTCCGCAGAAATCTTGCAATCGTCCTCCGCAGCTATTGCAGCGCCGTCTCAAGAGGTTGATCGTGTCGGCCATGCTCAAGGTGCGCGGGCTGAGAAAATGCTTCGGCGAGCGAGTCGCTGTCGACGGCGTCAGCTTCACGATCGACGCCGGTGAAATCTACGGTCTGCTCGGACCCAACGGGGCCGGCAAGACCACCTCGATCTCGATGATTGCCGGGATCCTCGCGCGCGATGCGGGCGAGGTGACGATCGACAGCATCGATATCGACGCCGGTCCGCCCGCGCGCGCCCAGATTGGCATCGTCCCGCAGTCGATCACTCTGTACGCGGACCTGACCGCCCGCGAGAACCTCAATTTCTGGGGACGGATGTACGATCTGAGCGGGGAGCGTCTCCGCCTTGCGGTGGAAAACGGCCTGAACGCGGTGGGCTTGACGCCGCGCGCCGACGAGCTCGCGAGTACCTTTTCGGGCGGCATGCAGCGGCGCCTCAACCTCGCCTGCGGAATTCTCCATCAGCCCAAGCTCCTGATACTCGACGAGCCGACGGTGGGCGTGGATCCGCAGAGCCGCGGCGCGATTTTCGACCTGGTAGAACGGTTGCGCGATGCGGGAACGGCGATTCTCTACACTACCCACTATATGGAGGAGGCCGAGCGGCTGTGTGCGCGTATCGGCATTATCGACGCGGGAAAAATCATCGTGGAAGGTACTCGCGCCGAGTTGGTGGCCGACTTGGGTCAGGATGCGCGGATCGAGATCGGCCTCGGCCGTGGCGAGGGACTCACTGGCGCGGTACCGGTGGTGGATCGGCTCGAAGGAGTGCGCTCGGTGCAGGTGATGGATGATCACATCAACGTGTTCGCGGACCACGGAGCGCATCGCCTGCCCGCGCTGTTGTCGGCGCTCCTCAACGCGGGCCTGGTCGCGGAGAGCATCAGGGTTGTCGAGCCGAATCTGGAGGACGTCTTCCTGCGCAAGACCGGGCGGGCGCTGCGGGACTGAGCCACATGCGACACGCGTGGCTGATTTGCGTGAAGGACCTGCGCCAGCGACTGCGCGATCACACCGCGCTGATCGTCGCGGTTGTCGCCCCGCTGGCGTTGACGGGGCTGATCGGCCTGTCGTTGTCCGGTTCGCAGGGTCTTCGCATGCGTCTTGGGATCGCGGACCTCGACGGCTCCGCGCTCTCCCGCCAGTTCGTCGATTTCGTTCAGCGCCCCTGGCTCAAAGAGATAATCGAGGTGCGGCGGATTGCCTCGCGGCCGGCGGCGGAAGCCGCCGTCGAACGCCGCGACGTCGACTGTGCGGTGGTTATCGATCCGGGCTTCGCCAACGCGGCCGCCGACGACAAATCCCGATCGATCGAGATCCTGGCTGCCGGCAACGCACAGTTCGCGCTGCAGGGGACGCGCGCACTGGTCCAGGATTTTCTGCAACGCGTCGCCGCCGCCCAACGAGTCGACCAGCGTCCCATCGCGTCGGTGACGCCACTCTCCCCGGGCGGCTCGCTCAGAATGGTGGATTTCTTCGCGGCGTCGATGACGGTGCTGTTCCTGACGTTTGCGGTACTGTCCGGCGTGCGCGCGCTGCAATCGGAGGTCGACAGCCGGACGATTTTGCGGTTAATGGCATCGCCCGCCGAGCCGCTAGCGATACTGGCCGGAAAGTTTGGCGCGCTGTTGATAATCGGGCTTACCCAGATGGGCGTGATGATCGCGGCGACCTCGATCCTGTTCGGCACCAAGTGGGGCAATCCGCTTCCGGTTGCCGCGCTGGTCGGGACCAGCGTGCTGATGGCGATCGGCCTGACCGCTTTTCTCATGAGCCTGGCGAAGAACGCGGACCAGGGGACCGGCATGGCCGCTCTGGTTATCGTTCTGCTCTCGGTCGTAGGCGGCCAGTTCCTCCCGCCCCAGGGCCTTCCGGATATATTTGAAACGCTCGCCCGCCTGACCCCGAACGGCCAGGCGTTCTATGGCTTCATCGATCTGTCCGCGGCGGGCAGCAGCGGCAGCCTCGCAACCATCGCGCAACCGCTGCTGTTTACCGGAATCGTTGGCGCAGCCGGCATCGCGTTCGCAGCGTTCAGGGCGCGCTCGGCGTTGCAGCGGATAACCTGACATGCGGACCGGATTAAACATTCTCGCGGCCGCCTCCGCGGCCAATGGCGCCAGCACCCGGCGAGATCAGCGCAGGCTCGGCGCGCTGTTTCTCATGCCAGTCCTGGTGATGGCGATCATTGGAATTGCGATGGGCGGCTACAGTGAACCGTCGTTGGTGGTGGGCGTCCTCGATCGCGCCGGGACTGATGCCAGCCGTGAGCTGATCTCCGCAATTGCCGCCAATCCGCACATGCGGATTCGCAGCTATACCGACCAGCAGAAAATGCGCATCGCGGTGTTCCGCGGCCGGCTCAACGCGGGGGTGATTGTTCCTCCAGGATGGCGCGGCGCCGGCGACCTCGAAGTTTACCTTTCCCGCGCGAGCGCCGGCTCGCCCGTGATCCGGGCGGCGATCGATGCCGACCTGAGCCGTCTCGCAAACCGGGCGAAATCTTTCGCGATACCGGTTCACTATCCGGGCGGCGGCGGGGAGGAAGCGCTGCCGCTTGGATTCCAATACACGGCGCCCGCGAACCTGGTGTTGTTCGTGATGATCAACGGTTTCGTGTCGGCGCTGGCGATAATGCGGCTGCGTAGCAGCGGACTCTCGCAGCGACTGCTGGCCACTCCGGCGCGGACCTGGGAGCTTTTCGCGATGCTCACGGTGGGGCCGTTTCAGCAGATGGTGGTGCAATCGCTTTTTCTTATCCTCACCGCGCGTTGGTTTTTCGGCGTCCATTGGGGAGATTCGATCGGATTGTTTCTGCTCACCACGGCGTTGATCTGTTTCGGGGTATCGCTGGTCTTCCTGATGGGGACCGTTTTTCGTTCTCCCGAACAGCCCACCTCGCTGGGCCCGTGGATCGGCGTGTTCCTGGGCATGCTGGGTGGATGCATGTGGCCGCTGGATGTTGTTCCGCCGTTCATGAAGACGCTGGCATATCTCTCGCCGGCCGCATGGGCGATGCATGGCTACCTGGCGCTGGTGTTCAGTCACGCCTCTGCGATCGCAATTCTGCCCGACGTGGCAGCGATGCTACTGTTCGCCATCGCATTTCTCGGCGCTCGGGATCTTCCGGCTTCGCCCTCAGCTTTCGAGATGACGAAGCCGACAAAAAAATCTGTGAATCGGTTCGGCTGGTTTGCTCTGGACGCCTAGGTGAGAAGCATGCCTGGCTTGAGCTCGTTGGCGGCGGCCAGCTCGGCGGGGGCTAGTTTCTTTGGGTTTGGATCGAAGCGCGTGCGTTTACTACCAGCGTCGCTCCGTCGAGCGCGATGCGCATTGCTTCCGCGTCGATCGATTCGATCGTCCCGGCGGGAGCGCGGGCGGGGGTACGGTCGAAGGCTGCATCGTAGAGCCTCAGCACCCGCTCGCGCAGACTGGCGTGGGCGCCGGGCTGCGGATCGCATCCGCGGACCAGGTTGTAGACTTCGCGCGCCGGCTTGGTGAAGTCGACCTTCGCGTGCTCGTCGCGGCAGGGCGGCTCGTAGGTCGCGAGGCTGTCGTCCTGCACGATCGAGGGCGCGCGGCCGGCCGCGATCAGATCGAGCGCCTCGATCATCGTGGCGATACCGAGTGGGAAGAGCGTGTTGAAGTAAAGCGATCCGGTGGTGTCGGTCTCGCCGATCGGCACCCGCTTCTGGAGCAGCAGCGGGCCGGTGTCGATGCCCTTGTCGGGCCAGAACCAGGTCACTCCGGTTTCGGTATCGCCCTGGATTATCGCCCAGTTGATCGCGCTGGCGCCGCGATGGCGCGGCAGAATCGAGGGATGGAAGCAGATCGACTTGAAGCGCGGCTGGAAGAGGATTCGCTCGGGCACGATCAGGGTCACGAACGCGAGGACTGCGAGATCGGCGTCGAGCGCTTTGAACTGCTCGTAGGCGGCGTCGCTCTTGAATGATTTGGGCTGGCTCAGCGGCAGGCCCATCGCGAGCGCCTTAGTTTTGAGCGGATCGGGACGGCCCGAGGGCGGATCGGCGGGCGCGAAAACGTGGACGATTTCGTCGCCGTGTTTGACCAGCTCTTCGAGCGCCTTCTCCGCGAATGCGGCCTGGCCTATCAACGCGATACGCAAACCCGCTAGCCTCCTCGCCGATCGGGACGCTACCAAATTCGGCGCGCATCACGAAACCGCGACGACCCGAAGCGCGCGAGCAGCATCACGGGAATCACATTGGCATGATTGACAGGTTGCGGCGGCGCCCGCTTTAGTGACCGGCAATGAAGTACCGATGGATTGCGATGGTGGCTCTGATGGCCGCCGCGCTGATGATGGCCGCGCTGCCAATTCGAGCCCAGGAGGGGCGCGGCAACGCTCGCATCGTGGTGCTGATGGTGTGGGACGGTCTGCGCCCCGACCTGGTGACCCAGCGCGACACGCCCAACCTGTTCGCGATGGCGCGCGACGGGGTGCGCTTCGATCGCCATCATTCCGTCTATCCGACGATCACGATGGTGAATGCGGCGGCGCTCGCGACCGGCGGGCCGCCGGGGCTGAGCGGAATCTATGGCGACGCGATGTACTTCGCGCCCGAGTTGGCCGGCCGCGGCGCGGCGTCCACCGACGCGAACCTCAAAGCGGCCAATTCCGGGCCGGTGGATATCGAAGACTCCGAGCTGCTCGCCGCGCTCAACAGCACCGGCGCGTTTGCGGGACGCTTGCTCGGACTGGACACGGTGGCGCAGGAGGTCGAGCGCGACGGTGGCTACCTGGCAGTGATCGGAAAGCGCGGGCCGACCTTCCTGTTCGATAATCGGGTGGCGGCGATCACCGACGGCCACGACTCGCTTTCCGAGCCGCACAAGGATTATCTGTTCGTCGCCGACGATATGGCGGAGCCGCCGTCCGAGGGCGCGCAGCTTCTGGCCGCGATGCCGCCGCGCACCGCGACCGGAGTTTCCGATCGCGAACGCGATGTGTACTTCACGCGGCTGGTTACCGACAAGGCGCTCCCCGCAGCCAAGCTCGCAGCCGACGCGGGTCATCCGGCGCTGGTCGTATTCTGGCAGCACAATCCCGACATCACGCAGCATCGCGCCGGCCTGGGCACGCTGCCCGCGATCGAAGCGATCGGCCAATGCGATACCAACCTGAGCGCCATCCGGGCCGCCCTCAGTGGGCTGGGGATCGCGGATCGCAGCGACCTGATCGTCGTCTCGGATCACGGGTTCGCTACGATTCAATTGAGGGTCGAGCTCGGCGCGCAACTGGTCGCGGCCGGGCTCAAGAAGTCGCTCACCAGCACCGACGTGATAGTCGCGCCCAACGGCGGGAGCGATCTCATCTACCTGTCGCGCGCGATTTTCCCAGCGTCGAGGCGCAGCAAAGCATCCTGCAGAAGATCGTGAACTTCGCCGAGGCGCAGGAATGGTGCGGGCCGATTTTTTCGCGTGAGGCCGCGGTGTCCGACGCGCGCGGGCGCGCGGCCAAGCCGTACCTCGGATGGATCGACGGGACCTTTGCGCAGTCCGCGGTGGGCCTGTTCAACTCGGCGCGCTCGCCCGACCTGGTACTGTCGTTTCGCGAGATGCCTGAGCAGGACAACCGGCAGTTCACCGGCCCGCTCAAACCCGCCTTCGCGATCGACGCCGCCGGGCAGCATTCGGCGCCGAACAAGTCGCAGGACCTCGTGCATCCGGTGAAAGGGACGGTCTATGCCGACACCGGCGCGGGCGACAAATTTACCACCGGGATGGGAATGCATGGGGCGGCGGGCACGCGCGAGATTCACAATTTCTGCGCGGCGTCGGGACCTGACTTCCGCCGCAATTTTGTTGATCACAATCCGACCTCGAACAGCGACGTCGCGCCCACCATCACGGAGGTGCTCGGGCTGGCGCCCAACGTCGGCCCCAACGGCGTTTACCCCAGCGGCCGCTCGATGACCGAGGCGCTGGCCGGTGGCAGGCAGTTCGTCGGCGCGGCGCACGCGTTCACGATGAAATCGGACCTGATGCTGCAAGGGGTCGAGGTAATCGGGACGCTGCGCGCGACCAGGCTCGGCGATCGCGTCTACCTTGACGATTCGGCGCTCGATCGGAAACCGCTGGGCAGGTCGCCGTAGCGGGAATTCAGGCGGCGTCGAGCGCGGTGATCGAGCGGCCGCGCGTTTCGGGCAGCGTCCAGATCATCGCGGCGCCGAGCGCGGAGAACAGCGCGCCGAGCGAGAGCGTCGCGCCGAAGCCGAGCCGGGTGCTGAGCGCCGTGATCAGGAGCGGGGTGAAGAACTGGAATCCGCGCGTCACGTTGAGCAGCATCCCGAGCGCGGTGTTGCGCACCCGCGTCGGCAGCAATTCCGAAATCATCGGCGCAACTCCCGACCACAGTCCAGTGCCGATTCCCGCCGCCGCCATCGCGGTCACCGTCAGTCCCGGAATCGATGCGGCCCGATGCCACAGAATCGTCGGCGGCAGCAGTCCCAGAGCCATCAAGAGGCCGAATGCGCAGAACATCGGGCGGCGCCCGAAGCGGTCCGCCAACAGACCGAAGCTCGCGTAACCCGCGACCCCGCCGATTTGCATCCGGATCATCAACTGGCTTGCCGCCGCGCTGCTGAGCCCGCGCCTGAGTTGCAGGTACCCGGGCATCCAGGTGTAGGTGAACCAGTACGCCTCGGAGTTGAGCAGGATGAAGACGAACAGCAACGCCAGGAGGTGCCGATAGGGCAACAGCGCGCGCAAGGGGACGGCTTTGTTCCGCGCGGCGCTCTCGGTGCGGCGCCATACGTCGCTCTCCGGCAGCCAGCGCAGGAGCGCGAGCGCGACGAACAGCGCCGGGAGCGCTGAGACCGCGAACGTCGCGCGCCATCCGATCCGCGGCGCAAGGTAGCCGCCCGCCATCGCGGCCAGCAACCCGCCCAGCGGCGCGCCGGTCTGCACGTAGCCGGCATAGCGCGCGCGCAGGCCGGCCGGGATGCTCTCCGCGATCAGGCTTTGCCCGGGGGCCCATCCGCCTCCCATCCCGAGTCCGGTCATCGAACGGAAGATGATCAGATGCGCCAGCGAGGTGCTGGCCGCGGACAGCAGCGTGCCGAGGCCGTAGACGGCGACCGACAGCACGATGATGGGGCGCCGGCCAAAGCGGTCGCCCAGGTAGCCGAAGGTCACGCCGCCGATCGCCGTCATCAGGAGTGACATGCCCAGGGCAAGCGAGGTGTCGGCCTGGGTCAGATGCAGGTCGTGCGCGATTGGCACCAGCAGAAACGAATACAGCAGCAGATCGTAGAAATCGAAAATCCACGCGGCGAAGCAGAGGGCGACGATTTTCAGATGCGCCGCGCCGATCGGCTGCTCGTTGAGCAGCGGCGGAGATGCGCGCGATTCGGGTGGCGTGGTGGTCGTCAACTTTTGGTCGTGTCGGTTTCGATCGGCTAACGCTCGTGGCGCGGCCGCGCGCCGGTTTGAGCGGTTTGCGGGCGACTGGCCTCGAACCACGCGGGTATGGTTGGCTAACGTTGCAAGTAGCGGCTGTCAAGGGCGGGCTCGCACCGGCGCCGCGGTTTTGCAATCGCAACGCGGAGGCCGAACGGTGAGAAGACTTTTTCGATGGCTGCTACGGGCGGTGATCACTCTCGCGGTTCTGTTTTTGATCATCGTCATCTCGGACTACTTGTCGCATCGGGTACAGAACGGCTCGGTGCTGGTGGTCACGATCGACGGACCGGTGGTCGATCGCGGCGGCACCGGATTGCTCGGGCTGTTGAACACGCAACAGACCGGGCTCAACTTCGTGCGCAACGCGCTCGATCGCGGCGCGAAAGACCCGCGCATCGAGGGTCTGGCGCTCAAGGTGATCGATCCCGACATGGAGCTCGCGCAGGCGCAGGAAATCGCGGAGCTGGTGCGATCGTTCGCGGCCTCGGGCAAATGGACCTCGGCCTACCTGGAGACCGCGGGGGATGACGAGAGCGGCAATCTGCCGTTCATCGTCGCGGCGTCGGCCGGGGACGTGTCGATGATGCCGCAGGGATCGTTCAATATGGTGGGGGTGCGGGTGCGCGAGTTTTTCGCGCGCGGCACGCTCGACTGGCTCGGCATCACGCCCAACTTTGCGGCGGCGGGCCAGTACAAGAGCGCATTCAACATCTTCACCGACAAGGACTTCACGCCCGCGCAGAAGGAGGATGACGACGCGCTGGTGGGCTCGATGTTCGATCAAATCGTCAACGGCGTCGCACGCGAGCGCGCGCTGAAGCCGGAGACGGTGCGCGCGCTGATCGACCAGGCGCCGCTCACCGCGGATATGGGGCTCAAGTCGAAGCTGGTCGATCGCCTCGAGTACGAAGACCAGTTCAACGATCGCGTCGAGAACCACGGCGGGAGCAAACACCCGGTCCAGGATTACGCCAACTATGCGCGCGAGAGCCTGTTCAGCGGGTTCGGCGCTCACGATGAGATCGCGGTGGTCTACGGCGAGGGCGGCATCGAGCGCGGCGACGGCGGCTTCGATCCGCTGGTCGCGCCCACCGGGACCGGCATGACGTCGGACTCGATGGTCGACGCGTTCAAGACCGCGCGCGAGGACGATTCGGTCCGCGCGGTGGTGTTCAGGATCGATTCGCCCGGCGGCAGCGTGCTGGCCTCCGAGCTGATTCGCCGCGCGGTAGAGCTATGCGCCAAGAAGAAGCCGGTGGTGATCAGCATGGGCGGCTACGCGGCCTCGGGCGGCTACTGGGTGGCGACGCCGGCCGACAAGATCGTCGCGGAACCGGGCACCATCACCGGCTCGATCGGCGTGCTGGGGGGCAAGTTCAACATCAGCCCCGCGCTGCAGAAGATCTACCTCAACTCCGGCGCGGTCACGCGCGGCGCCAACGTCGAGATGTTCGATACCTTCAGCGACTTCACGCCCGCGCAGTTGAAACTGTTCCAGGACCAGGAGCTCGGCGGCACCTACGATTACTTTTTGAAACTGGTCGCCGACGCGCGTCACCTACCGGTCGACCAGGTTAATCAGATCGCGCAAGGGCGCGTGTGGACCGGCGACCAGGCGCTCAAAATAAAACTGGTCGACGAGCTGGGCGGCTTCGACCAGGCGCTCGACGAGGCCAAGAAGCTCGCGAAACTTCCCTCGGATGAGGAGGTGCAACTGGTCGAGCTGCCGGAGCAGCCCGGGCTGCTGCGCTCGCTGGCGAGCGGAAAAGTGGACGGCGTGGCGCAGATCGAAACGCCGATGGCGCGGATGTTCGCGCCCGTGATGCGCATATTGCAGCTCGCCCTGCACACGCACGGCTCGTTCATCGAGGCGTTGTGTCCGGTGGTGCCGGTGATGTGATCGAAAAGCATCGCGCGCGATGTTGCCGCGGTGCGCGTCGCCGGTGGTAAATTCAGATCATCGCGATCACCTGAAACGGGGTGACTAACATGGATGCCCGGTTGGAGGAATTGCTGAACCTTTTGGGCGAGGCCGAACGCGCCGGCGGCCGCGTCCTTCACGAGCTTACCGCCGAAGCGAAATCGCTCGAGCTCAGGGAACTGCTCAAAAAGACCGCCCACGACGAGGGCTACTACGCCGGCGAACTGTCGGCACATGTGCGGCGGCTCGGCGGAAGTCCGTCGACCAGGACCGGCGACTTCGTCGAGAAGGTGCGCGCGGTCACCGATTTTCGCGGCAAGCTCGAGCTGCTCAATCGCGGCCAGCGATGGGTCATACGCAAAATCGACGAGGGCCTGCCGGCGATCGGCGATCCGCCGCTGCACGCGTTCCTGGTCGTGATGGCCAAGGGTCATCATCTGAATATCGGCGCGCTCGAGGGCGCTCTTAAGGAAGGACTGAGCTGATTCGGTCGCGAGTCGGCGCGGGTACTGCATCGCCATGTGGCAGACAGCGATAGGACTGCTGATGGTCGCGCTGACGGCGCTGGGCTTCTACGTGATCGCGCGGCGGCGATACAAGTGTCCGCACTGCGGTCGCCAAGTGAGATGGGACGACGTGAACTGCCCGCATTGCGGCGAGGACATGAAGCTGCGCCATCGCGCCGGACCCGAAATCGCGCGCAGTGCGTTCACCCCGCCGCGCCGCAGCCGCGATCGCGAGTCGCGCTGACGATCGCTTTAGCCGCGCACTTGCAACGATTCCCCATATCGCATGATGGGGAATTTCGCTTTGAGGGAGGGCTGATCGGCCGCGGGTGAGGAACTCGCGCGCGGCTCAGGCGCCGAGCGCCCTGGCCGCCTTGCCGATCAGCGTCGCGACTTGCCTGGCGTTGTTCGCAGGCATGCGTGCGTATTCGCGGCCGTCGAGCTTTACGTCGGCGAAGAATCCCGCCGGGTCTTCGTGAAAATGCAAAAACCCCGACGAGCCGCGATAGAACGAGCCGCGCTTTTTCTCCTTGAGCCCGGGCAGCTTGCGAAGCTCCGCGAGAATCGGTTCGAGCTGATCGAGCGCTTCGGGGCCGGCGTGTTTCATTCGCGCGCCGTCATCAATCTCACAACTCGATCACGTAGCCGTCGGGATCGGCGAAGTAGGCGTATGGAACGCCGGGCGCGTGTTGCCCGCGGCGGATCAGTTTCCCGCCCGCGTCTTTGACCTGTTCGATGTATTCCTCGAACTGGCCCTTTTGCGCGAGGCCGAAACCGAAGTGCGACACCCCGCCACCTGCGATTGGCTCGCCCTCCTTCGCCTGGCAGAGGGTGATCGTGTCGGAGGCGCCCGGAGTCCTCAGGAACACCATCTTTTTGCCTTCCCAGAATTGCACCTCGAGCCCGAACGCTTTGCGGTAGAACTCCAGCGAGCGCTTGATGTCGCTGACGTTGAGATTGATGTGACTCAGTCCGCGCGTTTTGACCATCGTTACGCCTCCTGAAACGTCATTCGATGCCGCTGTATCGGCTACGCCTTCGCCTCGGTCGGCGGCTGACTCTTGAACAGCACCTCTTCCTTGTACAGCGCCGCGATTTCACCATCGGAAAGGCCGGCTACTTCGCGCAGGACCGCGTCGTTGTCCGCACCGAGGCGCGACGCTTTCAGTTCGGTGCGATCGGGCCAGGTCGAGAACTTCACGGGCATCCCGGGGAGATCGAAATCGCCGAGAGTTGCGTCCTTGATGCGGCGCACGGTCTTGCGCCCGCGCATATGTGGATGCGCCATCGAGTCGGCGAGCTTCAGTACGGGAGCGCACGGGACGCGCTCCTTGTCGAGCGCGCGCACCGCGGAATCGCGATCCGGGAAAGTCGCAAACCAGTCCTCGAGGATTTGCTTTAGCGCGACATTGTTCTTCATGCGGTCGCGATTGGTCTTGAAGCGTTGGTCGTCGCCCAACTCCGGACGGCCTATCGCGCGCCACAGCCGGTTTATCTCGTGCTGCTGCACCACCACGAACACGTATCCGCCGTTGGCCTGGAAAACGCCGCACGGACTTCCGGTCGGATGGAGCGAGCCAGTGCGTTTGGGCACGAAGCGATCCGGCCGCAGCGCAATCACGGGTACCGACAGCTCGTGCATGTGGAAGTAAGTGTCGAGCAGCGAGGCGTCGATGCACATGCCCTCGCCAGTGCGCTCGCGGTTGAGCAACGCGAACCCGACCGCCATCGCGGCCGACACGCCGGTCGAGATGTCGCCGATCGCCATCGGTGGGACGATCGGGGTCTTGTCAGCCTCGCCGAGCTGGTCGATGATTCCGGCCAGCGAAGCGCCGAGATAATCGTATCCGGGCTTGAAGCTTAGCGGTCCGGTCTGGCCCGCGACCGAGACCGAGCACATGACGACGCGCGGATTAATTTTGCTGAGCTCCGGATAGCCGAAGCCCATGTCGGCGATTACGCCGGGCGCGAAATTTTCGACCACCACGTCGATTTTCGGAATCATCGCGTGGATGATTTCGCGGGCGCGCGGCTTGCGCAAATCGATCGCGAGCGAACGCTTGGAATGATTATGCTGGAAGTAGTAAGTGCTCATCCCGTCGCGCACCAGCCCGAGCTGGCGGACGTGATCGCCGGCGGCCGAGCGCTCGACCTTGATCACGTCGGCGCCCAGCTCGGCGAGAATCCGCGTGCAGGTCGGGCCCGCGACGAAATGAGTGAAATCGAGCACCTTGTAGCCTTCGAGCATGCGCATCGGCTGAGCCATTTGATCCAATCGCCTCCGCAAAGTTATTGGCTACTCGCGGGCGAAGGATCCGCCGGCGGGCGCATCGCTATCCTAGAACCGCGGGCGGCGATGTCCAAGCGAAATCGGATTGAAAGGCGGCGCGAAAAACTTTACGCGTGCCGGGCGGCGAGGCATTCGCGGCACACCCCGTAGAGCTCCATCTTATGCCGGGTCAGCTCGACCTTGAGCTCGCGCGCGACAATCTGCTGCATCCGCTCGATCGCTTCGTTCTCGAACTCAATGATTTTTCCGCAGCGCTCGCAGATGAAGTGATCATGATGGCGCTCGCCGACTGCCTCGTAGCGCGCCTGTCCCTCGTCGAAGTGGCGCTCGATCAGCAGCTCGCACTCGCGCAGCAACCGCAGAGTGCGGTAGATTGTCGCGTAGCCGACGTGCGGATTGCGCTTCTTGACCTCGGCGTAAAGCTCTTCGGCGGAGATGTGATGGCCGAGGTCGAAGAACGCGCGTGCGATATCGTCGCGTTGCGCGGTGGACTTGAGCCCGCGCTCCTTGAGCCGCGCGTGAAAGGTCTGCATCCGCTCGTCCGCATTGATATGCGGTTTGCGGTCGATGACGGTGCGGACCGGTGCCGGGGATTCCTCGACGCGCGCCATGTGAGCCATCAGATTTGTCCGCCCTGGGCCTGGAGCACGCGGCGTGCGGCAGGCGACAGATAGACCGCCTCGAGATCGCGCGAGCTCAGCGCTTCGGCCAGCACCTCGAGCTGCTCGGCGGCGGGCTGCTCGCGGTCGATAATGACGAGGTCTTTTTCGCGCAGCCGGCAAGCGCCACCGCGGGCGCGGTAGCCGACCTCGCGCAGAATTTTCTCGCGGCGCACCTCGAGCCCGACCCGCGCCGCCGCATCGGCGAGTTCGTCGACGATTTTCAGCAGCCGCGAATCGCGATTGTCACTCATCTGATATCCGCCTCTTGAGGCGCACTGGAGCCCGTGATATCGCGGAGGCTAAGACGTAGGGTTCGCCGATGATCAAAAAAATACTGGTCGGCATCGACACCTCCGAGCATTCCCGCAACGCGCAGGCCTACGCCTTTTATCTCGCCCGCCGGCTGAACGCGACTCTGATTGGCGTGCATGTGGTCGATATCGTGTCGATCGAAGGCTCGTTTTTCCATGATATATCAGGTTCGCTCGGGCTGGAACCATATCTCGATTTTTCTTCCAAGATGCGCGAGGTGCTGACCGCGCGCGGGCCGCTCGGTGCTCGACGAATTCGCGCAGGCGGCGCAGCGCGAGAAAGTCGCGACCGAGACGGTGCTCGACATGGGGATCGTCGCCAACCAGATCTGCGAGCGCGCCAAGAGCGCCGACCTGGTGATGATCGGCCATCGCGGCATCAACGAGCGCTTCTCGACCGGGCTGCTCGGCTCGACCGCGGAGAGCGTCGCGCGCAAATGCCCGCGTCCGCTGTTCATCTCGCCGATGCAATTTCGCGAAATCAGCCGCCCGGTTCTCGCCTACGACGGCAGCGAACGCGCCTCGCGCGCGATGCGTGCGTGCGCGGAGTTCGGCCAGGCACTCGGCGTCGCGACCACGGTGGTAACAGTCGCGCGCGATCCCAAGCTCGGCGAGCGCACCCTCAACGAGGCGCGCGCATACTTCGAGCCCTATACGCCCAAGGCCGAGTTCAAGCTGCTCGAGGGCCACGCCAACGAAGAGATCATCCGCTTCCTGAAGGACAACGGCGCCGACCTGCTGTTCATCGGCGCCTACGGCCACAGCCGCATCATCGAGATGGTGCTGGGCTCGACCACCGAATACGTGCTCCGCAATTCGCCGTGCCCGGTGTTTTTGTCTCGCTAGCGCACGCTCGGCTAGAATTTCGGATCGTGAAGCAGAACGTTTACGACGATCCGGCTTTTTTCGCCGAGTACGCAAAACTGCGCCGCTATGAGGGCGGTCTCAACGCGGCGCTGGAATGGCCGGCGTTCGAGACGCTGCTGCCCAGCCTCGAAGGGAGCAGGGTGCTCGACCTCGGATGCGGCTTCGGCAGGTTCTGCCGACACGCTCGCGAGCGCGGCGCCGCGGCGGTGGTGGGCATCGATCTTTCGGAGCGGATGCTCGAGCGCGCGGGCGAGCAAACCAACGACGCCGGTATCGAGTACCGACGCAGTGCGATCGAGGACGCGAGCTTCTTGCCGGACAGCTTCGACCTGGCGGTGAGCTCGCTCGCATTGCATTACATCGAGCGCTATGACGCGGTGTGCCGGAACGTCGCGCGATGGCTTAAGCCGCGCGGCGCGTTCGTGTTCTCGGTCGAACATCCGATTTGCACAGCGCTGCTCGAAGGATGGTGCCTCGATGAACGCGGCGGGCATCGGCATTGGCCGGTGGATGACTATCGCGCCGAGGGAAAGCGCGAGCGCCGATGGTTCATCGACGGCGTGATCAAATTTCACCGGACGTTGGAAACCTACCTGAACACGCTCATAGATTGCGGCTTCACGATCGCAAGGGTGCTGGAACCTGAGCCGACCGCCGAGTTCAAGGCGCTAAGACCCGACCTGGTCGAAGAGACCCGCCGCCCGGCATTCCTCCTGATCTCCGCGACCCGCAACTGACGAACACTGAATCCAACTTGCGAAACCACTGGAGGTTTCGCGCCTAATTGGCCAGTGTGCGCCAAGCGCCGTCAGAACATAAGCGCACGACAGACGTTCCTGCCGGTGACAACGGAGCCGGTTCCGCCCCTCGGGTGCAGGGGCTGGCCCCTGCTAGGCCTGAGGCTCTTCTTTGCGCTGGCGAATGAAGCGGCCGATCAGCAGCCGCATTGATTCGATCGGCTGGATTCCGGTCAGCGGAAAATCGCCCAGGATGAAGGTCGGATAGCCGAGCGCGGAAAACTCGTCGGCCTCGAGCTTGTGATGCTCGAGGATCGGCGCCATCCGATGCGAGGCGAGGCCGGTGCGAAACTGCGCGCGATCCATCCCTGCGCGCTCCGCGATTGCGTCCAGAATCTCGGGCTGCGCGATATCGAGCCGCTCTTCGAACGCGGCGCGAAACACACCCTCATGATAGGCGCCGAACACTCCTTGTTCGCGGGCAAGCTCAGAGCCTTCGAGGGCGGCGGTCGAGTCGAGCCAGCTCTCGGGAGGTGCGACTGTGATTCCGGTCTCCGCCGACACCATCATCACCTTTTGCCGCTCCAGCGGGCCAAGCGTGCGTCCCGCCTTCGCGCGGAAGTCGCGAATCGCGATCGGTACTCCCTTCCATAACGCCGCAAAACCGAGTTCGGGCTCCAGCTCGCGCACGATGCGCCACGCGATGTAGCAGAGCGTCGAGGCGTAGTCGAAATAAACCGGGATGACGATTGGGGGCATCGGTGAGTCCGCGCGCGATCGAGAGTCAGCGTGATCTTGGCTCGATTTTCTCGCGCAGACAATTAGTCTTGCGCCCCGTCGCACGCAAACGCATTGTGAAGTTCATAAACAGAAACAACGCAGACAAAACCTTTGACTACTCGCTGTCATGGAGTAACAACACAACTCTGCACCTCGCGTCGCGGCGAGATCTCGCACATCAGCAGGAAACGAATATGGCAACCGCAGCTATCGGTCGCGCGGTCCAGCTGGCTATTCTCGTCGGCGCCGCCGTGGCGTTGTCGCGCGCGCCGGTGCTGGCCGGACAAGGTTCGTTCAGCGGCAACGGCTTGAGCAGAGTAGCGGGCCGCCAATAGACTGCCCGGCGGGGCTGTGCCCGGCTGCTGACACCTGCACGTGTATCCTGGAGGCGGGGAAGGGTAAGGCGAGTACGATTTTAAACCTCATCTTCGAGGCGAAGATTGCAATCGATACCAGCCAGATGATCGGCAATTGTAGCGAGACTTTTGGGTTCGTGACGTTAACTTCGCCAAACGACATCAACAAGGAGGACGTCATTACGAGCCAGATGGCGCTGGACTATACCGGCACGACGTGCCCGGCGGGGCCGGGTGACGTGCTCAACGCGGTCTTTTTGGTTGACCCGGTGAAATCGTTCGGCAAATACGCGGGCGCGCAGGGATCGGGAACTATCACCGATAACCATAACGGAGACGCGCAAACCCAGTGGAGCCTGGAAGGGACGCTCGTCCCCTGAAGGGTGTCGTCGCTCTTTTCGTTGACTGATGAGCGCGGTCATTTCTGAGAACTCGTAGGAGTTTTCGCAAGCTCGCTCGGCGCGACCGCGGCCGTAGACTCTTTCCTCGGAACGGTTAAAACATTACTCACGAGGGAGCCCACGATGAACCCCGATGATCGCAAGCGGCGCCCGGTGCTCAAACTCGGCACCGTCGACCTCGGCGTCGAGCACGCGAGCTTGCCCAACGGGGTCGAGGTCGATCTCGCGATCATACGACATCCCGGCGCGAGCGCGATCGTCGCACTGGACCCCGAAATGCGCGTGGCGATGCTCCGGCAATATCGTCACGCGATCGGTGGCTGGATAGTTGAAGTGCCCGCCGGATGCCGCAACGCGGGCGAGACCTCGCTGGAATGCGCGCGCCGCGAACTGGGCGAGGAGGCGGGACTGAGCGCCGCGCGCTGGGACCATCTCGGCGGTATCGTCACGATTCCGAGTTTTTGCGACGAGCGAATCGAGCTTTACCTGGCGCGCGAACTGTCGGCAGGCGAAGGCGCTCTCGACCATGACGAAGTGATCAGCGTACAGCGGGTTGATTTCGACGAGACGTTTCAGATGATTGCGCGCGGCGAGATCGTCGACGCCAAAACGATCGCGGCGCTATACCGCGCTCGCGACTTCCTGCAATTGCAGCCCGCGCGCGGCGAATAACTCGGAGCCTTTCTGTCAACTTCAATGGCTACCACGTTAGCATCCATCGAAGTCCTGGGCGTCGAGCATGTCGATCTCACCGTCAAGAGCCTGGAGCGCTCGGCGGATTTTTACGACGCGGTGCTGGGCGCGCTCGGGTTTCGCAGACTCGCCGATGACGTCGACAATATCCGATGGGCCAACGCGCACCTGACGATCGGAATTCGAGCCGCACGTCCGGAGCATAGCGGCTCGGCGTTCAACCGCTATCGCGCAGGCCTGCATCACCTCGCGCTCAAGGCGCATCGGCGCGAGGATGTCGATCGCTTCCATCGTTTCCTGGTCGAAAAAAGGATCACGGTCCTTGATGCGCCCGCTGAATATCCGGAGTACGGCGCGACCTACTACGCCGTGTTCTTCGCCGACCCGGACGGGATGAAGCTGGAGCTGGTCCATTTCCCGTGGGGCTACTGGCGGATCGTGCAGAGCGACGGTCGCGATCCGCGCCCCCGCCGTGCTTGAGATCGGCCGCTAGTCGCTGGTGACGAGAAGCTTGGCGTAGCGGCCGCGGTCGGCGGCGAGCAGCTCGAATGCGCGTTGCATGTCGTCGAGCTTGAAGCGCTCCGAGATTAATGGGCGCACGTCCAGTTTGCGGGTTGCGACCAGGTTGACAGCATTGCGGAAATCGGTGTCGTTGGCCCAGTAACTCGCGATCAGATCGAGCTCGTTGCCGAGTATGCGATTGGCCTGCAGCTCCAGGCGCCGGCCCTCGTACACCGCGACCATAACGAGGCGGCCTTGCTTGCGCGTGAGGCGCTGCGCGACGGCGAACGCGGCGGGATTCCCTGACGCCTCGAAGATGACGTCGGCGCCGCGCGACTCGGTCATCTCCATGATCAGGTCTTCGACTTCGCCGGCCGAGTCGAGCGCGACGTCGGCGCCCATCGCGAGCGCGAGGCTCCGGCGATGCTCCGCGGGCTCGACCACCGCGATCCGATCGGCGCCCGCGCGCCGCGCCAGCGCCGTGATCAGCAGCCCGATCGGTCCCGCGCCCATCACCACCACGCGCTCTCCGAGCTCCAGCCGCGAGCGCCGAATTGCGTGCGCTGCGACCGAAGACGGCTCGATGAGCGCCGCTTCTTCGGGCGGCGTCGCGGCGGGCACCACGAACATCTGGCGCGCCGGCGCCGCGACGAACTCGGCGAACGAGCCGTTGCGCTCGCCCGCCGCCATCGCGCGCATGTCGCACATCGTGAAATTGCCGCGCCGGCAGTACTCGCATCGCCCGCAGCTTGGGTAGATGATTCCCACCGCGTGGTCGCCGCGCTCGAAGCCGCGCGCGTCGGCGCCGACTTCCACGACCTCGCCGCAGAACTCGTGACCGAGCACCGCCGGCATCCGCACTAGCATCGGGCCGGCGACGAACTCGTGCAGGTCGCTTCCGCAAATCCCGCTATAGAGAATGCGAAGTTTGAGATCGGTCGGATTAGTGCGGGGTTCTGGATATTCGCGATCGATTTCGAAACGACCGCGCTCCCGCAGAACGGCTGCACGCAACTGATGCTCCCGAATCCGTCGACGGATTCGGCGCCTATCTTAGGAGATGCCCCCGAGCGGCACAACTTCAACAGCGCGCGATCGTCCCGCGCGGGCCACTTCAGCGTAGCCTCGTAATCGAATCGACTACGACTTAGTCGAGTGCGACTTCGTCAGGGAAGAGGAAGGTGGTCGCGCCGTCGTCGAACTGGACCAGGTACATCTGTCGGTCGAGGTTATTCACTTCCCTCAGGATGCGAGGTCGTTCAACAAAGCGACTGCGTCCTTCACGATCGCGAACTGGTCTCAACAACTTGCACTGCCGCCCCACCACCGCCTCAATATTTGTGCTAGGCATCATGTTTTTACGTTGTTTCCTTCACGTCCTCCTCACCGCAACCTTCCTTTTCAAGCCACCCAGTTCATCCTGCCAACCCCGTCCGGTTTTTATTATAGCAAGCATCACGCCTGACTTTTAGACGGGTTATCGGAGCAAACATTTCATTTGCCCACACCTTACCAACAGCTAATTAAAACCATGTATTTCGGACGATTTTAGTCTGACGCCTTCTGTTACAGCATGATTTTCGAGCGCAGGTAATTTCTTGCGTTTGACGCTGTAATCTTTTCAGAGCACCGATTACACTATTTGGTTGAGAATTCAGTTGTTGCGGATTTGCGAATCGTATTTTCGCAATCGCAAAAAGCAACCGCACAGGAATCATTGCAATGCCTACGATTTATCCGCTCGTAATGGGCCGCGAGGCGATCATCGCGACCGAGCACGACCTGTCTGCCTCGGCGGGCGCGCGGCTCTTCGCACATCGGGGCAATGCAATTGATGCGGCCGTTGCGGCAACCTTCGTCGAAGGCGTGGTGAATCCGCATATGCATACCATCGGCGGCGAGGCGCCGATGCTTATCTATTCAGCAACTGCCCGCCGCGTGATTGCCATAAACGGCAATATGATGGCGCCGGCGCGTGCCACGATCGCGCATTACAAATCGCTTGGCCTGAACCTGGTACCCGGCCACGGACTGCTCGCCGCCGGCGTGCCTGCGGCGTTGGGCGCGCTTACCACCGCGCTCGCGACCTTCGGCACCAAGTCGTTGGCAGATGTGCTGCAGCCGGCGCTTGAATTCGCCGAGCAGGGCTTTCCGATGCACGTCGGCCTCGCGGGCGAGGAGCTGGACGCCAATTCTCCGCAGCAGATTGCCGGCGCCGGTGCTTCGATTCGGCACAATGCTGAGAGGTTCCTGAAGCAGTGGCCGTCGAGCGCCAAAATCTACATGCCGGAGGGCAAAGTCCCCGCGCCGGGCACGATGATTCGCAACCCGGCGCTGGCGAACTTTTATCGCCGCCTGCTCGACGCAGAAGCCGGAGCGAAGAACCAGGGACGCGGCGCAGCGATCGGCGCGGCGCGCGACCGCTTCTACCGCGGCGATATCGCACGCGAGATCGTCGCGTGGTCCGAGCTCCACGGCGGCCTGCTCGCAGACTCGGACCTTGCCAGTTTCATCACCAAAATCGAAGAGCCGGTGCGTGCCGACTATCGCGGCGTGACTGTGCACAAATGCGGTCCGTGGTCGCAGGGGCCCGTGTTCCTGCAGCAGTTGCGCCTGCTCGAGGGTTACGATCTCGCCGCGATGGGTCACAACTCGCCCGCCTACATTCATCACGTGGTCGAAGCCTCTAAGCTCGCGTTCGCCGACCGCGAGGCATACTACGGCGATCCGGATTTCACCGACGTGCCGATAAACGCATTGCTCTCCGAGCAGTACGCCGGGGTCAGGCGCGCGCTGATCGACGAGCGCCGCGCGTCATTCGAGTTGCGGCCCGGCGATCCGATCGCGATGCGCGCGCTGCGCAATGGCGACGCAGCCGCCGCGCGGCCGTGGGGAGCGGGCACCGTCCACGTGACCGCGGCGGATCGCGACGGCAATATGATCGCGATCACGGCGAGCGGCGGATGGATTCCCAGCTCGCCGGTCGTCGAAGCGCTCGGCTTCCCGCTCGGCACCCGGATGCAGACCTTCTATCTCGACGAGAGCCATCCCAATGCGCTGCGCCCCGGCAAGCGCCCGCGCACCACGCTCTCACCATCGCTCGCGACGATCGGCGGCGAGCCGTACCTGGCATTCGGCACGCCCGGGGGCGACCAGCAGGATCAGTGGACGCTGCAATTCTTTCTCAACGTGATCGACTTCCGGATGAACCTGCAGGAAGCGATCGAGGCGGCGAAGTTTTCGACTCCGCATGCGCCCTCGACCTTCTATCCGCACAACGCGCGGCACGGCGTGCTACGCATCGAAGATCGAATCGACGAAGGCGTCCGCGCCGCGCTGGCGGGCCGCGGCCACACGATCGAGACGCGGCCGCCATGGAGCGAAGGTCATGTGCTCGCGGTCGAAATCGATCGCGCGCGCGGAATCCTGCTCGGCGGCGCCGACCCGCGCGGTCAGGCGCAGCCGGTCATGCCGGCGCGCGCGATCGGCTGGTAAGCGGGGAGATCCCGCGGGTCGCTTGTGCGGACTCGACCAGTTCCGACGATCCGATGAATCCGATCGATCCGAAAAAAATCGTCGACCTGACCTACCCGTTCGACGAGACGACGATTTACTGGCCTGGCGAGAAGGCTTTCTCGCACGAGTTCGAAGCTGCGACGCACGGGCATTACTTTTACTCTGCGGCGAATTACGCGGCGCCCGAGCACGGCGGAACTCACATGGATGCCCCGCTCCATTTCAACGAGCGCGGGCTCAGCGCCGATCAGGTTCCGCTCGCCGACTGTATCGGCCCCGCGGCGGTGATCGATTTCTCCGCGCGCGCCATCAGTGACCCCGACGCGACGCTGAGCGTCGACGACATCAAGGCCTACGAGTCCGCCAATGGCATAATCCCCGACGGCGCGATCGTCGTGGCGCGCTCCGGATGGGGCCGTTACTGGCCCGACCAAAAGCGCTACCTCGGGACCGACCAGCCCGACGACTCGGCGCTGCGCTTTCCCGGCTACTCGGCCGAGGCGGTCAGCTTCATCCTGGAAAATCGCAACGTGGCCGCGATCGCGATCGACACCGCGAGCATGGACCCCGGAGTCTCAAAGGATTTTCCGGTGCATCGCCTGTGGCTCGGCGCCAACCGGCCAGGCTTCGAAAACGTCGCGAATGCCGATCGGCTCCCGACCAGGGGTGCGACGATTTTCTGCATCGCGATGAAAATAGGAAGAGGCACCGGCGGACCGACGCGGATTTTCGCGATACTGCCCTGACTCCCCGCGGACCATCGCGATTCCGACCTAAAAGAGAGTCGCTTGAAGATCGTGCCTTGAATCGGGCGCGCAGGCGTTATACATGGCAAAAAAACCATGGTTAAATGATGCGGCGCGCGCGAGTTTTCTATATGCCGATGCAGGCGGAACGGCGAAAATTTCCTGTACCGGATAGGTTGATCGTCAGCCGAGAAGGTAGAAAACTGGACTTCGAAATTTGAACCGCCCGTCGATTTCGGCCATTTTCCGGTTATTCGACGGGCATGATAGCTGCTCATTGCTGGGGGTAGACAGGTGCGAGCCAGGACACATTCGGCACTGATCGTTTTGCTGTCCGCAATTGCGCTGGTAACGATGACCGCGTGCTCGGGCGAGCCGCTCTCGACCCGGGAGAAGGGTACCTTGATCGGTGGCGGGCTCGGCGCTGCCACCGGCGCGATCATCGGCGCAGCGGTCGGCGCGCCGGGCGCGGGCGCCGCAATCGGCGGCGCGCTGGGCGGTGTCACCGGCTTCGCGGTCGGCAACCATATGCAGAACGAGGAAGCGCAGCAGCAGCAGACCCAGTCTCAAATCAATGCGCAACAGCGGCAACTCGAACAGCAGCGACTGCAAATCCAACAACTCAAGCAGCAATCGCAGACCGAGTAGGGCTAGAGGAGATACCCGCATGCGGAAAAGTATGTTCGCTACCGCGGCGATCGCGCTCGCCGGAATTCTATTTCTTGCAGGATGTTCAGGTTCGCAGCCGCTCTCGACTCGAGAAGAGGGCACCTTGGGCGGCGCGGGAATAGGCGCGGCGACCGGCGCAATCATTGGCGCCGCAGTCGGCTCGCCGGGCGCGGGTGCTGCGATAGGCGCCGGCATAGGCGGCCTGGGCGGCTTTGCCGTCGGCAACGCGATGCAAAATCAGGAAACTCAGCAGAACCAGACTCAGGCTCAGATCCAGCAACAGCAGCAGGAACTCGAGCAGCAGCGTCAGCAGATCCAGCAGCTCAAACAACAGAATGAAACTGAATAGATAGAAAGATACGCGGAAACCCGCGGCAGCCGCCTTCGTACGCTCAGATGTAAGAAGGAGGCTGCTTTATGCGCAAATACATCGCAGGGTTTGCAGGACTTGCGCTCGCCAGTGCGGTGCTGCTTTCGAGTTGCTCGGGGACTCCACTTTCGACGCGTGAAGAGGGGACGCTCGGGGGCGGCGCGCTCGGCGCCGGTGCCGGAGCGCTGGTTGGCGCCGCAGTGGGTCATCCGGCCGCGGGTGCTCTAATCGGCGGTGGCATGGGCGCGCTGGGTGGATTCGCAGTCGGCAATCAGATGCAGAATCAGGAAGCCGCAAACCAACAGACCCAGACCCAGGTTCAGCAGCAGCAGCAGGAGCTCGAGCAGCAACGCCAACAGCTCCAGCAGATGCAGCAGTTGAACGAAACCGAGTAATCCCGCCCTCCGGCGGCGAGCCCGCCGTCAATCAAATGAAATGGAGACGCCAGTCCCGAGGCGTCTCCATTTTTCTGCCGCTGGAGTCTCTGCTCCGCCGGACTACGCCGGAGCGCACAGCTTGCACGGCCGGAGCCCGGCGCTTCGGGCATGCTTCGAGTCTGCGAATATGATCATGTTCGAGTGGTCGGCGCGCTGCGCGGCCGAGCATTCCGGTTGGCAGAAGATGTGCGTGTGGCGATGGCCCAGCACTGCGCCTTCGGGAACGCGCAAGTCTTTTCCCACCACGAATCCCTCGGTGCGCAGGAGCAGCAGCTTGCGATCGACTCCGCCGCCGTAATTTCCGATCGATCCGTCGGAGCGGATCACGCGATGGCACGGGACGAAGATCGGCACCGGATTCGACGCCATCGTATTACCGATCGCGCGTTGTCCGTCGGGCACGCCAACCGCCGCGGCCAGCCCGGAATAAGTGATGACCGATCCGATCGGCACGACGCGCAGGCGGGTGTAAGCCCGGCGCTGGAAGTCGCTCTCGACCAGGCTCAAGTCGACCGGATGCTCCAGCACGGTGTAGTCGCCGGCGAAGTAGCGTCCGATCGCGCGGCTGATCTTTTCGGTCGCGGGCTCGTTCTCGACCAGGTCGAAGCGCTGCCGCAGTGCCGTCAGCATCCGGTCGGAATCGCTTACCTCCATGAAATGGATCGCCGCGAGTCCGCGGTCGCTCTCCGCGACCAGCAGGCGGCCGAGCGGTGAGGTGGCGACGCCGACGCGCGCCGCGGGGCGCCGCAGAGTTTTCATCGCGCGCTCGATACCGCTGCGAGCCTCGCGAATCATTTTGTCTATTTCGATTCCCCGATCGTCGACCGTAACCCGCGTGGCCGCGCGATCGAATTCCTGTTTGCGATTCATTTTTGTCATCGTGCGTCCGCCTTGAGCTTCTTGAGCGCCTGGTAGACGCTCGCTCGCGCGCTCTCGGCCGAACAGTCGAGCGCCTTTGCTATTTCGTGATATTCGAGCCCGCCAAATTTGCGCATCATCAGCGCGCGGCCCTGCTTGCCAGGCAGCCGCGCTACCATGTCTTTCAAATGGAGGGCAGTGTCCGGTGACGAGCGCGCAGAGGCCGCCGCGCGCTCCTCGTCGAGGGTCACGTCGCGGCCGTCGCTCGCGATCACTCGCGCGCGGCGCGTCCGGTCCCGCGATCGATTGCGGCACAGGTTCGATGCGATCCGGAAAATCCACGGCCGCAACCCGTCCTCGGACTTGAGCGTGGGATACGCTCGATAAGCCCGCAGCCAGGTCTCCTGGAACAAGTCGAGACTGTCCTCGCGGTCGCCGGTGGTCCTGAGCAGAAATCGCATGATCTCGTGCTCGAGGCTGCGCACCGCGTCTTCGAATGGCGGCGGGATCGAGATTGTATACCTGGCGGTCGGCATCGCGGACGTCACGCGAGTCTCAGCAACGAACTAACCACGTACCATAGCGTGATCAGCCCGAACACCGCGCCCGGCCATTCGTCCAGCATGCGGCCTTGCGCATGCCTGACACCATCAAGATCAAAATTGACACTTTCGCGCTCAGGCCGGTGCGCCGCAATTTCAACCAACCCTGCATCGTCGATATTCGTCAACATGTCGATGTTCTCCCGATACGTATAACCCCGCGGATCGCGTTTCGTGAGTTGACGATCGCAAGAAATCGACGCTTTTTATTTCATTTGAGCCTGTTTTATTTCGTTTGAGAAAGTTCAGGCGGCGGATTGATAATGCCCGCCGAACGCCCCGTCAGAGTCGCGTCGGGCGTTGCCGTTCCGTTCAGGAGGCCAATTTCGAAATGAGCAAACCGCTTGCGGGTATCAAGGTGATCGAGATCGCGCAGGAAGTCGCTGGCCCATGCGCGGGTCTGTTCCTGGCCGACCTGGGCGCCGACGTCGTCAAGGTCGAAAATAAAAATACCGGCGACACCAGCCGCTGGCTGTTTCCTGCGGCGGTCGCCGGTCCGACGGTGAAAAATCCGATGCTGCCTCCGATGTTCATCGGGGCCAATCGCGGCAAGCGCAGCGTCGCCGCCGACCTGAAGAATCCGCTCGGGATCGATCTGGTGCGCCGGATGGCCAAAAGTTACGACGTGCTGATGACCAACTACCGGCCCGGCGTGCTCGATCGCCTCGGCCTGAGCTGGGAGGAATTGCGCAAGACCAATCCGCGACTGGTCTACGCGCAGGGAAGTTCGTGGGGACCCGTGGGGCCGTGGGCCACGTGGCCAAGCCGCGACCCGCTGGCGCAGGCGGCAGGCGGCTTGATGGCAAAGACGGGGATGGCAGGCGATCCACCGCTGATCGCAGGCACCTTCGTCGCGGACAATTCCGGAGCGCTATGCTTTGCCGGCGGGATTCTCGCGGCGCTGGTTGGGCGCGAGCGCACCGGCGAGGGTGCGCGAATCGACTCGTCGATTTACGGCACCATGATCGCGATTCAGGCGACCGAGATTAATTACACTTCGTTCACCGGCCTGGAGCCCGAGCGCACCGGGCGCGGCGCAGATCCGTTGCTGCACGGCGTTTGGGGAGCGTTCAAAACGCGCGACGGCTACATCTGCCTTGCGGGCGTGGACGACAAACGCTGGCCCGCCTTCTGCCGCATCATGGGCATCCAGAATATCGAAAAGAATCCCGACCACGACGCCGCAAAACGGCATACCCACGGCGAGAAGACCCAGGCGGTGCTCGACGAAGTTTTTCCGCGCAAGACGAGCAAGGAATGGCTGGCGGAACTCAACGCCGCGGACATCCTCGCGACCGAGGTCGCCGACTATCGCGCGATCCTCGAAAGCGAACAGGCGCGCGCCAACGGTTACGTGCTCGAGATGGAGCATCCGACGGCCGGCCGCCTGCTGGTCGCCGGTGCGCCGGTCTCGGTGAACGGCGAGATCCCGAAGCAGGCCGTCCCGGCGCCCGAGTTCGGGCAGCATACTGAGGAAGTAATGCTCGAGGTCGGCTACACGTGGGACGAGATCGCCGCGATGCGCGAGGCGGGCGCGATACTCTGAGGCCAGTTCTCATCGAGCGTTAATTTATGGATCCGACTGCGCTGATCGCGTTCTGGGCGGTGGCATTCGTCGCGAGCCATCTCGTGATCTCATCGGCTGCCGTGCGCCCGCGCATGGTCGCCGGGCTGGGCGAAATGCCTTATCGCGGCGTCTATTCGCTGGTCGCGTTCGCGACGTTCATTCCACTGACCTTCGCATTCGCCCGCCACAAGCATGCGGGACCGCTGCTGTGGTACCTGCGCGACATTGCGCCGCTGCGATGGTTGACCTGGCTCCTGATGCTCGCGGCGTTAATTCTGCTGGTCGCGAGCCTGATCAATCCGAACCCTGGCGCGCTCGGCGCTCCCGGCATCGCGGGTGCTCCGCGCGGCGTGCTTAAGGTCACGCGGCATCCCAACTTCGTCGCGTTCATCCTGTTCGGTTTCGCGCACCTGCTGATGAACGGATGGGCCGGCGACGTGGTTTTCTTCGGGACTTTTCCGGCGATTGGCATCCTCGGCGGGTTGCATCAGGACCGCCGCAAGCTCCGCGAAATTGGCGAGCCGTATCGCCAGTTCAAGGCGCAGACTTCGTTCATCCCGTTCGCCGCGATCCTGAGCGGGCGTCAGCGATGGCAGCGTTCCGACCTTCCGTGGCTCGCGATCGGCGTTGGTGCGGCGCTCACCGTCGTTATCTTCGTGGTGCACCCGATCATCTTCGGGGGCAATCCGCTCGGATAGCTTGCGCTCCGATCAGACGCGGGAATCGGGTTTCAAAGTTCAGGTCGCGGAGACTCGGAACAGGCGCGCGGCATTCTCGATCACTCGCGCGCCGAGCGCCGCCGGATCGACGCCGCGAATCTGCGCGAGCACCTCCAGCGTGCGTACCACGAAGGCCGGCTCGTTGCGTTTGCCGCGATACGGCTCCGGCGCGAGATAGGGCGCGTCGGTCTCGACCATCACGCGATCGTCGGGGACGATTTTCGCCGCCTCGCGGACCGCGCCGGCATTCTTGAAGGTCAGGATTCCCGAGAACGAGATGCAAAAGCCGAGCGCCAGGAACGCGCGCGCCGCGGACGCGTCGCCGGTGAAGCAGTGGATCACGCCGCCGGCCGGCGGAACTCCGGTCTCGCGCACGATCTCAACCATGCGCTCCTCCGCGTCGCGGCAATGAATCACGATCGGACGGTCGAGCTGTGACGCAAGTTCCAGATGATGCCGCAGCGACGCCTCCTGCGCCTCGCGCGGTGAGCGCAGGTAGTGAAAGTCGAGGCCGCTCTCGCCGATCGCGACGACCCGCTTCGATGACGCGAGATCGCGAAGCGCTGCGATGCGCTCGGCGGTGCAGTCTTTCGCATCGTGGGGATGCACCCCGACGGCCGCGTACACGTTGGCATGCCGCTCAGCGATTTCGAGCGTCAGGAGATCATTTTCGATCGGGCCGATCGCGCCGACCGAGACCATGAAGCGGACGCCCGCTTCTTTGGCGCGCTCGAGCGCGCCTTCGACATCGTCGCGCAGACGCGGGTCGGCGAGATGGCAATGCGTATCGACGACCGGAATCATCAGCGGCTTGCCGAGATTCGCGACTCTCACGCGCCGCGCGCGGCTTTGTCGATACGCGGGAACAGCGGAAGCGCCGGCTTTACGTGATGGCGCGGCTTGATTCCCGCGCCGAAGGGCGCGCGCGCCGATGCGGCGTCGACGTTGAGCAGATCGAAAATTTTTGGCGCCGTCGCCGGCATGAACGGCTCCAGCGTGTCCGCGATAACGCGCAGTCCCTCGACCAGGTTCGCGATTATCTGCGCAACCCGCGGCAGCATGGCGGGATCCTTTGCGAGCGTGAACGGCGAGGTGGCCACGATGTACTTGTTGGCGGCATCGAGCGCCTGCCAGATCGCCTCCAGCGCGCGATTGAACTGGAGCTCATCGACGAATGCGTCCACCCGCGCCGTCATCGCGGCGGGCGCGAATGCCTCGCACAATGCGCGGTCGAGCGCATCGTCGCCGGCGCCCGCCTGTGCGCTGATCTCGCCGCCGAAATATCGCGCCGCCATCGCCAGCACGCGGCTGGTCAGGTTGCCGAGATCGTTGGCGAGGTCCGCGTTGTAGCGCTCGACCAGGCGGTCGTCCGAGAAGTCGCCGTCGAGGCCATAGACCACGTCGCGCAGCAGGAAGAGGCGGAGCACGTCGGGGCCGTAAGTCTTTTCGTATTCCAGCGGGTCAGGAATGATTCCCGAACTCTTCGACATTTTCGCGCCGGAGAAAGTCATGTAACCGTGCACGTTGAGGCTGCGATAGAGCGGGAGGTCGGCGGCGAAAAGGATCGCGGGCCAATACACCGCGTGCGTCTTCAGGATGTCCTTGCCGATGAAGTGTTGGCTCACCGGCAGGACTTCGCGGAGCGCCGCGTCGCTGGTGTCGGGCAGCTCGCTCACGTAGGCCCAGAACGCGTCGTACCATACGTAGGTCACGTACTTGTCGTCGAACGGCATCTCGATTCCCCAATCCAGTCGCGACTTGGGGCGCGAGATACACAGATCCTCGATCGGCTCGCCGAGCATGTTGAGCACTTCGTTGCGGTAGCGCTCAGGCCGGATGAAGTCCGGCGTGTTGACGATGTGATCGCGGATGCGCTCGCGGTGCTTCTCGAGCCGCAGAAAATAATTTTTCTCCTTGATCAGCTCGGCGGGCGTGTTGTGCACGGGGCAGATGTTGCCGGGGAGCAACTCCTTCTGGGTGTAGAAGATCTGGCATCCGACACAATACAGGCCTTCGTAGTCCTTGAAATAAATTTCACCGCGATCGTACGCGCGCTGGAGCATCTTCTGCACGAGCGCCTCGTGCACCGGATCGGTGGTGCGCACGAAGAAGTCGTAGCTGATGCCCAGGATCTTCCACGCCTGGCGGAACAGCGCGCTGATCTTATCGGCAAACGCCTTGGGGGAAAGACCGGCGGCCACCGCCGCCTTGAGATTCTTGTCGCCGTGCTCGTCGGTGCCGGTGACGAAAGTCACGTTGTCGCGGCCGAGCTTGCGGCGTTGATAGCGCGCGAAGGTGTCGGTCGCAAAAGCCTCGAGCGCGTGGCCGACGTGCGGCGGCCCGTTGCTATAGATGATCGCAGTAGTGATGTGAATCCGCTGGGGCATGGGCTGGAAGCGCGGCCGGCGCGTCGGCGAGCAATATGAAGTAACAGGATAACGCGCCCGGAGCGGCGTGGCGACTAGTTCGGGCGCGCTTCGACCAGGTCCTCGAGGGTGGCCTCGACCACACCGCCATCTTCTTCGCGCTGGATGAGCACGGTCTGCTTGAGGATGTTTTGGCGGACCACCTTGCCGTCGCCCTTGACGCAGGAGACGCGCTTGCCGAGTCCGGGCAGCGCGCGCTTGAGTTCGACGTAGGTCGCGTACTCATAGCGCAGGCAGCACTTGAGCCGCCCGCACATTCCGGCGAGCCGCGACGGATTGAGCGCCAGACCCTGCTCGCGCGCCATCTTGACGGTCACCGCCTCAAAATCGCGAAGCCACGACGAGCAGCATAACTCGCGTCCGCACGGGCCGAGACCGCCGGTCACCTTGGTCTCGTCGCGCGCGCCGATCTGTTTCATCTCGACGCGCACGCGGAGCGTGTTAGCGAGATCGCGCACCAAATCACGAAAGTCGATTCTGCCCTCGGCGACGAAATAGAAAGTGGCCTTGCGGCCGTCGAGCGTGTACTCGACGCTCACCAGCTTCATCTGGGCGCGGCGCTCGCGGATTCGATCGATGCAGAGCCGGCGCGCACGCGCCTCGCGCAGGATGTTCTGCTCCTCGAGATCGAAGTCGTTGTCGGAGGCGATGCGCAGGATCGGCTTCATGGTCGAGAGGTCGAGGGTGCGCGCCGCTTCGTGCGGCTCGACCTCGACGGTCGCGACGCGGGTGCCCGCTTCGCTGTCGACCAGTACGCGATCGCCGCGCTTAAGCGTCAGGCCGGCGGCGAGGTAATTGTAGAGATGTCCGGTCGCCTGCAGGCTGACCGCGACGATGCGCGGCTCCGGTGACTCGCGCTCGAAAGGATCGATTTCCTGGCTCACAGCTCTCCCCGCATCGCGCGACCCGCGGTCATCCACCACTGCTCGGCCTGCAAGCGCGGATTTGCCATTGCATCGATCGCGTCCGAGGCACGGAGGGCGGCATCCAGGCATTGAGCGATCGCATCGGTGGTGAGGTTGTTAGCAAGTTCACTCATAGCGGGCGCGGTATCGGCCGAGACTGCCGCAAACTCCGAACGGAGCAATTTGTAGCACAGTATTTCCTCAAGTAACCGCGCGATCAACTCCAGATTGGCCCGCGCCTGCTCGCGATTGGCAAACAGCTCCTGCGCCAGCGCCTGCGCGCGGACGAAGTCGAGCGACTTCGCGCGCGCCAGTGCCTCGACCAGCTCCTTGACCGGCGGCTCTTCGCCACCCAGCAGCGCCATCGCGCGCGCGGCGCTCCCACGCGCCAGGCGCGCGATTGCGCCGGCACGAGCCGGCTCGACGCCGCGCGCGACAAGAATCTCCTCGACGGCGGAGGTCGCGAGCGGCGGGAACCGGACCGGCCGCGCGCGAGAGCGCACCGTGTCGAGCAGCGCGTGTTCGCTTGCGCTGACCAGGAAGATGATCGCGTGGCCAGGCGGCTCTTCGAGCGTTTTCAAAAGCGCATTCTGCGCGGGCAGGTTTAACGTTTCGGCATCGTCGATGATCGCGACGCGAAGCGGCGCGCGCGACGGCTTCATACCGAGCCTTACGATAAGATCGCGTACCTGCTCGATCAGCACGTCGACGCGGTCGCGCGGGCGCGCGATGTAGTTGAAATCCGGATGCACGCCGAGCGCGACCTGCACGCACGCGGAGCAGCAATCGCATCGCGCTTGCTGCTCCGCGATCCGGCCGCGGCCGCTTGGCGCCGCGCCCGCGCCCGCCCGCACAGGGCAGCGCTCCGGCGTGCAGCAGAAATTCTCGCCCGGCGCGCGCTCGCATAGCAGGCCATGCGCGAGGCCTTGCGCGACCAGCGACTTGCCGACGCCGCGCGGCCCCGAGAACAGGTAGGCGTGCGAAGGGCGAGTGCGAAGCTCGGCGAACAGGCGCTCGGCGAGTTCGCGATGCCCGCGGAGTCCGCTTAGGGGCATCGGCGCCTGATCAGGTCGTCGACCGCGGCGCGAATCTCACCGCTCACGACTTCCTTGGGACGCTCGGTGTTGATCACTACGACGCGGTTCGGCTCGGCGCGCGCGATCGCGAGAAAACCCTCGCGCACCTTGCGATGAAACTCTGCCTGCTCGCCCTCGAAACGATCGAACCCGCGGATCGCGCCCTTGGCGCGCGCGCGGGTGCGCGCAAGCCCAGTCTCGACCGGCAGGTCAAGGAGGATAGTCAGGTCGGGCATCATCCCGTCGCTGGCGAGCCGGTTGAGTTCGCCAAGCAGCTTCAAGTCGAAGCCGCGCCCATAGCCCTGGTAGGCGGTGGTCGAATCAGAGTAGCGATCCGAGATCACAATTTCGCCGGCCTCGACCGCGGGCTTGAGTTTCTCGCGCACGTGTTGCGCGCGGTCGGCGAGCACCAGCAGAAGTTCGGCGCCGACCTGCAGCGAGACAGCGGGGTCCAGGAAGATCGCGCGAATCATTTCGCCCGCGCGCGTGCCGCCCGGCTCATGCGTAACGATCGCGCGCCGTCCACCGGCGCGCAGTGCGTCGCCCAGAATCGCGGCCTGCGTGGTCTTGCCGGAACCCTCGACGCCTTCGAGCGTGATGAACAGGCCGGTGAGCATCAGCCGCCAAGATACCAGTGCACCAGTTGCGGCTGAAAGAGCGCGAAGATCCCCGCGGCCAGCGCGAGGAACGGACCGAACGGCACTTCGGTGCGCAGGATCGAAACGTCCGCCTCATTTGCCGTGGACGGATCGCCAAGCGGGGGCGAACTCTCGCCGGCGAGTGCGAACGCGATTCCGCCGATCGCGCCGAGCAACGAGCCGAAGAACAATGTGAACGCCATCCCCTGCCATCCCAGGAACGCGCCGACCATTCCGAGCAGCCACACGTCGCCCATCCCGACGCCTTCGCGCCCGCGCACGAAATGATAAAGCTCACCGGTCGCGAACAGCACGCCGCCGCCGAGCAGCAGTCCGATCAGCGAACTCTTCCATCCGATCTCCGGCATCAGGAACGAGCCCGCGATCAGGCCGATCACCATGCCGGGGAATGTGATCAAGTTGGGAATCAGGCGCCAGTCGTAATCGATCAGCGCGATCGTGAACAGCGCGGCGCACAACACGAAGCGCGCGATCGCGTCGCCGAGCGGAAAGCTGAAGTAGAGGAACAGCGCGGTGACGGCCAGCGCGACCTCGGCCAGGAAGTGGCGGAACGCAATGGCGGCGCCGCACATCGGGCAGCGTCCGCGCAGTCCCAGGTAGGCGAGGATCGGTATGTTCGCCCACAACGGGATCGCCCGCTCGCAATTTTCGCAGAACGATCGCGGGGTGACGATCGAAAGATCGCGCGGGAGGCGATAGGCGACCAGGTTGACAAAGCTGCCTACGCAGGCGCCCACGACGAACGCGGCGGTGCCGCCCAAGCCGGGCGGAACGTCGAAGGTCATCTCGTATTAACCCTTGAACCGTTTACGCATTGCGGACCCGAAATTGTTTATGCATGGCCTCTCTAAACATCACTATCGTCGAACCGCCACGCGCAGCCCCTCCAAACATCACAAACATCGAACCGCCAACGCGTAGTCAATCTAAACGTCACTGGCTTCCAATCGACGCGCGTAGTTCCTCTGAACATCGCTGGCGACGGACTGTTGCGCGTGGCCCCTTCCGACATCACTGGCGACGGACTGTCGCGCGTAGCTCCTTCGAACATGGTTGCCCCCGTATGCCGACGGTCGCGGCGCTTCGAGCCGAGTCTATACCGCGACGGCGTGCTCGGCGAGGAATTCGAGCAACAGCCTGTTCACGACTCCCGGATTATCGAGATTCGCCATGTGCCCGGCTCCCGGGATTATCTCGAAGCGGCAATGCGGCTCGCGCGCGGCCCATCGCGGCGCGATCTTGCGGATGTTGCCGGTGGTGTCGGCCTCCCCGACCATCAGCAGGAGCGGCTTCTCGATCCGGTAACCCGGCTCGAAGTGCAGGCACCTCGTGGTCTCGTTCAGGATCGACACGAGTTCCGATTTCGGCAGTTGACTGAAGGCCGCATAGAGATATTCGCGCACCGCGGGGACGCTCGAACTGGCGTTGGCGGCCTGACGCTTGAGGCGCCCGTAGGGATATAGCGACAGGATCGCGGGCGCCATCCGCAGCAGGACCTTCTGCAGCGCCGGCAACCGCATCGTGTTGCAGGTGCAGTCGATCGCGGCGATCGCGGTGACGCGCTCGGGACGATGAAAGACGATCTCCTGCGCGAGATTCCCGCCCATCGAATGGCCGACCAGCGCGGCCGCCGTCCACCCGAGATGATCGAGGATGGCGAGGAGATCGTCCATCGCGCGCGCGATCGTGAAGGGCGCCGCCGCGGGCCGCGACTGCCCGTGCCCGCGCACATCCCAGCTCAGGACGCGGTAGCGCTCCGCCAGCGCTGCGGCCTGGCCGTCGAACTCGCGATGGTCGACGCCGGCGCCGTGGGTGAGCACGACGCGCGGACCGCGCTCCGGTCCGCAGAGCCAGAAGCGGAGCCGGCAGCCCTCGCGCTCGAGCGCCGCCGCGCGAGGCTGTTCTTTTTCCGTCGGCTCGCGCGGATCTTCGGCGCCGCGCGCCATCAGCGGGGCGCGCCGGCCTCGGCGATCACGCTCACCACGACGGTGCGCACGCGCGGACCGTCGAGCTCCGCGAGCATCACGCCTTGCCAGCGGCCGAGCGCCAGGCGGGTGTCGCGGACCGGGATGTTAATCGAGGTGCTCAACATCACGGACAGGATATGCGCCTGCGAGTTGCCCTCGGCGTGTCGATAGCCGGCCTCGCGCGGGACCATCCGTTGGAGCTGTTCGAGCATATCGACGGTGACATCGGGGTTCCAGTTCTCGGAGACGATCAGCGCGGCGGTGGTATGCTGGACGAACAGGTTGCAGAGTCCGGTGGCGGCTCCGATTCGGGTGACGGCGCGATTGACCTGTTCGGTGATATCGAGCAACTCGACGCGCGCGCCGGTCTTAATCGACAGTTCGACCATCACGGGAAAGTCTTACGACTGCGCGGACGCGAGTTCCATCGCGAGTGCACAGTTACTTTGCGCGGCCGCGGACCTCACTTCTGCGGAGCACCTCCATGCCGAAAATTGCGCTGCTGACCAGATTGCATCGCTGGCCCAAAAAGGTTCTCTGGTGCTAGTAACAGCTCTCCGTCCGAACAGCGCTCATCCCCATCGATTCCACCGCACCGCGATTACGATAAGATCGATGCAAGGACGGTCCAGTATGGAGATTAAGTCGATTCGCACCAAGGCTGATTACGAGCGCACGCTGCGCGAGATTGAGCGCCTGTGGGGGGCCGAGAGGGAACCGCGGACGGCGATCGTCTCGACGTGCTCGCGACCCTGGTCGATGCGTATGAGCAGAAGCGTTTTCCGATCGACCCGCCCGATCCGATCGAGGCGATCCGCTTTCGGCTCGAACAGCAGGGCCTCGACCCGCGCGCGCTGGTCGGCGTGATCGGCGGCCGCAGCCGCGTGTACGAGGTGATGCAGCGCAAGCGCGCGCTGTCGCTGGAGATGATCCGCCGTCTCCACCAGCGCTTCGGTATCCCGGCCGATGTGCTGATTCGCCCGAGCCGCGGGCCCATACTTCGATAGCCTCAAAAGAACATGGCCTTTAGTAACGTCAGAAGCCTATACGTCTTCCGCTCGACGTCCAAGTCGCATATCCAATGCTCACCCGCAGCGATAAGCTTCCCCGGACCTCCTTGAGAGTGCCAGCGCTTAACCTCTGCTGCGGTCGGCGGCCGTTCGAAGCTCATAATGCATATGACACCTCGGGCGTCGGGCCAGGCCTCAAGCAGCTCGCGCACCGACCCGCGCGAATATGGGTGAGATAGCTTGAGGTCCTCTTCAGAGAACACTGGAGTCATCTTTCCGCCTGGTAAGTCGATCCGAGCGACACCATGCCACGAAGCGCCGCCAGACTCGATGCTGAATTCGAGCAGATTTACGAAGACCGTAGGTGCCGCGGCCGCCGTTACCAAGTCCCGATAGCTCACTCGCGCTCCAAGTGCGGCGACCTTTCGATAGCGTGCGCTGCCCTGTTTGCGATAGTACAGACTGCCGACTCGACCGACCTGGAAGAGGGCAACGACAGCCTTGCCTCGGCGGTTGTAGGTTATCTTTTGAAGCCGCGAACCTGGTTTAATCCCGGCATTCCTTAGCTCGTCCTGGGGGTCTCGTCCGCCTGCCATTTTCGTTGCCTACGGCTCCATTCAGGGTTCGGAATGTAGTGGCGGATAATGGTGAAACTGGGAACCACTCGTGATCAAAATCAACAAATCAGGCACTACGCTTGCGAGCCTCTCTGCGGATCGACCTGACAATAAACCCAGCGCGCGAAACATGGAGCAGTGATGTTTATAAACTTAAATTGCTAGAGTTGGCGCTTTTTTACGGTTATGCTAACAGTGGTTGCCTGCGGCGATGTTTTCATGTCCGATAGAGTAAACGACATTTATTCCGTCATAAGAAGGCACGAGTTTTGTAATCTTGATGACATTGCCAACAGAAACAGACAGAGTCGAGCGATTGGTCCATTCAACCCTGGGTGGGGCAACGTTGGGATCATCAGCATATCTGAAAATTAGAGATTCATGACTGTCAGGTTCTCCGGATTTATGCAAATACAGATAAATGGCGGAATCATGCACTACATTGTCACAAAAAGTTTGATGTCCTGAAACGAGCATGCCGTTCCCATTAGAAACAGCCGGGAGCGCTTGAGTGAAACAGCTGGCATTCTTGTCTCCCTGCAGTGCATCAGGAATAATGTATAAGAATGGGAGGATTGCGAAGACGGATATCGTGCAGATAGCCAGCGCAAAATATTTCAACGCCGTTCGCATTGCTAGCCTTAGCTGTCGACCGTCAGGTTACTTTACGTGCGAGGAGGGTTCTTGATCCATCTTGGTCGATACCCGCTGGTGTCCGTACGCACAAAGTCTTACGAATGCCCGACTCCTATACGTTGGAAAAGTCCTACAACCCTGGTAACTGCGTAGTTAAGAAGCGCTGGACTTGCAACCACCACGATGGCTGCTCCTATGGTGAATAACAGCATCGGCCCGCTTAGGCTGCCGGTGCCAAGGTTAAATGGATCCGTACCGAACAAAGCAGACAGCGCAAATACAGACGCTACGATTATGGCGCCAACGAACCCACTCCAGATATCAACACTCAGCAGCGACGCGACATAAAAGCATAGCCACCAGGCATTTAAGGCCGCATTGACCCGTTGTCCTGGAAACCCTTGGAGTACAAGCAGAGTGAGTGTGTGAGCGAACAGCCACGCAGCCGCGTAAGTCAACGTCTTGAAAGTGCTCGTCGTCATTTCACGTGTACCGGTACGATCCCGTCGGGGTCACTGCGGAGATCATGAAGCAACTAAGAACCGCTTCAACCCCGATTGCTAGCGATTTACGTATTCATAATATTTTCGTCTAGGATGCCGCGCCAGATAGGAGCTGATCATTTGTGGAGCGATCAAATACAATAGAGGTGCAACGATACCAAAGAGAACTGCCGGCATGATGAAGTATCTGAAGTCGCCAATTGGATCACCAAGTGCGCTGAAGTGCCACCCGGGCAAAAAATAGCCCAACGCGAGCCAAACCACAGCGCATGGAAAATCGAAGGGCCAGAAGAAAACCCATATTAGCTGCCATTGCGCGTCGGGTGGAGCTGTAGCCACGCTGATCACAACCCACCAGGAGGCTAATGTGTGAATGACACACAGCGCGTAGCCCCACCGTCGACTTCTCTGGCTCGCGCCCGGGAACAATGACTTCATCGGCCCATGGCCCCATTCATGATTCGGAATCTAGTGGAGAATAGGTGCGATCGAGCTGAACCAGCAGTTGGGGGCAGCTCTCGTTCGGGTTTGCTATAATGCCTGGCATCAAAGCACTGAAAGGACTTTACCACTTCTTCAAACCATTTCCGGCCATCCTTGAAACGATCGCTAGTGCTTCTCAGACGGAGGACATAGACTCTTCCTTCGCTTTCTCGGCTGCCTTCGTTTGGAGAGTGGTCCAGTGCCACAATTACCTCGTCCTTTCTGAGCGGGCTACGCGAATCCCTTGTGTACTCGACGACTGCTTGAATTGCATTCCAGCCGCAGAGGCGGACCGCATTCTCAGTCAGGACTCGTGCGCCCGCGGAGCCGTCCCCGAGCGCGTGTAGTTCGTCGGTTTCCCACACCTCTTTTGCGGATTCACGTTGCAGCGCATTGTAAGAGGCGAATATATTTATTCCGGTTGCATCGAGAGCCTCAAGGGGGATCTCGAGGCCATGATCGGGCGAGCCCGGAGGGTTTGCCAGACCTATGAGACCCTGTGGAATCTTTACCTCGAATCCGTATGTATAGTTGCGGTAAATACCTTGAACCATCGTGTAAGGAAGCGGTGCTGCCGCGATGGGCTCGGTCAGACTCTGACCTGATGCCGTCGTCGATGGCAGCATCACTTGCCCGCAGGTTCCCTCAGCGGCGCTCGCTCCACCAATTGTCAAGAGCACGATGATCGTTGCGACCAGCAGACGCCTTGCACTCCCGAGAAACCAGCCACTTGTACGAGATCCTCTCACTGCACCGCCCCGCGCGGCTGGCTTCTTTGCAGGTCCGAACCGGAGAGATTGCATCCAAAATCCGAATAGGTCGCCGTGCACTGATCGGCCAGCGGGTTGGCGGGCTTTCGCGATTAGCCGGTAGGAAAGGAACATTTGAAGGAAGCAACAATAAGGTCAAGCCATTTCCGGTTTCCAGCGAAAGTCTCGGGACTCGTCTGCAGGCCGATCGTGTAGACTATTCCTGGCTCGTCGCCGTAAAAGCGCACTGCCGACACCGTTTCTTGCATCGTCGCTCTTCCTGACTGGTCTTTGTAACTGACCGTTTGTCGCAGAGCTTTCAGCTTACAAAGGGGTAGGGGACTTAACCCAGTCACTCTTACGTAGGTAGCTCCTTCCATCTTAAGGTTGACCAACTCTCCGTCCGCCGCCTCTGTCGAATCTTTGTAGTAAAAGACATTGTACGAAGCATCGATCCATATGAAATCTTTGCCGTCGGCAGAAAGGTTGATGACGATACCGTGGTGAGGTACAGAGCCCGACGGACCCTCACCAACAAGGCCGTGGGGAATTGAGATTGCATAGCCGAAGATGGGATTCCTATAAACCCTTCGGTAGATAGTGTCGCCAGGCTCTTCCGGAGACTGAGCGTAGCAGTCGGTTTCCAAATGGTTGCCATTTAACACTAGCAATAAGCAGGTCAACAGCGTGGCGCATAGTGCATGTTTGCGGAAGACGTCGCCACTTAGAGACATTGCTTTGCCCAGTGACCTAACGAATAAACCTCGGCGCCGGCTGCTGCGCGATGCCAGTGGCAATATGTGACCGAAACGCTCGGCCGTGGTACAGGGCCGCCACTGCCGCTGCCTCGCCGCTGCTCGCGCGGATTTCGGCAGTGCCTCGACTGTCGGATTGCGGCTTGCGCATCACATCAGAGGCCGCGAAAACAAAGTTCACCGATCGACATCCGAGTCGTAGCTCGATGGCAGGGACTGAACGCACCAGCCTTGAGTATGAGTATCGCAGTCCTTTGTTCGCCCTATTTTGATTGAAGTCTTGTAGCCTCCGCCCGTCGACTCTCCGTTATACAGGAAGAAGAAGGTAACCGGAAATTCGAAACCCTGCTCACCCTTGTGGGGCTGCACACCGGGCCCCACGACGAAAGAACAGTGGTATGGATCCGAGAGGCCCGAGACGTATTCACGCAATTTATCGTCACTGACTGTTTTACGCAGTCCCGCTGAAACGAGAGCGATGCCTTTATCTTCTTCCCGAAACATCCAGGCTGCGAGAAACTCATCTGCAACGCTCAGGGCCTGCAGATACTCGGCGCTGGCCGAATCCTGACAGGGGGCTAGGTCAGTTGCGGAAGCTGTACCTCGTACTATGGCGATGGCCACAGCGAGAGCCGCCAATGGCCCGACTAATCTCCGAAGCATATTCACCCGTTTTCTGAATCTACGACAAAAGCGATCAAACTCCGGGCAGTTCCTCATTTTGAGTGCATAAAGGTGTCGCAGGGTGCGTACGTTTGACGGGTATGGAGGGGCAGATGCCGTTCGGCGCGAAGCTCCTTCTGAAGCCGCTGCACGCTCGGCGTCTTAAGTCTCTTGCACAACCCGACGTCCCATAACTCAGCGGTCTGAGGATCACCCACGCGAACGGCTTGGCATCGATGCAACGGTTAGGATCCTTCGACTCCGGCAGCCTGCGCTCAGGATGACGTCCTTGCTTCATCGATCATCGGGGCCGCAGTGGTTTAGTTGCCGTCCTGAGCAGAGTCTTAATCGTCAGTTCGACCACGATTGCGCCGGCGCGAGTTCCAAAGATAGAGTCTCAGTAGGTATCCTTATGTCGAGCCTTTCTGCTGCTTGGCCGCTCGTTTCGAGCTTTTGACAGTATTGGTCTTATCGTTGATGACCTCCTTTTCAAATTCCGCCCGGGCTTGATCGATCACTTCTCGGACGCGATCCTCCACGCTCTTTCCATGAACCAGAGGAACAAGAAAAGGAATACCTAGTCCGTTTTCAGGGTCCAGCCATACGAAACGATGACCAGTTCGTTCTAGGGTCACTCGGACGCCTTCGATGGCCATGAGCAGTGCCTGAAGCGCATCAACACCGCCTGCCCGGCCGATTATCGGAGCGCCCATTCCCTTGATCAAATAGCTGCATTGCCAAGAACTTGGCAAGGACCGGCGGGGGCGTCCAATCGATATGGTAATCTTTTGTGCCCGACTATTTCGTAGGGTGATAACCCGAGAAGCTACAACAACACCTATGCCAACTGTTCTGTCTTTTCTCGGCATAGCGTAAGAGTTGCCTCCCAATGTTTCGATGTATGTACTAGCTTTTCTTGGGAGTTCTATTGCGTGGCATCGAGTTCTATCGCAAGTTCCATCGTTACTTCTTTGCGGCGCATAGGTCTATGGTTAGGCCGTAGGTGGCTTTGATGCCGAGGTTCAGGTTGTCTACTGACAGGCGCTCGTCTACGCCGTGTATGCGGGTTAGATCGGTGGGGGCCAGGATTATTGGCACGAAGCCATAGGAGGGGACGCCCTTTTCGCGTAGGAAGCGCGAGTCGGTTCCGCCCGCGGTCATCCATGGGACTACCATGGTGTTTTTGAAGTCGCCAGCTACCACCCGCTCGATCGCATCCCAGGCCTCGCCGCTGGCCGGCGATGGCGATCCGATGTCGGGGCGCTGAATAAAGTCGATCGAGATGCGCGGATCGGCGAGCCGATCGCGGATCCATTCCAGGAACGCATTGGCGTCGGTGCCCGGAAGCAGGCGGCAGTCGATGCCCGCCTGCGCGGTGGACGGAATCACGTTCACCTTGTTGCCCGCGCTGAGGATGGTGGGCGAGATGGTGTCGCGCAGCAGCGCCTGCAGGAAGTAGGGCTTGAGGGGACCGCGCACCGCGGCGTCCATCACGATCGGCCAGTCGAGATGCGCCAGCTCGAAGGAGACCGGGAAGTCCTCGTTGGGTGCGATGACCTCCATCGCATTGGCCATCAGCGGCGTCAGTCGCATCGCCGGCTGCTCGGCCAGCAGCCGGTCGAGTGCGCGAATCAGGATCAGGTTGGGATTGTCGGGATTGGGCAGCGAGCCATGACCCGAATGGCCGTGCGCGGTGAGCGTGATCCACATCACGCGTTTTTCCGCGACCGCGACCGACATGCGGTCGCCCTTGCCGCCGAACGGATCGGGAGTGGCCGAGCCGCCCTCGTTCATCGCGAACGCCGGGTCGATGACGTCCCAATGATTTTGCACCATCCACTGTGCGCCGCCCTCGCCGCCGGCCTCTTCGTCGGGATTCACCATCATCTCGACGCCGCGGCGGAGCGCGATTCCATTGCGCTTCAAGGCGAGGAGCGTCATCAGCGCCATGATGCCGTGCGCCTTGTTGTCGATAGCGCCGCGGGCCCACACGTAACCGCCGTCGAGATTGGCGCCGAACGGAGGATGGCTCCAGTTCGCGGCGACCGCGGGCACCACGTCCGCATGCGACATCAGCAGCAGCGGCTTGAGTCCCGGCGGCCCGGGCAGATGCGCGACCAGCGAGACCATCCCGGGTTTGCTCTCGAAGGTTTCGGCGGCGATCCCCTCGCGATCGAGGATGCCCTTGAGATACGCGATCGCGGCGCTGGTGTTGCTGGGCGGATTGGTGGTGTCAAAGCGCAGATAGGTTTGGAAGTAGCCGAGCGCTTCGGCGTCGAGCTTGTTCCAATCCGGCGATCCCGGGACGGCGGCTGTGGGAGCCGTCGCGGTGGATTGAGCTATCGCCGGAGGCGGATTCGCCGCGCAGAAAACCACGACGAAGGAAATTGCCGCGAGAAAAACCTCGGCGAAGAAAGTGCGACTTAACTGCCCGATTGTCCTGGTACGCATGCGATCCGATCCCTCTCCTGGCTCGCGCGCCGCCTTTCAGCCTGCTGCCACGATCGCTTCTACTTCTGGCAGGTGGGGCAGTAGAAGCTCGCGCGCTGGCCCAGGGTCACGTTCCTGATCGGCGTCGAGCACGTGTAGCACGGTTTTCCCTCACGGCCATACACGCGCAGGCGGCGTGAGAATTCGCCCGGGCGTCCGCTGGAGTCGCGATAGCTGCGAAAGGTGGTGCCGCGGCTGCCGATCGCGGCGCGCAGGATGACGCGGGTCGCGTCGGCGATTCGCGCAAGCTCCGCGCGGCTCACGCGGCCGGCGCGCCGCGTCGGCCGGACGCTGGCGCGGAACAAAATCTCAGCGGCGTAGATATTGCCGATGCCGGCGACGATCCGCTGGTCCATCAGCAGGTTTTTGATCGCGACGCGGCGCCCGCGCGACTTGTCGGCCAGGTAAGCCGCATTGAAATCGCGCGAGAGCGGCTCGGGGCCGAGGCCCTTCAGCTCCGCGGTGGTGGAGAGATCGGCGCGCGCGATCAGGCGCACGATTCCGAAGCGGCGCGGATCGTTGAACACCAGGCGGCTGCCGTCGTCGAGCGCGAATTCGATATGGTCGTGGCGCGGATCGAAGTCCCCGGCGGCGGCGAAGCCGTCGCTGCGATGAGTCAGGCTGCCGCTCATCCCCAGATGCACCAGCATCACGTGCGGGCCGTCGAACTCGACGATCAGGTACTTGGCGCGGCGCGAGATCGCGTCGATGCGCCGGCCCATCACGGCGGCGGCGAAGTTGGCGGTGACGCGGCGGCGCAGCGGAAGGCGTCCGATGCGGGCGCTGGCGACGGTGCGGCCAACGGCCGAGCGCATCAGGATTCTGCGCAGCGACTCGACTTCCGGCAACTCAGGCATCGCGGGAACCCGGGCGCGGCGTCTCGAAGGCGTCGCGCGGCAGCGCGCGCGACAGGCGCACGAGGTCGGCAGCGGCAAGCGTCTCGGCACGAACCGCGGGAGAGATCGCCGCGCGCTCGAGGGCGGCGACGGCCTCGGCCGCGGGCAGGCCGAGTGCGTGGCTGAGCGCGTTGCGAATCGTTTTGCGCGGAGCGGAGAACGAAGCGCGGATAGTCTCGAGCACGCGCCGTTCCTCGGCAGGTTCGAACGGAAGCGCGCCGAGCGGCGTGAAGACCAGAACTTCCGCATCGACCTTGGGGCGAGGATGGAAGCTTCCCGCGGCGACGCGGAAGTGCGAATCGATTTTCCAGTACAGCGCGGTATAGACGCTGAGCGCGGAGTACGCGGCGTCGCCGGGACGCGCGCGGATGCGCTCGGCGACCTCGCGCTGAAACATCAGGACCATGCGCTCGATCATGCGCGAGTGCGCGCAGAGTTTTCTCAGGATCGCGGCGGCGGCATTGAAGGGAAGGTTGCCGGCGAGCTTGATGGGCGAGCGTTCGATCGCGGCGGCGAGATCGATTTCGAGAAAGTCGGCGTGCAGGACGCGGACGCGCGGATCGCCGCCGAAGCGCTCCTGGAGCGGAGCGGCGAGGCGCGCGTCGAGCTCGATCAGGTTCAGGCGGCGGATCGGATGAGCCGCGATCCGCTCGGTGAGGACGGCCAGTCCGGGGCCGATCTCGACGACTTCGTCGCCGGCCTCGAGCGCGGCGGCGGCGACGATTCGATCGGCGACCGCCGAGCTGGTGAGAAAGTTCTGCCCGCGCGATTTACTCGGCCGCACGCCGGCTGCGGAGAGCGCGGCGGCGGTGCGCGGCGCGGCAGGGGCGGATTTTCGCGCGAGTCTCACGGTATCGAATTTGTAGCAGGAATCCCGCGAGTCTGCCCGCGAAGCCTACGCGGCGATGCCCACGCTATTTCCTACTGGCTGGGCTCCAATCCACCGAAAAACGATTGGTAGAAAAGAAACCATAGCGTCATCAGCAGCGTGCCGATTCCGACCGAGAACGGGTAAGCGATGGTCGGGGACTGCATCACGAATGGAAGCAGAGCGACGGCAAGCGCCGGCGGCACGTGCAGATCGAAAATGCGCAGCACCACGACTCCGCCCGCCATGCTGCACGCGACGGCGGCCGGTCCGACGCCGAGCAATTTCCAGAAGAGCAGTCCCGTCGCGGCGGTCAGCAGGCAGGCGACCGGCAAAATCAAGGGCCGCTTCGCCCACGGACAGATCGCGGTATGGCCGAACATCTCGAAGCCGATGACGACCAGCGGGGGGAACAGCAGGAAGCGCAGGCCGGTGAGTTTAACGGCGGCGACGGCCGCGGCCACGAAGAGCATCAGCGGGATCAGCCAATAGGAGCCTTGGGGAGTCTGTTCGATCGCTTCGTCGACCACCTCCATCGAGCCGAGCGGCTCCAGCCAGTTTTGCGCGACACTGAGCTTTCTCCACAGGACGGAAAGCACCGCGAGGATCACCGTGCCGAGCAGGATGCCCGGCGGATACCACCAGCTCTTCACGCCGAGCACCAGGGGCAGGAGACCGGCCGAGATCGCGGGCGCGATCGATGACTTGAGCGCCAGTATCACGGCGACCGCGCCGCCCACCGTCAGCAGCACCGAGAGAAATCCATACGGGAGGGCGCGCGTGAAGATGATGCCGATGACGCCGGTGAGGACCGGGGTGATCGCGAGAAGAATCGGCGCGCCCGCCCAGGTGCCGCGAGGGCGCGTGAAGACATCGTGAGAAAGCGCGCCGAGCTCGGGAAACAATATGTAAGGGGCGCCGGCTGCGTATGCGATCTCGGCGATCAGCGCGATGTAGACGATTGCGATCAGTTCGGCAGCAAGCCGGTGCCAGTCGCCGAGGCCCGTCGCGGCATCGCGCCAATGCGTCCGAGCAGGCCCGGAGTCGGACGGCGGAACCAGGGGTTTCATCAGCTCCGCTATCGTTAAAAGCGCTTGGGCTAGAGGGGCAGGCTTGCGGCGGCGTCGATGGAGAGATCGTCGCGCTCGCCGCGCAACAGGCGATAGCTCCCCGCCAATGCGATCATCGCGGCGTTGTCGGTGCAGTACTTGAGCGAGGGCGCGACGAGCGCGCGGCCGTCGGCGGCGAGCAGCTTCGGCCAGGCGCTCGCGAAGTCGCGAGTTCGCGGCGACGCCGCCGGTGAGCACGACGGTGTCGGCGGCGAGCTCGCGAGCGGCGGCGATCGTGGGCGCGAGCAGCATGTCGACTACGGCTTCCTGGAAGCTGGCGGCGAGATCTTCGACGGTCAGGTCTTGCGCCAGATCATTGATCGGAAGATTTCGGGCCGCGAAATTGTTGGGCGCGGGATGCGCGGGTCGCAGCGGGGCGCCGCCGCGCTCCGCGAGCATCGTGGCCATCGCGGTCTTGACTCCGCTGAAACTGAAATCCAGCGGTGCGCCTCTGACGTGCGCGCGCGGAATTTTCACCCGCTTGCGATTACCCTGCTTCGAGAGGTCGTCGATGACCTTGCCGCCCGGATAACCGAGGCCCATCAGCTTCGCGACCTTGTCGAATGCCTCGCCGGCAGCGTCGTCGCGCGTCTGGCCGAGGCGGCGATAGCGCCCGAAGTTCTCGACGGCGAACAGGGCGGTGTGCCCGCCGGATACGACGAGCGCGAGATAGGGGAAGGCGACGCGATGCTCGAGCATCGGGGCGAGCAGATGTCCTTCGATATGATTGACGCCGACCATCGGTAGGCCGACGCTCTGCGCGAGGCCCTTCGCGCACATCAGGCCGACCAGCAGGCTGCCGACCAGGCCGGGCCCGCGCGTCACCGCGATGCCCTCGATGTCGGCAAGGCGGCATCCGGCGGCGCCGAGCGCGCGCTCGATCACGGGCAGAATCGTGACGACGTGATTGCGCGAGGCGAGCTCGGGAACGATTCCACCGTAGGCGCGATGGATGTCGTCCTGGTTGGCGACGGTGCTCGAGCGAATCGTGGCGCTCCCGGCGGTGGCGGTTTCGATCACCGCGGCCGCGGCGTCATCGCAAGACGATTCGATTCCCAGGATCAGCATAGGAGCAGCGTCGGATAGTGATACTAGCCGCGAGGCCGCGCCGAGAGAATCGGCCTCGATAGTCAGTCGTTAGAGTCAGTCGGTTGGCGGCGGTTCGGATGGGGGTGGTGGAGGGGGCGGAGGTTCGTTGGGGGGCGGTTCGGGAGGCTCGATTTTAGGCGCGGCTTGATCGAGTGTTGTGCCGGGGTTCTGCGCTTCGGGCGCTTGATTACCCGGTGCCAGGCGCGTGTAGCCGACTCGCGCGGTCAGGTTGCCAGGGTTCGCCGCGAGCGCTTGTTGATAGAGCGCCTGGGCCGCCAGCAGCCGATCTGATTGCTCGTAGATGAGACCCTCGTACGCCAGCGTCTCGGAAAGCCACTGCCGGTTGCCGCCGAAGCCCGACTCGGCGCGCTTGAAGAAATTCATCGCCTGCTGGTCGTTCTTTTTCACCATGTAGGCGCGCGCCAGGAAGAAGTATGCGTAGCCGGCGGACGGATCGATCGAGACCGCGCGCGCCAGATCGCGAATCGCGTCGTCGGCATCGCCCTTGGATATTTCGACGCGCGCGTCCTCGGTGATGCGCAGCGAGGTGGCAAGCGCGGGCGTCACCGCCGAGTTGATCAGCGGCTGCAGCGAGGACTCGCTCAAGTTCGCGGTCGGAGTGATCGAGCCAATTTCCAGCGGCGCGATATCGCCGGTGGGAGTCGGTTGCGGGGTCGGCTCGGAAAATCCTTGCGCGGTGGTCGGAGATCCTTCCGGATTCTGCGCCGGATTTTCGGCTGGAGTCTCGGCGGCTCCAGGGGTCATCGCTTCACCTGGCGGAACCTGTTCATACGATGCGCCCGGCGCCTCCGTCCCGGGCTCGCCCTCGGCGCCCGCGGGAGTCGGAGTAGCGGTGGGCGAGGGCAGGTCGGCGGCGGGAATCGATTCTTCCTCTAGAGCGAGGACGACGCGATCGGCGGGGTGGTCGGCGCGATCGAACTGATCAGTCTGCTCGCGCGCCGCTGCGATCGGCGGCCGCGCAATCAGCACTGCCAACAGCAAGCTGATCGCGGTCAGCAAAGGGCCGGCTCGATGAACTCGATCAATCGTTGGGATCGCTCGCGGAATCGGGAGCCTCGGGAATCGCGTGATCGGCGGAAGAAAGCGAGGTGGGCGACGTGTGAATCGGGCATACTTGCGTCGGTTCCATCCCCAGAGGAAATACTCCCTCCATCGTGAGCGGGCAAAACGGTCCCGCCTTGTAGCCGGTCAGCGGATCGATTTTTTCTTCGGCGATTCCCTGCGGCATCGGGAAGTCGAGCACCGGACGCGATGCGGTTGCGGACTTCATGAAGTGGGTCCAGGCAGGAAGCGATCCTTGCGCGCCAGTCAGGCCGAGCACTTCCTTCTGATCGAAGCCGGTCCATACGACGGCGAGCAAGTCGGGTGTGAAGCCCGCGAACCAGGCGTCCTTGGAGTCGTTGGTGGTGCCGGTCTTGCCCGCCGCGGGCCGCTTGAAACCCATCGTGCGCGCGCCAGCGCCGGTGCCGTGATTGATCACCTGCTGGAGCATGAACTGGAGCATGTAGGCGAGCTGCGGCGAGATGACCTGTTCGGCCTTCAGTTCGTGGCCTTCGATCTGGTGGTTGTTCTCGTCGACCACCGCGGTGACCGCGTAGGGCTGCACCTCGAGGCCGTCGTCGGCGATGATCGAGTAGGCGCGCGCGACCTGCATCGGGGAGACCTCGATTCCGCCGAGCACGATCGATGGGTAGGGCGGAAGATCGCCGAAGCCGAGCTTGGCGGCCATCGCGCGAATGCGATCGAGGCCGACGGCGTTGGCCAGGCGCGCGGTCGCCGAGTTGAGCGATTCCTCGAGCGCGAACTCGAGAGTCACGCGGCCGAAGAAACGATCCTTGTAGTTCTTCGGCGTCCAGCTCATGTTGTCGGCGTAATTCCAGGTGAATGGCGCGTCCTCGATATACGTCGAGGGCAGGAATTTGTCGGGGCCGCCGGTCAGCGTTTCATCGAGCGCCGCCAGGTAGGTGACCGGCTTGAACACCGAGCCGGGCTGGCGCTTGGACTGCGTGATGCGATCGAGCTGGCTGGTGCGATAGTCGCGTCCGCCGGTCATCGCGCGGATCTTGCCGCTTTGCGGCTCCAGCGCGATCAGGCAGGACTCGAGGCGCTCGTGCTCCTCGCGGCGGCGCAGCTTGGGATGCTTGGCCTCGAGGTCGGCGAGATTAATCGCGATCGCCTTCTCGGAGAGCTTCTGCATGTGCACGTCGAGGGTGGTGAAAATCCGCAGGCCCTCGCCGGACAGCACCGACGCCGGGTAGCGCTCGGCCAGCTCCCGTTTCACGTAGTCGACGAAGAACGGCGCGTCGTTGTTCTCGGTGTAGACCTCGCGCGCGCGCAGCGGCTCGGCGACCGCCTGATCGTACGCCGCCTTGGTGATGTAGCCGTCCTCGAGCATCGAGGCGAGCACTTCGTCGCGGCGCTGGCGGGCGAGGTCTGGATGACGCAGCGGGTTTAGCCGATTGGGCGAGCTGATCATGCCCGCGATAGTCGCCATCTCACCGATGGTTAGATCGCGCGGCTCCTTGGAGAAGTAATACTGCGAGGCTTCCCACACCCCGTAGATACCCTCCTGCCCGCGCCGTCCGAGATAGATGTCGTTGATGTAGTTCTCGAGGATCTCGTCCTTGGAGTAGCGCTGCTCCGCGATGTACGCCATCAGAGCTTCTTTCATTTTGCGTGAGTAGCTGCGCTCGCTGGTGAGGAAGAAGTTCTTCATCAATTGCTGAGTCAGCGTCGAGCCGCCCTGGCGTACGGTATGCGCGGTCAGATCAATCCATCCCGCCTTGATGATGCGCACCGGGTCGATGCCGTGATGCTCGTAGAAGCGATGATCCTCGGCGGCCAGGATGGCGTCGATGAAAGCGGGCGGGATCTGGCTCAGGCGCACCAGGCGGCGCTGCTGCCAGTCGCCCTCGAAGATGCCGCTGATCAGCTCGGGCTCGAGCTCGAAGGAGTAGATCGCTTTGCGAGTGACGGGATCACTCATCGACGAAATCGTTTCGCCGTTCAGCGCGATCTCGATCAGCTCGCCGCCGAAGTCGCGATACGAGTAGGTGAAGTTGTGGAGAAAGAGGTCCAGCTTGCCCGACTTGTAGTCGTAGCTGAACTCGCCGCGGGTGGTGACTTTGCCCGGATCAACACGGTGATAGTTGAGCCGCGCCAGGCGCTCGAAGAAGCCTAGATCCTGGAGGTTCTGGCCCGGGTAGATGACACAGGAGTCGGAGTAGATGCGCGAGGGGATGTTCCAGCGGCGGCCGGAAAAGCGCGCGACCACTTCGGCCTCGAGGCCGTGATAGTAGCTCGAGAAATAGTAAAGCGCCGGTGGGATCGTGAACAGCGCGGCCGCGCCTACGCATATCAGCGCGATCTTGAGGACTCGTTTCAGCGACATCGTCGGCTACACGAAGATGATGCGAAGGACTCTGCCGATGCGCACGATCACAATCACGATGATCGGCGATCGGCGGTGCGGAGGCCGCTCAGGCCTCGGGCTTCAGTGCAAAGTACATCGTGCCCTCATCGCGCCTGACCAGCAGCAGCACCATCTTGCCCTTGCCGCTTTGCTTGAGCGCCTGCTGGTAGGCGTCGACGTCCTGGACCGAGGCGCGGTTGACCTCGAGGATGACGTCGCGCGCGCGCAGGCCGGCCTCGTCCGCGCGACTGCCCGGCGCCACCGACGCAATCACCACTCCGCCTTTCGCGCTGATCCCCAGCTCGTGTGCGAGGTCGGCGCTCAAGTCTTTGACGTGCAGGCCGAACGGCGAGGGGGTTCCGATCTCCGGCTTCTCGGGCGTCTCCGCCGAGGCGAGCTCGGTCTCCTTGGACTCGGTGATGGTGACGGTGAATTTCTTGACTTGCTTGTCGCGGATCACCGAGAGCGTGGCGGTCTGCCCGACGCCGGTGCGCGAGACCATCAGCGGAAGCTCGCGCTGATCGTCAATCGGCTGGTTGTCGTAAGCGACGATCACGTCGCCGGTATTGACGCCGGCTTTTTTGGCCGGCCCGTCCTTCAACACCTCGGCTACCAGCGCGCCCTTTGCCTCCGGTAATCCGAGCGTCTCCGCCAACTCGGGCGTGACGTGCTGGATATAGACGCCGAGCCATCCACGGACCACCTTGCCCGCGGACCTGAGCTGCAGCAGCTCGTCCTTGACCATGTTGACCGGGATCGCGAAGCCGATTCCCATGTTCGATCCGGTGCGCGTGTAGATCGCGGAATTGACGCCGATCACTTCGCCATGAGTATCGATCAGCGGCCCACCGGAATTGCCCGGGTTGATCGACGCGTCGGTCTGGATGAAGTCGTCGAAGTTGCCCGGGATGAAGCGGCCCTTGGCGCTGACCACTCCGACCGTCACCGAATGATCGAAGCCAAACGGATTGCCGATCGCCATCACCCATTCGCCGACTTTGAGATCGTCGGAGTTGCCCAGTGGCGCGACCGGCAGGTCGTGCTTGGCGTCGATCTTGAGCAAGGCGACGTCGGTCTTCGCGTCGCGCCCGATGAGCCGGGCGGTATAATTGCGGCCGTCCTGGGTGGTGACGGTTATCTTGGACGGATTCTCGATCACGTGATCGTTGGTGATGACCAGGCCGTCCTTGCTGACGATGAACCCGGAGCCAAGGCTCTTGGGCCTGGGTCCGCCGTAATCCTCGAACGGGCTGTGGAATTCGCCCGGCGGAGGAGTCTGCGGCGCTTCACTCTCGGCGCCCGGCTCGTCGGCTTCGTCGGTGGAAATATTGACCACGGCGGGGCTGAGCTTGGCGGCGAGGTCGACAAAGTCGGGCATCGTCTGCGCTTTGGCGACGCCGCCCGAATTGGACAGCTCGGTCCAGAAGTGCTGCTGACTCAGGGGAGCATCGCCGCCGAAAGCGGGCGCGCCCGCGAAAATCAGGAGAGTAACTGCTGCGCCGAGGACACTAATGGGTCGAAACAAATTAGGGAGCATTTCTCATCAGGCGGCGCCGGTGCTTTAGCGGCCCGGTTGTCTCACCAACTCAACGTATTTCATTCGCAAGTCAAAGAGAATCGCTTCGAGCAGGCCCTCTTCTTCACGATCGAGATTGCCGCGCGTCTTGTCGCGCAGAATTCCGATGATGTCGATGATCTGCTGGGCAGCCTTAAGGTCGCGCATCCGCTCCCCGGTCGCCGGATCGGGCATCTCGCCCAAGGCAGCCAGCGCCTGCGTCGAGAGTCCCACCACGAAGGTGACGAAATTGATTTCGGCCTCAGGATAGCCGGAGGCGCCTGGCGATGCCCCGGCTTTAGGCTGTGATTGCGATTGAGTCGAAGCAGTCGCGGGGTTGGCCTTGTCGCCATTGGCGGGTTTCGCGGCAGCGGCCGGCGCTTCGCGTGTGCTTTCGGCGGCAGGCTTCGACGCGGCTTCCGGTTTGGCTTCCGTGTCAGGCTTGGCCTCGCCTTCGGCGGAGAAGCGGCGCCGATCATCGACCTTGAAGCCCTTGGATTTCTCGTCCCCTTCGGCCATCGCGGCTACTGCAACGCTCCCGGCGTGGTCGCCATCTGCTCGAGTCGCCGGATGCGCTCCTCGATCGGTGGATGGGTCGAGAACAGGCGCGAGAGTCCCTGCGCGCTGAGCGGATTGACAATGAACAGATGCGCGGTGGCCGGCCCGGCCTGCTCCATCGGCATCCGCTCGTTGGATACTTCGAGCTTGCGGAGCGCGTTGGCGAGCAGCAGCGGGTCATGCGTGAGGCGCGCGCCGCTGGCGTCTGCCTGGTACTCGCGAGTACGCGAGATTGCGAGCTGGATCAGCGTGGCTGCGATCGGTGCGACGATGCCCGCGATGATCAGCGCTGGGAGCCCGCCTTCTTCGCCGTCGCGGTCGCCGCCCAGCCCGCCGAAAATCGCGCCCCACCTGACGAAGCTCGCGATCAGCATGATCGCGCCCGCCATGGTTGCCGCGATCGAGCTGGTCAGGATGTCGCGATTGATCACGTGTGAGAGCTCGTGACCGATTACGCCTTTGAGCTCCTCGCGGTTACAAACCCGCATGATGCCGCGAGTGACAGCGACGGCGGCGTGTTTCGGGTTGCGGCCGGTCGCGAACGCGTTGGGGGTGTCACTATCGATGAGGTAAAGGCGCGGCATCGGGATATGCGCGGCCTGCGCCAGCTCGTTGACGATCGAATAAAGCTCGGGCGCCGAGCTGGCGTCGAGCTCCTTGGCGCCGTAGGCGCGGAGCACGATTTTGTCGGAGAACCAGTAGCTCCCGAAGTTCATCACCACGGCGATCACGAAGGCGATCGCCACGCCGCCGCGGCCGCCGAGCAGGCCGCCAATGACGATCACCAGCGCGGTCATGAGGCCGAGCAGGAAAGCGGTTTTGATCATGCTGGACATTTAGTTAATCGGCTTCGCGTAGTTAATCGGCTTCGCGCAGTTCAGTCCGCTTCGCGGCCAATTGCAGTGCGCGCAGGTCATTTTGAAGCTACGCCACGCGATTTTTTCAGTCAAATAAACCCTGGCGCGCCTGACCTTTGCGACTCGTCCCAAGAGAATATCAGATAAACAGACGTTCGATATCGTTATTCGACAGAGAGCGCGCAAATCGCCGCGTACACCTCGGCGGGCTCGATCGACGCAATCGGCTCGCGCCTGATGACCGCGATCTTTCCGAGCGGACGCCATTGTGCCGGGTCGGTCGGGCCGAACAACACGACGCCGCACGCGCCGGCCGCGGACGCGAGATGCGAAACGCCTGAATCGTTGCCTACGAAGGCCGTCGCAAGCCGCGCGATTCCCGCTACGGCGCCGAGCTCGAGGCCGCGCAGGGTCGCGGATCGGTGCGCCGCCAGCGCGCTCTCGAGCGCGGCCTCCGCAGGCCCGTGCACGAACACCGCGCGCCCGGCCAGCATCGTCGCGAGCGCCGCGAATTTTTCCGCGGGCCAGTTCTTCGCCGCGCTGCCGCTGCCCGGGAAAATCGCGACGAAATTCCCCGGGTCGATTCCGAGTGCTGCAAGCCGCGCCGAGGCCGACTCCAAATCTTCTCTTCGAAGTTCGAGCCGCGAGTCGTGCGCGACGAGTTCCGCGCCCGCAGAGCTCGAGCCCAGGATGGCTCGTAGATATCCGGTGGCGACGTGGCCCTCGCCGGAAGGACGGAACGGATGAAACGTGACTCTGCGCCCGCACGCCTGGCTGAGCCGGCGGCGAAAGTTCGCATCGTCGGCCGCAAAGAACGAGTAGATCGCGTCGAACTGACCGAAGAACTCGCGCGTGCTCGCATCGATATCGACATCGATGTCGGTGTCGTTTTCGATGCCGAATTCTCGAGAAGCTCTGAACAGATCGCTCACTTCGCGCCGGTCGATTGAATGTGCTCGTGAAGGTGCACGCGAGTGTCGCGCGCCCGCATCGGCGAAATCGATCCGCTCGACGACGAGTCGCGCCAGCTCCGCGCGCGCCATCAGATCGATGGAGCTGTCGCGATGCCGTCGCGCGATCGCTCGCATCGCAGGCAGCAGGCAGATGAGGTCGCCGAGCGCGCCGGGAAAGATGATCAGTACGCGCCGCGACGCATCATTTTCTGCTGCTTCGACGGCGTCCGTCTTCATAAATTTTCCGGCGTACTGATAGTACTGCCGCGGACATTCGCAAAACACCGCAGGTTACGGCTAGAATTGCCGCTATGCCGATAAGCGTCGCAGATTCGCCACTCGATCTGATAGGCCACACTCCGGTGGTGCGCCTCAACCGCCTCCCCGGCAAAGACGATGCCCAGGTGTGGGCCAAGCTCGAGAACTTCAACCCGGGCGGAAGCGTCAAGGATCGAATTTGTCTCGCGATGATCGAGGCGGCCGAGCGCGCCGGCCGGATCAAGCCCGGTGACACGATCGTCGAGCCGACCTCCGGCAACACCGGAATCGGCCTTGCGCTGGTCGCCGCGGTCAAGGGCTATCATCTGATACTGACGATGCCGGACACGATGAGCGAAGAACGCCGCTCACTGCTGGTCGCGTATGGCGCGAAGCTGGTGCTCACGCCCGACACGCGCGGGATGCACGGCGCGATCGCGAAGGCCGAGGAGCTGGTGCGCGACAACCCGAACTATTATATGCCGCAGCAATTCAGCAACGCGGCCAATCCCGAGATGCATTACAAGACCACCGGGCCGGAGCTTATCGAACAGCTTCCGCAAATCGATGCGTTCATTTCCGGCGTCGGCACCGGCGGCACTATCACCGGAGCAGGCCGCTACTTGCGCGAGCACCTCAAGAACAAGGTGCTGATCGTCGCGGTCGAACCCAAAAACTCGCCGGTGCTGTCGGGCGGTGAAGCGGGCTTTCACAAGATCCAGGGAATCGGGGCGGGCTTCGTGCCCAAGAACCTCGACACTCACGTTTATGACGAAGTGATCGCGGTCAGCGATGAAGACGCGACTAACTACTCGCGCCGGCTCGCGCGCGAAGAGGGAATCCTGGTCGGAATTTCTTCGGGCGCGAATTGCTGTGCCGCGCTGGAAGTCGCCAAACGGCTCGGCCGCGGCAAGGTCGTGGTCGTGGTCTTCTGCGACACCGGCGAGCGCTATCTCACCACCGATCTCTTCCAGGCCGAAGGAATCTGACCGTCCGCAAAACTTCAGATCTTCAATCAGTCCATCGATCGGTCAATCAATCAAATGGGCGCAGCCGCGGGCACGGTAAAATCGGGATTCGCCGACATCAATGGCGCGCGGCTCTACTACGAGACCGCCGGCGAGGGGTTTCCCGTCGTCCTGCTTCACGCGGGAGTTGCCGACCGGCGGATGTGGGACGCGGAGTTCCTGGCGCTGGCGCGCGATTATCGCGTGGTCCGCTATGACGCGCGCTCGTTCGGCAAGTCGCCGATAGTGTCGGGTCCGTATTCGAAGCGCGACGACCTTTACGGTCTGCTGAAATTCCTGGGGATCGGGAAAGCCTGCCTGGTGGGCTGTTCGATGGGCGGCGAGACCGTAATCGATTTCGCGCTGGAGCATCCGGAGCAAACTGCCGGACTGGTGCTGGTCGGCGCAGGAGTCGGCGGCTACAACGAATGGTCGGAAGACACCGGCCGGATGGAGATGGAGATTTTCACCGCGGTCAGGGACGGCGATCTGAAGCGGGCACTCGAGCTCCAGGCCAAGGAGTGGATCGACGGCCCCGCGCGCGGTCCCGAGCGAATCGATCCGGCGTTCCGCGCCCGCGCGCGAAAACTGCTCGGGGACAATTTCAGCCGCGAGCTGTTCGTCGCCCAACTGGAAGAACGTCCGTTGACGCCGCCGGCGATTGGGCGGCTCGGCGAAATCCGCGTCCCGACGCTGGTGATAGTCGGCGATGCCGACATTCCTGAAATGGCGAAGATGGCGGACGTCATGGCCGGGAAGATCGCGGGCGCGCGCAAAGTGGTAATTCCCAACACCGCGCACATGGTCAATATGGAACGGCCGCGCGAGTTCGAACGGCTGCTGATTGAGTTTCTCGCTGGCGCCGCGCGATGAGCCGCGACGCGCGATAGCTGATAGTATAGTTGGCGTGACAGCTGAATTGATGGACACCCTGGCTCAGAAGCTCGACCGCCTGCGCGCGATCTTCACGCCGATGAAATCGGTGATCGTCGCGTTTTCGGGCGGAGTCGACTCGACCTTCGTGCTCAAGGTCGCCTACGATACTATCGGCGACCGCGTGCTCGCGCTGACCACCACCTCGCCCACGATGCCGGAGCAGGACCGCGACTCAGCGCTCGAGATGGGACGGCTGATCGGCGCGCGCCATCTGCTGATCGAATCGAATGAGCTGGAAATTCCCGGCTACTCGGCGAATCCGATCAACCGATGCTACCTGTGCAAGAGCAACCTGTTCACCGAATGCGAGGCGAAGGCGGCTGAACTCGGGATCGACAAGATCGTCGACGGCCTCAATCTCGACGACCTGCATGACTACCGTCCCGGGATGAAAGCGGCATCAGAAAAGCGCGTGCGCCATCCGCTGGTCGAGGCCGAGTTCAGCAAGGCCGAGATTCGCGAGCTCTCGCGGAGCCTCGGGCTCCCGACCTGGGACCGGCCCGCGTCGCCGTGCCTGTCCTCGCGCTTTCCATATGGGACCGAGATCACGCCCGAAGGTTTGAGGAAGGTCGCGGAGGGCGAAAAGCTGCTGCGCGCGCTGGGATTCAAGGTCTGCCGGGTGCGCTACCACGGCGACGTGGCGCGGCTGGAGCTGGAACAGAGCGAGATGGCGCGAATCTTCGCGCCGGAGCTGCGCAAGACCGTCGAGCGCGAGTTCCAGAAAATCGGTTTCCGCTTCGTCGCGATCGATTTGAAAGGCTTTCGCTCCGGCTCGCTCAACGAAGGTATCGCGCGGACAACGCCCGCCACGAATTCCTAAGCGCCAACGATCCGCGCGGCCGCCCAAGAGTTTCGCCTCCCAATGAAAAACTCATCCAAACGTCCGGACAGGGACACGCGAGCCGATCAGCGATTGCTCGACGCAGCCGGGCAAGCGGACGTTTACGAGGCCACCCGGCAAGGTATGGCCGACATCATTCACGGGCGGACGCGCCCCGCCCGCGAAGTGTTCGACGAGCTCCGCGGGCGGCATGGCATATTGCCGTCCAGTGCCGAGAAGAAGAAAAGCCCTCGCACGAAATGACGCAAAGTTGTTCGGGAAAATTCGTTCGTTCGCTGTGTTCGAACCTAGCGCCAGCTTGCGGCCAGGGACTCGGCGAGGCGTAGGTCGTCGGCGGTGGTGATTTTCAGGTTTAGGGCCGAGGCTTCTACGATCTCGACGCGAACGCCGGCTCGTTCCGCCAGGTCAGCATCGTCGGTTGCCGTCAGGTTCTCCCGCATCGCGCGCGCGTGAGCGTCGACCAGCGAAACGCGGCGAAATGCCTGCGGCGTTTGCGCCTGCCACAAGCCGGCACGCGCGACGGTGCTTTCGATCGTATTGCCGCGCGCGCGCTTGAGCGTGTCGGCAACCGGAATCGCGGCGATAGCACCGCCCGAGCGCGCGGCCGCCTCCAGGCACGCCTGGAACAGCGCGGCGGTGGCGAATGGGCGGGCGGCATCGTGCACGATGACCAGTTCACTTTCCGCGCTGGTGAGCGCGAGCGCGATTCGCACCGAGTCCTGCCGCTCGGCGCCGCCGGGCGTTATCTTCACCGGGATCGTCAGGCCTGCCGTACTCACCTCATGCCGCGCCGCCGACTCCATTCCGGCCGGCACCGCGATTACCGCTTCGAAAATCGGGGAGACTTTGCTGATAGTGCCAAGCGAATAGGAAAGCATCGCGCGTCCCGCAACGCTGACGAACGCCTTGGGCTCGCCGCGTCCCAGGCGCGTTCCGCTTCCGGCGGCGACGATAATCGCTGACGCGCGCATCGTAGCAGGGACGCGCTAGCGGAGAATCGGCGCGCAATGCGGCGCTGCGGGCGTCATTTCGAAGCCGACTTGCTTGGCGCGGCGCCGATGAATTTGGCGATAGCGTCGATCACTTCCACGTCGACGTGGCCGGGAATCTGGTAGTCCTTGGGTCCGGATGGTCCGCTGCCCGCGATGAACAGATGGTTCAACTTGGGGAATGATTCGACCCGCACTTTGGTGCCCTTGAGTCCGGCTTGCCATTTGCGGATGTCAGCGTCGATGGTCTGGTAGTCCCGCTCGCCGTGCAGAATCAGGATGGGGCGGCCGAGCGCCCGCGCGATCGCGATCTCATCGCGTGCGTCGAGGTCCGTATAGTACGACGACGGTAGTCCGAGCCAGTCGCCCGGCGGCATTTTCCCCGCCATCAGCTCGTTGGCCTGGCGCTCCACGTCCATCATCTCTTGTGGCGAGGCGGCTTTCAGATAGCGCATCTGGTCGACGATTATCTGCGGAAACGGACGCGCCGTCGGCGCCAGCATCACGATACCGCCGACCGGCGCTGCCTTGGTCGCGATTTCGGGCGCCACCACGGCGCCGAGGCCGTGCCCGATAACAAACACGCGCGCGGAATCGACTTCCGGCTGATGCTTCATCAGGTTCACCGCGGCGACGGCGTCTTCGATTTCTTCCTGATCGACGGTGATATGTTTCAGATCCAGATCCGGGTAGGCGAAAGTGCGTTTGTCGAAACGCAGCACGGCGACGCCGCGCGAGGAAAGCCCCTCGGCAATATCCTTGAAGGGACGATTTGCGCCGATCTTCTCGTCGCGATCATGGGGACCCGAGTCGCTGACCAGCACCGCTGCGGGGAATTTGCCCTTGCCGTTCGGAATGGTGAGCGTGCCACCGAGTGCGGTCGGAACTGCGCCGACGATCACCTCCTCGGAATGAAACGCGGAGCTATTCGCATACGGCGGCGATGCGACGGTTTGCGCGGCGGCGTGCGGCGGTTCGGAGGAGCCGGGCGTCTTGAAGGAGAGGCCGGAGATCTCGCCGCTGGCCTGATTTACGCTGCAAGTGGCCTCGAGATTCGGTTCCTGCTCGAACGTGAGATACACGATTCGGGTGTCGTTACCGCCGGCGCTGGTGCGCTTGGTGATTTCCCATTTAAGCAGCTTGCCGCTTCCGCTAGTAACCTGGGTCCAAATCGTCTCGAGCCGAGGGGGCGGCACGGCCGATTTGACCTTGGCGTTGAAGTGCGCGGTTGCGGCGTTGAAGTCGCCCTTCTGGATCGCGGCGAACAACTCGGTGCAGCGCAGGTCGGCGTCAGAGGCAGTTGCGGCGCGGCAGGCAATCGGAGCCACTAGAGTGACGATCAGCAGGCTTATCGCGAGCGACGATTTCATCCCAACCCTCCTGCGTGTTTTATGAGACCGAGCAGGGAAAATGAAGATGCTCGCGAAAAAGTGGCCCCCGCAGAGAAGGGCGGGTGAGGGAATTATCCAGACCGGGCGCGGAAAAGAAAAGGTCGGGGAAAATCCCGGCCCTTTTCGTCGCGGTTTTGAACCAGGATCGCGTCAGTTCGCGAAGATCGTCTTGAGCTCTTCCATGATCTTCTCTTCCGGATGAGCCTTGGCGATCGACAGTTCCTTGACCAACAGGCTGCGCGCCGTGTCCAGCATCTTGCGCTCACCGAAGGAAAGTTCCTTGTCGCCCTTGAGCACAAGGAGGTCGCGCAGCACCTTGGCGATTTCCAGCGGCGAGCCGGTCTTGATCTTTTCCGTGTATTCCCGGTAGCGGCGGTTCCAGGTCTGGGTGTCGACCTCGACTTTGCGCTGGCGCAGGATCTTGTAGATTTTATCGACCATGTCCTTGCCGATTACACGTCGCAGGCCGACCTGCTCGACGTTCTCGGTCGGAATCATGATCGTCATTTTCTCGGTGCCGAGGATGCGCAGCATGTAGAACCGGCGTTCGGTTCCGGAGATGACGCGCATCTGGATATCCTCGATCACGGCGACGCCATGAGCGGGATAGACGACCTTCTCACCCTTCTTGAAAGGCAAATTCATAGGGATTTCGGCATTCTAGCGCAGGCCTTCCGATTTCAGAGGAGGTTGATGACCGTTGCTTGGCGGGGTTCACCACCATCTGAGCAGCCTGAAATGCGTTGAGTTCATTGTGGCATAAATTTAGCGTGTTTGTAACCCCGCTCTTGAGAGTGTTCAAAACTTATACAAAGAGCAAACGATGTTTGTTAGTGTAGCGGGCGCTCGCCTAATCCAACCGTAGCTCCATGACGATGGCGTCCTCGCCGGGACCGTAGTAGTGCTTTCTCAAACGTCGTTCCTCAAATTCGAACTTACGATACAAATATCGCGCGGGCAGATTAGACCGTCTGACCTCCAAGGTAACGACTTGGGCGCCCTGCACTCGCGCTTCCTCGATCGTGGCACCGATAAGATCGCATCCGATGCCCGAGCGGCGGAAATCCGGATGCACTGCGATGTTGAGTACGTGGCATTCGTCCGCGACCAGCCATCGGCATAGGTAGCCGGACGGCACGGCGGTCGCCGCGTGGTCTGGTCCGGGGACGTCGACCGCGACGGTCACTCGCGAGAAGGGCAGGCTAAGCTCGCGCTTGAATGACGCCAAGCTCCACGGCGTCGGGAACGCGAGACGTTCTATCTCCAGTATCCGCGGAAGGTCGCGGTGGGTGGCGTCCCTGATTTGGATCGCCATCGTTCCCAATTCATCTCCGCCACGGCGACGATGCCGCGCGAGCAGGCAGTATCGAGTGTGGCTCAGGCCGCGTGTTGAAGCTCGCCGCCTTCACCCTTCATCACGACGATCTCGAGCACTTTGTCGTGCATCCGATGCTTGAACGTGGTCACGGGCCGATGGAATTCGATGCGGGTCATGAAGTCGGCCGGGAACGACGACGACACGTAGGACAGCTTGCGTAGTGCCTCGCCGCGCACGCTCGCGTTGATCACCAGCGTGCCGTCGTTGAGCGCGATGTTGTAGTCGTAGTCGGGCATCTCGTTGGGCAAATTCCACAGCCGCTTGAGCGACGACGCCGGCAACTGCCGCGGCATCTCCAGGCGCACCAGGTAGGCATTGGTGAATTCCTTCACCGTGTAGATGGTGCCATAGCGACGGTCGCGCTCGGTCTTTTCGTCGTGCATCGCGGTCTGAAAGCCCTCGAAACCGACCTTCCGATCGACGCGCTGGACGGCGCGGCCTCGGGCGACCAGGTTGCCAACGGGTGCCAGGGCCAGGCCGTACCAGCATCCGCGGTATGTCATCTCTGAGGACGGTTTAGCGTGCAGGATGCCCTCACGTAGCCGCCAAGCTGCCTCGCCTGACGCGATCAGCAGCCCGAGCAGCATCCATCCGCCGGTTGCCTGCGAGAACAGTGAGTCTCCCAGCACCAGGACCGCAAACGCCGTTAGAATCGCCGGATACAGGATCAGGTTGACGATCATGTTGAGCGCCGTCGACCGCTGACGCGAGAAGCCCGCCTGACTTCCGACCGCCGCCTCGAGATTCGCCTTGACCCCGTCCGGCATCGCACCGAGCACCGGCTCGCCGAGCCGCAGCGCTATCTGCACCGCAATCGGCGCGGTGCGGGCCGAGGTTGTATCGATGGAGGCGAGGACGGTGTCGAAATCTTGATCTAGCTCGCCCGGGAAATGCTTCTCGCCGAGCGGTCCGGGGAGCGCGCCGATGTCCTTGGGCAGGTTGAGCATCGCGACCGGCGCCGCGGCCGATGCGGGCGCGGCCGCTACTGGAGCCGCCGACGGGCGCTGGCGCTGGCGCGGGCTTCGGCGCGACGGGCGCGGCGGCCGCTGCCGGTGCTGCGGTGCCGTTGGCGCCCGCGGCAGCCGGCTTCGGCGCCGGCGCCGCTGCGCCCGCTTCCGCCGGCGCTCCGCCTTCTTTGCGGAAGCGCGACGGCGCATCGTCGGCAAACGCCTCGTCAGGATGCAGCACGCGCGCTCGCGCGAGCAGCACCGCCTCGGTCTCGAGATTCGCCGGGTCGGGAATGCAGCAATCGACCGGGCACACCGCTGCGCACGCCTCGTGATCGTAGAAACCTACGCACTCGGTGCACTTGACGGGAGTGATGTAATAGATGTCCTGCGCGACCGCGGGATGCGTCTCGCCGTTTAACTCCCACGGCACGCCGCCGGCATAGATCGCGGTGTTGGGGCATTCCGGTTCGCACGCCCCGCAGTTGATGCATTCGCTGGTGATAGTAGTCGCCATCTATCCTTTCGTCCCTGACTTCGATGTAGAAGACACAAACTTTGAAGAGCCCGCGCAGATTGGGCTGATATTCCCGACCGTTACCCTGACCATAACTGTAGAAAGTTTTGTCTGTCAACGGGGGCCGCTGAAACCGCGCTAATCCATCGCGAATCTCCGATGTGTGCCGCACATAACACGGACTGGCTTGCCTTGGTCAAATTGATTTGCAACTATGGCGAAGATCGTTTGTGTCCGCGTCGACTGGAACCAGCAGGAGGAAAGTTCGGATGAAGAAATTTGCAATGGTGATGGCGCTCGCAACGGCGGGGTTGTTCATGGCCGCGTGCGGTCCCGATATGGCCACTATCAACTCGGCCAGTGACCGCGCCGAAGCCGACGCGACCCGGGCCGAAGCTGCCGCCAGCGCGGCGGAAGCGGCGGCCAATCAGGCTGACGCGGCCTCCAAGCAGGCTGACGAAGCCGCGTCCGGCGCAGAGGATGCGACGCGCAGGGCTAATGACGCGGTATCGCGTCTGGAAGCGGCGTTCTCGACCTCGGTCACGAAGTAAGTATTCAGGCTGAAACAAGTATTCGGGTTTAGTTGCGCAAGCGGCGGGAAGAGCGTTCACGCTCATCCCGCCGCTTCATCAATTGGCGTCGTGGACAGTTCAGCAACCAGTCTTGGCGCTACTGCTGCGTTGACTCTTTTGATTCTTTCTTCGATTCCTTGGCTGCGGGCGATTGCGCCGCGTCATTCTTGAGCGCCTTGAGCACCCGATCGTGCATCGTGTCATCGCGCTCGATTCGTGACTCGAGGTCGCGGAAGGTGGCGACGCTGATTCCTTCTTTGGCAGTGGCCTGGTCGACGGTCAGGTTGTGGTCGTGCTGCATCATCTTGTACACGTCGATGTACTTCTGGAGCTGGTCGTTGGGGACTTCCTTGTCCTCCCCGCTGTCGCCGCTGTCGCCGGTGTCGTCATCTTGAGCGAGCGTGGCGTCCGACCGGCCGAACGGCTCGGTGTAAGCGAGCGGCTGGCTCTGGGGGTTGCCGGGCTGCTCGTTTTCGGCGTACGCGAGCGGCTCGATTCGCTCGCTTCGGATCGTGGCGCCGAGCGCGGCGCCGCCCGCCACCGCGGCCGCTCCGAGCGCGCCGGCAGCGAACAGGATTGCCACCAGTTTCGCCGCGATGCGGCGGGTGGTCCGCGGTTCGGACGTCGGCCGCGGTTCAATTATCTTTTGCACTTGAAAACCTCGCTACAGAATAATCATCCTTGCACGCCGCGCGGGCATCTTAAAGAGGATTCCTCTTGCAAAGCTGTAATCCATGCTTAAGTTTCACCCGCGAGCTTGATGCGCGTGTGCGCGGTTGTGTATCGACTTTCAGTTCACGAATAAATCCTGCGCAAACCAGTCATAAGCGCGCAAATGAATCATAAGAACGCATCATAAGACGGAGACGAACTTAAATGGCGGCCAAAACAATTGAGCTTCATGAACGAGCCCGCATTGGAATTGTCGCAGGCGCGACCCTGGTCGCCGAAGCCGCGCGCGTGACGCTGGGCCCGCGCGGCCGCAACGTGATGATCCAGAAGAGCTTCGGCGCGCCGGTGGTCACCAAGGACGGCGTCACCGTGGTCAAGGAAATCGAGCTCCAGGATCATTTCGAGAACATGGGCGCCAAGCTGCTGCGCGAAGTCGCGCAGAAGACAGCCGACGCCGCCGGCGACGGCACCACCACCGCCACAGTGCTGGCCGGAGCGATCCTGCGCGAAGGGATCAAGCTGCTCGCCGCCGGGTTCGCGCCGATGGAACTCAAGCGCGGGATGGAAGTAGCGACGCTCAAGGCTATCGAGGTCATCAAGGACGGCGCGCGTCCGGTGAAGGAGCGCGGACGCATGGAGCAGGTCGCAACTATCGCGGCCAACGGCGACGACGCGATCGGCAAAATCGTCTCCGACGCGATGGACAAGGTCGGCAAGGAGGGCGTCATCACGGTCGAAGAAGGACGCGGCCTCGAGACCGTTCTCGACCTGGTCGAAGGGATGCGCTTTGACCGCGGCTTCCTGTCTCCTTACTTCATCACCAACGCCGACAAGCTCAACGTCGAGCTCACGGAACCGCTCATCCTGCTGCACGAAAAGAAAATCTCCAACCTGCGCGAGATGGTCCCGCTACTCGAGCAAGTCGTGCAGCAGGGACGCCCGCTGCTGATAATCGCGGAGGACGTCGAGAGCGAGGCGCTCACCACGCTGGTAGTCAACAAGCTGCGCGGCACGCTCAAGGTCGCGGCGGTCAAGGCGCCGGGCTTCGGCGATCGGCGCAAAGAGATGCTCGGCGATATCGCAGTGCTGACTGGCGGCACCGTGATCGCAGAGGAACTCGGCGGCAAGCTCGAGAACACGCCGGTCAGCGCACTCGGGAAAGCCAAGCGCGTGATCATCGACAAGGACAACACCACGATCGTGGGCGGCGCGGGTAAGAAGGCCGAGATCGACGGGCGTATCGAGCAGCTCCGCAGGCAAATCAAGGACACCACTTCGGAATACGATCGCGAGAAACTCGAAGAGCGGCTCGCGAAGCTCACCGGCGGTGTCGCCGTGATCAGAGTCGCGGCGGCGACCGAAGTCGAGCTCAAGGAAAAGAAGTCGCGCGTCGAGGACGCCGTGCACGCGCTGCGCGCCGCAGTCGAGGAAGGCGTAGTCGCCGGCGGCGGCGTTGCCTTGGCGCGGGCTATCCCGGCGGTGCGCGCGATGCGGCTCGACGAGGGCCGCAAGGCGGGCGCCAACATAATCGCGGATGCTATGGGCGAGCCGCTGCGCCAGATCGCGCGCAACGCAGGCCACGAGCCGCACGTGGTATTCAACAAGGTCGCGGAAGGGAAGGGCGACTACGGCTTCAACGCTCGCAGCGAGAAATACGAGAACCTGGTCGAAGCCGGCGTGATCGATCCGGCCAAAGTCGTGCGCAGTGCGCTCGAGAACGCAGTCAGCGCAGCAGCTCTGATGCTGACCACCGAGGCCGCGATCGCCGAGAAGCCCAAGAAGGCCGCGCCGATGCCCGCGATGCCGCCGGGAGGAATGGGCGGCATGGGTGGTATGGGAGGAATGGGCGGTATGGGTGGCATGGGCGGAATGGGCGGGATGGACGATTTCGGCGGCGATGACTTTTAACCGGAACTTCAAGAAATTATTTCTAACTGGAAGATGAACATATTATTTCACGCGAGCGAAGTTAACGGATAACTATGCGCGGATAGCATCAGCCGTTTCGTCTGGGCTCATATAACTGTGTCACCGGTCATAATTCGGATAATCAGGTTACTGAGGTGACAGCGTTAATGGGTTCTCCAGATAACTGCATTGATGTCTGGATCGGCACTGGATATATTGCATAGTAGTCAGTATTTGTGAGACAAAATTTAAGTTAGGGTTGCGCCGGTCGAAATCGGACACGGCTAGCTACGGGTTGTCGTAATTTCCAGGAGGAAAAGAATGCAAGGGTTAATGAGAAAGTCTTCGAAACTGTTTGTGCTGGCCGGGGCTGCGTTAGCCCTTTCGTTTGCGACGGCATGCTCGAACCAGCCTGATCCCGCGCAGCGCGCCGTGAATGCGGCCAATCGCGCCGACCAGGCGGCCTCGCGCGCTGAGGCAGCCAGCCAGAAGGCGCAGCAGGCAGCAGCGTCGGCGCAGGCTGCCGCCAGCCGCGTCGAGCAAGCGGCCAGCGATGCCAAGGCTGCGGCGGATCGCGCCGAAGCGATCGCGGCCAAGACCATGGCTTCCGCGCCCAGCCATCATGAGGGCGCGCGCCGTCGTCGGCGTCGTGCAGCCGCCGCAGGCGCTGCGGCTGGTGCCGCGGCCGGTGCTGATGCTGGCGCTGCAGCAGGTGCGGCTACCGAGCCTGCTCCGGCTCCCGCTCCTTCCACTCCGTAATTTAGTTTAGGCGCAACATAGACAAGGGCGGTCGCTCAGTGCGGCCGCCCTTGTTGCACTTCCAGTAATCGCGCGCGGCTTTCGCGGCGCGCGTTTCTGAATTTCTCGCGCACGCATTCGCGTCTTCGCGCGCACGCTGCGATCTTCCCAGTGGAATTTTTTCCGGATTGCGATCGTGGTTGCGATCGCTGACGGCGCTTTCGACTTCTAAGTATCGTGGGCGGCGCTTGCGATCGCGCTAGGATTATTCGGCGAACGTCACGATCACTTTGAGCGATTCGGGCGTCTGCGCGGCCGCATAGGCCTGGCTTATTTGCTCGAGCGGAAATTGATGCGTCACCAGCTCGCCCGCGCTGATCACGCCGCCGGTCACCAGCCGCAGCGCTTCGCGGGTATCTTCGGGACCGCACGAGTAGCTGGGAATGAGACGCGTCTCGTTGAAGTACAAATCGTGCGGCCGCACCATCAGTTCTTCTTCGGGCGGCGTCGCGGTGAACTGCACGACCGTCGCGCCCTTGCCCGCGGCGGCGATGCCGGTAGTGAGCGCGCGGGCGGTGCCGGGACCCACGATGACCACGTCGGCCATGGCACCCTTGGTCGCCTCGCGCACCTGGTCGATCAGGTTGTCGCCCGCCACCACGATTCCCACGTCTGCGCCGAGTTCCTTTGCCCGCGTGGCGCGCCGCTCGAAAAGATCCGCGCCGATGATCATGCCCGCGCCGAGATTGCGTGCGAGCTTCACGTGCATCATGCCCATGATGCCAAGTCCGATCACCAGAATTGTCTCGCCGGGCTTGAGTCCCGAGCGGCGGAGAGACTTCACCACGCACGCCGCGGGCTCGATCAGCACGCCGTCCGCCCACGAGACTGCATCGGGAAGCTTGAGCGTGTCGCGCTGATTGGCCGCGCTGACCAGGAAAAATTCCGCCATCCCGCCCGGCTTGATATTGGTCGCGCGCCAGGTCGGGCATTGCACGTACTCGCCGCGCCGGCACGCCGCGCAGGTAAAGCAGGGCGCGTGATGATGGACGAACACGCGATCGCCGGGGCGGAACCCGCTGACCGCGGCGCCCGCCTCGGCGACTACGCCGACCGGCTCGTGGCCGAGCACCAGCGGCGCCTTGCGACGAATGTACCAGGGCATGATGTCGCCGGAGCAAATCCCGCACGCGTGCGCGCGCACCACGATATCGCCGGGGCCGGCCTCGGGACGCGCGCTTTCCTCGACGCGGATGTCGCCGAAGTCATAGAGCCGTGCTACCTGCATCAGACAGTCCTTGCCGCAACTTTGTGGGTCGAATCGGGCGTTGTCAACGGGATGCCGTGGGAGCCGCGCAACACACTTTTTTCGCTGATGAAGCGAGCCGCGGCGTGGTAGATTTTATCCATGCCAAAGCCGAAGTGCCCGCCAATCGCCGCCGACATGATCGCTGAGGTCGGCGACAAGATCGTTCTGATCGAGCGCAAGAACTTCCCCCTCGGATTCGCGATACCCGGCGGCTTCGTGGAAATCGGCGAGCGCGTCGAGGACGCCGCGGTGCGCGAGGCGCGCGAGGAAATCTCGCTCGAGGTCGAAATCCGCGCGCTGCTGGGAGTCTATTCGCGGCCCGATCGCGATCCGCGCGGACACACTATCACGGTGGTCTATATCGGCCGCGCAACCGGAGCACCGACCGGCGCCGACGACGCGAAGAGCGCCGCGCTTTACGATCCGCGCAATCCGCCCGCGCCGCTGGCCTTCGACCATGCGGAGATTCTCGCCGACTATGTCCGCTTCATCGACGGCGGCGAAACTCCCGCGCCGTGGCGCACGCGCGGGCGCTAGCGCTTGAGCTTGCGGACCGCCGCGTCGATTCGGTCGAACGCCTTGTTCAGGTTCTCGCGCGAGGTCGCGTACGAAATCCGGATGTGGTTGGGCGCGCCGAAGTCGGTGCCGCCGACGGTGGAGACGTGCGCCTCGTTGAGCAGCACGTCGGCCAGCACGTCGCCGTCGCTGATGACGCGATCGCCCGACCTGGTGCCGACCAGTTCCTCGACATTGATGAAGGCATAGAAAGCGCCCGCCGGCAGGTTGGGCAGCTTCAAGCCGGGGATCTTGCGGATACGCTCGACCACCAGCGCGCGGCGCGCGCGGAACTCCTCGACCATCAGCGGCACTTCGTCCTGCGGACCGATCAGCGCCTCGATCGCCGCGACCTGCGTGATCGAGTTGGGATTGCCGCTGTTCTGGCTCTGCAAGCGGCCCGCCGCCGCGATTACCTCTTTGGGCCCGGCGGCAAATCCGATCCGCCATCCGGTCATCGCGTAGGTCTTCGACAGCGAGTTGAAGATGATCGCGTGCTCGCGCAGCCGCGGCTCGATCGCAAAGATGTGTGGCGCCGGCCCGTCGTACACGATGTGCTCGTAGACGTCGTCGCTCATCACCCAGATGCCCGCGTCCATCAGCACCTTGGCGAGCTCGGCGAGATGCGCGGTGTTGAATACCGCGCCGGTCGGATTGGACGGCGAGTTAAGCATGATGCCGCGGGTGCGCGGCGTGATGGCGCGTTTGAGCGCCTGCGGCGTGAGCAGGAAGCCGTTGTCCTCCGGACACGGAACCAGGACCGGCTCCGCGCCGGACAGCTTGACCATCGCAACGAAGCTGACCCATGCGGGAGTCGGGATGATGACCTCGTCGCCCTCGTCGAACAGCGAGGCGATCACGTTGGCTTCGGCCTGCTTGGCTCCCGCCGAGGCCAGGATCTCGGCCGGCGAATATTCGAGCTTGCTGTCGCGGCGCAGTTTCGTGCAGATGGCCGCCTTCAGCTCCGCGGTTCCGCTGACTGCGGTGTACTTGGTTACTCCGGCTGCGAGCGCGCGCCGCGCCGCGGCCTTGATGCGCTCGGGGGTGTCGAAGTCGGGCTCGCCGGCATCGAGCGAGATAACGTCGACGCCCTGCGCGCGCAGCTCCTTGGCACGCGCGTCGGCAGCCAGCGTGGCGGAGGGTTTGATCGCGGCAATTCTACGGTTGAGCTTGATCATGTTACTCGGGCCGAATCATGTTTGTGATCGGCGCGGCAAGCAGTCATCGCGCGCCGTACGTCCGGCCAGCGATTGTAGCGTTAGCAGCGCGGTGAAAGAACCGCTCGCGGCGTAAAAAATCGAAACGGCAGAAATTCGATCGTCACGCTGCGGCGCGATTCAAATCGGGACACCGCGGAGGTCACCCGACAACTGCGGCGCTCAGTCGACCTTCAGCTTTTTTCGCAGGCGGTTCATCACTGCCTCGGGCACCAGCTCGGACACTCGCTGGCCGTGGAGCGCGACTTCCTTGATCAAGTGTGATGCGGCGAAGAACAGTTTCGGACTGCCGAACAGCAACACCGTCTCCACGTTGGGCTTCATGTACTTGTTCATGTGGGTCATGCCGAGCTCGTATTCGAAGTCGGTGACCGCGCGCAGGCTGCGGATCACCACCCGCGCCCCGATCCGCTCGGCGTAGTCGACCACCAGGCCGCTGAACTTGTCGACGCGCGCGCGCGGCTCGAGGTCGTGGATCACCTCGCGGATCATCTCGACGCGTTCGTCGGGCGTGAACAGCGCCGAGTCCTTGTGCGGGTTGTACGCGACCGCGACGATGACCTCGTCGAAGATGGCCACTGCGCGCCGGATCACGTCGATGTGACCATTGTGGATCGGATCGAAGGTGCCGGGGTAAACGGCGATAGTGGGTCGATGTTCGATGGGTTTGTTCGCCATTTGGGTCGTCAACTTTCGCTCGGCGCCCGTTCGGGTCGCCGGTAAAAGGCGATCCGGTGATCGCCAATGGTTGCGGTAGTGGGGTCTTCGATTCCGGCCGGCGCCGGCGGCATCTGCGGCGCGCGTTTGGATTGCTCGACGACGATCCATCCGCCCGGCGCGAGCATCCGCGCGCGCGCCAGGATGCCGAGCACCTCGGCGCTCATGTCGTCTTTGTAGGGCGCGTCGATGAACACCAGCTCGAACGATTCGTGCGCGCCGGCGAGTTCCGCGAGCGCGCGGCGGACGTCGGTGCTGACGATGCGCGCGCGCGCGGAAAGATCCAGGGTTGCGAGGTTGGCGCGAATCGCGGCGGCGGCGGCGCGCGAGGAATCGACGAAGGTCACGCTGGAGGCGCCGCGCGAGAGCGCCTCGATTCCGAGCGAGCCGGAGCCGGCGAAAATGTCGAGCACCCGCGCGCCCTCGAAATCGAACCTGACGCTGAGACGCGAAAAGATAGACTCGCGCGCTCGCGCCGAGGTCGGCCGCGTAAAAAGGCCGCGCGGCGCTTTAAGCCGCCGGCCGTGAGCCTCTCCCGCGATAACCCGCATAGCGGCTCCGTTCGGCAACGCGCGCATCGGGATGCGCCGCCGATAGCGGACGATAGATAACCGGTTCCGGACAGCGGGGCAAGTTGCGCGTTAAATCGGCGTTGATGGCTTGCGTCTTTGCCCGAATTGCGGAATTTTAGCTAGCTGTCATCACAATCCCGGGCCGCCCGGGATTCGGCGTCAGAGGTTTCGCATCAGTGTGACCATGCCAGAGCGGGCCGAGCTCAAATTTTCCGACCGCGCGCTCAAGGAATACCAGGAGCTGGTCGGCCACTATCCGGCGCGGCAGGCCGCGCTGCTGCCGACGATATGGATCGCACAGCGCGAGTTCGGGTGGATCTCCGACGAGGCTTGCGAGTACGTGGCGCGGCTGATGGAGCTGCCGCCCTCGCACGTGCGCGCGGTGGTAACGTTTTATCCGATGTTCCATCGCAAGCCGGTCGGCAAGTACCTGCTCGACGTGTGCACCAATCTGTCCTGCCGGCTGCGCGGCGCCGAGAAGATTGTCGACTGTATCCGCAAGAAGCTCGCGATCGAGATCGATGAGACCACGCCCGACGGCAAGTTCACGCTCGGCAGCGCCGAGTGCCTGGCTTCGTGCGGGACGGCGCCGATGCTGCAGCTCAATCAGGATCGCTACTACGAAAACCTGACCGAAGAATCGACGCAACGGTTAATCGACGAGCTGGCAGCCCGTGACGACTGATCTCGTAATCAGCGCAGTCATGGCGATCGTCATCGTGCTGCTGGCGCTGCAGCTCGCGGCGGTGCTGCTGTGGTTCGAGCGCAAAGGCAGCGCGCTGATCCAGGATCGGATCGGCGCCAACCGCGCGAGCATCACCGGGTTCGGCGCGCGCCTCGGGCTTCCCAACCTGGGCTTCGTCAACACCCTGATGGCCGATCCGCTCAAGCTTTTCACCAAGGAAGATTTCGTGCCCGAGGGCGCCGACAAATTTCTGCATGCGCTCGGGCCGTTCCTCGCGCTGTTCCCGGTGCTGATCACGTTTGCGGTGGTGCCGATGGGCGACCAGGTCACGATTGGCGGCCACACCTTCGAGCTGCAGGCGGCCGATATCAACGCGGCGGCGCTCTACGTGCTCGCCACGATCGGGATCGGCGTCTATGGCATCGCGCTGGGCGGGTGGGCGTCGAACAATCGATGGGCGCTGCTCGGCGCGATCCGCGCGACCGCGCAGATGATCTCGTATGAGATCGCGATGGGGCTCGCGATCATCGCGGTGGTCATGACCTACGGCACGCTGAATCTGCAGGAGATTTGCCGCGCGCAGGGCGGCGTGTGGTTCGGATTCCTGCCGCGCTGGGGAATTTTCCTGCAGCCGATCGCGTTCATCCTGCTGTTCACCTCCGGGATGGCCGAGTCCAAGCGCGTGCCGTTCGATCTTCCCGAGGCCGAGTCGGAACTGATCGCGGGATATTTCACCGAATACTCCGGCGGCAAGCAGGCCGCCTTCATGCTCACCGACTTCGCGGAGATCGTGCTGGTGGCGGTGCTCATCACCTTGTTTTTTTTCGGCGGATGGCAGATTCCGTGGCTCTACCGCGACGGGTTTCATCTGCCCGGCGGCGCGTTCATTCACGTCAATCAAATCGTGGTCGCGGTGCTCGGCGTGATCGCGTTCTGGGTCAAGACGATCGTGCTGTGCTGGATCCAGATCCTGATCCGGTGGACGCTGCCGCGGTTTCGCTACGACCAGCTGATGCGCCTGGGATGGAAGGGCCTGGTGCCGCTGGGCCTTGCGAACATCCTGGTCACCGCGTTCGTGATCGTGTCGATGGGGAGCGCTACCTAATGCCACTGTGGATGTTCGCGTTCTTCGCGGCGCTCGCGATCGTGTCCGCGCTCGGCGTCATCTTCCAGCGCAACGTGGTGCATTGCCTGCTGTCGCTGGTGCTGACGCTGCTGGTGATCGCGGTGCTGTTCATCGGCGAGGACGCGATCGTGGTCGGCTTCCTGCAGGCGATCGTCTACGGCGGCGCGATCATGGTGCTGTTCCTGTTCGTGATCTGGCTGCTGAATCTGCCGGTCGGAGCGCGGGCCGGCCGGGCATCTGGCGCTGAAGCTGTTCGGCTCGCTCGCGGCGGCGGCGCTGCTCGCGGAGCTGTTCATCTTCCTGGTGCCGCCGCATCTGCAGGTGAAATACAGCGGGCATCCCGCCGGCTACGGCTCGATGGCGAGCCTCGCGACGACGCTGTTCGCCGGATACATGGTCGCGTTCGAGGTGACCTCGGTGCTGCTGCTCGCGGCGGTGGTCGGAGCGGTCGCGATCGCGCGGCGCACGGGCGCGCAGCCGGTGAGGTCGATGCAGGCGACCAGGTCGGCGCAGTCTGGGGCGTCGGCACAGCCTGCGACGCTCGGAGGTGCGGCGCCGCGATGATCCCGCTTACCTACATGATGTCGCTCAGCGCCGCGCTGTTCGCGATTGGGGTGCTCGGCGTGATCATCCGGCGCAACGTGCTGGTGATGTTCATGTCGATCGAGCTGATGTTGAACGCGGTCAATCTAACATTCATCGCGCTGTCGAGCCGGCTGGGATCGATGGACGGCCAGGTGATCGTGTTTTTCGTGATGACGATTGCCGCGGCCGAGGCCGCCGTCGGGCTCGCGATCATCATCGCGGTGTTCCGCGGTCGCGACACGCTGCACGCCGACGAACTGACGCTGCTCAAGTGGTGAGGCAGGTGACGACGCGATGACCGTTGACTTTCCCGCGCTGGCGCTGATCCTGCTTTTCCCCGCGCTGGGCTTGGTGTTCAACCTGTTCTGGGGCAGTCGCGCCGGACGCGGCGCGGTCAACTTCGTGGGACCGGGGGTAATCTTCGCGGCGTTTTTCGTCGCGACCTGGGCGTTCGCGAAGGTCATGATGATGCCCGCGGGCGGCGCGCTCGCAGTCAGGCTGTGGCCGTGGATCGTCGCGGGCAATTTTCACGTCGATATCGCGCTGCGGGTCGACGCGCTCTCGGGCGTGATGGTGATGATCGTCAGCGGCGTCGGCGCGCTGATCCACCTGTACTCGATCGGGTACATGGCGCACGACGAGGACTTCGCGCGCTACTTCGCGTACATGAACCTGTTCGAGCTGTCGATGCTGATCCTGGTGCTCGCCGACAATCTGCTGCTGATGTTCGTCGGATGGGAGGGCGTGGGCCTCTGCTCGTATCTGCTGATCAGTTTTTGGTACACCAACCCGCAATTTGCGTACAACGGGCGCAAGGCGTTCGTGGTCAATCGGATCGGGGACGCGGGCTTCGTGCTCGGAATGCTGACGATCATCACTGCGCTCGGCTTTCACGGCGTGTGGACGCTCGAGTTCATCGGCCTGCAGGAGCACGCGGCTCTGATCCGTCCCGGCGTCGCGACCCTGGCGTGCGTCCTGCTGTTCTTCGGCGCGACCGGCAAGTCGGCGCAAATCCCGCTCTACGTCTGGCTGCCCGACGCGATGGTCGGCCCGACGCCCGTGAGCGCGCTGATCCATGCCGCGACAATGGTCACCGCGGGCGTCTACATGATCGCGCGGCTGCACTTCCTGTTCCTGATGGGGCCGGCCGCGATGGACCTGGTCGCCACGATCGGCGCGCTGACCGCGATCTTCGCCGCGTCGATCGCGATCGTGCAGCCCGATATCAAGCGCGTGCTGGCGTATTCGACCATCAGCCAGCTCGGCTACATGTTCCTGGCGGTCGGATGCGGCGCGTTCGCCACCGGAATCTTCCACCTGATGACGCACGCGTTCTTCAAGGGGCTGCTCTTCCTATGCGCGGGGTCGGTGATGCACGCGCTCGGCGGCGAGCAGGACATGAACAAGATGGGCGCGCTGCGCAAGAAGATTCCGATCACGTACTGGACGATGCTGATCGCGACCCTGGCGATCTCCGCGGTGCCCCCATTCTCCGGCTTCTTCTCGAAGGACCTGATCCTCGAGGCCGCGTTCACCTCCGGCCACGGATGGCTCTGGTTCCTCGGCGTGGTCACCGCCGGGCTCACCTCGTTCTACATGTTCCGCCTGATCTTCATGACCTTCTTCGGCATATCGCGCGTCGACGACGACAAGCTCCCTCACGTGCACGAGTCGCCTGCGATCATGACGATCCCGCTGATCGCGCTTGCGATTCTCGCGACTGTCGGCGGCTGGGTCGGCCTGCCGGACGGAGTTTTGTGGGGCAACGCGTTCGCGCGGTTCCTGGCGCCGGTGGTCGGAACTTATCGCGGGCTGTTCGAGTTCAGCCCGGCGCTGCTTTCAGGTCTCGCGAGCATGGCCTCGGCGGTCGGGATCCTGCTGGCCTACGTATGCTACCTGCGGATGCCCGGACTCCCGATGATTGTCGCGTGGAAGGCCAAGTCCGTTTACGATTTGCTGCTGCAGAAGTACTACATCGATCAGCTCTACGATCTGATCGTGACCCGGCCGCTGTTTTTCATCTCCAGCCGAGTGCTCAATCGAGCGGTCGATAGATTCATGATCGACGGCACGGTCAATGGCACGGGACTGGCCGTCGAGACCTCGGGCGAGCTCGCGCGCCGATCCGAAACCGGCAACCTGCAGCATTACGCATTCGTCTACCTGTTCGGCGCCGTCGGTATCGTGGCCTACTACCTGTACCTGGTGATGCGCTGATGGCTGGCGGATTGCTGACGGCGCTGATTTTTCTGCCGCTGCTCGGCGCGATTTTCATTTTGCTGCAGCGCGAGCCGCGCGCGATCTGGAACTCCGCGTTCGTCTTCTCACTGCTGCCGCTCGCGCTGAGCTTCTATCTGTTCGCCGCGTTCGACCCCAACGAGGGCGGCTACCAATTCGTCGAGCAGTACAACTGGATTCCCGATCTCGGGATTTCCTACCATCTAGGACTCGACGGCATCAGCCTTTTCCTGGTGCTGCTCACCACCATCCTGATCTCACTGTCGCTGCTGTACTCCGGCGGCGGCGACATCGAGGAGCGTCCGCGCGAATTCTGCTTCTTCGTGCTGGTGCTCGAGACCGGGCTGCTGGGCGCTCTGCTCGCTGTCGACCTGTTTCTGTTCTACGCGTTCTGGGAAGTGATGCTGATCCCGATGTACTTCATGATCGGCATCTGGGGACACGGGCGCAAAATTTACGCCGCGATCAAGTTCGTGTTGTTCACGATGTTCGGCTCGATCCTGATGCTGGTCGCGATCATCTACCTGGTGCTCGCCGCGCGCGCGCACTTCGGGCGCCTGAGCTTCGACCTGCCGCTGCTCTACCAGGTGCCGCTGACGCATACCGAGGCGCGCTGGCTGTTCGCGGCGTTCGCGCTCGCCTTCGCGATCAAAGTCCCGATGTGGCCGCTGCATACCTGGCTCCCCGACGCGCACACCGAGGCGCCCACCGCCGGCTCCGTGCTGCTGGCCGGCATCATGCTCAAGATGGGCACCTATGGCTTTCTGCGTTTCGCGATCCCGCTGTTTCCCGAGGTTGCCCTCGAGGCGATCCCGCTGTTCATGGCGCTCGCAGTGGTCGGGATCATCTACGGCGCGCTGGTCGCGATGGTGCAGCCGGATCTAAAGCGCCTGGTCGCCTATTCCTCGGTCAGCCACCTCGGCTTCGTGATGCTCGGGATTTTCGCGCTCGACCGCCAGGGCGTCGAGGGCGCCATCTACCAGATGCTCAATCACGGCGTCTCGACCGGCGGCCTGTTCCTGCTGGTCGGGATGATCTACATGCGCCGCCACACGCGCGAGATCAGCGAGTTCGGCGGGCTGTGGAAAAGCGTCCCGGTCTGGGCCGGGATCTTCATGGTCGTGATGCTCTCCTCGATCGGGCTGCCCGGCCTCAACGGTTTCATCGGCGAATTTCTGATCCTGCTGGGCGCGTTCCTGCGACTCAAGCTGGCCGTCGTGTTCGCGGTGAGCGGGCTCATCCTCGGCGCGCTCTACATGCTGTGGACTTATGAGCGCGTGATGTTCGGGCCGATCACCAAGGCGGTCAACGAGACGATCCGCGATCTCACCCCGCGCGAGGTCAGCGTCATGGTGCCGGTGCTCGCGCTGATGTTCTTCATGGGCTTCTATCCCAAGCCGCTGCTCGCCAGGATGGAGCCGTCGGTGACCACGATGCTCGCGCGAGTGCACCTGGTGCAGCTGAGCATGGAATCGGAACGCCGTCACCGCCAACTCGCGCGGAGCGTCGATGCCACGGCGTCGCCCGCGATGCCGCATCAGCCCGATTCCGCAACCCGGGTGGCTGCCGCCGACCGATGAATCCACTGAGCCTCCAAGCGATCAATTTCGTCTGGCTGCCGATTTTGCCGCTGATAACGGTCGCGGTCGCCGCGATCGTCGTGCTGCTGGTGGGCGTGCGCGTCGACGACGAGGAGAGCGAGGGTCTCGGCTGGCTCACCATCGCGTTGCTCGGCGTCGCGGCAGTGTTCGCGCTCGGGATGATCGGGCAGACCGGCCTCGCATTCGCGGGCTCGATCGCGATCGACAGTTACTCGGCCTTCTTCGAGATCGTGATCTTGATCGCGACGATGTTCACCGTGCTGATGTCGCTCGACTACGTCGCCGAGCGCGCCATCGCGGGCGCCGAATACTACTCGCTGGTCCTGTTCGCGGCGCTCGGCATGATGCTGATGGCGACCGCGGGCGATCTCATCATCATCTTTCTCGGGCTGGAAACCATGTCGCTCTCGGTCTACGTGCTGGCCGGGCTTGCGCGCAAGGATCCGCGCTCGACCGAAGCCTCGCTCAAGTACTTTATTCTCGGCGCGTTCTCGACCGGCTTCCTGCTCTACGGTATCGCGCTGGTTTATGGCGCGACCGGCACCATCAGGCTCGGCCCGATCCACGCGGCGCTGACCGGCGACATGATGTCGAATCCGCTGCTGCTGTTGGGGCTCGGCATGATGCTGATCGGATTCGGCTTCAAGGTCGCCGCGGTGCCGTTCCACATGTGGACGCCCGACGTTTACGAAGGAGCGCCGACGCCGATCACCGCATTCATGGCGGTGGGCGTGAAGCTCGCGGCGTTTGCGGGGTTCCTGCGCGTGTTCCTGGTGAACCTCGGCCCCGTCAGCGCGCAATGGACTTGGGCGCTGTGGGTGCTCGGGGCGCTGACGATGACCACGGGCAATTTGATCGCGGTCGTCCAGACCAACATCAAGCGGATGCTCGCGTACTCGGCGATCGCGCACGCGGGATATTTGCTGGTCGCGATGGCGGCGGGGGGACCGGAGGCGGGCAGCGCGATTCTCTACTACCTGCTCGGCTACGCGTTCACCAATCTCGGCGCGTTCGCGGTGGTGGTGGCGCTCGAGGTCCGCGGCGAGACCAGCGACATGATCAGCAACTATCGCGGACTTGCCCGGCGCGAGCCGTGGCTTGCCGCGGCGATGGCGCTATGCCTGTTGTCGCTGACCGGAGTGCCGCCGCTGGCGGGCTTCGTGGGCAAGTTCTACATCTTCAACGCCGCGCTCAACCAGGGCTTCGTCGGGCTGGTGATCATCGCGGTGCTGAACAGCGTGATGTCCGTCTATTACTATTTCTCGGTGATCGTCGCGATGTATATGGAGGAGGGCGGCATCGCGGTCCCGCACATGAGCGCGCGGCCGGCGCTGGTGGCGGCGATCTGGCTCTCCGTCATCGCGATGATACTGATCGGGGCATATCCGGCCCCGTACATGAACGCGGCATCGACGGCGTTCCACTCGGCGCTGGGCGCCGAGGTAGTCCGCGCCGCGTATCTCCAACCGTAAGCCTCGCGACAACCGTAAAGCGTAGCGCGCTGGCGCGCGCTACTTTCGCCGTCCGCGCGGCGCGGGTTTCCCGCGCGAGCCGCGCGGCGCCGCAGCCTTGGCCGCGCCGCCACGCGGCCGCGTCCGCGCCGGCGCCGGCTTGACGCCGGCGCCCCGAGGCCGCGCCGCAGCGCCGCCGGCCGCGCCTGACGGCGCCGCCGCCGCGCTCGCCGCAGCGGAGGCGGGCGCTTTCGCGCCCGCCGCCGCGCTCGCCGCGTACGCGTCCGCCTCGATCTCGATCAGCATGTCCGGATGCACCAGGCGGCGCACTTCGACCATGCTGGTTGCTGGCCGTACCTCCGCGAAGAATTCGCGATGCGCCCGCGCCGCTTCCTCGAAGCGCGTGATGTCGGTCACGAACATCCGCGTGCGCACCACGTTGTTCATCGATAGACCGGTGCGCTCCAGCGCGCTCTTGATATTGCTCAGCGCCTGGCGCGCCTGCACGTACATCTGGCCCACCCCCGCCAGGGTGCCGTGCTCGTCGGTGGCCGTGGTGCCCGACACCGCCACGAAATCTCCCGCGCGCACCGCGCGTGAATAACCCACCACCGGTTCCCACGGCGTGTTGGTCGCTATGCGCACAATTTCGTCCATCGGCGTCCTCCGGCGCAGTTGCAAAGATCCCTGAACTGTCAGACCGGGCTCAGTTATCGCGCGAAGGGTAAGCCTCTTCAAGCTCGCGCGCTACCGAGCGCGTCGGCGATGCGACCGCGCCCGCCGGCGGCATCAGCCAGCGCAGCAGTCGCGACAGCCGCGTGGCAATTATCGGCGGCCCCGCGGCCGCGCGCTTCATGTCGAGCTCATGCTCGACGATGCGGACGATATGATCGACTGGGTTGCTTTCCAGAACCGGGAAAATACGTTCCGCCACCGCCGCTCCTCCTGGTACTCACCTCGCCCCCCTCACGAATAATACAGATGGAACGCGAACTGTCAAAACCTCTTGACGAAATAAAAACTCGTTGGCGAAAAACCTGATGATTAAGTAGCGATGACATTTGGCGCTGCCTGATGCTCCCTTGAAGTTACGCCGCGCCTGTCGTATTCTTGGCCCGTTTCGCATTTGCGCGACTGTTGAGCACGTCGAATTCAAGGAGGAAGCGATGCGCAAAGTCCTGCTTCTAGTACTGGTTTCGTTGTTTCTGGGTACGGCCTGCAATAAGTCCGAGGAGAGCGCGCCTGCGGCTCCTGACGCATCGGCTTCCGCGGCGGCTCCCGCCGACGCATCGAGCCCTGCGGCGATGGCCAGCCCCGCCGCCGAGGCCAGCCCGGCTGCTGCAGCGTCACCTGCAAGCCCGTAACCTTTCGTAATCGCGAGTTCCCGCGCGCCGGCTATCCGGCGCGCGGGAAAGCTCGTCGGAAACACCTCGGATCGCCCGCGCTATGGGCGGCGGCGAATCCTGTCAGTATCGCCGCGCTTCGCGCTGTCTCCAGTCTCAAGCAAATAATTCGCCGGCTTGGATCCCGGTTCAAATCGAATCTGCCGACCCGCGAGCTAAGAATCTTTGGTTGGGTCGTCCTTGCCGCCCGGTAGCGGCGATTCTTCTCCTTCGTCCTCGGTGGCTTCAGGCCAGGTGTCCTCGCTAGTTGATCTTGCGGTCTCGCCCATCGATTCGCTCCGGCCGGTTATTATGTCGCGGGCGCGGCCGGCCGACTCCTCCGCGAGCCTCGCCAGCTCCTCCGATTTGCGTTTCAGGTCGCTGGTCTTTTTGCCCAGCTCGGCCTTGAGCTCCGCGACCATCGCGAGCGCCTGCGTGCGCGCCTGCTCGCGCTTGTTGGCGTCGCCCAGGGTGGACTTGAGTTGCGCGGCAAGTGTGCGGCCTTGATCGCGCAGCGCCTTCATCTCCTTGGTCACCAGTTCGCGCGCCTTCTTCGCGTCGGCCAGCAGGCGCGCGTTGACTTTGTGCGCGCGCACTTCGCGTTCCAGCTTCGCGCGCAAATCTCTTACGGTTGCTCCGAGCTTCTGCAATTGGCCGCTCGCGCCGCTGGCGGCAGTTTTGGCTGTTTGCTTCGCAGGCTTTTTAGCCGGCTTTGATGACGATTTCTTTTTCGTGGTCGGCATGTTGGTTTCTCCCGGAGACGATTCAGAAATAAGTCCCGGCGCCCCCGTAGGTCAACCGGAGCATCGCGACCGCGCGCACCTCGAACGCGATAGCCAAACCCGAAGTGAAGCACGCGCGCGCCGCGCCTGCTACCATGTGGGCGCTTATGGCAGGCGCAGCGACCACGCCGGCTCCCCGATCGGACGGCCTCAAGCCCGGACTGTCGCTCTTCGACTCGGCGACGATCGTCGCCGGCTCGATGATCGGCTCCGGCATCTTCATCGTCTCCGCCGATATCACGCGCCAGGTCGGCTCTCCCGCTGCCCTCCTGATGGTGTGGCTGGTCAGCGGCGTGATGACGGTCGCGGGCGCGCTCGCATACGGCGAGCTTGCCGCGATGATGCCGCAGGCGGGCGGGCAGTACGTCTACCTGCGCGAGGCGTACGGCGGCCTGTGGGCGTTCCTGTTCGGATGGACGCTGCTGATGGTGATTCAGACCGGCACTATCGCGGCGGTGGCAGTCGCGTTCGCGCGCTTCCTGGGCGTCATGTGGCCGGTGCTCGGCTCCGAACTATGGTTCGGCGTCGGGGGGGTCGGCCTGTCGGGCGAGCGGGTCGGCGCGATCGTCGTGATCGCGGTGCTGACGATGGCGAACTTGCGCGGCTTGAGCCTTGGCAAAATGGTGCAGAACTCGTTCACCACCGCCAAGATTCTCTCGCTCCTGCTGATAATCGTGGTCGGATGTCTGATCGCGCCGAATGTGGCCGCGGTGCACGCCAATTTCTCGGCCGGCGCCTTCTTGAGCGATCGGCCCATCTCGATCGGATTTCTCGGCGTGTTCGGCGCCGCGATGGTAGGTGGGCTGTTCTCGGCCGACGCGTGGGCGACGGTCACGTTCACCGCCTCGGAAGTGAAAAACCCGCGCCGCGATCTGCCGCTCGCACTGGCCTTCGGCACCGGCCTCGTAATCCTTCTCTACATCCTCACCAACGTCGCCTACCTGTGCGAGCTGCCTGCTGCCGGCGTCGCGGGCGCGCCCGACGTCTTCGCGCGCGGTATCGCGCACGCGACCAGCGATCGCGTCGCGGCGGCTGCGATGGAGATGGTGTGGGGGCGGGCCGGCGCGACGCTCACCGCGATCCTGGTGATGATCTCGACTTTCGGATGCGCCAACGGACTGATTCTCACCGGCGCGCGCGTGATCTATGCGATGTCGCATGACCGGGTATTCTTCGCCGCGGCGGGACGCCTCAATCGCGCCAATGTTCCCGCCTTCGCGCTCACGATTCAGGCGCTATGGGCGGCGCTGCTGGCGCTGTCGGGAACCTACTCGCAGCTTCTCGACTACGTGGTCTTCGCGCAGCTCGGATTTTACGTGCTGACCGTCGGCGCGGTGTTCGTGCTGCGCCGCGCGCGCCCGACCGCCTCGCGGCCCTACCGCACGTGGGGTTATCCGCTGCTGCCCGCCGCATATATCGTCGCGGCCGTTGCGATGATGGTTGACCTGCTGATCCTGAAGCCGCACTCGGCGTGGCCGGGACTCGTGATCGCGCTGAGCGGCGTGCCTATCTATCTGCTGACGACCCGCCGCCGCACCGCCGCCTGATTCCTTCGATCGAAACCTACGGCGTGGCCGGCGTGTCGCCTGCGCCGCCGCTGGTATCCGTGGCCGCCGGCAGCGGCGCGCCCGCCGTCGCGCAATCGGCGCCGGTGAGCTTGCCGCTGGAGAATTCGTGCGCGACCGCATTCAGGATGAAGAGGCTCCGCTCGGGCGTCTGGTTTGCCAACTTGAATAGTTGCGCCGCATTTTTCGCCGCGTTTGTGGCGGTGTCGTCGGAATTCGGCACGCCATAGACCTGGAACACCTTGCACAACGACACGATGCCGTCGCGGCGATCGTTGCTGGTCAGCGCGATGTCAGATGCCGATGTTTCCAGCGCGGGTGCCTGTACTGTTTCGGAAGTGGCCGGGCGCATTTTCCGCATCACTCCGCGCGCGACGATCAGAATAGCCACTACGAATACCGCGAGTGCGAGCAGGCGCCCGAGCTTTTGTCCGCCGTTCAAATCTCCCCACGGAATCCACTCGATACCGCCTTTGCGGCGGACCGGAGGGGGCGCCGGCGACGTTTTGAAAATCCCTTGCGGAGGCTTGAGCCTGACCGCGGCGCCGCTGCCCCGGGGCGGTACCGGACTGGTCGGCGGCATCGCGGCCTGCGGTTTGTCGGCCGGATGTTGACCCGGATGCTGGCCGGATAGCGGGAGAGGTTGGCCGGGATTCGGAGCTCGCCTCGCCCCGATCGGCGCCGCGCAGAACCCGCACTCAGTTGCCGTGGGGGGATTGGGCTCGCCGCATGCCGGGCAGTTTGGCATCAGTTCACCGTCGCTAAACTACCGTCGACTTGATCAACGTCATAACAACGCGCGCCGCACAGCGCGATTCGAACAGTCACGCAATGCTCCTCAACAATTTGCACCAAACCAAATACGAAACCGCTTAACTATCACGCCCAACGATCTCTTGAAAGTCGCCCTCCTGTGCGGCCTTTCACTTTCGGCCATTTCATCGACTTGTGTTGCCCGTTGGAGTATCTCTCGACTCGAAAATTCCCAGCGGTACGAAGTCAAAGAATGAAGCCCCGCCACGCAGCCGCGCTCGCGATCGTGGTAGCCTTTATCCTACTGAATATCGGCCTGTTGGCTGCAGGTACTTTCGATCGAGGGGAGTTGATATGGATCGGGTTCTGCGTGGTCGCGGTAAGCCTGATTTCCTTTCGATGGCGGCGTTGAATCCAAATTAAGCCACTCTGCAATTCAAATGACGCCACTCCCATCCGATCAGCGTCAAATGACGCCAGTACCCCTCTGCGACTGGAAAGGTAGTTTACGAACTCGCCGGAGCGCTCTTTCAATTCGATACGAGTCCCTTTCTTGAGGCCAGGTGCCTCCGGTAAAGCGGCCGGAGTCCTAATCACAAGGCTATTCCCCACTTAGAAGCAGAGGCAGGAAGGTCTGCTTCCAAAACTCAAATGGGAACCTGGTAGAGCGCGTCCTGGTCTTTACATGTAATTGCCTTCTGGAAGAAGAATACTACCGTAAGATCGTCTCATCGCTATCAGGGTGCGCCGACTGGAGGGAAAGTCCATGACCTGGTTCACCAATCTTGCGACCCCGTATCACCAGCAGGACACAGACTACTATTGCGGTGCCGCCGTCGCGCAGATGATCCTCGACTCTATCGGCTCCGGGCTTCTCGACCAGAACATCCTTTACGCGTCGAACCACGCGCACTCAAGCTCTGGCTGGTACACCTCGCCCGACGGCCTCAACTACACGCTCAACGCGTATATGCCGCCGCCCCCGCGTTTCGACAGCTTCTTTATCGTCGAAGCGGCGAGTTCCGAAGCGGACGGATCGACCAACATCATCCGCACCCTGCGATTTTTCAACGTAACGACGGGAACGCTGGTCTACGGCTGTGGGCACTGGGTCGCGGTCCGCGGCGCCAAGACCGACGTCGACCCCGCCGGGGAGGACGGTTCGTTTTCGATCGATGGTTTCTATATAAATAACCCATGGCCGCCTACCCCGAGCTTCTACGATTCCCTGCTCGCGCCGCCGCCGCCACATGCCGATCCCGATGCGTGCGGCAGCGGTGGGAGCCGCGGTAGCGCTGACGAGTACGTGTCTTATGCCGAATGGCAGAGCACCTATTTCACCGGCTGCAACGTTTCTGGCTCCGGCATCCAGTACGTCAGCGTGTGCGATCCACGCCGGCCGCCGATTCGCCGGCTCAAGCTCGTCGGCCAGACGCGGATGACCACGGGCCTCCACCTGATCTCGCACAACGATGCGCTCGACCTGGCCAATCGTGGCCTCGCCGACCATCTGCGTGCCAATCCGAAATGCCAATTGACGCCGGCGCTGCAGGGAACCCATGCAGCCAGCGCGCATCTCGTCCAGCGGCTCGATCGCCGGGATAACTTCTATTACTTGATCGAAATGCACCGCAACGGCGTCCCGACCGCGATTTTGCGGGCCGACGCTCTCGACGGCACTTTCCATGGAGCGCTGTCGCTGGCGAATGTGCCGCGCGCGCCGATCATCTCCGCGGCCGACGCGACTGCAGCGGCGCGCCGCGCTGTGATCGACCGCGGCGACGGCCAAGGCCGGATCGTCCTACGCGATGGCGCCTTCAGCCTTTATCCGACCCTGGTCTGGCGCCCCTGCCAGGAGTCGCGCTCGCCGTATTACCCGTTTCACCAGATCACGGTTGGGGCCGATACGATCTATGTTGGCTATGACGGACGCGTCTATGCGAGCTTGCACGATCTGGGACGCGGGTGAACCGTATCGAACAGTCACGCAGTGCTCCTCTACAATTTGCACCAAGCCAAATACGAAACCGCTCAATTGTCACCCCCAACGACCTCTTGAAAGTCGGGCTCCCCGTTCGGCGGAGCGTTCTTTCGGCGCGAAAGCCGCCGTTCGGGGCGAACCTCCTCGCGGGCGCCTGTCGGTCGAGGATTCTCTTCCGAGGACGGCTGCTGCCATCGACTGATCGGACCACCGGGAGCGAACAATGGAACAACCCGACAAAGGAGAAGCCAAAAGCGGTCAGTCTGTCAGAAGGTTCGTTGGATTCGGCGCAATTATTGGCGCGGTCATCGCCGTTCTTTTCTTTTCCTTGTCCAGCAGGTTTCGGTCTTCTGAGGGCTTCACTGATTTGAGCTCGACTTCACCGAAATCCACGTCTCCCTCACGTCCCCAGATTCGGCTTGAAATCAAATCCCGATCGACCGGCGCCAGTGACTTCGCTGAGCAAGTACTCAATGACCTGCCAGTCGCTTTCGCCGGTGCGATTGCCGGTGGCGTCGTCGGAGGCTTTGCCAAGTTCCTGAAGTGGCTGGGAGGCTTGGCGTTTTCAGGAAGGCGGAAACGGAAGAAACGTAACTCAAGATGAGTTGACGCGCGGGTTCCGCTAGGGCGCCAGCAGGTCGTTCGCTTGCATCGCGGCCGATTCGTCCTTGGCAGTGGTTTCCGTGATTCCGAGGCGATGCTCGAGCTCGGCTATCTTGTCGCCGGCCGGCGCGAAATGCGGCCCGTCGGGCGCCAGGTGCTGGTAGGTGCGGAACATCGCGAGCCCTTCGCGATCGCGATGCGCGTGCTCCAGCGCGATTGCAAGTGAATAGTATGCCTCGACCATCCACGGCGCCTGCTCGAGCGCGCTCGAGAATTCCCTGGATGCCTCCGCGTCGCGCTTCTGCGCCGCGAGCCTGGTCCCCGCCTGGAAGTGACTCTCGGCGCTCTCGGGCATCGTGATTCCGCCATTGCGGCTCAACACCACCATCCGGTTCAAGGCGTCCAGCTCGTCGTCGGGCATGAAGAACCCACGATAAGCCGCCAGGAAATGATCGAACGCTTTGTGCTCGTCGCCTTCCTGCTCGAGCATCGCACCGGCGTTGTAGTCGGCCTTGGGCACCAGCCCGTGCGCGATGCGCGCGGCGTCATCCAACTTGGCCAACGCCGTCGTCGCGTTGCCATTTTCGGCAAGCCCGATCGCCGCGCGATTGAGCGCCTGCGCCTTGCAGGTGCCCGGCGCCGCGCTTGCAACCAGGTTGGAGTTGTCGAACTGCTCGGCCTTCTCATCGGCGATATTCTGCAGGCGCGCGCGGACCGCCGGGTCGTGCGGGTTGAAGCGGAGCGCGCGGTTCGCCAGCTTTGCGGCGTAGAGGGGATCGCAGAACTTGAGCATCAGCTCGGCTGCGAGCTCGATAGCCGCCGGATTCTCCGGATCGATTTGCAACGCGGTCCGGATCGGAACGAGCGCCGCGGCATAGTCACCCTGATGGAACGCTGAATGCGCATGCGCCAGCAGATCGCCGGCTTTGAGATCGCCCGCGCCGGCCTGACCGCCGGCGGCGAGGGCGCCGCGCGTCGCGAGCCCGAGAACCAGTAACAGTAAGATGATCGGAAACGGCGCGAGGAGACGCCCGCCCCCGCTTCGTCGATTCACGGCTCGGCTATACCATCGGCGCTCTCGCCCCCGCAAGGCGACCCTCCGCGCGCGAAGGGTGAACTCGCGAAATCCGCGCGAAGACTAGGAAGCGGCTGAGGTTGTGGCTGCGGGCTCGCCGGCGCGCGCGGCCAGGCGCTCGCGCATCTGGCGATGAGCGTCGCGGGTAATCGGGTAGCGCGAGAAAACAATCGCGCTCAGGAAATAGATCGCCGCCGGCGCGATCGAAAACAGCGCGCGCAGATTCTCCGCCGCCGCCGGCGTGAGCTGGACCGCGCCCGGCACGTACCCGACCCAGCCCATCAGCGGCCCGACCAGCAGCATCGAGACCGCGACCGACAGCTTGATCGACATCGAGGTGATTCCGCCGTACGCGCCTTCCTGGCGGACCCCGGTGCGCTCCTCGTCCCATTCGATCACGTCGGCCGACGCCGAGAGCTGCGTGACCCAGATTCCGATCGCACTGAACCCCGACGCGAACATCAGAAAGTACATGCCGAGCGTGCTGCCCGGCGTCAGCAGCATGAACGCGAGCGAGCACATCGCGTTACACACCATCGCGACCACGAACGCCGGCTTCTTTTCGATCCGGATCGTGATCCGGAACCAGAACGGATACGAGACCACCGAGCCCGCGAAGTAGGCCAGCAGCCATCGCGCCGCCGCGTTCTCGTCGTGCATCCAGTACTTGGCCAGAAAGCGCAGCAGCACGCTCGGGATGTTGATCGCCATTATCGCCAGCGTGGTCGCGGCGAGCAGGATCAGAAACGGCCGGTTGTGGGTCATCGACTTGAGCGCGTCGAGCAGCCGGTAGCGCTCGCGATCCGAAAAATCGGCGCGCTCGCGCAGCATCACGTAGGCCAGCATCGCGCCGCCGGCGACCACGATTCCGCACACCGCGCCGGTCACCCGGAAGTCGGTGCCGCGCGCGAACAGGTACGACGCTCCGAACGGCAGCATCGCGCCCGCGATGTCGCCCACCGTCCCGCACAACTGGCGGAAGGTCGACAGCCGGGTGCGCTCGTCGTAATCGAGCGTGAGCTCCGGCATCAGCGCGCTGTAGGCGGTCTCGTAGAATTTTCGCGCGGTGAGCATCAGGAAGTAGAAGCACAGGAACCACGCGAACAGGCCGGCGTGCAGATCCGGCGGCGCCAACAGCAGGAAATAACACACCGCCATCGGGATCGCGGCGATGAAGAATGGACGGCGGCGCCCAATGCGGAAGCGCGCGCTGTCCGAGATGTTGCCGACCAGCGGATCGGTCAGCGCGTCGAGCCCCAGCGCCAGGAAAAATGCCAGCCCGGCGAGCGCCGGGGACAGCCCGCGCCGGTCGCTGTAGAAATAAAACAGATGCAATCCGAGCAGCGTCGAGCAGAGGTTGAGACCTGTCTGGCCCTGCGCATAAATTAGGATAGGCTTAAATCCTATCTTTTCGCTCAGATCCCGGTCCGCCACAGCCCGCAGAGATTAACCGATAAAGATGCTCAGTGACAGTGCGATCGTGACTGCTCGGCGCGCGGGGAAACTGCCGTCGATTCTCGCGCTGATGCTCGCGCTGATTTTCGCTTTCGTGATGGTGGGATGCTGGGGCAACTCGGATACCGACCTGGGCGATGACACCGACACCGAGGGCGAGCCGCTGCCAGCCCCGGCCGCCAACGTCCAGATCAACTACGGACACAAGAGCGACGCGCTCGCGCGCGCGACGGTGACCAAGTTCTTCTCGGTGCAGGTCATCGATACCAAGCCGCACGACGCGCATCGCACCGAGTCGCTGGCGCGCTTCGACGGCGGAGTTCCGGTCTGGGAGTTCAAGGCCGACCACGGCCTGATCAATGAAGTGTCGACGCTCGCGCGCAGCAACAAGTACGCGGTCCGCAACCTCGACTACGGCAAGCTGCCGCCGCACTTCGAGCAGATCATCCCCGACGAAGGCCCGCCCGAACCGCTCGACCGTGGCAGCTTCTACGTGTTTGAAATCGAGCGCGAGTCGGGATCGACCAGCTACCAGGTGGTCAAGGTGCTCGCCGACGGCTCGCTGCAGGTCTATGCTGCCGCGCCGCGCGCGGGGACCAGCTATCTGCTCTGCTGCGACATCGTCTCCGATTTTTCGGAGCCAGTGCTGATGCCCAGATCAGACACTCGAGAACCCCGACGCCGGCCAGTCGCAGTCGTCTCCTGAGAATCCCGACGCTGAACAGCCTCCTCCGCCTCCGCCCCCGCCGTCCCTCGACGATCAGCACTGAGGCTCGATCGCGTCGCTTCGGACGCGACATTCGGCCCTTCTCCTGTTCAGAGACGTGGGCCTACGAGCGCGTGCAGTCGCCAGCGGCGCACGAAATTTACGACCGGAAATCGCAGAAAAGCGAATGATCATCAGCATCGTCATCTATGAATCAAAATTCATTTATGAACTAAGATACCGATATTGACACATCATTCATAATCGACTACAAATTCAGTCAGCAAAGAGATTTCAGATGCCCGCACCCATGCCATTGGCAACCTCGTCGCCCTCGTCCACCGAAGCCCCCGTCAATCGCTTCGACCGTCGCCGTGAAAAAACCCGGCTCGATCTCGTCGAGGCTGCCACTCGCGTCATCGCGCGCAAGGGCTTTCATCAGACGCGCATCGCGGACATCGCGGCGGAGGCGGACGTCGGGCTCGGGACCTTCTATCTGCACTTCAAGACCAAGAACGAAATTTTCACCGAGCTGGTTGAAGTCGGCGCGGCCAAGCTGCGCGAGGAGATCGCCGCAGCCAAAGTGGGCGTGAGCGATCCGGCCGAGAAACTCAAGATCGTGATCGGCACGGTGCTCGATGCGGCCGCGGAAAATCCCGAAAACTTCCGCATCATCTTCACGCACGAGCCCGCCTTCCTGGAGCTGACGGTGCGCGTGCACGAGTGGTTCATCGCCGATTTGCGCGAGGACCTGGCTCCGGTGATCGGAGAGCGCGCCGACGCGATCGCGAACCTCACCATCGGGATGCTCTCACAGGCGGTCGCGTGGAAGCTCGATCGCGGCGGCATCGCAATAAACGATCTCAAGGACATAACCGTAAATTTTGCGTTAGGCGGATTGGAGCGCGCGGCACGGCTCAACGCCCGCTGATTCTCCGGAGGTTTTTGCGATGTTCAACAAGGTAAGGACTGAAGTACACACCAAGCTCGATAGCGTTTTCCATTGGGACTACGACGTGAAGTCGCCGCAGCTCGACCGGCTCTACGAGAACGCCAAGCGCGACCAGTGGAACGTCTCCACCACCATCAACTGGGACCGCCCCATCGATCGCGAAGTGCTCGACATGTCGATGATGCCGATGTTCCAGACCGACCTGTACCGTTCGATGAGCGCCCACAACAAAGAGCAGCTCGCGCGCAAGTTCGCGGCGTGGCGGCTCTCGCAGTTCCTGCACGGCGAGCAGGGCGCGCTGATGGTATGCGGCCAGTTGGTCGACGCGGTGCCCGACCTCGACTCCAAGATGAATGCGGCCGCGCAGGTTTTCGACGAGGCGCGCCACGTCGAGGGTTTCCGCAAGTACATCACCAAGCTCGACAAGATCTATCCGATCGATCCCACCCTGGAGCGCCTGCTGACCGGAATCATGGAGCACGATCGCTGGGAGCCCAAGTACGTCGGCATGCAGATTGTCGCCGAGGGCCTGGCAATCGCGGCGTTCCGCTTCATGCAGCGCGAGACCAAGGACGAGCTGCTCAAGGAGCTGCTCGAATACATCATGAAGGACGAATCGCGGCACGTAGGCTTCGGGATGCTCGCGTTGCGCGAAGCGGTCCGCAAGCTCAACGGCAAGGACAAGAAGGATCTCGAAGAGTTCACCTTCGCCGCCTGCGACATGATGGTCACCAAGGTCGACAACGGCGTGGCGCGCGACGGCTTTCTGTCCGGCGCCTCGGTGTTCGAGGAGGTCGGCATCTCGATGGCCGATATCGAGGACGAGATGCATCGCAACCCGCAATGGCAACAGGCCGAGAACGACATGGAGAAGCAGTTCAACTCCTTCCTGTTCGTCGACACCATCATTCCGTGCCTGCGCCAGCTCGATCTGATCAACGATCACACCGAGTCGTGGTACAAGCAGCTTGGCGTAATGGAGATGGCCAGCGCCGCGTAAGTGTTTCCTCTCTGCCGCTGATTCGAAGGGCCGGTGCGCGAGCGCCGGCCCTTTGTGCGTTGGGCGCGATAGAGAATCAGCGGCGTAATTGATCGTCGCCGGTATTCGATCTTCAGCGGAACTTCGCAAGCGCGGTGCCGGTTAGCTCGTAGTCCGGCTGCCGGCTCACTTCGTTGAGCTGGCCGTTCTTGCGGAAGCCGAGACTCACGTACAGCGCGGCCGCGGTGACGTTGGCCTCAAAGCAGGTGAGCTGAATCTTGTGGCAGCGTTGATACCGGCGCAGCAACATCCGGATCACTTCATTCATTGCGGCGCGCCCGTATCCTCTTCCCTGCTCGGCCGCGTCGATCAGGATGTCGTCGACCCAGTAGTCGTCCTCGCTGTTCGGATTGGCGAGCAGTGTCACGTAGCCGACCACGCGCTCGCCGTCGCAAATCGCCATCGGGAGGTACTCGAAGTCCTCGCCGTAGCGCTTGACCAGGCATCCGGCCAGCGACCATCCGGGCGGCGCCACGAACTCGCGCTGCTGCGGACGCGTCTCGAGCTTCATGATCGCGCGCCAGTTGCCGCGATCGGCCGGGTTGAGGTCGACCTTTGCCACGCGTGCGCCCATCGCGTCACCCGGCCTGCACATTCAGGAAAATATCGCGGCTGCCCTCGGACGTGAGTTCTTTGATCGAGGTTATCTTGTCGCTGAACTGCGCGAGCGAGGACATTTCCGCCGAGCCCAGGTCGACCAGCACCGCGAAGATCGAAAATTTGAGCGCCGCCTTGCGTTCGCGCAGATGCGCAAGCCACTCAGGACTGACCTGGCTTTCGCCATCGGTGATGATCACGATATCGCCGCGCTTGAGCTTCTTCTCGCCGAGCAGCGCGAGCGCCGCGTCGAGCGGCTGCTCGAAGTCGGTACCGCCGCCGGGGAAGTACTCCGCCATTTCGATCACTTTTTTCAGCTCCGGCTGATAGCGGCGCTCGCGATTGAGGTCGAGCACCTTGAGGCTGTCGCCCGAGGAGAACATCACGGCGCGGAACAGCCGGCGCTGGCGTCGCGCGATGTCCATCAGCGTGAGCGCGACCGCCTTCGACCACTTCTCCTTGTCGCCCTGCATCGAGGAGCTAACGTCGATACAGACCACCATCGGGCCCTTGCCCTTTTGCTCGTCCTCGCGCAGGCGATACTGCAGAACCTGGCCTTCGAGCAGGCGGCGATGGAAGTCGCGCTTGAGCACCGGATGATGCATCGCGACCAGCTCGGCTGGTATCAGGCGGCCGAGCTCCGAGCCGAGCTCGACGTCGTAGGCTTCGGCCACACCGCGCTCGAGCGTCTTGCGCTTGAGCGCGCGCGCGTCCTGCTTGAAGCGGCCGACCAGGCGCGCCAACTCGCCGAGCTTCTTGTTGCGCGCTAGCCTCCGACCGAGCTCCAGGCGCTCGCCCGCCGGCAGGCGCCCGCCCTGGCCGAACTCGCGGCTGAAATCGTGGCTGTCCTGCGCGGCGCGATCTATCTCCGCGGCCAGCTCCGCAGTCTTGAGCTGCATCCGCTTGAGCTCGCTATGGTCGCGATGCTTGATGTCGCTGTCCATCTGGCGCGCCTTCTGGTTGAGCCGCGCCTCCGATACTTTCGCCGCGCGCTCGGCCGCGTCCGCCAGCTCTTCGATTTTTTTCTTCGTCTCTGCGTCGGGCGCGGGCTCGCCTTCCTTTGGCTCGCTGGGCTCGCCCAGCTCCTGCACGTTCTTTAGCGCCTCGGCGCGCTGCTCGAGGTCTTCTTCCTGGTGCGCGAGGTCCCAGAGGTCGAGCATCTCGCGCCGGTTGACCAGCCGTTCCGAGCGCACCATCTCGAGCACCTCGCCGCCGAGCACCACCGCGGCGATCGCGGCCTTGTCTTCTTCGAGCGTGGTGCGCGTTTTCAGCGCCTCGAACGCCGCGCTGGGAATCAGTTGCTCTAGAATGGTGCGGTTGAGCGCGGCGGCGCGGCGAACCGCGTCGGGTTTTTCCCAGACCAGGTTGTACTTGAACAGTCCGAGAAACAGGTCCTGCAGCAGGGCAGGGAAATGTGGCACCAGGCGCTCACCGGCTTCGACCAGTTCCCTTATCGAGGGCGCGTCGGACAGTATTTCGCTCCACGCGCGCCGGTCGTAGCGATCGCTCTCGACCCAGCCGGCGTTGTGCGGCACCACCGGGATGTATCTTCGCCGCGGTTTGATCGATTTCGATTTGCGCGCCATCGCCCTCGGTCATCGAGCTTATCTCGCCGCTACTTCCGTCGCCATTGGAACGTCGTCGCCGCGCCGCCCGCGCTCTCGGAGCGCTTCTCCGGCCGTCGATGAAGCGCTTGCCCATCGTGTCGCCGGCGCGTCTGAAGAAATCACGAGCCATTGTGGCGGCCTTTCCCTGTTGCATCACGATGATGCTTGTATGTATTCGGTGTTGCGGGCCAAGATTAGGGAAGAGCGGCTTTCGTGGCCTGACGTTTCGCGACGCTGTCCCGCCCGCGAGACCGCTTCTGAGGCCGCCGCGCCGCAGGAAGATGACTACCGAAAGCGGAAATAGCCCCCAACTGTCCACACGGCGGCACGCACTGTTGCTCGCTGCCGTGCAGGAGTTCGTTGCCACCGCCGAGCCGGTCGGCTCGCAGCAACTGGTCGCGCGCCATCCGCTGGGCGTGCGCGCGGCGATGGCGCGCAACCTGATGGCCGAGCTCGAGGACGCCGGCTACCTGACCCAGCCACACACTTCCGCCGGCAGAATTCCGACCGAAAAAGCGTACCGCTACTACGTCGACAATCTGATGTCGACGCGGCATCTCGGCTTCGAGGACCGCGCGCAAATCGAGCTTCACTACTCCAGCGGACGTCGCGACTTGAGCGAAATCGTGCGCGATACACCGCGCCTGCTGGTCCTGCTGACCGGACAGGCGGCCTTGGTGTCGGCGCCGCGATTGGAATCCGCGATGGTCGAGCGGGTCAATTTCATTCGGCTCCGCGAGCGCGAGGTGCTGGCCGTGTTCGTTCCCAAGACCGGCGCGGTGCAGAATCGCCTGGTCGATACCGACACCGATCACAGCCAGGCCGAGCTCGACAGGATGGCGAGCTACCTGAACGAATCGCTCGAGGGCCGCACGCTCGATGAGGCGCGTCAGTGGATCGAGGAGCAACTGCGCCACGAGCGCGCCAAGTATGATCATTTCGTGCGCGACGCGCTCACGCTCGGCGACGCGATCGCGGGCGAGCTCGGCCGCTCCGAGCTGTACGTCGACGGAGGCCTGCGCGCGCTCGAGCAGCCGGAGTTCTCCGATCGCGGCAAGATGCGCGACCTGATGCGCGCGCTCGACGACAAGTCGGCACTGCTCGAACTGCTCGAGCGCACCATCCGGCATCACGGGCTGATGGTCTCGATTGGCTCGGAAAACTACGACCCGCGGCTGGCCAATCTGAGCGTGGTCGCTACGACTTACGACAGCGGCGCGATGCCCCTCGGCAGCCTCGCGATCGTGGGCCCGGTGCGGATGGACTACGACCGCGTGATTCCGCTCGTCGATTACACCGCCCGCGCGCTCTCGCGCCTGCTCGAACCCTAGACGCCGCGCGCTTCAGGCGAGTCTGCTCACCTCAAGGGCGCACGCACGAACTGATGGCCGCATTCCGCGATCTATGGCACGCATTCCCGCTCAGGTATCCGGCCTGCTCGACGATCTTATCGCCCACCTCCCGGTCATTCTCCGCGGTAATTTGCGCGGCATTTACCTGTACGGATCACTCACGCAGCGTTCGTTCAACTCCGGGCGCAGCGACATCGACTGCATCGTGGTGACCGAGCGGGACTTGAGCGACGCACAGTTCAGGAGACTGCGCACATGGCTGTCCGCCGCCGCTAGGTCAAACCCATGGGCGTCGCGATCGCAGCTGTCTTTCCTCATCGCAAACCGGGTCCTCACGATTAATTCGGAAGCATGCCTCTATCAATTCGGACGCCTCAAGCGCAGTACCTCGGATGGCAACCCGATCATCTGGATGAATGTTCTCGACAGCGGCGTGACACTCTACGGGCCCAACCCCAGGTCATTCCTTCCGCCGATAACTTTTGAGATTCTCTTCGAGGCGCTGAAACGCGAGGTGCATTATCTGCGCGAAGAAATCAGCGAAAAGGCCGACAGCGAGTGGCGCGACGTTCCTTTCTATCGCGCCTATGCGGTTCTGACGCTATGCCGGATTCTGTATTCGCTCAGCCAGGCGAGGGTTGTCTCCAAGCCACGAGCAGCAAAGTGGGCAATGAAACAGCTTCCGGAAAAGTTCAGGCTGATCATCCTTCAAGCGCTGGACCACGACCGCGATCCTGAAAAACGATCCGCCGCCATTTCATTGTTGCGCATCAGACAGTTCATCGATTTCGCCGACGCTCGACTCGAAACCGCTCCGGCCGCGTCGCGTTGGAGAGCGGGTACTGAATCAAACGCCGGCAGTCGGTCATGACGGAGCTATATCCGGAGATAACGCCGTACGCGCATGGCATGCTGGAGGTCGGCGATGGCAATCTCCTCTACTGGGAGACTTGCGGCAATCCAGGCGGTAAGCCGGCCCTCGTTTTGCACGGCGGTCCCGGATCGGGATGTACCAAGTGGCATCGCAGGCTGTTCGATCCAGCCGCCTATCGCATCGTGCTCTTCGATCAGCGCAATTGCGGACGGAGCACGCCGCACGCAAGCGCACCAGACACCGATCTTGCGAGCAACAACACCGCAAACCTGATCGCGGACATCGAACGGTTGCGCCAACATCTGGAAATCGACCGATGGCTGGTGCTCGGCGGCTCCTGGGGCAGTACTCTCGCTCTTGCCTACGCGGAACGGCATCCCGATCGCGTCACGGAGATCATTTTGTTTGGCGTCACCACCGGACGCCGCAGAGAATTTGACTGGCTATTTCGCGGCGGCGTTGCGATCCTGTTCCCGGAACAATGGGACCGGCTGCGCGCCGCGCTGCCAGCCGCCGATCGCGACGGCGTTATCGTCGAGGCATATCATCGGCTGCTGAACCATCCTGATCCCGCGATTCGCCAGCAAGCCGCGCTGGCGTGGTGCACGTGGGAATCGGTGACACCTGCCTGGCCGCCTGCTCACGAGCTGTCGCCGCGTTTTCGAGATCCGGCTTATGCGCTGGCGTTCGCGCGCATCGTGACTCACTACGTCCGCCACTACGCGTGGCTGGAGGACGGGAGCCTGATTCGCGGCGCCGGCGCGCTGGCCGGCATTACCGGGATCATGGTGAATGGACGCTTTGACCTTCAGGCGCCGATCGCGTGGGCGTGGGACTTGAAGCGTGTATGGCCGCGCGCGCAGCTCGTGATCATCGACGATGCAGGGCACGACGCGTCAGCTGCGAGCATCACCCAGGAACTGATCCGCGCAACCGATCAGTTCGCAACTGGAGGTGCCTGATCCATTGCTCAGTCGGCCGCACGAATTGGTAGAGAGCGCGTAGTCACTTAGTATTCAGTAGTGACTTGCGGAGCGACGGATTGTTGGTGCGCGGATCGAGCCATACGGCGAAGAACGCTCGCCCGAAGCTTGGGTCGTCTATCTCACCGGTGCGCTTACCGTTGAGAAAGAAATACGTATCGCGATTGGGCGCGGACAGCGCAATCAGGCGATCGTCTTTTTTAAGATTGGGCATCGCCTTGGCCAGCTCCGTGTGCCACGCGGCCCGTTTGGCGGCATCGACGGAGCTCAGGCGTGCCATCTCGTCCACGCCCACGTTGACCAGCGTATCGGCTGGAATCGCCCGCGCCACACGCACATCGAGCGCATGCGGCTCGTCGGGATTCCAGGTGCCGTGAACCACCCACAACGATGCGTCGTAAACCCGGAAGCCAAACAATTTGTGGCTCCCTTTTCCCAGCGGATGCATTCCCGGCGCCATTTCCACCACCGGTAAGGGCAGTGGCTGATGCTCTTGGGCTATCGCCGGCGCGATCCAAATGGCCAGTATCGTCGTCGCGGCCAGCATCACGATCGCCGCATCGATGGTCTTCGGGAATCGAACAGTGGTGATCCGATGTCCCATCAGGTTGATCACTCCTTTCGCGTCATTGAAACGCGCTCAGAGTGGATCAACTACCACAAGAATGGAATCATTCTGTAGCGGACTTTGCGAACGTAGGAATCGTAGCCGGCCAGCGCGCCGCGCAGGAATCGCTCCTCGATTACGATTCGAATCGCGACCATGACGATCGGTACGATCGCGAACAGCGCCGCGGCGTACGATCCCAGCCATAGCGCCATCCCCACCAGGATTAGCGGGACGGCGGCGTACATCGGATGGCGAACCCATGCGTAGAGGCCGCTGTCGATCACTTTCTGGCCCCGCTCCTGCTGATGCTTCACGACCGGCGCAGCGAATGCGTTTTCCCTGAACGCAAAGCTGATGAGCCCCCATCCGACCACGAACGCCGCCAGGCCCAGGCACGAGACTAACATTCCCGGGGCGGGCAGCAGGTGAAAGCGAAACACGTCGAGCGGAATCAGGATCACCGCGCCGCAGAAGGTCACGAGGAAGATCATCATTACGATTTTGTCCGCTAATGGCTGCCCCTCCTGCAGCGGCGCCTTGTAACGCTCGTCGAGCAATTCCTCATTGGTCGTGAACACGCCGAACATGGTCGCCGAGGTGCATATCAGGACCACGCCCAGGAACAGCCACCCTCGCCACCAGTGCAGCGTCCCGGCCGGGATGAACAGCATCGCGCCGAAAATGGCGACGTTGAGGAACACGCTGGCGACCAGCTTCAGTATCAGCGCCGGCTTGCTTGACCTTGGCATACTTCGCAAGTTACACTATTTTCACGACATTGTGAAATATATAAATCAGATTAATTTGAATCTGGACCCGAGACCGACCTGGAACCCAATGAACAAGCGTCGAATTCCGTGCACGTCCCCCGGCTGGAATCGCTGATGCCTGCCAAATCCAACCGCTCCACCGCGCAACGCTCCGACCATCAGGCCCGTTCCGGATTCATCGAGCGCTTTGCCTCGGTGCTGACCGCCTCCGGTTTCCCCCGGATGCCGGCGCGCGTGTTCGCCGCTTTGCTCGCCACCGACTCCGGCCGGCTCACCGCGGCCGAGCTCGCCGCGATCCTCCACGTCAGCCTGGCCGCGATCTCCGGCGCGGTCCGCTATCTGGTTCAGGTCAACCTGGCCAGCCGCGAGTCCGAGCCCGGCTCGCGCCGCGAGCACTATCGCGTCCACAGCGAGGTCTGGTACGAGGCGATCGCCAGCAAGGACCAGGTGCTCGACCGATGCGAGCGGAGCCTGCGCGAAGGTATCGAGGTGGTCGGACGCGACACGCCGGCCGGCGCGCGGATCGCAGAGACGCTAGGGTTTTTCGAATTCCTGCAGACCGAGTTGCCCGCCATGATGGAAAGGTGGCGCGCGCGCAAAGCCGAGGCGAGACCCACGGCCGAGCGACTCACCACCCCCAAGCCCTTCGTGACGCGGCGACCAACGCCGGCGAAGCGCAGACGGGTAATTTCTTCAACGATTTCAGAGGCTTAGCCGTCTAGTCGATAACGATTTCCGGCCCGGCCCCCACCCCTAAAGACGATCCAATCACTCCCGGCTCCCTCGACACCCGCATTTGCGGAATCACGGGCTGGCGCAATGCCAGATAGTGCTTATGTTTCACTAACATTGGTGTCGACTCCTCCGCACGAGTCGGCGGCATCGAGCAACTGGGGACTGTGAGTAAGCGACATAAAGGCCATCAGTTCGGGCACGACGGCCCTGAGGCCGACGAGCCGACCATGGGCGATCTCGGCGGACCACATCAGGGGGAACACGCGGGCTCTGAAGCCGGCGGCGATCTCGACGCGCTGAAAGCGGCGCTAGCCGCGAAGGAACAGGAACTCGCCGAGTTCAAGGACAAGTACCTGCGCACGCTCGCGGAGTCCGAAAATACGCGCAAGCGCATCCGCCAGCAGAGCGAGGAGTCAGTCCGCATCCAGCGCGAGGGCCTGCTCCGCGACCTCCTGCCGATCGTCGACAACCTCGAGCGCGCGGTCGCGGCGGCACGCAGCGGCGGCGACGGCCATTCGATCGTCGAGGGCGTCGAGATGGTGCTGCGCTCGCTGCACGAATTCCTGCGCGCCAACGGCGTGACGCCGGTGGCGGCGGTAGGCCAGACCTTCGACCCGAGCCGTCACGAGGCGGTCGACCATGTCGAAACTCAGGCACATCCACCCAACACCGTCGTCAATGAATTCCATCGCGGTTACCTGATCGGCGATCGGGTACTGCGCCCGGCTCGCGTTTCGGTGTCCAAGGACGCGGGCAACGGCAATCCAGGAAACGGCCAGGGGTGACGGCGAAAAAATCCGCATCGCGCCTATCAAATTTCGAATTAGTGCTTAATTTTATTGAGAGTCAATTTTATCTAGAGGTCCTCTGAACATGGCAAAAGTAATCGGTATCGACCTGGGAACCACCAATAGCTGCGTGGCCGTGATGGAAGGCGGCGATCCAGTCGTTATCGCGAATTCGGAAGGCAGCCGCACGACGCCGTCGGTGGTTGCGTTCACCGATTCCGGCGAGCGCCTGGTCGGTCAAATCGCGCGTCGCCAGGCGATCACCAACCCGACCAATACGGTCTTCGCGATCAAGCGCCTGATGGGCCGCCGCTTTGACGAGCCCGAGGTGCAGAAGGCGCTCAAGGTCCTGCCCTATAAAGTCGTCAAGCACGATGATGGTGCGGCGTGGGTCGAAATCCGCGGCAAGACCTACAGCCCTGCGGAAATTTCGGCGTTCGTCCTGCAGAAGATGAAGCAGACTGCGGAAGACTACCTCGGCGAGAAAGTCACCGAGGCGGTCATCACCGTCCCGGCTTACTTCAACGACAGCCAGCGCCAGGCGACCAAGGACGCGGGACGCATCGCGGGCCTCAACGTGCTGCGCATCATCAACGAGCCGACCGCGGCCTCGCTCGCGTACGGGTTGGACAAGAAGAAGGACGAGAAGATCGCGGTGTTCGACCTGGGCGGCGGCACCTTCGACATTTCGATCCTCGAACTTGGCGAAGGCGTATTCGAGGTCAAGGCGACCAACGGCGACACCTTCCTCGGCGGTGAAGATTTCGATCAGCGCGTAATCGACTACCTGGCAGACGAGTTCAAGAAGGACCAGGGCATCGATCTGCGCAAGGATCGGATGGCGTTGCAGCGGCTGAAGGAAGCGGCCGAGAAAGCCAAGATGGAGCTCTCGACCGTGATGGAGACCGACATCAATCTGCCGTTCGTCACTGCCGATCAGTCGGGCCCCAAGCATCTCAACATCAAGCTCACCCGCGCGAAGCTCGAAGCGCTATGCGCCGACTTGCTCGATCGGCTCGACGGCCCCTGCGTGACCGCGCTGCGTGACGCCGCTCTGAAAGCCAGCGACATCAACGAGATCGTGCTGGTCGGTGGAATGACCAGGATGCCGGCGGTGCAGGAGCGCGTGCGCAAATTGTTCGGCAAGGAAGGCCACAAGGGCGTCAACCCGGACGAAGTGGTCGCGATCGGCGCCGCCATCCAGGCGGGAGTGCTCAAGGGCGAGGTCAAGGACGTCCTGCTGCTCGACGTGACCCCGCTGTCACTGGGAATCGAAACGCTGGGCGGCGTGTTCACCAAGCTCATCGACAAGAACACCACCATCCCGACGCGCAAGTCGCAGACCTTTTCGACCGCGCAGGATAATCAGACCGCGGTCACCATCCGCGTGTTCCAGGGCGAACGCGAGATGGCTTCCGACAACAAGCTGCTCGGCCAGTTCGACCTGATCGGCATCCCACCCGCTCCGCGCGGAATGCCGCAAGTCGAGGTAACCTTCGACATCGACGCGAACGGAATCGTCAACGTCCACGCCAAGGACCTCGGCACCAACAAGGAGCAGTCGATTCGGATCACCGCCTCCTCCGGTCTGACCGAAGAGGAGATCAAGAAGATGGTGCGCGAGGCCGAGTCGCATGCGGCCGAAGACCATACGCGGCGTCAGCTCGCCGAGGCGCGCAACAAGCTCGACAACCTGATCTATACCACCGAGAAAACGCTCAAGGACTACGGCGCGCAGCTCGATGAATCCTCGCGCAAAACCGTCGAGGACGCGCTCGCCGATGCCAAGGGCAAGCTCGAGGCCAAGGATCCGGAAGAGCTGAATCGCGCCGCCGAGACGCTGTCGACTGCCTCCCACAAACTCGCCGAGGCGATGTACTCCAAGACGCGCGGCGCGGCGGGCGGTCAGCCCGGCGCCGACGGCGGTGCGGGTGCGAGTGATGGCGGGTCTTCCGCGGGTGGCGACGGCGGCAATGCCGGCCAGGGCGGCAATGCGGGCAAGGAAGACGTCGTCGATGCGGACTTCAAGGAAGTGAAATAGCGGTATTGAGTTCCGGCGCCCCATCGATTGCGGGGCGCCGGAAATCTTCCGTCTGAACGCCAATGGCGTCGCCTCCAGGTATCCATTAGAATCGTCGCTCGATGCCGTCTGCACGCAAACGTGACTACTACGAAGTCCTCGCCGTTACGCGCGGCGTCGGCGACGAGGAACTGAAAAAGTCCTACCGCCGCCTCGCAATCCAGTTCCATCCCGATCGCAATCCCGGCAACAAAGAAGCCGAAGAGCGTTTCAAGGAAATCAACGAGGCCTACCAGGTCCTCTCCGATCCGGAACGCCGCGCGCAATATGATCGCTTCGGTCACGCCGCGTTCCAGGGCCCGCAGGGCGCCGGTCCGTTCGGCGGCTTCGACTTCACCCAGGGCTTCGAGGAAGTCTTCTCCGACATCTTTGGCGATTTTTTCGGCACCGGCCGCGGGCGTTCGCGCTCGCGCACCCGCCGCGGTGATGATCTTCGCTATGATCTCGAAATCGAATTCGAGGAAGCCGCCAAGGGCACCGAAAAAGTCGTCAAGTTCCAGCGCCTCACCCAGTGCGATGCATGCAACGGCACTCGCGCGCGCGGCGGCGCGGGCGGCGCGAAGACCTGCCCTAATTGCAAAGGCAGTGGCCAGGTACGCACCCAGCAGGGATTCTTCTCGATCTCCACCACCTGCTCGCAATGCCGCGGCGAGGGCATGATCATCGCCGACCCGTGTCCGAAGTGCCAGGGACAAGGACGCGTCCGCCGCCAGGAATCACTGTCGGTCAAAATTCCGCCCGGCGTCGACAATGGCTCGCGGCTCAAACTGCGCAGCGAGGGCGAGGCGGGTTTCGGCGGCGGTCCGCAGGGCGACCTTTACGTCGTCATCCACGTCAAGGAGCACGAGCTGTTCGTGCGCCAGGACAATGACGTCATCATCGAGGTGCCGATCAGTTTTCCGCAGGCCGCACTGGGAACCGAGATCGAAGTCCCGACTCTCGATGGCAAGGTCAATGTAAAAGTCCAGCCCGGCACGCAGTCGGGCAAAGTGTTCCGGCTCAAGGCCAAGGGCATCGTCGACCTTCACGGCTACGGCCGCGGCGACCAGCTCGTCAAGGTCGTGGTCGAGACGCCGCGCAGCCTCACCACGCGCCAGCGCGAGCTGCTCGAGGAGTTCGCAGGCCTGGACGGCAAGGCTGTCAACCATCCGCTCTCCAAAGGCTTCGTCGATAAGATCCGCGAGATGTTCGGATAGCGATATGTTCGACTAGCGAGGTGACCGACGATGGCTTGCCAAAACTGCGACAGCGGTAATGGATTCGGCGCGCGCTACTGCGACGATTGCGAGCGCTGGACGATTCACGCAGAGAAGCGCCACGTGTTCATCGGCGCGGCCATCCTGCTGGTCGCAACCATCGTGGTGGTCATCTCGATCATCCAGCCTGAACTGATCCCGCCAATGATGGGCGGCGCTTTCGCGCTCGCACGGCGAGTGGTGAACCGCACCGCCTGAGCGCCGCGGCCCGCTGCCGGGTTGTGCGATGCGCCAACTTGGGACTGCTTCCATCGGACTCGCGCTGTCGATCATTCTCGTCTGCGCGCTCGTGAACTCGACTGAAAAAGGTCGCCTGCCGCGCGGCCCAAGTTCTTCAGTAAGTCCTTCGGTATCCTCCAGTCTCGCGAATTCCGCAGAGCTGAACCATGGCTATCTCAATGTTAGCGGGCCGGCCGATGCCGGATTGAACAACCTCGAATGGTCCGCGAGCTCCACCGAGGGCAAGCTCCAGTTCCTCTATCCAGTCCAGCAAGACTGCTGCGACTGCGACCCGACCGCATCCGACGCCCAATGTTTCGCGCAGTGCAACGCAATGCTCCCGCGATGCCGACCCCCGGCGCCGCGGGCGCCGAGCCCGCCCTCCGCCCCGGCCCCCGCGACCGCGCTCTGCAAAAGCGCTCTGACCGGATTCTGCTGCGCGGGCAACCTGAGGTACTACAGCGCTCCCTCCCAAGGACTGATCTGCCCTGGCGCGCCCTGCTATCTGATTGTGAGGAACTGGACTCAGTTGCTGCGAGAGCCAGGTCGCGGCTGCTGGTAGCAACACCCGTTGCTACGATGCGAGGCGATCGGTAGGGCGCTGCGTTAGCCAGCGCGAAGCCGCATCTTAGCCAAAACGGAAGCGCGAAACCCGGATGGGTTTCGCCAGGCTTAGACCTAGTCGTCTGCCCTCATACCGACACTCACGGTGCGCGGCCGAGGCGTTCCCACAGCGCCGCGCGCATAACGCCTGCCGGCGGCGCGACGCCGTTGAACAGCTTGAACGCGAGCTCGCCTTGTGCGACCAGCATCCCGGCGCCGTCGGCCGCGCGGCGCCCAATCGCAATCGCGGGCTTCAAGAACGCAGTTGCCTCGCGCGCGTAGACCATGTCGTAGAAAACGCATCCCGGCGCGCTGGCCGGGTAGTTAATTGGAGCGAAACGCGCGGTCGTAAGTCCCATCGGGGTCGCATTGATAGCCAACGCGCACTCGCCGAGCAGGTCGCGATCGGTGAGCGCGTCGAGCCCGCGGGCAATAATTTGGCTGCGGCCGATCTTGAGCTTTGCGAAGCGCCGCGCGAGGATCATCGCCCGCGCCGTAGTTCGATTTGCGATCACGATTTGCCGCGCGCCGTGCCGGATGCATGCGAGCACCGCCGCCGCGGCGCCTCCTCCGGCGCCGATCACCAATGCCAGCTTGCCGCGCAGATCCGCGCGATGCTCGCGAAGGTCTGCGTCCAGTCCGCGTGCATCGGTGTTGTCCCCGAGCAGCCGGCCGCGCCGATTTACCACGCAATTGACCGCGGCGAGCATCCGCGCCTCCGCGCTGAGCTCCTTGATCAGCGTGGCGGCGCGTTCCTTGTGCGGGACGGTGAGATTAACGCCCAGAATTTTGAGCGCGGGAATCGCGCGGAGCGCGATGACGAGTTCCTCCGCGCGCACATGGAACGCCACGTACGCGCGATCCATTTTCAGCGCTGCGTAGGCCGCGTTATGCATTGCGGGCGACTGCGAATGCTCGACCGGATCGCCGAATACGGCGCTGAGCTCAGTGGTCGCCGCGATTGCGCGTATGTCGGACGCGTCGCTCACGACTCGCGCGGCGTCAGTGCGCGGACTTCATTGCTTTGGCGGCGGCGCGCACCTCTTCGGCGAGGAACACCCACGAGTACTCGAGGCCCGCGCGCCTGAATGCGTCGACGGCTCCCTCGGCGCGCTCGACCAACGTGATCGCCGCGAGCACTTGCCCGCCCGCCGCGCGCATCGCCTCGACCGCCGCGAGGCTCGAGCCGCCCGTGGTGACCGCGTCCTCGAGCACCGCGGTGGTGGCGCCGGTGCGGAACGCGCCCTCGATCTGTTGCTGCAGTCCGTGCGCCTTGGTCTCCTTGCGCACGAAAAACCCGCGCACCTCGACGCCGTGCCGATACGCCGCGGCGATCGCCGCATCGGTGACGGGGATAGCGCCGGCCGCCATCCCACCGATTTGCGCGACGCCGGCGCGTGTAACCAGTTCCAGCACCGCCTCGCCGGCCAGATAAAATCCGCGTGGCAGGTACAGCGTCCGTTTGCAATCGATGTAGTAGTTCGACCCGCGCCCGGAGGTGAGCGTGAGCTCACGTTCGAAATACGATTCGCGGGCGAGCATCGCGAGCAGTTCCGATCGGTCTTGTGCATTCATAGTCGGGACATCACGGTGTTGGTGTTGCGGACGTTCGCGCGATTCTTATCCGAAGCGGCACGTGGAACAAGCGTCCCGCGAAAGAGGTCTGCGCCTTGCCAACGCCCCGATGGACTGGGTTCGATTTACGATGCTAGCGTTCGGCCACGTATCGCCGCACGGCTCGCGCGGTCTGTCTGCGATGGTCATTTCGCTCCGCACTTATTTGATTTTGCTCGCCGCGTTCGTTGTCGAGCGAATCCATGAGCTCAGTATCGCGCGCCGCAACGCGCGGCGCGCGTTTGCCGAAGGCGCGATCGAGGTCGGCCGTGCACACTATCGCGCGATGGTCGTGATGCACACGCTGTTTATCGCCTCATGCGTTTTCGAAGTGGTATTTTTCCCGCGACAGATCGCGCCAATAGTGTCATGGCTGGCGCTGGGCGCAGCGTTCCTTGCGCAGGCGATTCGCTATTGGGCGTGCACCAGCCTTGGCGACCGCTGGAACACGCGCATAATCGTGCTTCCCGGCGCGCCGCCGGTAACCCATGGCCCGTATCGTTTCATGCGCCATCCGAATTACTTGGCGGTGATAGTCGAGATGGCTGCGGTGCCGATGGTCGGTGGCGCAATCGTCACTGCGGCGGTCTTCACGATCGCCAATGCGATCATCCTGGCGGTGCGGATTCCTGCCGAGGAACGCGCGATGGGCGCGCTGTATGCCGGCGCGTTCGCCGGCGAGCGCCGCTTCATCCCGCGCATTCGCCACGACCGCGCCTGACCCGCGGCATAGCGGGTTTCACATTCAATCAAGTGATTTCCTTCGCACCTTCAGGCCCGCGCGCGAGTCGCCGCATGGTCGTCGCCAGCAGGCCATCGAAAGCGCGATCGGGTAGCAGCCAATGGAAAAAACGCCATCAGCTTCGCGTCACGTCCGACGAGGTAGCGGGTGCGTGGACCGTCAACCCCGATGCCCGCGTTGTTGACGAGTCCTACGAGAGCAACCTCTCCCAAAGCCTGCCCCACCTGCCGCGCGGCCTCGGCGATGGTCCCGGCGTCGGTCACGTCGATTATGAGCGGACTAAGACGCGGCGATGCGACCTTAGCCAGCGCTTCGCCATCAGCCGCCTTACGCACACCGGCAAACACTCGATATCCGCGCCTGTCAAGGTAGAGCGCACATTCCCTGCCGATACCGCTAGAAGCCCCGGTGATAACGACGCCACTTCCCGCAACGCCCGATCCCTGACCATCAAGGGCCATAACTCTTCTCCTACGCTCCAGTGATCAAAGGCATTCTGCGAAGGACACACGGCGGAGCATTTCAGAAAGAAAAGCACGAATCATGATGCGTCTTCGTCCGCGAATGGGGCAGGCGCCTTTCGGGCGTCTGATCCTCGAAGAATCATTCGCTATTGCGTCCGCGAACGCCGGTATTCTGCGCGATGCCGACGAACTTGCAAGTCGCGGCCCTTAACAACTGGTTCAGGACGATGTTGTGTTTTGCGCCGACCGGGCGGAAGCGGGCGAGAAACGTATCAAGCTGTCGCGCTGATGGGTGCAAAGCCACTTGTCAGGGGCCGTGCGTTTCGATCTGCGAGATTATCCTTTCGCCAAAGCGGCGCACGTGATCAATCGCGTCCTGGCCCTCACTCATGAAGCCGGTCACGATGTCGGTCGCGCCGAGATCCGCAAGGCGCCTGAAATCGTCCGCGCTGCTCGCAGTGACGTCCATGACGTGAATCTCGAAGTCGGTCCTCCCCAGGGTTCCGTACCGCTCGCGCTGGTCATTAAGTCCGCGGATGAGACTCTTCAGGGTGTCCGTATCGACATTGGCCGAAATCCAGCCATCGCACAGGCGGGCGGCGCGGGCGAGCGCCGCCTTGCTGTGCCCGCCGTACAGGATCGGCACCGGTTTTTCAGGCACGGGATTCATTTTCATCGGCCCGAGGTCGTAATTTTCACTATGAAATTCGAAGTAGCCGCCGCGCAAAGCGCCGCGGATGATCTCGATGCATTCGTCCATGAGTCTGCCGCGCTTCTCGAACTCGACGCCGTTGTAGGTAAAGTCCTCGCGCCACGGACCAAGACCCGCGCCGAGACTGACGCGATTGCCCGAAATCACCGCAAGCGAACTCAGCGCCTTGGCCAGCACCAGCGGCTGCCGGACCGGCACCTTCATGACCGCCGGGTAGAATCGGATCGTTTTTGTCACCGCCGCCATCCAGGTCATCGCGACGAACGGTTCGATGAAGGGGGTTGCCGAAATAAATTCGCGGATGTTGTCGGTGTCCGCGTAGGGATATTCGGACTCGGTAGCACGCGGAAAGAAGAGACTGTCCGGAATTGTGATCGAAGTCCAACCGGACGCCTCCGCCGCCTGGGCGATCGCCTGGAAGTGCCGATGCTCTCCTCGGGAAAGCATTAGTGTGAAACGCATCGGCCGAATTTCCTTCCTTGTCGCGATTGCGCGTCAAGTCTCAGACGATGGATCTTCTCGCCTTCTTCGCGCTCGCGAAAAAGCGCATCTCTCATTGCGCGAGCGACGCGATCCTATCACCGCGGTCCTTTTAGAGTCCAAAGATCGGTGTCCAGGCTCGCGCGCTCAGGAGCGGAGCGTATCTGCCGATTCAGATTTGCAGAGACGCATCTATACAGCCGCCAGTCCATTGGGTTAAAAGCGCAACAGAACCTGCGCGTCGCTAGCATCTGGCGCGCTTCGGGAGGTGTCACCATGGCCGCCGCAGTCTCCAGCAATCCATCGCAGATCATTCGCGTCAGCGAGCGCGAATGGGAACCGATGTCAGCCACCATCAAGCTCAAAAGCTTGTGGTCCGATCCCGCCTCGAAAAGGCGCGCGCAACTGACCCGCTTCGAGCCGGGCGCTACGTTGCCGATGCATCGGCACGCCGGCGACGAACTGCTCTATGTGATCGAAGGATCGATTTCCGACGAATCAGGGACCACCGCCGCGGGCAGCGTGGCATATCGGCCCAACGGATGCGTACATTCGGTCACCAGCAAGACCGGCGCGACCGTGTTCGCGATCATCACCGGCGGCATCGAACCCGCGACCGCTATCGGCGACGCGCCGCGCTCGCAAACTATCGTGCTGAGCGACCTCGCGTGGGCGGAAGCAATGCCGGGGGTGCGCCAGAAACAGATCTGGCGTGACAAAGAGGCCAAGCGTCGCGCCGTGCTGGTACGCTTCGAGCCGGGAGCGAAACTTCCGGCGCATCGCCACGTCGGTGACGAGCTGATCTTCGTCATCGAAGGATCCAATGCCGATGAGTCGGGCGAGGTGATGACCGGCGACGCGAACTTCAGGCCCGATGGATGCGTCCATACCGTCACCACGCGTAACGGCGCGACCGTGCTCGCATTGGTAACCGGCGGCGTCGAAATGTCACCATGAACGAATACAAAATCGAAGACTTCCTGGAGATAAAGCGCTCCTTCCGCGCATCGTTCAGCCCCGACGGAAACCGGGTCGCGTTTTTGAGCAACCTGTCCGGTAGCGCCCAGATTTACCTTCTCCCAAGCGAAAGCGGTGAGATACAGCAGCTCACTTCATACTCAGAACCGATTGGCGATTTTGCATTTTCTCCGACGCGCAATGAACTGCTCTTTGCGATGGCCGAAGGCGGCAACGAGCGCTTCCAGTTGTATCTCCTTGATCTTGATTCGCGAAAAACGCAGCGCCTGACCAATAACGACGCGGTAATCTATCGCTTCGGCGGATGGTCGTATGACGGCAAGTCGGTAACTTATTCCTCGAATGTGAGGAACGGCACCGACTTTGATGTTTTCGTGATGGATATTGCGACCAGGAAATCCCGCTGCGTCTTCGATCAAGGCGGATGGTGTGACCCGTTTGGATTCTCGCCGGACGGCAGCAAGGTTGCGATTCTCAAGCGGCACACTCTCCTGCACAGCGATCTTTTCATTTTCGATCTGAATACCAACGCGATTGACCTGGCCACGCCTCATGAGGGTCATGCTTCGTACGGACGGCCGCGCTGGCTTCCGGACGGGAAAGGATTCTATTTCGCGAGCAACGAAGGCAAAGAGTTCCTGGGCATCAGTTTCTACGATTGCACCACAGAGAGAGAAAAAGCGTACTCGATTTTCCCTGGGACGTGGACGCGCTCGCGCTTTCCAAAGACGGCGAACTTCTCCTCACTTTCATCAATCAAGATGGCTACAGCAGACCTAAACTCTATGACGCAAAGACTCTAAGGCAGTTACCCGATATCAATTTGCCCTTGGGACTTATCTCCGAAGCTAGATGGTCAAATGACAGCCAGTATCTTGCGTTCTCGAGAGAGAGCGATACGGCGAATGCTGACGTGTGGATATGGTCGAGAAAAGAGAACCAATCACGGCAACTCGTAACGAGCCCGTCGCGAGTGCCACAAGAGACTTTTGTAGTGTCGAGTTTAATCCACTACGTGACTTTCGACGGGAAGGAAATCCCATCGTTCATATTTCTGCCACACAACATCGAAGGCAGGAAGGTCCCCGCCGTCGTCGTCGTTCATGGAGGACCGGAGGCGCAATCGAGACCTGTCTTCAGCCCGCTGGTCCAGTTTCTCCTTTATCGGGGATACGCGGTCGTCGTGCCGAATGTTCGCGGCAGCAGCGGCTACGGGAAAGCATACCTGGCGCTCGATGATCGGGAAAAACGAATGGACTCGGTGCGCGATCTCGAATTTCTCCATAAGGCATTGACGCACAGAAGCGAGATCGATTCGAAGAAGATTGCGCTGCTGGGCGCAAGCTACGGCGGATACATGGTGTTGGCGGGGTTGGCGTTTCAACCCGATCTATGGGCCGCGGGAGTTGATATCGTCGGTATCTCAAACCTGACTACGTTTCTGCAAAACACTTCTTCCTGGCGGCGCTCAATCCGTGAGCCTGAATATGGCTATCTTGATCGAGACCAGGAGATTCTCAAGAAATTTTCGCCAATCAATGCGATCGAAAATGTGAAAGCCCCACTCTTTATCATCCATGGGGCGAATGACCCGCGGGTTCCGCTTTCCGAAGCTAAGCAGATGGCCGAACGATTGAAGATGCATGGCAGAGAAGTGGAGCTTCTTGTCTATCCCGACGAAGGGCATGGGCTGGAAAAACTGAAAAATCGAATCGATGCCTATCCGAAAGCCGCGGCGTTCTTGGATAAGCACCTGATGAACTAGATTAACTGCGGCCCGCGACCGGTGCCAGCTGTCCGATGCCTCGTCTATGCTCATGACCCCGCCGAAAAAACATCATGAAAGTGTTTAGCGCCCCGCATGCTCCTCCCAGGTCAATGCCTCGGGGTCCAAAGGAAAATACCTGATGCGAACGTTTGTAACTGTTACGCTCGGCTTGCTTCTGCTTGCATCGGGAGTGGCTCGCGCGCAGGGCGTGGTGTTGCCGTTGCCGCCAGAGGATCAAAAGGTCATAAGCGCTCAGCTTGGGGCCGGCGTCGTTGGCGCCGCGTTGCCGAGCCAACCTATCACGGATCCCTCCGTCTACTTCCCACTTCAAGATAAGGCGCAGAAATTTCAGGTCGTCGCCGGTCGCCACGCCGGCGAGATACAGACGCTGGGGCTGCTGAAGACCCGGCGGCCGGGTGGGAAGATGGCCTGGCGATTTGGTCTTTCGCCCACGCTCAATGGCTTCATGCGCGAAACGCCGGAGGGCGACATCATAATGGCCGCGCTCAGCGACTCGGGTGAGGGTGTGGTGATCGTCACCACGCCTGCTAACCCGTTCGTGCCCAAAGGCATGCAGCCGGGAGAGACGCGGACCTACGCGCAGCAAGTCTCGGTGAACTACCTGGACGATCCGGGCGATCAGCGATATTCAGGAGCTATCAAAGGCACCTACACCTATGTCGGTACCTACCAGGTGACAGTGCCGGCCGGCACGTTCCCCGCGGTCCTGTTCCGCGTCAAGTGCGAGGGCAAGGTTGGTCCGGCGCACACCCAGAACATGGGTTACAACTTTTTTGCACCCGGAGTCGGGATGGTCGCGATGATCCTCGAGGACGACGTGACTGCCTTCTGGATATTCAATATCGATAGCACCACCGGCAAAGTATTGGTGTCGAAGTGAATTGAAGCTTGCTAACCCCTCCGGTACAACCGGAGCCCAAGTCCATAGCGTTTGCGCCGCCGCCACAGTGTCACGACACTGATGCCCAGCTTGTTTGCCGCGATTACGACCGACGGACTTGCCGCCATCACGCGGACGATATGCTCGCGCTCAATGGCTTCGAGACTTGCCGTGGTGACAGCAGTCGCGCGTGGTTGAGGAAGATCGTTGCAAACCACTTCGGGAAGGTACTTGGGAGTTACCAAGTTGTTCCTGCATAAAAGGACTGCGCGTTCGACAACATTGCGCAACTCGCGGATATTTCCTGGCCATCGATAACGCAGCAGCGCCGATGCTGCTTCGCTGGAAAGATGCATGGGCGGGCGACGGTCGTGGGCAGCAGCATCGGCAAGCATGCGGATCGCAAGGGGCAGAATGTCGTCCCGACGCTCGCGCAAGGCCGGAAGCCGCAAAGTGATCACGCCAAGTCGATAGTACAAGTCCTCGCGAAATCGTCCCGTCGCAACTTCCGAAACCAGGTCGTGGTTCGACGCGGCTATGATCCGAGTGTCGACCTTAATCGTGATTGCGCTGCCCATCCTTTCGAAGCTCTGTTCCTTGATGAAGTGCAAAAGTTTGGTTTGCAGGGGCGCGGTAAGATCGGAAATTTCATCGAGGAAGATGGTCCCCCCGTGCGCGAATTCGAGACGCCCGGGCTTGTTGATATTCAACGCACTCCGGACGTGGCCAAACAACTCACTTTCGAGAAGATGTTCGGAACGCCCGGTGCAGTTGACGATCACGAAGGGACGTTCAGCGCGATCGCTCCACCGATGGATCTGATGCGCCAGAACATCTTTACCGCTGCCGCTCTCGCCGGTGAGAAGAATCGTCGCATCGCTGAGAGCTGCGCGCTTCGCCGTCTCCAGCAGGCGCCGCATCACGGGGTCGGTCGATTCCAGCAGAAGGACGGCATCGCCCGTTGTGCGCGGCATGAAGCCACTCGGTCTCTCATGCCCTCGCTGCACCGGGCGCCTATCCATAGATTTATTTCCCGCGTTCGAACCCGATAACGTCGATGCGCAAGTCCTTACCGCGCCTTAACAGGTCCGAATAGACACTGCGCCCGAACCAACGGGAAAACAGAGTCGGGCGTTTTCGAGTAACGAAGACCCGGCCGACTCCCGCTTGACGCGCGAACTGTAGTAGTGCGCCGGCCGCGTCGGAGGATTCAAGCCACATGATTTTCGCGCCGAGGCGCTTGGCGAGGACCGCGGCGTCGAGCAGCCTTCGAACCCCAGGTTTTCCAGATAGGGCCCACGGCGAATCAACCACCACCGCGTAGAACTTGCCGCCATCTACGCGTGACGCGGCTTGAGCCTTGCGCAGCATTTCGCCGTTGCGCGAACTACCCGCCGATAGACAAGCCATGACCCCAGTCCTTGAACCCGGAGTTGGAAGAACGGCCTGTAAGTCTCTGTGGTTACTTCCAACCAGTCTCAGTCGTGGCTGCGTAACGGGGTCGGCTCGCGATCGCGATTCGAATTGGATGACGCTGGTCATATCTTGCGCTTTGAGCATCAAGTGTGCCGCCGCTAACTACCCGCCAGGAGACGATTTTTTCGAAGTCATAACGGTTTCATTCCAAATCGACGTATCAACACCTTTCAATTTGAAATGGCGCCGGACCTGAAAACTCCGCTAGCGCATCTTCCTATCCTCGAATTCGAACAATAACTCCGGTCCTCAGGTGGAAACGCTTGGTCTTTTTCTGTCGCGGCGACACCGGCACGCTTAATGCGCTCACTTCCAGGTGTGAAGCGGTGTCAGTAACAAGGATCAACCGGTGAGCGTTTTGAGAAGGCCTGGCATGCTTCAAACAAAGCAACTCGCGAGAGCTGATGAGGCAAAAAAATGGGAAAACCGTTCTTGAAAGAATTCGAGGGCTCTGGGGGTGGATCGCGTTTGATTGAAGCTCTGATGTCCCAGTCGATTGTCCGCGACAAAGACTTAGCGGTACGAATCGCGCGATGTCTGAAGTTGGAGGAGATACCGGCAGGGTCGATGCTTATCGAGCAGGGTGCATCTGACACCGATCTTTTTCTGGTCCTGAGCGGTAAGTTTTCGGTTGTGGTCCATGGTCGCGAGGTGGCTCGCAAGAAAGCCGGTGAGCATATCGGCGAAATGGCCATGGTTGATCCGCGCACGCCGCGCTCGGCTTCGGTGATCGCGACCACGGACGCGGTGGTGGCGCGGATTGCGGAACGTGACTTTTCGGCGCTCGCCGACCGGTTTCCGCGATTGTGGCGTAGAATCGCACTGGAATTGGCTTGCCGGCTGCGCAACGAAAGTGCGGCTGATGGCGACAGAAAACAAGTGCGAGAGGCCGCTGAACACTAACCGGCTCCACCCCTGGTCGCTGACGCGGCCTTTCAAAATGAAAAGTCGCCTCCATTCAAAAGGGACTGTTCTGAATGGCTGCGGCGTAAGGAAGTCCTTTGAGAGCACGGCTTTTCTCTCGGCATGCGCCATGCAGATATAACCCAGGTACCATCTGGACCTGAGTTAAAAGATGAAAAGAATCGAATTGGTGATCAAACCAGCCGCCCTCGACAGCTTTACCGAAACTGCCGCAGGCCTGAACTTGTCCGATTTCGACGTGACTGAGGTTCGCCGCACTATCAGTTCCAGCAGCCGTGAACGCCAACGGCTCTACCGCGCCCGCGAGTTTGTTGTCGACCTGGTCGAGCGTCTCAAGGTCGACCTGAATGTCACGGACGACGCCGCGCCGAAAGTCGCGCACCAATTGATCGTAAGTGTTCGGCCGGAAAGCATCGCCATCATGAAGTTAGATAACGCAGCCGCGGTCGCTGCTGAGGCTCCGGTCCCCACGAGTGGTACCACTGGTGTGCGATTGCGACCAGGATTGATTGCCACGCACTGATTTATTGAGCAAAGCGGCCGTACTCTCTGGGGGAGCGCGCGGATCGGGCTATAAGTTCCGACCGCACGAAAATGGATCGCGCTGGCGATCGAAGGTAGGAGGATATGCTAGCCGTTCCAGTATTGCTCGCTGTGTTCGTCGCGCTTGCGTTCTATCTGGATAGAGGCGCGAGTGACGATGATGAGGCGAACGATATCGATTCCCCGCCAAATCCTCTCACCTGAAAATATTCTCGCCGGCGCGCTAGCCGCCACTTCGAAGGCCGTCAGTAGCGCCCGAAATTCGTTACTCCCTGACATCTGAGTTAGCTCTCGGGCGCCATCTTGCGGCGATCCTTCGATCGAATCCACGTCATAATCCAAGGTTTCATAATGCAGTCGACATCTCGTGGCACCGCCCCCTCATACAAGGTTTCAGAATGCAGTCGACATTTCGTTTGGAAGCACTGCTTCGACCGCTCCGTCAACATCATCGTTCAAAAGTGCGCTTGCGCAGGACATCTTTTGGTCTGGTCCGGGAAATGCTTACCCGTTTCGTGATGAAACTTTGCGGAAAGCGCGCCTGCTCCTCTGGTCGCTGCGACAGGAGTCTTAGGCACGAAATCGTTATCTTGCTCGGATTTTTCAGCCGGGGCTAAGAGTGCCGCGATAGCTCCATGGAGGGACGGAAATGAACGTCGCGATCTGGCTCCCGTTTACATTTGTGCTGGGTCTGCTGGGGCTCGGCCTTTGTTTCGCGTTTTTAATCGCTTGCGAGGAGATCTAGGGAGACATCCATGACTTACGTAACAGCTATCGTTGCGGCCTTCGTGTTCGTGTATTTGATCACGGCCATGATCCGGCCCGAATGGTTCTAGCCGTCAACTCTCAGATCTCGTAGAGGACGAATGCTATGTGGCTTTTGCCCATTATAGTAATAGGACTTCCCGTAATCCTCGCCTTCCCATTGAGCGGCTACATGGCTCACATCATGGATGGGAAGTATAAACCTTGGCCCATCTTTGCATGGTTCGAGAAGCGCCTCGACTCTGGCCATCAGAATTGGAAGCAGTACACCGTGGCGCTGCTGATTTTTAACACCGTGCTCTACCTGTTTGGCTATCTGGTCCTGTCGCTGCAGCCGTGGATGCCGCTCAACCCGAGGGGCCTCGGCGTGATCGCTCCGAGCACTATCTTCAATACGGTCGTCTCGTTCATGACGAACACCGATATTCAGCATTACTCCGGCGATCAGACCTTTTCGAATTTCAGCCAGATCTTTTTCTGCATACCGATGTTCTTCCTGTCGGCATCCATCGGCCTGTGCGCTTTGACCGCGATCATCCGTGCATTCCGCAGTGATTCGCATCTCGGCAACTTCTTCGTCGATATGTGGCGGGTGGTTATCTACATGTTTATTCCGTCCGTGTTCGTCATCAGCATCGTGTTCCTGATGCAGGGCATGCCGATGACCTTTCAGAGCGACTACCAGGTCAACACGCTCGAGCCTGCAGCAATGGGCACTGACAGCAACAACCAGCCTAAGGAGCAGACCATCGTGGTCGGCCCGCTGGCCGCGTTTGTGCCGATGAAGATGCTCGGCACCAATGGCGGCGGTTTTTACGGGATGAACTCGGCTCATCCGTTTGAGAATCCCACTGCTGGAAGCAACCTCATCACTACCGCTTCCATGATGCTGTTCCCGATGGCCCTGGTCCTGATGTACGGCCGGATGCTAAGCCGCCGACGCCATTCGTTCGTGATCTTCTCGGTGATGCTGGTGCTGCTGGCCGGCACCGTCCTATGGGCAATCTACTTCGATACCCTCAAGCCCAATCCCGGCCTGATCGCTCACCCAGGGCCTCGCAACTTCGAGATCGCCAGCGCATCAGCGCCGGGCGGCAAGAGGGTCATAACTCTGCCCGCGGTGGCAGGACTGCCGGTGGATCAACACCTTGGCAATCTTGAAGGAAAGGAGCTCCGCTTTGGAACTTCAGCCGGTTCGACCTTCGCCGCCGCCACCGTCGATTTCACCTGCGGCGCGATTATCTGTGAACACGACAGCCTCAATCCGATCGCCGGGCTGTCGCCGTTCTTCGGGATGTGGGTGAACTGCATATTCGGCGGCAAGGGCGTCGGGATGGTCAACCTGCTCCTGTTCCTGATCATCGGAATCTTCGTGGTCGGCCAGATGGTCGGCCGCACGCCGGAGTACCTGGGGAAGAAGATCGGCCCGCGCGAAGTCAAGCTCGCGATGATCGCGCTGCTTGTCCATCCGCTGGTAATACTCGGTCCGTCGGGCCTGTTCGCCGCAACCAACTGGGGAATCAAGGCGGAGAGCAATCCAGGCCCGCATGGATTCTCCCAAATCGTTTACCAGTTCTCCTCCGACTCAGCTAACAACGGCTCCGCTTTCGACGGCCTGGGAACCACCTATGGCCTCAACAATAACCCGAATCCTGCGCCCGAAGCCGTGCCCTGGGATATTGCCGCAGGCTTTGTGATCATGTTCGGCCGATTTCTGCCGATCATCGCCCCGATCGCGATGGCCGCCTCTCTCGGACTGAAGAAAAGCACGCCGTTCGGATTGGGTACTTTGCGCGACGACACCTTCACCTTCGGATGCCTTCTGTTCGGCACCATCGTGATCATCGGTGCGTTGCTGTTCCTGCCGGTCGCGGCACTCGGACCAGTGGCCGATCATCTGGGGCCGATCCCGTTCGGCGGATAGGAGACGTTCCCAGCATAGCGCACCGAATGTCTTAGGCACTTTTCGGAGGATCAAAAAATGGGAGCAGCAGCCGCACCGCTACGGACTATCGAGGCACCTGGACATCCGCGCCCGCCACGTAGGGTCAGAAGCCGGAAGTTGTTCGATCCGGAACTCGTGCGGGACGCTCTTAAGCAATCGTTCATCATGCTTCGCCCGGACATTCAGTGGAGCAATCCGGTTATGTTCGTGGTGGAGATCGGCGCCGTGCTTACGCTGCTTTTCATCATACAGGCGCTGGTCAGCACCTCCGCGAGCCAGGTTCCGATCACTTACTTTGTAGCACTGGATTTCTGGCTGTTCTTGACAGTGCTGTTTGCGAATTTCGCGACCGCGCTCGCGGAGGCACGCGGCAAAGCTCAGGCCGAATCGCTGCGTAAAACGCGGACTGAGACTCCGGCTTATCGCCTCAAGGTTGGCGATATCGTCGAAGAGGTCCTGTCGACCGATCTGAGGCCGGGCGACCGCGTCGTTATAACTGCCGGACAAGTCATCCCCAGCGATGGCGAGGTGGTTCAGGGCATCGCCTCAGTCGATGAGTCCGCGATCACCGGCGAGTCCGCGCCAGTCATCCGCGAGGCCGGCGGCGATCGTTCGGGCGTCACCGGCGGAACGCGAGTCATCTCGGATCGAATCGTAGTAAGGATTGTCGCCTCGCCGGGCCAGACTTTTCTGGATCGTATGATCGCGCTGGTCGAGGGCGCCGTGCGCCAGAAGACGCCCAACGAAATTGCCCTGACCCTCGCTCTTTCCGCACTGACTCTCGCCTTCGTCATCGTGGTGATTCCGCTCTGGCCGATGGCCTGGAACGCGGAACAATACATGGCGGGCTACGTGGGAATTTCGGAACCACTGAAGAGCCTGGGCACCGACGTTCCAACCCTGGTCGCCCTGCTGGTATGCCTCATTCCCACCACCATCGGCGCTCTGCTTGCCGCAATTGGCATCGCCGGGATGGATCGCGCGCTCCAGGCCAACATCCTTACCAAGAGCGGCAAAGCGGTTGAGACGGCGGGTGATATCGATACGGTACTGCTCGATAAGACCGGCACCATCACGGTCGGCAACCGCCGCGCCACGAACTTTCAACCGGTGGCGGGATATTCCGAAGTCAAATTGGCGCTGCTAGCGGCGCTCGCTTCCGCGGCCGATGAAACCCCGGAAGGCAAGAGTATCGTCACCGCTGCGCTGGCTGGTGGAGTCAGCGCCCGGGAGTTGAACGCGAGAAGCGACGCGCGCTTCATCGCGTTCAGCGCACAGACCCGGATGAGCGGCGTCGATTACCCTGATGGTGGCTGCATTCGCAAGGGCGCGCCGGATGCGGTCTGCGCCTTCGTCCGAAAAAAAGACGGCGCCATACCGGCCGAACTGCAGTCGATGGTCGACGCGATCGCCTCCAAAGGCGCAACGCCATTGGTGGTGGCTGAAAATTTCAAAATCTCCGGGGTCGTCGTATTGGAGGACATTCTCAAGACCGGAATGAACGAGCGTTTCGAGCGGCTGCGCAACATGGGCCTGCGCACCGTCATGATCACCGGAGACAATCCGCTGACTGCCGCGACCATCGCGAAACAGGCGGGCGTCGATGACTTTGTCGCCCAGGCCACCCCGGAATCAAAGCTTGCTTACATCCGCAAGGAGCAGGCCGAAGGCAAGCTCGTCGCGATGATGGGTGACGGCACTAACGATGCGCCGGCGCTGGCTCAAGCCGACGTAGGCCTGGCAATGAATTCCGGGACCCAGGCCGCTAAGGAAGCCGGCAACATGGTCGACCTCGATTCCGATCCGACCAAGCTCATCGAGGTCGTCGAGATTGGCAAGCAGCTCCTCATGACCCGCGGCGCGCTGACCACGTTTTCGGTCGCCAACGACGTTGCCAAGTATTTCGCGATTGTCCCCGCACTGTTCGCCGGCACCCTGCCATGGGTCAAGGCGATGGACATCATGCATCTTCATTCGGCGACGTCCGCAATCCTGTCCGCGGTCATCTTCAACGCCCTAATCATCCCGGCGTTGATTCCGGTTGCGCTGAAAGGAGTTAAGTATCGGCCGCTCGGCGCCGACGCGCTGCTGCGCAAGAACCTGCTGATCTGGGGCGTCGGCGGAGTGATTCTTCCTTTCATCGGAATAAAGTTCATCGATGTCGTTCTGGCTTCCCTGCATTTGGTTGCCTGAGCGCCGGCCTTTACGAGGATAAGAGCGATGCGAACCCATATAACAAAGAGTCTATGGCTGCTGGTCTCCTCGGTCGTAATTTGTTGCCTGATCTATCCCTTGATCGTATGGGGAATCGGACAGACCTTCTTCCCGTTTACCGCCAACGGCAGCATGGTCAACGGACCCGACGGCAAGCCGGTGGGTTCACTGCTTATCGCGCAGCCGTTCACCAAGGACGAGTACTTCCAGCCGCGCCCGTCGGCGGCGTCTTACGACGCGTCGGCGGGTACTTCGTCCGCACTCTCCGCCAATAACTACGCGCTGCGCTATCGCGTAGCGCAGGCCTTAGGGCCGATCGTCAAGTACAAGAGCGGACCAAAAGCGGGTCAATTGGTGGCGCCCGATATCGAAGCGTGGTTCCAGCAGGATAGTTTCGGTGGACAACCGCACATCGTCTCGCAGTGGGCTGATGCTCACAATGCAGCGGCGCAGGGATGGGTCAACGCCGATCCCACGCACGCAAAATACGTTACCGACTGGGGCAAAACTCACACTAAAGAGGTCCAACAGTTTATCAAGGACAATCCGGGGACGCCGAACCCGCAGCCTCCTGATCTGGCGGTCGTGTTCTTCGACAGTTTCTCAAAAGAGAACCCCGGCAAATTCCCGTCCGCAGTTCAGCATCAGACCAAGGACGGAAAAACCGAAACGGTAATCGAGCCCGTCAAGGACGGATCGGATATCCAGTCGAACTTCTTCGACATGTGGCGCCAGGATCATGCGGATGCGGACTTGGCCGACGTGCCTGGTGACATGGTGACAACTTCCGGATCCGGCCTCGATCCGCACATCACGCTCGAGAACGCCGAATACCAGCTCGATCGCGTCGCGTCAAAATGGGCGGCCGATACCAAGCGCGATCCCGCCCAGGTGCACTCGGAGATTGAGCAGATTCTGCAGACTGACGCGTTCGCGCCGCTGGACGGACTCTTCGGCGAGAAAATGATCAACGTGTTGCAGGTCAACCTGGAATTGACCAAGCACTACGGCGTACCGCAAGGCTAGTCAGCTTTCGCGAAGCCTCGGTCAGCGGATCGACAGTGAAGAATAAAAATGCGGCCGCGGACCTGCCTTGAATCGAAAGGCGGCATGTCCGCGGACCGCATCGCGGAGGCTAGTCGATAGCGTCCTGCGGATTGACGAGCACGTTGGTGTGCCCGCTATTCATGGTCTGCCCGCCAGGATTGGCGCTGTTCATACCCTGAGGGGCGTGTTTCCAGGTCGAGCCGGCAGTAGGCACCACGAAGTTGCCGGGGTTGTTCCGGATGTCTTCCTTCGCATTCGGATACTGCGCCAGGAACTGTTGCAGCCCCGGATGCTTCTGCACGAAGGAGCCGTTGTCGACGATCCCAGGATGGCGGGCGATCGCCTTTGCGATCGCGGGATCGGCGGCGGCAATCTGGTTGAACGCCTGCAGTTCGGTGAGCTGCTGGCCGTCTACTCCGCGCTGGAAAAAGATTGTGGTGTTGCCCTGCTGCACGGTACCGAGTGTTTGATCTTGAGCGAAAGCGCCGGTAGCAAATGTGCCCGAAAGCACAATCGTCGCAATCGCAAATGCAAATCGCTTCATGGAGGCACCTCCTGTGACGGAATCAAAGAGGATCGCAGCCAGAGTCGTGCCATCATCGGAAATTGCTGGGTTTTTCGCTTTCGAAGCCTCAGTGCCTGCGAGAAGGTCCGAAACCGATACGATATGGTGTGGCGACTGCCGCATATCGCGCGAAAACGAAACAGCAGGCGAACAATGCGCGCAAACCCGCGCTCCGATATCACTTGAATTGCACGCCTGATATCATCGCGCCGTGATCGTCGCGCCTTTTCTCTTTTTCTACGCGATACTTTTTTTCATAGTTCTCGGTTTTCTTTTCGTACTGATCGAGATCCACGTAATCGGCTACGCCTTCCAGATGATCGGGTTGCCGCCCGGTCTTGCGTTCGCCGCGCTGCTCGTGAGCCTGATCGGCAGTTACGTCAACATTCCGCTGTGGCGAATCCGGGGCGGCGACTTGCATCCCGCCGCCGTGGTGCGAACCTTCGGCGTGCGCTACCGGGTGCCGGAGCGCTGGGACGGCTCGACGCAGGTGGCGATCAACGTCGGCGGCGCGATCATGCCGATGCTGATCTCGCTATACATACTGGCGCAGCGGCCCGGCGTGCTGGGGCCCGCGCTGCTCGGCACCGCGATCGTCGCGCTGGTGGTGCATCGCTTCGCGCGGCCGGTGCCCGGGTTGGGAATCGCGACGCCGATGTTCATACCGCCGCTGGTCGCGGCGGCCGTCGGGCTGATGCTCGGATCGACGCAGCAGCATGCCGCCGCCGTCGCATACATAAGCGGTGTGCTCGGCACGCTGATCGGCGCCGATCTTGTCAACCTGGGCAACCTCCGCGACCTGGGCGCCCCGGTAGCATCGATCGGTGGCGCGGGCACCTTCGACGGGATCTTTCTGACCGGGATTTTGGCGGTGCTGATCGCATAGCGACCAGGTTGCCAAACCCGGGGGGGTCCGACCTTTGGAGCCCGCTGGAGCTTGCCTTGAACTTACTCGCGACTACTTGAACCTACTCGCGACTACCTGGCCTTACTGAGCTTGCGTTAGCTTGGCTAGGCTGGTTTGAACTTTATCAGCGTGTGCTCCGGCGTTACATCGTCGAAGTAGACTGCGACCGGCATATCGACGCGAACCTGCTCCGGCGCCGCGACGACGTTGCTAGTCATCCGGACTCCCTCCTCCAGCTCGACGATCGCCAGCACGTACGGCGCGTCCGCGAACGAGCGGTTCGAGGCGCGCCGCACCACCGTGTAGCTGTAGACTTTGCCGCGCCCGCTGACGCGCTCCCAGCTGAGCTGGTCCGAGAAGCAATGCGGGCATCGATCGCGTGGATAGTAAATGTACTTGTGGCACGCGCCGCATCGCTGGATCGACAGTTCGTGACGCCGCGCGGCGTCCCAGAACGGACGGCTCGCCGGCGACGGCTTCGGTAGCGGCTTCAAGTAATCGCTCATGACCTGCGCTCCATCACCAGGCTTGCCTGCTCGCTCATGATTCCGCCGTTGCCGTTGATATAGCCGACCCTGGCGTTCTTGACCTGGCGCTCGCCGCCGCGGCCCATCAACTGGCGGATACCCTCGGTCACGTGACTCATCCCGCCGGCCAGCCCCGGCTGCCCGAACGAGAGCTGCCCGCCATGCGTGTTGCACGGAAAATCGCCCACGTACGAGAGGTCATGCTCCATCACGAACGGGCCGCCTTGTCCTTTCTTGCAGAAGCCCGCGTCCTCGAGCGTGACGATCACGGTGATGGTGTAGCAGTCGTACGGGCACACGAAATTCATGTCGGTGGGCTTGAGCCCCGCCATCTTGAAGGCGGCCTCGGCGGCGTACTTTATCGGCGAGGTGGTGATCGACGGCGCGTAAGTAATCGACGCGTGATTGGAATATTCGCCGGCGCCCAGCAGCCATACCGGCGGATGCTTGCTGCGCCGCGCGACTTCTGGCGACGCCATTATCACCGCGGCGCCGCCGCTGCATGGGCTCACGATCTCGAACAGATGGAGCGGGTCGACGATCATCCGCGAGCCCAGCACGTCTTCGATCGTGAGCGCGCGATCGTTGAAGGTGGCGAGCGGATTCTTGAGCGCGTTCTTGCGCTGATCGACCGCGACCTTCGCCATCTGCCGCGGCGTGGTGCCGTACTCGAACATGTGGCGCTGCGCGATCATCGCGTAGCCGCAGTTGGCGCCGATATTTCCGTACGGCGCCTCGAACTCGCGTTGCATCGAGACCGTCGGCACGCGCTGGTCGCCGACCCGGTTGAGGTCCGCGACCAGGCACAGCACCGCGTTGCACATCCCCGCGTCGATCGCCGCCGCCGCGCGCCAGATCATCCCGGCCGGACTCGCGCCGCCGATATCGACCACGTTGAGCATCCGGACGTTGAGGCCGAAGGCCTCGGCGGCGCTGGCCGGATACAGCATCCCGGGGTCGGAGAACGGCATCCCGACCAGGAAACCGTCGATGTCTTTGCTCTCGAGGCCCGCATCGGCGATCGCCTCGGCAGAGACTTTGCTCATCAACTCGAGCGCGGTGTGGTTGCCCGGCTCTTTCATCGGTTTCAGTTCGCCGATTCCCACTGCGGCGGCCTTGCCCTTAAGACTCATATGAATCGCTCCTGCGTAGTCGCTTCCTGCTACCGATTACCACAAAAGTCCGCGCGAGCGTGAAGGGCGCTGGCGCGGCGTCCGCGTGCTGACTTGCGCGGCCGCATAATGTAGCGTTCTCGATTCGAGGAGTTTTCCGAAATGGCGTTTATCATTTGCGACGATCACAATCTCGACGTCGAGGCGGACGGAGTCGACGCCGCGGCGGCGAAAAAGCTGATGCTCACCGACACCAAGCCCGATGCGAGCGCGGCCGAGAAGGAAATAATCGCGTTCGGCAAAGTGCATCGCGAGTGCAATATCCGGATTCTCGCCGGATGATCGAAGCGCGCCGGAACTCGAGGCTCCGCGCATCAGAATCGTGGCGGGAGAAGCGCTTATGACTGGAACAGCGAGTATGACCGCAACGGCGAACATGACCGGAACAGCGACCATGACCGGAACAGCGAGCAAGAAAAAACCGACGGCGAAAAAATCATGTATGCGTCTGGCGGGCGCGGCGGCGATCGTGCTCGCGGCGATCGCAATCACGCTCACCTCGATGATCGCGGCGGCCGAGGCCGGCACCGCCGACGAGACCGAGATCAAGGCAATGGAGTATCGCTTCGTTGCCGCGGTCAAGGCAAAGGACGCCAACGCGATCATGGCCAACTACCTGCCCGGCGCGGGCCTGGTGGTGTTCGACGTGATCCCGCCGCGCGAGTACGACGGCGCGCAGGCATACAAGAAGGACTGGCAAGGGGTGCTCGCGAGCTGCAAAGGGCCGATCGATTTCGAGTTGAGCGACTTGAGCGTGATGGCCGACCCCAAGATCGGCTTCGGCCACAATATCCAGCATCTGGCATGCACCGCGGCGGGCGGCAATCGCGTCGACCTGACGTTTCGGGTCACCGACGGCTATCGCAAAACGGGAGGCAAGTGGCTGATCGTCCACGAGCACATCTCGGTACCGGTCGACATCGCGACCGGCAGGGCCGACCTCAGTTCGAAGCCGTAGGCGAGGGCCCGGCAGATAAAGGCACGGATCCGGACACTGAAACCTCACCGAGGTTTCAGGCTTCCCTTTCCGCGAAGATGCGCGCTTCGCGCTCTCAGAACATTGCGCGTTGTCGAGACTGCACTGTTTCTGCCGGTGACTACGGAGCCGGCTTCCTGCGGGTTCTTGGGTGCAGGGGCTGGCTCCTGCTTTGGCAGGTTTGTGGTGCTCGCCGATTGTCGAGTTGACCCGTTATCGCGCGGGCGGATAGTATTCGCGCGCGGGGTGGAGCAGTCTGGTAGCTCGCCGGGCTCATAACCCGGAGGTCGAAGGTTCAAATCCTTCCCCCGCAACCACTTAAATCAGTCCGTGGTCACGTCGTCTGCCGTCGCTATTGTCTTGAACGGATCGCCGGGCGAAGGACACTGATTAGATGAACGGGAAGAGCAGAGACCTGCGGCCAAGATTCCTGCGGACCTGAACAGCCTTGAGGCAGTCGAAAGCTTCCGGGAGGCAGCGGCCGAGTTCACCAGGAAGGCCACCCGCTCGAAAGAAGCAGCAATGAAGGTGCTGGTTGAAGCAGGAATCTACACAAAATCCGGCAAGCTCATTAAGAATTATCGCCCCTGACCAGATAGCTCCGCTCCGTTGCATCAGCTGGCTGCGAGTTTCGTTCTTGGCTACCACGGATGCGACAAGACCGTGGGCGAACGAATTCACAAGGGCAAACCTTTCAAAGAAAGCAATAACGACTCCGACTGGTTAGGCCCAGAATCTTTCTTTACTGCTATTGCGAATTTTTTGGTAGACGAATGCTACCGCCGGGTTGCATACTAGGCTTGGGGTGCGATCTCTCTAGTTCCGTTGGGCGGTTATAGTGTTGCGTTTTAGTTGGTAGGTCGGTTGGGCGCTCCTTGCGATATACCGGCGCCACTGATTGGTGGCTTCCGCGGGAAAGGAGACCATAAGTACTCCCAACGTTCCGTCCATGCATCGAAGCTCTGCCACGGCGGCACTGTATACGTATACTTGACCGCCAAATAGAAAAGAAATCCGCCCAGCCAGAAACAAAAGAAGAACACTAATAGCGAAAGTGGCAGATTATGCGAGGTAAAATATGTAACGCCGCTTAGGACCAATCCGAGCGCCGAGGCTACACCGCTGACTCCCAGAAACGACGAGCTCCAAGGATTCGAAAACGCCAGGCCCATCAGGTAGTCGAGTTTGTCGTCTTGCGTCCATTCAGCCTTTGATTCCTCGTCGTTTTCCGGATTGCGCGCGGATTTTCTCTTGTTCAATTCTCTCTCGAACCTTAATTCACGAATCGTACGCTGGTAGTCGCGCTCGATGTTTGTCAGCAATTCTCCCCAGTCTGTAAGGCCACCTTCTTGGTAAAGAGGCATTCTTTTCGACCGGAACAGCGCACTCGCCTGCCGGCCCAGCTCTCGCGGTGACAGTGAGAGGTTTTTTGCCAGTCCGCCCAGAGCATATAAGTCATTGCGAGCCTCGCGTTTCACTTTTCGAAATTCCTGCCAGCGAGCGACGCGCTCTTGGAAGCCCCAGACCCGATATCTCGCCCGTTTCACGTGCAACATGCCGTAGGCCAACGAGCGACAGCCTCCATCAGCGTCTCTAGAACCTAGGCCTACCATTAAAGGGCTTTTCTCAAAGTAGCTATTCTTGTCACGATGCTCCGCCCATGCCATGGACAGAATGATGCGCCGCAACTCGGGTTTTTGGGAGATCCGATAGACCTCGGCCGCATCCTCGTAATCGGCTGGCAGAAATCGGTACACAAGTGCTTTCAAGTCAGTTTGTTCAGACCACTCAGAAATGAGTTTCCAGAGTCTACCGCCCGGTGAGTGTCCACCTCCTTCCCCATAGCTGTCGCGCTCCCCGTAAGAATTGCGAAAGGTCTTGTTGGTTTCATCGAGTCCCGAAAGAAAAGCCCAAATCAGTTCCGTTCGCTCATCTACGCTGAGACCTAGCTCGTTGTTCTTGAGGTCAAAGATTTTTACCAAGAGAAAGTCCATGCCAAAGGCCGTGCGCCGAACCATTGCTAGACGTTCCAGATGGGTGGCGTCGGGCCAAGACGACGCGATCTCGCTGTTCCAAAGGGCTGAGTTCAAGTATAGGCTCGCGCGGACAAATGGGTCAGAGTCGCTCTTTAGAATTTTCAATAAGTCCCGGTCAGGAAATCGGAAGCCCGAGCGACCTGCTTCGTCGAGGTAGAATTCCCGGTAATCTTTCCGTGGCGAGCTAGCCATAGTCGAACCTCTACATGAGGGTCTTCCACCGCGAGTTTCACGACCTCAAACGGCAGTATGTCGCTCTGAAGCAAGGCGATTCGACCGACCACGTCCGCCGACACATATCGGTGGCGCAACTCCTCAACCGCAAAGGCATCCTTCGGAATTTCATAGTTTTCCATTTGGACTATCACCTTTCTCGCAGGCGCTTCTTCATCGTGGTCGCTGCTCCTGTGCCATGGAACCTCAACCCCAAAGACGTGCATACCCGTGATCGATGCGAGACCTCTGGTACGAGCCAAACCCGCGCGGCAGGACGAGCTCGCCCTAGCGACGTTTCAAGACACCGTCCACCCTGCAAGCTTGGCCTGGACCTGGACTACTTTCCGAGCCTTCGCCATCTTTATGCCCGCTTCGCCGAGGCGATCAGCTGCCATTTTTGAGCGGTTCTGTTTATTCAAACGGAGGGCCTCGTCGGACGTTAAAAGCACAAGCCTAAAGTGGCTGCGCACAAATCTAATTAATTGAGCATCACTCGCTTGGTGATTGATCCGATCAATGGCCTTGCATGTGAAATCCCGAATTGGCGAAACATGTTCGATCTTTACTAGCGTTCCTCTTTCGTGTGCCGCCAGTGCCTCAATGGAAAATTCGGCCTTCGCAGATTTGCGCAGATTGTTCTGGTGGCTCAGTTCAGGATAGTTCAGACGTCGCCCTAGCGAGTTCAAAATGCGTTCGGCACTATGGATGGCTCCGCCGTTGTCCGTAAACCCTGCCGCGCGCATTTCATTCCGAAACTTGGCCGCTTTGCGAAACATATCAATTAAAACTTCCGGCGAATATTTGCTGGCGCGTTTCGCGTCCTTTTAACTGTCATACCTCCCCCGAAGAGGCCGCCGACCATTGGATTAAGACATGCTGTTACCGATAGCTTTTATCAAATTGGTGGGCCCCTTTGAAAACGAAAATAGTGACCGGAAGTTTCGCAAGGGCCGGTCAGGTCCAGGGATTCTATTTCTGGGAAGCAAATCCGCGTCGAGCTCTTTCGGCAGACTAAGGACTGGCTCCGGATCCTTCGAGTGCCGCGCCCGCGATCAAAGTTTGTGATTGTTTTTCCGTAGCGAGAAAGGGAGGCGCACCGAAACCTGTTTCGAGTTCCACGGCTCAGCTTCGACCAGTCAGCAGCACCTGATTGCTGGAGATGCTGCACCTAATCAAGACCTGGATCGCCGAAGTAGGCACTACTGGGTGTGCTCGAGCTTTCAACTCTCCGCGCCCCCGGCTATTGCCGTCCTAAGCGGTTCGCAGTACGAAGCTCAGACGCTGCACCCGAGAGCCTGCGTCGGAAAACGACGCCAATGGGTCTACTTCAGCGATGAAAACTTGGTCGGGGTCAGAATCGAATTGCTGAACGACGCTATTAGTGGGCCGTCTTCCTCGCTCTTGGTGCGTACTGCGATCCAGTCCGGATCCGCCTGAAATGCCGCGAATTTCTTTTGGCGCTCATCCAGAGAATCCCATTTCAGCATGTAGTAAAGGTCTGCGTTCGATTCGCCGATTGCTACCGTCCAGAAGCCGACTGGCTGGATGCCATGCTTCTCGAACAGCTTAACGGTCGCGGTCTCGAAACGCGTCACCACGGCGGGCAACTTGCCCGGCATGCAATGATAAATTCGCAGTTCGTATAGCATCGGAATTTCATCCTCCACTAGCGGGTTAGCAGCTTACGAGCTTAAGTGGCCAGTCGTCATCGCTGCAAGGGCCGCCGCATCCCGTGGCAGCCCATTACCGCGCCAGGCTATGTGCAAATCCGGGCGCAGCAATAGCGCCGAACAGTTGTAAACCTCGCGCAGATGCGGTTCGTTGAGCCGCGGCCCTTCCCCCACGACCATTGAACTGACACCCGTGACGCTCTTGGGCTGCAAGGGCGCAGCACTGAAACCTCAACGAGGTTTCAGATTCCGGTTATTAGCAGAAAGGGAAGCGCGAAACCTGGGTCAGGTTTCGCTTGTCTGGATCGATTTACGAGTAAATTGATCGACATCCGTGATGCTCAACCCGTTGCCTAGCTGTTGCGGGCGGTTGGTGAATGGGCTTGGCGGTCGAAGCCGGGGAGGATGGCCTGGATGAAGGCGTTTTGGAGAATCTCTACTACTGCCTGCCAGGTGCTGGTGTCGGGGTTCTTGAGCTTGCCGGTCAGCTCGACGCGGGTTGCGACCTGCTGGGTGCTCGAGTTTTTCAGCAGCTTGGCCGCGGCAGCGAGGGCTAGCTGGTAGGCCTTTTTCGCCAGCGGCTTATTCTGGTCTTTGGCGGGATCGTAGATCTTCAAATTACTGAACATCGGCTTTACGTAACCGCTCACGTCGCCGTCGTGCACGCCCATCTGCATGTAGAGCGAGAACAAGCCGGCGCTGACGTCGAATCTGCCATAGGAGCGCAGCAGGTCGTTCATCGAGGGGAGGTCGGTGTTCTGAATCGCGATGTCGGCGTTGAAGTCGGGGCCGGTACCGGTCGCCAGGAAAGTGCCGTCGACGGTGGTGTCGCCGCTGCCCATGAACTTGCCGCGCAAATGGACGCGCGCGGGACCATCTGACTTATGGTTGGAGAGGTTGGCGAGGTCAATGTGAGTATCGGAGACGAACAGCTTGTAATTAGGGTCCTTCTCCTGGTTCTGGAACGCGAAGTTGCTATGGTTCACGTCGAAGTCCTTTACCTGGATAATCACCGCCTCGCGATTATTTTCTTTCTCGATAGTCTTACCCGCGGTGGTGACTCGCTGCGATTCCTGGGCGGCGGTTTGCGCGGTGTGCACGTAGGTCAGATCGAGGCCGTCGAGCGAGCCCTTGTCGACTTCGAGCCGCGCGATTTTCGGCGAGTACTCGAGCCATCCGTTGCCGTTGATCGTTCCGCCGCGAAGCGTGAGGTTCACGTGACGCGCGGCGGGAGTGACCGCATCCAGCGGGATGTTAAAGAACTGGCATTTCACGCGCACGCCGGAAAACGGCTGCATCAGGAAGTTCGCGCGACCGTCCGCGTCCACCTCGCCCTTGCCGAAAACGATCGCGCGAAAGTGCAGGGTGGAGGGATACACGTCGCCCTGGTAGTGGAGGTTGCGGATATTGGACGCGGTGAGAGCAAGCTCCTGGACGTGAAGCGGCCGTTTGGTATCGGCCACGTCGATATAGGTGATGTCACCGTCCCAGATTCGGAACTGGTTGATTTTGAACGGGTAGACGCTTTCGAGCGCATCCTGCCAGCCCTTTTTTTGAATCGGCACCTGGTCGGCTTTTTCCGCCACGAACTGCGCGGTGTCGACGCGGATTTTGGGATGCTCGAGGATGACGTCGGCGACTACGTGGCCGGTCAATAGCTCGGGCCATTGGATCCGGAAGCGAAGGATCGCGATGTTGGCGACCGGCGGCGTCGGATGATGTTCCTGGATGACGTTGAGTCCCTTGAGTGTCAGCCGTCCACCGAGAATTTGCAGATGAGCGTGGGCGAGGGCGGCGTGATAGCCGGTCAATCGGGCGTTCATCGCCGCTTCGATTCGTGGGCGGATAATACCGTCGAGGAAGAACGACGCGATCGCGGCGGAAATCGCGACGAGCGCGATGAACGCGACGAAGCCGAGCGCGATCCGGCGTCCCCAATGACGGCCCGGGCGTAGGTGGGCTTCACGCGCGGTATCGGCCGCGACGTTTTCTTTGGACGCCAAATTTCCGGATGCCATGTTGGAAAACCACGGAGCCGCCCCGGAACTAAAGGGCGGCTGCCGCGAGTACGCTGAACAGCATTCGCTGTGCCAGTCAGCCGCGTAGCACGATCCAGCGTTGGCGCGGCCTTTCCCGAGATTTTAACTCGCCAAAGAAAAGAAAATCGGCAAAACTTACTCAGGGCTTCGTCGTATCGAGATGAAAGCGGAGCCGTAGCGGAATCAGCAGAGGATTGACTGATGAAATGTAGCCATACCGCCTGCAACTGCAAAACCAAAGCGGGCGAGGAATATTGCTCCAACGAATGCGCCTCCAGCGAGCGCGATGAAGGCGCGACCGATTGCCATTGCGGCCACGAGGAATGCGTCGCGTCGGCGGCGCCGGATCGCGACAGCGAGCGGAACTGAGCGGGAGTCAACGCCTGCCTACGCCAGTTTGATTCCTTCGCTGTTGAAGCGGCCGGCCACGCGCCTGATGAATTCGTGTCTGATCAGATCGATCGCCGCACCCGAAGACGCGTGCAAGGTGATGTGCAATGCAATCGTGAATGCGGCCGCGCCGGGGTCGACGGAACTGAATCGCACCAGCGGCGCATCGCGTGCAATCCCGCCGTCGACGGTTTTCATAACGTCGCGCGCGACTTCGGCTGCGACGCGCGCAATCTTGTCGAGGTCGGCGGTGCTCTCGACGCGCAGATCGATAGGAATCACGATCGCACCGTCCAGCGTGCGGAAGTTGGTGAGCACGCTGTCGGCCAGCTTGGAATTCGGAATGACGACGGTGGTCTGGTTCGTGGTGCGGAACTGGCTGCTGCGCCATCCGAGCTTCACCAGCCATCCTTCCTGTCCGCTCTCGAGGCGCACGAAATCGCCGACCTGAACCGGCTTGTCCGCGATCACGAAAAACCCGGAGAACATGTTCTTCAGCGTGTCCTGGAGCGCGAGCGCGACCGCCAGAGAGCCGATGCCGAGTGAGGCGAGAATCGGGCTGATCGAGATTCCGATGCTCTCCAGGAACATCAGAATCCCAAGCCCCACGATAATGCCGCGCAATCCGCCGGTCACCAGGCCATAGCTGTCGCTCAGCACCGGGAAGCGCGAGGCGGCCCGATGCATCCACATCCGCAGCACCTGATCGACGAACACGGTCAGCGCTGCGATCAGCCCGCCGACCACGATGGTATTGACGACGCCATGCCAAGCCGGCGGGATCGGGCATATGTCGGCCGCTATCGCGATACCGGAGACGAGGATCAGGATGTTAAGTGCGGTCGATAGCGGCCCGATCACATGGTCGGCCGCCTCCCAATGGGCATGCTGCGCAGCGCGTCGAATCAAGAAGAATACGAAGGACTTCGCGAAAAAAAGTACGATCAGCCAGCCGGCGAGGACGATCGCGCCGACCGCCCACGTCGAGAGCGTCGAGCCGCCGACCATGAAATGCTCGGCGTCGACGAAATGAGTGGCTATCGCGGACATCATTGGTGAAGCGCGAATCGAGCGCATCCGATCGGTCTGCAACTCGACGGTGAGAGCGCGAGCAGGCACCGGTCGCGCAACGATCCGGTCCCTGCTCGCGCAGAGACGGCGAAGGCTGGCCGCCTAGAGCGCTGCGGCGCGGCCGAACGAACGGGAGCCGACGGCGCGCATCGTTACCGGGCTCGCGATGGTCGCGGCGGCGCGGTCGGCAGGTGCGGCCGACCTGGCGGCGCGAGCGTCGGCGCGCTGGCGCTTGAGGCCCCAGCGCAGGCGCTCAGGATTGATTCCGAGCGCATAACAGATATTGACGAAGGTGAAGGGACTCTCCTCGGAGGAGGAGTTGAGCCACTGGTTAGCCTCGGCAAAGTCGACGCGCTTGGTCAGGGAGCGCTCGGTGGAGTCGTAGTCGAGGTAGCATTTGATAGCGTCTTCGAGCACCGCAAAGAGAAGATTGCGCTCGCCATCCATGCGGGAATTTCGTCGCGCTGCATAGAATTGAGCCGGAAGTATGGCTGCGAAGGAAAAAGCGCTTCCCGAATCATCTGCAACATCCATGGCTGGCTTCATCGTGAATTTTCTCCAGTAATCAGTAGAGGTTGGAGGACTAAAGCAAGGTCCGGACCATCGACAAACAGAGTATTGTCGGGAAAATTTGGCTACCTCGATCGGGAAAATGTTACTTGGGTGGCATCGGGACGTGAAAAAAGGGGTCGAAGCCAGCGCGACCGTAGTCGGCTACCTCGACCCCTCAGGACCGCCGGCCATTACTTGTTCTTGCCGCAACAGTCCTTGTACATTTTGCCCGAACCACAGGGGCACGGGGCTGATGGATTAGGATTCGCCATAGATCCTCACCTCCTTGATCTTGGGTCGCAGGAATCAAGCAAACCGGCTGCCACCGGGTGCGTGTCGGCAGCGGTCGCGGGGTGGGTGCTAGGCGCTCTCGAGCCAGGCTGGTGAGCGTCCGAGCTGGGAAAGCACGCGCGCGACGCGATTGGGCTCGCCGAGGTCGCTCCATGGCACGCCGCTCATCGGCAGCACGGCCATCTCGTGGGCGAATCGCGTCAGGATCTGTTCGGAGAAGCCGCTCTCGGGCAGGAAAGAGTAGAGTGCCTTGACGGCGCGGTTCTCGATCGGAGTGCCCATCAGGACGGTCTGGAAGAGCGTGTGGAGCCGCGGCATCGCACGCTGGAAAAGGCCCATCAAGGTGGACACGCGCGCTACCATCACGAAGCTGTTCCACAGGCATGCGCGGGACCATAGCTGGGTGGCCAAGTGGCGCGCCGGTTTCTCCCAGAAGCGCCGGATGCGCGAGATCGCGCCGAGGCCGGAGTGCCAGATGGGGGTCTTGCCGTCGGGCTCTATCCAGCCGTATTGATCCTCCGGGCAATCCGCTTCTACGCCGAGCAGAACCGTGAGCTCGGGCCGCACCGCCAGCAGGCCGAAGGCCGCCTCGACGTGGTGCATGAAACGCGCGTCGTCGCCGACGTAGTGATCGGAGGGAAAGATCGCGACCGAGTCGATGTTGTTGAGCTCGGCGCGCACCAGCGCATACAGGATCGCGGCCGCGGTCCCGCGGTTGGACGGCTGCACGACCAGGTTTCTCGCGGGCAGATCGCCAACCAGCGGCGCATAGAACTCCTCGTGATCGCGATTGAGCACCATCATGGTGCGCGAGGAGGGAAACATGAGCGAGGTACGCAAGCGGGTATCGTCGAGCAGCGTGCGCTCCCCGATGATCGGACAAAACTGTTTAGGCAAGTCGGCGCCGGTGATCCGGCGCGTCACCGGTTTGAGCCTGGTGCCATCGCCACCGGCCAGGATGATCGCAGCTCGAGACGGTCTCATTTGCGGGTGATGCATATCCGAACACTCCCGGCGCGCAGTCCCGGATTGGGCCGCGCTTTATTTCGCATAGTGGTCACATTGAGGCGCGAAAATTCGGATCAGGATGTACATGCAAATTTTTCGCCAGCGAGCCACTCGAATCGCCGCTTGCGACGTCGCCCAACCGCGACAGGAGCTATCGTGCACTAAGCCTCTCATGGCGATGTCGATGATTCGTTGACGAGCCAATGAAATGTGGAAAAATTTCCGGAAAGTTCTACCGCCGGGCTGGCAGAAAGTCACGACAGTTTGTGTCAGTCTGCAATCACCAGCTACCTGATGGGCACTACAAAGCACACGGACCTTTTGAATGACGGGTGGCGCTGAAATCGGTTACACTCGCTCCATGGCACATAAGCTGCTCAAATCAATCAGGCCAAATCGCGCGCCAAACCTGTAGCCGCAGCGGAACGTGTCGAGCCGCGGCGAGACATTGCCGATAAGCGGGACTCAGGACGTGCTTAGGCATGCGATTTCGGCCGAAAGGAGATCGTCCGAATGACTACTACTGAAATTCTGGACCGGCTGATCGGAGTTGCCGTCGATAGCGAGAAGTTTTACGAGCGCGCCGCCAGAGACGTCGGAAGGGTGGACCTCGAGGAATTCTTCAATCAGCGATCCACGCGCTGGAAAAACAACGCCGACGAACTGCAGGCCCAGCGCAGGCGCATCGGAGATCCGCAAAGGGAAGAAGGAACCTGGGGCGGGGTGATGGATCGGACCGCGATGGACATCAGCGTCATCATGAGCAAGGGAGACAGCGGCGTCGTCGAGTGGGCTCGCGAGGACGCCCAGGCCGCCGCCGCCGAGTACGAAAAGGCGCTCGCCGAGAAACTATCGCCGGAGCTGAGGACGGTCATCCAGCGGCAGCTTGCCGATGTCCACGCCGCGGTGGCGAACCTCGAGCAGGTGCTGCGAGTCTACGGCGGGCCGCGCTCCTGATCATAAAGCCGCGGGGCCACGCCCCGTGCGCGAGCCAAAACATCGCGCGATTTGCGCCGCGACAACCCCGTGCTTCAATGGTGACGTATCCACCGTTGAGGGAGTCGACCTATGGCCAAGATTTCCTATCGTGTGAGGCCTGAGACCGCGGTTCTGACGCGCGGCTTCGACCCGGCATTGTCGGTCGGCGCGGCGCGGCCTCCCGTATATCGCAGCTCGACGTTCGTCTTCCCCAGCCCGGAGGCGGCGGAGCGCGCTTTCGGTATCGTGCTCGGACGGGTCCGTCCGCTCGGTGAGGATCGTCCTGACCTGATTTACGCCCGCCTCAATCATCCCAATGCCGAGATTCTGGAAGAGCAGCTCGTACCGTTGGAACGCGGCGCGAAGTCGGCCGCCGTGTTCAATTCCGGGATGGCGGCGATTTTCACCGTGATGCTGACCGTTCTCGAGCGCGGCAGCTCGCTGCTCTACACTCAGCCGCTATATGGCGGCAGCCAGCACCTGATTCATCAAATCATCGAACCGCTCGGCTTCGCCGCGCGCCCGGTGCCCGGCGGCAACGGCAAGGCGCTGACTGCGGCTATCGAGCAGGCGCCCGACTTGAAGCTGGTGCTGATCGAGACGCCCGCCAATCCCACCCTGATGATGACCGATCTCACCGAGGCGGCCGCCGCGGTCCGCCGGCATCCGAAGCGTCCGCTGCTGGCGGTGGACAATACGCTGCTCGGCCCGACCTTCCAGCATCCGCTGATTCACGGAGCCGACCTGGTCATCTATTCCGCGACCAAGTTCCTGGGCGGATTCAGCGATCTCCTGGCCGGAGCGGTGCTCGCCGCCGACCCGGAACTGATCCAGAACCTGACCGGCGTTCGCGCGCTGCTCGGCAACATCCTCCAAGCTGACGAATGCTGGATTCTGGACTCGCGGCTTTCGACGGTTGCGTTGCGGATGAATCGGCAGAGCAAGAACGCGCAACGAATCGCCGAACAACTGGTCCGTCACGCCGGGGTCAAGCGCGTCATTTATCCTTCGCTATTTACCGATCCCGAGCAGATAAGGATTCGCGACGCACAAACCGACTATCCGGGCTCCCTGATGTCGCTCGAAGTCGAAGGCGGGAAGAGCGGAGCCTTCGAGTTCCTGCGCCGCCTCAAGATCGCGAAGAACGCGGTCAGCCTCGGCGGCGTCGAGACCCTGGTTTGTCATCCGATGACGACTACCCACAGTGAGCTGAATTCCGAGGAATTCGCCGCTGCCGGCATCACCGATTCAATGGTACGAATCTCGGTCGGGACCGAGCACTGGCGCGATCTCCTCGACGAGTTCACGCGCGCGCTCGACGGGGTCTGAAACCCGCAATGGCCGGTGCAGATGGCCTCTGGAGCCGAATTCTCCGTGTAACAAACGTCGACGGGCGCGCATTCACGCGCCCGCCGAGTGCATTGCCAGCAACAGGTCTAGAGAACTGCCTGAGTCTCCTGGCTTCCGGCGACCCGAGCTCGCTTGATCTCCCGATCGCTCTGACAGTCGAAGCATAGCGGCGCAAACGGCAGCACCTGGAGCCGCTCGAGCGCGATTTCACCGCCGCACTCCTGGCACAGCCCATATTCGCCCGCGTCTAGGCGCTCCAGCGCCGAGTCGATCGCGATAATCATCGAACGGCGATGCTCGCTCAGTCGCGCGGCCATTTCCGCGTCGTTGTAACCGGCTGCAACGTCGGCCTCGTCTCCGGGAACGGTCGCGGCGACGTTGGCCTTGAGATCGTCAGGCTCCGCAAGGCGGCCCATTTCCTGGTCACGCGCGCGAATGAGCAAATTGCGCACGGCAGCTTCGCGAGTCACGTGCTTTTCAGTTATGCGCTTTTCAGTCCGGGTTTTCATCTCGAGTACCACCTTTCCATTGCTAACGAAGATGAGGACCGCCGCGCGGTTCGAAGAGATCGGGGAGGGGGGCGGCGATCTCGTCCGTTTGGGCCGCGCGGCAGCCTCGCGTTACGTCAGTTTTTTGGCTCTATCCGTTCTTCCTTTCTGGTTCCTTCTTTGGAGTCCACAAATGTAACCATCGTCGAATCGATTTGCGGACCGCTCTTGCCAATTTTTAGATACGACGCCGGTCGACTGCCGATACAGTCGATACGACCCGCGAATCGATTAGCGAGTAGACAGGCAATGTTGATGCCAGTGCACTTGAAGGGAGCAAAGCGCGCGCTTGCCAAGGATTTGGCAGGAGACATCGAGAGATTCCACGCGAACAACGCGAAATTTCGCGACTCGTTCGCGAACCATCGTCGGCGAAAATTTACACGTTCCCTAACTATGCGACAGTTACAGACGCCATCGCGATCCGTGAGTTTGATTTTCGGAGCATGTCGCGAGAACAGGCTGCGTCCTGTCGCAATCCCCCATGCGCGACGTGGCGCGCCAAGGCGACCGCCTGGACGCGAGCGTCAGAGCGGCCGGCCGGGCATTCCGGTGTGTGCGGTCGCGCCACCGTCGGCGACCAGCACGCTCCCGGTCATGAACGAGGAATCGTCGCAGGCAAGGAACAGGATGACCTTGGCAATCTCGTTAGCGGTGCCGAGCCGTCCGATCGGGTGGCGATCGGCGGCGGCGCGCTCGGCCTGCTCCGGATTCGGCGCCGTCTTGAACGCGTTCATCACCGGCGGCGTCAGTACTCCGCCCGGGCAGACCGCATTGATGCGCACATTCTTGCGCGCGTACTCGATCGCCGCGGTGCGGGTGAGATTGATCACTCCGGCCTTGGCCGCGTTGTAGGCGCCGAGCCGATAGTCGCCGAACAGTCCCGAAATTGACGCGGTATTCACGATCACGCCGCCGCCCTGGTTGACCATCTGCGGAATCGCAAAACGCATCCCGTAGAACACGCCCGACAGCGTCACCGCCAGGGTCTTGAGCCATCCGTCGATCGGCATCTCGCCGACCGGCCCGAAGGTCGAGTAGAAGGCGTTGTTGTGCAGGATGTCGAGGCGTCCGAAGCGATGCGCCGCCAACTGCACCATCGCCTCGACCTGCCTGGGGTCGCGCACGTCGGTCTTGTGAAAGGTCGCGGCCGCTCCGATCTCATGGGCGACCCGCGCGCCTGCGTGCGCGTCGATATCAGCGATGATCACGTGCGCACCTTCATGCGCGAACATCCGCGCCGTCGCCGCGCCGATCCCCGATGCCGCCCCGGTTATCGCCGCGATCTTGCCTTCAAGCTTGCCCATCGGATGAGAACCTTCCTTTTTATCGTGACCGCCGCCGCGCTCCGGGAGCCGCCGCGCCGCTAGCGCACCATGTTCTGCGGCATGAAGTCTCCCGCCGACAGGGTGCCGGCGTTGAGCAACTGGGTGAACGTAGTATGCGCAGGCACCAGCGAGCGAAAGAAATTCTGGTTCCCCGCCGGCACGTAAAAGCTGCCCGCCAGGTCGAAAAGGTTGCCGCCCTCCGACGATGGCCGCATCCGCCACAACGGCATCGCTACCGCCGTCTCCTCACCGCCGCTGTAAAACTCCGCTGCCAGCCACAGGTAGATCTCGCTGTCGATATAGATGATTGTGCGGAGCTCGCCGGCGCCCTCCGGGTACCGCTCCGTCATCTCGACGATATACGCGTTCCTGAGCTCGAATGGCTCCTGGGTCAGCGCGTATCCGGGCTCGCTTTCCTTGATCCCCGCGGGCTCATCGGCCGATGCCATGCACGCCAGGATCGCCGTGGTGCCGAGCAACCGATACGAATAGCGCTCGGTCTTGGGCAGCGCGTACGCCCAATACGGCTGATGGCATCCGCGGCAGAACTCGTTGGGATAACCGTCCATCGATCCGATCCGCCGCAGCCGGCGCGTCAACTCATCGAAGCCGTAAAACTCGTCTGGATGAGTCGGCGCGACGTAACGGATCCAGATGCCGGCGCCCTCGTTGGTTCCCTGGCCGGTGGCGTCCGCCGTCCAGCGGTTGCATTTCGCCTTCCACTCGACGCCATTGGGGTTTGAGCCCAGCGTCGGGCGCGGCTCGACCTCGGTGCGATGCGCGAAGCGCAGGAAGTCGAACTGCTCGCACATGTAGTCGGCGTCTGAGTCGGCAATGATTCGCTGCGGGTTCTGCGGATCGGCACGGTAGCCGTTGCTGCTCCATGGCTGCAGCGAAAAGTCGTCGGGCATCACGGGGCCGAGATGCCAGTTGTAGGCGATTTTCACCGCGGCTTTCGGATCGGCGACATTGATCAGCGGAAACGGCATCCCGGCGACGTAGTTTTTGATGTGGTCCTCGGCGTCGAGTTCGACCTGCGGCGAGTATTTTTCGGTCGCGCGCTGGAAGCCTTCCGACCATTCGATCCGCCGTGGCGGAGCTATCTGCATCCGGAAGCCGTGCGCGAGCGCGAATCGCGCCGCCTGCGGCAGATATTGCGCGAACCGCGCGGCGCTGTCCGCGCGGACGATCATCCCGGGCTTCAGATCGCTGCCCACTGGAGCTGGCACCGCCGCCGCTGCGGCGGCGGTGCCAGCTCCTGCCGACGACCGCGACGCCGACGCGCCTGCCGCGGGCTCCTGCGGAGCCGCGGCGGCGCTCGCCGGCATCGCGGACGACGAGCCCGTCGTGGGCGCCGGGACGGCGCCCACGACGGGCTGCGCGTGGGCGCGCGCCGCGATCGCTAACGCGATCGCGGCGGCAGCTAACAGCGCATACTCGACGCGTCTAGTGCTGATCGTCACCGGCGCTTACATAGCCAACGGCATCGCTGGAACGCAAACCTTGACCTTGAAATGCAAGGAGCCGCGGCGCTTTGCGCCACGGCTCCCCCTAAGCAATTGATATCAACCGCGATTAGCCCAGCAGCGAGCGCGCCACGGTCTCGCGATGTACCGGCGCGTTGCCCAGATTGGCCTCCCCGGCCAGCGCGCGCCGATGATAAAGATGCATGTCGTGCTCCCAGGTGAATCCGATTCCGCCATGCACCTGGATTGCCTCGCTGGTCACGGTCTTGGCCATGTCAGACGCGTACGCCTTGGCCATCGGCACCGCGGTCGCCGCCTCGGCGCCGCGCGTATCGACCGTCCAGCACGCGTAATAGGTCAGCGAGCGCGCGTTCTCGACCGCGACCATCATGTCGACACACTTATGCTTGACTGCCTGGAACGATCCGATCGGCTTGCCGAACTGCACCCGCGTCTTGGCGTACTCGACCGAAAGATCGAGCGCCTTCTGCGCCGTGCCGACCAACTCGGCCGAGAGCCCGGCGGTCGCGATATCGAGCGCGCGGTGCAGAATCGGCCATCCTGCGCCTTCTTTGCCGAACATCCCGGCGGTCTTGACGTTGTCGAATTTCACGTGGCACAGGCGCCGCGTCATATCGACCGTCTTGAGCTGCGTGATGGTCAGCCCTTTCGCATCGGCAGGCACGAGTAGCAGGGTAATTCCATTCTCGCCGCTGCCGCCGGTGCGCGCAGCGACCACCATCCCGTTGGCTACGTGCGCGTCGGGCACGAAAAATTTTTCGCCCGACAGCGTATAGTCCGCGCCGCTCTTGTTCGCTTTGAGTTGAATTCCTTCCGCGTCGAAACGGCCCGCCGCCTCGGCCAGCGCCACAGTGCCGATAAACTCACCCTTCGCCATCTGCGGCAGTATGTCTTTCTTCGTTTGATCGGAACCACCCTCGATTGTGATCGGTATCGCGAGCATCGCCTGCGTAGCGAAGGGGCCGGGAACCAGCGCCTTGCCCGCCTCTTCGGCGATAACGGTCATGTCCAGGAAGGTACCGCCCTGGCCGCCGTACTCCTCGGGAACCAGCAGGCCCGGCCATCCCATGCCGACCAGTTTTTTCCAGAAGTCTTTGTCGTGAGCGGTCGAGTCCGCCATCATTTTGCGGACAAAGGTCGTCGGGCAGTTGTCGGCCAGAAATCGCTTGGCCGCATCCCGCAACATTTCCTGTTCTTCAGAAAATCCGAAATCCAAGGTGATCTCCTCCGTTGTCGGTTGGGTGGAATCCGGCGGCTATGCGCCCGCTCGAATCCATGTTTCAGCTACCACTATCGGTTTCGATTCCGCAAGCGCCGCCGGCGCCCGCAAGACTCAATACGGCGGCCGCGATTGCGCTTGATAGGCGCAGCGCGCGCGGCGAAAATAGCGTCTGCAAGACGTGCTGCGATGGCGGAATCGGAAACCCCAGTCTCAAAGCAAGGGTCGCGTCCAGCTTCGCCGTCAGGGTCGCATAAGGACCTGATTCGCGAGGAGTTCACGCGCCAGGCTCCTGCCTATGCCGCCGCGGCGAACATTAAGAACGCGGACCACATCGCCAAGCTGGTGCGGGCGGTAAATCCGGCGCGCGACGCGCGGGTGCTCGAGGTAGCGTGCGGACCCGGGCATGTGGCACTGGCGTTCGCGCCGCATTGTCGCGAAGTGGTCGGCGTCGATTTGACCGCGGCCCCGCTCGCAATCGCGGAGCGGATGCGCGCGGACCGAGGGCTGAGCAATGCGCGCTTCGAGCTGGCCGACGCCGACCGGCTACAATTTCGCGATGGCGAATTCGATGTGGTGCTGTGCCGCTTCGCGGTGCATCACTTCGACGATCCCGCGCGGGTGCTGGCCGAGATGAGCCGCGTATGCCGCGTCGGCGGAACGGTCGCGGTCGAGGACCTGGTTGCGAGCGAGCATCCCGAGCGCGCCGCATATCACAACCGCTTCGAGCAGTTGCGCGACCCCTCGCACACGCGCGCGCTCGCACTTAGCGAGATGCTGCTGATGTTTGCCGGCGCCGGACTCGAAATTACGCGCTTCAGTTCCGACGCTTTGCACAATCCCGTCGAGGCATGGTTCGAAACCGCGCAGACGCCCGCGGACCGCGCCGCAGAGGCGCGTGCGATGATCGAGCGCGACCTCGCGCAGGACTTGAGCGGGACCAATCCGAAGCGCATCGACGGCGTGCTGCACTTCACGCATCGCACCGCGATCGTGGTCGCGCGCAAACTCGCACGGCTCACGGCCTGAACGCGCACGCGTCTTGCGCGGCTATCCGGCCACGCCCTTTTCGAGCAGGCTGTTCACGATCAGATGAAGGTAGATGAGGCCGCCGTACGGCTCCCAGCGCGCGAGCATCGCGCGGACCCGCTCGTAGCCCGGCTCGCCGCGCGCGCCCAGCCATCCGAACAGCAGATTGCGGCCGCCCACGTCGTCGGCGGGAAAGATGTTGAGGCGGCCGAAGCCGCGCAGCAGCACGTATTCCGCCGTCCATCGGCCCACGCCGCGAATTTCGCGAAGGCGCGCAACCGCGGCCGCGTCGTCGAGCGCCGCCAGATCGGCAAAGTCGGGACTTGCCGCCTCGGGTGCGGATGCGATCTGCGCCAGGCCAACGAGGTAGATCGCCTTCGGCCGGCTGAATCCCAACGCGCGCAGCGCCTCCGGCGATACGCCCACGACGTCGCTTGCCTGCGGGAACGCGCGCATCGCGTCGGCGTCGTCGCCGCACGCGCGTCCATAAGCCTGGGCGAATCGATTGACGACATGAAGTCCCGCCGTGATCGACAGGAGCTGGCACGCCACCGCGTTGGCGAACGCCTCGAAGACAGTTGGGAAGCGAACCGGCTTCATCCCGCGCAGCCGCTCGGCCATCGGAGCGAGCGCTTTGTCGGCGCGCGCGATTCGGTAGAAGCCCGCGAGGTCGCGATCCAGGCCAAGTACCCGGGTGAGCGTCGCCGCAGCGTGCGCCTTGAAATCAGAATCGCGCGCGCGGCGGTCTCGATCTCGGTCGCGCGCGAGTGAAATTGTCACTTCCAGCTCCGGGCGATCGATTCCGCGCGTCTGCGTTACCGCGACGGCATATGGCAGGCCGTCGAGTAGGAGAGCGCGCCGGTAAACGCCGTCCTCAAAATGATCGATCACGTTGTGCGGCCGCCGACGGAGTGCCCACGCGGTCAAGTCGAGCCGAAACGGCGGCTTGGGTTTCAGCGCGAATTTGAGCTCGGCCACGTCCACGCCAACTCAGGTGGCGGCCTCACTCATTGCTTCCGCGCATGCCGAGCTTGTCTTCGAGCGCGCGCAGCCGGCGAATCAGTTCGGGCAGGCGCGGCAGCGCGGCCACGTATCGGCGCCACAGGCGGATTTCCACCGCGGGATATCCCGAGACGATCGCGCCGTCCTTGAAGTCGGTGTGGACTCCCGCCTTGGCGCCGATCATCACGCGGTCGCCGATCGTCACGTGATCGGCCACGCCGACCTGTCCGCCGAACATGCACCACTTGCCGACGCGCGTGGAGCCCGCGATTCCGACATGCGCCGCAAACCGCGAGTACTCGCCGATTTCGCATCCGTGTCCGATATGAACCTGGTCGTCGAGCTTGACGCCGCGATGCAGGATGGTCGCGCCGATCATCGCGCGGTCGACCGTCGAGTGCGCGCCGATTTCGACGTCGTCCTCCAGGATCACGCCGCCGACTTGCGGAATCCTGACCAGGCCGCCCGCGTTCTCGACGTAACCGAAGCCGTCGGCGCCGATCACTGCGCCGTTGAGCAGCGTCACCCGGTTTCCAATCGTGGTGCCCTCGCGCACCGCGACGTTGCTGTGGCAGATGAAGCCATCGCCGATACGAACGTCGGGATAGATCGTCACGTTCGGATGAATCACGGCGTCGCGGCCAATCTCGACACCTGCGCCGATCACAGAGCACGCGCCGATCGATGCGCCCGGGCCGATTTTCGCATCCGAAGCGATCGCCGCGGTGGGATCGATACCTGGCTTGGGGCGGTAGGGCGGAAAAAAAATTTCGAGCACCCGCGAGAAGTCGGCGTATGGATTTGCGCTGATCAAAGTCGCGCATTTAGCGCCGGCCGCGAGTTCCGCGGTCGTGATCGCAGCCGAGGCGGAGCCCGCCGCGAGCGCCGGCGCGAACTTGGCCCCGGCGACGAAGACGATCGTCCCGGGCGCGGCGGCTTCGATCGGGGCAGGTGCCGCGATTTCGATTTCGCCATCGCCGCGAAGTTCGAGTCCGAGCTTGTTCGCCAGGTCCTTTAGTTTCATCGGATTGTCATCACAAATTTGATCGCGAATTTCATCTTATGACCGCATCACTTTGGAATGCGAAGCGCCGGGCGCGCTCACGCGAAGGCTCCCAGTGCGGCCAGCGCGCCCGCGGCCTCCTCGGGGCCAATCTCGCGCAGACAATTGTAATGACCGAAGCGGCAGGTGCGCGCGAGGCACGGGCTGCACTCGATATGGCGCCAGAGCACGCGCGTGCGCGGTCCCATCGGGCCGGTGCGATTCGGGTCGGTTGAGCCGAAGATTGCGGCCGTCGGGATTCCGAGCGCGCCCGCCAGATGCATCGCGCCCGAATCGTTGCCGATGAATCGGCCCGCGATCGCGAGCATCGCGATCAGCTCACCGACGCTGGTCTCGTCAGCCGCGACGATCGCGCTGGAGCGGCTCAGCGCAGCGACGCGCTCGCACTTGGCGCGCTCCGCGGGCGCGCCGACCAGCACGGACTCGGCACCATAGCGCTCCGCGAGCAGATCGATGAGGCGCGCGTAATGCTCCGGCGGCCATTCCTTGGCTGGTCCGTAGGCTGCTGCAGGCGCGATCGCGACCAGCGGCGCATCGGCGTGGCGCCGGCGCGCGCCCAGCCACGTGCGCATCTTGTCGAGGCTCGGCTGATGTGGCGCGATCGCGAAGTCGTTTGGATCGCCGGCCACCGTGAGCGTCGCGCGAATCATCGCGAGCCAGTAGCGCTCCTGATGCCCTGAGGTCGCGTCGTGCCGCGGCGTTGCCTTGAGTGTAAGCAGCGCGCCGCGCGCGTCGGTGGCAAATCCGGCGCGGCGCGGAACTCCGGCCATCGCGGCCCACAGCGCGGATTCGAAACTGTTCGGAAACAGCACCGCGAGATCGAAGCGGCGCGAGCGGATGCCCGCGACGATGCGCCATCGATCCGCGACTCCGCCGATTCCGCGCGCGACAACGTATGGAATTACTTCATCGACAGATGCGTCGCCGTCGAAGAAGCTCGCCAGCTCGCGCTTCACCGCGACTGCCAGATGCGCGTCGGGCCACGCGCGGCGAATCGCGCGCAACGCGGGCAGGCTGATAACCAGGTCGCCGAGCCAGTTGACCTCCTTCACTAAAATCCGGCGCGGCGCGGGATCGAGCGGCCGCGCCGGCGCGGACCCGGCGTGCGGTGCAGAAATCGTTTCGGCAGCCACGCGTACGATCTTAAATGAAAGACAAGCCCGCGCGAATCCCGTGACGAGCATCGAATCGCGCGAAAGAGGGATGCCGCGCGCGTGCGGTTACTTCGTGAGCGCCTTGATCACCTGCTCGACGATCGCGTCGGCCTTGGCACGCATCTCGTCGTCGGTTGCGTCCTGGATCGGATGGGGCACGAAGACGCGGCGCAGCTCGGGCAATCCGAGCGCCGCCGCCTGCTTCTCGGCCGCGTCCTCGAACACGCTCGATGCCACCATCACCGCGGGCTTCTTATTGATCTCGAACCATACGGAGTCGTGCACACTGCACGTTGTGCATGACCCTCAATCGGCGAGCGCTTCGATCACGAAGTCGCTCTCCTGCGCGATCCGGCGGCGCAAGTCCTCGGGCGCCGGCTTGGTGAAGGTGGGCTTCTTGTACTTCCTGATCTCGCTCCCCGGCAGCCGCTCGGCCAGGCGCTCCGCGAGCCGCTCGATCAGAACGTCGCCGCGCGGCTTGTTGATATCGAGGATCGCGATGCGGCCGCTGACTTTGGCCCCGCGCGATGCGAGCGTGCGCCGCACCGGCACGCGTTCGTCGGTTGGATCGACAATTACGGTTCTCATTCGGCCTCCTCGATTTTGCGGCTCACGCTGCTCGAGCCCATTGGTCCCGAAACCCATCCGGCGAACACCGCGGAGAATTTTCCCGCGTCGCCGCCGGCTACGATGATATTGATATTCCGCGGGTCGCGAAACTTCGGGATGCGCGTCTCGAGCTGCTCGGGCGTCGGATCCTTGAGACCAAACGCCTTCAGCGGGACGCCCTCGCCGGATTCCGCATCGGGCAGTAGCTCGCGAATCGGGCGCGCGGTGACCTGCTGGATGCGCTGGCGCACCTGGGTCTTGGTCCATTCGTCGCGCGCGATCGTGTCGGCATGCTCGGGACATATGACGAGCAGGATCTCGCCGGAGCCGTGCTGCTTCGGATGCCAGCACGCCTCCAATCCCAGCCCGAGCGATCCGACCAGCGCGTGCGCGGTGCGCGAGGTTTGATCGGCGATCTGGCGCGAGCCCGCCTCCAGTCCGAACACCGTCACCACGCTGTCGGCGGCCTTGAAGCCGCGCTCGACGTGGAGCGGCTCCCACGGGCTGCGTTCCTCCCATTCTGCAAAGCAGGTAGTGAACTTGCCGATCGCGCCGAGCGTCGAGCGCTCGATTTCGCCGGGCCGCGCGCCGCCGACGTTGCGCAGCACCAGTTTCACCGCGCGGCCGATCGTCGCGTTGGCGCGATTACCATACCCGAGCGCCATCATCGCCATGTTCATCCCGATGCGATTCCGGATCGGGCCGCTCACGACCATCACCGGCGTCGCGCCCCAGGTCGTCGCCATGATGCCGTGGGCGTTGAACTCCGGCGTGAGCACCGCCTCCAGCGCCGCGATCACCACCGGCAGATACGCGGGCAGGCAGCCCGCCATCACCGCATTTACCGCGATTTTTTCGATCGTCAGCGGCGCCAGGTTGGGCGCAACCTCGCCGATCACTTCGCGCGGATCGCGACGCGTCCCGGTGAGCATCATCCCGACGCGCTCCGGCGTCGGCGGCACCACCGGCAGCCCGTCGGTGAGGCCGCGCTCGAACATGAACTCGAAGACGTCCTCGCCCTCGCCGAGCTCGATTCGCCGCGCGGTCATCCGCTCACCGCGCGCCGCGCCCGCAAGCCGTTCGGCGATTCCCGGCTCGACCGACTTCGAGCCGCACCCGGGCCGCGTCTGCGGATAAGAACTCCAATCGATCCTTGTCCCGTTGATCTCAGCCGCGGACTCGGGCACGCCGGAGATCCGCGTCAGCTCGGCGAGCAGGCTCTGCCAGTCGCCCTTGTCAAAGCCGACGAAGCGCCGCAGCTCGACGCCCGCGCCGTCGGCCAGAATGATCGTCGGGACGATCTCCAGATCGTATGCGAACGAAACGCCCAACGCGGAGTCGTCGAGCATCGGCGCGGTCAGTGCGTGGCGCTCCGCCAACAACGCGTTGCCCGCCGTGTCCTGCCCGATCGCGACGACCTCGACGGCCGCGCCGAATGCGCGATAGGCCGCCTCTATCAACGGCATCGTCAGCCCGCATGTCGGGCAGTCTTCCTTGACGAAGCAGAGCAGAGTGGGCCGCGCGGCCGGGAAGCGCCGGGGCGTGCCGTTAAGATCCTGGAGCTCGAATGCGGGAAGTGATTTCGATGCTTCAGCCATCGCCAACTCGATGCGCCTTCTCGGGCTACAATGCAACACACGGCGCCTCGCGTCGAGCGCTTCCCTGGCGCGTTGCACGATCTTTCTCCACTGACCGGGCATATGCGGCTTCGATACAATCTGTCACCGTAACCGGACGCTCTCGGGGAGGATTCTATGGGTATCTTGTCATGGCTGATCGTCGGACTGATCGCCGGGTTCATCGGCAGCAAGCTCGTCAATCGGACTGGGGAGGGACTGATTCGCGACATTCTCCTGGGGATCGTCGGCGCGTTCGTCGGCGGCGCGATCTTCAATGCGCTCGGCTATGCGGGCGTTACCGGCGTGAACCTGGGGAGCATCTTCGTCTCGGTAGTTGGAGCGATCGTGGTGCTGGTCGTGTACCACGCTATCCGACGCGTCTAGTGCGGGCCTACAATCCGATGCGATGAGGTTCGAACGCCGCACCGAGCCTTTGCTTTCGCGCCCGCTGTTTATGCGGCGTTTCGCGCGATGGGCCCTGGTCGCGGCCGTGGTGATTGCGGGGTCGCTGCTCTTCGGAGTATGCGGCTATCATTTCCTCGAGGGGCTTGAGTGGATCGATTCGCTCCTCGACGCCTCCATGATCCTGGGCGGGATGGGCCCGGTTGACCCCATCAAGAGCACCGCCGGCAAGCTATTCGCCTCGTTCTACGCGCTCTACAGCGGCCTTGCGCTCATCAGCGTAGCGGCGCTGCTGCTGGCGCCGATCGTTCATCGCTTCCTCCACAAATTCCATCTCGAAGGAAAGCCTCCCGACACTATCGACCGAGCGCGCAAGCCCGCGGAATTCGAGCGGCGCGCGCCCGGCAAGCGATCGCGCTAGCCGCAGCCGCGCGATACGCTACGGCTCGATCGGCGGCGCGCCAGAGGGATTTGGGTAGAGCAGGAAGCGGCGATCGTCCTGCGAGTAGAACTCGACTGACGCCGTGATATTGCTCTTGCCGTCGATTCCGCCCGCCACCAGCACCTCGCCGTCGGGAAGCAGCGTGGCGGTGTTTTCGAGCCGCGGCGTATTCAGCCGGCCGACACTGGCGAACGTGTTGGTCGCCGGCTCGAAAATTTCCGCGTCCGCCATGCCGACCACCACGAAACCCTGCATCAGCCATCCTCCGACCACCAGGATCCTGCCGCGATCGAGTTCAGTGAGCGTGGGCAGGTAATGCGCGGCGTCCATATCCATCGCGGCGTGGAAGCTATGGCTCTCGGGGTCGTAGAATTCCGCGCTCTTGAGCGGCGTCAGCCCCCCGGGCGTGGGCCCCGTCATCAGCACCCGGCTGCTCCTGCCGCCGACGATCAGCACCCGCCCGTCCTCGAACAGCATCGCGCCCGCGCCGACGCGGTCGTTCACCATCCGCGCCGCGAGCGCCGAGAAGCGATTGGCGACCGGGTCGTAAATTTCCGCGGTGTCGTAGGCGATATAGCCACCGGGCCGATCGCCACGTCCGCCCCCCGCGATCAGCACTGTGCCGTCACGCAAGAGCGTCGCCGTATGCGCGATACGCGGCTGCGTCATGTGTCCCGCCGAGCTGAACGCGCCCGCGACGGGATCGTAAATCTCCGCCGAGTCCAGTGTATGGGTCCCGTTGTCGCTGCCGCCGGCGATCAGCACGCGCCCGTCGCGCAGCAACGTCGCGGTATGTCCTTCGCGCGCCGTCCGCATCGAGCCGGTCGCGCTGAAAGTTCCGGAGGCCGGGTCGTAGAGCTCCGCGCTCGCAAGCTCGGCGCGAAATCCGATATTCTGCACTCCACCGACCATCAGCACGGTCCCGTTCGCGAGCATCGTCGCAGTCTGTCCCTGCCGCGGCACGGTCATTGATCCAGTCGGCGTAAAAGTCTTCGCCACCGGATCATAGATCTCCGCGCTCGCGAGCACGCCGCCGATATTGGCGGTCGCGGTGCCGCCCGCGAGCAGCACCCGGCCATCGCTGAGACGAACCGCCACGTGATCGGCGCGTGGCGTAGTCATCGCGAGCGCCGAGACGCTCGCGGTTTGCGGATTCGTGTAGACCGGAGCTTCGATAATCGCGCTGCTGAAGCAGGCGCTCAACAGCATCGTGGCAGGCAGGGAAGTCAGGATTAGGCGCCGATTCATAGTTCGGAAATCATAGGCCGCGAAGTCATCGCTGTGAAGGCGGGAAATTGAATCCAGGCATGCGAAAGCAGGGTGACCCCTGCACCCATCACCTACACAACACGCAGGCTCCGTTGTCGCCGCCGGAAGCTGTTAGCTCCTGCGAAACCTCATCGAGGTTTCGGAATAAGTCACCCCTGCGTGCCCTGCGGCTATCTCTGGCGGATGCCGCGGCGGAGCGAGTTCAGAGTCGCGCGCAGGAACATCGCGCCCGGCCACACCCGCGCCGGCCGCGGCAGCGCCTGCGGTTCGGCGGCGCCCTTGACCGAGCGCACGATCTCGACCAGGTCGCCCGGATTCACTCGAGTGCCGACGGTCTCGAGCACCCGGAACCGCACCACCATCGCGCGATCGATCACGAACACCGAAGGGATCGCGATCCCGCCCTTCTCGGCGCGGTTGAAGACCCCGAAGGCAGTCACCACCTCGCGGCGCGGGTCGCATAGCAGCGTAAACGGAAGCTTGAAGTCGTCGGCCACCGCGCGCGAGCGCGCCGGCTCATCGACTGAGAGCGCGGCGACCTCCGCTCCAGCCGCGCGTAACTCCGCGTAATGGTCGCGATACTCCGCCAACTGGCGGAGGCAGAAGGGTCACCAATGGCCCCGGTAGAAGACCAGCACCAGCACCCCGCCGGAGCACATCTCCGACAGTCGGCGGATATTTCCGCCTGCGTCGGGAAGCGCAAACTCCGGCGCCTGCTCCCCCGCCTCGAGTGCCTTGTCGGCCGCCATCAACAAACAGTAGCAGGCAGGGACGACGTAGAAAATTCGATTTGAACAGATTCAGACGAGCGAAACCCAACCGGGTTTCGCGCTTCCCTTTCTGCTTATTCCGAAACCTCGATGAGGTTTCGCAGGAGGCACTGCGCTCCGCCGGCGACAACGGAGCCGGCTCTTGTATGCGTAGTGGGTGTAGGGTCACCCAGGGATCACTCCTGCAAACCCGGGTGGGTTTCGCTTGCGTGGAATTTTCCAGATGCCGCCTCCTTAAGAAGCGGACAGGGTTCCTTCGCCTACTATCACGCAGCGGCCGCCGATACGGACCTCGAGCACGTCACTGCCCTCGCGCCGCACCTTGACGTGGATCCGGCTCGGACGCCCCATTTCGACGCCCTGCTCGACTACGAACTCGGCCTCCTCCGCGCTCGGCAGCACGTCATGCCGCGCGAGGTAGGAGCCCAGCGGCGCGGCCGCGCTGCCGGTGGCGGGATCTTCCGACACGCCTACGCCCGCACCGCCAAACATCCGCGCGCGCACGCCGAATGGCGGCTCGCTCGAAGCGACAAACAGGTACAGTCCGACCGCGTCCGAATCTTTCGCGAGCAGCTTGCCGATCGCGGCCTCGTCGCGGCGGCATTTTCCCAGCGCCTCGATTGAGCGTATCGGCACCATGAGAAAGGGGTTCCCGGTCGATACGCCCTGTATCGGCAAGTCCGCGCGGATATCGGCGACCGCGATACCCAGCGCCTTGGCGACGCGCGCGCGATCGCGGCGCTGGTTGCCGAATACGGCCTCGCGATGCGACATCCACACGAAGTTTGGCTTGCCGTCGATACTCTCGACCGTCACCGTCACCGGCCCGATACCCAGCTCCAGCATCGCGTCGGTGGAAGTTTCATCGAGCTTGATCGCGCCGCGGCTGGCGAGCACCCACGCGGTCCCGACCGTCGGATGCCCGGCCATCAGGACTTCCCGCGCTGGCGTGAAAATCCTGACCTTGCTCACCGTGCCCTCCTCACCCGGCTTGAGCACGAACGAGCATTCGCTGAAGTTAAGCTCATGTGCCGCCGCCTGCATCTCGTCCGCACTCATCGAGTCGGCCTCGGCAAACACGCCAAGCTGGTTACCGCCGAAAGGCACGGTGGTGAAAACGTCGACCAGTGTAAACGCCGCGCGCATAGTCATGCGCGCGATTCTGTCCAATCCTCCGCCAGGTTGAAAGGGCAGGGCGGAGTGAGCGAGGCATCGATCAGATATAAATTTCGGACAAGCGAAACCGCAGGGGTGACCCCTGCACTCAGGACTTACACAAAAAAGCCGGCTCCTTCGTCGCCAGCGTAAAGGGCGTGCCTCCTTCGAAACCTCATCGAGGTTTCGAAATAAGCCGAGAGGGAAGCGCGAAACCCGGGTGGGTTTCGCTAGCCTGGATCGAATCTCCTGATCAGACTCTGCAGCTTAAGAACCACAAATCGCGGAATCCCACTTTGCCGCTGGTGATTCCGCTCAGTCCCGCTTCACTCAGTTCCGGAATCAGCTTGCGGATATCGAAATGCGCGTGATTGGGGCGCATCGCGATATGGCTGTGTCGCTCCTGCGCGGACCCTCCGAAATCGACAGCGAGCAGCCGCCCGCCCGGCTTCAGCACGCGCCGTATCTCGCGCAGGCCCTGGCGGCGCGCGTCATCCGGCAGATGGTGAAACATGACGGTGCTCAGCACGACGTCGAAACTCGCATCGGGAAACGGCAGCGCCTCGATCGCAGCGGTCTCGAAGACGAGTTCGAGACCCGCCTTGAGCGCTTTCTTCCGTGCGCGCGCAATCATCTCCGGCGCCGCATCGATTCCATACACTTGCCCGCCGGCCCAACCCGCCGCTTAGCCGCAATCGCGAGAGTCCCGGTCCCGCAGCCGACATCCAGAACCGACTCGCCCGATACGATCCCCGCCAAATCAACTTGCTTCTGCCGGAACGCCCCCTCCCGCCCCATCGAGATCAGCCAAAGCATCAGGTCATAACGCCAGGCCCAATGAATAACGGTACCGGCAGTATGAGGCGCCGCCGTCTTTTCTTTCATCGGCTCTCCACGTATCCAGCGCAAACCATACCCGGCAACCGCCGCACCACCCAATCCCAGCGCAACCCAATGCAACGTAAGATGCGCCGCAAGTATGACCGCCGCAGTCCCAGCCCCAAACCAAATCCAATTCCTACCCAGCACCAAAGCCAAGACCGCCCCCATCGAGAGCAGGAAGGAAACAATCGCAGCAACCAAAATAAAATGCCGATGCCGCATCAAGCGCGATTCTGGCCAATCCTCCGCCAGGTTGAAAGGGTTTCGAAAGGCATTGAATCGAAGAGCGCTCGAAGCGACGATGCCGGATCCAGACAAGCGAAACCTGCCTCAGGTTTCGCGCTTCCCTTTCTGCTTATTCCGAAACCTCGATGAGGTTTCAATCCTCGCCTTGGGACAAGACGCGCGCCACGCGTGTTAGACACTTCCTGGACCGTGAGATCCTTCCGCGATTCGAGAAAAACTACTGTCGGCCAATGTGACGTTAAAAAGAGGGACGTCATCCCGCGAGTCTTTGGTTTTGACCGGCAAGGGCCCATTTGCTTGCATTTCTGAACTTGTTGAATGAGATCGTGACAAGCTGCGATCGCATGATAGAACAGATTTGCGGTTCACCTCGGAGTAGCGCTCTCTCCCAACAGCCGATTGGCCAGTCTCGGAGCGGGCAGCCGCACGGGCCAAACGCCTGGCAGAGGCCAACCCGGTGGAAAGTCGATCATGGAGGAACTGGGACTTTGCGCGTCTGAACAGACGACAAATACTATAACGCGATGGCGGAAATCGAGAAGTTAGACAAGTCAGCTCTGGAAGAGCTCGCCGCGAGCGAGTTTCCGGAGTTAACCGAGGCTGAGAAGAGACTGCTTGGGGCTGCGGTACTAGGCGGACCTGCGTACTGCGGTCCCGTTGGTAAGAGCCCGGACGCTCCCGAAAACTTACCAGCGCACGCGAGCAGTTGGAGCATCGAGCGCCAAATCCGCGCTGACCTTCTTAGCTGGCTCTGTGTCGATCGAGATGCCAACAAGATCGTCCGCTCGAGAGGACTAACCGTCGCATGCGCAAAAATAGTAGGTCAGCTGAATCTCAGCGCGGCCAGAATTCGATTCCCTCTGATCTTCTTTCGGTGTTGCTTTTCTGAGGGAATTATCCTTGTTCACGCAGATCTATTTCTATTTAGTGCAGACGGCTGTGTCGTGAAGCCGAAGGACATGCTCGCCATCAGTGCTGATTTTTTACGTGTCCGAACTCTGAATCTTCGCCACAGCTTTCATGCCATTGGCGGAGTGAATCTGCGCGGAGCAGAAATCGCGAATAATCTGGAGTGCGACGCTGCACGGATCACAAATCCGACAGGTACAGCGCTGAGCCTCAATGCCGCGCGAATCGGCGGTAGCGTGTTTCTGCGATACGGTTTCATAGCAGAAGGTGAGGTCAATCTGGCGGGGGCTGCCGTCGGTCTTGGCCTTGATTGTTCGCGGGCCCGATTCGAAAGCCCAGGTGCAAGAGCCTTTACTGCGGATGACGCGAAAATCGGGCGCAAAAATTGATCTTCGTGGGGTCGCGGTTGCGGGGGAAGTGAGTCTAGTAGCCGCGGAGGTCGGTAGTGATCTTGCGATAGACGGTGCCGACTTCACCAATGCCACGCTTCGCGTGGAGCGAGCGCGCATAGAGGGCGCCCTCTTCGCTCGCAACACGCGATTTGGAGTCGTTGGATTTATGGACCTTAGTGGGGCGTCCGTCGGCGGCGTCGACGACGATCCGGAAAGCTGGCCTAGTCCTGATCACGTAGATTTGGACGGCTTCATCTATAGCTACCTGCGAAGAACCGATGACGCGCTGCGGCGCCTCGATTTGCTGGGCCGCCAACCTCTCGCCGGGAGTGAGGGCGACCATGGACACCGTGTTCGCGCCCAGCCCTATCGTCAGCTCGCAAAGGTACTCCGCGAGATGGGTTACGAGAAAGAGGCTAGCAAGGTCCTCATCGGTCTGGAGGCTGACCGAGACCGACGCGAGCATTTCAGCAGAGGAGAGAGGGTTGTGCGGTGGTCTTACCGCATAGGTCTTAGATATGGTTATGAGCCACTCAAGCCTGCCTCGGTCATGGCGGTTGCGCTTTTTTTGTTTGGTTGGTTCTTCGTGAGCCTTGGCAGTCGGGCCACTTTGATGGTGCCCGTCTCCGAACTATCGGCACCGGGAGGCGTTATTCATGCACAGACTGACCAGTTAAGCCCAATGCTGTACTCGTTGGACGCGCTATTGCCAATTCACGCTTTCCGCCAGGAAGAGAACTGGTGGCCAAAGGTAGAAAGCTGGCGCTGGTGTTTCTATCCACCGACCGGATTGCCGTGGGGCTATCTGCTGCGTATTTGGCTCTGTTTTCAGATCCTAGCCGGATGGATTTTGACGGGCTTTGTTATCGCAGGGTTCGCGGGAATAGTGCGCCGCGAGTGAACGACGTCTCATCGATCGATTATGATCCAACACGACTTTGTTTTTCAGGTTGGAAGCATGGCGCTTCGCTACTGTCTTTATGGGAGCAGGCTCATTGACATGGTCGGCCTGACCGCTGGAGCTGGTACTGCTGTCCCCGCAACATCCCAACTCCGAGAAAAAACGGCGGCACTAGCGGCTCAAAGCGCCGACACTTGATCTAACCCAGCGAAACCCAAACTGGGTTTCGCGCTTCTCTTCTTATCGTGAAAGGGAAGTCTGAAACCTCCACGAGGTTTCAGTATCTGGATCCTAATAGGCTAACCGCTGCCCGCCGCCTGAAGTTTAAGCGCGCGAGGACTTGAGCTCGAAGCGTACGCCCTCGCGGCGTTGGAGGAAGCTCAGGATCTTGAAGAGATTGCCGGCGCGTGGGTTGCCTGCTGGTCCCAGCATTCGCATGAGGCTTTTGGCAGGGATGCGGGTGGCTGCGCCGAGGTCGGTGAAGCCCACGGTCGCGTTGATGTAGTCGCGTAGGATAGTCTTGGCGGTCGGCACGTCGCCGGCGAGCATCGCTTCGACTCCTTCCCGGAGAAGCGCTGTTCGGAATTTCGCGTCGCGCTCGACGCGAGCCCGAATCGTCTCCTTGAAATCGCGAGTCAGCGGCATAACACCTTCTCCTACTTGCAGGGGCTGACCCCTGCACTCGAGGGCCTCACAAGACGCCGGATCCGATCCCCGCTTCGAGCTAGTGCTTATTGCGCGGATCGTCGGCCGGGTTCACGTAGGTGAATGCGAACGGACCGATCCCGTGAACCTGAATGATGGTCGGGCCTTTTGCCCATGCGTAATGATGCATCTCTTTGGGCATGCACACGAATCCACCGGGCTTCAGAAGTTTGCCGGCTGCGCGATCGAATTTGTCACCCATTCCCGCGCCTAGCGTGCCACTGATCACGGTGACGTTTTCGTCGGTGGGATGCCAATGCGGCGCGATCCGGTAACCATCCGGCATCTTGAGCCGCAGGGTGTAAGGAGAGCCGTCCTTGAACGGGTCTCCGGCGAGTACCGCGGCCTGCGCTCCGCTCGGCACCACCGGAGGCGCAGGTCCCCATTTCACATCCGATGGCGACGAAAAGATTTGCACTTCGGGGGCGCCGGAAGACGCCGGCGGTTCGTCAGCAGCTTCAACCGCATAACTCATTGTAAGTAAGAACACGACTGAGAGAACAGCGGCGATTTTTCGCATCGAACATTCCTCCTTCATTAATTTCGGGCGCACGATACCGCCTCGACGTTCTAATTGCAGAGAATGGCTGCGACGGGCAAGGCAAGCAGGGGCTGACCCCTGCACCCAGCATCCATACTAAGAGGCCAGCTCCGTTGTCACCGGCAGGGGCTGACCCCTGCACCCACTACCCACACAAGACGGCGGCTCCGTTGTCACCGGCAGGGAAAGTACAGATGCGTACCACCGCCTGAAGTTCGACCAGCGCGAAGCGCGCATCTTAGCCTAAAGGGAAGCCTGAAACCTCCATGAGGTTTGCAGGGGCTGACCCCTGCACCCACTACCCACACAAGACGCCGGCTCCGTTGTCGCCGGTGAAGGAAAGTGCGGATGCGTGCACACCGCGCGAAGTTCGACCAGCGCGAAGCGCGCATCTTAGCCTAAAGGGAAGCCTGAAACCTCGGTGAGGTTTCAGTGTCCGGATCCTTGTCTAGCCAATAAACATGCGGCGGCCCTTCGAGGGCCGCCGCTTCGATCGTAATGTTTGCGTTATTAGCTGCTGATTGGTGGAGTGGCTATTACTTGCCAATCACGAAGGCGCAGCTCGTGGTGCCGCTGCCGCCGATGTTCAGCATGGCGAAGCGCTTGGCGCCTTCGACCTGGTACTCGCCTGCGGTTGCGGTCACTTGCCGGTAGCAGTCGAGCATCTGGCGCACGCCGGTCGCGCCGACCGGATGGCCCGCGCCGATCAGGCCGCCGCTCGGATTGATCGGGCAGGTGCCGCCGAGCTCGATTACGCCGCCTTCGACCGCCTTCCACGACTCGCCCGGTTTAGTGAGCCCGAAATGATCTATCGCCATGTACTCGGAGGTGGTGAAGCAGTCGTGGGTCTCGATTCCGGAGACCTGCTCGACGCCGGAGAGGCCGGCGCGGCGGAACGCGTCGACGATCGCTTCGCGGGTATGCGGCAGCACGTAGGCGTTGTCGCGGCTCTCGGCGACCTTGGTGTCGAATTCGAGTGGCGCCGTATGATGGCCCCATCCGAGGATGCGCGGGAGGTCGGCGAGCGACTTGCCGCTGCGCCGCGCCCACTCGCTCGCGTATTTTTCCGAGGCCAGGAACAATGCGACGCCGCCGTCGGTGACTTGCGAGCAGTCACTGACCTTGATGCGTCCGCCGATCACGTTGTTGAACTTCGATTGCTGCTGCGCGTGGCTCTCGCTCATAAACCAGTTGCGGGTCTGCGCGTTGGGGTTGCGCTTGGCGTTGGAATAGTTGACCGCCGAGATGTGGGCGAGATGCTCGTCCTTGAGGCCGAAGCGTTTGTCGTACTCATCGCCGAGGCGGCCGAACAGTTTGGGGAACGGGAACTCGATTCCCTTGGCTTCGCGCTCGTACCACGCCGCAGTGCCGAGGTAGTCGCCGCCGGTGGTGGAGTCGACGGTCTTCATCTGCTCGACGCCGCATACACAGGCGAGGTCGTAGCGGCCCGCCTCAATCTCGGCGGAGGCGGCGAGGATCGCGATCGAGCCGGAGGCGCAGGCGGCCTCGTGGCGCGAGGTCGGCAGGCCGGAGAAGGCGGGATCGATCTCGACGAAGAAGGCGCCGACGTGGCCCTGTTTGGCATAGAGCTCGGCGGCGAAGTTGCCGACGTGCGCGGTCTGGATTTCCTTCGCTTCGATTTTTTGTTTTTCGAGGGCGCCGAGCACCGCCTCGCGCATCATGGCGACGAAATGCTTACCCTCTTTGGACCAGTTGCGGGCGAAGTCGGTCTGGGCTCCGCCCAGGATATAGACCGGCGGTTGCTTGCTCATAGTAGGTTCCTTTTAGTTCGTTTTATCCAACCAAAGTGCGGCCATAATCGAGTACGCCGCCAGAGAACATCTTAGCACCATTGGACGCAGCTTGCTCGACGACGGGCGGCACCGGCAGTCGCACTTTGTCAAGCATCGCGATAATTCGCCTCGCGCCGAGCAGATCGACAAACACGCTGGGGGGAGCCCAGTTGAAGCCGTAGCTCATGATCGTGTCGACGTCGGGGGCCGAGTTGGCAACCTCGTCAACCCTGTTGAGCGCATAGCTCACATACCCCAGCACCACGCGTCGGCATAGTTCCGCCTCGACGCCTTGGGCGTCGGCCAGGACGGTGAGCGCCTCGCGATAGCGGCCGACGCGATTGAGCATCTTCATTCGCTCGACGAACTGGATCGGCGCGGGCGCCTTCAGCGGCGCATAGTCTCCCGTCTTCGCGTCGAGCACGAACGTGTCCTTGCCCGCCTTGCGATAGAACCCGCCGCGCTCCGGCGTCTTGTCGCCCAGATGCCCCGATGCGATGCCCTGGTTCATGTATGCGGGCATCGCGAAGCACGCGTGCGCCTCGTCCTCGCAGTTGGCGTGGACGTTGTCGACGATCGCCTTGTGCACGTCCCATCCGACCAGGTCGACGGTCGCCAGCGGCGGCATCGCGCGTCCTGTATGCGGCCCGATGAGATAGTCGATGAACGCGACGCCGTGCTCGAGCGCGAGCTGCGCGGTCTCGTTGAGGACCTTGAAGCCGACGCGGTTGCCGACAAACGCAGGACGGTCGCGGGTGACGATCACCTTGCGGCCGCATCGCTCGGTCAGCAACTCGACCACGCGCTTCATCATCGCGGGATCGGTGTCCGGATTCGGAATCACTTCGGTGCCGACGATCACGTGCGGCGGATTGAAGAGATGAATGCCGAGAAAGTTGCGGCGGAACGACTCGCTGCGCCCGCGCGCCATCTCGGCCATCGAGAGTCCCGAGGATCCGGTGGCGACGATCGAGTCGGGCCGCCGGCTGCGATCGACCGCGGCGAAGAACTGCTTCTTCAACGCCAGGTCCTCGGCCAGCGATTCGAAGATGAGCCCTGCCTCGCCGACCGCGCGCTCCAGGTCGCGATCGTAGCTGCCAAGCGTGATGCGATCGCCGATCGCCTCGGCGCGCGCCGCGTTCTGCACCGCGAGCAGTCCGGCCGCCGCCTTGTCGGCGTCGCGCGCGAGCATCGTGACATGGTAGCCGGCGCCCGCAAACACACATCCCGCCCCCGGGCCCATCGTGCCATTGGCTCCGAGGATTACGACCTTAAGCTTGTGATCCGACAATTCACTCCCCGGTTTCTTTCGACGTAGCCATTTCAATATAACCATCGTCGCGGCGCCGCGGCAGCGGTTATCATTTTCCGAAGTGGCTCGAGGGATGCGCCCCGAACGATCCAGCCGACGGCGCGAGGCCGGCGGCCGGCAAAGCCGTCGCGATGTTAGCCTACGCGTCCCGGCTATGCCACAGTCGTCGCGCGAAGTTCGCCCGATCAAGTCCGCCATCAAAGCAAGGAGCCGTTCCGATGGAGCCGCGATATTTGAGCCCCGAGCACAAGGCGTTTCGAGAATCGATCCGCGCGCATATCGCGCGTCATATCGCGCCCGACGCGCTCAAGTGGGAGGAGGCGCGCCAGGTGCCGCGCGAGGCATGGCTAGCGATGGGCAAGGCGGGCTTTCTGTGTCCGTGGATCGATTCGAAATACGGTGGCAGCGGCGCCGACTTTGGATTCAGCGCGATCCTGCGCGAGGAGATGGTGCGCTCGGGCTCCAGCGGCCTGTCCGAGGGCGCTGCCGTCCATAGCGACATCACGGCGCCGTACCTCGAGCGCCTCGGCACCGAGGCGCAAAAACGGCGCTGGCTCCCCGGATGCGTCAGCGGCGAGACCATCACCGCGCTCGGGATGACCGAGCCCGACGCCGGCTCGGACGTGGCCGCAATCCGCACCACCGCGATGCGCGACGGCGACCATTACGTCGTGAACGGACAGAAGATTTTCATCACCAACGGAATGAGCTGCGACCTTATCGTGCTCGCGGTGCGAACCACCTCGGCGGGCAAGGTCGCCGAACGTCACAGTGGCGTGAGCCTGCTGGTGGTAGAGGCCGGCGCACCCGGCTTCATCAAGCATCGCAAGCTCGACAAGATGGGCCTTCACGGCCAGGACACCGCCGAGTTGTTTTTCGAGGATTGCCGCGTGCCGGTCTCCAATCTGCTCGGCGAGGAGGGCGGCGGGTTCAAGTACCTGATGCAAAACCTGCAGCGCGAGCGGCTCATCGTCGCGATCGGCGCGCAGGCATATTCCGAATGGATGCTCGAGAAGACCATCGCCTACACCAAGACCCGCAGGGCGTTTGGCAAATCGATTTCGTCATTCCAGCACAACTCGTTCAAGCTGGCCGAGATGGCGACCGAGGCCGCGATGGGCCGCGCATTCATCGATCGGCTGGTCGACGCGTTCATCGAGGGCAAAGACGATCTGACCACCGAAGTCTCGATGGCAAAGTGGTGGCTCACGGAGAAAGCCAACCAGGTGGCCTACCACTGCGTGCAATTGCACGGAGGCTATGGCTACATGCGCGAGTTCGAAATCTGCCGCGACTACTGTGACGTGCGCGCGATGCCGATTTATGCGGGATCGAATGAGATCATGAAACAGATAATCGCCCGCCGCATGGGGCTGGAAGGGTAGCTGGCGGGAAAAACCTTGGAGAGTGATACGCCGAGCGAAACCTGAACCGGGTTACCGTTTATCCGCGACGGAAAGACTGAGGCCTCGATCAGGTCTCAGTCTTGAATCCAGACAAATAAAATATCCGCACGTTGAGCGATCAGAATCGGTTGACAATTTTGACCTCGCCGGATATTGAGAATCATTCTCAGTATCATGCAGCCACGAGTCGAACAGAATTGCGAACCTGATCCGGCGGCCGTGCGGTCGCCTCGAGATAGCTTCGTCGCGAATAGATTTGCGCGTGAACCTGCTACGCAGGTGTGGCGCCTGGTCGCGTTCCTGGTAGCGCTGGTCCTGATGTCTCCCTCTTTAGCCGGCGCTCAGCAAATATCCGGGACCATCACCGATACACTCGGCCGGCCTCTGGCGGAGGTGAACCTGGAACTGCGCAGCGAAAATGGCAGAACGATCGCGCACGCTACCACCGACCAGGCGGGACGATTCCAAGTCGCTCCCCCAAAGCGGGGCGTTTACTCACTCGTGGCTGCGAAGCCTGGATTCAAGTCCGCAAACAAAATTGTCGTCTTTCCACGCAGCGCCGGAGAGACGATCTCGATGACCCTCGATAAGCAGACCGCGCTGACGTTGCCGCTCAAGGCCGGCCTGATGCCCGCACCGAACGGAGTCTCCTCGACCGGGGCAAACAAATATACCGTAACCGCACGGGACATCGCCAATCTGCCGCAAGGCGAGAATACCAATATCACCGACGTGCTGACGCAAATGCCCGGGGTCGCGATCGATCAGAATCAGCAGATCCACATCCGTAACACTGAAGGCCCGCAATTCCAGTACCAGATCAACGGGGTCATGGTGCCGATCGACATCAACACCAACCCGCCTTTCATCTCAATGATAAATCCGATGTTCATCAAGCAGATGAGTCTGCTCGATGGCATTCTGCCGTCGCGCTACAGCTATGCGACCGGCGGGGTGCTTAACATCGAGACCAAGAATGGATGCGACCAGCCCGGCGGCAGTGTCAGCATGTACGGCGGGCAGCGCAATACGATTCAGCCGAGCTTCCAGTACGGCGGCTGCGTCGGCAAATTCAGCTACTATCTGAGCGGGCTATACAGTCAAAGCAACAGCGCATTCAGTTCCGCCACGCCGGCGCCGGATGCGATCCATGATCATACTAACCAGGGCCAGGCATTCGGTTTCTTTTCGTACGATTTGAATCCAACTACCAGGTTAAGCCTTATCACCTCGATGGCAGCGAGTAACAACCAACTGCCCAACCAGGCCAATCTGGTACCGCAGTTCAAGCTGGACGGGGTCACAAACTATCCGTCCGCCAATATCAATTCCTACCTTAACTTTCGCGACTATCTCGGCATTTTCGCACTTAACGGAACGCCCGCGCCCGGACTAACCTATCAACTTGCTTACGCGGCTCACTATATCTCGCAGAGCTTCGAGCCGGATAATGTTGGTGAACTCCTCTATCAAGGTGTGGCGTCAACCGCATTTCACAGCGACCTCGATAACACTCTGGAAGGCGACCTGACCTACAAGGTTGGAAGTCACACACTTGGTGCGGGCTTTTACCTCGGCGAGTACGGGGTGGAGGCGGACGATGACTCACTGGTATTCAAGGTCGATTCCGCCGGCGACCAGGAAGGACCTCCTTTTGTACCAGTCCGCGTGATTAACAATGCAAACAAGATCAATTTATTGTCGGGGATCTACCTGGAGGACACCTGGCAGCTTACCGAGAAACTACGCGCCAACGTCGGCGTGCGCTGGGATCGGCTGAGTGGCTTTACCTACAACAATCAGATCGATCCGACGGTCAACCTGGTGTATCTGCTCCAGCCCGCCACGACGGTTCACGGCGGCTTTGCCCGCTACATGCAAGTGCCAAGCTTCCAGGGCATCTCGCCCGGCGCTCCGGCCGCATTTGCCGGAACCACCGGTCTTGCGGGAACCGGCATCGTCACGCCTGAGACCGAAGACGACTACGAGTGGGACGTCGGTGTGGTTCATCAAGTGATGAAACGCCTCACTGTCTCGGAAGATGCGTTCTACGAATATACGGATCACTACCTCGACACCGGTCAGTTTGGAGTAGTGCCGATTTTCGCACCCTTTAACTACAAGCACGGGTACATCTGGGGCACGGAAAGCGCGATAACCTATAACACGGAGAATCTTTCGATTCATGCCAGCGCCACTATCGGCAGAAACATGCAGAAAGGCGTGGCGACCGGGCAGTTCAACTTCGATCCCGACGAGCTGGGCTACATAAACCGGCATTACATAGTGCTCGACCATCAGCCGCTCTATGGCGCTTCTGGCGGGATCGCCTATAACTGGAAACCATACGCTTTCAGTTTTGACGTCCTGTATAGCAGTGGCTTGCGGGCAGGCTTTGCCGACCTCGAATCGCTGCCGCACGTGGTCCAAGCCAACTTGAGCGGGCAGAGAACCTTCAAGGTGCCGCACTTGGGCGAAGTGACGGACCGCGTCACGCTGCTCAACATCTTCGATCGCACCAACCTGATCAGACCTGCCGAGGGTATCGGGATCTTTCAATCGGCTTATGGTCCGAGAATTACCGTCTATGACACGCTGACGATTCCGCTCCCCGCGTTAAATAAGTAGCATGCCGGTCAGTGGCAAATGCGCGAGGCACAGGATCGCCGAACGCGGAACCTTCAGCATCGAAGTCTGCGATTGCGGTATCGTCCATCTAACTATCGGATGCCTGACCCTCCGGCTCGATCCTCCCGCCTATTGCGAACTCGCTGATGCGATCGGCGAGAGCCTGCACAAACTGCAAGCCGCCGATAAGCCCGTTATTCACTAGGGCTCGAAAAACAGTATTAGGCTCAAGCAGTGAGGGTAGCGGGCCGTAAAGCTCGAATCAGAAACCAAATTCTGCGCGGATGAATTCTTTTGCGCCGGGACGTCCAGCGACTGTGAGCCAGATGGGACCGCCCTCGCGCGCGAGGTCGATCCGAAAATCGAAGAACGGACAGCATTTGCTTTCAAGTGAAACCCATTCCGCGGCTTCCGCGAGCGCGATCCGGTTCCCGTCGAGCCGAAACGCATAGCCGCTATCAACCTCCCGCCGCTCAAGCCCCGCGCCGAGCATCTTGCGCACCAGCACGCCGTGACGCTCCCGCTCCGCGGCTGACATCGAGTTCATGTCGCATGCGAATGGACTTTCGACTTTGGTCTCCTCCGCCATGATGTTTCTCCTGTCGAGGCCTAACTCTTCAGCTACTACTGCTTCAAGTACTTGTGCAGAAAGGTCAGGGTATGTTCCCAGGCATCCTTGGTGTCTTTGGTCGGCGGCGACTGAAAATTGAACCCATGACCGGCGTCATCGTAGATTTTAATCTCGTGAGGCCGCTGATTCTTCGTGAGCAGCCCGTCCAGATCGGTGGCAAAATTGACCGGCACTATCTCGTCCTGCTTCCCGTGTACTATCAGCACCGGAGGCATCGAGCCCGCTCGCGATTGAAGTTTACGCGGCAGCCATCCGTAGTACTCGACCACCGCCTGCACTTCATCCGGCCTAAGTGCGGCAAAAGCCAACGCGAGGTTAGCGCCCAGCGGGAAGCCAAGCAGCGCGATTCGATTGGGCTCAACCGCTGGATTGTTGCGCAGACCCTCAAGCCCGAAACCGATCTCGATCATCCAGGCCGGGAAGTTCTTTCGCACCGGTTCCATTTGCCGCGGCTCCACGGCGCCGGTCTGGCTGTAGTACTCGATAAACTCCGCGAAGTAGCCATGAGCGGCAAGGTCTTCACACAAGCGCTCGTCTGCCGCATTGTCCTGCCCCTCAGGTCCGGCACCATGCAGGAGGACAACAGCGGGCGCCTTTTGTTTCGACTTGGGTGCGCAGTGATATTCGGTAACCGGTTTGCCGTTGGCCTGATAGGTGCCTTGCTGCCAGCCAGCCTGCGCTAGGCCTGCGCAGGCTAGCCACGCGAGCGCAACCGCACAGCAGATTCGGAACACGCGCTGCATTCGATCAGGTTAGTCAGTCGCTCGGGCTTCGATCGCGATCGCTATGGCTCGTGCCACCGGCGCCCATCGACATGGATTAGCTGTTCGGCCTCGACGGGTCCCCAGCTTCCCGCCGGGTACTCGCCGAGCGGTACGCGAGCATCGTCGCTCCACGCATCGAGGATTCCCTGTACGAACTCCCACGACTTCTGCACATACATACCGCTCGGGAACAGCGTATGGTCGCCGTCCATCACGTCGAGCAGCAGGCGTTCGTATGCGTCGGGCGAGGCACCTTCTCCGAACGCGCTTTTGTACTGCAGATCCATCCTGACCCCGCTCAGCGCGAGGTCGAGCCCTGGACGCTTGGTCATCACGTCGAAGGAGAAACCCTCATCCGGCTGAATCCGGATGGTCAGCAGGTTGGGCGGCAGCTTGGCTTCGTGGTTGAACAGAATTTGCGGAACGTCTTTGAACTGGACCATGATCGAGCTTGCGCGGCGCGGCATCCGCTTGCCGGTGCGCAGGTAAAACGGAACCCCCGACCATCGCCAGTTGTCGACGAAAGTCTTGAGTGCGACGAAAGTCTCGGTGCGCGAGTCCGCCGCGATACCGTCTTCAGCCGCGTAGCCGGGCACCTGCTTGCCCTCGGCAGTTCCGGCACCGTAGCGGGCGCGGACGGTCGCGGCGCGCGCCTGGTCGGGCCGAATCGGGCGCAGCGCGCGCAGCACGTCGAGCTTCGATTGCCGAATCGCCTGCGCCTCGAGCGACACCGGCGGCTCCATCGCAAGCAGCGTCAACAATTGCAGCATGTGGTTCTGCACCATGTCCCGCAGCGCGCCGGAGTGGTCGTAGTACATCGCGCGCGTGCCGACGCCCTCGGCCTCGGCCACCGTGATTTGCACGTGATCGATGTTGCGCGCGCCCCACAGCCGCTCGAAGATGTTGTTCGCAAAGCGCAGCACCAGCAGGTTCTGCGTCGTTTCCTTGCCGAGGTAATGATCGATGCGGAAGATCTGCGACTCATCCAGATGGGCGCGCAGGATGCGGTTGATTTCAAGTGCGCTCTGAAGATCGTGACCGATGGGTTTTTCGACCACCACGCGCGTGAAGTTCGCCGCGTCTGGTGCCGCGATAAGGCCGGCCGCGGCCAGCCGCTCAACCGACTCTCCGATCGCTTCGGGCGGAATCGACAGGTAGTAGACGCGGTTGGGCGGAATGCCGCGTTTGTGCTCGATCTCCTCCAGGCGCTTGCGCAAATTAACGAAGCCGTCCGGATGGTCGAGGCCGGACAGATAGTCGAGGCTCTCGGCAAAGGTCGTCCAGCACGACTCCTCCACCTTCAGGCGCGAGAAGCGCTCGGTCCACTCGCGCGCGCTCTTACGAAACGCATCGAGCGCGATTGGCCGGCGCGCAAAACCGAGTACAGCGCTTTGGGCCGGCATCATGCCGCCGCCGCATGCAACCAGATTGTAGAGCGACGGAATGAGCTTGCGCCGCGCCAGGTCACCCGAGGCACCGAAGATCACCACCGTGCAGGGCGGCGCCGGATGGGTTTGTTGAATGGTGAGGACTTGGTTCATCCGTAATACTCCCGTAACCTCAAGAGTGCGCTGGCGTCTGCTTGGCGGGCCTGATAAGTGTGACACGTTTTTTCAAGTTATGAACAACCTGCCCGCGTGTCCGTCGCATCCCGTTAAAAATGCCGATGTCCGGTGTCCGCGCCGGCTTTCCATCTCGCTATCATCAACATTATGAGCTATCCGGCAACTGCCGACAGTCTGCCTCCTCCGCGCCCGGCGCTGTGGGAATGGCTGCCCGTCATTTTATGGGGCCTTGTCATTTTCACGTTTTCGACCAGCGCCTTTTCCGCCAACAACACCGCCAGGATTATCGACCCTGCGTTGCACTGGTTGGTGCCGAGCATGTCGACGTCCGCGATCAATCTTGTGCATATGCTGATCCGCAAGCTCGCGCACTTCACCGAGTACGGAATATTGTTCCTGCTGCTGGTGCGCGGCCCGATGCAGGGACGGCCGTACGCGGCACTGATGCTATGCGTTGCATATGCGCTGCTCGATGAGGGTCATCAGTCGTTCGTGCCGGGGCGCACCGCGTCATTGTATGATGTAGCGCTCGATTCTACCGGGGCGCTGTTCACCCGCTTCCTCCATGCGGCCGTAAGCGAACTCGCCTAGACGGGCTCCGTCGCGACGACGGACGAGATCCGATCGATCCGATCGAAGAACGCGCGCAGGTTCTTTAGCTGGGCCGGGAGCTTCTGCTCGCCGGTGAAAGCGAAATAGAAAAGTTGCCCGTAAAGGGCGAAGTCGGCCAGCCCGATTCTGCCGAGCAGAAACGCCTTGTCCTTGAGCGCATCTTCCAGCGGCTCGAGCGCCTCCATCGCACGCGCCCGATTCGACGCTTCCGCTGCGATCACACGATCGACGAAGCCCGCGCCGTATTTGCGCTCGCGGATAAGGCGCCAGAACGCCTCGCGGTCCTTGCCCTGGCGCCGGTAATGCGCGGCCTCGTCGGCAATCGCCAGTGGAAAAATCGCGTCCTCGAGCTGATTGTCGAAGTAATGGTTGAGCGCGATATGCAGTCCGCGCCATCCCGGCGGCAGAATCGTGGGCTCCGGATAAAGCTCCTCCAGGCGCATCGCGATCCGCGTCGAGTCAACGATCGTCTCGCCGCCCTCAAGCGTCAGCGCCGGCACGTACAGTTGTTCGGAGGCGAGCAGCAGCTCCTTGCGCTCCAGGTAGTCGACCTCGACGACCTCATGCTCGACGCCTTTGAACTCCAGAATCTTGCGCGCCTTGGCGCAGAAGGGACTCGAGAAGAACTGGTATAGCCGCGCCGTCATCGGCGCGAGCTTAGCGCCGCGCTGCAACTGGCGCTACGGTCGCGAGGACAGGACGTGCAGAACGTCGTCGAGATCCGTCTCCGCCAGCGAGGGACGCACCACTTCGGCCGCCGCAAGCGCGTCGGCGCCGCAGGTCTGGCAGACCGCGAGCACGCGCATCCCGGCGCGATGCGCCGCTTCGACTCCGGCGGCGGTGTCCTCGACCGCAAGACACTCGTGCGCCGTGACGGCATCGCGCTGTCGCAACAGGAACCCGAGCCGGCCCAGCGCAGCGACAAAGCCGTCGGGCTCCGGCTTGCCGTGCGGAACGTCTTCGGCCGCGACGATATCGATAAACAGATCGCGGAGGTGCGCGCGGCCTAATATGGCCTCGGCCTCGGCGCGCAGCGTGCCGGTCACCAGCAGCAGCGGGAAGCGCGCGGCGCACGCGCGCACGAAATTCGCGGCGCCCGGGTAGAGCACGTCGCGGTGCGCGATCATTGCCTGGTAGGCGCGCGCCTTGACCATCATCAGCCGGGCGATTCGATCCTCGTTCGCGTCGTGGCCGCGCTCTTTGAGCGCGGCGGCAAAACAATCGTGATCGTTGAAGCCGACGAAGCGTGCGAAGTAGTCCGCGCGCGCTATTTCGATTCCCTCGGCGCCGAGCGCCTCATTGAACGCGGCCAGATGGAGCGATTCGGTGTCGGCGATAGTGCCGTCGAGGTCGAAGATTACCGCGCGAATCACCTCACTCGTCTCCCGTTGGCCGCTTGCCCGCGAGCAGCGCCGTCACCTCGCGCTGCACCGGCTCTCCGCTCACGCGCGCGCGTCCGCCCTCAATAGTCATGTCCAGCTCGCTACGTACGCCGAAGCGCCCCGGCAGATAAATCCCGGGCTCAACCGAGAAGCAGGTATTCTCGATAAGCCCGCGATCGTCCAGTGTCTCCAGCGAATCCAGGTTGGCGCCAGTGCCGTGCACTTCGCGCCCGATCGAATGGCCGGTGCGATGGAGGAAATTGTCGCCTAAGCCCGCCGCCTCGATCACCGCGCGCGCCGCGCGATCGGCCTCGCGGCCGCTTATTGGCATCCGCTGCGCGACGCGGCTCTGAACCAACTCGACCGCGGCATCGCGGGCGCGCGCGACGATCGAAAAAATCCGCGCGTGCTCCTCGGGAACGCGCTCGCCGGCGAATGCCACCCAGGTGAAGTCAGCGTATATGCTGTCGGGGCCGGGCTCCTTCGCCCACAGGTCGAGCAGCACGAAGTCATCGCGGCAAATGGCGCGGTCGTGGGCGGCGGCCGGCGCGAAGTGTGGGTCGGCGCTGTGCTCATTGACCGCGACGATCGGCGGCTCGCGGGTCACCAGCCCGTGCGAGGCGATCCGCGACATCACGAACTCCTGCGCCGCGAGCTCGCCGATCGCATCGTGCGCCGCGACACGCCGTCCCACCTCGCCGAAGGTTTCATCGACCACCGTGCGCAAAGCCGTAGCAGCGCGATGATGGCTCGTGAGCTGCTCCGGCGTCAGGCTCGCCTCGAAGCGCTGAATCAGATCGGCCGCCGAAACAACTTCCACGGCCAGCGAGCGCACCAGCTCGATAGTCCCGGCGTCGACGCGCGACACGTACGGAATCGCGGCAGCAGGCGAATAGTCCATCGCAATCCGCCGCGCCCCGCTGAGCATCGTGCGCAGCGCTGCGACCATCTCATCATATGAGCGGTACACGATTCGATTCGCTGCCAGCGCGTCGAGCCGATGCGCCTCGACGGCGGAAACCAGCGCGGTCGGCCACCCGTTCGCGGAAACCAGGCAGAACCATCGCCGCGTCGACATCCCGGCCTCGGGGATCTGCAGGATTCGGTACGCGAGCGGATCGCTCATCCGGAAATCGTAGAACAACCATCCGTCGAGCGCGGCGGTGCGCAAAGCGGCGGCGATTTCCTCGAGCCGCTTCATCGCGCCGCTGTCTTGAACCGCGTGCCCCACGCGTTTACGCGCGCGGGCTCGATTCGCACAATCGGATTGCGCTCCGGACTTAGCGCCATCGTGCGGTACTGCGGGTACTTGTCGCGCAGCGCGCGGAGCGCGGCTAGATATTCCTCGCGATCCTCAACCACTTGAGCCTCGCCGCGCACCATGACAAAGGCGAGTTCGGCCCAGTCCTCTTCGTAGTGATCGATCACCAACGCGACACGCGGATCGTGCGCGAGGTTGCGCATCCGCTGGATCTCGAGGCCGCTGCGCCGCTTGGGCTTCTCGTCGATCGCGAAGTAAAAGCGCGCGCCGTCGAACCAGAAGCACAGCGGCACATTATGCGGCGCGCCGGCGGCGTCGATCGTCGCTAGATGCGCGACGCGCTCGGCGCGCAAAAAGTCGCGCACGCGCGGCTCCGCCAGAGTCTCGATCGGTCCCGGCGCCATCACGGGGTCTCCATTCGCTTGAGCGCCGCGGTGGCGGCGCGCGCCAGCCCCTGGTCGGATGCGTCCGACGCCGCCTTGCCCAGTGCCGCGAGCACGCGCGGCGTGCGGGACTGGAGATGTCCCAGCGCGATCGCGGCGGCGCGGCGGACGCCCAGGTGCGCGTCGGCCTCCAGGCATCGCAGTGCGATCGCGGCGGCTGCGTCGGGGGCATCGGCAGTATCGCGCAGGTGGCTGAGCACTGAGAGCGCGGCCAGTCTCAAGTGCGCGTCGTCGGCGCGCGCGGCGCGCTCGACGAGTGCGAGCAAGTCGCCACCGCGCACCTCCAAATCGCGCAGGCAGTAAAGCGCCATTTTGCGCGCGACCGGGTCGCCGCGGTCGCCGCGCTCGATGAGCGCGGCGCGCACGGCTGCGGAATTGCTGGTGCGGCCGAGCCGCACCAGCAATTCCGCAGCGGCCCAGCGCACGTCGCCGTCGGCGTCGCCAAGCGCCTCGAGCAGTGCGGGCATCGCGTCCAGGTCGGCACGCTCACTGCCGAAGCTTTCGGCAGTGAGCGTACCGAGCGCGTACGCGGCGCCCCAGCGCAGGCGCGCGTCGGCGCTGGCCAGCGCGCCGCGCACAGCGACGACGACGCCGTCGTCGCCGCTGTCGGCGCCGCGCTCGCGACGGTCGCCGGCAGCGTTGCGAATGTCGTCACCGTCGATGCGCTCGCCGTGCCGCGGGCGCGCTCGTGCGCCCGCGGCCGCGGCGAGCGCGTCGACGGCGCGGCGCTGAACCGTCTTACTGTCCGCGCCGAGGCATGCGACCAGCGCCGCGATCACGCGCGCAGACAGCGGCGTCTCGACGGGCGCGCGCGCAAGGCGCGCGAGCCCGTCGAGACGCCGGGTCATCTCGGCGTCCGCCAGCAGCCCCGCGATCTGCTCCGGCTGGTCGTCTTCGCGTCGCGCAGTCATCGCTCCACGGCACTCAGCGCAATTGCTGAGCTCCTACTGGACGTCGGCCACCAGCCGCGCCAGGGCGACCAGGTTGCCAACGCCAAGGATGAAGTTTCGCGATCCGTTCGCCTGCGCGAAGGTTTTAGTCACCGCGCGGGAGACGGAAACGAGGTCGAGCGGCTGGCCGCGCAGATCTCCCTGGAACTCCGCGATGCTCGGGGAGTTCGCGATGTAGTCTCCTGACAGCACCACGCGATCGATCCTGCCGTCGCCGCCGAGCGCGACTCGCGCCTCGACGGCGCCAAGCTGCGAGGCCTGGTGATTCGTGAGCACCGCCTTTTCCGTACCGATGTTCATGTCCCGGCCGATCGCGTTCAGCCATCCTTCCTTTTCGAGCGCCGCGCCGCGATGCGCCCCGTGTGCCAGTTCAGCGCCGCTGAACTCACGCCGGGACACTTCGCCGAGCGTGTTCCCATATCCTGTCACGATCGCGTCCGCCAGTTCGGCGAAGCCAATGTCTCGGCCAAGCTCGCGCACGACGGTGGTCGCGTTGTCAGATCCATACATACGGCAGGTGAGCATGCCATCGGGGTCGACGCGTTCCAGGTCGTGCACGACCTCCTCCATCCCGCGATTCACCGCGAGGATAACTTCGAACAACATCGCACCCGACGCGTTAGTCTCGAACGAGCACATCGCGATCTCACGCCTGTCAAAGGTTATCGCGTCGCGCCCGGGGTAGAAACAATCGAGGCCGGCGATGCGCAGTGCCGCGAGCAGGCCGCGCGCGTAGCGGTTCATTATCTGCTCGGGTTTGAGGCCCGGTGTTGTTTCTTTGAGGAGCGAGGTGCGAGTCGGCAAGATGAGCGCGATCCCGAGCCATCCTTCGCCGGCGCCGACGACGCGGCCACCGGTGAGACGGCGCATGATGCCGATTCCGCCGTGCTCAGCCGGAGCGGACGCCCGAGCTGAGTACATATGATAACGGCCAATCGAGATGAGCCGGCCGGGGATCGCGTAGACGAGCAGCACGGGCGCCGTCTGTCGCAAGGCAATAGAGTCGAGAAAGTGCAATTCCAGTCCGAGCAAATCCGACGGAGTGAGTGCGGGCGCGACAATCGCGTCAAGAACGGCCACCCGTCGATACTATCACTTTCAGAATCAGCGAGGCGCCGGGAACCGGGTCAGCGTTCTTCGCCGAACAGAAAGATCGATAGCCCGATGATCGCGAAGAGCGTGTTCGGCAGCCACGCCGCGACGATCGACGGTATCAGACCCGAGCGCCCGAGCGAGGTGGTGATGCCGAACGCGACCCAATAGCCAAAGCCAATCGAGATGGCGAGACCGAAGCTCCGCCCGAGGCTCAAGTTGCGCGGCAGCGGATCGAGACTCAATGCCATCCCGAGCACGACCATGATAAAGCACGACACCGGCATCGCGTACTTGAGATCGCGATCCACCACGTAGCCGCCGGGGTCGAGTCCTTTTTTGCGCAAGCCAGCTATATAGCGATCGAGCTCCCAGAGGCTGAACTCGTCAGGGTCCAGGCGCAGCAGGGCCAGGTCCGCAGGCGCCAGCTCCATATGGAAGCGCTTTGAATCGGGGGTGGTGATCGAGCCGTTGAGGCCGAGCAGCACGGTGTCGAGATCTTCCGGAACCCATTTGCGGTCGTTCCATTTCGCGCTTTCGGTATGAACGATTTTCTTGAGCCCGTAATCGTCGCCGATCTGGTAGAGCGTCACTCCGTACAACTCTTTTTTGTGGCTGTCGTAGCTGTCGGCGGAGACAAAACCATCGCGCTCGCGCGCCCAGATGCGGCGGTTGGCGAAGATGCCTTTGAGCTGGCGCTTTTTTAACTGGACGTCGTATAGGTACTTGGCCTCGCGGGTAGCCAGCGGGACCAGCGTTTCACTGAGCGCGAAATCAAAACCTGAAATCAGGATCGCGACCATCATTACCGGCACCGCCATCTCCAGCCGGCTGATTCCAAGCTGCTGGCAGGCGAGCACCTCGCCTGAGCGGTTGAGCAGCGCGAATCCGAGCAGCACGCCCGCCAGGCTCGCGACCGGACACAGTTGCGAGACGATAAGCGGGAGCTTGAGCGCGAAGTACTCGAGCCCCAGCAGACCCAGGCCGCCGTAGCGGATCAGATCGTCGAAGCGATCGAACGCGTCGCCCAGCAGGTAGGCCGCCGTGAACGCGAGCAGGCAGACCATGAAGGGGCCGAAGAACTGGCCGGCAATGAAGCGGTCCATCACCGGCGAAAGGCGCGGACGTAATTTCACTCGAGCCTCATGCCGGCTGGCGGCTCTTCTCGAACCGTTCGATGAAATCCCAGATGAAATCGCCGGGGCCGCGGCCCTCGTCGCCTTTGTCGGTGGCGGATCGGTAGAAGAGCCAGACCGCAAGCACGATGAAGACCAGATCCGGGATGCTCATCGCGGCGAACGGGAACAGCTTGCCGCGCTGCCCAAGCGTCTCGCCGACGCGCATCAGCGAGTAGTACATGAAGAACAATCCGACCGCGACGCCGAAGCGCTCGGACTGGCCGCCGCGCGCGGGCTTGAGACCGAGCGTGATCCCGAGCATCGCGAACAGGATGGTGGCGAACGGGATCATGTACTTGCCGGCCAGCTCGGTCTCCGCCGGGTAGTCGGGCTTGCCGGCGGCGCGCGCGTCGCGAATCCGGCTCATCAGCACCGGGTACGCCAGTTGCTCAGGATCCGCGTCTTCCATCCCAAGCTCGTCCTCGGGCTGCACGCTGAGATCATAGATGTGGAAGCTGGTCACGTGCGATGCGTCGTTGTCTTCCTCAACGCCGAACACCGAGCCGTCGAACAGGCGCAGCGTGAGTCCCTCGGTTTTCTCGTCGGGGAGCATGATTCCGCGTTTCGCAATGATGGTGCTCTGCTGCTTGGGGTTGCGCGCGTCGGAAATCATCACACCTTTGAGGCTCTGGTCGGTCTGCGAGATCTCGTCGACGTAGACCACCAGTCCGGGAAAGTTGTCGTTGAAGATTTTTTCCTTGAGGCCCGCGCCGGTGCGGGTCTGGGTGAGATGATAGATCTTCTCGCGTAGCCGCTGATTGGCCCACGGCCGCAGCGAAAACGCGAAGTAACTGGAAATCGCGTAGACGCCGAGCGCAACCACCAGAACCGGCACCGCCAGCCGGTACAGGCTGACGCCGCAGGCCCGCGCAGCGGTCATCTCGCGGTCGCCCGACATCCGGCCGAAACCCAGCAGCACGCCGAGCAGCACAGCCATCGGAAACGTGAGTTCGAGGAACGCCGGCATCAGGTAGCCGACCAGTCCGACGACCTCGGGCACCGTCACGCCGTGATTCACCACCATCTCGGTGAGCTTCAGCAGCCGTCCTGTCACCAGCGCAAAAGTGAGCAGGCCCACACCGACCAGGAACGGCGCGATCACCTCGCGGGCGACGTAACGGTCGAGGATTGTGAAGCCCGGGATTTTCATCGATCTGAAGAAACTGCTGCGGCAGGCAGGATTTTAGTTTTCAGAAAAACGTCTTTCGCTCAATGCCGGCGCGCGACTTCCAAAGTTCTGACAATTCAAACAGTGTAAACGCTGGCGCGCGAGATTGAAACTTCCCGCCGGAGAGACCGCCGATGCGGCGCTCCGGTTATGGAACGCGCTTGACTGCGATAGTATCGGACCTGCGATGCGCAAGCGGCGCGACAACGATCGGGACGGTTCGCAGCGTGGACGCGAAGGACGCGATCCGCATGCGCGGCCGCCGTACCGCGCCGATGCGTACCGCGAGCGCGGCCCCTCGGCCGCGGGTGGCGACGTCGTGTACGGCGTCGAGCCGATTCGCGAGCTGCTGGCCGCGGCGCCCGGCGCGGTGCGAACCCTGCATCTGCGCGCGGGCGAGGAGCGCCGCTTCGCCAGCGAGGTCGCAATCGTGCGCGGCGCCGGCGGGCAGGTCGCCGCCGACGACGACGCGATGCTGGAACGGCTGGCCGGCGCAGGCGCGCGTCATCAGGGAATCGTCGCGATCGTCCGCGAGTATAAGTACGCGTCGTTCGAAGAGGTGCTCGCGGCGAAGCCTGATCCGCTGGTGCTGGTCGATGGCGTTACCGATCCACGCAACCTGGGCGCCCTGATGCGCTCGGCGGAAGGCGCCGGCGTGCGCGCTATCGTGCTCGCGCGCGATCGCACCGCCGGCGTAACCCCCGCTGCGATCAAGTCGTCGGCGGGTGCGTGGGTGCATCTGCAGGTCGCGCGATGCGGCAACGTGGCGCGTGCACTGGAGCAGATCAAGGACGCGGGTTACTGGACTGCCGCGCTCGCACCGGGCGGAGGCGTGTCGATTTACGATCTCGACACCACGCGACGGCTCGCGATCGTGGTCGGATCGGAGGGGCGCGGGGTGCGCGAGATCGTCAAGAAGGGCGCCGACTTCGTCGTCGACATCCCGATGCGCGGGCGAGTCGCCTCGTTGAACGTGTCGGTGGCGGTGGCCGTGGCACTATTCGAAATCGCACGCCAGCGCGCCGCTGCGCCGCCATCTTGATTCGATTTGGATAGCCGGTAGCAGAAACCGGCCTGCGCGGGGCGGTGAACCTTGACTCTGTGGGCGGCGCAGAATAACGTTTTCTCTTTGACGTCGCGGCGCCGATGTAGCTCAACGGTAGAGCAACTGATTTGTAATCAGTAGGTTGCCAGTTCGATTCTGGCCATCGGCTTGGCTAGGGCAGCCTTGCGGAGAGGTTCCCGAGTGGCCAAAGGGAGCAGACTGTAAATCTGCCGGCTTATGCCTTCGAAGGTTCGAATCCTTCCCTCTCCACCATTTATGATAACCGTCCGGAGAGCGGGAATAGCTCAGTTGGTAGAGCGCGAGCCTTCCAAGCTCGGGGTCGCGGGTTCGAGTCCCGTTTCCCGCTCCATCTTCGACGCCGGCGGTTGAATTGCCTTGACCGGGGAATAGTGCGACTGCGCAATGACGACGACCACGGGGCCCATGTAGCTCAGTCGGTAGAGCACTTCCTTGGTAAGGAAGAGGTCACGGGTTCGAATCCCGTCGTGGGCTTGCAATTTCACGCGCGCGCCGAAGTCGAAACCAAGCAGTCGCGCGCCGGGTCGAAATCGGATTGGATAGAATTGAGAGTGCGGAAGATTGAACGAAGACTGACGGATTAAGCGGAACCACGAGGTCATCAGATGAGAGACCTGATCAGCCTTGCATGCGATGGATGCAAACGGCGCAACTACACCACCACCAAGAACAAGAAGAAGCAGACCGACAAGTTCGCCATCAAGAAGTTCTGCCCGAGCTGCCGCGCTCATACGCTGCATCGGGAAGGCAAAGTCTGAAGCGGCGGCGCCCGGAGAAACCGGGAAACTGAAGAGCCTGAAAACGAATCGAGACGGATCGAGACTTGGCGAGTCCCGACGACGCTGGCGAGACAAGGGTCAGTAGCTCCAATTGGCAGAGCATCGGACTCCAAATCCGAGGGTTGCAGGTTCGACCCCTGCCTGGCCCGCCAAATCCACCGATCGTGCCAAATAAACGACCCACTTGTAATTAGAGGCGATAATGGATACCTTAAAGAGTTACCTCAATCAGGGCGTGAGCTTTGTCCAGGAGGCCTGGATCGAGCTCTCGAAGGTCCACTATCCCTCGCCCAAGGAGACCATGCAGGCGACCATCGTGGTGATGGCCCTTACCATCGTAATGGCGCTGTGGCTGGGCTTGGTGGATCTGGGCTCGACGCGATTCGTACGCGCGCTGCTGAGTTGAGGCGGAAAAGCATTGGGCCGCAGGCGCTTTGAGGCACGACCGTAACGCGGGTGCGCGGCACCCGACTCTGGAATCAGCCGTTTCCTGACGCGGGATACATGCGTCCAGGCAACGGCCATTACTGTATCGGCTTCTATCGAATCTAATGGCTGAACCGGCAACTGAAAGTCCCAAGCCCGCAGTGAGCATGAAGTGGTACGTGGTCCACACCTACTCGGGCTACGAGCACAAGGCCAAGGCCGCGCTCGAGGAGCGGGTGCGCTCGCTCCACATGGAAGGGCGAATCGGCAAGGTACTGGTGCCTATCGAGCGCGTGCAGGAACTCGGCAAGGGCGGGGCGCGCAAGGTCTCCAGCCGCAAGTTCTTCCCCGGGTACATCTTCGTCCAGATGGTGCTCGACGACGAGACCTGGCACGTCATCAAGAACACGCCGAAAATCACCGGCTTCGTCGGCCATTCGACCAATCCGCCCGAGGTCCCGGAGTCCGAGGTGGGCGAGATTGAGCAGCAGATGGAAGAGGGCGCGCTGCGCCCTAAACCCAAGGTGCTGTTCGAAGTGGGCGAGGCGATCAAGGTCGTCGACGGCCCCTTCCAGGATTTCAACGGCACCGTCGAGGAAGTGAAGCCCGAGAAGGGCAAGGTGCGGGTGTTGATTTCGATCTTCGGGCGCGCGACGCCGGTCGAGCTCGACTTCGTTCAGGTCGAGAAGGCTTGAAGCAGGGGGCCAGTGGCGGTTCGGAGCGGGTCCGGGGCGGTAGGCGGGCGGCTGTTTGAGCAGGGAAGAATCCCAACGAATCAGGCATCCGAAATTGACTACGGGAACGCGAATTCAACTTACGGCACACAACGCGAACCTGGACTGACGAATACGAGAGCAGGAATTTAAGTGGCGAAGAAGGTAGTCGGATCGATCAAGTTGCAGATTCCGGCCGGAGCGGCGAATCCGTCGCCGCCGGTGGGGCCCGCGCTCGGCCAGCGCGGCGTCAATATCATGGAGTTCTGCAAGGCGTTCAACGCGCAGACGCAGAACATGCAGGGGCTGGTGATTCCTGTGATCGTCACGGTCTACGCGGACCGCTCGTTTACCTTCATCACCAAGAGCCCGCCCGCCTCGATTCTGCTGCTCAAGGCGGCCAGTGTCGACAAAGGCTCGGCGACGCCCAACAAGAACAAGGTCGGCAAGGTGACGCGTGCGCAGGTCGAGGAGATCGCGAAAACCAAGATGAAAGACCTGACGGCCAGCGACCTGCAGGCGGCCTACAACACCGTGGCCGGCACGGCGCGCTCGATGGGAATCGAGATCGCGGAGTAGCGCGCGGCGCGCAGAATAAAGGCAGAAAGAAAATGGCAGGCAAGAAATACAAGGAAGCCGAGAAGAAGATCGATCGCGACCATCGCTATACGCTCGAGGAAGCGGTGAAGCTGGTGATTGGGAACAAGGTCGCCAAGTTCGACGAGACGGTCGAGCTTGCGGTGCGCCTCGGCGTCGATCCGCGCCAGGCCGACCAGAACGTGCGCGGTACCGTGGTGCTGCCGCATGGCACCGGCAAAGTGGCGCGCGTGCTGGTGATCGCCAAGGGCGACAAGGAGCGCGAGGCGCGCGAGGCGGGGGCGGACTTCGTCGGCGGCGACGATATCATCAAGAAAATCCAGGAAGAGAACTGGCTCGACTTCGACCGCGTGATCGCGACTCCCGACATGATGGGCCAGGTCGGACGGATCGGAAAAATTCTGGGCCCCCGCGGCCTGATGCCCAATCCCAAGGTCGGCACCGTGACCTTCGACGTCGCCAAGGCGGTCGGCGAGGTGAAAGCGGGCAAGGTCGACTACCGGGTCGACAAGGCCGGCGTGGTGCACGCGCGGATCGGCAAGCTCAGCTTCGGCGAGGGCAAGCTGCTCGAGAACGCCAACTCGCTGCTGGGCGCGATCATGCGCGCCAAGCCGTCGAGCGCCAAGGGCAACTACGTGAGAAGCGTTGCGCTGTCGTCCACGATGGGTCCCGGGGTCAAGGTCGATACCGCCTCGGCGGCGCGCGTGGTCGCGCAGGCGGCATAGCTGGATAGCTGCATAGCGGAATGAAAAAAGAACAAAAAACCAACCAGGTGAAAGACCTGGCCGAGCGCTTCGGCCGCGCCAAGATCGCGCTGGTCTCGGAGTATCGCGGAATTACCGCGGTCGAATCGACCGAGGTGCGCCGCCGCCTGCGCGCGATCCGCGGCGAGATGCGGGTGGCGAAAAACACGCTGGTGCGCCGCGCGATCAAAGACACTGCGTACCAGGCGCTCGACACCCAGCTCGGCGGACAGGTCGGATTGATCCTGAGCTTTGCGGATCCGGTCGAGCTCGCCAAGACCGTCACCTCGTTCAAGGAACTGGGCGACAAGCTCAAGCTCCGCGGCGGCGTGCTCGACGGCAAGGCGCTGACGGCAGCCGAGATTCAGGCGCTGGCAGCATTGCCGCCGCGCGAGGTCATCCTCGCGAACCTGCTCGCGGTCATCCAGGCGCCGGCGACGAACCTGGTGCGGCTACTCAACGAGCCCGGCTCCTCGATTGCGCGCCTGGTCGACGCGATCGGCAAGAAGAACGGCGCCAGCGCCGAAGCGGCAAGCGCCGCCGAAGCGGCGGCCGCAGCGCCCGCGCCCGAATCGCAAGCGAAGGCCGATGCTGCGCCTGCGGCCGAAGCGCCTAAAGCGCCCGCGGCAGCTCCGAAGGCGGCGGGCGGTTTCGCGGCGGCGACTGCGTCTACCCAGGCGCCATCGGCCGCGCCGAAGCCGTCGGGCTTCGCGGCCTCGGCAAGCGCGGCGCCCAAGGCCGAAGCGCCTGCTGCTGAAGCGGCACCGGCAGCAGCGAAGCCGTCGGGCTTTGCGGCCTCCGCAAGCGCGGCGCCTAAGGCCGAAGCGCCTGCGGCGGTCGAAGCGGCTCCTGCACCCCCCGCGGACGACGCGAAGCCGGAGGGTGGTGAAGAGCAGAAGTGAAGCTGATCTGGTTACCGGGATGGCTCCAGGAGCCAGCTTGGGAACCAGCGGATTAAGTGACGGGAATTTTTCGGGAATTTTGAAGTTTGGCGGCGGGGCGAGTTTACGAGGGATTAGGAAGTTCAAGCAGGGTTAACAACGCATCCGGGGCGCTCCCACATCTCCCTCGGATGCGACGGCGAAGGAATTAAGGAGAGAGAAGGAACATGTCAGAAGCACAGCTTAGCCGCGACCAGGTAAAGGATTATCTCAAGAACCTGAGCCTGCTCGACGCGGCCGCTCTGGTTAAGGAACTCGAGACCGAACTCGGCGTGTCGGCCTCCGCGCCAATCGCGATGGCGGCGGCTCCTGCGGCCGGCGCGGCGGCGGCCGCGGCGCCCGAGAAAGAAGAGTTCGACGTAGTGCTGACCGGATCGGGCGATAAGAAGATCCAGGTAATCAAAGTGGTCCGGGAGATCACTGGACTGGGCCTCAAGGAGGCCAAGGATCTCGTCGACAGCGCGCCCAAGGCGGTCAAGGAAGGAGTCACCAAGGCCGAGGCGGAAGATCTCAAGAAGAAGATCACCGAAGCTGGCGGCTCGGTCGAACTCAAGTAAGGGGCATTATCGAGTTTTTGTTAAACCACTGCCGAGTGCGAAATTCGCTTTCAAGTTTTTTGGCGGGCGCCGGCCCGCAGCGGGCGGATTTCCAGCGGTTTTCCCTTGAAGTTGCCGCGGATGCGGGTGATACCCGCTCGCCCGCGGCAATCGGCCCTTCACGGCGCGCCATTCATCAGGCCGCGCGCAAGGTCGGGTAAGTTATGGCTCAGCAACAAATTCAGGTCACCAGCAATCTTCGCGTGCGCCGCTCGTTCGGCAAGATCAAGAAGATTATCGACATCCCGAATCTGATCGAGATTCAAAAACGCTCCTACGACGATTTTCTGCAGTCCGGAGTAACCGCCGAGGGCCGCCAGGACGTGGGCCTGCAGGCGGTGTTCAAATCGGTCTTTCCGATCAAGGACTTCAACGAGACCGCCTCGCTGGAGTTCGTCGCCTACGAGCTCGGCGAGCCCAAGTATGACGTCGAGGAATGCCATCAGCGCGGGATGACCTATGCCGCGCCGCTCAAGGTCAAGATTCAGCTCGTCATCTGGGACGTCGAGAGCGGACGGCGCTCGATCAAGAACGTCAAGGAGCAGGAAGTCTACTTCGGCGAAATCCCGCTGATGACGCCGAACGGGACTTTCATGGTCAACGGCACCGAGCGCGTGATCGTCTCGCAGCTCCATCGCTCGCCGGGCGTGTTCTTCGAGCACGACAAGGGCCGCACCCATTCCACCGGCAAGCTGCTCTACTCCGCGCGAATCATCCCGTACCGCGGGAGCTGGATCGATTTCGAATTTGATCCACGCGACGTGCTCTACGTGCGTATCGATCGGCGGCGCAAATTCCCGGCTACCGTGCTGCTGCGCGCGCTCGGGATGACCACCGAGGACCTGCTCAATTATTTCTACAAAAAAGATGTCATCAGTATCGACAAGCAGCTCAGCAAGCAGTTCAAGCCCGAGCATCTGCTGGGCGCGCGCGTGGGCCGCGAGATCAAGGATCCCAAGTCGGGCGAGGTGATCGCGCGCGAAGGACGCAAGTTCAACAAGGCGATCGTGCGCGCGATGGAGCAGGCGAAGATCAGCGAGGTTCCGATCGCGCTCGACGAAGTGGTCGGCCGCGTCTCCGCCCACGACATCCCCAATCCTGCCACCGGCGAAGTGCTGGTGCAGACCAACGAGGAGCTGACCGAGGAGACGATCGAGAAGCTCAAGGCCGCCGGGATCAAGAAAGTCGAGGTGCTGTTCACCGAAGAGCAGCCGGGCGGCGGGCCGCTGCGTCTCACTCTGGCGCAGGACAAGCTCGGCACTCCGGAAGAGGCGATCATCGAAATCTACCGGCGCCTGCGTCCCGGCGATCCGCCCACGATGGAGACGGCGACCACGTTCTTCAACAACCTGTTCTTCAACCCGGAACGCTACGATCTCTCCAAGGTCGGACGCCTGAAGCTCAACCATAAGCTCAAGCTCGACGTGCCCCTGGAGCAGGGGACGCTGCGGCGCGAGGACATCCTCGAAGTCGTCCGCTACCTGGTCGAGCTCAAGAACGGCAACGGCCAGGTCGACGACATCGATCATCTCGGCAATCGCCGCGTGCGCGCGGTCGGCGAGCTGGTGGAAAACCAGTTCCGTATCGGCCTGGTGCGCATGGAGCGCGCGATCAAGGAGCGGATGAGCCTGCAGGACATCGAAACCCTGATGCCGCAGGAGCTGGTCAACTACAAGCCGGCCTCCGCGGTGATCAAGGAGTTCTTCGGCTCCTCGCAGCTCTCGCAGTTCATGGATCAAACCAATCCGCTTTCCGAGATCGCGCACAAGCGGCGCCTGAGCGCGCTCGGACCGGGCGGACTCACCCGCGAGCGAGCGGGTTTCGAAGTCCGCGACGTGCATCCGACCCACTATGGCCGCGTATGCCCGATCGAGACGCCCGAGGGGCCCAACATCGGCTTGATCGCGGCGCTCTCGACCTACGCGCGGGTCAACGATTTCGGCTTCATCGAGACGCCATATCGCGAAGTGGAAAACAGCCGGGTGAGCGACCGGATCGTCTACCTGTCGGCGCTCGACGAGGAAGACAAGGTAATCGCGCAGGCCAACGCGCCGATCGACGCGCACTCGCGCTTCACCGCCGAGCTGGTCTCCGCGCGCATCGGCGGCGAGTTCACCGTGGTCCGCGCCGAGGACGTCCAGTACATGGACGTATCGCCCAACCAGCTCGTGTCGGTGGCGGCCTCGCTGATCCCGTTCCTGGAGAACGACGACGCCAACCGCGCGCTGATGGGATCGAACATGCAGCGCCAGGCGGTCCCGCTGCTCAAGACCGACGCTCCGCTGGTCGGCACCGGGCTTGAGAAGACCGTCGGCCGCGACTCCGGCGTGACCGTAGTCGCCAAGCGCGACGGCGTGGTCGAGAACGTCGATGCGGAGCGGATCGTGGTGCGCGCCGACAAGCAATCGCGCGACCTGCGCGACGCCGGCGTCGATATCTACAATCTGGTCAAGTATCAGCGCTCCAACCAGGGCACCTGCATCAATCAGCGTCCGGTGGTCGTCAAGGGCGAGCGCGTCGAGGCCGGCGCGGTGCTGGCCGACGGCCCCTCGACCGATATGGGCGAGCTGGCGCTGGGACGCAACGTGCTGGTCGCCTTCATGCCGTGGGGCGGCTACAACTTCGAGGACTCGATCCTGATCTCCGAGCGCGTGGTCAAGGAAGACCTCTTCACCTCGGTCCATATCGAGGAGTTCGAGTGCGTGTCGCGCGACACCAAGCTCGGACCCGAGGAAATTACCCGCGACATTCCCAACGTCGGCGAGGAGGCGCTCAAGGACCTCGACGCCAGTGGTATAATCCGGATCGGAGCGGAGGTCCGTCCTCAGGACATTCTGGTCGGCAAGATCACTCCCAAGGGCGAGACTCAGCTCAGTCCCGAGGAAAAACTGCTGCGCGCGATCTTCGGCGAGAAGGCCGGCGAGGTGCGCGACACCTCGCTGCGCGTGCCGCCGGGCGTCGAAGGCACCGTGATCGACGGGCGCGTGTTCGCCCGTCGCGGGGTGGTCAAGGACGAGCGCACGCAGGAGATCGAAACCCTCGAGGCCGAGCGCCTCAAGCAGGATGAAGCCGAGGAAATCCGCATCATCCGCCAGGAGACCCTGCGCAAGCTCAAGAAGGCGCTGGCGGGCAAGAAGCTTGCGGGACGCGTGATGTCCGACGATCGCCGCGAGCTGCTCAAAAAGGGCGAGACGCTGGCGGCCGAGGAGCTCGAGGAGCTGCCGCCGCCGCTATGGAGCCAGGTCCGCGTCGAGAACGAAGGCGCGCAGACCGAAGCCTCGATGGCGCTCGATGCGATGCAGCTCAACGTGGAAGCAGTGCAGAAGTTCTACGGCAACAAGATCGACCGGCTCAAGGCGGGCGACGAGCTCGCGCCAGGCGTGATCAAGATGATCAAGGTGTTCGTCGCCGTCAAACGCCGCCTCCAGGTGGGCGACAAGATGGCGGGACGCCACGGCAACAAGGGCGTGCTCTCGCGGATTCTTCCCGAGGAAGACATGCCGAGCCTGGCAGACGGCACGCCGATCGATATCGTGCTCAATCCGCTCGGCGTCCCCTCGCGCATGAACGTCGGCCAGATCCTCGAGACGCATCTGGGATGGGCGGCGCGCGAGCTGGGCCACAAGATCGCCGAGGACCTTAAAGCCGGAGTGAGCGTCGCGCAGATGCGCAAGCGGCTGCGCGAGATCTATCCGGACAAGGACAACCAGGAATTTATCGACAAGCTCGCCGAGCCCGACGTGTTCAAGCTCGCGGGCAAGGCGCTGGCGGGCGTCCATGTCGCCTCGCCGGTGTTCGACGGCGCGCGCGAAGAGGAAATTTTTCAGTTGCTCAAGCGCGCCGACCTGCCCGACAGCGGGCAGTGCACTCTTTCCGACGGACGCACCGGGCTTGCCTTCGAGCAGCCGGTGACCGTCGGCGTGATGTACATGATGAAGCTGCATCACCTGGTCGAAGACAAGATTCACGCGCGCTCGACCGGCCCCTACAGCCTGGTCACTCAGCAGCCGCTGGGCGGCAAGGCACAGTTCGGAGGCCAGCGTCTGGGCGAGATGGAAGTGTGGGCGCTCGAGGCTTACGGCGCCGCCTACACTTTGCAGGAGATGCTCACGGTCAAGTCCGACGACGTTGCGGGACGGACCCGGATGTACGAGGCAATCGTCAAGGGCGAGAACACCCTGGAGCCGGGACTGCCCGAGTCGTTCAACGTTATGGTCAAAGAGCTGCAGTCGCTCTGTCTCAACATGGAGCTGCTGGAACAGCCGCAACGGGCCTGAGCGCCGAAGCCAAGGGAGAATTATAGAATGGAAGATCTCTTCGGCATTTTTGAGAAGCCCAAGAACCCGCTCTCGTTCAACGCGATCCGGATCTCGATTGCATCGCCTGAGATGATCCGCTCGTGGTCGCACGGCGAGGTCAAGAAACCCGAGACCATCAATTACCGGACCTTCAAGCCCGAGCGCGACGGCTTGTTCTGCGCGAAGATTTTCGGGCCCACCAAGGACTACGAATGTAACTGCGGCAAGTACAAGCGCATGCGCCATCGCGGCGTGGTCTGCGAGAAGTGCGGCGTCGAGGTGATCCAGTCCAAGGTCAGGCGCGAGCGGATGGGGCATATCGATCTCGCCGCCCCGGTCGCGCACATCTGGTTCCTGCGCTCGCTGCCCTCGCGGATCGGCACCCTGGTCGACATGACCCTCAAGGAACTCGAGAAGGTGCTGTACTTCGAGTGCTACGTGGTGACCGACGCCGGTGAGACTCCGCTCCAGTACAAGGAGCTGCTCACCGAGCGCAAGTACCGCGAGGCGCGCGAGCAGTATGGCGACGCCTTCAAGGCCGAGATGGGCGCCGAAGCGGTGCGCGTGCTGCTCTCGCAGCTGGCGCTCGAGACGCTGGCCGAGGAGTTGCGCATCGAGATGAAAGCGACCGCCTCGGAGGCGCGCCGCAAGAAAGTTGCCAAGCGCCTCAAGGTGATCAACGCCTTTCGCGAATCGGGCAACAAGCCGGAATGGATGATCCTCACGATCCTGCCGGTGATTCCGCCCGACCTGCGCCCGCTGGTTCCGCTTGACGGCGGCCGCTTCGCGACCTCGGACTTGAACGACCTCTATCGGCGCGTCATCAACCGCAACAACCGCCTCAAGCGGCTCATCGAGCTCAACGCGCCCGACATCATCATCCGCAACGAAAAGCGGATGCTGCAGGAGGCCGTCGATGCGCTGTTCGACAACGGCCGGCGCGGGCGCGCGATCACCGGACCGTCCAAGCGCCCGCTGAAGTCGCTCTCCGACATGCTCAAGGGCAAATCGGGGCGCTTCCGGCAGAACCTGCTCGGCAAGCGCGTCGATTACTCGGGACGCTCGGTCATCGTGGTCGGCCCCGAGCTACGGCTCCATCAATGCGGACTGCCCAAGAAGATGGCGCTCGAGCTGTTCAAGCCCTTCATCTACAACAAGCTCGAAGAAAAGGGCTATGTCACGACCATCAAGAGCGCCAAGAAGATGGTCGAGAAAGAAGGCAAGGACGTCTGGGACATCCTCGACGACGTGATCCGCGAGCATCCGGTGCTGCTCAACCGCGCGCCGACGCTGCATCGCCTCGGCATCCAGGCCTTCGAGCCGGTGCTGATCGAGGGCAAGGCGATTCAGCTCCATCCGCTGGTCTGCGTTGCGTACAACGCGGACTTCGACGGCGATCAGATGGCGGTGCACGTGCCGCTGTCGATCGAGGCGCAGGTCGAGTCGCGCGCCCTGATGATGTCGACCAACAACATCCTGTCGCCGGCATCCGGCAAGCCGGTCATCGTGCCGACTCAGGACATGGTGCTCGGGCTTTACTACATGACCCGCGAGCGTCCGCTGGCGCAGGGCGAGGGCAAGAATTTCGCAAGCCCCGAAGAGGTGCGCATCGCATACGACCATGGCGAGGTGAATCTCCACGCCAAGGTGATGGTGCGGCTGCCCGCTGCTGCCGCCGAAGATCCCGCCGAGAAGGCGCCGGAGCCGGTCGCTGCCGCCAAGGGAAAGAGCAAGAAGGCGGCAAAGGAAGCGGCGGCGAAGGACACCGCACCCGCCTACGTGCGCGTCGCGACTACTGCAGGGCGCGTGCTGCTTTACGAGATCGTTCCGCCCGAGGTCCCGTTTGCCGAAGTCAACAAGACCATGAAGAAGAAGGAGCTCGGCAACCTGATCGACTTGGTGTACCGGCGCGCCGGCAACAAGGCGACGGTGATCTTCGCCGACAAGCTTAAGGACATCGGCTTCGAATTCGCCACCAAGGCCGGAATCTCGATCTCGATCAAAGACATGACCATTCCCGCGCAAAAGCCGCTGCTGCTCGACCAGGCGCGCAAGCAGGTCAACGAAATCCAGCAGCAGTACAACAACGGCGTCATCACCGACGGCGAGCGCTACAACAAGGTGGTCGACATCTGGGCCGAGGTGCAGGACGAAATCGGCAGCGCGGTCATCAAGGGACTGTCGACTGAAGTCTACGGCAAGGACGACAAGGGCCAGGAAATTTCGGGTCCCTCGTTCAATCCGATCTTCATCATGGCCGACTCCGGCGCGCGCGGATCGGAACAGCAGATTCGCCAGCTCGCAGGATTGCGCGGCCTGATGGCAAAGCCGTCGGGGGAGATCATCGAGACGCCGATCACCGCGAACTTCCGCGAAGGTCTGACGGTCGGCGAGTACTTCGTGTCCACCCACGGCGCGCGCAAGGGCTTGGCGGACACCGCGCTCAAGACCGCGAACTCCGGATACCTGACGCGCAGACTGGTCGACGTCGCACAGGACTCGATCATCACCGAGGACGATTGCGGCACGCTCGACGGCATCGAGATGGCGCCGCTGGTCGAAGGCGGCGAGATCATCGAAGGGCTCGGCGACCGGGTGCTGGGACGCGTCGCGCTCGAGGATATCCGCGACCCGTTCACCAACCAGGTCCTGGTCCGCGTCAACAGCATGATCGACGAGGACAAGGTCAAGCTGATCGAAGAGGCTGGCATCGAGAAGCTCAAGATCCGCTCGGTGCTAACCTGCCAGTCGCGCCATGGCGTATGCGTGAAGTGCTACGGCCGCGATCTGGGCCGCGGACATCTGGTCAACCTCGGCGAGGCGATCGGAACCATCGCGGCGCAGTCGATCGGAGAGCCGGGCACCCAGCTCACGATGCGTACCTTCCATATCGGCGGCACCGCCAGCCGGCGCGCCGAGCAGACCACGCTGGAAGCGCGCAACGACGGCGTCATCCGGCTCCACGGCGTTAACACGGTCAAAAGCCGCGACGGCAATCTGATCGTGATGTCGCGGCACGGAGAGGCGGTGGTCGCAGCGCAGATCAAGGGCGAGGACGGCCAGATCCGCGAGCGCGAGCGTGAGCGCTATCCGCTGGTCCACGGCGCCAAGCTGCGCAAGGCCGACGGCGATCACGTCAAGGCCGGAGAGCTGGTCGCCGAATGGGATCCGTATACCACCCCGATCATCACCGAGGTCGGCGGTACGGTTAAGTACGGCGACATCATCGAGAGCAAGACCATGGAGGAGCGCGTCGATGAACGTACCGGCGCGCGTTCCAACGTGGTCGTCGAGTTCAAGGATCTCGACGTGCGCCCGCGCATCTCGGTCAAGGATGCCTCGGGCAAGACCGCCAAGATTCCCAACTCGAATCTGTTCGCGCGCTACTTCCTGCCGGTCGGCGCGTACATCAACGTGCAGGAAGGCACCGCGGTCGAGCCGGGCGACGTGATCGCGAAAATCCCGCGCGAGACCACCAAGACCAAGGACATCACCGGGGGCCTCCCGCGCGTTGCCGAACTGTTCGAGGCGCGCAAGCCCAAGGAGTTCGCGGTCATCTCCGAGATCGACGGCCAGGTGTCATTCGGCAAGGACACCAAGGGCAAGCGCAAGGTCGAAGTGACGCCGGAAATCGGCGAGAAGCGCGAATACCTGATCCCCAAGGGCAAGCATATCTCGGTGCACGAGGGCGACATGGTGCGCGCCGGCGAGCCGCTGATGGAAGGCTCGTCGAATCCGCATGACATCCTCACCATCCTGGGTGAGAAGGCGCTGGCGAAATACCTGGTCGACGAAATCCAGGAGATTTACCGGCTCCAGGGCGTGCGCATCAACGACAAGCATATCGAAGTGATCGTGCGCCAGATGCTGCGCCGCGTGCGGATCAAGGAAGTCGGGGACACCGAGTTTCTGGTCGGCGACCAGGTCGAGAAGTGGCGCTTCGACGAGGAGAACGCGCGCGTGCTGAACAAGGGCGGCGAGCCTGCAATCGCGGAGCCGCTGCTGCTCGGCATCACCAAGGCGTCGCTCTCCACCGAGAGCTTCATCTCGGCGGCGTCGTTCCAGGAAACCACCCGGGTGCTGACTGAGTCGGCCATCAACGGCAAGATCGATCGGCTGGTCGGGCTCAAAGAAAACGTGATCATGGGCCGGCTGATACCGGCGGGAACCGGCCTTCCGCAGTACAATCAGATGGTGCTGAAGGTGGAAGGCGCGCCGGTCGAAGAGGACCTCGAGAAACCCGAATTGCAGGCAGTCGCGGCCTCCGTGGCGGCTCCGGCACCGGGCGGAGATTGACAGGAAGGGGTCCGTACCATACATAATGATGTTTCCCCCAAGGGCGCGAATGCCCTTGGGGGGTTTGTTTGAACACCCGCGTTCGCACCTGTTGAAACCTGGGCGCCAACCGGAACTTTGAGGTTCCGCACCCACGCGGCATGACTGATGACTGAGTGGACGCGGCCGATGAATTTTGTGGCCGGTAAATGGGAACGATCAGACTGTGGCCGATGAATGGTTAGATTAGAGATTCGGGATTTCAGGAACTGAGAATTACGTGCCGAGCATCAATCAGCTAATCCGCAACGCGCGCATCAAGAAGCGCTTCAAGATCAAGGCGCGCGCGCTGGAAGGTTCGCCGCAAAAGCGCGGCGTATGCACGCAGGTGAAAACGACTACGCCCAAGAAGCCCAACTCGGCGCTGCGCAAGGTCGCGCGCGTGCGGCTCTCCAACGGGATCGAGGTGAATACCTATATCCCGGGTGTGGGTCACAACCTGCAGGAGCATTCGGTGGTGCTGATTCGCGGCGGCCGCGTCCGCGATCTGCCCGGCGTCCGCTATCACGTCATCCGCGGCACGCTGGATTCGATTGGCGTGACGGAACGCAAGAAAAGCCGCTCCAAGTACGGCTCCAAAAAACCGAAGTAAAAAGATCAAAGTAAAAGACTTATGTCGCGCAAAGGACAAGCCCGGGTCCGGGAAGTTGCTCCGGATCCAAAATTCCACGATCGCACCGTGGCCAAGTTCATGAACGTGGTAATGGAGCGCGGGAAGAAATCGCTCTCCGAGCGCATTTTCTACGGCGCTATCGACCTCGTTGCCGAGCGCTCCAAGGAAGACGGCCTGGTCGTCTTCAAGCGCGCGCTCGAGAACGTGCGCCCGGCGGTCGAGGTGCGCTCGCGCCGGGTCGGCGGGGCCAACTACCAGGTGCCGGTCGAAGTGCGGCCGGTGCGGCGCAACTCGCTGGCGATGCGCTGGCTGGTGACGGCCTCGCGCGCGCGCGGCGAGAAGTCGATGGAAGAGCGGCTGGCGGCGGAAATCCTCGACGCCGCGGGCAATCGGGGTGGTGCGGTCAAGAAGCGCGAGGATACTCATCGGATGGCGGACGCCAACAAGGCGTTTGCCCACTATCGCTGGTAACAATCGAGATTTTTGGATGGCTCGTCAGACCCCAATAGAACGGGTGCGCAATATCGGCATCATGGCTCATATCGATGCCGGCAAGACCACCACCACGGAGCGGGTGCTCTATTATACGGGCATCAACTACAAGATCGGTGAGGTGCATGAAGGCACCGCCACCATGGACTGGATGGTGCAGGAGCAGGAGCGCGGCATAACCATAACTTCGGCCGCAACTACCTGTTTCTGGCGCGACCACCGCATCAACATCATCGACACCCCGGGCCACGTCGATTTCACCATTGAGGTGGAGCGCAGCCTGCGCGTCCTCGACGGCGCGGTCGCCGTGTTTTGCGCGGTCGGCGGCGTCGAGCCGCAGTCGGAAACTGTGTGGCGCCAGGCCGACAAGTATCGCGTCCCACGCATCGCGTTCATCAACAAGATGGACCGCGTGGGCGCCGAGTTCGAGCGCGTCGTGCAGGAGATGCGCGACAAGCTCAAGGCGACGCCGCTGGTCATCCAGCTTCCCATCGGCAGCGAGGAAAAGTTCACCGGTCTCATCGATCTCGTCGAGCAGCAGGGGCTCATCTGGGACGAGGACCGTCTCGGCGCGAACTTCCGCGTGGTCGAAGTACCCGAGGACCAGAAAGCGCAGGTCGCAGCCTATCGCGACAAGATGATCGAGACGCTGGCCGATCACGACGAGAAGATCATGGAGCTCTACCTCGAGGGCAAGGTCCCCGACGTCGAGACGATTCGCGCCGCAATTCGCGCCGCAACGCTTAAGATCGCGATCACGCCGGTGGTGCTGGGCTCCGCGTTCCGCAATAAGGGCGTGCAGCCGATGCTCGACGCGGTGGTCGACTACCTGCCATCACCCAAGGACCTCCCGCCGGTGGTCGGCAAGGTCGACGGCAAGCTTGAAGAGCGCTGGCCGCGTGACGACGCGCCGTTCGCGGCGCTCGCCTTCAAGATCATGACCGACCCGTACATCGGGACGCTGACTTTCGTGCGCGTCTACTCGGGAAGGCTCGAGTCGGGAAGCTCGGTGCTCAACGCCACCAAGGGCAAGCGCGAGCGCATCGGGCGCCTGGTCAAGATGCACGCGAACAAGCGCGAAGAGATTTCGGAAGTTTTCGCGGGCGATATCTGCGCGGTGGGACTGCGCGACACCACCACCGGCGACACCATCTGCGACGAGAAGCATCCGATTATTCTGGAATCGATCGAGTTCCCCGCGCCGGTCATCCAGATCGCGATCGAGCCCAAGACCAAGGCCGACCAGGAGAAGCTCTCCGAGGCGCTGCAGAAGCTCGCCAAAGAGGATCCATCGTTCCGGGTCAGCGTCAATCGGGAGACCGCGCAGACGCTCATCGCCGGGATGGGCGAGTTGCATCTCGAAATCATCGTCGATCGGATGCTGCGCGAGTTCAAAGTCGACGCCAATATCGGCAAGCCGCAGGTTGCTTATCGCGAAACGATTCGCAAGGCCTCGGAGGCCGAAGGCCGCTTCGTCCGCCAGACCGGCGGCCACGGACAGTTCGGCGTGGTCGAGCTGCGCATCGAGCCGCTCGGCAAGGGCTCTGGCTTCGAGTTCGTCGACGGGACGAAGGGCGGATCGATTCCGCGCCAGTTTATCGGCTCGGTCGAGGACGGCGTCAAAGAGGCGATGGAAAACGGCGTGCTCGCCGGGTATCCGATGGTCGACCTCAAGGCGACCCTGCTCGACGGCAAGTACCACGAAGTCGACTCATCGGAGATCGCGTTCAAAATCGCGGGCTCGATCGCCTTCAAGGAAGCGTGCGAGAAAGCCGACGCGATCCTGCTCGAACCGGTGATGGACGTCGAAGTGGTGACGCCGCAGGAGTTCATGGGCGAAGTGATCGGCGACCTGAGCGGGCGGCGCGGCAAAATCCTGGACATGGAAACCCGAACCGGCAACCAGGTTATCGAGGCGCGCGTGCCGCTCGCCACCATGTTCGGCTACGCGACGCGGCTGCGCTCGATGACCCAGGGACGCGCAAACTACACGATGCAGTTCGGGGCCTACGAACCCGTACCGCGCAATATTTTTGAGGAACTGACAGCGCATAACGCCGAAACCGGCGACCGCGCTTAAAGCGTACGCGACCTGTCGCGCGCGCAAAGAATAAGGAGAAGACCTCCAAGCGGAGAGTAAACCATGGGCAAGGCGAAATTCGAACGGACCAAGCCGCATGCCAACGTCGGCACGATCGGCCACATCGACCACGGCAAGACCACCCTTACCGCCGCGATCACCAAGGTATTGGCGTCCAAGAAGATGGCCACCTTCATGGCGTTCGATCAGATCGATAAGGCGCCCGAGGAACGTGAGCGCGGCATCACTATCGCGATCGCGCACGTCGAGTATGAAACCGCCAAGCGCCACTACGCGCATGTCGATTGTCCGGGCCACGCCGATTACATCAAGAACATGATCACCGGCGCCGCGCAGATGGATGGCGCCATCCTGGTGGTCGCCGCCAACGACGGCCCGATGCCGCAGACGCGCGAGCATATCCTGCTCGCTCACCAGGTCGGTGTGCCGTCGATCGTGGTGTTCATGAACAAGGTCGACATGGTCGACGATCCCGAGCTGCTCGACCTCGTCGAGCTCGAGGTCCGCGACCTGCTGAAGAAGTTCGATTTCCCCGGCGACGACGTTCCCGTCATCCGCGGCAGCGCGCTCAAGGCACTCAACGCCAGCGCCGACGGACCCGAATGGAAGCCGATTCTCGAGCTGATGGACGCGGTTGACAACTACGTGCCGCAGCCGGTGCGCGAAATCGAAAAGCCGTTCCTGATGTCGATCGAAGACGTGTTCTCCATCTCCGGCCGTGGCACGGTGGTCACCGGGCGTGTCGACCAGGGCAAGATCAAGGTCGGCGAGGAAGTCGAGATCGTCGGCTTCCGCGACACCCAGAAAACCGTGGTGACTGGCGTTGAGATGTTCCGCAAGCTTCTCGACCAGGGACAGGCGGGCGACAATATCGGCGTGCTGCTGCGCGGCCTCAAGCGCGAGGACGTGGAGCGCGGGCAGGTGCTCGCCAAGCCCGGCTCGATTACCCCGCACACCAACTTCGAGGCGTCGGCATACATCCTGACCAAGGACGAAGGCGGCCGTCATACGCCGTTCTTCACCGGCTACCGCCCGCAGTTTTATTTCCGCACCACTGACGTGACGGGAGTTCTGAGCCTGCCCGAGGGCACCGAGATGGTGATGCCGGGCGACAATATCAAGATCAGCGGCGAGCTGATCACGCCGGTCGCGATGGACGAAGGATTGCGCTTCGCTATCCGCGAGGGCGGCCGCACGGTCGGCGCCGGCGTCATCTCGAAAATACTGAAGTAACGGAGCGGGCGCGCAGAGGATTCGAGCAAGGCATCGAGGATGAACGAAAAGATACGCATACGTCTGAAGGCGTACGATTACCGCCTGCTCGACCAGTCAGTGCGCGAGATCGTCGACACTATCCGGCGCACCGGTGGGCGCGTGGCGGGACCGATCCCGCTGCCGACCCGAATCGAGCGCTTCACCGTGAACCGCTCGCCGCACGTCGATAAGAAGTCGCGCGAGCATTTCGAGATCCGCACTCACAAGCGCCTGCTCGACGTGTTGGAGCCGACGCAGCAGACCATCGACGCGCTCGGCAAGCTCGACCTCGCGGCCGGCGTCGACGTGGAGATCAAACTCGAGTAGGCCGCGATGCTTACCGGACTAATCGGAAAGAAACTCGGGATGACCGAGCTCACGGATGCCGCCGGACGCGTGCGCGCCGTCACGGTGATACAGCTCGGCCCGTGCACCGTGACCCAGCTCAAGACCGAGCCCACCGATGGCTACGATGCCGTACAGGTGACGTTCGGCAAGAAAAAGCTGTCGCGCGTGACCAGCCCTGAGCGCGGCCATTTCGCCAAGGCGAAGATCGCAGCCGGCATCAAATCCGCCGAATTCCCCCGTCGCGGCCAAGCTGAGCTCGCGCTGGGACAGGCCATTAGCGCGGGCGAGGTTTTTAAGGAGGGCGACCAGGTTGACATCCGCGGCATATCCAAGGGGCGCGGCTACGCCGGGGTCATAAAACGCCATCATTTCTCTGGGTTTCCCGGCTCCCACGGCACCCACGAGTACTTCCGCCACGGTGGCTCGATTGGCAACCGTTCCTACCCTGGACGGGTCCGCAAGGGGATGCGGATGGCGGGTCAGATGGGCAATGCGACCGCTTCCATCCTCAATCTTGAGATTGTCGAGATTATGCCCGACGACAACGCGATCGTGGTGACCGGCTCGGTGCCCGGCGCCGACAATTCGATCGTTATCGTCGAGCATGCGGCGCGGCCGCGGCGCAAGTCCGACCAGGTGGCGGCCAATGGGTGAGCGCAAGGCACAGGCTGTGGCGCCGGCGAATCCGGTCAAGCTGCCGCTATTTTCGGCGGCGCACGAGCCCGCCGGCGAGCTGGAAGTCGCGGGCGAGGTCTTCGGCCACGACGGCGCGAGCTCGCTGCTGCACGAGGCGGTGCGGATGCAGCTTGCCAACCGGCGCTCGGGAACCGCGTCGACCAAGACCCGCGGTCTGATTTCCGGCGGCGGCCGCAAGCCCTGGCGCCAGAAGGGCACCGGACGCGCGCGCGCCGGCTCGACGCGCTCTCCGATCTGGCGTCACGGCGGAACGATCTTCGGGCCGCAGCCGCGCGATTATTCCTACAAGATGCCCAAGCGCGCCTGGCGCCAGGCGCTATGCATCGCGATTTCCGATCGCGCGCGCGCCGGCAAGCTGGTGGTGGTCGAGGCGCTCGAGGTCTCCGAGCCCAAGACCAGGGCGGCCAAGGCGATGCTCGCGAAGCTGGGCCTCGCGCATGCGCTGATCATCTTCAGCGACGGCGACGAGGTTTTTTTTCGCGCCGCGCGCAACCTGGCGAGGCACAAGCTGTTGCCGCTGGCGGGACTCAACGTCTACGACATTCTCAACTACGACGAACTGCTGATGACGACCAAGACGGCGCGCGCGATCGAAGCGCGCCTTCGCGTCGATTCAAATTCCAATTCCAACTCCGATTCAGCTGGAGACGCGCGATGAGCCTGGAAGGCCTGATCATGGCGCCGCTCATTACCGAGAAGGGCACCGCGGTGGGCGAGGCGGCCAACCAGGTCGTGTTCCGGGTGCGTCAGGAGGCGAGCAAGGACCGGATTCGCGACGCGGTCGAGCAGCTTTTCAAAGTAACCGTGATCAAGGTCCGCACCAGCAACTTCATGGGCAAGGAGCGCCGCCGCGGAGTGAGCAAGGGCCGCAAGACCGACTGGAAGAAGGCATACGTGACGCTCAAGAAGGGCGACCGGATCGAGTTTTTCGAAGGGGTCTGAGGGCTGACGGCGATCACAACGCGAAGCAACGCAAGTATCGAACGATCATATGGCGATCATACAGTTAAATCCGCGCACCCCCGGACAGCGCTTCATGCAGGTGGCCGATTTTTCGGACCTCACCGACAAGCCGCCGGAGAAAAACCTCTTGGCGCCGATCAAGCGCACCGGCGGCCGCAACAAGCAGGGCCGCATGACGTCGCGCCATCGCGGCGGTGGCCACAAGCGCCGGCTGCGGCTGATCGATTTCAAGCGCACTCATGACGGCGTGGCGGCGGTGGTCGCAGCGCTCGAGTACGATCCAAATCGCTCCGCCAACCTGGCGTTGCTGCATTATGCCGACGGCCACAAGAGCTATATCCTGGCGCCGGTCGGGCTCAAGGTCGGCGACAAGGTCGAATCGGGCGAGAAGGCCGACATCAAGCCGGGCAACGCGCTCAAGCTGCGCCATATCCCGCTCGGCTCGATCGTGCATGCGATCGAGATGAAGCCGGGGGCGGGCGCGCAGCTCGCGCGCAGCGCCGGCACCCAGGCGCAGTTGATGGCCAAGGAAGGAAAGTTCGCGCTGCTCAAACTGCCGTCGGGCGAGCAGCGGATGGTGCAGGCGGAATGCCGCGCCACGCTCGGGCAGGTCGGCAATATCGACTTCGAAAATATTTCGATCGGCAAGGCGGGCCGCAGCCGCCATCTGGGCAAGCGCTCGCACGTGCGCGGGGTGGCGATGAATCCGGTGGACCATCCGCATGGCGGCGGCGAGGGCCGCTCCAAGGGCAACCATCCGCAATCGCCGTGGGGGCAGCCGGCCAAGGGTTACAAGACACGGAGCAAGAAGCCGTCGGACCGCTATATCGTGAGCCGCCGGCCGCGCGGGAAGCATTCCTGAGATGCCGAGATCAACCAAAAAAGGCCCGTTCATCGACGGGCATCTGCAGAGCAAGGTGACCGCCGCCGCGGCCTCGGGCGACAAGCGGATTATCCGGACCTGGTCGCGCCGCTCGATGATCACGCCCGACATGGTGGGGCTCACGTTCGCGGTGCATAACGGTCACAAGTTCATGCCGGTGTACTGCACGGAAAACATGGTGGGTCACAAGCTCGGCGAGTTCTCGCCGACGCGGACCTTTCACGGGCACGCCGGCGATCGCAAGGGCGAGGTCAAGTCGGCCTCGATACCGTCAGCGCCGCCCGCGGCCGCGGCAGCAGCTCCGGCGGCACGGCCCAAGGCTTAAAAGGCGCGGCAACCACAAACGCAGCGGGCAATTTGAGTTAAGTCAAGTTAATCCAATGGAAGCGATATCGCGCAGCCGTTACATCAGGATCTCGCCGCGCAAGCTCAAGCTGGTGTGCGACCTGGTCGCCGGCAAGCCGGTCGGCCACGCGCTGTCGATCCTGGAGTTCACGCCCAAGAAGGGCGCCAGGTTTCTCTCCAAAACGATTCTGGCCGCTGTCGCCAACGCGGTCGACCAGCAGAACGTCGACGAGGACAAGCTCTACATCAAGCGCGCGGTGGCCGACACCGGGCCGACCTGGAAGCGGTCGCTGCCGCGCGGACGCGGGATGGCGACGCCGCTGCTCAAGCGCACCTCGCATCTGATGGTGATCGTCGACGAGCGCGGTTAGCAGGGGATTTTATGGGACAGAAATCACATCCGCGCGGGCTCCGGCTCGGGATCATCGAGGGCTGGGACTCGAAATGGTACGCGAATCACGGCTACGCAGACCTGCTGCATGAGGATTTGCATCTGCGCGAGTTTATCAAGAAGCGCCTGTACCATGCCGGGATCTCGCGGATCGAGATCGAGCGGATGGCCAACAAGGCCAAGATCAATATTCACACGGCGCGGCCCGGAATCGTGATCGGCAAGAAGGGTGTCGAGATCGACAAGCTCAAGACCGACATTCAGAAGATGATGAAGGGCAAGGAAGCATTCATCAATATTCACGAGGTGCGCCGTCCCGACCTTGACCCGCAGTTGGTGGCCGAGAATATCGCGCTGCAGCTCGAGCGGCGGGTCGCGTTCCGGCGCGCGATGAAGGAGGCGGTGACGCGCGCGATGCGGATGGGCGCGCAGGGCGTTAAGGTTCACGTCGCGGGGCGGCTGGGCGGCGCCGAGATTGCGCGCTCGGAATGGTACCGCGAGGGCCGCGTGCCCTTGCAGACGCTGCGCGCCGACGTCGCCTACGGTTTTGCGGAGGCGCGCACGACTTACGGACAGATAGGGGTCAAGGTTTGGATCTTCCGCGGCGAAATTCTGACCCGCCAGGAAGAGGAAGCCAAGCGCACCGGGATGCACGCGCAGCAGCAGTAGTGCGGCAGCCGCAATAGCCAGTGGGCCAGGTATTAGTCACAGGTATTAGTCAGTCGATAGAAGAAAGTAGTCAGTAGCCGGCAGGCAATAGTCAATAGGTAGACGGTCAAATAGTCAGTAGCTCGAAGTTAGTAACGACAGATGCTGCAACCGAAAAAAGTCAAGTGGCGCAAGATTCAGAAGGGCCGCGTCCGCGGCGCAGAGTCGCGCGGGCTTGAGCTGGCGTTCGGCGACTTCGGGCTGAAGGCGACCGAGACCGCGCGGGTCGACGCGCGCGCCCTGGAAGCGGCGCGAATCGCACTCACCCGGCATATCAAGCGCGGCGGGCGGGTATGGATTCGGGTCTTCCCGGACAAGCCGTTTACCAAGAAGCCGGCGGAAACCCGGATGGGCAAGGGCAAGGGCTCGCCCGAGGGTTGGACGGCGGTGGTGCGGCCGGGGCGGATCCTGTTCGAGATGGAAGGGGTCGATTCCGCGACCGCGCACGAGGCGATGCGCCTGGCGGCGCACAAGCTGCCGATCAAGACGATCGTGGTGCAGCGCGAGGGAGGCACGCTTGGAGCTTGACGAGCTCAGACAGATGACCCCCGAGGATCTGCGCGTCAAGGAACGCGAGAGCCGCGAGGAAATCTTCCGGCTGCGCTTGAAGCTGCGCACCAGCCAGCTCGACAACGCGTCGAATTATCGGCGCGCGCGGCGCGAGCTGGCGCGGATCATGACGCTGCTGAAGCAAAAGACCGGCGCTGTGGGCGCCGCGGGCGGAAAGGCGAGCTGATGCGCGAGCGAATCAAGCGGCGCGAGGGAACCGTGGTCTCGGCCAAGATGACCAAGACGGTGGTGGTCCAGGTCGACCGCCTGGTCGAGCATCCGCTCTACGGCAAGCGGATCAAGCGGCGCACGCGCTTCATGGCGCATGACGAGCGCAGCGAATGCCGCGAGGGCGACCGGGTGATGATTATCGAATCGCGTCCGCTGTCCAAGAACAAGCGCTGGCGCGTGAGCAAGGTGCTGGTGAGGGCGGCCGGATAACCGGTTTCAGGCGAATCAGACAGAGACAGTTAGCGAAGATTCAGATAGCGGGCGCGAGCGAGCGAGATAAAGCGAGACAGAGATAGACAGGTTGTAAACGGCTGCCATGATCCAGGTTCAATCCATACTCGACGTTGCCGACAACTCCGGCGCCCGCAAGGTGATGTGCATCAAGGTGCTGGGCGGGTCGCGGCGGCGCTATGCGACCGTGGGCGACGTGATCGTGGTCGCGGTGAAAGAGGCGATACCCAACGCCAAGGTGAAGAAGGGCGACGTGACGCGCGCGGTGATCGTTCGGACGGCCAAGGAAATCAGCCGCAACGACGGCAGCTATATCCGCTTTGACGGCAACTCCGCGGTGCTGCTCGACGCGCAGCACGAGCCGATTGGCACCCGTATCTTCGGGCCGGTCGCGCGCGAGCTGCGGGCCAAGAAATTTTTGAAGATTATCTCGCTGGCGCCGGAGGTGCTGTGATGGCTGCGGCGAGTGGCACGGAAACCAAAATCAGGAAGTACAAGATTCGCAAGAACGACATGGTGATGGTCGTTGCGGGGCGCGACCGCGGCAAGACCGGCAAGGTGCTCAAGGTGCTTCCCGAGCAGGGACGCGTGCTGGTCGAGCGGCTCAACGTGGTCAAGCGCCATTCCAAGCCGCGCGGCGCCGCGAGCCCAGGCGGAATCGTGGAGAAGGAAGCGCCGCTGGATATTTCCAACGTGATGTTTTTTTGCGATCGCTGCAACGCGCCGGTGCGGGTCGGAGTGAAAATTTCCGCCGACGACAAGACTCGCATTTGCCGGCGCTGCGGCGAGGCGATAGGAAGCGATTAATGGCCGACAAAACCGATAAGCCCGACAAGGGACCCAAGGGCGAGAAGCAGAAGCGCCCCGACCGTCCCGAAGGCGGCAAGGGCGGCGCTAAGGGTGGAGACGGCAAGCGCGCCAAGGGGGGAGCGCAAGCCGCGGCCGCTCCCGCCGCGCCGGCCAAGCCGCGCGAGCCGGAGCCGAAGATCCCTGCGCGGCTCAAGGTCCGCTTCGAGGCCGAGCTTGCGGCCACGCTGATGCGCGAGCTCAAGATCGAAAACCGGATGCGGGTGCCGCGGCTGGCCAAGATAACCGTGAACATGGCGCTCAACGAGGCGCGCGACAACGTAAAAGTGCTCGACAGCGCGGTCGAGGAGATCAAGCAGATCGTCGGGCAGAAGCCGGTGCTGACGCGCGCGCGCAAGGCGATATCGAACTTCAAGCTGCGCGAGGGGATGCCGATTGGCGTGATGGTGACGCTGCGGCGCGAAAAGATGTGGGAGTTTTTCGATCGACTGGTCAATATCGCGCTGCCGCGCGTGCGCGACTTCCGCGGGGTGAGCGACAAGGCGTTCGACGGGCGCGGCAATTACTCACTGGGAATCCGCGAGCATACGATTTTCCCCGAGCTCAACCTGGACAAGGTCGACAAGGTAAAGGGACTGACGATTTCAATCACGACGACCGCCAAGAGCGACTTCGAGGGGCTGACGCTGTTGCGCACGCTGGGGATGCCGTTCCGCGGCGCGAGTGTCGAACGGCCGCCGGCCGCGACGCCGCCGGATACAACGCCAGCGCCGCCAGAAACGGCGCCAGCGCCGCCGGAAACGCCGCCAGCGACACCAGCCGCCCAGGCGCCGGCGCAGGAATAATTAGATGGCCAAGACCAGCCTCAGGGTAAAGGCGACCCGCAAGCCAAAGTTCAAGGTGCGCACCTACAACCGCTGCCCGCTATGCGGGCGCTCGCGCGCCTACTATCGGCGCTTCAAGATGTGCCGTTTGTGCCTGCGCAAGTACGCGCTGCGCGGACAGCTGCCGGGCGTGGTCAAGGCGAGCTGGTAGAGAGGATTATGTCGCAGACCGATCCGATCGCAGAATTGCTCACCCGTATCCGCAACGCGATGCGGGCGCGATACAACGAGCTCGAGGTGCCGCATTCGCGGCTGCGCGAGGCGATTTGCCGCGTGCTGCAGAGCGAAGGCTTCCTGGAGTCCGTCGACGTCGCGGGCGAAGTGCCCAAGAAGCGGCTGGCGATTCGGCTGCGCTACTCGCCAACGCGCGAGCCGGTGATCCGCGGGCTGCAACGGGTCAGCCGCCCGAGTATCCGGCGCTATTCGGGGGCGGATGCGATCGCCAAGGCCAAGGGCGCGATGGGCGTGCATATCGTGTCGACGCCGCTGGGCGTGATGACCGGGCGCGAGGCTAAGCGCAAACGGGTCGGCGGCGAAATTTTGTGCAGGGTGTGGTGACCCGATGTCGCGGATAGGAAGACTGCCCATACGAATCGACAAGACCGTCAAGGCCCAGGTTGCGGGCGACACGGTCAAGGTCGAGGGACCCAAGGGCAAGCTCGAGATGAAGCTCTACCCGGGCTATACCGTTGAGCTCAACGACGGGCAGATGGTCGTCAAGCGTCCCGGCGACACCAACCAGGAGCGCTCGCTGCACGGCCTGATGCGCAAGCTGATCGCCAACATGGTCGAGGGAGTGGGCAAGGGCTTCACCCGGGTGCTCGAGATCAACGGCGTGGGCTATCGCGCGGAAGTGAAGGGCGCGCAGATAAATTTCACGCTCGGCTATTCGCATCCGATTGTCTACCAGCTTCCGCCCGGCGTAACCGCCAAGGTCGAGCGCCAGGTGATCGTGACGCTGGAGAGCGCGGACCGCCAACTGCTGGGCAGCGTGGCGGCCGAGATTCGCAGCCTGCGGCCGCCCGAGCCGTACAAGGGCAAGGGCATCAAGTACGCGACCGAGACTATCCGCCGCAAGGCCGGCAAGGCGGCAGCCGGCGCGACCGCGGCGTAGGGCGATTCAAGCATGGCTCTTTTACGAAAAGAAAAACGCGGATTGCGCCGCTCGCGGGTAAGGCGCAAGGCGCGCGGCAGCGACGAGCGCCCGCGGCTGTCGGTCTACCGCTCGCTGCATCATATTTATGCGCAGGTCATTTCGGACGACAGCGGACGCACGCTGGCGGCCGCCTCGACCGCGACCGCCACGGTGCGCGAGGGGCTCAAGAGCATGCGCAGCGTCGATGCGGCGAAAGCAGTCGGCAAGGCCATCGCCGAGCGCTGCATCCAGGGAGGAATCAACAGCGTGGTTTTCGACCGCAACGGGTTTCTCTATCACGGCAAGATAAAAGCGCTGGCCGAAGCGGCGCGCGAGGCAGGACTCAAATTCTGAACTCCAGGAAGGCGCAGTGGCTCAACGCATAGACCCGCAAGGGCTCGAAATCAAAGAGAAGGTCGTCCACATCAACCGCGTGGCGAAGGTGGTCAAGGGCGGACGGCGCTTCAGCTTCAGCGCGCTGGTGGTGGCGGGCGATCACAACGGGCTGGTGGGCTTCGGCCTGGGCAAGGCCAACGAAGTTCCCGAGGCGATCCGCAAGGGCGTCGAGCGCGCCAAGAAGAGCCTCATCCGGGTGCCGCTGCGCAACGGCACGATACCGCACGAAGTGATCGGACATTTCGGCGCCGGCCGCGTGATCCTGCGGCCCGCGGCCGAGGGCACCGGCGTTATCGCGGCGGGCGGTGTGCGCGCGGTGGTCGAGCTGTGCGGGATCCGCAATATCCTGACCAAGCGGCTGGGCTCCAGCAATCCGCACAACCTGGTGAAGGCGACGCTCGAGGCGCTGACGGCGCTGCGCAGTTACGAGGATATCGCGCGGCTACGCGGCCGCGCTCCGGAGCGGCCCGAGGCGGCGGCCTGAACGGGGGAGCGAGTTGAGTAACCTTTATGGCTGACACGATTCGTATCAAGCTGGTGCATAGCCCGATTGGGACCAACGTGCGGGTGCGGGAGACGGTCAAGGGGCTGGGGCTCCGCAAGCTCGGCAGCACCAGCGAGCTCAAGCGCACGCCCGAGGTCGAGGGGATGGTCAAGCGCCTGCGGCATCTGGTTGCCGAAATTAAAGAGTGAATTAAAGACCGGATCGGATTAGATCAGAGACGAGATAGACGCGAGCATAGATTTAGATCCAGGATTCGGAAGCAGGATTAACCATTGCGATGAAACTCAGCGACTTGAAACCCGCTCCCGGCTCGACTCATCGCAAGCGGCGCGTGGGGCGCGGGATCGGATCGGGGCACGGCAAGACCGCCGGACGCGGCCACAAAGGACTTGGCTCGCGCTCGCACGGCAACACGCCGCCGGGCTACGAAGGCGGCCAGATGCCGCTGGAGCGGCGTATCCCGAAGAGCGGCTTTCGCCGCCTGCAGCGCAACCAGCTGCGGCGCGAGCGCTATGCGGAAGTGAACCTGTCGCGGCTCGATGGTTTCGACGACGGCGCGACGGTCGATGCGGCGACGCTGATCGCGCGCGGAATAATCAGGGCCGGGAGCAAGGTGAAAATCCTGGGCGACGGCGAGCTGAAGCTTAAACTCAACGTGCGCGCGGACGCGTTCTCGAAGAGCGCGCGCGACAAAATCGCCGCCGCCGGCGGCACCGCGGAGCTGGTAGCGGCAAGCCAGACGTAAAATGCTGGAGGGGTTTTCAAACGCCTCGCGCATCCCGGAACTGCGCCGCCGGCTGGTCTTCACGGCGTTGATGCTGGCGGTGTACCGGTTTGGAGTTGCGGTCCCGACCCCCGGGATCGACGGGCAGGCGCTCGCCTCGTTCTTCGACGCGGCGCGCGGCACCATGTTCGGCTGGGTCAACCTGTTCTCGGGCGGCGCGCTGGAGCGGTTTTCGGTCTTCGCCCTCGGCATCATGCCGTACATCTCGGTCGCGATCATCCTGGACCTGATGAAGGTCGCGTCGCCGTACCTCGACGAACTGTACAAGGAAGGCGAGGCGGGGCGGCGCAAGATCGCGCAGTACACGCGCTACGGAACGGTGCTGCTGGCGCTGGTGCAGGGCACCATGATCGCGATCGGGCTGGAGAAAATTCAGGGGCCTGGCGGCGCCTCGGTGGTTTACAACCCGGGGATAAGCTTTATCGCGATGACGGTGATCACGGTGACCGCCGGCACCATGTTCGTGATGTGGCTGGGCGAGCAGATCACCGAGCGCGGAATCGGCAACGGCATCTCGCTGATCATCATGGCGGGAATCGTGGCGCGGCTGCCCAGCGCGCTGGGCACCACGGTGCAGTTCGTGCGTGAGGGCGAGATGAGCATCTTTTTGCTGATCTTCATCCTTGCGGTCGCCGCCGCGGTAATCGCGTTCATCGTGTATATCGAGACCGCGCAGCGCCGGATTCCGGTGCAATACGCGCGGCGCACGGTGGGCCGTCGCGTGTACGGCGGGCAGACCTCGCATCTGCCGCTCAAGATCAACACTTCCGGCGTCATCCCGCCGATTTTCGCGTCTTCGATCCTGGTGTTCCCGGCGACGCTGGCGGCCTTTGTGCCTGCGCTCAAGGATTACGCGGCGTACGTGACTCCGGGCGGCGCGATTTACGACGTCGTGTACGTCGTCCTGATCGTTTTCTTCTGTTATTTTTATACCGCGGTCACCTTCAACCCGGTCGACGTCGCCGACAATCTAAGAAAGTACGGCGGCTTTATCCCGGGCATCCGGCCGGGCCGCTACACGGCGGAATATATCGATCGGATCCTGTCGCGGATCACGTTGGGCGGCGCGATTTACGTGAGCGCGGTATGCGTGCTGCCGACGATTCTGATCGCGCAGTTCAACGTGCCATTTTATTTCGGCGGCACCGCGCTGCTGATCGTGGTCGGCGTCGCGCTCGACACCGTCGCGCAAATCGAAACTCATCTGCTGAGCCGCAACTATGAAGGTTTCATGAAGCGCGGGCGGGTGAAGTCCAGGCGAGGCGGTTGAGCGGTGCGATTGGTGATGATCGGCCCGCCGGGAGCCGGCAAGGGCACGCAGGCGCGGATGCTGCACGACCGCTTCGGCATTCCGCAAGTCGCCAGCGGCGACCTGTTGCGCGCCGCGGTACGCGCCAAGACCCCGCTGGGCGTGAAGGCGCGCGAATTCATGGATCGCGGAGAACTGGTGCCGGACGAGCTGGTGCTGGGCCTTATCGAAAATCGCCTGGCCGAGCCTGACGCCAGGGGCGGGTTCATCCTCGACGGCTTCCCGCGCAACGTCGATCAGGCGCAGACGCTGGCATCGATGCTCAAGCGCGGCAAGCAATCGATCGACAAGGTGATCGCGATCACGGTACCCGACGAGGAGCTGGTCAAGCGCATCTCGGGACGGCGGACCTGCGGCAAGTGCGGCGCGATGTACCACGTGATTTTCGATCCGCCGCGCAACATGGATGTGTGCGACAAATGCAACGCCGAAGAACTCTACCAGCGCGACGACGACGCCGAGGACACGGTCAGGATGCGCCTGCAGGTCTACGCCGCCAACACGCGGCCGCTGCTCGACCATTACGGGCGGATGGGATTGATGGCGCTGATCGACGGGATGGGAACCCCCAACGACGTGCAGAAACGGATTCTCGACGCGATCGACGGGGCGGCCGGCGCGGCCAAGGCGAAAGCATGATCCTGCTCAAGAGCCCGGAAGAGATCGCCGTGATGCGCCAGGCGAATCTGATCGTCGCGGAGATTCTCGAGCAACTGGTCGCGGCGGTGCGTCCCGGGCTGACCACCGACGAGCTCGACAAGATGGCCGAGCGGCTGACCTACGAGAAGGGCGCGAAGCCGGCGTTCAAGGGCTACAAGCCCGGCGACGTCGTGTATCCGAAGAGCCTGTGCGTGTCGGTCAACGAGGAGATCGTGCACGGGATACCGTCGGGGCGCAAACTTCGCTCCGGCGACATCGTCGGTTTGGACTTCGGCGTGGTGTATAATGGTTTTTACGGCGATTCGGCGCGGACGGTGCCGGTCGGCGAAATTCCCGAGAGCACGCGGCGGCTGCTGCGCGTCACTCGCGAGGCGCTGTACGCCGGGATCGCCAAGGCGACGATCGGCAACCGGATCAGCGACATCGCGATCGCGGTGCAGGAGACGGCCGAGGGCGCGGGCTTTTCGGTGGTCACGGATTTCGCGGGCCACGGGATCGGGCGCCGGCTGCATGAGGATCCGCAGGTGCCGAACTATTTTCGGCGCGGGATGCCGAATCCACGGCTGGTCGAGGGGATGGCGATCGCGATCGAGCCGATGGTCAACGAGGGAACCCCGGAATTGGAGATACTAAGGGATGGATGGACTGCGGTGACGGCGGACGGTAAACTATCGGCCCACTTCGAGCACTCCATCGCGATCACATCCAACGGGCCATTAATCCTGAGCGAGCTGGGAAATGTCTAAGGGCGACGCGATCGAAGTACAGGGAACCGTCAACGAGGCACTGCCCAACGCGGTGTTTCGCGTCACGTTGGAAAACGGGCACAAGGTGCTCGCGCATATCTCGGGCAAGATGCGGATGCATTACATAAAAATCCTGCCCGGCGACAAGGTCACCGTCGAGCTGTCGCCGTACGACCTGACGCGCGGGCGGATCACGTATCGGATGCGCTAGGGCAAGCGCGAGCGGAATCAGAACAGGAATCGAAAATGAAAGTCCGGGCATCGGTAAAAAAAATCTGCAAGAACTGCAAGGTGGTGCGGCGCGAAGGCGTCGTGCGCGTGTTGTGCTCCAACCCGCGTCACAAGCAGCGCCAGGGTTGAGCGAAAAGCTGTAAGAGGATTTTGCGATGGCACGCATAGCGGGAGTCGAGCTGCCGAAGAACAAGCGGATGGAAATCGCGCTGACCTATATTTACGGAATCGGGCGGCCGTCGGCGATCAAGATCCTGAATCAAGCGAAGGTTGACGTCGCGCGCAAGACCGACGATCTGAGCGCCGACGAGCAGGTGCGCATCCGGCAGATCATCGACACCGACTTCGAGGTCGAGGGCGACCTGCGTCGCGACGTGCAGCAGGCGATCAAGCGGCTGATGGACCTGGGATGCTACCGCGGCATCCGGCATCGGCGCAGTCTGCCGGTACGTGGCCAGCGCACGCATACCAACGCGCGTACGCGCAAGGGGCCGCGCAAGATCGTAGCCGGGAAAAAGATGGCGCCGCCGAAGGGATAGCGATCGCAACTTGAGATCGAGAAGAGAATCGAATGGCTGAAGAGAGCAAAGAACCGAAGGCCGCGCCGGAAAAGAAGCCGGCGGCGGCGACCGTCGCGACTGAGAAAGGCGCGCCAGCCGCAGGCGCTGCCGCAGCGGCGGCCGCTCCTGGAGCGGCCGGGGCAGCGGGAGCAGCGGCGCCCGCGCCGCGACGCCGTCGCACGCGGCGGTCGGTGCCCGAGGGCGTCGCGCACGTGCATGCGACGTTCAACAATACGATCGTGACGATCACCGATCAGCAGGGGATGGTCGTCGCGTGGGCGAGCGCAGGGTCGGTGGGCTTCAAAGGATCGCGCAAGGGCACGCCGTTCGCAGCGCAGATGGCGGCGGAGGCGTGCGCGCGCAAGTGCTCGGAAGTCGGGATGCGCGCGGTCGTCGTGCACGTCAAGGGACCGGGCGGCGGTCGCGAATCGGCGGTGCGCGCGCTGCAGGCCGCGGGGCTCGGCGTCATCTCGATCAAAGACGTGACGCCGATACCGCACAACGGATGCCGTCCGCCAAAGCGTCGGCGCGTCTGAGCCAGCATCGAACTTAGCGGCGAAGGAATAAGAACAAGGTGGCAAGAAATTTAGGTCCAGTATGCCGGCTATGCCGGCGCGAGGGACTGAAGCTCTTCCTGAAGGGCGAGCGCTGCTACAGCGACAAGTGCGCGATCGAGCGGCGCAACTATCCGCCCGGCGCGCACGGCCAGTCGCGCACGCGCTTTTCCGAGTTCGCGATCCGGCTTCGCGAGAAGCAGAAGGTCAAGCGTATCTACGGACTGCTCGAGACGCAGTTCTCGCACTACTTCGAGGTGGCGGAGCGGATGCCCGGGATTACCGGCGAGAACCTGCTCGTGCTGCTCGAGCGCCGGCTCGACAACGTCGTGTATCGGCTCGGCTTCGCGAGCTCGCTCGCGCAGGCGCGCCAGGTGGTTCGCCACGGCCATATCCAGGTGCAGGGCAAGCGCGTGACCATTCCTTCGTTCCTCGTCGAAGTTGGCGACGTGATCAGCGTGGCCGAGGCCAGCCGCCAGAAAAAAGTCATCGCCGAAGCGATCGAGATGGCGCAGCGCCGCGGCGTGCCGCCGTGGATGGCGCTGGAGCGCGAACAGTTCCGCGGCTCGTTGCGCGCGCTCCCGGTGCGCGCCGATCTCACCATGCCTATTAGCGAGAAACTGATCGTAGAGCACTATTCGAGGTAGCGGTAACCATCGGCCATGCGGAGTCCGTGGTGGACTTGTCGGCGGCCGGAAAATCTATTTTAGGAAACGGTAATTATGCAGAACGATTGGCGCGATCTGATCAAACCCAAGACAGTTGAGTTCGAAGAAAAGGAACTGACCCCGGTCTACGGGAAGTTCTTCGCCGAGCCGCTCGAGCGCGGCTACGGAATCACCATCGGCAACGCGCTCCGGCGCATCCTGCTCTCCTCGCTCCCCGGCTTCGCGATTACCGCCGTCCGCATCAAGGGCGTGCTGCACGAGTTTTCGACTCTGCCCGGCGTCAAGGAAGACGTGACCGACATCGTGCTGAACCTGAAGGAAGTGCGCCTGCGTCTTCACGAAGGCGACCAGATAACCGCGACGCTCAAAGTCAAGGGCGAGGCGACGGTCAGCGCGGCTGATATCAGCGGCGGCCCCTCGCTCGAGATTCTAACGCCCAACCAGCACATCGCCACGCTCGACAAAGGCGCGGAGCTCGACATGGAGCTGGTCATCAAGCGCGGGCGCGGCTATGTCCCCGGTGAGCGGGTCGAGGAGGAAGAGGAGCCGATCGGCACCATCCGGCTGGACGCCATCTACTCGCCGATTCGCAAGGTCAACTTCAACGTCACCAACGCCCGCGTCGGCCAGCGCACCGACTATGATCGTCTCACTTTGGAACTGTGGACCGACGGCTCGGTGTCGCCGCGCGACGGTTTGACCTACGCGGCGCGCGTGATGCGCGATCAGATGTCGATTTTCGCGGGCGTCGAAGAAGAGGCAGAGACGCCGGCGGGCACGGTCGAGGGGGCGGAAGCGCGGCCCACCATCAGCGAGCTGCTCTATCGCCCGGTCGAGGGGCTGCCGATTTCGGTGCGCGCGTTCAACGGGCTGCAGAACGCCGACATTAAATATATCGGCGAGCTGGTCCAGCGCACCGAGCAGGACATGCTCAAGATCAAAAACTTCGGCCGCAAGTCGCTCAATGAGATCAAGGAAGTGCTCGCCGACATGGGCCTCTCGCTCGGCATGCGCCTGGAGAATCTGCCCCCGCGCGGCGAGCTCGACAAGATGTGGGAGGAGCAGGAGCGGCGCGAGTCCGCATAGCAGCGGGCGCGCGACGTTTGGGAGTAAGCGATGCGTCACCAGAACACCGGCCGTAAACTGAGCCGCACTTCCGCGCATCGGAAGGCGCTGTTCGCGAACCTCTGCCTCTCGCTCATCGCGCACGAACGCATCCGCACCACCGACGCGAAGGCAAAGGACCTGCGCCGCTTTGCCGATCGGATGGTGACGCTCGGCAAGCAGGGCGACCTCGCGGCGCGCCGGCGCGCGTTCGCTTTTCTGCAGTCGCGCGACGCGGTCAAGAAGCTGTTCGACGAGATCGCGCCGCGCTTCAAAGATCGCAACGGCGGCTATACCCGCGTCATCAAGTTCGGAGTCAGGCGCGGAGACGCGGCGCCCATCTCGATCATCGAGTTCACTGGCGCCGAGGCCGAAGCCAAGGGCAAGAAGCCGCGCAAGAAGGCGGCTCGCAGGGATCAGCCCGTGACGCAGCGCCGCGCCGCCGCCGCCGGCTGATCGCGCCGGCAGCCGGCCTGGCGGTGCTTACGGCATCAGCTCCAGCATTTTGGCTCTAAGAGCCATGTGCGCGCTCCGGAGCCCGGCCAGGATTCCGTCCTCGAAGTTCCATTCGCCGCTGCGCATCAGATCAGGAAAATCCTGCGGATTGCGGATGTCTTCCGCCGTGAGCCCGGCATGGATCCGCCGCCCCATCTCCAGCACCTTGCGCTCCTGCTGATCGATAAGCTCGAGCATCAGCCCGTCGACCATCGCGAGCGTCTCTCGCGTCGCCGTTGGCATCGCGGGAATCTTAAGCCCAGTTGCGGTCCGCCGCCACCAGCGTCGTTCGCTCACAAAAAGACCGCAAACGAACCTCGATGCGGCACCGCTTCAATCGTGCCTTTCTACCGAGAGCGGCGCTCTGTTAAGCTCAAGGGCAGAGGCGGCAATTCGCAATGGCAAATGAATTAGCGGCTCCCGAAAAGTTTTTCCTCACTCGCTTTGGAATGAACGAACGCTCCTTCGAGCGGATCCTCGGCACCGCGCTCGAGCGCAAGGCCGACTACGCGGACTTGTACTTCGAGTATCGCGACGCCGAAGGTCTCGCGCTCGAGGAATCGATGGTGAATCACACCTCGAAGAGCGTTAGCCAGGGCGTCGGCGTGCGCGTATGCGCCGAGGATCGCACCGGCTACGCATACTCCGACGAAGTCACTATCGATCGGATGCGCCTGGCTGCCGAGGCGGCGCGCGCGATCGCCGACCAGAGCGGCACAGCGCCGGCCGCGGTGCAGGTCGGCGCGCCCGCGCCGCATCATCGGCTCTACGACGTGGAAACCACGCCGCTGGAAATTCCGCTCGCCGAGCGCGCCAAACTGCTCAGCGAAATCGACAAGGTCGCGCGCGCCTACGATCCGCGCGTGAAAAATGTGATGGCGTCGATCACGGCGGAGCGCAAGATGGTGATGATCGTGAACAGCGAGGGCCGCGTCGCCGCCGATATTCAGCCGCTGTGCCGCCTCAACGTGTCGGTCATCGCCGAGGACGGCAAGGGTGGCCGCCAGATCGGCAGCCACGGCGGCGGCGGACGCGTCGAGCATCGCTACTTCTTCGAGGGCGAGCGCTGGCGCGAGTACGCGCGCGAGGCGGCGCGCCAGGCGATCGTGAACCTCGACGCCGATGATGCGCCCGCGGGCGAGATGGTGGTGGTGCTCGCTCCCGGATGGCCCGGGATCCTGCTGCACGAGGCGATCGGCCACGGGCTGGAAGGCGACTTCAATCGCAAGGGCACCTCCGCGTTCGCGAATCGAATCGGCCAGAAGGTCGCGAGCGAACTTTGCACCGTGATCGACGACGGCACCATCGCCAATCGGCGCGGCAGTCTCAACTTCGACGACGAGGGCACCCCGACCTCGCGCACCGTGCTGATCGAAAAAGGAATTCTGCGCGGCTATTTGCAGGACCGGCTCAATGCGCGGCTCATGAAGATGGAGCCGACCGGCAACGGCCGGCGCGAGAGCTTCGCGCATTCGCCGATGCCGCGGATGACCAACACCTTCATGCTCGCAGGCGACTCGGCGCCTGAGGACGTCATCAAGTCGGTGAAGCACGGCCTCTATGCGGTCAGCATGGCCGGTGGCCAGGTCGATATCACCAGCGGCAAGTTCGTGTTCTCGGTGAGCGAGGCGTACCTGATCGAAGACGGCAAGGTGACGCGGCCGGTGAAGGGCGCGACGCTGATCGGCAACGGCCCCGACGTGCTGACGCGCGTTACAATGGTCGCCAACGACCTCGCGCTCGACTCCGGAATCGGGCTGTGCGGCAAGGACGGGCAAACGGTGCCGGTGGGCGTCGGGCTGCCGACGATTCGAATCGATGGAATCACGGTCGGCGGCACACGCGCCTGAGAGGCAGCGGATTACGCGATGAACAACGGAGAACAATTCGATAGCGGGCTTGCCGAGTGGGCGCTTGGCGAAGCGCGCAAGCGCGGTGCGAGCGCGGCTGAAGTGCTGTGCGTCTCGGGTGAATCGATTGGCGCGGGCGTGCGGCTGGGCGAAGTCGAGAAGCTCAAGAGCTCGCGCGAGCGCAGGCTCGGCATCCGCGTGTTCGCGGGACAATCATCGGCGACCGCGTCGACCGCCGAGCTCAAGCGCGATTCGCTCGCGGAATTTATCGGCCACACGGTGGAGATGGCGCGGCTCACCGCGTCCGACCCGTGGGCCGGGCTGCCCGACCCGGCGCTGCATCCGCATTCGATTCCCGAGCTCGGGCTCAGCGATCCTGATCACGGAATAATCGACGCTGATCGCGCGCTCGAAATCGCGCGCAAGGCGGAGCGCGCCGCGACCAGTTTCGATCCAAGAATCAAAAATTCCGAAGGCGCCGAATTCCATTCCGGACAGCATCGGATTCTGTTTGCGAACAGCCAGGGATTTTCCGGGGAATATGCGGGAAGCTCGTTCAGCCTGACGGTCGCGCCGATCGCGCAGGACGGCGACCAGATGCAGGTCAGCTATTGGTACACCGCCAATCGCCGCTTCGAAAAGCTCGAGGATGCCGAGTCGGTCGGAGTCACCGCCGCCAAGCGGGCGATCCGACGCCTAGGCGCGCGCAAGATTAAGACCATCCGGGCGCCGGTGGTTTACGATCCCGATATGGCGGCCGGCCTGGTCCGCACCGTCGCGGGCGCGGCGTCGGGACCGTCGCTGTATCGGGGCGCTTCGTTTCTTATCGGCAAACTCGGGCAACAAATCGCGGCGCCGGGCGTCACTATCATCGACGACGCGCTGATGCCGGGCGCGCTCGGCTCGAAACCGTTCGACGGCGAAGGGTTGCCGACTAACCGCAAGAGCCTGGTCGAGCGCGGCACGCTGGCGACCTATTTGCTCGACAGCTACTCGGCGCGCAAGCTCAAGCTGAAGCCGACTGGCAACGCCTCGCGCTCGGTCGGGGAAGCGCCGACCGTATCCTCGACCAATCTCTACCTGGAGCCCGGGAACTATTCGCCCGAGCAGATAATCGGCTCGGTGAAACAGGGACTTTACCTCACCGAGACTATCGGCTTCGGGGTGAACCTCGCGACCGGCGACTACTCGCGCGGCGCAGGCGGGATGTGGATCGAGGACGGCCAGCTCGCCTATCCGGTGCAGGAAATCACCATCGCGGGAAATTTAAGCGAGATGCTGACCGCGATCGAGATGATCGGCAGCGATCTGCATTGGCGCTCGTCGGTGGCCGCGCCCACGCTCAAGATTTCCGAGATGACGATCGCGGGCGCCTGACTTCGTGTTGCGCCGCTGCAACATATTTTTCGCTTGACTTGGCGGCTCACTTCTTCTACAAAAAGTAGAGTTCATTGCACGCTCGGAATGTCGAACGATCGGGTGATTTTCACCTTACCTGCTCCATGCGACAGAGACGCGCGCTCCGAGCGATGAGTTCCATGAATCCGCAAATACCGACGCCGACTACCGATCGGTTGGCTGCCCGGCTGTCGGATCTGGGCATGCCGCGCGCCGCCGTCACCGCGCTTCTCGAGCGGCATACGATGGTGCAGTATCGCCGCGGTGCGGAGCTGTTTTCGACCGGGTCACCCGCCGACGTCGTCTTCGCGGTGCTGAGCGGCCTGGTCAAGGTCTACAGCTCGCGGGGTGGGAGCGATCGCGTGCTGGTCGAGCTCGCCGGTCCGGGTGATTTGGTTGGCTACGCGGACGTAGCCGACGGCGGTGTGCGCTCGCAGCTCTTCGAAGCGAGGGCATTGACCAACTGCTGCGTCGCGTTGTTCACGCGCCACCACATTTTCGAAGTGTTCAAGGGACTCGAGCCCGAAGCGATCCTCCGGCTGCTCGAAGCGACCAACTCGATTTGGTCGCTGGTCGCACATCGCTACACGGCCTTCCTGGGCATGTCGCTCCGCAAGCGTCTCGAGTTCGTGCTCGAAGAACTCGCCAGGCGCTTCGGGGTGCCTGACGCGCGCGGAGTCCTGCTTACCCCCGAGCTCGCGCAAGAGGAGTTGGCCGAGATGATCGGAAGCTCGCGCCCGATGGTGGGCAAGCTCCTGGCGGAGATGACGCGTGAAGGAACCATCGTCCGCAACGGCCGTCATCTACTGCTTGCGTCGCCCGGGCCGGAACGGAGGCATCCGGATGATCCGGCACGCAAGGGTACATCGGCGCAGACTCATTCCGGCCGCGAGCCGAGCGGACGGTTGCGCACAGCGCCGGCGCAGCAGTCCGATCGGTTGATCGCGCACGCCGCGTTGGCTCGTGGAGCGGTCACGGGCGCGTGACGCGCCCACTTAGCAGCCGCATCAGATAGCGCCAGAAATTTATCAGGATGTCCTGGCGGGCGACCTTGCCTTGCGACTGTGCCTTGAGCTCCGCCTCGGCCGCGGCGAAAACTGCCCGAGCATCATCCCCTGCGCCGCGCACACAGCCCTGCTTGCCCTTGGCGTCGACGATCATCTTGTAGTGCTCGGGCGGCCGCTTGTCCTCGAGCTTGAGCTTACCTGCGTACGAGCCTTTCATCGCCGCGATTCCAACGTTAGTCACGCCCTCGAACTCGTCCGGGCCAGCGTTTTCTGGCTAACAGGTTTGCGGGTGAAAGGGCTATTCTGCGCCAGCGGAAGCCTGGATTCGAAGCGAAGGCATCGGAGCCTGAAACATGACTATCGAAACGACCTTAACACCAGTTCGCGCCAATCATCGTTTCGATGAGGCGCGCCTGACGCAATATTTGACCGAACATATGCCCGGGTTTCGAGGCCCGCTGACGGTGCAGCAATTCGTGGGCGGGCAGTCGAATCCGACTTTTATGCTGGAGACTCGCGATGCGCGACTGGTGATGCGCAAGAAGCCGCCCGGGACGCTGCTGCAATCGGCGCATCAGGTCGAGCGCGAGTATCGCATCATCACCGCGCTGGCGCCGACCGCCGTGCCGGTTCCGCGAACTCATCTGCTATGCGAAGACACCAGCGTCATCGGCACGGCATTTTTCATCATGGACTACGTCGCGGGACGCATCTTTACCGCGCCGCTGCTCCCGGAGCTGAACCGCGATGAGCGCGCGGCGGTTTATGATTCGATGAACGAAACGCTCGCGGCGCTGCATAAAGTCGATTTTCGCGCGGTGGGCCTCGGTGACTACGGAAGGCCGCAGGCTTACGTGGAACGGCAGATCGCGCGCTGGACCAAGCAGTACCAGGCGTCAGTGATCGATCCGATCCCGGAGATGGACCGGCTCATGGAATGGTTGCCGAGTCACATTCCGCCCGACGAAACCAGCATCGCGCACGGCGACTTCCGCCTCGCGAATTTGATTGTCCATCCGACCGAGCCGCGCATCGTAGCGGTGCTCGATTGGGAACTTTCGACGCTCGGACATCCGCTGGCCGACCTCGCGTGGAATTGTCTCGCCTATCACTACCCGGCGGACGTCGAGGACGGCGGCAGCTTGCAAGGGCAGGATTTGGCCGCGATCGGAATTCCGAGCGAAGAGAAATATCTCGCGGCGTACTGCCGCAGGTTCGGGCGCGCGAACGTGAACGACTTTCTGTTCTTTGTCGCCTTTGCGTTGTTTCGCGGCGCCGCGATCTCGCAAGGGATCGCGATGCGCGCGAAGATCGGCACCGCCGCTGGCCCCGACGCGGAAGAGCGCGGGCGCAGGGCGGGGTTCAGCGCGCGGCTCGGCTGGCAGATTGCGCAGCAGGTCTGAGTCGAAAATCCGAAGGCATCGAGGGAAGGAGAACGCATGACAACGAGAGCATTGGTACTGGGCGGAGGCGGCCCGGTCGGCATCGCGTGGGAATCGGGGTTGCTCGCCGGACTGGCCGAACGCGGCGTAGATCTGTCGAAGGCCGATTTCATCATGGGCACCTCGGCAGGATCATTCGTGGGCGCGCAGCTCGCGATGGGGCAAGCGCCATCGACGCTCGCGGCGCCGTACCTTGCGCCGGCCGAGCCCGCTGCGACCAGTCCGTCGTCGTCGAACCAACCCGCGCCGCCAGCGCCGGACCTGACGGTTTTGATTACGAAGATGCAGGAAGCGATTTCCGGCGCTCGTCCCGCCGAGCAGGTGAGGGCCGAAATTGGCGCGTGGGCGCTGCAAGCCAAAACGATCAGCGAGGAGGCGTTCATCAGCGGCTTCGGCCGGGGATTGAATGGGCTTCCCGACGACGCGTGGCCGAAACGGCCATACGCCTGCACCGCGGTAGATGCCGCGGACGGCTCGTTCGTGGTGTGGAACCGGGAATCCGGAGTCGGCGTGACGCGCGCGGTCGCGTCGAGTTGCAGCGTGCCGGGAGTGTTCCCGCCGATCACAATCAAAGGCCGGCGCTATGTCGACGGCGGGATGCGCTCGGCGACTAACGCCGACGTCGCGAAGGGCTACGACGTGGTGTTGGTAGTGTCGGTGACCTCCGCCGCGATGCTCGATTCGCCGATGGCGGAGCCATTTCGCCGCACGCTCGAGCGGGAATTGAAGACGCTTCGTGAGGGCGGTGCACGCGTCGAATTGATCACGCCCGACGATGGCAGCGCCAAGGCCTTCGGCATCAATTTGATGGATGCGAGCCGGCGCGGCGATTCCGCTCGCGAGGGACTGCGGCAGGGGCGGGCAGGCGCCGAGCGGCTTGCGGCGCTCTGGGGCGGAAAAATCGGGATCGGCGAGGTGAAATAGCTCGATCTGAATAACCAGCAAAGGCGTATAGTCAAAAAAGGGCCGCGCTCCGGGTTGCCAGCCAGCCGACGATGATTATTTTCTCTAGGAGTACCTGACCGGAATGGCCACAAATAAATTCACTGAAAAACTACAAGAAGCGCTCAGCAGCGCGCAGAATGCCGCGCTGACCGCGCACAATCAGGCCGTCGATGTCGAGCACCTGGCGGCCGCCCTCCTCGCCGAGAACGACGGACTTGCCGCGTCGATTCTGAATCTCACCGGAATCGATCGCGCGGCGGTGCTCCGCAAGCTCGAGGCCGAGCTCAAGAAAATCCCGCAGGTGACCGGCGGCGGCTCGGATAGTGCACAGGTCTATGCGACTCAGCGCTTGGGACGCGTGCTGGCGCGCGCCGAGCAGGAAGCGGGCAAGCTGAAGGACGAATACGTCTCCGTCGAGCACGTGCTGATCGCGATGCTGGATGAGCCGGGCGCCGCCTCGAAAATTCTGCGCGAGGCGGGACTCACCCACGACAAGCTGATGAGCGTGCTGAAGCAGGTGCGCGGAAATCAGCGCGTCACCTCGGCCAATCCCGAGGCGACCTACCAGGCGCTGGAGCGCTATGGGCGCGACCTCACCAAGCTTGCGGCACAAGGCAAGCTCGACCCCGTAATTGGCCGCGACGAGGAGATTCGCCGCACCATACAGGTGCTCTCGCGGCGCACCAAGAACAATCCGGTCCTGATCGGAGAGCCGGGAGTCGGCAAGACCGCAATCGTCGAGGGACTCGCGCAGCGCATCGTGGCGGGCGACGTTCCCGAGGGGCTCAAGAACCACAAGCTGGTGTCACTGGACATGGGTGCGTTGATCGCCGGCGCCAAGTTCCGCGGCGAGTTCGAGGAACGCCTCAAGGCGGTGCTCAAGGAAGTCCAGGAATCTTCCGGCGAAATAATTCTTTTCATTGATGAGTTGCATACGGTCGTCGGCGCGGGCGCGGCGGAGGGAGCGATGGATGCGTCCAACCTTCTGAAGCCGATGCTTGCGCGCGGCGAATTACATTGCATCGGCGCGACCACGCTCGATGAGTACCGCAAGCATATCGAAAAGGATGCGGCCCTCGAGCGGCGTTTCCAGCCGGTCATGGTCGAAGAACCCAGCGTCGAAGACACCATCTCGATCCTGCGCGGGCTTAAGGAGCGCTACGAGGTTCATCACGGGATCCGGATCAAGGATTCTGCGCTGGTGACCGCTGCGGTGCTCTCCAAGCGCTACATCACCGATCGCTTCCTGCCCGACAAGGCAATCGATCTGGTCGACGAAGCGGCCGCCAAGCTCCGCACCGAGAAGGAATCGATGCCGGTGGAGATCGACGAGGTGAACCGGCGCGTGATGCAGCTCGAAATTGAGCAGGCCGCGCTCAAGCGCGAAACCGACCAGGCCTCGCGCGACCGGCTCCAGAAGCTGGAGAAGGAACTCGCCGAGATCAAGGAACGGCGCGCCGAGCTGCAGGCGCAGTGGCAGACCGAAAAAGGCGGTCTCGAGAAGCTCGCCAAGATCAAGGCCGAGATTGAGCAGACCAAAAAAGACATCGAGAAGGCCAAGCGCGACTACGATCTCAACAAAGTCGCTGAACTTCAGTACGGCAAACTCGCCACGCTGGAGAAACAGCTCGCGGACGAGGAAGAGAAGCTGATCAAGAAGCACGGCGGCGGCGCCCGGCTGATCAAGGAAGAAGTCGACGAGGACGATATCGCTGCAGTGGTTTCGCGATGGACGGGAGTTCCGGTCTCGCGCCTGCTGGAAGGCGAGGTGCAGAAGCTCGCGCATCTCGAGGATCATCTGCATGCCCGCGTGATAGGCCAGGATGAGGCGGTGTCCGCGGTTTCCGACGCGGTGATTCGCGCGCGCTCGGGGCTCAAGGATCCCAACCGTCCGATAGGCTCGTTCATTTTCCTGGGTCCGACCGGGGTGGGCAAAACCGAACTGGCGCGCGCGCTGGCCGAGTATTTGTTCGACGACGAGGCCGCGATGATCCGCATCGACATGTCCGAATACATGGAGAAGCACACCGTGTCGCGGCTGGTAGGCGCGCCTCCCGGCTATGTTGGCTTCGACGAAGGCGGCCAGTTGACCGAGGCCGTGCGCCGGCGTCCGTTCTCGGTTGTCCTGTTCGACGAGATCGAAAAAGCGCACGCCGACGTGTTCAACATCCTGCTCCAGTTGCTCGACGACGGCCGGCTCACCGACGGCCACGGCCGCACGGTGGATTTCCGCAACACCGTCGTGATCATGACCTCCAATATCGCTAGCCAGATCATCCTGAGCTTCAAAGGCAAGGACTACGAACGGATGAAGGAGCAGGCGCTCGAGGTGCTGCGCGGCCATTTCCGCCCCGAGTTCCTCAATCGCGTCGACGAGATAGTCGTGTTTCATCCGCTCACCCGTGACGAGCTCGGCAAGATCGTCGAGATTCAGCTCGGGCGTCTCCGTAAGCGGCTCGAGGAGCGCAAGATCGAGCTCGAGCTTACCGACAAGGCGCGCGATTACTTGGCCGAGCGCGGCTACGATCCTTCGTTTGGAGCGCGGCCGCTCAAGCGGCTCATCCAACGTGAGTTGGAGACGGCGCTGGGACGCAAAATTATCAGCGGCGAAATCCGCGACGGCTCGCACGTCAAGGTCGAGGCCGGTCCGCGCGGGCTGGAGTTCAAGACCAGCGCGCTCGCCAGCGCCGCGGCCTAACGCGATCGCGACTTTGCGTCGCGCACGGCTGGGCGGCTAAGGTCGGAGGCGGCCGGAAACGGCTGTTGAGAACAGGGCGTCTGTGAAGCGAGCCACCACCTCTCGCACCCACGCGAGCGTATCGCAAGCCGCGTTCGCCGTCGGCGCGATCATCGCCGCTGGCGCATTCCTGCTCGCCGCGGCGCCGCGTGCACATGCCTTTCCGTGGAGCATCGACATGTTCCGCGGCCCCGAAGTCCAGCCGCTCGCGTCGGCGCCGCGCGTGACTCCGTCCGACACGCTGCCGGTCCACGGCGGCGAGCCGCCGATGAGCCGCGAGCAGGCGGCGGCGACCCTACACAATCCGCTAACACCGACGGCCGCGAGACTCGAGCATGGCAAAGCGCTGTTCCTGAACAATTGCGCGCCATGCCATGGCGCGGGCGGCAGTGGCAATGGCTCAGTTGCGCACCTGCTTTCACGCCCGCCGACTGACTTGGTGAACGGCCTCAGCAAGGACCAGCCCGACGGTTACATCTACGGCACCATCCGCAACGGCGGTGTCGTGATGCCGTCCTACGACGACGCGATGTCGATCGATGAACGGTGGCAGGTCGTGATGTTCGTGCGATCGCTTCAGCAGGCCGCCAAGGCTAGCGCCAAGGTAACGGGACAATAGCGGCTGCAGCGGCGCGGAGTTGGCGTCCGCTAGCAGCGCGTGAGCAGATAATTTCCTTCCCGGCCCGGCGCGGTGCTCTGGTGCCGCTGAATATATTGCAAGCTGCAAAAATGCCCGCCCGCAGGGCCGCTTTCGCTCTTTAGCTCAAACGGATTTAATACTGGTTGGATTGAGACCGTAACGCCGGCGCGCTAACCGCGTAAGATGCGGGTACGCCGACTTGCTCTGGTACCAGTTGGCGGACTGCCCCGGGAGACGCGGGCCTAGGAGCGCCGATGCGAGTTAAAAAATCGATACTGGCTCTTGCGGTAGCGACTTTGACTGCGCTGGCGGCGGGCCCGGGCGCGGCGGCCGAGACGGCGCTTACGGTCAATCAGCTGGTCGAACTGGCGCTGGAATCCAGCCCGCAGATCAAGGGGGCGCGCTATCGGTGGGACTCGGCGGAGCATTCGATCAAGCAGGCCTACGCCCCCAACGATCCAATCTTCACCTACACCAACAACGATAGCCCGCAGAATCCGTTTGGCCGGCCTTCGCTGCGGGAATACAACGTGAGCGAATCGTTCCAGTTTCCGGGCAAGGCGCTGCTGCAGACTGACCAGGCGAAGCGAAACGCAGACATCGCGCGCTTCGTATATGAGGCGGCGGTTCGTGACGTGCGCGCCGCGACCGAGACCGCCTATTACCAACTAGTGCTCGATGAAGCGCTCGCCGCCATTAACGCCGAAAACCTGCAGAACCTGGAGCGTGTGCTGAAAGTTACACAGGTTTCATATGCCGCAAACCAGGTGACGCAAACCGACTTCATCAGCGCCGAGTTCGATCTCGCGGCCGCGAAAAATCTTCAGCTTCAGTACCGCACCGCGATCGCCAACGACGAAACCAACCTGAATCAAATTCTCTACCGCCCGCCCGGGGAGCCGCTCGATGTCAATCGCGTGCTGCAGCTCGACCCGCTCCATGTGGCGCTCGCGCAACTGGTCGATCAGGCTGCCGCGGTGCGCCAGGAGATTCTCGAGGCGGCGCTCACCGAGCGCAATTCCGACACCGCGCTGCGTCTCGCCCGGATGGAGTATCTGCCCGATTTCACACTGGCGTACGAGTTCGACAACTACGTGGTTCCCAACTTCGCACCGCTTCCGAGTCAGACCCAGGATCACTCGATCGCGATCGGATTTAACGTGCCGCTCTTTTTCTGGCTGAAGCAGAACGAAGATGTCGAGCGCGCTCGCGTCAACCTGGAGGCGGCCCGTTCCGACCTGAACCTGGTGCGCAGCCAGACTGCCGCAGCGGTTACCACATTGTATCGGTCGGCGCAGTACGGTTATGAGACCTCGCTCCTGTACCGCGATTCGCTGACGCCGCTGGCGCGCCAGGACTTCGAAGTCGCGTTGATCGGTTACCAGTCTGGCAAACTCGATTTCAACGGCCTGACAGGGGCGCTCAAGCGCAACTACGACGCGCGGATAAATTTTCTTCAGGCGGCCAACCAGTTTCTCGCCGGCGAAGTCGCGCTCGAGCAGGCGATTGGAGCACCGCTGCCGCGATGAGCCGCGCCACCTCCATTACACGCGCAATCCTGGCGCTGTCACTTGCGGCGGCGATCGCCGGATGTCAGGGGGAGAGCGCGAGCCGCGCCGCTCCCGAGCCGGCGCCCCCGGTTCCGCGCCTGGTCCGGCAATCGGGAGTCGAGGTGATGGAGCTCAGACCCGGCGCCGTACCCGGCGTCGTGATGGCGGAGGTCAAAGAAGTCGAGCTGCCCGGCGTCCTCGAGACGACCGGACAGGTGACCTTTGACGATCGGCGCGTGTCGACCATCGTCTCGCGCGTGCAAGGCCGAATCGAAGAGACTCGGGTCTCGCAATGGGACAACGTGCGGCGCGGCGAGCAGATAGTCGCGCTCTATAGTCCCGACTTCATGACCGGAGAAGCCGAGTACGAGGAGGCGCTGAAGACTGCCAAAGTCAGCACCGGGCCGGGCGTGGACGGCACCGGCGACCTCGCGGCCTCGATGGTCGACGCGTCGAAACGCAAGCTGCAACTGCTCGGCATGGATGAGGCCGACATCAGGGCGATCTCCGAGCCGAGCCCGACGGTCTGGATGCGCGCGCCAATCAGCGGCACGGTGGTAGAAAACCACGCCGTGCGCGGCGCGGCGGTAAATCCGGGCGACGTGCTCTACACACTCGGCACCCTGGAGCAGGTCTGGATCACCGGCGACCTCTACGAGAGCGATCTGTCGCGTGTAAAAGTCGGACAGGAGCTGGAGGCGGTGGCCACCGCGTTCCCGGAGGACGTGTTCAAAGGTACTATCGCGCGGATCAGTCCGAACGTCGATCCCAACACACATACGCTGCAGATTCGATGCGCGGTGAACAACCCCGGGCTCAAACTCAAACCGCAGATGCTCGCGCGGGTCCGCATTGTGACCCGCCCGGGCAGCGCGTTGGTGGTGCCGCAAGACGCGTTGGTGTTCGAGACCAATAGCTACTTCGCATTCGTCGATGATGGAGCGGGCGGACTCGAGCGTCGCAGAGTGAGTATCGCGTCGTGGAACGGGCAGGGCTACGCGCGCGTGGTGTCGGGCCTTAGGGCGGGCGACAAGGTGGTTACCGGCGAGACCTTACAGGTCAATGCGCTGTGGCATGAGGCCCACGGCGAGAGTTCTTAAGATTTTCGCGCCCGCCGGCAGGCATTCGTGGCTAGACGACTATGATACAGGCGCTGATGGCGCTCGCTCTGCGCGAGCGTATCGTGTTCTGGGCATCGCTATCCTGCTGTTGATCGCGGGTATCTATTCGTTCAGCCAGCTCGACATCGAAGCATATCCCGATCCGGTTCAGCCGATGATCGAAATCCTCACGCTTCCCAACGGGCTAAGTGCCGAGGAAGTGGAGAAGTTGATCACGGTGCCGACCGAGTTCGGCCTCGGTGGCATGCCGCAACTTGCAGACACTGCGATCGATTTCGCTCTACGGACTGTCCGACATCCGCGCCTACTTCGATTGGGACAGCGACTACAACTGGGATCGCGTCGAGCCATCAACCAATTAAGTTTCATCTCGCTGCCCCAGGGAATGACGCCGCAGATTTCTCCGGAAAATCCGATCGGGGAGATCTACCGATACACGGTACAGGGGCCGGATCATGATCTGATGCGTGAAAAGGAGGTCGAAGACTGGATCCTGGAGAAGCAAATCAGGAGCGTGCCCGGCGTGATCGACGTTTCGGGCTTCGGCGGTTTGACAAAAGAATACCACGTCGACGTCGACCCGAATAAACTGAACTACTACCAGGTCCCGCTATCCACGCTGCTAAGCTCGATCTCCAACGCCAACACCAACGCGGGCGGCAACTATCTTACCGTCGGCGAGCAGGCGTTCGACGTCCGCGGCCTCGGCTTCATACATTCGCTCGACGACATTCGCAACATCGTCCTCTCGGTCAGTAAAGCGACTCCGGTGCGCGTTGAAAACGTCGCGGACGTCGATATCGGCTACGCGCCGCGGCTCGGCATCGTCGGGATGAACAACCAGGACGAAGTGGTGACCGGGATCGTCCTGATGCGCAAATACGGCAACACGCTGCAGACGTTGAAAGGGGTCGAGGCCAAGGTAGGGAGACTGAACTCCTCTGGGATGATGCCCGCGGGCTACAAGGTGGCGCCCTACTACGATCGCACCGGGCTGGTTGATACGACCCTGCGGACGGTGCTGGAAAACCTGACCGTTGGGATGGCGCTGGTGTTCCTGGTGCTGGTCTTTTTCCTCGGCAACATGCGCGCCGCGATCATCGCCGCGATCAATATCCCATTGGCCCTGTGCGGGGCTTTCACGCTGATGCATGTCGGCGACACGCCGGCCAACCTGATCTCGCTCGGCGCCATCGACTTCGGAATAATCATCGACACCACTGTCATCGTGATCGAGAACATCGAACGCACTCTCACCGCCGAGGAACTGCGCAGCGAAAGCGTGCGGCTCTCGAATCCAGCGACGCGGCGCAGGAAGTCGGTGACTCCGATGCTCTTCTCGACCATCATCTTTGTGATCGCATTTCTGCCGCTGTTCACGATGCGAGGGGTCGAGGGCGTGATCTTCTCGCCAATGTCGCACACTTACGCGTACGCGCTGGGCACCGCGATCCTGCTCGCGGTGACTCTTTCGCCGGTGCTGAGCTCGTATTTTTTCGCCAAGGGAATTAAGAGCGGCCCACAATCCAATCTGGTCGGCCATCGCGCGGTTCTACCATGGCCTGTTCGTGCGCGTGCTCGAGTGGCCGCAGGCTTACGCTCACGCTGATAGCCGTGCTGGTGCTGGCTGTTTTGTCGCTGTTTCCGCTGCTGGGCGGCCAGTTTCTGCCCAAGCTGGAGGAGGGCAACATCTGGGCGCATGCGACAATGCCACAGACCGTCTCGCTCGATCAGGGCGCGAAGCTGGTGTCCAGGATGCGTCAGGTGTTCATGTCATTCCCGGAAGTGACGACAGTGGTTTCACAACTCGGACGTCCTGACGATGGCACCGAGACCACGGGCTTTTACAGCATCGAATTTTCCGTCGATCTGAGACCCGACAGCCAGTGGCCCTCCGGGATCGACAAAGCCGAGCTGGTGAAGGAGATCGACGCCGAAACTGCGCCGGCGATTCCCGGGCGTCGGTTTCGGCTACTCACAGAACATCGAGGATAACGTCAATGAAGCATTGACAGGTGTAAAAGGGGGCGAACGCCGTCAAGGTGTTCGGGACATCGCTGGAAGCATTGAAGCCACCGCGAACCGCGTGAAGGAAGTGATGGACCAGGTATCCGGGTATGGTCGACACGGCGGTGTTCCGATCGCTGGGTCAGCCCAACATGGTCATTGAGCCCGATCGCGCGGCGTGCTGCGCGCTACGGGCTGAATGTCCGGCGACGTGGACGCCGTCGTGCAGGCGGCGATCGGAGGTCAGCGCGCCACCGCAGGTGCTCGAGGGCGACCGACGCTTCAATCTGGTCGTGCGATGGAAGCCCGAATATCGAAGAGCCTCGACGCCATGCGCCAGATTCGCGTGACGTTCCATCCGGCGGGAATATGCCGCTCGAGCAGGTCGCCACCATCGAGACGCACGGAGGGCGCGTCCACTCATCTATCGCGAGGATCTGGAGCGATACGTTCCGATTAAATTTGCGGTAGCCGGACGCGATCTGCAAAGCGCGGTCGTCGAAGCGAAGAAACGGGTGGCCCGGAAAATTCATTTGCCTCAGGGCGATGCATTTGCAATGGACGGGTGAATACGGCGAATTGCAGGCCGCCAATCGCCGCCTGATGGTGGTGGTTCCCTTCGCTCTATTACTTATCGCGGGCGTGCTTTACGGCGCGACCACTTCGCTCATCGACACTTTCATCATCATGGCGCAGATTCCGGTCGCATGCCTGGGCGGCATTCTTGGGCTTGATTATCACCGACACGCCGTTCAGCGTCTCCGCCGCGGTCGGGATTCATCTCGATTTTCGGCATCGCCGCAATGGACGGGATTTTGCTCAGCTTCTACATCCGGCAGCTTTGGGACGAGGGCCATCCGTTCATTGAATCGATCATCATGGGTTCCGACCGCAGGTTGCGCGCGGCAATGATGACCGACATCGTGGATGCGTTGGATTGCTGCCGGCGGCGCTCTCGACGCGGATCGGTGCGCAGACCCAGCGCCCACTGGCGATCGTCGTGATCGGCGGCGCACTTGCGATCATGGTTCTGACCCGTATCCTGCAGCCGGCGCTAATCTATCTCTGCCACACCCGCCTGCGCCGCGCCGACATGCACAAGACGAGTCCTGGATCACGCCGATCGCCTGAGCAGGACTGTCGCGCGCTCGCCGAGCGGCGCGTATCCGTGGTAAACCGCGAGCAGGAGGAATCGAGTCATGGAATTCGAGACCCTGGCAAGCGGCTTCGGATTGCTCGAAGCGCCGCGCGTCGACGATCAAGGACGGCTGTATTTCAGCGACGTGCCGAATGGCGGCGTTTATCGGCGAAGTCCCGACGGCAAGGTCGAAACGGTCATCCCGAAGCGCAAGGGCGTCGGCGGCATGATCTTCAACCAGTCGGGCGGCTTGGTGCTTACCGGGCGCGGACTGATTCACTTCGACGACAAGACCGGCAAGAGCCGCGACCTGTTTGTCGAATGGGAAGGCAAGCCGCTGCAGGGCCTCAATGATCTCACCACTGACGATCGCGGTCGCGTCTACGTCGGTAGCCTAAACTTCGATCCGTTGAGCAATAACAAGCCGACGCCGGGAAGCTTGTTCCGCGTCGATCCGCCCGGGCGCGCGACCAAGTTATGGGACGGCATCGAGGTGACCAATGGCCTCGGCCTGAGTCCCGATCGCAAGCTCCTGTACCATAGCGACTCCACCACCAGTGCGCTGTGGGTCTATGACGTAGCGGCTGACGGCAGCGTCAAGGACCGGCGCGTTTTCGCGAAGATGCCCGCGGGAATGCCCGATGGGATGGCGGTCGATGCCGAGGGCGGCGCGTGGGTCGCCGTGGTGCGCGCCGGCGAGGTGGTTCATTTCAAATCGGACGGCACGGTCAAGAAACGGATCAAAGTACCGGCCAACATGGTAACCAGTCTCGTGTTCGGCGGACGCGACATGATGGACTTATACATCGTGACAGCCGACAACAGCGACGATCCGGCGCGCAAGGGAACGATATTGAAGACTCGCGCCGACGTCCCAGGGCTGCCGGTCCCGAAGTCGAACTTTTAGTCGCTGGGCTTTAGCCGCAGGATTTCAGAAAAAGATAGCGGACGATCGCGGTTGCGATTTTGTGCGCACGGGACAAGGAAGCAGCGAGCTGTCGCCGCCTCTTAGGCCTTCAGCTCGCGCATCGCGCCGTCGCGGCGAACCTTGAAGCGCCTTCCCGCCCACACGACTTTGTTGCTGAGCAGGCTCGCGAACCAGATCGCCGTACTGAGCAAATCCCTGACCGGCACCAGCGCGAGGTCACTGGTCAAATCTTTCAGTTTTACCACTCTGTTCAGCAGCAGTGCGGACATCGCGATCCGTGCCCCGAATACGGCCAACATGATCCAAAAAGCCAGCAAGCTGAGAGGAGTGCCGATCGAAGCAAAGAAGCCGACCAGTGCCCAGAACGGCCCGTGAGTGACGATGGTCGCGAGGCTCACCGGGCGCGCGGTGCGATAGGTGCGCGCCCAGCGCAGCTGATGTCGCCAGAATTCTCCGAAGGTCTTTTCTTCACAGGCGACCGTGACCAGCGAGCTCGACAGTCGCACGCGCCAGCCGGCTTTGGCGGCTTTGTTGCCGATGTAGTAGTCATCGGCGAGCACATCCTGGAGCGCGCGGAAGCCGCCGATCGCTTCCAGCGCCTCGCGCTTGATCGCGATCGTAGCGCCGAACGCGTGACGCAGGCGCTCGATCGAGCTGGACAGCAGCGCCTGCGGCAGAAAGTCGGTATTCACGAACAGTGCCTCGAGCCGCGATGCGAACGTGCCGATCGGGCGCGCGCGGTACGCGCAGGTGACGATGCCGACGCGGTCGTCCGCGATCAGTTCACCGACCAGCCGCCGCAGATGGTCCGGTGAGACCGAGACGTCCGCGTCGCTGAGCACGAATATTTCCGCCTTCGACGCGCGGTCCGCCATCTTGATCAGCGCGCCCACCTTGTGGTTTGTGCATCCCGGCTCCTCGCCGATCACCAGCGTGATGTTGCTGAACTGGTAGCGGGTGCGCAGCACGACCGGTACTTCCGCTGCGCGATCGTCGTATCCAGAGACGCCAAAGTAATACTCGGCGCGCGGGTACGAGTTCTCGAGGTAGGTCACCAGATTCTCGACGAGACTGTAGGTCAGCCCATGCAGCGGTTTCAGGACCGCTACCCGCGGCGCGACCTTCGGTAGCGCGGGCATCTTGCGCTTGGAGCGCCGCACGAACATCAAAGCCGCGATCGTCGATGCGAGATAGTAGCAGAGCGCGGTGACCACACACGCGAATGACAGTTCCTGAACGTAAATCATCACGGCAACGCGACTGGTTTCAGGGCGCGACGCGGACAAGCGCGGCGATCGCCCGTTTCATGTGATGCCCGTGAATAGATTCAGGCCGCCGCGTGCTGACCCAACTGATGGCGGCGCTGGCGCATCGTGGAAAGAAATTGCATCCCTTCTTTCAACATCCGTTTGCGCTCATCCGGCGACTTGATCATCTTGCGCACCGACTTGAAGATGTAGCGCGGACGGAAATAAAAACTTCGGTAGAAGCGCTCGACGGCGCCGTAGATCTCGTCGTTGCTCAACCCCGGATACGTGATCGTGCATTTCTGGTAGCCGTCGCCATCGAGCAATGGATCGACCGCCAGGAAGCCATTTTTGGTCACGTAGTCGAACAGCTCGGTGCCCGGATACGGCGACGCGAGCGATACCTGGATCGTCTCGCAATCCATCTCCTGCGCAAACCGCATCGACTCCGCGATCGTCTCCTTGGTCTCGCCGGGCAGCCCGAGAATGAAAGTCCCGTGGATCAGGATGCCGAGCTCGCGGCAGTCGCGAGTAAACCGCCGCGCGCGCTCGAGGCCCACGCCCTTCTTGATGTTCTTCAGGATTTGCGCGTTGCCGGTTTCGTAGCCGACCACAAACAGCCGCAGCCCGCCTTCCTTCAGAATCTTGAGCGTTTCGTAATCGACGTTCGCGCGCGAGTTGGTCGACCACGTGATGCCGAGCGGCTTCAGCAGCTGCGCGATCTTCCGCGCGCGCGCCGGGTCGGCGGTGAACGTGTCGTCGTCGAAGAACAGCTCCTTCATCTTGGGGAACTTGGCCTTCATCGCCGACACTTCCTCGAACACGTTCTCCGGACTGCGCACGCGATAGCGATGCCCCTGGGTGACCTGCGGCCACAGGCAGAACGTGCACTTCGCCGGACATCCGCGTCCCGTGTACATCGAGACGTATGGATACTGGCAGTACGGACTGTTGTACTTCAGGTAGTCGAGATTATTTTCGTAGACCTCGGTGACGAACGGCAGCTTGTCCAGCTCTTCGTCGGTGAGCGGCGAGCGATCGGGATTGTGATGGATCGCGTCGTTCGCGCGATAGCTGATGCCCCCGATCGTGCTCCACTCGCGGCCCTCGGCTACCTCGACCATCGAATGGTCGAACTCCTTGCGCGCCGCGATGTCGACCGCGCTCGAAAACTTGAGGACTTCCTCGGGACGCGCGGTCGGATGCCCGCCGACGAACGCGATGATGCAGTCCGGATTCGCCGCCTTGATCGACTCCGCCGTCCGCAGGTCCATCCGCAGCGACGGCGTCGAGGTATGGACCACGACCAGGTCGTAGTTCTTCGCCTCGTTGACCGTCATCTCGACCGTGTAGTTATGCGGCGGCGCGTCGAGCAGGCGCGCACCGGGAATCATCCCCGCGGGATACGCGAGCCAAGTCGGATACCAGAACGACCACACCTCGCGCGTCGCCTGGTAGCGGCTACCCGCACCGCCATCGAAATCGTCGTAAGAAGGTGGGTTCAGGAAGAGGGTCTTCATCACATCCATAAGAGGCGCAACTCCCGGTGCCTGTCCGCTTGGTTAGTCGCACTATATAAATCAGCCCAAGCGAGCGCAAGGATGTCGAATTTACTTGTCAACTGCTCGGTTTTTCTCTAACGGCGCGTCGCGCAGCAGCTCCAGCAGGCCCTCCGGGTACAGGATCGCCCCCTCGCTGAAGTCGCTCAGCGCCTTCCAAATCCCTCGGAACCGGACGCCGTCGCGGTCGCGATGGTCGATTTTCTCCTGCCGGTACAGTGACCGGTCGGCGAGGTCGGCAGCATAGACGAGCACGATTTCATGTCCGCGCTTGCCGTTGAAATCGTAGATGCTCTCCAGCGCTCCGAGGTAGCGTGGATTGATAACCTCAACGCCGAGCTCTTCCTCCAGCTCGCGCGCGATCGTCTCCGCGCCATGCTCGCCGAACTCGATCTTGCCGCCGAGCGGCCGATAGAACGTCTTGCGCTTGACCTCGTCGTAACCTTCTGCGACCAGCATGCGATCGCCGTTGGTGATGACGGCGATCGCGATTGGCCGCACTCGTTTCTTTTTCACGAAAACGCCCTTATCCCGCTATGCGCCTGAATTCGTGCCACGCTTCTTTGCATGCAATTCCCAATGCATGATTGTCGCTCGATAACCCACGCGTCGTAACCCTGAACAGTTCAGGGTTGACCCGGTTCCACCTCGGTCGAAATTATCGGCGGCAGCGGCGTCGTCACGAATGCGTAAACTCCGGTGAGTCCGCCGAGCATCGTCACCGCGAACCACAAAAGCCCGATCGCGATCGCGTCGTTCTTGCTCATCCCAGCCATCCCGAACAGCGCGACGTAAGCGGTCTCTCTGATTCCGAGTCCGTTCAGCGTGATCGGGATCGCGGTGAACAGGTTCGCTATGGGCACGCACAAAACAAACAGCGCAATGGGCGCCTTGACGCCCAGGCCGCGCGCTACGATCCATTGCGCCACCGCGATCGATACCTGGAGGACCAGCGAGAGGAACGCGGCGGGCAGCGTCGCGGCGGGGTGATGCAGATACGGCGCGGCCAAACCCGCCGCGCGCCGGATTATCGCGGGCAAAAGAGGGAGCAGGCGCGCGATCAGCGGAGCGGCGAGAAATCCCCCCAGCGCGATCACGCCCACCGCGATCGCGGGACGCGTCACCGCCGGCGGCAGCGCCGACCCGTTCATGAACATCGCCGCGAATGCGGCCAGCCAGAACATCGCGATCAGCCCGATCCCGCGGTCCGCGAGTACCGATGCGAACGCGTCGCCAAGACGGCCGTGGCGCCGGCCCAGGTAGACCGCGCGCGCCGCATCGCCACCCACCAGTCCTGGCACGAACAGGTTGGTGAACATCCCGATGAAGTAGTAGGTGAAAAACTCCGCGAACCGGCCTCGTATATTCACCATCGCGGCCAGCAGGCGCCATCGATACGCCGACATCACCTGTCCCGCCACATATATCGCGAGCGCCGCCGCGAAGTTGACCGTATGCTCGCGAGTCAGCGTGCGCAGTACCGGACGCGGATCGTAATGCCACAGCAGTATCGCGACGATCGCCACGCCGAGCGCGGCGCGAAGCGCGAAGGCGCCGTATTTTTTCGCGCCGCCCGCGCCGGTGGGCGCGACGCCCGCGCCGGGACTCACGGCCGGTCCGGCGCCAACCCGCGCGGACGCCGGCGTTTCAGTTGCTCGCGATCGGCTCACGACTTTTCAGGATCGCGCGCTTGCGGCCTTCCGCCGCGATCACCGTGAACGGTTCGAGTTGTGGCTGCAGCCGCAACAGGTCGGCGGCGTCGATTACCAGCACCGCGTCGCCGCGCTGCTGCCACAGATGCATCAGCTCGGCGTCGGTGGTGAAGAACCAGTCATGCCGGTCGGGCGCGCGCTGCGCGCCGAAGCGCAGCTCGGTGAGCCCCCCGACCAGGATAACGCGCCGGCCCGTGTAAAACGGCAGCGCCTGCACGTAACGATGGTAACAAATGAGGGTCGCGCCGCCCGCCCGCTGAGCAACCGCGCGGCTGAGCCTCGCGTACGATCTTTCCGGCTCGACCTCGATTCGCGCATAGCTGAGAGCAAGCAGCGTCGATGCGACCACCAGCACCAACGCGATAAGTCCCGTGCCGGTTCGCCGCGTGTAAAAGGCAGCGGCGACCGCGACGCCCCCGATCGTCAGCACCGCGCCTGCGGCGAAGATCGCAGGTTGTGCGAGGATCGCATAGTGATTGTGCATCGAAGGCGCCGCGACCCCGGCGATAAACGCACCCGCGCCGAGCAGGCCTAGCAGCGGCCCGGCTTCCGTCAAAATTCGCGAGTCCGGCACCCGCAGAGGACCGCGTACGATTCGGTCCGGATATGCGCATGAAATGATCCCGTCCGCGAGCAAAACGCTGAGCGGCGCCATCGCGGGCAGGACATACGGAACCAGCTTGGCGCCCGCCAATGAAAACAGCGCGAAGATCACCACCGCCGCGGCCACGCAGAAGCGCCGCGCCGGATTCGGCGTCATCGCGCGCCAGGTGAGAAACGGCACCAGCATCGAGTAGGGCAGCAACCCGATGAACACGACTGGCACGTAGTACCAGAACGGGCCGCCGTGACTGTAGTCGGACTCGAACGCGCGGCGGAGATGCTCGCCTACGAAGTAAAAATCAAAGAAGCCGGGCTCGCGAATCGCGATCACGATGAACCACGGCGCTGCGATCACGATCGTCAGCGCCAGGCCGGGAATCACTTGGAAGCGGCGCACCGCGCCGAGATCGCGCTGCCAGGCGAGAAACACAAGTGCCGCAATGATCGGCAGCGCCGCGCCCACCGGTCCCTTGGCGAGGATCGCGAGACCCATCGCGGCGTAAAAAATCCAGCACCAGCGGCCGCCCTCGCGCCAGTGCAGGTAGAACGAGAACATCGCCACGGTCACCAGCGCCGTGAGGAGCATGTCCGTGGTCAGCACCTGCGCCATCACGGCATAGAGCGGCGCGGTGGCGAGAATCGCACCCGCCAGCATCGCATGTCCGCGTCCGAACGTGCGGAGCGTGAAAATATAGGTGGCGAGCACGCCGCCAATCGCGGCGATCGCTACCCACAGTCGCGCCGCGAACTCGGTCGGCCCGAACACGCTGAATGAAAGCGCGGTCAGCCAGTAAAGCAGCGGCGGCTTCTCGACGTATGCGACGTAGTTGAGATGCGGGACGACGAAGTCGCGCGTGGCGAGCATCTCGCGTGCGATTTCCGCATAGCGCGCCTCATCCGGTTCCCACAGGCCGTAGCTTCCGAGATGGAAAGAGAAGACCACTGCGGCGAGCGCGAGGACCGCTCCCAGCTCGAGCGCCGGCAGCCCCGCGATTCGCACGGCGGCTGCGCCGAATTCCGGCTCCGGCGAAGCAGATTCGGCGCTATGCGCGGGCTGCGACATGAAGATTGAGTCTAACCGTCGGTGCCCGCGCCAAAAAGCACACCCAGACACGATTGAATGATGAGGTTTCGGAGCAGGCACCACCCGTCCGCCGGCGACGAAGGAGCCGGCTCTTGTATAGATAGTAAGTGCAGGGGTCACCGCTGCTTTCAGTACCGACTTCTGCGTCATGGCAATCGCGGCTGCCTGCTGAGAGAATCTGCGCGAGGGGACGCTCAACATGCCGGAAAGTTGGGAGGACAAATTCGAGTCCCTGCGCGCGAGCCGGGTGCTCACTCATAACGCCGATTATCTCGAGTTTCTGGTCAACAATGTCTGGCGAATCGACCTCCAGCCGCTCAAAGTGGCGGAGTTCGGATGCGGCTATGGCCGCTTCGCCTCGATGCTGCTGCCGCTGCTCGCCAAAGGTAGCTCGTACACCGGCTTGGACTCCGCCGCCAATCTCCTCTCCCAGGGGATGCAGCTCTTCGCCGAATCTCCCTATCCGGCCTCGTTCCTGCGCGGCGAGGTCTCCTACGCCCCGCTGCGCAGCGGATGCTTCGACCTGGCGATCGCTCATCTGGTTCTCATGCACGTGTCAGATCCCGAGCGCGTACTCCGCGAGATGATCCGCGTCACGCGGCCCGGCGGACTGCTGATCACGTGCGACGCGAACCGCAACGCACACAACGCGTTGCTCCATATCGAGGAATCCGGCGAGCAGGAAAATCTTCATCTGGAAGTCTTCCAGACCGTCAATCGCAGCATCCGGCGCGAGACCGGGGTCGACTACAACCTCGGGATGAAGACGCCGCTCCTGATGCATCGGCTGGGATTGAAGAACGTGCAGGCTCGCATCAGCGATTCAGTAGTCACGCTCTTTCCTCCTGTGGATACCCCCGACAAGGAGTTGCTCCTTGCGGCGTTGTGCAGCGAGGGACTTGGCTATCAGCCGACCGACCCTGCCGAGATCGAGCGCTGGCGGCAGACTCTAGTCAGGCGCGGCGTCTCACCCGAGACCGCTGACGCGGAGATCGCGCGCGAGCTGGACCGTGATTTCCTGCACAGAGGCAGGAACTACCACACCGTCTCCGCCGGCATATTTACCTTCAGTTTTGGAACCGTCGAGAAGAATCAATAGCCGGCAGCGCCGCCGCCTTTGCGCGGGTCCGATGCGCCGCGGATATTCCCCGGCTCGATCGTGATCGCGCTGACTGCTCCCAGGTTCGACACCACGCGCAGCTTGTAGCCCATCTGCGCGAGCTCTTTTTGCGTCGCCGCCGGCATCGCCTGCTCGACGATCACGACGTCGGGCGAACCCTGCTCGTGAATCCGCGGCTCCGCTACCGCCTGCGCCGGACTCATGTGCGAGTCGAGGATATTCAGCGTGACCTGCAACACGCCGGACAAAATCGTGGGACCCCCCAGCCGCCCGCGGTCATAACCGGGTTGCCATCCTTCATCACAATGATCGGAGTCATGCTCGAGAGCGGACGCTTGCCCGGCATGATCAGATTGGCGGTCTCACCTTCGAGCTTGTACGCATTCTGGACTCCTCGCGCGACCGCAAAATCGTCCATCTCGTCGTTGAGCAGAATTCCCAGCTTGGGAACCGTGACCTTCGCGCCGAAAGGCGTGTTGATGGTCGTGGTCAGCGCAACTACATCGCCCAGGCTGTCGACCACCAGCAGGTTCGAGGTGCCGTGGTCCGGCGGCGAGGGCGCGGCGCCCGGAGTCTTACCGCCGTGGAGCGCGCGTTCGCGAAGTTCATTGACGTGCTCCGGCGAGAGCATTTTGAACAGCGGGACGTTCACGTACGCCGGGTCGCCGTATTGCTCGCGGTCTTCGAACCCCTGGCGCATCACCTCAATCAGCCGCGCCAAATACGGCGGCGAGTCTACGCCCAGGCCGCCGAGCTTCCCGCCTTCGAGCATCCCGAGCATCTCCAGCAGCACGCCGCCCGACGACGGCGGCGGTATCGTGTAGACCTGGTAGCCCTCGTAGCCGCGATGGAGCGGGTCGCGCCAGTCGGGACGGAATTGCGCGAGGTCGGTGGTGCTCACGATTCCGCCGTGCGCGGTCATGAACGCGGCTATCGCGGCGGCAATCGGGCCACGATAGAAGTTGGTGACGGGATCGTTGCCGAGACTCGCCAGCGTCGCGGCGAGATTTTTCGCGACGATGGTGTCGCCCGCTTTGGGAGCCGACCCGTCGGGTTTCAGAAAAACTTCGCGCAGCCCCGGATCGGTGGCGAGCTTCGGCGCGAAGTGCTCAATCTCGCCCGCCAGATGCGGACTTGCTGGAAACCCGTCGCGCGCCAGCTTTATCGCCGGGCCTGCGACGGTTTGAAACTTCATCACGCCGAACCGTTTCAGCGCCGCGTCGATGCCGGCGATCTCGCCGGGTACTGCGACCGCGAGAATTCCGTTCTGCGCGAGCGTTTCATCGGGATGCCCGCCGCGCACAAACATGGTCGGGCTCGCCTTCAGCGGCGCGCGTTCGCGGAAGTCGAGCGCGTACAATTGCTTGGTCGCCGCCATGTAGATGAGCATGAAGCCGCCGCCGCCGATTCCGGACGCGGCGGGATTGGTGACTCCCATCGCCAGCGAGGTTGCGCACGCCGCATCGACGGCATTGCCGCCGTGGCGCAGAATTTCCACGCCCGCGGCGGTGGCCTGCGCGCTCTCCGAGACCACCATCGCGCGGCGCGCCACCACAGAGGCGTCGGGGGTCGCAGCGGGCGCAGCCGCTTGCGCATTCGCGCGCCGGACAGCCGCGGGCAGGATCGCAAGGAGCGCGAGCAACGCGGATACGCACAGGGACGCAAGCGCAGCTCGCGAACGCATCGCAAGCGCGGCGCGCGGACGAGTGACAGGTGCCGAACGCATCAGGGGTGTAGTAACAGCCGCTGGACGGCGAGGAAAGCGTCGCTGGGTGGATTTTGCGGGCGCGGCGCGGTTGGTGGTCTGATTAGAAATCTGGCCGGCGAAGTGCTTTGATCGGGTCTCTGCAGCATAGCGGAGGACGCACATGGACTTTGCCGAAATCATCTACGAAAAAGCCGACCGGGTCGCCACCGTCACCATGAACCGGCCCGAGAAACTCAATGCATGGACGCCCAAAATGGGCGCCGAGATGCGCACCGCCGTCATGGATGCTGAGCGTGATCCGCAGATCGGCGCGATTATCCTGACCGGCGCCGGCCGCGCGTACTGCGCAGGCGCCGACATGGGCAACCTGAACGACATCGCGGCCGGACGCGCGGCGGCGGGCACGCCGTTCAAGCAGGACGAATGGCTCGCTGGGCAGCGCGCCGACTACCGCACGCAATATTCGTGGCTGCTTGGGCTGGGCAAGCCGGTGATCGGCGCGATCAACGGCGCGTGCGTCGGGTTGGGTTTCACCACCTGTCTCTACCAGGACATCAGGATCGCCTCGGACCGCGCGCGCATGGGCCTGATCTTCACCCAGCGCGGCCTTGCGATCGAGCACGGCGCGAGCTGGATGCTGCCGCGAATTGTCGGAGTAGCGCGCGCGGCCGAGCTCGCGATAACCGGCCGGCTGGTCGAGGCGAACGAGGCGCTCGAGATGGGCCTGGTAAATCGCGTGGTGCCCCACGACCAGTTGATGGACGTGGCGCGCACGACCGCAAAGGAGATCGCGCACAAGTGCTCGCCGCTCGGCGTCGCGACCGCCAAGAAGATGATCTATCAGCATCTGTTCACCGACCTCGCGACCGCAATCCGCGAGAACGACGCCGCGATGCAGATGATGACCGAATCGGACGATTTCAAAGAGGGGATTCGGGCGTTTCAGGAAAAGCGCGCGCCGCGCTTTGGGGCCAAATAGGTCGAAACGCTGCTGCAGCGGCCGGCAGTGAACAGACCCGCCCGAAAATTCGCGCGTGCGATCGCGTCTACTTCTCGAGCGGATGCTTGAACTTGCGATCCGGATGCCGAATCGTGAGCACCGGGCAGTGCGCCTTCTGCACTACGCGCTCGGCCACGCTGCCCATCAGGACGTGCACCAGCCCGGTGCGCCCGTGCGTGCCCATCACGATCAGATCGGCGCCGTCGGCCTGCGCGGTGTGGATAACCTCCAGAAATGGCGATCCCACCTTGAGCTGCGGGCGCGCCTTGAGCCCGCCGTCGCGCAGTCGGGTCGCGATCTTATCGAGCTCGCGCTGCGCCAGCATCCGCTGCTCTTCGGCAATCTGGGTCATAGCGCCCAAATCCATCGCGGGGCCCAACTCCGGAGCGGCCATCACCGGCGCCAGCGGCTGGTCGACGTGTAGGACGATAATCTCGGCGCCAAACTTTCGCGCCAGCTCCTCGGCATAGCCGAGCGCCAGCGTCGAGTCCTCGGAAAAGTCGGTGGCGGCGAGAATTTTCGTGAATGTCGGCATGGACCGAACCATAACCTGCGATGGTTCGCGGGGCAAGCCGGCCAGGCGGCGCGCTTTGCCGGCCTCGCAGAGGCTCGACCGCGGCCTGCACGACGCACTACAATCGGACCGAGGTTCAGTTCCGGTGGCGCAAAAAATACGCGGCTTGACGCTCGCCGACTTCGCGCGAACGTTCGACGAATTCTTCGACGAGTTGCTCATCGACCCATGGCAATGCGGCGAAGAGCGCGACGAGTTCGAGCGCTCCGAAATTTTCGATCATGGCGACCGATACGAAGTCCGCGTCGCCGTGCGCGGCGTGGATCGCAGCAAAATCGACGCAGAGGTGACTGCGCATCGGCTCACCGTGCGCGCGCCGGGCGGAATTCGCGGAACCCTGGAGAGCTCATTCTCATTCGTTCAGGAAATTGAAACCTCGGCCGCAACCGCGACCACCACCGCGATCAAAGACACGCTCGTCATCAACCTGCCCAAGCGCAAGAGCCGCCGAATCGCTCTCAAGGAAAGCTAGGCGCGCACGCGCCGGCACTCGCCCTCATGGCTGAGCACGACGACCGACCGGACGCGCGCACCGATGCGCGCGCCGATTCAAAAACCGATTCCACGCCCGCCGCCGCCCCTGTCGCGCTGGTGCCTGCCGCGCCTCGCGCCGAGCTGACTGCCGCCGAGTTGCGCCCGGAGCTGCCGCTGGATGCCGACGAGCTGATGCGCGCGGCCGCCACTGGGGACAGCGACGAATTGCTCGGGCAGCAGCGCGCGCTCGACGCGGTGCGCCTGGCAATCGGAATTGAGGCGCCCGGCTACAACGTGTTCGTGAGCGGGATGCGCTCGCGCCAGGAGCGTGAGTCGGTGCTGCGTCTGCTCCAGGAAAAAGCGGCGACCATGCCGACTCCCGGCGACTGGGTCTACGTCAACAACTTCAAGAGCCCCGAGGAGCCCGCGGCGATCTATCTGGAAGCGGGCCAGGGCCGCGAGCTGCAGGCGCGGATGAAAGAGCTGGTCAACTTCGTGCTCGAGCAATTGCCCAAGGCATTTCGGCGCGAGGATTTCGATCAGGAACGCACCGCGCTGCGCGATAAGTACAACAAGCGCGGGCAGGAGCTGTTTGCCAACCTCGAGACGCACGCGCGCGAGCGCGGTTTCGCGATCCAGTCCACTCAGGGCGGCGTGGTTTTCATTCCGTTGATCGACGGCAAGATGCCGGAGTCGCCCGAGGCGCTCAACGCCGCGATGACGGCCAAGCCGGAGCCTGAGCGCGAGCGCCTGGCCAAGGCGCAGTCGGAGCTCCAGGACGAGCTCGGCAACCTGATGATGCGCCAGCAGGAGATGATGCGCGAGCTGGTCGACGACATCCGCGCCATCGAGCGATCGTTCGCGGCGCGGCTGATCACGCCGTCGGTGATCGAGATCAAGCAACATTTCAATAATCCCGCGGTGGCCGACTATCTCGACGACGTAGCCGAGCACATGCTGAGCCATCTCGAGCGCTTCCGCGAGGCGCAGGCCGGCGAGCAGCCTGGAGTTCCGCAGCGCCCGGCGCCCGACGACGACGGCGCGCGCTGGTTCGAGTACCAGGTCAATCTGATGGTCGACAATTCGGAGACCCACGGCGCGCCGGTGGTCAGCGAGGATGCGCCGACCTACCGCAACCTGTTCGGCACCATCGAGCGCTGGATCGATCCGCTCGGGCGCTCGGGCACCAATTTCATGCGCATCATCGGCGGCTCGTTTCTGAAAGCGCACGGCGGATTTCTGATCCTCGACCTCGAAGACGCGGTGGTCGAGCCGGGCGTGTGGAAGACGCTCAAGCGCAGCCTCAAGTCGGGGCGCATGACGCCCGAGACCTTCGAGCCGTTCCCGTTTTTTTCGGTGAGCGGGCTCAAGCCCCAGCCGATCGAGATCCGTAACAAGGTCGTCGGGCTCGGCGGCGCGTACCTCTACAACATGCTTTACTTTTATGACCCCGAGTTTTCCGAGCTGTTCAAGGTCAAGGCCGAGATGCGCCCGGTGGTCGACGCCGACCGCGCCGCCGCGGCGAGCTACGCCGCGCGGGTCGGCGCGCTGGCGCGGCGCGAGCACCTTGGCGAATTCGACGCGAGCGCGCTGCGGCGCATCGTCGAGTTCGGGATGAGAATCGCGGGCGAGCGCACCCGCATCAGCGCGAGCCTCGAACCCATCGACGACCTTGCGCGTGAGTCGTCGTACTTCGCGCGCGGCGCGGGAGCGGTGCAAGCCGGCACCGCGCGTACCGGCGCGACGCTCGTAACCGCCGAGCACGTCGAGCGAGCACTCACCGAGCGCGTCCTGCGCCTCAACTGGATCGAAGAAGAAATTCGCCGTCTGATCGCCCGCGGCACGCTGGTGGTGCAGATCGAGGGCTCGATCGTCGGCCAGATCAATGGGCTGGCGGTGCTCGACGTCGGCGGCTACAGCTTCGGGCGCCCCTCGCGGGTGACGGCAACTGTCGCACTGGGGCAGGCAGGCGTGATCAACATCGAGCGCGAGGCGCGACTGTCAGGCTCGACGCACGACAAGGGAATCATGATCCTGGGCGGGTTCCTGCGCGCGCGCTTCGCACAATCGCATCCGATCGCGATGACCGCGAGCATCTGCTTCGAGCAGTCGTACTCCGGGATCGACGGTGATAGCGCCAGCTCTACCGAGCTCTACGCGCTGCTCTCCGCGCTTAGCGGTGTCGCGATTCGCCAGAACTTCGCCGTCACCGGCTCGGTCGACCAGCACGGCACCGTGCAGGCGATTGGCGGCGTCAACGAAAAGGTCGAAGGCTTCTACCGCGTGTGTAAGGCCGTCGGGCTCACCGGAACCCAAGGCGTGATGGTCCCGCGTGTCAACCTGGTCAACCTCATGCTAGACCCCGAAACCTTGGCCGCGATCAACCGCGGCACGTTCCACATTTTTCCGGTTGACACTATCGACCAGGGAATCGAGTTGCTGACCGGGGTGCGCGCCGGGAGCGTCGACGAGCCGGGCACCATCAACTACCTGGTCGATCAGCGACTTCAGAAAATGGCGGAGCAATTGCGCCAGCGCCCGATGTCGGAGACTCGCGTCATCGAATCGCCGCCGGTCGAGAAGCCGCCGCCCAAGCCGCCGGGCCCTCCCGAGCCGCCTCGCTAAGCCTCGGGGCCGGACCAACGGCGCGCCACCAATTCGAATCAACGCGACGATGCCACTGGACCTTCGACTCGACGCGGCGGAACTTCCGCTGTTCACCGATCTCTACGAGCTCACTGTCAGCGCCGCATTTTTCGAGCATGGCTTCAACGACACCGCGTCGTTCGAGGTCGCGATGCGCCGGATGCCCCCCAATCGTGGCTACATGGTGGCCGCGGGCGTCGAACGGGTGCTCGAGGCGCTCGAGGAATATCGCTTCGGCGAGGCCGCGCTCGCCCATCTCGATTCACTCAAGCTCTTCAAACCCGCATTTCTGGAAATGCTCGCGCGGATTCGTTTCAGCGGCTCCGTGCGCGCGATTCCCGAGGGGACCATCTTCTTCGCGGGCCAGCCGATCATGGAACTGCGCGCGCCGCTGATCGAGGCCCAGCTCATCGAGACTCTCGTTCTTAACCAGATGAACTTCGCGTCGATCGCCGCGACCAAGGCGGCGAGATGCTACAGCGTGGCTGGCGGGCGGCGGTTGATCGACTTCGGAACGCGCCGCGCCCAAGGGGTCGACGCCACGCTGATCGCGGCGCGCTCGAGCTACCTGGCAGGATTTCACGGCACCGCCAACGTGCTCGCGGGGATGCGCTACGGAATTCCGGTGTTCGGCACCATGAGCCACAGCTACGTGATGGCGCACGAGCAGGAACGCCAAGCGTTTGAGGAATTCGTCGCCAGCTTTCCGCAACTGAGCACGCTGCTGGTCGATACCTACGACACTGTTCGCGGCGTTCAGAACGCGGCGGCGCTCGCGGCCAAGCTCGCGAGCTCGGGCGTGAAAATCCAGGGCGTGAGACTGGACAGCGGCGACCTACGCGACCTGAGCCGCCGCGCGCGGCGGATTCTCGATCAGGCCGGATGCTCAGGCGTCGCGATCTTCGCCAGCGGCAACCTCGACGAGTACAAAATTGCCGAGTTGATGGAGGCTGGCGCGCCGATCGATGCTTTTGGCATTGGCACCGCGCTGGCGACCAGCGACGATGCACCCGCGGGCGACTTCACTTACAAGCTCGTCGAATACGCGGGCCAGCCGCGCATCAAGACGTCGGCGGGCAAAGTCTCGCAGCCGGGCCGCAAGCAGGTGTTCCGCGCGGTCAATCCGAGTGGCCGCATCGTCATGGACCTGGTCGGACTCACGGATGAGAGTATCGACACGGTTATGCGCGAATTCCGGCCCGCGCCCTTCGCCGTCAAAGCGATCCTCGAGCTCCAGTTTGAAGATGGGCGGCGCGTCGCGCCGCGGCCGAGTCTCGGAGAGAGCCGCGAGCGGTTTCTACAGGGGTTGGCGAGCCTCGAGGACCACCACAAAGCGCTACGGAGGCCGAACGAGTATCCGGTGCGGCACACGGCCGCGATGAATGCGATGATAATAAGCGAAAAGATCCGCGGCGAGAAGCGGCAGGATTAACAATGCCGATCGCGCCACGAGCAGAAGCGCGCGTAGACATCAGTCCTGCCCCGGCGCGGCCGCTCCCCGCCGCGGGCCCCTGAACCATCGTGCTGTTTAACTCGTATTCTTTCGTGTTCGGGTTCCTGCCCGTGATGCTCGTCGGCTTCGCGATCGTGTCGGCGTACGATCTGCGGCGCGCCGGCATCGCGTTGCTGATCCTCGGCTCGCTTTTTTTCTATGCGTGGTGGAACTGGCACTATCTTTTTCTGTTCGGCTTTTCGATCGCATTCAACTACTGGTGGTCGCTGCTGCTGGCGCCCGGCGCTGAAGGGCAGCGCACGTCCGCGCACCGTCGCCGAATGCTCGGCATCGGCGTGGCGGTCAATCTCGCGTTGCTTGGCTACTTTAAGTACCGGAATTTCGCGTTCGAGAGTGCGGGCGCAGCCCTCGGGCGTCATTGGCAGTTCGCGCCGTTGATACTGCCGCTCGCTGTCTCGTTTTTCACCTTCGAACAGATCACGTACCTGGTCGGCGCGTACCAGGGCGAGGACGGGCACGGCGACTTCCTGAGCTACTCCCTGTTCATCACGTTTTTTCCGCATCTGATTGCCGGCCCGATCGTCCGCTACTACGAAATCTATCCGCAGTTGAATCGCCGCACGCGGTTCAGGTTGGGTGCCGACAATCTTTCCGCCGGCCTGATGATCTTCGCGATCGGCCTGTTCAAGAAGGTAATGCTCGCCGACACCTTCCGCGTCTTCGTGGGGCCGATATTCGACCACATGCCGGCGGTATCGTTCTTCGACGCGTGGGGCGCGGCGCTCGCCTTCGCGCTGCAGATTTACTTCGATTTCTCTGGTTACTCGGACATGGCGATTGGCCTGGCGCGGATGTTCAACGTGAAGTTCCCGGAAAACTTCGACTCGCCGTACCAGTCGCGCGACATCATCCAGTTCTGGCGCCGCTGGCACATTACGCTGTCGTATTTTCTGCGCGACTATCTCTACATTCCATTGGGCGGCAATCGCCGCGGCGAACTGCGCCGCCACATCAATCTGATGATCACGATGGTGCTCGGCGGTTTGTGGCACGGCGCGAACTGGACCTTTCTTTTATGGGGCGCGGCGCACGGCGTGATGCTCTCGATAAACCATCTGTGGGAGAGCGCCAAGTGGCGAATGCCGGCGGCCGCGGCGTGGGCGCTCACCTTCACGCTGGTCACCGCCGCGTGGGTGCTGTTCCGCGCGCAAACCTTCGAGCGCGCCGCGCTGTTGTTCGCGGGCATGATCGGCGTCAACGGCTTTGCATGGCATGCGGTGCGCGGCTCGATTGGTCCGCACGAGGCGCGCCGCATCCTGGCCGGCCTCGCGATCGCGCTGCTGTTTCCGAATCGGCAGGCCATCATGGCTTGGCGATGGGAGAACGACTACCTCTACGCGGGAGCGTTTGCGGTGCTCGCGGGCGTCAGCATTTTGAGCATGGCGAATCCGCCGCCGTTCATCTATTTCCAGTTCTGAGCTTGCGCGAGGTGAGGTGAGAGTCGTCCGCCGGCTGATTTTGATGTTCGCGCTGACAGCCGCAATCGTGGCCGCCGGCGCCGCATTCAATTATGCCGTCAATCCATACGGCGCGTGGCCGTCGCGGCTGGTGAACCCTGTTTACCGCGACGTTGATCAGGAGCGGGTGGTGACGCCGTATCTGCTGCGTAGCGCGCGGCCGGCTACTATCCTGCTCGGCAGCTCGCGGGTTCTGATGGGAATGCGAATTGAGCAGGGGATGCGCGACGGCGTGATGAACGCGGCGCTCTCGGCAGCGAATCTTCCGCAACTGGAAAACGAAATTTCTGTCGCGCTGGAAAATCCCGCGCTCAAACGAATCGTGTGGGGAGTGGACTTTTTCTCCTTCGACACCAAGTGGAACCGCCCCGATCCGAATATCAATCTGCGCCTTGCGGGAAGCCGCACCGAGCGCATCACCGACGCACTGCTGAGCCTGAGCGCAGTCGAGGACGGTTACGACCTAGTCCGGCGCGCGATGCGCGGGCCGCAACATCTTGCGCCGCAGATGCGCATTCCCGTGCCGTGGCCGATGCCGTTCATTTGCGAGCGCTTCGCATCGCGAGACCGGCACGGCCTGCAGGTTACGCCTTCGTCAGAAGTCCTGACCGAGTTGGTGCAGGATCTTCCCGACTACGCGACCTATCAGCTCTCCGCTGAGGCGATTGATCGCTTCCGCGTCACTGTCAACGCAGCGCGCGCGCGCGGTGTCGAGGTGCTGATATTCGTTCCGCCGATGAGCCGCTACGAGCTCGAGCTGATTCGCCAGGCGGGACGATGGGACACGTTTCAGGATTGGAAGCGCAGACTGGCCGCGGTGGGTCCGTACGTAGACTTCTCGGGCTACGACGAGATGTCGAAGACCGACGCGTTCTTCATGCACGTGATGCACTTCAAGACCGCGGTTGGGAATTTGATGCTTCGGATAATCCTCGGAGACGATATTCAGGATTGCAACCCGATGATCCAGATCGTCCGCAAGTCCGCGCTGCGGGTCGACGAGAGCAACATCGATCACGTGCTCGCGATGCAGGATCTTGCGATGCGGATGGCCGCCGGCCAGGATTCGACGTATACGCGGATCGCCGCCCAAGCGCTCGCACGGCGCGCACGCGAACCCGGCGCCGTCGGCTCCGGTGGCTGAGCTGCGTTCAGCGTGCCGGGGCGGATGAGCTGGCGGTGGTGGCCGGAAATAATGCGCTGTCGCGTTCGGGTTGCGGCCCGCGCAGCGCTTCGGCCGCGCGTTTTAGTTGTTCGCGGCTGAATTCGAAGACCATGAACCTTATCGCCGACCGATCGGTTGGCGACGGAGTCGGCGACCATGGCGTTCCGTAGGGATAGTCGATTCGCGATGCGAGATTGCGATAGCGTGCGGCGAGTGGGCTCAGAGCGTCGTACGAACCGCGAATCGCGATCGCGACTTTCTGGTCCGGCTCGGGAAAGATCCCGAAATTCCTCGTCGCCCACGGATCGGGATTGGAGCGCCAGTCGTGTGGAATCAGGGCTGCGGCTGCTAGTGCGTCGCGCGACAAAGTGGCCACGTCACGAGAGTCCAGGTAGGAGTCAACCGCCGAGATGATAGTGTCCATCCTTATCTCCGCCGCGCGCGACTCGAGGTCGAGGGCACTCAGCTTTGCGTATCCGGGAAAACTGCCGGGTGGGATCCGGTAGAATAGCACGCCGCCTTCGCTTACCGGTTTGATGTTGATCGCATCGAGCGCTTCCTTCCAGAAGTGCAAGCGCGCATCGCGCGCATCGACCACGATCGCGTCCACGCCGAAGTGCGTGACAAAAGCCGCCAATTGTAGTCGCGCGTCGGGCAGGTCATAGCCGCCCATGAAGAAGCTCACGATTGGTAAGCGGGTGTATTCGAATGGGATCGGTCCGGTCCATCCGCCCGCCATCCGAAAATACATGTCAGTGCTGGACTGCCAGAGCATGCTGTATCCGTTCTGCGAGAATGGCAGCGCAAGGATGATCTCGTTCGGAGCGATCCGGCGTTGATACGTTCCGTCGCTGAAGAAGGACGGCAGCGGGTCGGGTGTGACCCAGAAGCCGGCGGATAAATTTGGCAGCAGCGACACGAATATCGTGATCGCCGCGAGATACTTTACCGCTAGGCGCGCGCCGCTCCACGCAAACCAGCAGGCCGTCATGATCGCCAGCGCCAGAAAGGCGTAGAGCGGAAAACGCGCCGGCAGCGCGCTCTCGAGCAGTGGCAGATGCGCCGCCGCCGCCCACGGCATCGGCAATCCAAACCGTCCGCCGACGTGGAGCACAGGTCCGAGTGCGCAGACTATCGGGATCGGCACCATCGCGACGATCAACTTGCCCGCGGGCGTGTGCCAGAAGTTCCGCCGGTACGCTTCCGCAACGACTATCAGCGGGATGCCCATGTACGCGCCATTTTCGAACGTGTAGGCGGTGAACTTATCCGAGATCGCTTCCGTCCACCGGTTGGCCCCCAGCCAATTCGCCGGTGTCGGCACGACGAAGTTGAGAAGGTCTGCGGAGTATCGCGACGGCTCCCAGAGCGGATGTCCGGGAACGCCCGGCGCCAGCATGTTGTAGATATATGGCGCCAGGATCAGCGCCGCGATCGCGTATGCAACCGCCGCGGGCGCGATCATGGCCCCCAGGCGCGCGCGATCCTCGCCGCGGAACAATGCGAGCGCGAGGATAAACGCGATCGCTCCGAAAAACGTCGCCATCGCGGCCAATTCGACGGAACACAGGAACTCCACGACCAGCAAAATCGCGAGCAGCGTCGCGAATCTCGGCTGGGAGATCGTGCCGTCGAACAGTTCGAGCGCGAGCAGCACCGCCAGCGGCAACGGAAAAGTTATCGCGTGGGGCAGGTGCGCGACGACTTGTCCGAGCATGTATGCCGAGAAGCCGAAGATAAAACCGCCGAGGAGCGAAGGCCAGAATGATCCCGTGATCCTCCGGCACAACAGGTACGCGGAGAACGCGGCGAGCGGAGGCTGGATAAGGCAGAGCATGCTCAGGGCCGCATATGGGCCGACGAAATGCTGGAGCGGCGCCGCTATCAAGGAAGGCAGCGGAATCAGCGTCGACCACGCGAGGCTGACGCCATCGGGCGCGTACACCAGCCTGGTGAAAAAAGGATTCAGACGGTGCCCGATCGCATACGGCCACCATCGGAAGTACCAGAGGTAAAAGGACGGGTCGGTGCTTTGTCCGAAGAAGCGGTCGGTGAAATGGCCGAATAATCCGCGCCCTAGAAACCCGATGGCGAGCGCCAAGTAGATCAGCAGGCTCGCCGCCGAGCCGCGCGCGTCGATGCGGCGCTTCGCTTCAGGCATCCCGAACAGAGTTACCCTGATCGGATGGAAAGCGGAAGGTCGTTAGAAACGAAAGCTGCGTCAGCGTTTATCTGTCGTCCCGAGAAATGACTTCAGCGCCACGTGCGAAGCGCCGGCGCCGCCGTCGTGCTCCCATTCCTCGGCTACCCGCTCGTACAAGCGCGCCGCACCTGTATATATCATAGCGCCCTCGTCCTGGGAGCCGAGAAACTCCGCGATTTGTTCCATCTCGGCCACCCATCGATAAGCCTTCGGGTACATCGCAGGAATCCGCCGCGCGAACATCGTGAGCATCTCGGGCTGGGTGCGCGCAAGCTCCGCATGCAGCGCGGCGCCGATGCCGCCGCGCGCCGCGCCAGTGAGCATCGCGGCACCCACTGCGATGAGGCCCTTGGTTAGTCCCGCGTACGACATTTTGAGCGCCGAGGCCGCGCCGACAGGGCCGTCAACGATCGCGACATCCGTACCGTAACCGCGAAGATGGGTTAAAAGATGGGCGTCCGGCCCCGAGGCGTAGAAGCGGGGCCCTCGGTCGACGCGTCCCGCAGGAGGCGGACCGCCAATGATGCCGGCGTCGATGAAGGGTGCGCCGGTTGTAGCTAGCGAATCCGCGATGCGGCGCACGGTCGCGGGAGAGACCGCGTTGCACTCGACGAAGACGGGCTTATGCGCAGCGTGCGCAAGCGGCGCGCGAAAATGTTCGCCGACCGCGATCGCTTCCCCAGGTGGAACGATCGACAGCACGAAGGCCGCCTCACTCACCAGCGCATCATCATCGTCGAGGACTTCCAGTTGTGCGCGGCGGACTCGTTCGACGCTTATGGCGCTCCGGCCTTTGAGCGTGGTGACCACCCGCGCACCAGTCTCGCGCATCCGCTGTCCGACCGCGGCGCCCATCTCTCCCGCGCCGATGATCGCGACGGTTTCTGATCGACGATTGGAATCGCTCATTAAGCACCTCGCGAAAAATTGAAACACCGAGCCGAAGCTTCGGCATGTGCGCTCACTCGCCGGAAGGGTTCGTG
>CAVWMQ010000001.1:832500-881401 GCA_963756155.1 uncultured delta proteobacterium
GTACTAATCGGCCGTGAGGCTTGACCACTTGATATCTACTACATTTGTTCTGGGTAGATATCCCCGAGACCCAGGTAGCCAGCTTTCTAATCGCTAGGCCGGAGCCGTCTCGAGGCCAAGTCATCCGCCAGGCTCTGTAGCCGCATTTGTAAGACCCTACTTTCAGTTTGTCGGAGCTTAGCCGCCGCCGCAAAAGTCGGCGGCACGAAGTTTCCGGTCGCCATGGCGAGGGTGTAACACCCGTTCCCATCCCGAACACGGCAGTTAAGCCCCTCAGCGCCGATGGTACTGTGGCCGACGGCGTCACGGGAGAGTAGGACGCGGCCGGGAAATTAGTGAGCAGGGCGGAGTCGAAAGACTCCGCCCTTTTTTAATATGCATTGCTTTTTAGTGCGTCCGCCGCTTGACGGCGCGGCTCGTCGCGCAACAACTCTCCTCCTACTATCTCTGACCCAATCAGAAAGGCCACCAGCGCAGACGTTTCCGCCATGGTCCGGCTAGCCGAACTGGTGGGGACGCAGTCTCCCATTACGAGCCGGACTTCTTCCGCAGGGCCGAGCGCGGTTCAGAGCTCCAAACCCGATATTTCGAAAGGCAAGTCCACGACGGCCAGACCGTTGCTCTCGGAAACGAGAAGGCCGGGTCATCACCGGGTTCACATTGCGGCTCTGACGCCGGAGCCTCCGGTCTACAATCCAGGCGGCCCGACCGCGCTGGTGCATGACTTCAAAGTGCGGCACGACGCTGACTGGGATTCCGTGGGCAGGTCGCTCCTGTATGAAGCGATGCGCGAGGCAAAGCCAAGGGAGCCGTTCAGGGCGTGGTCGTGTGCGCACGAAAGGACGCCGGCAAACGCGCGTTGCTGGCGAAGGTCGGAATGGACGTCGTTTCCGAATGGCACCTGAAAAGCTTCTGACGCCAATCGCCACGCGCGTCTTCGCGATGTCTCCAATCCAGATCGGCGTCTATTTGATGCTGACCAAGAGTTTGAAAGTACGGGCCGGCGCTGCGTTCTTCTCCCACGGTCGAATGTACTCGAGATCCAGCTCGCTTCGGCCCGGCGCCGCGGCCAGGAAGTGCCAAACCGTGTGACCTTCCGCGCCCGGGATTTGCTTCGGCGGTGGAACGAAGATCGGAGCGCCCTGCTGAATCAGCATAGTCTTGTCGATTTGATCGATCTGCCAGGAATAACCGGTGCCTGGCGTCGACTTCAGCCGCAGCTGAAGGTCGTCGCCCTTCTTTAGTTGCAACGCGCCGCCGTTGTCCGGATCGCTCACGTCCGTGAGCCTTGTCTGTGCATTCGCGACCGCCACGAAAATTAGCATCATCGCAAATATCGCGACTATCGGGATTGGTAGGTGGATCCGGCCAAGCCGATGGTGCTGCCCCTTTACTGGCATCTCGTAGACCCCCTGGTATCGTATCGAGCACAACGCGCATATCACGTTTGCGGGCGGAGAATCGAACCCGCTAAATGTGACAGACCGAATGTCACCACTTCTGAAGCGCTTAGCTCGGAGAGACTCGCAACGACGCCGCGCGTGGCCGCGAGCGCGCGACCTCGGCATCGTGTTCGAGGGCGAGCCCGGCGCGCTCAATGCGATAACTGACGTTGGTGGCGTTGAGGTCGGCCACGCGACTCTGATTCGTGGGCGCGGTGCGCTGGTCGTCGGACGCGGGCCGGTACGCACGGGAGTCACCGCGATCCTTCCTCGCGGCCGCCGTGATACCGCGCCGGTGTTCGCCGGATTTTTTGCGCTCAACGGCAATGGAGAGATGACCGGCACCGCGTGGATCGAGGAGTCGGGGATGTTGACCTCGCCGGTGATGATCACCAACACGCACAGCGTCGGCGTGGTTCGCGATGCGGTCATCGCGTGGCAGCACGATCACGGCCGGATGACGCAGCGGTGGTCGTTGCCGGTGGTCGCCGAGACTTGGGACGGCTATCTGAACGACATCAACGGCTTTCACGTGAAAGCCGAACATGCGTGGGCGGCGCTCGAGGCCGCTCGCCCCGGGCGAGTTGCCGAGGGATGCGTGGGAGGCGGCACCGGGATGATCGGCTACGGATGGAAAGGCGGAATCGGCACCGCGTCGCGAAAACTCGCGCACGCGGCTGGCGCCTATACGCTCGGCGTTTTGGTCCAGCTAAATTGCGGGCGCGCCGGCGAGCTGGTGGTCGCGGGCGTGCCGCTTCGCCGCGAGTATCGCCGCCGCGAGGGTCGCGTTGCTCGTGGTCTGTCGAGCGCCGAGGAGCTCGGCTCGATCATCATCATCGCGGCCACCGATGCGCCCTTGTTGCCGCATCAACTCAAGCGGATCGCGCGGCGGCTTACGATGGGGCTCGCGCGAACCGGAAGCGTGTCGGGCAACGGTTCGGGCGATCTGTTCCTCGCGTTTTCTACCGCGAACGCACCAAGCCGCGCACGCGCCGATATTGAATCGGTGAAGGCGCTCCGCAATTCCCGCATGGATCCCCTATTCACCGCCACGGCTCAGGCAACCGAGGAGGCGATCATCAATGCGCTGGTGGCGGCCGTGACGATGGAAGGAATCGACGGACATCGTATCGAGGCCATTCCGCATGCCTGGTTGCGCGAGGCCGCCTTGGTGCGCACGGCCTTATCTGATTCGTTGTCAGGGACGGCTCGCGACCAATAGAATTTGCCAGAGGCTTGCGAGTCCCGAACGCGGCGAGGTGACATTTCGATGCGACGTTTCGAACGCGAACTTCTAGTGCTCGTGATGGGCGCGCTCGCGGGACTGATTGTCGCTGCGTCGCCGGCCCGGGCCGCTGAGGCGGCAGCCCCCGATCGCGAGCGCGAGGCACACTTCGAATATCACACCGTGCTCGGGCCATTCGATCCGTCAGCGAAGAGTCTCTCGGCGTGGATACCGTTGCCGCGCGATGATGCCTGGCAGAAAGTGACCGGCTTGGCCGTGGATACGCCGGCCGAGCATGAGATCGTTATGCAGACCTCCAACGGCAATCGTATCCTGCACATCGAGGCGTCGGCGCCACTACCCGCGTCCATTCCGGTGACGATCACATTCAACGTGACGCGCCATGAGGAAGCTGCTGACAAGACCACCGCAGAGCGCAATCTCCCGGAACCAAAAGGCGGAAATTTCGCCGCCGTGCTCGGGCCCGACAGGTTGGTGCCCGTCACCGGTCGGATCGAGCAGGTCAGCTCTGAGCTGGGCGACAATGGGGTGTCGGCCTACGAGCAGGCGCGTATCATCTATGAGTACGTCACCGAGGTGATGAAGTACGACAAGTCGGGCACCGGATGGGGCCGGGGCGACGCCATCTATGCCTGCGATGTGCGGCGCGGGAACTGCACCGATTTTCATTCGCTATTTATCGCGTTGGCGCGTGCGCGAGGAATTCCCGCGCGCTTTACCATCGGCTTTCCGCTCGGCAAACACGGCGCGGACCAAATCCCCGGCTATCACTGCTGGGCGGAATTCTACGCGGGCGGAGTATGGGTGCCGGTCGATGCTTCAGAAGCGTGGAAGCATCCTGTGCTGCACGATTATTATTTTGGGCATGTCGACGCCGACCGCGTTGCATTCACAGTGGGACGCGACCTCGAGCTGAAGCCTCATCAGCACGGCGAGGCGATCAATTTTCTGATCTATCCCTACGTCGAAGTCGATGGCGAGCCGTTGGTTACGAGTGCTATCAAGTCCAGCTTCAGTTACAGCGACCTCGGCGGCGCGGCTGCCTCGCGCTAGCACGTGTTGAAAAAATAAGGGCAGCCGGCGTCGGCTGCCCCTTTCGCTCTTTATTTGATCGACGGTTCTGATACCCGATCAGCGCGTCAGTGTTTGGTCTCGATGCGACGGCCGTAGGTGACCTCGCCCTTATCGACGCGGAGGCTGAAGCCGCAATCCGGGTTGGTGCAAACCCACGCCTTGAACATTACCGAAGCGCCCTCCTGCCCGTAGTCGGACAGCGGGATCAGCGTCCCGTTATTGCACTTCTGGCACTTCGGCCACTCCATCAGCCACCCTCCGTCAAGCCGGCCCGAACCGCGCCGTTTCCAGCGGTAAAATTATCCGACGCTATGATCTAAAGCAACTTGGTCCACTGACGGCCCGCCGCGATCTCAGAAGGTGCATCGCCGCCGAATTTCGCCGTGCAAGCCGCAATGTTACCCTTCCCTACATGCCGATCGGCGCTCCCAGTTTCAGAATCCGTGAGGCCCGGCCGCACGACCATCGCCAGATGCTGCAGCTCGCGCGCGAGCTCGACTCGATCAACCTGCCGACCGACGCGCGCGAGCTCAAGGATGCCCTCGAGCGTTCGGCGCAATCGTTCCGGGGGCGAATCCGTGACCGCGCTCGGGCGGTGTATATTTTCTGCGCCGAGGAAATTGGTACGCGCCGCTTGGCTGGCGCCTCGATGATCGTTGGCAAGCACGGCACGCCGCAGTCGCCGCACTACTACTTCGAGATGGACGGTGACGAGCGCTACTCGCACAAGCTGCGCCGCAGCTTTCGCCATCCATATCTGCGCCTGCGCTACTCGATGGACGGGCCGACTGAGCTCGGCGGCCTGATCGTCGCGAAGGCGTGGCGCGGGCATCCGGAGCACCTCGGCAAGCAGCTCTCCTGGGTACGGTTTCTCTACCTGGCGACGCATCGCGCGCGCTTCGAGCGGCGCCTTATCTCCGAGATGCTGCCGCCGATCGCAGCGGGTCATCGCAACGAATTCTGGGACCACTATGGAGGAATCGTGACGGGGCTCACGTTTCGCGAGGCGGACCGGCTCGCGGCCTACGACAAGGAGTTCATCCGAGCGTTGTTTCCCGAATCGGCGCTCTATATTTTCCTGCTGCCGGAGAACGTGCGCACCGCTCTGGGAGCCGTCGGCGAGAACACTCGCGGCGCGGTCCGCCTGCTGGAGCAGGCCGGGATGCGTTTTCTCAACCATATCGATCCTTTCGACGGCGGCCCTTACTACGGAGGCGAGGTGGATGAGCTTGAGGCCGTGCGCGCGACGGCGAGCTACCGCGCCGTCGCGGCCGAGGCGCAAACCCAGCCCGACCGGTTGTATCTCGTAGCGCGCGATGACCCGCGCGGATACCGCGCGGTCGCGGCGCACGCGGCCGTCGACGGCCGCCGAATCGTACTCGCGCCCGCAGTGCTCCGCGCGCTCGGCGCCGAGGTGCGCGATCGCGTCGACGCCGTGCCGCTGCCGTGAGTGTGCATGGCCGAAATCGCGAGCCTCGCGATCGATTCGGCGCGCCCGAAGGCTCCGCACGCGGTCGCGTTGCTGGTCGATTTCGTCGTAAGCTTGAGAGGGTGGAATTGGGCAAGCACACCGCGCTCTCATCGCGGCTTAAAGTCGGCGCGATGCTGACGGCGTTCGCACTGGCGCTGACGGCGCCCGCCTACGCGCAGGACACCCTAACCATCCCGCGCCAGCAGCCGGCGCCGCAGCCCGAGGCGGTTCCCAATGTCGGCAGCCAGGGCGGGAAGATGTCCCAGGTTCTCCCCGGCGTCAACGGTCAGCAGATCGAGCGCCAATCCACCTCCGGCGACAACACCCGCGTAATTCCGGTGATACCGCCGCAGCAGGACGTGCTCGTGATACCCGAAGCGAGTCCCGATTTCATCGGCAAATGGGGCGGCCATCTCGAGCTCGCGCGCAAGTTCGGCACGGTCGACGTCTCGCCGCCGCCCGATACCATCGTGAGCCTGCTCTTCGGTCAGCGCCAGGGACAGATCGTGATGGCGACGACGATCTACGGGACCGCCCAGTCACAGGTGCTGGAAACCAAGGCCGCGAGCGACGGCCCGCGCGCCGTGACTATTACGCTCAAAGGTCTGGACCTGAGCCACGACCCCGCCGTGCGCCATATCGAGAAGCTCAGCCTCAAGCTCGACCGCAACGACGAGATGAAATGCTCGAAGCTGGTCGACCTCTACTTGTCCGGCTACGAAGGACCGATCATGGAAGCCGAGTACGAAGGCACGCTGCGCCCGCTAACCGCGCGCGAGGACCGTTTGCTCAGCGAGGAAGTGCTGCGCTCCGGTGAGATACCGCGCGGCCAGATCCAGGAAGGCAATCCCCCGCCGCAGTGAGCGCGATTCGATCGCGTCGCTCAGCTTGCCTTGATTCCCGATTCGCCTTTCAGCCCTGCCAGCTTGTCGTGGACGGTTCCCGAGTTATGCCGCATCGCGTTGATTTCCGCGACCAGCTTTTCCGATGCTGCCTCGTCGTCGCGATCGATCGCGACTCCGAGTTCCGCAACCTCATTTGATATAGCCGCCCAGAGCGGGCCGCCGTAGCGCGCGGTGCGCTTCCAGGCCGCGTTCGCGAACAGAGTCGAGAGCTCATCGGGCGAACATCCAAGATCCGTTTTGAAAATGTCAGCCGCCGCGGCTGCGGTAGCAACCTCAGCCGCGCGCTGCTGAATCGTAATCAGCCGCTTCCATGCCTCTTTCCGATCCGGCGGCAGATGCTCCGCGAGCGGCCCGAAGGTGTGCTTCGATACCGCGTTGAAACGAAATAACTGACGGACGTTTCGCGCTTCGTGATACAGAAGCGCCAGGAATTCTATGTAGCTCGGAAGTTCCTTCTTCGGTTCCATATCCATTGGTCATCCACTATCGCGGAATGCGATTCAAGAGAGCGATCGATCCAGAATTTCGAAAGCGGCGGCGAGCTCTTCCTCGCTGAGGCATCCGGCGGGGAGGAATAACCTGATGCACGCGGGGTGATGGCCGCCGTAGTAGAGCGCTAACCCCGCCTGAAAACATCGGTGGATATACGCGCGCGCGCTGTCGAGTGAGCCGTCGCCGATGCGAAACGCGATCATCGCGCCGACGCCGTCTACATTCGAGATCATCCCGCGATGCTTCTCCGCCAGACGCTCGAGATGCTCGCGCGTCAGACGCTCGAGACGCGCCACGCGTCCCTCGGCCCCGAAGAATCCTTCGCTGGTGAGCTTTTCGATAATACGCCGGCCCACCGCCATCGGAACGGTCGCGCCCGAAAATGTCCCCGAGATGAGCGCCGGGTCGGGTGCGAGCAACTTGCGATACAGCAGTGCGCTGCCCTGGAAAATCTTGCCGATGGTGATCACGTCGACGTAGTCAGCCAGATCGAGCAGATCGGTCGCGAACAATTCGCCCGTGCGGGCGAAGGTCTGCACCTCGTCGGCCCACACGATGATTCCCGCGGCGCGGCATTCCTCGAACAGCGGTACGAAGAACTCGCGCGGCGCGGTGATGAAGCCGGCCTCGCCCTGCACCAGTTCCACGGCAAAGCAGGCGATACGGTCGCCGTCGCGCCGGATTATTTCGCGCAGCGCTGCCAGCGTCTCTCCAGCCGAGGTGGGATCGTTGCGATCGTAGAAGGGCAGGTAGTGAACCGGGAACGTGCTCGGTTGGCCCACTCGATAGTCGGGGCGGTCAGTGATTTCCGCCATCGCGGAGGTTCGCCCATGAAAGCATCCGCGAAACGCGATCACGCCGGACTGTCCGCCGCGCGCCTGCCGCATCAGCTTGAGCGCGTTCTCATTCGCGTCCGCGCCCGACAGCGAGAGCCAGCATTGCTCCATCCCGCGCGGCGCGTGCGCGAGCAGCGTCTTCATCAAAGAGTGGTACTCGCGGTTGAAAAGCAAGTTCCCCTGCATCACGAGGTCGGACGCGGCAGCGCGAATCGCGGTTTCGATCAGATCGAGATTACCGTGACCGAAAAAGTGGACGCCGATACCGAGCGAAAAGTCGAGCAGCCAGTGTCCGTCCGCCATCATCACGCGAGCGCCGCGGCCGAGTCCCGAGCCAAGATACGGCCAGAAGGCGGGGCGGCCGCGCATAGCTGCTATCTCGTCTAGCTCCCGCCGCATCGCGGCCGTGTCGAGCGGCGCAGATACGGCGCCGGATTGCGCCGCCGCGATCGCTTCCACGATCATGCGGACGCCTTGTTCGAATTGGTCGCCGAAATTCATGCGATACGAATCCTCGGCTTTGGATCTGGGGGAGCGGGCTGGAACGGGCGAAGAAACTACTTCAGCGCGCGAACCGAAAAGCCGCGATCGTTGCTGCACAGCAGCGATCGTTTGCCGTCCAGCGTAGTCTCGAGCACCACCTCGCGGCCCCACAGACGCTGCAGGTAGGAGAGCGTCTTTTCCGCGTACTCCAGATGCAGGTCGCGTCCGTCGTGAGCGTGCTTCAGGTACAGCGTGCGAGCTTGGCCGAAATCCGCGTCCTCGACTTTGATCACCGGAATCGAGTTGGTTCCGACGCTCTTGATCAGCGTCTCCTTGACCTTCTGCCATCCTTCGTCGTCCGCGACCTTGCTGACCACCAGCTCTTCGCCGCGCGATTCGTACTCGAAAATGTCCATCTCGCGCATCAGGTCTTCGGTAAGGTAGCGGCGCAGAAACGACGCGTCGCGCTCGACCTCGCGTACTTCGAAAATCTTTTCGGTGCCCGATTTGGTGGGCGCGCCGTCGCGTTCGATCTCTTCAGGGGTCGGATTGGTCCAGCGCCGGTAGATGTCTTCCCAAATCCTGAATCCGAGGTAGTACGGATTGATCTGGCCGGGGATCGGACGCACCACCTGGTTGTTGCGGACGATGAACTCGAGATGCAATCCCTGTTCGAGTGTGAGCGAGTCGAGAATTTTCTTGTGCCAGTAACTCGCCCATCCCTCGTTCATGATCTTGGTCTCGATCTGCGGGATGAAATATTTCTCGCGTTCGTCCGCGATGGTGAGCAGATCTCTTTCCCACTCCGCGAGGAACGGATTGTGATCGCGAATAAAGAGCAGCACGTCCTCGTCGGGCTCGATCGGGACCTTGTGCAGGTCTGGATCGTGCGTGTCAGGCCGCGCGTGGATTTTCTGAAAAGGATCGTGGCGCGGGTTGGCCTGCTCGAGTGCGCGATCGATCTGCTCCTTGGGCGAGAGCTTGCGGATCGCGAGGTTGCGGCGACAATTCCATCCGAGCGCGTGCGCGGCATCGAGGATGCGCTCGACCTTTTCAGTGCCGATCGAGGGATCCTCGACGTAGCGACGCACCCGCATTGCATGCGCCTTGAAAGTCTCAACGGTTAGTTCGGCGCGGGTCGATTTGTAGGTGAAGTTGTTTTTGAAAAAATCGTTATGGCCGTAGACGTGCGCCATCGTCAGGATCTGCAGCACCAGCGTGTTGTCGCGCATCAGGTAGGCGATCGCGGGATTCGAATTGATCACCATCTCGTACGCGAGGCCGCTGACGCCGTGATCGTAGAGCGTCTTGAGCTTCTCGTACGACTTGCCGTACGACCAATGCGGGTAGTGCGAGGGCATCCCGGAGTACGCCATGTATCCGAGCATCGAGTTGTGATCGCAGATTTCGAATTCCTGCGGATAGCAGTCGAGCCCGAACTCTTCGGCCTTGGCGCGGATGACCTTTTCCCACGCGATCAGGTCTTTGATCTCGTACTGCGGTTTGCGGTCTGCGTGCCGTGCCGGTTCGGTCGCGCTGCTCATTCCTTCACCCGGTCCTTGGCGAGAAATGCCTTGAACGACGGCCAGATATCTTCCTTGCGCTCGATGAGCACGGTGTGAAAGTTCGGCGCCTGCAGCCGGCGGAACACGTTCAGCATCGAGGATTCGTAGTAGCGCGAGCCGAGCGGCTTGATCTCGCCATAGCCAAACAGGTTGCAGACCTCGGCGAGCTGCTCGGCCGCTTTCAGCGCCGCGGGATTGTCGGAATCAAAGTTGTCGCCGTCAGAGCAGTGAAATGCGTACACGTTCCACAGCGACGGATGGTAGCGCTCGGCGATGATCTCCAGCGCCTTGGTGTAGCCCGAGGAGATAAAGGTGCCGCCCGATTCGCCCTTGTGAAAGAATTCCTCTTCGGTCACTTCGTGCGCCTCGGTGTGATGCGCGACGAAAACGATCTCGACGCTGCGGTAGCGGGTCGAAATGAACTGGTAGAGCAGGAAGAAGAAGCTGCGCGCCAGGTACTTCTTCATCGTGTCCATCGAGCCCGAGGTGTCCATCACGCAGATGACCGCGGCGTTCGATTCCTCGCGAGTGTCAACCTCGACGTGCTTGTAGCGCAGATCGTTCTGATGGAACGGGAAGCGGCCGTCGGAACGCCGCGTGTCCGCCTCGTCCTCGAGGAAAGCCTCCGAGTCGGGAGCCATCTCGCTGGGTTCGTTCTGCAGGATTTCGGGGTCGTCCTCGAGATCCGCGCCGTTGGCGGCCACGTCGTTCGCCTGTCCTTGTGCGGCCGCCTGCGCGCCCGCGCGCCGCTGCGCCGCGAGCATTCGCATCACCCGCTGCTTGGCGGTGCGCCGCTTGTCGAGGCGTACGCGGATTCCGACCCGGCGATAACCCTTGCGCTTGGTCGAGAAGTCGGACTCGATCTCGCGCAGCGCCTTGCGTTCGAGGTTGGGCAGCTCGAGATCCTCGAACATGATCTCGATCAGCTCCTCGAGCGTGACGTCGGTCTCGTAGTAGTCGATGCCGGGACGATCGCCGGCGCGATCGTCGCCCTTGCCGGGGCCTTCCTGGCCGGTCTTGCCGACCACCTGGCCGGGACGCGAGTCGCCGTCGCCCTGCGCGGCGCCCGGCGCATTCTCACCGTAGACGAAGCGGTATTCCTTGATGCCGCGCAGCGGCACCTTGATTACGCGATCCTTGTTTTTGCCGATGATCGATTCTTCGGCGATAATATCCGCGATGTTTTCGCGAATCGATTCGCGGACCTTTTGGCGATGGCGCAGGCGGTCACCCGCCGAGCGGTCAGAGCGTTCAGCGTCGGAGGGCCGGTACTCGCGGAAGATCGTATCAATCGCCATCGTCACCTCAACCTCGCCGACTGAAACAACCTCGGGCCGGCGACCACTCAGTCCTTCCAGAGATTGTTGGCCGCGTACTTCAGCACCACGTCCACGCACGATTCGCAGTAGCCGTGCTCGAGCAGGTTCTTCACCATCGCGCTGTACTTCTCACCCTGCTCCTCGTCACGGGTGCGCGCCTTGGTGATGATGCGCGAGATGTCGCGCACCGAGGTCATCAGCTTTTTCTCAATCGCTTCCTTGAGCGGCTCGTAGCTCTTATAGCTGACCTTCTCGCCGCGGCGCGAGGTCGCCCACAGGTACGCGATCACTTCCTGGCGGAAGCCGTCGGCTGCCGAGCCGATAATCGCGATCTGCTCTTCGATCGACTTGAGGAAGCCTTCGTCGGGCGGTAGCTCTTCCTTGGTGTTGCGGTCTTTGACCTTGGTCTTGTTGACGTAGGCCTCGGCGTGGTCGAGGTAGTTCTGGAACAGCGACTCGGCCTGCTCCTGGTAGGAGTACACGAACGCGCGGGTAATCTCTTTTTCGAGCAGCTCCAGGTATTCCTTGTGCAGGGTGTCCTGCAGGAACTCCAGGTACTGCTTGCGCATGTCGTCGGGCAGGTCCGCTTCCTTGGTCATCTGGATCAAGGCCTCGCGGACGTTGATCGGATTTATGCAATTGCCGGTGACATTGTCCGATAGCGCGTTGTCCAGCGCCTTCATGATGAAGCGGGTCGAAATTCCCGACATCCCTTCGCGCTTGGCGTCTTCCTTCAACTCCTGGACGTCGATCTTCTTGGTGCGTCCCTTCTCGACCACTTCCTCGCCGTTGTAGAGGCGCAGCTTGGTCATCAGATCGCACTTCGAGGTCGGCTCCAGTCGCGACAGAATCGCGAACATCGAGGCTAGCTCGAGCGTGTGCGGCGCAACGTGCGCGCGGAAGTCCGAGTTGCGGATGATCTTCTGGTAGATCTTCACCTCTTCGGACAGGCGCAGGTTGTACGGCACCTTCACCACCACGATGCGGTCGAGGATCGCTTCGTTGGTGTGATCGGCCTTGAACTTCTGCCACTCCGCTTCGTTGGAGTGCGCCACGATGCATACGTCAACGTAAACCATCCCGTGCCGTCCCGGCGCCGGGATCACTTTCTCCTGCGTCGCAGTGATCATCGCGTGCAGGTATTCGGTCTCGTTCTTGAATACCTCGATGAACTCGACGATGCCGCGATTGCCGACGTTGAGCGCGCCGTTGAGCTCGAGCACGCGCGGGTCGCCCTCGGAGTACTGGTCGAGCTTCGAGATGTCCTCGGAACCTATGAGTACCGAGGTGTCCTGGTTGTTGGGATCGACCGGCGGCACCACGCCGATACCGGTGCGATTGCGCTTGCTGAAGCTTCGCGTCTCGATCGGGAATTCCTCGTAACGCTGGCCGAATTCCTGCTTGAGGCGGTAGCGGCAGACCGGGCACAGATCGCCCTCGACGTGCACGCCGAGCATCTTCTCGAACTCACGCCGGAGATGGCGCGGAATCAGATGCAGCGGCTCCTCGTGCATCGGGCACCCTTCGATCGCGTAAACCAGGCCAGTTTGCTCGAGGCCGCGTTGAACCCGCTCGACCAGCGAGCTCTTGCCCGAGCCGACCGGGCCCATCAGGTAGAGCACCTGGCGCGACTCCTCGCCCTTGAGCGAGGCCGAATGGAAGTAACGCACGAGCTGCGCGATAGTGCGCTCGATGCCGAAGAACTCGTCGCTGAAAAAGTTGTAGACCTTGAGCGGCTCGTCCTTGTACAGCCGCTTGGTGCGCTGATCGTCAGTCTCGTGGAGGGCGCGAGTGCCGACCGCCATGATCAGATCGTAGATGCGAGCATGCGAAAGCTTCGAGACGGTCGGATCCTGCTTGACCAGCTCTAGATACTCGAGCAGCGTCCCGCGCCATTGCTTCGATTCACGCGACGCCCGGTCTTCCTTGATAACCCGCTCAAAGTTATTGAGTTCGGCCATCACCAATCTCCTTGTTAGGGACGTTTTTTATGTGAGGAGGCCGCAGAGAGGATCGGCAGGGCCGTAATATTCCGGAGCCCATCTGGCGTAAGTATATCGGACGGTTGTCGCTGCAACAAGCCAACTAGCTTCAGACAAACTCTAATGATGGCTGCATAACTTTTTTGTAGGAACTGAGTAGTCGTTGCGCCAATCGCAAACGCGCAGGTGCTATTCGCGCGGGGCCGTCTGCGCCGATTTTGCCGCCTCCGACACGTCGACGCTATCGGTCAGAACGAGGCGCCCGCGGTCGTTGTTCACCCGCGCCGCGAATACTCGATCATCGTGCGCGAACGATATCCACCAGCGCTCGCCTGCGGCGCTCGCCAGGAAACGCGCTTTCTCCTGCATGGTGCGGAGCGCGTCGAGGTCGTAGGCCTGGTTCCACGGGCCGCGCATGTGCGAGCGCGTCGGCACGATGTCGGCAAGATGGATGAAGCAGCCGGCACCGTCGCGGACCGTTACCGCCTGGTGGTCCCGGGTGTGTCCGCCGGTCATGACGGCGCTAACGCCAGCGACAATTTCGGTGGTTCCCTCCAACGCCTCGATTCGCGCGGCATTGGGCTCGAGGATCTCGACCGCATGGCGATACGCGGCGTGCAGCCTCTCGTTGCGCGGCTCGCGGGCGACTTCGAGCTCGCCCTTCTGCACCAGGATTCGCGCGCGCGGAAACGCGGCCTCGAACTTCCCGGAGTCGCGCCGCCGCACCAGTCCGCCGCAATGGTCGAAATGCAAATGCGAGATGACGACGTGCGTGATGTCGCCGAGTTCCATGCCCAGCGCGTGCACGTGGTCGGGCAGCCATCCATCGCCGTGATCGAAAATCTTGCGCTCGACCGCGCCGAGCCGGTTGCCGATTCCGGTATCGACCAGGATCGCGTCGCGGCCGCGGATGATCAGCGGGCAGGTCAGGTTGAGGCGGATGCGATTGAGGTCGTCTGGTGGATGGTCGCGCTTCCAGAGCTCGCGCGGCACCACGCCGAACATGGCGCCGCCGTCGTTGCGCCACAAGCCGTCGGTCAGAAAGGCGACGGTGAACGATCCGATTTCGATCTTCGGCGGCGCCTCAGCCATTCGCATTCCTCGCGCTCAGGTTCCAATCAGCCACAAGCCTAGCACGAGCGCCATCGCGCCGAGCGCGACGATGGTGCCCTGAGTCTTCATCATCCGGTTCATCGCGTTGGCCACCGTATCGCGCGGCTCCTCGAGCGTCGCGCGGACCGCGGCGCTGGTCCGCGTCGCTGCGGCCAGCGCCGCCGTCATCGCGACGAACAGGACGACCTTCGCCGCCAGGATGGCGCCGAAGACGGTCGAGAAGTGAAAACCGCGCGCGATTCCCGCGAGCGTGAAATTCAGCACCCCGGTGACCAGCAACAGTCCCGCTGCGCCGGCGCTCAGCGCGACGATTCGCGGCGCGACGCGCGCCGCGAAATCGCGCTGCTCGTCGCTGCCCGCCGAGAGTGCGAGTGCTGCGATCACGAAGCAAGCCGCCGCGCCGATCCAGACCGCTCCGCTGAGCGCGTGAAGCCAGAGAATCACCGTGCGCGCCGTCATCTCAATCGTCGCCGGCCGTCGCTGGCAGGCGCCGCTCGCGCGCCGAGAGTAGCGCGCATCGCGGCGCGATTGCATCCGCGTCGCGATGCGACGCGGATGCGGCGCCGCGGCCCCGCCTCGCGCGCGCCGCAGGCGCGTGCGAGATGGGAGGGCCGCGTCGAGCCTGCGGTGCGCGCGCGCCGCCGTGCGGCGGCGCGCAAAAAAACTCCGCCGGACGGGCGTCATCGCCCGGCCGGCGGAGTTACCGGCGGGGCGCCTGCGGCCTCCCGCAGGCGCCCGCTTGCTATGCGCTTACTCTTGCGGCACGAGTTCGACGCGGCGATTTTGGGCGCGTCCTTCCGGAGTCGCGTTGCTTGCGACGAAGTTGGTCTTGCCAAATCCCTGCGGTATCAGCCGGCTGGACGCAATCCCCTGCTGCTCAAGGTAATTGGCGACCGACTCGGCGCGCCGCTGCGAAAGCTTCAGATTGTAGCGCTCGCTTCCGATCGCGTCGCAGTATCCGTTCACCTGTATCGTGATGTCGGGATTCGATTTCAGAGCCGTGGCGGCTTCATCCAGTACCGCGGCATCACCCGGCCGGATGTTGTACTTGTTGAAATCGAAATGCACTCCGCGTAGCACCAGCTTCTGCGGCGCAGGCGGCGGAGGAGGAGGCGGCGGTGGCGGTGGAGGCGGCGGAGGTGGTGGCGGAGGCGGCGGCGGCTGAATTATCGGATCGCAAATATAGTGTCCGGCCAGCAGACCGACTATCGCGCCGGTACCCGGCACCGATCAGAGCGCCAGTGACTTTTCTCGACGACGGCGGGTTGTGCTCGCTGTTGTCGCCAATCGCGTAGCCGGCGCCCGCGCCCGCCGCGGCTCCCAGCAGGGCGCCCACCGCGGCGCATCCGTCCCATCTCCTCGGCTGCTGCAGGTTGGCGCAACCGGCACAAAGTACGACGAGGGTCAGGGCGGCGGCGGTCAGAACGGAAGCTCGGGTTCTCATCTCTCCTCCCAGAAAGATCGGCGATATGCCGACACGATTTAGCGCGCGAGAGCACGGATATGGAACGGAGTCACGAGAATTTAACTTCGTTTCGAAATTGTTACGTCGGTCGGCAATTCGCGGCGCGTCTGGTGCGGCTTCTAATGTTTCTGCCAAGCTGATACACCTGCCCGTCGGCTCGAAAGACGGTAGTTGGCTCTGGCCCGACACTTAAGACCCACGATGCCTGCAAGCAGCTCGGCAAATCTGCGCGATCGGGAGCAGCCCTCGCTTCCTCGCCGCATCTGGAACGGCTGGAAACGCGTCGCGCGCGAGATCGGCGACTTTCAGGCGCGCGTGATCCTCAGCGTGTTCTACTTCGTGGTGCTGGCGCCGTTCGCCGTCGTCTCCCGCCTGAGTGGCGATTCGCTCGCGGCCCGGCAATCCGCGGCACACGGCTGGATTCCCAAACCGGCGCGCGCCGGAAATCCGATGGAAGAGGCGAGCAAACAATTCTGATCGCTCCACGCCGCCGCTTCGAATTCTAAATGTTCGTACTCGGTATCTCCTGTTATTTTCACGACGCCGCCGCCGCCCTCCTCAGCGACGGGCAACTGGTCGCTGCCGCGGAAGAGGAACGGTTCACGCGCAAGAAGCATGACTACGAATTCCCCGAGCAGGCCATCGAGTTCTGTCTGCGCACCGCACAGATCCGCGCCGAAGACCTCGATTACGTGGTCTTTTTCGAGAAGCCCTTCCTCAAGTTCGAGCGCCTGTTCCTGACCTGCCTGCAGACCTTTCCGAAATCATGGCGTGTGTTTCAGGACGCGATGGTCACTTGGCTCGGCGACAAGCTGTGGATACGGCATCTGATCCAGAAGAAGCTCGGCGTCCGCCCCGAGCGAATCCTGTTCAGCGAACATCATCTGTCGCACGCGGCCAGCGCCTTTCTATGCTCGCCCTTCGACGAGGCGGCGCTGCTGACCGTCGACGGCGTCGGCGAATGGACGACCGCGAGCATCGGCGTCGGCAAAGCCAATCAAATCCGCCTGCTCAAGGAGATCCGCTTCCCGCATTCACTGGGTCTGCTCTACAGCGCCTTCACCGCGTTCCTGGGCTTCGAGGTCAATGAGGGCGAGTACAAGGTGATGGGGATGGCTCCGTTTGGGGAGCCACGCTATGTTGACAAGGTTGCCAAACTGATAAACCTCAACAACGACGGCAGTTTTGAGCTGGATCTTGACTACTTCAGCTTTCACTATTCCTCGACGCGCACCTTTAATCGCAAATTCGAAACGCTGTTTGGAACCCCGCGACGCTCCGATGACTTCTTCTTCACCTCCAAAACCGACTTCCCCTCTTATTATGGAGCAAAGCCCGGCAACTATTCTGATTTGTGCCGCGCCAACGAGTACTACGCCGACATCGCCGCGAGCATCCAGGCCGTCGTCGAGGACGCCGTCCTCGGCATGGCGCGCGAGGCTCATCGCACCACCGGCCTGACGCGCCTGTGCATGGCCGGCGGCGTCGCGCTGAACAGCGTCGCCAACTCCCGAATCCTCAAAGAAACTCCCTTCACGGAGCTCTATGTGCAGCCCGCGGCTGGCGACGGCGGCGGCGCCCTGGGCGCGGCGCTCTACGGATGGCACGTGGCCCTCGGCAAGCCGCGCGGCTTCGTGATGGACCACGCGTACTGGGGCGAGCAGCACGCGATGTCCGAGGTCAAGTCATTCGTCGACGACCAGCGTATCGCGCACCAATGCTTCTCCAGCGACGATGCTTTGATCGATCGCGTCGTCGCGATGCTCGCCGACGGCAAGGTCACCGGATGGTCGCAGGGGCGCTTCGAATGGGGGCCGCGGGCGCTGGGCAATCGCAGCATCCTCGCCGATCCGCGCCGCGCCGACATGAAGGACATCGTCAACCTCAAAATAAAATTCCGCGAGCCGTTCCGCCCCTTCGCGCCCTCGGTGATCGCGGAGCGCGCCGAGGAATATTTCGATCTGCCCGATGCGATGCGCCAGTATCCCGCGCGCTTCATGCTCTACGTCACGCCGGTCCGCGACGCTCATCGCCACGAGCTTCCCGCGATCACTCACGTCGACGGCACCGCCCGCCTGCAGACGGTTTGGCGCGACTCCAATCCGCGCTACTATCGCTTGATTGAACGCTTCGGTGCCGCGACCGGAGTGCCGATTGTGTTGAATACCTCGTTCAACCTGCGCGGCGAGCCGATAGTCAATTCGCCAGCCGAGGCGTATAGCACCTTCATGAACAGCGGGATGGACGCGCTGGTGATCGAGAACGTCCTGATCGAGAAGCCGAAGAGTTAGCGAAACGAGAGACTGAGCATGAAGTTCTGGACCGGAATCAAATCGCGATTTTCGATAATTTCCGAGCTGCTGCAGTTCTTCGCGAACAACAAGGTGTGGTGGCTGACGCCGATCATCGCGCTGCTGCTGGTCTTCGGCCTGCTGGTGATTTTCGCGCAGAGCTCCGCGATCGCGCCGTTCATCTACACGCTCTTCTAAGCAGGAAAACCGCCATGTTGAGCCCGTACATCGAAGCCTGGAAGCTGCGCGACCTGGTGATTCGCAAGGAAATCCGGCCGCGTGAAGTCGCCGAGTTCTTTCTCGCCCGGGTCGAGAAGCTCAACGAGAAGCTCGGCGCCTTCATGACCGTCACGCCGGAGCGCGCGCTGGACGACGCCGCGCGCCTGGAGCAGATGACCGCCGAGGAAGCCGCCGCGATGCCGCTGTTCGGGGTCGCCTACTCGCTCAAGGACCTGACCTGGACCAAAGACATCCGCACCACCTTCGGCTCGAAGAACTTTGAGAACTGGTTCGCGCCCGCCGACGCCGAGATCGCGGTGCGGCTGCGCAACGCGGGCGGGATCCTGCTCGGCAAGACCACCACTTCGGAATTCGGATGCCGCCCCACGGTCGAAGGCGGGCTATGCCCTCCCGCGCGCAATCCGTGGAACGTCGCGCACACCGCGGGCGGCTCCAGCGGCGGCGCCGCGGCCGCGGTCGCCTCCGGGATGCATCCGATCGCGCAGGGCAGCGACGGCGGCGGCTCGGTCCGGATTCCTGCCGCGTGCTGCGGGCTGGTCGGGATCAAGCCGTCGCGCGGGCGTATCACCTATGCGCCGCAGCAGGCCGAGTCGTGGGGCGGTTTCTCGACGATTGGGCCGCTGGCTCGCACGGTGCGCGACGCCGCGCTGATGCTCGACACGATGGCGGGCTCGGTGATCGGCGATCCGTACACCGCCTTGCCGTCCGCCAAGCCGTTCGTGAAGGCGCTCCGCACGCGGCCGAAGAACTTGCGGATCGCCGCGATTTCGGAGTCGTCGCTTGGCCAGACCGACGCCGAGACGCTGGCGGCGTTCGAGTCGGCGTGCGAGGCGATACGCACGCTGGGCCATAGCGTCGAGCCGCTCAAGCTCGATCCGGGCGCGCGCCTGATGCAGTTGGCGCAGCTCATCGTATGCGCCGGGGTCAGCGCGCTGAACATCGAGAAGCCTGAGCTGATGGACGAGGTCGCGCGCGGGACTTACGAGTACGGGCGCCGCTTCAGCGCCGCCGAGTACATCCGCGCGATGACCCAGATGCACAACGCCTCGCGCGAAGTGGTGCGCGAGCTGGCGCCCTACGATGCCCTGCTGACGCCCACGCTCACGCGTCCGGCGGTGCTGCTCGGCACGCTGCCGTCCTCGCGCGAGACTGTCGGCGCCGAAATCTACGCATGGAACTGTTTCGCATTCCCGTTCAACGTAACCGGCCAGCCTGCAATTGCGCTGCCCAACGGTTTCAGCAGCGCAGGGTTGCCGCTGAGCTTGCAGATTGTCGGTCGGCCCAACGACGAGGCGGGAATAATCGCGCTGGCCGCGCAATTCGAGGCGGCGCGCCCATGGCGCAGCAAGCATCCGCGCGTCGATTAGTCTCCGCTCACGAATCTACTTAATTAAGAGCGGTGCTGATCAACTAAGAGCGATGCTGTTTCTCTAATAAGACGCGAGCGGTGTTCGCTCGGAGCGTTCGAGGAGTGGGTCGCACAACATTACCGCCGAGGAGATGGAGATGCTGTCGGGAGTGGCGCTGTACGGCGAAGTGCGCGCCGTTCGCGACTTAATCTACATCCTCAACGCCGTCCGTCTCGCGATGGGCCGTTAATCGGCGGCCGCCCTGGTTTGGACCGTGGCGCAGCAAGCGTCGCGCGTCGATTAGTCCCGCAGTCAGCAAGCGAATCTCTCGGACTTGACAGCGCGGACTGCCATTTGTTTGCTAGGATGCGGCGATGATCAGGGCGTTTCATTTCCTGTTCGCTGACATGCGCTCCGGCGAGGACATCTTCGCCGGTATCGAGCGTCCGTGGCGCGTCGGAGAGACGCGTAGTTACGTCGAAACTCACATAGAGGCCGGCGACGGTGCCATGCTTCGCGAATTGGGCTATCACTCGTCGCCGACGCTTTGGGATGCCTTTCTACAGGCTGACGGACCAATCGCGTGCCTCGTCGAAGTGTCGGAACCCATTTTCCTCACGACTCCGGATCGAGACCTCGGCTGTTATCAAGCGAGTAGGAGCCGCAAGCTGCTCGCAGCTCGAAATTTGGAATCCGAACTGCGAGCTTTCGCCTGCGATTGTGCCGAGCGGGTGCTGGATATGTGCTCGCGCTCGTCTGCTGCTGACTTTCGGCGCGCTATCGAAGTGTCGCGGCGATTCAGTCGCGGACACGCAACCCAACACGAACTGCGCGCGGCGTTTGCTTCGGCACAAGCCGCCGTCGAAGCGGAGAAAGGACCCGCCCGCGCTGCGGGAGAGGCCAGCCTGGGCTCGGCTTTTCACGAATCCGCGGACGGGGCGCGAGTAGCTGTTTGGTCAGCGGCATGGGCCGTTCAAGCAAAAGGGGCGAGCCTCGCCGTTCGAGAGAGAAAGTGGCAACGCGACCGTTTCGAGGCGCCTTCGCACTCCGGGTCTCGCCATAGTCCCGGATGCCGGGGAGTCCCTTCTAGTGAACGCTAAGGTCGGTGGAGGTTTGAATGACACTTTCAGAATGAATTCGTGGTTCAAATGACCGAACAGCGATCACTATACCATCTGGCCCGCGAAGGATCGCAGCCATCGTAGTTGCGTTCATGATTCCAAGTCTGATACCAGGGGTTGAAGATCGCATACGCCGCTTGACGCCTCATTGCTCCAGATTGCCGAACCCCTTTGACGAGCAAAACGGAGCTCTCGTTCCGAATAAAAATATCGATAATGCTTGATAAGCAAACGGATGCACCGTTCGCTAAAGGAGTCCGGCCGTGGAGCATGATGCCCCCGCGACGCGTTCGACCTTCTTCACCGGCGATCAACTGGCTATCCGCGATTTGACGCGCCGGTTCGTCAGGACCGAAATTCTCCCCAACATCTTGCAATGGGATGAAGACGAGGCGGTGCCCGCCCACGTATGGAAGCGAATCGGGGAACTTGGTCTTCATGGCGTCTGCGCTCCCGCCGAGTGGGGCGGTTCCGACAGCGGAATTGTCGCGTGGTCGATGATGGTCGAGGAGCTTGCCTACGGCGATTGCGCAATCGCCAATCAGATCGGAGGTATCTCGTTTCCGTATGTCGCAAAGCTGCTGCAATTCGGCACGGACAAGCAGAAGGAAAATTTCCTGCGGCCGGTCGTCGAGGGCAAATACTACATCGCGCTCCTACTTAGCGAACCACATGCGGGATCGGACCTTTCAAACTTGCGAACTCGCGCCGTGCACAACGGCAACCGCTGGACAATCAACGGACACAAGGTCTTCATCACCGGCGGCAGTTCTGCGGGTGCGGCAATACTGCTTGCTAACGCCGATGCGGACTTGGGCAAGAACGGACTCACAACTTTCCTCGTCCGGCCCGGCATGCCCGGCTACTCGGTGATCCGTCGAGAAAAAAAGCTCGGGCATCGGGTGATGGACATCTGCCAAATCGCATTGGAGGGTCTCGAACTTACCGACGACGACGTGTTGGGCGCAGTTGGTAGCGGCTACAAGATCATCCTCGAGGGTCTCGACACCAACCGCGTCGGCGTAGCGGCGCAAGCCGTAGGTGTCGCGCAAGCCGCTTATGACAACGCACTCGCTTACGGGAAAGAGCGCCACACTTTCGGCCAGGCGATCATCGAGCATCAGGCTATCGGGTTTCGCCTCGCCGAAATGGCCACAAGGATCGAGGCTGCGCGGCAGCTCTACCTTCATGCCGCACGACTTAAGGAGCAAGGACATCCACGGCTCAAGGAAGCATCGATGGCCAAGCTCTTTGCCTCCGAGACCACTGAATGGATCTGCAGCAACGCTCTACAAATATTTGGCGGCGCCGGCTATCTCCAGGGATCGATGGTTGAAAAACTCTATCGCGACCAACGTGTGCTACAAATTTATGAAGGCACCAACGAAGTACTGAAGATGCTGATCCAGCGCGACGCGATACGAAGCACCTAGCCGTCTGACACCGGCCTTGACTGATGCTACGACTTAGCTGGTAGATCTCGCCGACGCTGCCGCGTGCAGCAACCTATTGCTGCCTTTGCATTCCCGGCCACCGGGTATCATCCAGGTACGTGCGGTCTTCAACTATCTGGCCGTCTTTGAAGGTCAGAACCGCACAGAAGGGAGACTGCCATCCATCGCCTTGGTCGGGATCGAACAGCGTTGCTTCAACCACTACGACGTTACCGACCGCGTGGGTATGGTCGAGACGAATCTTGCGCCGTGGAGCTACCTTGAGAACGCGACGCTCGAGCTTTAGAAAACGCGAACGCCCTTCAATTTTCGCCCCGCCAAGCATTGAGGAGGCGCTGCAGTTCTCGGCATAGCACTCGGGCACAAAGCGCTCCACGTCGCGGTTGTAGGTCTCCGCCCAGTGCTTGACGACCTCGAGATTGCGTTTTTCCAACTCGCCCATGAAACAACTCCTTAGTCGAATCCTGAGTCGAACACCAACTCATCATCAAACTAGTGTCCAAATTTATCAAGCTGGTCGTGTCAGCCGTTCGCTTCATGCCAGAGTACGGTTCGAATCCTTCCCCTCTCCGCGTCAGTTCAACATCGCGAAAAACCGTTTTCGATCAGTTGATAGAAGCTCGAACACCCGCGATCTATGGTTTCGGCATTCGTCGAGTTCTCTACCATATGGCGAACTATGGCTTCCGCTGCGACCGACGTGGGGATAATCGCGCTGGCCGCGCAATTCGAGGCGGCGCGCCCCTGGCGCAGCAAGCGCCCGCGAGTCGATTAACGGCGCGCGAGCGGATTGCAAGGCCGACGGTGAATCGAGCCGAGTCAACTACTCTGTGCCGTCAGCGCTCGTCGTGGAAGGACGATGCTTCTTAATCGCGCCGCAGGGATCACAAAACAGGGGGGCCGCAGAATTCCGGCGAATCAACTTCGGCGATTCGGTCGCAGCGCCATCAGACGATCGCCCTCATGAGACGGTACACCCCTATCTGGGCAGCAAGGCCATCGCGGCGATCCTTGAAGTAACGGTCCTGCGCGTCCTCTGCGGTTAGAGCGATCACCTGCGAAAAGCCGATGCGGCGGAGCCTGGCCTCGAGATCAGCCGGCATGAACCGCGAAAGTGTTGGCTCGCCGGTCAGGGCCGAGGCCCTCCGGACTTCCACTGCGTCGCGTTCCTCCTCGGAGGTCGATAGCGCTTCCGGAGCGACCTTGAACTCGAAAACGATCTCGCTGCCGGGGGGCAGGAGACGAATAAATTCAAAAGTCCTCTCGACGGCCTCTTCGGTCAAATAATGAGTGACGCCCAACCACGAGCAGAATGTTCGCGACTCGAGATCAAGGCCGCATTCCCGCAGAGCGCCACTCAACGACATGGACTCAAAATCGACGGGCACGAAGTCCAGGTTTGCGGGAGGGACGAGGCTGGCGCTTGAGAGCCGCCCTTTTTTCCAGTGCTGAGTGGCTGGATGATCGACCTCAAAGATACGAAGCGGCCGCGCCCACGGCGGTTGCCTGAAGGCAAACGTATCGAGTCCCGCTCCAAGCAACAGATACTGGCTGATGGCGCGTCCGGCAACGGCGTCGGCGAGGCAGTCTTCCGCATAGCGGCTGCGCATCACGATGCGCGAGCGCATTTCCCTGAAAAAAGGCCGTCTAGCTGCGGCAGCAACGTCGAAGCCCTGGGGATAATCGACTATGCGCGGGGCTATTGGATCGACGAGAATCTTCGGATCGTCATCGAGTGATTGATGGAGAGCCCTCTGAAGAGCGGCCGCTTCGCTGGTGCTGCTCGGTTTGTTGCTTTCCATTACCGCGCATCACAGTTGGAACTTCTGATCTGAGTCGCCGCTCAGCGATCCAGGTCAGCGGCCGTCTTCCAGAACGAATCGTCGGCGGCGTCAGACAGGCCCTTCGGATCGAACAACTCCACGGGCGCCTGCGCGGCATACTTCACGCCCGATACGTTGATCTCACTACTGCCAACGGTCGGCGATCATTCCTTACCCACGATCTCGGACAGGAACCACGTACGACGTTCGGTCTCGTCGATCCAGACCTCGATCAGACTGGCAGTGGCGACATCATTGAACTTGTCACACAACTCGTGCGTGGAACGCAGATTTCGCGTCAGCTGCAGGTTGTCCGCCCGAAGTTCGGCCAACATATCATGCGGCGGCACATCTGTAGCGTTGTTGTCTTTCAGGCTCTGATGCTTGGAGATATCACTGATCGAGCGGACCGTGGTTCCGCCGATTTTGCGTGCCCGCTCCGCGATGTCGTCGGTCATGGCGAAGATTTGAGTGCCGTGCTCATCGAGGAGGAGATGGTAATCGCGGAAGTGGGTCCCGCTCATGTGCCAGTGGAAGTTCTTGGTCTTCACGTAAAGCGCGAACACGTCGGCGAGCAATTTGTGAAGCGCGTTTGATATCTCTACGACGGCATCGCCGCTGAGATCTGTTGGGATCTCCGAAATTTCCTTCTTTTGCATGGTCTTGTCTCCTCTGGGTTGTTAGCGTCATGCAGGTGAAAGCTCTACGACAAGAAACCTGAATTTCCGATCTAACGCTCCCGCGTGCTGTAGCGCAAACGGTCGGGCCTTACACGGGAAGGCGGATCGCGTACTTCACCTTCCGCCGCCCTGATCGCATCCAAACCCGCGTCCATCAGCGCTTTTTCACATTTTATCAAATTGATTAGTTCGCTGCGGAAATGAAAGATAGATTGGCGCACTCGGGGTTTTGGCAGGCACACCCGTCGTCACGACGTTATGAAGTCACGTAGAATTCGGAGCGCACGATCCGGTTGATCGTTTACTACTGAGTGACCAGCGCCGCTGATGCGCTCGAACCGCACAAGGTGCGCCGGCAGCATCGAGGCCAATTCCGCAGCTGCCTCGACTGGGCATGCCGGATCGTCCTCGCCAACGAGGATCAGCGTCGGACAGCGGATCGAGCTGAGTCGCGGCGTCAGGTCGATGGTGCGCAGTTCGCCGTGCAGAAGATGCATTGTGAGATCGCCGTTAGCGAGCATCCGCATCTGCTTATACGGATCTTCCGGCTCGCGCGCGTATAGTGGAAGGCAGTGGCGCACAAACTCAGCGCCGGTTTGCAGATTCGGCGAATCAAAGAATTTCTTCGCCGCACGATAGGCGCGCCGGCCTCCAAGTCTTCTGAATGCCTCGAGGGACGCTGCCAGATGAGGCCTCGCCTCGGCACCGTAGAGAATCAGCTTGCCAGGATGGTCCGGATAACTGGAGGCATACGCGATCGCAACGTATCCGCCGTAGGAGTGACCCAACACGATAGGCTTTTTAATCTCGAGCGCATTGCACAGCGCGTGTACGTCCTTTGCCCACCACTCCAAGGCCCATCGCTCTGGTGAAGTGCGGTCGCTCCGTCCGGTGCTGCGCATATCAGGAAAAACGAGCTGGGCCACATCCGCGAGCGGCGAAAGCTCATACTTTAGATAGGAATGGTCGCCGCCTGGACCGCCATGTAAGGCGAGTAGCGTGGGGCGCTCCATCATCAGCGGCCCATCAGGCGCGAGCTTGGCTCCTACAACGTCAAAGAAGAGCCGGCCTCCGTCAACCTCAATCCGCATCGCGGCGTAGCCTCGACCACTTGAATCTTTCAGACAGATTAGCAGGGGCGAAGATGTGGTTCTCTGCTACTCGACGTGCACCGAGATGCCGGGAGCGCCGACGATGACGACATTCACGAGGCTTCGGCTGCTGAGCTGCCCTAAATCAAGTGGCCGAGGCTGCCAACTGGCGTAGTGCGCCGTCTTTTTTTGATTTTCCTGGCAAGATAACCCTAGTTTCATTTTCGCGCCGCATCCGTCCAGCGTGCCTGACGGGCCGACTGGCACAAACAGCCAGCGAATACCTTCAAGGGTTTTGACGTATGCGTGGTCGAGCAATTCGGGACTGTCTTTGACACAAACCTTGGGCTCGGCAACCGGGCACGCAGCTACAACCGCGGAAGCCGACGGAAGTTTGGCGATCATCGCGGGTACGAATCGTGTGTCATGAAGGACGCACCAATCAGCAGGGCGGCATGGATCATCGTTGGGACCACCGGCGATCGCGGCGACTTCCCATACCAGGACGACAGTCGATAACAACAAACACGGTAGAATTCTCATAAAATCTCCTCTTGAGGTTCCCGTGTTTCAGCGGACCAATTATATCACCGATCCAGTCATTTGGGATTGTTGACTGTAAGTGCGTCGGACCGCGACTGGCGGGCGAGGGCGGGATCGGCGAGCGCAATTCGCGCCGGCGCGCTGGTACCAACTTCGCGTCGATTCGCCACAATTCCACTCTCCGTGTAGAACCATAGCCGACTGTGAACGGGGGCAGGGACGTGGAAATGTATGCCGCCTGGAGCCGGGAAACGAACCTGCGGAGAAGTGATTCACGATCGGCGACGCCAGCTCGGTCTCAGCCAGGAGCAACTCGCACGTCGCATCAGCATCTCTTCGCCATACGTTGCCGCGCTCGAGTCCGGCAAACGTCATCCCTCGGACAAGCTCGTCGCCCGGCTGGCCCGGATCCTCGGGCTCGACCTCCGCGAGCTCTTTTTCCTTGCCAATCCCGACGTCCGGGTGCTGGTGAGCCCCCAACCGCAGTCCATTTCGGCGTGGGAGCAGTTGCGCGACAACCGGCAACTGCGGCAAATGCACAACGTTACCGCCGAGGAGATGAAGATGCTGTCGGGAGTGGCGCTGTGCGGCGAAGTGCGCGCTGTGCGCGACTTAATCTACGTCCTCAACGCCGTCCGTCTCGCGATGGGCCGTTAATCGGCGGCCGCCTGGATTGGACGCGTGGCGCAGCAAGCGTCGCGCGTCGGTTAGTCGCGGGACTGGATCACCGATCAAGCCATTTGGGATTGTTGATTGTCAGGGCGTCGGACAGGGATTGGCGGACGTGGGCGCGTAGGGCCGGATCGTCGATGGAGATGGCGCCGTCGCGGATGCGCTCGGCGAGTTCTACGCTCAGTTTTTCGACTTCGCCGTCGTGGCCGAGGATTGCGGCGAGTCGCGCGCGTTCGGCTATCGCCTGCGCTTCGTGAAGTTCGAGTTCACGGCGGACGGTGTTTAGAACGTTGACCGTCACGCGGGTCTGGAAGCGATGGTAGCTCGCGAGCGTGGGCATCAGCTCGGTTTCCAGGTACTTGACCGCGGCCTTCAGTAGAAGGGCGGCGTCGGGCATGCTTCTTGGCATAGTCAGTCCAGATTTATGATATAATCAATTAAATAGTCAGTCGTATAGTCAGTCGCGGCCTTCGATCAGGTTCAGGAAATCCCATAGCGGCTCTTCGACGCGGCGGCCGATGGCCGATCGCTCGACTCCGACCTCTTCGATTCCGCGGGTGCCGAGTTGCAGGCATCCGAGCGCCCACTTTACGCTGCCGAAGGCCTCCCAGAAGCGGACGTGCGCGGGATCGACATGGTGACCGCTGGCCTTCTCGTAGGCCGCGAACAGGTCCTCGCGGGTGCCGAAGCCGCCGACCGGACGCGGGACCGCCGAAGCGCCAGGTTTTCACGCACAGCCAGCCGAGATCCTGCATCGGGTCGCCGCTGAGCGCGATCTCCCAATCAAGCACCAGGCGAATGCCTTCTTCGCCGACGATCAGATTGCCGAGGCGAAAGTCGCCGTGCACTACCGTGTGGCGCGCCTTGGCCGGTGCATGCTCGGCGGCCCAGCGCAGCCCCAGTTCAAGGGCGGGAGACTGGAAGCCGTAGTAGTCGGCGATTCTCCGCTGCGCCGCGACCAGGGCCGGCGCGTCCATCCGCTTGAGGAACGGCGCGTCGGCAAGATCGATGCTATGGATTGCCGCCAGGATGGCGCCGCACTGAGCCGCCATCACGGCGCGCGCCCTGGCGAAACGTTCTTCGCGCAGGATGCGCGGCGCGACCGTCTCGCCCTCCACGCGCTCGGTGATGTAGCCGTCGCCGAGGCCGTCGGACGGCTCGAGGACGGCGCGGACGCGCGGCGCCGGCACGCCCTTTTTCACCGCGGCAGTCACCAGGCGCGCATCTTCCGCCGGCGTCAGATGGGTCGAGATGTCGGCGAGCGGATTGGGCTCGTCAGCGCCGGCGCGGGGGCTGGAAATCTGCATGATGAATTGATTGCGCGCGCTCGCGATGTCGGCGTCGAACGACCAGGTGGTGCGGTTGGCTCCTCCCGTCAGCCGCTGCAAATCATGCACCGTGCCCGGCAGCCCGATGTACCGCGCGACCGCGCTCTGCAAGCGCGCGGCGATTTCTTCGTTGGCCATTACTCAGTCCCGCGCTCGGGGCGCCTTACTCCGCGGCCTGTTTACGGTCGCGGAAAAAACCGAACAGGTATTGCGCTACCCGGCGCATCTGGATTTCTTCCGATCCCTCGGTGATGCGGTAGCGGCGATGATGCCGGTAGATGTGCTCGAACGGTTTGTGGCGCGAATAGCCAATCGCGCCGTGCACCTGGATGGCGCGGTCGGCCGCCTCGCACACCAGCCGGTTCGCGCGATAGTTGCACATCGCAACCTTGTCGGAGAGTTTCAGCGCGACGTCAGGCTTGGACATCTGATCCATCTCCCACGCGGTCTTGTGGATCAACGTCCGCAGCATCGCGGCTTCAGTGTGCAGCTCGACAAGAGGCCATTGAATGGCCTGGTTGTTGGCCAACGGTTTGCCGAACGGCTTGCGCTGCTTGGCGTATTTCACGCTCTCGTCGATGCAGTACTGCGCGGCGCCCAGCGACGACGCGGCCTGCCGGATGCGATTCTCATGCACGAAATGCTGCGCCACCGCGAGCCCGTTCTCCGGATCGCCGAGGGTCGCGTCGGCGGGCACGTAGACCTCGGTCAGCGAGATGCGCGGATGGTCGGTCGGCATGTTGAAGGTCCACAGGTACTCCTCGATCTTGAAGCCCGGGCTGTCGGTCGGAACGATGAAGCAGGAAATGCCGGTGGCGCCGCCGTCCCTGCCGCTGGAGCGTGCAAAGATGAAGTCGTGAGTGGCGACGTTGACGCCGGTGTTCCACATCTTGGCGCCGTTGATGCGCCATCCGTCGCCGTCGCGGACCGCGCGCGTTTCCATCCAGGTCGCATCGGAGCCGTGATTGGGCTCGGTCAGGCCGAACGCAATGCGCATCGTGCCGTCGAGCAGTTTCGGGATGAGTTCTTTTTTCTGTTGCGGGGTGCCGAAATCGCGGAACATCAGGACGGTGGGAAGGTTGCCCACGATCGAGCTTTCGTTCTGCAGGTCGTTGTGCAGGCCGAGGCCCTTGGCGGCCAGGTACTCGCGGATGATCGCCATGGCGAGGTTGGTGCCGTCCTTGCCGCCGTACTCCTTGGGCAGCCCGTAGCGATAATGCCCGGCCTTGTCCGCGCGCCGACGCATCTCGCGCAGCAGTTCCTCCCAATCGTGGCGCGGCAGGCCGCCGTTTTCGAAATCGGTGCGCGCCCATTCGCGGCGATGATCGAAGAAGCGGATATTGTCGTTCTCACGCTCCAGCGGCTTGATTTCTTTTTCGATGAAGGCGTCCAACTCGGCGAGATAGGCCTTGATATCGGCCGGAATGGTAAAGTCCACGGCGGTTCTCCTCTGGCGTTGCTTACCTGCGAGGCGTACCAGAGTGCGAATACGAACGGAAGCAAAATGAGGCGTCGACGATGAAGGCAATCCAGTTCGATCGGCTCGGCGGTCCCGAGGTGATGCAGTTGCGCGAGGTGCCCACGCCGGAGCTGACTCCGGGAACCGTGCTGGTGCGCAATCGCGTGATCGCGCTCAACTTTGGCGACACGTTTTTTATTCGCGGCCGCTACCTGGTCAAGCCGGTGTTCCCCGACACTCCCGGGATGGAAGCCGCGGGAGTGATCGAGGCGGTTGCGCCGGACGTGCGCGACCTCACGCCCGGCACGCGCGTCGCCTACATCGGGATGGGCGCGTATGCCGAGTACACGCGCATCCGGCGCTCGCGCGTGATCGCACTTCCCGACGCGATGACGTTCGAGCAGGGCGCGGCGTTTCCGATCGCGGTGCTGACCGCGTGGCACCTGCTGCATAGTTGTCATCACCTGGCGGCGGGAGAAATCGTGATCGTCCATTCGGCGGCGGGCGGAGTCGGGATTGCGGCGGTGCAGATCGCGAAGGCGGGCGGCGCGCGGGTTATCGGCACGGTGTCGAGCGACGACAAGCGCGAGCTGGTCGCGAGCCTCGGCGCCGAGCACGTGATCAATTACGAGACGCACGATTTTGCGGCGGAGGCGATGCGCCTGACCGAGGGCCGCGGCGTCGATCTGATCCTGGACGCGGTGGGGAAGCCGACCTTCGCGAAGGGGCTGAGATGCCTCGCGCCATTCGGCCATCTGGTCCTGTACGGAAGCGCGAGCGGAGCGCCGGAGCCGCTCGACGTCACGAGCCTGTTCGGCAAGGCGCTCAAGGTCAGTGGCTTCGTGGTGCCGATGGTATACGGGATGCGCGAGATACATCGGCGCGGGCTCGACGACGTATTCCGGCTGGCGCGCGAAGGCAAACTGACTATTCCGATCGGGCGGACTTTTGCGCTCGCCGATGCGGCGCAAGCGCTGCGTCATCTGGAGTCGAGGCGCTCGACGGGAAAAATCCTGCTGCTTCCCTAATCAACTGACTAGTCAGTCAGCGCGGATGGCCGGCGGGCGAAGAATACTCGAATAGCTAATTGCGGGGCGATTTTTCTCGGAACAGATCGCCGCCTACTATGCGTAGGTTTTACCCGCCCTTTCATCAGTTTGTAAAATTTTCCTTCCCACCTGTGGGGCCGCCCTTATGTTTGTTGGCTAATTTTCGGCATGCGGGTTGCTTTAATCTCGCTGAGGACTTTTTATGAAGAAAGAAAATAAGGATTTGAGAAGTCGTTTCCATTCTTCGAAAAACCTCATGCTGGGCGGCGCAGCAATCCTTCTATTGCCGCTCTCGCTCACCGCGTGCAGCGGGACACCTGTGACGCCGTCGCCGCAGCAGGTCGCGAGCGCGGGCTCGGTGACAACGCAGCAAAAAATTCTCCTGCAGGGATTGCAGTTCAATCCGGATGGTTCTGTAATCCGGCGCAGCTCCGATCCGATTCTCGATTCCGCCGCCGACATTCTGAAGGAGCAGCCCGACACGATGGTGTACGTCGATTCGTACTGCGATCCGACTGGTGGCCCGCAGCTCAACCAGCACCTGGCGGGAGATCGCGCGGTCGCGGTTGCAAGCTATCTTGAGCACAAGGGGATCGCCGCCGATCGCATCGTTCCGCGCGGATTCGGCGCCACGGATTTCGTCGCGAGCAATGCGACCGCCGATGGGCGTGAGCAGAATCGCCGCGTCGAATTGAGAGTAGTACCGATCAATCAAGAGGCGAGCGCCTCGAACGATTCGCTGTCGCATCGCGTGTTCTCGCGCCTGTTCGGCGGATCGTCGCAGGGTTCGTAAATACTTCTCTAACGAGTCGCAGAGACTCGAGCACTCCCTCCGCCACCCCGGGAGCCGGCGCATCGCCGGCTCCCGGCGCGTTTAAAGTTGCTACCATTTTGAAATTGATCGAGGAGCAGGGCCGCTTCCCTGCGGCGTCGTCTTATCGCAGACTCAACCTCGATGCCGCGATCGTGTGAGGAAGGCGAAGGACCTTGAAGCTCTCGATAGTCGATCAATCGCCGGTACCGGCCGGATTCACGACGGCCGATGCGCTGCACAACACGATCGATCTCGCGCGCGTGGCCGAGCGGCTCGGCTACGAGCGCTACTGGATTGCCGAGCATCACTCGACTGCCGCGTTCGCGAGCCCGGCGCCCGAAATTCTGCTCGCGAGAGTCGGCGCGGAGACCTCGACGATTCGCATCGGATCGGGCGGCGTGCTGCTGCCGCATTACAGTCCGATGAAGGTGGTGGAGACATTTCGGATGCTTCACGCGCTGTACCCGGGACGTATCGACCTGGGCATCGGGCGCGCACCAGGAGGCACTCCGCTCGACACGTATGCGTTGCGGCGCGACCGCGGCCAGGGATCGCCCGCCGACGACTTCCCGAAGCAGTTGATGGAGCTGCTCGCGTTTCTGCACGGCGGTTTTCGGCCGGATCATCCGTTCAGCCGAATTGAGTTGTCGCCCGCGATGCCCGGGGCGCCCGAGGTGTGGCTGCTCGGCTCGAGCATGTGGAGCGCGGCCGCGGCGGCGCAGGTGGGGCTGCCGTACGCGTTCGCGCACTTCATCGATCCGCAGCCGACGCGCAACGCGATCGAATATTACCGCGCGCATTTTTTGCGCTCGGAGGAGCTGGCGCAGCCGAGGGCGATCGTGTCGGTCGGCGCAATCTGCGCCGATAGCGAAGCCGAGGCGCAGCGGCTGTTCGCCAGCGTGCGGCTGTTCGGCCGGCGCATCCGGACCGGCATGGCGCGCGGCCCGATCCCGACGCCGGAAGAAGCGCTGGAGGAGCTGGGCGCGGAGACCGGCCCGACGCGGCCCGAAACCGGAGAATGGCCACGCATCTTCGTCGGCGAGGCCGCGCGGATTCGCGACCAGCTCATCGACATGGCGAGCGTGCTGCACCTCGACGAGGTGATGGTGGTGACGGTGGTGCACGACCATCGCGCGCGGGTGCGATCTTACGAACTGCTCGCGGAGGCGTTCGAGCTGAAGCCGCGCGCGAAGACGCCGCCGCTCGGGCCGAAGTGACTGGCGCCGCGCATCATGCGCGCGGTTCGCGATCCTTTGCTAAATTCCCGGGTCTGCGGCTAAGTTGCGGGACCGACACCGATCGCATCGCGATCGAATCAGGCGGAGCAAATTTATGGCAGACCAACGTCCGTTGCGATTCGGCATCCTGGGCGCGGCGCTGATCGCGCCCAACGCCCTGATCAAGCCGGCGCAGCAGGTGGCCGAGGCCGAGGTGGTCGCGGTCGCGGCGCGCGATCGGACCAAGGCGGATGAATTCGCGAAGACCAACGGCATCCCGCGCGTGCACGCGAGCTACGCCGACCTGCTGAGCGACCCCGAGCTCGACGTGATCTACAATCCGCTGCCCAACTCGCTGCATTGCGAGTGGACGATCCGCGCGCTGCGGGCGGGCAAGCATGTGCTGTGCGAGAAACCGATCGCGTCGAACGCGGCGGAGGCGGAGCGCATGTTGCAGGTCGCGCAGGAAACCGGATTGTTCCTGGGCGAGGCGTTCCACTATCGCTATCACCCTCTGGCAGAACGCATTCGCACGCTGCTGCGCGACGGCACCATCGGCCGGCTCACCAGCCTCGAGGCAAATTTCGCGGTTCCGATTCCGCCCACGAATATCCGCTGGGACTGGAGCCTCGCCGGCGGCGCGACGATGGACCTCGGATGCTATCCGCTTCACATGCTGCACGAATTTTCCGGGATGACGCCGCGCGTGGTCCGCGCCACGGCGAAGACCGGGCCGCCGAAGATCGACGTAACGATGGAAGTCGAGCTGGAGCTGCCGAGCGGAGTGCCCGCGCGGATGAGCTGCTCGATGGCGGCGGACGCGCGGCTCAACGCCACGTTCACCGCGCGCGGCGAGCGCGGCGAAGTCAGTGTGTTCAATCCGGTCGCGCCGCAGATGGGCCATCAGCTCACCGTGAAGACCGGCGCCGGCGAGAAACACGAAACGGTTCCGGGCGAGCCGACGTACACGTGTCAGTTGCGCGCGTTCGTGGCGGCGCTTCGCGGCGAAGGAAAGTTTCCCACCGACGGCGCGGAGGGAATCGTCAACATGCGCGTCATCGACGACGCGTATCGGGCGGCCGGGCTGCCGCCGCGCGCGACCTGAGAGATCGCGCGCATCGATTGACCCAAGGAGGAGACCAATGGCCAGCGAGCAATTCAAGAAGGTACTCGAGATCATCAAATCGCAGCCGGCGAATCCGAACGCGACGTTCACGCAGCGGCGCGCGGGGATGGAGCGCATCAGCGAGCGCGTCGCCAAGGACGTCGAGTGCACGCCGGTCGACGCGGGAGGAGTGAGCGCCGAATGGATCGTGCCGCCGGGCGTGATCGGCGATCGGGTCATTTTGTATCTGCACGGCGGCGGATACACGATGGGGTCGATCAATTCGCATCGCGCGATGATCGCGAGAATCGCGCGCGCGTCGAATGCTCGGGCTCTCGCGATCGATTATCGGCTGGGGCCGGAGCATCCGTTCCCCGCCGCGATCGAGGACGTCGTCGCCGCGTATCGGTGGCTTCTCGCGCAACACTACTCACCCACCAGGATCGTTTTCGCGGGTGATTCCGCGGGTGGCGGGCTGACGCTCGCGGCGTTGCTGGCGCTTCGCGACATGGGTGAGCCGCTGCCCGCGGCCGCGGTACCGATTTCGCCGTGGACGGACCTGGAAGGCACGGGAGCGTCAGTGAAGTCGAAGGCGACGAGAGATCCGATGGTGCAGATGGAGTCGCTGACTTCGTCGGCGAAGGCGTATCTCGGCGAGCAGGACGTCAGGAATCCTCTGGCGTCACCGCTCTACGGCGATTATCGCGGGCTCCCGCCGATGCTGATCCAGGTTGGCGAGGCCGAGATTCTGCTCGACGACGCGACGCGCGTGGCTGAGCGCGCCAAGTCGGCGGGCGTCAAGGTCGAGCTGGAAGTGTGGGATGAAATGATTCACGTGTGGCACGTATTCGCGAAGCTGCTGCCCGAGGGACAGCAGGCGATCGACAAGATCGGGACATTCGTGATCGCGCGCACGTCGTGATGCGCGTTCGGTGCCGGCAGCAATCGCGAGGTGCGAAGGTTGAACGTGAGAACTAGTTGACTTGGGCGTCGAACGCCGCGGTCTCGATTTTGCCCGCGCGCTTGAACTGCAGAAAAATCCGGTAGAGTCCCGGCTGCGGAAAGCCATATGGCATCGAGATTTCCGGCGACAGGCTCGTGGCGGGGGCATCGGCCATGCTCGCTCCCGGCGGCATAATCATTCCCGTCATCGGCGCCGCGCCGGATGCGCCCGCGTCGTTGCTCGCCATCATCAGCGCGGCCATAGGCACCGAACCCGACGGATGAATGTGCGCGAACACGCTACGGTCGCTGCGGATTATTTCCGCGTGCGCTGCCATCCCCATGTACGGCTCGAGATCAGTCGCGAGGCTGCCGTTGTGATCCTGAACGGTGAAGTGCAGAATCATCGGCGTGTTGGCTCGAAGCGGCGCAGCGCCGCGATTCCACAGCACGCGCGTTCCGTCCGCCAGGACCTGCGAGGTACTGGTCGCGTCGCCTACCGGCTGCGCCGATCCCGCCGAGTTGTCTCCGCTGAGCGGCGCTCCGGAAATTTGCGGCAAGTCGATGCTGCCGACCAGCGTCCACGGAAAGCCCGACTTGTCGACAACGTCGGCGAACACGTCGTAGTGCCCAGGCTCGAGCGACGGCAGATCGATCGCGAACGCACCGGGCGCGCCGGTTTCGTCCGGATGCAGATGCAGGAGGCGGTCGAGCGCGGGCGTCCGCACCAGGAAGAGATGCATCAGGTGACCGTGATCGGGGACCAGTTGCTCCATCACCTTGTACTTGAGCCACGCCTTGTCCAACGGGGACGGGACGAGCGTCAGATGATTCGCGCCGTCGAGTGAGAGGGTGAGGCGCGGCGGTTTGAAGAGCATCGTGGTCGCGGCGTAGTCGCGCGCATCAGCGTCCCACCACGCGAATCCGAGGTAGAACAGGGCCACGACGACGACCGCCGTCACCGCCATCGCGCGGCGGCCGCTGCGCCGCGACTGCGGCGTCGCGGGCGCTCCGGGAGACAGCCTGGCGTCGCGCGCGGCGGCGCCGACGATCGCGATCGCGCCGAGCGCCAAGCCGATCGCGAGCAACAGCAGGAGGGCGCCGAGCCAGCGCGGCATCGGCAGCATCCGGCGCGCCGCCGATGGCACCGGCACCGACATCTCGGCGCTGCCGCGGGTTCCGCGTACGTTGATCAGCACGCGCAGCGAGCCGTACTCCATCAGCCACAGCGAGGAGGTGAAGAAATTCGGGTCGGTCTTCGAGCGCGTCGCGAGGTCGGGGATGGGAGCATACTTCGAGCCGGCGCCGGTGAGCCGCGCGACCGCGGTGCTGATCTCGCGCACGTCGCCGGAGCTGGCGCGAATCTCGACCTCGGCGACGCCGGGAATCACCTGCGGCACTCGCACCGTCACGAACAGATGATACGGACCTGCGTCGCCTTCATAGAAAACGTCGGGACTGCCGACGTGCGCGGAGGCCGGCGTCGTGAGGAAGATCGTCGCGGCGGCGACCAGTGCGATCAGAGCGGCGCAGCGCGCGCAGATGTTTTTCAGAATCGACGGAATAAACGGCACTCGAAATTTTCGTCAGCGCTGGACCTTGCGCATCCAGTTGCCCAGTCCCATTCCGATGCTGCAGAAGATGATCGAGGCGAGCACCGCGAGCGCCATCCCTTCGACAAATTCGCCGCGCGTCTTCGCGAGGTCGCCGAACTGGTAGGCATTGTAGAGCAGGTTTGCCGGGTCGTTGTACGAGAAGTACATCGCTCCGAATACCCAGTTGCGCGCCGCGGGCGAGATCAGGAAATCGGCGAACGGCCACTGCGCGGCGAACAGCGCAGCTACGAAGACGCAACCGGCGAGCAATGCGGACCTGATGCCGCCCCAACGCTCGCCCATCCAGCGCCTCAGCAGGTCGAGCGCGAACGCGGGCACGATTATCAGCACCGGAAACCATAGCGGAACCATGTGCGTGATGTTCTGGTAGACGGGCCCGAGTTTCGGCTGCGCGGGGAACAACGGGAAAATCCATAGCCCGGCCAGAAACGCCGCGGTGTAAAGTGCCGCCATCGTGGTCGCGGGCCATCGCGAGGTGGAGACGCAGGAGACCGCGATCAGCACGAGCGGAAATCCCTCGGCGACCGATCGGTAGAACATCGGGTTGTGCATGAATTCCATCGGCGTCGATTCGAGGCTGAACAGCGCCGCCTGGACCAGCTCGATCGCGCCGATGTAGAGCAGCATCCGATCGAGTTTTGCGCGATGCTCCCCGGAAGCGCGATTCACCTGCGCGCAGACCAGCAGCAACGCGCCGAGGCTGATCATCCCGATGCCCGCCGAAAGCATCGAATGCGGCAGGCTCACGATTTTGACGTCGAGTCCGTAGGCGCTATGCCACCAGTTGTCGAAGGGCGCCGAGGTGAGCATCGCGATCCCGCCCCACGCCGCCAGGAAGCATCCGAGCGGCCCGCGGAACCCCCACACTGAAACCGAAGTTGCCCGCGACTCAGCCGACGAAGCAAAGGTGCTGGTCAAAATCGTGTATCCGCTCGCGACTCCCGCGAGCACGCCACCCAGGTAGATCGCCATGTGCGCCGGGGTCCAGAACGAGTCGCGGCCTATCGAGATGTGCCACGAAATATCCCAATAAGCGCCGAACGCCGACGAGGTCACCGCCGCCGCGAGGCACCATACGTACCAAGGGATAGCGCCCGCGCGCGTGGACTCGATTGCGCGCTCGGTGGCGAGCGGCCTGGCGCTCGAGCGCGCAGCCTGAAGGACGGCGTTTCCCATCGTGAAGACCCCTTCGAATCGGGTAACTATCTACTTGCGACAGCCTACTGAATAGCTACTCGCGAGTGTACCTCATTTGAAATGCGATACGCAGCCTCGCGCGATATGAATGGAAACCATGCGACTGACTTAATTGAGGCGCTCCTGATGATAGGCAAGGTACAGCGCGGTGCCGACCGATCCGGTGAGAGAAATCGCAAGATACATAATGATGAAGTTCACCGGCGGCCGCGGTCCGACATGGAGGAACCAGAACAGCACCAGGTTCACCGGGACATAGAACGCGTACACGATCGAGAGCGGCACCGTCCAGCGCCGCATCCTCCACAGGCCGTATGCATAAGCAGCGAGTATCAGTCCGAACAGAGGACCCAGTATGGCGTTGGCGCCGGCAGTCTCCATCCTGACGCCGAGAATAACCAGTCCCTTGGTCGGGTCATTTCTGTTCTGGAAAAACTTGGTGAAGTCCGAGAACGCAAGGACGGCGAACAGCACCGCCATTACCGTAAGAAAGATTCCGCGTTTCGCCTTGGCGCGATTCTCTGACGCGTCCATATAGTGCCTTCCTCTGTGCGTTTCGTTTCCGCTGACTCCCCCGGTCGACGGCGCACTATACTAATTAGCCGTGCGTCGGCGCTATTTGAAAATGAGACGACTGGTGTGGCGCGCGATCATGAGATCCTCGTTGGTGGGAATGATGCGAACGATGCACGAGCTCCCCGGCGAACTTATCGTGTCAGCGTGAGCATCGTTGCGGCGCTGATCCAGCCGGATGCCCAGATGCTCCAGGCCGGCTGCGACCGTCCATCGGACCGCCGCCGCACGCTCTCCGATTCCGCCGGTGAAGACCAGCAGATCGAGGCCGCCGAGCGCCGCCGCGAGCGCGCCGACGCTCTTGCGGAGCTGATAGCAGAACATCGCGACCGCCTGGCGCGCGTCGGGATTCGAGTTGCGGATTTCGAGCAGCTTCTTCATGTCGGCAGTGACGCCGGAAACGCCGAGCAGGCCCGACTCGCGATTCATGAGCCGATCGAGCCGCGCGGCGTCGTATCCTTTTTCCTTCAACAGGTACACCGGCACTCCCGGATCCAGGTCGCCGCTGCGCGTACCCATCATGAAGCCGCCCGCCGGAGTAAATCCCATCGTGGTGTCGATCGGTACTCCGTCACGCACCGCGGCCATGCTCGCGCCGTTGCCAAGGTGCGCGATGATGACGCGAGCGGGCGCCGGCTCGCCGAGGGTCTGCATGATGTATTCGTAGGAGATCCCGTGAAAGCCGTAACGGCGCACGCCGTCATCCCATAGCGCGCGCGGCAGCGGAAAGCGCCGTGCAAGTTCGGGCATCCGCCGATGGAACGCGGTGTCGAAACACACGGCCTGCGGCAGCCCGGGGAAATGATCAGCCACGTCCTTGATGGCGCGGATTTCCTCCGGCAAATGCAGCGGCGCAAACGGGATCAGCCCCACAGTGCGATCATCAACTCGGGAGTGACGCGCTCGGGCGCCGCGTGATCCGGTCCGCCGTGGACGAGCCGATGGCCCGCCGCTCGAGGCGTCGGCAGCTTCAGCCGCGCGACGGCGTCGAGTATCACCTGGATCGCGCTATCCGCCTCCGCAAAGTTGCGTCTCTCCTCGCGCAGCACCTGCCCGTGTCCGTCGCGGATCACGAGGCTGCCATCCGTGCTGCCGACGCGATCGGCGGTGCCCGACGCGATCAGCGTCTCCGTGCCGGCGCCGATCTCGTAGAGCGCGAACTTGCACGACGACGAGCCGCTGTTCACGCACAGGATGACGTTCGCGCCGCGATTTTCCTCTGCCATCGAATTATTTGCCGGCTGTCGTTATTCATGCTGAGCGTCGTAAAGTGCTTCAGCGTAAAAGTCGCTTCAGACCGAGCGAATCGATTCTAGCAGAGGAGATCGAACGAGTGAGATGGATTTGCGCTGCACGCGTTGTGAGCCATAACGCGCGCTTTGCGATAGACTGGCAGAGTTACAATTGGTTCACGAAGGAGCCGAATACAATGCAAATGGGAATGGTCGGTCTTGGAAGAATGGGTGCGAACATGGTGCGGCGTCTGCTGCGCAACGGTCACGAGTGCGTGGTGTTCGACGTCACTCCCGCCGCGGTCGCCGAGCTGGCGAAAGAAAAAGCGATCGGCGCGTCGTCGCTCGATGACTTCGCAAAGAAACTCAAGAAGCCACGCGTCGCGTGGATGATGGTGCCTGCGGCGGTCGTCGAGCAAACCGTCGCCGACCTGTCGTCACGATTCGAACCCGGCGACATCATCGTCGACGGCGGCAACTCGTACTACATCGATGACATCCGCCGCGCCGAGGCGCTCAAGGCCAAGGGGATTCACTACGTCGACTCGGGCACCAGTGGCGGAGTATGGGGACTCGAGCGTGGCTTCTGCCAGATGATCGGCGGCGAGCCCGAGGTGGTGAAACATCTCGATTCAATTTTCGCGACGCTCGCGCCGCCGATCGATTCCGCGCCGCGCACCGCCGGCCGCGAGAAAGTCAAAGGCAGCACCGCCGAGCATGGTTACCTTCATTGCGGCCCCAACGGCGCCGGCCATTTCGTCAAGATGGTCCACAACGGAATCGAGTACGGGATCATGGCGGCGTATGCGGAAGGGCTGAACATCCTGCACCACGCCAACGTCGGCAAGCAGACCAGCGCCGCCGCCGACGCGGAGACCACTCCGCTACGAAATCCGAAGCTGTATCAGTACGATTTGAACCTGACCGATATTACCGAGGTGTGGCGCCGCGGCAGTGTGATCGCGTCGTGGCTGCTCGATCTCACCGCCGATGCGCTGCTCGGCGATCCTGAACTGAAGAAGTTTGCCGGCCGCGTATCGGACTCCGGCGAGGGCCGCTGGACGATCGATGCGGCGATCGACGAGGGCGTGCCCGCGCACGTGCTGACCTCGGCGCTCTTCGAGCGGTTCTCATCGCGCGGCGCCGCCGACTTCGCTGACAAGCTGCTCTCCGCGATGCGCTACGAGTTCGGCGGTCATCTCGAGAAGAAGGCCTGAGCGGTTCTGCGATGCCATCGCAAGACACTTTCCAACCCCCGGCCAACACGGAGGGAAAGCCCGGCGACCCCTGCGTGTTCGTTATTTTCGGCGCTACCGGCGACCTTACCAAGCGCCTGCTGATACCGTCGCTGTACAACCTGCTCGCCGCCAAACTGATGCCCAAGGAGTTTGCGATCATCGGCGTCAGCAACGCGCAGATGAGTTCCGAGGATTTCCGCAAACAGCTCGGCAAGGAGCTCCCGGAATTCGCGACCGTCAAGGTCGACCCCGAGCTGTGGAAGTGGTTCGACCAGCGCATCACGTACATGGAGGGCGACTTCAAGGATCCCGCGACCTACCAGAAGCTCAAGACGCAGCTCGCCGCGATCGACAAGCAGCAGGGCACGCCCGGCAGCTACCTGTTCTACACCGCGGTGTCGCCGGTTTTCTTTGGCGAGATCGTAAAGCAGCTCGCAGCCGCAAAGCTCACCGAGGAGCCGAAAGGATGCTGGCGGCGCGTCATCATCGAGAAGCCCTTCGGCCACGATCTCGACTCCGCGCTCGCGCTCAATCGCGAGATCGGCCAATGCTTGAGCGAGGACCAGACCTTCCGCATCGATCATTACCTGGGCAAGGAAACCGTGCAGAACATCATGGCGTTCCGCTTCGGCAACGGCATCTTCGAGCCGGTGTGGGACCGCCGCTATATCAATCACGTTCAGATAACGGTGGGAGAGACGGTCGGCGTCGAGCATCGCGGCGGCTACTACGAGACCTCGGGCGCGCTGCGCGACATGGTTCCCAATCACATCCTGCAGTTGGTCGCGCTGACCGCGATGGAGCCGCCGATTCTCGTTCGACTCCGAGCCGGTGCGCGACGAGAAGACCAAGCTGCTGCGCGCGATTCGCCCGCTCAAGCCTGAAGAGGTGCCGTCGTGGGCGGTGCGCGGACAATACGGTCCGGGCACGATGGGCAAGGAGCAGGTCCCCGGTTATCGTTCCGAGCCGCAGGTTAATCCCAACTCGGCGGTCGAGACCTACGTCGCGATGAAGCTCGCGATCGACAACTGGCGATGGGAAGGCGTTCCGTTCTATCTGCGTACCGGCAAGCGGATGGCCAAGCGCGTCACCGAGATCGCGATCCGGTTCAAGGCGCCGCCGCTGCTGCTGTTCCGTCAGACCGCCGTCAAGCAAATCGAGCAGAACGAGTTGGTGCTGCACATCCAGCCCGACGAGGGAATTTCGCTGGGCTTCAGCGCCAAGATTCCGGGCCCGGTGGTCAAGCTCGAAGCCGTCAACATGAACTTCGAGTACGCCGACTATTTTGGCGCCCCACCGAGCATCGGCTACGAGACGCTGCTGCTCGATTGCATGATCGGCGACCCGACCCTGTTCCAGCGCGCGGACACCGTCGACGCGGGATGGCGCGTAGTCGATCCGATCCTCGATGCGTGGAAGGCCAACCCGCCCAAGGACTTTCCCAACTACCCGGCCGGATCGTGGGGGCCGCGCGCCGCCGACGAATTGCTCGAGCGCGACCACCGCAAATGGCGCAATACCTGAGAATCGGGTAGACACCGCATCGAAGCCGGACGGCGGCGCGTTTTCGCGCGCGCGGGTAGGTACAAAAGCACTTGGATATAGTATGAACGAGTGAACTTGCGAATCATCTTGTTGCTTGGAGTGGTTCTGGTCGGAGGCGTACTGATGCGAAGCTCAGCGAGCGCTGCGGAAAAAAACGGGTCCGCGGATGGCGCACTGCAGAAAGCGACTTTTGCCGGCGGATGCTTCTGGTGCATGGAGCCGGCTTTCGACGGGATTGCGGGCGTGGTGTCGATGCGCGTCGGCTATACCGGCGGGCACCAGGTCAATCCGACTTACGACGAAGTATGCAACGGCAGCACCGGCCATGCCGAGGCGCTCGAGCTGACCTACGATCCGAAAAAAATAAGTTACCGCAAATTGCTCGACATCTTCTGGCACAACATCGATCCGACCGTCGTCGACCAGCAGTTCTGCGACGAAGGCACCCAGTATCGCACCGCGATTTTTTACCACGACGCGGAGCAACAGCGCGAAGCGCTCGCCTCGAAGGCGGAACTGGAGAAGACCAAACCGTTCCGCGATCCGATCGTCACCGAGATCGTTCCGGCCGCGACGTTCTACACTGCCGAGGACTATCACCAGCAGTATTGCAAGACCCACAAAATCGCCTACGGCATGTACCGCTACGGATGCGGCCGCGATCAGCGCCTGCGGCAACTGTGGGGCGCCGCAGCCGGCACCCACTGAGCCGCGTTTACTTCCGCTCACTGCGTGGGCATCGCGGCGCGGCGATAGCGGCGCGCCATCGGGTGCCGTGCGCGTTCATTGCTGACGATCGGATCTTCGTTGCGAGCGACCGCAACGACCGGCGCGCGCCGCCAGCAGGATGACCCCAACTCGAAGATTCACGCTTGCGGTCCTGGGAATTTCGCTGCTGAGCATAATCGGCGCGGTCGGTTATATGCTGATCGAGCATATGTCGGTTCTCGACGCCTTCTACATGTCTGTCATGACCATCTCGACGGTCGGCTTTGGCGAGGTGAAGCCGCTCAGCCCGGGCGGTCGTCTTTTCACCATCGGGCTGATAGTCACGGGAGTCAGTACCGCGGCCTACATGTTTGCGGTGATCGGAGAACTTGTCATCGAGGGGCGCCTCAGGGAGGTTCTCGGGCAGAGCACCATGAATCGCAAAATTCACCATCTCCAGGGACATGTAGTCGTGTGCGGGTTCGGGCGCTTCGGCAGTGCGGTAGTCGAGGAGCTGATTCGCGATGCAGTGCCGATGGTGGTGATCGAAGTGGACGCCGCCAAGCAGGAGAGCCTGAGCGCCATCGGCGTGTTGCACGTCATAGGAACGGCCCTGGAAGATTCAGTGCTCGAGAATGCGGGCGTCAGTTCGGCCCGTGCAATAATCGTGGCGACCGGATCGGATGCGGACAATGTGTACATCACGCTTTCGGCGCGCGAGAAAAATCCGAAGATACTTATCTACGCCCGCGGCGACTCGGACGCCGGGCTGCGGCGGCTCAAGTTAGCGGGCGCTGATCAGGTCGTTGCGGCCTATCAATGGGCCGGAATGAGAATCGCGGCGAGCATCCTGCGCCCGTCGGTCGTGGACTTTCTTCAACTCTCGGTTCCCGGCCGCGAGGCCGAGGTCGATCTGGAAGAGATCAGGATCGCGCGCGGAAGCCCGGCGGCTGGAATGACGATCGCGGCAGTGGAGCGGGAGAATCCGCGCCTTCGGATCGTGGCGCTAAAGCGCAAGGACAAGCGCCTCGAACTGATTCCCGCTCCCGAAACGCAGATCGAACTCGATGATCTGCTGGTCGCGATCGGCGAATCGGACAGCCTGAAACGCCTGGCGTCCCGCTAACAACACTGCGTTTCATGAACATGATTCGTGTGCCAGCTAAGGCGGCGTTGCGGTGCCGCGATAGGCGATGCGCCAGACGGTGCCGTGCGCGTCTTCGGTCACGATCAGAGCTCCGTCGTGTGCGACTGTCACGCCCACCGGCCGCGCCCATACGCCTCCGTCCGGTGTTACCAAGCCGGTCATGAAGTCCTCGTACTCGCCGGTCGGTATTCCGTCGTGAACGATCACGCGAATTACCTTGTAGCCAGTGCGCCGTGAACGGTTCCACGATCCATGCTCGGCGGCGAAAGCGTTGCCGCGATACTCCGCGGGAAACTGGCTGCCCTGGTAGAAGGTCATCTCGAGCGAGGCCGAGTGCGCCTGAATAAGAACGTCGGGAACGATCACCGTGCTCTTCAGGTCGGGGCGCTCACCGTGATGATTCGGATCCTCGTTGCCGCCGATGTAGTACCAGGGCCATCCGAAGAAGCCGCCCTCCTTCACCCTCGTGATGTAGTCGGGCGGCAGATTGTCGCCGAGGCCGTCGCGCTCGTTGGTGGAACACCACAGCTCGCCGGTCACGGGATCGATCGCCATCCCGACGCAGTTGCGCAAGCCCGACGCAAAGATGTGCAGGCCGCTGCCGTCGGCGTTGCACTGCAAAACGTCGGCGCGCTTTTCCTCATTACCCTTCGACGCGCCGAACCAGTACCAGGCAGGCTTTTCCGCGTCGTTGGTCGATGAGCCGACCGAGATGAACATCTTCGCGCCGTCGGGCGAGAAGACCACGTCGCGAGTCCAATGTCCGCCGCCGCGCAGAAAACTGCCGCCCGGTATATTGTTGACGACGGTCTGTGCCGGGCCGCGGGCCTGCAAGTCGCCATTGCCGTATGGAAATCGCACCACCGAATCGGTATTCGCGACGTAGACGTACTGAGGCTCGGGGCCTGGCGGCCAGAACGCGATCCCGAACGGCAAATGCAGATGCGTCGCGAAGACCTGGAGGCGTTCGGCTTTGGTCGCGCCGTCGGCTGCACGCAGTATGCGGATCTGTCCCGCCATGCTCTCGGCGACGAAGAGGTCGCCATTGGGAGCGCTGCGGATCAGGCGTGGACGATCGAGGCCGCTGGCGAAGTCGTCGATCACGAAACCGGGCGGAACTTTCGGCATCGCGCCTTCGGGACGATCGACGATTTCCGGATCGTTAGCTGCGAACGCGGTTGCAAACGGCGGCGGCAGGTCGGCAGGAGTTATCTTGCGCCGCACCCCCGGTGAATCAGTCTGCCAATCACCGAACGCTGCGGCGCCGGTCAGAACCGTGGATTGCTGTGCTGCCGATGTATGCGCCAGGAGCGCAACAATCGCGATCGCGCCGAGACTGGCGAGCGCGAGACATGCTCGCCATCGCCCGCGCGAGCGTTCACCTGCCGAGCGCATCGTAATGCACGTCAGTCAGTTGCTCCGAAATCGACCACAGTCGTTTCGCGACTTCCGTATCGCGAGCGCGCGCGCTGCGATTGACTTTCCTGGGATAGCCCCAGCCTTCGGCGAAACCGTCCGGTCCGATGTAATCTCCGCCGTGCACGTCGGATGCCGTCGCCGCGTATAGCGTCGGCAGCGCGCCCATCGCCGCGCTCTGCGCCATCAGGCTGTTTACCATGCCCCACAGCGATTCCTTGATCGATGAGCCCTCCATCCGAGGGCCCGCACCCTGCAGGTTCGTCGCCGCGTAACCCGGATGGCACGCGACCGCGAGCAGTTTCGCGCCTGCGGCTTCGGCTCGCCGCTCCAACTCAAGCGTGAACAACAGGTTCGCGAGCTTGCTCTGCCCGTAGGCCAGCCACTTGCTGTAACCGTGCTGCCATTGGAGATCGTCGAAGCGAATCGAGCCGGTGCGATGCCCGGTGCTGCTGACCGTCACCACGCGCGCGCCGTCGGCCGCGAGCAGCCGATCGATCAGCAGTCCGGTCAACGCGAAGTGACCGAGATGATTGGTGCCGAACTGCATCTCGAAGCCGTCCTTGGTGCGCGTGTACGGCAGCGCCATCACGCCGGCGTTGTTGCACAGCACATGGAGTTGGCTGTGCTGGCTGCGAAAGCGCTCGGCGAACGCACGCACCGAGGCCAGGCTGGAAAGGTCGAGTTCCATCGCCTCGACGCTCGCCTTCGGATACGCGGAGGTGATCTGCGCAGCCGCTCCGCGCCCCCGCTCCATGCTGCGGCACGCGAGCACCGTGAAAGCGCCCTTGCGCGCGAACTGCAACGCTGCCTCGTAACCGATCCCGCTGTTAGCGCCGGTGACGACCATCGTTTTACCGGTGAGATCCGGCAGATCATCCGCAGTCCATTTGCTCCCGGGCATAGCTGAAACTCCTCGGCGCAAACATACAGGATCGAGATGACGCGTCCCATCACGATGAAGCTGGTATGTTGTCCGCGCAGACAAACTCGTGGTCTGCGTCTGTTCGCTGGGATGCATCCTGTGATGAATGAATGTTCCGATTAATAAGCGGCTGATTCGGAGGTTCGGTTGGTTGTTCCCAATGAACTGGTTCTGATGGCCAAGGTTCTCGGCGTTGCCCTCGCCGTTGGACTCGACGTGCTGGCGATCTCGGTCGGAGTGGGCGTGATGAAGCTCGCGGTCACTGCACGGCTTCGGCTGGGTCTCGCGTTCGCCGGTTCGGAAATCGCGATGCAAGTCATCGGCTATTTGCTCGGCGCGGGCGCTGGAAAATTGCTGGGCGAAGTCGCCACCTACGTCGGACTCGCCCTGCTCGCGACGATCGGCTGCCTGATGATTCGAAATTCGTTTCAGCACCCTTCCAAACGGGAATTCGACGCCACCCGCGGCGCCGGCCTGCTCATCACGTCGCTATCGATCAGCCTCGATTCGCTCGGCGTCGGAATCGCGCTCCCGGCAGTCGGGATTCCGCTTTTGCCACTGCTGATCACGGTGTCGATCACGACGACTGCTTTCACCTTCACCGGTTTGGCATTCGGCGCGCGCCTCGGCGAGCGTTATGAGCGCGGGGCCGAGCGCGCCGCTGGCGCGTTGCTGATTGTCTTGGCCGCGCTGTTTGCGATCGAGCAGCTCGTTTAGTCAGACAAAGCCGGGGCGGGCGTGGAGAGGCGGTTGATCGAGCGCAGATAGACGAACAGCGCACCCGAGAACAACAACACGTCCAGCGCGAGTTCCAGCCACATCCGCGGCCGCGATGGCGCGCCGACTCCGAAGCAGCCGCAGTCGAGCGTGAGACCTCGAATCAACGCGGACGCCAACGCCGTGAAAAACACCATCGAGACTGCCGCGACCGCGAGCGCTCCGATTCTCCTCGTCCGTGGCCAGAGCAACAGGAGGCCGCTTGCGACCTCGTAGGGCGGAAGACTCAACGAGAGCAGGCTGATCAGCGCCACGGGCAGGATCGCGAATCCTTCGATGCTGTCCGCGAACTGCATCGGATCGCGAAGCTTATCGATGCCTGCATAGATGAATATCGCTGCCACGGCCATGCTGACCGCGATCACCAGATAATCCCGGCGCGAATTGTCCGGAGCGATCATCGCGCGCTGCCTTTGTCCGCCGGTAGCCCAGACGCTGACCATGCCTCCCAGCCTCCGGTGAAGACACTCACGTTGCTGAAGCCGAGCGTCAGCAATGCGTTCGCGACCAGGCGACTGTCGTGACATTCGCCGCCGGAGCAGTACACGATGATCGGCTTGTCGCGGGCAGACTGCAGCACGCCGGCCAGTCGCCGATAATCCTGCGCAAAATCGTCTCGCGCGAGGTTGAGCGCTCCCGGCACGTGGCCATTTTCGAAGAACACTGACGGTCGGGCGTCAAGGATGAGCGCAGTTTTGTTGTCAACCGCCGAATGGAATTCCGGAAATCCGACAGTTGCTGCGGGCGCCATCTTGAACGGAGGCGCCGCGACCAGGGTCGTCAACTCGGCATCGAACCGCTGCTCCGGCGTTTGATAGACGATAGGAAGTGGAGCAGGTGAAAGATGGTTAATCACCAGTCCGGCGCCGAGGGACGCGATCGCGAGCACCGCAACGGCGCCGAGATCGCGCAGTATATGCGATCCGAGACTCCTCGCGACCGGGACGCGCGCCGGATCAGGAGCGGCGATCGTTACTGCTGAAGTCATATGAAGATGCTCGATGGTTTCATTGGCTGCGTGCTGTCGAATGAAGTTGAATCGCGCCATCACATTTTCGGTATGTTTCGGCGCTCCCGTCAAGAACAGTTATCCGCTCACGTCTGCGCCCTGATCACCTGTGTTGGAAATGTTAACGCTGGTTTCCGGAACAACGCCGGTGATTTGTAGGTTTAGAGATCAAGCGCGGGCTGACTGTGGAGGTTCGATCGTCGACCACCGTACGCGGGACGGCCTGCGTCGTTCTTCTTTTGACGGAGGACTCGCCTACATAAGGGTGACCGCCGCGGCGGCGCCGTCGCCAGCCGCCACCGGCTCGCCTGCCGCCGCCCGCTCCACGTCGCTTGCGACGCGCTCTGGTTCGGCCTTTTCGCCCAGGTACTGGAGCAAAGCACGACCGTTCGCATCGACCAGGAAGAATTCGAGAACGTGATCGACGGTTCCATCGGCTTCACGCTTTCGAATCAAGTTGAATCGCGCCATGACATCATCGATTTGTTTTGGCGTTCCCGTCAAGAACAGCCAGCCGCTAACGTCAGCTCCCTGATCTTTCGAGTAAGCGAGGAGCTCCGCCGGGTGATCGTGTTCCGGATCGACGGTTATCGATACGATGCGAGCCTCGGTTCCGAGCTTGGGCCCGAGCCGGTCGGCGATCTTTTTCATCTGCGAAGTGAGGAGAAGACACGGTCCGGGACAGGTAGTGTAAATGAAATCGAACAGCACCGGTTTCCCTTTTAACGAGGCCAGAGAAACGTTGCGGCCATTTTGATCGACTAACGTGATGTCGGGCAGGCAGTCGGAGGCGTCGCGCACCACGAAACCTCCGCGCTCCCCGATATCTTCTGGCTGCCGGCGGCAACCAATTACAGTCACAATAGCCACGAAGACGACCAGTGTTGTTAGAGAAAGTCTTGTCCCGATCGCGGCTGCGGTTCGCGTTGAATGCGTCGTAGTTATCA
>CAVWMQ010000002.1:0-531414 GCA_963756155.1 uncultured delta proteobacterium
GATGGCGCGCTCGGCCTCGGCGTCGGCGACCCGCACTTGCGAGTCCTCGGTGATTCGCCGCAGCCGCTCGACGCTGAGGTCCGCCGGCGTATGCGCTTCGATCGCGCCGATACTCGCGACGTAGCCGAGGACCGTAATTCCAAATGGGTTCAGGATCTGCTTGGCCTGCCGCCGCCGATCGCGACCCGCGCCGTGGTCTCGCGCGCCGAGGCCCGCTCCAGCACGTCGCGGATATCGTCGAGGTTGTATTTGAGCACTCCTGCCAGGTCCGCGTGCCCGGGCCGCGGGCACGTCACCGGCTGCGCCTCGGCGCGGTCGCGCGGATCCGCCGACATCTTCTTCTGCCAGTTCTTGAAGTCGCGGTTCTCGATAATGAACGTGATCGGGCTGCCCATCGACTTCCCGAAGCGGATTCCGGAAACCGGTCGGACTCGTCGCGCTCGATCAGCATCCGCCCGCCGCGTCCATAACCCTTCTGCCGCCGCGCAAGGTCCTCGTTGACCTTGGCAAAATCAATCTCAAACCCGGCCGGAAAGCCCTCAACCATGGCGACCAGCTCAGGCCCATGAGATTCGCCGGCAGTAAGAAATCGCAGCATCTGGATTAAGCCACCAAAACGCGCCCGCCGATCCGACCGCGAGTGTCACCCCGATTCAACCAGATGGTAGCCCGTCGGGAAAGCGCCCCCAGCCGGGCCACTTTTCACGGCCGCGATGTCAGATATCGGAATGGCACCGACATCTTTGGAGAAGCGAGCCGCCGAAGTATCGTGGACCAATCGGGCTGTTAGCTTGCAGAGGAGGGTAGTTCGGTCTATATGCCCAGCGGAATCGAGCGTCAAAACGCAAATCCCGGCTGATGCAATTTCAACAACAACGGTGGAGCTTCAAGTGATGAATCTGAAGCGCTTGAGAGTCTTTCCGCTTCGGCTACTGATAGCTGCCGCCGTGGCAGCATGGCCGGGTTCACCGCTATACCGAGCGAGGCGAATGACCCGACTCCGCAAGAAGCTCAGAAGATAGGCGTCGACGCATACATCTATGGCTACTCGTTGATCACCAGCGATGTCACCCGTGCAGCGTTCATCAACGTCAAGGCGCCCGCCCCAGGAACCTTCCAGGCGCCGTTGAACCAGTTCGTCAGTCTGCCCAAGTATCCGCCCGCAGACTATCACGGTGTTACGGCTCCGAACGCTGACACGCTCTACTCCGGCGCATTCATCGACGTATCCAAAGAACCGATCGTACTCTCCTACCCCGACATGCACGGCCGGTACTTTCTTTTCCCCATATACTCCGAATGGACCAACGTCATCAGCGCGCCCGGCAAACGAACACTTGGTACCGGTCCTCAGACCATCGCCATCACCGGACCTGGATGGCAGGGAACCTTGCCGCAGGGGATCACCCAGCAAGTCAAATCTCCGACCGGTTCAGTTTTCATTATCGCGCGCGTCTATGCAGAAGCTACCGCGAAGGATTACGCGGCGGTGAACGCGTTACAGGAACAGTTCAAGCTCGTCCCGCTGAGTTCCTATGGCAAGCCTTACAGCCCGCCGCCTGGAACGATTGATCCGAACGCGCCAAGCGTTAAAGACATCGTTCGCAACCTCATCAGCGCGATGGACACGCAGACCTATTTCGGCATGTTGGCCAAATCCATGGCCGTCAATCCGCCGGCTTTACCGGAAGACGCGCCCATCGTTGCGGAGATGGCGAAGATTGGCCTCGTGCCCGGGCAGCCATTCGATCTGGGCAAGCAACCCCCGGACGTGCAAAAGGCCTTGGCCGATGTCGGAAAAACTGCTTTCGCCCTGATCGACGAACAGCAAAAGAAAGGCGGCAAGACCGTCAACGGCTGGTTGGTCACCACCGGTACTGGCGCATACGGCACCAATTACCTTTGGCGCGCCGGGGTTTCCGCCTATGGCTGGGGCGCAAACCTGCCCCAGGACGCTGTCTATCCCAGTACGAAAGCAGACGCCGATGGCGCACCGCTGGTTGGCACGAATACTTACGTCGTCCATTTCGCTAAAGGTGAAACGCCACCCGTCAACGGCTTATGGTCGATCACGATGTACGATAGCGAGTACTACTTCTATCCGAATCCGCTCAATAAGGTCACCGTGAGCCTGCGCGATCATCCGAAGTTCAATGCCGACGGGACGCTAGATCTCTATTTCTCGCACCAAAAGCCAGCGAAGGCTCCGCGGGCAAATTGGCTGCCCGCACCGGCAGCCCAATTATCCTGATGGTGCGGATGTACTGGCCGAAGGAGACGCCACCTTCGATTCTCGAAGGTACCTGGTCGCCACCGCTAGTTAAGAAGGGTGGCTGAGCCACGCCGCACGATTCTGGCTGCCGGTTAGCGACATTAGCAAGAGGCCGGCGTTGGGTTAGGGCGTGACAATTCTTGAGAGTGAAGTATCGAGTCTCATGAGAAGGACTCTAAGACGGCGGTAGGACTCGAGTTGCGTCGCCAGACTGATCCTGGCGTGCGATGATAGTTGCGTAGTATCGGTAGCGGCATCGGCAGTCATCCGGGCCGGGTCCGTTAATGGAAGCGCGAAAGACTGGGCGACGTGATCGGATGGGTCACTCGGCCCAAGTTTCACAAGTTGGCCTTCAAGGGCGGCACAGCACCGCTTGTTCGAACGTCGCTTGCTGCTCTAATGCTTTCGCGGACTGAAAAATCGATGATCCAGCTGCTCGCTCGCGAGTGATGATCTCGAAACGGTAAGCGATTCTGACAATTATATACGCCGCCTCGATGGCGGCTGCTGAGTTAATGGCGCCGCGCCGTCCCTCGAGCCGGGATTGATCGGCCATGTTAAGAACTTCGAGCAGGTTTGCGCTCAAGCGACGCTCGACGGCGGCGATCCGCTCCGCGGCGATTTGTCCGTCCGCAACCTCTTTCGCGAAAGTCAGCGTGGTACGTAGCAATTTGTCGAGCCCATCGATCACCTTGTCGCTGGCGTATTCCGGCCACATAACCAGAAACACGAATCCGGTGGTCAGAACCCCGAGGATGATACCCCAGAAGCGCCACAGTGGTTTGTAAACGTCGGCGGTCGGCGCGAGGCCGACATAGCAGACCAGGAACGTGATGCCGGCCTGAATGCCCGCATAGCCGAGCCATTCGCTGCTCTGCGCCACATAAGTCGCAAACATCGTCACGACGAACATCGCTACGAGGTAGGGAGGTAGTGAGTCAAAGTTCTGCGATATGAGGATCATCGCCGCGAGTGCAGCCAGCCCGCCGCAGACGCATCCTGCGACACGCAAAATTGTCTTCCGCACAACGGCGCCGTACTGGTTTGGCTGACCCGCAACGATAGTGCTCCAAAGGATCGTTTGGAGATCAACGCGCTGCGTGGTCAATCCGACCAGAAGCCCGAGTGTGATCGCAGTTGCGAGCTTGATGCTGAATCGAAAGGCGACGGGATCGATAAAAGGTCGCGGCTCCAGGTCTGTTTCGGCATCGGTTGTTTCCGCACTGGTCGAACCCAAAGGACGCTCTTGCGAGTCCAGCAGGTCGAGTATCGCCTGGAGTCCGCCGAGAAAGCCCAGAGCGTTCGATCGTCCGGACGGCGCGATTTCATCGCTGGCTGGCGATGTCCGCGCGGTCAAGTCAGTCAAATTTTGGATGGTTCCGCGCAGGTCGATCCACTCCGCCGACTCCCGTGGACTCAAGAGGCCTGCGAGTACGTCCTGGGCTCTCTCTGCCAGGGCATGGTCCAGAGCCTGGAAAGCGCTCTCGATCTCTTCGCGGTGATTTTGTCTGATGTCGTCAGATACCGGTTCATCGGCCAGCACCGCGAGACGTTCCACTTCCAGGTAGACATGTTCCGATGTCATGACCGTGTCGACTAAGGCGGCGAGATGCTGCGGCGTGTGTTTCATCTGCTCCTCGACGGACTTCAGGAGCATCAGATTGCGTGCGAGCATCGAGGTAATGTGTGGAGCAGGTAAAGGAGCGGCGAGGGGATCGAGATAGCGCTGCCCAACGTCCGCCAGGCGGCCACGTGAGCGTTCGAGGTCCGCGGCGACAGACTCGAACAATCGTGGTTCGGGAGGAGACGGCCAGATCAATGTGTCGAAGGCGACCATCACCAGCGTCGCCACCAGGATTCCGTCGAAAGTGTAAGTCGATCCCCAGCCGATCTCTCCGGCTCGAAGATACCCGTGTACACCGTCGTTATCGTCCCGACCGCGACCAGAGCCAGGATCAGAAAGAGTCGAGTATTCGACAACAGGTAAGCGACGGCCGCGAATACAACGAACAGAAACGCCATCAGCAGGCCCGGGTAGTCGAGTAGCTGGCCGGTTATCGGCACGATCGCCGCCTGCATAGCCGCGGCGCACGCGATAATCAGCGCTCCTTCAAAAATGCCCAGCGAGATTCCCGGCTGGCCGATTCGGAACGCGAACAAAGGACCGAACGGTCCCAGTATCTGCATCACGGCCGCGAGCCCCGTCGTGACGGTGCTCTTGGCGGCGTTTCTGGCTGCTTCGACGATCCGCCGCTGACTCGGCGCTAACTCTCTGGCGAAGAACCCCAGCACCGACACCGGAGCTATCGCCCTCGTATCGTGACGACGGCGGTTTGTCCCATACGATACGGATGGTCAGTGTCAGCGCGTTTCAAAACTATCCGAACCGGAAAGCGTTGATTCAGGCGCACCCAGTTAAGAGTCTCTTCCACGTTCGGCAGGCCGCCCTCGGTGGCGCCGTTCTCCTGAAACAGTCCCCATCCGATGCCTTCGACTTCGCCCTGAAAGCTTTTGCCCGGATAGCTCAGGATAGACACCTCCGCGCGCATCCCGGGCCGAATTCGATTCAGCAGGTCTTCCCTGAAATACGCGAGCACGTACCAGTTACGATCATCCACCAGGGTCAGTACCGGTTGCCCCATGTTCGCGTATTGTCCCTCGGAAATATTCAGATTGGTGACATAACCGTCGAACGGCGCGCGCACCGAGCAGTAGTCGTAGTTCAGTTGCGCGTCGTCGATCGCTTCCTGCGCCGCCCGCATCCGCTGATTTACGTCGCCCAGCATCCCCAGGGCATCCTGCGCTTTGTGGAGTTCCGAGCTCGCACTCACCACCGCCGCCTCGGCCGCTTTGAGCTTGTTGCGCGCCTCGACTACGTCGTTGTCAGTGACGAAGTCGTGCTCGCGCAGCGGGACGATTCGGTCCAGGTATTGTTTGGCGTTCGCCGCGTCGACCTTGCGTTCGGCCAATTCCGCGGTGGCTGAATTGATCGTGTCCTTGAGTGTTTCGATATCAATTGCGGTCAGGTTCAGTTTGGTCCTCGCCGTATCGAGTGCCAGCTTGTAGGGACGCGGATCGACCACGAATAGAAGGTCGCCCTTGTTTACGTGCTGATTATCCGTGAGCGTAAGCTGGACGATTTCACCACTGACATGGGCGGCCAGCGCAGCCGTATTGGCATGAACGTACGCGTCGTCGGTTCGAGGATTGGCGTAGTACAACCGATAGATGTACCAACCCAGAATTATCGCCCCAAGGACCAGAACGCCGCTGAGCGTTCTTCCGATAACGCGCGCCCATGGGCGTGCCGACGTCGCCCTATGGGCGTCTGACTTGCGAGGACCGGCCGCACTCATCGCCCGATCACCAGCCAGCAGATGAAGGCGATCGCCAGCGCCAGGCAGCTGTAGATCATCGGGCGCGGCGTCATCCACTCGTCGATGCCGGCCGACACCAGGAGCGGCCGTAAGATCAGCGCACCCAGGATTCCCGCAAACAGGCATAGCATCCACACCGGGAAATTCGCACCGGCGACGCTAACCACGGGGGCGCACCCGGAAATCAGGAACGCAGAAGAGGCGCGGACCAGGCGGCCCCGAAGGATGCTCGGACCAGGGCTAATGTGATGGAGCATTCGACGCTGACTCTGCACCGACGGCATGGACCAGGGCGGACGACGAAACCATCAGGTCTGCCTCGCTCTGAACTAGTGTATACCGTGCTGCCATCAGATCGCGTTCCGCACCGAGCAGGTCCGTGATCGTTGCGAGGCCGTGCCGATGGCTTTCAAGGTTTGCGCTGTAAGACTCCTCTGATGCCGCGGCGAGCGCTTCGGAAGCGTCGTACTTCTTTTTTGCCGAGACGAAGTCGTAATAAGCCCGCCATACTGTCGCAACCACGCTCAGCTCCAGCGACTTGAGCTCCGAGCGGGCGAGATTCCGTTCCGCCGTCGCCTTGCGCACACCATAGTAGCGGTCGAATCCGGTGAAGAGGTTCCATCGCAGCGAAAGCAGCGCTCCGTAGAACGGTTGGTTAAGATCCTGGGTATGACCGCCATTTACAGTGTAGCTCCAGATTATCTGTCCATAATTTCCACTTACTCCTACCTCGGGATAGAACTCCGATTCGGCCCCGGCGATGGCGGCGTCGCCCGCGCGGACTGCGGCAATCTGGGCGGCGACGTCGGGCCGGTTTTTTATCGCGTCTGCTATGAGTTGTTCGACATCGTTGCTCAGATTTGCCGGAACGTTTTGGTGGTCGGCGCTCTGGACCGTGATCGACACGTCGGGAGCGACGCCAATTGCTTCGTATAGGGCCGACTCGGCGTCATGAACCATGGACTTGGCGTTCTCGAGATCGTAGACCGCCTGCGCCTCTACTTGCCTGGCGAGCAGGATTTGAGGCTTGGTTGCCAGACCCATTTGGTGGCGCTCCTGGATCGCGCCCAGGCTCGTACGCGCAAGCGTCAGATTGGTCTCAGCCGCATTCACGCTCGCCCGGGCGGCGGAGAGGACGTAGTAGGCCTTTTCGACGTTGAAAACAACGTCCTGAATCCCGCGATTAAAGGCGAAGTTCGTGGCGACTAACTGCTCGCGGGCGCCGCGCTCGGCGGCGCTGGTGCGGCCGAAGTCGAGCAGATCGTAGCTGACCTTGATTTGCGGCAGGAACGCCTCGTTGCGGATGACCAGCGTTTGCCCGGGGAACTGGATGGGCAGTTTGAGATAGTTGCCCTCAGCGTCGGCCTCGACTTGCGGGTAGTTGTTGGCTTGCGATCGACCCAGCTGCGCTTGAGCAGCCTGCGCCGCATACCATGCGCGCCGCGTTTGCGGATTCGTCTTCAGGGCAAGGTCGATTAGCGCAGGCAGGTCGTATCCGGCGGGGTTCGACGCCTGGAGACCGTTGGCGTCTCCTATGGTCCGGAGCTCCGCGAGCTTGGGCCCGGCCTCATTGGCGACGGTTATGGAGGTTGGCGGGCGCCACACACGGGTAACATCTGCGGATGGCGCAACCTCTGGATCCGGATTGAGACGAAGGAAGCCGCAGCCTTCGTCGCAGCAAACCAGGATAGCCAGCGCGAGCATGATGACCCAGTATGGCTTGGTGATTCGGGCTTGATTGATTGTGAGCATATCGAGCCCTTAGCAAAACCCCCGAAAACTGGATACGAGTGACCCACCGGCATTGCGCACAACGAGCGTCGTCCTACTCGCTCGGCGATGCCGATAAGTTCGATGTCGAAGTCCATCGTCTTCGCCATACCTTTGCCCGCGAACCACACTGGTCTTGTGTGGTACTGGACGAAATCGGCTACTGAGGAGAAACATGCTCGCTGAATCGCGAAAATTGGAGGGAAACAAATTGCTCGATCACATTGAGATCATGGTTTCCGATGTCGCCAGGAGCAGGCGCTTTTACGAGGCGGCGCTTGCTCCGCTTGGCTTTCATATTCTGAAAGACTTCGGCCAGGCAGTCGGCTTTGGAAAACCAGCAGCGCGTCCGCAATTCTTCATTGCTATTGGGCACTCGCGCGGTGCGCCGCACGTCGCTTTCGCGGCAGCAAACCGCGCAGCGGTGAAGGCGTTCTACGACGCTGCTATCGCGGCAGGTGGCAGGGATAACGGACCACCGGGACTGAGGCCACAGTACCATCCGAATTACTACGGTGCTTTCGTTTTCGATCCAGACGGAAACAACGTCGAGGCTGTTTGCCACGATTCAGACTGAGCGTCTGGTCAAATCAGGCCACTCGACTCCCCAAACCAGGCCACTTCGCTTCAACTTAGGCCAGTACCGGTCTTGTCGCGGCCCTCGACCGATAACATCGGCAGGGGCTCGTGAGCAGGGCGATGTAAAGACCAATGAATCCGCACGGATCGGGTGCGAACGGGGGACAGGTTTGCGTTACACTCATATTAGCGCGCATCGTCAATGGACTAGGCTGACTTGCGTTTTCCTCCACCGTTCCATCGGACCACAATCAGAGGTTGGCCATGAGAATCACGATATTTCCGCCGGGTGATCGGGCCACTGAGCTGGAGACCGACCGCGAGCTTCACCGCGCCTTTGATGTGCTGCACGACGCGTTAATTCGAACTCGCGGGGGAGGAAGGTTCGCGGACAGTTCGGCAGGAATCCTTCTCTCATATGAAGGCGACACGCCGGGGGCGCTCGCGGCGCTTGGGCGCGCCGGAATACGAGCGCTGGCGTCTTAGTCAAAAAATCGAACTGCTCGATGCTCGGGCCGGGCCATCAAATGCCAGCCCACAATCGCGAGCAGGATGGTGCGGCGGACCTTCAGGCGCGCTCTATTCGAGCGATTCATTTGACGCGATTTTGAATCAATTGGGCGCGAACCTCGACGTCATAGGGAAGTGGTGCGCCGGGACACAGCTCCCCGAGCCACTGCTTGGTAATCTGCTCCGGAAATTTCCGAAACCTGAATACCGAAACGTATACCGCGTATTGTTCGCCGGACAGCGGGTCTTCGACGAAGTCACGTCTACATCGCGAACAGTGCCGTTGAATGAGCGGTTTACCGGGCTCGATTTCTACTCGACGCCCTGCAGCGACAGACCAGTTGTGGCTGTTCCATACGTCGCGGTCCATGGGGAAGCGCCTCCCGGCAGAAATATGCGACGAACAAGGAAAGCTAGTGTTGCGCTTATTGCATCGAAACGCCAACGGTTTCAGAGTGGGGCGGCGGGTTCATGTCTGTCAGTTAGCAGAGCGCCAAAAATTGATCGGCCGCTGTCAGTGTCATCACCTTCATCATGGATGAAGCGGCGATGGGACTCGAGTTGCGTCGCCAGACTGATTGAAATTCGTCCCCTGAGGCGGGCATTGGTAGCCGAGCGTCAGTCAGAAGCGACGACATTCAGGACGCTTGCCGCCTTTTGCAGTTTGAGCAAACGTCTGTTCAGAGTGGGGCTATGGAGTGGCAGACTCCCCCCGGCATCCTGATTCCCTGCGACGACGAAGCTCGAAATGCGATCTTTCATACGAAGTAGCGCGCCTTCCAACAGCGAACGGAGTCAGAGAGATGAGTCGCTTCCTTTGCGGTGAATTCCAATTTCGGCGGCCGCTCCTAGAGTTTGAGCAGGTTGAGCTCGCCTTCAAACTGAACCAACTGGCCATTGAGAATCGACTTGGCCTTCAGCTCGCTTTCAACATTGTACAACCCATAGTCTTTGAAATTTTGAAGAAAAAGGACAGGCTTCTCACCGGTAAAGAGTTTGTCTTCCTCCTTACCGACTCGCCTATCTCGGATACCTCAGACGAGACAGTCGATCCCAATCTCCTCGACGCGATAGAGATCAAAGAGACCCTAAGTGCCAACCTGCGGAGAGTTGAACGATTTTTCCTCTCTGCTAAAGAGACCGATTTGTTGGCTGGCGTTTCGCTTTACGTGAGTCTCGGGTACGACACGTTCTATGAAAGGGAGGAAATATCGATTGGATCGCTCGCTGAGCGATGCGTTGCTCTATTCAATATACTTCATGGGATTGGCATCCCGAACACAGAGTTTATAATTCGCTTCTGACCCGTCTGCTAGCTTCACCGCCTGTCCCGTTTAACTGGTGCCTGAGCGGCCACTAGTACGGCGAAGCATCGACAGTGTCACTTGCGACATTTCGCACGGAGATGTCGATGCCGCCCAGTTTGACGACTTGGAAGTAGAGAGTTGCATGTCCGTTATATGTCACTTCCAGGTGCGATGGACTTCCCCATTTTATCGTGAGATTTATCGTGCGCGAGGTGTCTCTTCCGTCATGAGAGAATCCTAAAATCTGCATAGAGTCAGTCGAACCACTGGTCCGCTTCAGGTACACACTCGTTTCAATGCCGGCCGTTCCGGGCCCGAAGTGCTGTATCGTGCGGGCAACCGCAACCCAATGCCCGTCGGGAGAGCGGGCTTTCGTTGACCAAATCGTTTGGACATCCTGATTCCGCTCTGCTGGTGCGGCTCCGCCCCTCACCACTTCTTCCTCGCATCACAACCTCTTCTCCATCTCCACATCCGAAGCTCGAAATGCGATCCTTCATACGACGCCCGGGGCGGCGGCCATTGTCAGTCTCACCACCGACCATCATAGATCAAGCGACGCTCCTTCTGTTGTTGCAGGACTGGGACCTTGGCGGCGTGTCCGACATCGCGTTGCTGCCGGGTGGCAGCAACTCGCAGACCTGGAAGATCGCGGCGCGGCGCGGCGATTTCGTGGCCAAGGTTGCCTGGGACACCGCGACGTTCGAGGGCGGCCTCGAGATTGCCGAACAGTTGGAGCTTGCCGGCTTTTCCGCGGGTAGACCGCTCCGCAGGCGCGACGGCTCGCTGGTGCTCCGCTCATCCGAGTGGACGCTCGGCGTCATCGCCTTTGTTCCCGGTACTCCCCTTGACCTGTCACAGCCGGCGGGCATGCATACCTGGGGAGCGACGATGGCTCGCCTTCACCATGCCTTGCTCCTCGTTCCAAACGTCCCGGCGGGTCTGAAGCGATGGCCCTGGCGATGGCTCGACCTTGACGCCGCCCACGTCAGGTCGCGGCCGTGGCTGCAAAGCGCGATCGCCGCGGCGGCATCACAGGCGCGAGAGTTGGCGGAAACGCGGGAACTCACCATGGGAATTATCCACGGAGACGGCGCGCCGGTCATGGAAGACACGGGCACCGGCCGCGTTTCCGTTATCGATTGGGGTGCCGCGATGTGGGGACCACTCCTGTACGACGTCGCTACCGCCTGGTGGTTCTCTGTCGTCGAGCCCGGGCGCGACCCTCAGGTCTTCGAGCCGTTCGCAGATGCTTATCGCGATGCGGCGCCGCTTAAAGCTCAGGAATGGGACCACCTGCCAGTGTTCATCCATCTGCGAGGCGCGGTTCAGGGGTTCTACTATGCGTGGCGATGCGACCACGACATCCAGACCGGACTCAACTACGCCGGAGAGAACGAGCAAAAACTGGAAGATGTCCGACGAAAAATCGAGTTGAAGTAACCAATCGAAAAAGCGACTATTTTTCCGCGGCCTGAACGATCTTCCGGCACCCGTTACTCGGCGGAAATATAGCTCGCCCGGTGCTAGCGTTATTTGAGCCGCGTCGGAGCGGGGCAGCGTCTTTTTAAAATGAGAGGCCGCTTTGCGAAGCAGCCGGCGCCATTCCGCTAAACGTCCAGGGGACGAGCAGGGAATCAGCGCCTTCATTAAGAACACGAGCGAGGAGGCTAACGGAGAGAACGATGAAAGACTCAATGAAAGATGAACTTGCAGGCCCTAAGGTAGTCGATCGGAGCACCTTCCAGGCGGAGTTGGACGCATTACGGGTTCGAGAAAAGGCTCACACCAAAGAAGGCGACGCCATTGCGGCCGCCCGCCGGCGGCTCCCGATGGTCGAGGTGGATGGCGCCACACCGCTCATTGGCGAACACGGGCCGGTAACATTGTTGGATGTGTTTGAGGGACGCCGGATGCTCATCGCCTACTACTTCATGTGGCACCCCGGCCACCCTGCGCCGGCGCAGTGCGAGGGCTGCACCTGGGTTACCTCGCAGGTCGGCGAGCTGTCCTATATTCATTCTCGCGAGGTCACCTACGCCACGTTCTGCAAGGGCCCGTACGATGAGAGCGCCCGGTACCGCGACTTCATGGGCTGGGAGATGCCTTGGTACTCTGCCCAGGACTCGCTCGACACCCTCCTGTTTGGACGCCCGATGGCCATGATGTACATCGTTTGCTACCTGCGACAGGGATCCAGGGTCTTCGAGACTTACTGGACGACGATGCGCGGCGTCGAGGCGATGGATAACAGCTATCGGTTGCTCGACTTGACCGTCTACGGGCGGCAGGAGAAATGGGAGGACTCGCCGAGCGGCTGGCCACAACGGTTTGAAGGCAAGCAAAATTTCCGCACCGATGGACGTCCCACCGCCCAATGGTCTCGCCTGAAGGCCGGGTATTCGGACGACCTGGGAGCCGGCAAGCGCTGAACCGCGCCTGCCATTTCCTCGACCTTCCGCCAAACGCCGCCGTTCCTATGCATAGTGGCGCGGAGAGTGAAGTGGCTTATTTGGATTTGGACGCGGAGGGAGTTGATCCGTTCATAAAACGCGTATACCGGTCGCGCACATCCGCCGCCTGGCGTTCGCTCGGGCACGGCTCGGAAAGCCATCGAGAAGTGACATCATCGGAGAGCCGAAAGACTTTGAATATTGAAGCGTGAATAGCGTACCGCTTGCCCGTTGCACATTCGTCCACAAAGCCGCGAGCGCACTTTCGACAAATTTGCTGAGTGATCGGCTGGCCGGGAACAAGTTCGAGATGGCGACTAAACCAATCGTGCGTCTGCCATGCGGAAGGCTTCGTTTCCACGCCTTACCATTCTCACGATTTCCGGCCAGACGGGAAGCACAGCGTGTCTCCAGGAGAACACAAATTCTAAGTTGGAGAGTGCGTCATGAATCTTTGAGCATCGGCTCAACCCTGCTCAGCCGGCGCAGCACGTCGTTCAATATCCGATTCACGCCATCAAATTTGTCTGCCGGCAGGTTCTTCAGGCACTCCGACCGTAAATTGATGACCGACGAAACCGCCTCTTGATAGGCCAAAGTCACGTTGTTCATTTTCGCTGCTTTGAGTTTAGTGGTTTACCCGCATTTCTGCCCACCAGCGCCGGCGCAGCAGCACGGCGGAGGTTCATGACCCCATCTTTCAACCGAGCTCGAGATCGAAAATCCGCTACATTGCAGGCCGATAGATCAAAAAACCACCGAAAGAAATAAAATTGTCAAATGGCGTGAGATGCGTCTTCGCCAACCACTGCCGAACGATCTCGGCGGTATCCTTTCGTGCTGGGCGTAGTGTCTTTTGAAAACTGAAGTGGCTTATTTTGGTTTGATGCGCGGATCGGTGGCTGACGGCAGGCACTTCGCTGCCTTCATTCTTGCGCCGAGAACGGGATCGCCTGAGAGCTGCGTGCGCATCTGCCGCTTCAGTCCATAATTATCGGCGGGCGGGCTTTCGTCAGGAGTTGTCTTTCTGCACGTTAATGCCTGCGGCAGATAGCTTTTTCGTCGCATCGTCGAGCGCCGCGTCGTCAACAACGAGCACCGCGTATCTGCTGAGCAGTTTTGTGCCGGATCGAATCTGGATTCCCGCGTCGGCAAGGACGTTCAGACCCGTCCGAAACGAAAGCGGCAGATCATCAGCTCTTGGGATGAGGATTCGTCCCATGAATACGGTCTAGCGAGGGATTGTGAACGCTGCTGCCGGATATGATTAATTTCGTGTTTCAAACCGTCGCAGGTTCCGCAAGCAACTAATTTTTAAAGCGAAGTGGCTTATTTTGGTTTAAGGCGCGGATCGGTCGCTGACGGCAAGCACTTCCCTGCCTTCATTCTTGCGCCGAGAACGGGGTCGCCTGACAACTGCATGCGCATCTGCTCGCATTGCGCATTGGTCTTGTAATAATCCCAAACCGAAGTAGGCGCTGCAGGGTCAGCGTCTGCGGTCCCCGGTTCCGGGGCTCGCACCGGCACGGCCAGATACCAGCCGACCATCGCGATCGCAATCGCAACCCGCGCGATATGCCTTCCGTCGCGATCCATGAGGAGGTGCCTCCCGGCAACAAGTTGTGCGACGACTCGCCAGAAAATTAATAACGGCATTCGATTGAAGCAAGCGCGACCGCGTTCGGGCGCTGATAGTGTCCTGATTTGAACGGCTAACCGCTGAGAGCGCTGAGATGACCGAGTTGCTGAAACATGCCCAAGTCATCGCGCACGGCAAAGTGCTCTACAATTTTGCCATCTTTCAGGCGAAATCGGTGAATGTGCTTAACTTTGAAAGATTTGCCGTTCGCGGGCAAACTCGGTCCCTTTAGGGGTGGAATGAGTTGAAGCTCTCCCAAATGCGTTCCCTGAAAAGAGGTTTCGCACATAACCAGGTCGCCTTCCGCCACTATCGAATCCACCGTAAAACGTAAGTCAGGGAACGCTGTGCGCCAAACGCTGACGATGCGCTTCACCATCGCGCGACCATCCTGAAGTTGCTGGCCGAAATTCATGAAGTCCGTGGCAAAGAAATCGTTCACCGTATCGAGCTGGCCATTGTTCCATAGCTCCTCGAACTGTCGCCGGACACAGGTCTTATTTGCATCAAGCGGATTGCTGGGCATATTCCTCTCCTGTTGCCGCCTCAATCAATTCTTCGACCGACCATAGCCAATCCGTCACGTCAGCGGCCATCGCAGGCGTACTGTGCAGAGTCCGATGAATCCGCACGAAATTGTAGTGCGCGTCGGGCGGCGCGGTCGAAATTTCACGCCGGCGATGTCAGTCTGTTATGCGGACGCCGGCGGCAGCCGTCACCGTCTTCATCTCCGATGCAAGCCAACGTGATAGTGGTCGGCGCCACTCGCGGCGTCGACTGCTGCCTTTGTGCTCCTGTGGTTGTCTATGCCTGAAACCCTCGATTGCAGAGCCGATGCTCCTGCGCCGGTTTCGATGGCTAAGCGTTGACGATTTCGAACGACACTATCTGGGCTATCGCCGCATTGAGCATCCTCGGCGTGATCGCCCGCCCCTGGAAGCTGCCGGAGGCTGTCTGGGCCGTTTCCGGCGCAGTCATGCTGGTCGTGCTCGGTCTGCTCCCATGGAGCGACGCGCTGAAAGCGGTCGCTAAGGGGATCGACGTGTACCTGTTTCTGGGTGGCATGATGCTGCTGGCGGAGTTGGCACGCAAAGAAGGTTTGTTCGATTTTCTGGCCGGGCGAGCGGCGCGCCTGGCGGACGGCTCCCCGACGAAGCTGTTCGCGCTGGTTTATGGCGTCGGCACGGTGGTTACAGTTTTTATGTCGAACGACGCCACGGCGGTCGTTCTCACGCCGGCCGTGTTTGCCGCGACCAAGGCCGCCAAGGTGAAGGACCCGCTCCCTTACCTGTTGATCTGCGCGTTTATAGCAAACGCGGCGAGCTTCGTCCTGCCGATCTCAAATCCAGCCAACCTGATCATATTCCGTGACCATATGCCGCCGCTGCTGGATTGGCTGGGGCGGTTCGCGTTGCCATCGGTGCTGTCGATCGCGGTTACTTACAGTGTCCTCCGGTTCACGCAACGCGATTCGCTCAGCCAGGAGGTAATGGCCGCTGAGGTCGATGTACCTGGTCTGTCCAGCGGTGGCCGCATGACCGCTTGTGGCATCGTGGGCACGGGATTCGTACTTCTGCTTGTCTCCGGCTTCGGCGTTGAACTTGGACTGCCGACATTTGTCGCCGCTGTCGCGACTGCTGCGGTAGTGCTTTTTCTAAAGCGCGAGTCACCGTGGACCGTCATGAAGGACGCTTCCTGGGAAATCTTGCCGCTGGTGGCCGGTCTGTTCGTGCTGGTTGAGGCGCTTGACCGCAGCGGCCTGCTCAACACGCTCATTCAGGTTCTGCAAACGGCGACCGATCGTTCCGCGATGGCGACCACTTGGGGAACGGGCGTGACTCTGGCCTTGATTAGCAACCTGGTAAACAACCTACCGGCCGGTCTGCTGGCTGGCTCCGTCGTGTCCGCTTCGCATGTGCCGCAGCAGGTCGCCAGCGCCGTGCTCATCGGCGTGGACCTCGGGCCGAATCTGTCCGTTACCGGATCGCTCGCAACCATCCTTTGGCTGTCCGCGCTGCGGCGGGAAAATCAGGAAGTGAGTGCCTGGAGCTTTCTGAAACTCGGTTCAGTGATGATGCCTCCTGCTCTGCTGATCGCGATTGCGGGCCTGCTGGTCACCCGCTCCCTTCGTTGCTCTTAACGTGCAATGACCGCAGCCACACCCTTCAATGGACGCGCCATTAGGTGACCACCGCAGCGGAAGACCATAGACCGCGAGGCGCAATCGCGGCTGGTGTCCTGGGACACTAGCGAGCCGGGCGGGGCGGTCGAAATTCCGCGCCCGCGATGTCAGTCTGTTATGCGGGCGCCGGCAGCAGCCGCCGTCGTCTCCATCTCGATGCAAGCCAACGTGATAGTGGTCGGCGCCACCCGCGGCGTCGAACAGTTGACCTACTCGATTCCGCCCGCGCTCGAGGGCCGCGTCGAGCGCGGCCATCGCGTGCTCGCCCCGCTGCGCTCGCGCAAGGTCACCGGCGTGGTCGCCGAGGTCGGCGAGCGCCTCTCCGAGGGCCTGCTCAAGCCGCTGCTCGAAGTGCTCGAGCCGCGCCCGCTGTTCGACCGCGCCCATCTGCAGTTGATGGAGTTCCTCGCCAGCTACTACCTGGTCCCGCTCTCCGACGCGTACCGCAGCGTGATTCCCGCGGTCGCACGCGTCGAGTCGCGCACCGCGTATCGGCTCGCGGCTCAGCCCGATCCGCTCGCGCGCGCCGCGATGTCGCGCGTCGAGCGCGCGATCGTCGAACTGGTCGCCAAACAGCCAAGCGCGGCGCGCCGGCTTGAGAAGCTCGGCGCGCCCGGCGAAGTCCGCGCCGCGCTCGCGCGCCTGTCCGCCGCCGGCACGATCGCGCGCGTCGACTCGACCCGCGGACGCCATCGCGAATCGGCGCCGCTGATCGTCCGGATGCTGGATCGCGCGGCCTCGGCCAAGCTTCGCGGCACGAAGCAGCGCGCGTTGCTCGACGCGATCGGCAAAGCCGGCACCGCCAACGCCGCGCTGACGGTCGAGCAGCTCAAGGCGTCGATTCCCGACGCCGGCGCGGCGCTGAAAAATCTCGCGCGCCGCGGCCTGATCGAAATCGTCGCGGCCGATGCTTCCGATCCGCAGCCCTGCGATCAAGATCAATCCGACGGCGCCCGCGTCGCCGCCTTCGACCCGAACCAGGAGCAGGCCGCCGCCTTCGCCGCGATCGCGCCGGCAATCGAAGACCACCGCTTCGAATCCTTCCTGCTGTGGGGCGTCACCGCCAGCGGCAAGACCGAGGTCTACCTCAATCTCGCCGCGCGCGCGCTCGCCGCCGGCCGCCAGGTGCTGGTGCTGGTCCCCGAAATCGCGCTCGCCGACGAGCTGGTGCGTTCCTTCACCGCGCGCTTCGGACCCACCGTCGCGATCGCGCATAGCGCGCAGAACGTGGCCGAGCGATGGGCGAGCTGGATGTCCGCGCTCGGCGGCAGGGCGCGAATCATGATTGGCCCGCGCTCGGTCATCTTCGCGCCGATTCACGAGCTGGGCCTCGTCGTGGTCGACGAGGAGCACGACGCCGCCTACAAGAACGAAGAGGGGATTCGTTACCACGCGCGCGACCTCGCCGTCGCGCTCGCGGGCTACTCGCGATGCCCCGTCGTGCTCGGCTCCGCGACGCCCTCGGCCGAGTCGTTCGCCAACGCGCGGCGCGGACGCTACCGGCTGGTAAGGCTCCCGCGGCGCATCAACGATCGCCCGCTCGCGCAAGTCGAAGTCGTCGACCTGCGGATGGACGCCGCCCTCGCGCGCGCGGCCAACTCCGCGGCGAAGCCCGCCGACGAAAATGGCAACGGCGCGAGTCCTCCCGCGCCGATTCCGCTCTCACCGGTGCTGGTCGACGCGCTGCGCGAGAATCTCGCGTCAGGCGGACAGAGCATGGTGTTCCTCAACCGGCGCGGGTTCCACAACTTTCTGCAATGCCATCTGTGCGGCAACGTGATCGCGTGCCCCAACTGCAGCGTGAGCATGACCTTTCATCTCCGCGACCGCTCGCTGCGATGCCACTACTGCGGCAACCACGTCGCGGCGCCGGACCTGTGTCCCGAATGCCGCGGGTTTGGGCTCGCCGGCCAGGGCTTCGGCACCGAACGGCTGACCGCGACGATCCAGGAGCTGATGCCCGCGGCGCGAATCGAGCGGATGGACAGCGATACCAGCGGGCGGCGCGGCGCGCGCGCGCAAATCGTCGCCGGTCTGCGCGCCGGCAAGGTCGACGTCCTGGTCGGCACCCAGATGATCACCAAGGGATTTGATTTTCCCGGCGTGACGCTGGCGGTCGTGGTGCTGGCGGACCTGGCGCTGAATTTGCCGGATTTTCGCTCCGCGGAGCGCACGTTTCAGCTCCTGACCCAGGTTGCCGGCCGCGCGGGGCGCGGTGAGCGGCCCGGCCGCGTAATCATCCAGACTTACGCGCCGAATCATTACAGTATTCGCGCCGCGCGCGACCAGGATTACGCGCGCTTCATGCGTCGCGAGCTCGAGCTGCGGCGCGACCTCGACTACCCGCCGTTCGCGCGGCTCGCGATGGTGCGAATCGAGGGCGCCGACGCGCGCGCCGTCGCGAATATGGCCGCCGCGGTCGCTCGCGAGCTGGCGAAAACGTCGGCATCGGCAGACAAAATGCGCGTGCTGGGGCCCGCGCCGGCGCCGATCGAGAGAATCAAACAACGTTATAGATGGCAGGTGATGGTCAAATCGCGCGAGCTCAAACTGCTGCGTGGCAACCTGGTCGCCCTACGCCAAAAACTGGCCCCCCACGCCGATCGCGAAAAAATTTACCTCGCGATCGACATCGATCCCGTCCGCATGATGTGAGTGTAATCTGAATCGAGAATCATCGACGATGCCCGACACCGATCCGCCGCACTCGCCTCCGCGACCGCGCCATGCCTTCGACGTCGCGATGCACGACGGCGCTGTGATTCGCGTCCGTCAGCACGGCAATCCCAACGGCCCCAGGCTCGTGATGAGTCACGGCAACGGCCTCGCGATCGATGGCTACGCGCCGTTCTGGGCGCCGCTTCGCGATCGTTACGAAGTCGTGCTCTTCGACTTCCGCAATCACGGCCGCAATCCGCTGCACACACGCGAAGCTCACACCTGGCAGAACTTCATCATCGACATGGAGACGGTGTGGCATGCGATCGAGCGCGAGCTCGGACCGAAGCCCGCCGCCGGCGTGTTCCATTCGCTGTCCGGAGTCGTCGCCGCGATGCACGCGCTCGAGTATGGCCCGCGCTTCAAGGCGCTGGTTTTGTTCGATCCGCCGTTCTACCCGCGCGACGGACACGAGCTGCGGTTCTCTCAGCACGAAGACAAAAATGCGCTCGCGGCGCGAGCGCTCCGCCGTCCCGAGCGTTACCCGGATCCCGGCGACCTCGCGCGCCAGTTCGCCCGTCGCCAGACGCGATGGGTTCCCGAGGCGTACGAGCTGGTCGCGCGCGCCACGCTCCGCTACGACACCCACACCCGCGATTGGGCGTTGGCGTGCCCGCGCGAGTGGGAAGCCCAGGTGTTCGCGGGCAATGCCGATCCGAACCTGTGGACGCGGATGGCGCGCTGCCCGGTGCCGGTGAAGCTCATTTGCGGCGATCCCGAAATCGAGGGCGCGATGCCGCCGGCGCTGATCGGCCGCGCGATGGCCGCGGAGTTGCCGCTCGCCTACGAGGCGATTCCTGGCACCACGCACTTCCTGCAAATCGAGCGCCCCGCCGAATGCGTCCGCGCGATGGAATCGTTTCTCGCCGCGCACGGCCTCGCCGCTTGAACGATCGCAGCCGAGCTATCGGCGCTTTCGGAGCTTTGCTAGATTTTTAGATCGGCCGCATCTTTCTGATCGAGTAGTTGTCCGATGGCGCTGTTAAGAATTCGCAGATTTCCCGACGATGTCCTCAAGCAGGAGGCCAAGCCGGTAGAGAATATCAACGGCAGTCTCGCGACGCTGGTCGACAGCATGGTGCAGACGATGTACGCGGCGCCGGGCGTCGGGCTGGCCGCCCCGCAAATCGGTGAATCCAAACGCATCGTCGTGCTCGACACCGATCACGACGACCCCGGCAAGCATCTGCTCAAGCTGATTAATCCCAAAGTCGTCGAGGCCGAAGGCAAAATCATCTGGGAGGAAGGATGCCTCTCGATAATCGACTACTCGGCCGACGTCGAGCGCGCCAAGCGGGTGCTGGTGCGCGCGTGGACGCCCGATCAAAAGGAGATCGAGATCGAGGCCGAGGACCTGCTCGCGGTCGCGCTGCAGCATGAGATTGACCATCTCGACGGCAAGCTGTTCATCGATCGCATCAGCCGTATCAAGCGCGAGCTCTACAAACGCAAGCTCAAGAAACTGATCAAGGAGGGTAAGGCCGACAGCGTGCGCCCCTCCGCGGTCCGGATCTGATATCGCGCCTGCACTGAGAATTGTTTTCATGGGGACGCCCGCAATCGCGGCGCAGGTCCTCGACCGCCTGGTCACCGCCGGTGACGCGCGCTTCCCGGTCGCCGCGGTCGTCACTCGTCCCGACGAGCCGCGCGGCCGCGGTCACAAGGTGGAGGCGAGCGAGGTCGCGCAAGTTGCGGCGCGCCACCGTATCGCGACACTCAAGCCGTTGAAAATCCGCACGCCCGAGTTTCTTGCCGAGCTCAAATCGTATCAGCCAGACTTGCTGGTGGTTGTGGCCTACGGGCGGATCCTGCCGGATGCGATCCTCGATGCGCCGCGCCTGATGCCGATCAATCTGCACGCGTCGCTCCTGCCGCGGCATCGCGGCGCCGCGCCGATCGAAGGCGCGATTCTGGCCGGCGACGCCGAGACCGGCGTCACCATCATGCGGATTACCCAGCAGATGGACGCGGGCCCGATGATTCTAAAACGCGTGATTCCGATTGCGCCCGCTGACACCCAGGGATCGCTCAAGGCGAAGCTCGCGGAGCTGGGTGCCGCGGCGCTGCTCGAGGCGCTCGACCTGGTGGCGCGCGGCGTCGCGACCGAAACGCCGCAGGACGAAGCGCTCGCGACTTACACGGCACTGGTGAAAAAGAGCGACGCGATAATTGATTGGAACCGCGACGCCGCGCAAATCGAGCGGATGACTCGCGCCTACGATCCGTGGCCGTTGGCCCGGACTACGCTTAGCGGTGACGAGCTGCTCATTTATCGCGCCGCAGTCGAAGGTGGGATCTCCGATGCGGGCGCGGCGCCGCATGAATCTCCCGGGACAATTCTGACCGCGACTGCTTCGCTAGTTGTCCAATGCGGAAGGGGCCGGCTCAGGCTGCTCGAAGTGCAGGCGCCCGGCCGCAAGCGGATGCCGGCCGCCGACTTTGCGCGCGGGCGGCGCATGCACGAGGGCGCGCGTCTCGGCACATGAAGACGCCGCCCGCAAAACCGAATCGCGGCGCTGCGAACGCAAGCAGCACGCGCGCAAGGTCCGGCGCGAGTTCCAGTCCAAATTCGAATCAAGAAGAGCGCGCCGGTGTTGAAACGCGGCGCGCTGCGCTCGAGATCCTGCTCGCGGTACAAGAGCGCGGCGCATTTGCCGACGCGATGCTGGGCAATCGGATCACCGGCTTCGCACCCGCCGATCGCCGGCTGGTCACGCGCCTGGTGCTCGGCACGCTGGCGTGGCAGGCGCGGCTCGACTACGAAATCGAGCGCCTGGCCGGGCGCCAGCTCCGCGCGATTGATCCCGCGGTGTTGACAATCCTGCGTCTGGGACTGTTTCAGCTTCGCTTTCTCGATCGCATTCCCGCCCATGCCGTCGTCGACACCGCGGTCAATCTCGCCAAGTCAAACCGCGAGACCCGCGCCGCTTCCGGGATGGTTAACGCGGTGATGCGCCGGGCGACGCGCGAGAGCGCGCCGATGCCGCCGCGCGAGGGCAACCTGGCGGCTCATCTCGCGATCGCGTACTCGCATCCGCGCTGGCTGGTGGAGCGCTTCATCGAATGGTTCGGCGCCGCCGACGCGGAGCTTCTGATAGCCGCGGACAACGAAGCGGCGCCAAACGTGATTCGGCTCAATCTCGCGCGTGCCTCGCGCGCCGAGATTCTCGAGCGCCTCGTGGCGGATGGCTTCGAAGTGGACGCCGGCGGGCGCGCGCTCGAGACGATCATTCTCAAGAGCGCGGTCCGGTTTGAGTCGGAAGCATACCGGGCCGGATTGTTTCACGCGCAATCGGAGGCCTCGCAACTGGTCGCGCGGATGCTCGCGCCGCCCCCGGGCGCCACCGTGGCCGATTGCGCGGCGGCGCCGGGCGGCAAGTCCACGCATCTGGCGGAGATGGTGGGCGATAGCGGCCGCGTGATTGCGATCGATGTAAATTTCGGCGGGCTCAAGCAGGCACGTTCGCTTGCGCATCGCCTCGGTCATCGGCAGATCGATTTCATCCGCGCCGATCTCGCCACAGCGGCGCCGCCGCTCAGTCCTGCGAGCTTCGGCCACGTGCTGCTCGACGCGCCGTGCACTGGAATCGGCACTCTGCGCGAGCATCCGGAGATTCGCTGGCGCGTCGCGCCGGCCGATCCCGCGCGGATGGCCAAACTGCAGGTACGGATGCTCGAAAACGCCGCCGCGCTGGTGCGCGCTGGAGGCGTAATCGTTTATTCGGTGTGCAGCGTGGCGCCCGAGGAAGGGCAGGGCGTAGTCGCGGCCTTTCTCAGCGCGCATCCTGATTTTCAAATAGATCGCGAGCCGCCCAATCGCGACGAGCTGGCGGGCCTGCTCGACGAGGAAGGCTTCATGCGGACGCGCCCGGACCGCGATGGTGTCGACGGCTTCTTTGCGGCCCGCCTAAGGTGGCGATAATAAGAAAGTAAGTCTTCGCTAACAGTCTCTGTACTCTGCACGTTGCAGAGAACTCCCATCATTAACTTTCAGTTGCGCGCGCTGGCGCGTAGACCCATCCCATGATAAGACCCGCGCACCAAAGGCTAACGCTATAAATCGCTGATTAATCTGCAATCAAGAAAACATACGCGTTGGAGGGTTTAACATGCGAAGCCTTTCAAAGTTACTAGCGTTTGTGATGGTTGGTGTTGGGCTTCTTTGCGGTGGCTGTCCTTCGACCGTCCAGATTGTCACGCCTATGATCATTCCGTCGACCAAAACCGAGAATAGCGGAGAGTTTACGCTCAGCGCCTCAGTTCAGAACTATAGTTCTACGAACTCGCCGGATCTTTGGCTGGGCGTCTATTCGGAGTATTGGCCAAACTGCACCGCCGCTTGGTGCTCAGCATGGCCACAATCGTTTCCGCCTGCCCCTGTCACGGGACCTCCTCAAAGCCAAAACGATTGCCTTCATGTTGGCGTGGTCGCACCCAGCACCGGGTGGGCCGTCCCAAACTACACGATAGATCATGGAACTCGTCAGTGTATGCAGAACAGCTGCCCGGGACATATCTGGCTCACATTGTACGTGGACCCCGCATGCCGGCAACGATTCTCTGGGCCGAATACCGGACTTCACGTGAACTGGGCGGAGAGCGGGGATGTCTCGAAACAGATCATTAGCGAGTTCTGACGCGCGCACTTCACAATGAGGGTGTCCGTCGGGACCCCATAGGTCTGGATCCGACCATCGCCTTGGAAGATCGCTCACAGCCGTCGATGGTTATCCGAGCTGCGAGAGCATCCGCTGCGTGGCCGTCAGCTATTTCTTCAATGATCAGACCTATCATCGCCGGCAAGTATGCTGAACCAGCTCGGCCACGACCCAGGCGTTACCGAACTGATGGCGTTCCTCGCTTGAGCACCGCTTAGGCTCGCGCGTACTTCTTTGCTGCGCGCTTTCCGATGCGATAGTTTTTAGCCTGAACGGACCGCGGAGGCATTCAATCAAAATGGACGAGCAGGTCGCGGGTAAACTCAAGAAGCTCGACGAAGCGCTGGGCAGGCACGTGCGGCCCGACTCGTTTCCGCTCGCGATCCGGATGCTGCGCGCCGGCGAGGCGGTTCCCGAGGGGCTGCGAATTCCGAGCAAGAGCCTCGGCGAGCATTGGATCGTATGCCAGTCGATCGGAGTCGCGCGGCGCTACGGATGGGGAATCGCGGTCGGCCGCGACGACGTTATATGCCCGCTCTCCGCGATCGCTTTTGGATTCCGCAAGCCCAACGATGAGTACCTGCACGGCTACGCCTCGGTCGGGATGTACTGCGAGGACGAGGCGGCGGCCACGCGCCTGGAGGCCGACACCTGGCGCTTCGAGCCGGGGACTTACGACTACGTATGCGTCGCTCCGATCGCGCGCGCGACTTTCGAGCCGCACGTGATCGCCGTCTACGCCAACAGCGCCCAGGTGATGCGCCTGGTCAACGCCGCGCTCTACTCGCGCGGAGGACGAATCGAGAGCACCACGGGAGGCCGGCTGGACTGCGCGGAGATCGTCATCCAGACCATGACCACGCGCGCGCCGAAGGTGATCATCCCGTGCAATGGCGATCGCGTGTTCGGGATGGCGCAGGATACCGAGATGGTGTTCGCGTGCCCGTGGGAATTCGTCGACGAGTTGTTGAAGGGCCTCGAGGGCACCTACAAGGGCGGAGTGCGCTATCCGATTCCGGTTGCCATGCGCGGCACGGTCACCATGCCGAAGCATTACCAGGAACTGCTGGGCAAGCTCGAAGCGTCCGAGAAGCTGGAAGCGTCCGCCAAAAAGGACAGCTAGGCCGCGCATCGGAAGCACGCCGACCCGCTCTGAGAGCCATCATGGGCATCCGCAACGGCGAAGAATACGAGCGCAGCCTCAAGGACGGGCGCATCGTCTACGCGGGCGGCGAGCGCGTGCGCGACGTCACCGAGTATGCGCCGTTTCGCGGCATCGTCGGGACGCTGAAAGCGCTTTACGGTTTGCAGCGCGAGCATCGCGAGGTGCTGACGTATCCCTCGCCAACCACTGGCGATCCGGTGAGCCTCTCCTTCCTGATGGCGGACAGCGTCGAGCAGGTCGCGCGCCGCGTACGAGCCGAGGAATTCCGCGCCGAACATACCTACGGCCTGATGGGCCGGCTGCCTGACTTCTGCAACGCGCTGGTGACCGACTTCGCCGCGGCGCGCCGCTTTCTCGGCCGTCGCGACTCGCGCTTCGCCGACAACGCGCTCCGCTACTACGAGGAATGCCGCGAGCACGACTGGTGCCTTACGCATACGCTGGTCGATCCGCAAATCGATCGCTCGAAAGGGCCCGCCGAGCAGAGCGATCCGTTTCTCGCGCTGCGCTTGGTGCGCGAGACCGGCTCCGGCGTAATCCTGCGCGGCGCGCGGATGCTCTCGACGCTGGCGCCGTTCGCGAACGAACTCTGGGTCGGTCCGTTCTATCCGCGCAAGGCGGGCGAGGAGCCGTACGCGTACTGCTTCGCGATCCCGGTTGCGACCGCGGGACTCAAGTTCATCTGCCGCGAGCCCTACGACGCAGGCCGCAGCCACTTCGACCGGCCGCTGAGCTCGCGCTTCGATGAGGAAGACGCGCTGGCCGTGTTCGAGGACGTTGAGGTGCCGTGGGAGCGCGTGTTCATCGCCGGCGACGTCGAGATTTGGAACGGCGTGATGCAGCGCTCGCCCGGCTACACCCCGTTGCAGGCCGTCGTGCGCGGCCTCGTTAAACTGCGCTTCATGGCCGGGCTGGCGTGTATACTGGCCGAGACGATCGGCCGCGCCGACGCGATTCACGTGCGCGCCGCGCTCGGCGAGCTGGTCGCCAACGCGGAGCTGGTCGGCGGACTGGTGGGAGCCGCGCAGGAGGAAGTCGCCTACGGGCTTACCCGCGAGCTGCCGCATCGCTCGCTCGCCGCGACGCTGTGGGTGCTGATCCCGCAGATGCAGATGCGCGCGGCGCAGGTGATTCGCGAGATCAGCGGCAGCGGTTTGGTGATGACGCCGACCGAGAAGGACTTCGCCAATCCGGAAATCGCGCCGTACGTCGACAAGTTCCTGCAGGGCAAGGGAATTTCAGCGCGCGACCGCGTCGCGCTGTTCAAGCTCGCATGGGACATGATGGGGGAGCAGTTCGGCGGACGCCAGTTGCAATACGAATGGTTCTACTCCGGCGATCCGCTTTACACGCGCGGGCGCTTTTACGATTCGCCGGTAGTGGACAGGTACAAGGCGATGGTGAAGCGGCTGCTCGCCGACGAGAAGTGACGATGATCGCGCCGCCCGGCCAGCCTGAGACGAATCGCAAGAGCGAGACCCTTGAGTAAAGATCCTGACGACAAGATTGCGCCCTCGATTCTGTCGGCCGATTTTGCGCGCCTGGGCGCGGAGATCGAGGCGGTCGAGCGCGCGGGCGCCGACCTGATTCATTTCGACGTGATGGACGGGCACTTCGTGCCGAACCTCTCGATCGGAATCCCGGTGCTCGAATCGGTGCGCAAGATAACCAGGCTCCCGCTCGATGCGCATCTGATGATTTCCGAGCCTGAACGCTACGTCGAGGCGTTCGTCAAGGCAGGCGCGAATTCGGTCTCGGTGCACTGCGAGGTGTGTCCGGACATCCCCGCGATGGCCAGCCGGATTCGCGGGCTGGGCGCGCGCGCATCGATCGGAATCAATCCGGAGACCGATGCGGAGCGCGTGCTGCCGTTCGCGGAGCATCTCGACATGATCCTGGTGATGAGCGTGCATCCGGGATTCGGAGGGCAGGCCTTTATTCCGGCGGCGCTCGACAAACTGCGCATCGTCCGGCGCGAGCTCAAGCGCCGTGGGCTCGAGCGAGTCGACGTCGAGATCGATGGCGGCGTGAAGCTCGACAACATCGCGGACGTGAAAGCGGCCGGGGCCAACGTGTTCGTGTCCGGCAGCGGAATATTCGGCCGCGGCGACTACGCGAAGATCATTGCGGAGATGCGCGGTCGGATCGCGATGGCCGAACCCGACGTCAAGTGACGATCGACGCCGATCGTCAACAATCGTCAACCTATGACCGATCCTGATTTGAAGCGGCTGCGCAAGATCGCGCTCGCGCTTCCCGGCGTCGAGGAAGGCACCTCGTACGGGACACTGGCGTTTCGCGTCGGTGGAAAGTTCCTCGCCCGGCTGCACCAGGACGGCGAGTCACTGGTCATTAAGGTCGAGATGGGCGAGCGCGAAATGCTGATGGAGCTCGATCCTGAGACCTTCTACATCACCGAGCACTATCGACACTCTCCGATGATCCTGGTGCGGCTGGCGAAGGTCGATCCTGCCGAGCTTCGCCGGCTGTTCGAGCAGGCGTGGCGACGCGAAGCGCCCAAGCGCCTTGCCGCCCGCGCGGCCTCAGGCCGCTAGCGACTGAGCCGCTCGCGCGGCTGCAAGTCCAATGATATAAATCTGTTTCCCTGGTCTCCCGACCTGGCGTCGGGGTGTAGCTCAGCCTGGCAGAGCACTGCGTTCGGGACGCAGGAGTCGCTGGTTCAAATCCAGTCACCCCGACCATCTTTCTGGCGAGGACGCCTCCATCTTGGTTAGCGTCGCAATCCTGCTCGTCGCCGCGTATCTCATCGGTTCGATACCCTTTGGCGTGATCGTCGGGCGAATGCGCGGATTCGATCCGCGCGCGGTCGGCTCTGGAAATATCGGGATGACGAACGTCGCGCGCGCCGGCGGAGCGAGTGCGGCGGCGCTGACCTTTGCGGGCGACATGCTCAAGGGCGCGATCCCGGTGGTGTTCGCGCGCGCGGCGGGATTCAGCGTACCGGTGGTCGCGTGTACCGCGCTCGCGGCGTTCCTTGGCTCGATATACTCGGTGTTCCTGAAGTTTCGCGGCGGCAAGGGCGTATCGGCGGCGCTCGGCGTTTGGATAGCGATTGCGCCGCTTGCGGTCCTGTTTTCAATGGCGGCGTTCGGGATAGCGTTCGCGGTGTTCCGGATCATGTCGGTCGCCTCGATGACCGCGGCGATCGTGATGCCGGCGGCGGTCGCGATACTCGGCTTGCCGCGGCCCTACCTTCTGCTTGCGATCGTGATCACGGCGCTCGTCCTGCTACGCCATCAGGAGAACATCCGCCGGCTGGTTCGCGGCGAGGAGCCCATTTTCAAGCCGAAGAGCAGCAGCGAGCACGCGGCGTGATCGCACCGGTCGATTGCTTATCAATTGGTCGAACGCCCTTTCGCTGAGCATCGCGAGCGCGCGAGGCTCGTCGAACGAGCACCGACGCACGCTCCGCGCTGGCATCGCGCTTGCGTTCGCAACTTCGATCGGTTGGCGCGGCCGCCGCGATTTTGGTTAGCTGGACGCATCGCATACGGAGGCGCCAATGACACCCGAGGAACAAAAGGATCGCGCGAAAGAATTTCTGGAGGTTTTCGAAGACCCGGACCCGGTCAAATTCGAGACCATGGTGAGCAGTGACTTCGAGTACCGGGTTATGGGGAGTGCAAAAGGCTTCGGGCATCCGATTCGCAAGGAAGGCATGCGCGGATTTGCGGGTCAGCTCAAGCAGGCGCTGCCCAAGGGTCTGAACTTCCGCTTCGGGCCGGTCATCTCCGAGGGCTCGCATGTCTCCCTGCAGGCGGAGTCAGACACGGAGGCGGCCAACGGCAAGAAGTATCAGAACCGCTATCACTTCTATATCCGCTTCGACGGCGACAAGATCGCGGAGGTTCGCGAATATTGCGATACCGATCACGTGCGTGAGGTGTTTGGCCCTTTTTGAGGCGCGACCGGTGGTTCCGGCAGCAGGGGGCTTGCCTCACGGCGGCCGCTAGGGGGAATAGTTAATGGGGTTCGCACGGGGGCGGCGCCGGGAATCCGGCTCGTCCGCATCGCGCAACCGAGGAGCTATATGAAGAAGGTTGAGGCAATCATCAAGCCGTTCAAGCTCGACGAAGTCAAAGAGGCATTGTCGAGTATCGGGGTGCAGGGCCTCACGGTGAGCGAAGTAAAAGGATTCGGCCGCCAGAAGGGCCACACCGAACTTTATCGCGGCGCCGAATACGTGGTCGATTTTCTGCCCAAGGTGAAGCTCGAGATAATCGTCGCGGATGAACTCTCGGCGCAAGTGGTCGAGACCATCGAGCGCGCGGCCCGCACCGGGCGAATCGGCGACGGCAAGATTTTCGTGATGCCGATGGAGGAAGTAGTCCGCATCCGGACTGGAGAGCGCGGCGTCAACGCGCTGTAGGTTTCGAGGCCATAGCAGTCGCGCATCGCATTGTGTGAGACATGCGCGAACGGGCGGCGGGAGATCGGCTCCCGGCCGCCCGTTCTTTTTTGGCGATGGTGTCGCGCGCGGCCCGCGTCGATGCGCCAGCGGGCGACGCGCACTATTGACTGACGCGTCTCAGCGCGGAGCGCCGTTACTCTTTCTGGCGCCGCGGCCGAAGTCCCATTTGCGGCCCTTTTTGAACTCGCTCACGATCCGCCTGGACACCACCATCCGATGCACCTCGTCGGGGCCATCGTAGATCCGCGCAAAGCGTGCATGCCGGTACATTCGCGCCAGCGGCGTATCTTCGGAGACGCCGAGCGCCCCGTGCACCTGGATCGCGCGGTCGATGACGTCGTGCAGCACCTTGGCGCCGAAGAACTTGATCAAGGAGATTTCGACGCGCGCCTCGTCGCCGGAGTCGATCATCGCGGCCGCGTTCAGGGTGAGGAGACGCGCCGCCTGGATCTCGGCAGCGGAGTCCGCGATCCAGTTCTGGATGGTCTGCTTGTCGGAGAGCGGACCGCCGAACGCCTGGCGATTTATTGCGCGCTCGACCATCAGCTCGAACGCGCGTTGCGCCTGCCCGAGCCATCGCATGCAATGATAGATGCGCCCGGGGCCTAGCCGCATCTGCGCGATCTTGAACGCCTGTCCGCGCGGGCCGAGCAGGTTGGTCAGCGGCACCCGCACGTCGTTGTAGCGAATCTCGCAATGGCCGCCGAAGGTGTCGCCCATCACTGGCACCACGCGCACGATCTCGAAGCCCTTGGTGTCGGTGGGCACCACGATCATGCTGAAGCGTTCGTGCGCCGGAGCATCGGGCTCGGTCACGCACATCACGGTTGCGAACGCGGCGTGATTCGCGCCACTGGTGAACCACTTGTGGCCATTGATAACCCACTCGTCGCCGTCCTGGACCGCGCGGGTGCGAAGCCCGGTCGGGTCAGCGCCCGAGACCTCCGGCTCCGTCATCGAGAAGCAAGGGTAGACCTCGCCGTCGACCAACGGACGCAGGAAGCGCTTTTTCTGCTCGGGGCTTCCGTACAGATGAAGCATCGTGGCGTCCTGCGCCGAGTGCGTGCCGAGGCCGGCGATCGCGAATTCGCTGCGCCCGACAATCTCGTTTACGAACACGTAGGGCATGAAGCCCAATCCGCCGCCCCCGATCTCCTTGGGCAGACCCAAAGCCCACAGATCGCGCTCCTTGGCTTTGGCCTGGATCGATTTCAGCAGGCGTCCCGACTCTTCGTTGGATCGGTCGAGAGCTTTCTCGTTGGGGTAGATGAATTCGCTCAGGAAGTCGGAGACCCGTTTGCGAATGCCCTGGATTTCGGGACTCGCTTCCAGCTCGGCAACACTTTGCATCGCGCACCTCCTCGGACTTGGGCGTCATGCTGGCGGCGCGATGCCGCGTTCCTGAACGCCCGGTATGCCCGGTTAGCTGATCGTTACGAATCGCCTCGCCAGGAATGATGAAGTGAGGCTTTGAAGCCTGATTAGCGCGCTGCGGGCTTTGCGGGCAAGCGCGCCGGCCGGCGGTCCGGTTGACAGCGCGACGCAGCCTGCGCTCGAATGCGAGCGGATCAGCCAATGCGTTATCGCGCGCTCAACGACGTCCGCGTCATCGACCTGACGCATCATCTGGCCGGCCCATATGCCACCAAGCTGCTCGGCGATTTGGGCGCCGAGGTTGTCAAGGTCGAGCCGCCGTGGGGTGAAGCGGGGCGCCGCCTCGGGCCGTTTCGCAAGGGTGCGGAGGATGCGGAGCGCGGCGGCCTGTTCGCGTTCCTGAATCAAAACAAGTACGGCGTCACGCTCAATCTCAAACACGATCGCGGGCGCGAGCTGCTGCTCGGTCTCCTCGCTGACGCCGACGTCCTGGTGGAAAATTTCGCGCCGACGACCCTGCCCAGCCTGAGCCTCGCGCCCGCAACCTTGATCGAGAAATTTCCACGCCTGTCTGTCGTCTCGATTTCGAACTTCGGATGCGACGGCCCGGAACGTGACGGGCTTCTCAACGATCTCACGTTGTTCGCGCGCGGCGGATGGACTTTTCCAGTGGGCGAGCCGGATCGCGAGCCGCTGACGCCGCCGGGCTCGCTCGCGCAATATGTCGGCGCGCTCTACGGCGCGATTGGCGCGATGCAGGCGCTCACCGCGCGCGACCTCGGACTCGGCCGGGGCCAGCACGTCGACATCTCGCTGCTCGAGGCCACCGTCGCCACGATGATCTATGAGACGGTGACGTTTCAGTACAGTGGCATCGTGCGCACGCGCGCCGGCAAGCGGTTTGCGGTAGGCCCGTTCATGATCGTCACGTTGAAATGCAAGGACGGCTACGCTGGCCTACAGATGGTTACCGACAAGCAGTTCCAGGGACTCTGCGACCTGCTTGGCCGGCCCGATATGTTCCGCGACGCGCGCTTTAACTCCGCGATCGAGCGGATGAGAAATAACGACGCGCTGCTCGAAATCATCGAGGAGTTTTTTCTCGAGCATGAGCGCGCATGGTTGTATCGCGAGGGGCAACGCCGGGCGATTCCGCTGGTCCCAATTCCGAGCGTCGCCGAAGTCCTGGAATGGGAGCAGATGAAGGCGCGCAACTACTTCGAGACGATCGACGATCCGGTGCTGGGCGCGATCCGCGTCCCGGGAACGCCGCTGAAACTCGGCTCGCATCGCGGGGAACCCGCGCGGCCGGCGCCACGGATCGGTGAGCACAATCGCGAGATTCTCGGCGCGCGACTCGGCGTCGCCAACGGCGAGTTCCAACGGCTTAGTGCGGCGGGAACCATTTGACGAGACCAACATGAACGGACCTCTGGACGGCAAGATTCGTGTGCTCGACCTCTCGATGGGATGGGCGGGGCCGCTGGTCGGCCAGATGCTCGCGGAGATGGGCGCCGAAGTGATCAAGGTTGAGGATACGCGCCACTTCGACTGGTGGCGCGGCTCACTCTCGATGGGACCCCCCGAGGCGCAGCCGATCGAACGCGCCGGCGTGTTCAACACCGCTAACCGCGGCAAGCTGGGAGTGACGCTCGATCTGAGCAGCGCGCACGGAATCGAGCTGGTCAAACGCCTGGTGAAATTGAGCGACGTGTTGATCGAGAACTACAGCCCCGGGGTCATGGATCGCTTCGGGCTGAGCTACGCGACGCTCGGCGCGATCAATACGAGACTAATCATGGTCTCGATGCCGTCGTTCGGATCCAACGGTCCGGAAGCCAATTCGCGCGGCTACGGCAATACTGTTGAGGCGATGGCTGGTGTCACCGGGCTGAACGGTTATCACGACGGCGAGCAGCGCTACACGTTGAGCAACGCGCTCGGCGACCCGGTCGGCGGCCTTCACGGAGTGCTCGCCGTGTTGGCGGCATTGCGCGAGCGCACGCGGACCGGGCGCGGTCAGTTGGTCGAGATCGCGCAGGTCGAATCCGCTATCCCGCTGGTGACCAACGCGATCCTCGAATACCAATTCACCGGTCAGGTCCCGCGCCCGCGCGGCAACCGGCATCCGCGGCACGCGCCGCACGGGATCTATCGATGCCTCGACGCTGATGGCGAGCAAGCCGGACATTCATGGCTTGCTGTCGCCGCCGAGACCGATCAGCAATGGCGTGCCATCGCCGACGCGCTAGGCCTTGCGCATCTAGCCGCGGACGCGCGCTTCTCCGACGCGTCGCGGCGCAAGCTCAACGAGGATGCGCTAGACGCCGAACTCGCGCGCGCACTATCGACCATGAGCGCCGATGACGCGGCCCATCGACTGAGTGCAGCAGGCGCGTATGCCGCGGTGGTCCACTCCGCCGCAGCCGTTCTCGCCGATGCCCAGCTCGGGGACCGGGGCTACTTCGTCGCGATCGATCGTGCGGTGGTCGGGACGCATCTCTATCCCGGCGCCGTGCCGCGGCTCTTCTCCACTCCGCTCAACGCCGACGCGCCCGCGCCGTTGCTAGGAGAGCACAATCGTGCGGTGCTGGGCGGGATGCTTGGAATGAGCGAAGCGGAGATCGGTGAACTGGAACGTAGCGGCGTGATTGGTACGCGACCGCGCGACGATCGGAACACTACTCGCTAGTTCAGATTTTCCTTCGGCACAAAACCGCTGGCGCCATTGAACGGGCCCTGTATCACCACGATCGTCGCTCCGTCGGTATCGCTCGAAAGGACTTTGACTTGGGTCTGATCATCGAGTTGCTTCGCGACAAGATTCTGGCCGAGGCCGCCGAACATTCCCGCGACTCCGCCCTGCTGCTTCATCTGAGCGACCTTTCTCCAGGTCTGTTCGTCAGGATAGAGCGGAACCGTCCGCTCGCCGGCGGTGGCGATCACTTTGTGACCGCATCCCGATAGCGCGAGCGCCGCGCCGATCACGAACGCGCAGGCTATCAGAACCCAGATTCGGACCCCGGTTCCCCGCGGCGCGCTCGTCGTGTCTGCCATCGTCTCAACCTCTCTTGTTATCGTCGCGCAGGTTCAACCGTGGTACAACACCTAATCTTACGCGCCCTATCAGTTTGACGCATTCTCACCGACCGGATGACTAGCCTTGGAACCCGTCCGGATACAAAATTGCCGGTGATCGGCTCGCGTGATACGTTCTATGGCTCGCGTCCCGCGGCCCGCGCCGCTCTGGCGCGTATCGCGATGCGAATCGGCCTGATTTCCGACACTCATATTCCCGAAGCCTGCGAGCATCTGCCCGAGCGCGTGTTCGAGGTCTTCGCCGGGATCGATCTGATCATGCATGCCGGCGACGTGTACGTGAACCGGGTGCTCGACGAGCTCGCGCGGATCGCACCGGTGTTAGCCGCGCTTGGCAACGGTGACGAAGGACTAGACGGCCATCGCTTTCGCCTCGAACCCGACGATCGCGTGCGCGAGGCACATGTGATCGAAGTCGAAGGGGTGCGGATCGGACTTACACATTCGGTTCCGACGCCCGACGAAACTTCCCAGGAAACGTTTCACCGCGCGATGCATCGCCACTTCGGCGGCCCGGTCGACGTGATCGTGCACGGGCACAGCCACGTCGAGGGTGTCACGAGATTTGGCGCCACGATGGTGGTGAATCCCGGCAGCGCGACTCTACCGCACAATCTCGTCGACGTTCCCGGCACCGTCGCGATTCTCGAGGTTCTCGGCGGCCGCGCGTCGGCCGAAATTATCAACCTGGGCTGATGCGCGCGATCTACGCTCGCATCGCCTTCATCTGAGGAGGGACTATTGTCCGCGGAAAAAGCGATGCCCGTGCGTAAGGGCGCGGTCACGATGGAAAAGCTGGTCAACCTCTGCAAGCGGCGGGGGCTGGTCTTTCCCACCAGCGACATTTATGGCGGCCTCGGTTCGAGTTACGACTACGGCCCGTTGGGCGTCGAGCTCAAGCGCAATGTCAAGGAAGCATGGTGGCGCGAGATGGTGCAGTTCCGCGCCGACGTGCTGGGCCTGGACTCCGCGATTTTTCAGCATCCGCGCACCTGGGAAGCGTCGGGCCATCTGCAGAACTTTTCCGATCCGATGGTCGATTGCAAAAGTTGCAAGCAGCGCTTCCGCGCCGACAAGCTCGAGGGCGACCGCTGCCCCAACTGCGGCGGCGAGTTCACACCCGCGCGCCAGTTCAACCTGATGTTCAAGACCTTCATTGGTCCGGTCGAGGAAACCGCGTCCACCGTATGGCTCCGCCCCGAGACCGCGCAGGGGATTTTCGCCAACTTCGAGAACATCGTCGATACCCAGCGCGTCAAGCTGCCGTTTGGCGTCGCGCAGATCGGGAAATCGTTCCGTAACGAGATCACCACCGAAAACTTCATCTACCGCACCCGCGAGTTCGAGCAGATGGAGATGGAGTTTTTCATCAAGCCCGACGTTGCCGAAGAAGCGAAGTGGTATCAGTACTGGGTCGACTTCCGCTTCAACTGGCATGTGAAGTACGGCCTCAAGGGCGAGCATCTGCGCCGCCGCGAGCACGCCAGCGACGAGTTGTCGCATTACTCCAGCGGCACCACCGACCTCGAGTTCCTGTATCCGTTCGGATGGGGCGAGCTGGAGGGAATTGCCAAGCGTGGCAGTTACGATCTCGATCAACACGCGAAGTTCAGCGGACACGACCTGACTTACTTCGACGAGGATGCGAAGACGCGCTACCGCCCCTGGGTGATTGAGCCGGCGGTCGGCGTCGACCGCTCGATGCTGTGCTTCCTGATCGATGCCTACGACGAGGACGTGGTCGAGAACGAAGAACGAATTGTGTTGCGCCTCGATGCGCGGCTGGCTCCAATTAAAGTCGCGGTCTACCCGCTGCTGCGCAAGGGCGGGCATCCGGAAAAGGCGGTAGAGGTGCGCGACATGCTTAAGCGCCACTTCACGGTCGCCTACGATCAGGCTGGTTCGATCGGCCGCCGCTATCGGCGCCAGGACGAGGTCGGCACCCCGTTCGGCATCACTATCGATCATCAGACTATGAACGACGACACGGTCACGCTGCGCGATCGCGATTCGACCGAGCAGGTGCGGCTCAAAGTCGCGGAACTCGTGCCCGTGCTCACCGAGCGCATCGGCTGGCATCGGTAGGCGGACGCCGGTTCTTGTCTGGTGGCTCATTCTGGGACCTAGCCGCCGCCAGAAGCCGGTCATGGATATGCGATTGCTTCGTTAACATTCTTTGCGCACGATGCGCGGACGGGAGACACGATTTCAGATGGGCCGAATTCATCCGGAGATATTTTTTTTCGGCGCGGGCGTGGCCGAGGGCCGCTCCTCGATGCGCGATTTGCTCGGCGGCAAGGGCGCAAACCTGGCCGAGATGGCCTCGCTCAAGCTGCCGGTGCCGCCCGGCTTCACGATCTCGACGCGCGTCAACAACTATTTTTCCGCCCACGGGGGCAAATATCCGAAGGGTCTGACTGAAGGCGTCGCGAAGAGCATCACGCGCGTCGAGAAGGCGCTCGGACGCAAGTTCGGCGACGCCGCCAATCCGCTCCTGGTCTCGGTCCGCTCCGGCGCGCGCGTCTCGATGCCGGGAATGATGGACACCGTTCTCAATCTCGGACTCACCGATGAAACGGTGAAGGGACTGGAAGCCGTAAGCGGCAATCCGCGCTTTGCCTGGGACTCCTATCGGCGCTTCTGCCAGATGTACGGCGACGTCGTGCTCAAGCTGAAGCCGGAGAACAAAAACGATCCCGACCCGTTCGAGGAGCTGATCGATCGCAAGAAGACGCAGCGCGGCGTCACTCAGGATGTCGATCTCACCACCGACGATCTGCGCGGCCTGGTCGGCGCATTTCGCGATTTGATTCACCGCCGCGTCGGCCGCGACATCCCGCAGGATCCCAACGAGCAGCTGTGGGAGGCAATCGGCGCGGTCTTCGGCTCATGGAACAACGAACGTGCGGAGACCTATCGCAGGATTAATAACATCCCGGGCGACTGGGGCACCGCGGTTACCGTACAATCAATGGTGTTCGGAAATCTCGGCCCCGATTGCGCCACCGGCGTCGCATTCACGCGCGATCCCGCCACCGGCGAGAAGGGAATCTATGGCGAGTTCTTGCCCAACGCGCAGGGCGAGGACGTCGTCGCGGGAATCCGCACGCCGCGCCAGATAAGGTCGCCGCCGGCCGCAAATGGGCCGAGCGCAGCGGCATCAGCGAGGCGGAGCGGCGCGCCAAGTATGCGACTCTCGAAGAAAGCTTTTCCGAGGTCTATCGCGAACTGCTCAAGATAGCGGCGCGGCTCGAGCGCCACTTCCGCGATACGCAGGACATGGAGTTCACGATCGAGCGCCAGCACTTGTTCATGCTGCAGACTCGTAACGGCAAGCGCACCGCAGAGGCCGCGGTCAAAATCGCGGTCGACATGGCCGACGAGCGTCTGATCGATCGGCGCGTCGCGCTGACCCGGGTCGAGCCCGAGCAGCTCGAGCAGTTTCTACATCCGCGCCTCGACCCCAAGATAAAAAAGGACGTGCTCGCGCGCGGGCTGCCGGCCTCTCCAGGTGCGGCGTATGGCGAAGTGGTGTTCTCGGCCGACGAGGCCGTAATCGTGAGCGGCGCCGGCCGGCCCGTGATCCTGGTTCGCATCGAAACGTCGCCGGAAGACATTCACGGGATGCAGGTTGCCGAGGGCATCCTCACCGCGCGCGGCGGCATGACCAGTCACGCGGCGGTGGTAGCGCGCGGTATGGGTAAGTGCTGCGTCGCAGGATGTACCGCGCTCGAAATTGACTATGCGGCGGGGACGCTCAGCGCCAGCGGTAAAACCGTGCGGCGCGGCGAGTACCTCACTCTCGACGGCACCAGCGGCGAGGTGATCGTTGGCCGCGTGCCGACGGTGCAACCCGAGATGCCGCCGTACTTCCGCAAGTTCATGGGATGGGCCGACGCGGAGCGCCGCCTCGGCGTGCGCGCGAACGCCGATACTCCCAACGACGCCAAAGTGGCGCGCGACTTTGGCGCCGAGGGAGTCGGGCTGTGCCGCACCGAGCACATGTTTTTCGATCCCGAACGGATCGACGCAGTGCGCGAGATGATTATGGCGGAGAATGCCAAGCAGCGTGCGCGCGCATTGGAAAAAATTCTCCCGATGCAGCGCGAGGACTTTGTCGGGATCCTTAAGGTCATGGAAGGTCTGCCGGTCACGATTCGCCTCCTCGATCCGCCGCTGCATGAATTCCTGCCTAAAGAGGACAATGACATCCGCGCGCTCGCGGCCAAAATCGGCACCACCCCGGAACATCTCAAGCAGGTGCGCGACAGCCTGTCCGAGTTCAATCCGATGCTGGGGCATCGCGGCTCGCGCCTGGGCATCAGCTTTCCGGAAATCTACAAGGCGCAGGCGCGCGCGATCCTGGAGGCCACCTGCGAGCTGCGCGCCAAAGGCATCAAGGCGATTCCGGAAATTATGCTGCCGCTGATCGGGGATCGAAAAGAGTTCGACCTGCTGAAGGATGAAATTCACGAAGTCGCGACCGAAGTCTTCACGGAGCTTGGCGCAAAGGTGCCATACACCGTCGGCACCATGATCGAAGTGCCGCGAGCTTGCATGGTTGCGGACCAGATCGCTGCGGTGGCCGACTTTTTCTCTTTCGGCACCAATGACCTGACCCAGATGGCCTATGGATTGTCGCGCGACGACTCCTCGAAATTTCTGGGAGACTACCTGCGCCGCGAAATCTACAAGAAGGATCCGTTTCAGGAACTCGATGCTAGCGGGGTAGGCGAGTTGATGCGCATCGCTATCGAGCGCGGGCGCAAAGCCAACAAGAAACTAAAGATCGGAATTTGCGGCGAGCATGGCGGCGATCCCGCGAGCGTCAAGCTGTGCCATCGACTAGGTCTCGACTACGTCTCGTGCTCGCCCTACCGAATCCCAGTCGCGCGGCTGGCCGCCGCGCAGGCCGCGATCGAATCGCGCAAGTCCAAAGGGGAGTTCAAGGACGTCTAGCTATATCCTAACTTGCTAGGACTGTTGCGCGCGCGCAAGGAAGGGTCAGTTAGCTCTGGGAGTCACCTCGAACTGTTCCGCGCCATTACCGCCGAGCATCCGGGCGATGCTGGCTTCGGCGACTCCCGCTCGCGTCATCTTCTCGATCGCGTCCCAGGCGCTGGTAGTATCGTGATGCGGGTATCGCGAGCCCCATACCACCTTGTCCACAAAATCTTCGGGCAACTTCAGGATTAGCCGCTCCTCGGCATCGAAGCCGAGCATCACCTTGCCTTCCTTCCACATCTCTTCCGTGTCGGTCCGCACCGGATAGTGATGCAACAGAGGTATGGTGCGAGTGGAAGCTTCCATTTTCTCCAGGACTTCTTCCATCCACGAAGCCTTTCCATGCGCAGCCACGACTCTCATGTTCGGGTAGCGCTGCATCACGGTAAAACCGATTAAGGTCGCCGCGACGAACATGTGGTTGTCCAGCCAATAGGACAGGATGGGCGCAATCGGATGTCCCAGGGGAGCAGAGGCGGAGAAGGCAAAACTCTCACTAACCCCACCGCCTGCGGAGGGTCCACCACCGGCGCTCATGATTCCCAGGTTCTGATTGAGTCGTCCTTTAACTTTCTCCGCGAAGGGTCCGTGAGAAGTCCACTCCGGATTCCATAACCCTGCGGTAGGATGCACGGCCGCGGTTACACCTAGGCTCTCCAGCTCAGCCCATAAGGGCTCATAGTAGGGATGAGTGAAATAGTGACCCTCGACAAACATCGGCCGGATGAACGCGCCACGGAAGCATCGCATCTTCGACGTTCGGCGCAGTTCCTCGAGCGCATAGTCCATGTTCTGCAGCGGAACCATCGATGCCGCAAACAGGCGTTCGGGCGCTGACTGACAGAAATCAGCAACCCAGTCATTGTAGGCGCGCGCCAACGCATACGCGACGTCGGGATCCTCGACCAGGTGAAATCCTTCCGCGAACCAGGTCGGGTATAAGAACGCCTGGTCAATGCCCATCGCATCCATGTCTCTTAGCCGGGCCTTCGGATCGGAAGCGCCTTCGGTCTGTTGATGGCGGACCTTAGGATCGAGCTCGCCAACCGTGTCCCACGTCATCCCGGGCCGCCAAATCGCATGGCGCGGGATGTTGGAGTTCATTGTGTCCCGAAACACCTTGCCGTTGACCTTGAGATACGAACTTGTCTTACCCTCTTCGCGCCAGAGTGCATGCTTACCCAGTGTACGATATTCAGGTTCCAGATATTTCGTCCATAGCTCGTGCGGCTCGACCACATGAGAATCGCTGTCAAAGACGGAGAACTGCTTCGTTGGCATAGTCACTCTCTCCCGAGACCGACTCAGATAACCTTAGCGATGAATCAATGCGGCTTCCGGCTTCAATGACTCCCGCACCTCTTCCTCCGTCGGCCACCACTCAGGGCGTTCGATCTCGGTGACACGCTCTCGAACGATCTTGCGAGGAGGCTTGATGTTATATAGCTTGCGCGCATTGCCACCGAGGAAGTTGGCCTGATAGGACTCGGGCAGCTCAGACTTACGCATGGTCTCGATCGCACGCCATGCGTCGTCGCCGTCGTGATGATAGACGTCCGACGACCAGGCGAGGATATTCTCGTAGAACTCGGGGAAGCGTGACGGCGGCGCCTCGTCCCCCTCGAAACCGGTCACACAATGCTCGAAGAAAGTCTCGCTCGGGAGCTTCTTCAAACGCGCGAGCCTTCGATCGTTGCGATAGAGCCGATAAGCCTTGTCACACTCATCGAGAATGAAGCTCAGCCAGGTCGAAGAAGCTTCAAATACCGCCGCTCTCAACTTGGGGTAGCGATCAAAGAACCCTGACAGGAGAACCATCACCACCCACAGCGATGCTTCCGCCTGAAAGTCCTGAACGTTGATAAGGAACGAGTGTGGCAGGCCGGCCGAAGTACCGCTCAATCCAATCAACTCCGCGCCTGAGTATTGCTGCGTATAGCCCGGAGGCTTGAGGAGACCCAGCGCAGGGAAGGGGTGCATGCCATACACCATTCCGGTCTCTTCCATCGCTTTCCACACGCGGTAGTACTTGGGCTGGATCGGGTAGTTGCCCATCACGTCGATGGGACGCACCAATCCTACTCGGCACCCTTTTTCGGCCACGCGATAAACTTCCCGCTCCGCGAATTTTGGATCCTGCATCGGCAGCAAGGCCGCAAAAAACAGCCGCTCCGGATCTTCCTGGCAATACTCATAGGCCCATTCGTTGTAAGCCTTGCACATCGCCCGGGCGCCCATCGAGTTCTGGATCCAGGGATAGGTGTCGATATCGGTGGGTATGATCATCACCTGATCGATACCCTGAACGTCCATGTCGCGCAGCCGCGGCTTGGGCTCGTAGGAGCCGCGATGGTCGATATAGGCTGCCTGCTCGGCCGTCAGCGCAGTCTTAGGATTCAGGTTACGGACGTTTAAGGCGCGCTGGATATTGTGCTTGAGGCCCGGACCAGCGAGTGAGAGGACGTTTACGACGCCAGGAGTTCCGCCAATACGTTGCGAGCCAAGGCCGGTGTTCGCAAATCCATTGACGACCAGTTGCCGGCTTTCAGCGTCGTACCAGATGGAGCTTTTGAGAGACTCGTACTCGTCCTTGGTTAGCCATTCCTTGGCCCGATCCCAGAGCCACGGTGGCTCCGTCACATGAGCGTCACAGTCAAAGGTGGGGAAGTCTTTGCTCATAGGTGCAAATTTCTGGATAGGCATACGGCACCTCGCTTTCGATCCTTACCTACTCGGTCTCCAGACCTACTCTGTTTCTAGCCACGTTTCCGGCATGGTGACCGCGCCGTGTTTCGCGAAGATCGCATCGATCTCGTTCATATCGGCGTCGGAAATCGACCATCCGAGAGCTCCTACATTGTCATCGACCTCGCGCGGGTTCCGGCATCCGACCAGCGCCGTGCTTATGACGGGATTTGAGAGCGTCCAACGTAGTGCAAGTTGCGGAAGACTCTTGCCATAGCGTTTCGCTACGGCTTTCAGGTCCTCGACTGCCCGCAGATTGTTCAGGAAGTGGTCGGGGCCAAACAGATGCTGGAACAGATTGATATTTCCCAGTTTGCCGCGCCTGGAGCGCCAGTCACCTTTTTCGAAGGCCGACTCTTCCGACAGCGTCCCGGTCAGCATCCCGTAGGCGAGCGATCCATAGGCCATAACGCCGATCTTATGCTCGCGACAATAAGGGAATATTTCTTTCTGCATCCGCCGGTCGAACATGTTCCAGCAATATTGAATCACGTCGACGCGCCGCGCGCGCATGCACGTTTCGATCTCGCTGAGCTTGAAATTGGACAAGCCCACTGCCTTGACCTTGCCTTGTTTGACCAGGTCATCAAGCGCGCGCATCGGCTCTTCGAAAGGAGTGTTTCGATCCGGCCAGTGGATCAAGTACACGTCGACGTAGTCAGAATTGAGATTCTTGAGACTCTTCTCGATCGACTCCACCACACGCTTGCGCGAGCTGTCACGGTAGTTAGGAGCGTCGGGATAGCCAACACCGAACTTGGTCGCGATGACCGCTTCCTTGCGGCGCGAGCCCAAGGCTTTGGCAAGTGATTTTTCCGATGCGCCAAAGCCGTATGCCTCAGCGGTGTCGAAGCAGTTGATTCCTAGATCGAGCGCACGGTTTACCGCCTTGATGAACTCGGTCTCCTCGATGCTGCCGTAGCCGCCGCCGATTTCCCAGCATCCGAAACCGAGCGCGGAGACTGAAATTCCGGTCTGACCGAACTGGCGTGTTTCCATGGCGGAGTTCCTCTCCTCAAGCGTTGCCGAGGTCTCATTCGGCGTTAGCATGGCAAGGGGAGAGTGCACAACCCGCGGTCGCCGACGCTCGGAAATCCGCGCAAGCGAACCGACAATCGATAGAATCTAGTGCGCGTACTTCCTTGCCAGCGCGTCGGTCTCGGCCACGCCCGTCAGGCGCACGAACTCCTCGAAGATGCCGTCGCTGGTGGTGCTCGCGATCTTGCCGACGCGCTTCAACTCCGTCATCGCATCCCGCATCCGCGCGAACGCCGCGAGCATCGTGCCGATATGAATCGTGAGCTTGAACGGATGCTGCGCAAGCTCGTCGATCGGCAGCAGGTCGCCGTTGTACACCAATGGCAAATCGCCGAGCGCGGTTGCGTAGCGTTCCAGATTGCTGCGGGTCTTGATGCCATCGACGAAGATCAAATCGGCGCCCGCCTCGCGATACGCCCGCGCGCGGCGAATCACATCGTCCCATCCGTTGACCGCGAGCGCGTCGGTGCGCGCAATTATCACCAGGTCGCGATCGCGCCGCGCGTCGCACGCCGCGCGCACCTTGGGTACCATCGCCTCCATCGCGATCACCTGCTTGCCCTGCAGGAAGCCGCATCGCTTTGGGAACACCTGGTCCTCGATATGCAGCGCCGCGGCGCCGGCGGATTCGTACTCCTCGACCGTTCGCCACACGTTGATCGGATTTCCATAGCCGGTGTCGGCGTCGCAGATGACCGGGACTTTGACCGCACGCGCCAGTGCGCGGGCGTTGGCTGCCATCTCGGTCATCGTGAGGAGGCCCAAATCGGGGAAGCCGCGCGCCGCCGCGGTGCCGAAGCCGGTCATGTACAAGGCCTCGAAGCCGGCGCTCTCGGCCAGCCGCGCCTGCAGGCAATCGAACACGAACGGCGCAACGATCATCCCCGGCTTCGCGAGCATCTCGCGAAGCCGCGCTCTCGCTTCACTCATGAATTTCGGCTCCTCGCGGGATTCGGCTCAACCAGCATTCAGCGGCGCGCAGGGCGGGCGTCAGGCGAAGTAGTCTTCGGCGCGAATGGCCGGAATTTCAATCTGGTAGATTCGATTGTTGCGCAGCACTTTCAGATTGATGTTCTCGCCCGGGCGATGGCCGCCCAGCGCTTCGTAGAGCACGCGCCGATCGTTCACGTCATTGCCGTCGATCGCGAGCACCAGGTCGCCCTGCTGTAGTCCCGCCTTCTCGCCCGGTCCTCCCGGCATCACTCCCGCGATCACGACATGCTCGCGCAGTGTGTAGGAAAGCACGCCCAGCCACGCGCGCGGCTGCGCCGTCATGCGCCGGCCGTGGCGCTGCAGTTCGTCGCGCACGGCCAGGTAGTTCTCGCCCGGGACACCCAGGATCGCGCGTCCCAGGTCGGCGAAGTTGAGATACGAGATCGCTATCACCTGCGCGGCCGAGTTACACACCGGCCCGCCACTGAAACCGATATTGAGCGATGACGCCGTCACGCATACGCATCGGTCGAGCACGAATTCCCACACCGCATCGAAGGGCCCGAGATAGGTGATCATGCCGCTATCGGCGCAGCGCTTGTCCCCGCCAAGGCTCGCGACGGTGAAAACTTCCTGCCCGGGCACACAGCGCTCCGATGACACCACCTCCAGGCACGGAAACTTTGCGCCGTCGATTTTCAACAGCCCCAGACCGGTGGAATAGTCCTTGCCGACGATTTTCGCTTCCTGCTGCTCGCCGTTGGGCAAAGTTACGATAACGTTCTGCGCGCCCAGCAGAAGATAATGAACGGTGAGAATCAGCCCCTCGGTACTGACCATGATGCCGGAGCCGCGCCGATCGGTGCCAAGTCCGATCGCGGTCGACACATGAGTCTGCGGCACGTGAGAGTGAACCCCTACCGTCGCCCGCAACACTCGTTCCAACAAAACTACCGGCGCGTTCACAGTTTCTGCTCCAGCGATTAAAGCTAAAGCCACGCGACTGCGGTTGCAAGCATCAAGATCAAAACGTGCCTCACAAAAAGTGTGAACAAAAATAAAAGGACAAAAAAGAAAAGGCGGCCCGATGGGACCGCCTCGCAAACAGATCCGTTTGGTTATTTGGAAGGTGCTGCCACCGGCGGTTGCGACGCTTCACTGGCGTGCCACGTCAGCAATTGTAGTGCCTGGCCGAGATCGAGCTCGCTGTATTTCTGATTGGAATAGAGCGAGTCGAGGCGCTGGACGGCTTGCTCCGGCGTCATTTGCGACATCGAAAGCTCGGTCGAGAGTTGATGGATAATCTTGCGCGCGCCCTTCCAGTGAAAAACGTCGGCCGCGATCTGCAGACTGTCGAGTTTGCCCACGCTTACGTTCATCGCGTCAGAGTAACCGTTGACGTAGCCGTCCTTGGCCGCGGGGTTGAGCTTGCTCCAGAAGGATCCGTTATGGCCCAGATTCGAAGCCGCAAACGCCATCGCCCAGCTCGCCAGAAAGCCGAGCATCACGCCCGCTACAAATTTCTTCATTTCAGAGCACTCCTCCCCAAGCCCGATCGAGCTTTGTAGTACCAGAAATACGTACCAACTGCAAAATTGTTACAGTTCGATCAGCGACTGAAAACGTACGACAATTCAAATGGCGGTTACGCCATTCCTGTTGCGTCACCGCTCGAATCTGGGAATCCTGCCACCGGTCCGTTTGACCGCGCATGGATCGCCGCCGCACCACCTCGCCGCTCGACACTAAACTATTCCAAACCCGCGGTAAATAGCGGTTTTCAGCTAGCGACCGCCTATTCGCCACGCCTTAAGGCATGCTGCTACGATGGGCATTGCTGGGGCATTCGCTTCGTCGCGCCCGGCCGCCGCATGACCACTCGCGATCAAATTTACGAACAGGTCTTGTCGTTTATCCACAATCCGGAGCCGGCCTGCTTCGAGCCGCTCGCCCTGCTGGTGTTCCGCCATCAGTTTGCGACAGTCGATGCTTATCGCCGCTATTGTTTGAGCCTGGGCGCCACGGCTGAGTCGGTTCGGTCGCTCGACCAGATTCCGGCGGTCAGCTCGCTCGCATTCAAATATGCTGACCTCGGCGGCGCGAACGACAGTCGAGCATCGGGTGCACTCACCTTCCTCACCAGCGGCACGACCGCCGGTCGCGGCCACCGCGGGCAGCATCGCGTGCCGCACCCGGAAATTTACCGTGCCTCGGCGATCGCACATCTGGGTGCAATGGTGTTTCCCGACCAGCGCCGGTTGACGATGCTTGCAATTCACCCTACCGCCGATCGGATGCCGGAGTCGTCGCTCTCGCGAATGATCTCATGGTGCATCGAGGAGTTCGGCAACGGCACCAGCCTGTGCGCAGCGGATCGCGGAGGCGTCGATGCTCACGCCGCGCTCGATTTTCTCCGCGATGCGGGAACGCGCGGTGAGCCGGTGTGCATTCTCGGCACCACGGCTGCGATCGCGGCGCTCTTTCGCGCTCTCTATGGGGCGAACGAATTGATTCGGCTCGCGCCGGCCTCGCGCCTGATGGACACCGGCGGCGCAAAGGGGCAAGTGGTTGCGCTCGAAGCATCGCAGGTCGCCGCGTTGGCAGAATCGCGGCTCTCGATCGATTCCGATCACGTGATCAATGAGTACGGGATGACGGAGTTGTGTTCGCAGCTCTACGATGCGACGCCGTTCAACACGCCGCGAATCGCGCCGTCGTGGCCGCGCGTCAAGTTAGCTCCCCCGTGGCTGCGCGTCAGCACAATCGATCCGGTTACCGATCTGCCTGTCAGCGCGGGGCAACCGGGACTGCTGCGGTTCTTTGATCTCGCCAACGTCGGATCAGTGTCGGCGGTGACGACCGAGGACATTGGGATCATCGAGCATGATCACGGTCGCGATCGCGTTCGCGTGCTCGGTCGCGCGGGCGCGGCCGAGGCACGCGGATGCGCGCTGGCGCTCGCGGAGTTCGCGGCCGCGGACGGCGCGCGATGAGCGCGCCGTGCTCGCGGACCGCGTCCGCCGCATCCGCCGTGCCTGGCCGTGGCGACGCCACGGTCGGCGCGGCGGATGCGGCCCTTCCGCCGCCGGACCCGCGCGCAGTCGCCGAGGCGGCGGCGCGCGTGCGCGCCGCCGCCTCGGCGCCGCTCGCGCCCCACCGAGTCGCAGATGCGCTCAAAGCCGCGCTCGCGCTGTGGCGCGAGCGTGGCTTTGAGCGCCGCTGCGTCGCGATCGCACGGATCGCGGCGCGCGCCGGCTTCTCGGTTCCACTGCTCAATGAGTCAATCGACACGCTGCTGAGCCCGTTCACCGATTCCGCACTCGACTCGCTGGCCGCAGCGATTGGCGGCGAAGGTGGACGCGCGCGCAGGCAGGGCGCCTTTGTGATCGGCTTCGTGATGGCGGGAAACGTCGCGGGCGCCGGGATGCACGAAGTGGTGGCCGCGCTCATTGGCAGCGCCGGCACGGTGATCAAGAGCGCATCCGCGGAGCGGGTATGGTGGGTAGAGTTCGCGGGGACGTTGCGCGACGTCGACGCCGAGGTCGGCGCGCGCGTCGCCGTATTCAATTGGCCGCGCGACGCGGTCGAAACGACCGCGTCGTTGCGCGCCAACGGCGACCTGCTGGTCGCCTACGGCGATGACACGACGGTCGCGAGCGAAGCTCGCGACCGTCGCGTCATCGCCTTCGGAAGCCGCCTGAGCGGCGCTGCAATCACAGGCAGCGCTTCGGCGCCGCCGGACCTGGAAGTCGTCGCCGAAGCGCTGGCCCGCGACGTAACCTTGTTCGAGCAGCTGGGATGCCTATCCCCTCATCACGTATTCGTGCAGGAGCGCGGCGACGGTTCAGCAGCCGGCGGTGCGCGCGATTTTGCCGCGCGGCTGGCCGCGGCGCTCGAGCGTCTCGCGGCAAGACTGCCGCCCCCTGCGGATCTGCCGCTTAACGATGCTGCGTCGGTGCGGCGCGTGCGCGAGGTCGCGCGATGGCGTCGTATTGGGGGCGAGTCCGTCGATTTTTTTGAGGGTAGGCGCCTCGGATGGACGGTAGTTTGCGACCCCGCCGCGGGCTTTACCGCCTCGCCGGGCTTTCGCACGGTATTCGTGAGCGCGTTTCACGACCATGCCGATTTCCGCGCGCGACTTGCTCCTGCGGCAGGCCGGCTCGAGGCATTCGCCCTCGACGACTCCGTTTCCGAGCATGCGCGCCTGAGGGAAATCCTCCGCGAGTTGGGAGTCACCTACGTGGCGGCGCCCGGCCAGATGCAAGCGCCGCCACTGACGTGGCGCCATGGGGGCGGCGCATTTCTTGATTTGCTCGCGGGGACCCTCCAATGAGCCAGCTCAACGATTTTTTTCGGCGCCATCTCGCGCAGACCTCCGACGCGCCGATCGGACTCGAGGTGACGCGCGCCGATGGCTCCTGGATCTACACCGCCGACGGGCGCCGTTATCTCGATCTCATCGCCGGGATCGGCGTTGCGGCGCTCGGCCACGGCAATCCTTCCGTACTCGCCGCGATCGAGCGTCAGGCGCGCCGCCATCTGCACGTGATGGTTTATGGCGAGTACGTGCTCGAGGCGCAGGTGCGGCTCGCGGAGCGGCTCGCCGAGCATCTGCCGGCCCCCCTTTCCCGGACCTATTTTACCAACAGCGGCGCGGAGGCGATCGAAGGCTCGCTCAAAGCGGCGCGCAAGTTCACCGGCCGCCAGGCCTTTGTTGCATTCGACGGCGCCTATCACGGCGACACGATGGGCGCGCTGGCCCTTGCCGGGAACGCCGCATTCCGCGCGCCATTCGGCGCGCTGCCCGGCCCTGTCAAGCATCTTCCGTTTGGCAGTGTGCCGAGTCTGGGTACGATCGATTCATCGGTTGCCGCGGTGGTCGTGGAGCCGGTACAGGCCGAAGGCGGCGTGCGCATTCCCGGCGCCGGCTTCATGCGGGCGTTGCATGATCGATGCGATCGCGTCGGCGCGTTGCTGGTTTTCGACGAAGTGCTGACCGGCTTGGGACGAACCGGACGGCTCTTCGCGCTCGAGCATTTCGGCGTAGTGCCGGACATTATCGTGATGGCTAAGGCGCTGGGCGGCGGCCTTCCGCTGGGTGCATTCACCGCGCGCGACGAAATCCTCGACGTTTTCACGCACGATCCTCCGCTCGGCCACATCACCACTTTCGGCGGTCATCCGCTTTCATGCGCCGCCGGCATCGCCGCGCTCGATCTGATCGTGAAGGAGCGGCTCGCGGATCGCGCGGAGGCGGTCGGCACGGAACTTCGCGAGCGCCTCGCCGCGTTCGCCGCTCCGGAAATCGCCGAGGTCAGAGGCATCGGTCTTCTGATCGGAATCGAATTTCGATCGGCACTCGTGGCGCACCGCTTCGTCGCCGAGTCGCTAGCGCGCCAGGTAATTATCAATTGGACGCTGAACGCGGACACCGTGGTGCGCATCGCGCCGCCGCTCAATATCGCGCGCGAAGAAATTGATTTCGCGCTCGCTGCGATGCGCGAGGCGCTGGCAGCGGCGCGCACCGGATGATTTCAGTTTCGCGCGGACAGAGCCGTGCGCGATCGATCGAACGCTTGGCGTGCGACCGCTCGAAACGCGCCCAATTGAATCATAAGCGCGGCCACGTCGAGCAGCGCTCCGAGCGGAGCGCGTTCCTCGTGTAAAATCCGCGCGAACAACGGTGGCACCGCGAAGTTGATCGCGAGCAGTGCCGCGTGGCATCCGAGCAGCGTCGCCACCGCCGCAGGCTCCCAGTTCCAGACCCGTTCGAGCAAGTACGGGATCGCGATCAGGAACAGCGGCCATCCATAGCCGACCAGACGGTCTACCCAGGCGCCGGTGAAAGGACCGCTCACAAATGCGAGTACTCCGTAGGCCGCCGCGACTAGCGTCCACGCGGGAGCACATAATATTTCGCGACGAAATCTGAGCGCGCAACATATAGCTACTGCGGGTCCGGCGCCAAACCCGGTCAGCCACGCTGTCATCGTCGTGACCGGCTGCGACGGATCCCATCGGCATATACCGAGCTGGCTCAAATAGTTAGTTCGCAGTGCTCCAGGCAGAGTGAGTATCCACTCCGGACGACAGGGTTGCGCGCCGTTGGGGACCGCAATCATTATTCCCAGGTTGCGGAGCGCGTGGTACGCGATTTTGAGCGCGAGGTAAAAAAAATCCGGCCATCCGTGAACATTCGGCGGACCCAGCGCCGCGAAATGATGCGTAATGCCAACGCCGACAAGGGTTGCGGCGATCGTGCCTATGGCGAGCGTCCGCCGATGCGCTCCGATTGCGATCACTACCGTCACGGCGGCGACCAGGATCGTCGACTCCCGGCTGAGAAACAGAAACAACAGCAGTATGCTCGCGGCCAGATCCGTTTCGCTCGCAACCGCAAGAATGAACATCGCGAGCAATGCCGCATTGAGTAGATCAGGCAAATAGTAAGTAGGTAACGACTGAATTTCGAACGGCAGCAGGAGAATCGCCGCTATAGCCAGTGGATAGCGCACCGATCTCTGCGCGAGAACAGTCACTCCGATTCCCAGTACCAGCATCGACGCCAGCGCGAGCGCCGCGAACGAGGCCCGCGTCCCGAGCCACGGCGACAGTATTCGTACGATGCTCGGCCCGAGCAGGCGCCACGAGAACGGACGCGGCGTCGCGCCCGGATACGGCGCCGTATGCGCGAACGCGGCGTAATAATTCGCATCGAACGTCAGCTCCGGATGCGCCGGCATCGCGATCAGCACCGCCACTGCCGCGACTGCCGCCGCTACCACGACCGCCGTTCCCAGCCGCCGCGACGATCCCATCGATGCGACAGCCGCCGGTTGCGAGGGCTTTACGGTTTGCTTGGCCACGCTATCGTCAATTTGGTTTTGCAAAGTTACCCAGTGTTACTACACGCACAATGAGCGATCGCGCGGCGAAGCTTTTGTCGCTGAAATGCCAGTTCACACTTGATGGATCGTGGCGAGAGCGTCAAGTTAAAGATGCGATCGGAACGACTCGTTCGAAAGAAGGGGGGCGAGGCTGGGAGGTCTCGCCATATCTGTGAATCCGGAAGCGGAATCGTCTCGTTTCGAAAACGTCTATCCGGAACGAATCACCCGCGCGATGGATTGGACGCCCGACGACGAACAGTCGCTCGCCGTCATCAGGCTCGCCGGCGGGATCGGAATCTTTTTCCTTCTTGCCTACGCCATCTACGATCTTCGTTTCCTGGGCAAACACGATCCAGCCGCGGTTTACCATTGGCTGATGCTGGGCGGCACTTGCCTGTACGTCGGCCTTACCTGGACGCAGGCATTCCGCCGCTACTGGCAGTTCTGGTCGCTGCTTATCTGCACCTACCTGATCCAGATGTTCGTGCTGGTGAGCGCGCTGAACCACGATCCCGAATCGCGCTATATCGCGATCCTGTTGTGCCCCTTGTGCACCGCGTCGTTCGTCGCCTGGGGTCCGCGATGGCAACTCGCGATGGGGATGGTGAGCCTGATGTCGTTCTGGGTCGCCAGCACCTACGTGCCGGTGGACAACCAGTACATGGTGTACCGATGGTTCGGCCTGCTCGCCGCGCTGGTGCTCGCGCAATGCACCGCGGTTTTCATCGATCGCTATCGCTTGCAGCTTCGCGCCCAGCTCGCGGAACTCGACGAGGCCGCGCGCTTTCGCGAGAACACTATCGAGACGATGGCGCACGACATCCGAAGTCCGGTCGCCGCGCTCGCCGGCTACGCGCATCTGCTCGAAGACGAAGGCCTGCGGCCCAAAGAGCGCGCCGACCTGCTCGGACGCCTTGGCTCGACCACATGGGGCATGGACTTGGTGGTCAGCAACCTGCTCGACTCCTACCAGATTCGCGCGCATCAGATCGCACCGTCATTCAGCAACGTCGATCCAGGACCGCTGATCGCAGGGGTCATCGACGATTGCGCGGTGCAGGCATCGCGCAAGCGGGTGAGGATTCGATCCGAGGTCGGACCGATGCCGCGGTGCCGTCTCGATCCGCGCCTGCTCGAGCGCATCCTGAAGAATCTGATCGCTCACGCGATCGTGCGGATGAGCGGCGGCGAAGTGCTGGTCCGCACCGGCGTCCGCGACGATTCCCTGGTGCTCGAGGTCGCCGACTGCGGCCCGCCGGTCCATCTCGACGACGTCGATAAGATGTTCACCGCGCCCAACCACGACGGCCGCTCGACCGCGATCACGCTCGGCCTCTACGTCGCGCGTGCGATGGCCGAGGCGTCCGGCGGCAAGGTCGAGGCGCGCTACGCCGCCGGCCACGGCCTCAGCCTGGTAGCTTTGATCCCTCGGGACGGCGACGCGGCCCGCCGCGCTATGAGCTGAGCGAGCGTCACTGGCGTCGCTCAAGCCGCGACGCTCGCCCGCTCAACGAGTCGGCGTCACCGCGATCGTTTGCAACTGGGCGGCCTCGGCGTGCGGCGCGAGCGTCACCGTCATCGGCTCGCCCGCCGCGACCGTCCAGAAGTCTCCTGCCTGGTGCTTTTCCGACTTCCCCCCGATGTCGGTAACCACCGTGCTCGAGCGCAGCTGCACGACGTAAAAGCCCTGCGCCGGGATCTGAAAGGCCTTCTCATTTCCGACCAATAGCCAATCTTTGATCTCGACCATCATCGGCGCGGCGGCGCCCGCCATCGGTACGCTCATCGCGCCCGAAAACCGCGTGACGTTGCCCGGCTGCTCGGGGGTCGGCTGCCCCGCCGCCAGGCCAACTGAAACCAACAGCGCTGCGGCCGTCGCGGCTCCCAAAGCGTAGCGCCGTTCCCGTTTCATCTGAGTCCCCTCACGGTCCGAGCGCATATACGTGTCCCAGGCTGGTCGCCACATAAAGCTGATCGAGCGCGATCGCCGCTTCCATCCGCAGCCCGGCCGCGTTGCCACCGTCGCCGAGCGCAACATCGATTGAAGCTGGCACCGGCACGATCTGGAAGCCGGCGCTGGTACAGTCCGACATCCAGGTGGGCGACGGCGGGCCGAAGTCCACGCTGGAGCACCGATATCCCACTGGCGGCGCCACTGACGGATCGGCGAAGGCGACCACGTGGCCGGCCGAGGTAGTCACGTAAACCATGCCGCCGGTCACCACCGGCGCGCCAATCGACAGCGCCACACCCGGATCGATGTCGGCGATCCATCGGACCCGGTTGCTGTCTGGCTGGCATGCGTCGAGCGCATGCAGTCGTCCGTATCCCTTGCTAACTCCGCCAGGGTCGGTGAGCGCCTCTCCTCCCGTCTGGATGAAGAGGTAGTCGCCCCACGTAGCGCCGGGCGCATAGTAGTGATCATCACCGTGGACATGGGTGTCCGTGGCGGCGAAGGTGCAGCCGGGGCCGGAGGTCGGCGGAAATTGCCACTTGCAGCTTCCGTCGGCCGGATTCAGCGCATAAGTCCAGCCGTCTTTTTGCACCGACGCTACCAACTCGCCGCAACTCGTGATCATGGTCGTGGGTCCAGCTGCCCAGTCAGGATCAGCGTCGAGCTTGAAGGGCACCGCGCGAAAGCTCCAGTTGCGAGCGCCGCTGGTCGGATCGATGCTCACCATACTCAGCGAATAGTCCGGCGACGGTTCGGTCTCGCATTCGGCCGTATTGTAGGTATTGGAATCGCAGACGTTGCCCGTGGTGAACAGGATGCTGCGACCGTCGGTCGCTGGTGCGTTCCACACCCCGCCGCCGCACACGCCGCCGCAGGTAGGATCGAGCGGCGCGCCGTCGACCACGAAAGGAAAGCCCGTCGACAGGTTGCCGCTGTTCAAATCCACCGCAACGATTTTGCCCTTCTGCACCGGATTGTCCGCCGCGTCATGAATTCCGACGTAAACTCGTCCCGCGAACACCAGTGGCGACGAATGCCCGATGCGCTCGTGGAGCGAGCCCGACGCGCTGGAACACGGGTTGACGTGCCCGACCACGGCGCTCTTCCAGATCAGCGCTCCGCTGGCCGCATTCAGCGCCCATAGCCGCGCGCTGCCGTTGCCTCCGTCGACGGTCTGGTCCGGATCCGGCGCGCCGAAAATCACCGCGTCCGTGGAATTGATGCTCGCATAGGTCGCGCTGGACGGGATGCCGTAGCTGCCCCAGTTACCCTGCGTACAGGAACCGTTGAGCGCGCCAGTGGCGGGATAGCGCCAGCGAAACGTTCCGTCGTTCGCGTTGATCGCCCAGAAAACGCCGTTGGTATCGCCGATATAAATGGTGTTGTTGAAGACGATCGGAGAGGCGGTGAACGGCCCTGGCTGCGCCCCCGGCCAGGTCGTGCCGGGCGATTGCCAGAGGACGTGGAGGCTGGCTAGGACCGTGGTCGGATTCGACATCGCGGTGTCCAGGAACTGCTCCCCGAGCCGTCCCGGGTTGTTCCGGTAACTCAGCCATTGCGGCGGCGGCGGATTTAAGCCCGAGCAGCCCACGGTGTTAGTGCACGCGCTCAACGCCATCGCCCCCATGATCATGAGCATCACCGGCCTGACGCGAATCATCGTCCTACCTCGCTCGAATCAGGTACAGCCGCAGCATCGCCGGCCGCGCGTCGGGATTTTCCACCTCCACGGTCTGGCCGGCGGGCAGCGCGCGCATCGCGCCGATCACTATCGGTTCGGGGTTTGCGCCTGAGACGATCGTGGCCGTTCCAGTCGCCAGCTCGATCACCGCGGGCCCTGCCAGCGCGGCCATCTGGCCCTTGCCATGGGGCGGGATCAGGAGATCGCGTATCTCGACTTGTGAACCGTTGGGCCCGTCGGTCTCAAAAACCGTCCGCGCGAAGAGGTTGCCGGGTTCTTTTTGAAACGGATGCTCCGGCAACGCGCCGGCAAACTTCAGTTGTCCCGAGGGCGGTGGTGGCAGCGGCCCGTGCGCGACGAAAGCATCATGGCTTCGCCGGCAGCCAGTCAGACCAGCCACAACGATCAGGATCGCGGCAGGCAGAACGACGGGAGCCAAGCGTCGCATAGGCCCTCCAAGTCGAACTTTCCGGACCCTAACAAAATCACGGGAAATGTCAACAGAAAGTTACACGTACGATTGCTCTGAATGACGGCGCCATCGTAAACCGGGGCGCCATGAGACACTCGGACCGAAATGCTATCTTGTCTTTCGAACCGAGGTTGCCACGACGATATGAAACACGCCGTTCTGGACATACCCGACGAAGTGCGGCGTAAGGCGGCTGCGCGCGGCGCCGAAGGTGTGGCGTGGCTCGCCGGACTTGGCAAACTCGTCGCCGATCTTGAACGCGAATGGGACCTTTCGTTCATGCGCGTCCTCTCCGGAGGAACCGAAGCGTTCGTGGCGGAAGTCGGCACCGCGAACGGCGGGAATGCGGTGGTGAAAATCGTTCCCCCCTGGGTCGATCCGTCGGGTAGCGAGTTGCGCATCCTGCTAGCTGCGAACGGGCGCGGTTACGTCCAGGTTCTAGGCCACGATTCGGCCCGCGGCGTGATGCTGCTCGAGCGGCTCGGCCCTCTGCTTCACCAGCTTGGTCTTTCGATCGAGACTCAACTCGAGATCATCTGCGCGACTTTGCAGGAGGCCTGGATGCCGCTCCCCAAAGGGGCGCAATTTATGTCAGGCGCGGAGAAGGCGAGCGACCTGGCCGCCTTCATTGAAACGACCTGGCGCGAGCTGGGAGAGCCCTGCTCGCGGCACGCCATCGATTTGGCGCTCTCGTTCGCGGAGCTCAGACGCAAGGCGTTTGACCCCGACACCGCCGTCCTCGCGCACGGCGATGCGCACGCATGGAACACGCTGCTGGTCCCCGGCGGCGGTCCCCGACGTTTCAAGTTCATAGATCCCGACGGCCTCTTCATCGAACGCGCCTACGATCTAGCCGTCGCGATGCGCGAGTGGGCCGCAGAACTCCTGGCCGGAGATCCGCTGACACTGGGGCGCCGGCGTTGTAACTACCTGTCCCAACTGACCGGCGTCGATCCGGAGCCAATCTGGCAATGGGGTTACATCGAGCGCGTATCAAGCGGCCTGCTACTCAAACACCTGCGTATGGACCAGCCAGCCCACGAGTTCCTAACAGTCGCAGAAGCCTGGTCCAAAAACGATCTCAAGTAAGCGCCTTAGCCTGCTATGCATTAGAATTTCGTCGATGTTTGCTGAGAGCTTGTGATTTCTTTCAATGGCAAAAAAGAAAAGCGAATCGAAACCACCGTCGTCCAAATTCCTCGCCAAAAAATGTCATCCTGAGAGCCTGTGATTTGTCAATAAAAGTGAAAACGAATTCGGTGCACACCGCCGCTTGGAACGGCAAGGGAACCACTGTCATCCATTAGATCGCGAGAGACAGGAGGTCATCCTGAGCGCAGGCTGCCGGAGTCGGGAGGATCCCAACGGACCTCTCGACTCAAAGCATAGGAGGCGGGTGTCCTAGGCACTGCTGATCGCACGCAATGGTTCGGGACTGCAACAATGGGCAGGATCTTATCAGCGCCGCTCCTGATCGCTGCCTAAGCAGGCAGGTGCTAGCTCGCCGGCATAGTTACCGCCTACGTCCCCTAATAGGGTAAACATCCAGGAGCTTTCCATGTTAGGAGAAATAACTCGTGGTCTAGATCGAATAACTCTTAGCCTATATAAGGTCGCTCGAGCGCGAACTAGATTGGAGATTTCGTCCGGGTACCTTGGCAAGACTGGATTTGTGATTTGGGTTGGGATTTACACGCGTTGGCTTGGGGCGCACTAGGTGCGTATTCATTAATTCAAACATCGGAGCTTTACTACGCAGGATGAAGTAGTAGTTGCTGCACTAATTTCTGTTGCGGTTTTGCTTGTAATTGCGGTTGGCCTCCTCAGTCTTCTGCCCGAGCGTTATAAGCAACAGGTAGGATGGAAAGCAATTTTGGCACTTGCTCTCGGAGGATTCGCACTTGCTGTGCCTTGGAGTATCGCCTATCTTGCCCGCATGTGAGACGATAGAGTGAGTTGAGGAAACCACGGTGGCCTCGCTGCTAGCACACATCGGGCTTGGTGGAATTGCTGGAGCGGCTGGTGCGGTTCTGGGCGGCCTGATCGTCCTCGCGCTTCGCGTGATTTTTACATCACGAGCGCGCGCACGGACGGAGATCCGAGAACTCGGAATCGTGGGAGCTGCCAAACGTGCGCTTTTCGACTTGCCCCAATCGGAATTGGATCTCTCAAAGAAACGCGCCACCAGCGAGTCGGTTCTCCGCCGTCCCGGTATTTTTCTGCCGCTGATCACGATCGATCTAAACGGTCTGTATCCAGGTCGTATCGTGCTTTGGGATGTCCGATCCGGCAACGGCTGTACGTCTGCGGCTCAAGCTAGTTCCGCACAAGCTCCGCTAGCGTCCAAATAATGATCCGCGATGCCAGGCGCCATCGCGGGAGCACAGCGCAGCGTTTCGTCAACGTGGAAGAGATTGCAGAGGTGACCCACAACGCGGTCGCAGAGGCTTTGCCAGCTTTTTCGAAGGTCCGTTCGTGAGCCGAGTGAACCTGCGCGTCTGCATTCGGCGGCCAGATTTGTGGCGACGAATACAACCCAGATTAAGGCGTCGGCGATTTGAAATTCAGACACTCAAGTCCAATTGAGATGGCGCCGAGCGACGGGCGCTATTGCCCCTCTTCGAGCGATGCATTAGCGTCGAGTTGTGGCCGTCATTTCGATTCGATCCGCGCGGGCTGCTGTTCGCGCGGCGCTTGCGCAGCGTCCCTGACAAGTTGCCTCAATCCGCGTCTCATCGCACTTTACCGGCGCGCCGCGCGCGCCGAATGCCGGGCGAATTCGAACTGATCGCTCGGCTGGCCGAGCGGCTGCCGCTCTCGCGGCGTACGATTCTCGGCGCCGGCGACGATTGCGCCATCCTCGCGCCCTCGCGCGCGCGAACTCTCTTCACCATCGACTCGATCGTCGAGGGCGTTCACTTCGATCTCCGCTGGGGCACTCCCGAGGCGCTCGGGGCGCGCGCGCTGGCGGTCAATCTGAGCGACATCGCCGCGATGGGTGGAACGCCAAGGGCCTGCGTCGTCAACCTCGCGATTCGTCGCGGGCCTTACGAGCTACGCTGTTTGATCGGATTTACGCGGGGCTCAACAGCAAGCGCGCGCGGCGCGTATCGACGTGGTCGGCGGAAACATCACTCGCGCGCGGGAACTGGCGATTACTATCGCGGTGCTCGGGGACGCGAGCGCTCAGGTACTGCGCCGCGACGCGGCGCGGATCGGCGATGAAATTTTCGTGACCGGCACGCTCGGCGACGCCGCCGTCGGCTGGCGAATACTCGCGGGCAAACTCCGCGCACCACAAGCCGCGCGGAAATTCCTGGTCGAGCGCTTCCTTCGCCCCACCGCGCGACTTGTCGCGGGTGAGCGGCTCGCCTCGATTCGTCCTGTCCCCGCGGCGATCGACGTGAGCGACGGCGTGATGCAGGATCTCGGGCATATTCTCGAGCGCAGCGGCGTCGGCGCCGAGCTCGATGCCCGAGCACTGCCCCTTTCGCCGGCTTACCGCGCCGTGATGGGCGACGATACCTCCCTCGCGCTCGGCGGTGGCGAGGACTACGAACTTCTGTTTTGCGTGCAGCCCGGCTATCGCGAGGCGGAGCTCGCGCGCCGCCTGCGCGTCGGAGTTCATCGAATCGGCCGGATCGTCCGCGGCGCCGGCTTGCGAATGCTGGGAGGCGGCGCTCCACGGGTCGCGGGATTTGATCAGTTGCGGGGCCGCGCCTGAAAATCTGAATCGATGCTGCATCTACCGGCCGCGGTTATCGTCCTGGTGTTCGTAAGCGCAGCGCTCGCCGCGTCCGAGACGGCACTGTTCGCGCTCTCCCGCATGGAGCACACCCGCGAGCAGCTCAGCCGCCCGGTGCGCGCCGCGCTTCATCGCCTGATGCGCCGGCCGCTCGAGTCCCTGATCGTCGTGATCGGCCTCAACGAGGCGGCCAACGTGTTCGCGGAATGCCTCGCCACCTCGTTTTTTCTGCTCTGGCTGGGCTCGGCGCTCGGACCCTACGTCGCAGCGCCGGTCATGCTGCTGATCGTGCTGCTGTTCTGCGATATCACTCCAAAAACCTTTGCGCTCGGCTTCCCGGGCGCGATCGCGCGCATCACGGCGCGGCCGCTGGCGGCGTTGACCGAACTGGTTCATCCGATCGCGCGCCACTTCACGCCGCTGGAGGCGACCCCGCACCCGGAGCCGGTCTCGGAGGCCGAGTTCAAGGCGCTGTTGAAAGCCGGCGAGCATCACGGCGAAGTCGAGCCCGAAGAGCGCGAGATGATTCATCGCGTGTTCGACTTCGGCACCCGCAGAGCCGCCGAGGTGATGACGCCGCGCGAGCGGATCTCCTCGGTCGACATCGCGATGCCGGTGGAGCGGCTGATCGCAGAGATCGCACACGATAATTTCTCGCGCGTGCCGGTGTGGCGCGGGTCTCCGGACAACATCATCGGGATTCTGCACGCCAAGGATCTGGCCGCGCGCCGGCTCGAGTCGCCGCCGCCACGCCTGGAGCGGCTGGTGCGTCCGCCGTACTTCGTCCCGCCCGGCAAGGCGCTCGGCGAGCTGTTCGACGAGATGCGCCGCGGGCGCTTCCAGATGGCGCTGGTGGTCAACGAGTACGGCAAGCTGCTCGGACTGGTGACGCTCGAGGACCTGCTCGAGGAACTGTTCGGCGAGATTCGCGACGAATTCGATGTCGAGGTTCCCGAACTGACGCGGATCGCCGACGGCAATTGGAGCGCGTCGGGCGCGATCGACCTCGGCAAGCTCAACCAGGCGATCGGCGCGCGCGAACCGATCGCCGCCGCCGGCGCGGGCAAGACGCTCAGCAGCGTCATCCTGCGTCGCCTGGGACGGGTGCCGCGCGCGGGCGATACGCTCAAGCTTGGTGAGTTCACCGCCACCGTCGAGCGCGTGCGAGGGGCCGCCGTCGAGACCGTGAGGCTCGCGCGATGAACTTTGCCGAAATCGTGCCGTGGCTGCCGGTGCTCGGCGTGCTGGTCGCGTGCGTGATGGTGCAGGCGTTTTTCGCGGCCAGTGAAATCGCGCTGGTCTCGGCCGATGAGCTCAAGGTGCAGGCCGAGAGTGAAAGCGGAAACAGCGCGGCGAAGATGCTGGGCGCGCTGCTTGCCAATCGCGACCGCCTGCTCGCGCTGACGCTGACCGGCAACAACCTAGCGACCGTGGTTGCCGCCGTGATGCTCACCAGCTTCCTGAGTCATTTCAGCCATGAGACTTCGTACCTCGCGCCGTTCATCCTGGCGCCCATCACGCTGTTATTCGGCGAGTCGATTCCCAAGCTGCTGACGCTTAAGAATCCGCTCGGCTTCGCGCGCTTCGCGGCGCGCCCGCTGCGCATCACCGCGATCGTGATCGCGCCGGTGCTCGCCGCCGAGACGTGGCTCAGCCGCGCGCTGCGCAGACTGGCCGGCGTCGATCCCGATGCGATGAGCGTGTTCATGAGCCGCGAGGACCTGGTGCGCCTCACCCATCGGCGCGCCGAAGAAGGCGCCGCTCCCGAACACGACGCGATCCTGCCCATCGAGCAGCAGATGATCCGCCGCATCTTCCGCTTCTCGCGCGCCGACGCGCGCAAGGCGATGGTGCCGCTGTCGCGCGTGGACGCGGTGCCTGAGCAGACCACGCTCGCCTCCGCGATCGAGACGGTGCGGCGCGAGGGCTTCAGCCGCGTGCCGGTCTTCCACGAGCGCATCACCGACATCGTCGGCATCGTGCACGTGTTCGATCTGCTGCAGGCGCCCGATCTCACTCGGCCGGTCAGCGAGATCATGCGGCCGGTCAGCTACTTTCCCGAGTCAATGGCGCTGGACCAGGCGCTGGTCGCGATGCAGCGCACCGGCGAGAACCTCGCGGTGATCGTCGACGAGTACGGCGGCGCGGCGGGAATCCTGACGCTGGAAGATCTAATCGAGGAAATTGTCGGCGAGATAGATGACGAGCACGATTCCGCGGAGGTGCTGGTCCGTGTCATCAACCGCCTCACGCTCTCCGCGGTGGGGCGCGCGCCGGTGGCCGAGCTCAACGAGCGCTTCGGCCTCTCGCTGCCCGAGGCGGATGAGTATGCTACCATCGGCGGGCTCGTGGTCGAACGACTCGGCCATATTCCCAAGGTTGGCGAGCAGGTCAGCACCGGCGACCTGAACATCACAGTGACCCGCAGCGACGCGCGCGCGGTGCACGAGGTCCTGATTCAGCTCCCGCGCGGACTGCGCGCCGAGCATTTCAAGCGACGATGACCGAGCGGCGAATCCGCGAAATTCTCGACAACGTTGCGGCGAGGCGGATGTCCGCCGCAGAGGCGTTCGGCGTGCTGCGCGAACTTCCGTTCGAGGACCTCGGCTTCGCCAAGCTCGACTCGCATCGGAGCATCCGGCGCGGGGTGCCGGAGGTCATTTTTGGGGAAGGCAAAAGCGCAGCGCAGATCGTGGCGATCGGGCGGCGCGTGCTCGCGTCGGGCAGTAATATGATCGTGACGCGGCTGGCCGAAGATAAGGCGAAACAGGTGAAGAGATCGTTGCGGGCGCTGCACTATCACCCCGAGGCGCGCCTCGGCGCGATCGTCAAGGAGCGCGTCGTGCCGTATGGTCACGGCGCGGTAAGCGTCATCAGCGCGGGCACCTCGGACATCCCGGTGTGCGAGGAGGCCGCGCTGTGCGCCGAGCTGTTTGGCAACCTGGTCAACCGCATCTACGACGTAGGCGTCGCGGGCCTCCATCGTCTGACCGCGAACCTCGACGCGATCCGCCAGGCCGCGGTCCTGATCGTCGTGGCCGGAATGGAAGGCGCGCTGCCATCAGTGGTCGCCGGCCTCGTCGACAAGCCGGTGGTCGCGGTGCCGACCAGCGTCGGCTATGGCACCTCGATGGGCGGATTCGCGGCGCTGCTCGGGATGCTCAACACGTGCTCGAGCGGCGTGACGGTGGTGAACATCGACAATGGCTTCGGCGCGGCGCTCGCGGCGACGCTGATCAACCGGGTCGGTCTCGAACGCGACGGAGCGTGATGGCCAAGCGCAACCCGCTCACCTCCGGACGCGCGCGCCGCGCCATCAAGATGGGCGAGCTCGCCTCGCAGGTCGGCTCGAGCTACCTGTGGACCTCGCTGCGCCGGCCGTTCCTGAGCGTACCGGAGCGCGAGCGCGAGTTGCTCCAGACCCACGTGCGCAACGCGCAGCGCATCGTCGAAAGCAGCAAGCATCTGCGCGGCGCGTTCCTGAAATTGATCCAAATGCTCTCGATGCGCCGCGATCTGCTGCCCGGCGAGGCGCTCGACGTGCTGCGCGCCACGCAATCCAACGTGCCGCCGATGAGCTACGCGACGATCGCGGAGCAGATTCGCAAAGAGATCGGCAAGCGGCCCGAGGCGTTGTTCCGCACTTTCGATCAGACCGCATTCGCAGCCGCCTCGCTCGGCCAGGTGCATCGCGCCCGGCTTCGCGACGGCACCGAAGTCGCGGTAAAAATCCAGTACCCCGGCGTCGAGGATACCGTCGAGCAGGATCTGCAAAATCTCAAGCTGCTGCTCGGCACGCTGCAGGCGCTCGGCCGCGACGTGATGCGCCAGCAGATCGACACCCGTTCCATTTACGCAGAGCTCGCCGAGCGCCTCACCGAGGAGCTCGACTACCAGCGGGAGGCGCGGAACATGACGGACTTTGGGCGGCTGCTTGGCGAGGGCGACCAGGTTGCCATACCGCGGGTGGTCAAGGAGTTAAGCGCACGCCGGGTGCTGACGATGACCTACCTCGACGGCTATCCGCTGGCCGACGTGATGGGTCCCGAGGTCGATGTCGAGCTGCGCGGATGGGTCGCGCGCAAGGTGCACGAGCTTGCCTGGCGCCAGATCATCGAGTTTGGCGTCCTGCATACCGACTTTCATCCCGGCAACTACCTGGTGAGTCATCATCCGCGGCTCGGGATGCTCGATTTCGGCTCGGTGCGACGCTTTCCCGAGCCGGTGCGCCGCGCGCATCTGCAGGTCGCGCGGGCGATCATTTCGCGAAACGACAAATCGCTGGGCGAAGCGATGGTGAAGCTGGGCTACCTCGATCGCGGCCAGGATCCGCGCGCGATGGTCAAGGTCATCCACATTTTGTTCGAGCCGATGTACCTCGACGGCGAGTTCGATCCCGTCGACTACGACGCAGTTGCCAAGGCAACCAAGGTTGGCGAGATCGCGCTCGAGCACAAGCTCTACAAGTCGCCCGCGCACAGCGTGTTCCTGATCCGCGCGCTGATCGGCCTGGAGGGGATCATCCGCGGGCTCGGCGTGCGCGCCAACTACCGGGAGATTTTCCGCGAATGCGTGGAGCGCGCGCGCGGCTAGCGGCGGTGCCGGCCGGCTGCGGCGATCGGCTGGAAAGTCATCGCGACCATCACTTCCGCCGCGTCCCTTTGCGCCGCGTCCGCGGCGAGCAATCCGCGCTCGCGTTCATCAACGAGGTCGGCTTCTGCTGCGGCTTTACCGCCGGGCTCGGAGTGCCATGCCTGCGCGAGGCGATCGCGGGTGAGCGCGAGCCGGGGATGCCCGAGCACATCCAGCACGACTACGCGATCGGCATGACGTGGCGAATCAAGGACTCGCTGCCCGCGCGCCGCGCCGTCTACTACGGCAAGGTGATCGCGGGGCGTCCCGGGTTTATCGCGCGCGACATGATCGGCGCATTTCTCCGCCTGCGTATCGCGCCCGGCGGCTATCGCCGGATGTACGCGCGCGGCGACCTGTCCAATTGCGCGAAGCTGGTGATGGACACTTTGTCGCGGCGCGGACCGGCCGAGACGCGGGTGCTCAAGCTGTCGTCGGGCTATGCGCAGGCGTCGCGCAGGGCGGTGTTCGATCGCGCGATGAAGGAGCTGCAGGAAAAGTTCCTCGCGCTCAAGGTCGAGGAGCACTACGACCCGTTCTCCTACGTGTGGGACACGATGGAGCATCGATGGCCCGACGCGATCGCCGAGGCGCGCTCGCTCTCCCCGGCGGAGGCGGCGTCGCGAATCGTGCGCCGCTACTTCGAGGTCGCCGCGTTCGGCAACGAGCGCGCGATCGCGCGCGTGCTCGGGATCGATCGCGCGCTGGTCCACAAGGCGGCGCGACGCCTCGAGCGCGAGCGCGTGATCGCGCGCGGCGTCCGCATCGACGGCTATCCCGGCGACCTGAGCGTTCTGCGCGATTACCTGACGTAGTCGTCTTGATCATCGCCAGCTAAACCCATCGTCAGCGGCAGTCATCTTCTGTCCATGAGTCATCAGACAACATCTAAGGCACCGCTCATGCGGCATCGAGCGGGATGAGTTCAAACGTCCGCGTCCGCGTTTCCTCGCGGGTCGCAGGCAGGTCGGCCGGTTTGACTGCGGCGGCTACGAGCAGGAATTGTTCGAAGGTCATTCCCACCTGGCGAAAGCCGCCCTGGCAAAACACGAACGCGTAAAATTCCACCATTTCGTCGCGTATGGTCGTTGGAAGTGCCGGAGATGTGGACGCCTCAGGAAATGCGCGTGGTTCGCGAACGAGGACCGGGCGAGCCGCCATGACGTGAGGTCGTGGCGGCAGTGCGATCGCCGTCGATGGAGCGAGGCGCGAGACCTCAATTTGAGCTAATGCACCCATGGTATTCAGTCTCCATTTTGTCGTGCTGGTCTTGGACTCAGCTGTGGGATGTCTGCAAGCGTGGTCTGCTCGCATTGTTGATGGCTTTGACGGCGGCCGCTGGGGGAGGGGGTACAACGGCCGCCGTCTCGCCAAGGGCAACCTCGCTTTGGCTGCCCAGTATCGCCAGATTTGTTCGCGCCGGCTGGTAGTCAGGGACGTCGCGCACGAGCCACGCCATACAGCGACGCGCGGATGGTCTTTCCCTCCTGGACATAGATACAGCCAGCAGGTTGCGCGCGTCGGTTGCTTAGGATTCAAGAGTAGCGATGCAAGAGTCTCGTGTTCCGCGTTCGCCAGCATTCCACGCCGCTCCTCGACGAGGGCTAGATTGAAATGCGACTCCGAATGTTCTCCACCCAGGAGCACCGCTCGTTGCAGACTGTCGGTCGCTGCGTTCAGGTCGCCATTTTCGATTTGCGCCAATCCCAAGTTGAGAAATAAATCCCAAGTTTCTCAGCCCAAGCGCTTCGGCTCGCTTATACTCAGTGACCTCCGCCCTTCTATTGCCCATCACTCCTTGCGCAAAACCAAGATGATAGTGGGCGAGCGCGTTCTTCGGATCTTTCCGCACCGCTTCGGCGTGAAGACGAATTGTCTCCGGGTAGTCTTCGATACCCAGGGCATAGTCCGCGCTGACATCGCAGATCTGCTCCAGTTCCGCCCGCAAATGCGTTGCACCCAATCGACAGGTAGAGCAGGGCGATACGCCGGCAACTGGTATCAGCTGGAACCGGAAGTTTTGATTTCTGAACATTAGATCTATGATGTGGGCACGTGCCGCCAGGAGATCTTGCTTGCGTTTCTCACCCCTAAGACTTCGCCCAGTTACCTTTTCTCTCTGTCGATCCATTTGCGGATATAGGTTGGACAATTCAGCAGTTGAATTCCCTCCGACTCGCATGTGCTTAGGAACTGGATCACATCGAGGTTCACCAGTGACACGTCGCCAAGGTCCAAAACTATGCTTCCACCATTCGCGTCTAGCTGCGCGCGCAACTCGCTCAGATGTTCCGTTTGAATGCGCCCGATTAACTTGACCATAGTCCACCGGTGACCCGGAGTAGCCTCGATCTTCAACGTCATGAGGTTCGTTAGTGCAATGCGCGGGCCGCTTCAAAAACCCTGGAAAAACCTGGGATCGGATCCAGGAATTTGCCCTAGCCTGGGAAATTGCTCAGATCCGGGCGAGAAAAGCATCAACGGTGCAGGGATGGAGTTTCATAGTTGTAAGTATGCGTTTCCATTATTAACAGGAATTGCGCGCGTTGCTATCAGGAGGGTCAGCAAGGAGTTTGAGTTAAGGAAACACGGGTAGGTTCGGAAGGGTTTTTGGTAACTCACGTGCTTTCGGCGAAGACGCGAGTTGCCGGCCTATTGCAATCGAGCGCGGGACTTGAACGGTTCGAGTTGCAGCTCGATCGAGCCGGCGACGACGATTCGATTCTAGACAACATTAAAATCGGTTGAACAGTATCGTCCGCGTGTCCAACTGCTTACCAGTGAGTCAAGAACGATGAGCCACCGGAAACAACGCCCGCCGATCGACAACTCGTGAAGCCGTTCCGCACACACGACGGGGACGCAGTATTAACTCCGAGGATCTTTTCCTGGCGAATATGGGAGGCGGCCAACAGGAAAGGTGACAGAAGCATTGAGATGCAATTTGCTCAGTACATTAGGCGACTCCATCTCTGCCTCGTCAAATGCAATAGCCGAAAATGAACCATGTATCAGACTGCTGCCGCGGCCAACTGTCTCGAAAGCCAAGCGGCCTGACAGGTCCGTTTCCAGAGGACGAGTAGGCAGGCGGCCCAGCCAGCTCCCGCTCGTGATGTTATCGAGACATTGGACCAGGGATAAGAGTGAATAAGCGCCCCCCACTGTTGTAAGAGAACTAGCTTGAACCCGTCGAGAATGTTCCCATTCACATTTAATACAGTGCACAGTTCCCGCGCTGACCAGTTTCCACTAGCTACGAAACTTGAGCTGGTGGCTGGATATGTAGAAGATGAAGGATAAGATATCTTAATCTGGATTGGAGAGAGTGGCTGGTAGGCTAGGAAACACAGATTCTGCAGAATGGACCAGATATGATCATAACCGTTTACAAGGTAAAGTGCCTTCCATCTCGCCATTAGTCCTAGTATCAGCTTATCCTGCACCCAGGGAACGACTCAATCCCCTAACGTTGCATGCTGCCTTGGGGGCTGCGGAAGGACTGCTCGAATTCGGCCGCAAGGTTATCGGTGTTGATGATGTCAATCAGGCACAAGGGTGAGCGAGCTGGGATTGCTACAGGAGACTGATAGGCGCCATACTCATCGACCACTCGATAGACACCGTTCTAAGCATATCCTGCATAAGGCCAACCTCCTGCATCCTCCCTGATACGGATACGAGCCCCCCCACCATTGCGTGTTATCCGGAAAAGAAGAGCCAGAGAACACTTCAGCCATATAATATGCAAAACTCAAGATATCTCCACCCGTCGGTAGATCGCTGATTACGAGCCCGTTGATGGCCATCGCGAACTCCTGCTGGAACAGGTTCGTGTACTGTACCAGTTCGGGTTGCAACTCCGTCCGGAATTGCGGAAATGTGTTTTGAGTAGGATCGATTAGATTGGCCAATTCCAAGATTGTCAGATACGAGCCAATTCCCCAAGCCAACACGGGAAGCATAGAACGCGGATCAGGGATTGCCGAGGATGTACTGCCCGTTTGCGGCAGACTTCCATACCAACCCATTATCGACCCTATCGTTATCGGAGCGTCTGGAGGAGTACCTTCTATTACTGCGGCTGGATATAAGACCTGTTGAGCTGTAAACGCCAGACTTGGAACGTACGGCTGTTGCCAAAGATCGGATGCGTCAATTATGATGTTAGGGATCAGGGCATTCACGAAATTTGCCCCGTCATTAATGAACGCGTTTACATAGCCTTTAACTTGTGGTCCCGTAATCCCTTGTGACGAAATCCACTGAAGATCGGTCTGCAAGTGATCCTGAAGCACCGAAATCGGACCCAGTTTGTCGTTCCAATAAGTGTTCAGGGTTTCGTCCCCTATGCCTGTAAGGGCATTCAGCACCGTTTTCAGCTCTTGTTGTGTACTATCACTCGACCCACTGCCTAGGAGCTTACAATAGCCAAGACGATTGAGATTACTATGACTAGCGCGGCTACCTCTACACCTGCAGCTGCTCCCGCTACTGCGATAGAATCCATCGCAGCATCAACGTTGATTCCAGTTTGTCCAGCTTCAGCAGCAGCAGCATTAGCAGTCGCAACAGCAGATCGAACAGCAGCGGTAGTAGCAGCGGTATCAGAAGCGACGACCGAAGCGCTGAGGAGGCTGAGTAATTGCGCGTAACTGGCTGCGGTGCCAAAGGTACTACTAAGTTGGCTTAAGAGAGTGGTCTTGGAAGTCTGAGTATTTGAGCCGGGTCCGCCGGGCCCATCAAGTTGGCTCAGAATTCTTTGAATTAACTGTATAGTAGCGTCGCTGGTCATGGATCTTCCATCTTTTTAGCGAGGGGTTACCAGAATCTGGATCAAGCCTTGCCCACCCTCAAGACCGCCGAGCGCCTTACCAAGAATCGCGCCGGCGGCTCTTGTGTAATCGAGGACCTTCATCGCGTGTCCGGGCGTAGAAGACGTCGTGAGCAAATCGCCAGCACTGATACTCGCGAATGAGGCATCAACCTTGCAGAAAGCTTTCCCAATTAAGGCGAGGGGGGATCTTGTTATGGAACTCTCGCTTCGCTGCAGCACGATGCAGGCTTCAGCCCACATGCGCCGGAAACGACGCCCGCCACCCGAGAGTCGTACGGATTAACACTGCAACAAAGCTTACCGGTAGAATTGATTACAAGCACGGTGCCAGGCTCCGCGTGAGCAGGACCCACTTCAACGTCGAAGTCCTCAGAAACATCGCCGCTCGAGTTCACTAAGATTACATCCCCGGTTACCTTGACATCGCCGTGAAAATACCCGGCAGGAGTTCCCGTGGCGTATACACCGATCCCCGTAGCGCTGCTGCCAGCCACGCCGACGCCGCTGCTAGTGTTATTTCCCCAAACGCCGCTGGCATTGGGGCTGGCGGAGCTTCCCTGGACTCCATTACTAGTGGCGCTCTGCCCCGTGCTGCTGCCGGACACGCCGACGCCGCCGCCAGTGTTATTTCCCCATACGCCGCTGGCATTGGGGCTGGCGGAGCTTCCCTGGACTCCATTACCACTGGTGTCCTGGCCATGACTGACGCCCAGAACACCGATACCGGCAACGCTCGTGCCTAACACCCCGATGGCAGGTGATCCCACCAGATAATCACTAGTCTGGACACCGCTAACGCCTTTCACTCCGATTCCAACATCGCTCTGACCTTGCACTCCAATAGGAGCATCCGAAGGCCCCCCTTGCTCCGACGAAGTGCCATTGGACTGGCCAAGTATCGCGGTGGCGCCAGTGACCGCGTCTATCTCAAAAGCGATGTCTTCACCGTCAGGGTCGCTCTGGTGGTATGGAAGCGTCAATTTCAATCCATTGGACATGGTCTCCCTCCGCGTAGGACTAAAATATCGTGGTGATCACTACATTGTCGGATTCGCAAGGCCATATTAGCCCACATTATTGCTGACCTTAGTGTTCATCGCGTTGCATATGAGATCGTCAGATGGGGATTTACTCTGGAAGTGACCACCTCGGATTATGGGTATGACGGATCGATATTCACGTACAACCAACTAGGCGAGATCGAGAATGGCTATATTTTCATTCAGCTCAAAGCGACTGACCGGATTGATAGATACCAAAAAAAGGGAGCATTCTCTTTCCCGATTTCAAAAAAGGACGTCGAGCTTTGGCAAGGAGAGCCATTCCCTGCATATCTGATCTTGTTTGATTTGGAATTTCCGTTTTTCCACCTCGGATAAGGATGCCAATAGTCCAGCGCCGCCCTTAGCACAAGCGGTTCGGGGCGTTTCCTTGGTCTTGGCTGAAGCTGGTCCACGAAAGCGGCCAGTTCCATCGCTTCGTCCGCGCCGAAAGCCTGCTCCGGACCGTTTGCGGCCCATTTCCAATGACACCCCTCCATGCCCCGGTCTCCTCGCAGCCAATTTGGAAGCCACCATCGCGGGCGACTCCTCCCGGTACCGCCAGCATCGCGATACTCCGCAGCATGCTTCCAAAGAGCCGGCTCGTCAGATGGCTCTCCGCGAGCAGCAACCAGTAGTAGCGGGCATGCTTTATCAAACGCCCGCCGGTTTTCACCAACCGCTGCTGCAAGCTGGTCAGCGACCAGGCTCCGATCCGCAGCGGAAGCACCAGCCGCCGCCACGGGTTGCCCAGGTTATAGGCAATCACACTCAGCCACAGCCGCACTTGGTTCGACCGAAAGCGGTGGCAACTCAGCCGCGTCATCTTCACCGCCTGCTTGCCTTCCTTGATCCACTGCTCGGCCGTGCCCCGCTGGTTGTAGAAGCGCACCACCGCGCGGTTTGTCAGCCGCCAGGGTAGTCACGATGAAGCCGACGCGAGGGAACAACTCGCCAAAGTGGAACTCTACCTTCGCCACCACGCGCCGCGCGCTTTTCCAACTGGCCGCTTGATAGAGAAAGCTCTTGTACCGGACCACCGGTTTGTAGCTGGGTCTTCCCACTGGCCGGGTCAGCAACTGCGCAATGTTCCGCTGCAGATTGTCGTTGGCCGGAAGGCGGATGGCGTACTTCACTTCCCGCTCTTCCAGGGCCTCGTAGAGCTCCGGCTTGGCGAAGGCCGCATCGGCGCGGAAGACCACGTCCTTGCCTAGATTCTGTTGCCGCTCGGTCTCGGGCAGTAGGAGTTCGCCCAACCTTCGGCGCTGGGGGGCGTTGCGGCGGCGCAGCTTGGCGGCGAGGCAGTCGCCTTCGCGATTGAACAGCATTTTTTTTTTTTTTTTTTTTTTTTGGGGGGTTACCGGCGAGGTTGTCTGCTTGCGTGAGCAGTTGTCTCGAATGACTGTAACCGAGAGGTCAACGCTGCTCCACACTCCCAGACTTTCTTGGAGCCGATCAGCCGGAAGGCCGGGTCTTGGGACAGTCGTTCAGCGTCGTTGACATCCTCGTAGCCCGCCCGTCGGCTGTAGACCGACTGCCGCAGCAAGTCGGCTAGAGGTAGCTGGGTGTTCTTTCCGCGCGCGTCGGCCAAATGCCGTTCAATAAGTTCCCCGAAGCCCAAACGTTCGTCTAACTCCCGCACTAGGACCAAGCCCCCATCCGAGGTCACCGCTGAACCTTGGAAATCGACCTTCAACGAGCTATTGAAGGAGAGCTGAAAGGGCCGATTTTGTGCCTCACCCACCGCTTCTCTACCTCCGCACCGCCGCGATCGCGTCCAAAGCCACGTCTGTCAATGGCTCCGCTAGGTCTTACCACATTAGTAGCACGCCTGGAAAATGGAAATCCGGGTAAGAGCAGTTCATAGCAAGATGGCTGACTAGCAGATTCGATGGGGTTGTCATTCGTAGTAGGCCGCTCGTCCGTGGGTCACTCGAATAAAACTCCTGGATCAAATCTTATTTTTCGCGGTTCAAAATCTATATGTGATACCAATATTTGAAAATGCCACATTGCCCGAGGGGCCGGTGTCCTTAAGAAAACCTCCTGTAATAAAACCGGCCAGATTTATCGCGATCGTAGTATGCAGATCTAGCGCCCACCTGAGCTCGAAGTTCGCCTGGCTGCCAATATACCGTGCTCTGCTACCGTCACTTGGACGTATTAAGGCTCCCCCTATTTGATAGACGCCATCGTCTTTGCTCTCGCGCCAGAACCATGCCCAGTCCAAAGCGCAGGTGATATTTTCCCGAAGTGTCAGCATCAGTACCGGATGCACGTCGATCAGATTGAATGGACCGAACATCGTTAATTTAGGGCCGAAGTATGCTCCACGAGGAAACAGCGGATTAAACGTGTTCAGAGTTCCTCCCTGGGTGTTTTGAGCACCGCTGGCTATATCTGCACGAAACGCAAGCCTCGGCAGGAACCGCAGAGGGAAGGTATAGCCGGTTTCCGTCGCAACGGTCCAGGCGTTGATTTGGTTGTGTCCGAAGGAACCAAGTTGGTAGACCATCTCCCAGTTATAATCCCAGCCGGGTACAAATGGGGCGCCAGGAGCATGATTGAACAGTCGCGTGCCGAGACTATGGCGAATTTCGCGCCCGCTCCCCTGCTCATAGGTTGCCCGAGTCGTGTCAATACCCAGGTAATAGACGTCCGCCTGGCCTGCTCGATCGATTAGAGGAAGCGGTACAGTTCCGTATGCTCCCCAGAACGTCTGCTGCGATGTCGGACGATCGTCGAACGTCCCCGTGTTGGTTTCGGTTGGTTTTACTCCGAACAACTCGAGATGTAGCTTTTCCGTTTGAGCGATTACTCTTGCTCCATAAAAGCTGGACTTCACGTTGACGCCTTCGTTGTTGTCCACCAATCTGCCGGTTCCGTAGACGAGTTCCTGCTCGCCAAGCCTCAGGGTGAGCGACCGCTTGTCATCGAGGCCGGTACTCAGATCAATGAAGGCCTCATGGAAGTCGCCCTGATCTTCGTCGATACCTGGACGTGGGCCGGCGTTGTTGCCCATCTCTTTTTCGTATTGAAAAGAGCTGTACAGTCGAACATGTGAACCCAAGGTCAGACTCGCGGCGGGAATCACACGTTGAAGCCAATAGCCACTTATGGTTTGCCGTCCTTGACCCCACATTTCGTTCTGGAACCATTCAAACTCGGAACGGTTTTCGAACCAAAAGGTCAGATAATTATTTCCGCTTTGATCGAGCGGTATGTACTTAATGGGATCCCAAAAATCAGTACGTTCCGCAGGATTCCTGAGGAAAGTGAAGTTTTCGTCCGATTGGTCCACGGGTCCGAGCAGCGGTCGTTCGGGATCGAGTGGACCCGGCGGCATGGGCTGAGGTGTCTGAGCCCATCCGCGAGTGGAAGGGATCGCTGTCATCACGAGGGCGAAGATGACCGTCCGGATCCATCTCCATCCTGCTGGATGCGTCGCTTGTACTCGATCCGCCACGATGATTTCGCCATTAGGGAGTCAATACGATTCGCCCGCGAAACAGTGCTCGCATGTTTCAACGCTCCGCGCCCCTGGACTGCATCTGCGATGCAGTGAGCCCACTCGGTCCACCGCAGTCGGGTTTGTGCTGTGCGGGCGACATTGTGTATCGATCAACGGCGATATAACCGACTGTCATCGCCACTACCAGCAAGGCGCCAAGGACCAATGGCGGAGCCGGCGATGGGATTCCAAATGCGCGGCAGGCGAATCCCAGTGTGAATGCCAACACAAGACCGATAACTGGTTTCATGGTGCCTCCAATTCGGTTTCGAACCGTTACTAAGGCTCGAACTGGGCTACTGCCTTACCTAGGAAACTCACAACCGCGACTTCATTTTTCGCGAATTTTGCGGGCGGCAAGGCATGCTCGGCGGCGACAAAGCCTAGAGTCATTGCGAGCAGCATTCCTGCGCCGATCAGCCGTGGGGGCGCCGGCGACGGGATGTCGAAGAAACGACATCCGGCTCCGACCACCAACCCGAGTAGGAGTCCGATCATTGAGCTAATCATAGTAAGTCCTTTAGAGCAGGTACTCCCTTAGAGGAGGTTCTCCTTTAGAAAGCGAAACAATCGCAACCAAAATCCCACCAGTGGCCCGGATGCCACAATTTCCGGCGCGGCCGGCACAAGTGTATCGTCGTTTCCTGGTTTCGCACCTGGCCAGTCGAGAGCTGGTTAAAATAGCCGCTGTATTTCTTCACGGGTGACCAATCTGGACTCACTGGCAGTGGCGGAGGAGCCAGCTTTGCGAAGGGGCCATTGGCATATACGATCTTGCCATTGACTATCGTGAGCACGGACTCCAGCCGCTTGATCTCCTCTTCGGGGATCGTGAAATAGTCGGCGGAGAGCACGCAGAGGTCGGCCAGATGCTCCGGGACGATTAAGCCCTTCTTACCGTCCTCGGAAGAAAACCAACTACTTCCAGCGGTATACAAACGAAGCGCGTCCCTCCGGTCGAGTCGATTGCTCTCTGGGTAGAGAGCCATTCCACCCACGGTCTTGCCCGTGATCAGCCAATACAACGACAGAAAGGGATTGTAACTCGATACCCGCGTGGCATCCGTACCCGCACCGACGGGGACGCCCAACTCGAGCATCCTTCGGATTGGCGGGGTGCGCTGCGCCTGCTGCGCCCCATAGCGATCGACAAAATACTCGCCCTGGAAGGCCATCCGGTCCTGAACGGCTATGCCGCCGCCTAATGCCTTGATTCGCTCGATATTGCGATCCGAGATCGTTTCGCAGTGATCGAAGAACCAGTGAAGACCGTCGAATGGGATCTCGCGGTTGACGGCCTCATACACATCCAGAGCACGCGTGATTGTTTCGTCGTAGGTCGCATGCAGACGGAAGGGCCAGCGGTGCTCCACGAGATGCCGAACCACCGCCTCCAGCTCTTTTCCCATCGCTTCCGGCATATCCGGACGCGGCTCGAGGAAATCCTCGAAGTCCGCGGCTGAGTAGACCAGCATCTCGCCCGCACCGTTCACCCGGTAGAAGTCATCGCCAGCACCAGGCTTCGTCATCCGCGTCCACGACTGAAAGTCGCCCAGCTCTTGCTTCGGCTTTTGAGTAAACAGATTGTACGCCAGGCGGACAGTCATCTCGCCGCGTTCGTGCAGCTCGCGCACGACTTCGTAGTCATCTGGATAATTCTGGAAGCCGCCTCCGGCGTCGACCACGCTCGTGATACCGAACCGGTTGAGCTCGCGCATGAAGAGTCGCGTCGAATTCATCTGATCTTCGCGCGAGAGTTTGGGTCCCCTGGCCAGCGTGGCGTAGAGAATCATCGCGTTGGGCTTGGCGATCAACAGCCCTGTGGGATTGCCGTGACGATCGCGTTGGATCTCGCCGGCAGGCGGAGGAGAAGTATCTTTGGTATACCCGACGGCGCGTAATGCAGCCGCATTTAGAAGCGCACGATCGTACAAGTGGAGCACAAAGACCGGAGTGTCCGGCGAGACCGCGTTGATCTCATCCAGCGTGGGCATCCGTCGCTCCGCGAACTGGAACTCCGTCCATCCGCCCACGACACGGACCCACTGCGGGGCAGGTGTCCGCGCCGCTTGCTCCTTGAGCATGCGTAGCGCGTCGGCCAGCGATGGCACACCATCCCAACGCAGCTCCATGTTGTAGTTCAGCCCGCCTCGGATCGGATGCATGTGCGAATCATTCAGGCCGGGGATGACCGTGCGGCTACCGCAGTCGATCACTTTCGTAGCCGGTCCACGTTGCCGCAGGATTTCATCAGCCGAACCGACAGCGCTGATTTTGCCGTCTTTGATAGCGACCGCTTCGACAAACGACGGAACTCCATTCGTCGCTATCCTCGCGTTGTGCAATATACAGTCGGGTTCCATGCGTGGCTCCTTATTGACCTTTCGCAAAGGCACTCCAGCTCAAGCCGCTATTTATGTGCAGCAGCCGCCGACGGTACTACGTACTCGGGGAACTTTGTTGGCGTCGCGCCGTGGACCATGGTGTACGCGTACTCGACACCGGCTCCGTATGCGCCGTAGTGAGTCTTCACGATGTCCATTACCGCGTCATAGGTGTCGCGCTCGGCCCAGTCACGCTGCCACTCGAGCATCACGGAGAGCGAGGTGACCGGCTTCGCGCCAGCTTGGATGACGCGCTTCATGGCGTTGTCGTGCGCGAGCTGGCTGACATCGCCGCAGCAATCTTCGACCACATAGATTTCGTAGCCGTCGTGGATGCGCCTGGATGGTTGGCAGCGCGACGCAGGTTTCCGTCCACAACCCGGACAGAACGATTTTCTTCTTGCCGGTCTTCTCGATAGCTGCGACGAAATTCTTGTCGTCCCAGGAATTCATGGATGAGCGTTCAATTAACGGCTGCTCCGGAAAGACGGCCCGCATCTGCGGCCAGATGATTCCGCTGAAGCTCTTCGTCTCCACGGTACTGAGAACCACCGGGACCTCGAAAACTTTGGCGGCTTTTGCCAGAGCCACGTTGCAGTTGATGATCGACTGACGATCATAACTGGAGACGCCAAACAGCATCTGCGGTTGAAGGTCGATTAGGGTGACGACGCAGTTGTCGGGGGTGAGCAACCCTTTCTCCGTTCGTTTCGTCTTAGACATGAGCGACTCCTCTTCTAAGTGAGTTAGATCTGATCGTTGAGACGAACGAGGGTTGTGCAAGCGTCGTACCCGTCGCTAGCTCGCAACTTTTCCTCGATTCCTAGAGCGCACCGCCAGGGCGTGACAAACACGTATTCGCGAGTTTTCGCGAATTCGTGAAGACTCGCGACTTCGGTTGCGTTCGTTATTGTCGCGGCCGCGGCGATGTCTGACCGAAGTGAAGACGTTTTGTGCGGAGGCGTGCCGTGGCACGTATTTGGCTCTATGAATCCCGCGAAGCTCGTGAAGAACTCAGTCTATCTGAGTCTGCGGCGCGGGAAAAAATCGATGCTGAAGATCGTAAGGTCTGCGAATGCGGACTTCGTCCTCTTCACGCTCAGCGGTCATATAGACGCCGAGCATGCCGCAGAATTACAACTGGCCTTCGAAGGAGAGGCTCTTCCGATCGTATTGGATCTGCGAGAAGTGAAGCGGGTCGATCGGGAAGTGGTGGCGGATCTCGCGCGTTGGAATGCAGATGGTATCAAATTCGAGAATTGCCCCGCCTACCTCCGCGAGTGGATTGCGAGGACTCAGTAGGACCCTCGCTAGGGGCTTTAAAGCGGTGTTTGTTGATCTTAAGTATTCTGATTTTGGATTCCAGCGTGGACGGACGCATGCCGAGTTTCGCAGCAGCACCAGTGGGGCCGGACACTTGGCCGCGTGTTTCAGTCAACGCTGTTTCGATCAACGACTTCTCCTGGGTCGCGAGCATTTGGACTAGCGGCTGGCTCGCCGGTACGGTCTGATCAGTGTCGCGGGACAGCCAACTCTCGTCGACTGAAAAAGTCTCCGTTTCACAAAGGATCACAGAGCGCTCGATTACATTCTGCAGCTCGCGGACGTTGCCGGGCCAGGGATAGGACTGAAGCAGCTCCATGCTCTTTTTGCTGATATACCGTATTTTCTTCCCGGCGTCGGTCGCGTAGCGGTCGATGAAGTACTCGACCAGGATCGGGATATCGTCCTTCCTTTCCCGGAGAGGAGGAATGTCGATAGGAAAAACGCTCAAGCGATAGAATAGGTCGCTGCGGAAAGCGTCAGTTGCCATGGCGGCTTTTAGATCTCGGTTGGTGGCAGAGATCACGCGAACGTCTGCTCGAATTGGCTGATTACCGCCGACGCGCTCGAACTGACGCTCCTGAAGCACGCGTAGTAGAGCAATCTGGGTTTCGCAAGGAAGCTCGCCGACCTCGTCGAGGAACAACGTACCGCCTTCGGCCATCTCGAATCGGCCAAGACGGCGCTGCGACGCTCCAGTGAAGGCTCCTTTCTCGTGACCGAAAAGCTCCGAGGCGATCAACGATTGTGGTATCGCCGCACAGTTCACGCTCACAAACGGCCGCGACGATCGCGCCGACCGCTTGTGGATCGCGCGCGCGATGAGCTCTTTGCCGGTTCCCGTTTCGCCGGAGATAATGATCGTGGATTCAGTCGGGGCGACTTTGGCGACTCGAGTTAAGACCGCCTGCAGAGTAGACGAAGTTCCGACGATCTCCTCGAACATCGAAGCCTTGTCGACTTCCTCACGTAGCGCGACGTTTTCGTTCTTCGTGCGATCCTCTGCCCGCTTGCGATCCTCGATGTCGGTTCGCGTCGAGTACCATCGCGTCAGGCGTCCCTGTTCGTCGCGGAACGGGTTGTAACGATTGAGGAACCAGCGATATTGGCCGTCTTTCCTCCGATACCGCAATTCAATTTCGAATGGAAGGCCTCGCAAGAGCCCAGCGTGCCGTCCTTTTCTGAACCGCTCTAGATCTTCCGGATGAATGGCCCGGTCACGAACCTCTCGGCGGGTCACATCATCGATGGTCAGCCCCGTGTAGTCGAGCATGGCCTGGTTGGCATAGATCGGTTCTCCTTCCGGGTCGTGGACAGCGATCATTTGGCCGATCGTGTCGGTGATCCGGCGGAGCTCGCGCTCGTCCTGACGCAGCTTCTCCTCTGCCTGCTTACGGTCTTCGATGTCGGTGCTGATGATGTACCACTTTACGACCGTGCCGCTCTCGTCACGCAGCGGCTCGGCGCGTACGAAAACCCACCGATATACTCCATCGTGCCGACGAAGGCGCGCCTCGGTTTCCCCTGGCTCTCCTGACATCCGCACCTCGCGCCATCTATTCATTAAGGGCGCCAGATCATCGGGATGGATGGGTTCTTGCCATCCGTCACCTTGGGATTGTTCAGGGGAGAGACCGGTATAGTCATGCCATCGCTGGTTCATGCATTCGTTCGAACCGTCCGGAAAAAAGCTCGAAACAAGTGCTGGAATCGTGTCGAGGGTCCGGCGAAGATTAGCCCCTGGCCCGCCTATTTCTTCGAGCACTTGCCGCAGCTTCTGTTCCGCCTGCTTACGATCCTCGATATCCGTGCTGGTGCCGTACCATTTGACGATGTGGCCGGACTCGTCGCGCACGGCTACTTTCTGGTGCAACATCCATCGGTACTTCCCGTCTGCGCGCCGCACGCGCGCTTCGAACCCAAGTGGCTCGCCGCTCGCGAGGCATGCTCGCCAGCTCGCGACGAGCGCGCCCACGTCGTCTCGGTGCACCGCCGCCGTCCAATTCCAGCCCTCGAGATCCTCCAATCGGAGTCCAACAAACTGGAGCCAGCGCTGGTTGAAGAAGTCCAGGTACCCGTCAGGACGACCGGTGTGGATCAGCGCGGGTAGAGAATCGATGAGCGCGCGTAGGCTCGCGACGTCTGGGCCGTGGTCGGCAACCCTCATAGGGGACCCTATATAGCTACGAACAGTCGAAGTACAAGATCGATTGCACGCGACCTCGCTATATCGAGGGTACGCGTCGATTCAGGTCAGCGGCGTGAACGGCGATCGTCCATCCAATCTCGGATCCAGCCCGGGCGATTAGCATATTTGATAAGCTGGCGTAGGTCGATTCGCGGCGCGAGCGTGTCGATCGCATCGCGCGCGCATGATCGCTCACAATCTTACTGAGCCGTAATGTTCGCGGTCGCCTTACGCGGCACGCTGCGCGATCATTTGTTCGCTGGCCGGATTTAACTGGTTCCTCCGGCTGGCTGAAGGCCGGCGGCTTTTGGCCGTCCGGCCTTTTTCATTGGCCTTCGCATCGTGGGCCGCCTTCGAACTCATCTCGCTTGCGGCGGTCCGCTTTCGGGACTAGAACCGAATTCCGACGGCCGCGCGTGCACTCGGCGCGCGGCCCATTCGTTAGACATTCGATCTCGACAGGAGAGTAACTATGCCGCTCGATCCGCAAGCCAAAGCACTAATCGACATGATGAAGTCCGCGCCGTCGTTCAGCGCGCCCTCGCCCACCGAGGCGCGCAAGCAGATGAACGCGATGCGGGCGTTGCGCAACGCCGAGCCCGAGGCGGTCGCCAAGGTTGAAGATCGCAAAATTCCGGGGCCCGCAGGATCGATCCCGGTGCGCATCTACACGCCCGCGGGAAAGGGCCCGTTCCCGGTCCTGGTCTTCTATCACGGGGGCGGATGGGTGATCGGCGATCTCGAATCGCACGATGGCTTGTGCCGCGCGCTGACCAACGCCGCCGGATGCGTGACGGTCGCGGTCGACTATCGGCTCGCGCCGGAGGCGAAGTTTCCCGCGGCGGTCGACGATTGCTACGCCGCGACGCGATGGGTCGCCGCGAACGCGGCGCAGCTCAACGCCGACGCCAACCGGCTCGCGGTTGGGGGAGACAGCGCCGGCGGGAATCTGTCCGCGGTCATCTCGATCATGGCGCGCGATCAGAAGACGCCGAAAATCAACTTCCAGCTCCTCATCTACCCCGGCACCGACATGACCTGCTCGGCGCCCTCGCACAAGACCAATACCGAATATGTGCTGACGCCCGGCGACATGGCGTGGTTCATGGGCCACTACCTGCGCAATGATGCGGACCGCCGCGATCCGCTCGCGTCGCCGTCGTTTGCCGCGAGCTTCAAGGGGCTGCCGCCCGCGCTTATCATTACCGCCGAATTCGATCCGCTACGCGACGAAGGCGAAGACTACGGACGGAAGCTTCGCGAGGCGGGCGTTCCGGTGCAGGTCTCGCGCTACGAGGGGATGGTGCACGGATTCGTCTCGATGTCCGACGTTCTCGACAAGGGCAAGCAGGGAGTCGCGGAAGCGGCGGCCGCGCTGAAGAAGGCGTTTACGAAATAGACGATCGAGTACCCGCGACGCGGCACGAGCCGCGCCGATAGCGAGCTGGCTTGCGACGCGCCCGCGGTTAATTCGCGATCGCGCGCGCGGCCCCATTCGTCAGACACTCGATCCCGCCAGGAGAGCTACTATGTCACTCGACCCGCAAGTCAAAGCATTGATCGACATGATGAAGTCCTTGCCTGCGTTCAGTGCGCTCTCGCCCGGCGAAGCGCGCCAGCAGGTTGCCGCGATGCGCGCATCGCGCACGGCAGAGCCCGAGGCGGTCGCGAAGGTCGAAGATCGCAAGATTCCAGGACCCGCCGGATCGATCCCGGTGCGCGTCTACACGCCGGCGGGCAAAGGTCCGTTTCCGGTGCTGGTCTACTATCACGGCGGCGGGTTTGTGTTCGGCGATCTCGAATCGCACGACGGGTTGTGCCGTTCGCTGACCAACGGCGCCGGATGCGTGACAGTCGCGGTCGACTATCGGCTCGCGCCCGAAGCCAAATTTCCCGCGGCGATCGACGATTGTTACGCCGCCACGCGATGGGTCGCCGAGAACGCCGCGCAGCTCAACGCGGACGCCAATCGGCTCGCGGTGGGAGGCGACAGCGCCGGCGGCAACGCGTCGGCGGTGATCTCGATCCTGGCGCGCGACCGGAAGACGCCGAAAATCAATTTCCAGCTGCTCATCTATCCGGCCACCGACCTGACCTGCTCGGCTCCCTCGCACAAGAGCAACACCGAGTATGTACTGACGCCCGGCGACATCGCCTGGTTCATGGGCCATTACCTGCGCAATGACGCGGACCGCCGCAATCCGCTGGCGTCGCCGTCATTCGCCACGAGCTTCAAGGGGCTGCCGCCCGCGCTGATCATCACCGCTGAATTCGATCCGCTGCGCGACGAAGGCGAGGACTACGGACGAAAGCTTCGCGAGGCAGGCGTGCCGGTTCAGGTCTCGCGCTACGAGGGGATGGTGCATGGATTTGCGGGGATGGGCGAGGTTATCGACAAGGGCAAGCAGGCAGTCGCGGAAGCGGCGGCCGCGCTGAAGAAGGCGTTTACGAAATAAACGTTCTAGTACCCGCGACGCGCACCAGCCGCGCCGTTTCCGGCGTAGTTCGGCAACGCGGCTCACGAATTGCTCGAAGAGGTGAGAGCAATCGCTGACAGGATCAGTACGCGTGAGTGATCGAGGAACGGTGCTGGCGGCCGCGACGGAAGATCCAATACATAAACTCCGCTGAGCCCCACCAAACCAGCCATGCGTCGCAAGACTGTAAATCCACGGCGATGTGCTCACTATGCTATCCAGCAATCCGGGCGGCGCAAACGATAAGAGAGCGAGCCAAGTCGCGATCGTGATCGCGAAGCCTGCCCATCAAGGCGCCGAGTTTGTCTCGCTCGAGTTCGTCGACATACTCGATGCACTTGGGGAGTTTGGTCAGTTCGCAGGTTTTCCGCCGAAGCTCGCGAGTCACCTCTTCTTGCTCAGGGCATAGAGCCGGGTTTCGCCGCTGCGCCCTGATTATGAGGATGTAGGAGATGGCGCTTAGGAGACCCCACGCCGCCGCCGAGATCGGTCCATAAAGCCATACAGAAGGAACGCCGAGCGAATCGATCCAGTTCGACGCAAAAGCCTGCGCCCCGGTCCAGGCCAGAACAATTATTGCGAGACCCGCGCTGAGCGCGGCAACCCGCTCTTTTTCATACGTCCTCTTCATCGCCCCGCGCGCCCCCGCTAGTCGCCCTTTGGAATCAAGGGTCGGATCAACTCTCCTTCGACCGCCGCCTGGCCCAGCGCAAGCGCCACCGTCTCATCGCCCTTCAAGCCGCGTGTTATCTCGCAGTTGATCCCGTCGTCAAGACCGAGTTTCACAGCGACCAGATGAATCCGATTGTCACGCACGATCGGTACATAGACCCGCTCGCCGTTGAAGATCAATGCCTGGTCCGGGACCCGCGGCGCACCGTTGGAACCTTTGATGGTAATCGCGACGTTCGCGTACATCCCCGGATACAATGACAGGTCCTGATTCTGCAAGTCGACTTCGAGGAGCATCGTTCGCGTCCCCTGGTCCAGCGCGCTCGGATGCCGCGTGATCGATCCGTTGTAATCGCGGTCCGGGTATTCGTTGACGGTAACTACTGACGGGTCGCCGTCATGCACCAGCGGCGAATACGTTTGCGGTAGATATACGTAGACGCGAAGCGGGCTCAGGGTCGCTATCTCATAGATGCTCGGATTCGATGTACCTGCGGCGGACGCCGTGGCGACGAGCGCCCCCGGGTATAGATTGCGCACGGTGATCATCCCGTCGAAGGGCGCATAGACACGCTCGTACTGCTGAGTAGCAACCAGAGATTTCCAGCTCGCTAGATCGGCTAGCATGGTTTGATGACTCACGTCAGCAGTCTGTTGAGGAATGACGGCATTCGTTACGAGAATCTGATAGCGATCGTCGGTGATCTTCGCAAGGTCGTAGGTCGCTTTCGCATTTCGCACCTGCTGATCCGTTTCCGGCGACACGATGGTGGCGACCAGCTGACCCGCTTTCACCCGCGAGCCCTTATCCACAAACATGTCTTTCACGTAGCCGGAAATTTTTGCGTAGATCGGTGTCTCGTAAAAGCCATGGACCTCGCCCGGCAGGATGATCGTGCGCGCGGCCGTCTCTCCGTGCAGTTTGGTGCATAGAACGGTACGCCCTCGCGCCGCTTCCTGTGCCAGGTCGTCACGCTGATTGCGGAGCGAAAGCTCACGCGCCAGCACGATTCCGGCTGCAACGATCGTGGCGACCAAGCGGGAGAGCGATCCACTTGAGATAAAAGCCGGGACCGCTGGAGGACGTTGTGGAGGTTTGTTCAGCCATCGCGTTTACATCTGCGCTTCTTTCGCGGCTTCGGTCTGCTCCAAAATTCGGCGCATTTGCGCGTCGCGCTGCAGCTTGCTGATCCGAGTGCCACCGACGAACGAATACACTATCGGAATCACCAGCAGCGTCATGAATGTCGCAGCTATCAGCCCGCCGATCACCGCGCGCCCGAGCGGAGCGTTCTCACCACCACCGGCGCCAAGCGCCAGCGACATAGGCAGCATCCCTAGAATCATTGCCAGTGCGGTCATAAGAACCGGTCGCAGCCGCGTGGTACCCGCTTCGATGGCAGCGGTCATCGGATCGACGTTCTCCTTCTCCATGTATTCGTTCGCGAACGTGATCAGCAGGTTGCCGTTGGTAGTCGCAACCCCGACCGCCATGATCGCTCCCATCAAGGATTGTACGTTCAGGGTGGTATGCCAGATCACGAGCATCCACAGCACGCCCGCAAGAGCTCCCGGCAGCGCCATCATGATCAACAGCGGATCAAGCCACGACTGGAAGTTTATTGCCATCAACAAGTACACGAGCACCATCGCGAGGAGGAGCCCCTGGCCCATTCCGCCGAATGCCTCGTGCATCGCCTGGCTCTGGCCGCGAATCTGGACCGTCGTTCCCGGCGGGATATCCTTGAGGGTATCTATCGCCTTCTGCACGTCCGCGGCGACTCCTCCGAGGTCGCGGCCTTCCACGCCGCAGTCCAGATCGACCACCGGCAAGACGTTCATGTGCGCGATTCCGAGCGGCGTCACCGTGTGTTCGACCGAAGCGATGTTGGACACAAATTGAGTCTGCGGAATGCTGGTGCCGGCGCTATTGGTGTTGTTGCTGACAAGGCCGGGATTGATCGGAGTCTTCAGCACTTCATCGAAAGAGTTGACCACGTGCTGCGGCGTCTGTACGGCAACGCTGTAGTTCACACCGGTATCCCAATCCAACCAGTTGTTGGGAGCCACGACTACGCTCGATGCGAGCGAGTTGAGCAGATTCTCGGCAGCCAGGTTTTCCGAAATTCCCAACTGCAGCGCCTTGGCGCGGTCGATTTTCACTTTGAGGGTGGGATAGTCGAACGTTTCTGGTATTCGCACATCAACCGCGCCCGGGATGGTTTTGACTTTGGGGAGCAGCTCGACTGCGAGTTTGTACGATGAATACGCATCGCGGCCTTGAAACTGAACGTCTATCGGCGCCGAAAGGCCGAAGTTGAGCACCTGGCTGGTGATGTCCGCGGCTTGAGAATAAATCTCCACGCCGGGCATTTGTTCGTTCACCGCCTGACGGATCTTCGCGATGTATCCCAAGCTCGGATGATGCTTCTGTGACAGTTCGATCTGCAGATCGGCGTCCTGCGGACCGATCGTATCGGTCTGGTAGAACAGGAGCGCCCAGTAGACCGGCAGACCGATGTGATCGGTCATCAGTTGAAGTTCGTCGGAAGGAATCGTCGAGCGCACGATGTTCTCGACCTTCGCCATCATCCGCTCAGTCTCTTCCAGCCGAGTTCCGGCCGGCACCCGCACGTGCAGCTTGATTTGACCCGCGTCGACATACGGAAAGAAATCCTGGCCAACCGCGAACAACAGCAACATCGACGAGAAAATCACTACCGCGATGCATCCGAGCACCAGCCCGCGGTGCTCCAGCGCGGTCGTGAGCCCGCTCTTGTATTTCCCTTTGAAACGCTCGAAAGCCTGGTCGAACCGCTCCAGGTACTTTCCTACGCGCCCGCCGATTCCGTGCTCGTTGGGGTCTTCGGGCAGCAGGTTTATCGCCATGGTGGCGACGAGGGTTCGCGAGAGCAGGTACGACGTGAGCATCGCGAAGATCACGGCCATCGCGAGCGGAGTGAACAGGAATTTCGAGACGCCTTTCAGCATCGCAACCGGCGCGAAGACGATACAGATGCAAAGCGTGCCGACCAACGCCGGCATCGCGATCTGATGCGCCCCATCCAGAATGGAGACCGCCAGGGGTTTACCCATCGCATGGTTGCGATGGATATTTTCAATCTCGACGGTCGCGTCATCCACGAGCATTCCGACCGACAACGCCAGCCCGCCCAGAGTCATGATGTTGATCGTTTGTCCGGTCACGTGCAGAGCGGCGATCGAGGTCATGATCGCGAGCGGAATCGACGTGATCACGATGAGGGTGCTGCGCCACGACCCCAGGAACACGATCGTCATAATCCCGACCAGCGCCGAAGCGATAAAAATTTCCTGAAAGACGTCGACTAGCGAATCTTTGACGAACAGTGATTGATCGAATGCCAGGTAAATTTTGGTTCCTTTGGGCGCCAGAGCGTTAATTCGTGGAATGACGCCCTTGACGTCGTTAACCACGTCGAGTGTCGATGCCGACGCTAGCTTCAACACGTAGCGAAATGACGCCCGCACACCGTTGACGCGCGCAATGTCGGTCTGCACCGCATAGCTGTCGCTCGCGGGCGCCACGTCGCCAACAAAAACCGTCGCGTTGTTCTGGTATTTGATCGGGATCTTGTTGAACTCGTCGACCTTAATGGGACTGCCGTTGAGCGTAACGACATATTCGTAATTGCCGAACTTTGCAGTGCCGCCCGGCAGAATCACGTTCGATGTCTCGAGCGTATTGAGCACGTCCTGCGGTGACACCCCCTTCGCATACAGTCGCCCGGGGTCGAGGTTGAGCATCACCTGCCGAGTCGCGCCGCCGAACGGAGCCGGGCTCTGCACTCCGGGCAACGTGAACAGGAACAGCCCGACAAAGTTGAACATGTAGTCGTAGAGCTGCATCTCCGAGAGCGTTTCGCTGGTGCTGACGACGTCGATGATCGGGACGTTGGTCGCGTTGAAATTCAGGATCGTCGGAGGCGCGATGCCCTGGGGCAAAATGTTTCTGATCGCGTTGGTGACCGATGACAACTGCGAAATCGCAAGGGCGGTGCTCGCGTTCTCCTGGAAATAAATCTTGACCACCCCGATGCCGTTAAAAGAGTTGGACTCTATATGGTCGACTCCAGTGACGGTCTGGGAAGTGGCCCGCTCCGTGATGTTGACGATGCGCTTTTCGATTTCGGGCGCCGACATCCCCGGGTAGTACCAGACCAGGTTGACTTCGGGGAGGTTGACCGCGGGAAAGATGTCCTTCGACATCGAGAAGAATGAGTACAGTCCAAACAGCATCATCAACGCGGCCATCGCGATGATGGTGACCGGACGCCTCAGAGCGAGTGCGACTATCCACATATTCCACCAATGGATGATGCGGCGCTCGGCCGCTTACCTACCATGAAACCGCGCGATCCCGGCCGAGGCAAACCGCAACCATCCTGATCTGCATCGGCCCGTTGCAGCATTCAGACTGAAACCGCCGTCGTTCTGTAGTAGGTGCAGGGTCAGCCCTGGGTCAGCTCCCTGCCTGCCTGGTGGTTGTTGGCCGGTTTTGGGTGATACAAAAGGGCCGGCCGCCTGGTTCGCGCGGGGATGCGCCGATGACCTGCTCAAAGTGCGGGACAAATAATCCCTCGACCAATAACTTCTGCGCCCAGTGCGGTAACGCGCTCGCCAAAGGCTGCGCGAAATGCAAGGCGGAAAACCCGCCGACCTCCGTCTTCTGCGGCAAGTGCGGCGCTCCGCTAAGCGATGGTGCGGGCGCCGGAGCCGCGACTTCGTCGCCGCCAGCCTCAGCCTCGGGCGTGCGCGTCGCGGCGGAGCAGACCGATACGTCCGCGCTCGAGGGCGAGCGCAAGACAGTCACGGCGCTGTTCGCCGACATCAAGGGGTCGACTGAGATGATGGAGGACCTCGATCCCGAAAGGGCGCGCGCCGTCATCGATCCGGCGCTGACGTTGATGATGGATGCGGTGCATCGCTACGACGGCTACGTCGTGCAGTCCACCGGCGACGGTATCTTCGCGCTGTTCGGTGCGCCGCTGGCGCATGAAGACCATCCGCAGCGCGCACTCTACGCCGCACTCAGGATGCAGGAAGAGTTGCGCCGTTATTCGACGAAAGTCGTCGCCGACGGAGGCAGTCCTATCCAGTGCCGCATTGGTATCAACACCGGCGAAGTCGTGGTGCGCTCGATTCAGACCGGCGCGGGCCACGTCGAGTACACGCCGATCGGGCACACTACCAACCTGGCATCGCGGATGCAGACCGCTGCGCCGGTTGGTTCGATCGCGGTGACCGAAGCGACCCGCAAGCTGTGCGAAGGGTACTTCATCCTCAAGCCGCTCGGCGCGACCAAAGTCAAAGGCGTCAGCGAACCAGTCAACGTATACGAAGTTACCAGCCTTGGACCGATCCGCACGCGTCTGCAACGAGCTGCGGGTCGAGGCTACACGAAGTTCGTCGGGCGCCAGCGCGAGATGGAGGCCATGAAGGCCGCGGCCGAGCAGGCCAAGGCTGGTCACGGTCAACTCGTCGCCGCGGTAGCCGAGCCCGGCGTCGGCAAGTCGCGCCTGTTCTTCGAGTTCAAGGCTACCTCGCAGAGCGGATGGCTGGTACTGGATGCGTTCTCGGTCTCGCACGGCAAAGCGACTGCGTATTTGCCGCTCATCGAGCTGCTCCACGACTACTTCGGCATCGAACCCGATGACGAGCCGCGCCGCCGGCGCGAAAAGGTCGCGGGCAAGGTCACGATGCTCGATCGAAGTTCGGAAGAGGACACTCTTTGGTACTTGTTCGCGCTGCTCGGCATCGTCGAGGGCGAGGATCCGTTTGCACAGATAGACGCGCAGGTCCGCCGGCGCCGCACCCAGGATGCGATCAAACGCATTCTGCTGCGCGAGAGCCTCAATCAGCCACTGATGCTGATCTTCGAAGACCTGCATTGGATTGACGACGAGACCCAGGCCTTTCTGAACCTGCTCGCGGAAGGTATCGCCAACGCTCCCGTCCTGCTGCTGGTCAACTACCGGCCGCAATACACACATCAGTGGGGCAGCAGGACGTACTACACGCAGTTGCGGCTCGATCCGCTGGGCAAGGAATCGGCCGACGAGATGCTAAGCACTCTACTGGCCGGCGACGGCCCCGAACTGGCGCCGCTCAAGCGGTTGGTGCTCGAACGCACCGGAGGCAATCCGCTGTTCATGGAAGAGTTGGTGCAGGCGTTGTTCGAAGAGGGGGTACTGGTACGAAACGGCGCGGTCAAGGTAACCAGATCGCTCGGTCAGCTCAAGATTCCAGCCACGGTGCAGGGGATTCTCGCCGCGCGCATCGACCGCCTGCCGGGTGAGGAAAAAGAGGTGCTGCAGACCTTGGCAGTAATTGGAACCCAGTTTCCACTTGCCTTGGTGCGCCAGGTAGTCCAATTGTCGCCGGATCGCGTCGATGGCCTGTTGAGCGGCCTGCAGACGGGCGAGTTCATCTACGAGCAGCCGGCAGCGGGCGATATCGAATACACCTTCAAACACGCGCTGACCCACGACGTGGCTTACAACTCGCTGCTTACAGAGCGCCGCAGACTGCTGCACGAGCGCACCGCTCAGGCGATCGAAGCGCTGTATCACGAGCGGGTGGAGGACTACTACGCCGATCTCGCCCATCACTATGGTTCGAGCAACAACGCCGCGAAGGCGGTCGAGTACCTGCGCCTGGCGGGTGAACAGGCGGTGGATCGGGGCGCATACGAACAAGCGCTGGCGAATGTTGAGCCGGCACTGAGGTTGATCGAACGGCTTCCTGACGGGGTGCACCAGCTACGGGCCGAGCTTGGAGTGCGCCTGATGGAGGGAAGGATCGTCTCAGTTCTACACGGCATGGCCTCGACGGAGCGCCTGCACACCTTCCAACGCGTGTGCGAACTGAGCGAGGAGCTGGGCGATGATTCGGCGCTGATTCGTGGACTCTTCAATATGGGGTTTGCGTACGCCAACCGAGGCGAAGCACTATTGGCCCAGGAGACTGCCAACCGATGCCTGGGACTTGCCGAGAAGAATCAGAACCGCGAGATGCTTCCGCGCGTCCAAGTCCTGCTCGCGAGGTGCGCCTACACCTCCGGCGATCTGATCCGGGCGGCTTCATTCTTGAGCGAACCGATGGAGCGTTTTGCCTCAACGTCTCCTGGAATTGCCGTCGGATTTGCACCAATCAATCTATGGGCCTTTGTCCCGGCACTTTACGCTCTGGTCCAGCAGGCGCTCGGCCGATCGGACGAGGCGCTCAAGCTGAGCGAGGAGTCGCTGCGCCGCGCCCACCAACTCAAGCTACCCTTCACCCTCGCCTGGGCGCTCGCGTTCGCCGCAATACTGCACAGCCAGCGGCGCGAGCCCGAGGCCGTACGCTCACTGGCCGAGGCACAGATTGCGCTGGCGGAGGAACTCGGGCCGCCGGAACGCTTGGCAGAGGGCCGAACGCATAGGGGGTGGGCGATGGCGGAGCTTGGCCAAGCCGAACAGGCGTTGGCTGAGTTAGAGGCAGCGGTCGCCATCTCAACGTCGATTTCCTTTATTCGGTTCGAGATTGTGCTCAGCATCTACGTGCGTGTCGGCCGCGCCGACCAGGCGCTCGTCCTGCTCGACGAGAACCTTGCCAGATTTGAACGGTTGGGAGCTCACATCTATGAGCCGCAGCTTTATCAGCTCAAGAGCGAAGCGATTCTGATGCGCGATTCCTCCGCGACCGCCGCGGCCCAGGAGTGTCTTCGTAAAGCCATCGCAATCGCGCGCGGCCAGTCTGCGAAGTGGTGGGAGCTGCGCGCGACGGTGAGCCTCGCGCGGCTGCTCGCGGCGCAGGGTAATCGCGACGAGGCGCGCGCGATGCTCGCTGAAATCTACGCGTGGTTCACGGAGGGCTTCGACACCGCGGATTTGAAGGACGCCAAGGTGCTGCTCGAGGAGCTACGCAGGTAGACCGATGCAATCAGACGACTGCGACGGTGCCGTGGCTTGGACGACGGCGGAATGTAGTCGGCTACTTTACCGGTTCTTCTTTGAAAAACTTGCTTGGATCGTCTGGAGCTTCCTTGAAGCCGGCTTTGACGAGTGACTCGGGGAGTTTGGGATTAATCACCACGTCCGCCTCAACCCGCAGCGTGTCGGCGCCAACTTGCCTGGCCAGCTTCATCGATTGCTGCCTGAAAGACAGGAAGGCCTTGACTACGTTGCCCTGTTCCTCTTTCGCGACCTCCTCGACAGCTTTGCCCGCGACTTTCTGGATCTCCGAGGAGAGCACGCCCGCGGTGAGCCTTCTGCCCTGGAGGCTCAGGTAGGTCAGGAGCTTCACCTTACCGCGGAAAATCTCACCCCAGATTTTGACCCCGGTAGAGAGCTGCGCCCCTTCGCCTTCGGCAACGCCAAGGGCCTTGAGTGTCTCTTCGATCGCCTCGGCGTCAGCGGAGGCAGTGGCAGCGGCGCCGGCTCCCCCCTTGCCGGCCCCGTCACCGTCGGCGGTGCGCCGGGCCGGGCGCCCAGGTATGACGAGGTGCCCATGCCGACCGCCGCGTCGCCGAGGTTGCCGATCAGCTCCGCAGTTTTCTCGCTGGTGAACGGCTTGGCGACGGCTTTGAAGGTTTGCTGGAAAACGGTGGGCGACGGTTCAGCGTTCCACGCCTCGTCCCAACCTGATTTGTAGGAACTCAGTGCGTGTATACATCCGACGGCGCCGATGCCGGTTTCCGCGGCCGGGCAGGCGACGATGGCCTCTAACGAGGCGAGGGCGATTTTCGCGACGCCCGCGATGCGCATCCAGCGGCGCGCGCTGGCGCGGGACTCGGCGGCCCGCTTTTCGGCGACGCGAGCCAACTCGGCCGCCTCTTGCGCAGCAAGCTGCATATCGTCGGCGTACTTCTTGAGCACGGGAAGGTCGTCTTTCTTTATCTGTTCCAACTCCGCGCGCATGGCCGCCAACTCTGTCAGCATTTCGAGCTTCCACTGCGCCAACTCCTTGGCGGCCTGCTTCTGCGCGCGCGGGCTAGCCGGTTCTTCCGGCATTTCGATCTCGTTGGCCGGATGCTCAGGGGCGACCTGCATCAGCACCGGCCTGATCTGCTGGATGTAAGCGGCCTTGGCGGCCGCCTCGAAGAAGCGCAGCTTGGCGTTGAGTTCCTGGCGGTCGTCGGTGGAAAGCTTGCGCGCCTTGCGAATCCTGGCGGCATCGGCGCGGCCGGTCCGGGTCGCGAAATGCACGTCCTTGCTCTTGCGCGGGTCCGCGACAAAAACGGTGACGGTCGGGATCTGATCCGCGCCGGCGCCTTTGCCGGCGTCGGGCGCCGGCTGGCGCTGCACGGACGCCGCGCCGGCTCCCGCCTGCTGCGCGACGTGCGCGAGCTCGTGGGCGATCAGGCGGCGCCCCTCGTGGGTCCCGGGCGCATACTGGCCGCGGGCGAAGACGATGTCGCTGCCCACGGTGTACGCCTGGGCACGAACAGCCCGTGCGCCGTCGGCGGCGGCGCCGTCGGCATGCACGCGCACGCGGCTGAAGTCGTGACCGAAGCGCGGCTCGAAGAAATCACGCGCCTCGCGCGCGAGCGGGACGCCCCCGACCTTCGCGGCCTGAAGCGCGGCGCCGGTATCGAGCGATGCTTCGTCGTTCACCGATGGCGCGCGCCGCGCCTGGATCATCTGACTCTTTTGCCCCTCGTGGCAGCCGGCGCATTGACACTGGCTGGTGCCGGCGCAGGAACTGATCGGTCCCGGATCGGCCATCCGGAGCACCTTGCCGGCGACCTCATCCGCCTCCCGTTCCAGCGGGTCATGCGGCGAACTCACCTCGGTCTTGCATTGGATCACGGGCGGGTGGATCGGCAACCGGGTGAAATTAAATGACGGCCCGGCGGAGATCGGTGCCGCCTCCTGCGTCCTCTCGCGGGAGGTTGCCGAAGGACGCGAACCGCGCATCGGCGCCGCCGAATGTCGGACTGTCGCGGATTGCCTGGTGTCGTAGGTGAGCATGTTCAGCCCCGGTCCCGCCGCCGCAACGCGGATCGTTAGCGTAAGTCATTCGGCATAGATCTGAAAGAAGCAAATCTTCCGGCGGCGAGGATCGTCGCGACGCCGGCTTCTGGTAAATCGCCGGATACGCAATAGTAAGCGACATGGGCAAGCTGATACTGGTGCGGCACGGCGAGAGCGAAGGCAACGTCACTCGCATTTTCACCACCACCCCGATGACACTTGCGCTGACCGAGGTCGGCCGCGAGCAGGCGCGCGCGGTCGCGGCGCACATCCGCGCGATCGCGAAACCGCGAATCGTGATCGCGAGTCCCTACCTCCGCGCGCGCGACACCGGAAGCATCATCGCAGCGGAGTTGCATCTGCCGTTCGAGGTTCGCGAAGGGCTGCACGAGCGCGAGACCGGCTCGTTCGCGGGCAAGCCGTATGAGTCGATCTACGAGGCGGACGGCTTCGACCGTGAGCGGCCTTGGGAATGGGTGCCGCCGGGCGGCGAGTCCATGGAGCATGTCCGCGATAGGGTCGGTCCGATTCTCGACAAAATCGCGGCGCGCTTTCCTAACGATGACATCGTGGTGGTCAGCCACGGCGGAGTGATGGTCGCGATGTGGGCATACATCACGGGAGATTGGGACGGCGCGCACGTGCCGCCGAACTGCGGGATCGTCGTGGTCGAGCATCGCGAGGGACGCTACCAGCAGCCTCAGGTGATCGGCAGCGCGCAATCGCATCGCGACACGGGGGGATGAGGCTTGCGCGGGCGGCGTCGCGGCGTACAGACGAATCAGCGGCGGCGGTTCATCATGCGATGATCGACGTGCGCAACCACCTCGCCGTTCTGATTGGTAAGCGTTGAGCGCACCACTGCAAATATCATGGTGCCGGTGCGTCCGGTCTTTTCGTAAATTTCCTTCACTTTGGAGGAGACCCGGATCGAATCACCGGCGCGAATCACCGAATCGAACTCGATGTCGATGCCGGCCATGAGTCCGCCGCGGCTGAAGGCGGGAATCTGATCGAAGACGTTGTCCGCGTAATGAAACGACGCGACCAGGCCGGGCGGCGCGATGATCCCGCCGTAGGGACCGTCCTTGGCCGCGGCGGGATCGACATATAGAGGATTGTGGTCGCCGACCGCGGCGCAATAGCTCGCGATCCTTTCAGCGGTCACCTGCAAAGGCTGGCGAGCCTCGAAGGTGCGGCCCACCAGTTTCGAATCGTCCAGCGGCATAGCGGTCTCGTCGCGGCGCGATAAGTCCTACGGACGCGCCTCCAGCACCAGGTTGAACGGCGTCGCGGTGGCGCGCCGCACGCGCGAGAAGCCGCCCGCGGCCAGCACCTCGCAGAGGCGTTTTTCGCCGGCCTGCGTACCGAGACCCAGGCCGACTTCCTGGGAGAGCGATGCGGGCACGCAGATCATTGTCGATGCGGCGTAGAACACGCGCCCGATCGGATTGAAATTGTCCTCCATCCGATCGTTGCCGAACGGCTCGACCACCATCCAGGTGCCATCGTTGGCGAGCGTGCTCTTGACGTGGGCAGCGGCGCCGACCGGATCGCCCATGTCGTGCAGGCAGTCGAAGAACGCTACCAAGTCGTAGGTGCCGGGATAGTCCTTGGCGGTGGCGCGCTCGAAGCGGGCGCGATCGGCAACGCCGGCCGCGCGCGCCAGTTCCCGGGCGCGCACGATCGACGGCTCGTGATAGTCGAAGCCGATGAACTGCGATTTCGGAAACGCCTGCGCCATCAGGATCACCGATGCGCCATGACCGCATCCCACGTCCGCGACGCGCGCACCGCGCTCGAGTTTCTCCTTGACGCCGTCGAGCGCGGGAATCCACTCCGCCACCAGATGCATCGCGTAGCCGGGGCGGAAGAAGCGCTCGGTGCCGCGGAACAGACACGGGTCGTGCTCGTGCCATCCGACGCCGCCGCCATTGCGGAAGACGTTGGCGACTTTGGGCTCATCGCGCATCGCAGCCGCGGTCACCTCGTACATGCCGGGAAAGAACGCGGGGCCGCCTTCGTCGGCCAGCAGCAGCGCCTGCTCCGGCGACATCGAGAACCGTTGCGAGGCGGCGTCGTAGTTGATGTACCCGGCTGCGGCCTGCGCCGCGGCCCATTCGCGCACATAGCGTTCGACGGTGCCGGTCTTCGATGCGAGTTCGGCACTGCTCAGCGGTCCCGCGGCGGCCAGGGTCTTGTAGAAACCCAACTCGTCGCCGAGGACGACGAGAGCGGCGCCCATCGCGGCGCCGACATCACCGAGCATCTTGCCCGTCAGTTCCATCAGTTTGTTTCCATCTACAGCCATGGCGGTGCCTCCTTTCTCTGGGCGCTTGATGCGACCGCCAGCATAGCGGCCCGGCCCGCGAATGACGACAGTCGCTAGACGCGCAGATACCGCCGACATATAGCAGAGGAGTGATCGTGGGAAGGAGGTCTTGAAGGTCTTTCAACGAGGCGATTGGTAAGCATCGAGGTAAATCAGGATGATCTCTCATAGGGCTCACTATCAGTGGTCGACGCGATCGGCACTCCTGACAGCTATCGTAGTGGCGTTGCTGGTGGCGCATCCGGCGAAGTCGCGCGCGCAGGACACCGGCAGCTCGATGGTGCCGCAAGCGGCGCAGCAGGCGGCGACGGCGCTCACCGGCGATCAGCAGACCGCCGCGAACAGCGCGCTATGCTCGGCGATCGGCAGCCAGGTACCGAATCCCGCCGCAGCCTCGCCGTCGCTCTTGAGCAGCCCGTCCGTGCTTACCGCCGCGGCTACCACGTTCGCCGGCAGTACCAACCTTCCGCTGCCGAGCGCGACCAGCCTGCTGCAAGGCTATGTGGCGCAGCATGCGACCGACATCCTGGCGTCGTGCGCGGTCAGCAACGCGACCGGTGGCCTGACCTCGAAGATTCCGGCGGCGATGCCTTCGATGCCAGCAATGCCCAGCTACTAAACGCTGGCCGGCGCGTGAGGCTGTAGAGGGGAGGGCGCCGGCCGCGCCGGCACGAGGCCGGGCACGAAGTGCGCGGCCTCGTGCCGGTGCGGCGGCCTCGGCGGATGCGAGCAGTGGTAGCGCGCGCGGCGCGCGCGCTACCACTGCTCGTAGTGGACGGCGCGGCGCTCGTAGCCGGCGCCGCGTAACAAATCGCGGATGCGCACGACGCCTTTGCCGACGCCGCAAATGTAGAACTGCCGCGTCCGTTCCGCGTCACCGCTCACCCATCGGCGCTCGACGCGATCATATAAACGATCGTAAAGCGCCAGCGGCGCTGCGACGATCGTTTTGAAGGCGAAGCGCACATCGTCGGTGGCGATGCGCGCGAACTCGGCATGGTACAGCAGATGCTCGTCGCGGTCGGCCGCGTAGAGCACATGTATCGGCCGATGCTCCGCGGCGCCAAGGGCGCGGCGGAGCATCGGCCGAATCGGCGCGATCGCGGTGCCCTCGGCGATGAACACCGTCTCGGCCTCCGGCGGGCGATCGATCGTGAAGGTGCCGAACGGCCCGGTGAAGTCCATGACGTCGCCCGGCGCGCGCTCGAACATCCATTGGACGCCGCGGCCGCCCGGCACGCGATTGAAGATCAGCTCCAGCGGCCCGTCGTCTTCGGGACTCGACGCGATCGTATAGGGGCGGGTGCGGGTCTCGTCGGCAAGCGGAATCGAGATCGAGATGAATTGCCCGGGCGTGAACTTGAGGCGGCCGCCACCGGCCAGCGACGCGAAGATCGAGCGCGTGTCGCTGGCGTGATCGAAAACGCGCTCGACGCGCAAGCTTCCCGAGCCGCGCACGCGCGGCGCGGCGGGCGGCGCTACTTCGCTCATCGGCGTGCCTGAGCGCAAGTCGCGTCAATTCGAATGCGAACGCGAGTCATCTTATTCTTCCGCGGCCTCGCTGATCTGATTGATCGTATAGCGTGGCACCACGACTACGATTTCCGCGTTGGGGTCCTCGATCACTGCCTGGCATCCCAGGCGCGAAGTGGGCGTGAGTCCCGGCGCCTTGTCGAGCAGGTCTTCTTCTTGCTCGCTCGCCTCGCCGAGCTTGTTGAAGCCCTGCTTGACGATCACGTGGCAGGTGGTGCACGCGCAGTTTCCTCCGCACGCGTGTTCGAGATGGATCTTGTTGCCGAGCATCACGTCGAGGATCGAGCCGGGCTTTCCGTCGTGATGGAAAGGCGCCTTGGCCGGATCGAATTCGATCACGCGTTCGGGGTCGCCGTTCTCGAATATGATGCGCAATTTCGCCATCAGAATGACCGCGCGAGTCTCAAGAATATGCGTCGAGTCGATCCGAGAATATGCGTCACGATAGGCGGGCGAAACCTCGCGAACTTGCGCGCGTCGGCATCGCACTCCTCAAATCGAGACGATTACGGCCTGCTTGCATCTTCGCCATATATTCGCCATTATGCGGTATGCCTGCGTATGCACTGCGACCGGCCGGGGGGATGTAACGATGGCCACTCTCACCAAGCGGCAGAAGCAATTGGTCGATTACCTCGAGAACTATATCAGCGAGCACGGCTACGCGCCGACGCTTGCGGAAGTTGGTCAGTATTTCGGGCTTTCCTCGCTCGCGACCGTGCACAAGCATCTCAACAATCTCGAGCAGAAGGGATTCATCCGCCGCGTGCATAATCATAGCCGCGCGCTCGAGGTCGCTGTCGAGCAGCGCAAGCGTCCCAATGCGACGCGCCTGTCGCTGCTCGGGCGGGTTGCCGCGGGCGCGCCGATCGAAGCGATCGAGACGCGGGAGACGATCAGCGTCCCGGAGGAATTCATCCGTCGCGACGACACCTTCTGCCTGCGCGTGAAAGGCGACTCGATGATCGAAGACGGCATCCGCGATGGCGACTATATAATCGTCGAGAGCCGCGACTCCGCCGACAATGGCGAGACCGTGGTGGCGCTGGTCGGCAACGAGGCGACCGTGAAAAAGTTCTTCCGCGAGTCCGACGGCAGCGTGAGATTACAGCCTGCCAACGCTGCGATGCAGCCGATCATGGTGAACAGCGGCGACCTCGCGATTCGCGGCGTCGTCGTTGGCCTGATGCGCCACTACCGCTGAACGACATCAAGCGCCTCAATTGCAGCGTCGCGCGCGTCCGCCGCGCCGATTTTTTCTTGTTCCGATCTTTTAGTGCTGCGATCGCCCAATCGCCTGAACTATAATTTCTTCCAGCGATGGGTAACTTCCGCTTCTATCGGCGCGTGCGCGTCTTTCCCGGCCTCTCGGTCAACGTGTCGAAATCCGGGCCGAGCGTGACTGTGGGGATGCGCGGCGCTCACGTGACGATCGGCAGCACCGGAATCCGCAAGACCTTCGACATCCCGGGTACCGGGATCTACTACACCTCGCATGAGGGCTACCATTCGGGGCTTCATTCGGCGCACGTCGAGACGCCGATCACCGCGGCGCAGCAGAGTCGCGCGCACGGCGCTGCGACTCTTATCATGATCGCTGCCGCGCTAATGATCGGCGTGGCGATCGGCGCGGCGTTCGTCAACCGCTGATTCTCTGTGCGTCGCGCAGGTTTCATTCCATAGCGCGGCGCGTGTTAGATTCTTCACGTGAGCTCAGCCGAACATCTGATTGTGGATTGTGACTCGCACGTGATGGAGCCGCCCGACTTGTGGGACCGCTTCATCGAGCCGCGCTTTCGCGACCGCGCGATCCGCATCGTCAAGGACCCCGTCGACGGCATGGAAGTCCTGATGATCGACAATCAGCCGCTGTTGCGAGGCACGCTGGGCGGACTCGGCGGCGCCAACCTGCCGCGCCACACGCTCTTTGTCCCGGGCCAGGTCAGCTATCTCGATGGCTGTCCGCTCGCCAGCTACAACCCCGAAGAGCGCGTCAAGATGCTGGACGAATGGCGCGTCGACAAGGGCGTGCTGTTCCCCACGGTCGGAATCCTCTGGGATGTGAAGGACAACGAACTTGCCGCCGCGTATGCGCGCGCTTACAACAATTGGGTATTCGAGTTTTCCAGCCGCGCCCACGGCCGCGTGATTCCGATCGCGCATCTGGCGCTCCAGGAGCCGGTTTCCGCGCTCGCGGAGCTGCGCCGATGCCTCAAGCTGGGCTTCAAGGGCATTTTTCTCGCGCCTGAAACGATCAACGGCAAGCGTTTTTCGCATTCGGACTTCGACCCGATATGGCACGAATGCGAGGACGCCGGCATTCCGGCTTGTCTTCACGTGATCGTGCGTTTCAACCGCGCGCCAGGATTGCTCGGCACCTTTTACCAGCCCGGCGAATTTCGTGCCGTCTATGGCTTTGCGCTGGGCGGCTTCGCGATGGTGGTGCCGGCGGCGATGACGATGGTGTCCGACGGGCTCTTCGACCGCTTCCCGCGGCTCAAGGTGTTATGCGTCGAGGCGGGATGCGGATGGGCGCCGTACATCATGGACCGGATGGACGAGAAGTATGAGCACCTGGGGTGGACCTTTCCGACCGCGCTCAAACCGTCGGAATATTTCCGCCGCAACATCTGGGTGGTCGCCGAGCCCGAGGAGCGCACCATCGGCTCCACGATGGACCTGCTCGGCGAGGAGCACGTGTTGTGGGGTTCCGATTTTCCGCATATCGATTCCACGCTCGAGGCTCCGCGCCTGATTCGCGAGAATATCGCGGCCCTCAGCCTCGAGCGTCAGCGCAAGTTGCTGGGCGACAACGCGCGCGGCGTCTTCCCACTTTAACTGTAACCGTAACTTCGATGCCTTCTGAAAAAGCCAAGGACAACAAATCGCTGGTCGCGATCTGCGTGGCCTGCGGCAAGTCCGTCTCCACCGAGAGCGCGGTGAGCCTCACTGGCGCCGAGGACGGCCGCCGCAAATATTTCACCGTATGCTTCCCGTGTGCGAACAAGGGATGGCGTCCGCCCGGCTTCGCCGGCGTCTACAATACCCGACCGACCTGATCGCGTGCGGCTGCGGGCATAACATTCAGTTGCGCAGCCTGGGCTAACGCGGAGGAAGCGCGATCGCGACAAATCCGCGCGATGTCTGCTTTGCGGTCGGCGGTGTTCGCTCATTGCTCGCTGTCATTATATGTGCCGGCGTTCGCTGCGTGGGTTCGGAATTGAGCGTCACCTCGCGGGCGATTCCTTCCTGGTTGTCCACTACTTCTTGCGCGCGAAACCAGTCGATCTGATCGTCAATCCCATTGGCCTGCGCCAGGGCGCGCACTGCTGCGATTCCGCCTGTTCCCTTGTTGTAAATGTCCAGCTCGCTCTCGAGGAAAATCCGCCCGTCGTCTAACCGCGCCAGCATCAGTGGCAAGTAGATAATTTCGCCGCGATCATTCAGATCGACATTCTTGAACAGCGCCTCGATATCGTCTGGACGCAACCGGACGCATCCATGGGTTCGGTAGCTGTATACGCTGATCGGATGATTGGTGCCGTGAATGCCGATCACCGGGAAACTGAGCCCGATCCAGTATTTGCCCAGCGGATTGTTGGGCCCGGGGTCGATCTCGTCCACGACCTCTTTACCCTGTGCTTCCTCTTCGTGCTGAATCGACGCCGGCACGCGCCAGGTCGGATCTTCGCGCATCTGGATCACCGTGAACGAGCCAATCGGCGTCCGCCATTGCTTGCCCGGTTGCCCGATAGCGACCGGATAGGATCCGGTCAACTGGCCACCCTCGAAATGAAAGAGCATCCGCTGCGGGAGGTTCACTTCGATCAAATCGGATCCTTCGACGGGAACGATATGACGATCGTCGACATGGATAACCCGGCCGGCATGGAGACGGTCGGTAACCTGCTGGTCGTTCTCTAGCGCCAAAACCTTGGGGCTCTCGCCGAATCGCGAACCGATGCTGGTAAAAGAGTCGCCCTCCGCGACGGTGAGATCGAATTCGCCGCCTACGATCCGGCGCGCGATCGGTGCGAGCGTCGCGCCGGATTCAGCGTCGGCCGCGGGAGAGCCCGGCTTCTGTGCAGATGAGGAATCAGGCGTGTCAGTTGAGCTCGCGTCGGATGCGTTGGAGCCGATCGCGGTGAGCGCGACCATAAGCAAAGCTGCTACGACCGTATAGACGAGTCTTCGAGTGGAAATAGTCGAGGTGAAGAATTCTCTACTGGCTGTATAATTTCCTGGCATGTCCATTTCGGTTGTCCTGAGAGATCCTTGATGATGATGCGAGGTGCATGGAACCGAAATCCGACTTGCGAGAAGAAGCCTGCAATTCCGCGAGCGGCGCCAGCCGCCTCGAGCGTTTCAAATCAAAGCGCAAGAAATATGCCCCAACGAGCGCGAGAAATATTCCCCAGATTTCAAAGCAAAAGTAGCGCTAGCGATTGGTATCGTGAAAGAACTCCATTCCGAGCATGGGATTCGAAAGAACGCGACCGGCGGCCTTAAGTGCGCTGGGGCGGGCGCCGCGGAGGCGACACGCACGAATGCCGCGTCGATCGCGTAGCTGTGTCGTTGAATCGAAGTCGTCACACTTCAATCGTGACGGCTTTCACTACCGGAAGCTAAAGCAGTTCGCGCACAAGGGGTCTCATGGGGACCTTAAAGTCGGATATAGGGTACAACTCGAGCCGAAACCGAAGGCCGCGGCTCAGACGCTGTACAATCGCTTCGCTTCGGCGGCTAGCTCCGAGCGGAAGTCGGGGTGCGCGATCGCGATCAATTCGTTGGCCCGCTCGCGAATCGACTTGGCCTTCAGCGTCGCGATTCCATACTCGGTGGCGACGTAATGAACGAAGCCGCGCGGCGACGTCACCACGCTCCCCGGCGGTAGGCCCGGCATGATCCGCGACACGCGCTGACCCTTGACCATCGCGGTCGACGGCGTGACCAGAATGGTCTTGCCCCCGCCCATGCACGCGCCGATCACGAATACGGTCTGACCGCCGGTGCCGGTGTACATCATCGGGCCGATCGATTCGCCGTTGGCCTGGCCGGTCAAATCGATCGCGAGGATGTTGTTGATCGAAATCAGCCCCTCTTCGCGAGCGATCAGCCGTAGATCGTCGGTGGTGTTGAAATCGTAGAGCTGGAATCCCGGATGGCCGTCGGCGTATTCGAGTTCCTCGCGCGGAGTCAGCACCGCGAATCCGCTTCCGACCACCAGCTCCGGGAAAATCTTCTTGTACTTGCCGGTCATCACGCCCTCGCGTACCAGGGTCGTGGTGCCCCACGGGATTATCTCCGTCTGCATCCCGAGGTCGTGATGATCGTGCAGGTGATGCATGAGCATCCCGGACATCGAGCCGACGCCAACCTGGATCGTCGCGCGGTCGGGGATCAACTCCTTCGCGACCATCGCGCAGACGGTCGCAGTGGTGCGCTGCTCTTCCTCGGAAGGCGGCGGTACCACCACGTTGGGCGGGCCGATGGTGCGCTCGACGAAGTAGTCGATCTCGGAAATATGAATCGAGTTGTCGCCGCCGATGCGCACGAAGCTCTCGTCGATTTCGGCGATCACCAGGGTGGCCGCGCGCGCCAGCAGCTTCGACATGATCTGGGCGTCGCCGAAGTTCACGAAGCCACGCTCGTCGGGCGCCGAGACGGTCATGATGAAAACGTTGAAGTTCTCGAGCGCATGCGGCAGCACGCCCGCGCGGTAATACACCAACGGCTTGAATTCGGCGCCGCCGCGCGAATAGAGCGGGCGATCGTAGGGACTGACGTAAAACGATTCGAGCTTGAAGCGCTCGCCGATTCCGGGGAGATCCCAGTTGAATGCCGCCGCCGCGTGGTTCAGCACCACGTTGTCGATCTCCATCAGCCGGGCCGCGAGCGCCGGGCACATCGTGAACGGCGTCGCCTGCGCCAGCGACAGGCAGACGTGATCGCCCGACTTGACGTGCGATGCGGCCTCTTCCGCCGATACCAGGCGCGAGCCGAGTTGCGCGCGCCAGCCGACGCCGCCGTTGACGCGAACCGCGGTAGCCATCAGGCGGCGACTGCGATGCTGGTGTCGATGCCCATCTCGTTCATGAACTTGGTCGTGCGCACGTTCAACAGCCCGACCTTCTTCATGTTGGCCACGACGGTGGTATGCATCTCGCGCTTGAATAGCTTGCGGAAGTACGCGAAGTCGTTGCCCGCCGCGACGACTTTGCGCACGTGGCGCACCGCTTCGATCTCGGCGTCGTTCATCCCGATCGCCTCGTATGCTTCCTTGGGGAACTGGCCGGTGAGCACCAGGACCAGCGCCTCGCGCGTGAAGTCCTCGAGCTCGTGCAGGTCGCCGGCGTTCAACCCGGCAATCTCGTCGGGCAGGCTGAGCACCGAAAATCCCATGTGACGCGCCTCGTCGGCAAGAATCCGCCGGCAGATTTCCTTGAGCAGGGGATCCTGCGCCGTCTCCATCAGCAACCGGAACAGCGCGACTGCGAAGGTCTCCGCCAGGAGCTGGAGGCCGACGGTCTTAACGAACCATTTGCCGTTGCCGAGAATATAGTCGAACAGCGTCTTGATATTGCCGGTCATCGGGTAAATGCGCCCGCCGCATTTTTCCGCAAGATAGCGGCTCAGGACTTCGGCGTGGCGCGCCTCGTCGACCACCTGGGTCGCCTGGAAAAATTTGGCGTCGTTGCCCGGCACCATGTCGACCAGTTGGCTGCACGCGAGCATGGCGCCCTCTTCGCCATGCAGGAGCTGCGACAGTCGCCAGCATGAGAACTCGACGTTCAGCGCGGCGAAGCCTCGCTGGTCGAGTTTTTCGAGCGCCGCAGTGCCGTGGCCATCGATCAGCTCATCGGCGAAGATGCCGCGCTCGAGGTCGACCGGCGTCGTCCATTGGATGTCGCGCGAGGCGTTCCACTGATCGCGCTTGGCGTTCTCGTAGAGCCGCCGCAGGTCGGGCGCCTCGGACGCGTACGAGCGCTGGAAGCAGGTATCGAACGTGGTCGGAATCAGACTGGACGTTGAACTTGATCGCATCGTTGCGCTCCTCGGCCGCGGCCTGGTAACGGCTCCCACGCTAGCAAATTCCGGCGAAGTCCGGAAAGCGCGCCGATTGGCCCTCTGCGCGCGCGAATCATTCGCGGAGCGCGCGCTTGACTGTCCTGGTTCGACAATAAATGCTGCAATGCTGCCGAGGCGCGGAGAGGTTCGGGAGTCTGGTTTAACCGGCGTGACTCGAAATCACGTGTCCCCTCGTGGGACCGGGGGTTCGAATCCCCCCCTCTCCGCCAACCAGTCTGGAGCGTGCCCAGTAGTTTTCATTTGGCCGCCACCGAAACAGTAGGCTCTCCGCCTTCGAACACATAGGGCTCTAGCGTCGACTGCGCCGCGATACGGTGCTTGTGCCACTTGCCCCCGCCGTAATAGGCGAGGCTCCCCGGCGCCGCGTTACCTTCACCGTTATAGTAGGAGATGCAATCGCGCAGCGGCGCAGTCGCTATGTCCACGTCGCGGCAATGCTCCGCATAGGCATCTTCCGGTTCCTTGCGGACATCCACGATGCGCGCGCCGCGCTCCCGCATGGTCTGCAGCATCCACACAACATAGTCACTGTGCGCGTCGATCGCGTCGGTGAAGTTGAAGCTGCCACCGCCTCCCTGCGGACCGGTGACGATGAAGAGGTTGGGGAAGCCGTGGCTATGCAGTCCGAGGAAAGTCCTGGTCCCCTCGGTCTCCCACTTCTCCTTCAGGGTGCGGCCGCCGCGGCCGGTGACCATGTTGAAGGTCGAGGTACCCATCCACTGGAACCCGGTCGCGTAGATCAGCACGTCGAGCGGATATTCGACCCCCTCATGGACGACGCCGCGCCCGTTGATCTCGCACACGCCACGCGGTGCGGTGTCGACCAGATGGACGTGCGGCAGGTTGAACGCCGGCAGGTATTCGTCGTGGAAGGTCGGCCGCTTGCAACCATACGGGTAGTAGGGCTTCAGCGCCGCCGCTGTCTTCGGGTCCTTGACGATCGCGTCCACGCGCGCCCGGATCTGCTCCATGATGCGGAAGTTGGAATCGAGCTGTTTCTCGGTCAGCTCCTCCGGGGTCAGCTCACGCTCGTATTTCCTGGGCTTCTTGAGGTCCCGAATCTTGCCGGCCAGGTAGTCATCGTTGGCCTGGATGGCGCTGCGACCGGCCGATATCTTCGAGAACCGCGCGCGCCTTGCCCGGGCCCATCCAGGCTCGTTGGCCCAGGTCGCCCGCTCTTCGTCGGTCGTCGCGCGCTGGTCGCGCACGTCGATCGAGGACGGCGTGCGCTGGAAGACGTAAAGCTGCCCGACAGTCTTGGCGAGCTCCGGCACCGCCTGTACGGCCGTCGCCCCGGTGCCGATGATGCCGACCGTTTTGCCGCGCAGGTCGATGTTGTAGTTCCAGCGCGAGGTGTGGAAGGACTCGCCCTGGAACTTTTCCATGCCGGCGATGCGCGCCAGCTTCGGCGTCGTCAGGATGCCGTTGGCCAGGATCACAAAGCGCGCGCGCATCTTGTCGCCGCGATCCGTTTTGACGATCCAGCGGCCGGATGCCTCGTCCCAGGTCGTCGCCTCGACCGTGGTGTGGAACAGGCAGTGGTCGTAGAAACCGAACTTCTGGGCCATCTTCTGGCAGTATTCGAGGATCTCGAAGCCCGAGGCGAACTTCATCGACGGGACGTAACCCATTTCCTCCAGCAACGGCAGGTAGCTATAGGATTCGACGTCGCAGGCGATACCGGGATAGCGGTTCCAGTACCAGGTGCCGCCGACGTCGCCGCCCTTCTCGCAGAAACGCACGTCTGTGAAGCCGGCTTCGCTCAGCCTATGCCACAGCAGCAGTCCGCCGAAGCCGGCGCCGACCACCAGGATCTCGCACTCGTCGGTCAGCGCTTCGCGCGGGATCGGTGGCTCCGAATAGACGTCGTCCAGATATTTCTTGAACTCGCCTTCCATGGTCGTGTAGTCGGCGGCGCCGCGCCGGGCTTCCTTGAACGCGAGGTACCTGGCCTGCTCTTCCGCATTGAAAGTCGCGCCAGCCGGCATTTCCGGCAGCTCCTTCAGCTTCTGATCAGTGAGGACGGAATAGCCCTTGCCGGCAATCTTTTCGGACGACTTGGCCGCTCGCGTGTCGAAGACTTTCAGGCCTGTCTCAGGGTCGATACGGACTGCTGCATTCATTTTGGGTTCCTTGTGAGTTCCGCCGTCGGTACGAATGATTTTCCAGCGAAGATCAGGCCTTTACGGGAGTACCCCATTAGTGCGCGACGTGCTGTGTTCGGCCAGCGCTGGCGCTACGTACAGTTCGAGAAGCAGTATCATTCAATATGCTGAAAATTGCCAATATGCTGAAAATTGTAATCTGCTGAGCGGTATTGCACTGACACGAGCTCAACTCTCACTGGCTCGCGCCGTTCGGCTGAGAACCGTGCTAGCTAATCGAAATAGGGGAAGAGTACCGAGCGTAGAGGCGCTCGTTGAAGATCACAACGTGATCCAGACACTCTTGACGGGGCGAGCCGATGACCCTCTCGACGTATGCGTTCTGCCAGGGTCACTTTCCTCAGACTGACGCCATTCGTGAGTGCGATTCGTGGCCCGCCTGCGATTCCAGCTGAAGCCCTCGAGCTTGCTCGTTGAAGAGCGCCGCGTAGGTGCCGCTGCGGCGTATCAGCTCCGAATGTATGCCTGTCTCGACGATGCGCCCGCGGTCCATTACGACGACCAGGTCTGCGGTGACGGCACTGCGTAGCCGATGAGCGATCAAAAATACCGTACGGCCTTCCATCAATAGTTCCATAGCTTCGTGAATCTGGTTCTCCGATTTCGAATCCACGGCTGAAGTGGCCTCGTCGAGAATGATTATCTTCGAGTCCTTGAGGAAGGCGCGCGCAATCGCGAGACGCTGACGTTGGCCGCCCGAAACTTTAACGCCGCGTTCGCCGATGATAGTGTCCAATCCCTCCGGCAGGCTTGCGACAAAATCAGCAAGGTTTGCCATTTCGAGGGCACGCCACAGCATCTCGTCGGTAGCATCGGGGCGCGCGTAGCGCAGATTGTTTCTGATACTGGAGCTGAAGAGCAGCGCGTCCTGCGCTACCAGCGCGATTTGCGCACGCAGGGACTTCAGCGTGTAATGGCGTACGTCGCGGCCATCGATTAGGACGCGGCCGCGGGTCGCCTCATAGAAGCGCGAAATCAGGCTCGCCATGGTCGTCTTGCCGGCGCCTGACCGGCCAACCAGCGCGACTCGATAACCGCCGGGGACGTGCAGTTTCAAGTTCTCCAACACCAACCGTGTCGGCTTCCCATGCGGTGCGGCATAACCGAATGACACGTCATTGAACTCAACTGTTCCATTCTTCACCGCAAACGGACGACTGAGCGGATGATCTTTTATCTCAGGATTCAGATCGAGAAACGCGAAGATACGCTCGATTGCCGCCATCGATGCCGAAACCACGACCGATAGCTGCGCAAATCTTTCCAACGGGAGATAGAGAAAACCGAGATATGAGAAAAAGGCGATCATCGTGCCCAGCGTCATGGTTCCGCGCATGATCATCGCTGCGCCAACCCAGATCACTACGGTGGGCGCGGCGCGAGTCAGCAGTTGAATCAACATCTCCTGGCGCGCCGCGAGCGTCACCTTGTCAATCATGCGATCGGACAAGCGCTCGGCCCGACAGCGGAATTGCTCGACCTCGTATTCCTCCCGGCAAAAGGACTTGACCGTGCTGGCTCCGGCGACGCGTTCATAAACTTCGCCGGCAATCTCTTCGACGGTCTCTTGCATTCGATGGCTCACCGCTTTGATGCGCGGCGAGAAAAACCTCATAAAGGTAACCCAAAGCGGTGCGATACAAATCGCCACGAGGGCGAGTCGCCAGTCGAGCGCGAACAAGGCAGCCACCACCAGCATCAGCGAAATGCCGTCCATCCAGACGTCGATGAGCGCGGACCCTACCAGTTCGTTGGCCTGCTGAACGTCGTTGAGCACGCGCGAGACGATCGCGCCCGAGGGGTTGCGATCGAAAAACGAATGCGGAAGCCGCTGCAGATGCGAGAACAATCGACACTGGAGATCGAAAATCAGCCGGTTACCCGCAATACCCGCCCAATAGTTACGATAGAAGCTGGCGAGCGACTGAAGCGCGTAGAGCACCAGCATGACGATACTCAATACCGCGAGTTTACTGTTGGGCGTCACGGCATAACCCGCCAAATGTGAAAGGCCGGCGCACCATCTATCGATCAGGATTGTTACGCTGTCGAATTTTGCGGGTGAAGTCAGCAGGACATCAATCACGTACTTAAAGGCAAGCGGAAATGCGAGCGGGAGGGTGAATTTTCCCACGCCCATCAGAGCCGCTCCCACTACCAGACGGAGCTGCGGCCTGATGCATCCAATAAATCTAAAAATTACCGATTGAGAAAACTTTACCTGATCCGGATCCACGGCAAACACCTGATTGACAAGTCGCGAAAGAATTAAAGAGGGTCTTTCTTGGGACAGAGCAATGCGCATGCCTTGGGCGTTGCCGAATTTGCGCGAGCGATTTTCTGCTTAGGGCGAGTTTTTTGGAATTGCCGTGTACGAAATCGTCGCCTCGCTGACGATATGGAAAGGCTGAGTAACCGATATGGATTAGGGACACTGCCTTTCGAGATGCCCAATCAGTAAGCACTCTCACCCCCGCTATATGCGATGGCGTGGATTTCGCTTGTGAATAGACGACCTGGGTGCATTGTGGCGAGGCACATGATCAGTCCGCCCGCGGCGGCAGATGAGGTTTGCGCAAGCGATTTGGCGCAGCCACTCCCGGCGCTTCAACGGCGTACGATCGCGACTGTCGGCGCGATCGTCATCTTGCTGCTCTACCAGGGCTATACTCTGTCGATCGTCGGTGTCGCATCGCCATGGATCGCGAAGAGCTTTGCGCTCGACGAAAGTAAACTGGCCAAACTCTTCGCCTGGATGGCGATATCGGCATTCGGCTCACTTCTGCTTGCGCGTCTGGCGGATCGCGTCGGACGCCGCCTGGTGATCATCGGCAGCCTGATACTCGCACCGCTGTTCTCATTGGGGGCTGCGCTGGCTCCCAACGCCACAATATTCGCGGTGTTAGAAATACTCGTTTCCGCCCTGCTCGGCGGATCAGTTTCATCTGCAATCGTCCTGCTGGCCGAGGAACTTCCAGTCAAGCAGCGCGCTCGCGGGCAGGCGGTCGCGGCTTTCGCGAGCGCATTCGGCGGAATGCTCGGGTACTTGATCGTGCCGTTCCTGTTAGCGTGGGGGTATTCCTGGCGCTGGCTGATGGCGCCATCGGCAGCGGGGATTTTGCTTGCAGCGCCGGTGGCGATGATGCTACCGGCGCAATCACAATGGTCGCGCGCGGCCTCGAGCGGGACGGCGAAGCGCAGCCGCTTCTACGACATTTTCCATCCGCTTTATCGGCGACGATCGATCGCGCTGCTGGCCTGCGCCGCACTCGATACGATTGCAGGGACCGCGGTAAACGGCTGGCTCTACTTTGAGGCGGTCTCCATCCTGGGACTGTCACCAATAGTCGCGAGCACGCTGGTAGTCACCGGAACGGGCGTCGGCATGATTGGATTCCCGCTGGGCGCGTGGATGTCGGAGCGGTTCGGGCGAGTGCCGACGGTGGTCTTCATGGGTGGCGCGGCATGGCTGGGCGCGTTCGCCTTCTACCTGGGTCCGCCGGAGTTGGTGCGATGGCCGTTCATGTGGCTCATCGTTTCGTATTGCTGGTTCAAATTCGCATCCGATGTGATGACGGTCGGAGCCAACTCCGCGGCGACGGAACTTTTCCCCGCCGCGCTGCGCACCACCATGATTGGCTGGCAGGGCATAACTGCAGCGGCTTTCGCGATGCTCGCGCAGGTCCTGATCGCGGCGTTAATAGGACCGCTCGGCGGACTTGCGCGGGTCATTCGCTACCTTGCGTTGCTCGGTCTTCCGAGCGCGCTGATCTTCGGGCTCTTCATCGATGAAACCCGCGGATTGACGCTGGAGCAAGCGGCGCTCGAATCGAAATGGAATGAAGTTCGACACGATCCGTGGCCCACAGACCCCGCGCGTACCCGTCAGGCGCGCAGATGAGTGCGGGTCTCGCAGGCTCGCTCGCTGCCCGGACGCTGCGCGTATTTCTTCTGAGTGCGCTTGCCGCTGGCGTCTGCTGTGCGACGGCCTTCGCGCGCCAACGGCGCAAGCCACGTCACCCGCATAGCGCGACGGCCACACCGTCGCCCGTGCGCCCGGCACTGAAACCGGTGGTCCTGATTGCGGGCGGTACTGGCTTACTCGATCAGCCGACAGGGAAAAGTCCGGGGGTGTTGAACTCGGCTGAGATCTACGATCCGGCCGCGCGCCGATTCTTCCCGATCGCCGATATGAACGAGCATCGCGACCAATTTGCCGCAGCTCCGGTTGGCGAAGGCCAAGTCCTCATCGCCGGCGGCATCAATACTCTGCTGGTGCCCCCGACCGTGTTTCCCGGACCGGTAATGCCATGGATCATTCGGAGCGCCGAACTTTTCAATTCAGCTGACGGCCAGTTCGTCGTGGCGCCGAGTATGAAATTTTCCCGCGATAAGCCGACCGCGACGACGCTGAAGAACGAGAGAGTGTTGATAGTCGGCGGCGACCCGAAAACGGCGGAACTGTACGATCCCCTGACGAACACCTTTTCCGAGACCGGCGCGATGGCGTCGAGTCGACACGGCCATACCGCAACCCTGCTGCGCGACGACAGCGTGCTGATCGCGGGGGGCGGATTCCAGAAACTCGAAGTCTACGATCCCGGCGATGAAAAGTTTCACTTTGCCGGCCAGCTCGACGACAACCGCGTCTATCACACTGCCACGCTGTTAGCCGACGGGCGCGTTTTGATCGCGGGCGGCAGCCCATTCACCAGGAGCGAGGCCGTCGATACCAGCGAAATTTTCGACCCGGCGCACCAAATGGTTCGGCGCGGCCCTAAGATGAATCAAAGCCGGGCCGGACATACGGCGACTCTCCTGCGCGACGGACGGGTTCTGCTGGCAGGCGGCCGCGGCGATAATTCCGCCGAGTTTTACGATCCGGTGTCGCGAAAGTTCATCGCGGGACCAAAGATGGTCGAAGCGCGCTCCGGACATTCGGCTACCCTCCTGCCTGATGGAAGCGTGCTTATCGCGGGTGGATGGACTCCGGATTACAAGCTGCTCTCCACGGCGGAAATCTTCGATCCCTTGACCAATAAATTCGTGGCCACGGGAGAAATGACTGAAGCACGCGCCGAACATAGCGCTACGCTGATCCGGGTCCGCGAGCCGATCACCTGGATCCGGCCAACGCCCTCGGCAACTCCGACTGCGACTGCCACATCCACCGCGACGGCGACGCCTACACCGACTGCGACCGACACTCCGACCGCGACGGCGACGCCTACACCGACTGCGACCGACACTCCGACCGCGACGGCGACGCCTACACCGACTGCGACCGACACGCCGACCGCAACGCCGACGCCGACTTCGACTGCGACCGACACACCAACCGCGAAGCCGACGCCTACTCGGACTGCGACCGACACGCCGACCGTGACGCCTACTCCTGTCCCGACTGCAACAGCGTCACTCGGACAGCACCTTACTCCGACACCGGTTGTGTCGCCCGGTGCCGCCGCGGCCGCGACGCCATCGGTGAAAGGCACAACATCGGGGACACAGGCGTCGTCAGACTTCGACGCGAACGTCCCCTGATTTTTCCTTCACTTCGATCGCGGCGCCATTGGGGGAGCGACGCAGCACGAACGAGACGCGGCCATCGCCAACCTTGAGTCCGTCGATGCTCAGCCAATCCAACCACGACGGAATCAGGTGCGTGTCGAATACGACGCGGCGCTCGAATCCGAGCACGCGCATCCCAAGCATCGCCTGCAGGATCATGAAAACACTCGCCGCCGACCAGGCTTGCGGAAAGCACGCGACCGGATATGGCACCGGACCCAGTCCCGGCTCGCGCCTGAAGCCGCAGAAGAGTTCGGGCAGACTCGAAGTGTTGAGCTGCACGCATGCCTCGGACAGACCCTCGAGGAGCTCAATGACGCCGGCGTGATCACCCGCACGCGCGAGGCCGAGTGCCGCCATCGCGTTGTCATGCGGCCACACCGAGCCATTGTGATAGCTCATCGGATTGTAGCGCTGTTCATTACGCGAGAGCGTACGAATTCCCCATCCGGAATACATATCGTCGGCAAGGAGGCGCCGGCACATCGCGATCGCACGGTCGCCATCGACGAGGCCGGTGGCGAGGCAATGCGCACCGTTCGACGTCATCACGCGGCAGGGTTGCCCGTCAGCGTCGACCGCCAAGGCGATCATACCCTCGCGATCGAGCCAGAAATCGCGCTCGAAAGATCGCTTCAGGGCTGCTGCGCGCGTGAGAAGCCGATCCTCGACCTCACGATGCCCAAGGCGTGCCGCGACCGATGCCACACTCGAGCACCCGGCATAGACGTAGCCCTGCACTTCCGCAAGTGCGATCGGAGGAGGTGCAAGACGGCCGTCGTGATGAAAGATCGCATCCGCGGAATCCTTCCAGCCCTGGTTGGCGAGCCCACGTGGAGTTTCGCGCAAGTATTTGACGTAGCCGTCGCCATCGCGATCGCCCCATCGTTCGATCCACTCGATGGCCCGTTCGACGTTGGGCCACAGCTCGTTGGCGAGATCGAGGTCGCCGCTCGCCTCGATGCAACGCCCATACAGCCACAAAAAAAGCGGCGTTGCATCCACGCTGCCGTAGTAGCGGCCAAACGGAACTTCGCCCGTAGCTGCCATCTCACCGCTTCGGATCTCATGAACGATCTTGCCCGGCTGCTCGTCGCGCGCTTCGTTGAGCGCGGCGCCCTGAAGCCTTGCAAGCGTCCGCAAAGTTCCAATGGCGATTTCAGGATGAAACGGCAATATTGATAGCGCCGTTATTATGCTGTCGCGTCCGAAGAGCGTTGCGAACCAGGGAACGCCGGCCATGATGAATGCGCCGCCGGCCTCGGCATGCGTGACAAGCGATGTTAGATCGACGGCCGCACGCCGGATCATCGTTGCGAACTCGTTGTTGCTCGCCGTAATGCTGGCCCATCCGTTACGAAACCCGGCCAGCTCGGATTGCCTTTCCTCGAGCGCCGCGCGAAAGTTGCCGGCACCCTGGACCGAGCGCCCAGGGCGCGATTGCTCACCGGCCGTGATCCGGCACTCGAGCGTGCGGGTTTCGCCGGGCTCAAGACGCAGCACGAATAGCGCGCGCTGCTCGTTGATCTCGCTCGCAGCACAATCAAAGCGAATCTCGGTCGAGCGTCTGAGGTTGTCGAGACCACTGTAACTAAGCTCGATCTGGCTGCCGTCGATGGCGGCACTGAGCATCTGGCCGCGACGTTCACGACGAAGGCCGCGTACTTCGAAGACATCGACGAAATCGACGCGGTAGAAAAAATCGAGTTCGACTTCGACCGGTGCGCGGACGTAATTGCGAAGCGTAACACGATGGTACAGCGCGGCGCCGTCGAGGACCCATCCGCGATCTATTCTGATCGAATTTCGCGGTAGCCAGCTCGGCTCGCCCCGCTTTCCCAGATCAGCGTTAGTCAGGGTGGCGCGAAATTGCGCGCGATCGTCGCTCAGATAGGAGTTAAGAAAGTAAGGCTCGGTTCCCGCAATCTGCATCTCAAAGCGGCTGAGATGTCTCGTATCACAGTTGAAAAACCCCAGCGCTTCGAGCGGGGATTCGATGATATCGCCGGCCGCGTCAAAGACCGCGAAACTTTGCCCGTTTGCGAGTACTTTGCTCTGACGGCGGGACGCGAGCGACGAAGCCAGCACATAGTAGTCCGAGCCGACTTTGAGAAACGTTTGCGCCGGCTCCGCGGTAACCCTGCCTTTTGCCATATTGCGCTTCGCAAGCACCGCGACTGGTGGGAGAGAAGCCCGACCGGCAGTATAGCATCGGCCAATTATCGAGCGACAGCGACCGCCGCCTGTCGCCGCGAGTCGATTTCCCTCTCGTTCGCGTCAGCGCCGATGAGCCGCTGGTAGACGCGCTCGTATTTCTCGACCATCACCTCCGAAGTGAAGCGTTGCTCGAACTCACGCCGGCATCGCTCTCGCGGGATCGAATTTATCTTGCTCACCGCGGCGACCAATTCGTCTTTTTCTCTTGCGATAAATCCGGTGACGCCTGGCTTTACGACTTCGCGTACCGATCCACAGGGGCGCGCAATCACCGGTGTGCCGCAGGCGAGCGCTTCTATCATCGCCAGGCCGAATGGCTCGGGCCAATCTATCGTGAAGAGCAATGCCAGTGCGCCACCGAGAAAGTCGCTTTTCTGCGCGTCGTTGATTTCGCCGATATATTCGATCATCGGCGGCTGGATGCGTGGCTCGATCACCTCGGCGAAGTATTCCCGGTCAACCGCGTCGACTTTTGCCGCGATCTTAAGCGGTACTCCCGAGGCGAGCGCGACCTCGATCGCGAGATCGATACCCTTCTCCGGCGATATCCGTCCGATGAAGGCGAGATAGTCTCCGCCCCGTTCGCTGAATCGAAGAAGATTGCTGGGCATGCCGTGATACACGGTGCCCACCCAATTCATGTGTGACAGTGGCGCGCGTTGCGCATCGCTGATCGACACCAGAGCCGCTTCGGGAAATCGATTGTACACCGGATGGAGGTCGGGGATGTCGAGACGGCCATGCATCGTCGAAACCGTTGGCACTTTCGTCAGGCTTGCAAACGGAAAAGACCAATAGTCGATATGGGAATGGACGATGTCGAAGCGGTCACGAGCCCCGAAAACATCCGCGAGCATGGCCAACTGCAGAGACATCCCCAACTCCGGTTTCCCCTGAAGACGGAGAGCCTGCTCGCTTCCAGGTACGAGATTTGCCCCGGTTCGCGAATCGCCCGATGCGAACAAGGTGACCTCGTGGCCGCGTCGTACGAGTTCCTCCGTGATGTACGAAACGACGCGCTCAGTGCCGCCATAAAGTCTTGGCGGCACGCTCTCATATAGAGGAGCGATTTGCGCGATACGCAAGCGCTGATTGCCTGCATTTCCGAAATTTCCGTCGATATTCAATGGCATGTCTCCCGCGCTTCCTTAGATGGCAGGATGCCGAGGCGGCAACAATCTCCAAGTTTGAAAGCGCAAATCGTTGAAAACTAAGAAACGATCTCCGGAGAAAGCGATAATCATGCCATCGAGTACCGGCGCTCGTTGTAGACAAGCCGGGTCTCGAAATTGCCACTCCAAATGGAAGTATGAAAAATTTTCCAGCTCATTAATACGGATTGTGCGCTGTCGCCCCCGGTTGGAGGAACGAGTCGGCGCCATCACCGCGCCGCATCCTGATCGGAAATCGCGACGGAAATTGACTCGCGGCGCCGATCTCGTAGCGCGCGCGCCGCGGACCGGTCTCCGGCAACAGGTACATGCAAACGATCGGTAGAACCTGAAACACCAGGAAGGCAAGCATCACATTGCGCAGTCCGAACACTCCTGCGAGCGCGCCGCCCAGGAACGGCGCTACGAACGCGCCCGCAAAACCGACCGCCCATACCAACGCCATCCCGCTGCCCATCCAGGCCGGCGTCATCCCCGGCAGTTCCATCAGCAGCGTCGTGGTCGCGGACAGCGAGCCTGCCGCGCCGATTCCCACCAGCACCAGCGAGAAACGAATCCACGCCGGATTGACCATCGTGATCGCCCCCGCGCATCCCGCAAGCGTGAGGCACGCGACCGGCCACAAGAACGGCTTGCGCAGTCTGCTGAGACCGGTGCCGAATCCGCCGGCGAGCGCCGCGAAAATTCCGGCGAGCGGAAGCACTGCCGTCATCGCGGACGCCTCGGTCAGGCTCATGGAGCGCATGGTGGTGAAGTACTGCGGCAGAAAAGCGGTGTAGAGCTGGAACACCCACTGCGTGCCGAAGAGCGCGGCCGCGAGCAGGCGCACGTCGCGCATCTTCATCACTTCGGCCAGCGCCGAGCCGCGCTCGGCCGGCGCGCCGATGGCTTCTGGAGCCGCCGGACGCGATCTGTGCTCGCGCCCTAAAATCGTCCATGCGATCGCGACGACGCCGGTCGCAATTCCGTACCAGAACACCACGCGCTGCCACGACGAGCCCAACGCCAGGAACATCGGCGCGGTAATCGAGAACACCACGGCGAGCCCTATGTACCCGCACAGCGCGTTGACCATATTGACATAAGGCCACTCGCGCTCGCCGAACCATTGCATCACCAGCGTCCCGTTCGGCGTGATCAGCATGCCAAAGCCGACCCCCTCGAGCACCGGGGTATGCGATCAGCGCCGTCAGCGTGTTGCAGTAGCCGCTAAGTATCCCCCCGATTGACATCAGCCAGACGCCGAGCAGCAGCGCGCGCAACGCGCCGAGCCGCTCCGCGACGATCGCGCCCAACAGCGAGAACACCGAGATGCACAGCGCGATGATCGAGATGAACAGTCCCGCGGCGCCCAGCGTGATGTCGAGCGACTTGATGATCGCGCCCAGGATCGGCGCGGGCGCGAGCCACGTAACTCCCTGCGCCATCAGGGTGAGGAACAGCAGGACCTCGATAACCCATCGATAGGGAGAAAGTGTCTTGCCGTCCTGCATAGACCTTCGCGGCACTCCCTAAGTCTCTAACTATGTTGTCTGCTTATGTCTCACTTTGATCGCGAAATCCTCTTAGAGAGGCGGCCGCCAGGTTGGGAACTGGCGGCCGCCTCTTCCTTAAGGCTTTCGATCTACCGACAGTTGCCGCACGCGTCGGCTATGCGCCATAGCGCAGCAACTTACCTGACATCGCACCGGTCGGTTTGCTCTCGTCAAGGTGTCAACGCCGGAGTAAAACTGCATCAGTAGGCCGGAGTAAAAGTACATCAGTGAGCCGGTGTGGTTCTGGCCTCTGGCAGGGGGAGCGCGAGGGGGATCTCCCCTCGCTAGTGCGTGGAGTATCTAGCAGCCGAGCAGCGATCAGGGGAGCCAGTCTTATCCGGGTTCTGTAGGCGGTTGATCGTCACTGATGCGGCGCTTGCTGTGTTTGAGCCTGAAGCTGTCGCCGTTCATCTCGAGGATATGAACGTGGTGGGTAAGGCGATCGAGCAGCGCGCCAGTCAAGCGCTCGGAGGCGAACACGCCGGTCCACTCGTCGAAGGGCAGGTTGCTGGTGACGATAATCGAGCCGCGCTCGTAGCGCTGGCTGAAGACTTCGAACAGCAACTCGGCGCCGGTCGGTGACAGAGGAACGTATCCCAGCTCGTCGACTATCAGTAGCTTGTAACCGGCGAGTTGGTGTTGCAGGCGCAGCAAACGCTTTTCGTCGCGGGCCTCGTGTAGCTCGTTGACCAAAGCCGCGGCGGTGGTGAAGCCGACCGCGAGGCCCTTCTGGCAGGCGGCCAGTCCGAGCCCCAGCGCAATGTGAGTCTTGCCGGTGCCGCTGTTGCCGAGCGCGATGACGTTCTCGCGGCGGGCGACGTACTCCGAGCGGGCCAGCTCCAGCACCAGGGTCTTGTTGAGCGAGGGGATGGCGGTGAAGTCGAAGCTGTCGAGGCTCTTGACCGCTGGGAACCTGGCCTCCTTGATCCGGCGCTCGACGGTCCGCCGTTCCCGCTCGATCATCTCGAGCTCGGCCAGACGCAGCAGGTAGCGGGAGTGGTCGACGCCTTCGGCGGCGCACTGGCGGGCCAGCTTGTCGTACTCGCGCAGGAAGGTCGGCAGCCTCAGTGCCTTCAAGTGATGGGCGAGCAGCACCTGCGGTGTGTCGCTCATGACGCTGCACCTCCCGCTAGCAGGCTCAGGTAAGCCTTGGCCAAGGTAGTCGCGACCGTGGCCCGCGGCAGGTAGGGATAGATCTTAAGGTCCAGCCGCGGCGGGCGGCGCTCGATCCGGCACAGCACCAGATGCTTGACCGCATCGAAGCCGATCACTCCGCGGGCGATCGCTTCTCTGACCCCGGCCAGCACATCGTCGGGGCGGAACACCTCCAGCAAGCGCAGGACCTGGACGAACTCCCGCTTGCCGGGCTTGCCCATGCGCGCCTCGAGCAGACGGCGCAGGGTCGCGAACTCTTCGGGTAAGCGCCCAGCCGGCCAGCGGAGCGGCCTGGTCGAGCGCGCCGATCTTCCGCTCCAGCAGCGCCAGGTAGTGCAGCGGGTTGAAGACGAAGTCCTCGCGCTCATAGGAGCGCGGATGACGCGCGATCTCCTCGGCGCCGCAGGAGATTACCACCTCGTGGATATAGCCACGGACCAGCACTTCGCGGTGGCCATAGGCAGTCGGCACCGAGTAGTCATTGCCGCGGTAGCGCACCAGGGACAACGAGCTGACTCGCGCCGCCTCTTCTCGCAGGCTTCATAGGGAGTCGCCGGCAGCGGCAGCAAGGCGGCCCGATCTCGCACCAGCCGCTCGCCGATGGTCTCAGCATGACCACGCAGCCGGTCGCCCAATCGGCGGCGGCAGTGCTCCAGCAACTTGCGCGTTGAGTTCCGCGAAGCTGGCCGCATGAGGGATCGGCACCATGAAGTTGCGCCGCGCGTAGCCCACCAACCCTTCGACCTTGCCCTTGTCGTTGCCTTTGCCTGGTCGTCCGAAACGGTCGGCGAACAGGTAGTGGGACTGCAGCTCGCTGAAGATCCGAGTCCTTAGCCGCCTGCCGTCTCCCAGGATGCGCGCCACCGCCAGCTTGAGGTTGTCGTACAGGATCGAGCGCGGCACCCCGCCGAAGAACTCGAAGCTGACGTTGTGCCCTTCACAGAAGGCTTCGCTGCTCTCCGACGGATAGGCCTGCACCAGGCAGGCGTCGCTGTGCGGCAGGTCCATCGCGAAGAAGTGGATCTTCCGCTCCACCCCGCCGATCACCGCCAGCGCTTCGCCGAAGTCGACTTGCGCGTGCCCCGGATCGTGTCGCAACGGCACGAACATCTCGCGCTGCCGCTGGCGGCGCTCGTGCACGTAGTCCTTTACGATCGTGATCCCGCCGCTATATCCGTGCTCGTCTCGCAGCCGCTCGAAGATCCGCTTCGAGGTGTGCTGCTGCTTGGCCGGCGCCCCTTATCTTCCTCCAGGATCCGATCAATGATCCCGAGGAAGGGATCCAGCTTCGGCCGCGCCGGCGGCCGGCTCCGCCGGTATCCCGGCGGCACCGAGAACGCCAGCATCTTCGCCACCGTTCGCGGGTCGATCCCAAACCGCCGCGCCGCTTCCCGCCGGCTCAGCCCCTCCACATACACCGCTCGCCGCACCTGCCCGTACAGTTCCACGCCTTTCATCCCTCCGCCCTCTGCCCATCTTGGCAGAAGACCTTCTACTGCCGGACTTTTGCTCCGGCGCCGCCGGCCTATCCGGCCACTTCAATGAGGGATTTTCTCTCCGGCGCTCTCATCCGCAATCCTGAAGGCGTAACAGCAACGCCGCCAACAGAGCGAGACCAAGCCAATCGCTTGCGCCAGTCCGAACTCTCTTGTTGGTCGTAGATAGACAAGAGCTGGTCAGCTGCCCAAAAGCGGTCATACTCTCCCTCCCACCAGTCGCGCAAAATTCGGTTTCTACAATCAGCTATCGACAGTCAATGCGTACTCTCAAAGAAATCGCCAACCAGGAACGCGATGGAAGAGTCGATGGTCGCGTCGTACGTTACGATTCCCGCTCCGGCTGACTGGCTATCGGCGGTGACGCAGCAATTTTTCCCACATCGCGGCGCTTGGCTCACCGTCTTCCAGGTGCATTTCTCCGTTGATCAGAGTCTTGCGATGTCCCTCGGGCCCCCGTTCCCAACACGGCATTCACCCCCCGGTAGATGACGTACAGTCTCGACGGGTTTCACCGTGCCCGATTCGCGCGTGATTGGATTCACAGGCAGCTCTTCACGCAGCCGTCCGCGATCCTTGAAGGCGCCCCGGATTGCCGGCTGGATGCTCGAATGCCGATGCGCCTCTTCAGGATTCATGAACTCGTGGTCGCGAGTCTTTGCGAAGCACTCGGTCGGATAGGCAGCGCCGGCGGAGAACTGCAGGTGTGCGCTGCCGTCCCACGAACCTGGAACCGTCCCGAAATCTGTCGTTACATTTTCCCGCATGTTCGGTTACTTTTCAGAGCCCGGGCATTCGAGCGGAATAGAAGTAACCTCGAATTTAAGTAATTGTCAAGACCTGATTAAGTAATTGTCAAAACCTGCGCGGTTGCCGTCTGCTCTCACCGCAGCGCTTGCGTTAACTCCCGCACGCCGCGTGGTAACTGCTGATCGAGTCCGGTCTTCTCGATTGCAGGTTGTTCATGTCCTCGTACAAAAAGAAGGGCGATAGCATTGCCAAAGCTTGCGTTTGCAGCGCGGCGGTGCGAATGGTTACGGCGCGGACAGGGAGACGCAGACTTAAGTGGCGCAAACAGCAAAGCGCATGCTCGAGGGCTATCGGGTATTGGATTTCACCCAGGTGCTGGCCGGACCGACCGCGACTCGCTACATGGCCGAAATGGGTGCCGAGGTAGTGAAGATCGAATTCGCGCCGCACGGAGATATAGCGCGCGGCTTGCCGTATCTGCGCGACGGACGCAGCGCGTACTATGTGCAACATAACCGTGGCAAGAGAAGTTTGTGCCTCGACCTTAAAAATCCCGCGGCGGCTGCGATTATCCGCGAGCTCATCCCCAAGGTCGATGTTCTGGTGGAGAACTACGCGCCTGAAGTGATCGCGCGACTGGGATTTGGCTACGAGGCCGTGAGAGCGCTCAATCCGAAAATCATCATGTGTTCGATCTCGACCTTTGGGCAGAGCGGTCCGCTCGCGAATCGTCCCGGCTATGACTTTATCGGCTGCGCATATTCGGGCGTGTTGAGCATGATCGGCGAACGCGACGGCGCGCCCTCGCTGCCGCAAGTCGGAGTGGGCGACGTCTCCACGGGAGTTCATGCGCTGAGCGCCATCATGGCGGCGCTGCTCCATCGCGAACGCACCGGCGAAGGGCAGTACGTCGAGGTCTCGCTGCTCGATTGCTACTTCAGCTACAACGACATGACGGTGCATACCGCGAGTCTAAGCGGGGGCGCGTCTTTGCCGCGGCGCAACGGCGCGCACCATTTCGCGATGGCGCCGCTGGGAATTTTCAACGGCAAGCGCAGTCCGATCCTGATCATGGCGGCCACCGATTATCAGTTCGCCTACCTGTGCCGCGCGATGGGGCGGCCGGAATTGGCGAGCGATCCTCGCTTCTGCAACAACACACAGCGCATGGCGCATCTCGAAGAGTTGAAGCGCCTGATTCAGGACTGGTTCGACGCGATACCGAGTGACGAAGAGGTGTACCGGCGCTTCGAGGAGTGTAGAGTGCCGTTCGCCCAGGTACTGTCGATTGAAGAGGCGATGGCGCATCCGCACCTGCGCGAGCGCGAGGTAGTGCGCACGGTGAACGATCGATTTCTAGGCGAATTCGAGGTCCCCGGATTTCCCCTGCGATTTTCCAACTACGCACGCCATCCGGACCTGCAAGCGCCAACCCTGGGAGAGCATAACCATGCGATATTGCAAGATTATCTACAATATTCGCCGCAACAGATAGCCGCACTAGAGCACGCCGGCGTGCTGCATAGCGCCGATCGCTAACGGACGCTTGTCAACCTGGAAATGTCGCCTCGCAGCGATCGATAATAATCGCCTGTCAACCTGGAAATGTCGCATAGCGGCCATCGCTAATCGCCGCCCGTCAACCTGGAAATGTCGCCTCGCGACGCTCGCTAATCGTCGCTTGGCAACCTGGTCAACCTCGCGCCATCGGCACCCCCCGCCCCCCAGCTCCCTCGTGCCCCGAAATGAACTTCGGATGAGCCCATGCGATGTAAGCTGGAAGGATCAGGATTCCGGCAACCGTATTGGTAAGCATCAGGAAGCTGAGTAGCAGGCTCATCTGGCTGTGAAACAATAACGGAGAGAATATCCATGGCACGATCCCGCCGACCATTACCGCAAATGTGGAAAAAACCGCGGCGCCGGTCCCCGTGATCCCGATCATCACCGCTTCTTCCAGGGCACAGCCTCGAGCAACTTCATCACGAATGCGCGCGACGACGTAGATGCCGTAATCGACGCCCAGCCCAATCCCGAGCGAAAGAACAGGTACTGTATCAATTGTCAGCCCTATCCCTCGAATCCGCATATAGATGAAAGCCGCCAAATTCGCCAAAACGCAGGCGAGCACGAACAGCAGCCCGGCCACGGGAGAACCGAACGCCAGCCATGAAAACGCGAACACCACCAACAAGACGAAAGTGATGTTGATGATATCCAGTCTGAATCTGACGTCGTTGACTGCGGCGTACAGACCTGCAAGTCCACCCAAATAACGAAACTCTATCTTATGCAGAAACGGGTCCGGTGCGACTCTCGTAGCCGCGAAAAGTGTCAACTCGGCCTGCAGGTTGCGAAGCGTTTCAAAAGTATGATCCTTCAGAAGGATGCGAATTACGGCGTCAGAAGCGTCAAAGGCATTGTATCGACCTCCTTCGCCGGGTGCGGTGCCCGAGAAATACAAATACCAAAGACTTCCTGCCAACGCTTGAACATCAGGCACCGCCCAGTATTTGGGATGACCGTTATGAAACATGCGATTGGAGGGCTTTAGTACCGTTGACGACAACGAAATTACATCTACGACGTTCTTATCCCTCTGCAACAGGAAATCTCGAAGGTCGTCGGCCATCCTCAGCACCGCCGGCCCTTCGACGCAACTCGGATCGGGCCATGGCGGCGTGAGGAGGACGACCCATCCTTCGTCCAATGGAAAATTTTTCGAAATGGCAGCTAAGTCGCGATTGACCTTTGCGTCAGGCCTATAAAGAGGCGTCCCTGGAGACGCGTATCCGATCTTGGCTCTCAGGCCAGCCATGAGACCGAGAATTATAAAGCCGCCGGCAGCTGCGAGCATCGCCCCGCGCAGCGGACCCGGCATGACAGCAATGCGCACGACGCGGTTGAAAATTCCTACCGCGCTCCCTGGCAGCTGCTCGCCAAGGCGGTCTCCGAAACTGCGCCCGGTGATTCTCGGCACCGGCGAGAAGCTCAGAAAAATCGGCTCGAACACGAAAACCATCCAGAGGCTGGAGGCCAACCACACCGCCCCCGTCAAACCCAGGTGGTTCAATATCGGGATTCCTCCCAGCGAGACGAACAGGATTCCCGCGATATCCGCGACGATGGACAGGAAACCCGGCGGCAGCATGTAACTGGTCGTGGCTATGATCGCTTCGTACTTATCGCCGCACCTATCTAACTCATTGTAATAGCGCCCCTGCCATTGGATCCCATGGCTGAGATCCCGCGCCGTCAATAAGAACGGGATCACGAGCATCACCGGGTCGAAGCTGTAGCCCATCCATCCGACGAACCCGAGCCCCCATAGCGCGGAAAGGGACCCGGTCACGATGGGCGCCCACCACCGACTACGGTGACCCAGAGACAGATACAGGAGCACAATCATCGCGGCGACCGCGGCAGCGAAGCAGACCGCTATCGAAGGCAAGTAGGAATAACCGTATCCTCGCGTGATCGGCTCCCCGCCGATCCAGATTTCGTGATTGGCATCCTGGTTGTCAGCCACGATCTGGCGTACTTGGTCGAACAGCTTGCGATAGTCGAGAGTCTCTTCATTGAAAGTAGACGTAACCAGGGCGGTTCGATAGTCACCGCTCACGAGCGAGCTAAGACTGGTCGGCTGGTAAATTGCTACCAGGTGCTTCAACTTTGCGAGGTCTGCTTCATTCTGAGGCAGATTGGGATACATGAAAGGACTTGTTATCAGGCCTCCAGGAACCGGCTCGACGTATGAAACGCGGTAAGAGGCAAGAGAAACAACCGATACATGGTTAACGCCCGGAAGAGCGTCCACCCTTGCATTGATGTTCTGGATCTTTTTAAGGGTCGCCGGCTGGAAGATGTCACCTTTTTTCACATGGATCGCGATTGTGACGCTCTGTGCACCGCCGAACTTGGCTCGAAATTCTTCGTAGAGCATCACGTTAGCGTGAGCGGTCGGGAAGAAATCCGTGAAGCTCGTAGCGATCCGAACCTTGGTAACTCCCAATGCCATAAAGAGGCTGATCGAGATCAGCCCAATCCCGATGGGAATGCGCAAGCGTAGAATCGCCGCGGCAAGCCTGTAGGCACTCCCGCCGCTCGTCGACACGCCGACCGTAGCCAGGTGCAGCGCGTGGGCAGGGAGGCGAAGCCGCAAGGAATCTCGCCAGCGAGTTTCTCGGAATGATTGCCCGCGCGGCTCGGGGTTCGCGTATTTCGCCATGGCGTGTGAAATTCCTTACGAGTTAGCCGCTCGCGCTCCCAAGAAATCGGCAACGCCTTGTACCGGCGCGCGCGAATTGCTTTGCCCTGCTCCAGCGACGCCTCACGCCGCGGTCGCGCAGCGGCTCGGCCCAATCCACAAGGCGGTCGGCAAACGGCAAACTGACGGAATTGACGAATCGACTCAAAAGACTTCAGGATTTTCAGAACCGATTTACCGAAGAGAGAATCCGATATTACTGAATGCCTGCGACCTTCCAGTTGTTACCGTCGGCGTACAGCCTGAGCATCGTTCCGCCCAAGCCCACCGCCAGGCCCTGACTTCCCCGTACAAAGACAGAGGTGAGATCGCGCAAAGTTCCAGTCTGGATCCGGCTGATTTGACCGTTCGCCAGACTCCAAATCGAGCCCTCTGCGCCGACGAACCAGAACTGATTGTCTTTCTGGCTCTCGTCGGAAAACGCCGCGTAAAGCTCGTCGGAAAGCTTGAGCACCAATGGTGTCCACGACTGTCCACCTGTGTTGCTCTGTTCAATCACGGGACCTAGCACAGTCAGGACACCATCGCCGTGCGGACCGAACGCCACCGAGAAGTACGGCGGAGCGTCGAATGTATTTTTCCCTCCCGATTTAACTTGCCAATGCTCTCCGTTATCCGGTGAATAGAGGAGTGTCTTATACTCTCCGGCGGCCCACGCGCCGTTGCGCTCGGTCAGCGTAATGTCAAAGAAAATGAATCCCTGGAATTGCTTGAGCGTCCAATGCGAACCGCCGTCATGGGTACAGAGGAGCGTGCCATCGGAGCCCGCCATGCATGCAGTTTGTGCGTCCAGAACGGAGACCTTAAGAAGAGTGGCATCGTTAGCGGGAGATTGCCGTTTTTGCCAAGTGTCGCCGCCATCGTTTGTTTGGAAGATCGTGCCATGCTGACCGACGGCCCAGCCAGTCTTACCCGTTGGGTTGAACCCGACGCTGTACAGATCGTACGCCTCGTAGCTTTTACCAAGACTCCGGTGTTTCCACGTTCGGCCGTTGTCAGTGGAGCTCAATAAGATCGCATTTGAACCGACGACAAAGCACCTCCCTGATTCCGTCATGTACGCGCTGAAGAGATCGTTTCGCAACGCCTCGTTCGTCGCCTGACTTGCTCGAGCGAGCGGCTCGAATGGCAGGGAAGCTAGTGCAATGACTAGCGAGAGTCCAAGCCACGCAATACTTTTACCCATTTCGTTACTCTGTTCGGTTGTTCACCGGCAACCGGCCGTCCGAAAGGATGCTAACTCACCCGTTGCGATAGCCGCTGGCACTGACAACGCGGTCAGATCCTCGGGTCGGGTGTCACATCACCGGATAAACCCAGATTCCCCGGAGCAGGACGCGCGAAGCAAAGTTGCAGACTGCCCCCTCCGTTGTCAAGTGTAGTTCGAGTTTCGGCAGTGGGCGAATTTGAACTTTTGTCAAGAATTTCTGAGAACCGCTGCGGCCGCGCTGATGATCCAATGGCGACAATGAACGTGACGCTAGCTGCCCGGATCTCCGTACTCGCGCTGGTCGCAGCTACGCCAGCGGCAATCGCGAAGCTGCAAGCCGAGAGTTCGCCTATGGAAAGGATACTTCCGAGGATTCTCAATGACTCCTACTCCACGAACGAGACAACATCGTAAGAGTGGTAGTCACTGGAACGGAGTCAATCGCGCTCATAAGGCAGGTACTTGTCGGCGAATGTAAACAGCAATGGTCTACAGTGAGCTCCGAGTCCTCTAAGTCGCCGTCATTCTAAAAGGGCACCACTTTCAAGCCAAAGTACTCGCGGTTCTTGAAACCCTCTGCGCCGGCCGTGAGCTTTGTTCAACGCACAATCAACCCTGGCCGGCATCCACGAAGGACTGGTTGACGCTAAATTGCCGTGGTCTCGGCTAGCGACTTCGATTTGATCGATTCCGTGGTGCGCGAGATGTTTGCGGTGCGCTGGCGGATGTCGCCTTCCCGTCGCGTCCCAGCTATCTCGACGAGCTGTGGGCTTGTCTCGCGTACGTGTATGCGTTCGGCGCGAGCGGCCTGCCCGGGATCAGATCCAGCGCTTCACCAAGTCGGGACTGCAGATCGTCGGCCGCCCGAACAGGTAGTTCGATCTCCTGTCGCTCGGCGCGGAAAGTGAAGGTACGCGCCCATGGCGCGATCTTCGGCCGTCGCTCCCGGAAGTTGATGAGCGTTAGACGCGCGGGCGGGAATAGTGGGCGCGAGCGTTCGCGCGCGCCGGCTTCTTGGTACGCGGCGCCTCTTCGTCGAGTCCCGCCAGCACGAGCATCGCGGATCTCAGCATATCGCGCGCGCGGCGGCTGGTCAGTCCGTCGAGGAAAAGCGAATTTACCGTGAGGCCCACCCACAGCGAGACGGCGACCACTGCGGCGTCCTCCGCACTCAATCCCGGCAATCCGGGAGAGGATCGAAAGAGGTCTTCCAGATAGCCTATCACCTGCGCGGCCTGCTGCTTTTTGCGGTTCCTCAACGCCGGGTCGTCGGTCGCGGCCGCCATCTGTTGCAGCACGAGTTTGCGATACGACGACGGAACTGCGCGGCCTCCACAATAATAGTCGACCAGATTGTTGATCTGCTCAGCGGACGTGTCGCCCCGATGCGCGATGAGCTCGCTGGTTATATGGTCGGTGATCGCATCGTTCAGGTACTCGAGCACGGCCTCCTTGCTCGGAAAGTAGTAGAGCAAGTGACTCACGGTCATTCCGGCCGCGCGCGCGAGATCGCTCAGCGAGGTGCTGGAGAAGCCCTTCTTGAGCATTGCGCGTTGCAGGGCATTTGCGATCGCGGTGCGACGATCGGGCGCGGCAGTTCGATCGCTGCCGCGCCCCGCGCCATTTCTGGTCGAGCCGCTTCCCGAACTCTGGCTGAGCAAGTCTTTGTCCTCCGAGGCTTGCATGCTAATCGAGTGGTGATCCGTGGGTCAATATGCTGACGCTCGCAGGTTTGAGCACTTTGCAGGTTTGAGCTATCCCCGGGCCTGGACGCGATAAAAATGGCTACACCACAGCGCCGGGCAACCCATGTCTTGAACTATGATCCAGCGCCTCAGCCCGTCCCTCAGGTTACTCAAAAAACCGACGCACGACGATCAGCATCATCCAAAAAAAGCGGGGCGTTTCCGCCCCGCCTGAGATTTTGAGGGTTCCTACCGACTACAAAATCGAATCGGCGCTGCCAGGTTGAGCCGGCATTGCTCGCGCGGACGCCGAGGTCGCTGGTCCGTTGAGCGTGTCAGACGCATACTGAAGCCATTTCGCGGTCGAAAGCTCGTCCTGAACATGCAGCCTGAACAATTCCTTGCTCTCGAGATCGTCCTGAATATTCTCGACCAGGTCGAGCATCGGCTTGAAGAAGGCGTCAATATCGGGCACCAGGGAACTAACGTATAGAAGTTTTTCCTTGTCGGAGACGTTGCCGTCGCTCAGGTATTCCCCGATCTTACGGCTCGCCTCCGTCACCTCAGCCTTGCACTCCAGCCCCAGGTCGCGCATCCGGCGCTCGAAGATTCGAGCATGATAGCCTTCTCGTTCAGCTATCATTCGGATTCCGCTGCGGATGCAGTCCGTGGTGCACAACTTCGACCATTCCGAAAATACTACCTCGCCGTGCGCTTCTCCCACTCGAAAACGATCGAGGATTTCGCCTACTGCCAGGCGCTCGCTGCTAAAGGTCTTGCCCATCGCGTGAAATTCGCCGGCAGCTCTGCCATTGCCGTTTCCATTCCGGCCTGCCATCGCGCCAACTTCACTCTCGAAGGTGTCCCCACTGATAATGCCGGCACGATAGGCGCGTAGTAGCTGTTTGAATTCAAAATCACGATTCATCGTACTCGGCCCTCTCGTATTGCAGGGTTCGCTGGTCTGGTTAGCAGACGCTACCGTACTTAGGCATTTGAGCATCTGTCAAGCAGCAAATGGAACTGGCCGGCGCATACCAGACGCGGCGGCTGGAAATTTGGTAAAGCGGGGCGGCTCATCGGTCCGCCCCTGCCGTTTCATCGGAACATTCAGGCGTGAATCAGGCGTGGCCTTTGCGAAGGAGCTTGCCCGGCGTCGCCCCGGTGCAATTGCCCTCGCTGAAGGTCTCCACACCGTTAACGATTATCGAGCGGTAACCCTTCGCGCGCTGAACCCGGCGCCATTCGCCGCCTGGCAGATCGTGCACGATTTCGCCCACCCAGTCCGGTTCGATGCCGAGGCCGTTGAGATCGTAGACGACGACGTCCGCCGCAGCGCCTTCGCGCAGCACTCCGCGATCATGAAAACCGGCCGCATGAGCGGGCAGCGCTGACATGCGATAGTGCGCCTCTTCGAGCGTGATCCGCTGCTCGTCGCGCACCATCCAGCGCAGGAAGTCGGTCGTGAAAGAACCACCTGTGAAGAATTTGGTGTGGGCGCCGCCATCGGAAACACCGGGGAAGGTGAACTGCGACGTGTTGATGATCTCCGCCATGTATTCGGCGTTGAAGCCGCGGTTGGGACCGAGGAACTCAGCCTTCAGATCGGTTGCAACCGCGAGGTCGAGCATTACCGTGATCGGATGCTTGCCTTCTTCCATCCCGATTTGGCCGAGCGACTTGCCGACATGCTTCTCGAGCGGCTCGATATTCTCCACCCACTGTACGATCAGATGTTTCGGGTTACCGCCGACTACGGCCTGGATCGACTTGAAGTTGGCATCGGCATGGTCGTTAGCATGAATGACTGCCGCGCGCAGCTCGGGATTTTTCATCTTGGCGAGCTTTTCTTCCTTGCTGCCAGTCGTCAGCTCGCGCCATTCCGGCAGCGTGTCGTACAGATTCCAGTCTTCGAGCGTGAAGGCGAAACCGCTGCGGACGGTCGCTCCCTGGCCGAAGATCGGACGACCTTTGGCGCGGTTGCGCTCTATCCAGCGGAGGCTGCGGCGATGGATTTCAGGGTTATTGCGAGTCGGCACCACCTGTTGCCAGAGGATCGGGCGGCGGGCCTCGTCGGCTAGCCGCTCGACGAAGTCCGGGTCGTGGCGCGCGCTCCCGGTGGATTGTGTGATCTCCATGAACCCTTCGTCACGTTTACGGAGCACGCGCGCGAGGTTGAAGATATCCTCGTCGCACATGGTGTCGGTCACCATCGGGGTACCGTCGAAGTCGGCCTGCGCCGAATTGTGGCCGAGCCGCTGAATCGAAAAACCGCAAAGACCCGCATCCATGCCTTCGTCGAGCAGGCGTGCCATCTCGGCGCGTTCCGACTCCGTCGCCGGACGGCTCTTCGCCGCGTCAAGGCCCATCACATAAGTCATCAGCGAGGCGGTGGGCATGTACTGGATACAGTTGATGCCCTTGGGCGCGCGGTCGAGCGAATCCATGTACTGCGGGATTGTCTCCCAATCCCAAGTTAGGCCAGCCTTCATAGAAGCGTATGGGATCGCCTCGGTGCGCGTCATCGTGAGCATCGAGCGGTCGCGGAAATCCGGTTTGCAGGGTGCGAAGCCGAAACCGCAGTTCCCCAGCACCAGCGACGTGACGCCATGCAATCCCGAGATAGTGCAGTGGGGATCCCAGCGAATCTGGGCGTCGTAATGGGTATGCAGATCGACGAAGCCGGGCGCGACGATCAGGCCACTCGCGTCAATCACCTTCCTGGCGAAGCCCGGAGCGCGTCCGCCCAGTTGCGCGACTTTGCCCTCTTTAATCCAGACGTCGCCGCGATAGCGAGGTACTCGCGTACCGCCGACGATCGTGCCGCCCTTGATTTGGATATCGTAGTCAGCCACTCCGGTTCCCTCCTCGGTTGGTGAAGGACTGTTTAGTGACGATAGCAAGCTCGTGTGGACCAAAGAGTCCCCACGAGTGCGAAGCTCGCCTTCTCACGTCACCAGGCTTCAATTTCAGTGAATAACATCATCGTCACACGAATTCAACGCGTGTTCGTGCGGAGTTTTGAGCAGCACTCAACGCGGGGAAAACTTTTGAGCGCCGCTCAAAACTCGCTGCAATAGGCGGCTGCGCTGCCGGAAGCTCTCAAATATTACGAATCCAGGCTGAAAACGAATGTCTATATTCCGGAGCGCACCGGCGTTCGAATAGGTAATCGGTCAGATGGCAACGCCCAAATTGACAGTTCGACGCCAACTCGATGATCGCATCGGCGCACAGGGCGCGATGGCGACACCGTGAAGTAGGAAGACCCTCTACGTCCTCTCGCGCGTGGACGAGTCGGTCGCGGCCGCGGTCCCACCCGACCTGACGGCGCAGTTACGCGCCAATAGTGTCGTGGCGTGATGTCAGGCCAGGACGAAGCGGAATGAATCGCCCTTCTTGACGATCTTGCCCGCCGATGGAGACGCGAAGTGCGTTCCGAGCACGAGCGTCTTCGAGTCAGAATAGCGCTCGCAGAATTCACGCCGCGTTTTCTTCGCCAACGGTCCGTCGATGTCGAAGTTGTCGTCCCACTCGGGATAGCGGCATTGAATCGGGTGATGCATCAAGTCGCCGGTGATGACCGCGTCCTGGCCCTTCGACGAAATCCGCACTGCAAAATGTCCCGGCGTATGTCCAGGCGTTGATTCGAGCCACACCTCGTTGGTGATTTTGAATTTTTCGTCGACCAACTCCGCCATCCCCTCGGCCATCACTGGCCGAATGGAATCGTCGACCGGATCTTTCAGGAACGGATCCTCGCTTCGCGAAAAGAAATCCCATTCGGTACCGCCGATCAGGTATTTCGCATTCGGAAATGTGACGACCCATTTGTCATTCTTGAGCATCGTGTTCCAGCCGACGTGATCGATGTGCAGATGCGTGCACACGACGCGATCGATCGATTCGCGGGGATAGCCAGCCTTCTTTCAGGTCTTCTAGGAACGGCAGCTGCAACTTGTTCCATTCCGGATTCGTCCGCACCTTGTCGTTACCGATGCAGGTATCGACGATGATGCGCTTTCCGAGCGATTCGATGATCAGCGCCTGGATGGTCATCTTGATTTTGCCGGTCTCGTCGGCGAACGTCGGATACAGCCAATCGTGCTCTTTTTTCAGATTCTCCGCAGTCGCATTGGGCAGCACGAAAGTGCCGTCGAATGGCGATTCCGACTCGACGACCCGCGTCACTTTTACATCACCGATTTTCCATTCGCTCATTTGTGTACCCCTCAAATTCAAACGCATCGTAAGATTGCCAACTCCGGTCTACCCGGGTACAGCGCACGCGGAACTTCCGCCGACACATGGATACGCCGACCTGAACGCGCGCGCAAGTGCGATCCGATGCATAGCATCCTGCCCAAGCCATGCGCGTCGCGAGAACAAGCCGGTTCTACGATGCTTTAGACTTACTCGCCAGTCGGTCCGCCGCTTCCGAGAGCAGGATAGTATCAGCGCCGACCGCAATGAAAGTGCATCCTAGTTCGACGAAGCGCTTTACGAGTGTTTCATCCCCCATCAGGATGCCCGGAGCCTTGCCGGCCCTGCGAATGTCCGCGAGGCATCGCTCGATCGTGGCGAGCACATCGGGATGGGTCGTATTTCCCAGGTGACCCATCGACGCGGAAAGATCGGCCGGCCCGATAAAGACGCCATCGACCCCTGGCACGGCCGTGATCGCCTCGATGTTCTCCACTCCGCGGAGAGTTTCGATTTGAACCAGCAGGCACAGCTCCTCGCCCGCCTGCCTGAGATAGGCAGGTATCCGGTTCCATCGCGACGAACGTCCCAGCGCGGCGCCGACTCCGCGAACGCCGGCAGGAGGATAGTGCATCGCGGCGACCAGGCTTGCCGCTTGCTCCGCGGTTTCGACCATCGGAATGAGCAGTGTCTGCGCACCGATTTCAAGCGTTTGTTTGATCAGGTTCGTATCGCCAGACCGGAGGCGAACGACGGGATGACTTTCGTATGGGGCCACCGCCTGTAATTGCGATAAGAGCGTGCGGAGATCGTTCGGCCCGTGCTCGGCATCGAGCAACAGCCAATCAAACCCCGCGCCGGCACAAAGCTCGGCACATCCTGGATCAGCGAGCGCAACCCAAAGGCCGAACTGTACGGTACCCTTCCTGATTGCTCGCTTGAAGCGATTTATGAGTACATCCATTTGAGCGTTCTCCGGCGAAGCGGCAAAAGATAGAATCTGGCGAAACTGTAGTCAACGCGAAAGGTGCGTGCCCCTCGAGCCCGCGCGATCCCACGTACGGAAACGGCAAAACAAGTTGATCGCGCTGAGGCTAGACTTGCAGGTTCAGCGCGCCTCTATAGCGTCGCCGATATTTTTGATAAAGACTCAACTACAATCGGCCAGCTTGACCAGAGAGGGGTTTCCTACTCTCGATTGGAATAGTCTCACAATGCGTATCTCATCGGTACTGTTTCAACTGCTCATCTCCGCTCTAGCTTTGGCCGTCAGCGCCTAACGCGCGGGAACTGGCGGCACCCCAGGTCTCCGTCACAGAAATCGAGCCTTCCGGGCGCGCCGCAAAAGGTCCAGATTGCTCGATCACGGTTCTGAAGGTCGAGCCCAGTGAACGTTTCGAGAAGGTCGCGATCGTAGAAGGTTGGGGAACCGAAGAACAGCGAGATGAGCTACTGGCTACATTGAAGCAGCGAGCGTGCGAAACAGGTGCAGACGCTCTCCTCCTGATCACTGACCGCTCGCAGCATACAACAAAACTCGTTTATGATCCTGCGAATGCCGAATCAGGAGAGGCCGGCAACGGTTCGGCGGAGGAGAGCCAGGCGCAAGGGATCTTGCAGAAGAAGCACATCGTAAAGGTGGGTGAAGCGGGTCACTCGGGATACTACATTGAGGCCTACGCGATCATCCGCGAACAGATGAAATGAGAGGGCATTTGAGCCGTGGCCGCTATACGTCGTGCTGGCGTTAATCTTTTGCCAAGTTCAAGCTTGCAGTTCATCGCAGTCATTTTCGCAGAGCGCGCCGGTCCCTGTCGGAGTTGAGGGTCTGTGGTCCGGCACCTCGCTTGCTTCGTGCGAGAGGCTTACGACTGAGTTCGGCAGGTGCAACGCACAGCAAAAAATCACTTTCAATATCGTGAGAAGCAGTTCAAAACAGGGCGGTACCTATTCGTGTGAATATGGCAACATGGTCTGTCGTAACGGCAACGACTTAGGCAAGATCGTTGGGTTAACCATGACCGGGTCTGATCTGACAAGGTTAAGAGTTGAACTTCCGGACGGTTCGAGTTGCCTGTTTAGCGGCATTTTTCAGAAAGTAGAAGTCCGAGGAATTTACCAGTGTTACGGAGGCGCCTCTATCATCGAGCAAGGATCGTGGCGCGCTTCGCGACAATTCTGAATGGCCGCTACAACTTCACATAGACGGATTTGATCTGCGTGTAGAGATCGATCGAGTGCTTACCCAACTCGCGACCGATACCTGATTGCTTGTAGCCGCCGAATGGCGAAATCGGATCGATGTTGTTGTAGCAATTGATCCAGACCGTACCGGCTCTGAGTGCGCGCGCGATGCGGTGAGCACGGCTGAGGTCGCGCGTCCATATCCCCGCGGCGAGACCGAAGGTGGTGTCGTTCCCTTGGAACACTACATCGGTTTCGTCCTTGAATGGAATCACTGCCGCGACCGGACCGAAAATCTCCGCGCGCGCGATCTTCATGTTGTTTTTAACGCCCGTGAATATCGTGGGATCGACAAAAAAGCCCTTGCCGGTCCGCGCCGCTCCGCCCAGAGCTGTTTCGGCGCCTTCGTTTTTGCCGACATCAATGTAGCCCTTGACGCGGTTGAACTGCTCTTTGGAAACCAGCGGGCCCATCGTCGTCGCCGGATCCATCGGGTCACCGGCCGTGACGTTTGATGCGTAGCGGGTCAGGTGCTCGACAAAGCGATCGTGGAAGTCGCGCTGCACGAATACTCGGGTGCCAGCGCTACAGGCCTGGCCCGACAACATGCAAAAGCCGAACAGTGAAGTCGGTATCGCATCTTCCAAGTCTGCATCTTCGAAAACAATGTTGGGTGACTTGCCGCCCAGCTCCAGCGACACTCGCTTCAGATTTCCGGTGGATGCCTGCAGGATGAGTTTGCCCACTTCGGTAGAACCCGTAAACGCGACTTTGTCGATGTCGGGATGCGCGGCGATCGCGGCGCCGGTCGGCTCGCCGAAGCCCGTGATGATATTGACCACGCCCGGCGGGAGATCAGCTTCCAGCCGCAACTCGCTGATTCTGAGCGCAGTCAGTGGCGTCTGCTCGGCTGGCTTCAGAATGGAGGCGTTTTCGCACGCGAGCGCCGGTGCGATCTTCCATGCGAGCATCGTGATTGGGGCATTCCACGGAATTATTTGCCCGCAGACGCCAACCGGCTCGCGCAGTGTGTAGTTGAACATCGAGGGATCGGATGGATTGGTCTCGCCATAGATCTTGGTCGCCCATCCCGCATAATACCTGAAGGTGTCAGCGGCTCCCGAAGCCATCCCGCGCGCCAACGAGATAGCCATCTCGTCGGCATGCTTTTCAATCAAGTCCGCGATCGTCAGCAGATAAGGCGTTGGGGTTTTCTCAAAAAGTCCAGGACCGCGGTGGAAGTTACCCCATGCGCGGCCCGTTCAATCGACGGTACTGCTGCTGCCATCGTTCATGCTCCTCTCAAAACCTCAGGCACACTCATTCGGGAGAGTGCATTACCTGTTCACGGCCTCAGACCGGTTGCTTAGTCGCCGAATGGGGAACTCGGCTCTGGCCCCCGTGCGTCGATCCAAACCTTAGCCGACTTCAGCGCACAGGCGACTCTTACGGCATTTTATTACACAGGTAAAGCGCGAGCGCGTCATCGTGCCGCGCGCACACTTGATGGCGAGCGTGCTTTTGGGGAGCGGCTTGCGACGACCTCGCGGAAATGAAGGGGGTCCTGGCTGTGCGCCCTTCGTGCTGGCGCAGCCGGCGTCATCGTCGCTTGGGCGTTTGATGGCGAGCGCGAGGTAGCATCGCGGTCAGGCTTGGCTGTGCGCTCGACTCGGCATCCACGAAATTGCGCGATGCTCAATATTTCCCGCCGAGCTTGGTGTGGTCCCAACTGGCAATTTTGTAAGGCGTAATTTTGAGGACGACCCGCTTTGGAACGCTCGAGCGGGCCCCTAAAGGCACTGACGCCACGTTGGCGGACTCACCCGCCTGACGCATCGTTTCTTTCACGACTTGGGGATCTTCGATTACTTCGCAACGCCCACGAATCATGACACCGCGGAAGTCGGCGTAGCGTTCGCCAGCCTCGACCATCACGCCGACCTTCGGATTACGCCGAACATTGACCACCTTCTGCGCCTTCCCATAGGAGGTCATGTAGATCACACCATCTTTGTATCGATACCCCATGGCTACGACGTGCGGGAAACCTTCCTTATCGATCGTGGCGAGCGCGGCCTTGTGCGATTGGCTGAGAAACCAGGCCTGTTCTTCCGGGGTAAATTGAATTTCTTGTCGTCGGCTCATTGGTTGTTCTCTCTCCTCATGGTGGGACGATCGCTGCCTACGCTGCCGAGACGCGTGCTGGTAAAATATTTCTCTTTGGGGTTGCGGGCGGCATATGAGGCTGTATCTACCAAAAACTCCAAACGCGTCGAAAAGTCTAGAGTTTCGAGATGCCCGCCGTAGCGTCGCCGGAATGCTTAAGCTCGAGCGATCCATCGTCACTACGCTCGCCCGCCGATTCCGAGTCGGACGATCGTGGAACTAGAGAATCTCGCCCTCCGTCATCAAGTGCACGTTCTTTGCCGCCAGCGGGCCAAATGATGGATAGCCAGCGCTGGTCTGACCACGTCGTATAGTTTGCATCGCCATGGCCTTGTGCAAGGCGCGGTTCAGTGTCTATAGCTTTTCTTTCCTGCCGGCAAATTGACCGGGGAACCTCAGAGCCGCTTATGGGTAACGGTGAAAACTCTGGACAAATACTGGAAGTGAGGCACTTTCTACGTCAACGCGGGCGATCCAGCGCTGTTCGTTAAGAAGCGCTATGGTGTCGGATACACACTGAACTTCGGCAACCGTTGGAGTTGGCTGTTGCTCGGGCTGATTCTGGTCGCAATCATCCTTTCATTGTCAGTTCCGGTATTTATCACTCTTGCGATCAAGCATCGTTTACATCCCTGATGAAGCAGCAAATCGCCGGTTCGCGCTCCGCGATGCCGGCGTCGTGATTCCGCAGAAAGGGTTTCCCACCTCGCGAAGGCATTGAGCGCCGCAAGCGGAGGCTATTCATGGTCGCCGAAAGTTGGACCGATCTTCGGCGGGCGGTAGAGCAGCCATATACATGATTTGCCTGAGGTTCACAGGCAGCGATGTCGAGCTTCGCGCTAGTCAAGGACCGTGAAGAAGGTTGAGGTGACGGTTTGGTGTAGGGTCCGACGTCCAGCGGCGCCGAGCGACGGCGATGAATATCTGCGCAAGCGAATCGTCCTGTCTATGATTCACTACTTGCGCCGGTTGACGAAAAGTAGAGTCAGGTTAAGGCGAGGTACCGTTTCTATCCTTTGAATCTGTAGTTTTCAACCCTGCAACGACTCGATTGTTAACTCTCAGTCGGTGGCGCTCGCGGCCGGTCCGCTGCAGCCGCAGCGGGCGGGCATGCCCGTGGCCAACACAGAAACGAGACCCTTCGCCTTGGCCGCAGTCTAATTGATAGGTGTTCAGTCGTCGCTGACAATACTAAACGAATTTGTCCCCCCGCATTCGCGTCTGCTATCCTGAGCGCGCTCGCGACAGCAACGGGTGAATACCGTCCGGCGATCTATCGATGTGTCGCGGAGTGAATCGAGCTATAAACTGACCCATGAAGACCGAACTTCGCGGCAAGGCGCTCCTACAGGATCCACGGCTCAACAAGTCGACCGCGTTCACAGAGGCCGAGCGCGAGGCTCTGGGGTTGGTTGGTCTGGTACCCGAAGGTATCGACACTGCGGAGACTCAGGTGCATCGCGTCATGCTGCAGTTGGCGCAGAAGCCAACCGACCTCGAGAAATACATCTATCTCGCGCAGCTTCACGGCATCGACCGGACCCTCTTCTATCGAGTGCTGATGTCCGACCCTGCGCGGTTCATGCCGCTGGTTTACACGCCGACTGTCGGCGAGGCGTGCCTGAAGTTCGGTCATATCATACGAAGGCCGCAGGGGCTTTACGTTTCGATCAAGCGCAAGGGAAGGGTGCGCGATATTTTGCGCAACTGGCCGGAGCGCGGCGTCCGATTTATCGTGGTCACGAGTGGTGAGCGCATTCTGGGGCTCGGCGATCTCGGGGCGAACGGCATGGGCATCCCGATCGGTAAGCTCACCCTCTACACCGCCTGCGCCGGTGTACCGCCGCATCTGACCTTGCCCGTTCTCATTGACTGCGGGACCAACAACGAGAGTCTGCTGCGCGACCCCTTATATCTGGGACTTCGTCAGGCGCGACCGGGGCCGGCGGCGCTCGACGAATTCGTCGACGAGTTCGTGACCGCTGTGCAGGAGGAATTTCCGCACTGCTGCATTCAGTTTGAAGACTGGGCCAGTGCCGACGCGGTGCGCCTGCTCGCTCGCTATCGCGATCGTATTTGCTGCTTCAACGACGATATCCAGGGTAGCGCGGCGGTCGCGCTGGCTGGAATTCTGGGCGCATTGCGAATCACCGGAGGCAGGCTTTCAGAACAGACGATTCTGTTTCTCGGAGCGGGCTCTGCGGGCGTCGGGATTGCCGACCTGCTGACGCAGGCGATGGCGCAGGAAGGAATCTCACTTGAACAAGCTCGCGCTCGAAACTGGCTGTTCGATGTGAACGGGCTAATCGAATCGACCCGAACAGATCTAGCCGGCTTTCAGAAGCCGTACGCGCACGATCACGCGGCCGTCCAGGACTTCGTTGCCGCGATCGAATCTATCAAGCCCACTGCGATTATCGGCGTGAGCACGGTTGCGAGAGCCTTCAATCGGCAGGTGATCGAGGCGATGGCGCGAATTAACCGGCGGCCGATTATCTTTCCATTCTCGAATCCCACCTCGCACTCCGAATGCTCCGCGGAAGAGGCATACAAATGGTCAGAGGGTCGCGCAGTGTTCGCCAGCGGCAGTCCGTTTCCGCCGGTGCGCTACAACGGTCGAACATTCGTGCCCGGGCAGGGTAACAACGTCTACATCTTTCCCGCGATCGGCCTGGCGGTCTATGCGACTCAGGCGAGCCGGGTCACCGACGAGATGTTCATAGCCGCCGCGCGAGCGGTTGGAGAGCAGGTCACCGATGCAGACCTCGAGGTCGGTCTGATCTATCCTCCGCAGTCAGAGATTCAGAAAACCGAATCGCATGCCGCCGAGCGAGTGGCGGAGCTGATCTTCGCGCGCGGCCTTGCAGGCGTGACACATCCGGCCGATCTTCGCGCTTTCATCGAATCGCGGATGTACAAGCCGGAGTATCCTAGCCTCATCTGACTCCTGTCTACTGAAAACTCCGGATGTCTTTAAGAGCTTGTAGTCTTATGAGTCGATGTCCCGGCCAAGGACAGCTAACTGTAAGCCGGGACGCATCATAGTTTGCCCTCGGAATTTACCTTAGCTCGACCGTATACGGGAAAGTCGGGTTCCGAATTCTCGCTGCTGGTAAGCGAAAGTATCCTCGCGTACCATACTCTTCGCGCTGAACGGCTTTATACTTACGTGACGATGCAGTCGCGGGCAACTCCATGCCAGTCCGTCCGGCCAACCGGTAGTTGGAAGAAAGCTGAGATATGGTAACTGAAAGTTCGCGCAAGGCACCCACTGACCGCTTCAGGCGCGTCGCGCTCGCAGTAATCATGGCGGCTTTTGTGATCTCGCGAGTGGCTGCACTCCAGGCCGGCATTTTTATGCACGTTCACTTGGGCTTTGTACAGCTACTTGATTCTCGTCTTTTGTCCTCGCATCTGTTGCAAAGTATATTTTATTTGCACAGTCAACCGCCGCTTTCGAATCTGCTGCTGGGAATAGCGCTCAAATTGTTTCCGAATACCTATCGGCTATTCTTTGCGACGATGTTCTGGCTGATAGGGCTGTTTCTGGCGCTTACGCTCTACGATCTGATGACGGACCTGGGCGTGCCGTGGTGGATAAGTCTGACCCTCACCGTACTTTTCGAAATCGGTCCGGCTACTCTTCTGTTCGAAAACCTCTACTACGATACTTACCCGATGGCGTTCCTGCTCTGCTATGCCGCATATTCGTTGAATCGGTTTCTTAGAACTGGAAGCCGATTCCACGGAAAGGCCTTCGTAATTGCGCTCGGCTTACCCGTGTTTTTGAATCCTTCATTTCAGATCGCCTGGTTTCTCGGTGTCGGTGGGATCCTTCTTTTTCTTGGCGATGACAGAATCAGGACACTGGTTCCGACGGGGCTCGTGATGCTTGCGCTGATTATTCCTATATATGTCAAGAATCTGATCGTCTTCGGGACCTTCACAACCAGTTCATCATTCGGGATGGCGATTTCTGAGATTACAACGCGCCAGCTCTCCAATGCCGAACTCAATGATTTGATCAAGCGACACATACTTTCGTCCTTTGCGGCAGGGCCGCCTTTTCCTGTAGTGAAAGCTTCGGCGATACCTACCGGGGTTCCGGCGCTAGACGAGAACGTTGACTCCGTAGTTATAGGCAAGCCGAACACCAATTGTTTGGAGTACCTAAAACTTACTCGCTCGGACCTACACGACGCGTTCTGGGTAATCATCCATCGTCCGGGTGCCTTTGCCCAAGGTGAATGGAGAGGAATCAAGAACTATTTCGATCCGGCAAGTATAAATATCAACTACCTGCAGAGCGATGCAATGCCGCGCTGGTGCGAACTCTATGAGGACTTGCTATATCCGCGCGGCTTGCCCACGTTCGCCGTAGACTCGATGGAGGATACGATGGCTCGGCTCTACCCTGCGAACGGACCGCCATCAACTATCTTGATGATCGTGCTTCCTGGTCTGGCTGTTTTCGCAATTATCAGGGTCGTAAGTTCGTGGAGGACTCAGCGCCTAAGAGATGCCGAGGGGATCACAATGCTATATATCGTACTGGCGATCCTTTACGCGACGCCGCTCGGAGCCTTAGTCACACTCAACGAGAACAATCGCTATCGTTATGTTCTGGATCCCCTATATGTGGTCCTGTTAGGTGTATTGATGGCGTGTATGTGGAGGACCACCTCAGCTGCAAAAATGGCTCTTCGAAAGAAAACTGAATTCACTACTTCCGGTTAGAATTGCCCGCTGCGGGCTTTCTCGTCCGGTCCGGAACTGGTTCAGGGCCGGGCCGTGCGGTCCCATAACATCTATAGCATCCTACATCCGACGCGCCCTCAATCCAGCTTGCGCTTGCCGTAGTAGGGGAGCGTAGTTTCATCATCAGGCTTGCGCTCGGGTTTCTCCTTTGACGGTCGGGGCGTGGCTGCGCTGTACATCGCTAGCGTCCCCGGCTCGATCACGCTGCTGTCGGTGACGACGTTCAGGCAAGCCACCCGACCTGATGAGAGCGCGCGTTTGAGCGCTGGCGCGAGCTCCGTGGCATGCTCGATCAGGACGCCCTCAGCGCCGAGGCCCTCGGCCGCGCGCTCGTAATGCACCATACCGAGCTCCGTCGCTATGTGACGGCCCTTACCCCACATCAACTCCTGTCCGTGCTTGGACATTCCCCATTGCTGATCGTTGTTGATCACGACGGTAACGGGAAGGTTGTTTTTTGCTGCGGTATGAAACTCCGAAAAGTTGAGCCCCGCAGATCCATCTCCGACGATGCAGAAGACCTGTAGGTCAGGATGAGCGGCTTTGCAGGCGAGCGCGAAAGGAATTCCGGTGCCCAGGCATCCCAGGTAGCCATGGGTCAGATAACGTCCAGGGTGGCGCGCCGTCCACGCACTGGACATCCAGTTAGCAGTCTCGCCGCCATCGGCGACCACGATCGCATCGGGGCTCAGCGTCCGCGCGATCTCGTGCGCCATGCGCGCCGGGTGGATCGGCCCGGGCCGCTCCTTGAGCGCGTCGTCGAAGCGGTGGCGCGAGGCGGCGCGAATCGCACTCAGCCGCTCCAGCCATTCCTCGTGACGATCGAACTTTTCGTCTTTGACCGCCGCAATCGCTTGGCGCAGGAATTCGCCGCAGTCCGACGCGATGCCCAGTTCGATATTGCGATTGCGCCCGATCTCCTCAGGCTCGATATCGACCTGGATGACGCGCGCATCGCGAGGGATCACCGAGTTGCGCCCTCCGGTAAAGAGTCCAATTCGGGTGCCCAGCAAAATCACGAGATCGGCGCTGCCGCCGCTGTTGGCGTGAGCCGCTGGGTGAATCGCGCCGAAGCCACCGAAGCTGAGTGGATGCTCCTCGGAGATCGTGCCGCGCGCCTTAGCGTTGGTCATCGCCGGCGTGCTGGTCAGCTCCGCAAACTGCACCAATTCGTTCGCGGCCTGCGCGAACCACACGCCCCCGCCGGCCAGAATGGCCGGTCGCTTCGCTTCACGAAGCCATAAAAGCGCTTGCAGGAGAGCGGCTCGGGCAGGTCCCGCTCCGGCCTTGGGACGATAATTTTTCGGGAAGTCTACCTGCTCTTCTTCAACGCGCGCGAACAGCACGTCAATCGGCAACTCCAGGAAGACCGGCCCGGGCCGGCCGGAAGTCGCGTAGCGAAACGCGGCCGCGATAAATTCCGGAATCCGCGCCGTATGCGTGACGCTGCGCGACCATTTTGTAATCGGCCGCAGGATGCCCATCTGATCGACCGCTTGCAGCGGCAGCTTGTCGTCATCGGCCAGCGGACTTCGCCCGCCAATCAGGATCATCGGAATCGAGTCCATGAAAGCGTTGGCGACGCCCGTGACCGCGTCGGTTACGCCCGGCCCCGCAGTCACGATCGCGACGCCCGGCCGTCCCGTGGTGCGCGCCCATCCGTCGGCCATGTGAGCCGCCGCCTGCTCGTGACGCGTATCGATCACGCGAAGGCCATGCTGCCCACAGGCCGCGTAGATCGCGTCGAGATGGCCCCCGTGCAGCGTGAAAATTTCGTGAACGCCTTCGTATTCAAGCGCCCGCACCACCATCTCGCCGCCATCGATCTTTGCCATTGCTAAATCTCCCTCGAGCGTCAGCCTGTCAAGGCTGGTTGCGAACTTGCCCGGGTTGCTGGCTAGGAATTTCCTCCATAGCCGGTCTCCGACCAGAATTCCATCGAGCGCCGTGGTCGATCGATTGGGAGTCCTCTTATTTGACAAACAAGGAAGGCTTCTGATACCTGCGATCAGGCCAGACCGCTGACTACTCAGCGTGAAAGCCATCGGGAGGCAGGTAATGTCTACAGTCCACATTAAAGATGAGGACCGAATTGGCTGCGAGGCGAAAATAAGACTCGAGCCGTCGCTGTACCTGGACAAGCTGTATAAGAGCGGCACTCCCGACCTTGGGTGGATGAACCAGATGGGCGAGTGGGGTGTGCGCGCCAAGCCCGGCAATCTAGGCCTGAGACTTAAGGACATCGCGATCGGCAGCTATGGCGTCGTGCCCGACCATGGCGGAGATCATCGCTCGATGGCGCCCCGCGGAGCGGTGATTCCCGACGACCTTCCGTCGCTCGGCTTTACTATCAACGAAAAAGCTGAATGCTGGGCCGACAATGTCAGCGAACTATACGAGGAAGCCGTCGCGCGCCAGTGGAGTTCCGCGCGCGACATCCCGTGGTCGGAGTTGAAGCCATTGCCCGACGACCTCGAGCGCGCGATGTGCCAGCTATGTACTTTTCTCACCGAGGTTGAGTTCATCGCCGCCGACGCGCCGACGCGCTGGATGAGCCAGATGAACCACGACTTCTTCGAAGTGAAAATGTTTCTCGCCACCCAGGCGATGGACGAGGCGCGGCATATGGATGTGTTCCGCAAACGCGCACTTGCCAACGGGGGCGGGCTGGGCAAGGCGAGCACGCTCAGCGAGATTTCGCTCAAACGGATTTTCGACGCGCCCAGCTTCTCCGCGCAGACCGGCCGCCTTCACCTCCTCGGGGAAGGATTCGTGCTGACGATGTTCCGGCAGGGCGAGTTCATCTCGCCGAGCCGCGTCGACCAGGAAATCTTCCGCCGCTGCATGCAGGACGAATCGCGCCATGTCGGCTACGGCACGATGCATCTGCGCGCGCAGCTCAAGGCCAACCCCGCGATCGCCGAGGAAATTCACGAGCAGCTCGACGACGCCGAGCGCATCCTGCTTGAGACGTTCAGCGTGCCGGAGGCCGTCGAGCCGATGGCGATTCTCATGGGCGGCGGACTGGATCACTTCGACAAGGGCATGGAGATGCAGGGGCAACTGTGGCGCCGGATCGTCCACGAGTATTTGCAGCGCTGCGATTCCGCCGGACTCGACCGTCGCCCGCGATGCATCCTGCCGACGGACTTCTCCAAGCTGTGTGAAGCCGCCGCCTGATGCGGTCGTTTCCCGATCCGGATTGGTTTCTCGCCATCGGTCGCCTGATGGAGGCGCAGGGCGCGCTGTTCCAAAGGCTGGGGTATGCCGAAACCCGCTTTGCCGTCCGCGTCATCGACGATGAGACGTCAAACGGCAGCGAACGCGTCGTAGGTCTGGTGATCGATGGTTACCACCTCACTGAAGCCATGACGCTCACCGATGTGGCGGCTTTTGATCCCGATTTTGTAATCTGCGCCAATCGCTCGGTATGGAACCGAATGCTGGGCGAGATCGCAGATCATGGTCACGCCCAGCTCCGGCACACACTTAGCTCGTTGGCTCTGGTCGGTGAGGAGCTATGGTTGGAATCGGCGGATCAGCTCCGCGAGGACAAGTTCTATCGGTTCAATCAGACGCTGCAGGAGCTCCTAAACCTATCCGCGCAACTTTCCGATTGATCGATCGTCCGGCCGTCGCCGCAACATGTCACTGGTCGTGCGAGTTCGATGACTCAGGGCTGTCATCGGCGGCACCCGTGTCGCCGCACAGGTACTTGCGATAAACCCGCAAGGCTGGGTCATTGGCAGCGTTGATCGTGCTGTCCTTGTTGTTGCGCCAGTCTCCAAGTTCTACACACATGTACTTGATATTTCTGGCGCAATCGTAAGCGTCCTTCATGAGACCTACTTTGCCGATGTCCTCGGGCCGCGACGCGTCAGTGCTTTCGACGAAGTACACCAAGCCATCATTGCCGCGATGAACAGATGAAGGGTCCAGGTATGAATGACCTGGGTCTTTAACGTTGAGCGATTTGGTACCAGGCTCCTCGACCCATCCGTCGCGGCCACTCCATTGAGCTTGCGCGCGAGTCGAAAGCAGCAGCACCGTCACGAGCGCGAGTACGCAAACCTGACCGCTCGCGCGAAGACTGCGCGCCGCACTCCCAGCCGCGAGTTTGTTCGCGAGTTTCATTTCGATGCCCATCCAACGTCTGTCTAACATTCGCACCGGCGCGACGGGTAACACAATGGGCGAATTGCGATCGCGGCCAGTGCGCGAATGCTCAGCGTTGCGCAGGGTTGGTCACGACGCCGGCGAACAGAAGCGCGCCGCAGCGCTGTTCGGCGATCGCGCAGAAAAACGGATGGTCGACTATCATCTCGAACGGAGGCGGCCCGGCCATCACCGCCATCGCGACGATGCCCACGCTGGTCGCCGCCGCCGCTTCGGTCCCTTCCTCGTCCACCTTCACATAGGTCTTGTGCTCGACGTCGTCGATTTTCAGTGGTGGCGGTGGCGGATGGATTCGCGAAAAGTCTGCGCTCGGCCCGAACGCGGCACTCATGCCCATCGCCTTGAGTGCATCGTTGAGCTGCTGACTGTAAGTAGACTCGAATCTGGGCAAGACGATCTTGCCCTTTCGTTCGGCGAGCTTGCCGGTCCATTCGCGCCAATGCGCTTCATCGAGCGAGCGGACAAAATCGGGCAAGCTTGAATTCTTGCGCGGCAGGAATACGTACATAGCGAATCGACCCTTTCCATAGGGCAGTCGAATTGCCTGAAATGAGTCGCTTTCGGCGTAGTCGTACTTCCCATGCTGGATCATCATGGGAGTCGTCACCGAGCCCGCGCCCTGCAGATGAAAAGTCCTCGGTTCCGTTTGCTTCTCGTCGAAAGGAAAGCTCCAGCGGCCTTTGAAGTACACCGCATCAGTGAGAATGAGCACCGTGCTGCGCGCGGGATTCTTGATGATTTCGGAAATCTTCCCGTGGGTCCGATCTTTGACCCAGACATTAATAGCGTCCGCAGCCTTGTCCGGATCGGTCTCGAAGTTCAGGCTCTGCGCCGAAGCGTCGAAGAAGTCACGGCTGAGTTTCAGAAATTCGGAGTTGATCGGAAATCCCGACTGCGCCCACAGCGCGTTCGCGATTTCCATTTCTACGGCGGGGTCTGCCTTTCTAATAGTATCGAGCAGCACTCGATTGTTGCGGTTGAAATCCTGGGCGCTCAAGGATTCCGCGCTCAGCGTATTCGCGATCGCAGTCCTGGTGTCGCCGTTTGCGCCGTTGTAGGTCATCGCGAGCGCGAGCGAAACGCTAAGTGGCGACACCATTACGTTGCCGCTGCTTCCATCAGTAAGGGAACGTAGAAGACGAAGACCGAAGTCGTTTATCGATGTTGATACGTCCGTACTCATTGCCGGAGTCGGCTGCCCTCGAGCGCTCTGCCATCCCACGCCGCAAAGCAGTACCGCCGCGAGAATCGCGGCCAGCGCCGCTGTTGACACGTGCCAGCTTCGTCGTCCACCGGCTGCCACCACATCAACATACAACTTCCTCGATCGCCGGGCGATAAGCTGACATCGTCAGGACGCTTATAGGACTAAAGTCCAATTGTCGGCGGGTAGCGCGGGTGTGCAGAATCGAGTCGGTCCAATTGCGCCAGACGGCTTTCAGGAGCGTCGGCCAACATGATAGTCAACTGATGCGCGAAAAAGTAAACCCTAACCGGAGATGAACGTAATGAGATCTCGAATTTTCAGTCGAGGCTGTGTGTTGTTGGCTCTGGCGCTCGCAGGATGCGCTGGGGCACAAGTCACTCAACAGAATCAAGCAGCGCCAATTACCAGCACTGCCCCGTCTGCGGTTTTCATCTATCCGTTCGCCGTCGATGCCGATGACGTAACGCTCAACCAGGGTTTCCTTCAGTCAACCTACCGAAACATGTCCGGGGAGAACGAGACTGCGCAACAACTCCAGCTTGCCCATCAAACCGCGCAAAATATCTGCGTCCAGGTCGCTGCGAACCTGACTCAGAAGGGCATCACGACAACCTGCCTGCAGCGCGGCGTGCAACCTACCGGTAACAATGTGCTCATCATGGACGGCGAGTTTACTGACATCAGCGAAGGAAACCGGCTGCGCAGGATGGTTATCGGCCTCGGGGTGGGAGCCTCCAAGGTAGATGCGGTGGTATCGGTATATCAGAAAACCGACGCGGGTTCGCGCCAGATTATGGAGTTCGCCACCAACGCTGATAGCGGCTATATGCCTGGCGCCGGCATCACCGGTCCCGCCGGCGCGGCGGCCGGCGGAGCCACAGCGGCGGCCACGATCGGCCTCAACGTCGCGGCAGGCGGCGTCAAGAGCATGACTTCGTCGACCGGATACCTGGTCGATAAAACCGTCGATCAGGTCGTAAATCTCGTAGTGGCATATTATTCGCGGCAGGGATGGATGTCCTGACCGCCATTGTCCGATCGCGCCGACGTGCGATTGCGCTCGAGATCTGTGACCGATGCGCTCCTCCTCGCAGGCCCGAGCGCAGCTCGCGTCGATAACGCAGGACCGAGAACCTCATCTGCCCGGTGCAGCGACGCCAGGGCGGCGTGACGGCGCCCTATGGCACCACAATCTGAGTCGGCAGACTAAGCCTCATCTAGGATATTCGACAGACTTAATTCATCTCGGTCACGATTCAGCGTTATCGTTGGCATCGAGAGCATCGCTCCTGCAGAGCGCTCGGTAGTGTGAAAGCCCCCGACCATAGCGAAAGTAATCAACGCTGGTCCGGCGAAAATTGACGCTTGTCGGTATGCGTCGTCTCTGCTATCTATTAGCCCCTCAAAGGTTCAGTGAGCGCTTAAAAACGGGCTCTGACCACTCTAAGGATTGCATGCTTACAATAAACTCTACCGGCAGAACCACGACTCGGATTAGTAAGCGCGCCGGATGTCCGGCGACCTGACCGCAAAGCTGTACGGGAATTCGCGCGCCCAACGAGACTGGCGCCTGCGATCGCAGCGGTCATCTCTTTCGCGGTGTTGCTTTGCCTGGCGCCGGTCTCTCCAGCGCAGAGCGCGAACGTCACCGTGCCAGTTGGAAAATTCCCTATCTATGCCGCGGTTAATCCCGTTACCAACAAAATTTACGTCGCTAATTTTAACGACGGTACGGTGACGGTGATCGATGGAGTTACTAACCAGACGACCACGGTTCAGGTGGGTGGTACTCCCAAGAAAATTGCGATCAATACGGTTACCGCTCGGATTTACGTCATCGGAGATCGGCTTGCCAGTAGCGGTAGGTTTGCGGTTATTGACGGAACCGACAACTCAGTGACGTCGCTAACCCTCAAGAGCTTGGGTGCGAGCGATCTGGGAGTCAATGAGACGACCAACCGAATCTACGTCGCTGGTTCCGCGGGCAAAGTCGCGGTGGTCGACGGTTTCAGCAACAGTTTCTCTACGGTGGACTGCAGCAATCGCGCCACGGCGGTCGCGGTGAACGAGGACACCAACAAGATCTACATCGTCACGAGCAACGCGGCGGACGATCATCGACGGCGCGAGTAACAACACAACCAACATCAGCCTCCCGGAACCGGCGCTATCGATTGCGCTCAATTCGATTACCGACGAGCTCTACATGGGCAACAACATAATCAGCAGAGCCGGCCTTGATCACAGTTTCGTCGCAGTGATCGACGGATCCGACAACGCTACCAGCAAGATGCCGGTCGGACAGGTGCCTTACTTCGTCGCAGTCAATGAGGTGACCAACAAGATCTATGTCCCTAATCTTGAGACTAACGACGTGACCGTAATTGACGGGACCGACGATAGCACCAACACCGTAACCGCTGGAAGCAAACCCATTGCGGTTGCCGTTAATGAAACGACCGATCAGATATTCGTCATGAACTTCCAAGGGCAGTCCGTGACCGCAATCGATGGCGACGACAACCACACTACCACGATCTCGGTTGGCAAGGTCCCGGTCGCCTGCGGTAAACGAGCTAACCAACACAATCTACGTAGTCAATTGCGATCGCGACTCGGTGACCGTGATCGAGGGATCAACTGTACCGTGAAGACCGAGTCGCGACCGAAGCTTAGCTAGCATGCGAGGAATGAGGAGTGTCGTCTTCAGTTTCGTGACGATCGCGATGCTGTTGCAGACTCGCTTTGTCGGCGCGCAAGTGACACCTTTTCTGATCAACCAGTGCGGCACGATCATCAGCACACCGGGCTACTACGCGCTCACGCAGACGTTGACCAGCATCTAGCCGACGCTTGATTGCATTCGAATCGATTCGCCGGGCGTGATCCTCGTGTTTGGATCGTTCAACCTCACCGGACCCGGCGGGAGCGGGGTTACTGCCGCAGGCGTGAGAATACTTAGGAAGGCTACCGGGCTCCAGCTCCTGATCAAGCGCTCCACGGTCTCTGGATTTGGCGTCGGCGTCGCCGACGCCGCGTCGGGCATCTCAATCGAAGGCGGGATATTTTCGAACAACGCCGGCGATGGGATTCTGGTCAGTAACGCCCGCGACGTGGTGATCGACAACGTAACCAGTCAGGACAACGGCGGCTCGGGTATCGAGCTCTCCGGCGTCGACGGCTCGACCGTCGAAGGCCAGACGGCGATGTCCGCCAACGTGGGCTATGGACTGTGGCTGCGCTCGTCGAGCAACAATCAGACCTACACGGTGCAGGCTGTCAACGACGACTTGACTGGATTCTATCTGGGATGCTCCGCCAAGGCGCCCGGTGACAAGCGATGCCCGCCGGGTTCGTTTCCGAGCAACGACAACAACATCGTTGCTGCCTTTGTCGCTGCCAACGGCGACGCTGGAATCGAAATCGACCTTGGCGACTCGAACAATCTGGTCTCGGCAAGCTATGGGCAGGATGATCCCGGCGGCGACGCCGTCGATGGCAACCCGAATTGTGACGACAACACCTGGACTGCCACCAAGTTCCAGACCGCTGGCTCAGCTGCATCCGTTGAGCTGGCCGGTCGATCGTAAGCTCGTGCGCCGCGCCCTCCGAATCTTGACCTTGCTGCGCCACCGCGACGGTCGGCCAGCGGCCGTCGGCTCATTTGCATTCGCGAGCTTCGTTCTATATAGCCTAAGCTCAATAATTTCGAGGGAGGGTTGACGTGGTGCGAAAATTTGAAACACCTGCTCGTGTACTATTGTTGGTCGCTGCGCTCGTCATGCTGGCGGCAGCAGCCGGCACGCAGGCGAATGCTCAGTCGGCGAATGTCAAGATTGCGATAACCGGGACGATCGCGACCGGGGTTACCGGTGGCACCGGTACTACCGTAACCGCAGGCGGGACCGCATACGACCTGGATCTCGGGGGCAAAGACCGGCTGGTGAAAACTGCCTCGAGCCTCAATGGCAAGACGGCGTTAGTGACGGGATTCCTCGTGGTCCAAAGTGGTCCGGACGGAAAGCCGCAGCGCCTGATCATCACGGTCAGAGGCATCAAGGCTAAGTGAGCTGCGTTTAATTGAATTGAAGGGCATCGTGCGCTCGACCTCTTACAGGCGAGCGCGCGACGGCCCGCCTCTGGGTGCCCGACTCGACCGAGCCGGGCGCCATCCTTCATCACGTCCACGCCAGAGTTCCGCGAGCCTTCTGTGCGCCCGCGCACAGCGGTCGCGATGGAAACTGGCGCTTCGTCCGCCATTTAATGTGAATTTGTAACGGTTCGGCAGCCCTCCTGCGCCAATCTCGTACTGTCAAAAAGTAGAGATTTGCTGACTCCATGATAGGGTCGCTCCGCTGGGTTCCTGGTTACGATTGCCAACTCGGGAACTCGCGGGGTGCCTCTATGAATTGTCGTCATCTGATCAATCGATCACTGCTGGCTATTGGAGCTTTTGTCCTGACCATCGCACTCGGTGCCTGCACCTCGTCGCCGGTCGTGCCGCCGACGACGGCGCCCTCGACCCTGCCGGTCACCGAATATGACGTGTCGAGCAGTACCACACCTCCACCGGGGCAAACTGACCAGACGCCGCCGCCGGCCGGATCGGGCAAGAACGTCACGACGATCGATCCGGTGGTCAGCACCGCCACCGTGGTAGACGCTCCGGCGGCTGCTGCCAGTAGCGATGCTGCCGCCGCTGCAGCCACCACCGGCGAGACAACTACTCCTGTCACGACTGGCGGTGGTACTGATACCACGACTGCACCTGTCACCGGTGGCAGTGGCACAGGCACTACGGCTGTGTCCACCGCGCCAGTGATGGGGCCCCTGTTTCTCGCCACCGGCTCCGATGGATTGCTCTGGTTCACCGACTTTGATGGAAGCTCGGTCAACTCCCTCGATCCATCCAGTCTCGCCCTGGACAACTATTTCCTGCTTACATCTGATCGCAATCCGACCCGGATGACGATCGGCCCCGACGGAAACTTCTGGTTCGATGAGACCGGACCCATGAGCCCGGTCTCAGAAGCCAGGGCCGTCGCCGAAATAGCTACTGATGGAACCCTGACTGAGTACCCGCTGCTCGTCGATGACAGCGATCCCGCGGGAGTTACGCTCGGCCCCGACGGGAACGTCTGGTTCACGGAAAGTACCACCGACGATGTCAGGAACATCACCGCCGCGGGAGTTATCTCGTCCTTGTTCCCGCCGTCACCCGCGGCGCTGACGGCATCAGGGGTGCCCACTGGCATAGTTAAGGGGCCGGACGGCAACTTGTGGTTCGCCGAAAGCGCAGCGGACAAGATCGGGATGCTGACTCCGGCCGGTGTCTTGTCTGAGTTTCCGGTGACCACCGGCAGCGGCCCCACCGACGTGGTGGTCGGCAGCGACGGCGAATTGTGGTTCAGCGAGGGAACCAGCGGCAAGATAGGCCGTATGGTAATTGAGGCGAGCGGCTCCAAAACAGTCGGCGAGCTGGACGGTGAGTTTGCAACCCCGACCACCAATAGCTCGCCAGCCGGCATCACGGTAGGCCCCGACTGCAACATCTGGTTCACCGAGACAAACTCCGGCTATTTCGGCACCATCACCGAAGCTGGCGCCATCACCGAGTACACGCTTCCAACTGCCGACAGCATGCCGGTTGGAATCGCGGTCGGCCCCGATGGCGACCTCTGGATCGCGGAGTCCGCGGCCAATCAGCTTGCGCAGGTGACGATGCTGCCGGCCGGATCCGGCTCCGCTTGCTCGACAGTCCTGTTCCCGTCAGTTGCGAAATGTCAGGACATTCAGGTCGACACCGACCCGAACACGTGCCAGACGTCCAGCGCTTCAATCAACAATGGATCATTCGATCCTAACTCACCGGCGGTGCCGTTTACTCTTAGCCAGACTCCCGCCGGTCCCTATAGCCTGGGTAGGACGGCCGCGACGTTGACCGTCACTCAAACTGCTGCGCCGCTGGATGTATCGGCTTGTAGCGCGTCGATTATAGTGGTCGATAAGCAACCGCCCACGATAACTTGTCCCGCCGCGCAAACCGTCCAGTGCACGTCACCCGCCGGTGCGATAGCTACCGTGACTGCAACTGCGACCGACAATTGCCCGAATCTCGGTGCGCCGTCATGCTCGGGATCGGGCGCTGATTTCCCGGTCGGCACGACCACCTCACTGTGCAGCGTCACCGACGGTTCCGGGAATACTGCCACCTGCAAGACGAGCGTGACGGTGCAGGATACGATGCCGCCGGTCATTTCAGCGGTGACGGCAACTCCCTCGGTCCTGGTGCCAAATCTGAAGATCGATCCGGTAACGCTTACTGTATCGGTCACCGATACCTGCGACCCGAACATCGCGCAGGAGTGCAAAATCACCAAGATCACCACCAACGATTTCAGCAATACCTACAAGATAACCGGACCGCTCTCGGCCAACTTGCTCGCAGCGCCGGCGTTGCTGTGGGACCGCGTCTATACGCTCGACGTCACCTGCACTGATGCCTCCGGAAACAAGGCAAGCAGCAGCACGATTGTGGACGTTCCGAATCTTATCATCAGGGCGATACTTCACTTTATCGGTCAGATCTTCACTTGATACTTCGAGCATGGTCACGTCGGGTTGTTAGCAGCCTGGCGTGACCACCCACCTCGCTGGCAGCTTGCGCCACGCGGTTCAGCGCAGCGCAAGAAGTGGCTGCCTCGCACCTGCACATTCGCGCGATTAGGTCCGGCGGTCCTATAGATATAAGAGGTTGCGGGACTGTTAGGGTATTGCGTCTCGCTGCAGCCTAAGTCTCTGTAGTTCCGATGCCAGACGTCTCCTAAGTGTCACGACTCACGCGAAGTAGCTCAGCGACCTCGCGATGCGCCGGTCCTTCAGTGCCTGCCCGCGTCCAGCCATGCGGCCGAAACCTTGAGTGCCCCGTCGATTCGCGCTTCGGCTTCTCCGGCGACGCGATGGCCGAAGCGCCGCAGCACGTTGGAGGCGGGCGGAGTTTCCGCCGGCGCTTCCGGTGGCAGCGGCATATAGATGCTGAAAATCAATCGGCCGTTTGGATTCAGGAACTTTGCTATCAACCGATCGAGCAAATCGGGCCGTGCTCCGGCCGGAACGGCATCAGCCAGCACCGTGACGTAGTCAAAGCGCATCGGCGGCTCCCAGGTCATCACATTGCCCGCCCAGAGTCTGTCCGCCCAATGCGACAGCCGCCGGCGCGCCGCCGCGGCGATACGCGCGGACAAGTCCAGCCCGTAGGGTTCAATTCGTAGTCCTGTCTCCGCGGTCCACCGCACGAGCGTTTCCATCAGGAGTCCATTGGCGCAACCGACATCGAGCCAGGTGCCGTCCTGATCGAAAGCTTGCGCGAGCACCCGGCGTTTTTTCTCCCACCGCGCGAGTCCTCCGCCTGAACCGGAGCCGCCCGCAACGTCGCCGCGCGCGTCGGCCTCAAGGTACGATTCCTCGAGCAGCTCGATCGTGCGCCGGTAGTAATCGTCGTGTTCGCCCAATGGCTGCGCTCCTCGAGGCCCGTGTCAGCAAAACAGAAAAGCGCCGGCTGATCCAGCCGCTTCGCGCGCAGAGTTAAGGCGCTCAGCGCAGGTCGGCGGGAATTACGAACGTGCCGTCAGCCGAGCAAGGAAAGTCGATCACGCGGATGACCGCGTCGAGGTTGAGCGGCCCGTAAAGATGTGGAAAGCGGCTGGCGGGATTTTCGTCTCTGGCGGGTACGGGCGCTTCGTATTTGAGTTCAGTCCGGAGGCGCGACTCGTCGATACACAGCACGACCAGCCCGCTCTGTCCGCGAAAGAAAGTATTTGCCGTGCCGGGTGTCTGCGCGATCGTCGAGCAATGGATGAAGCGCTCGGCGCCCAGCGACGAGGGCGCGTAGCTTCCGCGCGCGACGGCCGCATCCCATTCAGTGCGAGGAACAATGTGCAGGATCATCGCGCAAGACAATCATGCATCATCATCAGGTAGGATCATCCGGCGCCAGTCACGCAGATTCTCACCCGCTGCTACTTGAGCGCGGTGTCGGTCACTTTGTTCACTGGCTGCCAGGTCGAATCCGGATTGTAGTCCGTCATCGCTGCGGCTAGCTGTCCGGTGTTGTCACCAAGGTCCTTCTGATAGACTTGGCCGTCCTGATTGACGATGAAGGTCATCACTCCGGAGTCGCGATACTTATCAGGATAAGCGATCAGCGCGAATCCCCCGGTCATCTTGCCGTCTACGATATAACTCTTGGCGCCGCCCGGTGCATTGGCTCCCTGGCTGGTCAGTATCTTGAATAGGTACCCATGGAACGGATGCGGTTGTCCGTTGGCGTTATGCTGATAGCCTTCGTAGGCCGCTTCCGCCACCAACGGCCCGAGCGGGCTTTCCGGCTGCGCACCCGCCTTGACCTCCCAGAACAGGCCGTCCTGCGTTCCGGCGTCACTGCGGAACTTCTGCGCGTACTGATGCTGCGTTGCCCCGTCGTGCAGCCCGGCGTAGTAGTCTTTCTGGGCGTCCGCGATAGCAGCGCAGATCTTAATCACGTCCAGCTCATTTGATCCGATCCGCCGATACAAGATCTCCTGCTTGCCGTATTCCGTGTCGAAGTACCATTGCGATCCATTTTTCTGCAGCGGGATAGGAGTCGGCCAGTTATCCTGCCCGATGTAGAGAAAAGTTCGACCGTCGCCCGCAGCGGCGTACTGATGCGACACAGCATACTTGGCGGCAAAGTTATCCTGGCGATTTTTGTCGGCGACCGGATCGCCCGAGGTAATTATGTCCTTGGCGGACGGACCCAGGATCGCCAGCATTGTCGCCTCATCGTGATTCCCCACGGCTGCCGCGAAAGCATCGGTCGCCTCCGCGGCCGAAGCGAAGGTTTTCTGGCCCGGCTCTTGTGCCGAGGCAGCACGGGCACTTCCAAGCCCAAGTATGAAGCTGACTAACACGAGCCGAGCCACTAGCCGGCCGGCAGAGATTCTTCGATCGCAATCTATGGGTTGAAGCATCGCTGTTTCCCGCCGTCGGTGATTAGCGTCCATGACCGCCTCCGCCACCACTGTGGCCGCCACCGCCATGGAAACTTGTGCCCCCGCCCGTTACAGTATGTACGCCACCACCGCCAAAGCTGGTCCGCCCACGGGTGCTCGCCGCCCAGGTGTCATGAGCGGGAGCATAGGCGCCGAATGCAGTTCTGTTCACCCCTGCATCATACCCTCCGTAGCCCCGATAGACGTTCCGCGTGTAGACGTTGGTACTGCCGACATACCCGGGACCACCCCACCAACTGGGACCTCCCCACCAGCCGCCACCTCCGCCTCCATAGTAACCACCACCTCCTCCATAATAATCAGGGCCGTAACAACCCATCAGCAAAGTTGCGAGGAGAAGAGTCGCAAAGACCAGCGCCCGAGGAATGTTCAATTTCTGACTGCCAATAGATTCCATTTCCATTTCAGAGTCCTGATCCAGCCTCGCGCCAACCGCGGGTGCGAAGCAATAGAAAATTTGCAGGGTCCACGGGGGAAGATCGGTTCGGAAGGGGCGCGACTGGGCACTTCTATGTCATTCGGTTCGAATGGTAACTTCGCGGCCTTACTTGTCAAGGCCTACGTCTTTCAGCAGCGCGATGAAGCGCGGGTCGGAGCGCAGCGGGTCCCAGTCATGATTCACCTTGAGGTCGACCAGCTGCGCGCTTCGTTCCTGGTAAGCCTTTTCCAGCAGGCCAAGTGCGGTGTTGTTCTCACCTAGCGCCATATTAACGATTGCCGGCAAACACGGCGAAACAAACGTCTGCGCCGGCAGGCTATTGAGCAGCTCGAGGACTTTGCGCGCCTGCTGCGGACTTCCCGACCTTGCGTACTCTCTTCCGAGATTGGCGATGGGCGCTGGAGCAGGTTCAATAGCGACGCCCTTCTTCAGCGCTTTCAATGCTTCGGCGTGATTTCCCATCCGGTCATAGCTATAGCCGAAGCAATAGCTGTAGGCGGTCCAGGAGTTGGGATCGATCCCCACCGCCTTGCGGCATTGCTCCAAAGCCTCTGGATAGTCTCCTCGAATATTGAGCAGCAGACCCATGGTGACGTAGTTCTGCGCAGTCAGCGGATCAAGCAGCTGCGCGAGTTTCAGTTCCTGCCCGGCTTCGTCGAATCGCGCCTGCCAGATAAGCATGAACCCGTGCGCATTGCGGATGTCAGCGTTTCCGGGCGCCAGCTCGATTGCTCGGCGAAACTCGGTCTCGGCCGCAGCCCAATCGTAGTCGTAACTCCAGTGGATAACGCCAAGCAGCGCATGCGCCTCGGCATCGGTGTCGTCGAGGCGCAGCGCCGTCGCGACGAGCCCTTTCGCCTTGGGCATCGCTTCCCGGCTCGAAAGGAAAACGTCCGCGGCAGTGACGTACATTCCGGCTAGTCCAACATAGCCTCCCGCAAAGTCGGGGGCGATTTTGATCGCCTGTTCGAAACGATCTTTGGCTTTCTGAAAACCGTCGCTGGTCTGCTTCAGCAGGAAATATCCGCCCTGGAGGGACGCCTCCAGCGCCAGCGGGTTGACCGGACGAGGCTTGGCAAAGCGCGCCTGCTCAGCGGGCGTCAGCTCGACATCGATCTGGCGCGCGATCGTCGATGCCAGTTCGTCCTGCATAGTCAGCACGTCGCGAGAGTCGCGCTCGTAGCTCTCCGCCCACAGATGCTTGTCGTTGGGCGCATCGATCAATTGCGCGGTGATTCGCACTTTGTCACCGACGCGCAGGACCGAGCCTTCCACGATCGTCTCCACGTTGAGCGCCTTGGCGATCTCGGGGAGTTGCTCGCGATGCTCGCCCTTGAACTTCATCACCGAAGTGCGCGAGGTCACTCTTAGCCCGCTGATTTTTGCAAGGTCGGTGATCAGCTCGTCGGTCATGCCGTCGGCGAAATAGTCCTGCGCCGGATCGCCGGAGAGATTCTCGAGCGGAAGCACAGCGATTGAACGCACACCTGGTGTTGTGGATGCGGGCGGCGCGGCGGAGACCGGAGCGAACCGCCGCCAGGCCGCAATCCCCGCGATGATCGCCACTATCGATAAGACCAACAGCGCACCGGCGCCGACCAGGAGCTTGCGACGTTTCGCGATTGAATTCCCGAGCGCTGCGGATAGCCGCGACGACGATCGTGGCTGTCCGGGAGCGTCCGGCGCCGTCAAAACATAGACGCGAATCGGCCGCGCCACGTTCTTGAGTTTCTTCTCGCCGAGATCCTTGACCTGGAACTCGGGCTTGTTGCGGATGTCATCGTAAACCCGCTCGGAGATGCAGACCTCGCCCGGGGATGCGAGCGCATTGAGCCGCGATGCGATATTCACTCCATCGCCGAGCACGGTCTTGTCGGTGAAAACCACGTCGCCGACGTGGATCCCGATGCGCAAGCTCAACTCGGTATCTCCCACCAGGCGCGTCTGCAACTCGCGCGCGCAATAGACCGCATCCACGGCGCTGTGGAAGCTCGACAGGGTGCCGTCGCCGATTTCGCCGATCAAGCGGCCATTGAACCGAGGCAGCAGCGCGCGCAAGTGCGCGCGATGCTCGCGCAGCGCACGCAATCCCTCACCCTCGTCGCGGCCCATGATCGCGGTGTAGCCGACGACGTCGCTGAACATGATCGCGGCCAGCTCGCGCGTAGGATTTTGCGAGAAAGTATCGGACGGAGTTGTCACCCAGACCTCGCCCCTCCGATGGCATCGGTCGATGCGGGACGGGCCGGATTCTACTCCGGGCCTGGTGCGGCGCGAAGCCCGTTCGCGGCGCTGCAGCTAGCTGGCGTACGCGATGGCAATCCACTGGGAAAGGGGAGCGTGCGCGGAGTTTACGCAGCGCCCGTGGGGCGGCTCACAGCGGAGCGGCCGCCGCATGTTGTTAGTAGGCGGGAGGGCATGCTCGCTGGCGTAGCGCGTCGAACTCGGAGTAGATTTCTCCATCTTCGGGCCTCCAAGGGTTTCCCATGGCGCTACCAGAATCTCGGTTGCTCGATCTCCTCAGGTTTGATGGAGCCGAAGGCACGCCCACATTAGAAGAGAGTGGTTCCGTGGAGCCGCGCCAGCGATGTTTAGGGGGAAGCCATGTCGAAAAGCTTTAGATCAATGGGAGTTGAACGATATGGTTGATTGGCAAAGCGAGCGGCGAGTCCGCGACGATCGTCTCAAGGCAGGCAGCAAATTCGCCAAGGGTAAGATCGTAGCACCCAATGACGCGACCGCATTGCTCGAAGCGGTGGTCCGGCCAGGGGATCGTATCTGCCTCGAAGGTGACAATCAAAAGCAAGCGGACTTCCTGGCGGCCTGCCTGGCCAAAGCCGATCCTAAGGTACTGCACGATCTCCACGTTGTGCAGTCGGGCATCGTGCTGCCCGAGCATCTCGACCTGTTCGAGAAAGGGATCGCCAGGAAGCTCGATTTCTCTTACTCCGGACCGCAGAGCGAGAACCTGGCGCGCGTTTTGAAGTCCGGTAAGATCGAGCTCGGCGCAATCCACACGTACATCGAATTATTCGGTCGGTACTTCATCGACCTTACACCGCACGTCGCGCTGACCGTGGCCCGGAACGCCGACCGCGACGGCAATCTTTATATGGGTCCGAACACGGAGGACTCTCCCGTCGTCATCGAAGCGACAGCCTTCAAGCAAGGCATCGTCATCGCCCAGGTCGATAAGGTGGTGGACAAGCTGCCGCGGGTGGATATTCCGGGCGACCGCATCGATTACGTGGTCGAGACGCCGAAGCCTTTCTACGTCGAGCCGCTGTTTACTCGAGATCCGGCCAGCATCACGGAAACGCAAATTCTGGGAGCTATGATTGCCATCAAGGGCATCTATGCGGAATACGGGATCAAGCGGCTGAACCATGGCATCGGCTTTAACACGGCCGCGATCGAGCTGCTGCTCCCGACCTATGCCGACAAGCTCGGGCTCAAGGGCAAGATAGCCACCCACTGGGCGCTTAACCCGCATCCGACCTTAATACCCGCGATCGAGTCGGGGTGGGTCAAACAGATCCACAGCTTCGGTTCAGAGGTGGGCATGGATGCCTACATGCGCGCGCGGTCTGACATTTACTTCACTGGGCGAGATGGCTCGATGGGCTCGAACCGGATGTTCTGCCAGGTCGCCGGGCTCTACGCAGTGGACTTGTTCATCGGTGCGACGCTGCAGATTGACCTAAACGGCAACAGCTCGACGGTGACGACAGATCGGATCGCGGGATTTGGCGGCGCACCCAACATGGGTTCAGACGCGCACGGCCGCCGCCACTCAACCGAGCCCTGGCTTAAGGCCGGACGCGAAGCCACCGATGGCAATTCGCAGTTGGCGCGAGGCCGCAAGCTCGTCGTGCAACTCGTCGAGACCTTCAGCGAAAAGATGGTGCCGGTCTTCGTTGAGAAGCTCGATTGCGTAGAGCTTGCCGAGAAGCTCAAGCTCGATCTGGCACCTGTCATGATCTACGGCGAGGACGTGACCCACATCGTCAGCGAAGAAGGAATCGCCAACCTGCTGCTCTGCCGCACGACGGAGGAACGCGAGCAGGCCATTCGTGGCATCGCAGGCTTCACCGACGTAGGCCGCAGGCGCGACCGTAAGATGGTCGAGAAGCTGCGCGCGCGGAAGATAATCCGCCGCCCGGAGGACCTTGGTATTAATCCGCTGGATGCGCACCGCAGCATGCTGGCCGCCCGATCGATCGAGGATCTGATGCATTGGTCGGGGAATCTCTACGACCCGCCCAATAAGTTTCGCAACTGGTAGGAGACGCGAACCATGCAGACGCTGAGTTTCAAGCACACAACCAGGAACCGACTGCCGGGCAAGAAAGACAAAGCGATCATCGGCGTGGTTGCATCAGGCAACCTTGAAGTGCTGTTGGAGCGCGTGATTGCAGGAGCGGAATGTGAAGTGGACATCGCCACGCCGCTCAGAGGCTACGAGGAGACCTGGAAGGCGGTGATCGCCGATTTTGTCGAACGGTTTTCGCCCGGAGGCTTGCGTATTTCGATCAATGATGGCGGCGCTCGGCCGGATACGGTCTATCTCCGCCTGATGCAGGGTTCCGCACTCATGGAGGCCGAGTGATGGAAGATACCGCAACCCGAGGCAAGAGCGGCTGGTTCGATGCGACCGCACGCCAACGTGTGACGGGCCTGTTGGATCCCGGCAGTTTCACGGAGTTCATCGGACCATCCGAGCGTGTCCAGAGCCCGCACCTCAAAATGTTCGATCTGCCTTCGGCATTTGACGACGGGGTCATCATCGGGCGCGGCAAGCTGAAGGGAAAGGATGTCCTCATCGCGGCGCAGGAAGGCCAATTCATGGGCGGCACCTTTGGTGAGGTCAGCGGGGCCAAAATTCTGGGCCTGGTGCGCGCGGCTCGCGATCATAAGGAGTTGCCCCAAACCGTCCTGCTGCTGCTGGATAGCGGTGGAGTACGTCTGCAGGAGGCGAACGCGGGCGAGCTTGCTGTGGCCGAGTTGATGCGAGCAATCGTCCAGGCCCGCTGCGCGGGTGTCGCCGTGATCGCGTTGGTTGGCGGCAAGTCCGGTGCGTTCGGCGGTGCCGGCCTGACGGCAGCGACCTGTTCCCGCATCGTGGTCTCCGAACAGGGGCGGATCGGTGTCTCCGGACCGGAGGTAATCGAGACGAACAAGGGGGTCGAGGAGTTCGATGCCCAGGACAAAGCGCTGGTATGGAGTACCGACGGCGGCAAAAACCGACGGCTGATCGGTGGTGCTGACGCCTTCGCCGAGGACTCGATGGACGGGTTCCGCGCCGCTGCCGAAGCGGTCCTCGCCAAGGTTCCGAGCTTCGATCTCAAGACGATGCAAGCGGAGCAGGAACGGTTGACGGCGCGTCAACAGCGGCTCGGTGCGTGCGATGACGCCGTTTCAATGTGGCGGATCCTGGGTATCAAAGATCCCGAGGCAGTCCGGGATATGGACGGCAAGGATTTGACCGCACTCGCCAACGGTATCAAGGAAGCCAACCATGACGCTCGATGAAATTCTCAAAGGCTTGTTTCCGTCCGGCCATGATGTGAAGACCAGCGCGGCGGGTCTGATTACCGGCACCGGCAAGCGCAAGCAGGGCGGTTCCCATCGCTGTGATCGGCGTCGCGAACGGCGCAGCACTAGGGACGGCCGGCGTGCTGCCGCTGGCGAAGGAAGTGCTGCAAGTGGTGGCAAAGGGCGGTGACACGCCGATTTTGGTTCTAGTGGATACGCAAGGTCAGCTCATGGCCCGGCGCGATGAAATGATTGGCCTGAACGAATACCTCGCACACCTGGCCAAGTGCCTGCTGCTGGCCAGTGCAGCAAGGGCATCGGACAATAGGGCTGGAATATGGCAAGGCAGCAGCGGGCGCGTTCCTGGCGACAGCGCTGGCGACGGACCGCCTTGTCGGCTTGCCGGGCGCCGAGCCCACTGTGATGGATCTGCCCTCAATGTCGCGCGTCACGAAGCTCCCTGAGGACAAGCTGAAGGAGCTCGCGAAGACAACTCCCGTCTTCGCACCAGGCCTCGACCACCTGTTCCAGATGGGTGCTGTCGCAGAAATCTGGGACCCGAAGAAGCCGCTCGATGAACAGCTCGAGCAGACGCTAAGGAACGCCTCGTCCACGGATACTCGCGATGAGCTCGGGGCGCAGCGCAAGGGCCGGCTCATGACGGCGGTCGTCGCGAAGCGGGTTATCGCAGAGGCGACCGGGCAGACGTGATGAGGTTGCGGCGGCATGATCTGCTGCGGGCGGAGCCGGCTGCATGGGACGCGATGCTCCGATGCCATCCCGGCCTCGGGGATCTGCCGTTGGTAGCAGACTGGGCGCGACTCCGTCGGCCGGTGATCGTGCGGAGACGCATCGCTGGCGACTCAGTAGATAGCGTGCCGGCGGCGCTGCCGTTACCGCCTGGTCATGGCAAGCTGCGCCTCGCATTCAGCTTCTCTTCGGACGCAGCCGTGGTCGCGTTGCCGCCGGTGCCTCTGCGCGACGCGGCGCAAGCGGCGCCGGTGAAGTGGCAGCCGGTCCTCGCCGCGTTGCTCGACCTTGGCGAGGCTGTAGAGATAACGCCGCGCGTTTTCGGCGCCCTGCTTTGGCAGCACACGACCGGTCTGCCTTATTTGACCGCTCGATCGGACCTTGACCTGCTCTGGTCGGTTTCCGATGAGCGGAGTGCGGCCTTGCTCGTCGAGGGGCTGCTCCAACTTGACGCGAGCTAGCCCGGTGCGTCTCGACGGCGAATTAGAGTTAGCCGACGGCGCCGGTGTGAACTGGCGCGAGCTGGCCCAGACTGTTGCGAACACAACTGCCGAGGTGCTGGTCAAGACGATGGATGGCGTCGAGGTCCGGACCAGGGCCGGGCTGTTCCGCACGCCGGAGTCACTGTCGTGACGGCTGCAACACAGCAAGCAACCTACCTCATGCCTCGCTGCGTTGCGGATTACGTGGCTGCGGCTGCAGTCGCCGCATTGCTGGCAGAGCTCGAAACCTGGCCCAAGCCGGGCCTCGTGAGCCACATGGATTCCGGCAGTCACACCGACATGGATGCGAGCACCTTCAAAGCCAGCACGATCGCTATCGCGCCGTTCTTCGGTCACCTTGCCGTCGCGGGCGCGGCCGGTGCCGACATGGACAGGTTGCGCGAAATTGGCGTGCAGGCGGAGCGCGCGATGTTGGCCGCTACCGGCGGCGTCAATACGCATCGTGGCGCGATCTTCGGTCTTGGGCTACTCTGCGCGGCCGCCGGTGCCGCTTGGTCTGGCTCGGCGCGTGCTCGGTGGCATTGGCGCGCCAAAGTTCTGGCCGCGACCGTAACCCAGCGATGGGGGCATGCGATATTGCGCGGCCCCATCCCGCTGCATAGCCATGGGACGAATGCGCTGCGCCAATTTGGCGCGGGCGGTGCGCGGGCACAGGCTGCCGCCGGCTTTCCGATAGCACTCGACGTCGGGCTGCCCGCTCTGCGCCTGGGCCGCAGCCTGGCACCTGAAGATCCGGAGGCCGCTCGCGTACAGACCTTCTTCGCAATTCTGGCGTCGATGGAGGACACCAACCTGCTTCACCGCGGTGGCGCCGCAGGCTTGCGCTATGCGCAGGAAGAAGCGGCCGGGTTTCTCCGGCTGGGTGGCGTCGGGCAGGCGGACTGGCGCGTGCGAGCCGCCGCGGTTCATCGAGCTTTCGTCGCGCGCCACCTCAGCCCTGGCGGCTGCGCCGACTTGTTGGCGATCGCCCTTTTCCTGGACGCTTTGGAAGCCCCTTCATGAGCGCCACAGCCGTCCTTTGCTCCGGCCAAGGCTTCCAGAATGCGGGCATGTTTGATCTTCTGGCCGATACGCCGGAGGCAGCCCCGGTCTTCGAGGCCGCAAAATTAGTTCTGAATGGCAAGGATCCGCGCCAACTCGCGCGCGAGGCAAGCAGCGAAGCGCTGCATGCGGACAAAGTCGGACAGATCCTATGTTGTACCCAGGCGCTCGCGGCTTGGGTCGTGGTGGGACGCAAGGTGCCGCGCCCGCTGATAGTGGCGGGCTACAGCGTCGGGGAGCTCGCGGCCTGGGGTGTCGCTGGATTACTGGACGTTGCGGACGTCATGGATCTCGCTGCACGGCGCGCGGCCGCGATGGATGCGGCCACAACTCAGCCGTCTGGATTGGCGGCCATCCGCGGTCTCACGCGAGATACCTTGGATGCGATCAGTCGGGCGCACGGTGCGTATATCGCGATTGTCAACGGTCGAGACCAGATGGTGGTCGGAGGTACGAGAGAGGCACTCGCTGCGGTAATCCATGACGCTCAACTCCACGGCGCCGAGCGAACGACGATGCTGCCCGTCGCGGTTTCTGCGCATACACCGCTGCTAGCCGATGCGAGCGATCGGTTCCGGCAAGCGCTGGCAAAGGCGCACTTGGCCGCCGAGGTGCCGTCCGGTGTTCGGCTGCTGAGCGGGATCGACGGTGCCACGATGTTCGACGTGCAAGCGGGCGCGGACAAGTTGGCGCGCCAAATCCAACAGACGGTGGACTGGGCTGCCTGCATGGAGTCGTGCCGCGCCGCCGACGTTACCAAGGTTGTTGAACTAGGGCCTGGCAACGCGCTCGCCCGCATGATGCACGAGTTTATGCCGGACAGCGACGTGCACAGCCTGTCGGAATTCCATTCGCTTTCCGGTTTTGAACATTGGGTGCAGATGCCGGCGGTCTGAGATCCTTGGGCGCTCGCCGCGGGGAGAGCGGACACTCGCGTCAAGCCGCTAGCGCGGCGTGAGAATCACCACGGGGATGTTGCGTTTCGTTCCGGCTTGGTACTTGTCGTAGTCGGGCCACTGAGCTGTCATGATCGGCCACACGCGCTTCTTTTCTTCGGCCGTCGCGGTGCGCGCCCGGACCGGAATCACTTTGTCCCACACCTGGATCTTCACATCGGGGTGGCCGAGCAGGTTTTTGTACCACCCAGGATCGTCGGGCGCGCCACCTTTGGAAGCGACAATCAGATAATTGTTGCCGTCGCGCCCGTAGATCAGCGGGAACTTTTTCGTCTCGCCAGATTTCCGCCCGATCGTGTGCAGCACCAGACAACTGGTGTTGTTCCAATCGTGGCCAACCTTACCGCCGGTCGCCTCGTACTGGCGGACGTGCTCGTCTCCGAACAAGCTGTAGTCAGGCATGGGGCATAGACTGCCACGTTGGCAGCCCTCTGGCCAACGCTGTCGTTACCGAGTCGAAGCGGCAGGCGCTGAGCGCGCAATCGGTGGCGCGTCGATGCGCAGGCTAACTATCGTGCGCGAATGGCCACGACGAATCACTGCGGGCCGGCGGCGACAACGGAGCCGGCTGCCCGCCCTGGCCTATGGGTGCAGGGGTCGGCCCCTGCCTTCAGGCGCGCGCTTGCGCGAGCGGGCCGCGCAGCAACCTGCCCGGCAGCGCGCCGGTGTGTTCGTTGTTGCGCAGCAGGACCTTGCCATTGACGACGGTCGCAGCCAGTCCTTCGGACTTCTGCTTGAGCCGCCGCGCGCCCGCCGGCAGGTCGTGCGCCAGTTCGGGCAACTTCGGAGCTATCTTCGCGGGATCGAAAACGATCACATCCGCGAAATTACCTTCGCGCAGCAGGCCTCGTCCGCGCAGCCCCCAATGATAGGCCGGAACGAAACTCAGCATCCGGATCGCCTGCTCCAGCGACAGCGCTTCCTTCTCGCGCACCCAGTGGCTCAGCACGTGAGTCTGCAGCGATGAGTCCATGATCTGCGAGACGTGCGCGCCCGAATCGGAGAAGGTCACCACGGAGCGCGGATTCTTCATCATCTCGAGCACGTGATCCTGGTTCTCGTTGATCAGGGTCTGCAGGAAGAATCGTTTCAGATTTTTTTCCAGCGCGAGGTCGATGATGACGTCGATCGGATCTTTGCCCTGCTCCTCGGCGAGCTCAGCGATCGAACGATACGGCGGCGTCGGCTTGTCGAGCGGGAACATCCACTTGAAATTTGCCGAGCGGGCTTCCGCGCCGACTGCGCGCTCGCCGTCAGCGGTGCGATCGTGCGCCGCTTCGACCAGCTTGCGCCTGATATCGGGATTGCGCAGCGCGGCTTCCTGTTCCGCGAGAGGGAGTTTTCGGATTTCGCGCCAGGCGGGAATCCGATCGAAAGGCATATTGGTTTCGAACGACAGCAGCACGTTGAGCGAGCGGCTGTGCACCTGGATGAACATTCGGCCGCCGGCCGCCGCGGTCTCCTCGGCGGTCTCGAAGTAGCGCCGCCAGTAGTTCGGCGCACGCCGCGAGCTGAACATCCCGAACGTGACCGGCACCGAAGTGTCGACCGCCAACGACTTGAGGCGGCCCAGATAGTTGTCGAGACGAGCGCCCTCGGCGCCGGTGTCCTCGCCGGCGATCTCGAAGATGCCCGCGCCCAGATCGCCCATCACGCCGACCAGTTGGCGCACTTCGTCCCAGTTGGCGATCCGGCTGGCGACGGGACGACCGTCCGGCGTCTGATGGTTGCTGGTGCGCGAGGTGGTAAAGCCGATCGCACCGGCGCGAATCGCGTCGCCCAGCTCGCTGCGCATCAACTGGATATCTTCGGTGGTGGCCTCCTCGTCGAAGGCGCGCTCACCCATCACGTAAGTGCGCAGCGCGGAGTGGCCCGCATACGCAGCGTAGTTGATGCCCTTGGGCAGGCGCTCGACCGCGTCGAGGTACTGCGCGAACGTGGTCCACGACCATTTGATTCCCGCCTGCATCGCCTCGGGAGAGATGTCCTCGGCGCGCTCCAGGTTTCGCATCACCAGCAGCTTGTCTTTCTCGCCGCAGGGCGCTAGCGAAAATCCGCAGTTGCCCATCACCACCGACGTGACGCCGTGCCAGCACGAGCAGGTCCCGAGCGCATCCCAGAAGACCTGCGCGTCCATGTGAGTGTGAGCGTCAACCAGGCCGGGCGCGACGATGTGGCCGTCCGCGTCCAGCGTCTCGCGGGCGCTGCCGCGGAGTTTGCCGATTGCCGCTATTCGATCGCCCTCGATCGCGACGTCAGCCTTGTAGCGCGGCATTCCACTGCCATCGACGATCGTGCCATTGCGGATAATCAAGTCGTACATCGCTGACTCCTTTTGCGGCTCGCGTGCGCGCAAGTGATGGGCGTCGTCGATTCAGACGCTGCCCCAGTCGTTAAACGACGCTATCGCATACCTTCTTATTTCAGAGTCGGGGCCAAATGAGCAAGCGACCCGGCGCGGGCCGGTTTGGCAACCTGGTCGCCTCGCGAGCATTTGTCGCGCGGCAAGGACTTGAACGATAATCGTGCTACTCAAACCGCAGCGATGCGATCAAACAATCGCAGTTCCACGTCGAGGCAACATTCCTGATGAGACTCAAAGACAAGGTTGCGATCATTTCCGGCTCAGGATCGGGAATCGGTGAGGCGACGGCGAAACGTCTCGCGGCGGAAGGCGCCGCAGTGCTCGTAGTCGATCTCAACGAAGAAGGCGCCAACCGCGTCGCCGGCGAGATTCGCAGCGCCGGCGCGACGGCTGAGCCGTTTCACGCCAACGTCGGAAATCCGCCCGACGTCGAGAAGATGATCGCGTTCGCGGTCGAGAAGTTCGGGCGTCTCGACATCCTACACAACAACGCGATTCGGCTCTACACCGGACGCGTCGGCGAGATGTCGCTCGAGCATTGGCGCAAAAGCGTCGAGATCGGTTTGACCTCGTACTGGTATGCGACCCGATGCGCGCTCGAGGTGATGGTGGCGCAGCGCAAAGGCGTCATCGTCAACACCGGTTCGGTCTCCGGACTCGCGGCCGACTACGGCCTGGGCGCGTACAACGCGATCAAGGCCGGCGTGATCAACCTCACGCGCGCGACCGCGATCGAATACGCGCGCAAGGGCATTCGATGCAATGCGGTCTGTCCCGGCGCGATCCTGACGCCGCCGATTCTCAAATCGCGCCGCGCGCTTCCCGATCTCGCCGCGAAGACCGAGCAGGCGATCCCGATGGGTCGCTACGGCGAGCCGGGCGAAATCGCCAACGTGGTCCTATTCCTGGTTTCCGACGAAGCGTCGTACGTCAACGGCACCTGCATCGTCGCCGACGGCGGCTTGACTGCGCACACTGGCATCCCGAGCGTTGCGGGAACCGGCGCCGACTGGTAGCGCGATCGCGATCGCTCCTCGCCGCAGAATCGCGATGCGTCGTCATGCGTTCCGGATCGTCAGTCCCCCGTCGACGGGAATCGCGGCACCGGTGATGTACGACGCCGCCGGGAGACACAGGCTGAGCGTGATGTGCGCGACCTCCTCCGGATAGCCATATCGCTTCAGCGCGGTGCGGCGCTTGCCAAAAATTGTTTTGTGCTCCTCCGGAATCGCGTCGGTCAGAGCCGTGCGGATCGGCCCGGGGCAAATACAGTTCACCGTGATTCCTTCCGGCCCCAGGTCCACCGCCAACGCGCGCGTGAGTCCGATCACCCCGGTCTTCGCGACCACGTACGGACTGTCGCCCGGCGTGGCGCCGAGGCCTTCCGTCGATGCAATGTTGACGATTCTCGCCGCGTCCGACTTTCGCAGATACGGCAGCGCCGCGCGCACGATGCGCTGCTGCGCCGTCAGCAGTCCCGCGATGCTCCGGTCCCAAATCCGGTCGTACTCATCGCCGTCGAGCGGATGAAAGCCGCCGAATCCGGCGTTGTTGATCACGATGTCGAGTCTGCCGAACCGCTCCGCGACTTCCGCGACGACGCGCTTGATCGACGCCGCGTCCATGACATCCAGCACCCAGCCGTGCGCCGTCCCTCCCTCCGCCGCGATTTCCTCGACTACGCGCGCGACTCCCGCTTCATTGATATCGGTGACCGCGACCAGCGCCCCTTCAGTAGCGAACACATGAGCCGTCGCGCGCCCCATCCCGCTCGCGGCGCCGGTTACCAGAACGGCGCGCCCCTTCACCGAGCGGTCGAGCCTTTTAATCGCATCCATTTTTGTTCTCCGTGTTCTTTGACCGCCGACTCGGCAATCGTGTCGATTGTCGAACTACTACACCAATGCTACTGGGAATAGCCAAAGACCTCGTCGGCGAACTTCATCGCAACGCACAGGGGAACCGCATGGATTTTGATCGCGCGAAACTCGATATCGATGGATCGGTCGGCATCCTCACCCTCAATCATCCCGAGGTCATGAACGCGGTCTCCTCCGAGATGCTCGGCGGCCTGATGCGCGCGATCGATCACGTTGAGAATCCGGCCAACGGCGTGCGATGCCTGCTGATGACCGGCGCGGGCCGCGGCTTCTGTGCGGGCGCGAATCTGCAGCCCAGCCCAAGCGGCGCGCGCGGTTCCGGCGATGCCGGCTCGGTGCTCGAGACGCAGTACCATCCCTTTCTCCGCCGTCTGCGCGAGCTTCCGGTGCCGTTCGTGACCGCGGTCAACGGCGCCGCTGCGGGCGTCGGAATGAGCTTTGCCCTGATGGGCGATCTGGTGCTGTGCGCGCGCTCCGCGTATTTCCTGCAAGCCTTCCGCCGCATCGGTCTCATCCCCGACGGCGGCTCGACCTGGCTTTTGCCGCGCCTGATCGGAAAGACCCGGGCGATGGAGCTGTCTCTTTTGGGCGAGAGATTGCCCGCCGAGAAAGCGCTCGAGTGGGGCCTGGTCAATCGAGTCTTTGACGATGCGGACCTGATGGGCAAGGCGCTCGAGCTCGCGCGCGACCTCGCCCAGGGCCCGACGGTCGCGCTGAGCCTGATCCGCCGGCTCTATTGGGAAAGCGCCGATCACACCTACGAGGAGCAGTTGAACCTCGAACGTCAGATGCAGCGCAAAGCCGGAAGCTCAGCTGATTTCCAGGAGGGCGTACGCGCTTTCCTCGAGAAGCGTCCCGCGAGGTTTAAAGGCGAGTGACTGTTCTCCGGGTGAAACTAGTATTCCGGAGAATAGTTAGTTGATTACTAATTGAGTATTGACCCAAAATTTTAAGTAAGGACCAGCTAAAATGGCGACTGAGCAAAGACAACCGTTGTCTCCCGACGCGTGGCTGGCGCAGGTCACCGAGCAGACGCTCGAGCCCGCGCTGCCGATCATCGACCCGCATCATCATCTCTGGGACCATCCCAACAACCGCTACATGCTCGACGAGATCCTCCGCGACACCGGAACCGGCCATCGCGTGCTCGCGACCGTGTTCGTCGAATGCCTTTCGATGTATCGCGCGGACGGGCCCGAGTCGCTGAAACCTGTTGGCGAGACCGAGTTCGTCAACGGCATCGCCGCACAAAGCGCCAGCGGCCAGTACGGCGAGACACGCATCGCCGCCGGGATAGCCAGTTTCGCCGATTTGACTCTGGGCGCCGCGGTCGAAGAAGTTCTGCAGGCGCATATTGCCGCCGCGCCGGCGCGCTTTCGCGGCATCCGCCACGCCGGCGGTTTCGATACCGATCCCAGGGTGAGAAATTCGCATACCAACCCGCCCGCCGACCTGTACGAATCGGCGCGGTTCCGCGAGGGCTTTGCCAGATTGAAAAAACTGAACCTCACCTTTGAGGCATGGCAGTACCATCCGCAGATGCGCTCGGTAGTCGGCCTCGCACAGGCGTTTCCCGATACCACGATCATCCTCAATCATTTCGGCGGGCCGCTCGGCATCGGTCCGTACGAAGGAAAGCGCGCAGAGATTTTCCGCCAATGGAAGGACGACATGACGGAACTCGCGCGATGCCCCAAAGTCGTCGTGAAGCTCGGTGGGATCAATATGCCAGTCAACGGATTCAACTGGCACCGCCTCCCGAAACCGCCGACCAGCGATCAACTGGTCGCGGCGACGCGCGATTATTATCTTCACACGATCGACAAGTTCGGGCCGCGCCGATGCATGTTCGAGAGCAACTTCCCGGTCGATCGGCTCTCGTGTTCATACGGTGTGCTGTGGAATGCGTTCAAAAAAATTGCCGCGGGATTCACCGCGGATGAAAAGGCGCAACTGTTTCATCGCACCGCCGCCGAGACTTATCGGCTGTCGGTGCCGTCAGTCTGACGACCCCGAGTAGTTATTGAGTGCATTAGCTACTGAGTGATGGGAAGGCGGGCACGCCAGGCGCGGCGCACGGAATTCAGTTGGTCAATTGAGCCGGCTCGACACGGAGACAGCGCGGCCGGTTGCGGGCGTAGTCCGCGCGCCAGCAATGACAGCGTCGCCGCGCCGCGGAGCGTGCCGGTTTCATCCGCGGAACGAAGCACCGGATGCGGCGCGCGCAGCGCTGCGAGCGCCGGCGTGAACGCATCGTTCGAGCCGAGCCGGCCCCCGACGATCACGTCGCCGCGCGCCTCCGGATCGATCAGCTCGAGACAAAAGTCGGTCATGAGCGCGCAGTAGAGCGCCGCGAGCGCAGCGCGTTGGCGTGGAGTCTCCGGCGTAGGGCCCTCGACGCGCCCGCGATGCGCGCGAAATGCTCCCCCTTGATCCGCGAACGAGGGTATTGCGAGCGTCCCGGCTGCGAGCACCGTCGCCAAATCTGCCGCCGACGGCTCCGCGCGAAGACCGTCCTCGCCGCAGATCGCCGCGTACTCGCGTCCGCCCATAAAGCGCGCGGTTGGAACCGGGCTGCCGAACGCGTCGACGTTGGCCAGCATGTCGAGTTCTTCGCGCAGCGCGTCGAGCGAGCCGCCGTTAGTCATCACGACGATCCAGGTGCCGGTCGAAACCACCGCGAAGGAATCTTCGCGAGTAGCCCGATGCGCCAGCCACGACGCGTTGCTGTCGTGGATTCCCGCAAGCACCGCGCACGATCGCGAAAGGCCCGTCGCCGCCGCGACTTCGGCGGTTACCGTTCCGAGTGTCGTCCACGCATTCGCGCGGCGGTCGAAAAGCGTGTCCCAGCGCATCGTCTTCGCCAACGGCGAGAAATCATCGGCGTGAGGATCCCAAAGATCGGTGTGACAGCCGAGCGAGGTCGCCTCCCACGCCCGCACTCCGCACAGGCGCCACGCCCAATACTGCGGATACGGCACGATCGCGGCGCGCGCGAACGCGTCCGGAAAATTCCGCTGCTGCCAGAAAAGCTGCCGCCCCAGGTTGAGCCCGGCGGGCAGCCGCGGCGACGCCGTCCGCGCAAAGTCGCGCGCGAGCGCGTCGTACTCGGCGTCGAGGCCGTCGATGCCGTCGAACTCATAGTCCATGATCGGAAGCAGCAACCCTTGCTCGCCGATCAGCGCCGCGCACGCGCCATGCGTTACCGGCACGACGGAGTGAACCTCGAACTCGCGCGCAAAAGTCTTAAGCCCGCCGAGCAGCCACGCGTACAGCTCGTCGGTATCGAAGTGCGGATACGGCGGCGACGCATCGACCGCGCCGGGCCGCTCGAGCGTAGCCATCGCGACGCCGCGATCATCGACCGCGCACAGCCGCACGCTGCTTTTCCCGACATCCAGCACCGCGGTGGCTTGAGGGCGCGCTCGATTCACAGCCTATCGTCATCAAAAGTCAGCACGAAAGAAAGGACCGCGCCGCTCGATAGTCAATCTTTTCGCCACGCCGCAATTGAATTCCCTTGCCCGCCTGCTACGATCGCGGCGTGGTAAGCGATCGATGGGACGACGCGCACGCCAAGGCGTTGTCAGAATCTGAATTGCTTCTCTACCGCTCGCACCTGCTGGGAGCGGACCTCGCGGTGACAAATTTCGGCGGCGGAAATACTTCCGCCAAAATCCCGACCATCGATCCGCTGACGGGCGCGCCGGTGACCGTGCTGTGGGTAAAAGGATCTGGCGGCGATCTCGGCTCGATGGACCTGTCCGGCTTCGCGCGACTCTACCAGGACAAGCTCGTCGCGCTGGAGCGGCTTTATCGCGGCCGCGAACACGAAGATGAAATCGTAGAGCTTCTCGAATATTGCGCGGTGCCCGGCGTCGCCCGCGCCGCCAGCATCGACACCAGCCTCCACGCGCTGCTCCCCTTCACGCACATCGACCATGTGCATCCCGACGCGGTCATCGCGATCGCCGCGTCGCGCCGCAGCGAAGCGATCACGCGCGAGGTTTTTGCCGGCGACCTCGGATGGCTCCCATGGCAGCGCCCCGGATTCGACTTGGGCGTGAGGCTGCGCGATTTGGTCCACGCCAATCCGAAAATCGGCGGTGTCATTCTCGCCGGCCATGGACTGATCACGTGGGGCGACACTTCCAAATCGTGCTATCACAAAACGATCGATACGATTCGCCGCGCCGAGGCCTGGTATGGCGCCAGCGTCAAGGCTGCTCCCGCATTCGGCGGCGAGCGCATTGCCGCGCGCGGCCCGGAACAGCGCGCCGCGATCGCCTCCGAGCTGATGCCGCTGCTGCGCGGCCAGTTGTCGCACATGGGACGCAAGGTCGGTCATTTCAGCGACGACGCGGAAGTGCTCGAGTTCACCGGCTCGAAGCGATTCGAAAAGCTGGCCGCCATCGGGACGTCGTGTCCCGATCATTTTCTGCGAACCAAGATTCGCCCACTGATTCTGCCCGCCGATCCCGATGCCGTGAAAAAGACTGCGGCCGATGCGATTACTCAGTATCGAAGTGAGTATCAGACTTACTATGAGCGCTGCCGCCGAAAGGACAGTCCTGCGATGCGCGACAGCAGCCCGATCGTGCTCCTGATGCCGTCGGTCGGCATGTTCACCTTCGCCAGCGACAAAGCGGCGGCGCGCATCGCCGCCGAATTCTACCGCAACGCGATCCGGGTGATGCGCGGCGCGTCGGCCGCCGATGAATACGTCGGCCTGCCCGAACAGGAAGCCTTCGACATCGAGTACTGGAAGCTCGAGGACGCCAAGCTGCAGCGCCAGCCTGCACCTAAACCGCTCAAGGGACGCGTCGCGATCGTGACCGGCGGCGCCGGCGGCATCGGGCGCGCGGTCGCGATTCGGCTGCTCGCCGACGACGCGTCGGTGGCCCTGTTCGATCTCGACGGCGACGCGCTGGAACAGGCGCGAAGCGAAATGGCCGAGCGCTTCGGCAGCGATCGCGTCCGCGCCATGCGATGCGACGTCACCGGCGAAGCGGACGTGGCGCGCGCGTATGCGATAACCGCGCGCGAATACGGCGGCGTCGACATAGTAGTCTCGAATGCCGGCATCGCCTCCGCGGCGCGCTTCGCGGACACCACTACTCAGATGTGGCAGCGCAGTCTCGACGTGCTCGCGACTGGCTATTTCCTGATCGGCCGCGAGGCCGCGCGGATGATGCAGACCCAGGGCACCGGCGGATCGATCGTGTTCGTCGGCAGCAAGAATGCGCTTGCGGCTTCGGCGGCGACGGCGGCATACAGTGCGGCCAAGGCGGCCGAGCTGCATCTCGCGCGATGCATGGCGCTGGAGCTCGCGCCGGACGGCATTCGCGTGAACGTGGTCAATCCCGACGCCGTCCTGCAGGGCTCGCGGATATGGTCGAGTAGCTGGCGCGCCGAGCGTGCAGCGGCGTACGGAATCGATCCGTCGGAGCTGGAAACTTTCTATCGCGAGCGGAGTCTGCTCAAACGCAACGTCATGCCCGAGGACGTCGCCGAGGCGGTGCATTTTTTCGCATCCGATCGATCGGCCAAATCCACCGGCAACATTTTAAACGTCGACGCGGGCAATGCCGCCGCATTCACCCGCTAGCAGAGGCGAGCCATGTATCGACCCACTCCAATCGCTCAGGAATTGATCACCAGGCACAACTCGTCGCTCGAGGCGAACCTCGCCACCGACTACGATCACCTGGGCAGTGTGCTGGCGCGGCGCGGCGTCGACCTCGAGGCGATCACCGCGCGCATCCAGCGCTTCGCGGTCGCGATCCCGTCGTGGGGCGTCGGCACCGGCGGCACGCGGTTCGCGCGCTTTCCGATCGCCGGCGAGCCGCGCAACATCTTCGAGAAACTCGAGGACTGCGCGGTGATCCAGCAATTGGGCCGCGCGACGCCCAGCGTCTCGCCGCACATCCCGTGGGATCGCGTCGAGGACGTGCGCGCGATCCGCGAATGCGCGCAGAACTACGGACTCGTTTTCGACGCGATCAATTCCAACACCTTCGAGGACCTTCCCGGCCAGCTCTCCTACAAGTTCGGCAGCCTGACCCATACCAACAAGGCGGTCCGCGAGCAGGCCATCGCGCACAACCTCGAGTGCATCGAAATCGGCAAGCAGCTCGGCTCGCGCGCGCTGACCGTGTGGATCGGCGACGGCTCCAACTTTCCCGGCCAGCTCGACATGACCCGCGCGCTCGAGCGCTACCTCGACAGCATGCGCGTGATCGTCGCGGCGCTTCCCGACGGATGGCGCGCCTTCATCGAGCACAAGCTCTACGAGCCGGCGCTCTACTCGACCGTGATCGCGGATTGGGGCACCAGCTTCATTTGCGCGACCGAGCTCGGCGCCAACGTGCAATGCCTGGTCGACCTCGGGCATCACGCGCCGACCACCAACATCGAGCAGATCGTCGCGCGGCTGATCCAGTTCCGGCGCTTGGCCGGTTTCCATTTCAACGATTCGAAATACGGCGACGACGATTTGGATACCGGCGCGGTCAATCCGTTCCAGATTTTCCTGGTGTTCAACGAGTTGGTCGACGCCGAGCTGCGCGCCGCCCCCGGTTTCGCGCCGGCCTATATGATCGATCAGAGTCACAACGTAACCGATCCGATCGAGAGCCTGCTCGAAAGCGCCGTCTCGCTGCAGCGCGCATACGCACAGGCGCTGATGGTCGATCGCAAGGCGTTGCGCGCCGCCCAGGATGCGAACGACGCGCTATTGGCCAACCGCACGCTGCGCGCGGCGACCGAGATGAACGTCGAGCCGGCGATAAAAATCGCGCGCAAGCGAGCCGGCGGAGCAATCGACCCGGTAGCCGTATTCAGAGCCTCCGCCTACCGCCAAAGCAAAGCCGCAGAACGCCCCCAAGAGCTAACCGGCAAGTCGGGAATCGTATAGTCAGCTCACCGCTGCCCCGTGCTACTTGCAGTTGACGCTTTTGATTACGAGGCCGCCGCCGCCGTAACTGACATTGCGCTCGGAGGCGACGTCGCATCGCGTGACGTTTGGCTGGCAGGCGCCGATAGATCTGCGCCGTGGTATTCGCATACTGGCACTGCAGCCAGTAGCCGCGATCGCTTTTCGGCAGCTTCCATGTCTGGATCATGGTGTCATGAGTCGTTTTCTGATTGTCGGGTACCAGTGACGCTTGCTCAGCCGGCGGACCGTCGAAGATAGTCACGCCCGCGACCGCAGTCTTGTAGGTGGAGTAAGCAACGTTCCAATCCGAACCCGGCGCCGATGCTTTCTGTTCGACGGCGAGTTCGGCAGGACAAGTGGCCTGCGCGCCCGCGAGACCCGCCGCTGCAATCGCGCATGTGAATGTAAGCAGACTAAGTGTGATCCGCTTCATCTCGTACCTACCTGTTTCAAGGGAATCCACTCATTAGCCTTAGGGAATCCACTCATTAGCCTTAGGGAATCCACTCATTAGCCTTTAAGTCTGCATTGCCGGGATCTGGCGGAGCACGCCCGAGGTCGGCGAGGCTTTCACGATGCTGACGATGGAGCGAGGAAATGGTAGGCGCGGTTCAGTGCTTGCCGGTTCCAAGGTCGTCCGAATACCCGGCCTTCAGGCGAGACCATTGGGCGGTGGGACGTCCATCGGTGCGGAAATTTTGCTTGCCTTCAAACCGTTGTGGCCAGCCGCTCGGCGAGTCCTCCCATTTCTCCTGCCGCCCGTAGACGGTCAAGTCGAGCAACCGATAGCTGTTATCCATCGCCTCGACGCCGCGCATCGTCGTCCAGTAGGTCTCGAAGACATTGGATCCTTGTCGCAGGTAGCAAACGATGTGCATCATGCCCACCCGGCGTCCAACCAGGAGGGTGTCGAGCGAGTCCTGGGCAGAGTACCAAGGCATCTCCCAGCCCATGAAGTCGCGGTACCGGGCGCCCTCTTCGTACGGGCCTTGGCAAAACGTGGCGTAGGTGACGTCGCGAGAATGAATATAGGACAGCTCGCGGACCTGCGACGTAACCCACGTGCACCCCTCGCACTGCGCAGGCGCAGGATGGCCGGGGTGCCACATGAAGTAGTAGGCGATGAGCATCTGGCGTCCCTCAAACACATCCAACAGTGTTACCGCCCCATGTTCGCCAATGAGCGGTGTGGCAGCCATCCACCTCGACCATGGGGAGCCGTCGGCGGGCGGCTGCAATGGCGTCGCCTTCTCTCATGTAAGCCTTCTCTCGAGCCCGCAATGCGTCCAGATCCGCCTGGAAGGTGCTCCGATCGACTACCTTAGGGGCTCCTGGTTCATCGTTCATAGAGTCTTTCATCGTTCTCTCCGTTAGCCTGGTTGCTCGTGTCCTTAATGAACCCGCTGATTACCTGCTCGTCCCCCTAACTCTCTTTCCCTTCAGCGCTCGGGGCTACATGTCTGAAGCCCGAGCAGAACCGGCCGCGCACTCAGTGCATAGCGACTTTGATCGGCTTTACGAATTTCAGCGTCATGCGATCGCTTTCTCCGATCGCTTCGTACTTGCTCCGGTCAACGTCTTTTAGTCTGTAGGTCGGCGGCAGCGTCCACACGCCTTGCGGATAGTTCTTGGTGTCCTTTGGATTGGCATTGATCTCGGCGCGGCCCATCAGCACGAAGCCGGCTTGCGTGGCCAGCTTGATCACATAGTCTTCGCGCACGTAGCCGGAGGCCGCCTTCGGATCCTGCGGCACTCCCGGGTCGCCGCGATGCTCCTCGACGCCGAGGATGCCGCCCGGTTTGAGCGCGTGGAACATCGCCTTGAAGACGTCTTCCGCGTAGCCGCGGCCCATCCAGTTGTGAACGTTGCGGAACGTCAGCACCATATCGGCGGAGCCGGGCGGCGCCATCTCGAGCTTGGTCGGAGGGGCCAGGTCGGTGACGATGACCTTGCCATAGTCGGTAGGATCGTCGGCGAGTTTCTTTTTATACTCCGCCGTGTTCTCGCCCGGCGCGACCGCCGCGTAAAGTTTTCCATTCTGCTTCAGATACGGCGCGAGGATCTCCGTGTACCAGCCGCCTCCCGGCCAGATCTCGACCACCGTCATGTCGGGCTTCAATCCGAACCAGGTCAGAGTCTCGAAGGGATGCCGATAACGATCGCGGTCCTTGTCAGTCGCAGGCCGGCTCGAAGAGTCCAGAACTTTTTTCAACGACGCCCCGGCGGCATTGTCTCCATCGGCGGCGGTCTGCGCTGACACGATACCCGGCGCGAGCGTCATCATCGACGCGAGAAAGGCCAGCGCCAGCAACGCCTTCGTCGCCGGCGAAATTGCGCGGAGAAAATGAGTCGACAGAAAACGCATACGAACCGTTACCGGTGATGTGATCATCATGCCATTAGTCTTAATCGATCACGGCGGAGTCTTCCAGACGAGACAAGGCCGGCAGCACGCCGCGTCGAGCGAACGAACGAATGAAGGATAACTCTATTAGCCAGTGCACTGATCTCGAATAGTAACTGGCTATTGAGCAGGGGAGGGCACCTGATGGAATTGGCACCGAAGCGCGCTGGATGAGCGTCTGGGCTTGAGCGCGCTCATAGAACGACATCTGAGCGATTCGCGCCGCGGCAAGAACGTGCAGCGCGCCGCGGCCTTAATCTCGCGTCTCCAATCATTCGAGACGGGAGTGCTGACCCAGTAGGAAAACCTTGCCGGGCTGGCCGCGCTCGATCGGGAGTTAGTCGCAAAGGTCGAAGGTATCGATTCGCCGCGGCGCATGGTACTCGATATGGACAGTACCGAACGGGGTCGTTGGATGAGGGAGTTGGCTATGTCCAAGGTCACCGCGTGCCTGGCGAAACAGGAGCTACGGGCATGACCCAAACGCTCGCGGGCAAAAAAGGGCTGGTCGTCGGCATCGCCAATGAGCATTCGATTGCGTGGGGCTGCGCGAAAGCATTTGCGGCCGAAGGCGCGGAACTGGCCGTCACTTATCTGAATGTGAAAGCGGAACCCTATGTGCGCCCGCTGGCGCAGCAGGTAAGAGCATCGATCGTCCTCCCGATGGACGTGCGCGACGACGCGCAGATGGAAGCCGTATTTGATGCCGTCAAAGCCAAGTGGGAGAAGCTCGATTTTCTGCTCCATGCGATTGCCTTCGCGCCGAAAGAGGATTTGCAAGGCCGCGTCGCAGACTGTTCACGGCAGGGGTTTCTGACCGCGATGGATATTTCCTGCTATTCCTTCATCCGCATGGCGCACTTCGCGGAGCCGCTGATGACGGCAGGCGGTTGCCTGCTCACCACCAGCAATTATGGCGGCGAACAAGTCGTCGAGCATTACAACATAATGGGGCCGGTGAAATCGGCACTGGAAGGTGTCGTCAAGTATCTCGCGGTGGAAATGGGCAAGAGCCGCATCCGCGTCAACGCCCTGTCGCCCGGGCCGATCCAGACGCGGGCAGCGGGTGGGCTGGCTGACTTCGAGAACTTGCTGCGCGAGGCGCAGCGCAAGTCACCGCTCCACGAAACGCCGCTCATCGCCGATGATATCGGCGCGGCGGCGGCCTTTCTGGTAAGCGACGGCGCACGCTACATCACCGGCAATATTACTTTTGTCGATTGCGGTACCCATGTTATGGGGTGAAGGCACAAAACTAAGTGTTGTAGCAAATTCCCGGCTCGGACCGAGATCCCTGCCAAGCAGCTATCCAGGAGTACACGGACTATGGCCTCGAAACTTGCCGAAGATCCCCGCATCGATCCACGTATCAAGAAAGTATTCGGAGCCATGCCGGTAATCGCCGAGGGCAACGTTGCCAGCCGCGAAGAGATGTTGGCGGCGGAAAATACCGAAGCCGGCAAGGCGCGCATGGCGGCCCTCGACGCAATGTTCGGCGCCTTTGACGATGAGACAGTCGCGCCGTCGGCCGGTTTACGGGTCACGACTGAACGCGTCGTGTCCGACCCCGATCGCAACGTTATCAATATCCAGTTCATTCGCCCTGATAACAAGGAACGGGTGCCGTGTGTCGTTTATATCCACGGTGGCGGGATGCGGATGATGTCGTGCTATGCGGGCAACTACAAGGCTTGGGGCAGGATAATCGCCGCGAACGGTGTCGCCGTTGCGATGGTCGATTTCCGCAATTCACTGACACCGTCGTCGGTTCCTGAAGTCGCGCCTTTTCCGGCGGGCCTTAATGATTGCGTGTCAGCCCTTAAGTGGGTTCACACTAACAGGGAGGCACTGAACATTGATCCCAGGCGGATTGTTATCGCGGGCGAGAGCGGTGGCGGAAATCTCACCCTGGCGACCGGATTAAAACTGAAGCGTGACGGCCAGGTGGGTCTTATCAAGGGACTCTACGCATTGTGTCCCTATATCGCAGGCCACTGGCCGCAGGCACAGTACCCCTCCTCGATTGAGAACAACGGGATTTTCATCGATGTCGGCGGTAATTCGGGCGCGATGGCTTATGGGATCGCGGCCTTCAACGCACGCGACCCGCTGGCTTGGCCCGGGTTCGCGACAACTGAAGATGTAGCAGGGCTTCCGCCCACGGTGATCAGCGTGAACGAGTGCGATCCGCTTCGCGACGAAGGAATCAGCTTCTATCGCCTGCTTATCCGCGGTGGGGTGAGTGCTTCGTGCCGGCAAGTGATGGGAACGGTTCATGCCACGGAGATCTTTCCTACCTGCTGTCCCGATATCAGCTATGCGACCGCCAGCGACATCGCCAACTTTTGCAGGCGCTGATGAACATCCAGTGATCCAGGCGCCTTCACCGGGTGGCGTGACAGCGTCTTGCAAAAGTCCTTCACGCCTCGCGAATGCCGCAACCGATTCCACTCGCTCCTTCGGCGCAAGAAAAACTGTCGTTTAGGGTTAAGACGCGCAACATTGCGCCATGTTTTGGTGCCAAGACACGCCTCGAAAAAATGAATGCCGGGTGCAACCCTCGGGATGCGCCGGCGCAGGGTATCGCGGCATCTGCAACGCGCACCTCCACCGATGCGCTGCCCTTGAGGATTTGTTGGTCTCACGACGGTCGCGCCTCCGATCTGGGGATCGAATCAATTGAATTGAGTGCGCACCAACCTTTGCACGCGGGATGGATGCGTGTTCTGGATGAAGCTCGGAGGACTCTGAATCCGCTGCGAGACAAATGCCGATGTTGAAAGTCGCGGAGCGATGGTTCGAGCGGCGTGTGCTGGCGGACGGCGTGACTTGGCTCTACGAGCCGCACGTCGATGCATTCCTGCGTTGCAACATCTGGCACGTGCGCGGCCGCGATCGCGATTTGATCGTCGACACCGGTTCGGGTGTTTCCCCGCTGCGCAGAGCAATCATCGACCTTATTGAGCGTCCCGTAGTCGCGGCCGCGACGCATATCCACTACGACCACGTCGGTGGACTGCATGAATTCGACGTCCGCCTGATGCATCGTATCGAAGCGCCGCGGATGAATCCGTATCGGGAGTTTCATTCCCTCCGCGTGAGTGATTTTCCAGCATCGTTTCGCAGCTACTTCTCGGCGCGCAGCACCGACCTCGGCGACCTGCTCGTCGATGCGCTGCCGACCGCGGGGTGGAAGCCCGAAGACTATGCAATCGTCTCGGCCACGCCGAGCAGCCTCCTCGTCGACGGCGACGTGATCGATCTCGGTGATCGCGCATTCGAGGTGATGCACCTGCCGGGGCATTCACCGGGCAGTATCGGGCTCTGGGAGCCAAAGACCGGCATTCTGTTTTCGGGCGACGCGATCTACGACGGTGCGCTACTCGACTTCCTGCCTGACAGCGATGTCCAGGACTACATCCGCACCATGAAGCGGCTTCGCGCGCTGCCGGTTACGAACGTGCACGGCGGGCACGAGCCGAGCTTTGGCCGCGCACGGATGATCGAGATTGCCGACGAGTACCTCCGCTCCAAGGGAGCATAAGTCTCCACCGCATAACGCTCCCTTTCCTTGATTTTTGAATCCCTCTTTATCCTATTTCTGAATCCCTCTCCTTATCTTAGGCGAGGGTTAGGGTGAGGTGATGCGCACCGGTTTCCACACGCGCTCGACTCTTTTACTGAGCGGATATTCGGGCTAAAAGGGAATTCGTAAGCACTCCGCGTCAATCTGAGTTGCGCATCCAGTCAGCGACGCGCTCGCCAATCATGATGCAGGTCAAATTGGTGTTGGCGCGCACGATGTTCGGCATCACCGAGGCATCGACCACACGCAATCCCCCGATGCCGCGCACGCGGCAGTACTGGTCTACTACTGCGCCGCGATCGTCCTCGGGACCCATCCGCGTCGTGCCCACCGGATGCCAGAGAGTGTCGCAATTGTTTCGGATCAACTCGGTGAGCGCGGTATCGGAGTCCACCACGGCCTGATCCAATAGCTGCGTGCCGCTCATAAGCGGCTCAGCCCATACCGCCGCAAGCGCCGAATGATGCATGATCCGCCAGATCAAACGCACGCCATCCACCATCCGGCGCGTGTCCCCGGGATCAGACAGGTAGTTCAGTTCGATGATCGGTTGATGCTGAGGGTCGGCGGTACGCAGCCCAATCTTTCCGCGCGAGCGCGGCTGCTGCAGAGCAACAAAAACCGACAACACTGGCGGACTTCCCGGCGGGACAGCCCCTGGCACCATCGCCCAGTCGATCATCGGGATGAAATAGAGTTGCATGTCATTGAATTCCGACGAACCGTTGGCAGTGTAACGCAGGATCACGCTAGCGCGGGTGTGATCGCTGCCCTCCGAACTCTCGATGGCCTCGCTCTTCATGGCCGCATAAACCCGAACGAGAGGGTGGTCGATCAGGTTGGCGCCGACACCCGGCGAATCGATCAGCGGTAAGATTCCATGACGTTCAAGTTCGGCACGCGGACCGACTCCTGAGCGCATCAAGATGGCAGGCGAGGCGAATGCGCCCGCGGAAAGCGTGACGCGTTTTCCCTGGACGCGCTGCATCTCTCCACCGGATTCGATCTCGACGCCAGCTGCACGGCCATTCTCGATCACCACTCGATTGGCGAGACATCCGCCGCGAATCGTCAAATTCAGGCGGCCGCGAGCGGGAGCAAGGTAGCCGATTGCGGTCGAGACGCGGATTCCGTCGCGCAGATTGCGCGCCACCGGGCTGACACCGGTCGATTGCGGGTCGTTGAAATCGGGCGCGTCGGGAAAACCCATCGCCTGACAGGAATCCCGAAAGGCGCTGACCACTGGAGGCCAATTCGATTGCCTGGAGCGCTCGATCCAGATGGGACCGCCTTTGCCATGAATGTCGCCGCCGAAATCCGCGTCGTGCTCCAGCTTGCGGTAAAAGGGAAGGACGTTTTCAAAACTCCATTCACTGTTGCCCGACGCGACCCATTGGTCGAAATCCGCGGGCACCCCGCGGATCGCGACCGAAGAGTTGATAGCTGAACAACCTCCCGTCACCTTGCCCCGGTGGAAAGAGATTTCCCGCTGCGGCGTCGCCTGTGCGACCCACCCCCAGTTGTGGTCCGCAAGCGCGGTCGTAGTGCGCAGCAGATTGTGTGGAGTTTCGTCGATCGTGCGGTAGTCAGGGCCGGCTTCGAGCAGTAGGACGGACCGCTGTGGGTCTTCACTGAGACGTGCGGCCAACACTGCGCCGGCAGAGCCCGCACCAACGACAATATCGTCGTAGTCCATTTTGTGGACTTCCTCGACTAAAATCTCACTTATCGAGGTTCCCCTACCACAACGCTGTCCCCGCGAGTCCCGAGCCTCGAACGTCGTTGGCCATGCTCGTTCTCCTCGCGAACCAACGCGCGATTAGTTTAATCAGCGCTTTCCCGGTATCAAATTGCCGCCCGAGCGTCTATTCGGTGGCACCTTCTGGTAGTGTCCTAATTTGAAATTCTAGAGTTCGATCGGCCAATCCACACATTGACGAAATTCGGGAAGCAGCATCAAACAACGCCGTTCAGCGGCAACCCACTAAAACGTCGAAAGTTGTGTACAGCTTTTTTTCATCCCATAGAAGCTCTCATCGAACAGATCGCCCGTCGGGATCCCCGGCATACCGGTCGGCCCTATCGGTGTCGCGGCACCGGTTGCAGGGATTGACGCTATAGAGGTTGTTGCTGACTTGTACTTCTGTGTGAGAGCCGCCGGTCACCCCGGTAGCAGCATCGCTATTCGCGCGATGAAAAGCTTCGCAATAAACCTGAAGGGAAAACCGGGGTACGCCGAGTACATCGTTCAGAGAGTGGGATTTGTTTGGTATGAACCGCGTCTGAATGCGCATCTGCAGCGGCGGCAACACTCCGCCAAGGCGAGCCCGGTAGATGGACAACCAGTGCCCCTTCTCGAAATCGAGATACAAAGCCGAATTGCAGCAGCTCGCAACGACTCTCCTCGTCGCTGATTTCTCTCGAATTCGCAAGTCTCGCAACAGATCGCGGCCCCTTGAACACTTGAGGCGGTCCTTGCGATATAGGACGTACGCAGTTCCACCATCAGCGTCTCGAACGCGCGGGGCATTTGGTAACTCTTCGATCTGACGGGAACCTTCCTGGCAATCGTCGCAGTAGCAGGCGACGGTTACAATCGGAGCGCCCGTTGCTTCACATTCAACTTGACCGCATGAACACGACACCATCATCGGTGGTACCCCCGAGCGTTTGCTTTCATGCTGCAGCCCAGAGGCACAGCGCGCAGCCGATTACATACTCAACAGCACTTGCCACGACTAGCCGGCACGCGGCGCCCGCGCGTTGCGCGGGCGCCGAGGTCAGAGCGTCCTGAAAAGCTCCGGAAGCGAGGCGACCACGATTTGGAAAATGTAACCGGACGCGGTGTCCTTTTGTAGCTCTTGGGTTAATTGGTGAAATATCGCCAGTCTGCGGATCTATGGCGACTTCAGGCGGCGAAGATTTCCTCCAGGAACGACTTCATCGCTTTCCAGGAGCGTTCGTCGGTCGGCTGGTGATAGGCGATTCCCGGCATCCCGAGCTGCCCCGAGTCAGGATTCGTGAAGCTGTGCCCAGCGCCCCCGTAAGTGATTACCTGCCAGTCCGCACCCGCCTTTTTCATTTCCTCTTCGAGCGCACTCACTTGCGCAACCGGGATCATCGGATCGTCGGAGCCGGTGCACACCAGAATTTTCGCCTTTACCTGTCCCGGCGCCGCGGGGCGCTGCGTCTGCAGGCCGCCATGAAACGACACGATGCCGCGAAGCGGGGCGCCATCGCGCGCGAGCTCGAGCGAGAAGGTCCCGCCCATGCAGAAACCCATCGCAGCCAGCCGGCTGGAGTCGACCTGCGGGAGCGATGCGAGCTTATCCAGCGCGGCGCGCCCGCGTTTGCGCAGTTTGTCCACGTTTTCGAACAACGGAGTCGCCAGCTTCATCGCGCCTGGCAGATCTGTCGCCTGGATCCCGTTGCCGTAGGGATCGCCCGCCAGCGCCACGTAGCCAAGTTCGGCGAGCCGCTCCGCGCGCCGTTTGACGTGGTCGCCCAGGCCGAGCGCTTCCGGCATCACCAGAATTCCCGGCCGCTTGCCGGATTTCGTTTCGTCGTACGCAAGGTAGCCGATCAGCGTAACGTCGCCGTCTTTGTATTCGACCCTTTCCGTCTTCATACGAGTGCTCCTGTGAGATTCGGATATTTTTTTGCGCCCGGCAGGTAGTCATCGAGCGGGACGCCGAGGCTGTTGAGCAGGAATTTCCTTTTGACTTTAAAGACACCCGATTCGTAGCCCTCACCGAACTCAGCGTCAAGGCCCGGGTTCGCTACGACTGAAGATGTAGCGGGGCTTCCGCCCAAGGTGATCAGCGTGAACGAGTGCGATCCGCTGCGCGACGAAGGAATCAGCTTCTATCGCCTGCTTATCGGAGTGGGGTGAGTGCCTTGTGCCGACAAGTGATGGGAAGGGTTCATGCCACGGAGATCTTTCCTACTTGCTGTCCCGATATCAGCTAGGCGATGTCCGATTTCTTGTTGAAATTAAGCAGCGGCCGATCCTTCATAGTTCTTTTAGTTCAAAATGTTATGGCTTCACCCCGGTGACGACACTCCAGTAGCCGAAGGTCGGCTTGACCTCGATCTGACGGAACCCCGCCTCCTTTAGCATCGAGCTCAGCTCGTTTCCCGAATACTGCTGCCCGGGCATCACGAGCAGCATATCGATATTGAAGGCAGCGACCGGAAACGGGCCGTTGCGGTCGCCGTTGAATAACATCTCATGTATGACGATCCGGCCGCCGGAAGGCAGATTCTGGAAACTCTTAGCCGCGAAAAGCCGGTCCTGGCCCAGCGGCCAGTCGTGGAAGATCATCCCATAGAAGTGGAGATCGGCTGATGGGAATGGATCCTTGAAGAAGTCAGCGCCGTGAGTTGAGATGCGATCCGTCAAGCCATACTTTTGTGCCATCTCGCGCGCGATTTCGCAGATCTGCGGCCGATCCATCACAATCGCCTTGAGTTTTGGACGGATGCTCACCGCTCCGATCGAATGAGCGCCTGAGCCTCCTCCAATATCGAGCATGACCCGATGCCGCGACAAATCGAGCTTACGCGGCCATACCATGGCCGGAGCGATGCTCGAACTGTGCATCGCGCGAGTGAAAGCCAGGGCATGTTCACCATGCCAGGCGGCGAAGACGCCCGCCGGATCTGAAAAAACACCCTGAGGCCGGTTGGTCAGTACCGCTTCGCGCAGCGAGTCCGGCGACCAGACCGGCATGAGGAGACGCATGAGATCGAACCACCAGCCAAAGAAGTAGGCGCTAGAAGGCAGAAGATACTCGCGCGATCGCGGGCTCAGTGAATAACGGTCCTTGCGCAGCTCTATCAAACCGAGCGAAGTGCAGACCGCAAGTAAGGCATGCGCCGGCCTACGCTCGATCTGTCTGACCGCGCAAACCTCATCGAGGGTGAGAGGTTCGTCAGCGAGCATCTCGAAGAATTTCAATTCATGGGCGACAAGTACCGCGGGGTATCCCCATATACCGAACATCACGTCCCACAGCGGACGATCGTCGACTCTGGGTTTACGGATCGTTGCGAGCGGGCGCTTCTGCACGGCGACCATCCTCTTAGCGATTGGACTTTCCTTACAGCTTTCCTCAGTTAGGCTGCGTTCCAGGTTTTGTCAACGCCACGTTTGGCGCTATTCAGGTCAGGATTATGGGTGCGAAGCGCCGCGACCAGGATCGGCATGGCACGATAGCCGGCAAGCTTGCGGAAGCCGCGCTCGGCTTCGAGCACGCCTGCTGCGGTCCAGCGTAGTACCATCGTGCCACTCTGCCAGTGTCTGACGCGGCGTCCGATCTCGCGTACCCGGCTGAACAGATTTTCAATCAGGTTGGTTGACGACAGCACCCGCTCGAGATTCTCGGGCAGCCCCAGGCGCATCACGGTAAGAGTTTCGTCCAGTCCCTCGCGCAGTGAGGCGGCGGCGCCGGGATGCTGATGCTCGAGGCGGCGGGCGAGATTGCCAAGCAGGCGCCGGCCACGGCCGGCGTCACGCGCCGCGTAGGCCTGGCTCATCGCGCTGCGGGCTGCGGCGCGCAACCGCTCGGGCAGAGCGTCGGTGACATTGCGCTTCTTGTGCTCGCGACAGCGTTGAATCAGAGCGTGGCGGCCAAACACTTCGACCACCGCCTTATGCAGCGCTTTGGCCCCGTCGATCACGATTAGCAACGAGCGGTTAATATCAGCCCGCGCTCGACCAAGTCGGCGAGCAACGCCTTAACCGCCGCTGCGTTCTCGGTCGCCCCTTCGCGCAGGCCTAGCACGTGCTTGCCGCCGCGCTGATCAACTCCTACAGCCGCCAGCACCACGTGCTCCCCGAAGTGTACCCCGTCGATCATCAGCGCGACCAACTTAAGCCCGCCCAGCTCGCGGCTCATCAGTTCGCCGAGCTTGCGCTCGGTGCCGTACACGAATCGCTCGCTCACCGCGCTTTTGCTGACACCCCGTACCGTGACCGCGTGTGGCAGCGGCTCCAGCGAGCGCGCGTAGCGCCGGGTCGATACCCCCAGCACCATCTGCTCCATCGCCCGCTGCTCCAGCGGATCGCGCGCGCTCCACTCCTGCCAGCTCGGTAACTTAAGCTCGTGACCATCGAGACTGCGCGCTCGCGGCCGGCTCACCGCTACCCGCCGTCCGCCCAATACCAGCGAACTCGCGACATGTCCCGCGCGCAGCGCCTGACGATCGGCTATGTGCAGGTATCGTGCTCCACACAGCGCCGCACGTTCAGCCTCCAGCGCTTCATCCACGCACGCCAGCCCCACTCCGATCACCGTCTCGTACAGCGCCGCGCCGACCAAACCTGGCAACCGCAGCCACAGCTGCCCTTTGCTCGCGGCTTCCTTTCGACCCTTGCTCTTGGCACTCTTGCTCATGGCGGCTTCCTCCTGTTATCCAAACCCCGATCTTCCGATCGGGCGAGGAACGCCGCCACTCAATTCTCAACAGCCTTCAGGACATCTCCTATCAGCTACGCGACCGCCAGCGACATCGCCAACTTTTGCAAGCGCTGATGAACATCCAGTGATCCAGCCGCCTTCGCCGGGGCGTTAATACGCTGGCCATTCTTTCACCTAGCCCTAACTCTCAAGGTTGGTGATGGCGTCCACGCCTTCCGGTCCCGGCGTACTCAGGATTGGCGTTGCCCTAGAAACTCCTAGCGAACGCCCATCGATTCCAATCCGCAGTATAGCTAGACACTTTCTGCGCCGGCGGCATTGTCTCCATCGGCGGCGGGTCTGCGCCGACGCGATGAGCGGCGCCAGCGTCATCATCGACGCGAGAAGGCCAGCGCCGGCAATGGCTGCGTCGCCGGTGAAATTGCGCAGAGAAAATGAGTCGACAGAAAACGCATACGAACCGTTACCGGGGATGTGATCATCATGCTATTAGTCTTAATCGATCACGGCGGAGTCTTTCAGACGAGACGAGGCCGGCCGCACGCCGCCTCGAACGAATGAATGAATGATCCGCGTAGTCGTTGATATGAGCGTTTGCAGTGCGGCTCGGTGCACAAGTTGTTGACGGACGACTCGCGTCGCAATTGAAAGCACTACATACCGCGCGCATCCTCGATCTGTGGCGCGAGGGAAAGTGAGCGACTTCGTGAGCCAGTTCGATGCTTGCCCTGAGTGCAACGGCGCTCTGGTTGAGCTTCCGCACGGCCTCTACTCCATTCTGGAGTGTGCTAGCGGCTGCGGATGGTGGGACGAAGCGCGCCCCGCCGCGAAGTTCGACGGCGATCCAGACAGGTTGGGCGCAGCGCTCAGATGGGCGATCGCTCGATACGCGGATGCGGACACCGCGCCCACGCTGCGACATTTGCGGTGAGCTTGACTCACACAAATTGAAGTGGGGAGGGCGTAAGGCGCTTGCCTTCGATCACTGCCACAAAACCAATCGTCAACGCGGCCGCCTTTGCACTCGCTGCAACACTGGGCTTGGTTCCTTCCGCGACGACCCCAGATTGCTGCGAAACGCGTTGGAGTATCTTCGAAGATATCGGTAGTACTTCCCTTTTGGACGATGTTTGCGACTATGTCCCACCCGATCGTCCGTCAAATTACAAAATTTTTGCAAAGCCGCCCGGATGGGCAACTTCTGATCGTTGCGTGCCTTCGGCTCTCGGAGGAGAGGGCCGACGGAGCGTTCTTGAGTGGCGAGGTGCTGAATTTGGCCCAGTGCCAAGACCGTCGCCCGCTAACCTCTCTCCGCGCCCTTCAAATCTTGGAGACAGTAAAGCCGAGCACTAAAAACTACAGTAATGCTTGGTATCGGGTTCGCGATCCGAAGGGCTTGCGACAAGCGCTCGTCGAATTGGGGATCGACCCTGACGCGAATCTTCCCGGCGACTTCTTAAATCGGCACAACAGGAAAGCTGGATAACTCTGTTTCAAGCCGCGCCCGCGCTGAGCGAGGCTAGCTGGTCTGGAGGACACTGCCGGCCATGAATGACCCCTCCCCTCCATCGAAGCGATCAGGCGACACGGACTCGTCGGGGCGATTAGGCGCGAGGGATGGATGCTCATACTCGTCGTGATCGTGTCCGTGGGGGGTTTTTCTGGTCGCCGCGCTTCAACATCCGCGCGATTTTCCACTTGTGATCGAGTTACTACTTTACGTGCCTTCGGCATTGGGCTTTTTAGTTCTCTTCTTTGGAGGGCGCATGGCGCTTGCGTGGATCGCTGATGTGCTCGATGGCCACGATCGGCACCTCGTAGAACAGATCCGCGCGCAGGTCGAGGAAACGATAAACCGTGTCCTCGACGAGCGCGACAAGCAGCGGAAGTGATATGTAGAATTTTACGGACAGGAGAGGAACACTACGTCCGAGGCGTTCGGCGCCCCTCTCCTTGGGAACTTGAGACCCGGTCGCTCATCCATTCGGATAAATCGATAGCAGTGCCAAAGGAGCTTGACTCTGGTGATCCCTCGCATCGTGAGCGCCTCGGACGCCGACGGCGAGGGGTCAACCGAGGTTCTTCGCATCAATCCCGTGATGCACTACTAGGCTATGATCCTTTCGGCGTCCCAAAAGCACATGCAGGTCGCCTCGCGGGTCTCGCACTCTACTTCAAAATTTTTATCAAAGACACCACCTCCTTTTGTTCCTAAGTGTGAAACCGATACGGGAGAACCCATTCTCCTGTTTTCGTATCTCTGCATCAGCCGTTTGCACTCTTTCTTTGCGGCAGGGCGTGGATACCAGGTTCCATCGGTATTTTCCTTGGTGCGTTCCTCATATAGGAGGTAGACTTCAATCTTGGACCATCCGCGAATCTCTCCAATGGAGCCTCCCATTTTCTTGTCCCATCCCGCTTTTCTGGTCTAATTTTACCAGAGCCGACAGCCTTCAAACATGGCGCCTTTCCTTAGGTCGTTTTTGCAGCGGAACGGACTCGCCTGAATCACATCTGCCCTCGCCCGGATCACTCGATTTTGACGACGTGATCAACTTCCTGCCCTAAATTGTCCCGCACTTTCAAGGATTTTTTGGCCAGTTGATCACAGTGATCACGGAAAATTAAATACCTCTCTGCTTGTGTGTGCTTCTGACGACCAATGAGAAACCGAAGCGACTTTTTACAACGCTGTTTTGGACCTTGACGACAAATGAGACGACCATCACGCGAGGCCGTCGGGCCAAGTGCGCGTGGGCAGACCGCGATTAAATCCCGAAGACTATTTTCAGACAGTCAGTGGCAGGGCGGCGAAAAAACTCGCCCGACATATTGGATCATTGAGACGAGTGCGAAGCAGACGCATTCGATCGGTCCGATTGGATTGTCGAGCATCGCTGCTGAATCTACGCACTCGGAGGCTTATGTGCATCTCCTTTCATTTGAGCCTCCAAGATGTCTAGAGAATCCTCTAGAAAGTTCTTGGCCAAGTCGGCGGCATGAATATTGAGGTCGAACTCAAAAGAATCACCCTGTTTTTCTTTTCGATCTACCACGTTTACGTCGGCGACAGGGGTTCTTACCCTAAGTCCATATTCGGTTGTACCTAGTCGGGTCTGCTGAGTGAAAGACAGTGAGCTGAAAGCGATAACTGAGATCAAGATGCTACCAATCCAATGACGCAGCGGATCTTCGATAAGACCTCGTTGTAACAAGGCTTTGTACGCATCATTCGCGGCGTTGATCACATACAGCGCCGTTAGACTGTTATCTCGACCCACGTTTATAAGGAACTGGTCCAGGAAATCGATTATTATAAGCCCAGGTGCGCCGAGCTGCGAATCTAAAATGTCGGTGCTCAAATAACTGTTCCTGATCTCAAACTTATTTGCAGTATCGATAAAAGCTTGACGTAACACCTCGCGCGTCACTTCGCGTCCGAGATTCTCGACCAGCAGGCCGACTGCAGCGGCCCACAGATACGCTTCTTTCGTTGTCAACACTAAACGCCGATAGCCGCCATTCGGCACCGAATTCTCTGAGATGTCAGCGTTTGTGACTGCCAACATAGCGAACTCTACCGGTGTAAACTCCTGGTTAGCCATGATAGTCACTCTTCTTCGAAAGCATTTTTGTGGGATCTACAGACCGACTTTGAACCTAAAGCGTTTCATGTGTCAAACAGAGTGTAGCCCTCCCGAATGGGACACGGGGCTTTCGACGCTCAATTGGCGGTTTACACCGGCCAGCCACCGACCGGCTGATTGAGGTCCGTCCTGGGCTAGAAGTCGTCATCCGAGCTTTTCGTTCAGTTTATGGGTCCTGACCCTAATTCCCTGCCAGTCTTGGTTAAGTCTCTTTCCGCGATCAGGGTGCGGCGCTGCACCTCTGAGAACGAGGACGTTCCACAGCGTTACGAGCGGCAGTTGGCGCGATGAACTGGAATCCCAATGCTAAGCGGGTGATCGTATTGTTCGCGGAGACAACGATAAGACCGAAAGAGGTCACCGGCATGGTTGAGATAGCGCGGAAATTCCACGCGGCTGGTGGGAGCGTCGAAGCCATTGATGCTACGCCGCGCTCGGAGTCGGGCCTACAGTCCGCCAAAGCAACGCATGAGGCGCTGCGCGCCGTCGCGGCGGCGGGTGGAGGAAAGGTGAGACTGCCAAGGAGGCACAAGCCCGACCCGAAGCATCCTCTCGGCCCCATTTCGGATCGCGCCGCCGTCGCCTGATAGCCGCTATCGCAGGGGCGTTAATACCCCTGCCATTCTTCATCTAACCCTAACTCTCAAGGTTGGCGATAGCGTCCACGCCTTCCGGTCCCGGCGTACTCAGGATTGGCGTTACCCTAGAAACTCCTAGCGAACACAAACCCGTCGCGCGCCCATCGATTCCAATCCGCAGTATAGCTCGACACTTTCTGCGCCGGCGGCATTGTCTCCATCGGCGGTCTGCGCCGACGCGATGAGCGGCGCCAGCGTCATCATCGACGCGAGAAGGCCAGCGCCGGCAATGCCTTCGTCGCCGGCGAAATTGCGCGGAGAAAATGAGTCGACAGAAAACGTACACGAACCGTTACCGGCGATGTGGATCAGCATGCTATTAGTCTTAATCGATCACGGCGGAGTCTTCAGACGAGACGAGGCCGCCCTCGCGCCGCCTCGAACGAACGAATGAATGATAACTCTATTAGCCAGTGTACCGATCTCGAATAGTAACTAGTTATTGAGCAGGGGAGGACACCTGATGGAATTGGCACCGAAGCGCGCCGGATTCGCGGCCGAGCGGCTCAACCGGATAACCGACCATCTCAATCGCAACTATATCGACTCCGGCAAAATCGCCGGATGCCAGACCCTCGTCGCCAGGCATGGCCATCCTGCTTACTTCAAGTCGATGGGTCAGATGGATCGCGAGCGCCGCAAGCCGATGGCCGACGACACCATCTTCCGCATCTACTCGATGACCAAGCCGATCACGTCGGTCGCGTTGATGACTCTCTACGAGCAGGGCTACTTCCAGCTCAATGATCCGGTCTCGCGTTTCATCCCGGCGTGGCGCGATCACAAGGTGTGGGTCTCGGGCGAGGGCGCGAACATGGAGACAGTGGCCCCTGCCAAGCCGATGACGATGCGCAACGTGCTCAGCCATACCGGCGGCCTGACGTACGGCGCCACCGCGCATCCGGTCGATCGCGTGTACCGCAAAGAAGGCGTGCAGCGCGGCGAGGGTGAGACTCTGGCCGCCTTCGCGCAGAAACTCGCGAAGGTCCCGCTGCGCTACGCGCCCGGCGAGCGCTGGATGTACTCGCTCTCCACCGACGTGTGTGGCTACCTGGTCGAAGCGATTTCCGGAAAGCCGTTCGATCAATACCTGCAGCAGAACATTTTCGATCCGCTCGATATGAAAGACACCTCGTTCATGGTGGCGGCGAAGAAGGCCGATCGCTTCGCGGCCAACTACCAGCGCGAACCGGACAAAACTCTGAAGCTGCTCGATGATCCGGAGCGTAGTGGCTATTTGAAGCAGCCCACTTTTTTCTCCGGCGGGGGCGGACTCACCGGCACGACGGCCGATTACTTCCGTTTCTGCGAGATGCTGCGGCGCGGCGGCGAATTGGACGGCGCGCGCATCCTGGGCCCGCGCACGATCGAGCTGATGCATCGCAACCATCTCGCCGGCGGCAAAGACCTCGCGCAGATGGCGATCGACGGCTTCTCGGAAACCGCGAACGACGGCGTCGGCTTCGGCCTCGGCTTCGCGATGACGTTGGGCGAGGTCGCAACCGGCTCGCTCGGCGAAGGCGACTACTACTGGGGCGGAGCAGCCTCGACTATCTTCTGGGTCGACCCCAAAGAGGACATGGTAGTGATATTCATGACTCAGTTGATGCCGTCGGGGACGTTCAACTTCCGCGGGCAGCTCAAGAACATTGTCTATTCGGCGATCGTCGACTGAGTAATCGAGAGGACGGAGAATTATGGAAAAGAGAAAACTCGGCACACAGGGGCTCGAAGTTTCGGAATTGGGCCTCGGATGCATGGGGATGTCGTGGGCGTATGGAACGCCGAACGACGAGGAATCCAACGCGACCATCGAGCGCGCTATCGAGCTCGGGATCAATTTCTTCGACACCGCCGACGTGTACGGGATCGGCAAGAACGAAGAGCTGGTCGGCAAGGCGCTCCGGAAGCATCGCGACAAGGTGATAATCGCGACCAAGTTCGCCAACCAGGTGCTGCCCGACGGCAAGCGCTCGATCAACGGCAAGCCTGAATACGTGCGCTCGGCGTGCGAGGCGTCGTTGAAGCGGCTGGGCGTCGACTACATCGACCTGTACTACCAGCATCGCGTCGACAAGAAGGTCCCGATCGAAGAGACCGTCGGCGCGATGGCGGAGCTAGTGCGCCAGGGCAAGGTCCGTTACCTGGGCCTGTCCGAGGCCGGCGCGAAAACGATCCGCCGGGCGCACGCGACGCATCCGATTTCCGCGCTCCAGTCCGAATACTCACTCTGGACTCGCGACTACGAAGAAGAAGTAATACCTACTCTGCGCGAACTGGGTATTGGCTTCGTTCCGTTCAGCCCGCTCGGACGCGGGTTCCTCAGCGGGAAAATCCGCGAGCTGCCGGACGACGATATGCGCCGGCGCATCTCGCCGCGCTTCGAAGCCGGGAACATGCAACGCAATCTCGAGGTCGTCGATCACATCAAGGAAATTGCCAGCGAGAAGGGAGTCACGCCGAGCCAGCTCGCGCTGGCGTGGGTGCTCGCGCAGGGCAAAGACATGGTGCCGATTCCGGGCACCAAGCGCCGCACCTTTCTGGAAGAGAACGTCGGAGCGGCGGCGGTCCATCTCACGGCGAGCGATCTCGCGCGCATCGAAAAAGTTGCGCCCAAAGGCTTCGCCGCCGGCGGCCGTTATCATGACATGAGCACGGTTAACGTTTGAGATAGTGCAAAAAGGACGAGGACCTGAAGACTGAGACTGTCGAATACAAAGATGGCAACGTGACGCTGCGCGGGTACGTGGCTCTCGATGATGCGAAGTCGTCGAAGCGGCCGGGTATTCTCGTGATGCCGGAGGCGCTGGGACTGGGAGCGCACGCGAAACAGCGCGCGGAGCGGCTGCGCTCGGTTACGTCGCGTTGGCGGGGGACCTACGGAACGGCCTCGGCTCGCGACCGTCGAGGAAGCGATGAAGCACGCGGGCGCGCTACGGACAACGCCGCGTTCGCAGACGTGCGCGCGCCGGACTGGACAAGTTGCTATCGATGCCGCAGGTCGACTCGAGCCGCGTCGCGGCGATTGGCTATTGCATGGGAGGCAGCTTCGGCCTCGAGCTCGCGCGCGACGGCGCACCGATCAAGGGCGTCGTGACGTTTCATTCCGGGCTGCAGACGCAACGCCCGCCGCGGCCGGAGAGGTGAAGGCGAAGATTCTGGTAAATACCGGCGCCGACGATCCGCTGGTGCCGTTCGAGCAGATCGGCGCGTTCGCCAATGAGATGACCAAGGCCGGCGCAGACTGGCAGATCATCAGCTACGGCGGCACCAAACACAGCTTTACCAATCCGGAGGCGGACAAGAATCAGATGCCGGCGCTGGCCTACAATAAGTTATCCGACCAGCGATCGTGGAACGCGATGGTCTCGTTCTTCAACGAAATTTTCGCGTAGCTGCGGCGGTCGGCTGGCGTCGTTCATCGGCAAACAAGGAAAGCAATCGCGATGCGGGAGCTTCGTTAGCCAGGCCGGCGGTCTCAGGCGAGATCGGCGACAGCGTCCAACTCTTCAAGGTCAAGGAAACCATCGATATGCAGGAACTACTGGCGCGAGCCGAAAAAGTCGGGGCCTTGTTGAAAGCGCGGCGCGAGACCGTCGCGGTCGCGGAGTCGTCGTCGGGCGGGCTCATCTCGGCGTCGTTGCTGAGCGTCCCGGGTGCGTCGGCGTACTTCCTGGGCGGCGCGGTATGCTACACGCGGGTGGCGATGCGGGAGATGCTAAACGTGTCAAACGACGCGTTCGCGGGCCTACGCGGGCTAACGGAGCCCGTAGCGCTAGTCCTCGCTCGCGCCGCTCGCGATCGCTTGTCGGCAACCTGGTCGCTCTCGGAGATCGGAGCCAGCGGTCCCACCGGAAGTCGCTACGGCGACGCCGCGGGGACGTCGTGCATCGCGATCGTCGGATCGATCGAGCGCGCGATCACGATCCGAACTGGCAGCGACGATCGCGTCGCGAATATGCGAGCCTTCGCGGATGCGGCTCTTCAACTCCTCGAGCAGAGCCTCCGATAATCCTCGATTGAGATTGGTCAATGCGTCGCGATGCTGCGCGCGGCAGCAGGGCGGATACAGTGCTAGCAGTGCTGATCGATGATCTTGAGCAGGCGGTCGACCTTCACCGGCTTGCGCAGAAATGCGTCGATACCTTCGATCTCCTCTTCAGGCTTCACGTTTCCCGAAACTACCACCACCGGAATGTCACGCAGCGCCGGGTCTGCGGCACGTTCCTTCAAGAACGCGCGACCGTCCATTACCGGCATGGCGAGGTCGAGCACGACCAAACACGGGAAACGCGGCGTCTTCTTGAGAACCTCGATCGCTTTCTGACCGTTCTCGGCCTGGAGGACTGAGTAACCTTTTGCATCAAGTAGTTCGGACAGGCTTTCCCGGACAAACGGATCGTCGTCCACCACGAGTACGATATCTTCATTTGTCAGCTTGGTGTTCGACATAACAGCTCCAATCGCACACTTTGAAGATCGAGCAAATATCAAGCCGTGCCAAAAAGCTGAGTATTTCCGCCAGTTTTTGGCTCGAAGGCTGGCTCGTGAACAGTGAGAATGGCGGAACTTACCGAGACAGCCTGTAACCCGGTAATGAGAAGGCCTCGGCCTAGAACATCCAAACGGTCTCAAATCGCGCCGAGGCTAGTCCCGATGCGACGCAGGTGAGAGTTCGTTTTCTGGCAGTTCGTTCATGCAGAACCTCGGGCGATCGTTAGATTGATCACAACGGGAGTGCGGTTCAGGATCGTTGCCTGTTCCACAGAGCACAATTCAGGTAGGCTGTTCCATGCGCTGATAGGCTCAATTTTCGTCGGTACATTTTGCATTGGTCGTTATCCGGAGACCTCTGATCGCAGACATTGATCCCGCTCTTTTTCATCTCGCCAACTGAAGACACGAAACCGGCACTCGAGAGAAATCCACTGATGCCTGCCAAAACCGCTTACATCGCGGCCTATCTCGAGCAACACAAGGAGGAGATCCTCGAGCGCTGGCGCACCGTCGCCAAGGCAGAGTCCGAGCAGGCTGAACGGCTCGCCAAAATGGATGATCGCGAGCTGCTCGACCATCTACCCGCGCTTACCGAGGCGTTGATTGGCATGCTGCGCGGCGAAGGCGCGTCGCGCGTCGAGGAGCATGCGCGCCGCCACGGCCATCAGCGGCGGCTCGACGGCTATGGCGTCGTCGATGTCCTCTGGGAGCTGACGATTTTCAGGCGCGTGTTCCTGGCCGTGATGCAGGAGGCTTCCGGAGCGGTGGAGGAGTCGCTTCGCGTCGATGGAAGTACGACGATCCTGGACCTGCTGGATCTCTGCGCGCGAGCCTCGATCGAGCAGCACGTCAACGAAACTGAGCAGGAGCGCGACGCGGCCGCGTCGAGAGCCGGCGCCCTCGAAACGCAGCGCCAGCGATTTCTCGGCACGCTCTCCCATGAGCTTCGCAGCCAGATCCAGCCAATCCTTTTTGGCCTGCAGCGGCTCAAGGACAGCGAGCCTACCGAACATCAATTGCGCGCGCTCGAGATGATCGAACGCCAGACCCGCCACCAGTCCTTTCTGATCGAGGACCTGCTCGATCTCAATCGTACTCAAATCGGCAAGATCGATCTCAAGCGAGCGCTGGTCGATCTCAGAGATTGCGTGCAGCATGCCGCGGAGACCAATCAGGCGGAGGTCGATCTGAAGTCGCTCGACGTGCGCCTGGACCTGCCGTCAGAGCCAATCTACGCGCTGGTTGACCGCGAGCGATTCTGCCAGGTAGCGAACAACCTGATGTCCAACGCGGTCAAGTTCACGCCCAAGGAAGGCGCTATCGTCTGGCGTTTATTTCACGAGCCGGGCTGGCAGGTGATGAGTATTCGCGATGCCGGCGTGGGAATAAAGGCCAGCGACCTATCGCACATCTTCGATATCTTTTTCCAGGGTGAGGTGCCTGCAAACGTTCGCCAGGGAGGCCTCGGCATTGGCTTGCCGGTGGTGAAGAACCTGGTCGAACTGCACGGCGCGACGATCGAAGCCAGCAGCGACGGCGAGGGCGCAGGAGCGGAGTTCATCGTCCGGATTCCGGCTCCCGATCAATAGCCAGTCCAGGAAAGTTTTTGGCATTCGTCAGCCGGGACTTCGACGATGCAACCTGGGGTCGATGTTCGGAATAACCGCACGGTCGATCGGGATGTCCGCATCTTCAGCGGCAATCCGCAGCGCCCGCTTGATTTGCATCGCTGCCGCCGCATCGGGGCCTGCTGGCCGCGGTCCGCGCCCCCATATACATCGGTATCCTGGAGCCGCCGCTGGAGCAGGCAAAGGGGACCAATGGGCGCCGTATGACGTGCCGGCGGCGATGCGCGCCCATGCAATCGCGGCTTTCAGACATGCAATCGCGCTCGACCTGAACTCCGACGGCAAATCGACCCGCAGTTATCCCGACTCCGTCATCCAGATTTATGGCCAGCCGTACAGATCAAGGCGTGGCGACGTGTTGATCGCGATGCGCCCTGATCCGCGGCGCAACCGATGCGAGGGGCCTGCCGGCGATGAGTGGCAATCCGTATGGTTTCATATGCGGAACGACAACTTCCGCTGGATCGGCAATAGACTGACGCTGCTCGATATCGGTGACTACAACGGCGACGGCGTCGCGAAGATCCTGTTCCAGTCCGACGGTTACGATCGCGACGGTTACTTGCTGCTCGATTTGCGCGACGATTCGAAGACCGAATTTTCGTGGTCTTATCAATGAGCGGGCAACCGCCGCACTCAGTTGTCCTGGGGCAATGCGCGGCTCTTGCCAGGCACGTCAGCCTTGAGCAGGCCGGTTGAGCCCGCGCGGATCATCGTGCCGCTGGTCCAGCCGTCGCCCGGATAAAAGCCCTGCTCAAAGCGTCACACTATCACGAGGTTTGCTCCCGACGCCTTCTTCCACACCAACAGGTAATACAGGTCCCGCATCCAGGAAGTCGATCGGCCGGTCATGAAATTCAAATCAAACGGCGTCGGCCAGCTTAGTATGCTGTGGTTAATAACGAGCGATACGTCATCGCCTGGGTCAGGGGTAAACTCGAATCCCCCGGTCCCTTGCGCACCGCGGCTGATGCATACGCCCAGCACAAAGGGCCGACCACCGCTGGAGAGAGTGACGCGATTGCCAGAGTCGCAAACTATCTGCACGTCGATCGGCCGGACATCGGGAGACAAGCTAAGGGAGAGCTCGCCGATCCATAGAGTATCGCGGCTATAGGAAAGAGGAGTTACCGGCAGCGAATACAAAATGAGCCGTGTACAACCTGTCCAGCAGCAACGACAACTGCCGCGCACCCAGTAGCCATACGATTGCCACACCGGCCATAGCAATCGACCACCGGAACAGGACCGCTCGCACCGGCGCTAGGAACCTGCCTCGCCGTCCGGACCCGCGATCACCACCAGATACCCATCGGGGTCGCGGAGCCACATCTCCCGATGCCCGGGGGCCGGGTTGACGTGCGGCTCCTCGACGACTTGAGCGCGCAACGAACGAGCGCGCTCGACCGCCGCATCAAAGTCGTCCACCTCGAACCACAGCAAGACTCCGTGTCCCGGTGGCGCCGCGTCCGCGTCGACGAGGTTGGGGTGATCCTCCTCGTCCCAGGCATGGAGCTGCAGGATCAGGCGCCCATCATGAACCAGCCGATCGTAAACGTCGCGATGCTCATGCTCCGGGAGTGGGTCGGCTCCGAGCAGTTGGCCGTACCAGCGGCCGCTTGCTCTCACGTCGCGCACGGCAATCAGAGGCTGGGAGCGGACACCGGCTTTTCGCGCCTTGGTTTTCATCGGCTTCTCCCTTTATCGACCAGGTTGACACGCAGGCTCGCTCGCGAGACCCGATCGGCTTCATACATCGTCATCCGATTCCAGTTGCAAAGTCGAGCGCAGGAACACGTTCACGCCAGGGATGCGCGCGGCCGTTGAATCGGAGCTTTTCGCGACTATCGTGAACGCGGGAAAAATGTCATTTAAAAGCTGGAAGGCTGAGAGCGCGCATTCAGGAAAAGCTCGCCGATCGGATCACACGGTCGGCGACAATTTAACCGCGGAAGAAAAGGAGTTACGATGGCGGAATTTAATGAAAAAGCGATGCACGAATTCAACCAGAAACTAATCGCGGAGTTCCGTGCCAACGGCGGAAAGGCCGTAAGCGGCCCGTTCGTGAACGCGCCGTTGCTGTTGCTGACTACGACCGGCGCGAAGAGCGGCAAACCCTTCACCACTCCGCTGGTCTATACGAGAGATGGCGGCAATCGCATCGTCATAATCGCATCCAAGGGCGGAGCGCCGAAACATCCCGCTTGGTACCACAACCTGAAGGCTCACCCGACGCCGACGATCGAGCTTGGCACCCAGCGCTTCCAGGCCAAGGCCACTATTACCACCGGCGCCGAGCGCGAGCGGCTGTTCAACGCACAGGCCAAAGAGATGCCCGCCTTTGCCGGCTATCAGAAAAACACCACGCGCCAAATTCCGGTCATCGTGCTGGAGCCAATATAGCCACTCTGGACGTACATTGAAGACTGACTAATCGGAAAACCTGATAGGTAGTCGACTATGTAAACGGCGGGAGGTGAGCACCGAAGCCTGGAACCACAAAACATTCACTATCACGGCATGATGCTGGGTTCCGTGACCATGAGCGATTCCGGATTCTACCGCGATCATCAGATGCGTCGAAAACGAGTCGTGAGAAAGAGGTCATACCCTGCAGAAACCAGAGGAGGACGGAGCGATGGCGAACCATGTCTTGAAAGGTAGCGAGCGTCAACCGATCAAGGGTGCCAAGTCGCTTGGCAAGGCTGATCCGGGCGAGCGGCTCGAAGTTACCGTCCTACTGCGGCATCGCGCTGCCGATGCCCTGCGCGCTCGAGTCAACAGACTTCACTCCGCGAGCGGCCGACAGGAGCCCATCAAGCGCGAGGATTTTGCGAAACAATTCGGAGCTGATCCGGCCGATATAGGAGCGGTTAAAAAATTTGCCAGTTCGCACGGCCTTACGGTCGTGCAGGAAAGCCCGGCACGGCGTACCGTAGTTCTCGCCGGCACCGTCGCCCAGTTCAACCGCGCCTTCGGAGTTGACCTTGAGCGGTTCGAGCATGAGGGCGGCTCCTACCGCGGCCGTACGGGGCCGGTTCATCTGCCCGACGAATTGGATGGCAAGGTCGAAGGCGTTTTCGGACTCGATGATCGCCAGCAGGCGAGACCACACTTCCGTAGCCGGCTTCAAGGTAACGTTCGTTGGCGTGCAACCTCAAACTCCTTCACACCTCCCCAGGTGGCATCGATTTATAACTTCCCCGCCGGCACGGGAAAGGGGGAATGCATCGGAATAATCGAACTCGGGGGAGGGTATCGGCCGGCAGACTTGAATAAGTATTTTTCCGAACTTGGGCTCTCGCTCCCGAAGGTCACAACTGTATCGGTCGACCTCGGAAAAAATAATCCCACCGGTGATGCGAACGGACCGGACGGGGAGGTGATGCTGGATATTGAAGTCGCCGGCGCGATCGCTCCCGCTGCGCAGATTGCCGTGTATTTTACGCCTAATACTGATCAGGGATTTCTCGACGCCGTTACTACCGCGATTCATGACACGACCAATAAACCGTCGGTGATTTCGATTAGCTGGGGCGGTCCCGAATCTTCCTGGACGCAGCAGTCGATGACTGCCTTCGACGGGGCTTTTCAGGACGCAGCCGCGATGGGTATAGGAGTATGCGTTGCGGCGGGCGATGGTGGCTCGAGCGACGGCGTTTCTGGCGGATCGGATAACGTGGACTTCCCGGCATCCAGCCCGTATGCGCTGGCCTGCGGCGGCACTAGCCTTCAGGCCGCAGGCGATTCGATAACCAGCGAGACGGTGTGGAACGACGGTGCTCAGGGTGGAGCAACCGGCGGCGGTATCAGCACTTTCTTTCCGTCACCGCCCTACCAGGAAGGACTCAGCGCTGTCTTGACCGCGGGCGGAACCAGACCCCTAACAAATCGCGGCGTCCCCGACGTTGCGGGCGACGCCGACGAGAACACTGGCTATGACGTTAGGGTCGACGGCAGCGATACGGTGATCGGCGGAACTAGTGCAGTAGCGCCGCTGTGGGCTGGTCTGATCGCGCGAATCAATTCGTCGAACGGTAAGTCGATCGGATACATCAATCCAATGTTGTACTCGAACCAACCCGCCTTCAACGATATAACCCAGGGTAACAACGGCGACTTCGCAGCAGCGCCCGGCTGGGACGCCTGCACCGGAATGGGAAGTCCAAACGGGGCCAAGATTGCTTCGATTCTCGTGGGGAAAACCGCTAAGAAGCGTGGTTGATGGTCGGAGAAATATAACAGCGCTTATGCCGGGTCTGTCGTCATTTTCGAAAGCCGTCTTTAGAGGCGAATTGGTGCCGCAAGCTCAATCCGTAGCCCGTTTGCTCGCCGACGACTGAGTAGTCGGCAGACCTTTAGATAGTTGACTATGGAGTCATCGCTATGGCGGATGCGATCGATCCGGCAACTATAAGTTGCTATCACGCCCACATCTACTACGACGCTGCCACGCGCGATACTGCCGCGCGCCTGCGCGAAGCGATCGAGCGCAGCTTCAAGGTCGAGATGGGGCGCTGGCGCGAGGAGCCGGTAGGTCCGCATCCGCAATCGATGTACCAGGTGAAATTCGATCCTGGCGAATTCGCCAGGATCGTCCCATGGCTGATGCTCAACCGCGCCGGCCTCAATGTCCTGGTGCATCCTGAGACCACTGACGCCTACATCGATCACGCGGTTAACGCGCTGTGGCTCGGCGAAAAGCTGAAGCTGCGGCTCGACGTCCTTCGACCAAAGAAGCACGGCTAGAGTGAGCCGCGGCCACAGGACCGATGCACCGTGTGGCTCGCCGTGTTTCCGAGATGCATTAAAGTTTGGTATTGACTCTCGTTGGTCGACTATGCAGCCGGCAGCCACTGGCTATTTCACCGGTGCACGACTGACTAAATAATCACTATTGACTCTGGCGTTTCCATTATGCAGTCGCGCGACAGGCTATTTCATTCGCGCTGAACGGCCGAAATAAATTACTATTGACTCTGGCATCTTGACTATGCAGTCGAGAGCAACAGGCTATCTCATTGAAAGCGATTAACTAACGTTTCCATCTTGACTCTCAGTGATATGAGTATCGATCCTCTAGTAACTTTAAACCCGGAGGAAGTTATGAAAAAGTTACTAAGCTACGGATTCGCGGCCGCGCTGGTGCTTCTTACCGCCCTTCCCGCGCTCGCCAAAAGCTACGACGTCTGCCTCGACGCGGGCGATGATGCGGTGAGCGGGTTCAACTTTGTCGCGGTTGCGAATGTGTACCCTGGCGGTACCATCAGTAGCGCCGCAGCGGTCACCTGCTCGACGCTCGATGCGAGTCCGATCGGGACGTTTTTTGCTCAGGGCGTTGCGGTTAGCGAGTTGCCCAAGGCAAGTTCCACCGATTCCCTTTATGTGGTTTGGCATTTCCGCATCAATGGCCAGGGAGCCTTCGACACTTCAGGACCGGTCGAGACGACAGCTACCTATCCGCAGACCATCATCGGCTCCACCAATATCTTCCTCGCACCGATTACTGGAACTGCGACGGTAACCAATCTGGCGGCGAACGCCTTCCGAGTCACGGTTCCCCTGCTCTAGCGAACCGGGCCGCCGAAGTTTCGGCGCGACGAGGCGCCCAAGCGCCTATAGAGCCGGCGCGGGCCTTAAGCCATAGACGGGTTCGCCTTGCCACGCTGACGCGTGAGCAAGGCGAACCCTGCCAGCCGTTCATGTGAGCGTCGGTTTTCGATGAGCATCGGTCTCAAATGCACGACGCGATGCAGAGCCAGGGCTACGCGCAGCGCCATGCCCGGAAGAAATATCGGTGCAATGCTCGCTCAGCCGCGCCGCGCCGCAAGCGGTCGCGGGCCGAGCGGAGTACCCGGCGTCGGCGCGGCCGCTTTTAACTTGATCAGGGCATCCACCAGGCTCTGCAGATCCTGGCGCGCGCCCGCTGCCAATTCGCCCTCGACGAAATGCTCGGGCATGAGATAGACGCTGGTCGGCACCACCAACGCGCCGAACCACGCGAGCACGTCGCGCAGATGCCAGTCGACGCCCAGGAAGTGATGCGCCGTCGCGCCCATCGCGATGATCCCGACCGGCTTTCCCATCAGCGATTCAATCGGCAGATGGTCGAGCATATTTTTGAGCGCGCCGGTATACGACCCGCGATAGACCGGGCTCGCGAAAATCACGCAATCGGCGCCGCGCACGCGCTCGACGATCGAGGCGGTATCGTCCTGGTACTGTTCGGGCGGGCGGCCGTCCGCGAATGCTACCCGACAGTCCGCCAGGTTTATGAGCTGGGCGTCCAGATCGGTGGAGCTGATGCGCGCCGCGTCGAGCATCGATCGCGTCGCGGCCAAGAGACGTCCCGGCGGGGTTACGCTGCCGACAATTGCGACCAGCTTCGTCATGACTCTGCTACACCCAATTGCTTGTGATCACGACCACTGTGGCGGATGGGTCCCCAACGGCGCCGATGGCAGGTCCCATCGCGGCGGCGTCGCAGACATCCGTGCGATCGGACCCAGGCGCGTGAGGCGTCCCCACGCGCTGTCAACCTCGATCAGCCACGGCGCGATCGCCGCGCTATCGAGCCCGCTCGGCGGCGCGTCGGCGGCGATGCGCGGCTTCGACATGAACCACATCGCGGTGCGCGACAGCGACACGCGCACGTGCCAACTGCCGCCCTCCGAGACGCGGCGCGCCAGCGCGCGCATCACGCCCAATGCGCCCAGGTACCCGGTCGTGTAGTCGTTGACCGCCGCCGGTACCAGCGCCGGCTTCTCATCGCCGGCGTGCTCGTGCACCATCCCGGTCGTTGTTTGCGCGAGCTGCTCCATCCGGGACGCGCAGCCCAAGGTCCGTCGTGCCCGTAGCAATCGATCGAGACCACCACGATGCCGGGCCGCAGCTCCGCCATCGCCTGCGGACCGAAGCCGCGGCGGTCGAAGGCGCCCGGACGATAACCTTGCGAGAAAACGTGCGCGCCGCGGGCGAGCGTGCGCAATCGCTCGACGTCGCCGGCGCGCTCCAGGTCGAGATAGCACGAGCGCTTGCCTGGGTTGGTATCGATCACGAACGGCTCGATGAACGGCAGGCGCGGACTGCGCACGTGCAGCACGTCGGCGCCGTGCTCGGCGAGCGTGCGCGCACAGGTCGGACCGGCCAGCACGCGGGTGAGATCGAGGACTCGCACGCCGGCCAGCGGCCGCGCGCCGGGCTGGTCCGCGCGTGGGCCGGGGAGTTCCTCCGGCGGCGCGTCGCCAATCCGAATCAGCTCGACGACCGGCACCTGCGCGAGCGCGATGCCCTGCGGATGGCCGCGCCATTCATCGGCGCTGCGCAGGCGCGCGCCGCAGACGCCGCGCGCCGCCAGCGCATCCTCGAGCTCCTGCGCGTCCCATCCGGCGACCGCGCGCGCGATCGCGGGCGCCTCGTCGGCGCATCCGAGTAGCGCGAGAGTACCTTCGCGCGAACGGAAGCCGCCGTGCAGATGGATCCATCGCCCGTCACGCGCTTCGTACAGAGCAGTGGTAGCATATCCCTGGCGCGCAAACGCGCTGTCGCCGAGTCCGCGCAGGTAGGCGAAGGAAACCAACGAGGCCGCCGCGGCGCGCACGTCGACCTCGACGCGCTGCGGACTTCCACCACGGATGCACCAGAGGTCGGCGGCGGCCATCGCCTGCGCGCCGAGCACGGCCGCGGCAGCTTCGCCGACGCGAAAGCGGGTCGCGAGGACCGGGTCGTGGTGAGTGATCAGCAGCGAATGCGCAAACGCGTCGGGCTGGCGGCCGAGTGAGGTTAGAAGTTCATCTGCCCAGGCGGAGGCCGACAGATTCGCGGCGTTAGCCGCGGCTGGTGAGGATCCAATCGTCGCAGTCACGCGGCGAAACTATCACTGCGGGCCGCATCGGCGAAAGGCAGGGAGGGGTGACCCCTGCACTCACTAGCCACGCAGGACCGGCTCCGTTGTTGCCGAAGCGCGTGCCGTCGGGCCCAGGTCGGACCGTCGCGGATCACCTCGCCCGATGCGAGCTAGCGCTTTCGATGGAAAGGAGAAAAGGAAAGGCCGGGCTATCTTTGTTGGGACCGTGGGTGGGGGCCAACGGTTCCGATAGCCCGGCCGTGCTTGGGGACAGGCGCCGTTATTCTCTGGGGAGGAGATTGTCAGCGCTCACAACAGACCGGAGCAAACTACGTGCCCGAAAAAAGTTGAATCAGATGCGGGGCCGGCGGGAAATATTTCTTCTCGATTTGCGACGCGTGAGTTGTCGAGATCCGAAAACCTGCCCGATTTCCCCGATATCAGGTGGGTTTTGCAAGTTGCAACTGGATTTTCACCTCAGCCCGAGAATTTGTAATATGCTCAAGAACGGGCGCTCTTTGGCGCAGCGTCTTAACTGCGTGCAGCAGCGATGCGAAAGCGGGTCTGCGACTGGAGGGGCCGCGTTCAGAACTAGTCGAACATGCGAAGTGCCGGTTTTCGCGCTTCCCTAACGGCCAAGGTGCGCGCTACCCGCGGTTAGAACGTCCTCCGCCCCGAGGTCCGTTCGCGATCAGACAGAAACCACCTCATGTCGATGCCGTTTTCCCCGGCGACAACGGAGCCGGCGCATAGGTGGTGGGTGCAGGGGTCAGCCCCTGCCTTTTTTGATGCGAGGTTGAGAGGGATCGATGCGTATGTTAATCGATAGAGCCACGGGGCGTGGCGCAGCCTGGTAGCGCACCTGCCTTGGGAGCAGGGGGTCGGCCGTTCAAATCGGCTCGCCCCGATTCGCGCCAGTAGCTCAGGTGGACAGAGCAGCGGCCTTCTAAGCCGCGGGTCAGGGGTTCGAATCCCTTCTGGCGCGCCATGGACGCTTGCCCGGTCGGCCGTTTAGCGGCGGACCGGATTGGTTTTTGAGAGTGGTGAGTGTAGCTCAGCTGGCAGAGCACCGGGTTGTGGCCTCGGTGGTCGAGGGTTCAAATCCCTTCACTCACCCCAAACATCCTGCTACGAAAGCATCTTCCCGGGTGGGCCGTTAGCTCAGTTGGTAGAGCAGCTGACTCTTAATCAGCGGGTCTGGAGTTCGAGTCTCCAACGGCCCACCAAATTTTCCAAGCAGCGCTTGCGACCAGCCAGCAGCAATTGGCGCACGAGCGCGCTCCGCGCCAGTTAGTCTGGATTGAGTCGGATTTGTTAAAGTTTCCGGAATCTGAGAGTCATCTACATGTCTGGCGCTTATCCCGCGGCCGATCAAAATTGTGCTGTAGCGTTGTATGCGCGCGATGGCTCTGGCACCGGGGCGGAGCGGGTTTGCGAGGCTATCGCGCGGACTTGTCCCGCGGCGGAGTATCGCGGGAAGCGGGTGTTGCTGATCGTTCCGGATGGGACTCGGACTTGTCCGCTGGGGATGTTCTTCAGAGGCTTTGTGGATCAGCTTGGCGGGGTTGCCGCCGCGCTCGATGTGATGGTCGCGCTGGGGACCCATCCGGCGATGAGCGACGACGCGATCTGTGCGCGGCTGGAAATTTCGGCTGAGGAGCGCCGCTCGAAATACGCGCGCGTCCGATTTTTCAATCACGAGTGGGACAACCCGGCTGCGCTGGAGCGTATAGGGACGATTGGCCGGGACGAGATCGAATCGATAAGTGGCGGGCTGTTTGCGATGGAGGTGCCGGTCAGCATCAATCAGCGCATCTTCGACTACGATCAGCTCATCATCATCGGCCCGGTCTTTCCCCACGAAGTGGTAGGCTTTTCCGGCGGGAACAAATACCTGTTTCCCGGTATCAGCGGACCGGACGTGCTGAATTTTTTCCATTGGCTCGGCGCGGTCATCACCAATCCTCGAATTATCGGCAACAAGTACACTCCCGTGCGGAAGGTGGTGGACCGGGCCGCTCAGATGGTTAAGGTGCCGAAGCTATGCTTCAGCATGGTAGTGAAGGACGGCGGCTTGGCGGGATTGTTCGCCGGCTCGCCGGAGAGCAGTTGGGATCTGGCCAGCGATCTCTCCAGCAAGCTTCACGTCATCTATAAGGAACATCCATTCCGAACGGTGCTCTCATGCACGCCCGCCATGTACGGCGATCTGTGGGTCGGCGGCAAGAGCATGTACAAACTTGAACCGGTGGTCGCCGATGGCGGCGAGCTGATTATCTACGCACCGCATATCACTGAGATCTCCGGCACTCATGGCCGTATCATCAGGCAGATCGGATATCACTGCCGCGACTATTTCCTGAAGCAATGGGACCGCTTCAAGGAAATTCCGTGGGGAGTGCTGGCGCATTCCACACACGTGCGCGGGATCGGCAGCTATGAAGACGGCGTCGAGCGCGACCGGATCCAGGTGTCCCTCGCCACCGGTATCGCGAAGGATATCTGCGCGGAAATAAACCTGGGCTATCGCGATCCTGCATCGATTCGGGTCGATGATTACGCCAACCGCGAGGCTGAAGGCATTCTGGTCGCGCCGAAGGCCGGCGAGACGCTATACCATCTTGAGCCGCGACCAGAATGGGCGCGGCGAGGCAGGGACACTTAGGTCAGAAGGGAGGAATTGGAAATGGTGAAAAACTTTGACCATCTGACTATCGTGGTGCGCGATATTGATAGTGCCAAGGCGTTCTTCTCTATCCTGGGTTTCACCGAGGCTATGTCAGTGGTGATTAGTGGAGAGCCATTTGCCAGTTACATGGGTATCGCGGGTATCGAAGCCGACCATGTCACGCTGGTGCTCCCCAACGTTTCACCGCGAACCGAGATTCAACTGTTGCACTATCGCCATCCTGACCCTCTTCTTGATCCGCACATCCGCGATCTGCACAAGCTCGGCATGAACCATATCTGTTTTGCCGTTGATGACCTCGAAGCCGAAGTCGCCAGAGTTAGGGCCGGCGGGTTCCGGACGCGAAACGAGGTCATGGACTTTCATTCGCGCAAGCTGGTCTTTATCGAAGGACCGGAGGGCGTCACGGTCGAGCTGTCGCAGTGGCACTGAGCAGCGGCTGACCCCTGACCTACTACCCACGCGAAAACCGGCTCCGTTGCCGCCGGAGCGCGTCGCGCATCTCAGCCGAAAGGGAAGCGCCGAACCTGGATAGGTGCGGCGGGGGTTAGCGTTTACCTACAAGGTTGCAGGAGTACGTCTTTATCACCAGCCAGACTTGGCGGCCGGATGTGAGGCCTAGTTCGTCGCGGGCGCCCGGAGTTACGCGGACTTCGAATCTAACGCCTGACTCAAAGGTGAGGATGACGGTTACGCCTTCGGTTCGCATCGAGACCAGTTTGCCTCGAAAAGCGTTGCGCGCGCTCAAGCCGTGAGGTCGGTCGACGGATAGCATGATGTCGCCGGCGCGGATCGCGATACACACCCGCGCCCCGGGCTCGGTGCGTAACAGCGGCACTTCGAGCTCGATGTTGCTTTTGTCCAACTGACAGCGCATCGTGCCCTGCGATTCGGAGAGCGACCTCACGGTCGCATCGAAGACGTTTTCGAAGCCGACCCACTGCGCGATCGTTTCATGTCGCGGGGTCGTGAGTACGTTCTGCGGCGTTCCTTGTGCGACGATTCTTCCGGACTCGATAGCCACCACGCGTTCTCCGAGTGCGTATGCTTCTTCCGGCGAGTGAGTTACGTAGAGAATCGGAATGTTGTGGGACGTATTCCAGTTGCGCAGGTCGTCGAGGATCCGCGCTTTGGCGCTCAAATCGAGGGCGACCAGCGGCTCGTCGAGGAGCAGCAGCGACGGATTGGTAACCAGCGAGCGCGCGAGTGCGGCGCGTTGGCGCTGCCCGCCGGAAATCTCATTGGGCTTGCGCGCGATCAGATCGGCGATATGAAAGGACTCGAGCAGGGCCATCATGCGGGCGCGGCGTTCCTCGCGCGGCAGTTTGATGATCCCGTAACTGACGTTTCGTTCAATAGTCAGATGAGGGAAGAGCGCGAGATTCTGAAACAGGTATCCTAGCCGCCGTTCCGCGACCGGAACGTCTATGCTCGAGGCCGAGTCGAACAGCACTCGCGAGCCAAGTGCTACTCGTCCCGCGTCGGGACGCTCCAATCCCGCGACGCAGTTGAGCAGGGTAGTCTTTCCTCCGCCGGAGGGGCCGACCAGCATCGTGAATCCGGGCAGAGCGTCGAACGCCGCTTCGATCGAAAAGCTTTTCGAGAGCCGCTTGAGTACGCGCACGGAAAGATACGCGTCGCGAGCTTCACTTGCCTGAATCGACATCGCGCGGGCCGAATTCGAATCCATCGCGGCGCGCGCTAACGATGCAGGGGCCAGACGGCCCAGATTCGGTGGTTGAGCGCGTAGGTGATCGACAGTGTGATGAAGGAAAACGCCATCAGCAGGAGTGCCATGCGGTTGGCGCCGCCATAGTCGAGAGCCTGCACGTGATCGTAGATCGCGATCGATACGGTGCGGGTAACGCCCGGGATATTTCCGCCCACCATCAGGACCACGCCGAACTCGCCCAGCGTGTGGGCGAAGCTCAGGACGATCCCAGTGATCACGCCGCCGATGGAGAGCGGCAGCACGATGCGGAAGAAGGTGCGAAGCCGCGAGGCGCCCAGGATCGAGGAAGCGTTGATGAGGTTGCGATCGACCTGGGAAAAGGCGGCGGCCATCGGCTGAACCGCGAACGGCAGGCTGTAGATGACGGAGGCGATCAGGAGGCCCTCGAACGTGAAGGCGAGTCCGTGGCCCGCGAACGCGCGGTACCATCGGCCAAGCGGGCTGGCAGGCCCCATCGCGACGAGCACGTAGAAGCCCAGCACGGTGGGAGGAAGGACCAGCGGCAGCGCGACGATCGACTCGACGAAGAACTTCCATCGCCAGCGCGTGAAGCTAAGCCATGAGGCGATCGGCATCCCGATGATCAGCAGGATCGCGCACACGGCGAGCGCGAGCTTAAGAGTCAGGAAGACGGCGCTCCAATCCATCACGGCTCGTGGGGGCACGTCCGGTTGGGTCGGAGCGCCCGGGAACTATTTTGGCACCGTGAAGCCATAGTCCGCCATCAGCGCGAGGGTAGCCGGCTCCTTGAGGAATTTCAGGAACTGCTTCGCGACTTCCTTGTTCTGCGATGACTTGAGAATTACCGCGGCCTGGACGATCGAAGGATAGTCGGCCGTAGGGACTTCTGTGTAGCGTCCCTTGGTCTTCATCGCAGGGGCGAGCGCGAGGGAGAGCGCGACGATGCCGACGTCGGCGTTGCCCGATTGCACGAACTGCGCGGTCTGCGAGATGTCCTCGCCCATCACGAACTTGCTTTTGACCTGGTCGTAGATACCTTCGTGCTGTATCGCGGCGACGGCTGCTCGTCCATAGGGGGCGTGGCGCGGATTGGCGATCGCGATCTTGTGGATGCCCGGATCGAGCAGTACCTTGAGTCCGCGGCTGAGATCGAGCTTCGAACTGTTAGGGACCCATATCACGATTTTACCGACTGCATATTCGTAGATGCTGCCGGGTTCGATCAGGCCCGCGGCCTCGAGTTTTTTTGGGAAGTCGATATCCGCGGAGAAGAACAGATCGTAGGGCGCGCCGTTTTTGATCTGCGAGAAATAATTTCCCGACGATCCATAGGACAACTTGATGGAGTTGCCGGTTTGTTTTTCAAAACGCGCAGACACATCCTTGAACGCGAACGTGAGGTCGGCCGCGGCGGCCACGGTGATCTGCCCTGCGCTCGCCTCCGGCGCTCCACATAGGATCAATAGCAATAGGAAGGCGCGGACGAGGATCGCAAGACGAAGGCCTCTGCGGAAGAGATCGTGGCGCACGATTTTCTCCGTAGCGTGAAAAGTTGCAGACTGCTTCACGCTTTCAGAGCGGTCAGAAACCGCTCGCTATAGCGCTTGTCAGTGCGCCCGCATGATGGCATAAGTCGTGACACCGTAAAACCGCCGCCGCGCGAGACTTGCACTTCCGCTGCGAGCTGCCGAATTCTCTGCCCGACGTTCTCCGCGCTTCGTGCGCGCGCGATGAATTTCGTCTAGTATCGTCGATCGCGTGCTGGTCGGACGGCTACCACCGCGGAGCGTTCAGGTTTTGCTCGGCTCTCGATTCATCGCATCGAAGCTCGTTTGCGGAATGTTGGTGGCGGCTTTGATTTTCGCGATGGGCACGGTACGGACGGAGGCGGACACCATGGCTCCAGAAATCGCGCGCCCGGGACTGCAGTGGTTTAATGTCGCGGCGCCGTTGCCGATCGCAAGTCTGCGCGGACGTATCGTGATTCTGGATTTCTGGACCGAGGGCTGCATCAATTGCATCCACATCATTCCGATCCTGCGCGCGATCGAACAGAAATATCCGGAGCAGGTCGTCGTCATCGGCGTCCATTCGCCGAAGTTCGCCAACGAGAGGAATGCCGCCAGCGTCAAGGATGCGATCGAGCGCTACGAGATTCATCATCCGATCATTCACGATCCTAAAATGACTATCTGGACCGCCTATGGCATCCAGGCCTGGCCGACTCTGGTGGTAATCGGTGCGGACGGAAACATCCTCGGGCAGATTCCCGGTGAGCCGGATCGCGATCGCTTGCTCGAGGCCATCGGCAATCTCGTCGACAAGTCCAAAAGCGCCGGGAGCTTGAAGCCCGCGCGACTCGAGCTCGAGCCGCTGGCGGAACCCAAGGGGCGATTTTTGTTTCCCGGCAAATTGAAGGCGGTTCCCGGAACGCCGAAGCGGTGGGCGCTCGCCGACGGCGGCCACAATCAGATCGTTTTGCTCGACGACCATGGCAAGGAGCTATCGCGCTTTGGTAGCGGTGAAGCCGGTTTGCTCGACGGCGCGGCGGACAAGGCGCGCTTCGATCATCCGCAAGGACTCATCGCCTCGAATGACGCCATCTTCGTTGCCGACACCGGCAATCATGCTATCCGGAAAATTGATCTGGCGACTGGCGCGGTGACTACTCTGGCGGGGACCGGACAGCGCGGCCGACTCTTAGGCAGTCCTCAACCGGGCCGCACGACCGCGTTGGCATCGCCATGGGATCTCGAAAAGAAGGGCGACGAACTTTTTTTCGCCAATGCCGGCTCGCATCAGCTCGGAGTCATGAATCTCAAAACCGGAACCGTTGCGCGCCTTGCTGGGAGCGGCGCGGAAGGCCTGGAAGCGGGTCCCGCCGCGCAGGCGCAACTTGCGCAGCCGAGCGGTCTCTCACTCAGCGCGGATGGAAAAGTCCTATACGTCGCGGACAGTGAGAGCTCGGCCGTTCGCGCCGTCACACTAAGCAAGGACGATAGCGATTCGTCGGTCGCTACCCTGGTTGGTGCAGGGCTATTCGATTTCGGCTGGGTGAATGGCGACTTCGGCACCGCGCGCCTGCAGCATCCGCTGGGAGTTGCTGCTGACGGCGATCACCTTCTGGTTGCGGACACCTATAACAGCGCGATTCGTGACCTTGACCTTAGCAAGCATGAGGTCTCGGATTTCGACGGCGGCAAATTTACCTGCGTCGATCCGGTATGCGTACCCACTCGCGAGCCCGCGGGTATCGCTGTCGATACTCCCGACCGGATTCTGTTGGTCGACACCGGGAATCATCGAATTGATGAGTATCTTCCCTCGGCTAAGACTTATCACACCTGGGCGCGGTAACTCCTAGAGCCGTGGAGCCCACTACTGCGAAAGTAGCAACTGTCGACTCGCCTGGCCTCACGATCATAGTTCCGGCACGGAACGCCGCTGCTACTCTCGCGCGATGTCTCGAGTCGATTCTCGCGCAGGCCGATCCTGAGACCGAAGTGATCGTCGTCGACGACAGTTCGACCGACGCCACTGCCGCGATCGCGGCGCAATATCCCGTGATGCTGATTCGGATGCCTGAGCATAGCCGGGTCGCGGCCGCGCGTAATCGGGCTGTCGCGATCGCTCGCGCTCCGCTGCTGCTGTTCATCGATGCCGACGTCACTCTGGACGCAAACGTCCTGGTCCGGGGGCGTGCGGACATGGCCGAGCCGGGCGCCGCCGCGGTCATCGGCTCCTACGACGACGAACCCGCGGACCGGTCGATGGTCAGCATGTTCAAGAACTTAGCCCATCACTATTTCCATCAACGTTCCGGTCCTTATGTCACGACGTTCTGGGGAGCTTGCGGATTTATCCGGCGGGACCTCTTCCTTTCCGCGGGAGGCTTCAACGAGCAAGGCCGCGGAATTACCGACGTTGAACTCGGCTATGGTTTGACCGCGCGCGGCATCCGCATCCGCCTCGACCCGGAACTCAAGGTAAAGCATCTCAAGCGCTGGACGCTCGGCCTGCTCTTAAGGACTGAGCTGGGAATTCGCGCGATACCATGGACGCGCCTCATGTTGGAGTACCGCCATGTGCCTAGCGGGTTGAACTTCGCATGGGATCAGCGTGTCGCGGCGATCCTCGCTTATCTCATGGTAGCCTTCTTGCTGGCAGCCTTTTTTCGTCCGGAAGCGTTGCTGGGCTTGGCGGTTTGCTTCGCACTCGCGGTTTACATCAACCGAAACCTCTACGCGCTATTTTTTCGCAAGGGCGGCCTTCGCCTGTTGATAGCCGGGTTTCTGCTTCAGCAAGGTTACTACATATATTCCCTGGTGGGCCTGGCTTTGGGCATCGTGCTGTTCTTTTTCCGCAAGCTCCGCGCCCGCATAGCGGCGAAGTGAGGCTTGCGGTGCGCGAGACGGCTCCTGGAGATGACGAGCAGGTTGAGGTGTGAGATGACGAATGACAATGCGCCGGACCGCGCGACCAAAATCGTTCTGCTCTTCCTGGTTCTGGTTCCCATCCTATTCAACGCGTTCATGCTTACGCCCGAACTCAGATCGGTGCCGAGCCGGAACGATGATCGCTGGCACTATATGTTTGTGCAACGCGCGAGCGCCGCGCTGACTGCCGGTGACAACCCGCTCGATTTCTGGGTGCCTGATGTAGGACTCGGATTTCCGCAGTTCTTCTACTATCACCATGCGCCGCATCTTGCGGTGGTTGCGCTCCATCGTATGCTCTTCAGACAGGTCAGCCTGCTGAGGCTGTTTAACCTGGTGCGCTACCTTCTTCTGGTTCTGTTTCCACTCACTGTCTATTGGTCGGCAAGGAAAATGGATTTCTCGATCGGCGCCGCCGCGGTCGCCGCCGCATTTGCTTCACTGCTTTCCGGACGGAGCCACGTCCAGGGATTCGACTACGATAGTTTCGTGTGGAGCGGTAACGGAATGTACACCCAGTTGTGGGCTATGCATCTCTTCGTGCTTTCAATCGCCAGCGTGTACCGGGCGATGTCAAAAGGAATTGGCTATCTTACCGCGATCGGTTTCAGTTCTATGCTGATGCTATCGCATCTGCTCTATGCGTACATGGCGGCCTTGTCGGTGTTCGCACTCCTTGTTGCTACCGTGATTCACGAGCATCGGCGTTCATGATTCTATTCGTAGTCCTTCTTGCGCTGATCGTTGCTCTCTATCCATCTGAGGCGCTGCCAAAACTTGCCCGCCTGGCAGTCATCGGTGCGATTGTAGCTGTCGCTACATCATATTTCTGGCTTCCCTTCCTGATCGAGAAGGCGTACCTGAACGAGATTCCTTATTCGCATGCTGGCGCAGCGAAGCCGATGCTCGGCCGCCGGGGTTGGGCGCTTACCTTGCAACTTTTGGACTACCGGCGGCTCCCCGTCCTGAACTGTCTGGCGATACTGGGTCTTGGCTATGCAGTCTATTCTCGTGACCGGGCGTCATGGTTGATAGTTGCCTTCTCGCTCATGTGGTTTTCGCTCTATGTCATAACCAGGGCAGTGCATCAGGTGCGGTTCTTCCTGCCGATGCATGAGCTGCTTCCGAGCAAACGCTTCAGTGGCGCCGTCGATGTCGCCGCGATCCTTCTTATAGGTCTCGCCGGCGAAGGCCTGTTCCGGCTGTGCCGCCCTCTCAAGCAGCCGTGGCGTGCCGGTATCCCGGGCCTCCTGATTCTGGCTTTGATGCTGCCTGCCCTGCGGGAGCGTTACGTGTTCTATACCCACAACGCGCGGGACGTCGAGTCGGCTGCGGCGCTGCTCGATGCCGACCCGGACTACTATGCTATTCTCGACCGGGTCAAAGAATTGCCGCCGGGACGTTTGGTCTGGCGATCCGCAAGGTTCGGTTTGTATGACCCGTCGTGGTTTCTGACTTTTTATGACATCACCACGATCGACCGCGGCCAGGGACTGTCGTTGAATGCGGGAATCACTCAATACTTCAACACCAGGAAACCATTTACCTACGACCTGTTCAACGTTACCTACGTGGTAGGACCCGCTTCAGCCATTCCCCTGGACTTTTTCGAACCGGTCCTGAAAACATCCAGGTACGCCCTCTACCGTGTCAAGACGAGTGGCTACGCACGGTTTGTAGGTCTGCTTCCCAGCCCGGATCTTCCCCGCGGGACTCTTAAGGCGCACCAGTTCATGCAGGACGCGAACGTGCAATGGCTAACCAGCGCGGACGCGGCAGCGGGCAGATTTATCCAATGGCACTACCCGCCAGGCATTCCCCCACCGGAGAATATCGGATCGAGCGGCGATGAAAATACCGGCACCGTCACCGCACAGGAGGTGTCGGCGAACCGCATGAAGATATCCGTCGAGTGCCGGCAGCTTTCGACCCTGGTGTTGAAGGTGACTTTCCATCCCAATTGGCGAGTGACTGTCGACGGACACTCAGCAAAGACCTTCATGGTGTCGCCCAGCTATATCGGGCTGCAGGTGCCTGCCGGTCAGCACCAAATCGTCGCCGAATATCGGTCCGGAGCGCTCAAGAAAACACTTATCGTGTTAGGTATTTGTACCTTGCTCGCCGCCATTTTATTAAGACGAAGATTGAATGAACCTGCCGAATTGGCAGTCGCGATGATTTCGCAATACTGGCCGAAAGCAGGCCAGAAGACAGGCGGCGCTGATACCTAGAGATCGCGCGATGCGTCTTATCGCGCGGCGGTCGTAACTTCGGCCAGCAGGCGTTCCCAATGCGGCATTATGTACTCCGCCGTGAACTCCCTGGCACGAGCGGCGCCGGCGCGCTTCAGCGAATCACATAGCTGTGGGTCGCGGATGAGCCTGGCGATCGCGTCAGCCAGCGCCGCCTCGTCGTCGGGAGCCACCAACAGACCATAACGGCCTCCCTCGAGGATCTCCGCCGGTCCGCTTGGACAGTCGGTCGCGACGACCGGAACTCCTAAGGCTAGGGCTTCGAGAACGACTAGCGAAAATCCTTCGAAGCGCGAGGAAAGCACGAACGCGCCCGCAGATTTCATTGCGGGATAGGGATTCATCTCGAATCCCGGCATGAACACCGACCCTGCTACGTCGAGCGAAGCGGCCAGTCTTTGGAGTTCTTCGCGCAGGGGTCCTTCGCCCATGATTATCAAGTTCCAGTCGATTCCCGACGCGCGGATACGCGCGTGCGCTCTGATCAGTACGTCGAATCCTTTTTGCGGCGCGAGCCTGCCCGATGCGACCAGAGCCGGCTTCGCGAACGCCTCGCGTCCCCAACCTGGAAGCGCGCCCCGCGCTTTGTTCAGCACCGATTCCAGGTCAATGAAGTGTCGAATCGTCACTTTCTTTTGCGCGGGAAGTCTTACGACTCTGTCGAGCGAGGCAGCGGCGCCCTCTGAGCCGAAGACTACTCGATCGATCCGCGGGTAAAACCACTTAGTCAGTCTTCGATGCCACGGCGACAAGCGCGCCAGGTACTGATCCATCGAGATTTGAACCCAGCCGACCGCTGGCTTGCCCAGGACTCTGCCGCATAGAAAAGCAAAGTAGGTTGGCTCGAGTTCCATCGCACCGACAATCACGTCGGCGCTTCGCGCGCATCGCAGGAGCCGTGAGAAAATCGAAACCGCGCTGAGATTCAGGTTCGCGTCGCCGCTGGCGCCCGCGACGACAGTAACGCCGTCGGGGACTTCGCCGAGTAAAGCCCCCCGTTCTCTGAGCATGAACAGCGTAGGGTCATAGCCGCGGCGGCGTAACTCTCCGAGCAGAGTTAAGGTCATCCGCTCGGCGCCGCCACCGGCCAGATCCGGAACGATGAACAGCGGTCTTAGCGCCGCCACTGTGTGAATCGATTCAGCTCGATGGAACTGTGAATGCTATGCGCCGCGTCCGTTTCTGAGTCCGATCGCAAATCCATGGCGACGCAAGCGCCGTTGAACCATACCAAACACGTGCCAGTCTTCTTCATCCAGTCCGGTGATCATCAACATAGCGGAGAAAGTGCCCGCGCTGACTATCCCCGCGAGCGCCACCCTGAGCAATGCTGAAGGCAGCCGGATCTGATGTGATAGCAACAACACCACGCCGGTAACGGCGGCGGCCAGCAGGCCCTTCAAGTACCTGCGGTCATATGGCCACAGTCCCAGCGAACTTTTGACCGCCGACAGAGAAATCACCGCGACTGCGAGGGTCGCCAGCACGCGGGCGCTGGCAGCACCTGCGATACCGAAGCGGGGAGTCAGGATGACACTTAGAACAATCTGCAGGGCCAGGGTAAAACTTGTTATGCGCAACAACCGGTTCTGATGGCCGGTCAGCAGGAGCATCGCGCGCGCCGATCCCGCCGCGGAATCGATCAGCCGTCCGAACGCGAGGATGAGCAGCGCAACGCTGCCTTCACGAAACCTGCGTCCGTATAACATCGACATCACGGCGTGGGATTCGGATGCTATCAGCAAAAACGCGGCCAGGCCGAAATAAAATACCCATTTGGTACTCACGCGGAACAGTTCGGACAGCCGATCCATCTCGCCGCGGCCATGCAGATTCGCGATCATAGGAGCCGCGACTGCACCCACCGCAAGCAGTCCCACCCCGACTCCCACCGCGGCTTGGGAAGCCGCTTGATAGAGCCCGACCTGGCTCGGTGAAAAGAAGTAACCGATGATAAGGCGGTCGCTCGACTCCAGGGGCGCGGTAAACAGGATGGAAAGGAAAGCCGGCAGCGCATAAGCGAACAGCGCGGGAAGAATGAACTGCGGCTTGGTGCGATCGGAAAACGCATCCGCGAAAAGTCTCTGGAGGAAATAACAGGCTACTACCAAAGCCAGGGCGGCGGATCCGACGTACGCCAGGACGGCGGCTCGCATCGCGCCGCCCACCATAAAAAGTCCGAGAAAGATCGCGATGAATGCCACGCTGCTTATCAGGTCGGTATAGACGCGATACTGCATGCGGAACGAGACGCCGGTGGCCTGCTTTGCGACTCGCAGTGTCGGGTATATCGCTATAGCCGGGGAGAGCATCCGTAGAGCCCGCACCAGAGTCGGATCACCAAACACTCTAAGAGCTATCCAGGGAGCTGACAGGTAGAGAACGACCATGAATATCGAACCTGAAACCAGGGTGGCGGCGATAGACTGGACCAGTACGTCCCTGAGCTTGGCTGGATCGGTCTTCCAATGGCGGGCGGCGTAATAGACTACCGCGCTGTTCAATCCGAGCGGCGCGACCTGATTCCCGATTCGCGTGATTGCCCTGCCAAGAGAATAGATTCCCAGTTTTTGAGGTCCGAGAAGCCGGGCCACCAGCAACTGCGCCAGGGCGCCGACTGCGAGGCTGAACCCTCCACCGAAGAAAGTGATTCCGCTTCCACGGGCGAGCGTCGAGACATCTTCGGCGTGCTGTTCGCGCCGTGGCAAGGGGTTGATAGCTTCGCTCATAGCACCAGGTCGAGGCCGGTCTATTGCAAACGACACTCTGCCAGTAACAGGTTCGGAAGCTTGCGGGCTGCGCTATCTACTGCAGCCAACCTTTCAACTCCCGATTGATCAAGGGCTCGAGCTTTTTTATGTCCGGCGCGAAAACCTCGCGCAGGTACTCGCGATCGGCGGGCAACATCCTGGGCACGTTGCGATAGTAGAGCAGATGCCCGGCAGAATCGACCAGGCTGTCGGGCAAAAGCCGCGGAACGATATCGCGAAGAGGGGTACGAACCCAGAGCAGATTCAGCAATTTCGATCGCGGCAATCGCGATTGATTGCGAGTTCTTATCTTCGGCGGCTGAAACCCGCTGTCGACGTCTAGAAAGTCGTAGACACTTTTGAGAAATCCGCCGGGGTCGTCTCGCGTATCTTCATGAAGAAAGATTTTCACCTGCTCGGCGGGAAATTTGTCCAGGTAACGCTTGACCTGCTCATAGTAGAGACCGCACTCGATATAAGGCTGAGGGATCTGCAAGTCATCAATTTTGGATCGGTCTCTGTTCAGTTCCTCGCGGAACGGCAACGATGCCCGGCCGTTGCGGACATTCATAAGGTAGTGAGAATAGGCCCTGTCGACGGGATTGCGCAGAACCATGATGATCCGGGCATGCGGAACGAGGGACTGGATCTCGGATGCCGCGGTCCTGGAAAACAAATAATTTACGCTGCATTCGCCGGCTGCGATCTCGTCGGTAATTCCGGAGAACAACCCGCAGTAGTAATCGAAATCGTAGACTCGCACGTAGCCCAACAGCGTGTTGGAAGGCATCGCGAGCATGCGGCGATGGCGGCGGTTAAGTGGATGTCTTATATCGGTCGCGAAGTAGCAGGGTTCTTTGATCCGGCTCATGTAAATCTGCGGATGAGCGCGGAGGTTGTAGTACAAGGAGCTGGAGCCCGCCTTCATGGCGCCGACCAGGAAGAAATTGGGCAGCTTGCGATGGTTTGAAGTCATTGGCTGAGGCTGGCTGCCGATGCCGATGCCGGTTCCTGTTCCCATGGGATGAAGCCGAACTTTCGCATCGCGGTTTCACGCAACGCGTCGAAGTAGAATTCCAGTTGCGCCTTGCACGACCATCGCTGGGTGAAAAGCCGATAGCCGCTTCCGCCTAGCTCTTCGCGCAGCGCAGGTGAGCCGGCCAGCCGCGACAGAGCTGCGATTAATTCGCCGTCGGACTGGTACAGGATGCCTCCGCCGCTGTCGGATAGTAATTCGGTAAGGCCGCCGAGGTCGCGCGCGATGACCGGCACCTTGCGCGCAAATGCCTCGATGACCACGGTCGGGCTGGTCTCGTAGTAAATCGAGGGCACCACGCACGCGATGCAGTGATCGAGAAGCGGCGCTATCTGCGCGGGAGAGAGCTTGCCGAGAAATCGGATGCGAGAGTTGGCCGCCGCCATCCCGCGCAGCGTTCCTTCATAGCGTCCGGTGCCGACTACCAGCAGGTCAGCGTCAAGAACTTTGTCCCAAACCCCGATCAGCGTCTGCAAGCCCTTGACGAGTTCCAGCCTCCCCACGAACAGAAAATACGGCCTCGCGTGTGGCCGGACGCTGGTCTCCGCGCCAGGCGCCGGCTCGATCACCAATGGGAGATACTTCACCGGCTGCGAAAAACCGCGGCTCGCATGCATCGCCGCCGTGAACCGGCTCGGTGCGACGAACAAGTCGACTTCCTTTGCGCACTCCTCGATCAGATTGGTGTAGCGCCAGAACTGCGGCGGCCGTTTCGATATCAATGTGCAGCTAAGGCACTCCGGTTTTTCGCACAGACGGCTGTTGAACTTCCACAGCGTCATCGTCGGGCAATATAGCCAGTGGTCGTGAGCCGTGTACAGCTTCACCACCGGGCCGGCCGGTGGCTTGAGCCGCAAAATCTCCGGACCGAACAGTGACACATTGTGAAAATGGATCACGTCCGGAGGATTGCGGCGTACGATTTCCTGGATCGCTTTCTGTTTCAACAGCGGGCGGCCGGTCTGATGCGAAAGCAACGGAGATAGCAAGCCATACCCGCTCTGCAATCCGTGCAAGTGAACATTCGGATGTGAGGCGTAGCCGCTCTCCGGATCGGCGCCATGCACGAACCGGTAAGAATCGATGCAATGGATCACGTCGACCCGGTGGCCCGCTTCGCCCAGCGTGTGCGCGAGCCGATAAACATACATTCCCGAGCCGCCGATGTTGTACGGCGGATAGAATGTCGTGAGCTGAAGTATTCTGAGCGGCCGGCCCAACTATCTACACCCGCGAAGCGCACTATACCTGATTAGTCAGGCGCGCGTATCAACCTGAACGCTCGCGCAGCCGCCCGCACTAGCTGCGCATCGCGATGCGTGCGCAAAAAGACGATCGGACTTGACCATCCAAACCGGAACCGCTATCTCGCATGTTGAAACCATGGAAAGTAAAGCGCCGATTTACTTCAGCCAGGTCCTCGACCGCGCGATGGGGATCCTCGAATGCTTCAACGATGAAAACGAGCTGCGCCTGAGCGATATCGTCGCGCGCACCCGGCTGCACAAGAGCACCGCGTACCGGCTGCTGGAAGCGATGCGCAACTACGGGCTGGTTGCGATGAACGAGGAGACCGGCAAGTTTCATCTTGGGCTGCGGCTCTTCGAGCTGGGATCGCTCGCAATCGGACGCGTCGGCATCGAGAGATACGCGCATCCCACGCTCGAGCGGCTGGTTCAGCAGACCGGCGAGACGGCGCATCTGTGCGTGCTCGACGGCTCCGACGTGGTCTACGTCGCGAAGGTCGAAAGCCGTGCGGCGCTGCGCATTCCGTCAGCGGTGGGCCGGCGCAATCCCGCCTACTGCACGGGAGTCGGCAAAGTGCTGCTCGCGTATCTCACCGAGGATCAGCTCGCGGATTACCTGGCGCAGACGCCGCTGCAGCCGCTGACCAGGAAAACGATTACCTCGAAGGCAACGCTCAGGGCGGAACTCAAAGCGATCGCGTCGGCCGGCTACGCGATCGACGATCAGGAGATCGAGGAGGGAGTGCGCTGCGTCGGGGCGCCGGTGCGCGATTACTCGGGCAAAGTGATCGCCGCGATCAGCGTCGCGGGGCCGTCGATGCGCATCACGAGGGAAAAGTTTCCGGAGATCATCCGCTACGTGATGACCGCCGCGGACGCCATCTCGGTGCTGGCGGGCTATGGTTCCAGGAATGGCGCCGGCACCAACCGGTCGGTCAATGGGCGCGCGGCGCGCAACGCCAAATCACTGACACGATCGGCATCGCGTCAAGGCAAGTAAAAAGTCCCAGCATCGGAGCGACTCCCGCCCGGGATCCAACGACCTGCGATGCACCTGATCCGGAGCGGCTAGCGGGCGACTAGTTCATGGCCGGAGGTTGCCAGTCGTGAGCGCAGGTTGACAACCTCGCGCGATCTTTCGTACGGTCCGCTCGGGACATGAACTAAGGTTTCAAATATTGAAACCACGCGAAAGCGTGGGAGAACAGGCTAAGACTGCGGCTAGCGTACTCAGGAGGAGAGGCTGTTGGCTGCAGGCAGCATGCGCGGGAGAAGAGACTATGGCGGCAGGTAGCGGGGCAAACGGAGGCCGCGGCGGCGCTACGATTCATCGCGGGCGTCGCGCGGGCGCGAGCGAGCTCGATCTTGGCAACCTGGTCAACGTCGAAACTGGCCGGCTCGACCCTCGCGTCTATGAAGACCCCGACCTGTACGAGCTCGAGCTGGAACGCGTGTTCGCGAAGTGCTGGCTGTTTCTTTGCCACGAGAGCCAGATTCCCAGGCCGGGCGACTTCTTCTCTACCTACATGGCGGAGGATCCGATTCTGGTAGTGCGCCAGAAGGACGGCTCGGTGGCCGCGTTTCTGAACCAGTGCCGGCATCGCGGGATGCGCATCTGCCGCGCCGATTGCGGCAACAGCAAGGCGTTCATGTGCTCCTATCACGGCTGGACCTACGACCTCGGCGGCAATCTCGTTTCGGTCCCGCACGAGGAGGACGGCTACCACAACGAGCTCGACAAGAGTGCATGGGGTGCGACGCGAGTGCCGCGGCTGGAGAACTACAAGGGGCTCATCTTCGGCACCTGGGACGAGAACGCTCCATCATTCGTCGAGTATATCGGTGACATGAAATGGTATCTCGATGCCGCGTTCGATCGCAGCGAGGGCGGCACCGAGGTAATCGGCGGGATGCACAAGTGGGTGCTCAAGTGTAACTGGAAATTCGCCGCCGAACAGTTCGCCAGTGACATGTATCACGCCGATATCAGTCACCTCTCTGCGATCATCGTGCTGATGTCAGAAGGCGAGAGCGCCCCGACCGAGCGTCTGATGCCGACGGAGGGCCGGCAGTTCAGCTCCGACCTTGGACACGGGCACGGTTTTTTCACCAAGGCGCCGCGGTTGGGGATCCAGAACCGCGCGACCGAGGAATATCTGCGAGGTGCGCATGAGGAGGCCGTCGGCCGGCTCGGCGAGGCCCGCGGCCTGCAGCTTCCCGGCGGCCACATGACCGTGTTCCCGACCTTCTCCTGCCTGCCGGGTACGCAGACGATGCGGGTTTGGCATCCGCGCGGGCCTGGCGAAATTGAAGTCTGGGCGTGGGCATTCGTTCACCGCAATGCGCCGCCCGCGGTCAAGGATGCGATCCGCCTCAGCGTGATGAGGACGTTTTCGGCGGGCGGAATGTTCGAGCAGGACGACGGTGAGAACTGGCTCGAAATCCAACGCGTGCTGCGCGGCTACGTGGCGCGCCAGCGTCCGTTCAATCTACAGATGGGTCTCGGTCACGAGATATACGATGATCCGAAATACCCCGGCAGGACCAATCACGTTTACGGCGAGGAGGCCGCGCGCGGGTTCTACCGCCGCTGGGCCCAGTTACTGAGTCAAGATAGTTAGGTTCGCTTGAGCTGAAATAGCTAATGAGGAAGGTAGTCAGAAACCGGGTTGAAATAGTCAATCGAGGGGCTACTGACTAATGGCATTCAGCACCGCGCCGCACGCGAATCTCCCAGGTACGAATATACTGAGACGCGGCCGGCGTGCGGGCGCGACCGAAATCGATATTGCGAGCCTGGTGGACGTTGAAACTGGACGGCTAGACCCGCGGGTCTACGAAGATCCTGACATCTACGAACTCGAGCTCGAGCGCATCTTTGCCCGGTGCTGGCTGTTCCTTTGCCACGAGACCCAGATTCCCAAGCCCGGCGACTTCTTCTCGACTTATATGGCCGAGGATCCGATCCTGGTGGTGCGCCAAAGGGACGGCTCAGTGGCCGCGTTTCTCAACCAGTGCCGGCACCGCGGGATGCGTATCTGCCGCGCCGATTGCGGCAATACTAAAGCGTTCATGTGTTCGTATCACGGTTGGACCTACGACCTCGGCGGCAACCTGGTTTCGGTTCCGCATGAGGAAGACGGCTACCACCACGAGCTCGACAAGAGTCAATGGGGGACCACGCGCGTTCCGCGGTTGGAAAACTACAAGGGGCTGATCTTCGGCACCTGGAACGCGAGCGCGCCTTCGTTTTTCGACTATCTCGGCGACATGAAGTGGTATTTGGATGCGGCATTTGACCGCAGCGAAGGCGGTACGGAGGCGATCGGCGGGATGCACAAGTGGGTACTCAAATGTAATTGGAAATTTTCCGCCGAGCAGTTCGCCTCCGATATGTACCACGCTGACATCAGTCACGCGTCGGCGTCGATGGTCCTGTTTCCAGATCAACCCGCCGGCGCTGCACCGATGGACAGTGCGCTTCGCGGTGAAGGAAGGCAATTCAGCTCCGACAATGGTCACGGCACCGGATTTTTTCTCTCCGACAAGACCGGAATCCGGGTTGCGACGCATGGAAACGCCGCTGCCCGGTATTACGCGGGCCCGTCGCGAGAACAGGCGGAGAGCCGGCTGGGAAAGTTTCGCGGTTCCGGCGCAGTCGAAGGACACATGACGGTGTTCCCGAACTTTTCATGTTTGCCCGGCGCGCACACGATGCGCGTGTGGCATCCGCGCGGCCCCGGCGAGATCGAAGTATGGGCGACGACCTTTGCCGACCGAGCCGCACCGCCGGAGGCCAAGGACGGCGTCCGCCTCGGCGCGATGCGCACGTTTAGCGCGGGCGGAATTTTCGAGCAGGACGACGGCGAGAACTGGCTTGAGATTCAACGGGTGCTGCGCGGGTACAAGGCGCGCCAGCGGCCGTTCAACTTGCAGATGGGGCTTGGGCACGCGAGCGCCGATCCGCGCTTGCCGGGGAGAACCAACCACGTCTATGGCGAGGAAGCGGCGCGCGGTTTTTATCGTCGCTGGGCCGAACTATTGGGCACGGAGGATTGAAAAATGGCCGCGAGCATGCAGACCAAGCGAAGCAGTCAGGCCGCCGCCGAATCGTCGCCGAGTCCAGTCCCGCTGGTGGACCACGCCTTGCAACACGCTATCGAGCAGTTCCTCTATTACGAGGCGCGGCTTCTCGACGAGCGTCTGATCGATGAATGGTACGATCTGCTCTCCGACGACATCCATTACTTCATGCCCACGCGCTATAACCGCCTCAAGCGCGAGTCCGATCGCGAATTCTCCGGCGCACATGAGGCAGCGCTCTTCGACGAGGACAAGCAGAGCCTCGCGCAGCGTATCCGGCGCCTGCACACCGGCATGGCGTGGGCGGAAGATCCGCCCTCACGCACCCGGCATATGATTAGTAATGTGACTATTCGTCCCGCGAAAAATCCCGACGAGTTCGAGGTCGATGCCTACTACCTGGTGTACCGGTCGCGGCTTGAGCGAGAAGTGGAGGTTTTCGTCGGGATGCGTCACGACCTGATCCGCCGCGCGGTGAATCCCGCGGGATGGCAGATTGCGCGACGGACTATTGTGCTGGACCAGGCGACGCTATTAGCCAGAAACCTGAGTTTCTTCTTTTAGTGAGTATTCGACCCGGTAACTACGAGCAGAATTTACTATGAGCACCCGATGGCATTCGTGAAAGTTTGCGCGGTCGAAGATCTCAAACCCGGCGAGGCGGTGAAGTATGCCGCCGCGCGTCCGGTGGCGGTGTTCAGAGTCGGCGACGACTTCTACGCAACCGACGACACTTGTACGCACGCTCAATCGTCCTTGTCCGAGGGATACATCGAAGGCGACACGGTCGAGTGCGCCTTTCACGGCGCGAGGTTCTGCCTGCGTACGGGCAAGGTCCTTATGCTTCCCGCGACGCAGCCGCTTAGAACCTATCCGGTGAAGGTCGACGAAGGGCAGGTCCTCGTCGACATAGAATGATCTGAGCCGAACTGAATTGAAGTGAAATGAAGCCGCACGACTGGATCGGCCGCAACAAGAAGGAGAGCGTCACATGGGCTGGTTAGAAGGACAAGTGGCGCTGGTCACCGGTGGCGCGTCCGGTCTCGGTTACGCCATCGTCAAGCGCTTTCTCGAGGAAGGAGCCCGCGTCGGCGTCCTCGATCGCGCGCGCGAGAGAAGCGAGAAGCTCAGGCAGGAGTTGGGGGACCGAGTGGTGGCGACGATCGGCGACGTTACTTCGCTCGCGGACAACCGGCGCGCGGTTGAAACCACCGTGAGCCGGTTCGGTAAGCTCGATTGCTTCGTCGGTAACGCGGGCATCTGGGATTTCTCCACCTCCCTTGCACAGCTTCCTGACGACAATATCGGCGCCGCCTTCGACGAGCTGTTCGGCGTCAACGTCAAGGGATACTTGCTGGGCGCGAAGGCAGCCTATCGTGAACTTGCCAAAACCCGCGGCACTATCATCTATACTGTCTCGAATGCGGGCTTTTACCCGTGCGGCGGCGGACCGCTTTACACGGCGTCAAAACATGCTGTGGTTGGACTGATCAAACAGTTAGCCTACGAACTGGCGCCGAAGATTCGCGTCAACGGCGTCGCACCCGGAGGTATCCCCACCGATCTGAGAGGTCCGAAGTCACTCGGAATGGCCGAACGATCGATAGCCGAACTCGCGATGGGCGAAAGCATGGCGCAAAGATTGCCTTTGGCAAAAATGCCGGAGCCGCGCGATTATACCGGTCATTACGTATTGCTCGCATCTTATCCAAATTCACCGACTGCTACCGGCGCCATTATCAACTGTGACAGCGGAATAGGTATTCGCGGATTCGTCGCGCCTGCCGGCGGCTACGACTTGTGAGAAAGAGGAATCGACAATGAGTATTTCCGGCATGGGGTATCTTGGTCTGGGCGTCAACGATCTGGGCGCATGGGAAAAGTTCGCGACCGGCATCCTGGGTCTGCAGATCGGCGAGCGCACCGACGATGGTAGAGTTCTGCTGCGGATGGACGATTGCCGCTATCGGATCGCGCTCCATCAAGACGCGGCGGACGATATCGCTTATGTAGGCTGGGAAGTCGCGGATGCCGACGCTCTCGACGCTGTGGTCTCGCGCCTGGGCGAAGCCGGTGTCGCAGTGACGCCTGGCACTCAAGCCCTCGCCGACGCTCGCGGGGTAACCGCATTGGCGAGCTTCAACGATCCCAACGGCCTCAAGTCGGAGGTTTTCTTTGGCCCCTCGATGCGATTCGAGACGCCATTCAGATCGCCGCTGCCGATTTCAGGATTCGTGACCGGCGAGCAGGGCCTCGGACACATGGTCATGTTCGTCAAGGATCTCGAGCAGAGCCTGCATTTTTATCAACGCGCGCTCGGCTTTAGGATCAGCGACTTCATCGAACTCAAGTTCGGACCGGGGATGAAGTTCACGCTCGCATTCCTGCACTGCAATCCGCGCCACCATTCGCTGGCGATTGGCGCGGTGCCTATGTCGCCGAAGCGCCTGAACCACATCATGCTCCAGCTCCAATCATTCGACGATGTCGGGCAAGCGATCTACCGGGCGCAGGAAAATGACGTCGAGATCGCGGCGACGCTTGGCCGTCATACCAATGATCACATGGTGTCCTTCTATATGAAAACGCCGTCGGGGTTCGACATCGAGTACGGCTGGGGCGCGCGCGTGGTCGATGACGCGACCTGGCACGTGCAGAGACACGAAGCACCGAGCATCTGGGGTCATCAGCGAAAGGGTTTTGCGATGCCGAGTGCGAAGAGCTCACGAGCGGGCTGAACGGAATCGAAATCGAGCGCTGATTGGAAGCGAACCGAGCGAGGCGAGCAGTCGCAAGCAAACAAGGAGGAGTCCCGTGGCCTTTACACAACAGGAAACGAGCAAGACCGCGCAGGCCGGCAAGCTCAAAATGCATTACAACGAAGCCGGACAGGGCGAGCCCCTGATCTGCATCCACGGCGGCGGACCCGGCGCCAGCGGCTGGAGTAACTATTCGCGAAACATCGATGAACTGGCCAAACACTTTCGCACCGTCCTGATCGACCTGCCCGGATTCGGGAAGACCGACAAGCCCAAGATCGAGGGCGGGTTCATGGCTTTCATGGCGACCGCGGTACGCGATCTGATGGACACACTCGGCATCCAGCGCGCGAATTTCATCGGCAACTCACTCGGCGGCGGAACCACGCTGAAATTCGCCATGGATTTTCCCGATCGGGCGAACCGCCTGGTGCTGATGGGGGCGGGCGGAGGGATCCCGATGTTCACCCCGATGCCCACCGAAGGCATCAAGCACCTGATGAATTTCTACGAGCCGCCCGGACCGTCGATTGAGAAGCTGAAGGCATTCATCAACGTGATGGTCTACGATTCCTCCAAGCTGACCGACGAGCTGCTCAAGGAGCGCTACGCCGCAGCGACGCAGCCCGATGTGATAGCGAATACCCCGCTGCGCAGAAGCACGATGGCCCAGATCGAGCCACTGTGGAAAGACCTCGGCAAGGTGCGCAACAAGACGCTGATCATCTGGGGACGCGATGATCGTACGGTGCCGCTCGACAGCGGATTGATCATGCTGAGCCAGATGCCGGACGTGCAATTTCACGTGTTCTCGAAGTGCGGACATTGGGCGCAGTGGGAAAAAGCCTATGAGTTCAACCGGCTGGTAATCACCTACTTGACCGGTACTGAGTAATCGGAGTGTCGCGCGAGAAATACATTGACTGAGAAAGCGGCAGTTCAGGCGGTCGCCGATCGGCTGCATGACGCGCATACGACGCGGCGCCCGATCGATCCGGTGAGCAAGACTGCGGGCCTCGAGTTGTCGGTCGCTGATGCCTACCAGGTGCAGCTCATCAACATCGAGCGGCGCCTGAAGAGTGGCCGGCGAATCGTCGGATGCAAGGTGGGGCTGACCAGCCTAGCGATGCAGCGCATGCTCGGCGTCGATCAACCGGACTTCGGTCACATCCTGGATGACATGGTGATCCGCAATGGCGGCCGCTGCGCCACCAGCGAACTGATCGCACCGCGCGTGGAACCGGAAATCGCGTTCGTGCTCGCCAAAGCCCTGCGCGGTCCGGGCGTGTCGCGCGCTGACGTGCTGGCGGCGACTGAGTATGTGACCCCGGCGCTCGAAATTATCGACACGCGAATCAAGGACTGGAAAATCGGCCTGGTCGATACGATTGCCGACAACGCATCGTCGGCGCAAATCGTGCTTGGCGATCAAAAGACCTCGCCGCGCGACTGCGACTTACGGCTGGTCGGAATGATCCTGGAGAAGAACGGGCAGTTGGCGGAGACCGGCGCCGGCGCTGCGGCGCTTGGTCATCCGGCGGAGGCGGTAGCTTGGCTGGTGAAAAAGCTCGGCGAGTTCGGCCAGCAGATTGCGGCCGGCAGTATCGTGATGCCGGGTGCGCTGTGCCGCGCGATCGATGTCGTGGCGGGAGACTCGGTAACGGCGACTTTCGATCGGCTCGGTTCGGTTCAGGTCAGCTTCGTATGAGTTTCAATCTGCAGGGGAAATGATGAAAGGCATTCGGTGCGGAATACTCGGTTCCGGCAACATCGGAACCGATCTGATGTACAAGCTCCTGCGCAGTGAGCTGCTCGAGTTGGCAATCGTAGCCGGCGTGGAGCCGCAATCTGAAGGCCTCGCGCGCGCACGCGCCGAAGGTCTTGCGACGACCACCGAGGGAATCGAGGGACTGCTCGCGTTCCAGCCGACGGTCGCGATCGTGTTCGACGCGACCAGCGCCAAGGCGCATCGCGCTCACGCGCAAAGGCTCGAAGCCGCCGGCATTACTACTATTGATCTCACCCCAGCCGCGGTGGGTCAGTACGTTATACCCACTGTGAATCTGCGCGATCATCTGGGCGCCGCGAATGTGAACATGGTCAGTTGCGGGGGTCAGGCCACTATTCCGATTGTCGCTGCCGTAAGCCGAGTGGCTAATGTGGAATACGCGGAAATTGTTGCGACGATTGCCTCGTGCAGTGCGGGACCCGGGACGCGGCAAAATATCGACGAGTTCACCGAGACGACGGCGCGCGCGATCGAGCAGCTGGGCGGCGCCAGGCGCGGAAAGGCGATCATAGTAATGAACCCCGCCGAGCCGCCGATACTGATGCGCGACACGGTTCACGTGCAGTTCGAAGCCGGAGCGTCACGCGAAGCGATAGCGGCGTCGATCTGGCAGATGATCGACGAAGTCAAATCGTACGTACCCGGATACCGCTCGCGCACCGAACCGATTTTCGACGGTGATCGAGTGACTATAGTGCTAGAGGTCGAAGGCGCCGGTGACTTTCTACCGAAGTATTCAGGAAATCTCGACATCATGACTGCGGCCGCGGTGAGAGTCGGCGAAGAATTTGCGCGCGCGCTGCTACCCGAGCACGGCGTCGCGAAAAGCGCAGGAGCTGCCTGAGGGGACATCATGGTCAACAATCTCAAGATCTGCGATGTCTCACTGCGCGACGGGTCGCACGCGATCAGCCATCAATTCACGGTCGAGAACGTCAAGTCGATCGCAGCCGGGCTGGACGCCGCCGGGCTGCACATGATCGAGGTTTCGCACGGCGATGGGCTGGCCGGCTCGTCGCTGCAATACGGATTGTCGCTGACCGACGAGATGGAGCTGATTCGCGCGGCGAAGTCGGTATTGAAACGCGCGAAGCTCACCGTGCTCCTGCTGCCCGGCATCGGAACTCGAAAAGATCTCCGGGCTGCGCGCGCCGCGGGCGCAGCGGTGGTGAGAGTCGCGACGCATTGCACCGAGGCCGATATCGCGGAGCAGCACATCCGCCTCGCCAAAGAGATGGGAATGGAAGTCGGCGGGTTCCTGATGATGGCCCACATGATCCCGGCAAAGGAACTCGCCGCGCAGGCAAAGTTGATGGAATCGTACGGCGCCGATGCGGTTTACGTGACCGACTCCGCGGGCGCGCTGACCATGCCGGAGGCGCGCGAGCGGGTGCGCGCCTTGCGTGACGCGCTGAAGTGCGAGATCGGATTTCATGCGCATAATAACTTGTCGCTCGGAGTAGCTAATACTCTGGTCGCGATCGAAGAAGGTGCGACCTGGATCGATGCGGCGACGCGAGGCTTCGGCGCCGGCGCCGGGAATGCGCCGACCGAGGCCCTGGTGGCCGTGCTCGACAAGCTCGGACTGAATCCAGGCATCGACGTCTTCAAGTTGATGGACGTTGCGGAAGACCTGGTGCCGCCGGTGATGGTACGGCCGGTGATGATCGATCGCGCGGCTCTTACGCTTGGGTATTGTGGTGTCTACTCGAGTTTCCTGCGTCACGCGGAGAGCGCGGCCACGCGGTTCGGCGTCGATTCCCGCGAAATCCTGGTCGAAATGGGGCGACTCAAGGCGGTTGGCGGTCAGGAAGACATGATCATCGACGTGGCGGTCGAGCTGGCAAAGAAAAAGTCGAAAGCGCCGCGGCCGGCGGTATCCTGAATCGCGGACCGAAGTCTCACTAGTCAGTTCAATTCAAATTCAATCGCGCGGAGACACCGATACGTAGCGATTCCCGCGCTCGTAGAAGCGCCAGCGCTTTGCGGCCCAAGAACCGGCGTAATCGACGTTGATCCGCGCGGAACGGCCGATTCGACCCGCCGGGCGATCAGCCTCCTCGAGGAATAGCCGGTTGCCGCACAGATCACGTCCATAGTCAGCGCCGGTGATCGCAAGAGCGCCGGTCAACTTGCCAGGTCCATTAGTCAGTTCGCGAGAAGCGACCGGTTTATTGCGCCTGAGCGCGATCAGTTGCAAGCCGCGGATCGGCTCGAGCGCTCTTATCAGTACCGCGTGAGGCTCGCCCTGAAGACCCGCGACGAGGTTCATCGCCCAGCAAGTCCCGTAGAGCAGAAAAATGTAGGCGTGGCCCGGCGGCCCGTACATCGCGGCGGTGCGCTTGGTCAGTCCGCGGGAGCTATGCGCGGCGAGATCCAGGGGACCGCGATAAGCCTCCGCCTCGACGATGCGGCCGGCGGCCTCGCCCTCAGGGGTACGATGCACGAGTATCTTCCCGATGCAGTCGCGCGCGACGGCCAACACCGGCCGGGAATAGAACTCGCGCGGGAGTTTCCGCGACGTGCCATTGATGCCCTCGCGGTGTCGCGAGGCGGGCGACTTTACATTCGAAGTGACTATTGCGGTTGCTTTCACGAGATCCGGCAGCGTCACTCGCACCGTATACGTTTCACGGCGCGCGTTCGAGTGCCGGACAGGCTGAGTACTTGCGACGGTGGATCAGTAAGCGGATGAGGTTACTGCGATATAACCATCGCTGCGGTACGAGTCAGCGCAATATTCACCGAGGAGACGAGCGCTGTCAGAGGTTTGAAAGTGTAGCTAACCGTCACGGTTACCACGCTGCCCGGCTTGTTATTCGGCGTCCAGGTGGTATTGACGGTCAACAGGTTTGTGTTCAGGACGCCGAGAACGAGGCCGTCCACATAGTTAGTGATGATCGTAGATGACGCGGGTGAAGTACTGGTCGAGCCGTGCACTATTGCGTAGCGAGCTGCTTGTTGGGCGCTGTAACCGACGAAGTCAAGTGAGTAGAGCGCTGTGGCGAAGTTCATGATCGCAAAAATCAGCAGCAGGCACGGAGTAACTACCAAGGCGAACTCGACGGCGGAGGTGCCGCGCGAGCCCGTGCAACGACGGCGGCCCGACGCAACGCGTGGTAGCCCAGTCGCGGCGGAGCACGATCGCGAAGAGGATCGTGATACCGAATCGGCGAGCTCGGGAGTAGGTATCATTTGACTATTGCGCCACTCGCATGACGGCTACGCCCGACAGCGCCATCGCTGTCGGAACGCCGGGATAGTTAAGGATAGGTGCGTAGGGTGCGCTGGTGTTGACCTGAACATAGAGCAGTCGATGGGAGCTGCTGCAGTCAGTAGCCAGGCAGGTCGACGCAGAGCCGTCGGAGCATTTGCAGAAGTGGGCCGCGGTCGTCGTCATGCTGGCGATAAGAGGCGCGTCGGCGACAGCGGCCAGCTTCATGCCGCTGTTGTCGTTAGCGGTGGTGAGACTCTGCGCGCCGTACTGGACGCCTGCGCGGGCCGCATTTGAGATCGAGATGGAAATGTAGAACAGCCGGCCCAGCTCCACCGCGACCAGTAACGAGGTAAGCAGCAGCGGAATGATCAGTGCGAGCTCGACAGCGCTCTGACCTCGCGAGTAGCGACGTCGTGAGCCGCCGCGCAGAGGCATCGCGGATGAAAGGATTGGCGCCATGGCATTCATTCGGCGAGGACCGGTCCTTTGATGGGTGAGCCATCCGCCAGGGAGCTATAGTTGTTCCCCATCGTGTCGTTACCGTTAATCAGAAGCTTGTCCGCAACCAAAATGGTATAACCGCTAGAGGAGCTGTTGCCGTTGTAGGTAAGCTGTGTGGTCGCAAAGTAGATAGCCCCGTCGAAGGTCGACGAGGAATTTCCATTTATAGTGCTTCCCGCCGCGCTGCTGGAAATTGATCGATCCTGGAAGAAAAGTATTCCGGCGAGCGCTCCCGAGGTCGGAGCGCTGAAGTTGGCCTGGCTATTGCCATTCAGGGTGATCGCGCCATAGCCGCCGGTTCCGGTGGTGTTGTAGAAGGTCACGCCGACACCGGTCATCACGGAGTTTCCGTTGATAAGCATTCCGCCCCCGGCAAGTATGTACGTGCCGGAGTTGAATTTCAGATAGGAATTGCCGTTGACTGTGATTCCGCCGCAATAGACGCCAGGACTCAATTGATAGGGGGCGCTGCTGGTACCGCTATTGCCGTTCAATAAAAAGTTGGTCTTATAGCAGGCGCCCACGGTCGGCTCAGGGACATATGCGAGAGGATCAGACGCAGCGATTACCCCGGTTTTCGGAGTCGGAGAAAAAGTTACATTGCCGTTCGAAGAGTAGCCACCCACGACGCCCATGGTTGGCGCGGTGACAGTGACGTTGCCGTTCACTGCAAACCCTGACGAACTGCTCGAGTCGACTAGGATGCCGCAGTTGCTTTGGATGTTTATATTGCCATTGAGATTCAGAGCCGAAGAGGCCGACGGGTCCATTACATAGATACAGTTGGGCCCGTTGCCTAATGAAGCCACAGCACGAGCCGACACGGTTGCAGTTGTGACGTTCATCGCTCGCAGGAAGTAGGTAGGATCCGGCTGAGTGATGATCGCCTCGACGTAGTTGGCATTGCTGCTGTTGGGACCGCTGGTCGGTGGAATATTGATCGCTACGACCACGTTGTTCGTCCCGTTGGTGAAGCCGTTGCTAGCCGCGTCAGTTCTTCCCGCTGCGACTGAATCGCCATAGTTCAACTCCATAGCGCCGGCCAGAGCGGCGGTATCTGCGGCCGTCTGCATGATGTTCTTCTGATACTCGAGGAAGCCAACGTCGCCGCTCAACGCGATGCATGCGAGCACGGCGACAATCGCCAGAGTGACTAGTACGAGAACCTGGCCGCTTTGACGTGTGAGTGGTTTCATCTGGAATTTCCCAGTAGCTAAAGCACCGCACGTGCCATGCAAATTGTTTCAGCTTTGCTCACATAAACTGTCCTGAGAGCAGAATGCTGTCCGGCTTCGGTACGTGGGTGACGGACGCGAACCTGATCGATGTGTCAACCTGGCTACGTTGGCGGCGAATCACTGTTTTCGTAGTTACGTGTCCCTTTCAAAATGAAATCCGCCATCACAGCATTTTGAAATGCGTCTTTCTGCATTTCATTTTGCCCGATCGAAAAATCGACTTTCTGAAATGATTGGCCGTCGTTTTACCGAAGAATCATCGAGATTTTGCGGCTTTTGACTTTCGGCATACTTGCTGCTCATTACTGGCACAGATGGCGCAACGTAAATGACCCCGATTCGCGTCACATCTTGGAGGAGCATGGATGAATTTAGTGACTTGGCTACCAGGGATGTTCCTGCTCGGACTTGCCGGCCTGGCGTTCTGCCTGTGGTTCCTGAACGCCTGCGAAAAAATTTGAGGGAGCGCAGATGATCTATCTGACATCAGCAGTTGCATTGTTTCTGTTCGTTTACCTGATTACCGCTCTGATTCGTCCGGAGTGGTTCTAGAGTTCGCGCACGCTCTCGAGTCAACGCGCAGAAGGACTACAACACATGTGGTTTCTACCTATATCGATCCTCGTGGCAACGACGCTCCTGGCGATACCGCTCAGCCGGTACATGTCGTGTATTATGGACGGCAAGTATCAGGCGCCCCGATTCCTGGCCTGGTTTGAAAAGCGGCTGGATACCGGACCTCAGAACTGGAAGCAGTACACGCTCGCGCTGATGGTCTTCAACATAGTGCTGTTCGTGTACGGCTTCATCATCCTGTCTCTGCAACCATTGATGCCTCTCAATCCCGATGGAAAAGGAATGCTTGCGCCGACCACGATCTTCCACGCCGTCATTTCCTTTATGACGAATACCAACCTGCAGCACTATGCGGGCGAGGTTAACCTTTCGAACTTCAGCCAGATTTTCTTCATCATTACCAACATGTTCCTCTCCGCGTCAGTTGGCCTCTGCGCGTTGGTCGCGATCATCCGCGCTTTCCGCGGCGAGTCGACGGTAGGCAACTACTTCGTCGATATGTGGCGCGTGGTTGTCTACATGTTCATTCCAGTTTCGCTCCTGATGGGAGTGCTCTATATCCAGCAGGGTATGCCAATGACCTATGCGAGCTCGTACCAGGTGTCGACGCTCGAGCCCGGAGCGATGGGTACCACCGACAAGGGCGAGGCGAAGCAACAGACGATAGTGGTGGGCCCGGTCGCGGCAGTCATACCGATCAAACAGCTAGGCACCAATGGCGGCGGCTTCTATGGCATGAACTCCGCGCATCCCTTCGAGAACCCAAGTGCCTGGACGAATTTCATCACTACCGTGGGCATGATGCTCTTTCCGTTCGGATTAGTTCTGATGTATGGGCGAATGCTAGGCCGCATGCGGCATGGAGTCATTATCTTTACCGTCATGATGGTGATGATGATCGGGACGATCGCCTGGGTAATTTACTTTGACACTATGAAGCCCAATCCGGGCTTGACCGCACATCCCGACTCCCGAACCTATGCAATACCCAGTGCCACTGCTCCGGGTGGTAAGCGACTCTTCACGCTGCCCTCAGTCGCCGGGCTGCCCGTCGAACAGCATCTTGGCAACCTTGAGGGCAAGGAGTTGCGTTTCGGTACTTCAGCTGGCGCGACTTTCGCCGCGGCGACCGTCGACGTTACCTGCGGCGCGGTTAACTGCGAACATGACAGCCTGAACCCGATTGCAGCCTTGTCTCCGATGGCTGGGATGTGGGTGAACTGCATCTACGGCGGCAAGGGCGTCGGCATGATTAACCTGCTGCTGTTTCTGATCATCGGCGTTTTCATCGCCGGTCAGATGGTGGGCCGGACGCCCGAGTACCTGGGCAAGAAAGTCGGTGCCCGTGAGATGAAGCTCGCGATGGTAGCACTGCTGGTTCATCCCATCATGATCCTGATGCCAACCGGCCTGTTCGCCGCGACGGATTGGGGCATCAAGGCGGAGAATAATCCAGGAGCGCACGGTTTTTCGGAAATTGTTTACCAATTTTCGTCAGCCTCGGCGAATAACGGTTCGGCATTTGATGGACTCGGTACTAACTATGGATTCAATGCCAACCCGGATCCCGCGCCCGAGGCGCCCAAGTGGGACATCGCGACCGGACTGGTGATGCTTTTCAGCCGGTATCTTCCGATCATTGCGCCAATCGCGATGGCGGCGTACCTGGGGGCCAAAAAGCCCACTCCGTTTACGCTCGGAACGATGCGCGATGACACTCCGACCTTCGGGTTTCTATTGCTGGGCACCATAGTCATCATCGGCGCGCTGCTCTTTCTGCCCGTGGCGGCGCTGGGGCCGCTGGCAGAGCACCTAGGCCCGATTCCATTTGGCGGTTGACCATAGACTAGGTGTCATTCAAATCAAACTGACGATCAACCAATCCTTCTAACGACTAAGCAGTCCTTGCGAGGCAGATTCAGATGGAAGCCGCAACCGATCTTAAAACTGAGCCGGGTTCAGCATCGAATTACGAAGGGATGCCGACTCCGCCGCCGCGCCGCTCGCGCCGCCAGAATCTGTTCGCCCCCGAGCTCGTTCGCCCGGCGATGAAACAGGCCGTCCTGATGCTGCGACCGGACGTCCAATGGAATAATCCGGTGATGTTCGTGGTGGAGGTGGGCGCGGTTCTCACTCTCCTGTACATCATACAGGCTGCGATCGGAACCTCGGCCTCGCAAGTTCCGATTACCTACTTCATCGCGCTCGATGCGTGGCTATTCCTCACTGTATTGTTCGCAAACTTTGCCACCGCCCTGGCCGAAGCGCGCGGCAAGGCGCAGGCCGAATCGCTGCGCAAAGCGCGCCGCGATACGCCCGCGTATCGTCTGCGCGGCAAAGACATAATCGAAGAGATTCCCTCGTCCGATTTGATCGCAGGCGATCGGGTGGTCGTCACAGCCGGCCAGATGATTCCCGGCGACGGCGAAGTGATCGAGGGAATCGCGTCGGTCGACGAAGCGGCTATCACGGGCGAATCGGCGCCGGTCATCCGCGAGGCCGGCGGCGACCGTTCGGGAGTCACCGGTGGAACGCGGGTGCTTTCGGATCGGATCGTGGTGCGCATCACCGCCGCCACGGGCGAGTCGTTCCTCGATCGCATGATCGCATTGGTGGAAGGCGCGGTCCGCCAGCGTACGCCCAACGAGATCGCGCTGACGCTGGTCCTTTCGGCATTCACGCTGATCTTTTTGATCGTCGTGATACCGCTGTGGCCGATGGCGCTCAATGCGGAAATCTACATGGCGAGCTACCTGGGACTTTCGGATCCAATCAGGAGCTTGGGCACCGACGTTCCTACCCTTATCGCTCTTCTGGTATGCCTGATTCCCACCACCATCGGCGCGTTGCTGGCCGCGATCGGAATTGCCGGGATGGATCGCGCGCTGCAGGCCAACATTATTGCCAAGAGCGGCAAGGCGGTGGAGACCGCCGGAGACATAGATACCGTGCTGCTCGACAAGACCGGCACCATCACAATAGGTAATCGTCGCGCTACTCAGTTCATGCCGGTAGGTTATCACTCGGCCGCCGACCTCGGCCGCCTCGCCGCGCTCGCATCGGTTTCCGACGAAACTCCCGAAGGCAAGAGCATAGTAGCTTGCTACCGCGCACAAGGTTACGGCTCGGTCGACACCAAGGCGCCGCTAGGATCGGTGCCGGTACCGTTCACCGCGCAGACGCGGATGAGTGGAATCGATCTGTCCGATGGCCATCGGATTCGCAAAGGAGCCGCGGACGCGGTAGTCGAGTTTGTCCGCGGGCAGGGTGGCGTGGCGCCAGACGAACTGAAGCCGATGGTCGATGGAGTTGCATCCAAAGGCGCGACTCCGCTGGTGGTCGCCGATGGCACCAGGATCCTCGGGGTGGTGGTGCTGGAGGACATTCTGAAAACCGGAATCAGCGAGCGCTTGGAGCGGATGCGAATCATGGGCGTGCGCTCGGTCATGATCACCGGCGACAACCCGCTGACGGCTGCGACTATCGCCAAGCAGGCGGGCGTCGATGATTTCGTCGCGCAGTGCACGCCGGAATCAAAGCTTGCCTACATCCGCAAGGAGCAGCGCGAAGGAAAGCTGGTCGCGATGGTCGGCGATGGGACCAACGACGCGCCCGCGCTGGCGCAGGCTGACGTGGGCCTGGCGATGAACTCCGGCACCCAGGCGGCCAAAGAGGCCGGCAACATGGTCGACCTCGACAGCAACCCGACCAAGCTCATCGAGGTGGTCGAGATTGGCAAGCAGCTGCTGATGACGCGCGGGTCGCTGACTACCTTTTCGATTGCCAACGACGTCGCCAAGTACTTCGCGATCATCCCGGCGCTGTTTGCCGGAACGCTGCCGTGGCTCAAGCCGATGGATGTCATGCATCTTCATTCTCCTACCTCGGCGATCCTGTCGGCGGTGATTTTCAACGCGCTCATCATTCCGCTGCTGATTCCGATTGCCCTGAAGGGAGTCAAATACCGGCCGCTCGGAGCCGATGCACTACTGCGGCGCAACCTGCTGATATGGGGACTCGGCGGCGTGCTGGTGCCCTTTGCGGGCATCAAGCTAATCGACTTGGTCCTGGTTGGGCTGCATTTAACGGTCTGAAGCTATTAGCGACTCGAGGAGCGATTACCATGTCACGATATATATCCAGAAGCTTGTTACTACTGACCTTTTCAGTAGTCATCTGCTGCGGGATATACCCATTGGTGCTCTGGGCTATAGGCCAAACAGTCTTTCCGTTCCAGGCGAATGGAAGCATACTGTCCGGTCCCGACGGCAAGCCGGTCGGCTCTCTTCAGATCGCGCAGCCGTTCACCAAGGACGAGTACTTCCAGCCGCGGCCGTCGGCTGCGTCCTACGACAGTTCGGCGTCCGCATCGTCGACCCTGGCCGCGTCGAACTATGCGCTGCGCGATCGCGTCGCGCGGGTGCTCGGACCGATCGTGAAGTACAAGAGCGGGCCGAAGGCGGGGCAACTGGTGGCGCCCGATGTCGAAGCCTGGTTCCAGCAGGACAGTTTCGAAGGTCAGCCGCATCTGGTCGCGCAGTGGGCCGACGCTCATAACGGTCTGGCGCAGGGCTGGGTCACCGGGGATCCCACGCACGCGCAATTCGTCACCGACTGGGCCAAGAAGCATCCCGCCGAGCTCAAGCAATTTGTGAAAGATAACCCGGGAACCCCGCAGCCACAGGCCTCGGACCTGGCGACGGTCTTCTTCGAGAGCTTCTCCAAGGAGAATCCCGGCAGGTTCCCATCGGCGGTTTCGCATCAGGCGCCGGATGGGAAGACCGTGACAGCGATCGAGCCGGTGAAGGATGGCTCCGACGTCCAATCGATTTTCTTCGACATGTGGCGACAGGATCATCCGACCGCCGACTTGCAGGAAGTCCCGGGCGACATGGTGACCACTTCGGGTTCCGGCCTGGATCCGCATATCACTCTGGAGAATGCCGAATACCAACTGGATCGCGTCGCCGCGAAATGGGCGTCAGATACTAAGCAAGACCCGGCTAAGGTGCGCAGCCAGATTGAAGACATTTTGCAAGCCCACGCATCGGCGCCATTGGGAGGGCTTGCAGGCGAAAAGTTCGTCAACGTGCTAGAGATCAACCTCGAACTGCGTAGCAAGTTCGGCCAGCCGCCGGCTTGAAGTAGGAAAGGGTATGAGCATGGCTGCCTACTCTCCATTCATGTTCTGGCGGCGCTTCTATCCAGTCACGAGTCTCAGTGCCGCCGCTGGCAGAGAAAATCGTAAACCAGGAATTGTTGGGAGGCTGGTCGACCACCAGCCCAGGGGAGTGATCGCGTACCTGGCCGCGAGCGAGTCCGGCAACGAGGCTGTGCTGCGCAAGGCTCAGCTCGCTGCGCGGGAACTCGGCGGCCGCTTCTTCGCGGTCCATGTCGGTTCAATTCGCGAGCGGCTCTGTAAGCCCCAAGTTCGCGCGCTGGCCAATGATATCGTCCTGGCCGGCGAGCTGGGCGCGAAATTCGCCTGGCTGGAATCGAGCGACCCCGCCGGCGAGTTGATCGCTTTCGCGCACAGGGCCCGGGTCGCGAGAATCCTGGTTCCCCGGGCCGATCCTGCGCACTCACTTTCGCTGTTCCGATACTCCATCTCTCACGAACTGTTGACACGCGGTGAAGGTCTTCGAGTCGACGTGGTCGGTTTCGAGCGCAGGTGTCCCGCGATGGTGACACCGATTCACCGTTCCACGGTTACCGTCGTGAAGTGAAGTGGGATCGAAGTGGCTATTGCGGCCAGACTGGCTATTGCGCCGTACCGCTAGTCAATCCGTGAACTGACTATTTACTCGCTTCGCAACCGCTCAGGTGAGCTGCGCACGGCGCCGATGGAGCATAAATGCCGTGGCCCACGAGATGCCGATTGCGCCTGCTATATAGATGATCGTGAAGGCCGGCGAGGGCTGTTGCGGGTCGCCCTGGTGTTTCACGAAATAGGTAACCAAATTCAGAAACACATACGCCGCGTATGCGTATGCCATCGGAAGTGCGTAGCGGCGCATCCGCCAGATTCCGGCAGCGTACACGAGCAGGAACACCCCGAACAGCGGCCCAAGGATCGCATCCGCGACGCCGCTGGTGCGAGTGCCGAGAAACACAAAGCCAGTGCCTGGTCCTTCCAGGTGAAACGGCTTCAACAGATCCGTCAGCGCCAGGATAGCGAAGAGGATCGCGAACGACCTTAGAACCACAGAGGGCCGGGTTTCTTCCATCGCACTAGCTCCTTTTCATCGGGGCCAACGGCGCAAGCACGCCGTGTACCTGGTCACGCTCGCGCGATTCGGCTGACGATTCCGTTTCGGCACTCCAGGTGGAAACTAGGATGCAGGCCGCGACGTAAGTGAGTACCGTCGCGAAAAAGAACATGTGCATTCGCCGTAGCGGCGAGGCGAAGTATGGCGCGATCATGGCGACAAGTCCGAGCACCAGCAGCGCCCCTCCCGGCTTCTGCCATCGCGCGCCTTTTGCGATGACGATCGCGGCGCCGAGCCAGATCGGAAACAGCAGCGGCGTTTCATGCGCCCACGCAATCGGCGAATACAACAGCGCCGCGGTCATCCAGATACCGAGGCACATCGCGCCAAGCTCGACACGCTCGCACCCTTGCAGCGTGGCTAGTACCGCCATCGCCGCTACGATCAGATAGAGCACCGCCGCTGCGCCATACCAGACCATCGTCGCGCCCGCGGACAGCGAAGGCGCACCGCCCAGCGGGCTCGCGACGGCGGTTGGACCGGGCTGAAGGGCGGTGACCAGCGAGCGCAGGTTCTGCAGGATTCCGATCGCACGATCCTGGATAAACCAGTAGCCTGCGACCGGCACGCCGAAGTGCATCAACTCATATTCGTGGCGAAGGTTTGAGAGCAGGATCCCCGCGATCGCGAACGCGACCGACCACGCCACCGTCGGCCATCGCCGGCGCACGAGGAAGTAGAGCCCCACCAGACCCGGATACATCTTGAGCAGCGTCGCGACTGCGAGCGCCAGTCCCGCGCCGGCCGGATGCTCATGACGATCGAGTACCCACGCCGCGACCAGCAACAAGAGCAGGATGAAGGTCGGCTGACTCTCGTACAGCGCGCCGTAGGTTTCTGGAAACAACAGCACTCCCGCGACCGCGAGCAGGTAGGGCGCAGGACCCGGAGGCGGCCGTGCCTCGTGCACCAGCAGGATCGTCGCGCTGAGCAGCGATACGATCAGGAACGCTTGCCAGACCCAGTAGCCTGCCTGCGGCTTCAGGAACGTGACCGGCTCGAACGCGATCAGAAACAGCGGAGGATAGTTGCATAAGTCGCGATGCGGAATTCCGGGATGCGGCCGATAGGAAGGATCGTGCGCCGGTATCCACGGATCGCCGCCGAGCCTCAGCTCGAGCGACCAGGGGTAGTAGTCACTGAAGCTGACCCGCCGGTAGCGAAGCCGGTTCTGGTAAAGCGTGTGAGCCAGGACGACGACGCCGGCCGCGAGCGCGATCGCGGTCAGCCGTTCCAGCCCGCGCGATCGGCCCGACGCCGCCAGGTGAGGCTTCAATTGCGGCGCGCTTTCCACGACCAGCGATCAATAGGTGACGCGCAGCGTGCGCGCAACGCCGCGCCTACTTCGTCGCGGCGGCTGGCTCGCGCGTGGCAGCGGAGAGCAGGTCGCGCGCCTCGCGTTCGACCACGGTGCCCTTGTAAAAATCCGGATTGGAGTCGCCCCAGAAGCGCACCGGATTGGCGAAGACGAAGTCGCGGAAGTCCGCATCGGTTATCAGCCCGTCCTCGACCAGCTCATACGCCTCGGCCAAAACCTCGTTCATGTCGGGGACGTCGAAGTGCCCGATGTCGGAGCCAAACAGCGTATTCAGCTTGGCGCCGAAGGGGTTCACGCGATCGTTGAACGCCCATGCGTTGAGCGGATCGTCGGCCTCGCATCCGAAATAAAAGTTCTTCACGAACAGGGCGCGGATATCCTCGGCGCGCTCGATGCCGCACGCCTGGTAGTCGTCGAGCGCCGCCGGCGCCTCCGCCATCACCGTCGCGATGTCACTGAGCTCGCGCGCCTGTCGCAGCATCTCGACTGCGCCCTCGCCGCCGTAGCGCTGGAACAGCTCCGCAAGCTTCGTGCGGTCGAGCTTTCGCGGATCGACGTCCTCGAGTGCGCGCGCGTTGCGCTTCTTCCAATGTCCGATCAGATCGCTGTAGAGGCCGCATGCCCATCCGACGCCGCCCTCGAGAAACGCGAACTTGAGCGTGGGGAAGCGCCGCGTGACTCCGCCCATGAAGATCGCTTTGCATACCGCTTCGCTGGCGGCGGCGAAATGCCCGATATGATTGTAGGTGAAGTTCGACGGCGAGTTTCTCAAGCCAACGCCGCGCGAGCCGCTGTGAAACGTCGGTGAGACGCCCAGCTCAACGCACTTCGCCCACACCGGATCGTAGTCGTAGTCGCTGTCGATGCCGAGCATGTCGTACCAGTTGGCATAGCGCACAGCTTCCGGCGCCTTGTCTGCGAGCGCGACGATGGGGCGGCGCAGCATACTTGCCATCAGGACCACCTTGAGCTTGAGCGTTCTGACCGCGTGCTCGAGCTCCTCGATCGCCTCGGCGGGCGTGTGCATCGGGATCACCGCGGCCGGCGTCATGCGATCCGAGTACGCGCCGAACTGTTCGGCCATGAACTGGTTGAACGCGCGGCAGGTGGCGCGGCGCAGTTCATCGTTGGGGATGAACGGGACGCCCAGGCCGGCGGTCGGATAGAGCACGGCGAAATCGATGCCGAGCGCTGGCAGCCGCTCGTGGAGCAGCTTGGGGAGCATCGAGGTGGCGCGATCGATCGTGTTTCTGGTTGGAAACGCCCACCACGCTTCCTGCGCGCGACGCCGCGCGTGCCGATCCTGCGGCGTGAGCGACAGGATGTGCGTGATGCGATCGCCGAAGGCGCGAAACGCAGTGGCGACGCGCTCGCCGCCAACGCGCTTCAAGTAGTCGGCGACGCCCGGTCCGAATTCGAGCCAATGTCCGTCGGCGTCGATTACCGGATGGTTGAGGCGGGCGCGAATCTTGGCGGGATTCGGTGAGTGATTCGTCGACATGAAACACCTTCCGTGATGAGCAGCGATGCGGGAATCTCAAACCGGTTTGGTCAAGATTTTCGTATCGCAGGTCGCGGCGCTTGTGCAAGTTCGATGAAAATTCGGCGCCAATTTGACAGTTTATGATTTCAGAAAATCGAGAATCAGTTGGTTGCAGACCTCCGGGCGCTCCTGATGCACGAAGTGCCCCGCACCCGCGACGATCTCGGTCCGCAGCCCGCGCGGAAACAGCGCCGCCATCCCCTCGAGCAACTCGGCGCCGATACACCCGTCGTCGCGTCCGTGAAGCATCATCGCGGGTACGTTGATCGGCTGCGACATCGCGGCCGCGAGCTGGCTTGGGTCGGCCGGCATTTTGAGCACCGGCGCCAGCGTCGCGCGATAATAACCGATCGCCGCTTCGAGCGTGCCCTTGGCGCGAAAGCATCGCTTGAGCGCCTCCATGTCTTCGGGAGCCCATTGCCATCCGGGCGACCAGTCCGCCCACAGCTTGTCGAGAAACGCGAAATCGTTGTGGCCGACGGCTGCTTCTGCGATCGCGGTCTGAAAGAAAAACATATACCAGGAGCGGCGCTGCTGAGCGTAATTCGTGACCAGCGCCTGGAAGAATCGCGCGCCATACGGCACCGCGGCGGTGACGAGCTTGCTCACCCGATCGGGCGCCGCGGCCGCGGCTCCATAGGCGGCGACCGCGCCCCAGTCGTGGCCGAAGATAATTGCGTCCTTCGCGTTCAGCGCCTCGATGAGGGCGAGCGCGTCCTCCGACAGCACCGGAGAATCGTAGCGGCCATCGGGCGCGGGATCACTCGGCGCGTAGCCGCGCATGAAGGGCGCGACGACGTGATAGCCCGCGGCTGCGAGCGCGGGCATCTGATGGCGGAACGAATGCGCGGTGTCGGGGAAGCCGTGCAGGCAGAGCACCAGCGGACCGGCGCCCATCTCGAGCACGTGGAAGTTCATGTTCGACGCGCGGACTTTGCGTTCTTTCACTTCGCTTGCCATGACGACCTCTCTCGCACGGGCGAACAACAGCTCGCACTCTAACAGGATTCGCGCGCGTCCCATCAAGCGCGATTCGCCGGTTTTACAAACCGCTCTTTTGATGGTTCCTTTGACGCGCGACTTTCGCGGCCGCGCGCGTCGCGGCCGCGGGACTCAAGCCGCCAGGAGGATTCGTCATGTCGATAATGTCGGAGTTCAAGGAATTTGCGGTCAAGGGCAACCTGATAGACATTTCGGTCGGCTTCGTGCTGGGCGCCGCCTTCGGGAAAATCAGCACCTCGCTGGTCAGCGACATACTGATGCCGCCGATCGGATTGGTGCTGGGGCGCGTCGATTTCTCGAATCTCTTCGTCAACCTGTCGGGCAAGTCGTATCCGACGCTGGCGCAGGCCAAGGCGGCCGGCGCCGCGACGCTCAACTACGGCGCGTTCATCAACACGCTGATCGATTTCGCGATCGTCGCCTTCGCGATGTTCCTGCTGGTCAAGCAGGTCAACCGGCTGGCAGGAGCAAAGCCTCCGCCACCCTCGACCAAACTATGCCCCTACTGCAAGAACGAAATACCGATCGCCGCGACCAAGTGCGGGCACTGCACAACAGAGCTGAAGGCCGCCTGAGCGACGCTGCATCGCGTGCGCCGGCTCGTGCGCGGCGTCACTCTACTGGATCCGACTCGCGCAGCACGTTGAAGCGGTAGAGCTCGGCTGCATTGTCACAGACGATTTTTTGTATCGTCTGCTCGGAGAGGCCCTGGAGCTGGCGGTCGAGATACTTGAGCGAATTTGGCCAGGTGCCTTCGGGATGCGGATAGTCCGAGCCCCACATCAGGCAGCGCTCGCCGGTGAACGGAATATTCGCGATGCCGACCGGATCGTGCTGGAAGGTGACCGCGCCCTGGTTCTTGAAATATTCGCTGGGCAACAGCTTCAGCTTCGGACGCACCCACATATGATGTTCGCGATAGGCGTCGTCCATCGCGTGCAGCGCCCACGCCAGCCAGCCGCTGCCGCATTCGACCATCACCACGCGGAGCCGCGGATGGCGCTCGAGCACGCCCGAGCCGCATAGATACGCGACCGTCTCCATCGGCTCGCTGACCACCGAGACGTAGTTGATGATCGCGCCGCCGGCGCCGTGCGCGGGCGTGGTGGTGCGGCCGGTGCCGGCATGGAAGGTGAGCGGGATTTCCAATTCCTCGGCGGCGGACCAGAGCTTCTCGTACGCGGGGTCGTTGTACGGATGATTCTCGACGTGCGCGGGCATCAGGACGCCGCGAAAGCCGCGCTTGGCCGCGCGCTGGAGTTCCGCGACGGCAGCGTCGGTGTCGTTCACCGGAATCAGCGCGACCGGCGCGAAGCGCTCCGATGACCCGATGAACTGATCGGCGACCCAGTCGTTGTAGACTTTTGCGCTCGCGGCCTGCAGCTCCGAATTCTCGATGCGCGAGCAGAAGAACAACGCGGTGTTGGGGTAGATCACTTCGCCCCACACGCCGTCGGCGTCGAGATCCTTGAGCCGCTGGACCGGATCGCTCGCACCCATCGAGAGCTGCTGCACCTGCTCCGGATTTTCAGGCGCATGTAGAGCATCGGCACCGGCATCGGCAGCTTCGGAATCGCGCTTGTTGAAAATATTGAAACGGCGGACGACGGTATTTTCGACCATCAGGCACGGGCCCTCGGATCCACTCTCGAAGCGAGGGCCGATCGCGCGAAATTTTTCCGGCAGATGGCGCGTCCACAGATCGATCGGTTCCATCACGTGCGAATCGGCGGATACCAGCAGGCGACTCATCTTGGGGCCCTCGCGTTTGGAGATGATTGAGACTGAATCGAAGCGTAACGGTCGTCGATTCCGGCTGTCAACTCAAGCATCGTCGACTCGATCGGATGCTCACTCGCCGGATTCGGCGAGATCGGAGAATGCATCGGCGGCGCGCTCGCATACCTCGCTAAGCACCTGGTCGGTGAGGACGGTCGAGAGCGCGATCATCCCGCGCGGGGCGAAGAACATGCCGCGGTTCAGCGCGGCGATATGGAAGTTCGCGATCCGGTTCGCGTCCTTGCGTGCGACCGTCGCCGGCGGCGGTTCGCTGGTGAAGAAAATGTTCAGCAATGAACCCACCTGCCGGACCGAGAACGGAAGCTCTGCCTGCTCTGCGGCTCGCTTCAACTCGGATGCGAATTTGCGTGCCTGCTCCTCCATCTTCGCGATTCGCTCCGCCGTCAACTCGCGCACCGAAACGATACCGGCGGCACAGGTGACCGGATTTCCGTTGAAGGTCCCGGAATGCCACAGCGCGCCGCGATTTCGCGGGTCGAAGCACGACATCACTTCCTCGCTGCCGCCGAGCGCGCCGACCGGAAGCCCGCCGCCGATAATTTTTCCCATCATGGTCAGATCGGGACGCACATAGTAGAGCTGCTGCGCGCCGCCGGTCGAAAGCCGCAGTGTGATCACTTCATCGATCACGAACAGTGCGCCCGCGCGGCGCGTCGCCGCGGCGACGCGGCTGAGAAACTCCGGTGGCGGCGCGACCACGCCCGCCGAACCGAGCACCGGCTCGAGGAACACTGCCGCGATTTCCGCGCCGCGCTCCGCGAGCAGCTTCTCGAACGCAACCGCATCGCCGAAGTCGGCCATCAGAGTGCGCTCGCCGTCATGGCCAGCGAGACCGATTTCGAGATCTTCGTAAGAACCGTGATACCCGTAACGCGCCATCAGGATAAATTTGCGGCCGGTGAGACGGCGCGCGACGTGCACCGCCAGCATCCCGGCCTCGGTGCCGGAGTTGCAGTAGCGCACGCTATCGATCGACGCGACTCGCTCGCACAGCAGCGCAGCCAGCTCGACCTGCGCCTCCGCGCGCGCCGGCCATGCGCTGCCATCGCGAAACGCTTTCTCGACCGCCGCGACGATCGGCGGATAGGCGTTGCCGTGGACGAGGCTGGTGTAGTTGCCGAGCAGATCGATGTAACGGTTGCCGTCCACGTCGTAGAGATAGGGGCCCTCGCCGCGTGCGAGCGTGAGCGGGTAGGGCCGATGGAAGGCGCTCGAGCGGGTGTCGCCGCCCGGCATCACGCGTTCGGCGCGCGTGCCCAATTCGCGGGACTTCGGAGTCAACGCGCGGTAGCGTTCCTCGAGGGTGTTCATGATTTCTCCCGCCCGGATTTTGTCTTCGCGCTATGTCTTTTAGTCCGATTCAAATCGTGTTTTCGGAGTAAACTTATTTCAGGCAAACACCATGGCAAATAAGAGCCTATTAACATATCGGTCGAAGCGCGATTTCAGTAAAACCGCGGAGCCCAGCGGCGATGTAGCAGTAGCGCCCTCGCAGCGCCTGCGCTTCGTAATCCAGAAGCATGCCGCGACCCGATTGCATTACGACTTGCGGCTCGAACTCGACGGCGTGTTCAAGTCGTGGGCGGTCACTCGCGGGCCATCACTCGACCCGCACGACAAGCGCCTGGCGGTCGAAGTCGAAGATCATCCGCTCGACTACGGCGACTTCGAGGGCACCATTGCCAAGGGGCAATATGGCGGTGGCACGGTGCAGCTTTGGGATCGCGGCTACTGGGAGCCGGAGCCGGGCGTATCTCCGCAAGAGGCGCTCAAAGCCGGAAATCTGAAGTTCACTCTGTACGGCGAGCGGCTCCGCGGCAGTTGGGTTCTGGTGCGGATGAAGCACGATCGGACGGGCAGCAAGAGAACCAACTGGCTGCTGATCAAGCATCGCGACGAAAGCGCTCGCGACGGCGACGCCGACGAGCTGCTGGCCGAGGATCGATCCGTCGCCTCCGGTCGCAAGATGGCCGACATCGCCGCCGGCAAAGGTCGCGGGCCAAAACCTTTTATGCTCGCCACCAAAAAAACCGCGCGGCCCGACTCAGTTTGGAATTCCAATCATGGCGAGGCCGCTGAGTTGCGCGCCGCCGGCGCGACGACTGCAAAGTCCGCGATGCATTCCGCCGTTTCCAAAGCCAAGCCAGTTAAGGTCAAGAGCATGCCGGAGTTCGTCGCGCCGCAGCTATGCCATCCGGTCGATCGGCCGCCATCGAGCGGTTCGGGCACGACCTGGGTCCACGAAATCAAGTTCGACGGATATCGCATGCAGCTTCGCGTCGAGCATGGGCACGCGACGCTGAAGACACGCAAGGGATTGGACTGGACGCGGAAGTTCCCCGCGATCGCGCGCGCGGCCAGCGATCTGCCGGACTCGATCATCGACGGCGAAATCGTGGCCCTCGACCACAATGGAGTGCCGGACTTTGCGGCGCTGCAGGCAGCGCTGTCGGAAGGCAAAACCGAAGAGCTGATTTTCTTCGCGTTCGACTTGCTGTTCGCCAACGGCGAGGACCTGCGCGATCTGCCGCTCGGCGAGCGCAAGCAGCGCCTCAAGAACATCCTGCAGGTTCCGCGCGAAGGCAGCGCACTGATCCGTTATGTCGAGCACTTCGATGCCGGCGGCGACGCGGTATTGAAATCGGCCTGCCGCATGTCGCTCGAGGGCATCGTCTCCAAGCGTCTCGACGCGCCGTATCGATCGGGCCGCAGCGCGACGTCGTGGACCAAGGCCAAATGTCGGGGCGGGCACGAAGTCGTGATCGGCGGATGGTCCCACGAGGACGGTCGGTTCCGCTCGCTGCTGGTCGGCGTCCATCGCGGCGGCAACCTGGTCTACCTGGGCCGGGTGGGCACCGGATTCGGACGCGACGTGATCAAAACCCTTCTCCCGCGCCTCAAAGCGATCGCCTCCAGCAAGAACCCTTTTAACGGTGACAACGCGCCGCGCAACGAGCGCGATATTAATTGGGTCAAGCCGGAACTCGTCGCCGAGATCGAGTTCGCGGGATGGACGAGTGCCGGGATGGTGCGTCAGGCGTCGTTTAAGGGTCTGCGCGAGGACAAGCCGGCTGCCGAAGTGGTAGCCGAAGAACCCGCGTCTGCGGCGGACACCGAGGTCGCGGAGCCGAGCGGGAAGAGCGACCCCGCATCCGCGTCTGCATCTGCAAGGACTGCTTCCGAACCGAAGCCGGCCAAAGCCGGCAAAGCCGCCGACGCAGTCGTGATGGGAGTGTTGATCTCCAAGCCGGACAAGGCGATGTGGCCCGACGCCGGCGATGGCGCGCCGGTCACCAAGTTGGATCTCGCACGCTACTACGAAGCGGTTGGACCGTGGATGATCCGGCACTTGAAGGGCCGCCCGTGCTCGATCATCCGCGCGCCCGATGGCATCGGCGGCCAGCATTTCTTTCAGCGTCATGCGATGGCGGGGACATCCAGCCTGCTCGAGTTGGTCACCGTTTCCGGCGACCATAGTCCGTATCTGCAGATCGATCGCGTCGAAGGTCTGGCGCAAGTGGCTCAGCTTGCAGCGCTGGAATTGCATCCGTGGAATTGCCAGCCGGGCTATCCCGATGTACCGGGCCGCCTGGTGTTCGATCTCGATCCGGCGCCTGACGTCGAATTTTCGGCGGTCATCGACGCGGCGCGCGAGATGCACGATCGGCTCGACGAGCTCGGCCTCATCAGCTTTTGCAAAACGACCGGCGGTAAGGGGATGCACGTGGTGACGCCGCTCGCCCAATCCGGCAAAGGGGCGTTGACGTGGCCGGATGCCAAGACGTTCGCGCGCGAGGTGTGCGCGCAGATGACCGCGGAAAGTCCGAATCGCTATCTCGTCAAGATGACCAAAATGGCGCGCAACGGAAAAATCTACCTCGACTATCTGCGCAACGATCGCATGGCGACTGCGGTCGCTCCGCTGTCGCCCCGCGCTCGCGACGGAGCGCCGGTATCGATGCCGCTATTATGGACGCAGGTGCGCGCCGGCGTCGATCCGAAACGATTTACCGTGCGCACCGTGCCGAGCCTGATCGCCAAAAGCGCGGCGTGGAAAGACTACTGCGACTCCGAACGTCCGCTCGAGTCCGCCATCAAGCGGTTGGGTAAAGCCCGGGCGGCTTAAGCTGCGCGAGGATCAGAACTCGACGATAAGCGACTCGAGACCGCGGAAGCGACCCATCTTCTGCCACTTCAAATCCCCGGTCGCAAGCCGCAGTCGCGGCATCCGGCGGATGAGCGTCGCGATCGCGATTTGTGCTTCCGCGCGAGCAAGGCTCGCGCCCAGGCAGTAGTGAATCCCAAAGCTGAACGAGAAATGCTCGTTGTCGGTGCGTGCGATGTCGAAGCGGTCGGGGTCGGCGAATCTCGCCGGGTCACGATTGGCCGCGCCGAACAGCACCGAGACGGCCTCGCCTTTGCGAATTCGCCGCCCGCCGATGTCGACATCCTCAAGTGCGAGCTGTGGCGACGGGGCCTGCGTCGGCGGATCGAAACGCAGCACTTCCTCGACACAGCTCTCGATCAGGTCCGGCTCATCGCGCAGCCGCGTCAACTCGGCCTCGTGGTTGAGCAGCGTGAGCACGCCGTTGCCGATCAGATTGCGAGTGGTCGCATGGCCGGCGGCGAATAAGGTCTCGCACATGATGACGATCTGATCGTCGCTCATGCGGCGATCTTTTTCCTCGGCGTCGATCAGCGCGCTCATCAGATCGTCGGCGGGCTTCGCCCTGCGCCTGGCGATAAGCTCGCGCAGATACGCCTCGAAATTTTCCGCGGCGCGATCGCCCGCCGCCATCATCGCCGGCGTGCGCACCACGCCGCGCGAGATCACGATGCCGTCGACCCATTCGCGCAGGCTCGGCCAGTCCTCCGGCGGCACGCCGATCATCTTCGCGATTACATCAGCGGGCAGTGGATAGCCGAGATCGGCAACCACGTCCATCGTTTTCGCGCCCGCCGCGCGCGCGAGCATCGCGTCGACGCTCGCCTGGATATGCGGCCGCATCGCGGCGATACGCTGCGGCGAAAATGCCTTGGCGACCACGTTCTTGAGCCACGAATGCTCGGGCGGGTCGAGAAACGAAAGCTCGCCGCTCTGAAACTTGAGAATCGGACCGCCACCGCCGAACTTCGCGCGCATCACGGCCAGGTACGCGACGCGGCTGAAGCGATGGTCGCGCAGGTAATCCGCCGCGTCCGCGTGGCGCGTCAGCACCCACCCGTTCATGAACGGACTCCAATGAACGGGATCGGTTTCGCGCAGCCGGCGGTAGAGCGGATACGGATCGGGATGACCCGGCAGCGTCGGATCGACTTCGGCCGGGAATGCGGACGCGCCGGAAGCCATCAGCGCACGACTGCAATCGCTTCCATCTCGACCAGCAAGCCCTCGATCGCAAGCGCGGTGACGCCGACCAGCGTCGAGGCCGGCGGGTCGCCGCTCGGGAACAACGCGCTGCGCGCTTCGCGCAACGCGGAGTAGTTCTCCTGCTTGTAGTTCACGATGTAGGTATTGGTTTTCACGATGTCGGCCGGCGTCGCGCCGGCAGCCGCGAGCGCCGCGCTGAGATTCGCGGCAGCTTGCTTGACCTGCGCTGTGAGATCGCCAGCGCCGACCAGCTTGCCATCCTTGTCGACCGCGACCTGTCCTGAGATGAAGATCATTTTGCCGGCGCCTTCGACCGTGACGACGTGCGTGTATCCGCGCGGTTTGAGCAGCGTGTCTGGATTAAGATATTTTTTCTGCATCGCAGCCTCCTTGCGAGGTTTCCTCGCTCAAGATTGTGGCTTGTGCTCCGAGATGAGCGCGAGCACGCCCGAATATTGCAACAGCTCGGTCATCGCGCCGATGGGCCCGATTTCGAACCCGGTGAAAAATCCCGCGATCGGCACTTCGCCGAGGTATTGCCGGATATACGCGGAGTCGTGGCCCGGGATGTTGTAGAGGCCGGAGCCGCGCGACACGCAATCGAAATACAGTCCGAACACCGGCGTGCTCGTGATACGCGCACTTAAGTCCTCGAGCGTCGCTTTCAGATCCTGGCGCGCCCGCTCGCCGTCGCGGATCACGAAGCCTACCGAGTCGCCGACTGCGGGCTGATGCGCCACGGCGATGACGCCGTGCTCCTCGCTCGCGCCGACGATGTTGCGCACCAGGTAGCGGCCGCGCTCCAGGCGCGTGACCGGTCCGCTTTCGATCGGCACGCCGAGGAACACGAAGGCGAGCGCGCGGCGGAGGTCGGCAGCGTGCGGGCCGGCGGCCTCTGCGAAAACTTCATAGGCGGGCCGCCCGTCGAGCTCGATGAGCACGTTGTCGCGCGCGGCCGTCACGCGATGCGCGGGGCCGACCGGAGTGCACGCGATCGAGGTCGCGATCGTGAGATCGAAGTCGCCTGATATCAGCATCCCGCTTACCGAGTTGGAGCTGACCACGTCGCCGCAGAACTGAAAGGTCTCGCCGATCGAGCCGTCCTCGCTCGCGCCACCTCCCGCCAGCGCGACGCCGGGGAGCTCGCGCCCGAGAGTCGAGAGCAGCGCGTCGGGATCCATGTTGTAGGTGTCAGCGAAAACGCAGAGCAGGTTTTGCGCGCCCAGCGACGGCCGGACCGCGGCCGCGATTTCGCCGGCTACCTCGCGCCCGCGCCCGCGCAGCGTCGGCACGAAAAAACGCTTTGCGCTAATTCCACTGCCGCCGAACACCAGCACCGCGAGCGACTGCCCCGACTCGATCTCGTGCTCGCGCGCGATCACGCCCAGGCTCGAGCATCCCGCGACCTCCTGCGTGCGCGCCTCGGACGCAACCGTGCGCAGGATCATCGGATAGGCGGCGCCATAGCCCGTCGACGCGAAGCAAATCGCGCCCTCGGCGCGAGACAGCTTGGCTTGCGCGAGAGCTTGCGCAACCGCCTCGGCTGCCGCGGTCTTCGGATTGGTCGCGGTCGAGTGCCCGACTCCGCCGCGCACCACTATCGAATCTCCCCCATCACTTGCGTCCGCCGAAAATCTCCAGCAGTTGGACCATCCGTTGAATCCCGTCGCCCAGATCCTTGACGCCGATTTTCTCGTTCACGCCGTGGATCCCCAGCGGCTGTCCCTGCGCAACCTCGATCGGTATGAACCCGTACGCGATTATTTTCTTCTGACGAAAATAGTGGCTGTCGGTGAAACCGCCCAGCAGCGTGGGCACCACCTGGGAATTGTCCCGGGTGCGCGCCAGCGTCTCGATCGCGGTCATTAGTTCCGACCGCTGTGGCGATGAGACCGGGGCAAAGTTGAGAATCACATCTACCTTTATACTGTCGTCGCCAATCACCTTGCGAATCTCTTTTACGAATGCCTTGGGGTCGGTGCCCGGGAGCAGGCGGCCGTCGAGCTCGGCATAGGCGCTCGCGGAGATCACGTTGGTCTTTTCGCTGGCCGACAACACCGTGGGCGTCAGGGTGTCGCGCACCAGCGCGTTCTGCTCAGGCACCGCGAGGAACTGTTTTAAATACGCGGGATCTTTCAGCGAGCTTTGCAGATCGAGCAACTGCTTCGGCCCGCCGTCGATCACCGCCTGGGCGTGAAACGATTCCTGCACCGGCCCGATTATCCGCACCGGGGCGCGATACTCGATCACCTTCTGCAGCGCGCGCACCAGTTCGGTGACCGCGGTTTCGCTCGGTGGATCGGACGCATGGCCGGCCGGCCCTTCGGCGCTGATACGCAGCCACAGCGGCGTCTTCTCGGTAACCGAGACCGCGTAGAGCATCTTGCCGTTTTTCTGGACGCGGATGCTGCCGCCCTCGTTCAGGAGAAAACCCGCGTCACTGAAAACGCTGGCCTCGTGATCGACGAACCATCCCGCGCCGTTCTTGCCGCCTTCTTCCTCGTCGGCGGTGGCCACGAACAGGATGTCGCGATCGAGCAGGATTCCGGCGCGCTTGATCGCGAGCATCGCCATCAGCTCTAGAACCCCGGGGCCCTTGTCGTCGATCGCACCGCGTCCCCAGATTTTTCCGTCCTTGACCTCGCCCGAGAACGGCGGCACTTCCCATTCCTTCGGATTGGCCGGGACCACGTCCATGTGGCTCAGCAGAATCAGCGCCTTGTTGTGCTTGCCGATTCCGTGCAGGCGTGCCGCGACGATGCCGCGGCCGGGCAACGGCTCCCAGATGTTGGCCGGGATACCGTCGCTCAGGAACTTGTCCTTGAGCATCCGCGCCGCCGCGATTTCGTTGCCCGGCGGATTGCTGGTGTTGATCTTTATGTACTTCGAGAGCAGGTCGGTCGCTTCCTGCGTGATCTTGTCCCAATCGATAGGCTTGGGCCGCGACGTCCTGGACCCGGCCGCCGCCTGCGCTGGCGCAGGCGCCTTGCGCGCGGAAGCGGTGGCATTCGGAACTGGCGTGTCGGCCATCGCTTGACCGATCATGAGGACAGCCGCATTGACGAGCACCGCGGCCACGATCGCGACCAGTACGGCACGTCCGGAACGACCTCGATTGCCCGTTCGCTTCCGCGCCAGGTGCGATCTCGCCGCTCGCCTCATCGCTCGCCGTAGTTGAAGAAGTCGATCACGCGACGCAGGAATTCGGCGGCGGGCGCGCCGTCGATCACGCGATGGTCGAAAGTCAGGCTCAGCACCATCATCATCCGGCGCGCAATCTCGCCGCGATGGATCGCGGGCTTCTCGACGATCCGCCCCACGCCCAGGATCCCGGTCTCGCCGGGATTCAGAATCGGAGTGAAGGCGTCGACGCCCCAGGGTCCAAGGTTGGTCACCGTGAAGGTGCCGCCGGTTACGTCCTCGAGCTTGAGGCGTCCGGCGCGCGCCTTTTCGCCGAGCGCCTTGGTCTCGAGCGCGATTTCGCGCAGCGACTTTGTCGCAGAGTCGCGGACGATCGGGACGATCAAGCCCTCATCGAGCGCGACCGCGACGCCCACGTTGACCGTGTCGGAGATTACGATTTCATTTTCCGACAGCCGCGAGTTCATCCGCGGATGATGGGTCAGCGCGCGCGCCACCGCCTGAATGATCATGTCGGTGTACGAAAAATCGAACTCGCCCTGCATCCGGGTGCGAAGCTCAGCCGCGGGCGTGACGTCGGCTTCGATCGTGATCGTGATTTGCGCGGAGTCGCGAAGCGACTGATGCATCCGCTCGGCGACGATTTTGCGCACGCCGCGCAGCGGGACGTTCCGCGCCGCAGCCAGCCGGCGCCGCCGTTTCGGCGGCGCCGGACCTGGCTACTGCCGCCGCGCCGCGCCGCCGCGCGAGGACGTGGAGCGCGCGGCCGCGGCCGCGCGCTCCACGTCCTCGCGCGTGATTCGCCCGCCGGGCCCGCTGCCGGCGACGCGCTCGAGCGCGACGCCGAGCTCGGTTGCGAGCTTGCGCGCCACCGGGCTGGCGGCGCGCCGTCCGCCTGCGGCGGACGGCGCGCCGCCGCCCGCCCCCGCCGCAGAGGCGGCAGACGCCACAGCGTCTGCCGCCTCTGCGCGCGCAGGCCGGGACGGGGGATGCGGCGCTGCCGCATCCCCCGTCCCGGCGCCGCCAGCCGCGCTCGCGGCGCCGTAGCGCGCCGCGAGCGCGGCCACACTCTCCCCCGCCTCCGCGATCACTGCGATCGGGGCGCCGCATTCGATCGTATCGCCCTCGGCGCACAGCGCCACGGCGAACGTACCGGAGACCGGCGCCTCGACTTCGTAGAGCACTTTTTCGGTTTCGACTTCGAACAGCGCCTCGCCTTGCGCGACGCTCTCGCCGGGGCTCTTGAAGAAGCGCTGGATAGTGCCCTCATGCATCGTCAGTCCGAACTTCGGCATCGTAACTTCCAGCGCCACGTTGGATCCGTATCGCGGGCCGGTTTAGCGCCCGACGACCTCGCGGATCGCTGCTTCGATTCGCGCCTCGTCTGCGATCGCCGCTTTCTCCAAGGGTGGGCTGAACGGGATTGGCACGTCGAGCGAAGCTACCCGCTTGACCGGCGCGTCGAGAAAATCGAAGCCTTTCTCGCCGATGATCGCGGCGAGGTCGGAGGCCGCGCCGCCGCGCAGATGGCCCTCGTCGGCGACCACGGCGCGATTGGTTTTTTCTACCGAGGCGAGAATCGAGTCTTCATCGAGCGGGATCAGCGTGCGCGGATCGATTATCTCGACCGAGATATTTTCCTTGGCGAGCTTGTCGGCGACCTTCATCGCCTTCGGGACCATCGCGCCGATCGCGACGACGGTAACGTTCTCGCCCTCGCGTTTGACCGCGGCTTTACCGAGCGGCACCAGATGCTCTCCGTCGGGGACTTCTTCGCGCAGGCGCCCGAGGCCGCCGTGCTCGAAGACGATCACGGGATTGTCGTCGCGGATCGCGCTCTTGAGGAGGCCCTTCATGTCCGACGGCCCCGACGGCACCACCAGCTTCAGGCCGGCGACGCTCAGGAACTGCGCGTAGACGGTCTCCGAATGCTGCGCGGCCGCTCCGCCCATCGCTCCGAACACGGCGCGGAACGTGATCGGCAGTTTGGCCTGCCCGCCGGACATGTAGCGGAGCTTGGCGGCCTGGTTGCAGACCTGGTCGAACGCGCAATAGAAAAAGCTCGCAAACTCGACCTCGCAGATCGGCCGCGTACCGGACATCGCGGCGCCCACCGCCGCGCCGACGAAGCCGGCCTCCGAAATCGGAGTGTTACGCACCCGCACCGGCCCGAACTTCTTGCTGAGCCCCTTGGTAGCGCCGAACGCGGCGAGCACCACGTCCTCTCCCATCAGGAAGGTGAGCGGGTCGCGTTCCATCTCTTCGCTCAGCGCCTGGTTGATCGCCTGGATGAAATTGATTTGCGCCATGTGCCGATGCCTCCGGTTGATCGAGCGGGAGCTCAGGCGAATACGTCGTCGGTGACTTCGCTTGCGTCGGGCAGCGGGCTCTCGCGCGCGAACGCGATCGCCTCGTCGAGTTCCTTGCTGGTCTCCGCGATGATCCGGTCAAGCTCGGCGCGGCTGATTTTCACCTTGTCGGCATTGGCGACGCACCATTGCTCGAAGCGGATGATCGGGCATTTGCGCTTCCATTCCTCGATTTCCGCCGTGGGTCGATACGCGCCCTCGCCGAGGAACGCCTGCTCGCCGACCACGTGCCCTTCCCATCTGTATGTTTTGCATTCCAGCAGCGTGGGCCCCTCGCCGGCGCGGGCGCGCGCCACCGCCTCGCTCGCGTAGCGATAAACTTCCAGCACGTCGTTGCCGTCTACGATGTGGCCCGGAATTCCGTGCCCCTTCGCGCGAACTGCGATATCGCGCACCGAGGTCACCGTCTCCATCGGGGTGAACTCGCCGTAGCCGTTGTTCTCGCACACGAACACCACCGGCAGTTTCCACACCGCGGCGAGATTGAGCGATTCATGAAAGGTGCCCTCGTTGGATGCGCCGTCGCCGAAGAAGCATGCGGTCACGTCGTCACGTCCGAGGACCACTGCGGCCAGCGCGGAGCCGGTGGCGATCGGCAGTCCCGCGCCGACAATTCCGTTGGCGCCGAGTATCCCGAGCGAGAAGTCGACGATATGCATCGAGCCGCCCTTGCCTTTGCAGTAGCCGTCGCGCTTGCCGTAAATCTCCGCCATCATCCGCGACAGCTTGCCGCCCTTGGCGATCAGATGGCCGTGGCCGCGATGGGTCGACGTGATGCGATCGGTCTTGCGCAGCGCGGCGCACACTCCGGTGGCGCTGGCCTCCTCGCCGATCGAGACATGGACGAAGCCGGGGATTTCATTTTTGGTGGCGAGGTCGCGGATTTTCGACTCGAAATGCCGAATCCGCTGCATTGAATGGTACATCTCCAGCAGCTTTTCCTTGCCGAGGTCCATGATGGTTTAGCCTCCTGGGCCGGGAGCCTCGAGAACGCCTGGCGCTTCGCGCGGGCGTGATGGCCGCGCGTGCCGAAAACTATTCCCAAGCAGCCAGATCGTCAAATGACGCCCCCGAACCGTTCGAATGGCGATACGGCGGCGCGATGACGAACAGACTTGACTGCAGGTGCTTCCGTATTCGAGATCGAATATCGAGATGGCAGTTCCGAGGGGCTCGACTATTGATTGCGCGAGAGGGGCCTTACTGGCAGCCTTCGCGCTTGCAGCTTTCACGGCGTGCTCTTCTCGTCCGGACACGATTGGGACCTCTCATGCGAGTGAGCCAGGGACGCGTCCGGAAGAGTCAGCGGTGATGATCTTCAACTCCGCGGACGGATCGACGAAACTTCGGGGGGAGTTGGCGTTTCCACAAGGCGCGGGACCATTTCCGGCGGTTGTAGTGATGAGTCCACGAATGTGTGAGGGGCCTGCGGGGATACCGGAAGGTTGGCAGCAATCGAGCCTAACTTCCTGGGGCTATGCGACCTTCACGATCGACAGCTTCGCCGCACGGGGGCTGAGTTCGGCAGCATGTAGCGACTTCACGGCGCTTGAGCCATCGCAGACGATCGGCGACGCGTACGGGGCGCTCGAGTTCCTGGCTTCGAATCCGCGAATCGATGCGCGCCGAATCGCCCTCGTGGGATTTCTTGGTCAGGGGACGACGGCACTGCTCGCTGACACGGTTGAAGCACGGCAGCGTTACCGGTCGAGCGGCGGAATCGGGTTTCGAGCGTTCTTCGCATTCTATCCATACTGCAACCTTGAGTTTGTTCACCCGCCAACGACCTACGCACCGGAACGAATCTTTGCCGGCGAACGAGACGACATGTCACCCGCAAATCGATGCGTCGCTCTCGTGGATTACCTGAGGAAGCAGGGCGCTGACGCAGAAGTCATCGTCTATTCAGGAGCGAGAGCCGGCTTCGATATCGTGCCCGCAGACTCAAACGTCCCCATCGACGATCCACTAGCCCTGCATCCCGGAGCCACGACGATTAGCACCCACCCACAGTTTGATCCTTGGGGTGAGAATCTCTCCGGATGCACGTTCAGGGTAAATAGCGTTTTCGACGTGGCCCGGCGGTCAGATGTGAAAGGCTGCCTACGACACGGTGCGCACTTTCAGGGAGATGAGACGACGGCCGATCATGCGAAACGAGATCTGAGAGAGAGACTCGACGCGTTGATGAAGCCCCCGGATGCTGTACAGAACTAGCAATCTGGAGGCGTTGCCAATCTTTGGTTCGGCTTTCGGGTCGCGAGTATCTTTTTCGCTGACTCGCCCGTCTTACCCGTCAGAGGATTGTGAAATGGCGCAAGAACCTGCTTCCGACGAAATGGCGCGGCGGATGCGCGCGGATTGGTTCCGATACCTCGACACTATCGAGCCGCTGCGGCCCTCCTTGTATCGATACTGCCGCCGGATCACGCCCGACATCTGGGACGCGCAGGACCTGATGCAGGAAACGCTGCTGAAAGGTTTTGGTGCGATCGGACGCGGAGATTTCTGTGGCGGGCCGGGAGCACCGGTGAAAGATTCGCGCGCATACCTTTTTCGGATAGCGACCAATCTATGGATCGACCAGGTGCGTCGCAGTGAGATTCGGCTGGAGCCCGACGCGCCCGCACCTTCGCCGCAGCCGGAACAGGCGCTCGCGGCTCGCGAGGCGGTTTCTGTCCTCCTCGCCCATCCCGCGCCGCAGGAGCGCGCCGCCGTGATGCTCAAGGACGTGTTTGATTTCACCCTCGAAGAGATCGCCGAGATGCTGTCGACGACGGTGGGCGCTATCAAGTCCGCGCTGCATCGCGGCCGCGCGAGCATGGAGGAAAGCAAAGGCATGAGGCGATCCACTTTCCGCGCTCCGTCCAAGGAACTGCTCGATCGGTTCGTCGCCGCGTTCAATGCGCGCGACGTAGCCCGGGTGACGGATCTTCTGCTGGATAACGTGACCCTCGACGTGCCCGGCGTGGGCGGGGAGCGCGGGAAGAACATGATCTGGGTGCGCGCCTCGATGGAACTCGACGGCCGTAAGGTCCGCGCAAACCCGATCGCCGAGGCCGTGATGTATCAGGGCGAGTGGATCATCGTGACGTGGCAAAGTCCGCGCTCGGCGTCGATCCTGCGCAGCGTCGAGCGTTTCGAAGAAGAAGACGGGCGCATCGCGCGAATTCAAGAGTACGCCTATTGCCCGGAAACCCTGGCAGAGATCGCCGCCGAGCTAGGCGCCAAGCCGTCGCAGCACGCGTATCACCAGACCCCCGAAGTCTTGTCGAGGATGATTTCCTCAGCCGCCCTCCCATGGACCTCAATCTGAGCGGGGCGACATCGTCACAGCGGCGACACCAGGTACTGCAGATGAATCGTTAGCAACTGCGCGCCGCCCTTGTAGGAGAAGCGGGCATCGGCAAATTTCGGCGGCCCGAAACTGCCCTTGGCGTCATTCGATGCGCCGACGCCTTCCTTTGGTATGCCCATGAAATTGCGATCGAGTTTCCCGTTCGAGTTTTCATCCTGAAACACTGCGATCGCGTAGTCGCCCGCAGGTACCGCAGGGAACACGCAGACCGCGTGATGGTCGCTGATTTTGGCCGTCGTGGTCTTGGCGGCCTTGGCGAAGCCATCCGGAAACCCATCGGCAGAGGAATACAGAGAGCAATAGACCTCGCCGTCATTGCTGTGGAGCCCGACCACGTCGACCTTTATGGTACCGCTGTTCGAAACATTGCCCGTCTGCGCTTCAGCGACGCCGACGGCGAGCAATGCGAGGAAGACAGCGGCCGCCAATCTCATAGGATCCCGACGATAGTCGAAATCGGATAGCGTGTTGAGAGAAAATCAGAATGTCAGGTCGAGCAGATCCGCTAGACGCGAGATTCGAGTGTGAGTTGTGCCGGTTGCCGCATCTTGCGGGTCAAAGAGCACAGCCCGCATCCCTAACAGCTGCGCGGCGTCCACATTCTTCAATCGATCGTCGACGAATACGACCTTGTGAGCAGGGAGCTATAGCGCTGCGAGGAGGTGCTGATAGATCACCTTGAAAAGAGTCCAAAGTCGATCCGTGTCAGGAGCTCTTCTGTGCCGAGCGTGCATTGAGCAGATCCAGAAATTTCGTCGCCGGCTCAAAGTGCGGAATTATCTTGACCGCGCCGGCCTGGCGCAATGCTTCGGCACGTTCGCCCGTACCGACTCCGATGAAGTTCCAACCTAAATTACGCGCTGCCTTGACGTCCCAGATTCCATCGCCGACGTACGTGAAGTCGCTGAATTCGACCTTATGCTTCTGAGCCGCCTGGCGAGCGGCATTCAGCATGATCTCCTCGCGAGATAGCGCGTTGTCCGAACCGGCCAGCGGGACAGATGCATCGAATAGCCCCGCGCTTCGGAGCTTGAATTCTGCGAGTGACAGGAAGCAGCCGGTGGCGATAGCGATCGCAAAACCTCGCGTCGCTGAGACTCTGGAGAGCGCCTCAGAGGCTCCCGCTATCTGGGAGAGGTTGCTGTTCCTGGCTGCCGGCGAGTCTTGTAGAAGTTGCACCAGCCTTTTCAGGACGAGGTCCACTTCCGCGCCCGTGATCGGTCTGCCGAACCGCTTTTCGCAATGTTGAGAGACCTTGCAGAGATCGGTCACGTGCCGGAGGTCATCAACCCAGGGTGAGTGATCGTTTGGAAGTCGCAGAACTTCGCGCGCTGCTTGCCACACGCATTCGTCCTCGACCTCCGAAGAGTCCGTCAACGTTCCATCGACATCGAACACGACCAGATGCATCGTAGCGACCGCGTGGTCATCAAATCACGATTTTCTGGGTGCCGGAAAGTGTCCAAAAGTGCAGGTTGAGCGGTGGCGGTGTTGGCGGCTGCTTGGCAGCGCATGCTCCCAACGTGAGCGCTAGCGTGAAAGCTCCCGTCATGACGATCCGTCTCATTGGTCTGCCTCCTACTCGTATTGTTTGCCGGCCTAACCTTGCTGTTCGGTCCAGCTGATCTGCGTCACGCAAAACCCGAGAGGGTTGCTGACGATCGCGTCATCGGAACTCGGCGGAACAATTTCGGTTTGAAGCGCGGCCTCCCAATGCGACGGTGACCCGACGGCCACGCCGTTGAGGTCACGCTGCTGCTCGGTCCATCGCACCTGATAGCTGCGTGGCGAGAGCTGAAGGATCGAATCGATCTGAACGGAAACGGTCTGCCTCTCGGCGATCTTGAACGCTGCGTGCCAATCAGATGCGAAACCAGCCCGTCTCGGCGCCGCCGGAAACGCCGTGGACCAATACCGGCTGAACCTCTTGCAGAGAGGAATCGTCCGGCCTATACGGGGGTTGGAATCGGAGAGTCAAAACGGGAATTCCAGCTATCACCAATGTGGCGCTCAGTTCCAAGTTTTGGGGCAGGACGGTCCGTCCTACGTCGAGCGAGCAATTGCTTCGCGTATGCACAGGAGGATTTGATGATCACCGAAGACTTCGTCAGAAAGATTTTCAAGGGGCTCGAGCACGGTGATGGCGCGGGCTTTTTCGAGCATGTAGACGACAAGGTCGACTGGATCGTCGAAGGCACGCATCCGCTGGCCGGTCACTACAAGTCGAAATCTGATTTCCTGGCCGGGACCTTCGCGAAGCTCGGCAAGGTTCTGCCCAATGGGGCTCAACTCGTCGTCGAGCATCTGCTCGTGAAGGATGACCAGGCTGTCGTGGAACTTCACTCCTTGGCCACGGCGAAGAACGGACTGAGGTTCGACAACAGATACTGCTGGGTCCTCCACTTCGATGGAAACACCATCGACCGAGCGAGGGCCTATCTCGATTCGACGATGGTCGCGCGTCTCTTCGAAGAAAATCCGATCTAGCCATCGGTCGTTGGCGTCTCATGCGACCGACCTGACGGGTTGTCGATACAAATCAGGACCGCGCCGCGCTTGCCGCGATTCGGGAGCAGTGTCGAGCAAAGCCTTGCCGACGTGTGTCTCGATCGAGACGCCGGTCGGCGAGCTCCTGGTCAGCAGAGCTTGTAATTCTAAAACGCAGGAGCGAAATGATGACGACATCTCATATCCAGACGCTTCGCATAATGCTTCGCGATGAGAAAGGAATTATTTTGCCCGGCGCGCCGAACGCGCTCGCCGCTCGGATCATTGCCGATCTCGGCTTCAGGGCGGTGTATCTGACTGGCGCTGGGCTCACTAATATGCACCTCGGCTTGCCGGACCTCGGGTTCATGGATCTGAGCCAGGTGGCCGACCACGTGCTGGCCATCCGATGTGTGATCGATCTGCCGCTCATCGTCGACATCGACACCGGTTTCGGCAACGCCATCAACGTCACTCATGCAGTTCGCATCATCGAGCAAGCCGGTGCCAGCGCCATTCAGATCGAGGACCAGCATGCGCCAAAACGGTGCGGTCATTTCGACGGGAAGGAGTTGATCTCCCTCGAGGAGATGGTGGGCAAGGTGCGGGCAGCGGTCGACACGCGACGGCAGGATCTGGTTGTCATCGCACGTACCGATGCATGTGCCGTCGAAGGCTTTGAGGCGGCCATTGAGAGAGCCGGTCGCTACATCGAAGCGGGCGCGGACGTCACCTTCGTCGAGGCTCCAGAAAGCCTCGAAGACCTCAATGCGGTCCCCCGTCGCTTGAAGGCGCCGCAGCTGCTCAACATGGTGCTCGGAGGCAAGACCCCCATTGTCGACGAAAAAGCAGCAGCCGAAATGGGCTTCAGCCTGGTGCTTTACGCCAACGCTGCCTTGCAAGGAGCCGTGCATGGCATGCAGTCGACGCTGTCGGCGCTAAAGGAAAAGGGCGTCCTCGATGAGCACGCCGTCACGTCATTCGCGGAGCGCCAGAGGCTGGTGGACAAGCAGGCCTTCGACCTTATGGAGGCCCGCTACGCGGCGCGTGCGCAGAGCGAGAATGGAAAACGGCGCGCGTAGTCCGTCGTTCGACCCCACTTCCCCCGATTGACGGAGACAGGAGCACGCAACCGGCGTAAGGGGTTGCGGCACCGTCAGTGCGTATCCGAGTTTGTCGACTTCAACGAAGTAGGGGATGTACCGGCTGTGATTGCCGAGCCGGACGACACCGCTCGCGAGAATCAGGCTCAGGAGCAGGAGACCGCCAGCGGCGATCTGCCAGTTGCGTTTGCCAAGAACGAGATCGGCGTATCGTTCATCCCATTCGCGACGCGCTTCGAGATACGGGTTGCTCTCCATGCGAATGCCTCACCGTGAAAATCTCAAACTCACACATCAAAGTGCGGCTCGCTGGATTTGTTGGTAGAGCAAGTTCCTTGCCACGAAGCGTGAAAGGGGACTTGTACGAGCAGACGCGAAGGAGATTTACTGCGGTGGATGATCGTTCCGCTGGCGATCTCAAAAACGGAGATGACCGATACGCTCTGGCGCGGTGACCTGTTTTGAAAGAGATGTGGTGGGGTAAGAGGGCTCGTGATACCAGCAGGAATCACGCGTGACCAGTGTGGCTGCCTTGTCTCGGATCGACCGCGAAGGGATTCCTCGCTCGCGCCGGAACCGCAGCGTTGCACTGCGCCACGACGCCAATAGCTATCCGCCGAAGCTTGTCATATCGATAGCGACCGAAGTCGCGACGGGGCGGGAGCTGCCGAGCGTTAAATTCGACACGCCAGCGGCTGAGCGCTATCTCCGGCGGCTGGGATTCGCGGTTGTTCGGACTGGGCAGCCGCACGGACAACCCTCCCGCGAGCCCATGGGTTCCGCTCCGACTCCCGCGCTGAAGATTCTTTCACCACAGGAGCTCGAACGCTTAAGGGAAAAGCTCGCGTACTCAGCTCGTCTTTATCGGTGGAGTGAGCTTAGAAACAATCCGACACTCCCTCCGCGTTCTCCGGGAGTTTACGGTTGGTTCTTTAGGTGCGCGCTTCCGGAGGTGCCGACGGAATCGTGCATTGTCAGGGAGCAGGTAACGCTTCTTTACGTCGGAATATCGCCCGGGCGTCTGAAGAGCAAACAAACTCTCCGAGATCGTTTGTGGTTTCATTTTGAAGGCGTTGCGCAAAATTCCACGCTTCGAATGACCTTGGGCTGCCTGCTCGAAGCTGAGTTAGGAACTATATTGAGGCGTGTCGGCTCCGGCAAAAGCCAAACGTTTGCCGAAAAGGAAAGCGCCCTGAGCGGTTGGATGGCCGACAATGCGCTCGTCGCGTGGGTTGAGGTGCCGAATCCGTGGGTGCTCGAAGATTATCTTCTCGAGACGCTGAATCTGCCGCTCAACATCGATGGCAACGCACACCATCCTTTCTGCGCGCGACTCGAAAAGCTCAGAATTAAAGCCATGCGACGAGCGGAGGAGTTGCCTATCGTTCTGCGACGGAAGACCGTGTACCTCGTCTCTTGCGTTTCCGAAAAACACGCTCAGCCAATGCCTGCGCGCGAACTCTACTGTTCCACATGGTTCCAAAAAGCTCGCGCCTTCGTGGAGAGACAATCAGGGGAGTGGCTGATTCTGTCCGCAAAGTACGGGCTCATCAAACCAGATGAAGTGATCGAGCCGTACAATGAGACGCTCAAAGAGAAGTCCATCGAGGAGCGTAGAGAGTGGTCAATGAAGGTCGTTCAGGACCTGCGCCCGCAGTGTTCGGCTGGAACCTCGGTCGTGTTTTTGGCGGGTGAGAAATATCGTGAGTTCCTTGCACCGGCTCTTAGCGAGCTCGGCTGCCGTATCGAGGTCCCGATGGAAGGCCTTGGAATTGGCGAGCAGCTCCACTGGTTGTCGGAGCACGGGGGATGATTTCGGGTGCGCTTGCTCGTCACGCACGCTGCGTGCTCTTTCGCAGCAAGTCGACGCGGTATTCCGGCGCGCTGCTCAGCGATTCGGCGGCGCTGGGTCAGGCGCAGACAAGTCGAGGAGCTCGATCAGCTCCTGCACTTTTTTACGCTCCAGTCGAGGATTCAAGTGGATAGCCATGTTACGTGTAATCCGCGCCTCATCCCACCTTCTGTGCGTGACGATGTCTATAATCTCCTCGCGCCGAAGTCTATCAATGAGGACTCCGAGGTCAACGTCGTCCCAATTTCTGCCCTGCGGCACGCGCCGACGAACCATCTGTTCAAATGCGATGCCGCCGAACTGTCCTGCAACGAAATAATCTGTTGACAATAGCGAGTGTGCTCGTTGTGCGTATGTAAACTCCGCGAGGAATCGTCTCATGAGATTTTGGGCGCGCAATTTACGGATGAACGGATCATTTGCGTACGCTGTTCGCGTACCTTCGTCGGGTGCGTTTCCAAAGCAACGCTCATGGAGAACCCAAAGTGCCATGTCGGCATTTGCGACTCGCTCAAAACGATAACGTTTCGCAACCTCGCGAAGATCGTCGATGTAATTCAGGTAAGTTTTGACCGCATCGCTTTCACGGCGCACGTCGAGGATTCGTTCCACGGGCGGACTGATGATGCCATACTGCTCCGGTCTCACGAAGCGAAGAATAATCGAGACGAGCTCTATGGACTTGAAGACCTGGAGCAGAGCCGCGATTACGCTTTCCTCATCGTCTGGAAGATTCTGGAAGTTGAATTCGCGACTCTGCAGCTCCGGGGTCAAATGTTGCTCGGGAGGAAAAACCCACCATGTTTTGAATTCCCAATTGCGGGGCGATTCAAAATCTTTGAGGTCTTTGTAGGTGAGCGCTCTTCGATTGCGCAAAGGCGCAACAGCAAATTCGATTGCCGCAAGATCCTGGGCGGTGCCGTATTTTTCTTTGCTGCCTTCTTCAAACGCTTCGAAGCAGTCGTGCAGATAATTTCGCTTCACGCTGATTCCCCTTCGTTTGCGCGTACCCTCCTGAACATAGTCTGCGTAAAACTGGCGCGGTCAAGTGTCCAAAAGTGTCCAACATGATCTTGCGTGAGCTGATCTGGCAGGAGGGTCAGAAGCGAAAAAGCCTTGATTTATAAGGGTTCTATGGTGTGAGATGATCTGGCAAAACGCCCTGTACAGAATTAGCAATCTGGTGCCTTCGACTCCTGAGCCCTTCCGCGTTGAAGGAGTATCTTCTCGCCGGCCAGCGACCCGGTACGGATAAATTGATAGACATGGCTGCGATGCCGGCGGCCCAGAAAAAAATTGCAGCGCGGTCGCTGCCGCGCGCGGGTTCTCGTCATCCGCCGCTCGATAGCAGATCGATCGGCGCCGTGCTTCGCGTCCTGCGGCGCGAGATGCATAAGTGGGATGCTCCCGTTATTACCCTGATGTCCGCGGAGCACGAGGATCCGTTCCTTACGCTCATCGGATGCATCCTGAGTCTTCGCACTCAGGATGCGACTACCGCGGCTGCCGCGAAGCGGCTGTTCGCGCGCGCTTCCACGCCGGCCGCGATGATCCGGCTGTCAGCCCCGACCCTGGAGCGCCTGATTTTTCCGGTCGGCTTCTATCACACCAAGGCGCGCGTGATTCGCGGCATATGCCGCGATTTGATCGACGACTTCGCTGGCAAGGTGCCCGATGACATCGACCAGCTGCTGAAACTCAAAGGCGTGGGACGCAAGACCGCCAACCTGGTCGTTACCGAGGCGTTCGGCAAGCCGGGAATTTGCGTCGACACCCACGTCCATCGGATTTCCAACCGATGGGGGCTGGTGCGGACCAAAACTCCCGACAAAACCGAGATGGCGCTGCGCGAGGTACTGCCGACCCGCTACTGGATGCGTTACAACCAAACTCTGGTCGCGTTCGGACAGACGATTTGCAACCCGACCTCGCCATGGTGCTCGCGATGCCCGGTGCAAGCGCGATGCCCGCGAATCGGCGTGCTGCGCTCGCGATAAGAATACGCGATCAATATAAGTCCGCTCGCGACAATAGGGACAATAAGGAGGTCCGCGATGCCGGGGCCGCTCGATGGATTTCGCATAGTCGACGTCACGCAGATGGTGTCGGGGCCGATGGCCACCCAGATTCTCGCCGACCAGGGCGCCGACGTGATCAAGGTAGAACCTCCCGTTGCCGGCGACCTGACGCGCGCGCTCGGCGGCACCCGCCGCGGCATCGCGCCGACCTTCGCCGTGATCAACCGCAACAAGCGCTCGGTCGCGATCGATCTGAAAGACTCGCGCGGGCTCGAGCTGATGAAGGAACTCGTGCGCGGCGCCGATCTGTTCGTGCAGAACTTCCGCCCCGGCGCCGCCGACCGGATGGGAATCGGCGAGGCCGAGCTGCGCGGGCCCAACCCGCGCCTGGTCTATGTTTCGATCAGCGGCTTCGGCGACCGCGGACCCTACGTTCACAAGCGCGTTTACGATCCCGTCGTCCAGGCGCTCTCGGGACTCGCGTCGGTGCAGGGCGATCCGGCCACCGGGCGGCCGCGAATGTTTCGGCTGATCGTGCCCGACAAAGTGACGGCGCTGGCTGCCGCGCAGGCGATGACGGCGGCGCTGCTCGCCCGCGAGCGCACGGGAGCCGGCCAGCACGTCAAGCTCGCGATGCTCGATGCGGTCGTGGCGTTCATGTGGCCCGAGGCGATGGCGCGCTATACGTTCCTCAACACCGATGGCCGCACGTATCGCCAGACGGTGCGCGACCTGGTCTTCGAAACAGCCGATGGCTACATCACCTGCGGCGCCGTTTCCGATCGCGAATGGGAAGGCCTCGCGCGCGCACTCAGGCATCCCGAATGGCTCGACGACGATCGCTTCAAGACGCCGACGGGCCGGGTCAGGTACGCCGAGGATCGTCTGCAACTGATGCAGGACGCGGTCGCCACGATGACCTCGGCGGAGGCGCTCGCGCGCCTCGATGCGGAGCAGGTGCCGTCGGCGCCAATCCTGAGCCGCGAGGACCTGCTCACCGATCCGCAAATCGCGGCGAATGAGCTGATCGTCGAGTCGGATCATCCGCATGCGGGCCGGATGCGCCAGCCGCGGCCCGCGGCGCACTTCGAGCGCACGCCAGCCGCTATCGCGCGTCCCGCGCCGCTGCTCGGTGAGCATACCAATGAGGTGCTGGGGCAGATCGGCGTCGCGGCGGATCGAATCGTCTCGCTGCGCGCCGCCGGCGTGATCGCGTAGGCCCTCTCGGGCCGCACTTTTAGTCATGCCGATAGCCCCGTGCTAGGTTCGTGGCATGGCACAATTAAAAGATCACGAAGGCGCGGTCGGATTCATCGGGCTGGGCAACATGGGCGCGCCAATGGCTGCGAACGTTCTGGCCGCGGGCTTCGAGATGGTCGTGTTCAATCGCACCACGTCGAAGGCAGAACCGCTGGTAGCCAAAGGCGCGCGCAGAGTTGAGCGCGCGGGCGACGCGGCGCGGCCCAACGGCGTCACGATCACGATGGTCGCCGACGACGCTGCGCTCGAGGAACTTGTGCTCGGCGAGCCCGCACTCGCCAGGCGGATGGCGCCCGGTGGGATTCATCTCTCGATGAGCACCGTCGCGCCGGCGACCTCGCGCCGCCTCGCGCGCGCTCACGCCGATGCCGGCAGCGTGTACGTCGCTGCGCCGGTGTTCGGACGTCCCGATGCGGCTGCGGCCAAACGCCTGTCGATCTGCACGTCAGGTCCGGAGCGCGCCAAGGCGGCGGTCCGTCCGCTGCTCGACGCGATGGGGCAGCGGGTGTTCGACTTCGCCGAAGATCCGGGCGCCGCCAACGTGGTGAAGGTGAGCGGGAACTTTCTGATCGCGGCCGCGCTGGAGGCAATCGGCGAGGCGCTCGCGATGGTCGAGAAGAGTGGTGTCGACCGCGTCGCGGCAATCGAGATGCTTTCCTCGACGCTGTTCGCGTGCCCTGTCTACCAGGGATATGGCGCCGCGATCGCGCATCAGCGGTTTACGCCGGCGGGATTCCGGATGGCGCTCGGCCTGAAGGACGTCGAGCTCGCCTTGCGCAACGGGGCGGAAGTGAAGGCGCCGATGCCGACGGCGAGCCTGGTGCGCGACCGTTTTCTGTCCGCGCTCGCAAAGGGCCGCGGCGAGATGGACTGGTCGGCGGTCGCGCTCGGCGCCTTTGAGGACGCGGGACTGAAGCCGCCGGGATGAGCGGCGCGCGCTGGTGGCAAATAGTAAGTTGCGCCAAGCTGTTGGCTAAATTATTCTCGATAGGCGCGCCCTCGCGCGTTCAGATGTCGTTCCCCAGACAGGTCACGCGATTGGACGAGAAGCTCAGTCTGATCCTGAGCCAGATGCGCTCGGTGCGCATCCGGATCAACTCGCTCGCCTGGCAGCAGATCGTGTTCCTGAGCCTCGCGATAGCGATCGCGGCGGGCGCGATCGTGGTCGCGTCGGCGTACCTGCTCGCGCCGCTCGGTTTTCTGATCACGGGCCTGATCGTGGCGTGCGTTGCCGTCGTCGGCCTCGTCGGCGCAATTCGCAGCGGATGGATCCTGCGCGCCAATGCGCTCCGCGCCGCCGAGATGGCCGACGAGCGCGCCGACCTCCGCGGCCGGCTTTCTACAGTGACGGCGATGGCGCGCAATCCGCATCCGGGACCGCTGTGGCCATACCTGGTCGAGGACACGCTCGCACGTCGCGGCGACTTCGCGCCGGCGAAGATCGAAGGACGTAGAGTCTCGCGCTCGGTATTCGCATTTTGCGGAGCGCTCCTCCTGGCAGTCGCAGCGTATCCGCTCACGCGCATCAGGCACGCGCCGCAACCGATGGCGAACAATCAGCAAAACGATCTGACCCTGGACCTCAACGATCTGCACCTGCGGCCCGCCGATTCCGATGATACTGGCCTGGAGGTCAGCGCCGACCCGGCAACGATGCGCCGGCTCCAGGACAAGCTCGCACGCGAGGGAATCGACGCGTCCGGCAACGCCACCGCCTCGCTTGGCAACCTGGTCGCCCATGCCCGCAACCTGGCCAGCCACCTCCAATCCAAGCTGACCGGCGGTACCGCGCCCCGATCGCGGCTCACGCTGCATTTGGCCGACGTTGGCGAGGACGCGGAGCGCAACCAGGTGCGCGGTCCCGATCAGCCACGCGATCCCAGCGGTCCTCGCGATGAGGCCGGCCAGTTCAAACAGGAGCAGCACATCGCCGGCGGCGATGAGCCGCTGCCGCCGATCGATAACTCGCCGCAGCAGCGAGGCGCGCAGCCGACGCCTGGCGCGGCGCCCGACAGCAACAACGAATTCGCTTCGACCAAGGACAGCTCCGGCGCCGACTCCGACAGCGCCAACGATCTGAGCGATCAGGGCAACGGCGATCGCGGCAGCAGCGGCGGCCCGTCGCACGGCATCGGCACCGATCCGGACAGCCTCTTCGGTTCAGCGGTCAACCCCAAACTCGGCAACGAAGGTTTCGAAATCGCGATCGAGGCGCGCCCGATGGACAAAGGCACCAAGGGCGCCGGCCACGCGTACATTCCACCGAAGGTCAGGACGCCGCTCAATCCGAACCAGGCGCCCGATGAGCCGGTCAGCCGCGCCGCAGTACCGGCGGAAGATCGCACCACTATCAAGCGGGTGTTTGAGAGATGAGCCAGGCCGTCGCCGAAGTTCCTACCGTAGCCGATTTCGCGCGCACCTTCCGCCGCATCCAGGCGGAGATTCACAAGGTGATCATCGGCCATCAGCAGGCGGTCGAGGAGCTGCTCGGCGCGCTGTTCGCGGGTGGTCACGTTTTGATCGAGGGCGTGCCGGGCACCGGTAAGACCACGCTGGTCAAGACGCTGGGGCAGGCGCTGCACCTGAGCTTCAACCGCATCCAGTTCACCGTCGATCTGATGCCGGCGGACATCACCGGCACGCGCGTGATTCTTTCCGGCGATGACGGGCGTCGCGAGTTCAGCTTTCAGCAGGGGCCAGTCTTCTGTCACATCCTGCTCGGCGACGAAATCAATCGCGCGACACCGAAGACGCAATCCGCGCTGCTCGAGGCGATGGCGGAGCTGCAGGTCACCGTGTCCGGCACCACCTATCCGCTGGCGCCGCCGTACCTGGTGATGGCGACGCTCAACCCGATCGAGATGGAGGGCACCTATCCGCTGCCCGAGGCGCAGCTCGATCGCTTTCTGTTCAAGGTACGGCTGGCCTATCCGGACGAAACCGAGCTGACTCGGATCATCTCGTCGACCACCGGCCCCGAGGAAGCGGGCGTCGAGCCGGTGTTTCACGCGTCGGAGGCCGCCGAGCGTATCGAGGCGCTCAAGCATTTGGTGCGCGCGGTGATCGCGGCGCCCGCGATGGAGCAGTATGCGGCGCGGATCGTTCGTTCAACGCAACCGCAGAATTCGCGTTACGTCGACGATTCCGCCAGGTCGGTGCATGACGAAATGGTAAATCGCTACGTGATGTTCGGCTCTAGCCCGCGCGGCGCGCAGGCGTTGATCATGGGCGCCAAGGTGCGCGCGCTGCTCGACGGCCGCGCCAATATCGCGCGCGAGGATATCGAGGGAATCGCGGTTCCCGCGCTCGCGCATCGCATCATGCTCAACTACGCAGCCCATTCGGACGGAATCGACGCGGCCCATATCGTCGAGCGCGTGATCAAATCCGTCCGCGCCGCCCGCGTCTGAGGACAGGCCTGTGCTCGAAGCGCGCGCATTCGAGCCCGAGTTCCTGCGCAAGCTCGACCGCCTGGTGCTCGGCATCAAGCGCGCGCGCACGGTGCGCGCGGGACAGCGCACGCTCGGACGCGTGCAAGGACTCGGAATCGAGCCCGAAAATTTCCGCGACTATGCCGAGGGCGACGACCTGCGCTTTCTGGACTGGAACGCGTTCGCGCGCCTCGATCAGTTGAGCATCCGCACCTACCGCGCGGAGCGGCAGGTCGAGATCACGATGCTGGTCGACGTGAGCGCGTCGATGGCGTATCCGGAGCGCGACGACAAGCTTGGACTTGCGCTCGCGCTGGCGGCTTCGTTCGCGTACATCGGGATGAGCGACAACGACGCGGTGCGGCTAGCGGCTTTTTCGATGCGCCGAGGAGCGATGCGCGTGGAGACCACGCCGTTCCATCGGCGCCGCGAGAGCTATCTCGATTTCAAACCTTTCGTGAGCGGGTTGCGCAGCGGCGGCGAGACGCGCCTGGGCGCCGCCGTCGACCAGTTGCTACACGAGCGCCGGGCGGCGGGAATCGTGATCGTCCTTTCGGATTTCCTGGTGAGCCAATCCGACTACCAGGACGCGCTCGCGCGCCTGGTCGCTGCGCGCCACGAAGTCAAAGTCGTTCACGTGATGGGCGAGCAGGAATCAACCGGCGGCTATCCGCCCGGACTCTATCGCGTGCGCGATGCCGAGACCGGCGAGGTGCGCGAGACTGTGCTCGGTCCCGAGTCGCGCGCCGCATCGCTCCAGCGCGTCGAGCAGATGGCGCAGCGGCTGCGCGAGTTCTGCCAGAGCCGCGCGATCGTTTACACGCAGGCCTTCGGCGCGAGCAACCTCGAGACCTTTATGGAGCGCGAGCTCCCGGTCATTGGGATGGTGAGGTAGCGGTGGGATTTCTGAATCCGCGCAATCTCGCCTGGGGCGTGAGCCTGGCGCTGCTGGTGCTCATCTACTTGCGCTCGCGCTCGCGCCCGACGATCGAAGTATCGAGCCTGATGCTGTTCGACGAGGCGCCGGCGCCGGTCGCGCGCGTGCGCCTGCTGCGAATCGATCTGTTGTTCTGGCTGGAGATGGCCACGCTCGCCGCGCTGACGCTTGCGATCGCCGGCCTCTATCTGCGGCTGCCAACATCGCCCGGTCACGGCCGCAGCCACGCGCTGGTGTTCGATCTCGGCGCCGGGATGAGCGCGCACGAGGAATCTGGGACGCGCCTGGACGCTGCCAAGCGCCAGGCGTTGGCGGTGATTTCCGCCGCGCCGATCGGCGACGAGTTCAGCGTGATCGGCTACGCGCTCGAGGCGCAGCTGCGCCATCCGCAGAGCGCCAACCTCGACTCGGTGCGGGTGGCGATCGCCTCGCTGCATCCGATGGCGGTGCCGGCGCGCGCGGCAGCTCTGGGAGCGGCCCTGATGCGCGCGCAGGGAGCGTCAGAGATCGACGTGTTCGCGGATCGTCCGCTTCCCGAGGGCGCGCTGGATGACGCCGGCGCCTCCGCCCGGGTCAACTTTCACGAGGTCGGCACGCCCGCGGAAAACCTCGCGATCGTATCACTGGAGCCCGGCGTGACCGGGGTATCGAACGGGCGCGTCGCGGTGCGCAACTTCTCCAACCATCCGCATCTGTGCGAGCTCGCGATCGATCTCGACGACGTCGAAGTGCTGCATCAATCGCTGATGCTCGCGCCGCGCGAGCAGATGATGGTGCTGTTCGGCCCGCTCAAAGACAACGGCACGCTGCGCGCCAGAATCCTGACTCCCGACGCGATCGATGCGGACAACACCCGCTACGCGTGGGCCGCTTCCGATTCCAGCGCGCACGTGCTGGTCCTTTCGCCCGACCCGGCGGTGCGCGACGATCTCGCCCGCATCCTGATCGCGATCAACGGCAATTTTCAAATCGAAACCGCCGACCCGGCTAGGTATAGGCCCGAGTCCGATACCGGCCTGCTGGCCGGAGTGGCGCATCCGTTCGCGCTGGCCGTGATTCACGACGGCGTTGCGCCGAAAGTCGCCGCCGAGTCGACGCTGCTGGTCTATCCGCCGCTGCCGCCCGCGCAGTTGGCTCACGGGTCAGCCCAGGCGCCTCCGGCCACTACCGGATTCTCGGTTGAAGCCTCGCTTCCCACTGCCGAGATGCGCGACAGCAGCGCCGACAGTGCCGCCGGCAGCGATGCGCTCACGCTCGGGCCGACGCGGGTAGTTGCGCTCGCGGACTGGATGGAGCCGATAGCGACGGCGCGCGGTGGAGAGCGTGGTCCATTCGCGGCTGCCGCGATCGGGCGCGGAGCAGCGGGTCTGACTGCAGTGATCGCGTTCGACGTGCGCAACCATTTTCTGCTCGACCCTGATCATCTAGATGCGTTGGTCGCCGCGGTTGACGTGATCAAGCGCCTGGTCGTGCCGAGCGATCTGCAAATCGTAACCACCGGATCTTACGTGAGCGTGCCGGTCACCGGGTCGGCCAAAGTGACCGAGCCGGGCGGCGAGGTTCGTACGGTTAAAGCCGACGCCTCGGGCCGGGTGAGGGTTCGCGCGCTGCAGGCGGGCCGCTATACGATCGAAGCGCCCGGCGAAAAGGTGGAAGTACTCGCCAATTACTATGATGCGGCGGAATCCGATTTGATCGCGCCGCCGTCGGTTGCGTCGAATCAAGGGCGTGTCGCCCTGCGCGCTGCTACGGATGCGCCGATTGCGCGGCAGGTCCGGCCGCTCGGGATCCTGCTGATAGCACTGGCGCTCGCCGCGATGGTGATCGAATCGGCGCTGCTGCTTCGGCACGCGTCGCGATGGGGGATGCGCCATGTTTGATCGGCCGCTCCTGTTGTGGCTGCTGGTGCTCGCGCCGCTGGTGCTGGCTCCCGGAGTGCTCGCGATGCGTGGCGGGCGGCGACTCGCGGGCGCATCGGCGCTCGTGCTGCGTGCGCTATGCCTGTGCGCTCTCGTCGCGATGCTCGCGGGATTGCGGATTCCAGGCAAGGTTGCGGCGCGCAGCGTGGCGATCGTCGCCGCGCTCGATGAATCGCGCTCGATCGCGCCCGATCAGGGCGACTGGATGCGCCGCCAGGTGGAAGAGTTGCGGCGCGCGATCACGCCGACCGATCAGCTCGCGGTTATCGGCTTTGGCCGCGATGCGAAATTGCTCGCACCGCTGGCCGACCCGCGCTTGCTGGGGCGAATCGGTCATGGCGCCGACGGCGGCGCCACCGATATCGCGGGCGCGCTAACCGCGGCGCAGGGCCTGTTCCCACCGGAGGCTGACAAGCGAATCCTGCTGCTGAGCGACGGCAACGAGACCCAGGGACAGGCGCTCGGCGAAATTCCCTCGATGGTCGAAGATGGCGTCAGGATTTTCACCGCAGCGCCTCCACCCTCGACCACCAGGCGCGTTGCGCTCACCGCGTTTGACTCGCCCGAGGCGGTGCGCGCCGATCAGCGCTTTGCGTTTCGGATTGGAATCGACAGCGAGGCTCCCGGCGTGGTCGCCGCGCAACTGAAGCTCGCGCGCGACGGAGTGGCGGTCGGCGCGGAGTCGGTGCATCTCAAGCCCGGCCTCAACAACTTTGAATTGCCGTTTCGGATGAATACCGCGGGCGCCTACCTGATGAGTGCCGAGCTTGCGGTTGACGCGCCGCTGATCGCGGCCAACCCGCGCGCCGAAGCCGCGCTCTCCGTGATCGGTGCGCCACGAGTGCTGGTGGTGTCCTCGACTCCGCCCGACAGCATGGTCGCCGCACTCAAGCTGCGCCAGTACCGCGTAGAGATCGCATCCCCGCGAAGCCTCTCCAGCGACCCGAATGATTACCTGCCTTACCAGGTGGTAGTCCTCGGCGACGTTCCCGCGGCCGCGCTCACTGCGCCGATTCAGCACGCGCTCAATCGCTACGTGGCCGATCTCGGCGGCGGGCTGGTTGCGACCGGCGATCTGCTGAGGGAGGAGACGCTGCAAAACGGCGAGCTCGAAAAAGCGCTGCCGGTGAAGTTCGCGCCGCAGCCGCCGCCGCCCTCGCGCGAGCCGATCGCGGTCTATCTATGTATCGATCGCTCGAACTCGATGAGCTACGACTCGCGCTATCCCGCGGTGCGCGACGGCGAGCGAATCCGCTATGCCAAGGAAGCCGCGGTCGCGCTGCTGCGCCAGCTCGACGATACCGATCTCGCCGGCGTGATCGCGTTTGATTCGCAGCCGTACGTGCTGGGGCATCTGCAGCCGCTCGGTGACGATCGCGAGGAGCTCGAGAACCGCATCCAGCGCCTGCAGCCCGGCGGCGGCACCGATTTCAAGGACGCCCTCGAGATCGCCGAGCGCGAGATCCTGCAGAGCGGCACCGCGGTGCGCCAGGTGATCCTGCTTACCGATGGCGACACCAATCGCCAGTACCACGACCACGACGATCTGATTCAGGACTTCGTGCGCCAGCATATTCCCGTCTCGACCATTCGCATCGGGCCCGACCTCGCCAACTTGCGGCTGCTACAGGACTTCGCGCAGGAGACCGGCGGCGTTTTTTACCGCGTGCAGGATATCGAGAAGCTGCCGCTGCTGTTGGTCGGGCTCACCCGGGAGGCGATGAACCGGCGCAAGCAGGGCCGCACCAGCGTCACGGCGGGAGACCACAGCGAGATACTGGGGGGCATCGGCCTCGCCGAGATTCCGCCGATCGATTTCTTCGCCTCGACCGTGGCCAAGGACGGCGCGCAGGTCCCGCTCAAGGTGGACCGCGGCGACAAGACCTCGCCGCTGCTGGCCGCGTGGCAATACGGCCTGGGCCGCGCCGCAGTGTTCGCGGCGGATCCGGACTCGCTTGCCTCGCTGAGCTGGATCCGATGGAACCGTTACGCGGAATTCTGGTCGCAGCTCATGGGCTGGGCGATGCGCGAAGGCGACTCGGGAAGTTTCACGATGCGGATTCATAACGCGCGCGACGGCTCGGTAACCGTCGAAGCGGAAAAGGCCGACTCCGCTCCGGTCAGCAACCTGGTGTGCAGAATCACCGGACCGGGCCGCGCGATCGATATCGCGATGACGCAATCCGATATCGCGCTCTACCACGGCGAGGTGGGTCCGCTGCCGCGCGGAAAATATGTCGCGACGCTGATGCTCAAGGCGGGCGACGCCGAGCACGTCCTGATGCATCGCGAGTTCGCGGCGACCGGATCGCTCGCCGCCGACGCGGCGGAGCTCAGGATCAGGCCTGCAAATCTCGATCTCCTCAACCGGCTCGCACAATCGACCGGGGGCGTCTTCGAGGCGCAAACCCCCGCGATCGCCGAGCATACCGGCGCGCTGGTAACAGTCCGGCGGAGCGCCGACTCCTACCTGCTGCCGATTGTAATCGCGCTCTTTTTGGGCGAAGTATTTGTGCGCCGACGCTTCCTCGGAGACTGACGGCTATGAAATCGTGGCATCGTGGCGCACGCGCGCTCGCATCGATGATCGTGATGGTTTCTCTGTTCGCGCTCGCGGGCCTCGCCGGAACGGCGCGCGCGGCAACGTCGGAGCGCGATACCACCGAGCTCGGCAAGGCGACCTACATCTATATAGCCACGGTCCGCAAGGACGGGAATCAGAGCACGGCGGTGCCGGTCTGGTTCACCACCACCGCCGATCACCAGATATTGATCGACACCGGCCCGCAGAGCTGGAAAGCCAAGAGGATTCGCCGCGGCAGTCCGGCGCTGATTTGGATCGGAACCCGAACCGGCGCGGCTTTGATTGGGACCGCCGAAATCACCACCGACAAAGCTCTGCAAGACAAGATTATCGGCGACTATCCGGAGAAATATCTGCTCGCCAGGATTTGGATCGCGCGCCCGTCGCGCGAGAAGTTCGACGCGGGCAAAATCGTCGCCATCAGGATAACTCCGGTGCGTGATTTGCCGGATTCGTTTGCCTCCGCGCCTGGAACTCCCGCTCCCGCGCTTCAGGAGACAGCGAAACCGCCCAAAGCTCAGTAAGTCCCCTTGAAATTCGACTGTGATTGGTACAGCATGGCCCGCAATGCGGCCCAATCATCGTCTTCGATGGCTCTGGCTCGCCATAGCGTTCCTAGTGTTCGCGAGTGTGCCCAACTCATTTGCGGGCAGCTTCGGCACTGACGGTCCGGCGCCTGCCTACGTTCCTCCCAGCAGTCCGCCACCGCAGAATTTCGGTACTGATTCAAATAGTCAGTTCCAGACCTCTGTTGTTCCCAGCCCGCCACCGGCATACGTCAGCCCGACAAATACTCAGCCTGCGCCGCTTAGCGCTCAACCCACTCCGCCCGTCGCGACCAGCCAGGCGCAGCCATTGAATAACGGCAGCAGTGCCGGCACGTACAATCCGCCGCAATCGTTTGGCACCACCGCCTCGCCGCAACCAGCGGGCGTTCCAAAGGAGCAGTACGGAACGTGGCGGGCCAATAGCCAGCAGGAAGGTTTCAGCCTGATGACGCCGAAAGCTCATCAGTGGGATATCGAAGCCAGCGACAATTATCAGTTCATCACTTCCAACAGCATGGTGAAGCGGCGGATCAATTCGGAGCGCTCAGCTTACATCCACCTGCCAAGCGACCTCGGGAACGATCAGATGCAGTTGCCCGAAGTGCAAATCACCTATTGGTTCAATGACGAGAGCGGCGCGCAGCTCCAGTCACGATACTTCGCCGTCTATGGCGATAACTACGTCACTTACCCGCTCGGTTTCGGTGGCGCCACGCTCGCGCCCAACCAGACTCTATCGACCAAGGGCACGCGATGGTTCACGGTTGGCGGCTACTACGTGCGCCGGCTCACGCCGCTCTACGAAAATTCGCAGACCGAGCTTCCACGCTGGCTGCAGGGATGGGACGTGAGGGCAAAGGTCGGACTGGAGTTCAGCTACCTGGACTTCCGCATCAATGACGGCAGTCCTCAATTCACCGGTACGTCACTGTTCGAGGGTCGGATGCGCTTTCACGACAAGGGACTGCCGGTTCCGGTCATCGGGATGGAAGCGCGCAAGTGGATCGCGCAGAAGGTGGCGCTGGAAGTTACCGCGCAAGGCAACTGGATCAACAAGGTGAACTCGGGACGCAGCGAAAACGGCACCGTCTACGACTCGCAATCTGGCTTCGAGACTCACTGGCGGCTCATCTACGACAATCCCGAGCTGCTGCACGGTGTGAATCCTTACGGCGGAATAAACTACACCTACTACAAGTACGATCAGAGCGGCAGCGGCGTAGAGAATCTGATTCGCGTACAGATGTTCGGTCCCGAGCTCGGCCTCAATTACAGTCTCTAGCGATCGCGACGGCGCGGTCTTTGGCTCTCACCGCCTTCGGTGAGATGGAGTTTGCGCGCCGGGCCGCCGCTACATATTCGATTTGGACTGGTCTCGCGACGGCTGTGGAGTAAGAATCGATCAGTCATGGAATCAGGACGCACACTGATCGCGCGCGCGATCGCCCGCCAATGTCCGCTATGCGGCCGCGGGGCGATTTTCCGCTCGCACTTTCACATGAACCGGGACTGTTCCAATTGCCACTCGGTGTTCTGGAAGGATCCCGGCGAATCGCTGGGCGCCATGTATCTCGACTACGCCGTCGCCACCGGCGCGTTCCTGGTGGGCTGGGCGATACTTTCGTTCGGAACCAATTTCTCCGACTTCACTCAGATGGTGATTCTGTCGGTAATCGCGGTCGCCGCCGTGTTCGTGTTTTTCCCTTACACGCGCAGCGCATGGACCGTCCTGATCTACCTGTCCGGCGGGATCGAGCGGCCGCGGATGCGCGCGATTCGCGGCGGCAAGGGCTCCTAGCCGCGCGCCGCGCCGCTCAAGCCTCAACTCCTGCGGGAGGCGAGCTTGCTGCGCAGCGTTTTTAGCCGTTCGGCTGCGGCCTCCAGCGTCTGATCGCTCTTGGAAAACGTGAAGCGGAGCTTGCGATGCCCCAGCTCGGCGCGATGATAGAAGCTCGAGCCGGGGACCGCCGCGATTCCCACCTCTTCGAGCATGAAGTCTGCCGCCGCGAAGTCGTCTTTAAAACCGAGGTGGCCGATTTCAGTCATGATGTAGTACGCGCCCGCCGGCGTGCGGCATTCGAGGCCCGCCTCGCTGAGCGCGCGCAACAGCATCGCGCGCTTGCGCTCGTACATCGCGGCGAGCTCCGCGTAAAAAGACTCCGGCAACCGGAGCGCGACCGCGCCCGCCTCCTGCAGCGGATGCGGCGCGCCGACGGTCAGGAAATCATGCACCTTGCGGAGCGCGGAAGTCAGCCGCTCGCACGCGATCGCGTACGCCAGACGCCATCCGGTGATCGAGTAAGTCTTCGACAGTCCGCTGATGGTAATCGTCCGATCTGCCATCCCGGGCAAAGTCGCGATCGAGACATGGCGCGCGCCGCCATAGATGATGTGCTCGTAAATCTCGTCAGTAATCGCGAGCGTGTCATGCCGCCGACACAATGCCGCAATCATTTCGAGCTCCGCGCGCGTGAACACCTTGCCGCTGGGATTGTGGGGCGTGTTGATCACGACCGCCTTGGTGTGCGGACCGAAGGCGGCTTCCAGCTCCTCGCGATCGATCGCGAAATCCGGGTCGCGCAGTGCGACGTAGCGCGGCTTGGCGCCCGCCAGGATCACATCGGGGCCATAGTTCTCGTAAAACGGCTCGAAGATGACGACCTCGTCGCCCGGATTGATCACCGCGAGCATCGCAGCCACCATCGCTTCGGTCGCTCCGCAGGTGACCGTCACGTTCAGGTCTGGATCGCATGCGATGCCGTTGTAGGCGCGCACCTTGTCCGCAATCGCGCGGCGGAAGTTGGGTGAGCCGTGCGTGATGGCGTACTGATTATAGTCCTCGTCGATCGCGCGCTTGGCGGCTTCCTTGAGCGCCGTCGGCGCCGCAAAGTCGGGAAATCCCTGAGCGAGATTTACCGCGCCGGACTTCAGCGCGCGACGCGTCATCTCACGGATGACTGACTCGGTAAAAAATCCAGTCTTGTGTGAAACGTCGGTCGGCATCGCCCGGTAAGTTTACGCGGGCCGCGAACACAGAAACAACTTGCGGTGTGTAAAAGATGCAGAGACTATGAATTTCGCGAAACTCGGAGCGCAGCTTCAACCGGCGCCTCGGCGTCTGCTTCGCCGAGGACTCCGGGTCCTTGGCGCAATCGCCATTCGTCAATTACCTCGACGTTGAAGCGCCAGTCGCTGCCGATTTTGAAGCCGGGGAGTTGTCCCTTCTTCAATAATCGATAGATGGTCGAGCGATGTACTCGCAAATATTCGGCTAGCTCATTGACCGTCAGAACCTTGGTCGACGACTCCATCGGGCTCAAACCTCTTTAGTAAGCCTTAATATCCTAAAACAGGCGGAAGAAGCTACCATAAAAGAGAGGTTTGATAATAGACCCCTGCGCTAGACCCACTGTGGCAATCTAGTCACCGTTTTAACCGCTTTACGCACGTATTTTTGAGCTACTGTGGCATCTGGTCGTCAGGCGCGTTTTCAGCCAAACAGACGTGTCGCGGCCTGACGCAAATCATTGCGATGGTCAGGATGCGCGACGGCGATCAGCTCGGCGGCGCGTTCGCGATGATTTTTCCCGAGCAAACGCGCGACACCGTACTCGGTGATGATCGTGTCGGCGAAAAAGCGCGGCACCGTGACCAGTGCTCCGGCTTCGAGCTGAGGAACGATTCGCGACAGCGCGCCGTTGAGCGCAGTCGATGGCAGCAGAGTGATCGCGCGGCCACCGGGGCAGAGAAACGCGCCGATGTGGGTTTCCGGCTGACCGCCGTTACCGTTGATCATGCGCGCGCCGACGACGGTCTCGGCCGCGATCTGGCCGGTCAAGTCAACGCTCAGCGCGTTGTTGATCGAGGTCTGCTTGTGGTTCGCCATGATGGTGGCGATGTTCAGCACGAATTCGGGATCGTGTAATACGAAAGTTGGATTATCGTCGATGATTTTCAGATCGTCGGGGTCGGAGCCCGACCAGGCGATCGCCACCGCCTTGCCGGGATGAATTGTTTTGCGCCGGCCTGTAATCACCCCGGCGTCGACCAGCTTTGCGACTCCCGGCGCGACCATCTCGCTATGCACGCCCAGGTCGTGCTTGCGATCGAAGGCGCCCAGGCGCGCCATCTGCGAGCTGGGCTCGCCGGCGCCGATCTGGATGGTCGCGCCGTCGGGCACCACCTCGCCGAGGTGCCCCGCGATTGCGAGGTACGCGGGCGGTGGCACCGCGATTCCAAGCACGGTGCGGATATCGCCAAGCGGCAGGCGTTGCAGGAACCCGGCGACCGGGAAGATGCGCTCGAGGCCGACCTCGGCGACGATCGCGCGCATACCGGCGCGCTTCTCGGGCTCGAGCGCCTCGATCGCGCGCTCGATCGCGGCGGGGTCGGGGGGCGGCGGCGTACCCTCGACGAAATAGTCGAACTCGCTCACATGCATCCACACGTCGCCGTGGGTGCGGATCAGGGTCGCGTCGACCTCGGCCACCGCGTGGCGCGCGTGGCGCACATACGATCGCTTGTTCCATTGAAACGGTCCGAAGCTGACGAAGCCCTTGGAGTTGGGAGGCGTCACGTTGACGAAAGTGAAATCGATGGGCTTCTCCTCGCCCGGGCGCTCGTCGTGCGCCTTGAACGCGGTCGAGAACAGATTGGGGAGATAGGCCGCGGCCTGGCGATCGTGCACCGGGCGCCCGAGGTTGCCGATGAACAGCTCGAACTCGATGCGAAACGCGCTGAGATCGCGCGCGAACCATCCGGCATCGAAGGCCGGCGCGTTGAAGCGGACATCGATCGCCCCATCGAGCTGCTCCGCTCGCGCATACAGCGCGCGTTGCATCACCGCTCCCGCGGCGAGCGGGAAGTTGACCCGCATCCCGGGCTTCACCATCGCAGCGGCCTGCTCGGGCGCGATCAGCCTCGCTTGGTAATACTCCTGCCAGTTCATCGATTTTTCGCCTCGCCGCTTCGCGAGATCAATCGGCGCCGTTGCTCGCGTCGCGCAGCGCCGATCTGATTCGCGCTGTAGCAAAGGCGCGCCGAGCTTGTCCAACCGAATCGGCGCGGATAGGGTGCGGGCATGGCTAGCGCGCCCGCGCAAATCCGAATCGGGACCTCGGGCTTCAGCTACAAGGAATGGCTCGGCCGTTTCTATCCGAGCGATCTCAAGGGCCCGAAGATGCTCGCGTACTACGCCGAGCGTCTCAAGACCGTGGAGATCAACTACACGTTTCGGCAGATGCCGCGGCGCGAGCTGTTGGAGCGATGGGCGAGCGAGACGCCGGCGGACTTTCGCTTCGCGCTCAAGGCGCCGCAGCGCATCACGCATCAGGCGCGGCTGCGCGGCGTTGACGAGGCCGTCGATCGCTTTGCGACGCTTGCGGCGTCGATGGGCGAGCGCCTTGGGCCCGTGCTGTTTCAGCTTCCGCCCGGATTGAAGCGCGATCTTCCGCTGCTGAGTGGATTCCTCGCGTTCGCGGCGGAAAAGATGCGCGTGGTGTTCGAGTTCCGCGACCCGTCGTGGTTCGACGACGCGGTCTTCGAAGAGCTACGGAAGCGCGGCGCCGCATTCTGTATCGGCCAGACGGAAAGCATTCCCGAGCCTCCGCTGATCCGGACCGCGCCACTGGCCTATATTCGGCTGAGGAAGGACGAGTACGACGATGCCACGCTGGCGCAATGGGCGGCGCGGATCCGCGAGCTCGCGCGCGACGGCGACGTATGCGTTTACTTCCGTCACGGCGAGACGGCGCCTGATCTCGCGGCGCGGCTGATAAGCTTGCTTGACGAACCCGCCATGGCCGAGCCTGCCAGCCCTCGGCGGAAAGCCGAAATGATTATTCCCGCCGGTGAATATCGCTACGAGATTCGCCGCGGCGCGGAACTCGTCGCGGTCGAAGAAGATACCCTCGACGAGCGTGGCATCCGCGGCGTACGGCTATCCGCAAACGCCTCGAGCCGATTCGAAGCCGAGGCCGAGCTGGACCACGTCGGCCGTGTGCGACGGATCGCGGTGCGATACGCGCGCGGGCCGTTCACTCGCGACGCGAGTTACGAAGTCGCCGAGGATTTCCTCCGCGGCAGCGTCAGCGCGCTCGCGGGGCGCAATGTGGTCGCGGTGAAACTTGGACGTTTCCGCGAGGTCGACACCGACCTGATTCTTTTCCGCGCGCTGATTCTCGCGCATCTGCGCGAACGCGGAGAGCCGCGATGGACCGGCAGAGTGGCCGTGATCGACTCAGCCACGCTGGTGGCGGCGGTCTACAAGCAGTCGTGTCACCGCGCCAGCGGCGGGAATGTATGGATTTACGAAACCAGGATGGGCGATTCCGAGCAGATCGAGATCGACGCCGCGGGGCGCATCTTGAGCCGTCGCGACAATCGCGGCATCGAGGCGACTCTGACGCCGGTGACGCAGCGATAACCGCGCGGCGCGAACTCCTCGCTACGCCGCCGCGAGTTTGCCGTTGTGCGGCATCTTGCAATCGCCGTCGAACGTCGCGCCCTCGGCGAGCACCAGGCTCGGCGTCGAAATCGTGCATTGCACTCTGGCGGTGGGCAGCAACTCGACCCGCTCGCGAGCAACGACTTCGCCGCTGAACGCGCCGGCGATCGAAACCCGCGCCGCCGCAATCCTGGCGCTGACTATCGCGCCAGTGGTTATGATGATCTCGTCACCGGAAATTTCGCCTTCCGCCTCGCCCTCGATTTTTATCGAGCCGCGAAAGCTCAGCTTGCCCGATGCTTTGGCTCCCTTGCCGATCCGCGACTCTGACGACCCGTCTTCAATAGGCATATTCGAATCTCTCCCCCCGGTCTGGCTCCTCAACCGATTGCCTTTCCGTTTTGATGAATTCACTATGGCGAGCAAATCGCCGCCGGTGCAATGGAGTCCGCGCCACAATTATGAACACAGTAAGACGCGCGCAATTTGATTCGCTTTGCCATCGCGCGTCAAGCTCGGCCACAATGGCCCAGGAGCTGAAATTCGAATGTTGCAAGAGCATGGGCCCGAGCGCGCGGGAGGGCAGGGACTCGACCCCAACCAGTTCGAGTCGGGCGACCGGACTCTGCTTGCGCTGCTGGCGACCGCGCCAGCGTCTGAACAAGTCGACCTGGTCGCGACTCATCGTGGTGACGCGTACGAAATCTGGTCGCGGCGCGGCATGGTCCGCTTCAAGCGCTACGTCGAGGATGACGGCGCGCTGGTGTTCAAGCTGATCGAGCAGATCGGCGACAATCCGGTCGACAAGCAGGATCCGTTTGCGATCTCGACGATCGCCGAAGAGCTCTCGGCGGCCGCGCTGAGCGGCAATCCCGACGACGATGCGAACCGCGCGTTCCACGAGCCGCACGTGCTCACCCATCCGTACGCGTATGAGCGAATCGCGCAGCTCTTCGACAGTCCGCGCGCCCCCGACCTGGCCGTGAGCGCCAAGTCCTACGCCTGGGGAATCCAGGCTGGGCAGCACGGCGCGCTCGACGTCGTGCAGTGCCGCGCGCCGTTGGTGTTCGCGGGGCCGGGCGTTCGCGCGGGACGCTTTCGCATCGCGGCGCGCCATGTCGATATCGCGCCGACGATCGCGCATCTGATGCGCTTCCCGACGATCGATGGCGTCGGCGCGGCGGGGCGGCCGGCGCGAACTTATCTTTTGCGGCAGGATGGGCGTGTGCTTGACCAGGTTGCCAACCTTGCTCCTGCTGAGGTTGCCAAACCCGACTTTCGCGACGTTCGCGACGGTTCCGAGGTTGCCAATGCCGATATTCGCGACGTTTCGGGCGCTGCCGAGGTTGCCAAGTTTGACGGTGCTGAGGTTGCCAAGCGCGACGCTGCCGGCGTTGCCAACCTTGACGCTGCCGACGTTGCCAATGCTGCTGAGCGGGTTTACCTGATTCTGCTTGATGGTCTGTCGCATTCTGAGCTGGTTTATCTGCTTGAGCATAATGCCGATGCGATTCCCAACCTTGCTGCGATGGTTGCGCGGGGTGCGATGCTTTCGCACGGGTCGATCGTCAACTTCCCGAGCATCACCTGGCCGAGCCACTCGACGATTCTGACCGGCGCATGGTGCGGCCATCACGACGTGGTCAATCCGACCGTCCACCTGCGCGAGCTTCGCCAGACGGTGCCGATCCAGGGCAACGTGTTCGAGATGGAGGGCTACCTGGGCGCCGGCGTCGAGACTTTGTACGAGGCGTTCAAGCGCGTGTACGGCCCGGGAACGATCACCGCCTCGATCAACGAGCCGCAGGGACGCGGCGCGGACCACGCGGCGTTCGAGCGCCGTATCGTCGGCGACAAAACGCGGCTCAAGGCGCTCACCGCCGAGATGTCGAGCGACGTCAGCCCGCGATGGCTGGCCGACGACATGCCCGAGATGCGGCGCGAGGAGATCGTCGACATCCGCGGCATGGCGCAGGCGCTCAACCTGTTCGATCATTGCGACGACCAGCCGCCGCGATTCGTCGCGCACGAGTTCGTGCTCACTGACGGCGCGGGCCACGACTACGGGCCCCATCACGAAGGTCTGCGCGAGGCGATTTTCCGCACCGACCAGCGCATCGGGACCATCTTCGAGATGCTGAAGCAGCGCGGGCTGTTCGATTCGACGCTGTTCGTGCTGACCTCCGACCATGGGATGGCCGCGCAGCGCGTCGAGTTGAAGGCCAACCCGTCGTGCGAGCCGGCCAAGTTGGGCATCAAGGGCGTGTACGCCGAGCCGATGATCTATCTCCACGACCTGCAGGTCGAGGTAAATCGCGCGCGCGACCTGAGAAGCATCAGCGTCACCGTGCTCCACAACGACAGTCTGCCCGACGGCGAGCGTCCTCCGGTCACGGGCGCCAGCGTCGTGGTGCGCGGCCGCGGCGGCGCGGTGCTCGGCGAGGCCATCACGCGGGCGGACGGCCGCGTCGCATTTGCGACGCCGTCGGACGTCGCCGATGACGAGATCGCCGTTCGCGTCGAGCACCAGGACTTCAACCCGCGCACGCTCCGCGGCGACGGCTCCTCGGTGCTGCCCGACGTTCGTGCCGAACTGTACGGCAAGCGCTGAGAGGCGGCTCGCGCTCTGCGGCGAATGCTAACGCGGCCGATCGCGCCATTGCTGGCGCGGCGATTTCGCGTGCTAAGCTCGCGGCCATGCATGACCTAAAGGGGAAAGTCGCTCTCGTTACCGGCGGCACGCGCGGACTCGGCCGCGCGATTTCGCTCGGACTGGCGCGGCTTGGCGCCACCGTCGCGATGAACTACCGGCGCGACGAGGCGAGTGCCGCGCGGACGCTCGCCGACGTCGGCGCGATCGCGCCCGGCTCGATCCTCGTCAAGGCCGACCTGGAAAACGACGCCGAAGTGCGCGCGATGGTGGCGCGCGCCGCATCCGAGCTGGGCCGCCTGGACATTCTGATCGCCAACGCCGCCGCGACCGCGTTCAAGCCGCTGCTCGAATCCAAACAGCACAATCTGCTGCGCACTTTTAATTTGAGCGTGGGCGGATTTATGGCCGCGGTGCAGGAGGCGAGCAAGGTCATGACCGACGGCGGGCGCGTGCTGATGATTTCCGGCATCGACTCGATTCGGAACCTGCCCGGGCACGGCGTGCTCGGCGCGGCGAAGGCGGCGCTGGAAAGCATGGTGCGCGATTTCGCGTTCGAGCTCGGCCCGCGCGGGATCACCGTCAACGGGATGAACGTCGGTTACATCGACACCGACTCGTCGCGTTTTTACGCGCAGTACCTGGGCGAAACGTGGGAGGACTTCCAGAGCCGATGCGCGGAGCGCTCCGCGATGAAGCGCCTGCCGAAGATCGATGAGGTCGCGGCGGTCGCATGCCTGATCTGCATGCCGGCGGCGAGCTATCTGACCGCGCAAACAATTCTGGTCGACGGCGGCTTCACGCTGGCGTTTCCCGGCGTGAAGTAACCGCAAGCTTGCCTGCGCGTGAGCTGCGCGGGCTGCGCGCTATGCGGGCCGGCGCGCGATTTTAATATTGCCCCACTTGCCGACCGCGCCCTGTCCGTGGCACGACACGCTGCCCTTTCCGGCTGCGATGTCCTTCTCGCTCATCAGGCCGAGCGCGAGGGTGCACGCGCCGAGCTTGAACGGGACGTTCGAGTAGCGGCGCACTTCGGTGCCGTCGATCGAGAACGTCACGCGTTCGGCCGCTGAATCGCAGGCGATCTCGAAATGATGCTGCTGGCCGGGGCGGGTCGCGTTGCGAATTTCCTCGAACAGGCAGAAGTAGCGCGGGCCGTGCGCCGGCGCGACGTCGGGCACGCCCGGAAACGGCAGCTTGCCGTACACCGTCGCGATGGTGTCGTTGCCGACAAAAAAATCGAGCGCCGCGCCGGTCGAGAAATCGAGCACGTTGAAGGAGACGAACGCGTCGTACAGGTCGCCGGGCACGCCGTCCACGATCGTCGCGGCGAGATCGAGCGAGAATGCGATAGTTCCGTGCTCGGGCGGCGCGAAGTTCCGGGTGCTGAAGTACATGTGCTTGGCGTTGTCGAGAATCTGAATCGAATTGTGGCCGCGCGTGTACGGCGCCGCCGCGACGCGCAGGAAACCGTCCTGGATGATCACGACGGCGTTCGGTTCCTGGTACTGCCAGAAAGTACCGTCGGCCTGCGGAAAGCCGGCGGGAATCCAATCGCCTTCGCCGGTGATGACCGAGGCGAAGTTCGAGTAGTCGATAACTTCTTCAGGTGACGGGCTCGAAAGCTTGCTCATAAAATCCTGGCTGGCACTCCGGCGGAGGTGAACACATCGACGAAACCACGCGGCGCGCCCGCAGGCAAGCATCGCGTCTGTCTCAGGTCATGCATTTGCTGCCCGATGAGTTCCAGACGACGAAGTGAAGGGAACGGATGAGCTGCGGTTGGCCGAGCGGTTCGAGCTCGACTCTCTCGATGTCGCTCACCATGTGAGGTTCGACTTCGACAATTGGCTGCGCAGATGCGTGGAGTCTCGCGGGCGGCAATTCGTCTCTATCAAGGAAGGGCCTGTCTCCGGTGCTTGCGCTAATCAGCAGGCTCCGGCGGCTGATGTTCGGGGATGTAGCCGCGGCTCGGCAGGAGGAACACCAACAGCAGCGAGGCCAACAGAACGGGAATCAACAGGAAGAATACGTCGTTGTAGGCCAAGATGGTTGCGTGCCGGTTCACCACCGAGTTGACCATTGCGAGATCGCGTGTGCCAACCGTGGCCGAATTGAAGCCATAGCGCAGCAGGGTTGCCGTGTAGCCCTGGTCGGCCCGCACGAAATTCTGGTTGAGCTGGGAAATGTTGGAAACCAGCATCGACCGATGAACCTGGATGCGGCGCGCCACGACTGTCGCCAGCAACGCATAAGCAATGTTTCCCGATTCGCGGCGCGTCAGCGTGCTGAGTCCGGACGCACCGGTCATCGACGGCCGTGGCACCGTGCTCAACGCCACGGTGTTCAGAGTCACCATCGAGACGCCCATTCCCATGCCGGTAAGGATCAGGACGGGCGCGAAACTCCAGAAGCCGACGTAAAGATTAAAGTGTGCGAGCGTCCAGTATCCGTAGCACAGCATCAGGATACCCGAGGCGACCATTATTCTCGGACTTACATAATTATACAGGCGACCCACTATCGGCATGACCGCGAACATCGCGACCGCCCGCGGCATCAACACCATTCCCGCCTGGTAGGCCGGGAAGTCGAGCAGGGTCTCGGTAAACTGTGGCAGGAGGAAACTTGACCCGAACAGCGCAAAAGAGGTGGCCGAGCTGATCGCACAACCGATGCTGAGCAGGCGGTTTTTGAACAGCCGGAAATCGATTATCGGCTCGCGCCGCATCAGCTCCCAAATCACCAAAGCGATCAGTCCGGCGCCGCCGATGATCGTTCCAACGATGATCCAGTTGGAGGCGAACCAATCCACTTCCTCGCCGCGCTCGAGCACTACCTGGCTCGCCGTGAGGCCGACCGTCAGCAGCGCGATTCCGGTCCAGTCGATGCGCTGAACGCCGCGCTTGAGATAGGGGGGATCGTGAACGAATGCACTCACCATCATCAGGCCGATGATGCAGAACGGCACGTTGATGTAGAACACCCATTCCCAACCGTACTTGTCGACCAGGTATCCGCCCACCACCGGACCGATGGCGGGCGCGAGGACGACGCCCATGCTGTAGATCGCCATCGCCATGCCCTGCTCGGCGGGAGGAAACGTCTCGCGCGCGATCGCCTGTGAGCAGGGCATGAGGCTGCCGCCGCCGATACCCTGGATCACGCGGTAGAAAATCATCTGATGGAGAGTTCTGGAGGTGCCGGCGAGTATCGAGCCAACAATGAAAAGCGCCATCGAGGCGAGAAAAAGCCGTTTGCGGCCGAACAGCGCGGTCAGCCACGCCGCCATCGTGACCATGATGATTTCGGCGATGCTGTAGGAGGTCGATACCCAGGTGATGGTAAGCAGGTCGGCGCCGAAGCTGCCCATCATGTGCGGCATCGCGACGTTGACCACCGTCGCATCCATGACCGACAAAAACGTGCCCAGCATCACCGAGGCGGCGATCAGCCATTTGCCGGCCGCGGTTTCGTCAGCACTCGGGCGTGGAAGGACGGGAGAAGTAGCTGCCCCGGCCATGTGCCTCTCCGATCAGCACAATGGCGCATTAGTACGGCGCTGACCAGATCCGTGGTTCCACTTTGAGATTTCTATCTGCGCGGAGGCTGACTCTCGAGAACGGAGCGGTTCCTGCAGCATCCGGCTTATAACGGCGCACAAAAAAAGGGCCGGCGGCACCGCGCGTGCGCCACCGACCCTCGTTCGATCGTGCGATGCCTGGCCTCTGAGCGAGCGGCCCGCCTGCGATCGAGCGACGACTGTCTACTCAAGGAGCTGCCAGCTTCATCGCCTGCGGAGTGAAGAAGTCGCGGCCCACCTCTCCCATGTTGATGTACCAACATTCCTTCTCGGGAGTGTCGTGGCCGGGCAGATAGCACATCGCGGCCATTCCGGTCTGCTCGTCAGTGGCGGCCGCGCCGACTACGAACCCGCGCTTGAACGGATAAATAGCCACTCGCGCATCCGGCACGGGACGATCGCGATAGGTCAGCCAGTAGATGTGATTTTGCCACAACTGGCCGGCGCGATCGTACGCGTCTTCGTAGAGCGGATACCACACCTCACTGTCTATGTAGAGAATGGTACGCGACTGCAGCGCCTGGGAGTTGTCAGCATTGCGCGGGTCCGCTTCGACTACATACATGCGGCGCAACTCCCAGTTCTCGGGACACGCACTGCCGCCGCCGTCAGTCATACAAGTCACTTCGGGAGAATGCGCGGCATTGACTACGCCAAGCATCGTCCGGTCGCCGAGGAACTTGTAGTTGTACTCCTCGACTTTCGCGTTGAAGCCCGAATAGTGATCCGGGTCGAAAACGACAATATTGCCGCCGCCCTCGCCGGGTAGTCCCGCTCCGGTGACCGCGTCGCTCATCATGCCTTCATTGAGCCGGCGCAGCCTGCGCGTTCCGGTGTTCCATGACCAGATGTCGTCGGCCTTGGCGGGATCCTGGTAGCGATAGCGAATGAAGCCGGCGCCGCGCATGCCTTCGGGCGACATGATTGGGTACAGGCCGAACAGCCAGTAGCGGCCGGTTGCCTTGAAGTCAGGATCGATCGGCAGGGGCTCCACCTCGGTGCGGCCAACCTCATTGTAACCCGCGTAATGGCCCACATCGATTTCGTCGAGCACCCGATACGGGCGGTTGCGTCCCGTGATCACGTTCTCGCACGAGAAGTAGCGCAGATCATAATCGTCGGTCGTGATCGGCCTGAATACATTGTTCCAGATGATCTTGGTCGCGGCCCTCGGATCATCGGGATCGACGAACGGAAACGGCTGGCCCGCGACGTAATTCTCGACCGTGCGCCCATCCGGCGACAGCCTCACCTGGTCGGCGTACTTCTCGGTTGCGTCGCGATACGGCGGCGGCCAATCGATGCGCTGGCTCGGGACGATTTTCATCGACATCCCGTTGACCACTTTGTAGTAAACGCCAGGCGAGACCAGGTCTCTCACCTGCGGTGCGTTTTCGGGCGTGATCATTTCGCCCGGTTTGACCATCGCGTTGGCGGGCGGAGCGGCCATCGCGATCCCGATCACGATCGCGATTAGTGTCCCCGCTCCGTGGCAGAACGACACACGAATGCGCTTCGGCATATTCTTGCCTCCTTGCCTGAAGACGTTGCGTTGTCCGCGATGCCACGGGCGAGCGGCCACCGGGTCGCCCAGGGGAAGAGCTCGGATGAAAGCGCGACCTCGGTCGCAGCTCGAGCGGGGGCACCTCTAGTTCTGGTGACGATTTGATTCGCTGCTTTGTTCAAGCGCAGCGGCAAAAGTGGCGATGAGAAATTCTTAAATGGTTTCTGGTCGATCTACTACAACTCGCGGCCGAGGCTGTTCGCCCTCTCGCATACCGCAGCGCCATCACGAAGGCCTCGATGAGAATCGTCACATTTTCCACACAATACTTATCCAGCCGTACCGGTTCGCTCCGCATCATCGAAATATTTGAGGAAAAGAGTTCCAGCCGTTTCCGTGGTTTGCACCAACTCCTCATTGCTGCATTAGTCTGCGGGAACATGATTGCGTTGATCCTTACCTTCTTGACGATCCTCGCGGTTCTGCTCGGTCCAATTCTGGTGAAACCGATCGAGCGCAACGTCGAGTTATTCTTTCTGATCGCCGGAACGATCACTTCTGCGGTGGCGGGACAATTCAGTTTCGCACTGGTCAGAGCCGCGTTGCGGGAGCCGGTCGCCCTGACCTCGGCGGTGCTGCTATTCGGGATCGCGTTCCGCCTGCTGCAGGTACGTCTCGATCGGCTGCTCTCACGTGGAGTCAGAGTATTTGGCCAGCGCTGGCTGTGCTTTGGCTTGACGATCGTCCTGGGACTGTTGGCCGGCTTCATCACCGCAGTGGTGGCGGCTCTGGTTTTCGCGGAAGCCGTGTCTCTGCTGAAGATGGATCGATCCGCAGAGGTCGCGATGACGGTGTTCGGATGCTTTGCAATTGGGTTAGGCGCGGTCATGACGCCGTTGGGGATGCCGGCCAGTACGCTGGTTCTGGCCGCGCTGCACGCCGACTTCTGGTACCTGGCGCGACTCCTCGGCGCATTCGTGATCGTCGGAATCGTAATGGTCGCAATACCGACGCTTTTCGTGCGGGAAGGAGAACGCCGGTCCGCGCCGCATCTCGTCGCGGAGAGCGATTCGTGGGCGCGTGTCCTGATTCGGGCGGGCAAGGTCTACATCTTTATTGTCGGCCTGGTCGGACTTTCATCCGGACTCCGGCCCGTGGTTGACGCCTACGTGCGCAATCTTCCAGGCGCGTTGCTGTTCTGGCTCAACACGATCTCGGCGGTGGTCGACAATGCGACCCTGGCCGCAGTGGAGATCGGTCCCGCACTGAGCCGCGATCAACAGCGGTTTGCGATGCTTGGCCTGCTGATTAGCGGCGGAATGCTTATTCCAGGCAACATCCCCAACATCGTCGCTGCGAGCCGGCTTGGAATCACCAGCCGGGAATGGGCAGCGCACGGGCTTCGCACCGGAATGGTACTGCTGATTTCATGTTTCGGAGTCCTGGGTCTTCTGGCCGCTTTCTAGGGTCCGGCGATCGGGCCGCCCGCCCAAAGATGAATCCGTTCAGATTTGTTGACGGCCGCGCCGCGCGGCGCCTATAAAAAGAATGAATGGATTCATCTTTGACTGCGTCAGCTCACGGACGGCGCGACCGCCAGAAGCGGGAGCGCGAGCGCCGGATCGTCAACGCCGCGCAACGGCTGTTTGCGAGGCGGGGCTACGACGGGGTCGCGATGGAAGAAGTTGCGGCCGCGGCAGGCCTCGCGGTCGGCACCATCTACAACTACTTCCCGTCCAAATCGGTCCTGCTTCTCGCGATAGTGAGGCGGGAAACGGAATCGCTGCTCGCGCGCGGCAAAAGGATTGTTGACCACCCGCCGCGCGACCCGCTCGCGGCAGTTTCCGCGTTGACCGAGATTTTTCTTGATGACTTCACGCGCGACGATCGGCGGCTGTGGCGCGAACTGTTCGGCGCCGCGATCGCAGCGCCGTCCACCGTTGGGCAGCGCCTGTTCGAAGCCGACACCCGGTTGGTGACGCAGCTTGCTTCGCTGCTCGAGCAATACCGGGGCAAGGGGCTGCTTGCGTCCGACATCGAACCGCTGCCGGCTGCGACGGTTCTCTACAGCGTGTGCTTTACCTGGATGACCGCGTACCTGATGAACGACAGGATCAGCGCCAATATGGTGCGCAACGAAATCCGTCGCGGCACCGCGATCGCGATGCGCGGGTTATTTCCCCGCGCCGCGGCGGCCGCAAAGGAGGAGCCATGACTCCCGACGACTTCATTCCGAATCAGTGGTATCCGATCTTTGACTGCTCGAAATTGAAACCGCGCAAACCCGTCGGCATCACCCGTTTGGGCCAGCGACTGGTTTTGTGGCGCGACGGTGGCGGCGCCGCGGTGTGCATGAGCGACTGCTGCCCGCATCGCGCGGCACAACTGAGCCTGGGATGGGTCCGCGACGGCTGCCTGATATGTCCATTTCACGGGCTGCGCTTCGACTCCGTCGGCCGTTGCGTGCTGATTCCCGCCAACGGCGAGGGCCAAGCGGTGCCCCGCGGTTTCGATTTGCCGCCGCACCAGGTCCGCGAAGCGCACGGTCTTATCTGGTATTGGCACGGCGAGGCGGAATCCGGATCCGAAATCCCGTGGTTCCCGGAAGCGCCGGATCCGGGTCCGCGCACCAGCTTCGTGCAACGTGACTATGCGGTTTCATACCTTCGCGTGATGGAGAACCTCGGCGACATACATCATATGCCGTTCGTTCATCGAGCTACCATTCCGGGAGCCGGAACTCGCGTCGAGGTTCAGGAGGCCCGGCTTGACGGCGAAATAATTCGCATGCGAGCCTCGCTGCATCACGAACGGCCCGGTTGGATGCGGCCGGTTTACGACTTCAATTACGCTTTGCGCTTGCCCACGCTCGCATCGATCACCGTGGCCAGGGGAGTGCAATTCGTTGCCAGCGCGACGCCGATCGATCGCGACCATACGTGGTTATGGGCGCGATACGGTCAGGACTATATCCCTGACTGGCTAGGCGGCAGGTTCGTCGCGCGGCTGGCGGCGAAGTTCGACCTCGAGTTGGTGTTCACGCATCAGGACATGCGGATGCTTGCGAGCCAGCAGCGCAACCATCCCGAAATCGCCTCCTATCACCTGTTCCCGGCCGATCGCGCGATCGCGCTGTATTTCGCGCTCCGCAAACAGGCGATGGACGAATCCTGCTCGCGGCTCGGTTCGATCAAACCTCGCGCAATTGTCGCCGAGTGAAACGGCTGGTTTCTGTCCCGGACTCGAACCCATGGACCCTCTGAGTGAAAGGATTGGATTCGAAAATCGGGTTGCGGCAGGCTTGGGATCGAAAGCGAGGGACCGCGAGAATCGGCGATGGCGCTCTACGATCGAATTGGAATCGGCTACGACGCGACGCGCAGCGCCGACCCGTACCTGCTGAGCCGCATCCTCCATCACCTGCGCCCGCGCGACGGGGCGCGCTACCTCGACGTCGGATGCGGCACCGGCAACTACACGACGGCGATGCGCGCGGCGGGCCTGCGCGTAGTCGGCTTCGACTTCGCGCTCACGATGCTCAACCGCGCGCGCGAGAAACAGCCGGCGGCGGCGTGGGTGCGGGCGCGCGCCGAGGCGATTCCGTTTGCCGAGCGCGCGTTTGCCGGCGCGACCTGCACCTTTGTCCATCATCATATGGACGATGCCGTTGGTGCGTTCACCGAGGTCTCGCGCGTCGTCGATTCCGGCGCGCGCTTCGTGATCCTCAACGCAACCGCCGAGCAAACGCGGCGCTACTGGGTGGCCGAGTATTTCCCGCGGATGATCGTGGAGGCGTCGGCTCCTTACGACCGCGTCGACACGACCGCGGCTCTCGCCGGCGCGGGTTTTCGAATCGAATGCGAGGAGCTATACGAAGTCAGGCCCGACCTGCGCGATAACTTTCTCTACTGCGGCAAGCATCGCCCCGCGATGTATCTCGATCCGCGTGTGCGCGCGGGAATCTCGAGCTTCGCGAACGCCTCGGATCAGGCGGAAATCGAAACCGGCCTCGAGCGGATCGCGGCCGACATCGCCTCGGGCCGTATCGAGGAAGTGATTCGCTCATATGTGCACGACAAGGGCGACTACACGTTCACGGTCGCGGTGAAGTAGCGGCGCCGCACGAACCGGCGCTGCTGGACGGCGTGCGCGAGGCGGTCCTATAGTGGGCGCGGGAGAATCGCGATGGCATTCAAGATCCTGATGTTCTCGGATTTCATCTGCCCGTTTTGTTACATCGGGTTCGAAGTGATGCGGCAACTCAAGCCGGAGTTCGACTTCGAGCTCGAATGGCGCGGCTTTCAGATTCATCCCGACTGGCCGGCGGAGGGAATCGCGCCGGAAAAAATCCACGGGATGGGCAACAGCGACGCGCGCAAAGCGGCGTGGGAGCGCATCAGCGCGATGGCCGACGAAATCGGACTTGCGATGAAGCCGCCCGCGGTGCTGACCAACTCGCGCACTGCGCTCGCGGCCGCGGAGTTCGCGCGCGAGCAGGGCATGGACGCGCCATTCGAGGCGCGCGTGTACCGCGCGTACTTCGGCGAGGGCGCGAACATCGGCGACGCCGGCGTCGTGGCGCGGCTCGGCGCGGAGGCGGGACTCGATCCCGCCGCGGTCGCGGAGGCGATCGAATCTCCGAAGTACGATCTCAAGCTCAAGAACAACGCGCTGGTCGCAAATCAGCGCGGAGTCAGCGGCGTGCCGACGTTTTTCTTCGGCGAGTATCCGCTGGTCGGCGCGCAACCGCTCTCCGTGATGCGCAAGGTCCTGACCCGCGCGCAGGAGCGGTTTGGAAACGACAAGGCTGCTTCGTAGTATCGCGGCCGGAGCGCTGGTAATTTGACCCAGGCTGCATGACTTAAAGTAACGCTTTAGGAATTGGCGAAGCCCGCATCCGGCAAGTGGCGAACAACAAATGTCCGGCATGCAGCAAACTTCCAAGCCCGCGCCTGACGCGACCACGATCATTTTGATTCGCCCGCGCGCCGGCGGCGCGCCCGAACTGTTCATGGTGCGCCGCTCCGGTGGCGCCGACTTCTTCGGCGACGCGTACGTGTTTCCGGGCGGCGGCGTCGATGCCGGCGACGCCGATCCCGCGCTGCTCGCGCACGCGGCCGAGCTTCCCGCGCACGATCTCGAGCGGCTGCTCGGCGAGGGGCTGACGCGCGAGCAGGCGATCGCGTGCTGGATCGCGGGGGTGCGCGAGCTGTTCGAGGAGGCGGGCGTGATGCTGGCCGTGCGCGAGGACGGCGCGGCGCTGGATTTCGCCGACGCGGCGGCGCGCGAGCGGTTCGCGCATTATCGCGACGAGCTGCGCGCGCATCGGATCAGCTTTCGCGACCTCGTCGAGCGCGAGCGCCTGCGCATTGCCACCGATCGCATTTTTTATCTGTCGCGGATCGTGACTCCGCCGTACGCGCGCAAGCGCTACGATACCCGTTTCGTGCTCGCGCAGGCGCCGGCCGATCAGATCGCGAGCCACGATCGCGAGGAAGTGGTTTCCGGCGAATGGCTCACGGCTGCCGAGGCGATCGCGCTCTACCATTCGAAGGCGCAGCAGATCGTGCCGCCGACGCTGGAGAACCTGGTCGAGATCGAGCCGTGCGCGAGCTTCGAGGCGATGGTGGCGCTCGCGCGCGACAAGGCGATCGCGCCGATCTGTCCGGCGACGGTCCGGAACGACCGCCTCTACACGCTCATCTATCCCGGCGATCGCGACTTCGTGCATCAGCTCGAGCCCGCGTTCAAGTCGAAGTACAAGGAGCCCGCGCCGATGCCGATTTTGCGCTTCACGCTCGAGAAGGGCGGGCGCTGGGCGATCGCGGCGGGCGTGCCGGCGGCGAAAAAGGAGAACTGAGATGGCAAAGTCGCTCGAAGAGCGGGTGCAGGAACTCGCCGACCGCGACGAGATCAAGGAACTCACCGCGCGCTACTGCTGGCACGTGGTGCATGGCGAGGGCGAGGCGGTCGCGATGCTGTTTACCGACGACGGCGTGCTCGACGTGAGCGGCGCGGACTTCAAGGCGGTGCGCGGGCGCGAAGCGCTGCTCAAATTTTATCGCGCGTCGGTCCGCGAGCCGGAGGTTGCGATTCCGTTTATCCAGAATCACATCATCGAGGTCGCCGGCGACGACGCCAAGGGCACTTGCGCGATCGAGGCGCGCTTCGCGCGCAACGGCGAGAGCGTGACCGCGGCCGGCTACTACGAGGACAAGTATCGGCGCGAGCGCGGCAAGTGGCGCTTCGCCGAGCGCAAGCTGTTTTTCCATCACGTGGTGCCGCTGAAGCAGGGCTGGGCGGAGGCAAAGGGCGAGAGCCGCAAAGTCTGAAGTGGCCTCATCCGATAGCCTGTGCGTTGTCACCGGGGCGTTTGGATACACCGGGCGCTATATCGCGCGGTTGCTTCTTGATCGCGGGCTGCGGGTGCGCACGCTAACCAATCATGCGCGCGTTCCCGATCCCTTGGCGGTCGAGGTTCGCCCGCTCAATTTCTCGAGGTCCGAAGAATTGCGCGAGAGCCTCCGCGGCGCCGATGTGCTGATCAACACCTATTGGGTGCGCTTCGCGTGGGGCGGAGAGACGCACGCGAGCGCCGTCGAAAACACCAAGGTGCTGATCGATACGGCCAAACAGGCGGGGGTGCGCCGACTCGTCCATGTGAGTATCACCAACCCATCGGCCAGTTCCGACCTCCCGTACTTCCGCGGCAAGGGCCAGTTGGAGGAATTCATCCGCGGCGCCGGAATCTCCTATGCCATCCTGCGGCCGACGGTGTTGTTCGGCCCTGATGACATCTTGATCAACAACATTGCCTGGATTCTGCGCCACTTTCCGATCTTCGGAATCCCAGGGCGCGGCGACTATCGGTTGCAGCCGGTATTCGTCGAAGATTTTGCAGCGAAGGCGGTCGAATCGATCGACGGTGGCGCGGACGTTGCGACCGACGCGGTCGGCCCCGAAGTTTACACGTTCGCCGAGCTGCTCAAGACGATGGTGGACATTCTGCGCAGCCGCTGCGTAATCGTGCCGCTCCCACCGACAGTGGCTTTAGCTGCAGCGAAGGCGATCGGCATGTTGCTCGGAGACGTCGTCCTGACCGCGGACGAGGTCAAAGGGCTGATGCGAAATCTTTTGGTCTCGAACCAGCCTCCGTTGTGCAACACGCGTCTCAGCGATTGGCTACGACAAAATGCGGACACGGTGGGCACACACTACGCATCCGAACTAGCCCGTCGCCGCTCCTAGTTTTTTCAGTCACTTAACTGTTCGCGGACTCGCCTCGTTGAACGACGCCGGCGGGACGGTGGTGTTGTTGTGTGCTAGATGTGATCGCAGATGGGGGCGCGGGAAAATCTGATTCGTCTCGATCTGCGGGGCGTCAAGTGTCCGCTCAACTGGGCGCATGCCAAGGTGCGGCTGGAGCGGATGACGCGCGGCGAGACGCTGGAACTTATCCTCGACGATCCGCGCGGCGCGCGCGATATCCCGCGCGCAGCCGAGGCCGAGGGTTACGCGGTGACGCAACTGGCTGCGCGCGATGGCGTGTGGCGGCTGCGAATCGAGAAGTGAACGCGTCGCGAGCAACGGCCATCGCGCGCGCGAGGAGTGTGGGCGCCGCGAAGCGGATCGCAGCGCAGTAGGCGCGCGCGGCTGGGCGCGATGCGAAGTGCCGCGCGGTTTCTTGCGGCGAGTGAGCGGAGGTCCCGATGAGCGAGAATATATGGGATCTGGTGATTCGCAACGCGTCGATTTACGACGGCAGCGGCGGTGAGCCGATGGCCGGCGACGTCGCGATTAAAGGCGATCGCATCGGCGCCGTCGGCGCGGTGGACGGCGCTGCGGCGCGCGAGCTCGATGCGCGCGGCCGCGCGGTCGCGCCGGGATTTATCGACGTTCACAGCCACGACGATTTCGCGATCTTCATCACGCCCGAAATGGAATTCAAAACCATGCAGGGCGTTACCACCGACGTGGTCGGCAACTGCGGGATGGGCGCGTCGCCATATCGGATCGCGAGCGCGATGTTCGCCTCGATGCGCAACCCGGGGACGGTGCCCAAGTGGGAAGGCTATCCCGGCTACCTCGATACCATCGATCGGAATCCTGCCAGTCTCAATGTCGCGGTGCTGGCCGGCCATGGAACGCTGCGCAACGGCGCGATGGGCAACGCGCAGCGCAAGCCAAGCGGCCCGGAGCTCGCGCAGATGCGCAAGTGGCTCCGCGAGGCTCTGGAAGCGGGCGCGGTGGGCCTCTCGACGGGACTCATCTACGAGCCGGGACGCTATGCGCTCACCGGTGAAATCGTCGAGCTCGCGCTCGAAGTGGCGCGCACCGGCGGACTGTACGCGAGTCACATGCGCAACGAGGCGGGCGGCCTGCTCGACTCGGTGCGCGAGACGATTCGAATCGGCGAAGAGGCGGGCGTGCCGGTCCAGATTTCACATCACAAGGCCTCGGGCCGCGAGAACTGGGGCAAGGTGCGCGACTCGCTGAGTTTGATCGAACAGGCGCGCGAACGCGGGGTCGAAGTGACCGCGGATCAATATCCGTACACCTCGGGCAGCACGATCCTGGCGGCGGTGTTGCAGAACGACGCTTTCGGCGAGGGCAAAGGCGGACTCGGCCGCGTGCCGGGAGACAAGGTGCTGTTCGCCTCGATGCCGAAGCATCCGGAGCGCGAGGGCATGACGCTCAAGCAGTGCTGCGATCAGTGGGGACTCTCCGAGACGGCAGCCGCGGAGCGGATCGTCGGCGAAGAAGGCGCCGGCGCGGTGGTGATCGTCGAGACGATGGACGAAGCGGACGTGCGCACCGTGCTGCGGCATCCCACGACCATGATCGGTTCCGACGGAATTGCAGCGGGCAGCCGGCCGCATCCGCGGCTCTACGGCACCTTCCCGCGCGTGCTGGGCCGCTACGCGCGCGACGAACGCTTGATGAGCCTCGCCGAAGCGGTGCATCGCATGACCGCGATGCCGGCGGAAAAATTCCGCCTCGCCGAGCGCGGCCTGGTGCGTGCCGGATATTTCGCGGACCTGGTGATTTTCGATCCGAAGACGATCGCGGACGTCGGCACTTACAACGACCCGTGCCAGTATCCCAGCGGACTCAGCGACGTGTTCGTCAACGGCACCGCGATCGTCGCCGACGGAAAGCATACCGGCGCGCGTCCCGGCCGCGCGCTCCGGCGCGGCTGAGGGGCTGCTCGTTTGCGACGAGCGCGAATACCGGCTACAGCATCATCGTTATGAAAGTCCAGGTTGGCGACGTGCGCATCTTCTTCGACGTCGAGGGGCTCAAGCTGCGGCCCGACGGCGACAAGATGCGCGAAGTGCCGAGCGTCGTGCTGCTGCACGGCGGCCCCGGCTTCGATCATTCCGGCTACAAGCCCGAGTTCTCGCAGCTCACCGATATCGCCCAAGTGGTTTACTACGACCATCGCGGGAACGGGCGCAGCGACTACGGATGGGAGTCGCGCTGGAACCTCGAGCAGTGGGGCGACGACGTGCGCGCGTTCTGCGAGACGCTCGGCATCGAGCGGCCGATCGTGGTCGGGCAATCGTTCGGCGGGATGGTCGCGATGGCATACGCGACGCGCCATCCGGAGCATCCGGGCAAGCTGGTGCTGAGCAGCACGGCGGCGCGCATCACGTTCGAGCGGCCGCTGGCGGAGTTCGAGCGGCTGGGAGGACTCGAGGCGCGCGAGGCGGCGGAGCGCTTCTTCGGAAATCCCGGCCCGGATACGATCGGCGATTATCGGCGGCTGTGCTTTCCGCTCTACACGCGGCGCCCGCTTCCCGAGGAGTGGATGAAGCGGACCGTGATGAACGAGGGGCTGACGGCGGCGTTCTTCTCCGGCGAGAGCAAGACGTTTAATTTTTTGCCGCAGCTGGGGCGCATCCGCTGTCCCACGCTGGTGATGGCGGGCGACGAGGATCCGATCACGCCGCTGGCCGACTCGCAGGATATCGTGAACGCGCTGGCGCCGGGAGTCGGGAAGCTGGTGCGGTTTCCGAATGCCGGCCACGGCGTATACCGCGACGATCCGGGCGCGTTCTTCAAATCGTTGCGCGAATTTATTTTGTTTTAGTTTTAATTTTCGTGATGGGCGCGACCTTGTTGTAAGCGCATATGGCGGCGCGGCGATATTTCGGAGCGGAGCTTTTCAAGTTCTTCGAGGAGCTCGAGCACAACAATAATCGCAACTGGTTCCTCGCCAATAAGAGCCGTTATGAAAACGACGTGCGCGAGCCGATGCTCGCGTTCATCGCGGGCTTCGCGCCGCATCTGCGCAAGCTCAGCCGTCACTTCGTCGCCGACCCGCGGCCGAGCGGCGGCTCGCTGATCCGAATCTATCGCGACGTTCGCTTCTCGCCGAACAAGCTTCCGTACAAGACTCACGTGTCCGCGCACTTCACCCATTTTCGCGAGCGCGATATGCACTCGCCCGGGTTTTATCTGCATCTCGAGCCCGAGGGCGTATTCGCGGCGGCGGGAATCTGGAGGCCAGAGGGCGAGGCGCTGGCGCAGATTCGCAATGCGATCGTGCGCAACCCGGCGAACTGGCGCGCGGCGATCGGGGCGCCGGCGTTCAAGAAGCGCTTCGATCTCGGAGGAGATTCGCTGGTGCGGCCGCCCAAGGGCTACGACGCGAATCATCCGCTGATCGCGGATTTGAAGCGCAAGGATTTCATCGCGAGCACCAACTACACGCGCAAGGAAGCGTGCGCGGGCGATTTCCTCGAGCGCTTTGCGGGCGACTGCGCGTCGTCGGCGCCGTTCATGCGCTTCCTGACCGGCGCGACCGGGTGTCCATGGTGAGGCCGCTAGGCGCGCTGGTTTTGTCCCGCTACATTCAGATCGATGCGATGCCAGAGTTGCGGCGCCGATAATCCGGCCGGGATGAAGTTCTGCGGCAACTGCGCGACGCCGCTCAAGAGCCGATGTCCCCAATGCGGATTTGAAAATCCGCCCGCATTCAAATTCTGCGGCGAATGCGCTGCGCCGCTCGGCGTCAGCGCCGAGCGCACGGCCGACAAGTCGGGAGCGGCGGCGCCGTCGCAATCGATGCGGGCGCAGGATCCAGCGGTGCGGCTTGCGCCGGAGCAGCCGGCGGCCGCGGTGATCGAGGGCGAGCGGAAGACGGTCACCGCGCTGTTCGTCGATATCAAGGGCTCGATGGACTTGATGGAGGATCTCGATCCGGAGGAGGCGCGCAGGCTGGTCGATCCGGCGCTGCAAATCATGATGGACGCGGTCCATCGCTACGACGGCTATATCGTGCAGTCGACCGGCGACGGAGTGTTTGCGCTGTTCGGCGCGCCGGCGGCGCACGAGGACCATCCGCAGCGCGGAATTTTTGCGGCGCTCAGGATGCAGGAGGAGATGCGCAAGTACTCGGCGCGGCTGCGCGAGGCCGGCAACGCGCCGATCGAAATACGCGTCGGGCTCAACACCGGCGAAGTGGTGGTGCGATCGATACGCACCGACGAGGCGCACACCGAGTACACGCCGATCGGGCATTCGACCAGCCTCGCGGCGCGGATGCAGACGCTCGCGGCGACCGGATCGATCGTCGTCACCGAGCATACGCAGAAACTGGTGCAGGGGTACTTCGAGCTGCGCGCGCTGGGGCCCGCGCGCGTCAAGGGCGTGAGCGATCCGGTCAACGTGTACGAGGTCACCGGGCTCGGTCCGCTGCGCACGCGCCTGCAGCGCTCGGCGGCGCGCGGGCTGTCGAAGTTCGTGGGGCGGCGCGCAGAGATGGAGCAGCTCGGGCATGCGCTGGAACTGTCGCGCGCGGGTCACGGGCAGATCGTCGCGGCGATGGCCGATGCGGGAGTGGGCAAGTCGCGGCTGTTCCACGAGTTCAAGCTCAAGTCGGCGGCCGGATGCCTGGTGCTCGAGGGGTTCTCGGTTTCGCATGGCAGGGCGACCGCGTACCTGCCGGTGATCGACCTGCTCAAGAACTACTTTCGCATCGACGATCGCGACGACGAGCGGCTGCGGCGCGAGAAAATCACCGGCAAGGTCCTGGCGCTCGACCGCGCGCTCGAAGACACGATGCCGTATCTGTTCGCGATGCTCGGAGTGTCGGGCAGCGACGCGGCGCTCGAGGAGATGGACGCGGCGATCCGGCGCCGTCGCACGCGCGAGGCGCTGAAGCGTCTGGTGCTGCGTGAAAGCCTCGACCAGCCGCTGATCCTGATCTTCGAGGATCTGCATTGGATCGATGACGAGACCCAGGCGCTGCTCAACCTGATGGTGGAGAGCATCGGCACCGCGCGGATCCTGATGATGGTCAACTACCGGCCGGAGTATCGGCACGAGTGGGGCAGCAAGAGTCATTACACGCAGCTGCGGTTGGATCCGCTGGGGATGGAGAACGCCGACGAGCTGGTGGCGGGACTGCTCGATTCTTCGCCGGGCGGCGACGGCGCCGCGGACGACGATCTCATCGCGCTCAAGCGCGTCATCATCGCGAGGACCGAGGGCAATCCGTTTTTCATGGAAGAGATGGTGCAGGTGTTGTTCGATGAAGGCGTGCTGGTGCGCAACGGCAAGGTCGCGATCGCGCGGCCGATCGAGTCGATCCAGATTCCGGCGACGGTCAAAGGGATCCTCGCGGCGCGCATCGATCGGCTCGGCAGCGCGGAAAAAGAGCTGCTGCAGACGCTGGCCGTGATCGGCAAGGAATTTCCGCTGGGCCTGGTCCGCAGCGTCGCACGCAAGCCCGACGATCAGTTGCAGGCGATGCTCGAGAAACTGCAGATAGGCGAATTCCTCTACGAACAGCCCGCGTTCCCGGAACCGGAGTACACCTTCAAGCACGCGCTCACGCAGGAGGTCGCCTACGACTCGGTGCTGATGGAGCGGCGCAAGCAGATCCACGAGCGCGCCGCGGTGGCGCTCGAGGAGCTGTACGCGGCGAAGCTCGACGACCATCTCAGCGAGCTCGCGCATCATTATGGGCGCAGCGGCAACGCGGCTGGCGCGATCAAGTATCTGCGGCTGGCGGGAGAACAGGCGAGCCAGCGCTCCGCCTACGTCGACACGTTCAGGTTCCTCAACGAGGCGCTGCGGCTGCTCGCGACGACGCCGGAGTCGGCCGAGCGCGACCGCCAGGAACTTCGCATCCAGGTGACGCTCGGGCCGCTGCTCACCGCGGCGCGCGGATTCGCAGCGCCCGAAGTCGAGGCGAATCTCCAGCGCACGCTCGCGCTCAGTCGCCGGCTCGGCGAATCGCCCGACCTGTTCGCGGTCCTGATGGGAGTGTGGGCCTTGAACTTCTCGCGCGGGCGGCTGAGTGACGGCTTCGAGGTGGCGAAGACGCTGGTGAGACTTGCGCCGTCGTTGAACGACATGGCGAAAGCGGCTGCGGGGGCCGCGATGGGCGCAAACCTGCTGTGGACGGGCGCGTTTCGCCCCGCGCGCGAGCACCTCGCGCGCACTGCTTCGATCTATGACGGCAACCTCGATTTCTACCTTCCGAGCATGCAAGCGCCGGTGGTGGCATCGCGATGCCAATTTTCATTTGCGCTGTGGATGCTCGGGTATCCGGACCAGGCGCTCAAGCGCGTCGAGGAAGCGCGCCGCTACGCTGAAAAGCTCGGGCGTCCGCATAGCACCGCGTTCGCGCTGCAGAACGCGATCGCAATCGCAAGCTTCCGCCGCGAGCATCGCGCAATTGTCAAGGACGCGCAGACGCTCGTCGAAATCGCGCGCGAGCATGGCTTCCCGTACTGGACCGCGTCAGCGACGATGACGCTCGGCCGCGCGCTGATCACGAGGCCCGAAACCAGGAACGAGGGCAGGGAAAAACTTCGCCAGGGAATCGAAGATCTTGCCGTTACCGGTGCGGGACTTCTCAGCCAGTTTTCGTTCTGCCTGCTCGCAGAAGGGTGTCTGGAGGCCGGCGAAATCGACGAAGGGCTTGCCGCGGTTGCGCAGTCATTGGCGGGAATCGAAACCGCGGGTCAGCGCATGCATGAGTCGGAGGTGTATCGGCTGCGAGGCGAACTGCTGTTGCAGCGGCCTGGCAATGAAGCGGCGGCTGAGCAATCGTTCCGTCAGGCGATCGAGATTGCGCACCGGCAGGAAGCGAAATCGTACGAGTTGCGTGGGGCGACCAGCTTGACAAGGTTGCTCGCGGCGCGTGGCGATCGCGATGAGGCGCGCGCGATTCTCGCTCCGGTCTATGGTTGGTTCACCGAGGGCTTCGATACTGCCGACTTGAAGGACGCCAAGGCGCTGCTTGACACGCTTGCGTAGCGGGTGCGACGGCTGCGCTCGCGGCCATTAGTTAGCTCGAAACCTTGTGCGATTAGTGGCGTTACAGCGCCATCCGCATGCGGTCGCGCAGGCGCTTGAAGAGGCCTGCGCGCGCGACGTCAGCCTGGGTGACGACGGGCAGCGTCGCCTCGGGCTTGCCATCGAGCAGAATGGCAAGCTCGCCGGCCTCGGTGCCCTTGGCAACCGGCCCGACCAGATGCCCGGCTTTCGGCGTGTAGGCCAGCGTCACGCGACTCTCCTCGCCGCGTCCGAGGGTGACATAGGAATCGCCTGCGGGCGCGATGGCGACCGTGTTGACGACGCCCTCGTACACGGGAACCACCGGCGGCACTGATTTGCGCCAGTCGGGCTTGACGCTGACGAAGGTGCGGAACGCCCAATCGATGAGCTTCTCGGTTTCGGTGCGCCGCTTCTCCGCGTTCGGGGTGCCCATCACGGCGGAGAGCAAATCCATCCCGTTGGATTCCGCGGAGGCGACCAGGTGGAAGCCCGCTTCGTCGACATGGCCGGTCTTAATTCCGTTCACCCGGTGATCGTAGAAAAGCAGCGAGTTGAAGTTTGGCTGGCTGATTTTGTCGAAGGTGAATTCCTTGGCTGCGGTGTAAGTGATCGCGTCCTTGTGATTTCTGATCAGATCACGCGCGAGCTTCACCATGTCGGCGGCGGAGGTGTATTCGCCTTCGACCGGCAGGCCGTCGGGATTCGCGAAGTGGGTGTCGCTCAGGCCGAGTTCCTGCCCCTTGGCGTTCATCATCGTAGTGAAGGCCTCGCTGCTGCCGCCGAGATATTCGGACAGCGCGACCGCGGCATCGTTGCCCGAGGAGACCATCAGCCCATACAGGAGGTCGCGCACCGCGACTTGCTGGCCGACTTGCAGGAACATCCGCGACACCGTGTCGTTCATCGAGAGCCGCCACGCCGCCTCGCTGATCGGGATCTGCGTGTCGAGCGCGATCTTCTTCGCCGCCAGCGCGTCCAGGGTGATGTAGAAGGTCATGATTTTTGCGAGGCTCGCGGGCTGCATCCGCTGATGCTCATTGAACGCATACAGCACGGTCCCGGTGCGCGCGTCGATCAGCATCGCGGCCTTGGCGTCGAGGGCAAACGGCGCGGGACGATCGCCGAAGACGTGGATTTGCGCGAGCACATCGGGCGACGGCGCGGCCTCCTTGGCGGCTTCGCGTCGGCGCGCCCGGGCAGCCGCGGATGCGCGCGGCGGCATCGCGGTTGCCACTAATCCTGCGAGCAACAACGCGGCCAGAATTCTCACCGTTGGTCTTTTCGCCACCTGCATCGCCTCTTCACTCATCGCAGCCACTCTGAAAAGCTACGGTCTTGACGCCGGATGAGCAAGCCGCGCGCCGGCGCCAATCCCTCCGGCGTTGGCCCCAGAACGCATATTCCTTTTTCGGGCGTTTACACATAAAGGGGATCTGAATAGCGATGGATGTTTCAGTAATTCTGCCGGTGGTGAACGAGCGCGACAATCTGCGCGAGCTCATTCCGCGGCTGGCCGCCATGCTCGCCCGCGAGCGGCTTAGCTATGAGGTAATAGTGGTCGATGGCGGGTCGACCGACGGCACCCGCGAGACGGCCCAGGAGATGGGCGCGCGGGTGGTGGCGGAGCGGCGGCGCGGATACGCGGGCGCGATCGAGACCGGCTTTGCCGAGGCGCGCGGCGACTACGTGCTGACCCTGGACGCGGACCTGTCGCATGAACCCGACTTCGTCGCGAAAATGTGGCGGGCGCGCGGCCGCGGCGACGTCGTAATCGCCTCGCGCTACGTGCGCGGCGGAGTCGCCTACACCGGGTTCATACGCCGGATCACCAGCCAATTCTTAAACGCGGTGCTGCGCCGGATGCTCTCGATGCCGGTCTCCGACATGTCGAGCGGCTACCGGCTTTACCGCCGCGAGGCGCTGAAGGATCTGCATCTCGAGTCGCAGAACTTCGAGGTCCAGGAGGAGGTGCTGGTGCGCATCTACGCGCGCGGCTACAGCGCGGTCGAGGTGCCGTTCACCTATTTTCCGCGCGGGGCAGGACGCTCGCACGCCAAGCTGTTCAGCTTCGGATGGACGATCATGCGTTCGGCGTTCACGCTCTGGCGGCTACGCAATTCGGTGGAGTCCGCCGACTATGACGAGCGCGCGTACTACAGCGTGATCCCGATCCAACGCTATTGGCAGCGCCGGCGGCATCACATCACCGTGTCGTGGGCGCGCGGTGCGCGGCGGGTGCTCGACGCCGGATGCGGCTCGAGCCTCATCATCCAGAGCCTGAACAACGCGATCGGAATGGATTTCAGCTTCGCGAAAGTTCGCTTCCTGCGCCGTTATGGAATGCCGCTGGTGCAGGCATCGTCGTTCGCGCTGCCCTTCAAGGACGACAGCTTCGACTGCGTGATCAGCTCGCAGGTTATCGAACATATTCCGTTCGACGAGGCGCTGTTTACCGAGATGCGGCGCGTGCTCAAGGTTGACGGGACGTTGATTCTCGGCACTCCCGACTACGCGACGATCGGATGGCGCACCATCGAGCCGGTCTACGGCTTTCTGATGCCGGGCGGCTACAAGGACGAGCACATCACGCATTACACCCGCGAACGGCTCGACGAGCTGATGGAGCGGCACGGATTTGTGGTCGAGGAAGCGGCGTACATCGTGCGCGCCGAGCTGATCCTGAAGTGCAGGAAAGTTGCGCTGCGTCAGCGCGAGAGCGGCGCCACCGAAGAAAAGGCCTCGTCAGCGGCGTGACACGAAGCAGTGGGGGCATGATGCTGAAGCGCAAGAGCTCGCCGGCAAAGATCGCGACAACAGTGCTGGCAGCGTCGATCGCGATGGGCGCGGGCGGATGCGCCTCGAACACTGCCAGCCCGGCGGTCGCTCCGGCAGCATCGGCGGACACCGGCACCTGCACAATCGATCCGGTGAAGATCTGCGAGGCAACTAGTGGCCGACAGGCCTCGACCACACCGGCGCCGAGCGCTCCCACGATGGGGATGTACGGGTCGCAGGCCATACCGCCTGAGACGGTTCAATTCGAGGTCCCGCTCGGACCGACGATCCAGGTGATGTGCTACTACGATCCGCAGCACGCGACGGTATCGCGCGCCGACGTCGCCAACCAGCCGGCGCTCACCTCGGACACGGTCAAGTATCTGCGCGATCACCATTTCTGCACGGCTTCATAATCATCTATAAGTAGTCGGCAGATGCCGGCCTGCGCGCGAGCGGTACCGCGGCCAGGTAAGCGGCCGGCAGGAAGGAGGAATCATGCCCAAGGTGAAAATTGGCGACGTGAATCTGAACTACGACGTGCGCGGCAATGGCGAGCCGCTGCTGATGATCATGGGGCTCGGCGCCAGCTCGGCAATGTGGGATCCGGAACTAGTCGGCGAGCTGGCGCGTTCGTTCCGCGTGATCACGTTCGACAATCGCGGCACCGGCCTCAGCGACAAGCCCGACGCGCCGTACTCGATGGAGATGTTCGCGGATGACGGCGCGCGCGTGCTCGAGCATCTCAAGGTGCCGCGGGCGCATATTTTCGGCGTGTCGATGGGCGGAATGATCGCGCAGGAATTTGCGCTGCGCTATCCGGCGCTGTCCGCGACCGTCACGCTAGGCTGCACGACGGCGGGCGGGACGCATTCGGTGCCGCCGCCACCGGAGTCGCTCAAGGTTCTCACCGCGCCGCGCGAGGGCGTGCCGATGGAGGACATCATCCGGCGCGGATGGCCGCTGTCGTACACACCCAATTACATCGCGACCCATCGCGCCGAGCTCGAAGCGAACATTCCGCGCCTGCTCGCGAATCCCACGCCGCCCTTCGCCTTCCAGCGTCAGCTCGAGGCGACCTACACGCTCAAGACCTGGGACCGCTTGCCGCAGATCAAGACGCCGACGCTGGTTATCACCGGCGCGGAGGACGTGCTGATCCCGGCGCGCAATTCCGAGCTGCTGGCGGAGAGAATTCCGGGGGCGAAGCTGCATCTGATCAAGAATGCGGGGCACGGCTTTACCACGGAAGGCCGCGTCGAGTTCATGCGCGTCTTCGTGCCGTTCCTGAAGGAGCATCCGATCGCGCCACGCTGAGCGCGCCGACTTCGCCGCGCGATTGCGTGAATGCTGCGCTGCTCAGTAAGATCCTCCGTTACGGCGGAGGTGATTCCAGGTGGCTAGCTTCATCAAGGTCGCGGCGCGCGGCGACGTTCCCGAGGGGACAGGCAAGACAGTCGAGGCGGGCGGCAAGCAGATCGCGTTGTTCAACGCGTCCGGCAAGTTCTACGCGATCGACAACACCTGCAAGCATCGCGGCGGCCCGCTCGGCGAGGGCGAACTCGACGGCACCAGCGTCACCTGTCCGTGGCACGGATGGGAGTACGACATCACGACCGGCGCGAACCTCGACGATGCCAACGTGAAGGTCGGGTGCTACCCGGTCAAGATTGAAGGCGACGACGTCCTGATCGAGGTCTGATCGCCGGCGCTGATTCGAAGCGCCGCGCTTGCGGCGCCGACGCGATCAGCGCGAACTCAGCGCCCCGCGATGAGCCGGCCGGCGCCGTAGGTCACCGCCGCTGCGGCAATTCCGGTCGCCATGCTTTCCAGCCCGCTCCGCCACCACGATCGATCGGTGATGATAGTTTTCGCGGCTCCGACGCCGAAGAGAATCAGCACGGTCGCGATCGCGGAGCCGACCAAGCCGCGCTCCGGCGACAGGAACAAATAGGGAAACACCGGCACCGACGCGCCGAACAGGTACGAGAGCCCGACCACCGCGCCGGAGCGCAGCGGCGCGTCGAACGATTCGCTGGTGAATCCCAGCTCCTCGCGCATCATCACGTTGCTCCATCGATCGGGGTCCGCGGTGATGTGCGCGACGATTTGATCGAGGAGCTGGCCGGAGAATCCCTTCTCGCGGTAAATCGCGCTGATCTCTTCGCGCTCGCGCTCCGGCCATCGCTCGATCTCCTGGCGCTCGCGTCCGATCTCGCTCTGGTAGAACTCGATCTGCGAGCGCGCCGAGATGAACGCCGCCAGCGCCATCGAGACCGCGCCCCCGAGCATCTCCGCCAGCCCAGCCATCAAAATGATCTTGGTCGTGCTGAATGCTCCCGCGATCCCCGAGGTCACGGCGAACGAGGCGACGAGTCCATCGTTCAAGCCGAGCATCAGGTCGCGCACCCAGGTCCCGCCGGCGGCGTGAACCTGCTCGGTATGATGGTCGTACTCGCGGCTGCGAATCGCGATCGGCATCGCGCCTACCCTCTCACGAACGATCGCGCGCGTCGCCCGGCGCCGGAGGCGATGCGCCGGCGTGGCTGTTCGAGATGTCCGGCGCTGCCAAGCTGGTGCCGGACTCGATACGCGCGCGCGGCCGCGCGACATTGCCGCGGACCGCGAGAATTTCGGAAACGATTTTGCGCGCGCTGGTGCGGTCGGGCTTGCCGCCCAGGTAAGTGTACAAGAAATTGAGCCGAGAGGCGCGCGAGAGAAAGCGACCGACGCTGCGATCCAGATGCACCAGGTTCAGCATCCGGCGCCGCCACGACACGGAGCGCGCGCGGCGAAAATCCTCGAGGTCGAGAAAGTACACGCGGAACCCGCCCGCCGCACCGTCAGCGTCTTCGACCATCAGGTTGGTTTCTTGCAAATCGCGGGTATAGAGATTGGCGTCATGCAGGCGGCGCACCTCGCGGGCGACGGTGTCCAGGATGTCCTTGCGGCGGCGCAGGTCGCTGCGCCCTTTGAATCCGCCGGGGCCCAGCGCGAAGCGGCTAAGCGTGTCGCCCCGCTCGAGCGGCTGGCTGAGCAGATATGATTCGCGGACCGCGCCGGCGCGCCGCACGTCCATCGCGGCAATCGGCGCGGCAAACGAGAAGCCGGCGGCGGTGAGCATCGCAACGCCGTTGAGTGCGCGCTGTGCGCGCGAGCCGCGGAAACGATCGATCACTCCGCTCCACCAGCCCGGTGACTCGGAGCGTTTCAGAAAGGCCCGTCCGGTCTCCGGCACGTCGAGGAAGCCGGCGAGGGTGCGGCCTTCGGACTTGATGGTATGGAAATGCGGGCCGCCAACCAGTTCGCCGGCGCGCTCGATAGCCCGCTGCCATTCGGGCGATCGCGCGTAGAGAACGACGCGCTTCATCCGCAACATAGCCTAGCGGTTTGGCGCGCGGTTTGGCATCGTGCGCCGCGACGCATCATATGTTGCGTGGCATCATGTGCCGCGCGGCGAAAACAAACGCGCCGGGCATCCAGACGCTGCCCGGCGCGAAGATCCTGACGCGATGCGCGCGCTACGGTTTTGCACGCACGATGAGCTGGCCGCCCACGTGCGCCGCATGCAACTGGCAAAAATACGTGAAAACTCCGGGCTTGTCCGCTACGAAACTCACCGTCGTCGGCGCGCCGCGCGTCACGACCTGGGTGATGTTGTAGGCGGGGATGGTGAACCCGTGAGTGTTCTCCGTACCCGGCACCTGGTTCTTGAGCGTCAGTTTCACTGTGTCGCCCTGATTGACGACGATGGTGCTCGGCAGCCAGAACTTCACGTCGTCGATCATTACCGAGACAAGCGTGAAGCTCTTGCGTGGTGTCGCTGGCCGCCGGCGTGGCATCGGCCGCCGACGCGGTGGTTACGTTCCCGGCGACTGCGAATACGCTCACGGCCAATATCGCAGCTAACGCCCAATATGCGATCTTTCTCATCGGTCTTCCTCCCTGATTCATTGCGATCGTAAAAAGTTCCGGCTTCGTCATCCGTTGAATTGCCTGGTGAGCTTGCGCCAATCCGCGTCGTCGATTCCCGCGCGATACGGGATATAGAAGCCGACGTTGTCGAGCAATCCTTCGTAGCGCGCCTTCACCTTGTCGGCGATATCGTCGAAGGTGCCCGATACCGCGTACACGTCGAGCATCTCGTCGGTGATTTCCTTGGCCATCCCGCCCCAGTCGCCCTTGGCGGCTTTTTCGTTGAGGCGCGCCGACACGTCGCCCCATCCGTGCATGTCGAGCACGATTTTGTAAGTGCGGGTCGAGGCGTAGAACGAGATCTGCTGGCGGACGCCGGCTTTGGCTTTTTCGATTTCCTCGGCGTTGCGGCCGACGATCACGAACGCGGTGGTCGCGATCTTGAAGTCCTTGCGGCTGCGGCCCGCTTTCTGCAATCCCTTCTCGATGTTGGGGAGCACGAACTCGCGAAGATACTTCGGCGAGTTGAAAGGATGCGCGTGGAAGCCCTCGCAGAGCTCGCCGGCCAGCCGCGAGATGTGCTCGTTCACGCCGGCGATATAGATCGGGATGTTTGGAAAATCGTGTTTGGGCGGGGTGAAGAACGGCGTCATCAGCGAGAAGTTGTAGTACTTGCCCTGGAAGTTGAGGCGCGAGCCGCCTTCCGAAAATGATTTGAAGATCGCGCGCAGCGACAGGATGTACTCGCGCAGGCGCGGCACCGGCGCGTCCCACTTGACGCTGAAGCGGCGCTCGATGTGTCCCTTGACCTGGGTGCCGAGCCCGAGGACGAAGCGCCCCTCGGACAGTCCGGCGAGATCCCACGCCGTGTATGCGGTTGCCATCGGGCTGCGCGGAAACGCGATCGCGACCGCGGTGCCGATCTTGATGCGCCGGGTATGCTCTGCGGCGAGCGCGACCGGCAAGAACGCGTCGTTGCCGGCCTCCGCAGTCCACAGGGTGTCGAAGCCGGCGTCTTCTGCGGCCTTGGCCGCGGCAGGAACGTCGCGCAGGTTCCGGGTCGGGAGATTGGTATCGAGCTTCATGGTTATCCGCTCCGGCAATTTCGAAATGCTACGCGCGGGAATCGTAACAGAGGCCGCCGTTCGCTGGAAAGCCGAAGCCGCGATCGCCGATTGGGCGCGGGCGCGGCGGAGTCAGGAATTCAGAGTCGTGGCGATCGCGCAATTGCAGCGAGCCGGATTGTCTAGAGGCCGCCCGCGCTGTCGGTGCTGACCGAGGTCCGGATCAGTCCGCCGCGATGATGGCTCTTGTGATGCGAGGAGCTTACGGCAGACACCGGCTTGATAGAGATGTGGTACATGTCGCCGAGCGGCGAGATGGCGGGCTTGCGATCGTCGGAGGCGATGAAGTGGCTGCCCAGGTCGGGAAGGCTTGCGAGCGTGGACTCGTAGCGCAGCTTGATGTCCTCGAACAGCGAGTGCATCCGCGGCGACACCTCGTGATTCTCACCGAGCTTCTGCGTCAGCGGATTCACGTACGCGCCCTGCTTCTCGATCGCGAAATGGAGATGCGGTCCCGTCGAGAGGCCGGTCGATCCGACGTTGCCAATCACCTGGCCGACCTGGACGGTGGTGCCCGGGCGTATGTCGCGGCTGATGCGCGACAGGTGACCGTAGATGCTGATCAGTCCGTGCGGGTGTTCGATCTTCACGCAGTTTCCGAGCTCGCCCAGCCATCCGGCGTGCTGAACGGTTCCATCAGCCACCGCCTTGACGGGAGTGCCATACTCCGCGACCAGGTCGACGCCGACGTGCGGACGATATTCGCCGAGAATTGGATGGAAGCGATGGAAGCTGAAGGGCGACGAGATGTACTTGAAATTGAGCGGGAATTGCAGCGATTGCGGACCGAGCGCGCGGCCTTGTTCGTCGTAGAGATGGGGGCGACCCTGCTCGTCGCTGAACGCATAGGCTTCCATGGTCCGCGAGCCAGAGCGAATCTGCGCCGCCTCGACTTCGGGGGCCGACATTTCGGTACCGTCGGGGCTCACCTTCTGGCTATAGATCAGCTTGACCGCCGACCCGGGCCGCAGCCGATCGAGATCGCGGCGGTCAGCAAACGCATCGCGGAGCGAGTCGATAATCGGCCGCGGGATTCCATGCTCCTCGGCAGAGTTCTGAAAGCTGTCGGTAATTTCGAAGGTCAGTTTGATCGGCTTGTCGACGTAAAGAATGGGCCGCACGGCTGCCTTGATGATGCCGCTGCCGAGGCTCACGACGACGATCGAATTCTGATCGTCGAGGTCGTACTTGAGGCCGCGCATATCGCCGTTGTCGGGATCCTTATACAGGGTCAGCGGATGGCCGCGATGCAGCACGCGGGTCCGCGCGGCGCCCTCGAAAATTTCGGCCCACTGCAGCGCCTCGTCGTGCTCGACACCCGCCTCCATCAGATAGGTCTCGATGTAGGCGCTGCGTTCGAGTGCGGTACTGATCGTGACGGAGGGCGCTGCGGGCTGTGCAAACTCGGGTTCGGGCTCGGTCTCGAGGGAGTAATCCAAACCGTCTATCCGCCCGGCCTGGATTTCGGACAGGTACGGCGCGGGCGTCTGGCTGGCAAAAAACAGGTGAAGAGCAGCCGCAGTTGCAAATCCGGCAACCGCCAGCGCCAGTACAAAGCGCGGGACGCCGAGAATCCTCCTCCCAAGCATTGCGTGCAACTTAAGTGATTCGAGGAGCGAGATCAACCTTTTGACGGATCGTTCATCCACTGAAATCGCTCAATTTGTGGCCGGTTTTGCCTTTTTGTATCATTAGCTGAGCTACTGATGTCTATTGCCGCACTCGACCTTGGCCGGCGCCGAATCGGAATCGCCGTGACCGACGCCGCTGACCGCGGAGCGCATCCGCTCGGCGCCCTCGAGCGGCGCACTGTCGCGCGCGATCTCGACGCGCTTGCGGCGCAGTTCGCGGGACGCGAGGTGACGCGAGTGATCGTCGGGCTTCCGCTCAACATGAACGGCAGTGAAGGACCGGGGGCGCGGATGGCGCGCGCTTTCGCGGCCAGGCTCGCGGCGAGGCTCGGAATCGATGTCGAGCTGTTCGACGAGCGGCTCACCAGCTTCGAGGCGGAGGAGCGCATCGGCGAGCTGCGGCGCGAGGGACTCGCGATTCGGCGCGATCGGCGCAAGGGGATGGTCGACGCGGTCGCGGCCGCGGTGATTCTCGAGGGGTGGCTGCAGGCGCGCGACAAATCGCGCCAGGGCGACTAGGCTCGCGCGCTAATGGAACAGGCGCGTCGACGCGAGGTCGGCGCCCGCGCGCATCGCGCGCAGCTTGGCCCACACGATTTCCTCGGCGACTTCGCCAAGGCCGGCCGAGGTCTCGAAGCCGCAGTCGGTTCCGGCCATCACGCGGCGCGGATCTCCGATTGCCTGCGCCGCGCGTTCGAGCCGGTCGGCGACGACTTCAGGATGCTCGACATAATTAGTTTTGGTATCGATGACGCCGGTCACCAGGCTCATGTGGCCGGGCAGCGGAAATTTTTTGAAGCACTGATACTCGTGCTGATGACGCGGATTGGCGGCCTCGAGCACCAGCGCACCGACCTTGGCCCGGTAGAGCAGCGGCAGAATTTCCCCGAGCGGAACGTCGAGATCGTGCGGCGCCTCGTAATTGCCCCAGCACACGTGCATCCGCACCCGGTCGGGCGCAATTCCATCCAGGGCGCGATTCATCGCGGCAATATTCAGTTCAACGTACTCGAGGAAATCGGGCAGCGGCCGGTCGGCATACGAGGTGTGCCGCTCCATGGCAAGATCGGGGCAGTCCACCTGCAGCACGAATCCCTGCGATGCGATGTGCGCATACTCAGTCGCGAGCGCATCGGCGATCGCGTACACGTACTTCTCGTAATTTTCGTAATGCTCATTGAGCATCGCGGAGGCGATGATTCCCGGCGAGGGCGCGGTCATGAACGGCTCGGCGAACTTGCGCGGCCGGCTGTCCAGGATGCGGATCGTGTCCGAGCACTCGCGATCGACCGCCGCGAGGTCGCGATATTTGACCTCGGCGATCGCTTTGGGCGCGTGCAGCAAATCGACCATGCTGCGTTGAAAGAGCGGCGCCATCAGCTTGCGGAAGCTCTGGTAGCTGACGAGATCGCGCATGATGGGGCGCTCGCTGCGTCCGCCGAAGCCGGTCATCCGGTGTTGCACGTAGGTGAAGAAACTCTCGCGCGACTGCTCGCCGTTGTTGCCGACGTCGATTCCCGCGTCGAGTTGGTTGTCGACCGCGCGGCGCGTCGCCTGCTCGATCTCGCGCTGCAGCGCGGCGTTGTCGACCTGCTCTCCCCGGCTCTGCTTGATGAGCATCGCGACCAGGCTCGCGGGCCGCGGCAGGCTGCCGGCGTGAGTAGTCAGAATTCGGCCGTCGCTACGAAGCATGTCGGTTCCTCCGGCGGATGTTTCCAGGCTGACGCGCAATCGTCGAGCGATTGGACGCGGGTTCTTGATACGATAACGAAAGGACCATGACGCTCAAGAGGGTACTGGCCGCGATCGCGATCGCAGTCGTGCTGGTCGCGGGGCTCACGTACGCGGCGTTCGACTATTACTGGGTCGAGCCGACGCCGCCGTTCGCGCTGCCGCGGATGGTCACGATCGAAAGGGGCGAGCACTTCGGCGCGATCGCGCACTCGCTCGCCGCGGCGGGCGTGGTCAGGAGCGCGATCGCATTTCGCCTCTACGCCGAATTTTCCGGCGGCGCGCGCGCGGTCAAGCCGGGCGACTATGCCTTCAACGGCAACGAGCGCCTGGCCGACGTGATGCGCCATCTGGTGAACGGCGACTTCATCGTCGTGACGGTGGTGGTGCCCGAGGGGCTGACCGTTCACGAAATCGCCGAGCGCCTGCAGATCGCGGGACTGGTATGCCAGGACGAGTTCGAGCGCGCCGCTCGCGACGGCCCGATCGTGCGCGCGCTGGGCCTGTGGCCGCCGGGCGCAGAGGGCTTCCTGTTCCCCGCCACCTACAAGTTCTCGCCGCGCGCGAAAGTCGACGACGTGCTGCAGGCGATGCTCGCGCGGTTCTACTCGGTGCTGACGCCGAAGGTCGAACAGCGCATGTTCGAGATGGGCCTCGACGCGCGCCAGGTGCTGACGATGGCGTCGATCGTCGAGAAGGAAGCCAAGGTGCCGGGCGAGCGGCCGCTGATCGCCGGGGTTTTCTACAACCGCCTGCGCGTCGGGATGCCGCTTCAATCTGATCCGACCGCTGAGTATAGTTTCGAGGGCGGGACGGAGCCGGCAGCGGCCGCGGTGCGGGGCAACTCGACGTTCAACACCTATGCGTATGCGGGCTTGCCGCCGGGACCGATCGCAAATCCGGGGCGCAAATCAATCGAGGCCGCGCTCTATCCGGAGCATACCGAATTTCTGTACTTCGTCGCCCGCAATGACGGAACTCATGTGTTTTCCCGCTCGTTGAAGGAGCACGAACACGCCATCGTGGCGGTGAGGAAGCCCGCGCTTCAATTCCAGGCCGACGGGGCGAGGCCAAAGCCGGCTTCCAGGGCGGGCCGAGCGGTCGAATCTAACCACGCCAAATAGGCTATAATCCTACGGTTGTGCCGAACCCGGTCGACATCATCTCGAAGAGCCGCAATCGAATCGCGAAGGTCGCCGCGATTAGGGCGTTTGTGTACGCGCTGGTGCCGGCGCTGACGGCGCTGCTGCTCGCCGTCGTGCTCGACCTGATCGCTGACAACACGTGGCAGGTCTACGGCTACGTTCTGTATCCGGAGCGCGCCGATCTGCTGAGCGACGCGATGGTGATCGCCGCGGGGATCTGCCTGGTGGTGGGTGTGGTCCGCGCCATTTTCGCCTACCGGGGCGCGGACGACTTCATGGGCGCCGCGGGGCAGATCGATCAGAAGCTGGACGGCCACGAGGAAATCGTTACTCTGGCGACGCTCGCCAATCCCGCCAATCTTGACGACGGGCGCTCGCGCCGCAGCCCGCTGTTTCCGGTGCTGTGGCGTCACGCGATCGCATACTTCGAAGGCTTCGATCCAAAGCTCGAGTTCCAGCTTGAAGTCGGCGAGCCGATTCGGCGCTCGTCGCTTTTCGCCGTCGCGCTCGCGGGCCTGATGGTTCTCGCCACGCTCGGCCTGGCGCGTCCACCGACGCCTGCGATGGTCGAGGCCGCCAGGCTCAACAAGATCGCGCGCGAGATCCAGAACAGCGCGGCCGGGCCGGCGGATGTCGCGCTGGCCTTCCGTGTGCGCGCCGCCGCTGCAGCGCTCACCGACCCCAGGCTTCCACCCGAGGAGAAGATCAAGCGCCTGCAGGAAGTGATGCGCGAGATCGAGACAGAGCAGAACCAGAAGAAGAATCAGGAAGCGTCCGCCGGAGCGAAGGGATCGAATAGTGGCGCCGGCAAGTCGCCCGACTTGAGCGCCAGGGGCGAATCAAAGGGCGAAGGCAAAGGCCAGGGCAGCGGTGGCGCCCAGACCACCGGCGTCGAAAAGGGCAACGAATCGAAGGACAACAACGGCAGCAATTCCGGCAACGGCAAGAGCGGCAACGACAAGAACGCATCGAAGGACAAGAACGGTTCCAGGGACAACAGCGGTTCCGCGAGCAACGACAAGAACAAGGACAACGGCGACAAGGACGCGAAACAGAGTATCGAGCTACAGAACGAATTGAAGAAGGCGCAGGCGCAGATCGAAATGGCCTCGGCCGAGAATAAACCGGCGGGTCCGGCCGGCGCGAACAATCAAAACGTGAGCGGCCCAAAGCCGGGCGAAAATCCAAATGGGAACGGCGGCGGCGATCGGCTCAATCAGAACGCCGCGGGAAAAATTCCGCAATCCATGCAGGGCGCGAAGAACAATTCTCCCGCTGAAAACCCCCGTGACAACCCGGACCAGGGCTCGCACCTGGGCGATACGCATCTGGGCGAGACGCCCGCCGCGCGCAACTATCAGCGCTTCCTGAAACCGGGCGAGAAGGGCGACTCGATCGATATTCGCGACGCACGCTACGTGATGTTCCGGCTCCCCAACGCGATCCCTTCCGCCGGCAGCGGGAAAACGGTACTCGACACCGAGCGGCCCACGGCGAGCACGCCATACGCCAACGTGCCGCTGGCGCCGACCAGTGACGACGCGCCGCCCGACGAGCGCCAACTGGTGCCGCCGCGCTACCGGGAACTGATTCATTAACCAAGGAGAACGGATGGGAGCGGCTCCGCAAATTTCACCCGACCAGCGCGTTGCCGAATTCAGAAGAGTATTCTCGCGCGCGCAAACCGAAGTCTCGCGCGTGATCGTCGGCCATCAGGAAGTCATCAGGAAGCTGCTGACCGCGCTGTTCTGCGGCGGCCATGTATTGATCGAAGGGGTGCCGGGACTGGGTAAAACCCTGATGGTCAAGGCGGCTAGCGAGGCGCTGGGACTGAGCTTCAAGCGCGTCCAGTTCACGCCCGACCTGATGCCTTCGGATATCATCGGCACCCAGGTCCTCACCGAGTCTGAAGGCCATCGCGAGTTCCAGTTCAAGCCTGGTCCGATCTTCGCGCATATCGTGCTCGGCGACGAGATCAACCGCGCCACGCCGAAGACCCAGTCCGCCGTTCTCGAGGCGATGGAGGAGCATCAGGTCACAGTGTTCGGCGTGACCCATACGCTGGCGCCGCCGTACTTCGTGCTCGCGACGCAGAATCCGATCGAGCTGGAAGGGACCTATCCGCTGCCCGAGGCGCAGATGGATCGCTTCCTGTTCAAAGTCGTGATGGGTCCGCCGAAGCCCGAGGAGCTGCGCGAGATTCTCAACCGCACCACCGGCGTCCAGGACACCCGCGCGCAGGCGATTTTCGAGCCGGGACTGGCGCCGCAGGCGATCGAAGAGTTGAAGGCTCTCGTGCGCGAGGTGATGGTGGCCGAGCCGCTGGAGCGCTACATCATCGGGATCATCGGCGCGTGCACGCCGGGCGGCGCCGGCGCGCTGCCGGAGGTCTCGCAGTACCTGCGCTTTGGACCGAGTCCGCGCGGCGCGCAGGCGCTGATCCTGTGCTCGAAGGTCAATGCGCTGCTGGCCGGCCGCGTCACCGTCGCCTACGAAGACGTCGACGACGCGATCGTGCCCGCGCTACGCCATCGCCTGTTGCGCAACTTCCAGGCTGAGGCTGAAAACGTGAGTTCCGAATCGATCCTCGAGCAGGTGACCAAGCGGCTTAAGCGGCCGCGCGCGTAACCGATGTTCGGCTTGCCGGATGAGTTCACGCCGGGGTTCCTCGCCCGGCTCGAAGATCTCAGGATCAAAACCCGCCGGCAGTACGCCGGGATGGGCAAGGGTGCGCATCTGTCGCCCAAGCGCGGCTCCTCGCTGGAGTTCAACGACTACCGCCATTACTCGCCGGGCGACGATTTCCGCTACATCGATTGGGGCCTCTACGGACGCACCGACAAGCTCTACATCAAGCTGTTCAAGGAAGAGGAAGATCTCCTCACCTACATTTTTATCGACGCGAGTGCGTCGATGGCGTACCCGGCGTCTGACCGCAAGTTCGACTTTGCGCTAATAACCGCGCTCGCGCTCGCCTACGTCGCACTCTCCAGCGGCGACCGCGTGATGATCCGGGTGCTCGCGGGAGAAGGCACGCCTCCGGCACCGTCGTTCGTCAACGGACGGCATCGGATCGTCGAGCTTGCGCGGCGCCTGGGCGGCCTCAAGCCCGGCGGGCAATACGACTTCGCGCCGGCGCTCGCGCGCGAGATGCTCTCGATACGCCGCGCGGGCAAGGTGTTCATCGTTTCGGATTTCCTGATGATGCTCAACTCGGTGACTCGCGGCCTGGGGCTCTTCACCGCGGCCTCGATGGACGTGACGGCGGTGCAGGTGCTCGGCGGGCGCGAGATCCAGGGACAGGGGCTCGACGGCGACGTCGAGGTGGTCGATTCGGAATCGGGCGAGCGGCTGCGCGTCGCGATCGGCTCGCGTGAGCGCGAACAGTATCGGCAGACGATGGAGCGTCTGACGCGCGAGATCAAGCAGTTCTGCCTCAAGCGCGGACTGCATTACGCGCTCTATACCACCGACCAGAACTTCGAGCGGTTTTTCGTGCGCGCGGTGACTGATCTTGGTCTCGCGCATTAGCTGAATCAAAATGGGACTGCTTTATCCAGGCGCGCTGATTTTTTTTGCCCTGCTGCCGGCGCTGGTGCTCGCCTACCTCGCGCGCGAGCGGCCGGCGCGGGTGATCGTCTCCAGCGTGCTGGCATTCCGCGCGCTGCGCGGATTTCGCCGCGAGCGTTTCGGCGGTTGGCCGCGCTTTGACTGGATGTTCTTCGCGGAGCTGTTCATCCTGGCTCTCGCGGTGCTCGCGATGGCCGGTCCGTACATTATCAGGCCAAGCAATCCGCTCGCGATCGTAATCGACAACTCGGCCGCGACGCAGGCGCTCACCGCCGCGGGCAGATCGCGCTTCGACGAGGCCCGCGACAAACTGCTTGCGATGATCGCAGCGGAAGACCGCGGCAAGGTCGCGGTCTACCTGACGGCGCCGCAACCGCATCGGCTGGCTCCGCCGTTCGACGGCGTTGACGAAGCGCGCCGCGCGATCGCGCAGTTGCGGCCGATCGACGCGCCCAACGATGCTGCGGCGCTGTCGAGCCTGCTTGGCGACCTCGCGTCCGAGCCGCGCTATCGTCGCGTGATTTTCGCGGGCGCGCGCGCGATCGCGACGCCGGTGCCGGGGCGGATTCATGCGATCGCGGTGGGCGACCAGGTTGCCAACCTCGCGATCGGATCGTTCGTGCTGCGCCGCGAGGTATTTGGCGCTGAGGCGCTCCATGCGCGGCTTACCATCGCTAACTTCAGTCCTGATACTCGCAATGTCGAGGTCACCATCAGTGGCGACGGCCGCGCCCTCGGCCACGCCCGCGAGACGCTCGCCGCCGGCGAGACCGGTGCGCTCGAGTTTCCCGCGCTCGCCTCGGCGCGCGTCTATCGCGCCGATCTCTCGCCGACCGACGCCTTTGCGCTCGACAACACCGCGTATGCGACCGCCACCGCGGTCAAGTCGGTCGCGATCCTGTTTGTGAGCCCGGCGCCTGCCGACGCCGCCGGCCTCGAGACCATCCCCGGCGTCTCGGTGCGCACGCAATCGCCGGCCGCATTCACGCCGCGCGACTTCGACAACGTCGATCTCGCGATCTTCGAGTACACCGCGCCCAAGGATCTGCCGACGGTGAACACGCTGCTGGTGATGCCGCCGGCCGGCGACCCGGTGCTCGGCTTCCGCACCACCGCGACCGCGCAGGTGCAGATCGCCGGATGGCACAAGACCGACGCGCTGAACGACTCGGTGAACTTCCGCCTGCTCAACCTGCGCAACGGGGAATACTTCGCCGGGCATCCGTGGATGGCCGAGGTGGTCAGCGGCGACGGTGGCGGCCTGCTGCTCAAGGGCGAGCGCGGCGGCCATCGCATCGTCGCCGCCGGCTTCAATCCGTTCCCGTACCTGGGGCGCAGGAATTTGCCGATGTCGGTGCTGACGCTCAACGTGCTGAGCTACCTCGCGGGCCTGGGCGCGAACAGCGGCGGATATCGCACTGGGCAGCCATGGCTGATTCCGGCCGGCGTCGAGAAAGTCATCCTGCCCTCCGGCAAGAGCGTTTCCACGAAGCCTGGCACGCTGTTCACCGAGGTTAGCCACCAGGGCATCTATGAACTGGTCGGGCCGGGTGGCGAGCGCACGCCGCGCGCGGTCAACCTGGCCGATCTCACCGAATCGGATCTCGAGAACGCGCCGCTGCTTCATGTCGAGGTCGGCGCCGGAACTCCGAGCGCCGAGACCTTCACCGAGAAGTCGTCTTTCAGCGGCTATCTGCTCGCCGCGATCATCGCGCTGGCCACGCTCGAGGCGATGCTGGTGTATCGCCGCCGCCGCCAGCCGCTCGGCGCCTGAGCCATGAACCTGCAGGCGTGGCTCCGGGACCTCGAATTCGCGCGGCCGGCGGCGCTGTACCTGCTCGCGATCCCGGCGCTCGTTTTCATCTGGTCGCGATTTGCCGGGCGCGGCGATCGGCGCATCCTCGCGCCGCTGATCCGCGCGCTCGCGCTCGCCTTGTTCGTGTTCGCGCTGGCGGGGCCGGAGCAGGTGATGCATTTCGAGGGCGTGACGCGGCCGGCCGCGGTCGACGCGTCGGCGAGCATCACGCCCGCGATGCGCGCGTGGACGGCCAAGCTCCTGCGCGACGATCTGAAGCTTCGTCCCGGCGATCCCGCGCTGATGTTTGCGACCAACCCGGTTGGCAGCACGATTGGCGAGGTGGAGACGGCGTTGGCTGCACAGCGGGGATGCGACGGATGCGCTTCCGGCGCCACCAATCTCGAAGCTGCGCTCTACAAGCTCGCCGCAAATCCGAGCGCGCATGGCGGGCCGGCGGTGATCGTGACCGACGGATGGGAAAATCGCGGCGATGCGGAGCGCGCGATCGCGGCACTGCTCTCCGCGCAGATCCGGCTCGACATTTTCACGCCGCCGGGAGCGACCTCGATTCCCAATGTCGCGATGACCGAGCTGACGCTGCCGCCCGCGTTGGAAAAGGCGATGCCGTTCGCGCTCGGCGTCACCATGGAAAATCTCAACGACGCGCCGGCGACCGGTACGATCACGGTTTATCGCGACGACGCGCCGATCGCCGAGCGCAAGGTCACGCTCAAGCCGGGCGCGCAGCGCTTGGACTTCCCGGTCCGCACCGAGGCGGCCGGCCTCGCGTCATATCGCGCGGTGTTCAAGCCTGACGATCCAAGACTCGACACCTACCTCCAGGATGATTCGCTGCAGGGATGGGTCGGCGTGGGCTCGCAGCGCAAGGTGCTGATCCTGACCGGCAGCGCGACCGACGCCAACTATCTGCAGACTGTTGTCCGCCGGCTCGGCCTGGAGCCGACCGTGGTGCCGGTCACCGGCGGCGCGTGGGGCGGAAGCCTCGCCGGCTACGACGCGATCCTGATCAACAACGTTCCCGCCGAACGGCTTTCGCCCGCGGTGCAGAACGCGATGGCAACGTACGTGGAAAAGGGCGGCTCGCTTGCGATGGTCGGCGGCGACGCGAGCTTCGGGCTGGGCGGGTACGGCGACAGTCCGCTGGAAAAAATTCTGCCGGTGCTGATGAAGCCGCCGCAGCATAAGGAGCGCAAGCGCGCGCTGGTTTTGATCATCGACAAGTCCGGCTCGATGGGCCGCAACGACAAGCTCACCTACGCGAAGGCCGCGGCCGAGACCGTGACCCGGACGCTCAAGGACTCCGACCTGGTCAGCGTGATCGGATTCGATTCGCAGCCGTTCGTGGTGGTGCCGCTGGCGCCGCTCGGACAGAGCCGTCCGTACCTCAACCAGATGATCAACCGGCTCACCGCGCACGGCACCACCTACCTGCTGACCGCGCTGCGCGAGGCGGAACGGATGCTCGCGACCAGCGGCGCGCAATCGCAGCACGTGGTGATACTCACCGACGGCGAGACCGGCGGCACGGCGTCGATGTACTACGACCTGGTCTCGCGGATGCATCGCGACGCCGGCGCAACCATCTCGACGATCGCGGTCGGGCGCGAAGCCAACGTCGGCCTGCTGCAGTCGATCAGCCAGTACGGCGGCGGCGCATACTTTCAGACCGACAACGCGAGGAACCTGCCGGAATTGTTCCTCGAGGACTTCAAGGAGCATGGCGGCGAGGCCACCATGGTCGAGAACGATTTCACGCCGCACACCGTTGCTCCCGACCCGCTGCTAAAGGATCTTGCTGGGCGCCAGATGCCCGCGCTCAAGGGCTACGTGTCGACCGAGCTCAAGCCCCGGGCAACGCTCAGCATGTACGTCGATCGCGCGGGCGGGCATGAGCCGGTTATCGCGAGCTGGAAATTCGGCGCCGGCAAGACGCTCGCCGTCACCACCGACGCCAGCGGGCGCTGGTCGTCGCCGTGGGTGCGCGCCAACGTGTTCGCGCCGCTGTGGGATCGGCTGCTGGCCTGGATGACGCCGCAGACGCCCGGCGAGCAGAAAATCGACGTCGCGCTCGGCTACAACGCGGGCAGGATCAACATGAAGCTCACCGACTACACCGCCGACGCTTCGCAGTCGGCGCACCTGGTCACCGCGCTGGTCACGCGGCCGGACGGCACGAAGATCGAAACCGCGCTCAGCGAAGAAGTGCCCGGCGAGCATTCGGGCGCGGTCGAGGCGACCGAGCCCGGAACGTATTACATCGAGGTGCGATCCGCGCGCGGCAAGGGGCCGACGTTTCCGCCGCTCGCATACACGGTGAGCCCGGCGGTGAACGCGGAGCTGCCGCGCACCGAGCCCAACTACGGCTTGCTCGAGCACCTGGCGTCGGCAACCGGCGGGCGGCTGAATCCGTCGCCGGAGGAGGTCGCCCTGGTGCGGCCCACGCTCGAGCGTCGCGAGTCGCTCAATCCGTTCGTGATCGTCGCCGCGATGATCCTGCTGATTGCCGAGGCGCTGGTACGCCGACTGACCGCCTGAGGAGTTTTACCGATGTCAGAAGATCGCGACGAGCCGGTTCACGCCGACCATCACCTGCAGCATCAGTTCGCAGCCGGGGCGCGATTCTGTGCGTTATGCGGCGGCGCGATGCGATCGCGCGTCGTGCTGCCCGATCGCAAGCGGCGCCAGGTGTGCTCGCGATGCGGTTTCGTGCACTTCCCGGCGGCACGGCTGGTCGCCGGATGCGTGGTGGTTGGTGAAAACGAAAACGCCGGCAAGGTGCTGCTGATCAAGCGCGGCCTCGAACCGTCGCGAGGCCTGTGGACGTTTCCGGGCGGCTTCGTCGAGCCCGCCGAGACGGCGGCCGACACCGCGCTCCGCGAGACGTTGGAGGAAGTCGGGATGAAGGTGCGGCTCGGCCCGCTGCTCGGCGTCTACGACGATCTCGAAAACGCGGTATCGACGGTGGTCGCATACCTGGCGGCGCCCGGAACCGAAGCGCCGATCACCAGCGGCGAAGCTCCCGAGGTTCGCTACTTCGCGCGCGATGCGATTCCGTGGGACCAGCTTGCGTTCAACAGCACCCGAGCGGCGCTGACCGATTGGGTTGCGATGCCAGTGAAGCCTCGCTGAGGCCTCGATCGCCGCTGAATTCACTTTAGTTTCGCCTGCCTACCGAAAATAAACATTAGCCGGGCTGACTAGTCTGTGCTATGTTTTTCACCTGAGGCCACGTACGCCCATGGCAACTAGCCACCCAGGAGGGAGCTATGGAACGTGTGGAGATGGTTGGCGGCAGCATCTTCGTGCTCAAGACTCGCCAGGTGGGTCCGAGCTGCTGGTGTTGCGACGTGTACGAACGGATCGACAACGTCGCGGCCGAGTCATTCATGTTTGAAGACTTCGGCGAGAGCGAGACCGAAGCGATCCAGATGGCGATGCACGACGCGCACGGACCGCATCCGATTCAACATCACTGAGCCGCGCGCATCGCTGAGCTTCGCCCCTCGACCAGCGCCACCCGCGCGCGGCGCAGAAAACTAAATACGATCTGAGCCCGGCTTGATCGCGTGGCGCTCGAAGTCCGCCGCGACGGTCGCTATCGTGTCGGCGTCGGCCGGCGCCTTGTCGTCGCGGATTCGCACGATTCGCGCGAAGCGGAACGTGTAGCCGGCATCGTAACTCGAGCTGCGCTGGATATCGTTGTAGGCGACCTCGACGACCACCTCGGGTTTGACCGTCACCATGCCTTGCGCCTCGCCGGTTTTGATCGCGAGCAGGCGCTCGGTCATCTCGCGGAACTGATCGTCGGTGAGTCCCTTGAAGGTCTTGCCGATCATTTTGAACGCGCCGCTCGTCTCGTCGCGCGCCGCCAGATGGTAGTTCGAGAGCCATCCGTGGCGCCGCCCGTAACCCCATTCCGCGCCGATGATCACCAGGTCCAGCGTGCGCGCGTGTTTGATCTTGAGCCATCCGCGCCCGCGCCCGCCAGGCGTGTAGGCGCTCTTGAGCGACTTCGCGACCACGCCCTCGTATCCGGCTGCCAGCGCGTCGGCGTAGAAGCGCTCGGCCTCGGCGAGCGAGGGCTGCACGATCCGCCCGACCATTTGCAGACCAGCGTCATGCGCGAGTTCGCCGAGCTCGCTCACGCGCTCGGCGTAGGGACTATCGATCGTCAGCGCGCCGTCGAGCGCCAGCAGATCGAACAGGTAGAGCTGGATCGGCACTTCGGCGCGGACGCGCTCGAGATCGCGTACGCGTCCGAAGCGGCGCATCAATTCCTGGAAGGCGAGCGGGCGCCCGGCCGCATCCTGCGCGATCACCTCACCGTCGAGAATCGCGCTGTGTGCGCCGAGTCCGCGCACCAGGTCTGCGACTTCAGGCAGGCTCGCGGTGATCTCGTTCATGCGGCGCGAGAAAATTCGCACCTCGCCACCGCCGAGGCTGTGAATCTGCACGCGCGCGCCGTCGAGCTTGTGCTCGAGCGCGAACTCGCCGCCGCCGAGGATCGCGAACGCGGAGGCGATGTCGTCGGCGGGCTGCGCGAGCATCGGCTTGAGCGGCTTGACCGCGCGCGCCCGCGCGGGGGCGGCGCGATCGATCGCGTCAGGACCCGCGTCTTCCGGCGAATCGGGTTCGCCGGCGTCGCGCGCGGCATAGGGATCGCGCAGCGCGCGCACCACGCGGCCGAGGTCGCCCTCGAGCATGTGGATCCGGCGCACTTCGGTGACCGGACGATCCGCCATTTTTGCGATCGCCTCGAGCATCAGGCCTTCACTCATCCCGTGGCGCATCTCGCGGATCAGGATCTTCCCGATGTACTTGGCTTCCAGGGCGCTCGCCCGTTCGAACAGCTCGCGCAGCGCCGCGAGCTTGCGGCCGCGCGAGCTGCGGCCCTCGATCTCGGCGATCTCGGCGAATTTGCGATTGAGCTCGCTGATGGTGAGCGTCGGCTCGGGGTCGGAGGGGCGCATCCGCAGCATCATCTCGACCGCTTCGCCGAAGTCCTCGGCGGCGGTGAAGATTTCCTCGCCCTGATCGGCGCCTCCGGTGATCTCCGCGGCGATCCGCCAGATGGCGCGGCCGCTAATTTGCAGGCGCTTCTCCTCGCCCTGCTCGAGCGTGCGGCCGACCAGGAAGCGCGCCGCGATTTCCGCCTCGTCGACCGCAAGCACGGCAAGAAACTCGCCGACCATCCGCGCCATCTCGAGGCGGCTCTGAGTCTGGCCGAGCTGCTGGCAGACGATCGCGAAGTCATGGAACGAAGCCACATCCGGAATTAAGACAGCCTGCGTCCGTCACGCAAGGGGATCCAAGCCGTGCGAAACCCAACCGGGTTTCGCGCTTCCCTTTCGGCTCACACATTCTGAAACCTCGTTGAGGTTTCAGGAGGGCGGGTTTCAGGTTGTGTACTCGGCGTTTATGCGGACGTAGTCGTGGCTTAGATCGCAGGTCAGGATTGTTGCGCGGGCTTTGCCTACGCCCAAGTCGAGTTGGACCGTGAATTCGCGCTCGTGCATTTTCTCGCCGGCGGCTGCGAGCGCCTCGCCCAGGAGGGCGCCGCGGGCGGCGATTTTTACGCCGCCAACGCGGAGATCGACGCGGTCCGGATTGAGCGCGGCGCCCGAGGCGCCCGCGGCCATCAGGATGCGGCCGACGTTGGGATCGCATCCGAAGAACGCGGTCTTGACCAGCGGCGAGTTGGCGATCTGGCGCGCCGCGCGCTCGGCGTCGGCGCTGGTGCGCGCGCCGCGAACTTCGATGGTGACCAGCTTGGTGGCGCCCTCGCCGTCGAAGACCAGCTCGCGCGCGAGGGCCGCGGCGACGTCGCCGGCGGCGCGGGCGAAGACCTCGAGGTCGCGGCGCGACGGCGCGCGATTTCCAGCGGCGCCGCTCGCCATCAGGATGACGGTGTCGTTGGTCGACATGTCGCCGTCGACCGTGATCGCGTTGAAGCTTCGCGGGATCGATTGCTTGAGCGCGGCTCTCAGAGCCGGCGCCGGGATGGCAGCGTCGGTCGCGATGAAGCCGAGCAGGGTGGCCATTTTGGGCGCGATCATTCCCGCGCCCTTGGCGCATCCCGCGATCGTGACCGATGTGCCGCCGATTTTGATCGATACCGAGGCCATCTTGGGATGCGTGTCGGTGGTCATGATCGCGCGCGCGAAATCTTCGAGGCGATCGGCGCCGAGCGATTGAACCGCCGCGGACAGCCCGGCGCGGAATTTGTCGAAGTCATAGAGATGACCGATCACGCCGGTCGAGCAGGGCGCCACCAGTTCCGGGGAGCATCCGATTTCCCCGGCCGCCGCCGCGCACGAATTTTCCGCGAGCTTGAGTCCGGGCTTTCCGGTGAAGCAGTTGGCGGAGCCGGAGTTTGCGACGATCGCCTGCAGGCGTCCGGCACGCAGGCGCTCCGCTCCGATCACGACGGGAGCCGCCTTGATTCGGTTGGTGGTGAAGACGCCGGCAGCGGCGGCGGGACGATCGGCGACGATCAGTCCCAGGTCCTTCGCGCCGGCTACGGTCTTGAGTCCCGCGCTCACTCCGGCAAAGCGGAAGCCGCGGACCACGGCGGGAGCAAGATTCACCTCCATCAGAAAAACCTCCGAGCGCCGACTATACGCGCGCGAGAATGGTGTGGAAATGCGCCTGGCGCTTCAGCGGCGGCCGAGCGAGCGCAGGATACGACGCTCGAGGCCGATCAGGAATTCTTGCGGATGTTCGTCGCGCGTGATTTCGCGCGATTTTTTCAGTCGCGCGTTCGCGCGGCGGCTCCGGCGCGGCGGTGTCGCGCCTACTTGCCGTGGCAGCGTTTGTACTTTTTGCCAGAACCGCACGGGCACGGATCGTTGCGGCCGACTTTGTCGGCGTCGCGCTTGGCCGGCGCCGCAGCCTGCGCCTCGGTCTGGCCGCCGTGACTCATCACCACCTGCTGCGGCGGCTTCTGCTGCTGCTGAATCTGCTCGACGTCCTGCTCGCGCTTGACCTGGACCGAGAACACCTTCTCGATGACGTCCTGCTGCATCACGGACATCATCGACTCGAACATCGTGAAGCCTTCCTTCTGATACTCGACCAGCGGATTCTGCTGGGCGTAGCCGCGCAGCCCGATGCCTTCCTTGAGATGGTCCATCGCGAGCAGGTGGTCTTTCCACAGCGAGTCGAGCGTCTGCAGCATCACGATCTTTTCGATCTGGCGCATCACCGGCTGCGTGAACTCAGTCTCGCGCTGTTCGTAGAGCTGATGGACGCGCTCGCTGCCGATGTCGATCAGATCGTCGGGCGAGTTGATCGCGACGCCGTTGGCGCCGCCGGGCAGATGGAAGCCGGGGCGGAACTTGAACTGCTTGAAGAAGGCGTCGTCGATCGCTTTCCAGTCCCAATCGGCGGCGTCCTTTTCGAGGTCGCCGTGCGCGGCGGCGATCTCCTCGACCAGCGCGTCGCACATGTCGAGGATGTCTTCCTTCAGCGGCGCGCCGCTGAGCAGCTCCCTGCGGCGCGAGTAAACCACCTCGCGCTGCTTGTTCATCACGTCGTCGTATTCGAGCAGGTGCTTGCGGATGTCGAAGTTGTGCGACTCGACTTTTTTCTGCGCGTTTTCGATCGCGCGGCTGATCCATCGATGCTCGATCGGGACGCCGTCTTCCATCCCGATCCGGGTCATCAGGCCCTTGAGGCGATCGGCGCCGAAGATGCGCAGCAGGTCGTCCTCGAGCGACATGTAAAAGCGCGAGGAGCCGGGGTCGCCCTGGCGTCCGGAACGGCCGCGGAGCTGGTTGTCTATGCGGCGCGACTCGTGGCGCTCGGTGCCGAGGATGTGAAGTCCGCCGGCGGCGAGGACCAGCTCGCGCTCCTTGGCGCATTGCTCTTTCAGGCGCGTGGTGGCGGCCTGGAAATTCGGGTCCGCGGGATCCTTGGTGCCGACCTCGGCGGCCGCCATGAACTCGGGATTTCCGCCAAGCACGATATCGGTGCCGCGTCCGGCCATGTTGGTCGAGATGGTGACGGCCTGGTGGCGGCCGGCCTGCGCGACGATTTCCGCTTCGCGCTCGTGGTTCTTGGCGTTGAGCACGTAGTGCTTGATGCCGGTCTTCTTGAGCTTCTCGGAAACGCGCTCGGACTTTTCGATCGAGACGGTGCCGACCAGCACCGGCTGCCCGCGCTCCTGGCAGTCGACGATTTCCTCGATCACCGCGTCGAACTTTTCATCCTCGGTCTTGTAGACCATGTCGTGATTGTCGACGCGGATCATCGGCATGTTGGTGGGGACCACGACTACGTCGAGTCCGTAGATTTCGCGGAACTCTTTCGCTTCGGTTTCGGCGGTGCCGGTCATGCCCGCCAGCTTGCGGTACATGCGGAAATAATTCTGGAAGGTGATGGTCGCCAGGGTCTGGTTCTCGGATTCGATCTTGACGTTTTCCTTGGCTTCGACCGCCTGGTGCAGCCCATCGCTCCAGCGCCGGCCCGGCATCAGGCGTCCGGTGAACTCGTCGACGATGATCACCTCGCCGTCCTTGACCACGTACTCGACGTCGCGCTTGTACAGCGTGTGCGCGCGCAGGGCCTGGTTGGCGTGATGGATGAGCAGGATGTTGCGCGGGTCGTAAAGATTTTCGACGCCGAGAATCTGCTCGACGCGGGTCACGCCTTCCTCACTCAGCGACACGGTGCGCATCTTCTCGTCGATGGTGTAGTGCTCGTCTTTTTTGAGGCGCGGGATGACGCGGTCGACGACGTAGTAGGTGTCGGTCGATTCCTCGGAGGCGCCCGAGATGATCAGCGGGGTGCGCGCCTCGTCGATCAGGATGGAGTCGACCTCGTCGACGATCGCGAAGTTGTGCTCGCGCTGGACGTACTCCTCGAGGTTGAACTTCATATTGTCGCGCAGGTAGTCGAAGCCGAACTCGTTGTTCTGCCCGTAGGTGATGTCGGAGCCGTAGGCAACTTTGCGCTGCTGATCGGTAAGGCCGTGGACGATGACGCCGACGCTGAGGCCGAGGTAATTGAAAATCTGGCCCATCCATTCGGAGTCGCGGCGGGCCAGGTAGTCGTTGACGGTGACCACGTGCACGCCGCGGCCGCTGAGCGCATTGAGGACGGCGGGCAGGGTGGCGACGAGGGTCTTGCCCTCGCCGGTCTTCATCTCGGAAATTTTGCCGCTGTGCAGGACCATCCCGCCGATGAGCTGCACGTCGAAATGGCGCTGGCCGAGAGTGCGCTTGGCGGCCTCGCGAACGATCGCGAAGACCTCGGGCAGCGCCTCGAGCATCGCATCCTCGCGCCGCTCGCGCTCCTCGAGCGCCGAGATGCTCTGCTTAAGCTCCGCGATGCGGGCGGCCAGTTCATCCTGGCTCTTTTTTTCCATCTCCGGCTCGAGCTTGTTGATCGCATCGACGTCGGGGCGCAGCCGCTTGACCTCGCGATCGTTCTTCGAGCCGAAAATTTTGTGCGCTACGTGAGTGAGAGCTGTTGCCATCTTAAAACGTGCAGAGCCTGTTGCAGGAGCTGATTCCTATTCGCGGCACGCGGGACGAGGCCGGCTGAGATTTCCTGAGCAACTCATTATAACACGGTCATGGCGGCGTGGGGCGAGGGGTTGATCAGCGCTCGATGCGGACCGCCGACTCGACTTCGGGGCCGAAGAAGTGGCGCCCCACGCGCACGAAGCGGTCGGGCGTCTCGGTGACGAAGAAGCTGTAGCTGCCGTGGCCGCGGCGGCGATTGAGGCGCATCGCGCCGAGCCGCTCGCGCACCGAGGCGGCGGTCGCGCTGGCGGAATCGATGATGCGCACGCCAGGCCCGAGCACCCGCGCGAACAGGCGGGTCAGCAGCGGGTAATGGGTGCATCCGAGCAGCAGGGCGTCGATGCCGCTCTGCTTGAGGCTCTCGAGGTAGTAGGCGACGGTGCGCTCGGCGATATCGTTGTCGGTCCATCCCTCCTCGGCCAGCGGCACCAGCAGCGGGCAGGGGCGGGTGTAGATTTCGGCGCCGGGACGCAGCTTGTGAATCTCGCGAGTGTAGGCGCCCGACGCGATGGTCGCCTCGGTGCCGATCACGCCGATCTTGCCGCTGCGCGACGCCTTGACCACGGCGCGCGCGCCGGGCTCGATCACGCCGACGACCGGCACGATGGTCTGCGCGGCGATCGCCTCGAGGGCGACGGCGCTGGAGGTGTTGCACGCGACCACCAGCATCTTGATTCCCTTGGCGAGCAGGAACTCGGTGTTCTCGCGCGAGTAGCGGACGATCACCTCGTTGGACTTGGTGCCGTAGGGAAGGCGCGCGGTGTCTCCGAGATAGATGAAATCCTCGGCGGGGAGCGCGTCGACCAGCGCCTTGAGGACGGTGAGTCCGCCGATCCCCGAGTCGAAGACGCCGATCGGACGATCGCTCGAGGCGCGCGCGGCGGCGGGGACACGGCCGTTCGGCGATTTTCGGGTCGGCATCGCGATCTCAGCTTTGCGCAAGGCGCGCGCCGATGGTAGCGGGGCTCGGGGGCGGCGCGCCGAACACGCGCTCATGCACGCTGGCCGTCTCCATGCACAGATAGGCCGGGACCGCCGCGCCGCTACGCTTGAAGCGCTCGGCGAGCACCGCGAACAGTCGCAGCCGGAGCGCGGTGAACGCGCGGTAGCGGCCGTCGGGCGACAGCACGTCCTCGCCGACCAGCATCGGATCGTCGGGGAAGCGCCGGCGCGCGATGGAGCGCAGCGCGGGCGTCATCCGCAGCCCGCCCATGCTGATCAGCGAAATTTTAGCGGCGGGAATCGCGGCGAGGAGCTGATCGACGAGAGCGGCGTAGTCGCGCTCGGCGCCGGGGTAGGCGACGATCGGATCGAAATGGAATGCGACGCGGTAGCCGGCGTCGAGGACGGCGCGCGCGGCAGCGATACGTCGCGCGGGCGAGGCGGTGCGATGCTCCGATGATCGGTAGACGGCGTCGGGCGAAAGCGTCCACGACACCAGCACCCGGCCGCGCGGATCGATCGCGAGCAGGTTGTCGATCTCGTCGGTCTTGGTCTTGAGCTCGAGCGTCAGGTTCTGGCGCGCGGCGAAGAACTCGACCAAGTCGCGGCTGAGGCCGGTGAGCGAGTCGAAGGCAAGAGAATCGGCGAGCTCGCCGGTGCCGACGCGAAACTGGCGGCCGGGATTTTTGCAGCGCGAGCAGCGTCGAGCTCGTCGAAGGCGTCGTCGAAATTGGCGTAGAGCTGGAAGCCCGGATTGTCGCCGAGGTACTCCTGCAGGAAGCAGTAGCTGCAATCCATCGGACAGTTCGACGCGAGCGCGAGCACCAGGTATCCGCAGCACGCGAAGCGCGAGGAGCCGGCGGGACACGCCATCAGGAAGGGCGCGCGGCGGCGCATCACGACCATCCGGCGCTTGGCCGCGCGGAACGGGTCGGCGGCGACGACGGGCCGCGCAGCTTCGCGGCCGTCGGCGATATATTTGATCGGCATGGTGGTCGGGAGCGCGTCGAGGATTCGCGACGCGAGTGCGGAGTCGCGCACGCCCTCCTCGATAAGCACCGTGTCGAGATCAAACTTCATCTTTGCCGCCGATCAGATCCAGGATGCGCTCGAGGCCGGGACGTTTCTGCTCCAGCGCCTCGAGGAGCGCATGCAGCTCCGAGCGCGTCCTGACGCGGAGCGCAACCGTCAACTCATCAGAGGCCAAATCGCGTGGCAAGACTAGCGAGATTCCGCGCGGAAGGCGCAGCGCCGCGACTTCGGCGCGGAGCCGTGCGAGCGCGTCGCGCAACTGCGGGCGGCGGAGCGCCTCCAGCGCGTCGAGGAGCGCGCGCGCGCGGCCCGGCGCGGAGCCGGCGCCGTTGACGATGGTGCGCAATTCAGGGCGCGCGAGGATCGCCGCGACGCTCGCCTGCTCGCGGAGCGCCAGCTCCGCGAGCAGGTCGAGCGCGTGCGCGAGCTGGCCAGTGCGCAGGCGGAGCCTGCGCGCGGCCGCGAGCATTGCGGAGCGCGACGGCGCGTCGAGCGCGAGCCAGCGCTCGAGATGCGCTGCCGCGAGTCGCCGCTCAGCGGCGAGCGCGCGGATCTCCGGGTCGGGTGATGAGTCGGCGCGCGGGGCTTTGCTCGCGTCGCGACTCATGGCGATGGTGGGCGCGGGCGAGCTGGCCCCGCCATCGATTTCGATGGTCGGGCGGGCTCGCCCGCGGCGCCGCGCGCATCTTCGAGCATGAGCCTTAGCGACGCAGTCGCGCTCGCGAGTGCATCGTCCGGATGCAGCCGCCATCGGGCGCGCGCGTGCGCCGCGCTGCGCTCGTAGAGCCTCGCGTCGTCGGCGCGCCCGCGGCGGTGCAGGCCTTGCGCGTATATCCCACACTTCTCGGCGAACACTCGCGCTGTCGCTTCGCGTTTCTCGCCGTCGAGCTTGGAGTCGGCCAGCATCTTGGCGAGCGCGAGAATCCGGAACCGATCGAGCGCGGGCATCGTCGCCGAGAGTTGATCAGGATGACCGGCGCGGCGGGTCACCAGGTACTCGTCGACCAGGCCCGCATCGTGGTCAACCAGAATTCGCAGCCACAGATCATAGTCCTCTGCCGCGGCCATCGTTTCGTCGAAGCCGCCGAGCGCGCGAAACAGGTCGGTGCGGATCATCACGGCCGAGTTGCTGATGAGGCAGGTACGGAGCGAGTCCATATAGATGTCGCCGCCGCGCATGAGATGGCGCCGGCCAGGGTTGACGCGAACGCTGTTGCGAATCCACACTTCCCGGGTCTGCGCGATCGCGCAGTCGGGATTCGCGCGCATGAAGGCGAGCTGGCGCTCGAGTTTCCCGGGCGACCACAAATCATCCGAATCGAGAAACGCGAGCAACGGCGCGCGGGCGAGTGCGGCGCCGTGGTTGCGCGCCGCCGCGGGGCCGCGATGCGCGATGCGCTCGACTCGGATCAGCGGCGCCGGCGTCGCGCGGTCGGCGGCGAGCCGCGAAAGTTCATCGAAGGTGCCGTCGGTCGAGCCGTCGTCGACGACGAGCAATTCGAACCGTTCGCATGCGACGCCTTTTTGGGCGAGGACCGACGCGACCGCCTCGCGCGCCATCGCGCGACGGTCGTGAGTCGGGATGATTACGCTGACATCGGGTGACATCACGATCGATGCCGCGCGCGTTTCATTGCGAGGCGGCGCGGGAGCGAGTTTCGTTTCGGGCGAAGGACATGATTCGGCGCCGGAGCTGTTCGATGCCCTCGCCGCTGTCGGCGGAGCACAGAATCGCGTCGGCGCCGAGGGGGGCTAGCCGCTCCAGCGCGGCGGCGCGCTCGGCGCGGCGGAGCTTGTCGCACTTGGTCGCAGCGGCGAGGACTTGGCAGCCGCGCTCGCGCGCCATCTGCGCCAGCTCCAGCTCTTCGTGTTCCGGGCCGCGCCGCGCGTCGATCAGGATGACGATCGCGGCGAGATTTTCCCGCCGCGTCAGGTACTCGTGCATCATGGCGGCGATGCGGCGTGCTTCTTCGTGCGGAAGTTTCGCATAGCCGAAGCCGGGCAGGTCGGCGAGCGCGAGGGTCTCGCCGACCGCGAAAAAGTTGAGGCATCGCGTGCGTCCCGGCGTCCTGCTGGTGCGCGCGAGTCCCTTTACGCCGGCGAGCGCGTTGAGCATCGAGCTCTTGCCGACGTTGGAGCGTCCGGCGAGCGCGACTTCGCGCCGATCCCATCGCGGGCATTGCGCGAGCGCGAACGCCGATGCGACGAATTTCGCGGCGAGCTTCGACATGGTCAATTCGCCCAGAGGCTCATGGAGCCATCTCGATCCGCGGAGGATTCGCGTGAGTGACTTCTAACGGGGGCTGCGCGGGTCGCGCAGAAAGTTCGAGCAACCGGGCGAGCTGGACGTTTAGCGCGGAGCGGAACTCGCGCAGCTTCACGCCGCGATGGCGGTCGGAGTAAGGCGCTAGAAACGCGAGCGCTGCGCGCAGATGCAAAGTCGCGCTCGAGGTCTCGCCCTGGGTGAGCTTGTGATTGGCGACCGCGGCGCGCAGCAGACCCAGGTAGAAATCCCAATCGGAAGTGTCGTCCTCGAGCGCGTTCATCGCGTCTTCCATCTCCTCGTGCGCCTCGAAGAATTCGCCGCTGTTGAAAAACTCGACGCCTCTTCTGAAATGATCGTCGATTTCGCTCATCGCGTCACGCGGGGTCAGGGCTCGTCGCCGTTGTCTTCGGACGGCTCGGCCATGGTGATGTGCAGCGCGTGATCCAGGCCCTCGAGCTGCGCGACGAAAATCCCGCGGATGATTTGCTCGACGACGCCATCGGGCAGCGGTATCGGCTGGCCGAATTTGGTCGTCTGGTGAACGCTCAGCAGCGTGTCCGCGCCGTCGTCGTCCAGCTTGTACTCGGCCTGCGTATCGAGCGCGGGGTTGTCGACGGTGTGATAGTTGATGCGACGTTCGTCGGGCAGGTAGGTGAACGCGAGGCGCATCATCATCGGCTGGCCGCCGGGTCCCGCAAGCTCCATGTCGACGACCTTGGTGTTGCCCCGCTCGGAGACGACCTTGACGCTCTTGACCTGATCGGACTGCGACTTTTCGACGTCCTTGATGGCGTCGAAGACGGCCGGCTCGGTGGCGGGAATACGCGCGGAGAAGTCGGCGGTCCAGACATCGCCGTTGTGCACGATTTTCTCGCTGAGCAGGCCGGCGTTTCGCGCGCGGCGCGACTCGTGGAAGCGCCATCCGGCATAAGCGATCACCACGATCGCGACTACTGCGGCTACTACTTTGTAATTTCTACTCATGGTCGATGATTCGTTTCTCCGCGCGTTGGCAACGGCGGTCAGGTCAACGGCTGTAGGTTCCTACAACTTCGGTTTGCGCGACGATGTGGCCCTTCATTGCCTGCTCCAGCGCTTCAGCGTCGGCGCCGTCGGCGAGGCCAAGTACGGAATCCAGCGCGTAGAGCCGGAAATGATAATGATGCACCTTGCCGGGAGGCGGGCACGGGCCGAAGTACCCCACGCGTCCCGCTCCGTTAGTTCCCTGCACGCCGCCACCGGGCATTTGGGCGAGTTTCGCAACGTCTTCAGTCACTTTTGTGACCGATGCTGGAATATTATACGCAACCCAGTGAATAAAAGTGCCACCTGGCGCGTCCGGATCGGCAACGATGATCGCGTAAGAGCGCGTCGCGGCCGGCGCCCCGGACCATTCGAGCGTCGGCGAATGATTGGCGCCCGAACAGGTGAAGGTCGCGCCGATCGGGCCGTTGGCGGGGAATGAGGGCGTCGTGATCGCGAAGGGGGCTTGAGCGGTCGCGATCGAGACGGTGAGCGTCAGGAGGACGATTAGCAGGGGAGTCGTAGTTAGCTTGCGGCTAATCATGAAGCGGCTGCTCTTGAACTGTCTGACTTGGCAGGCGTTTCGTGATGTTGGTATTGTTATGTGTCGGCATGCGTAATCAACTTGGTCCCTGCTGCTTTATCTGTCCGCTAAGTTCCCGCAGAAAATCTATAAACGCCTCTTGACCCTCAACGCTATTTTTGAGAGGTTCTAGTATACTCAAGATGGGCTACGGAAGCGGATGGCTCGAATTGAGATGCGGAAGCGAACACCCATCGATGCCCGCAAGCGACGAGTCGGACCCGTCGCGACTGGAGATAACATGGCTACTGAAACCAAGTACAGCCTGCCCCGAGTGATGACCGTCAAGGAACTCTCAGAGTACCTCCGCGTTCATCCCTCTACCATCTACAAGCTTTTGCGCCGTGGCGAGCTTCCCGGGTTCCGAATCGGAACCGACTGGCGTTTCAACGCCGAAGTCATCGACCGCTGGTGCCTCGAGCGCAACATGAAGGCTGAAGCCAGCTCGTCGAATCGCAACTGATTCCACGCGGTTGGGTTTTTCGGCGGTTGATTGGATTCGAAGTCAATCGGCGACTCATTCCAGGTTCTCATTTTCGATCGAGGGACGAAATTCGTTTCGTCCCTCGTCGTTATTTCACGCGACATTTTTTTCACGACGCGACGCTGGAAATAATTCCGCGCGGAAAAATTCGTTCGAGTTCCGACGCGCCGCCGGAGGCGCTCAAGCCGCCCTTGACGAGCGGCCCTCTTTAGCCTCACCATACCGCTCGTTCAGTTAAATGATTTCACCATTGAGAAAGCCAGCGCCGCGCAGCGCATCGCCCGCGCATCGGCGCGGTTCGCTCGACCAGGTCCTGATCAACGCCGCGATGGACCTGTTCGCGTCCTATGGTTACCGCGGCACCTCGCTCGCGCGCATCGCGCGCGCGGCCGGCGTTACCAAGGGCGCGCTCTACTGGCACTTCACCGACAAGGAAGACTTCTTTCTCGCGGTCGTCAACAAGGTTCTCGGTGACTGGCACGCGCACGTCCTGAAGATCCCGAAGACCGCCTCCGCCGCCGTGTTTCGCAGCGAGTATCTGCAGATCTTCGAAAAGAACGCGGAATTTAATGAGAAGAACCCGTGGGTCACCCGCCTGCTGATGATCATCACGCTGGAGTCGCACAAGATCGGACCGCGCGTGCTGCGCGCCATGCGCCGCGCGAACCTCGCACAATTCGAGCAGCTCAGCCGGCTCATCGAGAGCGGCAAGGCGGTCGGGGCCTTTGATCAATCGCTCGATGTGCAATGGGCGGCCTCGCAGATGTGGACCACCACCAGCGGGCTTGCGATGCTGTGGTATCTGCACGGCCCGCGCTTCGATCTGCGCCGCGCGCTCCGGCGCCAGGCCAACGAGTTTCTCAAGGATTGGAGCAAGCCCGGCATCGGCGCGGCGCCCGGCAAAAGCGCGAGACTGGAACACACAAAACCGGATCGCGCGAAATCAATTCAGTAGACGAGATCAAACCGGATCGAATCACCCCCCGGATCGAGATTAAAGGAGAACAGCGGCGCCGCGATTCGCGGAGCAGCCACAGAGCGCGCGCGGCGTAATCCGGCGCGAGGAGGAATCCAGATGGAATTTGCCCTGCAGTATGAAATCCAGCGCAGCCGCCCGCATTACGAGGGCTTCATGTACGACATCTACCATCAGGCGACCGAGCAGGTGAAGCTCGCCGACCGGATGGGCTATCACTCGGTGTGGACCGTCGAGCATCACTTCCTCGATGAATGGTCGTACTCGTCGGCGCCGGAGGTCTGGTACGGCGCGCTCAGCCAGGTGACCTCGCGGATCAGGCTCGGCCATGGCGTGTGCCTGCTGCCGATTCCGTTCAATCATCCGGCGCGCGTTGCGGAGCGAATCGCGGTGCTCGACATCATGTCCAACGGGCGCGTCGAGTTCGGCAGCGGCCGCTCGATAACCGAGGCGGAGCTCGACGGCTTCCAGGTCAATCCCGAAGATTCGAAACCGATGTGGGAAGAAGCCATCAAGGCGATCCCGAAAATGTGGACCCAGGAAAAGTTCTCGTGGGACGGCAAATATTTCAAGATGCCGGAGCGCGGGGTGATTCCCAAACCGATCCAGAAGCCGCATCCTCCGATGTGGGTCGCCTCGACGCAGCCGGCCACCTGGGAAACGGCGGGGCACATGGGAATCGGCGCGCTCGGATTCGGAATCTCCGAACCGGGCGTGCTCGACAAGCTGATCGGGATGTACAAGAAGGCGCTCAAGGATTGCGAGCCGGTGGGCTCATTCGTCAACGATCGCACCGCGGCCGCCACAGTCTGCATCTGCGCACCGACGCGCGCGGAGGCGATGCAGTATGGCAAGGATGCGATCGACTTCACCACCCGCAAGGGTGCGGAGTTGTTCACGCCTTTCGCCAACCGCGAAGTGAAGGGCTACGAGTACTACAAGAAGATGGCGGAGCAGGCAGTAGCGCTGGGCGACTACCGGCTCTCACTGGAGCAACTCGACAAGCGAATCGAGAAGGGCGCGGTAATGGTCGGCGACCCGGAGGACTGCCTCAAGGTGGCGAAGATGTACGAGTCGGCCGGCGTCGATTTGCTGCTGATGCTGGTGCAGGTGGCCGCGGTGCCGCACGAAAAGGTGATGCAGACGATCGATTTGATCGGCAAGCACGTGATGCCCAAGCTCAGCAAGAGCGCGACGGTGGTGCAGGCCGAGACGACCGCCGCCGCCCGCTGAGCGGGGTCGGCGGTTCGTCCCGCGACGACGTCGCGGGACGAACCGCGAGCTCGGGCAGCACGCGCGGCGCCGCCGCGCTTGCTGCCGCGCTGGCGCGATGAACTGCGCAGACGCAAGGGCACGAAGCGCGCATCGCGCTTCGTGCCCTTGCATCTGCGCGCGCGGATGCGGTCGGCGGGTGCTGCAAGAACGCGGATGGCCGCGCGGCGATACTCGCCGCGCGGCCATCTGTGATTCAAACGACCAGAGCGCGTCACTACCAGCGGTCAGCCGCGGCCATGACCGTTCTCGCCTGCACGACTGCCGGCAGATGCATGTGCCGCGGGCGCATGACCAACGCCACCCGTTGAACGACCGCCCGTGAATGAGCGACCGCCGGCGAACGACCGACCACCAGCAACTCGATTGCCACCAACGTCACGCCCACCGGCGACGGCATGTGCATCGCGATAAGCGTCATGATTCCAGCCACGGTCGCCGTATACGCCATGAATCCAATCGTGGCCGCCGTACCATCCACCATTTCCGCCCCAATACCCATGTTCGTACACGGGGTATCCACCGCCATACGCATATGACGGGCCCCATCCGGCTCCGGAATACGCAGGAGTCCCATATCCGCCGCCGTATCCGTATCCGGGACCAACGTCGTAACACCCCTGAAGCGCCAGCATTCCAAGCGCTAGAAGAGGCGCGCCTAACAGCATTAAAATCTTGCGCCTCATTTTCATTTACCTCTCACTTATTTAGACGACGATTCGGCCCTATAAATTGTAAACGATCGTTAACAAATTACCGCTTCGTACCTGCGAATTTGCTTTGTACTTCAAGCGATTTTCCGAGTCGCTGGCGCGATCGCGGCCTCTATACTATCGTCCCGTCTGCCAGCCTTTTCGCAGCCGCCCTGGAGGATGTAGCGCTAATGGCTTCAATCCCGGTCATATCGTCGAAAGACTCTACGGATGCGATGGTTGTGGCGCTGCGAGACGAAGGCTGTGTCGTAATAACCGGCGTCATCGATCAGCCAACGCGTGACGCGATCACGCGCGAGCTCGCGCCGCATCTCGAGAAAGCCGACCCGGATGCCGCGATCGACTACAACAGCAAGTACTTTGCTGATAGCGCCGGATTTTATCCGACCCACACCAAGCGGATCACCGGGCTGATCGCGAAATCGGAGACCGTGCGCACCTTCGTTACGCATCCGATGATGCTGGCGGCGTGTGACGCCATCCTGAAACCGAACTGCGAGAGCTACCAACTGCACGTGGGCTCTGCGCTGGTGGTAGGGCCGGGTGCGCGCACGCAAATTCTTCATCGCGAGGACGACGCGTATCAGTTCTTCAAAGTACCCCGGCCGGACATGGTCCTCGCGAGCATGTGGGCGATAAGCGATTTCACCGTTGAAAATGGAGCAACCAATCTCGTCCCCGGAAGCCATCGCTGGCCCGAAGAACGCCAGGCTCGCCCCGACGAGATTGCGGCTGGCGCGATGCCCGCGGGATCAGTGCTGATCTGGATGAGCGGGACACTACATGGCGCGGGCGCGAACAGATCCAACGATTGGCGCTACGGCGTGTTTCTCTCTTATTCGCTGGGATGGCTGCGGCAGGAAGAGAATCAGTATCTCGATGTTCCTCCGCAGCTCGCGCGCACGCTTCCCAGAGAGCTTCGCAATCTGGTCGGCTACAGGATGCATCGGGGCTTGGGCTTCGCGGACAGCCGCTGAACTTCGCCCATACGCTTGTGCGCTTGCCGGTGGCCGTTCTACAACACGAGTATTGAACGCAGCGATTCGCCGCGGCGGAGGATGTAAATCATGCATGTCGGTTATGGAGCGGTGCTCCAAAATCCCAACAACGCTCTTTCTGATAGCGAAGTGTACCGGCAGGAACTCAGACTCGCCGAGATGGCCGAGCCGTTAGGCTTCGAATCGATCTGGTGCGTCGAGCATCACTTCGACGACTACACGATGTGTCCCGACGTGCTGCAATTCCTTTCCTACATGGCGGGAAAGACCCGCCATGTGAAGCTGGGCTCCGGCGTGGTAGTGCTGCCGTGGCACGATCCGATTCGGGTCGCGGAACAGGTCTCGCTGCTCGACCATCTTTCCAACGGCCGCGTCATCCTTGGGCTCGGCCGGGGTCTGGCGCGAATCGAATACGACGGCTTCCGCATCGATCAGAACGAGGGACGCGCGCTGTTCGTCGAGTACGCGGAGCTGGTTTTGAACGCGCTCGAGCAGGGCTACATGGAAGGCGGCAAATTCACCAAGCAGCCGCGCCGACAGATTCGCCCGTTCCCCGCGCGCTCATTCAGGGGACGCACTTATGCTGCGGCGGTATCGCCGGAATCGATGCCGATCATGGCGAAGCTCGGGGTGGGCCTGCTGGTGATTCCGCAGAAGCCGTGGGACGCGGTGAAGAAGGATTTCGAGGTCTACCACAAGGTTTGGCACGAGGTTAACGGGGCAACGCCGCCGCCCAAACCTATCTCGGGCGGCTTCTGCTTCGTCGACGAGAACAAGGACCGCGCCGAAGAGATGGCGATGAAGTGGATCTCCGCCAATTACCACACGGTCATGAAACACTACGAAATGACCTCGCCTGATTTCGGCACCAAAAAGAGCTACGAGTTCTACAGCAACGTTAGCAAATTCATTTCCAAGCACGGGACGGACGCGGCGGCGCGCGACTTCGCGATGCTGATGCCGTGGGGAACTCCCGACCAGGTGATCGAGAAGATCAAGTTCATCCGCGACACCATCGATGCCAACGGGATCATGCTCAACTTCAGTTTCGGTGGCATGCCCTATGAAGACGCGGAGCGCAGCATCAAGTGCTTCGCGAAATATGTTATGCCGGAAGTGAAGAAGTGGAGCACCGAGCCGCTGATCCAGCCGGCGGAACGGACCATGTCCGCCGCTTAGGCAGATCCGTCGCGCCGGGTTCGGAAGCGGTTCCGAACCGCGGCCGCGGCGCTAAATGTGGCGGCTGAGAAAATCGAACATCAGCCGCAGACCCTCTCGACACGCGCCGAGTTCGGTCATCTGCATGAACGCGTGCGGCATCTCGTCCATGATGTGCAGTTCGTTCTCGATGCCGGCGCGATTCATCGCCTCTGCGATCATCCGCGACTCTCCGCCGATCGGATCCGCGCTGCCCGCAATAATGAAACTGGGCGGCATCGCGCCCGGCTTGATCGCCCGAATCGGACTGACGCGCGGATCCTGCAAATCCGCCGGATAGTTGTTCGCCAGGTATGCTTGCGCCATCGGTTCGACGGCTTCCTTCGCTATCGCGACCAGGCCGGCAAAATCGAAAACGCCATAGATCAGAACAGCCCTATCCGCGCAGCAATTTGGTGGTGAGAAAAATTGCGAGCATCCCCATGAACGTCGCGACGCCAACCCACGGCGAGTCGTGCTCGCGTGCTTCCGGCAGCAGATCCGACGCGCCGATGTAGAGAAACGAGCCAGCGAAAAGCGCGAGCAGCCAGGGCAGCATCCCCGCTCGCAAATTGAACAGCAGCGTGGTCGCCGCGCCGAGCACCGGCGCGATCATGTCGACCGCAAGCCAGAAGGTCGCGCGCTTGAGCGGGTTGCCATGGGCAAGTACCACCGTGACCGTGTTCAGCCCGTCGCTGAGATCGTGGGCGATGATGCCGAAGGCAATCAGCAGCCCCATCTCGACGCTGGTCTGAAAACCAACTCCGATCGCGAAGCCGTCGAGGAAGCTGTGAAAAGATAATCCGGCGGCGGATACCGCCCCCATCTCCTGCTCATGGGCGGCCACCGCGTGAACGTGTTCGCGGGCACGATGCATCGAGGTGTAACGCTCGAGACCGAAGAAGGCCAGGAACCCGAGCGCGGCGACCGGCATATACGAGGCGCCGTGCTCGTACGCGAAGATCTCCGGCAGCATGTCGAACAGCGCGACCGCCAATACCGCGCCAGAACTGAAACCGAGCAGGAGATGAAGCCGATCGCGAAACCGAATGGCGGCAAGGCCGCCCAGCCCGGTCGAAACCAGCGTCAAGGAGGCAAAAATTACCGGCATGAATCGCATCGATACCGCACCCAAAATTCCGATCACCGCAGAGATTGGCGATGCGCTATCACGCGCGCAAGGGGGGCTCGAGTTCGCCGTCGCAGCGGACATTCGTCCCAGCACGCTGGCGCATGCCAGCCCGCGGCTTCCGCGTGCCATGATACTTGTCATTCTGCTGTAACAATGGCATGAGTTGGTCCATGAAAGTCGTCAACTGCTCGTCAATGCTGCGCGCTGCCATCTGCATGACGGCGCTGCTCGTGCTCCAGGTTCCCGCTATTGCCGCGCAGACCCTCTCGGCCGCGGACTTTCAGGCCGCGAGCATCGCGCTCCAGACTTCCTCAACGACCACCGTCACCCCGACGCCCTATGCGAGCACGCCGGTGGTCGGACCGGTCTTCGAATATTTCGACAATTGGTTCGTTCGCGTGGACCGTACCCAGGCCGAGCAGCCCCACTGGATGACTCCGCTGGTCACCGTCACCCCGCGCCTGGAAGAAGAGGTGCGTTACGATCAATCATTTCAGGCGATGCAACACGGTGAGAACCTCACCAACTACGGCAGTGGCAAGGGAGTCGAATTGATTCCGTGGGACACCGTCGAGGTGATCCTGGGCATCCCGAATTATGAGTCGCACGAATTTCCCGGAGCCGCCGGAGTGGCTAATCGCGGCACCGACGACTTTGGCGATTGGACGGCACTGATTAAGTATCGAATCCTGACCTCAAACGAAGAGCAAGACAATTACATAGTGACCGCATTCATGGGTTTCAGCGCGCCCACCGGCACCGATCACAACAGCACCGGCCACGGGCAGTTCACGCCGACGCTAGCGGCCGGCAAGGGATGGGAAGATTTCGACGTTCAGAGCACGGTCGGCGTCACTTTTCCGAGCGGCGGATTGGCCCGGCTGGGCATGCCGGTCGCCTGGAACACCGCTTTTCAGTATCACCTGTATCACTACTTCTGGCCCGAATTTGAAACGAATTACACCTGGTATCCCGACGGCGAGCACAAAGGTAAAAGTCAGCTCTACCTGACTCCCGGGTTGATTCTCGGGCGCTTCCCGCTCTTTTGGCGCGTGCGCGCGGTGGTGGGCGCGGGCTTCCAGGTCGCCGTCACGAAATACAACGGCTATCACAACGCGTGGGTGCTCACGGCGCGGCTGCCGTTCTAGTAATGTATAGCCGCTCGCGGAAGAATCTGGCTATTGAGTATTCGAGCGTCCGTGACTGGCTATCTGCGCCGCAGTCGACTGACTACTGTTGTCGCGTCGCGGCCCTCTGAAATGCTAGCGACTGAGTAATGGCCATCGTGGTCAAGCGCGCGAATTGGCTATAGCGCTGCTTCGCGCAGACCGCCGCCGCTATCGCCGCAAGCCCGGCGCCGGACGCGGGTCGACGATTTTGCGGCCGGTCGGGCGCACCTCCAGCGAGCATCCGAACAAGGAATCATCGCGCACCAGCGTGACGATCGCGTCCGCGATCTCTTCCGGCTGGATGATTCTCGCCGGCTTGATGCTCGGCAGGCCCCGCTGCGCCGCCGCCTCGAGCCCGCGCCGCACCATCGGCGTGTCCACGATTCCCGGGCATATGCAATTGACGCGAATCTTCCGCTCGCTCGCCCAATGCCCGAGCGAGTGCGTGAAGTTCACCACTCCGGCCTTGGCGGCGCCGTAGACCGCGTCGTTGCGATGCGGGTAGAGGCCCGCCATCGAGGCGGTGTTTATGATCACGCCGCCGCCGGCGCGCTGCATGATCGGCGCCGCGAGTCCGGTGCCGAGAATCACCGCCTGCAGATCGATCTCGATGACCAGGTGCCAGCGCGCGGGTTCCGCCTCGGGAAACCCCGGCTGACCGACTCCGATGCCGGCGTTGTTGTGCAGGATGTCGAGGCGCCCGTATTTCGATAGCGCCGTGTCGAAAGCACTGCGCATCTCGGCCTCGCGGGTGACGTCGGCCTTGACGAACGCGGCGCGGCCACCGGCGCCCTCGATGCGCTTGATAGTCTCGGCGCCACCGGCCTCGTCGATATCGACGGCGAGGATCGCCACGCCCTCGCGCGCGAGCCGCTCTGCGGTCGCGCGGCCGATTCCGGATCCGCCGCCCGTGATCACTGCGACCTTGCCTTTTATTTCCATGTCATGACCTCCGCGGCGTTATCGGGCCTCAGCCTGCGCCGCCCAGCAGCACGCCGACGATCAGTCCGGCTAGCACATAGGCGGTGAACCCGACGTAGGCGTAGTCCTTTTCCCTGATGAACAGCAAGAAGCAGAATGCGACGCGCGCCAGCGGCACCAGCGTCAGCACGAACAGGCCGACCGTCAGAATTGCGTGCGGATTTCCCGCCAGCATGCGCGGCACAAGGCCGGTGAACTTCTCCCGGCCGATCAAATTGCCTTGCTGGACCGCGTGGTAGCGGTCCACGAAATAGTCCGGCGTCAAGGTCGCGGCCATGATCAGGCCCGCAACCAGCACCACCATCGCAGCAATCAATATCGTGCGCAGCAAAATCGGCGTCCACAAGCGCAGGATACGATCCTCCGCTACTTTTTCCGCCGCCTGTTGGGCCTCTACGCTGCTCGCCATTTCAGATTCCGCTCAACGCTCGCCAGCCCATCTCGGCGGCGATCAGCACGAGAATGATCACGAATACGATGCGCAGCGATTCGACCTTGAGCAGCGGCAGGATGCGGCTGCCGGTGAGCGCACCCGCCGTCACTCCCAGCGCCACCGGCGCCGCGATCGTTGTCGCCACGTCTCCGCGCGCAAGAAACACCAGCGCGCCCGCTCCTGCGGTCACGCCGATCATGAAGTTGCTGGTCGCGCTCGAAACCTTGAGCGGCACGTGCATGATGTAGTCCATCGCCATCACCTTGAGCGCGCCCGACCCGATTCCCAGCAGCCCCGACATCAGCCCCGCCACCACCATCAGCCCCGCGCCGCCGGGAACGTTGACCACTTCGTAATGAACCACCTTGCCGGACTCATCGGGAATGTCGCCGGCGAGCTGGAGCCGTTCCGCCAGCGGGTCTCCTTTGGCCAGGATGTCGTCGCCTTTTCTTTGAATCGTGAAATAGGCCGACTGCAGCATCATCGCCGCGAACAGTAACTCCAGTATGATTGTTGGCACGACGCCGGCGAGATACGCGCCGGTTACCGCGCCGGTCACCGTCGCGCATTCCAGCACCATCGCGACCCGCAGGTTGGTCCATCCGTCGCGCACGAACGCGACGCTGGCGCCGGCGCTGGTCGCGACCACCGAGATCAGGCTCGCGCCGATCGCGACCTTCATCGGCATCCGTGCAAGCACCACCAGTGCCGGCACGATGAATACTCCCCCGCCGAGACCTGAGATCGAGCCGACAAATCCGGCGCCGATCGACAGCGCGATCAATCCTCCCAGGATCTCGAGCACGAACCGATTTCCTCCTGTGACGTGTACCGAATGGACGCATCGTAATTGGGTTCTGTCGAAGGGCACAACCCCGCGCTCGATGCGGCGACTTTCAGCGCCGAGATAATTTATCGCGAAGATATTGCCCTGGAGTGACGGGAATCTGCGGAACGGTGCCGGAGGTCTGCTCTCAGAGCGGGCGCGGAGAGAGCAGCTCGAGAGCGCCGCGCGAGCTGGTACGCAGTCCGCGCTCGATGTCCTCGGTGATCTCGAGCACCGCGCGAATCGGCTCCGCGGCGCGCCAGATGGGACTCCCGACCACCAGGTAATCAGCGCCGGCGCGAATCGCCTCCGCCGCGCCGATCGCGTACGCGTTCGCGTCGCATCCGTAGCGCATCCTGAGCGCCGGCGTCGGCGCGCCGGAGGTCACCGCGCCGGAGACGACGATAAGGAACCGGCGGCCGACTGCGTCGCGTACCCGGGTGAGCTCGTGCGGCGAGGTCAGCACGCCGTCGAGTGATGCGTCGGCGGCCATGCGCGCGAGATTCGCGACCCTGTCGGCGGCGGCGCCATCCGCGAACTTTGCTTCGCCGGCGCTCAGTCCCGCAAGCATCGTAACCGCCAGCAGATTCGGGCGGCGCAGGCCCTCGGTCCTGCATACGCGCGCGACCGCGGCGCGCGTCTTCGCCATCGTCTCGACGCCCGCATAGCGCGGCGCGCGCGGCGCATAAGGATGAATGTCGAACATCCTGACGCCGAGCCGGGCGGCTTCGATCGCGGCGCGCAGCACCTTGTCCGGGGTGTCGTGGAATTTGAGATCGAGAAAGACCTCGCCCCCGCGGCGCCGGATCTCGCGAACGAAGTCCGGCCCTCCGCTCACGAACAGCGCGCGCCCCACCCTGAACATCCCGACCACGCGCACCAGGCGGTCCACCAGATTGAGCGCGTCGCGCCGCTCGCACATGTCGAGCGACACGATCAGCCGCTCTCGCAGGGCGCCATGGCGGAGCAGCCCGGTGAACGTCCAATAGCGGGTCATACTCCGTCGCTCACCACGCACTGCCTCTCAAGGACCAGTCGTCGATCCCCTTCTTGTCTGAAAATATTCCGCTGGGCATTCAAGTCAAGGAAAAATGCAAGTCGAGAAAATTGCCAGTCGCTCAGAACGAAGGTCACAGCTTTCTGCGACCGGTTCGCGCGGACAATCTGCCGGTTCGCGGCAAGCGATTCGATGGACGACCAATGCAACAGCAGTGCGATCAGATGTAACCGAAGTGCAATCCAGACCGTGCAGTCACAAGACTGCACTGGACCACGCGCGCAGGCGTCGCATATCTAAAAAGGCCCGCGAATAAAGGGGAATCTGCCGACCCCATCGACGGCACTGCCCTTGCTCTACCAAGTAGAGACCTACTGATGACGTTGCAGGGGAGCTTGATTGCCAGGACTCGCGGTATTGGGATAGGTCAGGTAGCGACACCCTTTCATTCGACCGAGGCACAGCCGAGATGTTTGGCATCATCATTATAGCAGTCGTGATATTCGCCGTGATTCAAAATCGCAGACACCGCCGGCTCCGATGGAAAGACGGATGGCGCTGGGAGAACGGTCAATGGCGTCAGCAGGCTGAATCGGTCGAACGTTACGCGCAGAACTTCGAGAAAAAATTGACCGAAAAAATCGAGCGCGAATCCGAGAAGTGGGAGCGCAAGTTCAAGCGCAAGTTCGACAAGCAGACCCGCAAGTACAGCGGGGCCAGCCTCGATCCGTCGCTTGACGAGCGCCGTCCAACCTTCAAGACCGACGCCGAGCGCGACGCCTACGAGCGCGCGCGCAAGCGCGCTGAGGCCGAGGCCGGGTTCTTCATTCACCTGATGTGGTACGCCACCGTCATCGGATTCCTGTTCGTGCTCAACCTGGTTACCGGCGGTATCGGCGGATATCCATGGTTCCTGTGGCCGGCGCTGTTCTGGGGCTTCGGCATCATCAGCCATTTCTCAGCGGTCTATGGATGGCGATGGGTTCACGAGCGGGTCTTCGAGCCCGCGATTGCACGCGAGGTCCGGCGCGAAGTGCTGCAGGAGAAAGAGCACCTGCGCACCGAGAAGCAGGCCTCGCTCGACGAGCTGACGGCGACCTTCGCCCACGAGATCCGCAACCCCATCGCGGCGGCCAAGAGCCTGGTGCAGCAGATGGGCGAGGATCCGACCTCTCACGAAAACGTCGAATACGCCAAGGTCGCGCTCGACGAGCTGGCGCGCGTGGAGCGCAGCGTTTCTCATCTGCTGAAGTACGCCAAGGAAGAGGATTATCACTTCGAAAACGTGAACCTGGCGGCGGTGCTCGACGGAGCGCTCACCCAGATGCGTGCGAAGCTGGAAGCCAACTCGGTCGCCGTATCGCGCAATTACCTGACCGGTCCGACCGTGCGCGCCGACGCCGACAAGCTGCGCCAGGTTTTCTCCAACATCATCGACAACGCGATCGACTCGCTCGAAGCCGTTAAGAGCGATCGCAAAATCGAGCTTTCAATTCAGTCCGTGCGCGCCGGCCTCGCCACCATCAGGATTCGCGACAACGGATGCGGAATCCCGGCCGACAAGATCGCGAAGATCTTCAATCCGTTCTACACCTCCAAGGACAATGGCACCGGCCTTGGACTCGGGGTCGCCAAGAAAGTGATCGACTCACATCGCGGCGCGATCGACGTGAACAGCACCGTCGGGGCAGGCACCGAGTTCGCGATCGCGATTCCGGTCGCTGACGCGGCCCGTGACGTCGCAGCCGACACCGTCGCGGTCGATTCCGCGCCGCCGGTCAATGCCAACGGCGCCAGCCGCGAGCCTGCGCGTGCGCCGGCTTCGCCAGCGCCATCCACCAACCCGCGCTCGACCGCGAGCATCGCCTCCGCGACCGCTCCCATAGCGGCTGCGCCGGCCGATGCCGCGACGACCCAACCGCTCGAAACCCTGCGAGTACGACAATGAAAGGCCGCCTGCTGGTTGTAGATGACGAGCGCGGAATCGTAATCGCGCTCAAAGGCCTCTTCACCAAGGAAGGCTACGAGGTGGAGACCGCCGAGTCCGGCGAGGAAGCCCTCGAGAAGGTCAAGGCCGGCCTCTTCCACGTGATCATCACCGACTTGAGCATGAAAGGCATGAGCGGGCTGGACCTGCTGCGCAAGGCGCGCGAGATCGACCCGCAATGCGCGGTACTCATGATTACCGCGTTCGGCAGCCAGCGCATCGCGGTCGAGGTGATGAAGGCCGGCGCCGAAGATTATCTGCCCAAGCCTTTCGACAACGACGAGCTACGGATCAAAGTGCGCAAGGTGATGGAGACCCAGCTCTTGAAGCGCGCACACAGCCAGCTGCTCGAGCAGGTGCGCCTGGAGACCGGCGCCTTCGAGAGCATGATCGGCCGCTCGCGCGCGATGGTCCGTGTATTCGAAACCATCGACAAGGTCGCGCCCACCGACGTGACCGTGCTGGTGCGCGGCGAGTCGGGCACCGGCAAGGAACTGGTCGCGCGTGCGATCCATTTCCGCAGCCCGCGCGCGCGCAAATCGTTCATCGCGGTCAATTGCGCGGCATTCTCACGCGAACTCGTCGAGAGCGAACTGTTCGGCCACGAGAAGGGCGCCTTCACCGGCGCGGTGGCGCGTCGCGAGGGAAAATTCGAGGCTGCCGACGGCGGCACGCTGTTCCTCGACGAGATCGGCGACATGGCGCTCGAGACCCAGGCCAAGTTGCTGCGCGTGCTGCAGGAAAAGCAGTTCGAGCGAATCGGCGGCAACCAGCCGCTCAACGCCGACGTGCGAATCATCGCCGCGACCAACCAGGACCTGGAGGCGATGGTCTCGCAGGGGAAATTCCGCGAAGATCTCTATTACCGGATCAAGGTCGTCGAAATCAGAATCCCGCCGCTGCGCGAGCGCCGTGAAGACATTCCGCTGATGGTTCACGCCTTCATCAAGGATGCCTGCGCCCGCTTCAGCGCGGCGGAAAAGCAGCTCACGCCCGAGGCGATGCGCGCCTGCGTCGAGCGTCCCTGGAAGGGCAACGCGCGCTCGCTCAAGGCGGCGATCGAGCAGGCGGTCATCCTCTCGGCCGGCAACGAAATAACGCCGGAAGATCTGTTCGCGGGCACGGAGCCCGAAGGCGACGCCGCCACGCCGGCCTCGCGTCCGAGCGTGACGGTCTCACCTGCGGCGCATGGATCGGAGAATGGTGAATCAGGGCTCACGTTTCGTGAAGCCAAGGAAAAATTCGTCGGCGATTGGGAGCGCGACTTCTTCATTCGCGCGCTGCGCTCCACCGGCGGCAATATCTCGCGCGCCGCGGAGCGCACCGGGATGTACCGGCAGAGCTTCCAACAGAAGATGCGCGAGCTGGGAATTACGCTCGCCGACGTCGGACTCAAGACCGAGGCCGAGTGAGCAAATCGTACGCGCGTGAGCAGCGAGGACAGTGTCATGAATGAGACTTCCACTTCCACTGCACCGGCCGAGGCGGGCGGGATGCACATATATCCGCCGCTGCTCGCGCTGCTGTGCTTCGCAGTGACGCTCGCGCTCCATCTGATGCTGCCGACCGAACGGACCGTGTACCTACATCATGTGCTGGGTCTGCTTCTAGTCGCCGGCGGTGTGGGTCTCTCGCTCTACGCGGCGGCGATTTTCCAGGCGCGCGACACGACCAAAAATCCCTACGGCGAGCCGGCTAAATTCGTGACAACATTGCCGTACACGTTCACGCGCAACCCGATGTACGTCGGGATCACGGCGGTGCTGCTTGGTTTCGCCGTGTTCTTCGCCTCGCCGGTGATGATTCTCGCGCCGGTTGTTTTTGCGGTCGTGATCGATCGCATGGTCATTCCGCGCGAAGAGCAGACCATGGAGCGAATTTTCGGCGCCGAATACGCGGACTACCAGGGTCGCGTGAGGCGGTGGCTTTGATTGTCGATCCTATGAATCGCGCCGGCGCACGGTGGCCGCGACGCGCTCGAAATTAAAACAGGAGGACACACAGATGTTCCTTAAAAGGTTTTTCAGTCTGGTTGGCGGCAAACTCAATCGATGGCTCAAGGCGCGCGAGGCGCGCGACCCCGAGGCGGTCTACGAGTCGGCCATCTCCGACCGGCTGCGCCGCTACGGCGAGCTCAAGGCCGCCGCCGCCGGTGTCATCTATATGCGCAACAAGCTAGAGCGCGAGCTGCGCCAGAAGAGCGCGGAAATGAAGGAAGTCGATGAGGAAGCCGCGCAGGCGGCCGATCTCAACGAGGACCAGTGCGCGCTGATCCTGATCGCGCGCAAGCATCAGCTCGAGACTGACTGCACGCGGCTGCGCGAGGAATTGTCGGATCTCACGCGCGAGGCCGAGGGTGCCAAGAAAAACCTGGTTGCATTCAAAGGCGACATCGAGAACCTGAGGGTCGAGAAGGTCAGGATGATCGCGCGGCTCAAGAATGCGCAGGCGCGGGTCCGGATCCAGCAGGCGCTCGAGCAGGTTTCCTACGATGAAGACGTGCGCGCACTCGAGGAAGTGCGCGAGTCGATCGCGCGGATGCTCGCGCAGGCCGGCGTGAATCACGAGGTGCAGGAGAGCGAGCTGGACGAAAAGCTCGCGGCGATCCGCGAGCGGACCGCGCAAACCAAGGCCGAGGCCGAGCTCGCCGATATCAAGCGGCGCCGCCGTCCGCCCCTGGCGCCGATGGATATCTTCACCGCTGCAGCCGAAGCGGCGAACACCAACGGCGGCGTCAACCACGGCAACTAGCGCGCGCGTGCGGCATCGAGCGCCGGTACGGCCGGCGCTCGCATCCGGAGAACCCAATGCATAAGGCAGCGCTGATACTCGCCCTGGCCGCAACTACCGCCACGTTTGGATGTGGGCGGCGGCCCGGCGTGCCGCTTGCGCGAGGCGGCGGTTCTGCCCCGGGTTATATCGACTCCAACAACATCTCCGCGGCGAGTATGTTCGGCTCGGTCGATGTGCGTGAGATGCCAGGTCTGTGCGCGGGGCGGACGCGCCTGGAGCAGGGCTCCGCGACGGTCAACGACGCCTGCTTCACCGGCGATACCAATGTCGTGCTATGCACCGACACGACGGCCGCTAATCCACTCCGATGCACACCGACCCGAGGCGCGCTCTCAATCGAAGGCGGGAACGGCGATCTGATAAGCTATGCGCGCGTTCGCTGATCGTACTGACGTGGCGGATGCTGGACTGAGTGTGGATTACGGGCGATCGCGAAACAGGGGTTACGATGCGCAAGGCTTTCGCACTTCTCGCGGCCGCGGCGATGTTCACGAGCGGCTGCTTTCAATTTCCTGCGCCGCCGCCGACGCCTCCGACCAGCGTCACTACCTGGGGCCCGATGGGCGGGATGTCGATCAACACCGGCGTATGCGCGGGACAAGTGACGCTGAATGCCGGCGCGGCGGTCGTGACCGATCCGTGCTTCACCGGCAACACTAATGTCGTGTTGTGCACCGACTCGACGGCGCCCAATGCGGTGCGTTGCGCAGCGGTGCCAGGCTCGCTGGACGTGTGGGGCGCGGACAGCGACGTCGTCGCGTACGCGCGCGTGAAGTGAGCGTCAGCGCCGGAACAGCGTCGATTCGCTGAGCGGCAGCCCGAGCGCATAGCGGCGCAGCCAGTCCAGCGCGATCTGCGAGGTCAGCAGCTTCACCCAGTCGCGCGTGCCGCGAAGCTGGTAGCGTCGCGAGACGCTGATACCGTCCGCCGCCAGCGCTACGCATATGGTGCCGACCGGATGCTCCGCCGTGCCGCCGTCGGGTCCGGCGACTCCCGAGGTCGCTACCGACACGTCCGCTCCGGTACGCTTGCGCGCTCCCGCAGCCATCTCACGTACGCACTCCTCGCTGACCGCGCCGTGCTTTTTCAGCGTTTCCTCCGACACTCCGAGCAGGCTCATCTTGAGCTCGTTGGAGTAGGTGACAAGATCGCCGTTGAAGAATCGCGAGCTGCCCGGCACGTTGGTTAGCCGATGACCGATCAGTCCGCCGGTGCATGATTCTGCGACCGTCAGCTTGACGCCCTTGTCCGTCAGCAGGCGCGCGACCACCTCTTCCAGCGAGACGTCGCCTTCGCCAAAAATGTTTTCTGAGATTTTTCCGCGCACCCGCTCCGCGAGTTCCTCGAGCTTGCGCTCCGCTTCGCCGGGCGCGCCTTCCACCGTGATGCGCAACGAGATCTGCGGAAAGCTCGCGCGAAACGCCACCCGCCCTTCCTCCGGTTTGATCAGGCCGGCGACGGCTTCGTCGAGACCGGACTCGCTCATGCCGAAAGTCTGAAAGACGCGCACCGCGAAAATCGTGTTGGTGCCGCGATTCGCGCGAATCCACGGGATGACCGAATTTTCCATCATCGGTTTCATCTCGCGCGGCACGCCGGGCAGCACGATGAGATGGGAGCGATGCCCGTCGAGTGTGATCGGCATGCTGAATCCGGGCGCGGTGCCGAGCGGATTCAGAATGACCTCGGCGCCTTCCGGAAAGTCCGCCTGTCGCAGATTGTTCGGCGGCATCGGGCGCCCGATCGAGGAGAACAGCCGCGTCATGTGCTCCACGGTCGGCGCGTCGCGCCACAACTTTACGCCCGCGATGCGCGCGACGGTCTCGGTGGTCAGGTCGTCGGCGGTCGGGCCGATTCCGCCGGTGGAGATCACCACGTCGCCCATCGCGACCGCGGTGCGCCAGGCCCACTCCAGCCGCTCGGGCACGTCGCCTACAGTCAGCACCGCGACCAGGTCGACGCCGATCTCCGCGAGCTTGTCGGCAAGGTAGTTGGAGTTGGAATCGACCACGCGCCCGGTCGTGAGCTCATCGCCGGTGGAAAGAATAACTGCTCGTCGTATCATCGAATGCTCCCCGGTGCGGCGCGGCCGCGGCGTCAGCCGCCGAGCGCGCTCACATCACGCGCCACACCATTTGCAGAATCAGATTCGCATATATCGCGGCCGCCAGATCGTCCAGCATCACGCCCGCGCCGCCCGGCACCGCGCGGTCGAGCAGGTTGGCGGGCCATGGCTTGATCACGTCGAAAAATCGAAACGTCACAAAGCCCAACAGCATATAGGGCCAGGTGAGCGGATTGCCGAACATCGTGAAAACCATCCCGAGAACTTCATCGATTACAATTTTTGAGCTGTCGTGCTCGTCGAAAATGATCTCGGCCTGCGTCGAGATCCAGCATGAAGCTACGAATGCGATCGCGAATACCACCAGGCACACTGTGGGCGATCGGTGCCATAGCGGTCCGAACACCAGCCACGAGAGCAGCACGCCGACGACCGATCCTGCGGTGCCTGAGGCGAATGGCGAGTATCCGGTGTAGATGCCGGTGGCGATGAAGATGATGAGCGAGCGCATCGGGAGCGCGAACTTAGCACGGCCCCTGCGCGTGGAGTAGAAGTGACGCCGCAATGCAATCGTGCGTGCTCACGGCGTGTGGCGCTACTGCGATCGGAGTGGCATCGGCGGTTCGTCGGCGGCGACGTTGACCGCTGCCACGCCCTCGACTTGCCGCGCCACGCTGTGGACCAGTTCGTCCCACGGCGGCACCAGTCCGGCGCCGCTCATCTCGACCACGCCGCGCGTGCAGGTCACGACGATCTCCGCGTCGCGGATCTTCGGATGCGCGAGCAGCGCCGCGCGGACCTGTTGTGCAATCGCGGCGTCGGTGAGCTGCTGCCATTGCCCGCTATCGGCGCATCCGTCGATCTGGCGCGCGAGCGTGGTCAGCGTTGTGGCGAGCGAATCGAGCGGGTGATTCGCGGTGTTGATCACGAGGTCGTAGAGGGAGGCGTCATCGATGTCGATATTGCTGATGCTCTGGATGCGCGCGCGCACCTCGCGATCGTAGTGCAGCACGCGCCGCTCGGCAGCCGCCGGCGCGAGCTTCTCCTCGATCGCAACCTGCTTGAGCCGCGCCTCGAATGGCGCGACCACCCGCCCCCTGACCCCGCATCCGACTTGCGGGAGGACGTGCGCGACGGCGCGGCCTACGGCGACCAGGTTGCCAACCGCGAACTCGGCGAGCACGGTGGCGCGGTAGTATGCCGCGAAGCTCTGCGTATCGGTCTTGGCACGCTCCCAAAAATGCGGCGTACGTTCGTCTAGTATCAGTAATTGCTCTGGAGTCACCTGATAGCGCTGCGACGTTGCCGCATACAAGTCATCGCCGCTCATGAAGCGGTATCCGAGGTCTTGCGCCGCGCGCCTCCCGAGTTCCAGGCCGCGGCTTCCGATTTGCTGGCTGAGCGCAATTACCGCCATCGCGTCCCCACGTTTGCGCGAGTCGTAATCGTCGCTCGCATCTTAGGAGGCGCGTACGCATTGGGCAAACCCGAAATGATGGAATCTCGACGCCGCGGCGGATAGGATTTCCGCGTTCCCGACTCGCGCCGACGCGATCGTTCACGCGCCAGCATCCCGATCCGACGCGCGAAGCCAGCTTCGGCGTCGAGGGCGGCGAGCTACGGAAACCGCCGCGCAAGCGGCGACGCCTTCAGCGGCGCGTTCCTTATCACGATCTCGAGAGGTTTGAGCAAGGCGATGGCGGTAAGAAAGAGGCCGGTGCGGATGACCGGCGCGCAGATAAATCCCGAGGCAGTGCGCGGCGACATGACCGCCGCCGATCTGATCGACAGCGCGTTCCTGGCCTACAACGGCAGAAAATTGCGCGAGGCGTGCCGCCTGTTCGCGGAAAAGATGCTCGCGCCCGACGCCTTCGTCGGCATGAGCGTCACCGGCGCGCTCACGCCCGCGGGACTCGGGATGTCGTGCCTGATCCCGCTTATCGAGAACGGCTTCGTCGACTGGATCGTCTCGACCGGCGCCAACCTCTATCACGACACCCACTTCGGAATCGGACTCAAGATGTACCAGGGCTCCGCCGAAGCCGACGACGTGGCGCTGCACGAGGCGGGCGTGGTCCGCATCTACGACATCTTTTTCGATTACCGCGTGCTGCTCTCCACCGACGCGTTCTTCCGCGAGATCGCGCGGCTCGACGAATTCCAGCATCCGATGAGCACCGCGGAGTTCCACTACCGCGCGGGCCGCTACGTCGCCGAGCGCGAGCGCATTCTCAAGCTCAAGCGGCGCTCGCTACTCGCCGCGGCCTACGAGTATGCGGTGCCGATCTACACCTCGTCGCCGGGCGATTCGTCGATCGGGATGAATCTCGCGCTGCTCGAGCTCGAGGGCTACCAGCTCAGGATCGATCCGCTCGCCGACGTCAACGAGACCGCGGCGATCGTCTATGCGGCCAAGCGCGGCGGCGGCAAGAGCGGCGTGTTCATCCTCGGCGGCGGCTCGCCGAAAAACTTCGTGCTGCAGACCGAGCCGCAAATCCAGGAAGTGATGGGAGTCGCGGAGAAGGGCCACGATTATTTTCTGCAGGTGACCGACGCGCGTCCCGACACGGGCGGGCTCTCGGGCGCGACGCCGTCGGAGGCGGTGAGCTGGGGCAAGATCGATCCGAGCCGGCTGCCCGACTCGGTCGTATGCTACGTCGATTCGACGGTGGCGCTCCCGCTGATCACCGCGTATGCGCTCGCGCGGCGCAAGCCCCGCAAACCGCGCCGGATGTACGAGCAGCGCGAGCAGATGATGGCGGAGCTGACCGGCGCGTACGAAAAGGTGCGGCGCAAACGCCTCAAGCGGGGCCAATCGTGAAGCGCGTAAAGCGCGCGGCCCTGGTTTCGAAGCGGCTGGTGAAAAAATCGCCGCGGATGGTATCGGCGAAAGCCGCGCCGCACGGACTCGCGCGCGAGCTGGAGCTGGCCAAGGCAGCGGCGCACGCCGCGGGCGACATCCTGCGCGGCCATTGGCATCGCGGCGGGTTCAAGATCGGCTCCAAGGGCCGCGACAATCCGGTCACCGAGGCCGACCTCGAGGCGGACGGCGCGCTCAAGGGAATTTTGCGCGAACCGTTCCCCGAATATGGCTGGCTCTCCGAGGAGACCGTCGACAACGACGATCGGCTCGCGCGCCGCCGGGTCTGGATCGTCGATCCGCTCGACGGCACCAAGGAATTCATCCAGGGCGTTCCCGAGTTCTCGGTCGCGATCGCATTGATCGAAGACGGCAAGCCTATCCTGGGGATCACCTACAATCCGATTAGGCGCGAGATGTATTGGGCCGCGCGCGGCATCGGATGCTATCTGAATTCGCGCCGGGTCCGCGTCACGCGCACGCGCGTGCTGCATCGCGCGACCGTGCTGGCCAGCCGCAGCGAAGCGGCGCGCGGCGAATGGCAGGTGTTCCACGGCACGTTGAAGGTGAGTCCGACCGGGAGCGTCGCCTACAAGCTCGCGCTGGTGGCGGGCGGCAAAGGCGACGCGACTTTCACCCGCTCGCCGAAAAGCGAATGGGACATCGCCTCCGGCGCCTCGCTGATCGCCGAGGCGGGCGGCATGATCACCGACATCCACGGCCGCGAAATCCGCTTCAACAACCGCAACGTGAAGCTCGAAGGTCTGATCGCCGACAACGGCTATCTGCACCAAGCACTGGTAAAGGTCGCGCCGCATCCCGACCGGAAGTCGTGACGGCGGGCGAGGGCTGAAACCTCTCTGAGGTTTCAGTGCGTGAATCCGTGGCGTGGGGTTGGCCTTGAGGCCGCCGCTACAGGTCGTACAGTTTGCGGTTGTAGTACTCCAGTTTCAGCCGGCCGTTTGAGCCGGCGGCGGGATCGCAACGATATAGCGTAACGCCGCAATTGATCGGCTTTTCGTCTTGATCGAGCCGGAGGAAATCTTCCGGTGATAAACGTTCATAATTCGCCCGCATCGACAGGATGGCCAGATGGTGCGTGACGATCATCACGTTCTTACCGGCGTGTTCCCGGATGAGCGTCGAGGTTACGGACCGGATGCGGTCGCGCACCTGTGAAACTGACTCGCCCTGGGGATATTGATACCAATATTCGCCGACTAAATTGCTTAGTCTCCGCTGTTCGGGATGGAAAGCATGAAAGAAACGCCAGTCGCCATATAGTGTCGCCAGCCCATGTTCCTGCTCGCGAATCCGATCCTCGACTACTGTTTTGACATCGCTCAGCGCGCCCCAGCCCTGCGTCATGGAGGCCAGCGTCTGGCGCGTGCGGATATATGGAGATACGAAAATGACGTCCGGCGTGTCGATCTGGGTGCTGAGCCGTTGGGCCGCGATGCGGGATTGTTGAACGCCCAGTTCCGTAAGCGGCGTCTGGTAATCGCTATGTTTGGTGGGGTACCTGGCCAGCAATTGTTCGGCTAACGCGCGGGTTTGCGGCGATTGCGCGTCGGCTTCGAATATTGCCTTGAACTTCACATATTCCGGGTCGGCATCTTTGGTGATTTTGAGCTCGTTGTAAGCCGACTCTCCATGCCTGATTAGCACGATGCTTGCGGGCCATTTCACCGGACGTTCCATTTTGAATCCTGATTCAGACTCGCATCGCCATCAGGCGTGTTGCAAATGCGAAGTTCGGCCTCGATGCGCTCTGTTTTGGCGCACGTCGACGAAGACGATAACAGCGCTCTCGAAGTGGGTTTCGCCGCCCGCATTGACGCGAGGGCCGCGCTAATCGCCGAGGCGGGCGGCATAATCACCGACATCCGCGGCCGCGAAGTCCGCTTCAATAACCGCAACGTGAAGCTCGAAGGACTGATCGCCGACAACGGCTATCTGCACTAAGCGCTGGTCAAAGTCGCGCCGCATCCGATCGGAAATCATAACTGACAACGCACACTAAGGCGCCGAGAGGCTGCTGGCGGCACAAGTCAGTTGATCTAAGCCTGGCGAAACCCACCCGGGTTTCGGGCAGGGGTGACCCCTGCACTCACTTCCTGGGACCAAGTTCGTTGTTGCACGATGAGCGCGCAAACCTCGTTGAGGTTAAAGTGCGTGAATCCGTGCTGCTAGTGTGGCGGGTGCAGGGGCTGACCCCTGCACCCACCACCACGCAGAATGGATCGCGCCGCTGTTACTGCTCATAATAACATCTATTGACTATTCAAGACTAAAATAAATGACTAAAACAGTCTCCGAACGCTTAGGGTTCAGTATTATAAAGTATTGATGGGTATCATAGGTACCATCTGGTACCACTTCAAAAAGATGGTACGCCATTTGACATAATCGCTCACTCTAAGGTAGCTTAGGCCAACTCAACGAGAAGGAGGTGAGGCACTTGGATCGACACGACGAGCGAGCGCCACCACAAGTAGTGACAAAAGATAACTAGAGACGGGGAAGGATCCAGCGCCACTGGATCCTCCCCCTCGGGAATCAACGGCTAGTGGGCCCAATTGACAGAGAGAACAATATCATGGAAAACGCAGCGGTATCAATAACGACCAACGGCGCAGCAGCGGAGCACTCAGTGCTACTAAGAGCAGACAACATTCAGTTCGATTTCGACAAGCAGGAGACCGAAATCATTCCCCTCGGCGCCACCAAGATCGAAGTTGTGATGGCGGAGATTCCTCTTGAAAATCTCAAGCTGGACGCAACGAATCCTCGGATCCAGTTTGCGCTCAGGGCTAAAGGGATTACAAAGCCCACGCAGAAGCAGCTTCGGGAGACTCTTTGGGACTTATCGGTGGTGAAGAGCCTCCGTCGCGCAATTGACGCAAACGGTGGCCTGATCGAAGCCATCATCGTGTCCGGAGACGGGACTGTTCTCAGGGAAATTGTCGCCTTACCAGCTTCCTCCAGCTTCATGATGAGAACCCCGAAGATTCGCGTTGGCTGAAGATTCGCGCTCGGATTCTGCCTTCCTCAGTGACACGCGATACTGTAGACGTGCTTCTTGGCGAACTCCACATCGCGGGCAAGAATGAGTGGACACCCTTCGAGCAGGCCGCGCATCTCTACAAGATGCACCAGACGAAGGGCTACATCGAAAGCGACCTCGCCTCAATGTACAGGAAGTCGAAGGGCGAAATCTCCGCCGCAATTCGCGCGTATCGGCTGATGAGCGAAACCTTTGTCCCGATGGCACAAGCTGAGAAGAAGGAGATCAGGATTTCGCCGGCTCCTGGTCATGGTTTGACGAGTTCTACAAGCGATGCAAACCGAGCGCCCCTGGTAAAGAGAACGCCGAGCGGATCTACGATGGACGTCAGTTGGAAGAGAGGTTCTGTAAGTGGGTTCTCGATCAGCGGTTGCCCATGGCCGAAAACGTGCGGATGTTGCCGCATATGCTGACCGAGAAGCGAGCGATTGACGCACTCGAATCGAAGGGCTACGCAGATGCCATTCACGTCGTAACAGTTCGGAAACCCGAGCTAGCATCTTCCTTTTGGAAGCAGATCCATACGGTGACCGCGCTGCTGGATGAAATGCCTCTGACGGAAATCAGTGCAATTCGGGACGGGGACGTGGCGAAGTCAAATGCGTTCGAGGCGTTGACTCGCGCGGTGGAGAAGATCAAAAAGGAACTCCGTAAGTAGCTGATCCTTAACCAGGCGGCGAGGTTCTCTCGCCGCCTTTTTTTAAACCATGAGTATAAGATTAAACTTATTGTTGTATCCTACTTATTAACAGTCCCCCAAATTCATCGTGTGTATAAAGTTAAACTCGAACTGGTTTTCACTAGCCGGAACGTGGTATGTAAGGGGCCGACAGATGAAGATTCTATTAGTGCAACCGGGCTATTACACGGCATATCCGCCGCTAGGCCTTCTGAAGATTTCGGCTTGGCATAAGCAGCAGGGCGATTCGGTCGAGTTCGTGCGCGGCGTTTCCTCCCTGAAGTATTTGCGCAGCGAACCGGATAGGATTTACGTTACAAGCCTTTGGACATGGGCTTGGCGCTCCGTCTACTCCGTTATCAGTCTATGCAGATCCTGCTTTCCGAATGCAGAAATCCGCCTGGGCGGGATTGTACGCTTCGCTAATGCCGGAGCATGCGAAGGAGTCCGGTGCGGACGTTCTCTGTACGGCGCTGATACCTGAGGTCGAGGATCTCTTGCCGGACTATAGCATCGTTCCCGAATGGCACGCTAAACAGAAGACCTCAATACTATTTAGCCACCGTGGATGCGTTCGATCGTGCACCTTCTGCGCGGTGCCGAAGCTGGAAGGGAAGCCGCATCAGGTTCGTTCGACTCGGAGCATTAGACATCTCATACATCCCGAGCACAAGAAGGTCGTACTCTGGGACAACAACATTTTAGGTGAATCCAACTGGCGCGACGTAGTCGGAGAACTGAAGGAATTAGGTATGTCCGCCGACTTCAATCAAGGGCTGGACGCTCGATTCATCAATGAAGAGGTTGTCGAAACGCTCAAAGGGCTCAACATGACCGCAATTCGCGTTGCCTACGATTTCCCCAAGATAGGCAAGTCCATCAAGCGTGCCGTGGAACTTCTGCGGGCCGCGGGATTCCGCAAGCGGCAAATGTTCAGTTATGTTCTGTTCAACTATCAAGACAAACCGGAAGACCTATTCGAGCGAGTCCGCGATTTGCTCGATTGGGGGATCGCAGCATATCCGATGCGCTACCAGCCCTTAACGGGGCAGGGAGCGTTGGAGAAAGATTCGTATGTATCTCCCAACTGGACTATGGAGCAATTGGAGATGGTCGCTGCGGCGCGAAGGGTAATCGGCTTCGGCGGTGCATTTCCGCCGTATGAAGGACTGGTGCGAAAATTCCTCGACGCGCGTTCGTTCGATGAAGCTTTTACGCTGCGTCCTCATCCGCATCGTCACAATGGTTTGCAAGCTAAACATGACATCGAACTCTATCGCGAGATGAGCGAGGAGCACGAGTGGCCATTGACGGCGAAAAGAGGATAGCCGAGATTTCGACACCAGAAATGTGCCGGGCTACTGGAATTAATCGGCAACGCCTATATTACCTCGAACAAAAAGGCTACGTTCACTCGCGTCACCAGCGAGTGAGAGAGAAAGAGTTTCGATATTACAGCTCTGATGATATTCCCTTCGTCCGAGACGTCAACAAATACCTAGATCAAGGGTACAGATACAGAGCAGCCGTAGAAAAAGCTCGGGCGGGCAAGAAACAGAGGCGGATAGCGTGAGAGGGGCACTCTCACAACAGTAAGGATTAATTTACTGCAGAAGTCCGATTCAAGTGAGCCGTCTGTCGACTACATTTGAGTGTGCTCAAAGCCGGCGACCGTCCGGAACTTATAAGGTTCGAGGCGCCGATCGCTCAGCACCGCGGATTTGCCGCCGCGATTTCCAGTTACAATCCTGCGATGACCTTTACGCTTACCACCTTGTTCCACTTCCAGGCTGTTAATCAGCCAGCATTCCTCCATCCACGGGGATGGACGCACCGGTCATGTATGAGGCCTTTGCTGAGGCTACAAAGACGATCACATCAGCGATTTCCTCTGGTGTCGCGAGACGTTTGACCGGCACGGTCGAGACGAGTGCCGCCTTATTTTCAGTTGAATTGGTAAAGCGTGTGAGCATACCGGTGTCCGTGGTGCCCGGAGCGACTACGTTTACGCGAACGCCGGTCCCTGCGACTTCCAGAGCGGCGGACTTGGTTATTCCTTCCACCGCATGTTTACTCCCCACGTAAACAGATGCGCCCGGAGCGCCGATGCTTCCGTAGGCCGATGAAACATTGACGATGCTCCCGCTGCCTTGCGGCAGCATCACGCGCAATTCGTGCTTCATGCTCAACAACACACCCAGCACGTTGGTGTCGAAGGTGGCCGCGTAGCTCTCTGCTGTCTGTTCGGTTACGAGACCGCCCTGTCCCTCTGTAGCAGCGTTATTGACGGCAATATCGAGGCGACCGAAGCGCGCGACGGTCTTATCGACCAGGTCTCGTAATTCGTCCTCGCGCCGCACGTCAGTGCGCCAATACTCCGCCTCAGCGCCTAGCTGGCGAAGTTCAGCAACCAATTTCTGGCCGGGCTCGTCGTGTCGGCCCGCGATGACGATGCGCGCATCCTCTTTTGCGAAGGCCAGGGCGGTGGCTCGTCCAATGCCGGTGAGGGCGCCAGTGATTAAGACAACGGGGGTGTTCATCGGATGCTCCTTAGCTTTAGTTTTTTGTTGGCGGCACGTATGCGAACTCGAACTTCATGCCGTTGGGATCGGTGAAATAGACTGCGAAGTATCCGGGTGAGTACGGATATTCTGCGGGCGGGTCGAGTACGGTTGCTCCTAGCTCTTTTAAGAGCCCGTACATTTTCTCAACGTCCGATCGGTTCTCTGCGGTGAAGGCAATATGGTTAAGTCCTGGAGCATTTCGATTGTGCAGCCTGTGAGCAAAATCGCCCTTTGACGGACGTATGTTTATTGAATAGCCGGGTCCGGCCCACGCCTTGAGCCGGGTCTTCATCGCCTGCTGAGTCGATTCCGGAACTTCAACTCGTTTGAAGCCGATGAATTCAAATACCTTGTCGTAGAATGCAGTTGAGCGCTCCAGGTCGTCGACCGTCAGCGCAATATGACTGACACTTCCGCGAGCCATCACATGCCTCCTGAGTGTTGTTTTTCACCTATCCGTTAAGCGAAGGACGAACACCCCTATCGCGCCGTTTTGCCGCCATCGGCAGCGAAGGTGGCGCCGGTGCTGAAGGATGCCTTCTCGGACGCGAGAAACACGATCATCTGGGCAATCTCTTCGGGCCTGCCCATGCGCTGGAGCGGCACCCCCGCCACCAAGCCCGCTTTCTGTTCGGGAGTCCCTGTAAAGCGCGACAGCATCGCGGTATCGATGGGTCCGGGAGCAACGACATTGACGCGCACGCCAAATTCCGCGGCCTCGAGGGCGGCCGACTTCGTCAGGCCTTCGATCGCATGCTTGCTGGCCGCATAGACTGCGGCGCCGGCGGCGCCGGTGCGGCCATAGGTGGAGGACACATTGATGATGCTGCCGTGGCGTCGGGGCAGCATAACGCGCAGTTCATGCTTCATACTTAGAAGTGTGCCGAGAACGTTGGTATCGAAGGTGGCGGCGTAGCTCTCGGCGGACTGTTCAGTCACCGGACCCGGCTTGCCCTCGGTGCCGGCGTTGTTGACGGCCACATCGAGGCGGCCAAAGCGCGCGACGGTCTTATCGACGAGGCCGCGGACATCGTCTTCGTGACGAACGTCGGCGCGCCAATACTCTGCTTCAGCCCCGGTCTCGCGCAGCTCAGCGAGCAATTTTTGGCCGGCTTCGTCGCGGCGGCCGGAGATGACGATGGGCGCACCTTCTTCCGCGAAAGCCAGGGCGGTGGCTCGTCCAATTCCTGTGAGTGCGCCGGTGATCAAAACAACAGGTTTATCCATCGAAAGACTCCTCGGAACGCTACTTTAAAAGACAGACCGCATATCCTTGATTCGGGGCGTCTGCGAGCGAGCGAAACCCGGCTAGCGCAAGCTTCCAGCCAATTGAAAGCCGGCTAGCGTTCAAACGGCATCGCCTGCCTGGCGCCTACTTCTTTCTCGCTACTTCCCTTTCTTCGTCGATCCATTTCCGTATAAACGCGGAGCAATTGAGCAGTTGAATTCCTTGTGACTCGCACGCGCTCAGGAACCGAACTACTTCCAGGTTGACGAGCGAGACCTCCTCCAGATCCAGCACCACAGTAGGACCACCCGTCCTCGATTCTCTGTTCAATTCGCTCAGGTGCTCAGAGCTGATTCGACCAATCAGCTTGAGGACCGTGCGGCGCTCGTCAATGGTCCTCTCAATCTTCAGCGTCACTAGCGTTCGCTAGTGCAACAAACGAACCGTGGAAAACCCTTTGGAATAACTGGGATCGCTAGCGAGGATAATGCTGTGATCTCGGCAATTGCTCAGATCCCGGCAACAATTGGCCGCGCTCCCATCAGGTTCGGACCACTTGGTGCGGATCCGCGCTGAACGGGCGCAGGCGGACGCGGGATCTGATACGGGGGTTGGACCGACCCAAACACAAGGGTCTGCCAATAATAATCCCTCTGCTTCGCCGGGTTCGTCTCTAAGGGGACTTGAATCGATGCTTATCGATATCGAGACTCAGGATTCTTGCTTCAAGTGTTTGGCGGGGAATCCCCAGCTTGCGAGCTGCCCCATTTGGTCCGGAGACTCGACCCTTACTTTGCGCGAGTGCCGCTTCGATCAACTGCTTCTCGCGCTCGATCAGCGTAGGTACCAAAGCAACGACGGGGCCCGCCACCCGTGCTGATTCCTGTCTCAACCAGCTCTCGTCAATCGAGAAGGTTTGGCCGTCGCAAACGATCACCGCTCGTTCGATCACATTTTGAAGTTCGCGTATGTTACCCGGCCAGTGGTATCCCTGAAGCAATTCAAGGGTCTTGCTGCTGATTTCGCTGAACTTCTTACCGGCTTTTTGTGCGTAGCGATCGATGAGGTAATTGACCAACAATGGAATGTCGCCCGCGCGTTCACGAAGCGGGGGCAAGCGGATAGGAAACACATTAAGGCGGTAGAAAAGATCGTCTCGGAATTTCCCGGCATCAACCGCGGATCTCAGGTCACGGTTGGTTGCAGCTAGTACACGCACGTCGACTGAAATGTGTTGGCTGCTCCCAACCCGTTGGATTTCCCGTTCCTGGAGGACCCGCAGAAGAGCGCTCTGCATCTCGATTGGAAGGTCACCGATTTCGTCGAGAAAAATGGTCCCACCATCAGCAGCTTCAAAATGCCCGATCCGCCTTTGCAACGCCCCAGTGAAAGCGCCTTTCTCGTGACCGAAAAGTTCGGACGCGATCAGCGATGACGAAATCGCTCCGCAATTGACCCCTATGAAAGCCCGTGCTGAACGGCCTGAGCGTTTATGAATCGCTCGCGCGACTAATTCTTTGCCAGTGCCGGTTTCTCCGAAAATGAGTACAGTAGAATCTGTTGGGGCAACCTTCGTCACCTGGGAGTGGACCCGACGAATCGCGTCCGAGGAGCCAACGATTTCCTCGAACATCGACGAGCGGTCAATCTCTTCGCGCAACGCGACGTTTTCGTTTCTCGTCCTTTCTTCTGCCCGTTTGCGATCTTCGATGTCGGTTCCTGTCCCGTACCACCGCACCGGGCGTCCCTGTTCGTCGTGGAACGGGTTGAAACGGATGAGGAACCAGCGATATTGGCCGTCCTTTCGGCGCGCGCGTTTCTCGAGCTCAAACGGAACGCCCCGCGAGACCGCCGCCAGGTGCTCCTCGCGCACCTTCTCAATGTCTTCGGGATGAAAGATCAGCGCGGGAAAGTCCGAATTGGTCACATCTTCGACGGTGAGGCCGGTGTAGTCGAGCACTGCCTGGTTTGCATAGAGAGGGGTAGCCTTCGAATCGTGGACAAAAATCATTTGCGGTATAGCATCGGTTATCCGGCGAAGCTCGCGCTCATCCTGCCGCAATTTCTCTTCCGCACGTTTGCGGTCTTCAATGTCGGTACTGCTGCCATACCAGTAGATGATCGTGCCTGTCTCGTCGCGAAAGGGAACCGCGCGGATGAGAAACCATCGATATTCCCCATCGAAACGCCGCAGGCGCGCTTCCATCTCACCCGGCTCCCCTGAAGCCACGATTGACTGAAACTTGATCAGGAGCGGCTCGAGGTCTTCGGGATGATATGCAACTTTCCATCCCAAACCTTGCTCTGCTCCTTTGGGCAGGCCCGTGTAGTCGTGCCATCGTTGGTTATGAAATTCATTGAAACCATCCGGCAGAGTGCACCACACCAACGCGGGGATCGTGTCGACCATCACGCGATATTTGTCTTCGGATTTTGTGGACTCGGTGTACGTCCGCTCGAGTTCAGCGGTGTTCTGGCTTTGCCTGGTGGAGGAACCCACGACTCCTTTCTCGTCAGGCGGGAGCCGAGCAGGACCCGGTACATCCTCCGTTTTCATGTGAATCGCGGAGTCTCTTTTCCTTTCCGATTCGGGCGAAGTCATGGCTTTTCCTTCAGAGCTCTAATTCTCCCTCGCGCGAACATTTGGCTCAAACCGCGGCCTGAAGATCACCGGCCTCCAATGCGGCCGTGAGGGTTCGCTGGCTCGTACTCATAGTCACACTCCCGGGACCCTCGTGACCAGCCACTTCACGAGCGCAGCGTTCACCTCGGCCGGCTTCTCCTGCGCCATCCAGTGGCCGGTTCGAATCGTCTCTTCCGTGAGATTGCGACAGTACTTGCGCATCGGCTCCGCGAGCCGCGAATGAGTGCATTCGCAGACGTAATCGTAACGAGCGTTGAGAAACAGCACCGGCATGTCGAGGTAGGCGTCGTTGCGGGCCGCCTTCGCATACTCGGCATTCGCGCCGTGGATGAGGCAAAGTTTCTCGATCGAGCACGGACCAGAGCCTATGTCGTCGAAGAACACGTGACATCGGGGTGAGTGGGGCTCGGCAGCTCGTTGAGCGTGGCAAAGTTTCGGCTGTTCGCCGCTGCCGCGGTCGCGATCCTACAAACTCGCGGGGCGGCTCCGGGAGCCGCCCCGCGGAAACTGTCGCCTGCGCGCGGTCCGGCCGGGTTCAGGGGAGCAGGCTCTTGTTGACCTGGATTTTTGTTGCCGACAGCGTTATCCCGCTGAACGGCGTCCCCCCGGTCGCGTAGGGATTGGGTCCTGGGACCCCGTCTGTGCCGTTCTCTTTACCGGTGAAGGTCGTACCGTTATTCGAAACGGTTACAACGTAGTTGATGTACCCTGAGGTGCCGGTCCATATACCGGTGATAGGGTCGTAGTCGAAGAAGGGATGGGTGAGTCCGTAGGTCTTAGCCCCCAATTTTATCCACGTTCCGTAGCAGACGTAGCCGGTGAGAATCGGCGCTGCGGTATCCTGGTCGAACTCCAAGCCGTCGCTCGTCCAACCGCTGAAAACGTTGTCGATGAAGCCAGCAGTGTCACCCGAGCCGGTGGCCGTGATCTCCCATAGCCCGACGATCGGCTCCCCGAAGATCGCCTGCAACGGGTCCGCCGGGGCGGTCGCGGCTCCGAACGCAATCATAACGAGAGCGACAACCGCCGCTGCAAAGGTCGCTCGTGATAGTAACCCCAAACGCTCTAAAATTCGGTCCATCGCATTTCCTCCCTGGATTTTGGACGCGCGTTCGTGCGCGTCTGCCACCTAGGTGTGAAAATCTCGGGGAAAATGTCCGTTGAACAGGTAACAAATCAGGTGACGAGCAGCATGCGCGACGAATCAGGAGCGCCAGAGGACGAGATTGGCGGGGTCCGGCGAGTACGAACAGAGGTACCCGGTCTTGATCGAATTCGCGAGGTGCCGCCCCAGGACCGGGTTGGCCTCGCGAATCTTTTCAATCGCGCCGCGAATGTTCTTGGTGACCGAAAGCCGCGCGCGCTCGGAATGTGAGGAGGCCCTGCGCTCGCGTCCCTGAAATCCAGCCCCCGCGGCCAGTTCCGCGGTGAGCACTTCCGATTCTTCCCGCAGTAGCGAGACGCGGCCGAGATCGTTGCAGCTTTCTGCCTCTTCGATCTCCGGGCGTAAATCCGCGAGACGATGGCGGTACTCGGCTAGGGCTTGAGCATCCAACACGACGAGCGTCGCTAAGGTCGTCGTCACAGCGCCGATATCTGTCGTGGTGCGGCGAATCGACTGCGCGACGCGGACTGTCGAGCGCGGCGAGCACCCGCGCGAACTGATGGCCGGGGTTACGGATGAGATGCGCAATCACGCGCAGCGATTTCAATCCTTGAGTCTGAAAGTCTCGCCGCCGAAATTGACCGTCCAATAATGTCCTTGCTTGCGAAACTGCCCCGCGACTGAGAGCTGGTCAATTTGCTGGCCTCCGTAATCAGTCCGCGATGGCGCAGCTGGTCGGTCCACTTCGACCCGCTCAACCCATCGCTTGCCTGCGCCGCATCGTCGATAGATCTCTATTGCCGCGTCGAGTTTCTCGTTCGCCCGACCGTGGTCCCCCGACGCATCCAGCGCCCGTCCCCAGTAGTGCAGCGCCTCGGCTTCCTCGAATGGCACGTGACAGCGCCGGAAAATCTGAACCGATTTTTCGAACTGCAGCTCAGCGTCTTCGTATTTCCCATCAGCCGCCGCCACGATAGCCTCCGCCCGTGCGACCTTGCCGGTCAGCCCACGCCAGTCCTCCCCATTTCCGAGTATCTCGCGGCATCGAGCGAGTTGGGACTTGGCATCATTCGCTCGCGCTGAATCGACATACAAAGCGGTCAACTCAGAGCGAATATCGACTTCGATATACAAGTGCTGACCACGCACGATTGCGAGAGCCTGACGCAACAGATTCTCCGCGCCCAAGTATTCCGACCGCGCATGGTGGAGGCGCCCGAGCCACAACATGGCGAAAGACTCCTGCTTGGGCCTGCCTGGCCGGCGACCTTGTTCCTCAAGATCTCGAAGCAGCGTCGCTCTCGGCCTGACTCCAATCTCCAGCGTAGAAGGCGAGGTTCGCTTCGGCGAGGAGACATGGAGTCTCGACGAGAAGCCGCCTGGTTTCGTTCAGAGTGCCTGCGAAGACATAGGCGTGGGCCAGTTGATGGAAAAACCGCTGGCGAAGCGACCGCGCGTGCGCCAGGCGGGGTCTGGAAAGCTCGCGAAGCCCACTCTTCACATTCCGACGGATTCCAGAGGAACGCATGGCAATAGCAGGCCTGCGCCGCCGTCATGGCAGCGGCGCTTGCGCTGTTCAGCTCGTCAGCCTTCTGCCACGCCTCGTTCATCAACTGAAAGGCCTTAGCCAAGCCACCGGTGGCATAGAGGATCATCGCGTGCGCGACGGCACCCTGCACCCAAAGGAGTTCATCCCCCGACCGCACCGCGATTTCCATCGCACGACGGGACGCTTCAAACCCCTGGTCTCCTTGAATGAGCTCCCAAGCGACGGATGCGAGTCCGATGTAGAGGCTGCTACGCAATCGGAAATTTTGGTTCTCGCCCAGCAGAGTTTCTGCGCTTCTGAAATGAGACAGGGCGAGCGGATAGTCCAGTAACACGGGGTTGCGCAGGGTGATCAGCGAGTGCCCCATTTTCACGTGGGCTCTTGCAGCATCGTCCACTTGGCCCAAGTCCTGGTAAAGCCGTAGCGCTTGTTCAAGATATCCGACTCCCTTCCTCTCGAGCCCCAAGAGCGCCGGGGCGGCCAGATCTTCAAGCAAGCTTGCGCGCTGCCAGGTATCTGTGACCAGTTCTTCCTGTAGCGCTGCCGCCGCCTCCCAATGTTGAATCACTTCCTCGTATGCGAATAATGCGTACGCCGCTTTGCCTGCACGAACCGGGTAGTCGATCGCCTTCGCGACGTTGCCGTGCGGGAGCGCACAAAGGTAGTGGTGCGCAAGTTCGGTCAGATGCGGAGTGAGATTGTCCTTATGGATTTCCTCGATCGCGGATCCGATGACACCGTGCAACTCGATTCGCCGATTCGCGTTGAGTTCTCCGTAGAGCACGTCGCGAATCAGCGCGTGTGAGAATTGATGGATTCCGGGCCTCGCCGCCTCGCCTTGCAGAATTCCGATCCTCACGGCCTCATCCGTTTGCTCGACGATCTGCTCCAGTGAGAGCCCGGAGACCAATTCGAGCAGTCGCGAGTCGAACTCATGTCCGATCACCGACGCGACCGACAGCAAAGCCTGCGCATCCGCCGAGAGCATCGCGAGCCGTCTGCGAATGGCGCCGCGTGAGCCTTCGGGCAACTTGAAGCCGCTAAGATCCAGGCGCTCCGCGCTGCCCAGCTTCCCTTCGGCTATCAGCACCCGTACCACGCCATCGACGAAGAGCGGATTGCCCGCAGTCGCGCGATGCAGGTCGGCGACGAAACTCGCGCTTGGTACGAGCGCGGCGCGAGCCTCGACCATCCGCGCCACTTCGGTCTCGGCCAGACCCGAGAGCGGGATTTGATCGCCCTCGCGCAGCAGTTCGGCAATCGCTTCCGAGAGCGTGTGCGAACGGCGCACTTCGGCATCGCGGTAATTGCCGATGACCACGATGTGCGAGTCGCGCAATCCGCGCGCGACAAACTTGAGCATCTCCAGCGAGTCCTGATCGGCTTCGTGCAGATCGTCAAAAATGAGAACCAGGGGCTGCGATCGAGCTGCGTCCTTGAGCATCGTGGCGACGCCATCGAAGAGCCGAAAGCGCGCCTGATCCGGATCCGGCGGAGTCGGCCTGTTCGTTTCGGATGACAGTTCGGGGATTAGCTGGCCAATCTCCGGCGTGACGAGCGGTGGCCGCGCCCGCGTCCGATCCGGATGAACGACAAGAGAGCGCAGCACCTGCACCCACGGCCAATACGCAGGCGCGCCGCCTCCCTCCCAGCATCGGCCCCACGCCACCCGCATCCCGCGCTCAGCGGCGTGCCTCGCAACCTCATCGGCCAGCCATGTCTTGCCGATGCCCGGCTCGCCCGAGATCAGGAACAGCCGGCCGCGCCCGGCGATAGCGTCGTCGAGACTCGATGAGAGTTCGACAATCTCTCGGCGTCCGCCCGACGAAGCTGCGGCCGGTCGAGTCCTGGACGGTGGCTGCGGGACTCAATTGCACGAAACCCCAGGGAGCGTGGAGGCAGCCCGAGACGCCTAGACATTCTCGCGTTGCCAGCCGTGTTACAAGACGGAAGATTCTTGATCAAGCCGCGCGAAACCCGGGTGGGTTTCGCGCTTCCCTTTCGACCGGTTGCGCGCAAAGGCTCCTTGAAGCGGTTTGTCGGGCTTGGTCGTATGTTCCGTCACAAAAGTGTCCTCATCTGAATAAATTTAGTTCTGTCGAAAGCTCTTTCTTCGAATCGTCGGTAGTAGGCACTGACGGTCAGGCGAAGGCCTCACGATTCCTGGCTACGAATTCCTCGACCGTCATCGGCTGGCGGCCACCGATTTCCGCGATATAGTTGTTCGTGCCGGCGAAGATGCCGTTGCTGTGGTCGATGGCGACTTCATGAAGATGCTGCATCAGGAATGTTTTCGCCGAACCGCCGGTAAGTGCACCTTTATCGCCGTACATGGCCTTCGCGGTGTTTTGAGCGGGTCTCTTCGGATTGCGGTGTAGATTTCCGCGAATCTTTCGATCGGAACCTGCTGGTAGGTGACCTCCTTCCCGATCACGCGACTGATGATCGCCGCGATTTCTGGAAAGGTGAGCTCAACGGGACCGAAAAGCGGATAGGTCTTACCCGCATGCGCGGTCGGGTTCTCGAGTATTGCGACAATAACGCGAGCCTGGTCCTCGGCTGCGACCGGCGCGTGCCGCCCTGTGGTAGTGAAGGGCGCGAAGATTTTACCTTGGCGGATCATTGGCGCGAGGTAGAGTAGCCATTCGGCGAAGAACGTGGGCCTGAGGTGGACCGTCGGTGCTCCCGACCAGTCGAATACACGCTCGCTTAGCCAATGCTGACGGGCGGCTTCGCTTTTCGCGTCGCTGCGCGCGGATATCTGCGACATGTTGACGATGACTTGGACACTGGCTTCCTTGGCAGCCTGCGCGAACTGGGCGGTCGCCTGCACAAGGCCTGGGCTGATCGGATAGCAGAAGTAGGCCCGATCCACTCCGCTCAGCGCGGCACGCACAGAGTCGAAATCGAGGAAGTCGCCAAACACGACCTCAGCGCCAAGCTCGAGCAGCCGCTCCGATCGCTCGTCGGGCCGATGGGCGAGAACCCGCACAGCTTGATGTTTCTCGAGTAGCTGGCGTACCGTGTCGCCGCCCGTTGCGCCAGTGGCGCCCGTAATCAGAAATTTCGTCTGTGTCATTTTTCGTCTCCTCAGCGGACCCTGTGATGGGTCCTCATTAAGATGTCGTTCGACATCTATATAGATGTCAGCTATCATCTAAAGAGTCAAGCACGTGCAGGCGACTTGAAAGGACTGGAACTGAATGCGGAAATCGAAACAGGAAGCGGCGGCAACTCGGCAACGCATCATCAAGGCGGCAGCGGCAGCATTCCGTAAAAACGGAATCGCTGGGACGGGTCTTTCCGATCTGATGGCGGCTGCAGGCCTCACTCACGGCGGTTTCTATCGGCACTTCGACTCCAAAGATCAAATTGTCGCCGAAGCCTGTACCGCCGCCGTGGACTCTTTGGTCGAGCAGCTCGCTGCTTCGGCTTCCAGGAAATCGCTGCAGCGTGGATTGAAGACGATAGTGGAAAACTACCTCTCCGCTGGCGCACCGGGACGAGCCCGCAGACGGCTGCCCGCTGGCCGCGCTGGGCAGCGAGTTGGCCCGAGCTGAGGAAAGGACCCGCGCCGCGGCGACGCAGGCTTTTCTGAAGTTAGTAGGAGTCATCGCCTCTCAATTCGGCAAAACTCGGCCGGAGGTTGCGAGGCGACGAGCTTTGGCAGCGGCGGCGACAATGATTGGGGCGCTAACTATGTCCCGTGTCGTGACGGATTCTGAGCTATCCGCCGAAATTCTTCGGGAGGCCGAGAAGCATTTGGTTAATTCGCGATGATCAATGGGTTTATGGCACCGTCGCAATCGACCTGGGTTCGCGTCGGACCGATTCGATACCTGATCTGTGCATCTACGAAGGCGTGAAGGCGCCGGAAATCTGCACATGCGCGTCATTTTTCGAACCTGGCGGCGCGGGCTTGACACCTGAAACTTGAGCGGGGACGAATCGAGTCGATGGCGGAAAGCCGCAGCGCCTCTCCGAGTGACTACCTCGCCGCGGAACGAACGTTTCTGGCCTGGATCCGCACTGGGCTTGCGCTGATGGGGTTTGGCTTTGTGGTCGCGCGCTTCGGGCTGTTTCTGCGCGAGATCGCAATGACCACTCACACCAGCACGCCGGAATCGACCGGCCTCTCGCTCTGGATTGGAACCGCGCTTCTGTTGGTTGGAGTAGGTGTTAACGTCGCCGCATCGATCCATCACGTCAGCTTGATCGGGAAGCTCAACCGCGGCGAAACGATCGGACGGCCGTCGCGCGTCGCGATCGCGGTGGCGCTCACACTCGCGGTCCTCGGACTGGCGCTGGCAGTGTACCTCGTGCTGATGAGGTAGGAGATCGAGCATAAGTGGTGCTGGTCTATGGCGCTACCGATCGCCACGAAAACGGTTTCGTAGCGAAGCAACGGGAGGGATCCTTCGACTCCGGCAGCCTGCGCTCAGGATGACCTGCTTTTCTTTGCGAGATATTGGGATGACGGTGGTTCCATTGCAGTACCAAAGGGCGGTGCGCACAGAATTCGTTTTCACTTTTATTGAAAAATCACAGACTCATAGGATGGCCTGCTTTTCTTCGTGAGGTATTGGGACAACGGAGTCTCTCGGTTTTTCGTAGAAGGAGACTTAGACACGGAAGTTTCAGGAGCGCCTAGCGCGCATCCTGACCTATAGGGAAGTGCGAAGCGGGGTGACTCTGTCCGGTTCGGGTTCCTTGCGCGAACCAGGTGTAGTTGGGGTCAAACTCGGGCCAGAAATATTCGAAGACGTGATACCGGAAGGCAGTCTTCAAGGGCGTGCGGCCATCACATGCTGCGTGTTCACGAGAGCGGTGAAGGGCTCGAGCATCCAGCTCGCCGGGCGGCGCAGGAGCCACTGAGAGAGACGGCCTCCCGGCATGACTACGATAGGCCGTCGGACTTCTATCGGTCTGCTGCCCTGCTGGCCGCTTGAGGCGATGCCTTCGCCGTCGCCACCTTGTAGCTTTGAGCCGCCTCCATTCGCGAGAGCGCATAGCGGAATGGCTCGTTCGAGACTGTGACGACGCCCTGGTATGGATGCGCTAATTCCAGAATCGCGAGAATCGTCATGCCGAGCAGGATCGAAAAGAACCCGCACATCACCACCTGGGCGCGAAAGACGTTACTGCCGAAGAAGTAGCTGAAACCGATCGTCATCAAGCAGCCAAGATAGATTACCGTCCACACGACGGATGGGAGATCGTCCTGGTAATAGAAAAACCGCTCGCTGCGCGCCCGGCTGATGAGGTTCAGTTGGTCTATCGACTTGTCCAGCAACAGTTGTTCGCGGCTGTCCAAGGTATGATATCCAAGCACCGCGGCCCAGAGTTCGTGGGCGCCCGCGTTTCCACCTTCAAAGGTATTGTCGGCCATCTGCGGCCATTCTTTCTCGATCACCCGGTGTGCGTATTCGCGGACCACCGAATCGAGCTGGGTGCGCATCGGTTCGGGGAAAGCCGTGCCGAGTTTATAGAGGCTCTCCAGCGCCGACGCTTCCTGAAGCGCATCGGCATTGGCCAGATTGAACCTCTCCCATGAGGCCACAATCACGAAGGCGAGGACCAAGCCGTAGAAGGCCCCCAACACACCGAACGTCACGCCCGCCACTTCGTGGTTCTTTTGCAGGCGCTCGAGGGGAACCAAGCGCCTTACGACGCAAAGGCCGGCCACGCTGCCACCGCCGAATACTACGATGACGAACATGGTCTGCGCAGGGACTCCCCAGTAGAGCAGGAAGTTCATTATGCGAAATTCCTCCGGGTGGTTGCGCTATTAAGTAGCGAATCGCGCCAACCAGACTAGCGGTTCAGTGACACCCGCGCCATTGTCTCGCCTGCTTAGTTCTGTTTTTGGTGTTAAGGAATCGCCTGATTGCTATCTGCGTCGGTCTCTTCGGAGAGGCGGGGTTTTCCGATCCCGCGCTTACTTCTCTTCGACCTATCTGGAGGAGGACCTGCGATAGGTGCGCGACGCGGCGCGCTTCTATTTTAGCGCGCTGTTTCGTCCTGCGATTTTTATCTCCCGTGGTATGCCCGCCGGTCAGAATCCCAGGCGGGCGCTTAGTATTACGGCGTTGTTGTACGAGGGGTGACGGGTTACTGCCGCCTGGTAGCCTCCGCCGAATGCCACTCCGACGCGGTCGTGGATGGGAAAGCGTCCCAGTAGCAGGCCGGGCGTTAGAAAGAGCTGGCTCTGTCCGGTTCGGGTTCCTTGCGCGTACCAGGTGTAGTTGGTTTCAAACTCGGGCCAGAAATATTCGAAGACGTGATACTGGAAGGTGGTGTTCCACGCCAGCGGCCATCCCAGGCGATCTTCGCCTCCATTCGGAAACGTGATTCCTACCGTCGATTGGACGTCAAAGTCGCCGAAGCCCTTCCCCGCCGCGAGAGTTGGCGTAAAGAGCGCGTGTCCGGAAGAGTTGCCGTGACCTGCAGTCGGAGCGCTGAAACCCATGAAAGCCGTCACGATATAGTCACCGGCTTCTTCGTTGGCCGACAGCATCCGGTATTTGATCAGAAATGTCTCGTCCGCCCAGTCGTCGGTGGCGACTGCGTTCTTCGCCGTCGGATGGACGATTTTCCCGTTGTGCGCGATCCAGGCCGGCACCCCGAGGATGACTTCGATATCCTGGAATGGAATCAGCTCGAGTCCCTTGCCGGCGCCGAAGTTGTCGGTCGCGACACCATTGGGATTGGCCTCCCACAACTGGTCGTAGCGAATTTGCTCTTCGAGGCGCGGTGCGACGGTCACCAGCGGATTAACCCAGTGCGGCTGCTCACTCTGGATTTTCGTGACGCGCGGAAACCAGTCGATGAAGTAGTCCTCCACCAGAGTTGCAAACGACGAGCTGGTTTGCGCGCGGCACGGCGTTGCCAAAAGACAAATGACCGCGAGCATACTCAAGACAATGGCTGGTAGACGTCTCGTCACCTCTCATTCTCCAGGCGAATCTTTCTTGTTCTCCGCCGATCCTCGCGCGACGAGGGCGAGAGAGTTCCAGTGCGCGCGGTGCGCATTTTACCGGGCGCGTCGCGCGCATCTTAGCTTATAGGGAAGCGCGAAACCCGGGTGCGTTTCGGCAGGCCTGGATCAAGTTATCGAAATGCTGGTCAGGGGCGGGCGGCGTCCTGATCGGATAGTGGGACTGCGATCGGACCTGGGGCGCCGATTTCGCGATGTTGGCGGCGCGGGCCGGTTTCCGGGAGCAGGTACATGCACACGATCGGCAGAAACTGGAAGACCAGGAAGGCCAGCATCACGTTGCGCAGGCCGAATGCGTCGGCGAGCGCGCCGCCCAGAAACGGCGCCACGAATGCGCCCGCGTAGCCGACCGCCCACACGAAGGCGAGGCCGGTGCCCATCTTGGTCGGTGTCATCCCCGGCAGTTCCATCAGCAGCGTGGTGACGGCGGCGAGCGAGCCGGCCGAGCCGATTCCCACCAGCACCAGCGAGACGCGAATCCACACCGGGTCGGCGATGGAGATCGCGCCGGCGCATCCGGCGAGCGTCAGGCATGCGATCGGCCACATGAACGGCTTGCGCAGGCCGCTAAGGCCGGTGCCCAGGCCGCCGCCGAGCGCCGCGAAAATTCCGGTGAGCGGAAGCACCGCGGTGATCGCAGAGGCCTGCGACAGGCTCATCGCGCGAAAGGTGTTGAAGTATTGGGGCAGAAACGCGGTGTAAAGCTGGAACACCCACATCCCGCCGAAGAGCCCGGCGGCGATCAACTGCACGTTGCGCATCCGCATCACTTCGGCGAGCACCGAGCCGCGCTCGACCGTCGCGGCGGCCGGCATCGGGAACGTCGAAGCGCGATTTGTGCTCGCGTCCGAAAATCGTCCATGCGACCGCGACCGCGGCGGCGGCGATTCCGTACCAGAACACCACGCGCTGCCACGACGAGCCGAGCGCCAGGAACATCGGGGCGGTAATCGAGAACACCAGGGTCAGCCCGATATAGCTGCATAGCGCGTTGACCATATTGATGTAGGGCCATTCGCGCTCGCCAAACCATTGCATCACCAGCGTCCCGGGCGGCGCGATCAGCACGCCGAAGCCGACGCCCTCGAGCACGCGGCACGCGAGCAAGGTCGGCAACGTGTCGCAGTAGCCGCTGAGGATGCCGCCCAGAGACATCAGCCAGATGCCGACCAGCAGCGCGCGCAACGCGCCCAGGCGCTCGGCGACGATCGCGCCGAGCAGCGAGAACACGGAGATGCACAGCGCGATGATCGAGATGATAAGTCCGGCGGGGCCGAGCGTGATGTGGAGCGAGGTGATAATCGGGCCGAGGATCGGCGCGGGCGCGAGCCACGTCACCGCCTGCGCGATCAGGGTGAGGACGAGCAGGACCTCGATAATCCATCGATACGGAGAAAGTGTGTTGCCTTCCTGCATCAAAAGCGACCTTTGTGGCGTGGCGTGCCCACTCACTGCTATAGCGCGGCGCGGAGCAAACTTGCCAGCGGGCAGGGAACTGAGTGCGGGTCACGCCTTGCCCGAAGAACGCGAGCAGTTCTTGCGTCAGTTCTTCGGGCGCTTCTTCGGGAATGAAATGGCCGCATTCGAGGCCTTTGCCGCGAACGTCGACGGCCCATTGCTTCCACACTTCCAGGATTGCCGCGCCCCGATTCGGCCGCCCATGAGCGCCCCATAGCGCGAGCATCGGAGCCGCGATCTTCCGTCCCGTCTTGCGATCGGCCTCGTCGAATTTGCAATCGCAGGTGATGCCGGCGCGGTAGTCTTCGCACGAGGCGTGAATCACCTCGGGATTGCGGAACGCCTCGTGATAGGCGGCGAGCGCCTCGGCAGTGAACGCGTTCTGCGGGCCGCGCCAGCTTCCCAGCGAATGGTCGAGAAAATAATCCGGGTCCTTGCCGATCAGAGTCTCGGGGAACGGCGCCGGTTGAGTGAGAAAGTACCAGTGATAAATCGCACGCGCGCCGAATCGATCGACGCGCTCGAACTGCTCGAGCGTCGGCATGATGTCGAGCACCGCCACGCGCCGCACGCGCTCCGGATGATCGAGCGCAAGCCGATACGTGACGCGCGCGCCGCGATCGTGGCCCGCGATGTCGAAGCGCTCGAAGCCCAGCGCCCGCATCACCTCGACCATGTCCAGCGCCATCGCGCGCTTGGAATAGGGCATATGCTCCTTATCGGTCGGGGGCTTGCTGCTGGCGCCGTAGCCGCGCAAGTCGGGAATTACCAGCGTGAAGCGCTCGGCCAGCCGCGGCGCGACCTTATGCCAGATCGCATGGGTCTGCGGGTAACCATGAAGCAGCAGCAGCGGCGCACCGCTGCCGCCACGCCTCAAGGCAATCTCAGCGCCGGAGGTCGCGATGCGCTCGGATGTGAAACCGTCAAACATAAGTGCGTCGCGCGAATCGTGCGCTATGCGGTGGCCTCCGCTGCGTTACGCTCGACGATCGGGGCGGGCGGCTCTGCGAGGTTGTGCACGTAGGGCAGGACTTCCTTGGCGAAGAGCTTGATGCTCTTTTCGGCTACGTCATAGGGCATCCCGCCGAACTTGAAGTCGAAGAGCCATTGGCGGGGATGGATCAGATCGTTGATCTCGTTGATCTTCTCGATGCACTCGTCGGGAGTTCCTTGGGGCATGTCGTTGTAGGGAGTGCCGTCGGCTTGTGCGGCGGCGGCGGCTTCGCGCGCGGCCTTGGCCATGTTCCCGTACCATTCGTAGCCGGGAATCTTCGAGTGATAGCCGTCAAGCATTTCGTAGTTCACATTGCCCAACGCCATGTTGCCCATGTTATAAGGCTCGACGAGCTTGCGTGACTCGCCTTTCTTGTCGCCGCAATAGGTCCAGAACGCGACGGTCGGGCGCGAGGGCTGGAAGCCGGCCCCGACGGTCGCGCGGTAGTACTCGTCGAGTTCCTTGACGTACTCGCGGAATCCGCGCTGTGGGATGATCAAAGGGCGGAGACCCAGGCGCGCGACGACCGGCACGCTTTGCGGGCTGCCCCATGCGGCCAGGAAGTTGTCGACGATCTTTTTCCCGTCGCGCGGCTGCGGCCGCAGCGAGAGATGCGGGCTTTGCGGACGCTGCGAGATGTCGGGAATCGTGTAGAACTCGCCCTTGTGCGTGAAGCGCTCGGTGGTGAGCGCGGTGCGCAGGACCTGGACGGCCTCGTCGAAACGCCCGCGCGACTGGCTCTGCGGGATGTTGAAGCCGCCATACTCGCGGCGCGCGGCACCGCGGCCGAAGCCGACCATCAGATCGCGATCGCCGAGCATGTACTGCAGCATCACCATTTCTTCGGCGACGCGCATCGGATGGTGCCACGGCAACACGACGACCATCGTGCCCATACCGATTCGCTTGGTGCGGCCGGCCCAGTAGGCGAGATACTGGAGCGGCGAGGTGACCATCGCATACGGCGAGAAGTGATGTTCGACGGTCCAGATGGAGTCGAAGCCGAGCGGCTCGACGAGATCGCCGAAGCGGAGGTCCTCTTCCCACAGGGCGGTGTCCTGGCCGTACTTCGCCGTCGAGTCTTCGCCATTTTCCCGCGCGACGAAGCGTTCGAGGTCGGCGCGATTTTGCGGATACATGAAAACGCCAGCTTTCATCGGCTATCTCCGTGAGGCCACTGAATGATCACTCGGTCGTCGCTATCGGAGTCATAGCCCAGTCCGGAGCAGGCCTGCAAACTTTGCAGGGGTGACCCCTGCACCCACTACCCGGACCGGCTTCCGTTGTCGCCGGGGAAAACATTGCTGCATCGCCATGCTGACGGTTTGGTACCGCAGCAACGGCTGCGGTTGCTGCGCGCTTCGCGCTCTTGGATATGCGAGACTGCGTGAACTAGTTTGGAAATTGGGAGAAGCGCAATGGCAAAGACTTTTGGAGCGGAATCGACGGCTGATGAGGTCCTCGAGGGAATCGATCTTTCGGGCAAGCGGGTACTGGTGACCGGTGTCTCGGCGGGCCTGGGCGTCGAGACCGCGCGCTCGCTGGTCGCGCACGGCGCAATCGTGGTCGGAACGGCGCGCGATCTGGCGAAAGCGCGGCGTGCGCTGGCGGAAGCGTTCCCGGATAAGGCTAACAATCCGCCGGTGGAACTGGTCGAGGCCGACCTCGCATCGCTCGCCAGCGTGCGCAAGGCGGCGAGCGAGTTGCTCGCGCGCGGCAAACCCTTCGATGTGATCATCGCGAACGCCGGGGTGATGGCGTGTCCGCAGGGCAAGACGCAGGACGGCTTCGAAACGCAATTCGGAACCAATCATCTCGGGCATTTCGTGTTGGTCAATCGGCTCGTGCCGCTACTGAATCCCGGCGCTCGAATCGCGACGCTGTCGTCGGCGGGACATCAGCTCAGCGATGTCGACCTTGAAGATCCGAACTTCGAGCACACTCCTTATCAGCCGTTCGCCGCGTACGGCCGCTCGAAGACGGCAAATATTCTCTACGCGGTGGCGCTCGACGACAGGCTCAAGGGACGCGGCATCCGCGCGACGTCATTACATCCGGGCGGAATCCAGACCGAGCTCGGGCGCCATCTCACGCCTGAACTGATGGCGCAGATGAGAGCGCGAATCGCCGCCAGTACCGGCAATCAGGCACCGGCGTTCCGCTTCAAGTCGGTGCCGCAGGGCTCGGCGACTTCGGTGTGGGCCGGTTTTGTCGCGCCGGCAGAGGCGGTCGGCGGGCACTATTGCGAAGACTGTCACGTGTGCGCCGTGAATGACGACACGACGTCGCGCGCCGGCGTGCGCTCGTATGCGCTCAACTTGGCCCACGCGAACGACTTGTGGCGCAAGAGCGAGGAGATGGTCGGCGAGCGCTTCCCGCTCTGAGCAGAGACGATCAGATCTTCTGATCGCCGCTTGCCCAGGTTATATAGCCGAGCAGGCCGACCGTGTAGACGGCGGCGATCAGATAGAAAACCGCGGTGAACGACGCGGTCGCTTGCAAAATGAAACCGGCGGCGGCGACCCCGATTATTCCAGGGACGGTCGCGGCTGTATTCGAGATTCCCATCAGCACGCCCGCGTAGGTCGGCCCTACGTCGAGGTGGTTCACGCCGAAGGCGGAGGTGCCGAGACCGCTGAAAGCCGCGGAGCACGCGACCAGCGCGATTGCCGACCACGGCGTCGTCACGGCGGGGAGCGCCAGCAGCGGGATCGCGCCGAGCGCGAACGCAGCGGTTTGCAAAGTCTTGCGCACGGTGGCGACGCGGAAGCCGCGCCGCAGCATCAGGTCGGCGATCCATCCGCCGGCGTTGGCGCTCGCGAAGGTCGCGATCCACGGCACCAGCGCATAGCCGCCGACTTTGGCCAGTGCCACGTGGAAGGTGTGCGTCAGGTAGGTGGGCAGCCATAGCAGCAGGATGTTGAAGCCGAAGTTGCTGCAGAAGTGTGCGAGCACGATCGCCCATACTGCGGGCTCGCGGCCGATTTGCGCCCACGGCACAGTGAGCGCGCGCGCCGCCGCGCCGCGATCGTTCATGATCAGCGCGAGTTCCGCGGGGCTGATCGCGACGGTGTTCTCGGGACGGTCCGCCGCCTTGAACATCCAGGCGGCGACCCACAACAGGCCCGCGGACCCCGAGATATAGAACAACGCGGGCCATCCGAATTTCACAATGATCAGCGGACTTAAGATGAAGGCAATCACGGTGCCGAGATACATCCCGCTGAAGTTGAGCGAGATGACGCGCGCGCGCTCCGAGCGCAGCGTCCATCGCGCGACCAGGCTGTGAATCGAAGGAAAGTTCACGCCCTCGCCCAGGCCGAGCAACACGCGCACGGCGAGCAGCAGTGAAAACGAGATGCGCGCGGCGAGCGGAGTCAGCAGCGTCGCCAGCGACCAGATTGCGACGCCGGCCGCGAGCACGCGGCGTCCGCCGAATCGATCAGCGAGCCATCCGCCGGGAAGCTGCGGCCAGATGTAGCCCCAGAAGAATGCCGACAGGATGACGCCCTGGGCGGCGGAGTCGTAACCGAACTGATGGGCGAGCGGGATGATCGCGACCGAGATGCTCACGCGGTCGACGTAGCAGAGCACCGTCGCGAGGAAGAAGAGGGCAACGATCGAGTAACGATGCTGCCATCCAGAGCGCGCGGAGGGCAGCGCCGGCGATAGGGCGGGAGTGGCCATGGCGGACGACGGAGCTTAGCCGCACCGCGCTCTGCTGACCAGCGCGGCGGTCGCGACCCTCAAATGGGTCGCGCTTGGCGCGTGTGCTGCGAATGTAAAGGCCGCGAGCGCTTGATGCGTCGCGGCCCTGGCTACGTCGTCGATTGGAGCTAGCGGCCGACCGCGTGGCGAACCGTGTTCAGGATGTAGATGAAGTCGCGCGGCGCGCGGACTTCGCCGAGCAGCGCCACGCGTCCGAGCATGTCCATCTCTTCGGCGGTGATGTTATGGACCCGGCGCATCTGCTCGTTGCGCTTGAATTCCTCCCACGCGGAGACCGCGCTGCTCTCGGGCTCGGGACTCAGCAGTGCTTGCGCGCGCGGGTTGGCGAGGAAAAACAGATCGCGACGGTCCAGGCCGAGCACTTCGGCCAGGCGGGTTACGATTTTGTCGGAGGGATGACGTTTTCCAGATTCGAGGTGGCCGACGTAGGGAGTAGAAGTCTTTATCCGGCGCGAGACTTCTTCTTGTGTAAGATCGAGCTGGCGTCGGCGCTCGCGAATAACCTGCCCAAACGTTCGTTCCTTGGACCGTGCCATTATTAGAATCCCCTACGCCCGATAAAAAAGTTCATACCCGCCAAGCAAGGTGGTGCAAATGGACGCTAACAGTTAGTAAGCATCAGGGTGACATAAAGCTAGTACCACCAGAATGACATAAAGGCAAACGTACGACAGATGAAAGCTGTCAAAGATACCCAACGTCTATCAGCTCTGCAACCAAAAGACATTTTTTCACGAAAAAGCAGAAAAAAACAGGTAAAAAATGAGCATTGACTCTCAGATTAGAGATTCTAATCCTACCAACTATTCGCCGCTCTAATTACCATAAGGGTTGCGGCCATGATTGAGATAAATCGAGAACCCGGTCGCGCCGCTGAATTCCTGGGGCCGGGTCGAGAATTTCGCGGCCGCACCGCTCTTGAGCGCGCCTATCTGAACCTTGTCCTCGCCAAGATTTCGCCCGCCACTGTCGTAAAAACGGATGTCGAGATCGATCGGGCCGACGTCCGGGCCGGTGTTTTTAATTTCGCCGTGCACGAACACATTTGCGCCCTGGGTTTCGAGCCGGCTCGCCACCACCTTCACCGGCTCGACGCTCGCGAGCAGATAGAAAACCAGAGCAACGAACGCGATCGCGCCGAGCAGGATGAGAAGCGTGCCTTTTCGCATCGCGATCCTGGCGCGCGCCGTGACCTAGTAGGACCGTGGTAGTCCGAGCACGTGCTCCGCGATCGAATTGAGAACCATCTCCTGCGAGACCGGCGCGATCTTCAGCATCCGGCATTCGCGGAAGTAGCGCTCAACGTCGTAGTCGCGGATGTAACCGTAGCCGCCGAGCGTTTGCACCGCGCGATCGCACGCCTCGAAGGCGGCGTCGGCGGCGCGAAGCTTGGCGCTGTTGGCCTCGGGGCCACACGGCTTGCGGTTGTCGAACAGCCACGCCGCCTTGAGCATCATGAGCTCGGCGACCTCGAGCTTGGAGTACGAATCGGCGAGCGGATGCGCGATGGCCTGATTCTGTCCGATCGGGCGGCCGAACACCACGCGCTCCTTGGCGTAGCGCACCGCTCGGTTGATGGCGACGCGGCCGATTCCGATCGCCTCGGCGGCGACCAGGATCCGTTCCGGGTTGAGCCCGTCGAGCAGGCAGTGAAAGCCGCGCCCCTCGCCGCCGACCAAGTCTGACGCGGAGACTTTCAGATTGTCGATGAAGAGCATGTTGGTGTCGACGGCGGCGCGCCCGAGTTTTTCGAGCTCGCGAATTTCGACCGCCTCAGGATCGAGGTCGGCGAAGAACAGGCTCATGCCGTCGGTCTTCTTCGCTGCCTGCTCGTAAGGCGTGGTGCGCGTGAGCAGGAGCATCTTCTTCGCTTCACGCGCCTTGGTGGTGAAGACCTTGCGGCCGTTGATAACGTAGTCATCGCCAACGCGGCGCGCGGCGGTTTTGATATGCGTGATGTCATTCCCGGCGTCGGGCTCGGTGACCGCGAAGGCAACGTGCAGTTCTCCGCTCACCACCTTGGGCAGGTAGCGGAGTTTCTGCTCTTCGCTGCCGTGGAAGACCAGCGGGCTCACGCCGAAGATCGAGAGATGGATCGCGCTGGCCGCTGACATCGCGCCGCCCGATGCGGCAACCTCGCGCATTACCAGCGCGGCCTCGGTGATACCCAGTCCGCTGCCGCCGTACTCTTCCGGTATCGCGACGCCTAAGTATCCAGCCTTGGCGACGGTATCGAAGAAGTCATGCGGGAATTCGTGACGCGCGTCCTTGCCGCGCCAGTACTCATCAGGAAAGTTAGCGCACAGCGTTCGCACCTGTCGGACGATCTCTTCCTGGGCAGTGGTCAATTCAAATTGCATTGATACACCCTATTGCATTTTCCGCTTTGAAGAATACATTTCCGACCTCAGCGGGCTCCTTTAGTGAGCAAGGAATCGGCAGATGCACGTTAGAAGGGCGTCATCGTGCACGCAAGTTTCGGGCTATCGATGCGGTAGGCACGTTACGACAACGCTACCGTCTCATTGTTACGCCGGTACGAATCTTGTAACCAAAGCAGCCGGTTTCCGGAACCGGCGTCCCACACGTGTGGGCGAAAGGCGGCTTTTTCCAGCCGCAGGGAGGGAGGATCGAGTGAAAATCATAGTGAGGTATCGGGCCGTTGCCAGGTTTGCGATCGCGGCGAGCTCGGCGATGCTCATGCTGCTGATAGGGGTCAGTGCATGGGCTCAGACCACTACGACGACCGTCACGACTACGGGGGTGGTGGTGAGCGAACAGCAGCGCTTGAACCAATTGGGCGCCGACGTCAGCAACCTGCAGATGCAGAGCAGCTCTAACACGACCGAGATCAAAAAGATCGAGGCGGCGATCACGGTCGCGCCGCCCGCCGATGCCAACGCCAAGCCGGTGACGGTCGGCGAGCATGTGGGATTGCTGGAGAAGAACTTCGGCGATCTGAAGACCGATCTGGCCACCAATCTCGGGGTTCACATCCACGGACTGGTCGATGCCGGCTACGAGTACAACGTCAACCGGCCTGACACAGCGGACAGCAAGGGCGGCTCGAACCCGTTTTCCTCGGGCGGCAGCCTCAACCAATTGCGCGTGTTTGATCCCGACGCGAACAGCTTCACGCTGACGCAGGGCAACATCCACATCGATCGCACGGTCGACAGCGGCGTCGGCTTCGTCACCGACATCAACTTCGGCAACGTCGCCAACGTGCTTGGGCAAGCAACTCGCTACTCGAACATCAACCCGGCAGGGGCCAGCAACACAATCGTGGACCCGACCCAGTTCTACCTGACCTACACCGCGCCGATTGGAACCGGGATCAATTTTCAGGCCGGCCGATTCGTGACGTTGTTGAATGAAGAAGTCATCCCGACCTACAACAACCTCAACTACAACGAAACCCGAAGCCTGCTGTTCGGCTTCTCGGCTCCGTTCACCCACACCGGCATCCGCGCTCAGTACACTTTCAACGACTACTTAGGCGCGACGATCGGCGTCAACAACGGGTGGGATGATATTTCCGACGGCAACGACGGCAAGACCGTCGAGGGCGAAATCACGCTCAACAACAAGAGCAAGAGCATCGCGCTGGTCCTCAACGGTATCTACGGCGCCGAGCAGGTCAACGACTCGCACTCCAAGCGTCTGGTCATCGATCCAATCGTGACGTGGAAGCCCTGGTTCTTCACCAACGTTACGCTGGTCGGCGAGTACAACTACGGACACGAGACCGGACCGGTATGGACGACGCCACTGGTCACCTCGTTCGGCAACCAGCTCAACGCGCCGCCGTCGGTGTTCAGCGCGCCTACGGGCCCCAACGGGACGACGCTGATCAATCACGCGGTCCAGTGGCAGGGATTCGCGGGCTACTTCGTAATCGATCCGACCGACGCTCTCGAACTGGCCACACGCGGCGAGTGGTTTTCGGATCCGGACGGCGCACGTACCGGACTCAGAGAGAACCTCGGCGAGGTCACGCAGACCATCTCCTACAAAATCCCCGGCACTACCGGTCTGCTGAGCCGCTTCGAGTACCGGCACGACGAGTCGAACGCCAAGCCGTTCTTCTCCAGCGATGGGTTCGTGCAGAATCCGACTTCTCCCGCTTTTGGATTCCCGCTGCACACCTACTCGGGACAGGATACGTTCACGGCTGCGATGATCTATTCGTTCTGATCGCAGCGAAGCTGCGCACGATCAGGTGCGCGGGCGACGGGTCTGCTCAGGCGGACCCGTCGCCTTTTTTTGTTCCGGTTCGGTTGCTAGGCTCTCGACCTTCCGCGCCACCCGATGAACCTGCCGGCCGCAATCGTAATCCTGGTACTGCTGCTGTTCGGCCCGCTCGCACTCCATCTGATCGAGCGGAACATAGAGGTCTACGCACTCGCGCTCGGAATACTCGCGACGCTGTTCGCGGGCGGCTTCGAGCCAGAGGTGGTCAAGCAGGCGGTGACCGAGCCCATCCTGATCAGCGTCGCGGTGATCGCGGCCGGCTTGGTCTTCGGATGGACGCGGGATAGTTTCGAGCGGTTGTTCGCAAAGCTTCGTCGTCGTATTCCGCGCGCGATTTTGGCGGGCGCAGCGATCCTCGTGCTGGCGGCGCTCTCGAGCTTGATCACGGCTATCGTCGCTGCGCTGGTGCTGGTCGAAATCGCCCGCCTGCTGCATTTGGAGCGCAGCGCGCAGGCCAACGTTACGATCGCGGGATGCTTCGCGATCGGGTTGGGCGCGGCGCTCACTCCGATCGGCGAGCCGCTCTCGACACTCGCGGCGCACGCGCTGGGGCTCGGGTTTTTCGGATTGTTCTACCTGCTTGCGCCGTACGTAATTCCCGGAATGATCGCGGCGTCGATCGTCGCCGGCGTGTTCGCGCGGGAGAGCGGCGAGCGCGCCGCGCAGGACGAGGGAAGCGCCGCCGAGCAGTCGTCCTCGGCCGCGATTGTTCAGGGCCTCAAGGTATACGCGTTCGTCGCGGGACTGGTTCTCATCAGCAATGCCTACGCGCCACTGGCGACCCGCGTGGTCGCGACGCTAAGCAACGACGCCTTGTTCTGGGCGAACACGGTGTCGGCGGCATTGGATAACGCAACCTTGGTTGCGCTCGAAGTGCGCGATATGACGCTGCCGCGCGCGCGCGAAGCGATACTCGCACTGCTCATTTCGGGAGGCATGCTGATCCCCGGAAACATCCCGAATATCGTAAGCGCGGGCGCGCTCAGAATCGGCAGCCTGGAATGGGCGAGGCGGGGGGTACCGATGGGACTGGTGATGTTAGGCATCTATTTTGCTGTTCTCAAGATGCTGGCCTAGGCCGATAGAAGGAGACGATCGCTGGCAATGAAAATTGCACGATGATTTGACAGGCATGGTAACTGCGAGTGGCTTGATGCTGTTCAAGGAGGCGGCAATTGCGCGGATTTCAAGCGTTGCGTTTGGCGCGGTTTCGTGACACAAAGCGATTTCGGCGCTGACGGTTCTCCGCGCGCGCCACGCAGGCGATACGTTTCACGGTGGGATTTAGAAGATCGAGGTCGGGCAGCGAGACGGGAGCTGCCGCGCCGGGTTTCGACTCGTAACTCAACTGAGTATTTCAACTAAACGAATGGGGTCGCCGTCCCATTGAACCGTACGGCGAGGAGGAATCGGGTCAGATGACGCCGAAACAAGTTCTCTCGATGATCAAGGAAAAGGGTGCGACGATGGTCGATATCAAGTTCATCGACCTGCTCGGCCAATGGCAGCACTTCACCGCTCCCATTTCCGAATTCAAGGACGAAGCCGCCTTCGAGGAAGGGCTGGGTTTCGATGGCTCGTCGATTCGCGGATGGCAAGCGATCGACGCGAGCGACATGCTGGTGATTCCCGATCCCGATACTGCGGTGATGGATCCGTTCACCAAGGAGCCCACGCTCAGTCTGATCTGCAACATCCAGGATCCGCTCACGCGCGCGGACTACACGCGCGATCCCCGCAACGTGGCGCGCAAGGGCGAGGCGTATCTGAAGTCAACCGGTCTCGCAGACACCGCTTACTTCGGACCGGAGCCCGAGTTTTTTATCTTCGATGGGGTGCGCTACGACACCAACGCCTTTTCCAGCTACCACTATATCGAATCGAACGAAGGCATCTGGAACAGCGGGCGCGAGGGCACCGTCAAAGGCGAAGGCCAGAACCTTGGCTACAAGCCGCGTCACAAGGAAGGCTACTTTCCGGTGCCTCCGCTCGACAGCTTGCAGGACATCCGTACCGAGATGGTGCTGGAGATGGAGCGCGTCGGCATCCGGGTCGAGAAGCAGCATCATGAAGTCGCGACCGCCGGACAGGCGGAAATCGACATGCGCTTCCAGTCGCTGACCAAGATGGCGGACTGGCTGACCTGGTACAAATACATCTGCAAGAACGTCGCCGTGCGCCACGGGCAGACGGTCACCTTCATGCCCAAGCCGATCTTCGGCGACAACGGCACCGGGATGCACACCCATCAGAGTTTGTGGAAAGGCGAGACGCCGCTTTTCGCAGGCTCCGGCTATGCCGGCGTCTCCGAGATGTGCCTGCACTACATCGCGGGCATCCTGCATCACGCGCCGGCGCTCGCCGCGTTCACCAACCCGGGCACCAACTCGTATCGTCGCCTGGTGCCGGGCTTCGAGGCGCCGATCAATCTCGCGTACTCCAGCCGCAATCGTTCCGCTGCGGTGCGAATCCCGATGTACTCGCCGTCGCCCAAGGCCAAGCGTATCGAAGTCCGCTTCCCCGATCCGACCTGCAACCCGTACCTGGCCTTTACCGCGATGCTGATGGCGGGGCTCGATGGAATTCAGCGCCGGCTCGATCCGGGCCAGCCGCTGGACAAGGACATCTATGCGCTGACTCCTGCCGAGCTCGCGGAAGTGCCTGGGATGCCGCCCTCGCTCGAAGCGGCGCTGGAGAATCTCAAACGCGACCACGAGTTCCTGCTCAAGGGCGATGTGTTCACCGAGGACCTGATCGAGACCTGGATCGACTACAAGATGAGCAAGGAAGTAAGCGCGATCCGGCTGCGGCCGCATCCGTACGAATTCGCGCTGTACTTCGATTCGTAAGCCGCGATCATCTGCGCAAACGCGAAGCGGCGGGCATCACGCCCGCCGCTTTGTTTTTCTCCCGCGATGCACCGGTTCACGACGCTGGGATCGCATGCTCCCGCTTCCATTCATTTGCGACCTCCGACATGGTCGCGAAATAAACTCCGTCGTGCGCGCGGATGTAGTTCACCAGCTTCTCGAGCATCAGCAGCCGATGGCCCCGGCCGATCACCTGCGGATGCATCGTGAGCGTGAACACGCCCGCGCCAAGCCGATCGTAGAGATAGTCGAAATCGCCCGACCAGATTTCGTACACCGCGGCCGGCGACGCGAGGCCCTGCTGGATTCCGGCGCGGCTGGTGACGTACTCGAACGCCGGAAAGTCGTCGAGCCCCCAGGTGAACGGAATCTCGACGACCTCGCTCGGCTTGCCGAAAACGTACGGGCCGTCGGCCGGCGCGCGATCGCCGATGCGCAGGTAGTACGGCTCGAAGTCGTCGCCCATCAGGCTCGAGTCATACAGGAAGCCGCGGCCTCGCAGCAGCGCGACCATGTTCTCGCTGAGCCCGGCGCCCGGTGAGCGATAGCCGGCGGGCCTGCGCCCGGTTAGCCGCTGGATCACCTCGTTGCCCTTGTCGAGAATCTGCGCTTCGTCTTCGGCGCTTTTGGGGTGCGAATGGAGATAGCCGTGATTTCCGATCTCGTGGCCGCCCGCCACAATGCTCTCGATCACTTTGGGAAACGTCTCGGCGCTATGCCCCGGGATGAACCAGGTCGAGCGGATGCCCCATTCGCCGAGCATCGCGAGCAGCCGCGTTGCGCCGACTCTGCCGAACTCGCCGCGGGACAGCGCGCTCAGCGAGCTCGCGCGAAATCCGCCGAGCCACAGCGAGATCGCGTCGAAGTCGAAGCTCAGGCACACCGCGATTTTCTTCGCCATCGAAGTACGATGCCTCAGGTCGTCGAGTTGCCGCCGGTCTTGGCGGCCGCCTCGAGCTTCTCGAGCCGGTCCTGTAGTTTCTTGTTCTCTCCGCGCAGCTTGTCGATGTCCTCGCGCAGCCGCTGTCCCTCCTCGATGCGCGAGCGGCCTTCGCTGATCGTTGCGATCGCTTCGTTGGCGCGGCGCTGAATCCTGCCGTCGAGTTCGCGGTCGGCAAGTCTGCGCAGCGCTGGAATCGCGCGCGCATCGGCAAGCTCCTCGAACGCTCCCGGAATCCGCATCCGCACCATGAACTCCCGGTCCGCGGTCATCGGCGTCAGAAAGTCGAGAACCTCGGCGCGCCGCGAATCCTTGAGCGCGCCGACTTTCGCGATCGCGCCGATCGCCGCCACCCGCGCGCGCGGCGGCCGCCCGTAGCCGCACCAGCCGCGCGCGAAGTCGATGGTCCGCTCCTCGCGCAGCTCCGCCATCCCGGCCAGCGCGTGAGTGCGGATCACGTCAAGATAGGAATCGCGCTCGAGCGCGCGCTCGAGATGCTCATGGGCGCGGCCGTCGCGCGTGCGCCCAAGTGCGAGCGCCGCCTCGGCCTCGACGAAGTAACTCGGGTCGCCGCGCCCCAGCACTTCGGCGAGCGCCGACGCTGCCTCCGCATGGTCGCGGAACTCGCCGAGCGCTCGCACCACCGCGCGCCGCGCCTTCGGATGCGCCAGCGTCAATCCCTCGAGCAGTGCGGCGAGCGCGCCGCCGGTTCTGACCGCGCCGAGCGCTCCGGCCGCGTCGGCCTGCACGCCCCAGAATTTATCCTCGAGCAGCGCCGTGCGCAGCGCAGCGACGGCCTGCGGACTCCCCTCCTGGCCCAGCTCGCGCGCCGCCTCCGCGCGGCCGATCGCCTCGGGCGCGTGCTTGAGCTCGGTCTCCAGCGCCTCGCGCCCGCGCTTGTGCCGGAGGCTCTTCAAGATGTCGTGTTCGGGATCGAAGCGCACCGCCTTGGGCGCCTTGGCCCCGACGAAGTTGAAGTTCTGTTCGCGATCCTTTATTTCGACGCGATGCCGCGTCTCGCTGCCCTCCGAGTCCATCAGCGCGATCGTCACCGGGAAGCGGAACAGCGGCGTGAGGTCGCTGGTCTTATGCGTCTGCTTGACGGTGACAGTCGCGAGCTTCTGCTTGTCGTCGAACGAGCTGCTGACTTCGATTTCCGGATGGCCCTCCTGGTAGACCCACTGGCTGAAAAAGAACTCCAGGTTGCGCCCGGTGCTGTCCTCGAACGCGCGCTCGAGGTCCTTGGTGATCACGTTTTGTCCGCGATGCCGCGTGCAGTAGAGATTGAGCGCCTTGAAAAACAGCGCGTCGCCCACCAGCCGGCGCAGCATGTGCAGCACCACGCTGCCTTTCTCGTACAGATGCCGATCGAACAGCTCGATCGGATTGCGATAGCGATTGCATACGATCGGACGGCGATAGCGATGCGCATCCTCGTCGAGGTAGGCGTGCTGGTCCTGGCGCAGGTTCCACGCGAACTCATCGGCGCCTTCATTTTCCTCGCACCACATCGCCTCGAAGTAAGTCGCGAAGCCCTCGTTCAGCCACGCATGCGACCAATCGCGGCAGGTGAGCAGATCGCCCCACCATTGATGCGCCAGCTCGTGCGCGACCAGCGGATCGCTCTTGAAGTCGAGATGCGCGCGCGCGTCGTGCAGTGTGTCGGCGGTCTGCGTGGTCGCCGAGGAATTTTCCATCCCGCCGAAAATGAAGTCGGTCACCGCGACTTGCGCATACTTGGCGTAAGGGTAGGGCACTCCGATCACGCGCTCGAAGAACTGGATCATCCTGGGCGTGTTGCCGAATGCGCGCCGCGCGTCGTCCTCGCGCCCCGGATGCACGTAGTAGAGCACCGGCACCTTGCCCGCGCGCTCCTCGATCGCGACGAACTCGCCCGCGGCCAGCGTGATCAGATACGTCGAGTGCGGAACCTCGTGGCGCCAGTGAAAGGTGCGCGTCCTGCTCCTGGCATCGGCGCTGCTCGAGACCAGCGCGCCGTTGGAGACCGCGATGAAGTTCTCCGGCACCGTCGCGATCACCTCGCTGGTCGCACGCTGGTTCGGGTAGTCGTAGCAGGGGAACCAGTAGCGCGAGTCCTCGTCCTCGCCCTGGGTCCACGCTTCGACCGGCTTGCTCGGATACCCGTCGTCGGGACCGATGAAGTAGAGGCCGCGCCGCGGATGCGCCGAGTAGGCAATCGCGACTTCGGTTTCCTCGCCGGCGCGCAGCGCGCGCGGCAGCGTCACCTTGAGTTTGCGATCGGCAGTCTCGAACGCGGCCGGCTCGCCGCCAACCTTGACGCCGGCGACTTCGAGCTCCGCGGCGTCGAACTCGAGGCTGGTGACGCCGTCGAGGATCGCAGCGAGGCGATGCGTTGCGGTGCCGGCGATCGACTTCGCTCCGAAATCGAGCGTGACCTCGAGCTTGATATGCCTGATGTCTGCGACCCGGTCGCGCGCCCATTGCGGCTCGACGTGCGCGGGTTGGAACGCGCGGCGTTCGCGCGCCAGTTGCGAGCTGAAGGCATTACGGTCGCCGACTTCGGCGGCGAGATGATCGAGGAAACGAGGCTTGTGCATGAACCGGGATAGTAGGAAGCATCGCCGCGGCACGCAATTGCCCGCGTGATCGATCTGTGGAGGGTTGCAACCAGGAAACTGATGCTCATCGCGCGCGTCGAGCGGAAGTATTCGAACGCGATCGCTTCGCCGGTTTCGTGGCCGCATCGCGGTGGTACTCGAAGTCAATTAGGTAGACGTTCTCGCCCGGCCCATGCTTGGCCACCTTCAGAAGATCGACCACACCCATGAAGCCCGAGCGTCGCGCCAGTTCGGGCGTGATCTCCGCGAGCGTGATCCGCCGAAGAGCGATCACCTCGATGAACCCATCGCCCAAGCGGTAAGTTCCGCCAACCTTGACGTGCGCCCAGCGCCAGATCCTTACGCTGCAGGTGACTTCGCCGCGCATGACCGGCTCGCGCAGCCGCTTGGTAAACGTCATCGATTATCCGGGCCTCTTCTTCGTCCGCGGCGCAAACTCACAGCGCGACGAGCATGAAGCGGGATAGTAGAAAGCATCGCTTGGCTGCGCAATTGCAACCCGAAGTCGCGCTCGCAGTCATGGCTCTCGATCGGGCAGACTACAAACCTCGCCATGAGCGATTCTGAACAGAAAGCCGGCTACGCCAGCCCGCCGTCAACCAGGCGCGAGGATCTCCGCGAGACCATCCACGGCATCGGGGTGTCCGATACTTACCGATGGCTCGAAGACGGCATCAGCGCCGAAATGCGCGCATGGATCGCCGCTCAGCAGGATTATGCAGCCCCGTTTCTCGACGCCCGCGCGCGCGGCTATCCATAAACGACTCGCCGAGCTCACCCGGATCGACAGCGTCAGTGTTCCGATCGAAGCCGGGGAGTGCTTGTTCTTCTCGCGTCGGCGCGCCGAGGAGCAGCTGGCAGTCATCTGCATGCGCCGCGGTCGCGACGGCGACGATGAAGTATTGATCGATCCTCGCGCGCTCAGTCCGGACTTGAAGACCAGCGTGAATGTTCTCGCCGTCAGCACCGACGGTGCGATGCTCGCGTACGGGGTTCGGCGCGGCGGCGAGGATGAATTGAAGTTCGCGTGCTAAACGTCGAGTCGCGGCGTGACCTGCCCGATCTGATTCCGCGTGCGCGTCAAGGTCTCTGCTCATGGAAGCAGGACAAGAGCGGCTTCTATTACACAGTCTTGCTCGAGGAAGGATCGCGGCTGCGCTTCCATCGCCTCGGCGCTGAGGTCGCCGGCGATCGCGAGATCTTCACCGCCGTTCCGGGCCGGGTGGTCGAAGGGTACGAGTCCTGCGACGGCCACTACCTGGTGATTCAGGTCTCGTATGGAAACGCCGGCGATCGCACCGAGCTGTATTTCCAGGACCTCGCCCTCGGTGGCCCGATTGTTCCGATAGTCAACGACATTGATGCCGCATTTTTCGCAAACAGCGCCGGCGATGCGCTATTCATGGTCACCAATCGGGAGGCGCCCAACTGGCGCGTGATCCGTCTCGATTTGAAAAGTCCATCCCGCGACAAGTGGCAGGAGGTCATTCCCGAGGGTCCCGCGGGGATCCGGAATTTTGCGGCGACCGGCGGCAAACTGTTCGCATCCTATCTCGAAAATGTCCATCCACGCGTTGTGGTGTTCGAACCTGACGGAACCGTTATCCGCGATCTCGGGGTGCCGGGCACCGGAACCGTGTACGGGTTTGGGGGAAAATGGGATTGGCGAGCAGCCTATTTCCAGTTCAACTCCTGATCACGCCCCTTCGATTTACCGCTACGAGGTCGCCAGCGGCGCGCTCGAAATCTGGTGGAGCGCTAACGTGCCCGCCAGGCTCGAGCAGTTCGAAGTACCTCAAGTCTGGTTTCGCTCCAAAGATGGTACCCGCGTCCCGATGTTTCTTTTCCATCGCCGCGGCCTCGAGCTGGACGGCGCGCGGCCCACGCTGCTTACCGGCTACGGCGGCTTGAATGCGAGCTATACCCCGTACTACTGGCCGCTGGCTCTTGCTTGGGTCGAAGCGGGTGGAGTGCTAGCGCTGGCAAGCCGGCGCGGCGGCGGAGAGTTCGGCGACAATTGGCATCGCGCGGGCCGGCGCGAGAACAAGCAGAACGTCTTCGACGATTTCATCGCGGCGGCCGAGTGGCTGATCGCCAATCGCTACAACGAGCCCGCAAAGCTCGCGATTACCGGCGTCAGCAACGGCGGCTTGCTGGTCGGCGCCGCGCTGACCCAGCGGCCGGAGTTGTGTCGCGCGGTAGTTTGCACATTTCCGGTTCTCGACATGATGCGCGTCGAGCGCTCGTTGCCTGGCAGATTCTGGATTCTTGAGTTTGGTTCGACGATCGACCCGGATCAGTTTCGAAACCTCCTCGGCTACTCGCCCTATCATAACGTACGGAAGGGAACGCGCTATCCAGCCGTGATGTTCGTCACCGGCGATGCGGACACCCGCGTCGATCCGATGCACGCGCGAAAAATGGCGGCGATGATGCAATGGGCCACCGCATCAGCCGACCGGCCCATCCTGCTTCACTATCGAGCCGACGCCGGCCACATGCCAGGCCGCCCCCTCGACGCAGAGATCGACGAAGCCGCCGATCAACTCGCCTTGCTATACCGCGAATTAAAGATCCGTTGAGGTGAGGGCTGCTTCTCCGGGTGTTCTCCGGAGGAGGCTCAGAGCGCTAGAAGCGCGCCTTCGTTTGGTGCGAGCGTTAGCGTGCCGCTGATCGGCTCGTCGATTCGATCCGGGTTGGTGCTCATTATCAGCTTGCCTTCGATCGGCTTGATTTCGCGCGGCTCGGCCGTAAAGTTGAGCGCGACCATCGCGCGGCTCCCCGTGATTTCGCGCAGATAAACCAGGCAGTCCTCGGGCGCGCCGTCGAAACCGCGATAGCCGCCTTCGACCAACACCGGCATCGCGGCGCGCATCAGGATGAGCCTCCTGTACAGCGAGAGCATCGAGCGCGGATCGGTCGCCTGCCGCGCCGCGTTCACGTTTACGAAATCGCCGCACGGAAGCCACGGCGTGACGCCCGGACTGGTGAAGCCGCCGTTCGGAGCGTCCGACCATTGCATCGGCGAGCGGCATCCATCGCGCCCGACCGGGTCGCGCTTGGGCGCCGCCGCGCTCGCGACATCGCGCATCCCCAGCTCCTCGCCATAGTAAATGAACGGAGTGCCGCGCAGCGTCATCAGCATCATCGCGGCGACGCGTGCGCGCGCCTCGCCGTCGGCGCCGTCGCGCGCATAGCGCGTGATGTGCCGCGGGAAGTCGTGATTGGAGAGCGTCCAGGTCGGCCACGCGTCCTGGCCGAAGGTGCGCTCGGTGTCCTCGATCGCGGCGCGAAATTTCCGCGCGTCGTACGGACAGAACAGGAACCGGAAATTAAATCCGAGTTGCAATTCGTCGGCGCGCAAATAATCGGCAAGCCCGTTCGCCTCGCGCGGCCACGTCTCGCCGACCATCATGCGCTCGCCGCCACAGCTGTCGAGGACGCGGCGAAAGCCGCGGATCAGATCGTGGACCTCGGGCTGATCGGTGCTGTAGAGCGGAATCTGCGTGCCTCTCGCGTTGAGCGGGATGTGCGGATCGGCGTCGCCGCGGATCGGATTGTCGCGCAGCCTTGCGTCCTTGATGAGCTGCGAGATCACGTCGATGCGAAAGCCGTCGGCGCCGCGATCGAGCCAGAACCTGATGACGTCGTGCATCGCGGCGACCACCGCGGGATTGCGAAAGTTCAGGTCGGGCTGCTGCTCAAGAAACATGTGCAGGTACCATTCGCCCGTCGGCGCGTCGTACTTCCATGCCGGGCCGCCGAACAGGCTCTGCCAGTTGTTCGGCGGACGATCGCGAGAGCCGGGCGCCCAGATGTACCAGTCGCGCTTCGGATCGCTGCGCGAAGAGCGCGACGCGACAAACCACGGATGCTGCTCCGAGGTATGATTGGGAACCAAGTCGACGATTACGCGAATGCCGCGGCGATGCGCGGCGGCGACCAGCCGGTCGAATGCGCCGAGCCCGCCGAAATCCGGATGCACCGCGCAGTAGTCACTTACGTCGTAGCCCCAATCCGCAAGCGGCGACGGATTGATCGGATTGAGCCACAGCGCGCCGACGCCGAGCGAGTCCGGCCCGCCGCCCAGGTAGTCCAGATGCGCCGTGATGCCGTCGAGGTCTCCAATGCCGTCGCCGTCGCTGTCCGCAAAGCTGCGCGGATAGATTTGATAAAAGACCGCGCGCTTCCACCACGGAATGCTCATCGAATGTGTTTAGTTCGGACCGTAACGTCGAAGCAATGACAACCAGGCCACCGCGGCGCGCGATCGACCTGTCGATAGAGCTAAGCCCTTAGCTTTGCGTCGAACTCGGCCAGAAGCTGGGTGAACAGCTTGGGATCTTGACCGTGCATCGAGTGCCCCATTTGCGGAAATGAACGGTAGTCAATTGGCTGGCCGGCGCGCGCGACTAGTTCGCATACGCGCTTTGCCTGCAGGTCAGAGGCCGCGCCGAAGAAATAGCCTCGATCGTTATCGGAGTGGCGGAAGTGGTGCGTGTACAGTACCGGGCATTTGACGCTGGCCAGCATCCGCGCGTGGTCGCAGCTGGCGAATACAGAACCCTCCCAGAAGGCGCGGCCCCACTCGGGATCGTATTCCTTCATGCGCTGCGGGATTTCGCCGTCGCCACCGAACATCATCGGGGCAAGGGCGCGCGACAGCCAGTCGGGGAGCTCGGTTTTGCCGGCTTCGAGCATCCCCGCCCAATCGCCTACGCTCCATTGGTCGCCAAGATATTTGCTCATCAGCGCGAAGATCGGCCCGATGGCCTGGCGCAGTGACGGTCCGCAAGAGGTGTCGACCTCCGAACAGAACAACGGCGGGTCTTCATAGTGTGCGCCGCGGATGGTGCCGGGCATCGCATACGCGGAAAGCCATGCGGAGATCACGCCTCCCGATGAGAGCCCGCTGACAATGACCGGGCGTCCGATCGCGAGCGCGATGAACCGCACCAGGTCGTTGCCGAAGTTGTCGACGGTATAGCGTCCCGGAGTCCGGCTTGATCGTCCCTGGCCCCGCAGATCGACTGCGAAAGCCTGGAAGTGCTCCTGCAGCAGGCCCATCGCCTGCTCATAGCCCCACCATGATTCGGATTGCCCGGGGACCAGCAACAACGCGGGCTTGTCGGGCGTTCCCACGGTCGCGTAATTGATCACCGCCTCGCCGGTGTCGATGGTTTGCTCCGGATAGGCGTGAGCGACGTAGGTTGCCGATGGGTTGTCGGGGCCGAATCGGTGTTTGCTCACGATCTGATCTCCTTGCAGGCAAAATTTGTCTCAGTGGAAGTGTTCGTCACGAAGCGCAAGGCGCCGTGATCCGATTATTGTGTGCCGCCTCGCAGGCGCGGAAACAGGGCTTCGGCGTTGCTGCGATCGATTGATGCGCGTTGGGCGGCGCTGAACGAGTAGCCCTCGTACATCCCGGTAAACGCGCCGACGATCGCATCGGTGGCATAAGGCCAATCGGTTGCGTAGAGCACGTGGTCGGGCTGCGCCAGCGTCATCAAGCTCGGCAGTGCGGTCGGACTCCCGGAGATCGCGAGATCGAAATAAAACTTCTTGAGCTGAGCGAGTCCGTCTGCGAAATCCCTCTTCGGCGATGCGGCGCCGGCGATCCGGTATGCGGCATACGGCACGAATCCTCCGGCGTGCGACAGGATCACTTTCAAGTCGGGACAGCGGTCCAGCGTGCCCGAGCCCGCAAGCCGCACGGCCGCACGCGTCGTGTCGAGCAGAAAGTCGACGATGAACGGCGGCACGCCCTGGAGCGGATCGACACCGAACAGATGCGACGGATGCACGAACACGACGGCCTTGCGCTTGTTCAATTCGTCGAACAGCGGATCGAAGGCCCTGTCGCCAAGGTAGATGCCGCGGCTGTTGGCGAGCAGCACGACCCCATCCGCGTGGAGCTGGTCGAACGCGTGCGCGAGTTCGTCGAGCGACCCTTTTACGTCGGGCAGGCAGAGCGTGGCGAAGAAGCCGAACCGATCGTGATGTTTGCGGACGACCTCGGCTGCGTACTCGTTGACCTCGCGCGCCTTTTCTCGCGCTTCGGCATCGTCGCCCAAGTGAACACCCGGCGTCGAGACGGACATGATCGCGGTCTGAATCCGGTACTTGTCCATCAGCGCGATGGCGGAGCCGGCGCTCCATTCCGGAATGGGAAGTCCGCCGGCTGCGATGCCTTTTCGCCGGAGCCATGCCGCATACGCCGCCGGCACAACGTGGTGATGGGTATCAATACGTCCGAGAGTGGCCATCACAACACCAGCTCCGGTTTGGTCGCGCCGAGCAGCATCCCGCCGAGCGCGCGCGCCATCGGATCGGGCACCAGGTAGGCATGCGCCAACGCAGCCTGCATGTCCTGGAATCGGCGCTGCAGCGGATTATCGAGAAAAATCGAGCGCCCACTCGCGGCGCGGAAGAGATCGCCGACGGTTTGAGCAACGACCTCGCAGCCGCGGTTCATATTCCAGCGGGCCTGCGCGCGTCGCATCATCGAGGCGGGCTCGCGCGCCTCGGCCATCTGCCACAGCTCGATCGCGTCGGCGCGCATTTTCGCTATCGTAACGTCGATCGCCCAGGTCGCCTCGGCCAGCCGCCGCTGCGTCATCGCATCGTCAGCAGCCTTACCGCCGACGCTCAACTTGCGCGTGCGCGAGAGTTCGGTCCAAGTTTCGATGAAGCCGCGCGCGGAGCCCACAACGGAGGCAGCGAGCGCCATGTTGAATACCACCGACCACGGCATCCGGTACAACGGGCCGTCGTTCAGCTCCTGCCCGGGAAGCGGGAGGTTCATCGCGTAATCAATATGGGACTGGGTTCGATACTCGGGTACCAACGCATCTTCGACCACGATGTCTTTGCTGCCGGTGCCTTTGAGGCCGGCGACATGCCAGTTGTCGTCGATCCGATATTGCTCGCGCAGAAGAAGAAAAGATCGGAAGTCGGGCACCTGATGACCGCCGAGATCGCGGCCGCCGGCTATTGCGCCCAGGTTGACAACCTTGCAGTGATCGCATCCTGACGAGAACGACCAGCGGCCTGAGACCTTGTACCCGCCCGCGATTTTCTCAGCCTTTCCCGTGGGATTATACGACGACGAGTGCATTGTCGCTGGATCTTCGCCCCATACTTCCCGCTGTGCGCGATCGTCGAATAATGCAAGTTGCCAAGGGTGGACACCGATGACGCCGGCGACCCATCCGGCTGACGGCGACGCGTGCGAGATCTCGATGATCGCGTCGACGAACTCCACGAGGCTGGCCTCGCCGCCGCCCCATCGCGCGGGCTGCAGCGAGCGCAGGAAGCCGCCCTCGAGCAGCTGATTCCAGGTGGAGTCGCTCAGGCGGCGGAGCTCATCGTCTCCCGCCGCGGCCGCGGCCAATTGGGGCGCCAGCCGTTTGGCGTTCTCGACCAGGTTCAATTTTGGATCCTGTGCTTCAACTTTCATGCGTCAACTCGGGGCGGCTACCTGAGCGCGAGCATCGCGCTGGTCAGCGAGCGCTCAAGCCCGCGGAAAAGATAAGGCCCGAGAGCCGCGAATGACGGCGGGGCTCGCGCTTGAAGGGTTGGTCAGCGGTTGAAGCCCATGTCCTTGAGCAGGCGGCGCGCATCGGCGGCGTCGCGTTCGTGAACCATCAGGCGCGCCATCACGGCCACCGTATTACCGAGCATCCGCGAACCTGCGCCGTCGAAGATGAAGGTCTCGATTCCGCCGGATTCGAGAAAGTCGCGCGCCATGTTGACCTCGGTCGGTTCGAGGCTGGAGAAGACTTCTTCCAACGGCTCCGAGGGCAGATCACTATAGCCGTCGTCGATCGTGTCGTCTTTCGTCTTTTCTTCGTCGTTCCGCTTGTCGTCTTCGTCGGTCATGCGATGATCACCATTATTCGCGGGCGGCTGCGGGCGCGGATATTCCCTTGATTCGATTGTAGACCAGCGCGGCCGCGCCCGCCACGAGAACAATTGCGATCACGTCGTCGAAGCGATGGAACAGCGGTCCCAACCGCTCCCAATGCTGTCCGAGCTTCATCCCGGCATAGGCGAGCGTCAGGCACCACAGGTACGAGCCGAGCAGCGTGTAGATCGAGAATTTCAGCAGGGGCATCCGCGCGACGCCGGCGGGGAAGGCGATGAAAGTGCGCACGACTGGCAGCAGGCGGCTGATGAAGACGGCGGGCGCACCCCAGCGCGCGAAGAATTTATCGGCCAGCTCGATCTCGTGCGGTGCGATCAGCACGTAGCGTCCGTAGCGAAGCAGGAACCATCGTCCGCCGCTGGCGCCCACGTAGTACGCGGCGTAGGAGCCGAGCAGGCATCCGAGCGCGCCGGCGATCGCCACCAGCTGCAGGTCGAAGCGGCCGGTCGCGACCAGGTAGCCCGAGAACGGCATGATCACTTCCGACGGAATCGGGATGCACGCGCTCTCGAAGCCCATCATCAGGACCACGCCGCCGTAGCCGAGGGTCGAGATGGTGGCGACGATGAGCGCCGAGACCGAACTCATCAGGCGGTCTAGCATTTTAATTTCGTTCGCATGTTAGTTTCGCCGGCATTTTTAATTTCGTTCGCATTTTAGCTTCGTTGGCAATTCGACTTCGTTGGCAATTCGACTTCGCCGGCATTTCAACTCTGTTGGCATTTCGATAGCGCGGCATGTTCGATTGCCGCCGCCGGGCCGTTTCAAAATGCACTGCCGAAAGCTGGAAATACATCCCCGAGAGCGTGCCATGGCAACGGCGCGGAAGCGAGGCGAAAAAAAATCTGTAGGCGCATTGGACACTGGAAACCGTATACTGTATATATGTTGAACGGAGGCTGGGCGAGGGGCAGGAAAGCCGGGGAAGATTCGGGGCAACATCACAACCAGGTGAGGACGGAGCAATGGCAAACAAGAAGGACTCGCTGAGCATCACCGACAATCGCACCGGCAAGAGCTACGAGATTCCGATCGAAGAGGGCGGCGTGATCCGCGCGGGTGCGCTGCGCGAGATCAAAACCGGGGCCGACGATTTCGGCCTGATGTCCTACGATCCCGCGTTCATGAACACCGCGAGCTGCCGCAGCAAGATCACTTACATCGACGGTGACAAGGGAATCCTGCGCTACCGCGGCTACCCGATCGAAGAGCTGGCCGAGAAGAGCAATTACCTGGAGACCGCGTACCTGATCGTCAAGGGCGAGCTGCCCGATCGCAAGCATTTCAAGAGCTGGGAGTACAACATCAAGATTCACACGATGGTCCACGAGAACATCAAGCGGTTCATGGAGGGCTATCGCTACGACGCGCATCCGATGGGGATGCTGCTCGGCACGGTGGGCGCGCTGTCAACGTTCTATCCCGACGCCAAGGACATCGAGGACCTGGAATCGCGCCGGCTGCAGACCCGCCGCATGATCGGCAAGATCCCGACGCTCGCGGCGTTCGCGTACCGGCATACGCGCGGGCTGCCCTACGTCTATCCGGACAACGATCTCAGCTACACCGGCAACTTCCTTTCGATGCTCTTCAAGATGACCGAGCTCACCTACAAGCCGAACCCGGTCATTGAGAAGGCGCTCGACATATTGTTCATCCTGCACGCCGACCACGAGCAGAACTGTTCGTCGAATGCGATGCGCGCGGTGGGAAGCTCGCAGCCCGATCCCTACGCGGCTGCGGCGGCGGCGATCGCGGCGCTGTACGGACCGCTGCACGGAGGAGCGAACGAGGCGGCGATCCGGATGCTGATGGAGATCGGATCGAAGGACAAAGTGCCGGCGATGGTGAAAGCGGTGAAGGCCGGGGAGCGCAAGATCCAGGGCTTCGGCCATCGGGTCTACAAGAACTACGACCCGCGCGCGAAGATTCTGAAGAAGATGGCCTACGAAGTCTTCGAAGTGACCGGCCGCAACCCGCTGATCGACATCGCGCTGGAGCTCGAGCGGATAGCGCTGGAGGACGAGTACTTCATCAAGCGCAAGCTCTATCCGAACGTCGACTTCTATTCCGGAATCATCTACCAGGCGATGGGTTTCCCGATGACGATGTTCCCGGTGCTGTTCGCGATTCCGCGGACCTCCGGATGGATGGCGCAATGGGCGGAGATGGTGCGCGATCCGGAACAGAAGATCGCGCGGCCGCGCCAGGTCTACATCGGCGAGGGCACCCGCCATTACGTGCCGATCGATGCGCGGCCCGAGCCGACGATGCACGAGGACGCGGTAAGCGCGGCGATCTGATCGCGCTGCGCCGCCGCCATCCAGTTCGAATTCGCGCGCGCGGCCCATAAGAAAGCCCCTGTTCGCCGCATTGGCGCAAATAATGCCGCACTGTCAGTATAGATTGAGCGCTAGGCTCTGTTAATATGCTAAACAGTGCCAAGCAGGGCCGGCTCATCAGTTCGAGCTGGGGTGAAGCATTATGAAGAACGCCGACACGACCGGAATCAGGTATCTGAGCATCGAGGAAATGCTCCGGCGCATCGAACAGTTGCGCGCGACTCGCGGGCGTCCCGACGATCCTGACTATCCGGCTGACATCGAGATGTGGGCCGCGGCGGGCGACCCGCGCATCCGGCCGCAATCGTTTGCCGAGCTGCTCGCGGAAGAAAGTTTTTTCTGGATCGGCGACGACATCGCGGTCCGTTTCGACGATCTCGACCTGGACTTTGGCGACGACACCTCCGCCGTTCCCGCCAGGCGCGCCGAAGTGCGCGAGCTGTCAGCGTCCACGCGTCGCACACTGCGGACGGCGCGGATGCCGCTGCGGGCGATAGCAGTCGGCGCAGTGGCGGCGGGGATAGTCGCAATGATCGGGGTCGCAGCCCTGTTCGCAAACCATTCGCAGCGCACCGGCGCTCAGATGCTCGCCGCGGCGCGCCAATTGAAGGCGGGCAGCGCTCCTTACAATGAGATCCCCGACAATGAGATCACCGAGAACGACCAGCTTGAGAATCTCTCGCTGATCGCGATGCCGCCGGAGAAGAAGGCCGCCGCACAATTCAGGTTCAGTCCGCGGCGCGCGGAGGAGAGAATCCGCGAGGCGCTCGCGCTGCAGGGATTTCCCGACCTGGGCATCTCCGCCAGCGCCACCGGCGACGTGTACCTGGCGGGTGACGTGTACAGTCTCGACGAGGCCAAGGAAGCCGAGCAGGTCGCGCGTCACGCGGACCGATCGGCGCGCATATATTTTCTCCATCCTGAACTCCACCCATCGACGGGTCCCGCGTGGTTCGGCGTGACCGCGACGCCGGAGGCGGACGACCTGGGCGCGAAGGTAACCAGCGTGGCGATCGGATCTCCGGCTGAGAAAGCGGGAATCCGGGTCGGCGATCTGATTCGCGGCTTTGACGGCGAGCTGGTCCCCGATGTGCCGGCGCTGAACCAACTGCTTGGTCAGTATCGCCCGGGCGATCGCGTCGCGGTGCGCGTGTGGCGCGACGGCGGCAATCAGTTCATGGTCGTGCGCCTGGGCGAAGAGACCCAGGTCGCGAGCATTCGTTGATCAAGGCAACTGATGTTGTAACTAATTGACAGTCCTCCTGGCAGCTACGCCTGCCAGATAGGGGCCGCTCCTGAAAAGGAACGGCCCTTTTTTTGGACCACGTGCCGCGCCGCTGAATAACTTATGTAGATATAATGACCCGAAGCTGAAACGAAACCAAACCAACTTGTACTCGTTTGCTTTTGGCCGCTATCTTCGGATCATGACTTGCTCCGTTCTTCTAGACCTCGACGGCACCGTAATCGATTCGCACCCCGGTATTTTGGCAAGCTGCCTTGCGGCACTGCGCGCCCTTGGACATGAACCGGATGAAACCCTCGATATAAGACATGCCATCGGGCCTCCGCTCGAAGATATGATGCAAATCTTGCTGCAGTCATACGGAGACGACAGAGTCGGTGAAGCAGTCGCTGCCTATCGTCAACATTACGGTGAAAGTGGGCTTCTCGGAAGCGTGCCTTATCCGGGAATTGGCAAATCTCTTGAAGAGATGAAGCGGACCGGATTGCGAATTTATCTCGCGACATCAAAAAGGGCGATTTTCGCAAGCCGCATTCTGGACCGTCTGAAGTTTGTCACATACTTCGATGGCATCTATGGCTCAGGGCCGAGCGGCGAGCTGGATCACAAGCCTGAACTGCTCGCCCATATTCTGTCTAAACATAGTCTTTCGCCATCTGACAGTCTGATGGTCGGGGATCGCGGATATGATATTTCCGGCGCCCATGCGGTCGGAATGCGCGGTCTTGGCGTGCTCTGGGGTTATGGTACCCGAGACGAACTTGAAACTGCTGGCGCAGAACAGCTGCTGGATTCCCCTGCCGATCTCGCCCGTACGGTCCTCTCGATGGTCAATGGGAAGGAATCCCCAGGCTAGGGCAGTTACATTCAAGCGAGCAGCCTAATATCCGCTCCTGGCACTTAGCGTCGTTTCGCTGCGATGCGGAATTTGGTCCGCTATCGGCGCCATATCGGACATCGAGTAGCAATCAAGATCGATTCATTGGTACGCACCCTGGTTCGCGCCGGACAACTTTATCTAAGCGTTGCGAAAACCCACCCGGGTTTCGCGCTTCCCTTTCGGCTAACAATCGCGCTTCGCGCTCTTAACAGTCGCGGCCTGCGCTCGTCATGCGCGGGGGTTGAATTTTGGTTTGCGCTTCTCCAGGAATGCGCGGGCGCCTTCTTCGATGTAGCCGGCGCGCACGCATAGCACCTGGTTGCGATCTTCCATCGCGATTGCCGCCTCGAGGCTGCCTGCGTCGATACTCATCGCGACGCATTCCTTGGTCAGCCTAAGTCCCAGCGGTGAGGTTTCGATCATTTCCTGCGCCAGCTTCATCGCGGCGGCGTCGACTTCGGCGTCGGTTACGACTTCGGAGACCAGCCCGGTGTGGAGCGCGCGCTCCGCTCCGATGAAGCGCCCGGTCAGCATCAGCTCGTAGGCGACCGAGGAGCCGACCGTGCGCGGCAGATGGTAGCTCACGCCCATGTCGCACGCGCTCAATCCGATGCGGATGAAGGCGGCGTTGAAGCGCGCCGACTCCCCCGCGATCCTGACGTCGCATGCGAGCGCGAGCGCGAATCCACCGCCAGCGGCGGGTCCGCGCACCGCGGCGATAAATGGTTGCGGCGCCCGGCGCATCGCGACCACCAGGTTGCTCATCCGCCGCTGCATCTCGAAGGTGCCAGTCGTCGAGGAGCCAAGGCCAGTGTCGCCGCGATTCTGCTCCTTGAGATCCAGCCCCGCGCAAAACGCGCGGCCAGCGCCGCGCATGATCACCACGCGAGTCTCCTTGTCTGCGGCGAGCTCGACGAGAAAATTTTCCAGATCATCGACCATCTGCGCACTGAGCGCGTTCAGATTGTGCGGCCGATTGAGCGTGAGCACGGCGATCGATCCTTGATGGGTTAATTCAAGTGCCTGATAGGCCATGGTTTCTTTCTCCTGTATCAAATCACCTGTAAAACTGTCTGATAACTATTACCGACTAATGGTACTTCATAAAGATAGCGGCCAAAAACGCGCTGCAGCGGCCTGACGGTAGGTTCTGAGCGCTCGTTTTGGACCACCATAGCCCGGATTGTAGCGACGCTGCCAAGGGTGGCGCGCTATAAGAAAGGCCTAATGCGGGCACCTTGACTTCTGACGCGCCGAAAAGGAGTCTTAGCCATCAAGTGAGTTGACCAGGGACGCGTGGGGTGAAACTGGCAGCTACCCAGCCCGACATACGTGCGCATAAATGGCGTCTGAAGAAGAGATTCTGACGATCGGCGAGCTATCGGAGCATCTCAGGGTGCATCCGACCACGATTTACCGCCTCCTGCGCGAAGGGCGAATTCCAGGATTCCGGGTCGGCAGCGCGTGGCGTTTCAGCCGCAGCGCGATCGAGAAATGGGAGCGCGGGCAGGGCGGTTTGCTCGACGGTGAGCAAACTTCGCGGGGCCGCCGCAAGAGAAAGTAGGCCTCCTGCGGCCGACCTGGGTTTTCCGCTTATGCGGATGGCGCTTACCGCGCGTTGCCGCATCCCGGGTGCGACCGCGGGCCGCATCTGATTTAAGACTGCGTCCGGGCTCAAGACTGCGGGCGCGGGTTTGACAATCGCGCGCGGAACCTAATACCTAACCCTCAAGCTGTCGAGTTATTCGTTTCGCTCCTCCCGCTGTCCGTTTGTCCAGGAATGCGCCGGGGGCCGGGGCGGTAACGATCGGAGTGCGGGGAGTTTCGTGCCGATGCCCACCAAGTACACCGACGTCAAAGGTCACGCGACGTATTATTTCTATTCCGGTCCGACCACGCTGCCCGACGTGGTGCCGGATTTTTCGCGCGGGCGCAAAATCGTGCTGGTTCATGGCGCGGGCGGCAACGGCCATTCGTGGCACAACCAGGTGGACGGCCTGTCATCGAAGCACAGTCCGGTGGCCTTCGACTTGCCCGGCCACGGGCGCTCGTCGGGAGTCGAGGGGCTGCGCACTGTCGGCGACTACGCCGAGTTTCTCGCCGCGTTCATGGACGCGTTGAAGTTCAAAGCAGCGGTGATCGCGGGCTGGTCGATGGGCGGCGCAATCGCGATGGAGTTTGCGCTGCGTTATCCGGCGCGGACCGAAGCGCTCGCGCTGGTCGCGACGGCGGCGAAGTTCACGATTCCGCCGGATCGGGTCGAGGGGTTGCGCGCGATCGCGATGGGACGTGCGCCGCAATCGTTCCTGACCGACGGCTATTCGCCGAAAACCGTCAAGGAAAAATTCGACCTGGTGCGGGAGGGCTGGATGGAGCAGATCAAGACCGACCCGCGCGTGCGCTATACCGACATCCTGGCGTGCGCGGAGGTTGATCTGCAGAACTCGATCGGCAAAATCGCCAAGCCGGCGCTGGTGCTCGCGGGCGCCGACGACGTCAGCACCCCGCCGGCGCAAGCCGAATTGATCAAGAGCAAAATTCCGGGCGCGCAGCTCAAGGTGGTCGCCGACGCCGGCCACATGCTGCCACGCGAACGCCCCGACGAAGTCAACGCCGAGCTCGAGCAGTTCCTCGCGGAGCTCAGGTAGGAAACGCCGCAATGAGTCTGAAGCACAAGGCAGCAGTGGCCGGGGTCTACGAGCATCCGACGCGCTTTGCCCCCGACAAGACGATGTACCAGATCATGGCCGAGAGCGCGCGCGGAGCATTGGACGACGCCGGGCTGACGATAAAGGACGTCGACGGGTTCCTGACCTCGGGAATCGGCGGGATGGGGATCGTCGGGGTGTGCGACTACCTGAACCTGACGCCGAACTACGTCGATTCGACATCGATCGGAGGATCGTCGTTCGTCGCGCACACCGCGCACGCCGCGGCAGCGATCGCGGCGGGGCTGTGCGAGGTGGCGCTGATCGTCTACGGCTCGACGGCGGCCTCGTCGCGCTTCGCGATCGGGACCGGAGGTTTCGGCGGCACCGCGGGCGAGCCTTGCGATCAGTACGAAGCGCCGTTCGGACCGACCACGGTGGGCGCGTATGCGATGATCGCGCAGCGCCACATGCACGACTACGGCACCACGCCTGAGCAGCTCGCGGAGATCGCGGTGGTAATGCGCCATCACGCCTCGATGAATCCGGCCGCGAAGTATCGCGACCCGATCACGGTCGAGGACGTGCTCGCCTCGCGCGTCATCTCCTCGCCGCTGCATCTGCTGGACTGTTGCATCATCAGCGACGGCGGCGGCGCGCTGGTGGTCACCTCGGCAGAGCGCGCGCGCGACCTGAAGAAGAAGCCCGCCTACCTGCTGGGCGCGGGCGAGACGGTGCGCCACGCGGCGCGCGGCAAGCGCGACTTCCTGGAGATTGCGGCGGCGCAATCGGGACGGCTGGCCTTCGAGCGCGCCGGCGTCGCGCACAAAGACATCGACATGGCGATGATTTACGATTCGTTCACCATCACCGTGCTCACCACGCTGGAAAACCTGGGATTCTGCAAACGCGGCGAAGGGGGAGCATTCGTGAGCGGCGGCCGGCTGCGCTATGACGGCGATTTTCCGATCAACACTGACGGCGGCGGGCTCAGCTCCAACCATCCCGGGATGCGCGGAATCTTCCTGGTGATCGAAGCGGTCAAGCAACTGCGCGGCGAATGCGGTCCGCGCCAGATCAAGGACTGCAAGACCACGCTGGTGCATGGCACCGGCGGCGCGCTCGGCACCCGTCATTCCGGCGCGACCTTGATACTCAGCAACAATTAGGGGCAAGTCCGATCATGGCCGAACAGAAACCCGCGAAATATTCCAAACCGCTTCCGCATATCGACGAAGAGAATCGTCCGTGGTGGGAGGCGCTCAAGCGCCACGAACTTTACCTGCAGAAGTGCCGCGACTGCGGCGACATCCGCTACTACCCGCGGGCGCAATGCACCGAGTGCCTGTCACCGCGCACCGAATGGCTGCCGTCGATGGGCCTCGGCAAGGTCTACACGTTCACGCAGACCAATCAGAACGGCGCGCCGGGATTTCGCGAAGCGCTGCCTTATATCATGGCCTACGTGGAGCTCGACGAGGGCGTGAAAATGCTCACCAACCTTGTCGACTGCCGCGCCGAAGACGTTAAAATAGGGATGCCCGTCGAGGTCGTATACGAGGATGTCACGCCCGAGGTGACGCTCGCGAAATTTCGCCCGGCGAGGTGAGGGGACACAATCCTGGTGAGCACCACGCTCGATCTGCATTGCCATAGCGAAGCTTCCGAGGACAGCCGCGCACCGGTAGAGGCGTACCTCAACTGGATCACGCTGCGCCGCGCCGAGCGCCCGCTCGACGGAATCGTTCTCACCGAGCATCGCCAGTTCAATCGCGACGCCGACTATCGCGCGCTGGAAGACAAGTTCGGCCTGATGGTGCTGCGCGCCTCGGAGGTCGAGACCAATTACGGACACGTGCTGGTGTTCGGCGTGAACGAGGACATCCTGGCGCGCTTCGACTTCGCCAACATCCGGCTCGACGCGCAGGAGCTGATCGACGAGGTCGCGCGGCTGGGCGGAATCGCAGTGCCGTGCCATCCCGGCCGTCCCAACATCGGGCTCTGCGAGCATTACCTTACCAAGCCGGCGCTGCAGAACGTGGTCGCGGTCGAGATGCTCAACGGCGGATCGCGCAAGGGCGAGAACGAGCGCAGCGAAGAGCTGATCCAGCGCTTCGGATACGCGGCCACCGGCGGCTCGGACAGCCACCTGGTGAGCCTCATCGGGTTGTGCGCGACGCGCTTTGCCGCGTATATCAATTCGATCGACGACCTGGTGCGCGAGCTCAAGACCGGCAGCTACGAGCCGGTCGATTTCCGTCCCAAGCGCAAGCCGGTCGCACGCGCGATCGAGGCCGAGGCGAAATAACCATGGCGGTAGATTACGATCCGGCGCTGATCAACAAGGTGTTCGAAGTCACCGACCCGGTGACCGTCACGCCCGAGATGATCGCGAAATTCTGCGCGGGGCTCGGCGAGACCAACCCGCTGTTCACCGACGCGGAGGCCGCAAAGAATGGGCCTTACGGCGGGCTGGTCGCGCCGCCGTCGTTCGCGGTGACGTTTCGCAACGGGCGGCATTTTTTTCAGCACGTGCCGCGCTTCGGACGCGCCGGTTTCGATGCCGGCAAGGACGCGGAGTTCGTGCAGCCGATCCGGCCGGGCGACCAGGTCACGCTGCACTCGCACGTAAAAGAGATCTACGAGAAAACCGGGCGCAGCGGTACGATGGTGTTCGTCGTGGTGCGCTCGACGCTCAAGAATCAGAACGGCGAAGTGGTCGCGCATATCGACCATCGCTTCATGAACCGAACCTGAGGATCAAAATCCGGAATCGACGCGATGAAATTTGAAGACCTGCATATCGGCGACACGCTCGGACCGCTCGAATTGTTCGTAACCAAAGATCAGACGCGGGCATATGCGCGCAGTTGCGGGCTGGACGCGCCGCGCTTCACCGACGACGAGGGCGCGAAGAAAGAAGGGCTGCCGGGAATGATCCTGCCGGGCAACATGAGCCTCGGGCTGCTGGCGAAGCTGGTCACCGATTGGATCGGCGCCAGCGGCGCGCGGATGGTGCGCCTCGGGACGACCTATCGCGTGCCGGTGCAGCCGGACCATACGCTGACGCTGAGCGGATTCGTGACCAACGCGGAGCCGGGCGAGCGCATCGCGGAGATCGACGTCTGGATCGAGAACGAAGACGCCGAGCGTCTGGTCACCGGGACCGCATCGGTGCAGTTCCCGCCCGCGTCGTAGCGTCCGCAGCAACCTGACGATTTGATCTGACTTGATCTGAATCGCCGCGCGCGATCAGCGCAGCGGAAAGCCCAGCACCGCCTGCAACTCATCGAGCGCGGCATCGACCTCGGCGACTTTGATCGTCGTCATGCCCAAGGCTCGCGCCGCTTTGAGGTTGATGCCGATATCGTCGAGGAACACCGACTCGTGCGGCGCGACGCGGAGCTCGTCGCAGGCGAGATGGAAGATGCGCGGATCGGGCTTGCGCATACCGACGACGGACGACTCGATGAAGGCGTCGAAGAGCGGGCGCAGGACGTCGGGGCCGCGATTCTCGTTGGCCCAGTTGTTGGTGATCGCTCCGGTGAGCAATCCGCACGCGCGGATGCGCCGGATCGCGTCGAGCATCGGGGGCCGCGGTCCGCTGCCTTGCGCGATTCGTTCCATCATCGCGCGCGCCGAAACGACGTGACCCGCGGCGGCGCAATCAGCATCGAAGGACGCGTAGAAATCTTCCAGCGCGATCTCGCCGCGCTCGAGCCGCGACCACGCTCCGTGCGGGGCGGTGTCGACGACGACGCGGTTGATGAAGCCGGCGGGCACCTGATGGTCGCGCTCGTACGCGGCGATCGCGTGGAGCGGCGAGCTGACCACAACGCCACCGAGATCGAAGAAGACCGCTCGAAACGACATGGCGTCGAGCGCTGGCGCGCCGCTACAACAACGCGCCGCGGAACGGCTCATCGCGGGGCGGCGGATACTGGATCAGGTTGAGCGCCCAGCGGCGCGCCTGGCGCATCGCTTCCTCGGCGCGGCGGAACAGCCGCTCGCGCCACATCACGCCCCATACGTAGACGTCGACCGACGGCTCGTCGCTCAGCGTGATGTCGATCATCCAGTCTTCCAAAGAGGGGCCGCACACCAGCATCCGCACCACGCGGCCGTGGTCGATCACGATTCCTCGCGCCTCGCGGGGGAGGCGGAACTCGTCCTTGACGCGTTTGATCAGATGCGGCGGGTAGTGTTCCTGGGTCATCGCGACGTAGACCCATTCGCCGGGCTTGGGGTTGGCCTCGCGCGCGATGCGCAGGTTGTTGTCGGTGAGATCTTCCTTGGCCTTGTCCTGATCGTAGTCGATCGCGACCTGGTAGAACGCCATCGCGACCGGCAACTGCGGCATCTCGGCTTCGGTCTTGACCTTCTTGGGACGCTTGACGACGGTCTCGACCCACCACCGGTTTTCGACGTTTGGCTTCTGCGCCATCGAGCCTACCCGCGCCGCCGCGTCCTCAGGTTCCCGCGCTGCGGCGCACCCGGCGTCCGACCAGCGGACGTGGGCGGCGTCGTCGCACGCGTTCGGCGCCGCGCCGCGCGCTCGCGAAGCCGCCGCGGGATCGGATGCGCGCCTTGCGGCTGGAGCCCCGCAGTCCACGCACCATCCGGCGCGAGAACGCGTCGGCTTTCTTCTCCGCGTCGGTCCAGAACAGGTAGTGCGCCATCTCGTGATAGATCATCTGCACCCACATCCGCTCGCTATTATATACCCGTCCGCGCTTCCAGTTCTCGGGGTGCACGAGATGGATGCGGCCGTCTTCGTAGGTTTTGCCCGCGGTCTTGCCCCAATCGAGATACTCGAACCACTCGATGCGCGGGCGCTTGACGTTGAAGTAGCGGCAGAAGGATGAAATCGCGCGATTAAATGACGCGCGGCGATGGGCATGAAAAAACTCGACCAGGTTACGGTCAATTCCGCGCCGATGCGCGATGGGTGGAACGATCATTCGCACGAGCAGTAAACCTCCGCAGCGGACTGAAAAAATCGCACTGGAAATCGGTTGAAAATCATACGAAGCGGCTCCAAGGGCAGTCAAACCGCAAGGTCGAAAATGCGGAAAGTCCAAGTATTTCGCGGGTTTTTAGGGACGCGAGAGCGTTTGCGCCCCGGCCCGGTAATCGTCGGTAAACCCTTGACACTCGCCCTGGAGAAAGGAGCAGGAGTGTGGCGGATCACGAGATATTGCTGCGAAAGATCGCGAGGTTTTGCCAGAAGGGCCCCAGTTTGGCCGGCCGCAAGGACCGCGCCGGGCTACTATTGCGACTTTACGTTCACTCCGGTCGCGCCCGAACCGCTGCCAGACGTGCCGCTGATATCAGCGTGGCAAATCTGTGACGAATTGTTCTGGCCCTTGAACTTCGTGGTGGTGACGCCCGCTTGATTGGTAAGTGGCACCGGATCGGATGACAGCGCGCCACAGCTGCTCAGCGGAGTGACGGCGAAAATCACCGAAGCCCCCTGGACGGGCTTTCTGGTATAGGTGCCGTCGCTCCATTCAGTGACCTCTGCCACCGTCGCGCTGATGCTCGAGGTGTTGCCGGAGGAAATCAAAAACGGCGAACTGCTCAATGTGACGCTGGTGTGAATACCGACGACCGTTCGTTGCGCGGGTAAGCAACTCTTGCAGTTGATCGCGGTGACGGCCAGCAGAACGACGGAAAAGATTATTTTGCGGCTATTCATTTCGAGCTCCCCCAGCGGGGCTTCACTGGCATCGCGATGAGCGCCATCGATTCTCTTGCGATGTTCCTGTTCACTCGGGCGCGCTCTGCTCGTCGTTCGTCTATCAGCGCGGGATCAACATGTAGGCGAGTCCGCCCAACAACACGATCGCCGCGGGATTCATATGCCGCCAGAGGAGCAGCGCGAATACCACCGATGCGATCGATACCGTCAGCCAGTCGATGAGCGAAAGACACGCGATCGAGTAGGTCCCCGAGAACATAAGGCCGACCGCGACCGGCGCCAATCCACGTTGCAACGATACCTGCCATGGTGAGCCTTCATAGTGCTTCCACACACGATTAGCGGCCAGAGCGATGAGGCAGCTCGGCAAGAAGAAAGACGCGCCCACCACTGCCGCGCCCGCGGCGCCGGCCAGCCGGTAACCGATCACCATGACCATCAGCCCGTTCGGTCCCGGCGCGACCTGGCCGAGACTGTAGATGTCGCGGAACTGCTTGTCGGTGAGCCAAGGGAACACGTGCACGGTCATATGCTGCATCTCGGGCAGCACCGAGGTACCGCCGCCCACCGCGAGCATCGAGAGCATCGCGAAGACCGCGGAGAGTTGGACGAGCCTCATCATCAGGGCGGTGGCCTCTTCTAGTGATGGCGCAGATACCCGTGACGCGGGCCGCGATAAAACGGCAGATGTTCGCCGCGATGACGAAGCATCCGGTCTGGCTTCGGCCGGTACAGCCATACCGAGAGCGGAACCAGCGTGACCAGTACGGTCAACGTTGAGAAGCGCAGGATGCTGATCGAGAGGAAGGTCGCTAGCACGATCGCCGCGTCCGGTAGCTGCGAGAGCTGCTGGCGTCCCATGCGAATATATTCGCTCAGGAGCATGCCGACCGCAGCGGCCGCCACTCCCAGCAGTATCGCCGTAACGTCGGGATGTCGGCGCAGCTGCTCCCATAGCGCGCCCAGCGCCAGCATCACCACCGTTCCCGGGAGCATGACGCCAGCGACGGCGACCGCAGCGCCCCGGACGCCGCGCAGGTTGTCGCCCACGATCAGCGAGGTGTTGACCGCAATGAGGCCGGGCACCGTCTCGGAGACTTCGAGCGCGGCCAGGAATTCATCGTCGTTGAGCCAATTCGATCGGTCGACTAGGTACGCGCGCAAGTAGCCTACGACTCCGCCGCCGAAACTTATCCCGCCGCAGGTCAGGAAGAGCCAGAAGAGCGCACTCAGGCTCACAGGGTCCCGCGGTACGGGTTCACTCTTGGTGCTCGGCATCGGCATTCTCCGGCGCTCGAGACGCTCCTCATCACGCGTCGCTCGCTAACGCGGCCCTAGCAGGAGGTCTAGAGGCCGCCGGCCTGCTTGTCGGCCAGGACGCGATCGATCCATGGCTGGCCTGCGCCGACGCGGCGAAACAGCTCGAGCGCTTCGTCGAATTTCTCGCGCGCGCGATCGCGATGGCCCGCCGCCAGCAGCGCGCGGCCCCAGTCGCAGAGCGCGGGGCCTTCGTGGCTCCGCATCGAGTAGCGACGAATGATCTCTATCGCTAGCACAAAGTGGCGGTCGGCATCGTCGAATCTTTTCTCCGCCACCGCGATCGCCGCCTCGGACCATTCGACTAACCCCGCGAGTCCGCGCCAGTCTTCGCCCGCCGCCATGATCTCGCGGCATCGTGCAAGTTCACTTCTGGCCTCGCCCGTGCGTCCCATGTCTGCAAGAACGTGGGCCAGGCACTCACCTCCCATGAGCTCCAAAGCGATGTTGCCGCCCGGAACAGAATATGAGAGGCCCTCCCGCAGAAGTTCCTCGGCCTTGGTGTAGCGGCCGTTGAGGCGATAGAGGTGCGCCGCATGTGCACCGAAGTTGCAGATGTTTTCCGCACGCTGTATATGACGAAAGGTTTCGATCAACCCAGTGTAGAGCGCTTCGGCTTCCTCAAGCTTCCCGCCCCAGAAGGTCAACATGTACTGGCTTGCCCATTGAAAGGGCCCGGAATTTGAGACCTCGCTCATCATGCGGCGAACCTCCGCAAGTTCCCCCATCGCACCGAATGTCTCGACTTGCTGGGGATAGAGGTACATCTCGGCAAATGGTGATTCGGCGTTTCGAGGGCGAGAGATTTCCCGCACCAACCATCGCATCGCTTCCTTCTGGTCACCCATATTCGCCAAGTCGAACGCTGCGTTTATGGTTATCCAGGTAGCCGAAACGTCGTTGATGGTGTCCGCCTCCTGCCAATTATGTTCCTGCCACTCGAAAGCCTCGCGTAAGCGACCGCTTGCCCACAATAACGCGCCCGTCGCATACCCCGCCCGCGCAATCATATAGGCACTATTCAACTGACGAGCTAACTCAAGGCTGCGCTCGGCGGCTTTCAATCCAGGTCGTACCTGTGCCTGCCATACGCACAAATTCGCCCATTCCATATAGAGAGTCACGAGCGATTCGCTGGCGGGCAATTCGACGAGCAAGGACTCGCCCTTGTGAAAATGTGCTTCCGCTCGGTCATGGTCCACCAAGCTATTTGAGAAGGCACTCAACAGTCGGACATGAATGTCGGCGGCCTTGGCGCGCATTTCGAGCTTCTCGTAGATTCCGAGGGCTTGCTCCAGGCGCTCGACCATCTGCGCTTCTCGGCCCGGCCTCAGAATCGCGGCGTGCGTCAAGAGGTCCGCGTGCTGCTCTGGGTCGCCGCCGGCCGTTTCAAACAAACGCAGCGCGTCCTCCCAGCATGACTCCGCTTCCCGGAGCGCGTATTTCGCGGCCGCCGCATCGCCCGCGCGAGTCAGGTATTCGATCGCTTTCGCAGAGTTGGCGCTCTTTGCGAAATGGCGGGCTAGGTCGCGGTAACGCTCTTCAAGGCGATCGGCATCGAGCCGCTCGATCGCGGTTCCCACGCGCTCATGGAGCACCTTGCGCCGCTCGTGCAGAATCGCTTCGTATGCGACTTGCTGGGTCAGCGCGTGCTTGAAGGTGTACTCGACGTCACCCGCGGCGGGCTGCTCGTAGATGAACTCGGCGTTTTGTAGATCGGCGAGCATCCGTTCCAGCTCGGGGATTTTGGCAACCTCCGCCGCCAATCGATGCGAAAACTCCTTTCCGATCACTGCCACGGTTTGCAGCAGATCTTTCTCCGCCGGCGGCAGGCGGTCGATGCGCGAGGAGAGCACCGCCTGCACGGTGACGGGCACCTTTACCGCGCTCATCGATTTCGCCAGCTTGACCGTCCCGTTGCGCACGAGCGCTCTCTCCTCGAATAGCGCCTGCACGATCTCTTCCATGAAGAATGGATTGCCTTCCGTCCGCTCGATGATGATCCGCTTGAGCGGCAGGAGATCCTTCCCTTCACCGAGGATCGAGCCGAGCATTTCATGGGCAGTCTCGCCGCCGAGCGCGTCAAGCCGGAGCTGCGTGTAGTAGGTCTTGCTGCCCCACGTGTGCGTGTATTCGGGCCGATAGTTGACCAACAGCAGCACGCGCGCGGTGGCGATCGAGTCGGCGAGCAGGTTGAGCAGCGCCTGCGTCTCAGCGTCGATCCAGTGCAAGTCTTCGAAAATCACCATCAGCGGTTGCTTTACGGACTCGCGCAGGATGAGCCGTTTTATCGCATCGAGGGTGCGCCGCCGACAGGCTTGCGCGTCCATTTGCGCAAGCGGGTCTTCTCCTTCGACGATTCCAAGCAAGGTGAAGAGGTACGGGATGGTGTCTTCGAGCGAGCGATCCAGTGTGAGTACCTTGCCGTTCACCCTCTCGCGACGCTTGCGCGAGTCGTCCTCGGACTTGATCTCAAAATAGTTTCTGAGCAGTTCGGTCACCGGCAGGAAGGCCGAGGCCTTGCCGTGCGAGTCCGAAAACGTTTCCAGCACCCTCCAATCTGACTGCGAAACCGCCTTGAACTCGTGGTACAGCCGCGACTTGCCCACTCCGGGTTCCGCCATCGCAGCGACGATCTGCCCGTGCCCGGCCTTCGCTTGTTCGGCCGCGCGCATAATCGAATCCATCTCGGCTTGCCGGCCCACGAACCTGGACAAACCGCGTCCGACTGAGCGTTGCAGGCGAGTGCGCAAGGGGCCAAGACCGGTCACCTCGTAAACGTTCACCGGTTCGCTGACGCCTTTGACCTGTGCCGGTCCAAGCGGCCTCAATGCGAAGTAGCCTTCGACAAACTTCCGAACACTCTGTCCAATCACGACCGAGCCCGGCGCCGCCAGTGTTTGCAGGCGCGAGGCCAGGCTGATGGAATGCCCGATCGGCGCGTACTCGGTGTGCGCCTCGCCGGTCTGGATGGAACGGACCACCACCGCTCCAGTGTTGACGCCCACCCGAACCAACAATGGCGGCTGCCCTCGCTCGCGCAGCTTGTCGGCGTAACGCTTGAGGTCTTCCTGCATGCGGAGCGCAGCAAACACGGCACGCTGCGGATGGTCCTCGTGCGCCATCGGCGCGCCGAACAAGGCGAAGATGCCGTCACCGGTCGACTGCACGATGTAGCCGCCGTAGCGATGCGCCGCATCGATCATCAGCTTGAGCGCGGGATCGACAATCGCGCGTGACTCCTCCGCGTCGAGGTCCTCCATCAGGTCCATCGAGCCCTTGATGTCGGCGAACAGCGCAGTGACCGTCTTGCGCTCGCCGTCGGCGACCTCAGAATCGTTCTGTTCCGGTGCGATCCGCACCGATGACGTTGAAGAAGCGAGCGCGGACGATTTCGACAGGTCCGAAGTCAGCGCTGCGGCGCACTCGGAGCAGAACTTTGCATCAGGCGCGTTCAGGTGAGCGCACTTGGGACACGCCCGGTTGAGTGGCGCCGCGCACTGATTGCAGAATCGCGAGCCTGCGGCATTGTCGGCGCCGCACTTCGTGCAACGCATCGTTTATACCTTGGAAAGAACGACCGCCTCCCCTCTTATCACCGGCGTTCGGCAAGCACTACCACGGTCGCTGAAGCCTTCCCTCAGAAGTTCTAACCGCGCGTAGCGCGCATGTGAGCCAATAGGGAAGCGCGAAACCCGGGCGGTTTCGCCAGACTTGAATCAGATGCTACCCCAGCACGCCGGTGTCTTTCAGGCGGCCGATCTCTTCCCACGACATTCCGACTTCGAGCGCGACTTCCTCCGTGTGACGCCCGAGCTCGGGTGCCGCGCGATGCGGCTGCGGCTCGACGCCGCCAAACTCGATCGGACTATTCACTACGCGGCAATTCGGGATCTGCGGATGGTCTACTGGGGCGAACGCACCGATCGCTTCGGCCTGCGGATCGCGCAGCACCTCGGCGTCGGTGTTGACGGGAGCCCAGATGAGTTCGTGCCGATCGAAGATAGGAGCCCATTCGGAACTGGTTCTTGTCGCGACTACACCGTCGAGCTGCGCAGTTAGTTCAGCGCCGTTGCGCGCGCGGGCGGCGGCGTCCGCGAAGCGCGGATCGTTCTGCCATTCGGAGCGTCCGAGCGCCGCGCAAAACTGCTTCCAATATCGGTCAGCCTGAACCATCACGAAGTAAATCCACTTGTCATCCTTGCATCGGTACGAGCTCCACATCGGATTCAAGCGTTGGGTGCGGCTTTCCGCTTCCGGAGCCCGCCCGGTGATAAGCCCGGTAGTCAGATCGGTCGCGTTCATCCACAGGCCCATCGCGAACAGCGAGATGCGGACTTCGCGGCCAACTCCGGTCTTCTCGCGCGCGAGCAGCGCCGCCGAGATGGCGCCGGCAAGGCTCAGTCCGGCGGCATGATCGATCATCGCCGGCCGCTGCGCCGGCGGCGGAAAGCCGGGCTCCATGATGGTCGCCATCAGGCCGGAGCGCGCCCACGCCGCCGCGTAATCGTACGCGGGGCGCAGCCGGTCGGGACCGCGATGCCCATAGCCGTTGAGAGACGCATAGACCAGGCGCGGAAAGCGCGCCGCGAGCGTCGCGTAGTCGAGCTTCATCCGCTCGAGCGCATCGAGGCGCAGGCTGGTGACGAACACGTCGGCGCGCTCAATGATCTTGAGCGCGAAGTCGCGACCCTCGGCGCGGCGCAAGTCGACGGTGACCGAGCGCTTGTTGCGATTGTCGAGTTCGTAGGGCGGCCGCGAGCGCACCTTGGGATCAGCCATCGTACGCGTGGTCATCCCGCGAATCGGGTCGCCGCCCTTGGGATCTTCGAGCTTGATAACGTCGGCGCCCCAATCGCCGAGCACCGCGGTGGTCGACGGCCCCGCAACCCACATCGCAAGCTCGACGACTTTAACGCCCGCCAGCGGACCTTCCATGGAACATCTCTCCTGCGTCGGGTAATCGGAATCAGTTTTCGTAGCAGGGTTGGGCGGGGAAATCGAACGTCGGCAAGGGCAGGGAGCGGCGAGCAGTCGAGCCGCGGGCTGCAGAATAGATTTGACGGATTTTAAGTTTTTCAGTCAGCGAAACCCACAGTGGGTTTCGCGCTTCCTCTTGGACTAAGAGGGCGTCGCTCAAAGCGGCGTGATGTTGTGAGACCGCGCGGCGCAGCGGCTACGCCGCTGTTCAATCAGCGCGCGCGATGTGATTGGCCGCGGCGCGGCTCGCGGCGGCGAATCCTGTTTACCGTCAGGCGCTGCATCCGGCTCGCTTCTTTCAGCCTCAGTCGAAGCGGAGTGAGGCGCGCCGTTGCGACTCCGTTGGTGACCAGCGCCTTCAGGCGCCAGCGCAGCGAATCCGCGTCGATGCCGAGTGCGTCGGACACGCTCTCGAACGACAGCGGACATGCGACCGCGCCCTTGGCGAAGATCCAGTGCCACGCCTCGGCGAAGGAGGATTTTTTGCGCGCGCTCACGGAGCCATGGCAGTCCTGGACGATATTGATCGCGTCGGCCAGCACCGCGAGCATCAGGCGCTGTTCGCTGGAGAGCGAATGCGGTCCTACCAGTTCGAAGAACTGGCTCCGCAGGATTACATCGGGGAAAGGGCGCTGGTCGACGCCGGCATCGGCGCCTGGATTGCCGTTCGGAACCTGGTACATCTTGAGTTTCCCACTTCGGCGAATCTGCCGCTCAGGCCATAAAAAATCTGCAATTCCTGGGAGACGGCGCAAGCAGCACCCCTTATGCGACTACACATGCTCGCTAATCCTCTCTGAGGGTGAAGAACATATTGCGAAGATAAAATCATTGCAAGGAAAGTTGCGGAAAACCGCCTGCTGTCAGACTGTCAAGATAGGATTAGATTCAGCACTAAACAGAAATAAGTGAGCGGGAGCAAAAATAGATTTTACACGATAGCGCACATCGGCCTACCGAGCGGAGCGCGTTGTGCCCGGCGCGCCGCTATCTGGTATATTTGCGTTCAAGGCCGAAGCGGCAGCGCGACGGCGCGAACCTCACAATTGTAAATCGCAGCCGGGGGCGCGTTCGCGCCCCAGGGAGCAAGCACGATGGCGGAATTCTACAGCAAGGAAACCTCGAAGAATCTGCGCAAGCTGCGCCAGCTCACGCCCGACATGTTCAAGGGCTTTCTCGAGTTTGATCAGGTGGTGTTCAAGGACGGCGCGATTCCGGGCAAGACCAAGGAGCTGATGGCGATAACCGCGGCGCACGTCACGCAGTGCCCGTGGTGTATCGAGGCGCACGTCACGCGCGCGAAAGAGAAGGGCTGCACCGACGAGGAAATCGCCGAGGCGGTGTGGGTGGCGGCGGCGATGCGCGCGGGCGCGGCGTTCAGCCATGGCGCGATCGCGATGGCGGTGACGGAGGAGCACCAGCACTAGAGCGGATATGGAGACAGCAATCGCGCATCGCAAATCGCGTCAAATCGATATCGGCGGAGTGAAGGTCGGCGGCGACGCGCCGGTGGTGGTGCAGTCGATGTGCGCGACGCGCACTATCGACGTCGACGAGACCGTCGCGCAAACCCATCAGCTCGCGCGCGCGGGCGCCGGAATCGTGCGCATCGCGATGGACAACGAAAAGGAAATTCCGGCGATCAAGGAAATCCGCGCGCAGACCAAGGGCATCGTGCTGTCGGTCGACCTCCAGGAGAATTACAAAATCGCCGACCGCGTCGCGCCTCACGTCGACAAGATCCGCTACAACCCCGGCCATCTGCACCATATCGAAAAGAAGAAGACCATCGAGCAGAAGGTGAAGTGGCTGTCCGACGTCGCGCGCGACAATAATCTCGCGATTCGAATCGGCGTCAATTGCGGCTCGGTCGCGCCGGCGTTCCTGGACAAATACCCCGGCGACCAGCTGGCCGCGATCGTCGAGTCGGCGGTCTATCATTGCGAGCTGATGGATCGGTTCGGATTCGATCGCTTCGTAGTCTCGCTCAAGGACTCCGACCCGGCCAAGGTGCTCGACGCCAACCGCCGCTTTGCGGCGCGCCGTCCCGACGTGCCGCTCCATCTCGGCGTCACCGAAGCGGGGCTGCCGCCCGACGGAATCATCAAGACCCGCATCGCGTTCGAGAAGCTCCTCGCGCAAGGCGTCGGCGACACGATTCGCGTCTCGCTCACGCTGCCCAACGAGACCAAGCACGAGGAAGTGGTGGTCGGCCATCAGATCATCGACGACGTGAAGCACGGGCGCTTCATCTCGGTGCCCGACTTCGGCGCCGGACTCAATATCATCTCGTGCCCGTCGTGCTCGCGAGTCGAGAACGAAAAGTTCGTCGAGCTCGCGCAGCAGGTCAAGGTGCTGAGCACCTACGCCGCGAAGTACAAGATCACGATCGCAGTGATGGGATGCCGGGTGAACGGTCCCGGCGAGACCGACGACGCCGACCTTGGACTGTGGTGCGGGCCGACCACCGTCAATCTCAAGAAGAAGGATCACAAGCTCGGCAACTTCAAGTACGACGACGTCCTCGGCCGTCTCAAGGTCGAGCTCGATCGCCTGATCGCCGAGCGTTCCGCGGCTGTCAACTGACGCAAAGTAGCGAGTCGCGAACTGCCGGCCGCCGCCTCTTGGAGACGGCGGCCGGTTTTCATTTAGTGATTGTGATTGTGATCGTACACGTGCTCGGTCGAGTTCGCAGGATGCGCCGCCATGTAGGCCCCCGGGTCGCGATGCTTTGACTGATACATCTGCGGCTCAGTCTCCACTCCCGGGTGAGCGGTTACGATCGGCCGCGCCGGTTCTGCGTTAGCAGTTCGCCACTCCGGATGCGCCGCGTACCACTGCGGATGCGAGTTGAACCACTCCGGATGATTCGTATGCACCCAGTTAGGATCGTGTTGATACCACCAGCCGGAACTGCGCCACACGTGGCCGCTGTCGTATGCACCCATCGCGCGCGCTTGCGCATGGATGTTGGGATGATCGTGCAGGAACAGCGCGAGGTTGGGATGCTTGGCCAGGTAGGCCGGATCGCTCATCAGCGCTGGATCTGCCTGTAGCTTGGGATGATTGGCGAGATAGCGCTGAAAATCCTCTTCCGTTTGTAACGACTGTGCCCTCGCCAGAGTCGGCGCGGCTACTAACGCGCATAACACTGCGATGACAACCATGTAAGGCCTGAATTTCATGCTCTAACCTCCTGACTTAGCGAACTGTTATAGGGCGCGGTGACTAACGCCACCATTCCGGATGGTGCGCTCTTGCCCACGCCTCATCATGAGCCACCCACCACGCACGATCGTGCCAATGATGATGGACATCATAGTCACCGACTACTACGACCGGAGCAGGCACTACCGCCACAGGACGCCACTCGGGATGGACGCTGTACCACTCGGGATGATTCACATGTACCCAGTTCGGATCGTGCCGATACCACCAGTTGGGATCGCGCCACACATGGTTGCTGTCGTAAGCGCCCATCGCCCGCGCCTGCGCATGGATACGGGGATGATTATGAAGGAACAGCGCGAGGTCGGGATGCCGCGCGAGATAAGCCGGATCGCTCATAAGCGCCGGATTCGCCGCGAGCTTGGGATGGTTGGCGAGATAGCGCTGGAATTCCGCTTCCGAGTGTATCGTCTGCGCGCGAGCGAGCGCCGGCAGGGCGACTACCGCGCATAACATTGCGATAGCAATTAAAATAGGAAACTTCATCCTCTCCTTCATCGTCTGACCTCCTGGTTAGTGAGACGCCGGATAGCATCCCCACCACAATTATACGTTATAACCACCCGGATTCGTTTCAAAGGATTTTTGTTTGGATGCCCTGCTTGACTAATTCTACGCGGCAATTGTGGTTAATTCTGCGTCAAGCTTAATTTTCGTTCATTTTGACCCGGTATGGATAAGTCTTTGCTCTTCGCTGACTAGTCAGTTCAGCGCCGTGACTATGCTGATGAGCAAAATGTTAGACGGATAAGCCGGCCAATTTAATCTCGCCGCGCGCGATGCGCGCGAGCGTGTCCACGTACAGCGCGTGCTCCGCCTCCAGCACCCGCGCCGCCAGCGAATCGACGCTGTCGCCGCGCATCACCGGGACCTCGCGCTGCGCCAGGATCGGCCCGCGATCGTATTCCTCGTCGGCCAGATGCACCGTCGCGCCGCTGACACTATCGCCCGCGGCCAGCACCTGTTCGTGCACGCGCCGCCCGTACATCCCCTGTCCGCCGAATTTCGGCAACAGCGCCGGATGAATGTTCAGCACCCGCCCCCGGTAGCGCGCGAGCGTGCGCGGCCCCAGCTTCTTCATGTACCCCGCGAGCACGATCACCGCTGCGCCATGGCGCGTGAGCGCCTCGAGGATCGCATCGTCCAGGCGCGCCGCGTCGGGATGCGTATGCGAGCTCAGGTGATACGCTGCGACGCCCGCCTCCCGCGCGCGCGCGGCCACTGGCGCATCCGAGTTGTTGCTGATCAGCACGCACGGCATCGCGTCGAGCGTGCCCGCGCGGCACGCGTCGATGATTGCCTGGACGTTGCTTCCCCCGTGCGAGGCGAGAAATCCGAGGCGGAGCGTCACGACCCCATTTTAAATTTTCTGGTTGGTCTTGCGCCAGTCGGCCAAAAAGCGCTCCAGCCCCAGCTCGGTCAGCGGATGATGAATCATCTGCTTGAGCACGCCGAACGGCACCGTCGCGACCTGCGCCCCCGTCTCCGCCGCGCGCAGCAGATGCGTACTGCTGCGCACCGACGCGACCAGCACCTCGGCGGGATAATCGTTCATCGCGATGCCGCCTCCCGCCTCGCTACCTGCGGCGAGCGCAGCAGATCCGCGCGCGCCAGCGTAACCCTGAACGGCGACTTCAACCCCGCGAGCATCTCGGAGATCGAAACGTTGAGCTTGGGATGAATCAGCGCGGGCGCCAGCTCCGCCATCGGCGCGAGCACGAAGCGGCGTTCGTGCAAACGCGGATGCGGCACCTTGAGCACGCGCGTGTCGATCGTTTCCTTGTCGAAGAACAGTAGGTCGAGATCGATGATGCGCGGATGGTATTTGCCGCGCGAGGGCTTGCGCCCGCGCACCTTCTTGCGGCCCATCACGCGTTCGATCGTAAGCAGCCGACGCATCATCGCGTCGGCCGTTATTTCGGTCTCGACCTCGATGACGCCGTTTAAGAACGCGCCCTTGAGATCGCCCACCGGTTCGGTTTCGTAAATGGAAGACTGGCGAACGACGCGCGAGTCAGGGATCTCCGCGATGCGCTGAATCGCCTCGCGGTAATTGGCGGCCCGATCGCCGAGGTTAGTACCTATTCCGATGAAAGCCCTATGGGGCATCCTCGCCGTTAAAACCGAAGCGCCTTTATTCGGTCCACCGCCTCCCTCAACCGTTCGCTTCCCACCGTTAACGAGAAACGAACGAACCCCTCACCACCCTTGCCGAAACCGGAGCCCGGAGTAATTACCACGCCGGCCTCTTTGAGCACGCGTTCGGTAAACGAGACCGAGGTGTATCCCTTCGGGACCTGCGCCCACACATAGAAGGTCGCGCGCGGTAGCTGGCACTCCAGTCCCATCGCGCGCAGCGCCGTGACCACCAGGTCGCGCCGCTCCTTGTAGATCGCGCAATACTCCGCGAGCCGATCGCCGTCGCCCCCTTCCAGAGCCGTGATCGCCGCTTCCTGCACCGCCTGGAAAACTCCCGAGTCGACGTTGGTCTTGACCTTGCCGAGCGCCGCGACCAGATCCGCGTTGCCCACCACGAAGCCGCATCGCCATCCGGTCATCGAGAACGTCTTCGACAGCGAATGAAACTCGACCGCGCATTCGCGCGCGCCTTCGACTTCGAACACGCTCGGCGCGCGATATCCGTCGAACGCGATCTCGGAGTAGGCGGTGTCATGTGCGAGGATGATGTCGTTCTTGATGCAGAAGCGCACCGCTTCGGCAAGGAACGGCTTATCGACCGTCGCGGAAGTGGGATTGTTGGGATAGTTGAGCCACAGCAGTTTCGCGCGGCGCGCCACCTCGGCGGGAATCGACGCGAGATCCGGAATGAAACCGTTTTCTTTGCGCAGGGTCAGATAGTACGGCTGCCCGCCATTGAAAACGCATCCCGAGTAGTAGACCGGGTAGCCGGGATCGGGAATCAAAACGATGTCGCCTGGATCGACGATCGCGGTGGAGAAATTCGCGATCCCTTCCTTCGATCCGATTAGCGCGCACACTTCGCGTTTGGCGTCGAACTTCACGCCGAAGCGGCGCTCGACCCAATCGGCCGCCGCCTGCCGAAAAGTTTCGAGGCCTTCGTAATCGGGATAGCGATGGTTCTTCGGATCGCCGGCTGCGCGCTTGAGGCTTTCGACGATATGCGCCGGAGTCGGCAGGTCCGGATCGCCGATTCCGAGACTTATGACGTCAACGCCCTTTTGCTGGACTTCTTTCTTGAGGCGATCCAGTTCGGCGAAAAGATAGGGAGGTAGAAGACCTAGTCGAGTGGCTATTTTAATCTGCACCGAACTGAGTAGTGTGAATTAGTTGACTGCAGAATAAGTATCATAAGTTTTCACCCGCTGAAACAAGCCCTTACGTCAATTGTGGATACTCCGCGCTGGCTTGCTGCAATTGTTGATAAGTCGTATGCATCGGTCGCATTGGCCGTTGCTCGTTCTGAACGTCCGTTCAACGAACGCGGGACGCCAAGCGCTGGCCGCGGTGCCCTCGCTTCATTAATCTTGCTTGATTAGCGACGATCGTATTGTTAGAAGAACTTACATAACCGCGATCGGCGTACGTACCAGCCATCAGCCGCCGATTTGCATAACGAACTCAACTGCGAAAGTCTGCTGCGGGCCATCACGACCAGACGATAGAAGATAGAGACTGACGCGGCCGGGAGAATTCGGCGCTCCGCCCCCCGACTCTCCCGCAGTTCACGGATGCGGTGCCGGCGCGTCGAGGAGCGACTCGCGTCGCGGAGTCCTCCGGTTTGACCTGACGATGAACCGAATCGTGCTCCCGCTCGCCCTCCTCCTGTTCGTAGGCGGTATCGCCACCATCGCCTTGTCGCAGCGTCCGTGGCTCCCGCGCGCCGACGTCGTCCAGCCGATTCCCTTCAGCCATCGCGTCCACGCCGGCGTCAACAAGATACCCTGCCAATATTGCCACGAGTACGCGCGCCGCTCGCAGACCTCCGGCGTGCCTCCCGTCCAGCGCTGCGTCGGATGCCACGGCAGCAGCATGATCGGCGGCATCCAGCCGGTGACGCGGCCGTGGACCGACCACACGCAGCCTCCCTTCGAGATCCAATGGAACCGGGTCTACACGCTGCCCGACTTCGTCCGCTTCACCCATGAACCGCACATCCACGAGGGAATCGAGTGTCAGACCTGTCATGGCCCGGTCGAGACGATGGATCGCGTGGTGCCGGTCAAGGAGCTCAACATGGGCTTCTGCGTCGAATGTCATACCCAGCGTCACGCGACACTGGATTGTGTTGGGTGCCACCATTGATGCGATCGAAGTTGAAAGCCCGGCGCAAAAAACTGTCAGCGCGGACTTTTACCCGCGCCGACTTTGAGCGCTAAAGACTGACCGGAGAATTGGCCGGAGAATCGGCGGAGATCAGAATCGGATGGCGGACGGGTTTTCCAGGCGATCGTTCATCAAGCTCGCGGCCACCGCCGGCGTGGCGGCTGCTATTCCCGGATGCGAGCCGGCCGCCCGCAAGCTCATTCCCTACGTGGTGCCCGACGAGAACGTGATTCCCGGCGTGCCCACCTTCTATGCGACCACCTGCAACGAATGCCCCGCCGGATGCGGCGTCGTCGCCCGCGTGCGCGAGGGCCGCGTCATCAAGCTCGAAGGCAATCCCGCCGACCCGATAGGACAGGGCGCCATCTGCGCGCGCGGGCAGGCAAGTCTGCAGGGACTCTACAATCCCGACCGGCTGGCTCATCCGTATCGGCGCGCCGACGGCGGCGCGTTGGTCCGCCTGACGTGGGAGGAGGCGTTCACGACGCTGGGCGACCACCTCACGGCGGCTTCCAAAGCGGGCAAGGACCGCGTCGCATTCCTCGGCACTCCGCCCGGGCCGACGCTGCAGAAGATCGTGCTCGAGTGGCTCAGCTCCGCACAACCTCAACTCGCTCCCGCATCGCCCAGCCGCGCGATTTTCTACGAGCCACTCGACGACGAGCCCGCGCGCGCCGCCGCCGACCGGCTGTTCAAGCGCCGCGATCTGCCGGCCTATCGAATCGACCAGGCCGAAGTCCTCATTTCGTTCAGCGCCGACTTTATCGAAACCTGGCGCTCCCCGGTCGAGCTCGCCCGCCAGTACGCGGCTTTCCGCGCGCCGCGCGAGCGCCGCGGCGCGCTCACCATCGGCCGCGCGTTCTACGTCGGCCCGCGGATGAGCCTCACCGCCTCGAAGTGCGACGACTGGATCTCGATCGCGCCCGGCGCCGAGGCCGACATCGCATGGAGCGTGCTGCACGTGATGGTCGCGCAGCGCTGGGTGTCGCAGAACTCGGGCGTCGACCTCGCGGCGATTTCCGCGCTGGCCGCGAACTACGATCCCGCCGCGGTGAGCGCGCGCACCGGAGTCAGCGTCGAGCAAATCACAAAGATGGGCGAGGCGTTCGGCAAAGCCGAAGGCGCGCTCGCAATCGCGGGCAGCGGTGATGAGTCCGCGCATCTCGCCGCGTACATCCTGAATGCCGTGACCGGCAACCTCGGCCGCACGATGACCTTGCCCGACGCCGCGCCGCCCGAGGCGGGCAGCGCGCCCGCCGACGTTGCCGCGCTGGTCCGCGACATGCGCGACGGCAAGATCGACGTGCTGATGATCGCGGGCGGAAATCCGATCTTCACGATGCCCGCGGAGTACCATGCGGCCGAGGCCTTGCAGCGCGTGCCGCACGTCGTATGGTGCGGCGGCGTCCCCGATGAAACCGCCGCGATGGCCAACCTGCTGCTGCCCACCCATCATGCGCTCGAGTCGTGGCGCGACACCGCGCCTCGCGCGGGAATCAACGGACTGGGGCAGCCGGTGATGCAGCCGGTGTTTGAGAGCCGCGCGCTCGGCGACATCATGATTACGTCGGCCAAAGCGTCGGGGGACGCACTCCCATGGAGCAATACCGCCGCCGCGGTCAAAGCAGCCTGGTTCGATCTGAATCCCAAATCGGGCGGGCTCAGCGCCGAGGATTTTTGGATCAAGGCGCGCCGCGAGGGCGGTTTGTTCGAAGCCGCCAGCGGCGCCGCGACGCTGAAGCCCGATCTCAATGCGCTCAAATCGCTGCCGGCCGCCGCCGCGCCCGCGCCCGCCGCCGGTAAGCTCACGATCCTCGCCTATCCGCATATCTTCCTCTACGACGGCCGCGGCGCCGACAAGCCGTGGCTCCAGGAGCTTCCCGAACCGGTCTCGCAGATCGTGTGGGACTCGTGGGCGGAGATTCATCCCGAGACCGCGAAGGCGCTCGGCGTCGCGAACGATCAGTTGGTCGAAGTGCGCAGCGATTCCGGCGTGATCGAAGCGCCCGCTCTCGTCACCACTCGCGTCCATCCCGGCGTGATCGCGATTCCGCTGGGGCAGGGGCATCGCGCATACGGCCGCTACGCGAAAGATCGCGGCGCGAATCCGTGGGCGCTGCTGCCGGCCGGCTCGCTCAGCGTCACCGCGTCGGTGAATGCGACCGGCAACTCTCGCAAGCTCGTCTCGCCGCTGGGCAAGAGCGAGCTGATGGGCCGCTCGATGGTCGAGGCGATGAGCATCGACCAGCTCGCGCGCGGCGAAGCGCCCGAGCACGAGCCGCTCGCCCCCGAGCCGTACGAAATGTACGAGCCCTACAAGTATCCGAAACACATGTGGGGCATGACCATCGACACCAACTCGTGCACCGGATGCAGCGCGTGCGTCGCGGCCTGCTACGCGGAGAACAACGTGCCGGTGGTCGGCAAGGACGAAGTCGATCGCGGACGGATAATGTCGTGGATTCGCATCGAGCGCTACTTCCCCGGCGCCGACGCGGCCGGCCGCGCACCGCTGCTCTACCTGTCTCCGATGCTCTGCCAGCAGTGCGATCACGCGCCCTGCGAGCCGGTCTGCCCGGTGTTCGCGTCCTATCACACCGAGGAGGGGCTCAACGGCCAGGTCTACAATCGATGCGTCGGCACCCGTTATTGCGAGAACAACTGCCCGTACAAAGTCCGCCGCTTCAACTGGTTCGTTCCCGAATGGCCCGAGCCGTTCAATCTGCAACTCAACCCCGACGTAACCGTGCGCGGCGCCGGCGTGATGGAAAAATGCACGTTTTGCATCCAGCGCATTCAGTACGCGGAGATCAACGCCCGCGTCGAGGACCGCCCCGTGCGCGACGGCGAGATCGTCCCGGCCTGCGCGCAGGCCTGCCCGACCCGTGCGATCACCTTCGGTGACATGAACGACACCGCGAGCGCGATGATGCGGCGGCGCGCCAGCAACCAGCCGCGCAACTACCGGGTGCTCGAGGAGCTCAATACCCGTCCGGCGATCGCGTACCTGCGCGAGCTGTATCGCGAGAAGGGGAAAGCGTAAGTGGCAGCCGCCCTGGAAATACCGGTCGACCCCAACTACAGCGACGTCGATCGTGTCGTGCTCCGCGCGATGGAGCCGCCCGGTCTCGCCTACTGGATCTGGATCGCGTTCTGCTTCTCGCTGGTCGGACTCGCCGCGATCACGTGGGCGCATCAGATCTACACCGGCTTGGGCGTCACCGGACTTCGCCAGCCGGTGATGTGGGCGGTCTACATCACGAACTTCGTTTTCTGGGTCGGAATCGCGCACTCGGGCACCCTCATCTCGGCGATCCTGTACCTGTTCCGCACCCGCTGGCGCACCGCGGTTTATCGCGCGGCGGAGACCATGACCTTGTTCGCCGTCGCAACCGCCGGACTGTTCCCGCTGATCCATCTCGGGCGCGTATGGTTCTTTTACTGGCTGCTGCCCTACCCGAACGAGCGCTACCTGCAGCCCGACTTCCGCTCGCCGCTGGTGTGGGACGCGTTTGCGGTTTCGACCTATCTCACCATCAGCGCGCTGTTCCTGTTCATGGGCCTGATTCCCGACGTGGCCAACGTGCGCGAGCGTTCCGCGGGATGGCGCCGCACGCTTTACACCGTGCTGTCGTTCGGATGGCAGGGCACCGACGAGCAGTGGCGGCATTTCTCGATGGCCTACCTGCTGATGGCGGGGCTGGCGACGCCGCTGGTGATTTCGGTGCACAGCGTGGTGTCGTGGGATTTCGCGATGGCGCAGTTGCCGGGCTGGCACAGCACCATCTTCGCGCCGTACTTCGTCGCCGGCGCGATTTTCTCCGGCGTCGCGATGGTCATCACGCTGCTGGTCCCGATGCGCCGGCTGCTCGGCATCGAGGAGCTGCTGACGCCGTGGCATTTCGACAATCTCGCCAAGGTCGTCCTGCTGACTTCGCTGGTGGTCACCTATTCGTACATCACCGAATCGTTCATGACCTGGTACAGCGGCGATCCGATCGAGCAGATGACCTTCCACATGCGCTACTTCGGCCCGTGGGGCTGGCTGTTCTGGATAATGGTGCTGTGCAACTGCCTGATCCCGCTGCTGCTGTTCTCGCCGCGGATTCGGGTCAACCTTCGCGCCTTGTGGATCATCTCGCTGTTCGTGAACGTCGGGATGTGGGCGGAGCGCTTCGTGATCATCGCGGGCTCGCTTGCGGTCAACTTCAACCCGTCGCAGTGGGCGTTCTTTCATCCCTCGATCACCGAGATCACGATCACGCTCGGCAGCTTCGCCTGGTTCCTGGGTTTGTTCTCGCTGTTCGCGCGCTTCATGCCGATCGTCTCGATGACCGAGCTCAAGGAAGGAATCGTCTGGCTCAAGCAGGCGCTGCGCAAAGGCTGGTCGACGCCATGAGCAGCGAAGTCGCAATCGTCGCCTCGTTTGCCGATGAGGAGCGCTGCGCGCACGCGATCGAAGCGCTGCGTGCGGCTCGGCTCGGCGCGCTCCGCTTCTTCGCGCCGATCCCGAGCGAGAAGCTCGCGGAGGCGATGCATCGGCCGAAGAGCTGGGTCCGCGCGCTGGTGCTCGGCGGCGGAATTACCGGCGTGCTCACCGGCATCGCGATCACCGTCGGCACTTCGCTGGAGTGGAATCTCGACGTGGGCGGCAAGCCGGTAGTGTCGGTGCCGCCGTTCATCATCATCTGTTTCGAGCTGATGATCCTGCTGGGCGGAATTTCCGCGGTGCTCGGATTTCTGTTCTTCGCGCGGCTCCCCGCGCTCGAACCCGCGCCGCGTTACTCGTCGCGCTTTAGCGAAGACCGCTTCGGGCTCGTCGTCCGATGCGACGACGCGGACGCGGCGCGCGCCGAGTCGATTTTAAATGAAGCCGGAGCGGAAGAAGTGCTGCGTGAGGCCGCGTAGAGGATGAGCACGAGCGCCGAAATCGATCGCCGCGACGCGCGCCGCGTGGTCGGATGGCCCCTCACGATCGTGATGGTGCTGCTGGCCGCCGCCGGCGTTATCGCCTTCGCCTTCGCGCTCGCAAGCGGCGTCGCGGATCGCGCATGGCAGGCCTATCTCGTGAACCTGCTCGTGTTTCTTGGCATCGCGCAGGCCGGCGTCGCGGCTTCCGCGGCGTTCTATCTGACCCAGGCGCGCTGGGCCGGCGCGGCGCAATACCGCCTCGCCGAGGCGTTCAGCGCATTCATCGTCGTCGGCTTCGTGATGTTCTGGGGACTCTACTTCGGCCGCGCGCTAATCTTCCCGTGGGTGCTGCATCCGATCGCGCAGAAGGCGGCGTGGCTCAACACCCCGTTCCTGTTCGCGCGCGACGGCGCCGCCCTGGGCCTGATGACGATTCTCAGCTTCGTGTTCCTGCGGGTTTCGCGCGGCGCCGAGGCCCGTGCGTGGGCGGCCAACCCGGAGAACATCACGCTGCCGCCGCCGGCAATCCGCCGCCTTGCGCCCGCAGTCGCGATCGCGTACGCCGTCGTCTACTCGCTGGTCGCCTTCGACCTCGTAATGTCGCTCGCGCCGCGATGGCACAGCACCCTGTTCGGCTGGTGGTTCTTCGCCGGCGCATTCTGGAGCGCGCTCGCGGCGATGGCGCTCACCGCGGTGCTGATGCGCCGCCGCCTCGGCGCCGGCAACGTCTTCACCCGGCCGGTCGTGATGCACGATCTCGGCAAGCTGGTGTTCGCGTTCTCGGTGTTCTGGGTCTACCTGCTGTTCGCGCAGTACATCGTGATCTGGTACGGCGATCTTCCGGTCGAAACATTCTTCGTCGTGCAGCGCGTGCATTACATGCCGTGGGCGGCGCTCTCGTGGACCGCACTGATACTCATCTGGGCGCTTCCGTTCCTGGTGCTGCTCGGCGTGCGCCCCAAGAAGAGCCCCGCGATCCTCGGAACGATCTCGTTCCTCGGCCTGGTCGGCATCTGGATCGAGCGTTACGTGCTGGTGGTGCCCTCGCTGTCGCAGCATGTGGTCCCGTTCGGATGGATCGAGTTGCTGATCACGCTGGGATTCCTCGGCGGGTTCGTGCTGTGCGCGATTCCGGGACTGAACCGTCTCGCGGCGGCGGCCAACGCTGGTGAAGTGGCGGGAGAGGCCAATGAAGCCGCGTAGCCGCAGCGTCGCAATCGCCGCCGCGCTCGCCGTAATGGCCGCGGCCATGGCCGGATGCAATTCGCCCGAGCTGCCGATGACCACGCTCGCGCCGAAGTCCGACCTCGGCAACTGGATCTACGGGCTGTTCCTCGAGGTAACCGCGTGGGACGCGCTGATCTTCACGATCGTCGTCGTCGCCTTCATCCTCGCCGTGTTCGTGTTCTCGACCCGCGTCGGCGAGGCCGGGCCTGCTTCGTCGGTATCGTCAGACCTGGGCCTGGAAGTGGCGTGGACGCTCGGCCCGGCGCTGGTGCTCCTGATGATCTCGATTCCAACCATCCGCACGATTTTCCGCTCGCAGCCGCCGGTCGCGCCGAAGGGTTCGCTGGTGATCAACGTGCTCGCGCATCAATGGTGGTGGGAATTTCATTACGCCGACTCGGGAGTCGCGACCGCCAACGAGCTGCACATCCCGACCGGGCAGCCGATTCGGCTCGAGCTGCAGTCCGGCGACATCATTCACAGCTTCTGGGTCCCGCAACTCGGCGGCAAGCGCGACGTGGTGCCGGGGCAGACCAACGAGCTGACCTTCGTCGCGAAGGTGCCCGGGATGTATCCGGGGCAATGCGCGGAATTCTGCGGCTTGTCGCACGCCAACATGCGCTTTCGCGTGTTCGTCGAGACGCCGGAGCAGTTCGCGCTATGGACGTCGGCGCAAAAGATGGGGCCTGCGGCGCCGTCGGTGCCCAATCGGGACGCGGTCGCGGGCGCGAAGATATTCGCCAACAGCCCGTGTACGACTTGTCACACGGTTCAAGGCATTTCAAAGGGCTATATTGGGCCTAATCTCACTCACGTGGGCAGTCGCACCACGATCGCGGCGGGCATCATGAAGAACACCCCCGAAAATTTAGCGAAATGGATCGCCGACCCCGCCGCTCTCAAGCCCGGCGCCGAAATGCCCCCACTAGGCCTAAGCGGCAAGCCCCTTGGCAACCTGGTCGCATATCTCGAAACCCTGAAATAATCCAAAAAAATGGCCGCCCAACCCAAACCAATCGCGATCGCGCCCGCGAGTTACCTCGACGGCGGCGGCCTGCTCGGCTGGCTCACGACCATCGACCACAAGCGAATCGCGATCCTCTACGGCGTGAGCTCGCTGGTGTTCATGGCGCTCGGCGGCATCGAGGCGATGCTGCTGCGCGTGCAGCTGTGGTCGCCCGACAATCACTTCATGAGCGCGGCGCTTTACAACCAGCTCTTCACGATGCACGGCACCACGATGATCTTCCTGGTCGTGATGCCGCTCGAGCTCGGCTTCTTCGCGAACTTTTTTATCCCGCTCCAGATCGGCGCGCGCGACGTCGCCTTCCCGCGCATCAACGCGATGAGCTTCTGGATCTTCATCACCGGCGCGATTTTTCTTCATCTCAGCTGGCTGTGGGGCGGCCTGCCCGACGCCGGATGGTTCGGCTATGCGAACCTGACCGAGCGCTATTACTCGCCGGGCTCCAACCTCGACTTTTGGGTGGTGGGCCTGCTCATCCTCGGCGTGTCGACGCTGATCGCATCGCTCAATTTTTTCGTGACCATCATCACGATGCGCGCACCCGGCATGACTTTCATGCGGATGCCGATGTTCATCTGGTCGATGCTGGTCACTTCGATCCTCGCGCTGATCGCGTTTCCGCCGCTCACCGTCGGCCTCGTCTTCCTGATGATGGATCGCTTCTTCGGCACGCACTTCTACCAGTCGACCGCCGGCGCGACTCCGATCCTGTGGCAGCACCTGTTCTGGCTGTTCGGCCATCCCGAGGTCTACATCATGGCGCTGCCGGCATTCGGGTTCATCTCTGAAGTGGTGCCGGTGTTCTCGCGCAAGCCCCTGTTCGGCTATCCGATGATGGCGTACTCGCTCGCGCTGATCGCGTTTTTGTCCTACGGCGTTTGGGGCCATCACATGTTTGCGACCGGCATGGGTCCGGTGGCCGACAGCGCTTTCGCGATCACCTCGATGCTGATCGCGATTCCGACCGGGATCAAAATTTTCAGCTGGATCGCGACTATCTGGGGCGGCTCGCTGCGGATGCGCACCGCGTTTTACTTCACCCTCGGCTTCATCCTCGAGTTCACGATCGGCGGGCTCAGTGGCATCATGCACGCCGCCGCTCCCGTCGACCTGCAGCAGACCGATTCGTATTTCGTCGTCGCGCACTTTCATTACGTTCTGTTCGGCGGCTCGATGTTCGGGATCCTAGCCGCCTTTTACTACTGGTGGCCGAAGATTACCGGCCGCATGCTCGACGAGCGCCTGGGCAAGCTCCAGTTCTGGCTCACCATCATCGGTTTCAACGGCACCTTCTTCCCGATGCATTTTCTCGGGATGTGGGGGATGCCGCGGCGGATTTACACCTATGCGCCCGACCTCGGATGGACCGGGCTCAACCGGCTGGAGACAGTGAGCGCATTTATTTTGGGGCTCGCGTTCCTGGTGATGTACATCAACATCATCTGGAGCACGCGCCGCGGTGAGAAGGCGCATGCCGATCCGTGGGATGGCCGCAGCCTGGAGTGGTCAGTCGCCTCGCCGCCGCCGGCTTACAACTTCGCGCAAATTCCCATCGTCCGCGCGCGCGACTGGTTCTGGGTGCAGAAGTACGGGCGCGCCGGCTCCCGCGGCGTCGCGATGTTCATGGCGGGGCAGGTGCCGCGCAGCTCGGAAGGAGAGGCTCCGCCCACCGAGCCCGTGCATATGCCGGCGCCGTCGATTTTCCCGCTCGTGATCGCACTGGGAATCGGCACCATGGGGATGGGACTCATCATCGAATGGTGGCGCGTGATCGCGATCGGCGCCGCGGTTCTTCTGCTGTCAGTGATCGGAATGGGCTTCGAGTACCCGGCGCACGGCGAGGCAGCGCACAGCGAGGAAGCCGCGCCTTCGTCGGGCGGAATCGACGTCCGCAAGGCGGGACTGTGGGCATTCCTGGGCTCCGAATGCGTCTTCTTCGCGAGCCTGATTGCGACCTACATCGTGTACAAGAGCCGCAGCATTGGCGGTCCCGGCGCGAGCATCCTGGAAATCCCGCTCACCTCGTTCAGCACCTTCGTGCTGCTGATGTCGAGCCTCTTGATGGTGCTGGCGCTGGACGCGACGCAGCGCGGAAATCTGCTCTGGGAGCGGATCTGGCTGCTCGGCGTGGTGTTCTTCGGGTTGATATTCCTGGGCGGGCAGGCCTACGAGTTCACCCACTTCTATCACGAGGGGCTGGCGCTCCAGACCGATCTGTTCGGGCAATCGTTCTACACCCTGGTGGGATTTCACGGCTTGCACGTGGCGATTGGCGTGGTCTGGCTGTCGGTGCTGGCGGTCGCCGCGATGATGGGGCGGCTGGGCAAGAACCGCGCGCTCTCGGTCGAGCTCGCCGGACTCTACTGGCACTTCGTCGACGTGGTCTGGATCATCATCTTCACACTCGTCTACCTGATGGAGAAGGTGAAAGGCGCATGAGCGACGCAGCCGAAGCGCGCGCCGAACACGTTCCGGCACACGCCGAACACATTCCGGCGCATCCGAGCACCGCCGTCTACGTCATCGTCGCGGGCTTCCTGATCGTGCTCACCGTGATGGAGCTCACCGTGTTCTACGTGCCCTCGCTGGGGCCGGTGCTGGTGCCGGTGCTGCTGATTCTCGCGGCCGCGAAGTTCGCGCTGGTCGCGATGTTCTATATGCATCTTAAGTACGACGGCTGGATGCTGAGCGCGTTTTTCGTGTTTCCGCTGTTCATCGCGACAGTGCTGCTCGCGGCGATGCTGATGCTGTTCGCATATTTGTCGCGTCATCCGGGGATATGAGCCTGAGTTGAACGATGATGGACTTCTTTGGCGATCATCCGAGCATCTGGATTGGCGTCGCGGCGCTGAGCGCGCTTTACTGCACGGCCGCGTTGTTGCTAAAGCGCCGGCCCACGCCGCGCCAGGCCGCGTGGTTCGCACTCGCGATGCTCGCGATTCTGTACGCGCACGGAGAAATTGACGAGCTCGCAGACCAGCGCCTGTTCTTCATCCACATGCTGCAGCATCTGATGCAGACGCTCGTGATCCCGCCGCTAATCCTGCTCGGCACGCCGGACTGGATGATTCGGCCGCTGCTGATGAGCCGGCCGCTGCGCCCGCTCGCGCGCATCTTCACCAACCCGGTGGTGGCGTTCTTCACTTTCTCGAGCGTATTCGTCGGCGCGCATTTCCCGCCGATCTTCGATCACATGTGCCGCGACGAAAACTTTCACATCGCCCTGCATTTGCTCTTCATGCTGTCAGGCGTGATCCTGTGGTGGCCGATTCTGAGTCCGATGCCGGAGCTGCCGCGCCTGTCATATCCGGGGCAGGTGCTGTACCTGTTCCTGCTGATGATTCCGATGACCGCGGTGGCGGCGCCGATCACGCTCGCGCCGGCGGTGATTTATCCCTGGTACCTGGAAGGCCCCCACGCGTGGGGGATCAAACCGCTCGACGATCAGATCCTGGGCGGCCTGATGATGTGGGTAGGGCAGGGCACCTACCTGATGTTCGTGTTCACCGCGATTTTCTACCGATGGTCGTGGTACGAAGACCGCGATCTGCCGGATGTCGCCGCTGCGGCGGCGCCGCTGCGCATTCTGCCTTCCAATCGCTGAGTCACGTCAGCCCGTGGTTTACGTCACCGAGGCTGGATTACCGTCAATACGAAAGCGCTCTCCTCGAGCGCCTCGACGTCGTGCGGGAGTGGGTTGGTGAGCGTGAGTAGCGCGCCGCGAGCCAGCATCCTCTCATCACCCGAGGCCCGGAACCGAATCGACCCCTCGAGCACTGTGACTGTTACCGGCCCCTTCTCGTGGTGCTCCTTGAGCGTGGCGCCCTTGTGCAGGACAACCAGGACGATGGTGAGCGCGTCGTTCTTGACTAGCGTGACAGCGGCGCGGCTTTCGATCTTCCACTGATGCCCTTGCTTGAGCTTGGCGATTTCTTCGTCGAGTGCGAACGACATCATCGGCGCGTCGAGCACCCGGTGTTCTGCTTCTGCCATCGTCGATTCTCCTCACGATCATTGTGCGCCTTGACACACGCGAGAGTCATCCTTGCCGGTTCGCGCGCCGGTGCGATACTAGTTGAGTTGAGCAATTTCCATCGGCCAGTTGGTTGACAGCATGCCGATTCAACATTCCAGGACCCGAATCATCATCGACGGCGCCGTCGCGGGCCTGCTGGGCGGCGTGGTAGTTGCGCTATGGTTCCTGGTCTTCGACTCGACCCGCGGCCATCCGCTGGAGACGCCCGCGCTGCTCGCCGCGACCATTCTCCACGGCGTGCGCACGCCGGTGCTCCATCACGGCCTGCCGCGGCTGGCCGCCGAATATTCGGCCATCCATTTCGCCGCGTTCATCATCTTCGGCATCGCCGGCGGCCTGCTGCTCGAGGCGTGCGAGACCGAACAGGCGCTGCTGTTCTCGCTGCTGATTTTTTTCGGCGCCTTCGAGGTGTTCTTCGTCGCGGTGGTTTTATTTCTGGGACCCGCGGTGATGGCGGCGCTCACCTGGTGGGGAATAATCGTCGGCAACCTGCTGGCCACGGCGGCGATGCTGGGCTACTTCCTGTGGCGCCATCCGCTGCTCGCGAGAAATCTGCTCGGCGGATGGCTCCGTGTCGCGCGCGAGGGAGTCAGCGCGGGGCTGGTGGGCGCGGTGGTGGTCGCGATCTGGTTTCTCGGCTACGACCTGGCCTCGGGCGCGATTTTCCGGACGCCGTCGCTGCTCGGCGCGATGATTTTCCGCAACGCCGACATCACCGGGCCGGTACGCGTCACGGCATCGCTGGTGATTGGATACAGCGTGCTGCACTTCTTCGCGTTCATAATGTTCGGGGTAGCGATCGCGGTGCTGCTTGCGGCCTCCGAGTGGGAGCCGTTCCTCGCGCTCGGCGTGTTCCTGCTGCTCGCGGTGTTCGAGGTGTTCTTCGTCGGATTCATCGCGGTGCTCGATCAGTCAGCGCTCGAAGTCCTGGGATGGTGGAAGATCGTCGCGGGCAACATCCTTGCGATCCTCGCGATGACCGCCTACTTCGTGCGCGGGCATCGCGGACTCCATCTCAAGCTGGTGCAGCGATGGGCAACGCTGGAGATGGAGGGAGTCGAGTACGAAATTATCGTCGAGCCGGAGCACAAGGAACCGCCGCCGGCGAAGACGATCTTGTAGACCCGGAACGCCCCTAGACTCGGGAACGTCTACAGACCCAGCACGTCGCGCATCGTGTAGAGGCCGGGCTTGCGATCGACGAGCCACGCCGCGGCGCGCAGCGCTCCGCGTCCAAGCGATTCTCGGCTTTGCGCTCGGTGGATCAGCTCGAGCCGCTCTCCCTGCCCGCCGAAAATGACAGTGTGATCACCCACCGCATCGCCGGCGCGCAGCGCGAACACGCCAATTTTCTCCGGCGGCCTGACCCCGGTGATGCCCTCGCGCCCGTGCACCGCGTTCGATGCGAAGTCCTGCTTGCGCGCCGCCGCGATCGCGCGTCCGAGCGCAAGCGCGGTTCCGCTCGGCGCGTCGACCTTGGTGCGATGGTGGATCTCGAGCACTTCAGCGTCGAAGTCGGGCAGCAGCGCGGCGACCTCCGCGACGATCTTGGTGAGTACGTTCACTCCGAGGCTCATGTTGGGCGCGATCACAGTGCGCGTTTTGGCCGCCAGCTCGCGCGCGCGGCCTTCCATTTCGGGGGTGAAGCCTGTGGCGCCGATCACGATCGCGGCGCCCGCTTTCGAGGCAATTTCCAGATGCTCGAGGGCCGCTGCCGCGTTGGTGAAATCCAGTGTCACCGTGTCGGGACGCGCGAGCGCGGCATAGTCGGCGGTGATTTTCACGCCGAGCGAGCCGGCGCCGGCGGTCTCGCCCGCATCCGCGCCGACCGTGCTGACGCCCGCCGCCTCGACGGCGCCGACCAGCTTATGCGTCCGATCGTTTGCGATCAGGCCGATAAGCAGCCGGCCCATCCGGCCCCCGGCGCCCGCTACGATAAGGTTAGCCATCGCCGATAACCATTGGTTGGATCGAATCGGATCCGATCGAATTGAATCGATGCGGTCCGCCGCGCCGAACTTACGCCGTGGGGGCCTCTGGAGCTGGTGTTGCCGGAGCCGCGGGTGCCGCGGCTGCCGGTGCGGCCTTGCGTCGGCTTGCCGCGAAATGCTCTTCGCACAGGCTACCGCGAGCGCGCGGCTTGCGGCATTTTTCCGCCGTGCAGATCTTGTAGCGCGGCTTGGGCATCTCACCCGCCTTCCACAGCCGGTAATGCTGCCGGCAGTACCCCTTGCTGATCGCCTCGCGAGTGCAATCCTTCGCCTTGCAATTTTTCTTATCCGCCATAGTTCCTTTTCTGGACGCCGCGTCGCCGCGATATCTCGACCTTTGGCTGCGGCCCGTTTGGATGATTGTCACCTGCGACGATAGCCTGTGTGGTCTCATCTTCAAAGGGGCTTCGCTCGCGCCATCAGGGGAAATATTCAGGTTGGAGCGGGAGCTCCGACTGAGTATCGGGCGCTCGCGCGATCGGTGAGGAAGCCGGCGCAAACAGCACCGACGCCGAATCACGGAAAATCGGTTTCCACTTCGGGTCCGAAGCGACGACGTGATAGGCGCCGGTACCCGGAGCGATCAGCACGAAGTCGTTGGGATACTTTTCGAGCACCGCCCGCGCGCCGGCGAGGCCGTAGTGGAACTGCACATATTCATTCAGAACCGAGTCGGGATAAACCAGGTCGGCGCGTCCGTCCATGAACACCCGGCTCTGTGGTGCGGTGTGCCATATCAGGTAGTCGCCCCAACTGAACTGATCGAGGATATTGCCATGGAGGCCGTGCGCCTGCATGAATGCCACCGCGCCCGCCGGCACGGGAGCCCAGGTCACCAGGCGGTCGGAAAATATTCCGCCCAGCGCGGCGAGCGCCACGATCGCGACACCCGCAACGGCCGAAAATAAACCGCTTACCGGTTCTTCCGAGTAATTATTGGATGCGGCGGCCCTGCGCGGGCCCGCCGCCACCGCCAAGTGATTAGTCATTGGAATAGCCAGTGCGATCACGGCCAGCGCCAGGTTGCGGGACGCATCGAATGCCGCGGCGATGAACAGCACCGCAATGGCCGTCAGTGGAGCGTCGTCGAGCGAGGGCGCGATGAAGATCGAGACCGCAAAGCCGGCGAACAAGCCGAGCGGGATCAAATCCTCAACCCACTCCGTCTTCGACGACAGCAAGCCGGAGAGTAGAGGTCTCCAGTCCTGGACGACGAGGTGAAGAAAAGGGTTTGCTACCGAACGGAACACGTTGGTCCACAGAAATATTCCGTACGGATTCAACAGCGTGGCGAGCGCGCACAGTATCGTTACGAATCCCAGGCGCAGACCGCGATTGGGCTGGCGGCTCAGGGCCGCGTCCTGCACGGTGAGTACTGCGGACGCCAATCCCAGCGCGGCGATGCCGGCGGTGTATGCGCCATGAAGATTCGCCCACAGCGCGAACATCGGGATCAGCAGCCATAGGCTCGCGCGGCCTCGATACACTTCCGTCGCCAGCACCGCCATCAGCACCGACAGCATCGCAAAGCTGAATATTTGCGGGCGGAACTGCATCTGCGGCGTCAGTGCCGCGGCGGTGAGAATCAACACCAGGCGCTGGGCGCGGGTCGATGCGGAGGTCTGCGACAGTCCGAATGCGAGCGCGCAGACCGCGACGGCGGCGCAAGCGAGCTTGAGCATCTTGAGGCCGAAGATTCCCAGCGATCGGTACGCCAGCGCGAGCGCCACCTGTGCGAGCCACTCGTGATTGCGCCACGGGAGCCCGGCTGCCGAATAGGAGTAGATGTCGTTGGCGTGAATGTGACCGGTGCGCAGAATCACCAGTCCGTTGAGAATGTGATTCCACAGGTCGGGATCGGCGAAGTTGTCGGCGCATGCCAGCACGATCGCGAGAAGTATGAACAGCGGCGAAACTCGCGCGCGTGACGGTGATTGCGCGGATCGATCGTCCGAAGGCAGCGCGGCCGAGGTTGCCGCGTGGGCCGCGACGCCGGCCGGCTCGCGCTCAGTCTCCGGCCGCATCACTCTTGCTCGCAGTGCGCATGCGTTAGCCGGTGGAATGCTAACCGGTCGCAGTCCGCGCGGATAGCCATTCGGTGGCTTGCGTGCCACGGCGACCGCCGGCGCGCGCGGGATTTGCCAGACTGTTGATGAGTCATGTAAGTCTGCGGCGGATGCCTCGATATCTGCAATGACATCATCAACCAGGCCGGCAGGCCGGCCCCGCTCAGGGTCTTCAATAATGCTCAGGCCTGTGCGTTGCTCGAGGTGGCGATGCGGCGGCGGGTCGCAAGCAGTCGCACGGCTGGTGCTGATTGTCGCCGTCGCCGCCGTGACGATCCCGTTACTCTTGAGTCTCACCTCCGCGTCCGCCGCCGCTGCCAGTTCCGTCGAGCGCACTATCAAGGTCGGCGGCGTAGATCGCACCTACCGTTTGTTCGTGCCGGAGGGACTCGCTGGGAAACGCGCGCCCGCGTTCATCCTCTTTCATGGCGGCGGCAGCGGTGCGCAGCAGATGGAGACCTACTCGGGATTCGACGAGTTCGCGCAGTCGCACGGCCTGGTAGCGATCTATCCGCAAGGCATCGACCGTCACTGGAACGACGGCCGCGTCAAGGGACGGGAATCGACCGCCGACGACGTCGCGTTTGTCGTTGCGATGATTGATGCGCTGGCTTCCGAAGGCGTCATCGAGCCGAAGCGAGTCTATGCAGCTGGAATTTCGAACGGCGGCTTCATGACACTTCATCTCGCGTGTCTGAAGCCCGACCTGCTGGCCGGTATCGCAGTGGTCGCCGCGGACCAGCCTGCGGACGCCGCCTGCCCGTCACCGCGCCCGATGCCGGTAATCTTTTTTCATGGCACCAAAGACAAATTCGTTCCCTTCAATGGCGGAGAGATCGTGCCGGAAGGACTGAAGGATCGCGGCAGCGCGCTCAGCGACGCGGCCACAGTGGCGATCTGGCAAAAGGAAAATGGCTGCGGCGCCGCCACTCGCTCCGAGCTGCCCGCAAAAGATCCCGCTGACCCGATGCGCGTGACGGTCGAGAGCTATTCGTGTCCGCCGGGACGCGGCCTGCAGAACGTCATCATCGACGGTGGCGGTCATACCTGGCCGGGCGCGCATCAGGGCGCCATCGTCAACATGATTCTCGGTCCGGTCGATGACGAGATCGACGCCAACGAGATGTTGTGGAAATTTTTCCAGGCGCAGGCCACGCAGCAGCCCTGATCGTAAACGCGATCGTTCGGTCAAGAGCGAAACGCCAGATGCTCGCGTCATACGGCTGCGCAAAGAATTCGGTAGAGCGGCTCGAGCTCCCGATACGCGTCAATTAGCTCCTCGCGATCGAGCCGCAGCGCGTCGCGCGGCGGCCATCCAAAACCGGCGTCGAGGCCACCGGTCTTCTTTTGCAGCGCGGCGGCGAGATCGGCGAACAGCGCGCGCTCAGCGGGAACTTCCGCGGGCAGCGACTCGCAGTCCCACTTGTCGTAGCTGGCGATCCGCGTGCCGCGGAACGACTGCTCGAGGCTCGCCGCCTTGTCGGCGAGGCGCTCCGCCATCTCGGCGCGTCCGTCGGCCTCCGACTTCACCACCACGCGCGCATGAATTCCCGCGCGGCTGACGCATAGCGCAAGATACGCATCGCGCTTGTAGCCCTTGGACGACGGGCCGAACGCGGCCCACGTTTGTGTCGGTGGATGTGTCGCGCGACGCATGTGTTTGGCGACGTGTGGGAAAAATTCGATGCGGAGGCGGCGGGAGAGCTCGGGCGCAAGCTCATTGCCGAGCCGGATCAGCTTCGGCCTCACCAGCTCGTAAATTTTCGCCATTCGAGTGTTGAATCCCTGGATCGCAAATACGGCGAAGTCGTCGCGAGTGAAGCCGAGGCTCGTCACGAATCGTGGCTCACGCATTGCCGCGTAAGACGCCGCTGCGCAGGTCCGCGAGACTCTGTTCCCAGTTGCGGCCGTCGAAGTACCTGATTTTCAGCGTGCGCAGATCGACGCCGTCGAGACATCGCACGTTCACGTCGACCTTGTCCGGGTCGGAGCGCGGAATATAAAACGATGCGACGCCGCAGACCGGACAGAAATGATGCTGCGCAACGCGCGTGTTGAAGGAATAGGTCGCGAGGTTGTCGCGCGGCGTGAGCATCCGGAAGGCGGCGCGCGGAACGATCCAATGCAGGTAGCCCTTCTTCGCACAAATCGAGCAGTTGCACTCGCTGACTTCGTCGAGCGCGGCGCTGACCTCGAACGCGACGCGCCCGCAATGGCATCCGCCGCGAAAAGTCGCCGCTTTGGATCCTTCGCTCATCACGATTTCCTCGTAAACACGGTTTCCGATCGCTCCATGTTCCCGGCAGGTTTTTTGCGTCATCAAATAGTGAACCTAACGCGACGTTAAGAAAAAACCAATCGAGTAACGGGATCCGCACGAAAACGCGAAGAAATTGCACGGTTCGCTTCTCGACTTCATGAAAAATTGTCACAGGATGTGAAGAAAATCCGCGATCCTGCGCGTGATTTGGCGCAACGACACCTATGGCATGCAAATCGCTCTTTATGCCACGAACAGAGAAACTGAAAAATGAGCGATGAAACCGAATTGGCGCCGTCCGCGTATCGATTGTTGAGAGACGAACGCATGAAGCGCTCACTGTTGATGATACCGCTGATGTCGGGCGTGATGGCCGCCGCGTTGGCGATTCCCGCGGCCGCTCCCAGAGCGCTCGCGACGGATCGATCTATCGCCAACCTGCAGGATTATCTAGCGGGTCATCCGGAGGCCGCGGCTGAGTTGAGGACCGATCCCCAGATGATCGACGATCCTCGGTTCATCGCGCAGCACCCCGAGCTGCGGAGCTACCTCGCGGGCCACCCCACCGTGAGCATCGAATTCAAGGCGCATCCGTACCGGTTCATGAAGCGCGTCGAGAGCGACTAGCACGAGGAACCGAACCATCGGGATAGACCAGGGTTCCTCGTTGTACTGATAGCGGAAGAGGCCGGCATCCCCGGCCTCTTCCGTCTCCACTAGTGTTCGTGTTGGTGCGTCAGGTCCCGTAGTTGTAGCCCGGCCTCGCCAGACTTACGAAGCCACCTTTGCGCTCGAAGGCGTCGCGGTCGTAGACGCTGCAGAAAGTACGATGCTGCCGCGAGCCGAAAGCGTCGTCGTAGAAGACGACTCCTTTGACATAGAAGACCGCCGCGCCGCGGCGAAGCTCGTCAAGTTGCTGGCGAGTCAGTTGTGCGAATGAGATCTTCTCGATGCGGCGCTCGTCGGACTCCAGCACGCAGTAGCTCGCCAGCTCACCGCCGGGGATCGCAGTAGTAGTCGCGGGCGGGAGTGCGGGTGCAATTTTGGCGTCAACGTTCAACTGCTTGACGACCACGCGCGTCTTGCCCCAGTTACGGATCGTAAAAGGAATCTGAATCGTCGCGAGCGGATTTTCCGGAAGAGTAAGCGGACTGTCGAAATCGACGGCAACCACGCCGCGGCGGCCTCCGCCCAGATCAGCCCGGACCGGAGAATCCGCGACAATTGCTTTTCCGTCGGTGATAGCTCTCACCGAGTGCGCGGTGTAGGGCGGCACGATCGCGACGAGGCCGGGCCTCGCCACGACGGAGTCGCCGCCGATGGTCACCTCAAGTTCGCCTTCGAGGACCGTCCAGACTTCTTCGTTGGAATGGCTATGCTCGTGGATCTTCGCGCCCGCATCGAAGGTGAAGTGGGCGAAGGTCATTTTTTCGCTGCTGAAGGTCTGATCCTTCCAGCCGGGGAGGCGTTGACCGACTGGCAGTCCGTTGATGTCGATGAAGGACATGGTTAGCCGCCTTGGAGAACGGAGTCTGTTCCTGAACTCAATCGTCCGGCGCGATGCGCATCGCTCTCAACTATCTAAACCGGTCAATCGCCAAAAGGTTACGCTCCGCCTGTATCTGACGCCATGATATCTCCTCGGCAAGAAATCCTCGATTGAACGGATCCTAGTGGCGGAATCCACACTTTTGTCTCCGTTGCATTCGTTGTTTCCTACCGGGACGCTGTTGCCGAAGCAGGCCTCAAAACCCTGACACGAATTGTTGCCGACCGTAACATCATTGTCGAAGCAAGACGAAGCCCCGATACAGGACCCCGTCTCGATTGCGGCTTTGTTACCATCGCAAGCCTTTTCGCCGGAGCAGGAGCCGGCACCGATCGGGCCGCTATTGTTGGCACAAGCCTGTCTTTCCTTGCATGAGTCGGATGCCAAGGCTCCTGAGTTTCTAAGGCAAACCCCTTCACAACACAGGCGCCCGACCATTTAGAGTGCCTTGGTTTAGTTCGCAGGCGAATGCGCCAATGCACGAAGACTCTGTGATGTCCTGGTCATTGTCTTTGCAAGCACGCAAGTCGTGGCTGGAGCCTTTCGACTCGCCAGTATTCTTCCAGCAGGCGCTGTCGCCGATGCAGGAAGATGATTCAATGTCGCCCGAATTGGTTAGCAGGCAAAAGACCCGTTACAGCTTCCGTCCGCCACCATGCCGGTGTTGCGTTGGCAGGCGTGAGGGCCTTTGGCATGATGAGTCAGCGTTCGCCACTCCGTTCATAGCCAACTCACTGAGCACGATCGCGAGACCAGCAATTAACGGACTTCCCCAGCGTATTCGCATCCGATTCCTCCTCCGTTCGACTTCGTGAGAACATTTTGCTCCAGCAAGTGCAATTCGAGTGCGACTGAACTTCAACGATCAATCAGCGCTTCGTAGCAGGTTCACCGACTCAAGGGGAGAGTCAGCACTTCTATCCAGACGGAGGCGCAATCGTGCATGCGCCGGAAACCGGAGATGGCCGTGATCAGTAAGTCCGGTGAAACGACGCCGGACCTTCCAGCCTCGAAAAGACTCGTAATCGGCTGAAACCGATTTCGATCGCGAGCGTCTTCTTGGGTGCGTCGTTAGCGCCGACGCTAGCGACAACCTCCCCGCGAGCGAGCCTGAATCCCTCTGGCGAGCTCATCCTCCTGGGAAAGGAGGCCGGCTGCCCGGCCTCCTTTCATTTTGTGATGCTCCAGATTGCGTGGTATGGAAACTTGCGAAGCGGCAAGGGAACCTCCGAGTCCCAAGTCCGACTCTGATAGGAGCTCAAACCATGGCAGTTAATGTGGAAGGTACCTGCGATCCCAGATTCCAACGCGTCAAAGACGCCTTCGCGCAGAACTTCGAGAAGGGTCTCGAGATCGGCGCTTCAGCCGCGGTCGTGCTCGACGGAAAACCAGTGGTCGATTTGTGGGGAGGCCACATGGACAAGGAACGCACGCGCCCGTGGACTCGCGATACGATCGCGAACGTGTATTCGACCACCAAGGGCCTCACCGCCATCTGTGCGCATCGCCTTATTGACAAGGGGCAGCTCGAGCTCGATGCGCCGGTTGCGCGCTACTGGCCGGAGTTCGCGCAGGGCGGCAAGGAGAAGCTGCCGGTGCGCTTCCTGCTGAGCCATCGCGCGGGACTCGCTGCGGTGCGCAAACCCCTGGACGTCGACGACCTGTTCAAATGGGACGTCATGTGCGCGGCGCTCGCCGAGCAGGAACCGTGGTGGGTGCCGGGCACCAAGCATGGCTACCATGCGATCACCTTCGGATGGCTGGTCGGTGAAGTGATTCGGCGCATCACTGGGAAGAGCCCGGGAACTTATCTGCGCGATGAGCTCGCGACGCCGCTCGGCCTCGACATGCATATCGGACTGGAAGCGAAGCACGACGCGCGCGTCGCCAACCTGATTCCCTCGCCGCCGCCGGCGCCGGGCGAGCCTAATATGTTTGCCGAAGCGATGAAAAATCCCGAGGGCGTGATGGCGAAGGCGTTCATGAATCCGCCGGTGCTCACGCGTCCGAACCTGGTCAACTCGCGCGAGTGGCGGGCGGCCGAAATCTGCGCCGCCAATGGCCATACTAACGCGCGCGCGCTCGCGCGCCTGTATGGAGCGCTGGCCCGTGGCGGCGAGGTCGACGGCTACCGCGTGCTGAGCAAGGAAGGAATCGCGCGCTGTCACACCGAGCAGTCCTACGGCGCCGACGAGGTGCTTACGATTTCGACCCGCTTTGGCGAGGGCTTCATGATGTCGCAGCCAGGCGCGATGCTTGGGCCGAATCCGCGCTCGTTCGGACATCCGGGGGCTGGCGGCTCGCTCGGATTTGCCGATCCTGATTCGAAAATTGGACTGGGCTACGTTATGAGCAAGATGCAGGCTGGTCTGCTGATCGATTCGCGCGTGCAAGCACTGATCGACGCGACCTACGCATCGCTGTGAGTATGCGTCGAGTGCACGAGAGAAGTGGAGACCTTTCATGGCGGTGAAAATCGAAGGAACCTGCGACCCGAAATTCAAACGCGTGCGCGACGTGTTCGCGGGACATTTCGAGCGCGGCCTCGAAGTCGGCGCCTCGGTCGCGCTCACCGTCGACGGCAAGCCAGTCGTCGATCTGTGGGGCGGTCACGCCGACGAGGCGCGCACGCGCCCGTGGACGCGCGACACGCTGGTCAACGTTTACTCGACGACTAAAGGCTTTGGCGCCGTATGCGCGCATCGGCTGGTCGACAAGGGCCTCCTCGATCTCGATGCGCCCATCGCGCGCTACTGGCCGGAATTCGCGCAGGCTGGAAAAGACAAGGTCCCGGTGCGGATGGCGCTGAATCATCAGGCGGGACTGCCGGCGATCAGGAAAGCGCTTCCGTTCGAGGCGGTCTTCCAATGGGACACGATGTGCGCGGCGCTCGCGGCGCAGGAGCCGTGGTGGGTACCGGGTACCAAGCATGGTTATCACGCCCTGACATACAGTTGGCTGGTCGGCGAACTGGTACGGCGCGTCAGTGGCAAGAGTCCGGGGACGTACTTCCGAGATGAGATCGCCACGCCGCTCGGCCTCGACGCTCACGTTGGCCTCGACCCGAAGAACGATGCGCGCACTGCGATTATTGTGCCCGCGCCGCCGACGCCTCCGGGTGAAAAACTCGGCGAAGGCGGCGTCGAATTCTTGATGCAGGATCCCGAGTCGATGGCCGCCAAGGCGATCAGCAATCCGCCGCTGTCGGTGGTCGATCCGAAACTGATCGGCAGCCGGGCATGGCGCGCCGCCCAATTATTTGCCGTCAATGGCCACGCCACCGCATGGTCGCTGGCTCGGCTGTACGGCGCGCTCGCGCGCGGCGGCGAACTCGACGGCTATCGCGTCCTTGAGCGCGCCTCGCTTCCGCGCTGCTACACCGTGCAGTCTGAGGGACCCGACGCGGTGCTCGGTGCGGTGACGCGATTCGCGGTCGGCTTCGCGCTCTCGACGCCCAACGTGCCGCTCGGGCCCAATCCACACTCGTTCGGGCATCCGGGCGCCGGTGGGTCGATCGGTTTTGCGGATCCGGTTGCCAACCTCGGCTTCGGGTACACTATGAACAAGATGGGAGCGAGTGCCCTGGTCGACGCGCGCGCTATGTCGTTGTACGGCGCAGTCTTCGAATCGCTCTAAGGGCCACCCCGCGTGACCGCTCACGCGGAGTGGCGCCGCATTTCCTCAGTCTGGGCTTGGATCAGTCCTGTCGTTGCAACCAGCGCTCGACGAAATCGAGCCGGTCTTTTCCCCAAAACATTTCGTCTCCGACGAAGAACATCGGTGCGCCGAATACGCCGCGGGTGACCGCGGTCGCGGTAATCGCGGCGAGCTGCTCACGGACCGCGGCGGAGTCTGCGGCTTCGAGCAACGCTGCGGACGCAAAGCCTGCTTCTTCAGCAACACGCGCGATCACGGCGCCGCTCGCGATGTCCTCGTCGAGTTCCCAATACGCGCGAAACATCGCCTGCGAGAACCGCTCCCTGGCGCTCTCCGCCGCGCGCTGATCTCCGCGCGCGTCCGCCTCTTGCGCGGCGGCGAGCACCGCGCGCAGTGCCGCCGCGGTCTTGATCGGAAAGCGGCTCGGACGTCGAAATGGCAAGCCGGTGAGCTCCGCGTAGCGCTGATGGTCGCGCCACAGATAGCGGGCTTTGCGCGGCGTCATCGCCATCACGTCGAAACCGCTGGTTCGAAACAGCGCTCCAAGATGAATCGGCAGCCAGTTGATGCGCGCGTCGAAGCGCCGGCACAGTTCCGGCAGCATGAACGCCGCGAAGTAGCTATTGGTGCTCGAGAAGTCGAAATAGAAGTCGACCGTTTGCGTCGCCATCTCGTCTCCTGGTCGCGAGTTTGTTGGGCCAGTCTAGCCGAGCCCGCTGCGATGAAGCGATTCACTTGGCGCTGTTGAGTTGACGCCGCATGGCGATCGTTCTTTAACCTCTCCTTGATCTCGCAATGCAAGCCCGCGCGCTCGTGCGCAGCACCGATGAACGCCACCGCCGACTACCAGGTATCCGCCGCAGAGGCGTTCGACACCAGAGTGGGGTGGGCAATGGTCGGGGTAGCGTTTGTGTCGTCGTTCACTGTGTATGGGATCGCGTACAGCTTCGGCGCGTTTTTCAAGCCGATGGCGATGGAGTTCGGCACCGGGCGCAGCGCAACCTCCGCGGTCTTTTCGATCACGGCTTTTCTCTACTTCATGCTGGGACCGCTGAGCGGCCATCTCTCGGATCGATTCGGGCCGCGCGTGGTGATTGCCACCGGAGCGATCGTCATGGGCACCGGCCTGGTGCTGACCTCGTTCATCGATCGCTTGTGGCTTGGCTATCTCACCTATGGTGCTGGTGTGGGAATCGGAGTCGCATGCGGATACCTCCCGATGATCGCGGTGGTGGGCGGATGGTTTATCCGCCGGCGCACGACGGCGCTGGGCATAGCGGTAGCGGGAATCGGATGCGGGACTTTGTGCGTGGCGCCGGCGGCCGCTGCGCTGATCGGAAAGTTCGGATGGCGCGCGACCGACGTGATTTTCGGTCTCGCCAGCGCCGCAATTCTGCTCGGATGTGCCGCGCTCGCCAGGCGGCCACCGATCCATGTGATGCCTGCGGAATTTCGCCTGCGTGACGCTATCCGCACCCCGGCTTTCGGCTTGCTCTACACCTCATCGCTGCTCTGCTCGATCGCGCTCTACCTGCCGTTCGTCTACCTGCCCGACTTCGCACGACGCCATGGCGCGAGCGAAGTTGCTGCCGCGGCGCTGGTCGGGCTTATCGGCGCCGCTAGCGTGGTGGGACGGATGGGGCTCGGAGCGCTTGGCGAGCGAGCAGGAGTGATCCGCCTCTACCAGGCTAGCTTCCTGGTGATGGCGCTGAGCTTCGGCGTCTGGATGGCAGCGCGCTCGTATCCGCCGCTGGTCGTGTTCGCGCTCATGATGGGCGCGGCTTATGGCGGCTACGTGGCGCTGTCGCCGGCGGTCATCGCGCAGCTGTATGGAACCGGGCGGCTCGGGGTCGTGCTGGGCGTGCTCTATACCAGTTGCGGGATAGGCGCGCTGTGTGGTCCTCCGCTGGCGGGATTGATAATCGATCGAACCGGCAGCTATCGATGGGCAGTGGGATTCGCGTTCGCCGTGGTGTTGGCCTCGTTCGTGGTGCTGCTACCGCTCGCTCGCTACGAGCCGCGTTCAATACCCGACACTGAGAGCGATTGACCGCGGCGCGCGATTGAACTTTTCTTGCCGCGGTTCGATCCGGCGCGATTCAAATCAACTAGAACGATTCAGCCAGGTGGGCGCGGACCACTGCGACGCTAACCTTTCCGGCGGCGAGCTCGCGTGCCGGCTTGAGTCGCATCAGGTGAAATAGCAAGACCGCGAGTGCGAAACCTGCCGCGACTACGCTCAGCGATGCGACCGCGCCCGGATCGCTGGCGAGACTGCGCATCCGAATCAGTGCCATATATGCGGCGATAACCATGACACCGACGGAGGCGCCCGCCGCGATCCACACGTCGCGCAGCGGCGAGAGCGGGCCCTTGGTAAGATAGCGGCGCAGCTCGCCTTCGGAAAAGTTATCCAGGAACCATCCAACCGATTCATCAACCTGGCGCGCATGGGGAGGCGCAACCGGCTCACCGTTCAATGGATCGATCGCGCTTTCGCCGAGAGCGTGGCGTTCCACGCCGTCGAGGATCTCGCGATGGATTTCCGCCGTGATCGGATAGCGCCACGCGATCAGAAAGGACAGCGCGCCGAACAGCGCCGGCGCCAACGCGAAGATCACTTTGATCGCCAGGATCACCTGCGGGGTCTGCACCGCGTTCGGCATGTATCCGATTTCGGCGAGCACCGCGATCGGCAGCGCCGCGCTCGGGATCGCCACGAACTTCGGCACGATGCTCCAGAATGCCGTGTACTGCGCCTCGCGCCGCTTGCCGGTGTACAACTCGTCGTAGTCGATCACGTCAGCTTGCATCGCGGGAGCCAGGAACAGTCCAGCGCCGAAGCTGGCGCCCGCCCAGCAGATGAGGATAAGCAGCCCGGTCGTGTCGCCCTTACCGAGGAAGAACATAGCGGCGCCGCCGCTCACTCCCATCAGGAAGCTCGCGAGCCAGGTGCGCAGCTTGCCGAAGCGCTTCGCCGCCATCACCCACAGTGGCAGGCACGCAAAGCCGACACCGGTGTAGCCGAGCAGCTCGATCGAGAGCCATAGCACCGGGTTCTTCGGCTGGATCACATAGGCGTTGAAGAACGGGAGCAAGGTCGCCGGAATCGCGCCAGTGATGCTTCCGACCACGTAGCTCGCGAGCAGGATGCGGAAGGGCCGGTTGCGAAGCGCCCGGCGCACTCCCGGCACCAGTGGATTCGATTCGCGCGTGATGAAGCTCGGCCGCTCGCGCACGCGCCATGCCAGCATCCAGTAGAGGCCGACCAGCAGGACTGCGAAGGTCGCGCCCACCACGTGGAACACGCGTCGCTCGTTCCATCCGAATCCCTGCATCAGGAAGCCGGGCGCCGCGGAGGCCACGATGGTGCCGAGGACGGTGAACGATTCGCGGACGCCGAACAGGCTGGAGCGCTCGTTGTAGTCCAGCGTGAGCTCAGGGCCGAGCGCGTAGTGGGGGAGAGCGTACACGGTGTGAAACAGGAAATATAAAATGAAGAAGGTGCCGAACCACAGTGCGGCATGAACCCCAAGCCCGAGCGGCGGACTGAGCAGCAAGTAGAATGAGATCGCGCACAACGGCGGGCCGACGATTAGATACGGGCGCCGGCGTCCGAGGCGCGTACGGGTGTGATCGGAGAGATATCCGATCGCCGGGTCGCTGATCGCGTCCAGCGAGCGCGCCAGCGCGATCGCGATCGCAAGGTAGCCCAGCGGCACCATCACAACGTCGCCGTAGAATTTCGGCATGTTGACAAAAATCGGAATCGAGAGGGCGGCGCCGGCGAAATTGGGAGCGCCGTACAAGAGCTTGGTGCGCCACGAGAGGTGTTCCGGATCGCGAGCAGCAGGCGCGGCGACGGGTTTAACAGCAGCGGTCATGTCGAGAGCCAATTTCGGGCGTCCTCCGGGAGTCAGCGTACCGCTTCGAGGATCGACTGCGATCCGATCACGAGCCCCACAGTTTAGCCGCACTTGTGCGCGCGAGGATAGAAACAATCCGATCGTTTCGAGGCTCTGCCGCAGTCACTTTGCTGCGCCGGAGCTCAGCATTGTTCGCTTCGCGGACGGTTGCAGTGCGTCCGTCTGGCGCGATCCATGGAGTACCGGCGATAAGTAACGATCATACTGGCTTGCCATTCTGAACCGGGTCGCCTAATACATTCGCACGACACGTTAGAGGGTTTGCAGGACACGGAGCGGGACTGATCAATGAGCAACGGAAGCAGCAGCGGTGTATCTGCGGTCGGGATGGGTTTTGGGCAAACCGCGCGACGCGATTGGTGGTGGGTGCAACCGGTTGCGGTGTTTCTCGGGTTTTCGGCGTTCGTGGTCTACGCGACGTGGTCGGCGTTGACGCCCCGGAACTATTACTTTGGAAATTATCTGTCGCCGTTTTTCGAGCCCGAGCTGTGGGGCTCCTCGCCCAACGCGTGGTTCGGCGCACGTCCCCCGATGTGGCCGAGCTGGTTCATCTACTCGCCCGCATTGCTGATCCTGATCTTTCCGCTCGGATTCCGCTTGACCTGCTATTACTACCGCGGCGCTTACTACAAATCGTTCTGGGCCGATCCGCCGTCGTGCACGGTCGGTGAGCCCCGCGCGCACTATCGCGGCGAGAATTCATTTCCTCTGATCGTGCAGAACGTGCATCGCTATTTTTTGTACTTTGCGCTCGTCTTCGTCGTGTTTCTCTCCGATGACGCGTGGCGCGGGATGTGGTTTGCGAAGGCCGGCGGTGGCACGACCTTCGGCGTCGGCGTGGGCACGATCATACTGACCGTCAACGCGATCCTGATCGCGTGCTACACCTTCGGATGTCACTCGCTGCGCCACCTGGTGGGCGGCGGCATCGATCGGCTTTCGCAGAAGCCAGTGCGCCGCGACTTCTACCGATGCGTCAGCTGCCTCAATCGCAAACACATGCCGTGGGCGTGGTTCAGTCTCGTCTGGATCGGATTCACCGATCTGTACATCCGCTTGTGCGCGATGGGCGTGGTTACTGACTGGAGAATTTTCTGATGGCCGACTACCAGACCCACGAGACCGATGTGCTGGTGATCGGCGCGGGCGGCGCGGGCCTGAGCGCCGCGATCGCGGCCTCGGTCGAGGGCGTCAAAGTCGGCCTGGTGTGCAAGTCATTACTGGGCAAGGCGCACACCGTGATGGCCGAGGGCGGGATCGCGGCTGCGATGGGCAATGTAGACGAGCGCGACAACTGGAGGGTCCACTTCTCCGACACCATGCGGGGCGGGCAGTATCTCAATAATTGGCGCATGGCGGAGTTGCATGCCAAAGAGGCTCCCGACTGCGTGCGCGAGCTCGAAGGCTGGGGCGCGCTTTTTGATCGCACGAAGGACGGGCGAATACTGCAGCGAAACTTCGGCGGACATCGCTACCCACGCCTCGCCCACGTCGGCGATCGCACCGGCCTCGAGATGATCCGCACGCTCCAGGATCACGGCATCCACCAGGGTATCGAGGTCTTCATGGAGCACACCGTGCTCACCCTGCTCAAGGACGGCGACCGCGTGGTCGGCGCGTTTGGCTATGAGAGCGAGCGCGGCCTGTTCCATCTCTACAAGGCCAAGGCGGTGATTCTCGGGACCGGCGGCGTCGGTCGCGCCTTCAAGATCACTACCAATAGCTGGGAGTACACTGGCGACGGGCACGCGCTGGCCTACCAGGCCGGGGCCGACCTGCTCGACATGGAGTTCGTGCAGTTCCATCCGACCGGGATGATCTGGCCGCCGAGCGTGCGCGGAATCCTGGTGACCGAGGGCGTACGCGGCGACGGCGGCGTGCTGACCAACAAGGATGGCCGCCGCTTCATGTTCGACGACATCCCTGAGAACTATCGCACGCAGACCGCCGACAGCGAGGAGGAGGGCTGGCGCTACACGCAGGGCGACCGCAAGGCGCGCCGCCCGCCCGAACTGCTCACGCGCGACCACGTCGCGCGATGCATCATGCGCGAGGTCCGCGAGGGGCGCGGCAGCCCGCACGGCGGTGTGTTCCTCGACATCTCGTGGATCAAGAGCAAGGTTCCCAACTCCGAGCAGTACATCATGAAGAAGCTGCCGAGCATGTACCATCAGTTCAAGCAGCTCGCCGATGTCGACATCACCAAGGAGCCGATGGAGGTCGGGCCGACCACGCATTACATCATGGGCGGCGTGCAGGTCGACGCGGAGAGCCAGATGTCGACGGTGCCGGGCCTGTTCGCCGCCGGCGAATGCACCGCCGGCCTGCACGGCGCCAACCGCCTGGGCGGCAACTCGCTCTCGGACCTGCTGGTGTTCGGAAAGCGCGCGGGCAGCTACGCGGCGCGCTTCGCCAAGGAGAGCAGCCTCGGCAGAATTGCTGACGATCAAATCGAAAGCGCGGCGAGCGCGGCATTGAAACCATTTGCGGCCGCCGACGGTCAGGACGAGTCGCCCTACGCGATCCAGGAAGATCTGCAAGAGACCATGCAGGGTCTGGTGGGAATCGTGCGCACCCAGGCCGAGATGGAAACCGCGCTGGAGCGCCTGGAGGTGCTCAAGGAACGCTCGCAACGCACCCGCGTCGCCGGCAATCGGCACTATAACTCGGGATGGCACCACGCGCTGGCGCTGCGCAACATGCTAATCGTCTCGGAAGCCATCACGCGCGCGGCACTTGAGCGCAAGGAGAGCCGCGGCGCGCATTTTCGCGAAGATTTCCCCAAACAGGATCCCGCGCAAGGCAAGTTCAATCTCGCCATCGCCAGGAATCCCGACGGCAGCATGCGCGTGCGGCAGGTGCCGATACCGGAGATGCGCCCGGACTTGCAGCAGATCATCGAGGAGATGAAGTGATGGCGACCGCGACCTTCAGGGTCTGGCGCGGAGACGCGCAAGGCGGCGAGTTCAAGGACTACCAGACCACGGTCAGCGAAGGGATGGTGGTGCTCGATGCCATCCATCAGATCCAGGCGGAGTCGGCGGGCGACCTGGCCGTACGCTGGAACTGCAAGGCGGGCAAGTGCGGATCGTGCTCGGCGGAAATCAACGGGATGCCGCGCCTGATGTGCATGACGCGGCTCAACTCGATACCGCTGGACCAGCCGGTGCGCGTCGAGCCGATGCGCGCGTTTCCGTCGATCAAGGACTTGGTCACCGACGTTTCGGTCAACTTCCGCAACAAGATGAAGATCAAGAAATTCAAGCCGCGCAAGCCGGACGCGCCCGACGGCACCTGGCGGATGTCACAGGAGGACATCGATCGCGTCCAGGAATTCCGCAAGTGTATCGAATGCTTCCTGTGCCAGGACGTCTGCCACGTGATCCGCAATCATCACCTGCAGGAGGAGTTCATCGGCCCGCGGCTGTTCGTGTATGCCGCCGCGCTGGAGATGCATCCGCTCGACACCGAGAATCGCCTCGGCGATCTGAAGGACACCGAGGGCATCGGCTATTGCAACATAACCAAATGCTGCACCAAGGTCTGCCCGGAGAGCATCACGATCACCGATAACGCTATCATCCCGCTCAAGGAGCGAGTGGTCGACGAATTCTACGACCCGCTGAAAAGACTTGCCCGGATGCTGCGGCCGGGTGAAAAACCGGCGCGATAGCTCCAGCGAAATTTCCGTTTTACGGAGGGATGTCATGCTTGAACTGAAGCGGATTTCCCACGACGCCATCGCAAGATCGCTCGCGAAGGCCGAGCGCTATCGCCTGCTCAACGAACCGCACGAGGCTGAGAGCATCTGCCGCGACGTGCTGCATACCGACCCCGACAACCAGGAGGCGCTGGTCATCACTACTGCTCGCGCTAACCGATCAGTTCGGCCAGCGTCATGTGTCCGACATGAAGAAGGCGCAGGAGGCGCTGGCGCAACTGCGCGGCGAATATGAACGCGCTTACTACGCTGGAATCATCAGCGAGCGATGGGCCAAGGCGCAGCTTGAAACCGGGGCGCCAGTCCATCTGGCGTTGGGATGGGTGGAGCAGGCGATGGGTCTTTACGAGCAGGCCGAGGCGCTCAGTCCCGCCGGCAATGAGGACGCGGTGCTGCGCTGGAACTCCTGCGTGCGCATGATCGAGAGTCATCGCCTGGCGCCCAAGGCCGAGCAGACCAGCATGGAAGCAGGCTTCGGCGACGAAGTCCCGCACCACTGGAACAAGCCGCGCCGCTAGCACCGCTCGCGACGCGAACCCTTTCGCTAACCATCCAAAGGCTAGCGAAACGCATTCGGCGAAGTCTGGCCCCCGAACCACCACAATGCAGGCTTACCCTAGTATAGTCGCCGGTGAGTCGAGAGACTTGCGCAAAAGATCGAGTACCCGATCGCGATAGGCTGCCATCTCGCGGTCTCCTCCGCTTAGCGAGATTTCACCTTGCAGCGTTTTCAAGCAACCGAGTGCAAGACGCGGTGCGAAGTCAGCGGGAGTTGATTCAACGTGTGCGAGATAATCCCTCACCAGGCCGGCGCGGTTCAAAGGATCGAGATCGTAAATCATATACTTGGCAAATCCGATCAGCCGATCCTCGAATCTGGCCTCTTCGAAATCAAGATAAGCAGTCACGGTTTTCCCGTCGGTGAGGAAATTGCCGGGTTGGTAGTCACCATTTGAAAAAACCAGTGGATCGTTCGGCAGGCCGGTTTTGAGATGACTTACCGCATTTCTGAAAAGAGCATGCTCGCTCCATGCGCTTTCTTTGGTCTCAATTGCTTGCAGAATATCCGTCAGCTTGATCTTGGGAAGGATTTCGCCTGCGCTCGTTTCAAGTTGCGCCGTTAGTGCATTCAGCCGTGAGACGCCTTCGATCAGTGCTATCTTGGCCTGCTGCAGATTCTGCGGTGAAGTCATGCTGAGCTTCTGGAGATTTACGCCGGGCAGGAACTCCATCAAGGTAAGCTTCCCTGTTGGCGCGTCAGCGTTACCCAAGCTCTTTAAAACATCAGGTACCGGGAATCCCTGACGCTTCAAAATTCGCAGGATTTCCGGCTCATTATGACGCAGGGATCTCCTGGATTTCTTGAAAACAGCCTTGTGCATGGTTCCATCCGCTAATTCCAATGTCACCAGCACGGGGCAGGGGAGATTATAATTGTCGAAAAAATAAGTGGACAGGATTTTGGCGCCAAGCGGAAAAGCTGAGAGGATGAACTCTCGGTCTTCGATCGAGAGAATCGCATGCCGCTGCGCTTCAGATCTCAATTCCGGCATGTCGCTGTCCGCTTCGCTATTTCTGATCGGAGAGCAGAAAAACGCTCCACGTTCACAATCACGCAATGATAGGTCTTACTGTCATCTTACCTTTTATGCCACGGGGCGCGCATCCTGGCTGATCGGAAAGCGTGAACTTCGGGTGAGGTTCGTCGCTCCGGCGCAGTGACACGCGCAAGTGGAATCGGCGTCGCTTATTCGTGCTTGATCGGTTTTGCAGCGCGAGTGATTATGGCCCAATTCATACGATCGCGAGGTACTAATATGGCAGCGAAAATTTCCGGTGGATGCATCTGTGGTGCGGTCCGCTACGAATGCTCGGCCGATCCACTGATGTCCGCGAATTGCTATTGCCGCGATTGCCAGCGCTCCAGCGGCGGCGCGTTTGCGCCCGTCCTGCTGGTCCCCAAGTCGGCTTTCAAAATGACCAAGGGAGAACTCAAGCACTACGAGGTGAAAGGCGACAGTGGCGGCAGCGTCAGCCGCGGATTCTGCGCCAATTGCGGGTCAGGAGTTCTTTCACTGATCTCCATGATGCCCGATGCGGTGGCGCTCAAGGCAGGCTGCCTGGATGACCCGAGCCAGTACCGTCCAGCGGTGAATATGTTCACCGCCAGCGCTCCTCAGTGGGCGCCGATGGCGGAGGGTTTGCCGAAGTTTGCCCGAAACCCCGGCTGAACGACGCAGTAGAGCTCAGGACAAGTAGCCCCGCCGGTTAAAGGGCTACTTGTCCACGACGCGATCCGGATGGTGACTACACCACGCTCGACTAGAAGTGGAAGAAGAGATTCATCCCCTCTGACGGCGGCGGATAGTAGTCAGGCTGCGGCGGATAGTACTCGTAAGGCTCGGGCTCATAGTAGTAGTCAGGTGCGGGTGCGTAATAGTAGTCCGGCCCCGAGTAGGCGATCGCCGGTCCGCGCCAGCCGCGACCGTGGTAGCGATGCTCCACGTGGCCTCGGTAGTGATAGTCATGATGATGGGCGGCCCATGCCGACCCGACGGTTAGGCCGCAGGTCAGACCCGCGAATGCGATCGCCGTCGCGATCTTGCCTATTTTCGTAAACATCGAGCGCGATTTTTTATGCGTACTTGAAGTATCCATGGTGACTCTCCGTCGTCCAAGCGAACCGAGATTCGTTAGCTGGCCTTGCTAGCCACTTTCTTTGCTTCGGTGCGCGCGTTGCTCCGGAACAGGGAGTCAGCGGTCTTCTTCTGCGCGTCCGACATGCTGTTGTAGAGATCCTCGAAGGCCGGAATGAACTTCTTCATTCCATCTTCATGGGCCTGGATAACCTCTGAGTAAGACTTGACCACCGCGACCGCGGTCATCGACTTCGCGTCGGAAGCCCGCTGTTTCTCGAGGTCCGCCATCGCCTGCGCGTTATCGCGCATGACCTGGGCGAGGTTGTCCCACTGGGCCTTCTGCGCATCGGTAATGTGCAGCCTGCGATGCAGTTCCTTGATACGCGTGTCTACCGGCGCGTCTCCCGGAGATTCCGGCGCCGTCGCGACCATCGCTTGCTGCGAAGGAGCCGGCGAGGAAGCCGCAAACGAGGGGCTGGCCAGAAAGAAAGCACTGACAAGAGCTGCCGCTGCAGTCGCGGCGCGCGCGGTTGGATTCGTAAGTGAGATCATTGTTGGGCACCTCAATTTTTAAAGTTCCCTAGGTCGGGTTCATTTCCTGATAAACATCGAAAGCAATTTCGGGACCTATGCCAATTTTCTTTAGATAGTCGCGAGAATTCCAGATGAATTCGCTGACGGAAGCGCTCGGAGCCATCAGCGAAGCAGTGAGACCTGGGGAGTTTTTACTTGAAATGGCGGCGCGACTTTTCTCTATGGTCCATTATTAGTAGCCTGCTACAATTATTGTTTGTGTAAACAGATCCCGCTATTCACCGTATCTAGAATTGCGGTGAATCGGCTGTTATGCGGCGCGAACTGAAGGGAACGGCCAGGGGAGTGGTAATGAGCAGAGTGAGAAGTCTGCTTGCGGCGGTGACGATGGTCCTGATGCTGGCGGCGCCGGCGCTCGCGCAGTACCGGCCTTGGCCGAATCCTCTTCCGCCCGCGCCGAAGTGGGGCGACTACGACGAGACTCACACTTGGCGCGATGCCGCCTGGTGGTGGGAACACCAGCCCGCGTGGGTGCCCAAGCATCATCCGGAATGGTGGGGCGACTTTGACGAGGGTCATGTTTGGCGGCCGGCGGCGTGGTGGTGGGACAACCAGCCCGAGTGGTGCCGGATGCATCATCCGGAATGGTGGGGCGATTTCTACCAGGGCCTCTGGTTCCCCGCTCCGTGGTGGTACGAATATCAACCCGACTGGAGCCGCACTCATCACCAGGAATGGTGGGGGGATTGGTCTCAGGGCGTCTGGTATCCGGCTGGATGGTGGTGGCTGTTCCAGCCGCAATGGGTAAATACCAATCATCCCGATTGGTGGGGCGACTATTCAAATGGCATTTGGTATCCCGCCGGATGGTGGTGGGAGAATCATCCCGACTGGTGCCGCGCCAATCATCCTGACTGGTGGGGTGACTTCGATGACGACCATGTCTGGCGCCCCGCCGGATGGTGGTGGGCGAACAATCCAAATTGGGTCCGCGAGAATCATCCGAGCTGGTGGGGCGATTTCGACGACAATAAAATCTGGCACGACGATGCGTGGTGGCAGCAGCACGATCCCGCCTGGGTAACTCAGCATCACCCGGAATGGGTCGGCGATTACGATAGCCATCACGTCTGGCACGACATCAACTACTGGACGCAGAAGGATCCGGCCTGGGCGCGCGAGCATCATCCGGAATGGGCCGACAAGTTACAGCAGTCAGCCGAGAAACTGCACACGGAGCAGCAGACTGCCCTGGAACGCCGGCAGGCAACTCAATTGCAGAAGCTCGAGCGGCTGCATGGCGAGCAACAGCAAGCGTCGCAGCGACAGCACGAGCAGCAACTGGAGACCCTGCAACGCCAGCATGCCACTGAAATGAAGGCGCTCGAAGACCAGCACGCCAGGGAGAAGGAGAGCGCGGCCGGTCCAGGAGCGGACTGGGAGCGAGTCGAGAGCAAGCACAACGACCAGGTGCAATCGATGCTGCGCAAGCACGATCAGCAGGTGCAGGCGGTCGAGCGCCAGCACGCGGCCGACGAGCAGGTCTCCGAGCGCAAGCACGGAGAGGCGCATCAGGCGCTGCAGCAGGAGCACGCTCGGCAGGTGTCGACGCTGGAACACGAGCATACCGCGCAATTGCGCGCGATCAGTGGTCCGCGTGGCGGCGGCGGACATGCGGCTCCGAAAGCCGCGCCCGCACACGCCGAGGAGCACGGAGGAGGAAAGCGTCCGTAGCGACTCGCGGCGGTCGCGCTAGGTCGCATTGGCGCGCGCGATCTTGCCGAGCCATTCGGCGCTCGGCTTGACGGTGCGCACCTGGGTTTTGCGATCGACCGCGATCAGTCCGAAGGTGGGTCGATAGCCCAATAGCCACTCGAAGTTGTCGAGCATCGACCAGTAGTAATATCCGCGCACGTCGATTCCGTCCCTGAGGCATCGCGCGAGGCCGGCCAGCGCCCGCTCGACATACGCAACCCGTCGCGTGTCATCGCCAGTACCTATTCCATTTTCAGTGACGATTATCGGCACCCGCGCTATGGCGCTGGCGTGGCGGATAGCCGCTTCCAGCGCCTCGGGCCAGAACTCGTAACCCATCTGCGTGAGTTCGGCCCCGCGCTCGGGCGCCAGCACGCCGTTGGGACCGAAGCGCTGGCGCGTGTAAGTCTGCACGCCCACGAAGTCGTCGCCGCGCGCCGCTTCCAGGAACACGTCTTCGGCTTCTGCCTGCGCACGATCGCGATTCTGCTCGCCGCCGAGCTCCGCCTGCAGCTCGCCGAGCGCGATCGTCATACCCACCGGATATTTGCCGGGACCCGAGCGGATCGCCTGCGCGCCAAGGCGATGAGCCTCGCGCAGAATCTCGCCGGAATTACTGCGCACGCAAAATGGGAAGCAGGAAAAGTCTTCCGTCTTGACGCCCATCAAGCGCGCGGCTTCTTTGCGCCATGGGGCGCGCATGATCACGTCGTCGGGTGGAATGACGCCCCAGGTCTGCAGCATAATTCCGACGTTGAGTTCATTGATGGTGCAGGCGGCGCCAATCAGATCTCCCAGATGGCGTGCGGCGCGCTCGCAATAGGCGGCGAATCGCTTGGCGGTTTCCGGCGCTTCCCATCCGCCCCGCGCCGCTATCCATCGCGGGGAAGTGAAGTGATGAAAGGTGACGACCGGCGTGAGTCCGTGCTCGCGGCACGAGGTGAGCACGCGGCGATAGTGTTCGAGTTCCGCGATCGAGAACTCGCCGTCTTCGGGTTCGATGCGCCCCCATTCGATCGAGAAGCGGTAGGAATTGAAGCCCAGGCTCGCGAGCAGCGCCATGTCGTCGCGATAGCGGTGATACTGATCGCACGCATCGCCCGACACATCGGCGTACAGGGTTCCCTTGATGTGCTCCAGCAGCCACGAGTCGCAGTTGAGGTTGGAACCTTCGACCTGATGAGCGGCGGTCGCCGTCCCCCACAAAAATCCGTCCGGAAATTTCATAGTGCGTGGCACTCCCGAAGCTTTGCTAACAGACTCGGCTCAGATGGCCAAGGGGGAGGGCGAAATTCTCCGTGCATGAGCCGACGTTACGCGGCACTCCACGACCAGGCTCGATCACGCGAACTATATGAAGGAAAAATCGTCTCGCGGACGTGATCACGGGTTTCGATATCCCGCATCGATTTAATTTCGCAAGCGAGTCTTTTGGCGGCGTGCGCGAAGGAGTAGAACCTATGCGGTGTGAATGTGTCTAAGTTAAGTCCTGCAGATTGCCCGCGCCTCGGTAAGACCGTGCGCAACCCGCGCACCATAGTCGGAAGCGGCCGCATGAACATCCGCATCCGCATGGCTGTCGGGCTCTCCTGCATCGCAGCCGCGCTTGCCGCCACTGCGTGCCAGGGCCGCGAAGCCGCTCCGCCTCCCCCCGTCCCGGTAACCATACGCGTCGTGGAAACGGCGGCGAGTCACAACGGCGGCGCGTACTCGGCCAGCATCGTGCCGGACACCAAGGTCGACCTCGCGTTCAAGGTCAATGGGTACGTTGCCTCGATCATGCAGGTAAAAGGGGCTGACGGCCGGATGCGGAACGTGCAGACCGGAGATCGCATCAAGCAAGACAGCATCCTTGCCACCATCCGCGAGGGCACCTATCGGCAGAAAATGCTGGAGGCCCAGGCAAACCTGCAGGGCGCCAAGGCGACCGCGGCGCGCACCAAGAAGGACTTCGATCGCTACGCGATGCTGCTGAAGGAACGCGTCGCGAGCAAGGCGGACTACGATGCCGCGAAGCAACAGTACGAAAGCTACGCGGCGCAAGTCGGCGCCGCGGAGGCGTCGCTCAAAGCGGCACAGACGGACCTCGACGATTGCAAGCTCAAGTCGCCGCTGGACGGAATCGTGCTCAGCCGCAAGATCGAAGTCGGCGCGCTGGTCGACCAGAGCACGAAGGCATTCGAGGTCGCCGACACGCAGGCGATGAAGGTCGTTTTCGGGGTGCCGGACGTGGTGCTGCCTGGGCTGCGCGAGGGCGACCAGGTTGCCATCAAGACGGAGGCGGTGCCCGGCGTCGAGTTCAAGGGCGGGATCACCAAGGTCGCGGCGATCTCCGATCCCGACACCCGGCTGTTCGACGTCGAGGTTACGATTCCCAATGCCGACGACCGGCTCAAGAGCGGGATGGTCGCCTCGCTCAATCTCGGGACGGCCGTGCCGATGGCTCTGGAACCCGTCGTCCCGCTCCGGTCGGTGGTCAGGCCGCCTTCCGATCCGCGCGGCTACGCGGTCTACGAGGTCGAAGATCGCGACGGCAAATCGTTCGCGCGGCTGACCACGGTGCAGCTCGGCGCGATGGCCGGCGACGGTATCGCGATCAAATCGGGGCTCAAGCTCGGCGCCAAAGTGATCGTGCAGGGCGCGACAATTGTCACCGACGGCCAGCAAGTGAACGTAGTGCAGTAGCGCGCGCTGGCGAGACTACCGATGGCTCACAAGAGCGACGCCGAACTAATCGCGACTACCCACAACACGGCGCGCTTCTTCACCGAGAATCGCCACATAGCGTGGGTAGCGCTGATTGCCGTCGTCATATGGGGCATTTACGGCTACGCGCGCATGCCCAAGCGCAAGGACCCCGACATTCCGATTCGCGAAGCGCAGGCGATCTGCCCATGGCCCGGTGTCGCCGCGGAAAAAGTCGAGCAACTGGTGACCCGCCGGATCGAGGAGAAGGTCGCGGAGAGCACCTACCTGAACATGCCAGGCGGCGGTTCCACGTACGGCATCCGCTCGACCACGCTCGACGGCCTGTCGATCGTAAACGTCCAGCTTCAAGAGGGATTGCCCGACACCAAGAAGATTTTCAGCGACATCGATCTGAAACTGATCAGCATCAACAACGAGCTTCCCAAGGGCGCGGGCCCGATCCAGTTCTATAGCGATTTCGGCGACACCGCGGCGCTGATGCTGACGGTGGCCAGTCCGCGCGAGAGCGAAGTCGCGATTTCGATCCGCGCGCGCGAAATCAGCCGCGCGATCCAACAGGCGCGCGCGAAACTTCCGCCCGCCGCGGCCGCGTCGCGATACACGATCGTATGGGCATTTCCGCGCGCGGCCAACGCCGCCAGCGTGAAACGAATTGGGGGCGACATCGCCGCCGGTCTCGAGGCGAGCGCGGGCGTGACCGACGTCGTCGCATTCCAGGGCCCCGGCTTTGTCGGGTTCGACGCCGGCGCTGCTTCCGCTAAGGCGCTGTCGTCGGCGGCCGAGAAATTCATCCTGCAGCGCTTCGGCACCGCGCTGTGGGATCCCGATCTGTGGGAACCGATCGTGGTGCACGATCCGGCCGAGACCGAGGGCGCGCTCCTTGCGGTCGCCGGCGACAAATATACCTATCGCGAGCTCGACGACTTTACCGCGCTACTCGAGCGCGGGCTGGCCTCCGCGGCGCAGGTCTCCAAGGTCACTCGCAAGGGCGTCTATGCCGAGCAGATCGCGCTCGACTACTCGCAGAACCGGCTTGCGGCTTACGGAATCACTCCCAATCAGATCGCGCAGGCGCTCGCGGCGCGCAACGTCACCATGGAAGGCGGGACGCTCGAGGTCGGCCACGCCCAGCTCGTGGTGCATCCGTCGGGCGATTTCCGCACTCCCGAGGAAATCGGCGACGTGATGATCGCGCGCTCGGCCAGCGGCTCGCCGGTCTACCTGCGCGATCTGGTCGACATCTCGCGCAGCTACATCAGCCCGCCCAAGCTGCTCAACTCGTACACCTGGCACGATCCGCAGGGACATTGGCAGACGGATCGCGCGATAACGCTCGCGGCCGAGATGCGCGCGGGCGCGCAGATCGCCGCGTTTGGAACCGCGGTCGATCGCGAGCTCGCGCTGCTGCGCCAGCAGATACCCGAAGACCTGATCATCGCTCGCACCTCCGATCAGCCGCTCCAGGTCGAGGAGAACACCGAGCTCTTCATGCACGCGCTGTACGAGGCGATCGTGCTGGTGGTGGTGATCGCGATGCTGGGCTTCTGGGAATGGCGTTCGGCGGTCGTGATCGGCCTGGGCATCCCGCTGACGCTGGCGATGACCTTCGGCATGATCGAGGTGCTGGGGCTGGATCTGCAGCAGGTCTCGATCGCGTCGCTGATCATCGCGCTCGGGCTGCTGGTCGACGATCCGGTGGTCGCCGGCGACGCGATCAAGCGCGATCTCGACATCGGCCATCCGCCGGTGATCGCCGCGTGGATGGGCCCGACCAAGCTGGCGCGCGCGATCCTGTTCGCGACCATCACCAACATCGTCGCGTATCTGCCGTTCTTGATGGTCAGCGGCGACACCGGGAAATTCCTGGTGACGCTGCCGATCGTGATGACCGCGGCGCTGATCTCGTCGCGAATCGTGTCGATGACCTTCGTGCCGCTGCTCGGCTACTATCTGCTGCGCCCGGCCAAGGTGTTGACCTTGCCGATGGAACAGCGGCGACATCAGGGCTTCAGTGGGCGCTACTTCCGGCTCGGCGAATGGTGCATCGAGCACCGCTGGATGTCGTTCCTCGCGTCGATTGGGATACTGGTGGTCGGATTCTACTTTGGCTTCCAGCTCAAGAGCGCGTTTTTCCCGAATGACGTTCAGTATCTTTCCTACGTCGACATCTGGCTGCCCAACGACGCCGCGCTCTCGGCGACGACGGCGACGGCAACGCAGGTCAGGAGGATCATCGAGGACACCACGCGCGACTTCGCGGCCCATCATCCCGGCGGCCATGGCGACGCTTCCGGCTTGCTGAAATCGATGACGACGTTCGTGGGCGGCGGCGGCCCGCGCTTCTGGGTATCGATCTCGCCGGAAACCGTGCAGCCCAACTACGCGCAGGTGGTAATTGAAATCGCGGAGAAGGAGATGATGCCGGAGCTGGTGCCGGTGTTGCAGGCCGCGCTGTCGGCGCAAGTGCCGGGCGCCTACGTCGACGCGCGCCAGTTACAGACCAATCCGGTCAAATTTCCGATCGAGGTACATATCGCGGGCCGCGCCGACGTGAGCCCGCTGCTGCAGAAGCGCGATATCGATGCGCTGCGGAAATATTCCGCCCAGGTCGAAGAAATCTTCCGCACGTCTGCCGATCACGCAGACCGTGCGCAACGATTGGCTGGGCGAAGTGCTGGTCGCCAATCTGCAGGTGCAGCCCGACCGCGCGAACCTGGCCAACGTCACCAATCAGGACGTCGCGGAATCGACCGCTATGGGCCTGAGCGGAAGGCTGGTCGCCGGACTGCGCGAGGGCGACCGCCAGATACCGGTGCTGATGCGCCTGCGCCGCGACGAGCGTTCCACTGTCGCCGACCTGGAGAATCTCTACGTCTATTCCTCGAACGGCACACAGAAAGTGCCGCTGCGAGCGATCTCCACCGTCAGCTACGACATGGAGAACGAGCGCATCGTGCGGCGCGACAAGTTCCGCACTATCACGGTGCTCGCGCTGCCGGTCGCGGGAGTGCTCCCCTCGGAGCTGCTCAACGCCGCGATGCCGCGGCTAAGGGCCTTCGAGAAGACCCTGCCGCCCGGCTACACGATGATGCTCGGCGGCGAGTACGAAAAGTCGGTGCGCGGCAACCGCGATCTTTCGATCGTGCTTGCGATTTCGTGCGCGATGATCTTTGTCGCACTCGTCATCCAGTTCAACAACGCGGTCAAGCCGTGGCTGGTGTTTGCCGCGGTGCCTTACGGGGTAGTCGGCGCGCTGGGCGCGTTGCTGATCATGGGATCTCCCTTCGGCTTCATGGCCTTTCTCGGCGTGTGCAGCCTGGTGGGTGTCATCGTGAGCCACGTGATCGTGCTGTTCGACTTTATCGAGGAGATGCACGAGAAGGGCGAGCCGTTCATGGAGTCGGTGCTGGATGCGGGGATCGAGCGGCTGCGGCCGGTGATGATCACGGTCGGCGCCGCGGTGCTCGCGCTGGTTCCGCTGGCGAAGAACGGCGGACCGCTCTGGCAGCCGATGTGTTATGCGCAAATCGGCGGACTGAGCGTCGCGACGATTATCGAGCTGCTGCTGGTTCCGGTCCTGTACGCGATTTTCGTGCTCGACCTGAAGTGGGTGAAGTGGGAACCGATGGGCCACGATGAGCCCGGCGGCCAGGACTCCACGACGCTGAAGGTGATCTCAGCATCGGCCGCGGACTAGAGTTACGCGCCGCGCCCGCGGCGGCGCAGGGTCAGTGAGGTGGCACGCACCTCAACGCCAGCCGAAGGCGTCCGCCACCTCGTGCAACAGGTCCGAGCGCTCGTAGCGAAAGGTGAGCATCATACGCGGGCGCTCGGTGGCGTTCGGGGGGCCTACGTGCAGCAGGCGCAAGTCCATCAGCCAGACATCGCCCGGAGCGCCGGTCATCTCCACGATTTGCAGCGGCACATCGCCCACAGCGCCCGTCCGGTGAAGCAGGTCCGCGCGTTGCGCACTACCCGGCGGAGGGTCCGCGGCCAGCAGGTCGGCGAAGAATGGATCGGCGCGCAGGAGCCTCCCGAACTTCGAGGGTCTAATCGCTCGCCCTTCATTCAGTAGGTGGTGCGAACCAGCGATGGCAAGGGTGCCGCCACCGCGCGCCTCGACCACATCCAGGAAGGCGAACAGCTGCACGCCGGGACTTTGGCCGCTCGCCAGGCGCGGCCTGTCCGAATGCCAGCCGGATGGAACGGTCCACGTCTGCGCGTTCGGCAAAGTGAAGAGCACCTGTGGCCGCCGATTGGGTCCGGGCCGCTCGTATGGGCGCCCCTCCAGCAGCGAATCGACAGCGGCCGCGAGCGCCGATTCCTCGAGCAGCGCCGCCAGCTCGGGATGCCGGTTGCCGATCACCTGGGACGTCTTCAGTCCCGTGTCCGGCCATTGCGGTCTAGGCAGAGCGTCGAGGTGCCAGGCACCGGCCTTCCAGAGTCTCAGCCGCTCAAGACGCCGCAACACTGCTTCACGCGCGCGACGCACGCTCTCGGTCGACAACAGGCCGTCGAGCCGCAAGATGCCGGATCGCTTGAACGCGTCGCGCTGTGCAGGGGTGAGGGTGAAGATCCTGGTCACGGGTCCGTCTCCAGTGACGGCCGCGCGGCAAATCTCCCGCTCGGCAGGGCACCCAACGTTATCAGGCGGACCAGGTAGAGAGAATCGCTAAGGCCAGCGCGCCTCGCGGCAGTGTCAGGAGTCCCACGCGCGCGAGGTTCTCGCAGACGGCGAGCCCGGCGGCCAGGACTCCTCTCCGCTGAAGGTGATCTCCGCGTCGGCCCGGACTAGTGTTTCGCGCTGCTGCCGAGGCGGCGCGCAGTCAGCGGTTGGTCGTCCTAACTACTGGTTTCAAAAAAGGCGATCAGCTTGGGGTGGTCCAATTTCACCGCTGGGCGCGTTCGGTACCAGGCCGTAAACTGCGTACCGCGGCTCCGAGGCTCGGCCTAGAGCAGAGGCTGATCTCCACTGAGAGTCTGTGATTTTTTAACAAAAATGAAAACGACTTCAGTGCTCACCGCCGCTTGGAACGCCACCAGAACCACTGCCGTCTCATTGGGTCGGTGAAAACGAAGGTCATCCTGAGCGTAGGCTGCCGGAGTCGAAGGATTGAAACGACCCTCTCGACCTACCACTCAAATGTGAATATCCCCGGCACTGCAGTATCGCCATGAGCACGGCCGAGTGACTCAGTCATGCTGCGAATGGAAATTACAACTGACACGACCTGCTAATTCTAAACTCGAACGCCTGAACGCAGGCTGGTGCGATGAAAACTGGCCGTTGGTTAGGACGCGATGTGCGGACCGCGAACTGCAGCGCCGAGGAGATCCATCTTTGCGCACCAAGTCGAGAGGGTAGCTTCGATCTTTCGACTCCGGCAGCCTGCGCTCAGGATGACCTCCTTTTTTTGGCGAGATGATGGAACTAGGGTGGTTCCATTGCTGTGCCAAGCAGCAGTGCGCATAAAATTCATCTTCACTTTATAAAAAATCACCAACTCTGAGGAAAACCAACTGGCTAGGAAAAGAATAGCCGTCTGGCTAACGAGCGGCCTGCCAGGGTATGAGGCCGGTTCATTAGTTCCTTCGGGCCGGTTGTGAGCGGATTTTGCCCGGCGTCAACTTCCGGTTGGCGCGTCACCCGGGAGCTATTGGACGCGAGCGTCGCAAGTCTTCAAGATCCGCAGCACTGACACTATTGTGTTCCAACTGCGAGTTGTTGCCGGCGCACCGAAGAGTTCGTCAATGCGACCAAGATAGCCGATTGTCTTCATGTGGCGCCGGTAGACTCCAAAGACAAGTCGATCTTTCGATCCGATGATTCGCACGAACCACTCTCCATCTCCGGGAACGGCGATCGGAAAGGAGATTTTGCCGCGACCAGCCTTGGAAAGGATACTCACGAATCGAACACACTCGGGCCGTGACGGCTCAGATCCAAACGGATTCTCCATTTCGAGTCGGACCAGATCTCTGCCGTCGCAGCATGCAACTTTGGCTTCGAACGGCAGCCTACGGCGCAGTTCAGCCAAGAACTTTACGCGCGATCCGGGTTTTCGAACTACCAGCGTGCCTGCAGCGCCGACACTCACGACGTCATAGGCGCCCAGTTCCTTTGCGAGCACGCTGGGGCGAAATGTTCTGTGCCCTCCAACGTTAATCCCGCGGAGGAAAACAATGAGAGCCATACTGCGTCCTGCGATAGCAATTATTGCATCATCCACGCGCGCTGTGGCATTGGCGATGTTGCCCAGCCGTTTTGCGAGGTTGCGGACAGCGCCAGCGTGATCTCCAGGAAACACCCCGGCCTTTTCCCGGTAGCTCCCGATTGGTCATCAAACTGGACGCGGAGAATCGAGACGCGCCACGCTGGACCGGCTTCTGTTTTGCGGGTCGCCGGAAACCTGACCTACACCTGGTTGAGAGGTTCTGAGCGGAGTCAGGGTAGAGGACGTCTTGGCTCGCTGGCCAGCGCCGGAGCAGTCCTGGCGCTGCTTTCACAATGGCGCTGGGCCTGACGCCGACGAATTTATGCGCCGAGGCTGGATTGGATTGGCGCGGCTGATCCGCATGCGCGATTCTTCGTCGGCGTGATTTGCCGTCCGTGAGCTCCGGCAAGTCGATCTCTCGCTTGATTGGTCGCTATCCGCTGGACCTCTCTGATTCAGGTCTGGCAGAGTACGATTTCTCATCCCTTATAGGAGGACCATGAATTCCCAGTTGCTGCAGGAGCTTCCAGAGTCGCCTGCCGGTGAGCAGATGAGATGGTATCTGGGGCGGCTGATTTCCGCGGGCGAGGGCGCATCGCCGGCAGATCGTGCGCGTTACACGCCCGAGTTTCGCAAGGAAATCTACGGAAGCAGTGAACCAGAGGACGAGCAAGCGCGATGGCGCGGGTTTTCGGCTCGCATGGGCGAGTATTACCAGCCTCACAGTCGAGCATGCCTTCGCATTTTCTATCAGAGCACTTGTCGCGACGGCGAAGGGAAACAAATGGTGGCTGACGTTTGAGGTCGAGGCTGAACCGCCTCATCTGATCACAAAAACTGATTGGCAGCGTCAGGTCGATTTCAAGCTTGAAGTCCGCAAGGCCAATCCCGCCGACGCCGCCGCGCTGGCCGAGATCGAGCGGCGCTGTCCGATTGTGCTTGGCGACACCTCGATCTACTTCGACCGCGGCGACGACTACTTCGCCTTTACGCGCCTCATGGAAGAAGCAACTGTCGGTATCGCTTTTGTTGACGATAAACCCGCGGCCGTCAGTTGCGGTGCGATGCACAAGGTCCGCATCGGCGGCGTGATCCATCCGATCGTGACGGTAGTCCATCTGCGCGTGATGCCGGGGCATCAGCGCAAGGGACTGTGGGGCGCCGTCAATCGCGCGTTCGATCACTACTGGAAAGACGTCGACGGTTCGAATGCGTATATCTCGGTGCGCAACGCGGGAATGCAGCACGGGTTTGCCAACACTCCAAACAAATGGCACGTCACCGCGCTGCGCGTTCAGCTCGCGTGCAAAGATCTCGCGGGCCCGCCGAAAGGGCGACCCGCAACTGCTTTCGACGCTGCTCGTATCGTGGAGATTCTGAACGCTACCCACGAGCGCGAAGAGATGTATGTCCCATACACGATCGAATCGATAGCCGCGCGCCTGGAGCGCGCCCCGAAGCAGTACTCATGGGGGAATCTGTGGATGACGGATCGCGCTGTGGTCGGCGTTTGGCCTGCCGGCAATTCGCTGAGCGTGATAACGGAATCCGGGACCGGTCGAACGGTGTCGCGTCTTGGGCTGACGCTGGATTACGGATTCATCGCGGGTGCGGAAAATGAATTCGAGGGTCTGCTGAGGGCCTGGTGCGCTGCGCTGAGTAGTGAAAAGATCGACACGCTTTCCATCTTCACGTCCGAACCCTCGCCTGGATGCGAGCGAATCTGCGCCTTGGGACGCGAGATCGAAGCGTTCAACATGTGGAGCCCCGGCATCGCCGAACCTCCGGATTCGGAGCAGCACGGGCTCTACGTCGATCCGATTTATTTCTGAACAAAGACGACCCACACGCGCAGCGGCGGCCCCTTGTCGGCCAGCGATTGCGCACGCGGCGTCGGTCGGCCGCCTTTCTGGCGGATGGCAGCACCTCGAAGGCGGTATTGTTTTCGGTCGCGTTCCCAGCCTATTTACGCTCGATGGTACAAGGAGAGCCTGGCGGCGAGGCTGCTGCCACTCTGAAGGTGATTTCTGCATCCGCGGCGGACTAGCGGTTCGCGCCATTGGTCTATGCGGCGCGCGCTCAATGCCAGGATCGTCCTGATTCTGGCCGCGTTGTCGCTCCTCATTCCCGCAAGCGTCAGTATCGCAAGCGACGCCAGTGGCTACCGCCGCGCGCCGGGTGACTGGCACCGTCAGAGACGCGCTCGGGCGGCCGATCGCGGATGCCGAGGTAAGGCTGGAGCTGGGCGCCCGCGTGGTTGCGCGCACGCGCAGCGACGCGGCGGGAGCCTTTGTCTTCAAGTCTGTAGCGCCCGGGACCTACGTCGTCAGCGCGACCAAGCAGGCGTTCAAGCAAACCCTCCAGGTCGTCGCGCTAAGTCTCGAGAGGCGGAGCGAGCCGATCGTCATGACCATGGAAGCGAAAGCGCCGCTGACACTGCGGGTGTTGACCGAGCGTCTCGATCGCGCGCGCAACGATCTGGCTCCCGATATCGGCGCCACCGCTTATCGATTCGATCAGCAGGCTATTCATCGTCTTCCCGAGGGACAGAACTCGCCTCTTTCGCAGCTCCTGCAGCAGGCGCCGGGCGTGAGCCAGGACTCCTACGGGCAGGGACAGGAGCAGATTCATATCCATGGAGAAAACGGCGGCGGTATCCAGTATCGCATCAATGACGTGTTCCTCCCCGAGGCGGTGACCAGCTTCGGCGAGATTTTCAGTCCGCGCTTCGTGCACAGCCTGACTCTGCTGACCGGCGTGATGCCCGCGGAGATCGGATATCGCAACGAGGGCGTGATCGATGTCCATACCAAGGACGGATGCGTCGATGGCGGCGCCGACAACGACAACCTGGAAATGTATGGCGGACAGCGCGACACGCTCCAACCGAGTTTCGAGCTCGGCGGATGCAAGGGGCGCTTCAGCTACTACCTGAGCGGCTTTTATCTGCGCAGCAATCTCGGCCTCCAGGCGCCGGACGACAGTCCCGATCCCAATCACGACCATACCGAGCAGGGCCAGGGATTTGCTTATCTCTCATATCTTCTGAATTCGCAGACCCGGCTCTCGCTGGTGTCGGGCACGGCGGTGAACTCTTTCCAGATTCCACCGGAGCCCGGCCTCGAGCAGCAGTTCACGCTGGCGGGCGTGCCGACTTATCCATCGGCGGACGTCAAGGAAAACGAGTTCGAGCAGAACTACTACGGAATCGCGTCCCTGCAGGGCGCGGTCGGCGAGAACCTCAACTATCAGCTGGCGGCATTCAGCCGCTACTACGAGTTGAAGTACAGTCCGGACCAGGTCGGCGATCTGATCTATAACGGCGTCGCGGCAAAGATTCTCCACACCGGCTTCATCAACGGAATCCAGGAAGACACCAGCTACAAGCCGGACTCGCATAACACCTTGCGCGCGGGATTCTACCTGAGCGGCGAGGCGATCGAGCTTGACGACCATGCGCAGACGTTTCCCGCGATGGGCGGCGTGCAGACCGGGACCACGCCGATCTCGATCGTCGACAACAACAATCAAATCGCGTGGCTGCTGGGATTCTACGCGCAGGACGAATGGCATCCGCTGCCGAAGCTGACGATCAATTTCGGTGCGCGATGGGACTGGATGAGCGCGTTCGTGACCCAGAACCAGGTGAGCCCGCGGTTCGCGGCCGAATACGAGTTGGCCCGGCGGACCATTCTGCACGCCGGCTACGCGCGCTACTTCAAGGTGCCGCCGTTCGATCAGGTCGCGCTCGAGACGGTGCAGAAATTCGCCGACACCACCAACGCCGCGCCGGTCAACAGCGGCAACGACAAGATCGAAGCGGAGCGCGACGACTATTTCGACGTCGGCATCCGGCAGCGTATCGCGGGCGGGCTCAACGTCGGGATCGATGGCTTCTACAAAATCGGCCACGACCAGCTCGACCTCGCGCAGCTGGCCGGCAGCGTGGTGACCGCCCCGCTCCAGTATCGCAGCAGCCGGGCCTGGGGATCCGATTTCACCCTGACCTACGAGCAAGAAGGGTTATCCGCGTACCTGAATTTCTCCTACGCGGTGCTGCAAGCCCAAAAGATCAGTGCCGGCGCGTTCCTCGCCGATGACGCCGCGGAGATCGGCTACATCGCGAACCATTGGGTGACGCTTGACGACGATCAGATGTTCGTCGGATCGGGCGGCATGGCTTATCAAATATGGGGATTTCTGCTGACCTCCGACGCCATCTGGGGCAGCGGTTATCGGCGCGGTTTTGCGAATACCGGCGAGCTGCCGCCGATTCTGCAATTCAACGCGGCAATCGTGCGCAGTATCCGCCTGCCGAAGATCGGCAACGTCGAGGCGCGACTCAGCGATGATCAATGTGTTCGACCACACCTATCAGATCCGCAACGGCACCGGGATCGGGGTATTTTCGCCGTCGTATGGGCCGCGCCGGGCTTTGTATGCCGGGCTCAAGATTCCGCTGGCGCCGCTGTTCAGAGGGTCGCGATAATGGGGGCGTCGGAGGCTAATCGGCCTGTTTCAGCTCGGCGGCATTTTGGTGTACAAACAGTTGGGGCCAAGCGCAGGAGTTCAAATATGAGTGAGTGGAAGAAGCCAGAGTTCGTCGAGATCCGGATGGACGCGGAAATCAATTGCTACAGTTCGGCGCTCGCCGACGACGCCCGGGTGCGCGTGCCGAATCGGCCGTTGATTCGCGCCAACAGCCCGGAAAGCGATCAGGAATCCTAAGACCCGGCAGTCGTGCGGGTCCATATCCTCGGTTCCGCCGCCGGCGGGGGCTTTCCGCAGTGGAACTGCAACTGCGTCAATTGCTGCGGGCTGAGGACGGGCGCGCTGCGCGCGAAGGCGCGGACACAATGCTCGGTAGCGATTAGCGCGGACGGTTCGCGATGGTCGCTGCTCAACGCGAGCCCCGACCTGCGCGCACAAATTTTTTCATTCCCCGACCTGTTGCCAAAGAACCGCGCGCGAGGATCGGCGATCGACGCGGTCCTGCTTTCCGATGCGGAACTCGATCACATTACCGGACTGTTATCGTTGCGCGAGGCGCAGCCTATACAGCTCTATTGCACGGCGCGGGTTTTCGACTGGGTGTTCGCGTCGAATCCCGACTTTCGGCGTCGTTGATTCAGCCCGAGAGATTCCGCTCGATGATCGTCGAAGAATCGCAAAGCTGAAACGATCGGATGCCGGCCTCGGCTTCGAGGCATTTTTCGTCAACGGCAAAGTGCCGACTTACGTGAAAACGCCGCCGGCCAATCACGATGGGGCCGTCGTCGCGTACAAAATCATCGACCCGCGCGCCGGCACGTCGATCCTCTATGTGCCCGCGATCAAGCAGATCGATGACGAGTTTATCGGCGTCGCCGCCGCGTGCGATTGTATCCTGTTCGACGGCAGCTTCTGGTCGGACGATGAAATGGAGCGCCGCGGCGCGGGGACGCGGACCGCGTCGGCGATGGGGCATATCCCGATCTCCGGGCCGGCGGGCAGTCTCGCGCGGCTCAGCCATCTCGCGATCAAGAAAAATCTATACTCATGTTAACAACACCAATCCGATCCTCGATGAGACTTCGCCCGAGCGTCGCGAGGTCGAGAAAGCGGGCTGGAAAGTTGCCGAGGACGGCATGGACTTTACGCTGTGACCTGAGGCGCGAAGGAGATGGCAGGAAGTAATCGTTCCGAGACTCGCGCGGTCGCGGCGCCCGACTCGCCGGAAAAATTCGTCGCGCGCCTGCGTGCGATTGGCGAGGCGGCCTATCACGACAAGCATCCGTTTCACGTGCTGATGCATCAGGGCAAGCTCACCCGGCGGCAACTGCAGGCGTGGATCGAAAATCGCTTCTATTATCAGTGGACGATTCCGAAAAAGGACGCGCTGATCCTGGCCAAGGCCGACGACCCGGAATTTCGCCGCGCGTGGATCACCCGCATCACCGATCACGACGGGATCGGCGACAACGAGGGCGGCATCCGCAAGTGGTACAAGCTGTCGGAGGCTGCGGGCCTCGACGTCGCCGACGTCGCGAGTCTGCGCTACGTGCTGCCGGGGGTGCGGTTCGCGGTCGACGCGTATCTGCATCTGTGCGCGTCGCGTCCGCTGACCGAGGCGGTCGCATCGTCGCTGACGGAGTTGTTCGCGCCGACGCTGATGGCCGATCGGATCGCGGTGCTCGAGAAACTTTACCCGTGGCTGGACAGCCGCGGCCTGGAATATTTTCGCGGACGGCTGGTGCAGGCGCCGCGCGACTCGGAGTTCGGCCTGCAATACGTCGTCGCGCATTGCACCACGCGCGAGTCGCAGGATCGCGCGGCCGAAGCGCTCACGGTCAAGTGTCACATACTCTGGGGGCTGCTCGACGCAATTCACTTCGCGTACGTTTCCCCCGGACTGTTGCCGCCGCTATGGCACGATCCGCGCCCACTGTAATGAGCGCCGATGACGCATGGCGGCCGCGGCTGGCCGCGCGCGCGCGGCTCAAGTTCGACCCGATCGCGGGGCAGGAATTGATCCTGTTCCCGGAAGCCGCGTTGGCGCTCAATGAAACCGGCGCCGCGATCGTGCGGCTGTGCGACGGCACGCATTCCACAGATGAAATCGTCGACCAGTTGGCGAAGAACTATGGCGGCGCCGATCGCGACGCGCTGGCGCGCGAGGTGATGGATTTCCTGGCTACGATTCGCGCGCGCGGGCTGCTCCAATGAGCGCGGCGCCGCGTCCATATACGCTCGTCGCGGAGCTCACCTACCGATGCCCGCTGCGATGCGTGTACTGCTCCAACCCGGTCGACTTCCAGCGCTCGCGCGCGGAACTCTCGACCGACGAGTGGCGGCGCGTGTTCTCGCAAGCCGCCGAGCTGGGCGTCGTGCAGTTGCATCTCTCGGGCGGCGAGCCCGTGCTTCGCGGCGACCTGGTCGAACTGATCGTGCACGCGCGAGCCGCGGATCTGTATACCAACCTGATCACCGGCGGCACTCTGCTCGACGAGGACAAGCTGCGGCGCTTTCGCGCGGCGGGCCTCGACCATATTCAACTAAGCGTCCAGGGCGCCGCGCGCGAAAGCGCCGAGCTGATCGCGGGCGTGCGATCGCATCGCAAAAAACTCGACGTCGCGCGGCTCATCACCAAAATTGGGTTTCCGTTCACGCTCAACGTCGTGATCCATCGGCTGAATATCGCCGAGGTGCCCGACCTGATCGCGCTCGCGTTGGAGCTTGGCGCGCAGCGCCTGGAGCTGGCAAATACCCAGTTCTATGCGTGGGCGGCCGAGAATCGCAGCGCCTTGATGCCGACTCGCGAGCAGTATGATCGCGCCGAGGAAATCGCGCGCGAGGCGATCGCGAAATATCGCGGCACGCTCGAGGTCGTGTTCGTGCAAAACGATTATCTCTCGGGCGAGCCGAAGCCCTGCATGGGCGGATGGGGCCGCAGCTATATGTGCATCAATCCGATCGGCGAAGTGATGCCGTGCCACGCCGCCGCGGTGATCCCGGGCCTGCGCTTCGAGACGGTGCGCGACGACGACCTGGGAAAAATCTGGCGCGACTCGCCCGCGATGAATGCATTTCGCGGCGACGATTGGATGCTGGAGCCATGCCGCAGTTGTGCCAGGAAAGAAATCGATTTCGGGGGATGCCGGTGTCAGGCGTTTATGCTGGCGGGAAATGCCGCCGCGGCCGATCCGATTTGCCGCCTGTCACCGCATCACGGGGTCGTCGAATCGATGCGCAAAAATTCCGGACGCCGACTCCGCGCTGATCTATCGCGACGTGAAGACCAGCCGCGACTTGTCGCGCCGCCCCGTCCTTCCGTCCTAGCCGCTCTCAACAAGCTGCTTGCGAAGGTGAATGCGGATATGGACTTTCCGCGACGGCGTGGTATGTCCGTACCGCGACATTCGCGTACAGCCGTGGTTGGGAAGCATAGTCGCGCGGCTGATCGAAGGGTCTCGACATCGGCAAGGTCGCATACTCAAGCTGCGACGGCTCGACATAAAGAAGGAGATAAGGTCCCGATGATCGTGAAGTCCAGTCATCTTGCACTAGCTGGAATCATTCTGACGCTTGGCGCGCTAGGACTTTTGGGTTACAGCGCCCTTGCGCAGTCTCAGGGGTCGCCTGCAGGGGCTGCCGCGACGCCGGCACCAGCGCGAGTCGATTCCGCGCGGCTTGTCGGAGCGGACAAGGAACCCGGCAATTGGATGACCTATGGCCGGACCTACAACGAGCAGCGCTTCAGCCCGCTCAAGAAAATCAACGCCGACAACGCCAAGGACTTAGGGCTGGCGTGGTACTACGACCTTGATACCGATCGCGGCCAGGAAGCCACGCCGATCGTGGTCGACGGCGTCATGTACATCACGACCGCGTGGAGCATGGTTAAGGCATTCGATGCCAAGACCGGCAAGCTGTTATGGGACTTCGATCCCAAGGTAGGGCGAGAAATACTTATCCATGTCTGCTGCGATGCGGTTAACCGCGGCGTCGCGGTTTGGAAAGGCAAGGTCTATGTGGGCACTATCGATGGCCGGCTGATCGCGCTCGATGCGGCTACCGGCAAGCCGGCGTGGAGCGTGACCACGGTCGATACGACCAAGCCTTACACGATCACGTCGGCGCCGCGGGTCTTCAACGACAAAGTTGTAATCGGCAACAGCGGCTCCGAGTACGGCGTGCGCGGATATATGTCAGCCTACGACACTGAAAGCGGCAAGCTGCTGTGGCGCACCTATACGGTGCCTGGCGATCCAGCCAAAGGCTTCGAGAGTCCGGCGATGGAGAAAGCGGCTAAGACCTGGACCGGAAAGTGGTGGGAGCGCGGCGGCGGCGGCACGGTATGGGGCGGGATCTCCTATGACCCGGATCTCGACATACTTTACTTCGGCACCGCCAACGGCACGGAGTGGGACCAGAAACATCGTAGCCCCGGCGGCGGCGACAATCTGTACCTGACCTCGATCATCGCGCTTAAGGGCTCGACTGGTGAGTACGTATGGTACTACCAGGTCGTGCCAGGTGACGTATGGGACTACGATGCCACCCAGGACGTCGTTCTCGCCGATCTTACTATCGATGGCAAACCTCGCAAGGTGGCGATGCAGGCGGGCAAGGATGGCTACTTCTATGTGCTCGATCGCGTGACTGGCGAGCTAATATCGGCGAAGAATTTCGTGCCGGTCAATTGGGCTAAAGGCATCGACCCTAAGAATGGACGCCCGATCGAAAATCCGGAAGCGCGCTACGATAAGACTGGCAAGCTGTTCCAGATCACACCGGCGCCGAGCGGCGGGCATAACTGGCAACCGATGGCCTTCAACCCGCAGACGGGGTTGGTGTACATCCCGGCGCAAGAAGAAGCCTTCGCGTTCGCCTCGGACAAGAATTTCAAACCGACAACCGTCGGCAACAACATGGCCATCGATCTTTCAAAGGTGACGGTCGCAGATCTCGGGGTAAGGAAGAAGGCGCTGAAAGGAGAGAAGGGATTTCTCCTCGCGTGGGATCCCGTGCATCAGAAGGAAGTCTGGCGCTACCAGCACATGGGTCCCTGGGCCAGCGGCATCATGACCACCGCGGGGAATCTCGTGTTCCAGGGCAATGCGCAGCATAACTTCGCAGCCTATCGCGCGGACAACGGACAGAAGCTATGGTCGACGCCGGTCCAGACGGCGATCATTGGAGGCTCGATGACCTATGAGGTCGACGGCGAGCAATACGTCGCGACGCTCGCGGGATGGGGCGGTAGCTATGCGATCCTGGGCGGCCCGCTTTCGACCATCTCGGGTCCTCAGCGAAACATCAGTAGGCTGCTGGTCTTCAAATTAGGCGCTACCGCGACCTTGCCGCCGCCGCCGGCCGAAGCGGTCAGGGTGCTGGATCCGCCGAAGCAGACCGCAAGCGCCGCAGTCATCGCACAAGGTAAGACTCTCTACGGGCGCAACTGCGTCATGTGTCATGGCATCGATGTGGTGAGTGGAGGGCTCAATCCGGATCTTCGTTACAGCAAGCTTCTCGATGATGATGGCTGGTATGACATTGTGCTTGGGGGTAAGGAGAGCGATCAGGGGATGGTGTCGTTCGCCAAGAATATCGATCGCAAGCAGGCGGCGGCGATTCGCGCATTCGTCATCCAGCGCGCGATCGATTCCAAAGCTGAGGAAGCATCGCAGACGAAGAACTGAAAGTTTTTTTGAGACTTACAGGTCATAACCAATGTGCAGGAACATCAGACCGCTCTTCAATTTTGAGCCGCCAGTCACTGCGGATGAGATTCGAGCCGCGTCGCTCCAGTTCGTGAGAAAGATCACGGGCTTCCACAAACCGTCGAAGGCCAACGAAGAGTCGTTCAGCGCCGCGGTGGAGGGTATCGCCGAGGTATCGACGCGCCTGCTCCGATCGCTCGAAACCGCCGCGCCGTCGCGGAATCGCGAAGAAGAAGCGGCGAAAGCCAAAGTTCGCGCCGCACAAAGATTCGGTACTTGAGCCGGTCGCGGGCGCAGCACTCGATCGAATACTGCCGCCGGCGGCACTGATTTTGGAGAGGGGCGCCGACGCAGACCGTCGGCGCAACGCCAGCCGGCAGGCAAACGGCGCGAGCCCGGAGGACTCGCGCCGTTTGCCTGCTTGCTCGCCTCCCGCATCCGGGCGCGCCAGCGCCCGGATGCGGTCCCACCCGCGCGCGCCCGTCGCACGGCGCCGTAGCCGTCGCCGCGCGCCGCGCATGGCCCCACAGACGCGGAAGCGCCGGGATGAGCCCGCAGCCTCATCCCGGCGCTTCCGTGTCCTCGCCGCTCCCGCCTACGAGAAGAGCTTGTCCACCGGCACTCCGGTTTTCTTCGATCGGATCTCCATATTCGCGCTGGGAACTCCGGTCTTCGCGTACGACTTCTCGCAATCCGCCGTCGACGGCCCGCGCATGTTGCCCTCCATGTACGCCAGCCCCGGACAGCGAGAGCATCCGGTGATGTTCGAGCACGTTGAGCACACCGGCAGGTCGCGCTCGCGGATCGATCGCACCTCGAGCAGCTGCGGCGAATGTTTCCAGATGTCGTCGAAACGCTGCTTGCGGATATTGCCGCTGGGCAGCGGGAACTGCACGCACGGGTACACGTCGCCGTACGGCGACACGTAGCACGAGCTGTGGCCGGCGCTGCATGGAAACCCGTCGAGGTCGTCCTCGGTCGCCGGGCGCGCCGGCACCTGCTCCGCGACGCCGCCGATCGTCGTGTCGTGCAGCACCTCGCTGAGCTCGATATGCCCCATGTTGAGCTTGAGCAGCGAGCGATCGCCGTTGATATGCGGCGTGATCGTCGGGTCGATCATGAAATGCGCGCCCAACTCGGCCGCCAGCGCCTGCACGTGCGGATAGTCGAAGCGGTTCTGCTTCATCACGACGTTCGCCATCGTCACTTTCAGTCCTTGCCCGACCAGGAACTCGATCGCGCTGAGCGTGCGCTCCAGCGAGCCTTTGACCTTGGTGATCGCATCGTGCACCGCGGGCCGATGCGAGTAGATGCTGATCTGGACGTTGTCGATGCCCAGCTCGCGCAGCCGCGCCGCCTCTGCTTCCCTGATCAGGATGCCGTTGGTCTTGAGCTTCACGTTGAAGCTCAGCTCGCGCGCGCGCCGGATGATCGCGAACAGATCCTTGCGCAGCATCGGCTCGCCGCCGCTGAGCGTCAGGAACATCACCTTGGACTCGGCCAGCTGATCGAGCAGGCCCGCGACTTCTTCGTAGCTCAGCTCTCCGTTATCGTCGTGATCGAGGTAGCAATGCACACAGCGCTCGTTACATCGCCAGGTCAGGTCGAGATGCACGGCGAGCGCGATGCCCAGCCGCGCGGCCTTGGCCCTGAGCGCCTCCGTCACTGAGCTCATACGCCCTCCGCTGCGATCGGATGGTCCGCGATCAGCAGAATCCCTTCCTGCACGAGTTCCTCGACCAGCGCCAGCGCGTCCTGGTACGCGGTCTCCGCGTCGACCTCGAAATTTTCGACCACCGTGCGCGCTACGATTTCGCGCAGCGGGGTGGCGCCGTCGGCCGCCTCCCAGATGGCGCTCGCAGTCGCGTTGAGGCTGTAGACCCGCGAGTCGCGGACCGACATCACGATCATCTCGTCCTCGAGCATCCGCGCCGCGATGTCCCGGCTCGGCTTGATGTATTTTTCGCTCATAGGATTCAGGTCGCTCGTCTGATTCAGGTTGATTTAGACAGCTTTGGCTGCTGTTTGCGTCTCTCCGCCCCGAAACGTTCCCCGTTTTGTAGCATAGTTGCTAACCCTGACACGAACCGCCGATCACCTTATCAGGTCCCATACTTTCGCGTCGCGACGGAAGGTCAGCTCGAACACCGGCACCCGCGCGACGAACTCGCACGCGGCGCGGAACAGGCCCTCGACCAGCGCCGCGTCATCGGCAAAGAACAGGATGTTGCGCATCAGCCGGCGCACCGCCGACGCCCCCTCCAGCGGGACGGCGCGATTGTCCGCGCCCTGCGCCAGCAGGTACAGCGCCGCGAGCGGCGCCGCGACGTTGTCGCCGGGGATTCCGAGCTCGCCCGCGAACGGCGTGCCGAACAACTGGTAGCCTGCGCCGTCGGCCGCGCGCCGCACGTACGAGATCTCATCCGTCAGCAGCGTCACGTCCGACGGCGCCAGGCGCGAAATCGTGGTCTTGCCCGCGCCCGACACGCCCGAGAACAGGAACCCGCGCCCATTGCGCACCGCGCTGGCCGAGTGCAGCAGGAATCCTCCCGCGGCCCGCGCCAGCTCGATGCTGTGCAGGATGCGGATCACGGAATCGATCGAGTATGGATTTACCGTCTGCCGCACCGATCCGCGCCGCGCCGCCGGATCCCACTCGGCGTGGAAGTCGCCGCGATTCATGATCCAGCGGCCGCCATGGTAGCCGACTTCCAGCTCCACCTCGGCGGGATTTCGCGACGGCTCGATCACTTCGACCTCAAGCCACAGATTCGCCGCCGCGGGCGCGCCGACGAAGCCCGCGTAGCGCGTCTCCAGCATCGTGATGAATTCGCGGCTCTGGCTATGGAACCCGATCGGCATCCCGCCGATCGCGATCGTGGTCTGGTAGCCTCCGTGCGCCTTTTCTTCACTCATGCGGGCGTCAGCCTGCGCTCGGAGCCGGTGATTTTCAGGATTCAGAGAATGGAATGAACCTTCAGCGCGGCGCGGCGCGCGAGGTTGGAGTGCCGGATTGCGAACGACACCGCGCACTCGAGTCGCGCGGGCGCAGCGCCGGGAGCATGCTGCTCCCGGTCACCCGCATCCGCACCGCGCGCCCCGCCCGCAGGCTCTCCGCGATCAGCTCGGAGCCGATTCGCTCACGGCGCGGTGCGGATTCTCTCGCCACGGCATCGCCCGCTCACGAATGCTTCGGCAACGAGTGGCACCCCGAAGTGTGACTGGTAAGAGTCTTCCCGCACGCCAGCGCCATCGTCTCGAAGAGCTGCTCGCGCTCGAAGGCGGGCTTCTGGTAAGGCTTGCGCGCTGATGGTTTCGGTTGCTGACGGCTCTGTTCCGCTTTCTTCATACTCTTAACCTACGCGATTGTGCCCGTTGGATAAACCTATTCTCCGAGCCCCGATTGCGAAGCCTGGATTGCGCATCCGCCCGCGCTGCCGCCCGAGGTCGCGCAGCTCTGGTTGCCCAGCGTCGAGAAATAAACATTTGACGCTCCGGTCGTGGCTGCGGTGTTGTCCAGCAGTATTCCGCTGGAGCCGGCGGCCGACGGCAACCCGTGGGAAATCGTACTCGGAGTGGCGCCGCCGGTGATGACGAAGTTGTAGATGCACGCGCCGGTAGTGCATCCGGTCACGCTCTCGGCGTCTTCATTCACGCCCGCAAAAATTATGTCCGTGGTGCCATTGTAGATTTCACTGACCGGCGAGCAGGTTGGACCGCCACCGACGGTGACGGTGCTTAGGTCCGCCCCAATGGTGCCGGTCCCGGGCGTGGCGTTTGCGGTAATTGGCACCTTGTACATCGCCAGTTGTGAGCCCACCTGACCGCAGGTGTAGATGTTTCCGGTCGCAACCGACGAGTTGTAGTAGACGTCGTCAAACGTGCCAGTGTACAGAGGAATCGTGGCCGATCCGTAGCTCAGCGTCGTTTCTACGCCTGCGTTCCCTGACGCGTAACCGTTCTTGAACTGAAAGATCGCGGAGCATGGGAAAGCGCCGAACAAGCAGTTGCTGGTGACGGTGTTATCGTCGCCCACGAACGCATAGATCGTCCCGCTGGTCCCAGCGCTGGGATCTACCAGCGGCGAATCCACGATGCCAAGGCCCACGGCTACCGCCTTCGTCGGCGTTACCGCGAGTGTGCTGGTGTTGATCGAGTAAAGAATCCCGGTTGAGGCGGTCACATATATCACCGAGTGCGAGACGTCGTAGACTGGACTGGTGAGGATAGCGGTGGTGGATCCCACATTGACCGGCCATCCGCCCGTTATCGTCTCGGTGGGCGTGCCTGTGAAAACGGTGGTGAATTTATGCACGTTGCCGTTGTTATCACCGACATAGAGCGTGTCGGACCCGCTGAAATCGTAGAACACCGAAGAGATGCCATCGAGTTTGCCGTTGTTGAAGGCAACCGTTGTCATGCAGGGCGCCGTGCAACCTGGATAACTGGCGGGCGCTTCATAGGTAGGCACGCCTGGATTGGTAGCGCTCAGCGAGCTGTTAACCGCCGGCCTCAGCACCACCAGGGTTCCAACACCGGTGGACGAATTCTCCACGAATGCCAGCTGGGTACCATCGAGCGTGGTCGTCGCAGAGGTAACGGCGGTCGCTCCGCTGGGGGTCGAGCCGCCGGTGACGTATGCCCACGCGACGGAGGGCCCAGTGGCAGCAGTCGCGCAAGGGCCGGTTGGTGTTATCGTCCCCGAACCTAGATAGAGGTTGTTGAAGGCGACGATATTCGCTTGCGCGTTCGTGCCGCCGGCGAGCGTGCCACCGCCGAACGAGAAGCCCGCCATGGTCTCCGTGGTGGTGATGGAGTTGCCCCCGGTTCCGCCCGTGTTCGCCGTCAGCGCGACCGACGTGGGCCCCGCGGACAGCAGTGACTAAATCAGTGCTGGTGTTGGTGTTGATCGCGGACGTGAGATTCGTGGCAGAGGTAGCGAGGCTGGTGGAGAGCGCGAAGTTGGTGCCTGAAGTCACTGCGCGCTGAAATCGACGCGGGCGAGGTCGGCGATAAGGTTTGGGCGCCGGCGCTCGTACTGAAAGGAATTGCGCTGCCGGTCGTGTTGACCACGAGGACCTCGGTAGTGTTACTGCTGCTAATCGCCGCCGTGGCGCCCGGATTGGCGGCCGTTACGTTGCAAACCGTATTGGGTTCCGTAGTACAGCCGCCATTGATGGCCGTCTCGAGGTTGGTCGCGTTTGTACTGGTAGTGCCGGTGCGGACGATGCATGGCGCCGTGGTGCAAGTAGTAGTCGTCCACTTGTACGCAATGGTGTCGACGGTCGTCGTGTTTCCGCTGCTGGGCTCGCCAGTAAATAAGTCGGTACCTATGCCGGTGGCAGTCAAAGTCACGCCGTTGATAACCACGGTATTGCCGGCGGCGGAAGTATTATTCGCGAAAGTTCCAGTGCCAGTGGCTTTGGTCGCCGTCGCCGCTCCCGCAATGCTCGTGTTGTACGCCGCGTAATCATTGGCGCAGTTTGGCGTGTTGCTCACTGTGTAGATCGCTGGGTACTGACCCTTGCCAACCGTGGAGCCGGCGGCACCCAACGAGACCGCCCAGTCCTTATTGATCGCCGGGAGCTTTTTCGGCTTGGGCGTAGGTTTCGCGCCCGGTTTCACGTCGCCGACGAAACCCTCGTTCGCGTCAACCGCATCGGCGCTGACCGCGTCACTGTCAACCGCATCGGTGCTGATGGCGGGCACCGTATTGTGCTGCAGCCGGCGAATTCGCTGCAGCCAATAGCGCGGGTCCTTCTCGACCTGATCCTGATTGTCCGGATCGCTGGGGACCGAGAACACCAGGTGATGAGAGGTCCAATCCAGCGTTGTCCCCTGGAAACTCGTGTGGGCCGCGTCCTCGAAGCCGTTGATGGCGCTGTCCATTGCCTGCGCATCGCTCACGCCTGCATCGGAGGGCCCACCTGCCCAACTGCCGCTCTGCGCATACGCGGGCAGAGCGTAAGAAACGAGCACCATGGCCATGGCTACGATCAGCAACCGTAGGGGTGATTTCATGATATAGATGCCACCTTCGCTGAAAACTGCGAAAAACTTTGCGGTTCTAATTCTGCGCAACAATTACTAATGAAAGTCGAGCGATACATCCCCGGGGCATCATTCCAGACACCACAACCTCAGCCTGTACAGTTTTATCCCCCGTATCGGACGCCCCCGAGAATTTCGCGGATTATCCCTCAGCGGCCTATGTAGCGCAACAACCTTAGTTCTGGCAAGTACTCGCGAATATATTATCCTCGCCTAGCCGTACCACGCTGTAGCAGGTTAATGGATACTTCCTTCCCAACCGCCGCCAACCCAGGTGCACCCAGGTGACAAATACGGCAGCGGCCGACCCCTGCCTGCCCGGTTTGCCGGCTGGCGCGCCGTCATACAGATTGAATAGGCGATGCCGCCGACGCCAGAAACTCCGCCCGATCTGACTCCCGAAGCCGCGCTGCTCCTCCGATGCTGCCGGCCCGCCGGCGGCGCAGCCGCCGACGATCGCGATGCGCCGCTGGTTCCCAACCTCGACTGGCCGCGCTTCATCGCCATGGCGGAGCGCAACGCCGTGATGCCGCTGGTCGCGCGATGGGCCCTCGCCGCCGCGCCCGGACAAGTTCCCCCCACGGTGATGCGCACGCTACGGATAGCCGGCGAGGCATGTACGCTTCGTGCCGGGCGGCTCACCCGCGACCTGCTCGACATCCTCGCCCGGTTCGGCTCGATCGGAATCGAGGCGCTCGCGTTCAAAGGGGTGGCGCTCAGTGTGATGGCCTACGGCGACCCGGCGCTCCGGAGCTTCACCGATCTCGACCTGATGATTCCCGCCGCGCGGATCGAAGATGCGTCGGAGCTTCTGATTGCGGATGGATTCACCTGCCGCGAATTCAATCCCCAATTTATCCGGTCGCGCTTCTTCAGCGACAATGAACTGGTCTTCTCGCGCACCCGCGATTTGCGCCACGTCGATCTGCATTGGGGCCTGCTGCCCGACTTCTACCCGTTCGCGGCCGGCCCGGAGCCGCTCTGGAAGCGGGCGGTCGAGATCGAGCTCGGCGGCGTCCGGGTCCGCACGCCCGGGCATGAGGACCAGATCCTGTTTCTGTGCGCGCACGCCGCCAAGCATGGCTGGAACGCACTCAACCGGGTGGCCGACGTGGCCTACCTGTGCAATTCGCATCGCGCGATGGACTGGGATTTCGTGCTGGCGGAGGCCGCGCGGATGGGCAGCCGGCGCATCGTGCTGACCGGGCTCCATCTCGCGCACTCGATGCTCGGAACTCCGCTCCCTGACCGGGTGCTCGCGATGGCGGCCGCCGATCCGAAGGTCGCGCGGCTGGCTGCCCTCATCACCAGGAGATTGCTCAGCATCGAGGCGCCCTACGATGGTCCGTTCGCGGAGTGGGGCGTCGGACTCGGATCGATCGAGGGACTGCACGGGCGCGCGCGCTACCTGTGGTACCGGCTGATGGCGCCGAAGCTCAGCGACGGAGCGCTCCTCCCGCTGCCGCGCGGCTTGTTCCCGCTGTACTATGTCGCGCGCCCGGTGCTGCTTGCGATCAAGCATCGGAGCGCAATAGTTTCGTCGCGGGCCGAGTCCAAGTGAGCGATGCCGCTTCGATGCTCAGTCTCCGACTGACTATTTCACATATACCGAACTGAGTATTCATCTTAATAGCTGAGTATTCATTTTAATAGTCAATGACGACCGGGCAGGCACGCATCAATCTCGCGCTACGGGCCGCAGTTCTGTTCGTGGCGATGGCCGCGGTGTTCGCCGCGATCCGCACCAACGACTACGGGTCGGTGGACGGAGCGTTCCGCGCGGTGGCGGTGTATTTTCATCCCGGATGGACGCTGCACGACAATAATCATCTCCTCTACCCGGTCGACATCAACGCGTGGAGCCGGATGCTGGGCGCATTCGGAGACCGGCCCGCCTCGCCGGATCAGTTCATGCGCGTCGCGCAACTGATGAATGCGGTCGCGGCGGCAGGATGCGTCGCGATTCTGTACTGCCTGCTCGACGCGATCGGCGGCGCCGGCGCGATCGCGCTCGTGCTTGCGCTCGGCTACGGATTCGCGCGCGCATTCATGCTGCACGCGACCAATTCCGCCGAGCCGATGGTCGGGCTGCTGTGGTCGTTCGGCGCGGCCGGCCTGGCCGTGCTCGCGCATCGGCGCCGGAGCATCGCGCTCGCGCTGTTAAGCGGAGCGCTGCTCGCGCTCGCGATGGCGACCTACCAGAGCATGGTGCTGCCCGCCCCGGCGCTGGTGGTGCTGCTGATCGCGCTGCCTGGAGATTCGAGCGCGTCGAAATTGATGCGCGCGGCGGCGATCTGCGCCGGGTTCTCGATCGCCGTGGTCGTGGTGTTCGGCGTCGCGTATTCATTGACCGGCACCGCGACGATCGCGGGCGCGGCCGCGCGCTTTCTGAAAATCGGTGGCGGGCCGGAGCATTTCGCCGGATTGCGCGCCTCGAAGCTGGTCAACCTGCCCGCCGGCCTGGCCTCGGCGCTGGCCGGCTTCATCCCCGCCGGCTACGCCGGCCTGCGCTGGCTGCTGTCCAACGCCTCGGCCGCGGCGATCGCGCTGGCGAGCTTCGGGATCCTGCTCGCATCGGCGTGGCTGGCGGGGCTGGCGGCATGGTCAGTCATGCGCTGGCGCTCGCTGGGCCAGTTTGATCGCGCGGTGCTCGCCGCTTGCGCAATTGGGCTGCTCTTCACCGCGGTGCCGCTGATCTACTGGGATCCGATGTACGACAAGCTCTGGCTGCAACCGCTCGCGATCCTCTTTGTGGCATCCGCGGTCGTGGCGAAGAACCTGCGTCAAGGCGTCGCGCGCGTACGGCTCGAAACAGCCGCCGCGATCGCGCTCGCGATCATCGCGCTCTGGAACGTTCGCATCGCGATCGCGGCTCACCTCGCGCCCACGCCGTATCTGGTCGAAGCCGAGCAGCTCGGGGCAATCGTCAAGCCCAACGATCTGGTGATCGTCGAATGGGACGGTATCTCGCAAATCTACGAGGCGTTCTCGGGGCCGTTTCCGAAGACGATCGACTTTCCCAGCGACGCTTGCGCCCACGGCGCGGGGGCAGAAGCGAGCCTCGCGGAACAAATCCGCGCGACCGCGGCCGCCGGGGGGCGGATTTTCTTCGTCGGCGTGCTCGACACGCCCGAGGCCGCCTGGGATCCGTTCCTGGGCGCGCGCTGCGGAGTGCCGTATCACTCCTTCGATCAGTTTCGGCGCTGCTCGGAGGTGGTCGCGGAGTTTCCGTATCGAGGCTCGAACGTCGTGATGCGCCGGCTCGGCGGCTCGAACCCCGGATGCGCCGGCATCGGCAGGTCGGCGTACTGGCGCTTGATATCGCGGCGGCTCGCCCGGCCTTGACGAAATCCTGGATGGTGATTTCGTAGCCTCGGCTACGGCGCGACGCCGCGATGATCTCAAAATTAAAATTGCGCGAAGAAAATTAAATTTGCGCCGCGCGAAGATTAGCGAGCGCGGCGCTTACGGCGCGGGCACCGTGGTGGTCGCCGTCGGCGGTGCGGTTTCCGGAGCTGCCGGCGCCATCGCAGGCTCGGTCGGCGACATGGCGTCTGCGGTGCCGCCCGCCTGGCGCGGTCCATTGACTACGCCGGGCGCGGGGCCGCCGAGCGGCTGCACGCTCTTGTAGCCTCCGCCGTAGCGGATCGCTTCCATCGGGCGCCCATGCATGTTGGCCGTCGAGGGCGCGGGGTTCTGCACGATGTCCTCGCCGATGCCCTCGCGCTCGAACGGCCGGCGCACGTCCAGCGGCGCGGGCTCGATCACGTGGCCGACATTGACGGTGCCGTCGTAGGTATCGACCAGGACTTTTCCTTTCAGGACCAGGCCGCGCTCCGCGCGCAGATCGTAGAGACCCGGGGGCAGGTCGGCGCTGAAGGTGCCGTCCGGCTGGGTCGGCGCAATAAACATGTCGTGGGTCACGCTGTTTTCGAAATGAAGCTGGCGGTCCTTGGCCGGCGAGCCGTTGTCGTAGGAGAACAGCCCGGTGACGGTCGCGGCGCGCGCCGCGCCGGGAAGCGCCGCCGCGCCGAGCGCGACGGCAGCAATTATCGCCATCCCTGAAATGATCCGCGAGCGCCGCATGTCGAGTGTCTCCCTCGCCGCGTTAGTCCGTCCCGGCCGGCCGGGCGCGCCGGATTGATGCCCACGCCCCGTGGCGTCTATGCTTATCAAAAATCGGCGGCGAGGAAAGCATGGAACGGGTGACGATCTATCACAATCCGGCTTGCGGCAATTCACGCGGCGCGCTGGCGATGCTCGGCGAGCGCGGTATCGAGTTCGAGACTATCGAGTATCTGAAGAATCCGCCCACCCGCGCGGCGCTGGAGCGAATCATCGCGATGCTCGACGGCCCGGTGGCGGACCTGGTGCGCAAGGACAAGCGCTTCAAGGAGCTGGGGCTCAAGCCCGAGGACTACACGCGCAAGGACGCGGTGATTGCGATCCTGCTCAAGCATCCCGAGCTGATGCAGCGTCCGATAGTGATCCGCGGCAACGGCGCGGTAATCGCGCGTCCGCCGGAAAAGCTCGAGGCGCTGTTCAGCTAGCCGTGGCCTTGCGCGAGGCCGGCGTTGCGGCGGCGACTTTCGTCACCTTGCCGCTGCGGATACATCGCGTGCAGACCAGGATGCGCTTCACGCCGCCGCCGACCAGGGCGCGCACTTCCTGCAGGTTGGGTTGCCAGCGCCGCTTGGTGCGGTTGTTGGCGTGGCTGACGTTGTTGCCGACCGAGGGCTGTTTTCCGCAAATCGCGCAGTGTCGCATATAAATAGTTTCGTCCGTTTTGTTGGAGGTGATCGCTAACCGTAGCCCGCGCCGCGTCCGCATGAAAGAGGGCTGCGGCCTACGGAACAGCGCCGGCAAAACCGCACAGCCCTTGAGAAATCTTCAAAGTCGCAGAGAATCATTCGCGGCGAGCGCGCAATTCCCGTATTGTGAAACCAGATCGTCCTTCCGCCCAACTTATGGCATCGCGTTTCAGCATACCCTTGCGTCCTCCGATCGAGCGGCTCTGGGAGCGCCATCTGAGCCCGCTGGAATTTATCCTTTGGCTGCCGCTGGCGCCCGCGGCGATTGCTTATCGTGCCGCACTCGGCGCGCGCTCGAGCTTCTGGCGGCATCGGCGGCGTTACGGCGGCGTTCTGACTATCAGCATCGGCAACTTGACGGTCGGGGGCAGCAGCAAGACGCCGTTTGCGATCTTCCTGGCCGGGCGCCTGCAGGCGCGCGGGTTCAAGGTCGGCATCGCCAGCCGCGGCTACCAGCGCATCGCAGTCGGCAAGGGCGCGACCATCATAGCCGATGGCGGTGAGCTCAAGGTCCCGCCGCGCGAAGCCGGTGATGAGCCGGTGATGATGGCGAAGTCGTTCGCGGGTCCGATCGCGGTGGCGCACCGGCGCATCGACGCCGTCGAGCTGCTCAAAGATCAATGCCACGTCGACGCGGTGATCCTCGACGACGGCTTCCAGCACATCAGGCTCGAGCGCGACGTCGACTTGCTGCTGGTCAACGTCTCGCGCGGCTTCGGCAACGAATGGCCGCTTCCCGCGGGGCCGATGCGCGAGCCGCTGAGGGCGGCGCGCCGCGCCGACGCGGTCATCCTGGTCTCCGCCGGCGTCGGGGGCCGCTCGCGCCTGCGCGAATCGCAGATGGAAAAGCTCGGGCATGCGCGCTCGCTGCGCACCACCGTGCGGCCGCGCGCGCTGCTCAGCCCCGAGCAGGGACACTGGCGCGAGCTTCCCGCCTCGCTCACCGGCAGGCGCGTGCTCGCGGTGAGCGGACTGGCCGACGCGAGCGCGTTCTACACGATGCTGCGCGAGCTCGAAGCGGACCTGGTCGGAGTGCTCGAGTTTCCCGACCATCACCGCTACACCGCGGCCGACTGGCAGAGCATCGTCGCGTCGGCGCGCAATGCCGACATGGTCGTCACCACCGAGAAGGACCTGGTCAAACTGGAACAGTTCCCGTTCGCGCGCGACTCGATGTATGCGCTGCGGATCGAAGTCAGAATGAACGAAGATGATGCGCGCGTGCTCGACGAGCTGATCTTCAAGGCCGCCGACCGCCCCGACCTGATCCAGGAAGCGCGGCGCGCCGATTCCAGCGCCGGCTAGGGCAGCCCGACCTGCGGGCGCGCGAACGACGGCGCGGCGCGCGCCTTGAGCAGCGCGGCGCCCACCGGCTCCGAGATCAACGCGGCGGTCGCCTCGCATCCGCACTTCACGCTCATCAGCCACGCGCTCTTCCCGAGCGCGGCGGCATAACTGTCGAGCTGGGTCTTAAGCGCTTCGGGCGCGTTCTTGTCCTCGACGGTGAGGCCCTTGGCGGTCACCACGACTTCCGACGGGAGCGAGCCGGTCTGCTCGGCGAACACCTGCTTGAGCATCGCGACGAACGCGGAATGGTCGAGCGCGGGAACGTCGGCGCGCAGCACCGCGTCGTAGGCGTTGTCGGCGCGATGGTCCTCGCTGGTGGCCAGCGCGCGGCGAATCGAAATCGCGCGCTCCTGCTCGGCCGACGGCGCTTTCTCGTACAGCGCCAGCTCGGTGGTCGCGGCGCGCGGGTTGCCTCCCGCCATCGCGCCGAGCGTCTTGCCGAGCAGTGCGGCGGAGTCGGCGCGATGCAACTGCTGCTGCGCGGCGGTGACCATGCGCTGCACGTCGGGGCGGCTCATCCCGATACTCTTGAACACCGCCATCGCGGTCTCGCTGTCGCCGCGGTCGAGCAGCGCCTGCGCGGTGTCCAGCGGGTTGAGCTCGCCGGCGTTGCGGATGGAGGCGTTGGCCAGATAGATCCGCGTCGCCGCAATGAGCTTGGCTTCAACGCGGGCCTGCACCGCCTCGTACGCCTGGTACTCGTCGGTCGAGAGCAGCTTCTTGCCGGTCGCGCGCTCCGCGAAAAGCTGCGCCGGGATCGACAGGATCGCGGCGGCGGTGCCCACCACGTGCTCGCTCTCGTTGAAGGTGAAGCGATGGCGATCCTCTTCGAGAGTCGAGAGGTTGACGGTCCAGATTTCGTAGGCGCCGGTGAACTTGGCCTCGTTGGTTTCGTGCACGGTCTTGAAGGAGTCGGGTGGCAAGCTGACGATCATCACGGCGTCGAGCTTGTCGGCGGGATCGCCGGCGACGAAACGTTTCACGACCGCGTCGAGGTCGCCGGGCGGCACGATCGGCACCGCCTTGACGTTGGGCAGCGCGCCCACCAGCCGGTCGATGTCGGTCTCGGTCTGCGGCGAAATCGGTCCGAGCACGCCGACGCCGATCTGGATCTGGCGGCCGGCAGCGTCGGCGCGCGATCCGCTCATCAACAGCATCGTCATCGCGCAGGCGAGAATTGTTGCTGGCTTGATCATCAGGACATCCGCTCTCCGTGACGCGGGCGAGAGCTTTCCAGAACCGCGCAATTCATTCAACTTGATACAACAGGCTTGAGGCCGGAGGTTCGCGCGCGGCGAGAGAGATGAAACGCGCGCACGGGTTGAGTATCCAGACCAAAAGCCGCATTGTCTAGCGAGGTTGCAAGCGGCGGCGGGGAAATGGGCGAGCGTTTGATCCACATCCTGCCCGAACAGGTCGCAAGCCAAATCGCGGCCGGCGAGGTCGTCGAGCGGCCCGCGTCGGCAGTCAAGGAACTGGTCGAGAACTCACTGGATGCCGGCGCGCGGGCGGTGACGGTCGAAATCGCGCGCGGCGGATGCGCGCTGATCGCGGTCGCGGACGACGGATGCGGGATGAGCCGCGACGACGCGGTGCTGTCGCTGCGCCGTCACGCGACGTCGAAGATTCGCATCGCGACGGACCTGACGGCGATACGCACACTGGGCTTCCGCGGCGAGGCGCTCGCATCGATCGCCAGCGTATCAAACATGGTTCTACGCACACGTCGCGCGGGGGACGATAATGGGATCGAGCTGAAAGTCGCGGCTGGCAACCTGGTCGCCCTCAGCGCGTGCGCAATGGCGTCCGGCACAAGGATCGAGGTGGGCGAGGTTTTTTTCAACACGCCGGCGCGGCTTAAGTTCCTGAAGACGGTCGCGACCGAGCAGGGTGCGGTAGCCGAGACGATCCAGCGCCTGGCGCTGGCCAATCACACGATCGCGTTCACGCTCGCGGCTGACGGGCGCACGCTGTTCGCGCTGCCGCGCGCGTCGTCGCCGTTGGAGCGCGTGCGCCAGCTCTTCGGCCCCAAGCTCGCTGCCAAAATGCTCGGGTTCGAACTGCATCGGCCGGGAATCCGGGTATCGGGACTCGCGGCGACCAGCCAGGAATCGTTCGCGACCGCACGCATGATATTCGCGTTCGTAAACGGGCGCGCGGTGCGCGATCGAATGTTGTCGCGCGCAGTCGCGCAAGCCTACCAGACGCTGATTCCGCGCGGACGGCATCCGGCGGCGGTGGTGTTCGTCGATCTGCGGCCCGAGGAAGTCGATGTCAATGTGCATCCGATGAAGACCGAGGTGCGGTTCCGCAACGGCGGCGCGATATTCGAGGTAGTGTATCACGCGCTGCGCGATCGGCTCGCCGACCAGAGCGGCGCAGCCGCTCCGGGGTCGGCGAGCGCCGGTGCCGCGCCGGAGTCGGTGGCCGCCGCCGCGGAAGCGGCGGCGGCCACCGACCCCGCTGTTGCGGTCGCAGCCGGCGACGCCGCGCAGGCTGGCGACGCCGCGGACGCGGCGTCGCCAGCCGCCCGCGTGCCCGCGGACTCCCCGCAGCCGCAGCGGCCCGGTCCGACTGCGTCGGACCGGCCGCTCCGGCTGCTCGCCGACACGCTCGCGCCCGCGCGGCCCGCGCAGCGGCCGCTCGGGCTCGGCTACGACCGCGAGCGTGCGGCCGCGCCCGGCGCCCAGGCGCCGGGCGGCGGCCGCGCGTTCCCCGCGATCCCGATGTACTCGCAACTCCGCGTCATCGGACAATTGTTCGCGGGCTACATCGCGCTCGAAGGCGAGGAGGGCCTGCTGCTGATCGATCAGCATGCGGCGCACGAGCGCGTGACCTTCGAGCGCTTGCGCGGCGAGTTGCGCGGCGGCGGGATCCGCACGCAGGCGATGCTCGCGGCGCAGCCGGTCGAGTTGAATCCCGGACGCGCCGCGCAGATCCAGGCCGCGCTACCGGAGCTCCGCGCGATGGGCTTCGAGGTCGAGCCGTTCGGGGCGACTACGCTCTTGCTGAAGGGCGCGCCCGCCGTGTTCGGTCCGCGCGACGGTGCCAAGCTGCTCGCGGACATGCTGGAGAGCATGGGCGAGAGCGGCTTCGCGATGCGCGGTGAGGATGCCTTCGAGGATTTGCTCAAGCAGCTCGCCTGCCACGGCTCGGTCCGCGTCGGACGCGTCTTGGAGCCGGGCGAAATTCACGCGTTGCTCGCTGATCTGGATCGCACCGAGTTCAAGACCAATTGTCCGCACGGCCGCCCGGTTCATATCCAGTTCGGACGCGGGCAGATCGAACGGATGTTCCGGCGATGAACGAGGCCGAAGCCACTTCCGCCGCGGTCGCGGCTACGGCGCCGGCGCGCCCACGAGTTCGCGTCGGGTTCATCGTCGGTCCGACCGCGGCCGGCAAGTCAGCGCTCGCGCTCGAAGTGGCCGAGAAGCTCGGCGCCGAAATCGTCAACGCGGATTCACGCCAGTTCTACCGCGGGATGGATATCGGCACCGCGAAGCCAACGGCCGACGAGCGCCGCCGCGTGCCGCATCATCTTATAGATGTCCGCACGCCGGACCTCCCGCTCGACGTCGCCGAGTTCGCCTTGCTCGCGCGTGCCGCGATCGCGGAAATCGCGGCGCGGGGCCGGCCGGTGCTGGTAGTGGGCGGCAGCGGGCTCTACCTGCGCGTGCTGGGTCGCGGAATTTTCCGCGGACCGCCGGCGTCGGTGGAAATTCGCGAGCGTCTTAGCGCGATCGCGGCGGAGCGCGGCGTCGAGTATCTGCATCAGCAATTGCGCAGCGTCGACGCCGATGCGGCCTACCGAATCGGCCACAACGATCTATATAGGATCATGCGCGCGCTCGAAGTGTTCGAGCTGACCGGCGAGCCAATCAGTACGCATCAGCGGCGCCACGCTTTTTCCGATTCCGGCTACGACCGAGTAACGGTGGGAATCGCAATCGATCGCAAGGAACTCTACGAAGCTATCGACCGGCGCTTCGATATGATGATTGCTGCCGGGCTGGCCGGTGAAGTGCGCGCGCTGCTGGAGGCCGGGTACTCGCCCGAGCGCCCGCCGCTCAAGACCATCGGCTACCGGCAGATCGCGGCGCATCTGCGGGGTGAAGTAACACTTGAAGATGCGATCGCCCTTGCCAAGCGCGATTCGCGCCGCCTCGCCAAGCGCCAAATGACCTGGTTCCGGCAGGAGCGCGACCTCGTATGGCTTGACCCGCAGCGCGCGGCTGTACAGGCTTTGGATTTGTTCCGGGAATTTTTCGGCCGACCCGAGGCGAGCATCTCCGGATAGTGCAGCGGAGCGCGCGGACATGGATCAGAGCACAATTAAAGGAACACTTTAATTTAAGCGAAGTATGGCCAAGGGGAATATTTGAAAGGTCAGGCAAACGGACAAGGGGCGCGCAGTGGTTCTCGCGCCGGCAAGCGCGCGGCGGCGGTTGCTCCCACCGCGCCGGTCGCAACCGAGGCACCCGCCGCGGGTGGGGGAATAGCCGCGATCGAGCGGGTGAAGCTCGCGCGCAACGCGGCGCGTCCGCAGACGCTGGACTATATCGATTCGCTGTTCACCGACTTCATCGAACTTCACGGCGACCGCCGCTTCGCCGACGACGGTGCGATCGTTGCCGGCCTTGCGACTTTCCGCAATCGTCCGGTCGCGATCGTCGGCCAGCAGCGCGGGCGCTCGACGGCGGAGCGGATCAAGCGCAACTTCGGCAGTCCGCATCCGGAGGGCTACCGGAAGGCGGGGCGGATTTTCGAGCTGGCCGATCGCTTCGGCCTGCCGCTGCTAACGTTTATCGACACGCAGGGCGCCGATCCGTCGGTCGGCGCGGAAGAGCGCGGACAATCGGAATCGATCGCGCACAACCTCGAGCTGATGGCGCGCCTCGAGGTTCCGGTGATCGCGTCCGTGATCGGCGAGGGCGGCTCTGGGGGCGCGCTCGCGCTCGGAGTCGCCAACGTGATCCTGATGCAGGAAAACTCCTGCTACTCGGTCATCACGCCTGAGGGATGCGCCGCGATTTTGTGGCGCAAGGCAGGCGAGGAGCAGGTCACCGCGGCGGCGGCCGCGATGCGGCTGCTGGCGCCCGACCTCCTGGAATTCGGAATCATCGATGAGATCGTTCCCGAGCCCCCCGGCGGCGCGCACACCGCGCCTGCCGAGGCGGCTCGGATGCTCGGAGCTGCGCTCGCGCGCCATCTGGAGGCGCTGGTCAAGCTTACCCGGGCCGAATTGCGTGCCGCGCGCGAGCGCAAGTTTTCCGCGATGGGGACGGCGTTTCTGACGCGGGGGCGCGTTGAAAACGACGCTCCGATCGGTTAGCCATTCGACCGAGATGACATCGAGAGTGGGCAGAAAGGCGGACGCGGAGCCGCGGTCGATCGAGAGTCTTCGCACGCGGATCGACGAGATCAATCACAAGCTGCTGCGGCTGATGTCACTGCGCGCGGGGCTGTGTGTCGAGATCGGGCGCCTCAAGCATTCCGAGGGCGGAGCGGTTTATCAGCCGGCGCGCGAGCGCGACGTGATCGAGAAAATGCTGGCCGACAACCAGGGCCCGCTGAGCGGCGATCAGGTAAAACGGATCTTCACCGAGATAATCTCAGCGTGCCGCGCGCTCGAGCATCCGATCCGAGTCGCATTTCTGGGCCCCGAGCATACCTACTCGCACGAGGCGGCGCGGCTGCGCTTCGGTGCGAGCGTCGAGTTCGTGCCGGAGCCGTCGTTTGCGGCGGTGTTCCAGGCAACTGAGAGCGGACGCGCGGACTTCGGCGTGGTGCCGGTGGAGAATTCGACCGACGGATCGATCACATTGACGCTGGACCTGCTGATCGACACGCCGCTGGTGATCATCGGCGAGACCATGCTGCCGGTGCGCCAGGCGCTATCCTCGCGCGACGGCGATCGCGCCGCGATCCGCAGAATTTTTTCGCACCAGTCCTCGCTGGCGCAGTGCCGCGGCTACCTCGCGAGCAATTTCCCTAACGTCGAGCTGGAGCAGGTCGCCTCTAATGCGCTTGCGGCCCGGCGCGCCGCCGAGGAGCCCGCCTGCGCGGCAATCGCCTCGGTTGCCGCCGCGCAGGAATATGGCCTGCGCGTCATCGAGGAGAACATCCAGGACGTCGCGACCAACACCACGCGCTTCCTGGTGATGGGCAAGCAGCCGGTGGAGCGGACGGGAGCGGACAAAACCACGGTGCTGTTCGCGGTCTCCGACAAGGTGGGCGCACTCTACCAGGCGCTGAGCCTGTTCGCGCGCAACGCCATCAATATTTCCAAGATCGAGTCGCGGCCGCTGCGCTCGCGTCCGTGGGAATACCTTTTCTTCGTGGACCTGGCGGGCCATCGCGACGATCCCAAACTCGCGCGCGCGCTCGCGGCGCTGGAGCGCAAGGCCCTTTTCTTGAAAATTCTGGGGGCATATCCTGAAGGCAGGTCAGCCGCAGCTTGAGCGGCATTTCTATCCTTTGATCAAACCCGACGATTTGGTGCTTCCTTCGGTTGCCGCGATCAACCCTTATGAGCCCGGCAAGCCGATCGAAGAAGTCCAGCGCGAACTCGGAATCGGCGAGCCTATAAAGCTCGCCTCCAACGAAAATCCGTGCGGGCCGTCACCGCGCGCGATCGAGGCGATCAAGGCCGCGCTGCCGGAGCTCAATCGCTATCCCGACGGCGGAAGCTGGGCGCTGCGGCACAAAATCGCGGCGCTGCATAAGGTCGGCGCCGATCAGATTTTCATGGGCACCGGGTCGGTCGAGATCATCAACCTGCTCGCGTTCCTGTTTCTGCGCCCGGGGCTCAACTCGATCTTCACCGCGCATTCGTTTGCGATCTATCCGCTGGCGACGGCGGCGGCGGGTGCGTCCTGGAAATCGGTGCCGCTCAGAGAGCGCTTCGCATTCGACCTCGACGCGGTTGCCGCCGCGATCGACGAGCACACGCGGATAATTTTTCTCGGCAATCCCAACAATCCGACCGGGGTGATTTACCAGCGCGCGGAATGGCAGCGGTTTCTCGCCAAGGTGCCGCAGCGCGTGGTGATAGTCGCAGACGAGGCCTACTTCGAATTTGTGCGCGACCCTGAGTATCCCGACTCGCTCAGGGATCACGACGGCGAGCGGATGCTGGTGACGCTGCGCACCTTCTCCAAGATTTTCGGGCTCGCGGGCCTGCGGGTCGGCTACGCGGTCGCGCGCCCCGATCTCATCCGGCTGCTCAACAACATCCGCCAGCCGTTCAACATCTCGACGCTGGGACAGGTCGCCGTGATTGCCGGGATGGAGGACGCCGAGCACATCGCGCATACGCTTCGGGTCAATGCTGAGGGAATCGACTATCTCGAGCGCGAGCTGCGCCGGCTCGGAATCGATTTCATTCCGAGCGCGGCGAATTTTATTCTGGCCGAGGTCGGCGACGGCCGCGCGGTGTACGAGGGACTGCTTGCGCGCGGTGTAATCGTGCGCCCGATGCATGGCTATGCGCTGCCGCATCACGTGCGAATCAGCGTGGGGCTTCCCGAGGAGAACCGCCGCCTGGTTGAGGCGCTCGGCCAGGTGATTCGCGGCTAGCGACTTTTTCCGGATTAGCTCGAGCGTGCGCCGATGCTCCGGCGCGCGAGGTATTTCGCAACTTCAATGCCACAACTCTTCAAACAGATGACGGTGTGCGGGGTCGGGCTGATCGGCGGATCGCTCGCGATTGCGGCGCGCCGCCACGGCCTGGTCGGGCGTATCGTCGGACTAGGACGCAGCCAGGAGAATCTCGACGTCGCGCTCGAGCGCGGGATCGTCGACGACGCGACCCGCGATCCGATTCATGCCGCGCGCGGCGCCGATCTGATCGTGCTGGCGGTGCCGATCGTGACGATGCGCGAGACGCTCGCCGCGATGGTGGGGCATTGCGCGCCCGATGCGGTGGTGACCGACGTCGGCAGCGTCAAGGGATGGGTGGTGCGCGCGCTCGAGCCGATTCTCGCACCCGGGATGGCGCTGGTGGCGGCGCATCCGATAGCCGGTAAGGAAACCACCGGCGCGGGCGCCGCGGATGAGGCTTTGTTCGTGAACAGGCGAGTGATCATCACGCCGTCGGCAATGAGCACGGCGGAGGCGATCGAGAAGATCGAAAAGCTCTGGCAGGCGAGCGGCGCGAGAGTGGAGCGGATGGATCCTGATTTGCACGATCAGATTCTCGCGCGCGCGAGCCATCTGCCGCAGGCGGTGTCGACGGTGCTGGCCGCCGCGCTCAGTGGCGAGCAGGTCGGCGGCGTGCTCGCGGCCGAGTACGGCGCGGGCGGACTGCGCGACACGACGCGGCTGGCGGCGTCGTCGTGGGAGATGTGGCGCGACATCTTTGCGACCAATCGCGACGCGATCGCGGCGGCATTGAAAATTTTCGGCGCGACCTTCGCGGAATTTCAGCGGATGGTCGAGACCGACGACGTGGACGGACTCAAGCGGCTGTTCAATCGCGGACGCGCGCTCAAGGAGCGGATCGGATGAAGCGCGCGCGGCCCGTCATCGCGATCGACGGCCCGGTCGGCGCCGGCAAGTCGGTGGTGGCGCGCGAACTCGCACGCGCGCTCAAGTTCAGCTATCTGAACACCGGCGCGATGTATCGCGCGCTCGCGATCGCGGCGCGCGAGGCGGGCGTCAGTCCCGATGACGCGCGGGTCGAGGCGAAGCTCGCGCCGGTGCTGAAAGCGATCGAGATCGCGTTTGACGGCGAGCGCATCAAGCTCAACGGCCGCGACGTCACCGCGCAAATCGCCGAACCCGCGATCGGTGACCTGGCCTCGCGCTTCTCGGCGCTGGCTGCGGTGCGCGAGCGGATGCGCGAGCTGCAGCGCGCGGCGGGAGCGGCCGGCGGCGTGGTGATGGAAGGACGCGATATCGGCACCGCGGTGTTTCCCGACGCGGAGTTCAAGTTCTATCTCGACGCGGAAGTGCGGGTACGCGCGGAGCGCCGCTATGAAGAACTCAAAGGCAAAGGTACGCACGTGTCGCGTGACGAGGTGATGGCACAGCTAATCGAGCGCGATCGGCGCGACAGTGGCCGCGAGCTTGCGCCGCTGCGGCGCGCTGACGACGCAATTGTGATAGACTCGACCAATCTTTCCGCCGCGCAAGTGGTCGCGGCGATGAAATCCCGAATCGAAAGCCGGAGCAACGCTGCGAGCCACTTGAAACGAGCGTAGTCCGGTTGTATGTGATTGCTGCAGCTTCGAAGTTCCCGGAAGGTCCCACTAAATGGAGAAAGCGTTGCCTGAAAAACTGAGCGGAGGAGACAATGATTTTGAGTCGCTGATGGAAGAGAGCTTGCGTGCTCCCCGGCCCGGTGACGTGCTGGTCGGGAGAGTCCTCCTCATAACGCGCGACAGCGTCATCATCGACATTAACTACAAGTGCGAGGGCCAGGTGCCGCTCGAGGAGTTCCTCGACGCGCAAGGCAATGTCGCGGTCAATGAAGGTGACGAAGTCGACGTGTACTTCGAAGGCACCGAGACCGACAACGGCACCGTGATGCTCTCGCACGCCAAGGCCGAGAAGTTCAAAGTCTGGCGCGAGCTGGACCGCGCCTTCCAGACTGAAACGCCGGTCGAAGGCGTGGTGCTCGGTAAAGTTAAGGGCGGTCTCAAAGTTGATATCGGAGTCGCGGCGTTCCTGCCCGGCTCGCACGTAGATATTCGTCCGGCGCGCAACCTCGACCGCTACGTGGGTCAGCGCGGACGGTTTCAAATTCTGAAATTCAATCGCGCGCGCGGCAACGTGGTGGTCTCACGCCGCAGCGTGCTCGAGCGCGAACGCGCATCGTTGAAGGAAGAGACGCTCAAGGTACTCGAAGAGGGCGTCATCCTCGAAGGCACCGTCAAGAACATCACCGACTACGGCGCGTTCATCGATCTCGGCGGGATTGACGGCCTGCTCCACATCACCGACATGGCGTGGGGCCGTCTGCAGCATCCGTCGGAAGTGCTCAAGGTCGGGGACAAGGTCAGAGTGGTGGTGCTCAAGTACGACGCGGAGCGCGAGCGCGTCTCGCTCGGCATGAAGCAAATCATGCCCGACCCGTGGACCAAGGCGGCGGAGAGCTATCCGCCGGGCACCCGCATCAAGGGCAAGGTCGTGAGCGTGACCGATTACGGCGCGTTCGTCGAGCTGGAGAAGGGCATCGAGGGGCTCATCCACGTTTCCGAGATGAGCTGGAGCAAGCGCGCGGTGCATCCGTCCAAGGTGGTCAACCCCGGCGACCTGGTCGAAGTGCAGGTGCTCGGCGTCGACGAAACCAATCGGCGCATCTCGCTCGGACTGAAGCAAACCGAACCCAATCCGTGGGAAGAGCTGGTCGAGCGTCATCCGGTCGGCACTCACGTAAAGGGCAAGGTGAAATCGATCACCGACTTCGGCGTGTTCGTCGAGATCGACGCCGGGATCGACGGCCTGGTGCACATCTCCGATCTGTCGTGGACCAAGAAAATCCGGCATCCGTCGGAGGTCTGCAAGAAAGGCGACGAGCTCGAGGCGGTGGTGCTCGGAATCGACGTCGAGAACGAGCGCGTCAGCCTGGGCGTGAAGCAACTGACGCCCGATCCGTGGCACACGGTCGCCGAGCGCTATCCGCTCAACACGCGGGTGCACGGGCGCGTCAGTTCGGTGGCGGACTTCGGCGTGTTCGTGGAGATCGAGGAGGGCATCGAGGGCCTCATCCACATCTCGCAGCTCAGCAACGAGCGGGTCGACAAGCCGTCGTCGTTGTACAAGGTCGGCGACGAGCTCGACGCGCTGGTGGTGCAGCTCGATCCCAAGGAGCGCCGCATCGGACTGTCCATCAAGGCGCTCAAGCAGCACGAGGAGCGCGAAGAGATGCAGGCCTACTTGAAGCGCGAGCACGAGGCGCAGCGCTTCTCGATGGAAGATATCCTCAACGAGGAACTGCGGCTCGACCGCGAAGACCCGGGCCGCGCCGCTCGTGGCCGCAGCCGCGACCGCTAATTGCGCGCGTATCGTATCGAAGCCCCACGGGCGGAGCCGGCTATCACGCCGATGACCAAGCGCGGAATTATCGACGAGCTCCTCGCGAACCATCAAAAGTTCACGCATCGCGAGTCCGAGACGATCGTCAACGCGATGTTCGACGCGATGACCTCGGTGCTCGCGCGCGGCGAACGAATCGAAATTCGCGGCTTCGGAAGTTTCGCGGTAAAGAACCGGCGCGCGCGCCAGGGGCGCAATCCCAAGACCGGCGCGCTGGTCAAGGTCGACGCCAAGTCCATCCCGTTCTTCCGCGCCGGCAAGGAGCTCCGCATCGAGGTTAATGGAGCCGGAGACGCGGCGCGGTAGAAGGCTTCGCGAGGCTCCGGCAACCGCCGCTCAGGCGCGAGATGCGGGTCAGCGGCTGTGGGCGCCGTGGCGCCACGCCTACCTGCTCGCAGGAGCCGCCGCCAAACAAGCGTGCATCTTTTGCCTCGATGCGATGAACGAGGCCGCGCGCAAGCGGCTGCTGGTGTTGTACGACGATCGCCTCGCGACTGTGATGCTCAACCGCTATCCGTACAACAACGGCCACCTGCTGATCGCGACGCGCCGCCACGTCGCCACTCCCGAGCTGCTGACCGGCGCAGAACACACTCGTCTGAGCCAGCTGATCGGGGAATCGGTGCGCCTGTTGCGCGGCGAGCTCAAGCCGGCGGGCTTCAACCTGGGCGCGAACCTCGGGCGCACCGCGGGCGCCGGTTTTGCCGATCACATGCACTGGCACGTGGTGCCGCGATGGGACGGCGACAATAATTTCATGCCGGTACTTGCCTCGACGCGCGTGCTGTCGCAGCATCTGCGAGACAGCTATGTGCGGCTGAGGCCGGTTTTCAAAACCATCCAGACTGATTTATCCTAAGCGTGGGACCGGACCTCGGGACGCAAACCTCAGGATCAAAGATGCGGGACTCGCGGGACTAGTGATGGACCAAAAGCTTCTGACTATCCGGACTGTGGGCGAGCTCAAGCGCGCGGGTTACCAGACCGTGCCCGTGCGGATCGAGATGCGCAACAATCTGCTAGCGCGGCTGCGCAGCAAGGAGCGAATCCTCCCCGGCATCGTCGGCTACGACGAGACGGTGGTGCCCGAGATCGAAAACGGCGTGCTCGCCGGGCATCATATGATCTTCCTGGGCGAGCGCGGGCAGGCCAAATCGCGAATCATCCGCGCGCTCACCGACCTGTTCGACGAGTACGTGCCCGCGGTCAAGGGCTGCGAGATCAACGACGATCCGTACGCGCCGCTATGCCGCCAGTGCCGCAGGCTCGCCGAGGAAAAGGGCGACCAGCTCGAGATCGAATGGATCGGCCGCGACCGGCGTTACGCGGAAAAGCTCGCGACCCCCGACGTCTCGGTCGCCGATCTGATCGGCGAGATCGATCCGATCAAAGTCGCCGAGGGCCGCTACCTCGCTGACGAAGAGACCATTCATTACGGACTCATCCCGCGCACCAACCGCGGCATCTTCGCCATCAACGAACTTCCCGACCTGACCGAGAAAGTGCAGGTCGGCATGTTCAACCTGATGGAGGAGAAGGACGTCCAGATCAAAGGCTACAAGATTCGGCTTGCGGTCGACGTGGTTTTCGTGGCCAGCGCCAACCCCGAGGATTACACCTCGCGCGGGCGCATCATCACGCCGCTCAAGGATCGCTTCGACGTCCAGATTCGCACCCACTATCCGAAGACCATCGAGCATGAGATCGCGATTATGGAACAAGAGGCCGCCTATCCGCCGCGCGGCGAAATGGCGGTGCGGGTGCCCCAGTTCATGAAGGACATCCTGGCGCAGATCACCTTCGAGGCGCGCGGATCCAACGAGATCAACCAGTCCTCCGGCGTCTCGGTACGCGTCACGATCAACAACTTCGAGTCGGTTATTTCAAATGCCGAGAAGCGCGCGGTGATCAACGGCGAGAGCGAGATCGTTCCGCGCGTCTCCGATCTGCACTCGGCCTACGCCTCGACTGCGGGCAAGCTTGAGCTCGAGTACGTCGGCGAGGACAAGAAAGAAGAAGATCTGATCGAGCGGCTCATCAATCGCGCGGTGCTCAAGGTCTTCGATCGCTATCTCAAGCTCGACGATCTTAAGAAGGTCAGCGCGTACTTCGAGCAAGGATGGGGCGTCGAGGTTTCCGACACCTCGCCGTCCTCTGATTACACCGAGCCGCTGCGCGAGGTCACCGGCCTGCGCGAGGCGATCGGGACGCTCGGTCCGTTCGAGACGCCCGGCCTGATGGCCGCGGCCAGCGAGTTCATCTTCGAAGGGCTGCATCTGCACCAGAAGCTCAACAAGGATCGCCAGGGTGGGCGCTTCGCCTACCACGCCTGACGGCCCGGAGACGCGCGATGGTCAGCATCCGCTACACGCTGTGGGACGGCACTCAGAAGCTCAAGCTTGACGCCGACAAGGTGTTCGAGAAGCTCGCCGAGTACCTCTCGTATACTGACGATGTTCGCCAGGCGATGGACTGGATGATGCGCCAGGGGATGGACTTCGACGGCGTGCGCGTGATGGGCCTCGAGGAGTTCATCGAGCAGCTCCGCCAGGAGATGCGCCAGCGCTATCGCGACTTCAATCTGAAGAACGCGCTCTCCGAGATGGAGCAGAAGCTCGAGGACATCCTCAACCAGGAGCGCCAGACGCTCGGCGATCTCAAGGGCAAGAAGCCCGGCATCGAGGACAAAGAGCGCGAAATTTCGCGGATGCCCAAGCGCCTGTCTGAGGCGATCCGCAAGCTCGAGAGCTACGAGTTCGAGGACGCGCAGGCCAAGGAGGACTTCGAGCAACTGCTCGCCGAGTACGAAAATATCCGCGACCTCGAGAACTTCCGCGAGCGCAACCAGCACATGTTCCACGGGCCCAAGAGCCTCGGCTACGACGACGCGCTCGAGCTCATGCACGAGATGGAGCGGATGCGCCAGCTCGAGCAGGATCTGATGTCGGGCAACTTCGACACCATCTCGATGGAGGACTTGCAGCAGCTCCTGGGGCAGCAAGCCTCGCGCGACTTCCAGAATTTAAAGCAGGTGATGGTGCTGCTCGCGCAGTCCGGCTACATGATGCCCAAGGGCGATCACTACCAGCTCTCGCCCAAGGGCGTGCGCCGCATCGGTCAGCTCGCGCTGCGCGACATCTATCAGAACCTGCTCAAGGATCGCTCCGGCGGCCACATGACCGACTATCGCGGCGTCACCGAGATGCGCCCCGAAGAAACCCGCCCCTACAACTACGGCGATCCGCTCAACCTGAACCTGGTCGCGACCCTCAAGCATGCGCTCGCGCGCCAGCCCGGCGTACCGCTGCAACTGCGCCCCGACGACTTCGAGATCTATGAGAACGACTACGGCAGCTCGTCGTCGACCGTGCTGTGCCTGGACATGTCGTGGTCGATGAGCTGGGAGGGCAGGTTCGCGGCGGCCAAGAAAGTCGCGATGGCGATGGAGACGCTGATCCGCTCGAAGTTCCCGCGCGACTTTTTTTCGATCGTCGGCTTCTTCACCCGCGCCGTCGAGCTCAAGCTGAAGGATCTGCCCGAGGCGTCATGGAACATGGGCGACCCGTTCACCAATCTGCAGGACGGGCTGCGGCTCGCCTCGGATTTGCTCGGACGCCATCCGTCGAAGAACCAGCACATCATCGTGATCACCGACGGGCAGCCGACCGCCTACTTCCTGAACAAGCGGCTTTACTGCGAATGGCCGCTGTCATTCGGCGGCATCAGCATGCGCGCGGCGCAGGAGACGCTCAAGGAAGTCGAGCGCATCACTCGCAAGGGCATCACCATCAACACCTTCATGCTCGACGATTCGCCCAGTCTGCGCGCGTTCGTCGACAAGATGACGCAGATCAATCGCGGCCGCGCGCTCTACACGCGTCCCGACCATCTCGGCGAGTACATGCTGGTCGACTATCTGTCCAAAAAGCGCAAGCGTGTCTGATCAATTCAATGCGATGCAGGCGTCGAAGTTTCCGGCGCGCGGCTCAGCGGCGAAAGTTGAATCCGCAGCCAGGAACTGAAGTTCAGGCGCGTCGTTGAACGGCGCGATGCGCGGCGCGCGAAGTTCCCGACAGCATTCGCGAGATTGCCTCGTCCGGTTCCGGGATGCTGCGATTCGCGCGCTCGACCGCGAGCCCCTTGCTCAGCACGTCGCACAGTTGGCGCTGCTCGTCCTCGGACAGCGCGAGCATCCAGCGCGCTGGCTCGTTGAAGTGGGTGAGCAGTTTTCTGCGTAGCTCGGCGCCCTTGCGCGTCATCGACACTTTCTTGACCCGCCGATCGTCGGCGTTCGCGCGCCGTTCAACCAGTCCGCGCGCTTCAAGCTTGTCGATGATGCCGGTCAGGTTCGACGGTTCGCAGCCCGCGGCGCGCCCGACCTCGCTCATCATCTGCGGCTGGTCGGGTTCCATGCGGAACAGGGTCCGGGCCTGGAGCTCGGAGAGGCCGAATTGCGCCTCCACTCCATGAAACCAGACGATACGTCTGATCATGAGATCGAAGAATGCGTGCGCGAGCTCCTGCGCGACCGGCTCCGAAGTCCCACTAATTGATCCCGGTCGTCGGGCCCCGCCGCTCCCCAGAGCGCGGAGTCCAGTCCCCATGGTCGCGAAAGCTAGCATAAGCGCTGGTGGTCCACAAACCGAACTATTTTAATTGTCAGGATTAATAGTTTTAGTTGACTGGCTAAAGTATTTCCCTTTAAATCAAACCGTCGTGCTGGTGAGCCTTCTGCGGCTTTCCCGAGCCAGGCAGCCAAGCCGAACTGATCTATGAAGTACTGGGCCTTGATTCTGTGCGTACTCGCAATCTCCGCGTCTTCCGCCAGCGCCTTCCTGATCGGTCTTGAACAGACCCTGAACGGCAACGAGTCGCTGTACGCGATGAATGCCGCCGGCCGGGAAGTGGAGATTGCGCACACCGGCACGGCGGGCCCCGACGGCGCGATCGTGCAGGACCTCGGCATCCCGTCGGTTGCCCAGGACGGCACCGTCCTCTTCGCGGCCGCAATTCTCGACAAGCACAACCTGAGCTGGAAAATGTATTCCGCAAATCCGGACTCGGGCGAGTCGGTTGCGATGAGTGTCTCGCAGAACTCCGAACTTCTTCCTGACATGAGATTCGATCCGCGTCCGGTCGCGTCGAGCGACGGGGCGGTTATTTTCGCGGCGCACCAATCGAAGGGCGATGCTGTGTTCAGGCTCCTCGATGGCAGGTTGAGCAGCGTGCTGCGCACCGGCGACGCAACCCGCGACGGCCGCGCGATTCGCTCCCTGACCTTCGGCACCGTCGCCACCGGCAGCCGCGGTCAAGTCGCCCTCGAGGCATACCTGCAGCCCGGCCGGCAGGCGGAGTTGCTGGTTTCCGCAAACGGCCCCGCCACCGTGCTGGCGGCCGAAGGCGACGCTGCCCCCGGCGGCGGACGCTATCGCAGCGGCTTCGGTGCCCCGGCTGCGACCGCCTCGGGCAACGATCCGATCGTCGCCTTCACCGCGCGCACCAGCCGCGGCCACGCGCTGTTTCTCTACAGCCACGGAAAAGTGCGTCGCGTTCTCGCCGACGGCGCGGCATGCAAAGGCGGCCGCATCAAGTATCTGTTTCCTGGCCGGCCCGGCCTGATGGCCGGCGGCACGCTGGCGGTTCTGGCGAGTTGCTCGGGTACACCGGCGATCATGCTGGTCACCCGCGGCGCCGCGAAAATGGTGCTGCGAACCGAACAGGATACCGAGCGGGGCCGTTCTTTTTACTATGTAAACAGTCCGATGCTGTCGGCGTCGGGCGCGATCTTTTTCGGCGCGACTGGCACCGACGACGTCGATCGCATCTATTCGATGTCCCGCGACGGAGCCATGACCGAGCTTGCTCCGTTGCAGACCTTCGACCGCGAGATTTCCGATCCGGGACCGCTGATACACAGCGTTTCCAGCGCCGCGATCGCGATCAATCAGAACGGAGTTGTTGCCTACCTCGGCGGCCACTGAGCGCCGGCTTAAATCAGGAGATCAGAATCAGGAGGTTCGTATGTTCGTTAGGAAGGGCTTGAAGGGACTCAATTGGTTGCCGGCGATCGCTGTCGCCGCTGCGATGCTGGCGCTGGGAACGCCGGCGCGCGCGCAGGTGAAACCAGGCGACTTCATCACCGCCGACAAGGCGGGCCAGGTCCGCGACCTGGTCTCTCCCGGCGTCTACTACAAAGTGGCGCGCGGAATGTCGCTGAAGATCATTCCCACCCAGCGCATCGATTGGCCGCCTCCTTATAAGGACGCGACCGAAAAGTATTCTGAACAGGTGACCCTGTCCCAGGATCATCGCACCGTGATCGGATATGTCGCGGGACAGCCGTTCCCGCTGATCGATCCGAACGACCCTTACGCCGCAACCAAGATCATGTGGAACAACGTGTTCCGCCCGATTTCGTCGGACGACTACGATCTGCGTTTCTATGACTGCGACGTCGAGTACACCGGGCTCAACAAACCTTATTTCCAGATCGCATATGGGACACTCGGCCACTATGCCGGCTACGATCAGGTGGGACGTACCGAGGTCGAGCCGATTCCGACCGATCCGGACTTCAAGCGCAACGGCCGGCTGTGGCTATTCTACCTGGGACCGGAACTGGCGCCGGCGACCTCGCGCGGCACCAGCCTGCTACGTTATCGCTACGCCGATCCGTCCAAGGGCGACGATACCTGGACCTGGGAGACCGGAACCCGCCGCCTGCGGCGCCTCAACGAGGGCCTGAACTCGAGCGCCACCGGCTCGCAGACGTTTGATCCCGATCACTATTCGGGCTTCAACGCCAAGACCGAGCAGTACGACTACAAATTCCTTGGCGAGAAGAACATGCTCGCGTGCGTGCGGGCGGAATCCGTGCCGATGAAACGCTGCCCGACCGACGGCGGCGCCAGCTCCTGCCCCGAACTCTGGGAGGTGCGCCACATGTACATCGTGGATGCGTCCCCGCGGCGTGGCGGTATCGGCGGTGAGAACATCAACTCGGCACTGCACTCCAAGACCACCGTCTACATGGACTCGGAAATGTGGTTTGAGCCGTACGTCGACACTTACGATCGGAAGGGCGAGCTGTGGCAGAACCACATCTACTGGGCCGCCTATCGCGATCGTCCGGTGCCCGATGCCAAGATCGCGATCTATCCGTTCAAGCGCGAGTTCATCGTCGGCGCGGCGTCAACTGACGAGCAGTCCGCCCTGACCACGATGTGCTACCTGCCCGCGATGGAAACGCAGGAGCGCGAGTGCTGGTACATCAACATGGGCGCAGTCGACAAAGCCTGGTTCACCACCGAAGGAGTAGTGAAAGCAGCCGAAGTCGGCCTGATGCAGTAACTCAAAACCGAGCGCATAACCCAAACGCCGGCGGGGACATGATCCCGCCGGCGTCTTTTTATCAGCTCCGAAGATCAGAAGATTCGCAGCCGCTCAGCGCGACGGCGACGCGGCGACGGCGCGCGGAGCGGACTTCACCGCGTCGCGCGACGGTTTTGCATCCGGCAGCGTCCAGGTGCCGCCTATCTGGCGCAGCACGATGCGATCTGATTGATCGCCCGCCGCCGCGATCAGCCGCTTCAGCGGCTCGTCCATCGGCTCGCGCGACAGTTTGAAAGTTCCCCAGTGGATCGGAACCAGGTAGCGCGCCCCCGTCTGCTTGAACATCTCCCAGACCTGTTCGGGATTGGCGTGGTTGCGAATCCACGGGTCGTACGCGCCGATCGAGAACACCGCGACCTCGGGCGGATGGTCCGCGACCGCCGCGAACAAATCCGTGAATGCGCTGTCGCACGCGAGCAGCATCCGGACGCCGTCTTTTTCCAGCAGATAGCTGTCGAAGCCGTAGTCCGCGCCCCACGGCCATCGCTTGCCCCAATGGTTCGCGCCCATCGCGCGGATCTTGAGGCCCTTCACCACCGTCTCTTCGCCCCACTTGAGCTCGCGCACGTCCTTATAGCCGAGCGGCGCGATCAGCTTGGAGCAGCTCGTGCACGCGACCACCACCGCATTTTTCGGCAGCACCTTGAGCGACGGCAGATCGAGATGGTCCATGTGCGCGTGCGTGATCAGGATGATGTCGAGCGCCTGCAGCTCGGCCGGCGACATCGGAGGCGGAGTGACGCGGCGCGGGCCGACGGTCGCGATCGAATCGATCGCCAGTCCCACTCGCGAGAACAGGCTCGGATCGGTGAGCACGCGCACGCCGTGAAAGTTCATCAGCACTGTCGCGTGGCCGAGATTTGCGATCGTCAGCGCGTCGTTGGACCACGACGCCGGATCGATTCGCGTGGCCCCGGATTTTCCGTTCGCTTGCATCTCCGCAGGGTACGGCGTCGAGCTCAAATTCGCCAGTGCCGCAATGAGGCCTGCGATTGTGACCAGCGCCAACACCGCGCCGGCAACGGTTCCGAATGTCCGCGCTCCACGCACATCGCTTCGCCCCGCGCGAATCGACGCTTCCGCGACGCGCTAGTGCGGCTCCTTCTCCGGCTTGTAGCAGGGCAGCTTCTTTGTAAGCGCAAAGCTGTAGGCGCGCCCCTTCCAGTAGAACACGCCATTCTCCGCGCCGAACGACCCGGTCATCGCGGCCATCTGCCCGCTCTCGCTTGAGTTCTCCGCGATCGAGGGAACGTAGGCCATGAACTGCGGCTCATCGGGCACCAGCATGTCAGTCAGCGGTGGATTGAAGCTGAGCTTGGTGAGCGCGCCTCTGGGTTCCCATCCGTTGTTGGGCGACTCCGGGGTGCGCACGAACAGCCAGATCGGGTTGCCGTCCTGCTCGGTGAGGCGCCACTGGCGCGACTGGACCTCGCCGTCCTTGTTGCGGCGCAGTTCCTCGACGCCGGGAGTGGCCTTGGCCAGGTCCTCACAGCGCTCGGCATTGTCACCCTTGACCTCTTCGTCGCCGCTGACTGATTGGGCGACGGTCACTCCGGCCGCCATCCCGAATTGCCCGGCCACCGGCGCCAACTGCGAGAGCGCCGCCGCGGCGCATCCCACGCACCCGCTCGCGACGATCGTTATAATCCACCGCGCCGCGCGCGTCACGGCTTGCGTGCGATCACCATCGCGGACGTGAACGGCGGGGCAGGCAGCGGCGCAAGGCGAATATCGACAAAACCAGCGGCGGCGAGCCATCCCGAGACCTCATTATAAGAGTAGTCGCGCCCGCGGGTGGTTAGAAGCAGGTACAGCGAGAAAATCGCGCCGGCGCGCGGCTCAGTCAGCTCGCGATTCATCACGTGGTCCTTGATTATCACCAGCCCATCTGATCTCAGCGCGCGAAAACACTTGCGCATCAACTCCGCGTTGGTGTCCGCGTCCTCGCTGTGGATGATGTTGGAGAGAAAGATCGCGCCGCGCGGTCCGGGCAGCTCGTCATGGAGATAGTCGACGGTGTGGAGCTCGATTCGCGCCGCCACCTCGGGCTCGCGCTCGGCGAGCACGCGCCGCGCCACTTCCAGCGTCGCGGGCAAATCGTAAACCGCGGCGCGCAGATGCGGCCAGCGACGGATCATCGCGGCCACGTAGGTGCCGGGACCGCCGCCCAGGTCCGCGATCGAATCGACGCCGCTCAAGTCCAGATGCTCGGCTACGTGGCGTGCGTCGCCGCGCGCGCGTACCAGGCTGTCCATCGCGCGGATGAAACGCTCGGTATCGCCCGGACGCGATTGATACATGTCGGGAGTCCGCGCCGGCGCGCCAGACCGAATCGAGTCCTCCAGATGCGCCCAGGTTTCGAACAGCGCCTCATCGAACAGGATCATGCCGCCGAGGTACTCGTCCGAACTTTCCAGCAGATAGCGCCGCGCGGCGTCGTTCAAGCCGTAGCGTCCCGCCGCCTTGTCGAGGATTCCCAATGAGGCCAGCGCGTCCGCCAGGATCGCGGTCGCGCGCGGCTCGGCGTGGATCGCCCCGGCCAGGCCGGCCGCATCCAGCGTGCCACGCTCGAGCGCCGCGAACAGCTTGAGCTTGACCGCGACCTGGATCGCGCGCGCCTCGGCGTGACCGCCCGCAAGCCCTGCAAGCTCAGCGAAGTCCAAGCTCGGCGAACTCCCTGAATTGACGCGATCGTCGACTGCGATAATGTGGGGCATTTTCCACGAACCTTCGTCGACTATCTGGACTTTGTGCGGCGCCCGGCTAACGGCTTTGTTTCGACTCCCCTGCCGTTGAGGGGCGGAACCGAGCTTTCGGTGAAAACCTGATCGAGGCTTGTTTCCTGAGACCGGACGCAGCTCGAAAATCGATGTCTCAACGACGGAGCGAGATCGCGAAAACCTCGGAGTTACCTTCCTCCCAAATCCCGGAGCCTCCTATGATGACTCCAGGATTTTGGGATTACAAAAGCTTTGTCGGAAAAAGAAAGGCGCTCGTCAAGCGGCCGACTCCGAACGAAACTTACCTGCCGATTTCCTTCACGATCGCGGAGGAACCCTCGATCCGCTCGCCGTTCGTCGGTTCGTAGCGACCGCCCAGACGCTCGGCGAGGAATTTTTCCACGCGCGCCAGGAAATCCTGAATGTTCGCGGGGCGAACGAAGGCGTGGCCCTCGTCGGGATACAGCACATAGATCACTGACCCGCCGTTCTTCTCGATCGCCGCGACGATCTGCTCAGACTCGGCCTCCATGACGCGTGTGTCGTTGGCGCCGTGAGCAATCAGCATCGGAATTTTGATCTTATCGGCCGCGAACAGCGGCGAGGCTTTGGCTAAAAGCTCATTGTCAGCAGGGTCGTCTGGATTTCCCACGCGGGAATTCCCATATTGCGCTTATTCCTGCGATGCGATGCGAGGACTTCAGCCAGGTCGATAGGTTTGACGGTCCACATAGGTCGATCGCGCACTTATACAGGTCGGGCGTGAAGGCTGCGCCCGCGAGCGCGGTATAGCCACCATACGAACCGCCGAAAATCGCAACGCGGCCAGGGTCAGCGATCCTCTCATCAACCGCCCACTTGACCGCGTCGGTGAGATCGTCCTGCATCGAAAGACCGAATTGGCGGTCGCCAGCTCGAAGATGTTTCCTGCCATAACCGCTGGAGCCCCGGAAGTTCGGTTGAAGCACTGCGTAGCCGCGATTGGCGAGCAATTGAGTCGAATCGTCGAATTCCCAGTAATTGCGGGCCCCCAGTCCGCCGTGCGGATTGAGGACAAGCGGGAGGTAGTGTGGATCGACCCCCCGCGGGATGGTCAGGAAGCCGTGGATCTCCAGCCCGTCGCGCGCCCGGTATTTGATCGGTCGCGCCCGAGCTAGCTCGTACCTCTCCAGTTCCGGCAAATTGCTGAAGAGAAACTCCGCGGATTTTGATTCGCGGTCCCAGACATGATAGCGGATCGGTCGGTGAGGCGAAGTGAATGCTACAATCCACTTGCTGTCCGCGAGGTCGCGGCTGACGACACCGAGTTCACCGTCGTCGATTCGAGCCAACGCATCGAAGTCGGCGCGCAGCGCGATATTGCTAACCACCCACTTACGGCGCGCCGGTGCGAAGGCAACTGCGTCAACCTCCCGGCGCACGGAATGAATTAGCACCTGCTCGGCGTCGAAGCCGTCCATCGCGGCGATTTCCCGCTCGCGCCCCGACTCGATATCCATCGCGACCACGCAGATCGTGTCGCGGCCGACCGACGATTTGAGAAATAGTTCTCGGCCGTCCTTACTGAAGGCGAGCGGCCAAGCCTCTTCGTCCGGTGAAGTTTTCAACAATGTCCGCCATGGCGCGCTGGCATCGGAGCGCACGCGCACCTCGAAGCCACCCTGCGGCGTGAATCCATTGCACGCTCGCACGACGAGTTCGTCGTCCGCGATCCACCATCCCACGTCGCCGGAATTTTCCACTTCGAGCGTCGCCGCGCCCGTGCTCAGGTCGATCCGCCATACGTCCATCAGGCGGCGGTCGCGGACGTTGAGCTCAGCTAGAATCTCGCCGGGCCGTTTCGCGGCGGTCATCGTGTCGTGGCATCGCACGGCACGCCACGGAGTCAGGTCGCGGGCGTTCCCGGTCTCAAGATCGATGGCACACAGGTGGAGGTTCTCGTCGCCGTCGTTGTCGCGGCCGTAGAGGATGGTGTTCGAGTCCCAAGCCCATTCATGGATTTGAATCGACCGCCGCTCCGCACTGACGCACCGATCATCGCTCTGGCCAAGCGTGGACACCCAAATCTGCAGAGCATCGCCCTCGTTCGGCGCGAGATAGGCGAGTCGCTTACCGTCGGGCGAAAGCGTGGGCCGCCATCGCTTGGGGTTGCCGAGCAGCACCTCGCGCGGGATCAAGGCTGCAGTTGACGCCGACATCGGGACGAACCTCAGGAAAGAAAACAGCTCAGGACCTTATAAAATCGAACTTTAGACGTGCAATTGTGACGTTCGCTCGCAGCTTCGGTTTCCCCAAACTCGCCAGACCCATCATCGAATTGATGGCGCCTCAGCTACGCAAGGGCGCGATCGTCGTCTGCGATAACGTGGGGCATTTTCCAGCAACCTTCGTCGACTATCTGGACTTTGTGCGGCGCCCGGCCAACGGCTTTGTTTCGACTCTACTGCCGTTAAGGGGCGGAACCGAGCTTTCGGTGAAAACCTGATCAAGGCTTGTTCCCAGGTGGTGTCTGTCAATTGGTGGAAAATGATTAGGCCTCATACCAGGGCGAGTTCTGCAATAGATGAATCCCTTCAATCCGACTGTGCGCGAAATGTTTCCGACAGTCCGCCTTTTCTAGACACTCGAGATTGACACGGCGTACGCGTTCAAGGATTGCATCGGTAGATTCGCTGATGGGCGCCAGCCGAAAAGAAGTCGCAGGAACGGTCGTGGAGGCGGCGGCTTTTCCAGGGCCAATTGCAGTCCCACATTTCCTGCAGAATCGCGCCCCCGGACTCACCGATGCCTTGCACGCCGGGCAAATCAACTCCAGCTTCGCTCCGCATTCCTCGCAGAACGAGGCGTCGGCGGGGTTGTCGTAGTTGCAGGACCGGCAGCGCATCGGGTCTTCTGAGGCCCCGGTTACTACCACACCCTGCGCGGACGGCGTAAGCGACGGCAGAAACTGAATTGAACTTCCGGCCTTGATAGTCGAACCGAAATCGATTCTGCTACCATCACAACTCAGTGTTTCCGCCGCCGGTGGAGATCGAGCGCACAACGACTTCGCCAGTATTAACGCCCACCCGGCACTGCAGCGGGGCATTGAGGCGCACAAGCGCCATCGATCGCCGGAGGCGATCACCACTGACGGCCTTCGAAGCTGCGGCGCCGCGATGGACGAACTCAAACTTTGCGGCCGGCATCAATTGGAGAACAGCAAGTGCCGATAACCAAAGGCGATGTGCAAATCTATTATGAAACCCGAGGATCGAGCGACGGTATCCCTATGCTGTTTGTTCAGGGTTTCACCTGGCAATTAATCGGCTGGCGCGAGGGTTTCTGTCAAACATTTGTCGACCGCGGCGCCTTTGTCATCCTGTATGACAATCGTGACGTGGGTCTGTCGCAGAAATTCGGAGGCCCGGACGATTACGACGGTGGCTATAGCTTGGCGGATATGGCGAGCGACGGCTTTTCGGTCCTCGATGACCTCGGGTTGGCGAGCGCGCACTTGGTCGGTGCATCCATGGGCGGAATGATTGCGCAGAACATGGCACTATCGCAGCCTTCCCGCGTGAGGTCGCTCAACCTAATCTACACCGCGCCAAGCGTTGACCCGCGCTACTTCGTACAGCACGAGACGCAGGACGCAGTGGTGCTAGGGAAGCGACTCGAACGCGAGGAGGCGATTGAGGAATTCGTTGTACGGGAGCGAATTTCCGCCTCGACGGCTTATCCCTATGACGAAGAATGGGTGCGAGAACTCGGCACGCGCGCGTATGACCGCTGCTACGCGCCGGATGGCGTACTTCGTCAGCTCTGTGCGATCACCAGATGGGCGCAAACACCCGAGGCGCTCGGCAGCCTCGACATGCCCTCCTCCGTTATCCACGGGAGGGCCGACGGTCGTATCAGGGAGGAAGCGGCCCTGGATATCGGACGTGTCCTTAAGAATTCCGAACTCCACATCTATCCGGGCTTGGGCCATGAAATCGCTCAGCCGCTCTGGGACGAATTCGCGACAATTATCATGCGGACCGCTGCGCGCGCCTGACGAATGAGGGAGGATGGCACGTGCACCAGCTCGACAACCGCTATCGCCGACTCGGCGCGGCGACGCGGCATATCTGAAGGACGCCGATGTATCTCTCGCGCGCCACCCTTGCCGCTCTTCCCGCGACCATCGCGCGACCGCGCTTCGATCTGGCGAAAGTCGGTGCGGGGATCGTCCACCTCGGCTTTGGCGGCTTCCACCGCGCGCACATGGCGCGCTACACGCACGATCTGATGGAACGTCGCGTCGACGCCGCCGAGTGGGGTATCGTTGGCGTCGGATTGCTCCCGGCGGACGTCCGAGTCCGCGACGCGCTGGCGTCGCAGGACGCGCTTTACACGTTAGTCGAGCGGCAGGACGGAGACGAGGCCGCGACAGTAATTGGATCGGTCTGCGAGGTTATCTTCGCTGGCGAGTCGTCGCAGGCGGCGCTTGACGCGATCGACGATCCAGCGATTCGGATCGTTAGCCTGACCGTCACCGAGAACGGCTATTGCCGCGACGCCGCGACCAGGACACTCGACCGCGACCATCCATCGATCGTCCATGATCTCGTGCATCCCGATCAGCCACGCAGCGCGGTCGGAATATTGGTCGAAGCCTATCGACGGCGGATGACTGCGCGCGCTCCCGCTTTTACGGCGCTGACCTGCGACAATATCCAGCACAACGGCGTAGTGCTGCGGGACGCGGTGCTCGCACTTGCGGGTTGGCGCGATCAAGCGCTGGCTGAGTGGATAGCGGCCAACGCCTCCTTTCCGAGCACGATGGTCGACAGGATCACGCCGGTAACCACGCCCCCGCAGGTCGAAGATTTCATCGCACGCTTCGACCTTGTCGATCGCTGGCCAATTTTCTGCGAGCGCTTTCGACAATGGGTGATCGAAGACGATTTCGTGGCCGGGCGTCCGGCGTGGGAGGAGGTCGGTGCACAGTTTGTGGCCGATGTCACGCCGTACGAATTCATGAAGCTCCGGCTGCTCAACGCTAGCCATCTCGCGATCGCCGGGCTCGGCCGGCTCATGGGCTACGTCTACATCGACGAGACGATCCGCGACCCCTCGCTGCGAAGCTACATGCGTGCGCTAATGGATCGCGAGACCGGGCCGACCTTGCCTTCCGTGCCGGGCGTCGACCTCGATGGCTACAAGACTCAATTACTCGAGCGCTTCGGCAACGTGGCGATCAAGGACACCGTCGATCGGGTCAACGCCGACGCGCCGGTAAACCTGCTGACCGAGCCGATTCGCGATCGCTTGGCTGCCGGCGCAAACGTAGATCTGCTGACACTCGCGCTGGCCGCCTGGATGCGGCGCGTAACGGGCGTCGACGAGACCGGAAATCGGATCAGCGTCGTCCACCCGCTGGCCGATCTTTTGCGCGAGCGAGCCAATGCCGGCGGCCCCGACCCGCTCCCGCTGCTGAGCATCCGCAAGGTCTTCGGCGACCTTATCGATCATGCCGCGTTTGTAGCCACGCTCAAGGCATGGCTCACATCGTTGCATGCGGATGGCGCAGCGGCGACGCTTTCCAGCGCCCGCCGCATGCTCAACTTCTGACCGAACTGCCACTGATGAACGAGGAATCAAAACATTTTGATCGCTCCGCTCTGCAGGCGGTCGTTGCGGCCGCTGCGGAGGAGTTTGACGGAGACATCCTGCTGCTGGTGCGCGACGGCAGCAAGATGAGGCTGGGCGCTTCTGAGGGCGGCGGACTCGATGCGCAAGTTATCCTGTCGCAATGCCTGAGCCGTCTGAACCAATTGGAAGAGCAAACTCTCGATACGACGACGCGGGCATTTGTCCGCGTCGCATCGGAAGACCTGAACAATGATCAGCTGTTGTTCATTGTGCGAGAGCAGGGCGATGTTCGACTGGCATCCGGTGCCGGCGCCCATGGGAAAGTGCGCGAGATGCTGAATGATGCTCTGCAAACCGTGGGCGGTGAACGCCGTCGGCGGTAGCCGAGCCAAAGCAAGCTCGCCCATCAAGCTTCGGGTGGGACCACCGAAATTGCGTCCGGATAGATTTAGGAGATTCGTAGCGAGCTTCTCGGTCCTCCTCTAGTCCCTCTCCTACCCGGAAAACCCCGAACGCGAGGGCTTATTAGCCGATTCTCCGAAGATTCCTTAGATAGGGACTGGATGATGGAGTAGCGGGCCAGCGCCGCTACTTCGCGCCGAGCAGATCGACATCGAAGATCAGCGTGGCGCCCGGCGGGATGTCGCCGCCGGCGCCGCGCGCGCCATAGCCCAGGTCCGGAGGAATGATCAGCGTGCGCTGGCCGCCTACATGCATGGTGGCGAGGCCTTCGTCCCAGCCTTTGATGACGTCGCCTTGGCCGAGCGTGAAGGAAAACGGCTCGCCCCTGTCGAGCGAGCTGTCGAATTTCTTGCCCTTCTTGCCGTCGACGAACAGCCATCCTGTATAATTGACCGTCACGGTCTGGCCAGCCTGCGGCACGGGTCCGGTGCCGGGCTTGACGTCGATAATGCGCAGGCCGCTGGGCGTGGTGACCTCGCCGGCGGCCAGGGCCGATAGTGGCGCTACGGCGAGCACCAGTAGAATTGCAGACACGAAGAGATGCAGGGAATACATTTTAGGCCTCCTGAACCGAATGAACGGAGCTCAACGGCCGGCCACCGCCGGCCCGGATGACGCCCAGACACTAGCATCATCGGCCCGGTGCGCGAGAGGGAAGCCGCCAACACCGGCAAGCCGATTTCGGTGCCGTCGCCAAGCAGCACCGGCCGCGTCGCCGGCGCGGGGTCGGTGTAGTCGTCGGCAGGGCACGAAAATCGAATTAGATATGAAAAAACGTAAATTTGCGTTCTATGTGTATCTTTGACACCTTCTGACCCGCGAGTGCCCACGAGCTGACAATCTGCGACTAGGGGGAGCCATGAGAATGCAAAATTGCTTTTCCGCGGCTTTCACACGACCCGAAGGTCGGCCTCTGCAATATCCATGAATACGTTGATTACGTCTTCGGCTGGGGACCGCAAATCAGCTCACAAGAATCGCGACAGCCTCCCCGGTTTTGTGAACGAAAAAAACTTCTGATCATTCTTCTTTTGATTGTCGTGGCCGGCTTGTCCGGCGGCCGCGACGCCCGCGCGAGTACGACCAGCCTCTCAGCATTTACGGGTGCTTGCGGGCTCGCAAGTTCGTCATCATTCATCCGCTGAGACGTTCCATTCTTTCCCATAACGGCACGCAAAGCTCTTCTAAAAGTAAATAAGTTTGTAAACATTTGAGTCTTAAAGTAATATCTGACAGAATCCCGTCGTTACTGGGTAAGCCAGATAAAGACGATGGAGGGGTGACGGGGGTTTCCATGAGGATTCAAAGATTATTCTCAGCGGTTTCATCGTTAACCCAGACTGCCGTCGCTGCGGCAAGCGCCCACGTCGACGAAAACTTTTTCAGCCGGAGCGCCGAAATCTGGTCGGCAAAGTCGAGTCTAGTGGCCCGTTTCCCTGCCTCGAAGAAATTACTGTTCATTGTTCTATCGATTGTAGCGATTGGTTTGTGCGGCGGCACCAATACGAGCGCCAGTACGATCCCGCTCTCGGCGTTTACAGGTGCTTGCGCACCGTTACCACCTCCTTCGTTTCCGAACTTTAAAACTCGGCTTGACGCATTCGTCATGGGGAACTGCTATGGCGTCAACAAGCAGAATTGGCCGCACGAAGCGGACCGGCGCAGCAGCGAGGGCCTCCACAGCCCCTTCGTGAAACTGTGGTACTCGCCCCAGCTCTATAGGTGGATGACTCCCGGGAACCGGCAAGGTCAGATACCTGACGGCTCGGTGGTCATCAAGGAAGAATATGACGATGACGTTGCGAGTTCTCCGATTTGCTTCTGGAGCGTGATGATCAGGGATTCAAACCTTTGGTGGGACGGCTGGTCCTGGGCGGTCGTCGGGGTCGAAGGAGCATGTGGCGCCGCTCCTCCGCCGACACGCCCCCCCAGCGAACGGATGCCCCGACCCACAGTTTTCGTTCAATGGCCCCACCGCTATCAACTGCATAGGCTGCCACGGCTCAGCAATCTCGGGTTCCTCGACAAACGCGGGCAACCCTGGAACCGGAACTTACTCCACGCCGGAATTCGTGACCGCCGCGACCGAGGGGAACGTGAACGCAACGCTCCCGTTTTTCTTTCCGCCGATCCGAACGGAACCCGCTCTCCTTGCGCTATCGGGCAACGGCTCGCTCTTTCCGCCTCCCACTGGAGCATGCATGGTGCCCGTGACAAAGGATTTGGTGGCGTCGAAGCCTTATACGTCGAATCCCCGTACTACAGGGCCTTCGCTGTTCGTTACTTCGAATCAATGTGCCAGTTGTCACGACGCTACTGACAACACCCCGTTGCCCACCCATATGCTTTTTCCAGACCAGACGCAGCCCGGGCCGCCCCCGGCGGACTCGATCAATTTGTCGACGTATGGCGAATGGCGCTATTCGATGATGGGTTTGTCGGGCCGCGATCCGATTTTCTTCGCCCAAGTTGACACCGAATCGACTGTACACTCAAGCATCAAGGGCAAGCTCAATGCTCCCGGCTTCGTTCAGGATACATGTCTTAGCTGCCACGGAGTGATGGGCCAGCGCCAGTATCACCTGGACAAGGGAAACGGGCCGCTCACATACTTCACGCGCGCTCAATTGAATGACCCCAACTCGAAGTATGCGGCTCTGGCGCGCGACGGTGTCTCCTGCATGGTATGTCATCAAATGATCGACCAGAACCTGGACGATCCCTCTACCTACACCGGGAAGTTTCTCGTCGGGCCACCAGGCCAAGTCTTTGGTCCTTATCCCTCCGGCAATTCCCTGGAGAAGGTTGGCGACAATGTAATTCCGGCGCCGATGATAAACTCGGTGGGAATCGTACCGGTATTTGGATCTCAGGTCGGAGAGTCAAAACTTTGCGCCTCGTGCCATACGATCGTGCTCCCCGTCTATGACGACAAGGGCAATCAAATCAAGACCGAGTTCGAGCAGACTACCTACTTCGAGTGGCTGAACAGCTCCTTCGCCGCCACGAACTACCAATCGTGCCAGAACTGCCATATGCCCGACAACTTCAAGGGCCAGAAGCTGGCGTACCAAATCGCCAACATCGAGGACAGCGATTTCCCCGTGGTACCGGAGATTGGCACACCTACAAGTCTGCCGCTCGACCAATTGATTCTCGAGACACGTACGGAGTATGGGCGTCATCAGCTCAACGGCATCAATCTCTTCGCGCTCGATATGTTCGATCAGTTCAGGACCGTTTTGGGGTTATATGCGACAGATGGACTGTTACCTGACCCCTTAAGGGAGACCTATAACGGCCAGAAAAATGCGGTTGATGGAGCGGTAACGGAGGCGCTGTCCAGTGCTTCGGTGAACGTCTCCGCAACCAACGCCGGCGGACAGCTCCAGGCCGATGTTACCGTCAAGAATCTCACCGGTCACAAGTTTCCTTCGGGAGTCAGTTTCCGCCGCGCGTTCCTGGACTTCCAGATTCTCGATGGTTCCGGAAACGTGCTGTGGGAATCTGGCGGTACCAACGCGAAAGGCGTGATTACTGAGACCGACGGCACTCCGCTGGCGACTGAATTCTTCAGCCCATCGCAGCAGACCTATCAACCACACTTCTGGACTGATAATCCGATTACCAGCGACCAGCAAGTACAGATTTTCGAGGAGTTGGTGCGCGATCCGCAGGGACAGTTCACCACCAGTTTCCTCAGCCTCAACGACAAGGTTAAGGACAATCGCATCCAGCCTCAGGGTTGGTCTTCCTCCGGTCCAATGGGTGATATTACCCAACCGGAGGGTACGGGCGCTGACCCTAACTATCAAAATGGATGCGGCTGCAGCGTGGTGCGTTATCAAGTACCTCTGACAGCAATTCCGGGCGCGGCTACGGTCCAGGCCACTTTGTATTATCAGAGCATTCCTCCTTACTATCTGAGTCAACGCTCTGAGGATGCCAATGGTCCGGACACCGCGAGACTTATCAAGTTCACCAACCAGTTGAACGTCGGCACCAGCTACCCTGAGATTGCCAACTGGAAACTTAAGATCGCCGGCTCCGGACCCGTCGGTATACCGTGAATGGAATCGGAACTTTGCGGGACGGCGAATAAATCTGTTTACTCGGCAAGTCTACGACACGTCGGGGTCGACGAGACATCTGACAGGCACCTTCAAACGAACCACTACGATTTGTGCGCCTGCCGACCCCGACTTGACGAAAATAACACTCCCGCCTCACCACTATAGCTACTGCGAACCGCCGCCAGCACGCTCGCTACCACGATTCAGATGCTGTTATATGGGTCGTCGACCTTATCCGAGCATTCGCGACGGCAGGAGGAATTCAATCTATGCAGTTTTTGGAAGACTGGGGTTTGTCCTCTCAGCTCGCATTCATCGTCGTGGTATTTGGTGGCGGCAGTGTCCTGGGCCTCTACCTTGTAAGGCGTCTGGTACGTGTGGATCGCCTGCAAGAAAGCCACGAGGTCGCGGGTGTGACCTTTGGAGCACTGGGTGCGTTCTATGGAGTCGTCCTCGCATTCGTGATCGTCGCGGCTTGGGAACGGTTCGATCAGGCCAACGCTAACGCGCACGATGAAGCGACGGCGCTGGAAAACCTCTACAAGTTGGGCGCTGGACTCGCCGAACCGATGCGCAGCCAGCTCGACTCTGAGGTGCTCGAATATACGCACCGCGTGGTCGATGAGGAATGGCCTCAGATGGCGACCATGCGCTATCACATGGCCAAGAAAGGCGCCCACGACCTCTGGTCGATGGTGATCTCCTATCGCCCGGCCGATAGTCATGAGGAGATGCTAGTCAGTATGGCGCTGGCGCAGCTCAGTCAGATCAGCCAGACGCGCAGTCAGCGGCTGCTATTCTACAATGACGACCTTCCGCCGATGGTGTGGCTCATAATTTATCTGGGTTGCATTATCACGATCGGTTTCAGCTACTTCTTTGGCAGCCGCGATTTTCGCGCCCAGGGAATCATGTGCGCCTTCTTTTCGATTTGGCTCGGGGTAACCATTCTCGCGATCCTGGAATTGGCGCATCCGTACCATGGGATGATGTTGATCCCGGATGATCCCTACCGATACGCAATCTCGCGAATGGAAGAGGCCACTAACCACCAGATGCCGCCCATGCCCGCGACCAAAGCTCCGTAGAGTGGCATAAGAAGTACCGCGTCATCATCGGCCCGGTGCGCGAGAGGGTGCCAGCCCTTGACCCGTG
>CAVWMQ010000003.1:0-1039167 GCA_963756155.1 uncultured delta proteobacterium
CTTTGAGATCGTGGATCAAGGCCGAATGCGGCCACGTGAGCAGCGTCGGAATCACGATCCCGACGCCCTTGCCGCTGCGGGTCGGAGCGAAGACCAGGATGTGCGAAGGTCCGCAGTCGCGGAGATAGAAGAACCGGCCCCAGCGGCGCCATACGCCAAGGTAAACGCCTGCGCGGTGCGAGAAGGGTTTCAGAACTTTCGCGCGTTCGGCGATCCTGCGAAGCCTCCGCGGCAGCAAGCGGCTTCTGTCGAAACCAATCCTGCTGCTTGGACATCCCGGATCTCGGCTCAGTGCGCCCATCCACGCAGGTCGGATGGATTGCTGAAACCATCTATGGCGAGCAACTGCTATCGCGCCCATCGCGATGAAGGAAAGGGCAATCATGGGGTAGACCGCCTCAGTGTGCGCACATAGCTCCCATAGCGGGGTGAGTGTCGGCTTCTAGTGCCAGCGCCACCACCAGACGATCCACCTCCACGGACTGGTAGAGTGCTCCTGCCATCGGGAATTTGCACCCCACGGTTTCGCCGAGCGCCGGCGAGTAGCCGAAGAGTCGTGCAGCCCGCTGCGTCGTCACCCAGTTGACCACCACGAAGGCCATTCAAAGCGCGAGCATCGCGACGATCTTCGTCTGCTGAGACTCGCGTCAGAGGCGGTCCCCGACAGCCGATAGGGACGTTGTTCAGCCATGGCGATCCCTTCCTTTGTCGAAGCCGCGATCGAGTCCTTGACTCACGTCACGCCGCTGGCTGCGCGCCCGGCTCTTGATGATGTCTTTGGACTGCTGGCGCTCGCGAAGATTCCGCTCGTGGTCTTGCGATAGCTCCCAGCTCGCGTTGCCAACCCGCCGGGCGAGCCCCAAGCCTTCGAGGAATTGCAGTCGCGCCAGCTCCTGCTCCGCTCTGACGCGGGCGGGATCGCTGCGCGGTTGGAACTGTTCGTAACTTACGAGGTCGGACTCGTTCGCCTTGCGTTGCAGCGTTCGATCGATTTCGGTCCATTGCTCCTTCCTGATCACGCGCTCGCGCGCAGCAGGACCTCGGGTTCAAGTCGCAGGCCGAGCTCCTCGTCACGACCTGGCTTCGTCCGCGCATGCCGAGCTTCAGGTATTCACGGTCGATCTGTAGCGTCCGTCCGTCATCGCGAATCCCTCGCACGAGGAGATGGACGTGGTCGTCGTCGGTGTTGTGATGATCGATTGCGACCCACTGAAGCTTGGTGTCGAGATCGCGCTCCATCTGTTCGACCAGGCCGCGCACGTGTTCCTGAAGATCCAGCCTGGAGGCGTCCTCCGGCGAGACGATGAAGCGCCAGAGCAACTCGTCCTTCTTCTCCCAATGGCGCACGACGGCGACCATATCGATAGCGTCGTGCTCTGCATCAAAGCCCTGACCTTTGCCCTGCTCGCGCTGCGCTCCTTCGCGTGACAGATAGCGGGCATGGGCCGCCCAACCGCCGGTATGATCGTTGCGCTTGAACGACGCTTTGACCACGGAACGGCGAGAGTAGGCGTACGGGTCCAGGGCGACCCGGCGCCATGTCTGTCCGCCGCTGAGACTGCCCCACGATTGGCGCCGAATTCCCCACCTGACTCGCACTCGTCGTAAGGCAACCGCCCACCACGGAATCAACGGACGCGGCCGTCCGTCTTCGTCGAACGAAGCTTGAGATCGACTTCCTTCTGGCCGAAGAACCTACGACGCCTCATGGCTCGACTCCGTGAGCAAGGCGCGCAAGCTGACGATGAGTTGCGTTGAATTCTCTGGCGCGTGTGCACCGAGAGCCTCGATGATTTCCTTGACCTGACCACTACTAAGGGTGATCGAATGAAGTTCCTTTGCGCGACTCCACGACTTCCACGCGCGCTTACTGGTAGCCCGCTCTTCGAGCTGCTCCGTCCCACCAATGCAACCTGCGCGCGTTGTGCTGCGCCGAGACTCGCACTCTCCTGAGCGACGCTGATGAGCGCCCCAAGCAGGAAGTCTGGCGGCTCGCGGTCGAGGCCCGCCAGCGCAACCAATCCGCCCAGATTGGCGAGGTGGTGAACTCTGAGTCCTTGCTCGTGGCTATGTCCGTTCGTCGCCATGATTCACCGAGTAAGAATCGGCTTGAGAACTCCCGAACTCCCGAAAGCGGAACCGGTCCGAAGTAGCGGGCGTCCCAGCTACGAGCGTTATGGAAACCGAACAGCCAGACTTCGCCCGGCGCGACCTGGTGCGGTCCCCAAGACACATGCTGGAGCGGTCGGCCGATGCTGTCGCGCGCTGCCACGGCGCTGTCAGCGAAAGCTGTTCCGTCGACGGAAACCCATCCGGGTTGCACTTCCACAAGGTCGCCGGGAAGGGCTCCAACAATCTTCGCGACCGGCTCGGCTCCGCTCGGGCAATCGCCTTCTGAAGGTAACCGCGAGCGAGTCCTTCCTGTGCGATCGATGCCGGCAAGCAGGCACCAACGAGCTCGCCGTGTTTGACGGATATTCCGGAAGCGAGTCGGTAAATCCCTGCTGGTGCGGCGCTGTCGGTGAGTGAAATGCGCAGACCAAGGAACCTGCCCAGCATGACCAAGAAGGCCACTGCGATCACTGGTCCGAGCATCGCCAAGACGGCTCTGCGCGCGTGCCGAAAACGCTCGAAATGCGGCCTTGGAACGACCCGCTCCGAGGCGATTTTCGCCGTACTGTACAGTTGGCCGACCAGGATGCTCTCAAGTGGGGGAAAGGGCGTGAGAAGTTTGGAGAAAACGGAGGATCTGCGGCACTGCACCGCAGATGCTTTATCTTGCTCTACGAACGAACGACCTTTACCCCACTCCTTCACCCACTCCGAACACACCACTCAGAGCCCTCCGTCCGCCCCCACCAGATCTCTGCAGTTCGATCATAGGTCCCACTCCATCCCGAACTCCGACGCCCGTCGCTTCACGCTTCGCCCTGACCATCCGCAGCGCCATCGGGCAACCATCCGATCCGAATGTGCGAATCCGTTCGCTCTTGCAGGTTTTCGAGAACGCGTCTCTGCCCGCCGTCTTCCCGTCCAACCGATCCATCTCGTCGCGCATCTGTCGTGTCAGGCGAATGATCGATTCGCAAATTGTCGCGTTCAGATCGAAGCCCGCCTCGCTGGCGCGCTCGCGCAGCCGATCGATCTCCGCCTTCACCGAAGCCGGGACGCGCAACGTGATCGTCTGGGTCGGTTCTTCCTTGCGTTTCAGCACTCCCATCGACCTTCTCCTTCAATCGGTTTTGTGTACGTTTCGTGCACAATCGCCCATGGGCTCCGTGTACGATTTGTGTACATTCAACCCTTGTAGGCTCCGGGAAATACGAGGTCCTCCGTGACCATCACGTTGAATTGGTAACCGGGCCGGATTTCGATCGTCGGTGGCCGGTTCATTCCTTGCCCGATCATCTGCTGACCCACAGCGCCGAACTGTCCCGATGCCGCAGAACCTGCCATCTCGCTCGCCATCGCCCATTGATTCGGCTGGTAGTAGCCGTATGGTCCGTAGAGTGCCGCCGCCTCCGAACGTCGCCATCTGTCCCACCATCTGGCCCGCGCTGATGAGACTCATGAGCGCTGCGGTTCCGAACGTCCTCAGGTAGTGGTTGTTCACCTCGTCGGTGAAACCCGCGTAGCCGCCCTGATCGGCTCCCGGCATCTGCGGGAGATTCATGCTCGAGGTGTTCGGGAAGATGAGCCGCTGCCACGCGATCTCGACCCGCTGCTGACCATAAGTGGAGGCGTTCTGGTATATGCCGATGAGCTTGCTGCCTTGCGGGACCAGCAGGTATTTTCCGGTGGCGCTGTCGAAGACGTTCTGACTGACCTGGGCGAGGATCGGCCCCGGCAAATCCGAGTTGATCCCGCTTACAAGTACGGCTGGAATCACGCTTCCTGCCATCACCGAGAACGCCGATGCGGGCGGGTGAAGTGTCACAGCGAGATCAGTGGAATTGCCAGCGTTGAAGTTCGTGCTCTGTTGGCCATTCGCGCGGGCGATTTCCAGCGTCCCGCCTCCATGGAACGCGGAGACCATCTGCGGCGATTCGAGCGCCTTCATGTACTTCTCTTCCGCCCATTGCGCGTAACGGCTCGGCGGTCGCGGCGGTGTTTGTTGAATGGGCGTTTGCGCGGGTGCAACGACGGCCGGAGGCGGTACGAAAGTCGGTGCTGCGAGTGCCCTGCCGCCATGCGCGGCGAGGTCCGCGATCTCTCCGTTGTTGCGTGCCGATGCTCCGGGATCGTCAGCTGGCTTCTGTAGCGCACTCTGCCCGGAACCGGATGACTCCACGCCCAGCGCCACCACGACGCCGCTCACGATCGCGACAGCCGCGAACGCAATCAGTATCAGCCGGTTGAAGCGGCCACCTCCGGGATGCTCCTGCTCCAACAAGCCTTCCGGTTCGTCCCGAAGATCGCCCTGGCCGTCGAGTCTGATATCCGCGGTCGCCATGGTTCTCACCTCGCCGCTCCCGCGTAGCTGATCGTCACGCGGTCCTGATCGCGTCCGACTCCTGATACGAGAATTGCGTCGGTGACCAAGCGGTCGACGACGTAGTAGTTTCCCTTGACCCGGTAGTTCACCATCTGGGTTCCGCTGCCCGCGTTCACAAGCAGCGCGGGCGCCTCGCTCGACTTCATTCCTGGCGGCATCTGGATGTACACGTGCGAACCGTCATCGAAGGCGCGAATCGGCTTCCACGGAACGTTCGGTCCGCCCACCGTGTACGCGAAGTTGAGTTGTGCCGGATCGACGTTGGCAACCTTCACGACGTTGCCGGAGTCATCGCCCGGCGGATCGGCTGCCGCATCCTGTTGTGCCTTCGCGGCGGAGTCGGCATTTTTCATCGCCGTGATCAGCTCGTCGGGGTAGTAGAACTCGACCTCCTGCATGGCGTGGCTCCCGCGCGAGCGGAGCAGCAAGTGGTAGATGTGCTTCGTCGTGTAGATCGTGAGGTTGGTCTGGATGCCCGGAGCTTGTGGCTTAACTGCGAGATGCGGCACAGGGTCTCGTGGGTCTCCGGAGGAAGCGGGCGTTGCCATCCAGCGCTCGCTGTCACCAATCGCAACGTCGGTGATCGTCTCTCCCGGCTGCAGCTGAATGTCTGAAGTTCGCAGCGGCTCGCAATCGACCGCCGGCGGAGGGCCTTGGTTATACGGATAGAGCGTGTAAGCGGGCGTCTTGTAGATTGGCCAATCGCCGCTCTTGTCGTGCTCCTTGATCGCCTGCTGAACTTCGGGCGGCTGTGCTGCAAGGATCTGCTCCGCGAGTTGGCGGAGCTGGCGGCGCTTCCGCTTTGGGTTCGGCTTCGGTGACCAGGTTGAGCGGTGGCGGTGCTGGCGGCTGTTTCGCCGCGCATGCTCCCAACGTCAGCGCCAAGGTGACTGTTCCTGCGATGGCGATCCGTCTCATCGCTCTGCCTCCTATTCTGTTGCCGGCCTAACCTTGCTGTTCGGTCCAGCTGATCTGCGTCACGCAAAACCCGAGAGGGTTGCTGACGATCGCGTCATCGGAACTCGGCGGAACAATTTCGGTTTGAAGCGCGGCCTCCCAATGGGACGGAGACCCGACAGCGACGCCGTTCAGGTCACGCTGCTGCTCGGTCCATCGCACCTGATAGCTGCGTGGCGAGAGCTGAAGGATCGAATCGATCTGAACGGAAACGGTCTGCTTCTCGGCGATCTTGAACGGGTTATGGGAGAAGTTGTCGGAGTGGTAGTACTCGTCGAGAAAGCGGTCCGCGGCGCCGCGCGTATGCGCGAGCAGTGCGTTCAGCGTCTGATGCTCAACCTGCGGGTCGCTGGTGACTGAGCGTGCGTCGCGGATAAAGGCGGCGACTTCGTAGCGTTCCATTCGCGCGGTCACGTCCGGCAACGCTACCGGCGTGAGGGGTTGCGGCACCGTCAGCGCGTATCCGAGCTTGTCGACTTCAACGACGTAGGGGATGTACCGGCTGTGATTGCCGAGCCAGACGATACCGCTCGCGAGAATCAGGCTCAGAAGCAGAAGACCGCCAGCGGCGATCTGCCAGTTGCGTTTGCCGAGAACGAGATCAGCGTATCGTTCATCCCATTCGCGACGCGCTTCGAGATACGGGTTGCTCTCCATGCGAACGCCCTCACCGTGAAAATCAGAAACTCACACATCAAAGTGCGGCTCGCTGGACTTGTTGGTCGAGCAAGTTCCTTGCCATCAGCGGGTGTGAGGCGCGATCGAGAAGCGGATGCGACGAAATTAGTGCCGTGTGGGAACCGACAAGATGACGACATTCGCCTGACAAAAGAAGAGTGACGGGAAGCGGCGAGCTAAGGATTCAGGTCAAATAGGAAAGCGGAGAGATGGGGTGAGTGGAATCAGCTTTGCGGCAGTCGCTTATCCGGCCAGCGCTTTGCGGACTCGTCTTGTAGCGCGTCCAAGGAGGTTCAGAACATTTATGGCAGCCCGGAGCGGCTTGGTCAGTTCCCTATGGGCGACGGCGCGCGCACTGGACTCCATCTCGTCGATTAATCTTTCCGCCACGAAAATCCTCTCGAATCAGTTTAATGGTTAGGCGCGCCGGTCATTTGGATTTCATCGGTCGCTTCGGATCGAACTCCAGGCAGTAACGACAGCACGAGAGAGCGGTTACTTTGACCTGCCCATCGTCAGTGAGCCTGACGCATAGGTTGTTGATTTGAACGTGTCCCCATGAAATCGCGGCGGAGTCGAAGCGCAACTTTTCTCCGAGCTTCGGAACCAATCGCTCTTGGATCGCATAGTGATTCGGAATGATTACGAGGCCGTACAGGTCTTGGCACTCGTCGCGAATATGCTTTTTCTGATGCGTTTTATCGCTTGCAAAAAGTCTCGCCGTTGGCGGTGACGATGATTGCCTGGAGTTCCGCCGCCCGTTCGACGATGGCCGCGTCAGACACTTCTTCCGACAGCTTCGCCTCTCCAAGGGACAGAGTTCGACGATCCGGGAACAAGGAATGGGCCTTGGCTGAACTGCGGTCGATTAAAAACCGGTAGGGATTCACAGGGTAGGCACGTTGTGGGATTTGCATCATGAGATCCGGCGAAAAGAGCAGAAACTGCCATTTCGAAGCATACCCGTTTCTACTCAGGCCGACGACGAACCGATCCATTCGCCCGCCCATGAAAAGTGTCCAAAAGTGTCCAACATGATCTCGCGTGAGGTGATCTGATAAGAGGGTGAGAAGCGGAAAATCCTTAATTTATAAGGGTTCTATGGTGCGAGATGATCTGGCAAGACGCCCTGTACAGAATTAGCAATCTGGTGCCTTCGACCACTCGGCCACCTCTCCACTCAATAAAATCAAGTTCTTATGCGCTATTTGCCTGCGGAGCAACCTCCATGTTGGCGAATCGATGGGCCGCATCTGCGTCGTCTCAGGCGCGCAGCGAGTGCCGGAATGAGGGAGCCCAGGTGAAGTAGGTGCGCGACGGCGCTATCCTCGCGGTATGCGGTTGCATCTTGTCGACGGTACGTACGAGCTCTTTCGGGCGCACTACGCGCCGCGACCGGATCATTGCGCGCCGTCGGGCCGTGATGCGAAGGCCACCGTCGGCATCGTGGAGTCGCTGTTGGCGTTGCTGCACGATGCTAATGAAGCGGTCACGCATATCGCGGTTGTTTTTGACAATCCGATCCGATCGTTTCGCAACGATCTGTTCCCGCAATACAAGAGCGACGAGGGGGTCCCGCCCGAGTTGCGCTCGCAGTTCGATGCGGCGGAGGAGGCAGTTCGCTCGATCGGCGTAACGATCTGGTCGATGCGCGAGTACGAGGCGGACGACGGGCTGGCCAGCGGGGCGCGGTGGTTTGGCGACCAGGTTGACGAGGTGAGAATTCTCAGTCCGGACAAGGATCTTGGGCAGTGTCTGCAGGTTGACAGGGTCGTCCAGAGCGACCCGGGCGAGGCGGGATCGGGCGATCGGATGGTGGAGATCGACGCGAGACGTGGAAGGACAGTGGACGATCGCATGACGAAGGTCGAGCCTAATCAAAGAATGGTGGAGGTTGACGCGAGCCTTGGGAGGATAGTGGGCGATCGCATGACGAAGATCGAGCCGAGCCAGGGGACGGTGAAGGGGGACACGGGACATGGGAGGATAGTGGACGATCGCATGGCGAAGGTCGAGCCGAGCCAGGGGAAGGTGGAGGTTGAGCCGAGCCAGGGGGAGGTCGCGGGCGGCCGGGAGGTGCAGGTTGACGCGGGGCCGAGGGTGGGTGCGGGTGAGCGGGTGAGCCAGGTTGACCGACGCGAAGGCGCGGGCGCGGGTGAGCGGGGGATCGAGATTGTTGGGCGGCAGAAAAAATTGGGGCGGGTGGTGCAGGTTGATCGGCGGCAGAGGAAGGTTACTGATGAGGCTGCGTTTCGGGCCGAGCGCGGCTTTGGGCCGCGGAGCATGCCCGACTTCCTGGCGCTGGTTGGCGACAGCGCCGACGGTATTCCGGGCCTCCGCGGTTTCGGCAAGAAGAGCGCCTCGATGCTCCTGGGCGTCTACGAACATCTCGAACGGATCCCTGCCGACGCGTCGCGCTGGACGGTCACGCCGCGCGGCGCGGGGCAGCTCGCGGCGACGCTCGTCGCGCATCGCGACGACGCGCTGCTGTACCGCAAGCTCGCGACGTTGGTTGACACCGTGCCCATCGCGGAATCACTCGAAGATTTGCGCTTCCGCGGAGTGCCGCGCGAGCGCTTTATGCGCTGGTGCGACGAGCTGGGTGCCGCGCGGCTCAAGTCAGTGCCGCGGCGCTGGCAATAGAATCGTCTGCCGGTTCACCGGCGTGCCGGCGCGCGCGTCGTACGCTCGCATCTCCAGAACGATTGCGCGGCGCGATCGCGTGATGATAGGTTCAGCGCAGCAAGGTTCTCTCCACGCCGATGATTCTCTAAGACAATCTCCTTCTTCCTCTCGCACTTGAGTCTCACTCGAAAGGGTGGGTCTTTGACCATTTGTTCCAGGAGATTTGTCATGAACCCTTTTTTCTCGCGTGCCTATATCGGCACGGCGGACCTTCAGCACCTGATTGAATTCGCGCGCAAGTCGACTGGCGCCCGCTGGCCTCGATCGACCTACATGAAGGCCGGCGACGTGGTATGGATGATGTTCACGCCGGCCTTCGATCCTTCCAACATCAGGCTCTGGTTCGATGACGCGGAACTGGCCGCCTACGCGTGGTTCGAACCACCGCTACACGTGTATTTCGATATCCGGCCTGGCCTTTCGCTGGATGGTCCGCTCGCGGACGAAGTCCTTAAGTGGTCTGAGCAACGACGCCAGAGTCTAGCTCACCTCGATCAAGGAGTGATCCCCAAGGCAATGGCGATGCTTGGCGCGGACACGCTCTCCACGACCGCGCTCGACAGCGACCATGAGCGTATCGCGCTCCTGGATCGGCGCGGCTACGCGCGCACCGATCGCTTCGAAGTTCTCTATTCGCGCAGCCTTAGGGAGGCTCCTATCGTTGCGCCGGAGTTATCTGCGGGTTTGCGTTTGCGGCATGCGACGGACGCCGACCTCGAGGCGCGCGCGGAGGTGCATCGCGAGGCGTGGTCGGTATGGGGCCGCTCGAGCGTAACTGCCGAGAGTTATCGGCTGCTGCGGTCCGCGCCGGTCTACGATCCGGAACTAGACGTAGTACTGGAAGACAGCGCGGGCAAATTTCTCAGCTATTGCATCGGATGGCTGGACGCCGCCAACGGAATCGGACATTTCGAGCCGGTCGGATGCCGTCCTGAGTTCACCGGACGAGGCTACGCGCGGGCGGTGACTATCGAGGGCCTGCGCCGGATGAGGGCGCGCGGGCTGCATACCGCACTTGGTCGCGACTGCGAGTGTGAATGACCGAGCGCGAGTGCTGTATCCGTCGTGCGGCTTCGTGGAGGTGGACCGCGCTTACCACTATACGAAAGGAGTTACCACTTAGGGTTCGCGCATTTCGGTGATTTCATCGAGGAAAAGGGTCCCGCCGTTCGCTCGCGCAACGAGTCCTGGGTGTCGCCGCCGCTATTCCTATCTCGATTTCATAAATACCGAGGCGAGCGAAGCCGGCAGTCGTGCAGATCTGTTAACCAGCGATCAGGGTTTCGTGGCGTGGCTGGTTTTAGCCAAATTGTTTGAGAGGAATAAACTGAAGGCGACATTGGAACAATGGCGACAGCAGAAAACAGCCGTGCGCGTTTGGAAGGATGCGCTTGCGCTGCGTGCACTAATGCGTCGAATGGTCGAGGCGATTGTCGCAGGCCGGCCAATTCCGCTTGCGAGCATTGATGCGATCAATTCCTTGATTGGTAAACCTTCGGGCTTCACGAAGTTAGTGAAGACACCGCGAACCTTCGAACGCCGATTCGAATTGGAGCTGAACGAACCGAAGCAACTTCTTGTTCCGATCGCTGAGTCAGCGGCTCGATTGCTCTGCAGTGGAGATTTTTCCCGTGTAAAGCAGTGTGCCAATCAAGACTGTGGGGCTTTCTTTTACGACGGGACCAAGAACAACAGCCGCCGATGGTGCAGCGGGACCGAATGCGGAAACCGAATGAGGGTGGCTAAGTTTTACGCTCGCAGCCGAACCAACGATTGAAAAGAATCGTCGCTCGTCGAACCAGCCCTACTGAGATGTGTGCAAAATCTGCACATGTGCCAAATCTGCACATGTTGTCAACGCTGGTTGAATGTTGACCCACCTCAGCCGTGGGGTCGCCGAAGTAAAAAGTGACCCAGTCGGAGCGGCCAGGTCAGGGGGAGTGAAAGCTCCGCGCGGGTTCGAGTCCCGCCCCCGGCATTCGTTTTTTTCAGTCTTCTCGCCGACAAAGCCCTCGATTCGTTTCTTTAGCCTCGCGCTGATCGAATTCGCACTTTCACTGCGCTGGTGATTGCCGTCTCGAATTAGCCAGCGGCGGCTGGAAAAACAGCCTGAACAGAGCTCCTTTGCCCATCGCCCGGCTAATCTCCTGCATCGCCAGATACGATCCGACGAGCAAGCTGATGAGCAGTACCAGGCCCAGAAAGCGATCCAGATTTGCGTTTGCAATTACACGGCTGATTCCGTCTTGAAAACTGCCCGCCTCGCGAACGTTGTGAAAAATCTTCTCACCGATCCCGAGGATCACAACGACCAGAGCATAGATGAAGGTCTTGCAGCCGATCACGACGGCTGGGCGATGGGTATCGAAGCGGTGACCGGATTGCACCCAATCAAGCAACGGTATCACTTTGCCCAGAATGAGCGCGGCGACGGCGGCTTTGCTGAAGGCGGAGAACTCGATCGAATATTGCGAGACAAAAAGCTTGAACAGCAGAAAGATCAGCCCGAAGGCGACGAAAAAGAACAGGACGACTGGCGCCATCTCGCGCACTAAGCCCCGCAACCCATCTGTGATCGGTGCGGTCGAGAGTCGCTCCCGAAAGGTACGATTCATCACCGGAACCCTATGCCTCCTTGGGCGTCGCTGAAAGCCGAGCGATCTCCTCTGCGAGAATCGGCACGCCCATATTGCATGCCTGGACGCCTTGCACGACGCACAGCTTGAGCACCTCCATGATCTCTTCCATGGTGGCGCCCACCGCCAAGGCAGCTTTGATGTGCCGTTGAGTCCCCGGAGCGTACATATGGGTATAGGAAGCATCAAATGCGATGCTGAGCAGTTCGATGAGCTTCGGCGTCATCAGTGCGGTCGCGTAAATTGCGGCGCCCGTTGCCATGAATTGATCGGTCCAGACCGGATCGAGTTCGACAAAAGGGTTCCACGCGTCATTCCATTGGCCGATCGCGCGCACCTTGTCGCACGCGGGCGTTGAGGCCGCTGGCTTTGGCGATGGCTTTATTCCCGCCACCTTGGCCTCTTCGAGAAGAATAGGCGCGCCGAAACTGCACGAATGAATCGCCAACACCGAAGCCATCTTCAGCACCAGCAGAATCTCTTCACGGCTGGCACCCGCTCGGAGGGCGGCGCGAACGTGACGGCGCGTCCCGTCAGGATTGAGGTTAGTGCAAGCAGCGTTGAGTGCAACACCGATCAATTCGACTGTCTTGCGCGGCAGTACGGTCGAACTCCAGGGGTTCGTCGTCATTTTCACGCACGTCTCCGCCCACTCGGGATCCCATTCGCGCAGCGTTGCCACGGCGTCTCCCCACGGACCGTTTTCCTGGGATCGATCAGCCGTAGCATCCAATTTCTTTTCGCCTGTGGTCGCCATAGTTGCTTGCCCTCCAATGGCACGAAATCTCTTTGGCAGTGCAGATCGCGGTCTAGTCGAGTGCAATAAGAATTTTCCCGTCCACAACCTTCGCCGGGTAGGACGCAACTCCGAACCCACCAGTGGTAACCTGGCCGGTCGTCACATCCTATCGAAGGCCATGCGCTCGACAGGTAACGACCCTGCCGTTTAGTTTGCCGGACCCGAGAGATGCGCCGGCGTGCGTGCATGCGTCGCCGATCGCATAAAAGGTACCGTCGACATTGAAAACCGCGACTTCCTTGTCGACGACTTTGACTGTTGTGCCTGTTCCCGGCGGGATTTGCTCCACTCGCGCGGCTTCGACAAACTCCGGCATCGCCATTCCTCCGGCCCCATTCTCGAAACACCATTTCAGTTAACGCGACGCGGCAGGGTCTTCCGTCACACTGCGATGGAAGACCCTGCGGCAAATTCGCCCTGCGACTCGCGGACTCGCGCTACTTGGTAGCAAACTGCCCCGCTATCGGGTGCCCATCGGATCCACTGACCGGCGGATGCAGTCGTCCGTCGGTCTCCTTCACGATGAAGCCCAGTTGGCCATCCTTGCGGTTGGGCGGCAGCCCCAGATTGGCAAGCGTCTCATCAGGGCTGTTGTACCAGGTGCCGATCTTCAGGATCTGGCGCGCTTCATCCCCGGTTGCGACCTTCCGCCCTAGCTCCTTCGCGATTCGTACCACCTGCTCAACCTGTTGCACGGAAGTCATGCGCTCACCCTTGCGGCGCCACATGTTGTCTTCGATGCCCACCCGCATGTGGATGCCAAGCGCCACCGCCATCGCCGCATACGGCTGCACCGTCCGCCACAGGGACTCATACGTCGCGACGGAGCCGTGGGGCGAGCGACGCACCCACTCCATGAAGTCGAAGGGATTGCGGCCGCAGCCGCCGGCCCCGCCGATGGCCGTCATGGTGTGATTAACCGGCCCCATGTACACGCCGGTGCGGATGAGATGCTCGATCGCTTCGAGGGTGTGGACGGAGGCCATCGCGAACATCGGCTGGACCCCGTTCTTGCGCAGGCGCTTGAGATGCTCGATGTAGAATTCGGGTGTCGCGTCAGCGACCATGTTCTGATACGCAGCCTGCATCGCGGGAGTCGCGAGCTGCGTGCCCTGGACATCGTCGGGAGTCGTGAGGTCGAGGATGTTCATCTGCACGGTACCTACGACGATCGTGACCTGATCCGGTTTCGGATTAAGCTCGGTGAGCATGTGCCGCGTGTCGTAACCGAGCCAATGCGCTTCTTTGCCAGGATCAGGCGCGAACGAAATAGACCCGCCGACCTGGATGATCATCTTCGGTACGGCCTTCCTGAGCCGAGCAATCTGTTCGTTGAACTCGTTGAAATTTTTCGAGCCGTGACCGGTCTTCGGATCCCTGACATGGAGGTGCAGCACCGTCGCGCCCGCGTTGTAGCAATCGACCGCCTTCTGCGTCTGCTGCTCCCAGGTTAGGGGGATGTCCTCCGGGTAGTCGCTCGGAAGCCATTGCGGCCCGTACGGCGCCACCGTGATGATCAACGGCTGCTGATTTTCGGGAAGCATTGAGTCGCTTGTGAAATACATAGAGTTTCTCCTATTCGATAGGCTCGACCGTTTTCCGAATCTTTCAAATCAGGAGGCCAACGATACAGGAATTGAAGACGCCTGGTTTGACATTAACCGACATTGATTTAACATCGAACGACCAAGAGAAAGCGGATTTTGCCATGCTTTTGGTCCGAGCAGCATCACTAACCGGTTACGTCGAGCTAGCTCGCACCCTGCGGCTCAACCCCTATCCCTTGCTGGACGGGGTCGGATTGCCTCGTGCCTGCCTTAACGATCCGGACATGAAGATTCCGGCCGATGCGGTCCGCCAGCTCCTGGAGGACTCGGCGGAGCAGGCCCACGAAGAGAGTTTCGGACTACGGCTCGCCGAGCATCGCCTGCTGTCGAATCTGGGACCGCTGGCGCTCATCGTGCGCGAAGGCCCCACCGCCAGGAAAGCGCTCGAGGCGCTGGTCAAATACATTCGATTGCACAACGAGGCGCTGAATCCTCGGATCGACGAGGAGGACGGCATCGTTACGGTCAGACCGGAGCTCAGGCCCGAGAGACCGGCGCCGGCGCGCCAGGCGGTCGAGTTGTCTGTAGGCGTCCTTGGCCGGGCGCTGCGCACCTTTCTCGGCGATTCATGGAGACCCCGTGCGGTCTGTTTCACTCACGGCGCGCCCCGCGCTCTCTCTGTTCACAAGAGAGTCTTCGGTTCGCGCGTGGAGTTCGGACGCGACTTCAACGGCATCGTGTGCAACGCTGAAGATCTGGAACAGCCAGTTCAGCATTCGGATCAGCTCATGGCGCGATACGTCCGCCAGTATCTCGATGCGCTCCTGATAAATCGCGAGCTGAGCATGAGTGATCGGGTACGTGAGCTGCTATGGATTCGTGTACCATCGGGCACCTACTCGCTGGAAGCTGTAGCCAAACAACTCGGAGTTAGCGGCAGGACCTTAGAAAGGCAGCTCAGACAAGACGGCACGTCCTTCTCCGCTTTGCTCAATCAGGTACGCGCTGAAATGGTGAGACAATATGTCGAATCGGCTGGCCGTCCGCTTTACGTTATAGCCGAACTAATGGGCTTCTCCGCGCTGAGTGCATTCTCCCGATGGTTCCGTGACGAATTCGGGTGCAGTGCATCGGAATGGCGCGCCACGGCTGTCAGGCAACGTGGCGCTACTTCCGAATCCCGCCTCTCAGGATGATCTCGTATCTCTGACCTGTGTGGCGAATTACTAATGCGCCATACCGAGATCTTCGAGCGTCTGCTCGAATACCTGGGCGCCTCGCCCGGCGATTATATCGAGACGGATTTGCTGTGGCGCTGTACGCTCACGGACGATCCCGCGGCGCGGGTTGCGGGGATCAACCGGGGGCTCGAAGGCCTGGCCTGCGATGTGTTCGAACATCTGATTCGAATCGCGCAGAAAAACGGCGATCAGATTATCGAGAGAGCCGTCGACTATGTGCTTGCCGATGAAATCACACACGTGCGCATGGGCTCGAAGTGGATGCGCCAGCTGACCGAAGGCAATCCCGAGCGGCTGGCTGCCGCGCAGGCATTCCAGGACGGCCTCGACGCGGAGCTTAACTATCGCGGCCGCCGGCGCGCCAGCGAGGATATCACTGCGGACGACAACAGCCTGGTCGCGATCGCACGCGAGTCCCGGTTACTTGCGGGCTTTACCGAAGAAGAGATTCAGAGACTCGTGGAGTCGGCCCGCCGCAGTATCGCTTACTAACCCGGACCGGGAAATCTTTCCGCTGAGAGATGTTGCCTCTTAGCCAGTGGGAGCTTGCGCGCATGCGGTCCACGAGCTTTAGGCCAGGAGGCTTGCGCCGGATGCGGGCCCGCGGACTGCACACCGCCTTGGTCGAGACTGCGAGTGTGAATGAGCGAGCGCGCGTGCTGTATCCGTCGTGCGGCTTTGTCGAAGTGGACTGCGCTTACAACTATACGGAAGGAGTTACCACTTAGGGTTCGCGCCTGGTGTGCGGATATAGCGCTTAACTTACGACAAGCATCGCGGTTGTGCTTGAGGGAAAACGGATCGCGGGGATGGTCGGCGCGTTCCGGCCGCTTATAGCCGCCGCTAGTTCAGTGGCAGGCCTGGGAACGATACCTGGACGAGTTTTGTGGCCGGCGATCCGCCGCCGGCGGGATCGATGGCGAGTATCACGTCGAACGATAGATTGATGCTCGAGCCCGTGAAGGGTGCCGAGCCGTAGACCTGTAGGACTATGAGGAGTGGGCGGGCCTGATATGCTTTCGACCAGTATTGCGCGTCGCGTGCGCTGCAGAAACTCAGCGACCCCTCGCAAAACGGAATACCCATGACCTGGGAACCTAAACTGGTGTCGCCGCGATCATCGATCGCCTGCGGTATCACGCTGGAGAGGAACTGGAGCCTTCCATCGCGCTTCTCGGTGTCGGTCCCGGTGATCGCAACGAAGAGACGATTGCGCTGCGCCGTGACGCTGAGCACGTCGAAGCGGATGCCCTCGAAGATGTGGCTTGCCAGAACCGGAGGTGCAGCCGCGCCAGGCTTGAGCGGCAAATTCGTGAACACGACAGGGATCGCGACCGTTTGCTGCGTAGCGCCGTCGGCGGATTGGACGCCCAGCAGCACATTGAATGCGACGTTGACGAGGGCGCCCGAGAAGGACTGACGGGCCGTAGAACTGAACGACGATAGTTAGCGGGCTGTCGGGATAGGCTTGCGACCAGTATTGCGCGTCTCGCTTAGAGCAGAAGGTCAGAGGTCCACCGCAATTCGGCATCCCGGTGACCTGGTAGCCGGCGCTGATGTCGCCCCGGTCATCGATCGCTTGCGGCGCCACGGTCGAGAAGAACTGGAGCTTCGCATCGCGCTTCTGGGTTTCGGTTGCGGTGACCAGCACCTTGAGGCTGTTGCGTTCGGTGCTCACGTTCATCGCGTCGAAGCGGATGCCGTCATAGGTACTGCTCGCTAGTGTTCCAGCCGGATGCGGAGGAGCTATCGGCGCTGACAGCGCAGGCGCCGGCGGCGCGGCGGCAACAGGGGCCGGATTTGGGATGGCGGCCGGCGCAGCCGGTTGTGCGGCGTTGTTCTGCGCGACAGGAGCGGGCGGTGACTGCGGCGCGGGAACTTGCGCCGTGGCGGGCGCACGATTCGTTCCGCCCGCGAGCCATCGTTCGAGCCGAGTTCGCAGCGCCCAGGCCGTTGCGACGAGCACCAGAATAATCAGAGTGCCGGCCGCATAACGCTCAAGCTTTCGGATGCCTGCACGCCGCCGCTGTTCGCGCGCGATCCGTTCGCGAACCAGCGCCGAGCTTTGCAGCAATTCCGCCAGGCGAACGCAGAGGCCATCGACCTTCGACTCGAAATCGCGAAAGAGGTCGATGAACTGCGCGGTGGTCATCTGATAGGCAAACGGGCCGCTCGGTACGATGTCCTCGAGCCGCGCCGGGATAACCGTCTTCTTGAACTTGCTTGCCAGCCCCAGTTCCCTGGGAATCTCCACCGATGCGTTGGCGTGGCGGGAGAACAGCAACAGGAACACCGCGGAAGCCTCGAGGGCCTCGACGATCGCTCCCTGGTAGTTTTCGCCGGGGAGAACGTCGCGCGAGGAGATCCAGCATGGAATGCCGCGCCGCTCGATCTCGGCGACGAGTTTGTCGGCCGTCTGCTGATCGGCGGAGGCGTAACTGATGAAGACCTTACCGGTCACCGGGCATCAATCCTGTCCCATGCTTTGTGGTCGAAAGCCGCCGCATCGTCAACCCTGCGGCGAGAGCGCGCCACGAGTTCAGGAGCGATCGCCCTGGAATTGATCGCAGCCGCCGCACTTCTTGCCCGACGTGACCGGCTGCCGCGGGTTCAATAAACTAAACTCATGAGCGGTAACGAACCGTGGCGCAGGACCGAGGGAGTGATCGCGCGCGGGCCGGAGATCGTAATCGTCGCGTACGACCCGCGATGGCCGCAAATGTATGAGGCCGAGAAGGCGCGGATCGCGGCGGCGACCGGCGATCTTTTCGTCGCCTTCGAGCATGTAGGCAGCAGCGCGGTGGAGGGACTGGCCGGCAAGCCGGTGGTGGACATTCTCGCGGCGGTTCGCCGCCTCGAAGATGTCGCATCGCATGCGCAGGCGCTCGTCGGGTTGGGCTATGTGCAGATTCCATTTCTCCCCGGACGGCTGTTCTTTCTCAAGCGGGGGATGCCGGAGAGCTACAACATCCACGTTATTTCGGCGGATGGCTTTCGCGAGGAGCCGCAGCTTTTGTTTCGCGACTACCTGCGATCGCACCCCGAGGACGCGGCCCGGTACGCACGCCTGAAGTGCGAAGTTGTGGAACGGATCGCGACCTACCAGGAATACATGCCGGCCAAGGCGGCGTTTATCGAATCGATCCTTGCGCGCGCCCGCGCTGAGCGCGGCAGGTAGGATCTCCAGGCCTGTTCGGGGGCGCCGCGGGCAGACGGTGCCCGCGGCGCCTGCCGCTCAATTTATGCAGCTCGTCGGGCTGGCAGTAACGAAAAGGTTGTCGCTCCAGATGTTCTTATCGCAGTTGGGATTGAGGTCCTGGAGGTCGAAGTTTCCGTTTCCGCTCGCCTCGTTGTCGAGGATGTTATTCTTCGTCGCCTTCAGGTCGACTAGGATTCCATCGTTGCCGTTGTCTTCCGCCTCACAAGTTACGACTTTGGTGGTTGTGGTACCCTTCGCCAGTTCAATTCCCGAGCCGCCGTTGTCGTCCGCGATGCAGACAGGTGCTCCGGTCACCTTCGAGGAGGTAGTGCCCTGCACGAAGATTCCGTCGGCGCCGTTGTCTTCAGCGTCGAAATCACTAATCACGATACCGCCGCCGTTCAGGACGTCTACCCCGTCGCCAGAATTGTCATCGGAGTCAAAGTTTGTCAGCGAAGCCTTGCTGGCACCGTTCAGCAGCACCCCGTCGGCGCCGTTGTCGTCGGTATCGAAGTTGAGAACGCTGTCGCCAACCCCGCCCGAAATTACAATGCCCGGGCCCGAGTTGTCGTCGGCATCAAGGGTGTTGAGCACAGATTTGTTGACGCCGTTGAGGAATATGCCGGTACCGTTGTCGTCGATATCGTCGTAAAACGTGATCTGCGCGTTATTGCCGTCGTCCTCGATGCCGGTAACCCAGTCGAAAATAAATTCAAAATCGGCGACCACCGCGTTTCCCGCAGTAGAAAGGATTCGAATCCCGACCTTCCCGGTGGTGTCTCCGTCAACGTCAAAGCCGTTGCCCTCGAGGGTCACGTGAGGCACGGAGATATCGATGCAGTCGCCTTTGCCGGTGAGGCCTTGTGAGGCGTCGAGGTCGGCGCCGACCATATAGAGCCCCTTCTTGCTGATCGTGCATCCGCACGAAACTATTGTACTCACGCAGGCCTTCGCTGCGGCGGTTTGCGCGCTACCCAGCACCAACGCGAGAACCGCAGCCGCGGTAGCGGCGGTCAACGCACGGATACCACGAGACGATTGAACACGACTGGACATTTTATGATTCCTCCACGACATACAGATATTGGGACCGGCCCCCCGGTCTACGCCAGGATTCCCTCTGTAGCGCACAAGGCTACAGATAGCGGCCATCAGGATCAACCCAGTACCGCTTCTACGCCGCGACAGGCATGAGAGAAACTTGCGTTGCAGATAGAGGGGCGCTGCTCACCTCATACGTGCCGATTGCACTCAAAAGCCAATGTATTTATTGCTGGACGGCGAGTTTTTCGAGCATGACGCGGAAGATCGAATGAGGCCGAACGGTTCCGCGCCGGTAGCGGAACGGGAGAACGGCTTTGTTTCCTAATCCACCCAGTGCCATTGGGCGAATAGCGCCGAGTACCAGAAGAGTCCGATCGCCATCCACATACATACGCCCGCCAGAAGCCACGGCCGCTTCTCGAGCAGTTTCGCCGCTGAAATGTAGGCCGGGAATACAAGAATCATGTAACGGCTCATAGCTGCGAATGCATGTCCTTCGCAGAGCCATGTCACCGCCAGGAACACGAAGCTTCCTGCCGCAAAGATTACCTCGGGGATACTGAGTTGCGAGCGCGTGGCGAAGATGACGGCTGCGAACCCCACGAACATCCACGGGTCCAGGATGGTTGGCAGTGGGAATCCGCGGAACACGTCGGCCAAGCCCGTGAAGGCATATAGCCCGGTGAGTAGCGACCAATGCGCTCCGAAGTTCCATGCGGTTTGGGAAGTCGCAAAGGCAAGCGGGGCGTTGAATTTGAAGCCCAGGTATGCGGCGAATGCGCCGAGGCCGGCACCTCCGATGCCAAGGCCGAGCAGCAAGCGAACCGAAGCAGCGCGAGTCCAGCCGTCACGCGGCCACAAGCAATAAGCCAGCGGCATCAGCATCACGACCCCGGTTGGTCGTGTCGCGGTCAGTAACCCACACCAGAGTGAGGCTCTCAGGTATCGGTGGCGGCCCAGATCGAGAAATGCCGCCATCGTCAGCGCCATCGCGAGGGATTCCGTGTAGCCGGCGGAAAGAAACATCGAGGCCGGAAAGAAACTGAACAGTGCTACGGCTCCGTATGCGGCCCGTCCGTCGTAGTGATCACGAACATAGCGGTAAAGGAGCAGAGCGGCTGCGATACTCGCCGCGTTGGAAACGAGCAATGCCGAGGTGGAAAAACGGAACTGAAATATTCTCGCGATGCACCACGACAGGGCAGGGTACAGTGGAAAAAATGCGACCGTTTGCTGCATCGATGAATTGGGCAGGTAGTGGTAGCCGCCACGAATGATCGCGAGGTACCAACCGGAGTCCCAGCGGAGCAGGTAGTGCCACAAAGCGGAGCTCTCGTCGGAGGCGCCGGCAAAGTAACTTGGAGGAATGAACCTTACCGAAACGAATCTCGGCGAAGACACGACTGCGAGGAAGACGATCAGTCGCGACACCGCGAAAATCGCGGCGGCAGCCGCATATTCTGGAATGTGCGGCGTTGCAGAGTCAGCCGGAATTTCCTGTTCGACTTTTACAACATCCGATTCGTAGCCTTTCAGCTAATTCAGCGTCAAGTGGCGGCGCGGCCCGGTTGCCTGGAGACGACAGGCTCTGCGAATTGCCTGCTCGCGACTCATCGACGGTCTGAGTTGGCGCTAGGCCGCGTCGGGGTTGATGCGTTCACCGTCGTGCGTCGCGGTGAGTTCTGCCGGAACCGACCGCAGCACCGGAACGATCAGTGCTGTCGCGAGCGTGGTGATGATCACCGCCCAGGCGAACCCGCCTTTCGAATAGATCCAGCTTCCCAGCAAGTTACCCGGAATTACCGGCAAGGGCGTAGGCAGAGGTCTGCGCCACCATCATCGCGGTTCCTTCCAGGCCCTTGGGACACGAGCGCATGATCAGATCGATGTAGGCGGCGGTGGCGAATCCGCCGAACAATCCATACAGGACGGCGACCACGATCGTGCTCGCCGGTCCCATAGCCAGGAACATGATCGGTCCTTGCAGGATCGCGACGATGGTTCCCCACCAGAGCAGACGCGAAAGTGGCTCACGCACGCACAGAACGCCGTACAACAAGGTGGTCGGAAGGAAGAACGCCGACTGCAGCGCGGTGAAGGTTCCGAACAATTCACTCGAAATGCGGACGTGCTCGGTCAGGTGATAGAACATCGGCGTGCCCCATCCCGGACTGAAGTTCCACAGGAAGAAGATCGCCGCCGCCGGCCACAGTGGTCGATGGCCGACCAGGCGGCGCAGCGCCGCGAGCCCCTTTTCGCCGCGCCCGAGGAAACCCTCAAATTCGCTCGCGGCCTCCAGTCGCCAAAAGGCCTGCAACGCGATCACCAGCGTCACGCCTGCGGCTATGAGGAAGGTGCCGCGTACGGAAACATGCGCGACCAGCCATCCTCCGGCCAGCGCCGATAGCACCTGGGGAGTGAAAAAGCCGAGTCCAAACACAACGCTCAGCCGCCCGGTCATCCCGTGCTCCTGCGCCACGCCGGTCATCAGAGCTTGTGCCGCGGCAAAGATCATTACATAGGCGGTGACCACGATGAGCACGAGCCAGAGCAGCTTGAAATAGTCAATTGTTAAGGTGGCTAACCACAAGTACATACCCGCGCCGATTACTGCGCTTAACAGAAGGTACTGACGATCGCCCCATCGCGCGCTCCTGTAGCGGTCCCTCATGAAGCCGAACACGAATCCGAAAGCGATGGGTATCGAGGCAATCGCGAGAAAAATCGCAAGCCGTAGCGGGGTAAGATGAAGGCTGTCTTTCAGAAAATAACTAATTGGAATCGCAGCAATACCCAGTGGCGAGCCTAATCCGACCGCAACATTCAAGATCGCGAAATAGGCGAGTACCTCCCATTGCATCGCGGAGGCGCGGCTCGGGCTTTGCGCTTCGGGAACGCTCGCGTCGTCGCGCGACGAAGGCTGCTCAAGTTCCAATGGATCACTCGGAATCGATCTACCAGACAGCTACTGGCGAGGTTTCAGAATACAGATAGCCACGCGGCATCGATACAAATTAGCTTTAAGTAATACGGGTATCCACCCGCGAAGGGCGATCTGCAGGCTAAGAGAATTTGTCGACGCGAAGTTCAAGCGCATTTGTCGTTCAGTCAAAATCAGCGGATGTCGAAATCGCGCGGGGTTGAGCGTCATTGTAGCAGCGGAGCATGATGCCCGCGGACGAAGGAAGGAGACTTCGCATGGAATACATACTGATGCTCTATTCGGAGGAGGGCCATTGGGGCCGGATGACGAAGGCCGAGCAGGAACAGGGGATGGCGGCATATAACGCGTTCAACGAGGCGCTGACGAAGGCGGGCGTGCTCAAGGGCGCGAACCGCCTGCAGCCGGCGTCGGCAGCGACGACGGTGCGCGTCGCCAACGGCAAGGCGCAGGTGCTCGACGGGCCGTACGCGGACTCGAAAGAGCAACTGGGCGGCTACTTTCTGATCGACGTGCCGGATCTCGATGCGGCGCTGTCGTGGGCGTCGCGTTGCCCGGGTGCGAGTCACGGGATCGTCGAGGTGCGTCCTGTCTGGAATATGCCGGGATGAAAGTATGAGCGAGCGCGACGCGGAGGCGCGCAGCACGGCGGAGGCAGTCGCGCGGCGCAGTTACGGCAAGCTGGTTGCGTTTCTCGCGGCGCGCACGCGCGACGTCGTGGCGGCTGAAGATGCGCTGTCGGAGGCGTTCGCCTCGGCGCTGGCGGATTGGCCGCGCAGCGGTTGTCCGTCGAATCCGGAGGCGTGGCTGCTGACGGTGGCGCGGCGCAAGCTGATCGATGTCGCGCGGCGGCGGCGCAGCGGCGAGCTTGCGGCGGAGCAGTTGCGGATCCTGGCTGAAGGACTGGACGCTGCCGCGGCCGATGCGGAGATCCCCGATCAGCGCCTGGCGCTGATGTTCGCCTGCGCGCATCCGGCGATCGATGCCGGCATTCGAGCGCCGTTGATTCTGCAAGTGGTGCTGGGACTCGACGCGGCGACGATCGCGTCGGCGTTCCTGATGTCGCCGGCGGCGATGGGGCAGCGGCTGGTGCGCGCGAAGGACAAGATTCGGCAGGCGCGCATCGCATTTCGCATCCCGGAACGCGACGAGCTGCGCGATCGCCTCGACACCGTGCTCGATGCGATCTACGCGGCGTTCGCGGAAGGATGGATCGATCCTGCGGGGACGGACATCGCGCGGCGCGATCTTGCCGAGGAAGCGATCTTCCTGGGCCGGCTGGTGACCGAGCTGCTGCCGGCCGAGCCGGAGGCACTGGGCCTGCTCGCGCTGATGCTTCATTGCGAAGCGCGCCGGCGCGCGCGGCGCAATGAGCGGCGCGAGTACGTGCCGCTTGCCGAGCAGGATGCTGCGCTGTGGGACTCGCATATGATCGATGAGGCCGAGGCGCTGCTGCTGCGCGCCAGCGCTCTAGGATCGATCGGGCGCTATCAACTCGAAGGAGCGCTGCAGTCGGCGCACGTTGATCGCCGGCGCACGGGGCGCGCCAACTGGGCGTCGGTGGTGCAGCTATACGACGCGTTGCTGGCGCTGGGCGGTTCACCGGTGGTCGCGATCAATCGCGCGCTGGCGATCGCCGAGATTCAAGGCGCAAGCGCCGCGCTCGAAGCATTGCAGGTGGCAGCCAGCGACCGGCGGCTGATCGAATACCAACCGTACTGGGCCGCGCGGGCGGAGCTGCTGGCCAGGTCGGGCGCATACGGCGAGGCGCGCGACGCGTACGAAATCGCAATCGGTCTGGAGCGCGACCCCGCGGTGCGCCACTTCCTGCAACAGCGTCAGGCGGCGCTGGCGCGGTGATCGTCGCCGACGGCCTAAGGGATCGCGCGATCACGAGCGATCAGGCGTTGCGCTTGCTTCGCCACGATCGGCTCGGTCGCGGCTCGAACTTCAGCTCCTTCGGTTGGTCGCCGAGTTGCTTTCTGAGTTCCTCCACCGCGCGCTCCAATTGTGGGTCGCGGCCGGCCGCATAGTCATGCGGCGCGTACTCGACTTCAATGTCAGGCTCGGCGCCGCGATTCTCGATGCCCCAGCCGGCGTCGTCGAACCAGAACGCGAATTCCGGCTGCGTGGTCAATCCGCCATCGACCAGCAAATGCCGTGGCCAGATTCCGATCACGCCGCCCCAGGTCCGTTTGCCGATGAGCGGGCCGAGCTGCAGGCGCTTGAAGCCGTGCGAGAAAATGTCGCCGTCGCTTCCGGCATGCTGATTGGTAAGCGCGACCATCGGACCGGCCGGCGAGTCCTGCGGCCACGGATCGGCGCCGAACCATCGGCTGTGATCGTAGCCGCGCCGCCGACGCGCGAGTTTCTCGAGCAGGAGCGAACTGACGTGACCGCCGCGATTGTAGCGTGCGTCGATCACCAGGCCTTCGCGTTCGAGCTCGACGAGAAACAGGCGGTGAAACTCCGCGTATCCCCAAGGCCCCATGTCGGGAATGTGGACGTAACCGCATCGGCCGCCGCCGCGCTCGTGAACCCACGCGCGATTGCGCTCGACCCACTCGCGGTACCGGACCATCGTATCGTCGGCGCTCGCCTTGACGACCACGTCGCGCGTCGCGGCTCCCGGCCGATCTGCGACAGTCAGTACGACCTCGGCCTCGGCCTGATGAACCAGCAACTGCGCGGGTGACACCTCGCGCGTGACCGGTTGGTTGTTGATCGCGACGATGATCGCTCCTTCGGCGAGATTTGCTCCGATGCGCATGAGCGGCGGCGGATGGCGCGAGTCAGAAGGATCTCCGCGCACAATATGCGCGATTCTCCACGCTGAAGCGCTCTCGTCCCACGCGAGGTCGGCGCCCAGGAAGCCGACGAGATACGATGGCCTCTTGCGGAAGTCGCCGCCGAACGCGTAGGCGTGGCTCGAGCCGAGCTCGCCTTGCATCTCCCACAGCAAGTCTTCGAACTCGCTGCGGCTGCCGACGCGATCGACCAGCGGCAGGTACTGATCGTGGACCGCGTTCCAGTCCACGTCGGCCATGTCATCGACCCAATACTGTTCGCGCTGGAGGCGCCAGGCTTCGCGATACATCTGTCGCCATTCGGAGGCCGGATCGATCGAGATCCTGATGCGCTTCAGGTCAACCCAGCCGTTCTTGTCGGCGGACGCTGCGGTGGCCGGCTGTTGGTCGGGCTTTTCTGAAGTCTTGATGACTCGGAGCCGGTTGCCGGCTCGATACACCAGGCGTTGGCGATCGCGGCTCACCGTGAAGCTGGTAATTCCGTCGACCCACGTTTCCAGTTTTTTTGTTTCCAGGTCGAATGCTTCGAGCTTCGCTTTGGCTTCCGGCTCTTCGCGCGGATTGAGGATCGAGAAATCGATGCTGCCTTCTACTGGCAATGAGGTAAAGAGCACCTTGCCGTTGACGGCGCTGATCTGCTCGTAGATTCCTTCCGGCACCGGGAACGGCTCGATTCGATCTTCGATGCCGTCGACATCGATCGTCACTTGAGGTGGATCGTCGCCGGGTTGCGCGTCCTTCGGCTTCGTTGCAGGCTTTGGTCCGAACGGCGACGGCGCGTCGCGGCGCAGGGCGACAACATAGGGACGCATCCCTTTCGGAAAGCCAAGATCGAAATGCATCTTGTCGTAAACCGGGTTAAATTCGCGCACACCGATAAAGTAGAGGTAGGCACCGTCCGGATCGAAAACCGGCGCGACGTCCGAATGCACGGGGCGGGTGACGTTGAACGTCGCACCATCTTCGATTCTGCAGATGCGAATGATCGTCGTGCGCTTGGTGTGCGTCCAGCTATATGCGATGAAGCGTCCGTCCGGCGAGAAGTTGAAGTTGAGGAGCAGCGAGTGCTGGCAGCGATCGAGCGTGCGCATCGAGCGCGTCTCCAGATCGACCAGCACCAACTCGTTGCGGACGTTCGACAGCGCAACCTGGTCGCGGCAGGGCGAGGCTTTGAGCCGCACCACGCGCGAGACTTCCGGGCCGCGTATTGACCAGGTTGCCGCAGGATCGCCGGCGCGATGGATCGCGAGCGACTCCTCGCCCTCGGCGTCGTATACGCTGATCAGGCGTTTGCCATCATGCAGCCATACGGCGAGCCGATGGCGCCCGGATGCCGGTTCGCCGATTTGTCTTACCGGCCCATCCTCGTTTCCCAGCACCGCGATCTTGCCGCGCGAAGTCAGCGCCAGCGACGCTTCGGTTGGATGAGGAGCGTACGACTCCAGGTATCTTGCGGCATCGATGAATTTCCGGTTTCGCTGTGCTCGCGGACTTCGATATTCGATTGCCAGCCGTTGCGCGCCTTGACGCGAGGCCGGATCGAACAGAAACAGATCAGCTCCTGCCTGGTAGATGATTCGGCGCCCGTCGCTGGCAGCATTGCGCGCATAGAAGTCGGCGTGATCGGTGTGGCGGCGCAAATCATCGCCGTCCGGAGTGCATGAGTAGAGATTTCCGATGCCCTCGTGGTCGGAGATGAAATAGATTCGCTCACCGACCCAAAGCGGCCGCGAGGGGTTGCCTTCCAGGGCGATCAAACGTCGCCACTGCCCGGAGCCGTCGCGATCGATCCACAAGTCGCCGGCGGTGCCGCCGCGATAGCGCTTCCAATGGGCCGCTTCGACTGCGAGGCGCGCGAGCACTGCGCTACGGCCGTCGGGCGCGATCGAAAAATACTCCGCCGGTCCGAGATTGAGCGCGACCGACTCTCCGTGCTCGAACGGGATGGCGCGCAGATTCAGTGCGGCGAACGGTTGCCCTTCGACGCCTGCGTAGATCACGTGGTTAGGCAGGCGATGTCGCGGCGGCGTCCATCCGATCACTCGCGACATCTTGCCCGCATAGGTAAGGCGCCGCGCGGGTCCGCCCTCGGCGGGCATGACGTAGACTTCGGAGATACCTTCCTCGTTGGAGCTGAACGCGAGCCAGCGCCCGTCGGGAGATGGCGCGGGATCAGACGTTTCCCCGAGGCCACTGGTGAGCCGTCGCGCGATTCCGCCACTGGCCGGCACCGACCACAAATCGTCTTCACTGGCGAAGTAGACAGTGTTGCCGCCGATCGCGGGATGATGGTAGTAGCCGCTGTTACTCATGGGTACACCCGATGACCTTGCCTAAGATCGTGCTAACGAAGCGCCGTCAGTGTTGCAAGATGGCTGACAGGCCCTTCAGCAGCGGTCTCGCTTTGTCAGTCAGCTAACAAGACAGCCTGCGACATTTCGCCTCGGGAGAAGGTGATGAACAAATTCGATCGGGTCTTCTGGACGCGGGTGTGGACGCTGACGAAGCTGTATTGGTTCTCGAAAGAGCGAAAGACCGGATTGCAACTGCTGGCTATTGTGACGGTGCTGAGCGGCGGCTTGCTGGCGGCGGGCGCATACTCTTCATATCTATATCGAGACTCGACCAACGCGCTGGTTAATAAAAATCTTCCGCTCTTCTATCATTTGATGCTGGTGTGGACCGCTTTCACCGCGGTCGTCCTGGTCCTGACTGTCTTTGAGCCTTACTACAACGGGCGCCTGTTCATCGTGTGGCGCGAGTGGTTGACCGCGCACTTCGTGCACCTTGGCTTTGCCGATCACGCCTTTTACCGGATGAACCAGAGCGGCAAGGTTGACAACCCGGATCAGCGGATCAGCGACGACATCGGCGAGTTCGTAGCCTATACGCAGGCCTCCACGGTGACGCTGCTGTTCGCGATCGGAGGAGTGGGAACCTATTTCACCATCCTATGGACGATTTCAGCATTCGCTCGCGTTGATTCTGATCGTCTACGCGACAGTCGGATCCTATTTGACCGTGGTGATCGGACGGCGGCTGGTCACCATCAACTACAATCAGGAGCGCTTCCAGGCTGATTTCCGGTTTGGGCTGGTTCATGTGCGCGACAACGCGGAGGCGATATTCATGTACGGAGGCGAAGATCGCGAAGACGGGCAATTGATGCGCCGGTTCGCGAACGTGGTGCGCAACTACAATTTGCTGATTTTGTGGGAGCGGCGCCTAAGAGTCTTTACCGCCGGCTACGCAGGAGTGGTTAGCCTCGTCCCGTACTGGTATCTGGCGTCGACCTATGCGGCCGGCAAGCTCGGCTACGGCTCGATGGTTCAAGGCGCGACTGCGTTCCTGTCCTTGAATGCATCGCTCTCGGTGATTGTCAGAAGGCTTCCCGTTGATCGCGAATTACGCGAACGTGGTCAACCGGTTGAGCGGCTTCCTGGACGAATGCGCGGCGGCGCGCGACGCCGAGTCAGACGGCCGCGCGCGAATCGAAATGGTCGAGGCTTCCGGCGTCGCATTCGCCGGGCTGTGTGTACGAACCCCCGACGAAAGCAAGACGATCATAAGCGGTCTCAGCGCCGACGCGAGTGCGCTCAATCCGCTGCTCATCAGGGGACCTAGCGGAGTCGGGAAGACCTCCTTGCTGCGCGCGCTTGCGGGACTATGGCGCGAAGGAAGCGGCACTATCAGGAGGCCACCGTTTTCAGAGGTAATGTTCCTGCCGCAGCGTCCTTATATGATCCTCGGATCGTTGCGTGAGCAGTTAACTTACCCTCGCGACAAACTGGCGACCGACGCCGAGCTCCAAGCGGTCCTGTCCCAGGTCAACCTGGCCGATCTGCCCGCTCGCTTCGGCGGACTCGACGCACAGATGCATTGGGCTGACGTGATCTCACCGGGCGAGCAGCAGCGGCTCGCATTCGCGCGTTTGCTGCTCAACCGGCCGGACTATGCGTTCCTCGACGAGGCGACCAGCGCGCTCGATCCGGATAACGAAGAGCGCGTGTACGAGCAACTGCGGCGGAGCGGCATTCAGTTCCTGAGTGCGGGACATCGCGCGAGCCTCCTTAGGTACCATCGCAACGTGCTGGAACTGCGCGGTCCCGACGGATGGCGAGTCGAACCGAATCCGGAGTTCGAGAGTGCCGTGGCATGACTCGAGCCTCCTGAGGCGGGCGCATGATCCACGCGGATGTAGGTAGCGTTGAGCTGCGGTTCGAAACCGAACCGAGCCTGTTCTCACCAACGAAAGTGGATCGGGGATCGCTTGCGATGTTGTCCTGCTTCAATTTTGAACCGGACGACAAAGTCCTGAAATCTTGGGTGCGGATATGGGCTGATCGGAATCTACGCAGCGAAGGTGGTCGGAGGCGAGCGTGTGTGGATGGTCGATAACGATCAAACCGCGATCGATTATGCCGCGCGCAACCTCGCGGTTAACGGCGTCGATGGTGTGAAGATCATTTTAAGCGATGGGTTCCGCGAACTGGCAGAGGCCGGCTTTACCAAGATCGTGTGCAATCCGCCTTTTCATGTGGACTTTTCCGTGCCCAAGCACTTTATCGAGAAGGGATTCAATCGACTGGTGGTGGGAGGTGCGATGTACCTGGTGACCAAGCGGAGGATCTGGTACGAGAACAAACTCCGCAGCGTTTTCGGCGGTGTCCGCGTGCGCGAACTGGACTCCTACTTCGTCTTCGAGGCGATCAAGAAGTCCTTTACCTATGCCAGCCGGGCGTGATGGCGTCGCGATCGCGCCCGAAGCCGGCGCATCGCCAATCCCTCGACAAAAAAATATTAAATTCGTATCGTTCGCCGACCTGGAGGGCGAATCAGCGTGGATCTGGCAATCAAGCGCATCATCATATTCACCAACAGCATGCCGGCGATGACGCGGTTCTATCGCGACGTGCTCGGGTTGAAGCAGAAATCAGATGAGTCCGGCTGGAAGGACTTCGACGCCGGCGCATGCAATCTCGCGCTGCACAATGGCTCCTCGGCGGTTGGCAGCCGGCCTCCAAAGCTCGTGTTCTTTTCTCCTGAGGTTGCGAGAACGCGGGAAGCGTTGGTGAAACGTGGAGCAAAGCTCGGCAAGGTCAAATCGAAGGAGGGTTTGGATCTATGCGAAGGGAGGGATCCCGATGGCAATCCGTTTCAGATCTCGAATCGGACATGATTGCCTGTCGCTGACGATGCGCCCTCGGTGTCCGTCGGTGGGTCACCACAGAATCTTTGGAATTGGAGCTTTGAATGCCCAGGTGTAGGAGCCTTGTTGGCGTCGGGGGCCGCCGCCGCGTTCCACGTGCGGTCGCAGGTAGGTTTCGACGCGCGCGCGCTCCTCGTCGCTGAAAATTTTCTGCATGATCTCCGCCATCGAAGGAACCAGTGGATTGGCGGCCATGTTCACCATCGTCTCCCATTTCATCGGCGGCATCGGACCGGCGTCCAAATCCAACTCAGTATGCACTCCGGCGAATCCAGCTTCGATGCACCAGCGGAGCAGGTCGCGCTCATTGAAATTGACCATCGCCTCGTTTACGTGACGATGCTCCTCGAAGTACGCGTGAAGACGCGCCAGCAGGTCGGCCACCTGCCCGCGCCCGGCGTCAGGCGCAGGCCAGAACTTCCGCTGCCAGAACGTGCTGTCGTCTTTCATCCTGTGGTCATCGATCGGCTCGAACAACGCGGTGCGCGCGCCTGGCTTCAGTACGCGAAAGAATTCCTTGAACGCCGAGAGTTTGTCATCGACGTAGATCAGGACCGAACGGGTAGTGACGAGATCGACCGACTCGCTCTCGATCGCGCTCAAGTCCTCCGCCTTGGCTTTGATGAAGGTGCAGCGGCTGAGCACGCCCAACTGGTCCGCGACCTGCCGAGCACGGTCCAGCAGCGGTTCCGAAACATCGGAGATGATCACGCGCCCGGTAGGGCCGACCCACTCAACTGCTCCGAAGGCGATCAGTCCGTCACCGGCGCCGACATCGAGCACCGTCTTGCCGTCTGCCAGTCCTGCCTTATCCAGCAAACGGTCGCGGACCTTGGTCAGAAAGCCGAGCGCGATCGCGGCGGCCTTCTCGTCGCCGCCGAAGCGAGTCTCGAGGAGCCATCGCGACCACTTGTCATGTTCGGGCACTTGGTAAGCCTCGAAGCATAGCTATGTCCGGTCGAAGGCGCGGTCCAGACTAAGCAGGCCGTTCCAGAACCATCTGCGTTTGCGTTACGATCGCGAGCAGCTTGCCGTTCTCTGACGTGACCTGCGTCTGCCAGACCATCGTGCGTCGTCCGCGATGGATCGCGACGCACTCCGCCCGCACCACAGTGCCGACCGGCGCGGGCGCCAGGAAGTTGGTCTTCGATTCGATCGTGGTGGTGGTAGCGCCGTCGCGTAGATTCAACGACGTTGCGCAGCCGCCCAGGGTGTCGGCCAGTGCCATCATCGCGCCGCCATGCAGCACGGCGGGACGGGTGCACATGTCCTCGCGAACTTTCATTTCTGCCGTCACGCTTTCCGGCGTCGCGCTTAGGAAGTTGATTCCGAGGAGTTTTGCGAATGGAAGGATGTCGCGGTTGAGTTGTTCGATGGCGTCCATCAGTGATTCCGTCGCCTCCTTGCCAGCGCGTGGGCTGCGCAGGAGCATTGTATACTCGCGCGCGGCCCGGAGTGGACTCAGCCGTCTTCGGGCAAAAACAGGGCGGCACAAAACAGAAATATAAATATCGCTGCCGAGCCGATCCATTCCCAAAAGCCCAGGTGCCACAAGGATCGGCTTTCTATCGAACGATAAATCGGATTTGACGAATGGAAATGGGCGGAAGCCAGCAATCTCAGCATGATGATCAGTAGTGCGGGCGGCACGATCAGACTCCATGCGAGAAAGATACGAAGAGGGACGCTCCGTACGTTTGCGGAGGCCGAACGTCCTCTCAGGGCGCATACGTAGAACGCCAGCATCCCGAGGCCGAAACATATCCCCGCGCCTCGCGCGAATATTTCGTGGAAAAGAGGCTGCAAGACTATCAGCGCGGCGAGAATCAGACTCATAGCTCCCGCTTCGAATGCAAGTGCGCCGATCTCAGCCGCTATGGGAAAAAAGACTCGCATCCGCTTTCCGATGTAACCAGCGAAAGGAATCGTCAACATTCCGGAGATGGCGACGCCGGCGGATCCGATCGAGTGAAATCGCGGGTTGTTGGCGGGATAGAGGAGTTTCGACATCGACCTGGTGCGCCAGTCGAAGGGACCGGGAAACGTCCAGATTGCGAACGTCAAACTGCCGAAATATGAAAACAGGATCAGCGGCATCAAGATCCGCAGCAGAGTCCGCCGCTTCAGCCTGCCAGCGCAAAAATCCGTCAGGCGTGAAATAGCAGTTGGCATCCGATTGCGCGGGTAACCCTGAGATCTCGGCGATTCTTCACGCGCCGCAGTTTCACCCTCGTATCGCGATTCGTGCGCGAGACGGCTCAGTCGACCAACTGGTTGTGGAACACCCGCAGACCGGTGAGCTTCTGCAACTCGCGAGCGATCGTCAGCTTGCCGGCGGCCGCTGGCGCGTGGATGAAGACGAGGTCCATCGAACGACTATCCGCCGCGAGATCGGTGCCGCGGCGGGATCAGCCGCGCAGGGCCGCGAGACATCCCGCGCGCTCGAGGACCGGGTCGAGCGCACTGCGGTCGCTCAGTGCGGCGTACTTCTGGCGCAGCGCACCCAGCGATTTCGCGTGATACTTCTGTGGCTTCTGCGTCCAGTTGCGGCCCGCGAGCCCGACGCTAAACTCCTCGCGCCCGCCGGCGAGCGCCGCAGCGTTGGCTACTGTCCAGGGCATAAACAGCGCGCCGACTTGTGTCGTGAGCAGCGGCATCAGCGTGGGTTCCAGGCGGGACCACGGCTCGAAGTCGCCTTCAGCGCGCGGCCACATCATTCGCTGCACCCACGCCAACACGGTCGGCGCATAGGCTTCGACGATCGCGCCGGGCGTGGGATCGGTCCAGAGATTGTAGATCTGGCCCCACATCGCGAAGTCGGCAAACGCCGGGCGCGCGCCGAAAAGGTATGGACGCGCGGCGAGATGCTTCTCGAGCAGGTCCAATGACGCGCGGAATGAATCCTCGATCTGGGGCGCGGTCTGCGGGCTCGATCCGACAAACCACACCCGACCAACCATGCGCTCGCGCACCATCGCGGTCGCGGCGGCCAGTTGCGACTCGTCCGCTGCCAGATTCATGGAACGCGCGAGCCGTCCGGCGCACGCCAACTGATCGACCTCGCGCGCCCAGCGGTAATGGAACATCCACTTGTTGCCCCACTCGTCGCCAAACTCCTCGAGTAATACCGAGACGAATGCGGCCACCCGATCGGCGGGATGAATCGACGGTTGCGGATGCTGCGCCTCGATGCGCTCGATGATCGGCGTCGAGTCCTGGATACCCTCGTCCCGGGGAGTAACTACCAGCGGAACGATCGGCAGCTTTGCGAACTTCTGGTACTCGCCCTGTTTATCCTGATTGCGCGGGATCCACTGGTGCGGAATCGCCTTGTAGCGGAAGTAGGAACGAACCTTCACTGAATACGGCGACATCTCGACGCCGAAGATCCGGTAGAGATCAGACATTGTTACGACCTCAAAGTGATGCGGCAAAAGATCCGAGTCCGTGCCAACATTCATATTTGCCATCCAGCGTGTCAACCGGAATTTCGTTGCAGGACGGCCTGTGCGGTCGGCACCGAGCGTCAGCGTTGCGAGCTTTAAGAGTCGGAGAATAGCTGGCCGCGAGGCTGTCCCTTCGCCAGTGGTGGCGGCTCAGCAGCTTCGCTGAAATCGGTGGTCCAATGCCAGTTCCGAATTTCCGGCATGTCCTCGAAGTGCTGCCTGATGTATGCGCTGTGGTCGTACAGTCTCCGGCTGAAGAAATCGATCGCGTCGGACGCCTGTGAGCGCAATCGCGGCACTTGCTTGAGGGCGTCGATGACCAGGTGGAAACGGCTCATCTTGTTGAGCACAGTCATGTCGAAGGGAGTGGTCGTGCTACCGTAGTCATTGTATCCGCGCACGTGGAATCGACTCTCATTGGCGCGACCATGCACCATGCTATGGATGATCCAACGATAGCCGTGAAACGCGAAGATCACGGGAACGTCGGTGGTGAATAGCGCGTTGAATGAAATGTTATCCATCCCATGTGGATAGTCGTCGGGACTCATGAGTGTGCCCAAGTCAACGACGTTGACAACGCGAACCTTGATACCCGGGACGTGCTTTTGTAGCAGCCACGAGGTTGCGCACACCTCCATCGTCGGCACGTCGCCCGCGCATGCGAGCACGATGTCGGGCTCAGTTCCCTGGTCATTAGTGGCAAACTGCCAGATTGATGCTCCCCTGGAGCAGTGCGCAAGAGCTTCCTCGAATGTTAGCCATTGCAACTCCGGTTGTTTTCCACACGTCACGACATTGACGTAGTTGCGACTGCGTAGGCAGTGGTCAAACACGTTCAGCAGACAGTTAGCATCGGGCGGATAGTAAACTCGGATTACTTCGCTGCGCCGCTGCAGCGCGTTATCGACGAAGCCCGGTGCCTGGTGACTAAAACCATTATGGTCGTTGCGCCACGCGTGACTCGTCAGCAGGACATTCAGCGAGGCGAGTGGCCGGCGCCACGAAAGCTCGCGGCACTCTTCCAACCACTTGGCGTGCTGCGTAACCATCGAATCTGTGACCTGTGCAAAGGCTTCATAGCTGGACCACACGCCGTGTCTGCCGGTCAGCAGATAACCTTCCAACCATCCTTCACAAAGATGTTCGCTAAGTACCTCCATCACGCGTCCGCCGGCAGACACATGATCATCGATCGAGACGGTCGCTTCCATGCTGCAGCGATCGGTCTCATCGAACACGGCATTAAGTCGGTTGGAGTTGGTTTCATCGGGACAGAAGAGACGAAAATTGGCGGGATTGAGTTTGATGATATCACGCAGATACTCGCCGAGCTTGCGCGGAGCTTCCGCGACCACTTCGCCGGGACCGGGCACGGCCAAGGCGTATTGCGCGAAGTCGGGTAGGTCGAGTGTTTTCAGAACTCGGCCGCCGTTGATGTGCGGACTGGCACCCATCCGGAGGCTGCTCTTAGGGTTAAGCTCGGCCAGCTCAGCGATAAGCCGTCCTTGCCGATCGAACAGCTCATCGGGCCGGTAGCTTCGCATCCAGGCTTCCAACAGCCTTAGGTGTTCTGGATTGTCCCTGACATTGGCGAGCGGTACTTGATGCGCGCGGAAGGTGCCTTCGATAGGGATGCCATCGACCTCTTTAGGACCGGTCCATCCCTTGGGTGTGCGTAAAATAATCATCGGCCACGACGGCCGAGCGTGAGATCCCTTTGCGCGCGCATCCTGTTGGATAGTTCGTATCTGTGCATAGCAGCGATCGAGCGTGTCAGCGAACAGTTGGTGCACTATCGAGGGATCATCTCCCTCTACGCAGTAGGGGGCGTAGCCATGACCCTTGTAGAGCGCGACCAGTTCTTCGTCACTTGTGCGGCCCGTCACCGTCGGTCCGGAAATCTTGTAGCCATTAAGATGGAGGATAGGTAGCACCGCTCCGTCCCTGGCGGGATTCAGGAACTTCACACCTTTCCAGCTTCCCTCCAGGGGACAGGTCTCGGCCTCGCCGTCGCCGACCACGCAAGCCACGATCAAGTCAGGATTGTCAAAGGCCGCTCCAAAGGCATGGGCCAGGGAATAGCCAAGTTCACCGCCTTCATGCATCGAATTCGGCGTATGAGGTCCGCAGTGACTTGGTACGCCGCCCGGTGTTGAGAAGGATCGGAACAAGAGCCGCATGCCAGAGGTGTCCTGGGTAATCTCCGGATGCACATCGGTATAAGTCCCTTCGAGGTAAGCACAGGCATTGAGCGCCGGACCGCCGTGACCAGGGCCCGATATATAAATGATGTTAGAGTCGGTCTGGCTGATCAGCCGATTCAGGTGCGTGTAAATGAAATTCTGTCCAGTTGAAGTACCCCAATGGCCTAGCAGCCGTGGCTTGATGTGGTCCCTTGTCAGGGGTTGCAGCAGCAGTGGGTTATCGAGCAGGTAGATTTGCCCGACCACAAGATAGTTGGCCGCCTGCCAGTACCGATGCATCTTACTTAGCAGGTCCGCATTCAGCGGCCCGCTCGGTTTCGCTCTGGCAGGCTCGGGCTTTGCGCTGCTCTCGACGACCGTGGACAGGGCGGCGTTGAATTCAAGCATGTCGGCTCCTGCAGGTACTATAGGTCGATTGGCTCAATTGAGAGTGTTTGCGGCGGACCAGAACTGAGCTCGTCTCCGCTGATGTCGTGACGACACCGGCTGACCGCGCGCTGCGTCACGATATTTTAGCAAGATGCAGAACTTATGGCTCAGCTAATGAGTGGGCGCCGTGTTCTTCACGTAACCAACTGATCACGACGGCGCAATAGAGGGCGTCGCGCTTATTTCGAGTGCGCCCGCAGACAAGCCCGACGGAGGTGCGCGCCGCGTACGTGAAGGGAGGGTTTCATCGACGTGATGATATGCGTTTGTACTGTCTGCTGGAATTGGAGAACCGCCGCGCTAGAATCGGCCCGCTCGCTTACGCAGGATGCTGCATCGGCAGCCGGCCGGCAAGAGGTGACACGGTGACGATGTCGAAATATCAGCGGGGCTATCGCCGCATGCTCCTCGATATGCACATTCCGGATTGGGATCCCGCATTCCTGGCGAAGTACGATCCCGCTGCGATGGCCCGGCTGTATGAGCAGGCGCAGGTCAGCTCGGTCATGATCTATTGCAAGTCGCACGCTGGCCTCTGCTACTGGCCGAGCAAAGCGGGCAAGATGCACGCGAACCTGGGCGGCCGCGACGTGGTGGGCGAGATGGTCCGCGAGCTCCGCGCGCGCGACATCGCGGTGTGCGCGTACTACAGCATCGTGTTCGACAATTGGGCGGTCGAGACCAATCCCGATTGGCGCGAGCGCACGATGGCGGGACTCGACCTGCAGAACGTGATCCGCTACGGCGTCTGCTGCCAGAACCATCCCGACTACCGCGCGTACGAGATGGCGCAGCTGGGCGACCTGCTCTCCGCGTATCAGTTCGACGCGCTTTTCCTCGACATGATTTTCTGGCCTCTGATCTGCGCGTGCGATCATTGCCGGGAGCGGTTCCGCGCCGAGGCCGGCAAAGAAATCCCTTCGGTGGTCGACTGGACCTCGGCCGACTGGTGCGATTTTCAGGCGGCGCGCGAGCGATGGGCGTCTGAATTTGCCGCCGAGCTGTTCGCGCGGGCGCGATCGATCGGTCCCGGAATCGCGGTCACGCACAACCTGGCGCCGGCGCTGGCCAACTGGGTGCTGGCGCAGCCGCTCAGCGCGGCCGCTCACGACACTTTCGTCGCCGGCGATCTCTATGGCGATCGCACCGAGCAACTGGTCGTGTCCAGGCTGATGCTCCATCTCTCCGAGACGCGCCCGGCCGAGTTCATGACCAGTACCTGCGTGAAGCTGGCGGACCACGTGCGCCTCAAGAGCCTGGAGCAGATGCGCGCGCAGGCGATGGCGGCGACTGCGATGTCGTCGGGGTTTCTGTTCATTGACGCGATCGATCCTGCCGGTACGGTCAACCCGCTTCTTTATGGTCGAGTAGGGAAAGTCTACTTGGAGATGCGGCCTTACGAACAGTTTCTCGGCGGCGAGCCGATCGAAGACGTCGCGGTGTATTTCTCGAGCCACTCCCAGATGGACTTCGCCGAAAACGGCACCGAGGTAACCAGGGTCGGAGGCTCCAACCGCAACTATCCGCATCTCTATGCGGTGCGTGGCGCGTGCCGGGCGCTGCAGCACGCGCATATCCCATTCGGCGTGATCACGCGCCGCCAGCTTGCCGAGTTGCGCCGCTTCCGCGCCGTCGTCCTGCCGAACGTTCTGCTCATGGACGCGGACGAGGCTGCGGCGTTTCGCGATTACGTGCGCGCGGGCGGCTGCCTTTACGCGAGCCGCTACACTTCGCTGGTCGAGACCACCGGCATCCGGCATCCCGACTTCATGCTGGCCGACGTGTTCGGCGCGAGCTACGACGCGGAGGAGCAGGGCGCGTTCGTATACCAGAAGCCGGTGGACGCGCCGACCGCAGAGTGGATTGCTCCGCAGGCGTTCGTGAGCGTACCAGTCACGCGTGAATTGACGGCGCGGCAGCTATGTGGAATTCCGCGGATCAGGGCCGGCGCCGCAGAGGCGCTCGCGACGCTCACCGTGCCTTACGGGTATCCGCTGCGCGGCACGGTCGCAGACCATCGATGGGCGAGCATCCATTCGTCGCCTCCGTGGCAGGATCTCGAGGTGCCCGCGATCGTTCGCAACGACTTCGGCGCCGGCCGCGCGATTTATTCCGCCGCGTCGATCGAGTCAGTCGACGCCGCGGCTGACAGCGCGTTGTTCCTGGGTCTCGTGAGTTCGCTGCTCGACGGCAAGTTCTCGTTCGGTGCCGACACGCATCAGGCGCTGTGGATGTCCGCGTTCGATCAGCCGGAGCAGCGCCGCGTGATGGCGAGCTTCCTGAATCTTCAGGCGGAGCTGCCGGCAGTGCCGGTGCCGGTGCGGTTTTCGATGCGGCCGCCCGTGGGAAAAAAGTTCCGCAGCCTGCGCATGGCTCCCGACGGGAACGCGCTCGAGTTCAAGCGTGCGGGCGGCGGCGCTATCGAGGCTCAGCTCGAGTCGGTCGCACTTCTCGCGATGGTGCTCGTGGAGTACGAATAGATTGAAAGAACAGCATTGGGGTATTGACACCAAAAAAATTCTCAACCGATCGGTCGCGGAACAAAAGAAATCACAAATCAAGATCAGAATTTTCGAAATCTGCGTTGAAAGCGGCTCGTCCCGCCTGTTAGCGACTTTAGTGCCCTGGTGACTCAGGACGCTGGAGGTACGAGCATGGCGAGCCCGTTTTCCGTCGATCCATATCTGTCCAACGGCTTCGAGCCGATTCGGATGGAATGCGACTACGCGCATTTGTCCATCGAGGGCGAAGTCCCAAAAGACCTCAACGGGACCTTCTATCGTATCGGACCTAATCCGCAGTTTGCGCCGCGCGGGAACTACAACCCGCTCAACGGAGACGGGATGGTGCACGCATTTTATGTCCACAATGGCAACGTCTCCTATCGCAACCGATGGGTGAGAACCCGGCAGTGGACTCTCGAACGCGCCGCCGGTCGGGCGCTGTTCAGCACCTCGGGCATGCGAACAGATTCCGATTCGAGCGTCGCCGGTTTGCCAACGGACAGTGTCGCGAACACTAACGTCGTGTGGCACGGGAACAAGCTGCTGGCACTGGAAGAAGGGCATGGACCGATCGAGCTGGACCCGGCGTCCCTGGAGACGATCGGTCCCTGGTCTTTCGAGAAGAAGCTGCCACGCAACATGACGGCGCATCCAAAGATTGATCCGGATTCCGGTGAGATGCTGTTTTTTGCGAACTTCCCGACCGGTCGCGTGACCAGCGATATCGAGTTCTATATCGTGAACCCGGCCGGCGAGTTGGTTCGATCGCAGTCAGTAAGTGGGCCGTTTTCCGCGTTGGTGCATGATTTCGCGGTGACGCGAGACTTTGTCGTGCTTACGATGTGCCCGGTGACGGTATCGATCAAACGAGCGATGGCCGGCGCGCCGCTCATCGCATGGGAGCCGGAGAAGGGCACCCACGTCGGAGTTATGCCGAGAAACGGCGGCGCGGAGGACATCCGATGGTTCACCGGCGCGCCCTGCATGGTCTGGCATTTTATGAATGCGTTCAACCAAGGCGATCGAATTGTGGTTGACGTTTGCCAGCAGGAAGTCCCGCTGTTTCCGTTTGCAGATGGTTCACCTACCGACCATCGGCGTGCCACGCAATTGCTGACCCGTTGGGAAATCGATTGGGGCAAGCCAGGAAGTTTCTCCGCAGACAGACTTAGCGACGAGCGATGTGAGTATCCGCGCATCGACGCGCGACGCACAGGGTTGAGTTACCGGCACGGCTATGTCGCTTGCGTCGGCGGCCCGGGCAGCGACGACATCTTTCATCGCGGCATCGGGCATTTCGATCACGCCACCGGGCAGATGCGCGTTTATGCTGCGGGTCCGCGCTGTGCTGTGGCGGAACCCGTCTTCGTGCCCAGGAGTGTCGGGGCACGCGAGGGCGAAGGCTATCTGTTGACCAACATTTTCGATGAAGATCGCAACGCGAGCCATCTCGCGATTTTTGACGCCGAGCAAATTGAGCAGGGGCCGATCGCGCGCGCGCATCTCGACCATCGCGTACCCGTAGGATTCCATGGCAATTGGAGGTCGGGCGACGTTACCTGATAGGCATCACTTTCCGCCCGGCGCTCCACGCCAATCAAATCCGCGATGCACGTCATCGTCGTTCGGAAAACCGCGGACCAGCGCGGCCCCGCGCGTGAGCCGCTGTTGAGAGGTGCGTTCAATGGATAATCCAACGGTGGTATTTGAAGGGCCGCGCAGCGCAACGATCGAATCGCGTGAACGACCGTGCCCGGCGGCGGGCGAAGTGCTGATCGAAACCGCGCTGACGCTTATCAGCACCGGCACCGAGCTCACCATTTATTCGGGCGATTTTCCCGAGCGTTCAGTCTGGGCCCGGTATGGGCGCTTTCCCTTCGTCGCTGGATATTCCAACGTGGGCCGCGTGGCCGAAGCGGGAGCCGGCGTCGATCCCGCGCTGGTTGGACGGCGCGTCGCGAGCCGAGGTCCGCACGCCGCGTGGGTGACGGCGCGCCCCGCGGCAATCGCGCCAATTCCCGATGCTGTTCCCGACCAGGAGGCGGCGTTATTCGCAATCGCGGCGATCGTGATGAATGCGATCCGCCGCGCGCACGTGACCTGGGGTGAGACGATCGTGGTCAACGGATGCGGCCTGTTGGGGCAGCTCGCGGTGCGCCTTGCCATGGTCGCCGGCGCGAGCCGCGTGGTTGCCGTCGACGTTTCTGAGTATCGCCTTGCGCTCCTCCCGAAGTCCCCGGCCGTAGTCAACCTCAATCCGCGCCGCGACGACGTCCAGGCTCGCGTGCGCGAGGCTAACGGCGGGCGCCTGGCCGACGTGGTGTTCGAAGTAACCGGCGATCCCGCGCTGATCGAGGGTGAGCTTGCGAGCCTGCGCCGGCAGGGGCGTTTCGTTATGCTGTCGAGCCCGCGCGGGGCAAGCTCATTTGACTTTCACGACCTCTGCAACGCGCCAAGCTTCACCATCATTGGAACCCACGAGACCTCGCATCCGGCGGCCGCGACGCCGGACAATCCGTGGACCCATATCCGCCACAATGAACTTTTTTTTGACTACGTTGCCGGAAAAAGGATCGAAGTCGGCTCGCTGTTGAGTCATCGGTTCTCACACGCGAAGGCGCCGGAGGTATACGCGCAGCTGTTGGCCGATCGCTCCATGCACATGGGCGTGATCCTGGATTGGCGCGAGAAGGCTGAGAAGTAATCAGGGCGGATGCTGCCGGCCTGAATCGCGGCCGTCGGCGGAATCGCCTCGAAGAGCCTATCTTCGCGTTCAACTCGCCGTGCGAGCTGGACGGCGTGTTCTTCAGATAACCAACGCTTCCGCTGTCAGAATGGCGCAGCGCGATCGCTCAACATAAAGTGATCGTACGTAGGATCGCGCGCGTGCTCGAGCGGACTTCGAGTCCGATTTCCAGCAATGTCAGGCCGTGACGACAGGGTCTCTAACTCTCCGACTCAACCGCAGCGTCTCGAAATTAAAATTCGCGCTCTATTGAGCGATTCACAATCTGACTTGACTGGGAGCGGCCAAAATTCATGTCCGACTTAGCTTCGAACTCTCCTACACCGGCCGAATCCAAACCGTTGGCCGCGCCGCCGGCCGCAATCGGTCCACCCAATAAGTCAGCCGGTATCGCCGCTGATGTCTCGCCGGGCGGCCTTTCGATGGACGAGGCGGAAAGCCGGCTCAAGAAGTTCGGCCCCAACGCGATGCCCGACACCGCGATGCATCCGTTGCGTTCGGCGTTGAGCAAGTTCTGGACGCCAGTTCCATGGATGCTCGAGGCGGCGATCGTGCTTGAAGTGGCGCTCGGCAAATACGTCGAGGCGGCGATCATCGCGGCCCTCCTGGTGTTCAATGCCGCGCTCGGGTTTTTCCAGGAGTCACGCGCCGCGGCTACTCTTGCCGCGCTGAAATCGCGGCTGGCGCTGAACGCGTCGGTCCGGCGCGGCGGTGTTTGGACGCTCGTGCCGGCCGTCGGCTTGGTGCCGGGCGATATCGTCAAGCTATCGCTGGGTGCAGTGGTGGCTGCCGACGTGCGCCTGATCGAGGGATCGATTTTGCTCGACCAGTCCATGCTCACCGGCGAATCCATGCCTGTAGAAGGTGGTCCCGGCTCGCAGACCTATGCCGGCGCGCTGGTGCGCCGCGGTGAGGCGATCGCGGAGGTCACCGCGACGGGAGTGCGCACCAAGTTCGGGCGGACCGCGGAGCTCGTCCTCACCGCTCATGTCGCGAGTTCGCAGCAGAAGGCGGTTCTCCGCGTGGTGCGCAATCTCGCGATCGTCAACAGCGTGATCATTGTCATGCTGGTGGCATACGCCTATCGGCTCGCGATGCCGGTTGCAGAGATCATACCGTTGGTGCTGACCGCGATCCTCGCATCGATACCGGTCGCGCTGCCGGCCACCTTTACGGTTGCGGCTGCTCTGGGCGCGCGCGCACTGGCACGCCTGGGCGTGCTTCCGACGCGGCTCTCGGCCGTGGACGAAGCGGCCAGTATCGACGTCTTGTGCGCCGATAAGACCGGCACGCTGACGCTCAACGCATTGACGGTGACCGCGGTCCATCCCGCGCCGAGCTTCGACGAGGCCGGCTTGCTGGGACTCGCGGCCGTAGCGAGTGCGGACGGTGGGCAGGATCCTGTCGATGCAGCCATTCGCTCCGCTGCTTCGAGCAAGGGCGCCAAGCTGCCGAAGCTGATTAAGTTCATCCCCTTCGATCCTGCAAAAAAGACCTCAGAGGCGACTGCTACGGATCCAAACGGCGGCGCTACCATTCGAGTCGTAAAGGGTGCTTATGCCGCCGTGACCGGCCTTGCTGCGCCGTTGCTGGAGTTGTCCGCGCCAGCTAACGAACTCGAGGCGAAGGGCTTTCGGCTGCTCGCCGTCGCGGCTGGCACCACCAAAGCGATGCGCCTGGCCGGATTGATCGCACTTAGCGATCCGCCGCGAGCCGACTCGGCAGCGTTGGTCACCGAGATGCGCACATTAGGTGTGCGCACCGTGATGGTGACCGGCGACGCGCCCGCGACGGCGGCAATCGTGGCTCGTGCGGTCGGCCTCGATGGAGCAGTGTGTCCGCCCGGGCCGATCGGCGACGCTGTGAAGCCGGGGCAATTCGCGGTCTTTGCCGGCGTCCTGCCGGAGGACAAGTACAGGCTCGTCAAGGCGTTCCAGAACGGCGGCCACAACGTTGCGATGTGCGGTGACGGCGCCAACGACGCGCCTGCCTTGCGCCAGGCACAGATGGGAATCGCGGTATCGACTGCGACCGACGTTGCCAAGTCGGCGGCGGGTATGGTGCTGACCAAGCCCGGACTCGGCGGCATCGTTGACTCGATCAAGGAAGGCCGTGTGACCTTTCAGCGCATCCTGACCTACACGCTGAGCTCGGTTACCAAAAAAATCGTACAAGTGCTGTTCCTGGCGGTTGGGCTTGTCATGACTGAACACGCAATCCTGACGCCCATGCTGATGGTGATCATCATGCTCACCGGCGATTTCCTGGGCATGTCGTTGACGACCGACAACGTGAGCCCTTCCCCGCTGCCCAACGCCTGGCGGATCGGCGGCTTGACGATTGCGGGAATCTTCATGGGAATTTGCGAGTTGGCGTATTGCACCGCCGTTCTAGCCATCGGCAAGTTCCGTTTCGGTCTCGGAATCGAAGCACTGCAAACAATGGCCTTTCTCGCCATCGTGTTCGGCAATCAGGCGTCGCTTTACGCCATCCGCGAACGCCGGCGGCTATGGTCCGCGCCAAGCCGCTGGCTCGTTTTATCGTCGATCGCGGACATCCTGATCGCTTCGACATTGGCCGCCTTCGGGATCGTAATGACGGCGTTGCCGGTAATCCTTGTGGCAGGCACGCTTGCTGCGGCAATTGCCTTCGCAATCGTCGCGGACGTGGCTAAATTTCCGCTATTGCGCCGGCTCAGAATCGACTAGCAGAAAGCATCGCGTAGGGGGTCATCCTCCTGCAGTTACTCCAGAAGGCTGAGCGGTACTCAGGGCGGATCGAGATTCACGAACTCGTGGGCGCCGGAGCTTCCATGAACGCGATCGCGACGCCGTCAAGCGGAGCGACGATTCGGGCGATGCTGCCGCCCTGAATTGCCGCCTTGGGCGAGGTCGCCTCCAGGCCTGCGCTCCGCACCGTCTCGACCGCCTTTGCGATATCGTTGCACATGAACGCGACGCCCCAGCATCCAGCGCGATCGCGAGCCGGGCCCACGACTTCGATCACCGTCTGCTCGAGCTTGAAGAAGGCCTGCCGCATGCCTCGTCCCGCCTCGCGGATGCGCTTACACGGAACACCGATCGCTTCGTTTGCAGCGATCGCGTCTTCGAGCACGGGAGTCATCACGACGATATGCTCGAGGTAATCGACGGTATTTGGGTTGGCGCCGCATTGCGCCGCCAGCCGCGCGCGTCGAGCCGACAAGCCGCCTTCGACCGCGGTGGTCAGTGTGAGGACGCCGAGCAATCCGGTCGCGGCCTCCGGTGAAACGGGATCGCGTGATTCGATCGGCCCGCGGACGCCCCAGCTCCATCCGAGGATTCCGCCGCCGCGTTCGGCTGCCGCGCGCACTTGAGCCGCAAGCGAGCCGCTTGCCGATTCATTCTCCGCTGCTTCGGCAGCGCAGAGATCGATCGCGATTGCACCCGCGGCGAGACCGGCGACGCGAATGCCCGCATCGCGATATTGGCTGGACGCGATCGCGAAACCGGCGCGGCGCCATCGGTCGCGCGCATCGTCCAGATCGGTGACGGCGACCACTATCCGCTCGATGCAGACTATTTCCAAGCCCAGCAACCTCGGCCCGAGCCTACCCCGGCTTCTTCCGGGACGCCATCGGCGCGCAGCCGCGAACGATTTTACAATCGGGTTCCATCGAACGGTTGTTAGCGTCATAGTTTCGCTGACGCGGCCGTCGTCGGCGCCGCACGAAGGAACTATCGATGAGGACATCGTGGGAGAGCGTTCAGAACGAGGCGGTTGAGACCCTGCGCGCCTTGGTGCGGCTCGACACCACTAATCCGCCCGGCAACGAGCGAATTGCAGCCGACTACATTGCCGAGGCGTTGACGCACGATGGGATCGATCACGTGATCCGCGAAAGCGCACCGACGCGCGCGAGCCTGGTGGCGCGAATTCGCGGCGGCAATTCGGCCGAGGCGCCGCTGCTGCTCTCCTCGCACACCGACGTGGTGCCGGTCGAGCGTGATGGATGGAGTCGCGAGCCGTTCAGCGCCGAATTGGTTGACGGATGCGTATGGGGCCGCGGTTCGATCGACATGAAGTCGAAGTCCGCGATGGACCTGGTGATCATGGGGGCGATCAAGCGCTCCGGCGCGGTGGCGAATCGCGATCTGATCATGGCTGCGGTCGCCGACGAGGAGGCGGGCTCTGACCTCGGCGCCAAGTTCCTGGTCGAGCGCCATCCCGAGTTGGTTCGCGCGGGCTACGTGTTGAACGAGGTCGGCGGCTTCACGGTGTATCTCGGCACGCGGCGCTTCTACCCGATCCAAATCGCGGAGAAGGGCTTCGTCACGATCCGAATGAAGGTAACAGCGGCGCCCGGGCACGGATCGATGCCGCGGCGCGACACCGCTATCTCTCGAATGGCGGAGCTGGTCACAAAGATCGTGAACACGCCGATGCGCCGGCGGGTGTCGCCGCTGATGCGCAAGACGCTCGACACCATGGGCGTGTCAGTCGATTCGCCGGGGCCAATGTTTGCGCCGATGCTCGCGAACACGGTGTCGCCGACTATCCTCCGCGCCGGCTACAAGGACAACGTGATTCCGGGCGAAGCGTCGCTGGTGCTCGACGGCCGCACGCTGCCCGGGCAGGATCCGGAATCTTTCATGAGCGAGTTGCGCGCGATCGTCGGGCCCGATCCGACCTTCGAGTTGCTCAAGACCGCGCCGCCGGTCGAGACTAGCGCTGACACTCCGCTGTTCGACCTGATGCGCCGAAAGATCGAGGCCGCTGATCCGGGCGCGCGCGCAATCGCATGGATGATTCCGGGCGCGACCGACAACAAGTTTTATTCGCGGCTCGGCGCAGCGTGCTACGGCTTCGCTCCCGTCAAGCTCGACGCGCACATGCCCTTCGGCTCGCTATATCACGGCAACGACGAGCGCCTGCCGGTCGACGGTTTTCTGTGGGGTCTGAAGGTTTATGCGGAAGTGGTGCTGGAGTTCGCCGGAATGAAGTTCGACCAGGTCTTCAGTTGAGGTCTTCGGCACAATGGTTTGTCGCCGAACCGCGGCTTCTCACCGCGGATGCGCATTCTCCGATCGTCAGAAAGTAGTATTGACGCTTGGACCCATCGCCTGGCTCGAGGGCGTGAACGTCACCAGCAGGCGAGGCGGGCCGTCCAGCGGCACCACCGCGAAGTTGGTAACCGGCATAGTGTTGACCGTGACCGTGGTTCCCTGCGAGCTGCTCTGCACGTCGCAGTCCTTGAATATGGAGCGGTCGAAGACGAGATGGTGGCCGAGGCTGACGTCGGGCCTGACGCCCTTGAGCACTACGACCGCAGTAGAGAAACCGGGGCCGCTCTCGAGATGCTTGTCGAACTGAACCGGGCCGCTGAGATCGAAGATTACCGACATTGGCGGATTCGCCGACGAGAGCCGGATGGTCTTGAGCGTCTGCGCGATTGATGGCTTGGCATCGGCCGTATCGGATACTGGCGCGGCGCTGGCTTTGGGCTCATCGAGAATCGGCAGACCGTCGGGACCATATGCGGGAGGCGGCGAAGCCATCGAAAGATCGCCGGTGCTGTCGGAGCGCTGTCGAACGACGACGTGATCTGCGTCATCTGGATTTGCGCCGTAACCCGTCTCCGCGAGGACCAGCGGCAGCGGATCTTCCTCGGTGTCGACCATCTGATGCAGTTTCTTCAGCTCGGCTTTTGCCTTGGGGGTATAGGGCGTGTCGGGAAAATGCCTGAGCTCTGCGGCAAAAGCCTGCGCCGCCGAGTACTTCTTGCCTTGCTTCTCGAGCGCCTCCCCGAGTTCGAAGAGCGCGTCGGGCGCGATCGGCGTGTCGGGATACTTCTGCATCACCTCGGCGAGCCGCGATTCCGCCGCTTTGAAGTTGGCGCGATTGTAATAGAAGTTGCTCACGATCAGCTCGTGGCGCGCGAGCATCTCGCGGCACACGCTGACATGCGACTGCGCCAGCGCGGCGAAGTTGCCTTCCGGGAAGCGCTGCTCGATTTCCTCGAAGCGTTTGAGGGCCGCCGAGGTCTTGGTTTGATCCTGATCCTCGCGGCCAATCTGATCGTAGTAGCTCATCGCGATGTAGTAATCGACGAGGTCGAGATTCTTGCTGGTCGGATGCATCCGCTGGAAGTCGTCGAGCGAGCCGACCGCTTCCGCATAGTCCTTCATCTGATAGTGCGCGAGGCCGATCTTCATCTCGGCGTCTTCGGCATAGGGACTGAAGGGGTACTGATCGATGAGGCGCTGGTAGTTCTCGATGGCGGCGTTGTACTCGTGATCGGTAAAATTACGCTGACCCTGGGCGTAGAAGTCCTCGCCAGTCGGGGGCTTCCGCAGGCTACACGCAAACATGGGCAGCAGACTGAGCGCCACCACTGTCACAAGCGCACGCCGCATATTGGGAACTGCCGACAAGTTAAACAAGGCTATTGGGCATTGCAAACCACGTTCTTATGCGTGGTTTCAGCAGGCTCACCATATCACGACGCGGCCCGCTATTGCGCGTCCGAGGCGGAGACGGTTTGGGTGCGGGAAGAGAGCGGCATGAAGGCGGCTGAATAAACCGGGTTACCGGCCGCGATGAATTTGCGTCCGAAGCCGGTGGAGCGCGCGCCGTGGGTTTCCTCCTCATTCGCGGCGCGTGCGAAGCCGGCAGCCACGAGCATCGCGAAGATCTCGTCGGCGTAGTGAGCTACGTCGGTGGCAACGAAGAGGCGGCCATCCGGCTCGAGCGTGCGGGCGAGGCTCCGCGCCAGATACGGGGTGAACAGGCGATGCTTGACGTGGCGCTCCTTCGGCCACGGATCGGGAAAATAGACATGATACGCAGCGACGCTCGCATCGCGAAGCATCAGGTTGACCAGGGTACGGGCGTCCATTCTTGCCACGCGGAGGTTGACCAGGTTGCCAACACCGCATCTGGTCGCGAGCAGCCTCGCGACGATCGATGACAGCTCGACGGCGAGAAAGTCGTGGGCGGGGACTTGTGCAGCTCGCGCGATGATGAATTCGCCCTTGCCGGCGCCGATTTCGACCTCCAGCGGCGCGCGACGGCCGAAAATCGCGGGCGGATCGATGGCGAAGATCGCTCCGTCATCGGGCACCAGCGCCCGTTGCGCGGCCGCGCGCGCTTCGGGCTTCCACAGCCGGGCTGATTTTCGTAGACGCGCCATTTGGATTTGTAGCGCAAGACGATAGCCGTCGACGCGTGGTGGCGAAAGGAGCGGCGCCGCGACTATGCAAACTAGCCTGGCATTTGCTTGCTCTAGAGGCGCGTTGTGGAATCCAGACGTTTTCAACCCGGTTTGGATTCCAGGGCGGCAAGGACTTTGATCGCGTCGCGGAGCTGGCGCGCGTCGTGGGTGCGGATGAAATCGGCGCCGCTGAGGGCGGCGTGGATCTCGGCGGCGAGCGTGGCTGCTCCGCGTTCGGCAACCTCGCGGCCGGTGATCGCGCCGAGAAACGACTTGCGCGAGACGGAGACCTGGACCGGCAAGCCGAATCGCGCGCGCAGCTCGGCGAGGCTGCGGAGCGCCAGGATCGACGGCTCGGGACTCGCGCCGAGGAAGTAGCCCATCCCGGGATCGAGAATCAGCCGCTCACGCGCGATGCCGGCGCCAGTGAGCGCGGCGATGCGTTCCTCGAAAAAGGGGTACATCGCGGCGATCACCGCGCGAGCGTCGCTGAGGACGCGCGTCGCGCGCTCGCCGCGTTCGATCGAGTGCATCACGACAGGCGGCAGCGCGCGCGCGCGAGCTCCGCGTAGATACTCGCGTCGGGGAAGCCGCGGATGTCGTTCACGTAGGCGACGTCGCGCGCGATGGCCCAGCGCTGCACTTCCGGCTTAAACGTGTCGATCGAGATTTCAGCTCCGCGCGAGATTTCAGCTCCGCGTGAAATTTCGATCCCGCCGGTCGCTATCGCGTCAAGCACTGGTTCGAGGCGGCGGATCTCTTCGGCGGGCGCCACTTTCTTCGCGTCGGGATTGCTCGACGCGGCGCCGAGCTCGAGTACGTCGGCGCCGTCGCGGATCAGCTCCATGCAGCGCGCGATCGCGGCGCCGGTTTCGAGGTACAGACCGCCGTCCGAGAACGAATCCTCGGTGAGGTTAACGATCCCGACAATTTTCGGCGCGCGAAAACTCATCGCGTGACTGCGAACCACGCTGCGCTCAGTCGGGGCGCGCGAGGAACGCGTTGACCCGCTCGATCAGAGGTTTCAGGTCGGTGTTGTCGACCAGCGCGCTCGCCATCCGCACCGGGTCGCCGAAAAAGAAGCGCTCGTAGAGAACCTGCCTGCCGCCGAACGCGCTACAGGCCACGTCCCACGCAAGCCGGTACAGCGCGACGCGATCGCGCGCGCCAGCGTCGGCGGCGCCGAAGTAGCGTTCGATATCAGCGACCTCCTGGGGATTCTTGAAGTCGCGCTCCGACGGCGTCGCCATCAGCGAGCTGGAGCTGTTGAGCTGGATGATTTCGACCATGCGCGGGTACAGCCGCGGAAATAAATTACGCGCCGTATCGAGCGGCGCACGCGCCGGCACGGTGACGCCCCAGTTGTCCGGCGCGGCATCGGCCTCCGACGCGCGCAGGCACGCGCGCATAGTCTCGGTGGTGGTGATCATTTCGGCCAGCCGCTCGCGCACGTGCTGCAGCGGCATCGCATCGGAGGCCTGCGCGATGCGCGCGGCCAGCCCGAGCACGAACTCGCTCTTCGCGACATTCTTGACGACCACCTGATCCATCATGTGCACGACGGCGCTGGTCGCGGCGAACAGCGCGTTGCATCGCGCGACGTCGCCGCATAGAAACACGCGCTCCCACGGCACGATGACCTGGTTGAAGATGACGACCGCATCCATCTCCTCGAAGCGCGAGGCGAGGGGATGGTCAAAGCGCGAGCGGCCGATGTCGTAAGGGTCGCGGCAGATGAACTTGAGACCCTTGGCGTTGTTGGGGATCGCGAATGCGAGCGCGAACGGCTCAGCGGCGGGCTCGGCTTTGAGGACCGTCGACGGGAAGACCAGCAGCTCCTCGGAAAGCGGCGCGAGCGTCGCGAGCATCCGGCATCCCTCGACGACGATTCCGGCGCTCGAGCGATCGACGACCTTGAGCGCGAGGTCGGCGTCGGTATGCCCGGCCCATCCGGCGGCGCGGCTGGCGCGCGGATTGACCAGGGTATGGGTCGCGCACCAGTCGTGATTGCGCGCCTCGAGGTAATAGTTCGCGATATTGGCGCCGAAGCGCGGGTCGCTCGCCGCGAAGAATTCGCGCGCCGCCGCCATCGCGGCGATGCCGACATTCAGGTAGTCGGGCGTGCGCCCGAGCATGCCGCATCCCCAATCCGCCCACGCCTTCATCATCCGGTTGCGCTTGCGAATGTCGTCGCCGCTTTTGGGCTGCAGGAACGACAGTCCGGCGCGGCCGCCGTCGTCGGTGCGAAAGGTCATCGCCTCCGGATGCTCCATCTGCATGTCGTAGAGCGAGGCGACCGAGCGCGCGCAGTTGACGAAGGCGGGATGGGCGGTGGGATTGTCGACGCGTTCGCCGCCGATCCAGATTTCCGCGCCGAGCTTTTTGATCGAGCTCAAATAATTGTTGCCCGAGCGCGCGCCCATCTCAGAGCACCTCCTGAAGTGCGGGCAGCCGCTTCCGGAGCCGTTCCGCGGCGTCTTCGGGGGCCATGTACGGCGGCCGCGCGGGTCCCATTTCGATTCCGGTGGTGACGGTCGCGGTGACCTTGGTGGTGCCGAGATGGCCGAGAGTTTCCTCGCCACCGCGCGGGAAGCATCGGTTGAGCCGGCGCTGAATTTCCTCGGCGCGCGTGTGCTCGTTGGCCTTGAATGCCTTCAGCAGTGCGACCGCCGCGGGCACCGCGAAAATATTTATGAACCCGCCCGCGGCGCCGAGCATCAGGCCCGCCAGCAATGCGCGAAAGGTGTTGAAGATGTCGGCGTGGCCGCCCACCTCATCATAGAGCGCCTCGAGATGCTGCAGGTCGGTCAACACTTCCTTGAATGCGATCACGCCCTGCGATGGTCGCGAGGCGGCCGGCGAACTTCGGCGAGATGTTGAACTTGCTCAGCGCCGGATTGTGGTAGATGACGACCGGCAGGTCGCCGGCCTCGGCAATCATCCGGTAGTGGCGCTCCACTTCCGCCTCGCCGCATCGCCAGTAGTAGGGCGGGATGACCTGCTGCGCGTCGTAACCCAGGCGCGCCGCGATCTTCGCGTAGTGCAGCGTCTCGAGCGTGGTCGCTCCCGAGGTCATCGCAACCGCAGCCGTGCCGGAGCGCCGCCGCGCCTCTTCGATCACGATCTCGAAGACACGGGTGCGCTCGCGCTCGTCGAGATGCAGAAACTCGCCGATACTCGGCGCGGCGACCAGGCCGTTAGCGCCGCGATCGAGCGCCCAGCGCGCTTCCAGGCGCAGCGCTTCTTCATTGAGCCGGTAGTCGTTGGTGAACGGCGTCACCAGCATCGCATGAATTCCGTGCGCGATTTTCACGAATGACCTCCTGCAGCTCAGGCGTGAGGATTGGCTGCCGCGGGCGCGAAGAAAAAGATCGACTGGCCGGTTCCGATCGCCGCTTCATAGGCGCCGAATTGTTCGCCGCGCCAGTCCCATCGCTCCGCGCCGAGCGCGCCCGCCATCACCAGGTAATGCGAGAAGCGGCCCTCGGGCGCGCAATGCGCGCGGTAGTCGGCGGCTGAGGCGACCACGTCGGCGTGCCGGCCCGCTTTGAACCATTCCATGATCCGTTCGTCGTAGAGGCGGTTGCCGGTCGAGCTGATGTCGTCGGGCGACGCGGAGGCGTGCTCGAGAATGTGATCATAGTCCCAGAATCGATGCGACATGCCGCCCGACGCGATCAGCACCACGCGCCGGTTCGAGTTGCGGATCGCATCGCCGAGCGCCGCGCCGAATGCGAGATCGTTGGCGACCGACGCGGTCTGGCACACTCCAATCGACAGCACGCGCCGGCGCGCGTCGCGGTTGAAGTAGTACATCACGTTGAGCGTGGGGTAGTGGAGCGGGAGATTGCGATGCGCCGATGCGAGCACGCGAATTCCGCGCGCACGTCCGGCGGTTTCCACCGCGCGCGCCAGTTCCGGATCGCCGGCGTAGTCGTACTCGAGATCGTGAAGCATCTCGGGCAGCTCCTCGGAGGTGTACGAGCCGGTGAGCCGCTCGTGCGCGTTGAGCACGTACTCAAGCGTGGTGAACCAATGCGAATCGACCAGCGCGAAGGTATCGAAGTCGAGCGAATGCAGGCGCTCGCGCTCGAGCTTCGGCATCGCGTCATAGAAGGTGGTGACGTTGCGGCCCATGTAGGCCTTGCGCGCCGCGAGATCGGTGATCATCAGGCGCGGCACGTGGGTGGTGAAGATGGCGGCGGCGATTTCACCCATCGTCGATTTCACTCGTCGCGAGCGCGATCATCAGCCACCGGCTTCCTCGCCGTAAGCGAGGCACACCAGCTTGGGCTCGGTCCAGAACTCGAGTGAGAAGCGGCCGCCCTGGCGGCCCACGCCGCTGGCCTTGGAGCCGCCGAACGGGGTGCGCAGATCGCGCAGGAAAAAACTGTTGACCCACACCATTCCGGTGCGCAGATGCGAGGCGACGCGGAGCGCGCGCGCGAGTTGCGAGGTCCACAGGTAAGCGGCCAAGCCGTAGCGGGTCGCATTCGCCATCGCGATCGCCTGCTCCTCGCTCTCGAAGCGCTCGACGGTGAGCACCGGGCCGAAAATTTCCTCGCACACCGCGTGCGAGTTGGGGCCCACGTCGTCGAGCACCGTGGGCAGGTAATAGAAGCCGCGCGGGTGTCCGCGCGGACGCTTGCCGCCGGTGAGGAGGCGGGCGCCCTCGGCGATCGCGTCGGCGACGCGGCTGTGGACGTGCTCGCGATGCGCCCCGGAAATCAGCGGCCCGTATTCGGTGCCCTCTTTGAGCGGGTCGCCGATCTTGAGCCGGCCGACTTCCTCGAGCAGGAGCTTGATGAACTCGCGCGCGACGCGATGCTCGACCAGCAGGCGCGAGCCGGCGACGCACGATTGGCCCTGGCTGCGAAAGATCGATCGCGCCACGCCGGCGGCGGTGCGCTTCAAGTCGGCATCGGCGAAAACCAGGTTGGGCGACTTGCCGCCGAGCTCGAGTGCGACGCGCTTGAGCGACTCGGCGGCCGCGGCCATCACCTTGCGCCCGGTCGCGACGCCGCCGGTAAACGCGATCGCGTCGACGCCCGGATGCGCGGCCAGCGCCGCGCCCACTTCGCCGCTTCCGGGCACGATATTCAACACTCCGGACGGCAGTCCGGCCTCGCCCGCGATCTCTCCCAGAGCCAGCGAGGTGAGTGGCGCCAGCTCCGAGGGTTTCAGCACGCAGGTATTTCCCGCGGCCAGGCACGGGCCCAGGTTCCAGGTCGCGAGCATCAGGGGCGAATTCCACGGGATGATGATCGCGCCGACGCCGAGCGGTGGCCGCTCGGTCAGGTTCACCAGCTTCAAATCCTCGCCGAGGAACTTGGCATCGCTGAGCGCGGCTTCCTGAACCCACGATTGCGCGGCGGCGGCGAAGAAGCGGAGATTTTTCGCGGCGCGCGCCACGTCGTGATTGACGCATTCGGAGACCGGCTTGCCGACGTCGCGCGCCTCGATGGTGCCGAGCTCTTTGGCGCGCCGCTCGATGCCGTCGGCCATTTTATTGAGGACCGCGGCGCGCTCCTCGGCGCTCATTTTCGGCCACGGGCCGCGATTGGCAGCATCGCGCGCGGCTTTGACGGCGTGGTCAACGTCGTCGATTCCGCCGTTGGCGACTTCGGCCAGGATGGTTTCGGTGGCGGGCTCGATGTCCTCGAAGCGGGTTCCGGAAGCAGCCTCGACGTAACGGCCGCCGATGAAGGGTTTGGTGTGCAGCGCGGCGCTCATAGGTGATTGTCGCAAACTTCGCGCGAAAAGTTGACTGATGCAACCGGCCTCGCGGGCGCCCTGCTCGAGTGTGGATAGTCGTCCAAGACTACGACCAGAAGGCGTCGGTCGCGCGCTGATTCGAGGAGAACGACCAGAACTCCTCGATGGCGCCGGCCGCGATTCGATAAACGTCGAACTCGTAGCATTCGTAGTGGCTGCCGTTGCGCTCGCCCGTCGCATGCAGCACCGCCATCGCGTAATCGTCATTAGCCGTTACAGATATCAGCCGCACCCGCAGCGTACGCGCGCTACTTGTTTCGTAGCCGCAAAAGGCAGCAAAGATCGCATCGCGTCCACGATAGTCGCGGGCCAGCGGATTGTTACCTTCGACATGCCAGACGGCGTCGACGGCGAATAACTCCGGTGCGGGGTGGCGGCCGGCAGCGAACGCTCCGTGAAGCTGGCGAATGAGTTCTTCGTTGCGATGGCCCACTATTTGTTTCCCTTTCTGGGTGAGCGCGTGGGTTCATTTCTGGCGCATTAAATTGCGCATCGAGACCTGGTCCCACAGGTTGATCATGTAGCGGTCCGGGTCGAGCAGCTCGGCGCCGTAGCCCCACGGCAGGCGCTTGGGCGGGTTGACGAATTTCAGGCCTGCGGCTGCGAGTTCCTTGTGCTTGCGATCGACGCTTTTCACCTGGAGGGTGAGCGTGCATTTTGCGCCCGCCAGTTTTTTGGGGGCGGCGTACAGGAAGATCGTGAAGCCGGCGCTGTCCTGGATCGCGGTTATGCCGCCGCGCTCGAACTCGATCTTGAAGCCCAGGTTGTTGACGTACCAGTCGCGCGACTTGGCTACGTTCGAGACTGGTAGGCTCATGTGATCGAATTTTACCATTGGCGCAATCTCCCGGGGCCGGATTATAGCGCAGCGCGCCGCGTTGGTGTTCGCATCGAGGAGGCTCGCGTTGCGCTCGAAGCGTGGGGTCGGCCGGGCGCGCTTACCTCAGTGATTTGTTTCAGTAGCGGCGGCTTGACAACGTGAAACCGTGCGGTTACATGTTTGTGATGCCGATAGATCAAACGATTGCCGCGCTTGCCGATCCGACCCGCCGCGAATTGCTGCATCGCCTGGCGCGCAAGCCGCGCCGTGCAGGTGAGTTGGCGCGGGGTTTCGCGATAAGCAGGCCGGCGGTCTGCAAACATACGCGGATTCTGGCCAGCGCCGGGCTTATCAGGGCGAAGAAAGCGGGGCGCGAACGGATTTACGAACTCGCACCGGGCGGCCGCGACGCGGTCGCGCTGTTGATCAAGAAACTCGAGGAGGTCGGCGCGTTCTGGGACACCGCGCTGGGCGCCTTCAAGCGCTACGTGGAAGAGGATCGATGACGATACGGAAATCTATCCGGGTGGAGCGCTCGCCCGAGGTTGCGTTCCGGGTCTTCACCGAGGAAATCGGCGCATGGTGGCCGCTCAAGGAAGGGGTTTCCTTCGGCGGCGAAAAAGCCAAGGACATCTTTCTCGAGGGCCGCCTCGGAGGAAGGTTCTACGAGCGCTTCAGCGACGGCACCGAGTTCGATGTCGGCCGGGTCACCGCGTTCGAGCCGCCCTCGCGAGTCGTCTTCAGCTGGAGACCTCCGGCCTGGGAGGCCGGCACCGAAGTCGAGGTCCGCTTTATCGCCGACGGGGCAGGCACTCGCGTCGAGCTGGAGCATCGCGGCTGGGAAGCGATGCCGAAGCGCGACAACAAAGGCTACAACGAGGGCTGGAACATAGTGCTCGCCCGCTACGGCGCGCGCGTAAGCGGCGCCGCTTGACCGCTCTTCGTATCGGCCATAATCTCGAAGCTCATTTCTTTTCGGTTCGAGGCGGCGTAGCCGAGCGTGACCGAGCTTCCACGCATAATTCCGATCTTTCCGCTGCCCAACCTGGTGCTGTTCCCCGGTTGCCGCGTGCCGCTGCGAATTTTCGAGCCGCGCTATCGCCAGATGATTGCCGACGTCGCGGGCGCGGACGGAATCATCGGGATGATCCTGCTCAAGGGCGACTGGCAGGACAACTATCACGGCTTCCCGGACATCTACGATATTGGATGCGCGGGAAGAATTGGCGAGCTGGTGAAGCTCGAAGACGGACGCTACAACCTGGTGCTCGAAGGTATCTCGGAGTTTCGCGTCCTTCGCGAGATTCGCGAGCATGCGTATCGGCAGGGCGAAGTGGATTGGTGTCCGGTGCGGCCCGAGGACCTCGATTGCGACGCCGAGACGATGGACGGGCTTCGCGAACTGCTGATGAGCTACCTCGGCGAGGCAGCGAAGGACGCGTGGCGGTCGCTGGTCGAGCAGCGCGGGCTGCGCGGAGCGGACCTGGTCAATTTTTTGTGCTTCCATCTCGACGTGACGCCGCTGGAGAAGCAGACCATGCTCGAGGCGATGTCGCGCCGTGTCGATTCGCTGATCGACGTGCTGAGCTTCAAGGTCGAGGAGCGCAAGCTCGGCGGGTCGGGCGGCGGTCCCGAGACTGTTCAGTAATTTCCACCGGTTTTTCTCAATCCAATTGCCTGTTTTTCAGTCGTATCGTTTGGCCGCAATCATCGTCTGATGATCTAAGGCCTGCGGTGCGGAGTTGAGGCGGCCGCCTCAGTTGTGCGGAAATCAGCTGGAATCGGTCGCAGGTGCCGCAAAAGGGTTGCAGCAGAGTGACGGCACCTTCGTTCGCAGATTGCAGATTCTTCGCGAAAAGCCAAAGCGCACACGGGGGAGGGATGAAGAAGCTGCGCTAATTCTGAGCAAAGGCGCATCGCGCAATATGCGTAAGTGACTGCGAAATAAAATATAGAAATCGGCATGAACTTTGCGTAGAATTCACCAGAAGGAAAACAATCAACCAAAATCCCGCTAGCTGACACATCGCGAGCATCGGACGCAGAAGGCGGGGCGGGAAGGCCAAAGGACAATGGATTGGGAAAACGGAGTATTGGGGAACCTGTTTGTGCCGGACGTTTTGACGCCCGAGCAGTTCTACGACAGCCGTCGTGACGACAGCACGATAAGGCCGGTAAAGAAGCTAATGATGGCGATCCTGGAGGATGCGCTGCGCTGCTTCCAGAACAACGCGGATGCCAAGAACGGGACGCGCAAGCGGCTGTTCAGCGAGGCGGAATCGTGGCTGTGCGGAGAGGGCGGCGAGGGGCCATTCTCGTTTGAGACAGTGTGTGAGACGCTCGGAATCGAGCCGCAGTTTCTGCGCAAGGGATTGCGCGAATGGCGCAGTCAGCAGCTTGCGGGAGTCTCGACGCGCAGGCTGGCGCGACGGTCGCCGGTGGTGCGCAGCGGACGAATCAGCGCTCCAGCGCGTCGCGACGCGAAACGGGCCTCGCAGGGGTAACTGGCGGGGTGGATTGAGGGCGTGCTGATTAAGTGGTGTGCGCGTGGATGGTCGAGGGGTGCGGCAGAGGAAGGCGAGGCGCGAGGCTGATGAAAGGGCGGGGCGGTGATGGAGTTGAAAACGAGCGGGGCAGGTAGGGTCCGCTAATAGAATAGTTTCGTGCCGCCGTCCGATTTCGGGCGGCGGCATTTTTTGGTCGCACAATTCAAAACGGCGCCGCATATCTGATGATATGCGGCGCCGTCTCATTTGAAACTATCTCGGGCCGATCGCCAATCGACGCGCCTATTTTTTACGCATCGCGCGAATGATGCGGTTTGGGAAGCGCGATCGCGATCACTCGGCGCGTCGCTAGTCGAACTTCAGACCCCCCTCCAACGACAGCCTCAACCTTATGGAGTCGTCGGTGCCGGAGCGCTCGCCGATGACTGCTGGCCAGCAGGCGGCGTAGCGGCAGGAGCGGCGCCCGGTCCGCCCGTCCTGGGAACGTATCCGGGAGGGGGAGGCGGCACGTAGCCCTTGGGCTGATTAATTACCCACTGCTCGCATTGCCCAATCTGGTCCGGCTCAATCCCCTCCTGCGCCATGATTTGGTCGTCAGTCCAGCCGTGCGTCTTCTCGTAGTGGACGCCCGGGCACTTGACCGCCAGCGTAAAGTCCTTGACGTTACCCCGCCGCACCGAGCCGTATGCGGTCGTCGGCGCGGTGCCTGGCGCAGGTGCAGCCGCGGGACCCGAACTCGCACACCCGGCAAGACACAGTGCCAGCCCCGAAGCCAGCACGAACCCGATCCTGAATTTCATTGGCATCATCCTCCTTCAGTCCTGGGGACCTCCCCCGCTAACGCCAAACGCGGGCAACCCACCGCCCAAGGCAAAACTGCGTCAAAATACACCGATTGAGAAAATTAGCAAACCCCCTAAGGAAAATCAGATAGCCTGGTAGAGCACCCGATCATTACGATCGATTTTGCGCGCGCGGCCTTCGATCCGTGCGTACTCGAGGTGCGCCAAGGTCTCGAAGGTGGCGGCCATCACGTGAAAGATCGGTCTCTCTTCGCCGCCGAAGACCTGCTGCGCGATTTCGAAGGCGGTCTGCGGCTGTTTGCGCGTCAAATCGAGCATCTCGGCCTCGCGATAGCGGTGGTGCTCGATAATCTGGTTGGCGCGATGGCGATGGTCCTGGTAGACGCCGCCGTGCGCAGGCAGCACCAGCTCGACATCGAAGTTCTGCACTTTGAATTGCGACGCGATGAAATCGCCGAGCGGGTTGGGCGGTCCACCGGCGTCAGGATAGATACCGACATGTGGCGTAATCTTGGGCAGCAGGTGGTCGCCCACGATCATCACCTTTTCCTTGCGCAGATAAATTACGTTGTGGCCCGGCGAATGTCCCGGCGTCCAGATGACTTCCATCTTGCGATCGCCGACCTCGATAACGTCGCCGTCCTTGATGAACCGGTCGGGCTCGGTGATCGGGGCATACATGTCGGTGCCCATCCAGCCCGGGCGCATCCCGGGGCCGGGCTGCGCGAATTGCTCGAGCGGGAACCCATTGGCGACGAAGAACGCGTGCGACTCGGGGCGCTCATGCATCATGGTGCCCATCTTGCCGAAGCTGAGCATCCGGTTGGCGCGCGCGGCTTCGAGCTCGTGCAGATGAGTCTTCGCGTGGCTGCGGCGATGGATCTCACCGGAGGCGCCGAAATGATCGACGTGATGATGGGTGCCGATTAGCACGTCGAGATCTTCGAGCTTGATCCCAACCTGATCGAAAGCGTCCTCGAGCGTGCTGAGACTGTCGGCGGAATTCATCCCGGTATCGATGAGCGTCCATGCGCCGTGACAATCGACCAGGTAGACGTTGATGATGGTGGGCCGCATCGGGAGCGGCAGGAAGATCTCGTAGATCCCGGGGTGAACCTCGACAACTTTACTCGCCATTTTTGGAGACTCTCAGTGGCTGGATGCGCAGGACGGCTGGTCCTTGCGCTCCGCCGCTTCGATCGTTGAGCGGCGCGCGCCGCATGTTCGCCGCGCCGCAGCCGTGCGCGTCAGGATTGACCGCGCGCATCGTGGCCCGAACGCCGCGCTCTTCACTCGTGCAACTCGTCCTTCACCTGGAAGGTGACCTTGACGCGCACTTTCCAGCGCACCACCTTGTTGCCTTCGACCGTCGCCGCGACGTCCTCGACGTGCACGGAGTGGATGCCATGGATGGTCACCCCCGCGCGCGTGATCGCGAGCTGGACGGCGTCTTCGATCGAATTGGCCGACAGGCCGGTTAGCTCGATCGTCTTCTCAACCATATTGGGGTGGCTCCTTGGCAACCGCGCCGAGCTTCAAGCGCGGAGCTTCAAGCGCGTAGCCTCAAGTTTGACCGAAAGCCGCAGTGGGCGCTAGGTTGTTGCCCTGTGTGCTGATTAGCGCACGCGCAGAACGGAAACAAGGCGATGTCCGCTCGCGCGCAGCGGCGGGCGCGCGCCGCGCTCGCGCCGTCGTCGCGGCATCGCGCTACAGGAGCATCAGGTGGCAGCCAGGATCGAGAGTCCGTCGGGCGTCGATGCGCTCACCGAGTTCGTCCAGTTCTTCGATCAGGTCTACCAGTATCGGAGCGCGCGCTGGCCCGCGACGCTGCCGCTGCAGTTGCCGGTGCTGAGCGGGGAGAGCGTGTTCGCGAAGCCGCGCGTGATCAAACCGTTCGTGGCGCGCGAGGGGGGCGCGATCGTGGCGCGGGTCGCGGCGCTGATCGATCGCCTGTATCAGGATCAGTGGAAGGAGAAACTCGGGCATCTGGTGATGTTCGAGGCGATGCCGGGGACGCGCGACGCCGTCAAGCAGATGATGGACGCGGCGTGCGAATGGCTGCGCACCCAGGGCGCGCCCGCCGCGCGCGCGGGGTTCGGGCTGTTCGAATTTCCGTTTGTAATCGATGACTACGAAACGCTGCCGCCCGATCTCATCCGGCAGAATCCCGCCTACTACCACTCGCTGCTCAAGGATGCCGGCTTCGAGTCTGAAAAAGGCTGGGTCGACTACAAAATCCAGGTCACCCCTGAGCTGGTCACGCGCTATGAGAGCGCGCTGGAGGCGGCGCGGCGCGGCGGGTTCGAAATCGTGCCGATCAAGGACGCCGCGCCCGCGCGCCGCGTCCACGATTTCACTTCCACCTGGAACGAGGCGTTCATCAAGCATTGGGGCTCGACTCCGTTTGACGAAGACGAGACCGCGCTGCTGTTCGAATTCTTCGGGATGACCGGCGCGCTCGACACCTCGGTGATCGCGTATCGCGCTGGCGAGCCGGTGGGCGCGCTCCTGGTGTCGCCGGAAACCAGCGAGGGCGCGATTCTCAAGCCGGGGCGCAAGCTCAGCGATGCGGAGAAGCTCAACTTTCTGGGCATCGGCGTGCGCGAATCGGCGCGCGGGCGAGGCGTCAATCTCGCGATGGCGGGGTATGCGTACTTGGAGCTGATCCGCCGCGGCGCGAAGTTCTTGAGCTACACGCTGGTGCTCGACGATAACTGGCCCTCGCGCCGCACCGCGGAAAAGCTCGGCGCCAAGGTCTGCGCCAACTACATGGTGTATCGCCGCAACTTCAGCCGCTGACCCGCGCCTGTCTCCTTCAACCTTGATTTTCGATCGCAGATCGCGCAGAGCGCATCGCGAAAATTTTCGCCCCGATTGCGGAGAGGCGATACGGCGCAAGCGCGATCGCGTGGTTAGATTGCAATCAAATGGTTAAATTGCAGTCAGGAGCTCCGTCAATCATGCGAAAGGTTCGACTCGTGTCCGACAATTCCGCGCTGCGTGCGAGCCGCACCACACCTGATGCGCCGCGTGACGGCGAGCTGCTCGACGCCTACTCGCGCGCCGTGATCGGCGCGTCCGAGGCGGTGAGCCCGGCGGTCGTCAATATCGAAGTGAGCAGCCGCACCTCGCGCGCGGCTGCCGGCGGACAGGCCGAGCGCCTGGCCGGAAGCGGCTCGGGCTTCATCTTCACGCCCGACGGTTACTTGCTGACCAACAGCCACGTCGTTCACCGCGCAGATCGGATCGATGTCGCGTTGTCCGACGGCCGGCGCGTCCAGGCGCAGATGATCGGCGACGATCCCGACACCGATCTCGCCGTGATTCGAATCGGCGCGCCAGACCTCACCTCGGTCGCGCTGGGCGATTCGCAGGCGGTGCGCGTCGGACAGCTCGCGATCGCGATCGGCAATCCCTATGGCTTCCAGGCCACCGTGACCGCGGGCGTGGTGAGCGCGCTCGGCCGTTCGCTGCGCACCAGCACCGGCAGGCTCATCGACAACGTGATTCAGACCGACGCGGCACTCAACCCGGGAAACTCGGGCGGGCCGCTGGTCAACTCGCGCGGCGAAGTGATCGGCGTCAACACCGCGATCATTCTGCCTGCGCAGGGAATCTGTTTCGCGATCGCCAGCAACACCGCCAAACTGGTCGCGGGACTGCTGATCAAGGATGGCCGGGTGCGGCGCGGCTATATCGGCGTCTCCGGCCACAACATCACGATTCAACGCAAGGTGGTGCGATTCTACCGGCTCGCGGCCGACACCGCAGTGCGGGTCGCCGCGGTCGAGCCGGGTAGTCCGGCGGCGCGCGCGGGGCTTCGCGAGGGCGACCTGTTGGTCGCGTTCGCAGGCCAGCCGATCAAGGGCATCGACGATTTTCAGCGCGTGCTCGCGACCCACGTGCCTGGCGTGCGCTCCGCGATGACGGTCATTCGCGGCACCGAACGCCTCGAGCTCGAAGTCGAGCCCGCCGAGTCGCGAGCGCCCCGCGAGTAGGCTGATTCGCGCAGGCCGCTCTGCGAGGCGCGGACCGCGCCGCGCGAATTGCGGAGCAGCGCCGCGCTCGATGACCCCGGCAGCTTGAGCGCGAGCGGCGCTTCTTCACTCCTTCAACCACGATCCGACGCGGCTCAACACCGCATCCGGATCCGCCGCCTCCAGGTGATGCCCCGCGCCGCGCACGATGAAGAGCTCGGCGTGCGGGATGCGGCTCTTGAGCGTCCAAGCGTTTTCGACCGGCACGCCAATATCCTGGTCGCCGTGCACGATAAGGACAGGGCATTTGATTTGTTCGAGCCGCTCGTACGCGTTGAAGTGCATGATTCCCGCCATCGCGCGGTCAAAGGTCTCCGGGGGTGACCAGCGCGCGGACTTTAGCGCCGCGATCAGCTCGCCACGAAGCTCCGGGCGCGCCGCCCACACCTCGGGCGGCGAGAACATCGGCATGATCTTGTCGAACGCGCGCTCCGGATCGGCGGGAAATTCCCGCATCCCCTCTACCGCCGCGGCCAGCAGCGGGTCGGTGCCGAGCTTCGAGTTTGGTCCGCCGGGAATCGTGGCCCCGAGCACCGCTTTTGCGACTTGCTCCGGATGCCGCAGCGTCAGTTCCTGCGCGATCATCCCGCCCATTGAGACGCCGAAAATTTTCGCGCGCGGAATCCCGAGGGCGCTCAGGAGATTGCTCGCGTCGTCCGCCATGGTGTGGACCTGGTAGACGGGCTCGTCGGGCCGGTCCGATTCTCCGGTGCCGCGATTGTCATAGATGATGCACTTGAAGTCCGCCAGGCGCTTGAGCTGCGGCTTCCACAACGCGCCGGGCATCGCGAATCCCATTATCAGGAGCAATGGTTCGCCCGTGCCGTGAATTTCGTAGTTGAGGCTGATGTCGCCGGCCTTGATTCGAGGCATGACGGATCTCCGATGCGCGCAATGACTGGGTGAGCTTAGTCACACGCTCACTCATCGTCGAGCGCGTCATCGATCGTCCTAATGCAAAATCTAGCGCAAGCCGGCGCGCCCTTGTGTTAGAATTCTTTCAATCGCCGCTGAGCTGGTGAATCGATGATGCGAAAAATGCTGCTGCTTGCGCTGGGAATGATTGCGCTGGGTTGTAGCGCGGCGGCGCCGGCGCCGCTCTCGCCCGAGGCTGTCAACGCTCAGGCCGCCTGTAACCGCGGCGATCAATCCGCCTGCCTCGAGTATCAGAACCTGGTAAACGGCCGGGCCGAGGCGAACAAGCGCACTTACTACTACATCCAGAACGGCGCTACGCCGTACGGGCCGTAGCGTACGCGACCGACGCGCCGACGCGCGCGCGATTCAGGATCTCGCGCTTCGATGCGCGCGATCTAAACTTACCTGACTATTTTCCACTGTCTTGCAATTGAAATTATATCTGGAACTTCCATGATTAGAACATGAAAAAGTCGGGCGTGAGCCAAGGCCAGTCGGCATCGGAGCTCATCTCCAAAAGAATCGCCGAACTCGGGGACTGGCGCGGGGAAACCCTCAGCAGAATGCGCAAGCTCATCAAGGAAGCAGACCCGGACGTCGTCGAGGAGTGGAAGTGGATGGGCACTCCGGTTTGGTCGCACGACGGCATCATCTGCACTGGCGAATCCTACAAGAAGGTTGTGAAGCTTACCTTCGCGAAGGGCGCGTCTCTGAAGGATCCGGCCCGTCTCTTCAACTCGAGTCTCGACGGAAACGTACGCCGCGCGATCGACATCCACCAGGGAGAAGAAGTTGACGAGTCCGCTTTCAAGGCGCTCATTCGCCAAGCGGTCACACTCAACAGTTCTGGCAAGTCGAAACCTTCGAAGAAAGCGAAGTCCTAAGGGATTCCGCCCCTGAACAGGTCCGACGTCGGAGTGGCGGAGGTGTCGTTCCGCGCGAGCGTACCCAGGTTGAAGATGGCTTCGACAGTCGCAAGGAGCGAATAGTAAGAATACTCGCTAAATCGTCAGGCTACCTTGAGGATGCTCTGCGGATACTGTTCGTTCGGATCGACGCCCGGCGCCATCGTATAGACCACCGACTTGTCGACCACCAATTGGCCGTCGTCGCCGATCGAGATCTTGAAACGATCCATGGGGCGCGGCGCCGGCCCTTCAAAGTTGAGCCCGCTGATGTAATAGCCGGAGCCGTGGCACGGACATTTGAACTTCTGTTCTGTCTTGAGCCAGCGCGGCGTGCATCCCAGATGCGTGCACTTGGCGAAGATGGCGTAGAAGCCGGCCTTGGTGCGGATGATCCAGGTGCGGAAATCCTGCTTGTACTTTTCGCTGACCTCGCCGACTACGTAGTCGCTTGGGAAGCCGGCTTTGAATTTTGACGGCGGCAGAAACAGCACGCGCGGAAACGCGGAGCGCACCGCCGCGAGCAGACCGATCGTCGCGAACGCCGCGAAGCCGCCCCATCCGAGCTTGCCCAGGAAGTCGCGCCGGCTCCACAGCGTACCGAGCTGCGCGCTTTCCTTGTCGCGCCGCGCGCGTTCCTTGGCCTGCTCGTCCTCGCGCCACTTCTTCAGTTCAGCGGGATCAGTGGGTGCCTTACCCTTGGGTGCTGCAGCCATCGAGTTCCAGGATCCTCCGAGGTGAGCGGAACCGAATTAGCCCACTCAATTCAATTGGACGTTCCGCATTAGGAAAAATTCTATGCCGGAAAAGTCCGCCCGATTCAAGCGCGATTCAATCCAGAGTCTGCGATCTTGAACGCCAACACGCAGCGCGCGCGCTCGATCATCAGCCCGAACTGTCAGAAAGATTATATCAGGCGCCGAATATTGATCTAATGAAGAACCGGTTGACTCGTGCTCGGCGCAGGGGCAATCGGTACGGCGCTCTGCGGCGCAACGGTGACGGGAGCCACGACCACCGGCGAGCTCGGAACTACCGCATAAGGAGCGGTCTCACTGCCGTTGGGAATATTGTCGGGTGGAAGTTCCGCTATCGGAAGCGGCGGGTAGCCGTCTTCTCCGCGGTCACCACCCAGCACCGGCGCGAGCGGGGTCTGCGTGGACAGATAGTGGAGAGGACGCGCGATAGTCCACTCGAGCAGAAATCCGATCGGCGCGATCGCGTAGCTCGCAATTTTGAGCGCCTGCGAGTCCTCGTCGTTGTACTCGGTTGGATCGCGATCATCGGGCGGATATTGGTAGTTCTGCGCGCGCGCCATCGAGGGCGCACCGAACAACAAAATTGCGCATAGCGCGATTGAGGCTCGCCACATGCGCTCAAGTTTGTGCCGCGGGTGGGGTATCTGTCAACAGCGCCGCTCGCCGCGCCCACCGCGATTGGCTCCAAGGGTCGCGCCCGCTCGAGCGCATGCTTGCGTTGCCAAGGGCCGGCGCGCAATTCTGATCGTGATGCGGCCATTTCTGATCGTGACGCGGACCATCAAGTTTCTCATTACCTTGGCGGCTCTCGGCGGGGTGGCGCTATTCGCGATGCTCGCGATCGTCGCGGCGCCCGGCTCGGTCGCGCATGCCGCGGCCGTCACTATCCCGGGCGCGGTCGTCTTTGTCAGCACCGACTCCAACATCTACTACTGCTCCGGCAATTGCGCCGATCCGAAATGTCTGACCTGCCCGACCGAAGGGATGCGCGTGCGCCGCGACGCTGGCATCATCGACGCGGAATTTTTGCCCGCCGACGATGAAGCGCCGCATAACGCCCAGTACGGATGGCCCACCTTCTCACCCGACGGCAAGCGCGTGGCGTATTCCGCCGCCGTGGAAACCAATCACGGACCCTCGTTCGCGGTCTGGGTCTACGACCTGCAAAGGCACGAGGCGACCCAGATTTTTGAGAGCCGCACCGAGCGCATCGTTTATCTCGCCTGGCTCGCAGACGCGGATCATCTCTCCTTCCTGCTTTCCGAGCCGGTCGGGATGAGCCTGATGCTGGCGCAGGTGAAGGAGAGCGCGCCGATCCGGATCGTCACCAGTGGAATGCCGCTGTACTTCGACTGGGGCCGCTCGGGCGGCACGCTGGCCGTGCACATGGTCGCCAACAACTCGGAGCGCACCGAGCAGGTCTCGCTGATGAGCCTGACTCCCACCAGTCAGCAGGTCGATCGGGTGTTGTCGCGCGGACGCAGCCCGTTCAAGACCCCGTGCTGGTCGCCCGACGGAAAGCATCTGGCGTACATCGTCAACAATCACGCCGAGGCGAACCTGGTGGTCGCCGATGCCGACGGAAAAAATCCGCGCTCGATCGTGAGTCTGCCGGTCGGCGAGAACAGTTTCGAATGGGCGCCCGACTCCGCGCACATCGCCTACTCGACTGCGATCATCTCGGAAGACCCCGTGTTCCACGGCATCGAAATGGTCGATATCGCCGACGCGAATTCGAAGTGGGTCACCAAGGACCCGGTCGCCGCGTATTTCATTTCGCCCGACTCGCGCTACCTGGCGTTCGTCGGAGTGCCCGAGGAGAAGCCGTATTACTCGTGGGGCCTGGTCGATCTGAAAACCGAAAAACAAAAGATGCTCGGCAATTTCATTACTACCAACGAAAGCGCGACCGCCTACCGCTTCTTCGATCAGCTCGCGGTCTCGCACACCATCTGGTCGCCCGATTCCAGCGCCTTCGTATTCGCGGGCGTGCGGTTGCTTAAGGATCCGGAGCACGCGATCGGGATGGTGCCGCCGCCGTCGGTGCTGGTGGTGCCGATCGATGGCAGCGATCCGAAGCTCGTCGGCACCGGCACCGTCGCATTTTTCTCGCCCGCCCCGACGAGATAGGTGTCGCAACGCATCTACACGGTTAAGCCGGCGACCCGGGCGCTGACTCCCACAGGCGGATTCTTAAGCGGCTTCGCATATTCGCTCAATCCCTACGTCGGATGCGCATTCGGCGATGCGGGCGGATGCCCGTTCTGTTACGTCCGGATGCTCCCGGTCGCAAAAGTGGGGCACGCTCCGTGGGGCGCATGGGTGATCGCGAAATCGAATCTCGCCGAGAAGCTCGAAGCGGAAGTCGCAGCGCTGGAAAAAAGCGGTCGCCTGGAGCGCACGACGATTTTCATGTCGAGCGCGACCGATCCTTACCAGGGATTGGAGCGGCCTCTGCGCCTCAGCCGCGCCGCGCTCGAGGTCTTGGCGCGCTATCCGATTCGCCGCGTGCTGGTGCAGACGCGAAGCCCGTTGATCGAGCGCGATCTCGATCTGCTGCGCGTCCTCGGTCCGCGCGTGATCGTGTCGATCAGCATCGAGACCGACGATGATACGGTGCGCCGCGCGATCACACCAACCTCGCCATCGGTCGCACGCAGGTTCACGACCGCGCGACGCTTGCGCGAGGCCGGGATTTTCGTGCAGCTCGCAATTGCGCCGATGATGCCCAATGACGCCGAACATTTCGCTGCGCTCGCGGCCGATGCCGCCGACCGAGTAGTGATCGACACCTATTTCGCCGGCGACGGCGCCAGCGGCGCGCGCTCGCGCGCCTTGGGAATCGGCGCGCTGTACCAGAAGCACGGCTATGATCGATGGTTTGAGCCGGGCGCGGAGGCTGACTTGCTATCCGCAATGCGCGATCGCCTGGGCCCCGATCGCGTCCTATTCAGCCGCGCCGGCTTCAACGCAATCTGAGCGAGCGCGAAGCGCGTATTTGAGCCCTCCATGAAGAGCGAAACCTGTGGGGGTTCCGCATGTCCGTAACCAAATTTAGTCTCGCGCGCCGTGCTGGCTTCGACCGGTCTGCGGGCGGAGCGGATATTCTTTCCGTAACACGTAGATTGCGGCTGGTGCGCCAAGCACGCTGACCCGCATCACCTTCGACGTCATCAGCGCGCCGCGCGGCTCCGCATCGCGCATTAGGCGCCACTCGGCCGTCAGAATCACGGCGAGGCCGCCCGGCTTGAGAACGCGCGCGAACTCCGCGAGCCATCGCGGATACAGGCGCCGGTTCTCGCCGTGTGATCCGTAACGCATTCCCCACGGCAGATTGGTCACGATCTTGTCGACGCTGGATTCCTCGAGCGGCAACCGGGTCGCGTCCCAATGCTCGATTCGGATCGGCTGATAGCGCGGGCCGATGTTGGCCCGCGCCGCCTCGAGCGCGCCGGTGTCGCGATCGCTCCCGAGCAGCATCGCATAGCGCCCCAGATGCGCGCGCTCGATCAGAATCGTTCCCGCGCCGCAAAATGGATCGAGCACCACCTCGCCGGCGCGCGGCTCCGACAGCCAGGCGAGCGCCGCAGCCACCGAAGGGCGTAATGACGCGGGCCGATGTGCCGCCTTGTATTCGCGATGGCGCATCGTCTCATCGCTGAGCCGGATCGCCAGGATCACTTCGCCGCCGAGCATGGTGGCCCACCACTCCACGTCGGCGCTGTCTTCATCCAGGCGCCAGGTATGATCGTCGCGCTCGGCGATTCCGCGCTCGACGGCGTGCTGGAAGTCGCGGCGCTGGAACTCATGCTCGCCCTGGAAGCGCGCGACCACGCGAAAGCGCAGGCGCCGGCCGGCGCGCGCACCGGGCAAAGCGCTGACCCGCGCCGCGATCGCTTCGGCGACGAACGGCGCCTCGCGCGCCGCCGCGCGAATCCGATCGAGCGTGGTGCTGCCGCGGTCGAGTCCCGCGCGATAGCCGGCGAGTGCAAACAGATCCTCAGCGCAGCGCAGGCGGCCCAGTGGCTGCGGGCGCGGTGCGCGGAAGATCATCATCCCGGCGCGATCGTGAACCAGCCTGCGCGCCACTTCGCGCGCTCCGGGTACGCGCGCGGCTATCTCGCTCCACGCGATGGCCTCGAAGCCGGGCTGCGTCTGCGCGATATAGATGTCCGGCGACAGGCGGATAGCGTCGGGCGGGTGAATCGCGGCGGCGCGCGGCGCGCCGGCGCCGGCATCGCGGGCGGCGCCGCGGGCTAACTTGGCGGCCGGGTTGCGTGACAGGTCGGGCGCGAACGGACGCTTTTGCTGAGCGGCCCGAGGCTTCGGGATGTCGCGCGGATGGCGCGGCCCGTCACCCGGGCGCATCGCTACTTGGTGCGCGAAAGATATTCGCGCGTCTCGGTATTGATCGTGATGGTGTCGCCTTCATTGACGAAGTGCGGCACCTGGATGACCAGTCCGGTTTCCAGCGTCGCCGGCTTGAGCGTGTTGTTCACTGCCGCGGTTCTCATCCCGGGGTCGGTCTGCGCAACCTTGAGACTGACGGTCTTTGGCAGCGTCACGTTGAGCGGCGTGGTTTCGTAAAACTCGACTTCGACCTCGAGATTCGGCGTCAAGTACCCGGCCACGTCCTCGATCAATTCCTTGGGGATCGTGATCTGCTCGTAGCTCTCACTGTTCATGAAGTGATAGTCGTCGCCGTCCTGGTAGAGGAACTGCATCGTCTGCTGGCTCAGGATGACGCGCTCGACGCGATCTTCCGAGCGGAAGCGGTTTTCGGTCTGCGATCCGCTCTTGATGTTGCGCAGCTTGGTCTGCACCATCCCGCGCCAGTTTCCCGGCGTGATATGCGTGATGGTCATTACGCGCCACAGGTCATTGTTGTATTCCAGGATCATCCCGGCGCGCAGTTGCGTCGCTTGAATCAGCATCGTGAAGGCACTCTCTAGAAAGGGAAATTAAGAATGAACCGAAATCTTATGCAAGGGCTACCGGCGGGGCAAGGATCGCCTAGAACACCTTCTTCCACCACGACGTGGCGGGGGCCGGCGCCGGAGCGGCGTACGGCGAATAGCCGTATGGATAGGGTTGGGGAGCGTAGGGATTGACCGGGGCGCCGTACGGCGTCACCACGGCGCCATAGGGCGTGACGACGGCGGGATACGGATTTGGCGCGTAAGGATTTGGATATCCGTACGCGTAGGGATTTGGCCGATAGGGACTCGCGCCGTAGTAGGGAGCGACGGGATAAGCGGGCGGATAGTTAGTGGTGGTCGTGGTGCTGCTGTCAAACTCGGTCACGCCACTGTTCGTCATAGTGTTGTCGGACATGCCGAAGTCTGAGGTATCGATCGACGCCTCGACGAAATCGCTGCCCATGCCGTAGGCGCGGATCGTAGCCGCGCCGCCATTCATCATTGGAAATTTGACGTCGAAGGAACTGAACGCGCCCGCGGTGATCGGAATTTTCCTGACCAGGCGGCCACCGAGGTAAACGCCGGCGCGCTTCACGCCCGCGCCGGCAATCTGGCCGACGACTTCATAGTTGCCCGGCGCGCTTTGGATCGGAAGTACTCCGAGTATGTTTATCTGGACATTGGCGAGCGGCCCGACTCCGCCCGGCAAGCGGCGCGGGGGCGCCACTGATCCGTCCGGCGACTCGGTCGGAATCTCGGCGGTGTTGTTGTGCGTGTCCGGCTCTGGAGGCGGCGCCGGCGCAGGCTCAGCGGAGGCGACCGAATCGTCGGTCATGCCGCCGCCGAGCTCGATCATCTTGTCGCGGCCGTGACCTGACGACGATACCGACACCGGCGCGTCGGTGACGACCATCGCCTGCGCGGAGCGTCCCAGGTTGTCGAAGACGCGAATCGACTCTCCGGGCGGCGGCTCCTCGATCGTGAAATCAAAATTTACCCGCTGCGAGCCGCTCTCGGTGCCAATCGCGATCGCCTTGCGCAACTGGTCCCCGTCGAAGATTCCCGCCGACTTGAGATCGGTTCCCTCGAGGAAGCCGCGCAGATGCACCGAGGAGTCAGAGAAGACGCGCGAGAAAATCGCGACCTTGGGGGCGTCGGATTGCGCCGCCGGACTGTCCTCGGCGGCGGCCGGCGCGGGACCGGTCGCGGCGGCGGGGACGCTGGGTCCGGTGGGCCCGGCGACCGGAGGTATGTCCTTTTCCAGCGCCGCGATCTCGCCTTTGATTCCGTTCCACTGCGACGCGTTCAATTTGCCGGAATTTTTCGCCGCCACTTCATCGATCAGTTTCTGATCTGCGCCAATCGCCGCCATCGCATGACTCGCGGCGGTGAGATCTCCGCCCTGCACCGCGGAGGCCAGCGTCTGCGCGTCGCCGGCCAGACTCGCCACCGGCGCGAGCATCGGATTGTCCTTCTCGGGGTCGGCGGTAACCGAATTGAGCATCGCGAACGCGCTGTCGCTGAGCTGCGTGGTTTTGGCTGGGAGCTCATCGGCGCGCGGCATACCGGCTGCGCAAACTATCCACAGCATCGCGAGTCCGCAGACGAGCATTGGACTCCGGTGCCGCGTGCCGATGCTCGCTCTCGTCGAGACATCCAGTGCTTTTGGCTCCTGAATCATTCTTCGCGAAGACAGTTCCTACGAAGATTGCCGATAGCGTTCGGCGGTCTGCTTGATCTGGCGCCCGAGTTTAAGAAACAGGTCGCCCTCGTTGTAGATAACCAGCGCGAGCATACAGAGCGCCCCGATTATCAGTCCCAGAATGAATGCGCCCATGCTTTGGTTCCTCCGGCACGATAGAATTATAATCCAATTGTCCTTCGTAACAGAACCGGAAAAGACCGGCCCGGCGCGAGGACCTGCGGCCGCCGCTGGTGATGGGAACGTGAGCGCGATGTTGATGTCTGATAGCAGCCTGTTAGTAAATCCTACTAAACCCTCGTGTGTCAGCATCGAGTTGCTGATACAAGCCTTACCGTGGGTCTGGCGCTCTTGAATACTTCTCAGCCGCGAGACGTCGCTGCGCGCGCCGTTGCTGGCGCTCCACACGAGGGCGAGGCTGGCTACGATGCCGCCACGCTCGTTGCCGGCGTGCGCGCGCTCGAGGGCAGGATTGTGGTCCGCGTGGTCGGCGATGACCGCGCGTCATTCCTGCACGGGATGTGCAGCAATGACGTAACGGGCGCGGCGCCCGGGACGGTGGTCCCCGCACTGTTCCTCACCGAGCACGCGCACGTGATCGCGGACTGCTTCCTGTGGATAACGCCGGGCGCGATCATGCTCGAAATCGACAGCGCGCTGTGGACGCGCGTGCGCGCGCACCTCGAGCGCCTGCTGGTCGCCGACGACGTCGAGTTTGAAGTGGAAGAGGCCGATCCACTGATGGTCATCGATGTCGAGGGCGCTCGCGCGCGCGACGCGATTGGCGGCGCGGCCGCGGCGCTCGCAGAGTGGCGGCACACCGCGGCCGGCGATATCACGATCGCAAATCTCCCACGCTTCGGCCCAGCGGCGTTTTCGATTCTCGCGCCGGCATCGAAAGTCGAGAGCATCGTCACGAAGGTGATAACGGCGGTGCCGGGCGCGAGCAGGGTTGGCGAAGACATACTCGAGACGATTCGAATCGAAAATGGCATCGCACGAGTCGGCGTCGACACCGGCGAGAAGACCATCGCGCTCGAAGCGCGGATGGAGCGCGCGATCTCATTCAACAAGGGATGCTACCTCGGGCAGGAGACCATCGAGCGGGCGACGGCGCGCGGCGGACTCAAGAAGCGGCTGATCGGGATCAGATTCGGCGATGGGCGCGTGCCCGGCATGGGCGCGAAGATCAGACTCGGCGCAAAGGAAGTCGGCGTCGTCAGCAGCGTCGCGAGGTCGCCGCGTTTTGGCGCGATCGGCCTTGCGATAGCGCAGCAGGCAGCGTGGGCGCCGGGGACGGCGGTTACGATCGTCGCGGCGGGGGAAGGCGCGGAGGAGATCGCGGGCGAAGTCAGCGAATTACCATTCAGTTCTAGTTAAAGTGATACTTTAAATTTCGGCAACAACCTGGGGAGTAAAGGAAAATGGCAAACACGTTGGGCAAACGCTACCAGTGCGAACAGTGCGGGACCGAGGTCTTGTGCAACAAGGCCGGCACCGGCGAGATCGAATGTTGTGTGGGACCGATGAAGATTAAGGAAGCGAAGCCGCTTCCTTCCTCCGACTGAAACGACTTGAGCCGCGGTGCGCCCCGGCGCCGCAAGGATCCAAGGTGGCAACTCCGTCGCTGAAATCCGATCTGGTTCTTCACGAAGGGATCATCCTCGGCCATCCCCTGAGTGATTCGATCGCGATTGGCGCGGGACGGATTCTCGCCCACGGCCCGTTCTCTGATCTGAAAGCGCTGGTGGGTCCGCGAACCCATCTGCTCAAGCTCGGCGGACGCACGGTTGCCCCCGGCTTGATCGATTCGCATCTGCACTACCTCGAAGCTGCCGCGGCGGTGACGGGTCTCGCGCTTTACCGATGCCGCTCGATTGGCGATCTGCTCGCCGATCTGCGCCTCGCGGCAGGCAGGAAGCCACCCGGCAACTGGATCCGCGCTTTCGGATGCGATGAGTCGCTGCTCGGCGAGAAGCGCGGCCCGACCCGCGCGGAGCTCGATCAAGGCGTTCCCAAGAACCCGCTCCGCCTTCGTCATCAGACGCTGCACGCGTCGTGGCTCAACTCGCGCGCGATCGCTCTGCTCGGACTCGAGGCGCCGGGCTTCGAACCGCCAGCCGGCGCGAACCTGCTCCGCGACGTATCGGGCAAGCTGACCGGTTTCGTCGTTGGAATGGAAGAATGGCTCGCCGAGCATCTGCCGCGCGTGACCAAGGCGGAGACCGAGTCGCGCGCGCGCTCGCTCAGTCGCGAGATGGCTGCCGCCGGAGTAACAGCGTTCACCGACGCGACTGCGCGCAATGACACAGAGGACATCGCGCTGTTCGCACGCCTGGCACTGTCGGGCGCTATCTGCCAGCGAATCGGCGTGATGATCGGCGCGGCTCATCTTCAATCCGCATCGGAGGCGGCACAAGCCGCACCGGCGGCCGGCGTCGGCGTGGTCGCGGCGAAATTCATGCTGAGTGCGAATAGCGACTCGACCGATCTCCTGCGCAGCGTGAAACTTGCCGTCGAACTCGGACTGGATTGCGCATTCCACGTGACCGAGGTCGAGGAGCTCGAGCTTGCGCTGGCCACCATCGAGGTTGCCAAGGTTGCCTACACCGGCGCCCTCGACGCGATGCCGGCGTTTCGTATCGAGCACGGCGCCACGATTCCGCCGAACTACATCGATCGGATTTTCGCGCTCGGCGTGTGGGTGGTCACCAATCCCGGATTCATCCACTATCGTGGCGTGAAATACCTGCAGGAGCCGGGCCTGATTCCGCATCTCTATCGCGCCAGGAGCCTCAGCCGCGCCGGCGTCAAGCTGGCCGGTGCGACCGACGCGCCGGTCACGCCTGCCAAGCCGCTGGCCGCGATCGCCGCCGCAGTCTCGCGCACCACCGTCGAGGGCGTCCAGCTCGCTCCCGAGGAGGCGCTCGGCACCGAGCAGGCCTTCACGCTGTTCACGCGCAACGCTGCGCGCCTGATGCGCCTGGATGCGGGTGATCTCGAACCGGGCCGGCTCGCCGACCTCGTGGTGCTGCCGAAGGATCCGTTCGCGCTGCGGCCGAGCGAAATCGCGAACTTGGCGGTGGATCTCACGATCGTCGACGGGCGTGTCGTCTATGAGCGCGGCCGCCCCGCGATCGCCAGCAGCGACAGCGCCGATCTTCAGACCCCCTGATGGCGGCGGCGCCCGACTCCGCCACCGTCCTGTACGAAAAGCGCGGTGTTGTCGCGTGGGTCACGCTCAATCGTCCGCGGCAATTCAACGCCTACAACATGGCGATGCGCGACGACCTGTTCGAGATCCTGAGCGCAATTGACGACGATTCCGAGGTTCGCGCGATGGTGCTCGCGGGTGCGGGCGCGGCCTTCTCGACCGGCGGCGATCTGACCGAATTTGGGATGGCGCCGTCGCCGCTCATCGCGCGATGGGTCCGCTTCCGCCGCGACGTATGGGGCCGGCTGAAGGCGCTGCCGATTCCGACCATCGCGGCGATTCACGGCTATACCGTAGGCGGCGGATTGGAGATGGCGCTGCTATGCGATCTCGCGATCGCCGCTGACGATACCAAGCTCTCCTTTCCCGAGACCGGCGCCGGCATGATTCCGGGCGTGGCGGGCACGCAGACCGCGTCGCGCCGCCTGGGGCTCGGCCGCGCGCTCGATTGGTGTATCACGGGCCGTTGGATTGACGCCCACGAAGCGTTACTTGTAGGTTTGGTCGCCGACGTAGTCCCGCTGGCGGAACTCGAGCGCCGCGCGCTCAAGCTGGCGCGCGAAATTGGCCGCCTTCCCCGCGCGCAGTCCGCGCTGGTGAAGCTTGCGGTGTGGGGCGGACTCGATTTGCCGCTTGGGCAGGGACTCGAACTCGAACGGCGGCTCGCGAGACGGTTCGAGCTGATGCCAGCGGGCGCGATGCGCGCCGGCGGCATCGCGCATCGGCCGCGTCCGCGCGCTGCGCGCTAGAGAGCGTCCGCCGGGAGGAACGCGCTCCGTGAACACGGTTAACTTCGTAAGTATTCCGTCGTCGATCGTGCCCGATCAGGAGATCGTGGTGTTCGGTGAGCGGCGGCTCACCTACGCGGATCTGAACGATCGGATCGCGCGCTTCTGTGCCGTCTTCAAACAGCTCGGTCTCAAGCCGCGCGATGTGGTAGCCGCGCTCGATACCAATTCCGACCTTTATATCGCGAGCTACTACGCCGCGGCGAAAGCGGGGCTCACGTTCCTGCCGCTCAACTACCGCGCCAAAGACACCGAGCTCGAGTACATGATCAATACCGCCAACACTAAGGTGCTGCTGGCGGGCGATCGCTACCTCGAAATGGTTGGCAACATCCGCCCCAGGCTCAAGACCAGCCAGGTCGTTGCGATGGGCGAGGGCGCCCCCGGGATGCCTCGCCTGCTCGAGCTCGCGCGCAAGGCTGAACCCGACGAGAGCGAGGCCGATGTTGACGAAGAGGACGTCTCGATTTTGATGTACACCAGCGGCACCACCTCACTGCCGAAAGGAGTGATGCTACGCTTTCGCGATTTCACCGCGTACGTGACCGGCAACGTCGAGATGGCCGACGGTTCCGATCGCGGCGTCGCGCTGGTGTGCGTGCCGTTTTACCATATCGCCGGAACCACCTCGTACATGACCAACCTGTGGACCGGCCGCAAGGTCATCGTGATGCCGCAGTTCGACGCGAGCGAATGGCTCGCGCTGGTCGTGCGCGAGCACGTCACCCACGCCTTCGTGGTGCCCACGATGATGAAGCAACTGCTCGACGCGCCGGAATTCGGCAAGACTGATTTTTCGACGCTGCAGAATCTCGCCTACGGCGGCGCGCCAATGCCGATCCAGGTTATCCGCCGCGCGATCGAGTCGTTCCCGAAGAGCGTCGGCTTCGTCAACGCGTACGGCCAGACCGAAACCACTTCATCGCTCACTATACTTGGCCCCGACGACCATCGGATGACCGGCACGCCCGCGCAGATCGAAGCCAAGCTCAAACGCCTCAACTCGATCGGCAAGCCGCTGCCCGACGTAGAGATTCGGGTGCGCGACGAGGACGGCAAGTTTGTGGGACACGGGCAGGTCGGCGAAATCGTGATCCGCTCGCAGCGCGTCATGAAAGGCTATGCGGGGCGCGAGGACGACGCCGCATTGCCCGAGGGATGGCGCGCGACCGGCGACCTGGGATGGATCGACGACGAGGGCTACGTCTTCTTCGCTGGCCGCAAGGACGACATGATCATTCGGGGCGGCGAAAATATCGCGCCCGCGGAAATCGAGACGGTCCTGATGAGTCATCCCGCCGTCGACGAGTGCGCGGTGGTCGGCATGCCGTCGGTCGAATGGGGTCAGACGGTTAAGGCGTTCGTGGTGCCGCGCCCGGGCGCGAAGGTGACCGCGGCGGAGCTCTCGGAGTTCTGCCGCAGCCGGCTTTCCAGCTTCAAGCGCCCCGAGGCGATCGAATTCATGGACGCGCTGCCCAAGAACCCGCTCGGCAAAATCTTGCGCAAGGATCTGCGGGGCAAGTAGCAAGACCTGCGCAGCAGGCAAAACGGCTCGCGCAGCATTGTACGGAGTCTCCGACGCCCCGGCGCTCGAAAAAAACCTCGCCCGCGATGAAACCGCGGACCCGCTCGCGCGCCAATGCACGCCCCGGCGGCAGAGTCGACGTCACCAGCGCGCACGGGTGCGTCACCGCGCTGATCAGATATCCGGGCGCGCGCTCTCTTATCACCCCCGCGATCGGGTTGCGGCTGATGGAGCTCTTCGAGCAGGTCGAGGACGACACTGCGGCTCGGATGCTCGCGATCACCAGTGCCGGCGGCGGGTTCTGCACCGGCTTCGAGGCGGACGTCGATTCGCGGCTGGTCGAATCGCTTGCAGTGATCTCGAAGCCTACCGTGGCGATTCTCAATGGCGATGCGCTCGACGCGGGCCTCGAGCTCGCGATGGCTGCCGATATCCGCGTCGCGATCGCGGCCGCAAAGTTCGGAATCACCGATCTTAACCGCGGCGCGATGCCGCGTTTCGGCGCGACCCAGCGCTTGCCCCGGCTGGTGGGTGCGGGCAACGCGCTCCGCATGCTGCTCACCGGCGTGGCGGTCGACGGACGCGAGGCGATGCGAATCGGGCTGGTGACCTACCTGGCCGGCTCGCGCCGGGAGCTTGGCGATGAGACGGGCAAGGTCGCGCAGGCGATTCTCTCACGTGGCCCGCTGGCGGCCCGGCTGGTTAAAGACGCGGTCCTGAAAGGCTATGATATGACTTTGGAGCAGGGCGTGAGGCTTGAGGAAGATCTCTATGCCCTGCTACAAACGACAGCCGACCGCGCCGAGGGCGTCAAAGCGTTCCTGGAAAAACGCAAACCGCTCTTCCGCGGCGCCTGAACAACCAGACAAACCAGAAGGAACGGGATCCACGATGGCGAACCAGCTTGGCAAGGTCTACATCTGCGGCAAATGCGGCTCGCAGGTTATCGTTACCAAGGGCGGCACTGGCGCGCTCAAGTGCTGCGGCGCTCCAATGGAACAGAAGAAGTGATCCGGATGAGCGCTATTCAATGGATGCCGCGGCGTTCGTAAACGAGCTGATTTCCGACAACCAGTCCATCCTGCGCCGCCTTGCGCCCGCCGCCTCGTTGATGGCCGAAAGCGGCGGCGACTTGAACCCGCGCAAGCTGCTCCGCGTCGCGCTCAAAAACGAAATCGAGGCCAGCGAGATCGCGGCGCTGTGGATGCATACCGCGCGCGACACGCAACTCAAGCTCGCGCTCGCGCGGCAGGCGGGCGACGAGGCGAAGCACTACCGCATGATCGAAGAGCGGCTCCGCGAACTCGGCGACAACCTCGACGGTTTCGATCCGCTCGCGGCCGGAACCAGCCCGCTCTTTCAGTACCTGAGCGGACTGGAGACCGACGTCGAGCGCGTCGCAGCGGGGCAGTTCACTCGCGAGGCTATCGCGGTTGTCAAGAACGCACAGTTTATCGAGCTATGCGAGCGCGCCGGCGATCGCGAAACCGCGCGCCTGTATCGCGACGTCATCCAGCCGGACGAACAATTCCATCACGAGCTGGGGCTCAAGTTCCTGACAATCCTGGCGGCGGGCGATGAGCCACAGAGACTCGCGCGCGCGGCGCGGCTACGCACCATCGAGCTTGCCGAAGAGCTGCAGACTCTCGCGTTCACGCGCAACAAAATTCATCACGCACCCGGCTGCTGACCGAGCGCGAGTTCGGTCGTGTCCCGCACTATCGCTCCGCGCCGGTGAGTGGTAACAGGAGGCACCGATGATCGGCACCATCATAATCGGACTCATTGCGGGATGGCTGACGGGGCTGCTGATGCGCGGCAGTGGCTACGGTTTTTTCGCCGACATCTTGCTCGGGTTGGTTGGCGCGGTCATCGGGCGCTGGATTTTCGAGGCGCTCGGGATCGTCGCATTAGGCTCGACTGGTTTCCTTGCGATGGCGGTGGTTGGCGCGGTGGTGCTAGTCGCAATCACGCACCTCTTCCGCCACCGCTGACCCGCCAATCGCCGGCGCTCAAACTGAGCGAATTAATTCGACGATGCGAGCACGGCTGGCCCCTGCTTCAGCCGAGGGCGCGCAGCTTCAGACCTTCGGCCTGGGTGCGAAACGGCTCGGGTAGCTCGACTTTGCGCGCGTCGAGCCAGTTGGTTTCGAGGCGGTAGAATTCACGCGCCGGCTCGTAGAAAACGTGAATCACCACATCGTCGTAATCGAGTACGATCCAGTGCGCGTGATTGACGCCCTCTAGCGACAACGGCCGCATCCCGTCGCGCGCCATCCGCTCTTCGACGCCGCGCGCGATCGCTTGGACCTGGACGTCGGAGCGTCCCGTCATCACCAGGAAGTAATCGGCGATCGAACTCAGATGTTCGACCTTGAGCACGACCAGGTCGCAGGCCTTTTTCTCCAGCGCCGCCTCGGCCGCGGCGAAGGCCTTCTCCTTCGCCGTCAACGCATCGTGCTCCCCCGGACTGCGACTGCCGCCCGGGTCTGAAGTGCCTGCGCCGACGCCGACGAACTACGCGAAATCAGTTTTGACTTCTCAATCGGGAGAATGGCTAAACGTCCTCAATAGAGAGAGTGGCGCTGGATGTAATCAACCACGTCACCCGGCAGCAGGTAGTTGATAGACTCGCCGTGCTGAAGCTTGCGGCGAATTGCCGTGGCCGAAATTGGAAAGTGAGTTGTTGCCAGGAAGGAAAGCGTGTTTCCGCTCGGATGCACGTAATGATCGTCGTCCTTAATGTAACCAAAGCGCTTTAATACGGCAACGGAAGCGCGCTGCGTCTCCGTCTGTTCAGCCGCAGGGCGCGTGTGCACTGCGAGGTTGCAAATCCGCACTATCTCTACTGCGTCCTTCCAGGTCTCGAGCTCGGCGAACTGGTCGGCACCCATCAGGAGGTAGAGCGCCGCCGGCTGGCGCAGTGTGCCGAGGAAGTAACGCACCGTCTCGATCGAGTACGAGCGGCCGCTGCGGCGCACCTCGACCTCGGAAGCCATGAAGTGACGATTGCCCTTGGTCGCAAGGCGCACCATCTGGAGCCGATGATCCGCCGGGGCGAGATCGCCTTCGGCCTTGTGCGGCGGCGACGCGGCAGGGATGAAATAAACGAGATCGAGCCCGAGCGCCTCGCGATCCTCTTCGGCGGCGCGCAGATGGCCGAAATGAATCGGGTTGAAACTTCCGCCGAACAGCCCTACCCGCATTGGCCGCCGCGCTCCGACAATGCGCGCATCACGTCCGCAACCTCATGTGTGGAATCGTCACGCCGCGATGCCGATCACCGCACCTGTCCGGTTCCGCGGACCACGTACTTGTAGGTGCATAGCTCGCTGAGGCCCATCGGTCCGCGCGCGTGAAGCCGGTTGCTGGAAATTCCGGTTTCGGCGCCAAAGCCGAACTCGAAACCGTCGGTGAAACGCGTCGAGGCATTAACGTAAACGGTAGCGGAATCGACTTCGCGTTCAAAGCGCGCGGCGGCATCGCGGTCCTCGGTCACGATCGAATCGGCCAGATGCGATCCGTGGCGCGCGATGAACTCGAGAGCCTCGTCGATCGAAGCGACGACTTTGATCGACAGGATAAGGTCGAGATACTCGGTGTCCCAGTCCTCGTCCGACGCGGAGAGTGCCTGGGGAACGATTTTGCGCGTGCGGTCGCATCCGCGCAGCTCCACGCCCGCGGCGCTGAGCCGCTTCGCAACTGCCGGCAGAAATTTTTCCGCGAGGTCCGCGTGGACCAGCAGGTTTTCCATCGCATTGCATACCGAGGGGCGGCTGACCTTGGCGGTGAAGGCGATTTCCTCGGCCATCCTGAGGTTTGCCGCGCGATCGACGTAGGTGTGGCAAATGCCGTCGAAATGCGGCATCAGCGGAACCGCGGAGTTGGCCAGTGCTTCTTTGAGCGCCTTGCCGCCGCGCGGGATAATTAGATCGATAAGCTCCGGATGCCGTTTCATGATCTGGATCACGTCGCGATCGGGACTCTTGATGAACAGCGCCGCGTCGGGATCCAAACCCGAACTCTTGAGCGCCGCGGTGATGAGACCGGCTAGGCATGCGTTGGTTGCGAGCGCCTCTTTGCCGCCACGCAGCACGACGGCGTTGCCCGCCTTGAGCGCAAGCACGGCGGCGTCGACGGTGACGTTGGGGCGAGACTCGTAAATGATAGCGATCAAGCCGATCGGCACGCGGGTCTTGTTGATCTCGAGCCCGTTGGGACGGCGCCACGACTCGATTACTTCGCCGACCGGATCTTTGAGTGCCGCGACCTCGTCCACCGATCGCGCCATCGCTTCTATCCGAGCGTGATCGAGCGTAAGCCGCTCGACGAAACGCGCCAGTGCGGCCGTCATCGCGGGCGCGATCGAGGTCCTGCGCGTTGGCCGCGAGGATCGCGTCGCTCGAGCGGCGAATCATGCCGGCAAGAGCGCGCAGCGCCGCGTTCTTATCTGCAGTCGTAGCCAGTGCCAGCGACTTCGCAGCCTTGCGCGCCTTCTCGAGTGCCGCGACTATTTCATTTTCAAGACTCATCCGCGTTCCTTGAGGAGCACGAAGTTGTCGCGATGAATGATCTCGTCGGCAACTTTGTAGCCGAGCAGGCTTGCGATTTCGCCGGAGCGCCGGCCCTTGAGTTTTAGCACATCGATGGCCGGGTAATTTACCAGGCCGCGGCCGAACTCGACGCCTTCGGGATCGAGCAGGCTCACGCAATCGCCGCCGCCGAAGTCGCCGCTCACCTCGCGGATTCCCGAGGGCAGCAGGCTCTTGCCCTTGCTGCGTAGCGCGTCGGCTGCGCCGCGATCAACGGCGAGCGCGCCCGCGGGCCGCAGCGCGAACGCGATCCAATGCTTGCGGCTGCGCAGGCGCGCGCCCGCCGGAACGATCAGCGTGCCGCATTCGCGCGCGGGGTCGAGCGCCGCGGCGATAACGCCGTCTTCGCGGCCCGACGCGATCACTACCGCGATTCCCGCGCGCGCGGCCTCGCGCGCCGCCTTGAGCTTGGTCGCCATCCCGCCGCTGCCGAGCGGCCCGGCGCTTTCCGCAACCAACCCGCGCATCCCCGCTTCCGGATCGCTGATCACCGGGACCAGCCGCGCGTCGGCGCGCCGGCGCGGGTCGCCGGTCAGCACGCCGGCAACGTCGCTCAGGATGATTAGCATCTGCGCCTGCACCAGCGTCGCGACCAGCGAAGAGAGCACGTCGTTGTCGCCGAGGCGGATTTCCTCGACCGCGACGGTGTCGTTCTCGTTCACGATCGGCACCGCGCCGGCCGCGAGCAGTGCGTTGATGGTCTGGCTGGCGTTGAGCCGGCGGCGGCGCTCGGCGAGGTCCTGATGAGTCAGCAGGATCTGCGCGACCACGCGGCCATGCGCCGCGAATGCCTTCGACCACGCCGACATCAGCTCGATCTGTCCCGCTGCCGCCGCCGCCTGGCGCTCCGCGATCGAAGCGCCCGCGCCGCGCAGCGGTCCGAGGCGCGCGCGTCCGGCGGCGATCGCGCCCGAAGAGACCATCACGATCTCGCGCCCGCCGCCGATGGCGCCGGCGACCTGCGCTGCGAGCCGTTCGATCACATCGGCGCGCAGCCCGTCACTGTCGGAGAGCACCGCGCTACCGATTTTGATCACAACGCGGCGCGCGTTCTCCGCGAGCGCCGTCTTGTACGTCAACTGGGACATACGGCGGCGCGATCGATGTCGCGCAGCATCCGCGCGATCTCGGCGGTAAGCGGCGCGAGTCCCTGGTGCTGATCCGCGGAGATCGGGAACACGGCTAATCCGGTGCGCTCCTGGAGCGCGCGCGCGGCGCTGGCGGCCTCTTCGGTGCCGACCAGATCGATCTTGTTGAGCGCGATTATCGCGCTGCGCTCGATCAGCGCCGGATCGAACGCCTCGATCTCGCGGCGCACGGTCTGAAACGCGTCGTCGGGATGCTCGGCGACGTCGAGGACATATACCAGCAGGCGAGTGCGTGAAAGATGACGCAGAAATCGAATGCCGAGGCCGTGGCCAAGATGCGCGCCCTCAATAAGTCCGGGTATATCGGCGACGGTGAAGCTTTCCCCGTCGGAGACGAAGGCCCGGCCAATGTTTGGCGCCAGCGTGGTAAATGGATAGGAGGCGATTTTCGGGCGCGCGGCGCTAAGGGCGGCAAGCAGCGTCGATTTTCCCGCATTGGGAAGACCGACCAGTCCCGCCTCAGCGACCAGGCGCAGCTCCAAGCGGATCCAGCGCTGCTCGCCGGCGCCTCCCGGCGTCGCGATTCGCGGCGAGCGGCGCGTCGCCGAAACGAAATGCATGTTGCCAAGGCCGCCCTCACCCGCCTGCGCGATGACGGCGCGCGCGCCGGGCATCACCAGGTCGGCCAGCATCTCGCCGGATTCATCGTGGAAGACGACGGTGCCGGGCGGCACACGTACGACGAGGTCGTCGCCGGCGCGGCCGTATTGCTGCTTGCCGCGTCCGGGTTCGCCGTCGCGCGCGATCAATCGCGGCTGATACTTGAAGTCGAGCAGCGTCGACATGCCCTCGTCGACTTCGAAAATTACGCTGCCGCCGCGTCCTCCGTCGCCGCCCGCGGGACCGCCGAAGGGGCGGTATTTCTCGCGCAGGAACGCGATAGCGCCGTTGCCGCCCTTGCCGGCGTGCACGAATACCCTGGCTTCGTCGATAAATCGCATCGCGGTGGAATCATTATACTGTAGCGCTGGACGCCGCGAAGTGGCTGCGCGCGCCCGCGTCGGGACCCGACACGCGGAGCGTGTCGGGTCCCGACGCGGGCGTGGAGGGCGTGGGGCGGGCGAGCCGCGCCGACGCCGCGTAACGCGGCGGCGGCACGGCGGCGCCAGTACCGCGCGCGCGGCGGCGGGGCGCCGGCGCTTTGCCGCGGGCGGCATCGCGCGTTTCTACGACGCCATCTCGGCCAGCGCGCGAACCGTGTCGATACTCCCCGTCGCGATCAGCATGTTCTTGACCGGCGAGGCCTTCCATGCCGCCAGCCGCTCCTTGATTCGTTCGCGCGGCCCTACCAGCGCGACTTCGTCGACCAGCTTGTCCGGAATCAAAGCCATCGCCTCGGCCTTCTTGCCGGTGAGGTATAGGTCCTGGACTTTCACCGCGGTGTCCTCGTATCCCATGCGCTTGGTGTAGTCGTTGTAGAAATTTTTCTGGCGCGCGCCCATCCCGCCGATATAGAGCGCCAGCATCCCCTTCACAGGCATGCGGCACTTGTCGAGGTCGGGACCCATCACGCACGTCACGAACGGCGCGACGTCGAAGTTGGCGAGACTTTTCTTGCCGCCCGACTTTGCAAAACCGGCCTTGAGCGGCGCATCGTAGATGTCCCATCGCTCGGGACTCATCCACACCGGGATCACGCCGTCGGCAATTTCCGCCGCGAGCTCCACGCCCTTGGGACTGATCGAGGCGGTGTAGATCGGCATCTCTTTGCGGCCGTGCAGGATGCTCTTGAGCGGTTTGCCCAGCCCGCTCGCGCCCGGGCCGGTGTAGGGAACCTGGTACTCCTTGCCGTGATGCTCGAGCGGAACTTCGCGCGCGAGAATGGTGCGGACGATCTCGATGTACTCGCGGGTGCGCTGCAGCGGTTTACCATATGGAACGCCGTGCCATCCCTCGACCACCTGCGGGCCCGAGGGGCCGATGCCGAGGATGAAGCGGCCGCCCGAGAGCGCGTCAAGCGTCATCGCGGTCATCGCAGTTGCGGCGGGAGTCCGCGCCGGCATCTGCATGATCCCGGTACCAAGGCGGATTTTCTTGGTCAGCGCGGCGATCCACGCCAGCGGCACGATCGCATCGGAGCCGTAAGCCTCGGCGGTCCACACCGAATCGAAGCCGGCCTTTTCGGCCTCGAGGATCAGGTCCATCGGCATTCCCATCTGCGCGCCCGAGTATCCGGAGATAAGTCCTAGTCGCATCGAATTTTCCCTCCCGCGGCGAAATTGCCTTGTGCCATGATTAATGTGGTCCGCGCCGACGAGAGTCACCGGCGCCAAAAATCAAAAGCCCCACGGCGCACCGCGGGGCTTTCAAGTCACAGACGAAGAGGTCCTACGCGGATGCGCCGGCGGAGTCGGATGCCGGCGGGAGCGGCTCGACGCTCACCTGCCGCTTCTCGCCGCGCGGTTCGTACTTAACCACACCCGCGATACGGGCGTAAATCGTGTAGTCGCGGCCCATCCCGACGTTGCGGCCCGGATGAATCCGCGTGCCGCATTGGCGAACCAGGATGTTGCCCGCCTTGACCGACTGGCCCGCGTAAATCTTGATGCCGCGCCTCTGCCCCGGACTGTCGCGGCCGTTGCGCGTCGAACCTTGTCCTTTCTTATGCGCCACGGCGGTCTCCTCTGAAAAGCGGCGCGATGCGCCGCCAATTAAATTTGCGAATCGCGTGCGCTACGCGCCCGCGGAAATCTCCTCGATCTTGAGCAGCGTCAGTTCCTGGCGATGGCCCCGCTTGCGGCGATAGTTTTTGCGCTTCTTCTTTTTGAACACGAGGACCTTGGTGCCGCGCGGCTGCCCTAAGATCTTCGCGCGTACCGCGGCGCCCGCAACCGTGGGCGCGCCGACAACGGGCGTCTCACCACCAAGCGCGAGAACCTCGGTCAATGAGATTTGCGCGCCGACCTCGCCGGCCAGCCGCTCGACCGTGATCTGGTCGCCGACTCCGACGCGGTACTGTTTTCCGCCTGTCTTTACAATCGCAAACATGACTGTGTCCGAACCAACCTAGTTATCGGAGCCGACGATCCGAGTCAACGCGGTGCCTCGAAACGACGCGGGCGTTACGCGCGAATCGTCAGTGCAAGGCTGTTAGTCGAGGCCCAGGCGCTCCTTGCCTTCGGGCGAAATCATTTGCGGGTTCCAGGGTGGATCCCAAACCAGCTCGACGTCCGCCTCGGACACCCCGGGCAGCGACATCAGCTTGTTTTTCGCATCGATCGCGATCGATGCGCCCATCCCGCATCCCTGCGCAGTGAGCGTCATCTTGACTTCGACCTTTTTCGTCTGGTCGGGCTGATCCTTGAGCTGCATCGCGTAGACGAGGCCGAGGTCGACGATGTTCACCGGAATCTCGGGGTCGTAGCAGGTCTTGAGCTGCTCCCACACCATCGATTCGAGATCGCTCCCGCCGCTGGCCACCGTACCGGCCTCCTCGGGCTTCTTGCCGAGCGCGTCGGCGTCCTTGCTGGCGATTCGGAACAGCCCGCCGTATGCCGGTATCTGCACGGTGAAGGTCCCGCCGAGCGATTGCGTGATGAAGACCTCCAGCCCTTTCTCGAGCGGAGTCCTCGTGCCGGCAGGTATCTGGATGCCCTCGCATTCGCGGGTCAGTTCTACGCGTTCCATTTGATTGCCTGTTCCTCGATGATCCGAATGCTGATTCTAGATCGCCAAGAGGCGCGGCGCTATAGCGCGATCGACAAGTGCGCGGAGCGTGCAATTTCGAAGCTCGCTCGAGCGGTCGAATATCGCTCATTTTGCAGTTTCATTTTGCAGCAGCGCCGGCAGCCGGGAACGTCACCAGTTCATCTTCCATCGGTTCCTGGTCGGCTACCGCTTTAGTCTCGGCTGGCACCAATCGAATCGGCGTCTCGCCGCGTCTATCAATTTTATATTTCGTGACGCTCATCTGCTTGAACTCCATCGGCAAGCCCTCACAGATCAGAAACGAAGGTCCGTTGCAAATTTGCAGATGGAGATGCGGTTCAGTTGAGTTGCCGGTGTTGCCCAGCTTGCCAAGCAGTTGCCCGCTACGAACCTGGTCGCCCGCTTTGACCGCGACGGTGCCGGGGCGCAGGTGCGCGTAACCGACGTAGCGCCCGCCGCCGATGTCCTCCACGACGTCATTGCCGGCCAGGTTGTCAGCGCGCATCTCGACCGCCATCTTGTCCGAGTGCGGGACGTTTTCGGGCATCCCGTCCACGACGCTCACGACGCGGCCGTCAGCGGCTGCCGTCACCGGCACGTCGTAGCAGTGGTAACTGGTATTCATGTGCTCGTCACCGGTGAAGCTGTTGCCGTCGTCGCCGAGCTTGATCCAGTCGATCGCGTAGCGTTCCGGAACTCGAGGCTGGCCATTCATAACGATGATTGCACGCCGATGTAGCGACGTATTCGATGGTCCGTTCGCGGCTTCCCAATGGTCCCCCGCGAGCGGTGAATCCATTGCGGCGGCGCGGGTCTTCTCGATCTCGAGCTCATCGAGCGGTATGGTCTGCGCGCTCTTCGAGTCGCCGTCCGCCTCGACCACCATCGTACTGGACAGCCGCGCCGGCGCTTGTTGCGTCGCGAAATTCAGAAACACAAAAATCACTCCGCCCGTGCCTGGCGGCAGCACCGGATCCTGCGGCGGCTGACGGGCGCCTCCCGCCCGGATGAACGAGGACTTGAGCTCGTCCTGCCCGAGTATCGATTCGAACGGCGCGCCGCCGACGCCGCGTATCGCGAGCGAGTCGATGCGTACGGGCTTCCTCGCGAAATTGCTCAGGTACAGCTCGTAAGCCAGGTGCGCGGTTCCGTCGCCGATCACCGGGACCAGAGGTCCTGACGACGGCCGAACGCCGACCATGAGCGCGGAGGTGATCGGTATGCTGCTCATGAGTGGAGCGTCCAAGCCGCGCGCGCCAGAGGACGCTGCGCGAGCGTCGGATGCTCCAGCGCACAGCATGGTTATTGCCGCGAGAGCGATCGCAGCGGTTCCATGTCGCATCGGTAGAGATTTCCTTTCGGCGGGATTTTCTTTTTGCGCGAGTTCGTTTCGGCCCGGCGACCCTAGCGCGCGTCCGCGCCCATCAGACCGTCTCGTTCCAACACTTTGGATCCCTCGCTGAAGGTCAGCGGCGAGAGACGCGCGCGATTTCGGTTGAGGAAGAAGCGAACCGCCTTGGGATCGGTCTTGCTGTATTCGCGGAGCGCCCATCCGATCGCCTTGCGGATGAAGAACTCCTTCTCGTGCCCGCGGCGCAGGCAATGATCAAAAAGCTGGTCCGCGTCGGTCTGCTCCTTATGATGCAGATGCGCGATCAGGGCGGTGCGCCGAATCCACATGTCTTTGTCGTCGATCCATCGGTCGAGCAACGGCCGCGTTGTTGCACGATGCTTGAGCAGGACCGTGCCGACCAGGTTGGCGGCAATCTCGTCGACGAAATCCCACCATCCGCCCTCGCGAATTAGCCGCTCGTAGACCGGCATCGACGTCGGCGCGATGAAGCGCGGATGCTGCCGCGCGTATGCGATGGCCGCGTAACGCTCCTCGCGATGTGGCAGGCGCCAGAGCGCCATCACGCCCTGTTCATAGGCACGCTGCTCAGGCGGCGGGAATCGTTCTCGCGTCTCGCGCATGATCAGTGCTCGCTCGGGCGTCGGTACACCGTAAAATGGCTGCTTGGTCTTCATATACGCAGCCATTGCCGGCGCTTTCGCCGGGTCGGCGGCACTCTTCAAACGCGCGGTGACAAAGCGTACTAACCCGACACTAAAGTCTGCGGGGGCTTGGGTGGTGGTCTTCGGCATCAAGAATTATGCTTCATAGTGTGGGCGCCTCGCTGGTGCCAAGTAAGGAGTAGCACATCCCGCGCAAGGATGACCAAAAATCACCAAGCTCATTAATGGCCATTGACGCCGGACCTTCGCCGGATTGCCGCCAGACTTTCGCCCTGCTATTGGAGATCTGTTCTGATTCTGGCAGGTGGGCAGGTGGCGGAGTCCGCTGAAATCGGCTCGATTTATTCGCGCAATCCCGCGGCGACGGCCAAGGAGAAGCTCTACGCGTTTCTCGATTCGCGGCCGGCTGGCGCAGATGCGAGCGAGCTGGTCGGCCTGCTGTTGAGCGGCGCCGGGTCGGACCCGGAACTCGGCGCGCGAATCGTTCGCGGGATGCTAGCGGGCGATCCGAATTTCGTCTTTGATTCCGACACTGCGCTGTGGTCGCTGCGCAAAAGCGACGCGCTCAGGGTGCCGCTCGACGAGGCGCGCTTTTGCGTGGTCGATCTCGAGACCACCGGCGGGCGCGCCGGGCCGGGCACCATCATCGACATCGGCGCGTACCGGATGGTCGGCCAGCGCATCACCGATTCGTTTCAAAGCCTGGTGCGCCCGCATTCACGGGTACCGCGCTTCATCACTTCGCTCACCTCGATCACCAACGAGATGCTTGCCGATGCGCCGCCGATCGAGGAGGTGCTGCCCGCGTTTCGCGAGTTCATCGGCGACGCCGTGATGGTCGCGCACAACGCACAATTCGATCGCTCGTTCCTGGACTACGAGTTCCGCCGCATCTTCGGAATCGGCCTCGGCAATCCGGTGCTGTGCACGCTGCGGATGGCGCGGCGCTACCTGCCCTCGCTCAAGCGCCGGCGCCTGGACTACATCGCAGATCACTTCGGGCTCTCGACCGCCGGACGCCATCGCGGACTCGGCGATGCGCGCATGGCGGCCGAAATTCTCTCCATCTTCCTCGACATCGCGACGAAGATGGGAACCACACGCCTGGACCGCCTGATCGACGAGCATCAGCGCGGTCCCGCCGGACGGCGTATCGAGCGCCACGTCCCGCCCGAAGAGATCGCGGCGCTTCCGCACGCGCCCGGCGTTTACCTGATGCGCAATGAGCGCGGCGACCTGCTCTACGTCGGCAAGGCGCGGCGGCTGCGGGAGCGGGTCAGCTCATACTTCAACGGCGGCGGCGCAATCAACGCGAAGACCGCCGACCTGGTGAGCCACGTCTACAAGATCGACACGCGCGTCACGCGCTCGGCGCTCGACGCGGCGCTGCTCGAGGCGCGGCTGATTCGCGAGCTTAAGCCGCCCTACAACCGGATGCTCAAGGCTATCGTGCCGGCGTACTTCGTCAGGATCGACATGATGGACGAATTTCCGCGCATCACGATTGCGGGCAAGATGAATGCACGGCGCGGCGTGATGCATCTGGGGCCGTTTGTCGGTCGGCGTGGCGTGGATCACTCGGTGCGCGCGTTATCGCGGATTCTCGGGCTCAGGACCTGCGCCGGCAAGCTCGCGCCCGCCCCGGAATTTTCGCCGTGCATCTACGGCCAGATGGGGCATTGCTGTGCGCCGTGCAACCTGAGCGTCGGTGCAGACGCGTACGACGAGCGGGTGCGGCGCGCGGCCGCGTACCTGCGCGGCCGGATCGGGCCGCTGCTCGGCGAGCTGGCGCGCGCGCGCGACCAGGCGGCAGCCGCGCTGCGCTACGAGGAAGCGGCGCGATGGCGGCGCGATCTGGAAGCGCTCACGGCGCTGGCCAATCGCGCAAGCCGCCTGAGCCAGGTCGTCACCGAGAACAATCTGGTGATTATCATCGGCGCCGCCGCGGCAAGATCGCAGTGTTCGCAAGCGGACGCGAGCGATACCGCCAGCGGCGCGGCCGCTGCCCAAAGCGCGCACGCAGGGGAAGCCGCAGGTGTCGCCGCGAATGAGCGCGCTGCCGAGCCGCCGATCGCTCATGTGGTGCTGTCAGGCCGATTGGCGCTCTCACGCGAGCTCGATTCACCCGCCGCCGCAGCCGAGGTAACCGCGTTCATCGCCGCAAACTTCGAGCGCTATCGCGAGCGCGCGGTCGAGCGCGGTGAGCTCGAGGCGATGACGATCGTCGCGCGATGGCTCCGGGAGCGGTACGCCGACGAGGGCCGCCTGATATACCTGACCAACCCACATCTGGACCCCGCCGCATTGATGCAGATTTCGGTTTGACCCCTGCCTCCGCGCATGGCGCGGCCGAACTAGCCGCTGTAGAACGACATCGACTCGCTTGCTGCGTCGGCTGGGTAGAATGCTTCGATGTGGAGTTCCTGGAGCGTTACGTCCTGCGGGGCTGATAGTGTCGTTACCGTGCTGAACATCCGCGCTGTTCTGCCGCGGCCCATGTTCAGTTCCATCGGTAGTACTAGCGCTTGCGGGGTCTCGAGGTCGGGCTCGTGCCATCGCGCGGGAACGCCGGGATAGGCCAGCAGCGCTGCGATCAGTTCCTGCATGGTATCGTCGCGGCCCCACGCCGCCATCCGATAGGCCTGGTTCAGGAGCGACTTCGCGATTGGCTCCCAGTTCAGAATGACCTTGCGGAGACCCTTGGGATCGAAAAGGAGATGCAGCAGATTCAGCCGCGGCGGTGTGGACACCTTCAATGGCGACATGCCTGCGGGCTCCTTGCCCATCACTGCCGTGAAGAACCGAACGAACGCGGTATTGGCCATGACGAGATTCCAGTGCCGATCGAAAGCGAACGCACTGCGCGGCTCGTGCTGCTTGAGGACAATTTCAAGCGCCGCGCGTACCTGCGCCATCCGTGGATCATCAAGGCTGGTTTCGCGATAAACCGGCGCATAGCCGGCCGCCAGCAGCAGAAAATTTCGCTCGCGCAGCGGCACGTCGAGCACGTCGGCCAGGGTGAGCAGCATCTCCCGGCTTGGAGCCGCTCTGCCGGTCTCGAGAAAGCTGATGTGACGCGCGGAAACGTCAGCATCGAGGGCCAGGTCGAGTTGGCTCAGGTGCCGCGCCTCGCGCCATCGCCGGAGCAGGGTGCCTGCGCCGGTGGGCTCTATAGCAGTCCCGTTGTGCTGTCCGTCCATGTTCAGGACGTTACCAGCGCGCGATTTATCGGGCCATTACCTCGCAGGTAATTGAAGTACTCAGGGCGCATCGGCGGAAATCCGATGCGCCCCGAGCGGGAAGTTGTCTTTTCCGCCATCGAGGGCGATGCGTTCAGGCCGCCGGCTCCATCTCGATGAACTGGTAGTCCGATCGGATCCTGCCGTCGTCATCGAGCACGATGAAATCGAAGCCGACTGCAGCCACCGGGCCGCCGCCCGCCGGCACCATCTCCCAGTTGAAGCGCACGGTGTTGTGATGGCCGTCGGCATTGCGCGCGGACCTGAACACAAAACCCTTCGCGACGAACTCATCGTAAGCCTTTGCGACTGCCGCCTCGATTTCGCGATGACCGCGATCCACGTTGGCCGGATCGATGTATACGCCGTCCTCCGCCCAAAGCGCGGCTATGGCACTTCGGCGCCGAGCGGCATCCGGCTCGTTCCAAAGTGCGACGTAACGATCCGCGAATTGATTGAATTCATCCGAGGGCGGCGGCGGGTCGCCAAACTGGTAGAGAACTACTATCCGCCCTTCCTCACCGAGAACAAAAAAATCGAAGCCCAGGGAATTCGCTTCGCCGCCGCCGACGGGCACCATCTCCCAGTTGAACTTAACGACGTTGTGATGGTGGCCAACGGTGCCGCGCATCCGGAAAACGAATCCGCCATCCCTGACCCACTTCTCGTGCGCGCGGGTAACTCGCCCCTCGATCGCTTCGTAGCCGCGCGCGTCGAGCGACCGTAAGATGTCGGCACCGTTGTCGGTCCAGAGTTCGGTGACGATCTCGCGCCGGCGCTCGGGATTGGGCTCGTGCCACATCGCGATGTAGCGATCGATCAATTCAGCGGCGTCGATTGCCGCACTTCCCGCGGGCGCAACACCACCCGATGAGACCGGCTCGCGAGCAACGCTTAGTCCTGGTCCAGCGCCCGCTGCGCTGAATGCGACCGGGTTTCGAACATCTCGTTTATCCATGTGACATCTCCTTTGATAAGTACTGAGATGCCAGAAGGATGCGCCGCACCCGTGTTCGGCGTCGATTACTTGCGACGTAATGACCGGAGGCTATCTGATCGCGACCAGATCTCAGCGCGGGGGAAGTTCTAACAGCGCGTAGCGCGCACCTTTAGCCGATAGGTAAGCGCGAAGCCCCGGTGGTGGGTTTCGCCGGGCTTGGATCAAGTCATTTGTGAGACGACAGCGGTTTCTCTTCGCTCTTTTTGAGAGTTGGAATTTCAGGCTTTCAGATATTCGCCGAACAGTCTGAGTGTTCGCTGCCAGGCGTCTTTGGCTTCGGCCGGGCGGTAGACGTCGGAGCGGGTGTCGTTGAAGAAGCCATGCGAGCATCCGCTGTAGACTTTGACCTCTCCGGCTTTGCCGAACTTCTTGAGCGCGGCGGCGAGGCGGTCCACGTCCCTGCGCTGGATCCATCCGTCGTTCTCGCCGTAGGCATAGAACACTGGGCATCCGAGACGGCTCAGCTTGTCGTCGGGCGGGATCTCGCCGTAGAACGCCGCCGCCGCAGAGATCTCTTTGCTCTCGCACGGTAGCAGCATCGCGTAGCTTCCGCCCATGCAGAAGCCGATCACGCCGATTTTCGATGACCGGGTACGCGGCTGGGCGCGGAGCCATGCGATCGTAGTCTCCAGATCCTCGATGCCATCATGCTTGTCGAGTCCGGACATCAGTTCCGCTGCGACGTTCGGATCGGTCGCGACTTTGTGCCCTTGGCGCGAGTACAGGTCGGGCGCGATCGCGGCGTAGCCCTCGCGCGCGAAACGGCGCGCGACGTCCTTGATATGCTCGTTGAGGCCCCACCATTCCTGTACGACGATCACCGTCGGCCGCGCGTCGCTGCCCTTGGGCTCGGCGACATACGCCTTCAACTCACACGCTTTGCCGGGAAAAGTCACTTCGCGCGTTTCTTCATTCGCCATCGCCCTAATCCTCCAGTCTGGCGTTACGGTTCACTCCGCCGCACTGATCGGAATGAATCCAACGGTGCCGTCCTTGAGCTTGATCTGCAGCCAGTCGCCGGCCATCCCGGTGACGTGAACATATTTTCTCTTGGTGACCTGGCCGACCACGGCACTGTTGGCGTCGGCATCGGTATAGACCGGCGAGCTTTGCGTCAGCAGGAAGGTCCGGTTGAATGGCTTGAGCCGCGGCGCCACAGGCGCGCCTGGCGGGCGGCGGCGCCGATGCGACCGCGCCTGGGTTGGCTCCTGGAGCCATCGGAGAACCCGCGGTCGCCGGCGGATTGGCGGGAGGCGGCAGGCCCGGCGGCATCGCGCCCGCAGGCGCAACACCCGGTGGCGGCGGCGCTGGAGGTGCGCCGCCCGGAGGCATCGGGGCGGCGGCGGCGACAGGAGCGGGCGGCAGGGCTCCGGGCGGAGCGGCTGGGCTGCTCGGCGCACCGGGAACCAATGAGGGGTTGAGTGCTCGTGCCTGATCGAACTCGGCGGTGGCCTCGCTCGCCGCGCCCGGCTCAGCGCTGAGCATGGTAGCAAGCGCGAAATGCGCTTGCGCATTTTTTGGGTCGAGTCCGATCGCCGTGCGCATCTCGACCTCAGCTGCTCCGGTCTTGCCTCCCTTGCGGAGCACGTCGGCCAACTGCAGCCTGAAGTCGGGGCGCGATGGGATCGAGCGCGACTGCGGCACGCAATTGATCTTCGGCAAGTCCGCCCTGACCCTGGTTAGCGTAGTAGTTGCCCAATCCCGCGTGCGCCGACGCGTTTTTCGGGTCGGCGTCGAGCGCCTTCATGAATAGGGTCTGTGCGTCGGCGTCCTTGTGCTGGGTGAGGTCCAGATTGCCGAGCGCAGCATAACCGCGCGCATCATCGGGAGCTACCTTGATCGCGTCCTCATAACTGCTCTCAGCGTCCGAGAAATTGCTGGCCCGCATCGCGGCGTCGCCCTTGGCGAGGTCACTGTCGACCGAGCCGCCTTTACAAGCCGAAAAGGAGAGGGCGGCCGCCGCGAGGATTGCGGTCGCGGCGGCGAATAATGGCGATTTCGAGCGTTGCGCGTTCAGCATCAGGGCCTCCGAGCATGGCAGGATGCGGCTCGCGCGTATCCCGCGAGCGCATCCGCTATCGGTCGATTCAATGTCGGCGCGTGCGGTTCCGGGAACGCCGCGATCATCACCATTATGTTGGAATTCCCGCCGGAACAGATCAAGTAAACTCGAGCGTTGAGCCGTTGGCTCCCCCAAACTTGTGGGTTATAAGAGAACGCCGTGCGCATAGTATTGATAGCGGCGAAGCATCTAGCATTCGCCAAGACCCGGCTCGCGCCGCATATTCCCGCCTAGGAGCGGGCCGCGCTCGCTGAGGCGATGTTTCGCGACGTCTTCGTGGCGGCTCTTGGCGCGCGCAGCGCCGACCATGTCGCGGTGGTGTCGTCGGATCCCGGGCTGCTTGCGCTCGCGCGCGGCGCCGGTGCGATCGCGATCGACGAGGAGTATCCGCGCGGCCTGAACGCCGCGGTTGCGCTCGCGACCGGTGCGCTCGCAGCGCAGCGCGCAGACGCAGTGTGTACGGTGCTCTCGGACATCCCGCTCATCACCGCCGGCGATATCGACGCGGTGTTTGAGGCGATGCCGCAGGAGGGCCACGGCGCGGTGCTGGTGCCGTCGCGAGATTTTTCCGGCACCAACGTTATCGCGCGCGCGCCGGCGGGTGTTATCCCCACGCGTTTCGGACGCTTAAGCCTGGTCAAGCATCTCGACGATTGCCGCCAACTCGGCCTTCCTTGCGAGGTGTTGCGGCTGTCGCGGCCCGCGCTCGATCTTGATTTGCCCAGCGATCTCGTCGAGTTCGTGCGCGCGGCGAGCCCGAGTCATACGCTGAGCCACCTCACCCGGCTCGGGATTGCCCATCACTGAGACCTCGACTCGCCTCTTGTTGATGAATATCGCGGAAACGATTGAGCGGCTCGGCGCGCTTATCCTTGAACGTGTCTTCGCGCTCGGCGGGTTTCTCCTGTTCCTGCTCAATGCGCTGATGTACGTATTTCTGCCGCCCTACAAGCCGCGCCTGATCATCCGGCAGGTGCGGCAAATCGGCGCGGATTCGATGTTCCTAATCATTTTGATCGCGGCGTTTACCGGCATGGTGCTGGGACTGCAGGGCTACAAGACGCTGAGCCTGTTTGGATCGGAAGGAGCGCTGGGAATTCTGGTTGCGCTGGCGCTGGTGCGCGAGCTCGGCCCGGTGCTGGCGGCCTTGATGATCGCGGCGCGCGCCGGGTCAGCGATGGCGGCGGAACTGGGCTCGATGCAGGCCACCGAGCAGATCGACGCGCTGACCGTGATGGCGATCAACCCGGTGCAGTATTTGGTGTCGCCGCGGATCGTCGCGGGGATCATCTCATTCCCGCTGCTGACCGTGATTTTCGACGTGGTCGGCATCATCGGCGGCTACCTGGTCGGAGTCGGCCTGATGGGCGCTCCTGCGGGCCCGTACTTCAATGGAATCAAGGCGAATATGGGCAGCCACGACATCGCGAGCACGCTGTACAAGTCGCTGGTTTTCGGCGTGGTCGTGATGTGGGTTTGCTGCTACAAGGGATACAACGCGCAAAGGATGGCGACCGGAGTGAGCCGCGCGACGACCGAAGCGGTGGTGCTCTCGTCGGTTCTGGTGCTCGCGTGGGACTATTTTCTGACTTCAGTTCTGCTGTAAGTTGGCGGGCTCATGAACCAGGCACAGAACGGAAACCCCTCCTCGGCGAATGCGGTCGAGGTGCGTGGTCTCAAGAAGCGCTTCGGGCGGCAACAGGTGCTCGACGGCGTCGACCTCGACTGCCCCGCCCAGGAGATCACGACCATCGTCGGGCCCAGCGGCGAAGGCAAGACGGTGCTCCTGAAGCATATTAACCTACTGCTGCGTCCCGACGCGGGGACGATCACGATCGAGGGCGTCGAGGTCACGCGCATGGGCGCGCTGGCGCTCAATGCGGTGCGCGAGAAGTTCGGGATGCTGTTCCAGGCGGGCGCGCTGTTCGACTCGATGACGGTGTTCGAGAATGTGGCGTTCCCGCTGGTCGAGAAGACCAATCTCAGCGTTGAGGAGATCGCACAACGGGTGCACGAGACGCTCGACGCCGTGGGATTGCAGGGCATGGATACGAAGTTCCCGTCAGAAATCAGTGGCGGGATGCAAAAACGGGTAGCGCTGGCGCGCGCGCTGGTCAGGAAGCCGCGCATCCTGATGCTGGACGAGCCGACGACGGGTCTCGATCCGACGCGCACCGGCGCGATTCATGAGCTGATTAGAAATACGCAGAAAAATTTCGGGCTGTCGGCGGTGATGGTGAGTCACGACGTGCCGGCGGTGTTCGAGATTTCCGATCGCGTTGCGTTCATAAAGCAAGGCAAAATAAGGCTGTACGGCACGCCGGCCGAGGTGCTCGCGGCCAACGACGAAGTTTTCGATCGCTTCCTCAAAGGCAGAGCCTCGGGCGAGGACCTGGAACAGACCGCGACGGCATAAACCATGTACGCAAGCCGCACCACCCAGTTCGTCGTTGGAATATTCGGAGTCGTGGGAATCCTCGCGCTCGCGATCCTGTCGTTTAAGCTTGGCGAGGTTCAGCTCTTTCCGCCGCCGGGATACACGCTGTTTGCCAACTTCGATAATATTTCCGGCTTGAAGACCGGCGACTCCGTGCAGATCGCGGGCGTTCCAGTCGGCAAGGTGCGCGGTATCTGGCTGCACAATGAGCGGGCGCGCGTCGCGCTGCGGATCAATGAAGGGGTGCAGATCGACAACGATGCGATCGCATCGATCAAGACCAGCGGATTGCTGGGCGACAAGTACGTCGCGATCGCGCCCGGCCCCGGCGAAAAGACGCTTACCAACGGCGACACCATCCGGCAGACCGAAGCGGCGTTCGTGCTCGAAGACGCTATCGGGACGCTGATCAACAATATCGGGAGCGGGGGCAGCAGCAAGGACTCCGGTAATTCAGACAATTCAGACAAGCCGGACACGTCAGGTAAATCGGACAAGTCGGGCAAGAACGAAAAATCGAAGTAACACGGAGATATGAAGGAATAATGAGGACGCTAAAGATCATACACCGCGCGCGATCGCAAACCATCGTGATGATGTCCGCGATGCTCGTCGCCGCGACGCTCATACCCGGCCACTTCGTTGCGAATGCGCTTGCCGACGATCCGATGACGGTGGTCAAAACCACGGTTAACCAGGCCCTCGCCACGCTCCGCGACCAGTCGATGCCGCTGGCGGCCAAGCAGGACAAGCTGCGGCAAATCGTCAGTGCCACTTTCAATTTCAAAGAGATGGGCAAGTCCGCGATGGGCTACCATTGGAAGGATCTTACGCCAGCCCAACAGGACGAATTTACTCAGGCGTTCGTCGCATTTATCGAGGACTCCTACCTCGGCAAGATCAACGACTACCGCGGCCAGGACGTCGCCTTCCTGAGGGCGCGCAACGATGGCCCCGACTATGCCCAGGTCAATACCGACATCGTCCAGCCCGGAAAAGATCCGATCCACGTGAACTATCGCTTGGTTGCCCAGGGCGACAGCTGGAAGATCTACGACGTCACCGTCGATTCGATCAGCATTATCGCCAACTACCGGAATCAATTTAACCGAGTTATGAACAACAGTGGCTACAATAAGTTAATAGCCGACCTCAAGAGCAAACAAGCCGCTCTTGCAGCATCTCTCGCAAACCATTAAGAAGGTTGCTCTATCAGGCGCTTAATGGGCGAAGGGACCGCTTGCCACACTCCGGGACGATGGTACCGTACCCGGATGGGGTGCGACGACGCCCCCAGGAAAGGGTAACCAAGCCGTCAACCCGGAGGGCGACACTGTCAACCTGGATGGCGACACTGGCAACCAAAAAGGCGACACTGGCAACCTGAGGGTGTCGCGAGACCGCTTGCGGTTCGGTTCGACTTTTATATGGAGAGCCAAATGAAACGACGATCCGTAACGACCTGGAGCAACCGCACGCTGAGCGCGATCTGCGCCGCGGCGATGCTTGCCGCTTCGTTGTCGGCGACGGCTGCGTTTGCCCAGGATGCCGCCCCGATCAGCAACAACCCGAGCTCGCAGCAGGCTGCGCAACAGGCCGCCGCCGAGGCCAACGGGCCCCCTGGCGAAAACCAGGGCGTCTATAGCGATCCGCTCGCGCCGTTCAACGAGGCGATGTTCTCGTTCAACCTGAAGCTCGACGACTGGGTGCTCCGCCCAGTCGCAAGCGGCTATTCATACGTAGCCCCGGAGCCAGTGCGCGAGAGCGTCGGCCGCTTCTTCGACAACGTCAACGTAATCCCGCGTTTCGCCAACAACCTCTTCCAGCTTCGCTTCGCGCAGGCCGGCGGCGAGGTCGCGCGTTTCGGCATCAACAGCACGCTCGGGGTCGCGGGCTTTTTCGATCCCGCCGACAAATGGTTCGGGATCAAGGAGCATCACGACGATTTCGGACTGACGCTGCGCTACTACAACCTCAAGACCGGTCCTTACGTGATGCTGCCGTTCTTCGGGCCGTCGACCATCACCGATACCGTCGGGCTGGCGGTCGATGGAGCCATGAATCCGCTCAGTTACTTTGTGCCGCTCTGGATGGCGGTTGCGGTCGGAGCGGGTCAGCGCGTTGGTGATGCGGTCAACTACCGCTCGCTGCATCTGAACCAGTTCGAAGAGGCGGATCGCTACGCCGTCGATCTTTACGGCGCGGTGCAGGACGCCTATCTGCAGACTCGCGTGCACAAGGTGAAGGAGTTGAAGGAAGGAAGGTAGGCGCGCTCAATTAACTTGAGACTGATCGGCCCGGCGCGGGGAGCAATCGCTTCTCGCGCCGCGCGCGTTTTTACCGTGGACGATTAGGCTAGTTCACGTGTTCCCACGCGTGATAGGAGCTGCGCACCAGCGGTCCCGACTCGACGTGGCGAAAGCCCAGCGCCAGCGCTTCGATCTTTATCTCCGCGAATTCGGCGGGCGGCACATAGCGCGCGACCGGAATATGTTCCGCGGAAGGGCGCAGGTATTGGCCGAGCGTCAGGATGTCGCATTCGACCGCGCGCAGATCGCGGATCACCGTCGCGAGCTCGCCGCGCTCCTCGCCCAGCCCGAGCATCACTCCCGCCTTGGTCAACAGCTCGCGGCCAAGTCCGCGCGCGGTCTCCTTGGCGTGGCGGAGCACCGCCAGCGATCGATCGTATTGGCCGCCGGGCCGCGCCGCCTTGTACAGGCTCGGCACGGTCTCGATGTTGTGGTTGTAGACATCGATCGGCGCGCGCACCACCGTCTCGACGCTGTCGAAGACGCCCTGGAAGTCGGGCACCAGCACTTCGACGCGCGCGGCCGGGATCATCGCCTTGATCGCGCGCGCGGTCGCGGCGAAATGCGCCGCGCCGCCGTCGCGCAGGTCGTCGCGATCGACCGAGGTGACCACCACGTGCTGCAAGTTGAGCCGCGCCACCGCCTCCGCGACGCGCCGCGGCTCGTCGGGATCCAGCGGCCGGGTCTTGCCGTGCGCAACCGCGCAATATGGGCAGTTACGCGTGCACACGTCGCCCATCAGCATGAAGGTCGCCGTCCGATGCGAGAAGCATTCGCCGATATTCGGGCAGCATGCCTCCTGGCACACGGTGTGAAGCTTGAGTTCGCCCAGGATGTCGCGGGTGCGGAAATATTCCGGCGACGTAGGCGCGCGCACCTTGATCCAGTCCGGATGTCGGCGCTCTCCCATCGCTATCGCGAAGCCTCCGCTCCGTTCGCCGGCGCGCTTGCGTCTGCGGAAACCAGCTTCCAGAGCCGATGCGGCTCGATCTCCATCATCCGATCATAGCCGAACAAGCGGGCGAAGCGCTCGCTTATCGAGCGCGCCATCGTGACGACCGTGATCTCCGGATGACCGAGCGCGGCGGCCGAGGTCATCTCGCATCCCGAAATTCCGCACGGCACGATCGCGTCGAAGTAACCGAGATCGGTCGAGACGTTCAGCGCGAAACCGTGGTAGGTGACCCAGCGCCGGATGCCGACACCAATAGATCCGATTTTGCGCGCGCGCGCCCACACTCCGGTGAATCCTGCGCGCCGCTCCGCTTCGATTCCGTGTTCCGCGAGCGCGTCGATCATTACCTGCTCCAGGCGTCTCAAATATTGGGTCACGTCGCGCGAGGAGCCTTCGAGTTTCAGTATCGGATAGCCAATTAATTGCCCCGGCCCGTGATACGTTACTTGGCCGCCGCGCGACACGCGATGAATCGGAACCGCGGGCCGCGCCGCCACGATGAAGCGCTCGTCGGCGCCGCGTCCGAGCGTGAAGACGTGCTCATGCTCGAGGAGCAGGAGCGTGTCTCCGATTTCATCGGCCAGCCGCGCCGCGACCATCGCCGTCTGCAGGCTGAGCGCAGCCGCATAGTCGACCACGCCGAGCCGCGCTACGCCAAGTTTCGAACCGCTATCCATCAGAAGTCGATCGCCTGTTTAAAAATCGATCGCCTCGCCTTCTGCCGCGAGCGCCGCCTGCATGATTGCCTCCGACATGGTGGGATGCGGATGCGGGGCCCGGCCGAATTCGGCGGTGGTCGCTTCCAGCGTCTTGCCCAGGACCACTTCGGCGATCATATCAGTCGCATGATGCCCGACAATCTGGCATCCGATTACTTCGCTGTACTGTTTGGTCGCGACGATTTTCACGAAGCCCTCGGTCTGGCCGATCGCGATCGCCTTGCCCGACGCGCGAAACGGGAACTTGCCGACTTTGACTTCAATTCCCTTCGCGCGCGCATCAGCCTCGCTCAGACCCACCGTCGCTACCTCGGGCTCGCAGTAGATACATCCGGGGATCGACGAGAGATCGAAGCCCGGCTCGCGCACGCCCGCCATAATTTCGACCGCCGCGACGCCTTCGGCCGAGGCCTTGTGCGCGAGCAGGGGAGGGCGAATCACGTCGCCGATCGCATAGATAGTCGGAGCGGTGGTGCGAAAACTGTCGTCGACCTTGATGAAACCGCGCTCCAGCTCGACGCCCGCGGCCTCCAGTCCCATCTTCGCGCTGAGCGGTGTGCGGCCCACCGCGACCAGTACCGCCTCGGCGTCGACAGTTTTTTCCGTGCCGGCCGCATCGGCCTTCACCGTCCACACCCCGCCGCGGCGCACCATCGATTTGTAGCCATGACCGAGCAGGACGGTAACGCCGCGACCCACGAACGCGCGGCGCAGCACCTCGGCTACCTCGGCGTCGAATCCGGGCAGCATCTGCTTTTCGAGTTCGATGATGGTGACCTTGGCGCCAAAGGCCTGGTAGAAGTACGCGAACTCGAGGCCCACCGCGCCCGCGCCGATCACCACGACGCTGGCCGGCAACTCGTCCAGCACCAGCGCCTCCTTGCTGGTGATGACGCCGTCGCCGAGCTTCATCCCGCCGAACAGCTTTTCGCCGGAACCCGCGGCGACCAGGATTCGTTCCCCTTGGAGCGAGGCCACGGGCGGCGCCGCTTTGTCCTCGGCCTGGGTCAGCGCCACGGTGTGAGGTCCGGTGATTTGCCCTTCGGCTTCGAAGAAATCAATTTTGTTTTTCTTGAACAGGAATCGCACGCCGCGCGAGAGCTTCTCCGCGGCAGCGCGCGAGCGCGCGATCACCTTTTTGAAGTCGAAGGTAATCTCGCCGACCTCGATGCCGTGTTCTTTGCCCGCGCCGCGAATTATCTCCATCGTCTCCGCGGAATTGAGCAGCGCCTTGGACGGGATACATCCCCAGTTGAGGCACACGCCGCCGGGACGATCGCGCTCGATGCAAGCGACGCGCATCTTGAGCTGCGCGGCGCGGATCGCGGCCACGTACCCGCCGGGTCCGGAGCCGATTACCACCAGGTCATAACTTGAGCTGGACAAGTGTTTTGAGTCCTCGACTAGTCAGTCCGCAATTTGTTCAGGCATCGGGGCGATGCGATGGCATCCGCGTTCGCGCGCGGCGTCAGACCAGCAGGCTTGCCGGGTTCTCGAGGAACCGCTTGAGTTCGCCCAGGAAGCGGCCCGCCACCACGCCGTCGACGATCCGATGGTCGCACGACACCGTCACCATCATGGTTTTGCCGACCGCCAGAGCGCCCTCGCGCACCACCGGGCGATCCTTGATCGCGCTCACCGCCATGATGGCGGCCTGCGGCGGAACGATCACCGCCGCAAAATGCTCGACGCCCAGCATCCCCATGTTCGAGATGGTGAAAGTGCCGCCGGAGAGCTCGTCGGTGGTGAAGCCCGCGCCGCGCGCGGCTTTCGCGACCAGTTTGTGCGCCTCGCGCGCGATTTCCGGCAGCGTGAGCTGCTCGCAGTTCCTGATCACCGGCAGGATCAGTCCGTCCTCGACTGCGACTGCCACGCCGATATTGATGTTGGGATGAATCGTAATGCCATCGTCCTGGTAGCTCGCGTTGATGCGCGGGAAACGCGCGAGCGCCAGCGCGCACGCCTTCACGATCATGTCGTTGTAAGTGATGTCCTCTTCGAATAGCTCGGTGGTCTCCAGCGACTTCTTGAGCTTGACCGCTTCTTCCATGTCGACTTCGAGGGTGACGTAGAAGTGCGGAATCTCGCGCTTGGAGGCCGCCATCCGGAGCGCAATCGTCTTGCGCATCTTGGAGAGTTCTTCGCGCGAGCCGGGTGCACCCTCGCGCGGCGAGACCAGGCGCCGGAACTTGAAGAGCTGCTGCTCGCGCACGAAATTGTCGATGTCGCGCTTGGTGACGCGGCCCTCAGGACCGGTGCCGTGAACCTGCGCGATATCGACGCCGGCCTCTTCGGCGGCGCGCCGCGCCAGTGGCGACGCGCGCAGCTTGTGCCCGTCCGCCGTGGGCGGGGTCAACGACTCGGCCGATGAGTCCGCGGCCTGCTCGGGACGCGCCTCCGACTTTTGCCGGGCGGCGCGCGGCGGCGGCGACGGCATCGCGGTCGGCGCGGCCGACTGGTGCGCGCTCATCGCGGGATGGAAGCGGGGCGGAGCGTCGTCGCCTTCTTCGCCATTTTCGGTCGCCGACATCTGCGGCGGCTCGGGAGTGGGCGCGGCGGGCTGAGCTTCGCGGCGCGAGCGGACGGCGCGCAACTCGGGCCGGGCGGCTTCAGCTCTTCTATCGTCGGATTTTGTGTCACGCGATTTAGCGTCGCGCGATTTTGTGTCCTGCGCTTGCCTCGGCGTCGGAGTCGGCCGCGCCGTTACCGCCGCCGGCGATTCGCCGTCAGATTTCTGAGCATCAGCCACAGGCGCTTCACCATTGGATTTCTGGGCCGCAGCAGCCGGAGCCGCCTCCCCGGTTTTGCCGGTGGCCTGGCCGGCCGCGCGCATCGTGGCGATTACTGCGCCGACCGGCGCGCTCTCGCCTTCCTTCAGCTTCAGCTGGTCGAGCACACCGTCGTCGAAGGCTTCCAGCACCATGTCGGCCTTGTCGGTCTCGACCTCGGCGAGCGCGTCGCCGCGATGGACCGTATCGCCGGGATGCTTGAGCCAGCGGAGGATTTTGCCTTCCTCCATGGTGTCGGAAAGTTTCGGCATCGTGATTTCGTTGTTCATGATTCGGCTCTTTCCGTATTGTGGGCCGAAGCGAGGCAGGCCGACAAGCTGATCGGTTGGCGCGCCAATACGCCGGGCATGACACTCGACAAGGCGATCGACATGCCGGCGCAGGGAGAAACACACGAATGGAAATCCCGGAGCGCGAATTTCTGTGGATGGGTGGATTCTGGATGGGAATCGGGCTGCTGGTCGCGATGCCTTGGCTGGGCGCTTCGTGGCTGGGCCTGTTGGGACGCTGGGTGCTGGTAATCTCGGCGATAGTTCATGTCGCAGAGGCCTTCTACGCGCGCAGCCTAGCGGAGCGCGCGGGACTCGATCCAGAGCAATGGTTCTGGCGCTCGCTGGTGCTCGGCTACCTCGCGGTCAGAAAGCTTCACGACCGGCCGGACGCGCCCGCCGCGCCGCGAACTTGAGCAAGAAATTGAGGTTGAGCGAGACATCTAATCGAGCGAGAGATCAAATTTCAATTGACTGGTGCGACCGGCCGGCACGCGCGCGCCCTCAGGCTCACATCATCCGTTCCGCCGCTTTGACGATATCGCCCGAACTCGGCAACACCGCGCGCTCCAGCCGCGCGTTGTACGGCATCGGCGTGTCGAGCGAGGCGACCCGCTCCACGGGAGCGTCGAGATCGTCGAAGGCCGCCTCGTAAATCTGCGCGGCGATCTCGGCTCCCGCGCCGCCGGTGCGCCATCCTTCATAGACCACGATCGCCTTGCCGGTTTTGCCGACCGACTTGATCACGGTGTCGAGGTCGAGCGGGTTGAGCGTGCGAAGATCGACTACTTCCGCGTCGACGCCCTGGTTCTCGAGCTCCTCGGCGGCCTTGATCGCGTCGTACACGCACTTCGAATACGAGACGATCGTCAGGTCCTTGCCCTCGCGCACCACGTTGGCCTTGCCGAACGGGACCAGCAGATCGGGGTCGTCGGAGACCTCGCCCTTAACGCCGTACAGCGATTCGTGTTCGAGGAAGACGACCGGGTCGTCGGTGCGAATCGCCGTCTTGAGCAATCCCTTGGCGTCCGCTGGCGTGGCCGGGATGGCGACGCGAAGGCCGGGGCAATGCAGGAAGTAAGCTTCCAGGCTCTGGCTGTGCTGCGCCCCGAGCTGATGACCGCCGCCCTGCGGCGAGCGAATCACGATTGGCACCTTGGCCTTGCCGCCGAACATGAAATGGATCTTGGCCGCGTGGTTGACGATCTGATCCATCGCGAGCAGGGCGAAGTTGATCGTCATCAGCTCGACCACCGGACGCAGCCCGCCCATCGCGGCGCCGATTCCGGCGCCGGTGATGGTCAGCTCCGAGATGGGGGTGTCGCGGATCCGCTTCTCGCCGTAAATCGCAAGCAGCCCGTCGGTGACCTTGAACGCACCGCCGAAGTAGCCGACCTCCTCGCCCATCACGAACACGCGCTCGTCGCGGTCGAGCTCTTCGCGCAGCGCCTGGTTCAACGCCTCGCGATAACTTATCTGCGCCATCGTCCTCAGCTCTCCACGTAAACGCCCTTGCCCAGCTCATCGAGCGAAGGCTCGGGACTCTCATCGGCGAACTTGACCGCGTCGTCGACCACCGCGGCGACTTCCTTTTCGATCTCGTCGAGCCTTGCGTCGGTCGCGCGTTTTTCGGTCAGCAGCCGGCGGCGCATCGCCTTAATCGGGTCGCGCTCCTGCCAAATGCGCTCCTCGCGCTTGGACCGGTACTCGCCCGGATCGGACATCGAATGGCCGCGGAAGCGATAGGTGACCGCCTCGATCAGCGACGGGCCGTCACCCTCGCGCGCGCGTGCGACCGCCTCCATGGTCGCGCCATAGACGTCGAGCACGTCCATGCCGTCGACGCGCACGCCGGGAATCTTGTACGGCTCGGCGAAGCGGTAGAGCTCCTCCTGGCTGATCGCGTTCTGCACCAGCGTGCCCATCCCGTAGAAATTGTTCTCGCAGATGAAGACCACCGGCAGCTTCCACAGCGCAGCCATGTTGAGCGCCTCGTGGAAGGCGCCTTGCGGCAGCGCGCCGTCGCCGAAGAAGCAGCACACCACCTCGGGCCCTTCATTGTATTGGATCGCGAGCGCGAGGCCCGCGGCGATCGGCAGTCCGCCGCCGACGATCGCGTAGCCGCCCATGAAGCGCAGGTCCTGGTCGAACAGATGCATCGAGCCACCGTGGCCGTGCGAGATGCCGGTGGACTTGCCGAACAGCTCGGCCATCACCACCCGCGGGTCGGCGCCCTTGGCCAGGCAGTGGCCGTGCTCGCGATAGGTCGAGACCACGTAGTCCTTGTCGTAGAGCGCGTAGATCGCGCCGACCGCGACCGCCTCCTCGCCGGCGTAGAGATGGCAGAAGCCGGTGATTTTGCCGCGCGTGTACATCTCAGCGGCTTTTTCTTCAAAATGACGAATCAGCGCCATGCGCCGGTAGAGGTCAAGGAGTTGCGCCTCGTGCAGGGTCAGCAGCGCGTGCTGCGCAGTATGCTTGTCGCGTTCGAGCGCCATAAATTTAAATACGCGGCGCCGCTCAAATTGAGATGGGCCGCGTTCCTGATCCGATGGTAGTCCAAAAGCGATCGTGCGTAAATCCCGTGTCAACATGAATACAGTTGACACAACTACGCACGCGGACTTAACTCGGGCCAGAATCGCGCGCGCGAAATTAGTCGACCGGATCGCGCGCGCGAACTTAATCGATCAGAACAGTTTCAATTGTGCCGCGGCGATCACCGGCGCGAACGAGCGGCGATGGATTGGCGAGGGGCCCAGCCGGTCGAGCGTCTCGAAATGGTCGGGCGTGCAGTAGCCCTTGTGGCTGGCGAAGCCGTAGCCGGGGAAGCGCTCCTCGTAGTCGCGCATGATCCGGTCGCGGGTCACCTTGGCGACGATCGACGCCGCCGCGATGCAAAAGCTCTTGCGATCGCCGCCCACGATTCGCGTCTGCGGCAGCTCGAGCCCCGGGATCGCGCGGCCGTCGACCAGCACGTGCTGCGGCGTCTGCCCCAGCGCCGCCAGCGCGCGCGCGCTCGCCTTCATGGTCGCCCAATAAATGTTGAGCCGATCGATCTCCTCGACCTCCGCGATGCCCACGCCGACGGTGAGCGCGCGCTCGCGAATCGGACCGATCAGCTCGTCGCGCTGCTCCGGCGTCAGCTGCTTGGAGTCGTGCACGCCGCGGATGAAAGTCTCGGGCGCGAAGATAACCGCGGCGGCCACCACCGGCCCGGCCATCGGACCGACGCCCGCCTCGTCGACGCCGGCGACGGCCTGGATGCCGATCTTCCACAGGCGCCGTTCGTAGCGGAGGTCGGGACGCTTGCTCATCGCGGATTCATCCGAGTCTTTTCAGGCGCGCCAGGCGCACGGTCTCGGCGACCGCGTCGGGCTTGGCAATGTCGCTGAGATGTATGATGGCGTCGGCGTTGGCCGCGGAGGAAACGATCACGTTGCCGAGTCCCATCAGGCGCTGCATGAAGCGCCGATCGACCTCGATCGAGCGGATGTCGGAGAGCTCCATCTCGCGCCGATGGGACGACAGCACGCCGCGCTTCTCGACCAGCCGATCCGAAGTTATTCGCCAGGTGACCGATCGATAGACCCGGATCGCGATCGCGAGGATGAGCGCGCCGGCGGCCATCAACAGGAATCCGATTCGCCACGCGTCGTGATTCTTGCCGACCACGTACGCGCCGAAGCCGATGACCAGCACGCCGACCAGGAATCCCTGCGCGCTGTGAATCCACGACGGCCGAATCAGCGCGAGATTGTATTCGCGGACGGCGGCCGGCTTGGGCGCGAACATCCGCGCGCCGCATCGTGAGCAGAACGCGGCCTGCCCGGTCATATCCAATCCGCATTGAGGACATCTCATTCGCGTCACGGCCCGCCACGCGCGGGTTCGAATGCGATTATGAAGAACAATTCGGGAAGTGGTCAATTCGGCGCGGCCTCGCGCGTCAACAGAAGCCGCGCCCGATACGCCGGCGGTCAGGCACGGCCGCGCTCGAAAACCAGCGCCGCACTTCTCGCCAGGCGGTGCGTCGTGGTAATCGTGCATGCATGAAGTTCGCACTTTTTGGAATCAACAACGGTCTCTGCGCCTTTCCCAAAACCGCCGCCACAGTCGCGCGCGCCGCCGAACAGGCGGGCTTCGAGAGCCTGTGGACAGGGGAGCACGTGATCGTGCCCGACCCGCAGGCGCCGCCGTCGCCGGTCGCGCCCGACTTTCCGATGCTCGATCCGACCGTCTCGCTCTCGTTTGTCGCGGCGCACACCACGAAGATTCGCCTCGGCACCGGGATCATCATCCTGCCGCAGCGCAATCCGGTGGTGCTCGCCAAGGAACTCGCGTCGCTCGACGTGCTTGCCAATGGGCGGCTGATTTTCGGAATCGGAATCGGATATCTGAAGCCCGAGTTCGAGGCGATCGGCGCGCCCTTCGATCACAAGGGCGAACGCAGCGAAGAATTCCTGCGCGCGATGATCGCGCTGTGGTCGATGGAGAAGCCGGAGTTCGCCGGCCGCTGGGTCAAGTTCAAGGGCGTCAACGCGATGCCGCGGCCGGTGCAAAAGCCGCATCCGGAAATTGTCTTCGGCGGGCATTCGCCCGAGGCGTTCAGCCGCGCCGCGCGCCTAGCCAAGGGATGGTACGGGTTTGCGCTCGACGTCGACGGCACCGCGAAGTGTATCGAGGGACTGCGCGCCGCATGCGCGGAGCATAAGCGGCGCTTCGAGGACCTCGAGATAAGCGTGACCCCGCGCGTCAGGATCGATCGCGACACCGCGAAGCGCTTCGCAGATCTCGGCGTGCATCGGCTGATCCTGCTGACGCGCTCGCCGGACGAGGCGGGCATCCTCGCGATGGTGAGTGAGGCCGAGCGCGATCTGATCGGCAAGGTCTGAGCTCCGGTATCGCAGAGAACCGATTCGCGGTTACGCGAAGTTGTGACGGCGCATTCTTCGGCGACGTGAGGCTGCTCGCGCGTCCCGAGAGCGGGCGCAAGTCATCTCTGAATAGTACACGAGCTGACAACTCGTCGTCCGTTTTTCGTCTCTGCGCCAAAATTTCATCGCTCATAAAGGGCCAATCAACTCGAAGGTTAGCCCTATCCACAATTTGTTAGCATAAGACTGCACATTTATGTTATCTAAAGAACGAAAACCGGGCTGGTCCAAAGCCCGCTCGGGTTGTCTATGCACCCGGAGTCGCGGCACGCTGATTGCACTTAGTCCAACCTAAGAAGGACATCGGTAACTAAACGGTGGCAAAGGAGGGACTTTAGCCATGATCAGAAACGAGAACAGCCGGGTACTCACGGTCAAGGAACTGTCGGATTACTTGAAGGTGCATCCGTCGACGATCTATCGGCAGCTCAAACGCGGACGGCTGCCGGCGTTCAAGGTTGGCAGCGACTGGCGCTTCAACATCGAATCGATCGATCAGTGGCGCCTGGACCAGGACACGTTCAAGGCTGCGTAGCATCGGTGGAGGAGCGGATGCGGGCTGGAGGAGCGAGGCGGAGGCCGCCGTGGGCGAGCGTCGCGCGTGGATGGGCGGGAGGAGCGAGAGCGGCGCAAGTCGCGGGGCGGGACGCGTCAGTGCGTGATCGTGACGCGCGGTGGCAGGAAGCGCGCTGGCAGGATGATGGGTAGAGCGACGCGCGGCGGCGTGACGCGGAGCGGCAGGACGCATCGCGGCAAAGTGCCGGAGACTGGGACGTAAAGAGTGATCGAGCAGAGTTGGCCGACGGAGTTAGCGGGCAGAGTTCGTAAAGGGGAGTAAGTCAGAGGCCGTTGGCAAAGCGGCGCTCGGACGAGGGGAGGCCGCAGTGGACGGAGGCTGCGATACGTAGCGCTCCCAGGCGCGGCCGCTGAGAAGAGGGGAGGCCACGGAGAGGAGGGCGCCTCAACGGGCGCCCTCCGTGGCCGTTTCCGCACTCCCGACATAGTCGAAGGCCAGCCATCCGCGCAGCGCGTCGACGCGCGCCAGCTGCACCATGATCGGCGCCTGGTTGGCGAGCATCGGCGAGCCGTGCAGCGAGCCGCGCACCGCATAGTCGACCAGCTCCGCGCTGGCGCCGTCGCGGGTCGCAAACGCGCGCATCGGCGTGTCCGACGCGTGGCGCTCCAGGTAGCGCAGAATCCAGTAACGCTTGGCGCGCCGCTCCAGCTCGCGCCCCGACGCCTCCGCATTCTCAGCGCCCGCCAGCACCTGCAGCAATTCATCGATGACGTATGCGCCGGTCTGGTTGGCGAGCGCCGCGATCAGTTGGCGTTGCATCACCAGGTCGGCGTAGCGCCGAATCGGCGAGCTGAGCTGCGCGTAGTAATCCAGTCCGATCCCGGCGTGATACTCGGGATACAGCGAAAGCCGCGGGCGCTGGCCAAGATCGCCGCCGCTTACCGGCTGCACGCGATAAATGATCGGGATGCGATTTTCCGCCGCGTAACGCGCTGCGACGAAATTGCTCAGCACCATGAACTCCGCGACCAGCGTCCGCGCCGGCGATGCGCTGTCGATCGCGACGATCTCGATGTCGTCGCCGTGCACGCGCACCTTGGGCTCGCGACGCTGTATCAGCATCGCACCCGCCGTGCGGCGCCGCTCGCGAAGCTTCGACGCCGCATCGAAGAGCCTGCGCAATGTGTCCGCCGCTTCTCCGCTTGGCGCCGGCGCCGCGAGGATCCGATCCGCGAGGTCGTAATCGAGACGCTGGTGGATCGCGATTCGCGCCGGATAGATACGCGCGTCCCGTACCTCGCCCTGCTCTGACAGCGTGATGTCGGTGGTGAGCACCGGCCGCTCCTCACCCGCACTGAGGCTCGCCGCCGCGCACGAGATCGCGTCGGGGAGCATCCGGATCGTGGCTTCCGGCAAGTAGACCGTCGTGGCGCGCGCTGCCGCTTCCTGGTCCATCGCGCCGCCCTTGGCGACGAAGTCCGCCACCAGTGCGATATGCACGCGCACGCGGAGTCCGCCGTCTTTGAGCGGCTCACAGCTCAGCGCGTCGTCGACTTCGACGGTGTCCTCGTCGTCGATCGTGACGCTAAAGCCGCCGTCGGAAACCGGCCGCGCCGGCGGCGCCACATTCTCCGCCTCGCGCATCGCGGCCTCGCTGAACTCCGGCTTCAGTCCCGCGATGAACGCGAAGCGCGGCACGCTCGGCCGAGCGCCGAGCCGCTCGACAATCTCGAAGGCCGCCTCGGCCGGATCGACGTCAGGCGCCGCCTCGGCCAGCATCTGGGTGAGCTCGCGGCTGCGCGTGAACGGGTTCATCAGGTAGCGAGTCAGCGAATCGATCAGTGCGGCGGCTTCGGTGATCGATGGGCGCGACGGCGCCGTCCAGCACTGCGCGCATCGTGTCCAGCATCTTGCGATAGTCCGTGCTCTTGGCGCGAATTCGATCCTGCTGGACGCGCAAACGTTCGACTTGCTCGGGCGTGCGCGCGAGAAATTCCATGTGGCGCCGGACGAAGTAGATGCGGTCGTTGAGCAGCGCCTCGAGCATCACGGAGCCCTGCGCGCTGTCGCGGCTCCCAAAGAAAAGTTCGGCCAGCTCCGGCGCAGTGAAGTTGCGCCCCTGCTCATGGACCACCTGCCACAAAAGTTCAAGGTCGAGCTCCGCGGCGAGCGCGGCGCGTTCCTGGCCAAGGGCCGCGATCGCTTCCGTTGCGCCGTCGCGATCGGTTTTGTGATCGCCATAGCGCACCATCACCAGGTCGCGCGGGACCAGCCGCTCGCGCCCGCGCCCGTCGATGATCGCGAGATTGCGCCCCTGCTCGCGAAGCACGAAGCCCGCGCACAGTTTGCCCTCGTCGAGATATTCCACTAGCGCGCCGGTATATTGAGCCGCAGTTTGCACGTCAGTTCATTTTGACGACCGGCACAGGCAAAGACTATATGGAAGTGCGAACCGATGGCCGGACAGCGAATTGAAATCGAGCTTCCCGAGGAGCTCTACACCCAGCTCGTGGAAGTGGCCGACGCGCTGGGAATTGGCGATGCGCGCGAGGCGGCGATGATCGGCCTGGCGCAATGGGTTATGCAGCGCAAATCCGAGCTCGACGATCGCAATCCGGACCAGAGATATTTCGTAAACGAGGCGCTCGATGAACTTGACAAGAAAAAATAGGCTGCCCCGCATTTTCGCGGCGCTCGGGCTCATGGCGCTCGCGTTCGCCGCGATGCCGCCGGTCTTCCGATCGATCGCGCGCGCGGAAGGCGGCGGCCTCGACGTCGAAGTGCCGTACGAAATCAAGGCGCTCAAGTCCAGCGGCCTCAAGGCCCCCGCGTATCTGGCCACCAACGGAAGCAACATGATCGTTTCGGACCGTGCGGGCGGTGTGTATTCGGTTACCTCGACCGGAAAGGCGACTGCGCTCGCCGACAAGAGCAAGCTGCCGCACCCGGCCGGAGTCGCGATCGCGCCGGCCGGCTTTGGCGCTTACGGGGGACAGACTTTCGTGTTGGCGACCCCCGCGGAGCACAGCGCATGCGAAGTTGATCGCATCGACAAGTCGGGCGCGGTCAGCACCTTCGCCAAGCTCCCCGACAACGGGAGCGTGGGCGGCGGCAAGCCGACCGACTGCCGCGCGCTCGAGTTTGGCCCGACCGGAAGTCTCTATGCGGGAAAGCTGTTCGCCGCGACTACCGGCAACGACACCCTCTATGCGATCGACTCTTCCGGCAAGGCGGCGGTGTTCGCCACCTTCGACAAGCCGATCCCGTTCGAGATCTCGACCATCGCCTTCGCGCCCTCCAATGACTCGAAAGCGCCCGGCATGATGCTGCTCGGGATGCGCCCGAGCTCCGCTGGAGCCGCCAAGGTTGGACGTCTCGGCGTCGTCATGTCCGATGGCAAGGTCAAGGACGATCCCTACCTGGTCGGGTTTACCCGGCCGGGAGGGGTCGCATTCGCGCCGACTAACTTCGGCAGCTACAGCAGCCAGATGTTCATCGCGGACACCGGCAGGCTCGCTACCGAGAACTCGGCCGGAAGAGACGGCAGCATCAATCGCGTCGAAAAGGGCCTCGCCCGGTCGTGGGCCACCGGATTGGTGGATCCGACCGACATGAAATTTGTCGGCAACAAGCTGGTCATCGTCGATCCGGCTGAGAAAGGCAGTGTCGACTCGGGCTCGATCGTCGTCATCACTTCGCTGTTGTAGGCACTGACTTTCGCCGCGGGCGTGCGCTAGCGTTTGGACCGGGTCGGCGCCGCGACCTCGGTGAGCGCCTCTCCTTCCGGCGACGCCGCCGCGATCTGCCGCAGCATCGGGTCGAGCTCCACGCCAAAGGCGTCGGCGACGCGATCGATAAAATTGAACAGCGCCGCGATCATCACGATGTCGAAAGTCTGCTCCTCGCTGAAGTGGGCGCGCAGCGAGTCGAGATCGGCGAGCGTCAGTCCGGAAGGATTCAGCGTCAGCTTTTCAGCATAGGAGAGCATCGCGCGGTCCGCGTCCGAAAGCGGCGCGGTCCGCCAGTCGCGCTTGATTTGCGCGACCATCGCATTGTCACCGCTCTGGATGCGGAGGCCCTCCGCATGCGCGTTGGTTCAGTAGTGGCAGCGATTGATCGACGACACCACCGTCGCGATCATTTCTTCCTGCACGCGCGTGAGCCGCGAGCCGCCGAAGGTCGCGGTCATGAAGGCGCCACTCATCTTCGCGAGCATCTCGTGGCGAAGGCTCATCGCCTTCATGATGTTGGGGACGAGCCCGAATGTCGCGCGGATGCCGGCGTACAGCTCCGCAAGCGGGCCCTGGGCCTGGTCTTCAGGGATCGTCTTTATCCAGGCCATCGGCAAACCTCCTCCGCGGCGCCTCTCTATTTTGAACCGCTCGCGCGCAGAGCTAAACGTGCCGGCGTAGGAAATCGAACATCAGCCGCAGTCCTTCATTGCAGTCGTTGAGCATGCCCATCTGCAGGAAGCCGTGCGGCATGTCTTCGAAGATGCGGACCTCGTGCGGGATGTCAGCGCGCTTGAGCGCCTCGGCGATCGCACGCGCCTCGGCGACCAGCGGATCGGCGGTGCCGCAAATGACGAAGCTCGCCGGGAACGCGCCCGACTTGACCGCCTTGAGCGGGCTCACGCGCGGATCGTCGAGCGCCGCCGGATATTTGTCGCCCAGGTAGGCGCGCGCCATGCCCTCGATTCCGATACTGGCGTCGGGGTCCTTTCCGAACCTCGCGAGCACCGCCGGAAAATCGAATACGCCGTAAATCAGCAACGCGGCCTTCGGCCTGGCGCCCTTGTAGTTCTCCGCCGCGAGCGCCGCGACCGACGCCGCGGTCAGATTGCCGCCCGCGGAATCGCCGCCGACCGCCATCCGCGTCCCGTCGCCGTTCCATCGCTTGGCATTCTCGCCCGCCCATTTGATTGCGAATACGCAATCGTCAAGGCCTGCGGGAAATCGATGCTCCGGCGCGAGCCGATAGTCGACGTTGATCGTGAGGTAGCCCTGCTCGGCGAATTGCATCCCGAGCTTGCGATGCGACTTCGGGCTGCCGGCGACCCATCCGCCGCCGTGCAGATAGACGACTACAGGATGCGGCCCCGCTCCCTTGGGAACGGCCACGTCGGCGTGAAGCCCGGGACGCAGTTCGACGTTCTCGTGCAGCGCGCCGATCTCGGGGGGATTGGCGTTCATCATCTCGAAAGCGGTGTCGATCATTGCGCGCAGACCGGGGATGTCTTTCGGCATCGGTGTTTTGGCGAGCACGTCGAGGACACCGCGTTCCTGTTCAGTCAGCATAGCCGCCTCCGTGATGGGTTCCGCGCTCCGCGCATCGGCGCAGCGCTGCGTTGTCGCTTTAGTTGCGCGCGCTGGCGCCGGCCGACGATTTCACCATCGGCTCGAGCTCGCCATTCTCGTAAAGCTCGCGCACGATGTCGCATCCGCCGACGAACTTGCCGTCGATATAAACCTGCGGGATGGTCGGCCAGTTGCTGTAGCGCTTGATCTCGTCGCGCAGCTCGGGGTCGCTGAGCACGTCGGCAGTCTCGTACGGCTCGCCGAGCTCATCGAATATCTGTACGGTGGCCGCCGAGAATCCGCACTGCGGAAAGCTGCGGTTGCCCTTCATGAAGATCATGATCTTGTTGCGTTTGATGGCCGACTCGATCCGTTCCCTTGTGTCCGACATTTTTTACCTCCGGTTCTGATACTGTGCCGGCGTCAGAGTTTTCAGCGTCAGCGCATGCACCCGCACGCGCATCGCCTCTCCTAGCGCGTTGTACACCAACTGGTGCCGCTCGACGAGACCCTTGCCCTCGAAAATTTCGCTCACCACCAGCGCCTCGAAATGATCTCCGCCCCCGGTGTAGTCCTTGACCTCGACCACCGCGCCCGGCAATCCGCGGGCGATCATGTCCTCGATTTCGCTGGCGTCCATCCTATCTATCCTATCGTGCCCCGAATCCTCTAATCCACGGGCGCCGAGATGTCGATCACGTTGCCCTGATTGCTCGGCGGCTTCTCGGGTTTGGCGGGCTGGCCAGGCGCGCCGTGCGCGGCTCCCTTGCCGTCGAGCAGGATGCGCGCACTCTCGCTCAACTCTCCGCGCTTTCCCGCGCCGATGACCCTCGAGAGCAGGCGGCCGTCGCGCCCGACGAACAGCGTGGTCGGAATCGCGTCGACGCCGAGATTGTCGAGCACCGGCTGGCTCGCGACCAGGATCGGGTAATTGATCTGGAACTCCTGGATAAACGGCTCAACCGCCTCCAGCCCGCCGCCGGTAACCGCGTCGCAGGCGACGCCGACAATCACCAGTCCGCGCGACTTGTGGTAGCGATGGTAGATCGCCTCGAGCTCCGGAATTTGTTTCCGGCACGGCCCGCACCAGGTCGCCCAGAAATCGACAATCACCGGATGACCGCGCCAGCTGCTGAGCTTGATCTGCTTGCCGTCCAAGTCGCGCAGTGTGAACTCGAGCGAGGCGTCGGGCACGTCGGCGCCGGCCTCGGGCGGACTGTTGGGCGCGAGGCCGTAACCGCCTTGTGCGCGAGCGATGCCGCCGCCAGCAATCGAGGCGGCGAGAATCGTCGCCGCGAACATCGCAGCCATCAGCAGTGCACGCCGGATCGTTACTTGGATTTTTTCTCTCACCGTCACTGCTCGACCATTTATACCTGCTCGATCACGGTCGCGATTCCCTGCCCGATTCCGATACACATCGTCGCGAGGCCGAGCGCGGTGCCGCGCCGACGCATCTCATGCGTCAGCGTGACCACCAACCGCGCGCCGGAGCATCCGAGCGGATGGCCTAATGCCACCGCGCCGCCGTTCACATTTAGCTTCTCTTCGTCGATCTTGAGGTCGGTGTTGCACGCGAGCACTTGCGCTGCGAACGCCTCGTTGATTTCCACCAGACCGATATCGCCGATTCCCAGTCCCGCGCGCTTGAGTGCTTTGTGGGTTGACGGGACGGGCCCCCATCCCATTATCTCAGGCCTGACACCCGCGACCGCGGTCGCGCGGATCTTCGCCATCGGCTTGAGGCCCAGCGAGCGCGCACGCTCCGCGCTCATCAGGAGCAACGCTGCGGCGCCGTCGCTTATCTGCGAGGAATTGCCCGCCGTCACCTGGCCGTCGGGCTTGAACGACGGTTTGAGCGACGCGAGTTTCTCCATGCTGGTCTCGGCGCGCGGCCCCTGGTCGACGTCGACAGTAGGACCGTCGGGCAATTTGACCGGGACGATCTCTTCCTTGAAGCGTTCGCGCGCCGCGACCGCGCGCAGATTCGAGCGCAGCGAGAACGCGTCGGATTGCTGGCGCGTGATCTTGTACATCTCCGCGAGGCGCTCCGCTGTCATCCCCATGAAGAACATGTCGCGCGGAAACATCTCGAGCAGCTTCGGATTGGGCAGGATTCCCGAGCCCATCGGCACGTGCGACATGTGCTCGACACCGCCCGCGATCGCGATCTCGCCGGCGCCGGCGATGATTTCCTGCGCCGCGAAATTGACCGCCTGCAGACTCGAGCCGCATTGCCGGTCGACCGTAGTGCCGGCGACTTCAACCGGCAACCCCGACAGCAGGCCGATCATCCTGCCGATGTTGAGACCCTGCTCGCCGGTCTGATTCGCGCATCCCCAGACCACGTCTTCGATTTCCTTGGGGTCGACCTTGGGGTTGCGCTCCAGCAGGCGGCGTACGCAAAACACCGCGAGGTCATCGGAGCGGATTTTCTGATAGTAGCCTTGCTCTTTGCCGGCCTTGCCAATCGGGGTTCGGTACCCGTCAACGATTACGACTTCACGCACCGGTTTTTCCTCCGCGGGCCGGGCTCGAACGCGCCGGCCGGAATTTCCTGGATCGTCATATGATACTACGCTGGTGCAGCTCAGACAGCCGCGCTGAATCGTAGCCGAGAATCTGCGCGAGCACCTTGTCAGTGTCCTCGCCCAGGCGCGGCGCTCGGGTCGCGGGCGTCGCATCGGAGCCGCTCGCTTTGAGCGGAGAGCCGGGGACAATCAGGCCATCGAACTCCGGATGGTCCGCGTGCAGGATCATGTGACGAGCCTGCAGATGCGCATTTTGCGTGACCTCGGCAACGTTCGCGATAGGAGCGCACGGGACCGCGGCGGCGCTGAGCAGCTCGAGCCAATGCGCGCGCGGCGCGGTCGCGAAATGGGGAGTCAGGATCGCCTCGAGCGCGGGATGGTTCCTGGTGCGATCGGCGTTGAGCCGAAAGCGCGGGTCCTCGCGCAGCTCCGGCATCCCAACCGCGTCGCAGAAGCGATTCCAGATAGCCTCGTTGCCCGCGCCTGTGACGAAATAACCGTCGGCCGCGCGGAACTGCTGAAACGGCGTGATCGAGGGATGGCGCGTGCCGAGCGGACCCGGCACCTTGCCCGAGACCGAGTAGCGTGCGAGCGCGTCCTCGAGAAACGCCACCTGGCAGTCGAGCATCGCGATATCCAGATGCTGCCCTTGGCCGGTGTTGTCGCGCACTCGCAGCGCGGCAAGGATCGCGACCACGCCGTACATCGCCGCCGCAAGGTCGCCCACCGAAACACCGCATCGCGTCGGTTCGCCGCCCGGGCTTCCGGTGATGCTCATGGTGCCGCCCAGTGCCTGCGCGACGATATCGTACGCGGGAGCAGACGCCATCGGGCCGGTCTGCCCGAAGCCGGAAATGGAGCACAGCACGATCGCCGGATTGACGGCCACGAGCCGCTCGTAGCCGATCGCGAAGCGCTCCATGGTGCCGGGCGAAAAATTCTCGACCACCACGTCGCTCTTCGCAGCGAGCTCAAGCAGGATCGCGGCGCCCTCGGGCTTGCGCAAATCGATCGTGACGCTGCGCTTGCCGCGATTGACGCTGTAGAAGTAACCGGAGTCGCCCGATGGCAAGGTCGGCGCGAAGCCCCGGGAGTCGTCGCCGCGCCCGGGGACTTCGATTTTGATTACCTCCGCGCCCAGGTCGGCGAGGTTCATGGTGCAGAACGGGCCCGCGAGCACGCGAGTGAGGTCGAGGACGCGGATGCCGGCGAGCGGCTGCTGGGCGATCATCGCGGTGAGTCCGTCCGTGGCGCGGCCGTTGCGAAGATGGTGAACGCCGATGACGAGGATGCGGGGCGCGAGGGCTCACCTGATTCGCGCCGAAACTGAGCTTCAAGTGTCACTTTAAGTTTCATTTCGGGACTTGACCGCGGCGAGCCTAGCCGACTATCGCATCCTAGCGGACCGATCGATGCGAGCAAATTCCAAAAAACCGCCCCGCGGCGTGCCACCGTTGCGGATTCGCCACGCGCGCGAGGCCGACCTGGTCGCACTAAACGTGCTCTACCGCGAACTTCATGGCGACGACTACGATAGCTACGCACCCAGCCTGCGCGCGTTCCGCATCGCCTGGCGCGGACTGGCGCGAAATCGCGACCATCATTTGCTGGTCGCCGAGCGCGGCGGCGTGATCGTCGGCACGGTTCATCTTCTGCTCTTCCGTCACCTGGGCCACGGCCTCAAACCGGTCGCGATCGTGGAAAATGTGGTGGTCGCCAGCGCGATGCGCTCGCAGAGCGTCGGCGAGCGGATGATGGAAGCGGCGGGGGCGATCGCCAAGGCCGCGGGGTGCTACAAACTTTCGCTGACTACCAACGTCAAGCGGCCACGCGCGCATCGCTTCTACGAGCGCATGGGATGGCGCAGGAGTCACTTCGGATACACGCTCGCGCTCGAGTGAGAACGCTCGCGACCGCTCCAGGAGCGCGACAGCTCAGGGGTCGCGCCGGCGCATCTGCGCTTCGCGCGCACGCATCGCTTCCGCGGGCGTCATGATCAGCCTCGGCTCTGCGCGCGCCTTCTGCTCCTCGGCCGCCGCCATCGTGCCGAGCTGATTGCGGATGAACGCCTGAAAAAAAGCGACGTGCTTCAGATCCGCACCATCGCGTATTTTGGCGGCCGCCGAGGCCGCCCATCCCGCCTGCTGCCGCCGCGCGCTGCGCGTCATGTACCATGCGATGTCCTCGAGACGGCGGCGAATCCGATGCGCGCGCTCGGCGGAAACTATCTCGTCGATCGCGCGCTCGACAATGGTGTTGACCCGCTCTTGCTGCTGGATCGGGCTCACCACGATCATGCTTTGCTCGAGGTTGGCAACCTGGTCAACGTAGGGTTTGATGACCGCGTCCGCCAGGCGCCACTCGATAAGCTCCGGCTCCTTGAGCAATTCGACTGAGGGCTCGGCGGCCGCATCGGCTCGAAGCTCGTCGTACACCGGATGACTGAACTCGACCGGCATGGGCGAAGCGATCAGCTCGGCGCGCAAGGTGAGAAAATTGCCGACGCGCGCGCGGCGCGACTCCGGCGTCGCGCGCCACGCCTCGATGAACAGGAAGTCGCCGAAGCGCCAGTCGGCATCGACCATTTTCAACCCGGCGCGGCGCTCGAGCTCCTCGCGCTCGGCGCGAAGTTCGCGGCGCGAGAGACCGCTGACATTGATACCGACCAATCCCTCTTCTTCTGAGACGATCCCCCACAAGCGAGTCACGCCGCCCTGCGCGCGCGGCTTGGTGATCCAGACGATGCGCGCGCCGTCCGGATCGATCGGTGAGAGCAGTGCCGCGAGCGACGAGACCTCGGGCGCTGTAGACAAATGGCGCGGTTCGGTGGCCTCGGCGGGGGCTTCGATACCATGCTGGCGGAGCTTGAACAGGGAGCGGCGGATTTCGCGCCGTAGCGCGCCGGCCGCATCGGCTTCCATCGCGACCAGCATCGCGGCGGCAGCCGGGTCCGTGATCCTGCCGAGCGCGCGCGCGACGGCGACCTGCGAAACGCCGGCGGCACCACGCAGCTCGCCGAGCTTGCGCACCGCGTCCGCAGCCGGCGCGGCGGGATCGAATCCCGCCTCGCTCAGCTTCTGATCTTCCGCCTCGGCTTCCTTGTGGTTTGCCACTTGCTTATGCTTTCGAATTCATCGAATCGTGCGAGCGAATCAAGTTTTGCACGGTCGCGGCGCCCTGACCATACGCGCACAATGCGCGTGGCACGCCATCGAGCGAGTGGAACACGATGCGGAATATCGAAGCGAAGTTCAAGCTCGACGATCTCGCACGCGCCGAAAAAGCGGCTCTGGAGCTCGGCTACCGTCACGCCGGACTGCTGCGCCAGCGCGACACGTTTTTCAAAGTCGGAAGCGGCAAGCTCAAGCTCCGCGAGGAAGAGGTCGGCGCGCGGCTGATTTTCTATCGGCGCGGGAAACACGGCGATGCGATCGAGAGTCGCCGCGAAAATCGCGGTGGCCTGATGCGCAGTGACTACGAAATAGTTCCCGTAGCAGACCCCGAGCGCACCCGCGCGATGCTTACCGAGGCGCTCGGCGCGCTCGCCGAGGTCCGCAAGGAACGCAGGCTGCTGCTGCGCGACAACGTGCGCCTTCATCTCGATCGCGTGGCCGAGCTGGGCGAGTTCGGCGAGATCGAGGCGGTACTCGGCGATCACGCCGATTCCGAGCGGAGCCGCGCGGCCGTCGACGAACTGCTCGACGCGCTCGGTATCGCGCGCATCGATCTGATCGAAGTCTCCTACTTCGAGATGCTGCGCCCGCCCTGACCTGACGAAGTCCCGGCCGCTATGCCGGCGATTCTACCGTGCGCGCGTGCGACTCCTTGGGCAGGTTGTCGTACAGGTCGGCGATGAGATCTGACTTGAGCTGGCGGGACGCAGGATCGCTCCACAGATTGCGCCATTGCATCGGGTCTTCGCGCAGGTTGTACAGCTCGCCCTCGACGCCCTCGTAGCGGATGTCGGGAATCGTCGTGCCGGGCGCCATCACGCGCAGTACCGGCTCGAGGTCGAAGCCGTAGTCGCGCGTCGACTTCTCGTACACGGTGCATACGTAGCCGTCGCGATAGATGCTGCGCAGATGCATCCCCAGCTGCTTGAACTGGCTGTCCCATTCGGTGAGCACGCGCTCGCGGCCCGATCCGGGCGCGACCGGAAGCGGTTTGCCTTGCATCCAATCGGCGGCCGGCACGCCGGCTATCTGGCAGAAGGTCGGCGCGAGATCGAGATGACCGACGGGCTCGGCGATTTCCGCGGGCGCGACCTTCGCACTCGGCGCCGGACGCCAGATCAGCGGCACGCGCATCAGCGCGTCGACGTGATACGGCCCCTTGAACAACAGGCCGAAGTCGCCCTGCAGCTCGCCATGGTCCGTAGTGAACAGCACGTCGGTGTTGGACTCCCATCCGCGCTCGCCGATTCGCTTGAGCACGCGGCCGCAAGCCTGATCGATGAGTTCGTTCTCGACGTGAATCAGCGCGTTGACCTCGCGCACCTGGTCGGGCGTCATCTTGCACGGCACGAAGGTCGCGGCGCCGCCCTCGAAATTGCCGAAGCGACCCTCGTACCAATCGAGCCAATGACGCGGCTTCTGCGCCAGGATCTTTTCTATCTTCTCACGCGATCCCGGGTAGCCGGCCGGCAGGTCGAGATCGCGCCAGTTGATCCGTCGCGATTCGCTTGCGGGCGGATCGAACGGATGGTGTGGATCCGGAAAGCTCATCCACACGAACCAGTTCTCGTCGGGCGCCGAGCGAATCGAGGAACTTGAGCGTGCGCTCGGCGACCCAGTCGGTATGGTAATGCTCGCGCGGAATCGGATTGTAGGCGACCTCCGGCGCGCCGGTGTCACCGCCGGGCTTGCCGCTCAGCACGCGCGCGAATCCCTTGGTTTCCTCCGGATAGTTTTGCTGCAGCCACAGCGAGTAGTGCCATCCGCCGAGCGGACCGTGCATCGCCAGCTCCATCCGGTCGAAGCCGCGGTACGGCCCGGTCGAACCCTGGCCCGCCATCTTGTTCTCGAACCATCGGCCGCCGAAGTCCATCGCGGGCTCGAAATGCGCCTTGCCCAGCAGCGCGGTGCGGTATCCCGCCTTGTCGTGGAGCCATTCGGCGACGCTCGGTGCGTCGGGCGGCAGCGGGACGCCGTTGGCGACGACGCCGTGGGTGCGCACGTACTGTCCGGTGATCATCGTCGAGCGCGCAGGCGTGCACACCGTGTTCTGATTGTGCGCGCGATGGTAGTTGATGCCGGTCGCGGCGAGGCGGTCGGCCACTGGCGTGCTCGCGATCTTGCCGCCGTTGCATCCGAGCGCGTCGTAACGCTGCTGGTCGGTAGTGATGAATAAAATGTTGCGTCCCATCAAAGACACCCCCGTAGCTACTTTTTGTTTTGTTCGCTCACGCGCGGTGAAGCCGGAATTCCACCGTCGAGGATTTCCAGCATCTCGAGCGTGATGCGGAGCGTCAGCCCCCAGATGGTCTGACCGCCGTAAAGGATCGCAGGAAATTTCGCTGGCTCGCGGCCGCCGTCGCGGCGCCATTCGAAGGTCCCGCGGTATGCCGGATCGCGCAGGGCCGCGAGCGGAACGTCGAAAATGTCGGCGACCTCGCTAGGCTGCTTTACGAGCGCGGTCTCGGCTGGTATCACGCCGACAAACGGCGCGACCACGATCCCGCTGGCAGTCGTCGAGGTGGTGGGGAATGCGCCCAACACGTCGACCGTCGCGGGCTCGATGCCGACCTCTTCGCGCGCCTCGCGCAGGGCCGCGTCGAGCAGGGTTGCGTCGCCGGCGTCGACGCGGCCGCCGGGGAATGCGACCTGGCCGCGGTTCCTCTCGACGTGGTCGGAACGCCGAATATAGATGACGTGGAGATCGGCACCGCGCTCGAACAGCGGCACCAACACCGCAGCGGCGTTCGACTTATTGGCGAGCGCCTCGCGCGGCAACGGCTCGACGCCCTTGAGCGCGCGTCGCAAGCGCTCGATGTGTTCGATCGTTTGCCGGATCGACGAAGCGTCGCTCACTGCGATGACCTGAAGCAAGGCATGCCAGATAATCGCGGAGCGCGAGGCTCCGGCGCAAGCGGTCCCTCTTTCGTTTGCGCCCGCGCCACTCTACGCTAGCCACACGATGGCACGTGTGCGCCGAGAGGCGGCGCGGCCATCGCGATCAAATCAAATGCGTTACCTCATCGGCAGATATCACGAAGTCGCACTCAAGGGGCGTAATCGATGGCGTTTCGTCGATCAGGTCAAGCACAATCTGCGCGCCGCGTTCGCTGATGTCAGAGTCGGCGAGATGCGTGCGCTCGGCCCGCGCGTGATGCTCGCGATTCCCGACGAGGTGAGCGACGCGCTCGCGGCCGAGCGCGCTGCACTGGTGTTCGGCATCCAGAACTTTTCGATCAGCTATCCCGCCGCGCTCGAAATCGAAGCGATCACGCGCGAGGCCCTGGCCCGCGCGCGGGGGCATCGCGCGACCACGTTCCGGATCAGCGCGCGTCGCGAGGACAAACGCTTCCCGCTCGCGTCACCTGAGATCGAGCGAATCGTCGGCGCCGAGGTGAAGGATACCCTCGGGCTCGAGGTCGATCTCAGCGATCCTGAACTCACCATATCGATCGAGATCATGCCGGACGCGGCGTACGTGTCCGCTGGCAAGCGCGCCGGCGCGGGCGGCCTGCCGGTCGGCGTGTCGGGCCGCGCGATGGCGCTCGTATCGGGCGGTATCGACTCGCCGGTGGCGGCGTATCGGATGATGAAGCGCGGACTGCGATGCGACTTCGTGCATTTTCATGCGTATCCGATCGTCTCCGCTGCCAGCCGTGAGAAGGCGTGCGAGCTCGTCGCACACTTGACCCGCTATCAGGCTAACTCGGCGCTGGCGCTGGTCGCGTTCGGCGCGTTGCAGCGCGAGATCGTCGCCAACTCGCTGAAACCGCTACGCGTCATTCTCTACCGGCGCTTCATGATCAGGATCGCAGCGGCACTCGCGGAGCGCACGCACGCGACCGCGCTGGTAACCGGCGAGAGCCTCGGGCAGGTGGCCTCGCAGACGCTCGAGAACATGACGGTCATCGAAAAGGCGTCACCGCTGCCGGTGCTGCGCCCGCTGGCCGGGATGGACAAGAACGAGATCATCGAGCAGGCGCGCGCGCTCGGCACCTTCGAGACCTCGATAATTCCCGACCAGGATTGCTGTACGCTGTTCGTGCCCGCGCATCCCGAGACCCATGCGCGACTTGAGGACGTCGAGGCGGCCGAGGCGCGCTTCGACATCCCGCGCATGATCGCCGACGCGCTCGCGGCGACCGAGGTCGTCAGATTCTCGTTTCCGCCGCGCGCCGGCGAGACTCGCGCCGAGGCATCGCGGTACTGAAGTGGCAACTACGATGGCAACTGAAACCAACCGACCGCTCAAAGTCGCCGAACTCGATCACGTGGTGCTGCGATGCCGCGATCAGGCGCGCGCGCTCGACTTCTATACGCGCCTGCTCGGCCTGGTCGAGGAGCGGCGAATCGATCAGATTGGCCTTATCCAGTTGCGCGCGGGACGCAGCATGATCGACCTCGTACCGGCGCGGCATCCGCGCTCGGAGGATGCGCTCAACGTTGATCACGTCTGCCTGGCGGTCGAGGCGCGCGACATGAACGAGGTCGCGCGCTTCCTGCGCGAGAATTCCGTCGAGGTGACGGGCGAGCCGGCCCAGCGCTACGGCGCGACCGGCATGGGCCTTTCGATCTACATCCGCGACCCGGAAGGCAATGTCGTGGAGCTCAAGCAGATCAAGGCCGGTGGCTAGCGCGGCGACCGGGCGCGAGGGAACGCGCGCGAGGGGCTCGAGCGTCAGGCTAGCCGCGCGGCAGCAGCTGCGCCCGAGCGGAACTTGTTTTTGCGCCGCGCCCCATTAGAATCAGTCCGTTTGCCGCCTACGGGGAGGGATACGATGCCGAAGCTCAGGAATAGAGGCAGGTGTGGCCGTGTATTCGCGGTCGCCGCGCTGATCGCGGCGGTGGCCGCAGGATGCGGCGGGAAGAAGCCGCAGGACGCCGCCTCCGATTACATAAACAATCTCAAGTTGTACAATTATCCCGCGACCTACCAGGCGTTGTCGCATCAGGACCAGGTGGATCGCACCATCGATCAGTTCCTGACTGAAATCCCGCTCGCGCCCGACGTGAGCCGCGACTGGTTCAAGTCAGTTCTGCACGCGGTCGGACTACCAGGTCGGCGACGCCAAAATGGACGGCGACAAGGCGATCGTGACGGTCAAGGTGACGCGGCCCGATCTCGCGCTCTGGGAGCGGACGATCGATGCGACCATTACCGGCGACCAGACGGCTGATGCGACCGCGCAAAAGCAAATCGAAGATGGCAGCTATCCGAAGGTCACCTATGATGACGACATTGTGCTGGTAAAGCAGGGGGACGATTGGCGCCTGCTGGTGGATTTTCCCGCCAAGGAAAATATCGCCAAGATGCACAAGGATGCCGTCGATCTCTACCACAAGCACGACTACGACAAGGCGATCGCGGCCTACCAGGCGGTACTCGCGGAGCTCGACAAGGAACAGGCGACCGGAAACGCCGGGCTCAAGTTTCAGTATCAGCGCGAGCTCAATGACATCCAGAACGCGCAGAAGCAGCAAGCCGATGCGGAAGCGTACATTCCGAAGCTGGCGCTCACCGACGTGGACATGAAGATGGCGGCATCGCGGGTGCCGGGAATCTTCGGCAAGATGACGAACAGCGGCGACAAAGCAATCGACGAAGTTCAGTTCACGGTCAATTATTACGAGGGCAAAGGCAAGAACAAAAAAATGGTTTATACCGAGGTGCACGTCCCGGTGGCGACTCCGCTGGAGTTCACCAATTTCGGGCGACCGGTGCTGCCGTTCGTGCCCGGCGAGACGCGGAGCTTCGGCTTCCGGCTGAGCGCGCCGCCCGAGATCCAGCAGAAGGCGACGCCCGATCTCAACGTGACCTCGATCGTATTCACGCAGTCGACGGCGCCGCTGCCGAAGGCTGCGGCGCCGTCGCCGTCGCCGGGCGCGACGCCGGCGGCGTCAGCCGCGGCGGCCTCGCCGGCTGCGGGCGCGTCGCCCGCGGCGGCGCCGAGCGCCGCTGCGGCGGCCACGCCGGAGGCGGCACCGCCGCCGCTGCCGAAGGCGCCCTGACAGCCGCGTTCGGCTCCGGCGCGCGCCGCGGATGCGGCGCGTGCAGGAGCCCGGCGCGGCGGCGTCCCGCATTGACGCGGCGTCCGCTGCTCACGCTGCTCGCGAAGCGAGCGGCCTGAGCAGCGCCCGCCGCCCGCATACGCGCCGATACGGCGCGAAGTCGTTTGCCGATTACTGTCACCGTCGCGATTCCCACTCATAACCGCGCCGCCACCCTGCGCGCGACGCTGGACAGCATCGCCGCGCTCCAATGGCCCGCCGGCGCGGTCGTCGATGCCGAGTGCCTCGTCATCGACAACCGCTCCACCGACGCGACCGCCGCGGTGGTCGCGTCGTTCGAACACGCGGCGCCGCTTCGCGTACGCCGCGTGTTCGAAGAACGGCTCGGTTCGAGCTTCGCTCGTAACCGAGCCGTCGCGGAATCGCGCGCCGACGTCATCCTGTTCATCGATGACGACGCGATCGCGGACCCACGCTGGGCGCTCGAGATGCTCGCGGAGATGGATCGGCGCGGACTCGACGCCGCATGCGGGATGGTGTTGCCGCGATGGTCGGTGGCGCCGCCGCGATGGCTCGGGCCGAGTCTGTGGGTCAAGCTCGCGGTGCACGACCGCCGAGCGATCGAGTCGGCGCCCGCAGCAAGCGCCGAGACGCTGGCCAACTATTTCAGCGCCAACGTCGGGTTTCGGCGCGCGGCCCTCGAGCGCTACGGAACGTTCCGCGAGGACCTGGGCGTGGTCGGGGGCGATCCGATCTCCGGCGAGGACACCGAGCTGTTCGCGCGCATCATTGCCGGCGGCGGCAAGATGGGCTTTGCGCCGCTCGCGATCGTGCATCACCAGATCCCGGCCGAGCGGATGACGCGCGCGTATCTGCGCCGCAAGAGCTTCGCGTTCGGCCTCGGTAGCGCGGTCGCGGCGGGAGGCCGCAGTCACAACCAAATCGACAAGCTGCTCCGCAACGTGTTCCGGATGGCGACGGCGGCGGCGCGCGGCGATCGCGAGCGCGCGATTTATCACGAACTCGAATGCGCGAATTTTCTCGGCTACTGGCGCGGCCGCCTGAGGCAAAAGCCGCGATCGTAAAGACCGCGGAAGCCGTGATCGTGAAGATAGGGTCGGATCAGCTGAGGCGCGCGGCCATCACTTCACGTACCCGAGCATCCCGCGTCTGAAGACTCGTTCCAGGTACGGAATCAATGACATCGTCTCCAGATCCGCCGGCGTAACCCACCGTGAATCGACGTGCTCATCGGGCCGCAGTGCAAGCTTCTGGTAGATCGTGAGCCGACACGCATAGAGCGCCTGCAGATACGGCTCGGCCGGCATCGAATGCATCCCGAGCATTCGCTCGACCATAACATCGAGCGCGGTTTCCTCCTTGATTTCGCGGAGCAGGCAATCCTCGAACGATTCGCCGAGCACGAGATGGCCGCCAGGCAGGTCCCAGCTTCCCGGCTGGTACGGCATCGTGGGCGCGCGCTTGAGGACGAGGATACGCCCGCGATTTGCGATCACGCCATGAACGCCGACGAAAAACTGCTGCTCCGCCATTCGACGATAAACGGCGCGCTCGTCCGCGCCCGCGCCTGAAAACCTATCGAGGCGACGCGAGTCGCGCCACCAGCTGCAGCTTTTTTACTTTGGGTGCCGAGGCATGCCCCTGCTAGATTCGCCGTTCGCCGGGAGGAGCGATCATGGAAAAGTCGGAATTCTACCGCGACGCGCGCCGCGATCTGGTGGGGCCTTTGGAGGGCGTGCGGGTGCTCGAGGCGACTACAAGTTGGGCCGGTCCGATGTGCGCGTGCATCCTCGCCGACATGGGCGCCGAGGTCATCAAGGTCGAGGAGCCGAGCGGGGAAGTGACGCGCCGCCTGCCTCCCTTTCAGGCTGGCGTGGCCTTCGGGCATGCGATGGTGAATCGCAACAAGAAGAGTCTCACGCTCGATCTTCGGGTCCCCGAAGGCCGCGAGATTTTTCTCAAGCTCGCGGCGCGCTCCGATATCGTGGTGCAGAATTTCCGGCCCGGCACGCTCGACAGGTGGGGCGTCGGTTACGAGGGCGTGCGCGCGGTCAAGCCCGACATCGTTTACGTTTCGATCAGCGGCTTCGGGCAGTTCGGGCCGATTCACGATCGCGTCGGCTACGATCCGATCGCGCAGGCGATGAGCGGGTTCATGTCGCTCAACGGCCCCGTGGAGGGAGAGCCCTCCAAGGCTGCAACTTTTCTCTGCGACGATCTCGCGGGCTTGCACGGTGCGATCGCGGCGCTCGGCGCGCTGCACCATCGCGACCGCACCGGCGAGGGGCAGCATCTCGACATCGCGCTGCTCGATGCGATGCTGTTTCAGTCGGACGGCTACCTGACTCTGGGCGCGATGGGCCTTGGCTTTCCGCGCACCGGCAACGAGTTCACATTTTCAGTCCCGACCAATACCTACCGATGCGCGGACGGCAGCGTGATGATGGGCATCCTGCTCGACACGCACTGGAAAGTCGGCGCGCGGATGATGGGGCGGCCGGAGCTTGCCGACCATCCAGGTTTCGCGACGCTGCCGGGCCGGATGGAGAATCGCAAAGAATGCAACTCGGTCGCGTCGCAATGGTGTGGCGCGCTCACCGTAAAGGAAGTGGTGGAAACCTGCGCCCGCAACGCGATTCCATGCTCCGCGGTGAATACCTATGAGCAGGCCGCCCGCGATCCCCATGTGCTCGCGCGCGACATGCTGCAGCCGATCGAGCAGGAGAATGGGCAAGTCGCGCCGATCACCGGTCCCGCGGCAAAATTCTCGCGCACGCCGACGCGGGTGCGCAGCGCGGCGCGCGCGCTGGGAGCCGACACCGACACGATCCTGGCCGACTTGGGAATCGACGAGCCGTCGCGAGCGCGCCTGCGCAGCGCGAAGATCATCTGAGAGCGCGTAGCGCGCATCTTCGTAAACGGGAAGCGCGAAATCTCGTGAGGTTTTGCTAGCCTGGATTCTACTTCTTGCGGCCGAATGCGCCGCCGCCGGGCGTCTCGATCCGAATCCGATCGCTCGCGTTCAGATTCACGTTGGTCTTGCCCGCCAGCGCTGTGCGGCGGCCGCCGCGCACCAGGTAGTTCGCGCCAGTCGCGCCTGCGCCGCCGCCCGCGAGTCCCCACGGCGCGATCTTCCGCCGCTCGGTCAGGATGCTCACGTTTGACTCGACCAGGCATTCGAGCTCGCGCACCAGGCCGTCGCCGCCGCGCTCGAGTCCGCGGCCGCCCGAGCCGCGCCGAATCCGATACTCGGTGATGCGCATCGGATAGTACGCTTCGAGCGCCTCGATCGGCGTGTTGAGCGTGTTGGTCATGTGGGTGTGAATTCCCGAGGCGCCGGGATGTCCGGGCGCGGCGCCGGCGCCACCTGCGATCGTTTCGTAGTAGGAGAAGTGCCGATTACGAAAGCGATCGAAGCCGCCGACCGTGAGGTTGGACATCGAGCCCGAGCTCGCCGCGGGAATCCTGTTCGGGGCCGCTTTCGCGAGCGCGCGGAAGAGCACGTCGACGATTCGCTGCGAGGTCTCGACGTTGCCGCCCGCAACTGCGGCCGGTGCCAGCGCGTTCACGATCGATCCGGGCGGCGCCAGCAACCGAATCGGACGCATCAGGCCCTCATTGGCCGGCACCGCCTCGGCGGCGAGACACTTCATCACATAAAAGGTGGCCGAGAGCGTGATCGCATAGTTCGCGTTGACTGAGCCGCGCACTTGCGGCGCGGAGCCGGCGAAGTCGACCGTCGCGCGTCCACCGCGAATCGTAATCGCAACCTCGATCGGAATCGGACCGGTGCCGAAGCCGTCGTCATCCAGAAAGTCGCGCGCGCGGTAAGTGCCGGGCTTGAGTTGGCGCAGCGTCGCCGCCATCAAGCGCGCCGCATAGTCCTTGAGCGCGTCCATCGCGGCTTCAACCGTTCGCCGCCCCGACGATCTCACCAGCGCCAGCAGCCGCTCCGAGCCGACTCGGAGCGCCGCAATCTGCGCGCGCAAATCGCCCTCGCGCTCCTCGCTGACGCGCGTGTTGGCCAGAAACAGCGCGAGCACGTCGCGCGCCATCTCCCCGCCCGCGACGATTTTCACCGGCGGAAGCCGGAAACCTTCCTGGTAAATCTCGGTCGCCAGCGCCATCGAGCCCGGCGCCATCCCGCCGATATCCGCGTGATGCGCGCGGTTGGCGGCATAGCCGAACGGACGCCGTTCGTTGCCGCATGAAGATCGGCGCGACCAGGGTTAGGTCCGGCAGATGCGTCCCGCCGGCGAACGGATCGTTGAGCGCCGCGATGTCGCCGCGCTCGAGATCGAGCCGCTCGATCGCCGCGCGCACCGACAGCGGCGTCGATCCGAGATGCACCGGGATATGCGCCGCCTGCGCGACCAGCTCGGCGCGCGCGTCGAACAGCGCGCACGAGAAATCATGGCGCTCCTTGATATTCGGCGAGTAGCCGGTCTGGCCCAGCACCACGCCCATCTCCTCGGCGATCGCCGCGAGGCGATTGTTCATCACCGCGAGCGTGACCGCGTCGAGCTTCATCGCGCGGCCTCCAGATGCAGATTTCCGAAGTCGTCCACGCGCATCGTGAACTCCGGCGCCACGTATGCGGTTGAGCTCAGCTCGACGACGATCAGTGGACCGCGAAGCTTTGTGCCAGCGCCCAGCGAATCACGCTCGTAGATCGGCGTGGAACGCAGCGCGCTACCGACCAGCACCGGCGCACGCGCGATCGGCGCGGGCTTGCCGCGTGCGCGCGCGACGCGCTCAGGACGCGCGAACGACTCGCCCGCGGTTGCGCGCAACCTCAAGTTCACCACCTCGATCGGAGCGTCGGGAGTCGCGTGTCCGAAGGTGCGCCGATGAGCAGCGTGGAAGTCCGCGGCAAAGCGCGGCGTGAGCGCGACCTCGAGCTCATAGGACTGGCCCCGGTAGCGCAGGTCGGCGCTGAGCGCGAATTTGATGCTCGCGGGGCGCGCGCCCTCGCGCTCGAGCTCGCCGCGCGCACGCCGATGCATCGCGGACGCGCGCGCGAGCATCGCGCGATAGTCCGGATCGATCTCGCGCACCGTGAGCGAGTATTCGCGGCCGAGCGGAGCGCCGAGCGCGCCCCACGCGCACAGCAGCCCGGGATTGCGCGGCATCACCACGTGGCGGATGCCGAGGTCGAGCGCCAGCTCCGCGGCATGCATCGGGCCCGCGCCGCCGAACGCCAGCAATGCGAAGTCGCGCGGGTCGATTCCGCGCTGCACGGTGATCACGCGAATCGCGCGTTCCATGTTCGCGTTGACGACGCGAATCACCCCGCGCGCAGCGGCTAGCGCGCTCACGCGCATCGCGCGCGCGAGCACGGCGACCGCGCGCGCGGCACGCTCGGGATAGAGCTTCATCGCGCCGCCAAGGAAGCGCTCCGGATCCAGGCGGCCGGCGATCAGGTCAGCGTCGGTCACGCACGGTTCCGTGCCGCGGCCGTAGCACGCAGGTCCCGGATCGGCGCCCGCGCTTTCCGGGCCGACTTGCAGCGAGCCGCCCGCGTCCACGCGCGCAATCGAGCCGCCCCCCGCGCCGACCGTCTGAATATCGATCACCGGAGTACGCACCGCATAGCCGTCGGGATAGCTCAGCGTGCGGACTCGCGCGCGCCGGTCGAACAGCGACACGTCGGTTGAGGTTCCGCCCATGTCGAAGGTGATAAAACGATCGGTGCCGAGAGCGCGCGCCAGCGCCGCCGCGCCGACTACGCCGGCTGCGGGTCCGGACAGTATGGTGCGCACCGGCTCGTCTCGCGCCAGGCGAGCGCCGATCGCGCTGCCGTTGGATTGCATCACGCGGATCCGCGCGCCGGCGAGCCGGTTTTCCAGATGCTCGAGGTGCGAGGACATCCGCGGCGCGACGTAGGCGTTGATGACAGCGGTCGAGAAGCGCTCGTACTCGCGGTACTCGGCGGAAATCCGATGCGAGATCGAAAGCGGACGTTTGAGCGGCGCCAATGCGCGCGCGATTGCCTCTTCGCTGCGCGGGTTCGCGTACGAATGGAGTAGGCACACGGCGAACGCCTCCGCGCTGCTCCGTTCGGCCAGCCGGCGAATGCTCGCGAGCTCGGCCGCGCTCAGGCGGCGCGCGATCGTACCGTCGAACAGCGTGCGCTCGGCGACGCCCAGGCGCATCGCGCGCGCGACCAGCGGCTCTGGACGCGTCGGCGCGAGCGCATAAAGGTCGTCACGATTCTGGCGGCCGATTTCGATCAGATCCTCGAAGCCGGCGTTGGTGATAAGCGCGACGCGCGCGCCCTTCTTCTCGAGCAGCGCATTGGTCGCGACGGTCGAGCTGTAGGTGACGATGCCCGGCGAGTGATGCTCGAGCATCGCAGCGATCCCGGCGACCACCGCCGCAGCAGGATCGGCGGGCGTCGATAAAACTTTGTGCACTCGCAGGCGCCCGTCGACGATCGCGACCAGGTCGGTAAAGGTGCCGCCAGTGTCGATCCCGACAACAATTGGCGCGGCGTCCTTCGTGGTATCGCGGCGCTCGCGCGTTCGATTCGCGGGGCGGGTCACGAAGGTTTGAGCAGGACCTTGAAAGGCGACGAGGTTGCCAAACTCTTCATCGCCTCGACGCCGTATGCGAGGCCTACGGTCGCGGAAATGAGCGGACGCGGGTCTACTCGCGACGGTTCACCAGCCGCACCCCTACTCCCTCCCCCCTATCCCCAGCCGCGACGGCGGGGCTACTCGCGACGTTTCCGTCGCCGCGACGGCGGGAGCTACTTGCGACGGTTCCACAGCCGCGACGGCGGGGGCGACTTGCGACGGTGCCAGGGCTGCGAGGGCGGGGGCGAAGCGGCCGCATCGGGAGCCCAGGACGGTTACTTCGTTTACGACGATCGGCGCCAGGTTGATTTCTGCGCCGGCTGCCGCGGTGCTCTTGAGGATGATCGTGCCGCGCGGGCGGACCAGGGCGATCGCGCGCGCCAGTCCCGAGCCGCGTCCGGTGCAATCGATCACGACGTCGAATTTTTCGTCGAGAGTCTCCTCGACGATCGTGTCGAGGCCGAGACGCGCGAGGAGCGCGAGTTTTTCCGGATGATGCCCCGCGACGATCGCCAGATATCCTTCGGCGCGGAGCGCGAGCGCGACGAGCGCGCCGAGGCGGCCGTCGCCCAGGACCGCGATCCTGCGGTTATGCGCGAGATGTATCTGCGCGAAGATTTCGTACGCGGCGGCCAGTGGCTCGACGAACACCGCCGCTTCATCGGTGATTGAATCGGGGACGACGAAGAGATTTTCGTCGGGGAGGCGGAGGTACTCGGCGAACGCGCCGTCGCGCCCGAGGATTCCAAGCACGGTGCGCGTCGGGCAATGACGGCCGAGGCCGCCGGCGCACCATTCGCAGCGCCCGCACGCGGCATTGATCTCGCCGACTACGCGCCGCCCTTTGAGCCTGGGATTCGCCGAGTCCTCGACGCGGCCGACGAATTCATGGCCCGGCACTCCACGATAGCCCATGTAGCCGCGCGCGATCTCGAGGTCGGTTCCACAAATCCCCGCGAGCGTGACGCGAACGATGCTCTCGCCGGCGCATGGTGCCGGATCGGGATAGTCGGTGCGGTAGGAGAGCTGTCGATCGAATAGCAGGGCGCGCATTGGAGATCGTCCGGTCGCGCGGATGCGGCGCTGACGCCGCACATTGAAACAGAAAAGCCACTGCCGCGGCTAGCCCGCGATTTCCGGAAATCAAATTGCCGATGAGAGGAGAAAGAGGAGAGTGAACGTCGAGAGGCCTGTCAGATCGTCAGTCGGCGGACTTGGCCGAGGAGCTTTTATCGGAGCGCTTGCGGGAGCCTTTCTCGGACGAAGACTTCGCGGTTCCGGACGAGGGCTGCGAGCTCTTCTCCGACGACTTCGACTCCGAAGATTTCTCGCCGGACTGCTCTGCGGACTTCGGCGCGGTGTCCTTCGCGGTCGACGACGCGTCTCCGTTCGCGGTCGAGCCGTTGGCCGCGGACGACTCGCCCGCTTCGGGCTTCTCCGTTTTGGGCGGCTCGCCCTTGTGCGCGTAATCGGTCGCGTACCAGCCGCTGCCCTTGAGCACGAATGAATTGCGCGACATCAGGCGGTCGACCTTGCTCTTGCAGTTGGGGCATTTCTTGAGCCCCGGCTCGGTGATCTTCTGCATCACCTCGACCACTCCGCACTTAGGGCACTGGTACTCGTAAATCGGCATGGAACTGATTTTTCCGGCTCACCGGGACTCGGTCAAAGCAACGAGCCTACTTCTTAGGTAACCACGTGGGGTTGCCATGTCAACGAAAACGTCACCGTATTCGCCGTTGCTTCGCTATTTTGGATTAGCAGCCGTCGCGCGCGAGTGCCAGCCGGCGCTCATGCGGATCCGTAGATCAATCCGTGCACGATCGTCGGAAGTACGACCTGCTGGATCAATCCGATCGCGAAGATCACGACCAGCGGCGAGAAATCGATCCCGCCGAAGTTCACCGGCAGATGCTCGCGGATCCAATCGAACACCGGCTCGGTGATCGAGTAGATGAAGCGCACGATCGGATTGTACGGATTGGGTTCGATCCATGTCATCAACGCCGCGATGATTACGACCCAGAAATAGAGCGTGAGGATTCCGCTGATCGCTTGCGTGAGGTAGATGACGAAGCTGGTCCAGGCGTACACAAAAATGAATTCCTTTGGTGTTGACGGCTAGTGTTGCCCGCGGCCCAGTTCGCGCGAACGGTCGGCAGCAGCGTGCAGGGCGGCGGCCACGATATCAGAAAAGCCCGCCTCGGCGAACCGGCGCAGCGCGGCTTCGGTGGTGCCGCCCGGCGAGGCGACCGCGCGGATCATCGTGGCAGCATCGAGATTGGATTCGCGCATCATGTGCTCGGCGCCGCGGATCGTCTTGAGCGCCATCCGCATCGCGAGCGGGCGCGGGATTCCCTCGTTGACCGCGGCGTCGGCGAGCGCCTTGACGAACAGGTACACGTAGGCCGGACCGCTGCCGGAGAGCGCAGTGACCGCATCGAGCAGTTGTTCCTCTCTGAATGCGACCGCGTCGCCGACTGCGCGGAAAATTCTGAGCGCCGACTCCTCGTCGCGCTTGCTGGCGCCGCGCGAGCGGGCAATGGCGGCCATCCCGTGTCCGACCATCGCGGGGGCATTGGGCATCACCCGGATCACGCGAGCGCGCGCGCCCAGGCCGGCGGTCAACCGCTCGATCGTGATGCCGGCGGCGATCGAGATGAAGAGCCAGGTTTTCTCTTTGCCTTTCAGTTCGCCGCCGAGCTGGATGAGCACCTCGTCGATATGCTGCGGCTTGACCGCGAGTACGACCGCCGGCGCCGAGCGCATCACCTCGAGGTTGTCGGCGCTCACCGCGACCTTGAGCGTGCGCGCGAGTTTGCGCCGCCGCTCCGGGGCCACGTCGGAAACGATGATCTCCGCGGGCTTGTAGAGCTTGTGCGCGATAAGCCCGTGCGCGAGCGCCTCGGCCATGTTGCCGCCGCCGATGAAGCCGAGTTTTTTCATCGCATGCGCTCGCCGAACACCGCGCGTCCCACGCGCACGATAGTCGCGCCTTCTTCGATCGCAATTTCGAAATCGTCTGTCATGCCCATCGAAAGCTCGCTTAGCGCAAGCCCCACCGCAGGCGCAAGCCGCTCTCTCATCTCGCGCATCCGTGCGAAGTACGGCCGCGCGCGCTCGGGCGATTCGGCGGCCGGCGGTATCGTCATCAGGCCTGCGACCTCGACCTCGGCGCGGGCCGCATCAATCAGGCGCTCGACCTGGTCAGGCGCGACTCCGGTCTTGCTCGCCTCGCCTGCGAGGTTCACCTCGACGAGAGTCAGCACCGGCGGGCGCCGGCGCACTCGCGCGAGTGCCGCGGCCATGCGCGCGGAGTCGAGGCTGTGAATCAGCTCGAAGGTTTCAACGGCGGTCCTGGCCTTGTTGCTTTGCAGATGGCCGATCAGATGCCATCGGATGTCGCCGAGGCCGGCCAGCGCCGCGCGCTTGGCCACTGCTTCCTGCACATAGTTCTCGCCGAATTCGCGCGCGCCGGCGCGATAGGCCGCGCGAATCGCCTCGGTCGGCTGCGTCTTGCTCGCCAGCACCAGGCGGACGCCGCGCGCCGCACCCTTCCCACCACTTGAATCTGGATCGCGGCCGGAGCGGCGCAACGCCGAGTCGATTCGCGAGCGCACTGCGGCCAGACGCTCGGCAATTTCGCGCTCCGTCAGCATCGGGGCGATATCCGCGAACGCTCCCGCATCACCGTGAAAATCCGTGGCGCGCCAGCGCGGCCAGCACGCTTGCGACCGGCAATCCCATCACGTTGTCGCGCGGCCCCTCGACCGCCGCGATGAAGCCGCCGCCGATACCCTGGATTCCGTACGCGCCCGCTTTGTCCATCGGTTCGCCGCCGGCCACGTAGGCGTCGATTTCTGCGCGGTTCAGCGCGCGAAAAGTAACCCGGCTTTTGACCGCTTCGGTTTCGAGAATTTTGCTGCCGCGCACGAGCGCGAATGCGGTTATGACGACGTGCGTGTTGCCCGACAGCATCGCGAGCATCGCGCGCGCGCCGTCGGCGCCCGCGGGCTTGCCGAGAATCCGGCCAGCGCACACCACGATCGTGTCGGCGCCGAGAACGATCGCCCCTGGGGCGCCACTTGAAACCGCGAGCGCCTTGTCCTGCGCCATCCGGAGCGCAAATGCCTCCGCCTCCTCGCCGGGCAGCCGCGTTTCGTCGATTCCGCTCGCGACGATTTCGAAGCGGAGCCCCGCGCCGAGGAGCAACTCATGCCGGCGCGGCGAGGAAGAGGCGAGAATCAGGCTCGGTGATGCGGTTGGCTGGTCAGGCGCGGACATTTGGGTGTGCAAGTTGTGATCGCACGAATTTGATCGTCGTCAAGATCGTCATTGAGACTGTTATGAGAGCGGGCTGCGCTCCGCAAGCGGCCTTGCGGCGTGCGCTGCGATCAAAGATACACATCGACGGCGCACCCAATTGAAGGGCCGCCACGCATCGGTCAACCTGGTGGTCAAAATCTAACGCTTGGTACCGGGTCCGAAGGACCGCTGATACCGCACAGCGGCGGTTCGAGTTCGTGGCGCTCGCGGTCGGTTGTGTGCCGCAAACGGACCTACGGTCGATGATTCTGCGCATGAAATATTGGCAGCCAGTGGCCGTCAGAACTTTGGTGGCCGAGCGCCACTCTTATGCCCGCTGGCGCCCAGGGTAGGTGGCGCTTTCAGAGTGGAAGCAACCGAGTTAAGGTATCGCGCCGTCACACCCCGACGGCTCGTGAGCGAGCGATCAACCAGAGCGGAAATGGGTGTCAGAAACTATTTGATCGAAGGCGTTTCCGGCGCCGGCAAAACGGCGGTCTGCACAGAATTGCAGCGGCGCGGCTACCAGGCCATTCATGGTGACCGGGAATTGGTGTATCGAGGCGATCCGGAAACGGGTCTACCGACGGCTCCGGAAACGGGTACACCGACGGCTACCTGGATGTCCGAGCACCAGATTTGGGATGTAGAGAAAGTAAAAGCCTACATCGCCAATCAGGATGAGGCGGTCACCTTTTTCTGCGGCGGTTCGAGGAATTTTTCAAAATTCATCGACTTACTTGACGGCGTGTTTGTCCTGGATGTCGACCTGGATACCATGAACCGGCGGATTGATGAGCGAGTGGCACTGGACCCAACTGACTTCGGCGGAAAACCAGAGGAACGCGAACTCATTGCGCGATTGTATGCAACGAAAGAGGATGTTCCGAAGAATGCGATGAGCATTGACGCCACTGCGCCGATCGCCCGCGTTGTCGACGATATTCTCTCGAAATGCAGAAAGGCAGACCAAGGAGCCCACTAGTGGATAGAACCTGACGGAAGGATCCGAAAGGAGATTCCCTAGGCTCGCGGCGGGTGCGAGTCTGGGGCATGCGCAAGGATGTCGTTGTTGACGCGAACGCCGCCGATCGTGCCCGTCTGGAAGCGGTGGTGGCCGACCGGAACGGCCCACAAAAGCATGTCTGGCGGGCGCGGATCATCCTTCTGACCGCTGAGGGTCTCGGCACGGTCGAGATCATGCGCCGCACCGGCAAGAGCAAGACCTGCGTGTGGCGCTGGCAGGAGCGGTTCATGGCCGGCGGGGTGGACGGGCTGTTGCGCGACAAGACCCGACCTTCGCGCGTGCCGCCGCTGCCGGCAGAGGTGGTCGAGCGGGTCATCGCGCTGACCCGGAACGACCCGTCCGCCGACGCCACCCACTGGACCGGGGCGGCGATGGCCGAGGTCGCCGGGATCAGCGTCTCCTCGGTGCAGCGTATCTGGCGCAGTCACGGCCTGCAGCCGCATCGGGTGCGGCAATTCAAGCTGTCCACCGATCCGCAATTCGCCGCCAAGCTGCACGACATTGTCGGGCTCTATGTCGATCCGCCGGCCCATGCCATCGTGCTGTCGGTCGACGCGAAGAGCCAAATCCAGGCGCTCGATCGCACCCAGCCCGGCTTGCCGTTGAAGCAGGGCCGTGCCGGTACCATGACGCACGACTACAAGCGCAACGGCACCACAACCTTGTTCGCTGCGCTTGACGTGCTCGACGGCAAGGTTATCGGGCGCTGCATGCAGCGCCACCGGCACCAGGAGTTCATTCGTTTCCTGAACGCCATCGAGCGCGAGGTGCCGGCCGGCAAGATCGTCCATGCGATCCTCGACAATTACGGCGCTCACAAGCATCACAAGGTGCGCGCCTGGCTCGGCCGTCATCCGCGCTTCGTGTTCCACTACACGCCGAACTCGTGCTCCTGGCTCAACGCTGTCGAGGGCTTCTTCGCCAAGCTGACGAGGCGGCGGCTCAAGCGCGGAGTGTTCCGCTCGATTGTCGAGTTGCAGGCCGCCATCAACCGCTTCCTCGCCGAAACCAACAACAACCCCAAACCCTTCACCTGGACTGCCGATCCCGACAAAATCATCGCCGCCGTCAGGCGCGGGCACCAAGTGTTAGATTCAATCCACTAGAGCATCGATGAGACCGAAACTCCGACCCGCCGCCGCGCTTGTAGTCACGATTGGGATGCTGCTCGCCGCGATTCCGGCGGCTGCACAGCTCAACACCACGCTCTCGACTCCGCCGGCCGCACAGGCGTCCAGCGCCGCATCGCCTGCCGCTGGAGCGCCGAGCACTGACGCCGCGCAGGCGTTCGCCGACGGCTATCGCGCGTATTCGAATCACGATCTCGCGCGCGCGGCCGAGCGGCTCGGGTACGCATCCGCCAACTCCGCGACTCTGGCCGACTACTCGCTCTACTATCTCGGGCTGGCGCAGCGCGACCAGGGCGATTTGAACGGCGCCGCGGTCACATTTGATCGGCTGCTCAAATTTTATCCGCAAAGCGTGATGGCCGATCCGGCGGAGCTTGAACTCGCGCGCGCGCAACTGAATCTCGGCCGCTACGCCGACGCGTCCGCATCCGCGGCGCGGCTGGCGGCGCGAACCGACAATCCCGCGCTGGAGCAGGGCGCGCGGATCGCCGAGGCCAAGGCCCTGATTGCGCTCGGCGATACGCGCAACGCGTACGCGCGCCTGATGGCGCTCCGCGACCAGTACCCGCATGCCCCATCGGACGCCGAGGCGCGCACGCTCGCGTACGCGATTCTCGTCTCAGAGCCCGCGATCGCGGACAGCACCTCGCTTAAGTACCACCAGAGCGAGGCCGCGCTGCTGCTGCGCGAGGGCGAAGCCGCAAGCGCGCTGGCGCAGGCTCGCGCCGCGCTCGCGATGTCGCCGCCGGCGGCGGAACGCGCCGAGCTGCTATGGGTGGAGGCGCGCGCGCTTCATTCCGACCCCGAGCGCGCAACGCGTGCGATCCTGGACTATCTGAGTATCGCGCCGGCCGGTCCGTCTGCCCCCGCGGCGCTGGAAGCGCTCGCGCTCATCCATTGGAAAGACAACGACTACGCGGGCGCGCGCGCAGCCTTCAGCCGAATCGTCAGCGGCTTTCCCCATAGCGAGCTCGCGCCCGCCGCGATGCTCCGCATCGGACGCGTGTTCGAAGAAGAACACAAGCTCGATTCGGCGCGGCGCGAGTACCGAAAATTGATCGCGCGCTATCCGGCGACTGAAGCGGCCGACGAGGCGCGTTTCCGGGCGCCGTGGACATCCTATCTGACTGGCCGCTATGCGGAGGCCGCAGCCGGCTTCCAGGCCGCGCACGCGCATGCGAAAGAGGCGTCGGATCGCGACATGTTCGATTACTGGCGCGCGCGTGCGTTGGAGAAGAGTGGCGACCGCGCGGCGGCGCGCGCGCTCTATGCTCAAGTGGCCGCGAGCATCGACAGCAACTACTATCCGCTGCTCGCGAGCCGGCGCATCGAGGCTCCGGCGCCCGAGCTTCCCGCCGCTGCGATGCCTGATCCGGTGTTCGGCCCGCCGCCCGCGGTTTCTCCGGCGGCGCAGTTTCATGTCGAGCGCGCGCTCGAGCTGCGCGCGCTGGGCCTGAAGCAACTCGAGCCGGCCGAGCTGCAGAAACTCGAGGCGCACACCGCATTGAATCCGCCCCTGCGCGAATTCGTGTTCGCGGCGCTGGTCGATGCGCAAGCGTGGTACGACGCGATCCAGATGGTCACGCGGATGGAAAAGCGCGGCGAGATTGGCCGCGAGGCGGCGGAGCGGGTGCGCTATCCGCGTGCCTACTGGGACGCGATCCGCAGCGCGGCGGTCCAGCGCGGCCTCGATCCGTACCTGGTGCTGGCGCTCGCGCGCCAGGAGAGCCTGTTCAATCCCCAGGCGAATTCGAGCTCGGATGCGCGCGGACTGATGCAGCTCCTGCCGTCGACCGCGCGCAAAGTGGCGGCGCAAAGCGGGATGGCGCCGGGGCCGCTCGATCTCTTCGACCCCGCGCTCAATCTGCAGCTTGGAACGACCTACCTGAAAAGCCTGTTCGAGATGTTCGGCGGCGACCAGTTTCGCGCGGTCGCGGCGTACAACGGCGGCGAGCATGCGGTCGCGCACTGGGTGGCGATGTATCCGATGGAGGACGACGAATGGGTGGAGAACATCGGCTATCGCGAGACGCGCGACTACGTGAAGAAAGTGCTGGGCGGGCGCCGGGAGTATCTGCTGTTGTACGCGCCGGCATCCGCGCCTACCTGATACCGCGGGCAGCTACGATCGTAGGCGTCGACGTCGGCGAGGACTTCCTGGACCTCGCGATCCTCGCGCCGGAGTGCCGCGAGCTGCGTTACGTGCGGGTGGGAATGGCGGGAATCGGCTCGATTGCGGCGCTGGCGGCCGAGCTCCGGCGCGCAGCGCCGGAGCTCGGCCGCGGCGCGCACGCGCTGGTCGACTCGCCCCGCGCGCCCGTGGCGGCGGGCCGCGCGATCGACGCCGCGCTGCGCGGCGTCGTCGCGCGGCTCGCCGCCGCCGCCCGCAACGCCGCGCCGGCGTCGGGAGACGACACGCTGCGCGTGTCGATGTTCCCGACGCCGGCGCCGGGCTACTTCGCGGCGTGCATCGCGGCGCGCGAGTGCAAGCCGCACCTGCGTGCCCTGGGCCGCGAGATGCTGGGGCATCTCGCGGCCCAGGGCGCGCGCGGACGGGCACCGGCGGCGATCAGTGGCGGGGCGCTCTTCACCCGCTTCATGCTCGCCGGCTTCGCCGCTCATCGAGCGCTGGAGAGCGCGGGTGCGGTCGCATTCGAGTCGTATCCCAATCTCGCGTTTCGGCTCTGGAAACCGGCGGGAGCGGCGCTGCCGCCCAAGACCAGGAGCCGGGCGGCGGCGCTCGAGGCGCGCCGCGGAATCGTCGCGCGGCTGGCGCGGCGGCTGGGCCTCGGGCGCTTCACCGCCCCGCGTACGCTCGATGAGGCGGACGCCGCGGTGCTCGCGCTCAGCGCCGCACTCGCGCGCGAGCGCGGCGCCGGCGCCATTGTAATCGAGCATCGCGACGAGGGCCGCTTTCTGCTTGCGCTCGACGCGCCGCACGCGCGGCGTGTCGGCGGCCGCGATCGCTCCCGGGCGCGTGCTTGACAAGGACTCAAGCAACAAGGTTCAACAGTGGGCGAGGCGGGGCGAGCGCGCATCGGCGCCCGGCGTCACAGTAACGCAATCGAATCGAGGTTCCCCACTGTTGCCCCAACGCGAATTCAAGGCGGTCTTTTTCGACCTTGACGGCACGCTCGTCGATATCCACGGCCCGCTCTACATTGCGGTGAAGAACGCGCTCGACCAGCTCGGCCATCAGCCGCCGCTGACTCGCGAGCGCTATCGCGAGGCACTTGCGCATGACGACGTCTGGCTCGGCGTGCCGGAGCATCAGCGGCCCGAGTACACCAAGCTCGCGTTTGCCTATTTCATGACCGAGATCGATCGGACCGAGCGGCTCGAGGTCCTGCCTCACGTGCAGGAGACGCTCGGCGAGCTGAAAAGGCGCGGCTACGCGACCGGTGTGATCACGAGCCGGCCCGGTGACCCGCGCCGCCTGGTCGAGAAGCTCGCGATGGTCGGGCTCGCGTCGCATCTCGATCACGTGGTCACGCAAAACAACTCCTCGATGAAGGAACTGCTCGACAAGTCGCATTCGCTCAAGCAGACCGCGATGCGCGCCTCGATGCTGCCGCGCGCGTGTATGTACGTGGGCGACGAGCCGCGCGATATCATGGCGGCGGCGCAGGCCGGCTACGGCGCTTCGGTCGCGGTGGCAACCGGAGCGGCGACCCTTGGCTATTTGCAGAATCATCCGCAGTTCAAGCCCGACTACGCGCTCGAATCGATGGGCGAGCTGATCGGCCTGCTCGATTCGCTGCGCGAGGAGAGGATCGAATAGTGGCGGCAGCATCAACCGGAGCGTCCGCGGAGACGCCGCAGGCACTGGAGGGAATCAGGGTCGTCGAGTTGCCGTGCCTGGACACGATGCCGTTTCTGGCCGCGGCGATGGCGGCCAAGTCGTTCGCGGATTTCGGCGCCGAGGTGGTCAAGGTCGAGCCGCCAAGAATCGGCGCGCAGGAACGGAGGCTGGGCCCCTTCCGCGACGAGGTTCCCGATCCGGAAACCGGCGGGCTGCATCTGTTTCTCAACACCAACAAGCTCGGCGTCACGCTGGATTTCGCGCGGGAGCGCGGCCGTGAGCTGTTGTTCAAGCTGCTCGAGTCGGCCGACATCGTCTTCAATCCGAATATGCCCGCGCTCAACGAGCGCCTGGGTATCGGATGGCGCGAGCTTACCGAGCGCTTTCCGAAACTGATCGTCGTATCGCTCACCTTCTTCGGGACCGACTCGCCGTATCGCGATCTGCGCGGCGGCGATCTGATCGCAACCCAGATGAGCGTGGTCGGATGGGAGACGCCGTGGCATCAGGTGACCGAGCTGGAGAAGCATCCGCCGTTGAAGATGGGCGGGCGCCAGTCGGACTATCTGACCGGCTACGCGGCGGCGGGAAGCGCACTGGCCGCGTTCTTCCATCGCAAGCAAACGGGAGCGGGCCAACACGTCGACGTGAGCCAGTGGCTCTCGATGGTGAGCAACATGCGGCCCGCGATCGGGATGTACTCGCACGAGTCGAAGACCTCACCCGGATATTTGCGCTTCGACGTGCGGCGCAAATGCGGCGCGCAGTGGGTGTATCCGTGCGCCGACGGATGGGTGAGCCTGAGCGTCGCGACCGAGCGGTTCTGGCAGGGCGCCAAGCGCGCGCTGGGACATCCGGAATGGATGGAAAGCGAGATGTTCAAGACCGGGGCCGACCGCCTGGCGCATCTCGACGCGATCGAGGCCGCATTTATGGACTGGCTCTCGACGCAGACCCGCCAGCAGGCGTTCGAAAAAAACCAGGGCGAGCACGTGCCGTGCTTCCCGGTCTATTCGCCGGCGGAAGTTGCGGAGAACGAGCAATATCGCGCGCGCGGTTTTTTCGTCGAGCATGATCATCCCACGGCGCGCGAAGTGAAAATGCCGGGCGCGCCGTGCAAGTTCAGCCGAACGCCGTGGCGGATCAAGCGCGGCGCGGCGCGGCTCGGCGAGCACAATCGCAGGATTTTCGGCGAGCGGATCGGGCTTGCCGAGCGCGAGTTGGCGCAACTGTCCGAGGAGCGGATCATCTGATGGGCAAGTTGCCGCTCGAGGGAATCCGCATCGCGGACTTCGGCTGGATCTTCGCGGTGCCGCATGCGACCGCGTGGCTCGGCGCGCTGGGCGCGGAAGTGATCAGGGTCGAGACCATCGTCGCGCCCGACCTTGTCCGTTATCTCACCGGCACCGACGGCGTGGTGGGCCCGAATCGCAGCGGCGTGTTCCACGGCATCAACACCTCGCGCCGCAGCGTCGCGTTGAATCTCGCGCGGCCCGAGGCGCAGGAAATTGCGCGCCGCCTGATCATGAAGAGCGACATCGTCTCCGAGAATTTCACCGTCGGCAACATGAAGAAGTACGGGCTCGGCTACGACGACCTGGTGAAGATCAAACCCGACATCATCATGCTCTCGGGAACGCCGCTGGGTCAGACCGGCCCGAGCGCGCGAACGGTCGGATGGGGTCCGACCACGCAGGCGTTCGCGGGCCTGTGCCACGTCACCGGATACCCGGGCAGCAATCCGTCCGGGATCGGCGGGACGTGGCCCGACTTTGCGATCGGCACCGGGATGGTGTTCTTCATTCTCGCCGCGCTGCACTATCGCGAGCGCACCGGCCAGGGACAGTATCTCGATCTCGCGATGGCCGAGATGGTGACGACGATGCTGCCCGAGGCGATGATGGAAGTGTTTCTCAACGGCGGCGACCCGGGGCCGATCGGGAATCGCGACGACTCGATGGCGCCGCACGGCGTGTACCCGGTCGCCGGCGAAGACCAGTGGGCCGCGATCGCGTGCGCGTCGGACGCGGAGTTCGGCGCGCTGTGCGAGGTCCTGGGCGTGCCCTCGATGGCGGCGGATCCGAATTACGCGAAGCTCACCGCGCGACTGGCCAACGTCGACATGCTCGACGCGGAAGTGGCGGCGCGCACGCGCAATTTCGCGCGCGAGGAGCTGGTGGCAAAGCTCCGCGAGCGCGGGCTGGCCGCCGGCGCGGTATATTCGCTGCACGATCTGATGGCCGACGAGGCGTTCATCAATTCGCCGATGATGGTCAATCTCAAGCACGGAGAAGTCGGCGAGCGGGTGGTGCCGGGAATCCCGGCGCAGTTCAGCGCGATGGAGCTGAACTATTTCGGCGCGCCGACGATCGGCGAGCATACCGACGAAGTGCTTTCCGGGCTGCTCGGCTACTCGGCCGAGGAAATCGCAAAACTGCGCGAGGCCAAGGTTCTGACTTAGCTCCGATGGCGGAAGCATCGGCAATTTCACACGGTGGCGGCGCGCGTCCCGGCGCGATCGCAATCTGGATCCGGGCGATACGGGCGCCGTCGCTGAGCGCGGCGGCGATCCCGGTGCTGCTCGGCGTCGCGGTGGCGGCGCACGCGGGATTTTTTTCCGCCGGCCGGATGATCCTGGCGCTGGTCGGCGCGATGGCGATCCAGGCCGGCACCAACCTCATCAACGACTACTACGATTATCGAAGCGGGGCCGACTCCTCCGAGTCGCTCGGCCCGAGCATGGTGATCCAGCGCGGGCTGCTGAGCGCCGAGCAGGTGTGGCGCGGCGGAATCGTCGCCTTCGCGATCGGCGCGGCGCTCGGACTGTGGCTGGTGTACCTGTGCGGATGGCCGATTCTCGCGATCGGGGTGGTCAGCATCGCGGCGGGCTATTTCTACACCGCGAGCCCGGTGGCGCTTGCGTACGTGGGGCTCGGCGAGCTGACGGTGTTCATCTTCATGGGGCCGGCGATCGTGCTCGGCGCGTACTACGTGATGGCGCTGGAGTTCTCGCGCGCGGCGCTGTGGGCGTCGCTTCCGCTGGGGTTTCTGGTCGCCGGCATCCTGCACGCGAACAACATTCGCGACATCGAGAGCGACCGGATGCATCATAAGCGCACGCTCGCGACGATCCTCGGGCGTCGCGGCGCGAACTACGAGCTGCTCGCGCTCGACGCGCTGGCGTATGCGACGTTGCTGATCGCGATCGCGATACGCGCGATGCCGTGGACCGCGCTCGCGGCGCTGCTCACGATCCCGCGCGCGCGCGATCAGATTCGGCTGGTGATGCGCGAGACCGAAGCGAAGAAGCTCAATCTCGCGCTGATGCGCTCGGTGCAGTTGCACATGGAGTTCGGCCTGCTGATGATCGCGGCCTTCCTCGTCGCGATTTTCACGGGGCTGTGACGTGACCGGCTCATCACCCGCGGCCAATCGTCAACCGGAAATCGAATTCGAATCCACAATCTGTTGAGAAACGCGCGGCGAAGATTTGCCCTTTGCGCGCGCACGAGGTTAACTGCCGTTACTTTCCAATCAGGAAAGTTCGATGCGCGCGCGGGGGAAGGATTGTTGCGGCGTGTCTAGCGGCGAGCACGTGTCGGGCGGGGGGTTGCCAGAGTCGGACGCACGCGGGGGAGGCGGGGAAGGGATCGCACGGGCGGACTCTTAGTTGGGTCCGCCCGTGCAGCATTTGGCGCCGCGATCTCAGGCGAGAAATTCGAAGCGCGGCGGCGCGGCCGCGAACTCAGCCTTCAGCGCGGCGTAGCTCTGGAGGTCGTCGACGGTGCGGAACAGCCCGCGATGCACCCAGCCCATCACCGGCATCGCGCGCGCGACCATCGGCGCGAACAGGCCTTCCATCAAGCTCCACGGCGGCGGCTTGGAAATCAGATCGAGCACCGCGGGCTCGGCGATGATCGCGCCGCAATACATGTAGCCTTGGAGTGCGGCTGCGATGCGCTCGTCGAGGCCGGCGGGATAGTCGGTGTACTCCAGCGGCTCGCGGCGCTTCAGCAGTCGCATCCGGCGGAGCCTCGCGGCGGAATCCATCTCGAGGCGGCTGTAGTAGTCGAGATTCGGCGGGTGGCAGAGCGCGATGGTCGCAAGGGCGGAGCGCTCGCGATGGAACGCGAGCATCGAGGCCAGGTCGAGATCGAGGATCGTGTCGCCGTTGGTGATCACAAAAGGCTCGCGGCCGAAGAATGTTCGCAGCGAGTTGAGCGGACCGCCGGTGCCGAACAGCACCGGCTCGGGCGCCCAGGTAATGCGGATGCCGAGCGCCGCGCCGTCGCCGAGCGCGCCTTGCAACTGGGCGGCGAGATGATGAGTGTTGATCGCGACCTCGGTGATTCCCGCGTGCCGCAGCATCATCAGCGGATAATGAATCAGCGGACGGCCGCCCGCATCGAGCATCGGCTTCGGCACGGTTTCCGTCAGCGGGCGCAGCCGCTCCCCTTTTCCCGCCGCGAGCACCAGCGCCTTCATCGTCGCGCCCTCTCCATAGCTCAAGCCGCAAGCGCGGCGCGCAGCCGCGGAAAATCGCCGCCCTGCTCGGCGAGCATCCGGCGCGCCTGCTCCAGCACGTACGGAACGTATTGCGCGTAGCCTGATTTTCCCGCGCGATCGAAATCCAGAAAGCGCCCGATCATTTTGAGCGCGTGCTGCAACACGCACAGGCGATAACTTTGCAGGAACTCGCCCGCGCTCATTTGCACCGCGCCGCGCCGCGCGAGACCCGCGCAGTAGAAGTCGAGAAGCCGCCGCTCGAGCGCCGGCGTAATCACGTCGGCGGTATCGCGCGTGGTGAGCAGCACCGCAAGGTCCTGCGCCGCCGGCGCCATCAGCGCATCCTGGAAATCGATTACGCGAAGCCTCGGCCCGGGCTGCAGATAGAGATTGTGGCCGTGATAGTCGCGATGCGAAAAGACTCGCGGGTAGCGTCCGAGCCGCGCCGCGAGGCTGGCGAGCTCCGGCGCCAGCGCGCTTGGGGCAGTGCCGGGCGCGACTGTCGCCACGCCAACCTCGCGGAATTCTTTGAACTCCCACTCGAACAGCCGCGCGTCGTATGCGATTTGCGATGCGACGCAGCGAGCGTCGATGCGCCGCGTGCCGTCGACGTGGAACACGAGCAGCGTCTCGATTGCGAGCCGGTACAGATCGGCGGCGTGCGGAAGTTCGCGTTTCGCCGCAACAAACAGTGCGTCGTCGCCGACGTCCTCGACTAGCATCGCGCGCTGCTTCGGCTCGGCGGCGTATAGAGCGGGCACCGGCGCGCCGAGCGCGACGAGAAAACGATGTAGGTTAGTCCACGGCGGCTCCTCGAGCGGCTCAGCGACCAGCTTCAGGATGCGAGCGTAGGGCGGCAAATCATCCGGGCCGAAGTCGACCAGAATTGCGGTCGAAGGAACGCCGACGGCAGCATCCGCCGCCGCTTCGAGATGCACGCGCCAGAAGCGGCGCGTCGACAAATCGCCGCGGAGCGCAACTGTATTTCCCGCGCGCGCGCCGGGCCAGGTCTGCGCCACCGCTTCGGGTAGCCAGCGCTCGGCGCTAGAGGGGTGCGCGGTCGACTCCACGATGGCGATTGTACCGGCGTTGGCCAATGGCCGCCACGCAGGTGCGATCATCTGTGCGCAGGGATGCGCGTCCCGGTGCTTCAGTCGCGCGCCGCAGCCAGGTCGTCGAACTTAACCAGCTCCGCGTAGAGCTTTTCGATCTCGCGGCCGAGGCCTTCGTAGCGCGCGATCATTTCGTCGGCGTCTTTGCGCTTGAGGTAGAAGTTCGGGTCGTTCATCTCCGCGCCGATCGCCGCGCGCTCCTTTTCCTTCTCCTCGATTTGCCCCTCGGTATTTTTGCGCTGCCGCGCCATCCTCTCGCGACGCTTGCCGGCCTCGCGGTCTTCTCTTGATTGCTCCGGTCGCGATTGCTGCGGCCGTGAATGCTCCGCGCGCGAATCTTGCGGCTCGGGACGCGCTGGTCGTCCGTTGGTTCCGCGCAGCTCGTGCGCGTGCGCCGCTCGCGGAGCCTCGCTCGCCTTCGCCGCCAGCTCGCTCTGCGCTTTTTTTCCGAGATAGTAATCGTAGTTGCCGAGATATCGGATCGCCTGTCCGCGTCCGACCTCGATCACTTCGGTCGCGAGCTCGTTGAGCACGTGGCGATCGTGGCTCACGATCAGCACCGTGCCGGGGAAGCGTTTGAGCGCCTCGAGCAACGTGTCCTTGGCGACGATGTCCAGGTTGTTAGTCGGCTCGTCGAGCAGCAGGCAGTTATTGCGATGCGCCAGCACCTTGGCGAGCGCGAGCCGCGCGCGCTCTCCGCCCGAGAGCACGCCCGCGCGCTTGTTCACGTCGTCGCCCGAAAACAGCATCGCGCCGAGCAGCCCGCGGATTTCCGGCGTGGTCATCCCGGCGGCGCGGTCGCTCAACTCCTCGAGCACCGTCCGATCGTAGTCGAGCGCCTCGGCCAGGTTCTGCGCGAAGTATCCGATCTCGACGTTGCTGCCGGTGATCCGCTCGCCGCCGGTGAGCGGCTCGATGCCGGCCAGGATTTTCATCATCGTCGATTTTCCCGAGCCGTTGGGTCCCACCAGCGCGATGCGCGCGCCGCGCTCGATCACCATGTCGATGCCGTCGTAAACGGTGAGCTGCGCCGTATTTCTTGACCGCGCCGCGCAGCTCGAAGACCCGCCGCGTGCTGCGCTCGCACTTCGGAAACATGATCGACGGCGCCTTCTCGGAGCCGGCCGGCGGGGTCAGGCGCTCGATCTTGTCGAGCTGCTTGATGCGGCTCTGCACCAGGCGCGCCTTGCTCGCCTGGTAGCGAAAGCGGCTGATGAAAGTCTCCATGTGCTCGATTTCTTCGCGCTGATTCTGGTACGCCGCCATCTCCAGCTCGTAGCGCCGCTCGCGTTCGACCAGGTATTTCGAGTAGCCGCCCTGGTACTCGACGAGCTTGCCGCGCGCGACCTCGAGCGTCTTGGTCGTCACGCGATCGAGAAAGTAACGGTCGTGCGAGACCAGGATGATTCCGCCTTCGTGCGACTCCAGGTAGTCCTCGAGCCAGTTGCGGGCTTCGATATCCAGATGATTGGTCGGCTCGTCGAGCATCATGAACTCGGGCGCGTCGAGCAAAAGCTTGGCCAGCGCGATCCGCATTCGGATGCCGCCGGAGAACTCCGCGACGTCGCGGCCCAGGTCCTCGTCGGTAAACCCAAGTCCGAACAGCACCGCCTGCGCGCGGCTCTCGGCGCTGTAAAAGCCGTGGCGCTCGAGGTCGTTGAGCACTTCGCCGAGTTCGTTCAGCGCAGCATCGTGCCCGGGTCCGGAATGGTCGCGGGTGAGGATCGTTTCCAGTTCCAGGCGCCGGCGATCCAGCTCCTGCATCCGGTCGAGCGCCGAGAGCGTTTCGGCGAGCGCGCTGCGCCCGCCCATCTCGGGCGCGTCCTGCGGAAGATAGCCGACCCGGCTCCGCTGCGGCCGCGCGATGCGCCCCGAGTCGGGCGCGGTCTGCTCGGCGATCATCCGCAGCAGCGTCGATTTGCCCGCGCCGTTGAGGCCGACCAGGCCGACCCGCGCGTCGTCGGCCATCGACCAGTTCACGCCGTCCAGAATCTTGCGGGTGCCGAACGACTTGGTGATGTTATCGAGCGCAAGCATGGTCAAACATCAAACTTTAACAGCCGCCGGAACGCCTCGGAAGTGGCGCGAAAGCGGCGCGAGAGCGTCCGGACGTCGCCGGATGACCTATACGCAGCTACCGCGGACGCCGCCGACGCATCGTCTTGCAGGCGCGGATCGAGTAACATCCATCGCTGCCAGGGTACTTTGCTAGCCGCGAGGAGGACTTTCACGATGCCGACAATTCGCGAGGGCGACCGGCTGATGGTTATCGATCGCAGACTGTTCCGCGATGACAACACGCGGATCTTCGTGGGAGTCGTCGAAGAATTCGACGATGGCGTGTTTCGCGCGCGCGGTTTCAGTTATCACGTCAGCCCCTACGAAGTCGGCGGCATGGAGCGGCGCGGCGACGAGCGGGTGCGGGTGATCTCGATGGATGCCGGCGACATCGTCTACCTGCTGCCGCGCGAGCAGGACATCACGCGCCTTCAGCTAAAACGCTCGCCGAAGTCGATGAGCCTGACTGACGGCACGTTCTCAATGGACTTGAGCGACTTCCTGCTCCGCGCCTGAACGCCGTCCCATCCCGGCGGCACGACTCGCGCCGCATCGGACGAATCTCGCCGGCGCATTCGCGCCAGCTCAAATTCACTCCGCTGAGATCTTGCGAGCCCGCACGGCTAGCGCCGCGGGTTGATCGACTCGACGAAATCGACGACCGCCGCCGCGGTGTCGCCGGGATTGTCGAGCGGCACGTGATGGAACGCACGCGGAATTTCCTTGAACACCGAGTCGCCAATCCGCCGATGCATCCGGCGCGCGTGTCCCGCGCTGACCAGCGCACTCTCGGCGCCGCGCAGGATCAGAATCGGGAGTCCGAGGCCGCGCAGCCGCGGCCGCTCCATCGAGCCGCCCATCCTGCGCCACGCGCGGGTCTCGGGGTCGAAGCGGAACGCCCAGTTGCCGTTGGGCAGTTGCAGCGCGGAATGCATCGCGAGCCGCTCGAGCTCCTCCTTTGACAGGTAAGTTCCCGGCGGCGAGAGCCGGAACCTGCGCCGGATGTCGTCGGCGGTCTTGAGCTCCGGACGAGTGCCTGGCGGATGTGCGCGCCGGCGCCATCGCCACATCAGCCGCCGCATCAAGGGCGGAGGACCATTGGGAGCGTCGACCAGCACCAGCGCCTCGAGCAGCTCGGGCCTGGTGACTGCGACCCATTGCGCCACCGCACCGCCCATCGAATGGCCCACCAGCACCACGCGGGTGCCAAGGCTTTCGATCAATCCGACGGCATCCTGAAGGTAAGCTTGCGGCCCGTAATACGGCGGCCGTGCCCATTGGCTTTCTCCGTGTCCGCGAAAATCGAGCGCGATGGTGTGTCCGTAAGCGGCAAGCTGCGGTGCGACGAAATCCCACCAATGGGAGTTGGCGCTGCCTCCATGCAGCAGCACGAAAGTGCGCCGGTCCGGATCGCCGCCCCAATCCTGATAGTGAAGCTTGAGTCCGTTGAGCTCGACGAAGCGACTGGTCGGCTCCGCGATCGCGGTAGCCGCTTGTTGTTGTGCCATTGGCGCCAATCTTATTGGAGCCGCACCAGTGAGGGAATCAGACACTCGCGCATGGCATCGCTTCGATCCTGATTCACGCTGCTTCCTCCGCCAGTGCCTTGCGGACCGCGGGACGCTCTGACATCCGGCGCCGATGATCGAGCACCCGCGGGATGCGGCTCAGGTCCACACCGTCGTCTTCGAGCCATTGCGCGACCGTGAACAAATACGGATCGCAGATCGTGTAAGCCTCGCCCATCACCCACGGCCCTTTGAGCATCCCGTGCTCGACGAGCGCGAAACACGCGCCGACCGATTCGGGCACCTTGCGCTGCATCGCGGCGATCGCCGCCTCGTCATCGGCCCATCGATGACCACGGACGCGATGCGCATGGGCTACGTGCAGCGTCGAGCACAGGTAGCTGTTGAACGCCTGCACCTGCGCGAAGGCAAATGGATCATTGAGCGGAGCCAATCGCGCCTGCGGAAAACTTTGCGCGACGAACGCCAGGATCGCGGGCGTCTCGGTCAGGATGCCTTTGTCGGTGACCAATGACGGCACCCGCCCCTTGGGATTGATCGCGAGATAGGCTTCGCCGCGCTGCTCGTTGTCCGCGAAGTTGATCCGCACGGTCGAGTACTCAGCGCCCGACTCCGCCAGAGCGATGTGCGATGCGAGCGCACAGGTACGGGGCGCGTAAAATAACTTCAGCATAGAATCTCCTTCGTAGGGGCAATTGGTTTGGTCAAAGCGGATCGCTCCCGATGTCTACTGGGTGTCTCATATCCGGTTCCGTTTGCTCGCTAAAAATACTAACTTGATGTAGACATCGGGAAGATTTTAGCATCATCAGGGAAGTCGCAGCTGATTGGAGAGCAAATTGAGTAAATCATATTTGGCCGTCTTCTTCATGATCTGTGTTTGCCTTGCTCTGGCGCCGGGGGCTTTCTGTTCTGATCTTACCGGTGAAGTGCTCGGGCCTCAGGGGCCGGTGGGTGGAGCTCAAGTTACCGTCACGAACTCGAGCGGACAGGTAGTTGGCACGGCGACGACCAATGCCGCGGGCAGGTATTGCATCGCGGGACTCGCTCCCGGCAGTTACACGACCGCGGTGAATCCTCCCAACGGCGCTGGCTTCCAGGCGGGAACGACGGCAAGTAACATACCGGCAGATGGTCTTACGGAAGACTGGTCATTGGCATCCGGCGCGGCCGCAGCTTCTTCGGCGAATGCGCCCGGCGCTTGCGAGGCGGCGTGGGTTGGAGGCGCCGGCATAATCGGAGGCGGCGCGTTGTTCGTCGCAACCGGTGTTGGATTGGGCGTGTGTGCCGCTGAGGGTTGTTTCGGCGGTCCCTCGCACCCCACCCCGCAAGTGCTGGTTACCCCGTTTAGATAGATCGCTTCGGGCTTCGTTTCTCGTTTCGTCTGCCGTTCAGGCTCAACTGAAAAGGCTCGATCAGCCTCGGACGCAACTGGTTCGTCACGATCCGGAACCGCGCTCCGCATCGCTTTTGTAGCCGTTCAAGGTGCCGCGCATCATCTCGGCATATTGCCGGTCAAGGAAGCTCACGCGAAAGAGAAAATCGCCGAGACTTCCGAGGAACCCGGGAAAGCGCCCGCGATTGAGCTGGAACGCGTAGGTCCAGTGCACGTGGGTGCGATCAAGACCCGCGGCGCTGAAGTGAAAGTCCCCGACGCCATAAACGATTGGCCTCGCCTGCGCGGTCGTAAAGTTCCAGACAACGTAGCGGAAGTGATAGGCGTCCTGGGTTTGGTGGCGTTCAAGGACCTGTTCTTCCAGCGCGGAGCCATCGGTCAGACAGGTGATCCGCCGCGTCCCCGGTTCGCCGAAATCGCCCTTGGTTAGCGGATAGGTTCCCGACACGCCGGGCAACGAATTCGGGCTGTGAATCGTGTGCTCGAGGCTCTTTCCATTGACGACCTCCAGCACCGTCGCAAGCGGCCGGCTGATATCAATATCCTCCGTGTGCGCGACGAGCTGATCGGCGGGTGCGACGACCGGCGGCTCCGTTTCGACAAATCCGCGCGGAGGAACGCACGATGCGGCTCGCGCGGCAGTTGCAACGCCCGCAATCGACGCAAACGCTATTGCGGCAGAAATTACTTTCAGCATTTGTGTGCACCTCCCGATTTTCCTGCCGCGCTCAATCCACCGAAGCGCCGCCCTCGCATGGCAGGATAGTTCCCGTGGTCCAGCGCGATTCGTCCGAGAGCAGAAACAACGCGGCGCGCGCCATGTCGTCGGGCTCCGCGATGTAGTTCATGGGAAAGGATTCGGCCATCGCGGCGCGCGCTTCCTCGTTGTTAATCCAGCGGTCGAACATTTCTGAGCGGGTCGGCCCGGGCGCGATAGCGTTGATGCGGATCCCGTTTCGCGCGTAGCCGAGCGCGGCGCACCTGGTCAGCCCCGCAAGGCCCCATTTGCTGGCGGCATAGTCGCTGTTGTTGCCGCCGGCGACGAGCCCGCCGATCGAAGAGGTGTTTACGATCGCGCCGCCGCCAGTTTCGAGCATCGCCGGAATTTCATATTTGAGGCAGATGAAAACGCCGCGCAGATTGGTCGCGATCGCGTGGTCGAATTGGGCGACGCTCAATTCGTGCAAAGGTCGATGCGCCCCGCCCACGCCCGCGTTGTTGAAGGCGCAGTCGAGACGGCCCTTTTCAGCGACGATCCGCGCGACCGCCTCGCGCACCGATCCCTCCTCGCGCACGTCGCATTCCAGCGCCGTGACGTCGAGGTGCTGCGCGCGGAGCTCCTGCGCCAACGCCTCGACGCGATCGCGGCGGCGCGCCGCGCCGACCACCAGCGCGCCCTCCATCGCGAACAGGCGGACGGCCGCCGCGCCGATCCCGCTCGACGCCCCGGTTACCAGGGTGACGCGTCCCGCCAGCCGTTTCGCGAACCAGCCCAGCGGCTCCGGATTCAGATAGCTCATGAGCTTTTCTCCTGGTTGACACCGTCAACGATATCGGTTGACGCCGTCAACCTAGCGCCCTAGGTTGACCGTGTCAACCTGCGCGCGCTAAGTAGTCCCCATGTCTCCCGATACCCGCGCGCTGCTGGTCGCCGCCGCCGCGAAATTGCTCGATCGCGGCGGCCCGGCCGCGGTCACCCTGCGCGAGGTCGGCAAGCTCGCCGGCGTCTCGCACAACGCGCCCTATAAGCACTTCGCGGACAAGGAGGAATTGCTGGCGGCGATCGCCAGCCGCGAACTGCGCCGCCAGTCGCAGGCCATGACCGACCTCGGCGCCGCGCGCCGTCCGATCGAGACGATGCGGCTGTTGATGCGCGGCTACGTCCGCTGGGCGCGCGCCAAACCCGCGCGCTTCAAGCTGACCTTCGGCCCCTGGACGACCGAGAACGACGATTTGGGCGAGGCCGCCTCGGAGTCGCGTGCCACCCTGGTTTCAATCGTCAAGGCGGCCCAGGCGCGCGACGAACTTCCGCCCGGAAACCCCGACCGCATCGCCGCGCTCTTTCTCGCCCTCGCGCACGGCGCCGCCGACCTGGCGCTCTCCGGCCATCTCTCGGCAAAGGGAAAAGGCAGCGCCGACCCCGAAGACCTGGTCGATGATCTGATCCTCTACCTGCGCGCCACTCGGCCGAGAAAGAAATGAGCGCGCGGTTTCGAGAATTGCGTGGGCCCCCTATAGTCAGACGATGAATGCGTCGTCGATTCGCGACGCCGACGTCCTTATCGCCGGCGCAGGGCCGACGGGCCTGGTATTGGCGCTATGGCTGAAGCGGATGGGGGTGCGGGTCAGGATCGTCGATAAGACCGCGGAACCGGGGACGACCTCGCGCGCGCTTGCGGTGCAGGCACGGACGCTCGAGCTGTACCGGCAAGCGGGCCTCGCAGACGCGCTCGTCGAGCGCGGACGCAAAGTCGTTGCGGCGAATCTCTGGGTGGCCGGCGAGAAAGCGGGACACGTGGTCTTCGGCGATCTGGGCGCAGGGCTCAGTCCATTCCCTTATGCGATCGTCTTTCCGCAAGACGAGCACGAGCGCCTCTTAATCGATCGCCTGGCCGCGAGCGGCACCGAGGTCGAGCGCCGGACCGAGTTGCTAAGCTTCGAGGATTCCGGCGGTCGGGTGCTCGCGAATCTGAAACGTCCGGATGGAGCGATGGAGTCGTGCGAGGTCGCCTACATTGCGGGCTGCGACGGCGCGCATTCTATCGTGCGCGAGGCGTTGCATATAGGTTACCCCGGCGGTGCATACAGCCATCTCTTCTACATCGCCGACGTGGAGGCGAGCGGACCGACGATGAATGGCGAATTGCATCTCGCCCTGGACACGACCGATTTCCTGTTCGCCTTTCCGTTAAAGGGCGAAGACCGCGCGCGGCTGATCGGCACCATGCGCGAGGATGTCGCACATCAGCCGGAGACCCTTTCGTGGAACGACGTGAGCAAAGGCGTAGTCGACCGGATGCGCATAAACGTCGAGCGCGTAAACTGGTTCTCTACCTACCGCGTCTACCATCGGGTCGCCGATCATTTCCGGATGGGTCGTGCGTTCCTGCTCGGCGACGCCGCGCACATCCACAGTCCGGTGGGCGGACAGGGCATGAACACCGGCATCGGCGACGCGGTGAACCTCGCCTGGAAACTGGCCGCCGTTCTCCACGGGCGCGCGGACGCATCGATTCTCGACAGCTACGAGCCGGAACGAATCAGTTTCGCCCGGCGCCTGGTCGCCACCACCGATCAGGCCTTCAAGGGCGTGACCAGCCACGGCACGATCGCTCGCGTGGTGCGGCTGCAAATCGTTCCCCGCGTGATCCCGCCCTTGTTCAAGCTGGCGGCGGTGCGGCGCCTGATGTTCCGCACGATCTCGCAGACGGCGGTGAACTATCGTGGCAGCAGCCTGAGCGAGGGGCGCGCGGGAGCGATTCATGGCGGCGACCGTTTGCCCTGGGTGAAGATGAATGGCGCCGCTGAGGACAACTTCACACCGCTGACTTCGATGGACTGGCAGGTCCACGTCTATGGCGAGGCCGCGCCGAAGATCGACGCGGTATGTGAGCGCCGAAACTTGCCGATGCACGTGTTTCCATGGCGTCCGGAGGTGGGCCGGAAGGGCCTGCGGCGCAATGCTGTCTATCTCGTGCGACCCGACGGCTATGTGGCGCTGGCAGATCCCGAGGGCAACCCCGCGACGCTCACCTCCTACCTCGACGCTCGCCAGCTAACCCCGATGCAGCAGTCTCACTCTCCGGCGACAACGGAGCCGGTTCTTGCGTAAGTGGTGAGTGCAGGGCTCAGCCCCTGCCTGCGAATGGCATTTTGGTCGCCATAATCGTGATGAACTGGACGTTTGCGTTGAGCGGCAGAGTGGCCATGTAAACCACCGCGCGCGCAACGTGCTCGACGTCGAAGGTGGCCTCGACCGCGATTTCGCCGGAGGCCTGCGGTACGCCTTGCGCCATGCGCGCGGTCATCTCGGTTGCGGCGTTGCCGATGTCGATTTGGCCGCAGGCAATGTCGTACTTGCGGCCGTCGAGCGACGTCGACTTGGTCAGCCCGGTCATCGCATGCTTGGTCGAAGTGTAGGGCGCCGAATTCGGACGCGGCGTATGCGCCGAGATCGAGCCGTTGTTGATGATGCGTCCGCCGCGCGGCTGCTGCGTCTTCATGATGCGGAAGGCCTCCTGCGTGCACAGGAACGCGCCGGTCAGATTGGTTTCCACCACTGCGCGCCAGCGTTCGTAGGAAAGATCCTCCAGCGGCACGGCGGGAGCGCCAATCCCCGCGTTATTGAACAACACGTCGAGCCGGCCGAAAGCCTCTTGGGTCCTGGCGAACAGGTTCCGGACAGATTCCGGATCGCGCACATCGGTCTGCACCGCCAACGCGGGCGCTCCCGCATCGCGTCCCTCGACGGCCGCCGCCTCGATCAGTTCCAATCGCCGCCCGGCGAATACCACCGCGTACCCCTCGCGCATCAGGGCGAGCGCCGCATGCTTGCCGATGCCCGAGCCTGCGCCAGTTACGATCGCTACCTTTTCCGCCATGTCGATCGGTCTCCTGAAAGTTTCAGCTGCCAATTGCGCAAAACGACACTTCCGAATTCAGCGCAGAGACTAACAGCGCAGCGGGCCAGCGCAATCGGACGATCTCTCTTCTGATCGGCGCCGCGGAGGCGCCGACAAGAAGCATTAGTGCGCGCCGGTTTGACTATGGGCGGTCGCGGCGCTATCGAATCGATCAATTCACGTCGATCTGGCCCGCGCTCTTTCCTCTGGGCGGCGAGACGAAGCGTGAGCAGGAGGCAATGCCATGGCGCACAAGGGCTTCTCGCACATCGGGCTGTCGACCCTCGACCTCGATAAGACCCGCGCGTTTTACGAAGGGGTGCTCGGCTTCAAGCCGGTGCGCTGCGACACCATCAACATCACCGAGGGCGGATGCATCCGGCACATCTTTTTCGACACCGGCCGCGATCAGCTGATCGCGTTCATGGAGGCGCGCGGCGTGCCCGGCGTACCAGCAGAGTACGACGCCGGAATCAACCGCGGGCTCGGCGTGCCGGCCGCTTTCTATCACTTCGCGTTCGAGGCGGGGAACGAGCCCGCGTTGCTCCACAAACGCGAGGAGCTCATCGCCAAGGGCGTCAAGGTGACTGAGGTCGTCGACCACGACTGGGCCAAGTCGATCTATTTCAAGGACCCCAACGGGATGTCGCTCGAGTACTGCTGCTACACGCGCGAGCTCGGCGAGGATGATGCGCGGATGCAGCCGCGGTTCGACGCGTCCATACGCTCGATGGGGATGGACCCCGACCAGGGCGTGGACATCAAGCCGAAGAAATAAGTTTCGGCGCGGCGGCCGGACAGCTCGCATCGAACACGCCAGTCCGCGGCTTTCGCTTGCTATTGCAATGAGGATTGGGAAAGGCAGGGCGCCGTCCGCGCTACCGCGTATTCATAGACTTGTCCGGCCCAGGAGAAAGTTCCCTCTTCACTTCCAAGACTCGCCTTGAGTTCCGCAGCCTTGTTGGGATCGTTCGGGTCTATCGCGCTTGGCGCATAGGCAAGGTAGCAGGTCCCGGCGTCGGGAATTGCGGCAGTCAGAGGGGGATTGAAATCCATCTTGAGAAAGTTCACCGCTGGAAGCCAGCCGTTCGGACCGGTTTCGCTGTCGACTATAGGAGCCCAATGCGCTTCGTCGGCGGAATTCAGCATGCGAAGTTCGCGGTACTCGGGAGCGCCTGTCGCCGTTCTTGCGCAACTCGACCAACACCAGATTCGGACGCGTAATCGCCAGCATCTGGCACAGATTCTCGGAAGTCATTTTGCGTAGCGGCGTGCTCGGCGCCTCGGCTGCCTCCTCAGCGGCTTGATTCTTCGCATTGTCGCTGTCGTCGGTGCCGCTGTTCATCGTGTAAACCGCATGGGCAAGACTGATCACCGACGGGATGATCGTAAGCACCGGCAGAAAGCATCCGGCGGTGCCGAACGCCATCACCGCGGCAAGCAGCGCGAGGAGTGCCGCCGACAGACCGGCCTTCGGCATCGGGCGCTGGACTGATTTCCAGTTGCTCCGCGACATATTGTGGCCACCGAGCGCATTTTTCAGCGCCCCCGCAATCTACCAGAAAGCGCGGAGTGAGGCTAACTAAACAACGTAAAACTAACTATAGGGTTATCAGGAGGTTTTAGCTTCAGAGATCCGACATCTCTGGGACCCGGGATTGAGCGGCGGCGGGATGCGCGCCGACAAGGAAGATGGCGGCGGCGAATGCGCTGGTAATAGCCGATTCCATTTTCTCTTCGGCCGATCCGGTCCGTCGTTCGGGCAGGCCAATAGCGTCGGCAACAGCGCACGAGGATGATGCGAAACCGGCTTGAGGCTGCTCTCTAAAATACCGTCGAGATGGGGGAACTATGCTGCTGCGAATGCTCACCGAGGCGCGATCGAAGGTTCTTCACGCTGCATCTGATATTGAGAAAGTCATAATTTTGAGCTTTTTAACCTCTCTTAATCGGACTGGCGCGATAACAACGGCACAACTTCATCAAATGCAAAACCTGCTTCATTACAACCTTGATTCGGAGAACGAGATCGCGAGATGGGGGGTATGCAGTTGCAGCTGCTCATGGACGCGCGCGCAAAACTCCTACTAACGCTTTCTGACATAGAAAAATCCATGAGCGACACGGACACAGCCATCGTCGGAAACATAAAGAACTGAGCAGGGGCTGACCCCTGCACCTACTACCCACGCAAGAACCGGCTCCGTCGTCGCCGGAGAACAACGGTGTGTCGCTTGCGCCGCACGACGGCGAAAAAACGGACTCTCACTCAGATCGCAATCTTGAGCGCGATCTCCTCAAAGAGTACGTGCGGTATCGATCGCCTGTCTCGACGTCTTTACGTGCCTACGACTTGCCGAGCTATGAGTGGAGCCAGCGCCTCCAGAGCGCCTACAGACCGCTCGATTTGCTGTGTAGCGGCTAGACGCACTGATCGTGCGAGCTTGGCGCACAACACGCAAACTCCACGTTGCTCCAAGCCCGTCGCGACATATGTCGTTACGTCTAAATAGAATAAGTATTTTGACTTAACGCCAGTCCAACGATAAAACTACCACTCCTTAAGTCCCTAAACCCCGCACGCAACCAGTAATCTAACGCGACGGGATGTACTGGACGCAGATTTTGTTCACTATTTAATAGCTTCTCATCCTGCGAAGGTGTTATCTTGTGCGTTACATTAGTTATCTTGTGCATCAACCTATTCGTCTTGAGTGACAGTTTGGCGCGAGCTCGAAACTTACTGCGTGCCGCAAAGGCCGCCGCATTGTCAAATAACAAACGCGCTCGAAGTGTGGTCCGTACTTCGGTTTGTTTTGTCTAGATTGATTCATAAAATTTATTGCGGTGGCTCAATCATGAGACTCGACCAGCAAACCGGTACGGTCGTCCAGCGCCTGAAAAAGGCCGACTTGATCGGTTCATCTACTCATTACCTTAGGAAATTACAATGCATGATCTCGTCAAGACTCTCCTGGCTCGTGCAGGGTCGACGCTTTCTGAGAAAGCCGTTCACAACCTCAACGCTGCAATCAACTACGCAGAAACTGGTAGATGGCTCGCGAGTAACGGATTTCGGCCTCGCATTCGCGTCAAGCAAGATCGCGAGCTATTCGATCTGATCATCAAAGAAGTGGCCGAACGCGAGGTTTTGTATCTGGAGTTCGGAGTGTTTGAAGGCGAATCGATTAGGTACTGGGCGAGCCGGCTTAAACATTCCAAAGCCAGTTTGCACGGATTTGACAGCTTCGAAGGTCTACCTGAGACCTGGAACATGGTGATGAGGAAAGGCCACTTTTCTACCAGCGGTAGGATTCCAAAGATAGCTGACCGGCGAGTCAAATTCTTTAAAGGTTGGTTTGATCAGACGCTGCCAGGATACATTGCGCCTCCGCATCAAGAGCTCGTTATCAATATGGACGCGGATCTTTACTCTTCCACTATTTACGTACTAACAACACTGCGACAACTGGTGGTGCCTGGAACTTATATCTACTTTGATGAGTTTGCGGACCGGGCCAATGAGCTTCGAGCTTTCGCTGAATTTGTCGACACCACGGGCATGAAGTTCGAGATGTTGGGAGCGAATAGCAAGTTTTCGAGAGTGGTATTTCGGCGGATTGGCTAGGACTGGCGAAGATTTTTGCGGAAAAGCACCAGAAACCTTTCAATAGTCCATGGCTTGCGAACGTTTCGCTTTGGCCATTTCCTGCGTATAAGCGCTCATCCGATTGTTGCCTTTAGACTCAGCTTTTTAAGTTGGCCCTTCTGATCGCCGCGGGAGCGCTGACATCAGCTCGCCTCAGTATGGGTCGCCTGAGCTCTGATCGTCGCTACTAGCCGGCACGCATGGGTAGTGGCTCACGCTGAGGACAAATCAGTGGACGATGAACTGAGCGCAGTTGTGGGCTGCGTTCCGGGTAGACCGCCTGTGGTCGTATTAACTCCGAACTTGCGCATAAGCTGATTGAGCGCCTTGAATATGTTTCCAGCAAACCACAGACAATTCCACTGGACACGGCTTGCCCTGGCCCTTGCCACATTCACTGTTGTCTATGTGAGAGCCGCTTCGAACACTCGAGCCGCCGAAGACAACCCGATCTTCCTGCGCACAACCGTTTCAGCCGGGTTTTCTTCGTTGGGTTTGGGTGTCGTGGCTAAGATAGGCCAGGACCCGGTACAAGATGACCTGCAACTCAATTTGATCAGACGACTAGGAGCACGGGTCGTCGTTCTAACACCCGGCGAATGGGCGACTAACGAGAGTGTAGCGGGCCGCTACTCCCTAACACCCGAAATTCGCCGCGTCGTCGCAGAAATCACGGCTTCAAAGTTAAGCATTGTTGTACTGCTGTTCAGAGCGAACAAGATATACGCGAACCCTCTGGATCCTACGGCTTTCGCTCGCTATGCAGCCTGGGCGGCGGGCATTTTCAAAAATGCGCCGGTCGTCGCGTATCAAATCTGGAACGAACCTTCGAACTTCGATTTCCTTGCGCAGTACGGAGGAAGCTGGAACGGACGAGGAAGTGCGCCGTGGCTGGATGCTTACTCAGAACTGGTTAGGCAAGCGACCGCCGCGATTCGTCAAGTGAATCCGCGTGCCCTCATTATCGCGAACATCGAAGGGCCCGCATGGGTCTATGCCATGCAGCGTCATGCCGCCGACTTCGAAGGTCTTGATGGTATCGCACTTCATCCATATACCTTTCGTCTTCCCGCTGAGAGCGTCCCGTGGGGAGGATTGTTAGTCGATCTGCGCGACGGGGTCCCGTCCGCCGATGGAGACCAGAGTCTCACTTCGTACCTTCGAATCGCCAGCATCGACGGGCCCGAAAAATACCTTGGCCACTCACTTCAGCCATTCGTAACCGAGTATGGTTTTCCCACTTGCGGTCCGGCGACTGCTCATACCTTGTATGCCTGCGTCTCTGTTGAGACGCAGGCGGCTTATCATGCTCGCGGCTTGATACTGGGTCTGTCACAGGGAGTCAGGCTATGGACGGTATACGAACTGGCCGATGAAGGTCAGAACCCTTCCGATGCCGAACAGAACTTTGGCATCGTGAGATCTGCCAGTCGTAACTATACTCCGAAACCCGCGTACTTCGCGCTGCAACGGATCGCCCGCGTGTTGAATCCCGACTGGGCATCCCTTCCGAATCCGGCTGCGACCGTGGAAATCCAACGTGACACATCGCCGAATCCGACCTGGTCCGCTTTGCCAGAGGTACGTTCGACCGTGCAGGGCGTGCAGGCATACTGGTTCGCTACTCGCCGTGGATACGCGGTATTTCTCTGGAGCGCCGGTCCATACCAGGACAACAACCAAATTAATGGGCGCCTCGTCTGGAGTGCAGGCCAGGCGAAGCCTGCGAAAATCCGCACGCTAAATCTCGTGACGGGGCAAGCACTCACTCCGAGCATTCAAATGACTAATGGCCAGTTAATAGCCGGAAATTTGCAAATCGGCTCGCAACCCATCGCAGTGGAGTGTGATATCCGCTCGTGAGAAATGACTAGAACTGTTCTCGAGCATGAAGGAGACGCAAGATGAATCGGGCACGCAAGCCGGTACATATTGAACCCAAAGGATGGGGACGCGAGGCCTGGATCGCCAACACCCCGCTCTATTGCGGCAAAATTCTGGAAATTGAGAAGGGCAAACGCTGCTCGCTTCACTACCATCAACTGAGACAGAGTCTTTCTATCTTCACAGCGGTCGGCTAAAGGTCGGAGAAGCGGCAGGTTCGAGTATCTTTATGTCAACGGGAGGCCGAACTGGCCCGTTGCGGCGGGTGGAAAGCCCTTTTGACTCAAAACAGGGCTCCAACTTCGCGTTTGCAAAACTCCCGGTGTCGGTGCGAGTCTGACTGAGGATTGAAAATGGAAATTCCGGTTAACAGGTCTTTATGTTCAGTGAATGCGAATTTACATTCAAGCGCCCTACGTTAGCGGCTCGGTAGACGGAAGCGTGCGGAGCGCGCGCCAACTTTATGAACGGCGTAAGCTGGCTGGGATGTGAAAGGTCGGCTTCATTATTGCGGTATGCATGGGCATGCCGAAAAAAGCAAAGGACAAACTGGGCAAGGCTCCAAAGCCTAAATCAAAGCCCGAGAAGAATAACGTCGATTAGAAGGACGTGATCAAAAAGATCGTGCGGAAGAAATATCCCTTTGCGGGATGGCCGGAAGACTAAGGTGGGCGGAGGGTGAGAGACCGTTGTACTACTTTCTATGCAGTGCGATAGTTGAAGGTATTGCCGATCAATTCTCAATTCCTGATAGATAACTCGCTTGTCGACTACGGATGAAAAGAGTTGTAATCGGCCACGACGAGCGGCGTCAGGCGACCTTCTGCGCGCTCAACATGTAGATGGCTGACGCGTTCCGTGCCGAATTGGAGCATTAGGAATACTGTCATGCGCAACCTCAGAGGTCCGTTAGCCCTTTCCAATCTATCCGACGTGCTCAGGCGGGATCGCGCGAGCGGCTTTATTACCGCTGCTCAAGCGAGAGAGTCAAGAAAGCAAGCAAAAGAATTCGGACGCCATCGAGCAACAATCGAACGAAGATTTGGCGGGCTGTACGTCGGCTATGCAGGCGGAAAACGGTACGTCGGAAATTCGATAGTTGAAGTTATTTCGCACGTTCATGCCGTTGACGCTGCCTTGCTATTTTACATCGAGCAGGTTCCCTGAGCGGAAAGCGATTCTATGGCGTACGGAGATACCCATTTTGATCCGAAGCTCGGAGGACTACCGACAATCGGGGTCCGAGTCGTCGGAAGGCGCAAGTCGAAAACAATAGTAAGAAGCCGCAAGTTTATAATTGACTCAGGATCGAATATTAGCTCCATCGAATCGAATTGTCTCAAGGGAATGCATCTTGAGTACTGGGGCAGTGTGATCGGCCATACTGCGTCCGGTACTGTAGCGCAGAATGTTTTTAGCGGAGCGATCCTTCGGTTTGGTGGAATCAATGCCAAAGGCGAGAAGATAGAGTTTAGCTGCGAAGAACCCTTCGTCATTCAGAGCCCGGCTTTGCTTGGAGGAAATGCGTTCGATAAGACGGCCGTTCGCGTGTCGCTGGACTACAAGCGGAAACTGGTCAGGATAACTGGCGAGAAGCAGCGTTCAACAACAATCCGCTCTTAGACTTCCCGTTTTGTAAACGCGGGCTTCGCCAACATCGATTGAGGGTAATATATCCCTCGGCGGACACAAGCTCGATATAGCAATCAATTCCGTAGTCCCTCTCGGTTAGCTCTCTCACAATCCACTCGTGAGGTGCCAGAGTCTGAAGGAGTCGCCAGGATTCGGATTCAAGCACATGGGTGTCTGCGCGTTTTGGAAACTTCATGGTTTGGTGTTACCTTCGTCAGCTCTCCCGATCCGTCCGTAATCACGCATATACGATCTCCGTCGACCGCTTGGTGTTCTAATACATCATCTTTAAAGGCGTTTAACATGAAGGAGCCGGACATGAGTCGGGCACGCAAGCCTGTACAGATTGAACCCACGGGGTGGGGCCGAGAGGTCTGGATCGCGAACAACGCACTCTATTGCGGCAAAATTCTGGAAATCGACAAGGGCAAACGCTGTTCGCTCCATTACCATCAACTGAAAACCGAGTCCTTCTACCTCCATAGCGGTCGGCTGAGGATTCGCGTCAAGGACTCGCCGAATAGCGAAACAATCGAGGAATTCGAGATCGCCGCCGGCGAGTTGCATGGACGTCCCTCCAGGGCTGGTGCATCAGATGGAGGCGCTGGAGGATGCCCCCTTATTTGAGCCGTTATCGCGATACCAGGCCGACGGCATACCGATGCAGCAATGTTATTCCCCGGCGACAACGGAGCCGGTTCTTGTGTAAGCAGATGAGTGCAGGGGTCACCCCTGCTGGGGTGCAGGGGCCAGCCCCTGCCTACTCTTCTTCGCCGCTGTACGGCAGCCGGTCGACCGTCACGCAGGACCCGTTGCCGCCGTTTCGTAGGATGAAGCCGGGATCGAGTTTGCGCTGGTCGCGGTTCCTTATCGTCGGCGGCCGCTTGGCTCGGGTTGTCCATTCGTTTTTTTCTGACCAGGTTCTTCTTGGGTTTTTAATCGCCTTTCTTTCAGAATCTGGCATTCTGAGATAAGAATCCGGCGATAGAAGCGGGATAAATTATTGACGGGTGTTCCAAGGCAACTCCCGGCTGGAATGGTTGGATGAAAGCACGCGCAATTTTGGGCTTGGCAGTGGCATTCGCAACGGCTGGATCGTTGTTCCAAGCCAGCGCGCTCATCGCGCTCGCGCAGCCAGCTCCTTCCGAGGTTTCGGTAACACGGGGTAATCCGCCTCCGCCGCCATGCGGCCCTGATGAGAATGGCATAACCAAGGATGGTAGAGGGTGCTCGGTGGGGCCGATATTCGCGCATCCGTTCAACCCAAACCAGACTCCGGAGCAATACGCGAAAGAGATCGAATGGGAACAATCGCAACAAAAGATTTTCTGCGACGCGCATCCCGACCAGTGCAATAGAAAAGCCCGGATTCTATTGGAATGCCGGAAACACCCGGAAGGGTGCTACTCGCAAACGCCGACCGATAACCTCGGGACTATAACCCATTCCGATGCGGTATGGAGCGACACCGAAACCGGCAAGACCTACCTTGTAAATCCCGACACCGGTGAGATCATCAAAGAGGTTCCAGTCACCTCCCGATAAAGACAATCCCTGAAGCGAAATAGCTGTGCTCGGTTCGGATGTAGCACGCGTGGTTTCCTCGGAGCAGCCGTCTCGCCGGCCGGTTCTGAAATACGATCGCTTTCATCCATTGCTCCTCAATGCTCGTACGGTCGGCGAGAAAGCCTGGCCTCGCTGCTCAACTCGTCGAGGGGGCGTCGCATCACGACCGGCGAAACGCGCTCATCAGACTTCGAACTTCGCGCCGCCGACAAACGAAGATGGTGCGATGGCGCGCCAGCGGTCGTTTGGCGGCTCCGAGAAAAAGCGCGCTAGATCGAAGAGCCACGCAATCGGGCGTTCTCCCCAAGACATCCCGCGCGCCGCGCCACGGGGCATCACGCTCAACAGCATCCGCAATCGCCACCAAAGGATCCGCGCCTCGGCACTATCGTCATCATCGAGCGGCGCTACTTCTCGATGACCCGCCAGGAGAAGCGGCACGGCCGCGAGAGGCATCGGAACAAAGTCCAACCCGGCAGCGTCGCCCAGGCCTGCGCAGCCCCAATCAATAAGAGCCCGAAATCGGCGTGATTGAGGATCCACCATGATGTTGGACATTTGCACGTCGGCGTGGACGAATCGCGTCTTGACTGGTCGTGCAGCTGCTGGAGCGAGCCCTTCCAGCCAGAGGAGGAGCCACCGGACCTCGGTCGGGGAAATCCACCCATCAACGGCCAGCTGCTCTGCCATCAAGCGCGGATCGGTGAAATCGAAATCAATACCGGGGGACAAGCTCGACAGCGTGGCGGGACCGGCTCCCGCATGCAGACGAGCCAGATCGCGCCCGAGATCACGCCACACTCCCGGCATCGCAATCGGCTCCGGTTCGAGCGACTCCAGATTGACGCCGGGCACTCGCTCGACGATCAGATAGGGCACCGGCACGATGTCGCATCGCTCGTCGAAGGCGACCAGCCTGGCCGTCCGCACGCCGGCGGCGATAGCCGCCGGAATCGCGATAGCTTCGCGGCGCGCATGGATGACGTGGGTGGGATGGTTTCGCGGTATTCGCAGTACCAGGTGATCGTCGAGGAAATAAACCGAGTTGATTATCCCGGACTGCTCGACGAGCCTGGCTTGTTGGAAACGAATTCCGTGGCGCGCAGCGATCGCGGCCAATTGCTCTTCAGACGTGGGCGTCGGATCGGGCAGTTTCATCGCGTTTCATTCCGCCTGGCGGCGAGCGTATCCCTTCGGAGAGTAATCCGGCAAAGCACGGAGCAGGGTGATTCTGCCTGTGAATTGTGGAAGTCTCCGATGGCCTAAACCCCGAGCATCGTGCGCGCGTCCCGACCTTCCGGCGACGGCGAAATTCGGAGAACCCTTGCGGTGCTTTCGCCGATGATATTTGACTTGATGCTGCGAAACCGGCTTGAGGCTGCTCTCTAAAATACCGTGGAGACGGGGAACTATGCTGCTGCGAATGCTCGCCGAGGCGCGATCAAAAGTTCTTCACGCTGCATCTGATATTGAGAAAGTCATGATTTTGAGCTTTTTAACTTCTCTAAATCGGACCGGCGCAATATCAACGGCGCAACTTAAACAAATACAAAATCTGCTGCAAAACAACCTTGATTCAGAGAACGAGATCAGCGAGATGGGCATTATGCAGTTGCAGATGCTCATGGACGCGCGCGCGAAACTCCTGCAAACGGTTTCGAACATAGAAAAAACCATGAGCGACACGGAAACAGCCATCGTCGGAAACATAAAGAGCAGGGGCTGACCCCTGCACCCACTACCCACGCAAGAACCGGCTCCATTGTCGCCGGAGAAGAACGTTGTACCGCTCGCGCCGCACGACAGAGAAGAACGGCCGCCCGCTCAGATAGCGATCTTAAGCGCGATCTCCTCAAACAGTACCCGCGGCACTTTAACGTTGCGCTTCCCGCGCGCCTTTTTGGAGATTCGCATCAGGCCAAGCCGCTGCAAAATCGCAACATCCTCCTGGACGTTTTTGAAGTCGCGGCTGACCATCTTCGCAAGCGCATAGAGCGAGCCCGGACGACGGGTTCGAATCGTCCGCATCAGCGCGATCCTCTCGCGCGTAAGGAAATTGCGCGCCGCCTCAAGACTGGTGAAGCCGACCTCATCACGCGCCCGTTTTGAAACTCGCCGTCCCGCCCGGACCGGGTCAAAGGTCTTAGCGAAGTCGCCCGCCACCTCGCTAATCGGTCTGATCGAGAATGTCATCGTCTTCATCTGAGTACATGGCATTAGATGCCATGCCTTGCATTTTTTCAGTAAGCCCGCAGAACGGCTCCGTGACCCTCGACTGCCTAATCTTCTTCTCGGCTATAATGCAGGCGATCACCAGTACGCAAAATCCGTCGCCGCTCACCCCCGATGCGGTAGATGCTCAGGTCGCGTGCCTCCGCCCGCTCGGCGAAAAAGAAGAGGCAGTGCCGGTCCAGAAGAATCGAATGGTACGCAAGACTCGTCGTCGCCGTTGATTAGGATGAAGTCGCGCCGAACGACAATTCGCAGCACGTTTTCCCTGGAAAGCATCTATGCCTAGTCGCACGCCTTAGCATAGCGGTTCATTCCCGGACAGGAGCTCTGCGTGATTTCCGAATAGTCTCTTTGTCGTCATTAAGTTTCGGCGACGGCCCGATCTCCGAGCCTCCCGGCGCTCATCGCGGACGCAACGAAACGAGAAGCCGATCCACGACCAACGAGGAGCTGTGGAGAGTAGTTAAGCAGCGCTCTTGACAGCCTTCATTTGACAGGGCAATAAGAGTACTGGTGGCTTAGCTCCTTACTTAAATGCAAAAAACTAACGATCTCACTGAAGTAATTAAGCGCTTGGGGGTAATCGTCGCGTTACTCCTCAGAGGTTTGCCTGAATCTGGAAAAAGCCCGCCGCTACGCGACCAAATTCAGCTTCTTTCGGAACTAGGCGTGCGTCCAAAAGATATAGCAGAAATCTTGGGTAGAACACCCGGCTATGTGAGCAAAGAATTGACCACCCTGCGTAAAAGCAAAAAAGCAGAAAGATGAAAAACGACCAATTGCTAGAGGTCATCTCAAATAAGTTAAGTGCCGTACTCCTCGTCTTGCTGTCGCCCGAAATTGAGGCAAAAAATATTGCTCAGAAGGTCGAACTTCTAGCGCGGCTCAAGCTTCCCAACCAAGAAGTCGCGGACATTGTGGGTACCACTAAAGGGACTGTTGAGGTAATCAAAAGTCGCGCCGGCAAAAAACACAGGTAATTGTCATGGCAGAAAAGAAGGTTATCTCGGGCTCTGAGAGCGAACTCGCGGATCTTCTGAAGAAGATTCTTATTGTGCAATTGTTTCAACTGGGTGTCCCGCAGTCGGCAATCGCGAAGAAAGTGAAATTGCGCGCCAACGTTGTAAACGCGCTTTTGAAGGGGATCAAGAAAAATGAGTGAACGACGCGGCGAAATAGGAATTCGTGTCGAGCGTTTGACGGATTTGATCGAGAGGCTTGGCGCGATCGCTCTATATGTACAGACAGATATGGATCAGCACTCCATTGCTCGCCGGCTGGGAATGGGCAACCAGCGCGTGACAGATATTCTCAAAGGCCTTAAGAAGCCCAAGAAAAAAAGCGATGGATAAGAGAGTCATCCCCCTACTCGAAGACATTAGGAAGTTGCTCATTCTAAGCCTGATTACAAATGGGGTGCAGGCCAAGGATGTCGCGAATGTACTACATGTCGATAACAGCACGATCACTAGGATCGTTCCCGCCAGAAGGGTCAAGAAACGATAGTGTCGCTCGCACCCATCCCGGTATCCGACCTGTTGTCCAATTGGAATGACCAAATGGCGACAGCCGCACGAATACTTGGCCGCTCGAAGCACCGCCAGGCAATTTTTAAAACGGTCTACGAAGGCAAAAAGCAAGTCAAGACCGTTCTGGAGATCATGGACAAGACCGGCCTTTCCCAAAACCATGTCCTAAACGAAGGACGGGAAAATGGCCGGTCTCTTAGTCGAAAAAGTTCCCGGCGGCTACAAGAAGAAGTCGGAGTTCGCTTCGCGTTACAAATTTGTTCTTAATTTGGCATCGAATAAAAAGAAACTCGAGCGCTTGCCAACTAAGATATCTCGCTTAGCGAGCGCGACTGTCAGTGTGCCATTTCCGGCATCGGCTCTGAAGGCAAAATTTATCAGTATCGACGAGATAGATTCCTTTTCAAAAGTAAAAAAACAAGCGCCGCCATCGAAGTCGCTAGGGCGACTCCCCGAAAAAAAACTCAAGGGCGCGTTTAAGAGAATTATCGGAGAGTCGGGGTCCTTCAAGGATTGGGGTGGCGAGAAGAGCGACCTCTTTACGACGCGACTCCGCTTCAAAGGGCGGCGGGTGCCCGCAGCAATTGCCTTTAAGGGAAAGGGTACCAGGGGCAAACTGGTGCCGGCGAAAATGGGGAAAAATGGAGATCAGATCAATCGACTCTTTGACGAACCCGCAGAAGTGTTCCTCGTCGTGTACATCGAGCAAATCGATCCGTCAATTATTTCTCAGATGCAGGCATTCGCAATTGGAACTGCCCTGCAAGGGAATCGAGTCGCTTACGGTGTGGTGGATGGAGTCGACATCGGCAGACTTGCCGTTGCCTATCCGAACCAATTCAAATGAATACTCGATCGTAGCCCGCACTAATCGATCATCGTCAACGTCAAGGGTGAGAGTTTCGGGCTCGGACAAGCTGCATGGCAGGACACCCGATACCAGGCCGGCGGCATAGCGATGCGACAATATTATCCCCCGGCGACAACGGAGCCGGTTCTTGTGTAAGCAGGTGAGTGCAGGGGTCACCCCCTGCTGGGGTGCAGGGGCCAGCCCCTGCCTAGTCTTCTTCGCCGCTGTACGGCAGGCGATCGACTGTCACGCACGACCCGTTGCCGCCGTTGCGTAGAATGAAGCTGGGATCGAGTTTGCGCTGGTCGCGGTTCCTTATCGTCGGCGGTAGCTCGACGCAGTAGCAGCCCGCCTCGGCCAGCGTGACGTTCTTTAGTATGAAGTCCGGAATGACCATCGATTGTATCGCCTGCGCTGAGTCCAACGACGGCGATGCGCCCGTCCCCTCGGCCGCGTAGCCAAGGCCGGTGAACGCCGTGAACATGCCAAAGCGCCTGGCCACCTGCTGCTGCATCTGCGCGGCGGTGAACTGCGGCGGCCCGCTTTGCGGAAAGTCCTCGAAGAATTGTTTGCCGACCTCGAGCGCGTTTTCCAGAGGTGCGGTCAGCACCGGGCTTTTGAAATCCTCGAACGTGCTCGCGATGGTTTGGATCGCTTCGTCGGGCGTGTCGGGCGTGGGCGGATTCGCCTCGTAGTCAGTCAGCATCCGGGAAATCATGTTGGGCCACATCGCGAGCGCCGGATCGGCTTGAGAGTCCGCGGGCGGCATACAGCGAATCGCAAACAACGACACCGAGGAATTCACCGGGATGCCGGAGAAGGTCGCGATCTGGGCGATCGTGATCGGCGGCCGGTAGAAAGCCGTCGCGCCGAAGAAAACCCGGTAGGCGCTCGGAGCGCCCAGGGTCGTGGGCGGCGGATTCAGATTCGCGAAAATCAGGCGGAGAAAATCGTTGTACGCCGGCAGCCGGGTTTTCTGCGACACCAATGCTGCCGCCGGTTGCGGGCGGGTCGGGAAAGCCCACGCATGGTTTCCCGCCAGTGCTAGAAAGATCACGACTGCGGCGGTTATCGTGACCGCTGCACCGCGCGTCGCGTTGCCGGCCGGATCCTGATCAAAAGTCCCAAGCTGTGACATTTCCCCTCCCTGGTCGCCGGGCTTTGCGGCTCGCTTCGAATGAGAACTTTCGGCGCTTCTACCTGATGACTGCAATTGTTACAACGCGTGCGGGAGCGGCTGGCAGGCGAGCCGCGATGCGTGGTAACAACCCGATTGAGATGCGCGTGATGCGCCGGCGCTCGTGCGCGGCGCGCGATTTTGGCGGCGCGCCGCGCAGTCTTTGCCGCGCGACGCGCAACCTTTGAACAGGAGTTAGCCGGATGGCACTACGACTCGATAATAAAAATGCGTTGATCACCGGCGGCGCGAGCGGAATCGGCCGCGCGACCGCGATTCGCTTCGCCGAAGAGGGCGCCAACATTTGCGTCGGCGATCGACACCTTGCCGCGGCCGAGGAAACCGCCGGAATGGTCCGCAAGCTCGGCCGCAAAGCGATCGCGCATCAGGTCGACACCAGCGTCGAGGCGCAAGTCGACGCGATGGTCGAGCGGATGGTGGCCGAGCTTGGCGGCGTCGATATCGTGGTCGCCGCGGCGGGGCTCTCGCACGCGCGCTATGGCGAGGAGGGCACGCCCGCGATGGCGCCGCTGATCGACAAGCCGCTCGCCGACTGGAAGAAGGTGCTGAGCGTCAACCTGGACGGCGTGTTCCTCACTGACCGCGCGGTCGCGCGCGCGATGATCAAGGCGGGCAAAGGCGGCCGCATCATAAATATCGCGTCGGCAGCCGCGCGCCTGGCCACGCCCGGCGTCGGGGAATATTCGGTGAGCAAAGCCGGCGTCTGGATGCTGACCAGGGTGCTCGCGACCGAGCTCGCGCCGCATAACATCACCGCCAACGCGATCGGCCCCGGCTTCATCCGCACCCCGATGACGGCGGGGCTCGAAGAAAGTCCGATCGCGGCGCAACTGATGCAACGCGTGCCGCTGGGAAAGATCGGCGAGGCGGTCGACGTCGCCAACACCGCGCTGTTCCTGGCCAGCGACGAGGCGCGCTACTACACCGGTTCGATTCTGCATCCGGACGGCGGTATCGTGATGCAGTGATGAGGCGGATTCGCGCGCGGCAGCAGATCGTGTCGCGCATCAGGTCAGTAATGGGACGCGCGATGCGCGTCGTCGCGAGCGCGGCCGTGGCCGCCGCGATGCTCGCGATCGTAACGGTCGCGATGCGCGGGGGCGCGCGCGCCCAGGAGATGGAGCCGATGGCGCCCGCCGCGGCCCCGACCGAGCCGGGCGCTCCCGAGGCTGCGCCGACGTTCTCGCCGGTTCCGCTGCCGCGGATGCCGCAGATCGGGCTGCAGGTGCTTCCCGGCTACGGCATCGCGCCGCTCACCGTCGGGTTCATTATCTCGATGCCCGATCCAACAGTTGACTTTGAAACCTTCCGATGGGACTTCGGCGACGGGCAAGTCTCGTTGCTGCCGCCGCAGATGCTATTCCACACCTACGCAAATCCTGGCAGCTATGTAGTAACGCTGACAGCTACGACCAGCAATGGTATGTCGGCCAGTGCAATCGGGGGCGTTATCGTGCGACCTAGCGCTCAATGAGGCGCGTTCACATGCGTTCGAGTCGACTAGGACGTTCAATCCTTGAGCATCTCGATCTTGCCGCTAGAGAGGTCGTAGATGCCACCGACGATTTTGACGTCGCCACTGTTGACCATGGCGGACAGTTCTTTGGACGCCCGCAGGTCCTTCACGATCAACATCACGTTCTCGCGGACCGCGTTGGCAACCTTGTCGCCCGGCAGCTTTTCGGCCGCCGCGACCGCCGGCTTCAATTCTCGCAGCATCGGACCGACGTCGCCGGGCTCGTCATGCCCGGCCACCGCGGCGATCACGGCGCCGCATCGCGTGTGTCCGAGGATCATGATGAGGCGCACGCCGAGGTGGGTCACCGCGTAGTCGAGGGTTTCGATCACGACCTGATCGGCGACGTTGCCCGCGACCCTGGCCACGAACAGGTCGCCAAGTCCCTGATCGAACAGGACCTCGGGCGGCGTACGCGAATCGGAGCAGGCCAGGATCGCGGCGAACGGACGCTGCCCCTTGGCGACTTCCTCGCGGCGGGCCGGCGTCTGGTTGGGATGCTCCATCTTGTCCGCCCGGAACCGCTCGTTGCCGTCGAGCAGCATCTGGAGCGCGTGCTGGGCATCGACGCGGGGCAGTATCGGTTCCGCGGCGCGGCCCACGGTCGCGGAGAGGGCGGTTATGATTACTGCGGTGGCTATCGCCAGAGTTTTTCGAAGCATCACGTTTCCCTTTCCTCCCGGTTGATTCGATCGCGCGACAACTTAGCAGAACGGCGCCGCGATCGCATCGGCGCCGACGCCATTGACAGTGACGCCTCACTCGCCGGTAATAAATGCGATGCGTGCCGCGTACCGCCGCAATATCGCCATCGCGGCGCTTCTCATGATGACGATGGCGGCGAGCCTCGCGCTGTTCAGCGGATGCCTACAGTCGGCGATCGACGCGAACAAGCAGCAGATCGATCAGCAGCAGAAGCAGATCGAGCAGATGCAGCAGCAGATCAACGCGCTCAGTACGCCGCCGCAATATACTCCCGCGCCGGGAACCGGATGCGACAAGGACGTGATGGCGACAGCAACCCAGCGCGGCAGCGAAAAATTCTCAAGCGGCGACTACGAGCGCGCGCTTGGCTACTACCAGGACGCGCTCACGGCGTGTCCGGGAAATCCGCAGGCGGAAGTGGACCTGGCGCGCACCTACGCCGCGATGGGTAACCACGCCGAGGCGACGCGGCATTACCAGAATGCCGCGAGCAGCAACGATCCCGCGCAGCAGGCCGCCGAGGACCAGGCGCGCGCGGCGCTCGCGCATCGCGGCACCACCGGCGAGGCGCCGCTCGCGCATTGAACTGCCGCGACTGAGGCTTCGCTCGAGCCGTCGAACGATTGACGATCCCTTCTCTAGCTATGCTCGATAAGCTCCGAGTCTAGCGGCTTCCTCCGCCCGCCCGCGCCGACTCGATTTCGGCTGCACTAAGAATTTGCGGGCCAAGGGCGACGAATCGGGAACCAACTCATTACCGCGATGGTTGAGAAGGTGGGAATAATCTCATCGCGGTCGATGGGGGCCTGAGCGAGAGGCTGGTGGCATGCCTCCCGGGCTTGAAACTTCCCGGTGGTACTTCTGGAGATGCGGCCAAACGCGGTTTTCGACTCGCCGGCAGACGGCGTAATCGGGATTCATCAAATTCTTCCGTGCCAATACTTTGACCTTTCAGGCGGCCATCGCCTGACCGGCGAGCAGCGCCTGATGCTCGCGATGCTCGCTGACGCGATCAACGTTTATCAGCAGGGGGTGCTGTCGCGATCGACGCGCAAGCGCCTGCTCTATATCGACGCCGAGCGCTGGATCCTCGGCGGCGCCACCAACCTTCACGCCTTCAGTTTCGACACGGTTTGCGACGCCCTCGGGATCAATCCCGCGGTCCTGCGTCGGCGGATGGTCGCCTGGAAGCACGAGGTCCAGCGCGATCTCGAGATTCGCGCCACCCCGCATCTGCGGCTCAAGATCACACCGCGATCCAAGCATCTGAGCCATGGGCGTCGTGGCCGCGCCCGCGCGGTCGCCCGCGCCTACTAGAGCCGCCCAATTTCCCGTAGTCCCGCTGCGGGGCGGCTGTCCCGCTCGCCGATCCTCTCGCCAACTTGCTCCAAGCGTGCGATATTTCCAGCACCCGAGGACGCTGCGCGTACCGCGCGGCCCATCGCGCAGGTGAATTTTTTGCGACGCGGCGTCCAATCGAGGAGGAACCCGAGACTTGAAGGACCCATTCAGTATCGAAGGCAAGGTTACGATCGTGACCGGCGGCGGAACTGGTATTGGCGAGTCGATCGCGCGCGAATTCGCCGCGCGCGGGGCGCCGGTGCTGATCGCGAGCCGCAACACCGAGCATCTCGAGCCCGTGCGCGACTCGATTCGCAAGGCCGGCGGCAAATGTGAGATGACGGTGGTCGACGTGCGCGACGCCGCCCAGTGCGATGCGATGGTCGCGCAGGCGATCAAGCATTTCGGCCGCCTCGACGTGCTGATCAACAATCACGGTGCGAGCATCACAACGCCGACCCTCAATCTGTCCGCCAACGGATGGCGCGCGGTGGTCGGAATCAACCTCGACGGCGTGTTCCTGTGCTCGAAGGCGGCGGCGCGCCAATTCATCGCGGATAAGACTCCCGGCTCGATTATCAACATCTCATCGACCGCGGGCGTGCACGGCTCGCCCACGATGCTGCCTTACGGCGCGGCGAAGGCGGGCGTCATCAACCTGACGACGTCGCATTCCGGCGAATGGGGCGAGCACGGGATTCGCGTGAATTGTATCGCGCCTGGGCCGATCGACACCGAGGGCGCCGCGCCGCGCGTATGGCCCAATCCGGCGGTGAAGGAAGCAGTCCGGCGCTCGCGCGCGCTGCAACGCTTCGGACGGATCGAGGAGATTTCGTACCCGTGTATCTTCCTGGCCTCCGACGCTTCCAGCTACGTGACCGGCGCGTTGCTGATCGTCGACGGTGGCCAATCGCCGCGCTCCGTCGTATAGGCGTCGCAGTAACCTTTCGGCGTCCCGGCGGTTTAATCATTACGCGTCGAGGCTCCGGCGAGGACTCGGGAGGTTAAGCGAAATGGCGACCCAGGAAAACCCCGCGCGCGCCGAAACGAAACATATCCGGCATGGCCTCGGCAGCGTTCGGCCGTATCTCTACGGCCGTCTCGATCTGCCCGAGTTGGTCAAGCAGGCGTTCGGAGCGGTGGAACTGGAGCGTCTCAAAGTGGGGGCCAACGGATTTCATATAGAGGCGAAGATCGGCGACTCCATGATCGTGATCGAAGCTGGCGAACCGCCTCCCGCCGGAGGCACGCCCGCTTCGATCTATGTCTATGTCGAGGACGTCGATGCGGCCTATGCGCGCGCCCTTCGTGCCGGCGCGACTTCGCTCGCCGAGCCGTCGGACAAGCCCTACCAGGAGCGTAGCGCCGGCGTTAAGGACTCGTACGGAAACACCTGGTGGATAGCGACCTACACCGGCTGATCTGAATCGCGACGGTTCGATTCTCGACGGCGCGATGCCCGTCGCGCCCGCCAATCGATCGTTTCACCGCGCCAATCAGGGTTTTCACACCGTCGCGCCGATGCTCTGCGCGCTTGTGGCGTCCGCGCGGGTCGTGGTACGGCATTCGGGACCGTACGTAGACACGCAATTCGGACACGATCCGTCAGCGAGAGGATAATTCAGATGGCCGACAAGAGCATCGTCGGACAGAAGGGCAAGCCCTTTTCGATGCCGATCGAATGGGGCAAGGTGCGCGAGTTCGCCCGCGCGATCAAAGATCCTAACCCACTCTACTTCGACCCTGAGCTGGCGAAGAAAGAGGCTGGCGGAATTCCGGTGCCGGTCACCTTTCTGCAGACCAGCGCCTTCTGGCAGACCGCCGAGTCGGGGCCCGGAATGGGCGGCTTCGACATCCGCCGCATCCTTCACGGCGAGCAGGAGTTTGAACTGCTCAAGCCGATCTTCGTCGGCGACACTCTGACCGGAGTCGGACGCGTCGCCGATCTTTACGAAAAAGAGGGCGGCCGCGGCGGCAAGATGACCTTCATGGTCATGGAAACCGAGTACACCAATCAGCGGGGCGAGAAAGTCGCAGTCGCGCGCTCGACGCTTATCGAGACCGGCCAGGCGGTAAAGAGCTGACGGGAAGCGCTATCTGACGCGAAGCCAAACGAGAAGGACGCGGGCCGCGCGCCCGTGAGTTAAAAGCATGAAACCGAAATTGAAATACGATCAGATCAAAGTCGGCGACGAGATTCCGAAGTTCATCGTCGAGAGCCTTTCGCGCCCCGACTTTGTCCGCTATGCCGGCGCATCGGGCGACTTCGTCCCGCTGCATTACGATCAGACCTTCGTCGAGGCGGCGGGAATCCCGACCGTGTTCGCACAGGGGATGTTCACCGCGGGGCTGCTCTCGAAAGCGCTGACCGACTACGCGGGAATCGGCAACGTGCGCCAGTTCAAGGTTCGCTTCGCTACCCGAGTGTGGCCGGGCGACACCGTCACCTGCACGGGCAAGGTCACCGCCAAGACCGAGACCGACGGCGAGAAACTGATCGAAGGCGAGCTGACCGTGCTTAATCAGAAGGGCGAGCCGGCGATTCGAGGTTCATTCCGCGCGGCGACAGCCTAAGACTGCCTGAGCCGGGTCTGACGGCCCTTCCGCGTACCCTGTTAATCCAAGTAGGCGAGTGGTCTACCGACCACCTGCCTGAAGGCGCAACATAGTATTGTATGGGTGAGCCTCGTTACGTAATCATCCACGGCCATTTCTACCAGCCACCGCGCGAAAGTCCCTGGACCGGTCTCGTTTCACCGGAACCCGGCGCCGCCCCGTTCCAGAATTGGAACGAGCGAATTCTCAGCGAATGCTACACGGCTAATGCCCACGCCCATACGATGGAAGGCATCGTCGTTCACGTTCGCAACAACTATGAATCGATAAACTTCGATATCGGTCCCACGCTCGCGATCTGGCTGCAGACACACGGGAAAACCGCGTACCGAGCGTTCGTGCGCGGCGATGCGCTCTCGCAGGAGCGTAACGGCGGCCACGGCAACGCGATCGCGCAATCCTACAATCACTCGATCCTACCGCTGCTCACCGCGCGCGATCGCGAGCTGCAGATCGCCTGGGGAATCGAGGATTTCGTCTACCGCTTCGGGCGCTCCCCCGAGGGGATGTGGCTGCCGGAATGCGCCGCCGATGAAGCCACGCTCGAGTCGGTTGCCGATGCGGGCCTGAAATTCGTGATCCTCGCGCCACAGCAGGGCCGCTTCAGCGCCGACGGCGTCGAGGACCGCACCGCAGGTCCGTTCCTGTGGCGCAGCGCGGAACGCCGGCTTGCGATCTTCCGCTTCGATCGCGAGCTCTCGTCGACCATCTCATTCGGCGACGGCTTGCTGGACGGCGCGCGGCTTGCCGAATGGATTCGCGCCACCGTCGAGCGGTTCCCGCCGGGAGCCGCGGTGATGCTCGCCACCGACGGCGAGACCTTCGGCCATCACAAGCGCACCGGAGCCTCCGAGCTGGCGCGCGCGCTGATGGCGCTCGAGCGCAGCGACGATATCGTCATCACCAACTGCGCGGCGTACCTGGCGGCGCATCCGGCGCGCGGGCTCATTTGAAATACCGTCAGCAAGCTCGTGGAGCTGCGCCCACGGCATCGAGCGATGGCGCTCCGACTGCGGATGTAAAATGGATTCGCGTACCACGCAGGCCTGGCGCGCTCCGCTCCACGACGCGATGGACTTCGTGAAGAATCATACCGATGCGCTCTACGACCGTTTCGCACCGCCGCTGGTGCAGGATCATTGGGGCGCGCTCAAGAGCGGAATCCGCGTGCTGATAGACGCCAACCCTGCCGTCCAGGAAGATTTTTTCGCCCGTTTCAAGGTCACCGAGGAAGCCAATCGCGAGCGGCTGCTCAGGATGTTCGAGATGGTGCGCGCAGGGCAATCTTCGCTCACCAGTTGCGCATGGTTCTTCGACGATTTCGGTGGTCCGGAAGGCCGCGTCGCGCTGCGATGGGCGGCGCGCGCCGTCGAGCTGGCCGCCGAGCTCGTCCCGAGCATCGAGACCGAGTTGCTGGATCGTTTGCGCGAAATTCACTCCAACCGGCGCGAGATCCAGGACGCCGCCACGCTTTATCTGAGCCTGAAAACACGCGAAGCGCGTGGGAGGGTTTAATCGCGATGTCCTCCACCGGCACCGATATCGAATCGATATTGACCGAAGCGCGGAAGTTCCCGCCCCCCAAGGAGTTCAGCGAGCGCGCGTGGGTCAAGAGCGCGGCCGAATACGAGCAGCTCTACGGGCGCGCCGACCAGGATCCGGAGGTCTTCTGGGCCGAGTGCGCGCGCAATCTCGACTGGTTCAAACCCTTCGACAGAGTGCTGGAGTGGAAGTTTCCGTTCGCGAAATGGTTCGTCGGTGGACAGCTCAACGCCTCCTACAATTGTGTCGATCGTCATCTGGCCGGACCGCGCCGCAACAAGGCGGCGATTATCTGGGAAGGCGAGCCCGGCGACTCTCGCGTGCTCACCTACCAGATGCTCGCCGAGGAAGTCGGCCGCGCCGCCAACGCGCTCAAGACTCTGGGCGTGAAGGGGGGCGACCGTGTGGCGATCTACATGCCGCTGGTACCCGAGGCGGCGATCGCGATGCTCGCGTGCGCGCGAATCGGCGCGATCCATTCGGTGGTGTTCGGCGGTTTCTCAGCCGAAGCGCTCGCCGACCGGATCAATGACGCCGAGGCGAAGCTCGTCATCACCGCCGACGGAGGATGGCGCCGCGGGCAGCAGGTCGACTTGAAGGTCAACGTCGATGAGGCCCTCAAGAAATGTCCCTCGGTGGAAAAGGTCTTGGTGCTCAAGCGCGTCGGCAGCAAGGTCGCCATGCGAAGGGGGCGCGATCTGTGGTGGGACGAAGTTGTAGGGGTTGAGAGCCCCAGGTGCGAACCCGCCCATCTCGATTCCGAACATCCGCTCTACACGCTCTACACCTCGGGCACCACCGGCAAACCCAAGGGCGTCCTGCATACTATCGGCGGCTATCTGGTGCACACGCTGATGACGATGAAGTGGGTGTTCGATCTCAAAGAGGAAGACGTCTACTGGTGCACCGCCGACATCGGCTGGGTTACCGGGCACAGCTACACGGTTTACGGACCGCTCGCCGCGGGCGCCACGGTCGTGATGTATGAAGGCGCACCGAATTTTCCCGAGAACGATCGCTTCTGGCAGATAATCGAAAAATACCGGGTCAACATCTTTTATACCGCGCCCACCGCGATCCGCACTTTCATCAAGTGGGGCGACTCGTGGGTCAAGAAGCACGACCTCTCGAGCCTCCGTCTGCTCGGCAGCGTCGGCGAGCCCATCAATCCCGAAGCGTGGATCTGGTATCACAAAACGATCGGAGGCGAGCGCTGCCCGATCGTCGACACCTGGTGGCAGACCGAGACCGGCGGAATCCTGATCGCTCCGATGCCCGGCGCGATCGCGACCAAGCCCGGCTCGGCAACGCGGCCGCTGCCCGGCGTCGCAGCCGACGTCGTAACGCAGGAGGGGAAGTCAGTCGGTCCCAACCAGGGCGGACTGCTCGTCATCCGCAAGCCGTGGCCCGGGATGCTGCGCACGATTTTCCGCGACCCGGAGCGCTACCGGCAGCAGTACTTCAGCCAGATCGACGGCGTGTACTTCACCGGTGACGGCGCACGCCGCGACCAGGACGGATATTTCTGGATCATGGGCCGCGTCGACGACGTGATTAACGTGTCGGGGCATCGGCTGGGCACGATGGAGATCGAGAGTGCACTGGTCTCGCATCTGACGGTCGCGGAGGCGGCGGTGGTCGGCCGCCCCGACGACATGAAGGGGCAGGCGGTCGTCGCGTTCGTGACCCTGGAGGGCGGGCGCCTGGGCGACGACAAGCTCAAGGACGAGTTGCGCAAGCACGTCGTCAAGGAGATCGGAGCGTTGGCGCGCCCCGACGACATCCGCTTCACCGAGGCGTTGCCGAAGACGCGCAGCGGGAAGATCATGCGCCGCCTGCTACGCCAGATCGCCGCGGGCGATGCCACGCTCGGCGATACCTCGACGCTCGAAGATCTTTCGGTCCTATCCAAACTCCGCGAAGACGACGAGTAATCAGTTCGGGGCTTCGAACCACAAAGTCGCGAGCGGGGGCAGAATCAGCGCAAGCGAGTGCGGTAGTCCGTGCCAGGGAGTCGCCTGTGCCATCACGGCGCCGGCATTGCCTTTGTTGCTGCCGCCATAGAGCTCCGAGTCGGTATTCAGCACCTCGCGATATAATCCCGGCACGGGAACACCAACCCGATAGCCGGTGCGCACCACGGGCGAGAAATTGCACACGCAGACCAGCTTGCGGCCGCTCGACGGCGCGGTGCGCATGAACGCGATTACGTTTTCATCCGTGTTGTTGGCGTCGATCCATTGAAAGCCTGTCGTGTCGTGGTCCGCTTCCCATAGCGCTGGTTCGTTCTTGTAGATGCGATTGAGGTCGCGGACCAGGTCGTGCACCCCGCGATGATCGGGCTCCTCGAGCAGATGCCAGTCGAGGCTCGCATCGTGGTTCCATTCGCGCCATTGGCCAAACTCACCGCCCATGAATAGCACCTTCTTGCCGGAGCGCGCCCACATGTAGCCGAACAGCGAGCGCAGGTTGGCAAACTTCTGCCAGCGGTCGCCGGGCATCTTGTCGAGTAGCGCGCGCTTGCCGTACACGACCTCGTCGTGGGAGAGCGGCAGCATGAAATTTTCGAACCACGCGTAAAGGAAGCCGAAGGTCAGATCGCGATGATGGAAGCGGCGATGGATCGGCTCCTTGCTGAAGTACTCGAGCGTGTCGTGCATCCATCCCATGTCCCATTTGAATCCGAAGCCAAGTCCGCCGAGGTAAACCGGGCGGCTCACCCCCGGCCACGCGGTCGATTCCTCGGCGATCGTCTGGACGCCGGGATGGCGCGTATAGACCTGTTCGTTGAGTTCCTTGAGAAATCCGATCGCCTCCAGATTCTCATTGCCCCCGTGCACGTTAGGAACCCACTCCCCGGCCTTCCGCCCGTAATCGAGGTACAGCATCGAGGAGACCGCGTCGACCCGCAGTCCGTCGGCATGAAACTCCTGCAGCCAGTAGTGCGCGCTGCCGAGCAGGAAACTGCGCACCTCGTTGCGCCCGAAGTTGAAAATGTAGGTGTGCCACTCGGGATGATAGCCCTGGCGCGCGTCCATGTGCTCGTAGAGCGCGGTGCCGTCGAAGCGCCCGAGGCTGAACGCGTCGCTCGGAAAGTGAGCGGGCACCCAGTCGAGGATCACGCCGATGCCGCGCTGATGCAGCGTGTCGACCAGATAGCGGAAGTCGTCCGGAGTGCCGTAGCGGGCCGTCGGCGCATAGTAGCCGGTGGTCTCGTAGCCCCACGATCCGCCGAACGGATGCTCCATCACCGGCAGAAACTCGACGTGCGTGAAGCCCAGGTCCACGACGTAGTCGGCGAGCTGCACGGCCAGTTCGCGATAGTTGAGTGGGCGGTTCCCTTCCTCGGGCACGTGGCGCCACGAGCCGAGGTGCACTTCGTAAATCGAAAGCGGGCTGCGCAGCGAGTCGCGGCTGCCTCGCGCGGCAATCCAGGCTTCGTCGTTAAAAGTATAATTGGACTGGTAGACGCGCGAAGCCGACGCGGGCGGGCATTCGGTCGCCGATGCAAACGGATCCGCCTTGATGTTGAATCCGCCGTCACGAGTGCGAATCTCGTATTTGTAAAGAGTGCCGGGCGCGAGGTCCGGGATGAACAGCTCCCACACGCCCGATGAGCCGAGCATCCGCATCATGTTGAGACGGCCGTCCCAACCATTGAAGTCGCCGACAACGCTTACGCCGGCAGCATTGGGCGCCCACAGCGCGAATGACACTCCCCGCACCCCTTCGGCTTCGCGCACGTGCGCGCCCATCTTTTCCCAGATGCGCTCGTGCTTCTGTTCGATCCACAAATGGATATCCAGATCGCCGAGCGTCGGCATGAATGAGTATTGCTGCCGAATAGTTACTACGTTGCCGCCTGGATAGTGAACCTCGAGTTGGTACGCAGGTCCCTGCAGCGGCTCCTTGACGAAGATTTCGAAAAGTCCCGGCTCCGGCCGCCTGGTCATCTCGCGCGGCGGCTCGCCCTCGCGGATCAGGAATATCTGCTCCGCGTCGGGGCGCCAGGCGCGAACGATCGCGCCGCCGGCGGTGGGATGCACTCCGAGAATTGAATGAGGATCCTGATGCTTCAGCTCCAGAAGGCGCTTTAGCTCGTCGGGCGCGATTTTGGAGAGAGCGCCCTCTTCAGGGGTTGTCTCTTCGGATTCGGGAGTTTGCTTGCGCCAGGAAAAAATTCCGCGCTTGGGTTTCTCAGTCGGCTTCATAGTCACCAGGCTAAAATTCAGATTCAGATGCCAGGTTCAGGCGTGAGATTCATGGATGAACGCCGCCGGCGCCGGTCTCGAGTCCGATCATCTGAGTAATCGCGCGCAGCGGTATCAATAGCCAGTCAGGGCGGTTGTTCAGTTCATAGCCCAGCTCGTAGACCGCCTTTTCCATCATGAAGGTGTCCAATAGCACTTTGAGTTCGTCGCGTGTCTTCGGTACGAATGGCGCCTGCCCGGCCGCCTCCAGGTAGCCGCGCATGAAAGACCACGACGACCAGGTCTGCCAGAAATTCGCCCACGTCTCGAGCTGGGCAAAGTGCGCTTTGCCCAGCGCGCCGATCCTGAGCTGCTCCATGGTCGAGGTGAGCGCGGCATAGTGAAAAGAACGCAGCATGCCCGCGACGTCGTACATCGCGGAACGCTTATGGCGTCGCTCGCTCAGCGGGCGCGCCGGTTCACCTTCGAAATCGATGATGACGAAGTCCTTACCGGTATGGAGCACCTGGCCGAGATGCAAATCGCCATGAACTCGCATCCGCATCACGCTCAGCCGGCAGCGCAGGAACGCATCGAAGCGCGTGGCGATTTCGGCCTGATGAGCGGTTATCTGTTGCGCCTGCTTGCGGAGGTCTTCCGGGACCGCCGAGCCGCGGCTCTTGAGCGCGCGCATAACTTGAGTCAGCAGATTGCGCATAGATTGATACATCGACCTTTGGTAGAGCCCAGCAAAAGGTTCCGGCGCGAAATCCGGATCGTCAGTGCTGGAACTGAGCGCCAGGTGAAGCTCCGCGACGCGGCGCCCCAGCAGGCGCGCAGGATCGAGGTAGGGACCCATCAGCTCGGCGGCGAGCGGGTCGGGTTGCGCGAGGTCGAGCAAATCGACGAAGGGCTTTTGCGGCGCCGGTGCGGGCTCCGGCCGAGTCGCGGTCATTTCGAAATATCGATGCAGCTCCGCCAGCGTATACTGCCACGCGTCGCCTTCGTTGGGGACGAAGCCCTGCAGCACCGCCAGGTTGCGTGGCTCCGCGCGCCCGCCGGCGCGGTAATCGATCCAACCCGCGAGCGGCGGCACGTGTGAAAACAGCGCGTGCTCGGTCAGGAAGCGGCCAATCTCGAGATCGGGATTGATCCCCGCATCGAGGCGCCGGAACAGTTTCAGGATAAAGCGATCGCCATAGACGATCGAGTTGTTGCTCTGCTCGACCTTGAGCACCCGCGACTCTAGCTTCGCGTCGCCGTTGCCGCGCAACTGATGGAGCGCGCGCGTGGTCTGGGCGAGCAGCTCGCCGCTGGTGCCGCGATGGCGTCGGTGCCGCTCGATCATGTCGAGCATCGTGGCGGCGAAATCCGGATCGACGATCGCGTCGTAGAGAATGCCGGCGCCGCCACCCTCGCCGGAGCTGTCAACCTCGGCAATCACGCGCTCCGGCCATTTCGAGCTCACCTCGCGCGCGCGATCACCGACCGCGGTCGCGAGCGGCAGCACGTAAATCTCGGGCTCGGCGTTGGTGTACTCGACGTTGATCAGCGCAAGCTGCGCGACGCTCGGTCCCTCCGCAAGTGGCAGTGAGTCGGCAACCGTCGCGGACTTGATCGCGCGCGCCTTGGCCCTGAACCAGCGGCAATGGGGAAGGTATTCGGGCAGTGCGCGCTCGAGCGCGTTACGCAGCTCCGTCCCCAGCATGCCGCCGAAGCCGGCGGTCACCTCGATGCGCGGCGCGTGGTACTCGGGCAAGAGGGCGGCAGCCGATGACGCGGCCTTGGGCTGCTCCATCGAGAACCAGAAAAAAGCGTGGGGCCCGAGCGTCAGCATGTAGTGCAGATCGCCGACCGGCGGAAACGGCGTGCGGCCGAACAACTCGACCGGCACCATCCCCTTGTACTTCGCGAGATCCAGCTCGACGTACTGAACGAAGCGCGAAAGATTCGCGACCACCAGGATGCGCTCGTCCTCGAAGCTGCGGATGAACGCGAGCACGTGCGAATTGTCCGGGCTCAGGAACTCCATGGAACCGCGGCCGAACGCCTTGAATTGTTTGCGCAGCGCCACCAGCCGGCGCATCCACCACAGCAGCGAATGGCGATTGCTCTCCTGCGCCTCAACGTTGACGGTCTGGTAGTGGTACTCGTAATCGATGATCACCGGCAGGATGAGCCGCTGCGGATTGGCGGCGGAGAATCCCGAGTTGCGATCGCCGCTCCACTGCATCGGAGTGCGCACGCCGTCGCGATCGCCAAGGTAGACATTGTCGCCCATTCCAATTTCGTCGCCGTAGTAGATCACCGGCGTTCCCGGCAGCGAGAACAGCAGCGCATTGTTCAGCTCGATGGTGCGGCGATGATTGCCGAGCAGCGGCGCGAGCCGGCGGCGGATGCCGAGGTTGACGCGCATCCGCGAGTCCTGCGCGTAGGCGCGATACATGTAGTCGCGCTCCTCGTCGGTGACCATCTCCAGCGTCAGCTCGTCGTGATTGCGCAGGAACAGCGCCCACTGCGAGGCGGGCGTGATGTCGGGCGTCTGCGCCCAGATGTCGGTGAGCGGAAAGCGATCCTCCATCCGCACCGCCATGAACATCCGCGGCATCAGCGGGAAGTGGAACGCCATATGGCATTCCTTGCCCTCCGCCAGGTACGCGGCCGCGTCCTCGGGCCATTGGTTCGCCTCGGCGAGCAGCATGCGGTTGGGAAAGTTCTCGTCGATGTAGTGCCGCAGCTCGCGCAGGAACGCGTGCGTCTCCGGCAGATTTTCGCAGTTGGTGCCCTCGCGCTTGAACAGGTAGGGGACCGCGTCCAGGCGCAGTCCGTCGACGCCCATGCTGCACCAGAACGCGATCACCCGCATCATCTCCCGGCGCACCGCGGGGTTGTCGTAGTTCAGGTCGGGCTGATGCGAAAAGAAGCGATGCAAGTAGTATGCCTTCGCGATCGGATCCCACGACCAGTTAGACGGCTCGAAGTCCTGGAAGATTATTCGCGCGTCCTTGTAGCGCTCGGGCGTATCGCTCCACACATAGTAATCACGATGATTACTCCCCGCCGCTGCACGCCGTGCTCGCTGGAACCATGCGTGGCGATCCGAGGTATGATTCAGTACTAACTCGGTTACAATTTTGAGTCCGCGACGATGCGCCTCACGCAATAGTATTTTGAAGTCGCGCAGCGTGCCGCAATCCGGATGAACACTTGTATAGTCAGAAATGTCATAGCCGTCGTCGCGCATCGGCGAGGGATAAAACGGCAATAGCCACAGAGTAGTCACTCCGAGCGATTGCAGGTAGTCGAGCTTCGCGGTGAGACCAGGGAAGTCGCCGATGCCGTCGCCATTACTGTCGTAGAACGAGCGCACCCGCAGCTCGTAGAAGATCGCGTCCTTGTACCAGAGCGGATCGGGCGGGACACCGTTCTCGGCCGCGCCATTTTCGATACGTGGAGTCTTATCAGCGCTCTTCGAACTCACAGGCGCTCCTCGACGCGCAAAATGTGCGCGGGCTCGACCGCCGGGTCCAGACGCACGTAATTGTGCTCCGCCCAGGTATAGCTCGCGCCGGTCAGCAGGTCGGTGACGCGGTAACTTTGCCCGGGCGCCACGCCAATCGCGTCAGGCGGCACCGTCACGGTGCAATGATTAGGATGTAATGGATCGAGGTTCACCGCCACCAGCAGCGCGTTTCTATTCTCCTGGGACGTTTTGCTGAAGAACAAAATCTGCTCGTTGTCGGTGTTGAGAAAGCGTAAATTGAGAAACTCCTGCAGGGCAGGGTTCTCGCGCCGAATCGAATTGACCCGCGCGATGAATTCCTTGATGTTACCCGGGCGGTTCCAGTCGCGCACCTTGATTTCGTACTTCTCGGAATTCAGATACTCCTCGGTGCCAGGAACCGCCTGGTTCTCACACAGCTCGAAGCCGCTGTAGATGCCATAGGCGGGTGACAGCGACGCCGCCAGCACCAGGCGCATCTTGAACGCCGCGCGGCCTCCGGTCTGCAGAATCGGAGTTAAAATATCCGGAGTGTTGGTGAAGAAGTTGGGCCGGAAGTACTCCCGCATCGGAGTCTGGGTTAACTCGGTCAAATACTCAGTCAACTCGTACTTGGTATTGCGCCAGGTGAAATAGGTATATGACTGAGAGAAGCCGGCCTTGGCCAGCTCCTTCATCAGTTTCGGCCGCGTGAACGCCTCCGCCAGGAAAATGACTTCGGGATGCGTGGACTGAACTTCATTGATTAGCCATTCCCAGAATGCGACCGGCTTGGTATGCGGATTGTCGACGCGAAAGATTTTGATCCCACGATCGATCCAGAACCTCACTACTCGCAGCAGCTCCTCGAACAGTCCGAGCCGATCCGGTGTGTCGAAGTCGATCGGAAATATATCCTGGTATTCCTTGGGCGGGTTCTCCGCGTACTTGATGCTGCCGTCGGGCCGGTGATTGAACCAATCCGGATGTTCCTTGACCCATGGATGATCGGGCGAGCATTGCACTGCGAAGTCGAGCGCGACCTCGAGGCCGAGGCGGTTGGCCGCCGCGACGAAGTGATCAAAGTCGTCGAGCGTGCCGAGCGACGGCTCGATAGCAGTATGGCCACCCGCCTCGCTGCCGATTGCCCACGGACTGCCGGGGGAATTGGGGCCGCCGCTCAACGCATTGCCCGCGCCCTTGCGATTGGTGTGGCCGATCGGATGGATCGGCGCCAGATACACGACGTCGAAGCCCAGGTCGCGAATCTCCGGTAGCCGGCGCTCGGCGTCGCGGAAGGTTGCGGGCTTGCCGGGCTCGCTTCCCTGCGAGCGCACGAACATCTCGTACCAGGTGCTGAAGCGCGCCTTGAGTCGGTCTGCGACCAGCTCCAGCAGCGGGTCGAAGCGCGCAGCTCCCGATCGATCGCTGCATCGCGCGGCCGCCGCGCTCAGCTCGGGACGCGCGAGGACTGCCAGCGTCGCGGCTCCATCCGCGGGCGTGGCCGACGGTAGTTTGCGCAACTGCTCGATCGAGCTGCGCAGCAACTCGCGATCGGTGCCGCGAGCCGAACGAGTGATCGTCTCGAGGAGCGCGATGCCTTCCAGCAGATCGGACGCGACGTCCCGGCGCGCATCGACCTTCTTGCTGAAGTCCGCGAGCCACGAGGCGAACACGTCGGTCCACGCTTCGACGGTGTAGATGTAGCGCCCGTTGTTGGCCAGCATGAACTCGCCGCGCCATCGATCGTTGTCCACCGGCGCCATCGGCGCTTCCGCGAACGCCTCGTCCTCTTTGCGGCGCCACTTGACGACCGCGCGCAGCAACTGGTGACCGTCGCGAAAAATGTCCGCTTCCACGACGCACCGCTCGCCCGCGATTCGCTTGACGGGATAACGCCCGCTGTCGACGCACGGGGTGACGTCTTCGATGATGATGTGCCCTTGTCGCCAATCAGACGCGGCAGGCGACAGGCGGCTTTGTTGTTGACGATAGGAAAAAGACGACATCCAGCCCGGTGTAGCGCAGCGAATTTGGAATTCGGGCGTGACTGGGATTCCCGTTCCCAATCGCCACTTTCAAAATTGTAGCCCGGTATCGACTCAGATGCGACCAGTTTCCTTTCACAGCAGGAGGACGTGCCACCCGCTTCAGTTTTCCGGCGCTGACAACTCGAACTCGATGCCACCGATGCGCTTGGCGATCTGATTGTAGATCCAGCTCATCACCATCGAGCCGATGAATCCGGCGATGCCGTACAAGATCGGCGCGATCACCAGCAACAGCAATGGCGGATGCATGCGATGAGGCATCCCGGGCGGCATTGCCGCTCCGCCATGCCGCACCCGAAATCCCACGATCAGCACAAACAGCGCGAACAACACCCCTACCACGAAGTACAGCGCCCCGACGATTTTCGCGGTCTGCACGATGCTGATCGACTTTATCTGCTGCCTCATTGATCCCGCCTCCCTTGCTTGAATGCGCTCACCCCCGGACTTCCGTTCGCGACTTCGACTGCGAGGCCGGGCTTTTATCGCAGATGCCTTTCCAGGAACTCGTGCAAACGCCGCCACGAGTCGAGGTTCGCGACATGATTGGCCGCTGGCGTGCCGCCCAGCGCCATCATGGTGCGGACCACCGGATGGAAAATCACGCTGATGACAGGCGCGTACGGATACTGGATGAAGTGTCCCGCGCCGGCGTAGCTGACGTGGTCGTGCGGATGCGCGAAGTTCAGGCGCATCAGCCGCTGCATCGCAATGTCGGCCAGGTTCAGCGACGGCCACATCTGATCGTCGGTGCCCGAGAACATCAGCACCGGTCCGTTGATTTTCTCGACTGCGATCGCCGCGCGCTCTGCGCTCTCGCGATTCTTCATCGATTCGAGGAACCACGGCGTCAGCACCGTCGGCGGCTTCTGCCACGCCGCCACGTCCGGCGGCGCCGGCTCGATGAACGGGATGCCCTTGCCGCCGAGCGTCCACGCCGGCCGGGGCGCTTCGTTCGGCGGTCCGAGGCCCGGCCATGCGACGCCGCTCGGCACGTAGGCCACTACGGCGGTGATTTCCGGAAAGGTCGCGCCGAGCAGCAGTGCGAGCTCGCCGCCGCGCGAAGATCCCCTCACCGCGAGCTGGCCGGGGCGCACCGCGCGATGGCGGCGCATCCAGGCGATCGCGGCGGCGAAATATTCCAGCGGAATCTCCAGCAGGTCTTTCGGCACCCCTTCGGCAGCGAAGTATGCGAGCGACATCACCGCGTACCCGCGGCTGGCAAGCAGGGCAGGCTGAGTCTCGGAAAGGCCGCCGTCTGATCCTCCAAAGAAAATTATTCCCGGCCGCGCGCCGTCGCGATGGTGGAAAAATCTCGCGACCAGGCCGTCGTCGCGAACCACTTCGCGAGTGACGCCCGGTCCGAGAAAGCGGCGCGTGAGCTCCGCCTTCGCCGTGGTGACGCCGTCGACTTCGGCCTCCAGCGTCACGATCACCGGCTCGGGCAGGGCTTTGTGAAACGCGCCGCGCTCGACGACCGCGGCGTCGAGCTCCATCGACCACAACAGTCCCATCGCGTCGGCCGACCGGTAGCTGCCAAATTTGGGCGCCTGGCCCGCGAGGTCGACCGCGCCGCTCGAGTCCGCGACGAACACCGCGTGCGACTCCCAGCGGTGCTTCAAATCGTCGAGAGCGTGCGCGCGGAGCGTGACTTCGCGCCCCGGCGAAAAACCGGTGAGCCGGATCGCGATCGGCTCGTCGTACAACGCGTCGACGGGCGACGCTTCGATGCGCATGCCTCGCGCATACCATATCGGCATCGGCACGCAAAACCGCGACATTCGCGGAGGCGGATGCTCCGAGGCGATGGTGGAAGTCGCGGCCGCTAAGCTATGGTGTCGCGAAGTTTCGCGAAATTGGGATGAAAGCCGCCAAGCGCAAAGCAGACCGCACGGTCGATTCGCCCGATTTGCCGCCCACGACGGCGCTCGAAGCGCGCAACGTCAATCGGTTTACCGCCGACTCCTCCTACGAGCTCGCGACGATCGAGGGAGCGACCCTGAACGACGCGTCCGCCAGCGGCTTGCGCTTTGATTCGTGCGTCCTGGTGCGAATCGAATTGGAGCGCGCGAGCCTGCCGAACCTCACGCTGATCGATGTGCGCATCGAGAAATCGAGCGCCGCTAATGGCGTCTGGAAGAAACCGCTGCTCCGCCGCGTCGAGATGATCGGCTCGCGTCTCACCGGCCTGATGGTAACGGAGGGCGAGCTGTCGGACGTTCTGTTCCGCGAGTGCAAGGCGGATTTTCTGCACCTCGCATCGTCGCGGATCAGAGACGTCCGCTTCGAGAACTGCGTCCTGGTCGAGGCCGTCTTCCGCGAATCGACAGTGGAACGCGCCGTCTTCACCGGATGCGATCTGAGAAACGCCGACTTGACCCATGCGAGACTCAACGAAGTCGATCTGAGGGGATCCAAAATCGAGGGAGTCCTGCTCGACGCCGCCCAACTGCGATCGCTTACGATCGATCCGTCGCAAGCGATGTCAATCGTGCAGATGCTGGGCGCGAAATTCACCTAGCGGCCGGCCGCGCCGCCATTCCGGCAAATTGGCGGTCGGTCTGCTGATGTTCTTCTGGTACCTGCGCCACGATATCCGCGGCTACGCCTGCCAAATAGGGCGCTAATCCGCGCCTTGCTGGCGGGTCTTTTTCGGTGATATCCTGTATGCGGTCAAGTGGGCTCGTGCCCACTTTTTTGTTGGTGTCGGAAGGCTTCTATCTAAATAACAGCCGCATGGCGTGGTGCGGAGCGGGCGGAGGCGAACGGTGCCGATGATGGTGCTAGCGCTTCATCCGGTTGCCGAAAAGGTGCGCGAGTTGCTCGAACCGCACATCGAGCGCCAGGGTTATGAACTGGTCGCGGTGGAGTATCGCAAGGGAACCCGCAGCTCGATGCTGCGGCTGTTGGTGGATAAGCCGGAACGTGGCATCGCGCTCAGCGATCTAGAGCGGCTGAGCCCTGTGCTCGGCGACTTGCTCGACGTGTACGACCCTATCGAGGGCCGCTACATGCTGGAGGTTGCCTCGCCGGGGATTAATCGGCCGCTCAGCAAGCTCGCGCATTTCGAGGCGTGCCGCGGCCAGCGGGTCAAAGTGCGAACCCATCATGCGCACGACGGGCAGAAGTCGTTCGCGGGCGTGCTGGCTTCGGTGACCGCGACCGGTATCGAGCTCGACGACGCGGCCAGTCATCGGCGCGTCGCGATTGGGTTCGATGATATCGAGCGCGCGAACTACGAGCACGATTTTGGTGATGGGCATAAGACTTAGATTGAGAGGAGGCGAAGATCGAAATCGGATTCTGCTTGCAGGATCTGGACAGTGGGCTGATGAGAAAGTGAACGATTCGGGAAAATCAATATTTATGACGCCTCGGTCCGCGTCCGCGATAGTCGGTGTGGCGGGACCGGTGATTGTCATGGGATGCGCGGCCGACGCCGCGCCCGGGGAGGCGCTATGCAGGTCGATCTGAACCGGGTTATCGAACAGGTCTCCAAGGAAAAGGGCATCGACAAGACGATCGTGATCAACGCGGTCGAGGAGATGATGCATTCGGCGGCGCGGCGCACCTTCGGCCCCGACCGCAATATCGAGTCGCGCTACAACAACGAGCTGGGCGAGATTGAGCTGTTCGAGATCAAGACCGTGGTCGAGAACGTTGCCAATCCGCTTTCCGAAGCGAAGGTCGACGAGGCGCGCGCCAAGTACGACCCCGAGGCGCAGGTCGGCGACGAAATTCTCATCAAGCTCGACACCGCGACCATGGGGCGCATCGCCGCGCAAGCCGCCAAGCAGAACCTGATTCAACACATTCGCGACGCGGAACGAAAACAGATCTTCAACGAGTTCAAGGATCGCAAGAGCGAGGTCGTCTCCGGCATCGTGCAGCGCTTCGAGCGCAAGAACATGATCGTCAATCTCGGACGCACCGAGGCGATCCTGCCCGAGAAAGAACAGATCCCGCACGAGCGCTATCGCCAGGGCGATCGCATCCGCGCGCTTATCATTGACGTCGATCTCAGCGAGAAGGGGCTGTCGATCGTGCTCTCGCGGACCGCCAACGAATTCCTGATGAAGCTGTTCGAGCAGGAAGTGCCGGAAATTTACGAGGGCATCGTCGAGATTCGCCAGTCCGCGCGCGAGCCGGGCGGCCGCGCCAAGGTCGCCGTCTACTCCAAGGACAGCGACGTCGATCCGGTCGGCGCATGCGTCGGGATGAAGGGCACCCGCGTGCAATCAGTAGTACAGGAGTTGCGCGGCGAAAAAATCGACATCGTGCCGTGGACCGACGATCAGGCCGAGCTGGTGTGCCGCGCGCTCGCGCCGGCCAAGGTCTCCAAGGTCATCATCGACGAGGACGAGCACGCGATGGAAGTGATCGTGCCCGATGATCAGCTCTCGCTCGCGATCGGAAAGCGCGGCCAGAACGTTCGGCTCGCGCATCGGCTCACCGGCTGGAAGCTCGACGTGCGCAGCGAAGCGGAGGCCGAGGAAGAGGCTCGCGCCGCGCGCGCCTCGCTCAACGCCATCCCGGGAATCGGCGACATCAACGCGGAACTGCTCTACCAGTGGGGCTTCCGCTCCTCGGAGCAGCTCTCCGAGGCCGACCCCGACAATTTCGAGGTGGAAGGAATCAGCGTCGATCGTGCGCGCCAGATAGTAAGTGCGGCGCGCGATCACGTCGCGAACAAGAAACGCATCGAGGAAGCGAAAGCGGCGGCCGAAGCGCAAGCCGCGGCCGAAGCGGCCGAGGCCGCCGCCAGTGGCGAGGCGTCGGCCAGCGGCGAGGCGGTCGCCAGCGGCGAGGCGAAGGCAGCAGAAACCGAAGCGGCTGGCGACGGCGCAGAAGATACCGCCGGAGCCTCCGAAGAATCGCCGGTGGCGAGCGATGCCGAAGGGAAATCATAAGCCGGTCCGCACCTGCATCGGATGCATGAAGGCGGACATGGGTGGCGCGATGGTGCGAATTGCGGCGCGCGACGGCGCGGTAGTTGCCGACTTCCAGCGCCGAGTCGCGGGGCGCGGCGGTTATCTCCATCCAAAGGACGATTGTATCGAACGATTTGTGAACGCAAAGTTACGGGAATTTCGTTCGCTGCGACGGAAAATCGATCGCACCGAGCGCCTCAATATCGCCGCTGCGATAAGGTCGCATCTGGCGAGAGAAGCAACAGTCGAATAATATAATTTAGATGGCTCGGAAGCGTATCAAAACTCTTGCTACCGATTGGGGTGTGCCGCTCGAGGACGTCCTCGCCAGCGCCGCGCGCCTGAAATTGCCGCACGCTCACTCCGAGTCGAGCTTGCTGGCGCCCGACGAGGCCGACCGCGTCAAGTCCGATCTCGACGAGCAGGCGCATCGCGCGGAAATTCTGCGCCGCGAGACCGTGCTCGAAACCACCGCGGGCAAAGTCCTCGAGAAGCGCCTCAATGCGACCGTGATGCGCCGGCGCCATGCCGAGCCGGGTCACGCCGCGGGCGCAGCCGAGCCGTTCCACTTTGAAGTCGAGGACAAAAACGACGAGCCGTTCGCGGCGCCGTTCCTCGACGAGCCGCCCGCACTCGCCGAAACTCCGGTGTTGTTCGATTCCGAGCCGGCGCACGAGGCGCCGGCGCCCGCGCCGGTCGCGCACGAAGCGAAGCCGGCGCCTGCCGCGCCGCATATCGAAGTCGAGCATCAACCCGCGCCGCCGCTCGAGGCGGAAATGCCTCCGCTCGATGCCGACGTGATGGCGCCGCTCGAGGCGCCCGATGAGGAGCCGGAGCCGGAGGCGCCGCAGGCTGAGCCGGAGCCGCAACCAGAGCGAGCGCCCGAGCCCGCGCGGCCCGTGGCGCGCGTCGGATTTCGCGGCGATCATGTCCGCACCCTCGACACTTCCGGCCGCGGCCCGACCATCAATCTGACCAATCGCGCACATGCCTCGGTGCCGACGCTCGACGACGGGCAGACCGGTCCCAAGGTTCTCGGCAAGATCGATCTGCGCCCGAAGACTCCCGCGCGCACCACCAGCATGCCGCAGCGTCCCGGAGCGCCGGCGCGTCCCGGACCCGCGAGCCGCTTCGGAACCACGCCGCAACAGCCGGAACTCCCGGGCGACGGGATGCCGCTGCAGCCGCCCGGCGAAGCCAAGCCCGGCGCGCGCGCGATCAAAAAGAAAAAAGTCGTCAAGAAAGGCACCACCGATCTGGCCGCCGAGCGCGAGATGCGCGGGCTGCGGGTGCCGAAGAAACGCCGCGCACTCCCCGGCAAAGAACAGCGCAAGACAGAAATCACAACGCCCAAGGCCTCCAAACGCGTGGTGCGCATAACCGAAGGCGTCACCGTTGGCGACCTCGGCCGCAACATGGGCGTCAAGGCCGGAGACCTCATCAAGAAGCTGATGGAGCTCGGCCAGATGGCGACGCTCAACCAGGTGCTCGACGTCGACACCGCGACGCTGCTGGCCGGCGAGTTTGGCTACAGCGTCGAGAACGTCGCCTTCGATGCCGAGTCGGCGATCGAGGAGACCACCGAAGAGGTGGTCGGCGAAGGAGTGCCGCGGCCGCCGGTGGTCACCGTGATGGGCCACGTCGATCATGGCAAGACCTCGCTGCTCGACGCGATCCGCCACACCTCCGTCACCGAGCGCGAGTTCGGCGGAATCACGCAGCATATCGGCGCCTACACCGTCGAGGTGCACGGCCGCACCATCACCTTCGTCGACACTCCCGGCCACGAGGCGTTTACCCAGATGCGCGCGCGCGGCGCCAAGGTCACCGACATCGTGGTGCTGGTGGTGGCCGCGACCGAGGGCGTGATGCCGCAGACCACCGAAGCGATCAATCACGCGCGCGCGGCCAAGGTCCCGATCATCGTCGCGATCAACAAGATCGATTTGCCCGACGCGAACATCGACCGCACCAAGCAGCGGCTCACCGAACAGGGCCTTATCCCGGAAGACTACGGCGGCGACACCATCACGGTGCCGGTTTCCGCGCGCACCGGCGAGGGCGTCGAGAAGCTGCTCGAGATGATCCTGTTGCAGGCCGACCTGATGGAGCTCAAGGCGGATCCCACGCGGACCGCGCGCGGCACCGTCGTCGAGTCGCAACTCGATCGCGGCCGCGGCCCGGTCGCAACCGTGCTCATCCAGGAAGGCACCCTGCACCAGGGCGACGCGTTCGTGTGCGGCATGTCGTACGGGCGCGTGCGCGCGATGCTCAACCATCTCGGGCAGCGTCTGACCGAAGCGGGCCCGTCGACCCCGGTCGAAATTTTCGGACTCTCGAGCGTGCCCGAGCCGGGCACCGCGTTCACCGGCGTCGCGGAGGAATCCAAGGCGCGCCAGGTCGCCGAGTATCGGCGATCCAAGCAGCGCGAGGGCGAGCTGCAGAAGACCAGCCGCGTCTCGCTCGAAGATTTGAGCCAGCGGATGGCCGCGGGCGACGTCAAGGAGCTCAAGGTTATCGTCAAGGCCGACGTCGGCGGCTCGGTCGAGGCGCTTGCCAATGCGCTCACCCGCCTGTCGACCGACGAGGTCAAGCTCGAAGTGATTCACACCTCGGCCGGCGCGATTTCGGAAACCGACGTCACGCTGGCGTCGGCTTCCAAAGCGGTCATCGTCGGATTCAACATCCGCCCCGAGCCCAAGGCCGCGGCGCTCGCCGAGAAAGAAGGCGTCGAAATTCGCCTCTACACGATCATTTACGAGGCGATCAACGATATCCGCGAAGCGATGGAAGGCCTGCTCGCGCCGACCTATCGCGAGAAGGCGCTGGGCCGCGCCGAGATCCGTAAGGTCTTCAACGTGCCAGGCGCGACGGTCGGCGGCGCGATGGTGCTGGACGGCAAGCTCACCCGCAACGCACGCGCGCGCCTGGTGCGCGACGGCCGCGTGGTGTGGGAAGGCAAGCTCGCTTCGCTCAAGCGGTTCAAGGACGACGCGCGCGAAGTCCAGGCCGGTTACGAATGCGGTATCGCACTCGAAAACTTCAACGACCTCAAGCCCAACGACGTCGTCGAAGCGTTCGAGATGGAAGCGATCCTGCGCAAGCTCGCGGCGCCCAAGCCCGAGACCGTCCGCGGCCAGGCGCAAGTCGAGAAGCAGCTTCAGACCTGAGCGCGCGCCAGTTCGGTTGTGATGCGCGGTCGCGAGACCGCGCGTGCGCTCGGTTAGTGGAGAGGGGGCGATCACATGGTAGTCGGCGTCCTGCGGCTCACGCTCTTCCTGCCGGAGAACCACTCGCTCAAGGGTAAACGGCAAGTGCTGCGCGCGATCAAGGATCGCGTGCGCAACAAGTTCAACGTTTCCATCGCCGAGTCAGACGGCCACGACATGTGGCAGCGCGCCGAGCTCGGCATCTGCCAGGTCGGCAGCGACCGCGCCTTCGTCGACTCCGCACTGCGCCAGGTGGTGAACTTTATCGACTCGCTCGGGCTGGTTCCGCTCGGCGAAGAGCAGTTGGAGATCATCAATTACTGAAACGCGGCGGTGAAGCTGGTGAGTGAAGCACGAAGACCCGAGCGCATTGCGGAACTGGTGCTGCGCGAGCTCAGCGCGATGCTGCTGCGCGACCTCAAGGACCCGCGGCTTCACGGCGTGACCCTGACCGCGGTGAAGATGACTGACGATCTGCGCCACGGCCGCGTCTTCTTCTCTCATCTCGAAGGCGCCACGCGCGCGCCAACCGTGATCGCCGGCTTCAAGAGCGCCAGCGGTTTCATCCGCCGCGAGATCGGCCGCTCACTGGGCCTCCGCTTCGCCCCCGAGCTGGAATTCAAATACGACCCCGGCCTCGAACACGCCTCCCGAATCGAGTCCCTGCTCCGCGACGTCCGTCCCAAGTAGCGCGCGCCGCGGCGCGGTTCCCCCTACGATTTGCGTTCTGACTTCCGGGTTTCGATCACCGAGTCCATTACTGCTGCGCGATGCTCTCCTCTTTCGAGCAGCGGCTCGACATCGCCGGTGATAAGCCGCGCGCCGCGCTCGTTGCGGAGATAGACCCACGCCCATTCGGTCAGTACCAGCACGCGATTTCGAAATCCGATCAGATAGAAGATGTGCACGACCAGCCACAGCATCCACGCTACGAATCCGCTCAGATGAATCCGCCCGAAGTCGATCACCGCCGCGGCGCGCCCGATAGTCGCGAGCGTGCCCTTGTCGGCGTAGCGGAACGGCTCGCGCGGTTCGCCGCGGATCGAACGGATGATGTTGCGTGCCGCGTGCCGCCCTTGCTGCATCGCGGCCGGCGCGACTCCCGGCACCGGCTTTCCGTCCTGCTGCATCGCCGCGAGATCGCCGATGATGAACACGCGCGGCTCGCCGCGCAGAGTCAGATCCGGCTCGACCGCGACTCGCCCCGCGCGATCCAGCGGCACGCCGAGCGAGCGCGCGAGCGGCGACGCCGCGACGCCCGCCGCCCAGATGACAGTGCGCGCCGCGATTCGCGCGCTCGCGTGATTGACGCCGTTGTCGTCGACGCCGGTGACCGCGGTGCTGGTCAATACTTCGACGCCGAGCCGCTCGAGCTGCCGGGATGCGCTGCGGCTCGACTCCGGCGACATCCCGGGCAGCACTCGCCCGGCTGCCTCGATAAGAATGATACGCGCGCGGCGCGGTTCGATGCGCCGGAAGTCGCGCGCCAGCACCCGTCGCGAGATTTCCGCGAGCGCGCCCGCCATCTCGACCCCGGTCGGGCCGCCGCCCACGATCACGAACGTCAGCCATTCGCGCTGAGCCGCCGCGTCGCTCTCGCGCTCGGCAGCTTCGTACGCGACCAGCACGCGGCGGCGAATCTCGACCGCATCTTCGACCGTCTTGAGGCCTGGCGCGGAGGGTTCCCAGTCGTCGTGGCCGAAGTACGAGTGCGTCGCGCCGGTCGCGAGGATCAGATAGTCGAATTTCAGCTCCTCGTCGCGAAGGATGACCTTGCGCGCGGCGAGATCGACTTCGACGGCCTCGCCCAGGATCACCGAGGCGTTGCGCTGGCGGCGCAGGATGCTCCGGATCGGCTGCGCGATGTCGCTTGGATTCAGCGCGGCGGTCGCGACCTGGTAAAGCAGCGGCTGGAACAGATGATGGTTGCGGCGATCGACGACGGTCACGCGCGCCGCCGCCGCGCGCAGCGCCTTGGCCGCCGCGAGTCCGCCGAATCCACCGCCGATGATCACCACGTGCGGCGCTTGGCCGCCGGCCGTTGCATCCGCTGCCATCAGTGAAAACGATCGCACAGTCCTTCCGGCCTGTCATTCTGTAACCGGGTGACGAACCCCACCCAGGCAAGGCTGCCAAGACGCCCCCAAGCCCTTGACCTGGACCGCCGATCCGGACCAGATCATCGCCGCCGTCAGGCGCGGCCACCAAGCCCTGGACATGGCCCGCTAGGTAGGACTTATCCTGTGCTGCCGCCTGAGCGAACGTCAGCTTCCAGGCAAAGATCGAAGGGGAAAGAACGACCCTAAGCGGACTCCGGGTCGCGTTGCATGAAGTCCACTCGCAACGCCGTTACCCCCGTATGACGGTTCGCGGGGAAGCTACCTCCGAGGTGCTCGCCAGAGCCGCCTTACGGCGTGTTGACTGTGCGGGCCGGCAGGAGCACGAGTTTGCCGTGGGCGCGCCCGCTCTGACTGACATCGAGCGCCTCGCGCCAGTCCTCAAGAGGGAATGTCCGCGCGACCGGCACCTTGAACCGGCCTTCTGCGGCGAGCTTCGCGAAGTCGCCAAGGACGTCGTAGCGCAGGGTGGTGCCCTCCTCGAAGCTGATGCGGACCCCGAGCTCTGCGGCTGCAGCAAAGTCGGTGATCGTGAGGACGCGGCGCGGGTCGCCGCCCGCGATCCTGACGAGGTCGGGCAGCACGCCGCTGGGCGCCGCGGTGTCTAGGATCAGGTCTGGAGCGCCCCCGATAATCCCGAGAACTCGCTCGGCCATGCCATCCCCATAAGCCGTGACCGTCGCACCTAGCGCACGAAGCTGTCCGGCGAATGTGTCGCCTGCGGTCGCGATCACCCGAGCGCCCCGCATCAACGCGATCTGGACGGCGGCGAACCCCATCATGGTCCCGGCGCCGTGGATGAGTAATGTGTCTCCGGCCGCCACGCGGAGACTTTCAAGGCTCCGGAAAGCCGTCTCGACCGCCATCGGCAGCGCGGCCGCGTCAACGAGGTCGAGGCCTTCAGGAACAGGCGTCCAGTAGGCCAGGATTGCGTGGTCCGAAGCCCCGGCGCTTGGGCAACCGGCGTAATCGGCGACCCCCAGGACGCGGTCGCCGACGCCAACATCCGTCACGCCGTCGCCGACGGCGTCGACGGTTCCAGACACATCGAGTCCGATCCCACGTGGGAGGTCGCCGGCGAAAAGACCCCGGCATAGCGCCCAATCCGCGGGATTGAGCCCGCACGCGTGCACCCGCACGCGGATGCAATCCGCCCTTGGGCTCGGAACGGCGGCTTCCTCCAGGCGCAGCACGTCGACCGGTTCGCCGTATTGATGGAAGCGGATCGTCCGCATGGTGTCAGCGCCAGTTTGTTCAACGGCCATAAACGACCTCCAGGCTGCCGCTCAGACGACGGCCTCGACCGCGGCTGTTCCGCCTCGGCGTGTCGCAATCACTGCGAGCGCTCGTTTCGTCATTAACTGACATAGGTCCGCGCCGTCGTCCGCGAGCCTTGGGAGACTCCAACGGTGGGTACCAAGCGTTAGATTCTATCCACTAGGTAGTTAGTAAAGTCTGGAGGTCCCGTTCGTTTTTAGTGTCGTAGCAGTATGATAGCCAACTCGCTCAGCTGAGTCTCAGTCCTGATACCAATCCCAGGGAGGAACGTGTCGCATGGAATCATTCGAGGAAGTGATACGGGAGTTCTACGACGGGGAGGTGGGCGGAGAAGCTGTCTACTCCACGCTTCTGAGCTCGGCACGGACTGACGACGAGCGCTTCAAACTCAGCACGCTGCTTCAGCTCGAGACCGAAACGAAGGCATGGCTGCGTGCTCCGATGGTTGCCCGTGGCTTGAGTATCGAGGAACGAACTGCAGTTCGCGAAAAAAGTGCCGCGCCGATGGAGTCGTTCAAACCTCTTTCCTGGATGCACAAGATGCAGGGTATGCGCGACTTCCTCGCTGGCAGCGTCGTACCGCGCTATCAGAGTCACCTCGACGCCGCGCGGATACGAGGCAATGCGGACGAGGTGGCGATATGCCTTCATATGGTGGAGCACGAGGAGGCTCAGCTCGAATTCAGCCGGCGCGAACTGGCAGGGGCAAGCTCAAAGGAATCGCTCGCGCCGATGGTGAAGCATCTCAAGTATCCGCTTTCGCGCTAACCCGGGCGCGAAGTTTTGCGCTGAGTGCGGCACATCGCTCGTAGCGCCTGCGGCGCAGCAGCCGAAAGAGAATCCGGACCAGCCCCAGATTCGGATGGCTCCAGCGCCTGCGCCTGAAAGCCTGGAGGGAGAGCGCAAGATGGTTACTGCGCTCTTCGCCGACATCAAGGGTTCGACCGAGCTGCGGCAGGATCTCGATCCGGAGGAGGCGCGCGCGATCGTCGATCCTGCCCTCAAGCTGATGATCGATGCGGTGCGGCGCTACGACGGCTACATCGTGCAGAGCACCGGCGACGGCATCTTCGCACTGTTCGGCGCGCCAGTTGCGCATGAGGACCATCCGCAGCGCGCACTCTATGCGGCGATCCGTACGCAGGAAGAGCTACACACCTACTGCAAGATCACGTCGGATGACGACGCTCGTACGCGAAGAGAGAAAGTCACCGGACGCGTGCTAGCGCTGGATCGAAGTCTCGAAGACGCTTTGCCGTACCTGTTCGCGCTGCTCGGGATCGTCGAGGGCGAGGATCCACTCGCGCAGATGGATGCAAACATCCGCAAGCGCCGGACACTAGACTTATTGACCGCCGGAAACATAGCCGAGGGTCTGGCCGCCGTGGCGCGGGGGGAGATGGGCCTTCGCGGAGATCCTGATCTCTTCCGCGTGAAAGGCGAGCTGTTGCGCAAGCGCAGCCGGCCGACGAGGTGGAGGCGGAAGCCTGCTTCCGGCTTGCAATTGAAAAAGCGCGGCGTCGGAGCACGAAGTCCATCGAGCTGCTTGCCGCGACGAGCCTCGCGCGGCTGCTGCGCGATGCCAATCGCCGCGACGAGGCACGCGCGATGCTCACCGAAATCTACAATTGGTTCACCGAGGGCTTCGACACCGCCTATCTCAAGGATGCGAAAGCGCTGCTGGACGAGCCGGATTGATCCGCAGGTCCTTACCGGCCTGCACCAGCGAACACAGGATGGCGGCTCGCTGCGCCGCTCGCGGTCGCATCCGCTGCCATCGGTGAAAACGATCACACAGTCCTTCCGGCCCGTCATTCTGATATGTTCGTGGTTCGCCCATGAACGGAATAATTCTCGTCGACAAGCCCGCCGGCATCAGCTCGGCCGAGGTGGTGCGCCGCGTCAAGGCGCGCGTCAAGCCCGCGCGCGTCGGCCATCTCGGAACGCTCGATCCGTTCGCAACCGGAGTCCTGCCGATCCTGATGGGCGAGGGCACCAAGCTCGCGCCGTTTCTGGAAGGCGGCGAGCGCGAATACGCGGGGCTGATTCAGCTCGGCGCCGAAACCGACACGCTCGATCGCGAGGGCGTGGTGGTTCGCACCGCGGCGGTCCCGGCGCTCGACGCGGCGCGGATCGCGGAGCTGACGGCGCGCTTCAGCGGCGAGATCGAGCAGACGCCGCCGGTCTACTCGGCGATCAAGCGCGACGGCGTCCCGCTCTACCGGCTGGCGCGAAAGGGCGGCGAAGTCGCGCCGCCGGACAGCCGGCGCATCGAGATCAAACGGCTCGAACTCGAAGTGGCAGCGCCGGACGCGATCCGCTTCACCGCGCTGTGCTCGCCGGGAACCTACGCGCGCTCGCTCGCGCGCGATATAGGCGTCGCGCTCGGCAGTGCCGCGCACCTCGCCGAGCTGCGCCGGCTGCGTAACGGCACGTTTACGCTCGAAGACGCGGCTCCGCTCGATAAAGTGCTGGTAGCGCTCGACACGGGCGGCGCCGACCTGCGGCTGATCGGTCTTCGCGAGGCGATCGCCTCGATGCCCGAAGTAACGATCGATGCGGCGCGCGAGCGCAGCCTGCGCAACGGCGACGCCCGCGCCCTAGTCGAGTCAGTACCCGCGATCGCATCGCGCGAGTCAATCCCGGCAACCGCATCGCGCGAGTCAATCCCCGCAACGACATCGCGCGAGTCAATCCCGGCGGGCGCCCCGCTGTTCAAGGTGATCTCGCAGGTTGGCAACCTGGTCGCCATAGCCGAGGCAACCTCGCGCGTGACCGCGAGGATCGTCCGAATCTTCAGCGCTTGACCTGGGCCGCCGATTCGCGAATCTGCGAGCGATGAATCTACAGTGACTTGCGGCGATCGATCACGCGCCGTGCCTTGAACTCGGTCTTCGGCAGCGTGCCCGGAGCGGTGAGCCGCACGCGCGGGCGCAGCTCGCAGAGACGAATCACCTCGGTCGCGATCCGCTCGGCGAGCCCGGTCTGATCGCCGGCCGCCGCTCTGGTTTCCGCCACGATGGTGAATGAATCCAGCACGCCCTCGGTCTCGAGCACGATCTGAAACTCGTCGCCAAGCGCGTCGAACCTTCGCACCACTTCCTCGATCACGCTCGGAAAGAGCTTCAGTCCCCGGATGTTCAACATATCGTCGGCGCGCCCCTGGAAGCCGCCACGCGCACGCGCGAACGTCCGCCCGCAAACGCATCGCGAGTAGTCGAAGGTGGTGAAGTCGCCGATCAGAAATCGCAACTGTGGCGATCCCTCCGTACTCAGATTCGTGACCACCGTGAGGCCGCGATCGCCGGGCGCGACCGGCTGCAAGCTCTCCGGATCGACCAGCTCCCAGATCTGTAAATCTTCCTGCACGTGCGTCGCCACCGGATCGGCGCCGAGCCCTTCGCGGCAGGTGAACGCCCATCCCGCCGGCACCGCTTCGGTACATCCGTAGACGTCGTGAAGCTCGGCGTTCCACGCGCGCTCGATTCGCGCGCGCGTCGCCGCGATCCCCGACGCCGGCTCTCCTCCGCAAATCACTTTTGCGATCGAGCTGGCGGCCGGATCGTGGCCCGCCTCGCGCATCGCGATCGCGAGATGCAGCGCGTAGGACGGCGTCGCGGCCAGCAGGGTGGGGCGGTAGAGATCGATCATCTGCAGGCGCCGCTCAGTCGCGACTCCACCCGGTACGATCGCGACTTTCATCAGGTTGAGCGCGTAGTGAAGCGACCAGAAAAACACGTGCGGATTGTAGTTGGTGCAGGTGAGCGCCGAATCGCCCGCGCGGATGCCCATCGCGTACAGCGCCCGCGCGCTGGTCTTCGCCCACAGCTCGGCATCGAGCTGCGTGTAGCGGAACGAGCGCGGCGTTGCGGTGGTACCCGAGGTCGAAAACACCATCCATCCGCGCTCGCGCCACGCGCGATCGTCGATCGGTGTGTAGGTTCCCCACGGACGATGTGCGGCGACGTCGTCTGCCATCTCCTGCTTGGTCGTGATTGGAAACTTCGCGAGGTCCGCGACCGATCTGATATCGGCCGGGCGCAGCTTCGCGGCCTTGAACTTCGTGCGATAAAAAGGGCTGCGCTCGTACAAATACGGCAGCATCGCTTCGAGCTTCTCTTCCTGGATATCGCGAATGCGCTGGCGCGATGCGGTTTCGTAATCCGGCGCCCAGTAGCGCTTGCTCGCCGGCGCTTCCATCCCGCGCGCGAACTTTCGCAGGACGGCGACCCACCGCGCGTGCGCGTCGAGCCTTTTCGCGCCGCGACTCTTCATTGGCGTGGCGAGCGCCGCCGAATCCGCGCGACCGCTGCTGCGATCTTTTTCGCGAGCTCCGCGCGGTCTTCGATCGTCGCTGGCATTGCGATCAAGGCAGTGCACGTCTCGCGCAGCATCGCGTTGAGCCCATCGTCCTCGGAGGCGCGAAGATCCGTCCGCACCGCGACGATCGGCTTGCCGAGCGCGTGCGCGTAGCCGCACTCCCAGCAGGTTCCCGAATCCGCGTCGGCGCCGTCCAGTGTCGCGACGATCAGATCGGCGCTCCGGAGGCTCTTGATGCAGTCCGCGACGATCGCCGCGAAGTTCGCTTTTCCGGCGCGGATAAATTTCGCCGCGCGGTCCTGCGGCAAAGTGATCTCGCAACCGGGCATTGTCGCTTCGAGCGCGCCGGCAAGCTCGCGATTCCAGATTCGCTCAGCCTGCGTGAACAGCGGACCCGCAAGGTAGATTCTGACGCGCTCGCTCAAGGAAGAATCACGGTGGTGTTGTGGACGTGGACCGGCGCCGCTTGATGCCCGACGCCGATCAGGCGTCGGTTCTTTGCGATCTGCCACGCACCGCTCAGCATCACGAATACGAACAGCAGCATCACGATTCGCTCGATGCGCCTGAGCCAGATGGTATGGCTGGTCGGCATGTTGAGGCGCATGACGCGTCCGGCCAGTGGAACTTTTCCGCAGTAGCGCGACAGCGACTTCCCCAGCAGCAGCTCGCCGAACGCGGTCCTCTGGCGATCCGGTTGATAGTCGGCGCGATGTATCCCCGTCGCCATTGCCATCGAGCGTTCCAGCTTTCTAAGCGCGTTGCGCCCGTCGTCCACCAGTTGCGTATTCCTCGCGTCGATTGCGAGGAACGCGATCGAGATTATGCTCCCGATCAATCCCAGGCCCACTTGCAGGGCGTACAGATGCTTGTCGACGCAAATCAGGTAGCCGTTCGCGAGAATCGCGACGATGATCAGGAAATAGTTGAATGCGGTGAGCCGCTGGGTCGCGTGATAATTGAACCACTTCCACGCGTAATCGATCAGAAGCGGGGTGCGATCTTGATCCCAGGTTGCAATTGGATCGGCACCCTCTTCCGCGTCAAGCTGGCTCAGGCTGAGTAGGACTGGCATCCCGGTGCGCCTCCTTTCGCGATCGCGCGCGCAATTTCGGCCCGACGCGATCGCAACACGTTTAGCCAATCGGCGGCGCGAAAGAAAACGGGCGCAGCCCGAGGGCCGCGCCCGTCAATTCGCTCCGGTGCGACGACAGTCAGCTTCGCCGCCGCTCAGGTCTTTTCATTCCCGCTCAGCTCTTGAGAAACTCGCGCACCGCCTTCACGAACGCCTCGGGCTGCTCGTACATCATCATGTGCCCGGCCTCCTTGAGGGTTTGGAGCTTCGAGTTTTTGATCCGGCTGGTGAACTCCTTGGCGTAGATCGGCGGAATCAGCCGATCCGATTCACCCCACAGCAGCAGTGTCGGCGCTGCGATCCGGTACGCGCGCTTCTTGAGCCCGCGATCCGGAATCGGCCACAGGAATTTGCTGGCGGTCGCGAACCGCTTCACGCGCTCGACGTACATCGTCTCCAGCGCCTTGAAGTCGGTCGGTATCGCGGTCATGAGCTGCGCGCCCGGCGAGTTGGGATCGTGGAACAGCAGTCCCGCGATCTCGTCGAGTTGCGCCGCGAAGAGGTCCGGGATCGGATTGGCGTCGAGCCAGAATCCGGCCGGCGCCGCGAGCACCAGTTTCTTCGCGCGATGGATGTCCAGCGCCGCGACTTCCGCCGCGAGCATTCCGCCCATCGAGTGCCCGACGATATTCGCGGTCGGGATGTTTAGTTCGTCCATCAACTGATGGAAGAACAGCGCCGCATCGACGACGTCGTCGATATTCGTCTCGCCGGTTGAGTCGGCGTAGCCGGGGAACTGCGGCGCGAACACGCGGAAGTCGCGCCCGAGGTCTTCCAGGAAGCCGTCCACTCCGGTAAGGCCGCCCGCGCCATGGATAAACAGCAGCGGATCGCCGCTCTTGCCGAAGGTGTGCAGCTCGATCGAGTACTTACCGTTTTGAGAATTATGCGTGGTGATCATTTCGAGCTCCGAGTCTCGGCCTGCGCTCCCGCCCTGGCCCGCGCCGCGCCGTTGGTGCGCCCGGTTTCGAAGTGGACCGGCGCCGGCACCGCGATATCGGCCTGCGGCATCCGATGCGGCGACCAACGATCTTCATATTCGCTCCACAGGTCGCGCACGTACGGCATCACTTCGGTCGCGAACAGTTGCGTGTTCTTGCGCACCAGCTCCGGCGGCATCGAGCCGATCTGCATCAGCATCATCAGATGCCCGCAATGGAGCTGCTTCATCGCCTCGCGCAGCCGCTCGCGCACGGTCTTCGGCGAGCCCGCGATCACGTAGCCCTCGTCGATAAAGTCCTTCCACTTGAGACCCTCGCGGCGCATCGCGGCGCGTTCGCCGACCTGCCCGAGCATCCCGGCTTTGATCGTCTTGACGGTGCGATAGCCCGGCGCGTCCGCGAAACCCTGGTAGACGTGCAGGCAGCGATTGTAGAAGTAGTCCATGTGCGGCGCGTAGTCTTTTTCCGCCTGCTCGTCGGTCTCGGAGACCGCGACGACCTGCGCGAAGCCCATGCTGTACGGATTGGCCTCCTTGCCCTTCTTCGCCATCACCTCCCAGTAGCCGTCGGAGACCTTCTTGCCGGCGATATAACCGAAGTACGACAGGAAGCTGTACTGATAGTCGTGGTCGGCGCAGAAGTCGTAGGTCTCGAGCGAGCCGCCGCCCGGAATCCAGATCGGCGGACGCGGCTGTTGCAGCGGCTTGGGCCACAGGTTCACGTAGCGCAGCTTGGTGTACTTGCCGTTGAAGGAAAACACGTCCTTCGATTCCCAGGCCTTGATGATCAGATCATGCGCCTCGTAATACTTCTCGCGGATCGTCGCGGGAACTTCGCCGTAGCAGAAGTTGGTGTCCATCGAGGTCCCGACCGGGAAGCCGGCGACCAGCCGCCCGCCCGACAACACGTCGAGCATCGCGAATTCCTCGGCGACGCGGATCGGCGGATTGTACAGCGCGATCGAGTTGCCGAGCACGACCAGGTTGGCGTTGCGGGTGCGCCGTGTCAGCGCCGCCGCCATGATATTCGGCGAGGGCATTAGCCCGTAGGCGTTCTGATGGTGCTCGTTGACGCCGAGCCCGTCGTAGCCCATCTGGTCGGCGAACTCGAGCTGGTCGAGGTAGTCGTTGTAAAGCCGATGGCCGACCTTGGGGTCGTAGAGGTCGCGCGGGATATCGACCCATACGCTGCGATACTTTTCCTTGAAGTCCTCCGGCAGGAACCGGTACGGCATCAGATGGAACCAGGTGAATTTCATACGTTCTTCTCCTTGACGGCCGCGGCGCCCGCCGCGCTCTCAGGCGGGCGCGATCGCGGCCAGCTCGTCGGGTTGCTTTTCGCCATTATGTTTAGCGCGCCCGCTACGGGCCGCGCTTGACGACGTTGATTTGCGCGTCGAATTGGACGATCCGGCCGGCATCGACGCCGGCGCCGGCATCGAGGTCGACTTCGACGTCGTCGAAGTCGACCCATGGCTCGCGGCCGCCTCGCGTTCGCGAGGCGCCGCGCCCAGCGTCGCGGTCACCAGATGCGACTCGAGCGCCTCTTCGACAAAGTGCTCGGGATTGAGTCCCGTCACGTCGCGGAAGAAATTGTCGTTGCCCATCAGCATGAACGCGCCGTTGAGACTCGCCCACATCACCGCGGCGGTCCGCGTCGGCCCCATCGCATTGGCGATCAGTCCGGCGTCGAAGCAGCGTCCGATAGTGCTCTCCCAGATCCCGAAAATCTCGTGGCCCAGGTCCATCACACGCTTGAAATGGCGGATCTCGGAAGGGCGGCGGAGCCGCTTGCGGAGCTGCTCGAAGGCGGCCGACTGCTGGCTGAGGAAAATCTCGCGCGAGTCGCGCAGATGGTCGAGATACGCGCCGGCAACCGCGCGCAGCTCATCGAGCGGCGCAAGCCCGCGCGACTGAATCGCCAGGTAGCGCGAGCGCAACCGCTCAGCCCGCTCGACGACAAGGCTAAGATACAAATCGTCGCGCGAGGAGAAATAGAGGTAGATAGTCCCAACCGCGACCTCGGCCTCGCGCGCGACCATCTCAACGGTAGCAGCCTCAAGCCCGCAGCCCGCAAACACGCGCGCAGCCGCAGCCAGAATAGCCGCCCCACGAGCCTCCCGCTCCCGCCGATGCCGCTCCTTAACGCTCAATCAAGCCCCAATGAATCCCGCTTCACTTTCTGAATTCCACCTCATAGCGCCGTTTAAGGACGCTGTCAAACGTCGAGCGGACAACTGGCGTCCCGTTTCCCGCAGCCACCTGGTCAGTGTTGGTGTCTTCGGTTCGAGGAAGGGCCGGCGTAGAATTCTTGACTGCATGACTAATCCAGCTCAACTGCTCTCTCCCTCTCTTCTTGTACTGCTCCTTGTATGTATGTTCGGCTGTGCTACGCCTGCAAACTACGTCAGCGACGAGGTGGTCTACGGTATCACCAGCGGCGCACAAGCGCGGGCGATGCTCCATTGCATCAACGTCACGAGTTGCAGCGTCAATGGCGATCAGGTCGTGATGGAAGCTGTGCCAGTAGGGACCCGCGAATCGCGCGACAACGGAAAGGGCGGTAGCTTCGTGAACACGGCTGGGGGAAAGACCTTCGACCCTAACCGCTGTTACCAAATCGCTTCGCCCAACGGCGCCGGGATCTTTTGTGTAGTAGCCTCACACTCCGTGCCAACTAGAACTAATGAACACTGATCGCCGATCGAGACTGCGCCATTCGCGGATGTTGTCAAACGCTGAGATCGCTGCTCGGCACGTGCACTCCGCGTGAGCCGATTCAGGGTCCGTGATAGAACGCAGTCGTCACCGAAATCGCCTCTTCTGTTGGAGCGCGAGAGGCCAACGATACTCGGCATGTTTCCATCGACAAGACTGGAGGTTGAACGATGATTCCTAGGCACTGAAGGACATCGCGGGTCCCGTCGACGAGACTCGATCGCGCAACCCCGGCCACCACCAGTTCGAGGGTTCGGGTTCGAATCGATGGAGAAATTTGCATCGAATCGGAGCGCCAGGCGGCCTGCATATTCGAAAGGAATTGTGGGCTATGATTGGGTTGACGTCAGCGTATCTGAATAGGCATAAAAAAGATCAACACTAGGCTCTTCAATGAACCCATCGCGAATCATCCCCTAGATGCCGGTGCTGAGAATTGATGGCTTGCACCGACGCTTCTAATCTCCTGGCTTCATTGATGCCCCCCAACGCGAGAGCGTTGGCGTTTTGCTTTGGAAGCGTCGTTGTCGGCTTTCTTCGCTTCTTGGTTCCGCTTGCTTTTGAGCATCACATCGTCAATTCATAGGGAAAACGTATGCCCGAACTAGTAATTCCAAAACCTGCACAAGAGGGAGTCAGCCTGCTGGTTGGTCTTTCCGAGCAGCAGATGTCCTCCTTAAAACGAGCACTAGAAAAATCCGCGCCTACCCTGGATCTTTCTCAACTCATCAAACAAATAGCTCCAGAGGTCGGCCTTCCAGAGGAACAAGTACGGAAAATTGTCCCCGTTCTTACATCATTATATTCGGCGAAGGCGGAACTAGGGCTAAGCCCTGAAGACTTCGGCCGCAAACTTTTCGACGCGTTTAGTAAGACAGGCAATTCCGCTCTAGAGACGCCCGAACGCGCTGAAACGTTCCGCAAGGACATTGAAGCACTTTTGTCACTTGATCGCTCTCTCGGGGTAACGGCCAGGGCTGCGGCAGTCATGGTAGAGCAGCCGCACGTTTGGCAGACATCGCGAATTTTGACTGACCTTCGTCCGGTTTTCAGCCAAGGAGCTGGTGAACCTCCAACAGCATTCCTCCTAATTCACAACTTGAGGATCACTTACAGAGAAGCTGGCCGGACTCAGGAATTCTTTGTTGCACTTGACGACAACGACCTGCGTGGACTCCAGGCAGTCATCCAGCGAGCGGTAGAAAAGGAAGCGAGCCTAAGAACTTTGGTGTCGAAGACGGGGATTCCATGCCTCAGAGTTGAACTTGAGTAGGGCCAAAATCATGGAAAGTACATTCCTGTCAAACGGTGATGCCGTACTAACCGCTGAAAGTTGGACAAAACGAGAAGTCTTTAATCCCGAGGATTGGATCGTCTTTCCAGCGAAAGATCTGGCGAACCGTTCGAGAGCTATACCCCCTCCGAGTATAGCGAATGATTCACTGTTTGAGATCGGACTCTTCGAAACCGCGGAGTACATCTTGGCTGGCAAGAGTCGGATAAAAACGAGGCTTATCGAGCGAGCCGCTGAACGCCCGCTGTCAGCATCGACACGAAAATATCTCGCTTCTTTCGCGTGGCTCGCCTTTTATATCTCCGCATCCGCCTTCTCTGGGGCTTTTTCCGCATACCTGTTTGCTCAAAGAGCATATCTCATGTTGCCCGCGTCTATCCTCGCATTTGTGGGTTTCGCAGTACTGGCCTTGATTAGACTCAGCATACATATCCAAGACCAAAGGCGCTTGTCAGGCGAAATTAAGTTGAAGAAAGCGTCTTAACTGTACGCTTAGGAGCCCCTGATCATCAATGGCGAGAACGCTTCTGCTGGTCACAGGAGCAACGTCGGCAATACTCATTGTCTTGATGCTAATCGCAGTAGCGGTTCTGCCCGATTGGATCGGTTTTCTTCTTAAGTCCATACCGGTTAAATTTCTGCTCGCACAAATCGGCCTGTTGTTGATATTCATAGCAGCGATTTTCGCGTACTGGACGCTTCAGGCCCCGCACACGGCTCAGGTCGCACTAGGGCTGATGCGGGCGTGTGTTGGTATTGCCGTTTCCTCTGCGACGACGCCATTCACGTTATTTGGACTACAGGACCTATCGATTGCCGTAAAAGGGGCTTCTATCAGTCTTACCTGAGACACGTCTATCCAGCCCGCATTCATCGTTGGCGTTATCGCTCTAACTCTTGCCTACTTCTCCTTCCGTGAATATCGTTCAATCATGGTGTACAGATTCGAAAACGGTCTTTCAGAGGACGTATGAAAGGAGGTCGGCCTGAAAGAGACCTTCTCGACTTACCCGTAAACGCTGAATTGGATGAGCATCAGGATCGCGACCGCTGCGATGCCCTTGACCTGATTGGTTTCCCCGGCCCCGGGGCTAAGCTGATTTCCGCACAGGAAGGCACTGATGAACTTGACGTCGGTTACCGCCGCGGCTTTCCCGGGATCGAGCTTCTCGCTCTTCAGAAACTTTGCCGCGTCCGTCGCCGCGTAGAACCGGGTTGCTTCCACATCGATCGGCTGGGCTGACCCCCGCACCCAGTACCCACGCGGGAAGCCGACTCCTTCGTCGCCGGCAGAGCACGTTTGCGCTCAGAGTTGTGATTTTCACCGGGCAGTCGGCCGAAGTGCTGCAGCGCGACTTTCTACACTCCACTTATTTTTCCTTGTCGCCGCGACAACTGACCGGGCGTCGTGCGTGGCGCTAAGTGCGGGGGCACCCCTGCCAGGAATCGGCCCCCTGCTGCATCCCGAGCCATGCTTCCGCATTGGAGCCAAAGGCCTTGGAGAGCCGGATCGCCATCTCGGCCGAGACGCCCGCCCTTTCGTTCACCAGGTCCGAGAGCGCCTTTCGCGTCACGCCCAAAACCTTCGCGGCTCCCGTCACCGAAAGGCTTAGCGGTTCCAGGCACTGCCGCCGGATGATGCCGCCCGGATGGGGCGGATTGTGCATAGCCATATAGCGCTCTTCTTTGGGGGGCCGTCGGAGCGCCGACGCCTACCGCGGTTTCTGTGCGCGCACGAAGGCGCTGATGAACTTGCCGTCGGTCAGTGGCGCGGCTTTCCCGGGATCGAGCTTCGCGCTCTTCAGGAACTTCGCCGCGTCCGCGGCCACGTAGACGCGCGTCGCCTCCACGTCAATCGAACTGAAGCCTGCCGCCGAGAGCTTCGCCCGGTATTCGGACTCTTCCAACGCGCCCGCGATACATCCGACCCACGAGTCCACATCGTCACGGATTTCGGCCGGCAACTCGCCGCGCACCACCATATCCGATACCGCAAATCGGCCGCCCGGCTTCAGCACCCGGAACGCTTCGCGGATCACGCGGTCTTTGTCGCCGGACAGATTGATCACGCAGTTCGAGATGATCACGTCCACCGAATTATCTGGCAGCGGAATATGCTCGATCTCGCCCTTCAGGAATTCGACATTGTGAACTCCCGACTTGCGCTGGTTGTCGCGCGCAAGCTCCAGCATCTCGTCGGTCATGTCGAGTCCGTACGCCTTGCCCGCGGGCCCGACGCGGCGCGCGGAGAGCAGCACGTCGATTCCGCCGCCCGAACCCAGGTCGACTACGACTTCGCCCGGCTTCAACTCGGCGAGCGCGGCCGGATTGCCGCATCCCAGCGATGCAGTTAACGCGTCCTCGGGCAGTCCCGCCGTTTCCTCATCTGCATAAAGATTGGAGGTAATCGGACTGGCGCAACATCCGGCCGGAGCGCCGCCGCAGCACGCCGACTGGCTCCCGCCCTTGCGCACGCGTACCGCCTCTCGCGCATAACTCTCTCTTACCGATTCTCTGATCGAGACTTTGTCTTCCATGTCTCCCTCGCATCTCCTGCGCCCGAATCATAGCAGGGCCGTGCCTGCCCGTAACCTTTGTACCTCTGAAAGGTTTATACAGATAGAGACGTTTCACTGGCGAGTAGTTTGAGGCGCGCGAGATTTATCTACCTATCATTCCCGCCGCGACGAAGGAGCTGGCGTGATGCGTGGCGTTGCGCAGGGTCATTCCTGCCAGGAGGATTTCACCATGGCGGTCAAAGCAATTCCCGACGGTTGTCACTCGGTCACGCCGTTTCTGAGCGCGCGCAACGCCGCCACGTTCATCGAGTTTCTGCAGCGGGCCTTCGATGCGAAGCAGCATAGCTACGATGATGTCGGCGGCGGCCACGTCCATGCCGAGGTCGATATCGGCGCCTCGCGCATCATGATTTCACAGTCGTCGGAGGCCGACGCTCCCAAGCCCAGCGCGCTTCATCTTTATGTAAATGATGTCGACGCGGTTTATCATCGCGCGCTCGAGGCCGGCGCCGTCTCGACCTACGAGCCGACGGTGCAGGACTACGGCGATCGCGAGGCCGGGGTGAAGGACAGTTGCGGAAATGATTGGTACATAGCGACTCATATCGAGCCCGCCGGCGCGCGGAAGGACCTGCCGGAGTTCCACAGCGTGACGCCATTTTTTCACGTTGCCGGCGCCGCGAAGCTGATCGATTTCCTCAAGCGCGCGTTTGCCGCCGAGGAAGTTCAGCGCGCAGATGATGACGGCGTCGTCCATTACGCGAAAATCAGGATCGGCGATTCGGACCTCGAGCTGAGTGAGGCTCACGGCGAATGGGGGCCGCGACCAATGCAGACCTACCTGTACGTCAACGACGCCGATACGGCCTATGCGAATGCGCTCAAAGCGGGCGCGACCTCGCTGATCGAGATGTCCAACGTGCCGTGGGGCGATCGCAACGGCGCCGTCAAGGATCCGTTCGGCAACACCTGGTTCATCGCGACCCACATCGAAGACGTGTCGCCGGAGGAAGTGGCGCGGCGATTCGCGGCGCGCGCGAAGCGATAGATGGTTGCACGGCCGCGCTCGTCTTTCCCGCCCGCACCGCGGCGTCGCGCCGCGCTGGTCTTCATTTTCGTAACCGTAGTGCTCGACATGCTGGCGCTCGGCATGATTATCCCGGTGTTGCCGAAGCTGGTGGAGGATTTTGTCGGTGGCAACGCGGGGCGCGCGGCTGAGATTTACGGCTTGTTCGGCACGGTGTGGGCGCTGATGCAGTTCGTGGGCTCGCCGGTGCTCGGCACGCTTTCCGATCGTTACGGGCGCCGGCCCGTGATCCTGCTCTCGAACTTCGGGCTGGGGTTCGACTACATCGTGATGGCGCTGGCGCCGACCGTCGGCTGGCTTTTTCTGGGGCGCGTCATTTCGGGAATCACGTCGGCCAGCGGCGCGACGGCGGGCGCGTACATCGCGGACGTGACGCCGCCCGAAAAGCGCGCCGGCGCATTCGGGATGCTGAGCGCGGCGTTCGGACTCGGCTTCGTGCTCGGTCCCGCACTCGGCGGCGTACTCGGCAATATCGATCCGCGCCTGCCGTTCTGGGTCGCGGCGGGATTGAGCCTGCTCAACGCGATGTATGGCTTCTTCGTGCTGCCGGAATCGCTGCCGCCCGAGCGTCGCGAGGCGTTTGCGTGGCGGCGCGCCAATCCGATGGGCTCGCTCACTCTGCTGCGCTCGCACGCCGAGCTGTTCGGGCTGGCGATCGTCAACTTCATCGGCAACGTCGCGCACGAAGCGCTGCCGACCACCTTCGTGCTGTATGCGATGTATCGCTACGGATGGAACGAGAGCACGGTGGGAATCGCGTTCGCGGCGGTCGGCATCTGCTCGGCGATCGTGGGGGCCGGAATGGTGCAGCCGATGGTCGCGCGATTGGGCGAGCGGCGGGTGGTGCTCGCGGGCCTGATCTGCGGCGTCGCGGGATTTGCTATTTACGGGATTGCGTGGAGCGCGACGATTTTCTGGATCGGCGTTCCCGTCAACGCGTTGTGGGGACTGTCGGGGCCGCCGATGCAGGGCATGATGACGCGGCGGGTGAAGACCTCGGAGCAGGGACAGCTCCAGGGAGCGCTCAGCAGCCTGCGCGGGATCGCGTTCATGATCGGACCGATGCTGTTCGCGACGACGTTCGCACGCTTCATCGACCCGCACCGCGAATCGCATCTGCCCGGCGCGCCGTACCTGCTCGCGTCGAGTTTGGTTGCGATAGCAACGCTTCTCGCATGGCGCGCCACGAGGCATACTGAGAGCGAAGAGATCGCGAATTTTCCAGTGTCAACGGAAGCCACGGCACCGTGACATCACCAACCATGGAGGCGCTATGACATCGGCAACCAAGTTGGTCACTCCCGAAAGTCACGAAACTCGCGAGCCGGAGACCGGCTACTCGACGATGCGGCTGCTGCGCATCGGCGCGTGGGCGGTCGCGATTCTGTTCCTGCTCACGATCGCGAGGCTGGCGCGGCTCGACATGGGCGGCCCGACGCATCGGTCGCTCGAGCTGCCCGGCGCGATCCCCGCAACGTTCTATCTCCCCGGACCTGAAAGTCGATTCTACCAGCTTTTCCCGCCGCCGGTTGCTGAGCGCCCCGCAGCAGTGGTGCTGGTTCATGGCTTCTCGGGCGATCGCCAGATCATGAGCGCGCTCGCGCGGCGCATCACGGAAAATGGTTACGCGGTCCTGGCCATCGACGTTCGCGGCCATGGCGACAATCGCAATCCGTTTTCGCCCGACCAGCTAGGCCTCGATATCAAGGCCGCGATCGACTACCTGCGCGCTTCCGATCGCGTCGACGGCTCGAGAATCGTGGTGATGGGGCATTCGATGGGCGCCGGCGCGACGCTCGATTACGCGACGCACGATACCAGCCTCAAGGGCGCCGTCATGATCTCGGGCGGATGGAATCTGGGTCCCGAGCGTCCGAAGAATGCGCTGTTCATTTTCGCGCAGCGCGATCCGGAATTCATCCAGGCGGTCTCATCAGAAATCGCCGCGCATCTCGCCGGCGTGCCGCAGATCGATCTCGGCAAGACCTACGGCGATTTCAAGCAGGGCGACGCGGTTGAAGCGGTGCGCGTCCCGGGAGTCAATCACGTCCAGATCGTGACGTCCGCCGCCGCCACGACCACGATCGTCCGCTGGCTCGACGCGACCTTCGGCACCGCGCGCACCGGAGCCATCGACGTATCCGAGCCGCGGCTGATGACCGCCGGCTTCGCGGCGTTCCTGTTTCTGATCCTGCTGGTGCCGATCGGACGCATCTGCGGATCGATGGCGCTCTACTGGAGCGAGCCGGTCGAGGGCGCGGGCGGCTGGATCGGCGTTGCGATTATCGGCGGCGCGCTGATCGCCGCGATGCCGCTGGTGGCGATGATTGCGCCCGGTGAGTTTCTCTCGGTGGTCATCGGCGACGTCGAGACCTCGTGGTTCGCGGTCGCCGGCGTGATCGCGATCGTCGTAGCGGTGGTTGCGCACGTGCTCGAGTGGCGCCGCATCCGCGACGGCGTGGGCGCGACGATATTTGCCGCCGCGATCGGCTTCGCGGTCATCTACGTGTGCCAGAACGCGATACTGGTAACCTTCCATCGCCAGTCGCTCACGCCGGAGCGCCTGGTGGTCGCGATTCTGGTGACGCTCGCGATGCTGCCGTTCTGGCTCGGCTTCGAGTTCCTGATTCGGCGCGGCGGACTCGCCATCTCGACTACGCGCGCAGTCGTCGCGCGCGCGCTGATCCTCCTGCTGATGGCGGTGGGAACGATGCTGCAGGTGCTGCCGAGCGTGTTGATGCTCCTGCTGCCCAGCCTGGCTCTCCTCTTCGTGATGATCGAGGTGTTCTCCGCGTCCGCCTATAGCACCTCGCGCAACCTGGTCCTCATCACGCTGGTCGAAGCCGCGTGGTTCTCATGGATCATCGCCGCCGTCAGCCCGATAACATTCATGTTCTAGGCACACCACTCTGCACCGAAGGTGTATAACCTTAGGAACGAGAGGCGGCGACAGTGACAATGATCGCCTCGCGATGAAAGGAGACCCAAAGCATGGCATTGGAAACTGGCAAACGGTTCCCGAACTTCAGCCTGAAAAACCAGGACGGCAACACCGTCACGCTCGATAACTTCGCCGGCAAGTGGCTGGTCCTCTATGTCTACCCCAAGGACGATACCCCGGGCTGCACGATCCAGGGAAAATCGTTCACCGCGAGCAAGCACGAGTTCGACGCCGCCAACATCAACGTGGTCGGCGTCAGCGAAGACGACGTCGCCTCGCACAAAAACTTCTGCAACAAGTTCAGCTTCACGATCGATCTGCTGGCCGACCCCAAACACGAGCTCCTGAAGGCGATGGGCGTGGGGCAGACCGAGTACAAGGGCAATCTGTACTGGGACCGCACCTCGTACGTGATCGATCCGAAAGGCAACCTGCGCAAGGTCTATCAGAAGGTAAATCCGCAAGGTCACGAACGCGTGCTCCTGAACGAGATCAAGGAGCTTCAGACCGCAGGCTGAGACTCCGCCGCGCGCGGTTGCTGTCTCCCGCAATGCCGTTCGCAGAGGCGAAACAGCGCCGAACGCGCGACGTAACAAGTTGATAGTCTTTTTTTGAACTATCGGTAGAGACGCAAGCCGGCCGCCGGCCAGGTAACTATTGACTCGGCACGGCGTGGGCGTAGTCTCTGCTGGCTGATTCGCGATGGGAAAGCCGGTCGAAGTCCGGCGCTGCCCCGCAACTGTAGGAAGAGCAAGCCCGCGTCGCCGAGCGCATGTGACGACGGGCAAACTCTTCGAGCCAGGCTACCTTGCGAATCGACCGGAGCCGCTAAAACCTTCGCGGGCGAGGGAGGCTCCAGGAGCATCCGCCGCTTCTCGATCCCCACCAACGCCGGGGAGACCGGACCATCGCTCCTGGCCGCCGTCGCGCGCGCGACGAACGACGAGGCCGGGAGTTTCTTGGACGACGGTAGTCACGAACCAGGCGCGCGGCCGTCAAGAGCGGAGCGAGCGCCGGCGACATCGGAGCCGTCGATTGAGCGACCGTCGCCGGCCTACGCGCGACTCGCGCGACGGCGTCATTTCGCGTCCTTCGGCGCGTCGGTCACCGCGCATGCCGCCGCGCTCGCCGCGATCCTGTGGCTCGCGCCCTCACTCGCGCGTCCGCACAGCGAATGGGTGCTCGCGTACCTGGTCGAGATTGGCGACGGCTCCAACGGCAAAGCGGCGGGGCCGCCAGCGTCGGGACTGTCTGGGATCAGTGCGTCGAATGCTGCTCTGCATGCCGCCCTCGCTCCCACAGCGCCCGCGCGAACGAGGCTGAATCCGCCGAGCCGCGCGCATCACAATCGGCGCTCGAGTTCCGACACCGCAAAAGCTCCCGCCGACGCTGGAGCTGTGCTCGCGCGCGCGACGCCGAATTCAATTGGCGCTCCGGCGAGCGCGCCTTCCCCGTCATTAGACGTAGCCCGAGCGCGAGCGGACGCTAGGCCCGATCGCAAGACTGACGCGAGCACTGGAGCCGCGCGCGCTTCGATCGATTCGAGCGGCGGCGGTGCGGACGCGGGCCGAACTGGGGACGGAGCGGGCGAAGGCCTCGGCGCCGGCGGCGGCAGCAGCATGGCGTCGGCGGACTATGGACAGAATCCAGCGCCTCCGTATCCGGAGCGCTCGCGCCGCCGCGACGAGCAGGGGACCGTCACTTTGCATGTGCTGGTGGCGGCCGACGGCTCGGTGGAGCGCGTCGAGCTGGCGGAGTCTTCGGGATTCGATTCGCTCGATCGCTCGCGCGCTCGACACGGTGCGCCTCAAGTGGCGCTTCGTGCCTGCGCGCCGCGACGGCGTCACGATGGAAAGCTGGGTGCTGGTGCCGATCCGGTTTTCGCTCAAAGAGGCGAGCGCCGCCAATTAGCCCGGCGGCGGTTTCAATAGTCTACTCCTGGTATACCTGCCGGGGACAACCGCAGCGTGCGACGAGCGCGTCGCTAGGCTAGGTGAGTGCGGCTAGGAACCCTGTTTCAGATCCTTTACCTTCTGTAGCCGAGTCTGAAGATAGGCGTCCTGCACCGCGCCGTACAGATCGACGGCGTAGCGATCGGCTTCCTCGAACTGGTTCATATGCAGTGACCGGTAGTTGATCGCCTCGCCCACGCGCTGGCCCGCTCCGACCGTGACCGCCACCCAGAGCGGCACGAAGTAGCTGACCGGATTCATGCACGAGTCGACCGCCAGTCCGATCGTATCGCCGACCGTCGAAGGCCCGAAGAACGGCAGCATCACGTAAGGACCGGTCTTGAGGTTGTAGTAGCGCAGCGTCAGTCCGAAATCGTCATCGTGCTGCTTGATGCCGAACCACTTGTCCGCGGGATCGAAAAACCCCGCGACCCCGAGCGTGCTGTTGATGCCGAAGCGCGCGACCTCGCCACCGGCCTGGGTGAAGCGCAGCTGGAAGAGATTGTTCGCGAAGCGCGGGATGAAGTTGACGTTGTCGAAGAAGCGGCCGACGCTCACCCGCACCGGCTCCGGCGCCACGTACGAATAGCCGCTCGCGGCCGGGCGCAGCACCCAGTCGTCGAGCTTCAGGTTGAAGGTCAGCATCGCCGAGTTGAACGTCTCAAACGGGTCGCTGTAAACCGCCTGGCTCTCGCCGGGAAGGCTGCCCGACTCGGCAGCCGGCTGCGCGGCGGGGTCATTGCTGATCGGAGCGGCATCCTGGGCGAATGCCGCGGTCGCTGACATCGAGGCGACAAGCATCGCCGCCGCGCAGATCGCGCACAGCGACCGGTTACTGGAAGCCGATACGGATCCCCGGTTCATCTTTCCCTCCACGCATAACCAGACCGCAGTCGCAGCGATCGCCCGCGACGACCTGGCTTACCAGCGTCGTCGCGATTACTACCCGTCGCTACTTAGAAGTAGCGAGGCCCGTAATACCGACCGTAGTATCCGCGATCCTGCATTTCGGTGCCAACGATATAGCCGACCAGGCCGCCGCCAAGCCCGCCAAGCACCGCGCCGGTACCGGGCGAACCCTCGGCAGAACCAATCAGCGCTCCACCGCCTGCACCAAGTGCCGCGCCGGTCAGCGTGTCCGTGCCGCGAGGCGTGACACAGCCTGTTATCGTCGCGAGAACAATCGCGCTGCCCAGCGCGATAATCGCGCTTTTGAAGTTTTTATTGATTCTCGATGCGGTCGAAAGCTTTGACGTCGTACCCATCTGAAAACTCCATGGGTCTATGCAGAGTCTCGATCTGAAATACGAGACGCGCCGCTGCTACGTTACATTCAACTGAATCGTTTAAGGCGCCTCGACGCATTACAAAACGTTAAGTCTTGCGAGACGTTAAGTCTGGACGGACGCGGCACAGCGTGCGCTTATCGTGGGCGCCGCCTGCTCAGTCGCATACGCACTGCGAACATAGTCGTTGCTGCTGTGCGCTGGAAAAACTCAGCCCGGTTGCCGGCGCGCCGAACGAATTGGCCACGCCCACGCCTTGCAGCGTCCCGGGCAATCCGCCAAGCGAGTTGGACGCTCCCGAACTCTGCGCGACGCCGGGAAAGCCGAAGGAATTCGCGGCGCCCACATTTTGCGACGCTCCGGGCAGCGGCCCGAAACCATTGCCGGAACCGATGCCTCCCGCCGTTCCGTAGGGAGGCGGCTTTCCCTGGTTGTAGCTGAGACAGGCGCCGCTCGCGGCTTGGCGGGCGCTGGAATAGCTGGACGCGGTTACCTGTCCCATCCAATGAACGGGCGCAGCAGGGCCGGAACAGGAACAGTTGAACATTCTCGCTCCGGGCGTCGAATAGGCCGCCGGTACCGACGGGATCGACAACGGGATCGGCGCGACCGCGGTGCTCACGGGCGCCGGCAGTTGGGCTGGAGGGCTGGGCGGGAGCGGCGGTACCACCAGAGGATTCGCCGCCGGTAGCTGCGCCCATCCGGCGCACTCGGTGCCCAGCATAAACGCCAGTGCCAGCATTGCTGCCAGCCTGAGTGTAGTCATCGCCCGCTATCGCCGGCCTTATGCCGGCAGCGATTTTGTGTCCGTGACATTCCCGCTCCGGTTGAAATCCGCTGCTCTGCCGGTCCGATCGTCGGCGCGCGTCAAAAGCGCGAATACCATGGCGACTGACGCGGGCTCTGCAGTTGGAAGTCGATATTGAAGCGCTCGAACAGCGTGCCTTCCGCATGCCACAAGGCCAGGCGCGCGTTCTCCAGACCGACATCGGCCTGAATCTCGTTACCCTGCGCAGTTACCAGATTGCTTTGGTACTGCAGGATTTGATTGGTGGTTGCCATTCCGACGCGGAATTCCGCCTGCAGATCGTGCAGACTCTCCTGCGCGTAACCGGTCGCATCGCGCGTGGCCTCGACTTGCTCCTGGTAGGCGCGCAAGTTGACCAACGCGCTTTTGACTTGCAGGACCGCCTGGTAGAGCGCCTGGCGGTACTGCAAGCGAGCCTGCTCATACGAAATGTGCGCCTGCGCTAGGGCGGATTTCGCGGCGGCATTGTCCAGCGGCATCGAAAAGCCGAGCACCGCGGCATAGTCGTAGAATTTGAAATCGAAAAGACCGTTCAACGCCGTCCCATAGTCGCCGCCAAAGGGAAGCAAGGCTCCATTGTCTCTTCCTGGTGGCGTGGTAACGGGTCCATTGGGGCTAACGCAATTGGCGAAGGCCGGTACGGTGCCGGAGACGGTACATTTGGAGTTGCCGGCCTCCGACGTGACGCCGAACTGCACGCCCAGGTTGAGCTGTGGCAAGGTCTGATTTTCCGCGTATTTGACCTGGATCAACGCGCTGCGAATTGATTCGCGCAGGCCGGCCAGCGCCGGGTCGTCTTCGAGCATCTGCTTGAACGCCATCTCGTCGGTCTCGATCGCGCCGGAACGGGTGTCGGGTCGCTGCAGCGGCTCGATTTCCGCGCCGAGCAGAGCGCCGCCGTTATCCGCCACGTCCTGCCGAAGCGTGGTACGGGCTATCCCCCAGGGCAGCTTGCGCCGCCTGGACGTTTGCCCGCGCGGTGGAAGCGGCCGACAAAGCCTCCGTCAGGTTGACCTTAGCCATCATCCCGACCCGAAAGTTGTCCCGGTTAACACGAACCAGATCCTGGTTGAACTGCAAGGCTGCCTGGGCGACCTGCAGGTTCTCCTCGGCTCCCACCACGCCCCAATAGTCGTTACCGATACGCTGAACGAAGTCGTTGACCGCCGAAGCATAGGTCCATTGCGAGGACAACTGCGCCGATTCGGCCAGCCGCACATTGATCGTCGCAAACTGCCAGCCAAAGTTCTGCAATAACGGCTGCGACAGCGACATCACCATGGTGGGCGTATATACGGGATTGACCGGGCTGAATGCGCTGTTGGTCAGTTCACGGTCGTTGTTGAAGGTAAGGCCGAATGTGCCGTTGCTCCCGGAAAGCACTTTGCTCACGCCAAAGTTCCAATCGTAGAACTTCGCCACGTTGGTAATGCTGTCCGGGTTTTGAAACGGCGAGGAGACTGGCGAGGTCTCCTTTTCCACGTCTATTTGCGAGCTTAGTTGCGGGTCGAAGACCGCGTTCGAGGCCTTGACGCTCTCGGTCGCCGCAAGCGGGTCCAACGACACCGACAGCAGCCCCGGATTTTTCTGCAGCGCCAGGTAAATGGTCTCCTTGAGAGTGAGCTTCTGCTCCAGCGTGTCTTCCAAATGGGTGAAATGGTCGGCAGGTAAATCCTCGCGCCCTGGAGTCCATTGGCGAACGAAAATATCGGGCAGCGAGAGGATGGGATTACTTTCGAACCTGGTCGCGGCCGGGGAAGGAACGCTGACGTTGACCGGCGGCGCCGGGTTTTGTGCTCCGACCGAGGCGCTCTGACTGCCGGCTCCCCCATTTGTGCTCAATGGAGGTTCCTGGGCATGCGCGAGCGGGATCATCGCGATCATGCCTGCGGTCAGCAGGGCAAATAACCCGCCGGCGCTTGCCAACCAGCACCGCACCGCCGCGGCGGAAGCGATTCTCCGCATCGCGCATATTGCATTTGGCAGCGCCACACCTAGGTCAGCAAGGTGCCGTTTTTTCATCTGGTTATGCGCCCCATCAAAAACAACCACGCGGTGGCGATCGATGCGCAGTCCTCCACATCCCGTCGTTGCCGACAGTTTCGACATTAGGGTACGCCAGCTTGCTTTGACTGGTTTCACTCCTGGAGGTGGTGTCGTTCAACTTCGCACCAAGCGATTGAAAGCGTGGGTCCGCTGGACGACACTGGAAATCACCGCCAGCTTCAGACGGAGCTATTTTTCGATGGATCAAACCTGGAAGATCTGCGACGCCGACAGCCATGTGATGGAACCGCTCGATTTCCTCACGACCTACGCCGATCCGGCGGTGCGGGACCGGCTCCCGAAAATCAGGATGCGCGGCTTCGACGACTTCGTGGAAAAGACCGTCCGCCAGGTCCGCGACTACAATGCGCGGCAGACGGAAATTCCCGAGCTCGAAAAGAACGTTCTCGGCGGGGTGAAGGGCTGGCGCGCGCTGGGCGGATTTCTTCCCGAAGAGCGCGCGCATGCGCTCGACATCCTGGGCTTCGAATATCAGCTCGTATTCTCGACCTTCGCCAATACCGCATTCTTCTATGCCGAAGATCCGGAGATCATGTACGGCGGCGCGCGCGCCCACAATCGAGGGATGGCGGAGTTCTGCCGTCATGATCCGCGTCTGATCGCCGTCGGCGGGCTGCCGATCGCGCATCCCGAGCTCGCGGTGCGCGAGATTCGCGACGCGGCGCGCGAGGGCATCCGCGTGTTCTGGATTCCGGTCGAGCCGCCCAACCACCAGTCGCCCGGCCATCCCCGCTACGATCCGGTCTGGCGCGAGCTCGAGGCGATGGGCGCGACGTTCGTGCTCCACACCGCCTCCGAGCGCCGCCGCCTGTCGCTCGACTACGTGGAAAATGGTCACCCGCTCAACCTCCAGGGTACCGCGCAGGAGGGCGAGGCGTTCAGCGCCAAGGACATAATCGCGCGCCAGTACCGGCCCGAGCTGTTCATGGCATCGGTCGCGTGCGACGGCGTGTTTCAGCGCTTCCCCGGCCTCCGGGCGGGCGTTATCGAGTACGGCGCCAACTGGGTGCCGAACTTTCTGGAGCGGCTCGACGACGGATGGCGGTTGTTCCGCGATCGGGACGCCGCGCTCAAGCTGCTCGATGCGCCGCCGTCCGAGTATGTGCGCCGCCACGTCAAGTTCACTCCGTTCATCGTCGAAAACGTCGCGCGCATGATTCAGAGCGCGGGCGCCGACCTCTTCATGTTCTCCAGCGACTATCCGCATCCCGAGGGCGGCAACGCACCGATCGCGGTTTTTAATCGCTCACTGGACTCGATGAGCGCTGACGCCGGGACGCGGCAGAAGTTCTACTCGAGCAACATGAAGGCGATGCTCAACCTCGCGTAAGTAAACCGCCGCGAACAACTCTTTCCTGCGCAGGGGTCAGGGGTCGCGCATCCCTTTGACCAGGATGCGCGCAGCGCGCTGTCACTGCCCGCCCAGCTCATCGAGCAGCGCCTTCGCTTCCTTGAGGTAGCGAGTGTCGAGACCCTCGGTGAACCAGTTGTAGATTTCCGCGAGCAGCGCGCGCGCTTCGCCGCGGTGGCCGGGGTCGCGCAGCACCCGTGCCAGATCCGTCGCGCCTCGCAGCTCTCGAAACCTGTCGCCCGCAGCGCGGAACCGCTCGATACCGCGTCGAAGGCAATCCTCCGCCGTCTTCAAGTCAGGCGGGTGACACCTCGGCAACAGGGTGCCCTTTAGCCATTCCGCCGATTGAGAAGCCAGCGTCTCCGTTCCGCCGGGCCCCTCGGCAATTGACTGAAGCGTCTGAACAAAACCCAGTCCGTCTTCGATCAACCCGGCTTCGCCGCAGGCTAAACCCAGGATGGTGAGCTCGCCAATCCTCTTTCGGGGCGATGTCGAAGAATGACTATCGGCGCTGGCTCTTACAATTGAGACAGCCTCCTCGCGTCGTCCGATCAGCGCAAGTGCAAGTGCCCGGTAGCCGCGCGAGATGGAGGCAGATTCGCTGAAGCCAAATTTCTCCGCCAGGGACTCAGCTGCGTCAGCATGACGCAACGAAGCTCCCCCATCCCCAGCAGAGCGTAAAAGCTCGCGGCGTTATTGTGGCAGTCCCCGAGAAGTCGCGAGTCTATTCCCCTCTGCGCAAACGCTTGCTCAGCTTGTCCCATCGTCCTCAGCGCCTGGTCGAGATAGCCGAGTCTTTGCAGACATAAGCTGGCGAAGCTTTCGGCGGCGAGCGGCGTAGGCCTTGCGGCGGTGCCAATCGCAAAAGCTGCGGGCGCGCGCGGCCTGCGAAAGCGGCGCGCGCCCGCGCCACTATCCGGATTGCTGTTAAACCGCGGCTATTGGGGAACCGGTTCGGGTTTCACGCAAGCGCCGTCTTCGCAGGTAGCTCCAGCTACGCTTTCCGTGGCGACCTCGCCGGCAGGGCTCTTGGCATCACAGCCGACTCCGTGGCTGGAGCACAGCTATTGGGCTCAGCAGAGTACGGAGTGGGCTCTCCTGGCCCGGTAAGCCCCGGCGTGCAGCTCTGGCCGATACTTACTCCTTGGCAGCAGACCGTGCTGCCGCCGCAGGCCCCATCAACTTGGCATGATCCCGCAACGATACGCCCCGGGCACGTTTCAAAAATGGGAATCTGTTCGCACGCGGGTAGGTCAGCAACACTCGTCGCCCCGTAAGGCTCCCCTGTTTGGCAACAGACCTGCAAAATCGGGAAGGGGAAGGGTATGGGTCTCAATTGCGCGTAGCAGGCAATGTCCACAAAGACAACAAAGACAGCGTAGCCGCGGCCATAATTAGTCTTCGCATACCGGCGTCCTCCTTCGATGAAAATTTGCGTTTCATAGCCGGCGTGATGCTACCCTCAGTAGTATTTCTTTGTCAATCACGCAGTCATTCTAATGCACACTCATAGTAGATGAGCGCCGAGCCGCCGAAACCTCCGCTGCGCCACGCCGCTTCCGCTCCTGCGGCAGGGCGCGGTTTAGTTCGTAAACCGCTTCCGCCCCCCGTCGCTGCTGGACGCGATCATCAGCGTTCGTGCCAGAGACCGTGATCCGCTTCAACAATTCGCCGTGGATTCGCGGCGCGCCCCACAGCGGGTCGTCGTGATTCATGCGTCGGATCAGCGCTCGAATCTCGGAATCAATCCGTGGACGGCCGCCAACGTGGCGCGACTTCCAGCGCCAGTAGGCGCGAAAACCACGTCGGTGCCATGATGCTGGGCGCTGGAACGATCGGGATGCAGGCATACGACGCGGTTACGACCAGGCGGGGTTCAGGTACTCAACTGCTTTTTCAGCGCGGCCTTCCGCAAACTCGTCGGCTAATAAGACAGTCGCCTTGACGGTTGGGCGCCGCGCCACCATCACATCAAGACCCCGGAGGCTCAACCCGCAAAGCCGCTTTTGCCGCGTGACCCGGTAATGAAGGCACGTGCGCGTGCGCTCGAGGATCACTGCGATGCGTATTTGGCTCCGTCGCTTGGGAAGATCCTGATGCAGATGCGCAAGCCCGAGGGAGAGCGCGTTCGCGTTCGGATCGAAGAAGGCGAACTCGAGGTGCGGCAACATTTCGAGGATCTCGAGTGCTATCTCAAGCTACGCGAGTTCCATCCGGGACCGTTGACCCTAGGCGATATCTCGTTCGTTCCGCCGTTTTCTAACAATGAGCGCGGGTCTCAATGCTCCCGAGGAATTTGCGAACCTGAAAGCGTGCGATTGAACTAGTACGAGAGTTACCCGAATAGCCGGCCGCTGTGAGCTGAAACACGGAGCGAACGATTTGCGAGGCTGTCATAATCGGCGCTGAGCGGATCCCGAGATACTCGGCTGCTTGCTGCGCAGTGAGCACTGGCGGCAATTGGGAGTCAGCCATGTGTAGTTCTGGCCTTTCCGAATAAAGCCCCTAATGACCATGAGCTCGGGGTCCAACCCGGTTATCCGAACCTATGATGACTGAAAAGTCTAGCAATCAGGAAAAGTTTTAAGCAGCACTGCCCACCCAGTGCCCACTGCCCGCGAACCTAAGACGACGCACCTAGCTTATCGGCGCATCGCCGCCAGGCGGTATGAATCGGCCCGCATGTATAAATGAACACCTCCTTAGGAGACAAAGCAGGCCGCGCCAAAACCAAAGCCGTCTCTCGGGGGAGTAGCGTCGCGGTATGATCAAATTCGCGCGCCACGTATCTGAGTAGGAAACATCTACTACCTGCGATCGCTTAAGTATTCGCGCAGCCTGTCTGCATTGGAAACGCTCAATCTGTCCAGTAAGGCCTCGTTGACTTAACGCTGGCGCGGAGATAGTTGGCGAACAGATCAAACTCGAGAGGGTCCGAGGTGAAAGGCTTATCAGGATCAATCAGGTGCACCCTTCGCCTGATCGACGGCATCGGACGGACCTTACGTAGGCGTCGTGGTGGACACAACTCGTCAACATAAGGAGGACAAGCGCATGGCAACGGGTAAACAGATAGGGGAATTTTCGTTCAAGTTCACCACGTTCATCAACAGTCCTGGGCCTGCCGGTGGCGTTCTCCGCCAAGTGACTTGGGAAGGGACGGCGTCGGGGTTTGGAGCAGTCTTCACCACGGTAACCTACGATGGCGGTTCCAAGGGCGGGACTTTCAGTGAGTGTGGGACTGCATTCATGGACGATGGCGACTTTCTCCACGGCATCGGTCAAGGGACCTACGAAAGTACGGGGAAACAAAGGTGGCACACGGCGGACTTTATCCAGATCTCCGATGGCCGCAGGATCGCTAAAGAGGGTGAGATAGATCTGGGCGAGCGGTCGTGGAAGGGAAAGTTATTCGAGATGATCTGAACCAAGGGAGGAATGAGCTAGCAGGAGAAACCGGCGGCCTACAAGCTTTGACCATCCCAGGGGCCGGTTCGTGGCCGCCCCTTGAAGCGTCCTAAGTAAAGCGCAGCCGCAATCGCAAGGGTAGCGGCCGCCTCGAGCCTGCCGCGCACTCCGCTGGGTTGAACGACGCGGTACAGCGTCATCGGTTCGCGAATACCTTTGAGCTCGTGCGGGCCGCGATCTTCGACCACGAACATTCCCAAGACTAGGCGCTGCGTCGCTGCAGTGATGAAGACCGTGTCGGGCTCAGCCGCGCTCTGCACGCGCGCCGCCACGTTCGGCGTGTCGCCAAAGACTTCGCCGCCGTCGGCTATCACCACCGCCCCGGTATGCATTCCGATCCGCACCGCCAGTCGTATTCCGTCGCCTGCGGCTAACTCGGCGTTGAACGGAGCGATGGCCTCGAGTATCGCGAGTCCGGCGCCAATGGCGCTCTCGGGTGCGTCTTCGTGAGCGCTGGGCCATCCGAAATAGGTCAGCAGCCCGTCGCCGAGATTCTTGGCCACGTAACCGCCCCACCATGCAACCGCATCGGAGGCGGTCTGTTGGTATCTGGCCAGGATGTCGCGCCACTCCTCGGCGTCAAGCCGCTGCGAGAAGTTCGTCGAGCCGACCAGGTCGCAGAATAGAACCGTCAGTTGGTGCCGCTCGCCGGCCGGGACCGGTTCGGGTGACGTGGAGGATGGTTCGGCCGGGAGGCGGGAGGCGGCGTCGCGATCTTTAGCGAGGTGCCGCACGAACCGCAGAACCGGGCCGCCGGCGAGTTGTCAAATCCGCACGGCCCGCATCGCCGCATGAACGGCGCGCCGCATTGCTCGCAGAACTTGAGACCTTGCGGGCTAATTTTTTAAACAGCCCGATAAACCGCGGTACGCGCAGCAGGCGGGGAACCAGGGACCGAGAGTTTTCTATTACCCAAAGCCGGCTGACAACCACCAGCTGTGGAAGGTTCGATCGACCGATGACCCGGTCGCCCGTGCCGCGATGCGTTTTCCTTTTAACTAAGATGCGCGCTGCGCGCTGTTACTGCCTGGCCCAGTTCGTCGAGCAGCGCCTTCGCTTCTTTGAGGTAGCGGGTGTCGAGGCCTTCGGTGAACCAATTGTAGATTTCCGCGAGCATCGCGCGCGCCTCCTCGCGGCGGCCGGTGTCGCGCAGCACCCGCGCCAAATCCATGGCTGGCATCAGCGTGGAGTACCTGTCTTCCGTTTTGCGAAACGACTCGAAAGAGCGTCGAAGGCAATCCTCCGCAATTTTCAGATCAGGCGGGTCACACTTCCGCAGTAGCCTGCCCTTGAGCCAGAGAACCGCAGAAAGGAGAAGTTCGGGTAGACCGGGTCCTTCGGCCAGCGCTTGAAACGTTTCTACCAAACGTAAGCCATCATTGATCAGCCCGCCTTCGTCGCACGCCATGCAGAGGTTGAGCAGGTAAGTAATCTGCATTCGGCGCGATTGTGAGGGATGGCTTTGGGCGAAAGCTCTTATCAGAGAGCGAGTCTGGTCAGCTCGCCCTAGCAACGCCAATGCGAATGCCCGTACGCTGCGTGCATATAAGGCATACTCCCCGAAGCCAAACTTCTCGGCCAACGCCTCGGCCGCGTCTGCGTGACGCAACGAAGATCCACCATCGCCGACGAAAGAGTAGAAGACCGCGGCGTTGTTGTGGGATGCCACAAGGGCCCACGGTTCAATCCCGCCCGACATCATGGCCTCTTCAGCTTGCCTCGTGGTCCGCAGGGCGAGGTCAAGATAGCCAATCCTCTGAAGACAGAGGGACAGGTGACTGAGATTCATCGTCGTCCATGATCGAGACAGATTTGCCCCGCTGCTCAATGCCCGTTCGAAAAAAATCCGCGCCTTAGCCGATGCGCTATTAATCTGCACAAACCCGACAGCCCAGTTAGCCCGCCCGATCAGCCCAGCCTCACCGCTTCGTTCAGCCAGTGCGAGCAGTTGCTCGGCCACTTCAAGGGCGAGCGGCAACTGTCCCTGGTCGTGCAGGTTGAGGACGATTCCAGTGAGCGCCTCGAACGTCGTGGCCGCCGGGGCTTCGGTCGTGGAGCAGAGAGCGCGTGCACGGCTAAACGCAGCACCGGTTTCGGGAGCGCCGCGGCCCCTTGTGACTGCCAGCGCCTCGCCGAGCGCCAGCTGGATGTCCAGTTCGTCGCGCGGCCGTTCTGACTGCTGCTGTCCGAGCAGTTCCAGCGCAGCGCGCAGATGACCAATCGCTTCCTCGTACGCGTATCGCGCCAACGCCGTCTTCCCAGCCAGGCGGGCGTACTCGAAGGCCTTCTCCCGGTTCGCGCTGCGCCCATAGTGACGCGCGAGTTCGCTGTAATGGTCTTCGAGCTGATTGGCGAATTGCGTCTCGATCGCGGCGCCGGCTCGCTCGTGCAGCGCCTTGCGCCGTTCCGTCAGCATCGAGTTGTAGGCGACTTCCTGGGTCAGTGCGTGCTTGAAGCCGTACTCGACGTCGCCCATCGCCGGCTGCTCGTAGATGAACTCCGCCGATTGCAGGTCGGCCAGCATCCGGTTGAGCTCGTCGTCGGACTTGCCGGTCACCTTGCCCACCAGCCGCACCGCGAACTCCTGGCCGATGACCGCAAGCGTCTGCAGCAAGTCTTTCTGATCCGGGGGCAGGCGGTCGATGCGCGCGGCCAGGATAGCTTGCACGGTAGTGGGTATCTGGATTCCACTGAGCGACCGCGTAACTTTGATCTCTCCGTTGCGGACCAGCGCGCCGTCCTCGAACAGCGCCTGCACGATTTCTTCCATGAAGAGCGGATTGCCCTCGGTCTTGTCGATGATAAGGCGCTTCAACGCCATCAGCTCCTTGCCCTCGCCAAGAATCGCCGCGAGCATCTCATCCGCGCTCTCGCGCCCAAGCGGGTCGAGCCGCACCTGGGTGTAGTAGCTCTTGTTGCCCCATTCGTGGCGGTACTCGGGTCGATAGTTCACCAGCAGCAGGATGCGCGCGCTGGCAAGGCTCTCTACCAAAGCATCCAGAAGAGCTTGCGTCTCGCCGTCGATCCAATGCAGGTCCTCGAACATCAGCACCAGCGGCTGGTTGAGGCTTTCGCGGAGCAGGAGGCGCCTTATAGTGCTCAGCACGACCAGCCGCCGGCCGGCACCCTCACCGTCGCCGAACCCCGGCACGTCGTCCACTTTTTGAGCAGCCGAGTCGGCGATCCCGAGCAGCGCGAGCAGCGGCGCCAGCGCGTCTTCCAGCGATCGCTCCAGCATCAGCACTTTGCCGCCGACCTTTTCGCGGCGCGTACGCGGATCGTCGTCATCGGCGATGCGGAAGTAACCCTTGAGCAGATCGATCACCGGCAGCCACGCCGAGGCCTTGCCGTAGGAGACCGAGAACGCTTCCAGCACCAGGCATTCGGACTGCGCGTGTGCCTTGAACTCGGAAACCAGCCGCGATTTGCCAACCCCGGCGTCGCCAATTATCGCGATGACCTGCCCTTGACCTTGTTTGGCGAGTTCCAGCGCGCGGCGCATCGCGTCCATCTCGCGCTCGCGCCCGACGAACTTGGTGTAACCGCGTCCAGCGGATCGTTGCAGCCGGGTGCGCAACGGTCCGAGGCCGGTGACTTCGTAAACATTGACCGGCTCACTTACGCCTTTGACCCGCGACGCGCCCAGCGACTTGAGCGCGAAATATCCCTCGACCAGCTTGCGCGTGCTCTCCGCGATCACCGTCGAGCCCGGATTGGCCAGCGTCTGCATCCGCGATGCCAGGTTCACCGGATGCCCGATGGCGGTGTACTCGGTCTTCGCTGCGCCGGTGTGTATCGTTCGCACCACCACCTCGCCGGTGTTCGCCCCGACTCGTATCTGCAAGGGCGCGCGTCCCTGCGCGCGCAAGCGATCGGCGTAGCGGCGAACCTCATCTTGCATCCGCATGGCAGCATGAATCGCGCGCTGCGGATGGTCCTCGTGCGCGAGTGGCGCGCCGAACATCGCGAAGATGCCGTCGCCGGTGGACTGCACCACGTAGCCGTCGTAGCGGCGCACCGCATCGATCATCAGCTTGAGCGCCGGATCGACGATCGCACGCGCCTCTTCGGGATCGAGGTCCTGCTCAAGCTCGGTCGAGCCTTTGATATCCGCGAACAACGCGGTGACGGTCTTGCGCTCGCCCTCGAGCGCGGACGCATCGCCATCAGCGGGCGACCGTGATTTGCGCTTTACTCGAAGAACCCGAGGTGGAGGCGTCGGCCTGTGCGGAGCCGATCGCAGCTCCACATTTCTTGCAGAACCGCGCCCCCGGACTCACCGACGCCTTGCAAGCGGGGCAAACCAACTCAAGCTTCGCGCCGCATTCCTCGCAGAACGCAGCGTCCACCGGATTGTCCTTGGCGCACTTGGCGCATCGCATCACAGTCTAACCGACTAGCTCGTCGAGCAGCGCCTTGGCGTCCTTCAGGTCGGCGGTGTCGAAGCCCTCGGTGAACCAGTTGTAGATTTCAGCGAGCATCGTGCGCGCCTCGTCGCGATGTCCCTGCTTGTCGAGCAATCGCGCGAGGCTGGTCGTCGCGCGCAGTTCCCACGACTTCGCGTGCTGCTTGCGCGAAATTTCGATCGCGGTGCGGAAGGATTGCTCCGCTTGCTCGGCATTCGATGCGTCTTGCGCCAAATGCAACTCGCCTTTCAGGCGATACAGCTCAGGCTCGTACATCCGCTCGCTGGTCGGCTCCACGCGGGAGAAGGCATCTTCAAGAGCCCGGAGCCCCGCCTCGGGTTGCTTCATTTCGAGGTGAGCCTCGACGAGCATCGCTAATATCGAAGGTCGGGAGCCCATCCCTAACCGATCGCGGCCCTCCAGCGCGCGGCGAAGCTCTTCGAGACCCTCATTGGCACCGCTCTCGTACACCATACTCCAGGCTCGATGGCCCCTTGCAGATAGTTCAAGCGAGCGGAATCCATGCTCAGATGCTATGGCGATCGCAGCTTCGGCGTGTTCTGCCGTTGTAACCGGATCGCGAAGGAAGCGATCGACGTCCCAACATCCGTCGGTCAGGCTGACGAGCAGATGCCCGTCGTCTTTGAGCGCGCGCGCTTTTGATATCGCTTCGTCCGCCACTCTCCGCGCGCGATCCGGAAACCCCAGCAACCAGAGGCTGCACGCTAACGCGGGAAATGTCGTTGTGAAATGAAAGTGCAAGCGCATTTGATCTTCCGGACCTGCAACCGCGAGGCTTTCTTCGCCGTGCGCTCGTGCCTCGTCTGGCTGGCCAAGCCAGGAGAGAGAAGACGCCTCCAACGCGTGGGCGATCACCGACATCAGGGGATGGCCTGTTTGCACGGCAATGGCGAGCAACTGATCGCTGAGCTCTCGCGCTCGTCGCCCGTCGCCGCTGATCCGGTAGTGCAGCTGCAAGCCGACCAGTGCTCCTACCATCTGCGGACCATCTTCGGGTCGTCTGCATAGCTCAAGCACCCGCGTATAGGCCCGCTGTACTTCGACAAAGCCGGGCGAAAAAGTGGGCCCAAGCGATTGCGCCATTGCGACCTGCAGCTCGATTTCCTGGCGGTCGCGCTCCGCACCGTCCGCACTGCTGGCGAGGATCGCGAGGCCACGCCGGGCAAGTTCGGTCGCTTCGATGAAGGCTGAACGCTGCTGTGCCTGGACGGAGGCCAGGCTCAAATAACGGGCCGCCTTCATTGGGTTGTCGCTGCGGCTGTAGTGGTGCGCCAAGTCGGCGATGTGATCGTCGATCCGGCTGGTTGCCAGGGCTTCAATCGCGGCGCCGATCTTTTCGTGCATCGGCTTGCGTTTTTCGATGAGTACAGAGTTATAGGCGACTTCCTGGGTGAGCGCATGCTTGAAGATGTATTCGATATCGCCGGCGGCAGGCTGCTCGTAGATGAGCTCGGCAAGCTGCAGGTCATGTAGCATGCGGTTCAACTCATCTTCCGGCTTAGCGACCATCCTTTGCACAAGCCCAAACGCAAACTCCCTTCCGATCACCGCCAGCGTCTGTAGCAGGTCTTTCTGGTCGGGCGGCAGACGGTCGATGCGCGCGGCCAGAATCGCCTGCACAGTGAGCGGAATCTTTACCTGGCTCAGTGATTTGGTGAGTTTGACGGTACCGTTGCGGACCAGCGCGCCGTCGTCGAACATCACTTGCACAATCTCTTCCATGAAGAATGGATTGCCCTCGGTCTTCTCGACGATCAGACGCTTGAGCGGGGCGAGTTCGACCCCGGCGTCAAGCATCGCGGAAAGCATCTCGTCTGCGCTCTCCTTTCCCAGCGGGTCGAGGCGCAACTGTGTGTAGTAGGTCTTACTGCCCCATTCATGATGGTACTCGGGACGATAGTTGACGAGCAGCAGGACTCTCGCCGTGCCGATCGAATCCGCGAGCAGGTTCAGCAGCGCCTGCGTCTCGCCATCGATCCATTGCAGGTCCTCGAAGATCACCATGAGCGGCTGGTTGAGACTCTCGCGCAGGAGCAGACGCTTGATGGATTGGAGAGTGCGGTGCCTTCGGATATGCGCGTCCACCTGGGCGAGCGGATCTGTCCCCTCGACGATTCCAAGCAATCTGAAGAGGTACGGCTGTGCCTCTTCCAGCGAACGGTCGAGAGTTAGAACCTTGCGGTTGACCTTCTCGCGTCGCTTGCGCGCGTCATCTTCGACTTTGATGTCGAAGTAGGAGTGAAGCAGGTCGATCACCGGAAGATAGGCTGACGCTTTGCCGTGAGAGATCGAGAAGGCTTCCAGCACCAGCCAGCCCGACTGCAAAACAGACTTGAACTCATCGAACAGGCGCGACTTGCCGACGCCGGGCTCGGCCATCACGGCGACCATCTGCCCGTGCCCCGCCTTGGCCTGCTCCGCCGCGTGCTTCATGGCATCCATTTCGCGCTGCCGTCCGACAAACTTGGTGTACCCGCGTCCCGCTGAACGTTGCAGCCGCGTACGCAACGGTCCTAGCCCTGTTACTTCGTAAACATCGACCGGCCCGCTGACGCCTTTGACCTTGGTCGGACCCAGCGCCTTAAGCTCGAAGTATCCTTCGACGAACTTGCGCGTCTGCTCGCTGATTGCAATCGAGCTTGTCGGGGCGAGCGCCTGCATCCGTGACGCGAGATTGGCGGTGTGCCCAATCGGTGTGTATTCAGTATGTCCTTCGCCGGTCGTGATCGAACGCACCACAACTTCGCCCGTGTTCACGCCGACGCGCGCCTCGATCGGGAGGTTGCCCGCCTCGCGCAGTCGCGACGAATATTTTTTCAGTTCCTCCTGCATCCGCAGCGCGGCATACAGTGCGCGCTGCGGATGGTCCTCGTGCGCAACCGGCGCCCCGAACAGCGCGAAGATGCCATCACCGGTACTCTGCACGATGTAACCGTCGTAGCGGCGCACCGCGTCGATCATCAGCTTGAGCGCCGGGTCGATAATCGCGCGCGCTTCTTCGGGATCGAGATCCTGTTCGAGTTCCGTCGAGCCCTTGATGTCCGCGAACAGCGCAGTGACCGTCTTGCGCTCGCCGTCCGCTCCGTCAGAGTCGGTCTGCTCCGGCGCGATTCGCACCGATGACGTAGAAGAAGTGCGCGAGGTCGATCTCGATACGTCCGAGGTCAGCGATGCTGCGCACTCACCGCAGAATTTCGCGGTCGGCGCATTCTCAAAGCTACATTTTGCGCAACGACGCGTGAAAGGCGCTGCGCACTGGTTGCAGAACTTCAAACCTTCTGGATTTTCTGTTCCGCAGCTTGCACAGTGCATTTGCACAAACCTTCGGCTTAGCGGCCCAATTCATCGAGCAGCGCCTTGACGTTTTTCAGTCGGCGGTGTCGCAGCCTTCGGTTAACCAGTGTAGATGTCGGCCAGCATGGCGCCATTCTGCGCGTTAACCCGTTGCTCGGGCAGCAGATCCGTTAACCCGTTGCTCGGGCAGCAGATCCGTTGTGTAACCCTGAGCGTTTGCCAGTTTGATAGGCCATTTCATCCCCAAGGAGTATCGGTTGCACAGAACTCCTCGACACCCCAATCGTCCACGATCTTTCCATCGACGAACCGATAGATAGCAATCGCGGCTAGGGTGAATCGTTCTCCTCTCCTCAGCAAACCTGGCTTTTCTTCTCCGGCGTACGTCCCATGGACGCTCCATCGCAGCACAACTTTGTCGTCGACCGCGAAAATATCGTCGAGCTTCGCGTGACCGTCGGTGTATGTCGGATGCTCAACGACCGCCCTCCCAAGCTGCCGGGCCCCTTCCAGCCCTCGCGGCCAGCCGGGATAGGCCGGGGAGTGGAACACGAAGTCTTCCGAACATACATCGTCAACTATGGCGGTGTTACCCTTCCTTAGCTCAGCAAGAAATCGGAGAAGGATTGCTTTGTTTTCTTCCGCGGTCATATGGCGAATAGCTCCTCCTGTACACGAATCAAGCGCAGTCCAAATGATGGCGCGGTGCTTGTGCGGTCGCACATTGACGCCCTCGCTTCACTAAATTTCAGCTCAACTCCTCCAGCAGCGCCTTGGCGTCTTTCAGGTCGGCGGTGTCGAAGCCTTCGGTGAACCAGTCGTAGATTTCCGCGAGCATCCCGCGCGCCTCGTCGCGACGGCCGGTACGGTCTAGCAAGCGGGCAAGACTGAGACTGGCGCGCAGTTCAAGCCATTTCGCCAACTGCCCTCTGGCCAGTTCGATCGCCTTTCGAAAACATTTCTCGGCCTCGGCGGTCGCAGAGGAATCACGCATCATGATCGCTTCGCCCTTGAGCCGATGAATCTCCGGCTCATAAAAGTGCGCTCCCGACCGTTCCGATCGCGCGATGTCCTCGTCGAGTACTGTAAGCGCCCGTTCGGCATGGCCGAATCGCATATAAAGCTGTGCCAGCATGCCCAAAACCGCTTTTTGAGTCGGGCTGGGCACGAGCTCCACAAGCGGCTCCAACTCGGCGATCATTTGCTCAGCTTGGCTAAACCCGGAAATCGGCCATCCGCGAAATGGCCGTCCAAACGCGCTTTGTTCCCGAAAGCCATGCTCCTCTGATAGAGCGCTCGCCTCTTCGGCAAGTTGTTGCGCGGCCTTATCCTCGCCCCGCTGATGCCGGAGCTGTGTGGCAAGCCTCATAACCATAACAAGGGTGTAGGGATGCTTGAGTTGCCGGGCGCGGCGCAACGCTTCGTCGGTGAGCTTGAGGGCCTCGTCAGGTCGGCCCAGCTCATGCTGCACCACAGCCGACATAATCGGGGTCGCGGCAAATGGGTTTATCGGAGAAATTCCAGCGCCAGCGAGTTGAGGTGGTGACACCACTAGCTGCATCAAATCGTTGAACCTCGACGAGGCCTGAACCAAGTCCCCGGAGATTTGGGCGCAGCACGCTTCTAGGTAGTACACGGAGAGAAGCACTTCGTGGTCCTGATTCTGTTCGGCCAGCTTCAGACATCGGCTGACGATCTCCTGGGCGCGTCGTGCTTCCCTGCGATGGATGTAGACCATCCCCATATTGAAGAGTCCGCGGAGCAGCGCGGAAGTATCGCCAAGCTGCTCGCTCAGTTCGCACACCCGTTCGGAGTTCTGCAGGCGCTCCGCCGACGAAACTCCGCGGAGAACTGGTACGGTCCTGCCCTCCATCAGGCGCACTCCGAGCTCGGCCCGCAGCCGCGCCACCTCTTCGGGAAGCCGTTCGATCAACTTCAGAGCCGGCTCAACATTCGCCACCGCTTGCGCGTATGCACCACGATCCAACGCCTGTTCCCCTGCCAGGCACAGGTACTCGACCGCCTTGGCGACGTTGTTGCTCGAGCGATAGTGGTGTGCGAGCTCGGCGTAATGGTCTTCCAGCCGCTCATGGTACAGCGCTTCGATCGCATGGGCGATGCGCTCGTGAAGTAGCCTGCGACGCTCGGTAAGCAGCGAGTTGTAGGCGACATCGTGGGTCAGCGCGTGCTTGAACGTGTATTCGATGTCGCCCGCTGCCGGTTGCTCGTAGATGAACTCACCCGTCTGCAAACGGCTCAGCAGGCGGTCAATCCTGTCCGCCGGCTGCTGGACGACTCCGCGGACCAGAGTGAGTGGAAACTCGGTTCCGATCGCCGCGAGTGTCTGTAATAGCTCCTTCTCCTCGGGCGGCAAGTGATCGATGCGCGCAGCCAGGATTCCCTGCACGGTCGGCGGAAGCCTGAGCTGTTCGACCGGGCGGACCAGCGTCACGCACCCGTTGCGCTGGAGCGAGCCATCTTCGATCATCGCTTGGAAGATCTCTTCCATGAACAGCGCGTTACCCTGAGTCTTCTCGATGATGAGGCGCTTCAGCGGCGCCAGTTCCGCACCATCGCCGAGAAGGGCGGAGAGCATCTCGTTGGCGCTCTCCTTGCCCAGCGGGTCAAGCCGAAGCTGAGTGTAGTAGGTCTTTGAGCCCCACGAGTGCGAGTACTCAGGACGGTAATTGACCAGCAGCAGGACCAGCGCATTGGCGATTCCATCCGCGAGCAGATTCAGAAACGCCTGCGTCTCCTCGTCGATCCAGTGCAGGTCCTCGAAGATCAGCATGAGCGGCTGATTCAAGCTCTCGCGCAAAAGTATGCGCTTGACCGCATCCTGGGTGCGGCGCCTGCGGACTTGCGCATCCATCTGCGCAAACGGATCCTCACCCTCGTTGATGCCCAGCAGCGCGAACAAATGCGGAAGGGTTTCTTCCTCCAGGCTCCGATCCAGCATCGCCACCTTGCCCGCAACTTTTTCGCGCCGGATGCGCGCGTCGTCGTCCGGCGTGATGCGGAAGTAAACATGCAAAAGGTCGACTAGCGGCAGATAGGCGGTCGCCTTGCCATGCGAGACCGAGAAGGCCTCCAGCACGAGCCATCCGCTTTGCGAGGTCGCCTTGAACTCCAGGAACAGCCGCGACTTGCCGACTCCGGCCTCGGCGATCGCGGCGACGATCTGCCCGTGACCGGCCTTGGCCTGCTCGGCGGCGGCCTTCATAGCTTCCATTTCGCGATTGCGGCCGACGAACCTCGTGTAGCCGCGTCCTGCGGAGCGTTGGAGCCGCGTGCGCAGCGGTCCAAGGCCGGTGACTTCGTAAACGTTGACCGCTTCGCTGACGCCTTTGATCCGCGCCGGTCCCAGCGGCTTGAGCGCGAAGTAGCCTTCCACCAGCTTGCGCACGGTCTCGCTGATGGCGATCGATCCCGGAGCCGCCAGCGCTTGTAGGCGCGACGCGAGGCTGGTCGAGTGTCCGATCGGCGTGTACTCGGTGTGCGCCTCGTCGGTCTTGATCGAACGGACCACAACTTCGCCGGTGTTCACGCCGACGCGGACTTGCAGGTTCACACCCTTTTCCGCGCGCAGCTTCTCGGCGTAACGCTTGACGTCTTCCTGCATTCGCAACGCCGCGAACAAGGCGCGCTGCGGATGGTCCTCGTGCGCGATCGGCGCGCCGAACATCGCGAAGATGCCATCGCCGGTCGACTGCACGATATACCCGCCGTAGCGATGCGCCGCGTCGATCATCAGCTTGAGCGCCGGATCGACAATCGCGCGCGCCTCTTCGGGGTCGAGGTCCTCCATCAGGTCCATCGAGCCCTTGATGTCCGCGAACAGCGCAGTGACCGTCTTGCGCTCGCCCTCGAGCGCGGACGCTTCGCCATCAGCGGCGACCGTGATTTGCGATTTAGTCGAAGAGACCGTCCTGGAGGCATCGACCTTTTCCGAGCCAATCGCGGTTCCGCATTTCCTGCAGAATCGCGCCCCCGGACTCACCGATGCTTTACAAGCGAGGCAAACCAACTCCAGCTTCGCGCCGCATTCCTCGCAGAACGCAGCGTCCGCCGGATTGTCCTTGTTGCACTTGGGACAAAGCGTCGTCATGCGCTCAGTTCATCGAGCAGCGACTTGGCGTCTTTCAAGTCGGCAGTGTCGAAGCCCTCGGTGAACCAGTTGTAGATCTCGGCGAGCATCGCGCGCGCTTCGTCGCGCTTGCCCTGCGCAGCGAGCAGCCGTGCGAGGCTGGTGATCGCGCGGAGCTCCGGCGACTTGATGCCCCACTCCTGGGCCATTTTGATCGCGGTCCGTAAGCATTGCTCGGCTTCGATGGCGTTGGAGGAATCTTGCTTCAAAAGCAATTCGCCTTTGAGCCGATACAGCTCTGGCACATAAACGTGCGCTTCGTCCTTTGGCCAGAATCCCTCCGCTAACCAGCTCAAGCCATCCGCAGCTCGACCAGTTCTCAATATTCTTCCACCAACCAGCTTGAAAAATGCGCTCGCGCGCCGGTGTCCTTGATCGCTAGCATCCCGGCCAGCCCTTCCCGTAGAAGCGCGATTCCCTTTTCTTCTTCACCTGCTTCAGCCAGCGCCCAGCCTCGCACTGCCATGCTCAAGAACAGCCAATATGGGTATCCTCGTTCACTCGATATGGCGATCGCAGCATCTGCATTTTCCCGCGCGATCGGTGCCTCGCCGCGCAACTGGTAAAGCCGCGCGGTATGGTTCCGAACATTCGCTAGGTTAAAAGGATGGGCCAGCTTGTGGGCAAGCGACAAGGCGCGTTCCACCGTATGGCGCGCCTGGTCTGGAAAGCCGATGTACCACAGGAGCCATGCCTCATACGTCAAGCAAACCGCCGCGGCAAAGCTCTCAGAATCAGATGCCAGGTTCTGCTGTCGCCGATCTTCAAAAATCGCCATCGATTCGTTCAGATGTGCGCGGGCGGATGGCATCTCGCCGAGCCAGAATGCGTACATTCCCAACCCAAAATGAGCGTTTAGTAGTTGGACGGGATCATCCGCGGCTTGGGCTTGCACCAGAATTCGCTCTCCCAATTCCTGCGCCTTCCTGAGCTGGTTTCCCATCATGTGGCAAGCTGACAGGCCGACTTGGGCCACGTATAGTTGTCGTGGTTCGCCCACTCGCAGAGCCAGTTCAATCGCGCGCCGATGGGTTCGCTCGACTTCCGGTGCGGCCCATCCCAAGGCAGCAGTCAGCGGCTCGCCGATCGCTATCTGCAGCGCAAGTTCCCGCCGATCGCGTTCTGGCGTTTCGGGCAAAGTCTTCAACAGGCGCAGGCTCGCGTTCAAATGATCGATCGCTTGCGCGTTGGCCGAACGCCGCATCGCCTGATTCCCCGCAAGCTGGTGATATTTGATTGCCTGGCTGGTGTTGGCGCTCTGCGCGTAGTGATAGGCCAACTGATCCACGTGATCATCGAGGCGGTCAGCGAAGATCGCTTCGATGGCCTGGGCGGTTTGCTCATGCAGTAGCTTGCGCTTCTCGATGAGCATCGAGCCGGCCGCTACATCCTGAGTCAGTGCGTGCTTGAAGATGTACTCAACGTCGCCAGCGGAGGGTTGCTCGTAGATGAATTCGCCCAGCTGGAGATCCGAGAGCATCCTGTGCAATTCGTCTTCAGACTTCGCAACCACACTTTTGATGAGCCCCAGCGGGAATTCCCGGCCGAGCACCGCAAGCGTCTGCAGCAAGTCTTTCTGGTCGGGCGGCAAGCAATCGATGCGGGAGGCCAGAATCGCCTGCACGGTGGGCGGAATCTTGAGCTGGCTCAACGACTTGGTGAGCTTGACGCTACCATCGCGGACCAGCGCGCCCACGTCGAACAGCACCTGCACGGTTTCTTCCATGAAAAAGGGGTTACCCTCGGTCTTCTCTATGATCAGACGCTTGAGCGGCGCGAGTTCGACGCCGTCGCCGAGCGTCGCGGAAAGCATCTCCTCGGCGCTGCCCATGCCGAGCGGATCAAGTCGAAGCTGTGTGTAGTAGGTCTTGCTGCCCCATTCGTGGTGGTACTCCGGACGATAGTTGACGAGCAGCAGGACTTTTGCCGTGGCGATCGAATCTGCAAGCAGGTTAAGCAGCGCCTGCGTCTCATCATCGATCCAGTGGAGATCCTCGAAGGTCACGATCAGCGGTTGATTCAATGATTCGCGCAGCAGGATCCGTTTGATTGCTTCGAGAGTGCGCCGTTTCTTGACCTCGGCATTCATTTCCGCGATTGGATCGGCGCCTTCGGTCAGTCCCAGCAGCCAGAAAAGAAAAGGCAGGACGTCTTCAAGGGAGCGATCGAGCGCGAGCGCGCGGCCGGTTATTTTCTCGCGCCGGGTCCTGCGATCGTCGGCGCTGGCAATTTTGAAATAGCCGTGCAGCAGATCGATCACGGGCAGATAGGCGGACGCTTTGCCGTGTGAGATCGAGAGCGCCTCCAGCACCATGCATCCGGATTGCGCAACCGCCTTGAACTCAAAAAACAACCGCGACTTGCCGACTCCGGGATCGGCCATCGCCGCCACGATCTGGCCGTGCCCGGCTTTGGCTTGCTCGAGCGCACGCTCCATCTGTGCTATCTCGGCATCCCGGCCAACGAAGCGCGAAAAGCCGCGCGACGCGGAACGTTGCAAACGGGTGCGCAGCAGTCCGAGCCCCGTCACCTCATAAACATTGACTGGCTCGCTGACGCCTTTGACCCGGGTTGGGCCCAGCGCATTGAGCGCGAAGTACCCCTCAACCAGTTTCTGAGTAATCTCACTGACGGCGATCGAGCCCGCCGGCGCCAGCACTTGCATCCTCGATGCGAGATTGGCGGTGTGGCCGATCGGGGTGTATTCGGTATGCGCCTTGCCGGTCTTGATTGACCGCACTACCACTTCGCCGGTGTTGACACCCACCCGCGCCTCGATTGGCGCATTGCCCGCCTCGCGCAAGCGCGTCGAATATCGTTTCAGCTCCTCCTGCATCCTAAGTGCGGCGTAGAGTGCGCGTTGCGGATGGTCCTCGTGCGCGAGCGGCGCCCCGAACAACGCGAAAATGCCGTCGCCGGTGGACTGCACGACGTAGCCGTCGTACCGGCGCACCGCGTCGATCATCAGCTTGAGCGCAGGATCAACAATTGCGCGTGCTTCTTCCGGATCGAGATCCTGCTCCAGCTCCGTCGACCCCTTGATGTCGGCGAACAACGCGGTGACCGTCTTGCGCTCGCCCTCGAGCGCGGACGCATCGGCCTGGTCCGCCGCGACGCGCACGCCCGAGGCTGAGGCTGGCGGCGACGAAGTCGCGGATGGCGCGCCCGCACCATCGGTAAGTGGAGCGCCGCACTTGCCGCAGAAGTCGGAGCCCGGCGGGTTTTCCGCCTTGCATTTTGCGCAGTGCTTCGCGAGCGCATTGCCGCACTTCGCGCAGAAGTTATTGATGGAGGGATTGTTCGTCCCGCATCTTGAGCAGCGCATCGACGCATCCCCACGCGAACCAGGCAGCCGGTCAACTTTTATCATCCAAAGTCGGCTAACAACCACCAGCTGCGGAAGTCTCGATCGAACGATGACCCGGCAGCCCTTGCCGCGATCGGTTTTAAGCGGATTCCCGGCTCTTGTTTACGCGGAGATTTCCCGTGCTATAAGGCATCCATCGATAACGCATCCATAGGGACGGGGGTACGAAGGTATGACCGCAAAACCAAGTAGTACTCAACTGTTCGTGGCTGGATTGGTGCTGGCGGCGCTGCTTGCTCCGGCGCGCGCCGGGGCCGTCGAGGTGAAGAAGATGCTCGCGCCCTCGGGCGGCGGGGGCGCACCCGCTGCTTCGTCCGGAGGCGAGGGCGCCTCGCAAAAGTCCAATCCGATTCCGGCCGCGATGCGCCAGCAACTCTCCGATACGGTGGCGTCGGAATCCGACAACTACCTGAACGAGGAGAGCGAGAAAAAATCGACTGGCAAGCCGTACATCGATCTCGAGCACGCCAAGTTCATGTACCTGCCGGAGCAGAAAGAGGGAAAGTGGGTCGTGCAGGCCAAGCTCGAGGCCGCCGAGTACACGCTCAAGAGCGAGTCCTCCAAGCCCAGGGCGACGGGCGCGCGCAAAGTGCTGGTGTTTAGCTACCGCCTCGACGGCAACAAGTGGACCGAGATCGAGCAGCCGAAGTGGGAGGATGCGGAAGCGACCGACTCGGCGAAGAAGACCAAGTGACTGCGATCGCGTCCTCGCGATAGTATCAACGATGGCCGCGGCGGCGATGCGTTTCGCATCCGCCGCGGCGCAAGCATCGTCGTGAAACAGAAACTCCAGGAAGATCTCCGCGCCGCGATGAAGCGCAAAGACACGCTGCGCATGATGGCCATCCGCAGCGTGCTCGCGGAAATAACCCGGGTCGAAAAGGACGTGCGCCGCGAGGCCAACGAGGCCGAGATTATCGCGCTGATAAAGCGCGAGCGCGGCAAACGCGAGGAAGCGCTGGAGTTCGCGCGCAAGGCGAATCGCGCCGACCTGATCGCCGAAAACGAAGCTCAGGCGAAGATGCTCGCGGAGTATCTGCCGCCGGAGCTCGCGGCCGACGAGGTTCGCGCGGCGATCGGCGAAATAATCGCGAATGGCGCAAATCAGATGGGCGCGGTGATGAAGGCATTGCGCGAGCGCTTCGGCGCGCAGCTAGACGGCAAGGTTGCCAGCGAGATGGTCAAGCAGGCCCTCGCGCCGAAGTAGTCCTGGTGGGCCTACGCACTGCTGGAGCATCGTAGCAACGCGCTACCGTCGCATCGTGGCGAAGTCGACGCATGCCCTGAGCGAAGTTGTCGCACTGGTCGCAGGAGCATCGCGGGTGCGCAGTCGGGCGCGGCGGGCGCAACGGTTTATGTCACGGGGCGCACGACGCGGCAGTCGCGATCGCCGATGAATCGCGCGGAGACGATCGAGGGGACTGCGGAGATGGTTTCCGCGCGTGATGGCAAGGGGATCGCGATTCAGACCGATCATCTGATCCCGCAACAGGTTGCGGCGCTGATCGAAGGGTCGCCGCGGAGCAGGACGGATGTCTCGATCTGCTCGTCAACGACATCTGGGGCTGTGACGATCTGGCGCAGTGGGTAGTTCCCGTTCTGGAGGCATGACCTCGCCAACGGCTTGCAGATGCAGGCGCTCGCGCTTCACACGCATCTCATCACGAGCTGGTACGCCGCTCCGCTGACGGTCAAGCGCCGGCGCGGCCTCATCCTCGAAATCACCGACGGCATCACCAGCGAATATCGCGGGTCGTTCTTCTACGAACTCGCGAAGTCGTCGCTCAATCGAATCGCGCTGTCGCAGGCGGCGGAATTGCCCAAGCACGGGATCGCGGTGCTCGCGCTGAGCCCCGGATTCCTGCGCTCCGAGGCGATGCTGGACAGATTCGGCGTGACCGAGGCCAACTGGCGCGACGAGGTTGCCAGCAACGCCGACTTCGCGGCCTCCGAGACGCCGGCGTACATCGGGCGTGCGGTGGTCGCGCTCGCGAGCGACGCCGACATCATGCGGCGCAGCGGTCAGGCGGTCGCGACTTGGAACCTCGCGAAGGAGTACGGCTTCACCGACGCCGACGGCACTCAGCCCGAGTGGGCCGCGCACGCGCGCGCCCACCTCGGTTTCGATCCGGGGTGAGACGAGCCCTCGCGCCCGATGCGAATCGCAGCGAGGCCGCTGCTTCGCCAGCCGCGAACCGATCCTCCTCGCTATTCCGAGAAGCCTCTGCCCGCCATCATCCCGCCGTCGACGACCAGCGCGTGGCCGGTCACGAACGATGAATCGTCGGAGGCCAAGAAGAGAACCGCCGCGGCGATCTCGCGCGGGTCGGCGATTCGTCCGAGCGGGTGACTTCTGGCGAGTTGCTTCCTCATCCCCTCGACCTGATCGACGATCGGCCCGAGCAGCGGCGTATCCACCACGCCCGGACATACGCAGTTGACGCGCACGCCCGCGGGCGCGAACTCAAGGGCGGCGTTGCGCGTGAGTCCGATCACGCCATGCTTGGCTGCGTTGTACGCAGACAGTCCAGGATTCCCCATCAGCCCCGCGACCGACGCCGTGTTCACGATCGCTCCGCGCCCCTGCTCGACCATCACTTTGCCCGCGTACTTGAGTCCCCAGAACACGCCGGTCAAGTCGATTTGAATCGTGTTCTGATAATCCTCGACGGTGGTCGACGCGATCGGCGCGCTGACGCAGATGCCCGCGTTGTTGAACATGACGTCGAGCCGCCTGTACTTTTCGACTGCGCGCGCGACCAGGTTCTCGACTGCGGCTGCCTCGGCGACGTTGGTCGCGACGAACAGGCCGCCCAGCTTTTCCGCGATCTTCGCGCCCTCGGAGCGCTCCAGATCTCCGATCACAACCTTGGCGCCTTCGGCGGCAAAGCGTTCCGCCGTGGCCTTGCCGATTCCCGATGCGCCACCGGTCACGATCGCGACGCGGTCCGCCAATCTTCCTTGCGCCATAACTTCCTCCGTCTGATGCGCGCGACACGCGCCGCGCGCATCATTCCTATTGCATGGCGCTGCGCCGATCCGCCAGCAGAATCACCCCGGTTGACGCCCGCGCGCCTTTCCCTGTAGCAGTTGAGGAATAATTCAAACCAGTTCAGAGGTAATTCCCGATGGCGATTGATTTCACGATGCCCGCGCACGTGCTCGAAATCCGCGACAAGGTCCGCGCCTTCATCAAGGACGAGATCGAGCCCGCCGAGGCCAAAATGCGCGAAAACGGCAATTGGCGCGACGGAATAATCGAGCTGCGCCGCAAGGCGCGCGAGCGCGGCCTTTGGCTCCCGCATATGCCTCCCGAATTCGGCGGCCTGGGACTCGGACCGATGGCGATCGCCACCATCTCGGCGGAATGCGGCCGCACCCGCCTGGCCTCGTTTATCCTGAACGTACAGGCGCCCGACGAAGGCAATATGCACACGCTGCTGCATTTCGCGACTCCCGCGCAAAAAGACAAGTACCTCCGTCCGCTGTGCGACGGCAAAATCCGTTCGTGCTTCGCGATGACCGAGCCGGAGGCCGCCGGCTCCGATCCCACCCAGATCAAAACCAACGCGGTCAAGCAGGGCGACAACTGGGTCCTCAACGGCCACAAGTGGTTCATCTCGGGCGCGCACGGAGCGAAATTCGCGATCGTGATCGCCAAGACCGACCCCGAGGCCGAGCCGCCGCAGGCGCGCAACTCCGCCTTCCTCGTTGACCTGCCCAATCCCGGCTTCCGCATCGTGCGCGACATCGACACCATGGCGGGCAAAGGAAACCATTGCGAGATCATGCTGGAGAACTGCGTGGTGTCTGCCGATTCGATGCTGGGGCCGCGCGGACAGGGGCATACCCTGGGTCAGGTACGGCTGGGACCGGCGCGCCTCGCCCACTGTATGCGATGGATCGGCAGCGCCGAGCTGGCGCTCGAGATGCTGGTCAAGCGCGCGATGGAGCGGCGCGTGCAGGGCGGGCTGCTGGTCGACAAGCAGGCGATTCAGTTCATGATGTCGGAATCAGCGATGGAGCTGTACACCGCCAAGCTGATGGTATTGCACGCCGCCTACCTGATCGAGAACAAGCTGCCGTTCAAGCAGGAAGTCTCGATGGCGAAGCATCATGTGGCCAACATGCTGTGGAAGATCACCGACCGCGCGATCCAGGTGCACGGCGCGCTTGGCTACTCGACCGATACGCCGCTGGAGTCGATGCTGCGGCACGCGCGCTCGGCGCGGCTGGTCGATGGCGCCGACGAGGTGCATATGACGCAGATCGCGCGCAACGTGATCGAGGCCTTCAAACGCGACGGCACTACCGCCGGCGCGACGGGCGCAGGTCTGCTCTGATAGCTATGCTCTGAGAAGTTGGCTCTGAGAGCGTGCGCGCGCGCTTTCCGCAATCTCACCACGAGCACGAGGAGCTCACGATGGCGCAAGCAAACGTCGAACCGTTTCGCATCGCGGTGCCCGATGCGGCCCTCGCCGATCTTCGCGAGCGCCTCAAGCATACCCGCTTTCCCGACGAGGTCCCCGACACCGGATGGGAGTACGGCGCCAACCTCGCCTACCTGAAGGAGCTGGTCAGCTACTGGCACGATCGCTACGACTGGCGCACGCACGAGCGCGAGCTCAACCGCTTCGCTCATTTCAAGGCGCCGGTCGATGGACTGGGAATCCACTTCATCCATGAAAAGGGGCGTGGACCCAATCCCAAGCCGCTGCTGATCCTGCACGGATGGCCCGGGTCGATTTACGAATTCAACGAGATCATCCCGATGCTCACCGATCCGGCCGCGCACGGCGCGGATCCGCGCGACTCGTTCACCGTCGTCGCGCCGTCGCTGCCCGGGTACGGCTTCTCAGATCATCCGCGTGCGCGCGCGATGAATATCCAGGCGATGGCCGAGATTTTTTTCAAGCTGATGACCGAAGTACTCGGCTACGATCGCTTCGCGATGCAGGGCGGCGATTGGGGCGCCGCGATTACCTCGCGGATGGGCGAAGTCCACGCGGATCATCTCTATGGCATCCACGTGAACATGATCGCCGCGGGGCCGGCCCAGGGGCGCAAGGCGCCCGAGCTTACGGACGAGGAAAAAGTTTTTCTCGGTGACGCGGAGAAATTCCGCAACCAGGAAACCGGCTACCAATGGATCCAGGGCACCAAGCCGCAGACGCTGGCCGCGGGGCTGAACGATTCGCCGGCGGGGCTGGCGGCCTGGATCGTCGAGAAGTTCCGCACCTGGAGCGATTGTCACGGCGACGTCGAGAAGAGCTTCACCAGGGACCAGCTTCTCACCAACGTGATGATTTACTGGATCACGCAGACGATTAACTCCTCCACGCGCCTGTACTACGAGGCGCGGCATCATCCGTGGCGATTGCCGCCCGACATGCGAATCGAGGCGCCCACCGGAGTCGCGATGTTTCCCGGCGAGCTGGTGCGACCGCCGCGCCATTGGGCCGAGCGGGTCTACAACGTGAAGCGATGGACCGTGATGCCGCAGGGCGGCCATTTCGCCGCGATGGAAGAGCCGGAGCTCCTGGCCAAGGACATCCGCGAGTTCTTTTCAACCTTAACCTAAGGTATCAGCGCCTGAACTCGCGGCCAGAGCTGCGACGGACGTTAGATGGCGGCCTGGCGGCCCATCCGGCGTCGAACTCCTTCGCTGCGCCCTGCTCGCCGTGCAAAAACTGCGACACCGACCAAGCCTGCATATGGCGGCGCAGGTTTGGCGCGCTCCTGGCGGGTCAGGCGGTTCCGCATGTCGCCCGCCGCGGCTCATTTGTCTGCGAAACCAACCAGCTTGAACCGAATGCGGCCGGCTTCGATGCAGCGGCGTGCAGAACGGTTTGAAATTTTTCTCTGATCGGGCCATGGTGGTCGCACCACTACGCGAGGAGATTGCCGATGAAAATCAGCGGAGCCGTTTTTGTTCAGAATTTTCATGAGCAGCAGGCCGACCATGAGGTGTTTTTAGAAGATCTCAAGCTCGCGGAGCACTTCGAGCCGCTGGGCTTCGATGCGATCTGGAGCGTGGAGCATCATTTTTCGCCCTACACGATGGTTCCCGATGTCCTGCAATTCCTGACCTACCTGTGCGGCCATACCAAGCGTATCGGCCTCGGCACGATGGTCGTGGTGCTGCCGTGGCACGATCCGATTCGCGTCGCCGAGCAAATCTCCATGCTCGACATCATGGCCAACGGCCGCAATCTCACCCTCGGCTTCGGCCGCGGCGCCGGACGGATCGAATTCGACGGCTTTCGCGTGCCGATGGGCGAGGCGCGCGAGCGGTTCGCGGAAGCGGCCGAGATCATCAAGCTGGCGCTCTCGCAAAAGCGCTTCTCGTTCAACGGCAAGTTTTTCCAGATTCCTGAGATGAGCATCCGGCCGCAGCCGATCGACAAGGACCTGGTCAACCGGATGTATGGCGCGATCGTATCTCCCGAAACCGGTGACATTATGGCCAAGGCCGGAATGGGGATGCTAGTGATCCCGCAGAAGCCGTGGGAAGAGCATCGCAAGGACTACCAGGCATACGTGGAGTCATGCGCGCGCGCCGGCTTCAAAGCGAAGGCCCCGATCGCTGGATGCTGGGTCTATTGCGCCAAGACCGAGCGCGAGGCGATGGAAGCGGGCCGCAAGTGGACCATGAACTACGCCGAGAGCGCGTTGAACCACTACGAATATCACGAGCCGGAGCATTTCAAGGCGGCGAAAGGCTACGAGTACCACGCGCAAATGGCGGAGGCCACGAAGGCGGCCGGCGGCTTCTCCAACATGTTCGCTGATACGCAGGTGATCGGAACGCCGGAGCGCTGCATCGAAGTGTTGCGCAATATCCAGAACACGATGGGCGCGTCGGAGTTCGTGGGCGTGTTCAAATACGGCGGAATGCCTTACGAAGAGGCGGAGCGAAATCTGAAGCTGTTCGCGGCGGAAGTGATGCCGGTGATAAAAACGGCGGGACCCCAGGAGTCGCAAAGCGCCGCAGCGGGATCATAAAGACTGCCGCGTCCACCATTGACGAGGCTTCGCTTGGCAAAATCACGCGGCAGAAATGCCGCGTGAGATTTTTTGTTCCGCAGACTTCGCCCGCTATTCAGCATGTGGAGCGTGAGAGTCTTATGAATGGAAATGATGGAGTCCTCGCAGGACTCAAGGTGATCGATTGCGCCACCTATGTCGCCGGACCCGCGGCAGCCACCATACTGTCCGACTTCGGCGCCGACGTGATCAAAATCGAGCGGCCGCCTGACGGCGACCTCTGGCGCACCTTCTCTTCAGTCCCGGGATATCCGAGCTGCGAGTTCACCTACACCTGGCTTCTGACCAGCCGCAACAAACGAAGTATCGTGCTCGATCTCACCAATACCGCCGGGCGCGACGCTCTGCTGCGCCTGGTCGCCGGCGCCGATGTCTTCGTGACTAACTTCCAGCCTTCACTGCTTGCCAAGTTTCAACTGACCTGGGAGGACCTGCGCCCGGTCAATCAGCGCCTCGTCTATGCATTGATCACGGGCTATGGCGAGCGCGGCGAGGATGCGGATTCGCCGGCCTACGACGGGCTCGCATACTGGGCGCGCTCCGGCTTGATGACCAGTGTCACCGGAGCCGATGGAACTCCCGCGGGCGCACGGCCCGCGATCGGCGATCATCCGACCGCCGCCACTTTGTTCGGCGCCATCATGCTAGGACTCTATCGGCGCGAACGCACCGGCCAGGGTTCCAAGGTTAGCACCTCGCTGATGGCGGCGGGGGCGTGGGCGAACAGCGTCGACATCCAGGCGAAGCTCTCGCAAGCGCGATTTCCGGAGCGCAAGCCCGGCCAACGTCCACTCAATCCGCTGATCGCCGCGTACCTCAGCAGCGACCAGCACGCCATGATCATCGCGCTGCTCGACCCGGAGCGCGAGTTCTCACGCTTGTGCGCCGCGCTCGGCGAACCTGATCTCGCAACCAGCCCTTTGTTCGCAACCTTCGAGGCGCGGAAGGAAAACGCACCCGAGCTTCATGCGATCCTGCAATCGCAATTTGAGACGATGGCGCTTAGCCACTGGCGCGAGAAATTTCGCACCTATGACATCAAATGGTCGCCGCTGCCGACGCTCGACGAAGCGGTGCGCGATCCGCAGATGCGCGACTGTGGTGCGATCGTAAACTGCGACTATCCGGGCCACGGCGTGATCGAAACGGTGAGCAGTCCCATCTTCATTGCTGACAGCGAGAAGCAGGCGCCGCAAGTGCCGCCCGAGTATGGCGCGCACACCCGAGCGATTCTGAAGGAAGCCGGATTCAGCTCGGCCGAGATCGAGCGGCTGATTCAGTCCGGCGCCGCAGTCGCTCGCGACGGCAAGTGACCAATCATCGCCGATCAGTTAGCTGACCCATTTTCGCTGAAGATCGCCGGCGGCCCGAAGCGCAAGCGTGGCCGCTGCGTCCGGTTTCCGAGGGGGCGAGACGGGACTTGCAGGATGGTTCTGATAATGATAATGATTCTCAATACACGGATTGCGCCCGACTTGAGAGAGGATCCTGAATGTACGTCTGCATATGTAATCGCATCACAGACCGGCAAATCCGCGCCGAGGCTCCCCCGGTGCGTTGCTCGGTTGCAGAGTTCTACCGGTCCCTGGGCATCAAGCCGAAGTGCGGCAAATGCGTCGAGGCGGTCCGCGAGATTATCGAGGCCAACGCCGCATGCAATCCGATGGCGGAGAATGCCGGCGACGGGCGCTTTCTTCAAACTGCCGCCGGCTAATCGCGCGCTAAGTGTTCTCTGCGGAACTTCACCGGCGTAAAGTGCCAGTTGCACACTGACGCAATCGCCAGGGGGAAGGGATGCAGGGAGATCCGCAAATCATTCAACAGCTCAACGTCGTGCTGCGCAATGAGCTGACGTCGATCAACCAGTACTTTCTGCACGCGCGCCAGTTGGACCACTGGGGCGTCACCAAGCTCGGCAAATACGAGAAGGACGAGTCGATCACCGAGATGAAGCATGCCGATGAGCTCATCGAGCGCATCCTGTTTCTCGAGGGGCTGCCCAATCTGCAGGACCTCGACAAGCTGCTGATCGGCGAGAACGTCAAGGAAGTCCTCGAGTGCGATCTGAAGCTGGAAATGAAGGCGCTGGGCGATTTGCGCGGCACGATAGAGTACGCCGAAACGGTGAAGGACTACGCCACGCGCGATTTGCTGCAACGCATCCTGGACGCTGAAGAGGAAAGCATCGACTTCATCGAGGTGCAGCTCGATTTGATCGGCATGATCGGAATCGAGAACTACATCCAGCTTCAATCCGGCAGCGCCAGCTAAGCCGCCCGTCGCAGTTCAGTTTTGATGCGCCGCGGCGGCGGTGTCCGGCCGCGATACGGTGACGCTGTCGACGCGCAATGCCAGCATCCGGCGGATATCATCAGTCATTACCGGTAGTCGATAAAGACTGGCCAGCGGAGGCAGGTGCAGTCGCGGCGCCGCGTGGCCATGCAATCTCAGAAACCGAAAAAGAAAACGGCGCGGGAGATGGGTCCCGCGCCGTTTGCTCGATAGCAGCCAATTCGAAAGACTAGCGGACCGCCGCTCGCACCATCGAGTCGGTGTCGAAGAACGGGCGATCGACCGCGCCCATATTGATGTACCAGCACTCCTTCTCGGGCACGTCGTAGCCCGGATGGTAGCAGACGGTCGAGAGGCCGGACTGCACGTCGGTCGATGACGAGCCGCTCTGGAATACGCGCTTGAACGGATAGATGGCGACTCGCGAGGACGGCGTCACACGGTCGGCATACTTCAGCCATGAGGTGTAGTTGATGAACAACTGCCCCTTGCGGTCGTACTGATCCTGGTACATCCCGAAGTCAGCTTCGGAGTCGATGTACAAGATGTGCTTGGAGTAGAGGTCGCCGGGGAGCCGTTCCGGGCGCGCGATGCCTTCGACGATGTACATATGGCGCATTTCCCAGTTGGCCGGGCAATGGCTCGCGCCGCCGTCGGTCATGCAGGTAGCGGGCGGCTCCTTGGGATCGTTGATGCATCCGAGCATCTCCTTCTCGCCGAGGAAGCGCCAGTTGTAGTTCTCGGTCTTGCCGCTGAAACATTCGTAGTCGTCGGGGCTGTACGATTCGGGACCGGCATCCTGCGCGGTGCTGTTGAGCACCTCGCTGATCCGGCGCAGGCGGTTGGAGCCCGGGTTCCAGGTCCAGCTATCGTCGCCCTTTTTCGGATCGGCGTAGCGGTAGCGGATGACTCCGCCGCCGCGCCCGTTTTGCGGCGCAAGCTGCGGATACAGCGCGGACATGCTCAAGCGATTAGTTTTCAGGAAGTCCGGATCGACCGGCAGCGGCTCGACTTCGGTGCGGCCGACCTCGTTATAAACCGCATAGTGGCCGACCTGGATAGTACAACAGCACCGAGTAGGGCTTGTTTTTTCCCCAATACACGCTCTCGCAATCGAAATAGCGCAGATCGAAGTCGTCGGTCGCGACCGGCTTGAAGAAGTAGTTCCACATGATCTTGGTCGCAACTTCAGGATCGTTTGGATCGAGCAACGGGAACGGCTGGCCCGCCACGTAACCGAGCAGTGAGCGGTGATTTGGCGCAAGCCGGACCTGCTCGGAATATTTCTCGGTGGCGTCTTTGTACGGCGGCGGCCAATCGATACGCTCGGTCGGCACGATCTTCATGGTCATGCCATGCTCGACGCGGGTATACACGCCCGGCGAGACAAAATCTTTGACCTTGTACGCGTTTTCCGAGGAGATGAAATCCCCGGGTCTAACCTGAGCGGCGGCCGGGAGCGTAAGACCCCCAATTAGCAAAACCAACGAGGCGAGGGCGCCTACGAACCGACCCACGGAAGTACGATTCATATCCATCTCCTCTTCGGCGCGGGCGCCGAATTCTGGGTTGCCGAATCTAAGACTTGCCTGTACTGCGTTCCTCCTGCCAATTTCCGTCATTAGCCCCGATGTTACTAGAAGTCAATGATTATTATGCGCAGCCCAACCAGCGCGGCGTACAGGCCTTGGTGAGCGAGTTTCCTGCGATCAACAGGTTTGCTTTCCATCGGCCGACGCATCGCGTAGTAGCGCTCGGATGATGGCGCGTTTGGGCGCTCCTGCGTCCGCCTCGTTGGCCAGATCTCTGATGTGCCGTTGGAATAGGCGGCACTCATAGGGTATTCATAGTCTGGCGGGCCGCATCGGGGCGGCCGGAGAACAGATGGTTAGCTGGTTTCCATTTGCAGTTATTTTTGTCGTCTCCGGCGCGATCGTCGGCGTGATGGTCACGATCAATACGATCCTCGGCCCCTCGCGTCCGTCGGAGATCAAGGGTGAGGCGTTCGAATGCGGCAATCCACCGAGCGGCAGCGCGTTTGGACGCTTCTCGGTGCACTTCTATTTGACCGCGCTGCTGTTCCTGGTTTTCGACGTCGAGATCATCTTCCTATATCCGTGGGCGGTGGAATTGAGACGCTTGGGGATGTTCGGCTTCGTCGAGGCGCTGGTGTTCGTCGGCATTCTGAGCGTCGGCCTGATTTACGCCTGGCAGCGCGGCGCGCTGGACTGGACCTGATCGCCACGGCCACTCGCCAGGACCGCGCGCGCTAGCACGAACTCCACAAATGCTCACCGATAAATTGAAAGAACGCTTCGGCGCCGACCTGATCGGCGTCACGACCACGCACGGCGAAGAGACAATCTCCGTCGCGCGCGATCGTGCTCCGCAAATCCTGCGCGCGCTCCGCGATGAGCCCGCGTTCGCGTTCAACTTCCTTACCGACTTGAGCGCGGTGGACTGGGACAATCGCAAGCCGCGCTTCGACGTGGTGTATCATCTCAACTCGCTCACCCTCGGGCATCGCCTGCGCGTCAAGATCGGCGTCGAGGCGAGCGACCCGTCGGTGGCGAGCGTGGTCGAACTATGGAAGGCGGCAGATTGGCTCGAGCGCGAATGCTTCGATATGTTCGGAATCATTTTCACCGGGCACCCGGACCTGCGGCGCATCCTGCTCTACGATACTTTCGAGGGCCATCCGCTGCGCAAGGATTATCCCGCGACCCGCCGCCAGCCGATCGTCCCGGAGATCGACCCGGTGACTAACCCGCGCCGGTCGTCGCGCTAGCCGCGCGGCCGCGCATCCTGACGAATCGAACGAATCGAATCAATTAAACAATGGCACTACCCGCGCGCTGGAAGGAAAAACTCGAAGCGTCGGATCCCGCCGACGAAATCATGGAACTGCAGATGGGGCCGTCGCATCCGGCCTCGCACGGCACCATCAAGTTCAATCTCAAGCTCGACGGCGAGCAGATCGTCGATTGCGACGTCGAGGTCGGCTATCTGCATCGCGCCTTCGAAAAGATGTGCGAGCAGGGGACCTGGACGCAGGTCTTTCCGTACACCGACCGCCTCAACTACGCCTCGCCGTGCATCAACAACGTCGGCTTCGCGCTGGCGGTGGAGAAGCTGCTCGACGTCGACGTGCCGGAGCGATGCCAGTACCTGCGCGCGATCATGAGCGAGGTCTCGCGGATCACGGATCACCTGACCTGCCTGGGGATGGCGGCGCAGGAAGTCGGCGCGACCACCGCCGCATTCTACCTGCTCGAGGCGCGCGAGCTGCTCTACGATCTGGTTGAGTCAGTAACCGGCGCGCGGCTGACCGTGACTTGGTGCCGGGTTGGCGGCGTGACGCACGATCTGCCCGCAGATTTCGGCGACCGCATCAAGTTCGCGTTCCGGCGCCTCGAGGAAGTTCTCGCCGACTGCGACAAGCTGCTCGAGCGCAACCGCGTATTCATCGATCGGATGTCGGGGGTCGGAATACTGTCGCGCGAAGACGCGGTCTCCTACGGCCTTACCGGTCCGCTGCTGCGGGCCGCTGGCGTCAGCTACGACGTGCGCAAAGCCGATCCGTACCTGGTCTACAACCGCTTCGACTTCGAGGTGCCGATCGGCGAGCGCGGCGACAACTACGATCGCTTTAACGTACGCTTCCAGGAGATGTACCAGTCGAAGCGGATCATCGAGCAAGCGATGGCGAGCCTGCCCGCGGGTCCCATCGAACTCGCCGACCATCGTATCGTGCTGCCGCCCAAGCAGCAGGTCTACGACTCCATCGAAGGGCTGATGAACCACTTCAAGCTCATCATGGAGGGGATCAAGGTGCCCGCCGGCGAGGTCTATCACGCCGTCGAAGGCGCCAATGGCGAGCTCGGTTTCTACGTCGTCAGCGACGGCAGCGGGCGTCCGTACCGTGTGCGCGTCAGGCCACCATGCTTCCTCGGGATGGGCGCGCTCAACAAGATGCTCATTGGCCGCATGATCGCGCGACATCATCACCACCTTCGGGATGATCAACATGATCGGCGGCGAGTGCGACCGTTGATCATAATCGCGCGTGCGCTCAATGCTGGTCGACGTCCACCGGGCCCAGCGTGTAGGTGTTCCTGACCAGCGTCGCCGAGTCGAAGAACAAAAACGGCGTCGGCATCACGTCGTCGGGACGCGCCGTGAATACCTCGCCGGGGGTCGCGGGGAGCCCGTCACTCTGATCGATCAACGTCAGCGTCAGTTCGCCGCTGCCCTTGAGCTTGAGCTGCAGGTCGAATCCGCGCTCGGGCACCGACCAGTACCACGCTGCCCATCCGTCGCTGGGAAAATGGCCGGGCGACTTTCCGTCGACCGCCGCGTCGATCACCCGCACCGAGTCCGGAACAGCCATCCAGATGATCGGAGCATGACGCGCGGAGCCGATATGCATCTTCACAACGCGTACTCCGTCGTTGCTCGCGTCATCGAGGACCTTCATCTCAGGCGGCGGCAGCCCGACCGTCGGCGCGTCGCCCTCGATCGTGCGGCGATCGAGATCGGTGCCGGTTAGGGCGACCAGGTTGCCAGCGCGAACGTGATGCTGGAAGAACTGCGCGGTGAAGTGATCGGGGCTGGGATCGACGCTGATCCAGCGCGCGGCGCCGCTCTCCGCGTCGAGCACATAGAAGATGCTGTCCGGGCGTGGATGATGCGCGTCGAAACCGCTGGTCGACACGCCTATGGTCATGAAAACCAGCGTTAGTGCCGCTAGAGCTATCAGAATTGACCCGTACTATCGACCGCCGCCGATCAGGACCTCGAGGTACGGTACCGCGACGCCCACTAGTAGCGCGATGCCGACGCCCGCGATCATCAGGAAGATCGCCGTTCCTTCGCCTCCCAGGGTTACCAGCGGCGCCAGGATAACCACACTCGGCGCGAGCGCGAGTATCGCGCACAGCGCCGCAGTCGATGGCCGTCCCGATGGCCCACTCACTTCGTACGGGATGAAGTTCATCGCGACTGCCGCGAACGACAGCGGCCACATCAGTAAATAGCTGACGCCCGGGATCGCCAGCGTTATCGCCAGCATCAGCACCGTCCACATCGCGAGCGCTCCCGCTGCCCAGGCTCTGCGCACGCGTGAAACGTCCGAGCAACGAGTAGAGCGCGAGCAGCGTCGCCAGCACGACCGCGGTCGAGGCGGCGCCGAACCATCGCGCGCCATAGCTGGTCCCACTCGGCAGCATCCGCCAGCCGAGCAGCATCGCCATCACATGCCACATCGCGAACCCTTCCGCGACTGCGATCGCGATCGCGCCGAGGAAGACGAAGAATCCGACCACGATGCCGGCCGCGCTCAGCCGTCCGTCGCGCAGCCCGATGGCGATCGTTATCGCGACCAGCATCGTCACGATGATCGCGAACGTCAGCGCGGCGCGTTCACTGTAGTGCAGCAGGTGATTGCTGACGCTGAAGTAGACTTCATTGTTCGCGCCCGCTTTCGCCCGATCGAACCGCAGGTTGCCGAACCGCCGCGCCAGCGACAGCGCGTAAGAACCCTGGTGCTGCAGCGAGCCCTGATCGAGCGATGCGGCGTTGTCGAGCGCGGTGTGATAGCGCTGCAGGCCGCCCTCGGCTGCGAAGTTCATCCCGGCAAGACCGCCCGCCATGAACTCCGTCAGGTCGGTGTCGTTGGGCAGCCGTTTGTAGATTGCGCTCGAGAGCGAGGACCCGCGCGGATAGCGCGCGGCGCGCGCGAATTGATCGACGAGCCACGCGTTCGGGTCGCTGGCCTGGAACATCAGCGCCGGCCCCCGGTCGCCGCGCATCTCGAAATTCAGCGCCACTTTGATCTTGTGCAGCTCGGGATAGTTATCGACGAAGCCCTTGGCCCCGATGAGCCCCAGCTCTTCGCCGTCGGTGAACAGGATCAGCAGATCGTTGCGCAGCGGCGGTCCCGCCTTGAGCGCGCGGATGGTTTCGAGGATCGCCGCGACCGCCGACGCGTCGTCGCCCGCACCGGGGCCGCTCGGCACCGAGTCGTAGTGGGCCGCGAGCATCACCGTCCCGGTGCTATCGGTCCCGCCGATTCGTCCGATGATATTGTGCGCGGTCGCGAACAGATTAAGACGCCGCCGGCCGCTGGCGGCAGTGACGGTCTCCCCCTCCGAATTGGCGCCGAGCGCGTCGAGCCGTTTCATTAAATAGTCGCGGACGCGTGCGTTGTCGGCGGAGCCGAGCGGATGCGGCCGAACGGCGATCGCGCGCACGTCGCCCATCGCGCGCGCCGCGGAAAATTTCGTCTCCGGCGCCGTGACTGGCTGGGCGGTCGGCGGCCTGATGCTCACGACCGCGTAGACCGCGACGGCGACGATGATGATCAACGCGATCGGTCCGGCGATCGATGCCGGCTCGGCCGGTTCGTCGCTCACGCGATGCTCACTCTCCACGTTGGGCCGCTCCTGAAGCGCATTCCCCATCAGAGCAAGCCGCAACCGGGCTTGAAAGGGCGGGCCTGCAGCGCCCGCGCGACCGCTTTGCCGCGCCCTCAGGCGCCGTTATCATCTAGACGCGCGCTTGCAGACGCGCCGTTGTCGTCCAAGCGCCCGAGGCCTTCCCGAGCCCGCACGAATGTCCTCCGCCGAAGCTATCGCTCCCGCCGTTCAGCCGCGCCGAGTCCTGGTCGTGCTGCTCGGCTCGATTGGCGACGTGGTGCGCGCGCTGCCGCTGCTCGGCAGAGTCCGCCGCGCGTGGCCCGACGCGCATATCGCATGGGCGGTCGAGCCCAAGTCGGCGCCGATTCTCGAGCATCATCCGTGGCTCGACGAAATCATTTTGTACGATCGTGCACACGCGCCGTGGGGTTTCATTCCCTATCTGCGCCGCGTGCGCGCGGGCGACTTCGATCTGGTGCTCGACCTGCAGCGCCATTTGAAGAGCGGATTCACGTCGTTTGTTTCGGGCGCGCGCGATCGCTACGGGTTCGCCGCGCCCAACACCAAGGAATTCAACCACCTGTTTTCCAATCATCAGATCGACGCGCAGCCGCCGATGCGGCTCAAGCTGCTCCAGTACCAGGCGTTCGGCGACGCGCTTGGAATCGCGCCCGCGCCGATCGAGTTCGGGCTGAGCGCGTCGGCCGAAGAGCGCGCCCGCGCGCTCGCGATGCTTGCGGAGGCGCCGCGCCCGCTGCTCGGCGTCATCCTGGGCTCGTCGTGGCCGAGCCGCATCTACTTTCCCGAATCGACCGCGGCGGTGATTCGCGGCCTCGCGACCGCGATCGACGGCGCGGCTTCGCTGTTTCCGGTTCTGCTCGGCGGTCCCGGCGAGACTCCGCTTGCCGACGACCTGATGCGCCATCTCGACGGCGTGCCCGCGCTCAACCTCGCCGGGCGCACCAATTTGCGCGACCTGCTCGCGATCTTTCCCGAATGCGCCGCGGCATTCGGCCCCGACTCCGGTCCGATGCATATCGCCGCCGCGGTGGGATGCCCGATCATATCGCTGTGGGGCTCGACGGCGCCGGAACGCTCGGCCCCGTGGGGATTTGCCGGCTATGCGATGAGCGGAGCGATTCCGTGTCATCCCTGCTATCTTCGGGATTGCCCGATCGGGCGCGAATGTATGCGGCGGATTTCTCCCGACGACGTGATCGCGATGATTCGGCGCGCAATCGCTGAGCACCCGTGCCGGGCCGCCGATTCATCGGCGCCGATTTCCGATTCGTTCGCGCGCGGAGGCTGCGGATGAGCGCCGCCGTCAGCGAGCAGGTCGACACGCGAGGATGGCGCTTCGTGCTCACGCCGGAAGCGGCGCGATTTTCTTCCGAGCAACGCCGCCGGCTGATCGAAATCGTTTATGACGCTGCGGCGGGCAGCGGTGCCGGCCCGATCCGGCGTTCGCGCCGCGCGTCGAGTTACCGCGTGGGGCTCGCCGATGGCGGCACTCCCAACAGCGACGTCTTCATCAAGGTGCTCGACCCGCCGCGCGGCTTCGGCGCCGTTAAGCGATGGTTTCGGCCCTCGCAGGTCGCACATCTGGTTGCGATAACCGCGGAGCTCAATCGCGACGGCTTCGAAACGCCGCCGATTCTGCTTTACGGGCGCGAGGCCGCCACCCGGCGCGAGATTATCGCGACGGTGCGCGCGAGCGGAACTTTGCTGCCGCGCAATTTCGTGGTGAGCCGCGAAATGCTCGCGCGCAAACGCGCGATGCTGCGCGCGCTTGGCGCGAGCGTCGCGCGGATGCATCGCGCGGGCTATATCCATGGCGATCTCACGCCCTACAATGTGTTTGTCGCAAGCGACGCCGACCCGCATTTTATTTTCATCGATCACGAGCGCACCCGGCACACCGTCCTTAGCCGTTTCGAGCGGCCGCGGATGCGCAACCTGGTCCAGCTCGGACGCTTCGAATTGCGCGGACTCTCGCGCACCGATCGGATGCGCGTGCTGCGCGGCTATGCCGGCGCGATGAGCGCGGACAAGCTGCGCGCCATGCGCCGGCGCCTCGCGCGCCTGCTCGCCGCGCGAATGGAGCGCGACAACGCCAGTGCCGAACGAATCAAGGGCGCAACCGTCGCGGTGGTGAAGTGAGCACGCCTGAGCCAAAACCTCCGATGGCAGAGCCGGTGAAAATCTCGGTGGTAATCCCGGTCTACAACGAGGCGAGCACTATCGGCGTGGTGATCGATCGCGTGCTCAACTGCGGCTTCGATGCGGAAATAATCGTGGTCGACGACGCGTCGAGCGACGGCACTCGCGAGTTCCTGCAGCGCTTCGAGCATCCGCGCGTGCGCTGTTTCTATCATTCCGAAAATCGCGGCAAAGGCGCTGCCCTGCGCCTCGGCTTCGCCGCGACGCGCAACCCTTACGTCTTCGTGCAGGACGCCGACCTCGAATACGATCCGCGCGACTACGGCCTCATGATCGAGCCGCTGCTCGACGGTCGCGCCGACATGGTCTACGGCTCGCGCTTCCTGGGCGGCACCCATCGCGTGCTGTTCTTCTGGCACTACCTCGGCAATCGCCTGGTTACGCTCATGTCCAACGCGATCAGCGACTTGAACCTGAGCGACATGGAAACCGGGATGAAAGCGTTCGTGCGCGAGAAGCTGATCGCGCTGAAACTTTCCGCCGACCGCTTCACCTTCGAGCCCGAGATCACGGCCAAGGCGGCGCGCGCCCGCTGGCGCATCTACGAGGTGCCGATTTCCTATTCCGGGCGCACTTATGAAGAGGGCAAGAAGATCGGATGGCGTGACGCGATCACCGCGATCTTTTCGATTGTCTACTATCGGTTCATGGATTGAGACTGCCGGCTTCCCGATGACGAGCCAGCAAGTGCATAACGGAGCCGAGGTGGCGAATTCGGGCGCAGACCCGGTCGCCAAATTGGGAACCAATGCCGCGGCCACCGCGCCCGGCGCACTCAAGGTCGCCGGCGTCGATCCCGAGCTGGGCTTTGGCGGCGGAGAGACCCAGGTGCTGGGCCTGACCCGCGAGCTGAATGCCGGACGGGCATCGCGCCGAGCTGATTTGCGATCCCGCGGGGCGGCTCTGGGAGCAGGCGCGCGCGCTCGGTATCACCTGCCACGCGCTTCGGATCCGAAATGCGATCGACGTCGCCGCCGCAATGCGGCTGCGCGCGATACTGGCGCGCGAGCGCTACGACGTGGTGCATTTTCACACCTCGCGAGCGCATTCGATGGCGCCGTTCGCGCACGGCTACGCGCGCGCGCTGGTCGTGACGCGCCGGATGGACTACCGGCCCAACCGGCTCTTTGCGCCGTACCTGTTCGGCCGCGCGGTCGACGGCGTCGCCGCGATCTCGGGCGGCGTCGCCGACGCGCTCGGCGCGGCCGGGGTGGCGCGCGCGCGGGTGACGATCATTCCCAGCGGCGTTGACTGCGCGCATTTCCGGCCGCCGTCGCCGTCCGAGCGCGCCGCGGCGCGCGCGGCGCTCGGCATGAGCGACGGCGAAATCGCGATCGGTACGTCTGGGCGCCCTCGAGGAGCGCAAGGGTCATCGCGATTTGCTCGCAGCGCTCGCCGCGCTGACGTCGCGTCCGCCCGGTGCGACCGCGCTCCCGATGATTTGCGTGATCGCGGGTGAGGGCTCGCAGCGCGAGGCGCTCGCGCGCGAGGCGTCGCAGCTCGGCGTGCTGGAGCGGATCCGGATGCCGGGGCGAATCGACGATTCACGCGCGCTGCTATGGGCGCTGGACGTGTTTGCGTTTCCCTCGCTCAAGGAGGGACTCGGCGTGGCGATGCTCGAGGCGATGGCGTGCGGGCTCGCCGTGGTCGCCTCGCGCGCGGGCGGAATTAGCGAGGTGGTCGAGGACGGGCGCACCGGTTTGCTGGTGGCGCCCGGAGACGCGGGAGCGCTCGCATCCGCTCTGCGAGCGCTCGCGGAGGACGGCGCGGCGCGGGCCGGATTCGGCGCGGCGGCGCGGACCAGGGTTGCGGAAGATTTCTCGATGGCCGCGATGGCGCGCCGGACGCTCGAACTCTATCGCTCGTGCATCGCCGCCAACGGCGGCGGCGCGGGCCGGCCGGGGATTTAGCGGAACTGGATCTCCTTGCTGCCAACCACCCGGCGACAGTAAAGTACGGCCATGCCCATCATGGTGACCTTCCGTGCCCGCCGGTCGGCGGACACCGCGCGACGAGCGACGCCGCCGCCTCGGTCAGAATTTCCTTCGTCCCGAATTCGCTGACCGCATCGTCGCCGAAGCGGACTTTCGCCCCGGCGAGCTCGTCATCGAGCTCGGCGCCGGTCTCGGCGCGATCACTATCGCGCTGGCGAGGCGCCAGGTTGACGTAGTCGCCATCGAGATCGACCCGGTGTGGGCTGAGCGACTCCGCGATCGTGCCCGTGAGGCGCTCCAGGACAAAGTGCGAGTCGTGGAAGGCGATTTTCTCTCGTTGTCCCTGCCCAACCGGCCGTTTCGCGTGATCGGATCTCTTCCGTTCGGACACACGACCGACGTCCTTCGCTGCCTGTTGGACGATCCGTACCTGGCCCTCGAACGGGCCGATCTAATCGTGCAGTGGGAAGTGGCGCGCAAGCGCGCGGCGTTACCTTCCTCCACGCTGCTCTCCACAACATGGGTACCCTGGTGGGAATTCCGCCTTGGTCGGCACGTACCGGCTACAGCCTTCCGACCTGTGCCGCGCGTGGACTCGGGAGTCCTGATCATCACACGGCGTCAGCCCCCGCTACTCCCGCCTGCCATGGCCCGGTTGTATAGTGAGTTCGTGCGCAGTCATTGGCCGTTTGATCTGTCGGTTTCGCGAGGATGAGCGGCCGCCCAACCAGTTCTAATGTCGCCCATCGGATGCCCGATTAGAGCGCGCCACTCCTTCCTCTCCCGCCGAAAAATGCCGGACGACAAATTCAGATCTAATTTAATGACAAACCGCCGCTCTTCGGGAGAAATGAAGATGACTACATCTGGCCAAATGGAGTTCCTCTCAGAGATTCTTGAGTGGAAACCCATTCCTCCAGACACACTCGTGTATTTCAGGGAACGACTACGGCATCGTCTGCACGCCGCCATTCTCGATGCGTTCGCCCGTCGCGTTAAGGAAAGAAGTCTCAAACAGGCTGATCTCGCAATCAGGATTCACAGAAAGCGTGCACAAATTGCCAGATGGCTAAGCACGCAGAGTAACCTGACGCTCGATTCCATAAGCGATCTAATGGTCGGATTGGGAATGGACTTTGACGCCTTCCCATTCACGCCAATTGAAAAAACAATTACAGCCGGGAACCATCAAGTGAGCAGCAAAAAGGCCGACTCAGGAAATGCGCTAAAGAAAGCCTTAGATAATAAACTCGAAAGAACATCGGCACGCGGAGACCGTGATATTAAAAGAGTGACTCACTACCGGGGGAACTGATGCAAAGTATGACCGGCTTCGGCCGCGCGGTTGTGGAACGCGGCGGCAATCGCGTGACGGCCGAGGTGCGCGCGCTCAACCAGCGCTTCTTCGAGCTCAAGCTCAACCTCCCGCGCACCTGGGGAGAGTACGAAGCGGAAGTCCGCAAGATGGTCCAGGGCGTGGTCTCGCGCGGCCGGGTCGAGGTGTATATCAAGTGCGTCGCGCTCAAGCCTCCGCCGGTCAGGCTCGAGGTTAACGATCGGCTCGCCAATCTTTATATTTCGGAGGTGCGCCGGCTCGGCAAACAGTTGCGCCTGGGCGGCGAACCCGGAATCGATTCGATTCTCAACCGGCCCGAAATTTTTCACGTGGTGGAAGACGAGAACGACAACCGCGACGGGATGCGCTTGGGCACCGAAGCGTTGAAGAAGGCGCTCAAGGCGCTCGACGCGGAGCGCACCCGCGAAGGCAAGAGCATGCAGCGCGATTTCACCGAGCGGATCCACAAGATCGGCGCTGCGATCCCGCGAATCGAAAAACTGGCGGAGCAGACTCGCGCGGAGATCATGGCGAATTTCCAGAGCCGGATGCGCGGCTTGCTCGCGGAATTGCCGCTCAACGAGAAGCGGCTCTACGAAGAGGCCTCGGCGGCGTCGCAGCACGGCGATATCAGCGAGGAAATCACGCGGCTCAAAACCCATCTCGAAGGACTGAGCGCGCTGCTGCAGCGCAAGGGCGCGGTCGGCAAATCGATCGAGTTCCTGCTGCAGGAGATCAATCGCGAGGTGAACACGATGGGATCGAAATCGCAGAACGCGGCGATGTCGCAGGTCACCGTCGAGGTCAAGGCGGAAGCGGAGCGGATGCGCGAGCAGGTGCAGAACGTCGAATGAGACGGCTCAGACGACGCCGCGAACTTTGGAAAATGGCGGATAAAACGAAGTTTGCAATGACTTGGCGGCTTGGATAGTGTCGCCCTCGAGTGACTCCTTGCCGCCGAGACGCGGTATAATCTTTATACTGTCGGCGCCTTCGGGTGCGGGCAAAACCACGATTTGGCGCGCGGCGCTGAACGAAATCGTCGGGCTGGAACCGTCCATTTCTCTCACTACGCGCGCACCGCGGAAAGGCGAAACCGACGGAATCGAATACCACTTCGTGAGCGCAAAGGACTTCAAACGCAAAGCCGATCAGGGCGAACTCGCCGAATCGGCACAGGTCTTCGACCATCAATACGGCACCCCGCGCGCGCCGCTGGAACAGGCTGTCGCCGCGGGCCGCGACATCCTGCTCGACATCGATATCCAGGGCGCCCGGCAAATCCGCGCGAAGTACCCTCGTGATGCGGTGACGATCTTCGTGCTGCCGCCGAGCTTCGAAGAGCTTGAAGGGCGGCTGCGCAGGCGCGGCACCGAAACCGAGCCCGCCATCAAGCATCGGCTGCAGCGTGCTAGCGAGGAGGCGCGCGAGTATCCCGAATACGACTACCTGATCATCAACAAGGAGATTCCGGAATCAGTCGCGCATCTTAAGGCGGTGGTGCACGCCGAGCGGCTCAAGGTCGGCCGCCTGCGCGAGAATTTCGCGCCGTGGAAGAGTTAGCGCAAAGCACCTATTCCGATCAGTTGGAGGAGCTGATCCGCCGGCTGCACGCCTACAATCCGCAGGCCGACGACGCGCTCATCCGCCGCGCGTACGAATTTTCCGCGCGGATGCACGCGGAGCAGAAGCGCAAGTCCGGCGAGCCCTACGTAATTCATCCGCTCAACGTCGCCCTGATCGCGACCGAGCTCAAGCTCGACGTTCCCTCGATTGTAACCGCGTTGCTGCACGACGTGGTCGAGGACACCCCCGCCTCGCTCGCCGAGCTGCAGGCGCAATTCGGCGCCGAGGTTGCCGAGCTGGTCGACGGCGTCACCAAGGTCTCGAAAATCACCTTCCAGAGCCGCGAGGAGAAGCAGGCGGAGAATTTCCGCAAGATGATCATCGCGATGTCGCGCGACATCCGTGTGGTGCTCATCAAGCTCGCCGACCGGCTGCACAACATGCGCACGCTCGACCACCTGGGGCCCGACAAGCAGGTCGAGATCGCGCGCGAGACGTTGGAGATTTACGCGCCGATCGCGCACCGGCTGGGCATCTACTGGCTCAAGTCGGAGCTCGAGGATCACGCGTTCCGCTACATCAACGCATCCGCGTACGCCACGCTCAAGACCCAGGTCGCCGAGAGCCGCAAGGAGCGCGAGGGTTATATCCACGACGTGATCGAGATCCTGACGCGGAGGCTGGGCGAGTCGGGCGTCAAGGCCGAGATCACCGGGCGCCCGAAGCATTTCTTCTCGATTCACTCCAAGATGCAGGAGCTGGCGCTCGACTTCGATCAGATCTACGACCTGGTCGCGTTTCGGATCATCGTCGACTCGGTGCGTGAATGTTACGAGGCGCTGGGCGTGGTGCACGCGAACTGGAAGCCGGTCCCCGGGCGTTTCAAGGATTACATCGCGCTACCCAAGGTCAACATGTACCAGTCGCTGCATACCACCGTGATCGGTCCGCGCGCGCAGCGGATGGAAGTGCAGATTCGCACGCGCGAGATGCACAAGGTCGCCGAGGAAGGAATCGCGGCGCACTGGACTTACAAGGAAGGCAACTCGAAAGAGGGCAAGGAGACCGAGCGCTTCGCGTGGCTGCGGCGGCTGATCGAATGGCAGCAGAACCTGAAGGACCCCGACGAATTCCTTTCCACCGTCAAGGACGACCTGTTCCCCGAGGAGGTTTTCGTTTTCACGCCCAAGGGCGACGTGCTGGACTTTCCGCGCGGCTCGACGGTGATCGATTTCGCGTACCGGATCCATTCGCAGGTCGGGAACCATCTGGCGGGCGCGCGCGTCAACGGCAGGATGGTGCCGCTGCGCTATCAGCTCCGCTCCGGTGACACGTTGGAGGTGATCACCTCCGAGAAGCAGACGCCCGGCAAGGACTGGCCGAACTACGTCGCCACCGCGCGCGCGAAATCGCGCATCCGGCAGTGGCTCCGCCAGCAGCAGGCCGATCGATCGTACGAGCTGGGCGTGTCGCTGCTCGATCGCGAGCTCGAACCGCTCAAGCTCAGCGTCTCGCAACTGCGTTCCAGCAAGCGGCTGGACGCGGTGCTCGCGGAGTTCTCGCAGCGCGACGCCGAGAGCCTGCTGGCGGCGGTCGGCTACGGAATCGTGACGCCCTCGCAACTGCTGAACAAGGTGCTGACGCCCGACGAGCTCAAAGCCTATCGCGCGGAAAAGGCGCCCGCGCCGCCGAGTCCCGCGTCGAAGGAACGCGCGCTCAAGGAAGCGCGCAAGTCGGCCGGCAACGCGGTGATGGTTTCCGGAGTCGGCGATGTGCTGGTCCGGTTCGCGCGATGCTGCAATCCGCTGCCGGGCGAGGCGATCACCGGCTTCATCACGCGCGGCCGCGGCGTCACCGTGCACCTGGCGGGATGCCCGCATGCGCTGACTACCGATCCGCAGCGCCGCGTGCCGGTCGCATGGAAGGACGGCGACGAAGCGCCGCGGCCGATTCGCCTCGAGGTGCTATGCGTCGATCAGCCGGGACTGCTCGCGGCGATGACGCGCGCGATCGCGGCGGCGGGGGTCAATATCTCGACTGCGGAAGTGAAAATTCGCGGCACCGACGGGCGCGCTCTATGCGTCTTCGAAGTGCTGATAAGCAACGCGCGGCAGCTCAACACGCTGATGAATTCGATCGGCTCGATCGACGGCGTGATGCGCGTGTCGCGGCTCGGCCAGCAGGACGGGCACCGCCTCTGACGCGGCGGCGCGCGAGCGCCCGGCGCTCGCAAGGAAACTGCGACGATGAAAAAAGCACTGGCGACCCATCACGCGCCGGCCGCGATAGGCCCCTACTCGCAAGCGGTCGAGGAGCGCGGGATGGTGTTCTGCTCGGGGCAGATCGGGCTCGATCCGGCAACCGGCGCGATCGTCGAAGGCGGCGTCGCGCACGAAACCCGCCGCGTGCTCGACAACCTTCGCGAAGTTTTGAAGGCCGCATCGCTGGGCTTCGAGCATATCGTGAAGACTACGATCTTCCTGGTCGATCTCGCCGACTTCGAGGTCGTCAACGAGATCTACAGCGAGCATTTCAGTCCGCCGCATCCGGCGCGCTCGACGGTGCAGGTCGCGGCGCTGCCGCGCAAGGCGCGCGTCGAGATCGAAGCGATCGCAATCCGGCACGATCACAAATAGACGCGGCGCGCCTCGCGCTCATTCGCGAACGCCGAGAATCGACAACGCGGCGGCGTCGAGATAGCGGCCGTCGGGATCGAGCTTGCGCGCGGAACGGCCGAGACGCGCGAAGTTGCGCGCGCGCATCGCGGGGCTGAGCGCGGTGTCGTAGAGCCGCGCCTTGTCGAGGTCGAGGACGATCACCGCAAAGCTCTCGCGCGCGGTGGTGACGAACAGGTTGTGCAGATTCAAATCGGCGTGGAACAGACCGCATTCGTGCATCTTGCGGATCGCGGCGTTGGCCTCCCCGAGCACGTGCGCGCGGACGGTCGGGTCGTCGTCGGTGCGGATGAACTCCCACAGCGTCATCCCGGGCGCGTAGCGGGTCAGAAAAAATCCGCGGTAGAGGAGCGGGGCGGCCCATTCGATCGCGGCGCCGATCGGCTCGGCGAGCGGAACGCCGCGCTTGCGCGCGCGCAGGGCAACGTCGAGCTCGGCGAGCGGGCGGGGACTGGCGCCGAAGAACAAATCGTCGAGAACGAATCGCATCATGCCGCCGCGTCGCGAGCGTCGGATGTAGAGATCGGCGTCGGGAGCGGGGGAAAATCGAAATCCGCTTTGCCGGTTGCCGGCGCCGGCCTCGTCGTCGCGCCGGAGCGCGCCGATTCGCGCGATGATCTCCGCGGCGTGCGGCGCGATCTCGCGATGCAGGACGATCGTGCTGCTGCCGTGCGTAATCCGGATGAAGTCCGGATCGCGCCGCCATTGCGTTTCGGCAACCGGCCTCATCACGTTGGCGCGCTCTCGAGCCGGCTTAGCCAGCGACTCGCCGTCGCGACCGCGACGAACGCCGCGAGCGACGAAAGAAAACTGGCCGAATAAAAAAGCGCGAGGCGGTTGAGATAGCGCCCCGGCGCCAGGTTGATCAGCACGGAGATCGCGAACAGCGCGACGGTCGCAGTCGGCGGCTTCGCGTGGGCGCGGCGCTGCTCCCACAGGATCGCGATCAGCGCCATGTACGGCACCAGCAGCGCGGCGTAGTAGCTCTTCCACGAGATTGGCGCGAACCCCGGCATCAGGCAGAACATGCCCGCCACCGCCATGCGATCGAGATTGATTTCGTCGTCGCCGGCGCGCACCGCCGCCGCGATCCACCAGGCTTCGATCGCGGCGAGCGCGGCCTCGAAGATCATGCCGGCCCACAGCGGCGCGATACCCTCGGCCGCGGCGTCGCCCGCGAATCTGCCGGCGAGCCTCGCGAGCCACGCGACCGCGGACTGATTGGTGAGCATCACGCGATAGCGTCCGGTCATCGAGGCGACCGCGTGCAGGTACGCCTGGGTTTGGTCGATCGCGCCGCGCGGTCCGAAAACGAGAATCGGCGCCGCGATCAGAATCGCGCCCGCGACGATCGTCCATCCGAGCACGGCGAACCTGCTGCGCAGCAACAGGTAAAGGGCGAGAAAGATCGCAAACGGCTTGATCAGCATCGCAGCCGCGAGCATCGCGCCGGCAACGACGCGTCGCGACTCGCGCGCATAGACGATCGCCCACACGCACATCGCGAGCACCGGCAGGTTCACCTGTCCGTGCTCGAAATTGTTGCCGATGAAAATGATCGTGAAGATAACCGGCATCGCGATCAGCGCCGCGCTGAGGCGAAATCCGCGCCCGAACAGCATCACGCCCGACCCGGTGATGAACGCGACCAGCGCGCCGGCGTTCACGATACAGAACGCGAGCTGCGCGAGCCGTCGCGGCAACAGCGCCAGCGGCGCGAATAAGATCGCGAAGATGGGCGCGTAGAGGAAGCGGTCGGCCTCGTCGGGCGGATAGATCGCGGCGCCGGCCAGCACGCGCTGTCCGGTGCGATAATAAATCGCGAAGTCGCCCTGGATGCGGAGCGTGGCCGCGACGGCGAGGCCGACGAGGTAGACTGCAAGCGCCAGCCACGCGAGCTTGCGCGCGCGCTCGGCGTCGACTGGGTTCATCCGGCGATGCGCTCGCGCGGGCGGCGGGCAGGCGGGCGGCCGCTCACTTCAGCGGCTGCGCTTCCTCGATCAGCATGATCGGGATGTCGTCCTTGATCGCGTAAACGAGTTTGCATGCCTCGCAGACCAGGCCGTCCTGCTGCGGCGTGAGGCGAAGCTCACCCTTGCACTTGGGGCAGGCCAGGATATCGAGCAGTTCCTGACTAAGCGCCATCGGAAAAATCCTCCTCGGCGAGACACGCCTCGCGAACGCCGATGCCAATGCCGTCGCGGAGCGCGACATTCATTACGCGACAGTAATAAGCGCCCGCAGGCGCATCAAGGTGGAGCGCGCGCCGCCCGCGGCGTTCTCGACGGCCTCGCGTGCGCGCGCGCCCGCAGCGATGCGGGCCGCGTCGTCGCCGAGGAGCGTCGCGCACGCGTCGGCGATTTCGGCGGCGTCGCGGACGACGAATCCGCCGCCGGACGCGAGCATCGCGGCGACGATCTCGCGCTGGTTCTCATGATGCGGTCCGATCAGCACCGGCACCGACGCCGCCGCCGGCTCAGCGGGATTCTGACCGCCGCGCCCCGCGACCAGGCTTCCGCCGACGAAGGCGACGGCAGCGCGACGATAGATCGCGCGCAGCTCGCCCATCGTGTCGAGCACCATGACGTCGGCGGCGGCGAGATCGTCGCCGGCGGCAGCCGCGCTCGCATGTACGAAGGACAGGGCGGCGGAGCGGAGCGCGTCGTCGACTTCGCGGACGCGATCGAGATGGCGCGGCGCGACGATCAGAGCGAGCGCGGGAAATCGCGCGCGCAGGCGCAGGTAGGCCGCGGCGACGATCGGATCCTCGCCGGAGGCGGTTGAGCCGGCGACCAGGATTGGGCGCCCGGCGGCGAAAGATTCAAGCGCGGGACGAAGCGGCGCGCCCGGCGACGCGGCGTCGAGATCGAGATCGATGTCGAACTTGGTATTGCCGGTCACCGCAATGCGTTCATGGGGCGCACCCAGGATCGCATAGCGCTGCGCGTCGCCCTCGGACTGCGCGAGGATCAAGTCGGCACACTCCAAGGCCTCGGTGAACAGCGATCGAGCCATGAAGTAGCGGCGGACGGAGCGGCCCGAGATTCGTCCATTGATAATCGCGACGCGAGCGCCGGCGCGGCGCGACTCAACGAAATAGTTGGGCCACAGTTCGGTTTCCGCGACGATCACCAGATCAGGCCGGACTGCGCCGAGAAACGCGCTGACGGTGCGCGCACAATCGAGTGGGGCGAGCGTCGCTGCAGCGATTCCTGCGATTCTTTTTCGCGCCGCGTCGCGCCCCGGCGCCGTCATCGTGGTCACCACAAGGACGGCGCCCGGATGCTCGCGAAGCAATCCCAGGGCGACCGGCCGAATCGCCTCGATCTCGCCGACCGACGCGGCGTGCATCCAGATACGCGGTGAGCCGGCTTGGGTGACCGGCGCGAGATGGCCGAGACGCTCGCGACGATTTGCGGCGTCGCCGCCTCCTCCCGCCGCGAGCAGCGCGAATGGCAGCGCGGGATACCAGAGCGCGTTGTAGAGCCGGTTCAGCATTCTCCGACGTGACGAAGAAGAGCGCGGCGCCGACCGGATGCGTCGCCGGTTGATCGATGCGCCGGCAGTCCAGTTCGGCGGCGGCTTTTACTCAGTTGATCAGGCCCGCGTTGCCCGCCGCTTCCTCGGGCGACATGAACTGCAAGTCGTAGAGCTTGCGATATTCGCGATTGCGTGCGAACAGCTCGTCGTGGGTGCCTTCCTCGACGATCCGTCCGTGCACGATGACGACGATCCGATCGGCGCGGCGCACGGTCGAGAGGCGATGCGCGATCACCAGCGTAGTGCGGTTCTGCATGAGGCGCTCGAGCGCGTCCTGCACCAGGCGCTCCGACTCGGAATCGAGCGACGAGGTCGCCTCGTCGAGGATCAGGATCGGCGCGTCCTTGAGCAGCGCGCGCGCAATCGCGATGCGCTGGCGTTCGCCGCCCGAGAGCCGCACACCCATCTCCCCGACCATCGTCTCGTAACCGTTGGGAAGCCGGGTGATGAAGTCGTGCGCATTGGCGAGCTTCGCGGCGGCCATGATGCGCTCGAGGTTTTTGTCGGCGGCGCCGTACGCGATGTTGGCGCGGATGGTGTCGTTGAACAGAAACGTATGCTGCGTGACCAGTCCGATCTGCGCGCGCAGCGAGGCGAGGCGAATCTTGCGCACGTCAATTCCGTCGACTTCCAGCCGTCCTTCCTCCACGTCGTAAAAGCGCGGGATCAAATCCGCGAGCGTCGACTTGCCGCCGCCGCTCATCCCGACCAGCGCGACGACGTTGCCTTGCGGAATCTCGAGATTGATGTTGCGCAGTACCCACTCTTCGCCGTAGCGAAAGCTCACCTGCTCGAAGCGCACGCTGTGCGAGCCGGGCCCGAGCTCGGCGCCGGCGGGGTCGTCGAGAACTTCGCTCGGCTGGTCCATCATCTCGAACACGCGCTCGGCTGCCGCGAGTCCCTGCTGGATGCTGTTGTTGGTCTTGGAGAGTTTTTTGAACGGCTGGTAGACGAACAACATGGTTGCGAAGAAGCCCGCGAACGAGCCCGGGGTCCGCTTGCCCGAGACCAGCGACGCGTTCGCGTACCAGATGACCGCGACCACCGCGACCGCGCCCATCGCCTCGATCATCGGGCCGGTGAACGCCTTGATGCGCGCGACGCGCATGTAATAGCGGAACAGGCGGCGCAGTTCGGCGCCGAAGCGGCGCCGCTCATAGTCTTCCATCCCGAACGCCTTGACCACGCGATTGCCCTGGAAGGTCTCTTGCAGCAGCGCCTGCAAGCCGCCGAGCTGCTTCTGCGCGTTCTTGGTTTCCTTGCGCACCCGTTTTGAGAATCTGACGATCGGTCCGACCGTGATCGGAAATCCGATGAAGGCGATCAACGCGAGCTGCCAGTCCATCACGAAAGCGGTCACTATAAGCGCGATCAGCGTCGCGCCGTCGCCGAAGATCGAGAACGCGCCGCTGGTGACTCCCTGGATCGCGACGTTCACGTCGTTGATCACGCGCGAAACCATCACCCCGGTCGGGGTGCGGTTGAAGAAGCTCAGCGACTGGCGCTGCAGGCTCTCGTTCAGGTCCGAGCGCATGTCGAGCACCAGTTTCTGGGTCAGCCATGCGGTTAAGTAATCGTCGGAGAAATTGCCGAACGCGCGAAACAGGAACAGTCCCGCCAGCACCAGCGACAGCATATGCAGGCTGCCGATGTTCTTCATCGGGGTGAGCTGATCGACGAAGCGTTTGGTGATGAATGGAATTCCGGCGTTGGAGCCCGCAAGGAGCAGCATCGCCGCGCCCAGCATGGCGATCTGCGGAAACAGATAAGGGCGCAGGTACTTGAGAAGCCGGCGCTGCATCGGGGTGCCCAGCTTCATGAGGTCGTCATCTCCAGCGCCATGTCGGCGACGCGCGCGGCCGCTCCTGGAGCGCCGAGGCGCTCGCGCAGGGCGCGGAGCGCGGCCTGAGTCTCGGCGTGGATGGTTTCGCTAAGCAGCGGCTCGGCGGCGCGCACGAGGTTTCGCGCGGTGACCTGACCCTGGATCAGTTCGGGCACGATCTGGCGCCCGGCGAGGATATTCGGCATCCCGATAAAATCAACTCCGGTAATGAGGACCCGGCCCAGAATATAGGTTAGCGGCGACACTTTGTAGGCGATCACCATCGGGCATGCGAGCAGCGCGGTCTCCAGCGTGGCGGTGCCCGAAGTGACAAGGCCGAGCTCGCTCGCGGCGATAATACTATAGGTATCGCCCTCGATTATATGCATCCCCTCGAGGTCCACTCCCGCCGCGGCAAGCTCGGCGCGGCTCAGCGTGGGAGCCAGCGCCAGCGCCGGGACCAGGCCGTGGTCGCGAGCGAGCACCCGCGCCGCCTCGACCATCGGACGCAGCAGGTAGCGAACCTCGGCGCGCCGGCTGCCGGGAAGAATCGCGAGCAGGCGCGAGCCGGGCGCGATGCCATGACGCTTGAGCGTCGCGGCGCGATCCTGTGCGGGCTTGACGCGGTCCAGCAATGGATGACCGACGAAACTCACGCGGTCGCCTGCGGGTGCGAAGATTTGCGCCTCGAACGGCAGCACCACCGCGAGGCGGTCGGCGCGTTCGACGAGCTTGCCCACGCGGCCGCGCCGCCACGCCCACACTTGCGGCGTGATGTAATAGAGCACCGGCACGCCCGCGCGTTTCGCGACGCCGGAGAGAATCAGATTGAACTCCGCGTAGTCGATAAGGATGACCAGGTCCGGCTTCTCGCGGCGGATGATGCGCCGGAGCGCGCCAAACGCGCGGACCGTGCGGGTGATGGTGGAGGCGAGCTCGGACAGGCCGAGCCCGTGGATGTCCTCGGTCTTGACCAGTGCGCGCACGCCGGCCGCGCGCATCTGCTCGCCGGCAATTCCGAACAGATCGCATCCGGGGTCGCGGGCCATGATTTCGCGCGCCAGGTCGCTGCCATGAAGGTCGCCGGACGCCTCGCCCGCGACGATCATGATGCGGCGCGCGCGCGCCGGCGCCGCGCGCATCGACGCGTCAAGCACGGCGTGCGCTTCAGCGACCGTCTGGGTATCCGGAGGCATCGTCGGAATTCTGATCGATTTTGCCCTAGCGCACCACAGGGGGCGTTCAATGTGCGGGAGTAGAGTTGGCGAGCAGCGCCGAGTATCCCAACATCGCGCGCTCACGGTTTCGGCGCGGCGACCGTGAATGAATAGGACCCTTGCGTGCGATGGCCGTCTTCGGAGACCACGCTCCATTTCACAGTGTAGGAGCCGGCGGCGAGCGGCTTCAGCTCGACCGACAGTTGATGCGGGTCGGCGCCGACCGCGGGCTTGCCGATCGCGACGTCATCGCCGGCGCTGCTCTGCACTTTGAGCGTCGCGAACATCTTCTCGATCTGATCATCGAAATGAATCACCACGCTGTGCGGCGCCGGGGTGACGGTCGCGCCCGCGGCGGGCTGCGCGGAGACGAGCGAGGCGTGCGCAAGGGCGAGCCGCGGCGACACGATCATCAATAGGATCGCGAAACCAACGACGGTCGCAAACGCGAGCGTAACAGTGCGCGCAAATATCAGCTTCAATTTCAATGCTGTCACGTGGACGGAGCCCTGGGCCTGGCGGGCTAGCTGCGCGCGAGCGAACGATCGACGTCGTCGGCGACGGCCGCGGGGCTGACTTCGAGCGCGTTGTATTGACGCACCTGATGACCGTCGGCGCCAAGCAGGAAGGCGGCGATAGTGTGCGTGATGGAGCCGTCCTCGCCCCGCGCGCGCTTGATGTTGAACCGCGCGAGGACCTCGGCGATTTGCTCCGGCGTGCCGGTCAGGAACAGCCATCCGTTATCGACCGCTCCTTGGCGCTCGGCGTATTTGAGCAGCTCGGCGGGATGATCGCGTTCGGGGTCGAGCGTGATCGAGACGATTTTTACCTTGCTGCCGAGCGCGGGACCCAACGTGCGCGCGATCGCCGCCATCTTCGCCGTGAGCATCGGGCAGGTCGACGCGCATGAAGTGTAAATAAAATCGACCAGCACCGGCTGGCCCTTGAGCGAGGCCAGTGAGATGGAGCGGCCGTGCTGATCGACGAGCGTGACCGCCGGCAGGCAGTCGTTGGTGTTGGCTGCCGGATAGGAGCCTATGGCTTCGGCGGTATGGCACGCGGCGAGCGCGAGAACTACGGCTAGCGCAATTGCCGCGACCGAGCAGTTGGTGGCGGCGGAAAGACGTCGCGGGGGCAGAGAGACGGATTCCCGAATGTGAATGAGGAGCGCCATTTCGCGGCAGCGATGGACTTGCGATTTTTTTCGAATCTAAAAGAGCGCGCGGCCGGAGTTCAAATCAGAGATTTTGACGCGGACCGAATTTCCGGATTGCTCATGGGGCAAACTCTCCGGAACGCAGGACGCCTTGCCGGTCGTCATGTGATCGATCGGATAGTGATTGCCGCACACACGGCAGATGAGTTCGCCGCCCGCGACCCGGAAGCCGCGATGATAGATGTAGCACTGGCGGCAGGCGTCGAAGACCGACCTGACCTGACCGTCGCTGCCGCGCGCGAGGATAAAGCGGAGCTTGCGGCCCGCCTCGCCGGTATAGCAGAAGGATTGTGCCTGCCCCGCGCCGAGCGCAGAGGCGTCGAACTGCACCACGCCGTTGGCGCCAGTGAGTTCGCGGCAATCGGAGCCAGAGGCGGACCACAGCAGAACGGCGCTGGTGGCGATCGCCATTGCCGCGATCGCGATTTTAAAGAGCCGCATCGGTTTCATGCTTACGCGCGCGCCCTTGCACGTCAACTGCCGTTGGTGGGGCCGGGCGGTGAACTCGCAAACGCTCAAGGAAGCTCAACATTACCTGGTTCGTTTCAGGGTCTTTCGGCCGCCGCCACTCCGATTTCGTTCCCGCATGATTCACTCTCGTTCTATATCCGCTTTTCACGCATTTCACGCCGTCAAATTTTTTTCAAAACTCCCGTCAACTAGCTGTCAGCAGAAGAGAGGCGACAAAACGACCAGCAGCGATGGCCGCGTCCGTGTAATCCGCACAGACCATAGCTTAGTTCGGATCGAATTTGCGCTTTCGGAGCATCGCGGCAAGGACCTCGACTGCATGGTCCAGGGACTTTCCGACCTCGGCTTCCCAACCATCGTAAAAGCCCTTTTTCGTGAAGAAATGTTCCATTCCTCGATCGTTCCGGATTGAATTCAAGAATTTCCCTTCGATGATTTCCCAATGACCATCGAGGCTTATCGTCTCGATGCCACCGTTCTCCCACTGAACTCGAATTTTCATGTCTTCATAACGGCAATCGGATATCGGACAGGTATGTTGCCGTCCTCCTCGACGTCCGCTCAACTAGCGGTTATCATTCTACCCAGCCACTTCAGAAGCAGCCATCTGCGATCAAGTTACGGCAGTTATTCCGCAGGCGGTCAACCGCTGGCGGGTGGGGTGAGCATTGCGGTGCGGATGCGGTCGCTCAGTTCCATCACGCGGAGGCCGTCTTCGGCGGTTACTGCGGGAGTGGACCGGGTGCGGACTGCTTCTACGAATGATTTTACTTCGTCGGCTAGCGGATCGCCCGCGCCGAAGTCGATTTGTTCGGCCGAGATTTGGGGATATTGCGAGCCGGGCGGCGGCGGATTCTTGCGATACATCTGGATGCGGCGCGCTTCGTAGTCCACCGAGATGTACGCGTCGGGCTGGAAGAAGCGGATTTTGCGCTCGCGGCGGGCGGCGGCGCGGCTTGCGGTCAGGTTTGCGATGAGGCCGCTGCGAAAGTGGATGCGCGCGTTGGCCACGTCGATGCGATCGGTGAGGATCGCGACGCCGACCGCCTCCAGCGATGCGACCTCGGAGGGCGCGACCGAGAGAATCACGTCGAGGTCGTGCACCATCAGATCGAGCACCACGTCGACATCGGTGCCGCGCTCGGTGAACGGTGCGAGCCGATGGCATTCGACGAAGCGCGGCGCGTTCACGATCGAATGGAGATGAACGACGGCGGGGTTGAAGCGCTCGAGGTGCCCAATTTGCAGGACGCGGCCAGTGCGCCTGGCGAGAGCGGCGAGTTCGCGCGCCTCGGCCAGCGTCGCGGCCATCGGCTTTTCCAGCAGCACGTCGATTCCGGCCGAGAGCATCGCGGCGGTTATCTCGTGATGGGTCACGCCGGGCGCGGCGACGGTCACGAGATCGACTCTGCCTGAGAGCATCCGATAGTCGGTGAGCGCAACGGCCCCCGTCTCTGCGGCGAGCGCCGTCGCGCGGGCGCGGTCGATATCGACGACGCAGGCCAGCTTGAGCCCGGGCGTTGCGGCGTACTTACGCGCGTGCAGCGTGCCGAGGCGGCCGGCTCCGATCACCGCGGCGCGAAGCTCAGGCATGGCCCCATACCGAGATGTTTTTCGCTCGCGCCAGATCGAGCGTTTTCGCACGCTCCAGGATCAGGCAAATGTCCGCTTCGACCGCGACCACGGCGGCGCCGATTTCGGCCAGCAGCTCGATGGTCGCGGGACCTATCGCGGGACGATCGAAGCGCAGGTCCTGGCCCGGCTTCGCGCTCTTGGCGATCACCAGTCCCGGGCCGACCAGCGCCGCGGCCCGGCGCATCGCGGCGTCGGTGCCCTCGACGGCCTCGACCGCGGCGACCACGCCGTCGCGAACCGCGACCGTCTGCCCGATGTCGAACTGTCCGAGATGGCGCGCCACCGCGAATGCGAGCGCGAGATCCTTGCGCTGCTGAGCGGACGGCTCGGGTCCGGCGGCGAGTCCCGGGCGCGCGAGGACATCTTCAAGCATCGGCACCGGATCGATCATGCGGATGCCATCGGTCTCGAGTTCGCCGGCGATGCCGCGCAGCACCGCGTCATCGCTCATGCGGCCGACGCGCGCGAGCATCGCGATCGCGCGCGCGTCGGGCGCGAACGAGTCTTTGAGGCGCGCGCGCGAAATTCCACCCGCCATCGCGGCTTCGTTGACGCCGGCGCTTCGGAAGGTGTCGATAATTTTTTCGAGCTCGCCGACTTTGATCCAGGTGATCGCGTCGACGCGCGAGGCGAGGGCCGGGTCGGTTTCATTTAGATGTGCTACTGCGATGACGGTGATGCCGCGGCGCCGCGCGCTGTCGGCGACTTCGAGCGGAAAGACTCCGTTGCCCGCGATGAGCCCGAGTTTAGCCACGCTCGCGGCCGACGACTCCGCGCTTTGAATCGGCGATGAATTCGAGGACTTGGCGAACCTCGGCGGAGTCGGAATGCTCGGCCTGCACCTGCTTTAACGCGTCTTCGCGGCTGAGCCTGGAGAAGAACAGGGTGCGAAATGCGTTCTTCAGCTCGCGCACGGTTTCGGGCGGGAAGTTTCGGCGCTTGAGCAATTCCTCGTGGACGCCGATCAGGCGCGCGCGGTCGCCGGTGACCACCGCATAGGGCGGAACGTCCTGGGCGACTTTGGCGCCCGCCGCGAGCATCGCATGCGTGCCGATGCGGCAATTCTGATGCACGCCCACCACGCCCATCGCGCGCACCCATTGCTCGAGCACGCAATGGCCGGCGATCTGCGTGGAGTTGGCCAGGATGCAGTGATCGCCGATGATCGAATCGTGCGCGACGTGCACGTAGTTCATCAGCAGGATGTCGCTGCCGATTTTGGTGACCATCCCGCCGCCCTCGGTGCCGCGCTGGATGGAAACGAATTCGCGAATCTTGTTGTCGTCGCCAATCTCCAGGGTCGAGGGCTCGCCGTGATACTTGAGGTCCTGGGTCACCTCGCCGATCGAGGCGAACTGGAAAATCTGGTTGCGCTCGCCGATCGTGGTGTTGCTGGCGATGACGGTATAAGGCCCGACGGTGGTATTGGCGCCGATCCTGACCTTGGGACCAATGACCGCACCGGGACCGACCTCGACTGACGAATCGAGCTCGGCGTGGCGGTCGATGACCGCCGACGGATGAATCCGCGCGCCTATGGCACTCGCTCCTGCACTTCCATCGCGGACAGCTCCGCTTCGGCCGCAAGCTCGTTGTCGACGCGCGCCTCGCCCTGCATCCGCCATAACGGACGATGGTACTTCAGAATTTTCACTTCCATGCGGAGCTGATCTCCGGGCAGCACGCGGCGGCGAAAGCGCACCTTGTCGAGACCGGTCAGCACGAACAGGGGACGCGCTTCGGCGCCAATCTGATTGAGGGCGAGAATCGCGCCGGACTGCGCCAGCGCCTCGACGATCAGCACCCCGGGCATCACCGGAAAATCAGGAAAATGACCGCTGAAGAATGGCTCGTTGAAGGTGACGTTCTTGATGGTGAGCACGTGCGCGGCATCGAGCTCCAGGACGCGATCGACCAACAGGAAAGGATAGCGATGCGGCAGGGAGCGCAGGACTCTGCCGAGTTCGTCCGCCTTAAGGCTGCCGCCGCTCACGAGTTACTACTTCGAGATGGTCGATTTCTTGCCCACCGAGGAGCCGAACTGGCTGGACTGTTCCGATTCCAGCGAGGACGCCGCGGGAATCGTCGAGCCGGTCGGCTCCGACGCCATCGGCGCGTCATCCTGAGGGCCGAGCGAGCCGATCTTCACATGCATCGTGTTGTAACTGCGGATGACCTGATCGGTGATATCGATGGAAGAGGCGCTGTACAGGATCGATCCCTTCTCAAAGACCATCGTGTAGTTGTCGCGTTCGCCGATGGTGCGGATGACCTGGTCGAGGTCGTGGAGGATCTTGCCGGTAATCTCCTGGTCGCGGGCCTGGAGCTCGTCCTTGGAATCCTTGTAGTCGCGCTCGAAGTTCTTGACCTTGGTCATGTAATCGTCGGAGAGCCGCTGGCGCTGATCGGAATTCATCAGCATGCCTTTCTTCTCGAGCTGATCCTTGAGCGCTTCGACTTCGTTCTGCTGCCGCTGGAGCTTGGCCTCGAGGGTTTCGACGCGGCCCTGGAAATCGACCTTGGCGCGCTTGCCGGCATCGCATTCGTTGAGTGCGCGCTGGACGTCGACCGAAGCCAGCTTCATTTGGGCGTACGCAGGTAGGGCCGCGGCGGCAAGGAAAGCCACCACCGCACCGATGATCAACGGTCGCCTCATACTAGGTCACAAGCCTCCTGGTGGCTTCATGTTCGGGCAGCCTCCGCTCAGTTGGAGAGTATCAATCAGATGCAGAGCGAATGAAACGTACCCGCTGAACCCGCAAGCATAGCACCTTGCCTCTTATTAAATCCATCTTGGGCGCGCCGCGCTAGAGCGGCGCGCCGGTGGCGAATTCAAATACGGTATGCAGATCGGCAGGACGCGGGTTGATCGGCCGCGCGATGTCGACTGCCAGCGGGCCGAACGGCGACTTCCAGCGGACCCCGAGTCCATAGGAAGCCTGCAGCGTGGTGGGATCCATGGACTCGCTGATCCGGTAGGCCTGGCCAGCGTCGGAGAACACCACCCCGCGCACCCCGAGTCCTGACAAAATCGGGAACGTGACTTCGTTGCTCAGCAGCAACTCTTTGCTGCCGCCAACGTGCTGCACGCTGATCGGAAGTCCGTTCTGGGCATACAGGGTGACGAGCGGTCCCAACGAATAGAGCTGGTAGCCGCGCACGTCGCCCGGACCGCCGACGCCGCCCGGGAAGAAGCGCTCATAGAGCGGAAGCTCGCCGCCGGTGCCGCTCTCAAGGTTGGTGCCGATGCCGAACGTAATGCCCTGCGAGACGACCCAGGTTCCAAAAATCGGGCTCTTCAGGAACGGATAGAAGTAGCGGGCGTGGGCGACGCCCTTGAGGAAGCTGTTGGTGCCGCCCAGGCCGCCGATTTCCATGTTGAGGCTCTCGACGGTGCCGGTGCGCGGGTCGGTGGGATTGTCGACGGTGAAGCGCCGGAAACTGGGTATCAGCTCGGAGGTCTGCGTGTAGCCCTGGTAGCGGCGCAGATCGAAGGTGGTCAGCGGCGAGAGGCCGGTGATCCCGACGCTCTCGAAGGTGTAGCCGAGTCCCGCGGTCACGTCCTTGAGCGAAAACGGTCCGAGCTTTTTGAAGCCAAGGTCAACCAGCGGATAGGTCGAGGTCAGGGTGAAGCCCGCCGCCGACTGGCTGAAGCTCAGCAGGTAGGTCTTGTTGTCGAAGAGCTGCAGCCCGACGCTCAGCGGGATGTCGAGGAACCACGGCTCCGTGTAGCTGATACTGTAGTTCTGGAACAGGAAACCGACTTGCGCGTTCAGGATCAGCGACTCGCCGCCGCCGAACAAATTGGTGTTGCCGAGCGTGAAGTTGCCGAACAGCGATTGGTAGCTGTCGAAACCGCCGGCCACCGACAACTGCGCGGTGTTACCTTCGGTGACGTTCACGTCGAGATTGATCTTGTCGGGCTGCTGCGAGGGCGAGGTCGTGATGTGCGTATCGGTGAAGAAGCCGAGCCGGTTGAGCCGGGTCTGCGAGTCGCGGATCGCCTCGGCGGAGTAGGGCTCCTGCTCCTGCACCTGCAGCTCGCGGCGGATGACTTTGTCCGAGGTCTTGGTATTGCCGGTGATCGTGATGCGATCGACGACCACCTCGTGACCGGTGTTGATGACAAAGGTGACGTTGATGCGCCGGCTGGTCGGCACCAGTTGGGTGCGCGGATCGACGTTCACGAATGCGTAGCCGCGATTGGAGTAAAAGTCCGAGAGCGCGAGCACGTTGCGCTGCAGCGTGGAGCCGCGGAACAACTCACCGGGCTTCAGCGTGAGCAGCTTGCGCAAGTCGCGGCGCGGAAATTTCAGGTTGCCGACGATATTGACGCGTCCGACCCGGTACGGGAACCCCTCGTCGATATCGAACAATAGCGTGATCGCGTTGCCATTGCGCGTGATCTGCGGCTGCGAGACGTGAACGTTGAGGTAGCCGTTGTCATAGTAGTACGCGGTGAGGCGATCGACGTCGTCCTGCAGCTTCTTGTTGTCGAGCTTGCCCGCGCCGGTCAGCCAGCTGGTGAACTTGTTGTAGGTCCCGGTTTCCATTACTCCGCGAAGCTCGCGGGCGGAGAACACCTTGTTGCCGTGGAATTCGATATCGGTGATCTCGACCTTGGTGCCCTCATCGACGTTGAACACCGCGACCACGGTGTTGTCGGGATACACGATTGGCTTGTAGGTGACCTTGACATCCATGTAGCCCTCATCGTGATAGAGGTCGATGAGGCCGTTGACGGTGTCCTTTTCCGCGACCGGGTCGAAAATCGCGCCGGGGTGGAGCTTTACCGCGGCGACCACCTTGTCGTCGGTGGAACGAATGGCCTTCATCCCCTCCAGGCGCACGTCGGTAACCTGCGGGCGTTCCTTGACCCGGAAGACCAGGACGTTCTTGCCGCCTTGCTGGACGACGGAGGCGCCCACCTTCTCGAAAAAGCCCAACTTGTAGATCGACGCGATATCCTGATTGACCGCGTTCTCGTCGTATGGCTGACCGAGCTGCTGCGTGACGCGGATTCGGATCGCGTCCTCTTCGACGCGCTGGGCGCCCTCGATTTTGATCTGCGAAATGATCGGAGCGGTGCCCTGCGCGAGCGCGCCCGGCACGCCGACGAGAATCGCGAGCACCGTCAGCATCGCGAGCTGAACACGCGGACCAATTCCGCGCACGTTGAAAAATCGCGCTGTCAAATGAGGAACTCCAGGAAGCGGCGAAACAAGCTAGCCCATCGTCATCCGGTAAGTAAAACCCAAAACTTGAGTGGCGAATGCGGCTCGGCCCAGGTTCGGTTCAGGGCCGCGCCTGCCGGGTGAGTTTTCCGTCCTGCAGAGTCAGCGCGCGGCCCATCGCGCGCATCAGGCGCTCGTTGTGGGTCGCGATCACCAGGGTTATGCCGAGGTCGCGGTTGAGCAGATGGAACAAACCATGAACTTCCTCGGCGGTGTGCGGATCGAGATTGCCGGTGGGCTCGTCGGCGAGCACCAGCTTGGGCTTGAGCACCACCGCGCGCGCCACCGCGACCCGCTGCTGCTCGCCGCCGGACAGTTCCGCGGGGCGGCGATGAAGCTTGTCGCCGAGGCCGACCAGCTCCAGCACCTCGGTTCCGCGCCGGCGCGCCTCGGCGTCGGGCATGCGCGCAATCAGCGCCGGCATCATCACGTTCTCGAGCGCATTGAAGTCGGCGAGCAGGTAGTGGAATTGGAACACGAATCCGAGCTTCAGGTTGCGGAACTCGGCGAGCGCGCGCTCGTCGAGCGCGAACAGGTCCTGACCCTCGAAGTAAACCTTGCCCTGGGTGGGCCGCTCGAGGCTGCCGAGCAGATGCAGCAGCGTCGACTTGCCGGTGCCCGATTGTCCGACGATCGCGATCTCTTCGCCGCTTTGCACCGCGAGGTCGAGCCCGCGCAGCACCTGGATCTCGCGGCCGGCATCGTAGAAATTCTTGTGAAGATCGCGGGCCTCGAGCAGGGTCGCCTCCGCGCCCGGCTCGGCGATCGCCCCGCGCGCCTGCGCCTGCACGTCACTCATAGCGAATCACCTCGACCGGCGAGAGCGCGCGCGCCTGCATGGCGGGATATACCGCCGCGACCAGGCATAAAACGATCGCGGCGACGGCCACCGCGGCGAAGTTGATCGCGTAGAGGCGGACCGGGACCGCGCTCACCATGAACTTGTCGGCGGGCAGATGAATCAGATGATACTTGCCGATGAGAAACGAGGTGAGGTAGCCGGAGCCGACGCCCAGCGCGGTCCCGACGACGCCGAGCGCCGCGCCCTCGCACAGAAAGATCGCGGCGATCGAGCCGGCCCGCGCGCCCATCGCGCGCAGAATCGCGATCTCCTTGCGGCGCTCCATCACGACCATCACCAGCGTCGCGATTATGTTGAATGCGGCGACCAACACGATCAGCAGCAGCACAAGGAAGTAGGTGAACTTTTCCAGCTTCAGCGCGGAGAACAGCGGCGCGTTGGCCTCCGTCCAGTCGCTGACTTTGAACGCCGGCCCGGCCATCTTTGCGATTTTCTCGCGGACGGCGGGGGCGTCGAACAGGGCGACCAGGTTGACAACGATGCCGCTCTCGAGCTGCGGGTCGTCGGCCAGGAGGGTGCGGCCCTCCTTGAGGGATACGAACACCAAGGATGAATCAAACTCATAGATGCCCGAGTAGAAGTATCCAACCACCACAAAGCGCTTCAGCCGCGGCCCCCCGATGCCCGCCCCCAGGCTCGACGGCGATATCAGCATGACGGCGTCGCCGGGACGCAGCCCGAGCTGGTATGCGAGCGTCTTGCCCATGATCGCCCCCGGCAGCTCGACGTCGCGTTTCTGCCCCTGCTCGACGATCGTGGTCTTGTGCGAGGTATCCAGCCCCGCAAGGCTGCCTTGCTCCAGCGTCTTCTGCAGCTCGTCGAGCACAGCGTTATGCTGCGCGACGACGCCGCGCAAAATTCCGCCCGAGACGTAGCCGGGCATCCCGTTTTCCTGGTTGGATACCGCCATCACCTGCGAGGTGACGAACGGCGACTGCGCGGTCACCTCCGGGAGTGCCGCGATCTTGTGCTCGAGATCGGAGGGGTTCCATACCGCGCCGTCAGCGCGCTCGACGGTGACCTCGGGAGTGAACGCCAGCAGCCGCTGGCGCAGGTCCTCCTGGAAGCCGCTCATCACCGACAGCGCGACGGTCAGGGAGAAGGTGCCGAGCGCCACTCCGGCCAGCGAAATGACGGCGATCAACGAAACGAACCGCTCGCGCCGGCGCGCGCGCAGGTAGCGGATTCCTATCAGGTATTCGAAGCGCAACTGCCTTCCGCTTCAGCTCGAGCGCGCGCCCGCACGGTTCGATTCAATTCTCAATTAAGTGTGGTGCGCCGGCGTATCGCAACTGACTTCGCGACGATTCGGAAGCGGCGCTGCCGGGGCGAACATTCAACAGCTCGCGGCACTTGCGGCGGCTCGCGGCATTCGCCGAGCGATGACAATACTCGCCGAGCGATGCGCGATTTGCAAACGTCCGCGCTCCGGCAGCCGCGGACGGCAAGGGGATAGTTGATTCGATAGTTGGGTTGCAGTTATGCGCAGCCAGCAATACACTTGCGCCTCAAGTATTTCGTCTGCGAGGTGGCTCGGATGAAACGTTACTGCGTGGTGGCGCTCGCCGCTATGATTTTTGTCGGCATCATGGCCACACTGTCGGTGGCGGCTGGTTCCTCGGCAGCCCCTGAAAACCAAATCACCATGAACTTCCAGAACGTGGACATCCCCGTGCTGGCGAAGTTCATCAGCGAAATCACCGGCAAGAATTTCATCATCGACGAGAGCGTGCGTGGCAAGGTGACGATCATCTCGCCGGCCAAGGTCACCCCCGAGCAGGCCTACTCGATGTTCCAGTCGGTCCTGCAGATCAAAGGCTTCACCACCGTGCAGCGCGGCAAGGCCATCGAGATCCAGCCGTCGCGCAACGTGCGCTCCGCCGCGCCGCTGACTCACTACCAGGAACCCACCGAGACGCAGGGCGACGAATACGTCACCCGGATGGTGAAGCTCAATAACGTCGACGCGGCTTCGATGATCAACGTGATCCAGCCGATGATCTCGCACGACGGCCTGATCGCCGCGTTTCCCGAAGACAACACCCTGATCATCACCGACGACGCTTACAACGTCGACCGCCTGCTCCAGATCATCGGGAGCCTGGACATTCGCGGCACCCAGCAGAGCGTCATTGTCATCCCGCTGAAACTTGCCTTCGCCGGCGAACTGGCTCCTGAAATCGATCAAATCATGGGCGCCAAGACCGTCCCTGGCACCACCGCGATGTCCGGCCGCGAAGCGCGTGCCGCGGCCTTGGGCGGCGTAGTCGCGCCGGCCACGCAGGGCACGCCCTCGGGCTTCAAAGTGATTCCCGACGAGCGCACCAACTCGATAATCGTGCTGGCCGGGCCGATCCAGATGCGCGAGATCCAGGACATCGTCGAAAAGCTCGACGTGCAGTCGCCCAACGCGATGGCGCGCATCCACGTTTACCATCTGAAGAACGCGCAGGCGCTCGAGATGGTCCAGGTGCTTAGCAACCTCATCAATGGCGGCGGGTCGCCTGGCCAGCTCTCGCCCAGCACCGGCAAAGGATCGCTGGGCCGTGGCAGCACACTGGGCAACTACAATGGCAGCGCCTCCGGATCCGGCTTCGGCGGATTGGGCGGCGGGATGAGCGGTTCATCGTCATTTGGCGGCAGCATGATGGGCTCGATGGGCTCGAGCAGTGGCACGAGCGGCACCGGCAGCAGCGGCTTCGGCAGTGGTGGCGGGATGATGCGCACCTCCGGCACCAGCGGCAGCGGGTCCGGACCGACCTCGGTGAGCAGCAACGGGCACAATCCTGATTTCAATGCGCCGGTCAGCATCACCGCCGATCCCGCGACCAACGCGCTGGTCGTCAGCGCGGCGCCGCAGGACTGGCAGACCCTTCACACCATCATCGACGATCTTGACGTGCCGCGGGTACAGGTGTTCGTGCAGGCGGTCATCGTCGAAGTCAGCGCGGAACGCGCGCGCGAAATCGGGATGAGTTTCCAGTCGTACAACGCCATGGGGGGTGTGAATGGCGTCAGCCAACTGAACTTTGGAAACCTGACCAATGCGCTCAGCAACCCGCTCAGCCTGACCGGACTCTCGCTGGGCCTGGCCTCGGGCAGCCTGTGCAACGTTCCGGTCGCAGCCGCGTCGACCGCGGTCAGCACCGTCGCCAGCGCGACGACCGGCAGCACGATTCAAGTGCCTTGCGACATCGCGATAATGACCGCGATTGAGACCGATACCCACGCCAACGTGCTCTCCGCGCCGACGCTGCTCACCGCCGACAACGAAGAGGCGATGATCGTAGTCGGTGAGAACCTGCCGTTTGTCGGCTCCGCGGCGGCCAACGCCGGCCTACCCGGTCAGATCTTCAATTCGGTTGACCGGCAGAACGTCGGCATCACGCTCGATATCGTGCCGCAGGTTTCCGAAGGCGACTACGTGAAGCTGGATCTCTACGAAGAGGTATCCAACGTCGTCAACGGCACCCAGAACGCGACCCTGGGACCGACCACTACGATCCGATCGGCATCGACCAGCGTGCTGGTGGAAGACCATCGCACCGCCGTCATCGGCGGCCTGCTGTCGAGCCAGTCCACGCTCAACAACCAGGGCGTGCCGTTCATTTCGAACATACCGGTTATCGGCAACCTGTTCAGCGATCGGGCGAGCGACCGGCAGAAAGACAACCTGATCGTGTTCCTGACGCCGCACGTGATCCGGAACCGCGACCAGTTGCGTTCGCTGGCACTCGACGAGCGCCAGAAGTTCGTCAACGCTCTCGGCCGGCGCGAGCTGCATGACATGCCGGCCTCGCAGGTCCGCGAACTCTACAAACCGTCGTTCTCGGTCTCGGTGCCTCCCTCGGCGGATTTGAGCGCGCCGTACAATGCGGCGCCTGCAGCGCCGGGTCCCGATACGAATCCGTTCGAAGCGGCGCCGCCGACTTCCTCGGGGACCGTGACCACGCCGGGCGTGGCGACTCCGTTCAACACCGAGGAGATTGGCCCGAGCACGATGAATCGCACCGGCATGCCGACGGCGGGATCCGTTGCCTCGTCGGAACCCCCCGCTACGACGATCGCCGTCGACCCGGGCGCCGGCACGCCTCCGGTGACGGCGGCCGCATCCGCACCGGCGCCGTCCGGTACGACGGCATCGGCCGACGCTTCCGCCACGCTTGCGGGCTCGAGCCATGCGCTCGATGCGGCGCGGGCGGTGGTTTCGACGCCTCCCAGTCCCTGATTGTTTCGGGAGCCGCGGCTAGCGCCGCGGCTCCCGTTTTTGACTTCACAGCAGCCTGCACTTGTACCCCAGTTAGGACTCTGCGACGCTCGTTCCCTGATGGCGCGGCAAATCGGGCCCGTACTGGCGCGGGTTGAATACACCGGCGCCGCCGCGATAATCGCATCGCTGCGCGCGATACCGCTGGAGCGTGCGGTTAAAATGGGCGCCGCGCTCGGCTCGCTCGCGATGCATCTGGATCGGCCCAACCGGCCGATCGCGATGCGCAATCTCGAGATCGCGTTCCCGGAGAAATCCGCCGAGGAGCGGCTGGAAATCATCCGCGGGATGTATCGCAACTGGGGACGCATGTTCGCGGAATGGACCCATCTGAGCGAACTCAGCCGCGCCAATATCGAGGAAGTCGCCGTCTACGAGGGCAAGGAGCACTGGGACGAGGCCGAGCGCATCTCCAATGGTCACGGGGTGCTGGTGCTGACCGCGCACTTCGGCAATTTCGAGCTGATGCAGCTCGCGCATTCGATTTACGGCTACCGCATCGCGCTGGTGCATCGTCCGCTGCGCAATCCACTGATCGACCGCGCAGTCTGCGAAGTGCGCGAGCGGTTCGGCAACCAGATCATCGAGCGCAAGGGTGGCGGGCGCGACATGCTAAAGATGCTGCGTCAGAACTGGCACGTGGCGATCGCGCTGGACCTCGACGTGCGCGGCGGCGTGTTCGTGAATTTCTTCGGCCTGCCCGCATCGACCAGCGACGGACCGGCACGCATCGCGCGGGCCAGCGGAGCGGCGGTGACGCCATGCTTCATGGTCCGCGACGGCGACAGCGCGCGCCACAAGATCACCATTCTGCCGCCGTTCGAGCTGGTGAAGACGCCGGATCGCGACGAGTCGGCGCGCGAGAACACGCAGCGCTACACTGCTGCGATCGAGGACGCCGTCCGCCGCCATCCCGACCACTGGAACTGGATCCATCGGCGCTGGAAGACGCGCCCCCCAGGCGAATCGCGGTTCTACTAGGGCAACCGCGCGAACGCGATTCGATCAGGGCGGCCGGAATCGAGATCGCGAAAGAGAAGAAACGGAAACCGGCAATTGGCCAGTATAGTCAATGCAGATTCAGCAAGGAGTAAAACCTCGTGCCTGAGGAATCGAGCAGCAGTGAAAATCAGAGGGATGCGGCGATACAAGGTCTTCACCGGCGTATCGATCGTCTCGAGCAAGAGATACTGACGGAGAATCGCTGGTGGCGGGGCGGCTTGATCGCCGCACTGGTGCTGGTCGCCCTGTCGATCCTCATCGCAGGCCATCGGCACAGAAAGCCTATGCCGCCGCCGGCGATGGCGATGTGGGCGGGAGCGCCGAGAATGCCGTATGGCGGTTTCGCTCCGTTTGCTCCACCTCCGCCGCCTCCATGGGGTTTCGCGTGGGGGGGCCCCTGTGGATGCGGAGGTTATGGGCCGCGCGAAGGTGGCTGGGGGCAGGGAGGAGGTGGCTGGGGGCAGGGAGGTGGTTGGCGGCCCGGAGCGCCGGGTGCGCCGGCTGCCAAAGCGCCTCCGCCGGCACCCGGAGCGGCCAAACCACCTGCGCCTCCACCCGCGGGCTAGATTCGAGGTCCGCGTTTATGATGGAGCGTATCGGGGCTATCAGCGGTCTGGTCCGCGTGTCTTGAATCCCTGCGGCCTGGGCGACAATTGATCCGCCGCTCATCAGCGAAGAAGCAGAGCAGCCATGCCTGAAGACAAATTCATCAAGGTGAACGGGCTGCGGCTTCACTACCGGGATTTCGGCAATGCTGGAAAACCGGTCGCGCTGTTCATGCATGGCCTGACTGGCAACGCGTATGCGTTCGACCATGTCGCGCCGGACTTTGTCGATACGCATCACGTGCTCACGTTGGATTTTCGCGGCCACGGCGACAGCGATTGGGAGCGCAGCGGAGACTACGACTTTCGGAAAATTTTGAGCGACGCGTTCGCCTTTCTCGCGGAGCTCGGGGTGGCAAGGGCGAGTTTGATCGGTAACTCGCTGGGCGGCATCGTGGCGATGGTCATCGCGGCGAGCAAGCCGGAACTGGCAGAACGGCTGGTTCTCAATGACATCGGACCTGAAATCAATTTCGCGGGACAGAAAGAGGAAGAGGGCCCCGGCCTGTTCGATCAGGACTTCGAGAGCATCGAGGCCGCGCTGCGGTGCTATCGGCGCACTTATCCTCCCGCGCGCAACCTCACCGATGCGGTCGCAGCCGAGCTGGTCCGCAACTCCACGCGTTTGACCGGCGACGGGCGATTGCGATGGAAGACCGATCCTCGCGTTCAGGCGGTCGCCCCGCGATCTGACCAGCCAGGTCCGCCGCCGAGCCTGTGGCCTTTGTTCGAAGCGGTAAAGGCGCCGGTGCTGGTGATTCGCGGCGCCGAGAGCGACGCACTGTTACCTGACACGGTCACGAAGATGTGCGCGCGCCATCCAGCGGCCAAGGCCGTCGAGGTTCCGGGCGTGGGTCACACTCCGTGGCTGTCGGAGCCGGAGGCAATGACCGCGCTCCGGGAGTTCTTGCGGGCGTGAAGATCGGCAAAACGGAAACCAGTCTCGCGTCTGCGCCGATCGCGACCGGATAAGCATCACGATCAGAAGTGCCGAGAACACCCACCTTTCGAGTGCCGGCCCGAGAGGGACGCTACGATCCGGAGCCCGTCCTGAGCGTGCCGAAGGAACTCCGGCAGCCCGCGCTCAATTTAATAAAAGTGAAAACGAATTCTGTGCGCACCGCTCTCGAAACGGCAACAGAACCACCGTCGTCCCATTATCTCGACAAGAGAACGCACGTCATCCGGAGAGCCTGTGGTGTTTTTCCATAGCGAACCAAGAAAGCAAACCGAAGCCACCGTCGCCCCAGTCAGGCGCAAAAAACGGACGTCATCCTGAAGGATGACCTTGTGATTTTTTCCGTTGTCGAGATAAATGGGACGACGGTGGTTCATTGCTGTACCGAGCAGCAGTGCGCATAGAATTCATCTTCACTTTTATTAAAAAAATCACAGACCTTCAGTACGACGATGCGCGGTGAGCTGCTCGATCTGGAGAGTTGCAAGTTTTTTAAAGCTGCATAGACTTCCGCCTGCTGTCGCGGCGGTGCGGGCGTCTCTGGTTGGATGTTCGCTGCGGAGCGACAGTCGGGTTAGATCACATCGGACGATCTGACTATGTCACTGATGAGATCGGAATAGGACGACGTGTACGCTTATCAGATCGAGAATTGGAGCGGGTTCCTTTCGGTTCAGCCGGCGTGGCTGCTACCTTGACCGGACTTATCTTTGTCGCCGTATCGATCAACCTGAAGCCGAATCCTCGAGTTTCCACCGCTGGCTGACCGCGCAGCCGAACGATCATGCAGATATTCGGCGCGCTGATCGTCTCGATATGGGCGCTGGTGCCCGGTCAATCCAGATTGGTGCTCGGGGTGGGGATGGCGGCAGCCGGATCTCTGCTGACGCTTCTGCAGTCCGGTCATTCATGCGGAACATCCACGGCCGATCATTGATCATTCTTACCAACTCGCCACCGTTTTCTTCCTGATCGCGGGAATATCGCTGGCGACGAGAATGTTTGGCGGTCTCGGCTGGCTGGTCCCGGCGTTCCGAGCAGCGAACCGAAACCATCCTGTCATCCTGAGAGATCGCTGAAGGAGACAGGCACTAAGCCGCGGGTTTGCTGCGCGACTTTGCGCCGCTCTTCGATCGTTTGGCCGCTTTCGGCTGAGCGCGGTTCGGCCGCTTTGACGGCGCGGGCATCGCGTTCTGCGTCGCCGTATGGGCCTTGCCGCCTTTGACGAGGGCCGCCATTTGCAGCTCACCGAGTTTTTTGCGCGTCCAATTCAGATGCTCATCTTCTTCCTGCTCGACGGTTTTGGCGGCCGACCCCAGCACTTCGCGCAGCTGGTTGTCAGTGGTCTGACGCGCGATCTTTCCGATCAGTTCCCAGTCCGCATGATCCTTGGTCTCGGCCAGCACGATATTCTCGATCGCGTTCAATTCACTTTCGTCTTTGGAAAGACCGGCGCGGCCCATCGTGCGCATCAAGCCCTGTGCTTTCTCGGCGGCGACTTTGGCGGTGGCGCTTTGCGCTGCCGGGTTGCCGCCCAGCTTGCGGATTATGTCGGTCAATATCTTCTGATGATTGAGCGTCTGACGGTGGAACTCACGGAATTTTGTTCTCACTTCCGGATCGGAGACCAGTTCAAGGGCGCGCTCGTACAATTTCTGCCCGCCCATTTCGACCGCCAGAAATTCACTCAACACGTTCTGCAACGTGTCCATATTCACTTCAGCATTGGTGAAAAAATCTTTTACCTTTTCGGTCAGCTCAGCCATGGGACTGTCCTCCGGTGGATCAAGTTGAGTTAGCGTCGGACTAAAAAAGCAGGAATTGAGCCAACACGCTTTTCGAATCGCAAAATGGCCGCTCCGCTCTCGCGAGCCAATCGTCGGTTGGCGCGGAGCAATCATCTGCTAATAGGATGACGCCATGAGCGAGGGCATTGCGCGCGCGCGGACGGTGCCGCATGCCGGGACTTACCGGCGCGAATTGCCGGTGAGTGTCGAGCGGCTCTACGAGAACACCATCGACTGGGAGCATCTGCCGTATCTCCATCGCAGCAGCTTCTCGCGGATCGAATGCGCCGACGCTGGCGAATGGGGCTTTCGCGCGCGGGTATGGACGCAGCCTTACGACGAGCGGCGCAGCTTGCTGCTGGAGACCAGGCTCGATCGCGAACTGCGGCGATGGATCACCAGCACGCTCGAGGGGCCGGGAGCCGGCAGCGAAGTCTGGACGCATGCGTTTGCGCTCGGCGAGCGGCAGTCGCTGGTAGTGGTGGATTTTTTCGTGCCGGGACTGGAGCCCGCGCGCCGCGCGCAAGTGGGCAGCTATTTCAGCAATCTCTACGCGCGGCTCTACGACGAAGACGTCTGGATGATGTCCGAGCGGCAGGCGCAACTCGACGCCGCGCGGCCGCGCGAGGCGCAAGCGCAGGATGGGGCGCCGATCATGCTCGGATCGCTTGCCGAGGTGCGGGCGCGGCTGCCTTTTACGATCGAAAGCGGCGGACGAAAATTTCGCATCGTGGAGAGCGGCGGCGAGCTGATCGCGTATGCGGCCGTGTGTCCGCATCTGCTCGGCCCGCTCGGGGAATCCGAGGTGCGCGATGGAATCGTCGAATGCCCGTGGCACGGGTATCGGTACGACATCCGCACGCGTCGATGCGTCAGCGGCGCGAATTGCAGCCTGGCGCCGGCGCCGCAGGTGAGAGTCGGCGCGGACGCGCGCGTGGTGCTGGAATTTCAATCTTCACCGACGACGACGAAATGACGAATCATCTGGAATGTCGGCGCTCGAGTTGTCCGCGATGAAGCGCGCGAAAAACCGGCGCGTCGCGAGCGTGCGGGCGCACTCGAGATCGGTTGCGCCGGCGGCTGACGGAGCGACGTCAGCCGGCGCGGTGTCTGGCGAGCCGCCCGCGGTGTACTTCCCGTCGTGCGGGGCCATCTGCGATGTGTTCTGGTGGGCGCGGCGCAAACCTGCGCCGGCGGCCGAGGCTGCCGGCGCGCGCGATCGCGCACCGACGCGCCGCGTTTCGTCCTAGCTGGAATCGATCGAGCGCTGTCTCTACAAGTTGCTCGCGACGGCGCGGGCGAACTCGGTGGTCTTGGCCCGGCCGCCCTGGTCCGGGGTCAGCACCTGTCCCTGCGCGTAGACTTTTCGGATCGCCGCATCCAGGCGCGCGGACGCGTCGGCAAAGCCAAGGTAGTCGAGCATCATCGCCGCCGAGAGCATCGTCGCGGTCGGATTGATGATACCCATGCCCATGATGTCCGGCGCGGTGCCGTGCACCGATTCGAAATACGCGTAGCCGTCGCCGTAGCATCCGCTGGGCGCAAGGCCGAGCCCGCCGAGCGTGCCCGCAGCGGCGTCGGAGAGGATGTCGCCGTAGAGGTTCGGCATCACCACTACGTCGAAGTCCTGTGGCGATTGCACCAGGCGGCGCGCGAAGTCGTCGACGATGAACTGCTCGTACTTGAGCTCGGGATATTTGGCGACGGTCTCCTCGACGATCTGGCGGAAGAATCCGTCCGATTCCACCAGCATGTTGTACTTCGAGGAGCAGGTGACTTTGCCCTTGCCGCCGACTGCTTTGCGCTTGAGCGCGAGCTTGCACGCGAACTCCGCGACGCGGCGCGAGTTGTGCTCGGTGATCACTTTGATCGCGAAGATTCCGCGCTGCGAGGTGTCGATGGGTCCGCGCAGGATGCGGCTGCGGAGGTTGAGCGGCGCGAGCGCCTCGAGCGGTCCTTCCAGGCCGAGATACAGGTCTTCGAGATTCTCGCGCACGATTACGAAATCGATTCCTTCCGGCTTGGCGAGCGGACTGCGGTAGCCCGGCGACCATCGCGCGGGGCGCACGTTCGCGTAGGTCTGCTTGCCCCATCGCAGGTAGGCGATCGAGGTGGTCTTGCCGGAGGTGGAACCGAACAGGGTCGAGTCGGAGGCGTCGATCGCGGCGCGCGCGGCCTTGTCGGTCTCGCCGCGGACCCACTGTTCGCCGGGCGGAAACTCGGTGAAGTCGATCGGCAGGCGGAGCGCGCGCAGCACCTCCATCGAGGCGCCGACCGCTTCGGGGGCCGCATCGTCACCGGGCAGCACAACAACTTTTTTATTCGCCATCAGTATGCACCGTCGTTTTTCAATACGACGATTGCGGCGCGCGGTCCAGCGATGCGCTGAGCGGCGGTTTCAGTCGCTCGCGCCGAGCGCCTCCGCCAGCGCCATCATGCACAGGCCGGTTCCGTACGGCGCGGTGCCGACCTCGACCGACTGGTAGAAGGCAAAGTCGCCGGGGGGAGTCTGCTGCGAGACGCCGGTGAAGTGGCCGTCGGCATTTACCTTGGAAGAGATCGCCGCCAGCGCGCGATCGTAAGCGTCGTGGGCGCGGGTGCGATCGAGGCCCGCAAGATTCGTCCGCAGTGCGCGGCCGAGCGCGAGCGCGAAGCCGGCGCTCGCGGAGGATTCCAGGTACGAATCGGCGCGATCGATCACGGTGTGCCACAGGCCGCTCGCGTCCTGCAGCCGTATGACCGCATCGAGCTGCGTCGCCAGCGCAGTCGCGATGGTCGCGGCCTTCGCGGAAAATCGCGCTTCCATTCCGGTCGCCGTCAACTCGCGCAGCACCTGTGCCGCCGCGATCGCAAACCAGCTATTGCCGCGCGCCCACAGGCACGCGGAGTGCGACTTTTTATCCACGTATGCGACGTGCCACGTCAGCCCGCTCGCGGCGTCGCAGAGATTACGGTGATGGACGATCATCTGATCGAGCGCCGCCTCGATCAGATTAGCGTCGTTGTCGAGGCGCCCCAGCAGCGCCATCGCGGGCGCAGTGAAATAGCTCACGTCGATCCACACCTCGAGCGCGGGCGGATGCGGCACCAGGGCGCCGTCGGGCGTGCGGGTCGCCGTCGACGCGAACGCGCGCACGATCGCGCGCGCATAGTCGAGGTACGCGGGCGTGCCGAGGCGGCGATACAAATCGAGCGCCGGCAACGCCTCGGCGGCCCAGAACCAGAACCATCCTTCGGTGCGCGGGCGGGCTCCGAGCTTGGGCGCGAACCATCGCGCGGCCGCGTCGAGGGGGGCATCGTCGCCCAGCGCGCGCGCCGCGTAGATCAAGCCGTCGCACAGGATGGCGTCGCCCCAATGCGGCTTTTTATCCGCAAGCTCGACGCTCGCGGCGGCGGCCAGGCGCCGCAGGCATGGCCCGATTTCGCCGGGGCTCATGGCATGTTCGCCGTCGTCGCGGCTAGCCGCCGTATTGCCATCCGGTCTCCTTCATCGTGAGCGCGTCGCCTTCGCGCTTGACGTGGGCGTCGGTGACTTTGCCGACCACGACGCTGTGATCGCCGAGCTCGTAAAATCCGACCACCTCGCATTCGACCGACGCGGGCGCCTCGCTGATGATCGGCGCGCCGTTGCTGCCGAGCTCGAACGCGTGGTCGCCGAACTTGCCGTCCTTGGGCTCGACGTGACGGAAGAACGCGCCGGCGATCGCTTTTTGTCCGGCGCCGAGGATCGAGAGCGCGAAGACTTTCGAGTCCTTGACCATCGCATGCGAGCTCGAGTCTTTCTTGATTCCGACCACGACCAGCGGGGGAGCGAAGCTGGCCTGGGTGACCCAATTGACGGTTGCGCCGGTTTTTTTATCACCGTGGGCAGCGCCTAGCACAAACAGTCCGTATGGGATTAAGAGCAGCGCCTGCTTTTTCGCTTTTTCATCCATGATTCCATTCCTCCTACTTTACCTGTCCGTTGAAGACTTATGACGATTTTATTAGCACAATTCGGCGAGCTACTTTTAGGGAACAAATCCGCCGTTTAGCCGGTTAAAACGTTAAACTCGCGCGTGACCGAGTGCTATCCTGAATCAAATCCAATGCCGCTTATCAAGTCAAAGAATCCGAAGATCAAGGGCCTGAACGAAGTGGGCCGCTACGCGATCGGAGTGCAGTGGACCGACGGTCACGACAGCATCCTGCCGCTGGAGAATCTGCGCCGGCGATGCCCGTGCGATTTGTGCAAGGGCGAGATCGGCGGAGAGATTCCCGCGGCCAGCCAGCGGCTGCGACAACTGTCGCGGCTGGGCGAGGCCGCGGTTTTTATCGGATGGGCGGAAGGACACGAAACGATTTACACAATGCGCCAGCTCAGGGACTTGTGCCGATGCGCTTACTGCGTGGCCGAGCCCGAGAGGCCGATCACCGGCGGATGATCCCGCGGCCGGCGCTTGCCAAGAGAACGAGAGTTCAGGAGGAACACCAATGACCAAAACGAAGACGATTGCAGCATTCGTGGCGATAGCCGCGACGGTGGCGCTGGCGCCCGCAGGCGCGGCGTTCGCGTTCAGCGGCGGCGGCGGAATCGGAGGTATTTCCGGATTCGGCGGTCTGCCCGCAGGTGGACTGACACCGATGCCCGGAATCAACGTGGGCGTGAACGGCGGGTCGGTGGGGCAGCTTCCTGAGAGCGCGCTGTCCTCGAATCCCGACAACTCGGCGCAGTCCTACTATGGCGAGCTTCACATCGCGGGCAAAGTCGCGGCCGGAGCAACCTTGCCGCCCGGAGCGACGCTGGTTCAACTTCGCGTCAACGGCCGGATCATCCCGATGGCTCTGGATACCCGGATGGCGACTGAGCAGCTCGGCGCGAATCCGAGCGACGAGTACAACAAGTCGCTGTACAACTCGGTCCTGTACAAGCAGATGGTGGTGATCGGCAACGCCGACTTGCGCAACCAGATAACCGCCGCAGCCGACTCCTCGACGCCGCTGGTGCTGCATGGCTATGTGTTCGATCGCACCAGTCCGTACTTTGTAGTGCGCTCGGTGAGCCAGAAGGACTAGCGCTGACTAGTCATCGTTCGGCGGGGCCGGCGGCGCGAGCGCATGCTTGGTGACTGTGCCGCGGCCCGTCGAACGGCCGTTGACCGCGTCCAGATTGGCGCGGGCCACCTTGAGTGTAGGGTCAAGCCTGATTGCCGTTTCGAACGCCTGCGCGGCCTCAGGTATCCGGGCCAGGTCGTTTAGCGCCATCCCCTTGGCATTATAGAGCCGCGCGTTGCGGGGGTCCTTCGTCAGCCCCGCGTTGGCGGCTAGCAGAGCGTCGTAGGGCAGGCCGACTCTCAAGTAGATGTCGGCCAATTCCTTGTAGTTGGCGCCTGAAGGGTTAATCTGCGTCGCCTTAAGGTACATGTCGACGGCATTGGACGAATCGCGCAGGACGCCGTAGCAGAACCCCAGATCGATGTAAGCGGAGTCGTTGTCCGGATCGACGCGCAGCGCCTGCCGGAGCTTGGCGATTCCCTGATCGATGAGCGCGCTGTCGACCGGGTCGCTCTTGCCGGCTTGCAGGATCAGCGCTTCGGCGGAATCTACAAGTTTGTCGGAGGCGGCACGCGCCGCGGGGTCGGAGGATCGCGCCGAGGCAGGCGCCGCTGCGAGCATCGCGAGTACGATCATGACCGCGATCGTAATGACTGCAAGCGTCGCGCTCAGCCGCGGCGTCGGTGCCTTGAGCGGGACTTCAAGACCGTCGCGGCCGGCATAGCTCATCGATGGATTGAGAGCAGGCTGAACTTCAGCGGCGGAAGAGATGCTCGCGCAGCGCGTCCAACTGGTCCGCAACCTCGCGCTGAAGAAGCATCTCGTCATCGGATTCGGAAAAGTAGCGCATCGCCAACGCCGCGAGCGACGTCAGCGCGAGCACGACCACAATTTTCGAAAGCATATTCGCTCCCACTCCCAGCTTCTGGCTGAGGTCAGGTTAGCAGTTTTCGACTGTGGGTGCGAAGTCGCATCGAACTCGCGAAGTCGCCAGCGAAGCCGCGGCGAACTCGCGCCGGCGTTGGTTGTGTCGCTCGCTCGCGCTCGACTAGTATTAGTTTTGTGCCGCGCGACTCCTTCAATCGTGAGATCGATTACCTCCGTATTTCGGTGACCGATCGATGCAACCTCAGATGCGTCTATTGCATGCCGTTGGACGGGATCCGCTTTCTCCCGAATGCGGAACTGCTGACGGCGGCCGAAATTGAACTTGTGGTGCGCGCCGCCGTCGGCGTCGGCTTCCGCAAGTTCCGGCTCACTGGCGGCGAGCCCACGCTCAGGCTGGACCTGATCGAAATCGTCGAGCGAATCGCGCGCGTCCCCGGAGTCGGCGGACTCGCGCTTACCACCAACGCGCTGCTGCTGCCCGGCCTGGCGCGGCCGCTCAAAGCTGCGGGCCTCACGCGCATCAACGTGCATCTGGACAGCCTCAATCCGGCGACCGTCGAGCGCCAGATGCGATGGGGCAGCTTCGCGGCGATCTGGAAAGGCATCATCGCCGCGGAGGAAGCGGGGCTTACGCCGATCAAGCTCAACGCAGTGACGACGGCGGGCTACAACGAGGCCGACGTTGTCGAGCTTGCGCGCTTGACGCATGGAACGCGACTGGCACGTGCGGTTCATCGAGCTGATGCCGCTGGGGGGCGGCGAGTGCGCGACGCTTTCGGTCAAGCGCTACGTTTCGAATATCGAAACGCGCGGCAGGATCGAGGCGGCGCTAGGGCTGTTGACCGAGCTTGAGTCGGCCAACCTGTCGGACGAGGCGCGCAACTTCGCGTTGCCCGGCGCGCGCGGCGTCATCGGATTTATCAGCCCGGTCAGCGAGCCATACTGTGGCACCTGTAACCGGATGCGGCTCACCGCGGACGGAAAATTTCATCTCTGCCTGCTCAACGACGACGAACTCGACGTGCGCAAGGCCCTGCGCTCCAACTCCGGCTGCGAGCTCGAAGAGGTGGCGCAAATTCTAAAGCGCGCAGTAGGCCAGAAACCCACCGGCCATCATCTATTGGAAGGACGCTCAACGCGCGACCGCTCGATGTACCAAATCGGCGGCTGATCCTCCCCGCACGATCTTACATTCCTATCGCCCAGGCAGCGAACTCTCTGTTAGCAGGGTCGCTGCGCCGCAGCTTGTTCCCGACTCCCGAACCTTAGGATTAGCCTTAAGGCTCGCCGGGGCTCATCGCCTTCCTGAGAGAATGTGTTAGCCGCAGCGTCAACAATCCCAAGCGTTACTTTGGCTTTAGCCCACCTGACAGTTTTTATAGTCGACAAGAATGTAATTCACCAGTGCAGAGATACCACCGATATTCATTCCCTGTTGGCCCATCATGTAGGAATTTATCTTGCACATAACCAAGGTCAGCCCCTGCACCGGGGGAGGCAGACGAGAAGCATCAATCCCATAAGAGACCGACTTATTCCTATAGCCGATTTCTATTACAAGGTCGTCACGTGTGGACTGGCATTCTAATGACTGCGACGTCCAATCAGGGTTTGCTACCGGATCGGGCCACTGATGGTGGTAAACATATCCATTGGGATCACTTAAAAATACCGGTCCTCCGCCCGTGTCTATCATTGCTATCGGCGAAGGCACGGTGCCTGGCCACAACGTACTGGTAGCGCCAATGCTAAGGGCTTTGGCCGTCAGAGACATCCACGCCAGATTGGGAATAATGGCGAACATCTGATAGCCCGACGGCTCCGTGTTATGCACATTCAGATAAGAGCCGCTTGCCGTCTTTGGCGCATTCGCAGGGCCATAAATGGTGGCGGACGGAGCAAAGTTGAATTCTGCATAAGGGTAAGACGAGTTGTACGACAATGGGGCCTGCATCGTGATATCGATGCCGGAGGGCTTGTTCCAACTGCAAGCAGCCCATGGAGAAAGGCATCCCGCGCCGAAATTTGCTGTGCGAGAACCATCCTTGGAAGCCTCGGCCGTACACGCGTAGAAGACACAATTTTCAAGCCTGTAGATATCGCCGCTCGTCGTCGCAAGATCGATTGGTCCGCGCACGACATTTGCCGCGCAACCCCAAGGCTCATAACTCGTACCCAGGACCTCGTAGTCCAGGCTCCAATTGGGAAGTGCGGCAATGTCCTCCCAACGAGGTACCACCAACATGGAATTGCCGGAATCTACGAGTAACTGTACAGCCGAGGCGGATGGCGCATCCTTAAACGCGACATCGATGTATGCATCAAAATTTGAGTTGAGAGAGACCGTAGTGAGAGGAATTTCAACGGCCGTTGAGGTTTGCGCTCGCGGTTTTCGGACGACAAGCGAGGAAAACGCTTTCTCTATTGCGGCCTTATGATCAGGCAAGACGACGACAGGGGGATGTAAGGAAGGTGGTGAGAAGTGCATCGACGTTACCGAGGGATTCAACTCAGGAGTTGTATGGCTGTTACCAGTTTCTGTACTGAACCTGCGAGGTTGGAGCCAAAGACTGGGCTGTGCACATACCGAACCTGACACTGAACCAGTTGCATCGAATCGGCAAGATTGTCCCTTACCCGCAAGGAGGCCCTATTTGTGGCTTCGAATAATCGCCCGGATGGGTGCTCAGCGGGTTTTCATTGCCGGCTTCTCGGGACTGATTAAGCATGGGTGAGTGAGAAATCTTCGTTCGCTCCAGTGCTACGCTGACGTGCAGAGCGACCAGGGAGAATTCTTCGTTCTACCAGTCGTACAGCCGAAATATAGTCGCGGGAGCACGCGTTTCCTTGCAATGTAAAACTGCGTCTCTAAACCGGACGCAGTGTAACTTCCCTGTAGGTTGGCTACGTATCTGACATGAGCATGTGCATGGGGAATCTTCTCCGCCGCGAGACTGTTTGGCGAAGGGGATCCGCGCTGCGTTCGGATTGATCTCGCCGGCTCGCGTACCTCGATCGGCGCCAGAACCGGCTTAGAACCTCGATTAGCTGGCCGACGCTATCGGATCAGGCGCGCTCTGTCCCCGCGCAGATCTCTCGTTCTGAAGTGAACCACGGATCAACGCCGGGCGTCCCGATGGTTCTATCTCCATTCAGAGCTTGGGTTGGTAGTGCGCCTCTCCTGGGGTAGTCGTCGCCTCAGACTGGAGCGTTAACGGCCCGGCGTGCAGCTGTCGGAGGGTGAGGTCAGCACGGTATTGAGGACGTTGAAGAAGCTGTTTCCCGAGATGTTGTTTCCAGTTTCCCCTGTCGTCAGGAGCACTCCAGCGCACGCTTCATTTATGGTGTTGCCCTGAACCTTGTTGTTGTTTCCTGTCCCGCCACAGCTGGAATCAAGATTAATTCCGGCCTGGCTGCTGTCGTGAAGCGTGTTGCCCTGCACACGATTGCTGTTACTGCACACTTCAATTCCATTGGCGACCGACACCGTTCCGGTAGATCCAGTTGTCCTTGATGCTGGTATCATCTGCGACGCTCCCGGTAATACTTACGATCGCGATTCCGCCTTGGGTGTTGCCGACCGTATTGTCTTGAATCTCGGCGCCTTCAGAGCCAGCCACAAGAAACCCGGAGGCAAGAAAACCTGCGCCGGTATAAACAAGGTCGCTGACCGCGTTACCCTCCACATCGCCCGAGGCACCGAAACCAAGTTGAATACCATTCTGTCCTATGTTCGGGTTCGGACCGCTTCCCCGCACTGAGTTGTTCTCGATCTCGGCCGAAATTCCGGTCCCGTTGGTCGTGATTCCGTTCTTTTGGAAGTCATGTACCGCGCTGTTCTGCACCGTGATCTGACTGTTGCCGCCGCTGCTTTCGGCAAAGATGCCTTCGCCGGCTTGATTGCCGGGGACGCTGGGAAGCTGCTGGTTCCGGGTAACTACATTGTTCATCGTCCCCGAAGCGTTCTGGTACAGAATTCCCATGACATCGTCCGGCGACGTGCAAGCTCCGGTGGTGGTGGCAGGTAGATCCTGGTTCATCCAGTCGAGGGTCAGATTTTGGAGATTTACTTTTCGGGCGCTGCTGGCCAGGATTTGATAGACGACGCAGTCGGTGGTCAGAAGACGGCTGACCGCGGCAAGGCTTGACGGCGGAACGATCACCGCACCGGACGAATTTCCGGTAGTAATACCGACCAGGTTTAGCGCCTTGGTGACAACCACCTGCTCGGCGTAAGTCCCGGGGCAGACACGGACCGTGCTCCCCGGGGGAGCGGCAGTCACCGCCGCCTGAATCGAGGTAAAAGGTGATGGACCAATACAGGTACCCACCGTTATCTGGGATGCTGCCAACCTCGGATACGCGCACATCGCCACTGTGATCACCACCCACAACACGGTCACGCGGCCCGGAGCTAAACGATTTTTACCGTGGTTCTGGTTCGTCATCAGTGTACCTCTCGCGATCCGGATCTTTTGCCGCGCTGATTCGCGCGCAAGTTGAACAAAACCACACCATAACAGAGAGTAGTCAAACTTCGTCACGCAGATGCGTGGCGACATTTCAGCACTGCGCGCTGCAGGATGTTGAACGTACCCGCAAAACTTCTCGCCGCGTACAGAAGCGCCATAGCAGCGTTGTTGCTGTATCAACGGCTGGTTTTGCGTCCAGGGGATGAAGAGGCTTCGCTTCCCGTTTGCCGCGTGATCCGTACTCAGCTGTCCGAGCGGGCGCGCACCGTCCAAGCCTTCACTCAAGCCGTACAGACACAGTCCAGACAGCATCCGCGGAGCGGTCGTGTCGGATCCCGGAGTATTCGCGCGTGCCTTGATCGGTGCACAGGATGCTCAAATTTTTTTTCTCGCCTCTTCGGCGAAGCCCATTGGCGATTCGCCAAATGAACAGACGGGAACTCAACCCCGCGTTCGCCGTGACTCATCTTACGTCTACGGTTATCCGCCAAAAGACCAAACACAGTGTAACTTCCTCTAGGTTGGCTACGTATCAGACATGAGCATGCGCGTGGGGAACCTTCGGCGCCGCGAGACTGTTGGCGATGAAGGGGATCCGCGTTCGGATTGATCTTGCCGGCTCGGAAGTCGCTCCTGAGTGACTGGAGACAACTTTGATGCGAGGGTATGAATGGATGCCGCGAAAGGTGGCGGCATTGATGGTGAAGTTTATCTCCAACTACCGGATCGAAGTACTCGCTCTCATTCTCGTGGCGACTTTTGCGCTCGGAGCGCGCATCGGCGCGGCCCCGCTGGTCGATTGGGACGAGGCGACCTACGCGGAGGTGGCGCATGAGGCGGTTGCCAGCGGCCACTATCTGAATCTGAGCTGGAACGGCGCGCCATATTTGAAGAAGCCGCCGCTTTTGTTCTGGATGCAGGCCGGCTCGTTCAAGGCGTTTGGCGAGAGCGAGTTCTCTGCCCGTCTGCCGTCGGTGCTGATGGGCGTCGGAACCGTGCTCCTGATTTACCTGATGGCCGCGGCGGCGGCGGGAAGAATCGCGGGAATTTTCTCGGCGCTGATTCCGCTGGGTTTTTATTTCTTCATTGCGCGCGGCGGACGCGAGGCCGCGACCGACGCGCCGCTGCTGTTCTTCTCAACACTCGCGATGTTTGCGCTGATCAAGAAGACACCGCGATGGCTCGCGCTGGCGGGCGCAGCGTGCGGCATGGCGATTTTGAGTAAAGGACTCGCGGGAATGATTCCGGCGATCGTGGCCGTGCTGGCGGCCGCGATCATTCCGGAACTGCGCGAGATCGGCTTCTCGGGTATCGGTATCTTCGCAGTTGCGGCGGCGGTTGTTGCGGCGCCGTGGTACACCTACCAGGCGGTGCACAATCATTCGATGTTCTGGTCGGTGTTCGTCGGCCAGGAAACCGTTGCGCGCGTGGTAAGTCACCTCGAGGACCGGCGTCAGAGCGCCACCTATACTCTCTCAGTCTACTTCCAGGAAATCCGTTTCCTCTGGCCGGTATTCCTATCGGCGCTCACTTTTGCCGCGGCGTGGTCGCGCGCCGGTGTGAGGGCCGCGCTCCGCAGGGTTCCATCCGCGTTCGCATTGTGGGGACTCTGGTTTGCGGTTGCGATGGGCGCGGCGTGCGTGGTCCAGACCCGGCTCCCCTGGTACATTTTGCCGGCACTGATTCCGACCGCTCTACTCGCCGGTAGCGTGTTCGCCGGCGCGCTGCAGTATCGAGGCCGCTTCGGTCCGCTGGTCTGCTCCTCGGCGGTAATTGCCCTGGTAATTCTCGCGGTCCAGACACCGAACCGATGGCGCGAGATCGAGGAGAATTTTCAGGCGCAGCGCGACCAAAGCCTGGCCAGCTATACGATGGCGCGCCGGGCGCATGCGCTTGCGATCGAAGGCAGCGAACTCTATTTTGGCGGCCGCATGCCGCTGCCGACGCTGGTCTACTACAGCCAGCTCAGGTGCAACTTTGTCGCGCCGATGGGAGAGGCGAAGCTCGAATACACCGCTGACGATTTTGCCGCTCCGGCAGTTGCGGCGGACGATCTGGTGATAGTCGATTCGAGCGGCAACACGGTGAACGTATCGAACTACCGGACCGAATGGTTGATTGACTCTTATGCGAGAGTGGCGCCTTCGGGACGCTGGCGCAGACCTGTCGCTTGGCGTTCGCCACCGGTATATTCGGTGCCTTGAGCGAGCGAGTTCATTTCGGGCGTAGGGTAATTCGGTTTTCAGGCGTGTCGCCATTTGGATCATCGCGCTGCCGTTCCTGCTGGCTTTCGTGCCAGGCGTCGCGCGTGCCGATGATTCAGCGGGGGCGCGTCTCTACCAGGCGTTGCTCGGCCGGCAGCCGGCGAATATTCCGCGCGGATTTTCCTCGGCAACGGTGTCGGCGTTGCCGCTCAACAACGACGACAAGAGCGCGGGAATGACCGGCGCTGTGCTGGTCACGATGCAGGGCGGGGAATCGAAAGGCGACTACCGTTTCGCAATCTTTCAACAGCCGGTCCAGGCGCAACAATACTCAGTCAGCCTGGGAGCGCGCTTCACGAACTCGGGCGGGCGGCGGGGGTTCCTGCCCTATCTGCCCGGTGCGGATTGCATCACTGTAGGAGCGACCACGCTTTGCGATCAGGTATCGGGAAACGTGATGGTCCTCGCTACTGCGACGGGAGTGCGCTTCGCCAATACACACGACCGGCAGGTGATCGCCGGAGTCAGCGCGGGGACCTTGCTCGGCTCCGGACTCGATGAGTTGAGCACAGTCAGAACTTCGATTGGCGAGAACGTCGCGTCCGCGCCGCCCGCGGATTCCGCCCCGCCAGCGCCAAGCGGTCCCGATCCCTGCGCGATGATGACGAAAACGGATGCGATGGGGGCGCTCCACAGCTCCGTTACCGGGCCGCGGCGCGGGCCGCTCACGTGTTCCTATGGCTCGCCGATAGTGGCGGGAAACGGAGTCTCGATTGAGCTGGAAGCTGGCGGGCGCGCCAAGCTGGAGTTCGCGCGCGGACGGATGGTCACGGCCAAGCCGATGCCCGGAGTCGGCGACGACGCCTTCTACTTCCTGTCGCAGGCGGGATTCGTCCAGGTATATTTGGTCAAGTCAGACAACTACGCGGTGATCACTTTGCAAAACTCTCGTGACCCGAACATGATTTATACTGCCAAGGAACTTGCGATCCAGGTCGCGAACCGGTTGGCGCAGGCGCCGCCGATACCAGCTCAATGATTAGCGAGAGGTCCGCGCCGCTTCGCGGAGACGTCCACGATGTTTGAAGACGAAACCGTCGACATAGAATGCCCTAAGTGCGGTCATCGGAACTCGATGCTGGTGCGCGGGTTCGAGGAAAGTGCCGAGACTCACTTCGTATGCGTGAACTGCAAGACCGGGGTCAAGGTTGAGGCGAACGAATTTCGCCATCGGCTCGATCAGGTGCGCGAGGAGCTCGAGGCGCTCGAGCGTGACGCGGAGCGGGAAGCGAAGCCCAAACCCAAACGTCCGCCGAAGGACGACTTTCAGATCTGATCTTCATTCGCCGGCGACTGTTGCCGTGTCGGCAAAGACGCCTGAATTGCGGCCTCCGCGATGGCGAGTCACATCGCATAAGCCTTAAGGCAGCGCTGTACCACTTGCGGCCAGGTGAATCGCTCGAGGATGCGCCGGCGTCCGGCGGCGCCCATCGCGATCGCCTGTTCAGGATGCTCGCACAACCATCCGATTCGCGCGCCCATCGTGACCGGATCGTTGGGCGGCACGATGAACCCGGTAACGCCATCCTCGACGATCTCCGGCATCGAGGCGACGCGAGTGCAGATCACCGGCGCACCGCACGCCATGCCTTCGAGCAGCGTCTGCCCGAGCAATTCCGGCACCAGCGACTCATCGCCGTACATCGTACAGTAAACGCTCGGCAGCACCACGCAAGCCGCTCTCAAATACGCTCTGACCAGTTCGGCGTCGTCGCAATCGTGCCGGAACGTGACACGTTTGCCCTCGGCCAGCCGATGAAGGTCGGCGAGGAAGCGCTGGTCGAAAACTCTGCCGATTATTTCGAGCTCCAGCCCCGGCGGCATCGCGTTGACAAGATCGTTGACGCCCTTATGCGGCAGTATGCGGCCAGCGAAAACCACGGTCCCATCGCGCGTCACCGATTGATCGGGAGCGAACTTCGCAGTGTCGACTCCGCCATATATCACCTGAGCGGAGGGGTTTCGGTCGTGGCCGCCGATCATCCGGCTGTATTCACTGATGTGCAGGTGGCCGTCGTACCAGCGGTCCGTCTCGATGCGCGCCGAGATATCCCATCCGCCTCCGCCAAGATCGGTGACGAACACCCGGCGCCTGGTGAGTCTGCATATGAGCGCCGCGAGACTACTCGCGACCACGTGCTGCTGATGGCAATGGACGACGTCAGCGTTGCGAATCTCGGGTAACAGCGAAAGCGAGACCGGGTTGTTGCGCTGGCCGCGCACATACCATGGATTTCCGATCACGTGTACATCGAGCTCACCAGTCTTTTCGCGCCGATCGCGATCGCCGAACGTGACCAGGGTGGTGGGTACATCCGCGGCCATGTGCTTGGCCAATTCGAATGCGTACCGCTCGGCTCCGCCGGTGATCCCGTCGGCGCCAAATATCGCAGGGACGATATGCAGAACGCGTGGCAGCGGCGATCGCAATAGTTACAATCCGTAGTCTGAGATCAATTCCACAACATCCAGTTGTGATTCGCGAGGACCCACGCTGCAAGCAAAGCGTTAGCAGTAGCATGAGCGGCCACCGCATCGCACAGCCTCCCGCGCCGGTAAACCGCGACTGCGAAGATCATTCCGGCGCTGAGGCCCGCCAGCCATTCATCATGCAGCGCCGCGAACAGCGCCGACGAACCGAGGAATGAAATCCAGGTGAAGTGGCGATAGGAAACCGTCTCGAACTCCGGCGACACCAGCTTGCGCATCAGGTAGCCGCGAAAGGCGAGTTCTTCGGCGATCGGCACGGTTATCACTGCTCCGATGATCCTGAAGATCAGCCAGACAGCCGCCGCCACCTCGGGCATCCGATGCAGGCCGCCCGCGAACGCCGCATTTTGCGCGGCGGCGTCGTGGCCGCGAGCCAACAGGAACCACATCGCGAATGCGACGGCGCCGAGGACGATCGATTCCAGCGAGACCTTCACCGGGAGCGCGGCGAGCTCTTTACGATACATCCATAATACGGCGGCCGCGGCGACGACGCGCAGCGGGTACAGCGAATCGAATCCCGTGGAGAAGATCCGCGTCAGCATCGACGCCCCGATAATCGCGAGCAGGGGCGCGAGATACATCGCCGCGGGGTTCGCCGCGCGAGTCCTGCTCGGCGCCGCGACCACGCGTGTGAATGCGGGCACGCTCCTGCTGGTGACTATCAGCGCGAAGGCCGTGGCGTTGAAGAACAGCCAGCCCGCGACGCTGTGGAATCCCTCGATCGATGCGACCGGCCACCACTGGCCCAACATGATCAGCGTCACGAGGCGGACCGTGTTGAGCATCCACATTGCGGCGACCCCGATCGGAATCAACAGCAGCACTTGCGGAAAGCGCAGCTCGCGCCTGAAAATCCACAGATATGCGCACGTCAAGACGATGATAAGCGCGATGCCTTCGATGCCGGAGCACGGAGGGCCGACATGTACCGAGAAGCGTGCCGTCCCGACGATCGCGCGCGCGGGATCAAAGACAAGCCGCTGACCAATCGCGCGCAACAGGAGCGCGACTCCATACAACGTCGAGCTCGTGAAGACCGGCCATAGATGCTCCGACAGGATTTGCGACAGCCGCGCGACGACGCCGACGATTATCGCCGCGGCTATCGCGCGCGGGTTGTGTTTTACCCAGCGCAGCCAGAAATCCGGCGGCATCACCGCAGCGGCCCAACTGAGCAGCGCCACTCCCGCGATCGCCGCTCCGATCGCGGCCCATCGCGCGGGATGCTGCATCACGACGACGCCCCGATCGGTGGCGAAGCGGCCGATTGCGACGAGGACGGCCAGGGCGACCAGGTTGACGCACAACCATATCGGCCAGTTGGCGTCGCCGCGCGACGGAGATTTGAGCGTGTTTAGAACATCGTTCTTAAGCGAATCCCAGGTGAAGATCGCGGCCGCCGCGAAGCTCGCGAGCATCGTCCAGCGGCCCACGAGCAGCCCGACCGCGAGCCAGCCCGATGGCAGTTGCCGGATCGCGACGACCGTCGACGAGTGCGAAAACGCGATCAGTTCTGGAACGATCAGCAGCGCCACGGCCATCCGGCGCCATGGCCACGACAATGCTCCCGCGTGGGCAGGGGAGGTTTCACCTCTCCGATCGGAGCTTTTCTGAACCTCCGTACTCGAGTGAGGAAAGAGCTCAGGCGCGCGAGGCTCGATGGCGCCGGCCATCGCGGCATCTCCAGCGAACCCGCGCGGAGGCGGATCAGCGGCGGCGATATCGCTCCAGCAACAGAGCGGCGCCGCCGATCAGAAGGGCAATCCCGCTGGCAGCTGAACCCGGATCGAGTTCGGGAGCTCCCCGGAGCCGGCCAATGCCGTACCGCTTGCAACTATCCAGACCATCACAGTGGCCCCGACCAACGACAGCAGGCTGGCGACAGCTCGAGGACGCTTCTTCATTCGATTCCCCAGGTGCATGTGAAGAGTTGTGAAAAAGTCGAAATATGCATAACCGAGCGCCTCGCATCTGTCAAAGCTGAGAGTTAGTAGCGGGTGTTGCGGAAACGCTCGTCGCAAAACAGCGTCCTGTCGCGTGAGACACGATCCCGACTCGCAAAAGCGGTAGAATCCCGACGCGCACGATACCCGCGCGGGCTCCTGCGCCTCCGGCAGCGGAGCGCATATTTCCAATGGAGAGACCTGGAATGAAAAAGCTGCAGAAATCGCTCTGCTACTTTGCACTGGTGATCGCGTCGCTTGCACTGATGGGGCAAAAAGAAATTCCGACTGAAGCGGTGCCGAGCGGCCGCGCCCTCTACGACGTCAAAGCATTCGGCGCGAAAGGCAACTACCTCTCTGACGACACGGTGCCGGTCCAGAACGCGATCAACGACGCGTGCAGGGCGGCTGTCGGTAACAGCCCCGCCGTCATTCCGACCGTCTATCTTTCCCACGGCGCATACCGGCACAGTTTTCCGTGGGTGATCAGCTGCCAGAATGCCATCCGCATCACCGGCGACGGCGATCAGGGCACCAGTGTTACCGGTCCCGTCAATGGCGGACTGTTTCCGCACTTCTTTTTCGCGCCTGCCAACTACGTCGCGAAACTCGGCGAGCGCAGCGCGCCCTCAATCGCGGCCGGCGGCGGCCACGCTCTCAGTTGGGATGCCGGCCAGGACTATTTTTACAGCTTCAAAGACGCGCAGGGCGGCAGCAGCGAAAACGGTCCATGGAACAACGGCCATCCGCTCAACGGACTCGGCGCGTTCAGCTTCGAACTTTACGCCGACTTCACCGCGCAAAAACCTGGCAGCTACTACATCGCATCGAGCATCGGAAACGACAACAACGTCAATACTTTCGGCGCGCTCGATTTCGACATCAGCCATGGCTCTCCGAGCAGCATCGAATTCTGTCTGACCGTGAGCAACTCCGGCCGCAAGTGCGCACGGGGCAGGCTGACCAACGACGCCACGCATTTTATCGAGGGCAACTTCGACGGCTCGTACGTGAGGCTGTTCATCGACGGCGCACTTGCGCAAGCGAGCGCGGCCAGCGGCAGCATCGTCCAGAAGGCTTCGGAATCGTTCACCCTGGGCACGCAAAGCGGCGGACCTTTCGAGGCGAGCGGCTTCGGCTCGCACTTTGTGGGGCGCATGGATTCGATCCGCCTGTCCAACGTTGCCCGTCACACATCCAGCTACAGCGTCCCGAGCGCGAAGCTTTCGCGCGACGGCAACACCATGTTCCTGGTCAACGGGACGGGATTCCAGGATGCGTTTCTCAAGGTCGACGCGACCTATGGCGGAGGGCCCACGACCTGGATACCGGCCTACAATGCCATCCTCACAGGGTTCATCGAGCGTTATCGGATCGAGAACCTGGCGACGACAGGAGGTTCCTACGGAGTTCTCGTCATCGAGTCGCAAGTCGGAAGCGCCAACAATCTCTTTCTGAGCGGCGCGAGCGTGGCCGGATTTCGGAAGTGGAATAACTGCTGGAGCTGGAGCGAGAACAACTTACACATAAGATCGGCGAACTACGGCGAGACCAACTACGAGGCATCTTACTTATCCGGGCTGACAACCAGCACACACATGAACGTGTCGGGAGGGTACTATTCAATCGTGCTGATCGACGGCCACGGCGTTTTCAACAACACTTACATTCTGTCTTCCAACATCACGCAGGTCGGGATATTTGCCGAGGGGGCGACCACTGACAACGAGGAATATCTCTTCAACGCGCCGGACTTTGATACTGAGAACGGCGGAACGATGGTTCCGATCAGGCTCAGCGGCCAGGGCTCCTATACAATCGTGAACGGAGACCTGCAGACCAACGGAGCGGTCGCCGGCCTTTCGTGCCTCAACCTCAATCCGGTCAACATGTCGTCGGTAACATTAATCAATTCGCGCTGCTCGATGAGCCCAAAGGCGCTCAACATCGTCAACGTAACGAATCCCGGTCAGGGCGGTTTGCTGCAACCGGTGCTGTTCGTGAACTTCGTGGCCAACAACACGCCGTTGGGCCGCACTTCGATTCCCATCTCGAACGAGATGAAGGACGTGTCGATTATTGGCGACGTGTGGGCTCCGCCGCGCAGCTCGTTCAAAGACCTTGGCAGCCCGCGCGACGGTTCGATGAAGTTTTGCCCGGATTGCAGAATGACAAATCCGTGCACGGCGTCTGGCAGCGGCGCTTTCGCCAAGCGTATCAACGGCTCCTGGGTATGTAACTGATGGCTAGAAGTAAAACCCTGGAACGTCGGGAAGTGGACGCCGAAACGAAGCGATAAACCTAAATTGGTCCTTTATGTTCAGGACCTTCTGCGAGCTACCATCGCGACTGAAATCGACAGCCGGCGCAATAGGCCAGTCCGAATCAGCAGTTCGATCCAGCGTCCGAATTTACCCGTCCAGCCAAACCCAACCGGATAGGTCCGTTCAACTCTAAAGCCGGCTGATAGCAACTGGCGAAGCTCGCGAGGCGAGTATTCCTTGATGTGACCCTCCATCAGATTCACGGCAAAGCTTCGTTTTTTGACCATATTAATAAGACGAGAGGCGTTCCATAGGTTAGGAACCGTAGCGAACAAGATTCCGCCGGGTCGAAGTACGCGAGCAAGCTCAAGAACGACCTGTTCAGGATTGGGGACGTGCTCGATGGTTTCAGAGCAAATGACCGCATCAAAGAAGCCGCTACGGACGGGTAACTGGGTAGCATCGCCTTGCAGAAGCAATAGTCTTTCGTCTCGCGGAGCCATAGTGAGGAAGCTGGCTGTGAAGTCGACGCAGGAGACTTGCTTTCCCAGCTCGGCCAGAGCTATGTCGTAGCGCAGGTTTGATCCACAGCCCACGTCGAGCACGGTCTTGAACTCATCCTGATAGTCATTTGTCATACGTATGACCGCGTCCACGGTCGTCCGCCCGGAACACTCCAATTCGCGTCCCCGCCGGAGTGCTTCTTCGCCTTGCTTCTCGTAGTAGCTCCTTGCGCGCGCAGACCCCTTGATATCCATATCGAGCCAGCCCCTTTCATACCTGAGGGACGGAGCTTGGAGCAGAGAGATCAGTTCCGCCGCTCTCCATTAAGAGGGCGAGTGATTAATTGCGATCGCCCAAGCTACGTTAACCGATCGCACCCTTAGCTGTCGAGGCGCTCGAACATTTGCACGAACTCTGAGAATCGGTTGTGCAGCAGGAGAGTATTCTGGTAGTAGAGGCGGGAGACAGTCGAGTTGCGCTTCCACTTCTGATTCTGGATGATCGACGAGATCCGGGGTACCGTTAGACGTAGTCTACAAGCCGGTAGTTTGTAGGCGTGGAATGACGGCACGCGGTCATCGGATAGGAACCTATTGCGCGTGCTGGACAGTCTGAAAAAGGCCATTCTCGATTCGCCGTTGCGCGCAATTGCGCCAGCGCTGGTTTGGGCGCGTAAGAAAATGCGGGTGGCGAGGGAACTTCTCTACGCTCCGGGTCCGGGGGCTCCCCGCTCGCTGATAATCCTTGATTATCCGGTTACGCCGAAGCCGCGATTTTTTCCGGGTAGTCCGCATCCTAAGCTCTTCGAAATTCTCAACCGGAACCGGGCCACGTACCGCTCCCGACTAAAGCGACTTCTAAACTATCGCGGTGACTTCGACCGGGTGCAATCAAGTTACAACGACCCGGACGATGAAGCTGAGCCGTCGTGGTTGAACGACTTCTTGCCGGCATTCGATGCAATGTCCCTTTATTCTTTCGTTGTAGAGGCTGATCCGAAGCTTATCGTAGAGGTTGGATCGGGCTTTTCCACAAAATTCATGCGGCGCGCGATCAGGGATCACCAGCTCCGCAGCAGTATCGTCACGATCGATCCCTGGGCGCGACCGTATATCGATCGCATTTGCGATCAAGTAATCCGGCAGCCGGCCGAAGAGGTGGACCTCGCGGTTTTCGACCAGCTTCAGCCGGGGGATCTACTCTTTATCGACAGTTCCCATCGGGTTCTGCAAAACTCGGACGTAACTATGCTGTTTCTCGACGTGATTCCGCGGCTCCCGCCGGGAGTGTTGGTTCACGTTCACGATATAAGTTTACCGTACGACTACGAGAGCGACATACTCGACCGGTTTTACAGCGAGCAGTACATACTCGCTGCCTACTTGCTCGCGGAAGGCAGTCACATCCAGGTGCTGCTCCCCAATCTATTCATTTCCTATGATCAGGAGTTGAAATCCGTACTCGATCCGATCTGGACGCTGCCCCGCCTGCGCAGCGTCGATCGTCGTGGTGCGGCATTCTGGTTTGAGACCAATTGATCGGCTATCTGTTCGGACCATCAGCCAGAATCGTTTGAAGTGGGTTACGTTGTGATATCAGTGGACCGGCCCGATCCCGATTACCTCACACGCGGATCGAGCCTGAATCCGGACCGTACCGGCGGATCTGGAAGAAAGATTAGAGAGCCCGGACGACCGTTCGGGCAATCAGCGAGGCGCGCCGCGACGGTTGCGCCATGCTCACTGCTAGGCGAAATTCTCTACAGTTTGACAGTTTGAAAGGCTTTTTGTGTGCTTGACTAATAGTTAGCAATGTACGACAACAAGCCTAGCACACAGGCTTTTCGCGTAACATAACTGGGACTACAAGGCTCGCGAACAGGCTGCGGGACATTCGGGACCGTCGTCATGTCTTGGGGTTTTGGCCAGTCCGTCGAAAAGCATTTCGAAAGGGGTACCAGCCGCACCTACAATTTCCTATTTCGCGCCTCGTGCGAATCGGGCTTGTCGGTCGTCCGTCCTCTCACCGGTGAGGCGAGGAAGCGAGATGAATTCGGCTGGAACTTTGGCGAGGGTTGGCCACCCTCGTACGAAGCATTCGGCCGGATGAGGTTTCTGTCAGCGCTGCGGCAGGCGCTCTCTTTACGTCCCAGGCGCGTACTTGAACTCGCAGCGGGTGATGCCGCTCTGTGCGCCTGCCTCGCAAGCGAAGGTATTGCGGTCGTAGCCAATGACCTGCGCGCCGAGAAACTCCGTGCTGCGGTTGCGAATTTCGAAAACGAAGAACGTATCGAGCTCATTCCGGGCAATCTTTTCGAGCTGGATCCGTCGCATACTGGGCGCTTCGATCTGGTGATCGCGTGCGAGGTAATCGAGCATCTGGCACATGCTGACGACTTCCTGCGACACGTGAAGAGATTCCTGGAGCCAGGCGGTCGAATCCTGCTGACGACTCCCAACGGCGCCTATTTCCGTAACCGTTTGCCCACTCTCTCGGAGATCGAAAACTACAGCAGCCTCGAGTCCCGGCAATTTCAACCGGATGCCGAAGGACATCTGTTCCTGATTACACCGGCCGAGCTGAGCGAGCTGGCGACGCACGCAGGTCTGCGCGTTGAAAAGATCGAGTTATATGCGACGCCCTTCATTACCGGACACTGCCGGCTTTCATTGATGCGCGGCAAGAGAATGATCTCGCTATGCTATTCCCTCGAGATGCTTAGCCGGCGGTTGCCAATCAGATTGAGGGAGAAAGTCTGCTTCTCGCTATCGGTGTTGCTTAGCAACTAGAACAGCCGCGAGGCCGTTGCGGGGCAACTACCTGGAAGATTGCGGAGTCCTCATTGCCCTTTTCGCCGGCTGTCGATGTCAGTCGCGTCGTGGGGCGCCGATCGTCGAGGCGCGGCATTCCGGTTGGGGAGCAATTGATCAGCTAGCTGTTCGCACCATCAGCCGGGCGGCAGCGACGGAGAGCGCGTTACATAGATCGCGAAGTAGCTTCCCGTCCATAGCGGGACGAAGCGATCATCAAGGACGCGCACGAATTCCGGGAACTCGCCGGGAAAATCCTGGTAAAGCGGTTTCATTACCGGAAGCACGACCATCGTTGCGCTATCGAGTTGCGCGATCTTGCGCTGCATGTCGCCGGGCGTGGCGATCCCGGGCCACAGATACGCAGTGACCGGCGGCGCGAAGCCGTCGAAAGTCAGATCGGGGCAGCCGGCCTGCTCCAGCATTACGGCGCGATGTCCTTGGGCCGCGGCTGCCGAGACCAGGCCCATCACATGCGTCCATTCCTCGCGTTCGTCGTTGGTGGCCCACAGTCCTGCAGTCTCCGCCGCTGGGCGAGTCGTCTTCCACTGGCGATAACCTGAGATCGCCGTGGTCTTGAGCCCGACGATCGCGATCACGGCCAGTCCCCACACCGCCGCAGTTGCGAAGCTTCCGAGCGCTGTGGTCGCCGCGACGCCCATCACCAGGATGTACGAATAGTAAAACCACGAGAAGGAGTTGCCAAAGAGCAAACCTATGAACGCGGCGTGAAGCAGGGCGCAGGTGATGATCATTTCGTCGCTCAGGATTCCGGCAACTCGGTGGAGCGCTCCATGGAGGCTCGCAAGCGCGGACCTGAGTCCACACGTGAACAGCCAGAGCGACGCCACGATCCAGAAACCCGCGACGGTTCCCGCGTAGTAGCCGATTCGCACGCCGGGAGGATGCCAGAAGTTGCGGCCGTCGCGGAAAAAGCCGAAGTTGAGCGCGCGATATTCGCGCATCCCGGAGATAGGCAAGAGGGTGTGAAGGACGGCCGCAGGACCCGACAGCGCAGACAGTATCAGCGCAAGCAGCGCGGCGGTGACGATCGATGGTATCGCGGCGCGCCACAGGCCGCGCGCGAGAGAAACCTCGCGGCGCCGCAGATCCGTCACGATGAAGAGGAGCAGGATAAAGCCGTAGACATAGCCCATTCCGGCTTTGGCGAAACACGCGGCCGTCGCGAGCGCCAGCGCTCGCTCACGTTTTCCCGCCGCTTGCTCCGCCAGGCCATTGCACAACAGCGCCGCCTCCAGCGCGTGGGCGATGCTCGGGTAGCCGGGAGGCACCGCAAACGGCATCGCGATCACAAGCAACAGGATTCCCGCCCAGCCGAGCCTTAGCGATGACGCGAATCTCGCCAGTCCCCACGCGGCAGCTACGCCGCACAGCAGCAGCGCAGCCGCGCAACTCGTGGGCGTAGCGCCAAAGATCGCGAACCAGAGCCGCCCTATCATTAGCGGCAGGACTCCGTAGTTGTAGCCGAAGTCGAGCGCCGGTCTCAGTCCCTGGGCGGCCAGGAACTGGACGATCAGGTTGGCGCCCTGGTCCGAGAACATCCAGAAATTGAAACTGAGTATTTCCGGAATCGACAGCGCGGCGATCAGGATCACATCGGCGCATAACAGCGCGACGAGCACGCGCGGGCTCAGCACCGCAGGCTCCGACAGACGCGCAGAGTCCGCGGCGTACTCTGATTGCCGCGTGGTTACGGGTCTCGCCTCAGGCATGGGTGGTGGTTGGGCGATGGCGGGGAGGCGCTACCTGGGATTTCGCGCTCGCGAAAACACTTCAAAGTCGGGTCCGCTGAATTCGAGCCTGGTTCCTCGCATAGCTTGCCCGACGAACGGCAGCTCACGATACCAATCGCGGCCTGACTCGGAATTCACGCACACGACGATCCGTGCAGCAGACTCTAACTGATCCGCTTCGCGTTGAAGCTCTTGCGGCAGCGCCTCAGCCGGAACCATGAACAGCGCGGTCGGCGGTTCGAACGCCGGAGAGAGCAACTCGGTCGCGCCGGCGTAGTGAAGCGCGACCGTAGGATGGCCCTCCGCCAACGCCAGCACCTGCGTCCATTCGTCCACTTCAGCCCTCGTGGCCCAGAGTTGATCGATTCGCGCGACGGAAGCCGCTTCACGGTATTGCCGATAGACGGTGCGAAGATAGACCGCCGTCGAAACCATCGCCAGCGCCGCCAACGAAGCCACCGCGCTCCTCGTGAACATGCTGCGACGAACGCTGGTCGCAACGATCCCGATGGTCAGCAGGTAGGAGTAATAGGTCCATGACGCCGGGTGGCCATAGAAGACCGCGACAAACATCACATGCATGATCGCGCAGGTTATCACCAGCTCGGCGGCGGGGTTGTCGCGAAGCCGCGTCGATTCGGCGATCGCCGCGCCGAGCAACCATAGACCGGCCAGCGCCCAGAGGGCCACGAAGTCTCCAAGGTAGTATCCGGGCCGCGCGCCCGGAAAATACAAATAGCGATGTCCTGTTCCGCTGAAGAAGCCGAAGTTGAGAGCCCGGTACATCGCAACGCCCTGCGCAGGCGACAGGGTATGGACGAGCGGCATCGGTCCGTAAACCGCTACCAATACGATTGTCAGCGCGACCCCGGTCACGAACGCGGGAAGCAGCATCCGCGCGAATGAAAGTGCGGTGAGCTGGTTTCGATTGCGAAGGTCGAGCGCGATCAGCACGAGCAGGAGCAATCCGTAGATATAACCCATGCTCGGCTTGGTGAAGCATGCAGCAGTTGCCAGCGCGAGTGCGGCGCGCCTGGAGGCTAGCTGCTCGGCAAGAGCGTTGGCAAGTATCGCGGCTTCCAGCGCGTGGGTCAGGTTCGGCAGCATCGGCCGGACCGTAAACGGCATCGACGCGACGATGAGTGCGATTCCGATCCAGCCCAAGCGCAGCCGCACGCTGATCCGCGCGAGCGCCCACGCGATCAGCAAACCGCATACCGTGCATGCCGCCTGATAGGCAATCGGGGCGGTGCCAAAGAGTCCGAACCAGATTCGGCCGAGCAGCAGCGGCAACAATCCGTAGATGTATCCGAAGTCGACGGCGGGACGGAGCCCGCGCGCGAGCAGATGCGGGGCTACCAGGTTCGCACCCGAGTCGCTGCAAGCAAAGGTGACCAGCCGCATGAACGCGGGAGCCTGCAAGATATCAAGCGGCACGACCTCGGCGCCGAACAGAAGGGTAAGCAGGGTGACGTTCCATCGCGGGTGGAGGGTTGGTTCCGTCGCCATACGCATCAAGTGCAGGACCGGAGGCTGCCACGGCGACGCTCGCGCTTGTCGCACAGCCGGTTCGCGAGCCTTGTAGTCCTGGTTGCGGAAGGCGAAGAAGCTTGCCTGCTAGGCTTGTTGTCTTATACTGCTAACAAATAGTCAAGTCATCAAAAGCACGCTCCGGGGCGCAGTCAGATGCGGACAGGTAATGGTCGGGAGGTCGCTACTGAGGATTTCGCGCTCGCGAAAAAACTTCTAAGTCAGGTCCGCTGAATTCCAGCGTAGTTCCTTTCATCGCTTCGCCGACGAACGGCAAATCACGAAACCAATCGCCGCCTGCGTCGGGACTTACACAAACGACAATCCTTGCTGCTGATTGCAACTGATTGCCTTCGCGTTGAAGTTCTTGCGGCAGCGTGTTGGCTGGAACAATGAACAGTGCGGTCGGCGGTTCGAACACCGGCGACAGCAACTCGGCCTCGCCGGCGTAACGCAGCGCGACGGTCGCATGCCCGTCGGCCAACGCGATCACGTGCGTCCACTCATCCAGTTCCGCGCTGGTCGCCCAGAGCTGATCGACTCGCGGATTTGCAGCCTCGTCGCGGTATTGCCGATAAACGGTGCGAAGATAGACCGCACTCGAAACCAGCGCCAGCACGGCTAGCGAGCCAATTGCGCCCATAGTGAACGTGCTGCCACGAGCGCTGGTCGCGACAATCCCGATGGTCAGCAGGTAGGGGTAGTAGGTCCACGCGGCTGGATGGCCATAGAAGAGCGTGACGAACGTCACGTGCATGATCGCGCAGGTGATGACCAGCTCGGCGGCGGCATCACCGCGAAATCGCGTTGCTTCGGCGAGCGCGGCGCCGAGCAGCCATAGACCGGCCAGGGCCCAGAGGGCCACGAAGTCTCCAAGGTAGTACCCGGGCCGCGCGCCCGGAAAATACAAATAGCGATGCCCGATACCGTTGAAGAAGCCAAAGTTGAGAGCCCGATATGCAGCCGCCCCTTGCTCTGGCGACAGCGTATGCAAAAGCGGTATCGGTCCGTAAACCGCCGACAGGATGCTTATCAGCGCGATGCCCGTCACGAACGCGGGAACGAGCATCCGCGCAAATGAAACCAGTGTGAGCTGGTCTCGCTGGTGAAGGTCCACTGCGATCAGAAACAGCACGAGCAGACCGTAGACATAACCCATGGTCGGCTTGGTGAAGCACACAGCGGTCGCCAGCGCGAGCGCGATGCGCTTGCTGGTGAGCTGCGCGGCGAGCGCATTGGCGAGCAGGGCGGCCTCCAGCGCGTGCGCCAGGTTCGGCAGCATCGGTCGCACCGTAAACGGCATCGACGCGACGATGAGTGCGATTCCGATCCAGCCTAATCGCAGCCGCAGGCAGATTCGCGCGAGCGCCCACGCGAGTCAGCAGGCCGCATACGATGCATACCGCCTGATACGCGACCGGGGTGGCGCCAAAAAAATGGAACCAGAGTTGACCGAGCAGCAGCGGCAGCAATCCGTAGTGATATCCGAAGTCGATGGCGGGACGGAGTCCGCTCGCCAGCAGTTTCTGGATGACGAGGTTCGCGCCCCAGTCGCTGCACGCGAACGAGACCAATCGCATCACGGCGGGAGTCTGTAAGAGGTCGAGCGCCAGGACCTCCGCGCCGAACGCACAAGTCAGCAGGACGATCGTGCGCTGTGCGCCGGGGTCTCGATGCATCGTCATGCCGCACTAATTGCAGAACTGGGGCGTCGTCGGCAATCGCTCGCGACGGCGATCGGCAGTGCGCATCGCGACGGCGGGCCTGGGGCAATCAGTCATCTCAAGAAGCATCAGGAGGACGTAAAACGTCGATCAAGCGTTGTACGACGCTAATAACTGGTGATATAAACAAACCGCTCGCTATGACGACATCGCAGAATTTCACTTAAGTTACATGGTAAAAGGTGCTATGCGATGCTTTTGCTCCGGCTCGATCGTCGGTCGCGAGCCCGTCAAATGCAAAATTACGGTGACTTGACACCGTTTTAGCTGAGTTGCTAGCTTCATCCGCCGGGCTTTGGTCTTTGCTGTCCGGATTGGGGCTGTCAACCTCCGCCTAAGTTTGAAGCAGCAGTAGCGACCCGAGGGCCATCGACGGCTAAGCACCAAGGTCTGGATAGACTGTTAAGGGTCCAGGTCATCGATAGCACCGTCAATTCGTTTCGCATGCGCATCAGATCGGTCCGCGCGATGGATGGGACGGCCAACCTATGCTGGCTGAATTCCACCGACGGGCTTTTGCGCTCTCGCTGAACGACTTGACGGCGCGATCTTCGCAAGCCCGACGCCGTGGGAGGGCGGACGCTTGCCTGAACTTGACCGCCGCCGCTGCCTCGATGAAGTCGTGACGAAGCACCGTGACTAAGTACAGACGCGATGCGACTCTCGCTGCGATTCTCCTGGTCACGCTGATAGCGCCCGGCGCGCTTCACGCTGCCGATATCGAAGGCCGCATCGTAGACCCCGAGGGACAGGGGATCGCCGGGGTTCAGATCTCCGTCGAGAATCTCCAGGGAGCCCAGATGGCGCAGGTCGTCTCCGATGCGCAAGGAAACTATGCCGTCCGCGGGCTTGCTAACGGCGCCTACAATCTGGTCGCGAGCGGCAAGTCTGCCGTAACCTACGTCGGTCGTGAGGGCGTCACCGTAGACTGGGGAATGTCGAAGACCACTGCGCCGATCGCCGTCGCGAGAAGGGGAACCGCCGCGACGCGAGCCGCCGCAGCCGAGGCCGCCGCTCCCGCATCGGGCGCCCACGATTCGCGATGACGCCGCTGCCGAGCTGAAATTTTCTTCGATGATTTCCTCCACCAAAATTTTCCGATTCGCCACGCGCGCGAGCGCCGTCGCCTTCGCGACGCTTATGCTCGCTCGATGCAGTTCCAGCGCCGCGCCCAATTCGATCTCGGCCGACGAATACATCCAGAAGCATCACGTCGAAGGTTCGATGAGCGGCGCCGATACCCAGTCCAATCTCCAGCGCCTGGCGGAGTTGTGGAAGGTGCGCACTTCCGGGCAGACGTCCACCGACTATCCGATCGGTTCCGGCGACATCGTGGGAATTTCCGTCCCCGGCATCGATGACCTCAAGGACCGCACCGTCCGCGTCGGCGCCGACGGTACCATCGCGCTGCCATTGCTCGGAACCATCCAGGCCACCGGTTTGACCGAGTCCCAACTGCGCGATCGATTGCGCGAAGCGGTCGGCAAATACATGTACAATCCTCAGGTCGATGTGTTCGTCAGGGAATACCACAGCCGCCAGGTTGCCGTTGTCGGCGCGGTGAAAGCGCCCGGCCTGGTCCAGCTCTCAGGCGGAACCCAGCAGACCGTCCTCGACATGCTCACCCGCGCCGGCGGTACCGACGCCAACGCCGCCGACGAAATCGTCTTGCTGCCCGGCGTGCCGGGAGCATCGTCTCCCGACATCAACATCGCCGGTCCCACTACGAGCTCGGCCGCCACTACCGATTCCAACTCCGGCTCCAAGCCGACCGCGGTCGACCCCGGAAGCCCCGTCGAGACCGACATCGCGATGCTCGCGGCCCGGGAATATTCGCATAACTCGCCCAACGCGCAGGCCATCATCATCTCGCTCAAGAGCACCTCGCTTACCGGCGCTGGAAAATATACCAATATGCCCGTCGAGCCTGGCGACGTAATCGTGGTGCCCGGCGGAGGCGACGTGATGGTCACCGGATGGGTGCAATATCCGGGACACTTCGCGGTCGGCTCGGGCCTTACCGTGCTCGGCGCGATCGGCGCCGCCGGCGGTCCCATGTATGCTGCCGACACCGCCGGCATCAGGCTCATCCGCAGTCAGCGCAATGGCGAGAAGATCATCGTTCCGATCGATCTCAGCGCGGTCGAGAACGGCCAGGAGCCGGATCTCCCGGTTCGCGCCAATGACGTCCTTACGGTGCCATACTCGAACCTCAAGATCGGCCCCTATGTTTTCTACAACGTACTCACCAGGGTCGGCTTCGGACTCCCTATTCCTGCCTTTTGAGCAAGGGGTAACTGACTAATGACCCAGCCATCGCCATTTTTTATCCGGCCGACGCCGCCGCCTCCGACCGACAACTCCGCTCTGCAGTCGCGCGCCCTGTTCTTCGAGCAGGACGAAGGCCGCCTCGACGTCGTTCAGTACTGGCACACCATCCGCAAGCACCTGCGCCTGATCATCGCGATCTTCGTCGCGGTAACCGTGCTCACCACCTTGCGCGTTTACATGCTCACTCCCTTGTACACCGCCGCTGCGACCTTGCTGCTCAAGCCCGGAACGCCCACCATGCTCGGCAATCGAGCTCCGCAGCAGGATGATTCAGATTCCCCGGAGGGCGACTACTACGAAGACTTCGACAAGACCCAGTACGAGATCTTAAGGAGCCGGAGCCTGGCGGCGTCCGTGATCCGCAGCGAGGGTCTCGATCACGATCCCCTGTTCGTCGGCGATGGAAAGCCTGCCCGCCCCGGTCTCATCGCGCGCGCGCGTCATTGGCTGTCCACCCGCGTCAGCCATAGTGGCGTGGCCGGCGCCGACCACCGCGTCGCGTTGCCTCCGCCCGCGGCCAGGATGACGCTCGGCGTTAGTCCGGGCTTGATCGATGGCTACCTGGGCGGTCTTGCGATCAACCCGGTGCCCGATACCAGCCTGGTCAAAATTTCCTTTACCACTCCCGATGCGAATCTGTCGGCGCGGCTCGCCAATGCGCACGCCCATGCCTACATCCGTCAGGGAATCGAACTGCACAGCCAGGCCAACGAAGAGGCCGAGGCCTTCCTCAAGGAGAAGCTGGTCGAGCTCAAAGAGCAACTCACCAAGTCCGAGATCGCGCTCAACGATTACCGCCGTCAGAAAGGCATCATCCCCGGCCTGATGTCTCTGGACGGCAAGGAAACCGTCGTGCTCGATCGCGTCGCCGAGCTCAGCAAGGACCTCACCTCCGCGCAGGTCGATCGCATCGGCCTGGAGGCGGAGGTCCAGCAAATCAAGAATCATCGCTACGATGCGCTCCCGGCCGTAATGACCAACACCCTTATCACCACCATGGAGCAGCAACTCAGCGCAGTCGACGCCGAGTACGCCAGCATGAGCAAGCAGTTCAAGCCTGACTATCCGCCGCTGCGCCAGCTCCAGGCCCGGCGCCAGGAGGTGCAGAACCGCATCAACGAACAAATTCGCGCGGTGCTCGACTCCACCACCGGCGCTTACGAACAAGCGCAGATGAAGGAATCGAAGCTGCAGGAAGAGATGGACAAGGAGCGGAGCCAAGCGCTCAGTCTCAACGACGCTGCCGTCGAGTATGCGATCCTGCAGCGCGAAGTCGACACCAACCGCGAGCTCTACGACAGCGTGCTGCAGCGCATGAAGGACGTCGGCCTCGCGGCCGAAGCGCAGTCCTCCAATATCCTGATCGTCGATGAGGCCGAGGCTCCCCGCTCACCTTCGAGCCCCAACCGCATGCAGGACATCATGCGCGCGATGGCGGTGTCGCTGGCCGGCGCGATCGCGCTCGCCTTCCTCCTCGAATATCTCAACAACACGCTCAAAACGCCCGAAGACGTCGAGCGCATCCTGCGCGTGCCCAACCTCGCGGTCATTCCCGCGTTCTCGCGCTCCGGCGACAAGTCCTACGCTCCTCTGCGCGTGCGCGAAAATGAACATGCACTGAAGCTCAGCTATGCCAAGGAACTGGTGGTCGCGCACGGACCGTACTCTCTCATCGGCGAGGCTTACCGCACTCTGCGCACCGCCCTGATGCTCTCGCGCGCGGGCTCGCCGCCCAAGACGATCCTGTTCACCAGCGCCACCAACTCCGAAGGCAAGACCGTGACCGCCGCCAACACCGCGGTGTTGTTCGCCAACACCGGCGCCAAGGTGATCCTGGTCGACGCCGACTTGCGCCGCCCGCGATGCCACAAGATTCTCGCCATCGACAATCACTTCGGGCTGACCGAAGCGCTCACCGGCACCCGCGATCTTGGCGAGTTGGTGCGTCCGACCGGAATCGACGGGCTGTCCCTGCTTAGCTCCGGATCCTATCCGCCCAATCCCACCGAGCTCCTTGCCTCCGACAAGATGCGCCAGACGCTGCAGGAGCTCGGTGAGATCTATGACATCGTGGTAATCGATTCGCCGCCGCTGATGCCGGTTAGCGACGGACTCCTGTTGTCGACCATGGTCGACGGCGTGGTGCTGGTCGTCAACAGCGAGCAGACCGCCAAGCAGCAGGCTAAGGCGGCGCAGGCGCGCCTGGAGTTCGCGCGCGCAAAAATTTTCGGAGTCGTGCTCAACAAGGTAAATATCCAGAGTCCCGACTACCGGTACTACCAGCACTACTACTACAATCATTACACTCGCTATGATCCGGAAGCCGCGGCGAAGGCTGATGAGGCCGAGAAAGAGGAGCTGATCTGATCTGCCCCGCGCCCGGGCTCGACAGCATTCCGCCAGTCTCTAATCGTGCCCATCGCTGTCGCCCCGGGGTTGGTGTCCACTCCCACTTAGCCGCCGACTTTCCGAGCGAAAATATTGCGCCGCCTCGACCACCTCGTGACCGGAGGAATCATCCTCCTGGTCATCCTCACGCCCCTGGCGATCGGTTCCGTTCTTCCCTGGGCCTATGTGTCCATGGAGGCGGTGATTTTTGTGCTGGTGATCGCCTGGATGGTCAAGCTGTGGCGGCACGATCCGGAGAGCACGCCCGACCGAACCGCCGCCGCCGACCTTCGCTCAGTTGCGATTCCGCTGCTGGTCCTGCTGGGCTATCTGGCTTTCCAAATCCTGCCCCTGCCGCCCCGCGTCATCAAGGCGGTATCGCCCGCAACCTGGCGGCTCTACGCGACCAGTCTTCCCGGATGGCCCACCAGCGCGCCGTACGCGGAGCTGCCCTCGGTTTCCATGCCGAGCGCGGACCCCAATGCGGACGCTGGCTCTCAGCAGCCGGTCCTGCTGCCGACTCTTGACGAGGTTCGCCACCGTGTCCCGATTCCGTTCCAGCCGCGCGCACCGCTGGTCGCCAACGGAACCCGCGCCGCGCGCCATTCGCGCGCAGCTCTGGGACCGGAGTTCTGGACCGCGCGATGGCGGCCGCTCGCGGTTGCCGCTGCGCTCAGTTGGAGCGCGATGCTGGGATGGGCTGCGCTGGCCGCGATGTTTCTGCTGGTCGCGTTTTATCCGCTCGGCGAGGACCTCGATCCGCGCGCCGATTATCCGTTTGCGCGCACCCTGGTCTTCACCATCATCTCGGTCGCCGTCATTCTCGCGGGGATCGGATTTTTCGAACGAATTTTCTGGAACGGCAAGGTGCTCTGGTTCTACGTGCCGCTGGACTGGGGCCAGCCGGACTTGCTCGTCGGCGATCGCGCGCGCGGCCCGTTTGTCGATCCCGATCACTTCGCGGTTTACCTCGGGATGGCTTTTCCGCTCGCGCTCTCCGGCGCGCTGTTCCCTTCGCTGCTCACGCCGCGCCGATGGGCTCGCGAGTTCCAGATTTTCTGCACCACCGCGGCCTTCGCGATCTTCGTCGTAGTCCTGCTCACCGGATCGCGCGCTGGATGGCTGGGCTTGATCCTCGCCGCCTGCCTGTTGCCCGCTATCGTGTTGGCCCGCACCGACGAGCAGTGGGTGATGGGCATTCGCGAATCCAGATCGCGCGTGCTTGCCTACACTCTTGCCGGTATTTCCCTGCTGCTGGTGGTCGCCTTGCTGTTCGTCGGCGCCGATGCCCGCACCGAGGCCCAGGCTCGCCTCCACGAGTTGGGCGGCGGCGACAGCTTCAGCCGCCTCTACGCATGGCGGGGAGCGCTCCGCGTGATCCACGACTTCCCGCTGTTCGGCGTCGGCCTCGCCGACTGGCCCGAAGTGTTCACGCGCTACCAGGCGCTGCCGTGGTCGGAGCTCTACTTCAGCGAGGTCCACAACGACTATCTGCAGTTCCTGGCCGAGGCGGGGATAGTCGGCTTCGCGCTACTCGCCTGGCTGTTTTATCGAATCGGCGCCACGATGATCCGGCGCGTGCGCTCGATCTCGCCGGGCCGCTATCCGCTGTTCGCCGCATTCCTTGCGGGCATGGCAGTGGCTGTGGTCGCCGAGTTCTTCGACTTCGACCTGCAGATCCCCGCCAATGCGTTCCTGTTCGTGCTGATGCTCGGGCTCGCGTTCCGGCTCGCGCGCCCTCGTGAAGGCGGATACCATCGGCGCGGCTCTGCGCACAGCCGGGGGCAAGGTTTCCGGCCAGACCGGGAACAGGATGAGGAGCCAGACTTCGAGCCTCAGAGCGCGGCGGGAAATATTCTTCCCATTTGCGGCGCGCTGGCGGCGCTGGCGCTTTTAATCGCGGTCCTCGCCCAGGATCGCAGCTCCTATCCGTACAATATTAAGCCTCCCGTCAATGGCGACGTGGCGCGCGCGATGCTCTTGTCCTATCCCGCCGACGCGTTCGCGCACATGACCACGCTGTGGGCGCTGCGCGACGGACTCACTCCCGCGCAGCGGCTTGCCGAGCTGAAAGTCGCCGTCGCGCTCGATCCCACCAACCCGCACACGCGCGACCGCTATGCGCAGGAACTCGAGCGCGCGGGGAAATTGTCCGATGCGATGCTGCAGCTCAGGGCATCGTCGGCCGCCGCGCCTTCGGCGCAGTATCACTCCTATCTTCTCCCGCAGCTCACGCCGTGGCTGGCGCCCGCCGAGCAGAGTGCCGTAGAAGCCGGGCTGCGCGACGCGGTGCAAGCCGGTTACCCTGACGCGGTCGACGGTCTCGGACAATTCTACGACGCGCTCGGACGCTTCGACGCCGAAGCGCGCTTCTATGACGAAGCGGCGCGCACCGCCGATCAGCCGTCCGAGCAAACCAGGTTACTTTCGCTGGGCGGGCTGGCGTGGGCGCACGCCGGCGACAATGCCGCCGCCGAAACGATTTTCCGCAAGGCGATCGCAAACTCCCCCGATGATTCCACGCCCTATCAGGGACTCATCGAGCTGCTGGTGAGCGAGCCCAAGCGCGCCGACGCGGCGCTGGCGCTGGCCGATGAAGGCGTCAACAACGGCGCCGATCCGTACCAATTGTACAGCTGGTTAGGTCTATACGCGCGCCGCCGCGAGCTCTACACCCTTGCGGAATCCGGCTACAGCAAAGCCTTCGAGTACCGGCCCGCATCGTACGAAACCGCCTACTCGCTAGGAGAGGTCTACTACCGTCAAGCACGCTACGACCGAGCAGCCCTAACCCTGCAACGCGCGATAGAACTACAACCCGACTCGGCCCAAGCCTACTACCTGCTAGCCCTGACCGAGCAAGGAAGATTCGAATACACCTCAGCGGAGGCCGCCTACCGCCAGGCAGTAGCCCTGGCCCCAGACGACCGAACCATAAGGGGCGACTATTCCCAATTCCAAAGAAAACTAGCCGAAGGAGCAGCCCAACTAAAAAACCCGCAGTAACGAACGTCGCGCGGTAAGGCTGCGAATTTTCTTTAGGAAAAAGAAGCGCACGAAACCACCGATCGTCCCGATGACGCCACCAAAGAAAGGAACGTCCTCCTAAAGAGTGCGTGATTTCTCCAGCAGCGAAAAAAGGAAACGGACCGAAGCCACCGTCGCTCAATGAGCCGACGAATTGCGTGGACGCATCCTGAACAAAGGCTGCCGGAGTCCCTTGCCACGCTCAGAACACGCTCCGGATCGAAGCGAACCTTTCGACCTATTACTCAAAGATGAGTGTTCTCGGCACTGCTGTCGATATGCCGACGACCTCGCATCGCAGACCGCAGCTAACAACCTAACATGTGCGGAATAGCAGGACTTGTCGGTATCCGCGACGACGGCGGCTTGATGGCCTCGGTTCTCCTCGCCGGCATCCGCCATCGCGGCCCCGACGACGAAGGCGTCGCGCGGCCCGTCCCCACGGCTACCCTGATCAACACGCGCCTGGCGATCATCGACCTATCCCCTGCGGGCCATCAGCCGATGTTCGACGCTCCAGCCTCCGGTCAGAAGCCAAACTGCGTCGTTTACAATGGCGAGATCTATAACTACCCCGAGCTCCGCCGCGAGCTCACCGAGCTCGGCTTCGAGTTCCGCTCGCGATGCGATACCGAGGCTATCCTCCACGCCTGGCGCGCGTGGGGCGACGATTGTGTCGATCACATGCGCGGCATGTTCGCGATCTGTATCGTCGACGAAAGCCGCGGCATCGCAACGCTCTATCGCGATCGCCTCGGAATAAAGCCGCTCTATGTCTATCGCCACCCCAATGGCGGCCTGGTCTTCGCCAGCGAGATCCGCGCAATCCTCGCGCTCGGCGCCGATACGATCTCGCCGCGCGCCAACCGCGCCGCGCTCGAAGGCTATCTCGCGCAGGGCGCCGTCCAGGGATACGAAAGCTTGATCGATGGAATCGAGATGCTGGCGCCCGCCACCACCTGGCGCCTCGACCTCGAAACCGGACGCGAACTTACGCGCCGCACGTACTGGCATCTTCCGCCACGCTCGGACGCACCGCTGTCGCGCCCGCAGGCGCTCGAGCAACTGCGCTCGATCGCGCGCGAGGCAGTCGCGATGCATCTGCTCAGCGACGCTCCGCTGGGCCTGTTCCTGAGCGGCGGCGTGGACTCGGCGTCGATTCTCGCGCTCGCCGCGGAAGCGGCCACCGGGACTCTGCGCACTCTCACGATTGGTTTCGACGCCGGCCAATTCGATGAAAGCGCGGACTCGCAAGTTACCGCGGGCGCGTTCGGCGTCGATCATCGCACTATCCGCCTTAGCGCCTCCGACGTGCTCGACGGTCTCGACGCGGCGCTGGCCGCGATGGATTCCCCGACCGTCGACGGGTTCAACAGCTATTTCGTAAGCCGTGCCGCGCGTCAGGCCGGCCTCACGGTCGCGCTTTCGGGCCTCGGCGGTGACGAGCTGTTCGGTGGCTACGCGAGTTTCGCCGATGTGCCGCGTGCGATCGCGATCCGGCAGAACCTGCTCAAGAACGCGGCCGCGCGCGTCGGCGGCGCCATGATGCGCAGCCGGCTCGGCGCCAAGCTCACCGAGACCTCCAACCGGCCGGCCGAACCGCTCGCGATGTACCTGTTGCGGCGCGAACTGTTTCTGCCACATGAGCGCCGCACGCTGCATCCACTGCCCGACGGATGCGATGAGATCACCGGCGTCGATGATGCGCTGCTCGATGAACTTCGCGCCGAAGCCGGCGCACTCGACGAGACCAATCGCCTGAGCTTCTTCGAACTCAATCTCTACATGCGGCATATGCTGCTGCGCGACGCCGACGCTTTCAGCATGGCGGCGCCGATCGAGTACCGCGTGCCGCTCCTCGACCATCGCCTGGTCGAGGCGGTGTTCGCGATGCCGGGAGAATGGAAGCGGCCTGACCCGCGTCCCAAGCCGCTCCTGCTCGATATCGTCGGCCCGCGCCTGCCCGAAGCCGTCTGGAAGCGCAGCAAACGCGGCTTCACGTTTCCGTGGGGCGTGTGGCTGCTCGAGCATCGCCCGCTTGCGAATCTGGCGCGCGACTCCGCCCACGACGCAGCGACCTGGCGTGACCTGGGCGTCGAGCCCGCCGGCGTGCGCGAGATTTGGAGCCGCTTCACCGCCGGTGATCGGCGCGTGAGTCCGCTCCAAGTCCTCGCCTTCGTGGTGCTGCGCGATTTCGCGGTGCGCCACCATCTGCGCGCCGCATGAAAATTGTCTACCTGAACCCCTCCGGCCAGCTTGGCGGCGCGGAGCGGAGCCTGCTCGACATCATGGCGTGCGTGCACGCCGCAGAGCCGGGATGGGAACTCGGGCTGATCACCGGCAGTGATGGCCCGCTGGCAGCGCGCGCTCGAGACCTCGACGTGCGCACCACCGTGATCGAATTTCCGGGCGCATTCGCGCGCCTGGGCGATTCCGCCGCGGGCGGTCTGGCCGGCCGCGCGCGCAATCGCGCATCGTTGATCGCCGGACTCGGGCTAGCCAGTGCGCCGACCCTGGCATACGCGCGGCGCCTGCGGGCGGTCATGCGAGAGTTCGCTCCCGGAATCGTCCATACCAATGGTTTCAAGATGCATATCATGGGCGCGTGGACGATCGCGCCGCGCACTCCGCTGGTCTGGCACGTCCGCGACTACGTGCGCGCGCGTCCGATGATGTCGCGGCTGATGCGGATCCACGCGGGACGCTGCGCGGTTGCGATTGCGAACTCCGACAGCGTGGCCCGCGACCTGCGCGAAGCGTGCGGTCCCGGCCTCAAGGTGGTTCGCATCTACAACGCGATCGATCTCGCGGTTTTTTCTCCCCAGGGCCTGGCGCTCGACCTCGACGCGCTCTGCGCACTGCCACCGGCCGGCGCCGGCGTCGTCAGGGTTGGGCTGCTCGCCACCTTCGCGCGATGGAAGGGTCACGAAGTGTTTCTGCGTGCGCTCGCCTCGCTGCCCGCCGATCTTCCGGTCCGCGGCTACGTGATCGGCGGCCCGATCTATCGCAGTGAGGGCAGCCAGTACAGCCTCGAGGAATTGCGCGCGGCCGCCGCGCAGCTCGGATTGGAGCGGCGCGTGGGGTTCACCGGGTTCGTCGAGGATCCCGCCGCCGCGCTGCGCGCGATCGACATCGCGGTTCACGCCAGCACCGAGCCCGAGCCGTTCGGACGCGCGATCGCCGAGGCGATGGCGTGCGGGCGCGCGGTTATCGCCGCCGCGGTCGGCGGCGCCTCAGAAATTTTCACCGCGGGTGTCGACGCGCTCGCGCATCCGGCGGGCGACGCGTCCGCGCTGGCCGCGCGAATCGCGGAGTTGGCAACCGATCGCGATCTGCGCGCGCGTCTCGGCGCGGCCGGCCACCGCTCGGCTGAACTCCGTTTCAGCCGCGAGCGCCAGACCGAAGAGCTGCTTCCGATCTACGGCGCATTGATCAGCTCGGCCGCGGCCTGATGAGACTTCGCATGCCTGCGGACAATCGGCTCCCAGAGCGGTGCCACGCGATACGATGACTGTGGGCTCCTTCGCCAACGAGGGCAATTTCGTGCGCGTTCTGCATATCGTAAGCGGCAAACTCTATGGCGGCGTCGAAGCCACGCTCGTGCGGCGCGCGCGATGCCGCGATCTGTGCCCCGAGATGCAGCCCGAGTTTGCGGTTTGCTCTGCCGGACGCCTAAGCCAGGAGCTCGAGGCCGCCGGTGCGCCGGTGTATTACCTGGGTGAGACGCGGGTGCGCTATCCGCTCAGCGTCGCGCGAGCGCGGCGGCGGCTCAAAAAACTTTTCGCCGAGCGACGCTTCGACGTCGTCATCTGCCACCTCGCATGGGCGCACGCAATTTTCGCCTCGACGGTGCGCGCCGCCGGCTTGCCGCTGATCCGATCGTTCCACGACGCCAATTTCCGCATCGACTGGCTCGAGCGATGGGCGCAACTCACGCCGCCCGATCTCGCGGTATGCAGCAGCAAGTTCACTATGCGCGCGGTGCACGCGCTCTATCCGTCGATGCCCATCGAAGTCGCGTACAACCCGGTGAGCGCCACCGATCCGCGCTCGCTCGAGGGCGCGCGATCGGCGATGCGCTCCGAGCTGGGAACCGCTGACGACGCGGTGGTGATCATCCAGGTGAGCCGGTTGGAGTCATGGAAAGGCCACACGCTCCATCTGGAAGCGCTCGGGATGCTCCGCGACGTGCCGGGATGGGTGTGCTGGCAAGTCGGCGGTCCGCAGCGCGAACGTGAAGTCACCTACTTGCGATCGCTCGAGCTCAAGGCCGCCGAGCTTGGAATAGCCGACCGCGTGCGGTTTGTCGGGCAACGTTCGGACGTCGCGCGCTTGATGGCCGCGGCCGACATTTTCTGCCAGCCCAATTCGGAGGCGGAGTCGTTTGGAACGGTGTTTGTGGAGGCGCTCATCAGCGGCCTGCCCGTCGTAAGTACCCGAATCGGCGGCGCAATTGAGATCGTCGATCAAACCTGCGGCCGCCTCGTCGAGCCCGGCAACGTCCGCGAATTGGCCGCGACCCTGCGCGAACTGATCGCCGATCCCTCGATGCGTGGCAACCTGGGCAACTCAGGCCCCCGTCGCGCCGCCGACCTCTGCGACCCCCGCCTCCAACTGCATCGACTGCATGATTCGCTGCAGCGCGTGCTCGACGCGCACGATGCTCGACGATCGCCGCATCGCGACGCCTCCGCGCGAGCCGCGTTGGCGCGCGATGCGATCGTCAATGGCCGCATCGCGGACGTCGCGCATCGCGACGACGCGATCCGCGTGCTTCATCTCGTCAGCGGCAAGCTCTATGGCGGCGTCGAGACGATGCTTACGACGCTCGCGCGAAATCGCGCCTTGTGCGCGCGGATGCAACCCGAGTTCGGGATTTGCTTCGAGGGCCGCCTCGCCGACGAGCTCGACGCTGCCCACGCCAGCGTGCATCGCCTCGGCCAGGTCCGGGTTCGCTACCCACTATCAGTGCTTCGCGCGCGACGGCGCTTGCAGTCGCTCATCGCCGAGCGCCGCTTCGACGTCGTCATTTGCCATCTCGCATGGGCGCACGCAATTTTCGCTTCGACAGTGCGCGCCGCCGGCCTGCCGCTGGTCTTCTGGGTCCACGGACCTTTTGCTCCCGGGCACTGGCTCGAGCGATGGGCGCATCAAACGATTCCCGACCTCGCGCTATGCAACAGCAAGTTCACATTGGACATGCTGCGCGAAGCCTTTCCGGGTGCGCGATCTGACTTCCTGTACTATCCCATTTCGCCGGCCGACCCCGGTGCGCTCGAAGATTCCCGCGCCGCGATTCGCGCCGAGCTTCATACCGATCCCGACGCGACCGTTATCGTGCAGACCAGCCGCATGGAACCGTGGAAAGGTCACGCTCTGCACCTCGAGGCTCTGGGCTCGCTGCGTGAGGTGCCCGGATGGATATGCTGGCAGGTCGGCGGTCCCCAGCGATCCAGCGAAGCTCGTTACTTCGAATCGCTCAAGCAGCAGGCCGCGCGCCTGGGAATTTCTGGTCGCGTGCGCTTCGCTGGCCAGCGTGCCGACGTCCCACGCTTGCTCTCCGCCGCCGATATTTTTTGTCAGCCCAACGCCGGTCCGGAACCGTTCGGAATCGCATTCGTCGAGGCGCTCGCCGCCGGTCTGCCCGTTATCACCACCAGAGTCGGAGCCGCTAACGAAGTGGTCGGCGAGTCCTGTGGCATCCTGGTTCCGCCGGGCGATCTCACGGCGCTGGCGGCCGCGCTCAAAAGCCTTATCACCAATCCTCGCGCGCGCCGCGCGCTTGCTGCGATGGGGCCCGCGCGCGCCCACGAGCTCACCGACCCGGCGCAACAGCTTGGCAAATTGGCGGACCTGCTTGCCGATACGATTTCGTCGCGCAGGTACGAGGCCGCGCCGGCCCCGCGGCCGGAACCGCTCAGCACTCCCTGAACTAAATGCCCGAGTCGATGGAAGAGTTCGCTCTGGCCGGCCTGCATGAATCTTTATTCAAAAGGATCGGCAGCCTGCCGGGAATCGGACCTGACACTCCCGTGCTCGATCTGGGCTGCGGCAGCGGAGCATGGCTGAACCGGCTGTCGCGCAATGGCTTCCGCGTCCTCCATGGCGTCGATCAGAGTCCGCCGGATGGGGAGATCGGAAATGCGATTGTCCGCAGCGCCGACCTCGAGCGCGACGATGATTTGGGGCTCGGTGAAAAGGCATTTGACCTCATCACCGCGATCGAGGTGATCGAGCATCTGGAAAATCCCGGCAAGCTGTTCTCCCACGTGGCGCGCCATCTGGCCGACTCCGGGTTCTTCCTGATGACGACGCGAAATATCAATTCAGTGCGCTCGCGTGCGAGGTTCTTCGTCACCGGAAGGGTTGCCGGTTTCGATTACAAGGGCCATCCCGATCACGTGTTCCCTATCATCCCGAGCCTCCTCGACAGAATTCTGTGCCGCCATCTTCTGGAGGTTGCGGAGGTTTGGACCTATCCGGAAAAAGGCGGCTTCGATTCCCGCCGCATTCCCGCGCTAATCGGCTCCGCGTTGGCGATGCTGTTTCCTGACCGCTACTCGGGCGATGTAATCTGCTTCCTGATCCGCCGCGATACGACCAATGGAAAGTGGAGCAGGGTTATCCGTTGAGCTCTCAGCGATCCGACTCGTTCACGCAAATCGGATCAGGAATACGAGCGACGGGTCGCTTCGTGAATCACATGTCTGAATCCCTGGAAGAACGGACGCTGCCGGGCGACCATGAGTTCTTGTTCCAAAGGATCGCGAAGCTGCCCGGAATCGGACCTGATACCACCGTCCTCGATCTTGGCTGTGGCAGCGGAGCCTGGCTGAACCGCCTGTCCAACAACGGTTTCCGCGTGCTCTACGGCGTCGACGCCGATCCGCCCGAGAACAGGATCCCCAACGCCATCATCCGGCGCGCGGACCTGGACCAAGACGACGATCTCGGGCTTGGGGACAGGACCTTTGATCTCGTCACCGCGATCGAGGTGGTCGAGCATCTGGAAAATCCGGGAAGATTGTTTTTCCACGTCGCGCGCCACCTGGCAGACTCCGGAGTCTTCCTGATGACGACGCCAAATATCCATTCGGTCAGATCGCGCGCCAGGTTTTTTCTGACCGGAAAGGTCGCAAATTTTGACTACAAGGCCAATCCGGAGCATCTGTTTCCGATCTTTCCCAGCATCCTCGACCGCATCCTGCGCCGCCATCACTTGGTGATCTCGCAGGTTTGGACCTATCCGGAAAAGGGAGGCTTCGACTCCCGCCTCATCCCGGGCCTGATCGGCTCGGCGTTGAGGCTGGTGCTCCCCGACCAGTACTCCGGGGACTCGCTATGCTTTTTGATGCATCGCGACACGGCCAAAGGCTGAAGGTGAATTTCATCCGCAACAGGGCCGCCTCCAGGTAACGATGCTCTCGCTATTAATCTGCTTTGGAGCTTTTGTTTTGTGCCTGCTATGCGGCCGGCGCGGCCTAGGTCCCGGGATGGCCTCGGTCCTGGGCGTCGGTTATTCCTACGGCCTGATTCGCGCGAACCTGCCGCAGAACGGCTCTCACTTCATCTTCGACGCAGCGTGCCTGGGATTCTATCTCTCGGCGTGGGTATTGCCGCTTAACGAGGTCCAATATCGCAAGGTGCGCAAGATCTGGCCGTGGGTCGTGGCTCTAGCGCTCTGGCCAACCCTGCTGCTCTTCGTCCCGGCGCAGGATTTTCTGATCCAGTTGGTGGGTCTTCGCAGCGCGCTCTTCTTTTTGCCGGCGGTCCTGATCGGTGCGGTGCTCGAAGACGAGGAACTCTACCTGCTGGCAGTGTGGCTCGCGATCTTCAACCTGGGTGCGTTCGCCTTCGGCGTGGCAGAGTACATTTGGGGGGTCAGCAGGTTTCTTCCGCACAACGCCTCCACCAGCGTCATCTATGCCGCTCGCGATGTTACCCGCGGCAATTTCTTCCGGATTCCCGCAACCTTCGTTAATCCCGCAGGATACGGCGCCACCATGATCATGAGCCTGCCGATTCTGCTGTCGGCATGGTTGCAGGCGCAGCGCGAACCCTGGAAGCGATGGCTCCTCCTGTCTGCCATGTTCGCCGCGATCCTTGGAGTCTTTCTGTGTGCGTCGCGTACTCAGGCGGCCTTTCTGATGGCGCTGGGAATAGTGGTGACGCTCACCGGCCGGCTTCCGGTCAAGTCGTGGATTCTGTGGACCCTCGTCATCGTTGGAATCGGCTACATCGTGGCCACCTCCGACCGCTTGCAACGCTTCACCCAACTTGAGGACGCCAGCATGGTCGAGCAGCGAATCGGAGTCGCCGTTAATCAGCCTTTCGTCGATCTGGTCAGTGAAGTACCCGGTTGGAAACGGGCTCGGCGGCGGCGGTACCAGCATCCCGTACTTCCTGGAAGGGCGCGTGAAGAATCGCATGTGGATTGAGAACGAATACGTCCGCATCCTCCTCGAGGAAGGACTGCCCGGCCTCATTCTGTGGCTTGCGTTTATAGCGTTTGTATTGACGCGCAAAGCCGCGGACAGCTCCGAGACCTGGTTCATTGCGCGCCGTCTCGCCTGGTACATGTGCCTTGGATACTTCGCTACCGCAATCATCGGCACCGGATTGCTCGCGGCGATTCCATTCACCGTGATGTTGCTCTTTTACGCCGGCTGGATCGCGGCGCCGCAGCCGCAGCCCGTCGAAAGCGCGGCTTACCAGCGGCAGTTGCATTTCCCCAGCCTCGAGCCGAGGCGCCATTTTGGCTAGCGGTTCCCGCGGCGGCTCTCCCGATGAGAGCGCGCGCACGCCTTGGGTCATTGTCGCTGCCGGATTCCATTTCCGCGGCGGTATGGACAAGGCCAACGCCTCGCTCGCCCGCTTTCTGGCCGCGCGCGGCACTCCGCTGTATCTCGTTGGTCACGATTTCGACGCCGAATTCGAGTCCGCGCCGACCGTAACCATCGAGCGGGTGTCCAAGCCGGGCTCCTCGTTCATGCTCGGCGAATGGCTCCTCGGCGCACGCGGGCGCAAGGTCGCACGCGCAGTTCTCGCACGCTCACCTGATGCGCGCGTGGTTGTAAACGGGGGCAACTGTATCTGGCCCGACATCAACTGGGTGCACTATGTCCATCGCGCGTGGCCAGCCTCCGCCTCGGGCATGCCGCTGTGGTCGAGCCTGAAAGTTCGCCTGCAAGGACTGCTCGCGCGCTGGCGGGAGAAGGCCGCGCTCCAATGCGCGCGCGTGATGCTCGCAAACTCGGAGCGCACCCGTCGCGACCTGATCGATCACCTTGGTCTTGCGCCCGAGCGCGTATATACCGTTTACCTCGGCTCCGACTATCACTCCCCAGCATCGCAAGAGGAGCGCGTGCGCGCCCGCCAATGGCTCGGCAAGGACCAGTCGCGGCCAATTGTGGCCTTTGTCGGAGCGCTCGGCTACGACTCCCGAAAAGGATTCGACACTCTGTTCGCCGCGTGGCAGCAGTTGTGTACCGATCCCCTATGGGACGCTGACCTGGTGGTCGCGGGAGAGGGACGCGGCAGCGCGATTTGGCGCGACGCGGTTACGGCGGCCGGGCTCACGCATCGCATCACGATGCTCGGATTCACTGAGCGGGTGGACCAATTGCTCGCAGCCGCGGATCTGCTCGTCAGTCCGGTTCGCTACGAGTCGTACGGACTGAACGTGCAGGAAGCGCTGTGCCGCGGCGTACCCGCGATCGTCACGGCGTCGGCCGGAGTTGCGGAGCGTTACCCGGCTGAACTACGCGATCTTCTACTCAACGATCCGCAAAACGCGCGCGAGCTCGCCGCTCGATTGCGCGCATGGCGCGCGGACATGTCGCAATGGAGAGAGCGGATCGAGCCTTTGGCACAGATGCTTCGCCTCCGCACCTGGGATGCCGTATCGCGCGAGATTGTCGAGGTCGCCGAAGGCACGGCGCCCACGACGCGGATCGGGACTGCCGGCATCGAATTGCAATCGGTGCGCAACTGATTGTCTGGCAACGCAGACCGCGGCCAACCCATCGAGACTGACGCTCGCTCGCGCGCACTGCTAAGCGCGGGCGAGAGTGGTGCCCCGCTTTACAATATGGTCGCAGCGGCGATTGGTTCGGTTCATCGCTCGGGCGGCACCCTGATCGACGTCGGATGCGGTCGGGGACACCTGTGGGCGTCGGTGAGAGGAAGCTTCGGGCGCTATGTCGCCGTGGACGTCGCCCGCTACGAGGGCCTCCCGCCCGAAGCGGAATTCCACGAACTAGACCTGGATTCCGGCTGCGTTCCGCTCCCTCAAGATTCGGCCGAAGTCGTCGCCTGCATCGAGACCATAGAGCACGTGGAAAATCCTCGCGCCTTGGTGCGCGAATTGGTAAGGCTGGCCCGCCCCGGAGGCTGGATTTTCATAACCACTCCGAACCAACTCAGTCTGTTGAGTTTGCTGACGCTGTTGACGCGGAAACAGTTCCAGGCATTTCAGCAGGCGGAGGGACTGTATCCAGCGCATTTGACCGCATTGCTCGAGATAGACTTGACCAGAATCGCCACGGAGAACCGCCTGGAGGATATTCAGATCCGCTACACCGACAGCGGTAGAATACCGAGGAGTGCCAGGTACTGGCCCTCGTTTCTGCGTGGGCGGTGGTTCAGCGACAACCTCATGATGTTCGCGCGCAAGCCGGCCTCATGAACGCCGCGCGCTCATGTTCGCGAATGATCGTACCCTCGACGGCCGCATCAGATTCCCAATGTGATCCCGTGGTTTCGTGATCGTTGGCTGCTGAGACCGACCTGAGCAGTAGCGCTGCTGCCGCCACTAGCGCTCGCAGCGGCCCCGGGCGCTCAGCGCTCGCGTTACTGGCGTGGACGAGCGGCGCGCTCAAGAGCGCCGTGATGATGGCCGCGGGCCTGGTCGCGACGCCTTTTCTTCTTCGCTACCTGGGCGCCGAGCGCCTCGGCGCGTTTCGCGCCGCGCAACAATGGAACGGATACCTCTACTATCTATATCTCGGCTTGAGTCCCGCGCTGATGGTTGTCCTGCTGCGAGCCACCAACACTGGCAATCGGGACCGCTTGTCAGCGCTGGTGAAGTCAGGCGTGCGGCTGCTGATCCGGCAATCATTTCTGTTGGTGCTGCCGTGCGCCGTGATTCTTGCCTGGTTCATGCCCGACCTGGTGCCGGTCAGCAGGCCGCTGCGCTCCGAGCTCCGAATCGGCGCAATGATTTACCTTGCGATGGTCGTCATCTCGCCGCTGGAAATCTCCCGGCTGGTGCTCGAATGTCTTCAACTCGGCTACCTGACCAATATCGGCCTCATGATTCAGTCGGTTGTGGTCGCGGCCGCTTCAGTGCTGCTCGCGTGGTGGGGATTCGGCTTGCCGGGACAATTCGCGGCCGCGGTCCTGGGCACCGCGCTGTTCTTCGCACTCACCGCCGGCTTCGCGCTTCCGCGGTTGCGTGGCTGGAACAGCGCGCCGCGCGCGCCGATCGATTCGAGCGCGCTATGGCGTCTGCGATGGCCGATGACGATCACCGGTGTCGGCGGGCAGGTCAATCTGCTCACCGATTACATCGTGGTCGGCTACATGATCGATCCAGTCTCGGTGACGGTCTTCTCGATAACCCAGCGCCTCGTCACCGTGCTCGGCGGCTTTATCACCTCGCTAACCAACGTAAGCTGGGCCGGCCTCGCCGAGGTCTTGACCACCGAAGGCTCCGCGATGCTCGAGGCGAGGATGCTGGAGCTGGTGCGGCTGTTGGTGGGCGTGGGATTGGCAGTGGTCGGGACGCTGGCTGCGTTCAACGGGCATTTCGTGACCCTGTGGGTCGGCCGTCAATACTACGCCGGCGATGCGCTGACTTTGCTCACCGCGATGCAGACCATCCTGTTCGGCTTTACCGTACTATTCGCGAATACCGTCGATATGCAGGGCGACACACGCCATCGAGTCGGCGTGACCTCGGCGGGCGCGGCGCTCAATCTCACCCTCAGTCTCCTGTTGGTACGGCCGTTCGGGATGTCCGGCGTGACCCTCGGGACTGTTCTCGGGTACCTTGCCGCCGACGCGTGGTATTCGCCGTTCCTGGTCTGCCGGCGCTACGGATGCGCGGCCGCGCAATCTTATTCGAGACCCTGCGCTCGGTGGCTCTATGCATTCCATGGGTGGTCGCGGTCTGGTTCTGGGTGCACACGCGCACGGAGATAGCGACCTGGCGCGAGTTTGCGCTTGATTTCTTCGCCGCAAATGCGATCGCCGCAGTCTATTGCTGGTTCATAATTCTGACTCGCGCCGATCGGAACCTGTGGCGCGTGCGATTATCCGCCATGTCCCCGATGCTTGGATTCCTGCGTAAGTGAACTTGCCTGAGAACACCAATCGCAAGGTCAAAGATTGGCTCCTGCCGAGGCTCATCGCCTGGGAAGGCCGTCTCGGGATGCGCCGGCGCGTCTTCAGCAATCTGTATCGTCACAACCTTTGGGGCAACGCCGAGTCGCGCTCCGGCCACGGCTCCAGTCTCGCCAGCACCGAGGCCATCAGGAGTGCTCTACCCGGCCTGCTGACTCGCTTCGGCATCCGAACCATGCTCGATGCAGCTTGCGGCGATTTCCACTGGATGAGCCAACTTGACCTCGACCTCGATCGCTACCTCGGCGCCGACATCGTGCCCGCGCTGATCGATGACAACCGCCGCGCGTTCGCGCGCGGAGCGCCACGCCGGCGCGAGTTTGCGGTGCTCGACATCACGCGCGATCCGATTCCGCCGATGGACCTGATCCTGTGCCGGCACTGCATGATCCACATGCCGCATGCGGACATCACAACTGCGCTTCGCAATTTTGTCGAGAGCGGATCGCGCTACCTGATGGCCACCACCATCCCGGGCGCCACCGCCAACCGCGACATCCGCACCGGCAGCTTCCGCGAGCTCAACCTCGAATTGCCGCCGTTCTCGCTGCCCGCGCCGCTGGCAAAAATCAACGACCCGGTATGGTGCGACGGCCAATTTCGCGACGACGGATGGCTCTACTTGTGGTCGCTCGAGGATCTCCGCGGACACGCGTGATCGAAATCGAAACCGACGCGCCATCGCGGACGGCGGTCTGAACGATGCGGGTCTGGCATCTCATCTCGGGTGAGTATCCGCCGACGCCGGGCGGTGTCGCCGATTATTCCCGCATCGTCGCTGCCGAACTCGCGCGCGCGGGCGATAGCGTGCACGTCTGGGCGCCCGCGCCCGCGGGTAGTGCTCCAAACGTGGACGGGGTCGTCGTTCACCCGCTGCCCGGCCACTTCGGGCCGCGCGCCCTGCGCATCCTCGGTCGCTCGCTCAGTTTAGACCGGGGCGATCGCGTTCTGGTTCAGTACACGCCGCATGCGTACGGCATGAAGGCGATGAACTTGCCGTTCTGCCTGTGGCTCGCCGCTCAGCGCGGGATGAATCTGACCGTGATGTTCCACGAAGTTAACTATCCGATCGCGCGTGGACAGCGCCTGCGCCATAATTTTCTCGGCGCCGTGACGACTCTGATGGCGCGTATCGTCGCGCGCGCCGCCGGGCGCATCTTCGTCGCCACTCCTGAATGGGAACGCAGGCTGCACAAACTGGTTCCGTCCGGCAAGCCGATCATGTGGCAGCCGGTGCCTAGCAACATCCCGCTGATCGACGATCGCGAGGCTTCGCGCGCGATCCGATCGCGATATTCGAACAACGGCGCGCCGCTGCTCGGCCATTTCAGCACCTACGGCGGCGCGATCTCCGCCGAGCTTGAATCGTTGCTGTGCGCAGCGCTTCCACGAATTCCCGCAAGCGCGGTCCTGCTGGCCGGAAGGAACAGCGACCAGTTCCGCGCGCGCTTTGCCGCCGCGCATCCGGAGTTCTCCGCACGCGTCCACGCCAGCGGTGGACTTGCGCCCGAGGATCTCTCGCTCCACCTGTCCGCATGCGACCTGATGATCCAGCCCTACCGCGATGGAATCTGTACGCGTCACGGCAGTGCGATGGCGGCGGTGGCGCATAGCCGACCGATCGCAACCACGGTCGGCAGACTCAGCGAGCCGCTGTGGGCCGAGAGCGGCGCGGTCGCTCTTGCTCCGGCGGGCGACGCCGAAGCGCTCGCGCGTCTGACGGAGCAGGTTGCCGCCGACTGCGCGCTGCGGATGCGCCTCGGATGCACCGCCGGTCGGCTCTACGACGAGCGCTTCGATGTTCGTCACACGATTGCCGCGCTGCGGCAGAATTGATGCGGATAACCTTCGCCAACTGGAATCGCAGGCGAATCGGCGGCGCCGAGGAATATCTCAATCTCGTTGTTCCAGCGTTGTGCCGCGCAGGTCACGAGACCAGCTTTTTCTGCCAGACCGACGTTCCCGCCGACCGCGCTCCCATCACGATGCCCGCGAACTGCGCATCGTGGTGCGTCGCCGAAAGTGGACTCGAGCCCGCGCTCGCGGCGCTCCGCGCCTGGCGGCCGGACGTCATTTACACCAACAAGATCGCAACTCCGTCGCTGGAAGCAGAACTGCAAACCGTCGCGCCCGCGGTGCTGTTCGCCCACGACTATCACGGCACCTGTATCAGCGGGCTCAAGGCGTTTAAGTTTCCGGTGGTCACGCCGTGCGACCGCCGCTTCGGATGGCAATGCCTGGCGCTGTACTTTCCCCGCCGATGCGGCGGGACAAATCCGCTCACCATGATCGAGCTTTATCGCACGCAGTCGCGAAGACTCGGCGTGCTGCGAAACTACAGCGCGATCGTCACCGCGTCCGAGCATATGCGCGCCGAGTTCTTGAAGCACGGATGCGCACCCGCAAGCGTGCGCCAGATCGTGCATCCGATTGATTCGGAGCCGACCGACTCGGGGCCAATCGAGTCGGCGATTGACAACGATGCGAGCGCTTCTGCGACGAGCGACAGTGTTCCTGCGCGGCTTCTGTTCATGGGCCGGATGGACCGGTTGAAAGGCGGCAGCGTCCTTATCGACGCGCTTCCTGAGGTCGCATCACGGCTCGGGCGCGCCGTCCATCTGGTGCTGGCAGGCGCGGGTCCGGCGCGCCGCCGATGGGAGATGAGCGCGGCGCGAATCGCAAAGCGCGACCCTCGCGTCAGCGTCGAGTTCGCCGGATGGCTCGACCAGGCCGGGTTGAATCGGCTCTCCGTTCAATCCGATCTGCTGGTAATGCCAAGTCTGTGGCCCGAACCATTTGGACGCGCGGGACTCGAAGCGGGTCTCCATCGCTTGCCCGTCGCAGGGTTCGCGGTGGGCGCAATCCCCGAATGGTTGAGCGACGGCGTGAACGGTTACCTGGCGCCGGGACATCCGCCGACGGCTGACGGGTTGGCCGGCGCGATTGTAAAATGCCTGCGCGATCCCGCCGAATACGCGCGGCTGCGCCAGGGCGCGCGCGAAGTCGCGCGGCGGTTCACGCTTGACAGGCATCTCGATGCGCTCGTCGCGCTGTTCGCGGAAGTCGCGCGTGGACAATCGCGCCGGTTTGGAACCTGAATGGTGCTGCGCGGATATGCAGCGGACCACACCCAGAGTTGCGATTCTCGCCGACTTCCACGAGGAACGATGGCCCAGCATGGACCTGGTCGCCGAGATGCTGCACGCCAATCTCGAATCCGCAGTGCGTGGCCGGGTCGAGGCGGTTCTGGTGCGCCCAAAATACATTCGCTTGTTCGACCGGGTTCCGGTTGCGACGCTGAAACGCTCGGCCCAAAATCTCGACCGCTTCGTCAACCGGTTGATCTGTTATCCGCTGTGGCTCCTCCGCAACCGCAAGAACTTCGACGTCTTTCACGTGGTCGATCACAGTTACAGTCAGCTCGTCCATCAACTTCCCGCTGAGCGCACTATCGTGACCTGCCACGACCTCGATACGTTTCGCTGTCTGCTCGAGCCGGACCGCGAGCGCCGCTCCGCGGTGTTTCGTGCGATGACCGCGCGGATCATGAGCGGCCTGCGCAAGGCCGCGATCGTGACCTGCGTCAGCCATGCGACTCGTGACGCGCTCGTCGCGCATCAGGTCGTTCCGCGTGAACGCACGGTCGTCATTCCCAACGGAGTCGACACCGCGTTTACCTCGGCGCCGGATGCGACGGCGGACGCGGAGGCCGCGCGGCTGCTCGGACCCCTAAGCGCCGATACGATCGAAATCGTTCACGTCGGCAGCACGATCGCGCGCAAGCGGATCGACGTCCTGCTGCGCAGCTTCGGCGAGCTGCGCCGCGAGTTCACGCGCGCGCGGCTGGTCAGGGTCGGCAGCCGCTTCACCTCCGAGCAAGACGATCTCGCTCGCGACCTTGGCGTTAGCGGAGCGATCGTGGCGATGCCACCGCTCACGCCGCAGGTGCTCGCGGCGGTGTACCGTCGTGCGGCACTGGTTATGCTGCCCTCGGAGGCGGAAGGATTCGGACTGCCGGTGCTGGAGGCGATGGCGTGTGGCACGCCGGTTATAGCGAGCGACCTGCCGTCGCTTCACGAGTTGGGAGGCGATGCCATCGTATATGCTCCCGTCGGCGACGTCGGTGCCTGGGCGGCTGCAGCCGTTGCGATCCTCCGCGCGCGTGGCGATGAATCTGAGCACGGCCTGCGCGAGAAGGGGATCGCGCGAGCACGGCTGTTTACCTGGGATGCCTACGCGAGCCTCGCGGCTGAGCTCTACGAAGATCTGTGGCGGCGCTCGGGCAGCCGCGCCTCGGTAGCGGAAGCGAAGGCCGCTGAATCCTGATCGGATCGCAAGCGCAAGTGAATTTCAACGCATCGAGCCAATGGCGTCAGTTGCGCTGGCTTGGCAAGCTGGTTTGAGTCCTACGCAATGAAGGCAGTAATCACAGGCGGTGCCGGATTTGTCGGCTGCAACGCGGCCAGCCGCTATCTAGGCCGCGGCGATCAGGTCGTCGTGATCGACAACCTGCAGCGGGCCGGTACCGCGAGCAACTTGAAGTGGCTCGAAGGGCAGGGCGCGCTCGAGTTCGTCAACGCCGACGTACGCGACCGCGCGGCGATCGACGCCGCGTTCCTTACGCATCGCGACGCCGCACTGATCCTGCATCTGGCGGGGCAGGTCGCGGTGACAACGTCGATCGCCGATCCGCGCCTCGACTTCGAAATCAACGCGCTGGGGACCTTGAACGTGCTCGAAGCGGTGCGTCGCGCCGGAATTCAGGCGCCCTTCATCTACGCCTCGACCAACAAGGTCTACGGCGAGATGACGGCGCTGGGCGTAGAGCAAACCCTGCGTCACTACGCCTACTCAGACTTGCCTCATGGTATTTCCGAGGACCATGGCCTCGATTTTCATTCGCCCTACGGATGCTCCAAGGGCTCAGCTGATCAGTATGTGCGCGACTACCATCGCATCTACGGGCTCAACACGGTGGTCTTTCGGCAGTCGTGCATCTACGGCACGCGTCAGTTTGGGATGGAGGATCAAGGCTGGGTCGCGTGGTTCATCATCGCCTGTGAGCTCGGATTTCCGCTGCGCATCTATGGCGACGGCAAGCAGGTGCGCGACGTGCTCTACATAGACGACCTGCTCGACGCGTTCGACGCCGCAGCGGCAAGTACCATTGCGGCGGGCCGCGTCTACAACATCGGGGGCGGCGCCGGCAACGCGATCTCCCTGCTCGATCTGATCGAGCATCTAGAACAGCGTTTGAGGCGGAAGATTGACTACGCTCGCGCACCGTGGCGGCCAGGAGATCAGCGAGTATATATCAGCGATATTCGTCGCGCCGGGCGCGAACTCAACTGGCAGCCCCGCGTCGAATGGCGCGCGGGTGTCAACCTGGTCGCACAATGGGTCCGCGCCAATCGCGACCACTGTCGCGCCGCGTTCGCCATCGCCGCGGCGTCGCCGCAAGCAGGGTCAGAATAAACAATCCCACAGGCAACCTGATGGCCAACCAGAAGAAGAACGCACGCACTCACCACGACGATGCCGCCAACGCGGGGCGACGGCTGCGCGTGGTCCATCTCGGAAAGTTCTATCCGCCGTACGTCGGCGGCATCGAAACTCATCTCCAGGCGCTATGCGGCGAGCTGCGCAAGTCCGTCGACGTGCGCGTGATCGTGGCCAACGAGAATGCCCGCAGTGAGGAGGCCGTGCTCGACGGTGTCACCGTTGCGCGCCTGCGGATGCTGTTCCGCATCGCCGGCGCGCCGGTATGCGCCTCAATGGTGCGTAAGCTTCGCGCGACCGACGCTGACATCGTCCATCTTCACCTGCCCAATCCGATCGTCGTGCTGGCCTACCTCGCCTCGCGTCATCGCGGACGTCTGATCGCGACCTGGCACAGCGACGTGGTTCGCCATCAGGCGCTCGCGCGCTTGTACTCGCCGTTCCAGCGCGCCTTCCTGCGCGCTTGCCGCGCGTTGATCGCGACCTCTCCCAATTACATCGAAAGTTCGCAGGTACTTTCCGCGAATCGCGAGCGATGCCTTGTCATCCCATATGGAATTCCCGTCGAGCGTTTCCGCACCTGGGATCGCGCCGAGGTTGCCGCGATTCGCAACCGCTATGGTTCGCGGATCGTGCTCACGGTCGGGCGCCTGGTCTACTATAAAGGACTCGAGTACCTGATCGACGCGATGGCCAAGGTCAATGGCACGCTGCTGATCGTCGGCGACGGGCCGCTGCGCACCAGCCTCGAGAAGCGCGCGCGGGAGCAGGGCGTCGCGGACCGCGTAGTCTTCGTTGGCGAGATATTGAATGACATGATCGCGCCGTACTACCACGCTTGCGATGTCTTCGTGCTGCCGTCGGTCGCGCGCAGCGAGGCGTTCGGGATCGTACAGCTCGAAGCGATGGCGTGCGGGAAACCGGTGGTCAATACCAGTCTCGCCTCCGGCGTGCCGTTCGCATCGCTCGACGGCCTGACGGGTGTGACTGTCCCTCCTGCCAGTCCTGCGCCGCTCGCCGACGCGCTGAACCTGTTGCTCAACGATGAAGACTTGCGCGCAAAGTACGGACACGCGGCGCTGAGCCGCGTCGAGTCCGAGTTCAGTCTCGAGGCGATGGTGCGCAGAACACTCGAGGTCTATAAGCAAGTGGCCGGCCGCGATTGCGATACCGACACAAGCGCTGCCGGCGACGCTGATTTGGAGACTGGCACCGAAGGCTGACCGTCAACGACATTTCGCTGCGCGAGTTGAAATCGAGGTGGATCGCTGATCCGCCTCGAATTTTTTTGGTAGCGAATGTTTTCGTGAATCCTACGGTATCGCCGATACGACTTGCGCGCAGTTGACCCCGTGCGAACCAACGGTGTGATAACCCGGGCGCGGTTTGACGACCATCACGATTACTCCTTCGCACGTCCGAAGAGTTGGTGCCGAGGGCGGGACTTGAACCCGCACGTGCTTTCGCACGGAGGATTTTGAGTCCTCTGCGTCTGCCATTTCGCCACCTCGGCACCGCGCGAACCTTACGCTAGTCCGACATTCTATATGAGAACCGCCCGCGGTCCGCAAACCTGCGCGCCGTGTGCGACCGCGCGCCGTCAGAAGCTGGTGCGGACTGCTGTCACTCACCAAAGGCGTCGCGCGATAGCATTTTGTTACTATAGATTGGAGTAGTCAGTTACTATCGAGATATATATTTGCTTTTCACAATATCTATTACTTTCCATGGCTTCGTAACCGGCATGCGGGTAGAACTGGGGCATGCGGGTCGCACTAGAGCGCGTCGGCGCGCCGATCAAAATCACGCCACCGGTCATCACGCTCCAGGGGCTCAAGCATGCGGTGACTAACGTTGCGCTGGCCGGATCGTTCTTTTTCACCGCGCTCCCCAATGCAAACCGCCACGACCCCAGCCTCGCGAGCCTGATCTGGATGGTTGGCGCGGCAATCATGGGCGTGTTTACGCTGTTCCGGATTCCGCCGCGAACCGTGATGATCACCACGCACTCGATCGTCGCGTCAGGTGGTATGGTGCTGCTGCCGTGTTTCATGCGCCCCGGCTATCACACGGTGGGCATCATCGCCGCAGTCGCGATCGTATTCGAGCTGGCCGGCGTGGTGCTCTCGCAGGTCGCGCGGATCTACATGGGACGCAGCTTCGGAATTCTGCCTGCTAACCGCGGCCTCGTATCACGCGGTCCGTTCGCATTGGTGCGGCATCCAATTTATGTGGGATGGCTGATACTCTCGCTCGGCTTTGCACTTTCGTATCCGAGCGTGTGGAACTTTTTCTTCCTGGGCGCTTCGCTACCGTTCATGGTTTGGCGAATCCAACTCGAAGAGGCTCTGCTTCACGATGATCCGGAGTATCGGGCGTACCAGGAGCGCGTGCAGTTTCGCCTGTGGCCCGGACTGATCTGAGCGCTGCTTCGACTCAGTTGGCGCTCGATCCAATCGCGCCTGAGTAGTCGCGACGCGAGCGGGTGCCGAGCAGGTAGAGGCCGCCCGCCAGCGCCGTCGACAGCAGCATCGCGAATGCCAGTCCGCCGATCACCGCGATTGCGAGCGGCTGCTGAACCTTCGCTCCGGCGCCCAGGCCGAGCGAAAGTGGAAACAGTCCCGCCGCGGTCGCTAGCGTTGTCATCGCGATCGGACGAAGTCTCACTCGCGCCGCCTCGACCAGCGCGTCGCGCGGCGTACTTCCCGACCCGATTCCGCGCTCGGCGCGATCGAGCAACAGGATCCCGTTCTTGGCGGTAATTCCCGTGACCATCACGATTCCCATGAACGACGAAATGTTGAGCGTGATGCCGGTGAGATCGAGCGCGATGAAGCTGCCCAACAGGCACGATAGCGCGCCTAGCAGCGATGCGAGCGCGGGCGTGATGCGGCCGAACTCCCACACCAGCACCAGGAACATCATCACGGTTCCCGCGACCAACACCATCGTGAGCTCTCTGAACGCCTGCTGCTGCTGCTCGTAGAGTCCGCCGTACTCAAGCGTGACTGCCGCCGGCAGCGCCAGGCCGCCCAGTCGTGCCTTCACGCGCTCCATCGCGGTGCCCAGGTCCACGCCCGACAAACGCGCGGTGACATGAATGACGGGCGTTAGCCGCTCGCGAGCCATCTCGGCGCGCTCTCTGCTGAAGCGCAGCCGGACTAGGGCGGAGAGCGGCACGCGGCCGCCGCTCGGCGACTTAAGGATCACTTCCGAGAGCGCGCTCAAATCCTGGTGGAACGAATCCGGGTAGCGCACGCGCACGTCGTACAGCCGGTCGCCGACGCGCACGCTGGTCGCAACCGTGCCCTGCACCGCCGAGTGGAGGCTCGCCTGCACGTCGCTCGCGGTGAGCCCATAGCGCGCCGCCGCGTTCGTATCGACAACAATCTCCTGCTCCGGGATGCTCAGTACGATCCCGTTGAACACGTCGACCAGTCCTGGAACGCGGCGCAGCAACTCCGCGACTCGGCGCGCGGTTTCCTCGAGCGCGCTCTGGTCGGCGCCGAAAACTTTCACCTCGATCGGCTCCGGTGTGCCCGACAGATCGCCGAGCAGGTCCTGCAGCATCTGTGAGAATTCGATGTTGACTCCCGGTACGGTGGCGAGGATTCGCTGCCGTACCGAGTCGATGATCGCGCCGATCTCGCGGCTGCGGCCCGCCTTAAGACGCACGGAGATGTCGCCACGGTTCGACTCGGTGAGGAAAAAGCCAAGCTGGGTGCCGGTGCGGCGCGAGAAAGCCGCGACCTCGGGCGTCGCTTTGAGCGTGGTCTGGATCTGATCCAGCAATCCCTCGGTGTCGTCGAGCGTGCTTTGCGGCGGCGTCAGGTAGTCGAGAATGAAAGCGCCCTCGTCGAGTTGCGGCAGATAGTCAGTACCGACCATGCGGTACAGAGCGAAGGCCCCGCCAAGTGAAACCACCACCGCGACGATCGCGAGCGCGGGCATCCGGAGGAATGGCCGGAGACTGAAAATGTAGAGAGCTTCGACCGCGCGAAAGACTCCTCCCGACGCCCGGCTCCGGCGCCGCATTGGCGCGAGCAAGAGTTCGAGCGCGGGCGTGAAATAAAGAGCGAGCAGCAGCGAGATCGCGAGTCCTCCACCGAGCGTCGCCGCCAGGGCGCGAAAGAAAACCCCTGTCACCCCCGACAGGAACACCAGTGGCGCCAGCACCACGATCACTGTCAGCGTCGACGCCACCAACGGCCGCTCGAGTTCCGCACGTGCGGTAACCACCGCGGAGTCAGTCGCGGTCCCGGCGGAGCGGGCACGGTGGATCGCTTCGATCATCACGATCGCGTCGTCGATGAATAGCCCGATTCCCGCTGCCAATCCGCCGAGCGTCATCATGTTGAAGGTCAGCCCGGCCGCCTTCATCAACGCGAACGTGATCGCGATCGTGCATGGCACCACGATCGCAGCGACCAGTGCGCTCACCGGGCTCAGCGTGAATGCGAACACCACCAGCACCGCGAGCATCAGTCCCAGCACGATCGCGTCGCGCACGCTCTGGAACGACTCGGTCACCAGCGCTGACTGATCGTACGAGAAGGAGAATTGGACGTCGGGATAGCGCGCGCGGAAATCGTTGACCAGCGCGCGCGCCTGCTGCGCGATCATCACGGTATTGCCGCCCGGCTGCCGCGATATCCCGACCAACACCGCGGGGCCGCTCTCAGAGCTGGTGCGGACATAGTCCTCGCGCACCGCGAGCTCCACCGCCGCGACGTCGCGCACGTGCACCGGCTGGTCGCCGATCGTCGCGATCGGCAGCGCGGCCAGCTGCTCGCCGTTCTGAAGCTCGGTAGTGACCACCGTCAATAGCATCCGATGCGAATCGAGCATGCGGCCTGCCGAAGCGATCACGTTGTTCTTTACCAGTCCGGCGACCACTTCCTCGGTCGAGAGGCGGTGCTCCATCATCTGTGTCGGATCGAGCCGCACCACGTACTCGCGATATTTCCCGCCGACCATCTCGACGCGATAGACGCCCGGAATCCGGTGCAGGCTCGGGACCAGATCGTGGATCGCGATATCGGTCAGCTCGGTGAGCGTCCGCACGCGCGAGCTCACGCTGACGTCGACGATTGGAAAAGTCCCGGTCGTGAGCAGGCGCGTGTCGACCGAGGTCCCCTCAGGCATCTTGCTCCTGACCTCATTGAGCGCGGCGTTGAGCAATTGATAGCTGGTCGTCGGGTCGACGCTTTCGGAAAACGTTACGTCGACCTCGGAGCTGCCGCGCGTCGTGGTTGAGCGCACCAGGCTCACGCCGGCCACACCATACGCGGCCTCTTCCAGCGGACGTGTGACGGCGACCATCATCTGCTCCATCGGCAGGTCGCCGCTGTCAGCCAGGACGATCGCGCGATTGAAGGTGATCTCGGGAAACACCGCGCTCGGGATTGAGAACGCCAGGATCACTCCGAGCGCACTCAGCGCAGCAACCAGCAGTAGCGCCAGGATGGAATAGCCGCGGCTCATTGCTGCGCTTGTGCGACGCTCACCTGCAGCCCGTCGGAGAGGGCGTAGCCGCCCGATGTGATCACCAGGTCGCCCGGCTTGAGTCCGCTGGTTACCTGCACTCGGTCCTTGTCGCGCAACCCGATCGTTACCTCGGTGCGATGCGCGCGGCCGTCGGCGCCGGCGACGAATACGTGGAAGCGGCCCGTTTCCGCCTCCTGGAAAAGCGCTACCAGGGGAATCACAGTCGCATCCGGGACGCTGCTGACTATCACGCGCGCCTGAACGGGAGCGCCGGCTACCGGGATTCGCTCATCGCCGGTGAAATCAATTCGCAGCGGCGAAGTCGCATTGGCCGCATCGAAGCTCGGCATCACCGCGGCGACGCGGGCCGGAAAACCAAATCCGGGCCGCAGCGGCGAGGTTACGATGGCCGGCATCCCGGTCTGGAACAGATACAATTCGTCGATCGGAGCATCGGCCTCGACGTAAACGCTCGAGGGATCGATCAGATCGACCAGCGGATCCAGCTCCGCTACGACCTGGCCATTAGTGACTGGCGGATGCGAGACGACACCGCCCCCGGTGGCGACCACCGCGACCCCGTTGTTCGCGGCATGACGCGCGATCGACTTCGCCAGTGATGCCGCGTTGTCAGGGTCGAGCTTTTGAGCCATTGCGAGGCCGGCCTTCGCAGCCTCGAACTCGCGGTTGATCACGCGCGCGACCACCTGTCCTTTGCGCACCGTGTCACCCATCTTGAGCGAGACACCCACAACGCGGCCTGCGGTCGGCGCACGCAATATGACGTGGTTCATCGCGACCGTGGTCCCCAGAATCTTAAGCTCGCGATGCATCGGCTGAGTCCCCGCGCGCGCGGTCGTTACCAGCATCGTCGGATTCGGCGCTGGCGCGGGCGAGTCGTCACCGTCAGTACGCGCGCCCCGGCATCCTGCGACGGCGATCGTGAGCAGCGCCGAAAACGCGATCGCCCGCGCCGATGCGCTTCGCGCGTGATTGCGGCGCCGCTTCATTGGACGCCGCCGCAAATCAGAGTTACCTCGGCGGCCGCCTGACGCGCGGCGAACTCCTGATCGATTTGCTGCAAGCGGAGCTGCTCGTCCTGCTGATAGGCATCGACCACTTCGAGCATCGTGGCATCGCCGCCGCCCAGGAAGCGCGTCCAGGTGAGCGCGAAGGAATCGTCGACGGTCGGACGCGAGCGCTCCAGGATGGCGAGCGCCTCGCGCGCGTGATCGTAGCGCAGCGATGCATCCGCGATCCGGCGCGCGAGCAGATACTCGGCATCGCGCGCCTGTGCGAGCGCGGAGAGTTTCTTTGCCTTGGCCTGATCGATGCGCGCTGACGTCAGGCCGCCGTCGAACACCGGCATCGAGATCACCATGTCGTACGACGCACCGCCGTTGTGGTTGATCGTCTGCGACGGATTGACGCCAAGGAACCCGGTAGTGAGCGCGGTCTGAAAAGTCGGCAGTCGCTCTGTCAGCGCCGCATTGACTTCCAGCTCCGCCGCCGAAATCGCGCGATGGGCGGCCTGCAGCACGGGACTTTGCGCGATATCGCCCGGAGGTTTGGGTGGGATTGGGCCGAGCTCGGCCACCTGCAGATCGGGCTCGTCGAATTCGCCGAGCATTGCGCCGAGCGCGGCCGACGCGCGCGCGGCATTGCTCCGCTCCGCTTCCAGCGCGAGCTCGGCGATATCGAGCGCGCTCTGAATCTTGAGCACATCGTTGGTGATCGCGTGTCCGCTTTGTTGCAGCGCCCGGACCGTCCCCACGTAGCGCTGCAGCCGTCCCACGTTTGACTGCAACTCGCTTACCGCGTGCCGCGCGCGCAGCAGATCGAAATACTCCGACTTGGTATCGAATACGATTTGCGCCCGCGCCGCGGCGACCCCGAGCGTCGAGGCTTCTCGCGCATACTCCGCCGCGTGCGCGCGCGCGAGCCGGCGCCCGAAGTCGAACGCCGTGTAGTCCATCATCAGCATCCCGGCCGACAACCCGCCGTTGGTGACGACTTCGTTGTAACCGGGCGCCTGGTAATACTCAGTGCCCGCCGAGAGGGACGGATATAGCGGCGCGCGCTGCTCGCGCACCCGCGCGGCGCTGAGGTCGCTGGTCGCCGCGGCCATCGCGATCGACGGCGCGACCCGCAGCGCGCGGTCGATCGCCTCTTGCAACGTGATTGTTTCGGCGCTGGCCGGGGCGCCGCACAGGATCATCGCGGCGGCCGCCAGCGCCGGCCCCATGATTCGACAGAGTTTGTCGCCCATGGCGCGCACAATAACAGCGCTAAAATCATTGATCCAAATTAACGAACATTAAGATGCCGTATGATGCGGCCGGTGCCGGCCTGCCCCAGCGGCAGCGTCCCGCTCCGGGCCAGCGGCAGCGTCGCGACGAACTCGCTGCCGCCGCCGGGCCGGCTGGATGCGGTGATTTCGCCGCCGTGCAGGCGCGCGATCTCGCGGCACAGCGCGAGGCCCAGGCCGCTGCCTTGATTTTTTCCGGCTGCGCGACCGCGGTAGAAGCGCTCGAATATCATCGGCAAGTCGGCGGATTCAATTCCGGGTCCGCTGTCCGCCACCCTCAGCACCGCCTTGTCGCCGTTGCGTTCCACCCCCAGCTCGACGATGCCGTGCTCGGGCGTGAACTTGAGCGCGTTGTCGAGCAGATTGTAGACCAGCCGGCGCAGATGGCCCGAGTTGCCGTCGACGACCGCGTCCTTGCGCGTGGCGATTCGCAGATCGATTTGCTTTGCCTGTGCGACCGGCTCGATCGCGGTGCCGATCTCACTGACGATCTCCCCAAGGTTGACCGGCTTGCGATCTACGGTTGCTTCGCGATCGAGCCGCGCGAGCATCAGCAGTTCGTCGGCGATTCTGCACAGCCGCACCACCTCCTGTAACGCCGACTCCAGCGCGTTGCGCCCCTCCTCGACGGTGCGCTGGCGCGCGAGCGCGACCTCGAGCCCGGTGCGCAGGACGGCCAGCGGCGTGCGCAGCTCGTGCGCGGCGTCGGACGCGAACCGGCGCTCGTTGGCCGACGCGCGCTCCAGCCGCGCGAGCAGCGCGTTGATCACGACGGTCAGACGCGCGACCTCGTCGGCGACGTCCGGCACCGGCAGCCGTGAGCTCAGATTCGACGGCTCGATCGCGTCGACCGTGGCTGCCAGCGCGGCGAACGGCCGCAGGCTGCGCCCCGCCATCCAGTAGCCGCCGCCGACGCACAGCGCCAGCACGATCGGCACCAGCAGAAGCAGGATGTCGCGCAGCCGCTCGATCGAGCGGCCGATCGTGTGCGCGTCGACCCCGTCTTCCAGGTAGGCATGTTGCCCCGCGATCGTGAGCGGCACCACCGCGAAGCGAAAGTGACCGTCGGCGGTCTCGAAAATCCCGCGCGAACCGAAGTCAGGGTCCAGTGTGGGAGGCGCTACCGCCGCGCCGCCGAAATCCGCGAGCACGCCCGACCGCGTCACCAGTCGCACGCGGCGGACCGGACCCAGGTCGAGTTCCTGGCTGAGCCCCTTTGCGATTTCGATCGCGGCAGCGACGCCGCCGCGCGCCATTTCCTCGGCGCTGGTGTCCGCTTCCTCGAGCAGCGCCGCATCGAGCGAGCCCCACTGCGCGAGCGTGAACAGCTTGAACATCGCGACCGCCGCGATCAGCAGGATGCCGCCTAAAACCGCCGCCCAGTAGACCGTTAGGCGAAGCCTGATGCTCATAATCGACGCCGCGCCACGCGCGCGCCCGCGCTACTCCGGGCGCATCGTGTAACCCACGCCGCGGACCGTTGCGATCATCGACTTCGCTCCGGCCAGATCGATTTTCTGCCGCAGCCGGTTAACGAACACGTCGATCAGATTGGTGAAGTCGTTGTAGTCGGAGTCCCACACCGCCTCCGCGATCATGTTGCGCGTCACTACCTGCCCGGCATTTCTCATCAACAGCTCGAGCAACATCGTCTCCTTGGGCGAGAGGTTGATCGCGCGGCCGGCGCGGCGTGCGCGGCGCTTGCTGGTGTCGAACTCGAGATTGCCGACCTTGAGCAGCACCGGCGCCCCAGCCCCGGCACCGCGCCGCGACAGCGCCCGCACCCGCGCCAGCAACTCGGCGAACGCGAACGGCTTGACCAGGTAATCGTCGGCTCCGGTGTTGAGTCCCGAGACGCGATCTTCGACCGCGCCGCGCGCAGTGAGAATCAGCACCGCGGTGACATTGCCCTTGGTGCGCAGTTCCTTTAGGAAGGTCAGCCCGTCCTTGCCGGGCAGCTTGATGTCGAGCACGATCAGGTCGTACGCCGTCCGCGCAAGCATCGCCTCGGCGGCCTCCGCACTGCCCGCCCACTCGACCGAGTAACCTTCCTCAGCCAGCCCCTGCCGGAGCGACTCGGCCAGCCGCGCTTCGTCCTCGACCAGCAGCAGGTGACTCGAAGCAGCCATGCCTCGATGCTTACATGGCAGTCGAGCCAAATAAAGTCATGCAGTTCGCCGCCAACGCCGATCGCGCCGCGCCGGCTCGACCGAGGGAATCTAACCGTCGTCCGAGTCTCTATGCTATAAATTCCCACTATCGCGACGGCCGTACGCGGCGCCGCATAAGAGGATACCGATGATCACGCTGCTGCCGCATCGATTCGAGTTTCTGTCCGACGCATGGCTCGACGAAGCGAAAAAATTCCTCGAGCGCGAGTGTACGATCCGCCGGGAGCAGCTTACAGGCCGCACCTTTTCGCTTGCCGAGCGCTTCCTGCACGCGCCGCCGCATCTCGAGTTCGCCGACGACGTTGCGGCCTGGAGCATGCGCTATGACGGCGAGAACGTCACCGTCTCGCGCGACTTCAATGACGCCGCCGACCTGGTCGTCGAGGGCGACTATCAGGCCGCTCTGACCGCTGCGCAGTTCGTCGGTGTGCTCGCGCCGGGTGCGATGGCCGCGATGTCGCGCGAGGTCGCCACGATGTTCGGCAAGGATGCGCTCCGCATGAAGGGCCGGCTCAAGGACGCGCAGGCGAACGAGATCCTTGCGCTCCTGCACGACCACATGGGCCGCCGCACGGTCGAGAATCCGGATCTCGCGCATCGCGCCGCGCGCCAGGGTCTCACCGGCAAGATTCGCGAGATGGAGGAGCAGGGCTATACCGTTCTCGAGCGCGCGATCTCGCCGGAGTTCGCCGACGAGGTTCGCAGCGCGACTTTGCGCGCGCTCCTGCCCCATCAGACTTTTTCGATGAACTGGATGCTCTATCACGGGCGCGAATTCGAGCAGCTCATCCAGAATCCGCTGCTGATGACGCTCATCGACGCATCGCTCGGCCGCGGCGCCGTCATCGCTTCGTTCAGCTGTATCAAGAAGGGGCCCGGTCCCGGCGTCATCCCGATGCATACCGACTACACCCACGTGCCGGAGCCTTATCCCGAATTTTCCCTGACCGGTGTCGGCGTCTGGGCGCTCGAGGATTGGACCGCCGCCTCCGGTCCCACCTGGCTGGTGCCCGGCAGCAACAAGCTTCGCCGTCCGCCGCGGCCCGGTGATAGCAAAGAAGGGGGAGTGCCGATCGAGATGCCGAAAGGCTCAGTTGTCTTCTTCACGCATGGAGTGTGGCACTGGCAGGGCGATCGTACCGAGCCCGGCGATCGCGTGACGCTCCACGCGCATTTCAACCGCGGAATCCTGCGCAGCCTCGAGCCCAAGAAGACCGACGTTCAGATGCTGCATCGCAATTCGCCGCGCCTCGGCGAGATGCTTGGCGAGGACGACTGGTTCGACAAGATGTCCGCCGCCGGCCGCGATCACGTGCGCTTCGATTACATGCTGCGCCTGCAGGCCTTCACCACCAAGCAAAAGCAGGCGATCCTGTCCGGCGCGCCCTGAACGAGACGCGATCGCGCCTGTCGCTAGGTCTCCCAATTGGTTAGCCTCTATACACTGTGGCGGACCGTGATCTGACCGAGAAGCTGGGGCTTAAGCCTATCCTGATATATGCGCAGGGTCAGACTGGCTTTAACCTCTGCTCGACACTGCTCGGACTGCATCTGTTTTATTTCTACAGCGACCGGCGCGGGCTGTCCCCCGCGCTGGCCGGGCTGGCCTTTTTCATCGCGATGGCGCTCGACGCCCTTACCGATCCACTGGTCGGTAACATCTCGGATAGCGCGCGCTTTCGCTCTGGGCGCCGCCGCCCGTTCTTCTTCGCCGCGCTTCCGATGGGGCTCTGCTTGTTCCTGCTGCTCTCGCCACCGCAACTGAACGGCGGCCTGTTCGCATGGTTCCTCGGCCTCTACTTCCTGATGCTCACCGCGCGAAAATTCTACTGGACCGCGTATGCCGCGCTGATGCCCGAGCTCACGCTCGACTACGACGAACGTACCCGGCTCTCAACCTTCCGGCAGCTGTGCGGGACGGTGGGCGACGTCGCGGGCGCGATGCTGCCGTTCGGAGCGTCGTACCTGTTCGCGCGCGGCACCGACTTCCGCGTGACCGGCGCGGTATGCGCGATCGTCGTGGCCGGCGGCGCGATGCTGGCCTTCGTGATGCTGCGCGAGCGCGCCGACTTCTCGCATCGCGAGCGCTACCGGCTACTCGACGCCCTCAAGTCGATGGCCCGCAACCGGCCTTTTCTGATCCTGCTCGCGGCAACCTCTCTGACCGTGATGGCGATCGGCATCCCGGGCGTGCTCCTGCGCTTTCTCGCCAAGTACTGGATGCACGACGAGAACGCGGCGGCGCGATGGTTGCTGGCCTACTTCGCAGGCTCGCTAGTGTCCTATCCGTTCTGGTTCCGGATAACGATCAGGATCGAGAAGAAGCCGGCGTTCATGGTCGCGATGATATGCAACGCGATTTGTTTTCTCGCCTTCATGCTGCTCACTCCGGCCAACACGCTGGGCTTGTACTTCCTGATGTTTACGTCTGGTTTCTGCGTGATCGGAAGCAGGGTCACGCAGCTATCGGCATCGGCGGACGTGATCGAGTGGGACGAGGAGCGCACCGGCGTCCGCCAGGAAGGCGCCTACGGCGGAATCACCTCGATGTCGACAAAGGCCGCGGTCGGCATCGGCATGCTGCTGATCGGAGCGCTGATGAGCTGGATCGGATACGTGCCGGGCGCTGTCGAGGTGGCGCCGGCGGCCGCGGAGAAACTGCGCGCGCTATTTTCGATCGCTCCCGCGGCAATTTATATCCTGAGCGCGATCGTTTTCTCGCGCTACCCGATCACCCGCGACGCCCATCGCCAGATGCGCGAGCGGCTGGCCACGCGCGCAAGCGACCCCGCAATCACCCGGTCGGCAGCTTCCTGAGCACCGGCCAACCCTTGGACGCGGCGCGGCGCCGGCTCGGTTGCCGCCAGGCGGGCGTAAAATTTGCCACAACCGGGTAGCTTCGATATATAAGCGCAGTCGTCGCCTCTCTTAGTTCCCGCTGAGGCACACTTTCACTGAAATACCAGCTTCTCGAGGCGCGCCGATCCTCATTTGTACAGAGTCGAAATCGATGCGTATGCAAAACCCTTCGGCGCCAGGTGAAGGCCGCTCAGCCAGCGACCCCGCCGATCCGCTGCGGATAGAATTCAGCTTTGTTGTTCCGACGCTGAACGAAGAAAAGCTGATCGAAAGTACCTTGAGCAGTCTCGCCAAATGCCGCCGGTTCTCACGCGAGATAATAGTCTCCGACGGCAACAGCAGCGATCGGACGGTTGAGCTGGCCGCTCGCTACGCCGATCAAGTCGTGAGGGCCCAAAAATCGCCCCGAGGGATCGCTATCCAAAGAAATAGCGGCGCCCGAGTCGCTCGCGGGCAATACCTCGTCTTCGTCGACGCTGACACAACCATTCCTTCGATTGACGATTTTATGAGTACGGCAGGCCGGCGTTTTCGAGACAATCCTCAACTCGTGGCGCTGACAGTAAAGGTAAAAGCGCCTCCCGGCGAACAAACAGTTGGCATGCGCGTCTTCTTTGGCCTCGCGAATATCACTTGCTGGGTGACTCACAACCTGCTGCGCAAAGGAAGCGCGTCGGGCAATTTTCAAATGATCAAAGCGGACATATTTCGCGCGGCAGGAGGCTATCGCGAAACTCTGGCCGCGGCGGAGGACGTTGAATTGTTCGCGCGCCTTTCCAAATTTGGGCTCACCGGATACGAATCTTCCATCCACGTTTTTTCCTCGACGCGAAGGGCCGCGCACGTCGGTGTCGTCCGATTGCTGACACTGCAATTGATAAATGGTCTCTCGGCGCTGCTATTCCGTAAATCGTTATCCAAGGAATGGAAACCTGTCCGGTGAAGGCCTCGCGCTGGACGGCGCAACAAACGATGCGAAGCGCGGATCTCAGCCAACCGGGAAGCGCGAAACCTGCCAGCGGTTTCGCATGACTACGCCGCTCCCTCTTGTGATGCGCTCGAGTTGAGCGCGGCCTCGCTCACGGGGTCGCCGGCAATCCGGCTGTGCCACATCACTCGCGGCTCGCTCATGTCCCACGGCATCGCCCGATGGAGCAGGCAGCGGTTGTCCCATACCACCGCATCGCCGGGCGTCCACTCGTGATGGTAGATGCGCGGCGGACGGCACGCGAAATCCACCAGATCCTGCAGGAACCGCTCGGACTCGGCCGCGTCCAGGTTCGGGATGTTATGGGCGTGGCGACCGATCACCAGCGACTTTCGCCCGGTCTCAGGATGGACCTTCACCAACGGACGCAACGGCACGGGACCATCATGAAAGCCGTAGCCGCTGTATGAGCTGTCCTTCTTCGGATGGTGCCCGAGCTTCGCCTGGCTGTAGTACAGCGAATGGTGCGCGGCGAGGCTTTCCACCTTCGCGCGCAGATCGTCATCTAGGGCGTCGTAGGCCGCGCGCATGTCGGCCCATCCGGTTGCGCCGCCGGCGCTCGGCACCACCTCGGCGGTGAACACCGCGCCCTTGGCCTGCACCGGCATGTAGGTGCTGTCGCAATGCCACCCCATGTTGCCCTTGAGCACTTTCAGGACGTCGTTGTCCGGATCGACCTCGACGATCAGCGTGCCGTCGGCCTTCACGTTGCTGAGTGCCGCGATCTCGAATTCGAGCGGTCCGAATCGTTTGGCAAAGGCGATCTGCTGCTCGCGATTGAGATGCTGTCCCGGAAAAATGAGCAGCGCGTACTCCAGCCACGATTCGTAGAGATCGCGCCACGTAGCATCGTCCAGTGCGGCAACCGTGACGCCTCTGACCACCGCGCCGAAAGAAGCGTCGAGAGGTTCGATATCGAAAGCGCGTCCCACGCGGGCCTCCTTCAATTCAATCGCAAGGCTATCGAAACCACCATCGACCGGTCAAACCAGTTATTAAATCAGCGTCGTCAGTGCCTCGGTTCGACGGCATGCCGAAAACGCAAAGTAATCCAGATTCGGTAGAACCGCGCCGCTGGCCAGCTCTTCACGAAAGGATCGCCTGGTAGTGAGGAGTAGTCACCCAAAAGTACTATGGCGAACTTTCGCGCGCGCGTGTATAACTGCTTGGCTCGAAAATCCACAGGCTGACTTTGAGCCCGGACCAGCATGCCCACTATCGAACTCGGACCTCTCACCGGCGTCACTTCCACCTCGATGATCTCGGCCGACCTCGGTAACAACCAGAGCCTGGTCGTGATTTCCGGCATCGCCATACCCAACTGGATCATCGACGACGACGGCCATCTCTACTTTCAGACTTTCCTGGTGCACCTGGGTATCTATGCAATCGATATGATCCAGTCGAGCGTGGTCGTCGCGCTGTGCAGCATCGAGAACAACAACAGCTCGTTCACCTTTGCGGTCAACGACGCGTCCGTTGCGCTGTCTCCCGACACTGGCGAGTTAATCCTGACTGCAAACACCGCGCTATCCGGCAGCCGCACAGCGCTCAGCCGGTTTTCCTACCAGATCGTCGCAACTGTGGAACCCGTGGTTGCGAAAATCAGCGGCGTGATCGCATGGCCGACCGAGCTATGGGATCCGCCCTCGCTCGATCCGGCCGTCATAGCTCCTCAGCTCGCGATCGCTGCAAACCAGTTTGTGCCGGGCGGCCCGGGATCCTTCGGCAGCAACGTAACCGTCGCAAAAGGCACCGTCACTTCAGTCGAGAGACTGGAGCTACCCACTCCCGGGCAGCGCGGACGCCTGACGCAGACCTGCTTTGCCAGCTACGAAATCGATAACCCTCCGCTCTATGCGCCCCTGAATGTCAGGGTCACACCATCAGCGGTCTTCAAGTCCCCGGGTAATGCGATCGGAGCGGCGCAAGTCTCCGGCCCGGCGCTGTTCACCCTTACCACTACCGCGCCGACCATGGTATGCGACTTTCGCATCAGCACATTTGCTCCTATCAAGTAGTCCGTCTCACTCGAGAGCATCGCATGAATAACACCGAACCCGACTATCCAGCCGCAAATCCAGGCCCTGACCCGCTTCCTCTTCCCTACCAGGACGTTCCGGCACTACCGCCCGCCGTCCCACAACCAGTCCTATACCTTCCTGTCAAAGGCCCTTACCCATACAACACGATGGTAGTCGTACACTCCTATACTGTTGCCGAGCCTTCCTGGTTTCCAATTCTGGACGATAGCGTCTATCGCTACTCGGACCTCTACCAGACCGGGTTCCGCTTCCCCGGCTACGATCCGCGCACCGCATCACAGATAGCCTATCAACACTCGACCATCGCCTCTCTCAGGACTCTCCAGTTAAGCACTCACGACCAGTACACCGCCGCGGTCGATCAGGTCGACGACGCTTTCTTCGATGACAGCAGGAGTGTGGACCATCAAGCTCAATATCGCCCTTCAAATCGCCCCCACCGGGGACGCCTCCGACCTCCTGCTCTTCGACGTCGCAATCTCGAGTTGGATCCTGTGCTACCTTCCTCCGCCACAGAGCCCGGCTCCGCCGCCTCCTCCAGGGCAGCAATCGCAGCGTCCACGTCCTTCGAAACGAACGACTCGCTAGCAGGGCAGCGCTCCTCCTGGCTTATTTTCCCGGGTAAGTCCCGGTAGACGATCGGGACGTCGCGGAGTTCCGCGCACTAGCATTGCTATCGAATAGCGAAAGATTCGACAGAGGACATCCCTACGGCTCTCCCGCGCCTCCCCGGAACCGATCACCGGCAGCGCCGTTCAGCCGCGGGTTAGCACAGTGTTGGAAATTCAGATGAACGCGAACTAGGATCGAGGCGCTTTTCTTTCACCAGGAATGTTCTCGCCGAACCGCCGACTCCGAAACACGGCGGAGCGTTGGAGGACCTCGCGATGGCGATCAGAAAACGGCCTGGCTCCGCTCCGCGAAGCTCGACGCCTGCCGGCAAGCTGATCGAAATGATGGCGATGCGCCATGTCCCGCAGGCGCTTTATGTCGCCTCGGTATTGGGTATCGCGGACCTGCTTGCCGACGGACCTAAGACTGGCGATGAGTTGGCTCTCGCCACCAAAACTCATGCGCGCAGTCTCGCCAGAGTCTTAAGGACTCTTACCGCTGCGCGAATTCTGGCCGAAAACAAGGACCGTCGTTTTCGCCTGACTTCGCTCGGCCAGCCGATGCGATCCGGGGCTGCCGACTCGGTCCGTGCCATCTGCATCCTGTGGGGCGGCGACAGCAACCTTGAAGGACGTCTGGTCGATTCCGTGCGCAGCGGTAAGACAGCGGTGGAACTGGTTTCCGGCTCCGCGGACTGGATGGAATATCATCAACACAACGCCACGGGTGCGGGAGTCTTCAACGCGGCGATGACGGCGCTGTCAAACGCTCACTACCGGGGCGTCCTCGACGCCTATAACTTCGCGCCGATTCGCGAGCTGGTCGATATCGGCGGAGGACACGGGCGGCTGATTTCGATGATCCTGACGGCATACCCCAAAATGCGAGGAGTACTCTTCGATCTGCCGCACGCTTTCGAGGGCGGACAAAAAGCGATCGCCGAGGCCGGCTTAAGTGATCGATGCGAAGTAGCGAGTGGAGATTTTTTCCAGTCGGTGCCCGAAGGCGCCGATGCCTACATACTCTCGCGCGTGATTCACGACTGGGACGATGACAAAGCGGTATCGATCCTCAAGGTCGTACGCAATGCGATGGCGCCGCGCGGCCGCCTCCTGTTGTTTGAAACCATGATAAAGGGGGGCAATCAACTCTCATACCCACTGCTTTCCGATATCAACATGATGATTCGCACCGGCGGCAGCGAGCGGAGTGAAACAGATTACCGCACCCTCTACAAAGCCGCCGGCTTCAAGCTAACCAAAGCCATAGCCACAAAATCCCCCACCGGCATGACAATACTAGAGGGCAAACCATCCTAAGTTATGGCGTTACAAACAGAAGACCGCACGCAGCCGCAACTTATTTCCGGTCCGCCAGCGGAATGAACAATGTCCGGCGCTCCGCGTTCCCAACTCCGCGCGAGATGTGCCCTTTGCCGGTGAGATCTTCGGCCAGCAGGATCGAGCCGGCTCCAAAGCGGCGGACCTCGCCGTCGCTGACCTCGATTTCAACCTCACCGCTGAGATTGACGACAAACTGGCGGCGCGGAGCGTTGTGCCAATCAATAAAATACTCGCCGCTGCGAGTCTCGCGGAAAATCACGCCCTTGGCCGCGATCATCTCCGACATAGTCGAAGCATGGTCAGTAGCCTTCATCTCCGCGTCGACATCCTGCAAATGCGACTCGCCCCCAGCGTCAGCATAGATGCGTGTGTATTTCATAAAATTTACCTCGCTCACCCGAATAGCACGATCCTGCGTGCCGCACATACGGCGTAATCCAAGCCAAGCGAACCCACCCGGTTTCGCGCTTCCCTTTCTCTCACTCTGAGGACCTCGATGAGGTTCCCAATCCGCGCTTCCGGTTCCAAACTCAAGAGTCACCGCGTTAGGCGCTCGCCCTCGCACGCGGGCCGTCCAATACCTCAACGACTTCCAAAAGCGCGAAGCGCGTCTTACCTGAATGAGCCGAAAGGGAGGCCTGAAACCTCGGTGAGGTTTCGGTGTCTGGCTCCCTCCTCGTATTTTGCTATGCCGCGCGGATCAGATGACCAGCGAAAGCACGCCGGCTGCTACCAGGCCGCCCGCCCAGATCGTGTCGAGGTTGATCCAGGCGCTGCGCAGGATAGCCAGTCCCAGCCAGTCGTATACCAGAATCGCGATCGTGCCCATCACGAGCAGTAGCGACGCGGTGTGAACGCCCACCAGCGCTGCCCACTCGGTAATTGACTTGGCGACGGGCATGCACATCTCATTCATATGCGCACCGTGCGGCGCCATGCCGATCAGGACCGGGAACAGCATCAGGCCGGCGCCGTGCGCCGACGCCATCAGGAACGACCACAGCGCGAGCTCGACGGAGTTCACGCGCATCGCGACCCAGCGCGGATGCGCCATCGGGCGCAGGAAGCGGAACACGCCGAAGGTGACCAGCGCCGCCGCGCCGATCGGCCGCAGCCAATCCAGCGCGATCACGGATCGCAGTTCGGCGATTATCGCGACCACCACCGCGATCGAGATCAGATGTCCGATCGCGATCGGCACCAGCGCCCATATCACGGTCGCGCGGCGCCGCTCCTGGAGCCCGAGTGCGACCGCGAACAACCAGCCCATCGAGGGGTCGATGCCGTGGTACGCGCCGAGCGCCGCGACCGCGATCCACGGCCACGCGCCGCTCACGGATAGCAGTACGAATCCGAGGACGAGTCGCCGCCTTCGAGGTGAATCTGATGCGGCCGCTCGCCGTCGAACGCGATGAAGAAATCCGGATCGACGCTTAGTCCGCCCGCCTGATTACAGTCGATCTTCGCGACCCATCCGCGGATTCCCTCGGGGTAGAACTGCGTGTCCCACGCGCCGTAGAGCGAGTTGCTCATGAAGATCCGGCGGCCGTCGCGGCTGAGCTCGATCATCTGCGCGCCGCCGTTGAGCGGACCGCCGCTCTTCGGATGCGCCGCGTGCGCGACGATTCCGCCCAGCCGGATGGTGCCCGTCAGTTTCGGATTGAACGGATCGCTCACGTCATATTGGCGCAGGTCGCCGGTGCCGAAGCACGCCACGTAGAGGAACTTGTCGTCGAGCGACAGATTGATGTCGGTGACCAGCGGCGGCACCGCCTTGAACTGCTTGAGCGCCGGCGGAAGCAGGTCGGGGTCGGCGGGCTCCGCGGGAATTTCGATCGCCTTGCGAATCGACCATTGATCGCCGGTGCGATGCCACAACCATACCGACGCCGAGAGGTCGCGCGTCGAAATCACCACGCCGACGAATCCGTACGCCTTGGTCGGATCGTGCGCGGGGCGCAGCTCCAGCGCCATCTGATTCTCGGGACTCATCTCCAGGCTGCGGACGTGGCGGCGCTTGCGCAAATCCCACATGTGAATCGCGTGGCCGTACTTGCCGTTGACCAGGAGGTCGAGGTTGACTCCGTTCTCGATCATGTTCGGCGTGCCCCATTCGCTGGTCACCGCGATGTCGTAGCCAAGGTGCCACCAGAAATCGTAGGCGAGCTGCTGCGGGCCGCGTTCGACTTCCCAGCGCCCGAGGATCTCGAAGCTCTCGTGGTCGAGCAGGAACAGTCCGCCCGGGCCGTCGCCGTTGGGCGCGCCGAGTGCGCTCATATAAATCGCGTCGGGACCGCAATGGATGGTATGCGGGCGGCTGTAGCCGGTGCGTTCCGCGAGTTCTTCGGCCTGGATCGTCTTGACCACGCGCGGATGCTTCGGGTCGGGCTTGGTATCGAAAATATACGTGCGCGAGGAGCGCAGCCCCGGCACGATTAGATAGCGCCGCTCGATATGCGGATGGGGCGCGTAGGGACAGAGCGCGGCGCTGCACGCGTTCCATCCGAAATGATGCAGCTCGTCGCCGACGCCGCTCACCTCGGTGCGTCCGACCACCTGCGAGTAGGTCTTCGATTTCGGATCGAGGTCGAGGGCGCATAGCGCGTCATGACGGCCGTTGGCCGGCGTCGGATTGAAAGTCACCACGTAGCCGAGCGACTCGCGCGGCGCCTGCATCGCCATCTTCGGCGATGGATAAAAAGTCTGATCGGGTTTCCACAGCGCCATGGCTCGCACCTCCGCATTAAGTGGGCGTCGATCGGTCGGGCTCACATTAGCCACTGACCACGCTCGACGCTACGATTTTGCCGGCGCTTGCGGAGCGGACGACGCGATGGTTTAGGTAAGTGGCGCGGCGCTCGTTGCGCGCCCGGGAGACCGCTCATGGCATATAAAACCATTCTTTACGACACAGGCGATCGGGTGGCGAAGATCACGCTCAACCGCCCGCAGTACAAGAATGCGCAATCGCGCGTGCTGCTCGAGGAGCTCGATCACGCGTTCACCACCGCCAACGATGACGACGACATCCGCGTCGTGATCCTGGCCGGCGCAGGCGAGCATTTCTGCTCGGGCCACGACCTCGGCACCGCGGAGGAGAAGGAAGACCAGCGCGCGCGGCCGTTCTCGAAAGGCGCGCGCGGCGAGTATCAGCGCTCGCGCCAGATGTTCCTGGACAACACGCTGCGCTGGCGCGACCTCGACAAGCCGACGATCGCGCAGGTCCAGGGCTACTGCATCTTCGGCGGATGGATGTTCGCGGCGGCGATGGACCTGATCGTGGCGTCGGAGGACGCGATGTTCCTGCCGTCGTTGCTGCAGTATTTCTCGATCCCGTGGGATTTGCCGATGCGCAAGGCCAAGGAAATCCTGTTCCAGAGCCGCTTCGTCACCGCCGTAGAGGCCGAGCGCTTGGGGTTTGTCAACCTGGTCGCCCCCCGCGCTCAACTAGCCCAGGAAACAATGTCCCTCGCGCTGAAGATCGCGGAGAGCGATCGGCTTACGCTCAGGATGCTCAAATACGCGTGCAACCAGGCGCAGGATGCGATGGGATTTCGCACCGCGGTGCGCAACGCGCATTCGCATCATATGCTCCTCGGCTTCGGCGAGCTGATGCGTCGCAGGAGCGAAGGCCGTGAGTTGCCCAAGCGCATGGGTGGCGTAAGCCAGGCTCTCAAAAAAGTTGGGAGGCAGGACGCTTAGGCGACGCGCCGGGCGTGGAGGTTTGCGCTCTCATGCACCGCGGGCAGAGTATAGGCTAGTCGCGGCAGGAATTGCGCGTGCTGTTCGACGCGTATCGGCTCGCCAGCGGGCTCGATCCGTTGCCCGACGATGCACTGTGCGATCCCGACCGCGAGCACGCTACCAGCCTAGCGCGGACTTGGCCATCGAGATGCGCCAGGAGCGGTTAGCGCCAGGGTTCTCGCACGACTTCGGTGTTGCCGGTCTCGTGATCGACGAGCAGCATCTCGATTTGATTGTAATGCCCCTTCGGATAGAAGACGTAGCCGCTGACGGTGAAGTTGTGCGCGACGTCCTCGCCCTGCAGCGCGAGCGCCGCGATTTGCTGTTCCGCCTGCCGGTCGGCGCGGTCCTGGCCGCGTGAAGCTCCCCAGAAAATCCCGGAGCCCGCGCCGATCACCGTGCCCAGGATCGCGCCCGGCCCGAGCACTCCGAATGCCGCTCCCGCCGCGGCACCCAGCCCGGCTCCCAACGCGCCTCCCGCGACTCCGCTCACGCCGCCGCTCATCAACACCGCCCCAAGTTCTTTCGCGCTGCCAGCCTGACGGGCGGCCTCGCCGGGCGGAATCGGAGCGACCCGTTCACCCGCATCGTTGAGCGCGAAAATCTGGCTCGGCACCACGGCACGCGGATCGTCGGTGCCATTGGCGACCGACACGTGCACCGGCGTCACCTTTCCGACCGGCGGCGCCGCCTGGACACTTACGTTGAGTTGCCCTTGTTGTGGCGTGGCGACGACTTGCGGCCTATCGGCGATTGGCGCCTGTGAAATTCCGCATCCGGCGAGCGCCAGCGCGCACATCGAAGCGATCGCGATCGCGCTTCCCGACGCGCCGCGAGCACAGAAGTTCCTCGATACGTACCAGCGTGACGACAACGACGTTAAGGCCGAGTGCATGCCCAACCGACTATACTATTGTGCGGGGTGCCGCCGCCAAGTCCAACATCGCGACTTTCGCAACGCGGCGCAGGCGGCGCTGTGGGCGGCGATGCCGGGACTCTCGCCAAACGGCGAGGCCGACACTCTCATTAGATGGTGAGGCTCCGCACCGCGCGCAAGATCGGCCTACCCTGTCGTGCTCAAACCAATTCCGAAGACTCCCCGCTCCGCAGCCGCTCTGGTAGGCTCGTGGTGATGACCCCCGGCGTAGAATCGGCGCGCTCGCCGAAGAACGCGATCGTAATCCTGCTCGATAGCCTGAACCGCCACATGCTGGGCGCCTATGGAGGCCGCGAGTTCGCGACGCCCAACCTCGATGCCTTCGCCGGCCGCGCCCTTCGTTTCGATCGTCACTACGCGGGCTCGCTGCCGTGCATCCCGGCCCGGCACGACATCCTGTGCGCGGCGCTAGATTTCCTGTGGAAGCCGTGGGGGTCGATCGAAATCTGGGAGCGGCCGATAACCGCGCACCTGCGCGCCGCGGGCGTGGTCACGAAGCTCGTCTCAGATCACCCGCATCTGTTCGAAGTTGGCGGCGAGAATTATCACACCGACTTCAGCGCGTGGGACTACCTGCGCGGGCATGAGACCGACCCCTGGAAGACGCGTCCCGACGCGAGTTGGATGGGCGCGCCGTCATTCGGCCGCGGCCATACTCCATATGACAGCTCCCGCGGATACTTCCGCGGCGAAGAGGACTTTCCGGGGCCGCGCACGATGGCGGCGGCTGCGCGATGGATCGAGAGCGAGGCGCCCGCCCGCCAGCGCTTCCTGTTGTTCGTCGACGAGTTCGATCCCCACGAGCCGTTCGACACGCCCGAACCCTACGCGTCGATGTACGATCCGGCGTGGCACGGAGCGCATCTGATCTGGCCCCCGTATATTCGCGGCGCGCTCGAACAAGGCGTCCTCACGCCCGCGCAGGCGCGCCAGGTGCGCGCGTCCTATGGCGCCAAGCTCACGATGATCGACGCGTGGCTGGGGAAACTGCTAGGCGCCATCGAGCGCGGTGGCCTCTATGACACCACCGCGGTGATCGTGTGCACCGACCACGGCCACTATCTGGGCGAGAAGGACATCTGGGGCAAGCCCGCGGTACCGCTCTACGAGCCGCTCGGGCACACACCGCTGCTGATCGCGTGGCCGGGAGTGGCCGCCGGCGCGGTCGGCGCGCTCACCACCAACGTCGATATCGCGGCGACACTCGTGGATATTTTCGGCGTCACGATGGAGCATCGGACGCATGGGCGCTCGATGGTTCCGCTCATCAGCTCGAGCGCGAAATCGATTCGCGAGTCGGCGCTGGCGGGAGTATGGGGACGCGAGGTTCATCTGATCGATGCCCAGCGCAAATACGCGCGCGCCCCGTCGGGAAAGAACGCGCCGCTCAGCCTATGGTCCAATCGATGGTCCACAATGCCGGTGCCTCATATGCCGCAGCTCCGGATGCCGCCGCCGGACGATCGCGCGATGCTGGATCGGATGCCGGGTTCGCGCATCCCGGTGATTCGGCAGCCGTACCAGGCCGGCGATTTGCTGCCATTCTGGGCGGGCGGAAAGTTCAGCGGAAACCATCTTTTCCAACTCGGCGAAGATCCGAAAGAGGAGCGCAACCTGGCGGGGACCAGAATCGAAAAGGATGCGGCCGATCAATTGCGCGCGGCACTCGAAGAAATCGAAGCGCCGAAAGATCAGTTCGCACGCCTGGGCCTGGCCTGAGACCCATTTTATGCGGTGCACCAGGTCCGAAGGTCGGTGATCCTGCATAACCAACCTTGCGAAACTTTCTACAGGTTTCCCGCTTCCGGCGGGCTAATATGCGCCCTACGTGTTAGTAGAATTTCACCCCCTCCACAGACGGCGTTTCCACGAAGTGGTTGTGTCGCCATGCCGATGCGGTGGTATCGCAGCAACCGCCGAGATCCGCAGTGCACTTCGTCCACTCAACGAGACTGACAGGACTCAGCGGCGCGCAATTCTGAACAGTTCGGAAAAAGAAATTCCTCTGTCTCGCTCGGCCTCTGAGTCTTGGCGTTCCTGCGAGCCGTCCGGCTGGATTCGCCCGCTTTCCCGTCCGACCTCGCGCGAGCAGAATCAGTCTGGCAGTTCAGGTAAAGAGTGAAGAACGCGCGCACCCGCGATGCCGGGGTGGCGAAATGGCAGACGCAGAGGACTTAAAATCCTCTGGAGCGAAAGTTCCGTGCGGGTTCGAGTCCCGCCCCCGGCATCCCCGATTTTGGGCAAAAACTGATTTTCGAGGTAATGACTCGAAATCAGCGGGTCGGACACCGCCGGTGAACCGCCTGCCTGCCATGCATCAAGCAGGCGTCCGCGAGATTTCGGAGTGCAGAGGAGACGGCGCGGTCGGTTTGCTTTTTCCGGACTGCGACTCTCGGAGAGGATCGAGCCGTAGCCGCTACTTGAGTTGGTCAAGCAACACCGGCCGCGCCGGCGGGTATGAATTACATACTGCAGACTCAAACGATCGAATACCGCAAGCCGTCGCTCACGCTGGGCATCGCGGCAGAGTCCGATCGCCCAAACTCAGTTATTGGGCGGCAGCATCTTTGGAGACGATCGGCCTCATTGGCACCCCGAGTCCAGGGAGTCCAGCCCCGCCTTTAACCTTTTTCATCTGCTTGGAGGTCATGGTTTTGCCGCTCTTCTTGCCTTTGGTGGATCTTGCCATTTTGGAACTCCTTCCTCGTTGTGGGTCTACTTAGTCAAGCAACGACCAATCACAGTTGGCCAGACTACTCTTTTTTATATTTAGTGGAAGAATTTTAAGCACAAAATCGACTAATCTCTACTATTAGTTCTGCTTCTCTACTATCAGTGTCAACTATTTGCCGCCAAGGGTTAACTGACAGATAAGATAAGATTACAACTTGCATTGTTTCGGTTACTTCAATAGCTTTCCACTTAAGGTAGAACGAATTCGCACTAATATCGTGGAAAGAACACGCCTAAGAAGGCTAGCTATCCGCGACGTCGGGGTAATTCGCCATGGCACCGTCAAGCACCGTGCTCTGCCGCGACGGCGGCTGCTTCGGCGCGCTGGCGCAACCCGGCCTATGACCGAGATGCCGCAGGCGCCCGAGGCGCTGATAAGCCAACTCGTGCCGCGCTCCGATCGAACTATATCGCGAACCGTCACTGTCACCGTCACAAACGTCGGCCGTTGCCCCAGCGTTTCTACATGACGCTTCAGCATCATGTTCGCGAAGGAGTGGGATGAGCAGCCATGCGCAGGTGCTCGCGCTGCGCAGCCATTTCGATCTGCAGATCGAGCCGCGCCTCGCCGAGGTCAACGTGCTCGATGGGAAATCGTTCAACGACACCGACGATGCCGGCTATCGGTACGCCATGGAGACTTTGAAGAAGAGAAAGGGTGTGCTCCTGCGTGGGGAACCGGGCGCTACGAACTGAGTCTGCGATGCCACAGTCAGGCACAGTAACGCTGCTCTTCACCGACCTGGTCGAATCGACTGCGCATTTACAGCAGGCCGGCGACGAGATGGGCGCGGAGCTTTTCGAGGCTCATCACAGGCTCACTGTGGATGCGATCACCGCGGCCGGAGGGGAGGAGTTGGAGTGGCTGGGAGACGGCGTGCTTGCGGCATTCTCGTCAGCGGCCGACGCGGTACGCTGCGCGATAAGTGTGGAACAGACCGCGCGCCGGCCGATCGCCGGCGCGCGGCTCGAAATTCGCATCGGCATTCATCTGGGTGAAGTCCTGCGCCGCGAGGGCGGCTACTTTGGCATCCCGGTCGTCACGGCGCGCCGGCTGTGCGACCGCGCCTCGAGCGGGCAGATCCTGTGCAGCAGGTTGATCGCGGAGTTGCTGGCATCACGGCGGACCTTCGCCTTCCGCGACCTCGGTAACTTCCAGTTGAAGGGCCTCTCCGCGCCGGTGGGCATCTGCGAGGTGCTCTACGAGCGCAACGATCCGGCCGCAATGCTCAACCGGACGCCGTTCGTCGGTCGCACCACTCAGTTGGAGCGCCTGTCGGCCACGCTCGCGGAGGCATTCAAGGGGCGCGGCTCGGTCGCGATGCTCCGCGGCGAGCCAGGCATCGGCAAGACCCGTACGCTCGAAGAGTTCGCCGATCACGCACGCCAGCGCGGCGCGACGGTATTGCGCGGCGCCTGCTATGACGGCGAATGGCAACGTCCCTACGGTGCTTTCGCCGAGGCTATTGTCGGCTACGCGCGCGTGGCGCCCGAGAAATTCTCGGAGGCCATCGGAAAGCGCGCGCCGATAATCGCGCGCATAGCTCCGGCAATCCATGACGCGATGGCGGATATTCCCGAACCGGTTTCCGTGGACAAGGAGGAAGAGCGTCTGCGCCTCTTCGACGCGGTATCGCAATTTCTAATCACTGCGTCCCAGCGTGCGCCTCTGGTCCTCGTACTCGACGACCTGCATTGGGCTGACCGCGGCGTGGTCGCAATGCTAAATCATGTCGCGCATTTCGTATCCGCTCATTCAATTCTGCTGATCGGCGCCTACCGGGACGCGGAAGTCGATCGCAAGCATCCGCTATCCGGCGCGCTCGCCGCGATGAGCCGGGTGCGGAACTTCGAAAGCCTCTCGCTCAAGGGCCTCGACGGCACCGAGCTGGCGGACTTGCTTGAGATGGTCGGTGACCAGGACGCGCCTGAGGCACTGGTCAAGGCACTCAACGAGGCAACCGAAGGCAATCCCCTCTTCATCCGCGAGGTCCTCCTGCACCTCCTCGAGGAAGGGAAGTTACTGCGCGACGGCCACGGTTGGACTTCGCAGCTCAGCGTCGAGGAACTTGGCATCCCCGAGGGCGTGCGCCAAGTAATCGACCGGCGAGTACTGCGACTTTCCGAGCCGGCCAATCGGCTGCTCGCGGTTGGAGCGGCATTTAACGGCGCGTTCGCTTTCGAGGTTGCCGCAGCGGTCGCGGGATTGGATGAGCAGGCGGCGCTGGGCGCGATCGACGAAGCATTGGAGGCGCAACTTCTAAAGCCGGGACCTAAGCCGGAGAGCTTCGATTTTACACACGCCATGATCCGGCACGCGCTCTATGCCGAAATTAATCCGGCCCGCCGGACACGCCTCCATCGCAAGATTGCCGAGGAGATGGAACGCGCGTGGGGTGAGCGCGCCGCGAGTCACGCCGCGGAGGTGGCGTTTCACTTCTGGCGGGGCGCCGCGGCATCGGCCGGTACCGCGAAGGGCGCGGACTACGCGATCGCGGCCGCCGACAATGCCGAAACTGCTTACGACCACGACGACGTCGTCGCGTTTCTCCGGATCGCACTGGAACTGCTTTCAGCGAACGACCCGAGACGCCCGCGCCTGCTCGCGCGTTTGGCATCCGCCATAATCTGGACGTTGCACGGCGAAGACGCAGTAAAGGTCGCGCTGGAAGCGGTTGGTCTGATCTTGGCCGCCGAGGGCGCTGACCGCGCGGCGGACTATTGCGAGGCGGCGGCGCGTGACATGTTGCGCGCCGGCCAGATGTCATGCGCCTGGGAGTTGGCCAAAGAGGGTTTGCGCCACATCGGCGAACGCCGTGATATCGCCTGGGCCAGCCTCGACGAGATCGACAGTTACCGCTCGGACGGTGAGGATCCTTCTAACCCCGGCATAACCATCGATTCGCAGCGATTGCGCCAACGGCGCGCCGTCCTCAAGAAAATTCCATCCGAGCAGGCCAAGGCACGCAGAATCGACGAGTACGCGTATGATTCGCGCGAGGAAATTATTCGCGATCCAAACTGCGACAACATCGCTCTGTTGTTACTGGCCGGCGATTGTCGCCGGAGCCTTCCGATCTGGCAGCAGCGCGCCGCCGACGCGGAACGCAGCGGGCAAATTGCGCTCGCCCTGGACGCGTGGGCATTCACCAGCCGTTGTCATAATGCCCTAGGCGATTTCACGCCCGCGAGGGCCGCATATGATCGCGCAATCGCGATGGCCGCGCGGGTAAATCAAGCTTCGCTGCCCCTGTTGAACCTTTTCTCGCTGCGCGGCGACTTCCTGATAGCGCTCGATGATCGTCCCGATGAGATCGGCGCGATTCCGGGAGAGGCGGAACTCCTTGCGAATCCGCCTCCGCAATTCCGCTGGGCGCTGGTCGCCGCATGCGCGAACAACGCGGAACGTTTCGCGCACAAGAATCTCATCGAGCCCGCCGTGCAGTTGCTCGCGACGGTGCGCGTAGGGCTGCTGCGCGGAGCGCCGTGGGGACTGAGTTACAGCACGGCAGCCTGTGATGCGGCCTCGGCCATTTGGCTGCTCAATCGTACTGATCACGTAGATGTCATCGAGCTGAGCATTCGTGAAAAGGTTCTCGTCCCCGATTTCCGCTTTCCGATGCGTGACGGACGACTTTCACTGGCTCGTGTGTGCGCGCTGCAGGGCCGCTACGACGAGGCTACAGGATGGTTTGCCAAGGCGCGCGAAGTGCTCGATGAGCAAGGCTGGCGGCCGCTCCGCGCTATCGCGGACTATGACGAAGCGCTGATGTATGTGCGCCGCGGCGCGCCCGGCGACGCCGAACATGCGCAACCATTTCTTGCCGCAGCTTCGCAGCGATTCACCACGCTTGGTATGACCGGATGGATTAGGCGCGCCGAAGCTCTCTTTGGTGAGATCCTGATTTGAACTCTCTGGGTTATCGACGTGACGCGAAGGAGCGCCTATGACATCTGACTCTTTCAGCGAATCGGCGATTGCGGATCAGCTCGCAGCGGTGCCTATGTTTGCGTCGCTTGAAGCATTCGATCGTCGCGCGGTCGCCAAGGCGGCCAGGATCCTCGACGTCCCTCCGGGTGCGACAATTACCCGAGAAGGAAGCACTGCGGACGAATTCTTCGTCCTGCTTTCCGGTGAGGCTACGGTGTCCGTCGCGGCGGATGATGCTGGTCCGATCGAGGTCGGCATGGTTCGGCCCGGCGAAACCCTGGGAGAGCTGGGCGCTCTGCTCCATACGCCCCGCACGGCGACCGTCATCGCGGCCCGATCGTGCCGGCTACTGGGCTTTGACACCGCGGCATTGGAAGAACTCTTCGCGACCAGCCCGCATTTCGGCATGGCGCTCAGCCGCGAGCTGGCGCAGCGGCTCAAACAGGCGCTGGCCATGAAGAACGAGTTGCAGGTCGATCAGCTGCCCGACAAGGTGGTGCTCGACGCGCCTGACGTGACCCGGCTGCGCGAGTACATGGTCAGCTACTATGCTGCCGCCTTGAAGAACGTGCTGAAGCAGCATCGGCTGTTTGTCGATCGCCGCTTTCCGGCCTACGAAACCACTTTTACAATGACGCCTGAGGAACATGCCCAATGGCTCGAGCTCTTTGAGACCAGCGATTGGCGGATGCCTTTCACCTATCACACCACCGTTGGAACGATGGCACTGATGCGAGTAGTCGGCGACGTCGGCGTTAATTTCAAAAACCTCATGCACCTCAAGTGCGAGATGGGCATGGCGCCGGGCCATCCGATGGAGTCCGGGCGGACTTATCGGCTCGCATCGCAGATCGAGGACATCATCGCGCTGCGCGACGATCGCGTGGCCTTGGTGTGCGCGTCGCGAGTCTACGACGCGGCAGGCTTCCGGGTCCGGACCTACCGGGACTTCTTCGTGATCCTCAACCTCGACTCCGAGTACGTTGAGGCGCTCCGCGCCACCAAAAGCTACGGACATCTCGAGGCAAGCGAGTTTCAGGGTCTTGCGAACCGCAAACCGCAGCTCGCCGACGCTGACGGTACCCGTCGCGTGACAATCGATGTACCCGAAGGAATGGGCTTCAGTTATGGGAAGGTTTCAGGTGATCTCAACCTGGTACACACTACCCGGCTGGCGGCGAAAATCTTCGGGCATCCGCGACCGTTCATCCAGGGCCTTTGCACAGCCAACTATGTTCTTCGGCACCTGACACCGGCCTACGGTCCACCTTCAGGTCTGCGTATCTCTTTTGCAAAGCGGGTATTTGTCGGACAACAGATCGAGCTCTGTCACGTCGCGCACAAATTTGAGGTTTGCGATGCGAAAGGAGCCCTGCTGGCTTTCGGCGATTTTGACTCACCACCGTCGCCACAGTCTAACAGTTGAACCTCCGGCTCTTTGCTACAAGCTCAATTGCTGACCTACCAGGTGGGCATATAGCCCTCTCTTTTCGAGCAAGCCGGCGTGCGTCCCCAATTCCACGATTGCGCCGCGGTCGATGACCATGATGCGGTCGGCGTTTTGAACCGTCGATAGTCGATGCGCGATTATGATCGTGGTCCGTCCCCGGCACGCGCCTTCGAGGTTGGCCTGAATCGCACGCTCCGATTCCACGTCGAGGGAGCTGGTAGCTTCGTCAAGCAGCAGAATGTCGGGGTCGCGCAGCAGTGCCCTTGCGAGCGCGATGCGTTGGCGCTGGCCACCGGAGACACTCATTCCGCGCTCGCCCACCTTGGTGTCGTAACCGAGCGCCATTTCGGTGACGAAATCGTGCGCGCCGGCCAGACGCGATGCCGCGACGATGCGATCGAATGGAGTGTCGGCGTCGCCCAGCGCGATGTTCTCGCGGATGGTTCCGCTGAACAAAAAAACCTCCTGCGGCACCACCCCGATCCGCCGTCGCAGATTGCGTTTCGAGAGGGTCCGCAGGTCGTGTCCGTCGATGAAGACGCGGCCTTCCGAGGCAAGGTGGAGGCCGAGGATCAATTTCGCCAGCGTCGTTTTTCCCGAACCTGACCTGCCGACCACGGCGATCTTTTCACCGGGTCTGATTTCGAAGCTGAGATTCGCGAGCGTCGGCCGGTCTTGCCCGGCCACATAGCGAAAGGAAACATTCTCGAAGCGAATGTTGCCTTCGAGCCGCGACAGCGACAGCAAGGTGCGTGAATCGTTTTCCTCCGGCCTCGCGTCGAAAATGTCGTTGAGCCGCTGGACAGAATTTCTCACGTCCTGCAGTTCGGACCAGGAATCGCTCAGCCGAAGAATCGGCTGTATCAGGTTCGCCGCGAGCGCGGTGAACGCGATCAGTTGACCTATCGTCATCTGATCCGCGAGCACCTGCCGCGCCCCGTACCAGAGCATCATTATTGTGGTCAGGGTCGAGAGCAGATTGGCGGCAGTCGAGTACGCATTCTCGAGGTGCGCCTCGCGGCGTCCAAATATTACTGAATCAACGAACAGGCTTTCCCATTTCCACCGTACCGGCGCTTCAACCGCCATCGTCTTGACGGTGGCGATCCCGGTTATCGACTCGATCAGGTACGACCATTGTTCAGCGTGTTTCGCGAACCATTCCTTCCGGTTGCGTCTGATCGCGGGGGTGAACGATACCGTCAGCAGCACGAAAACCGGAATTACCGCGGCAACCACACACGTTAGCTTCAGATTGTAATAGGCCAGGAAGCCCAGATAGCCGAACGCGAGGGAGACATCGAGCACCAGTCCCGGAATGGTCCCGACCATCGCGGTCCGGATCTTTTCGTTTTCGTCCACCCTCGAGATCACGTCGCCCACGCGGCGCAGATCGAAGAACCGCATCGGCAAGCTCATTACGTGGCGCAGGAAATCACCCAGCAACCGAACGTCGGCGTGAGTAGCGATATGGATCAATAGCAGCCGGCGAATTGCGGTAGTCGCGGTCTGGAACACCGCGACGAACAACATCCCGACCAACAACAGGTTGAGCAGATCAGCCGCGTGCTGGCCCACCACGCGGTCGATAACCACCTGCGTGAAGAGCGGTACCGCTAGTCCAAAGATATTGAGCAGCAGCGAGGCCAACAGCACTTCGCCTATCAGCGTGCGGTAGGGCCGCAGAACCGCGGTGAACCGGCGATAGGAATGGCGCACCGGCTGGGTCTGCTTGAGCTTGTCGGTGGGCGTGAGTTCCAGCGCGCGGCCGCTCCATTTGCGCCGGAATTCGTCCATCGGGAGCTTGCGGATTCCGATTGCGGGGTCGCCGATGATCACCTTCCCGTCGCGCGCTTCATACACGACGACGTAATGGAAGCCTTCCCACAGCACGATTGCGGGCGTCTGGATTGCTGCGAGACTTTCCGTGGAAAGCTGCAGCCCTCGCGAATGAAACCCCAGCATCTCTGCTGCCTGCGCCAACGACCACATCGACGCCCCATCCTGACCGGTGTTGGCAAGATCTCGAAGCCGCGCCACGCCAACCGGAACGCCGTAGAACTTCGTGACCATGGCGAGGCAGGCGGCGCCGCAATCGGTTTCGTCGTGTTGCTCGACAAATGGATATGCCTTGAGGAAGCGCCTCCAGGCGGGCAGTGGCGCGGCCAGTCGCGATGCGGCATCCTCTTCCGGTTCCGGTCGCCCCTCCGAGGAATCGACGATGTGCGCCGATGCTGGCGACGATTCGTCGCGAACGCCGTTACGCGTGGAGGACACCGCCATTTGCTCGATACGCTGGCGGAACTCCGGAGAACCCGCTTCGATTTTCTGGAAAGCCTCGCGGGACAGAGCGAAGAGTTTCGTGGTTGAACGCGCGACTACGGCCGCGCTGCGCGTTTCCCCGTTCGCGAATGCCAGCCCGCCGAAGAATTCTCCGGGACCCACCGCGCGGATGACCCGTTCCACGCCATTTTCCCGCTGGAGCACTTCGAGCATCCCTTCGCGAACTATGTAGACCCAATCCGCCGGGTCGCCCTCGTGAACCACGACGGCGCCAGCTTCTACCGAATGTTCTTCAAACTGCTCGATCATCTGGCGCAACAACGATGCGGGAACGGCGGCCAACGCCGTGAACTGTCGCAGAAAATCCCGCGTCCCGATGTCGCCCAAAAAGCGCTCCAGAGCAACGCGCACGTGCGGATGCTCCGCGAGGAACTTGAGGAAATCCCTACGATCCAGCCGCAGCAAGACCAGGTCCTCGGCGGCCCGCACAGTGGCGGTGCGCGGCACATCCGAGATCAGGGCGATTTCACCAAAGTGGTCGCCGCGCTTCAGCACGGACAGCGAAATCTCGCGGCCAGCAGAATCTCTCCCGATCACGCGCGCGCGGCCCGAGGCAACAACATAAAACGCGTCGCCGACGTCGCCGCGCTCGAAAAGAGTGTCGCCCGCCTTTAAAAAGCACTCCGTCATCTGCGCCGCCAGCCGCTCCTGCTCAATTTCGCTGAGCAGCGCAAAGGGACTTGCTTCTCGGAGAATCGAGCGACGCAGATTCAGGTCCATCTACGATAAGTTGTGCCTGATAGGCTCATATTCGTCAAATCAGTGTTAAAAGTATACTTTTTGAGCAGACGCATCACTAACCGAACTTTTGGTTGCCAGGAGATTGAATGGTCATGGGCTCCGAAGAAAAAAAGCCGACCGCCGCCGCATGGGTTAAAGCAGGCGGCATCACGATCGCGCGCGAGGCCATTCTGCTCGATTTGAAGATTGGCAAAAGCGCTGGATTCCTTGACGGGGTCGTGTGGCGTAAGACTGCCGCCACGATCGCGGGAAAGCATGGGATTTCGCTTTCGGAAGAAGAGCTCGACGAAGCCTTGGCCGGGTTCTTCGTCGACCACGATCTTTTCGAGCCCGAACAGGTTGAGCAATGGTCCAAATCGCTGCTCCTCGAAGAGCAGGCGGTCCGCGAGTATGTCAGCGAGACCACGCTGGTCGAGCGCGCCAAACAGGAATTGATCACGGACCCACAGATAGAAAACCGATTCGCCGCCGAACGCTATGAATACGTTCGCGTGGAAGCCGAGATCTTCCGATTCTCGACTGTGGGAGAGGCCAAGGAATTCATGCTCGCAGTCCGGGAACACGAGGTTACGCCGGGGGGCGGAGTGCGAACGAATTTGACCCGTCGTGAGGCACCGGAGGAGGTGGCCGCGACACTGTTAACGGCTGAGCCGGGAGAGCTTGCTGGTCCAGCCGAGACTGACGATGGATCCTACGAGGTCTATCTATTAAAGAATCGGGACGAAGCGGTCCTGGATGATCTGCTGCGCGAGGAGATCCGCAAAAAAATGTTTGACGAGCTGGTCGAAGCGGAACTGACCCGCGATCCGATCAAATTCCTGAGCTAGCCGAGTTGCCCCGCGCGGATTCACTCCGAGATCGCGAAACCCCGCTTCACCTTACGGATCGGATCGAGAATCACATCGAGTATGGTGCGCTGATCAACCACTATTTCCGCCGTTAGGGCCAGGCCAGTACGGAGCGTCTCCGGACCGTGAGCCCCTTCGAGCGTGAGTCGATCCGGTTTCACCCACGCGCGGTAGGCGCCCGCCTCGTTGGCGTCCGGATCAACGGAAAGGAGCCGGCCGGGGAGCAGGCCGAACTGCTGATAGGGGTAGGCATCCACTTTCATCCGCACCGGAAGCTCCGGTTTTACGCGTCGCATCGAATCATTCGGAATCCAAACCTCCGCCAGTAAAGGTTCGCCGCCGGGAAGCAGCGTCGCGGCTACGTCGTTGGCGGCGAGATAGCGGCCGGGACGAAGCGAACTAATGAAGGTGACGATCCCGCCGGTCGGCGCCGACAGAATCGTTTTCTCTTTCACCTCCGTGTCGCGCGAGAACTTGATCTCCGCAGCCTGGATGGTCTGATAGGTCTCGGTTTGCATGCGGCGATTCTGTCCGCTCTCGGCCTCCGAACGATTGAGATCCGATCTGAGCTGCTCGATATGCGCGCGGGTTTCCGCAACATCGCGTTCCTTGGCCTGCACTTCGAAAAGAGATACCGCTCCGCCATCGAAGCCTTCGTGAAGCTCTTTAGCTTCCTGCGTCACGAGGCTCATCGCCTGCTGCTCGCTCGCGAGCTCGTGCTTGAGATTCGCGGACGCGGCTTCGAGGATGGCCGCGCTTTCCTGGTAGCGCGCAGCCTGCGCCTTGTCCTGTTCCACTTGATGTCGATCCTGGGCAGCGTCGGCCGCTTCGCGGAATGAATCGATTTCGAGAATTGGCTGGCCGGCATTTACCTGTGCGCCGACATCGACCATCACCTTGGATACGATTCCTCCCTGCGGCACCGAAAGCCGCACTGGCTCGGCGCGAGGCGCCAGCCGGCCGTTAGCTCTCACCACCACGTTAACTCGAGCAATCGAAGACCAAACGAGGCTGATGACGAGGATCAGGGCAATGAGGTAGAACGTCCCGCGAGCGACGAGAATGCTTATTCGCGGCAGAACCGGGTCAATCGAAGTGGGCTGTGCTTCCATCGCCACTCATCAAGTGATGCAACAGAGACAAGACGTGTCAATTTCTCATCAGGACAAAAGTAAAGGCACTGGCGTGATCACGATCCATCAGTGTCCGGGATCGCTCCATGCTGCATAATGGTCCAAGACGCCGAATTATGCCCCAGCTTGGGGCCTGGCGATACAAAACGTTATAAAACACTAACACGAGGATAGTACTCTTACCAGCGAAAAGTCAACGAAGTGCAGTCTCCATTTACAACTCGTTAAATAGTATTTTCACATGGTTCTAACGAATCAACTGAGTAGTCCCGCGATGGCGCAATCCGGGATAGTCGGCTAGGTATTGTATGCTTTCTCCCCAGTCGTCGGCCTTGCGACTCTGCGGAAGCGCGCCTTAGGTCTCGCGGATGACACTGAAAGGCCGTCGAATGATCAGCGGAAAGGAGCAGAATGAAAACTTCCAGAGGTCATGTTGGATTGTTGCTCGCGTTCTTAGGGACGGTAATCTTCGCGGACAGCGTCGGATGGGCTCAAAGCGAAACACTGATACAGCAAGCACAGTCCACAAAAAAGAAAACGATTACCCTCGTGAATAAGCAGTCTAGCGCTGCGGAGGTATTCATCAACTTCGCGGCCGATTCGAAGGTCAACGTCAACAGCCTGCTCGGTTTTTGCGACTCCGAATCCACGCCCCCGCTGAATTGCCACCTCACGCTGGCCGCAAACACTTCGCTGAATATACCGAACCCAAATTTCCAGTACATCAACTTCGCGGTGTCCTTCAACCACTCGGTGAGCTGCGGTGCGACCAAGGCCGAAGTGATTGGCAACAACCCCAACTGGTTCGATGTTATGGACGTAAGCGTGGTCGACGGATTCAACAACAATATAGAAATAGACGCGACCGCGTCTGGGGGGATGAACCAGGTCCTGGGACCTCCAGCCGGGATGACAGGCAATCAGACGCTGTTCGGGGTTTACCCATTCGCCTGCACCCAATGCGCGGCCATCCTGAATGCGCCGTGCGGCTCAAATGGCCCAGGCGAGTGTCATGCGGGAACCGAGTCGAATCCCAATCCGCCGTGCCAGTATCAGATGAACCCGGATAACGGGACGATCAAAGTCATCCTGAGGCCTTGAACCAGAGTTACATAGGTAGCCGGCCTCAGCGTTTCTTAAGAGCTTCGAGTTCGTCGAGCGTGCGCGGCCAGTCGTCGTGCAGCAGGCGGGAAAAAGCGCGATCGGCCAGAAGACGGCCGCCGGTCTGGCATCGGGCGCAATAGTTGGTCTCGTTGCTCGCATAGCGGATGCGCTGGACTTTGGCGCCGCATCGCGGGCAAGGCTTGCCGTAGCGCCCGTGGACCGCCATGCCGGGGCGGAACGCGGTCACCTTCTCAGGAAACTCGCAGCCCGCTTCGGCGCGCAGACGATCGGTCCATTCGAGCAGCGTCGCGCGGGTGGCATCGTAGAGCCGCTCGATCTCATCCACCGTCAGCTTCTGTGTCATGGCGATAGGTGAGAGCTGCCCGCGATGAAGTAGCTCGTCGGAAAATGCATTGCCGATGCCGCCGAAAATGTGCGGGTCAGTGAGCGAGCGCTTGAGGGTGTGATTCGACGAGCGCAGTGCGGCGGTGAATTCCGCGAGGCTCGCATCGAGCGGTTCGATACCGCCGGCCCTCAGCGATTGCAGACCCGCATCTCCCCTGACCACATTGAGCGAGGCGCGATGCTGGGTGCCCGCTTCGGTGAGCCACAACCATCCGTTGTCGAACTCGAACGCAGCCAGTGTGTTTCTGCCGCCGAGCTTGGGAGCGGAAGCGCTCCAATGAAGCCGCCCCGCGATCTTGAGATGCAGCACGAGCCACAAGTCGCCTGCGACGCCGATAGCTATTTGCTTGCCCAGGCGCAGAACATCGTGGACCGTCGTACCGTGGGTCGCGCTCAACGGAGGATCGATGGAGCGCAGCAGAAACGGTGACTTCACTATTGCGCGAACCAGCCGGTGGCCCACAATTCGCGTTTTGAGCGCTTCCACGTACACCGTGACATCAGGCAATTCCGGCATTAGAGTTCTTGCGCGCCAGACCACCGGGGTCCGGCGCCACTTGAGTTAGATTTATTGCGAGTCACGATCAAAAAGGACGAGCTCATGAATTATTTTCTCGCCAAGACCGATCCGGACACTTACTCGATCGATGATCTCGAGCGCGAGCATCGCACCACCTGGGACGGTGTGACCAACGCGCAGGCGGTTCGCGTCATCCGCGAGATGCGGCCCGGCGACCGGGTATTCATCTATCATAGCGGCGGCGATAAGAGCGTGGTCGGCATGGCTGTGGTGCGATCTACGCCGCGCGACGACCCGAAGGATCCGAAGTCGGCGGTGGTCGATCTGGAATTCGCCGGCCGTCTCGACCCTCCGGTGACCCTGGCTGAGATCAAGCAGTCGAAAAAATTTGACGATTGGGCGCTGGTGCGGCAGGGACGCCTGTCGACCATGGCGGCGCCCGAGAAGTTCGTGGCCTGGACGCGCGAGCGCTATCCGAAGGCCAGTATCTAGCTGCCAGGTCAATTCAACTCGAGCGACTGACTACACGACAGGCTATTGACGGGTGCCTCGAGAGCGCTTGCGCGCGGGCGCGGCGATGCGGCGGCGGGCCGCCAGCAGATCCAACCCTTCGATCAATGCCGCGAACGCCATCGCCGAGTAGATATATCCCTTGGGAACATGAAAACCCGCCGCCTCCGCCATCAGGTTCATCCCGATTAGCACCAGAAATGCCAGCGCCAGCATCTTGACCGAGGGATGGCGGTTGACGAATTCCGCGATGGTGCCCGATACCGCCAGCATGATTGCGATCGCGACCATCACCGCGACCACCATCACCCAGATTTGGTCCACTGTGCCGATCGCCGTGATCACGCTGTCGATCGAAAACACCACGTCGAGCACGACGATTTGCGCGATCACGCGTCGGAGCGTAGGCGCGGTGCCGACGGCGGTGGCGTCAGCGTGGTGCGGGCCTTCGACTTGTTCGTGGATTCCGTGCGCGGCCTTGTAGAGCAGAAAAAGTCCGCCGCCCATGAGGATGACGTCGCGCCAAGAGAGGCCGTGACCGCTCACGGTGAAAATCGGACGCGTGAGATCCATCATCCAGTCGATGGTCGCGAGCAGGGCAACCCGCGCCGCCAGCGCCAGCGCCAAGCCGATTCGGCGCGCCTGTGTGCGATCCCGGGCCGGCAGGCGGTCGGCGAGAATCGCTATGAAGACGAGGTTATCGATGCCGAGGACGATCTCGAGCACGATGAGCAGCAGAAGACTGCCCAGGATCTCGGCGTCGATTAGCACGTGCGCCGCTTCGTTTAAGCGCTCACTTGCCGGTGAAGCGGCCGGGGCGCCGCTCGGCAACCGCTTTGACGCCCTCGCGATGATCCTCGGTGCGCATGAGCCACGACTGCTCGGTGAACTCTAGATCGGTCTGCGCCTTAACTGCGTCCGCGAGACCGCGGCGCATCGTGGCGCGCGTGGAGACGACCGCAAGGGGAGCGTTCTCGGCTATCTCGGCGGCAAGCTTGATCGCGTCCTCGCGCAGCCGCACCGATTCTACCAGGACGTCTGCGAGTCCCCAGGCGACAGCCTCCTCAGCCGCGATCCTGCGTCCGGTGTAAAACATCATGGCCGCCTTCTGCGCTCCAATCAGGCGCGGCAGCGTGTAGGTTAGGCCGAAGCCCGGATGAATTCCGATTTTCACGAAATTCGCCGCAAAGCGCGCCTCGGGCGATGCGACCCGAAAGTCGGCGACTAGTGCGAGTCCCAGGCCACCGCCAATCGCCGCTCCCTGGATCGCTGCCACGACCGGTTTTTTGCATGAAAACAGCCGTACTCCCTCCGAGTACAGCGGATTGCCGCTGCTCGGCGCGGGCTCAGCGCCGCTGCTCGCGGGACGATTGGTGAAATTCGCGCCGGCGCAAAACGACTTGCCCTCCGATGACAGGACCAGTGCGCGGCAGTCGGAATCAGCGTCGAGCGCGTTGAAGGCGTCGGCGAGATCGCGGATGAGCTGGACGTCGAAAAAATTGTGCGGCGGGCGGCGAATCTCGAGCTGCGCCACGTGTCCGGCCAGAGCGACCGCGACATCGCCAAATTTTTCTTTAATCATGAATTAACTCCGCGCGTGACCTAGGGCCGCGCATGATTCGGCTCAGCCGGCGTCGGCGCGCCCGCAGTGATGGTTTGGTCTTCGCGATCGATCAAGGCATTCATACCAACCTGAAGCGGGTACCCGCGATCATGATGAGATCATCGCCGAGACGACGGTTGCGTCGCTCGGCCCCATCCAGCGCGCGCTTGCGATCGACCACGGCGAGATCGACTCCGCCGAGTCCTTCGCCGCGGCCGTCGGAGTCGGCAACGAAGCGCAGCGTCGCGTTGTCGAGTGCGATGGCGGGGTTGCCGCGCGCGTCGTTCTTCAGCGGTAGCTCAAGGATCTCTGCCCAGCGTTTGGCCAGAGTGTTGTGATCCGGCGACTGGATTTCCGCCGCCGCGATGGCACGCACCACATTGGTTCGGACCGCGGGTTTCCAGTTGTGGCCCGCGGGCATCCAGGGGCCGTCCGCAGCTTCGCCGCCCGCCTGAAAATCAATTTCGAGAAAGGTGCCGCCGCTGTCGCGCGGATGCAGTTGCATGGTGCAGTATTCCACGGTGTCGTGCTCGAGCACCTTGCGGATGTTCAGTTGCGCTACCCGGCGCTTGCGAGGCGCGTGATCGTCGCACTGCAGAATTACCATGTAACCGCCGTCGCCCTTGCGGCGTTCCAAGTAACGGCCGCCTGCGGTTCCTTCCTGAATCGGCGCGACCACTTCCAGGAACTGACTTCCGACTGGCAGCAAGGCGTTCTCGAGCCCGAAAGTTTTCACGCCAGGGTCGCGATGTCCGACTTCGAGTCCGAACACCGCATGGAAATCCTCGACCACCGGCGCGAGCTCACGAGCGACCAGCGCAATTTGACGCAGTCTGAGCCACATATGAAAACCTCCTCGGCTAGCAACCCTTGAAGCGGGGCTTGCGCTTTTCAACCTTGGCGGCGAATGCTTCGCGCGTGTCCGCGGTTGCGAACATCTGCAGATGGCGCTCGGTCTCGAGCGCGACGTAGCTGGCAAAGTCCATCCGCTCGGCCTCGACGAAATTCGCCTTCATCGTTCTAAGTGCGATCGGCGCCGACTCCGCCAGCCGTGTCACGATCGCGCCGACTTCTTCGCGGAATTTTTCGTCGGAGAAGACGCGCGAGACCAGGCCGATACGCGCCGCCTCATCCGCGTCAAACCTGCCGGGCAGGAAATAAAGTTCCCGCGCTCGCGCCGCGCCGAGAATCCGCGGCAGCAGCCACGGGCCGCCCATGTCGCCGGCGACGCCAACGTCGAGGAAAGCGGTGTTGAAACGGGCCGAGCTCGCGGCGAACCGAAGATCGCAGGCGCATGCCCAGCCGAACCCGGCTCCAGCGCACGCTCCGTTGACGGCGGCGACCGTGACCGCCGGCATGTTATGCAGCAGTACCGGGATGCGGAAGTCGAACGTCGGTGAGCGACTCGCGCGCGCGCCGGCGCTACGCTCGCCCGCGACTATCGTCTGCAGATCCGCGCCTGCGCAGAAACCGCGGCCCGCGCCGGTAAGCACCAGCACGCGGAGATCGTGGTCCTCCGCGGCGGCCGCGAGCGTGTCGCTCAGCTCGTTCATCATCGGACCGGCGATCGCGTTGAGGCGATCGGGCCGATTCATGGTCAGCGTCGCGACGCCTCCCGCCTTTTCATAGCGGATTGTTTCCAGCGCGCTCATATTTTTTCTCTCATAATTTTTCTCCGCTCCAGCGCTGGAAACGCGGGGCGCGCCGCTCGACGAATGAAGCCACCCCTTCGGCGGCATCCGGATGCGCCAACGCCTGGTTCATCATCTTGTCCGACTCCCGGATGGCGGACTCCATTTCGAGCGACAGGTGCCGGTAGATTTGCGTCTTGATCACCGCAAGCGAGCGCGGCGAGACGTTCGCGGCGAGATCGCGGATGTACGCGCAAGCCTCGTCGAGCACCCGGTCGCCGGCGACCACGCGATCGACGAAGCCCAGGCGCAGCGCTTCGGGGGCGTCGAATCGCCGTGAGCTCCACAGCAAATCGAGCGCTCGGCTCAGTCCGACCAGCCGCGGCAGAATCCAACTTGTGCCGTGCTCCGCGATCAGTCCGCGTTTCGAGAATGCGGTGGTGAAGCTGGCGCCCTCAGCGGCGAAGCGCAGATCGCACATCATCGCGAGCACGAAGCCGCCTCCCGCCGCGACGCCGTTGACGGCCGCGATTACCGGTTTCGGAACGCGCAGCAGATAGCTGAACAGCGCGGGCAATTCTCCGTCGGGAGCCGTATCCTGAGCTCGCTCCGATTCCCGACCCTCGCCCGCGGCCGAACGAGCGAGGTCGCTGGTGTCGAGACCGGCGCTGAAAGCACGGCCGGTCCCCGTCACGACAATTCCCACCACGCTTGTATCGGAAGCGGCCCGCTCCACGGCTGCGCGAATCTCCGCGATCATGCGGAAGGTGAAAGCGTTGAGCTTTTGCGGCCGGTCCAGGCGCAGCACCGCGACCGAGTCGGTTACTTCGAGGACGACATTTGCCGGTTCATAGTTCATGAGGTGGTACTTCCGAATTGCGGACGCGCGATCGGTGGCGTCTCAATCTCGATATAGCAGAGTTAAAAAATATCAGCTATCAATCAGGCCGGCAGCTTAATTCAGGCGCGCGACTAAACTAAAAGATTTGTCAACTATCTCGCTCGCATCAGAGGCGAACCGGAGGAATGAATTCGTCAATGTCCAGAAAATCGACTCTCGCAGTCGCAGCCATCATGCAGTTGGCCCTAGTGATTTTCAGTCCACGACTCGAACCGACGTTTGCCAGCAGCTACGACGACTTTGGAACGACCGGCAGCTTTTCCGGATCGGACTATAGTCAGGGAACCTGCACCATCTTTACCGGCCCGCGCCAGCTTTCGAGCGGCGCCAGCCTGGCTGATAACGAGTTTCTGCTGACGATCAACAACAATAACGGCACCGAGCTGTCGTTGCAGGGAACCTTCAATACTGGAGGTCCGAATGGCCTGGATTTGACTCCTAACCCCACGCTGGCGGAAAGCGCGTTCACCTCAGTACTTCAGGCTCAGGCGGACGACCCAACTATCAACTTCCAACTCGAGCGGCTAACTGCGACGGCCACCCTTCTTCCCGTCGCATCGAGCGTCCAACAAGCGGATTGTACGGTTCAGTTGGCTGGAAACGTAATAATGGGATCGGAGGCCGCTGTTCCCACCGGCCTGCTCGGCGATCCGGCTACCGACGACAAATTCTCGATCTTCGACCCGGTTACGGTGAACTACAAAGGCGTGGGGACCTACTACCCTGGCGTTGCTGCTAACGCCGATACGGTGGCGCCGAGCGTCGGAGACCCCCAGTGCTCGCTTCCCAGCAATCTGCAGCCGGACCCGCAGCCCTGTTCGGGAGCTAACTGTCTGCTCGATTTCGCGGGCTACAAATGGTGGACGTATAATCAGTTCTACTCCCCGGGGAGCGGCTTCTGGAACAACAACAACGTTTGGAGCCCGAGAAACGTGACCGTCGATGGGGCCGGCCTGCATCTGTTCGTGCGGCCGGACAACATTGGGAACGGAACTTCTTACATGGCCGGGGAAGCGGTTCTTCTCGAAAACCCGGACGGCTCGATTGCAACTCTCGGCTACGGAACTTACCTGGTAACTGCGCAGATCAACAGCGCCGCTACCTGGGACGGTCTCGATCCCAATGTTGCTTTGGGCATGTTTACTTATGAAAGAGAGGAAACAGGCACCGATTCCAATCCGGCTCGGGAAATAGACCTGGCAGAGATTTCACGCTGGGGTCATCCTGCCGGACAAGCTAGCTGCCAAGACCCCGTGCCGGTGTTATGCCAGGGGAACGCCCAATTCACACTGCAAAAGTTCACGGGCTTGCCTGACTTCCAGAACATTCGTCGCTACACGATAAATTCGAGCGGCAATCAGATAACCCTCGTCATGCAGTGGAACGGAGCTAATCAACCGGTAACTTTCAACCAGTACAACGGCGCCTTCACCCTGGGCACGCTGCCCGACACGCCCAACAATACGTGGACCAGTTCCGCCAATCAGAACCCATTCATACCTGCCAATGGTTGCCAGAAATTCATTCTGAACTTCTGGATGGGAAACTTCCCCCAGGCGGTCAAGGGCATTAATCCTCCTCCCAGCAGTCCGCAGGAGATCGTGATTACCAACTTTCAGTACCAGGCACCGCAATAGCTTAGCCCATGGCACTACCCGCATCGAGCCGCTTCTGGTTCACTCCTGATCTCGACATCTGTCGCATCTTGAACGGCATGTGGCAGGTCTCCGGCGCGCATGGGCGAATCGCGCCCGTGCGCGCCATCGCCGAGATGTTCGCCTATCACGATGCGGGATTTACTACCTGGGATCTCGCCGACCACTACGGTCCCGCTGAGGACTTCATCGGAGAATTCCGCCGCCAGTTCGCAATCCAACATGGCGTCCACCGGTTATCGGAGATTCAGGCCTTCACGAAGTGGGTCCCGAGCCCGGGCCGCATGACCCGGCGCGTCGTCGAGGACGCGATCGGAATCTCACTCTCACGAATGGGCGTGGAACGTCTTGACCTGTTGCAATTCCATTGGTGGGATTACCAGGACCCTGGCTACCTCGACGCGCTCAAGCATCTCGTTGACTTACAACACGAGGGCAAAATCCGTCATCTCGGGCTCACCAACTTCGACACCGAGCGTATTCGCATCATCACTGATCACGGTATCCGCATCGTCTCGAATCAGGTGCAATACTCACTCGTCGATCGCAGGCCCGAGGCGCGGATGGCGGCTCTATGCCGCGAGCATGGGATCACGCTCCTCACCTATGGCACCGTGCTCGGAGGTTTGCTCGCGGAGAAATATCTCGGCCAGCCCGAGCCACGCCGAGGCGAACTCAATACCGCCTCGCTGCAGAAGTACAAGAACATGATCGACGCATGGGGCGGATGGGCGCTGTTCCAGGAATTACTCGCCACGCTGAAACAAATCGCCGACCAACATCGGGTGAGTATCGCCAATGTCGGCGTCCGCTACATTCTCGACCGTCCGGCGGTGGCCGGCGTGATCGTCGGCACCCGGCTCGGCATCGCGCAACATATCAATGACAATGCGCGCGTGTTCGGCTTCACGCTCGACCGGGGAGACCGCTCGGCCATCGAAGCGGTGCTGGCGAAATCGCGCGACCTGATGAAGCTAATCGGTGACTGCGGCGACGAATACCGTTGACGAAGCGCCGCGAAGTATGGCGATAGTCTTGCTCGCGGCGAACGGTAGAGGCTATTTGCCACTCCGCTGCCGAAACAAACCGACTCGAGGAAAAATCATGAAGAGCACCGATGAACTGGTAATGGAGCTTGCCGATCGTGAAGCGATTCGTGACTTGCCGGTGCGTTACTGCGATTGCGTGTGGCAGAACGATCTCAAGACGATGGTCGAGCTGTTCGCTGAAGACGGGAAATTCGTCGTAAAAGGACGCGCGCGCGAGGCGACGACTACAGGACGCGCCGAACTTCTCAAGATGTACCAGCAGGCGCTCGGCGATGTGTCGCCGCGCCCATACATCCACAACCACGTCGTGAATCTGCAGAGCAAGACCACCGCTACCGGCAGATGCTACGTCGAACTGCGCAGCGCCGCGCGGCAGATGGAGTGGATCGGAACTGGCTATTACGACGACGAGTACGTGAAGGTCGGCGAGCAGTGGAAGTTCGCAACCCGGCGCTTCACCAGCATCAGGCTTCCGGAGCCGCCCGCTCAAGCCGCCAGCAAAGCGTAGGCCTGGGTCGGAGGCCGCGATGGCTCGCTTAGTCGATGATCGCGTGGGGTGACGAAACGCGCCTGCGCGACCGTATCGAGGCGCACCACCAGACGGGCGCCACGCACGTCTGTGTGACCCTGGTGAGATCGGAAGGGAGCGCGCGCGAACGCGCGATGCCTGACGAGCGCGCGCTCGCCACGCTCGCACCGAATTGACGGATTTCCGGGCAGACCGGGTCCGCGCTGCTTGTGGTATGGTGTGACGAATCGCGCGCCATTTGATTGGGTCACCCGGCGGCGCCATCTGGAGGAGAACTATGGGAGTGTTATCAGGCTATCGCGTCATCGAACTCGCGGGAATCGGGCCGGGGCCGATGTGCGCGATGCTGTTGTCGGATATGGGCGCGGACGTGCTGCGGATCGATCGCATGGCGGACGCGGGCTTGGGCATCGGAATGGAAACCAAGTACGGTCTGCTCAATCGAGGACGGCGCTCGATCGCGCTCGATTTGAAACAGCCCGAAGCGATTGAGGCGGTACTCCGTCTGGCCGAGCGCGCCGATGCTTTGATTGAAGGCTTCCGGCCTGGGGTCACCGAGCGGCTGGGACTCGGGCCCGACCAGTGCCTCGCGCGCAATCCGCGCCTGATTTACGGACGCATGACCGGATGGGGGCAGGAGGGTCCGCTCGCACACGCCGCGGGCCACGACATCAACTACATCGCGCTGTCCGGCGCGCTGCATAGTATAGGCCGCAAGGGCGACGCTCCGCTGCCGCCTCTCAACCTGGTTGGCGATTTCGGCGGCGGCGCTCTCTACCTGGCCTTGGGTGTGGTCGCGGGGCTGCTCGAGGCGCAGAAATCCGGCAAGGGCCAGGTGGTCGATGCCGCGATGGTCGACGGAGCAGCGTCGTTGATGACCGCAATTTATGGCATGCACGGTTCTGGAATGTGGAGCGACCAGCGCGGCGAAAATATTCTCGATACCGGCGCGCACTATTACGAAGTCTATGAGACCAAAGACAGTAAGCACGTCGCGATCGGATCGATCGAGGCAAAGTTCTACGACGAGCTGCTGCGGCTTTCCGGGCTAAAGGGACAGGACCTACCGCGCCAGCAAGATCGAAAATCGTGGCCGGCCATGAAGGAGCGCCTGAAGGCCTTGTTTCTTACCAAAACGCGCGATGAGTGGTGCGCCATCATGGAGGGCAGCGACATCTGCTTCGCGCCGGTCCTTAGCATGACCGAAGCGCCGCGGCATCCGCATAATCGACATCGCGGTACCTTCGTCGAACGAGACGGAGTCACGCAGCCGGCGCCGGCACCTCGATTCAGCCGCACTCCCAGCGCGATCCAGCGACCGCCGGCAAGACCTGGCGAGCATACCGAAGAGGCGTTGCGCGATTGGGGTTTCGGCAACTCGGATTTGGAGCAACTGCGCAAGTGCGGCGCGATCGGTTCTACGAGCGCCCCGAGACCGGACGCCTCGAAAGCCGCGGTCGCGTCAAAGGCGAGCGCCTCCTGAGACGGACCGGCGGCGCAGACTTTTCATAGAACGCGGGACGCGAACCTTACGGGAGAACACGACGATGTCCGAGCTGGTTCTTCGCGAAGACAAACACGGACTGGCGACGCTCACGCTTAATCGCCCCGACAAGCTCAACGCGCTGAACGTCGAGATGTTCGTCCAGCTGCGCGCGCATATCGATCAAATCGCGCAGGACGTCGACCGCACCGGCCTCGTGGTCGTGCGTGGCGCGGGCAAGTGTTTTTCCGCGGGTCACGACCTGGCTGATATTGCCAAGGGCGAGCGGCCGCCGCGCCCGAATTTTCAAGCCGATACGATCGAGCGGCTCGCCAATCTGCCGCAGCCGGTGATCTCCGCCGTGATTGGACATTGCTACACCGGCGGGCTCGAACTCGCCCTGGCTGGCGATCTGATCTTTGCGGCGCACTCAGCGAAGTTCGCAGATACTCACGCGCGATGGGCGCTCACCCCAGCCTGGGGGATGAGCCAGCGCCTGCCGCGCCGGGTTGGTTTGCCGAAAGCGCGCGAGATGATGCTGACCTGCCGGACCTACTCTGGCGCCGAAGCGCTCACGATGGGGCTGGCCAACTTTTGCGTCGCGGACGATGCGTTCGAGGCTGGGCTGCACGCGCTAATCGATACCATTCTTGCCAATTCCTGGTTCAGCCATCGCGCCAACAAGCGCCTGCTGATCGAAAGCGACGGCTTGCCGCTGGCCGCCGGACTGTCGCAAGAAGTGTATCGAAACGCGGGCGCGGGTCCGGATATGCGCGAGCGCATCGCCGGCTTCGCCAACCGCGCGCGCCGCGCCTGAACGAAGTTCAGATCGGTTCGCCCCAGCCCACGATAGGTAAAAAGCACACAGTTGTTTTCGGGTCTGAAATTAAAACCCGAGTAGCTATTGACGAAAGCTGCGCGGAACGATGGCACAAAAGCTGCTCCGTCTACTCGCTGAGCGACGCAACTGCGCGCTCTGGAGGAAGAAATCGTATGAACAGGAAACAGCCAGCTATCGTCGTTCTAGGTATTGCCGCTATCGCCGCGCTTAGCGTTGCGGGTTGCTTCAGCTACAGTCACACCACGTCGCCGGAACCCTCCGAGGTCGTCGTAGCTCCGCCCGCTACAACCTCGCAAACCACCACTACAGCGACGGATAACGGCCTGGTCCACAGGCAGTCTACGACTACCTATTCGAATTAGTAACCTCGCTGCCTCAGACTACTTAATCAGCGACTGGAATCTCTCGCGGTGCGGCAAATGTCGCACCGAGAGAATAGGCATTCCGTCGTCCCTACAGTACGACTGAGTATATGTACTACGACTGAGTACTGGTAGGTACTTGGCCGTGGTTACGAGTGCGGCCAATTCAGTGATGGCCGCCGTGACTTCCCATTCCGCCAAAGCCGTTTCCAAATCCTCCGCCAAAGCCGCGCGTAGGGCCGCTGACTGGAGGACCGCCGCCGGTAGACACAGGTCCACCGCTGGAATGGCCTCCGCCTGTAGGCACATGATGTCCGCCGCTTCCTGCAACCACGACCGTTCCCGCTGCCAGGAAAAACACTGGCGCTGGAAAGAAGGTGGGGCTGAGCAGGTTAAGCGAAGCAGCCTCCTGTTGCTGCGATTCAGCTTCGTATTCCGCGATGTCATTCTTCTGTTGTGTCAGACCCTGGTATTGCTGGTAGGCCGCCTCGTCGCCGACAAAGACGCACTCGCAGTTGCCCGGATCGTAATACCAGTACACGTCACCGTCTTGCGCAGGATAGTGACGGATCTCGTAGGTTGGTAGATTGCGGGCGGTATTGAGCTGCTCCGGAGTTTCGACCTCGAGCTGACCGAAACCGGCCTGCTTGAGAAATACTTCGGTCTGCGCAACCTCGGATGGTCGCGATGCCTCAGCGTGCCGCAGACTTGCGCAAGCCGCAAAAACGAAAGCAGCCAGGACGACAACGGCCGCAATGAAAACGGAGAAGGTAGGCGACCGAGGGTTTACCAATCGCATCGAAGAGTTCGCCGCTTTCATTTTCCTGGAGGGGCGCTTCACGCGCGGTCCGGCCAGTTGCGAGCCGTTCCAATATAGCCGCGGCGCGCGCGAGGCAGAACAGGGAAAATGGATCAGGCTGAAAATGCAGGCCACCGACCGCGATCGAGCATGGTGAGCTGAAAGACGGAATCAGCGTGGGGCGGAGCCGAAAAAGTCGATTACTGATTCTTTGTAGCGTTTGTCGATAGGCGTGTTCAGGTGGTCGCGTCCTTCGAGCATCACCAGCCGGCTTCCCGGAATCATCGCCGCCAGCGGCTTGGGATCGCCGATCATGTCGTCGCGGGCGCCGACGACTATCATCACCGGCATTCGCACCGCCGCGAATTTCGCGGGCGGAGGAAGCGTTCGATCCCCTTCCATCAGCGCCGCCAACGCCCGCAAATCATTGCCCTGCGCTTCGGCGAACTGGCGGTATCCGCGCGCGAGTGGGCTCGTCACTTGCGCGAGGCCGTCGGCGCGATACGCATCGATGATCAATTGCCGATCTGCCGGGTTGTCGAGCCCGTCGTCATAGGCGATTCCGCCGAGTACGACTGCGCGCAGACGCTCCGGATGCGACAGCATCAACGAGATCGCGATGCTCCCGCCCATCGAGTAACCCATCAGCAGCGCGCGACGAATCCCAAGATGGTCCAGCAGGCGAATCACGTCGGCGCCCATGCCGGCATATCCGTACGCGTCTCGCGTATGTGGCCGGTCGCTCTGGCCGTGTCCGCGCACGTCGGGCGCGAGCACCCGGTAGTGCGCGGCCAACAGATCGATCCATCCGGTGTCGCGCCAGTTGTGGCGGGCGCTGGAAGCGAAGCCGTGCACCAGCACGACCGCGTCACCGGCACCCTGGTCTTCGTAGTAAATTTGCACGCCGTCTGAATCAAAGAACGCCACTTCGATCCTTCCGCCCCTCGCATACGCGACTAGCTATTGGAGTGGCTAGTGCGCCTGGTAGCGCGCGATTCCCTGTATGATCATCTCGCGCGCCTTGTTCCGATCCACCCATCCGTTGAGCTTCACCCATTTGCCTTTTTCCAGGTCTTTGTAGTGGCGGAAGAAATGCTCGATCTGGTCGCGCATGATCGGCGGCAGGTCGGTGTAGTCGTCGATCTGATCGAAATAGGGATTCAGCTCGTCGACCGGCACCGCCAGGATTTTTTCATCGATGCCATGCTCGTCTTCCATTAGCAGCGCGCCGATCGGACGGCATCGTATGACCGCAAGTGGCGCAACCGCCACCTGCGACAACGCCATCGCGTCGACAGCGTCTCCGTCCTCCGACAGCGTGTTCGGAATGAATCCGTAGTTGGCTGGATAGTACATCGCAGTGTGCAGGAAGCGATTCACAAACAGCGCGCCGGAATCCTTGTCGAGCTCATACTTGACCGGGACGCCACCCTGCGGAATCTCGATCACGACGTGGACTTCGTCGGGAGGATTGCGGCCGGACGAAATCTTGCTCACATCCATTTCGGTACGTGCCTCCGGACAGGAGTAGAGCATGCAACCGCATTTCAGGCCACCGCTGTTGTCGTTGGGACGCCGCGTAGTCGCGGTGCGGTGAGGCTTGCTAAGCTGCGGCGCGATGCGAGGCTGGGGAGTGAAATTGTTGTTGGCCCTGTTTGGCGTGGCGATCGCATTGATCCTCGCGGAGGTCGCGTTCCGAATCACCGGGATGGCGCCGCTTAGCCAGAGCGCATGGGACTATTCGCGAGGCTGGCAGCTTCAGCCGGGGGCCTCGGGATGGCAGCGCAGCGAAGGACACGCGTACGTCACCATCAATCGCGAAGGCCTGCGCGGACCGGAAGTACCGTTGGCAAAACCACCGGACACGGTCAGGATCGCGGTCCTCGGCGATTCCTTTACCGAGGCGCTGCATGTGCCCTACCAGCAGAGCTTCTGCGCAGTCGCGGAGCGCGCGCTCAACCGTTGCGGCGCGCTCGGAGGACGCCGCGCCCAGGTGATCGATTTCGGCGTGAGTGGCTACGGCACCGCGCAGGAATTGCTCACCCTGCGTGAAAAAGTCTGGCGCTATTCGCCGGATATCGTGGTGCTCGCGATCTGCACTGGCAATGACGTCAGCGACAATTCCTCAGCGCTCGACACTGACTCGTGGCTCAACGGCGAACGCTGCCGGCCCTATTTCGCGAATCGCGGCGGAAAGCTGGTCGAGACCTCCGAGTTTCGCGACTCGCTGCTGCCTCATCTGTGGTGCAGATCGAACTTTGCGCTGCGCGAGTCGGCAATCGTGAGAGTGATCGGCGATCCAATCGTGCTGATGTATTCATCGGTAACCGACCGGTTCGGCTCGCGCGCGGCCACCCCGGTTGCAGGGCATGAACCCGGCCTCGACGATCAAATTTACTCTCCGCCGCAAACGCGGGAATGGAACGAGGCGTGGAACGTCACCGATGATTTGATTGCCGAGACCAATTGCGAGGTTGCTGCGCACGGCGCCCGCTTCCTCGCGGTAACATTGAGTAACCCGGTCCAGGACTATCCCGACGCCGGGTATCGCGCGAATTATCTGAAAGCGGTTAGCGGAACCGACATATTTTATCCCGAGCATCGCATCATCGCGTTGGGCTCGCGCGACGGGTTCCCGGTACTCAACCTCGCGCCGCAGATGCAATCCTACGCCGACGCGTATCACGCTTTTCTCCACGGGTTTCCGAACACTAAAATGGGAGAAGGGCACTTTAACGCGCAGGGTCACCAGGTCGCAGGTGAACTGATCGCGGCGCGGCTCTGCGAGTTGATCGGCGCGGGAAATACCTCAGGACCAACGCCGAAGCTGCCGGCTTATTGCGCGACGCTGATGAAGCACTGAGGCGCGCCGATCGCTTCGAGCCCCTGTCGTACTGTGATATTGGTCAAACGGTCCCGGGCCGATGGCTACATCGGCCGGAGGTGTTGCGAATCGTGATCAAAATTGAGCGCGAAATTCCAATCCGTATCGAACCGGGCGAGAATCCGTTCCTGAACGGAATCTTCGCTCCGATCGGGCGCGAAATCACCGCCGATGAACTCAAGGTCGAAGGCGAGATTCCTCGCGACCTCAGCGGGATCTACATGCGCAATGGACCCAATCCCGTGCTGCAGCCGCGCGGCCGTTACCATTGGTTTGACGGTGACGGGATGATTCACGCGCTCGAGTTCCGCGACGGAAAGGCGACCTATCGCAATCGGTGGATTCGCACCGACGGCTTTCGCGCCGAGCAGCAGGCGGGCCGCGCGATCTGGCCGGGGCTGATGGATCGGCCCGATCCGTCGGTGCCGAAAGGCGCCGGGTCCGACGGATGGCTCAAGGACAACGCGAACACCGATGTCCTGTTTCACAACGGCGCCGCGCTCGCGCTCTTCTACCAGTGCGGGATGCCGTACAAGCTCAACGCGCGCACGCTCGAGACGTTGGGCGTCGAGGACTTCCGTGGCGCCCTCAAACGCACCGTCTCCGCGCACGCCAAGGTCGATCCCGTGTCGGGCGAGCTGCTGTTTTTCGATTACTCGACCAAGCCGCCGTTCCTGACCTACAACGTCGTCTCGGCTACCGGCGAGCTGACGCATCACGCGCCGATCGAGGTTCCCGGCCCGCGACTCCCGCACGACATGGCGATCACAGAGCGCTACTCGATCCTGATGGACCTGCCGCTGTTCTGGGATCCGGCACTGCTGCAGCGAGGGGTCCATAAAGTTACATTTTTCCCCGAGCTACCGAGCCGATTTGGGATCCTGCCGCGCTACGGCACCAACGCCGAGGTGCGATGGTTCGAAGCGCCGCCCTGCTACATCTACCATGTCGTTAACGCATGGGAGGACGGCGATGAAGTCGTGATGGACGCATGTCGCGTCGTCCAGCCGGAGCCGGGCAGTTCGCGCGGCGAGGGCGACCTGGCGCGGATGCGCGCGTTCCTGCGCCTGGAAGCTCAGATGTTTCGATGGAAATTCGACCTGGTGACGGGTGCGGTGAAGGGCGACCAGGTTGACAACGCGATGACCGAATGGCCGACGATCAACCGGCAGCGGCTGGGGCGACGATCGCGGTACTCGTACAACTCGTGCGTGCCGCATCTTGAGGGCCTGGTGAAGTACGACACGCTTACTGGCGCCCAGCAGAAGTACCTGTTCGGCGCGGGACGCACCTCGAACGAGGCGCCGTTTGCGCCGCGCGTCGGCGCCAATGACGAGGATGACGGCTACCTGATCACCTTCGTCGCGGATAAGAACGCGGGCGCGCGCGGCGAAGCGATCATTCTCGACGCGAAGAATATCGCGGCCGGGCCGATTGCGCGGATCGAGATTCCGCAGCGCGTCCCGGTTGGGTTCCACACCACCTGGGTTCCCGGCGAACAGGTCTGGGGGGCGTAGCTGGCGATGCCTGATAATTTTCTGTTCGAGAAAAGTGGTGCTGTCGCAACCATCACTTTCAATCGGCCGGAGCGGCGCAACTGCCTCGACGAGCAGATAGTTCTCGAGTTCGAGGGACTGCTCCACCAGGTGCGCGACGACACCGCGACGCGCGTGCTGATTGTGACCGGCACCGGCACCAGCTTTTGCGCGGGCGCCGACGTGTCGGCGCTCAAAGGCGTCACTGACGTTGCCGAGCAGCGGCGACTGTTCGCCAAGCGTGGTCGGCGTGTCCCGCGGCTGATCGGACGCGCGTTCGAGGTTCTGGCGCGCATGGACGCGCTGACCATCGGGGCGATCAACGGCTACGCGGTGGGCGGCGGATGGTCGATTGCGCTCGCGTTCGATTTCGCGATCGCGGTCGCGGGCGCGGAGTTCTGGGTGCCCGAGGTCGACCTCGACGTTCCCTATCGCGGCGCGCCGGCCAAGATGATCGCGGCGCGCGTGGGACCGTGGCTCGGCAAGGAGATCATCATCGGATGCCGGCATTTCCGCGCCGAGGAACTGCTGGCGATGGGTCTCCTCAACCGGGTGGTCGCGCCGGCCGAGCTGATGCCCGCGGCGCGGGAGCTAGCCGAGACGCTGGCGAAGAAACCGCCGGGCGCGGTCGCGCCGACCAAGCGCGACATCAACGCGGTGTTTCTGGGTCCGCGCGATTTCTGATCGCATTGCGGCTGCCGCGTCCCTCCAAAAAAAACGGGGCGGTTCATGGAACCGCCCCTCCGAAATCAATCTCGCCTAGATCGCGTCAGTTCGCCGATGGCGACGGCACCCGGCGGCGTACGTCGATCTTGAACATCCGCGCCGCGTTGAGGCCCAGGATTTTCGCGCGCTGCTCGTCATTGAGCTGAGCCATCTCGCGCTCGATCGCTTCGGCCGAGTGCGGCCACGATCCTTCGTGATGGGGATAGTCGTTGGCCCACATGAAATTGTCGACCAGGTTGTAGCGGACCGCGTCGTCGAGGCCCACCGGGTCCTCCTGGAAGGAGGAAAATCCTGACTGACGGTAGTAGTCGCTGGGCAGCATCTTGAGCTTCGGATACGCCCACATGTGATGCTTCTTGTACGCCTCGTCCATGGTGTTGAGCGCCCACGCCACCCAGCCGATTCCCGCCTCGATCGATCCGAAGCGCAGCTTGGGGAAGCGCTCGAGCACGCCCGACGCGCACATGTTCGCGATCGGCTCGATGGTCGGCGACAGCGAATGCGATACGTAGTTGATGACCGCGCCGCCGTCCTTGCGCGCCGCGCGCGGGTCGCGTCCGGTCGAGACGTGGAACGTGATCGCGAGGTCGGCGTCCTGGATCGCTTCCCACATCGGATCGAACATCTTGAAGTTGTAGTTCGGATGACGCGGGTCATGCGCGCCGAAGATCGGCTTGCACGGCAGCGTCACGCCCTTGAAGTAGCCCCACTTCGCGATGCGCTTGATCTCCGCTATCGTCCCCTCGAGGTCGCCGGTCGCGAGCGCCGCCATCGGCAGCATGCGATCTTTGTACGGCGCCAGCGCTTCGTAGAGCCAGTCGTTGTAGATTTTGCACTGCGCCTGCGCGAACTGGGAGTCCGGCGTCGCCCACATCATGAGGCCGCGATTGGGGAAGATGATTTCGACGTCGACGCCGTCGCGATCGTGGTCCTTGAGCCGCTGCACCGGATCGCTGCCGGCCTTGGAGCGAATCAAATCTTCGCCATCAAACTGGAAGTCGAGCAGCCGCGATCGCGACCATCCCTCGGAGACCATCCACTTCACGCCGTTCTCGTCGGTCTCGATCTTCGGAAGCCGGTCCTTGTATTTGCTGTCGAGGCGCTCCGCCCACAGATTTGCGGGCTCCAGGATGTGGCAATCGGCGGAGACCATGAAGTACTTGTTGGGATCTTCGGGCCGTGCGGTGCGCGTCCATCCGGAGTGGCCCGGCGTTTCCAGGCGCCAGCGATTTGGTGCGTCGACCGTCTGATTAAGTTGCTCGCTCATGATTTCCCCTCAGGCAGCGTGCTGCCCAATGTGTGTTCGGATTTGAGGCTATCCTATTGCCGATGCCGCGGCTCGTAAAGGGTAACCTGCGGTTCTGCGATGTAGTCCGGTCAGACGATATCGCCGCCCGCCAGCATCCGATGCGCCGGCTCGAGCATCGTCGCGATCTTCAGGCCGTGCGGGCAGGCGCTCGCGCATGGCTTGGCGGTGCAGCTCAGGCACGCCGACGCTCCCGCGCCGAGCGTCGCGTACTCGCTGCGCGCCATTCGCATATCGCGGTAGTCGACGGCGTACATCCGCGTGCGCATCACGTCGGCGATTGGCACGTCGTAGGGGCACGAGCTCTCGCAGGCGTTGCACGCGTGCTTGCAGTACGACGCGCCATTGAGCTGCGCGTAACGCTGCAGCAGCGGGATGTCATCGCGGCGGGTGGCCTGCCAACCCGAGGCGCCGAGGAACTCGTCGACCATTTCGGGACTGGTCATCGAGACGATCAGCGCGTCGACCTCGCGATTGGAGAGCACCCAGCGGAAGGCCGACTGCGAGAAGGTTGCGCCGCCTTTTTCATATGGGCGCATGTCGTTGAGCCGCGCGCCCATCAGGGTCTTCATCACCACCACGCCCATGCCCTTGGACTTCGCCTTGTGGATCACGCGCGGCAGGTCGGGTTGAATCGCGACCATGTCAAAACTGCGGAAGTACTTCTGATAGAAGCTCGGGTCCTGGCCGAAGTTGTACGCGCACAGGATCACGTCGAAGTGGCCGGTGTCGATCGCATAATCCAGGCATTCGATCAGGCGCCCCGCGTGCCCCGACATCCCGGTGAAGCGGATCTTTCCCGCCTGCTTGGCGCGGTCGGCGAATTCATACCACTCCGGATTCTTGAGCCGCTCGGGATTGTTTACGGCGTGGTTGAAGTAGACATCGATATGATCAGTCTGCAAGCGCTTCAGGCTTCCCTCGACCGCCTCCATCAGCTCTTCCTTCTTCGTGTCGGGAGCGGCGAGCGTTTTTGAGGTGAGAAAGACCTTGTCGCGCTTGCCCTTGAGCGCGCTGCCGAGCGTGCTCTCCGAATCGCCGCCGCGATAGGTCTCGGCGGTGTCGAAATAGTTGATTCCGCGGTCGAGCGCGTGCAGGACGAGATCCTCCTGTCCGGGGGAGAGCCGATCGGCGCCGAAGGAGATGTCGGAGATTTTCATTCCGGTGCGTCCGAGCTCTGAGTAGCGCTGCACCTTATTATTGGGCGGGATCGCCGCGATCGCGGCGCCGCCCAGAGGCAGCACGCTGACGCCGATAGTTGCGAGCGCGCTGCGTTTCAGAAACTCGCGGCGCCCGAGGGTATTCTTGTCACTCGATTTGGCCATTGCAGAGCCTCCCGCGACGGTCGGGGCAATTACAAAAATTCTAGTACGCGCGGCATCCGGTGAACAGACGCGATGCTTTTCCGGCGTGTCTCACTTTGAATTTCCGCGCGGCGGCATTGTAGATCGGGGGCTCCACCGTCGCCCATCCGCCCGGCCTGTATTGAGTCCAGCCGCTAGAGGTTCAAATCCGTGGCCAGTCCGTGCTTTCATCGGATGATGGAAAGGGTTCTCTGTGTCTGTGTTGGCAACATCAGCCGCAGCCCGATGATGCAGGCGGTTCTTCAGCAGCACCTTGGTGCCACCTTCATAGTCGAAAGTGCCGGTTTGCGTAAGGAGTTGGCAGGCCGTCCCGCCAATTACCGATCTGTCGCGTGTATGAAGGAACGCGGGGTCGATTTGAGCGGCCATATCAGCCGCTGGATCGGGGACCTAGACCTCGGCCAGTACCGATGGATCGTTTGTGTCGGCCACGTCGAGGCCGATGAGGTGCGTTCCGCCCTAAGCGCAGACTCGGCGAGCGTGATGGTCGCGAACGAGCATCAAGGCGGCATCCCGGACCCCTACGAACTTGGGATGGCCGGTTATCGGGACTGCCTGGCTCTGCTGGACCAAGTGATGCCGCACGTCGCGCAGCGCATCCGAGAAGCCTAAGCAGCCTTTCAAACTGAGACTTCACCAGAAATTCAAACTGAGACACTACCTGCTTTTCGGTTGGACCACTGGCGCGCGATGTCCGTGCCGTTGCCGCGATTGGCAGTAAGTGTGGCCGCATATCTATTGCGGCCATCAGCATGGCGCGCGATACTTCCGCCGGTGAAGAAGCAGCGGCGCAAATCGAATCTTACCGGCACCCGCGTGACGGCCGGATTCAGTCCGCGGCGGATCGTGATGGCGGCGTATCCCGACGCGCAGATAATCGATATCACCGGGCCGCTGGAGGTGTTCGGGCGCGCGGCGCGCTGGCTCAGCGAGGAGCGCGGCTGGCGCGTCCCGGCTTACACCGTCGAAATCGTCGCTTCCAACGCCGGGCCGCTTACCACTTCGTCGGGTCTGCGGCTCATGGCCGATCGCTCGATAGCGGAAGTTCGCGGGCCGATCGACACGCTGATGGTCGCGGGCGGCCGCGGCACCGCGCTCGCGATGCGCGATCGCGCGTTGATCGACTGGATTCGGCGCACGGCGCGCCGGGTCCGGCGTCTGTGCTCGGTTTGCACCGGCGCATTTCTGCTCGCCGAGGCCGGCCTCCTCAACGGGCGCTCGGCGACCACGCATTGGCGGCAATGCGCGCAGCTTGCGGCGCGCTTTCCCGCGGTCACGGTCGAGACCGATCCGATTTTCGTGCGCGACGGCAACGTTTTTACTTCGGCGGGCGTAACCGCCGGAATCGATCTCGCGCTGGCGCTGCTGGAAGAGGACCACGGACGCGAACTTGCGCTCGCGGTCGCGCGCGAGCTGGTGATGTTTCTGCGCCGCCCCGGCGGACAGTCGCAATTCTCGGTTCAAATGAGCGCGCAAATTGCCGATCGCGAGCCGATCCGCGAGCTGCAGCGCTGGATTGCGGATCACCTCGACGCGGACTTGTCGGTCGAGGCGCTCGCGCGGCGGAGCGCGATGAGCCCGCGCAATTTCGCGCGCGTGTTCACCCGCGAAGTGGGCCTTACTCCCGGGCAATTCGTGGAAAACTCGCGTGTCGAAGCGGCGCGCCGGCGCCTGGAAGAATCGGCGGACGGCGTCGATCTGATCGCGGCGGAATGCGGCTTCGGCACCCGCGAATCGATGCGCCGCACGTTCATACGTACTTTGCGCGTACCGCCCAGTGCGTATCGGAGCCGCTTCCATCAGAAACTCAGTGCCTAAAACCAAGGAGAGCGACGATGCGGATTGCTTTTCTGATTTTCGATGATTTGACCGTGCTCGATGCGATCGGCCCGTTCGAAGTGCTGTGCCGTCTGCCAAAAGCGGAGGTGATGATGGTGGGCGAGACCAGGGGCATCAAGCGCGCCGATCCAAGCTCGCTCGGAATCGCCGCGGACTACGCGATTTCCGAGGTGTCCAGCGCCGACATCCTGGTGGTGCCCGGAGGGCGCGGCCAGCAACAGGTGCAGGGCCGGCCGCCGATGCTCGAGTGGGTGCGGCAAATCGACGCGACTACGCAATGGACCACCTCGGTGTGCACCGGCTCGCTGATTCTCGGCGCCGCCGGATTGTTGAAGGGACGGCGTGCGACGACGCATTGGGGGCGGCTTGCGAAGCTCGGCGATTTTGGCGCGGAGCCGGTCTCGGAACGGATCGTGGAGGACGGCAAAATCATCACCGCCGCCGGCGTCTCCGCGGGAATCGACATGGCGTTGCATCTGGCGCGCCGGGTTGCGGGAGACACGGTCGCGCAAGCGATCCAGGTGGGCATCGAGTACGATCCGCAGCCGCCGTTCGACGGATGCGCGCGCCGCGCGCCGGCGCCGGTGCTGGAGATGCTGGCCGCGCGTTACACGGTTCCGGCGCGCGCTTGACATTGCAGAGGCTCGCGACGTTGACTCGCGATAGGTGAGCCAGCCGAGGAGGCGAGCGCGTCATGCCACGGATAATCGATGCTGACGGACATATCGTCGAGCCGCGCGCGGTCTGGGAAAATTACACCGAGCGCGAGTTTCGCGATCGGGTGATCCAGGTGCGGCGCAATCGCGACGGGATGGACGAGTTGTTCATCATGGGCGAGAACCGCAGCCGGCCGGCGCTGCCGATCACGGCCTCGATGGTGCCAGGCGGCCTGATGGATCTTGAGCGCGCGCGGCGGCTCACCTGGGACGACATTCTTCCGGGCAGCTACGATCCTCACGCGCGAATCAAGGTGTTGGACGAGGAGCGCATCGACGTCGCCGTCCTGTACCCGTCGCTGTGGCTGCTCTACGGCGATATCGATGATCCGAAAGTTGCGGCGGCCGCGTGCCGCGCCTACAACAACTGGCTCGCCGACTTCTGCAAGCCATATCCGAAGCGGCTGTACGGCGTCGCGCCGATGCCGGTGCAGAGTGTGGACGAGGCGGTCGTCGAGATGCGGCGGGTGGTCAAGGAACTTGGCTTCAAGGCAGTCTTCGTGCGCCCCAATCCGTTCAACGGCCGGCGCCTGAACGATCCCGCTTACGATCCATTCTGGCGCGAGGCCCAGGAACTCGACATCCCGGTCGCGGTGCACGGGAGTTTCGGCACGCGCATGCCGACCATGGGCGCCGATCGTTATCGCGATCCGTTTTTCTTCCACATGGTGTGCCATCCGTTCGAGCAGCAGGCCGCGTGCATGGACGTCGTGTGCGGGGGAGTGCTGGCGCGATTTCCGAAACTCAAGATCGGATTTCTCGAGTCAGGAATCGGATGGCTCGGCTATTGGCTGGACCGGATGGACAGCCATTACGAGAAGATGGGCACCTACGTGCCGTGGCTGCGCAAGCGGCCGCGCGAATACTTCGCCGAGCAGTGCTACGTCTCGATGGATCCGGACGAGAGCACGCTGGGCGCGATGGTGGCGCTGGGCGTGGAGCGCAACGTGCTGTGGGGCAGCGACTATCCGCATTTCGATTGCACCTATCCGGGAATCGTCAAGGAAGTCGAGCGCGCGACCAGCGGACTCAGCGAAGCGGCGCGGCATTGTATCTTCGACGAGAACGCCGCGCGCTTTTACGGACTCTAATCGCGGCGCTTACCTGCCGAGCCGCTTGGCCATGAAGATGTCGGGTTTGCCGGGACCGTTCGCATCGGGGAGCACGCCGACGATCGTGTAGCCGAGCTTCTGATAGAACTCGTACGGATGGCGGCGGAGATTGCGGATGTTGCGGATGGCGCCCGGCAGATCAGGGTACAGGTCGACGTGACCGAGCGTGGTCTGGCCCTGCTCGTCGTCGGTGCCGAGAAAGATGGTTTGCGCGCCGCGCTCGACGACGCGCTGCTCGAAGTCGGTGACGAGTGCGCGGCCGATTCCGCTTCCGTGCCGATCGGGCCGCACCACCAGTGGATGAAGTTCCCACGCGTGTCCGCTGTAAGCCCGGATGCCGCCGATCCAGCCGAGTGCAGCGCCGTCGGCGTCAACGGCGACGCGGCTCAGGCGGCCGTCGGCAAATGACTGGCGCACCTCGTCGAGGGCGGTCTCGAGATCAGGGAACGCCTCGGGCGCATTTTCCCTGAAGACCTCGACGAGGATCCCGGCGATCTGCCGGATCAGGGTTTCATGGTCCGGGCGCAGATCGATGATTTGCACTTTCCGCCGCCGGCTGAGGCCGGTGCTGCGAGGGTTGCAGCGCCGCTCACTTCTTCGGGGTGTGCGCCTTCAGGAACTCGCGCACGCGCTTGACCGTCGCCGCGATCACATCCGGCGTTTTCCACTCCTTCACGATCTCCGCGTTGGGGGCGAGCCGCGCGATCTCCGCGGAGGTCTCCGCGGGATGGTACTGGTCGGCGCCGGCCAGGACCAGAATTGGCGTTTTGCACGCGCGGACAAAGTCGCGCGAGACATTGAACACGAAATCGCCGCCGTACATCCGCTCGCGAAATTCACGCAGGCCCGCATCGTCGATCTCCGGATGCTTGGGCTTGATCGCCTGCGCCCAGCCGTCGAACATCGCGCGGAACAAATCGCGGTTTTCCGGCGACAGCCCGATTGGGTTCTGCAGCACCGCGGAGCTGACGCGATCGGGCGCGGCCTGGATGATGCCGAAACTGTATGACCCGCCGATGCATCCGCCCATCACGTGGCAGCTCTGAATCTTCAGATGGTCGAGCAGGGCGATATGGTCGGCGGCGTAGCTGTGCCATCCGTCAGCGGCGTTGAGCGGTGCGCGCGACTTGCCGGCGTTGCGCTGATCCATCGCGATCACGCGGAAGTCCGATGCGAGTTCGCGCGTCGGGTCGAAGGGTGACTCGTGCCAGAACTGGATGCTCGAGCGCATCCCGCCGGGCGCAAACAGCAGCAAAGGATATCCGGAACCGAATTCTTCGTAGTTAAGCGAAACCGATCCACGTTCAAAGATGGGCATGGAAGAACCTCCTGATGATCAAATAGAAATTACTAGCGTATCGCATCGAGCGGCAAGCGCTCGGGCGCGCGCGGATGCTGTCTGAACTATTTGCTTCGGCATCAATCAGTTGCGTGCGATCAGCAGTGCCGAGGACACCCATCTCTTATGCTTTGAGCCGAGAGGTCCGATAGGATCCTTCGACTCCGGCAGCCTGCGCTCAGGATGACCTCCTCTTTTTGTGACCAAACGGGATGACGGTGGTTCTGTTGCCGTTCCAAGCAGCGTTGCCCACAAAAGTCGTCTTCACTGTTAAAAAAAATTACAGACTTGAGGCGCAGCTTAGGCCGCGGCGGCCGTAAGTAGGACGCCGCCGAGTAGACCTTCTTCGATTTTTGCGAGCATGCCGGAGTATACGGCGCGTACGTAGCGGAACGCTTCGTCGCCGCCGAGTGCTACTATCGCGTCGTGCTTTTGATCTATTCGCGTTACGAATGCGGCGTACCATCGGCGGTATTCGTCGTTTAGTTCCTGGCTGGCGGTTAGTTTCCATCCGGAGGCTTGTAGATCGTCTGAGGTTCGCGCGAGATCGATTGCGTTGGGCAGGATGGTTTGGGCGTCTACGGCCAGCGGGTTGGCGCGGAAGCCGCCGCGATCGAGGTAGTCGAAAATCAGCAGCGTGGCATTCGGATTTGCGACGCTGCGCAGTGCCGCGAGCGCCTGGCGCTGCGCGGGAAATGCGTAGAACGCGTTCATGATATAAATGACGTCGAAGTGGCGGCCGGCGACCTGCGCGACATCGACCACGTCGCAGGCGTGAAATTCAATTTGTGGATACTGCACCCGTCCGTATTCGATCGAGTCGGCCTCGCGATCGATTCCCGCCATGCGGCCCCATCGGTGGGCACGCACGTAGTCGGCGGTGCCGCCGCGGCCGCATCCGACGTCGAGCAGCCAGTTGTCGGCTCGTTTCGCGACGCGGCTGAGCACGAGATCGATCGCCTCCTCCTCGCCAGCGTGCGCGTAGTCGCCGTCGCGGATGAGCGCGAGGATCCGCTTCCCCGCAAACGAATTCATGTTCACGGCTGAATCAACTTGTTCGAAGTGGCGCGGTCACTTCCTTCATCATGCGCGGAGTCAGAGACGCGCGTTGTCAAGACGCTATGACGCGAGGCGGCCGCGAGCGCTCTCGGCGCTGTCGGCGCCATTGATGAGCGGCGCCGATTCCAATTCCGGTTGCAGCGGGGTGCCCGCGCGCCACGCGTGAATGCGCTGGAGGAAGGCCTCCATGTAAGTGTAGGTCACCGGCGTGATGTACAGAGTCAGGAACTGCGAGAAGAAAAGTCCGCCGACCACGGCGATGCCCAGCGGGCGGCGCGAATCGGCGCCTTCGCCGAAGCCGATCGCGATCGGCAGCGTGCCCATCAGCGCCGCCATCGTGGTCATCATGATCGGCCGGAAGCGGATGATGCAGCCCTCGAAGATCGCGTCGGCGGCCGACTTGCCCTCGGTGCGCTGCGCGTCGAGCGCGAAGTCGATCATCATGATGGCGTTTTTCTTGACCAGCCCGACCAGCATGATGACGCCGACGAAGGCGAACAGATCGAGTTCCTTGCCGAATACCATCAGGGTCAGCAGCGCGCCGAAACCCGCCGACGGCAATCCCGAGAGGATCGTGAGCGGATGAATGAAACTTTCGTAAAGCACGCCCAGGACCAGGTAGATCACGAGGATGGTCATGATGAGCAGCATGCCGAGACCGCCCATCGAGGATTCGAAGGCCTGCGCGGTGCCCTGGAAGGTGCTCGAGATCGAGTCGGGGAGGGTGTCGGCGGAAATCTGTTTCACTTCGCCGAGCGCCTTGCCGAGCGACACGCCGGGGGCGACGTCAAACGAGATGGTGGCAGACGGGAGCTGGCCCAGGTGGTTGACCGACAGCGGGCCGAGCGAGCGGGTGAACTTCACCACCGTGGAGAGCGGCACCAGGTCACCGCTGGAAGAACGGACGTAGAGCAGCGAGAGCGTCGAGGGGTCGAACTGGTATTGGGGCTCGACCTCCATCACGACCCAGTACTCGTCGGTGGGCGCGTAGATGGTGGAGATTTGCCGCGAGCCGTACGCGTCGTAGAGGGCGTCCTCGATCGCCTGCGCGCTGACGCCGAGAGTGAGGGCCTTGTCGCGATCGATATCGATCGAGACCTGCGGATTGGAGACCTGCAGATCGCTGTTGACGCCGCGGAGGTCACGCAGCTTGCGCAGCTTGTTCTCGAGGATGGGGGTGTACTTGTAGAGCGCGGCGGTGTTGGGGCTCTGCAGCGTCATCTGGTACATCGAGCGCGTAAACTGCGCGCCGATCCGGATCGGCGGCGGGAGCGACGGAAACACCTGCAAGCCGGGAATCGTGTTGATCATCGGCCGCCACTTTTCGACGAGCTGCTGGGCGCTGAACTTGCGCTGGGAGCGCGGTTTCAGATGGATGTAGTACATCCCGGAATTGGTTCCGCCGCCGGGACCGCCGACGCCAACGCCGGCGAAAGCGCGCCGGATGCTGGGGTCCTTCTTGAGCAGCTCGACCAGCGCGAGTTGATGCCGCACCATCGAGTCGAATGAAATTCCCTGCGCCGCCAGGCTGATCATGACGACGTCGCCGGTGTCCTCGATCGGCAGGAAGCCCTTGGGAATCGCGTAGAACAGGTAGATGGTCGCGGCCATCAGCAAGCCGGAGAAGATCATGGTGCCGCGCCGGCGCCGCATCACCCAGGAGAGGCTGCGCTGGTAGCCGTCGAGCATCGCGTCGAAGAAGCGCTCGGTGACGGCATAGAAGCGGCCGTGGCGCTCGCTGTTGGGCGGCTTCAGGAAGCGCGAGCATAGCATCGGGGTGAGCGTCAGCGAGACGAAGCCGGAGACCAGGATCGCGGCGCCGATCGTCACCGCGAACTCGTGCAGCAGGCGGCCCAGGATCCCGGCCATGAAGAGCACCGGGATGAAAACCGCGGCGAGCGAGAGCGTCATCGACAGGATGGTGAAGCCGACTTCCCGGGCGCCGTCGAGGGCGGCGGTGAGCGCGTCCTTGCCCATCTCCATGTGGCGCACGATGTTCTCGAGCATCACGATCGCGTCGTCGACCACGAAGCCGACCGCGAGCGTGATCGCCATCAGGGAGAGGTTGTCGAGTGAATAGCCGAGCGCCCACATCACGGCGAAGGTGCCGACGATCGACATCGGCAGCGCGAGGCTCGGGATCATGGTCGCGGAGAGGTTGCGCAGGAACAGGAAAATCACCAGCACCACCAGGAACACGGTGAGCAGCAGGGTGAATTGCACGTCGTTGACCGAAGCGCGGATGGTCTCGGAGCGATCGCCGAGGATGTCGATGTGCAGCGCGGCGGGGACTTCCTGGCGGAAGGCGGGCAACAGTCGCATCACGCCGTCGACGACTTCGACGGTGTTGGTGCCGGGCTGGCGCTGGACCGCGAGCACCACGGCGGGCTCGCCGTTGGACCAGCTCGCGTTCTTGTCGTTCTGGACGCTGTCGAGCACGCGGCCGAGCTCCTCGAGCCGCACCGGCGCGCCATTGCGATACGCGACTACCAGCGGGCGGTAAGCGGCCGCGTTGGTGAGCTGGCCGTGGGTGTCGACAGTGAACGCCTGGTGCGCGCCGTAGAGCGTGCCGGTGGGAAGATCGACGTTGGCGTTGGCGATCGCGGAGGCGACCTCGTCGATACCGATCCCACGCGAGGCGAGCTTCTTGGGATCAACCTGGACCCTCACGGCGTACTTCGCCGAGCCGTAAATCTGCACCTGCGCGACGCCGCTCACCATCGAGATGCGCTGCGAGAGGTAGGTCTCCGCGTATTCGTCGACCTTCGACAGCGGCATCACTTGCGAGCTCACCGACAAGTACATGATCGGCTGGTCGGCGGGGTTGACCTTGCGATACGTGGGCGGGCTCGGCATCCCTTGCGGCAATTGCGCGAGGGTCGCGGTGATCGCGGCCTGGACGTCCTGCGCGGCGGCGTCGATATTGCGGCTGAGCGTGAACTGCAACGTGATCGTGCTGGCGCCCAGGATGTTGGTCGACGACATCGAATCGAGGCCGGCGATCGTCGAGAACTGCTTCTCGAGCGGCGTCGCCACCGATGACGCCATCGTGTCGGGACTCGCGCCGGGAAGCTGCGCCTGCACCACGATGGTCGGGAAGTCGACGTTGGGCAGATCGTTCACCGGCAGCAGCCGGTACGCCATCGCGCCGAACAGCAGGATCGCGAGCGAGCACAGCGTCGTCATCACTGGGCGGCGGATGAAGATCTCGGCGATATTCATGACGGGACACCCGGCGCGCTGAGGCCGCTCTTGATCGTAACTTTCGAGCCGGGGAGCAGGCGCAGCTGGCCGTCGGTGACGACTGTCTCGCCGGCCTTGAGCCCGCGCTCTATCACCGTTTCGCCGTCGATCGCATCGCCGATCACGATCGGGCGCGTTTCGACTTTCATGCCGGAGTCGACCACGTAAACGTACGACCCCTCCTGGCCGGTCTGCACCGCTTGCGAGGGAATCAGGATCGTGTTGGGACGCTCATCGAGCACCAGCGTCGCATCGACGAACTGTCCGGGCCACAGGCGCTCGGTCTCATTGGCGAACAGTCCCTTGAGCTCGATCGTTCCGGTCTTCGCATCGACGCTGTTGTCGACGAAGCTCAGCTCGCCATGCTCGGCGTCGCCCTGTTCGCCGGGTATCGCGACTTCGACCGCGAGCTTGCGCTCGGCCATATAGCGTCGCACCTCGGCCAGGCTCTGCTCAGGCAGCGAGAAATCGACGTACACCGGCTGGATCTGATTTATGACCACCATGAACGTATCGGCGTTGGCCTTGACCAGGTTGCCAGCGTGCACGATCAGCCCGCCGGTGCGGCCGTCGATCGGCGAGCGTATTGACGTGTAGGCGAGGCTAAGTTGTGCGCTTTGCACTGTAGCTGCGTCCGCCGCGACGCTGGCCTTGAGTGCGTCTGAGGTTGCCAGCGCCTGGTCGTATTGTTGACGCGAGCCCACCCCCTGCTTGAGCAGGTACGAGTAGCGCTGCTCGTCGGCCGCCGCCTGCTTGCGCTGCGCGGCATCGCGCGCCAGGTTGGCCTGCGCCTGATGCAGCATCGCCTCGAATGGCCGCGGGTCGATAGTGAACAGCAGGTCGCCTTTCTTCACATCCTGGCCCTCGCGAAAGTGCACCTCGGTAACCACGCCGTCGATCTGCGACTTCACGTCAACCGTCGAGTACGCCTCGACCTTGCCGATCGCGTTGACCTTGGACGCGACCGTCTTTTCGACCGCCTTGGCGACCAGCACCGGCACCGCCTGGCCGCCTTCGAAACCGGTGTCCTTGGATCCGCGGCAACCGAGCGCCGCGACGCTCGCGATCATCGCAAACCCGCACGCCATCAGGGCGCAGGATCGCATCGCGCCGCGCGCGCGTTTCACCACGCCGCGAGGCGAAGCCACGCCGAAAGGCGCGGGCGAGTTTTGCTGGCGACGAATCGTCGCGATGTAAGCCCACGTACGCACAAAAACGCTTTATTGGCGGATATTATCAGGCTGGAGCGAGGCGAGGAAAACCAACCTATGCACCGAAAGCGGCAATATGGTCAGGCTTACGCGCAAACTGACCAGTTACACCCGCAATGGATGGACCACAAGACGCCGTTGCGTCCACGATGAATCGATCGGAAAGAAGCGGCGGCGAATTGCGCAGGCTCGCCGAAGACGCGCGACTCAGGCCACCGCTTGCGCCTTGCGCGCCGGATGGTTGGCGGGCAGCCTGCACAGGCCGTCGCTCTCGATCTGAAACGCCCAGTTGAACCGCGCGTGCAGATTTTCCAGCGCGATTGCCGCCGTGAGGTCGACCAGCGCGCGCTCGTCGAAGTAGCGTCGCAGTTCGCCGAACAGTTGGTCGGACACTTCCACCGGCGTTCGCGTCATCTCTTCGGCGTAGCGAATCGCGGCGCGCTCGGCGGGCGTGAAGAGCGGATTCTCGTCGTAAGTATCGAGCGCGGCCAGCGTCTCCTCCGAGATGCCGTGCCGCATCGCGATTGCGGAGCCGATATCGATACAGAAACTGCATCCGATCAGTTGCGCGGCGCGGACCGCTGCCAGCTCCTTGATTCGCGGCGCGACCGCCTTCGAGTGGTCGACCGCCTGCACCAGGCCGGCCAGTCCCAGCGTCATCGCGGGCCGATACGCCCACACCTTGAACGGACTCAGCACTTTGCCGAAGCGCCGCTTCATCAATCCGTACAGCGGCCGCAGCATCCAACTGACCTGGTTCTTTTCGAGTCCCTGGATTCTCATGGATGTTACCTACTTCGCGTGCACAACGCGCATGACCGGGTCTTCGGCATTGGCCGACTGGCTATAGAGGACGATCGTAATCGCAATCAGAGCCAGCGCCGGAATGTATATACCCACTACCTCAGTCATGAGATGCGCCGACGACAGCATTCCAGCAAGATGTGAGTATACGTGCAGTACCGAATGCATAATGCCCGCGACCGCGGCAATAGCCACTGCGATCGCATTGCGGCGCGCGTCGAGCGCAGCCGCTGCCAACCCGATTCCGGTCGCGAGATAGAAAGTTCCGCCGTCCGCCACCAGATGGGCATTGAACGGGCCGGTTTCCGGCACGCCCGGCACCAGGCGGAAGAACCACGCGGCCGGGAAGAAGAACATCGCGATTCCATTGACGATACTGGTCACCGCCAGAATCCACAGCAGGGCCGTGATCCACGTTGGCTGCGTCCCGGTCTTCATGACGGCCCTCGCCCGTGGCCGTGGCCATGGCCATTTAGTGCGGCGCGATGGATTTTCTGCGGTCCGACATGGCCGTAAGTCGCAATAGCAATTGCGGTAACAACTGCCAGTGCGATCGTGACATCAACGATCACCGGGGCGCGCGCGATTCCGATCGCCCAAATGAGTATTGCGATCGGCACCGCGACGAGCGCGAATTCGCCGAGTACCACGCCGATAGTTATTACAAAACTCGCTGCGCGAAGTTTCAGTGGCCACGACATCTCGCGTCTCCTTTCAAGGGCTCTGCTTTTATTCTCCGGCTTTTCATTCGCGCGCCTTCAGTCCCTGGGCAAATCGCCGCATAGGGGAAACATCGGTTCGATTTCGATCGGACCGAGAACCCGCGCCTGACACGCAAGCCGCGTCCGCGGGTCAAATGACAGATGGTAGCGCAGTGAAACCTTCTCCAGCCGCCGCATCGGGGTCAGATTTTCCGCGCCGGAGCCGACCTTGAAGCGGCAGGTCGCGCACAGCGTGCGCGCGCCGCATACGTGCATCAGGCGCACGCCGTTTTTGAGCGCGGCGGCCAGCACGGTGCCGCCGCGGCGCGCCTCGAGCTTGCGCCCAGCGAGCTCGATCGGAACCCGTTCCGGATGCGCGGCGACCGCGCTCAGCCGCGCGGCGAAGCGGCTCCTGACTTCGCGTGCCGTGAACGCCGGCGCAGGCGCAAGCGCGGCTTTGAGGCGCGCCGCGGTCCGGGCTTCTTCCTCGTGCGGGATGTTCATGTTTCCTCCAGTCTCTTCCTGAGTGCGCGGCGCGCGCGGGCCAGCCGCGACTCGACGGTATGCTCGCTGGTCATCAGCACCGCGGCGATTTCGGCGACGCTCTGGTCCTCGACGTACTTGAGCAACAGCACCTCGCGATACTCGGGTGCGAGCCCATCCATCGCGCGCTTCACGTCGCCGCCGCCGTGGCGCTCCGGCGCGGAGTCGCGGTCCGCCGCGATGACATCGGGCGCGAGGCGGGCGCGGCGCGCGCGGACGCGGACAAACGATTGCACCTTGCGATGCGCGATCGCGCAGGCGAAGGTGAACATCGAGCTGTCGCCGCGAAAGTAGGGGAGCGCTTCGGCCAGCGCCATGAAGGTGTCCTGCAGCAGGTCCTCGGCGTCGGCCTCGAACGCGCTGGAGAGCAGGTTCCGGATGTAGCGATAAATCCGCGCGGCGTAACGATCATAGAACTCGTTGGCCGCCGCCTGGTCGCCGCTTCTCAGAAGCTCGAGCAGCCGCGCCTCGTCGTGTCCTGGTTCGTCGCGCGTGGATAGATCCGGCGCGGATTTATCCGGGGTGTCCGGCGAGGAAGGCGCGGCAGCCGCAGCCGAGGACAGGTTTGGTTCGGCCCGCATCGATCGAGTTCGAGTCTCTACCTGGATCCGAACACTGCCCGTGTAGCCGGGCAACACCCGCATCCCGCGTCATCCGGGAGTCTCACCCGATTAGTCGCTGCAGCGAAAGGAAATCCGTCGGGGGCAGGTACTGGCGTTATTTGGCCGCTCCGGGGCAGGGTGGTGTCTTTTGAAAAGTGAAGCGGCTTAATTTGGTTTGAGGCGCGGATCGTCGGTAGCGATGCACGTCGAAGCCTTTAGCAAGTTCACGATAGTTTCGTTCGCCAGCTTTTTTTGTTCCTCGCTCCTTCCTGCTTCGGCCTGCAAAATTTCGGCCGGCACCTCTTTTTTGCCTTCATCACATTCAGCCGGAGTGTCGTAAGAACCTATTCTTGTCCATGTATTCAGTGGAACGCTGGTGTCATAGGTCACTGGCAGACTGTCAGAGGTGCGAGGAGCAAGCATCAGAAACCAGCCCACCAGCGCGAGCGCGGCTGCGTGGCGGAGCTTCACGGCTTCTGCTCCATAGCGGGCAAGTACATTTTGTATTGAACGCCCACGCGCCCATACATTTGCGCCATTTTGTTTTTGAGTTCAGCCATGCTCGAGCATGTTTTCGCGATACCGACCACCCTCCAGATATGTTCCATTAGCTTTCGCAAACCGTACTGCGAAGTGAGCCACTGGTGATAGTTTTGTCCATGCCGAGGTTTCGGAGCGTTCGTTTTCAGCCATTCAGCTACGTCAGAGTCTAGATACTCATAATTGAGTTCGTTTACGTGTCTGTCCGCCGTCGTGAAGCCAGCCCTCGCCCGCAAGGCAATGAAGCTTTCTGGTCAGCGTGCTAACCTTCTCTTTGAGAGCGCGAATCAGGTGGTCCATCATCATTCGAACTCCCCATATCGGGATTTGCGAGCGCGTCGCGGAGTTCCTGGTCTTTGGCGTGATCGTCGCTGAATCAGATTTTCCCACACTTCCCATTTACGCGACCGACCCGCGGCTATGAATACACTTACGAAACGAGCATCGGTTGCGATTGTCGCGATCACGATCGTTGCGGCGCGCGGGGTTGCGATGGCTGCGGAAATCGCCGCTGATGCGGGGCTTTGGCAGACTACTCCGACCGGCCAGCAGAATGGCCGGAAATGAGCGGGCAAATCCTCGTGCTGCCTCCGCCAGTGAAATGATTCACTTCCAGCGGTGAGAGCGGATGGACGGCACAATGATCCCGGCCAAGTTGGCCGGTTCCGGTTGGAATGTGAGGAGCCTGATTTTCATTCGAATCGCGGTGGGGCTGATTTTTTTCAGCCAGGGCGTCCTCAAGTACATCGACCCCAGGATGGGGGTTGTCCGCTTCGCACGAATTGGATTTCCTTATCCAAATCTAACCGCGCATTTCGTCGGAACGCTCGAAATTTTATCCGGCCTGCTGGTTTTGATCGGCCTGTTCACACGATTGGCCAGCATCCCGCTTTTGATCGTAATCCTCACCGCGATCGCGACGACCAAAGTCCCGGAATTGTTCCACGCCGGCCAGGGCTTCTGGTTCATGGTGAGTGACGCGAGGACGGACTTTGCGATGACGATGAGCCTGCTTTTACTGATCAGTGCGGGAGCGGGTTCGTGGTCTCTGGATGCGTGGTTGCGCAGGAACAACAGCGCCGCGTGAGCAACTGGGTCGCCGCGCTCGCCACGCCTGGGGTCAGCGCCTGCCGGAGGATTGGATATGAATTGTTTTCCGAGAGCAGGAGTGCTCGCGAGTGTCGCGATCGCGATCGTTGCAGCGCGCGGGGTTGCGATGGGGGCTGCAATCAACGCTGATGCGGGGCTTTGGCAGACTACTTCGACGAGCCAGCAGAATGGCGCGATGATGGCGCCGCGGACCAGCACCAGTTGCATCACGCAGGCGCAGATCGACAACCCACAGGCGATTTTCAGCGAACAACAGGAAGGCAAGAATCAGCAATGCGCCAGCACCGATTTCCAGCAAAGCAGCGACACGATCAGCTGGAAATACCAATGCACTGGGCTATTCACGCTACAGACTATTGGCACGGTCAAATTCGACTCGCGCACCCATTACACAGGACATATCGAGACCCACGTCACCATGCAGAATCGCGATACCAGCAGCGTCATGCAGGTGGAAGGCAAGCGCGTGGGTGATTGCACGCCGATTCAATAGGCAGGGCCAGCCCCTGCACTGAGTGGCGGAATCGGCTCCGTTGTCGCCGGCAGTAACGTCTGTGGTGCGCCTTATGTTCTGTGAGGGTGTAGCGCGCGTCTTACTAAAAGAGATGTCGCCGGCAAAAAACACAGTCGTGCCTGGCCCGCGACAACGGAGCCGGCTTCTTGCGTGTGTAGTGGGTGCAGGGGTCAGCCCCTGCCGAAACCCGGGTGGGTTTCGCAGATTATTCCGGGAACTGTTAACTGGCGCGCAGAGGGATCGCCGCTATGGCGCTGCTCGTTCTCGAACTGAGGAAGCGAATTCAGATGGGTTGGCCTACGTCGATGCGGTTGCCGTCGGGGTCTTCAAAGACGAACGCCCTCAGGCCGTAGTCCTTGTTCTGGATGCTCTTGACGATGCGCAGGCCGTGGCGTTGGCAGATCGTATGGAGCGCGTCGACGTCGGCGACCATCAGGTGTGCGACGTTGAATGGGGCTGCCTGATGGTTCGGCTGCAACGTGAGATGCAGCTCGGCCTGATCCCGCTTAAGGATCATGAATCCTACTGGATCGCCGTTTTCGAAGGTCTTCGTGAAGCCCAGAACCTTCGTATAGAAGGCGGACGCTTTCTCCATGTCTTTGACGGGAAGCATGGCGGCAATTCGTCCAAAGCGAATGCCGTGATCCGCGCTATCCTTCATCGCATGGCCTCCGTCGATCAGTTGCTCGCGCGATGCCAGGTTACGGGCACGCCGGCCTTGCCCGCCATCGTTACCTGGTTCGAATTTATGAACGTGTAGGAGCCGCCGTCGGAGGCCGTCGTGGTCGCCCATGCCCAGACTCCGTTGCTCGCGGTGAATGAACCGAACACCGGAGAGGTCGGTGTGCCGGGAAAGGTGGTCTGGAAAGTGCCGTTGGCGTTGATCTGCGAGCGCATGTCAAACGTGGTGCCTTGTGCCGTTGGGATCGCGGCTTCCCAGACGCCGACGAGTTGCTTGTCGACCGATTGCGCACCACCCGCCGGCTGTCCTGCGACGGGCGCCGGCGCGGGCGGTGTCTCGACCGGGCCATCGTCGTAACACGGGTCGGCCGTGATGATGCAATTGGTTCCGCCGTTGGCGGTGCAGTTCGCGAAGGCCACGTGGTCCGCGCCAATGTAGTTGTCGGCCTGGCCCGTGGCCCAGGCCCAGTTCCGACTGACTGCGAGCGCGATGCACATGTTGGGTCGCGAGATCGCAATGCTGCAATCATTCTTGTGGACTTTATTGTTGCATCCGTCGATCGCGAGTTTCTCCGCGACGGACTGCGACGGCGCACGCCATGCCGTCGAGTTTCCCAGCGTCGATTTTGAAATCGCGATCGCGGTCCAAATTTGCGGAACGTAGGGACGCGCCGGCGCCGCCTGGGGCACCGCGTTCTCACAAGCCCACGCGGCGCCGCACCACATATCCGAATCATCGGCGCGAGCGGGCGTGGCCATGAACGATATCAGGGCGAGCAGGACAAGAGCCGCTACCGCACACGGAACGCACGCGCGCTCCAGCACGCGCGACACATCACGGAACAGAAGCATGTCCTGATTAAATCTAACTGGCAGACCTAACGACAGCAGATCCCAGACAGCGAAAACCACCCGGGTTTCGGTAAGCGTTGACCCCTACCACTGCACCCACTACACACTCAAGAAGCCGGCTCCATTGTCGCCGGCCAGACACGACACGTTTTCTGCCGGCGACATCTCTCTTGGTGAGACGCGCGCTACACCCCGTCAGAACAAAAGGCGCACGACAGACGTTACTGCGGCGACAACGGAGCCGTTCCGCCACTCAGGTGCAGGGGCTGGCCCCTGCGTGGCCCCTGCTTAGACGCTTAGGTGGTAGAGGTCCGCTACGTTGTCGTGCAGCACCAGGTTCTTTTCATCCTCGTTCAGGTTGGTGGTGTGCTTCTTCAACAACTCCTGCGACCACGGCCAGGTCGAGTCGCTATGCGGGAAGTCGTTGGCCCACATCAGGCGCCGGATGTTGCACATGTCCTTCATCTGGAATGCCACCCAGTCGTCCTGGAACGTGGTGTAAACGTTCTCGCGGAAATACTCGCTCGGCATCTTGGTAAGAGTGCCGGAGGGCAGCCAGTAGCGATGCCGGTCGTAGGCGTGATCCATGCGGTACATGAAGTGCGGGACCCATCCGGCGTCGGCCTCGACGCATACCACCTTGAGTTTCGGATGGCGCTCGAACACGCCGCCGAATACGAAGGTGCCAATGATGTCCTGACATCCGCGGATAATCGACATGAAGCTGTTGAGCTTGGGGCCGCGGGTACGGAAGTTGTCCGTTGAGCTGGTCAGGATATGAAAGCTCAGCGGCATCTGCAGATCGATCGCGGCCTCGTAGAACGGAGCGTAAATCGGATCGTGGTAGTCCGCGACGGCGGGATTGCCGGGCATCATGACGCCCTTGAAGCCGAGCGACTTCATCTTGCGCAGGTCCTCGATTCCTTCTTCGACCGAGCGCATCGCGGTCTGTCCTACTCCGATCAGGCGGTCGCGATGGGGGTCGCAGAACTCCGCGAGCCACAGGTTGTAGGCGTCGAAGCAGGCCTTCTTGTAGTCGAAGTCGGGATGATTGCAGAGCATCATGCCGACGGTCGGATAGATGATTTCCGCCGCGACGCCGTCGCGCGCCTGGTCGTTCATGCGCGCCTCGGGATCCCATCCGCCGCGATGCAGGTCCTCGAACTTGACGCCGAACACGGCGAGCTCCTGGGCGCTCTTGCCGGCGGCGGCGGCCAGGCCGATCGAGATCGGGCGGCTAATCCCGTTGATCACGAAGACGTCGCCGAGTTTTTCGTCGCGTACCATCCGGGGCGCGATGTCTTTGAACTTGTGATCGATCCGGTCGACGTAGGTGCCGGCCGGCTCGGTGATGTGTGAATCGGCTGAGATGACTGTCTTGTGCATCGCTTGGCTCCTCGGTTGGTTCCGCGCAGGGTAACCTCGATTCGCGGGTGGACGTTGAAGTTAATAACTAAACCATCCGGCGCCGATGTACAAACTGGCGGGCTCGCGGGGCGGCGTGCGCGCGGGGTACCAGCGACTACGATCGCTTCGCGATTCGTGAGCTGCCGGCCAGGTAGCCAAAAATCGCGCATGTGATTCTGCGTTCCAGATCGAGGGCGTCCGTCTCGCCGCGCTCTCCGGCCAGGTCGGTCAGGCCCCCTGGTGATCGCCAGCTCAGGCGCGGCGGTGGCCGCTTCATCTGAGATATGTCAGCTTGTAGGGAAACGGCGTTTCAGTAGGTTTTCTGCGCGAGGGTGAACGGATGCAGCGCGCCGGTCTGATACACGAGCCAGGTGGATCGTCTGACCGCTCGAGAGGGGTTGCCTTCAAGAGGGAGCGGATCGATTCGCGTGGCGCGGCGCATACTGCGCATCCGCTGCTCACCCTTGTGCCTTCGGGGAGTCAGGCCGTGCCCCAGTCGCGGGAGCAGCAATCTCCGGAGGCGTCGGCTCCAAGGAGCGCGGGGCTATCGTGGGATTTCTCGCGTATGCCGGTGCATCCGCCCGCGGCGGACGGGGCTGCGGAAGTGGCGATCGCGCCGAAGCTGAGAGTCGGCGCCTTCGACGATCGCGGCGAGCACGAGGCTGATCGTGTCGCTGATCAGGCGTCGCGCGCGGAAACGCGCGAGCTTCAGAAGAAGCCGGCGGCAGAGTCGCGATCGAGCGGCGGCGCGGCTCCGGGGCTCGTGCATGATGTCGTGCACTCGCCGGGTCAGGCGCTCGACGCGTCGACGCGCGGATTTTTCGAGCCGCGCTTCGGACATGACTTCAGCCAGGTGCGGGTGCATAGCGATGTGCGGGCGGCGGAGTCGGCGCGGGCGGTGAATGCGCTCGCATATACGGTCGGGCGCGATGTCGTCTTCGGCGCGAGTCAGTACGCACCGGGGAGCGCGGAAGGAAGCCGGCTGTTGGCGCATGAGCTGACTCACGTCGTGCAGCAGGAGTCAGCCGGCGCGAATCCTGCGGGCGGTGTCGCGAGGTTGCAGCGCCAGCAGGCGCCCGGCCAGGGCGGCGACGCAAAACAGTTCGTCGAGAGTTCGGCGGATTTCCTGGAGACCACGGCGCAGGAGTACCGCGTCGATGTGCAATCCAGGGCGGTCAAGCTCGACGAGGCCAATTTCTCGCGGCTACTGAATCGATGGAAAGAGACGCTCGACAAGTCGGAGACGATCATAGGCTCGACGCTGGGCAACGATCCTGCACTCACGAAGCGGGTCCGATCGGCCTATCAGAATGTGATCGGAGCGGCGGTCGCGTTTGCGGCGAATCGGCTGAACGTCACCAGCCACGTGGTCTACGAAAAGTATCGCCTGCAAATTGCCGAGTGGGCGCTGCCGCAGGCGGTTCCGGAGGCGAGCGCGAATCAATTGAGCGACGCGCTGCCGGCAGCGGAGCGTACCAAGCTGACGCTGATAACCTCGTCGGTCAGCTTCAACATCGATGATCTGTTCTCGACCAAAACCGCCAGGACGGTGATCCCGCTGCCGGCGGGCGTCACCGCGCGATTCGCGAGCGGCGTTGCCCCGCAGCTCGAGGCCGGGCTCAAGAGCGTCGCGGGCACGATCGTTCCCACGCCGCTGGTCCTGAACTCGACAATGACGCTGGCGTTGGATCTCGAGCCGTACGGCGGGGACTACAGCTCGTATCGTTTCACCTATGTGGCCCATAAGCCGAGCAAGGGCAAACCTACTCAGGAAGTTCTGATCGAAAAGCTGGGCGCGATCGGAGTCGAAGGCCTGACCAAATCGGGGGCGACCTCCGCGCAGAAGAGATTCGATGCGCACGGTTTCAAACGCGGCGCAGGCTGGTCCGATCCGGATTTCGACAGCGTCCTCGGAGCGATCGTGCAGATTCCGGATTCGATACTCTCGCCCGTCGACGGCATCACGTTCAACCGGGGCCAGGTGTTGGCCAGCGATCCGACGGCCGGTGGCAATTACAATCCCGATACTCACACGATCACCATGTTCAACCTTGCATTCTCGGATTCGACGACGCGGTTTGGCGCGCCGGGCAAGGGCACTTCCACCAACACGGTAAGGGCGGTTGCGCACGAGGTCGGCCACGCGGTCGATCTTCTTCCGCTGCGCAAGGCGTGGGCGGGCCTGGAGGCGAAGCGGCAGATGCTCAAGACCGCGTTCGCGCAGTTCGAGGATCCGCCGGGATCGGGCAACTACAGTTTTCCGAGCACCGAGCAGGGAAAGTTCAACAAGCTCAGTGCCGCCATTGATGCCGCTGAAAAAGCCCTTCCGGGAGAGCGATCCGAATCGGGGCAACGCTACAAGGACGTGAAGGGAACTTTCGAGACGGTGCAAGGCGGGACGGCGGCCGGTTCGAGCGAATTCCGCAAGGCGGCCGAGAAAGACGGCGGCCAGCGCATCACGGCGTACTCCAACAAGGAGTGGCAGGAATACTACGCGGAGTCGTTCTCGCTGTACGCCACCGATCCCGCGGCGCTGGCCCGGCTGCGTCCCAACGTCAGCGCGTTCTTCAGCAAGAAGCATCCGAAGTAGCGCGGCGCGCGATCACAACTTGCCTCGCACCGCGAGGGACCGCACAATTCCACAATGGCCAGTTCAATCAAACGCGCCTTCGACACCGGGGCGGAGAACTACGACCGCGGGCGGCGGCGGCTGGTCCCCGGATTCGACGACTTCTATCGCGCGGCGACCGACCTGATCCCGTTTCCGTCCGAGCGCGAGTTCACCGTGCTGGACCTGGGCGCGGGCACCGGACTGCTCTCCGCGTTCATCGCGTATACGTTTCCGCGTGCGCGGATCACGATGGTCGATATCTCGGATGAGATGCTCGCGGTGGCGCGCGAGCGCTTTGCCGCAGGCGGCGAGCGCTTCAGGTTCGAGGTCGCGGACTACGGCGAAGGCCAGATCACCGGGCGCTACGACGCAATCGTGTCGGCGCTGTCGATACATCATCTGAGCGATGCGAAGAAGCGCATGATCTATACGCAGGCTTACGACTTCGCTCAACTAAGGCGGAGTGCTGGTCAACGCCGACCAGGTGCGCGGTGAGAGCGACGCGACAGAGCGGCGCAATCACGAGCTGTGGCTGCAGCGCGTGCGCCAGCTCGGCGTGGGCGAGCGCGATCTCGCGCAGGCGCTCGAGCGCATGAAGTACGATCGCTGCGCGCCGCTGAGCGCGCAGCTCGGATGGTTGCGCGAAACGGGGTTTCGCGACGTCGATTGCGCGTATCAGAACCTGATCTTCGCGGTTTACTCGGGCAGCAGGTAGGGCGCTGAGTAATCCGGGCCGTCTGAATTCTGCGAAGCCTGACGACCACTACATCATCGAGCGACGTTGCTTTCACGCCCTGATCGATCGGAGCCTCGACAATTTCCACGCCCTTTCGAACCAGCTCGCGATGCCATTCATCCACTTCCGGCAATCGCCGCTCAGCCGGCCGGCTTACTCAGGAATCGGATCGCGTGGCTGGCCGCTGCCTAGGTAGACCGGGTTGGGGTTGAGGTCACGCTCGCGCAGGCAGACCTCGGTGAATTTGATTGCGTGCTCGTCGCCGCTTGCGATTGCGCGATCGATCAATTCCTCGTCGCTTTCGGTGACCGGTTCGGGAGGCGAGTCAGGCGCCGCGCGCTTGCCGAACGTCGCGTAGAGCGCGGCCGCCGCCTGCCATCCATAGCGGACCGCAAGGCGGCCCGCGTGGTTGTCGAGATGCGGCAGGATAGGGCGTAGCGCCGCTGGTCCAGTCACGCAATGGATGAATGCGATCGTGGTCATGAAATTGCGCGCGTTGGCGAGGTAGACGCGCGCGAACGTCTCGCTCAGGTCGGACAGGAACGTTCCAGGGTCAACGGCAACGTCGGCCATCGCGAGCGTCGCCGCGAACGGCTCGAATCCGTCGAGCGCGCCGAGCGCTAAGACGATAGTGGCGCCGCCAGTACGGCGTTCTGCCGGTAGCGTCTCGACGTTCGCGATCGCTTGCGAGGGCAGCTCGTGCGCGACCGCGCGATCATTTGCGGGCAATTTCTGGTATGTCGCCGCCCAATACCCAAGGCCCTCGGCGAGTTCGACGCGGCGCGCCGGCGTGTCGGTGATCGCGATGCTTCTCGCCGCGTGGCCCGCGCGAATCACGCCATGGGTCGCGGCGCCAACGACGCCAGGCGCCAGCCGCGGAGCCCATCGCGCGAGCACCTCGGACCACGGATGCTCTTCGAGCTCGTTTTTGAAAAACGCCGACCAGTCCGCATGGCGGCTGAGATCGCCCAAAGCGAGCTGCCACTCCGATGCATCGATTCGCGCGCGATGCTCTGGGTACTCGTCGAGACCGACCAGGTAACTCTCCGTCCATGGAATGATCGCGTCCGCCCGGCCCATCGCGCACATCGCCTCAGCAACCATCGGGCCGTGATTGGAGAGGCCTCCGCGGAACTCCGGCCCGAACGGCGCGAGCATCGTCAGCGCGACGTCGAGCGCGCGGTAGTCGTTGCGGCTGATCGTTGAGGGAGTCATCGCGCGCTCACTACTGCCAGCTAAACATTCTGTCATGACCTACTCCTCCTCGAACAGGCGCTCACCGCGATTGAGCCGCAGCGCGATCTGATAGGTCTGGCCCTGGGCGCGATTGGTTGGCGAATGCGCCGCGAGATAGCGAGCGGTCGCGACCAGCACATGAGTCCCCGCCTCGCTTCCGGCGAACCGCGAGTATTGGCGGAATGCGGCCTCGACATTCTGGATGGTGTGAAAGTCGCGGTCCTCGCGTAACAGCGCATGTCCGAGCGCGGCGAGAATGGCGGCCGGCTCGCCGCGCGAATGCAGAAATTGCGCGACCAGCTCTCCGGCCGGATTCACCTGCTGCTGGCGATCGAGCAGCGCGGGCATCGCGTCGAGTAATTCTCCGGCGCCGCGCGCGCTTCCGTTGGGATGCGGCAATTTCGCGGCAGGCACGTTGAGGAAGCGATCGAGGTAGACGCTCATCGCGGCGTCGAACACGGCGCGGAGAAGCTCCGGCGACGGCGCACGGCGCATCGCCTGGCTCAGCGCATTCGAAAACGTGAAGCTGTGATGCGCGGTGTCCCAATCGCCGAACTCGTTGCTGGTCGGGAAGCGCGCGATGCGCAGCGCCGCGGCATAGGCAACCGCGTCGGCGAGCTCGTCGCCAGCGTATCCAGCGGCGAGCGCCGCGAGCATCGCGTCGACGATCGCTTGCGGATCGTCGCCGAGCAGAATCGACGTCAGCTCGCCTCGGGCTCCCTGCTTCTGACCCGCACGCCGGCCCGCTTCCAGAGCTGCGGCGAGCGAATCGAAAGCGCGCTCGAGGATCGCGATCAAATCGATTGGGTTGCGCCATGCATTGGACTCTTCCATCCGATCGCCCATCGCGTAGCTGCGCGCCAGGCTCGCGAGCACCGGCTCCGCGAGGTCCCATCCGGCATGATCGAGCGCCTCAAACGCTTTGTTGGTGAAATCGACGACGTGCCCGATGCTCAGGTAGCGATGGTCGGCTGCGGCGGCGAACATCAGGTCTGCAACCTCCCGCGGGCGGCCGCCTGCGCGCACCGCCGACACGATGCATCGCTCGGCGCCTTCGGCGTCGCGCACTTCAACGAACTCTCGGAGCCATCGCTTGAGCGAGGCGAGGTCGGCGCCCGAGTCGGGCAGCGGCCGCACCTGGAAGCGCGGCGGATTGCCGTCGGTATCGTTGGCGACCGAGGAAAGCCCGTGGAACAGCGCGCGCGGGCGATCCTCGGGCGCTAGCGCGGCGACCAGGTTCATCATGCAGGTGAGCGTGGTGAGACCAGCCCCCCATCCGTCGCGCCGATAGCGCACACCGAACTCAAGCCCGATTCGAAACGGCTCACGCGCGTCGTTCGCTCGATCCATTAGCGCGACAACCGACTTGCCGATGACCAGCGAGATGTTGCGCTCCAGGCCGTCCCGCAGGCGGTCGAGGCGATGGCGATGCAGGTCGTGGAGCTCCGCGATGTCGATCAGGATATCGCCGTGCTCGACCTTGACCGGATACACGCGCACGTCGTCGGCCCACTGATCGAAGGTGCCGCCGCTGGTGAGATCGAAGCGCGCGTGATGCCAGTGGCAGATGAGGATGCAGTCCTTGACGGTGCCGCGATCGAGCGGAAAGCCCATGTGCGGGCAGCGGTTATCGACCGCGAAGATTCGGCTGCCAGTGTTGAACAGCGCGATGACGCGGCCGTCGACGGTGACCGTATGGCTGCCTCCAGCGACGACCTCTGCGAGCGCCGCGGCGCGAACGTAACGGCTCGCGGCATCACTGGTTGGATCACCTGGAGCAGGGTGGATTTGGCTCATCGGCATACTCCCTAAAGGCTTTGGCCGTACTGCTTGCGCGGTTGTTTGTAAAGTACTCGCTTTACAAAGTAAGTCAAGCGCGAGCTTGTCTAATATTTCGCTTCCGGTAACATGTCTCCAGGATGGTTTTAATGGACACTGACACCAGCGCGCCGGATCGGATTCTCTACCAGCTCAAGACCAAGGGGCCGCAAACCGCGGACCATCTCGCGCGCCGCCTCGGCGTCACCGCGATGGCGGTGCGGCAGCATCTGTACCGGCTCAAGGAAGAAGGGCTGGCGGATTATTCGGAGGAGCGGCGCAAGGTGGGGCGGCCGGCGCACGTGTGGCAGCTGACCGCGGCGGCGGCGGCGCGCTTTCCCGACAGCCACGGTGAGTTGACGCTCGAGATGATCGGCGCGATCCGCGCGGCCTTCGGCGAGAGCGGACTCGACCGGCTGCTCCAAGAGCGCACGCGCCGCCAGATCAAGGACTACACGGAGAGGATGCGCGGCGCGGGCGCCTCGATCCTCGCGCGCGCCCAGGCACTGGCGGCGATCCGCCGCGAGCAGGGCTACATGGCGGAATGCGCGCGCCAGCGTGACGGTTCGATTCTGCTCGCGGAGAATCATTGTCCGATTTGCGCCGCGGCGACGATTTGCCAGGGGTTGTGCCGCGACGAATTGTCGCTGTTCCGCGCCGTGCTCGGAAACAAGGCGCGGGTGGAGCGCACCGATCATATTCTGGCCGGCGCGCGGCGCTGCGCCTACGTAATCACGCCCGCCGAGTGAGCGGACGCGCGCGAATTCGGTGCGCCGATTGGCGCGCGAGTTCGCGCCCGATCGCTAGGGTGCGCTCATGCCGAAGGCGACTTTCAAGTCATCGCCATTGAATGGATACACGTGGATCATCCATCCGAAGATCTGCTTGTTGAAATTTCCTTCGACGGCTTCGCAATCGGCTGCGGTCGAGATGGTGCCCTCGAATCCAAAGCGCGGATCTGCGACATAGCCGAACCGCATCCGCGTCGCGGCGCCCTCACCGTAGCCGCGCTGCTCTGGCGCGCTGCTCACTGAGCTGATGTCGGGGCGCATCCGCGCGCCGACGTTGCCATTCATTACGTCCTGCCTGGTAAGGCCCTTGGGCAGGCAGATGTTGGTGTGCGCGTGCCAGTGCGCGATGCTGAGCGGGATCAGCTTGTCGAGCTGGTCGGGTGCGGCGTCCTGCGGCGCGTCGTACATGGCGCCCACCAGCTTGTATCCGCCGAGCGCCTGCTTCTCGTAGAGCAAAGAGCCGGGCCGCGCGAGATCGAAGTCGCCCATGTATTCCGACATCGTCGCCAGCCGATTAGCGAAGTGGTAGAGGTCCTGCGGCACGGTCGGCATGTAGGGCTCGTAGCCGTCGGCTTCGGCAACTTTGTAGTCCTGGTACTTGGCGAGCTTCTCACGCATCGTGGCGAGAATTTGATTGGCGCGCTGCAAGTCCGCGGGCGTGACCGGCCGCGATTCGGTCATCGTCATATGCTCGCCCATTTTGAGATGTCCCATCGTGCCCATCGCACCGGGGTCGGCCTCGGTGGCGGATGAGTCCATATCGGCCATGTCGTGGGCATCGGCGGCGGCGTAGATCATGACGGCAGCGAGGACGGCGAGCACCTTCATGGCGCGACATTTTTTCATGAGCGAAGCTCCGGCTCTGAGATTTGGCCACGAGCAGGAAACGGCGCGGCTACAGGTTGTGCTTGTAGTCGGCGGCGATGGCGGCGTCGATTTTGGCCGCGATCGCGTCGTCACCACCAAGCTTCGGCGCCATCATCTTGCCGAACGAGACGCGGTAATCGTTCGTCCAGCTCTCGGGGTTCCACAGCTGCGACCGAAGGAAAGCCTTGGCGCAGTGGAAAAAACACTCGCGCACGGTCACCCGGATCGCGACCAGCGCCGGCTGCCCGCGCGCGGGAAGCCGCGCCAGAGTCGCGGGCGCGGCGGTGAGTTCGGCGGTGCCGTTCACGCGCAGCGTCTCGCCGGTACCGGGAATTAAAAAGACGATGCCGACTTGCGGGTTGGCGAGAATGTTTTGCAGGCCGAACAGCAGCTTGTTGCCCTTGCGGTCGGGAATGAGCAGCGTGTTCTCGTTCTCGATCGCAACGAAGCCGGGGCCATCGCCCTTGGGCGATACGTCTTGGAAGCCCGCGGCGTCGGCGGTGCCAAGCAGCAGGAACGGCGAGCGGCTGATGAATTCGATCGCGGGGGGCTCAAGGCGGGTCCACAGCTTCATGCGTGTGGTCGGCGAGGGCTCGCCGAGGATCGCGCGCAGTTGTTCGACGGTCGTGATGCGATCAGGCGCGACGTTAGCGGGCGCGTTTTCCTTGATGGTTGATGACATCTGGTAACCCTTTCCGGTGGTGAAGCTTCCGATCGCCGTTGTTGCGAGCTGACTTCGGAGCTCTCTTTACTTACCACTTCCTCGGCTCGGACGCAGCGCCCGCTTAGCGGCGAGAGACCGCAATCGGGGCGTGATCGGTTTGTGGAAGTTCTGGACCGAGGGTGTCATATTCGCGCCATGCATCGCGACGCGATCGTAATCGCGAGGCGCGCTACGCGAACCTGAAATGGCGCTCGGAGAGTCAATGGCGCGAAGGAATGAATCAATCGATGGGTGAAATCAATTTCTATCAGTACACGATCTCGCCATTCTCGGAGAAAGTGCGGCGCGTGATGACCTACAAGCAGCTCAAGTGGAATCCGATCGAGTGCCACTATGAAGACAAGACCAATCTGCTCGCGCTGACCGGCGGAAAATGGACGCGGGTCCCGGTGCTGGAGTGGGATGGCGAGGTGGTCTACAACTCTGTCGACATAATCCGCTGGCTCGATCGCAAGGTGCCGGACCGCAACGTGATTCCCCAGGGCGCCGGCGGCCTGATGGGCATCATCGATAATTGGGCCGATAACACGCTCTTCACGCCGATCCTGTTTCTCACCATTCCCGACCTGCTCGACGGCGTCGGCGATCCCAAGCTCAAGGCCAATCGCGAGAAGCTGATCGGCATGACGACCGCGCAGATGCGCGAGCGCGCGCCCGAGTACCGCGAGCAGCTAACTACCTGCTGCCGGCTGATCGACGAGCAGCTCGCGGGCAAGGATTTTTTTTACGGCGCAAATTTCACGATGGCTGACGCGTCGCTTTACCATCCGTTTTTCTTCCTCTCGCTCAACCCGAAGAATTTCGCGATGGTGGACGGCTTCCCCAATCTGAAACGATGGCACGAGAGAGTTCGCGACCTCAAATAGCGGAGGAAAAATCATGGCACGCAAGCTGACTATCGGAGTGAACTGGCAGGGCAAGTTCGATTTCAAGGCGTTGATCGAGCGCGCGAAGATCGCCGACGCGGCGGGAATCCATTCCATCTGGGTGGCCGAGGCGTGGGGCCGCGACGCGTTCACGCTGCTGACGCTGCTCGCCGAGCATACCAGTAAGGTGCAGCTCGGCACCTCGATCGTGAACATCTACTCGCGCACCCCGGCCGCGCTCGCGCAGCACTTCGGCACGCTCGACGATCTGAGCGGCGGCCGCATGCTGATCGGTCTGGGCACCAGCGGCCCGCAGGTCATCGAGCACTTCCACGGCATCAAATTCGATCCGCCCCTGACCCGGCTCAAGGAATATGTCGACATCATCAACATCATCATGTCGGGCGAGCCGCTCAACTATGACGGCAAGCTGTTCAAGCTCGGCCGCGGCTTCACGATGCGCTTCGAGACGCCGCGCAAGCACATCCCGATCTACATCGCGTCGCTCAACAAGAAGAGCGTCGAGTTCACCGCGCAGAAGGCCGACGGATGGCTCCCGGTGATGATCCCGCTTGGCTCGCTCAAGCGCGAGATTTCCGCCTTCAGAGCAATCGCCAAGGCCGCCGGCCGCGATCCGAATTCCATCTCGGTGAAGGCGCCCGGCGCGACCACGGTGACCAACAACGTCGAGCGCGCGCACGCCGCGCATGCCGCCAACGTCGCGTTCTATGCGGCGCGGATGGGGACCTTCTACGCCGAGCAGCTCACGCGTATGGGCTTCGGCGGCGACGTGCAGAAAGTCAAGGAAGCGTGGTCCGCGGGCGGCTCCAAGGCGGGGACCGAAGCGGTCTCGCCCAAGCTGCTCGATGAGCTCGGCTATATCGGCGGCGTCGAGGGCGCGGCCGAGCGCATCAAGGCTCAGGAGGAAGCGGGCGCGGACGAGCACGCTGTCGAGATCGACGCGGGCCGCGATCCCGGCGCGTTCGAAAAGACGGTCGCCAAGCTGCTCGCGTAGGTCGCGCGCACAAGGAGGTTCACATCATGAGAGCTGCAGTGTTTGAAGCAACCAAAAAGCCGCTCGTCGTCAAGGATGTTCCCGATCCGAGCTGCGCGCCAAACGGCGCCGTCATCCGCGTCGAGGCGAACGGAATCTGCCGCTCCGACTGGCACGCGTGGTCCGGCGACTGGACCTGGCTGGGCCTTGCGCCGAAGCCGGGAGCGGTCCTGGGCCATGAGTTCTGCGGCGTGGTCGAGGAAGTCGGCAAAGAGATCCACAATTTCAAAAAAGGCGACCGCGTAGTGATCCCGTTCAGCCAAGGCGACGGCACCTGCGAGTATTGCCGCAACGGCTATTCCAACATTTGCACGACCCCGCTGACCCCGGGCTTTTCCTATCCCGGTGGCTTCGGCCGAATGGTCGGAGTGCCGTTCGCCGATCTCAACATGGTCTCGCTGCCCGCCAGCATCGACTTCATTGAGGGCGCCTCGATGGGATGCCGGTTCATGACCTCGTTCCACGGCATCGTCGATCGCGCGCAGGTGAAGCCGGGCGAATGGGTCGCGGTGTTCGGATGCGGCGGGATCGGATTGTCCGCGATCAATATCGCCGCAGCGATGGGCGCCAACGTGATCGGCATCGACCTCGACGCGGCCAAGCTCGAGCTCGCCAAGGGCGTCGGCGCAAACCACGTCGTCAACGGCAAGAAGACCGACGCGGTCGAGGCGGTGCTCGAGCTCACCAAGGGAGGAGCGCACGTGTCAGTCGACGCACTCGGAATCGCGGCGACCTGCCGTAACGCGATCATGAGTCTGCGCAAGCAGGGGCGCCATCTCCAGATCGGTCTCACCACCGCTGCCGAGCAGGGCGAAGTCAAGATTCCGATCGATCGGCTGGTGACGATGGAGCTGCAGATGATCGGAACGGTCGGGATGCAGGCATCGCACTATCCGCAGATGCTGCAGATGGTCGAATCGAAAAAAATCTCGCCAAAGTCGATGGTGACCGGAACGGTCGGCCTGGACGGGATCAACAAAATTTTCGAGGAGATGAACACCTTCCAGAACGTCGGCGTCACGGTGATCAACAAGTACTAGGAAAAATAATCACTGGCCTGCGCGCCGGGTGCCAGCTACTATTTTCACGAGGGAGGGTCCCGCAGGACCCTCTCTTCTTATGTCTATGCAGGGCCGGCCGGAAGCGGATCAGGCCACAAAGGGAGTGACAGGGATGACTCGACTAATCGGCATGGCACTAATTGTGATCGCGATAGCAACGGCGGTCCCGATGATCGCGGCGGCGCAGGACGCATCGGCGCTGCAAATCCAGGTGCTCGGCCTGCGCAGCAACAACGGCCGCGTCGGATGCAGCCTGTACAACAAGGCCGACGGATTTCCGCGCGACGAGAGCAAGATCATCAAGCATGTGTGGGCGCCCGCGCAGGACAACCAGGCGACCTGCTCGTTTACCGGCCTCCCGCCCGGCACTTATGCGGTCGCGGTTTTTCACGACGAGAACTCCAACGGCAAGATGGATTACAACTTTATCGGCATCCCGAAGGAAGGATTCGGATTCACCAACGATCCCAGCGTGACGGTGAGCGCGCCGAGCTTTCAGTCGTGCAGTTTCAGCTACACCGGCGCGCCGCTCAAGGAAGTCCTCCACATCAAGTACATGTGAGCCGCGCGACGCAGCGCGAATTGACGCTCGAGCCGCACCTTTTGTAGTTCTCCGAATCGGCGGGGCGCTCGCCCGGCTATTTTTTTCGATTTTGTGAATTTATCGGCCCCGCCTTGCTTGCCGCATCGCCGCGCCTCTGCCATTTCGATCTGATGCGCTTTGCGATCGACGTTCCTAACTTTGGCGCGTATGCCGACCCGCGCACGCTCGCGGCGCTCGCTCGCGAGGCCGAAGACGCCGGCTGGGACGGCTTTTTCATCTGGGATCACATCCAGGTGGGATGGCCCGACCCGGTCGCCGATCCGTGGGTCGCGCTCGCCGCGATCGCAGCTGCGACCTCGCGCGTGCGCCTCGGCCCGCTCGTCACGCCGGTCTTCCGGCGCAATCCGTGGAAGCTCGCGCGCGAGGCGGTGTCGCTCGACTATCTGAGCAACGGGCGCCTGGTGCTGGGCGTGGGGCTCGGCGACGATATCTTCACCGAGATAACCACCTTCAACGGCTCGCTCGATAATCGTGTGCGCGCCGCGATGCTCGATGAGGGCCTCGCCGTTCTGACCGGGCTGTGGAGCGGTGCGCCGTTCTCGTTCGCCGGCTCGCATTACGTGGTGCGCGAGACGACCTTTCTCCCGACGCCTATCCAGCAGCCGCGCATTCCGATCTGGGTTGCCGGGATGTGGCCGAACAAGCCGCCATTTCGCCGGGCCGCGCGCTACGACGGCGTGGTGCCGATCAGCACCGACATCGAGCATCCGCTGCCGCCCGACGAAGTGCGCGCGCTCATCATTTATATACGCTCGCATCGGATCACCGACGTGCCGTTCGACCTGGTCTGCTCGGGAGAGACCACCGCCGACTCGGTCCGCGCGCGGGAGATCGTCGCGCCCTACGCCGAGGCGGGCGCCACCTGGTGGCTCGAGAGCGTGTTGCCGTGGAAGACGAGCTTTGCCGATTTCCGCGCTCGCGTCGTCGCGGGGCCGCCGCGGCTCGAGTAGCAGTCCTCCGCTACGGGGCCGTTCCTGCGACGCTAGCAGGCGTGCCGATGCCAGCTTGCTGATGCGAGGCCGCTGATGCAGGCTCTCTCCTTATGAAAGCCGTCATCATCGAGAAACCCGGCGACGAGAACGTGCTGGAGCTCGGCGAGGTCGCCGATCCGGTTCCCAAGCCGGACGAGCTGCTGATTCGCGTTCGTTTCGCAGGATTGAATCGCGCCGACCTGATGCAGCGCCAGGGTTTTTATCCGCCGCCGCCTGGCGCGTCCGAGATTCTCGGACTGGAATGCGCCGGCGAGGTGATCGCACTCGGCTCTGCGGTGCGTGGATGGAGCGTCGGCGACCGCGCGATGGCTCTGCTGCCGGGGGGTGGCTACGCGGAGAAGGCGGTGGCGCATTTCGGCTCCGCGATGAAAGTCCCGGCCGCGATGAGCCTCGAGGAGGCCGCAGGCTTCCCGGAAGTTTTCCTCACCGCGTTCCTGAATCTGTTCATGCTGGCTGGGCTCAAGCAGGGCGAGAGCGCGCTGGTTCACGGCGGCGGCAGCGGCGTCGGTACCGCGTCGATTCAACTGATCAGAGAAGCCGGCGCGCGCTCGATCGTCACCGCGGGCAGCGACGAGAAGTGCAAGCAGTGCCTCGAGCACGGTGCCGACGTCGCGATCAATTACAAGCACGGGCCGTTTCCGGAACCGGTGCGGACCGCGACCTCGGGCCGCGGCGCCGACGTAATCCTCGACAGTATCGGCGCTCCGTACCTGGCCCCGAATATCGAGGCGTTGGCGCAGGGCGGGCGCCTCGTGCTAATCGGCATGATGCAGGGCGGACGCGCCGAGATCGATCTTGCGGCGGTGCTGCGGCGCCATCTCAGAATTTTCGGCTCTACGCTGCGGACCCGCCCGGTCGCCGAGAAGGCGGAGATCGTAAGCGCGATGCTCGCGCGCTTCGGCGCGGCGCTCGAGGCGGGACGGCTGCGCCCACCGATCTACAAAGTGGTGCCAGCCGCCGATGCCCCGGCGGCGCATCGCATGATGCAGGCTTCCGAGCATTTTGGCAAAATAATTTTGCGCTTCGACTGACGCTCGCAGATTGTCATCTCCAGAATCGGAGGATGAACCGGTATGGCGGCAAAGAACCCGATCGTCATCTGCACCTTTCGCGTGAAACCCGGCAAAGAGCCTGAATTCCGGGAACTCCTCGATCGGCACTGGCCGACGCTCAATCGTCTCGGCCTGGTCGCGCCGGAGCCGCGCATGATCCTGCGCGGAGCGGGCAAGGGAAATGACGGCGACCTGGTCGAGATCTTCGCGTGGAAAGGGAATAGCCACGAAATCGCGCACACCCTCCCCGACGTGAGGGCGATCTGGGGGCCGATGGAAACCTTGTGCGAGACGCGCGGCGGGCGTCCCGCCATGGAGTTCCCGCACTTCGAGCCCATCGGCTGATATTCGAATCGCACGCGCCGCGCATCGCGGAGATCCTCGCTTGACTCGGGCGTGGCGCGGCGATAACTCTACGCCTTCGCCAGTTTTCGGAGATCCCGATGCGAGCGCTCGTACCACATAACCAGACCGCGAACGGTTAACGGAACTTCGAAACCTGGCTTGAGAGAGCCCCGGGCAGCGAAGCCCGGGGCTCTTTCTTTTTTGGCGCGGATTTTCAGATGGACACAGAAGAACAATTGACGGTCACCGATGCGGCCTTGCCGCGTCGGAGCCTTTTCCGCCACGCCGACTTCATGAAGCTGTGGGCGGGCGAGACGGTTTCCGACTTCGGCACGCGGATGGGCGATGTCGCGATCAGTTTCGCGGCGGTGATCTCGCTCAAGGCGACTCCCTTCCAAATGGGCCTGCTGGCCGCGGCGCGAATCATACCCGCACTCCTGCTCGGCTTGTTCGCGGGAGTGTGGGTCGACAGGCTGCGGCGCCGTCCGCTCATGATCGGCGCGGATTTGGGACGCGCCGTGCTGTTCGCTACCATACCGTTGGCGGCATATTTCGGCGCATTTCGCATCGCGCAGCTTTACGCGGTGATTGTCGCGGTCGCCGTGCTCGATATTGTTTTCGACGTCGCCTATCGCAGCTACCTGCCCACTCTTGTCAATCGCGGCGCTCTGCTCGACGCCAACAGCAAGCTCACCGGCAGCTCGGCGGTCGCCGAGGTTGCGGGCTTCGGACTCTCAGGATGGCTGGTGCAGTGGCTCACCGCGCCGTTCGCGATCCTGGTCGATGCGATCTCATTTTTGCCCAGCGCGATCGCCATCGCGGCCATCAAAACTCCGGAACCCGAGCCGGCGCGCGCGGCGCGGCGCGGCATGATTCACGAAATCGTAATTGGTGCGCGCCACGTTTACACCGATCCGCGCCTGCGCGCGCTGGGCGTGGTGGCGCTCACCGGAGCGGTTTCATACAGCGTCTTCAACGCCGTCTACATGTTGTTCGTAGTCAATGGACTGGGCTTTCAGCCGGGAGAGCTGGGCCTGATCTTCGCGGTCGGCGGGGTGGCCTCGCTGTTCGGCGCAATTTTCGCGCAACGGGCCGCGAGCGCTCTGGGAGCCGGTCGCGCGATGAGCATGGGCCTTGCGCTGCAGGGCCTGGCCCTCCTGTTCATACCGATCGCGCATGGTGCGGCGCTTGCCGCGGTCGTTCTGTTGATCGCGCAACAGCTCGTGGGCGACCTGGCCGGCACCATCTACCAAATCAACGCGACCAGCCTCAAGCAGTCGATCACGCCCGACCATGTGCTCGGCAGGGTGAACTCGTGTCTCGGCTTCATCTCGCGCGCCTCCTCCCTGGTCGGGGCGCTCGGCGGAGGACTGCTGGGCGGTGCGATCGGATTGCGGCCGACGCTGGTAATCGGATCCGTGGGTCTGTTCCTCGCGGCGCTGTTGTTCGCGTTTTCGCCGGCCGGCTCCAGTGAGCTCGCGAGCTTCGAGGATTCCGCCTCCACCGCCGACGCGCCGGCGCAGGCGCCACTAGCCAATTAACAAGGAGCAGCAGCTACCCGTGACCGATCGCCACACAGCAACGCGCGAGAAGACGCCGGTTGCGATCGACGGGATGGGCGGCCCGGTCGGCGCGTCGCCTCCGCCCGCGTCGATTCCCGGCCGCCTCATGCGCGGCCGCATTCGCTCGATCACGATGCGCTACTACCTGGTGTGGTGGTTCTGCATGTTTTCGCCTTCGTTCATCTTCGCGATCTATCCGCTGTTCCTGCGCTCGCGCGGATTGAACCAGTTCCAGATCAACTGCGTCGCCGCGCTTTACTTTCTGGTCACGTTTTTGACCGACGTTCCGACCGGCGCGTTCGCCGATGCCTTTGGGCGGCGCACTGCAGTGGTTATCGGAACGGTGCTGCACGCCGGCGCGTTCCTGCTCTACTTCGTGTCGCATCGCTACTGGCATTTTCTCGTGGCGGAGATTCTCGACGGCGTCGCGACCACGTTCGGCAACGGTGCTATCGACGCGTGGGCAGTCGACGCGCTGGACGAAGCCGGCTTCGAGGGTCCCAAGGACAGACTGTTCTCGCGCGCGGGTCAAATTTGGCGGACCGCCGTGATGGGCGGCGCGGTGGCAGGAGCGTACGTGGCCAAAGTGGACATCGCGATCCCATTCCTGATGGGTGCGATTGCCTGGCTGGTGTACGGCGCGGTCGCGCTCGCGCTGATGGACGGCCATCGGCAGCGCACCGCCAACTTCGGCGCGCGCGCGGTGTTGCGCGAGATTCGCGACCGCATGATCGTCGGCACGCGTGCCGGGTTTGGCAGCCGCACTGTCCTGCTGATGGCGACCGCCGGGATGATCAGCGCGGCGGCGTGGGTGCCGTACTGGAACGAGTGGCAGGCCTACTTCGCCACGCGCCTTGGGATGGGTATCGAGGTGGTGGGCTGGCTGTTCTGCCTCTTCACGATCGCGCAGATGGCAGGCTCCGAAGTGGCGGCGCGGATGTCATGGGCGTGGCGGCATCGAGCCGCCTTCATGACTACAGTAACCGCATGCAGCAGCGCCGCGTTCATCGTGGCGGGAATCGGCGGGGCGACGCCGGTGATCGCTTTCGCGGCATTTATGGTTTCGAACATGTGCGGCGGCATCGCCAACCCGATCTATCAGAGCTGGCTCAACGAGCAGATCGACGGCGATCATCGAGCAACGCTGCTGTCCTTCCAGAGCACGTTCGCGACCTTTGGCGCGTCGGCCGGATTGCCGGTGCAGGGCCGCTTGGTGGATTTGTACGGCGTCGGCGTCGCGTGGCAGGCCGCTGGCCTGCTCGCGATGCTGCAGGCGCCGTGCTACCTCGCGCTGCGCAAGAGCGCGGCGCTGCCGAAAGACGCCTCGCTGCGAGCGGAAGAGATCCACGCCGACTAAACCGTACCGAAGCGTTCCAGCGAGCGCACGACGGTACGGATCCGATTTGACGGCACGTATCCCAATTTTTCCTGCGATGATATTTTCGTAGCGGGGCCGCCTCCGGCCTCCCACAAATGCGACTTTCCGATCTCGACTACGAACTCCCCGAGGAGCTTATCGCGCAGCATCCGCTCGAGCGCCGCGACGAGGCGCGGATGCTGGTGGTCGACCGCAAGTCGCGGACCTTCGAGAGCTCGCGCTTTTACAAACTCGCGCGCCATCTTAAGGAAGGCGACCTCGTCGTTCTCAACGACACCCGCGTGCTCGCTGCGCGCCTGTTCGCGAAGAAAGAGACAGGCGGAGCGGTCGAGTTGCTGCTGGTACGTCCGGCAGAGAGTCCGCCGGGCGCGTGGCTCGCGCTAATGCGAGCGCATCGCCCGCTCAAGGACAGCACGCGCTTGTTGCTCGACGACGGCCACGCGTTGCGTATCGTGGGTTACGCGCGCTACGGCCGTCCGATCGTCATCGGGGAAAACTCGGTGAGCATCGACGAGATTTTGCGCAGCCGTGGCACGCTCGCACTTCCTCACTATATACATCGCGCGGTCGACTCTGCGGACTTCGACGACTACCAGACCGTCTACGCGACTCATCCGGGCGCAATCGCGGCGCCGACCGCGGGACTGCATTTCACCGGCGAGGTGTTCAAGCAGTTGTCGGAGGCGGGAGTTCGAACTGCAACGGTGACGCTCCATATCGGCCCCGGCACTTTTGCGCCGGTGCGCGAGCCGACGGTGGAGGGACATACGATGGAAGCGGAATGGTTCACGATTCCGCGCGCGGCGCTCGAGGCGCTCGAGCACACCCGGCGAGTCGGTGGACGCGTTATCGCGGTCGGCACTTCGAGCACGCGCGCCCTGGAATCATACGCGATAACCGGCGACGCCGAGGGCTTCACCGGTCTCTTCATTTACCCGGGCTTTCGCTTCAAGCTGGTGGACGCGATGATCACCAACTTCCACATGCCGCGTACCACCGTGCTCGCGCTGGTGATGGCGCTCGGGGGTCGCGATCTGATTCTCGCGGCGTACCGCGAAGCGATCCGCCATCGCTACCGATTTCTGAGCTATGGCGATGCGATGCTGATCATTTGATGTGATGTCGTGATGGCGGCGCCGATTGAATTTACCGTGACGGCATCGGACGGCGACGCGCGCACCGGCGTTCTCGCGACCGCGCATGGTGAAGTTGCGACGCCGGCCTTCATGCCGGTGGGCACTCAAGCCGCCGTCAAGGCGATGGCGCCCGACGAGCTCTGGGCTATGGGATACAGGATGGTGCTCGCCAACGCGTACCATCTTGCGGTCCGCCCCGGCGCCGAGCTGGTGCGCGAGATGGGTGGAGTCGGCCGCTTCATGGCATTTCCCGGCGCGATTCTCACCGATTCGGGGGGATTCCAGGCGATGAGCCTCGCGAAGATCAATTCGGTGAAGGAGGAAGGCATCCGCTTCCGGTCGCATCTGGATGGCGCGCCGATCGCGCTGTCACCCGAAGGCGCGGTGGAAATCCAGGAGGCGCTGGGCGCGGATATAATGATGGTGCTCGATGAGTGCACCGAGTATCCCGCCGAGCGTGGGCGCGCGCTCACATCGCTCGAGATGACGGCGCGATGGGCGGCGCGCGGACTCGCGGCGCGCCGCAGCACAACCCAGGCGCTGTTCGGAATAGTACAGGGGAGCGTCTACGCGGATTTGCGCAAGTTAAGCGCGGAGCAAATCACCGCGCTGGAATTCGACGGATACGCAGTGGGCGGACTTTCGGTTGGAGAGCCGAAGGAAGCGATGCTCGAAATGGCGGCGCTGACGGCCTCGATGCTGCCCGCGACGCGACCGCGCTACCTGATGGGAGTCGGCACGCCGGAGGACCTGGTCGCCGCGATCGCGATGGGCTATGACCTGTTCGACTGCGTGCTGCCGACCCGCAACGCCCGCAATGGCAGCGCATTCACGAGCGAGGGACGGATCTCAATCAAGCGCGCGGTTTTCGCGCGCGACCAGGGACCGCTCGATCCGTCTTGCGATTGCCGCCCGTGCCGGACCTTCAGCCGCGCCTACCTCCGTCATCTATATATGTCCGGCGAGATACTCGCGGCTCGCGCTCTCACGGAGCATAATCTGTACTTCTATGCGCACTTGATGCGCGAGGCCCGAGTTGCTATCGAATCTCGCACTTTCGCCGCATATGCCAAGCGCGTATGCCGGAACCTATGTTCCGAGCAGGTGTGAAGACGGTTGCAGCAGCTGGGCGGTAAGGGGCGCGACGAACTGACTAGATAGTGCATGATGATGCCCGATGAGAACGCAGGATAAGAATTAATGTTGTTCGAGGGAATTGCGTTCGCGCAGGCGGCCGCCGGATCGCAGGCCGGCGGCGAGCAGGTGATCTACACCACGGTGGTGCCGCTCGCGCTGCTGTTCGGAATTTTCTACTTTGTCTTGATCCGGCCGCAGACCAAGAAGGCCGCCGAGCACTCCAAAATGCTGCGCGAGTTGAAGCGCAACGACGAAGTGGTGACCACCGGCGGAATCGTTGGCAAGATAACTGAGATCGGCGATCGGCTGGTCACGGTCGAAATCGCGCCCAACGTGCGAGTGCGCGTGGAGCGGCCGCAAATCGCCGCGGTCTCGCCGTACAGCAAGTCGCAGACGAAAAAAGAAAAAGGGGACTAGAGGTTGGCCGGAAATTTCATCGCCGCCGGGCCGCTGGTCGGAGCATAAGTGGAAACCCAAAGTTTCGGGCCGATTCTCATCCTGCTCGCGCTCGCAGTCGCGTTCCTGTACCTGCATTTCACCAACGGGAGCGCGCTACTCCGCATCTACCTGGCCGGCGCGCTGGTGGTGGTGGGGCTGATCCTTCTGGTTCCGAGCTTCAGCGACGATCTTCCCGACTGGTGGAAGAGCACCCTCGGCACCACGAAAATCCAGCTTGGCCTCGACCTTCAGGGCGGGACCCATCTACTGTTGGGCGTCAAGCTCGACGAGGCGGTGAAGAACGAGCTCAAGCGCCGCAGTGACGATATCAAGCGCGAGCTGCAGAACAACAAGCTCGACTTCGACGCGGTTTCGCAGGATGCCTCGGGCGCGGTGATCGTGAAGCTCAAAAGCAGCGACGAGCGCACGCCGTTTCTCGACCTGGTGGCGAAGTCGTTTCCGGATCTTGCGATCTCCTCGGTGCCATCGAATGCCGGCCCGAGTTACAGCCTGACCTTCAAGCCGCACGACCTGGCCGCCATCCGCAGCAATGCGATGGATCAAGCCCTCGAGACGATTCGCAACCGTATCGACCAACTCGGAGTGCGCGAAACCACGGTGGTGAGGGAGGGGGACAGCGAAATCCTGATCCAGCTTCCCGGTATCCAGGATCCGGAGCGTGCCAAGGAACTGATCGGCAAGACCGCGGTGCTCGAGTTCAAGTTGATCGACGATAGTCATAGCGTCGCCGACGCCGAGAAGGACGGTCCGCCGCCGGGCGACGAGATTCTCTATGGGCCGGTCGATCGCGGCGGCAAGACGCCGTACTTGGTCGAGTCGCCGGTGTTGCTGACGGGCGACACGGTGACCGATGCGCGGGTGCGTCCCGGCGGCCGGCTGGAGGGACCTTACGTGTCGGTCGAGCTCGACTCGCGCGGCGCGGAGATCTTCGACACGCTCACCGCGGAGAACGTTGGTCGCAAGCTCGCAATCATCCTCGACAAGACGGTCTACTCCGACCCGGTCATCAGGGAGCGAATCCCGGGGGGGCACGTGCAGATCTCGGGGCGCTTCTCGCTCGACGACGCGCATGATCTCGCGATCGTGCTGCGCTCGGGCTCATTGCCGGCGCCGGTCGAGATCGAAGAGGAGCGCACGGTTGGTCCGTCGCTGGGACGCGACTCGATTCGACAGGGCGAAATCTCGTTTGTGATCGGCGCGGCGGTCGTGCTGATTTTCATGGCTGTCTATTACAGCGGCGCTGGAGTTCTCGCCGACTTCGGGTTGTCGCTCAACATCCTGCTGCTGATCTGCGTCATGGCCGCGATGGAGGCGACCCTCACGTTGCCCGGTATCGCGGGAATCGTGCTGACGCTCGGAATGTCGGTGGACGCGAACGTGCTTGTCAACGAGCGGATGCGCGAAGAGCTGCGCGACGGCAAGTCGACGCGCGAGGCTGTGAAACTGGGCTACCAACGAGCGTGGTCGGCAATCCGCGACTCCAACATCTCGACCTTTGTCGCGGGGCTGATTCTGTTTCAATTCGGAACTGGCCCGGTCAAGGGTTTCGCGGTTACGCTGATGGTCGGCGTGCTGACGGGACTGTTCTCGTGTATAGTCGTGACGCGGGCGTGGTACGACTATTTGATCTCGGCCCGTCGGCTGACGACAATAAGCGTCTAAAGCGCGTCATAGCGGGGGATTCGGGCAAGTTCTGGGCTTCTTGAGTTCACCGCGGCCGTTCAGACCTGTCCCACGTTTGCCGAGAGCTTTCGAGGTCTGGCGTTGGTCGGGAGGCGGGACTTGGTGCCCGGGCGAGTTTGATGTGGTGGAGGCCTGTTGAGCGGTTCTCAGGGAGAAAACTTGACATTAGAGATTCGACCGTACTACAAAGGCCCGTTCCACACTGAACTCGAAGAGGGCGTCTTGTTGGACTCATATGGCCGATAAAGACGACATACTACTCAACTCGCGAGAAGTGGCGTTCCTGCTCGACCTGAGCCCGGACACCGTCAACGAATTTGCGCGCCGCAACATAATCCCCGCCTTCAAGAAGGGGCGGCAGTGGCGCTTTCGCAAACGCGATATCACCTCGGTAAAGCGCCAGCTCCGGGGGGTCAACGCCGCGGCGTAGGATCGCGCTGGCAGTGGCGGGGTGGTTTCAACTTCTATCCTTCTCGCCGTTCGCATTTTCTAAATAGTAATCCTGGAGACTGTACCGATGGCTGAACCTCACGAGAGCCGTGTCTATTCTGACTTCGCCCGCTTCTACGACTCGGTTTTCGGGCGCGTATTCGTCGATCACGAACATGAAGTTATCGAGTCACTGACCTTCCGTCCGAGCCAGCGCGTGCTGGAGGTCGGCGTCGGCACCGGCATCTCGCTGGACGCTTATCCCCCCTACGTCCGGGTGGTCGGGATCGATCCGTCCACCGACATGCTCGCGCAGGCGGTGAAAAAGGTGCGCGAGAACGAGCTCGGCCACGTCGAGCTCAAGCAGGGCGACGCGCTCAACCTCGACTTTCCCGACGCGAGCTTCGACGACGTCCTCACCTTCCACGTGATGACGGTGGTGCCGGACCCGGTGCGCATGATGTCCGAGATGATGCGGGTGTGTAAGCCCGGCGGCCGCATCGTGATCGTCTCGCATTTCAGCAGCGCCAATCCGGTGCTGTACTTTTTCAACTCGATCATCAACCCGGCCACCAAGCTCATCGGATGGAGGACGCGGCTGCGCGCGCGCGATGTTCTGCGCGGCCAGCGCATCACGGTGGAGCGCCACGAGCGCGTCTCGGCGCTGTCGTTCCACGACGTTATCATTGCGCGCAAAGACGCCTAGCCGCGCATCGCGAATAGACCCGAAGCTGCGCCCGCGTCCCCGTTCGGGCCTTCCGCGCGCGGTGCGACTGCAATTACATTGACACCCTAACCGGTGTTCGATAGGTGTTAGCGCGCCTTCGGGCGAGCACTGGCCAAGTGGCTGATTCCACAGATCGCGACCAAGAGTCGGAGAGCAACGACGAGCGGGTCGAGCAACTCGCGCGCGAGCTTGCCGATCGCCTGCGCGCGATGCCCAATCGCCAGGAACTTACCGACTACGCGGTGAGCCTGCTCAAGGAGAGCGCCGAGGAGGCCGACCAGTCCGACCTCGCGCACGCCAGCGCCGAGCAGGCCAAGCGCAACGATCCGTTCAATCCGATCGCGTTTGCGATTCCCCTGTTCGTGATCGGCGCCGTCCTGTGCGCGACCGGCATCTTGATCGGCCCGGGTCTCGGTGTGATCGGCGTGGCTGCCCTAATGGTGCTCTACGGCGGCGTCGTGTCATTGTTCAGCCGCGCGCGATCTTCCAAATCATGACCGACATGCAGATCGTCGCGGTTTTCGGCGCCTCCGTTTCAATGAGCCGTGCTTGTTGCAGAGTGACGCCGAAATTAGGTAGCCTTACGCCGCAGCATCGCTCTTGATTCGATTTTGACGTGCGACAGGTTGGCTTTTTTCGACCAAATGTTGACTTCGGCGGCCCCCGGCGCCATGCGCCCGCGCGTGGCGGAACTTCCGCGCTCGATCATGACGTACATGGCAGGACGTTAGATGGCCAAGTTTGACTGGAACGAAACCAAACGCCAGATTGTCGAATCCCCCGTCTGGCAATCGATCTTTCGCCACGGCTACGAGGACACTCCGCGCAACCGGATCCTGATGGTCTCCGGCAACGTGTGGCTCCATCTGCACCCCTCCAAGGTGCAGAAGCATACCGTGCGCTTGCGCTTCACCTGGTGCATGGGCGGCATCACCTTTCTCCTTTTCCTGATCACCGTTATCACCGGCGTCTACCTGATGTTCTATTATCGGCCCACTGCCGAATATGCCTACGCCGACATGAAGTACCTCGAGTTCGACATGCCGTTCGGGATGCTGATGCGCAACATGCATCGATGGGCCGCGCACGGCATGGTGATCGCCGTATGGCTGCACATGTTCCGCGTCTTCATGACCGGTTCCTACAAGCCGCCGCGCGAGTTCAACTGGATCGTCGGCGTCATCCTGCTCGTGCTGACGCTGTTGCTGTCGTTCACCGGCTACCTGCTGCCGTGGGATCAGCTATCCATCTGGGCCGTGACGGTCGGCTCGAACATGGCGCGCGCGATGCCGCTGCTCGGCCACGGCGGCCCGTTCCACGAGGTTCTCGGCGTCAATCCGATTTACGATGCGCGCGCGTTCCTGTTCGGCGGCGCCGAGATCGGACCGCATACGCTGCTGCGCTTCTACATCCTGCACTGCATATTTTTCCCGCTGCTGGCGAGCCTCTTCATGGCGGTGCACTTCTGGCGCATCCGTCGCGACGGCATGTCAGGCCCGCTCTAGGAGCGAGGGAGCAGTAAGTTCGTCATGGGCGGTATCGTCGACTATCTTCTGAAAACCGGAATCGTGCGGGTGCTCTCGGTGCCCATCGCGATGTCCATCTTTCTCTACATTCTCTGGATCCTCGCGACGCCGCCGCCGCTTGACGATCGCGAGGACGACGGCGGCCAGCCGCACAAAAGCTGACTGAGTGAGCGGTGCAACTCTAAACAAGATGCGCGAGTGCAACTATAATCAGACCGCGCGAGTTGGGTTATAATTTTCTCAAGGTTTCCGGTGACTGGACGATAGCGAAGGTCTAACCGATGGCAACCCAAGGTAACGGATCCGGATCTGGCGGTCCCGTGATGCAGGCTGCTGGCGCGGCCGGCAGCGGCGCAGGCGGCGCCGCGATCAAAGCCCCCGGCGCTCGAGGCGCACCCGCGGCGCCCGGCAAGCGCATCGAAGTACCCATCAAGAAAGCCGGCAGCGGTATCGAAGAGAAGCTGCATACCTGGCCCTTCCTGGTGCGCAACGAATTCCTGATGGCGTGCTTCGTCATCATCATCCTCACCATCTGGTCGCTGACCATCAACGCGCCCCTCGAAGAGCCCTCCAACCCGACGCGCACGCCCAATCCCTCCAAGGCGCCGTGGTACTTCCTGGGCCTGCAGGAGATGCTGGTGTTCTTCGATCCGTGGTACGCCGGCGTGGTGCTGCCCAGCTTCATCATCGTCGGCCTGATGATGATTCCGTACCTGGACATCAATCCCAAGGGCAACGGCTACTACACCTTTCGCGAGCGCAAATTCGAGATCCTGACTTTCTTCCTCGGCTTCCAGATCCTGTGGGTCTCGTTCATCATCATCGGCACCTTTTTCCGCGGCCCCGGATGGAACTGGTTCTGGCCCGGACAGGTCTGGGATCCGCATCTGGTCGAGGCTCTCACCAACGTCGACCTGCCGTACATGTTCGGCTTCCGCGACTATTTTGCGGCCGCGATTTTCGGCCTGTTCCTGATTGGAGGTTATTACGTCATCGGGATGCTTGCCTTCAGATGGTGGGTCAGTAGACGGCCGGCCGGTGATCCCTGGTCGGCGTTTCCAGGCGGCGGTAAGGAGTTGCTCGAGAAATGGGGCCCGGTGCGCTTCGGCACCACCGCGTTCCTGTTTCTGACGATGCTCGCGGTGTTCATTAAGATGGCGATGCGCCACGCGTTCAACATCAAGTACATTCTCGTCACCCCGTGGATTAACATCTGATTTGCTGGCGGCGCACAGGTGTTCATCCTTGGCAAGGTGTTGCAAGCGCTCGGATGCGCGGACGTGGGGTTTGCGCTCTACTTCGGTTTAACTCAGCCGCATGGGATGGGGAGCGAGTTCGAGATAACCGGTATCGGAATCCTGGTCTTCCTCCTCGGCTATATCGCCGAGGGCATTTCCACCCGATCCGGCGGCTCTTGAATCGCTTCGCTCGGCAAACTACATCATTGCGGTCTTCATCCGGACCCATGGCAGGTGTGAAGTAGATGGCTGGCAGACCGGGCCTCGACCCAGTCGAAGAATCGAAATCACTCAGCGCTCTGTTCGTGCTGATGGTGGCGCTGCTGCTGGTGGTGTCGGTGTGGTCGATTTGGGACGACAACATCTCGCGCCGTCCCTGGAAGCAGTACCAGGTCGAGTTCGATCGCCTCGCCTACGCCAAGTACATGAAGGACGTGGACGACGAGCAGAAACGCCTCAACGCCGATCCCACCTATCAGAAAGTCGTCAAGGATCTCGCCGCGGCCGAGGGCGAGCTTCATTCGGGCCAGACCGCAGCCAAGCTCTCCGATCTTATGGCCGAGGAAGGCCGCCTCAAGATCATCTCCGATGACAAGGAGCAGGCCGCCCGCTTCACCAAGTCGAATCTGACTGAGCTCTGGTACGACTACAATCACGCGATCCAGGAAAAACAGGACGCGCAGCCGTTCATGGACAAGATCAACCAGCTCAACGCGGAGCTGGACCGTGAACAGAAAATCTCGGACGCCGCCAAAGCGAAGTACCAGGTGGTCAAGGATCAGGTCGATGAGATCAACTCGAGGGTCGATGCGCTGACCGACCAGCTCAAGACGCTGACCAAGACTCGCGACGACCTGATCGATAAGGCCGACGGTTTCGAGATCCCATTCACGCTCGCCGGCCGCGTTCTGTTCCGCTATCCGAAGATTCCCAAGATTCAACAGACTTCGATCGACGACTTCGATCGCAACGCCTTCGACGAAGCGGTCGCGCGCGTCGATCGATGCCAAAGCTGTCACATGGGCGCCGACAAGAAGGGTTTCGAGAACGCCCCGCAGCCGTTTCGCACCCATTCCAACTTCGACGCGATCATCGGCAAGCATCCGCCCGACCATCTCGGATGCACGCCGTGTCATGACGGGCAGGGCCCCGCGGTCAACTCCGTGATGGTCGCGCACGGCCTCGACAAGTTCTCCGAGCATCCGCTGCTGCGCGGCGACAAGATGCAGTCGCGATGCATCACCTGCCATCTCGACGTCGGCTCGCTGGTCAACGCCGACGGCAAGCAGATCGCGATCAACTGGGTCGACGGCGAGCGGATGTTCCAGCAGCTCGGATGCACCGGATGCCACCTGGTGCTGGGCTACGAGGACATGCCGAAAATCGGCCCCTACCTGAAGCTCGCCTCCGCCAAGCTCGATCCGTCCTGGGCGGTGCGCTGGATAACCAATCCGCACGTGTTCCGCCCTAACACGCGGATGCCCAATTTCATGTTCACCCCTGAGCAGGCCACCGAGATCGCCGCCTACATCATCCAGAGCTCGAAGCAACAATCCGACGACTGGGTCAAGGCGCACGTCGAGCCCGCCACGCTGGAGACCGACATCAAAGATCCGGCGATGATCGAGGAAGGCAAGGGGTTGTTCGAGTCGGTCGGATGCAAAGGATGCCACGCGATCGAGCCCGACCAGGTCGGCTCTCCGGTGGGCGAGTTCTCAGCCTTCAAGGCCGGTGCGGCGCGCACCACCAAGGACTTCGCACCCAACCTGAGCAAGATCGCCGAGAAGACCGACGCGCGATGGGTTTACTTCTGGCTTAAGAATCCGCGCGACTTCTCCCCGCACACTGCGATGCCGATGCTACGGCTGTCCGATCACGAGGCTACCGCGCTTACCGCCTTCCTGATGACGCACGGGCAGAAGAAAGTGGACGCGGGGATTCCAGCTATGATCGCCGACCCGTCGGAGGCCACCCAGGGCGCGGCTCTGATCCGCAAGTACGGATGCTTTGGATGCCATGAGATCGAAGGGATGGACAAGGAGTCGCGGATCGGCGTCGAGCTGACCACTTACGGCTCCAAGCATCTGGACGAGATGTTCTTCGGCGATCGCACCGACATCCCGGCGACCTGGGACGACTGGACCTTCCACAAGCTCCAGCAGCCGCGTATCTACGCGACCAAGGACGTCGAGCAGTTGATGCCGAACTTCGACCTCGACGATCCCGACATCAAGAACCTGCGCGTGTTCCTCGCCGGCCTGGTCGAGAACAAGGTGCAGGAGCGCTATCGCGCGCCCGGCACCGAGCGGCAGACCAATATCGTTGCCGGCCGGCGGATGGTGAATTACTACAACTGCGTCGGCTGCCACATTATCGAGAACCGCGGCGGCTTCATCCGGCGCTTCTACCCCGAAGATCAAATCAACTTCGCGCCACCAATACTCAATGGCGAGGGCGCCAAGGTCCAGCCGCAGTGGCTATTCAACTTCCTGCAGGGGCCTACTCCGATCCGCCCGTGGCTCAAAATCAGGATGCCGACCTTTCAGTTCACCAGCACCGAAGACGACACCGTCGTGAATTATTTCGGCGCGATGGCCGACCTGCAGGTGCCGTACATGTTTCTGAACACCAACCTGGTGCCGGTCGACCTGTTGCAGGCGGGCCAGAAGCTGATGTCGAAAGACTACTTCAACTGCTTCTCATGCCATCAGCAGGGCGACAAGAAGCCCGAGGGTGATCCGTCCGGATGGGCTCCTGACCTGGCCCTGGCGCATCAGCGGCTCAACCCGGAGTGGATACTCCAATGGATTCATAATCCGTCGGCGATTCAGCCAGGCACCAAGATGCCGTCGTTCTATCCGGGCGGCCCCGACGACATTCTGAAAGGCAACGAGCAGGAACAGATCAAGGCGCTGCGCGACTATATTTTCTGGTTCGGAACCCATCCCGGACAGCCGCTGCCCGGAGAGGTCGCCACTACTCCGCCGCCGCCGCCGGCGAAAGCGGGTAAGCCACTGAAAGTCAGCAGCAGGTAAGTTTCAATCGAGAAGTGAGTATCATCAAAAGTATATAATATTCATGAACCTGACACGGGAAGATTCCAGGAGGGATCAACGATGAACAAGTTCGCAACCATGATTGTTGCCGCCGGGGCAGCGATCGCATTTGGAATCGGCGTGGGTGCCACCAGCGCTGCCGCCGCGGGCGGTACTATCACTGGCACCGTCAAGCTCGATGGGACCGCGCCGGCGCCCAAGAAAGTCGAGATCAGCAAGGACAAGGAAGTATGCGGGCTCAAACCGCATTTCACCGAAGACCTGATCGTCGATAGCTAGCGGCGGAATCGCCAACGCCGTGGTCGAAGTCAAAGGCGCCAAGGGCGACGCGAAGCCTACCGAAGTGAAGTTCGATCAGAAGGGATGCGACTACGTGCCGCACGTGCTCGCGTTCACGGCCGGCAGCACCGTCGACATCATCAATGACGACGGCATCCTGCACAACATCCACACCTACTCGACCAAGAATCCGTCCTTCAACATGGCGCAGCCCAAGTTCAAGAAGGTGATTCAGCAGAAAGTTGAGCAGCCCGAAGTGATCCGCGTCACCTGCGACGCGCACGGCTGGATGCATGGATGGTGGGTCGCGACCGACACGCCGTACTTCGCAGTGACCGACGACAAGGGCAACTACGAAATCAAGGACGTGCCGGCAGGCAACTACACCATAACCGTGTGGCACGAAAAGCTGGGCACCCAGGACCAGAAAGTGGACGTAAAAGACGGCGCCTCAGCAACCACCAATTTCACCCTGAAACCAACCAGCTGAGCTTACCAGCTGAGGCCGTGCGATTGGCCGTCTAAGGTCTGATCTGCTTTGACGATTACACGGGGGCCGAGTTTATACTCGGTCCCCGCTTTTGCAGCCGCATCGGACGATCAGCACGCCGCTATACTGGCGTTGCTCACTGAAAATCGCCATATTCCGAAGCTATGAATCTCCGCCACGCAGCCGCATTCGCGATGGTGGGCTGGTATCTGATCGTGCCGCCCAACTCCACGGTTCCTCACTCCGTTGATTCCACAGCCCCGGTCTCCCGCTGGACCATCATCACCAAATTCGCGAGCGGCGATAGCTGCAAGCAGGCGCTCACAGAACTGCAGAACAAGAATGGCGACCCGGCGAATCTCGACGCCACCGGGAAACTCAGGCGTTTTCAGAAACGGCAATCGGCGGACCCCGAACTGGGACGCGCGCGAGTCAGCGCCGCCGCCTGTATCGCGAGCGACGATCCCCGGCTCAAACAAAAGTGAAAAACTTCCGGGCGCGGATCGATTGGAGCTAAGTGGATGAGCAAGCCACATCCCGACTCGAGGACATTCCTCGCACTCGCCGTTTTGATTCTCGTCACGGCCGGCGCGGCATCGCTCGCGCGGGCCGATGGCCAGGTCGCGCTGATGAACCAGGTGAACGCCGCCCTGCGCGGCAACAACCGGCTCAACGGCGCCAAGGCGTACACGGCGGCGGGCGGCGTGATCGTGCTCTACGGCACGGTCTTCGACGACAAGGATCGTACGATGGCGGAGCAGGTCGCACATGGAGTCAGCGGCGTGAATCAGGTCGTCGACAACCTGCGCACCAAAACCGGCAAATGGTTCCAGGAAGAGGAGCGCATCAACACTCAGCTCCAGATGAACGGCTTCAACGACGTGCAGGTGAAAGTGGTCGGACCTGAGGTCTATCTCTCGGGCCAGGTCACCAGCGAGTCCGAAAAGCAGCGCGCCGCCAACGTGGTTGCGTCGGTTTCGAAACTGCAAATCAACAACATGATCTGGGTCCAACCCCCCTCGTTGTTCTAGGCGCCCACTCGCTGCCAGAAAAATTCCAGCCGAATTAAAAGACAATCCGTATGCTTAAACGATTGGACCGGCTCGAAGTCGCGACCTCCGATCTCGCCGACGCCGCATCGATCTACGAAAAGAATTTCGGCTTCACCGTGACGCGCGCGGCCGACGGCCGCAGCGCATCAGTGCGCGTCGGCGGCGCGGAAATCCGCCTCGCCTCCAGCGAGGCAGTCTCCGCAACGCTCGCGCAGACCGGCGAAGGCATGATTGCCCTGTGGCTGGAAGCCGACGACCTCGACCAGGTGGCCGCCGCGATGCGCACCGCCGGTCTCGTGGTCGACGCGATCCGTGTCGACCACGAGACCGGCCGCCGCATCCTAACCGTCGACCCAAAGCTCGCCAACAACGTCCCACTGTTCATATTCGACCGCCGCATCTGATCGGTCCGCCTCCGGAACCGGTGAAAAACCTGCGGCAACACGCCGACGATGTTACCCCGAGTCTGTGACTTTCAAAAGTGAAGACGGAAAATCTACTCGAGTCGCAATAAAAAGAAACCACTTTCGTCCGCTAAACTCGACGAACGAGAGCGACCCCATCCTGAGTGTCTCCTTTTTTATAAAGTGAAAACGAATTCTGTGCGCGCCGCTGCTTGGAACGGCAATAGAACAACTGTCATCCCTTAGGTCGCGAGAAAGGGGACGTTATCCTGAGAGTCTGTGATTTTTTTATAAGGTGAAAAGGAATTCTGCGCGCGCCGCTGCTCGGAACGCCACCAGAACCACTGCCGTCTCATTGAGTCGGTGAAAAACGAAGGTCATCCTGAGCGCAGGCTGCCGGAGTCGAAGGATCGAAGCGACCCTCTCGACCTACCACTCAAATATGAATGTCCTCGGCACGCAGTATCGCCATGAGCACGGCCTGGTGACTCAGAATTGCCGCGAATGGAAATTGCAACTAAGACGAACTGCTAATTCCAAACTCGACCACCTCAGCGCGGGCTGGTGCGATGAAAACTGGCCGTTGGTTAGGATTCGAGGTGCAGACCGCGAACTGCAGCGCCGAGGAGACCCATCTTTGCGCACCAAGTCGAGAGGGTCGCTTCGATCCTTCGACTCCGGCAGCCTGCGCTCAGGATGACCTGCGTTTCTTTGCGAAATAATGGGACGAGGGTGGTTCCATTGTTGTACCAAGCAGCAGTGCGCATAGAATTCACCTTCACTTTATAAAAAATCACAAACTCTGAGCGCAGGCTGCCGGAGTCGAAGGATCCCAGCGGACCTCGCGACCCAAAGCATAAGAGGTGTGTGTCCTCCGCACTGCTTATCGCACTCAACGGTTTGCTAACGCGGCAACGGTTAGGATCCGGAGTCTGTCCTGAGCCTGCCGAAGGGACTCCGACCGCCTCCGGATGACTTCCACTCTTTGTTGACAGTATCGGGTCGACAGTGGTTTCTTTCGATCGCGACCCGAGGAAATTTTCCGTTATCACTTTTAGATGGTACACAGCCTCAGGAGCTGAATCCGAGGCAGCGGATAGTGAAAGAAATGACTCTTCGAGCGCCGTCGACTATAGCGTTCGTGATCACACTGCTATTCGCGTTGACGTCAACGTCGACATCATTGCTGTTGGCTGCGACGTCGTGCGATGACGATCCGAACGTAGTGCCAACCTTCGCGGTATTGGTTTCAACTGCGGACGCTCCCGCACGAATGTGGAATATTACGATGCGCGAGCTCGAGAGGCCCGGTCCCCTCGATCTGGGAGACTCGGTTCAAATTCCGCTCCTTGGACACTGGACCGCAGCTCGGAACCCGGACGGATCTGTTGACGCATACGATCCCTCACGCGACTGCATCCTGCATTTCAGCTGCAACAACGAGGGATGCCCGTCGATTGATACCAGTCACGCGACTGCGGTCAAGATTGAGCGCGTGCTTCAACCGTCGGGGCGGCTTCCGGATACGGGCACCAATAACGACCTCACGATCACGATGCCGACTCCGCACTGAGCCAAATGAGCAAGACGCGATCGGCGCACCTTGGCCGTCGACCCGCGGGCCTGGGACCGTAAACCTTGAAGTTGTAAAAGCGCGAAGCGCGCGTCTTGTCCGGGAAAGCGCGAAAACCGTGATCAGTTTCCCAGATTATTCCGTCCCTTTTCGTGCGACACTCACACTTCGGTCGCGAACGTGGCGCGCACTGCTTCCTCTAGCTTGCGCGTCAGCTCGCCACGGTCTGCGCTCTTGAGCGCCTCGGTCGGAATCGGCTTGCCGATGACCATCCGCATCGTGCCGCCCGGCACCACGATCTTCGCCAGGCGCGGGAAGAACGCTCCCGACCCGCTGATAGCCATCGGCACCGCCGGCGTCCGCGTCATGATCGCCAGCCACGCGGCGCCGTCCTCAAACTCGTGCACGCGATTGTCGTTGAAGCGATGACCTTCGGCGAAAATCGAGACGCTGAATCCTTCCCGCGAGGTCTCGATAACCTTGCGGATTTCCTTGCCGCCGCTCTGCCGCTCGATAATCACGTGGCCGGAATTCTTGAGCGCGTAGCCGATCACCGGAATTTTCAGCAACTCTTTTTTGCAGATGAAGCGGATCTCGCCAGGCATGAATGCCGCGATCGCGAAGATGTCGAAGAAGCTCTGATGGTTGGAGACCAGCGTGTAGGTCTTGAGCCCGGCAAGATTCTCGAGACCCTCGATACGCACCTTCACGCTGCAGGTGCGGATCAGCAGCCGGCCCCATAGCCGCGAAAGGGGAGTGACCGCATGCGGCTTTCCAATCGCCGCCATCAACGCCGCGCATGGCCCCAGGATAGCCGTCCACACCACGCACATCGCGGTCGCGGCGGCTCCCCAGAGAAGGTTCAAGGGCGTGCGCGGAGCAGCAGCGGGATAAGAAGATGCCTCGACCTGATTCGCCATCGCGCCGATTATACGCCGATCAGCCGCAAATCTGCGAAACCCCTCACCAGATTCTTTCGTCTGCTCCGTGTCGGCACGATGCGCCTCGCAGTAAGGACTCAAAGTGATCTTAGTCCTTCGTTCCCCGGCGACAACGGAGCCTACTGCCTCAGGTGCAGGGGCTGGCCCCTGCCAATCTGCGTTGACTTGGCCTAATACGGTTGATAGTTCAGTATCAGATGCGCGTATGAGCCCGCGTGCCTCGAGACGCGAGTCGCGACGAGTCAGCCGAGGAATCAATCATCCGATGGAACACGTAACCGGACTCCAGCAATTCCTCTCCATCCTCACCCAGTCTGACAACATCCCGATCATGGGGATGATGTTCCTGGTCCTGTTTTTCACTTACGTTTCGCTCAAGCAGGCGCGCCGCAACGACCAGCTCATCGAACACGGCCATCGCGAACAGATCATCGAGGAGATGCGCAAGTAGGGACGCACTCCTCACCTGACGCGCGCAAGGAAAGCTTAACTTATGCCGTTTGAGATTATCGCCGAGAACTGCACCGGATGCAGCGCGTGCGAGAAACGCTGCCCGACCGGCGCGATTTCCGGTATCTCGAAAAAAGTTTATTACATCGAGCCCGCGCTATGTATCGATTGCGGCGCCTGTGGCGTCATCTGCCCCGACGATGCGATCATGAACAACAAGGGCGAGATGACGCACGTGCTCAAGCGCGCCGAGCGTCCGGTCGCCGTGGTGCATCCGGACAACTGCAACGGATGCGGGGTATGCGTCGACGTATGCCCGTTCGATTGCATCTCGCCGTCGCCGGAAAACACGGCGGTGTATCTGGGCAAGGTGCAGGTCAACGAGAAGACCTGCGTTGGATGCCTCCTCTGCGAGGAGGTCTGCGGATGGGACGGAATCTACATTATGGCGACCGGTCAGAAGGCGGAGTTCCTGAATTCAATCGGATACGGAGCGCCCGAGGACGCCGCCTAGGCCAGGGGCAGAATAGCAGCGGCTACGAATTGAACGAGCCGGCCGCAAGGCCGGCTCGTTTGCTTTCGCGCCGCCGCGGATGCGGCGGCGCGAAAGGCCCGCGCGCGAGAGGCTTGAGCGCGCTGGCCGCCGCCGCGCTGCTCGCGAGCGCGTTAGCGCTCGCGAGCAGTGCGGTGGCGGGGGCAGGCGGCGGCGAGGGCGGCGACGCGGTGAGTTCCGGCGCCTCGACCGCGGCGCCGGAACTCACCGCGGAGAGCGCCTGCGGCGAAATCCGCGGCGCGCTCAACGACCTGGCCAAGGCCGAGCGCGCGCAAGCGCTCGCCCTCGACCTCGTCTCCGCCGAGGGCGCCGGCGTCATCGTCGAGACCCGCCTCAACGAATTACTCCAACGCAGCAACGACTTGCGCATCACGCTCGGGCGCGTGCGGCTGAGCCCGGTCGGCGGCGATCAATACGTCGTTGAGTGCACGACAATCGGATTTCGCGCGCTGGTCGAGGCCGAGAAGCTGAGCACCGATGTCGAAGAAGTGATGTACGGGCCGAGCGGCGCGCCGCTGGCAGCGGCGCCGGGATTCAAGTCGGACGCGTCTCCGGTGCCCGCGCCGACGGCGACACCTTGAGCCGCCGGGAGGCCGCGCGAGGCATAAAAATCGCCAGCCCCGCAAAGCACAACAGCACCAGTTGCGCAGAGATCGATTGCACCGTCGGATACAGCCCCAGCATCACGATAGTCGGCACGTGATCGACAAAAGTCGCGCTCACGACGCCGGCCTCCTGCAGGCTCGCGACGCCCTGGCCGATGAACACCACCGCGAGGCCGTAGAGCAGAATCGACGTCACCGAAAAAAACGAGCCGAGCGGAATCCGGTACGCGGCGCGAGTTAGAATCACGAACGTTGCTGCGAGTGCGAGTGCCGCCACGACGATTCCCGCCGCGACCGCGTGCCGCTCCGCCGCTTCGGTCGCGCCGGCAGTCAGCGCCTGGAAGAAAACGATGGTCTCGGCGCCTTCGCGCATCACCGCCAGGAACGCGGTGAGCCCGAACGCTATCGCGGGGACGGCGCTGTGGTTCACGTCTTCGACCTGATGCGACAGAAAGCTGCGCCATCGGTCGGATTGTTTCTTCGCGGTCAGCCACGAGCTCACGTAGAAGAGCGTAGCGGCGGCGAAAATCTGGAAGACGCCCTCGAGCGTGTCGCTCGCGTCGTCGCCGATCACGTGATTGACCGCCCACGCGAGCAGGACGCTGGCCGCGACCGCGGCGATCGCGCCCGCGTAGACGTCGCGCACGCGCCCGCCCCCAGAGCGTCCCGCGCCGGCAGCGCCTCCCGCACCGCGGCGCGCGTCGGCGGCGCGTCCCGCACCGCGCACCCCGGCAGCGCGTCCCGCACCGCGCGCACCGTCGGCGACGCGTCCCGCGCGCGCGCCCGCAGCCCGTCCCGCGCCGCGCGCACCGGCAGCCAGCGCGATAATCACCAGCAACGCTTCGAGCCCCTCGCGATAAAGAATTCCAGCCGCATACAGGAAATAGGGGACGATAGTGCGGCTGGCAGTCATTAGGTGTGACAAAGCGAGTGTTAAGATATTGAGAATGATTCTCAGTTCGGATGTTACGGCCTGTTGGCAACCTTGTCAACCTAGGCTCTCCCAGCCGTCCCAACCGGCGCCCCCGCCTTGCTAGCCCTTCAAGCCGGTAGTAACGTTTCGATCGGAAGCGAGGCCGCCCGGGTGCGGATGCCCGCTTCCCATGTTTTTATGGGATCTGAAAACGCCTTCGCTCCTCATCGGCGAAACGCCTTCGCTCCGCATCGGCGCGAATCGACCGGCAGGCCGGCACCGCGCGCCCGCTAGGTCCGGAGCGCCCTGGATGCGCTGTATCTACTGTCATGAAAAGGCTGGTCTGGTGCGCCGGGTCTGCGCGCCATGCGCGAAGGTAATAGCGATCGTGGAGAAGTCCGAGGGGCAAATCGGCCTCGCCGGTATGGTCGACATTTTCATCGCCGAAGGCCTCACCCAGGCGCAGGTCGATCGCGTGCTCGACGCGCAGGTCGGTGGCGCGCCGACCATTCGCGATCGGCTGACCTCGGACATGGCAAACGTCCTGATGCGCAACCTCGGGATGCCCGGGCGTCAGTCGCCCGACGACGTCCAGCGGGTGCGCGAGTCGATGAAGTCCGGCGGCGGTGCCGGCACCTGGACGGCGGGCGAGAAGCCGTCAGGCTGGCAGCATTAGCGACTAGAGGATTCACGAGCGACATCGTCCCATGGAAAAGGATCGCAGCGATTTCGCCGTGATGAACCGGATGATCGATCACATCCGGCTCCTGATCGCGGTCGACGACGAGACCATCCCAGTCAAAAAGAAGCTCGAGACCCAGGCCATCCTCAAAGACTTTCAGGCGCTGCTCGCGGACCCGCCGGAGAGCCAGGAGCGCAGCCGAATCAAGGGCTACTACGCGGTTCTGTGCCGCGAGCTCGGCGACGAGGCCGACGTTGCTGCGCTGCTGAGCTCGCTCAAAAATTATATTCCGTACTTGTGAACCGAGGAGTGAAGGTTTGATGATAGTCAGCACGGTTGGCGTGATTGGGGCGGGACAGATGGGCGCGGGAATCGCGCAGGTCACTGCGCAGGCCGGGATTCCGGTCCTGATGCACGACGTTTCCAGGGAAGTGGTGAAGCACGGGCTCGATGGTATCGGGCGCAATCTCGATCGGATGATTCAGCGCGGCCGCTTCAAGCCGGAGGAACGCGAACGCGTGATGCGACGCGTCGAGACGTCGACCAACCTCGAGGACTTCGCCAAGGTTGAGTTCGTGATCGAGGCGGTGGTCGAGCAGGAAGAGGTCAAGATCGCGCTGCTGCAGAAGCTCGATAAGATTTGTCCGCCCGAAACGATCTTCGCCTCCAACACTTCGTCGATTTCGATCACCCGGATGGGCGCGCGCACCAGCCGCGCCGATCGCGTGATTGGGATGCACTTCATGAACCCGGTGCCGGCAATGAAGCTGGTCGAGATCATCCGCGGTCTCGCGACTTCCGACGCCACCTTCGAGCAGACCCGCGAACTGGCCGAGAAGCTCGGCAAGGCCACCATGACCGCGCAGGATTTTCCAGGCTTCATCGTCAACCGCGTCCTGCTGCCGATGATCAACGAAGCGATCTACACGCTGTACGAGGGCGTTGGCGGCGTAACCGATATCGATACCGCGATGAAGCTCGGCACCAATCAGCCGATGGGCCCGCTTGAGCTCGCCGATCTGATCGGCCTCGATACCTGCCTTGCGATCATGGAGGTGATGCAGCGCGTCCTCGGCGATGACAAGTACAGGCCGTGCCCGCTGCTCAAGAAGTACGTCGACGCCGGCTACCTGGGCCGCAAGTCGGGCCGCGGGTTCTACATTTACAATGAACAGGGCAATCCGGTTCCACCGCCACATTGAAGATTGAATGATGCGTCACACCAGGAGCGGCGATTGCGGCTGCGGCGCGAACCGCGCGAGCAAAGGTTAATTACGGGAGGCAGGCCATGACCGTCAAAGCGTTCATCCTGATAGACACGTCGCCTGGCAAGGCGCGCGAGGTGGCGGGCAAGCTCCGCCAGGTGCCCGGCGTTTCGGTCGCGCACGCGGTGACCGGTCCGCACGACATCATCGCGATCGCGGAGGCCGCCGACGTGACCTCACTCGGCGAGCTGGTGGTGCAGAAAGTCCAGAGCGTGCCCGGCGTCAACCGGAGCCTCACGGCGATCGTCGCCGACTGAAAGGGCGAACGCAGATGATCGAGATCCAAGCGAATCCAGGAAGAATTTTCTGATGGCTGAACTACCCGTAATCAACCGGCTGCGCAAAGAGATGGACGTGCTCAAGCGCGAGCTCACAGTCGACCTGCCCAAAGAGCTCGAGCGCGCGCGCGCCCACGGCGATCTTTCCGAGAACGCGGAGTGGGCGATGGCCAAGCAGCGCCAGGAATTTCTACGCGCGCGCGTCGCCAACCTCGAGAGCCGGATCGCCGAGCTCTCGATGATCAACCTTGATTCGATACCGCGCGACACGGTCGGACTCGGCAGCCGCGTGGTGCTCGAGGATCTCGACGAGGGTGGCGCGCGCGAATTCGAGATCGTGGTGCCCGAGGAAGTCGACGGCGCGCAAAACCGGATTTCGCTGTCATCGCCGCTCGGTCACGCATTGATCGGCAAGGCCGAGAAGGACGATATCGAGGTCGTCACGCCCAAGGGCAAGCGCGCCTACCTGGTGACGAAGCTGGTAACGATTCACAAGCTGCTGCTCGCTGAGAGCGGCAACTCGAACTCCTGACGCAAGTCGCGAGGCTTGGCTGCGCGCGCGACGGTCGCCGCGCGGCCCCCGCGTTCACTCGCGGTACATCGACTCGATCTGATCCTTGCAGTGCTCCTGCACCACCTTGCGCCGCATCTTGAGCGACGGCGTCAGCTCGCCTGCCTCCTGCGTCCACGGCCGCGCCAGGAGCGTGAATTCCGCGATTTTCTCCACGTCCGAGAGCGGCTTGTTGAACTCGCGAATCCGATCCTGAAATAGCTGCCGCACCGCCGGCGCCTTCACGATCTCTTCGGGAGCCTGCGCCGCGATCTGGTTGCGCTTGACGAAGTCAGCCAGGTTCTCGAAGTTCGGCACGATCAGCGCCGCGAGATGCTTGCGCCGGTCGCCGATCACGCACACTTGCGAGACGTACGAGTCGGTCGCCAGGCGCGTTTCCAGGTTGGCTGGCGAGATGTTCTTACCGCCAGACAGCACGATGATTTCCTTCTTCCGATCGGTGATGCGGATGTAGCCCTCCGCGTCGATCTGCGCGATGTCGCCGGTATGCAGCCATCCGTCGGGCTCGATCGTCGCGCGGGTTTCGTCCTCGCGATGGTAGTAGCCCTTCATCACGGTGGGCCCGCGCACCAGCAGCTCGCCGTCAGCCGCGGTCTTCACCTCGACCTGTGGCAGCGGCCGCCCCACCGTGCCGATTCGGTTCATGCCGTGCAGGTTCACCGACACGATCGGCGAGGTCTCGGTAAGTCCGTAGCCCTCGACGATCGGCATTTCCGCCGCCGCGAGCATCCGGTTGATTTCGACCGGCAGCGGCGCGCCGCCGGAAATCATGTAGCGCACTCGTCCGCCGAAAATATCGACGATGCGCTTGAACACCAGCCTCCGGTACAGCGGCATCAGAAGCGCGAGATGCGCCGGCAGCGCGCGCCCGCGATTGCGGTACTCGGCCGCCTTGGCTCCCGTCGCGATCGCCGCATTGAAGATCGCGCGCCGAACTGCAGGACTGCTCTCGACGCCTTTTTTAACCCGGCTGAAGATCACCTCGAGCAGGCGCGGCACCGTGAGCACGATGGTAGGGCGAATTTCCTGCAGGTTCGCCGCGATCTGCGTCAGACCCTCCGCGTAGGCGATCGTCCCGCCGGCCATCACCACCGTGTAATAGCCAGCGGTGCGCTCGAATGAATGCGCCACCGGCAGGAACGACAGTATCGAGTCGGTCTCGTTGAGCCCCAGCACCTGCAGCGCGTCCTCGCAGTTGGCGAGCAGGTTGCCGTGGGTCAGCATCACGCCCTTCGACGGTCCCGTCGTTCCCGAGGTGTAGATGATCGTCGCGAGGTCGTCGCGCGAGCCCTCCGTGATGCCCGCCGCCGAGTCGCCACTCGCGCTCTTGAGCGTCATCACCGCCGGCGTCCCGTTCGAAGCGGCCTGCGGCTCTGCGCCGTAATGCACCGCGATGACGCCGCTCAGGTCAGGCAGCGAGCCCGCGATGCCAAGAATCTTCTTCACCATCTCGGGGCCGTTGGCTGCGACGATTCGTGCGCCCGAATCGCTCAGCACATGGCGCGTCTCTTCGAGATTGCTGGTCGTGTAGAGCGGGACCGTGGTCGCTCCCAGGCCCAGCACCGCCTGATCGACGATCACCCATTGCGGAGAGTTGTCGGAGAGAATCGCGACCCGGTCCCCTGGCTTGATACCGAGCCGGATGAGGCCCACGCGCAGGCGCCCCGCGGCGTCGGAGACGGCGGCCCAGGAGTGGTCGTGCCAGACCTTCTCGCGCTTGTCACGCAGGAAAACCCGGGCGCCAAAATGCTGCGCCTTTTGATCGAAGACTTGCGCCAGGGTGGCGGCGTGTTCCGGCATACGCGAATCTCCTCTCTTCCCCAGATGCCAATTTTCAACCGTAGGGGCGACCGGCGTGAAACGCAATCGCGCCGATGCTCCGCGGTTGAGTAGGGATTGACGCTCGGCTAAATTTCCCGAGTCGCATCTCCGGAATTCAAAATCCCGAGCGCGAATTCAAAATCGAGAGGTAAATAATGTCGTCGACTTTCAACTCGATCGCGCCAGTATTCCTGGTCGAGGACGTGCGGCGCACAGCCGAGCATTACCGCGACAAGCTGGGCTTCGAAACCGGCAGCTACTTCGGCGAGCCGCCCGAGTTTACCATCGTCAGCCGCGACGGCGTGAAGATCGCGCTCAGCCGCAAATGCGACGGGCGCGGCGGTTCCAATCGAGAGTGCAAGGAAGAGGGAATCGACGCGTACATCTGGGTCAGCGACGTCGACGCGCTTCACCAGCAGTTTCAGAAAAGCGGCGCCAGCGTTGCGGGACCGCCCATAGCCAGAATTTACGGGATCAAAGAGATTGAGGTGCGCGACCTCGACGGTTACGTGATCACCTTTGGCCAGTTCATGTGACGCTGAGTGCCGCTGATGGTATGAACCAGCCGTTCTACGCGATCGGCGGGGGCACGGTGACGGTCACGCGCTCGATCGCGACCGGCTCGCCGGGGACGCAATCGACCACCGCGACCCACCCAGCATTCTCGCTGGCGTAAAGCGGCGCCGGCGTCCCGCAGTAAAACGCGCGCGTCGACCCCTGCGATACGTCGCTGAAGACGTGCACGTGACCGAGCGCGATATAGTCGTAGCCGCTCGCCTCGATCTCGCCCGGCGTGATCGGCGAGGAGCGCTCCGCATCGCCCGGTTCCATGAACATCCCGTGCGCGAGCCCGATATTCCACAAGCCCGGCTCGCGCTCCGGCACTCCGGACAGTGGCCGGTAGTCAGGCGAATGTTCGACCATCGCTCGCCCCCACAACCGCGTCGCCAGCTCCGGGAAGTCGATCGCGCGCCCTTCGGGTTCGAGAATCAGATGAAGGTTGGGCGGCAGGACGCCCGGCGCCAGCGCCGCATAGATCGATCGCTCGTCGTGCGCGTCGTGATTTCCGGGAATCATCACCACCGGCATCCGCGCCTTGGCGATCGTGCCAAAGGCAAACGCGAGTCCCTCTTCGGTGACGCGGCTGGAGTCGAACAGGTCGCCGACGATCAGCAGCAGGTCGGCCTGCCGATCATTCGCAAGCTCGATCACCGAGGCGAACGCGCCGCGAACTTTGTCGCGCAGCCGCTCGCCCGCCGCGCTGGCGCCGAAAGTGTCAGTCTCGAGATGCACGTCGGAGGTATGTACCAGGCGAAGTGCTCTGCGAGGCTGGGGGTGCGGTTGGGTCAAAGGTTCGCTCCTGAGCGCGGCCGGATGGGCCGTCGCTCGGTTTCAGTCGCGTAACGCATGCTGTACACTTTGAAAATACTAAACTTTCGCGCCCCGCACCATCGCATCGCCCGCGCCACCGGCTCGCGGCGTTCGGCCTGGAGCGGCGCGGCGGGGCATTTCAGCAGGGAGTTTCGCACTTGATCGTTGTAATGAAAGCGCACGCCACCGAGGACGAAATCCAGAACGTGGTGCGCATGGTCGAGGGACTCGACTACCGCGCTCATATCATCCGCGGCATAGAGCGCACCGTGGTCGCATGCGTGGGCGAGGAACGCGAGCATCAGCTCGGCCATCTCGAATCGGTCGGCGGCGTCGAGCGCGTGATGCCGGTGGTGCAGCCGTTCAAGCTCGCCTCGCGCGAAGTCCGTCCCGAGGGCTCGCTGATTAGAATCGGCGGCGCGGAGATCGGCGGTAAGCGGCTCGCGGTAATCGCCGGGCCCTGTGCCATCGAGAGCGAGGAACAGATAGAGGCGGCTGCCGACGCGGTCAAGCGCTCGGGCGCGCATCTGCTGCGCGGCGGCGCGTTCAAGCCGCGCACCTCGCCCTATTCGTTCCAGGGAATGGAGGACGAAGGCCTGCGGCTGCTCGAGCACGCGGGGCACCGGGTCGGACTTCCGGTGGTAACCGAGATCATGGACCCGCACGACATCGAGCTGGTCGCTGCGCACGCGGACATGCTGCAGGTCGGCGCGCGCAACGCGCAGAATTTCTCGCTGCTGCGGCGGCTGGGGCAAATCGACAAGCCGATCCTGCTCAAACGCGGGATGTCGACCAAGATCGAAGAGTTCCTGATGGCCGCCGAGTACATCCTGAGCGAGGGCAATCCCAACGTGGTGCTCTGCGAGAGGGGGATTCGCACTTTCGAGACCGCCACCCGCAACACGCTCGACCTGAACGCGGTGCCGCTGCTCAAGCAATGGACTCATCTGCCGGTGGTTGTAGATCCGAGCCACGGCACCGGCATCTGGTCGTTGGTCGCTCCGATGGCGTTGGCGGCGGTCGCGGCAGGCGCCGACGGGATCATCGTCGAGGTGCATCCGCGGCCCGCGGTCGCCCGTTCGGATGGTCCGCAGCAGCTCAAGCCGTCGCGCTTTGCGGAACTGATGGCGGCGCTGCGCCCGGTGGCGGAAGCGGTTGGGCGCTCGCTGTAGGCCGCGTCTTTCGAATTTGGAGGTGCTCGATCTACTTAAAGTTCGCGTTGATCTACAATCCGCGCGCTTTTCGATGCGCGTTTTGGTAAGTTCAGTTTCACTCCGGTGAATCCCAAACCTATCAAGCCTCCTGCACTCAGGCCGGGCGATACCGTCGGCGTGGTCGCTCCCGCCGCGGCGGTCGAGCGCGAGCATCTGGAACGCGGCGTGAACGCGCTTGCCTCGATGGGCTTTCGGGTCAAGGTTTCAGAGCGGGTGCTGTCGCGCTCCGGTATTCTCGCCGGCGACGATCGCGATCGCGCCGATGAACTCCAGGCATGTTTTGCGGATCCCGAAGTGAAGGCGGTGTTCGGCGCGCGGGGCGGCTACGGATGCGGCCGGTTACTGCCAATGCTCGATTTCGCTGCGATCGCGCGCACGCCGAAGCCGTTCATCGGCTTCTCCGACGCCACTTTCTTACTCACTACCCTGATCGATCGATGCGCGATGGTCTCGTTCCACGGCCCCATGGTCGCGATGGATTTCGCACGCGGCCTCACCCCGCGGTCGTTCGAGCACCTGCGCGGCCTGCTCTCCGGCGAAATTCGCGAGTTCGAGCTCGAGGCGCGCGAGGTGGTCCATCGTGGCGCGCACGCCGCCGAGGGCGAGCTCACCGGCGGATGCCTCTCGGTGCTGGTCGCGATGCTTGGAACGCCGTACGCGCCGGACTTCCGCGGCAAGATCCTGTTCCTGGAAGACACCGGAGAGCGCGCGTACCGGATCGATCGGATGCTGGTGCAGCTCAGGCAGGCGGGCGTGCTCGAACAAGTCGCGGGAATCGCGATCGGCGCGATTCGTCCGGTCGATGGCAGCGCCGACGAGCAGCGCCTGATCGCGCGATTCGTCGCGGAGCAGACCGAAAGCCTCGGGGTCCCGGTTCTGTTCGGAATCGAGGCGGGCCATGGGACCGAGAATCTGACTATTCCGTTCGGCGTGCGCGGGCGGATCGACGCGGGCGTGCGACGGCTCAAAATTATCGAAGCTGCTGTCAGCTAACGGTGGTGAACTAGCGGAGGACACGGCGGTGGCGTGGCGTGAAGTGGAGCAAGCGTTCAACGACGCGGTCGAGCGCGGCGTAGTTCCCGGGGCGGCGGTGGTGGTGCGGCGCGGAGCCGACGTCGCGTTCGAAGGCGCATTCGGTTTTCGCTCGCTGGTTCCGGAACGCACCCCGATGCGGATGGAGACGGTCTTCGATCTCTCCTCGCTCACCAAGGCGATTGCGACCACGGTCGCGGCGATGATGCTCACGCGCGACGGTAAGCTGCGCCTGAACGATCGCGTCACGCGTTTTTTCCCGAACTTCGGCGTGCACGCCAAGCACAACGTGACCTTTCGCCATCTGCTGGCGCATTGCTCGGGACTTGCCGCGTGGCGGCCGTTCTACACCCGCGTCGCCGAAATCGAGCGCAACGGCAAAGTGAATTTCATGGCCAGCCACGGCGCCAAGGAGTTCGTCTATGAGGATGTGCATCGCGAGAAGCCCGAATCGCCGCCCGGCACCAAAACAGTTTATTCCGATCTCAACTTTATCGTGCTCGGCGAGACCATCGAGAAAGTTACCAGCGTTGCGCTCAACCGGTTCTGCCGCGAGAAAATTTTCCGCCCGCTGGGACTGCACGCGACCGACTTTGTCGATATCTCGCTGGTCCGCTCGCGCCGGCTGGAGCCGGTAGCCGACATGTTCGCGCCGACGGAGATATGCCCGTCGCGAAAGCATCTGCTGGTCGGCGAGGTCGACGACGAAAACGCGTTCGCGATGGGCGGGGTGGCGGGGCACGCCGGTCTGTTCGCGCCGGTCAGGGAAGTGGATCGGATCGCAAGCGAGCTTATCGGGTGTTACGCGGGACGCTCCGACTTCGTGCCGCAGAAGATCGTTCGCGAGTTCTGGAAGCGCGACAAAACCGTCGCCGACTCGACCTGGGCGCTGGGATGGGATACGCCGTCGCTGCAAGGCTCGAGCTCGGGCAAACATTTTTCCGCGCAGGCCGTCGGTCATCTGGGCTTCACCGGCACCTCGATATGGATCGAGCCCGAGCGTGAGATCGCGGTCTCGTTGCTCACCAATCGCGTTCACCCCAATCGCTCCAACATGGCGATCCGCGAATTCCGCCCGAAGATCCACGACCTGATCATGGAAGCGGTTGGCGGTGAGTGACCCGACCAGCGCGGAGCGGCTCGCCCGCGTGCCCGCGGCAGCAGCCGTTCACCATGTCCATCTGATCGGCGTGGGCGGCACCGCGATGGCGGCGCTGGCCGGGATGCTCGCGGAGCGCGGATTGCGCGTCACCGGCTCCGACAATCAGCTCTACGAGCCAACCGCGTCGTTATTGAAAAGCTCGCGCGTCGAAGTGACCGCGCACTTCGCGCCGGAGAACCTCACGCCCGCGCCCGACCTGGTCGTCGTCGGCAACGTGATCCCGCGGGTGAATCCGGAGGCGCACGCGCTGCTCGGCTCGTCGATTCCGTACCTCTCGATGCCCGAGGCGCTGTGGCATTTTTTTCTGCAACAGCAGCGCGTCCTGATGGTCGCGGGAACGCATGGCAAGACCACCTCGACCGCGATGATGGCGCACGTGCTGGCGGCGGCGGGGCGCGGCCCCTCGATGCTGGTAGGCGGGGTCGCGAAGGATTTCGGCTCCAACTACCGGATCGGCGGCGGGCGCGATTTCGTGATCGAAGGCGACGAGTACGACACCGCGTTTTTCGACAAGGGGCCCAAGTTTCTCCACTACCACGCCGACGGTGCGATCATCACCGCGGTCGAGTTCGATCATGCCGATATCTACCGCGACCTCGAGGCCGTGAAGTCAAGCTTCCGCGCGCTGGTGGCGCAGATGGATTCCAGCCGCGTGCTCGCCGTGTCGGCCGACTTTCCTAACGCGCTCGAGGTGAGCGAGGGTGCGCGTGCCCGGCGGCTCACGTTCGGACTTCGTGCGGGCGAGTTTCGCGCGGTGGACGTGAGCGTCGGCGCGGACGGCGCGCGATTTTCGATCGCGCGCGGCGACCGGCGCATCGCCGAGGGATTGCATCTGCCGATGGGTGGGCGGATGAACGTCGCTAACGCGCTCGGGGTGTATGTGCTGCTGCGCGAGATGGGAGTCGGCGGTGACGAAATCGCCGCCGGACTCAAGTCGTTCAGCGGCGTGGTGAGGCGCCAGGAGGTTATCGGCGAAGCGGCGGGAATCACGGTGGTCGATGACTTCGCGCATCACCCCACCGCGATCCGCGTCACTCTCGAAGCGATCGCGGAGCGCTTTCCCGGGCGCCGTATCCTGGCCGCATTCGAGCCGCGCTCGAACACCGCGCGCCGCAACGTCTTCCAGGACGCATTCGCCGGCGCATTCGATCGCGCGACGCGGGTCTACCTGGGGCCGGTCTATTTCAAGGAGAACGATCCGATTCGGGCCGCCGAGCGCCTTGATACCGGCGTGCTCGCGAAGACGATCGGCGCGCGCGGACCCGCCACGTTCCCGTGCGAGTCCAACGACGAGATCCTGGCGCGGATGCTCGCGGATGCGCGCGCCGGCGACGTCGCGTTGTTCATGTCCAACGGCCCGTTCGAGAATCTTAAGGAGCGCTTCCTGGCAGGATTAAGTCAGCGCGCGTGACTTCCGCCAGCGCGCGGCGATCAATAACCAAGCGCCGGGTCGACGATGTTGAGCAGCGGCTGGCCGGCGCGGAAGTGGAGCAGGTTGTCGGCGAACAACTGGCAGGCCTTCTCCACGTAGCCGCGATTGGCGCCCGACATGTGCGGCGTCAGGATCACGTTCTCCATGTCCCAGAGCGGGCTGTTGGCCTCCAGCGGCTCATGCTCGAAGACGTCGAGGCCGGCGCCACCGATTTTCTTCGCGCGCAGCGTTTCGGCCAGCGCGTGCTCATCGATCACCTCGCCGCGCCCGATGTTGACGATATAGGCGGCGGGCCGCATCGCGGCGAGCTCGCGGGCGCCGATGAACTTGCGCGTGTGGGGAGTGTTCGGCAGCGTGACCGTGACGTAGTCGCTTTCAGCCAGGATTTCTGCGCATTCGGCGGGGCCGAAATAGCGCTCGGGTATGGTTCCGGCCCGATCGCCGACTCCCTCCGGAATCCAGCCCGGATCTTCATGCACGTCGGGATTGCGCTTGAGCGCGAGCACTCGCATCCCGAGCGCGGCGGCAATCCGTGCCGTCTCGCGTCCGATCGAACCATAACCGATCACCCCGAGGGTGTGGCCGCGCAGCTCGTCGATCGAGGTCATGAACTGCCCCGAGCGCATCCACTCGCGACGCATCTGCGCGCGCATTGTGATGTGCAAGCCGTGCGCATACGCGAGCATCGACGCGATCGTGTACTCCGCGATCGGCGTCGCATGGATTCCGCTCGAGGTCGTGATTGCGAGCGCGCGATCGCTAAGCACCGCGGCGGGCACGTGGTCGGCGCCCGCGCTCAGCAACTGGATCCAGCGGAGCCCCGGGGCTTTCCGCGCGATATCGTCGGGCGTCCGAAAGGTCAGCATCGCGTCGCAGCCGCCGGCGACGAGCTCCAGGACTTCGTCGTTGGTACGACACTGGCGGTCGATAACTTCGGCATCGGGCGCGGCCGCGGTGATAAGCGCGCGATGGGCAGGTTGCAGCGCAACTGTCGAAATGATTTTCATCGCTCCTCGCGCGCAAACTCTCGCACGCTCGCGCCGCCGCGGCAAGTTTAGGCACGTCCGTGGCCGCCTTGAGCAATGACAGGAGCGGGCCTATGATCCGTAGGGTCGGTTTCGAGGCATCAAAGGGGTGGCTCTCGCATGAGGAAGCCAAGCTTCGTCGGAGGGTTTAGATTGGTCAGACTGGCCAGATTGATCGTGGCCGGTGCCGTGATCCTGTGCTTGTGCGCCGCTGCGCATTTCGCCTTGGCGCAGAGCGATAACGATTCCTCCGATTCGCAGCTTCACTCGCAGGGCGGAGCGCCGCCCGCGCCTCCGCCGGGAATCGCTGGGCAGGGCAGCGAGGACGATCGCACGCTTGAGATCGCACCGCAGCCGGGCGCCACGATGCCCAAGGCGGGAGTCGCGGAAATACCGGACAACCGCACCTTTCGGCCCGGCGACGATACGACGTCGGTCAATCGGAACTATCGGCCCGACAGTGAGAATGATCTCGATAATCCGGACAACCGATTCGACAACCGTCCGCACAAGCGCCCGTACCTCGGAATCACCGTGCGGTATGCCAGCAAGTGCTACAAGGGCGGCGAGGAACATGGACTCGAAGTTCTCACCGTCGACCCGAATAGTCCCGCAGCGCAGGCCGGAATCCACACGCCGACCGGCGCAACCGTTGCCGGAGTTACGGGGGCAACCTTGGGTGCGTTGGTACCGTTTGTTGGGGCGGTGACCAATCGCTTGCTCGAGCAGCACGGCGCGCTCGGCATGGGCGGCGATCTGATCGTCGCCGTTGACGACAATCGCGTACGCAGTCAGGCCGATCTCGACGATGCGATGGCGCGCTTGAAGCCGGGCGATACGTTGTACCTGACCGTTATCCGGCCGCAGATGGGCGGGGGCCACGGCCCGCCATTGAAGATAGCGATTCACGTCGGCGCGGTGGGCGAGCCGATTGCCAACGCCGGCGGGGGCGGGGGCGGTGTGATCCCGGCGCCGTCGTCTTCGGAAGACTACGCGCGCTGAACGGCGCGCACCGAACTTACTTCTGCTGCTAGCCATCGCGAAGACCGAGCCGGCGTCATCGGATCGTAAACGCGTATCCGCTTTCCGCGACCTCATCCCGCCGAATCATTTTGTCGGGAAAATTTTCCGCTTGAGCCTCCCGCGCGCGGTGACTTATTATGCGGAGCAGCCGCCCGGGGGAAATCGGTCATGCATCGATGGACGATCCTGGCATCCGGTTCGCTGATAGGATCATTTCTGCTTGGCTTCCTGTTGACTGCCGCGCCGAGCGGAGCGCAACAGGCCGTGACGCCGTCCGGCGCACCCGCGTTCGGAATCCAGACGGAGCCCGAAAAATCGCCCCCCGGAATCGCCGCGCAGCCTGGCGCTGACAAGACGTCTCCCGGAATCGCAGCGCAGCCCGATGGTGACGACGACTCGCTCGAGATTGCGCCGCAGGACTCCGACACGCAGCCGAAGCCCGGCAGCGACGACTTTTCCTCGGACCGCGAGTTCACGCCGGCGGAGGAATACGCGAAACTCGATCGCAATTTTCAGCCGAGCAGCAATGAAAGTCGCAAGCCTCCGTATCTGGGAATCACGGTGCGGTACACGACGCTGTGCTATCTCGGCCAGGAAGAGGACGGACTCGAAGTCATGAGCGTCAATCCCAACGGCCCCGCGGGACTTGCGGGGGTCACCGGGATGCAGCCGTCGACGAAGCTGGGCATGATCGGCGCAACGGCGGGAAACCTGCTTGGGCCGGTCACGTTTCTGGTAACGCCGCTGCTGGAGCGCGCCGGAGCGCTCGGTCGCGGCGGCGACTTGATCGTCGCGGTTGACGATCGCCGGGTGCGCAAAACCGAAGACCTGGAAAATGCGATGAAGCAGCTCAAGCCCGGCGACACGATGTGGATCACGGTCATCCGTCCGCTTCCCGGCGGAGCGCATAAGTCGTTTAAGATCGCGATCAAGATCGGCCAGGTCAATCAGCCCGTCGCCAATGCTGAAGCGGCGCCGCCCGCAAGTTCCAGTTCCGAAAGCAACGCCTACTGAACGCGCGTTCGCGCACGATTCTCTGCTAGTATCGACGATGACGCCGTCGGCGCATGTGCATCGCGCGCATCGCCGGAAGGCGCAATTGCGTACTGGAGCCGGCAAAGGTTGAGTCGAAGTCTCAAGGAAGCGGCTGGCGAACTGACGGCGCGCCTCGGCAATGGCGCTGAGCGTCGCTTTCCGGTCGTGGGCCTTAAGGGCGCGGCGGGCGCGCTGCTGCTGCGCGAGCTCGCGTTGCAAATCAGCCAGCCCGATCCTCGCCGTCACCTCGCTCGCGAGCGAGGCCGAGGCGCTCGCCGCCGACGCCGCCTTCTTCCTCGACGATTCGCTGGATAGCGACGCGGCCAGCCGTCGCGTGCATCTGCTGCCCGCGTGGGAGCTGAAGCCGCTGGCGCATCTGTCGCCGCCGCCCGACACGCAGGCGGCCGCGCTCGCGGCGCTGTATGCGATGCTCCGGCAGGAGGCGCCGCTGGTCGTCACCTCGGTCGAGGCGCTCATGATGCGAACCGTGCCGCGTGCGATCTTCGACAGCTCCGTGCTGCGGATCGCGATGCGCGATCGGCTCGACCTGGACGTACTGGTAGAGACGCTCGCGGCGTCGGGGTACCAGCGCGTGCCGCAGACCGAGGAACCCGGCGATTTCAGTGTGCGCGGCGGCATCGTCGACGTGTTCTCGCCGCTGTATCGCGATCCCGTCCGCATCGAGCTCGAGGGCGACGCGGTCACATCGATCCGGCACTTCGAGGCGGGCACCCAGCGCGCCAAATCCGACATCGCCGACGCGACGATTATTCGCTCCCGCTTCGTGCCGCCGGGTGCGCTGCGCGATCCGCGGTTGGGCGACCAGGTTGCCATACGAGCTTCCGATCTGGGGATGGTGCGCAAGGAGGCTGCGGAGCTATCGGAGTCGTTGGAGAACGGCGTTTTATTTCCGGGCGCCGAGCTTCTGATGCCGTATCTGTTCGGCGCTCCGCTCGATTCGATTTTCGACTACCTTCCCGACGCTACGTTGGCGTGGCTGGTCGATCCCGGACGCCTGATCGCCGAAGCGGAGCGACGTGCGGACGTGATCGCGAACGAGGCGGCTGCGGCTGCCGAGAAGCCCGCGTTTCATCCCGTCCCCGAATCGCTGTACCTGTCCGCTGAGGAATTCGAGCGCGCGCTCTCGCGCATGACCGCGGTCGAAGTCGGCTCGCTCGTCACGATGGTGGCGCCGCGCGAGGGCTGGGCGCCCGCGATCGAAATCAGGTCGCAGCCGAGCCTCAAGCTTGGCTCGACCGATCTGAGCGGCGCGCACACGCCGCCCAGTTTCGAGCCACTGGCCACCGAGCTTCGCGAGGTCCAGCGCGGGCAGGGCCGGGCGCTGCTGGTGGTCGAGGGACCCAACCAGGCGGCGCGATTGCGGCGCCATCTCGAGGCCTACGATCTCGACGTCAACACCGGCTGCAAGAGCTTCGCGGCGCTGCTGGAATGGCCGGAGTATCGCCCCGCGATCATGGAAGGGGAAATCTCCGCGGGCGTCGTCCTACAATCTGACGGAATTTACGTCTACAGCGAGGAGGAGATCTTCGGCGAGCCGCGCGTGCGCCGCCGCGCGCGCCCGACCGCCAAGGGCGCGCTGCTCAACCTCGAGGAACTCAAGCCTGACGACTTCATAGTGCATATCGATCACGGAATCGGGCGCTACCGCGGCCTCAAGCATCTGCACGTCGCCGACGTCGAGGGCGACTTCCTCAATCTCGAGTACGCGGGCGACGACACCATGTACGTGCCGGTCGAGCGCATCAACCTGGTGCAGCGCTATATCGGCGGCGGCGGCGACGGCGCCGAGCCCAAGCTCGACAAGCTCGGCAGCGGCTCGTGGGAGAAGGTCAAGCGGCGCACGCGGCAGGCGGTGCTCGCGATGGCCGCGGAGCTGCTCGAAGTCTACGCGGCGCGCGAGGTGCTCGAGACCAACCCGTTGCCCGCGCCGGGCGCGGACTACCAGGACTTCGCGGGACGCTTCGAGTTCGAGGAAACCCCCGACCAGCAGGCCGCGATCGACGACGTGCTGCGCGATCTCACGCGCGCCAAGCCCATGGATCGGCTCATCTGCGGCGATGCCGGCTTCGGCAAGACCGAGGTCGCGCTGCGCGCCGCGTTTATCGCCGCGATGGACGCGCGCCAGGTCGCCGTCCTGGTGCCGACCACGATCCTCGCCGAGCAGCACTGGAACACGTTCCGCCAGCGCTTTGCCGACTACCCATTGCGGATCGAAATGGTCTCGCGGTTCCGCTCGATCAAGGAGAACCAGGCGGTCATCGAGGATCTCGCCAAGGGCAAGGTCGACATCGTCATCGGCACCCATCGCCTGCTGCAAAGCGACGTGCACTTCCCGCGCCTCGGTCTGCTCGTGATCGACGAGGAGCATCGCTTCGGCGTCGCCGACAAGGAGCGCATCAAGAAGCTCAAGAAGCTGGTCGCGGTGCTGACCATGACGGCGACGCCGATCCCCCGCACGCTGCATATGGCGATGCTCGGGATCCGCGATCTCTCGGTGATCCAGACGCCGCCGCCGGATCGCCAGGCGATTCGCACTTTCGTCGCGCACTTCGACGACGCGACCATCCGCGACTCGATCCTGCGCGAGCTGAACCGCGGCGGCCAGGTGTTCTTCGTGCACAACCGCGTCGAGAACATCAACTACATGGCGAGCCATCTGCGCGCGCTGATTCCCGAGGCCAAGATCGCGATCGCGCACGGCCAGATGCGCGAGACCCAGCTCGAGAACGTGATGCGCGACTTCATCGAGAACCGCATCAACCTGCTGGTCTGCTCCGCGATTATCGAATCGGGCCTCGACATCCCCAACGCCAACACCATGATCATCAATCGCGCCGATCACTTTGGCCTGGCGCAGCTCTACCAGTTGCGCGGCCGGGTCGGGCGCTCGCGCCAGAAGGCCTACGCGTACCTGCTGATTCCCGGCGAGCACATCATCACTCGCGACGCGAAGCGGCGCATCGACGCGCTGCGCGAGCTGGTCGACTCGGAGTCGGGCGGCGGATTCAAGCTCGCGATGTCCGATCTCGAGCATCGCGGCGCCGGCAACCTGCTAGGCCGCGAGCAGTCCGGCCAGATCGAGGCGGTCGGCTTCGAGCTCTACGCCGAGATGATGGAGCAGGCGATCGCGGAGCTGCGCGGCGAGCCTGCGCGCCCCGACTTCGAGCCGGAGCTGCGCCTGGGGATCGCGGCGTACATTCCCGATTCCTACGTCGACGACGAGAACGAGCGCCTGGTCCTCTACCGGCGGCTCGCGCGCGCCGATAGCGAGCAGGATCTCTCCGACTTGCGCGACGAGATGCGCGATCGCTTCGGACCGGTGCCGGCGCTGGTCGAGAACCTGATCGCCGCGATGAACGTGCGCCGCCAGATGAAGCAGCTCATGATCGTAAGCGCGATCGTCAAGGGCAAGGATCTCGAGATGCGCTTCCATGCCGACGCTCCGGTCGACACCGCGCGGCTCACCGCGCTGGCCGATCGCAACCGCCGCACGATTCGCCTCACGCCGTCGTACCAGGTGATCGCGCGCCTGCAACCGTCGGAGACCGAGCAGCTATTCGAGCAGGTCGACGGCTTCTTGCAGGCCCTTGCCAGCTGTGAAAAATTGGAAAGCTGGCCGGCGCGCCCGGCAGGCACCGCCGTCAACTAGCAGGTTCATGATCTATCGTGCTTCGGCTGTTTCATACGCTGCACGCGTACTGAGCTGTGCTGCGCTCGCCTTGACGTTCGCGTTCGAAATGGGCGCGTGCACCTTCCTGAGCGCGCACGCACCGAACGTTTCCCTGCCCGGCATACCTTCTTTGCAGACCTTCATCAAAAACCAGAAGGTGATCACTCCGGAGCCAACGCCGGACCTGGCGCAGGCGTCGCCCGCAGATACTCCGGCGGGGGCGCCGACTCCCGACGCACCGCTGCCCGATGCTCCCGTCGCGATGGAAACTCCGATGAACATCGCACCGCCGAGCGACCCGATACCCGAGGGTTCGGAGGTCAACCGGGTGGTCGGCAGCGTCGACGGCGATCCGATCACGATGCACGACGTGACCCAGTACCAGGCGCTGGCCCTGTCCGAAACCGGAAAGCACATGCCGCCCGACGAGGCGCTGAAATCTCTCATCATTGAAAAGCTGCTCGAACAGGAGACCAAGAAGTACGAGGACAAAGTCGACGAGGGCCAGGTCGACAAGTATATCGAACAGCTTCGCAAAGAGCGCAATTTGAGCGACGAGCAGTTCCGCCAGGAGCTCACCCAGAACGGCATGACCTACGACGACTTCCGCAAGAAGGCGCGCACCGAGCTCGAGAAGATGGAGATGATCCAGACCCAGGTGCGTGAGAAGGTCAACATTCCGCAGGCGGACATCCAGGTTTACTACGACACTCACCAGGAAGAGTTCACCATCGACAAGGAGCGGCTCAAGCTCGCCCAGATCCTCGTCGCGGTGCCGCCCAACGCGACGCCGCGGCAGCGCGCGGACCTGAAGAAACGGGCGGAGACGCTGCGCCAGCGCGCGATCAAGGGCGAAGACTTCTACGAGCTGGCGCGCCGTTACTCCGACGACCAGTCCAAGACCGACGGCGGCGAGCTGGGATGGTTCGCGCCGGCCGACATCATGGACGAGATTCTGGCCGGGGTGAAACCGCTCAAGCCCGGCGAGGTTTCACAGGTGGTGCAGACCAAGAATGGCTATCACGTGCTGAAGCTGGAAGATCACGAGGTGCCTGGCGTGCAGCCGCTGGCCGACGTGCAGGGCAAAATTCGCGACAAGCTGCAGGACCAGCGCGCGCAGGCGACCTTCGAGACCTGGGTGCAGACCGATCTGATCAAACAACATTACGTCGAGACCAACCTCTAGCGATGCCGGTTAGAAGGAAGGCGCCGCCGCTCATCGCCGTCAGCATGGGCGACCCCGCGGGAGTGGGCGCCGAGATCATTCTCAAGGCGGCGGCTGCGCTTGCGCCGCGCCGCGGCGCGCCTACGCTGCTGGTAATCGGCGACCTCGGCGCGATGCGCGCGGCGGCGGCGCGCCTTGACGGCGTCCCCGAGCCGCGCGAATGGCGCGCCGGCGAGCCGCCGATTCGCCTCGAGCGCGGACTGGCGGTGCTCGCGGCGAGCAGCCTGCCTGCCACCGCGCTCCGGCCCGGACGGCCGACGGTCGCGGGCGCGAGCGCCGCGTATGACTACATCGCGGCCGCTGCTCGTATGGCGCTTGATGCTAAAATAGACGCAATAGTGACCGCGCCTATCAACAAGGACTGGCTCAACCGCGCGGGGCATCACTTTCCCGGCCACTCGGAAATTCTCGCCAAGGCCGCGGGAGTGAAGTTATGGCGGATGATGTTTGCGGGCGATCAGTTGCGCCTTGCGCTGGTGACCGTCCATATCGGATTGGCGAAAGTTCCCGCTGCGCTGACGCAGCGCGCCGTGTTCGACACCATCATGCTGCTCGCGGCGCATTTGCGTGACTCGCTCGGTATTGCCCGGCCCCGGATCGGCGTGCTCGGTCTCAATCCGCACGCGGGCGAGAACGGGCTGTTTGGCGACGAGGAGGCGCGCGTGATTGCACCGGCGATCCGGCGCGCGCAGCACGACGGCATCGCGGCGTTCGGGCCGCTGGCTCCCGACACCGCGTTCATCCGGCCGCGCGGCGAGTTCGGTTTCGACGCGGCGGTCGCGATGTATCATGACCAGGGCTTGATCGCGCTCAAGACGCTGGAGTTTGATCGCGCGGTGAACGTTACCCTCGGGCTGCCGTTCATCCGCACCTCGCCCGACCACGGCACCGCATTCGATATCGCGGGCCGCGGGACGGCGAACGCGTCGAGCATGATCGCGGCAATCGAGTATGCGTGGCGAGCCGCATCGGCTCGCAATGGGATGGCGCGCCGGGCAGCATAGAAACACAACCAGGCGGCACAGGAAGCTGATGGCTGATCGGATAATCATCAAGGGCGCGCGCGAGCACAATCTCAAGAACATCGATCTCGAGATCCCGCGCGACCGCCTGGTCGTGATCACCGGGCTCTCCGGATCGGGCAAGTCCTCGCTCGCCTTTGACACGATTTACGCCGAGGGGCAGCGCCGCTACGTCGAGTCGCTGTCGGCGTATGCGCGCCAGTTCCTCGAGCAGATGGAGAAGCCCGACATCGATTCGATCGAAGGGCTGTCGCCCGCGATTTCGATCGAGCAGAAGAGCACTTCGCGCAATCCGCGCTCGACGGTCGGCACCATCACGGAAATCTACGACTACCTGCGGCTGTTGTTCGCGCGCGCCAGCCACGCGTTCTGCTACAACTGCGGCCGCGAGATCACCCAGCAGAGCGTCCAGCAGATCGTCGATCGGATCATGGCGTGGCCCGAGGGCACGCGCCTTCACGTGCTGGCTCCGATCGTGCGCGACCGCAAGGGCGAGTATCGCAAGGAGCTGAGCGAGATGCGCCGCGCCGGCTTCGTGCGGGTCAAGATCGACGACAAGCTCCACGAGCTCGGCGAGGAGCCGACCCTCAACAAGAACACCCGGCATACCATCGAAGTGATGGTCGACCGGCTCGCGATCCGGCGCGGGATCGAGAAGCGGCTGGCCGACTCGCTCGAGGTCGCGTTCAAGTACGGACAGGACTTGCTCAAGGTGGAGCGGCTCGACGGCGCCAAGAGCGACGCCGGGATTTACTTCAGCCAGCGCTTCGCATGCGTGGAATGCGGCATCTCGTATCCGGAGATCACGCCGCGGATGTTCTCCTTCAACAGTCCGCACGGCGCGTGCGTGGAATGCTCGGGAATCGGATCGATCATGTATTTCGATCCCGAGCTGGTGGTGCAGAACGAAGACTTGAGCATCAGCGAAGGCGCGATCGCGCCGTGGGCATCGCTCAATTACATCCAGCCGGTGCTCGACGCGCTCGCCGCCCATTACAAGTTCAGCCTCGACATGCCGTGGAAGACGATTCCGGTCAAGGCCCGCAAGGGAATCCTGCATGGCTCCGGAACCGAGGAGGTCGAATTCTCGCACCAGCGCGGGCATCATCGCGCGGACTACTCGCGGCCGTTCGAAGGCGTCCTGCAATGGCTCGATCGGCGCTACAAGGAGACCGAGTCCGAGGGCATCCGCGAATTCCTGGAAGCGTACATGAACATGCGGCCGTGCCCGAGTTGCGCGGGCGCGCGGCTCAAGAAGGAAAGCCTGTTCGTCCGCTTCAACGGCAAGTCGATTTCCGAAGTCACCTCGATGTCGATCAAACAGGCGCTGCAGTTCTTTGCCGAGCCGAAGCTGAGCGCGCAGGAGGCCGAGATCGCGCGGCTCATCCTGAAAGAGATTCGCGAGCGGCTCAATTTCCTGGCCGACGTCGGCCTGGAGTACCTGACGCTCGACCGCACCTCGGGCAGTCTGTCAGGCGGCGAGGGCCAGCGTATCCGGCTGGCGACCCAAATCGGTTCGAGCCTGGTCGGCGTGCTCTATATCCTCGACGAGCCGTCGATCGGGCTTCATCAGCGCGACAATCAGCGCCTGCTCGCGACGCTCAAGCGGCTGCGCGACCTCGGCAACACGGTGCTGGTGGTCGAGCATGATCGCGAGACCATGCTCGAGGCGGATCACGTCGTAGACATGGGGCCGGGCGCGGGAATTCACGGCGGCTACGTGGTCGCGGAGGGAACTCCCGAGGAGATCATGCGCGATCCGAACTCGCTCACCGGCAAGTACCTGTCGGGCGAGATGGAGATCCCGGTGCCGCCGCGCAGGCGCCAGCTCACCGGTCGATGGCTCACGGTCAAGGGCGCGCGCGAAAACAATCTGCGCGATCTAACGGTCGCGATCCCGCTCGGCGTGGTCACCTGCGTCACCGGTGTTTCCGGTTCCGGGAAGTCGTCGCTGGTGCTCGACACCGTTTATCGCGCGCTCTCGCAGAAACTGAATCGCAGCCGCGAGCGCGCCGGAATTTATCGGACCCTCGAGGGCGTCGAGCATCTCGACAAGGTGATCCACGTCGACCAGAGTCCGATCGGGCGCACGCCGCGCTCCAATCCCGCGACCTACACCGGCCTCTTCACGCATATCCGCGAGCTGTTCGCGCAATTGCCTGAGGCGCGGATGCGCGGCTACGGGCCCGGCCGCTTTTCCTTCAACGTCAAGGGCGGGCGCTGCGAGGCGTGCCAGGGCGACGGGATTATCCGCATCGAAATGCACTTCCTGCCCGACGTGTACGTGACCTGCGAGGTCTGCGGCGGCAAACGCTACAATCGCGACACGCTGGAGATTCAGTACAAGGGCAAGAGCATCGCCGAGGTGCTGAACATGACGGTGCTCGACGCTATCGAGTTCATGGGCTCGGTCCCGCCTATCCGGCAGAAGCTCGAGACGCTGCGCGACGTCGGCCTCGACTACATCCATCTCGGCCAGTCGGCAACTACGCTGTCGGGTGGCGAGGCGCAGCGCATCAAGCTGGCCAAGGAACTCGCGCGGCGCGCGACCGGGCGCACTTTCTACATCCTCGACGAGCCGACCACCGGGCTCCATTTCGACGACATCAAGCGCCTGCTCGGAGTGCTCGGACGGCTGGCGGACACCGGCAACACTATCGTGGTGATCGAGCACAACCTCGACGTGATCAAGACCGCGGACTATCTGATCGACCTGGGCCCGGAGGGCGGCGATCGCGGCGGGCAGGTGCTCGCGAAAGGCACTCCCGAGGAAGTCGCGAGCGTGTCCGCCTCGTACACCGGCCAGTTCCTGCGTCAGGTCCTCGGCGATCGCGCCGCCGCGTAGCTCGCGACGATCTTACTTATTCTTCCGATTCCGGTTCGGCTGCAGGCGATCCGTCGTAGACGATGCGGCCATTGGTGACGCGCGCGAACGGCGCGAGCTGATGTTTCGATAATTTGCCGGCGGGCATGATGTGCTCGACGTCCCATCCGCGCACCAGCAGGTGGTCGGAGATGATTCTCCGATGGCATCGCCACCACAGTCCCTCCGAGCACATGTATGCGGCGCGCCGTTCGGTCGCCGCGCCGATCAGTTCCTCAAGTCCCGCCGCGAATTCCGCGCTGTCGGTATAGTCGGCGTAGGAGCGAAATGCCGGATGGGTCCATGCCGAGTGCGGTGAATCGGGGCGCACTCCCTTGCGGCGCCCGCCCAGAGCCTTCATCCATCGGTAGTCGATCCCGGCGCGCTCCATCGAGATGCGCAAATTCTCCTGGTTGAACTGCGGCCAGCGCCGCGAGCCCGGGAACGATCGCACGTCGGCCAGAATCGCGATCCGATGCTCGCCGAGCAGTTCCAGGAAGCGCTCGATCGGATGGGTCGAATGACCGACGGTGAAGATGAGCTGCTCAGCCACGGTGGAGATTCCCGTCGCGGCGTGGTGCGCGCGACGTGAACTGTGATCAATGCGCCGCGTCAGCCGCGTGCGTTAGCCGTCAGTTCGCGCCGCTGCCGCCGCCCGCTCCGCTGCCACCGCCGGCTCCGCCGGACACCTTCTCGAAGCTTGCGGTGTTGATCGCGGCTTCTTTCTGGTCGGCGACCGCGACCAGGATCGCCGCGTCAGGATGCAAATACTCGCGCGCGACCTTTTGTACGTCGTCGGCAGTTACCGCGTTGATGAGCTTCGGGTACTTGTCCGCATAGTCGAGTCCCAGCCCGTAGAGCTCGACCTGGAGCATGAAGCTCGCGATCGAGCTCTGCCGATCGAACTTCAACGGGAAGCTGCCGACCAGGAACTTCTTCGCGTCGCTGAGCTCGGCGTCGGTGACCGGCTTCTCCTGGATCTCGCGCAACTGCTGGAGCACGAGGCTCAAGGCCTGGTTGGCGCTCTGGTTCTTGGTCTGCAGCACGACGGTGAACGCGCCCTGGAAGCGGCCCGCGTCGAAGCCGCTGTTGACCGAGTAGGCGAGGCCGGCCTTGCTGCGCACCACCTGCACCATGCGCGAGGCGAAGCCGCCGCCGCCCAGGATGTAGTTCATCACCTGCAGTTTGTAGTAGTCGGGATTGGCGCGCGCGATTCCGCCGAAGCCCAACACCACGTTGGCTTGCGCGACCTCGCGATCGACCAGGTTCGCGTGAATTCCCGGCGCAACCGAGACCGGGGGCGGCGCGGGCTGCGGCGCCACGGTGCCGGAAAGGCCCGCCAGCTCTTTTTCAAGTGATGCTTTAATTTCTGCGGAGTCGACGTCGCCGACCACCGCGATTACCGCGCTGCCGAGCTTGTACTGATCGTGATAGAAGCCGCGGATGTCGTCGTCGGTAAGCTTGCTCACCGAATCGGCGGTGCCTTCCTCCGCGTGGCCGTAGGGCGTGTCGCCGAACAGCGACTTCACGAACGTCACGTCGGCGACGTAGCCGGGCTGTTCCTCATTGCCCTTGATCTCGGCGACCTGCTCGGCGCGCTTGCGCTCGATGTCCGCGTCGCGCAGGCCGGGCTCGGTGAGAATGCCGGCGAGCAGATGCAGCGTGTCGGGCAGGTAGCGGGTGAGCGAGGTGAGGTCGGCGTCGGCGTAGTCGCGGCCCACGCCGACCGAGACCGAGCTGCCCATGAAGTCGGTCTTCTGATTGAACTGCGCGACGGTGAGTTCCTTGGTGCCCTGCTCGAGGCATTCGGCGGTGAGCCGCGCGAGTCCTTCTTTGCCGCGCGGGTCGCGGCGCGCGCCCGCGTCGAAGGCGATCGACACGGTAACCATCGGGAGCAGATGCTCCTCCGAGACCAGCAGAACCGCGCCGTTGCTGAGCGTCGTCCGCTTGATGTCGAGCGCGTGTGCGGGAGCCGCGGCGAGCGCGAACATCGCAACGGCGAAAATCGCGGCGGCGCCGGCAATGCGTATCGCGCGGGCGGCGCGGGGCGTGCAACTCATGCGAAGCCGGGACTCATGCGCGCTCATCGCAACACCTCGCCGGCGAGATCCGGCGCATGGCGCACCATGCCGCCCGCGCCTCCGCCGCTCTCGTGCGGCAGCACTCCGGTCGGGATCAAAACTCCGGTGGTGCAATTGGTCGCGATCAGGTAAGTGCGCGCGGCGCGCTGCACGTCGCCGGCGGTCACCTTGTCCACCCCGGCCATGAATGCATCGACCAGGTGATAGTCGCCGAGCATCTGGTAGACGCCGAGCAGCTCAGCCTCGCGCGAGATCGAGTCCTGGCCGAACACGAACTCGGCCTGCTCGAGGTTCTTGGCCTTTTGCAAATCTTCGGCGCTGACCGGCTTGTCGCGCAGCGCCGCGATTTCCTTGTCGACCTCCGCCATCGCGTCTTCGGTCTTCACGCCCGGGCGCATCTGCGCCGAGACGACGAACAGCGAGGGATCGAACGAGGTGAAGTCGTAGCCCGCGCCGATATCGAGCACCATCCGCTTTTCGATCACCAGTTTTTTGTACAGGCGCGAGCTCTGTCCGTCGGCCAGGATCTCGCCCGCGATCTCTAGCGCGTAGGCGTCGGGACTCTTGAAGGTCGGGACGTGGAAACCCTCTTCGAATGCGGGCAGATTGGCGGCGTGATGCAACTCGATGTGGCGCGCGCCGTTTTGCGGGGGCTCGAGCTCGGTGACCGGCGGGGGCTTGGGGCCGTTGGGGAGCGCGCCGAATGATTCACTGAGCTGCTTGAGCACGCGGGCGGAATCGAAGTCGCCGACCGCGACGATGATCGCATTCTGCGGCGAGTAATAGACCTGGTGATACGCGGTGGCGTCGGCGAGCGTCAGGCCCTCGATATCGTGCATCCATCCGATCACCGGCCAGTGATACGGATGCGCGAGATACGCTTGCGCGCGGACCAGCTCGTCGAGCGCGTCCTCGGGATTGTCGTCGGTGCGCAGGCGCCGCTCCTCCATCACCACCGCCTTCTCGGACTCGAATCCCTTTGGCTCGAAATTCGCCATCCGGTCGGCCTCGAGCGAGATCGGCACGTCGAGATGAGCGCTGTTGATGATTTCGAAATAGTTGGTGAAGTCGGAGGTGGTGTACGCGTTGTCCATCCCGCCGTTCTCCTGGATGATCGCGGAGAACTGCTCGGGTCCGATCTTCTTGGTGCCGCGGAACATCAGATGCTCGAGCAGGTGCGAGAGGCCGGTTTTGCCGGTGACCTCGTTGCGCGAGCCGACCCGGTAGAAAACGTTGAAGGTCGCGACCGGGGCCTTGTGATTCTCGAGCACGATTACTTTAAGGCCGTTGGGCAGGGTTTCGGTTTTGGCGGCGTCCGCGATTCCGGCGCGTGCGGTGACGGAGGACAGGATCGCGAGAAGTGCGGCGATGGCGGCCGTCGCGGCGGCGCGGCGATGATTGGCGAAAAATGTGATACGCATGGCTGTCGATCATCTAAGTCCGGCGCTTGCGGCGGAGTCAAGGCGAGTCGGCAAAGGAGCACTTGCGTCCGTTCGCGCAGCGTGCGATGGCGCGCGCAAATTGCGCGGCTCGCCGCGCTCTGCAAGAATCCAAATCGAAGCGATGACTCAAGCCGTCGAAAAACCGCAGCCGCTGTTCGAGATCAAGGGCGTGCTGACAAAGTTCATGCGGATGCTGTTCCCGCTCGAGTTTCGCGTCGACTCGCTCGCCAACTCGCTGCCGATGCTGCCGTTCCATTACCCGCTGGTGCCCGGCGAGATGATCTATCTGCCCGAGCAGGTCGAGCCGTTCGGCGCGCGCGGGGACGCGTACGGCTACTACTTCGCGACCGCGGCGCATCTGGCCGCGCGGCACGACTTCGGCACCTTCAAGCTCAAGCTCTCAGACATTCCCGGCTTCGAGGAGCGCGGCGAGACCGGAGTCGAGGCGATCGATTGCTTCGTCGCGTCCTTCGACGATCCCGGCCTGGCGGGCGCGCTGATGCGGCTGGCCGAGGCGGCGCGCGTCGATGCGGCGCTCGGGCGGCGCTATCGCGGCCTCGCGCCGCGGCTGACGGGCATCAATCACGCGTTGGTCGAGAGGCTCAACGGCGGCACGCTCAGCACGATGCTGGTGAAGGGCTCGCTAGACTTGCTCGGCGAAGACGACGGCACCGATCACAGCTTCGCGCGCGGAGCGTCGCACTTCTTCGCGCCGCTGCGCGAGCCGGGAGCCAACGTGCTCAATAGCGCATACCAGGTGAGCCAGCTCTACACATGGCTCCAGGAGCTGATCGCGCGCGCTCGCGAGGCGGGCGAGGGCGAAGGGCTGGACAGCGATACCGAGCAGATGCGCAACGACCTCATCCGCGGGATGAAGGGCTCCGAAGGCGGCGTCGATTCCGAGAGCCAGGACGGAGACGCGGCCGACGGCGAAGGCGAGACCGATCAGAACCTCAGCATGGAGCTGTCAGGCAAGCAGTCCAAGGGCGGACAGGGCAGGGCGCTGTCGCCCGAGGAGCTGCGCAAGCTGCTGGAACAGGGCGCCGAGATCAGGCCGTCGCAGAGCGAGGGCAATGCCGAGGGCGAGGGCATGTATCTCACGCAGCTCACCGGCAAGCAGCTCAGCGAGTTCGAGCAGATGCGCGAGCAGCTCGGCGAGGTCGGCACGATGGCTGGCCAGGGGCGCCTGATGATCGGGCGCAACCGGCAGGATTCATACTACGCATACGACGAGTGGGACTACGTGCTCGGCGACTACCGTCGCAACTGGTGCCGCCTGCGCGAAGTGGCGCTGAGCGGCGACGACGGCGATTTCTTCGAGAACACGCTGGTGCGCTACGCGGAGCTGTTGCCGACGGTGCGCCGCAACTTCCAGCGCATCCGGCCCGCGTCGTACCGTATGGTGCGCGGACTCGAGGACGGCGAGGAAATCGATTTCGATCGCACCATCGAGAGCCACGTAGCGCGGCGGATGGGCGAGATGCCCGACGGCCGCGTCTACAAGGCGCGCAAGAAGGAAGCGCGCGACGTCGCCACGCTGTTTCTGCTCGACATGTCAGCCTCCACCGACGAGCCGATACATCGCGAGCCGCGCAAGTTCGCTCAGGACGACGACGACAGCGACGACTGGATGAAGGCGTGGCAGCGCCGCCCGCAGGCCGCGCAGCGTCCGCGCCGCATCATCGACGTCAACAAGGAAGCGCTGGTGATCATGGCGCAGTCGCTCGAGGAGCTCGGCGACGCATACGCGATCATGGGATTTTCCGGGCACGGGCGCGACAACGTCGAGTTCTACGTGATCAAGGAGTTCGACCAGGAGCTCTCCGACGAGGTCAAGGCGCGGGTCGGGGCCGTCGAGCCCAAGCGCTCGACACGAATGGGCGCCGCGATCCGTCACGTGCGTGAAAAGTTCAAGGACGTGAGCTCGCGTGCCAAGCACGTGATCCTGCTCAGCGACGGTTTCCCCCAGGATTTCGACTACGGTCACGACCGCCGCTCCAACGCCTACGGAATCCAGGACACGATGGTCGCGCTCAAGGAGCTCGAGCTCGCCGGCGTCCTGCCGTTCTGCATCACCGTCGACAAGACCGGCCACGATTACCTGCGACAGATGTGCCAGTCCTCGCGCTACCTGGTGATCGAGGACATTGCGTCGCTGCCGCGCCAGCTTCCGAAGATCTACGAACAAGTCGTCCGCTGGTAACCGGCGATCTCCGCGCGATCCTAGTGGCGCATCGAGTCGATCTCGATGCGGCGCAAATCGCGCCCGGTCATTTCCGACGGCGCCTGCAGCCCTAGCATCGCGATGAACGTCGGCGCGACGTCGGCCAGCGTGCCGCCCGCGTCGAGGCGTCCCTTGAACGCCGGGTCGTACAGGATCAGCGGCACCGGGTAAATTGTATGCGCGGTATGCGCCTGGCCGGTCGCCGTATCGGCCATGAACTCCGCGTTGCCATGATCGGCGGTGATCAGCGCGACTCCGCCCTTGCTCTGCAGCGCGCCGATCACGACGCCCAGCGCCGCGTCGGTCGCCTCCACCGCTGCGATCGTCGCCGCGAGCTGGCCGGTGTGCCCGACCATGTCGGGATTCGCGAAGTTCATCACGATCGCGCCGAACCTCCCGCCTGCGATTTCCGCCGCCGCGCGCTCCGCGATCGCCGCCGCTCGCATCGTGGGTTCCAGATCGTAGGTCGCGATCTTTAGCGACGGTATCAGCGCGCGCTCTTCCATCGCGAACGGCTGCTCGACGCCGCCGTTCAGGAAGTACGTCACGTGCGCGTATTTCTCCGTCTCCGCGATGCGCAGATTTCTGATGCCCGCGCGCGCCAGTACCTCCGCGAGTGTGTTCTTCACGTCCTCTGGCCCGAATGCGAGCGGCAGCCCGAACTTGCGATCGTACTCCGTCATGCACACGTAGCCGACGTTCGCGATGCGCGGGCGCGCGAAACTCGCGAACTCCTGCGTTGCGAGCGCCGCAGTCAGCTGACGCGCGCGATCGGCGCGGAAGTTGAAACAGATCACCTGGTCGCCATCGGCCAGCGGCGCGTACTCGCCGACCTTGTACGGCTCGACGAATTCATCATTGCGATTCTGCCGGTACTCGCTCTCGACCGCCGCGCGTGCGCTCGACGCCGCGGGCGCCTCGCCCATCACGATCGCGCGCCACGCACGCTCCGTGCGCTCCCATCGATTGTCGCGATCCATCGCGTAGTAGCGCCCCATCACCGTTGCGATCCTGCCGCGCCCGATTTCCTTCAGCTTCGCCTCGAGCTGATCGACGAACGGCAGCGCCGAGCGCGGCGGCTTGTCGCGTCCGTCGAGCACCGCATGCACCGCGACCTCCGCGACGTTCTCGCGCGCCGCCATTTCCAAGATCGCGAACAGATGATCGATATGGCTATGCACGCTGCCGTCCGACAGCAGCCCCCACACGTGCACGCGCCTGCCGCCCTCGCGCGCGCGCCGCATCGCGGCGAGCAGAACTTCGTTGCGAGCGAACGCGCCGGTTTCGATCGCCCTGGTGATCCGCATCAGGTCCTGGTAAATGACGCGGCCCGCGCCGATCGTCAGGTGCCCGACCTCCGAATTTCCCATCACGCCCGGCGGCAGTCCGACCGCCTCCCCCGACGCATCCAGCACCGTATGCGCCTGCGTCGCGTAGAGGCGATCCATCGTCGGCGTTCGCGCCATCGCGATCGCGTTGGACTCGCGCGCCTCGCGAATCCCCCAGCCGTCGAAAATCACCAGCGCTGCGACTGGCGGCCGCGCGCTCATCGCGCGCCTTTCGCGCTCAGCGGAAACGCGCTGATCCCCGGGTACACCGCGCGCGGCCCCAGCTCCTCCGCGATCCGGAGCAGCCGGTTGTACTTCGCGATCCGCTCGCTGCGGCTCATCGATCCGGTTTTCATCTGCCCGGTGCCGGTGGCCACTGCGAGGTCCGCGAGCGTGGTGTCCTCGGTCTCGCCCGAGCGATGCGAGATGACCGCGGTGTAGCCCGCCGCGCGCGCCATCGCGATCGTCTCCAGCGTCTCGGTCAGCGTGCCGATCTGGTTGAGCTTGATCAGGATCGAGTTGGCGACGTGCTCGTCGATTCCGCGCTTGAGAATTTTCGGATTGGTGACGAAGATGTCGTCGCCGACAATTTGCACCTTGGCGCCGAGCTCGCGCGTCATCACCTTCCATCCCGCCCAGTCGTCTTCCGCCAGCGGATCCTCGAACGAGATGATCGGATACTTCGCGAACCATCCCTCGTAAAACTTGACCATCTCCTCGGCGCTGCGCGAACTCTTGTCGCCGCGCGCGAAAACGTACTTGCCGTTTTCGTAAAATTCGCTCGACGCCGGGTCGAGCGCGATCGACACGTCGACGCCCGCGCGGTAGCCGGCGCGGCCGATCGCTTCGAGGATCACCTCGATCGCCTCCTCGTTGCTGGTCAGACTCGGCGCGAAGCCGCCTTCGTCGCCGACGTTGGTCGAGTACCCGCGTTTCTTCAACACCGTCGCGAGCGCGTGAAACACCTCGGCGCCGGCGCGAATCGCCTCGGGGAAAGTGGACGCGCCGTGCGGGACGATCATGAACTCCTGCATGTCGACATTGGAGTCCGCATGCTGTCCGCCGTTGACCACGTTCATCATCGGGACTGGCAGGATTTTCGCGTCCGCATTCAGATACCGATAGAGCGGGACGCCCTGCGCCGCCGCCGCCGCGTGCGCCGCCGCGAGCGACACGCCCAGGATCGCGTTGGCGCCCAGCTTCGATTTGTTCGCGGTCCCGTCGAGCGCGATCAGCGCCGCGTCCAGCGCCGCTTGCGCCGCCGCGTCCATTCCCTTGAGCCTGGCTGCGATCGCGTCGTTGACGTTCGCGACCGCCTTGAGCACTCCCTTGCCGCCGTAGCGTTTCGGGTCGCCGTCGCGCAGCTCGAGCACCTCGAGTGCTCCCGTCGACGCGCCCGACGGAACCGCCGCGCGCCCTAGCGCGCCGCCGCTCAGCCGCACGTCAACCTCGACCGTGGGATTGCCGCGCGAGTCGAGTATCTCGCGCGCCTTGATTTCTGCGATCGCCGTCGCTTGCGCCATCGTCCGAGCCTCGCCGGAAAAATAAATCCGCCTCACGCCCGCGGAAGGCCCGCATTCTAGAGCACAACCGCCGACGCTGTCACGATGCTACGGCACTGACGCGAGAGTGGAAACCGATTCGCGTCGCGCGCTACACCGCGCCCGAATCGCGCAGCGCGCCGATCTCTTCCCATGTGTAACCCAGCTCGAGCAGCACTTCCTCGGTATGCTGCCCGTGTTCCGGCGGAAGCTCCGCCGCGGGCGGCACTTCGCCATCGATCGTAACCGGAGCGCCCGTCACCATCACGCGTCCGGCCACCGGATGCTCGAGCTCGAGCAGGTAGCCGTTGGCCCGCGCCTGCTCGCTCTTGAGCATCGTTTTGTAGTCGACGACCTCGGTCGCGAGAATGTCGGCCTCATGCAATTCGGCGAGCCATTCGCGGCTCGGCTTGTTCGGGAAAATTTTGTCGAGCACCGCCTGGATTTTGTCGCCGTGAAAATTGCGCGTCACGTTGTCGGCGTAGTCGGGATCTTTTTCGAGATGCTGGATGCCGGTGATTTTGCAGAACGCGGGCCAGCGCTTGTCGTCGACTCCCGCGATGCAGATGTGCCCGTCGCTGGTTGGGAACGCGCCCCACACCCCGTGCAGGAACTGATGCCCGCGGCCGGCGCGCTCCGGCTCGCGCCCCGCGATCGAGGTGTAATTAATCTCCATCCCCTGCATCGCGATCATGGTGCCGTAGATGGAAGCGTCGACTTTGCGCCCGACGCCGGTGCGCTCGCGCGACACCAGCGCCGCGAGGATTCCGCCCGCGAGACTCAGCGCGCCCGAATGGTCGGCGACGAAAATTCCCGCCGCCAGCGGCGGGTCCGACGGCATCCCCGTCTTCGCCATGATTCCGCTGGCCGCCTGCGCCAGCGTGTCGCGGCTCGGCCGCGTCGTCCACGGTCCCTTCGGCCCCCACGAGCTGCCCTGCGCGTACACCAGCTTCGGATTCACTTTGCGCAAATCTTCGTAGCCGAGGCCCAGGCGGTCCAGCACTCCGGGCCGGTAGTTGGTGACCAGCACGTCGTACGCCTTCGCCATGCGGCGCACCATTTCCTGCGCCGCGGGCTTCTTCAAGTCCGCCGTGATGCTGCGCTTGCCGCGATTCATCGCGATGAAATAGTGCGACACCGTCGGGTTGTTCACGTCGGGACCGCCGATCAGCGAGGTGAGCATCCAGCGGCTCAGGTCGCCCGTTTCCTTGTTCTCGACCTTGACCACGTCGGCGCCCATGTCGGCCAGAAACAGACCCGCGAACGGTCCCTGGATCTCCTGGCCGATCTCGATCACCTTGATTCCTTCCAGCGGTTTACTCATGAGAATTTCCTCGCGGCGAATTTCTGCGGCGGGTTTCCTAAACGGTCGTTCAAGCCGGATCCGGGCGCGCGGGCATTATCACGCCGGAGCGCGCGCAATCTCAAGCGCCGCCAATTGGCCGGGGCGCGCCGCGGCCGCTAAGCTTGCCGCCCATGGAGCCGAGCATCTATCAGTACCCGTCGATCTTCCGCCGCGTGCACATGGAGGCGCCCGGCGAGATCGAAGAGGAAACCGAATTTCTCAAACGCGTATGGCGCAAGCATCTCGGGCGGCCCGCGCGCCGCGTACTCGACGTCGCCTCCGGCAACTCACCGCACGGCCAGATTCTCGCGCGCGAAGGCGCGACCGTGGCGGGCATCGACCGCTCGCCCACCATGATCGCGGCGGGGCGGCGCGAATCGCGCGGCATCGAGCGCATCCGCTTCTACCGCCGCCGCATCGAGAAGTTCTCGATCCCCGAGCGTCCCTTCGACGTCGCGTTTTTCATGTCCGAAACTTTTCCCGTCCTCACCCGCAACGCCGACCTGATGACGCATCTGTATTCGGTCGGCCGCCTGCTCAAACGCGGCGGCCTCTACTGCGTGGATATCGATCGGATGGACGCGATGCGCCGCGTGCGCCAGCGCACGATGTGGCAGCAGCGCGAGGTTCGCGTCGACGGCATGACGGTCGACGTGCGCGCCTACAATCAGCCGCTGCCGTGGCATTCGGGACTCCACTCGATTTACGAGCTGGAGTGCAAAATTCCGTTCCCCGACGGCGATGTGACCACCCGCGACGTGATCCCGATTCGCTACCTCGTCCCCTCGACGCTCGAGCTCGCCGCGCTGGCCTCGCAGATGTTCGAGATGGTCGCGGCCTACACCGACCTCTCGATGGCGACACCGCTCGACGAATGCGACCGCCGCTGGCTCGGCGTCCTGCGCCGGGTCTAGGACTTACGGTTCGGACGGGTTCAGATGATCCGTGAGATCGAGCGCGCGGGTGCGCCAATTGCCATCGAATTCGACGATGTGGATCGAGCCCAGCTCCACTGCTGGCTGCGCGCCCACCAGCCGGCGCACTATCGTGCGAATCACGCCGCGATGCGCCACCAGCAGGACGCGCTCTTCGGTTTCGCCGGCGCCCGGATTCCACATCGCGAGCATCCGATCGACTCCGCGCTCGACCCGCTCGGCGAATGCGGCGCGGCTCTCGCCGCCCGGATACGTGTAGGCCGGCGCGAGGCGGTCGGCGTTCCATCGTTCGAACTCGGCGGGATAGCGATCGCGGATTTCATCCGCCGTCAGCCCCTCGAACATGCCGAAGTCGACCTCGACGAACTCCTCCAGCGTGACCAGCGGAGCGGCGGCGCCCGCGATCAGCAGCGCTCCCTCCGACGCGCGCGAGAGCGGACTGGCGAACACGCGCGTGAACTCGAGGCCGCCGTGGCGCGCCGCGATCGCGGCTTTGGCCGCCCGCATCTGCTCGCGGCCGAGCGCCGAGAGCACCACGTCGGTGCGGCCGTGATAGCGGATGCTCGACTCGCCTTCGGTCTCGCCATGACGGACCAATATAAGGACCGGCGCTTTCATCGCGTCAGGCCGGCGTCCTGGTTGGCGTCTCGCCGCCGCGCGCCGGCGGCTCGTCGTCGAGCGGATTCATCACCAGGCCGGTCAGCAGCTTCGGATAGAAGTAGGTCGACTTCTCCGGCATCGTCGCGCCCGCGTCGCTGACCAGCTCGACGTCGCGAATCGACGGCGGCTGCATCAGGAAAGCGCCGTCGGCGCGGCCCTCGCGCACCGCGTCGAGCGCGCCGCGCGCGTCGATCGTGTACTCGATCCCGCCGCCGGCGCGAATCTCCTCGGCGCCAAGCGAAAAGATCCGATCGAATACCAGCGCGTGCAGAATCGACACGTCGAGCTCGCGGACCTCGCGCGGCACCCCGGGAAGCGCCGCCGCGAGCGCCGCGGAGTCCTTCAACTTCAGGATCCAGGCCGTCATCTTCCTGGCAGGACTCGCGGCGCCTCGCAGCGCGACGCCGAGCAGGCCGCGGCCCGGCTCTTTCAGCCGCGCGAGCATCGCCGCCGGATCATCGACTTCCTCGACTTCGAACTGCTCGCGCGCGCGCGCCGCGAACGACGCGATCGCATCGGCGGCGAGCCGCTTCACCACCCGATGGGTCGGCAGGATGACCAGGCCGGGATCGTCGGTCGCGACCAGCGCCATCATCACGTAATCAAACGGCTGCAGCGCCGGCGAATCATGCTCGGCGCGGCGCGCGCGGCGGTAATTGAGCGCGGTCTCGTAGCGATGGTGTCCGTCGGCGATCAGCACGCGCGGCGCGGCCAGCTCGCGCTGCACCGCCGCGATTTCCGCGGGCGCTTCGATCGCGCGAAGCTGGTTGCGGATTCCGAGATCGTCGACGAGATCGATCAGCGGCTCGCGCGCCGACACGCGTCTCGCGGAGCCGATCGAGCTCCGGATGCTGTCCCGAATAGAGGCCGAAGATCGGGCTCACGTTGGTGCGGATCGCGGTCAGCAGCTTGAGGCGATCGGCTTTCGCGGCCGGGAAAGTGCGCTCATGCGGCAGAATCCGCCCGTGGCTGAACTCCTCCAGGCGGATCCGCGCGATAAAACCGGCGCGGCGATGCATGCGGCCTTCGAGCGTGAAGCTCTGCGTATATAGATAGATAGCGGGGCGCCGCGCGCGCTCGAGCACTCCCGCGGCGCGCCACTCGGCGAGAGTTCGCGCCGCCGCGGCATAAGGATCCTGGTCGCGGCCCAGCTCCAGGCGCACGACATTATAAGGACTGCGCTGGTACAGCTCGCGCTGGCGCTCGGCGCCGATCAGGTCATAAGGAGGAGCGACCACCGCTGCGAGGTCGCCGACGATCGCGCGATTGTATAGCAGTCCGGAGATCGGCTCGATCCGCTCCGCGAGTTCTCTCTGAAACGGCGCGCTCATTTGAGCGCCCCCAATGCCAAGGCGGCCGCGAGCTCGCGCTCCGAAATCGCGCCGGGCCGAACGATACGCCAATCCTCACCGCTGATCGCGATCACGGTGCTGGGCGCGGCGGCCGCGGCGTGGATGCCACCTTCAAGGTAAACTTTAACTTTTGCGCCGAACGTGGCGCGCGCCTCGTCGAGCGTCGCCGCCGGAGCCCTTCCCGCCGGATTGGCGCTGGTCGCCGTGATCGGATGGCCCAAACCCTTTGCGAGCGCGCGCGCCACCGGATGCGGCGATACGCGCACACCGACACCGCCGTCGTCGCCGACCAGCTCGGTGGGAGTGCCCTCGCGCGCCGGCACCACGATCGTGAGCGGGCCCGGCCAGAACGCGTCCGCGAGCCGCCGCGCGATCTGCGGAACTTCGCGCGCGAAGATAAACGCGGTGGCGAAATCGGACGCGATCAATCCCACCGGCTTGCCGGGCTCCCGCCGCTTGACCGCAAAGAGCCGCGCGAGCGCGGCGGGAGACAGCGGATCGGCGCCGATCCCGTACAGCGTCTCGGTCGGATAGACGACCAGCTCGCTCGCCTTGAGCGCGGCGATTCCATCCGCGAGCGTGAAAATCTCGGGCCGCGGCTTACCGCGCGGCTTTGTACTTTTCGATTTAGGCAAAAGACGATCGAAACTCCTGATCGCGGGCACGCTTGATGACGAAAACTCCCGGCGACGAAACTTCCGATGGCGCGGCGCTCAGCCGCTTACCGAAATCCGCGCCAGCGCACGGGCCCCGATATCGTGGCGCAACTGCTTGCCTTCAAACCCGATCATGTCGGCTGCCTCGTACGCAGTCGAGACCGCGGTCTTGAGATCGGGAGCCATCGCGGTGACCACCAGCACGCGCCCGCCGTCGGTCACCAGCCGCCCGTCGCTCATCGCGGTGCCGGCGTGAAAAACCTTGACGCGGATTTTTTTGAGCGCCCATCTGACCTTCAGGTCCGACGGCTCGGCGCCGTCGATCTTTTCCAGTCCGGTGATGGGAAGTTTCCTGCGGTAGTCGCCCGGATATCCGCCCGACGCGAGCACCACGGCGACGGCGCTCTTGGGCGAGAGCCGGATCTGCGCCGCGTTGGCGTGGCCCTGCGCGATCGCGAGCAGCGCTTCGGCCAAGTCGCTCTCGAAGCGCATCATCAGCGCCTCAGATTCCGGGTCGCCGAAGCGGGCGTTGAATTCGATCACGTTGATGCGATCGCCGGTAATCATCAGGCCCGCGAACAGCACGCCGCGATACGGAGTTCCGCGCGCGGCCATTGCCGCGATCACCGGGCGCACCACCTCGCGCATGATTCGTTCGCCTAGCTCAGCCGGGAACTGCGGGGTCGGCGAGTACGCGCCCATCCCGCCGGTGTTGGGGCCCAGGTCGCCGTCGAAGATGGGCTTGTGATCCTGCGCCATCGCGATCGGCACCGCGTTCTCGCCGTCGGAAAACGCGAAGAACGAAAGTTCCTCGCCGGTGAGGAACTCCTCGACCACGATTCGATCGCCGCTGGCGCCGAACCTGCGCGCTTCCATCGCATCGGAGATCGCGGCGAGCGCGGCGTCCGTGTCGGCACACAGGGTCACGCCCTTGCCGAGCGCCAGGCCGTCGGCCTTGACCACGATCGGTCCCTTGCGCGCGCGCACGTAGCTGCGCGCCGCGGCCGCGTCGTCGAACGCGGCGAACTCCGCGGTCGGCACGCCCGCCTCGCGCATCAGCGTTTTCGCAAACGCCTTGCTGGTTTCGAGTTGCGCGGCGGCGCGGGTGGGTCCGAATATCGGCAGCTTCGCGCGCTCGAATTCGTCGACGATTCCCGCGGCCAGCGGATCATCGGGGCCGATCACCGTCAGGTCGATCATCTTGTCGCGCGCGAACGCGGCCAGCGCTGCGACGTCGGTCGGCGCGATCGCGACCGGCTCCGCGATTTGATTGATTCCCGGATTTCCGCTCGCGCAGTAGAGCTTGCGCACGATCGGGCTCTGGTTGAGGCGCCATACCAGCGCGTGCTCGCGGCCGCCCTTGCCGATTACCAGAACCTTCATCGCGATTTGCAACTCCTAATGGCGGAAATGGCGCACGCCGGTAAACACCATCGCGAGCCCGAACTTGTCGGCCGCCTCGATCACTGGCGCATCGCGCAGCGAGCCGCCCGGCTGCGCGATCGCAGTCGCGCCCGCCTCCGCGGCGAGCGTCGGCCCGTCGGGAAACGGGAACAGCGCCTCGGAAACCAGCACCGAGCCTTGCAGCGCGACGTGCAGGCGCGCCGCCTTCTCGCGCGCGGCATAGACCGGATCGATTCGCGAGGTCGCGCCGCCGCCAACCGCCAGCGTGCGGTCCTCGGCGACGAATGCGATCGCGTTGGACTTGACGTGCTTGCACACCTTGATACCGAACCGGAGCGCGCGCAGCTCGGCGGCGGTGGGCGCACGGCGCGTCACCACTTTTCCGGCGGCGGGGTCCTCGATCGCGAGGTCGGGCGTCTGTACCAGCAGCCCGCCGATTACTTTCTTCACGTCGAGCTCGTCGCGGCGAACGGCGTCGGGATGAAACCGCATCAGGCGGCGATTCTTGTTCTTGCGCAGGAACGCCAGCACCTCGGGCGGAAAGTCGGGGCCGATCAGCACCTCGGTGAACAGCTCGTTGACCGCGCGCGCGAGCTCCATGTCCCACGGACGGTTGGCGATTATGATGCCGCCGAAGGGCGAATCGGGATCGGTCGCGAATGCCTTCTCCCATGCGCCCTTGAGCGTCTCGGCGACTCCCACTCCGCACGGCGTGTTGTGCTTGAGAATCGCGACCACGGCCGCGCGCTCGTCGCGGAACTCGAGCATCAGGTTGGCCGCCGAGCTGATGTCGAACACGTTGTTGAACGACAGCTCCTTGCCATGGAGCTGCTCGGCGATTTCGTGGAAGCGGCCGTAGAGCGCGCCGGCCTGATGCGGATTCTCGCCGTAGCGCAGCGCCTGCTCGCGCGGAAGCGAGAGGCTGAAGGTCTCGCCGAGAGGCGACGGCGGCTGTTCGCCGGTCTGCCCGCGGTTGGAATCCAGGCCGAGGTAATTCGAGATCGCCGCGTCGTACGCGGTGACGCGCGCGAAGGCCTTGCGCGCCAGACGCCATCGCGTGTCCGCACTGAGCGCGCCGCCGCTCCGGTCCAGCTCCTCGATAATCGCGCCATAGTCGCCGGGGTCGACCACGATCGCGACGTCGCCGTGGTTCTTGGCGGCGGCGCGGACCATCGTAGGCCCGCCGATATCGATATTTTCGATCGCCTCGTCGAGGCTGACGCCGCGCTTCGCGACGGTCTGCTCGAACGGGTAAAAGTTCACCACCACCAGGTCGATCGGCTCGATTCCGTGCTGCTTCATCTGGCGCTGATGCGCCGGATCCGATCGCCGCGCGAGAATTCCGCCGTGGATTTTCGGATGCAGCGTTTTCACGCGGCCATCGAGCATCTCGGGCGAGCCGGTAAAGTCCTCGACCGACTTGACGCGCACGCCCTCGGCCTCGAGCGCGGCCTTGGTGCCTCCGGTGGACAGAATCTCGACGCCGTGGCGAGCAAGCGCGCGCGCCAGCTCCGCAAGTCCGCTCTTGTCCGACACGCCAAGGAGCGCGCGCTCTATCTTCACGTTATCGGTGCTCATCTCAATCGATACTCGCCTCGATCGCTACCCACTTTTGTTATTCGCGGCTGACGCGCTGCACGCGCCTCCCGACCGTGCACAGCATCTCGTAGGAGATGGTCTGCGCGATTCGCGCTACCTCATTGACGTTGATGATTTCGTCGCCGGAGCCGCCCCACAATATTACCTCATCGCCGGCCGCCGCGCCGGGCACGTCGGTCAGATCGATGGTGGTCAGATCCATCGAGACCGCGCCGACCACCGGCGCGCGGCATTCGCGCACCAGCACCTCGCCGCCGTGCTGGAGTCCGCGCCGATAGCCGTCGGCGTAGCCGACCGGCAGCACGCCGATCACGCTGGGCCGGGTGGTGACGAAAGTATGCCCGTAGCCGACGCCGGTGCCCGCGCTCGCGTGCTTGACCTGCGCCAGGCGCGTCTTGAACGTCATCACCGGCTTCAGCTCGACGCGCTCGCGGACCGCGGGGACCGGAGGCAGCCCGTAGATCGCGAGACCGGGACGCTGGAGCGTGAAGTGCGAGTCCTCGCGCAGCACCAGCGCAGCGGAATTGGCTACGTGAACGATCGGCGGCGCGAAGCCCGCGGCACCCAGAGTGTCGAGCGCGCGGCGGAAGACGCGGAGCTGCGCGTCGGTGATGGGACTTTGCGGGTCGCCGGCGTTGGCGAGCAGCGTGCAGGCACCCTCGAGTTTGAGCGAGGGCGCGCGGCGGAGTTTCTCGATCGCGTCGGGCAGGTCGACGGGCAGCACGCCCAGGCGCGTCGCTCCGCTGTCGATCTTGAGATGAATCGGAAAGCCGCGCCGATTGCGCGCCGCCGCCGCGCGCTCGAGCGGCGCAATCGCCGCGGCGTCGAACACGAACGGCGTGAGGCCGAGCTCGACGATTTCGTCGGCCTGCTCCGGAAAAAATGCCGCCTGTAGATAAACGCGCGCATCGAGGCCGGCGTCGCGAAGCTCGGCCGCCTCGTCGATAGTCGCGACGCCGAAATGACGGCATCCCTCCTCGCGCAGGGTGCGCGAAACGACCACCGCGCCGTGCCCATAAGCGTCGGCCTTCACCACCACCATCAGCTCGCCGCGGACCGCCAGCGCCTTGAGCGCGTGATAGTTCGAGCGCAGCGCGCCGAGATCGATCTCGGCGATAGTGGGACGGTGGTACTTGATCGTCATGGAGATCTTAAAAGGGCGCTGCGAGGAGAGTAACCACGCGCAACGCGCGGCAGTCAATCGAAGCCGGCGCGGGGCTGTGGATTCGCCGCACCGGCGGCCGGCGGCGGGAATTTTGACTGCCCGGCGGGCCGGGGGTATATAAGGATGAGGCTGGGGGCGTGCGCGTGACGCACTGAGAGCTCTCGCAAGAGAGAACCCCTCGAACCTGATCCGGGTAATGCCGGCGTAGGGAAGCCAGCTTTCCCGCCCGCGCGCGCGTCGTTCGCCGCGGGCCCAAAGCCGCTCCCCGAGGCCGACGGAAGCGGCTTTTTTGATGCCCGAAACTGCGACCACCTCGATTACAATCGTTCTCAACGGCGAGCCGTACGCGCTGGGCGCGGGGACGCGGGTCGCGGAGTTGATCGGGACGCTCAAGATGAAGCCGTCGCGGGTGGCGGTGGAGATAAATCGCGAAGTGGTGGCGAAAGCGAAATACGCGGAGACGATCGTGCGTGCGGGCGATCAAGTGGAGATAATCAACTTCGTCGGCGGCGGATAAGCGTCAGGCGCGCGCCGGCGGCAGGAACTTCAGGACATCTAATAATATGCAAGACATACCGTTTGAACTGGGCGGCAAGACGTTCAAATCGCGGCTAATAGTCGGCACCGGCAAGTATAAGGACTTCGCGGAGACGCGCGCAGCGGTCGAGGAGAGCGGGGCGGAGATCGTCACCGTCGCAGTGCGACGCGTCAACCTCACCGATCGCAATCGCGAAAACCTGCTCGATTTCCTCGATCCACAGAAGTATCAAATTTTGCCAAATACGGCGGGATGTTACACGGCTGAGGAGGCGATCAGAACCTGCCGGCTGGCCAGAGAAGTCGGCGTTGGCAACCTGGTCAAGCTCGAAGTAATCGGCGATCAAAAAACTCTGTTCCCCGACGGCCCCGCCACGATCGAGGCGGCGCGGGTGCTGGTCAAGGAAGGGTTCAAGGTACTGCCGTACATCAGCGACGATCCGGTTGCGTGCCTGCGGCTGCAGGAGCTCGGATGTGTGGCGGTGATGCCGCTGGCGGCGCCGATCGGATCGGGCCTCGGCATCCGCAATCCGTTCAACCTGCAGATAATTCTCGAGCAGGCCAAGGTGCCAGTGATCGTCGACGCCGGCGTCGGCACGGCGTCCGACGCGGCGCTGGCGATGGAGCTAGGATGCGACGGCGTGCTGATGAACACCGCGATCGCCGCGGCGAAGGATCCGATCGCGATGGCGCGCGCGATGCGTCTTGGCGTCGAGGCGGGACGGCTCTCATATCTCGCTGGCCGCATGGAGCGCAAGCTGTACGCTACCGCGTCGAGTCCCCTCAGCGGGCTCGTCAGGTAGGCGCGCATGGAGGAGCGGGGCGCCGCCGATCGCGCGAGCTTCCGGCTCTACCTCATCACCGATCGCCGGGTGATCAAATCAGGCGACCTGCTCGGCGCCTGCGAGGCGGTGCTGGCCACTGCGCGCGACTACGCACCCGCCGGCGCGCTCGCGATTCAGCTCCGCGAGAAGGACCTGCCTGCGCGCGAGCTTTATGAACTCGCGCTCCGGCTCCGCGAGATTTGCGCGGCAAGCGGCGCGCCGCTTATGGTGAATGATCGCGTCGATATCGCGGTTGCCGCGGGCGCCGATGGCGTCCATCTCCCCTTCGATTCGTTCGGCGTCAGTCAGGCGCGCAAGCTGCTTACACCTGAGCGCCTGGTCGGAGTATCGACGCACTCGCCGCCCGACATCGCCGGCGCCGAGCGCGAAGGCGCTGACTTCGCGGTCTTCGGACCCGTGTTCGATCCGCTATCCAAGCCGTCGCGTGGACCGGCCTGGGGCGCGAGCGGGCTTGCGGCGGCTTGCCGCGCGGGCCGAGTGCCGGTTTACGCGCTGGGAGGAATTACCGCGGAGCGTGTGCGCGAGATTTATCAGGAGAGCGACCTGACAGCGCGGCCGGCGGGCGTCGGTGTGATCGGCGCGGTGTTCGCGGCGGACTCGCCCGCCGACGCTACGAAGGCGATGCTGCGTGCGCTGGCGGACGCGGATGCGCTCGATCGCCGTCGCTAGCTGCTGCTCCCGCCTGCAGCAAAGTCTCCGGCGTCGGCAGCTCGCGGTAATATTTTGAAGTGAAAATCCAGCGGACCACGCCCGCGCGATCCACGATGAAGAATGCCGGTATCGCGTTGTCGGGCTCGCCGTTGCGATGACGTTGCACCAGTCCCAAGGGCGCGAGGAGCGCCTCGCGCGCATCGCTCAGCAGCGGAATATCGGTCCCGAGAAAGCTGGCGAGTTTGGTCGATCGTTCAACAGGGTCGGTGCTGATCGCGACTACGCCTATGCCGGCGCGGTGGAACTCGCCGGCGTACTGCGTCAGCTCATGCAGTTCGTAGCGCGCGAACGGACAATAGTCACCTCGATAAACGTAGACCAAGGTTGCGCCCGAATCTCCGCCGGCGGGCCCGCGACGGATCGCGCCGGTCTGATCGGCGAGCGCGAAGTCCGGAAAGCGATCGCCGGGCTTGAGCTTCAAATCGAACGGCGGAATGAGAGTGCCGCGAAACGTGTAGCTTACGAAGCGGCCGCCTCCGACCCCGACCACGACGCACGCGCCCAATGCCAGGATCGAGATGGCGAGCTTGGCGTGGGGCGACCAGATTGCCAACGCGACGCGAATCGCGGCGAGCGTCAGCAGCATCGCGAGCGCGAGCAGCGCATACGCCGGCCACGCGATCCGATCGTGCATGCCCATCGCAGGTGACCACCAGAAAGACGCGAGCACATACTCGTAGAGCGCGAAGCCACCGGCAGTCAGCGCGAGCGCCGCCAGCACGCGCAGCGGCTGAAACGGCGGCGTGAGCCAGACCTCTTCGACGGACTCGGCGTCGAGTTGCGCTTGCGCGTCGGGTTGCAACTCCGCGTCGGGCCGCGATTGCTCGTCGTGCTGCGCGGGCACGATCGCGGGTGGATCGACTGCGGTCATCGCTCAGATATCGAACGTGATCCGGGTGCGCCACTTGCCATCTTTGTTCTCGACGACCAACTGATGCTGCTGGACGCCCTTGATCTCGGTGAGCAGGTGATGGCGATCCGGGTCGTACTGCTCGCCCGAGAGCCGCACGACGATCGCGCCGCTGCGCTCCTCGACCTCGCCGTCGCGCCAGACGAAACCGCCGCGGAACACGTTCAGCGCGGCGCCGAGCATGTCGTGCATCATGAAGACGTCGGTGTCGTCGATGATTTCGATCTCGCGCCGCTGCGCGGCCTTGACGTCGTCCGCCTGCGCCATGATTTGCGACAGCGCGGTGGTAGCGCGGGCCAGCAGCGCGTTGCGGCTATCCGCCTCGATTTCGATCGAGAGTACTTTGCCTCGCTCGAGCTCCTTGTACAGTCCCTCTTTATCGGCCATTTGCATCTCCTCTGATCTTTTCAAAAGTGCCCGGGCTCGCGTTCGCGCCGGCTATCGCGTTCGAGCTGCACGGTCATATGGCGGATGTTGAACTTGCGCTCGAGCACGTGCGACATGTCCGCCAGCACGCGATCGTGATCGGCGTCGATGGTTATGACCGCATGCGCCGCGAGCGCGAACTGCTGCGAGGCGAGACACCAGACGTGCAGGTCGTGGACCTCTTCGGTGCCTTCCACCGCGAGCAGGTCGCTGCGCAACTGCTCGAGGTCGATAGCGGCTGGGACCGATTCCATCAGGATCTCGACGCCCTCGCGCACCAGGCCCCACGAGCTGTACAGGACCAGCGCGCCGATCAGGATGCTGATCGCCGAGTCGGCCTTCGACCATCCAGTGAAATACACCAGCGCGCCTGCGATCAGGACGCCGCACGATCCGATCAGGTCGGATATCACGTGCAGGAAGACGGCTCGCAGAGCCATTCCACTGCGCCCACCGCTGCGCCCGCCGAAGGTCATCCATGCCGAGAAACTATTGACCGCGATGCCGACGATCGCGACCACGATCACGGTGAGTCCGGCGACCGGCCGCGGCGTGCGCAGCCGCGAGACCGCTTCCACCCAGATGAATGCGACCAGCAGCCATAGGAACAATCCGTTTAGCACCGCGCCCAGGATTTCCGCGCGCAGGTAGCCGAAAGTTTTGGCGGTTGTCGCGGGGCGCGCCGAGATCCACAGCGTGAGCAGGCCCAGGCACAGCGCCGCGATGTCGGTGAGCATGTGAATCGCATCCGAGAGCAGGGCGAGGCTGTTGGCGTAGTAGCCGGCAACCAGCTCGGTCACGAAATAAATCGTGGTGACGATCAGAACGATACGGAGCCGGGAGCGGTCCTCGTGCATCTTGGTGATCTGAGCGTGGGCCGGCGGCACGATGGGTTCTCTGATTCGATGGTGCGAACTTCGCTCGGCCTGTCCTGGAGCGCGCAGGGCGTCCTTCGTATATGTACGGCGCTTGCTTGCGCCCGCCACTTCAAGATCAATCGTAACGAGTCTCAGTCCTGACGGATTTCGATCGCATCGAGTCTAATCGTAACTGATCAGGGCGAAACTGTTCACTGGGGCGAGCGGCTCGCGGCCTTTGAGCGCGACGAGCTCGATTATGAACGCGCATCCGGCGATCTGCCCGCCCATCTTGTGCACCAGCCGCACTGCGGCATGAGCGGTGCCGCCGGTGGCGAGCAGATCATCGACGATTAGCACCCGCGCATCCTTCAGGATGCTGTCCTGATGGATATGCAGCGAGGCGCTGCCGTACTCGAGCTGATACGACTCGTCGAAGGTGCGGAATGGCAGCTTGCCGGGTTTGCGCGCGATCGTGAATCCGACGCCGAGCCGGTAGGCGACCGGCGCGCCGACGATGAAACCGCGCGACTCGATCCCAAGCACGATATCGACTTTGCCCAGGTACGGCTCCGCGAGCTGGTCGACCACGGCGGCGAAACCGCGCGCATCGGCGAGCAGCGGCGTGATGTCGCGAAACAGAATGCCGGCTTTCGGAAAATCGGGGATGTCGCGAATCAGTCTTTTGATTTCGTCTTTGGTCATTATCTCGCTTCAGATTTTGCGTTTGCCCGCGCAGCGGATTGGTGCTGGCGCCCAATCGGCGCACGCACCGGCGCGAACCCGAGGCTACTAGGAGCCGGCATTTGCTGCAAAGGTGATCCCGCTTGCGGGCGCCGGCTCGGGGAGGAACCCGAGCGGGTTGCGCGCCACGTTGTCGCGGCGCACCTCGAAGTGCAGGTTGGCGCCGGAGGTGCGGCCACTGCGGCCGATCTCCGCGATCGTCTGTCCGCGCGCGACGCGGTCGCCTTCGCGTACCAGGTTCACCTCGTTGTGACCATAGACCGTCGCGTAGTGATCGTCGTGGCGGATTATCACGGTGTTGCCGTAGCCATGCAGCGAGCCCGCGAAAATCACTGCGCCGCTGTCCGCGGCGTGCACCGGAGTCCCCGGCGGCGCCGCGATATCGACCCCCTCGTGCATCGCGCCATTGCGAATGCCGAATCCGGACGACACCACGCCGTGGTACACGGGCCACAGGAATTGCCGCGCTTCGCGCTCGCCGCGATACGGATAGCGAAGCGTGGTGTCGGTGCCGGCGGCAGCCGCCAACTGATATTGGCCGGGAATGATGAGCCGCTGTCCGACGTATAGCTGGCGCGGGTCGCTGAGCCCGTTGGCCACCATCAGCCGTCCCACGCTGACGCCGAAATGCTGCGCAATATGATAGACCGTCTCACCCGCGACGACGGTATGCGTGCGTTGCGCCGACGCCGCCGCTTGAGGACTGGAGGCGATCGTGCCGCCGCATCCCGCGAGCGCAATGCACAGCAGCGCCGCCGCGATTGCCGCCGATCCGCGCGCCGACTCTTTCCACCACCTCCGCATCACCACCGCCCACCCTTGACCGTCGCGATGACTATTTCAGGCTAATCATGAAAGCCGTGCTTGCCCGTCATCTTAACGAAGCGGCACTCGCCGAAATATTCTTCCTGCCAGCTCCCATTCTTGCGGCTGACCCGCACCAGGGTCTGCAAATCATCTTCGCCGATCGGAGCGACGAGGCGTCCTGCGGGTGTGAGTTGATGTATCAGCGGCATCGGCAACCCGGGCATCGCGGCGGTCACGATGATGACGTCGAAGGGCGCTTCGTCGGGCCATCCCTCCGAGCCGTCGGCGCATCGCAGGACGACGTTGGTGAGTCCCATCGCGTTCAGGATGACGCGCGCGCGATCGTGCAGATGCGCGATCGACTCAACTGAATAGACGCTGCGGGCAAGATTCGCGGCGACCGCGGCCTGGTAGCCGGAGCCGGTGCCGACCTCGAGCACTTTCTCGGCGCCGGTCAGCTCGGCGACCTCGCAGATCAGCGCGACCATGTAGGGCTGCGAGATGGTCTGCGACTCGCCGATCGGAAGCGGGCCGTCGTCGTAGGCGTGCTCGGCAAACTCCGGCGGCAGAAAGCGATGGCGCGCAACCGAGCGCATCGCGTGCAGCACGCGGCGGTCTTTGATTCCGCGTCGTTCGAGCTGCTCGACGACCATCCGCTCGCGCGCCTGTTCGAGGTCAATCGCCATGGAATTCACTTCCTATTATACCGATCACGCCAGCTGGCAGCACGCCGTCGCTGGCAGGCGGGGCAACGTATCGAACTCGGCTCGTCCGCGTTGGCCTTGTTGCTGAAATCGCGGGGGAGCAAAATGCCGCTTGGGAAGCCGGTCGGGGAAGTGTGTCATGGGGATTGTCCGGGTCGGACTTGCGTTGATGTTGCTCGTGGTTTGCGCGGTGAGCCAACCAGTTGCCGCCGACGAGACCGCATCGCGTGGATACCTGGGAGTCGGTTTGACGGATGCGCCGTGGCAGCTCAACCAGGCGGCGCTGGTTGACTTTGTCCTTCCGGGGAGTCCCGCCGCCACCGCAGGGCTGCAACCCGACGACCTCGTTCGCGCGGTCAACGGCCATGCGGTCGCAGGCGGCGGCATGTTGCGCGTCTATCTCGAATCGCTGCATGCCGGAGACCGGCTCGCATTGGATGTCGTGCGCTACACTCCCCGCGGATTTGACACGCTTCAACTCACTGCGACCTTGGCGCCGCTGCCGGGCTCTCCGCCCCGACAGCCGACCGCCTACGCGCCCGAGCTCAACCTGCTGCCGACGCCATCGTCGGAACGGGGGGACTATGCGCGCTTCGCCGATCCCGCCGAGCATGCCTTCACCGTTCAAGTGCCGGTCGGCTGGATATTCGGCGGGCATCTGGTCCGTTACGGTCCGCGTACGGTCGCGGCCGTTTTTCAGGCCATGGCGCCCGACGGCTCGATCTTCATTCAGCTCGGCGATCCGCAGAACCAGCATTTTGCCGACGTTCCGGGCTTCCGAGTGGGTCAGCTCTATACTTCGGCCACTTCCACTATGATCGTGAGACCTGCGGAGAGCGCGCTGCAATACGCGCGCTCCTACGGCCTGGAATTTCAACAAAAGCTCGGCTGTGAGGCGCCCATTTTCACGACATTGCAAGGGCGGCCCTATTCGACGCGAGAGGCAAACCCGGTGGTGGGCACGACGGAAAGCGCGCTGGCGGAATTCACCTGTACACGAAACGGCAGGCGCTATGTCGGAACCGTATTCACCAGCGTGAACACGACGCACTATTCGACTCATGTCGGTTGGTCGGCCGTCTATCTCGCCAGCTATCTGGCGCGGGCAGATCGCGGAGACCTGACCGAGTTGGTCTTTGACGACATGCGGAGGTCCTTCAAATTCGACCCCGCCTGGCGCTCGCGAGAAAGCCGGGTCGCGACCGGCGCGGCCGTGCCCGCGATGAGCCAGTGGGAATCATCGATGGATTTGGCGCAAAAGTTTGATCAGCACGTCATCAAAAGCGAGGTCACGGTGCGAGACCCGACCACGGGTGCCCGATCGAACATCCAGACTGGCGCGCATCCCTACTACGTTCAGATGGGTCCGCACCCCTACTACTTTTCAGACGGGCTGGGGCACTTCTACAATTCCTACGATTCGGCTCCGGCTACCGGTTTCCATCGCGTCGAAGCGCTGCCCTGAGTTTTCCGTGCATCGCGATCGTCGTTACCGATTCCATACCGGTCGGTTTGTAAAACCGCCCTGCGCTGTGTTACGCGGTTTGGAGTGGGTGATGGGGCGGGCGCGACGATAAAAAGCCAATCGGCCCGACATCGGCGGGCACGAGGGGCTCTGGAGAGGGCGGCGCATCGATGGCTCTAAATTCCAATCATGAATGGCGTGAAGAGACCGTCAAGGTCGACGGCACGGATCTGATCGTCGCCAAGGGCGGCACGGGCAAGCCGTTGCTGGTTCTGCACGAAGAGCTGGGTCATCCGGGATGGCTCAAGTGGCACTCCGCGTTGGCGAAGTCCCGCACTGTGCTGATTCCGTTGCATCCGGGGTTCGGGCGCACCGAGCGCGCCGAGTGGATGCTCTCGATTCGCGATCTGGCGGGATTTTACGCGCGTTATTTGAAAGAGCAGGGGCTGGCGCCGATTGACGTGATCGGTTTTTCGCTGGGCGGATGGATTGCGGCCGAGATGGCGGCGTCCAATCCGCATCAGTTCCGCAAGATGATCCTGGTCGCGCCGGTCGGGATCCGCCCGCCGCGCGGCGATATCCTGGACGTCTTTCAGATGATGGCGCCGCAGCAGTTGCTCGCCACCGTGCTCGATCCCGCCAACACGCCCGAGTTCAAGGAGCTGTACGGCGGCGCGACGCCCGAGCAGTTCGAGGCGTTCGAAGAGGCGCGCGCACAAAACGCGCGGCTGGCGTGGACGCCGTACATGCACAACCAAACGCTCGCGCATCATCTGTCGGTCGCCTCGGTGCTGCCGACGCTGCTGGTCTGGGGAAACCAGGATGCGGTGGTGCCGACGAGCGCGGGCGAGGCGTATCGCGCGGCGATCCCCGGCGCGCGCCTGGTGACCTTCGACAAGTGCGGCCATCGGCCCGAGATCGAAAAGAGCGCCGACTTCATCCGCGAAGTCGAAGCGTTTCTGGGATAACAAGTTTAAAGCTTCAGGAGCGAGATGCCATGCACGTAATGTATTTCACCGAACGCCCATATCGGTACGTTCCCAACGACGAGATCATCAAGCACGGCTTCTTCGGGATTCCCAACAAGCACTTCGATCCGGTTAAGGGATCGCAACTGCTCAATGAGTATCTCGATGAAAAGGTGATGGCCGAAGAGCTCGGCTTCGACGGCGTGATGCTCAATGAGCATCACGACACCGCGTTCTGCATGGGCTCGGTGATGGACGTGGAGGCTGCGATTCTCGCGCGCATCACAAAGAAGGTGCGGATCGTGCTTTTGGGCAATCCGCTCCCGGTGGTGGGCAATCCGCTGCGTCTGGCGGAGGAGCTTGCGATGATCGACATGATCTCGCGTGGGCGGCTGGTCGCAGGATGGGTGCGCGGCGCGGGCTCGGAGCAATTCGCGACCAACGCGAATCCCGGCTACAACCGCGAGTATTTTGAGGAGGCGCACGACTTCGTGGTGCGCGCGTGGACGCAGCCGGGGCCGTGGCGCTATGAGGGCAAGCATTTCAACTACCGCTTCGTCGATCCGTGGGTGCTGCCGATCCAGAAGCCGCATCCTCCGATCTGGATTCCGGGCCTGCTGAGTCCGGAGACGGTGGTGTGGTGCGCGAAGCATCGCTATCCGTACGTCGCGCTCGCGACGTTCCTGGAGCCGACCGTCGAGCTGTGGAACATCTATCGCGACGCCGCCGCGCGCGAAGGCTATCAGGTCGGGCCCGAGAACTTTGGTTATCTGCAGAAAGTCTACGTGGCGGAGACCGAAGAGAAGGCGCGCGAGATCGCGAAGTTCGACATGTTCGGCGGCGCCGGAATCGGTTACAGCCTGTTCGGGCAGCCGCAGTGGATGTTCCCGCCGGGATACAACTCGCGCGAGGCGACCCGCCGAGTCGCGCGCCAGTTCTCGGACCCCAACGCCGCCAAGGGGACGCCGTTCGCGGGCGCGCAGCAAAACAGCGCCGAAGAGCGGCTGGCCCAGGCGCAAATCGAAACGCGCTCGGGGGCGTGGAAGGAAAACCAGGTCGACATCGCGGCGACGCGCAAGCAGATCTTCGATGCGTTCCCGCAAGTCGAGCGTGCGATGCAGGTGATCTGCGGCACGCCCAAGTCGGTGCTCCCGAAGATCCGCAAGGTCCTGGAGGTGTTGCGGCCGGGAATCTTCGCGTTCTGGCAGAACGACGGTCCGATCTCGACCGAAGACCGCTTGAACAACATCAGGCTGATCGCGACCGAGGTGATGCCTGCGGTGCGCGAAATGGGCAAGGAACTGGAGCTGGTCTCGCCGTTCGAAGTGAAGCCGGGATCGCGGCCGTTGCCGGCCTCGGGAGTGCCCGAGTCAGTCGGCTCGGTCGCGGCGCTCGCCTCGTAACGAGGGCCGCGCACTTCGCCGCCGTCGCGACAGACTTACCAACCAAAAGCGCAAGGCCGGACGATCATACTGATCGTTCGGCCTTTTCGTTTCTGCCTGGGCTAGTCCTTCGGCACTGCGGCTTGCCGGATCGAGTTGAGAATAAACAGAAAATGATTCGGAGAGGCCACCGGTTCGAGCAGGCTCACCTGCTTCAACAGCCGGAGCTCGGAAGGGGTAACGTTGTGACGCTTGAGAACCGCGCGATTTGAGGCAAACTTTCGCCATGAATCGTTCGCCTTGGTCGCGGCGTGCCGATCAACGCTGCCTACCAAATATTTCGATTCCGGATGAGCCAGGAAGAGCAATTCACGGCGATCCAGCCCAAGCGCGTTGGCGATCCGCTTGACCAGCGGCAGCGACGGCCTTCGCTTGCCGCTTTCGAGATAAGCGATATGGCTGGCCTTCACGCCCACCCGGCTGGCGAGTTCATGTTGCGTAAGACGAAGCTCGTGGCGGGCCTGTTTCAAGACTCCACCCAAGGTTTTTCTGGTCATATGTCGTACTCACCAAGTAAAGCTGCGCGCAGTTTTGCAGTGTGAATCATACCGGCCATGACCTGCAGGCTCTCGGCCGCCTCGACGCGGGCCTGGAGGTCGGGGCCTCTGATGGAACGCAGATGTTCGCTGGCCTTCGGGATCAACAGGCAGATGTCCGGATCCGTCTCTTTCGTTGGAGAGCCATCGAAGAGCCGTTCGGCGACCGTCTTCGGATAGCCTCCGAGTGCCAGCACCATATCGGCAACTATTTCTTCAGGATTGGTCAAATGATCCTGGTACCCGGCTGCCAAAGACATGTTGAGCTGACCGCTATGCTCGCCAAATATCGCGCGGCTTAAATGATGCCCCATCTCGTGCCAGAAGGCGGCGGCGACGCCGACGCGGTGATGCGCGGTATTTACGCATATGAGCGGTCGTTTCAGCATCGAATGGTCGTTGACGTAGAAACCCCGCAGCGTTTGGCCGTGGCGGCCTTCAAAAGATCCCGGTTGTAAGACCGCACCGAAGCTCGCGGCAATCTCCGCCAACCGAGCCAGTTCGGTCTCAGCGAATACCCGTCGATTGAGGTCCGGCAGGACTCGCTGTAACTCCCTGATGATTTCGTGTAATTGGCTCCGGTCGAACAGGCTGCGTAATGCGCCGGCATAACTCACTCGAGAGATGGAAGAAAGGTAGCGCTGGGCACGTTTGACCGTACGTTCCCCGGCTTGCGATTCCGAGTAGTTCAGGATGTTTCGGACGAGGCCTTCGAGCCGGGCCGATTCTCTGCTCTTCGCCACCATATTGCAGCCTGCCCGACGCACATTAGCCGTGTAGACCGTTGGCTAGCAAGCGCACACTTCCTAATCATGTTCCGCGTCCAATTTGTCGCGCCCGCTAACCGTAATTACTCCTGGCAGTTGACGCAAGGTAGGACGGCGGTAGCGTGGCTGTCTTTCCGATTCTGCATGTGACCAGCAGTCATCAATTGATGAACAGATAGTAGACATCGGGAACCAGCTCATAGCTGACAGTGTTATGATATTGACAAAAAGTGCATCAAACAGCCGTCGCGTTTGCCACGCCCTCCAGCGAGCGCGTCGCGAGTGCAGCTAGTCTTCACGCGCTCCCAGATCCGAGCAAATCAGTTTCCGAAATCGACTCTGCTCCGTCCCTGCGGATGGGCGCCGTCTCTCCTTTCGAGCGGACCGCGGCTGCCGCGCAGCGAGCACCTCCCAAATGTCTGCGCGCGCTCTGAGAGCGGGTTCGAAAACAGCAAGGGACCGTCAGCTAACAACTCAATACCCAGGAGAATCTCAAATGGAATTGCGTCAACTGACAACAGATCACGAGCGGCAAATCTTTGGCGAGTGCCTCGCGAAGGCGCGCGCCACTGGCGGCGTCGGATTCAGAGAGAAGGCGGGATGTCAGGTTGGAAGGGCCCACCTCATGTGCGCAAATGTCTATGCAATTTTCGTGAACGAAGGCGAGCCGCCCGAGCGCATGGTCGGAGGCTTCATCGTGCACGATCTTGCCACGCTGCCACAGAGTTTCCCGAGGCCGGACGTGAGCCATCTGCCGCCCAAGTCGGTAATCGAAGGCGGCGAGCTGTGGTCGCTTTCCAGAGGCGCCGCGGGCATCGCGAAGAGAGTCGCACCCGCCGTCGCCGGACTGCTGCAAGCAAAGGCGATCATCCTTTACCCGTTGATCAAACCGTTCGACCTGACGGCGCCGCACACTCAACTCAACTTCGTTCCGGCCTCAGAGCCGATCCGCAACCCCTATGCGGAAACCGTCGAAGGAGGCGAGATTTGGCTCCAACCCATGATCCTGCAGGGGGAGAAACTGGAGGAGTACATCCGCAAGGGCTTCGAATTTCTGTTTGCGTCCGAGGGCGATCGCCGCGTGCTGCGGTTCAATGCGTCTTTGCCGGCGCCACGTCCACCGCGCCTGGAAGTCGCGCCGCTGCCTGCAAGAGAGGACGCCGGGTTTTGGTGAATCCGATCAATCGGCATCAGCCCGAGCACAACGGAACGACCCATGAGAAGTGAATCACTGCCGTTCTTTTTCCGAGACCAACACCTCAAACAAGAGGATCTGCAATGAACATAGACAAAACTTACGCAGAGCGAGTCGGAGAGAGTTCCCGTCTCGAGGCTTTATACGGAACAGTCCCATTCTGGCGAGACCTGCTGGCGGCGGTGAGAGCCGGCGAAAGCGATTTCATCGGCACGCTGGTCAAGGCGGGGCTCTACGATCAGTTCGGTCCGTCGACCAGCGCGGTTCACTCCTACCATGAGGTCGAGGCGCATGCGTTCATCCTGGGCATCGTGTCTGCCGGCCGATGGGACGAGGCGCGGACGAAGTCGTATCTGACTTATGCGGCCCACTGGATCGACGATTTCTTTGATGCGCCGGCGAAGGTCGCGAATCCCGCGCAGTTGCTTGCGGATCGGCACGACATTCGCCAAGCACTGACCAACATGGGCCCGGTCGGTACGATCGGACTTGCGATGGCCGAGCGCGTCCGTCACCCGCATGCGGTGTACAAGGCGTTGCATCGGATGCTCTATGGCGGCCTGGTCCAGCGCAGCCTCGAGTATTCGGGAAGACATAGACTGGTCGAGGAGTATCCGGCGATCGCGACGCGCTTCGTCGATCCTGCGCTGACGCGAGCGATCCATCATTTGCAGCCGGAGGCATACTGGACGACGAACAAGACCGTTCTCGAACTGCTCGATGCCGCCGAGCAAAACCTCAACTTCAATACCGCGGAGTTGTGGAACCTGGTCTATGCTCCCGCCATCTACTATCAAGACGCCGACCAGGAGCGTGCGCGTGGCGAGCTGAGTTTCGAGGAAGGAGAAGCGCCGCGATTAGGCGAGATGCTGAAAATGATCCGGCTTGGAGCGCGCTACCTTGCGGGGATGTACCGGGAAGACAGTCTGCAGTTTCAGCAACTGCGGTTTGCCTCACTCGCGCTTCCTAATCTGCCGGAGCCGGTCGCAGTTGAATACCGATCGATTTGGAGCGGCAAGGGCGCGGTGTACGCGCTCGAGTGATTGGTGGATCGGCAGCGTGACTCGAGACCATCGAGTCGCTGCGGGTTGATGAGGAAGCCAGAGGCCGGCGCGGCTCGTCGATTGGCATCGCCAAGCGACGATGCCGCGCCGGCCCGCGACCTCGCGCGCGCTTGCTGTCAGTCATTGCAGCGCAGGCCCTTCACGCCAGCCATGAAGGTCGCGCTCACCAGAAGCTGCTCCTGGCCGGGATGCCCGGATACAAACCGGCATCCTCGCACGGAGCAAAAGCGAGGGAAATAAACCGCCGCTCCCGATTCTATTTTTGCCGAGCCACGAGATCTCTGAGAACCGTCTCGAGAGGGACTGTGCCTTTGCGCGCTCCCGCCTCGCCACCTTCGAACTCGATCAAACCCTCGTTGAGACCATCGAGCATTCGCATGCGTGGCAGAGGGTTGGCCACTCCTTGCGCTCTAAACAGTGCTTCCCACTTCTCGCGCGGGACCGCCTGCATCTTGACGCTCAGGACCCAGCACCTTTGAAAAGGTTGCGGCGATTTCGTTGGGAGTGATGCGATGGGGTCCCTCGAGCTCGACCACCTTTCGTCCGCTCCAACTCTGCTGGAGCAACTCGGCTGCCACGCGGCCAGCGTCCGCGGTCGCGACCATCGGAAACGGCTTGTCCAGCGGTTGCGGGAAGCTCTGAACCACGCCGGTCCTGACTGCCGGTTCGACATCAGAGGCCGCGTTTTCCATGAACCAGGCGGCGCGAAGAAATGCCATCGGCATAGAGAGGCGTCGCAACGCTTGCTCCATGATTTGCAGTTGAGTGAGTAAATTTGGCTGGCTCGCTTGAGCACCGATCGTCGACAGGCAGACGATCTTGCCGGGATGCGCGTCTTCAAGCGCCGTACGCAATGCCGCGACGATCGTCACTGCTTCGGGAAAACCTGTCGACGGTGCGAAGTTTGGCGGCAGCAGAATGACACACCATCGGCGCCGGCGAATGCGGCCGCCAGTGCTCTGGCGTCGCTCATCTCCGCCAAGGCAACCGCGCATCCCTGCGCCGCCCAGATTTTTCCTTTGTCGGCACTACGCACCACCGCCCGCACCGTTTGGCCAGCGGCCAGCAAGGTCGTAGCGACGACCCCGCCGACCTGACCCGTGATTCCAGTGATCGCGAGTGTCTGACCGTCCGCGTGAGGTTTCACGTCCGTTGCCGATTGCTGTTGTGAAAAATTCTCGCACCACACCGAGGCGGAAAAATTGGCCATCGTGAAAAATACCGGCTGCCAGCATCTGTAGCAAAGACTGATATCGCCCAGGGATGGTTCCTGTTCCACTGGCTCGTCGCGACGCTGCCCGCGTGCGTCGATGTCGTCCGTTCCGTGCTCGACCGTATGGCCCTCGGGCGCTCTGCGGCTACCACCAGCCCGGCGTTATCCGCCCGCGCAAGTCGGCGATGCGCATCGCGCTGCCGAAGCGACCGCGCGCGGCGGCGAGCCACTGCTCGATTTCACCTGACCCTCTATCCTGGAGCAGCCCTCAATCATCACGCTGCACCTGGACTCTGAACGGTGCGCTTCGGAAAATTTCCGGCCTTGTCGCTTCGATAAGAGCGCTCGGGCAAACGCTATTCACCAAAACGCATTTGAGCGATTCAAAAAATAATGAATGATGAGACGCCAAAGCGCGCGACGGTCTTGCACACTACCATCTCGAGTGAGGCGACGACCAAAGCTGCGCGAAGTTGGCAACGATGGAAATACTAGCGGTGGTCGCTGCCGTACTGGCCGCATGCAACGGACATTGCGAGCCGCCGCGCGCGCCCTACGTACCGCTCGCTGGTCTGGAAGGCCAATACGGCACTCTCATCATCGCGGGAAACCATCCAACCAATGACATAAATGGAACCGGCGATCGGATGGGCCTCTTCCGCGATGCCGGCGGCACGGTCTGGGGCCTGCCGCTTACGATCGCGAGCGGCGGCGCGGTGCTCGGTTGTGTGCCACCCTCCACGACGCGAAGGTCACGGACACCTACCCCGCGGACGCGGTAATAATCGGCGCCACGAATGAGCCTACAGGCTGGCGCGGCGGTACCGGCAAGCTGGAACTCCTGATGCGTGGTCCGCGTGGCGAAACGAAATGGCGCGCAATGAGTGGCGCGCAAATCGTTGGCGGAACGGTCTGTTGGGCGCAGGAACTGCCCGGCCCGCCGCGGCCTCTGCAGTACTATCGGATCGCCCCGTTAGTGGTGGCAACTAATGACTTCGAACGCCAGAGACTGAGAGATAGACTGCGCTGGCGCATTTGGAGAAAATTATATCTATGATCTCGCGAACGATGCGGATACTCACGCTCCTGCTGGTTGTAAGCGCCTTATGCACCGTCGCGCCGCTCGACGCTCTCGCGCAGGCAAAAGACCGCGACTCCGCCACCGCTGTTTTCTCCGGCGGATGTTTCTGGGGCGTCGATGCCGTCTTCAAGCACGTCAAGGGCGTAACCAACGTCGTTTCCGGATATGCGGGAGGAAACGCGGATACCGCGAATTACGAGACCGTCAGCACCGGAACGACCGGACATGCTGAATCCGTGCAGGTTACCTATGATCCTTCGCAGGTTTCCTACGACGATCTGTTGAAGGTCTTCTTTTTCGTCGCTCACGATCCGACTGAGCTGAATCGACAGGGCCCGGATTCAGGAACTCAATACCGGTCGTCGATTTTCTATGCGAACGACGAACAAAAGAAGATGGCAGAGGACTACATCGCGCAACTCACCCGGGAAAAGGCATTCTCCGAGCCGATCGTAACCAAAGTTGTCCCGCTCACGGGCTTCTATCCGGCCGAGAAATACCATCAAAACTATCTGGCTTTGCATCCAGATCAGCCCTACATTGTCATCAACGACATGCCGAAGCTGGATCGGCTCAAGACGAGTTTCCCCGCGCTTTGCCAGTGATAAGGCCGAAATCTGGCGGTTCAGAAGCCGTCCAGGCTTCGCCGAATCGCCGGTCTGCCTCTCATGTCGCTCCGCCGCGATCGCGCGAGTTATCGCGCTGCCTCCTCTACCAGTAGACCTCCTTCACCCGGCCGGGCCGCACCTGAAAATCGAGTATCTTGCAGATTGGGCGTGAAATATCGCCGCACGAATCGCGATTTCGCTCATTCTTCGACACCCGCCAGCAAATAAACAATGTGAGAAGGCGTCGCACGAAACTTGTGATGCCACTGTTCACGCCCATCCGATAGTAGGGCACCCGAACAGCCCTCTGCTTGCGGGGAGGTATTTCGATCATGATGTGGCTCGTACGCTTGGCACTACGCCGCCCGATTTCAGTCGTCGTGATGGCGCTGCTGATGCTGGTGCTGGGCAGCCTTTCGTTCGCCTTGATGAATGTAGACATCTTCCCCGCCATCAACATCCCGGTCGTGATGGTGATTTGGTATTACCCAGGGCTCTCCCCAATCGATGTTGAGCGGCGGATGGTGATCATCAGTGAGCGCGCCTATTCCACCACCGTCAACGGCATTGAGCACATCGAATCAGAATCGATGCTGAGCATCGGTTTGTTGAAGGTTTATTTCCAGCCCGATGCTGACATCGCGAGTGCGATCGCGCAGATTAATGCCGTCTCTGAAACGATCCTCTCCCAGCTTCCCCGCGGCATCGAACCGCCACAGATCATTTCCTACAACGCATCGAACGTCCCAGTTGCACAGCTCAACGTCACTAGCGATATCAAGTCCAGCCAACAGCTTTTCGATTACGCGTTCAATTTCCTGCGGTTGCAGCTTTTCACAATTCCCGGATTCTCGTCGCCTGCGCCGCTCGGCGGCGTGGAGCGGGCGGTTATGGTGAATATCGATCCGACCGAGCTCTACGCCAACAACGTTTCGGCCAACGACATAGGCAATTCGCTCGCAACCTCGAATGTGATCATTCCGGCCGGAACCGCGCGAATCGGCCATTTCGAATACCACGTCGACATCAATATGAGCCCTAGCACCATGGACGAGTTCAACAAGATGCCCGTCAAGATCGTCAACGGTGCACCTGTGCTGCTGGGCGACGTTGCGCACGTCACCGATACCCATCAACCGGCCACAAACGTTGTGCGCATCGACGGGAAACCAGGCACGTACCTCATGGTGATAAAGCACGCGGCGGCATCGACGCTGACGGTTGTCGATGCGGTGAAGGCAAGGCTTCCATTTATCCGCGCGACGGCGCCCACGGGAATCAAGGTCGATCTTACCTTCGATCAATCGAAATTCGTTCGCGCCGCCCTGTTCGAGGTAGTCCGCGAGGCGGGAATTGCTGCTTTCCTGGTGGCGCTTATGGTCCTGATCTTCACCGGATCGGGACGCAGCATGTTGATCGTGATCACCTCGATTCCGCTCTCGATCCTGACCGCGATCGTTGCACTTAAGCTCTTCGGACAGACGATCAACACGATGACGCTCGGCGGGATCGCACTTGCAGTCGGAATGTTGGTCGACGATGCCACTGTCGAAGTCGAGAACATCCACCGCAACCACGCGATGAACAAGCCGTTGCTGGTTGCGATCCTGGACGGCGCCCATCAGATCGCGACGCCGACCCTGGTCGGCACCCTATCGATCTGCATCGTGTTTTTCCCGGTCGTGCTGCTGACCGGGGTTGCGCGGTTCCTGTTCACTCCGCTCGCGCTCGCGGTTGTATTCGCGATGCTAACGTCGTACCTGCTCTCGCGGACGCTGGTGCCGATGATGGCCTCGCACCTGCTTCCCGAGCGCCACGAGGAGCCTGACGCGAGTACCCGGATCGGAAGGTTGCTGCTCCAGTTCGAGGCGGGCGTTGCGCGCATCCGCGAAGCGTATGTGGCCGCGCTCCGCTCATTCATCGAGCATCGTGCGATCGCTCTCGCCGCGGTAAGTTGCGCAATTCTGGCCACCATCCCGCTCATTTTGGTGGTGGGTGAGGATTTCTTCCCCAGCGTTGATGCTGGAATGATGCGCATGCACGTTCGCGCGCCCACTGGTACGCGCATTGAGCGCAGCGAACAGATCGTTCAGGCGATCGAAAATTCGACTCGCAAGATTATCCCGCCCAATGAACTCGAGAGTATCAGCGACAACATCGGCATCCCGCTGTACTTCGACCTCGGCTTCTACCAGACCGACAGCGTAGCCTCGCAGGACACCGATATCTTGATTCAACTACAGCCGAATCATCATCCGACTCAAGCCTATCAGGACAAAATTCGCCGGATGCTAGCGGATGACTACCCCGGCGTCGTTGGATATTTCCAGGCTGCGGACATCATCAGCCAGGTCCTGAACTTTGGCCTGCCTGCAATGATCGACGTGCAGATTTCCGGCAATGACCTGAACTCGGACTACGCCTATGCGGCACAGCTTCGCGACAAACTGAAACGCATTCCGGGAATAGTCGACATTCGAGTCGCCGAGCCGCTTGATTACCCGACACTCAAGGTCAACGTCGATCGGACTAAAGCCCTGGAGGTCGGTGTAACCGAACAACAGGCGACATCGAGCGCGCTTGCGACGTTGTACGGTGCCAGCTTGCTTCAACCCAACTTCTGGCTCGACCCGAAAAATGGCGTGCAATATAACGTCATACCTCAGTCGCCGTACCATCTGATGGACTCGGTCGACGCGATCGAGAACATTCCACTCACCCAGGGACAAATAAACAACCCCTCCGGGTCGGCGCAACTGATGTCGAACGTCGCTTCGGTTCAGCATGGCGTCGATCCCGCAGTGGTCGACCACTACTCGGTTCAGCGTGTGATCGACGTCGATTGCGCCGTCTCCGGGCGCGACCTGGGCAGCGCCACCAGCGCGGTGCAACGCGCGATCGCCTCGTTGGGTCAGCTTCCGGCCGGCACGCTGATCAACGTACGCGGCCAGAGCCAGGCGATGCGCGAGTCGTTCCGCACGCTGGGCGGAGGCATCGTGCTCGCAATCGTTCTGGTCTACCTGCTGATGGCCGCGAATTTCCAGTCTTGGCTCGAGCCTTTCATCATCACCATGGCGGTTCCGGGAGCATTGGCGGGGGTGCTGTGGATGCTGGTGAGCACCGGAACCACGATCAACGTCGAGTCATTGATGGGTGCGATCATGGCGGTCGGTGTCGGCGTCGCCAACGGCAACCTGCTGATCACCTTCGGCAACGAATTGCGCGAAGAGGGCAAGAGCGCGATCGAGAGCGCGATCGAGGCCGGACTCGTCCGCTTCCGCCCGATCATCATGACCGCGCTCGCCATGATTCTCGGCATGCTGCCGATGGCATTGGCGCTGGGCTCGGGCTCGGAACAAAACGCGCCGCTTGGCCGCGCCGTGATCGGCGGCCTGCTCGCAGCAACCCTGATGACTCTGTTCGTGGTGCCGGCGATTTATTCGATTTTCGGCCGTACGCTAATCACCAAAGCTCAGCGCGACGCCAAGATCGACGCCATCACGATGCCGGGCGCGTAAGCGGAGGACTATCCAGTGGAATCAAAAGACAACGCGACACCCAACAAAGAAAAAGGAAGCCGGCGGCGCTTCATCGTCGCGAGCGCTATCGCGGTCGTTCTCGCGTTCGCGACCTCGGCCGGAATAGTGCTCGCATATGAGATGCGGCTACAGCAGGAGACCGGTCAGCTTGATGCCCAGGTCGACCGAGGGCCACGCGTGCTGGTGGAACCGATTCATCCGAGCGGGAGCGCACGCGAGTACGACATTCCGATCACGATTCGCGGCTACGTGGAGACCCCCGTCTACGCGAAGATACCCGGCTACTTGAAGACTATCTATGTCGACAAAGGCGACCGCGTGAAGAAGGGCCAGGTGATCGCGATTCTCGAATCACCAGAAACCGACCAGGAGGTCGCCAACGCACTTGCGAATTACAAACTGCAGAAGGTCACCTATGACCGCTATAAGTACCTGGTGAAAGAACAGGTCGTGTCTCAACAGACCTCAGACAACTGGCAGGCGTCGATGCTGCAGGCCCAGGCTGTTTACCAGCAGATGCTCGCGACGCAGGCCTACGAAGTCGTGCGTGCTCCCGTCGATGGAATCATCACGGCCCGATATTTCGACCCGGGCGCAATGATTCCCGCGGCTACCGCGCCTGTTTCTCCCGTGGCGGGCCCAGGTTTCCCGACCAACACCACGTCGTCGCCGATCGTGCAGCTGGCGACGCTGCAACCGCTGCGAATCTATGCCTATCTCCCACAGCCGCTAACGCCTCTTATCCACGATGGCGACCACGCATCGGTGTCCGTCGAGGAATATCCCGGCCAGCAATTCGACGGCACGGTGACCCGTCATCCGCCGGCGCTCGCCGAAGACTCGCGCACGATGCTGGTCGAGATCGATCTGCCAAATAGCGATCTCAAGCTGATGCCGGGAATGTACGGCAAGGTGCGTCTGACGACCCAGGCATCGGCGGGCGGTCTCGTCGCGCCGGATGATTCGCTCGTGTTCAGCGACGACAAGATCTACCTGCCGATCGTCCGCGACAACCGGCTCCATCTGGCTGAGGTTCACCTCGGACACGACAACGGCATCGACGTCGTCGTGTCAGGCGATGTCCACGACGGCGATCTGGTTGCGATGAGCGTCGGCCAGGCCGTTCGCGACGGCGAGCCGGTTCAACCCGTCCGGTCGGACCCGGACAAATCGTAATGCCGTGACACCATTTAACTTCAGGTCAAAGGAGCAAAATATGGAAACCACGAGAATCTCAAGCGCGAATCTTCAGTTTTCGCGAATCGGTCTGGGTACGTGGGCGATGGGTGGATGGATGTGGGGCGGCACCGATGAACAGGAATCGATCCGCACGATCCACTCCGCGATCGATCGTGGAATCACCCTGATCGATACCGCGCCGGTGTACGGCTTCGGCAAGTCGGAAGAGATCGTCGGGAAAGCGCTCGCAGCAGGCGGTTTGCGACAGCGAGTCTCGATCGCCACCAAGGTCGGCCTCGACTGGACCAACGGCGAGCCGTTTCGCAACGCCAGCCGCGTGCGAATCTTCAGCGAGATCGAGGCCTCGCTGAAAAGACTGCGGACCGACGTGATCGACATCTACCAGGTGCACTGGCCTGATCCGATGACGCCGATCGATGAGACCGCCGACGCGATGGCCACCCTCCTCAAGCAAGGCAAGATCCGCGCGATTGGCGTAAGCAACTTTTCGCAGGAACAAATGAACGAGTTCCGCCGGGTAGCTCCGATTCATACCGCGCAGCCTCCCTACAATCTTTTCGAGCGAGAGATCGAACGCGACGTCCTGCCGTACTGCGCATGGGAAGGCATCGGGGTTCTGGCATACGGCGCGATCTGCCGCGGATTGCTCAGCGGCCGGATGAATCGCGATACCAAATTCGAGGGCGACGACCTGCGCAAGACCGATCCCAAATTCCTGCCGCCGCGATTCGAGCAGTACCTGCAGGCCGTTGCGCTGCTGGATCGGTTCGCCCGGGAAAATTACGGAAAACGAGTCATACATCTCGCGCTCAGATGGGTGCTCGATCAGCCCGGCGTCATCAGCGCGCTGTGGGGCGCACGACATCCGGGCCAGCTCGATCCGGTTGGCGACGTGATGGGATGGTCGCTCGACGGCGCCGCGCGTCGTGAGATCGATTGGATCATCCGCGGCACCGTCAAGGATCCCGTGGGGCCGGAATTCATGGCGCCGCCCGCGCGCACTCGGCCGAGCGCTCAGGCTCAAGGCCGCACTCCGTCCGGCACTAGCGATCACTCGGCAAGGGCCCTGGCCGCTTCCGGGCGGATCTAGAAAGTCCGAAATCGGATGGCGGGAGGCTTTACTTGATCGTGCGCGCCGTCGCCTGGATGCGATCCATCCAGTAGACGAGCCTGGGCGTATAGTCGTGCGTCATGCAGGTTCCGCAGATGTCGTCGGCAATACGCGTCAGGTTCTCGATCGCAATTGCCAGTGGCTGCGAGCGCGCGAACTCCGCGGGCAGACCCTGTAGCAGCTCGGAAAATACGGTAAGGGCAGAAGCCAAGGTGGCAAGAATCGAGGCCAGCACCCCTTCCTCGACCGCCAAGCGCGGTTGATAGAGGAGATCGTGGATGGCGCGCACCTCACTGAGGAAGATCAGCGCCGCGCTGTCCAATCGGGTGCTGACTCGTTGCAGGTTGGCGTGCGGAGCTTCGAACATCGCGGTCACCGACAGCATCTCCGAAATAACCAGGTGCAAGTTGGTCTGCAGGCGATCGAGCCGATCCTCGAACGTGACGCGATGAATTTCGCTCACCAGCTCGTCCTGTTTGTGCGAGACGAACTTGGCGATTACTGCGCCAAAAACCAGCAGGCCGGCGACCCCCTCCGCAATCGCGAGTACTCGCACGAACCCGATCGGTACGATATCGCCATAGCCCAGGGAGATCGCGGTCACGAAGCTGAAGTAGAGAGCGCTCGTCAGTCCCTTGAGACCAACGCCCACCGGCGCGCCTTCCTCGAGCAGGCCGTGCTCGCCCAGCAACGCGGCGAGCCAGTAAACGACTCCGCTCAGCATGATCATCACTGTCCAGATCAGAAACAGCTGTAAGGTCGAGGTTCGTTCGACCAGCCGGAGAACTTGCTTGTCCCACTGCCCGGTTGGCACCCGTGCCGGTCCCCGGCCGACGATTCCTCCCGGTGGAACCGTTAGCGGCGGCCCGCTCGAAAGCGAGGGCGCTGGTTCTGGCTCTGATGGCGCTTCTGCCGCCTTCTCCGCGACGTTCTCCGTTGGTCCTCCCGACTCGATCCAGTCGGCAAGACCTCCTGGATAATCCCGAACGTTCGAGTAACCGAGTTCCTGCAAATGACGCAACGCTTCCGGGCTGCGCTCGCAGCTCAGCTTGCCGCAATAAACGACGATCTCGGCATCACGGTTGGGAAGAAGCTCCGCCGCGCGGCTCACGAGCTGCTCGAGCGGGATACTGAGCGCGCCCGATATGTGTTCCGCCGCGTAGGACGCCGGCGGCAAAACATCCACGATCGTGAGCGCGGGGTCGTGCAGCCGCCGCCGAAGTTCCTCGCGAGAGATCTCCGGCAGGTCAGAAGAGATGGTGTTGTTATTTACCTGGGAAGACACAATCTCGAAGAAGGACTCATTCAGAATAAGCCATCATCGTGTTGTTGCAACCCTCAGGCGTGAAAAAGGGGCGCACAACGGCCGTGGAGCCGGTTTAACTATATCGATAGAAACAATCATCCGCCATGGCGTGATTGAGGCGAAAGCCGGAATGTACGCCGTTGACCTGTTCGAATCCGCTCACCACGGTTTGCGTCAGCAAGCCCGGCGAGAGCCAGCCGGCTACATAGCCAATGCTCCCGATGATCGCCAAAACAAGGATGCTGATGACGTATAGCCTGTCGATGGATCTCGGCTCGGTCCGCGCCGGCAGCCGATATTTTGCCGACGGCTTAAGATCACTTGGAAAGGTCGAATGAACACTGCTCATAAGTGTTGCTCCAACCCTTAGGCGTGAAAAGTGTCCGCACGAAAGTGCGATACTCAAAGCCGGGAGAATCGGGAGCTGCCTGTAGACCTATAGCTAATCGATGAGTGCCTGAGTCATCTCGATGTGGCGAGGCATGCCGATGCGCGTATAACTCTCCAGAGCTTCACTAAGCAGCGTGCGCGCTTTTTCGCGATCACCTCGCGCGTGACGATCGATCAGCATCATCGCGTGAAAGCGGCGTATCTCCGCCTGTTCGAGGCGTTGGGGAAAGGACTCAGCCTGCTGCATCGCAATTTGAAAATGGTCTTCGGCGGCTTCCCACTGACCTGCGGCCGCAGCCGCCGCCCCTGCGATGGTCTGCGTGAAGCGCGAGATCGGCCACAGCGCCACGGCGCCGGTGTCGATCAACTCACGCACCATCGGATAGAGCTGTCCAGCTTGCGATCGCTCGCCGAGCATGACGAGGCCCTCAACTATCAGCGCAAGCATCCACCACGAACCTCTGGTGTTATGTTGGCTGGTAGTAGGTAGCCACCCGCGCGTTTCATTAAAGATTGCGAACGCGCCATCGCGATCGCGCGCGTAGGCCAACTGTCTGAACAGCGCGCCCTCGCCGAATCCATGGATTGAGCTCATCCTGGGATTGGTGCGGGAGGCTGCTTGAGCATGAGCTAGAGCTCCTGCCCAGTCTCCGCGAATATAATCGACGAGACTTAGCTGTACCTCGGAGAAAACTTCCCAGAAGGGAAACCGCACCTTTTGGTCTGATTTCGACACCTGTTGGAAGCCGGCTTCGAGTTTGGCCAGGTCCGGTTCTTTGCCAAATTCGGTCCACGTCCGAGTGCTGACGCACAGCGCGACCGAGTAAGCTTGTCCTATCTTTATCGCCAGCGGCTCGAGCTCGTCCGCGATTTTAACCGCCTCTTCCGAACGCCCTAGATGTGCCAATGTCTGGTGGAGAATTCGCAGGTGTCGCGCGCGCTGCCAGGCAGCCACTTCCGATCCGCCCAGTTGTTCGCTGAGATAGCCGTCCGCCGCCGCTTCCCTAAGTCGAAAGAAGTGTAGATTTACAATCGACCTGGCGCCCAGCACTCTGGCCTCGAGTTTTGGATCCGCGAGCTTCGATGCGATCGTCAAAGCTTCCTGCAACGCCTTGAAGGCTGGCTCGAGACCTGCCGCAGCTCCCATGGCTTCACCGAGGACGGCGAGAAGGCGCACCCGGTTAGGGCTGATTTCTCCTTCAAGGTAGGCGAGCCCGCGGCGAGCCGTTTCGGTTGCTTCCTGGGAGCGGCCAACCCAGATAAAAGTGTCGGCCAATTCGGTAAAGCTCCTCCCGATCATCTCCCGATCCCCGAGGTTGGTGGAAATTTCCAGCGCTTCGCGGAGATCGGCGAGCGCCGCGTCCCATCGTTCGAGACCCAGGTCGGCCATCGCAAGGCTCGCGAGGAGATGCGCTCTTTCCCGTACCTCGACGGCGCCTTGATGCGACAGCGCAGATTGGAAATTCCGCCTCGCTTCCTCAAATGCCGTCCCGTCAAGCGCGCTCTTACCCGCCAGCGTCAGATACCGGACCAGCTTCTGCTCGTCGGCGAACGAGCCCGCCTTCAGCAGATGGTCCGCGATCTCTCCCGCGCGTTCGGCGGCGGCGCCCGGATGGAGCCGCTCGATCGCGTCGGCGACGCTCGCGTGCAACTGCTGTCGGCGCGGCGCCGAAATCGTCGCAAGCAGCGTCTGCCGTAGAAGTTCATGCGCGAAGATGAATGGCGTCTCGGGACCCTGGGAGCTCGAGACGATCACTCCCATATGCTGCGCTTTCTCGATCGCGGTGAAGAGTTCGTCGACGTCAATCTGGCAAATGGCACTCAGCAGCTTGAAGCTGAAGCTGCGCCCGATCACCGCCGCCGCTGCCAGCACCCGCTTGTCGTTTGCGTCCAGCCGTTCCAGCCGGCGATCGATGATCAGCCGCACATTTTCCGGAACGTCGACCTCGTCGATCTCGATGCCGGTGCGGAACTGCCCGTCCGCATCGAAGAGTTTCCCGTCTTCGGCCAGATGCCGGTACACCTCCTCGACGAAAAATGGATTTCCCTGGCTCTCCTCAAAAATAAGGCTCACCAGACTCTCCGGAGGCTCACGCCCGCTTAGCCAATTCAGCATCTGCGCGACGGCGTCCTTCGACAGCCCACCCAACTTCAGCGGACGGATGCCCAGCCGAATCAGTTCTTCCAGCGTTCTGGCCAGCACCGGATTGCCATCCGAATATCCTTCGCGATAGGTCCCAATGACCATAATCGGTAACTGCGAAACACGATTGGCCAGATGCGTCAGGAGCGCGAGAGTGGACTCGTCGGCCCAATGGAGATCTTCCAGGATGAATAGTCGCGGTTGAACTTGGGACACGCGCGCGACCACTTCCAAAAGGCTCTGGAAAAGATAGCGGCGGCGTTGCTGCGCAGGCAGATCGAACGGCTCCGGAATATCCGGGAAAGTTCGCCGAAGACTTGGAGCGATCTGCGCGAGCGCGGCCGCGTTGTCGCCCATCCCCTGACGGAAGTTGTCAAGGCTCTGAGCCTGGGCAAGGCCGCTCTCTATGATCTCCGCGAACGGCAGATAGGGAAACGGTTCATCTCGTTCCAGGCAGTGACCGACGAAATATCGAAAACCCTTGAGCGACGCGTACTCCGCCATCTCCATCGCCAACCGGGTTTTGCCCACTCCAGGCCCACCCCCGATCATCACGACCGATCCGTGGCCGCCCAGCGCGCGATCGATCGCCGCGCGAATCGTGCCGCGTTCAGTTTCACGTCCCACGAACGCTGTCCGTTCCGCGAGCGAAAATGGAGAAACGCCGACCACCGCCGAGGATGCCTGCGGCGCCGTATCGCTGGTCGAGACTGGATGCGCTTCTACCTCGTCAGTCGAACCTCGATCCGTGGCGGCGAAACCCCACGCAATTGGGAAGTTCGGATCAGGCTGATAGGAACAGAACGTGCCGGTCTTGATGCATCGCGAGAAGATCTCGCCCAACACCGCATCGCTCTGCGCGATCCGGTCCACCACCGCCTTGATTGTTTTGGTGATGCTCTGCCGCGCCCGCTCCGAGGCTGATGCCGCCTTGCGATCGCGTCCGGCCAGCCCCACGGCGCGCGACAGCTCTCGCGTCAACGCATCGATCTCTTCTTCCGCTTGCTCCGCGCGCGTGACGCTTCCGGCCTCCTTGGCTTCTTCCAACTCTTCGCGCAACTCCAAGAGCCGGCGCCGATACGCAACCTTGGCTTGATCGTCGAGCATCTCGCCCGCGTCACCCAGGTTGGTGATCTGAATTCCGGCTTTTCCGAGATCATCACTCGAGAGCGCAAGGCCGCGCGCCGATCGATTGCTCCTGACCTCCCCGCCGTCGCCTGCGATTCCCCCGACTAGATCGAGCGCGTGGAACTCGACCCCGGGATGCCGCAGCAGATGCGCCAGATACGCAAATCCCTTGGTGTCCTTCAGGCGAAAGTTCTTGCCGCCGCATCCGACGGTCCAGTATTCGCCTTCTTTGCGGAATACCCCGGTTTGCGCGGCAGGGACGCGTCGCGTCGGCTGAACGGCCGCGGCCAAGTCCGATCGATCACTCTGGGTCTCAGGTGGCGGTGTCATGTGAATTCTCTAGGCCGGTTGGGCCTAATTCTGAAGAACCGCTTATCATCAGAGGCTAGCACTTGCGCCAATTTCAGCACACCCCTGCGGTTGTGCGTTCATTTTTCACGCCTTCAGTTTGAATCGATCAGATGGCGGCCGGCAGGTTTTGAGCTGCGGTGAAACTGGAATGTTCGAAAATCTAACTAACAAAAAAGGAGAACAGGACAATGGCGACTAGTTCCGCAATTCGAGTCAACAAATCTCTGGAAGCAGTAACCGATCTGAGCGTCGACGCGGTGCTGGAAATTTCCGGCGCGCTGCGCAAGTTGCTGGCCGACGTGTTCGCGCTCTACGTCAAGACCAAAAATTTCCACTGGCACATGAGCGGCAAGCATTTCCGCGACTACCATCTGCTCCTCGACGAGCAAGGTACTCAGATCTTCGCGATGACCGACGACATCGCCGAACGCGCCCGCAAGATCGGCGGCACCACGCTCCGCTCGATCAGCGACATCACCCGCAATCAGCGCCTCAAGGACAACAACGCTGAACTCGTCACCCCGCTCGAAATGATGGTCGAGCTGCGCGGCGACAACTTGCAGTTGGTGCGCGAACTACGCTCCACTCACGAACTGTGCGACCAGCACGACGACGTTGCCACCGCCAGCCTGATCGAGACCTGGATCGACGAAACCGAACGCCGCACCTGGTTCCTGTCGGAGATCGTAGCCGAGCGCTAACGCAGCAGCAGAAGTCCGGCACCAACCGCTGGACCAAAGGCGTTCGACGGTTTGGTTATCGGATTCGTTCGGGGTGGCCGGGTTTTGAACCGGCCACCCGATGAGCGGTTGTCGCGCCGATTGCGCGCCTGGCGGCCGGCCGGCGAAGGCGTAGCGCGGCTTGGCGCTGCGCCAACGATGGCCAGCGTCAGCAGTAAGTCCGCAGCTACTTGCGAGCTATCAATCGATAGTGCAAAAGGCGACGAGGTCCTTCTTTTCAACGGGAGTTCCCTTGCAGTCCTTCTCGGGATATTGCTTTATCGTTACCTGCCTCTATATGTCAGTGCAGTCTTGCTTCTTACTCCAGGCGTGGCTTCTAACCGGCATCGCCGCATCGTTGCGATACCAATCCGCGGCGGGTTCCATCATCAGTATGCCCGGTGCGGTTCAGGGTTTGGACGCATAACCGCATCACGGATAGCATCCGGCGAGGCGGGCGCGCTCGCGGACCAAGGCTAAAATCGCGCGGCACATGGGCATCGGATGGCCGGTCAGGTCGCCCAACTCGACCACCGCGCCCAGCAACGCGTCGATTTCCATCGGCCTGCTTCGCTCCAGATCCTGCAGCATCGAGGTCTTGTGCGCGCCGACCTCCCGGGCGCCGTCGATGCGCTGTTCGATATCGACGGCGAATCTGACCCCGAGCGCTTCGCCCACGGCTTGCGCCTCGCGCATCATGGTCCGGCTGACGTCCCTCAAATCCGGCTCGCCGGCCAGCCGATCGAGGGTTGCACCGGTAAGCGCCGAAAGCGGATTGAGAGACAGATTGCCCCATAGCTTGATCCAGATGTCGTCGCGAATTTGCGGCCTGACGGGAGCCTTCAAACCCGCCGCGATCAAGAGTTTGGACAACCGCTGTACCCGCTCGCTCCTGGAGCCGTCCGGTTCGCCCAGGGAAAAGCGATTGCCGTAAGTATGCTCGATCACGCCGGGCTTGATTACCTCGGCCGCCGGATAAAGGACGCATCCGATGACCCTGGATGGCGGCAGCGTTCGCCATATGACGCCATCCGGATCGACGCTCTCGATGGTGCGGTCGCGCCATGGACAGTCCAGCCCGTAGAAGTACCAATAGGGGACACCGTTGACCCCCATCACAAGGGCAGTTCGCTCGCTGATAAGACTTGCCACTTGCGGCGCGGCGGCGGGAAGCGAATGCGCTTTCAGCGTGACGAAAACGTAGTCCTGCGGCTCGGCGTCGTTTGGATCGGACATTAATCGCGGCTTGATGTTTACGCTGTGGCCGTCGCTGATCAGCGTGATACCGCCGGTGCGCATCGCCTCGAGATGTGGCCCGCGGGCAATGAAGGTTACGTCGGCGCCGGATTGGGCCAGCTTTACGCCGAGGTAACCGCCGATCGCGCCGGCGCCGAAGATCGTGACCTTCACGTTCCCAGACCCAGCACGTGCGCGAGTCCGATCCGCTGAAGCTTGCCGGTCGGTCCTTTGGGAATCGAGTCGAGAAATAAAATCCTGCGCGGAACCTTGAAGTCGGCCAGGCGCGTGCGGACGAAGGCGCGCAATTCGGGCTCATCGACGGTCGTGCCCTCGCGCAAGACCACCGCGGCGGCAACTTCCTCACCCAGCATCGGGTCGGGCATCGCGAAGGCGACCGCTTGCGCGACCGCGGGATGGTCCATCAGGGCGACGTCGATTTCCAGCGGGCTGATCTTCTCGCCGCCGCGGTTGATCAACTCCTTGAGCCGGCCGGTCAGGCGCAGGTAACCGTCGTGGTCGAGATAGCCCTGGTCGCCGGTGCGAAGCCATCCGTTGGTAAAGGCGCGGGCGTTAGCTTCGGGATTGTTTTCGTAGCCGGCGGTTACGTTGCGGCCTCGAATCACGACTTCACCGAGGGCATTGGCCTGCAGAAGCTCGCCCGCCTCGTTCATAATCGCGACCTCAGGTCCGGCTGCCACGCCGACGCTGCCAGCAAATCGCTTACCCGGCGGCAGCGGATTGGAGGCCATCTGATGCGACGCTTCGGTCATTCCGTAGGACTCCAGCACCGGGACGCCGAAGACTCGTTCCAGCTCTTCCATCACTTGTGGCGCCAGCGCGGAGGACGATGAGCGAATCAGGCGCAGACGCCCCGCTTTGACAACGTCGCTGCTGCGCGCGGCGCGCATCAGTATCGCCTGATGCATCGTCGGCACCGCGGTATACCAGGTAGGGTTGGCTTCCCGGAACCAGCGGAAGAACTTCATCGCGTCGAAGCCCGGCGCGCATACGACCGAGGCTCCCGCTGCGATGCTCGAAAGCACCGCGCCAATCAGGCCATGGATGTGAAACAGCGGCATGATGTTAAGGCATACGTCGTCGCGGCCCAGGCGCAGAGTATCGCGGATGTTGAGTGCCGAGGCGGTAAGGTTGCGATGAGTGAGCAGCACGATCTTCGGCCGCGAGGTGGTGCCGGAAGTATGCAGCACCAGCGCCACATCGTCGGCGGCCGTCGCGCCCGGATTGGCTGCATCCCCAGTCAGCGAAGCGGGAGGCCTGAGGGTGAACTCACCAGCCTGCCCGGTTGAGTCGGCAACCAACTCGACAATCGGCACCCCGCGCTCGGCCGCGGCGGCTCGCGCCGGACTGTCCCTCCCCGCCGCGACCACCAGGACTTTGGCATTGAGGTCCGAGAGATAGAAATCGAATTCATTGTGCCGGTAGTTAGGATTAAGCGGCGCCGCGGTGGCTGCGCAGGCGATAGTGACAAAGGCGCTGGCCATCTCGGGCCCGTTGGGCAACACGATCGCGACCCGATCGCCACGCCCGACTCGCATCCGGTTAAGCGCTTGTATGGTCCGATCTCGGAGCGCGCGCAGCCGTTGATAGCTGAGTGCTTCACGGCCAGGGGCACCCAGTGCCGGGGCTTCCGCGCCACCTGCCTCGAGCAATTTGTTGATTGTGTCGGCTTCAGACATTGCCACGTAGCGCTTATCCTATGGCAGGCTTCACTAGCGGTTTGATCGGATCGAGTCTTCCTTCTTGAGATTCTGATAGCACGTTTGATTTCTGCGCTGTACTGTTCGGCGAGAACGTGGGTGGTCAGCTAGCGCAGAATGCGCAATGGCCAAACTTGACGGAGCCGCTTCCCAGTATCAACCCTGGTTTCAGGAGGATAGAAAATGAAAAGAGTTGGCTTGATGGCTTCAGCGATCGTAGCCGTCACAATTGTCGCCGCCAGTTTCAGCTCGAACGCGCGCGCGGCCAGTAGCGCGAAAGAGCAGATTACCGCGGTCGAAAACAAGCTCATCTCGGCCACCAGTGCCGACGAGGTGATGAAGTACATCGACCAGAACGATGTCGACTTCTATGATTTCGCCCCGCCGCTGCAGTACAAAGGCGCGACCGCCGTGCGTGGCGACTTGGATAACTTCTTCGGCAATGCCAGGGACGTCAAGGGTGAATTCGTCGAGCTGGTCGTCGTTACCGACGGTAAGCTGGGGATGGCGCGCAGCATCCAGCATTTCACCTGGAAGGATAAGGACGGCAAGCCATCAGAAGCCACTTTCCGCGTGACCGACGTTTTTCACAAGGTCGATGGCCAGTGGAAAGTCATCCATACGCACGCCTCGGTGCCGGTCGATCCTAAAACCGGCATGGGACAGATGGATTTGAAGTCATAGCCGGTTTCCGAACCGCACCGCGCGTACTGGTGAGAGAACCCCGCCGCGGCTTGTTATCGCAAGCGACGTGGCGATGCCGGGTAGCAGCCACGCCCGCAGCACCGCTCCGAGGATCATCTAGATTATTCCTGAACTCTTCAGGCGCGCGCGAACCTTCTCGTCGATGCCGATCTCGGCGAGGATTTCGTCGTTGTGATCGCCAACCGCCGGCGCGCCGGTGCGGACGCGCGTCGGTGTGCGCGAGAACTTCGCCACCGGTCCATTGAGCATCGCGATCGAGCCATCTTCGATCTGCGTAGGTTGAATCGTGTCGCGCTCGAGCACGTGGGGATCTTTGACCGCTTCGGGATAAGTGTTTACCGGACCGGCGGCTATCTCCGCCTGGTTTAGAACCTCGACCACTTGTGCCCGCGAGCGCTCCGCCGTCCACGCCGCGACTATCGCGTTGCAGGCGTCACGATTCGCGGAACGCCCGGGAAAAGTTGCGAACCCTGGATCTTCGGCCAGCTCCGGAAATCCGATCAGGCGCGCCAGCACCTTCCAATGCGAATCGAGCAGCACGGCGATATAGACCCATCCGTCTGTGCATCGGAAAGTATTGGACGGCACCGCAAATCCGAACTCGTTGCCGAGCTTTTGCGGGACGACGCCCATCGCTGAAATCGCCCCAAGTGTATTTCCGCTAAGGGCATCCAACAGCGCCACGTCGACGTGCTGACCCTCCCCAGTCCGATCGCGATGGCGCAGCGCGGCCATCGCGCCGATAGCACCGTGCAATCCGCCAAACTCATCGCCGATAGCAGTTGCGGCCTTGACCGGCTCCCCATCCACTGGACCGTTCATCGACATCCAGCCGGAAACCGCCTGTGCAATCGGATCGTAACCCGCGCGAGTCGAATAAGGGCCGAACTGACCCCATCCGGTGATCGAGACGTAAACGATATCCGGCTTGACCTTGCGCACATCTTCATAACCGACGCCCCAACTCTCCATCGTGCCGGTCTTGAAGTTTTCGACCACGATGTCGGACTTGGCGGCCAGCTTCAGGAAGATGTCGCGCGCCTCGGCAAACTTGAGAACGAGACTTAGACTGCGCTTGTTGCGATTGATCGTTCCGTTGATCGCGCCGACGTTGGTGTCAGGGAAGTATGGCGGTATGTGCCTGGTTACCTCGCCCTGGGGTACTTCGACTTTGATTACGTCGGCTCCCAAATCGGCCAGCATTCCCGAGCACAACGGCCCAGCCGCCGTCGTGGTCGCTTCGAGTACGCGCACCCCAGCCATCGGCCCCGGCAAATCGGTGCGCGCGTTACGATAGAATTCAGCTTTATTCATGCCGCCCTCTCCACAGGATTAAGTAACAGACCAACCTCGCCAAGCGCGAGCGTCACCGGGTCCTCAATCGATCGATCGTTTGTGCCTTTGAATTAATTCAGGAATCAGGTTGGTCGGGGTGGCCGGATTTGATCCGCCGGCCACACTCATCGGAGCGCGAGCGCGGCAGCATAACAGTCACCAGCATCCCGCCCACCGAACACGGCGTCGCATCTAGCTCATGTATGCGGTCAGAACTTCCTGCACGATGATCAGCCTTTTGCTCTTGCCGGCCATTCGCCTCAAGGTCGGCATTACCTCGTCGACTTTGGCCGCCGCCTCCACGAACTGCACCACCACCGGCAGTTTGCTCCCTATGTCGACGATCGAGGTCGTCACCACCCCACCCCCCTTGGTAAATCCGGCCAATCCTCGTATCACCGTGCCGCCCGCGCAGCCGGAGTCGTATAAAAACTTGAGAATCTCCAGATCCAGCGGACGATGGTCCCACTTGTCCGCTTCATTCAAGTAGATACTGACGAGCAGGTATTTGTCGGTACTCATCAGATCGATCGCGCGCTGATAGCACCCAACAAGGCGCTAGCGAAGCAAAGAGTGTTATTGGCCAGGAAATTTAAGGTGGCGTCCCACAGCCTGCCTTGCTCCATCATCTTGAAAGTCTCAAAGGTGTAACTCGAAAAAGTAGTGTAGGAGCCGCAAAACCCGACCGCAACCAGTAGCCGCCATTGCGATGACGACAGCACACGCTCCGTCGTCCAAACCAGGAAAAAAGTCAGGATAAAGCTCCCGGTGGTGTTGACCACCAGAGTGCCGAGCGGGAATGAAGCGGTCTGATAATGGGCCAGCCAGTCGCTCACGAAGTAGCGAAGGTTCGCACCCACGACGGCACCCACGGCAACTATGGATGCGGGTTTAATCCAGTCCATCTTCCGGGCTCCCTCTCGAAATCCATTTCCAGTCGTAAATAAGTAGCCACGCCTTTGGCCGCTTCCCGAGTCTTGAATTAAATCTCACAAGAAGCTTCCCCGCGAAACAAAAATCGATGACTAAACCTCAGTTGTTCACAGCATCGACTTGGTTTCGGAAAAGGCCATTCTCCGCCACCGGTCGAATGTTAAAAAAACCGGGTGATGAGAGCGTGCCCTCACCAGGATTCGCACAATCGGAGATATCCACTCGGCCGCTCCGCTCCTCGACCGACCAATCGTTTATACCCTTGAAAGGTTAATTTAAGAATCAGGTTGGTCGGGGTGGCCGGATTTGAACTTCGCGATCACATCCCGCCGCGATTCACCGACTGGACCGCGTCGTCGTGAGTCACTCCGGGATGATTCTGCATGTAGTCGATAGCCCTTTGTTGAAGTATCCCATTGTTCAGACTGATGGCCGCATTAGTGGAGTTGGGCGTCGACCCGCCCCCACCGTCAGCGAGACCCTGCTGCAGAGTTATCGCGTTCTGCGAGCCGAGACCGTCGCCCAGCGCCGCGGCGCGACGATAGTCGGAGATTGCGGCGTCGTAGTTGTTCAGCAGTTGCTCGGCGCTCCCGCGATTGTTGTAGGCTTCCGCGAAATTGCGGTTGAGCGCGATCGCGCGATCGTACGCATAGATCGCCTCGCGCTCCTTGCGCATCCGATGGTAGGCGTTGCCGAACACGTACCAGTTGTGCGCGTCCGCATACGGTCCGGAGATCTGGACGCCGCGGTTGAGAACCTCGAGCTCGAGATCGAATCTGTTTTGATCCGAATACGCGGCTGCGAGATTGTTCCAGTAGTTGGGCGAGCGCGGCGAGAGCTGCAGTGCACGCTCGAACGCGGCCGCGCCCCTCGCGTACTCGCCATTCTGAACGTACGCGGACCCCAGCGCGTCGAAAGCCTGCGCCCACTGCGGGCTCAGCGCGACGCAACGTTCGAACGCGCGGGTCGCGTCCGGATAGTCCTTGAGTCCGACGCCGTAGGTGTTACCGAGGTAGAACCACGCGGTCGCGTTGCCGGGTTCCGCCGCAGTCCACGTGCGGCTGTAACGCAGCAAGCCGCTCCAATCTTTCGCCGCCACGTATCGATTCGCGCCTTCGGGCGAGAATGCTTGTGCGTGCGCTTCGATCGGCAGCGCCGCGACCAGCGCGAGCATCGAAGCCGCCAGGACTAATATCCGCATAGTGCGAGCCTCATCATCTGTTTCCCTAGCGGATGCCTCCGTCGCAGCGGATCCTCTCGTTGGTGATCCAGCGGCCTTCTTCACCGGCCAGCAGAGCGGCGACGCCCGCGATGTCGCGCGGCTCGCCGATGCCCAGCGGCGTGCGCTGTTCATACCCGTCCTGGACTGCTTTGGGCAGCTCGCGAAGCAGCTTCGTCTCTACCGCGCCCGGCAAAATGCAGTTGACTGTGATTCGGCGCGGCGCGAGTTCTGCGGCAAGGACCCCCGAGAAGGCTTCCAGAGCGGCCTTGCCGCCGGCGTAAGTCGAGGTAAATGGGGGCAGCACGACAGTGACTGCGGTTGAAATGTTGATAATTCTGCCGCCATCGGGGAGCACGCGTGCGGCCTCCTGCATCACAAAAAATGGCCCGCGCGCGAAGAGCGCAAAGGAGAAGTCGAAGGTGTCCTCGGTTATCTCAGCGAGCGGTTGTGGACCTGTAGACGGGACGGCGCCGGCGTTGTTCACGACGATGTCCACATGGCCGAACTTCGCGATCGTCTCGCGAAACAGACGGCGGATGTCGGCCACCGCGCTGGTGTCCGCCTGAATTGCGATTGCCTTGCCACCTTTCGCCTCGATCCCGGCGACGACGTCGCGGGCCTCGCCGGCGCTGTGCGCATAGTTGACGACCACTGCGGCGCCGTCTTGCGCGAATCGTTCGACGATCGCGCGGCCAATTCCCCGTGAAGAGCCGGTAACGATAGCTACCTTGCCATTGAGCGATGCCATCGAATGTCCTCCCGATGAAGCGAAGTACGTAGCTCGCAACTTGTTATGACTCGGCCACGCCTATGGCAAGGGCGCCCGCACCGTCAGATACTATCCGCATGCCGCCGATGCGTGCAGCGCAGACTCGACGCCGAAACCTCAACGAGGATTCGCCGTCCGCGAATAGTAGAAAGGGGAGCGCGAAACCGGAATAGGTTTCGCAAGGTTAAAGTCAAAGTGCCTTGTCTTGGGATTTTCCTTTTGACTCCCGCTTCCAACTCGCCCAATAGACCGAAGAGCCCAGCGGCCCCCGGCAGCCATCGCAAGACGTGGGCAGTCGACCGCCGTCCTTCGTCCTTATCGAGCGGATGAGTAGCGTATTCCTGTCGCGCGACCGAGCGTCGCAGTATGGGCCGGTCTGATAGCCAGCTCTAGCCGCCGTCAGCTTGCGAAAGCTGGATTCGGCTTAGACGAGCCTCTTGAACGGCATTCGGACAGAACCAATCGCTTGGGATCGTGAAAACCACGTGACCAGCGGTAAGATTTTCACCGGGAGCCGGCCTGTTTCGTCGAGCCTGCTGCGGTCCCAATGAGTCTGGGGACAAAATGTGCCACCCTGAGTTGACACCTCGGCGTCGTTCAAGGAAAAGAGTGACAGAGGGTGGCGATGGGCGGTCAGGCAGGATTAGCAATTTCAGGGATCGATGCTCCGGATAACACGCCAGAAGGTCTGCGCTCTCTGCTACTTGCAAATGAGCGATACCGTTCGAAACCGTGGCCCAGTCCATTTAACCGGACACTCCATCGCCTGCGCGTAGATGATGCCCGCGATCTGCCTTGGATCGCAAACTCATCGGTTCACCTCGTAGTCACATCCCCGCCATATTGGACACTAAAGGAATACCGGCGCACCGATGGTCAGATGGGTTTCATTGGGGATTACGAGGAGTTCCTCGATGAACTCGACAAATCATGGGCTGAATGCGCTCGGATACTAGCACCTGGGGGACGCATTTGTTGCGTTGTCGGAGATGTGTGTGTGCCTCGAAAAAAGGGCGGCTGGCACCTTGTCATGCCGCTGCATGCAGACATCCAAGTACGGATGCGCCGCATCGGGCTCGACTGCCTGACCCCGATCCTATGGTACAAGATTGCCAACGGTGCGACTGAAGCGGAGGGCAATGGTGCGGGGTTTTACGGAAAGCCCTACCAGCCCGGACAAGTAATCAAGAATGACATCGAGCACATCCTGTTCTTTCGCAGCCGCGGCAAGTATAGGTCCGTAACGCCGACTCAGAAGGCACTCTCAATGTTGACCAAGGACGAGATGCAGGCTTGGTTTCGCTCATTTTGGGTAGACATTAGAGGCGCATCTACCCGCCACGGTCATCCAGCCCCGTTCCCAGTGGAACTCGCTGAGAGGCTTATTCGGATGTTCTCCTTCGCAGGTGACACTGTCGCAGATCCATTCGCTGGTACGGGCTCCACGGCGATTGCGGCGATCCAAGCCGGGCGCAATTCGATCAGCGTCGAGATCGACCCGACCTATGCGATGATCGCACGGTCAAGGATCCGTAGGGCGCTAGCGCTTCGGCGCCTGGTCGGCGCGACAGAAGCTGAAATAACTGCCGACTGAACGGGAAGCCGTGTCGTATAGACTGCTCGATGCATTTCGACAAACCTTTGAAGGAACTCGATATCTGCATCGGAACTCCAGCCTAGGTGACTTCATCGCTACGCACCTGTATGAGGACATATATCTTCTCGGAAAGTCATCGCGATTGGTCACCAGAGTTAATGACCGAGAATGCGTCGTAAACACTCGGAATAAACGCCGCGGTATAACCGCACGACGCGGCGACGGAACGTTCGGAGAGATTGTTCCAGGCGCAGAGCCGGTCATAGACCCTCGATTTCTGGTAGCGCGTGGAGAAGTGGCTACCGTGGAAATTGGAATCGAAGTGAAGATCCTCGCGAAGGCGATGATAAAGCAGATCGTTCGCGTTACGACCGACCTCGAAAATCAAATTACGCAATTCAAGAAAGGTGGCGGAGAACCAATTTGTGTCGCCATCGTGGGCATCAACCACGCCCGGTTTTGCACTGGGTACGACGGCAGGAACGTTACGCCGACCGACGGTCGGAGCAACCGTCATCCCTATCAGGAAGCCCCTGAGGCCGAAGCACGGCTCCTGAAGGGCCCTGCGCCAAAGTTCGACCACTTTCTAGTACTTAGGTATCGAGCAACTAACGTCGAGCCATATCCCTTCGAGTGGGTCGACCTCGCGGCGACCGAATTGGACTACGGAGCCATGCTCACCCGCATTAGTCGCGCGTACAGCCGGCGCTTCGCCAACGGGAGGTCCTCCCACGATGGCTGAAGGAAGTTCCGAAACGCCCTATCCTGCAGAACACGAATCCTCAGAGCTTCTGCTTAAGAACCGGCGGCTGATGAAGGAGAACTGCTAGTCGAGCCAACAAATGCCGGTCCCCGGAGATGTTTTTCCAAGATTGAAACGATGCCTGTTGAGATTGTTTGCACCAGAGCGCAGTAATCTCTGACGTCGCTTGGCGTTGGGACTTTCGATGCGCTTCCGGAATGGGCGCATTGATTGCGGATCAAAATGAAACTCTTCAAAGAAGCCTCGAGCGTCTGCTCTGAGAGTCCCGTCTCCGTTGCGAGTTGAAGCCAACCCTTTTCAACACCGAACCGGTTGAGAAATTCCCTAAGCGTCTGCGGTCCTGGGTTGGCCCCCTCGTCTACGAAGGCCTCCGAGACAAGCTCGTAGGGTTCGCTCAAGACGACCGAAGCGAATCTGCGCGTGAACCCTGCAGTTTCTGCTAGTATCCGCTCACTACGCGCTCCCTTTATCGACTTTGATTCTACACGAGCCTGCTTCGCCAAGAATTCCCCACCGTCACTGAAATGAGCGGTACGGATCTCTAGTGGTAACCTGTCAAACGGAATCTCCAGCGAGCGCAGATCACGCACAAATGCTTCAGCGAGATCTCCAAGAAACGACTCAAAATAGCCGCTCACAATCACAGCGCACGCGCACTGTATCGTTTCATGACGTTCCAAAACGCGAGTGTCTTCCAAAGCCTTTGAAAGGCTGGCGTCTACCTCAACGGTTATGTCGCGCACGCGGTCTAAAGACTTCGAAAAGTTTGCAAGAGCGTTGCGCATCGATAGGACGGTGCCCCATGATCGAATTCGGGCGCGTATCGACTAGATCATAGCCTCACTAAACGCTGCCTTGGTCGCCCTGATACGAGTCTCTATGGCCCCTTTGCCGTTCGTTCCATAACTGATCGCTTTCACGAAGCCCTGGTCAGCAGACAATTTCAAAAAGGCAGCTCGGACCTTTTCTGCCTTTTCATCAGAAAGACTCGCCGGATCGATGTCAGAAAGCGCGTTCATCAATGCATCCGCCAAAGGTGCAGATTTCTGCCCCGACGGCCTACTAAATGCATGCTCTCCAAATACACGCCAGCAATTCGCAACAGCGCGGTGGAAGAGCGCGCTGTCAGTGTCTTTGAGGTCGGGCGTCGCTGAGTAGGCTTTGTTCCGCTGATCCATGTAGTCACTCAGATAGTCCTTAAACTTCAAGTTCATCGATTCGTATTGCGACAGCGCGAAGAACCTCAGAACTAATTCAAGGTCGTACATTCGACTGTACGCGTTGTTTTTTAAAAGTTCTTCTGGGTCCGCTGGGATGCTCCACAGTTTGCGGAAGGTTGCATTTGCGGATAACTCATGCAGAAGCCGATTGAAAGCTCCGGCATATATCGCGTTACGAATCTCCATCGGATCGGCAATAACACCGCCCTGATTGAGGCGATCAAAAACGTCGTATTTAACTTCAGGCGTCGATTCCTTCAAAATAACAACAGCAGGGACAAAACGCCGGGTAAGTGTCTTTGCGAGCTTCCTTCTTTCCAAATCGTTAAAGGAGAGAGAGTTAAGCTCTTCCCAAACCTTCAAACCTCGTAGCTTGAAACCATTTTTAAGAAACTCGTAGAGCGACGTTAGCCGCTGTCGTCCGTCAAGCACGACGTAAGAACCGTACTCATCTTCTCCTAAAAAAACTGGCGGGATGGGAACGTTCATGATGATTGATTCGATAAAGCGAGACCGTTTGTCTAGTGGCCAAATGTCACGTCGCTGGAATTCAGGGCTCAGGTTGATTTGATCGTCGATCATTTCGACGAGCGTGGAAATTGGCAGATCCAACTTCTGCGATACGATTTGGCGCATCTGGTCCCGATATTTGGTCTCAAGAACCGACAGCGTCTCTGCGGGGGCATCTTCGCCCAAGTCGATTCGTTCTTCCGGCATAGTGGGACCACCTTAGGGAAACTCGAGCCTGCGCCTACTGTGGTTTCTGTGCTCGCACGAGCGCGCTGATGAATTGCCCTCGGCTACCCATGCGGCTCTTTAGGATCGAGCTTCGCGCTTTCCAGAAACTTCGCCTCTCCGCGCCAGAGTAGACCCGCGTTGCTTCCACATCAATCGAACAGAAACCGCTGCGTGATCCTGTTCGGCTCGGGCCGCGGTCCGGGCTGCTTCTATACTTGTCTCTCCGGCGGCGACCACGGAGGCCGTCCTGAGCGAGTATTGTGCGCAGGGGACCCTTTCATTGTGACATTGTCCACTTGCAGAATAGTGGCGCTAAAATCGACCTTGTCCACCGGGTGATCGCACGCGCAGCACTTGATAGCGCGGTGCGGAGGCAGACAGAACCGTTGCGAAGCGGGGGAAAGGATTTTAGTGGCATTGACGCGCACCAGTCGCGTTGGAAGCGTTCGAGCGCTAACGCGGCCATGGAAGGCCAGTTCGAACCCCCGGTCGAAGGCGTTCGACCCGATTTGGTCGGGGTGGCCGGATTTGAACCGGCGACCACACGCACCCCAAGCGTGTGCGCTACCAGGCTGCGCTACACCCCGACCGTTGCTGCGGCTCCATCGCGGGAATCGCCAGTATAATTTCGTCCTGCTTGCAAGACCAACACCCATCCGCCCGCCGGCGATCCGCCTGCTCCGCTTAATCAAACAGATCTGCCGCGGCGGCCGCCGCGAACGCACCGATGCTCTGCGTCACGCTTTGGGTTTCTTGGCCGCCACTCGCGGGCGCCATTGCACGAACGCACGCAGGTCGGCCTGGAACGTCCACGCGCCCTTCGGCTGATTGATCAGATGCACGATCTCGTCGCAGATGGCCGACGGCGGAACGAAGTGCGACGGATCAACCTCCGGCATCTGCTCGCGCACCCGCGCACTGTCCACCGCGCCGTCCACGTCGAGCGCCGCCGCGTGAATTCCCAGATGCATGAACTCGTAGGCCACCGACTCCGCGATCGCGCGCTGCGCAACCTTCGAGGCCGTGTACGCGGAGTATTGCGCCGGCCCGCCGCGCGTCTCCGAGCCCAGCACGAAGATGATCGTGCCGCCGCCCCGCTCGATCATTTTGCCCACCACCGCCTGGGTGCAGAAGAACGGCCCGTACGCGTTGACCTTGAGCTGAAAGTCGAAGTCCTCTTCGGTGATCTCGGTGAAGCGCTTGCGCAAGTACGCGCCCGCGTTGTTGACCAGCACCGAAATCGGGCCGAGCTGCTGCTCCACCGCGGCGACCGCCGCCAGCACCTGGTCGCGTTTGGAAACGTCGGTCGGCGTGACCAGCGCCGTGCCGCCCGCGTTGCGAATCAGCTCGGCGGTTTCCTCGAGCTGCGACTTGGTGCGCGCGATGAGTCCGACCGCGTAGCCCTCGCGCGACAGGCGCTGCGCGATGTCGCGGCCGATTCCACGGCCCGCGCCGGTTACCAATGCGATTTTTTTATCCGCCATAGCGCGCGGGATTCTATCGCTCTCACGAAGGGCGTGGAAACCGCTGCCGCAAACCCATGCCTGCGCGCGCTGGCCCCTGCCTGAAACCTTAACGAGGTTTCACCCGCGTGAGCAGAAAGGGAAGCGCGCAACCCGGTTTGAGTTTCGCTAGCCTTTCAAATTCCAACTTGGCCGCAACTATCTTCGGTGCTAGCGTTGGTCACACGATGGCGCGTGAACCCGCCGAACTCACTATCAGCGCGCCAGCGCGCTCAACCTTAAGTCACTTGAGCATCGCAACTTCATGGTCGAGGATCATCGCCGCCGCTCTCGTAGCCGGAGCGCTGGCATGGTGGCCGCTCGCGGCGCATGCCGGCGACGATAGCGCCACCGACGGCGGCGCCGGCGCCGACTGGGAACGGCTCAACCAGGTGCTCGAGATTCCGCAAGCTTGCATCAAGGACGGCATCGCCGTTCCATGCAAAGACTTCAGCCGCAAATCGAAGAACCATCCCGACGCCTCCAGTGCCGAAGATGACGACGACGCCGACGCGGGCAATTCGCCGGACGCCGACGGCAGCAGCGGCGCCACGGCCAATCGCGCTACCATCGACGACAACGACGGGATCAGCACCGACGGTATCAGTTCGGGATGGGGCACGCTGGACGACTACGAGAACGAGACGGCAATCGAAGGACCTGCCTACCCGCTGTATGGTCCAGCGCTGGCGCCGTCCGCATACGCGCTGCGTACCGGGCCGTCCACCCTGCACGCGCCGACTCTCTCTCCCGCGCCGCAGAACTCGTTGCGGCCCGCCGGAGCATGGATGCTCCCGCCGTCCACCTACTCACGGCCGGCTGGCGCGCCGATGGCGATGCCGGCATTTCCTATCCACTGAGCACACATAGCGCTATTATCCTCGCACTCGCGGTGGAGGATTCGCGGAGCGCGCCCGAGATGATGTCATGCTGATCGCGATCGACGTCGGCAATAGCCACACCGTGATCGGAATCTACGACGGCGATCGCCTGCTCCATCATTGGCGTATCTCCACCTCGGCCGAGCGCACTACCGACGAGCACGGCGCGGTGCTCAACACCTTGCTCGCGGCCAAGGGAATCGAATTCGGCGCGAAGCCCGAGGGCGTCGCGATCGCGTGCGTGGTCCCGCCGCTCAACCAGGTGATGGAGCAGCTCGCCGAGCGGTACTTCGGATGCAGTCCGCTGATGGTCGGGCCGGGCGTCAAGACCGGGATGCCGATCCTGTACGAGAATCCGAAAGAGGTCGGCGCGGATCGGATCGTCAATTCGCTGGCCGCTTACGAACACGTGGCGGGCGCCTGTATCGTGGTCGACTTCGGCACCGCGACCACGTTCGATTACGTCACCGGACGCGGCGAGTACGCCGGCGGCGCGATCGCGCCGGGGCTGGGCGTCTCGATGAACGCGTTGATCGAACATGCGGCCAAGCTCTATCGCGTCGAGCTGGTGCGGCCGCGCGAGGCGATCGGGCGCACCACGGTCGGCTCGATCCAATCGGGGCTGATCTTCGGCTACACCGCGCTGGTCGACGGCCTGGTGCATCGGATTCTCAAAGAGCGCGGCGAGAAGGCGACGATAATCGCAACTGGCGGGTTTGCCGATCTGATCGCGCCGGAGAGCGAGACCATTGACGAAGTTGACGAGTTTTTGACTCTCAAAGGGCTCCGGCTTATTTTTGAGCGCAACCGCCGCTAGCGGAGGAGAGCAAGCGCGATGGAAAAGGCCGCGCGGATCGTTACCGATTCGATGATCGGAATGAAGCTGCCGGACTACGCGCGCCATTCGAAGCGCGTGGCAACCGTGCTCGGACATAATCCGAGCGCGTTCACCGGCCCGGGAACCAACACTTATATCGTCGGCACGGGGCGGCGGCCGGTGCTGCTCGACACCGGGCAGGGCGTCCCCATCTGGGCCGAGCTGCTCGTCACGGCACTCAAAGAGCTCTCAGACGCATCAGAGCTCGATAAAATCGTGCTAACCCACGCGCACGTCGATCATATCGGAGGCGTAAAACAGGCGAAAGAAAAGTTCGGCGAACTGGAAGTACTGAAGATGCCGTGGCCCGGACACGACCATCCCGCCGGCACCCCGCTCACAGCCATCGCGGATGGCAACCTGGTCGCCCTCGACGGCGCAACCCTCCAAGCCGTCCACACCCCTGGCCACGCCCCCGATCATTTGTGCTATTACCTCCACGAGGAGCGCGCGCTCTTCACCGGCGACGTGGTCCTGGGGGCAGGTACTACGGTGATTCCCGACGATACTGGCGACTTGGGCGAGTACATGGACTCGCTGAGGCGGCTCCTGGAGCTGGACTTGGAGACGATCTATCCGGCTCACGGTCCGGTCATCCGCAAACCCAAAGAAAAGATCCGCGAGTATATCGCCCATCGCGAGCTTCGCGAGCGCCAGGTACTTGACGCGCTCGCTGACGGCCCGCTGGAAGTGATAGCGATGGTCAAGAAGATCTATTTCGACGTTCCCGAGTTTCTGCATCAGGCCGCCGCGAGCTCGATGCGCTCGCATCTGAAGAAGCTCCGCAAAGAGGGCCGTGTCGCCGAGCATGAGAAGCGCTGGAGCCTCAACTAGCCGCGCACGATCGATGCGGATTGCGGCGCTGATGGTAGCGCCGCTGATAGTCGCGGCATTGTGCACGCGCGCTTCGGCGATCGCGGGCGATACGCCCGCGATCGCCGAAGCGCCGCCCGCCGCGGCGCCGGCGGGCGTAATCACTGCGCCGGTGCCGGTTGCGGCTGCAAGCGCATCCGCAGCCCCAGGGACTGCGGTTGGCGTCGCGGTCGCCGTCCCGGCTGCGGCCTCAGGCGCAGCTCCCGCAGCGGCCGCGACCGGCGCCGCCGCTGCAGGCAGCCCGATCGCGACCGTCGCTCCCGCGACGTCTGCGGTCGCACCAGCCAGCGCAGCGGCGCCGGTCGCAATCGCGCCCGCCGCCGCATCCGTCTCTGCGGCGCCTGCCGGCGCCGCAGAGACGGACGCCGCCGTACTACCCGCCGCCGTGGCTCCTGACTCCGCCGCCTCTCCGTCCGCTCCAGAAGCCGACGACACGCCGGTGGGCTATCTCACTCCCGGTCTCGTCACCGGCCCCTCCAACATGGCAGCGACTCCTCCTGACCTTGGCGCGACTCCGCCCAGCACCGCTGAGATTCCGCAGGTTGCCGCCCCCGAGGAGCCGCCCAAAGCGACGGTCGAGTCCGCGCCCGCGCCCGCCGATCAGGACGACACGCAGGCCGCGCCGGCGTATCAGGACTCCAGCGAGATCGCGCGCTATCAGGAAGAGCAGAGCGGCCCCAACGCTCAGCAGTTGCGCAGCCTGCAGGAGTTCGTGAGCGAGGGCGAGATCAGCTCGCCGATCGGCATCCAGTTGCGCGAGGCGCGCCGCAAACTCAATTCCGGCGAGGAAGCCGACGGACTGCTGGTGGTCGACGTGAAAAACGGCAGTCCCGCCGCGGGCGCCGGCGTGCATTCGTATCATCGCGCGGTGCACAACGCGCTGTCGGGTGCCGCCTTGATAGGGTCGATGTTCTTTCCGCCCGCGATCCTGCTGTTGCCCGCGCTCGACTACGCGCAGATCGGCGAGAGCTACGACATGATCATCGGTGTCGACGGCGCGCGAGTCACCAACTTTCTCGATTTCAGCGACAAGATGCGCGATCTGCGCGCGGGCGAACTGGTCTATCTGAGCGTCGTGCGCGACGGCAAGCGCATGCAGATCGCGGTGCCGGTCCCCAACGACGTCAGCCAATCCAACTACTGACGTTCGCGCTTTACGTCGGCTCGATTTTCGTATTACAAGAGAAATGCGCACGCCGAGGATGTGGTTTCCCGGTAAGCGCATGGACTGAGGTTGATTGGACTGCCTCCTAATCCGAGGCGCGACATAGCTTGGGCCTAATGCCTGGATCCGAAGTCTGGACCGGGACTCCTGACGGACTTGAGCGCTCATCGCGAGCACGCTCCACGCGGGATCACCGGTATACGGCGGCCCGCGTTTTTTTTGGAGCGAGAAATGAATCAGGACAAGTTTCGCGTAACCGATCTCGCGCGGATGAAAGCGGCGCGGCGGCCGATCACGATGCTGACGGCGTACTACTTTCCGTTCGCGCGCATTTTCGATCAGGCCGGCGCTGACATCCTGCTGGTCGGCGACAGCCTTGCGATGGCGGTGCGGGGCGAGGACAGCACGCTCGGCGTCACGATCGACGAGATCATCTATCACACCCGGATGGTCGCGCGGGCGCGCCGGCGCGCGTTGCTGATCGCCGACATGCCGTTTCTCTCCTACCAGGTGAGCGCCGAGGACGCGCTGCGTAACGCCGGCCGCTTGCTCAAGGAAGCGGGCGCCCAGGCGGTCAAGCTCGAGGGCGGCGTCGCGATCGCGCCGACCGTGGCCCGGCTCGCAGCGGTCGACATCCCGGTGATGGGCCACATCGGCCTAACCCCGCAATCGATCCATCGGATGGGTGGGCATCGCGTGCAGGGCCGCAAGGCCGGGCGCGGACCCGGATGCCGCGAGCGGTTGCTCGAGGATGCGCGCGCGCTCGAGGCCGTGGGCGCATTCGCGATCGTGATCGAAGGCGTGCCGCCGTCGCTGGCGCGCGAAATCACCGGCGCGGTCGCGATTCCGACCATCGGAATCGGCGCCGGTCCCGATTGCGACGGCCAGGTGCTGGTGATGCACGACATGCTGGGGCTCAGCGAATCGTTCGCGCCGCGCTTCGCGAAGCCGTTCGCGCGGATGTGGAGCGAAGCGGCTGCCGCCAGCGCAGCCTTCGTGCGCGAGGTGCAGGAGCGCGCGTTCCCCGCCGCGGAGCATTGCTACGCGGAAGCGAGGAAGGGGTGACGCAAATGGAGATCATCAAATCACCGGATGAGATGACGCGTTACGCGGAGAGCGCGCGGATGAGTGGCGAGCGGATCGCGCTGGTGCCCACGATGGGCTACCTGCACGAGGGCCATCTCACGCTGATGCGCGAGGGACGCCGGCGCGCGTCGATCGTGGTCGCGTCAGTGTTCGTCAACCCGACGCAGTTTTCTCCGGGCGAGGACCTGGCCTGCTATCCGCGCGACTTTGCCCGCGACTGCGCGCTGATGGAGACGGTGCCGGTCGACGCGGTGTTCGCGCCCGAGGCGGCCGCGATGTACTCGCATGATTCGCAGAGTTGGGTCGAGGTCAGCGAGGTGACGCGCGGGCTATGCGGCGCAAACCGCCCGGGCCATTTCCGCGGCGTCACCACGGTGGTCGCCAAGCTGTTCAATATCGCCAAGCCGCATCTGGCGCTGTTCGGCGAGAAGGACTTCCAGCAGCTGAGGGCGATTCAGCGGATGGTGCGCGACCTCGACTTCGACGTTGAGATCGTGCCGGTGCCGATCGTGCGCGAGAAGGACGGTCTCGCGATGAGCTCGCGCAACGCCTATCTATCCGCCGAGGAGCGCGAGCGAGCGCTCGCGCTCAGCCTGGCATTGCGCGCCGCGCGCGAGAAGTATCGCGCGGGCGTCTGCTGCGTCGAGGAAATCGTATTCACTGCCGCGCGCGTGCTGCGCCGCACCGCCGGCGTCACTATTGATTACGTAGAGGCGGTCGACGCCGAGACGCTCGCTCCGGCGGCCTCGCTCGAACGTCCGCTGCTGGTCGCAGTGGCGGCGCGCGTCGGCAAGACGCGGCTCATCGACAACATCGTGCTGGCGCCCCGAGCCGCGGCGAAGAAAAAAGAGCGCGAGGTGTTGTCACCTCGCGCTCCTGAGAACGACTTCGAGAACCAGCGGCTTAGTAGTAGTCAACCGGATCGATCTGCCGCTTGGCGCCGTACCAGAACAGCATGTTCTCGGTGAGCCCCTGCCAGGTGAATTTTCCGGGCGGATACAGCAGGCGCTTGAACATCGACTTCATCGAGTAAAATTCCTTGGTGCACCGCCACACGCCTTCTTCGACCTGCTGCGGCGACAGGTTCTTGGGCACGAACATGCAGCGGAAGTTGTTGGTGTAGAGGTCGGCGTCGGGAATGATGACGCGCCCCTCGTTCTCGAGCTGCGTGCGCATCGGGGTGCCCTTGCGCGGCGTCACCGTGTTGAAGAACGCCTCCGGCGCCTTGACCTCGTGCAGGAACTTGAGGGTCTCGTCGAAAATGCCCGGACGATCTTCGTCGAGCCCGAACATGAAGTTGAGCGAGTAGTAAATTCCGTACTGCTCAAGGCGCTTGAGCAGCTTCTTGTACTGGTTGGAGTGGTTCTGAATCTTGTTCATCGACAGCAGGCTCTCCTGGCTGATCGATTCCACCCCGATATTGACGTGGAAGATTCCCGCCTTGGCCGCGAGGTCGAGCAGTTCCTCGTCGTGATTCGAGTTGATCGTCCACAGACATGAGAAGCGCACGTTGAGCGGCTCGATCGCCTTGAACAGCTCGCGCGCGAACTTGTGTTTGCCGGTGATCTGATCGTCGATGAACTGGAAGCGGCGGATGCCCGTGGTCTTGATGATCTCCTTCATCTCTTCGACGATGTCCTCGATCGGGCGGGTGCGATACGCGCCGTCATAGAAGACCGGGATTTCGCAGAACGAGCATCGATAGGGGCATCCGCGGCTGGCCTGGATCGGCACCGCCTTGAACAGGTAGCGGTTGAGTTTCAACAGCTCGTGGCGCGGGCGCGGCAGGTTCTTCAAGTCGTGCATCTTGGTCGACTTGTAAGTCTGCTTGAGTTTTCCGTCGCGCCAGTCCTGTAGCAGCTCCGGCCACACCAGGTCAGCTTCGCCCTGGACGACCGCGTCGCAATGCTGCAGCGCTTCCTCGGTCTGCAGCGTCGCATGGAAACCGCCGAACACCACCGGGATACCGCGTTTGCGGAATTCATCGCCGAGCTGGTAGGCGCGCAGCGACGCGCCGATCGTGGTGGTCATCCCGACCAGGTCCCATCCGCCGTCGTAGTTGATGTCCTCCAGGCGCTCGTCGCACAGCGTGACGTCGTATTCGTCGGGCGTCAGTCCCGCCATCAGCGGGATCATCAGGCCCATGATGAGCCGCCACCTTGTCTTATGCGGCGTCCCATCGAGGTGGACGGTGGTGGGTTGGACAAGCAGGATTCTGGGCTTCTTCATACTACCTCCGCCGGAATGCCACGCTTTCTCATGCGGGCGATGTGCTGCCGCGGCTCCGGCGCCGCCAGGTCAAAGTCGCGAGAACGAACGCGAACACCCAGGTACCGAACGCGGTACCCCAGGCAAAATACTCTATTCGATTGAACACCGCGAAGATCAATAGCAGATACGCGAAGTCACGTCCGCTGAGCTGATCGACCCGCGCCATCCATCGCTCGGCGTCCTGGCCGGAGATCCGGAAGGCCTGGTAGACGGTCAGCGCGCACAGTGCGAACCCGCCCATGAAAATCGGGAGCAGATAAAAGTACGCGCCGTTGTGGCTCGCGCGATAGCATCCGACATAGATGCCAAAGAACAGTGCGACGTGAACGATGTTATCGGTGATCATGTCGAGCCGGCCGCCGAACTCCGTCTCACTCATCTGCAGGCGCGCGAGTTCGCCGTCCACGCCGTCCAGGGTAATCGAGAACACGAACAGCGCCGCCGCAATCAGCCGCACCCAGTAGTTCGGTATCGAGAACATCCAGGCGCATCCGAGCCCGAGCATCGTATTGACGATTGTCACCTGGTTGGGCGTGATCGCGGTCCGCGCGAGCCGGTAGCTGATTCGCCACGAGAGGTGGCGGTCGAGCACCCGCGCGAGCCACGCATCCTTTGACGCCGTCTCCTGCTTGAGGGTGCGCGCCAGGCGGAGCTCAGCTTCTTCGCGATCCTCGGGCCGCCCATTGAGAGCAAACGGCAGAATCGCGAAATCACCGTCGTAGTTTCCCGCGGCCGCTCCGCTTCCGGTGAGCACCTGTCCGAGCGGTCCGGCTGCGACTTCACCGCCGCGATCGTTGTCGGCACTCGCGATCCGCTGCACGCCGCCGGGATTGGCTTCCTGCCGGGCCAGGATCCGGTTTAGCTGCGATTTCGAAACGACGACGTTCCCGCGGATGGCTACGCAGGGCGTGCTCGCGTCCACGCCGTTGGGATGCGCCAGCAGGCCCTGGAACGATTCAATCAGAGCGACATCGTGTCCAGCGCGGAACTCGCCAAGCGATTCCACGACTTCGTCACGCCGGCCGGCGGGAATCTCGATAATAAACCGCTTTACCCCCGCGCGCTCGCACGTCAGCATCAGGCGTTCGAGTAGAGGGCGGCCGAAAATTGAGTTTCCGGCGCGCGAGGGTGCGGAAATCAGAGCGGTTTCTACTCGCAAAGTCTTGCTGGAACCCGGTTTTGTGATCGGTTGCTTGGGTGATTACTTGACCGGCGCCACCGTAACATAGCGATCATCGTTCCGCTAGTAGCCTCCCTTCTCGAAAGCCACAGCAACTATGAGTCGGACTGCATGAAGTTATTGCAAGGCGCAGCGTCTACACTGCCATATCGCGCGTCACCTGCTCCGGGCGGGAGCGTATTGATAACAACGGCTTGGTCAGGCGGGGTGACTATCGCCCTTCGGTGGTCATCAACGCTCGATGGTACGTTGTTTGCGTAACTTCGCGTAACTTGCGGATGAGTGTGCGACCCCAGCCTAGTGATGGTTCCCGTCGGCTGATAAACTGGCCGCTTCCGAATCAAGCTGGATTTCTCCCGAAGCTGTTCGCGCCCGAACGATTGCCGAACTTATGATTGACGCGTTGTTATTTGATTTTGGCGGCACCCTCGACGGGCCCGCGCACTGGCTCGACCGCTTTCTGGATAAGTATCTTGCGGCCGGAATCGAGATCTCGCGCGAAGAGCTGGATCCCGCGTTCGACCACGCGACTGCGGCCGGCTATCGCGCGGGCAAAGTGATGCAGCGTTTCGGACTGCAAGAGCTGGTGCGCTTCCTGGTGGGAAACCAGTTCGAATATCTGAGAAAAGACGGACCCGGACGAATTCGCGCGATGCTCGAGACTGCGGGCGCGCAGGGACGCTATCGCAAAGTCGAGGAGATCACCGCGGCATTCGCGAGCGACACCGCCGCGGGCCTCGCGTACAGCAGGACCATCATCGCCGATCTCAAGGCGCGCTATCGCTTGGGCGTGGTGTCGAACTTTTACGGCAACCTCGATCGGATCCTGGCCGAGGCCCGGCTCGACAAGTTCTTCGATGCGACCATCGACTCGAGCCGCGTGCACGTCTTCAAGCCCGATCCGGGAATCTTCACGGCCGCGCTGAAAGCGCTCGAGGTCGCGCCGGGCGCCGCTGCGATGATCGGTGATTCAATCGAAAAGGACTGCGCGCCGGCGCATCGGCTGGGCCTCAAGACGGTATGGTATCGCCCATGGGATCAGTCTGATCGCGGTGCGATGGCTCCAGGAGCGGACGCGCGCGCCGACTATACGATTGCCGCGCTCGGCGAGCTCAGGACTATCCAGTGGTGAGCAAAGTCAGTGTCAGTTTTATGGGCGCGATCGTCGCGGCGGGGCATGGCGAGCGCCTGCGGCGCTCCGGCGCCGTGGACTTGCCCAAGCCGCTGGTCGAGATCGACGGCGAGACGATGCTGGCGCGGCAGGCGCGCGTAATGCTCGCGGCAGGCGCGTACCAGGTGCTCGCGATAGTCAACTCGCAGACGGCAGCGACGATCAAAGATCGCAGGATTCCGATGCCGTCGGGATTGCGCCTGATGGTGCGCGACACCGCGAACTCGATGGAGTCGCTGTTGGCGCTCGGCGAGCAGCTTTCGACCGAAAAGGTTGCGATGGAAGACGCGCTGAAGCCGGCGCAGTTCCTGCTCGCGACCGTCGACGCCGTGATCGCTCCGCATGAGTTCGCGCGCTTCACCGAGCACGCGCTGGCAATGACCGCGCCAGAAATACGCAACGATGTTCACTTCGACGGCGTGCTCGCCGTGGTGAAATGGCGCGGCGACACGCGCCCGCTTTTTGCGGACGTAACAAGCTCGGGGTTGATCGCGCGCTTGGGCGGCACGGAAACTCAACTGGTGACGGCCGGAATCTACCTGCTGCCGACGCGAATTTTCGGCTTTGCCGCAGACGCACGGCGGCGCGGACTCGATGCGATGCGCAAGTTTCTCGCGATGCTGATCGAAAACGGGGTACGTCTCGGCGCGCTCGAACTCGAGGGCGCGATTGACGTTGACGAGGGGACAGATTTGGCGGCGGCACGTGCGGCCGCCGCTGGGCGTGGAGGAGGGGAGGAGAAAGGGAATTGAATATGAGTTATCGAGCGCTTGGAATTTATCGCGAGCCTGAATTTTCGCCCGGCAAAGTCGACGACGACGCTCGAATCCTGGACGCCGCACTGGCCGAGCTCGCGCGCGAGGGAGTCCAGGTCGCCGCGATCCGCGCGGCGGATTTCGCCGCGAACTCGGCCGAGCCGGCTGACCTGCTGCTCGCGATGTGCCAGGGGGAGCGCGCCCTGCGCCGCCTGGCCGAAGCCGAGCAGGACGGCGCGGTGGCGATCAACTCCGCGCTCGCGATCCGCAACTGCTATCGCGACCTGCTCGCTTCCGGCCTTGCGCGCTCCGGAGCTCCCGCACCGCGCGGAGCACTCGTGCCGACCTCGGTGCCGCTCGATCTGCGCGCGCTCGACGGCGTCGATCCCGCACTTGCGGTCTACGTCAAGCGCGGCGACCTGCATGCGCTGGGGCCCGATGACGTGCAGCGCGTCGTCGGCCGGGCGCATCTGGAGGCCACGCTGGTGAGCTTCGCGCGCCGCGGGATCAAGCTCGCCTACGTGCAGCAGGAAGAAGAAGGCCGTGTGGTGAAATTCTATGGTGTCAGCGGCGGCGCATATTTCACCGCATTGCTCGACGACGAAATTCCGGAGGGCGCGATGAACCGGCTGGCTGAGGCTGCCTCGCGCGCGGCCGCCACGCTCGGTCTCGAGACCTGGGGCGGAGACGCGGTCCTGAGCGGCGAGCGGTTTGCGATCATCGACTTTAACGACTGGCCCAGCTATAGCCGTGTACGCGAGCAGGCCGCGCGCGCGATCGCGCGCCGCGCGATGGCGTTGCTGACGCGCCCGCGCTGATGATTCATAGCGGCGCGTTCGTTAAAGTTTCAAAAAGCCCGGCTCAATAAAAATCGCTCACTCGAGAACTTGACGAGGATCTGATTCAAAAATGATCTGGCGGACTTCGTAACTCCTGATGGCATCGAGCAACGGAAAACTACCGAACATCAAGACTGCGGTCCCCGGGCCCAGGTCGCGGGAAATCTTCGCCGACGAACAAAGCCATATCGCTCCCGGCCGCCAGCGCATCTCGCTGCTCGCCGGAGTCGCGTTCGACCACGGCGACGGCGCTACTCTTACCGACGCGGACGGCAATGTGTACGTCGACTTTTTCGCCGGCGTCGCAGTCGCAAGCCTCGGCCATGGGCATCCGGGGCTGGCGCAGGCGCTGGCGCATCAGGCCTCGCGGCTGATGGTGGGAACGTTCGCGACCAGGGAACGCGCCGAGGCGTTTCGCCTGCTCGCGGAAGTCGCGCCCGGAAATCTCAAGCGCGCTCATCTATATAGCGGCGGCGCCGAAGCGGTCGAAGCGGCGCTGCGCCTTGCGCGCTCGGCCACCAAAAAGCACGAGGCGGTGAGCTTCTGGGGTGGATTCCACGGCAAGAGCGGCGGTGTGATGGGTCTAATCGGGGACGAATCGAAGCATGGCTACGGACCGCTGCAGGGCGGCCAGTACCAGGTGCCGTACGCCGACTGCTATCGATGTCCGTTCAAGCTGGAATATCCGTCGTGCGGGCTCTACTGCGTGGACTTCGCGCGCCAGCAGGTGAAGAACAGCTCCACCGGCGCGGTCGCGGCGATCGTCGCCGAGCCGATGCAGGGGACAGCGGGCAACGTGATCCCGCCGGACGACTGGATGCCCGCGATCAAGTCGGTCGCCAAGGACATCGGCGCGTTGCTGATCGCGGATGAGATGATCACCGGCTTCGCGCGGACCGGAAAGATGTGGGGCGTCGAGCACAGCGGCGTCCAGCCCGATATCGTGACGGTCGGCAAGGGGATGGGCTCCGGATTTCCGGTCTCCGGCGTGCTGCTCAGCGACGAGCTCGGCACCGCCGAACCGTTTTCGAAACCGAGCGCGTCGTCGTCGAGCTACGGCGGAAATCCGCTGGCGGCGGTGGCCGTGGCGGAAACGATCAAGGCGATCAGGAGCCAGAATCTTATCGAAAATTCGCGCAGCGTGGGCGCCGCGATGCTCAGCCGGCTGCTCGAGTTCACCGAGAAATACGAATTCGTGGGCGACGTGCGCGGCAAAGGGCTCATGATCGGCTTGGACCTGGTGCGCAATCGCGACACCCGCGAGCTGTTGAGCCGCAACGTCACCGAGCTCATCTTCAAAGAGTCGCTCAAGCGCGGCCTGGTCATCATGGGATATTTCCCCCGCGTGCGGATTAATCCGCCGCTGGTGATAACCGAGGCGCAGGCGGAGGCGGGTGTCGCGATCCTCGATGAGGTCTTCGCCCACGTGCGCGATCACGTCGACTGGCGTGCGGCCTGATCGCCGTAATTCAACTTCACGAAGCCGGAAGACTGAAGCGAATTCGCGATGGCTGCTGATGCGGGAAACGTAGGGCTGTTCTGCGATCTCGCAGGCACGTTGGTAGAATTCGACGAAAATCGCGAGCTGCCGCTCGATCGCAATGGCAACGTCGTGGTCAAGCTGATGCCGGGAGTCGCGGAAAAGCTGCGCCCGATGCGTGACCATCTGATCTTCGTCGTCACCAACCAGGCCGGGGTGAAGCGCGGGCGGCTCACGATGGAAAAAGTCGAGGCCGCGATCATGGAGCTCGATCGCCAGCTCGGTGGAATCCTGACCGCGTGGCTGATCTGCCCGCATGACGACGCGGACGGATGCGAATGCCGCAAGCCCAAGGGCGGAATGATCGTCGAGCTCGGAGAAATCCATGGCGTCGACCTGAAGGCCTCGACGGTCGTCGGCGATCAGGATAAGGACGAGCAGGCGGCTAGGGCAGCCGGCGTCGGCACGTTCGTCTACGCCAGCGAATTCTTCGCGCGGCCATAAAGACATTTGATGCAGTTGAAAGACTGCGCGATGCAGTCCGGATCCGGCGCAGGAATCCCTCTCGGTCGAAATTCAGGCAGCCAAAACCGGCACGGCGCGGTTGGCAGCGCGATTGCTCTCTAGTCCTCGCGACGGCAACGACGACGGCAAACGTCGATCAAGACAAGTCGGCAAGTCGTCGGGCCGGAGAGGAGGATCAATCGCAATGCTCGGATCAATCTTCATAGGACTGGTTTCCGGATGGCTGGCGGGCGAGATTGTCAGCGGAGAGGGGTACGGCGTGGTGGGCGACATTTTGCTCGGGCTACTCGGCGGCGTAATCGGCGGATGGCTGTTCGGCGCGTTCGGCATGCATGCGCATCACTTGATCGGCGCGCTGATCGTGTCGACCGTCGGCGCGACGGCGCTGGTATGGGGCGCGCATCTGCTCAACAGCGACGACCGGCCCGACCTGATGCGCATCCGGCACTGGAACTGACGCGGGCCGCATTGCCCGCGCGCGTGCGCCGCGGTGGTTTGCGCCTGCGATTTCGCGCTACATAATCGAAGCACGGAGTCGTTCGGAGGCGCACATGAAAATCGGAGTGCTGTCGTTTGTCGCGACCTACACTGAGGACCCAGGCACCGTCGCCCGCAGATGCGAGACGCTTGGATTCGAATCGTTCTGGCTGCCCGAACACGCGATTATTCCCGTCGAGCACAAGACTCCGTATCCGCGCAGCCGCGACGGCAAAATTCCCGACGACTATTCGCACATAATCGATCCGTTCGTCGGACTCGCGTTCGCGGCCGCCGCAACAAAAACCATCAAGCTGGCAACCGGCGTATGCCTGGTGCCCGAGCACGATCCGTTGGTGCTCGCGAAGTCGGTCGCCACGCTCGATCACTTCTCGGGCGGGCGCTTCCTGTTCGGCGTCGGCGCGGGCTGGCTGCAAGACGAATCGGAAATCATGGGCGTCGATTTTCGCCGCCGCTGGCCGATGACGCGCGAATACCTGCGCGCGATGAAAGAGCTGTGGACTAAACCCGAGCCGAGCTTCGCGGGCGAGTTCGTCAAGTTCCCGCCGGTCAGGAGCAATCCCAAGCCCGCGCAAAAACCGCATCCGCCGATTCTGATTGGCGCCGGCGGCGAGCGCGCGCTCAAGAACACCGCGCTGCTCGGCGACGGATGGGCGCCGATCGCGGTCGCACCCGCGCAATTGAAGGAGCAGCTCCAGACGCTCGCGCGGCTGTGCGACGAGGCCGGCCGCGACCCGCGCAAGATGGACATCACCGTCTTCGCGCCGGTCGGTGGCAAGGAGCCGCGCCGTGCGCTGGACGAATACGCCGAGGCGGGAGCGCATCGGCTGGTGCTGTTCCCGTCCTCGCTCGTGCCGGGCAAGGCCGAGGGAGTGCTGGTGGACTTGGCGCGGCAGTGGATCGCGTGATGCGCGCGATCGGCTCGCCTCGCAGCGCGCGCGCGTGAAGCTCCGCGGCGCAATCTCCGGCTTCGGCGAAGTCGCGGCGCGAGCGCATCTGCCCGGCTGGCGCACGCGCGATGACCTCTCGATCGTCGCGGTGCACGAGCCGGTCTCCGCGCGGCGTCACGAGGCGCTGCGCCTGATCAAGAACGTCCGCGTCTACGACGACCTCGAGCTGATGCTCGATGGCGAGGCGCTCGACTTCGTCGATATCGCGAGCCCGCCGGCGCTGCATGCGGCCGCGGCGCGGACGGCGCTGCAGGCCGGCGCCCACGTCATCGTCGAAAAGCCGCTATCTCTGGGGCTTGCGGAGTTCGACGAGCTCGCGCGCATCGCGCGTGACAACGCCCGCGTCCTGATGTGCGTGCATAACTGGAAATTCGCGCCGCCCTACGCTGCCGCGCACGATGCGATCATCGCCGGGCGGCTCGGCGCGCTCCGCTACGCCGCGCTCGATCGCTTCCGCGTCGAGCCGGCCGGCGCGGGCAGCGCGGGCGCAAAGTGGCGCGCGTCGGCGCAGACTGGCGGCGGCATCCTGATCGATCACGGCTGGCACGTCTTCTATTTGATGCGATGGCTGATGGGCGACGCGTCGCCTCTGGCCGTCTCCGCGCGCCTCGCGACCGGCGCGAGTCACGCGACGATCGCCGCGGAAGATCTCGTCGACCTGCGCGTGGTGTTCTCCGACGGACGCCTCGCGCGCGCGCATCTGTCGTGGCGAGCGCCGGTGCGAAGGACCAGCGCCGTCCTCTACGGCGAGAAGGGGATGCTCGAGATCGACGACGATCGCGTGACGTTCACCGCCCGCGACGGCGCGCGCGAGGATCTCTCACGCGCCGACGCGCCCGACGACTCGTATCACTCGTCGTGGTTCGCCGCGATGGCCGCGGCGTTCGAGCGCGCGATCGCCGACGGTCCCGCCGGCGCCGCCGCGATCGCGAACCTGGCCGAGGCGCGCGACGTCCTTGCGATGCTCGTCGCGGCGCGCGAGTCGTCCGCGCGCGACGGTGTCGAAGTCGCGATCGCGATTTGACGATTTTTTTGGTTCCCCGCGTTACGAACTGTATGGCGACCAGGTTGCCAACGCGACGGCGAACGCCTGTTGATTCCCGCCTGACCGCGCGGACTGTGACTATTGACTTTCGAGAACGTAACGGTAAAGTGAACGATTGACCGACAGGTTAGCCGCGCAAATCGCGCCATATATCAGGAATTTTATTCATCGACGCTCTTTATTAGTCTGTATTATGGCCATGAACCCCCATCATGATGCTCCCCGAGCCGACCGCCAGCGCCTCGCGACCCTCGCTGGAGTTGGCAACCTCCGCGCCTAGTATGGGCTCACAGGAGAAAGCGCCCTGCCGCCGCTCCCGAGCGTCCTCAGCCGCAGGATTCCCGCGACGAAATCCTCAAGGCCGCGATGCATCTGTTCGCCAGCCGCGGCTTCCACGAGACCTCCATGTCCGAGGTCGCCCGCGAGGCCCACGTCAGCAAGGCCCTTATCTTCTGGCATTTCAAGACCAAGGAAGAGCTCTTCGTCGCGGTGCTCAACCGCCTCCTCGAGCCCTATTTTATCGACTTTGCCGAGGAAGCCGGCGCCCTCGACGAGCGCGCCCAAATCATCAAGCTGGTCGAGTTCTACCTCCACTTCGTCCAGGAGAACGCAAGCTCGGTGCGCTTCTTCCTGGCCCAGATGCTCCACGACCCGAGCCTGTCTGAGGGCCTCAACGACCAGGTCCTCAAGCTCTACGGCGGGTTCCGCGGAATGTTAGTCGAGCTAATCGGTCAGGCCCAGACCAAGGGCCTCTGTACCCATCGCTTTGCGCCCGACGCCGCCGCGAGCTTCCTCCTCTCGGCGCTCAACGGGTTGATGATCGAGCAGTTGTTCGTGGGGAATAGCGCCATCGACCCGGAGGGAGCGGTGGCGATGGTAGGGCAATGGTTGTTCGGTGACGATGGTCCAGCCTCGTCCGGCCCACACAAGGATTGAAACCTCTGCCAGCTCTGAGGGGAGCGCACAAACATGAGAGTACCGCTACGATTGATGATGGATCTGGCACGCTACATCCGCGAGCGGCGGCGGGCGGGTGCGCAATATTTTCCGCTGGTCCTGATGCTCGAGCCGCTGCATGCCTGCAATCTCGCCTGCATCGGATGCGGCCGGATCGTCGAGTACAAGGAGACCATCCGCGATCAGATGCTGCTCGAGGAGGCCCTGGGAGCGGCCGAGGAGGCGGGCGCGCCGATCGTTTCGATCTGCGGCGGCGAGCCGCTGATGTACAAGCATATCGCGCCGCTGACCACCGGGCTTATCGAGCGCAAGCGCCACGTGCAGATCTGCACCAACGCGATCCTGCTCGAGCGTTTCGTCAAGAAGGTCCCGCCCAGCCCCTACCTGAGCTTCAACGTTCATATCGACGGGATGCGCGAGACTCACGATCGCGTCGTCGATCGCGACGGGGTGTTCGATACCTGCGTGCGCATGATCAAGATGCTCAAGTCGCAGGGCTACCGGGTGCAGACCAACTCGACGATTTTCCGCGAGACCTCGGCCGATGAGATCGAAGAGTTGATCAAGCTGTTGTCGAGTCTCGGCGTCGACGGGATGCTGCTCACGCCCGGCTACCACTACCAGGTGCTGAGCAACGACGAGATCTACCTGAAGAAAGAGGAGATGCCGGTCAAGTTCAAGCGCGTGCGCAAGATGGCCGACGACTACAAGATCATCAACACTCCTATTTACCTCGACTACCTGGTCGGCGAGCGCGATCTGTTGTGCAGCCCGTGGACTACCGTGACCCGCAATCCGCGCGGATGGAAAGGGCCTTGCTACCTGATAACCAACGGTCACTACAAAAGCTTCAAGGAGTTACATGCGGCGACCGACTGGGAGTTCTACCGCACCAAGCAGGACATCCGCTGCCGCGATTGCAAGCTGCATTCGGGTTTCGAGGGCACGGTCGCGCTCGATTTCGGGAAAAATATTAAAGACTCGTGGCGCATGGTGCGTCATTATGTAGCCTAGTTGAGGTGGTGGTGCGTGCCCGGCCGCGGCGCTGCTCGCGCGGTGGGCCGGCGAACAACTTGCGGTGACTGCTCCGGGGGGAGGCACTGCGTTTTACGAATATCCGAAGCCGATATGACGCGCCGAATCCGATTCGCTCGCGTTGAGACCAATTCGATCCAGTCCGGTGCGAGCCGGGTCGCTGTGAATTAAGAGCCGTGTTTGACCTCGACTGCTATCTCAAAGAACGCGCACAATTGATCGAGCGCGCACTCGCCCAATGTGTTCCGGAAAGAACCGGCCCCGCCGCCGTGCTGGCCGAGGCGATGCGCTACAGTCTCCTTGGCGGCGGCAAACGGCTGCGTCCGATCCTGGTGCTCGCCGCCTGCGAGGCAGTCGGCGGCAGGATCGAAGCCGCGATGGGTCTCGCGTGCGCGATCGAAATGATTCACACCTACTCGCTCATCCACGACGACCTGCCGTGCATGGACAACGACGATTTCCGCCACGGCCGTCCGTCCAATCACAAGGTCTTCGGCGACGCGTTCGCGACGCTCGCCGGCGACGCGCTGCTGACCGACGCGTTCATGGTGCTCACCCGCTCCGCCTCCGAGACTTCGTCGCCTGCCGTCGTGCTTGAAACGATCGCGGACCTGGCCAACGCCGCGGGCTCGGGCGGGATGGTGGCGGGGCAGGTGGTCGACATTCAGGCCGAAAAGAAATCGCTTGCGGGCGAAACCAAATCGCTTAATCTCGACGAGCTCGAGTATCTCCACAGCCAGAAAACCGGCGCGCTGTTCCTTGCCGCGATCAAAGGCGGCGCGCGCCTGGGCGGCGGCAGCGCCAAGCAGATCGAAGCGCTCGACGCGTACAGCCGCGCGCTGGGACTCGCCTTCCAGGTGGTGGACGACCTGCTCGACGTCGAAGCGTCCACCGAGCAGATGGGCAAGCGCACGCATAAGGATGAAGCCGCCGGCAAGGCGACCTATCCGACTCTGCTCGGGATCGACAAGTCGCATGAGCTGGCGCGCGAGCTGGAGCGCCGGGCGCATCGGGCGCTCGACGGGTTCGGCCCGCCGGCGGAGCCGCTGCGCCGAATCGCAACCTTCGTCGTGGAGCGAAAGAATTGAGCGCCGCCGTTCACGCCACTCCGCAGACGATCCGCGCCAGGCGGCGCCGCGCCGTGCTGGTCGAGCCCGGCCGCTTCGAGATCCAGGCGTTCACTCCCGCGCATCCGGCGCCCGGCGAGCTGCTGCTCGACATCAAGTGCGCGCTTAGCTGCGGCACCGATCTGAAGACTTATCATCGCGGTCATCCGCTGTGGAAAATGCCGATGCCGTTCGGGCACGAATTTTCCGGCGTGGTGAGCGAAGCGGGCGCCGGCGTCAGCGCGTTCAAGCGCGGCGACGCGGTGATGCTCGCGCCGACCGCGCCCTGCGGCGCGTGCTTCTACTGCTCGCGCGGGCAGGAAAATCTGTGCGCCGACGCGCTCGGCAAGATGCTGCACGGCGCCTACGCCGACGCGATCGTGGTGCCGGCCCACGTGGTGGCGCGCAACACCTTTCTCAAGCCGCCCGATCTTCCCTTTGAAGAAGCCGCGCTGCTGGAGCCGCTGGCGTGCGTGGTTCACGCGCAGGAGATGGCGCGGCCGGAGCGGTTCGAGAGCGTGCTGATCGTCGGTGCAGGGGCCTTCGGCCTGCTGCACATGCTGACGCTGCGCAACGCGGGCGTGCGCGAGATCGCGGTCGCGGGGCGCGGCGACGATCGCCTCAGGTGGGCGGGCGAGTTGGGCGCCGACCGCGTGATCGACGTGCGCACGCAGGACGGCGCGCGCGAGGCATCGCGGCTCAACGGCGGCTTCGGACCGGACCTGGTAATCGAATCGACTGGCCACGTCGACGGATGGCAGGAGGCATTTTCGTGGACGCGGCGCGGCGGACGGGCGGTGTTTTTCGGCGGATGCCCGCCCGGAACCGCGCTCAGCGTCGACACGCGCCGGATGCATTACGACAACCTGACTTTGCTCGCGCCGTTTCATTTCCGGCCGTCCGACGTGAAGCGCGCCTACCAGATGCTCGCCGCGCGGAGCCTCAACGCGGGCGCGCTGGTGAACGCGCATCGGCGCCTGGCGGAACTCGACGACGTGTTCACAATGCTGGAGCGCGGCAGCGTCCTCAAATGCGCGGTGATTCCCTGAGCCCCGGCGCTCAGAGTCCGTGATTTATGGAGATTACAAATTCCATTGGGCCGCGAACAGAAACCACTGTCGCCTCAGTTTGTGACAACGGTGGCTTCGGCTCAGAGTCGACAGTGACTCCGGCAGCCTACGCTCAGGATGTTGTGCTTTTCCTTGCACGGAATTGGGACGACGGCGGTTTCGGCTCGGATCCAGCAGGCCCTCCGGCAGCCGCCGCTCGGGATGACATTCCTCCTTTTTGTCGATTGTTGGGACGACGGTGGTTTCGGCTTGCTGGCAACAGGGGTTCGGCAGCCGCGAGCCGTGTGCGCGGGCTGACAATAAATCTATCAAGCTGGGAATGAATCCAAGAGCCAAATTATGAGCGACGCTGTCGAAACTCGCGACGCCGTGCAGAGTGGCGAAGCCGTGCAAACTGTCGATGGCGGCGCGGCGACAGCGCCTGCGGCGCGCGATGAATTTCTTGCCAAGGTCGATTACACCGTCGAGCGCGCCCGGCGCTCGCTGCTCGCGCTGCAGCATCCGGAGGGTTACTGGCAGGCTCCGCTCGAGGCCAACGGCCAGATGAACGCCGAGTTCATTATCTTCAATCACTTCATGGACACCGTCGATCTCGAGCTCGAGAACCGGCTCAAGAAGCATCTGCTCGACGTCCAGAATCCCGACGGCTCCTGGAGCATCTATCCCGGCGCGCCCGGCTACCTGTCGATTTCGATCGAGGCGTACTTCGCGCTCAAGCTGGCCGGCTATCGCGCCGGCGACGAGCCGATGATGCAGGCGCGGCGCTGGATTCTCGCGCAGGGCGGAATCGAGAAATGCGGAACTCTGGCGCGCTTCTACCTGGCCGCGATGGGACAGATTCCATGGGAAGCGACCGCCGCGATGCCGGTCGAAATCGCGCTGCTGCCGAACTGGTTTCCGTTCAACGTGTACGAGCTGTCGTCGTGGGCGCGCGGAACCATGTTCGGCCTGATGGTGATGCAGGCGGCGCGGCCCGCCAAGCAGGTCGACTATCGCGCCGGAGTTCTCGAGCTGTATATCCAGCCTCCCCATTTCACCAAATTCAGACAGCCGCGCGGCAAGCGCCGCCTGTCGCTGCGCAACGCGCTCAACGTCGCCGACCGCGGCCTGCGCTTCTACGATCGCCATCGGGTGAAGTCGCTGCGCGCCCGCGCGCTGGCCTACGCGGAGCAGTGGATTCTCGATCACCAGGAAGCCAACGGCTCGTGGGGCGGTATCGAGCCGTGCTACCTGCTGAGCGCGATGGCGCTCAAGGCCCTGGGCTACCGCAACGACCATCCAGTGCTGAAAAAAGCGCTCGAGGCGTCGCACGAGCTGATCTGGGAGATGGGCGATCGCATCCTCTACCAGCCATGCATCTCGCCCAACTGGGACAGCGCGCTGGCCGCCAAGGCGCTGCTCGATGCGGGCGTCAGCGGCGAGGACCCCGCAATTCGCAAGAGCGCGAGCTGGTTTATCGACCATCAGATTTTCAAGCGCGGCGACTGGTCGGTTAAGCGACCCAAGCTCGAGCCCGGCGGTTGGGCGTTCGAGTTTTTCAACGACAATTACCCCGACGTCGACGACACGGCGGTGATTCTCACTGTGCTCGCCGACGCCGCCGTCGACGACAGCGCCGCCAAAGAGCGCGCGGTGCGCGCCGGCGCGAACTGGGTGATGGGGATGCAATCGAAGGACGGCGGATTCGCCGCATTCGATGCGGATAACGATCAGGTTTGGATCAATCAGCTTCCGCTCGCCGATCTCGAAGCTGCTACTGATCCTTCGTGCGCCGATCTCACCGGTCACGTGCTCGAGATGATGGCGGCGGTCGGCTACCGGATCGATCATCCGGTGGCCAAGCGCTCGCTCCAATGGCTCAAGCGCAACCAGACGCCTGAGGGCGCGTGGTGGGGACGCTGGGGCGTTGCGTACATCTATGGCACCTCGGCGGTGCTCTCCGGACTCAAAGCGATCGGCGCGGATTTGCGTGAGCCGTGGATCGCGCGCGCCGTCACGTGGCTCAAGTCGAAACAAAATTCCGACGGCGGATGGGGCGAGAGCCCACTGGCCGACAAGGATCCAAATTGGCGCGGGCGCGGCGTCAGCACCGCCTCGCAAACCGCGTGGGCTCTTATCGGCCTGGTCGCGGGCGAACGCGAACTCAGCGACCACGCGATGCGCGGTGTACAATGGCTGAGCGAGCGGCAGAACGACGCGGGTGCGTGGGACGAAACGGAATTCACGGGCACCGGCTTTCCCAACCACTTCTATCTCCGCTACCACATGTACGCGCACTATTTTCCGCTGATGGCGCTGGGGCGCTTGCGGCGCCGCGCCGCCGAATCGGCGCCCGGCTGAACGAGGCCTGATGAAGGCGATTTCGATACTGGGCTCGACCGGTTCGGTGGGCGTCACCACGCTCGACGTGGCGGGGCGCTTCGCCGATCGCTTCCGGGTGGTCGCGATGGCGGCGGGGCGCAACCTCGATCTGTTCATCGAACAGATCCGCCGCTTCCGTCCCGAGTTGGTCTCGGTCGCGACGCCGGAACTCGCAAGCGAACTGGAAGCCCGCCTCGACGACGACGACATCAATGTCGTGCACGGCATGGACGGCGCGATCGCGGTCGCTACGCATAACGAAGCGGAGCTGGTGGTCTCCGCGCTGGTCGGCGCGATGGGGCTGCGGCCGACGCTCGCGGCGATCAACGCCGGCAAGGACATCGCATTCGCCAACAAGGAAGTGCTGGTTATCGCGGGCGAGCTGGTGACCGCCGCGGTCCGCGACTCGGGCGTGCGCCTGCTCCCGGTCGACAGCGAGCACAACGCAATTTTTCAATGCCTGGAAGGGCGCGGGCGCGAGGGGCTCAAGCGGATCATCCTGACCGCGTCGGGCGGCCCGTTCCGCGAGCTGCCCGCCGAGCGCTTCGCGTCGATCACCGTCGAGCAGGCGCTCAACCATCCGACCTGGCGGATGGGCAACAAGATCACGATCGATTCCGCGACGCTGATGAACAAGGGGCTCGAGGTGATCGAGGCCCGCTGGCTGTTCGACGTCACGCCCGAACAAGTCACCGTCGTGGTGCATCCGCAGAGCGTGGTGCATTCGATGGTCGAGATGATCGATGGGTCGGTGATCGCCGAGATGGCGATTCCCGACATGGCGATTCCGGTCGCCTACGCGCTGGCGTATCCGGACCGGCTGCCGCTGGAGCATCTGCGCACGCTCTCGCTGGCAGATTGCGCGAAGCTGACGTTCGAAGAGCCGGACCTCGGGCGGTTCCCGTGCCTGCGCCTGGCGTACGAGGCGCTGCGCGCCGGCAACACGATGCCCGCGTGTTTGAACGCTGCCAACGAAGAGATGGTGGCGGGGTTTCTCGCCGGCGAAGTCCGCTTCGCCGACATCCCGCGCCATCTGGAAGCGCTGATGAGCCGCCATCCGAATGCGCCCGCGCGCACGCTCGAGGATCTGCTGGAAACCGACGGATGGGCGCGCGCGGCCGCGCGCGAACTAATCGGGGCGAGGCCCGTGGCGGCATAGCGCGCCGGGGCACAGCCCGTACTTCAATGTCTGGCCGGAGCACAGCGATCGAATCGGATGCCGACGCCGAGCGCGCCTCACGCGCGCATCCGCCTGTGCCGCAGCCGGTTGGTCGCGCGGGCGCGAACGGACAGCTTGCTCAGGATGTCGATCTCGATCTCGATCGCGCGTATGAATTCTGCGCACGGCTGGCGCGCTCGCACTACGAAAATTTCACTGTCGCGTCGTGGCTGATGCCGCGTGCGATGCGCCGGCACATGTATGCGATTTACGCCTACGCGCGAATCGCGGACGACTTCGCCGACGAAGATCACGACCTCGCCAAGCTTGACGAATGGGAGCGCGAGCTCGACCTTGCCTACGCCGGCACCCCGCGCCATCAGGTGTTCGTCGCGCTCGCGGACACCGTCAAGCGTTTCGACATCCCGCGCGAGCCGTTCGCCGATTTGCTGGCCGCGTTCCGCTCCGACGTGAACTTCAAGGGCTTCGACACGCTCGAGGATTTGCTCGGCTACTGCCGCTACTCGGCCAACCCGGTCGGGCGGCTGGTGCTGTATCTGTTCGGCTATCGTGACGAGGAGCGGCAGCGGCTGTCCGATCTGATCTGCAGCGGACTGCAGCTCGCGAATTTCTGGCAGGACGTCGCGATCGACTTCGCCAACGGCCGTATCTATTTTCCGCGCCGCGATCGCGAACGCTTCGGCGTGTCGGAAGACGATCTTCGCGCCGGCGCCGCGACGCCCGCGTTTGTCGCGCTGATGCGCCACGAGGTCGGCGTCGCGCGCGCGATGCTCGTGGAAGGGTCGGCGCTGCATACGCTCGTCGATCGCAGGCTGTCGCGCGACCTGGTGATGTTCGCGGGCGGCGGGCTGGCGATTCTTCGCGCGATCGAGAGAGTCGGTTACGACGTGTTCCGGAGGCGGCCCAAGCTCAGGAAACTCGACTACCTGAAAGTGGGATTGGGTGCGATGAGGGGACATCTTGAAGTCTGAACAGAACGGATCGCATTTCGACGCGAACGGCTCTGGGAGCGGCCCGGCGGTGAGGTTCGTCAACGGCGGTGGTCTCGCGGCCGACTACGAGCGCTGCGCCGAGATCACGCGCAAGTCGTCGTCGAATTTCTACTACGCGTTCCTGCTGCTGCCGGCTGAGCGCCGCCGCGCGCTGCACGCGGTCTACGCGTTCTGCCGTTACCTGGACGACATCGCCGACGACGACGTGAGCGCCGACCCGGCCAAGCTGCTGGGCCTGTGGCGCGCGGAACTCGCGCGCGTTTACGAGGGCGAGCCGACGCGGGCCATCTCGCGCGCGCTGGCCGACAGCATCCGCACCTTCAAAATTCCGCGCGTCCACTTCGAGGAGCTGATCAACGGCATCGAGATGGACCTGTCGCAGAAACGCTACGCGACCTTCGCGGACTTGTATCCGTATTGTCATCGCGTCGCGTCGGTGGTCGGGCTCATCTCGATCGAAATTTTCGGCTACCGCAATCCCGACGCGAAGGTCTACGCCGAAAATTTGGGCATCGCGTGCCAGCTCACCAACATCCTGCGCGACGTGAGTGAAGACGCGGCGCGCGGCCGGATTTATATTCCGCTGGAAGACCTCGAGCGCTTCCAGGTCACCGAGAAGGAAATTCTCGCCGGCATCTACAGCGCGAACTTCGCGCGGCTGATGGCGTTCGAGGCCAATCGCGCGCGCGAATACTACGAGCGCGCGCAGCGCGCGCTGCCGCGCGAAGACCGCGCGACGCTGCTCACCGCCGAGGCGATGCGGCTGATCTACGGCACCCTGCTCGAGCGGATCGTGCGCAGCGAATATCGAGTGCTCGACCGCAGGCTCAGCCTGCCCGCGGTGCGCAAGCTGTACCTGGTCGGGCGCGCGTGGGCGAGCGGGCGGCTCGGCGCGTTGTGGGGGTGAGCGCGCGCGATGGCCGCCGGGTCGAAAGACGTGGTGATAATCGGCGGCGGGTTCGCCGGGCTTGCGGCGGGCGTGGCGGCCGCGGCGCGCGGCCTGCGCGTCACGGTGCTCGAGCGCAAACCCACGCTCGGCGGGCGCGCGTATTCCTTCACTGACGAGGAAACCGGCGACTCGGTCGACAACGGCCAGCACGTGCTGATGGGCTGTTATCGCGAGACGCTCGATTTCCTGGGCGCGATCGGATCGCGCGACAAGCTGGTTTTCCAGGACGATCTCGAAATCGAAATGCTCGCGGGGCCGGGCGACAGCGCGATGCTGCGCACCGCGCGGCTGCCGGGGCCGTTTCATATGACCGGCGCGCTGCTGCGTTATCGGCATCTGAGCGCCGGCGAACGAATGCGCGTGATGGCCGGTGGAGTGAAGCTGCTCGCGATGCGCGCGCGAACTCCGGCGGCGCTGGAAAAGCTCACCGTCGCGCAACTGATGGATACGCTGGGGCAGGGCGAGCGGGCGCGGCAAACGTTCTGGTATCCGCTGTCGATCGCGACGCTGAACGATGAGCCGGAGGTTTCCTCCGCGGCGCTGCTCGCGGAGGTTTTGAAGCGCGCGTTTTTCTCGCGGCGGCGCGACTCGGCGTTCGTGTACTCGCGCGTCGGGCTCAGCGACCTGTACTGCACCGGCGCGAGCGCGGCGATCGAGCGCGCGGGCGGGCGCGTCGAGACGCGCGCGATCGTCGAGGCGCTCGAGTTGGGCGCCGGCGGAGCGATCGCGAGCGTGCGGCTGCGCGACGGCCGGCGCATCGCGGCGGCGAGCTTCATCGCGGCGGTGCCCGCGCCGCAGATGATTCGCTTCCTGCCTGAGAGCGCGATCGCCGATCCGTTTTTCAAGCGCGCCGGCGAGCTCGGCAGCTCGCCGATCATCTGCGTCCACGCGTGGTTCGATCGCGAAGTGACGCGCTCCGCGTTCGTCGGCTTCATCGGCACCACCACCCAGTGGCTGTTCAACAAGCGGCGGATTTTCGCGGCGCGCGGCGAGCGCCACGCCGGCTACCTGAGCTTCGTGATCAGCGGCGCGCGCAAGCTGGTGGATCGCGGCAACGACGAGATCCTGGAAATCGTGATGCGCGATCTGCACGCGATGATTCCCGGCGCGCGCGGCGCCAAGCTGCTCAAGTCGCTGGTGCTGAAGGAGAAGCAGGCGACGATGGCGCCGGAGCCGAGGTCGCATCAGCTGCGGCCGGGAGTCGCGACGCCGATCAAAAATTTCTTCCTGGCCGGCGACTGGATCCAGACCGGGCTGCCCGCGACGATCGAAAGCGCGGTCATCTCGGGACGCGCGGCGGCTGCGGCGGCGTCGCGAATCAGCGTGGCGGGCTAGCGCGATGGCGAAACGGGCGCTGGTCACCGGCGCGAACGGCTTCGTGGGATGCCACGTGGTGCGCGCGCTGCTCGCGCGCGGGGACAGCGTGCGCGCGCTGGTGCGCGAGGGCGCGGACCTCGCGGCGCTCAAGGGGCTGGAGGTGGAGCTCACGCGCGGCGACCTGCGCGATCGCGCGGCGATCGAGCGCGCGGTTGCCGGATGCGAGGAGATCTACCACGTCGCGGCGGACTACCGGCTGTGGGTCACCGACGCGGCGCCGATGTACGCGGCCAACGTCGAGGGCACCCGGCACGTGCTCGCCGCGGCGCGTAGCGCGGGCGTCGCGCGCGTCGTGCATACCAGCACCGTCGGCGCGCTGGGAATTCCGCACGGCGGCGGGCTGGGGCGCGAGGACACGCCGGTTACGATCGACGACATGACCGGGCCGTACAAGCGCTCGAAGTTCATGGCGGAGCAGGCGGCGCTCGAGGCGGCGCGCGCGGGGCTGCCGGTCGTGATCGTGAATCCGTCGACGCCGATCGGCGCGCTCGATCTGAAGCCGACGCCGACCGGACGCATCATCGTTGACTTTCTGAACCGGCGGATGCCGGCGTACGTCGACACCGGGCTCAACCTGGTGGGCGTCGAGGACGTCGCGCGCGGGCATTTGCTCGCAGCCGAGCGCGGTCGCGTGGGCGAGAAATATATTCTCGGCGGCGAGAACCTGACACTCAAGGAGATGCTCGAGCGGCTGGCTCGAATCGCGAGCCTGCCGGGACCGAAGGTCAGGATCCCGTACGCGGTCGCGCTGGGCTTCGCGTACGGCGCCGAGGCGATCTCGCGCACCATGACGCATCGCGCGCCGCGCGCCAGCGTGACCGAGGTGCGGATGGCGCGCAAGAAAATGTTCTTCGACTCGGCCAAGGCGCGCGCGGAACTGGGCTACCAGCCGGGGCCGATCGATGCGGCGCTCGCGCGCGCGATCGAGTTTTTCCGCGCCGGCGCGGGCAAAGCGGCGGCATAGCGCGCGATGCATCTGCTGATTTCCACCATCGAGCTGCGCCCCTACGTGTTCATTTTTTTTGCGAGCTTCATGTTCATCGCGATCGTGAACTTCGGGCTGCGCGCCACGATCCTGTTCGCGGCGCTGACCTACGCGATCGCGCTCGCGTGCGAATGGTCGTCGGTGCACAACGGCTTCCCGTTTGGGCTGTACCATTACTTCGAGACCACCCGCGATCGCGAGGTCTGGGTCGCGGGCGTCCCGCTGATGGACTCGCTGTCGTTCACCTTCCTCGGCTTCGCGAGCTACACGGTGGCGCTGCTGCTCGCCTCGCCGCTGTACCGTCGCGGCGCCGACCTGCGCTTGCTCGACACCTGGGAAATTCGCCGCGCGCCGCGGGTGTGGCTGATGGCCGCGCTGTTCATGACGATGATCGACATGGCGGTCGATCCGCTGAGCGTGCTCGGCGATCGATGGTTCCTGGGCAGGATCTTCTGGTACGACCCGGCGGGACCGCATTTTGGCGTGCCGATCAGCAACTACCTCGGCTGGTATTTCGTCGCCGCGATCACGATCGCGATCTTCCAACTGCTCGACGCGAGGCTGAATCGCGGCGCAGGCAAACCGTTCGGCGCGGCGCCGCAACTGCCGTCGCGAGCACTGCTGGGACCCGCGCTCTATGCCGGAGTCGCGTGCTTCGGGATCGTGATGCTGTTCCGCATCGGCGCCAGCGGTATCGGCTGGGCGAGCGTGTTCATCTTCATCCCGTTCGCGGTGCTCGCGCTGCACATCGTGACCCGCCGCGACAGTTATGGCGACGCCGAGGCTGTCGAGCGCCATCTCGCCGACTTTCCTTACGAGCGCGCGCTTCCAGTCTGGGAGCCATCGCGCACACAGGGCGGCAAGGCGCGCCGCGTCAGCGCCTGACGGCTCCTCGCTCGTACGCAGAAATGAGACCGGCCGGCTCGCGAACACATGAGCCGGCCAATCCCGGTTGCGGGAGGTTGCGATTGTTATCAGGCGACCATTTTTCGCTTCGGCTGCTTGGCCAAGGTGCGTCGGCCGATTGGCACATCGTCGATCGTCTTGGGACAGCCGTCGTTTCCGGTCACGACATACTCGGGATATGCCGGGAAGCCGTGCTCGTGGATGTCGAGGCCTTCGATCTCGCCGTCGGTGGGGATGCGGAGCCGGAAGGACCACTTGATGGCGTACATCAGAGCCATCGAGACCAGGAAAGTCGCGATGGTGATCGAGAAGCTGCCGATCATCTGCGCCTTCAGGACGCCAAGGCCACCGCCGTAGAACAGCCCGGTCACCACGCTGCTGTTGTCAGCACCTGTCGCGGTCGGCGCGCCGTACTTGCCCGCGGCGAACAGGCCCAGCGATAGAGTGCCCCAGATGCCGGCGAAAGCGTGGACCGGAACCGCGCCGATCGGATCGTCGATGCGCAGGTACTCGAGCAGGTCGATGCCCAACACGACGACGATGCCCGCGCCGGCTCCGAGCAGGAACGCTCCTTCGGGATCGACCCAGTAGCAGGGACAGGTGATCGCGACCAGGCCGGCCAGGAAGCCGTTGACGGTCAGCGCCAAATCCCACTTGCCGCCCTTGTAGTAAGAGATGAACAACGCGGTAAGACCGGCGGAGCAGGCAGCCAAGGTAGTGTTGAAAGAGACCCGGCCGATGCCCTGCGCGTCAAGCGCTGACAAGGTGCTGCCGGGATTGAAGCCATACCATCCGAACCACAGGATCAGTCCGCCGGTTGCGCCGATGATCAGGTCGTGCGGCTTCATCGGTTCGCCGCCGTCGCGTTTGAACACGCGTCCGAGCCGGGGGCCCAGTGCGATAGCGCCTGCCAGGGAGATGATGCCGCCGATCGTGTGAACGACCGTGGATCCGGCGAAGTCGTGGAAGTTAACCGGGTTCATGTTGGCGAGCCAGCCATCCGGCCCCCAGGCCCAGTGGCCGATGATCGGATAGATGAAGCCCGTCACGCCGACGCTGTAGAGCAGGTCGCCGATAAAATCGCAGCGGCCGATCATCGCGCCGGAGGTGACCGTCGAACAGGTATCCGCAAAGGCAAACTGGAATACCCAGTACGCCAGCAGCGGAACGCCGGTGGTGCCGTAAGTTGCCGGTATGCCGTGCAGCATGAAGCCGGTGGTTCCGATCCACGGCGTTCCGGGGCAGAACATGAAGGCGAAGCCCCACAGCCAGAAGGTGACGCCGCAGATACAGGTATCCGCGATGCCTTCGACCAGGATGTTCACCGTTTCGCGCGAGCGCGCAAAGCCGGCTTCGAGCATCACGAAGCCGACCTGCATGCAGAACACCAGGTACGCTGCGACCAGTGTCCACACCGTGTTGATCGCGTTGATATGAGGCGGTATCGCCGGGGCCGCATCCGCGGCGTTGACCTCGCCCGGCAAGAACCACCTGGTCATGATTGTCAGCACGATGGCGAGGCCGATGGTTTTCGCCAGCATCAGCGTCGCGGCATTGCGCCGAATCACAGGATCTTGAAAGGCCGCACGCAGTCGCGTGACGATGCCTTTTCCGGTTGGTCCGCTCTTCATTTGAACATTCCCTCCCAAGCAAATATTTTTGCGTCCATCATCGACCTTGGTGGATTGACTGCAGCCGTCTATCAGCAATCGCCATGCCCGCAAATTGCAATTTCGAATAGTCATTCCATGATTGGATGACTACTAAGTTGTGCGGTGGAGCGTGACTAGAACTTTAGATGGAGACCGAGTCGACTATGTGCCGACTTGACAGCCCGAGAGCGCGGCGAAGCTTTCTGACAGCGACAAATCGCTTGCCTGACAAAGCAGCACTGCCCGCGCAACTGGCAGCGCTAAGCCGCGATTCGAGTGCGGGGAGTGTTACAGCCGGAATGACTAATCGAGTCGTTGGGACTGAATTGACTATCTGAGGTGCACTGACTATCGGGCCTGATCAGAGGCTGCGACCAGTCCGATTCGAAGTGCATACAGGGCGAGTTCGACGCGATCGCGGACGCCAAGCTTCTGAAAAACATTATTCAGATGCGTTTTGACGGTGCTCTCGGTGATCGAGAGTTTCTGCGCGACTTCGGCGTTCTTGAGGCCGACCGCGACGTAGCGAACGATCTCGGCTTCGCGCGCGGTCAGCCGCTCACCGCGCGCCGATCCCCACTGCGCGGTCAATTCGGCTTGCAAGGCCGGCGGCATCCAGACCAGGCCGTTAGCGGCGGTGCGAATCGCCTCCATCAATGTTTCGACGGCGAATCTCTTTTGAACGATCGCGCGCGCGCCCAGGCGCAACGCGGTCAGCGCGTCTTCGATCCGCTCGCTCGCCGTGAGCACGACTACTTTGGTGATTCGCGCGAGCGCGTCGATATCGTTGCCTGCCCATCGGTCCATTTGAAGGTCGAGCAACAGGATGTGGCAATGGGTGGAGAGGACGGCCGCTTCCAGCTCGTCCGCGCGCTCCACTTCCGCGACGACCTCGATATCCGGCTGCAGCAGCAGGAGCGACTTGAGGCCCTGGCGAAACAGGACGTGATCGTCGGCAATCAGAACTCGTATTGGCATTTCCATTGGATTCTCTATACCGCGGGCATCTCGATTTCGAGGTGAGCTCCGGCGCGGTCTGCGTCGGAGATTTTCAGGCGCCCGCCGAATTCGGCCACGCGCGATGCGATTGCCCATGGTGGTGTCTTTGACTCGACGAACCCAACGCCGTCGTCGTCGATCGCGATCCGAATGACCCCGGCCGCTTCCGAAGCGGTAATCGCCGCGGAGCGTGCATTGCCATGGCGGAGCGCATTGCGCATTCCTTCGAGCATGATGTGGATGACCTGTTCGACGATTAGCCCGCGCGCCGTGAATGAAGCCTGGATATGAAACCGGGTCTCCGCGCCGGCGGCGAAAGGCGCGCGGCGCAGCGATTGATCAAGGTCGGCGAGCGAGCGCACATATGCGCGCACCTCGTCGAATTCCCGCGCCACCGCGGTCTGCAATTCCTTGACCTGGATCATGGCGTCGGCCGTGCGTTCTCTTACCAGCAGTTCGCGGCAAGTCTCCAGCCGCAGCGCCAGCGCGGCGAGCGCCTGTACGTACCCGTCGTGCAGCGAACGTGCGATTCGATGCCGCTCGCTCGCGGTCTCGAGTTCGCGGACCCGAGCCTCGAAGTTGGCGCGCTGCTGCCCGATGAATCCGATCAGATAGCCGGTGATAGCCAGGTACGCGGCGCGCATCACGTATGGATGTTTAACGCCGCCCGACGTGAACACGAGCAGCAGAAAATACAACGCGCCGCTCAGGAACGTGACAGTGAGAGTCGCGCGAAATCCGGTCCGGCAATCCACCGCGATGATCGCGAACACGAAGAACACGTACGAGGCGCTGGTCGGACCCTCGGTGAAAAGGGCGACGGCGGTTGCGAACAGAACGTCGAGGGCGGTCGAGAGCGCCGGCAGTTGGCGCGGCGCGAAATTGCGGCTGAGAGCGAGATAAGTTACCGCCGAATAAACGAAGTGGCAGGCCAGAGTGATCAGCGCATACCGTCCGATATAGAAAAGGCCGCCGGTGGTGGGATCAATATATATGGACAGCAACGCGACCAGTGACAGCGCGACGCGCGCTTTCGAGATGTTCAGATCCAGATCGCTGAAATCAGGCGCTTTCATAGTTGACCCCGTCGCATCGCGCCAGCTCCGAACTCAGCCCGGACAAACCAATGCCTTTGAGTCATCATTGCAAGATGCAAGTTCGACTCCACTCGCAAACACCGCAAAAATTGACGCTTTGCCGTCTGTTCGCGCCGCGCCGACGTTTTTTGTAGCACATGATTAATGTGGCAGCGATTCAACGAGGAAGCAGCTATCGTGCGGCGATGTCGCGCGCGATCGCCTCGAGCGCGTCGGCGAGCGAGCGGGTCGAGACGGACAGGTTGCGCATCATGCGCGGCAGCCACATCGCGGCGCGCGGATTCGCGACGAACCAGGCCGCCGCGCGCAGCGGATTGATGCTGCCGTGCTCGTCGGCGAGATCCGCGCCGAAAACTTCGTCGTCGACGGTGTCGAGCACCGCGCGCATGCACACGAACGGAAGCCCGCGCGCCGCCGCCTCGGCGGCAATCGCCGCGGTCTCCATATCGACCGTGATTGCGCCGCTGTGCTCCTTGGCGCGGCGCTTGTCCTCGGTCGTAAGCGCACGAGGCGTGGTCAGGAGCGGACCAGTGGAGTATTTGATGCCGGCGGTGCTGAGCGCGCGGCGAAATTCGCGGAGCAGCGAATCGTCAATTTCTATCGAAGAAACCGGATGCGCGCAGTCGTCGCCGGATGCGAGGATCCGATCGGCCAATATAATGTCGCCGGGTTCGAGGCCGCTCGATAGCGCGCCCACGACGCCGGTGCCGATCACGATCTCGATATTCTGGAGAGTGTCGAATGCGCGGCGGGCGGTTTCGCGCGCGCGTCGAGGGCCGACGCCGGTTGCGACCATGATCATCTCGCGGCCGGCGACTTCGCCGTGAAAGCCGCGAATCCCGGACGCGGCGAGCGCGGTGCGGTTGCTTACGCGTTTTTTGAACGGCGCCAGTTCCTGCGCGAATGCATAGAATACGAGGATCATGGAACCGGCCTGCCACTCGCGGCCCGGCGGTCGCATCTGCGATGCTTGAGCATCGCGCCGGATGCTAGCAAAATTGCGCGTGCATCCCGGCATCGTCGGGGTAGCCGCTGACTTCCGGCTATCATCGTGACGCGGATCAACCGTACTTGAAGACCCTCATTATAAATGGTGACGACTTCGGCCACTCGGCCGAGGTCAACGCCGGGATCCTTCGTGCGCATCGCGAGGGAATCATGACCAGCGCGAGCCTGATGGTCGCCGAGCATGCGCGCGACGAGGCCGCCCTCGTGGCGCGCGACAATCCGCGCCTGGACGTGGGCCTCCACGCGGTAGTGTGCCGCGGGCAGAGCGCGCTCGGCTTCGTGAGGCTGGGCGGAGCGGTCGGCGCGGACGGCCGCTTCACCGAGAGCCCGGTGCTGGCGGGACTGCGCTATTACTTCGATCGCAAGATGCGGGCGCGGCTTGCCGACGAGATGCGCGCGCAAATCGAGGCTCATCTGGAAGCGGTCGGCTACCTGCACCATATCGATGGCCATCTGAATTTCCACGTGCACCCGGTTCTCGCCGACATTCTGATCGAGCTCGCCGCCGAGTACAGCGTCCCGTGCCTGAGGCTCCCGCGCGAAGCGGTGATGACCACGCTCGGTCTCGCGCGCGATCATAGAACGCGCAAACTCACCGAGGCGGTCATCTTTCGCGCGCTTTCCAAGCGGACGCGGCGCCGGATGCGCCAGCGCGGACTCACCTCGACCAACTGGCTGTTCGGGCTTCATCAGAGCGGCCATCTGACCGAGGATTACGTGTTGGGCGTGATCGCGAGCCTGCGCGACGGCAGCACCGAGCTGTATTTTCATCCGGCCGCCGACGTGGGCGGCACGCCACCGTCGGCCTCGGCGCAGCGCGAGGTCGAGATCCTGCTCAGTCCGCGCGTACGCGATGCGATCGCCGCGGGCGGCATCCGGCTGACGAACTTCGCGGAGCTCGCGCGCGAGCAAGCATCCGCGCGCAACTGACTCCTGGCTCGGGGGGTTGCGGCCCGCTTTTGCGACTTGATCCAGCTCGATGTCTTAAGTTTCTTTGAATCGAGCTCTGACGGAGGGGAATGTCGATGGCGGACATAACGATTCGCCCCGCAACCCGCGCCGATCTGCCGCGGCTGACTGAAATCTACAACCACTATGTGATCAACACGCCGATCACCTTCGACCTGAAGCCGTGCACGGTCGAGGAGCGTGCGCATTGGTTCGCGGAGCACAACGACGGCGCGCGCTATCGCATGTTCGTTGCGCAGGACGATCGCGAGAAGGGCAGGGTGATCGGCTTCGCGGGCTCCGGGCGGTTTCGCGACCGGGCCGCCTACGACACCACGGTGGAGACGACGATTTATTGCGCGCCCGAGGCGACTGGCCGCGGGGTCGGCACGATGATGTACCGGGTGCTGTTCGAAGCGCTCAAGGACCAGGACATCAATCGGATTACCGCGGGGATAACGATTCCCAACGATGCCAGCATCAGGCTTCACGAGCGGTTCGGCTTCACGCGCGTGGGAGTATTCAGCGAGACGGGCCGCAAGTTCGATCGCTATTGGGACGTATGCTGGATGGAGCGGCCGCGAATCGTGTAGTTCGCCTCGCGCATCGCGGGCGATTGTCGTACGCTGGAGTTCGCGGCTGCGGCGCGATGACCAAACTGAAAACGCCGCCGCCGTTTCGCATCCAAATCAGAAAAGGAAAGGAACTTCGATGCGCGATCAGGAAGGAGCGCCGCTCGCCGACAAATCGCACGATTACCGGCTGCCGAAAAACGTTACCCCGCACCGCTACGAAATTCGTCTGACGCCGGACTTGACCGCCTTCACCTTCGCGGGAGAGGAAAACGTCAGCGTCAAGATCAACGAACCGACAGCCGAGGTAGTGCTCAACGCGCTCGAGCTCGAGATCCTGAGCGTGAGCGCCGAACAGTCGGGCAAATCGCTCAGCGGACGCGCCGAGCTCGAGGCCGCCAAGGAACGCGCGCATCTGAAGTTCGCCGAGCCGCTCGCGCCGGGCGATTGGACGCTCAAGATCGCGTTCCGCGGCATCCTCAACGACAAGCTGCACGGCTTCTATCGCAGCCAGTACCAGGACTCGGAGGGCAAGACGCACACCGTCGCAACCACGCAGTTCGAGTCGACCGACGCGCGCCGCGCCTTCCCGTGCTGGGACGAGCCCGAGCTCAAGGCGAGCTACAGAGTCACGCTGGTGGTGGACGCGAACCTGGCGGCGATCTCGAACGCGGGTATCGAAAACGAGCGCGCGCTCGGCGCCAACAAGAAAGAAGTGGTGTTCCGCGAAACGATCAAGATGTCGACCTACCTGGTCGCCTTCATCATCGGCGAGTTCGAGGCGACCGAGCCCGCCGATGCGGGCACGCCGCTGCGCATCGTACATGTTCCCGGCAAGCGCGAGCTGGCGTCATGGGCGCGCAAGATAGGAGTCTTCTCGCTCAAGTTTTTCGCCGACTACTACGGCCTCAAGTATCCGGGGGACAAGCTCGACCTGGTGGCGATTCCGGACTTCGCATCAGGCGCGATGGAGAACCTGGGCGCGATCACGTTTCGCGAGACCGCGCTGCTGGCCGACGAGCACAGCGCCTCGCGCGCCGAGCTCGAGCGGGTAGCCGACGTCGTCTCGCATGAGAACGCGCACATGTGGTTCGGCGACCTGGTCACGATGCGATGGTGGAACGGAATCTGGCTCAACGAGGCGTTCGCGACCTTCATGGAGATGCTCGCGGTCGACGCGTGGAAGCCGGAGTGGAAGCGATGGGAGAGTTTTTCGGTGTCGCGCGCGGCCGCGATGGCGGTGGACGGGCTACGCAGCACACGTTCGATCGAATACGAGGTCCGCAGCCCTGAAGACTGCCGCGCGATGTTCGACATCCTCACTTACGAGAAGGGCGCCGCGGTGCTGCGCCAGCTCGAGCAGTTCCTGGGCGCCGAGGAATTCCGCAAGGGAATCTCGCTCTACCTGCGCAAGCATCAGTACGCCAATACCGAAACCCACGACTTGTGGGACGCGCTGGAAGAATCGTCGAAGCAGCCGGTGCGCAAGATGATGGACTCGTGGATCTTCCAGCCCGGCTTCCCGATCATCGAGGCGTCCGCGGCGCCGGACGGCCGCGGTCTCAAGCTCGCGCAGCGCCGCTTCTACTACCTAAGCGAAGATTCCGATCAGACCTGGCACATTCCGGTGATGGTGCGCGCGCGAACCGGACAGAGCGTTGCGACCCGCAAACTCCTGATGACGGAGCGCGAGGCGATCGTTGAGCTCGGCGGAAAAGCGGATTGGGCGTTGGTCAACGAGGGCGGTCACGGCTTCTACCGGGTGCATTACGCGCCGGAGCTGTTGTCGGCGCTGACGCGCAACCTGGGCGAGCTCAAACCGATCGAGCGCTTCAGCCTGGTAAGCGACACCTGGGCTGCGACCGTCGCGGGCCTGGGGCCGCTGTCCGAGTTCCTGAAGATGGTGCGGCTGTTCCCCAACGAAACCGACATCAACGTGTGGCGCGCGATCCTTGGTGCATTCGGCTATCTCGACATGATCGCGGCGGACGCTGACCGTCCCGCGCTCGCGGAGTTCGTGCGCTCGGTAGTCGGTCCGGCGGCGGCGCGCCTGGGATGGGAGTCGCGCCAAGGCGAGAGCGAACTCGAACGGCAATTGCGTGGCACGCTGATCGGCGCGCTCGGCACGCTCGGCAACGATCCTGAAGTGCAGAAACGCGCGCGTGAGCTCTACGCTCGCTATGAGGACGATCCCAGTTCCGCCGATCGCGACCTCGCACCGGCGCTGGTCGGAATCCTCGCATATTCCGGCGACGCGGCGCGCTACCAGGAGTTCAAGGACAAGTTCAAGGCGGCGCGCACGCCGCAGGAGGAGCAGCGTTACCTCTTCTCGCTGACCAGCTTCCGCGATCGCTCGCTGCTGGAGGCCACCATGGCGATGACGCTGGACGGGCAGGTGCGCACGCAGAACTCGCCCTACCTGATGCATTCGCTGCTGCTCAACACCGCGTGCCGCTACGAAGCGTGGGACTTCATCCAGCGAAACTGGGAGGAGATGTCGCGCAAGTATCCCGACAACGCGCTCCCGCGGATGTGCGAGGCGGTGGTCGCGCTGCTCGATCGCGAGGACGCCGTGAAGAGCTTCTTCGCCACCCATCGCGTGCGCCTGGGCGGCAAGATCATCGATCAGCATCTGGAGCGCCTCGCGGTTGCGGTGGGTTTTCGCAAACGCGAGGGCGCGAAGCTGAGTGCGACGCTGCGCGGGCAGCAATAGGAACGACGGCGTCTATGCCAGCAGGCCTTTGCCGGGGACGTGATTGACTTCGATACGGATGCCGTCTGGGTCCTCGAACAGCACCGAGTAGTAGCCCGGCGCCCAGGAGCCCTCTTCGGGCGGGTGAACGATGTTTGCATCGAGCGCCTGCACTTGGCGATAGACTTCATCGACCTCGCCGCGCTCGCGGACGCGGAAGCATAGGTGATGCAGTCCGACGCGCCGTTGCACGAAGCGCTCGGAGCGGAATTCGTCAGCGCCGCGCATGATCCCGCACGCGGTCCGTCCGCCGACGCAGTAGAGGGTGTCATCATTCTTGATGACGGTTTTGAGGCCGAGGAACCCGAGCAGCTTTTCGTAGAACGGGAGACAGCGCTCGAAGTTGCTGACCGTGAGCATCACATGTGCGACGCCATTGATTTCCATTTGCGCGTCCTTTTTTGCCGTTGCGCGAGCGCCGCGATGACTTCAAGTAATAGTTTAAGTTCTGTTTCGAGAGCCGCGCTGCTCAGTGCGCGGCGTGCGCCACCATCCGGGCCGGATTGGGCTGCTCGTGACCGAGAATCGGATGCGGCCGGTAGGGCTTCTCGAGCGCCGCAACTTCCTCGGCGGTGAGCCGGATATCGACTGCCTTGATCGCCTCGGTCAGATGATTCAGCTTGGTCGCGCCGATGATTGGCGCGGTGACGCCGGGCGCCTGCAGGATCCACGCGCACGCGACCTGCGAGGGCGTGATGTTGCGCTCGCGCGCGACCTGCTCGACCGCATCGAGAACCTGGAAATCATTTTCGCGGAAGTACATGTTTTTGGCGAAGTCGTCGGTGCGCGCCCGCGCGGTCGGCTCGTGCGCCTCGCGGGTGCGATTGCCGGCGAGGAAGCCGCGCGCCAGCGGACTCCACGGGATGAGTCCGACGCCCTGGTCGATGCAGAGCGGATTCATCTCGCGCTCCTCTTCGCGATAGGCCAGGTTGTAATGATTTTGCATCGCGACGAAGCGATGCCATCCCTTGCCGCTCTGCGCATGCAGCGCCTTGGAGAATTGCCACGCCGCCATGCTGCTCGCGCCGAGATAGCGCACCTTGCCCGCGCGCACCAGCGAGTCGAGCGCATCGAGCGTTTCTTCGACGGGAGTCGCGTAGTCGTAGCGATGAATCTGGTAGAGATCGATGAAATCCATCTTGAGGCGGCGCAACGAATTCTCGCACGCCTCGATGATGTGCTTGCGGCTGAGTCCGCGCCGGTTGAGCCCCGGGCCCATGGGGCCGTGCACCTTGGTCGCGAGCACCACGTCGTCGCGCGAGGCCATCTCCTTGAGCCATCGCCCGGTGACTTCCTCGCTCGCGCCTTGCGAGTAAACGTCGGCGGTGTCGAAGAAGTTGATTCCAGAATCAATTGCGGTCTTGAAATGATCGCGCGCCTCGTCGGCGGTCAGCACCCATTCGCGCCATTTCTTGTCGCCATAGCTCATGCATCCGAGGCAGATGCGTGAGACGGTCAGGCCGGTTTTGCCGAGCTTCGCGTACTGCATAGTCACTCCGAATCCGCGGGCCTCGATGCGCCCGCCGCCTGGGAAATAGATTGGTCGAGCCGGTGATAGCTCAAATTCCGGCCCGGCGCCGCGCTTGTCAAGGCCGCATCGCGATGACGCCCATGCTATTTCACTTGGGGCGCATGCGGACTACGATTGTCGGGACGCCGGCCCGTACGCTCGCGGGGGTGACGCCGGCGCTGTTCGTAGCTTAAGAATTTTCGCCGACTTAGTGCCCCGATGCGGTCCTGAAATCAAACGCATCGGAGGCGGAGGAAATATGCGGGTCCTTTTCGTGCATCCCAGTCCGCTGATGTACAGCGAGATTTACCTGCGCCTGGAACCTCTTGGGATGGAGCGCGTGGCCGCGGCGGTGCGCGCCGCCGGGCACGAGGTCCGCATCCTGGACCTGCAGATTTTCAAGCATCGCGATCTGTGGAGCGAGCTCGCGGACTTCCGGCCGCAAGCGGTCGGCTTCTCGCTCAACTATCTGGCCAACGTGCCCGAGGTGATCGATCTCGCCAAGGACGTGAAGCGGCTCAACAAGGACTGCTTCGTATTCACCGGCGGTCACAGCGGATCGTTCGTCGCGACGGAACTGCTCGAGCATGCGGAGGGCGCGATCGATTGCGTGATCCGCGGCGAGGGTGAAGCGGCGGCGCAGAAGCTGATCGAGGCGATCGGCACCGACGCGGTCGCGAAGGTCCCCGGCGTGGTGACGCTCGACGGCGTGGGGCCGGCGCCGATGCTGCTCGACGACCTCGACAAATATTTTCCGGCGCGCGACCTCGGGCGTCGGCGCAACAAATATTTTATCGGCGTGCTCGATCCATGCGCGTCGATCGAGTTCACGCGCGGATGCCCGTGGGACTGCTCGTTCTGCAGCGCGTGGACGTTCTATGGAAAGAGCTATCGCAAGTCGACGGCGGAAGCCGCGGCCGAAGACATGGCGTCGATCAAGGAATCGGGCGTGTTCATCGTCGACGACGTCGCGTTCATCCATCCCGAGCACGGATTTGCGATCGGCCACGAAATCGAAAAGCGCAAGATCAGGAAGCGCTACTACCTGGAGACGCGCGCCGACGTGCTGTGCCGCAACAAGGAAGTGTTCCAGTACTGGCGCCGGCTCGGGCTGGAGTACATGTTCCTGGGGCTCGAAGCGATCGACGAGGAGGGGCTCAAGCTGCATCGCAAACGCTCCTCGCCGGGAATCAACTTCAAGGCGCTGGAGGTCGCGCGCGAAATCGGCGTGACCGTCGCGATCAATTTGATCGCTGACCCGGATTGGGACGAGCGGCGCTTCGAGGTGGTCCGCGAGTGGGCGATCAGCATCCCGGAGATCGTTCATCTAACCGTGGCGACGCCGTATCCGGGCACCGAGCTGTGGTTCACCGAGGCGCGCAAGCTAACCACGCTCGACTACCGGCTGTTCGACATCCAGCACGCGGTGCTGCCGACCCGGCTTCCGCTGCAGCAGTTCTATGCGGAGTTGGTGAAGACGCAGGACGTGCTGAATCGCAAGCACCTGGGGTTTTCGGCGCTCAAGGACGTCGCGGCGATCGCGAGCAAGCTGGTGCTGCAGGGGCAGACCAACTTCATCAAGATGCTGTGGAAGTTCAACAAGGTCTACAATCCTGAGCGCCAGTTCGCAGAGCATTCGCGGCCGGTGAAGTATGCGATGCAGCCGCCACCGGAGATTCACAGCAATGCGCGGCCGGAGTCGTCGCAACTGTTCATTCACGCGCCGCGGCAGTCGGGGCACGGCGTCCATCCGGCTCCCGCGCCCGCGAGCGGCGGCCGTTGAGTCGTGATTCTGATCGCTAAGTCGCGATTCTGATCGACCGCTGGTTCACTCGCCAGAAAACTTTGGAAGACGCTTCGCGATGAATGCCGCGATTCCTTCGCGGCCGTCGTGGTTCTGGCACATATCCGTTATCCACTGCGTCTCGCGCGCCATTTGCGCGTCGAGCGAGTTGGTCGAGCTTTGCAGGAGCAGCCGCTTGACGCCTCCCAGAGCCAGCGTCGCGCCAGTTGCAAGTTCCCCGGCCAGCGCGAGCGCCTGCGGCAAGAGCTGATCGTCGGGCGCCACCTGCGTCGCGATGCCGAGCGCGAGCGCGTCGCGCGCGCTCAAAATCGAATTGGTCATCATCAGCTCGCGCGCTTTGCGCCAACCCACGATTCGCGGCAGGAAGTAGGTCGCCGATCCGTCGGGCGTCAGGCCCGCGCGCGTGTAGGCCATCGTGAACTTCGCCGACTCCGCCGCGACCACAAAATCGCACGCGCAGGTGAGGCTCATCCCGGCCCCCGCTGCGCTGCCATGAACGGCCGCGACCACGGGAGCCCGGGCATGCGCGAACAGCGTGATCGCGTTGTGCAGGAAATGGGTCACGCGTCGTAGATAGTCGGGCAACTCCGCTGGCGGTTGTTGCGCGAAGCTCTTCAAGTCGCCGCCCGCGCAGAACATCCGTCCGGCGCCGCTCAGCAGCACCGCTCGCACCTGGCGGTTCTCGTCGCATCGGCGCGCAGCATCGCTGAACTCGCGAGCGAGGTTCAAGTCGAAAGCGTTCGCGGCTTCAGGCCGGTTGAAGGTGATGTGCGCGATATGATTGTCGATCTCGAACAACAGATTTGCATATTCGGCCATCGCGAAAATCTCCTCTCAGAGCGGCTGATACCATTGGGCGATCGCGCGGCCAATCTCGTCCGGCGAGTCCTCCTGGACGAAGTGCACGCCCTCGACTGTTACTTCCGTTTGATTCGGCCACGCGCGGCAGAACTCGCGCTGCGCGCCGGTGAGGATCGCGCCGGGGTTGGCGTTGATGAAAAGTTTGGGCACCGCGCAGGTGGTGAGCCAGTCGGCATAGCCCTGTACGATCGCGGTGACGTCGGCGGGCTCGCCGTCCAAAGGAATCTCTCGCGGCCAGGTGAGCGTCGGGCGCCGCGACTCTCCGGGCTCCAGGTACGGCCTGCGATACACTTCCATCTCGGCATCGAGCTTGCGCATGACGCTGCCCGGCAGGATGCGCTCGATAAACATGTTCTTGTTGAGGATCATATCGTCGCCGGCCGGACTGCGCAGTGCCTTGAAAATATTGATTGCGCTCGCCGACCATTCCGACCACAGGAGCGGCCGCACGATTGCTTCCATGTACGCAATTCCCTTGACGCGCTCGGGATTCCGATGCGCCCAGTGGAAGCCGAGCGCCGAGCCCCAATCGTGAACCACCAGCGTCACGCGTTCCTTCAACGCAAGGCCGTCAATAAAAGCGTCGAGATGCGCCGCATGATCGACGAAGCGATAGCTGCCGTTTGGAGACTTGCCTGATTCGCCCATCCCGATCAGGTCCGGCGCGATACATCGCGCATACGGTGCTAGATGCGGAATCACGTTGCGCCACAGGTACGAGAACGTCGGGTTGCCGTGAAGAAATATCATAGGGTCGCCGCCGCCGGTATCGACGTAGGCCATCCAGGTGCCGGGCATCTCGAGGTGTCGTCGCTTGTTGGGATCAGCCGCGGAAATTGCCTTATCGCTCATCACCGTTCCTCCGCCGGTTGCGCATTGGTCCACTGATTCTAATCGACAGATACGACCGTTGTCCCACCCGCGCAAGGTACGTTTGCCCTGATGGCCGGCGCGGGCGCAAAATCGCGGCTGTCAGTTAGTTTACTCGCTTCGAACTCGCACGACGGGAGATGACGCCGATGGCCGAGCGCAGGCGCAAGTTCTGGGGATGGGGCTACGAGGACCAGGGTCCCAATGCCGAGCAGCAAAAGCATATCGCGGAGCGGATGGCCAAGCGGTTCGGGCTGGGGCCGCTAACGCTGACACCACCGCCGACCGAAAAGGAACTCAATCTTCGCGCGCCGCGCGTCGCCCCGCCGGATTCGCTGAGCTCGATTTGTTCCAGTACGACCTACGAGCGCGCGGCGCATAGCTACGGGCGCGGCTCGCGCGATCTGATCCGCGCATTCCGTCGCTACTATCCAAATCCTTTCGACGTGGTCGCGTTTCCGCGCACCGAAGCCGAGCTCATCCAGGTGCTCGAATGGTGTGATCGAGACAAGCTCGCGGCGACGCCCTATGGCGGAGGGTCGAGCGTGGTAGGCGGCTTGGAGCCTCCCGCGGACGATCGCTATCGCGGCGCCGTGTCTATCGACCTCAAGCATCTCGATAGAGTGCTCGAAGTCGACAAGGCCTCGCGCGCGGCGCGCATCCAGGGCGGCGTGCTGGGCCCATCGCTCGACGATCAGTTGCGCCCGCATGGCTATACGATTCGCCACTTTCCGCAGTCGTTCGAATTTTCGTCGCTCGGCGGCTGGATCGCGACGCGCTCCGGCGGCCACTTCGCCACGCTGTATACGCACATCGATGATTTCGTCGAGTCGCTACGAGTGGTGACGCCGAGCGGAATCGTCGAGTCGCGCCGCCTGCCGGGCAGCGGTGCGGGGCCGAGTCCGGATCGGATGTTCATCGGGTCGGAGGGCATCCTCGGAATCATTACCGAGGCGTGGATGCGCCTGCAGGATCGGCCGACCTTCCGAGCGGGCGCGTCGATTCCGTTTCCCGACTTCATCGCGGGCGCGAAAGCGGTGCGCGCGATTTCGCAGGCTGGCCTGTTTCCGGCCAACTGCCGCCTGCTGGACGCGGGCGAAGCGCTCAATTCGGGCGCGGGCACCGGCGAGGAAGCGGTCATGGTGCTCGCATTCGAGTCGGCGGACCATCCGCTCGAGCCGTGGATGAAGCGCGCGCTCGAACTCTGCGCCGATCATGGCGGGAAGGTCCCCAAGGAAGCCGCGAAGACGCGTACCGACGCCGAGGCGACGCGCGAGGGCTCCGCAGGCGCGTGGCGCAACGCGTTTCTCAACGCGCCGTATCTGATGGACACCGTCGCCGCGATGGGCATGGTGAGCGACACCTTCGAGACCGCGATCACGTGGGATCGCTTCGAGAATTTTCATGCGCAGATGATGGAATGCGCGCGCGATGCGATGACGCGAATCTGCGGCAAGGGCTCAGTTACCTGCCGCTTCACGCATGCCTATCCCGACGGGCCGGCGCCCTACTACACGTTCCTCGGCCCCGGACGGCGCGGCGCGGAACTCGAGCAGCACGACGAAGTGAAGCAAGCCGTCTCGGATTTACTTATCAAACTTGGCGGCACCATCACGCATCACCACGCCGTCGGCCGCGATCATCGGCCTTGGTACGATCGCCAGCGTCCTGACGGCTTCGCGCGCGCTCTCAAGGCCGCCAAGCGCGCCCTCGACCCGCGCGCGATCCTGAATCCCGGTGTGCTGATCGATCCGGATTGACGCTACGCGCCTCGACGCTACTCGTCGATGCCGAGTTGTTTGCGCGCAGCTTCGCTCATCATGTGCGGCGTCCACGGCGGGTCCCACACGATCTCGACGACGGCGTCCTCGCATCCGGGAATTCCGAGCAGCTTGTCCTGGATGTCCTGCGTGATCATCGCGCCGAGTTGGCATCCAGGCGCGGTCAGAGTCATCGTGACATTGACGACGCCGTTCTCGACCTCCACGCCGTAGACCAATCCCAGGTCGACGATGTTGACCGGGATCTCGGGGTCGAAGCATTCGCGCAGAACCGCGTAGGCCTCGGCTTCGTTGAGCGTCGGTGAATTCTCCATCGGATAGAAACTAGTATATAAGAGGCGTCGGGGGCGGCCAACGCGGCGCGATGTCGCGGGCGGCTCCGGCGCGGAGGCTATCGATGCCCGACAAGGAAGAACTTTACGACCAGGCGGTCGATCTGTTCGCCGACGACAAGTACAACGAGGCGATCGCTGTCTATCAGCAGGCGCTCGTGATCGACCCGGATTACATCGATGCGATCCACGGCCTCACCATGTGCTACCAGGCCAAGGGCGATCTCGACGGTGCGATCGCGCTGACCCGCCAGCATATCGAGCGCGACAAGGAAGACATCCTGGCGTGGACTAACCTCAGCATGTTCTACCAGAAGAAAGGGATGATCGCCGAAGCGGAGACTGCCGGAGCCGAGGCGCGCCGCCTGGACTGGAAACGCCAGCTCAAGGAAGGAAAACCCAAAGCCTAAGCCCGCGCCGCCGTCTGCTCGACGACGCGCACGCCCAAAAACGTTTGAGGGACTGCTATCGATGAAGCTCAAGGACAAGATCGTTTTGATAACCGGCGGCGGCTCCGGACTCGGCCGCGAGATGGGACTGACCTTTGCGCGCGAGGGTGCGAAGATCGGCGTCAACGACGTGCGCCCCGAGTCCGCGCATAACGTAGTCACCGAGATCGAGCGCGCCGGCGGCAAGGCGCGGCCCTTCGTCGCCGACGTCTCCAACAGCGCGGCGGTGAAGAAGATGTTCGCCGATTTCATCGCCGCCTTCGGCACCATCGATGTCCTCGTCAACAATGCCGGCATCGGCCGCAGTCGAGACACCACCGAAGTAATCGCCGGGCTTCACGAACTGGCCGACGAAGACTGGCACAAGATGCTCGCGACGCATCTCGATTCGACTTTCTTCTGCACTCGCGAGGCGCTCAAGGTGATGATCCCGCGCCATTCCGGGCGCATCATCAACCTGGGGTCGATCGCCGGGACCACCGGCCTCGGTGGCGCGGTCCACTACTCCGCCGCCAAGGGTGGCATCATCTCGTTCACCAAGGCGCTCGCGCGAGAAGTGGTCCCCCACGGCATCCTGGTGAATTGCATTGCCCCCGGCTTTATCGAGACGCCGATGACCGCGATGATTACCCCGGAGGTCAAGCAGTATTTCGTCGGGCTCACGCCGATCGGCCGCTTCGGTGACCCGAGCGATATCGCCGCGGCCGCGCTCTACCTGGCCTCCGACGATTCCAAATTCATGGTCGGCCAGGTCATCAGCCCCAACGGCGGGTATGTGATTTAGCATTCTTAATCGCGTGTCGAGGAGCTAATCATGCAACTCAGCTTCACCGCGTTGAATTTCCAGAGCACCGATATCGAGGCCGAGGAGCGCAACTACCTGAATCATCACGCCGCACTCGCCGCGCGGATGCCGGGGACTCGCCTGTACTACACCGGACGCGTGATCGCGCCCCAGGGTCGCGCACCGGAACGCTTCCGCGCCGCGATTATGGGCTTCGACGACGCGCAGGCCGCCGCGACAGCGATGCAGTCCGAGGTTATCCCGCCGCTCATCGCCGACTCGCAGGCCCACCTCAAGGATCTGATCCAGAAGTTCATCGAGGCCGAGGTAATCGTGCCGTTCGATTCGCGGCGCCCGGGGCAGAAGTGCTTCGTGATGGCCGCGGAGTTCGACCTCGAGATGAGCGGCGGCCCCGGCGCCGCGGAGCGCCACTACCTGGAGACTCACGTCGGCATCGCGCGCCGGCTTCCCGGTCTGCGCAATTACATGATCGGCAAGTTCCTCGAGATGGGGCAGAAGCCGGATCGTTATCGGTGCGCGATTCTGGTTTTCGATTCGCACGACGCCTGCCGCGCCGCGTATCGCTCGCCGGTCGGACAGGAGTTGATCAAGGACGAAGAGGCCACCATTCGCAACGCGCACGTTTGGCGTCTCGACGCCCGCGTCGAAGTCTGACCGGCGCTTGTGCTGACTTTTATCGCCGATGAATGCTAGCTCGGTCGGCACGTGAGCGAGTTCGCGCGGTACGTTTCACACCCGCGCCGGAAACCAACACAATTCTGGGTATGGCTCTTCCGCGCTCTGCCGGCATCCTGATTCCGCTCTTCTCGCTGCGCACTCGCGAGGATCTCGGGCGCGGCGAGATCCTCGATTTGAAATCGATGATCGACTTCGCGCTCGCGATCGGCCATCGCGTGATCCAACTGCTACCCATCGACGAAACGTCCGCCGAAGAACTGAGCCCCTACAGCGCGCTCAGCGTTTTCGCGATAGATCCGATTTACATTTCCCCGCACGCGCTCGACGGCGTCGGCCCGGTAGTGATGAAGCGCGCGCGTAAGGCGGTGGGCGCTTCACGCGTCGTCCCGCGCGCGATCGCTCGCGGCGAAAAGCTGAAACTCTTGGAGCGTGCCTTTCGCGCGTCTCGTGGCCGTTCCGCGAGATCCGGCGAATTGGAAAAGTCTGAGGGAGGGGGCTTCGAAGCGTTCGTCGCGGCTAATCGCGACTGGCTAGAAGACTACGCCCTGTTCCGCGCGCTTAAAGAGCGCTTCGAATGGATGCCGTGGGAGCAATGGCCCGAGGAAATTGCACGGCGCGACCCCGATGCGCTCACGGCTGCGCGCCGCGACCTCGCCGGCGGAATCGCGATGTACATCTACTGGCAGTTTCTCGCGCATCGGCAGTGGACCGCGATGCGCGCGTACGCCACCTCGCGCGGTGCATTGCTCGGCGGGGATCTCGCGTTCTCGCCGGGGCGCGACAGCGCCGAGGTGTGGGCGAACCAGGCGAGCTTCGATCTCACCCGCACGGTCGGCGCGCCGCCCGATGCGTTCAATCCGCTCGGTCAGCTGTGGGGCCTGCCGATGCCGAACTGGGAGAGGATGCGCGCGCAGGATTTTCGTTTCTGGCGCGCGCGCGCCCGCCGTGCGAGCGCTCTGTACGACCTGATTCGCATCGATCATGTGGTCGGCCTCTATCGCACTTACAATTTCGGTCCCGACGCCGGTACGGTCGGCGAATTCACGCCGGCGAATGAAGACGAGCAGCGCGCGCAAGGTGAGGAAGTCATCCGCGCAATCAAAACTGAGGTGGGTGCCACCGAAATAATCGCCGAGGACCTCGGCACCGTGCCGCCCTGGGTGCGCGAGTCGCTCACCGCGATGGGCGTGCCGGGGTACAAGGTGATGCAATGGGAGCGCACCAATTGGGACAGCGCCAATGAGAGTTACATCAGCCCCGCCGCATATCCCGAACTCTCGCTCGCGACCACCGGCACGCACGACACCGAAGCGTTGACGGTCTGGTGGCGCGAACAGCCCGAGGCGGAACGTGCGCGCCTGCTAATCGCGCTTGGTATCGAGGCTCGTGTCAATCCGCGCCGGCTGCTGGACGAGCACGGACTCGACGCGATTCTCGGCGCGCTCTACGCGGCGCCGGCGCGTTTGCTTATCATGCCTATGCAGGACTTGTTCGGCTGGAGCGCGCGGATCAATCGCCCGGGAACGGTCCGCGATTCCAACTGGACGTGGCGATTGCCGCTCACTATCGAGCGGCTCCGGGAAAGCCCGCCGGTTTGCGCGCGCGTCGAAAAGCTTCGCGCGCTCGCTACGCGCACCCATCGCTACTGATTCAGTCGGCGCGAATCCGATCACCGAGGCCGCGCGCGTACCACGGCGTACGGCTCGGCCGCCAGCGGACGAATCTCGAGCAGCTCAAAACCGGCGCGCTCCAGGATCGAGCGGTACTCGGAATCGGTGCGCGTGATACTACCCTGGATCGCGTACGCCGCGACCGAAGCGACCGCCGACGCGCGGGTCAGCCGCTTGCCGGGCGCCAGCGCATGCTCGACCAGCAGCAGCTCTTTTTGGCGGAACGCGTCCCCGTCCGCGCCCATCGCATTCCGGCAATTGCGCAAAATCGCGATTGCGTGCTCGTCGTCCCAATTTACGATCACAGACGACAACATATATAAGTCGCCGCCTGCCGGGACTGAGTGAAAAAAATCTCCCGATACGAATTCGCATCGCTCGGCGAGTTGCTGCCCGGCGAGAAAACGTTTCGCGCCTTCGACTATCGGCGCGAGGTCGAACAGGATCGTGCGCATCGCCGGGTTTGCGCGCAGCAGAATCGCCGCCAGGCCGCCATGACCGCTTCCGACATCGACCATCGTCGCGACCGCCGAGAAATCGTAGACCGTGGTCAGGTCGGCGTAGCGAATTTGCGCGGTCAGCGTCATCACCTCACCGAACCGGGCCGCTGCATCGCGATTTTGCATCGCGTATTCGTAGAATCTCGAGCCGAAAGCGCGTTCGAAGGCGGGCTCGCCGGTGCGTGCGGTGTGCAGCAACTCTGCCGCCGCGCGGTAATATTCCTCGCCGATCAAAATCGCCTGTGAGCGCCATCCCGGATACGATCGCAGCGCCGCGCCGACCGCGGTCAACGAGTAGCGCGCCTGCGGGTCTTCAGCGAAAACCCCGACTGCCGCGAGCGCGCGGAGCATCGCGGCGAGCACCCGCGGATGGGTTGCCGTTTTCAAGGCGATTTCGGCGGCGCTCATCGGCGCGTCAGCCAGGAGATCCGGAATTCCGAGTTTCGCAGCGACGTACACCAATTGCGTCACGAAACTTCCAGTCACCAGATCGTTGAACTTTTCCGCTACGGCGGGATCGCCGAGTGCTCCGCCGCCGGGCGCGGCCGGAGCCTCGCGCCTCGCCAGGTGGCGTTCACGCTCGTCGTCGGTAGTCATCGCGGCTTGCCGACCTGGCAGACGAATGTTTGAGCGACCTTCAAAATTTTTTGAGCCGCGCTGCGAATTGCGCCCAGTTGCCTCAGAACGTACATCCGGAAGCCCCCTTTCAGATGCAGGATTTGGATCTGCCGCCGCGACTACTCTAATATTGCATCAGGCACGGCCAGTCGCGCGGTCCGTTTTCCTATATTATCGATCTATTATCAATGCTGCGGAAGAAATTTTCTCCAGCCGCGTCGAGGTTTTCAATTCGGCGATATCTGTCGCCCGGGCGCGCGTTGGTCTATAAGCACGGGTGGGAGAGCGAAACTGATGGGTCCACTCAAAGGCATTCGAGTCCTCGATCTCAGCATGGTGGTATCCGGACCATTCTGCACCATGATGCTCGCCGACCTCGGCGCCGACGTGATCAAAATCGAGCCGCCCGAGGGCGATGTGTCGCGGATGGACAGCGGCGCGCAGGTCCGCAACGGCATGCACGTGGGAATCCTCAATTGGAATCGTAACAAGCGTGCGATGGTGCTCGACCTGAAACGCCCCGGCGCCGCCGAGTTGTTTCTCAATATGGCGGAGCAGGCGCACGTGGTCGTGCAGAACGTGCGCCCCGGCGTGGTCGAGCGGCTCGGTGTCGGCTATGAGCAGGTCAGCGCGCGAAATCCGAAAATCGTTTATTGCTCGATCTCCGGCTACGGTTTCAGCGGTCCGTTCGCCAACAAGCCCGCATACGATCCGATCATCCAGGCCCATGCCGGGGTGATGGTTTCGCAGCGCACCCAAGGCCGCCCGCGCGCGGTCAAGAACATCATCGCCGACAAGGTGACCGCGATGACCGCGACGATTTCGATTCTCGCCGCGCTCAACGAGGCGCGCGAGGGCCGCGGCCAGCACATCAAGCTCGCGATGATCGACGCGGTCGCGTACTACCTGATGCCCGATACCGCCACCAAGCACACCTACCTGCCGCACAAGCCCGGCGTCCCGCCGACCATGGGAACGGCCGAACCGTATCAGACGGCAGACGGATTCATCGCGATCGCGCCGCTCACCGACAAGCATTGGGCGGCGATCCTCGACGCGGTCGGCCATCCCGAATGGTTTGCGGGCGACGAGACGCGCCCCGAGCGCGTCCGCCGCGCCGCGCGCAATCTCATCGCGCTGTTCCCGACCCGGCCGTCCGCCTACTGGCTCGAGCGGATCGAGGCCGCCGACGTGCCTTGCGGTCCGGTCAACGATTACGATTCGATCTGGACCGACCCGCAATTCACCGAAAACGAGACGTTCTTCGAGTACGAGCATCCGCAGGCCGGGCGCGTGCGCGCGGTGCGCTCGCCGGCGCGATTCTCGGAGACCGAGCCGGAGCTCTACCGCCACGCTCCTCTGCTCGGAGCGCAAACCGATGAGATTTTGCACGACTTCGGATTCAAGGCGGCGGATATTTCGCGGATGCACGCCGATGGAATCGTGAAGTAAGAGCCGATGAATGAAACGGGGTGGCGCAGGCGCGATGCACCGGCGCCGTCGCGGAAATCGGCACACGACGATTTGATGTCCAACGGAGCTCTGAGTCTCGACGACTCGATACGCGACCGCGGCTCTGGCGCAACCGTTATCGTTGGCGCGGGTCCCGCCGGCCTCACCGCGGCCTACGAACTCTCGCGCGCGGGGCGTCGTGCAACCGTCCTGGAGCAAGATCCGGAGCACGTCGGCGGAATCGCGCGCACCATCAACTACAAAGGGTATCGCTTCGACATCGGCGGTCACAGGTTTTTTTCCAAAAACGAAGAGATCGAAAAGCTGTGGACTGAAATCCTCGGCGACCGCATGCTCACGCGCAAGCGCCTGTCGCGGATTTACTACCGCGGCCGCTTTTTCAAGTATCCGCTCGAGACTCGCGACGTCCTGCTCAAGCTCGGCGTCGTCGAGTCGACCGCGTGCGTGGCGAGCTACCTGGCCGCGCGCCTGAAGCCGCGGCACGAGATCAAAAATCTAGAGGACTGGGTGACCAACGCCTTCGGACGACGGCTCTACGAGACGTTCTTTCGCAGCTACACCGAGAAGGTGTGGGGGATTCCCTGCAACGAGATAAGCGCCGACTTCGCCGCGCAGCGCATCAAGGACCTCTCGATGCGCGAGCTTATCCTGCGCGCGATTGGACTTGGTTCGCGCAAAGGCGGACCCGTCATCAAGACGCTTATCGGTCAGTTTCGTTATCCGGTACACGGCCCCGGCGAAATGTGGCAAACGCTGACCGCAAAGCTCGAGCGCGACGGCGTCGCGGTTCAGATGGGCGAGCGAGTGACCTCGATTCGCCGCGAGGGTGGCCGCGTGGCGTCTGTTAGCACCTCGAGCGCGGGCGGTTCGCGCACCTATGCCGGCGCGCACTTCATCTCCACCATGTCGATTCGGGACTTGATCGACGTGCTCGAGCCGGCGGCGCCCGCGGAAGTCATCGCCGCGGCGCGAAGCCTCCGCTATCGCGACTTCATCACGGTCGCGCTCATCGTCGATAAGGCCGACCTGTTCCCTGACAATTGGATTTACGTCCACGCGCCCGGCGTCAATGTCGGCCGCATCCAGAACTTCAAGAATTGGAGCCCCGCGATGGTCCCCGATCCGCGCTACACGGTGCTCGGGCTGGAATATTTTTGCTTTGACACCGACTCATGGTGGAGCGCGCCGGATGCGACACTGATCGCGATGGGCACGCGCGAGCTGGCCGCGCTCGGCTTGGCGGGCGAAGCGAAAGTCGTCGACGGCGCCGTGGTCAGGCAGCGCGCTGCATATCCGGTCTACGACGGCGACTACGTGGGCGCGGTGAGTGTGGTGCGCGATTTCATCACCCGCGAGATGCCGAATCTCCAATTGGCGGGCCGCAACGGGATGCATAAGTACAATAACCAGGATCACGCGATGATGACCGGACTGATGGCCGCACGGAACATCATGGGCGAGTCTTACGATCTCTGGCAGGTCAACGCCGACGCTCTTTACCACGAACATCAGACCGGCGCGGACGAGGGCGCGCGCCTCGTCCCCGCCCGCGTCGCTGCGAAGTAACGTTGTCGGAATCGTACCCGTGAACGTCACCGCACGCTGGCGACGCGATCGCGATCGAGGCTGGATGGCCCCGGCGCAGGCGATCGCAACCGCTGCGCTTGCGGCCGCCGTGTTAACGATGGAGGGATGCGCGACCGCGCCGCCGATAGTTCCGGGCAAGAAAACTACCGAGATACCAAAGACCTCGCCCGCCGCGCTCTCACAGCATTCGCCCTTCGCGATCACCTCGGGCCTCGACGGCAATTTGTGGTTCACCGAGTACCAGGGCGATCAGATCGGACGCATTACGCCCTACGGCGCGATCGCGATGTTCCAGATCGCGCCCGAATCCTTTCCCGAGCGGCTGACCGCCGGACCGGACGGCGCAATCTGGTTCACTGACCCCGTCGAAAACCGGATCGGGCGCCTTGATGCCGACGAGAAGCTCTCCTACGTGAAGATGCCCAACGCAGGCAGCAGTCCCAATGGCATCACCTCGGGGCCGGACGGAAACATCTGGTTCACCGAACATTCCACCGACCGCATCGGCCAGCTCAATCCGCATACCGTGCATCTCTTCGAAATTCCCATCCGCAAAGGAGCGAGCCCGGCCGAAATCGTTACTGGTCCCGACGGCAATCTCTGGTTTGCGGAGAATAAGGGTAACCGGATTGGCAGGATCACTCCGGCCGGAGTGGTGACCGAATTCGACCTCCCGACGGCCGACGCTTTACCGAACTCGCTCAGCCCCGGGCCCGACGGCAACGTATGGTTCACCGAGCTCAAGGCGCATCAGATCGCGCGCATCACTCCCGCCGGCGTGATAACTGAATTCCCTATGCCGCCTCTCGAGCAGCCCGTGGGCGCCGAGAAGCCCAGTCCGACCGCCGGTGCGCCATTCGGAATCGCTGCCGGCGCTGACAAGAGCCTGTGGGTCACGATCACCCGCGAGCCGTTCATCTACCGCGTCTCGCCCAGTGGCGCTTTCACCGCAATCCCGACCCCCGACGGCACCGTCGCCAGCTTCATCACCGCGGGCCCGGACGGAAATCTCTGGTTCACCGAGCCCAACGGCAAAATCGCCAAGCTTACCCCTCGAGGTACCATCACCGAATTCGTCGCGGCCGACATCTACCAGCCCGACTAGCGGTTAGCCGTAGCGCTGTTCCACTTGCCGAATTTTGCGCTATAAGCGCATCAGTTGTAGGCGCATCAAGATGTATCGGCAGCGGCGGTAGCGATGCTGGCCTTAGGGCTGCGCACTCCGCCGGCGCCGAATCGATGCCTCAAGGAACCGAAACCATAACCAGTTTGGATTCCGGCGCGATGCCGCAAGGGAGATTCTGTCATGGGTTTACTCGACGGTAAGGTAGCCGCTATCACCGGCGGCGGACGCGGCATCGGCCGCGGCTTGGCGAAAGCGTTCGCAGCTCAAGGCGCGAGTGTCGTGGTCAACGATCTCGGCGTAACGGTCGCGGGCCAGAAGGAAACCGTTTCGCCCGCCGACGATGTGGTCAAGGAAATCAAGGCCGACCATGGCAAGGCAGTCTCCAATCACATGGACATCGCGACCGTGGAGGGTGGTGAGGGCCTCGTCAATCAGGCCATCAAGGAATTCGGCAAGCTCGACATTCTGGTTAACGTGGCCGGCATCCTGCGCGATCGCATGATCTTTAACATGACTGAGCAGGAGTGGGACGACGTGATTCGCGTCCATCTGAAGGGCCACTACTGCACGATGCGACCGGCGGCTGCGCACATGCGCGAGAACAAGTCCGGCCGCATCATCAACTTCTCATCCAACTCGGCGCTCGGCAGTCCCGGCCAGCCCAACTATGCAGCCGCGAAGGCCGGAATCCTGGGGCTCACCTTCAGCTCCGCGAACGCGCTACAGAAGTACAACATCACGGTCAACGCGATCATGCCCGGTGCGGCGACCCGCATGACCGACACGGTTCCGCAGACCCGGATGGCCGGTGGTGGATTCCCGCAGAGCGCTCAGGCCGAAGGTACGCCTCGCGACCCGTCGAACGTCGCGCCGATCGTATGTTTCCTGGCCAGCGATCATGCCGCCAATGTCACCGGCCAGTGCTTCGGTGCGTCGGGCTATCGCATCATGCGCTACACGCACATGGTGCCCGATAAAATCATCTACAGTCAGGGCCCCTGGGACATCGAGAAGCTGCCGGACCTTTTGAAAGGAACGCTGCTGAGCGATCTTGCGCCGCCGCGAATGTAACGGGCCGAATCTCGACTGCCCGAGTTGCGTCCGCCCCGCGCTCGACCGGCTGTGGAAAATTGGCCGGCCGGTCGAAGGCGGCGGACGCGTCATTCGAAGTCGCAAAGCAAATATTCCTGCCACAGTTGCGATAGCGAATGTCGCGCACGAGTTTACTCAATGCGCGCTGACGTTATGTCCCGGGTCTTTGGCGGGTGAGGGCGCGATTTGCGTCACTTCCCAACTTTTCGCATGGCCAGCTTGTGGGCCCGGCAAGGCGCTGCCTATGCTGCCGTCAGTCGGGTCGCTACGGTCTTGCCAGGATGCATCTGCTGGATGCGCGTCGACGGTCATGGCCGACTGGAATCCCGAACTTTATAATCGCTTCAGGCGCTATCGCGCCGAACCGGTGGAACACATTCTCGCGCGGCTCAAATTTTCCCCCGAAGAAACTATCGTCGACCTCGGATGCGGCAGCGGAGAGAATACCGTCGAACTCGCGCGCAGGAGCAATCATGGAGTCGTGCGCGGAATCGACAATTCCCCCGCGATGATCGACGCGGCGCGCGCCTTGCTCGCGCGCGAGACCGCTGAACTCCGCGCGCGCGTCTCGTTCGAGCTGGGCGAGCTTCCGCGCTTCCGGGCACGCGATGAATTCACGCTGATCTTTTCCAATGCCGCCTTTCAATGGATTCGCGATCGCCGCGCGCTGTTCACCAACTGCCTGCTCGCCCTCAAACCCTGCGGACGAATCGTCGTGCAGGTTCCCGCCAACGAGAGCGAGACGGCCAAGGTTGAGCTTAGCCGCCTCGCGAGCGAAGAGCCGTGGCGGACCCTGCTCGGCGGCCTCGAGAAGCCGTTCGGCGAAGAGCCGCCGGAGTACTACGCGCGGATGCTCGCGGAAATCGGCTACGATTCGATCGACTGCTACCATTACACCTTCCGCCATCCGATGGATCGGCCCGCCGAGGTGGTCGAGTGGTATCGCGCGACCGGGCTCAGGCCCTTCCTCGACGCGCTGCCGCCCGCCCGCCGCGAAGAATTCGTCGCTGCGTACACTCCGCGGCTCGAATCCGCATATGGCACTTCCGGGCCGATCATCTTCAACTTTCGGCGCCTGTTCATCTGGGGACGCCGGCCACCGAGCTGAGATGGCGCGCGCGGCGGCGAAATCGATTTCCGCACTCGTCGCGCATGGCGGCGCGGGTCCGCGCGGACCGCAGGCGGAACGGATCGAGCGCCGCCGCGGAATGCTCGCGGCAATGCATCGTGGCGTGGAACTGCTACGTCGCGGCAGCAGTGCGCTCGACGCCGTGGTCGCGGTCGTCACTGCGTTGGAAGATCATCCTCTGTTCAACGCCGGATATGGCTCGCTACTCAACTCTGAAGGCGAAGTGGAGATGGACGCCTCCGTAATGGTCGCGGCGCCAGCGGACGAGGAACCGGCGCTAGCGGTCGACGCGCGGCAGCGACAGGCGGACAGCGGGGCGCGGTCGCGCAAGACGCGATCGCGTACATCCGGCGGCGCATTCAAAATATCAGCCGGCGCCGTCGCGGCGGTAAGCCGCGTCAAGAATCCGATCGTGCTCGCGCGAGTCGTGATGGAGCACTCACCGCATATCTTGATGGCCGCGGCGGGCGCCGAGGAGTTCGCGCGGCAGATGAACATCCGGCTGTGCCGGCCGAATGACCTGATAACCGAACGCGCGCGCGAACGATGGCGCTCGCGCCAGGCGCAGCGGCTGCTCGAGCAGGGGATGGCGCTGTCGGGGCACGGCACCGTCGGCGCCGTCGCGCTCGACGCCCGCGGCGCGCTGGCCGCGGCAACCTCGACCGGCGGCGTGCCGGGCAAGCTCGCGGGCCGTGTCGGCGATTCCGCTCTGATCGGCGCGGGCACCTTCGCGAGTGCGCTCGGAGCCGCGTCCGCGACCGGGCAGGGCGAGGCGATCATCATAGCCGCGCTGTGTCGCGAGGCGGTGGTCTCGCTCGGCACCGGCGCGGCGCCCGAGGCGCTGGCGCGACGTGCGATCGCCGGGCTCATCGCGGCGGTCTCCGCAGAGGCCGGCGTCATCCTGGTCAACCGCCGCGGCCAGGTCGGTTTCGCGCACAACGCGGCCTCGATGCAGGTGGCGGCTTTCGATCCGCGCCACGGACTGCGCCACCTGTGGGTCGCGCCGATCTCCGCTCCGCGCATGCCGTGAGCGCGACGTCTGAGCCATATCTGATCGGGCGCCGCGCGCGGCCTGGTGCTGCCACGCTCGCGATCGCCGCCGTGTTCGCGATCGCCGTACTCGCGCCCGGAGTTCGCGCGCCCTTCCAGAAAGATGCCGAGCCGCAATCCGCCGAGTGGATCGTCAGCGTGCTTCGCGACGGCCGCTGGCTGATTCCGCGCGACTACTATGGCTTCGTCGATCGCAAGCCGCCGCTCTACTACTGGCTGTCTGCCGCGGCCACGAAATTGAGCGGCGGCATTGTCGACGAGGCGCACGCGCGAGTCATCTCGTTGCTCGCGGGTAGCGCGCTCGCGATCGAGATCCTCGCATGGACCGCCGCCAACGTCGGCGAGGCCGACGGCTGGCTCGCATTCCTGTTTCTCCTCGGCACCTACGGATTCGCGGCGCGCGCGGACCTGGCGCTTACCGACATGCTGATGACGCTGTGCGTGGTGAGCGCGTTGATGCTGATCTATCCGCTGCTCTCGCCGATGCTTCTGCCCATGCCTGAACGTCGCTGCTCGTCGCGGCGCGCGGTGTTGGCTGGTATCGTGGTCGGACTTGGAATTCTCACCAAGGGGCCGGTGGCGATGATCCTGGTGGCGCTCGCCGCGGTCATCTTCCTTGCGATCGAGCGGCGCAATCCATTTGCGATGCTGAAGCAGGCGTGGCCGTGGCAGCTCGCTGCCGTCGCGATCGCGATCGCGGCGTGCTGGTACGTCCCATGGCTCCTGAGCGGAGGCCCGCGCGTCGTTGAGATTTTCCTGGCCGAGAATTTCGGACACTTTCTGCCCGCTCGATATGGCGGCACCGGCGAGGCGTCGCGGCCGGTCTGGTTTATCGTCGCGCGACTCGCCGGCGGGACGCTGCCGATCGTCGCGCTGATTCCCGCAGCACTGGCGGCCCTCGCCACCGGCGCGATCGGCGGCGCGCGCCGCACGCCGATAGTCTTCCAGGCGAGCCTGACGCTCGCGGTGATCGCGTTCTTCTCGATCGCCAGCGCCAAGCGCGACGACTACATCCTGCCCGCGATTCCCGGGATCGCGATCCTCTGCGCCTCCGTGTTCACCCTCGATACGACCACCACCGCTCGTATGCGACCGGCGGCGCGCCTTCGCGACGTCGCCGTCGCGGCCGTCGCGATCATCACGATCGCCGCCATCGGGCTGGCCTCGCTGCCGACGCAATGGCTTGCGCCGCGCCTGCAGTCCAGTGATGCGGCCCTCCTTGCCGTGTTCGCGTCGACGCTCGAGTCGCGCGCCGCGTGGCCGCTGTTCTTTGTCATCGCGATGGCGATTGCTGCGGTCGCCGCTCTGGTCGCGATGCATCGACGACGAACCTTCGCCGCCGCGATCATGTTCGCGATCCTCGCGCTGGCCGGCTCGCTGTTGTTCAACGCGACGCTGCAGCCGCGCCTGGCTGCGATGCGCAGCTTGAAGACTTTTGCTGCGCAGGTTCATCAGGGCATCGACGCCGCGCCGATCTTTCTTGTTCACGACGCGAATTTCGAGTTCGCTTATTACTATGGCTATGGAGTCCCGCCGCTCACCGGAAAGCTGGCTGGCACGCCGCCCACCGATCGAACGTTCTACGTGATGGCCTACGATCACGAACTGCCGAAGATCGCGCCGGAGCTCCGCGCGCGCATGAATCTGATCCTCCGCGCCGACGTGATCGGCGGTGACGGTCCCCCCGTGCTCTACGAGGTCGCGCCCGCCGGCCATCCGCCAGGTTTGAAAGCGCCTGCGCCAGGGACTAAGTAGTAGTCGCGATGGCTGATCAGGTCGAAAAAGCGGAAGCCGCGCTGAGCGTGCTCGCGCGGATTGTGATCTCGCTCGTGATGCCGCTGTGGGCGCTCGCGATGCTGGTGCTCGGTTTCGAGTACCGCTCGATCTGGTGGCTTGGATGTGGCGTGGTGGTTGGCGCAATCTCACTCCTGCTGTTCGTCGGCAACCCCGTCGCGCAGAGGTTCCTATCTGAGCGCTAGCGGGCGCTCGGAGCTGGTTTGCCCGCCTGCCGCGGCAGATATAGTCTCGGGTCCGGATGCCGATATACGAGTATGAGTGTGCCCGATGCGAGCGGATCAGCTCGCACGTCGTGATGGGCTCGCGCCGGCGCGGGCGAATCGTCTGCCCCGAATGCGGGGCCTCGCGGATGCGCCGCGTGATGTCGTCGTTCGCGGTCGTCGAGACCGAGGCCGCGCGGCTGGCGGGCTTCGACGCCTCCAAGCCGCGCGATGAGTCGTTCTACCGCGACTCGCGCAACGTCGGCCTCTGGGCGAAGAAGCGGGCCAAGGAGATGGGCGTCGATTTGGGACCTAAGTTCGATGCAACGGTCGAGAAAGCGCGCAGTGGCAAACTGATCAAAGAGATGACTTGAGGCGCGCCCGCTTACGCGGAGAATTTTGTCCGCGCGCTGACACACCGGAGAAATCTTATGCCAGACTCAGAGAAAGACCGACTCGGCGAAAAACTGGAGGATGCCGGGGCCGCGCGTGAGGATCAGTGGGCGCACAAGCGCGACCAGGAATTGCTCGCCAAAATGCGCGTCAAGGGCCGCGCCGAGCTCCTTTGCCCCAAATGCAAGAAGGCATTGGTCGCAAAGAATGAGCACAACGTCCCGATGTACGTCTGTCCCGAGAACCACGGCGCCTGGCTCGACGCGATCACGCTCAAAAACCTCGTAAATCCCAAGTAGTAGGGCATTTCGGGGCGCTGCCGGCAGCGCTATAATGTAGCCGGTTGATGAAGTATCGCTTAACTTCCAAGCGTGCCCCAAAAAGTGGTGCTTCTTGACAGCCTGACCCGCGCCAATTACATGAGGTCTCTGTAAACCTACGATGTATTATCAGTTCGGCGTCGCGCTCGCGCTCACGATTGTCGGCTTCGGCATCATGGCCGCGATGTTCGGGCTGCAGAAGCTCCTTGCGCCCAACAACCCCTACGAGCGCAAGCTGATGCCCTACGAATGCGGCGAGCCGCCCACCGGCCGCGCGTGGATCAACTTCAACGTCCGCTTTTACATCATTGCGCTGATCTTCGTGATCTTCGAGGTCGAGGTCGCCTTCGTTTATCCGATCGCGGCGGTCTATCTCGATTGGGTGCGCTCTGGACGCCGCCTCTATGCGCTCAGCGAGATTCTGATTTTCCTGCTAATCTTGTTCGTGGGTCTCATCTACGTTTGGGTAAAGCACGATCTCGAGTGGGTCAAGAAAGTCCCGGAGTAGAAGCCCGATGATTCGAACTCAGAGGACCTGACTATATGTCCCTTCTCAATACGCTTCCCGATTACGTGCTCACGACCAAGACCGACGAGCTGCTCAACTGGATGCGCAAATCGAGCATCTGGTACATGCTGTTCGGCCTGGCCTGCTGCGCGATCGAGCTGATGCAGACCGGCGGCCCGCGCGCCGATATCGAGCGCTTCGGCGCCACCCCGCGCGCCTCCGCTCGTCAATCCGACCTGATGATCGTGGCCGGCACTCTAACCCTCAAAATGGCGCTGCGCACCCGCCTGCTCTACGACCAGATGCCCGAGCCGCGTTACGTGATTTCGATGGGCTCGTGCGCAAGCTGCGGCGGACTCTTCCAGCTCGCCTACTCGGTGTGCGACGGCGTCGACAAGATTCTGCCCGTTGACGTTTACGTTCCCGGATGCCCGCCGCGTCCCGAGGCGCTGACTGAAGGCTTGCTGCGCCTCCAGCAGAAAATCATGACCGAGCGCTGGCTCACCAAGTCCAACGGTGTGCCGAAGCAGGCCGCCGCCTGAGGATGGAACCGCTCAAGATATACGAGCGTGCCAAGGAGCGGTTCGGCGAGCGCGTCCTCGAAACAATAGAGAAGCTTCCCGACCCGTTCATGGTCGTCGATCCCGCGGCGATCGTCGAGATCGGCCAGTTCATGAAGGACGCTCCCGAGCTCGCGATGGACTGCCTCTCCAACGAAAGCGGCGTCGACTACAAGGACCGCATCGAGGTGGTCTACCACCTGTTTTCGTACCGGCACCGCCACGGTGCGGTACTTAAGGTCAAGCTGCCGCGCGACAATCCGCAGGTCGCGACGCTGGAAAATATCTGGAAGTCCGCCAACTGGATGGAGCGCGAAATCTTCGACCTGCTCGGCGTGAACTTCGAGGGCCACAGCGACATGCGCCGGCTCCTGATGCCCGAGGATTGGCCCGGCTATCCGCTGCGCAAGGACTTTGTCGAACCGGCGGAGTACCACGGAATTTCCACCGTGCGCGAGAGCCCGATCATCCGGCTCGACCCCAAGGCCAAAAAATAATGAGCGAGACCACCAATACTTTCCGCACCGAGGAGATGACCCTGAACATGGGGCCGCAGCATCCCTCGACTCACGGCGTGCTGCGCTTCGTGGTGCGCGCCGACGGCGAGGTGATGCGGGAAGCGATCCCCGACGTCGGCTACCTGCATCGCTCGATCGAAAAAATTGCCGAGAAGGTCGGCTATCACGGCTTCATGCCGTACACCGATCGCGTTGACTATGTGTGCGCGATGTTCACCAACCAGGGCTGGGGCATCGCATGCGAGAAGCTCGGCCACATCGAGGTGCCCAAACGCGGCGAATACTGCCGCGTGATCGCTGCCGAGTTCAATCGCCTCGCCTCCCATCTGCTCTCGGTCGGCACCATGGGGATGGATATCGGCGCGATGACGCCGTTCACGCACGCGATTCGCGAGCGCGAGATGATCAACGACCTTATCGAGGAGCTGTGCGGGGCGCGGCTCACCTTCAATTACATGCGTATCGGCGGCGTCGCGTGGGACCTGCCGCCGGGCTGGCGCGAGAAGGCCGTCGCGTATCTCGACCATCTCGATCCGATCCTCGATGAATTCAACAATCTGATTTCCTTCAACAAGATTTTCGTCGAGCGGCTGATCAATATCGGAATCATCACCGCCGACGAGGCGATCAACTACAACCTGGTCGGCCCCAATTTGCGCGCCTGCGGCGTGAAGTGGGACATCCGCAAGGACATCCCGTATTCGGTCTATCCCGATTTCGATTTCGACGTGCCGATTGGAAAAGGCGAGTGGGGCACACTCGGCGACTCGATGGACCGCTACATGGTGCGGATCCGAGAGATGAAGGAGTCGGTGAAAATCCTGCGCCAGGCGCTCAAACAAATCCCGAACGGCGCGGTGCTCGCCAAGGTGGCGCGCAACTTCAAGCCGCCCGCCGGAGAATGCCAGGTGCGCGTCGAGAGCGCCCGCGGCGACATGGGATGGTATACGGTGAGCGACGGCACCGCGTATCCGTGGCGCGTACACGTGCGCACCGGATCGTTCGCCGCGATGGGCATCATCCAGAAGCTTTCCGCCGGCCTGATGATCGCGGACCTGGTCGCGCTGATCGCGAGCCTCGACGTCATCGCTCCGGAGATCGATCGCTAGAGTCTAAATCACCCTTCGATGCAGACCCTCATCGACTCAATCATCGCCTCGGGCGCGTTCGGCGCCAATCCGCCGCGCGATATCGTCGGCGCGATTGTGATCGTCGTTATGTGCGCGGTCGTGTTACTGGGCGTCGCGGTCCCCTTTGCCGGCATCGTCACCTGGGCGGAACGCCGCGTATGGGCTCGCATCCAGTCGCGCGTCGGTCCCAACCGCGTCGGGCCGCAGGGCTTCCTGCAATGGCTCGCCGACGGCATCAAGCACATCTGCAAGGAAGATCTGATTCCCGCCGAATCCGACTCGCATCTGTTCAAGCTCGCGCCGTACCTCGTGATGCTCGCGTTCCTGCTGCCGTGGGCGGTGATGCCGTTCTCGTCCTCGCTCATCCTCGCCGATCTGAATGTCGGCATCCTCTATATGACCGCGGTCACCGCGATCACCGTGGTCGGCGTGCTGATGGCGGGATGGTCGTCGAACGACAAGTGGTCGCTGATCGGCGGCATTCGCTCCGCCGCGCAAATCGTGAGCTACGAAATTCCCGCGGGCCTCTCGATTTTCCCGGTGGTGCTTATGACCGGCACGCTCTCGATGCAGGGCATCATCAAGGCGCAGGGCTGGGCGCCGCAGCATTGGTTCCTGTTCGCCAATCCGTTCACCTTCATCGCGGCCAACATCCTGTTCATCTCCGCGCTCGCCGAGGGCAACCGCACTCCGTTCGATTTGCCCGAAGCCGAGTCTGAGCTGGTCGCCGGCTTCGCGACCGAGTACAGCGGGATGCGCTACACGTTTTTTTTCATGGCGGAGTGGGGCAACCTGTTCATCATCGGCGCGATCATGGCGACCCTGTTCATGGGCGGATGGCAGTTCCCGCACGTGAGCAACAGCGTGGTGGTGATGAACGTGCTGCAACTGATCACGTTCAACGTGAAAGTGATGTTCGTGGTCTTCGTTGCGATGTGGATTCGCGCGACGCTGCCGCGCGTCCGCATCGATCAGCTCATGACGGTGTGCTGGAAGTACCTGGTGCCGCTGGCCTTCCTCGACATGATCGGAACCGCGGTGTGGGTCGCGATCTGGCCCGACGGCAACCGCGTGATGGGCTACCTGATGCTGGCTGCGGGAATCGTGCTCGCGGCCTTGTTCATGCAGCGCGTTATATACTATTTGAAGCGGTCGCGGATGGAACTTTATTTCCGTCCTGGGATCTGACGACTTGAGGAATTAAATGGGCGCGGCCTCCGAATACCTTCAAAACATCAGACAGACGGTCGGCACCATCTTCGAGGGGATGGCGATCACGGCCTCGCATTTCGTGCGCAAACCATACACCGTTCAGTACCCCGACCGGATGCCGGTGCGGGTGCAGGACACGCTGCCCTTCCGCTATCGCGGCATCCTGGAAGTCGACCTCGAAATTTGCACCGGATGCCTCGCGTGCGAGCGCGCCTGCCCCATCGATTGCATCGTCATCGCGATGGAGAAGGATCCGAAGACCAAGCTGCTGACGCTCTCACAGTTCGACATCGACATCGCCAAGTGCATGTTCTGCGGCTTGTGCAGCGAGCCGTGCCCGACCGGTTCGATTCATCACACGACCGAGTTCGAGGGCGCCGACTATTCGCTGGAAAGCTTGATTCGGCGCTTCGTGAAGGACCCCGTGGTCGCGTACAAGCCCAAGAAGGGACCCGAGACCGACCCGCGCATCGCGCCGATCCTGAATCGCGGGATGCGCTACCTGGACGAATTTGCCCAGCCCGGAGGCGAGAAGCCGGCGGTGGAGGAAGCGGCGGAGGAACCCGCAGCGTAGGGAGGACCTCGCGCGTCGCGCTCGCGCCTGCCGGTCCGGAATAACTGACATGCTGGCACAGGTAATCTTCTACGCGCTCGCGGCGCTGACGATCGGATCGGCGGCGTTCGTCGCGTTTTCGCGCAACATCGTGTACTCGACCTTCTCACTGCTTGGCGCGTTCATGGGCGTGGTCGCAATCTACGTCCTGCTCGCAGCGGATTTCGTCGCGATGGTGCAGTTGCTCGTCTATGTCGGCGGCATCCTGGTGTTGACGATTTTCGCGGTCATGCTCACCCAGGGAATCGCCGATGTGACGGTTTCCAACCGCGCGGTCGGCACCGCGCCTGCCCTCGCGACAGTCGGAATCGCCGGCGCGATCATGCTCTACGCGATCCTGCGCACCCCGTGGCATCAAGCCGCTGCCCCCGCGATGACGCCGACCACCTATGGAATCGGCAACGCCTTCCTAGGCGACTACGTGTTGCCGTTCGAGGTCGCCTCGCTGGTGCTGCTCGCTGCTCTGATCGGAGCGATCGTGATCTCGCGCCACGAGGCTAGGGAGTAGAGGCGCGCCATGGGTGGGGGAATTACGCTTAACCACTTCCTTGTCCTGAGCCTGGTGATTTTTGCCCTCGGACTGTTCACCGTGCTCACCCGCCGCAACGCGATCGGCATCCTGATGGGCGTCGAGCTGATCCTTAACTCCGCCAACATCAACTACCTCGCCTTCGCGTTCTACGGCGGCGGCACTTACGACGGACAGATTTTCGCGATCTTCGTGATCATGCTCGCGGCGGCGGAGGCGGTAATCGGGCTTGCCGTGGTGCTCGCGATTTACCAGAACTTCCGGACCATCGACGTCGATGCCACCGAGACGATGAGCGGATAGCCGCCGATGGATCATCCCCTCAGCGTTACCTTCATCCGATGGATCGTGCTGCTGCCGCTGATCGGCGCGGCGATCAATTTCCTGGCCGGCGCGTGGCTGCAGAAGACCTTCGGCAAGCGCGCTATAAGCATCGTCGGATGCGGTGTCGTCATCGCCGCCTTCGCGATCGCGGTGCGCGGCTTCTTCGCGATGCTCACGCTCGCGCCCGAGTCGCGCTTCATGCTCGATGACCTGTGGCGCTGGTTCGACATCGGCGGCCTCAACCTCGACATCGCGTTCTGGCTCGACCCGCTCTCGATGGTGATGACGCTGATCATCACCGGCGTCGGCGGCCTCATCCACATCTACTCGACCGGCTACATGCACGACGACGACGGCTACTGGCGCTTCTTCGGATGGCTCAACCTGTTCACCTTCGCGATGCTGACGCTGGTGCTCGGCGACAATCTGTTGCTGCTATTCGTCGGATGGGAGGGCGTCGGCCTGTGCTCGTTCGCGCTCATCGGTTTCTGGTACAAGGTGCTCGCCAACACCAGCGCCGGCAACAAGGCGTTCATCGTAAATCGCGTCGGCGACCTGGCTTTCGTCCTAGGCGTGTTCAGCCTGTTCTGGGCGCTCGGCGCGGTCGGCCATCCGACCTTGGTCACCCGCGAGATCGCGCAGTACGCGCCGCTGCTCGCCGGCAGGGCCGGCTACCTCGGCCTTCCGATCATCGGCTTCGCCACGCTGATGATGTTCATCGGCGCGACCGGCAAGTCCGCGCAGATTCCACTCTACATCTGGCTGCCCGATGCGATGGCGGGACCGACTCCCGTCAGCGCTCTAATCCATGCCGCCACGATGGTGACCGCCGGCATCTACATGGTCGCGCGCCTGAACTTCCTGTTCTCGATGGCGCCCGGCACCATGACCGTGGTCGCGGTGGTTGGTGGCGCGACCGCGCTGTTCGCCGCGACCATCGGCCTTGCGCAGAACGACATCAAGAAGGTGCTCGCGTACTCGACCATCAGCCAGCTCGGTTACATGTTCGCGGCGGTCGGCGTCGGCGCATACGCGGCCGGTGTCTTTCATCTGATGACGCATGCGTTCTTCAAGGCGTGCCTGTTCCTCGGCTCAGGCTCCGTGATTCACGCGATGGGCGGCGAGCAGGACATGCGCAAGATGGGCGGGCTGCGCCACAAGATGCCGATCACGTTCGTCACCTTCCTCGCCGCCACGCTGGCGATTTCCGGCGTGCCGCCGTTCGCCGGCTTCATGTCAAAGGACGAGATCATCTGGCAGGCGTTCTCGCACGGCCACGTTGCGGTGTGGGCGCTGTTGCTGCTTGGCGCGGGCATCACCGTCTTCTACATGTTCCGCCAGGTCTACATGACGTTCTTCGGCGAGTTCCGCGGCACCCACGAGCAGGAACATCACCTGCACGAGTCGCCGCCCTCGATGGCCTACGTGCTGGTCGTGCTGGGCGTGCTTTCGGTAGTCGGCGGGTTGGTCAAGATTCCCGACTTCATTTTGATCTACAAACCGTTCGAGACTTTTCTCGATCCGGTGTTCGGTTCCGAAGCAACTCAACGCATCGCAGAGGCCGGGATTCACAGCCACGCCACCGAAGCTGCCTTCGGCGCGATCACCTTCACCATGGTCGTCATCGGATGGCTCATAGCGGACATGATGTACCGTCGCAAGACGATTGACCCCGATCGCTTCGCCAAGGCGTTCGGCGGCATCGTCTACGAATGGGTATTGAACAAATACTATGTCGATGAATTCTATAACCTCGCCGTGGTGCAGCCTTACCTGGCCGCGTGCCGGATGCTCGCGTGGTTCGACCAGCACATCATCGACGGCATCGTGAACCTCGCCGGCGCGATGGTCGTACTCGGCGCGTGGCTCTCGGGCCTGTTCGATAACTACATCGTCGACGGGCTGGTGAACGCGGCGTCTAACGTGACGCTCGGCGTGGGCGGCCGGCTGCGGCGCCTCCAGACCGGATCGATCAATGGCTATCTGTACGGAATCCTGGCCGCGGTGATGTTGATCTTGCTGTTCCGCGCAGTAGTGAGAGCGTAATTCCGGCGCGCGCGCCATAACGCCTATTGGGACGTAACCTGAAATGACTCACGCGCTTACCATCATAACCTTCGTACCGCTGGTCGGCTCGATTCTGATCCTCGCGCTGCCCAACACGATGAAAGACGGCTACAAGTGGATCGCGGTCGCGGCGACCATACCTCAACTTCTTATTGCGATTTTCCTGTACCAGCACTTCGACACCACTACCACCGCGATGCAGTTCACCGAGAAGTACTCGTGGATGGCCGCCTACCACATCAACTACTTCATGGGCGTCGACGGTATTTCGATCTCGATGGTGCTGCTGACCGCGCTCATCTGCTTCATCTCGATATTCGCTAGCTTCGGCATCAACCGCGCCGAGAAAGGCTATTACGCACTGCTGCTGATGCTCGACACAGGCATGATGGGCGTGTTCGTCTCGCTCGATTTTTTCCTGTTCTACATTTTCTGGGAAGTGATGCTGCTGCCGATGTACTTCCTGATCGGCATCTGGGGCGGCCCGCGCCGCGAGTACGCCGCGATCAAGTTTTTTCTTTATACCTTGCTCGGCTCGGTGCTGATCCTGCTCGCGATGCTGGGACTGTACTACTACAGTCCCACCCCGACCTTCGACATGACCCAGCTCGCCGCTAACGCGGGCGCCTATCCGATGAGCTTCCAGCGCATCGTGTGGATCGCGCTGTTCATCGGCTTCGCGATCAAGATTCCGGCCTTCCCGTTCCACACCTGGCTGCCCGATGCGCACGTAGAGGCGCCCACCGCCATCTCGGTCATCCTCGCGGGAGTGCTGCTCAAGATGGGCACCTACGGAATCCTGCGCGTCAATTTTTCGATCCTGCCTGGCGCAAGCCACGAGCTCGCATGGCTGTTCCTAGGCGTGATCGGGACTATCAACATCGTATACGGCGCGATGTGCGCGATGGCGCAGACTGACTACAAGAAACTCATTGCCTATTCGTCGATTAGTCACATGGGTTACGTGATGCTCGGCATCGCGTCGTTCACCGCCGCCGGAATCAATGGCGCGGTGCTGCAGATGTTCAACCACGGCACCATCACCGCGATGCTCTTTATCCTGGTCGGCGTCATCTACGACCGCGCGCATCATCGCGAGATCAACGGCTTCGGGGGACTCGCGCAGGAGATGCCGCTGTACGCCGGCATGACTGGGTTCGCGTTCTTCGCCGGCATGGGACTGCCCGGGATGTCCGCGTTCATCTCCGAGGTGCTGGTGCTGCTCGGCGCATGGCAGACCCATCCGCTGATGACGGTGTTCGCCGCCGCGACCGCGATTCTGACCGCCGGATATCTGCTGTGGACCTTCCAGCGCATCTACCTGGGACCGCTCAACGAGAAGTACAAGTCGCTTCCCGACCTGAGCTTCCGCGAGGCGTTCACGCTGGTCCCGCTCGCCGTCATCGTGCTCATTCTCGGCGTCTATCCGCATGCGATCCTGGGCCTGCTCAACACCTCGCTCGTGCATCTGAACCAGGTCGTGCTGGCCGCGCCCGGCGCCGCAATCGCGCTGGTTCACTAGAAGCGCCGATGGATCTGGGAAACCTCGCGAGCCTGGCCCATTTTCTGCCCGAGCTTGCGCTCGTCGCGGGCACGCTGCTGATCGTCATTCTCGATCTCGTCGTGACCGACAAGTCGGTGCTCGGCTACATCGCGCTGCTGACCACCGCCGTCGCTCTGCTGCTGATCGCGGTTGAGCCCGCGACTGACGGCGGCGCATGGCAGTTCCATCGGATGCTGGTGTTCGATTCGTTCTCGATCTATTTCCGCGCGCTGATCGCCCTCGGCGGCTTGATCGGCGTCTACATGTCGATCGGCTCGGTCGAAGTGCTCGGCAGCGACCAGGGCGAATACTACGCGATTCTACTTGCGAGCACGTTCGCGATGTTCCTGATGGCGGAGTCGGCGAACCTGTTGATGGCGTACCTATCGCTCGAGTTCGTCAGCTTGACCTCGTACATCCTGACCGGATTTCTGCGCCACAACCGCCGCTCGCTGGAGGCCGCGCTCAAGTATTTGATTTACGGCGGCGTCGCGTCGGGCACGATGATCTACGGGATGAGCTGGATCTTCGGAATCAGCGGCTCGCTCGATTTCACCGTGATAAACCGCGCGCTGTCGACGCCCGGCCATCTCCCGGTGCTCGCGGTGTTCATTTCGCTGGTCCTGATCCTGGCCGGAATGGGCTACAAGGTCGCGTCGGTGCCGTTCCACATGTGGGCGCCCGACGTTTACACTGGCGCGCCGATTCCGATCACGACCTTCCTGGCGATCGGATCGAAGGCCGCCGGGTTCGCGCTCCTGACGCGATTTTTCTTCCCTGCCATCTCACATCTGGCGGCGGGCGGAAGCTGGCAGGCCCTGGCCGGCGTCGACTGGCCGCAACTGCTGCTCTTCGTCTGCATCATCACGATGACGCTCGGCAACTTGGCGGCGCTGCAGCAGACCAACATGAAGCGCCTGCTCGCCTACTCGAGTATCGCGCAGGCCGGCTACGCGCTGATGGGGTTCGTGGTGCTCTCGAACGACGGCATCAAGGCGATGCTCTTCTATCTGTTCGCGTACTACCTGATGGACGCGGGCGCGTTCCTGGTGGTGATGATTGTCGCGAATTCGACCGGCCGCGAGGATATCGACGCGTATCGCGGCCTGGCGTGGCGCGGCGGAATCGTGCCCGCAGTCGCGCTCACGATTTTCCTGTTCTCGCTCACCGGCATACCGTTGACCGTCGGTTTCATCGGCAAGTTCTATCTGTTCGCCGCGGTGATCCACGGCCAGTTCTACATTCTGGCGCTGGTCGGAATCCTCAACTCGGTGGTGTCGCTTTATTACTACCTGCGGCCGATCAAGACGATGTTCTTCGATCAGCCGAAGGGCGACGAGGGCACCGTCCGCATCCAGATGTGGAATTACAGCCTGATGGGCGTGCTCGCCTGCGCGACGATCCTGTTCGGGCTCTACTGGTCGCCGATTCTCGCATTCGCAAGCCGCTCGCTGAGCTTTTTCGTCGGCCCCGCCTGATCCTTTTTACTTCGCCACTCGAACACACAGCTACTCAAAAACGATAGTCCGGTTGTGATGGACGAGTACCTGCTTCCTGAGATGCGCGCGCACCGCATGCGCGAGAACCATCACTTCGAGATCCTTGCCCTTGCGCGCCAGGTCCGCGACCATGTCGCGATGAGTCACCGCGGTCGTCGCCTGCGCGATGATCGGGCCGGCGTCCAGCTCCTCGGTCACATAATGCGCCGTCGCGCCAATTAACTTCACTCCACGATCGTGAGCCTGCTTGTGCGGCCGCGGGCCCGCGAATGCGGGCAGAAAGCTGTGATGGATATTAATGACTGGCTTGCCCCACTTACGCAGAAAGTCCCCCGACAGCACCTGCATATAGCGCGCAAGCACGACAGTATCAGCGCGAAGCTCGCCAAGCCGCTCCAGCAGTGCCAGCTCGGCGTCGCCTTTCGCCTCCTTACTAACCGGAATAACGGTAAATGGAACCTCAAACGGCCGCACCAAGGGCTCGAGGTCGCGATGATTGCTGATCACGCCAACCACATCGCCGTCCAGCTCGTCAACGTGGGCGCGGCTCAATAGATCGATAACGCAATGTGCCAGCCGCGACGCCATGATCACTACGCGGTCGCGTTTTGCGGTGTCGTAGAGATGGAATCGCAACCGCTCCCATTGCAGCAGCGTCGGAATCGCGGCCTCCAGCTCACTTGACAGCTCCGCGATCGGGCGCTGCGGGCCTTCGAAATGAATCCGCCAGAAGAAATGTCCATCCTCGTCGTCGGTGTGTTGATCGGAGGTGATGATGTTGCATCCGAGGCTGAACAGATGGCTCGAGACGCACGCGATGATGCCCGGTCGATCGATGCACGAGATAAGAAGAGTAGCTTTGCCCGCGGCCACGCGGAACGCTCCAGTCGTAAATGCCGCCGCAATTGTAGTGTCGCGATGCGTGCAGAAACAACGGTACGAACGTCGGCAAGTGTCGACGACGAGCCCGCTTGTCCCTGCGATCGGTTTGCGTGAGGATGGCGCCATCGCGCGATGAAGTCGTCTTCCAGCCGGCCCGGACCGGGCATTCTGTTCGTAGTCGCCACGCCGATTGGAAATCCCGGCGACCTGAGCCCGCGCGCGGTGCAGACGCTCGCTGAGGCCGGCCTGATCGCGTGCGAAGATACGCGCCGCACGGGCAGGATGCTCGCGGCGCACGGGATCCGCACACCGACCACTAGCTACTTCGAGCACGTCGAGGAACGCCGCACGCCGGAGCTCGTCGAGCGTCTGCGCGCCGGCGAGCGGATCGCACTGGTGACCGATGCCGGCACGCCCGCCATCTCCGACCCGGGCTTCCGCTTGGTTCGCGCCGCGCTCGAGGCGGGGATCAGCGTCGTCGCGGTTCCCGGTCCGTCGGCCGCTGTCGCCGCGCTGTCGATCGCCGGCATTCCCACCAACCGCTTCGCTTTCGAGGGCTTCCTACCAGCGCGCGAATCGGCGCGGCGCAAGCTGCTCGACGCGCTCGCACGAGAGCCCCGCACGATGGTCTTCTTCGAGGCCGCGCGACGGCTCGCTGATACGCTCGATGAGATGGCAGCGGCGTTCGACGAGGGACGCATCGCCGCGGTCGTCCGCGAGATCACCAAGACTCATGAGGAGACGATTCGCGGCGCGCTCGGCGAGCTCGCACGGCGGTTCCGCATCCAGGCCGCGCTCGGCGAGGTCACGATTGTTGTCGAGGGCGCGGACGTCGACGCTCCAAGTGCGCCGCCGCATGCCGCGGAATCAATCACTGCCGCGATGCTGGTCGAGGCAGGCATGAGCCTCAAGGATGCGAGCGCGATCGTTGCGCGGCTTACCGGCAAGAGCCGCCGCGAAGTCTACCAGGACGCGCTCAAGTCGCGCCGCGGCGAATGATCGAGTCGCAGTGCAACGCCAAGCTACGCCGCCGAAGCCGCTCTACTTGAAGTAGCTTCGGCAGTGCGATTCAATTGCGCGAGGAGCGATGCGCGGAGATGGCGGCGAAATCAGCGGGTCGAATTGCCCCCATATCCGATGATGCCGCTCCGCGCGTACCGCTCGCGATGCTGGTCGTCCATGGGCCCAACTTGAATTTGCTCGGTGAGCGCGAGCCCGAGGTCTATGGCAGCACGCGCCTGATCGACATCGACCGCGCGCTCAAAGAGCTCGGCCGCGACCTGGCCATCAAGGTAGATACCTTCCAGTCAAATACCGAGGGCGCGATTATCGATCGAATCCAAAGCGCGCGCGGCAAGGCCGACGCGATTCTCATCAATCCCGGCGGATACACGCATACCAGCGTCGCGATTCGCGATGCGCTGCTCGCGGTTGGTCTCCCGGTCGTCGAGGTCCATCTTTCCAACGTCTACCGCCGCGAGCGCTTCCGCCATCGCTCCACTATCGCGGATATCGCCGTTGGGCGGATAATGGGGTTCGGCGCCGAGAGCTATTACCTTGCGCTCAGGGCGGCCCGGAACATTGTCGACTCGGCACGCAAATCGAACGCGAAGTCCTGAGGCCCTCAACCAGCGCCTGCCCGCCAATCGGATGGATACCCGCGACCTGAAAAGCCTGCTCAACCTGATGAATGAATACGGGCTCGTCGAGCTTGAGATCGAGGACAAGAAGGGCAAGGTGCGCCTGGTGCGCGGGGCTGCCGCCGACGCGGCCGCGAGTCCCGCCGCCAGCGCGATCGCGCGCGGCACGACGCTGGCGCGCGCGCCCAAAATGGTCGAGGCCGACTCGGTCCCGGCCGGCGACGGTGCAATCCAGCTCGCGCCCAATCAAAAACTGATCGAGAGCCCGATGGTCGGGACCTTCTATCGCGCCGCGTCGCCCGATTCGGCGCCGTTCGTCGAGGAAGGAGGCTCGGTCCGCAAGGGCCAGCCGCTATGCATTATCGAAGCGATGAAGATGATGAACGAGATCGAGGCTCCGGCTGCGGGACGCGTGGTGAAAATTCTGTGCGAGAACGGCCAGCCGATTCAGTACGGACAGCCGCTGTTGATTCTCGAGGTGGGTTAGGCCCGTGACGTTCAAGAAGCTGCTGGTCGCCAACCGCGGCACTATCGCGATCCGAATCATCCGCGCCTGCCGCGAGCTCGGAATTCCCACCGTCGCGGTCTACTCGACCGCCGACAAAGACGCGCTTCACGTGCGGATGGCGGATGAATCGGTATGCATCGGTCCGCCTGCGGCCGAGGACAGCTATCTCAACATCCCGTCGATTCTGAGCGCCGCGCTCACCTATGGCGCCGACGCGGTGCATCCCGGCTATGGCTTCCTGAGCGAGAACGGCGATTTCGCCGAGGCCTGCCAGCGCTCCGGCCTGCAATTCGTAGGACCGCGCGCGCGCCATATCCGTCTGATGGGCGACAAGCCGCGCGCGCGCCGAATCATGCTGCGCGCGGGGGTGCCGGTGCTGCCGGGCAGCGAAAACAAGGGCGTCACCGAGCTTCGCGACGCGCTCGCCGATGCGAAGCGGCTCGGCTTCCCGGTGCTGATCAAGGCGGCGGCGGGCGGCGGCGGCAAGGGGATGCGCGTCGCGCGCGATGCGACCGAGCTGACGCGGCTGTTTCCGCTCGCGCGCGGCGAGAGCGAGGCGGCCTTCAACTCGCGCACCATGTACCTCGAGAAATATCTCGAGCACGCACGCCACGTCGAATTTCAGATTCTCGCCGACGGCGAGCGCAACGTGATCCATCTCGGCGAGCGCGATTGCTCGATTCAGCGCCGCCATCAGAAGGTTATCGAGGAGTCGCCATGCGCGCGCCTCACCGCGCGGCTGCGCGAGAAGATGGGCAAGGCGGCGGTGCGCGCCGCCGAGGTGGTGGTCTACTCCAACGTCGGCACCGTGGAGTTTCTGCTCGCGCCCGACGGCCGTTTTTATTTCATCGAGATGAACACCCGCATCCAGGTCGAGCACGGCGTCACCGAGATGGTCACCGGAGTCGATCTGGTCAAGGAAAGTATCTGGGTCGCGATGGGCGAGCGGCTGCGCCTCAAGCAGCGCCAGGTGGCGTTCGAGGGCGCGGCGATGGAGTTCCGCATCTACGCCGAAGACCCGGTGCGGCATATCCCGTCACCCGGCGTGGTCAGCAATCATCATCCGCCGGGCGGCCTGGGCGTGCGCGTCGAGACCGCGCTCTACGACGGTTATCGCGTGCCGGTGCACTATGATCCGCTGATCGCCAAGCTGATCGTGCATGCCGACAACCGCGCGGAAGTGATCTCGCGCGCCAAGGCGGCGCTGCGCGAGTACGTGATCGACGGCATTAAGACCAACATTCCGCTGCATCTCAAAATTCTCAACGATCCCGATTTTCAGCGCGGGGAATTCTCGACCGACTTCCTCAATCGATATCAGCCGCCCTCCGCCGAAGCCGTGGCCGAGGCGGTGGCGGTGGACAAAGCCTCTTGACGCTCGCCGCGCACGCCCTAATTGATTAAGTTTGATCATCGAACGGACCGCGCCCCGGGTCAAAGCAACAGGTGCAAGCCAATCCATGATGCGAACAATTGCCGTCGCGTTTACCACCCTTACCATCGGCCTCCTGCTGGCCGCCGCGATCCCAGCTCCGGCGCTCTGCCAGTCTCCTGACATTCCCGGGATCAACGGCGCGCCTCCCGGCCCGCAGCCCCAATTCACCATCGAAAATCCGCTCTACGATTTTGGCAGCACGCTGGAAGGACAGCTCGTCAGCCACGTCTTCAAGATCAAGAACACCGGAACCTCAACGCTCGAAATCCGCGGCGTGAAAACTTCTTGCGGATGCACCGCCGCCTCGCCCACCAAAAATCATCTCGCGCCCGGGGAGGAGTCCGAGATCGCGGTGGACTTCGATACCCACTTTCAGAAGGGCCACCAGGTCCGCACCATCACCGCGATGACTAACGATCCGGAGAACCCGCAGGCGGTGATGACGATGCAGGGGATCGTCAAGCAGCAGGTCGCCGCGACTCCCGACCAGCTCGCATTCGGCGACCTGCACAAGGGCAGCGAAGTAACCAAGGAGGTCGTGATCAGCGACCTGGTGGGCACCGGAAATTTCAGCTACGGAGCGATCACCAATTCGAATCCCGCGATCAAGGTCGAGCACGAAAAGCGCACCGACGGAAAACCCGGCCTGGTCCTCAAAGTGACCGTGCTCAAGACGATGCCAGTCGGCACTTTCGACGACACCGTCAAGGTGCTGACCAATCGCGTGCCGGCCAACATCAGCGTGTTCGGCGAGGTCACCGGCGATCTCAACGTCGATCCCGCCCAGGTCTCATTCGGGATCGTGCCGCGCGGTCAGGACGTGGTGCGGATCCTGAAACTCAGCAACCAGGGCACCCACGAGATCAAGGTGCTGGGAATTTCGAGCAGCAGCGTCGCGGTCACCGCGGCAGCCGAGCCGATCACGCCCGGCAAGGAATTCAAGATCACCGTGATGCTCAAGCGCGGAACGCCCGACGGCCAGCTCCGCGGCGAGCTGGCGATCAAGACCGACGATCCCGAGCAGACCACGCTCAGCGTGCCGTTCTATGCGATCGTAGGCCAGTTCCGGATCTGATTTTCGCGCTGGCCCGCACCCAGGCGCCGCGCAAACTCGCTTGTTTCAGCCCACATAGCATCCGTATATTCAGATAGCCGGCGTGCTGGCGGCTCACCTCCCGGTGAAGCCGCTGTGCGCAGGCCGCCGAGGGCGAAACAAAAGTGGGTATCTATTTCCGGCTCAAGGCCCGGATGGTCGACTTTGCGATCGCGCTCCTCACCAAGCCGATCAAGAACTACGCGCTCAGCATCCCCAACGACATGGCCTCGCTCAAGCGCCACATCCGCAAGGGCGACGTCATCCTGGTCGAGGGCAACGAGCGTATCAGCGAATGCATCAAGTACCTGACACAGAGTTCGTGGTCGCACTCCGCGCTCTACGTCGGCGACGAGCCGATCCGCCGCAATCCCGCGCTCAAGGCCGAGCTGGTCGAGAAGTACGGCGAGGAAGCCCACTTCCTGGTGGTCGAGGCGCTGGTCGAATCCGGCGTGGTGCTGACGCCGCTCAGCAAGTACCGCGACTTCAACATCCGCGTCTGCCGTCCCTACAACCTTTCGACCGCTGATCGCACCGAAGTGCTCGACGAGGCGCTGCGCAGCGTCGGCGACGTCTACGATCTGAAGAACGTGGTCGACCTCGCGCGCTATTTCCTGCCCGTGAGCCTGGTGCCGGCGCGGCTCCGTCGTCAGGCGCTGACCTTCGGTTCCGGCCAGCCCACCCGCGTCATCTGCTCGAGCCTGATCGCGAGTTCGTTTGCGCGCGTCCGCTTTCCGATCGTGCCGCGCTTCGAGCAGCTCCCCGACGAGTCGCTGGCCGCGCGACGGCGCCTGTGGCCGATCGGCGCCAAGCCTGGCGCGCGCCCCTACGGCGTGCTCAAGGTGGTTTCGCCGACGCTGATCACGCCGCGAGACTTCGATCTGTCGCCATATTTCGAGATAATCAAGTTCAATATTATCGAGAACATGCGCTTCGATTACCATAAGATACAGTGGGCGGAAGACGAACCGCCGCCGGCGCTGGCGCGCAAGGGCGCCTGAGGCCCGTCATCACTTCATCGACTCGGGGGAACACCACTTGAACGACGAGCAACAACCACAGACGGGCCGCCGCGAAGCGCTGGAAAAAACGGTCGCCAAAATTTTGCACCGCCACTGCAACTTCGGCTGGGCCAACTACTACATCCCCAGCGAGAAGTTCCCGAGCCTCATCGAGGAGCTGGTCGAGGTGATGAGCCCCGGCGGCCAGGTCGGCCACGAGGAGCTGGTGAATTTTTTCCTCGGCACCCAGCGCCTCGAGTCGGTGCAGGAACGCGTCGCGAAACTCGTGCGGGAGTTCTCGGTCTACCGGCGCGGATAGCCAATCCGATCCGCCGGTCTGCGGTCACCCGGTGAGCCAGTCGTCGGCGAACGAGGTTCCGCCGTTCACGTCCTCGACCACGATCTTCTGGAAAGAGAACTCGACCTCCTCCAGCTCATCCAGGATGGTGATGTCCACCATCGAAGAGTCGCCGGAGCTCGAATTGCTTCCCGCCTCGCCGCGGTTCTTCGTGAACCGCGATATGTGCGCGATCGTCGAATTGGTCAGCGTCACCGTCTGGTAAACGTATTCCTCGCCCTCGGCGTTCGTCTTCAGGAACTCGATTACGACTTCGCTGAGAACCTCGTTGGTCGCACAGGCCTGAAGCAGTTGCGGCGATGCAGCTCCCCATTCCTTGACGATTTTCACCACCCTCCACTGACGCCTGCCGCTTGGATGCCCGCTTGCCAGGTCGAGCGGCGAGTCCAGGCCCATCGCGAAACCGACCACCGCCATCCACTTGTTTTTGCGCTTGTCGTTGGTTCCCTCACCCTTGAATTGTCCCTGGATCTTGCCCTTGATCGATACGAAAGCTTCCAACCCCATAGCGCTCAGCCTCCTTCAATCGATCGCCGAGCTGCCACGATGATTTCATCGCCGCACCGCAAGCACCCGAACCGCCGGACACCGCGGCTAATGCAGCTCGGCCTTGAGTGCCGTCAGCGTCGCGGCTTCGGCGCTCGCTTCCTCTACCATCCGGCCCGGGAAACGATTTTGCAGCGGGCTCACGCTCGAGCCCAGTTGCACCATCCGATGCGCCATCCGAGCGATCGCACCGAACGGCGCCGGCACCAGTTCCGCAGCGTCGCGGAATTCCGCGAGCGCGAAGCGATCCCAGCCCAGCAACCCGCTGGCGAACATGTAGACCGGCAGCGATCCGAACAGGCATCCGAGCACCACCAGCCACGCGCTGGCGACGTGGCCCGGCCCGCCCCACACCGCGTGTGCGAAGCCGAGCAGCACGAAGTAATTGGCCAGCGCCGCGAGCGCCGGGTTGATCAGCGTTTGCCACACGCTGAGCGCGGGCCACGCCACCAGGTATCCCATCAGCGGCCACGCGATCAGCGAGCGCAGGATCGACGACAGCATGAAGGCGTAGAACACGCCGTGGAATCCGTACCATTTCATCAGGTACCACGCGAGCACGATCCGGCTCCCGTGCTCGACCAGCGAAGTCCACGTAAAAGTGCCGGTGCGCCCCACGCCCTGGAAGACTTGGTCCGGGAGCCGGGTGGTGAAATCGCACGCGCGCCACAGATGCATCAGCACCATGACCGCCGCCGCGCGCGCGAACTGGGGCGGCAACAGCCCGTGCACGAACGGATTCGAGAACGCGACGAACGCGCCCCCCAGCATCGTCGTGACCATCAGGCCCCAGCGCAGCCCCTGGTCCAGGTAGCGCCGCGTCAGCGCGATCATGTGCTGCGAGTAGCTCTCCGAAATCGAGGGCATCAGCGTGGTGAAGATGTACGCGCCGGTCTCCAGGTAGGCGAAGGTTAGTCCGAAGGTCAGGATCCAGATCTCGTTGAGCTCCAGGAAGTCAGGCAGCAGCATCCCCATCAGCACCGGGATCAGCCCCCACGACAGCGCGACCGCCACCGATCCGCCGGTCAGCTTGATGCCGTACACGATCGACTTCTTCATCGTGTCGCGATCGAAATGCGCCAAAAAGATGGTCACCAAATTGAAGCCCATGCGGTCGTAGAAGATCGCGCAGAACAGTCCCATCATCACGTTCGCGATCATCCCGCCGATCGCGAATCCGAACACCACCCCCATCCCTTCCCCGAACACCGGATGCATCAGCCCCCAGTGCCGCATGTAGATCCCGCACGCCATCTGCACCATCGGATTGAGCACGTAGGTCAGCACGATCAGGAGCTGCGCGTAGTCGAAGCGTTGCAGCGCGCGGAACAAGTTGAAGAAAATCCCGATGAAGCCGGGGAACTGGATCAGCGTGTGCAGCACCACGAACCAGGTCAGGAATGCGACTGTGGTGCCCGGCATCCAGATCGCCGCGATCAGACCGAGCACCGTTATCTGGAACATCCCCGACAGCGCGTGGAACCAGATGAAGAACTGCGCGTAGCTGATCGCGCGGCCCGGCTCCTTGACCCGGTACTCGGCGAAATATTTCACCATCGCCTGGCTGGTGCCGAGATCGAGCAGGGTGAAAAAGAAAGTCATGAACTGGGTGACCGCGGCCCACGCGCCGCGCGCCTCCAGAAACGGGTTCACGAAGGTGCGTTCGATATAGAACGTGAACACGAAGTTGAACGGGATCATGATCAGCAGCGCGAGCAGGTAGTTGTAGAAGAAGCCGCTGAGCGGGCGATGGAAGCCGACGATCTCCCAGCGCGGGTCGCCGCGCGACGGCGCCGCGCTCGGCTCCGCAACCGGCGCAGCCGCCGCCGCTCCGAGCGAGGCGGGACGCGGCCCGGTCTTCGCCGGAAGGTAGAACTGCTCGAGCTTCTCCGGATGCCGCAGGCTGTAGCGGCGCACCAGCACGTAACTGGTCATGAACGCCGCGAACATGGTGATGAACAGCGCGGCCAGCATCTCGATCTGGCGGCGATCCGGCACCGGCGCCCCGATCCAGTCGGCGTAGCGAATTACCGGCGCACCCGCCGCCGCGCGGCTCGCGTCGTAGAGCAGCCAGTTGAAGTATGGCCAGCGCTGGAAGTCGTAGTTCTCTGCCCCCTCGATTCCCAGCAGCAGCTTCTTGTAGCTCGCCAGGCGCGCGCTCTGGTCGCCCTCGCGTAGCCAGACGTTGAGCACGTAGATAGTGCCCTTGCCGGACGCGAGCCTGATCAGTATCGGCGTGTGTCCGCGCACCGGGTCCTTGGCGCTGGTCGCGACCAGCACCGCCGCGCCCTTGCTGTCCAGCAGCGCGCGGTCGTGCACGCGAACCGCCGAGCGCCAGCTGATGTTGGTCGCGATCGCGTCGTCGCGCGGCCCGGTGTACTCGACGATCGCCGCGATACGCTCGCTCTCCTGGCCGTGATTGGGTCCTGCCGGTATGTCGACGGTTCCCGTCTGCGTCACCGCGCCGCCGGTCAAATCCGCCAGCGCCGCGACGTCGGTGTTCTGGCCCAGCACGATCAGCAGGCCCATCCCTGCGGCCACGCGCGCCTTCAACGCGTCCAGTTCCGGCCCGCGCGCCGGAAGCCGATCCTGAAAGACCGCGGTGTCGGCGTCGGCCAGGTTCGCGACCTGCTGCGTGGTCGGATCGAGTTTGAGGCGGGTGAGGACCAGGTTCTCGGTGCCGCTGTAGTAGATGCGGATCGGCTTGCCGGTCGCGGCCGCAGATCCGGCGAAAGCCGGAATCGGTGAAAGCGCGGAGAACAGCATGGAGACCAGGATGACTATCGAGGCGGCGATCTTCCGGCCGCAGCGGCGGGACGGAAGTCGTAAACAGCGCGTCATTGCTTCGCGGACCGCATTAATTTTACTGCTCCGAAATCGCAACTGGATTTCACGGCGGCTTGATACTACAAGTTTTGATAATTCGTTTACCACCATAAAAATTCGCGCGCTCTGGAGCGCACGACCCGAAAGGAGAGCTACCGCCAATGGATGCTTTGGAAGCCATCAACGGCAGAAAAGTACAGCGCTTCTTTGCGCAGAAACCGGTCGCCGCCGCCGAGCTCGAGAAGATCGTCGACGCGGGCCGTCACGCGATGAGCGCGCGCAACCTGCAGCCGTGGCAGTTCGTCGTGGTGCAGAACCGCGACACCCTGCGCGCACTCGGCGCGCTGTGCGCGACAGGCAAGTTCGTCGCCGATGCGCCCGCCGCGATCGTCGTGCTCAAGGACGTCGCCAACGCGCGATGGGCCGACGTGGATTGCGCGCAGGCGGTGCAGAACATGGCCAACGCCGGATGGGCGCTGGGGCTCGGCACTTGCTGGGTGGGCAATTTCGACGCCGCGAAGATCTCCGAGATGCTCGGCGTGCCGGCGGCCTGGGGAATCTTCACCATCCTGCCGTTCGGCTACCGCGAGGATAAAAATCCGCCACAAGGGAAACCCTTGAAGCCGCGCCGTGAAATCGTGCACTACGAGCGAGTTGGCCAGGCCAAACCATCGTGATCGCGGTGGCCCGCCGATAAAAACAGCAGGATCAAAATTCCGTCGTCCTCGTGATCAATGCGATCAATCCATCACCATGGTCCCGGTGAGTTGAGCTTCGAAATTGAGCAGCCGCTCAAACCATGAGAGCTCAAATCGACTTCGATGGCGCGCTCGATGCGATCGCCGAGCTCGGCGTCCTGCTCGAGACCGATCGTGCCTTTCCGAGCCTGGTCGCACTCGCTGCCGGCGGATCGGTCAAAGGCACCTGGTGGGCCCATCCTCTCGCCAATGAAATCTACATGCTGGGCCAATGGCTGATGGACCATCGCGACGTGCTTTTCATCCGCCTCGTTACCGGCAAGATGACCTACGCGCATCGCCGGCTGTGGCCCGCGCTTTACGCAATCGCGACCGCGCGCGAGCCGTGGCAGCTCGCGGATCTGCCGAAGACCGCAAGCTCGATGCTCCGGATGGTCGACCGCCGTGAGAGCCTTCGCATGGATGAGATCCGGTCGTCGCGCACCGCGAAGGAGCTGGGCGCCGATGCGCGCATCCTCGAGACGCGGATGCTCGTGTTCGGCGATGACGTACATACTGATTCCGGGGCGCATGTGAAACGGATCGAGACCTGGCCGCGCTGGGCAGGACGCGTCGGGCTCGACACCGGGAAGCTGCCGTCGGTCGATGACGCGCGGCAGGAACTCGAGGAAGTCGTCGCTCGGCTCAACCAGAAATATGACGCCGACGCAGTTCTGCCATGGCAGGCGCGCCAGCCGCGGCCGCAGAAGCGCCGCCAGATCGAGCATCACGCGCGCGTCGGCCAATCCAGGGCGTCGTGATCAAGTTCGCTCCGGTGCCGATCGCCAGGGGTTGAGTTACGCAAAGGAAGTGGCCCGCCGACCTCGGGAGGAAATCATGACCACGGGTAAATCCCGCGGCGTGACGCTCACGATCTTCGCGGTGTTGTTCGCGCTGATGGCGCTTTCCAATTTCGGCAAGCCAATTTCGCACAGCCCCGGCGTCGGCTTCGTCTTGCTGGGCACGCGGCTGTCAGGCGTGCCCAACATGATTATCGCTCCGATTTTCGGGGTCATCCTCGCCGTCTATGCCTACGGAATCTGGATGATGCGCAGGTATGCGCTGGCGCTCGGGATTTTCTACGCTTCGTACGTCATCTTCAATCTCAGCCTGTTCCTCGCCAGAAACCACGGCACTGCGGTGATGCCTCCCTCGTTGGCCTTCACGATTGCCTACCCAATCGTCGCGATCGGCGTGTCGTCAGGCGCAGTCGTGCTTCTCCACCGCCGCCTCCAATCTCGCATCGGGTAGTTTGCGAGATCCTCCGCCCCGATCAGATATTTAGCGGAACCACTTTAGTTACAAACGACGCGCACGTGTCGCTGCCTGCTACGGGAGGAACTGATTGGTAGCCGACGCGGTCTGCGCAGTACTGCCACCCACTGCCGCATTGATGCCGCTGGCGGTGTTGGCGCTGCCGCCTTTGACGCTGGAGTCGGTGCCGCTCGCCAGGTTGCTCACGCCGCCGGTGGCGCTGGAGCTGTCGCCACTGGCGTTGTTGCTGTTGCCGCCCGAGACGCTGGAGGTGTTGCCGCTGGCGATGTTCACCAGACCGCCGTCTGCCGTCGCCTCTGGGCCGCTCGCTGTGTTGTTAAAGCCGCCGGTCGCGCTGGAAGCCCTTCCGCTGGCAAGGTTCGCACTGCCTCCGCTGACGCTTGCTGCCGCGGAGCCGATCAGGATCGGACACGGTACGGTGGCAGTGGGACCCGCGGTGTTGTACGCGCCGCCGCTGACGCTGGTTTCGACGTCGCTGGCAAGATTATCAACGCCGCCGCTGACGCTGGAGCTGTCGCCGCTCGCCGTGTTGCCTTCGCCGCCGGTAACGTTGGCATTCGGTCCGCTGATGGTGTTGCCGAAGCCGGCGACCGAGCCGCCGAAGGCGGTGAAGGCGTGCGACTGCCCAATTACCAGGTTATGCGCGCCACCGCGGTAACCGGTCGGAGTAGCGCCCGGATTTTCGTCATAACCAATTATCAAATTGCCAAGCCCGGTCAGCGTGCCGCCGCCGTCGTCGGTCGATCCCGAGCCGTCCTGCACGTGCAGATTGGTGCCGGTGAAAATGATGTGCGGCCCGATCAAGCCGTTGATCGTAGCGTTACTGACGGTGACGAAATGGCCTCGCGCAAACGCGTTCTGCGCGTTGGTGCTGTTGATGACGTTCTGCAGGGCGGTTATCTCGGCCTGCTGGGTGGCGGTCACGGTCATGAGCGCCTTGATCTGCGCCTCCATCGCATCGGAAGCGGTGCCGTTGCCCGCCCATGCGGAAGCGGCCAGCACCAGCACGAGTAGGCATGTTAGCAGGCATCGATTGACGACATTGATCGCGTATCCTCCACGGAATCGTTGGCTATCCGCATGGTGATTTTGGGACGGGTTGCTAAAGCCGGCGCCCATGCTCACCGGCGTCGTGGAAGCTATAACAGGACAGAAAGTAGCGGAACAGACCGACTGGTAGAGGGAAGCGGCGTGCGCGGTCACATATCGATCAGCGCTGCGCAAACCGTCCTGAGGACGGCAAGTTCGAGACTTCGCGCTTAAATTAGATCGCTACCCGTTTCCCAAGCTGGTCGCCGATTTAGTAAGGTGCGGAAGGCGGATTCCATCGGGCACAATCTCTTGGCGCATCGTGCGCGGAGGCCGGCATGAACCCACAAGCCATCGACTATGACGCGCTAGTCAGGGACGACCGCGTCCACGGCCGGGTCTATCTCGATCCCGAGATCTTCGAGGACGAACTCGCCAAAATCTTTCATCGCGGATGGGTCTACGTGGGGCACACCGGCGAGATTCCCGAGCCGGGCGACTACCGGCTGCGGAAAATCGGACGCGCGCCCGTGATCATGGTGCGCGATGACAGCGGCGAGGTGCGCCTGCTGCTCAATCGATGCCGCCATCGGGCCGCCACCGTGTGTCAGGTAGCGCAGGGCAACGCGAAAATTTTCCGATGCGCCTACCACGGCTGGACCTACCGCAACAACGGCGAGCTCAGCGCCGTCACGTATGCCGACGGCTACGGCGGGACGCTGCGCAAGGAAGAGCTCGGCCTTACCAGCGTTCCCCGGATGGGAACCTATCGCGGATTTGTGTTCGGCAGCCTTGCGCCGGACGGAATCACGCTCGATGAACATCTAGCCGCCGCCAAAGATCAGATCGACTTGTTCGTCGACCTGTCGCCCGAAGGCGAACTCGACGTGCGCTCCGGCGTCAACAAGTACAGCTACCCGGGCAACTGGAAGCTCCAGATCGAGAACGCGATCGACGGTTACCATCCCAACCTGGTTCATCAGTCGACGTTCGAGGTTATTCGCAAGCGGACCCGGGCCACCATGGACCTGTTCAACGGCAACTCCATCGGCGAGACGCGCGACCTGGGCAACGGCCATACGATGCTCGATTTTCGCGCGTACAATCGCCTCGCTCGCGGACCACGGGCCCAGCCGACTATCACGGGCCGCGGCCCGGACTATCTGGATGCGATGAACCGGCGCTACGGCGTCGAACGCGCCGGCGAGGTGATAACCGCGGGCGGCACACACTTGCTGGTGTTTCCCAACCTGATACTGATTGGCGTGCAGATTCGCGTGGTCCAGCCGGTCAGTATCGACTACACCGAAGTCTACCTGTATCCGACGCTGCTCAAGGGCGTCGCGCCCGCAATGAACCTCGCGCGCCTGCGCGGCCACGAGGGATTCTACGGTCCCGCCGGCGGAGTCGCCCCCGATGACATCGAGATGTTCGCGCGCGTGCAGGACGGGCTGCATGCGGAAGTCGATCCGTGGCTGCTGTTCACCCGCGGTATGCATCGCGAGCGCCGCGACGCCGATGGGAGCATCGTGGGACAGATGACCGACGAAGTTCCCCAGCGCGGTATCTGGTCGCATTGGAAAAAGGTGATGACCGGCGAAGCCGAGCTTCCGTATCGCGAGGCGCAGCTCCGCAAAATCGCCGCGGCGGACTGAGGACGATCGGAAGTGCCCGCGGACCGATCGAAAGTCGAGAGTTTTCTCTACCGCGAAGCGCGCCTCATGGACGAGAGCGCTTACGACGAATGGCTCTCGCTGTGGACCGACGACGCGCTCTATTGGGTGCCGTGCAACCGCGACGACAGCGATCCGACGCGCGAAATCTCCGCGGTCTACGACGACCGCACGCGCCTGCAGGGCCGTATCGATCGCCTCAAGAGCGGGGTCGCATACGCGCAGGATCCGAAATCGCGGATGCGGCGTCTCATTTCGAATATCGAAATCGAAGACGCTCCCAACGGCGAGTTGATCGTCAGCTCAAACTTTATCCTGGTCGAGCTCCGGCGCTCCAAACAGGATGTATTCGGCGGCCGCTCGACTCATCGGCTCCGCGCCGACGGCGACAGCTTCAAAATCGCGCACAAGAAGGTGCTGCTGGTAAACAACGACGAGGTGATCGAAAACCTGACCTTCCTGGTGTGAGCCACTGTTGAAGCGGATTGGATGCTCCGGAGATGCAGCCGACCGCGCTTATCAACCTGCGACAGGTGCGAGCCGATTGGCGCCGGCGCCTTCCTCCTCGCTTTGTGAAGAGGAAGCCGGACTCCTGCCCCGGCTGTATTGCCGCGGCGAACAGCCCATGACCCGCTTGAAGGCCGTGCTGAAGGCGCTTTCGGATTCGTAGCCGAGCGACGGGGCGATGGTGGAAATGGGATCGCTTGAATTCACCAGCTTGTCCCCGGCCAGCAGCATTCGCCAGCGCGTCAGGTATTCCATGGGCGACGCCCCAACCGTCTGTTTGAATTTCAGGGCAAAGGTCGATCGCGACATGCCGGCGCGCTTGCCAAGCTCCTGTAATGTCCAGCGATGCGCCGGATCGTCGTGCATCGAGTTGATCGCCGCGCTCATCTGTTTATCTGCCAGGGCGAACAGCCACCCCACGCCACCTCCCAGCCCTTCGGCCAGATGCAGCCGCAGCGCCTGAACCAGCAACATGTGCGCGAGGTGTTGAGCGACCAGGATGCCGCCCGGCTGTGGCTCGCGCAGCTCCTGCATCATCCGCTCGAGACACCATCGCAGGGCAGCCTTGTCGGATTCCTTGCGGATATGAACGATGGGCGGCAGGACACCCAGCAGGACCTCGGCATGCTTGCCGGCGAAGTCGAACCAGCCGCCTATTCCAAAGCATTCTCCGCCGCCGTTGAACGAAGCGATGCCGCCACTTGGTGCGGCAGAAAGGATCGCCACGGCATCGACCGGCTCCAGAGCCAGGTCGCTCGCAAGGCGGAAAGCCCGCGCCGTCGGCAGCAGGAGGCAATCGCCGGTCTTCAGGTGCACCGGGTCGGCAACGCCATCCACTGCCAGCCAGCACTGTCCGGCAAGCACCGAGTAGCACTTGATGCCATCCTTCGGGGCAAACCGGATGGACCACTGACCAGCCACATCAAAGCCACGGACCATGTAATTGCGTGGCTTGAGCAACGACAGAACATCTGAGAGCGGATCCATCGACCATCCAGGACGATCGCGAAGATAATGCGGACTCTACAGCATAGACCGTATTTCCTCAACTGCTTATCATGCTTAGGACGGCGCTGCTAATGCGGTCATCGTCATGAAATGAAGCAAAGGAGAAGTCGCAATGCGAGTCTTCGTAACTGGTGCTACAGGCTTTATCGGTACTGGCAGTTATTCCGGACCTTATCAGCGCCGGGCATAAGGTGATCGGTCTCGCTCGCTCAGATGCGGGCGCAAAGTCCCTGGTCGCCGCTGGAGCGCAGGTGCATCGCGGCGATCTTGAAGACCTCGAAAGCCTGCGCAGTGGAGCGGCCATGGCGGATGGCGTGATTCACCTCGCCTTCAATCACGACTTCTCGAAGTACATGGATAACTGCCAAGCAGACAGGCGCGCTATCGAGGCGCTCGGCTCGGTGCTCGTTGGATCAGACAGGCCGTTGGTCGTCACCTCGGGGACCGCGGTGGCCTTCATGCCGGGCCGCGTCGCGACCGAAGACGATCCACCCGTGCCCAGCTCGGTGATGCCGCGCAGCGCATCGGAGGAGGCTGCAACCGAGATGGTCTCGCGGGGCGTGCGCGCGTCGGTGATGCGCCTGCCGCAGGTCCACAACCGCCTCAAGCAGGGTCTCATCACCCCCTGATCGAGATAGCTCGCGCGAAGGGTGTGTCGGCGTACGTCGGCGACGGGCGCAACCGATGGCCCGCGGCGCACCTGCTCGATACCGCGCCGCTATACCGGCTGGCGCTCGAAAAGGGCATTGCGGGAGAACGGTTTAACGCGGTCGGCGAAGAAGGCGTGCCGCTGCGGGAAATCGCTGAAGCAGTCGGCCGGCGCATCAACGTGCCGGTCGTCTCCAAAACCCCCGAAGAAGCCGCCGAGCACTTCGGCTGGCTCGCGTTCTTCGTAGCCAACGACGCCCCGGCGTCAAGCGCAAAAACGCAGGAACGTCTCGGATGGCGCCCAACGCAGACCGGGCTGATCGCCGACCTGGAGCATCCAGAATAATCCGCGCGTCGAGACATGCAGCAAGGAGATCGCCATGTCCCTACCGAGTCTCAATGGCCAACGTATCGCGATCATCGGCGGCAGCTCCGGCATCGGCTACGCGGTCGCCGAGTGCGCGCTGGCCGAAAATGCGCAGGTGGTGATCGCTTCCAGTAAGGCGGCAAATGTCGAGACGGCCGTCGCGCGTCTGGGTCAGGGCGCGAGCGGCGGCGTCGCAAATGTCAACGACGAGGCCAGTGTCGCCGCCTTCTTCGACGGGCTGGGCGCCTTCAATCACCTGGTCTTCACGGCGGGGGACTGGGGGCCGCGGCTGTTCGCAGGTCCGATCGCGCAGATGGACTTCAGCTCCGCGGCCGAGGGCACGAAGGTCAGGTTCTGGGGCGCGCTAATGGCAATCAAGCACGCGCTGGCGCGGATATCGCCACACGGCTCGATCACCCTCACCGACGGAGTTCTGTCGCATAAGCCGCGAAAAGGCATCCCCCTGAGTACGGCATTCGGCGGCGCGATCGAACATCTGGCGCGCGGATTGGCGGTCGACCTGGCGCCGATCCGAGTCAACGCGGTTTGCCCCGGCCTGGTACTCAACGAGAGGTTATCCCGGTCCCCGGAGCTGGTCCGCCAGCAGACTGAGCGCCAGTTGATTCCGCGTGGAGCCGAGCCTGCCGAGGTGGCGCAGGCCTATCTCTACCTGATGCGCGGGAGCTACACGACGGGCCAGGTGCTGATCGTGGACGGGGGACTGACGCTCACCTGACGGACGTTCCCGGCGAAGTCGTCAACCGCGAAGGCGACGACGTTTCATATTGGGAGAATTGGATCGACCATTCTCCACCCATATTACGTTGACACGCGCGTTCCACGGCGTTAGCGACGTGATTGAGGAAGACAGGAAACAATCAAGAGAAGAGGAAGCGAGGAGAACGATCATGGCGACGCACCCGATTCGTTTTGGAATTCAAACCGGCCAGCAGGACGTCACCTGGGAGCGGATGCGCGATTTCTGGCAGAAGGTCGACGGATGGGGCTACGACTCGCTCTGGGCCTTCGACCACTTCTATCCCATCTTCGTGCCCGATCCGACCGGACCCTGCATGGAAAGCTGGACGCTGCTGGGCGCACTCAGCCAGCACACCAAGCGCGCGCGCATTGGCGCATTGGTGAACGGCAACACCTATCGCAATCCATGCCTGACCGCGAAGATGGCCGCGACGCTCGACCAGATTTGCGGCGGTCGCCTCAACCTCGGGCTGGGCGCCGGATGGTTCGAGCTCGAGCACAAAAGCCTGGGCTTCGACTTCAAAACTGTCCCGCAACGCCTCCAAGCGCTCGACGAGTCGTGCCAGATCATCAAGGGGATGTTCACCCAGGACAAGACGACGCTGAACGGCAAGCATTACAACGTCGTCGATGCGATCTGTAATCCGAAACCGATTCAGAAAAATGTTCCGCTGATGATTGGCGGGCACGGTGAGCGCGTTTTGCTCAAAATCGTCGCGAAGTATGCCGATATGTGGAACATGGGCAATGCCGACGCCCCCGAAATGAAGCGCCTCATCGGGGTGATCGAACGTCATGCCGACACGGTCGGTCGCGACGCCGATCAAATCGAAAAGACCCTGGCGCTTGCGATGTCCTACAACCCGCCCAAGCAGCGCGAGGAGATGCTGACCGGGCTGATCTCAATGATGGCTCAGACGACGCCGGAAAAAGCGCGCGATCGAATTATCATCGGCAGCAAGCAGGAGTGTATCGACAAGATCGAGAGCTTTCAAAAAGCGGGAGTAACTCATTTCATCTTCATGCAGATATGGCCGATGATCGCGGAGGATGAGGTGCAGGCATTCGCGGAGGAAGTGATTCCCGCATTTCGCGATTAGGGTTTCTTCATCGACGACAGTAAGTCGATCGCCGCGGTTGGTGTACGGACTAAAGGAGACACGAAATGACGAAACAGATAGATCTTGGCGGCAGCTTCACACCTACCGGTACTTCAACAAGTCTTAGGCGCATGGGCTATGGTGCCATGCAACTCGCCGGTCCGCAGGTGTTTGGACCGCCGCGTGATACTGACGCTGCGATAGCAGTTTTGCGAGAGGCTGTTGCGGCCGGCGTTAATCACATCGATACCAGCGATTTTTACGGTCCCCATGTGACCAACCAGATCATCAAACGGGCGCTTCATCCTTATCCGGATGGACTCGTGATAGTCACCAAAGTAGGTGCTCGGCGGCCAGAGGACAAATCGTGGGTTCCTGCGCTTTCGCGTCAGGAGCTCATCGACGCCGTCCATGATAATCTCCGAAATCTGGGACTCGATACGCTCGATGTCGTCAACCTCCGGGTTGGAGGAGTGATGGGGCCGTCCGACGAGTCAATCAAAGAACCGCTGACTGTGCTCGCGGAGCTCAAGCGTCAGGGACTGATTCGTCATCTAGGTCTGAGCAATGTCAGTCCCAGGCAGTTGGCAGAGGCTGAGGCGATTACTGAAATTGTCTGCGTCCAGAACCTGTACAACATCGCGCTCCGGCAGGACGACGGCTTTGTCGATGACCTTGCACGTCGAGGCATAGCCTATGTGCCGTTCTTTCCGCTGGGGGGCTTCAGTCCGTTGCAGTCATCGGCGCTTGATGCAGCTGCGGCGGCCCTGCGAGCCACCCCAATGCAGGTAGCACTCACGTGGCTGCTTCAGCGCTCGCCCAACATTCTTCTGATCCCTGGTACATCTTCCATCGAGCATCTTCGCGAGAATCTCAGAGCGGCAACACTACGACTTCCATCCGAAATGAGAGACAGTCTCGACTCGATTGGCGAGACACCCAGCAGCGAATAAGGGAAAGGGTTTGATAGTCGGCAAAATCACTAATGCGACGTCCTGATTAAATCGAATGCTCATCGTCGTCGCAGCTGACTTCGGAGCCACCTATGAGTCCGCCCTTCCTCGAATCCGATCGCGGATCGACGGATTAACGATGCCTGGATCGGCTGCACGCCCGTGCCCGCCGGGAGATGCCGGGGCTCGTCGCCCACTTGGCGGTGGGGGCCCTCAAGGGGCTGGTGGGTGTGAAAGGGGCGAATGATGCCGATGCAAGATATGTCCGCGACAAACTGATTCCGATCGGTCGGGGCCAAGGCTGGTTGATTTACATGCTGTGCCGCGGCCTTCAGGCCCGAAGGGTCGTCGAGTTCGGAACGTGAGGACGGCGCGTGGTACGAGTACGCTGTTCAGCTTGTTGAGCACCCCGGATTAAACGAAGGTGAGCTGCACCGCGACGCGCCTACGAGGCCGGCTAGCTGCCTCTGGCTGGATTGTTAGTCCTCGGCGCTCGCGGGCACACGATCACTCTCGCTGGACCCTGAGTTTAAAGACATTTGAGTCGAGAACATGCTGAGCGTAGCCTGTGCCGAAGAAGGAAAAACTGTGGTGGGCGCGTTGAGAGGCTTTCGTTTAGCTCGAAAGGAATCAAATGACGCGAATACTGTTGCTCGGCGGCGGATTCGCCGGAATCTACACTGCGCGGCGTCTGGAGAAGCTGTTTGCTGGCCGGAACGACGTCGAGATTATCCTGGTGAGTCGCGACAACTTCCTACTGATGACGCCGCTGCTGTTCGAGGTCTGTTCTGGAACACTTGAAATGAGCGCCTGCTCGATCTCCATCCGAGAGTTTTTGCGAAAGGTGAGGTTCGTCGAGGCAACGGTCGATGAAATCGACTTGGAGCACCGCATGGTTCGAACCACGTCGAGCGATGCCACCAAGATAGAGTTGCCGTACGATCAGCTTGTCCTCGCCATGGGCGGCGTGACGAACACGAGCAGGGTTCCCGGCTCGGAGTTCGCGTTCACGTTTAAGACACTCGCCGATGCCGTTCTGCTCCGCAACCATCTGATCGAGCGGATGGAGCGGGCGGAGGCCGAATCCGACCCGAAACTGCGCCAGCGCGAGCTAACCTTCGTGGTCATCGGAGGCGGCCTTGTTGGTGCGGAAGTGTTCGGCGAATTGACTGCCTTCATGGACGGAATCCTTCGCTACTACCCAGGCATCCGGCGCGACGATATTCGGCTCTATCTTCTGGAAGCAGGCGGAAAAATTATGCCGGAGCTTTCGGAAAAACTGGCTGAGTATTCGACTCGCGTGCTCTCGAAGCGACGAGGAGTTAGCATTCGCGTTAACTCACCTGTCGAGCGCATCACGCCGGGCCAGGTTCATTTGAAAGACGAAATCCTTGAGGCTTCGACCATCGTTCTTTCGGCCGGTATCGTGCCATCGCCGTTCGTTGCCAGCCTACCGGTCGAAAAAGACCGGCACGGCAAGATCGCGGTCGAAGCGACAATGAGGTGCGAGCAGCATCCGGAACTGTGGGCGGCGGGAGACTGCGCATCGATACCAGACCCGGACGGCAAACCGTATCCCGATCTCGCTCAGCATGCGATGCGCGAAGCACGAGTCCTGGCCGACAACATTTACGCGACAGTCAATGGGTTGCCGACCAAGCCATTCGTTTACAAGACCAAGGGCATAATGGCATCTCTGGGACACCACCGCGGAGTGGCTGCAGCGATGGGCATTCCGCTTCGTGGGTTTCTGGCGTGGTGGCTTCGACGCAGCTATTACCTACTGGTCACGCCGCGGATCGCTCAGCGCATTCGTATCGTTGCAGACTGGACGCTCGCTCTTTTTTTCCTCCCGTCATTGAGCAAGCTGGACCTTAAAAGTGAAAGGGAAATGCTTCTTCGCTATGCTGCGGTCGGAGAACTCGCCGCGAAGGCATCGGCAACGGAGTTAAAGAGCACTAGCGCTCCGGAGAACTCGCGCTGAAATATGCCCCGATTTGGCTCCAGTAGAATGAATATCCCCTCTGCCGCCGCTGGGACCTTTCAGACTGCCAGGTTATAGTTGACAATCCGGCTTTCTAGGTCAGCGAACTCCATCATACTCTGCTGCCGGAATGTCTTTTTGTGTTCGCAGTTTGGGCCTCATTTGGCTTCCGTTTTCCAGCGGATTGGACTGCCTATTCACTAAATGCCTCATCGAAGATATTGGCTTTTGTTACTGTGATAACACTGTTCGCGGACAAGATATCGCCCGACTCCATCCCGCTCACTTCCGTCGTTAGCAAGGTGCCCGTTTCCGGCTAAGTACGCTGATGATTCGTCCCCAATGACTCGCACTGGACCGGCGCAGGAATTGCCGGTCAGACTCTCGCGGCGGGCTTGGAGCGCACTGCTCACGCAACGAGCAGAATTTCACCTGCGACGCCCTTCTGCATGTCGCCCGGACCGGGAGTCGGGTCAGGATAGTCGGCAAATTTCAACACTTCAGGACCACCGCATTCATTAATCACAACTGCTTTCATCGCTCTCTCCGTCGATTCTGTTCACTCAAAAAAGGAACCTCGTAAAGAATCGAGATCACTTGCTATGGCAGCGCCGGCGGATTGGTGGTGGAAAAACAGTAGCGCGCGATTTTCCACACGCCAGCGATCTTCTGGAAAATGAAGAGCTCCTGATTACCCTCGCTCGCACTCTCGCCGGTCGCGTTGACCTTGGACCTTCCGGCCGAATTGGTCCGCGCAAATGCCCACTCGGGGGCGAGCTGACGAATCTCCGCGATATCGAATTTGACGTTAAGCTTGATGGCGGCGAACACCGCCTCATAAGCCTTGTGGATCGCTTGCGCTCCAACGCTGGAGGGGCTGTTTTGCGGCATGAACACCCCGTCAGCAGCGTACAGCTCCATCACCGCATCGGTCCCGGATTGGTTCAGGGCATCTTGATACTTCGCCAGCACCGCGCCTATCGCCTTTTCGTCTGAGTTCATGCGGTTACTCCTCACTCACTGGTCAGCTTGTCTTCGGAAAAATCGTACGCTCATTTGCTTTGTTGTGACCAGCGGGAGAAGTGGCGCTTCCGTAGTTTCAATCTTTCCTTGGTTCACCCGGGCAACAAATACCTCACTCGGCAGGTACACTTGTTTAAGGGTTGCTTCGGATTGATGATAGTGGTATCAGTATCATCGTCAAGCAAGGAGCTTTACACAGATGAAAACACCGGTAACCCTGGAGCCTAAACGATTTGCGGTTGGCGCGAGTGCGGACTGTCGACGGGTCAGCGTGGATGGCGTCTCGATTGCCTACGACGATCGCGGCGAGGGATTTCCGATTGTCGGGCTGCATGCGATTACGCATGGCAGCCGCAACTTCGAACATGTCGCGGAGCGGCTGGCCGCACGATGGCGCCTGATCACGCTCGACTGGCCCGGCCAGGGCCGCTCCGGACCGGACGAGCATCCGGCGCGGCTCGCGCGCTACACGGAGCTGCTCGCGGGATTTATGGACTCGCTCAAAATCGAGCGCGCGGTGTTGATCGGAAACTCGATCGGCGGTTCGGCGGCGATGGCTTATGCGGCGCAGTTTCCCGATCGGGTAGCGGGACTGGTGCTCGCGAATCCCGGCGGCCTGCGTGCGATGAACTCGCTCGGACGCAGGCTCTGCGGCGTGATGGCGGCGCTGGGACGCGCCGGACAGCGCGGTGCGTTCTACTTCAAACCGCTCTTCTCGATGCAAACCCGGCAATCTCTGCAAACGCCGGCCGCGCGGGCGCAGCGGGACAGAATTATCGATGCGGGCGCGGAATGCGCCGGAATCTGGGAGCAGGCGTGGCTGAGCTTTCGCACGCCAGAGGCGGACCAGACGCGGATTGGAGAGCAAATTAATTGCCCGGTTCTGTTCACCTGGTCGTCGCGCGATCGGATCGTCTCGTTGGCGGCCAGCAAAGATGCGATTGGCCGTTTTCCAAATCATTCGATGGCGCTGTTCGGCGGCGGCCATTGCGCGTTCCTCGAAGAGCCGGAAAAGTTTCTCGCCGCGGTGGAACCGTTTCTCGAAAAAATAACGGCCGAGGAGCGCGCGGCGTGCCCGCTTACGGCGGCGGCGAGCTAGGAGGACGCGGGTGAACTACCGCTCTGAAATCGTGCGCGCGGCCGGCGAGTTGCGCACTGTCAGAACGGCTAAGGCGCGGGAACGGAGCCTCCCAAAACCGGGGCGGAATCGGCAACCCGATCGGACGCGTCAGGCGCTGGTCGAGGCGGCCGCCAGGATTTTCAATTCGGCCGGCTACCACGGCACCGATTCGAACCGGATCGCGCGCGAGGCCGGCTACGCGCCCGGCACTTTCTATATTCATTTTGCCGACAAGCTCGCGATCTTTCTCGAGGTCTACGAGAACTGGGTGAGCGCGGAGTGGTCGGCTGTCGAGGGCATCCTGAAATCGGGCGGAAGCGCGCCCGCCGTGCGGATGCGGCTGAGTCGCGCTGTGATGGGGCACCATCGCAAGTGGCGGACGTTTCGCGCGAGCCTGCGCGCCCTGAACGCGACCGACGAGCGGGTGCATGCGGCTCGCCTCGTATCGCGCGAGCGGCAGCTCGAGACAATGACGCGGCTTTTCCGCGCGCGGAACACGCCGGTGCCGAGCCGCGCGCGGATGCTCGCGCAACTGCTGATCGCGGAAGCACTGTGCGACGCGGTGGCGGACGGCGACGCGAAGACGCTGGGAGTGGGCGAGGAGGAGATTTTGCGGTTGCTTGATGAGAGCTCGCGGGACCTGTTGGGGTGATAATGGCGCTGATAAGAATCGCTGAATTTCTGTCCAAGTAGCTGAGTGAGTGCCGCGCGCGCGTTTTGCCCGGGCGCGCCGCTACCTATTCGTGGCAGTTGCGGTGGAGGATAGATCCGCTGCGCACTGTGCCTGAGCGGCAGCGTGAATCAGAAGCTTGCGATCGTCGCGAAGCTTCTTGAGCCAACCGGCGACGTAGGCGGCCTGATTCTCTATGCCCGCAGTTGAGATTCCAGCTTCGGCGCAAAGGTAAGCGGCGCCCATTTCCCGCGCATAACTCTTGTTTTGAGTAGACGGCGGAACCGAAGGGCGCTACTTCGAAAATCCCCTCTCGCGCAAGGCGTTTCGCACTTTCCGTAGAATGGATCTTATGCCGACTGCCGAATTATGCCGCGTACTCTCAGTTGAAGTTCTGAGGCAGTGCGCTGCCGTCTCGATATTGGCATAATCCGGCTCTGCATTTCCGCCGCCAGCTTCGCGGCCTGGGTCACGACGGATCGTACTCCTGCACCCGCGATCGCGTCGCTTGTGGCTACCGTGTCGGATGCCTAAATTACGCGGTACCCGCTTACAATCCTTTGGCGACGATCGCGCCGCTCTGGCTTGCGATTTAGGAGGGGAAGCCATGGGGACACAGATTGCCATCAAGCGACTCACTGGCGCGATCGGGGCTGAGCTGAAAGGAGTCGAGCTTAATCATCCTCTCGACGACAGAACCTTTGCCACGATTCACCAAGCCTTCCTCGACCATTGCATGTTGGTGTTCCGAGGGCAGTTTCTTGAACCGGCGGCGCAAACGGCCTTCGCCCACCGCTGGGGCGAGGTGCTCCAGGTGCCCTATCTAAAGCAGGTCGAAATCCCCGACCATCCCGAGGTGTTGGCAGTACCCAACTTCGGCAAGGAGCGCGCATTCACGACCGAAGTATGGCATTCGGATTCGTCCTTCATGCCCACGCCCCCGGCTCACGCCATTCTCGCTGCGCATACGCTGCCTGAGGTGGGCGGCGATACGATGTTCGCAAACCAGTACGTTGCGTACGAAACGTTGTCCCAGGGTATGAAGCGCCTGCTTGACGGCATTCGCGCATGGCACAGCGGAGCGAAGCTGGCGACGATGTTTGGGCTCGATAACACGGCTCCTCCGCAGAGGCATCCGGTCGTGCGGACCCATCCGGAAACCGGGCGCAAGGGACTCTATGTGAACCGGCTCTATACCTACTGCATTGATGGGCTCACGGAGCCCGAGAGTCGGGGATTGCTAGACTTTTTGTTTGAGCAGATCTGTCGTCCCGAGTTTACCTATCGGCATCAGTGGGCACTGGGCGATGTCATCATGTGGGACAATCGTTGCACGGTACACTACGCCGTTCACGATTACGGCGACGCGCCCCGCGTGATGCACCGGACGACCATCGCCGGGGATATACCCTGCTAGAGAAAATCGTGGGACAACCAGTCGTAGGTGACGGCTGATGTTCGGCACGATCTCGCGCGCCATTGGGCACTTCGTGCGGGAAGCCCGGCGCGCAGAAATAGTTCTGCATATCGACCACAACCAGCGCGGTGCGGCCAGCCTCGATCGTATCGTGGGCGAGCAGCGTACCCATTCGGCTCACGACGCGGTCCTTGACCGAAGCCGGTAAGACATAGTTATGCATGACTACCCTCTCGGTATCGATAACCGAACTCCGTCGGAGCGGAAGACCGCGCCCACCTCATGCAAGTGGGACAAAGTCGTATTCACCGAAGTGCAGAACAAGGAAAGTCGCCGAATTCTCGCCACCGTTAGTAACGAAGTGCCGGACGCTTGGGCTGCACTGAATAAGTTTCGCCCGGCGCTGGGCAGACTTCATCTTCGGGGTCAGGAAGACCCGGATCCGTCCCTCGAGGACAAAAAAGGTATGCTGGACGTCCGTTTGGCAGTGCCAGCGTATCGTCTGCGTTGGGTTGATTGTGAACTCAGCGATCCGTAACCCAGGACGCGACACATGATACGCCCGTTTCTCTACGTCAAGGAGATGGCTTGGGTCTTTCGTGCCTTCCATTTATCGCTCCAGGTGTCACGCCATATTAGCTTCGCCATCACAGCGCGGCATAATCACAAAGTCGGCATAATGTACGGTCTCATGCAGAGCCGTCGCGTAGTATTCTTCTACGCTCGCGAAAAGCTGCCTCTCGGCGAGTCGGCCGATTTCCTCACGGCGCTGGGCGGCAAGTTCTGATTGCCCTTTAGCAAGCTTCGCCTGCTCAGACTTAAGGGTTGCAACTTTTGCAGCATAGTCGGGCAACCAAAATCCAGGCCCTGGTCGACAAACGCGGGGCTACCCATCAAGCTTACCCTGAACGCCGGCCAGGCTCATGACATGCTGGCGGCGCGGCTGCCCCTCAAGCTCGTGTCCCTACGACTATGGCTGCGGGTTTGAGCTGGCGACCTAGTGAATGAAATCCTGGGTCACGTAGAAACTGCCGTCGGAGGAGCGCGCAACTCCAACTCCGGTCTCGGTGAACTTGTCGGAGAGCATGTTCTCGCGATGCGTCGCGCTCTTGAGCCATCCCCCGGTTGCGCGCGCGGCCAGCCCGTTGGGCTCGCGGTAGTCGTCCATATAGATGTTCTCGGCGAGCGCCTGGTAGCTGATCCCGACCCCGCCGACGCGATCGGCCGGGCCGGTTCCTTCGGGGCTGCCATGCGACAGGTAGTGCCGCATCGCCATGTCGTAGCTATGCCCGCGGGCAACGACCGCAAGGCGCGCGGAAAACTTGAGCGGCTTGCGCCCCGCGCGCTGGCGCTCGTCGTTCACCATCTTCAGGATCTCGGCCTCCTGCAGCGTCAGCCCCGCGACTTCCTCGGGCGAGGGCGGCGCGGTCTGCAGCAGGTAGAGCCGCACCACCACCGCACCGATCAGCGAGAACACCAGCAGTCCGGCGGCCGCCTTGATCGCCCGGCGGCGGCGGACCACTGTGGGAGTCGGCATCGGGATTACCTTGGCAGGCCCCCGATGAATCCTGGGAGAGTTGCGGCGGGTGGCGGGTGAACCCCTCATGGTGGAACTCATCGCGTGCGATGCGAATTGTTAAACGCGGGAGTCATCGTGGATACCGCGACACTGTCTACAGCACGGCCCGCTCGATCATTCGCCGGCCATGAAATTTTGTAATCGTCGCAGCGTAGCAATGTCAACGCGAATCGCGCTTGCGTCATGCGCGATCGTTTGCTTGTTCGCCGTCGGTCGCGCCGCACCCGCGCTCGCATCGGCAGCGCAGGATGATTCGGCCGCCGCCGCGCTGCCCGCCAACGCGCTCGCCGATGCACCCAGTCTCTACCTGCGCGAGGCTGCGGCGGGGAAAATCCGCTGGCAGCCGTGGGGCGCGCCCGCCTTCGCGCTCGCGCGCCAACTGCATCGGCCGATCCTGATCGATATCGGCGCGATGTGGTGCCATTGGTGCCACGTGATGGACCAGACCACCTACAGCGACGCGAAAGTCGCCGCCGTCATCAACCGCGAGTTCGTTCCGATCAAAGTCGACACCGACGAGCGGCCCGATATCGATTCCTACTACCAGGAAGCGGCAGGCGCGTTTGGCGCCGGTGGATGGCCGCTCACCTGCTTCACCGGTGATGATGGCGCGCCGGTTTTCATCGCGGGATACATGCCGCCGGATGCCGCCGAGCGCACCCCGCGCGGCTACGGAATGCTGTGGGTGCTGGGCCGGGTGACCGACGCCTACGCGCACGACCCGAACTTCGCAAAGGCAGCGCACGACCTCAGCGCGAAAATGGCCGAGGCCGAAGCACCGAGCGCCGCCGGCCACACGAGCGCGGACGAACTGCGCGCGCGCATCCTGCTCGAGCTCAAGGCCTCGTACGACAGCGCCACCGGAGGCTTCGGTGCGGGCGAGGGGCCGCGCTTCTACGACTTTCCCGCGCTCCGTTTGGCGCTCGCGCACGGATTTTTCGGCCATCCCGAGTACACCGCGATGGCGCTCGACACGCTCAGAAAAATCGCGGCCGGAGGAGTCTACGATCAGCTCGGCGGCGGATTTCATCGCTACTCGACCGACCCGCACTGGCGCGTGCCGCATTTCGAAAAAATGGCCTATGACCAGGCGATGGGCCTCGACGCGTACGCGCAGGCGTATCAGGCAAGCGGTGATCGCGCACTGGCCGACGTCGCGCGCTCGATCACCGGCTACGTGAACGCGACGCTGCTCGATCCAAAGACGCACACCTTCTACGCGAATCAGGACGCCGACTCGTACCCGGGCGACGACGGCGGCTACTACACGTGGACCGCCGACGAAGTGAAGCGCGCGATGGCGCCGGAGCAGGCGCGCGCCGCGCTGATCTACTTCGGCTTCGACGATTCACCGGCGCTCGCGCCCGACGGCCGCGTCGTGATCCGCATCGCGACGGACTACGCGCACGTTGCCGCGCGCATGCACGTGCCGCAAGCGCGCGCAAAAGAGTTGGTCGCGCAGGCGCGCGCCGCGATGCTCGCGGCGCGGCAACGTCGCAAGGCGCCGCAAGTCGATCACGCGGTGATGACCGATCGCAACGCGCTGATGGCGTCGGCGTACCTGAGCGCCTCGCATGCGCTGGGAGATCCCACGCTCGCGCAGATCGCGCTCGAGGATCTCGACTTCATCGTCGCCCACCTGCGCGCGCCAGACGGCGGGTTCTATCACGAGTGGTCGAATTCGCGCGCGTCGGTGCCGGGGCTGGTTGCCGACCAGGTCTACCTGATGGCCGCGATGGTTGACGCGTACCAGTCGTCGGGGCAGGCGAGATATCTCGTCGAAGCACGTGTAATCGCATCGTGGATAACGAAAAGCCGTCAAAACGGGCTGCTGGCGAATCGCCCACCCCCCGCCCTTGTCAACCTGGTCGCCCCGCCCGTCGGAACCGATGTCATGTACGATCAGCCGATGCCGTCGGTCGAGGCTACCGCGGCGATCGCCATGGCGACGCTGGCTGCGATCACCTCCGACGACAGCTACGCGCAGGCGTCGAGCGATTTGCTGAAGAGCGCGCCGGCGGCGACCGGCGCGATCCCGCCGTCGACGCTCGGTACGCTCGGGCTGGCGCTCGAGCGTCGCGCCGATGGCGAAGCGGTAGTTGCGATCGTCGCGCCGTCTGATACAGATGCGACGCTGCTCATCGACGCGGCGCTGCGCACGTATCGTCCGTTCAAAGTCGTGATGCGAGTCGATGCGGCAGGCGGAGGTGCGCAGTCACCGCCCACGATGCGCGCGATGATCGCCGCGAGCGCGGGCCGCAACGTGCCGCTCGCGTTCGTGTGCGCCGGCACCGCATGCGCGAATCCGGTTACCCAGCCCTCGCGGCTGGCCGACCTGATCCGAAAATTCGGCGTCGCGACGGAATCTAAAAATGGCCTCGCGCAGCGCTAGCGCCGCGCGCGCGCCGCTACCATTTTTCCTTGAACGGACGCACGTCGAGCTCGTAGGTCCACGCGCTCTTGTCCTGCTGCGCGAGATGCCAGTAGCTCTCCGCGATCGCCGACGGCTTCAACATGTCTTCGTCCTTGATCTGCGGGAAGCGCTCGCGAATCGCGGGCATATCGATCGCACCGTCGACATTTATATATGCGACGTGGATTCCCTGCGGACCCAGGTCACGCGCCATCACCTGCCCAAGGCCGCGCATCGCGAACTTCGCCGGGCCGAACGCGGCCGAGGTCGCAAACGGTTTGACGCCCGCGGTCGCACCGGTGAACAGGATCACTCCGGCGCCTTTTTTCAGCATCGCGGGAACTACCTGCTGCGCGCATAGAAACGCGCCGAACGTGGTGACCCGCCAGGTGTTCTCAAACGTGCTCGGCTTGGTGTCCATCAATTTTCCGAACGGCCGCATCGCGGCGTTGTAGATTAGGGCGTCGACCTCGCCGAGCGCGCTGCGGATGCGCGCGAACGCCGCCTCGATGTCCGCGGCTTTGCTCACGTCGGCGGGCACCGCGATCGCGCGCCCGCCGTCAGCTTCGATTTCCTTCGCGAACGAGGCGAGCTTGTCCTCGCCGCGCGCGACCAGCGCGACTGCGTAACCTTTTGCAAAGCGGCGCGCGAGCGCGGCGCCAAGACCAGCGCCGACTCCTACCACCGCCGCGACTGGACGACTGTTCGATTGAGCCATTTCAATTACCTCACGGGATGAGCAGGAGTTTGCCGGTCGATGCGCGCGACTCCATGAAACGATGCGCCTCGGCTGCCTGCGCGAGCGGGAAGGTTTTGCCGATCAGTAGCTTGAGCTTTCCGTCGGCCATCAGCTTGAACGAATCTTCGATTCCGCGCCGCATCACTTCGGGCACTGCCGCGACGGTATACAGCACGAAGCCGCTCACCTTCAGCGATTTCTCGAACAGCGCGAATAGGTTGAGCGGTTGCGTCGGGCCGCCTGCCGCACCGTACAGAATCGTATGGCCGAATGGCGCGAGGCACTTGAGACCGTTTTCGAAAGTGGTCGCGCCAACTGCGTCGAGAATCAGATCGACGCCCTTGCCGCCGGTGATGCGCATCGCCTCGGCGGCGAAATCGTGGGTCGCATAGTTGATGACCTCGTTGGCGCCATACTCCTTGGCCGGCGCGGCCTTGCCGTCGCTCGATACCGTGCCGATCACGCGCGCGCCGGCGGCCCTGGCGATCTGGATCGCCACGATACCGACTCCCCCCGCGGCCGAATGGATAAGCACGGTCTGACCCGGCGTGGTGTGATGCGAGGTGTGCAGCATGTGCCACGCGGTCAGCACCTGGACTGGAAATGCCGCGCCTTGCTCGAAGCTGATCGAGTCGGGCAACGGGATGACCTGCGCAGCCGGAGCGAGCGCATACTCGGCGTAAGCCTTACTGCCGAGCGCCGCGACGCGCGCGCCGACCTTGACGTTGCTGACGCCTTCGCCGACGGCCTCCACCACGCCCGAGACTTCTAGTCCCGGAGTGTCGGGCAGCTTGGGCTGCACCAGGTATTGTCCCTGGCGAAAGCGCGTATCGGCAAAATTGATTCCGATCGCGCGGGCCTTCACCAGCACCGTGCCTGGCTTGACCTCGGGCTTGGGAACGTCTGCGAGATGCATCACCTCGGGACCGCCGACTTTGTCGAAGACAATTGCCTTCATGCGTATGACCTCGGGCGCGGACGCCGCGCGGACAGGATTTTCAGATTCATCTCGGGTAGCGCGATCGGCTCGCGTCAGGGCGCGCGGTTGAGCGCGTCTTCCACGAACTCCAGCCGATCGTTTCCCCAGAACATTTCACGATTGACGAAAAACGTCGGCGCTCCGAACGCGCCGCGGCTGATCGCGTCGTCGATATTGGCGCGCAGCCGATCCTTGATCGCGGCGCCCTCGATCAAAGCCGGATCGATACCGGCCTCGCCGAGAATCCGCCGCAACGCTTCTTCCTTGCTCAAATCCTGAGCCTGTTCCCACACTGCGCGAAATGCCGCCGAGTGAAATGCGGCGAAGCGCCCGTGGATCTGAGCCGCAATCGCGCCCCGCATCACGCGAATCGTGCTGAACGGGAAATGCGGGTTCATCTGGATTGGCGCGCCGTAGCGTTTGGCCCATCGTTGAACTTCCAGAACCGTGTAAGCGCCCTTGGTCGGATTTTCGATTGGTGACGCGTTTCCGGTGGCCTTGAATATCGCGCCAAGTAAAATCGGCCGGTAGACAATCTCCGCTCCGGTGCGCTGCGCAAGCGCGGGAAGTTGGGTGTCGGCTAGATAGCTGAACGGGCTGATGTAGTCGTAGAAGAATTCGATTTGCTTGCCCATCGCGAAGCTCCCTCGCCGGCCGTTTCGGTTCGCAACTCGATCGACCGATTCGTCAGCTCTGGTATCGGAAACTCAGTACCGCCAGCGGCACTTGTCAACGGCATTAAGTTTCAAATTGCAACTATCTTTGTAGCGCGCGACGGCGTCGGTTGCAAACGAGGGTGGCGATAGCATCCGGCGCTGGCGCCCGCCGTGAGAGCGGAACGCCTGCTGAGCCGCTGAGCCCACTGGCAATGGCGGTTTCAAACTGCAACTATGGTTGCTGGGACACGGACCGATGCTCGGGGGAGCGGCAAAATAAATGCGATTTCGGTCGAACAGGGCGATGGACTGCTCGGTGGCGCGCACTCTTTCGGTAGTGGGCGAGCGCTGGACGATGCTCATCCTGCGCGAGGCATTTCTCGGCCGCAGGCATTTCGACGAATTCCAGGCCAACACCGGGATCGCGCGCAACATCCTGGCGACCCGGCTGCGAGCGTTGGTCCGCGACGGCGTCTTCGAACGCGCAACCGCGCCGGACGGAGGAGCGCGGGTCGAGTACAAGCTCACCCGCAAGGGACTCGATCTCTACCCGGTGCTGGTCGCGCTGATGCGCTTCGGCGATCGATGGCTCTCCGACAAGAACGGACCGCCGCTCACTCTGGTGCATCGCGCATGCGGCGCAAAAACTACGCCCACCACGGTGTGTTCGCATTGCGGCGCTCCGTTAAATCCGCGTGAGATGACGGCGGTACCACGCCGCCTGAGCACACGTGCTCGCCGCAGCCGGCTCTCGATCGCATCTCGCTAGCATCGGCCCGCCGCGCCACGCACAATAGCTTTGCAATCATGCTCGAGCTCGTGATGTTCGACGCGGACGGCGTGCTGTTCGATTCCGACCAGTCAAACGTCGCCTACTACAACGCCATCTTCACCCAGATCGGGGAGGCGCCGCTGGACGCCGTCGAGGAGATCAACGCGATTTCTCACGCTGCCGGACAGGTGTTCTCCGACCGTGCACGCGACAACCACGACAAGCTTGCTCGCATGCATCAAATCGCGCGCGACCTCGATCCGGCGCCGTTCTTCCATCTCCTGAAGCCGCCATTCGAGCTGCGGCCGTTCATGCTCGAGCTGAAACATCGCTATCGCCTGGCGCTGGCCACCAATCGCTCGGCGACGGTGCCGGCGCTGGTCGAGCATCTCAAGCTGGCCGGAATTTTCGACGCGATCGCGAGCGCGCGCGACCAGGTCCGCCCCAAGCCCGCTCCCGACATTCTGAAACTGTGCCTGGAACGCGCCCGAGTCGCGCGAGAGCACGCAATTTATGTCGGCGACAGCGTCGTCGATCGCGAGGCGGCCGAAGGCGCCGGAGTAGGTTTTATCGCGGTGGGCCGCCGCGTCGAGCATTCGACGCAAATCGCGCACTTGGCAGAACTACCCGCGACGCTCGCGCGGATAGCAGCAACGCGCTAGCGGCCCGCTGCCTCAAGCGGCCGTCACCGATTCGCCACCGCGGCAGATCGGCATGAAATCGTGGACAGGATTCTGATGGCCGAATCGCTCCTTCGTGCGATCAACGGTGCCGGCCTGCGCGTAGTGATAAACCATCGCGGCGCGAAAGCCGGTCGACAGATTGTCGGTCGATCGATGCATCAGGTGGCTGTGAAACACGAGTAAGTCGCCCGCTGCCATCAGCACGGGAACCGATCGAGAGGTGTCGTAGTCGACGATTTCCTCGTAGCCGTAAAGCGCATGGGTGCGCTGGTCGCGCACGTGCTTGTGCACCGGCTCCCGATGCGACCCCGGCAGCACATGAAGACATCCATTGTCGAGCGTCGCGTCGCTGACTGCCAGCCACATGCCAACTTGCGGCGTGCGATCGAAGCTGAAGTAGTAGGAGTCCTGGTGCCACGGCTGGCCGAGTGCGCCATGATTCTTGAAGATGAACTGGCTGACGAACAGGTCGAGGTCGGCGCCGAGAAGATCGACCACGATCGCGATCACGTCGCGCCGCGCGCCGAAATCGCGAAACATCGAATCGCGATGCAGCCGGAAGATTTTCGCGACTTGATCCTCGGGGTTCTTCGCCAGTTCGTTGGGGCGTTTCTCGGGGGCCACCAGCACGTTGGGAACGTATGCGCGCCCGGCCACCAGGCGCGAGATCTCGACCGCCCGCGCGAGCATCGCCGCGCACACCCCGCCGTCGGCAAAATTGCGGATGATGAAAAAGCCGTTTTCGTTCCACTCGCGAGTTTGTTGCTCAGTTAGCATCTAAACCGGGATCTTTTCTGGCTTCGGACCGCGGGAGGCGTGCCTACTCGCAGTGTGCCACGACTCACCGCGAGTGGCACCTTAAAAGGGCTGTCGTAAACAGGCCATCTATGTAGCCGATATCAGGCAATGGTTTCTCTTTGAATGCCTTGTACATGCTTTGTGCCACGCAGTCAGCGACGCTCTCGAGCTGGGCTTGGGGATTCGAAGGACGCAGCGTATCGATCGTGCGCTGGCGAGCGTAGTGAACGATGGCGGGCTCGGAGACACAAGAGCTCAAGTCCATCTTTCCAATCAGGACGCCAAACGGAGGACTGAGCCTCATTCCCCTGCCACCCAGGCCTTTGACAAGTTGCGCTCCCACTTGGACACGGGTATCGAGCGTTTTCCGCGCAAAGCACGAACAATCGTAGAAGTTCATCAGCGTGACATTATTTTCGCAGTATGGCTTCGCATTAGCGGCTTCATCGGCCACCAAGCGGCGAGCATCGGGCGGAAACTGGTCAAGCTGCCCCTGGGCTGAGCACGGGAGGAACGCAATGCCAACGAGCGCGATTAAAATGGTTGAGAAGAATCTTCGAGATTCCGCGGTTTTATCCGCGAGTATCATTTTGGTTCCGTTTCGAACGGAATTTCTGTTTTGAATCTCCGATTTCGACAAGACTTAAACTAAATCTGCATCTGCGCTGCGAGTTGCGTGGTCGCGTCCGCGACTGCCGTGCCCGCGAAGAAACCGGGATTGGCCTTGAGATGCAGCCGCGCCGGATAGGTGAAGACGAAGTCGCGGTAGTCCGCGTCGGAGAGCAAGCCCTTGTCGACCAGGCGATGGCTTTCCAGCAGTACTGCGGCGATGTCGGGGACGTCCCAGTGGCCGATGTCAGACGAAAAGATCGGCTGCAGGCGCGCGCGCTTGGGATTGCCGCGCGCGTCGAGGGCGCGGTACACGCTCGGATCGTCGGCCTCGCACCCGAAGAAAAAATTCTGGAACATCCGCGCGAAGTCCGCCTCCTCCGCCACGCCGCATCGCCGCCACTCGTCGCGCTCGGTGTCGCGATCGTGTCGCGCAATTCCCTCGTCGTAGGCACGGCCGATGCGCGCCGCGGCGCGGTCGACGAACCCGGCTCCGCCATATTCGGCGAGCAACTGATGAAGCCGCGGGCGATCGAGGAGCGCGGGATCGTAATGCTTGAGCCCTTCGCCGTTGCGCTTCTCCCAATGCTCGCCCAGCGAATGCAGCAGATCGCACGCCCACCCGGCCCCGCACTCCAGGAAACCAAACACCAGCGACGGAAAGCGCGCAGTCACCCCGCCCATCACCAGCGAGCGGCATAGCTCGCCCTGCTGATAAGCGTGGCCGCCGATGTGATTGAACATATAGTTAGTCGGCGAGCGACGCCCCAGCGGGAGATAGCGAAGTCCAACTCCGCCATGCGAGGTCACCGCGAACTTCAGCTCGAGGAACCGGCGCCACAGCGGGTCATAATCGTAGAAACTGTCGAGTCCGTAGCAATCGAGGTAAGCAGCGTTGGGAAAAGCCGCCGGATCCTCGCGCTCGAGCGCGGGAATCGGGCGCGCGACGATCGGCGGTATCATCGCGACTTTGAATCCTCGCGACGCCGCGTACTCGAGCTCGGCGATCGCTTCATCCGGCGTATGCATCGGGATCGCCGCCGCGGGCGCGAGACGATCGCGCAGCGCGCCGCAAATCTCCGCGTTCATCGTGTTGAGCGCGCGGCACGCGCCACGCCGCACCTCGGGCTCATGAATGGTCGGCAGCGCCAGGCCGAGGGTTGGGTACAGGATCGCGTAATCGATGCCCAGTTCTTCGAGCCGCTGATGCAGCAGCCGCGGCGCCATCACCGTCGCGAGGTCGTACGCATTGTTGCTGACGCCCCACCAGGCGCCGCGCATATCGCCGGTCTCCAGGTTCCCGCGCGAGCCGGTCGGATGCTCGCGCAGCTCGCGCTGGTAGCGCTCGACGAGTTCCTTGCCGCCGGTCTTCTCGAGATAGTGATGAAACAGCGGGGCGGGCTCGATCAGGTGACCGTCGGCGTCGATGACCGGATGGTCGAGGCGGGCGCGCAATGCCTGTACCTTGGCGCGCTGATCGTTATCCATGCGTAGGCTGCCTTGCTGCCCGAGATGCGGCTTGAGAATCGATGATGAGGCGGCGCACTGTCAAGCGAGCTAGGGAGTCGGACTAAACAGTCGAACAGAAATTTCGCGAATAGCCAGCCGAATAGCTAGCGAGTATTGCCCCGATTGGGTTCGTGGGTGCTCTGGTGACTGTGGGTGGGCTGGTGAGCGGCATCCGCGGCCGGCTCGTGGTGGCGCGCCGCTTCCTGCTGCGCGCATCTCAAGTGGACGGCCACTTCGCCAGTTATCTTGGTCCCAAAACCCAGCCGGATTCCGCAATGCGCGCAACGATCGTCGGCGAGCTGGCGGGCCGCAATGCACCAAGGGTGGCTGCATGATCCCCGGCATGGTCCGCCCGGAGATCCCGGCGCCGGAATCGTGGTGTAGTGTTCGGCCATTGCCTCAACTCCTGGGCAACCCCGTTTAGACTCCCCTCAAAATCACTACTTCACTGTACGAAAACTAGTCCTGTCCACATTGTGTTTCAATGGGTGGTACGAACTAGTACGAACAGCACGGCTGGCCGGTTTCAGGGGGCTGGACTCGGATTGGCGCGCGGCACGTCGAGCGTATTCGGAGGCTCTCCTGGGGCGGCGGCGGAAGGGGGCGGCGCCTTCACGGCGGCCGGGATGATCGCGAGGAGCCGGTAAGTATCGTCATGAAGTCGTTCGGCCGCCGGGAGGTTGCCCTCGCGGAGCAGCTCGTGCTCGACCGCCAGTTCGTCGCCCTGCACGCGCTCGATCGCGATGCGCAGCTCCGGCGCATTCGCTGCGCTCGCTGCGATCGTCGCCGCGATCAGCGCCATCAGATCGTTTTGCATTTGCGCCGCCGATGCCGATGTCGGCTGCGGCCCGTTCACAGTGCCGAAGTTGCGCAGCAGCCGGCTGTACGCCGCCGTCAGCGAATTTGCGCCGCGCGCCGCGAGCAGTATCTGCGCCTGCGTGGCATTCGATGCGCCGCTGATGAACGAGCCCTCAGGGGCCGGCGGCGCGTTCGGCTCGGTGTAGGTCAGCTCGAGCGAGGGCGTAGCGCCGAGATGGTTCAAGAGCAGGATCGATTCCTGCTGCACTTCGTCGGAGTGCGACGGGTCGATTTCAAATTCGATCTCGACGTGGCCATTCCGGAGCGGCCTGACGTCCGTGACGCGTCCGATCGCTACTCCCGCGTGAGTGATCGAATCACCGGGTCCGAGCCCGCCCGGAATGTCGAGATAAGTTATGTAGTGCGCCGGCCCGCGCGCCGCCGCCACTGCCGCCATCAACAGCACCGCGCCGGCGAGCGCGGCCAGCCCGCACAGCGGCGGACCGTTTCGGGCGGCGCTACGCAAATGCCGGCATCACCTCGCGCGCGAAAAGCTCCAGGGTTGGCGCCTGGGCCATGTCGCTGAAAAAGATCGTGAAGGTGGTGACGCCGCGGCGCACCCGATCCTTGATCTGCTCGACGATCTCGGGCGGCGTGCCCTTGATTCCGGTCTTCGCGAACGGAAACATCTGCGCCGCCTTCCATTTCTGCTCGGACTCCTCCGCCGTCTTCCCCATCGCGACCAGGAGCTGCTCGGATATTTCGATCGAGTCGAAGTCGCGGCCGACTTTCTGGCAATGTTCCTTCAGCACCCCGATCTTGCCCTCGAGGCTCTTGTAGCCCGCGGGCAGATTCCAGCGGTCCGCATATTTCGCGACGATGCGCAGCATCACTTTCTCACCGCTGCCGCCAATCGTGATCGGCGGATGCGGCTTCTGCACCGGGCGCGGATTGTTGATCGCGTCGGCGATCTGGTAGTAGCGGCCTTTGAAGGTCGCGCGCTTCTCGGTGAACATCGCCTTCAGGATCTGCACGCCTTCCTCGAGCTGACGAAGCCGCGTGCCGACCGACGGAAACTCGTAGCCGTTGGCGCGATACTCCTCGTCCATCCAGCCCGCGCCAAGCCCGACCTCGAGCCGGCCATTGCTGATGTTGTCGATCGAGGTGAGCGACTTTGCGAGCAGCGCCGGATTGCGGAACGAGTTGCACATCACCAGCGTTCCGATGCGCAGTTTCTCGGTGCGCGCCGCGATCGCGCTCATGGTGGCGACGCATTCCAGCACGTCGATATCGGGCATCCCGCGGTTCCAGAAATGATCGACCAGCCACAGTGAATGGTAGCCGAGCTTTTCGAGAAGACTCGCGCGCTCGGCGATGGTCGTGAAGGTCTGCCCGGCCTGCGGCGCGAACAGCGCGAACTGGACTTTCCTGCTCATGCAAACTCTCCCGTATTGTATTGCGGCGGACGCCTGTGGAATTGGTTTCGCACGCCACACCGCAGGGGGTCAACCGCGATCCTCACGCGGCGCGGGAAATGATGCCGCGAGAAGTGCTATGAGGACGTGATACAAGGACGCGCGCGCGACGGCTCGCGCCGCCACTTTTTGGGGGAACGCAGTCATGATCGAATCGAGGAAGCTCGGCGCTCGACGCCGGCCGCATTTTACCTGGCGCTCGAACTGCGCCGCGATCGCGACGCTGCTCGCGCTCTGTCTGGGAGCCATCGCCGCCGCCGCGGCAGAGCCGGTCCAGTTCACCGCGGCCGGCGCGCCGCGCGAGCTCAAAGGCGCGCCCGGCGTTTACGAATGGCGCTACGAGGCGAAGGTCGGACCGTCGGCGTTCGATCGGATCGCCGTTCATCGCCTCGCCAAGGGACCGACGCCTCCGGCGCATCCCGCGATCGTGATGCTGTACCTGCCCGGCACCAACATGAATGGCGAGGTCGCGATCGACGACCCGCGCTACTCGTTCCCAATTTATCTCGCGGCCCATGGCGTCGACGTATGGGCGATGGACTATCGCACCCATTTCGTGCCCCCCGATGCGACCGAGGCACAGCTCGGCGAGCTCAAGGACTGGACCAACGCGCTGTTCGAGTCCGACATCGACGCGACCGCGCAATTCGTCCGCGCGCAAACCCATCGCGAGAAAATCTTCCTGTCCGGATTCAGCCGTGGCGTCACGTATGAGTACCTGTACACCGCGATGCATCCTGCCGTCGTGCAGGGGATCGTCGCGCTCGACGGATTTCTACCGCGCCACGCGTTCGCGGGCACGCCCTCCGGCCAGGTCGCCGACGACCTCGGCGGACCGCATCTGACCTTCGACAAGCGCAAGCATCTGATGGAGATGGTGATCGAGAATCCCGACCAGCCGGCGCCGATTCCGAAATACAAAACCGCGCGCGAGAACCTCGAGCACGTCGTCTACGACGCAAGAGACTTCGGCGGCAAGGGCGGCCTCGCCAATCCACTTGGCGGGTTCTCCGATCCGGTTGTGCTCGCGCACGTGCTGGTCGCGTACGATCGATGGTGGCCGTCGGTGCAGAATTCCGAAAATTCGTTCACCCCGGAACTGCTCGCCGCGCTCAAGGCGTCGAAGATCCCGGTGATCGCGTTCTCCAGCACCAATATCGCGAGCGACTGGCCGACTTGGGTCGAGGAGTCGGCGCATTCCACCGGCAGCACCGACGTCACGGTGCGGAAGTTCCCGGGCGCCGGACACCTCGACGTGCTATGCGGCACCAAATCGGAAGCCGACGTTTACGCTCCGACGCTGGCCTGGCTCACGCAGCATCAGAAGTAGGAGGGAACGGTTCCTCCGGACGCGCGGGACGCCGCTGCCCGAAGATGAGGATCGCGGCCAGCGTCCACATCCCGAATGCCAGTCCCGCGCCGCACCAGAGGGCGGCGGAGCGGCCGCGCCGCGCCGCGATCACGCCGATCAGCGGCGCCAGCGAAAGATTGACGATGATCGAAGTCGCGATCGTCGTCGCGGGCGGTTCGCGATAGCCCATCAGCGCGAAGCCCGACGCCCAGCCCAGGATCCTGGCGATCGTCGTCGTCATTATTTTACAAGCACAACTCCGCGATCGTCCGCAGCGCTTCGATCTGGCCGCTCCCGACGATCAGCGTGCCGATCGGCGAGGACTTCCACTCCGCGAGCTGATCCTTGATCCGCTCGCGCGGACCGATCAGCGCGACTGCGTCGACCAGTTTGTCGGGCACCGCCGCGGCCGCCTCTTCCTTGCGTCCGCTGAGGTAGAGGTCCTGCAGTTGCGTCGCGAGGTCCTCGTAGCCGAAGTTGCGCACATAGCTGTTGTAGAAGTTGCGATTGCGCGCGCCCATGCCGCCGATATACAGCGCCAGGCTCGCCTTCACCGGCGCGCGGCATTTCTCGAGGTCGTTGCCCATGTGCACCGGCACGTACGGCGCCAAGTCGAAGCTCGCGATACTCTTGCCCCCGCCGGCCTTCTTGAACCCGGCCTCAAGATGCGGCTGGTAGAGCTGCGCGTACCACGCCGGGCTCATCCACACCGGAATCAGGCCGTCGGCGAGTTCCGCCGCCAGCTCGATTCCCTTGGGGCTGATCGACGCGGTGTAGATCTTCATGTCGGCGCGCCCGTGCAGGATACTGCGCAGTGGCTTGCCGAGCCCCGTCGCGCCCGGCCCGCGATACGGGATCTGATATTCCTTGCCGTCGAATTGCAGCGGCTGCTCGCGCTTGAGGATCATCCGGATGATCTCGATATATTCGCGATAGCGTTGCAGCGGCTTGCCGTAGGGCATCCCGTGCCAGCCCTCGACCACCTGCGGATTCGACGGTCCGATTCCGATGATGAAGCGCCCGCCCGACAATCCATCGAGCGTCATCGCGGTCATCGCGGCCATCGCGGGCGTCCGCGCGTGGATCTGCATGATGCCGGCGCCGAGCTTGATCTTCGACGTACGCGCGCCCACCCAGGTCAGAAACGTGATCACGTCTGAGCCCCACGCCTCGCCCGACCAGACCGAGTCGTAGCCCAGCCGTTCGGCCTCGAGGATCAGCTCCATGGTCTGCGGCATGCGCGGGCCTGAGTATCCGGTGTTGAGTCCAAGTCTCATCTCGAGTTCCTCTCTTTCGTCCGAGTATAGCGCCGCGAGCACAAAAAGCCCCAAGGGTTCCCGCAACGGCCGGTTAGTTCAAAGTGATCGCGCCCGCTTGCGGATTGCGCCGCGCCGCGCCTCATAGGTAGATTCGATTGATGGCACGCAGCGACGATCTCATCAGTAAATTTCGCCAGATGACCGAGGAAGGCCTCTCCAGCGTCTTCAGCGAGGCGATGACCAACGATCGGATGCGCAAGGGGCTTGGGCGTGCGGGCGAGCGCTTCATGGCCAACAAGCAGAACTTCGATCGCAACGTCGAGTCGATGCTCGACTTCGTGAACATCCCGTCCAAGCGCGACGTGCGCGAGCTCAAGATGCGCCTCGACCACCTGAGCTCGCAACTCCTGAATCTCAGCATCAAGCTCGACCGCGTACTCGCCAAAGACAAGCCGGCCCCGGCCGCGGCGGCGGTAAAATCGCACGCGCGCGGCAAGAGCAAATCCTGACCGCCCAGCCGCGGAAGTTCGTCTCAAAAAGATCGGCTTATACGGCTCCCAATTGCCGCGGCGCTCCCGATGGGACTCTACGCCTTCGCTTGCGGCTCGCTTAGTGGCTGTCGAAATCGCCCACTGCCGTTCGTCGTGTGAGTGAAGAGCAAAACCATCCGGCGGTGAACCGACTCACCGCCGCAATCAGGGAGACAAAAAATGAACTTCATCATGATGGGCTTCGAGCGCAAGGGCGAATGGGCCAAACTACCCGAAGCGGAGCAGCAACGCCGGATCCGCAAGCATCAGCAAGGGCTGACCCGTCTGTTCGCGGAAAGGGCGGCGGCGGGGCGGCCGCACCTGACCTTCAGCGTTGGCCTGCACGACACCGAACTGTCCACCAAAATCCGCTTCGACGGCCAGCGTGCCGCGATCACCGATGGACCGTTCGCCGAAAGCAAGGAGGTCCTGGCGGGCTTCGACGTGATCGATTTCGACTCGCGCGACCAGGCGATCGAATGGCAGCACAGCCTCGGTTTCGATCACGACGGCCACGTGTCCGAGATTCGCGGCGTGCAGGCCGCAAGCCTCATCTACCATGGCCATCGGCCCACGTCCGCGACCAAGTACCTGATGCTGTTTGCCAAAAACCCGCGGCCTGGCGTGCTCGAGATGCACAATCGCGTCGCCGCCGAGTACGTACGCACGGGCTTTTCCGATCAATCGATTTGTCTCGCGACCGCGCGCCTGGCCGAGCCGGCCGAAGCACGCACGCTTCGCACCCAGGGCGGGAAGACGCTCATCAGCGATGGACCGTTTGCCGAGAGCCGCGAAGTGATCGGCGGTCTGGTCGTGCTGGATTGCGCCTCGCGTGAGGCCGCGCTCGAATGGGCCCGGCGCTTCACCGCGATCGAAGGCGCCGCCACCGAAGTGATTCCTTGCGGTCTGTGGTGGACGCAAACCACGTGAGCGGCGGGACGCGACCATCTCATTCGCCGTGTCGCACGCTCAATTGACGTACTCGTCCGCGTCTCAATGCGGGGCATCACCCGCACTTAGCCTGGCGTTGAAGCCGATAAGGTCGCCGGCCCCTTCGTCGGCAGCTTTCGCGGCAGACTCGCCTCCGTAGTTGAACGCGATCAGTACCGCGAAGTTCTTGTTGGGCGCAATCCATACGTTGCAAAACCACGTCGTGTTTGAGCCGGCGTGATAAAATGCCACGCCGCCGGCCCACGGCCGTTGCATGACGAGCCAGCCACCCGCGTACTCCTGCCCGGGCATCGGCGTCGTCAACTGCTTGAAGGTCTCGGCGGAGACCAGTGTCGGATGCCCCTGTGCACCGTGAAGGGTCTCCGCGATAAATCTGGACCAATCGCCAATCGAGCAGTGGACCCTGCCGGCCGGGCCCAGGACCGGCGGATTGTCGATCTGGACCGCTTTCAGTTTCCCGTTCGCATCGACATGCCCCCACGGCTGATCTACTTTGCCCGGCGTCCCGGGAGCGCCGAAACTCGCACTGGTCATCTGCAGTGGACGAAAAATCTCCCGCTCCATCACCTCTTCCCACGGTTTGCCAGTCTTGGCCTCGACGATCGCACCCAGTACCACGAAGCTGACATTGGAATAGGAATAGCTTCCGATCGTCGTGGCCGGCGCCGCTGACAGCGCCTGCTCAACCGCCTTGAGACGCTGTGCGGGAAGTGGCAGATGGGTCGCGTCGAGCGCCCCCCAATCCAGATCGTGCGGAAATCCGCCGATCTGGTCGAGAAGATTGCGCACCGTGTTGGCGGCCATCAAGGGATTCATCTTCGCGGCAAGCTCGGGAAAAATCTCGGCCATCGTGGTGTCGAACCTGAGCTGCTTCTTGTCGACCAATTGAGCAATAAGGAGCGCGGTCATAGCCTTGGTGTCGGAGCCCAGGTGGATCGTATCGGTAACCATAAAAGGCTCCGGCTCGCCGGCTTTGCGAACCCCGGTACTGCCAAGCGCGACAATCTGATCGCCGCGCAGAATCGCCCCGACCGCTCCCGGCAGCCGGTATTTTTCCGCCAGCGCTCGAAGAGTCGGAGCAAGATCACTTGGAGACATATTGACCTTCCGCGCGGGTGAAGCCTGGTCCCCAGCATTCGCCCGGCAATTTGCCAATGCTACGACAAGCGCGATGAATGCAACCACCTGCCAGGCGGTGCTGAAAATGTGCCGGCGAGCAAGCCGGTCCAGAATTCCGGAAAGCAAGTCTTCGTCATCCTGCGCTCGCCGTACGAGCCTGGAACTCCGCCCGCGTGATGACCGCGTAGCGAAGATGCTCGCGCGCGCCCGCCGGCCGATACTCGCGCATTGCGAGCTTCTCGAGCACTCGCAACGACGCGAGGTTGGCGTCATCAGTAACGCCAATCAGGCGCTCGAGGCCCGCCCGCTCGAAGGCATAGCGCGCGACCGCGCTTGCAGCTTCGAGCGCATAGCCCAAGTTCCATTTCGATTCGCTGAGCGCATAAAGAATTTCAATTTCATCGAGATCCTCAAAAACCCGCAGCCCGCAAACGCCGATAGCTTCCTCACATCCGGCTTCGCAAACGATCCAGATTCCGAAGCGACGCGACTCAAAATTGGCGACGCTCTGCCTATAGATCTCGCGAACAACCCCAGCCGCGACAGACTGGTCATCGAACAGATACCTGCGAACCCCAGGTTCATTCGAAATCCGAAGGATACGCTCTAAGTCCGCCACGTCCATAGGCCGCAAACTCAAGCGCGCGGTTGAAATTATGAAAGGCGACGATTCCTTCGAAATATCCATTCGAATCCCAACTCAAGTTAGCACGCGCATGACTGAGGATGACCTACTTCTTTTGCTGAAGACCGGGCGGCGGGTAGTTTCGGTTCGCGCTCTTTTTTGGCTACAACACTGTCGTCCCGACGATCGAACAAGCTAGGTCGTCATGAGAGTCTGTGGCTTTTCTAAAAAACGTCAAAGAGAATTTTGTGCGAACGAGAGTGCACGGAGGCTGCAGTCATCCGATGAGCGAAAAAAGAAGATTGTCATGCTGAGAGTCTGTGATTTTTTATAAAGTGCGGATGAATTCTATGCGCACTGCTGCTCGGTACAGCAGTGGAACCACCCTCGTCCCATTATCTCGCCAAGAAAAAGGACGTCATCCCGAGCGAAGGTTGCCGGAGTCGAAGGATCCCTACCGTTGCTGCGCTACCAAACTGTTCGAATGGCGATGCAGCAAGGTTATTTCTCCGTTCTAGTGTCTGAAGAAAGGTTAGCGTTATGAATAAGACCTCAGTTTCTCTTCTAGTGACTAGTCTATCGATGAGCCTCGATGAATTGTCGTCAAAGCTCGCTCGGCCGGACTCCCTCATCTGGGTCTCACAGCAAGGGCGATGCTCGACCTGTCAAAGCTTCCTGGTCCGAAACGATATGGCGCTTTGATTCCGACGGGCAGGAAAGCATGCCGGTGCAGCACCATATGGAGCGTTTGGCGGTTCAATTCCCTGCGGCAGAACTAAAGCGGGTGCTGCCGCCAGGCTGCGATGTGTTGGTGGACATCGCGCTATTCTTCGACACCGTGAACGTGAGTGCGACGATTCCGCATCGCGGAATAGAGATCATCGGTGGCTATAACGCGAGGCTCGAAATCATCTGCTATCCGTCGACAATCGAAAGCGACAAGTGATGTTGTTTCCAATTGACCGATCGAGACGGTTGCTTACACCACGCGCAGCATGCCGCCGAGTTCCGCCAGGTCCGCGATCGTGCGCGGCTCGTGTACATGCTGCGACACGACCGTCAGCGCGCAAGGCCTTACGTTATTCGGCCGCGATCGCGGGCTCGCGCGCTAACGCTGGCATGATTTCGCGCGCGAAGCGCCGCAGCGCTTCGCGCGAGCCGCCGCAATTCAGGATTACGTAGGTGACGCCGACGCGGCGCAGTGCTTCGAGCTTGTCGGCGATCTCATCCGCGGTGCCGATGAGCGTGTGGGCGCGCGATGCTTCCGAATGCGAATACGCCAGGATGTGCGAGCCGCCTGCGCGGTCCGGCCAGCGCGAGACCGACAGGATGCGCTCGCGCTCCTTGTCGTTGCGCTCATGCGCCGCCTGCCTTTCGGCTTCATTGCGCGCCACGTACATGTCGCGCGCGATGCATACCCGGGACGGATCGAAGACGCGCCCGTGCGCCTCCACCTCAGCCCGGTAACGGGCAAGGCGCTCGCCGATGACTTCGATCGAGGCGAACTGGTCGAGCATCAGATTGAAGCCGCGCGCGGCGACCTTGCGAATCGAAAGCGCACTGCCGGCCGCCATCCAGATCGGCGGATGGGGCTGCTGCCGGGTCGGAGGCTCGACCACGATGTCGTCGAATTGCCAAAAGCGCCCACGATGAGAAAAGCGCCGTTCGGAGGTCCATGCCCGCAAGATGACGTCGAGGGCTTCTTCGAAGCGCGCATCCGCCTCTTCGAGCGCGACGCCAAAGCCCTTGAACTCGCTATGCCGGTAACCTTTGCCGACTCCGAAATCGAGCCGGCCGTCGGACATGAGATCAAGCGTCGCGGCCTGTTCGGCGAGGATAACCGGATTGTGCCAGGGCAGCACCATCACGGCGGCGCCGAGGCGCAGCCTACGGGTGCGCGCGGCGAGCCAGGTGAGCAAGGTCAGCGGGGCCGACACCTGATTCCAACCGGTGAAGTGGTGCTCGACCAGAAACGTGCTGCGATACCCCAACGCCTCAGCCTCGACGTTGAAGTCGATGAAATCGTGGAAACCCTGCCCCATGACCGCGCCTGGCTGCGCGCTGTCGGCCTGGGCGCCGCCAAAAATTCCAAACTGCATAGCCTTCTCTCTCACCGCTTCCCGCCAGCGTAGCGTCAGAGCGGGAGCCGTGCGACCAAGCCCGTGGCATGCGATATGAGCGTGATGGTAAGGCGCATAGCGCCGAAAAATTCTAACCGCGAAGAAGACAATCCCGCCCGCGAACCAACGCGGCCGATCACTCCGTTAGACCGTGCGAAGCAGGCTACCGAGTTCTGCCAGGTCCGCGATCGCCCGCGGTTCGTGGTCGAGCTCCGGCATGACCATCAGCGCCGCTCCTTCGGGTAGCGTTGCGCGCAGCGCGCTCAGCGAGATTGCCTCGCGCTCCTTCAGCGCTCCGAAGTCGGCGAGGTTGCGGCGCAGCTTGCGCTTTAGCGCTGGTGATATCTTCGCCGCCGCGATCTCTTCCGCATCCGGCAAGTCTTCCATCACCCGGTTCACCACCATCGCGGCAACGCCGAGCCCGGCGCGCTCGAGCGCCGCGACGAATTCGCGCGCCTGCTCGACGCGCGCCGCTTCCGCGGTGGTGACCATCACGATCGCTGTCTCAGGTGCATGCAGGAGCGCCGCGGCCGCTTTCGCGCGATCGGCGAAGCCCTGGTACATCCCGTCGAAACTCTGCACGAAGGAGTGAACGTCGGCGAGCATGTTCAAGCCGGTCACCCGATCGAACGCGGCCAGCACCGCGCGCGCCGCCAAATCGACCACGCGCAGCCGGCTGCGGAAGATTCCGCTCGGCGCGCCGAGTAGGCTTATCGCGCGCGAGTTCATCAGCTCGAGCATCCGGCGCGGCGCATCGAGGAAGTCCAGCGCCTCGGAGGCGGGCGGCGTGTCGAGCACGATAAGTTCCGTTGCGCGATCGTTGGAAAGCTCCAGCAGTTTTTCCATCGCCATGTAATCGGCCACCCCCGCCAGCGCATTGGAGAGGTTGTGGTAGATACGATTGTCGAGAATCGCGGCGCGCGCTGCCTCCGACGGCGCGTGGCGCGCCACGATAGAATCGAAGGTGGTCTTGGGGTCCAGGCGCAGCGCGCGCAGCCGCGCGGCGGGCGGGACGCCCGCCGCGCGTGCCGCGCGCGCTCGCATCGGCGCGACGCGGCCGAGCGGGACCTCGTGAGGTCCAGCGCCGGTCGCGACGAGCCCCAGCGCGTCGAGCAGGCGCGGCGCGGGGTCGACGGTCATCACGTCGACCGCGCGGCCGCGCCCGGCGGTCGCGCCGTGCACGGCCAGCGCGGCGCTGAGCGTGGTCTTGCCCACGCCGCCTGGGCCCAGGCATACGACCAGGCGGCGCGCCGGCAGATCCAGCGAGCGCGGATTCATCCCTCGACCAGCTCCGCGGCGAGCGCGCGGCTGAGCGTCTGTACTTCGCGCGCGCCGATTGCGGCCGTGTACAGCATTGGGAGCTCGATCGTGCGCAGGCCCGCGGCGGTCAGTTCGCGGCGTGCATGCGCCGCGAACTGATGCGAGTCATGGCGGCGAGCCGCCAGGCTCACGTGACGCGGGATGCTCGCGAGCGCGGCCAGATCCGCGGCCGCGAACATCGCCGCTGGCGCGCGGTTCACGATCGCGGCGACCGCCGCGATCCCGAGCCGCTCGCGCAGCGTCGCGGCGCTCTCCAGCGCTTCCGTGAGCGCCAGCTCTTCCGGCACCACGGTCAGCACCACGCCGAAGCGCTCGCGATCGCCCAGGAACACCTGCACGTTGTCTGCGAGCCGGCCAAGCGTTCCCGCCGGCGCGATTCCTTTTACTCCGCGCGCGATCGATAGCAGCTCGAGCGCGCTGCCCGAGGCAGGCGCGTCGACCACCACCGCGCGATCCTCAAGCGCCGCGTCGCCTGCCATCATTCGCAGGCGCTCCATCAGCAGGAACGCCTCGAGGCCGGGGAGCGCCGCGGTGACGTAACCGAAGGTGCGGCTCCTGAGCATCCGGCGCGAGATCGCCCGCACCGGCACGATCCGCTCGATGAACGATTCCAGCTCGGCGCGCGCGCTCAGCGCGACGACGTCGAGCCGGTCATTCACGCGCGCGGGCGCCGCGCCGGTAAGCGTCACACCAAGAATCGAGGCGGCAGCGAGGCGGCGGTCGAGATCGGCGAGCGTCACCGGGCGCCGGCGCGAAATCGCGATCGCAAGCGCAGCCGCAATCGTGCTCTTGCCGGTGCCGCCCTTGCCGGTGACGAACAGTAGCCGCGGCAGCGCCATCGGCTAGAATAATCCGGGCGCGGAGGGCCGGGGATTAGTGCGAACCGGCCCAGCGCGGTGATGGGTACGGCGATGAGCGAGCGGCCCGGAATTCAAAGCGTGGTGATCGCGATTGCGCCCGAGCGAATTGCGCTGTTCAAGGCAATCATCGAGTCCTACGACAATCTCGCGACCTTGCGCACCGAGGATCCGCGCCAGCATCATCTGAGGCTCTACTTCGCCGCCGAATGTGCCGACGACGTGGAGCGGCTGCTCGATTCGCTCGCTGGACAGTTCTCGATACAGCGTCTCGGATGAGTCCGGTCATCCCGGAACATTGATTTGAACGGCGTAGTCGCGGCCCTCCCATCTTCCGCTGTCGCGCCACAGGAAGGTGAATTTGATCGTCCCGCGGGCCGTTCCGGCTTGCAAATCGACATAGTCGATTCCGATCGAAGTGCTCTTCGCTTCGGTGTCATGCGGATGGCGCCAGTCGTCGTTGCTCCAATGGAGCATGAATGGCGCCTCCGCCATCACGCGCAGCAGCGAGCCGGCCGCGACCGAGCGCACGTGGCGATGCGGTTTCCAGATTTCGATCAAGCGGCGCTTGCGCGCCGGATTCAGATAGCGCTCGGCGACTTCGGGAATGAGATCGTACACTTGGCCGTCGGCGGTGGAGCGCAGCAGCTTGATATACTCCGCATGCGCCCACATCAGCGGTGTCGCGCTGCCGGTCTGCTGTCCGAAGAACAGCAGCTCCTCGGGAAGGTCCGGCCTGTCCCACGATTGTTCGGGCAGCAACTGAGTCGGGTTGGCAAACTTTTCCATCGCACGCAGATACGGCTTCGGATCGCGGCCCGCCGCGAGCTCGTAATGGCCGCGCTCGCCGGTGAGCAGGGGCCACGGCCGCCCGTGGCCCCATCCCAGGAACGGACCGCCGTCGTCGCGCTGGCCGTAGCCGTCGTGCGTGTAGCGCCGCCAGCATGGACCGCCGGGTAAATCGGTCTTCAGGACCGCGTCGATCACCCGCAGCGAGTCTTCCATCAGCGCAGTGCCCGCCTTGCGGATTCCATAGCGCACCAGCTCCAGGAAGCCGGCGTCGACGATTTCCCACGGTGGAAAGTCAACCTGCGCCCCCGGCGGCTGGTTCTTGATGAACACGGTGCCGTGATCGGGATCCTCGTCGGCATCCGGATCGTGCGGATCGACCGGATTGATACGGATGTAGTGGCGCTTGATGCCCGGCACCAGGGTCCCCTGGTTGGTTACGCACCACGTTTCGATATGTGACTCGAGGAAATCGGCGTAGTCTTCAAAAAACTCGGCTAAGACACTCTCGCCATGCGCACGTGCGATGATGGCGGCGCAGATCAGTCCCGCGATATTGCTGGCCAGCGTCGAGGGCGAGTAGCCGGAGTTCTCTTCCCATCGCTCCTGTTCAGTCTTGGGACCGTACGTCATCATATAAGTCGCAGCGGCGCGGATCATCGGATAGGGATCGAAGTTGGCACATGCGCCGTGTTTATGCAGCTTGTGCGCGAGTAATATCGGTGTGGCAACCTCGTCAAGCTGGATACCCTGCCAATAAGGCACCCCGTCCAGCCAAAAATTCTGCGAAAATCCGCCGTCGGCGCGCTGGGTGCAGGCCAGGTAGATCAGCGCGCGCATCGGAGTCGACGGATCACCCGATGCGAGCAAGCCAGTCGCGCTGTTGACCATGTCGCGCGTCCACACGAGATGGTATCCGCCCAGGTCCTCGTCGCCTTTGGCCTCGCCCCACGGGATGCTGATCGAAGCGATGATCGCGCCTGGGTAGCCCTTGTCCTCGTGCGCGAGCAGCAGTTCGCGGCTCTTTCGGTACAGCGCGCCGTCATCGCCGGAGAACTGGTCGAGCGGATGGAAGTGGCGCGAGGCGCGATCCCATTGCTCCAGGAAGCGTTCGCGATGCTGCTCGAAGGGCGTGCCGAAGGACTGGAACAGCGTGGTCACCGCGCGATGCGTGGTATGCCCGAAGGAGAGACCGACGGTGAAGTGGTAGCCCCGGCGCAGATCGATCTCGCCGGTGAGTGCGATATTACCGTCGAGCGCCGCGGCGAAGTCGTAGTCGAGCTTGAAGTTGGCCGACAGGTCCTGCCATCCGTCGGTTACTCCGACGTACCCGCATGAGCGCGCGACGAACGGCGCGGTCGCTCCCAGCGCGAGCCAGACTCCGTTCTTGTGCGCGGTCAGGAACTGGTATCCGGTAATCTCCGTCTTGTTCCCGTTGTTGCCCCATCCGCCTACCGCCAGATGCGGCGCGAGCAGAACATAGAGATGAAGCTTTTTCAGGAAGTCGGCGTCGCCTTCGAGCCTCGTATCGATCAGCACCGCCGCCAGATGCGGATCGGTGATGATCTCTTTAACGATCTTGTAGCGGCCAGCGGGATCGGAGCTGACGATGCGGACTCCGAGGCCGTACTCAGCCAGGTACTCAGTCTTCGCTTCGAGATGGCGCCGCTCCTCGTGAAAGAAACTCTCGCCGTCGGTGATCAGAAATTGCAGGTCGCGAATCTGCGGTTGGTCGATAGTCGGAAAATAAACCTCATTTAGCACGCCCGCCGAAGTGGTGAACCAGACCTGGCTCACCGATGAGTACGCGGTGCCCACCACGTCCTTGGAGCTTCGCGTCCATCGCGGCGGGATTCCAGGAGCACCGAACGCGACCGGCGACTCATCAATCGTTGCCATCCCCTGACCTTCCCTCCGCCCGCGCGCTGCTCAAGTGATTCAGGATCGCTCGGCGACGGGAGCCGCGGGCTTTGGCTCCGCCGTCGTTCGGAACGCGTAGGCGACCGCAACACTCAATCCATACAGGGCCATTAGCGGAATCGCGAGCAGGAATTGCGACACCATGTCGGGCGGCGTCAGGATCGCCGAGACCACGAAAATGGCGAGCAGTGCGTAACGCCACTGCCGCGCCATCATCTTGTAGTCGATCATCCCAAGCTTGGTGAAGAAGAACGCGAAAATCGGCATCTCGAACGTTAGCGCGAACGCGAGCATCAACTTGCCGGAGAACGCGAGATACTCGCTGATCCGGATCGTTGGCGTCACGCCGATGCTGGCGTACTGGGCAATAAAAAACGCGTAGCCTACTTTGAACACCACCGCCCAGCAGAAATACCCGCCGAGCAGAAAAAAAATCGTCGCCGCTATCACGAAGGGCCGCGCCAGCCGCCGCTCGGACTCGTGGAGTCCCGGCACGATGAATTTCCAGATTTCGTAGAACACCGCGGGACTCGCGATGAACAGTCCCGCGATCATCGCAACCTTGATCTTGGTGAAAAACGCCTCGCCCACGCCTGTGCCGATCAGCGCCACTTTGCCGTGCGCCACCCTGCGCAGCGGTAGCGTGAGCACCGAGAATAGCGAATCGGCGAACGTGTAGGCGAGTAGGAAGCCAACGCCGACCGCCACGCCGGCGCGGATCAGCCGGACGCGGAGCTCCTTCAGGTGCTCGACCAGCGACATGCGTCCCTCTTCGGAACGCTCGCCGCCGTCTTCCGGCGCTTTAAGTTCGTCGCTAGCCACGGTCGGGCGCAAACCGCTATGTTTTCTCAGGAGGCTGGCCGGCTCCGTGGGAGTCGGGCGGTGTCGCGCCGGATGGCCGGGTCGTGTCGAGTAGCTCGCGCTTAGGCGGCTCCTCGTCGAGTACCTCGGTCAGTTCGCGGAGCACGGTGTTGCTCGCGGATCGCAACTCACGCATCACCTTGCCCGCCGCGCGCAGTACCTCCGGCATTTTTTCGGGTCCGATGACGACCAGCGCGACCGCCAGGATCACGACTATTTCGAACACATTCACGTTTCGCGATCCGAGGTTCCTTGCTGTGGTGCCCTCGCGCCGCATCCATTGTTGCTCGACCCGGCCAAGTGCAATCGATCATCATGGTTCAAGATCAAGGTGTCAACGATGCTCAAGACCGGACTGATTACCGACCGCCGCTACCTGAAACATTTTGCCGGCCGACAGCATCCGGAGCGCCCGCAACGTATCGAGGCGATGAACGAGATGGCCGAGGCGCTGCGGCGTCCCGACCTCAAGTTCATGCATCCGCGTGAGGCGGCCGATGAAGAGCTCAGGCTCTGTCACACAGCCGATTACATCGCGCTGGTCGAACAAACGGCCTCACGCGATCGCTTCGACTTCGATCCCGACACCCACACCTCGCGCGATTCGTACGCGACTGCCCTGCTCGCAGCCGGCGGGGTGCTCAGCGCGGTCGAGGCGGTACTCGACGGCGCGGTCGAGAATGCGTTCGCGATCGTGCGTCCACCGGGTCATCACGCGCTCCCGGCCCGTGCAATGGGATTTTGTTTTTTCAACAACGTCGCGATCGCGGCTGCGTCGCTCCTCAAACGCCATGGCCTCAAACGCGTCATGGTAGTGGACTGGGACCTGCATCATGGCAATGGCACCGAGGAAATCTTTTACGAGTCGCCCGAGGTCCTCTACACCTCGCTGCATCAATTCCCGCACTATCCAGGCACCGGATCGATCCACGAATTCGGCGCCGGCGCGGGAGAGGGCTACACGGTCAACGTTCCGATGCCGGCGGAATTTGGCGACGCAGAATACCTGCGCGTGTTCGATGAGTTCCTGTTGCCGATCGGGCGCAAGTTCAAGCCCGAGTTCATCCTCGTGTCGGCGGGATTCGATTGCCATTATCGCGACACGATCGGCTCGATGCGGGTGACTGAGGACGGCTTCGCGGCGATGGCGCGGCGGGTGAAAGCGCTCGCGGCCGAATGCTGTGGCGGGAAGATGGTTGCGGCGCTGGAGGGCGGATACGATTTGGAAGGGCTGGTCAATTCTGGACGCGCCGTGATTGAAGAGTTCGGACGCGACGCGGACGAGCCGATCCGGCGCGAGCAGAGAGGCGATCGCGTGATGCCGATAATCGAGCGCGTGGCGCAAAACGCCGGCCGTTTCTGGGGGATGGCGTGACTCATTCGCGCGGCGCCGTGGAAGGCGAAGAATCCGAATGCCGGCCGGGATAGCGCCGAAGCCGCAGCCGGGCGGAGACCGCGAAGCGGGCATCGATTCGATCGCACGGCTGGTCGCAATCGATACCGATCGCGTCGAGCCGCGCGAGTTTCGGCTCGAGAAGCGCCCGGTCACGATCGGCACCGCGCGCGACAACGACCTGGTAGTCACCGACACGACGGTCTCGCGCCATCACGCGCGCATCCGGCGCCGATTCGGGCGTTATCGCGTAACCGATCTCGGCTCGACCAATGGCACGTTCGTGAACGGGCGGCGGCTGCGCCGCCCGTTCACACTCAAGCGCGGCGACGAGTTGCGCGTCGGCGCGGTTCTGTTCGCATTTCTGGCCCGGGGAGGGGCGGGAGCGGCGCGCCGCTCCCGCCCCTCCCCGGGCCGCAGGCTCGCGACGCTGGCAGCCCTCGCACTCCTGCTGTTCGCGGGCGGCTTCGCGCTGGCGCGCTACGCGGGCAGCAGCGACGCGATGCGCCGCATCGCGTCGCTGCTGCCCGGCGCGTGGGCGCCCGGTCCGCACCTCGCCGGGTGCGGCCGCATCTCCGGCGCTCACGGCGGCGCCGGCGGAAACCGCCGGCGCCGCCGCGAGCGCAGCGACGGCAGCCGCGGCCGGCGCGACGCCGGTCGCGGCGGAGACCGCCGCAGCCACCGCACCCGGGCCCGCGTCCGCAGCCGGAACGGCTGCGGACGCGGGCCCCGGCGGCGGCGCGGCGCCACAATGGCTGCGGCGTCTCAACTACTACCGCACGCTTGCGAAGCTCGAGCCTGTGGTTGAGGATCCCGCGCTCAGCCGCGGCGACAACAAGCACACTGTTTACCTCGTCAAGAACTACGCCGAGACGATCAGAAATGCCGGCTTGGGAGCGGAGGCACATGCCGAGGAGACGGGCAATCCGTGGTATTCGCCGGAGGGACTGGCTGCGGCGGGCAACAGCGACGTCGACGAGTGGTACACGCCGGGCGGCGAGCTTACGCCGGCGCCCGAAGATCCCGACGCATGGGCTGCGGATCGCGCGCCGGGCTCGGAGGTCTGGACGATCGACGGATGGATCGCGCTGCCGATCCATCGGCTGCCAATCCTGAATCCGAACTTGCGCAGCGTTGGATACGGCAAATACTGCGAGGCCGGGCAATGCGCGGCTGCCCTGGACCTGGGGCATGTAAGTACCTCGGGGGCCGCATCGGAGCCGCTTAGCGCGCCGATCGAGTTTCCGCCTGCTGGCTCGACGCTTGCGCTCAGGGAGTTCGGCCACGAATGGCCCGATCCGAGAACGAGCTGTCCCGGATACACGGCGCCGAACGGACTTCCGATCACGCTCCAGCTCGGCAACTGGCTCGACGCGCGACTGGGCGCGTACTCGATCGCACGCGTCGGCGCGGACGGAAAATCGTCTCCGCTCGAAGCATGCGGCTTCGACGCCGCCAGTTATGTAAATCCCGATCGCGAAGCGCAGAGCCGCGTGCGCGACGGACTGCGCGGTTCTGGGGCGGTGGTCGTGATACCGCGCGCGCCGTTAGAGAAAGGAACTCAGTACCAGGTCGCGATGACGGTGAACGACAAGCAGTACAACTGGACGTTTTCGACCAGCCCGTGATCGTCCGCCTATTCGAAATCGACTGCGAGGACTGTTTGCACCGGATCGATCGCGTGCTCGGGTACCTCGATCAGAATTTCGCCGACCGGATCCGGGAACAGCATGTCAGCAGCTCCGATCCGTCGATGGAACCGCAGCTCTTCGCCTGCGCCCAGCACTGACACCCGCTTGACCTGGCGCACCTTGACGCCGCGAATCGAGACACCCTCGTAGGGACGCATCAGCAGATGCAGGTACGTACGCTTTTCGCGCCGCGTCGACGGTCCATAGAATTGCCACGGCTCCAGCCCGGCGGTCGAGCCGACGAGGCTCTCGGCGACCGGCGGCATCCATTTTGCGAACTCCTCGAGCCGCTCGACCTGCTCCGGCGGAAGCTCTCCATCGCCGGTGGGACTGATGTTGAGCAGCAGGTTGCCGCCCTTGCCCGCGACTTCCGAGAGCGTGTTGATCAGGTAGCGCGCCGATTTGTAGCGTTTGTCCGACGGATTGTAGCCCCAGCTCGTGTTCATCGTCATGCAGGTTTCCCACGCACGGGTGGGCGCCTTGGCCGGCACGAGCTGTTCCGGAGTATCGTAGTCGCCTGCGCCCGGCAGCCGATCGTTGATCAGGATGTCGGGCTGCAGCGAGCGGATCATTTCGACCAACTCGCGCGACTTCCATTCTTCGGGCGTGCGCTCCCATCCGCCGTCGAACCAGATCACTTCGATCTTGCCGTAATTGGTGAGCAGCTCGCGGACTTGTGCGAACATCACGTTGACGAAGCGATTCCACGCCTCCGGCGACGAGCGGCGCCATTGTCCCCATCGATACGGCTTGTCGGCCTCGACGAACGCGGGATAGTCCGGATGGTGCCAGTCGATCAGCGAGAAGTAGAGCCCGGTGCGGATTCCTTCGGCGCGGAACGCGTCGAGGAATTCGCGAAAAATGTCGCGCTTGAACGGCGTGTGCTCGACCGAGTAGTCCGTCGCGCGCGTGTGGAACATCGCGAAGCCGTCGTGATGCTTGGTGGTGTGAATCGCGTATTGTATCCCCGCGCGCTTGGCCAGCCGCGCCCACGCGCGCGGATCGTATTTCCGGGGATTAAAGGTGGCCGCGGTCGCATGATACTCGTCGACCGCGACGCTCTGCGAGTTCGGCAACGCGCCGACTCCGCCGACCAGCGGCCACGACAGCTCCCATCCGCGCTGACTTGAGGGTCCCCAGTGGATGAACATCCCGAACCTTGCGGTATCGAACCAGTTCGCATTCGCCATGGCGCGCATTGTCGCAATGCGCGGGCGCAATTGTCCATCGCGCTGACTTTGCACTTCCAATTGCGCGCGCCACAACTTGCGCGCATTGCGATTTCGCGGCGTTGGGATTTGCGCGATGCCATGGTATTGGAGAAGTGAATCGCAACCGCGCATTCGCGGGAGGCCACTGCCGATGAAAATTTCGATGTTCCATCTGATGCCGTATCGCGATCTGCCCGCGGATTTCGAAAATCGCTACCATTCGGTGTGGGTCGATCCGCCGTTCTGGGAGCTCGCCGATCCCGCAAAGATTGGCCAGTACTACAACTGGACTCTCGACGAGCTGATCTATGCCGCCAACTGCGGCATCGACGGCATCTGCGTCAACGAGCATCATCAGAATGCCTACGGCTTCATGCCGAATCCCGATCTGATGGGCGCGGTGCTCGCGCGCGCGACCAACGGCAGCGACGTCGCGATCGTGCAGATGGGCTCGACGCTGCCGACTTCCAATCCGCCGATTCGCGTCGCCGAAGAGTACGGCATGATCGATTGCATCAGCGGCGGCCGGATGATCGCGGGAATGCCGCTGGGAACCTCGATGGACGTGAACCTGTGCTACGGCATCACGCCAATCGAGCAGCGCGAGCGCTACTACGAGGCGCACGACCTGATTTTGAAGGCGTGGGCGGCCAAGGAAGTCTTCGCGTGGAACGGCAAGTACTTCAAACTTCCGATGGTCAACCCGTGGCCGCGTCCGATACAGCGGCCGCATCCTCCCGTGTGGATCCCAGGCAGCGGCAGCCTCAGCACCTGGGACTTCTCGGCCAAAAACGACCACTGCTACTGCTTCCTGTCTTACTGGGGTAACAACCTGGGCAAGCGCGTGATGGACGGGTTCTGGGATTTCGTCGCGAAGACCAACCACGATCCCAATCCGTTCCGCGCCGGATTTCTGCAACTGGTCGTTGTCTCCGAGACCGACGCGCAGGCCGAGAAGGAGTACTACCCGCACATCCGCTACTTCTACGACAAATGCCTGCACATCCTGCCCGAGTACAATCCGGTGCCGGGCAACCAGGACTATCGCAGCCTGGTCAACTCGGTGCGCAACATTAATCCGCAGATGATGGATCTGATGGCCAAGATTCCGACCTGGAAATACAAGGACTTCGTCGACAATCAGTTCGTGATCGCCGGCGGTCCCGAGAGCGTGCGCCAGCAGTTGATGGAAGCGGTGAAAAAACTCCGCGTCGGCAACCTGATGGTCCTACTGCACATCGGATCGATGCCGCATGAGCTGACCAGGAAGAACATCGAGCTGTTCTGCCGCGACGTGATGCCGCATTTCCGCGACGTGTGGGAAGACGACTGGGACAACAAATGGTGGCCCGATTCGATCAAAGGCCCGCGCACGAAGATTACCGCCGCCGCCAACGGGGAGGGCCGCGCTGCGGCGCGCTGAGGTAGTCATGGCCGCGAGCAGGGAACAGACGCTCAGCATCTGGGGCGACAAGGTCCATCCCAAGGTCCGCATCGCCGGGCTCCGGCGCGCCGCTGGTCTATCTGCACGGCGGCTACGGCCCGATCGAGGACAGCCCTGATCGAGGAACTGGCGCGTGACTTCACCGTCTACGCGCCTGAGCATCCGGGTATCACCAGTGGCGACGAGGACGCGATCAAGGCGCTCGACGACATGTGGGACCTGGTCCTCTATTATTACGACCTGTTCGACAAGCTCGGGCTGAAAGCTCCGTCGGTGGTCGGCCACTCCTTCGGCGGCATGATCGCGGCGGAGGTCGCGGCGACCGATCCGGCTCGGGTCGGCAAGCTCGCGCTCCTGAGTCCGCTCGGGCTATGGCGCGACGACGCGCCGATTCGCAACTACATCGTGACGCCGCAGGCCGAACTGCCGGCGCTGCTGTTCCGCGACGAGCATCATCCGGCGCTCAAGCGCATCGTCATCAACCCGGAAGATCAGGACGGAACTATCCGCATTCAATGGGCGCTCGGATGTACCGGCAAGTTCATGTGGCCGATCCCGGACAAGGGACTGCGCAAGCGAATGCATCGCATCGCGGCGCCGACCCTGGTGCTCTGGGGCAAGCATGACCGGCTCCTTCCGCCGGTCTATGCCGACGAGTTCAAGCAGGGGATTCCCACCGCGCAGGTCGAGATGATCGACGGCGCGCATATGGCCCCGCTTGAGGATCCGGCGCGGGTCGCGGCGGCGGTGCGAGCTTTTCTGAAACGCTGACGCGCGCGCACCTCGCACTGCCAGAACGCTCGCGCCGCATCGCCGCGTTAGGTGACAGGACCATCGCCTCGCTTGCGCTGTAGCGCGGCCTCGAATATCTCCTTGAAGTGCTTTCGATGGAAAGTAACTGCTTTCAGCAGGAAAGGGATGCAGGAAAAAAGGGACGAATGAACAGAAACTCTCGCAAAATTTTAAGCCTGTTCACGTTGATGGCGGTGCTCGCATTCGCCTCGGCGTGTCACGGCTCATCGGATGGATTACCTGTGAGAAACACCGGACACTACGCAATCATTGATACCGAGCGCGGCACCGTTGTGATCGAGCTCTACCCCAAGGTCGCGCCTAAGACGGTCGAGAACTTCGAAACCCTGGTCAAGAAGGGCTTCTACAACGGCCTGACATGGCATCGCGTGGTCCCCGATTTCGTGGTGCAGGGCGGCGACCCCGACGGCACTGGCTCAGGCGGCCCCGGCTACACCGTGCCGGGTGAAATCGACAAGAACGAGCATCACTTGCGCGGCAGCGTCGCGACCGCGCGCACCGGTGACGACGTCAACCCGCAGCGCGCATCGAGCGGCAGCCAATTCTACATCTGCCTGGAGCCGCAGCCCGGCCTCGACGGCGACTACACGATTTTCGGCGGCGTGATCAAAGGCATGGACGCGGTCGATCAGATCAAAAAGGGCGACCACATGACCAAGATCACGCTCGCCTCGGAGCCGCCGAAGTAGGCCCGCCCCCGCGCACATGGCAGGCAATGGAAGCGGGCACCAGGCCGGGCCCTACTTCAGTCAATCCGGTTCGTACTTCAGTGTAGACCTTCACCTGCACACCAATCGCGGCAGTTCGGACTCCAATCTCTCTCCCAAGGAGCTGGTCGAGCGCGCGCGCACGATCGGAATCGGCGCGGTGTGCATCACGGAGCACGACAACATGTGGGATCTGCGCGAGATGGCGGAGCTCTCCTCCGACGCGGGCGTAGTGTTCCTGCGCGGGATGGAAGTGACGACCGATCTCGGGCATATCGGCGTGTTCGGGCTGGAGCGTTACATCGGGGGGATTTACAAGCTCGCAGAGCTGCGCCGGGTCGCCGACGCGGCGGGCGGAATCCTGGTCGCCAATCATCCGTTCCGCTACAAGCTCGACCCGCGCTTCTCGTTCATCAACGCCGACCACGAGCCGATCGATCCGGGCTATCCCGAGCGCGCAGCGAAATCGAAGATTTTCGAGCTGGTCGATGCTGTCGAAGTGCTCAACGGCGCGTGCGGCGAGGATGAGAACGTATTCGCGCTCAAGGTCGCGCGGGTGCTGGGACTTGCCGAAGTGGCGGGCTCCGACTCGCATTCGGTGGGATCGATCGGATGCGTCAGCACCCTGCTGGAGGCGCCGATCGCCGACGAGCGCGGTCTTATCGATGCGATCCGGGCGCGGCGCTGCCGCGCCGGCCGCGGCCTGCTGCAGAACGCGCTCGCCCCGTTCGATTTGCCCGCGTAGCTGCGGCGCGCGAACACCGTGAGCGGCGTTGCGGCGGCGGAGCCGACGCAACGCCGCTCACAGCGAGGCCGCCGCAGCACCAATCAGACGGTCGCATCTTGCTCACGGGTTGTGACGCAGCGCATGCCTGCGATAAACTTGCCTCGCACCGGGCGCGCACACACTAACTCATGGCACAGAACAGGGATCGCCTCGCGCTTATCGAGCATCTCTCCTCGATCGGCGGCGATGCTTCGGACGACCTGCGCGAGACGCTCGACCGCGTGGTTGCCGCAATCGCCGCCGGCATGAATGCCGAGGTGTGTTCGCTGTATATCTTCGACCCGCAGCGCGAGCGCCTGGTGCTGCGCGCCACCGTAGGCCTCGATCGCGACTCGGTCGGCAAGGTCTCGATGCGCGTGAACGAGGGACTGGTCGGGATGGTGATCGAAGGCGGCGGACCGATCAGCGTCGCCGACGCGATCAGCCATCCGCGCTACAAATATTTTCCCGAGACCGGCGAGGAGCGCTACCATACTTTTCTCGGCGTGCCGGTGCTCGACGGCCGCCACAAGCCAATCGGCGTGCTGGTCGCTCAGACCCTTGAGCGCCGCAAGTTCAGCAAGACCGAAATTCGCCTGCTCAGCACCGCCGCCAACCAGGTGGCGCAGATCATGTCGCACTTCCAACTGCGCGAGACGCTCGCGACCAAGGAGAAGGAGCGCTTGGAGTACAAGCGCAGGATGGTCGAGGCGAATCGCCAGCTCAAGGACTACGAGAAGGTCGGCGGCAAGACCCGGGTTGCCGCACCAGTCAAAATCCGTCGTCCGCGGCTGGTCGGCCTGCCCGCCGCTCCCGGCTTCGCGCAGGGCATCGCGCACGTGGTCGGGATGTTCCTCAGCACGGTCGATCGCAACCAGCGCGCGCGCGACTCCAAGGCCGAGCTCAAGCGGCTCGAAGAAGCGCTGGTCCGCTCCAGGAGCGAGCTCGGGGTGCTGAAGAATCGGATGGCGCCGCTGATGCCGGAGTCTGACCTCGAGATTTTCGACGGCCATCGGCTGATTCTCGAGGACGAGGAATTCCTGCGCCGCATTCGCGATACCATCAGTGCCGGCTATTCGGCCGAAAGCGCGCTGTTCCGCGTGATCGAGGAGCTCAGCGCCTCGATGCTTGCGGTCGCCGACGGTTACCTGCGCGAGCGCGCGACCGACTTTCGCGACGTGGGCCATCGCGTGCTGCGCCATCTGCGCCAGGAAGAACGCAAGGGCGCGTTCACCCGCTCGACCATCATCGTCGGCGAGGAGATGACGCTTTCGCAGCTCACGCTGGTCTCGCACGAGAAGCTCGCCGGCATCGCGCTGCAGTCCGGCGGCGTCACCTCGCACGCGGCGATCCTGGCGCGCGCATTCGAAATTCCGACCGTAGTCGGCATCGAGCATCTGATGGAATCGGTGGTCGAAGGCGACCATCTGGTCCTCGACGGCAACTCCGGAGTGGTCTACGTGAATCCCTCACCCGACATTGAGCGCGACTACCAGGGACTCACGCGCCGCTACGAGGCGTTCAAGAAAGAACTGCTGGAGGAGAGCGACGAGCCGACCGCCACCCGCGACGGACATCGGGTTGCGATGCTCGCCAATATCGCGCTGATCGCGGACGTGCATCTCGCGGTGCGCTACGGCGCTGAGGGAATCGGGCTGCTGCGCTCCGAGTTCTCGTTTCTGACCTACGAGGATTTTCCCGACGAGAATCAGCAGCTGGCGCTCTATACCCAGATGCTCGAGGTGACGGGCCGCCGGCCGGTTACTATCCGCACGCTCGATATCGGCGCCGACAAGTACCCGCCGTATCTGCGGGTGCCGCGCGAGGACAATCCGTTCCTCGGATGGCGCTCGATACGCATCTCGCTGGAGATGCCGGGGCTGTTCAAGGTGCAGCTCCGCGCGATTCTGCGCGCGGCCGCGCGCTACAACGTCCGTGTTCTGTTCCCGATGATCTCGAGTCTCGAGGAATTGCGCCGCGCCAAGGAACTGCTCGCGGAGGCGCAGGCGGAACTCTACAAAGAGGGCCTCGAACACAATCCCGATATCGAAGTCGGCATCATGGTCGAAGTGCCCTCCGCCGTGTGGCTCGCGCCGCGCCTGGCGCGCGAGGTGGACTTCTTCTCGATCGGCACCAACGATCTGATCCAGTACCTTTTGGCCGCCGACCGCAACAATCCCAAAGTTGCGCACCTCTACGAGGCGCTCCATCCCGCGGTGATTTCGGCGATCGCGGAAGTCGTCAACGTGGCGCGTGGCGCTGACAAGGAAGTCTGTATCTGCGGCGAGATGGCGAGCGACCCGCTCGCGGCCCTGCTGCTGGTGGGGATAGGCCTCGACGAGATGAGCCTGAGCCCGCTCTTCATACCCGTGGTGCGAAAAGTCGTCCGCGCGGTGGACTATCAGACTGCGCGGCTGGTCGCCCGCGAAATTCTGCAGATGACCAGCGTCCAGGAGATCAAGGGCTACCTGGTCGAGCGCTATCGCGACTTGGGCCTGATGAACCTGGTCGAAATGTACAGATAAATGAATGCGGTAATTTGCCCGCCCGGGGGACAATAAGGGACATTTTTGTCGCGAGCGGCACCAAAAGATTTGACTTATATATTTAGGATTGGATAACACTGACCAGTCGGTTAGACTTGGACTTAAACTTGCCGGTAGGATGGGCAGGACGGGAGCTAATAGATGTTACTTCTCGGCATATTTGCTGGCTTTCTCGTAGTCGCAGGATTCATTCTGTACATGCTGCTGGGCCGCTATCGCTATGGCGGCGACCGGCCGGCGGTGCCGCTTCAGTTGACTGCCAGCGAGGGCGCGCTCGACGATGCCACGCTGAAGCCCGAGCCGTGCCGGACGGTACGGGTCTATTTCATTAAGCCCTCGCGCTACGACGAGGACGGCTACGTCCAGTACTTCCGTTACGGCGTACAGCCCAATAACACCCTTACCGTTCTCACGGCGCTCAACGAGGCGTTCAACAAGCGCTACGCGACGGAGCGCAACGTTTACCTCGAGACCGTCATCTGGGACGAGATCTGCGATGGTCTGGTTAGCGCCGACACCATCAAGGTGATCAAAGAAAAGGCACGCGAGGATGGCGTCGAGCTTCTGATCGGGATGGCAGGCGTTCAATCCAATCAGTATCCGCGCGGCCGCGACCTGGCGCTGCAGTTCGTCGCGCAGGGTGTGCCGACGATGATGGGCGGCTTCCACGTCTCCGGCTATCCCGACTCGGTAAAGTTTCTCAACGCGTGCGGCGTGACGACGATTGTCGGTGAGGCGGAAAATCTGTGGGGCGGGATCATCGAAGACTTTCTACGCGGCGAACTTCAGCTCCATTACAACGTCACCCAGGGAATCCGCGCCAAGACCGGCCAGGACGACATCATCGTTCCATTGATCACTGAGTCGCTGTTGCCGGTGCTCGACGACCGCTACCTCACGCGTTTTTTCAACACCACCATGACGACGCTCGACACCTCGCGCGGATGCCCGTTCACCTGCTCTTACTGCAGCGTGAAAAACGTGATGGGGCGTACGATGCGCTCGCGCGAACCGGACGCTGTTGTCACCTGGGTGCGCGACGCGATCGTGCATCACGGGATCGAGTCGCTGTTCCTGGTCGATGACGATTTCTTCCGCTCGCCGCGCTGGGAAGAAATTCTGACCGGCCTGGTCGAGGTCAAGAAAGAGTTTCCGAAACTATCGTTCATGATGCAGGTCGACGTCGACGCGTCGTGCTACGCGAACATCGCGGAAGGCGAGAGCGAGACCGCAAAGCATCGGCGCAGCAAGCGCTTCGTCGAGCTGGCGGCGGCGGCCGGATGCTACCAGGCGTTCGTCGGAATCGAATCGCTGAACCCGGACAATCTCAACTTCGCGACCAAGTACCAGAACACCGACGATCGCCAGCACAAGCAGAAGCTCGAAGCGGCGCGCGCGCACGTGATCGACAAGTATCGCCGCGTAGTCCAGAACTGGCACAAGGTTGGAGTATCGGTGCACGCGGGCTACATGCTGGGCTTTCCGTTTGACGGACCTGATTGCGGACGCATCGCGGCGGCGACGCTCAAGAAGATCGGCTTCGACATCGTGTCGTTCTTCATCATGACGCCGCTGCCCGGCACCGAAGACCAGGTGCGCTACGCGAAAGCCGACGAGATTATCGATTGGGACTTCAACCAGCTCGATTCTCAGCATGTGACGCTCAAGCACGAGAAGATGGACACCCAGAGTTGGCTGCAGGCCTATCGCGACGCGTTCATGGGCTTTTACTCGGTGCCGCGAATGCTGCACTCGGTGCTCACGGTATGCGCGGGCCGCAACCTCTCGGCCGAGTCGCGCCGCTCGGCGCTGCGCCAGTTCATGTACTACTTCTTCAGTTATCGGCAGGGACGGCATCCGATGGTCGGCGGAATCTGGCCGATTCGACGCCGTGACGTGCGCCGCGCCGTCGTGACCGACGACGAAGCACGCCGCTACTATCTCGGCGGAATGCGCTTCGATGCGATCCTCCGCGGCGACGGCGGCGGCTTCGCAGCCGCGCCCGCCTGACGCGCGAAAGGCCCGCTTCAAAGCCGGGCCGCAAGCCACAACAGCGCCGGCGCGATTCCCAAGCGGAAATTGCGCCGGCGCTGCTTTTTGGCTCGCCGCATATTTGTTGTCAAAAAATGTTCGCTGCCAAGTTTTCGAATAACTTTGCCGCGATCCTCGCCTGAGCTTGCGCGGGTCGTGTCGAAGCGGCTAGGCACATGATCCAGCATCACTATGGGCAACCAACAGATCCTCATCGTCGCCGCGATCGTGGCGGTCGTGCTCCTGATCATCTTCGTCCGCATCATTCGTTTCACTGTGATGCTCGCGCTTCGGCTCGCGATCTTCTTCGTCGCGGTGTTCGTCGCGGTCGGTGGACTAATGTTGCTGATGAACAATGAAACCATCTTCGAGAAGCCCGGATGGAAACCGCGCGTGATGAGATTCATCACCGCGAAATCCGCCGCTACCAGCGAGAAGGGACTCGGCTCCGCGGTCTGTATGTGGGGCGATGGGCGGCAGCAGAAAGCCGCGGCTCCGGTCGTGCCCGTTGAGATCGGGGCCCCGCATCACGATAAAAACGGCGGCAAACATCGCGGCAAGGGCAAAGGCGATGAAGAGCAGGCGGCCGCCGAAGCCACGACCGGCGCGGCATCGGCGGAATCCTCGACCTCAGACGAAGAAGACGTCTACCCGGAATTGATCCGTCGCGGCTACCCGGGAATCCCGCGCCAGAAGCTTTTCGAGCTGGCGCAGTCGACGGTCAACTCTCTGGGCGGATGGAAAATCGTGAAGGCTGATCCGCGTTCTTACACGCTCGATTGTACCTATACGTCGCGAATCCTGGCGCTAGTCGACGATGTGCGAGTCACCGTAATGCCCAATGCCGAGGTCGACGTGTGCTCGCGCTCCGAAGCCGCTGAGCCCGACTCGAGTTCGCTGCTGCGCTTTTTTCCAGGCGACCTGGGCGCCAATCTCGGCCATATCAAGCAGTTCTACGAAGCGCTGGAACCGAAGATGGACGAGGTCTACAAGGAGCAGCAGGACCAGGAGAATGCCAAGAAGCCGCATCCGTGAGATTTACTCGACGGCGACAGTGCGCGATATGATTGAGAGCAGATGATACGCGAAGCTCAAATCGACGCGCTCGCCAACCACCTCGTCCAGGGGCTGATCACCCGCGGGATCATCAAGCCCAAGGCCGACGTGAAGGACCTCGTCGCGTGTGTGGTCGAGCTGATGTCGGCGAACTTCGAGACCGAGCAGGAGATCGACGACGAGGCGGATCGCATGGCGGAGGCGGAGGCGCGCAAAGACTCGCGCCTGGACGTCAACCGGCTGCGCGGCATGATCCGTCAGCGATTGGCCGAGAAGAAAAACTTCACGCTCTGAGCGATCGAAGAAACGTAGCGCGATGAGCGATCGATGAAACGTCACACCTCTGATCGATCGATGAAACTTCACAGTATGAGCGATCGATGGAGACGTCGCGCTATGAGCATATGAGCGATCGATGAAATGAAACTCAGCGAAGCTCGCATTCTGTACCTCGCCCGCGAATCGCTCGCCCGCCTGCGCGACGAGGGCCTCGTCGAGGTCGCGAACTTTCCGCTCGCGCTGCGGCAGGCTCGGGAGCTGGTGGCGGGGTGGGTGGAGCAGGGCGACGAGGTTGACAACGTGGTGCGACGCAAGATCGCGTCCATCAAACGTGGCATCGTCGAGGGCAGCAATGAGTGGACGTTGCTCTACCGACGCTACCGCGACGAGGAACTGCGTAAGAAGGGTCCGCAGAGCTAACGTGAGCCTGGACGGAACTGCGTAAGAAGGGCCCGCACGGTTAACGTGGGCATGGACGAACTGCGTAAAAAGGGTCCATGTGAGCGTGGGCGGATGCTTAAGAAGGGTCCGCGTGAGCGTGGACGGGGAACTGCGGAAGAAGGCGCCGCAGAGTTGACGTGAGCGTGGACGGAACTGTGTGCGGGGACCTGCGGGGTTGACTTGAGCATGGATGCTGGTGAGTTCGCATCGCTTACCGACCAATGCCTCGGCAAGGTCGCGAAATGGCTCGAGGATCTCGACCCTGACGAGGTTGACTACTCGACCGCCGACGGCGTGGTGACGATCGAGTTCCCCGACGGCGCGCGTTACATTCTCAGCCGCCAATCTGCGACCAATCAGATCTGGCTGGCTGCCGACGCTCATGGCTGGCACTACACCTGGGACAGCGCCAGGCATCAGTGGCTCGACGACAAGGATGGCCACGAGCTCTACTTGCGGCTAGCCGAGGTAGTCGGCGAAAAAGTTGGGCATCCGGTAACTTTCGAGGCCGCTACGTAGAGTGAAAAGGCTCGTTCTGAACACCGTAAACGTCTAATTTCGCTGCAATTTTTGAACGTTCTCGCACTATAGTTGCAGCCCGCTCCCATTACGATTTTTCCCGCCTCCAGCTCTTGCATTCGTCGCGCGATCCAGTAGACTGCCGTTAGCACTCAGGACCTCTGAGTGCCAATTGATTTTTTGGACAGTAATAATTAGTTTCTGAACGGCCGGAATTATCGGCCGGACCGAACCACAATTCGAAACCCATAGGAGGCAGAGGGTTCCTCATGAGCAAGATTCGACCACTGGGAGATCACATTCTGGTTAAACGGATCAAAGAAGAAGAACGCACCAAGGGCGGCATCATCATTCCCGACACCGCCAAGGAAAAACCGCAGGAAGGCAAGGTCATCGCGGTCGGCAAGGGCAAGTACAATGACGACGGCAAGCTTATCCCGCTCGAGGTCAAGGCCGGCGACTCGATCCTGTTCGGCAAATACGCGGGCTCCGAAGTCAAGTTCCTCGGCGACGAGCATCTGATTCTGCGCGAGGACGATATCCTGGGGATCCTGGAATAAGCGCGCGCGCCGGGGCGCTTGTTCTTCCATCCCACATTGAACCGTGAAGCAAGAACTTAGGAGAGCTAAAAGATCATGCCAGCTAAAGTAATTCGTTTTGCACAGGAAGCACGCGAGAAGATCCTCAAAGGGGTCAACGTGCTCGCCGATGCGGTGACCGTCACGCTGGGCCCCAAGGGCCGCAACGTGGTGCTCGAGAAGAGCTTCGGCTCGCCGACCGTCACCAAGGACGGCGTGACCGTGGCCAAGGAAATCGAGCTCGAAGACAAGTTCGAAAACATGGGCGCGCAGATGGTGAAGGAAGTCGCTTCCAAGACCTCCGACATCGCCGGCGACGGCACCACCACCGCGACCGTGCTCGCGCGCGCACTCTACACCGAGGGCATCAAGATGGTGGCCGCGGGCCACGATCCGATGTCGCTCAAGCGCGGCATCGAGCGCGCGGTCGAGGCCGTCACCGCCGAGCTCAAGTCGCTGTCCAAGCCGACCAAGGATCGCAAGGAGATCGCCCAGGTCTGCACCATCTCGGCCAACAACGATTCCACCATCGGCGACATCATTGCCGAGGCGATGGAGAAGGTCGGCAAGGAAGGCGTCATCACCGTCGAGGAAGCGCGCGGGCTGGAGACCACTCTGGAAGTGGTCGAGGGCATGCAGTTCGACCGCGGCTACCTGTCGCCGTACTTCGTGACCGATCCGGAACGGATGGAGGCCAAGCTCGAGGACGCCTACATCCTGATCAACGAGAAGAAGATTTCCTCGATGAAGGACCTGCTCCCGATTCTCGAGACGATCGCGAAGACCGGCAAGCCGTTCCTGATCATCGCCGAGGATATCGAGGGCGAGGCGCTCGCGACCCTGGTAGTCAACAAGATCCGCGGCACGCTGTCGTGCGTTGCGGTCAAGGCGCCCGGCTTCGGCGATCGGCGCAAGGCGATGCTCGACGATATCGCGACGCTGACCGGCGGCAAGAACATCTCCGAGGAACTCGGCGTCAAGCTCGAGAACGTGACGCTGCAGGATCTCGGCCGCGCGAAAAGGCTGGTGGTCGACAAGGACAACACCACCATCATCGATGGCGCGGGCAAGAAGTCCGACATCGAGGCGCGCATCAAGCAGATCCGCGCGCAGATCGACGAGACCACTTCCGACTACGATCGCGAGAAGCTGCAGGAGCGGCTGGCCAAGCTGGTCGGCGGCGTCGCGGTCATCCGGGTCGGCGCGGCGACTGAAGTCGAGATGAAGGAGAAGAAGGCGCGCGTCGAGGACGCCCTGCACGCCGGACGCGCCGCGGTCGAAGAGGGGATGGTCCCGGGCGGCGGCGTCGCGCTGATTCGCTCCTCGGTCGCGCTGGAAAGCCTGCGCGCCAACGAGGCCGAAAAGGTCGGCATCAACATCGTCCGCAAGGCCCTCGAGGGTCCCGCGTGGTGGATCGCCAGCAACGCCGGATGGGAAGGCTCGGTGGTGGTCGACAAGATCAAGAACAACAAGGGCCCGTTCGGCTTCAACGCGCGAACCGAGGAGTTCGAGGATCTCGCCAAGGCTGGAATCATGGATCCGACCAAGGTGGTCCGCAGCGCGCTGCAGAATGCGTCGTCAGTGGCGAGCCTGCTGCTCACGACCGAATGCATGGTTGCCGAGAAGCCCGATGAGAACAAGGGCGCCGGCGCCGGTGCTGGAATGCCTCCCGGCGGCATGATGTAAGCTCGGAACGATACTGATTCGGTTCGTTATAGAGCGGCGAGGCCTTCACGGCCTCGCCGCTCTTCTTTTTTCCGCTTCGCCGGTCGTTGTCGTTTTGGTTGGCGCGGAGCGCGACTTTCGTAGCATCGCGGTGATTTGTTGCATCGCGGTTACATCGGCCAGGCGGGATTTGCGCGCCGGGCCCGGCTACGTCGCCGGGGGCGCGCATTTCCTTGCGCAACACAAAATCCCGAATTCGCTCCGCGTGATTCCGCTGCTCGCTCCGCATCGCGGGCGTAAGGCACCGAAACCGCTTCGATTCACTGCGTACGATGTGTCCCGGATCGCGACCAACGCATCGCAGCGTTGACTCACGATGCGCATCGGAAGCCTCAGCGTCGCGACACCGCGCGCTCCTCCGTGCGGCAAAGATTTGGCGTGATGCTTGCTCGTTAAGTCGCGTACGGCGGCTGGCAGCGCTGCTCGGCTGGCTATGCCGGCTGGCCAGCTCGCACCAGCCGGGATCAGTAGTGCGCAACTCATGACAATTCAAAAGTTGATCGCGGGCCTCAACCGCCAAAATCGTAAACCGATCGCCAATCGCGATAGAGGCCCGCGCCGATGTCCGTCCGCGTCCTGATCGCCGATAGCTCCGGATTGCGCCGCGAGATCATCCGCCAGCATCTGCAGTGCCTGGGATGCGCGGTGGTCGCCGAGGCGGGGACGGCGTCGCATGCGCTCAATTTGTTCCGCACCGTGCGGCCCGACGTGGTCGCGCTGGAGGCTGAATTGCCGCGCGCCGGCGATCTCGATCTCGACGGGTTGGCGCTGTTCCGCGCGATTCACCAGGAGGCGCCCGCGACCGCGGTCATCATGTTGAGTGCGGCGGACGCCGCCGAAACCGGCCGCGCGTTTCTAAGTGAAGGCGCACTGGACTGTATCGCCGAGCCGTTCGACAGCGCGGGATTCGCGCGGATGTGGCGCAGCCTGTCGGCGGTGTACCCCGAGCTTAGCCGCGGCAACCTCGCCGCGAATCCTCTCGCGCGCCGCCGCGGCCCCGCGTAACTCCCCCACCCCACCCCGTCAGAGCAGACATGCGAAACCCCTTACGGGTTTCGCGCTTCCTGTCGGATGCAGGCGCAGCGCCTGCATCCGAGGCTTGGACCGGCTCCGTTGTCGCCGGGGGAGCGAGTTTCGCTTGGCGAAGAAAAGGCGAAATGCTACCATCGCGTCATGCCGGTCCGAACATTCAGGGTAAGATGCCGCGACTCGCGAGGCATGGAGCATCCGGTCGAAGTCACCGCGCCGAGTCTTTACGAGGGCATCGCGCAGGCGCTGCGCGCGTTCCGCGACAGTAACTGGCGCGACGAGAACGATCGCGACGCCGCAGTGGTCGTGGTGAACGTCAAGCAGCCGCAAATTGAATACAAGGTGCGAATCGGCGATTTCGAAACCTGGCTCGACTCGGTCGGCAAGAGCCTCCCGAAACGAGTTTGACGAGTTGGTGGCGGCCCTCCTCGCCCGTTGACCACCGGGCTATCGTGGCCGGCAAATCTCGAATACGAAATTAGAATATGTGAGCGAGCGTATTGGGGCAGGTGAGTTATGGCTGACAAGAGCTCAATTGAATGGACCGACGCGACCTGGAATCCGGTCACGGGCTGCACCAAGATCAGCGCAGGCTGTGACAATTGCTACGCGGCCAGATTTTCAGAACGTTTCAGGGGCGTGCCTGGTCACCCATTTGAACGCGGTTTCGATCTGACCCTGCGACCTGAAAGGCTCTTGCAACCGATTGAATGGAAAAGGTCCCGGATGATTTTCGTCAATTCGATGAGCGATCTCTTTCACAAAGAGATTCCGAAAGAGCATATCTCCAAGGTCTTCGACACGATGGAAAAGGCCGATTGGCACACCTACCAGGTGCTCACCAAGCGCAGCTCGCTTTTGCAAAAGTTCACCGACGAGCGTTACCGGACCCGAAAAGCTCCTGAGCATATCTGGTTTGGGGTTTCGGTTGAAAATGACAAAGTCGTCTCTCGCGTCACTCACCTTCAAAACGCAAATGTCAGTGTCCGCTTTTTGTCAATTGAGCCTCTCATCGGTTCGGTGGGCAAATTGAATCTCAAAAGCATTGACTGGGTTATAGTTGGTGGGGAGAGCGGCCCCGGAGCGCGGCCCATGGATCCCAAATGGGCAATTGAAATCCGTAATCAATGTGTCGAATCGAAGGTGGCGTTCTTTTTCAAGCAATGGGGAGGCAGGACGCCCAAAGCAGGTGGCAGATTGCTTGAAGGCAGAGAGTGGAACCAGTTTCCCGGAGAAGCGCATTGCATCAACGCCACGATACGAATCAGGAATTGGCGCTTGACGGATGCCCCGTTTAAATTTGACGAGGTAGGTTACTGGTCTGAGCTGAAGCTCGAGATCATAGAAAAATACGGTTCTGCTTACACCAAAGCGTTCAAGAGAACCAAGCTAAAGAAATATTATATTGATGGCTTCAGCGGTGCCGGGGTGCACTTGTCGAAACAGACCGGCGCTGAAATTGAGGGCAGTCCCGCTCGGGCGCTGAAAGTTTCTCCTCCTTTCGATCGGTTCTATTTTATCGACGTCAATGCGGAGAAGACTGCGTTCCTCAGGAGGAAATTTGGAAGCAGAAGCGACGTCCGCATTTACACAGGCGACTGCAACAAGATTCTCACAAAGGAATTACTGCCGACGATTCAATGGCAACGGTTTGAGCGCGCTCTGTGTCTGCTCGATCCGTATGGCCTCCAGCTCGATTGGGAAGTGATGCTGCAGGCGGGACAATCTCGTGCGGTCGATATGTTTCTGAACTTCCCGGTCATGGATACGAACCGGAATGCGATTTGGAAAAATCCGCAGAAGATTCCTCAACGCGGCGTCCAGCGAATGACCAAGTTTTGGGGAGACGAGTCCTGGAAACAGGCCGCCTACGCGAAAAGTCCGCAGTCCGATCTCTTTGGCGCTCCAAAAATGGTGAAGCAGGCCAATGAGGAAATAGTCGCCGCCTTCAGAGAGAGGCTGAGGAAGGTTGCCGGGTTCGCTCACGTCGCCGAGCCGCTGCCGATGAAAAACAGCGCAAATGCCGTGGTGTACTATCTGTTTTTGGCATCTCCGAAGGCTGTAGCGGAAAGAATCATCGACGATATTTTCCGCAAGTACAGATAAAGAGAATCGACGGAACCCCAGTGAAGATCGAAAATGTCCGCGCGGTTAAGGCTGGGCTGCGCCGTCTCATCAGTGAGCTTCCGAAAACGGGATCGGTCGTGATTACGAAGAATGGCAAAGCGTGTGCTGCGTTGATGCCGATTACCGAGGACACCGATCTCGAGGCGCTTGCCCTTTCCCAGAACAAGCGGTTCTGGCGCATGTTCGACCGTGCGTACGAGCGCGCCGAGAAAGAGGACTGGATTGATCTTGACGATCTGGACTGACCCCCCTTTGACCTCCTGCCCGCAATGATTCTGTCGCGGCGCTTTGGCGTGCAGTCGTGTGAGGGCCGTCGCCGCGCCTTGTCGCCTCGCGATCGATAGCCGCTCTGGCTCGCCCGGAGCTTCGGCCGAGCCGGGCGCGACTATGCGCTATTTGGCCGCTCACCGGGGCTGGCCGGCGCTGTGCACTGAAGGGCTTGAAAACGCTGGAAAACCGATTTCGCGATTGCTATGTTGCTTAACCGGAATTCACCTGAGCGACGAAGTTTTTTCATTTAACTAATGTCTGCGCGGATGCGCATAATCTCGCCACAGGTATGCGCGGGATTGGTCCGTCCGTTTCCTGGCTCCATGCTCGCGCCGGCTCCCGCCCGGCCGGGCGCGCGCAAATGATCAAGAGGTAGGGTTTCGATGCTCGAACACTTGTGGTTCCCGCATGATATCTCGACGTTCGGCCCGCGTATCGATTGGCTCTTCGAGCTGATCTTCTGGATCGTGCTCATCGTCTGGATCGCGGTGATGATCGCGATGGTCACCTTCCTGATTCGCTACCGCACCCGTCCCGGGCGCAAGGCCGAATATATAGAGGGCAACACGCGGCTCGAGATCGTATGGACCACGGCCACCGCGGTGATCCTGATCGTGCTCGCGTTCATGAGCCGCTCGACCTGGGCGGACATCAAGGAGCATGGGCCGCCGGGGCAGAACTTCTACTTGGTCACCTCCAAGCAATTCAACTGGGAGATCACTTATCCGGGGCCGGACGGGAAGCTCGGCACCAAGGACGACGTCACGGTGGAAAATGAATTCCACGTGCCGGTCAACACGGTGGTGCGCTTCGACCTGACCTCGAAGGACGTGATCCACAGCTTTTTCGTTCCCGCGCTGCGGCTCAAGCAGGACTCCGTCCCCGGCCGCGTCATCAAGGTCTGGTTCGAGGCGCGCGAGACCGGCACCTGGGAGATTCCGTGCGCCGAGCTGTGCGGCTTCGGCCATTCGGGAATGAAGGGCAATCTGACCGTCGATACTCCGGAAGCTTACGCGAAATGGCTCAAGGACACGTATTCCGGCCAATAGAGACAAGATTCGCCGGCCCCAACCGGCCGGGGGAGATAACCGAGGATGAGTAGCGCAGCAGCAGTAGCACCCAGTGCGCACGCCGAGCATCACGAGCTGGGCTTCATACGCACTTACGTGTTCTCGACCGATCACAAAATGATCGCGCGCCAGTTCCTGTTCATGGCGCTGTTCATGATGTCGATTGGCGGCTTGATGGCGATGATGATGCGCTGGGAGCTGGCGTGGCCCGAGACGCAGGTGCCTTTGATGCATTGGGTGCCGGAGCCGATGATGTACGATGGCGCTATCCCGCCCAACAGCTACAACGCATTCCTGACCATGCACGCGACCATCATGATCTTCTTCGTGATCATGCCGATCCTGGTCGGATGCTTCGGCAATTTCCTGATCCCGCTGATGATCGGCGCGCGCGACATGGCTTTCCCGAAGCTGAATATGCTCTCGTTCTGGGTCGGCGCGGTAGCCGGGGTGCTGATCCTGTCGTCATTTTTCGTGACTGGCGGACCGGCGGCCGCGGGCTGGACCTCATACGCGCCGTTGAGCGCGGTGCCGAACTACACCGGCGTCGATTGGGGGCAGAACCTCTGGTGCATCTCGCTGATCGTGCTCGGCGTGTCGTCGCTGATGGGCGCGATAAATTACATCACGACCATCATCAACATGCGCACCAGGGGCATGACGTTTTTCCGCATGCCGCTGGTTGTCTGGTCGCTGTTCATCACCGCGATCCTGCTGCTGCTGGCGCTGCCGGTGCTCACCACCGCGCTGGCGCTGTTGCTGTTCGATCGGATGGCGGGGACGCACTTTTTCATTCCCACCGGCGGCGGCGAGCCGCTGCTCTGGCAGCATCTGTTCTGGTTCTTCGGCCATCCCGAGGTCTACATCATGATCCTGCCCGCGATGGGCATCACCTCGGACGTCATCGCGACCTTTTCGCGCAAGCCGATTTTCGGGTACCGCGCGATGGCCTATGCGATGATCGCGATCGCGTTCCTGTCCTGGATCGTGTGGGGCCATCACATGTTCCAGTCGGGGATGGATCCGGCGCTGGGAAGCGGCTTCATGATCACCACGATGGTCATCGGGGTGCCGTCGGCGATCAAGACCTTCAACTGGCTGGGCACTCTCTATAAGGGCGAACATCCACTACACGCCCGCGATGCTCAACGCGCTCGCGTTCGTTTCGATGTTCGTGATCGGCGGGCTGTCGGGAATCTGGATGGCATGCACGCCGGTGGATATGTATATCCACGATACCTACTTCATCGTCGCGCATATCCATTACGTACTATTCGGCGGCAGTCTGTTCGGAGTATTTGCGGGGGTTACTTACTGGTTCCCGAAGATGTTCGGGCGCCTGATGAACGAGCGGCTCGGCAAGATTCATTTCTGGATCACGTTCGTCGCGTTCAACTGCACCTTCTTCCCGATGCATATCCTCGGGATGGGCGGCCACATGCGGCGCATCTACAATCCGCAGCAGTACGATTTTCTGAAACCGCTCATTCCGGTCAACGAGTTCATCTCGATCAGCGCTTTCGTGCTGGGCGCGGCGCAGTTCCTGTTCCTGGCCAACATCATCTACGGACTCAAGTGGGGCAAGAAGGCGGACGAGAACCCGTGGCGGGCCAACACCCTGGATTGGACTACGCCGTCTCCGCCGCCGCACGGCAACTGGCCGGGACCGGTGCCGGTGGTCTACCGCGGGCCGTACGAATACAGCTCGCCCGAGGTCGAAGAGGATTACCTGCCGCAGTCGCAGAAGCTCGAGCACGAGACGGCAGCCGCGGACTGACTATTGGGCGGAATAGCTAATTGCGCGAAACAGGTATTCGCAAGGAACAGGGTATTCGCAAGCAATAGGGTATTCGCAAGAAACGGTTAGATGAATCGAATGGCTAATGGTCCCGACCGCACCCGCGGACTGCATCGCTTTGCGGTGTTGACCGCATGCGCGACCTTCGGCCTCATCTTCGTGGGCGGACTGGTGACCTCGACGGGCTCGGCGCTCGCGGTGCCGGACTGGCCGCTCGCCTTCGGCAAGCTGATCCCGGCGCTGCAGGGGGGCGTCCGCTTCGAGTACGGCCATCGCGTGGCGGCCGGCACGGTGACGATCCTGACGCTCGCGCTAATGGCGTGGACGATGCGTGCGGAGCCGCGGCGATGGGTTCGCAACACGGCGCTGGCGGCATTCGCGCTGATCATAGTGCAGGCGATTCTCGGCGGGATCACGGTGCTGTTGCTGCTGCCGCTGCCGATCGCGGTCGCGCACGCGGCCACCGCGCAGGCGTTCTTCTGCCTGATGGTATCGATCGCGATTTTCACCAATCCGAATTGGGAGCGCACACCGCATCGCGAGGAGCTGGCCGCGCGCATCCCGCTGGCGATGCTCGCGGGCATCACGACTGCCGTCATTTATGTGCAGATCCTGATCGGCGCACTGATGCGGCATCTGGGCGCGGGCCTGATCATTCCCGACTTTCCGCTGTCGTTCGGCCATCTGATTCCGCCGTACTTCGACGAGTACGTCGCGGTCAATTTTGCGCATCGATGCGGCGCGGTGGTCGTGAGCTGCATGATTATCTGGACCGTCGCGCGCGTGCTCCGGCGTCATGCGAACGATCGCACGCTGCGGCGCACCGCGCTCGGACTGTTCCTGCTGCTGGTCGTACAGGTATGCCTGGGCGCGATCACGGTTTGGAGCGTGCGCTCGGTGATCCCGACCACCAGCCACGTCGCGATCGGCGCGGCGGTGCTCGCAACCAGCCTCTCGCTGACGCTTCGCGCGTATCACATTTTCGGTCTGCCGAATCGCGCCGCGGCGGCGCGCGAGGATGCGCAGCGCACGCGTGCGAATCAAATAATCGAACGCCAGGTCACCGCGTGAGCGCCCGCGCCGCCACTATCGTGACCGAGGTTCCGATCGTCCGCGGCCGCGCTGCCGACTACCTCGCGCTTACCAAGCCGCGCGTGGTCGCGATGGTCCTGGTCACGACGCTGGCGGGATTTTACCTGGGATCGCGCGGCGGATTCGATTTCGCCGCGGCGCTGAACTTGTTGCTCGGCACCGCGCTCGCGGCAGGCGGTACGCTGGCGCTCAACCAATATATCGAGCGCGACGTCGACAGCCGCATGGATCGCACCCGCAAGCGCCCGCTGCCCGACGGCCGGATGCGCCCGGTCGAGGCGCTGGCGTTCGGCGTGGCTATAACCGCGGCGGGCGTGCTGTATCTCGGCGTGATGAACAACTGGCTGTGCGCGGGCGTGATCGCGGCGATCGCGATCGTTTACCTGTGCGGGTACACGCCGCTCAAGCGCGTGTCGTGGCTCTGCAACCTGGTCGGCGCGATACCGGGCGCGCTGCCTCCCGTCGCGGGATGGGCGGCCGCACGCGGGAGCCTGACGCTGGAACCGTTTGCGATGTTCGCGATCATGTTCCTGTGGCAACTGCCGCATTCGCTCGCGATCGCGCGGCTCTATCAGAAGGACTACGCGCGCGCGGGGCTGTGGCTGCTGCCGCGCGATACGCCGCGCGGCAACGTCGCCAATCCGGTGGTCGTAGCCGCGACGCTCACCTTGATCGTCGCGGGCATGATGCCGACCATTCTCGGCTACGCGGGCACGCCGTACATGATCGTCGCGATGGCTCTGGGAGCCGGCATGTTCGTGTGCGGGCTCGCGATGGTGCGGGCGAGATCGGCGGCCTCGGCGCGCCGGCTGCTGTTCGCATCGATCGTTTATCTGCCGGTGGTGCTGCTGGTGATGGTGCTCGATAAGGTCAGGTGAAGGACAGTCACGCTCGAGAGTAAAGTTCAGTTGAAGGGTGAGAAGAGCCGATGCCGTCAACCTTGATCCGTGAAGAAGTGCGCTCGGAGAACCGGCGGCTGCTGAAAATATTGATCGGAGTAATGGTTTTTCTGGTAGTGATATCGGTAGTGACTATTATCGTGAAGCATCGAGCGTGAAGCTTAAAGTGACGCGATGCCCGGCAGCGCAGCAAAAGTAAGACCGTTAATCATCCCCGGCAGGAAGCCCGGTTCCGGCGACGTCACCTCCGGCGGAGGCGGCGGCGACCATCGCGAGCGCGCGTTCATGACCAACGGGATGATCGCGGTGCTCGCGATCGTCGGGTCGGAGATGATGCTATTCAGCGGGCTGATCGGCTCGTTCCTGATCTTCCGGCTCTCCGCGCCGTTCTGGCCGCCGCCCGCGCTGCCAAAGCTCCCGACGGCCGTCACCTGGGTCAACACCTTCGTGCTGCTGATCAGCGCGGTCACGATGTTTCTCGCGGTGCGCGCGACGCATAAGAACCGCCAGCGGCTGCTGCGCAACTATCTCGCAATCACCGCGGTGCTGGGCACCACGTTTCTGATCGTGCAGGGCTCGGAATGGGTGCGGCTGATCGCGCACGGGCTCAAGATTTCCAGCGGCGCCTATGGCGGCACGTTCTACACGCTGATCGGATGCCACGGGCTGCACGTGACCGCGGGCGTGACGTGGCTGGTATGCGTGGCGATCGCGGCATGGCGCGGCCGCTACAACGCTCGCAACGCCTCGGGCGTCGAGGTGCTGGCGGTGTACTGGTTTTTCGTCTGTGCGATCTGGCCGCTGCTGTTTGTGCTGGTTTATTTGATGTAGATTGCTGCGCTTGGAGGTTCGGCGATGAAGTTCAACGGAGTGAAATCGATGGCGATTGCCGCGGTGGCGGCCGTACCGTCGCTCGCGCCGCGGGCGGCTTTGGCGTGTGCGATGTGCGGGCTGTCGCCGGGCGATCACGCGGGTCACGCCTTCAACACCAGCGTGCTGTTCATGCTGTCGGGACCGTACGTGACCTTTGGCCTGATCGGCGGAATCGTGTTCGTCGCGTGGCGCAGGGCAAATCGGCGGAGCCTGGCAGTGAAGGTGTCGACGCCGCCCAAGCGCTGAGCGGCGGGCTTGCGTCGAACGATCGTAGAGTGAATTTCGCCGCGGATTAAATTTCGCGAGAGACGGGGAAACAGGAGATGAGTGAGGCTGCCGCAGTAGAGACTCATGCGCATGGCGCGGAGTTCGTCGACGAGCTCGAGCCGTCGTTAACGCCCGGCAATTCGGGCAAGCTCGGGATGTGGGTGTTCCTGGCCGGCGACGCGATGACCTTTGGCGCGGGCATCGCCGCGTACGGCGCGCTGCGCTATCACAACGTCAACTGGCCGAATCCATCGGACTATCTCGGCATCACGACCACCGCGATCATGACGTTCATCCTGATCTGCTCGAGCGTCACGATGGTCGAGTCGTTGTCGGGAATCCAGCACGGCAACCAGTCGAAGTTCCGCACCTTCATGTTCCTGACCATCGTCGGCGGAGTCGCATTCCTGTCGATGCAGGCGTTTGAGTGGCATCATCTGCTCGGCGAGCGCGGGATGTCGATCCGGCGCGATCTGTTCGACGCGACGTTCTTCATATTGACCGGCTTCCACGGATGCCACGTGTTCGGCGGCGTGGTGTATAACAGCGTGCTCTTGATCCGCGGACTGACCGGCAAGATCACGCAGGCCAAAGCGGGGCTGGTCGAGATCGCGGGGCTGTACTGGCACTTTGTCGATCTGGTGTGGATCCTGATCTTCACCTTCGTCTACTTGATCTAGAACCACGGACCTGGTGCGAAGCGAAAATCGAAAACGGGAATTGATGCGATGACGACCGAGACAGCCACCCATAGCAGCGCCGCTGCGCACGAGGATCACCAGACCAACTACATCGCGATCTTCATCTACCTGACGGTGCTGACCGGCGCCGAGTTGCTGGTCTACGCGATGAACCTGCCGACGGTGATCAAGATCGGATTGCTGGTCGCGCTGGCGCTCGCGAAGGCGACCATGGTCGCGATGTACTTCATGCATCTGGCGATGGAACGGCGCGGGCTGTGGATCATCGCGGCGACGCCGCTGGTCCTGGTCGCGTTCTGCTACCTGATGCTGCGCCCCGACTTGAGCAAGCGCGCGTGGGCGCATAAGCGGAACGCGCCGGGCAGCGTTCCCGTCGACGTTTCCGCGGCGCCCAACTCATAGGCTCCCAAGCGGGCGGCTAAGGAGCGCTGGCCGCTTTGTCCAACTATCATTGGCTCGCGCCGCTGAACGCCGTCCTCAACGGCTCCGCGACAATCCTGCTGCTGGCCGGGTTTATCCTCATCAGGCGGCGATGGATCCGCGCGCATCGCGCATGCATGCTCAGCGCGATCGTCTTTTCCGCCGTGTTCCTGACTTCGTACGTGATTTATCACTATCACGTCGGCAACGTGCGCTTCGGCGGCCACGGATGGATCCGTCCGGTCTATTTCGCGATTCTGATTCCGCACGTGATCCTGGCATTCACGATCGTCCCGCTGGTGATGATCACGCTGTGGCGCGCGCTCAGTGGCAACTTCATAAAGCATCGACGAATCGCGCGATGGACGTGGCCGCTGTGGATGTACGTGTCGGTGACCGGCGTCGTGATCTATCTGATGCTGTATCGCATGTACGTGCCGATCTATCCGTAGCGCGATCAAACGAAAGCGGCCGCGCGTCGGATGACACGCGGCCGCAGCAAAAGTCGAAGTGTGAGAGCCGATCGAGGTGCGTTACGCCTTAGCGCTAGGGCGGCTCGCGACTTCCTGGTGCCAGCGCGCGAGGTTCTTCTGCTCCGGCGCAATCTTGATTCCAGTGGTGCGGCCGAAGTCGATACCGATGAGCGCGGTGATGTCGGCGATCGTGTAGCGGTCGCCGGCGATGAACCTGCGGTTGGCGAGTTCCGTGTCGAGCCATTCCATCCGCTTCAGCGCGGCGCCGCGGCAGACTTCGCCGTATTCCTTCACCTGCGGGATCCGTCCCTTGAAAAAATCGCTGGTGTTGCGGAACGCCGACGCGGTCATCGACAGGATCTCGAACTCCATCCGCCGGTTCCACATCTCGACAACCGCCTTGTCCTTGTCGTCGGTGCCCATCAGCGGAGGTGTGGGATGCAGCGCCTCGAAGTAGCGGCAGATCGCGACCGACTCGGCGATGCGGGTGCCGTCGTCGAGCTCGAGCACCGGCAGCCCGCCCATCGGATTGATCTTGAGGAATTCGGGCTTGCGGTTTTCGGCCGTCGCTATATCCACCTGCTGCAACGGAACCGTGATTCCCTTTTCGGCCAGGAAGACGCGCACGCGGCGTGGATTTGGAGCCTGAGTATATTCGTAGATTTTCATAGTGGTTGCAATTTAAAACTATGCTGCGACGCCGTCAATCCCGCGGGTGCTGGCGTCGTAGCAGCGTGAGACCGTCGCACGCGCCTGACGTCACCGCGGCTCTCCTCCCGCGATTGCAGGATCACCGCCGGCGCGCTCAAGCTTGCGCGCTCGGCCGCTGTGACATCTCCGCGAGCCAACGGCTCACGTTTTTCAATTCCTCCGGAATCACCAGCCCGCCCATCGTACGTCCGAGCTCGATTCCCACGAACGCCGTGATGTCCGCGATCGTCAGGCGGTCGCCAGCGATGAACTTCCGATCTTTGAGCTCGCCGTCGAGCCATCGCAGGCGCTGGATCGCGGTTTCGCGCTGCGCGTTGCCATAATCGGGGAACTGCTGCATGCGTCCCTTGAACAGCTCGGTGGTGTTTTGAAACGCGCGCGCGATCGGACCGAACAGATCCAGCTCCATGCGCCGGTCCCACATCTCGACGAATGCGCGATCGCGCGTGTCGGCGCCCATCAGGACCGGCTCTGGATGCGTCCCTTCGAAGTAGCGGCAAATCGCCACCGACTCGCAGAGGTGGGCGCCATCGTCGAACTCGAGCACCGGCAGCCCGCCCATCGGATTTTTCTTGAGAAACTCGGGTGTGCGGTTTTGCCCCGACATGATATCGACCTGCTCGTAGGGAACCTTGATTCCTTTCTCGGACAGGAACATGCGCACGCGGCGCGGATTGGGAGCAAAAGTGAAATCGTAGATCTTCATGAGGGCTACGCTAGAGTCGCCCGCCGGTTGCGTCAAGACGGAAACCACGCGAGGATTCGAACTTGCCGCAACCTCGCGGTGCCGCGCGATTCGCGACGACGATCGCCGCGCGCACGACCGCCTGACGGAGGTGCGCGATGAGCTCTGTGAAACTTCATCTCGATCATCTCGCCTTTCCCAGCTTCGACGCCGGCGAGACCTATCGCTTCTACACCGAGGTGATGGGCCTCAGCCTGGTCTTCGCGATGGAAGGCGATGCCAAAGCGTGGAAGGCCCGGTCGTTCCTGCTCACCTCGTTCGCGATCGGCGACGGCCGCGTGCTCGACTTCTTCGAGTATGACGGCATCAAGCGTCCCGGCGACGATGGACTGCCCAAGGACATTCGCCACGTCGCGATGGCGGTCGAGTCGAGCGACGCGCTCGAGGCGTGGAAGCGCAGGCTCGAGGCGCATGCGGTCTCCTATTGGACCGAGGAGCACGGCCCCAAACGGGAGTCGATCTACTTCTCCGACCCCAACGGCGTGCTGATCGAGCTTACCGACGAGGCGGCCTCAGCGAGCCCCGAGCGCGCCATTGCCGCGCGCGCGGTCGAGGTAGTGCGCAAGTGGACCGCAGCGCGCGGCCAGCGCGCCGTCCGCTGACGGTCGCCCCGAATCGCCACTCCTGAACGCCGGCTTTACTCGCCGTTATCCCTCTGCTACGTTGGCGAGTTAACAAGGAAGAAGAAGGGAAAAGAAAGAACCCCTGATGCCTCTCTCGGCAACCCTTAAACGGGAAATCGTACAGGGCAACGCCCGGACCACCAACGACAGCGGCTCGCCTGAAGTTCAGGTCGCTCTGCTGTCGGCCCGGATCGAGCAACTGACCACGCATCTCGGCACCCACGCGAAGGACCATCATTCGCGCCGAGGCCTCCTGCGGCTGGTCGGCAAGCGGCGCCGGCTACTGGACTATCTGCACTCGCGCGATGTCTCCCGCTACAAGGGCCTGATCGAGAAGCTCGGCATCCGGAGGTAAGGCTGCTATATCGGCCGCGCGTCCCGAACCTCGGGAATGCGGGCCTGGGCCAGCCGCCCGGCCGGAATCCAGGCGCGCCACCTACGGCGCCCGGCGGAAACCATCCGCAGTTGTCACGCAGCCCCGAACGCCCTCCTTACATAACGTCTGAATGTATCAAAAACTGGAAATTGAATTCGCCGGGCGGACACTCTCGCTCGAAACCGGCAGGCTCGCCAAGCAGGCGCACGGCTCCGTGCTCGCCCAGTATGGCGAGACCGTGGTGCTCGCGACGGCCGTCTCGGCCTACGAGGGCCGCGACAAGATCGACTTTCTGCCACTCACCGTCGACTATGTCGAGAAGACCTTCGCCGCGGGCAAAATCCCCGGCGGATTCTTCAAGCGCGAAGGACGCCCCTCGGAAAAGGAAGTCCTCACCTCGCGCCTCATCGACCGCGCGATGCGCCCGCTGTTCCCCAAGGGCTACGATCGCGAAACTCAAATCATCGTCACCGTCCTCTCCGCCGACCGCGACAACGACTCCGACACGCTCGCGCTGATCGCCGCCTCCGCCGCGCTCGAAGTCTCCGACATCCCGCACAGCGGTCCAGTGGCCGCGGTCCGCATGGGCCGCATCGACGGCAGGATCGTCGTCAATCCGAAACTTGGCGAGCTCGAGGACAGCGACATCTCGATGGTGGTCGCGGCCAAGCCCGACTCGATCATGATGCTCGAGGGCGGCACCCAGGTCGTCGACGAAGAAGCGATCCTCGAGGCGCTGTTCACCGCGCACGAGGCGATGGCGCCGATCTTCAAAATGCAGGAAGAGCTGCGCAAGCTAGCCGGCAAGCCCAAGCGCGCCTTCACATCCAAGGTGCTCGATCCCGCCCTGCTCGCCGAAGTGAAAACCCATCTCGGCGACGGCGTCGAAAAGGCGCTGGCGATCCACGGCAAGAAGGAGCGCGGCGCGGCGGTCTATGCGCTGTCCGACAAAGTGGTCGCCGATCTCGCGGGCAAATTTCCCGACCGCGCCAACGAGCTCGCCGAGGCCTGCGATCGGCTGGTTCGCGATCGCGTGCGCCGCGAGATTCTCGACAACGACAAGCGCATCGACGAGCGCAAGTCCACCGACATCCGCGCGCTCAGCGCCGAGGTCTCCGTGCTGCCGCGCACTCACGGCTCCGCCGTCTTCACCCGCGGCGAGACCCAGGTGCTCGCCACGGTCACGCTCGGGACGTCGTCCGACGAGCAGAAGATCGACGCCCTGCTGGGCGAGCGCTTCAAAAAATTCCTCCTTCATTATAATTTCCCGCCGTTCTCCACCGGCGAGGTCAAGTTCCTGCGCAATCCGTCGCGCCGCGAGATCGGCCACGGTGCGCTCGCCGAGCGCGCGCTGGCGCCGATTCTCCCCGACGAGGAAGCCTTCCCCTACACCATTCGCGTTGTCGGCGAAGTGCTCGAGTCCAACGGCAGCTCTTCGATGGCGACCGTGTGCAGCGGCACTCTCGCGCTGATGGACGCGGGCGTGCCGATCAAGGCTCCGGTGGCGGGAATCGCGATGGGCCTGGTGAAGGAAGGTGACAAGATTCGCGTCCTCACCGACATCCTCGGCGACGAGGATCATCTTGGCGATATGGACTTCAAAGTCGCCGGCACCGCGACCGGCGTCACCGCGATCCAGATGGACAACAAGGTCGGCGGCGTCACCCGCGACGTGATGCGCCAGGCGCTCCTCCAGGCGCGCGACGCGCGCCTGTTCGTGCTCGCCGCGATGGCCAAAGCGATGAAGGCGCCGCGCAAGGAGATCTCCTCGTACGCGCCGCGCATCGTCACCCTGCATATCAAGCCCGACAAGATTCGCGACGTTATCGGCCCCGGCGGCAAGGTGATCCGCGGCCTGGTCGAGGAGACCGGCTGCAAGATCGATATCGAGGACGACGGCACCGTGCTAATCGCGTCGGCTGACGGAGTCGCGATGGACAAAGCGATCGCCGCCATCCAGGCGATCACCGCCGAGCCCGAGATCGGCAGGATTTACGACGGCACCGTGCGCAAGATCGTCGAGTTCGGCGCGTTCGTCGAAATCATGCCCGGCACCGACGGCCTGCTCCATATCTCGCAAATCTCCAACGAGCGCATCCGCCGCGTCGAGGACGTGTTGCACGAGGGTGACCAGATCAAGGTCAAGGTGCTCGACGTGGATCGCAGCGGCAAGATCCGGCTCTCGCTCCGCGAGGCGCAGCAGGACGCCGCGCAGAAAGGCAAGTAGCCGGTCATCCTGATGATCAATAAGAGCGTTCTACCCAACGGCCTCCGCGTGCTCAGCGAGTCGATGCCGCAGGTGATGTCGGCGTCGATCGGAATCTGGGTCGAAAACGGCTCGCGCTACGAGGTGCCGAGCGAAAACGGCGTCTCCCATTTCATCGAGCATCTGCTCTTCAAGGGCACCAAAAAGCGCAGCGCCGCGCAGATCGCCGAGGAAGTCGACGCGGTCGGCGGCATCCTCAACGCGTTCACCGGCAAGGAATCGACCTGCTACTACGCCAAGATCCTCGGCCAGGATCTCGAGATGGCGACCGACCTGCTCGCCGACATCTTTCTCGACTCGGTCTTCGACGCCGGTGAGATCGATCGCGAGCGCCAGGTGGTGCTGCAGGAAATTTCCCAGGCCGAAGACACGCCCGACGATTTCATTCACGACCTGTTCACGCTCAACTTCTGGCGCGGGCATCCGCTCTCGCTGCCGATTTTCGGCAGCGTGGAGACCGTCAACGCGATCGACCGCGAGTTGCTGACAACGTTCATGGCGGCGCAGTATCGCGCGGGCCGCGTGTTCATCACCGCGGCCGGCCAGGTCGATCATGAGCGCCTGGTCGCGCAATGCGCCCGGTTGTTCGGCGGTGTACAGGGCGACGGCCGCCAGGAGCCAATCACTCCGCCGGTCGCGCGGCCGTCGGTGATCACGCACGAAAAGAAACTCGAACAGGCGCATCTGGTCATCGGTGGTCCCGGTCTCAGCCAGACCGATCCGCTGCGTTACGCAGCCGCGGTCCTCAATACCGCCCTTGGCGGAGGGATGTCCTCGCGCCTGTTCCAGGAAGTGCGCGAGAAACGCGGGCGCGTCTACAGCATCTACTCGTTCATTTCCCAGTACCTCGACTCGGGCTACTTCGCCGTCTACGCGGGCACCAATCCCGAATGGGTTGAGGAGGTGCTCGAGGTCACCACCGGCGAGCTCAAAAAAGTCGCCCGCGAGGGAATCACGCCCGACGAGCTCGCCCGCGCCAGGAGCCAACTCAAGGGCAACATGATCCTCGGGATGGAATCCACCGACAGCCGGATGAACCGGCTGGCGCGCAACGAGATCAGCTATCGGCGCGACGTACCGCTGGAAGAGCTCGCGGCGGAAATCGACAAGGTCACCAACGATCAGATCGTCGCGCTGACCTCGTCGTGGTTCAAAGCCGATCAGATGGCGATGGTGCTGCTCGGCGACTTGAAGGGCCGCAAGCTCGGCGCCGAGGTCTTCTCTCCGCTCGCGTGAGGCCTCGCGTGGCGCCGGAATACCAGCTCGTAGACGCGTTCGTCGGTTTGCCGCAGCGGCCGCGGCCGCGCAAAGACGACGCGCCCGCGCCTCCGATGGATCCCAACATCGCGAAGTGGTTCAAGCCCGACAAGGCGTTCTCGCAGGGCGCCAGCATCGAGGATCTGATCCAGGAGATGGACACCGCCGGGGTCGAGAAGGGCGTGCTAACCGCCGGCGTCCTGCAGCTCCATCGCAGCCCCTATCAAGTCGGCCAGAACATTTCCGATGAGCTCTACGATTCGCTCTGCGCCAAGACCGCAAAAGTGGTCGCCGACTACCCGGGACGTTTTCACGGATGCATCGGCGTCGATCCGACCGGGATGATGAAATCGGTGCGCAGGCTGGAACGGGCGGTCAAGGAGTTCGGTTTCCGCTCGTGCTGGATCATGCCGTCGGTGATCGGCCTCGCGCCCAATCATGCCTGCTATTTTCCGATCTACGCGAAATGCGTCGAGCTCGGCATCCCGATCAAGATCAATGTAGGCGTGCCCGGCCCGATGCGCCCGGCGTGGCCACAGCAGCCGCTCGCGCTCGACGAAGTCCTGCTGGCGTTTCCGGAGCTGATAGTGGTGGGCTGCCACTTAGGACATCCCTGGCAGCTGGAGGTAGTGGCCCTGCTGCAAAAGTACCCGAATTTTTTTCTGATCACGTCCGCATGGGCGCCCAAGCACATCCCGCAAGAGATTTGGCAGCTAGCCAACACCCGCGGCCGCGACAAGATAATGTGGGCCAGCGACTACCCGCTCCTGACGATGCAACGATGCGCCGCCGAAGGCTGGCAAGTCCCGCTCAAGGACGAAGCCCGGCGCGCGTACCTGCGCGAAAACGCCCTGAAAGTCTTCAAGTTCTAAGCGTTAATTTCTGAGAGCGCGAAGCGCGCATCTTGGCCGAAAGGGAAGCCTGAAACCTCGTGAGGTTTCAGAAGTTTGGGTTTCTTTCTTTACCTCCCTTTCGCTGCTATCTCGTTAACCACCGATGACGGCACCGACGGTCAAAGTTCGCCGCCTGCGCGATAGCGCGCGGATACCTGCGTACCAGAGCGAGCATGCCGCCGGGATGGACTTGTGCGCCGATCTTGACGCGCCGCTCTTTATGGCGCCGCGCGAGCGGCGCGCGATCCCGACCGGAATCGCGCTTGAGATTCCGCCCGGATACGAGGGCCAGGTGCGCCCGCGCAGCGGTCGCGCGCTCGCGGAGGGACTCGCGCTGGTCAACTCTCCTGGCACGATCGACGCCGACTTTCGCGGCGAGGTTAAAATCCTACTGGTTAATCTCGGCGAGCTTGCTATCGAGATCCGCCCCGGCGATCGCATCGCGCAACTCGTGATCGCGCCAGTCTCCCGCGCCGCGATCGTCGAAGTCGAGAACCTTGTGCCGACCGCGCGCGGCTCGGGCGGTTTCGGCCATACCGGGCGCTGAACTCATGATCGAAATGAGTGACCGACAAAAGGGTCTCAACGCGGCGATTGGCTTCCGCGTCAAGACCGGACGCGCGACGGGGATAATCGTCGCCGGAACCGGCGCGCTGCCGCAGGTGCTCCGCCGGGCGTCCGTGAATCTGCGCGATCCAAAGTTACCGGAATCGTTCCAGCCTTATCACGCCGCCCTCGAGCTTCCGGAATCCGAGGGCGTCGCGGTCGTGAAACGCGCCACCGCGACCATTAAGGCGCTCGCGACGCGCGCGATTGGCGACCTCGCAAAGGAACTACACGCTTCCGGCCATCGTCTGAGCGGTATCGGCCTGGTCGTTGCGACCGACAAGGATCCCGGACCGCTCGGCCGCTCGCACATCCGCGCGCACGCGCTGGAGGGCCGCCTGTTCTGGAAAGCGATGGAGCAGGGCGCCGACGCGCTCGGCCTGCCGCATCTGTACATCCTGGAACGCGACGCATTCGAGGCGGCATCCGTCGCGCTGGGCCGCAAGCCCGCCGACCTCAAATCCGCCGTGAACGAGATGGGCCGCACCGTTGGCCGCCCCTGGAGCGCCGAAGAAAAAACCGCAACCCTGGCCGCCTGGATGGCGTTGCCCGGCTGAGGATTGCAACGCAGAAACTTGAGAGCCCGTTCAGTATGGAGCGAAGCTCGAGTTTAAAACAGGACTCTTGCCAGCCGCGTAACCCTGTTTTGATTGCGGGACGAAATACGGGATAATTGACGCGTCAGATCGCTCTGACAGAACCGGCGACGGTGAGCTCCAGGAATTCCGACATCGACCTCGCACTTACGGCGGTTACGCCGATCGATGGGCGCTATCGCGCCCGCACTCGCGCTCTGGAAGCGTACTTCAGCGAGTTCGCGCTGATTCGCTACCGGGTCCGCGTCGAGGTCGAATGGTACCTCTCGCTCGCCGAGAATCGGTCGTTCGATCCGCTCGCTCCGCTTTCCACCGCGACGGTTCGCAAGCTTCGCGCGATTTACGAAAACTTCACCCTTGAGGACGCACGCCGCGCCAAGGCCCTGGAAGCCGAGACCAATCACGACGTCAAGGCGGTCGAGTATTTCCTGAAGGAGCGCATCGCGGCGCTCGATGCGAAGCTGCCCGTCGAGATGGTACATTTCGCGTGCACCTCCGAGGACATCAACAATCTTGCTTATGCGCTCATCCTGAAAGAGTTCGTCGAGACCACGCTCGCGCCGGCGCTCCAGAAGCCAACCAGCGCGATCGCCGGACTGGCGCATCGCTACCGCACGCTTCCGATGCTCGCGCGGACCCACGGGCAGGAGGCCTCGCCGACCACGGTCGGAAAAGAGCTGGCGATTTTCGCGGCGCGTCTCGACCGCCAGCTCAAGCAGCTCAAGTGCCAGGAATATCTCGGCAAGCTCAACGGCGCGGTCGGCAATTTCAACGCGCATCGATTCGCATCGCCCGAGGTCGACTGGCTCGCGCATTCGCAAAGTTTCGTCGAGGGCCTCGGGCTGGTCTGGAACCCGCTCACCACGCAGATCGAGAGCCACGACTTCATCGCGGAGCTATTCGGGATCCTGATCCGCATCGACACCATCCTGCTCGGCTTCTGCCGCGACATGTGGGCCTACATTTCGATCGGCTACTTCTCGCAGAAAGTGGTCAAGGGCGAGACCGGCTCGTCGGTAATGCCGCACAAGATCAACCCGATCGATTTCGAGAACGCGGAAGGCAACTTCGGGATCGCCACTGCGCTCTTCGAGCATCTGGCGACCAAGCTGCCGGTCTCGCGATGGCAGCGCGATTTGACCGACAGCACCGCGATTCGCGCGGTTGGCACCGCATGCGGGCATTTGATCGTCGCGCTATCGTCGCTGGGCCGCGGCCTCGATCGCATCGAGGTCAACGAACGGCGCATCGCGGAGGATTTCGACGCCGAGCAGACCTGGGAGGTCGTCGCCGAGGCGATTCAAACCTTGATGCGCCGGCACGGGATGCCGCGGCCCTACGAGACGCTCAAGGAGCTGACCCGCGGGCGACGGGTCGACCGCGCGCTAATCGAGGAATTCATCGCGGCGCTGCCGCTCAAGGACGGCGCCCGCGACGCGCTCCGCAAGCTGACGCCGCGCAACTACCTCGGGCTGGCCGCGGAACTGGTCGAGCGCTTCGCGCCGCCGCCGGAGCCGGACAAGCGGCGCGGAGGTTAGAGCTATCCACATCGATCTGTGGATGCGATGTGAATAACCGGCTTCATTTTGTGGATACAGGACGTTTACGGATTTGTTACACGCCGCCCCGTCAGGTAGTTGACAGTCTATACAGGTGAAGGTCGCATCAGTTCAAAGCCAGGCGGTTAAGTTCACTCAACCCGCAACCTGATTCCAATCGGTAGGACAAGTGGAAACAACACCAGAAAAACGCGAGATGTTTTACGAGGGCAAGGCCAAGAAACTTTACTCGACCTCCGACCCTGACCTCATAATCCAGTACTTCAAGGATGACGCCACCGCCTTCAACGCCAAGAAGCGCGGCACTATCGAGGACAAGGGCGTGATGAACAACCGCATGTCGGAGTTGTTCTTCACCATGCTCGAGCACCACGGCGTCAAGACCCATTTCGTCCGCCGCCTCGACGACCGCCAGATGCTGTGCAAGCGGCTCGACATCATTCCGGTCGAGACCGTCGTGCGCAATATCGTCGCCGGCTCGCTGGCCAAACGGCTCGGACGCGAGGAAGGCGAGACGCTCAAGTATCCGGTGGTCGAGTACTACTACAAGTCCGACCCGCTGGACGATCCGCTAATCATCGCCGATCACGCGATCCTGTTCGGATGGGCGACCGAAGAAGAGCTGGCGATCATCCACAGCGCCGCGCTGCACATCAACGAGATCCTGCGCCGTTTTCTCGATGAGCGCGGCGTTATCCTGGTCGACTTCAAGCTCGAGTTCGGCCGCCATCACGGCCATATCCTGCTCGGCGACGAAATCTGCCCCGATACCTGCCGCTTCTGGGACAAGGCCACCCGCCAGAAACTCGACAAGGATCGCTTCCGCCGCGACCTGGGCGGCGTCGAAGAGGCGTACCACGAGATGCTGCGGCGGGTCGAAACTTGAAATCGAAATTGACGCGCGCGGCCGGGGCGCGCCACGGCGCGCATTGGATACGAGGACGCTATAGTTGCAAGTAAAAGTCTTTGTCACGCCCCGCAAGGGTATCCTCGACCCGCAGGGGCGCGCCGTCGAGCACGCGCTCAAGAGTCTCGGCTTCCAGGGCGCCTCCGACGTTAAAGTCGGCAAATATATCGTGTTGGAAGTCGATGCGCCGTCGGGCACTGACGCGCGCGCCGAAGTCAAACGGATGTGCGAGCAACTGCTCGCCAATCCGATCATCGAGGATTTCCGGTTCGAGGTCGAAGGCGAATGAAGTGGGGGGTGGTGCGCTTTCCCGGCTCGCTCGATGACTACGACGCGTTGCATGCGCTGGGCGGCGTGATGGGCCAGGACGCGTTCTTCCTCTGGCACAAGGAGGAAACGCTGGGCGGCGCGGATTGCGTAGTGCTGCCAGGGGGCTTCAGCTACGGCGATTATCTGCGCACCGGTGCAATCGCGCGCTTCTCTCCGATCATGAAGAGCGTCGCGAAGTTCGCGGCCGACGGCGGCCTCGTGATCGGCATCTGCAACGGCTTCCAGATTTTGTGCGAGGCGCATCTGCTGCCCGGTGCGCTCACTCGAAACCGCACGCTCTCGTTCATTTGCGAGCGAGTCATGGTCCGCGTCGAGAACGCGCGCACACCGCTCACCTGCGCCGCGCACGCCGGAGACGTGCTGCGGCTCCCGATCAAGCACGGCGAGGGACTCTACGTCGCTCCCGAGGACGAGCTTCGCCAGATGGAAGAGCGCGGGCAGGTGCTGCTCCGCTATGTCGACGCGCGCGGCCAGGAATCCGACGCCGGCAACCTCAACGGCTCGACCCACGCGATCGCGGGCGTCGCCAACGAACGCTTCAACGTGTTCGGCCTGATGCCGCATCCCGAGCACGCCGTCGAGCCGATGCTGGGCGGGACCGACGGCTTGCGGATTTTTCAATCGATCGCCGAGAGCGTCGGATGAGTGAGCGTCCCGCCGCGATTCACGGCGAGCCGAAAGTCGACCTCGAGCAGGCGCGCGCGCACGGGCTCTCCGCCGACGAGTACCGCCGTATCGAGCAGCTCCTGGGCCGGACTCCGACCTACACTGAGCTCGGCGTGTTCTCCGTGATGTGGTCGGAGCATTGCTCGTACAAGTCATCGCGGCGGCATCTGCGGCTGCTTCCTCAAAAAAGCGAGTTGGTGGTGCAGGGGCCGGGTGAGAACGCGGGCGCGATCGACGTCGGCGACGGCTGGATCGCCGTTTTCAAAATCGAAAGCCACAACCATCCGTCGTTTGTCGAGCCGTACCAGGGCGCGGCGACCGGAGTCGGCGGAATCCTGCGGGACATCTTTACGATGGGCGCGCGTCCGATCGCGAGCATGGACTCGCTCAAGTTCGGCTCGTTCGATCATCCGCGCACGCGCTATTTGCTGGGCGGGGTGGTGGGCGGCGTGGGCGGTTACGGCAATTGCGTCGGCGTGCCGACCGTCGCGGGCGAGGTGATGTTCGACGCGGCCTACAATGCGAACAATCTCGTCAACGCGTTCTGCATCGGCTTGGCGCGCAAGGGCGAGATGCAGAGCGCGCGCGCACACGGCGCCGGCAACCCGGTGCTATACGTGGGCTCCGCGACTGGCCGCGACGGAATTCACGGCGCGTCGCTGCTCGCCTCGGCGGAATTCGACGCGAGCAGCGAGGCGAAGCGTCCGACCGTCCAGGTCGGAGACCCGTTTACCGAAAAGCTGCTGATCGAGGCGTGCCTAGAGGCCGCGAAGACGGGCGCGATCGTCGCCCTACAGGACATGGGCGCCGCCGGGCTGACCTCGTCGTCGAGTGAGATGGCCGCGCGCGGCGGCGTGGGCGTCGAGCTCGACCTCGACAAGATACCGCTGCGCGAGGCGTCGCTGACGCCGTACGAAATTCTGCTCTCCGAATCGCAGGAGCGGATGCTGCTGGTTGCGGAGCGCGGCCGCGTCGGCGAACTCATCGCGATCTTCGAGAAATGGGACCTGCACGCGGTCGTGGTCGGCGAGATTACCAGCGATCGCCGCTGGCGCGCGCGATGGCGCGGCAACATCGTCGCCGACCTGCCGGTGGGTTCGCTGGCCGACGAGGCGCCGGTCTATGATCGTCCCGCGGCGGCTCCCAAAGCCGACGTGGCGCGACCCAAGGCGCGCGCGAACGCCGCGCATCCCGAGCCGGCGGTGGCGCTTCGCAGCATTCTCGACAGCCCCAACGTCGGCTCCCGGAAGTGGGTCTTCCGCCAGTACGACTCGATCGTGCAGGGCAACACGATAGCCGGTCCGGGCAGTGATGCGGCCGTGATCAGGCTCAGGAACTCGCGCCGCGGGCTCGCGCTCACCGTCGATTCCAACCCGCGCGCGTGCGCGATCGATCCATATGTCGGCACGCTCGGCACGGTCATCGAGGCGGCGCGCAACGTCGCCTGCGCGGGTGCGCATCCGGTGGGAATCACCAATTGCCTCAATTACGGAAACCCCGAACGTCCGGAAATCATGTGGCAGTTCATTCGCGGCGTCGAGGCGTTGCGTGAAGCGTCACTCGCGTTCGGCGCGCCGGTGGTGAGCGGCAACGTCAGCTTTTACAACGAGACCGAGGGCCGGGCGATTCCGCCCACGCCGACGATCGCGGTGGTCGGCATCTTCAACGACGTGAGCAAGCACGTGACGCAGCATTTCAAGCGCGCGGGAGATGCGATCCTGGTCATCCGCACGGCCGCGCCGTCGCTCGCTGCCAGCGAATACGCGGCGCTGTTCGGCGTCGAGGGCGCGGTGCTCACGCCGGTCGATCTCGAGCGCGAGCGCGCGCTGGTCGAAGGGCTGGTTGGCGCGGCCGAACAGGGGTTGATAAGATCAGCTCACGACGTGTCGGAGGGCGGGCTCGCGGTGGCGATAGCCGAAGCCTGTTTCAGCCCGCGGGTGATGCTGGGCGCCGAGATCGATCTCGGGCGCAACGGAATCACCGGCGAGGCGGAGTTGTTTGGCGAAGGACCCTCGACCGTGGTCGTGTCGGCCGATAACGGCAACGTTGCGGCGATTGAGCGGATGTTCCAGGCAGGCGGCGTCGAATGTCGCAGGGTAGGGCGCGTGACCGAAGAACCGCGGCTCAAAATTGTATCGGCGCTCAGTCTGGACGAGGACGTCATTGAATTGGCGCGCATCTACGAAGACGCGCTCCCCAGGAGGCTCAGGCAAAATGACTGACGAGTTGTCCGAGCTCTGCGTCGAAGAAGAGGAGTCGATCCTCGACGCGTTTCATGAGGAGTGTGGGGTATTCGGCGTCTACGGACATCCAGAGGCTGCCAACCTCGCGTACCTGGGTCTATACGCGCTACAGCATCGTGGGCAGGAGTCCGCGGGCATCGTGTCGTCCAACGGCAAGTCGCTGATCTCGCATCGCGGGATGGGCCTGGTCGCGGACATTTTCAACAGCACGATCATACAAAAGCTCGAGGGCACCAGCGCAATTGGGCACAATCGCTACTCGACGACGGGATCGACGACAATCAAGAATTGCCAGCCTTTAGTGGTCGAATATGCTCGCGGCGGCCTCGCGTTGGGGCACAATGGCAACCTTGTCAACTTCGAAGAACTTCGCGAAAAGCTCGAAGGATCGATCTTTCAGTCGTCGTCCGACAGCGAGGTGATCATCCATCTGATCGCCGCATCGCACGCGCCGACCCTGCCCGAGCGGGTCGCCGAAGCGCTGGCGCAGGTGCGCGGTGCGTACTCGCTGGTGCTACTGACCGAGAACTGTATGATCGCGACGCGCGATCCTCACGGCTTCCGACCGCTGGTGCTGGGCAAGCTCAACAACGCGCCGATCGTTGCATCCGAGACCTGCGCGTTGGACTTGGTGCGAGCCGAATATATTCGCGAGATCGAGCCGGGCGAGATGCTGGTGATCGACGACGACGGGATGCGCTCGCTACATCCGTTTGCGCCCGCCGCGCCGCGCCGATGCGTTTTCGAGTACGTCTACTTCGCGCGGCCCGACAGCCTGCTCTACGGCCGCAACGTTTATTCTGTGCGCAAGATGCAGGGCCGCGCGCTGGCCCGCGAGTGTCCCGCCGATGCCGATATCGTCGTGCCGGTTCCCGACTCGGGCAATGCCGCCGCGCTCGGCTATGCCGAGCAGTCGGGGCTCCCGTTCGAGATGGCGCTGGTGCGCAGCCACTATGTAGGCCGCACGTTTATCGAGCCTCGCCAGTCGATCCGCCATTTCGGGGTCAAGATAAAGTTCAATCCGGTCGCCGAGCTTCTGCGCGACAAGAAAATTGTGCTAATCGAGGACTCCCTGGTGCGCGGGACGACGCTGCGCAAGGTGATACCGATGCTGCGCCAAGCGGGTGCACGCGAGGTTCACATGCGCATCGCGGCGCCGCCCACTACCAACTCGTGCTTTTATGGAATCGACACGCCCACCCGCGAGGAGCTGCTTGCGTCGTCGCATTCGGTCGAGGAAATTCGCCGTCACATCGGCGCCGATTCGCTCGGCTACCTGAGCTGGGACGGCCTCTATTCATTTCTCGGCGAGGGTACGCGCGAGGGCTATTGCGATGCCTGTTTCACGGGCAAGTACCCGGTTGAGATCCCAAAGCAGAACGGCGTCCATCAGTTGCATCTGTTCGACGCGAACGAAGAGCGCGCCGAGCGCCGCTAGCGCTTCCGTTCATCGTTCGTACGAAAGTACTGTCGGCGAGATTCAGGGAGAGGAGTCGGCGATATCCTGCACGAACTGGTTGAGCGGCTGCCGCGAAACCAGGATGCACAGAAAGCTGCTGTTCGGATAGTAGCTCAGGCAGATGCTGTATCCCTTGTACCAATAGTAGGCGTGGCTGCCCACCGCGCGCGCGCCGACCGGCTCGATGAGCGGTGTCTTCACATAGGTGCACAGAATGTCGCCGCGCTCGCTACGGTAGAAAGTATAGGCGACCGGCCTGCCGTCAGGCAGCTTTTCGATTCTTCCACCGACCAGCCGGTAGCCGCTGGGCCAGAAGTTCCAGATGTAGCCCGGCATTTTATGGATCAGATAAGCGTCGGAGATGTCCGCGGCGGTGGCGGAGCCGACGTTCGGTTCGAAGTGACGCTCGAAGTTCGCGAAGCTGGAGATCGCGAGATCGAACTCAGGTACCGATGCCATCGCGGGTCGGCGGTCGTGAACCAGAATGAACGCGAAAGCCACTACCACCGCGATCGCGACCGGCGCCCACCATCGCGCGCTTCGCGCCAGGCGCGACGATCGTTGCGCGGCCGCAGCCCGCGTCTCGGTGCGAACGGCCGCGGGTCGCGGCTCGACGCGAGCGCCCGCGTCTGCCGAATCCAGCGCCGCACGCAACGATACTCGCACCTGAGCGGGCGTCCTGAGCATACCGGCGCGCTCACGCAGCAGCGCCTTCAGCGCGCGCTGCTCTTCCAGCTCCGCGCGACAGCTCGCGCACTGCGCGACGTGCTGATCGGCGGCGCGCTTGTCTTCGCCCTCGAGTTCCCCGTCTGCGTGCGCAGCGAGAAAATCGTCTATGTACGTGGTGCAATCCAATTGCTTAGTGCCCGGCCCCCTTCAAAATCGAATCAACTTTGCATTCGAACTGTTCGGAATAATTTTGCCGAAATGTCTTTGACTCCCCCGCTTCGTTTCTCAGCCTCGCGGACCGCGTCCACGGCGCTGATAAAGTCCACTAGGCCGCGCGTACAATCGGAGTCAACATCGTATTATTCCCCGCTCCTTCGCGTATCTTTTCAACGCGGCGCGTAAAATGGCGCGCCCGCGCGATACTCTCGATTTTACCGTACCGATCGGTATGTTGAGAACCCCCGATACTTCCTGGTAGCTCAACTCCTCGACATCGACCAACAGCAGCGCCGCGCGGAACTCCTCGGGAATCGACTCCAGAGCCTGCTCCACCTCGCGGTCCATTCCTGCTGCCGAGATTATCGACTCGGGATTGCTGCTCCGGGGATCGACGCGCAGGCTTTCGGCGTCGAGCCGATGCTCGAAGTCCTCGATCGAGGCCGATGGCTGCTCCCGCGCCGAGCGCCGGTAGCCGTTGCGGAAATTGTTGAACAGGATGGTGAGCATCCAGGCGCGGCAGTTGGTTCCCGGCTCGAACTGATGAAAGAACCGGTAGGCGCGCAGGACCGTCTCCTGCAGCAGATCGTTGGCGTCCTCCGCGTTGCGCGCCAGCCGCATCGCCATCGTGTACACTGCGTCGAGATGCACGAGCGCCTGTTCTTCGAACTGCTTGCGCCGGTCCTCGCCACTTGGCCGTCTGCCTGTCATATGGAGAAATCGAAACCATAGCACCTGCCATCTCTAAAATCTTGAGCCGAGGCGAAAAGTTCCCTCTTCAGCAGGTTTATTGTTCTCGCGCATTAGCGGTACTAACTTCGGCTGGCGAAACAAGCTGCGGGGGCCGCGAATGGGCGTCCGGTGAGCGCCGGTTTTAGACGACTTTAGACAACCGGGCCATCGCTGTAGTAGCGTCAAGCAATCCGATCGCAGGGTTGTTTCGTACCTGATGCAGACGTTTTGATAGAGATACTCGGGCTTGGGCCCGGCGACTTCGACCAAGGAGAGTCACGATGAGAAAGGCAGGCCAAATGAAAAGGGCGGGAATGACGGGCGCGGTGCTGGCCACGGCGGTCGCGCTGATGTTTATCGGCAATTCGGCCCAGGCCGCGGACCAATCGTCCGCGCAAGGACAACAGGCGCAGGTCAAGTGCGTTGGGGGCAATTCGTGCAAGGGACAGAGCTCATGCAAGTCCGCGCAGAGCGATTGCAAGGGCCTAAACTCCTGCAAAGGCAAAGGCTACGTCATGAGCGACAGCGCCAAGGACTGCCAAGCGTTGGGCGGTCACGTCGGCAAGAAACCGCCGATGCCGATGTAGCATCGCGCGAACCGCTGCCGGGCGCTCCTCGCGGCGCGCCGCGGCAGCCATTCGTGCGACATCGCAGACGCATTTAGATTGATGCAGCGCTCTGATTTTCCGTTCCTCGGCTTTGGCGTGGGATTGCGACGGCCTCACTACGCTCATGTCCTGGAGCATCATCCGATCGTTGACTGGTTCGAGGTCATCGCGGAAAACTTCATGGTCGCCGGCGGGCGTCCGCTCGAAGTGCTCGAAGCGGTGCGCGAGCGTTATCCGATTGTGATGCACGGGGTGTCGATGTCGATTGGCTCGACCGATCCGCTCAATCGGGAGTACTTGAAGCAGCTCCGCGCCTTCGCGCGCCGATTCGAGCCTGCCTGGATGTCGGATCATCTATGCTGGACCGGCGTCGGCGGCCACAACCTCCACGACCTGTTGCCGCTTCCCTACACGGAAGAGGCGGTACGTCACGTCGCGTCGCGAATTCGGATCGTCCAGGAAACGCTCGAGCGGCCGATCCTGATCGAGAACGTTTCGAGCTATATGGCTTTTGCCACTTCATCGATGACCGAGTGGGAATTTCTCGCTACGGTCGCGAGCGAAGCCGATTGCGGGATACTGCTCGATATCAACAATATTTTTGTCAGCGCGTTCAATCACGATTTCGACACCGCGCGCTATATAGATTCGGTGCCGGTCGAGCGCGTGGTTCAGTTTCATCTCGCGGGCCATAGCGATCACGGCACATACCTGCTCGACACCCACGACCACCCTGTATGCGAGCAGGTGTGGTCGCTTTATGAGCGCGCGGTAGGAAGATTCGGCGCCGTCTCCGCGCTGGTCGAATGGGACGACAATATTCCGGAGTTCGAGGTGCTAGCGGCGACTGCCGAGCGCGCGCGGACTATTCAACAGTCGCAGAGCGCTCAGTCGAAGAATTCAATTGGCGAGTCTCACCGCAATCGCCATGGCGATGCCACTGCGCGAAATCGAGAGCCTGCTCTACCGGCTAATCACCGCGCCTAGCGGCGTGGCCGAGGGGCTCGCGCGCGAGCGGGCGCAGCCAAGCGGCAGGCTCGGCGCCATCATCCGCGGCGACGCGCGGTTGTCTGCGGTGGAGCGCGTCGACATCTACGCCGACGCGTACTTCTACCGCCTCCTCGATGCCGCCCGGGAAGATTTCCCGGCGACGCTCAAGGCGCTTGGCCACAACGACTTCCACAACCTGATAACCGGATACCTGATTGACTATCCGCCCACCGAGCCGTCGATTCTCTACGCGCATCGCTTTCTCCCCGACTTTCTCCGCGCCCATCCGCTCCGCAGTAAGGCGCCCTTTCTAGCCGACCTCGCGGCGCTCGAGCGTGCGCTGGTCGACGTGTTCCATGCCGCCGATGCCGTCGCACTCGACGCTGCGGCGATGCGCTCGATTGCGCCGGTGAAGTGGCCCGCGCTCCGGATGCGCTTCCATCCGGCGGTGAAGATCCTACGGCTCCAATGGCGAGTCGCCAAGATGCTGCTTGCCGTCGAGCAGGGTAGCGACTTCGAGCCGCCTGCGCACGCACCCGGGGAGGTAGTCGTGTGGCGGCTGAACGCGCGGGTTCACTACCGCGAGCTCGACGGAGCGGAGGCGCGCGCATTGGCAGTCGTCGCCGACGGTGCCGCGCGCGGCGCCACGTTCGCGAAAATCTGCGCGGCGATCGCCGCCGGCGCCAACGATGTCGACAGTGACACGGCCGGCGCGATCAACCGGATGCTCGAGCGCTGGCTCGGCGATGGCCTGCTGATGCTGGTACCGCGTCCGTCGCCGCCGCGACGTACGTCGCCGATGCGACGCACCTCGCGACAGCAGCGCGCGCGCAAGCGCCGCAACTAGCCGCTGGCGGGCGCGCAACCTCGGGCGGGCCTTCGGGTGACACAAACGCCGGCGATGTGATCTTTCGATTCGGCACGACTATAAAAGACTATCGATTCGTGAAGAGAGCGCATTCGCGGCCGCGCGGGTCGGTAAGGTTTGGTCGGCAACACTTGAGCATCGCGACGATCACTGTCGAGCGGCTTAAAAGCCGGGCCGGATTCGAGGAATTCGCCCGGCTCCCTTACCAGGTCTACGCGAATCACGACGCGTGGTGGCCGCCCGACGTGCAGAGCGAGATCGATCTGCTCTCGGGCCGCAGCCATTTATCACGCGAGCTGGATCTCGAAGCATTCTGCGCGCGCCGTGGCGGCAAAGTCGTGGCTCGCGTGAGCGCGCTCGTGAACCGGCGTTACATTGCGCACTGGAGCGAGCAACTCGGACATCTGATTCACTTCGAGGCGCTCGATGGCGAGGACGAGGCGGTGGCGCGGATGCTCGACGCCGGGAAGGAGTCGTTACGAATCCGCGGGATGCGCGCGGCGCGCAGCGGCTTCGCGGCGTTTCTGGACTATCCCTACGCGATCGATCATTACGGCGCGCTGCCCTCGTTTCTGCTGCGCGGAAATCCCGCCTGTTACCATCGCTATCTCAAGAACTCCGGCTTCGAGAGCGAGAAGGGGCAGGTCGACTATACCGCCGAACTGACGCCCGAGATTCTCGCGCAGTATCGCACGATGCTCGACGGTACGCGCGCGGCGGGCGTGGTGGTGCAGAGTTGGCGCGAATACGGATTCCTGGCCGCGATCGACGCGTGGACCGACGTTACCAATGCCGCGTTCGAGCGCCATTGGGGATGGAACCCGGTCGCGCGCGGCGAGGTGCGCCCGATGCTAACGTCGCTGTGGGAAACGCCGGTAGCGGACCTTTCGATGCTGGCGAGCGTGGAGGGCGAGCCGGTGGGCGCGGTGTTCTCGGTGCAGGACTTGAGTCCCACGCTCGCGCAACTCAAGCGCGGCGTGCGCCTGGATGCGGAGCGCGGCGGCGGCACGCGCGGAGCGCTTATCAATATAGGAGTCAAGCAGGAGGCACGTGGACGTGGTGTCGCGGTTGCGATGGCGGCGCGATCGTTCCTGGAAATGGCGGCGCGCAAGATGCGTTTCACCGGCTACACCCTGGTGCTCGACGACAACTGGGCCTCGCGTCGCACCGCGGAAAAGCTCGGCGCGCGGGTCACCGGAAATTTCGTCGCCTACCGTTCCACCCTCTAGCGCTGCCGCGAGCTCGCGAGACAAGGGACTTGCCCTTGCGGCAGATCGCGGTTACATGACGACCTGATGTTTTCCTGGCGCTTGCTGATCCTCTTCCTTCACGTGACCTCCGTGATCGTTGCGCTTGGCGCATCGCTGTTCTCGACTTTCGCGCTGACCCCGGTTCTCATCCAGGAACTTGCGCCCGCCGAGCGAATCAAGGTCGTGCGCCGCGTCGTCCGCCGCCTTGGCGTGATCGTTTTGAGCGCGCTTGCGATCCTGGTCGTGACCGGGATGCTCAACGTGCTGTTCATCGGCGCGATCTCGCTCTTGCTCGCGATCAAGCTGGTGCTGGTGGTGATCGTGATCGTTCTCGCGCTCTACCAGTATGGAAGTCTGGGCGCGCGCATCTGGCGGCTTTCGGCCGCCGGACCCGACCCGGCGCTTCCCGAGCTTCAGGCGCGTTTCCGCCGCGTCGGGCTCACGGTCGGAACGCTGGTGCTCGTGATCGTCTACCTGTCGCTCGGGCTGACGCGCGGCCCGGGCGCGATCGCGATCGCAACATTCGGATGAGAATCGCGCGATGACCGACAAAACCTTTTCGCGGATAGTCGGCCGGCTGACCGCGCTCGTAATTCTGATCACCGCGGTCGCGACCATGAGCTACGCAGTCGGCGCTCACATGGCGCTGCGCTACTTCAATCCGCGGGCCGGCGAGTTGTGGAACGCATACGAATTCGTTTTCGTGCAAACCGGCGCGACCGCGCTCGGCTTGCTGATCGGGATCCGCATCGGCGTGAAATTTGTCGACGACGCGCGCGAGCGCCGCCGCTCAATGGTGACCGCGCTGATCATCGCGGTGATCGCGCTTCCGATCGCCGCGCCTCTGTGCGGCTCGATCGCGCGCTTCGGATGGACCGGTCACAGCGGCGCGGTAAGAGACCGATTGATCGGCGCCGCCGGCTACGAAGTCGCAGGCTATCTGCTGAAAATTGTTGTCGCCGTCATCTACTCGCTCAAAATCGTGGTGCTCGCGCTGATGCTCGGGCTGGTGGTGGCCGGACTCGCGATGCTCGCGATGTCGTTTGCGCACAACGTGTCCGCGGCCGAGAAGTTACCTTGACATTCTTCTGAGCGGCGTCGTTTACTCGATCGTGACCGCATTCTGACGCCCCGACCTATGCCGACCGACGACCATCGCCTCAAACGACCGTTAAGCCGCCGCGCGTTTCTCAAAGGTGCTGTTGTGACCGGCGCTATCGCCGGCGCCGCCGGACTCGTCCACGCCACTCCTGGAGAGGCTGAGGAGTCCAAACTCGGTCCAGGAATGGCCGAACGCCTCGGTCCCGGCGCTAGTACCATCGAGCTCAAAATCAACGGCGAGACGCGCACCGTTACAGTCGAGCCGCGCGTGACGCTGCTCCGCGCGCTGCGCGAGAATCTCGGCCTCACCGGCACCAAACTAGTATGCGATCGAGGCTCGTGTGGCGCATGCACGGTTCATCTCGACGGCAAGCCGGTAACGTCGTGTATGATGCTCGCGGTCGATGCGCGCGGGCACGACGTCACGACCATCGAAGGTCTCGGCACGCCCGCGCGGATCCATCCGGTGCAGGCTGCGTTCGTCGCCACCGACGCCCTGCAATGCGGCTTCTGCACGCCCGGTATGGTGATGTCGGTCGCGGCGGCGTTGAATCAAAATCCGGGAGCCGACTTGGCCGAAATCCGGCACGCGACTTCCGGGAACATCTGCCGATGCGGCACCTATCCGCATGTATTCCAGGCCGCGCTTAACGCCGCCAAAGGCAACGGCGCGAAGTCCGTCGCGCGACGCAACGGTGTGAGCGACATCGCGAAATTGCGATCGGGCACGGGACTCTCCTGATGTCACGCCGCGTCACACTCGCGCTCGGCTTCGCGGGCGATACGCGCGACGTGACCATCGTCATTCCCGACGACGAGCCCACGCCGTGGCAATGGGGCGAGCGCTTTACGATCGTTGGAAAGCCGACGCCGCGTGTCGATGGCGCGCTCAAGGCATGCGGCGCCGCACGCTACACTTACGACGTCCAGCTTCCCGGGATGATCTACGGCGCGATGCTGCGTAGCCCGCTGCCTCACGCTCGCGTGCGCAGCATCGATCTCTCCGCGGCCGAGCGGTTGGCAGGGGTGCGCGCCGCGACCACGATCGACTCCGGTGAAGTGCGCTTCGCAGGCCAGGAGATCGCAGCGGTTGCTGCGACCACGTCCGACATCGCTGGCGACGCGTTGAAGTTGATCAAAGTCGATTACGAACCGCTGCCGTTCGTCGTCGATCTGGAAGATGCGATGGCGGATTCGGCGCCGAGCGTATTCGCTAAAGGGTCGAATCTCGGTAAAGCGAAAATTAAAGGGACGGGCGATCCTGACGGCGCCTTCGCGCGCGCCGCCGCGACGATCGAAGCGACCTACACGACTCCCGTGCAGACCCACGTGTCGCTCGAGACGCATGGTGCGGTCGCGAGCTGGGATGGCGAGCAGCTAACGGTGTGGTGCTCGACGCAGGGGGTCTACGCGGTACGCGACGACCTCGCCGTCTATTTCAATCTTTCGCCCGACAAGGTCCGCGTAATCGCGGAATTTATTGGCGGTGGCTTCGGCTCCAAGTTCGGCGCTTCGCCCGAAATCGTCACCGCCGCGCGCCTCGCCAAGGCCGCCGGCGTTCCGGTCAAGCTGATGCTGCCGCGCGCGGCCGAGCATCTCGCGACCGGCAATCGGCCCAGCGCAGTGCAGCGGGTCAAGCTCGGTGTCGATCGCGACGGCGGCCTGGTCGCGATCGATGTGAAACAACATGGGTCGGGCGGGATTGGCGGCGGCTCCGGGAGCGCGGCCCCGTTCTACTCGGTCTACCGATGCGCGAACATCCGGGGCGAGGAGCGCAACGTCTATACCAACACCGGGCCGTCCTCGCCGATGCGGGCGCCCGGCTGGCCACAGGGATGCTTCGCGCTCGAGCTCGCGATGGACGAAATGGCGCGCAAGGCCGGGATCGATCGGCTCGAGTTCCGCCGTCGCAACAACGACAACCCGGTGCGCGCCGCGGAATATGAAATCGGCGCGCGCAACTTCGGATGGGCCGCCAGGAGCGCCGCCAACGGCGCCGCCGCTAAGCAGCAAGGTCCGATGCGCCGCGGAATCGGCGTCGCCAGCGCGTTGTGGCACGCGGTCGGCAATTCGGGGCCCGAGGCGCAGGTGATCGCGCATCGCGACGGCCGCGTCGAGCTTCGCATCGGCACCCAGGATATCGGCACCGGGACGCGCACCATTCTCGCGATGGTCGCGGCGGAAGAGCTCGGAGTGCCGCTCGCGACGGTCGCCTCCGAAATCGGCGACACCAACTTTCTGTATTCGGTGCCGTCGGGCGGCAGTGGCACGGCGCCCTCGAACACGCCGGCGGTGCGCCAGGCGGCGGCGAATCTTCGCGAGCGGATTTTTCGGATCGCCGCGCCCACGCTCGGCGCGGAACCCGGCGACCTGGAAGCCTGCGACGGCCAGATCCGCGTGCGCATCAATCCCTCGCGCGCGATCGCCTTCGCCGACGTATGCAAGCGCATCCCGGGCGATTCGATTTCCGCCCAGGGCGAGCGAATCTCAAACTACGAAGGCTTCCGCTACGACCAGAGCGGATGCCAGTTCGCCGAGGTCGAAGTCGACGTCGAGACTGGAATCGTACGCGTGCTCCGAGTGGTCGCGGTGCACGACGCCGGAGTGATCCTCGATCCGCTGACCGCGCGCAGCCAGGTCAACGGCGGCGTCATCATGGGAATCGGATTCGCGCTGTTCGAAAATCGCAGGATGGATCCGGCGCTTGGCGTGATGATGAATCCGACCATGGACGACTACAAACTTCCCGGGTCGCTCGACGTTCCCGAGATCAGCGTGAGCTTCGTTGAAGTCGCCAACGGAATTTCCAATACCGGCGTGATGGGTCTCGGCGAGGCGTCGCACGTCGCTTCCGCAGCCGCGATCGCGTGCGCGGTCTCGGACGCGATCGGACGCCCGGTCCGCGATCTTCCGCTCACCCCGGACCGCGTGCTGGCCGCGATGGAGCGTCCCGCGTGAACCGCTTCGAAGTAATCACGCCCGACAATCTCGCGAGTGCGTCACAACTGCTGGCGGAGCGCGATCGGGTCGCGATCGCCGGCGGCGTCGACCTGGTCGATCTGATGAAGCAGGACCTCGTCGAGTCGCCCGCGGTGGTGAATCTCAAGGGCCTCAAGGAACTCGAGGGAATTGAAGTTCGCCCCGACGGCACGCTTCGAATCGGCGCGCTGGTGAAGCTGGCCGAGGTCGCGGAGCATCCGGTTATCAACGAGAAGTATCCGGCGCTGGCGCAAGCGGCGGGCGAGGCTGCCACCCCGCAAATTCGGAATCTCGCCACCGTGGGCGGGAACCTGCTGCAGCGCCCGCGATGCTGGTACTTTCGCAATCCCGACGTGCACTGTCTCAAGAAAGGCGGCGACAAGTGCTACGCGATCGGCGGGTTGAATCGCTATCACTCGATTCTCGGCGGCGGCCCGTCGTACATCGTGCATCCGTCGAATCTCGCGCCCGCGCTGATCGCATTTGGCGCGAGCGTACGGATCGCGGGGTCCGGCGGATCGGCGTCCAACCCGACTTCTCCTTCGGAGTTGGTGCCGCTCGACAAGTTCTTCACTCTTCCGACGGTCGATGTGAAGCGCGAGAACGCGCTAGCGGCGGGCAGCATAATCACCGAGGTGATCGTGCCGCCAACAGCGCCCGGCACGCGCAGCGTCTATCTCGAAGCACGGGAGAAGCAGAGCTTCGATTGGCCGCTGGTGAGCGTCGCGGTAGTGCTCAGTCCCGCCGTGCCCGGCAAGCCGGTGCGTGACGCGAGAATCGTGATGGGCGCGGTGGCGCCGATTCCGTGGCGATCGCCCGAGGCCGAGGCGGCGCTCAGAGGCGCACCGCTCGACGAGGCGCGCGCCAGAACCGCGGCGGATGCGGCGCTGGCCTATGCGCAGCCGATGTCCGACAACGCCTACAAGGTCGTGCTCGCCAAAGTGCTCGTGCGCCGCGCGATCCTGAAAGCGGGCGGAGTGCAGGCGGCGTAGCGCGATGGCGAACAAGTCCAACCCGTACTGCCTCTACCTGCGCACCAAGACCGCGTACTTCCGCACTCCCGACGGGCGACGCATGTTCGAGCCGGAAAGCTCGACGGCGTGCTACACGTGCCTCAAGACTCAGCGGCCGGTCGGCCCCGATGGGATGCCGGTCGAGCCCGAGGTGTGCGCGGAGGATCGTGGATGCTTCGAGGAGGAGACGACGTGATCCGGCACGTGAGACGAGGCGCGAGCTTAAATAGGCCAGCTGACTTAAAGTAAAGGATTAAGTTCGTGCACGATCACTCTCGGGCCGCCGCGGCGATAGCCGCGCGAGGCCTGTTTACTCTCGTTGCATCCGCAGTATCGATGGTTGCGTTCGCGGTATCTGCCGTTGCCCAAGTCAGCCCCGGTATGGTCATCACTGCAAAGAATGCGAGCGTGGTGCAGGCATTGGTAAGCCCGGGCACCTACGTCGCGGTGACCAAGGGCATGGAGATGCACGTGGTGGCGCATCAGCGCGTCGACTGGCCGCCTCCGTACCAGGTCGCGACCGAGAAATACTCCGGGCAGGTGAGCCTCAGTGCCGACCATCGCGACGTGTTGGGCTACGTCGCTGGGCAGCCGTTCCCGCTGCTCGATCCGAACGATCCCTACGTCGCGACCAAGATCATGTGGAACTCGAGCTTCCGCCCGATTGCGACCGATGACTTCGATCTGCGCTTCTTCGAGTGCCACGTCGCGCCGTTCAATCCCGGCGGCGACGCGCGCATCGAGAAGTACTCGACCATCGGACACGCCGCCGGCTATTACGATCTCGGCCGCACCGAGGTCGAGCCGCTGCCTGCCGATCCGGATTTCAAAGCGACCGGCATCTGGTTTCGCACCGCCGCCTATCCGACGCTCGAGCCCGCCGACGATCGCGGCAGCGGCGGATTGCGCTTCCGCTACTGGGATGCGAATCGCGGCGACGACGCGTGGGCGTTCCTCAGCGGGAGCCGTCGCGTGCGCCGCGTTGACGAAGTTATACTGAGCGCCTCGCCCGGACTATCGACCTGGGATCCGGATCACGCGGGCGGATTCGCGCCCAAGCCGCAGGAGTACAACTACAAATTCCTCGGCCAGCTCGACATGCTCGGATGCGTCCATGCGCAGAATTCTCCCGCGCACCCATGTCCCACCGACGGCGGCGCGACCTCGTGCCCCGACGACTGGGAGATGCGCAACATGTATGTCGTCGAGGCAACGCCGCGGCCCGAGCGAATCTCGGGCATCCTGCAATCGCGGACTGTCATCTACATCGACTCGGAATTGTGGTTCAACCCGTACGTCGACAGTTACGATCGCAAGGGCGAGCTGTGGAAGACGCAGATCTACTTGATGACATATCGCGATCGTCCGGTGCCCGACGCGAAAGTCGCCATCTATCCGTTCAAGCGCGAGTTCGTGGTAGCGGCGTCCAGCGTCGACACGCAAAGTGGCGTCGTCACGACCTGCTACCTGCCCGGCCCTGAGACGCCGGAGCGCGAATGCTGGTACATCAACATGGGCGCGGTGAACCGCGATTTTTTCACGCAGGAAGCGATGATCAAAGCCGGCCACTAGGGCCGGCCGTGCGAGCGCGCGGCGCGGCTACTTGATCGCCAGCGCGTTGGGCGGAGAGCCGACTCCGCCCGGGACGTTCAACGGCGCCGAGGTCAAAAAGAAATCGTATTGATGGTCGAAGGCGCAGTCGTTCGCCAACGACTCCAGGTTCCACATCTCGCCGATCGGCATCCCGAAGAACGCGAGCAGCTGAAAATGAAAGAAGTCCTCGCCCGCCGGCTTCGGCAGCGCCTCGAGCGCCGGCGAGTCCGAAGCGATCGCCGCGATGTGATGATCCCAAAGCCAGCGCGCTACCCGCGGCGAGCTCTCGATCCCCGGCACTTGCGTGTCCCTGGCCAGCTCCGCTTTAACCTCGTCGCTGGCGTGCAGGTAAAAGCGCGTCCATCCGATGCGCACCAGCAGGATGTCGCCGGGGCGCAGCGTGACCTTCGCGGCGGCCAACGTCGCCTCGAGGTCCTCGAGCGGGATAGAGATCGGTTTGGTGAAATCGATCTGCGTGCCGTTCTGCTCGTGGTAGCGCCCGATGTCTGCGAGCACGCCGCGCCCCGCGATCCCGCGCCGCGCAAGGTTGTCGATCCCAAGGCGGGTGCCGCCGCGCCCCGTGATCTGCTCGTCGGGAATTCCGTTATATGCCCCCAGGGTCGGATGCTTCACGTGGCACAGCGCGTCCCATTGCGATGACGCCTGCGGATAAAAGTTGTCGAGATAATCGTCGAGCACGAAATTCAGCTCGCCCGGGAACTGCTTGATAGTGTGCTTGTGCGCGCCACGCGTGAACAACGGTGGGTCGGGAATGTTGATCGGCAGATTGAGAGCGAACACCTTGCCGTGACGAATCGATCGCGCCGCCGCAAGCACCCGCTCGGGGGTCAGCAGGTTGATCGTTCCGACCTCATCGTCGTCGCCGAAGACGCCCCACGCCGATCCCGGGGGTGCGCCGGCGCGGACCGGAAGCTGGTCAAAGGTTGGAAGCCCGGAATTGGCCTGCTCTCTCCGCGCCGCCGCGGGCATGGCTTTCGGCGCGGCGGACTTGGCGGCCGGCTGCGCGACCTTGGGAGCAGCAGCCTTGGTTTTAGAAGGCGCCGGCCGCGCCTTGGGCTGCGCGACTTTCTTCGCCGCTTTGGATGATGCCTTTTTTGCTTTTGACTTGGCCTTCGCCATCGGAGGTGTCCTCGTATTCGGATTGCTTCGCGCTGAGTGACAGCGACCAGTTCTTCTCTTAACAGGTCACCGGCCAATCGCAAGAGATTTCCTGAGTTCGGCCTCGGAGCTCGCGTCCCTCAACCGCGCGCTGGAGCGTGAGCGGCACCAGCCGCACGGATCGCGATACTGCCTTTCCGGCGACAGAGGACCCGGCCACGCCATCAAGGCAGGGGCTGGGGCCCGCCTTGAGAGGCCGGTCCGGCAATGTTATGGTGCTGGTTCTTGCTCCTTGCTCCATCCTGTTGGGTTGGGGCTTAAACCCGTAAGGAGGACGCGTGCGGCGCTACGAAACTATTTTCATTCTCCGTCCTGACACCGGCGACTCTCAGATCAAAGAAACCATCAAGCGTCTCGAAGGCATCGTCAGCCAGGGTGGTGGCGAGGTGATCGAGAGCGAGGAATGGGGCTCGCGCGAGTTGGCTTACCTGATTCGCCGCGAGCGCCGCGGCTATTACGTCCGCCTCGACTACGTGTCGCAGGGCCCCGTGATGAACGAGGTGGAGCGCAACCTGAAGATCGCCGAGCCGGTGCTGCGCTACCTTTCCGTGATGGTCGAGCCCGAGGCCGACGTCGCGAAAATTCGCGCCGATCTCGAAGCGCGCAACCGTCGCGCCGCCGAGGCCAAGGCTGCTGCGGAGGTCCGCCAGGCCGCGCTGGCAGCGCAAGCCGCCGAAAAAGCCGCCGCCGCCGACGCGCCGAACATTCCCGATGCGCCCGAAGAGATGACGGCGGGCGACGACGATGCCACCGAGCCCGACGGCGGCCACCAATCGAATTGAGCTCATCGGTCGACTGGTGAGCGAGCCAGAATTGAGAACCACGCCGGGCGGGACTCCGGTGCTGCGCCTGATGGTCGACTGCGGCGCCGACGGCGAGCCGCTGTGCTTGGGCGTCGTCATGACGGGGGAAGCGGGCCGCGAGCTCAAACCGCGCCTCAAACAGGGCGCGATGCTCGTCGTCGAAGGCCGGCTGCGGGCGCTCAAGCGCAGCCTGACGCGGGCTCGTAACGGCGCCGGCGTCGAAGTGCTCGCGAGTCGAATCGAAGCGATGGCGCCCCGCTGAGGCCGATCGGTCGTGGCCGGATGGCGGATCGCCACGGGACACTGGTTAGTAAAAGCAGTACTTTAGATTGGTAATAAGAGCAGGAATTCGAAATGCCAGAGGACGAAAAGACGGAACGTACGGGCGATCGGCCGCGGGTCGAAGGTGGGGAACATCAGCGCTACGGACGCTCGGGGCCGCGCCCCGACGACCGCGGCGGCGATCGCGGCGAGGGCCGCGGCGATCGCGGTGACGGCCGTGGCGGCGGCGGGATGCGCCGGGGACGTCCCGGCGGGCGGCGCAAGGTGTGCCGCTTCTGCGCCGACAAGACGCTCAAGGTCGACTACAAAGACGTCCGCACGCTCGGCAGCTTCATCACCGAGGGCGGCAAGATCGTGCCCGCGCGCACCTCAGGCAATTGCGCGAAGCATCAACGCCAACTCGCCGTCGCGATCAAGCGCGCGCGGATAATCGCGCTGCTGCCGTTCTCGACGCTCGGAGTGTGATGGGCCTAACGCTGTGACGGGCAAAGCGGTAATCGGGATGATACGGGCCGGCGTGCTGTCGGCGGCGTTCTTCCTCGCCGGCGGTGCGATTCCGATCGTCGGCGGCGTCGCGATGATGTTCGCGCCGGCGCCGATCCTGATTTACGCGCTGGGCCGCTCGAAAACCAACTGGCGCGCGCTCAGCGCCGTGATGCTCGCCGCGATCCTGGTCGGGGCCGGCGCGGGCGTATACGCCGGCCTTGGCTATCTCATCACCTTCGGCCTGGCCACCGCCGTCATCTGCTACATGATCGAACGCCAGCAGCCGTTTGAGCGAATTGTCCTGGTGGCCGCGACTTCGATCCTGGCTGCCGCCGCCGGCGCGGCGCTTGCCGCCACCGGCTCGCCCGACGCGCTGGTCAAAGCAATCCATGATCAGCTTGCCGCCGGGATGGCGCATGGGCAGGAGCTGTACAAGGTATTCGGGATGCAGACCGCGGTGCCCGCCGATACTCAGGCGAGCATCATGGCGGTGACGATGCGCCTGTGTCCGGCACTGGCCGCGGTTCTCGCCGCGGCCACGGTCCTGTTCAACCTGCGCGTGAGTTGGCGATGGATCGGGCCGCAGCGTCTCCCCTACAGCCTGTTCGGCGATTTGCACAAGTGGTCGGCGCCGGAATGGATGGTGTGGGTGCTGCTCGCGGCCGGGTTCGGATTGTTCATCCCGCTCGCGCCGCTCTCGGATATCGCGCTCAATCTCTTCATTTGCGTGGGCGCCGTCTACTTCTGCCAGGGTCTGGCGATCATGGCATTTTATTTCCAGGCCCTGGCGGTGCCCGCGATCGTGCGCGGGGTGATCTATTTTGTGACCTTCGCGCAGCCGGTGGTGGCGGCGATCGTATGCGTCGCCGGCGTGTTCGACATGTGGATCGATTTCCGCAGGCTCAAGCCGCCGAGCCAGGAGGCCGGTACCTACAACGATTTTCTCTAGGCCCTTGAGCCCGGCAACGACGGCGCACGGAGGAACCAATACGAGTACGAGGCGAATATTGCGATGAACGTGCAAGTGATTCTCAGTGAAGATGTACCCACCCTGGGACGGACTGGCGACGTGGTCAAAGTCCGCGCCGGATACGCGCGCAACTACCTGCTGCCGCGCAAGCTCGCGGTTGAGGCCGACGCCAAGAACCTGCGCGCCTTCGAGCATCAGAAGCGCACCGCGCTGACCCGCCGCGAAGCCAAAAAGAATGAGGCGCTTTCGCTCAAAGAAAAAATCGAGGCGCTTGCGCTGACGGTCAACGCGCGCGCCGGCGAGGAGGGCAAGCTGTTCGGCTCGGTCACCAATATCGATCTCGAGCGCGCGCTACGCGAGAAAGGATTCGACGTCGACCGGCGCAAAATTCTGCTCGCGGAACCGATCAAGCAGCTCGGAGACTACACGGTCGCAGTCAAGCTCGAGTCCGAAGTCGAGGCGAGCTTAAAGATTAGCGTCGCGGCGGAATGAGGGCCCCGGGGATATGATCAAACTCTACGACTTCCTCGCTTGTCCATACGGCCAGAAGGTGCGAATCGTGCTGGCCGAAAAGGGCCTCACCTTCGACCTGGTCCAGGTCGATCTCATCCACGGCGAACATCGCAAGCCCGACTTCGTGCGCCTGAACCCGTTCGGCCGCGTGCCGGTGCTGGTCGACGAAGACGTCACCATCTACGACTCCACCGTCATCAACGAATACCTCGAGGACGAATATCCCGAGCCGCCGGTGCTGCCTCCGGTCGGCTCGAGCGCGATGCGCTCGCGGGCGCGCTTGTTCGAGGATTTTGCCGACACTTCCTTCACCCCGCAGGTCGGACAGCTTATCGCCGAGGCTTCGAAGCCGGAGGCCGAGCGCGATCAGACCCGGCTCAATCGCCTCCATCATCTCGTCGAGCGTGCGCTCGACTACCTCGAACAGCAGCTCCAGGGGCAGCAGTTCCTGGCGGGCGACTTCTCCGTCGCGGATATCGGCTTTGCGCCCCGTCTGCTGGTGCTCAAGGATATCGGTATCGAAGCGGGACAGAATCGCGCGAACGTCGACGGGTGGCTGCGTCGGCTGATCGAGCGGCCGAGTATCAAAAACCTGCAGGGAGTAGCAGCAGAGCCGGTTCCTGGGGCCTGAAAAAGCGGGTCGAAGTCGCAGTCATCGCGATAGCGCGACCGGCGAAAATTTCTGCAGCAAAAAATGAAGCGCCGTCCGATTGCTCGGACGGCGCTTCGCTTTGTGGATGGTGCGATCCGGATCTGGCGACGGATTGCCTAGTCTAAACGATCCGGTTGCGACTTCAATAGCGGCTGTCGGAATTCTCTCCAAAAAGGTCGTCATCGTCTGAACGGGCCGGCCCCACTCCGGTCAGCCGGAAGAAGAGCTTCGCCGCGAACAGCTTGTCACCGATCCGGCCTTGGGGCTTCAAAAACCCGCCGTGCCGGCGACATCGCGGACAGGCGATCGAACCGCCTAAAAGTCCAGCATTTTCGGCCGTAATTCTGAGATCGAACTTGTATCCGCAGCCGGGATTCTGGCAGATCGTGCGGTACACGACTCCCCGGCTGCCTGACGCCGCCTTGGGTTCATTTTTTAGCGCTGCTTGCATCGTTCCTCCCTCCTTATCGAGGAGGTCCATTGGTTAGAGGTTCCAGCATCCTTAGACGTAGATGCATTGCAAATGTTTCAAGCAAAGCACGTGCCTTCAACCCAAAAAATGTCGATTGAGAACAAATTGAGCAATTTCAAGGACATACCTCTTCTGGCAACCACTCCCGACTGAGGCACCGATCCCGAAAATGAGTGCCTTTTGCTACATAGAGAGACCGTCTGGAGCCTCGCCCTTATTCCCCGACAAACTTCCTTATTCATGTTGCGTTAATCTGCGCGCCGCCTTTTCCCTCGTCGGCAGTGGTCTTATACTGGTCAGGCTTCGGAGCTTCGACGAGCCCGCGGCGAAGTTGAAAGGACCGTTTTTCGGATGAGAACGCTCGCGCTCGTGATGGCTGGAGGTCAGGGTACCCGGCTGCATCCCCTTACCCGCGACCGCGCCAAGCCAGCGGTTCCGTTCGGCGGCAAATACCGCATCATCGATTTCGTCCTCTCCAACCTGGTCAACTCCGGCATCTACTCGATCTACGTTCTGGTCCAATGGCGATCGCAGTCGTTGATCGGGCATCTCAAAGACGGGTGGGCCTTCGGCGGGATGCTGCCCGATCACTTTGTCATTCCCGTGCCAGCCCAGATGCGGATGGGTGAGAACTGGTACCAGGGAACCGCGGACGCGATTTTTCAGAACCTCAACCTGCTCGAGGACGACACGCCCGATCTGGTCGCCGTGTTTGGCGCCGACCACATTTACCGGATGGACATCCAGCAGATGATCCAGTTCCACCTCGAGCGCAAAGCCGCGGTCACGGTGGCGACGCTGCCGGTCGCCGTCGAGGAGGGCCATCACTTCGGAGTCCTCGATGTCGATTCGGGGCTGCGAGTGTGCGGCTTCGAGGAGAAGCCGGAGGCCCCGCTCCCGATGCCTGGCGCGCCGGGCAAATGCCTGGCCTCGATGGGCAACTATCTGTTCGATCCCAACGTTCTGCGCGAGGCGCTGATCGAGGATTCGGTCAAAGCGGACAGCCAGCACGACTTCGGCCGCGATCTGATTCCGGCGCTGATCCAGCGCGTCCCGATGTACGCTTACAACTTCATTACCAACAAGATTCGCGGCGACTCGGAGGCCAATCTCAGCTACTGGCGCGACGTCGGCACCCTCGAGGCTTACTACGAGGCGAACATGGATCTCCGCGATGCCCGGCCGCATCTCAACCTGTACAATCAGTACTGGCCGCTGCGCACCGCCTACTACGATCAGCCGCCTGCAAAGTTCGTGTTCGACGAGAACGGCCGCCGCGGCGTGGCGCTGCACTCGACTATCTCGGAGGGATGCATTATTTCCGGCGGCAGCGTGCGCAACTCGGTGCTCGGCCGCTCGGTGTTCGTCCATTCCTACAGCCAGGTCGAGGACTCGGTGATCATGGACTACGCGGAAATCGGACGCCACGCCCGCGTCCGCCGCGCCATCGTAGACAAGAACGTATACGTTCCCGAGGGCGAGGAGATCGGTTACGATCTGCAGCGCGACCGCGAGCGTTTCTTCGTCACCGACTCGGGCCTGGTGGTGATTCCCAAGGGCCCCAAGCGCGAACGCTCGGTGCTCTGAGCGATGCCTGAAGCTGGGCCTTCAGCCAACCCTACCGACGATTCCAGCGCCGCTCCCGACGCCGGCCTCGTCGAGCCATCGATCAGCTCCAACGGCGCTGCGAGCTGGCCGCCGCCGCGTACGCTTCGCGAGCATCAGCGCGCCGGGGTCGCGATGGACCCCAGGAGCCGGGTCCTGTTCTGGCTGATGACCGGTATGCTCCACGGGATAAGCCTGCTGCCGGATTTCCTGCTGTATCCGATCGGAGTCGCAGCCGGATGGATCGGCTATCAGCTCGATCGCCGTCACGCGCGGATCGGCATGAAAAATCTCGCGATCGCGTTTCCGGAAAAGAGCGCGGCCGAGCGCGCCGGGATTCTCCGCGCCTCCTATCTCAATCTCGGCCGCAGTGGCGCCGAGTACATCCGCCTCGGAGGGTTTTTCTACCGCAGGTTAAAGCGTCGTGTCGCCTACCACCGTTTCTGGTACATGCTGGATCTGAAGGCGCGCAATCCCGGCAAGGGCATCGTCATCCTGACTGCGCACTTCGGCAATTTCGAGCTGATGCTCGCCGCCCACGCGCTCTATGGCTATCAAATAAGCCTGGTCCATCGCACGCAGCGGTTTCTGGCCGGCGATGCGCTGATGACCTTCGTGCGCGAGCGCGCCGGCGTCGACGTGATCCGCAAGCATTCCGCCGCGCGCGCCGTCCTGCGCGCGCTGCGCCAAAGCGACCTGGTCGGAATTCCCTTCGATCAGAACGCCAAGCGCGAGGAGGCCGTCTTCGTGCCATTCTTTGGCGAGCCCGCCGCCACCGCCAGCGGCGTCGCGCGGATGGTCGCGATTTCCGGCGCTCCCGTGATGCCGGTGTTCATCGTGCGCCAGCCCGGCGGCCGCTCGCACATCATCGAGGTCTACGACGAAGTTCCGATTCAGCGGAGCGGCGACCCTGAGGCCGACGCGCTCGAGAACACCCGGCGCTTCGTAGCCGCGGTCGAGGCGATGGTGCGCCGCTATCCCGAGCAATTCCTGTGGACCCATCGCCGCTACCGCACCCGCCCGCGCGGAATGCCGCCCATCTACGACTCGGAAACGCACCGCGCCCATCGCAACTCGGATCCCGCCCCGACTTCGAATGGCATCGCGGAGCGCACCTCAGACGGCGGAACGCCGGCTTCCTGACAACGGCCGGATCATCACCAGGATTGCGATCGTAAGCGCCCACGCGGCGGCGCCGCTGATTAGCGGCAGCTTGCCATAGCCACTGAGCCAATGGGGCAGCGCCGCTCGCGCGATAAAAATTTTCGGCCACAACTTCTGCCCGATCACCAGGCCCGCGTGCAGTCCCATCGAGAAGTACACCGTACGGGTCACAAGAAACGCCCCACCCAGCACCAGGCCGAGCAGAAACAAGCCGAGGATCGACGGGATCGCGATCGCCGGATCGGCGAGCTGCGCCATGCTCGCGCCCAGATTCCGCAGGCCGGCCGTCGCGTCAAATCCCGTCACATAAAAGTGCGCCGGCGCCCGCACAAGGTGCGCGAGCGCATAGATAGCCGAGCTCGCGAGCAGCGCGCCGCCGTCGCCCAGGTCGCTGCGCATTCCGCCGAGCAGAAACGCCCGAAAAAATCCCTCCTCGATAATCACAATAAAGGTCGCCGACACGATATAGCCGGGGAGCTTGGCTGCGATCGTCGCGATCGACGGCGCCGCTTCACCGCCGAGCGCCGCCGCGGCCGCGAACAGGATCGCGATCGCCGCGCATGCCACCGCAAATCCGCGCAGCGCACGAATCGCGTTGCGCCCCGGCGCCGCGAAACCCGCGCGCAGCAGTTCGACCAGCCGGAGGCTCCGCGCGCGGATCAGGATCGCGCCGAACAAGGCGACCATCACGACCCGATCGAAGATTCGCGGAAACGGATAATGAAATCCCGCCGCCGCAACCGCCATCGCGGCGATCGGAGCAACGATCACCGCTGCGGCCAGTCCCGCGATCAGAACCAGGGCGAATTGCGCTGTGAATGAGGTCGTGATGCGTCCGGCCGCGCCGCCGCGTTCTGACTGCGCCATGCTAATGCTTCCCCGCGCGCATCGGGTCGCGCGGCGGTTCCAGCGTCACTTCGACCGGGCAGGCTCGCGCCGGCGCATTCACGATTTGCATCACCGCCGCCGCGACCTCCTCGGGCGACAGCATCGCGCTCCGATCCAGGCGCTTGTTGTGCGGAATCAGGCTGGTATCGACCAGCCCCGGCACGATCACCGAGACTTTGATTCCCGCTGGCGCCAGCTCCGCGAACGCCGCGCGCGTGAACGCGACCAGCCCGGCCTTGGCCGCCGCGTACACCGCCTCGCCCGCCGGGGTGTTGCGCGCCGCCGCCGATGCGACGTTGACGATCGTTCCGCCGCCGCGTTTGCTCATCGCCGCCGCCGCCATCCGCGCCAGCGCGATCGGCGCGCGCAGGTTCACAGCGAGGATCCGATCGTGGTCGGCGGCGCTCATCTTCACCAGCGGCGTTCGCGCCGGCGCCCATCCCGCGTTGTTCACCAGCACGTCGACGCGTCCGAAATGCTCCAGCGCGGTCGTGCTCAGTGCTTCGGGCGCTTCCTCGGCGGCGAGATCGATCAGCACGATCAGCGCGCGCTCGGGCGCAAGCCCGGTCGCCCGCCGCGTCTCCTCCAGCTCCTCGCGGGTGCGCGCCGCGAGGCACAGCGCAAAGCCCTGGCGCGCCAGCGCGATCGCCACCGCGCGGCCAATCCCGCGTCCCGCGCCGGTCACCAGCGCCACCTGCTGTTGATCCTCGGATGTCATTGCCATCGCGCGGCCAGCCTGCGCGCATCGCATCTTGCGCGCGCGCATCGGGTCGCACAGACTGGAAATGATAGTCTGAAGCAGCGTTGCGGAGCCATCCAAGCCCGCGAATTCGAACCGTCGATTTACCAGCGAGCGAGCGCAAATGAATCCGCAAGTTTTCCGTGAGTACGACATCCGCGGCGTGGTCGAAGACGACTTCGACGACCAGTTCGTAACCGACCTCGGACGCGCCTACGCAACCGTCCTGCATCGCGCTGGCAAAAAGACGATCACGATCGGACGCGATTGCCGCCTCACCTCCGACGGCCTGCGCGACCTGCTCGTCGAAGGCCTGCTGCCCAGTGGCATCAACGTGGTCGACGTCGGCGTGGTGCCGACCCCGCTGCTGTATTTCTCGGTGATCCACTGGAGCATGGACGGCGGCGTGATGATCACCGGCAGCCATAACGCCGCGGAGTACAACGGCTTCAAGCTGGGAGTCGGACCGTCGACGATTTTCGGCGCCGGCATTCAAGAGGTGCGCGAGATCATCGAGCGGCGCGATTTCATAACCGGGGTTGCCGCCGGCAAGCTCACCGCACGTCCGGTGCTTCCCGACTACAACGATTTCATTCTGTCGCGCTTCAAGCTCAAGCAGGGACTCAAGGTCGCCGTCGACGGCGGCAACGGATGCGGCGGAGTGGTCGCGGCGCCGCTGATGAAAAAACTCGGCGTGGAAACTTTCGAGCTCTACATCGACATGGACGGGCGCTTCCCCAATCATCATCCCGATCCCACCGTCGAGGAAAATATGCGCGACCTCCAGGCTGCGGTGAAGCACAACCACGCCGACGTCGGGATCGCCTACGACGGCGATGCCGATCGCATCGGCGCGATCGACGAGAACGGCCGCATCGTATGGGGCGACGAGCTGATGGTCGCGTTCTCGCGCGCGATCTTGAAGGAGCGTCCCGGCGCCACGATCATCGGCGACGTCAAATGCTCCAAGCGGATGTACGACGACATCGCGCGCCACGGCGGCCGCCCGATCATGTGGAAGACCGGCCACTCGCTGGTGAAAAGCAAGCTCAAGGAAGAGCACGCCGCGCTCGCCGGCGAGATGAGCGGGCATATGTTTTTCGCCGACCGCTACTACGGCTTCGACGACGCGATCTACGCTTCGTTCCGGCTGCTCGAAATCATCAGCAACGAGGGCCGCGGCCTGGCGCAAATTCTCGCCGACCTGCCGAAGAGTTTTTTCACTCCCGAGATTCGTCTCGACTGCGCCGATGATCGGAAGTTCGAAGTGGTGCGCCGCGCCGCCGAATATTTTCGCGCTCACTACGACGTCATCGATATCGACGGTGTGCGCGTGAATTTCCCCGACGGATGGGGCCTGGTGCGCGCCTCCAACACGCAGCCCGCGCTCGTGCTCAGGTTTGAAGCGACCTCGCCCGAGCGTCTCCAGGAAATTCGCGCGCTGTTCGAGGGCAAGCTCAAAGAATTCGGCGCGATGTGATCATGGCGCGGGCTCCACGCGCCAGGCGCGCATCGGCATCGGCATCGGCACCAGCATCAGCATTGATCATCGCCGGCGGACGCGGCTCGCGTTTCTGGCCCGCCAGCCGCGAGGCGCGTCCCAAGCCGTTGTTCTCGGTCGACGGCAAAGAGAGCCTGCTCGCCGCGACCATCAGCCGTCTGCAACCGCTCATCCCGCGCGAGCGCATCTTCGTGCTGGTCGCCGCCTCGCATGCCGCCACTTTCCGCGCCGAAGTCCGCGGCCTCATTCCGGCGCGCAACCTGATCGTCGAGCCCGACGCGCGCGGCACCGCGGTCGCGATCGCATACGGATGCGCGGTGATTCGCCGGCACGCCGGCGACGGGATCGTCGCCGTGATGCCGGCGGATCATCTAATCGCGCCGGCCGCCGCCTTCCGCCGCTCGCTCAACGATTCGATCGGCCTGGCGCGGCGCCACGATTCGATCGTCGTGATCGGCATCACGCCGACGCGCGCCGAGCCCGGCTACGGCTACCAGAAAATCGGCGCCGCGATCGGCGCGGGATTCAAGGTCGACAGCTTCATCGAGAAGCCGCCGCCGGCGCTTGCGCAAAAGATGGTCCGCTCGGGCAAATTTTTGTGGAACGCCGGGATGTTCGTGATGGCGAATCGGACGCTGGACGCCGAGCTTCGCGCGCACGCCCCCGGTCTGGCCGACGCCGCGAACCGAATCGCCGCGATGCCAGTCTCGAAGCTCGCGCGCGCCTACCGCAAGCTCGACTTCGATTCGTTCGACAAGGTGGTCGTCGAAAAAAGCGCGCAAGTGCTGGGCGTGCGCGCGCGTTTCCGATGGTACGACGTAGGCTCATGGGACGGCCTCTGGGAAGCGACCGGCAACCAGCTGGGCAACGTCGCGCGCGGCAACGTGCTGGCGCTCCAGTCGGATCGCTATCTCGCGCATTCCGATTCGCGCCTGATGGTCTTGTTCGGCGTGAGCGATATAGTCGCAGTCGACACCGGCGATGCGATCCTGATCGCACATCGGAGCCGCTCCCAGGACGTGCGCCGCGTAACCGAAGAACTGCGCCGCCGCCGCATGAACAAGTATCTCTGATCCAAGCACTGATCGTACGACGCGCGCATCCGCTCCCGGAGCGGGAAGCGCGATCTTAGCCGAAAGGGAAGCCTGAAACCTCGTGAGGTTTCAGCGTCCGGATCTTTTATTCCGCTTCGCGGAAATACCGCCCCGGTGTCTGCCCGAAGGTGACTCGAAACGCGGAGATGAATGCGCTCGCGCTGTCGTAGCCAACGTCCATCGCCACGCTGGTAACCGCCTCGCCCGCCGCGAGCAGCCGAAGCGCATGGCCGAGCCGGAGCTGCTGGCGCCATTTGCCGAAACCGAGGCCGGTCTCCAGCTTGAACAGCCGCTCGACGGTGCGCTTGCTGGCGCCGGCGATCTTCGACAGCTCGACCAGCGAGCGCTCATCGGACGGCTCTTCCTGCAGCAGCGCCGCGACGCGCCTGGCGCGTGCATCGCGCGGCAGCGGCAGATGCACCGCGTCAGATTCCATTGCCTGTAGATGGTCCAGCAGGACGGAAATCAGATGCGCATGTCTCGGGATGCGGACGTTCAGGTCGCGCAGCTCGACGATGCGCAGGATCAGCTCGCGCAGCAGCGGCGAAATCCCGACTACGCTGCATCGATCGGGCAGCGCGGCGCTCAGGCGCGGCACCAGGTACAGCGTGCGCAGCGACACCGGCCCGGACATTTGTATGGAATGGCGGATGCGCGCGGGCACCCACACTCCACGATTGGTCGGCACCACCCACGCGCCGTTCGGCGTCCGCACCGTCATTACGCCGCGCGACGCATAGACGAGCTGATGCCACGGATGCGAATGGGTTTTGATCACTTCGCCGTCGGCGTACTCGGGTATGGTTCCGGTGCGCACCTGGAACTTTCTCGCGTCAAAAAACCAATGGCGCTTTTTCGGCATCGGTTGGCAATCTAACGCAAGACCGCCCACAGCCCAAATGCTATGAATTGGGTCCGCTAAGGAGCAAACGCGATGGCGATTCAACTCGATCACATAATCCTGCAGGTGAACGATCTCGCTAAAAGCATCGGATTCTACACCGGAGTCTTAGGCCTCAAGCATGAGGGCGAACGCGATCCGTTTTCGATCATCCGCGTGACGTCTGACTTCACGATCCAGCTCGCTCCATGGGGCACCAGAGGCGGCGAGCATCTTGCCTTTGCGATGTCGCGCAAGGAATTCGATGAAGTGTTCCGCCGGGTCGTCGACGGCGGCATTCCATATGGCGATCGCTACGACTCGGTCGGCAACATGCGCGGGCCCGGCGACGAGGCGGCGGCGCGCGGGATGGGCAAGGCGCTGTATTTTTTCGATCCCAACCAGCACCTCATCGAAATCCGGCACTACGAACTCGACGCCAGGACCGCCTGAACCGATCGCCAATTCACAACCGACCGCATTGCGAATCGACCGGAGGAATTTCACCGATGCTGGGCGACAATCAACTGATGGCGTTCGTGGCGACCACGCAGCCTGAAAAGGCGAAAGCGTTTTACTCCGAGGTCCTCGGACTCAAGCTGATCGAAGACGCGTGGTTCGCGATCATCTTCGCGGCCGGAGGCACGACGCTCCACATCCAGAAGGTAAAGGAGTTCACGCCGGTGCCGTTCACCGCGCTGGGATGGAAAGTCGCCGACATCAAGGCGAGCGTGAACCAGCTCTCGAAGAAGGGCGTCAAGTTCGAGCGTTTCCCGGGGATGGAGCAGGACGTGTCGGGAATCTGGACGCCGCCCGGCAGCAAAACCGGAGTGTGCTGGTTCAAAGATCCCGACGGCAATCTACTGTCGCTGACTCAGAGTGAGTAGCAGTTCGGAATGCGCGAAGCGCGCATTCAATCGAGCGCCTGCGGGTCGCACTTGATCGCGAGCTTGCGCAGATCGTTCTCGCGATCGCCGTCGTCCGACGCGATCGCCGCGAGCTTCGCCGCGACATCCTGATCGACCGCCTCCCACTCGACCGAGACCCGCGTCAACGCGGTGACCAGCGCGCCCAGCACCTCGAGGTCGAGGCTCAGCCGCTCCCAGTTGTTCGCGCCCTCGCGGGCCGGTGGCTCTGGAAGCCGGGACCACACGTTGCGGTCGCTCAGGATCGCATTCAGCGCCTTGAGATGCGCGGCTTCCAGTTCGGCCAGCTTCTCGACGCCCACCTTGATATTGCCGTTCATCACCATCGCGGCATGCCGCTTGAGGCGCTCGACCAGCCCCTGGTAGCGGCCGACAATTTCCGCAAGTTCATCGAGCAGCCGCTGTTCTCCTCTTACTAACGTCTGTTCCTTCCCAAAAATTCCCATCTCCGATCCAATCTCCCCCGTCTCAAGTGGTCCCGGATAGTTTGCGCGAGGACATACCTAGTATAAAGAACTGACGGCGCCAAGATGCGCAACTGGAACACGATCCTGAAACTCGCCGCGCTCGGAAAGCGTATCCATTAAGGCCTTTGGAATCTGGTCAACCCTTACAGGTGTGGATAGCCTCGACGGCTGGCGTGAAGGCGACATCGCTGCGATACGAAGTCGCCGCCTGCCTCTTTATTGCGGCGTGACTTTTCGCCTGAGGAAATCGTTGATGAAGAGAAGAGCATTTTTGAAAGCGATCGGATCGGCGGCGCTGCTGCCGCTTTTGCCGCGCCGCCTGTTGGCGAGTACCAATATCAGCCGCCGCCGCCCTTCCGATGCTACGTGGCCATCGCAGTCCGCGTGGAAGCAGCTCAATGACGCGGTCGGCGGAAATTTGATTCCGGTAAACTTTCCTCTATCGGTCTTCAAAACCGATCCGGATAGCGCCGCCGCCAAGCTGCTCGAGAAGAACATCAGAAATCCATATTACATCGGCGATCAGCCGGGGCTGACGCAGACCCTGGGATGGGTCGACGCGTGGGCTACCAAGCCAAGCGTCTACGCGGTCGCGGCGAGAAATGCCCAGGACATCGCCGCGGCCGTGAATTTTGCCCGCGACAATAACTTGCGCCTGGTGGTCAAGGGCGGCGGCCACAGCTACCAGGGCACCTCCAACGCGCCTGATTCGCTGCTGATTTGGACCCGCCACATGCACGATATCGCGATGCATCCCGCGTTCGTTCCGCAGGGATGCGAGCGTACGCTGCAACCGCAACCTGCGGTGACGCTCGGCGCTGGTACGATCGGGATGCAGGCCTACGACGCGGTTACGACCAAGGGTGGAAAATACGTTCAAGGCGGCGGATGCACGACGGTAGGTCTGGCCGGTCTGATCCAGGGCGGCGGCTTTGGAAGTTACTCGAAGCACTACGGCACTGCCGCAGGGAGCTTGCTCGAAGCCGAAGTAGTTACTGCCGACGGTCAGATTCGAGTCGCGAATGCATGCACCAACCCGGATCTGTTCTGGGCGCTCAAAGGCGGCGGAGGCGGCAGCTTCGGCGTGGTAAGCAAGATGACGGTACGTCTTCACGATCTCCCCGAGTTCTTCGGCTCCGCCAACTTCACCGTCAAAGCGGCATCGGATGATGCCTATCGGCGTCTGCTTCGCGAGTTCGTGAGCTTTTATCACGAGCATCTCTTCAACGATCATTGGGGCGAGCAGGCCCAGGTGAACCCCGATAACACGCTCGACATCAGAATGAGCTCGCACGGATTGGATAACGCGCAGATGAAAAAGGTCTGGCAGCCGTTTCTGGACTGGGTCGCGCATTCGTCGCAGGACTATTCGTTTGCAGGGCACGTGAGTATCGGCAGCATTCCGGCGCGCCACTGGTGGGATGCGCAATGGTGGAAAGAGAATTGGCCTGAGATCGCTTTTCCCAATCCCAATGGCAATCCCCTGATCGGATTGTTTGATTACGGACTCGCACACGTGATGCAGCCGGTGCTGAACTTCGACAATCGGCCGGGCGCGGGACCCAACGATGCGTGGTGGAAGGGAGACGGGGATCAGGTCGGATGGTTCATCTGGGGGTACGAGTCGCTATGGTTGCCCGCGTCGCTGCTTGAGAGTGACTCCCAGCAGCGTCTCGCCGACGCATTGTTTGCAAGTTCCCGCTATTCAGGTGTCGGACTGCACTTCAACAAGGGACTGGGGGGAGCGCCGCCGGAGGCGATCGCGTGGGCGAAGGACACCGCAACGAATCCTGCCGTGCTGACCGCCTTCGCTCTGGCGATCGTGGGCGACGGCCAGGGACCCGCATATCCGGGAATTCCCGGGCATGAGCCGTCGGTTATAGATGGCCGCAAAGCCGCGGAGCGTATCGATCGATGCGTGAATCAGCTTCGAGCCGTCGCAGGAGAAACGGGAGCCTATGTGAGCGAGAGCAATTACTTCGAGCACGGATGGCAGCAGGCGTACTGGGGGAGCAACTATCCTCGCCTCGCCGAAATCAAAAGAAAATACGATCCGGACGGGCTGTTCATTGTCCACAACGGAGTCGGCTCGGAACAGTGGAGCGCCGACGGCTTCACGAAGCAATGAGTTTGACGCGGACAAGGCCGCCGACCATCACCCGGAACTGGTGAACGATCTCCCCGGCGACGCGCCACGCCGCAAGTTGCTTCAGTTCAGTCATGACGATCCGAATCGCGCTGCTTCGCGCCGTCAATGTGGCCGGTCATCAGCCGGTTGCGATGGCCACCCTGCGTGACCTCGCAACCGCGCTCGGCCTGATGAATGTGCGTTCGCTGCTGCAGAGCGGCAACCTGGTTTTTCGCAGCGACGCGCGATCGGGCGCCGGGCTTGAAGGCCTGCTCGAGGCGGAGGCAGCCAGACGCCTCGATCTTCGCACCGACTTCCTCGTGCGCAGCGCAAAAGAACTGGCCGAGATTATCGCGAACAATCCCTTCCCCGCCGCAGCGGCGCGCGACCCGGGCCACCTGGTCGTCATGTTTTTGAAGGACGCGCCCGCGGCGAAAAACGTTGACGAACTAAGGGCCGCAATCTCGGGTCACGAAATCATTGCCGCGGCCGGCAAACAACTCTACGTGGTTTACCCCGACGGCATCGGCCGCTCGCGCCTGACCAGCGCCTTAATCGAACGGAAGCTCGGCACCCGCGGCACCGGCCGCAACTGGAACACGGTCCTGAAACTCGCCAACCTCGCGAAAGCCACAAAAAGTCCGACCTCCAGCAGCGCGAAGCCCGCATCTAACAAGAGCACGAAGCCCGCGTCTAACAAGAGCGCGAAGCGCGCATCCGGGCCGAAAGGGAAGCCTGAAACCTCGTGAGGTTTCAGTGTCTGGATCCTTCATCACGATGTGATGTCATGAAAGTTCCACTGCACGACAGGCTTGGGTTGGAATTGCCGCAGATGGTACGCTTCCCGGCGACGCGGTTCATCACAAAGTTGGGCTGCAACGGGCCAGAGAAATTCAGATGTCACCTGAGACACGGACTGCTCGACCTGGCTCGGCTGGTGCCGGCGACGCGGGAGCCCGTGTCGCGCAAACCGGGGTGTTCCGCAAAGAGGGTGAGTTTTGGACCGTAGGCTGCGGCGGAAAAGCCTTTCGTCTCAAAGACTCCAAGGGACTCGGATACCTCGCTCATCTATTGCGCCATCCGGGCGTCGAATTTCACGTGCTCGATATGGCGGGAGGAATCGCGGGCCGGCGCGATGATGACGAAGCCGGTCAGTCCGCGCAGGGCTTGCCGCGCGGGGATGAGGATCTCGAAAAGGCGGGGATCCAAATTGGCGGTCTGGGTGACGCGGGCGAGATGCTCGACGAGCAAGCCAAGGTCGCCTACCGGCGCCGGCTTTCCGATCTGCGCGAAGAACTGGAAGAAGCCAAGGATCGCGGAAACGTAGAGCGCGCCGAGCAGGCCGAACAGGAGATCGATGCTCTAACCTCGGAACTCTCGCGCGCGGTGGGTCTCGGTGGACGTAATCGCCGGGCAGCGTCAGCTTCGGAACGAGCCCGGCAGAGCATCACCAAAACGATCAAGTCGGTCCTGGATAGAATCGCTCAGAGTGATGCCGCGCTCGGAGATATCCTGTCGCGATGCATCAGAACCGGGAATTTCTGCTCCTACCAGCCTGATCCCGATTTCCCGGTCGAGTGGCAATTTGCCGCGACGACTATCGAGCCAGCAGAGCAACCAAGCTCGACCGGCGATACGGCTTTAGCGCGCACCGATCACACGCCGGCCTCGCCAGTCGTGCTTGATGTTTCCCCATTCTCGCTGGCAGAACGAACTGCTTTTGTGGGACGGGAATCTGAAGGTAGCGCGATTCGCACGGCAATCGATCGTGCGCGCGCCGGCCACGGATCGGTTGTCATGCTCTACGATGGACCCGGCGTGGGCAAAACCCGGCTGGCGATGGAAATGGCGGAGTACGCATCCCGCACTGGCTTCCGATGCTCCGTCGGGCACTGCTATGAAAGAGAGGAGCCTTATCCTTACATACCGTTTGCCGAGATTATTGAAAGTAATCTGGCGCAATCGTCGAGTCTCGAAGACTACCGCGGGCAGATGGACCCCTACGCGGAAGAATTGGCTCAGATCGCGCCGAGTCTGCGGCGAATTTTCCCCGACCTTCCCAAACCGCTGGAACTGCCTGCAGCGCAACAGCGCGGTTATCTTTTCCAAAGCCTGGCAGAGGCGATGGCGCAGTCGGCTCGAATACGGCCCTGCATCTACCTGCTTGAGGACCTTCATTGGGCCGACGAATCGACGCTGGCGCTTTTGACTTACCTGGCTACTCGCGTCGCCCAGCTCCCGGCGGTGATTATCGGGACCTACCGAAGCGGATACTCCGATGCCAATCCGGCGTTGGTAAGGACTCTGGAGGAGCTGATTCGGATGGGGGTCCGTCCGCAAAAGCTGAGCGGTCTATCCAAAAACGCGGTCGCGCAGATGTTACACGGGCTGAGCGAGCGCAAGCCTCCGGAGAGCTTGGTAAGGCTCATCCATGAGGAAAGCCAGGGATATCCCTTCTTCGTCGAGGAGGTGTACCGGCATCTGATCGAAGAGGGGAAAGTCTTCGATGAAGCCGGCCAGTTCCGCAAGGACATTCAGATCGACGAGATCGACGTTCCGGATAACGTTCGCTTGATCATCAGCCGCCGGCTCGAGCGCCTCGACGAGAATGAAAGACGCGCGCTGGCGGCTGCCGCGGTTATCGGGCGTAGCTTTAGCTTCCGGCTCCTGACAGAGGTCAGCCAGACCGACGTTGACGAACTTTTCACCGTAATCGAGAAAGCGCAGCGGATGGGGATAATCGTCCCGAGCTCCGAGGGACCCGAGACGCCCTTGACCTTCGCGCACGAACTGGTTCGTCAGACGTTAATTGCGGACATCTCGGTCCCGCGCAAACAACAACTACACGCCGCAGTCGCCGACGCGATCGAGCGACTCCATCCGGATGCCGCGAACGAACGCGCCGGGGAGATCGCTAACCATCTTCTCAAGGCAGGATCGTTTGCCGACGGCAGCAGACTGGTCAGTTACCTGGCGCTGGCTGGCAAGAGCGCTCTCGAGGCCGCCGCATTTGAGGAAGCGCGGCGGCATTTTCGGTCAGCCCTGGCGCATCAAGGCGCCGTTAATACACGAGAAAGGGCTGACTTGTTGACGAGCCTTGCGATGGCCGAGCTCGGTCTTGATCAATTGGACGCGGCACTCGCCCGTCTCCGTGAAGTAGTCGAAATTTACATCAACCTCGATGATCGCGAGATGGTCGGGAGAGGCTTTACCAGGTTGACCGGTGCTCTTATCTCGGCTGGCCGCTTCCAGGAAGCAATCAAAACAGCTCATCGTGGACTCGGTTATCTTGGGACCGATGTTAGCGCTGTCCGGGGGCGTCTTCTCGCTGCCCTCGGGCAGGCCTGCGTAATCACCGCAGGCTATGAGCCGGCGCATGAGGCGCTGCGGGAAGGGTTTAACATTGCATCCCAGCTTTCCGATCCAAAGCTCGAGGCCAGACTGCTTGGTGTTCGGTCGATTCTAAATTTCCACTACTTTCGCTTGCACGAGACTGCCGCAGACGAACTTCGCAGCGAACAACTGGGCGCGTCAGAAGCCTCTCCTTGGCGGCGCGCGTTACAGCTGCGAAATCTGACGCAAACATTCTTATATCTTGGACGCCTCGAAGAAGCGCTGAGAATCGCGGACCAGCTTGAACCCCTGGCAAGGAGAATCGGAGGAGCTTACGAGGTCGCGGTCTGCGTGAGCGTGCGAGCGTGGGCTGAATTTGCCAAAGCGCCCGACCTCGCCAAACTCGAAATTGGATTCAAGCAAGTGCCGAAATCCGACCAAGTGCAGTGGTTTGCTTATTGGGGAGCTCTATCCGAGGTACAGTTAAGTCTGCTGGAATTTTTTCGCGGCGACTGGACGAGCGCTCTTTTGCACGCCCAAGCTGCCTCCCGTCAACCCGAACTTGAGAGTTCTGTCAGAGGATACGGCGCTGGAACGCTTTTTCGCCAGATGGCTTACGCCGGCGATCGCGATGCCGCATTAGGAATCCTTGAGGAAAAGCGGACCCAGCTGCCTCATAGTGGCAAACCGAACGCCGCAGGTTCGTGGTCTATGCTCGCGCTTGTGATTGAGGGCCTCCTCATGCTCGGCGAGCAAGAGAAAGCTGCGCAGCTTTACCCGCTTGTTTGCGAATTGGTCGACACGGGAGCTGTAGTGCTTTGGTCGATCTCCCGCTTCACGCAGACGATCGCGGGTATCGCCGCGGCGGCGGCACGCCAGTGGGAAGCCGCGGAAGAGCATTTTCAGATCGCAATGCAGCAGGCAGAGTCCTTTCCCAACCTCCTCGAGCAGGCCGAGATACGACGCTTCCACGCAATGATGCTAATCGATCGCGCCGCCACAGGTGATCGCGAAAAGGCGCAAACGCTGCTCAGCGAAGCGCTGGGAACCTACACGCAGATCGGAATGCCTCGCCACATCGAGATGACCCAGACCCTCCTCGACCTGTAAGGATGGTTCGAATGGTTGTATGTCTCATGCTAGGCTAGCTTTGTCCAAAAGGCTCTCGCGTAAGAAATTCGGAGATCCTGCTTTTCCATATTTTTCTGGCTAGTAGAGCCAAAATCTGTCCGCGTGAACACTAAATCAGCGTTGCTCGCCATTGCGTCCTTAAACCGAGCGAGAATAAGGGCGGTTTGTGCACCCTTCCCCCGAAACTTTTCGGGCGTGGCCGCATCTGCCAAATATGCAATCGAGTTTTTCAAATATAAAACTGCACAACCAATAGGTTGGTCCCCGAGATAGGCGAGATACAACTTCCAATCTGCGTACTTTGACCACCTTTCGATATAGGACCTGATAACAGTGGCCCTAATATCCCATCCTTGAAGATAAACATCCTGAAACTGGCTCAGATCTTTCGGCGTTGAAACCTGAACAACTTGAAGAGAATCTGAGTGCCTCGCACTCAGTTCACCAACTGGCTTTACGAAAACGGGAAGGAACCTGGTTTGAGAGTAACCTTGCGCCTGAAGAAATTTTGCCAGTTCTTCATCCAGTGCACCTGGACTGATTTCTAAATGAGGGTTTGCACCACTTGCATTATAGAGATCCAGGACTTCACCAAGAGAGCCGGTGGAGACGGGACCAGACAATAAAATACGATTGAAAAATGGATTGGGGATGGACGGCAACATGGCCGCTCGAAGGTTCTCTCGCTTGATGTATTTCACGCAGTCGGGTTCATTTCTGAAGTCCCGAACTGCATTCATTCGATCCTGCGTATAGAGGAATTCAACTTCGTCGATCTTTGAAATAAGGTCGGTCGTAAGGTGAAGATGCTTCATTGTTACTCCCTAAGTAGGGCGGCGATCGTTTCGTGGCCGCGCGATTCAGCCACCTGTGTTGGTGTTTTCCCATCATCATTTGTAATGGACTTATCCGCCCCGAGTTCCATGAGCACACGCACAACTTCAACTCGACCAGTGAAGGCAGCTTCATGAAGTACCTGCGTACCACTGGCATACCTGGCGTTCAGATTGGCGCCTTGGTTTACCAAGAACTTAACAGATTCAACTTGCCCACCTGCGACCGCGGCGTGCAGAGGAGTATTACAGTTTTAATTTTCGGAGCGAAGCTCAAGGTCAGCACCACAATGCAACAGAATTTTTAGACATTCAATTTTCCCAAACTATGCAGCCAAGTGCGGGTTTCATTTCAGACATGACAATCCAAATCGCGCTGCTTCGCGCGGTCAATGTCGCCGGTCATCAGCCGGTTGCGATGTCCCCCCTGCGCGACCTCGCAAGCGCGCTCGGCCTGGAGGACGTGCGATCGCTGCTGCAGAGCGGCAACCTGGTTTTCCGTAGCGACACGACGTCGGGCGCCGTGCTTGAGCGCCTGCTCGAGGCGGAAGCCGCCCGGCGCCTCGATCTTCGCACCGACTTCCTGGTGCGCAGCGCAACGGAATTGACCAAGGTCATCGCGAACAATCCCTTCCCCGCCCAAGCGGCGCGCGACCCTGGCCACCTGGTCGTCATATTTCTGAAGGACGCGCCTGCGGGTAAGAACGTGGAGGACTTGAGGGCCGCAATCCCGGGTCGCGAAATCATTGCCGCGGCCGGCAAACAACTCTACGTATTTTATCCGGACGGCATCGGCCGCCCGCGCCTGACCAACGCGTTGATCGAACGCAAGCTCGGCACCCGCGGCACCGGCCGCAACTGGAACACGGTCCTGAACCTAGACACCCTCGCAAAAGCCACGCAGAGTCCGACCACCAGCAACGCCAAGCCCGCTAATAAGAGACTGGAAAGCGCGTCTAACAAAAGCGCGAAGCGCGCATCTGGGCCGAAAGGGAAGCCTGAAACCTCGTGAGGTTTCAGTGTCTGGATCCTTAACTATGTTGCGATCCGTCTCAACCGAAATTCGCCGGGAAATCGTGAGCGTGGCGCTCCCTCAGTCAGGCGCCGGTGCCAAGAACCTTACGCAGGCGATCCAGCTCTTTCGTTAGATCTGCGATGCGCTTGTCGCGCTCCGCCAGCATCGCCTTTACCTCCGCCGCCTCAAAGCGCTGCGGGATATGTTGCGGGCAGTTCGAGTCCCAGGCCGATACCGTGAAGAGAATCGCTTGCTCTACTCGCGCCCGGTAGCCCTCCGGCTTCAGCTTTTTGATCAGCTCCGGATCATTTTCAACAACGCGTGCCTCGCCCCAGATCTTCACCCGCTGACGGTTCCCGTAGTCGATGAGGAAGATGAAGGCCTTCGGATTCTCGGTCAGATTACCGAGTGTGATGTATTGGCGGTTGCCCGCAAAATCGGCAAAGCCGAGCGTCTTGTCGTCCAGCACCTTGAGGAAGCCGGGCGGTCCGCCGCGATGCTGGATGTAGGGTTGGCCCTCGGCGTTGGCCGTTCCCAGGAAGACGCTCGCCTGCCGTCCGATGAACTCGGCCAAATCGGGCGTGATGCGCGTCTCCCACGATCCGCGCTCTTCCATGCTGGCATAGCCGCGCCGCGAACCCTTGCGGGTCTGGATAGCCTTGACGGCCGGCGTGAAGGCGACATCACTGGAATACGGAGTTGCCGCTTGCTTCTTCATTGCGGCGCGACCTTTCTGCCGAAGAAATCGCGCATCAGCGGAACCATTTCGTCGGCCTTGTCTTGGAGAGCGAAATGCCCGGTATCGATGAGATGGAACTCCAATTTAAGTTCGAGCATCTTACGGGAGTGCGACGCGAGCGTCTAACAAAGCGCGCGCATCTGGGCCGAAAGGGAAGCCTGAAACCTCGGGAGGTTTCGGTGTCTAGATCCTTAATTAAATTAAAGCTTCACGCGCACGCGCGTCATCGCTTTCGGCCTGATGTGCTAGCCTTATTCAGGCAGACGCTAAAATCGTTCTTCTACACACTGAAAATCGATCAACCGAAACAATCGGAGACGACACCCATGGCTGAATACGTTGCGATCGACAAAGCAGTCGAAATGCCGGGGCTGCGAGTGGTCCTCATGCCCGGAATTCCGGGGCCCTGGGGCGAGGCGGTTAAAGGCTTCCTCCACGTAAAGAAAATCCCGTACACCAAAGTCATCCACGACCGGCGCGACTCTTCAGCGCTGGTCCGATGGACCGCGCAGTCCAGCTTTCCGGTGATGATCTACAACGATGAACGTCCGCGTAGCGTCTGGAGCGAGCAGCTCTGCCTGGCGGAGCGAATTCAGCCGACTCCGCGTTTGATCCCTGCGAATCTCGACGAGCGTGTCACGATGTTCGGTCTCAGCAACGAGCTGTGCGGCGAGAACGGTCTCGGATGGGCGCGGCGCCTGTTGCTGATTCACGGCGTCGCCGCCAATCCCAACGCTGACGAGCGCGCCCGCAAGGGGATGCTCGCGTTCGGCGGCAAGTATGGATATTCGCAGACCTCGGCCGAGGCCGCGCCCGCTCGGATCGCGCAGATCGTCGCGGCATTCGACGCGCGCCTTGAGTCCCAGCGCGCGCGAGGCTCCCGCTTCCTGATCGGCGACCAGCTCTCCGCGCTGGATATTTACTGGGCGGCGTTCGCCGCGCTGCTGCAACCGCTGCCGCTCGAGCTATGCCCGATGCCGCCGGACTTGCGCCGCGGCTACCACTACGACGACGCGGGAGTGCAGGCGGCCGCGGCGCCGCTGCTGGCGCATCGCGACTTCATCTATCGCGAATTTCTCCAGTTACCCGTAGATTTATAGGGTGACCAACGGGCAGCGGGGCGGGGGGAAGAAGGGCAAAGCGCGCTGGCCCAGCCTGCGCATGCGCCCGCGCGTCGCGGTCGCGATCGTTCTGCTCCTGATTCCGTTCGTCGCCGGTTTCTACCTCGCGCAAGTCTACGAAGAGACTTCCGCCCTGATCGAGCAGCGCCGCGCCGCGATGACGTCGGCGATTTTCGCGGCGCCCGCCGAAATCAGGCGCGGCGATGATATCGAGCGCCTCGCCCTTGTCGATCGCCTGAATCGCCTGAGCTACACCGCCAAGCCCGAGGCCTCGAGCCCCGGCGAATACGTCAAGACCAGCAACGCGCTTGCGATCTACGTGCGTCCGTTCCGAGTCGGAGTAACCGATCATCCCGCGACGATGGTGCGGGTCGGTCTCGACGGCGATCGAATCACGGCCGTCGCCGATGCCTACGGCGCCCCGCTCCGGACCGCGATGCTCGAGCCCGAGGTGATCGGCCGCCTGCTGCCGGGAGCGCCGCCGGAGCGCGTCGACGTCGAGCTTGCGGACCTCAAGCCGTTCCTGGTGCGCGGGTTGCTCGCGACCGAGGACCGCTACTTCTACTACCATCCCGGAATCGACCCGATTCGGATCGTCGAGGCCGCGGTCGCCGACCTGCGCTCGCGCCGCCTGAGCCAGGGCGCCAGCACGATCACACAACAGCTCGCGCGCACCTTCATGGAACAGCACGCGAAGAAATTCAGCCGCAAGTTTCGCGAGCTCGCGGTCGCGGTCGTGCTCGAGGTGCGGCTCAAGAAAAACGAAATTCTGCAGCGCTATATCAACGACGTCCCGATGGGCGAGTACGAAGGCACGCCGATTTCCGGATTGCCGCAGGCCGCGCGCTACCTGTTCAACAAGGATCTCGGCGAGGTCACGCCAGCCGAAGCGGCGACCCTGATCGGCATGATCCAGGCGCCGACGGCGTATGATCCGCGCCGCCATCCCGACCTTGCGCGCCAGCGCCGCGACACCGTCCTTGGCGTGATGCTGCACGCGGGCGCGATCGACCAGCCCACCTACGATGCCGCGCTGGCCTCGCCGATCACGCTCACCAAGCCGCTCGGGCTGCGCCGCGCGCCGTACTTCACCGACTACGTCACCGGCATGGTGAGTAGGATTCCGGGCTTCAACGGAAATCTCGAAGGCCTCAAGGTCTACACCACGCTCGACTCGCAGATTCAGTCGGACGCCGCTGCCAGTGTGCTCGACAATCTCCAGCGCCTGGAGAAGCAGCACAAGCGGCTGCGGCGGACCAATCCGAATCAGATGCTGCAGAGCTCGATGGTGGTGCTCGACGCGGGGACCGGGGCGATTCGCGCGATGGTCGGAGGGCGCAATTACTCGGAGAGCCAGTTCAATCGCGCCGCGATGGCGCTGCGGCAGCCCGGATCCGCGTTCAAGCCGATCGTGTACCTGACCGCGCTCGATCCGGCGCGGGCAACTTTCGCGCCGCCGCTCACGCTCGCCTCGGTGCTGCCTGACGAGCCGATGTCGTTCAACGGATGGACGCCGGCGAACTACGAACGCACCTACCAGCCGCAGGTCAGCGTCGTGGAGGCGCTCTACGAGTCGCTCAACGTGCCGACCGCGTACGTCGGCAATCGCCTCGGACCGGGAGCGATCGTGAAAACCGCGCACGAGCTGGGTATCAACGAGGATCTGCAGGCGGTGCTGCCGATTTCGATCGGCGCCGACGAGACCACGCTGCTCGAGTTGACCGGCGCGTACCAGGTTTTTGCGAGCGAGGGATTGAAGGCGCCGCCGTACCCGATCGAATCGGTGGTCGACGGCAAGGGGCACCTGATCTATCAGCATCAGGACAACAGCGAGCAAGTGATCAGGCCCGCGGTGGCGTACCTGATAACCGGCGCGCTCGAGGCGGTGATCAAATACGGCACCGGCGCGAGCGCCGGCAAACTGGGCATCGACTTCCCCGTCGCCGGCAAGACCGGCACCACTCAGGATTACAAAGACGGGTATTTTATCGGCTACACCCCCGAGATCGTGTGCGGCGTGTGGGTCGGTTTCGACGAGCCGCAGAGCCTCGGGATGCCGGGAGCAGAGGCGGCGCTGCCGGCATGGGTCACCCTGATGAACGACTCGGCGCCGGACGATCCGGAGGACTTTCCGGAGCCGTCGGGCGTAACGATGGCGAATATCGACCCGGAAAGTGGCGGTTTGGCGACGCAATATTGTCCAAGACAAATCGAGCTGCCGTTCCTGCTCGGCACCCAGCCGACGCAACTTTGTCAACTTCACGGCGGCGGCCTGTTCGCGGCGGCGCCGGCGGCGGTTTCGGCGGGCGCGATGGCTCCAGGAGCCACTGTGGGCTCGATCCCGCCAGTCGCGATGACGCCCCCGTCGTCGCGGCCGGCAACCTCGTCGCCCAACGTGTTCGGCGGCGTCGCAAGTTTCTTGGGCAAGCTGTTCAGTCGTCCGCCGCCGGCGACGCCTTGAACTGCGCGATACGGTCGCGCGAGACGGCGCCTGACGAGACGACTGGCTAGAGACTCGTGACCTGGAGTGCCAGGCGCGGCTGGCCGCTCATGCCGCTGCCAGTCTGCGGATCCATCGCGGGCTGCGTCACGCCGCTGCCGTCGGTGGCGCGTACGCGAACCTGATAGTCGCCTGCCGAAGTTGGCGCGAAGTGATACTTCCACACCGTCCATTCGTACGGCGAGCGATTCGCGACGAGCTTCGCCTCGTGCCAGGTCGCGCCATCGTCGGTCGACACTTCGACGCGGCGGATTCCCGACGGCCCCGCCAGCGCCCAGCCGACGATGTCGACCGGCGCCGCGACCTGTGCCTTCTTATCGAAAATCGACATCAGGCCGCCCTCGACGCGCGGCGCGAACAGGCCCGAGTTCACTTTGCGCCATCCGGTGTTAGTCCATCCGCGCGCTTCCCAATAGCCAGTCGTGGCATGGTCGAGAAACTCGATCTGAGTAATCCACTTCGGCTGCTTCATGCCGTATTTTCCCGGGATGAAGATGCGCACCGGGAAGCCGTGATCGGGCGGCAGCGGGACGCCGTTCATCAGGTAGGGCAGAAAATTCTCCGCGCGCATCAGCTCTTCAGCCGGAAGCCCGGTGTAGTACCCGTCGGCCGCGCGCATCTCGCACCACACCGCGCGCGAACTGACGCGAGCGCGATCGAGCACCGGCTTGAGCTTGGTGCCGACCCAATTGGCGTTGCTGATCGCGGTGCCGTCGGGCGGATTCGAGATGCATTCGAGCGTCAGCGTCTCATTGATCGGCGGCAGGCGCTTGATGTCGTCGTAGGACAGCGTGATCGGATTGGCGACCAGCCCTTTGATCGTCAGCCGCCACGCGGCCGCGTCGACCGCCGGAGTGTTGCCGTAGGTCGTGATGTAGAATTTCGCGTTGGGTGTGGGGCCGCCGAACTTGAGCGGCGCCGATCCGCCGGACGCCGCCGCCAGAGCGCTCCGCGCCACTTCCGGGATGCTCGCGATCGCGAGCGCCGAGCCCGCCATCGCCACGAACCTTCTTCGGCTGATTACCCTATTACGCGGCAAGTGCGTAATGCCTGTCCAAACGTGAAACACGGGTGACGCGATCGCGGTTCCCGCTCTTACTAATCGTCATCGTGATCTTTGTCGCTTTGATCTTTGTCCCAATCCCGATCCCGGTCCAGTAGATCAGCGTCGCGATCACCTTCAGTGCCGGTTCCGGATTCGACCCCGTCGCCTCGCACTGACTCCGCCGCCGCGCCGAGCGCTGGCGGCGCGATCGCGCCATCGGCCAGTCTCCGCGACACGATAATGAACGCCGAGTGCGCGACCATCCGCGACAGCGGGCGCACGCTGAGCCCTTTGACCTGCCAATGCCGGAGCATCGTCTCGAAGCTTTCAATCTCGCCGAAGACGCCGCTCGACTGGAGTGCCTCGACCGTATCCTTGAGCTGGATCGCCGTCGGGACATAGCACACCAGCACGCCGCCGGGCCTCAGCGCCGGCGCCACCACGCCAAGCGCGCGTCCCGGCTCCGGCAAATCCAGGAACATCCTATCGACGCCGGTTTCCTCGAAGCCCTGGTACAGATCGCGAAGCCTGAGCGTCCAGTTGGGCGCCTCGCCGAAAAATGCCGCGACGTTTTTGCGCGCCGCGTTGGCGAAGTCCTCGCGAATCTCGTACGACACGACCCGCCCTTCGCGGCCGACCGCGCGCAGCAGCGCGATCGTCAGTGCGCCTGCCCCCGTTCCGCCTTCGACCACCGTCGCTCCGGGAAACACATCGCCCCACACCAGCAGCGGTCCGGTGTCTTTCGGATAGATCACCTGCGCGTTGCGCGGCAGATGCGGTATCAGGTCGGCATAAGTGGGCCGCAGCACCAGGAACGTCTCGCCGGTGCTAAACTTAACACGCGAGCCTTCCTCGACGCCGATCAACTCATCGGCGGTTATTTCGCCGCGGATCAGCAGCTTCTGCCCGCGCCTGAGCATTTTCAGATAGCGCCGACCCTTGCGATCGAAAAACAGGACGGCGTCGTTTTCCTTGAGATGGGAGTCCAAGATGATTCACGCTTAGACGCAACCGTGGGGCGGCGCAACCGCGCGTCCAGGCTGAGCTATTGACTAGCCGCACGCGCGCCGTTTACGATCCGTTGTCGTGCCCGGCCCGTGAACTGTAAGCGGTGGCCGGGTCGTTTCTTGTAAACTGACAGGAACTTCACTATCCCGGCGGCGCGCGCGCTCCGACTCTGATATGATTCTAGTCTGATCTGATTTGCCGTTCGCGCCCGAGGCTGGCGGCTGATCCAAACCGAGAGCATTTCCAATCATGGCGGAAAAGAAAGCAAAGACTGCTGAGAAGACCGGCGAAATGCAGCACAAGCACGTATGCCCGAGCTGCGGCGCCGATAGCAAGGTGACCTTGTTTGCCGGATACGGACGCAAGGGCTTCTTCCTGGTCTGCGAGAAGGCGTGCGGTTACATCGGCCGCACCCGCTGAGCGGACAGGAGGTACGCAGATGGGCAGAGCGCGCAAGAGCAAGACCTCCAAGCGCGATCGGTACGCGAGTTTCGGCGATATGGGCGACGAGCCCGAGGAAGATGCTGATCTTCCCAAGGACGAAGCGGGCCGCCGCAAAATCAAGCGCCAGTACGCCGACCTGCTCGGCATCCGCATCGAGAAGCTGCGCGGCCGGATTCTCAACCGCGAGCGAATCAACAAGACCATCGAGGGCATCTACTTCATCTGCGTGAGCTGCCTGAAGGTCTGCCACTCGCTCGACGACGGCCTGCAAGAGGATCCCAACAATCAGAACAACCTGTGCGGCGCCTGCGCCAAGACCCGCGCCGCCGCCGTGGCCAGGCAGACACCTCCGCCTGCGCGATCGCATCGCAAGCGCGCCAGCGCGTGAGCGGCGCTGCGGTTGTGAATCGAGGGCCGAACCGCTAAACACCACCCGATGTCCTTTCAGCTCATCCGGCCCGGCATCAATCTCGACTTCGTCGGGAAGCGCTACTTCTTCGTAGCACTTTCCACCGTTATCAACATCGCCGCCCTGGTCCTGCTGTTCACCGTCGGCCTCAACTACGGCGTCGACTTCGCCGGCGGCAGCGTGGTGCAGGTCGAGTTCAACCAGCCGACCAACGGCGACGCGATTCGCGCTGCGCTAAAACCGCTCGATCTCGGCGAAATCACCATCCAGGATTTCGGCAAGGTGGGGCAGTCGTTTCTGCTGCGCTTCGAGCAGGTAAAGAATATCGGCAGCCTCGGTCCCAAGCTCGAGGATGCGCTCGCGAAGAAATATCCGGCCGGCGACGCGAAGGTGGTGCGCGTGGAAAGCGTCGGCGCCAAGGTCGGCAAGGATCTGCGGCGCAAGGCGATCCTGGCGCTGGTCTTCGCGACGCTGTTCATGGGCGTGTTCATCGCCTTCGAGTTTCGCGCGGTGAGTTGGAGCTTCGGCGCCGGCGCGGTCATCGCGCTGGTCCATGATGTGCTGGTGGTCACCGGCGCGCTGGTCATCAGCCAGCTCCAGTTCGACCTGACCACGCTGGCCGCGCTGCTCACCGTCATCGGCTATTCGGTGCACGACACCATCATCGTCTCCGACCGTATCCGCGAGGACGCCGCCAAGCGCAGGCGCGAGCCGATCGCAAGCATCATGAACCGCGCGATCAATGAGACCCTGTCGCGGACCCTGCTGACCTCGGGCACCGCGCTGGCGGTGTTGATCTCGCTATGCGCGTTCGGCGGACCGATACTGCGCCCCGCTTCATTTACGCTGCTGATCGGAATCATCACGGGAACTTACTCGTCGATTTATATCGCGGGCCCGGTAGTGTTGTTCTGGGAGAGCGGCCGCGGCGCACGCCCGATGTCGCGCGCCGCTTAACTACTCAAAGGCGCGCCAGACGTGCCGGCAGTTGCCCGGAAGATTCCTCGGGCCAAATTCCCTGGGCAGAATTGGGATTGACCATCAAGACCCCGCGCGGCGTCTACGCGCTCAACCTCGCAGGTCCGATCGACCGATCATCGGGCGCCCTGGTGCTGACCCTCAACCTCGAACGCGCCGACGGTATCGAGCGCGTCGCGTTCCGATGCCGCGTCGCGGCCTCCTTGCTGGCTCCAGCCTCAGGCGTGGAAGCCGAAACAGCGATCCTCGAGGCGCTCGCGCGATGGCTCACACGCGAGTTCGAGCAAACGCGCGAAGCCGCGCTCAAGTCGATCCGCACCGAGCGCCGCCTGTTCGAGATCGTATTCGACGAGAATCAGCGCGGCCCGTTCTAACTGTCGCCGCTCGGGCCTCCTTGATTGCAAACGGTCATCTCGCGACGGGGTTGAGACGACGCGATACAATCGATTTCTACCTCCCGGCCAATCCCGGCGCAGCGCATCGGCGCATACAAAAAGCCGTTTTCATAGCTGATATGTCGCGCACAATCTGTCTCAAAGCCGACAACTAAAACAGTAGCTCGACGACGATCGCTCAAGGGCGATATATTTCTGAACAACGGATCTCACTCGAACTGTGGTGTTGATATGAGAGGGACCGCGATGAATCGGGCGTCCAGACAGCCTATCTGAATTGCGCTATCCGGCGATAACCACCCCTGCGGTTCCCGGCCCGTCCCAATCGGTGGCGCATCGGGACCTGATGCCTGCCGACGTGCTCTTGGAACATCCACACGGCTTGGTTTCCGCGCTGCTGGCGACATTTGACGGCGGGGAATACAGCCATGCCTCAATTTACGACGGCAGTCGCGTAGTCGAGATGGATGTCCCGGGAATTGTGACGCGTTCCCTCGACGAATTCGCCCGCGCCAGGTCAAAGGTCGACGTGTTCCGTTTTGCCAGCTACGATGGACACCAGCTCGGTAGTTCGAGTCATCCATTTGAGCCGATCCTGGAGCGAATACGCTATTACTTGAAGTTAGGGCCACGCCTCGCATGGGGAACATTTCCCATTCTGGCTGGAGTCACACTTGTACGCCGCATCTCACGCTCTGCTCCAACGCTTCGAGCGTCTCTCGACCGTTTTGGCAGGCCATTCCCGTGCCTGGTCGCAACCAGCCGCAACGCGCTGACCTGCACGGAGTTCGTCTATCGGTGTTTTGCGGAGGCGGGCGAAAGATACGATTTGCGTATCGAAAACCGGCCACAGGCTGATGCTCGGCGGCTGCAGCTCTCAGACGGATCAGGGACCAGGGCCATTGGCCAGTCTCTGCGCCCTCGCCATGGGACAATTCCCGTCGCGCGACGCCAGCTCGGAGATCAAGTCATCGGGCTGCGCGCCGCCTCATACCTGAGTGAGCCAGCGTTCGTCACGGCCGCCGATCTGAGCCGCACGCCGAACCTGGCGAGAATCGGAAGGCTTAGCATCTCACGGGAAGGAGCTGAGAGTTGCGGCACCTTTGAATTGGATCACCGAGGTGTCCTTCCTCCTATTGATCGATGAGCACGACGCGATCAGTTGCAGGTGCCACTCAATTGAGTCGCGGCTTCGCGGACCGGAATCTCAATCGTGATGCCGTTATGCACTGGATCGCCGATTGTCAGCGAAGATGGCTGTTCCGAGTGCTTTATGTACGGCGAATCATCTTGATCGAGCTCGATGCGGATCTTGTGCTGGGCGGGGAATAGCCATCCATTGCCGTTAAGGTCCAACAGGGTCTTCCCGTTGGGCTGCGTAACTCTGCTGACCCCTCGATCAACCATTACCGCGCGGTTATCGGGCGAGGGAAACACGTCATACATACGCGCATTGAGCTGGATCCCACTTACCATGGCCCTTGTGGATGATCGTCACGCGTGTGCGTCCGATCATTGTGAAACCGTTCTGCAGAGAGTCTGAGTCATAGGTGACGACTCCGGAACCGGCGGGGATCGTTTCGACGGTACAGAAATCTCCACCTGTGCTCCCAATACGGAATCTCAACATGGGATCCGAGTTAAGCGCATGCGGACCGGCGGCGATATTGGAAGTCGCGCGTTTTTGCGAGCAGGAGGTAACAATCGTTAGCGACTTGGGAGCGAGATCACTGAACTTGGCTGCTGTGAAGCGCGGTCCCGGCTCGTCTTTCGGTTGCGCTGCCGATGCGTTTGCCGGGCAAATCTGCAACGAAGCAGTGACGTCGAAGGGCGGTTGAGGTGCAGTCGCGTCGCCCGGAGGAGCCGCGTAGTGGTCGATGAATCGATTGAGCATAGTATTGACGCCTTCGCTGACCAGACCGATTGGGTCCTTGTTCAGGCCGTTCTGGTAGTCAGTTTGGACACAAACGTTGTGCACGCCAGCTACGTCACATACGTCCGCCCACTCCTTGACTTTGTCTTGCACGAAATGTGCGTAGTCGCCGTAGTATTCCTGGACTGGGTACCCTGAAACGGTGGCTTTGAGCCGCTCGACCATCTCGCGGTGCTCGACAGCAGTAAACAGCGGGTCAGTGAGAGTACCGGCGCTGAATACGGGAACTGGTGGAGCGCCGTTTTTCAGATCCGTGAAGAAATCATTCTGGTAATAGGCCGAGCGATCAGCCAGGAAGCCAGGCGCGACCGACGTTCGAAAGCGCGAGCAGAGGGGATTTGTCTCGATCGGGAAAGGAAAGTCCGGCAGATTCAAACAGACATAGCTGTCGTTCAGCCAACTCTGGAAGGTGGCATGCGAATAGCCTCGGACTGGTAGACCAATTATACCCTGTAAGACAAACCCGGTCGTGATCGACTGCTTCACAAAGCCGTAAGGATTCTCTGGTGGATTGGGAATGGGATCGAATGGCGGCAATGAGTCACGTAGATGCGTCCCGGTCGGGACGAGGGAGTAGAGGAGATCGGTCCAACCGTATTTAGGCGCTGCTGCGACCACACGCAGCGTCTTGCCACCGGGACTTTTCCACTCGGGATCCGTTAACGCCAGCCAGGTCAAACCGCCGCCCATTGATCCGCCGGTTACCACGATCCTTTGGGGGTTGATGTTGAAGTACGGGTCGTCAGCCAGTAGACCGGCCAGATATTGAAGGTCGTTGACCTCGTAGAAACGCGAATCTATCTGCGTTTCGCCCGTTGACCCTCTTCCCAGCGAATCGACGAAGCCGCGAGAAGTATAGGTGAGGACTACATAGCCTCGTGAGGCGAACCACGCGTTGTTGTAATGCCATCGTTCATCGGCGGGGTCGATGGTATCGGCCTCCCACGTCGTTTTGTCGCCCCAACAGCAGCCGTGCACCATCACGATGAGTGGGTACCCGCCGGAGGCGGCGGATTGGTAGTGGGATCGGGGCGCGAAACGTCCACGTCGAGCGCGATGTCGCCGTTGGCGTCGGCACCGGAGTTAGGGTCGGCCGGCGCCTTCGGTGGGAGTCCCTTGAATCCGCTGTACTTCTCCGGAACAGCCACCGCGTTTACGACGCCAACGTTTGGTCTCCTACCTCCGATCCCCAACCGGCGGCAACTTGTCGTCGCAGAACTGGAACGGCAGAGGCGTGGCGCCGACGCTGTCTTTTGCGTCTTTCGGGACACAGTGTTGCTTTAACGAGGTCAGATCGGCGCGCGCCGGTACAGGGGTCAACGCCGCCAAGCCGATCGCAACCGCCTCCCCAAGAATCAGGAGGCCGTGAAGGCCGCTACGCCTCTTTGGCTTGCGATTGATCATGGAAAGCTCTCCTCAACTCGCTTTCGGTTTTCAAACGCGCATCAAGCCAATCCTCCGCAGCTTGCTAGCAAAAGATACACTTCTTGCTAGCAAAAGATACACTTGGCGGCGGGAAAGCGGGGCGAAGCTTTTAGCTAAAAGGAAATCTGCATTCAAATTCCTCCGCCATCGTTTTTACGCAATCTAATCAGATCCGAGTACTCAGTTGGGACGGCGGACTGCCGGGATTACTTCCTCGGCGAAGCGTTGTACCTGCTCGGCGTCCAGCGGGCGCGGGAGCGTGAAGATCAGATGCGTCACTCCCACCTTCAGGTACTCCTCGATGCGCCCGAGGCACTCCTCTTTGCCCCCGATCATTAGTTGCTTGCGCGCCTCCTCCGGCTTCATCCCTCCTTCCCGGGAGATCGCGATTACCCGCTTGAGGGCCGCATCTTCGCTCTCTTTGCTCTGGCGATAGCACAGCCCGAGCATCACCGACTTCTCGATCTCATCGGTGTTGCGACCCTCGGTGTCGCCGTGACGCTCGACTACGCCGATGAGATGCTTCATGTATGCGGGACTCGCGCCGGTCGCGTTGTACATGTCGGCGTGGCGGGCCACCAGCTTGAGCAGCGTGCGCTCGCCGCGGCCGCCAATCATGATCGGCGGATGTGGCTTCTGGAGCGGCTTTGGGCTGCAGATCGCGTCGATGACGTGATAGTGCTTGCCATGCAAGGTGGTCTTTTCCTGGGTGAACATCCCCTTGATGATCCGAAGAGACTCATCAAGTGCCTGCAGGCGCTGCGGGATCGTCTTGAAGTCGATGCCGAAGCTCTGGTGCTCCAGCTCGAACCATCCCGCGCCGATCCCGAGCGTGAAACGCCCGCCGCTCATGTGATCGAGTGTCGCCGCCATCTTCGCGACAATACAGGGGTTGCGATAGGAGTTGCCGTTGACCATCGCGCCGAGCCGCGCGCGCTTGGTGTGCTGGCTAAGTCCGCTCAGCGTGGTCCATCCTTCCAGGCACGGCCCGCTCGGGTCGGGTACGAAGATTGGGTAGAAGTGATCGAAGTCCCACAACGAGTCGTAGCCCCATCCATCGGCCTTGTGCCACAGGTCGCGCAGCTCTTCCCATTGCACGAGCTGCTGCCCGGTCTGGATTCCGAAACAAATTGGATGCGTGGTGGCCATGATGGCGCGCTCCTCTGCCGTTTTAATTCGATGCCTCGATTCAGTTTCGCAACAGTCCATCGTCGTACTGCTCTGCACGCGCTGCAAACACAAAGCCCGATTCGGGTTTCGCAGGGCTCCCATCAAGTGGTACTTCTGATCGACAAAACAGACGCGCGAGATCTTCAAGATGAACGTGCAAATCAGAGCGGCGAATGACGGCGACATTCCAGAGCTGGCGCGCCTGGTGGCCGCCTTGGCGGCATACGAGGAGGCGCTCGATGAGCGCGCGCGCTACGACTGGGACCAGATCCGCAGGGCGCCGGAATGGCTCAAGCTGGTGCTCAATCGCGACCATCACCAGGTGTGGGTCGCCGATCGCGGCGAGGGCCAGTTGGCTGGGCATCTGTGGGTGCGGCTCCGCCGCCGCCACGAAGGCGAACTGCCTCCAGTCGTCGGCTACGTCAGCCAGGGTTTTCTGGAGGAGAACTGGCGAGGACAAGGACTGATGAAGCCGATGCTCGAGCTCGGGTATGAATGGTTCCGCGCGCGAGGAGTCAGCGTCGTGACGCTAAGCGTGATGCATCGTAACTGGATCGGCGCGGCCGCGTGGCATCGGCTCGGATTTTCGTCGTGGCGGGAGGAGCGCATGATGCGCCTGAAGCCGCGATCGGAGTAGCCGTCGTCCCGCTATCTATCGGAACGGTCTCTCGGCCAAGCTACCTGGGCCATCCTAGGGCTCGCGGCTTGGCTGACCTCTCGGCCAGCTCGATATTCCCCTTGACAGCTGCGGCGAATTTGCTTACTAGACTGAACGGGTCCAGTATTCCTGAACCCCCAATTCGGATTGACTGTGGGCACCAAATGGCTATACTGGACTCAAGAGGTCCACTATAGGGTGGGCGAGTGAAAGAGCTTAAACGAACCCAGAGGGAACCCAGGCTCCGCGATGCTTAAGACGCCGATATATATGGACAATCACGCGACGACCCCGCTCGATCCGCGGGTGCTCGACGCGATGCTGCCGTACTTCACGCAGAAGTTCGGCAATGCCGCGAGCCGCAACCATTCGTTCGGCTGGGAAGCGGAAGAGGGCGTGGACCGCGCGCGCAACCAGATTGCTGCGCTGATCAACGCGAAGTCGAAGGAGATTATCTTCACCAGCGGCGCGACTGAGTCCGACAATCTCGCGATCAAGGGCGTGCTGGAGTTTTACAAGGACAAAGGCAACCACGTCATCACCTGCGTGACCGAGCACAAGGCGGTGCTCGACTCGTGCCGCGCGCTCGAGCGCCAAGGCAAGGCGACGGTTACCTATTTGCCGGTCGACAAGTTCGGGATGGTCAATCCGGACGACGTGCGCAAGGCGATCACCGACAAGACCGTGCTGATCACGATCATGTTCGCGAACAACGAGATCGGCACGATTCATCCGATCGAGACGATCGGCAAGCTCGCGAAGGAAAAGGGCATCGTCTTCCATTGCGACGCGGTCCAGGCGGTCGGCAAGGTGCCGGTTGACGTCGACAAGTGCGGAATCGATCTGATGTCGATGAGCGGGCACAAGCTCTACGGCCCCAAGGGGATCGGCGCTATCTACGTGCGCTCGAAGGGTCCGCGCGTGCGGCTGAGTCCGATCATCGATGGCGGCGGGCATGAGCGCGGGATGCGTTCCGGCACGCTCAACGTGACCGGGATCGTCGGGTTCGGCGCGGCGTGCGAAATCGCGGGCAAGGAGATGGCTACGGAGACGCAGAAGCTTCTGCAGCTTCGCAACAAGCTCCAGGCCGGGATTTTCGAGCGCCTCGACGAGGTCTATCTCAACGGGCATCCGACCGAGCGGTTGCCCGGGAATCTGAACGTGAGTTTTGCGTACGTCGAAGGCGAGTCGCTGCTGATGGGCATCAACGACATCGCGGTGAGCTCGGGCTCGGCATGCACCTCGGCGACGCTGGAGCCGTCGTACGTGATTCGCGCGCTAGGAGTGAACGAGGAGCTGGCGCATAGCTCGATTCGCTTCGGCCTGGGACGGTTCAATACCGAAGAGGAAGTCGACTACGTGACCGATCGGGTATCAAAGGAAGTGAAGCGGCTGCGTGACATGTCGCCGCTGTATGAAATGGCCAAGGAAGGAATCGACCTGAAGTCGGTCCAGTGGAAGCAATAGCGACGGGGACAGGGGTTCGGAGGCATCATGGCTTACTCAGACAAGGTTCTGGATCACTATAACAACCCGCGCAACGTGGGCTCGTTCTCCAAGGACGATCCCAGCGTCGGAACCGGCGTGGTCGGCGCACCCGAGTGCGGCGACGTGATGAAGCTGCAACTCAAGATCAGCGAGGCCGGCGTGATCGAGGACGCGCGCTTCAAGACCTTCGGATGCGGCAGTGCGATCGCGAGTTCCAGCTACGTGACCGAGCTCGTAAAGGGCAAGCACATCGATGAGGCGATGACGATCAAGAATACGGTCATCGTCAAGGAGCTGAACCTTCCGCCGGTGAAGATTCACTGCTCGGTTCTCGCCGAGGATGCGATTAAAGCCGCGATCACCGACTGGAAGAGTCACAAGGGCGAGCCCGCCGTCAAAGCCGATGCGGAAAGCGGCGACAAGAAAGCGCACGAGGCGTGAAACATCGCATCGGGCGTGAAACTTGGCCCAGGAACAGACGTAGTCAATAGTCGGTACGCAAGTCGAAGAAAACCGGGGACACAAGCCTAAGGGCGACTTAGATTTAAGTTATGGCGAACGTTTCGCTGTCAGAGAGCGCTGCGCACAAGATCAAGCAATTGGTTGCCGACAAGGGCGACGGCGCCGGCCTGCGCGTAAAGGTGGTCGGCGGCGGATGCTCCGGCCTGCAGTACCGGATGGAAATCGACGCGGCCAAGGAACGCGACAAGGTTTTCGAGCGCGACGGCGCCAGGCTCATCGTCGATAAAAAGAGTTTTCTGTATCTCAACGGCTCCGAACTCGATTACGCCGAGGAGCTGATGTCGTCGGGCTTCAAGCTCGTGAATCCCAACGCGAAGCGGACGTGTGGATGTGGGGAATCGTTCGTGGTGTGAACGATTGGATGGTGGAGAACCGGCACAGCGATGATCGAATGCCCGTCATGCCGACGGCGGCACGAGCCGCAATTGATTTGCCCCGAGTGCGGCGCGCCGCTCGGGGCTGAGGTCGACTGCTTCAAGGCATTGGGCGTCGCGAGGAAGCTCGCGATCGATTTGCCCGCCCTCGAACGCGCGTATCACAACTTGAGCCGTAAGATTCACCCGGATCGATTTGCCTCGTCGCCGGTGCCGGTGCGCACCGCGAGCCTGACATCGACCGCCTTACTGACGCGAAGCTACCGGACGCTCCGCGACCCCATCGCGCGCGGCCTTTACTGGCTGGAACTCAACGGCGAGAAGCTCGCGGAGAACAACAAGCAGGTGCCAATCGAACTCGCAGAACTGGTCTTCGAGGTGCAGGAGCAGCTCGCCGAGCTGCGCGCTGCGGCGAAGCGCGGCGGCGCCAACGGAATCGCGCGCGAGGTGGGAAGCAGGCGCGGCGAACTGCAAGCCTCGATGGATGCCGCGGGCGCCGAGCTCGCGCGCAACTTCGATCGATGGGATGCGGAGCGCCCCGATGATCACGATGATCGAAAAGCTCGCGACGATCGCGATGTTCCCGATGGTCCCGCGAAGCGGGCGCTTACCCTGGAGTTGAAACAGACGCTCTCGAAAATCGCCTACCTGCGCACGCTGATCCGCGACGTCGATCGCGAACTGGAGAGCCTGCAAGCAACGTGACCTGAGATGAGCCGCATTTTCGGAATCGACCTCGGCACTACCAACAGCCTGATCGCTCTTATCGACGACGGCGTGCCGCGCGTGATTGAGGGCGACCAGGTTGCCAACGGCGACGCCCTGCTGCCCTCGGTGGTCGCGATCGCGCCCGACGGCGCCGTCGCCGTGGGTGCCCGCGCGATCGCGATGGAGCCGCATCTGACCGTCGAGAAGGACGGCCGCATCAGCGCGGTCGGCTTCCCCGGCGGCGAGTACGGCGCGGTGATTCGATCGGTCAAGCGCTATATGGGGCTCGGTGGCGACGAGGTCGCGCCCGAGGATCGCGCGCGCTACACCTTCGCCGATCTCAGCGGACCGGTGGTGCGCTTCCAGATTGGTAAACGAACATTTACCGCGCCGCAAATCTCGGCCGAGATTCTGCGCGCGCTCAAGGACCGCGCCGAGCGAGCACTGGGCGAGGCCGTCGAGCGCGTGGTCATCACCGTGCCCGCCTATTTCAACGACGGCCAGCGCCAGGCGACCAAGGACGCGGGCCGTATCGCGGGACTCGAAGTGGTGCGCCTGGTCAACGAGCCGACCGCCGCCTCGCTCGCCTACGGTCTCGACAAGAAGGCGCAGGGCAACGTCGCGGTCTACGATTTTGGCGGCGGTACTTTCGACATTTCCATACTCAGTATCAAGGAAGGAATTTTCGAAGTTCTCGCGACCAACGGCGATACTCACTTGGGCGGCGATGATATCGATCGCGCAATCGTCGACTGGCTATTGGCGGAACTTCCCGAGGCGCTCCGGATCGATCGTCACGTTTGGAACAGCGCGCGCATGGTTGCCGAGGACGCCAAGAAGCGCCTTAGCGCCGCGCCGGAAACCGAACTCCTCCTCGAGCTGCCGGGCCACACCATTCGCAAGTCGCTCTCGCGCGCCGCACTCGATCGGATGGCCGAGCCCTTCGTAGCCAGGACGCTCAAGCGCTGCGAGCTCGCGATGAAAGACGCGAAGCTCGAGGCCGCCGCGATCGACGCGATCGTCCTGGTCGGCGGCTCGACGCGGATGCCCCTGGTGCGCGAGCGGGTCGCCGCGATGTTCCACCGCGAGCCGCTATCCTCGCTGGATCCCGAAAAGGTCGTTGCCCTCGGCGCCGCCGTGCAGGCCGGCGTGCTTGCCGGCACCCAGGGCGACATGCTGCTGCTCGACGTGGTGCCGCTGTCGCTCGGTATCGAGACGATTGGCGGTGTCATGGAGCGTCTCATTCATCGCAACACTACGATTCCGACCAGCGTCACCGAGCAATTCACCACCGCGGTCGACAACCAGACTCACGTCGACGTCCATGTCCTGCAGGGCGAGCGAGAGCTAGCTAAAGACTGCCGTAGCTTGGCGCGCTTCAAGCTCGGCCCAATCCAGCCCCAACCTGCCGGTTTGGCCCGTATCGAAGTCACTTTCCTCATCGATGCAAACGGGATACTTAATGTCAACGCGCGCGATCAGCGCACCGGCCGCGAGCATTCGGTCGACGTCAAGCCAAGCTACGGGTTGACGGATGAAGAGATCGAACGGATGCTCGAAGAGGCACTCGATTTGGGCGAGCAGGATCTCGAAGAGCGCCTGCTGATTACGGCCCGCAACGATGCCGAGCAGATCCTGGCGGCACTCCACAAGCAGCTCGGCGAATGGGGCCATCTGATCGAGGCCGATGAGCGAGCGCAGATCGCGGAGGTGGTGGATAGGCTGGAGGCGGCCCGCGGAACTTCCGATCGCGAGCTAATAGCCACACTGGTCGAGCAGTTGAACGAGGTTAGTACTCCGTTCGCGCAGCGCATCATGGACGCGGCAATCAAGGACGCGCTGGAAAAGAAGTCGGTCGAGGAACTGTCCTGACGGAGGCGCAAGGCGATGGGACTGAAGTGGGATCAAGCAGAGGAGTTGGCGGAGGTTCTCGCGGAGAATCATCCCGGACTCAATCCGCTCGAAGCGCGCTTTACTGATTTGCGCCAATGGGTAATCGACTGCGACGAGTTCGACGATGATCCCGAGGAATCCACCGAAGCAAAACTGGAAGCGATCCAGATGGCGTGGAGTGAGATTTACCAGGAGCAGAACGAAGACTGATAGCGACTGAATAGTGACGCGCCCAGGCGCGTCCCAACTGTAGGAGGGTGGGGCGGTGGAAGTACAGAATTTGCTAATGGAGCAGGGACCAAAGATGCAGGAGAAGGAAACACTGGACGAAAAGCTGCCGGGGCTGTTCGAGCCCGACACGCTTTTGCCGATTCAATACTTCGAGGCGATGCGCAAGAAGCATCTGCTCGAGGGCGAGAAGCGGCTGATCCTGAGCGTGCTCGAGGACGCTGTCGAGTGCTTCATGAAGTGCATCGACTCGGCCACCAACAAAGGTCAGCGGCTGTTCCGCGAGGCCGAAGAGTGGATCGTCCTCGAAGATAAGAAGTGGGTATTTTCGTTCGACAACGTCTGCGAGATGCTCGACATCAATCCTGAGTATATGAGGAGCGGGCTCAAGCGCTGGAAGGAGCGCAAGCTCGAAGCGCTCGAGCGCCGGCGTGCCGCGCTTGCGCTGGCCGCCGAACAGGCGGCGCTCGCGCCACCGGTTGCGCTCGAGGTTGCGCCGGTTCCGGCGCCGCCCGCGCTCGCTGCCCATGCGAAGCCGGCCAAAGTCGCCGCCAAGCCCGCGAGCATCCGGCATAAGACTGCCGCCCGGACCCGCGCCGTACGCAGCGGATCGCGCAAGCTTCGCACCGCGCGCGCGTAGGCGCTCGTCGTCGCGCGGCGCTATCAGATTCCCGGCGCGCGAGTGCATGATGCCCTCGCCGCCGGGCCCTCATTTTGCTCTACACACGTCCTGACGCTTGCGGTCGATCTGATATTTGCCACGCGTTCGATTTGGATTCATGACGCTGCTGACAATCTCCCGGTTAACCCGTAGGCGAGTTTTGAGCCGCAGGATCGCATTTGCATCAGGGGCGTTGCGGCGTTGGTGCCCGTGTGACTATGGTTATTCAGAGGTTCTCGATATTCGAGATGCGGTTGATGGTGCTGGCGACGCGTTTAAGTTTCTGCGGGTGAATTCAGGATCCTCACGGTCGTTCAGACCGGCTTCCTCCACCGTTCACAGGCAGTCCTCGAGTCGAACGCACGCCCGTTGCGCAGCGGCGTCGTACAAGGCTTGCTCCACCGCCGAAGGGAATAATCATCGGGAATGAATAGCGACTCACAATATCCAGTGATTCGATCGATTGCTTGCGCGCTGCCGGAAAATTATTACGACCAGGAAACCCTATCCACCGCATTGTGGAATGAATGGCGCGGCGGCGGCGACGAAGGGCGCGCTCGCTTCGAGCGGCTGCATCGCGCGGTCGGCGTGCGCGGACGGCATCTGGCGCTCACCATGGATGGCTATCGGGCGCTCGATTCGTTCGCCAAGTCCAATCAAGCGTGGATGGAAGTCGCAACCGTCCTCGGCATGACGGCGGTGGAGTCCGCGCTGTCACGGGCGGGCCTGGAGCCGCGCGACGTCGACCACATATTTTTCACCACCGTCACCGGCATCTCCGCGCCGAGCCTCGACGCCCGGCTCATCAACCGCATGGCGATGCGCCCGGACATCAAGCGGACACCGATCTTCGGCCTCGGATGCGTTGGTGGCGCGGCCGGAATTGCGCGCGCGGCCGATTACCTGCGCGCGTTCCCGGCCGAAACCGCGCTCCTGTTAGCGGTGGAAATCTGTTCCCTTACCTTGCAGGTTCGCGATCAGTCGATCGCCAACATGATCGCGTCGGGACTGTTTGGCGACGGCGCCGCGGCGGTAGTGTTGACCGGAAGTGCGCGGCCCGACGGTCCGCGCGTGCCGCGGATCATCGCATCGAAGTCGATATTCTTTCCCGACACCGAAGACATGATGGGTTGGAAAATTGTCGACAGCGGCTTCCAGGTGGTCCTTAACGCCGGAGTCCCGGACCTGGTGCGCGACAATCTGCGCGCCGGGGTGGATTCCTTTCTCGCCGAGCATCGGCTTTCACGCCGCGATATCGATCACTGGATTGCGCATACCGGCGGTCCCAAGGTGCTGGAAGCGATGCAGGAAGCGCTCGAAATACCCAAGTGCGCGCTCGCGCTGTCATGGCGATCGCTGGAAGAGGTGGGAAATATTTCCTCGGCTTCGGTGCTGTTCGTGGCTAACGACTTTCTCGAATCCGGGGTGGCGCGCCCCGGGCAATACGGAGTACTGCTGTCGATGGGACCGGGCTTCTGTGGTGAACTGGTTTTGCTGCAGTGGTGATAGCCGCGGTCGAATCCACCGATGGCTAATGGTGAGTCTGCTACATATGTAACGGACCGCGCGTGCGAATCGTGGGACCCGGTGATCGTTGGCGGAGGTCCCGCCGGACTCGCAGTCGCTATCGTCGCCGCCGCGCAAGGCGTCTCCGTCCCAGTACTCGAGCGGCGTGACTTTCTTCCCGACCAAGCGTGCGGCGAGGTTTTGCTCCGACCGGGAGTGCGCGCTCTCGAGCGGCTCGGAGTAACGCCGCTCCTCGATCGCGCGTACGCGCGGGCTCTCACTGGTCTTCCTTTCATCCAGGAAAACGGCGGAGCGGCTGCCGACCTTCTCGCGGGATATCCCGCGATGTTCCGTTCGATGATGGGCGGCGCGATCCGGATGATGGTATCGGCCGCTTGATCCTCCGATGAATCCCGCCGAGCCCGCGCCAATCCTCGAGGCGATCGAAATCTCCAAAAGCTACGGGAAGCGTCTCGCGCTCGACCATGTCACACTGGGGGTGCGGCCCGGCGAGATAGCCGGCTTGCTGGGACCCAATGGAGCAGGTAAGACCACCACGCTCTCGATCCTCTCCACGGTCCTGCCGCCCGACTCCGGCCATGTCCTGATCCAGGGCCGGCGGCCGGCGGAGGACCCGCGCGGCCTGGGCCGCATGCTGGGCCTGGTGCCGCAGTCGCTCGCGCTTTACCCGACGCTGAGCGCGGCGCAGAACGTCTGGCACTTCGCCCGGGTGCAGGGTTTGTCGCGCGCCGAGGCGCGGATCTCATGCGCGCAGGTGCTCGATGAAGTGGGACTCGGCGACCGCGCCGACGATCCGATGCATTCGTTTTCCGGGGGGCTGAAGCGGCGCCTCAACCTTGCCTGCGGGATGGTACATCGTCCGGCGATCATGCTACTCGACGAACCGACCGTGGGCGTCGACCTTCAATCCCGCGAGCAGATCCTGGCGCTGGTGCGTCGCCGCGCCGACGCTGGCGCCGCCATCATATACAGTACCCACTATATGGAAGAGGCGGAGCGGCTGTGCGATCGCGTGCTGTTGATCGATCGCGGCCGGCTGATTGCCGACGGCAGCGTCGACCAACTGATTTCGCTCGGCGGCGGCAAGCCTCGCATGGAACTGACTTATCGCGGCCAGTTGCCTGCCGCATGGCCGGAGGGTCTCGCCGGCGTGCGCGAAGTCGCACCCGCGGGCGGTGAGGGAATCGTGACGCTCGAGATGGCCAGCCTCGCGCAGACCAGCGACATGCTCCAGTACCTTCGCGCCTCCGGAGTGCGCGTGATCGACTTCAGCCTGCACAGCCCGAATCTCTCCGACGCCTTCATCGCGCTGACCGGACGCACGCTGCGAGACAATTCGCAGGAAGCCGTTTAACGACTTCGATGCTGCGCGCGATTTGGCTGACCATCCAGAACGAGGCTCGCCTCCTGATCAAGGACCCGATCGTCCTGTTCATGCTGTTGCTTGCGCCGGTCGTGATCATCGCGGTTGCGGGCTATTCGCTCGGCAACCTCTACGGCCGCGCCAACACGATGTATCTGCCGGTGGTCAATCTGGATCACGGCGAAGTCGCCGCCGGCATCGTCGAGGCGTTGCGCGGCGAGCATTCGGTCGCTGTGGAACTGGTCGGCGATCCAGACCAGGCGCGGCGGTTGGTCAGCAATCGCGATCGGACGCCGTTGGCGATCGTGATTCCCGCAGGCACCAGCGCGGCAATCGCCGCCGGCCAACAGGCGCAACTGATTCTGTTCGTCGATCCGGTCAGACGCATCGAAGTCAATGCGCTCGAACTGCGGATCGCCGAGTTGTGCCGCAAAGTCACCGCGTCCGCGCAGGCGCGGGCGCAAACCCGGCTCGCCGCCGCACAATCGGATCTGCAGAAAAGAATTCAAAGTCTCACGGCCGCGATCAAACAGGAACAGACGGAAGTCCACCGGCAGATGGAGCGGACGCAGGCTGCCGTTACCGCGTCGATTCACGCGCAGACTGCCGCTGCCCTCGAGCGGGCCGGCAAGGACACCCAGGCGATAGTCGCGGCGCGCGAGAACCGCGCATTCGCTGATGTGAAAGGACAGCTTTCCGCCCGTGAGGCGATCCTCCGCGAGATTCAGAACTACCTGCTCGAATTGAAGACCAGTCAGCGCGCGTTCGAGGACTGGATGACCCTGCTCAAGGCGAAGGCGGGGAGTCACGCTTCGGAAATCCCCGCGCCGCCGGCCTTTCCCGCGCCGCCGTCGGACGCTGACCTTGCCGAACTGTCAAAGCCGATCACGATGCCTGCGGTAGACGCCTCGATACCGGGCACGCTGGCGCCTGAAACATTCGCGGTGAAAATCCCCAGGCTTCCCGCCGCGAAGTTTCCAGCTACGGCCGATGGCGACTTGCTCGCGGAGCTCGAGCGCTTGCGCGTCGCGGCCGCGCCGACACTTCCCGGCGGCCTCGGACTCGTCGAGCAGCCAGCCACGCCGGGCGGCGCCGTGATCGTCAATGCCTTCGACCAATACGTTCCCGGTTTCGGTGTGACCTTTCTGCTCATCGGCATGCTGATGGGAATTTCGCTGACCGTGTTCGATGAGCGCGAGTGGGGAACACTCAGACGCATGCGGGTCAGCGGCGCGCCGCTCGCCGGACTCCTGCTCGGCAAGTTGATCGCGCGCTTCGTGGTGGGCACCGTGCAGATGATCCTGCTGTTCGCGGTCGGCTGGGCGCTGTTCGGAATCTCACTTGGCCGTGAGCCGGCAGCACTGCTCCTGCCAATGATTGGAATCTCATTTGCGGCGGCGGCGTTCGGCCTGGTAATAGCAGCGGTCGCGCGTGCTCACGATTCGGTGATGCCGCTCGGCGCCGTAACCAGCATGGCGATGTCCGCGATCGGCGGATGCTGGTGGCCGTTGGATTTCGAGCCCGGTTGGATGCGCGGGTTCGCCCGCCTGTTGCCGACGACGTGGACGATGCAGTCGTTCAACGACCTTATGATCCGCGGTGTATCCGCGTCCGATGTGATGTGGCCGTTCGCGGCAACCGTGGGACTGGGCGTCATCTACCTGGCGACAGGAATTGTCGCGATGCTGAGCCAGGGCGAGTAGATGCTTTACGGCGAAAACGCGGCGGCGCGGACGCCTCGCGTATCGACGCCGCCCGTTGTGAAGTCGTAGATTAGATACGCGATGCCCTTGCGCACGAAAATCGAATGTCCGAAGTGCGCGACCGACCTCGTCGTCAAACGGGGCGGCGTATGCCCTAACTGTGGCGAGCCGATTACCGAACACGTCGCGCGGGTGCGCGCTCGCGAGCGGCGAATCGAGCAGGTGGTCGCGATCATCGGCTCCGCACTGGTGGTAGGACTGTTTCTCGTCACCAGCGGCGCGAGCCTGTTCGAGGGAATTGCCGTCTATTCCGGAGTGGGCGCCGTGGTCTACTACCTCGCGCGCCGGACCTTTGTCTGAGCCCGCGTTCGCGGTCTTGGGTCAGATAAATCGATAGCCGATGATCTGCCGCGCGGTGAAATCCGTGCCGGCAGACGTCTGTATAACGTCGTCCAACTCGGTACTCAGTTCGATTATGCGGCCGCAGACCGAAGCAATTGACTATTCTTAACGCGCGTTAATTTTGCGGCGTAAACGATTTGTAGCGGACTGCGTATTACGACTCGGAATCGGGATTGGAAGAAAATTATGCAATCTGAACGCGCCTTAATGCTTCTCCTCGCGTCGACATCAGCGGCTCCGCTATTGGTTATCCATGTCGCCGTTCGTCAAAACTTTTCAAACACGCTCGCCGCGATCGATCGGGATTTGTCGCAGCGACTCTTGCAATTTTGAGCTGGCAGTCTAATGGCACTTTTAATGCTCGTGCTCTTGATGTTCGTAGTCGTAGGTCTCCCTGGAGGTTCTCCCGATGAGGTCCATACAAAAACTTACCACGGCTTTGATCGGTATCGCGGTCCTGGCGGTGCCGGTCAGCGGCGGCCGCCAGCCCTCGTAGTCGCGCGCGGGCGGCGTTCAGAGCGAACGCATCCAGTTCGCGAAATTTCACTGCGGCCAGGAGTTTTACTCCGGTCCGCAGCTCTCTCGCGACGCGGATGTTCACCGGGAATACCACTGCCGCGGTGCCGTTGCAGGGAACTCGCAACTACAACGGGTGGAACCGGAACTACAATAACGGCGTAGTGGCGGCAGTCGCACCCCGTCCCTTATGGGTATGGTCAAAGGCCCTACTACAATGGCTATGCGGCGGTTCCGACTGGCTATTATACTCAGCCGGCTTACGGCGCGAATGCCTATTCAGCAGTTCCGGCGTACGGCGGTAGCGGATGCGGCAACGGTGAGCCCCGTAAGGATTGGCAACTTCAGAGCGCACTCATGCAGTATCAGCGAGCACGCGCGCAGGGGAACTATACTGCGGCGAAGCATCTCGGTAACGCGATCGACAGCCTTCGTGCTCATGGAGCAACCACCAGAGGCGGTTACGCCTCGTGCGGCGGATACGGCGGTGGATATGGTGGTGGCTACGCTCCGATGAGTTCGCCATTCAGCGCGCTGCTCGGCGGCTTGGGCCAGGGCGGCGGCTATTCGGGCTATGGAAATGGCTCGATGCTCGGCAGCCTGGTCCAAGGTGGTGGCTATGGGCGCAATGCGGCGCTCGGTGGTGTGGCGCCGGGCAATGGCTATTCTAACTACCTGCGCAATTCAGCGCTCGGTAGTGTCATGCCGGGAAGTGGCTATTCCAGCTACAACCGTAGCTCGACGGTCGGCGGCGTCGCGCGTCGCAACAGCAGCTTTCCGAATTATGGATACGATCCAGCTACCGGCACCAACGCGGCCTACGCCGCGCAAGGAAACCGGTATGCGAACAGCGGCTACGGCAACACCGGCGGCGGCGCGGGCGCGCTGCTGCAGCACTTCATGCCATAACGCTGGCCCCGAAAATTCCTCCCGGCCAGAAAGCGCGCGCCTCGCGTCCCTCCCCGCGAGGCGCGCGGCTGTTTAATGTCCTCGATCGTCGGCGCCGTTCGCGCGTCAGACTTCCGCGGCCGCCAATCGCTCGATCGCGCGCAGCACTCGCGCGCGGCGCTCTTCCGCGCTTGGCGCCAGCGAGGTGAACTGCAGCGCGGAGGTCGTGATGCCGGCGCGCGCGTACGCATCGAGGCGGCGGCGGCATTGATTCGGCGTTCCGAACACGAAGATCTTCTCGACCATGTCCTCCGAAATCGAATTGAGCGCCTTCTTGCGATCGCCGGCGTTCCACGCGTCGATCGCGATCTCGGCTTCTTTGTCATAGCCGATCTCGCGGAAGAACTTGTTGTATTGCGGCACCGTTACGTAGGCGGTGAGCGAGCGGCGGAACGCGGAGCGGATGGCGGCCTCGTCCTCGTCCACCGCGACGATGATCCGGCATGCGACGTCCAGTGACGCGGGATCCTTGCCGGCCGCGCGCATCGCATCGCGCGTCTGATCGAGCATCGGAGGCAAAGTCTCGGGCGTGATAAAATTTACGATCACGCCATCGCCGATTTCGCCGGCCAACCGGAGCATCTGGGTACCCTGCGCGCCAATGTAAATCGGCGGCGGTTTTTCGATCGGGATGTCGAGCTTGAAGCCGTTGATGTGGATCATCTTGCCCGCCATGGTCACTTTCTCGCCGCGAAAGATCGCGCGCAGCGCCTCGACCGTTTCGCGGATTTGAGTGACGGGCTTGCGAAACGGAACGCCCATCCAGTTCTGCATGATGTTGGGCGTCGAGATGCCGAGTCCCAGGATGAAGCGGCCGTTGGAGAGGTTCTGCGAAGTGACTGCGGACATCGCGATGAGCGCCGGCGACCTGCTGAACACCGGCACGATCGCGGTGCCGAAGCGCATCCGGTCGGTGAGCATCGCCGCCGCCGCGATCGGCGCAAACGCGTCGGTGGAGAATGACTCGTAAGACCACGCGTCGGTGTAGCCGGCGCGGTCGGCGGTGCGGACCAGGTCGGCGAAGTGGCGGTTCGCGAACGGGTCGAACGGAATCGTGATACCAAGTCGCATCATGGCAAACCTCAGTTAGTACTCAGAACAATTCTCAGACGTCCTCAGACCGAGGAATCTAACCTTTCCACGCTGCCGAGCAACACCTGCGCTAGATGCATCGGGCGGCGCCCGGGGCAGAACTGACGGATTTGCGAGCGGCAGGAGAAGCCGTCGGCGATGATGATGCGTGTCCGGCGCGCTGTTCTCGATCGCTGGAATCAGCACGCGGCTTCCGATCGCTTTCGACACCTCGAAATGTTCGCGATCGTAACCGAACGCGCCGGCCATGCCGCAGCAGCCCGCGTCGAGCACTTCGAACTTGAGTCCGTCGACGCGCGAAAGGAGCGCGGTTTCGGCCGCGAGCCCGGCTAGCGCCTTCTGATGGCAATGGCCGTGAACCAGGGCGGTGGCTCTGAGAGCCGACGGAATGAAATCAGGCGCGTGCTGCGCGAGGAACTCATCCAAGCCCATCGCGGCGCCGGCGAGCGCGGCGGCGCCCGCATCGCCAGGGAACAGCATCGGCAATTCGTCGCGGAAGGTGAGAATACAGCTCGGCTCGAGGCCGACTACTTTGGCGCCGCGCGCGACCATGGGGCCGAGCACCTGCATCGCGCGCTCCAGGCGCCACTTCGCGCGCTCGAGCATCCCCTGGTCGTAGAGCGGACGCCCGCAGCACAATTCGTGAGGCGGGATCGTCACGCGGAAGCCGGCGCGCTCGAGGACTTCGACCGCGGCGATCGCGACCTCGGGCTCGAAATAATTGTTGAAGGTGTCGGGGAACAGGACGACCTCGCGCGCGGAGGCCGTCGACCGCGGACGATTCCGGAACCAGTGAGCGGAAGGTGAGCGGGGCGAAGCGCGGCAGCTCGCGCGCGGGATGGACCTTGAGTGCGCGCCTTGCGATCGGCGTGCGCGCGAGAGTGTTGGCCAGTGCGGGAGCGATCGACGCGATGCTCGCGAGCTCGGGAAGACGGCCGAAAAAATGCGCGCTCAGCGGACGGCAATGGCGTCTGGTAGTAGTGCGAGAAAAATTCCGCGCGGTACGCGGCCATGTCGACCGACGACGGGCATTCGGCCTTGCACGCCTTGCACGCCAGGCACAGATCGAGCGCGGCGGCGAGCGCCGGGTCGGCGAAGCCGTCGGGCAGGAGGTCGCTCGAGAGCGCCTCGAGCAGCAGGCGCGCGCGCCCGCGCGTGGAATGCTGTTCCTCGCGCGTCGCCATGTATGAGGGGCACATCGTGCCCGCGTCGGTCTTGCGGCACTTGCCGATCCCGACGCACTTGAGCGCGGCGCCGGCGAGTCCGTCCTCGGCACTGAAATCGAAATGAGTTGCAACTGGCTTCGGGAGCCATCGAGCGCCGAGCTTCAGATGCGCGTCGAGCGGCTCGGGGTCGACGATGATACCGGGATTCATGCGCGCGTCAGGATCGAAGATGCGTTTCAGATTTCGGAACGCGTCGATCAGATCGGGCGGGTACATCGCGGGCAGCAGCTCGGAGCGCGCGCGCCCGTCGCCGTGCTCGCCGGAGAGCGAACCGCCGAACTCGGCGACCAGCGCGCCGAGCTCGGTCATCGCGGCGCGGAACGTCGCGATGCCCGCCTCGCTGGCGAGGTCGAAATTGATCCGCGCATGAACGCATCCTTCGCCGAAGTGTCCGTAGTAAGTCGCCGCCGCGAGATGATGGCGCTGCAGCAAGTGGTCGAAGCGCCTGAGGTAGGGGCCGAGCTTCGCGGGCGGGACCGCGGCATCTTCGGCGCCCGGCCAGGTGCGCGGGCGTCCTTTGATGAACGCGCCCGCGCCGAGGCCCGACTCGCGAAGCCGCCAGACGGCGCTCTGCTCGCGCGCGTCGCTGAGATAGGCGGCGCCGGCGCACTGGCGAACTCGTCGCGCGGCGGCGATCAGTCGCTCGGCACGTTCGCGCGCTTCGTCGTCAGTTGCTGCGCCGAGCTCCACGATCAGAAAGGCGAGGCCGTCGGGCAAATAGCGGATGCCTTCGAGTCCCTTGGCGCGGCCGAAGTCGGGGAGGTGATGGTCGAAGCCCTCGAGCGCTTCGGGGCGATGCTCCAAAATCCACGGCGTCTGATCGGCAGCGTGGTAGACGTCGTCGAAGCCCAGCGCCACCAGCGCGAGCTTGGCCGGCCGCGGCGCCAGTGCGACCGTCGCGCGGAGCGTGACCGCGAGCGTGCCCTCGGAGCCGACCAGCGCGCGCGCGACGTTGAAGCTGTTCTCGGGCAGCAGCTCGTCGAGGTTGTAGCCGGAGACGCGGCGCGGAATCTTCGGGTAGTGCGCGCGCACCGACGTCGCGCATCGATCGCGCAGGTCGAGCAGCGATCGATAGATTTCGCCTTCGCGGCCGACGCGCGCGGTTGCCGCCGCCACCTCCGAGTCGTTCATCGCGCCTGCGAGCGCAAGCCGCGTGCCGTCGTAGAGCAGCGCGTCGAGGCGCGCGAGATTGTCGACCGTTTTGCCGTAAGCGGCTGAGTGGGCGCCGCAGGAGTTGTTGCCGATCATCCCGCCAAGCGTGCATCGATCCTTGGTCGAGGGATCCGGCGCGAAGAACAACCCATGCGGCGCGAGTGCAGCGTTGAGATCGTTCTGCACCACGCCGGGCTCGACCTCCGCGATGCGGTGGCCGGGATCGATCGCGAGCACGCGGTTCATGTACTTTGAGAAATCCAGGACCAGCGCGGCGTTGCAGGCCTGCCCGGCGAGGCTGGTGCCGCCACCGCGCGGGAGAATCGCGATGTCATTGGCGTGCGCGATCGCGAGCGCCATCGCAACATCGCCCTCATGGCGCGGGACGACGACGCCGACCGGAACCTGGCGATAGTTCGAAGCGTCGGTCGCGTACACGGCGAGAGTGCCCTCATCGAAGCGCACCTCGCCTTCGATTGCGCGGGCTAGGTGATCTTTGAGCGCCGCGAGCGAAGCCATCAGTCGCGATTGTAGTCGAGCGACTGCCGACACCGCGAGCGCGCAATCTTCGACGCTGGAAAAGCAAGCGGCCGGGTCAACAAGCCCGGCCGCATCTCCTCCCCGCGGGATCCCGGTCCGCTACGAACCGGGCAGATAATCTCATTCGGAAGGCCGCTGCGCAATTGCCTCGAGCGCACGGCGTCGCTGATTTTTACAAAAACTCCTTAACGATGAAGATCCTTGAGGCCCGGTTGCGGGGCGCCGACCAGCGCCGCCATGTTGCCCTCGGGCGCGACGTTTTCGTACATCAACTGATGGCTGTGGCCGATCTTGTCGAAGGTGAATGTCTGGCCGAGACACGGATCGATCTTCCCGTCGATCACGAGCTGATTGAACGCGTACGACTGTTCGTCGTTGGCGAAGTGTGAACCCTGGAGGCGCTTCTGGTGCATCCACAGCCGGCGCAAGTCGGCGGTCGCGTTGTAGCCGGTGTGTCCCGCGCAGATCACCACCATCCCGCCGACGTCGCATACGAACACGGAAGTCGGAATGGTATCCTCGCCCGGATACTCGAACACGATGCGCGGGCTTTTGCGTTCGCCGACGATGTCCCAGATTGCCTTGCCGAATGCGCGGCACTCCGCGGCCCATTTGCTGTGCGCCGCCTCATCCTTCCAGTGCGGCATCATGCCCCAGTGAAAAAACTTTTTGCGATTGACGCAGCCCTTGGCGCCGAGGCCGACGCAGAATTCGATCTTGCGATCATCGCTGACCACGCCGACCGGAATTCCACCTTCAGCCTTGACGATCTGAATCGCCATGCAGCCGAGCCCACCGGATGCTCCCCAAATCAGGACGACGTCGCCCTTGCGCACGACGTGCGGCGCCCAGCCCATCAGCATCCGGTACGCGGTCGAGCCGACCAGCGTCGGCGCGGCGGCCTGCTCCCAGGTGAGATGCTTCGCTTTGGGCATGCACTGATGCGCCTGGACGCGAGTGAACTGCGCGAAACTTCCCCAATTGGTTTCGTAACCCCAGATTTTGAAGGACGGATCGTACATCGGATCTTCGCCGAGACGCACCGCGCGGCAATCCCGATCCCACACCCCGCAATGGATGACCACGCGATCGCCGACCTTGACGTGGCTCACGTCACGGCCCGTCGCATACACGATCCCCGACGCGTCGCTGCCGCCGATGTGAAAATCCGAGTTATCGAACTTGGACTTTTGGCGCGCGCCGATTACATCGATCGGCGATCCCAGCGCGGCCCACACATTGTTGAAATTGATTCCGGCGGCCATGACGTAGACCAGCACTTCATCAGGCTTGATTTCCGGAACCGGAAGTTTCTCGATCTTGAACGCGTGCTTCGGATCACCGAAGCGATGGGTCCTGATGACCTGCGCGTACATCTGCTTTGGGACATGCCCAATCGGCGGCACTTCGCCAATTTCGTAAATTTCCTTGTGACTCATGCAGCCTCAGATGCGGCCGCGGCGAATGCCAGCCGGTAAAAATATGGCTTCAGTTCCTGCTCCACTTGACGATAGGGTATTAGGCAACAGCAAACGAGGGAATTAGCTATATGTTTGACGCGCGTTTGACAACAGGTCACTTACGACCGTTAGGGGAGGGGGTGGCGCTGCGTCCGTAGAGGTTCGGTTGACGCGCTTTTGGGAATTCCATAAAAAACGGACGCGGCTTGGCGAAGGCCAGGCGGTCAACCAGCGCGATTGATTGAAATCGGACCGGTCAGGGCTTCAAAGTACAACCCAATGGCGCAGCGCAAAATCGAGCGGGGTCACTACTTCGACGACTTCGAAGTCGGCCACCTGTTCAAGCATCACTGGGGCCGAACCATCAACGACGGCGACAACTCGCTGTTCTCCAGCGTGACGATGAACTTCAACCCGATCTACTTTAACCGCGAGTACGCCCGCAGTCTCGGATACGAGAACGTGGTCGTCAACCACATGCTCGTGATGAACGTGGTGTTCGGGCTTTCAGTCGAGGACCTGAGCGAGCGCGCGATCGCGCACCTCGGCTACGAGAAGCTGCGCTTCCTGGCCACCGTATATCCCGGCGATACGCTGACCTCGGAGTCGCTGGTGCTGAGCAAGCGCGACACCTCGCGCCCCGATCGCGGCGTGGTCAAGTTCCGCACCACCGGTTACAACCAGCGCGGCGAAAAAGTGCTCGAGTATGAGCGGCCGGTGCTGATTCGAAAGCGCGCCGCCATCGCTGCGGCCACGGAGTGAATCACGATGCCGCTGGTTACGCCTGAGCACGATGAGATCCGCCGCTCGGTCCGCGAGTTCGTCGAGGCCGAAGTCAAACCGATCGCCAACGATCTGGATCGCAACAACCAGGAGATCCCTGAGCACATCATCCGCAAGATGGCTGAGCTCGGTTACTTCGGCGTCATCTTTCCCGAGGAGCAGGGCGGGATGGGCCTCGATTACATCGCGATGGCGATCGTGACCGAGGAACTCTCGCGCGGATGGCTCTCGGTGGGTTCGGTGATGACGCGCAATCTGATCACCGGCTCGCTGATCAACGCCAACGGAACCGAGGAGCAAAAGAAACGCCTGCTCCCGCCGATCGCGCGCGGCGATATTCTGACCGCGGCCGCGTTCACCGAGCCTGATACCGGCTCCGACACCGCGTCGTTCAAGACCCGCGCGGTAAAAAAAGGTGACGGCTACCTGATCAAAGGTTCCAAGATGTGGTGCACGTTCGCGAACCGCGCGCACATGCTCACCGTGATGGCGCGGACCGATCCCGACCTCTCGAAGAAGCATCGCGGGCTTTCGCTGCTGCTGTTCGAGAAGAAGCCGGGGGACGAGTTCATGCCTCCGCAATTGACCGGCTCGCCGATTCCGACGGTCGGCTATCACGGGATGCATAGCTACGCGCTTTCCTTCGACGACGGTTACGTTCCCGCGTCGAATCTGATCGGCGCGGTGGAGGGCAGGGGATTCTACCAGCTCATGGTGACCTACGAGACCGCGCGAATTCAGACCGCCGCGCGCGGGGTCGGGGTCGCGCAGGCGGCGTTCGAATGCGCGACGAGGTATGCCAAACAGCGCACGCAATTCGGCCAGCCAATCGGGGATTTCCAGGTGATCCGCCACAAGCTCGCGCACATGGCGGTCGATATTGAAGCGGCGCGCCAGCTCTGCTACTTCGCCGCGTCAGAGAAAGACACCGGCAAGCGATGCGACTACGAGGCCGGTCTGGCCAAAGCGTTTGCGGCCGAGATGGCCGAGCGGGTGACGCGCGAGGCCATGCAAATTCACGGCGGCTACGGCTACTCGATGGAGTTCGAGGCTCAGCGCTTCTGGCGCGATGCGCGGGTACTCTCGATTTTCGAGGGGACCAGCGAGATCCAGTTCGAAGTCATCGGCCGACGCATCATGGAGCAAAATTAGGCGGGCGGCGCGCAATGAGTATCACGCAGGACGGCAGCTACTTCGAGGATTTCACAGTCGGCGATACGCTGGTGCATCAGCGCGGCCGCACCATCACCGAGAACGACAACCATACCTTGACCTCGCTGGTGATGAACACCGCCGAGCTTCATTTCAATCAGCACTTCATCGACCGCGACGCAGACCTGGTCAAACAATACGGCGGGCGACGCGTGGTTTACGGTGGCGTGGTGCTGGCGTTTACGGTCGGCCTGGCCTCCGAGGACACCAGTGAGAACGCGATCGCGGAAGTCGAGATGGACAACGGACGCCATACCAATCCGGTGTTCCACGGCGATACCATCTATGCCGAATCGACGGTGCTCGAAAAGCGCGATTCCGATCGTGCCGATGCGGGCCTGGTCAAGTTCAAGCTGGTCGGCAAGAAGCCGGACGGTACGGTAGTGGTCGAGATCGAGCGCACGGTGCTGATCAAGAAAAAGTCGCACTATCTGAAGAGCGCCTGAGCGGCGCCAATTTCCCCCGGAGAAGAGTGAAGCCATGTACGTTTTGGACAAAGGCGCCCGCTTCGTAATTCCGCGCACCGAAATGACTTATCCCGGCCACAGCATGAAGCTGCATCAGAACGCGGCCGATCCGGTGAAGTCGCCGGTCGATCATGTGATGGCGGATTTCGAGGACGCCTGCCCCTATGAGTTCAAGGGTGAGAAGAGCCACAAGGTGATGGTCGAGGCGCTGAACACGCTCGACTACGGCAAGAAAGTGGTCACCGTGCGGCCCAACGGGATTCATTCGAAGTTCTTTAAGGGCGACATGGAGGCAATTGTGCTCGGCGCGCCCAATCGCTTCCACGGAATCATGCTGCCCAAGACGCGCGGCCCCGAAGACGTCAAAGCGGTCGCGAAACTGCTCGACGATCTCGAAAAGCGCGCCGGCTGGACGTACCAAATCCAGATTGAATCGCTGGTCGAAACGCCGCAGGCGCTGGTGCATGCGTACGAGATCGCGACTGCGTCGAAACGGATGTGCGGGCTGGTGTTCGGCATCGCGGACTTTGCGGCCACTCTTGGAGTGCGCGAGATCGTCGAGAACCAGAACCAGAATTTTCACTACGCCAAGCAGGGCGTGGTGGTCGCCGCGAAGGCCGCCGGCCTCCATGCGATCGACAACGTCTTCCTGCGGCTGTGGCGCGCGAGTGACTCACCTGAGCGGATCGCGGAACTGCAGAAAGGGCTCCGCGAGAAAAATATCGGCGCGGCCAACCTGGGAATGGATGGCACCTGGGTAATCCATCCGCAGCAGGCCGAGATTGCCAATGCGTGCTTCACGCCAAGCAAAGAGCAGGTCGAGGAAGCGCGCCGCGTGACCAGGCTCTACCACGAGAAGGGCGGCGGCTCGATGGCGGATCCGAAGTCGGGCGAGATGATCGACGAGGCGACCATCAAGATGGCGCTGATGGATCTTGCCAAGGGTGCGCAGGCGGGCATGGTTTCGGAGGCGGAGCTGAAGGACTGGTCGGCGAAGAGCCGCGAGATCACAGGATACGACATTCTCGAGTTGATGCGCCGCGTCGCGTGATGCGAGGTGCAGCGCTAAAATTATTCCATCCCCAGCGGGCATTGGTAGTGAGCCCAAAATGTTAAAAATCAGGAAGAGTTCCGAGCGCGGCGCGAGCAAGACCTCATGGCTCGACAGCCGTCACACATTTTCCTTCAACGACTACTACGACCCCGACGAGAGCGGCTTTTCGGTTCTGCGCGTGATCAACGAGGATCGGGTCGCGCCTGCCGGCGGCTTCGCGCCGCATTCGCATCGCGACATGGAGATCTTCACCTGGGTGATTTCCGGCGCGCTAGAGCACAAAGACAGTCTCGGCAACGGTTCGGTGATTCGCCCCGGCGACGCGCAGCGGATGAGCGCCGGAGTGGGGGTGACCCACAGCGAGTACAATCCTTCCAAACAGGAGCCGGTGCATTTTCTGCAGATCTGGATCCTTCCGAGCCGCGCCGGTCTTGCGGCGGGATATGAGCAGCGCAATTTTGCCGAGGCAGATCGCCGCGGCCGGCTGAAATTGCTCGCGTCGCCCGACGGTGCGGACCAGTCGGTTCACCTAAACCAGGATGCGCGCCTGTATGGGAGCACGCTCGCAGACCGCCAGTCAGTTTCTCAGGCGATCGGGAAAGGACGGCGCGGGTATCTACATGTGGTTCGCGGCAACGTCGACGGCGGCGGAATCAAGCTGGGGGCCGGCGATGGTTTGAAGATAGAAAACGAGCCCAAAATCGACATCGCGGCGGCGGGCGACGCCGAAGTGCTGCTGTTCGACTTGCCGTAGTCGGTGCGCGCGCGGCTGGCGTGCGAAGGAACCGGCGGCGCGAGAATCCTGACTGCTCGCGACAGACCTTCGCTTTTAGGGAACCGGAGCGGCGCCCAGCAGACCCGCGGCCTCGTCGTAACCAAGCATCAGGTTCATGTTCTGGACCGCCTGTCCCGCGGCGCCCTTGCCAAGGTTGTCGATCGCGGTCAGCGCCAGCAGCGTGTCGGAGCGGCGGTCGAGCACGAAGGCCAGCTCGCAGAAGTTGGTCGCGCGGACGTTGCGTAACTCGGGCAGCTCGCCCGGCTTGAGAATCCTGACGAAGCGCGACTTGGCGAAGCTGGCCTCGTAAGCGGCGCGCACGTCCTGCTCGGTGGTGCCGCTGCGCGGCCGCATGAAAATTGAAGTCAGGATTCCGCGCGTGACCGGCAGCAGATGCGGCACGAACATGACGGCGATTTCGCGTCCCAGCGCGGCGCCGACCTGCTGCTCGATCTCGGGCGTGTGGCGATGATTGCCGACCTTGTAGGCGCGGAAGTTTTCGTTGACCTCGGCAAACAACTGATCGATCTGCGGCGTGCGCCGGGCGCCGGTGGTGCCCGATTTGGCGTCGATAACGATCGACGACGGCTCGATCAGATCGCGCCGGATGAGCGGCAGCAGCGCGAGCAGCGCTCCGGTCGGGTAGCATCCGGGATTTGCCACCAGGCGCGCCTCGCGTATCTGCCCGCGATGAAATTCGCACAGGCCGTAAACCGCCTGACTGAGCAGGCCGGGCGCCGGATGCTCGACGCCATAGGTGGTGCGGTACTGGACGGGATCGGTGAAGCGGTAATCCGCCGAGAGGTCCACAACCTTCACGCCCTCTTTGACCACCTCGGCGATCATCGCGGCGCCGACGCGCTCCGGCAGGCACGAGAGGACGACCTCGGCGCGGCCATGGAGGAGATCCGGGCGCAGCTCTTCGAAGGGGGGCAAATCGACGCCCGCCAAATGGCGGTACACTTCGGCCACTTCGCGGCCAGCGTAATGTTCGGAAGTGAGCACGGCGAGCTCGACGAACGGATGCGCGGCGAGGATGCGGACCGTCTCGATACCGGAATACCCGGAGGCGCCGATCACGGCCACTCTGACCCTGTTGTTTGCGGCCATCAGCGATTCACCCGCTTTGCTTCGTTCATTTCGCCTTTGACTGGATGCTGATCAACTAGCATGATTCCGCGCCTCGAACCAATTACTTGGTATCGAACTCGAAAACCAATTCGCCGGTAGAGTCGACCGAATCGGCGGCGAGCTTTTCGAGATAAATCCGCACCACTTCATCGTCGGGCCGCTCGGAGAGCAGATGCTCGAGATCGCTGCGCGCGTCAGCGGCCTGGCCGGCGCGAATCTTATCGAGAATCGCACCATACTGCCGGTAGTACGAGGGATCGATTCCGTCGTTGGCTTGTCCGACCACCTCGACGATCGGCACGGCGATGGTCTTGCCCTTTACTTTGACCAGTCCGATTTCCCGCGCGAGGTGCTGATTGCCGGCCTCGGTGAAGGTCTCGCGGCTTACCAGCAGGCGCACCTTGAAGTGGCGGGTGAGTCCTTCCAGCCGCGCCGCCAGATTCACCGTGTCGCCGATCACCGAGTAGTCGAAACGGCGCTCGCCACCGAAATTGCCGACGATCGCCTCGCCGGTCGCGATGCCGATGCCGATGTCGAGATCGGTGAAGCGCGGGTCATTGTCCTTGAGCGCCTTGAGCTCCTTGAGCATCGCGAGCGCCGAGTCGATTGCCGCTTGCGCGTGATTGGGCACGTTGGCGGGCGCGCCCCAGAACGCCATGATTCCGTCGCCGCGAATCTTGTCGACTACGCCGCCGCTCTCCAGGATGTGGTCGGTCATCTTGGTCATGTAGTCATTGAGCATCGCGACCAGTGCGGCCGGGTCAGTGCGCTCCGAGAGGCCGGTGTAGTTGACGATATCGGCGAACAGAATGCTGAGGTTGCGCCGCTCACCGCCGAGCTTGAGGCTCCCCGGGTTGGTGACGATCTGCTCGATTACGTCGGGATGGAGATAGTGCTCGAAGGCGAGGCGCAGCTTGCGTTTGGCGAGTCCCTCGGTGAGGTAGCGGTACGATACCAGCACCATGAATGGTACCCAGACCGCGAGCTCGGGAAAGACCACGAAGAGCACGAGCCCGTTGGTGGAGAGCAGATGCTGGGCGAAGACGAAGTATCCGGCGCCGACGATTACAGTGAAAGCGAGCGAAGCAACCGCGGTAAGTGCGGCCGCGCCGAGCGCAGTCGCCAGTCCCAGCACCAATCCAGCCGCGCCGCTAAGCGCCAGCGTGCTTTCCGAGGAATACAGGAAGTCGCCGCGTAGCACATTGTCGATTGCGTTGGCGTGGATCCCGACGCGCGGAAACTCGGCGCCACCGGGTGTAACCGCCATGTCGCCAAGTCCTTTTCCGGTTACGCCGACCAGCACGATGCGCCCCTTCAGCTTGTCGCCGGCGACGCGGCGACTGACGATGTCCGCAATGGAGTAGCTCGGTATCGAGTACGCGTCGCCGCGGAATCTGATCAACATGCGGCCCATCTCGTCGACCGGAATCGGCGTGGCGCCCAAGGTCACGCGTTCGACGCCCCCCTGGTCCACGACCAGTCCGAGTTGGGCATCGCGATACGCGGCGAGTACGGCCAGGAACAACGGCACGCAGTCGCGCCCCTTGAACTTTATTGCGGTCAGCTCCCGGCGAATCTCGCCGTCAAGATCACCGTCGACATCGACGAAGGCGGTGCTGTGCGCGGCGCTGTTGAGGACTGGAATCGGGGGAAGGTATTCGTCCGCCTCGACCAAGAACTGCGATTGTCCTGGAAGTTCGCGAACCAGGTTGTAGGCGAGCGGCGGCGGGCTCAACATCTCGGAGCGAAACCCACCCTGCAAGGTTGCCCGGTGCCCTTGCAGCTGATGGCTGGCGAACGCGTAGCTGAGGACCGTCGATCCCTGGTTTTTAATGGCGTCGGCCAGCGCCTGGTCGTTGCTGGTCCCCAAAATATCGTGAATTGCGGTCTCCTTGAGACCTTCGGCTCGAAGGCGCTCCGCAATCCGCTCGCGCGAGATGTCGCGCTCGTCGCGTTCGGTGAGCAGGACATCGAACCCGATCACCTTTACCTGGTAGGCCGCGAGCGCATTGACGAGCTGGCCGAAAGTGGCTCGGGGCCACGGCCATTGACCAAGCTGCGCGATACTCTTGTCGTCAATTTTTGCGATCACGACCTGGTCGGTGGGCGGTGGCGTCGCGAGGAGCTTGATGCGGAGATCGTCGGCTCTGAGTTCGAAGCTGGCGAGCAAACCCGGGTACGCCCGGTTGAGGATGAACATCACCAGCACCATCGCGACGCCGATCCCGAAGGTGCTCCACGAAAATGGCGGACGCGCGTTCACCATCGTCCTGGTGCCCGTATTGGTGCGCGGATTGGTACGCGGGTTTGCGGGCGGATTCGCCGGAGGTGTTGCAGACATGACGACGCTATGACACTAGCGCGCCGGGGGCGTGGCCGCTAATCAGGCGCGGGGAGGCCAAAGCGGAGACGAGCGGCTATTCGCTGAAGCTAAATTGCTTGTACATGCTGAGCTGCCCGTATTGATGCGCCGTGCCATACCCGGCCTGCGCACTGAATCCCATCTGCCAGGGGCGGTAAAAGAAGCCCAGGTCCGGGCCGCCCTGTCCTTGCGAGGCGGTCAGGAAGCCGCCCTGGTACATCGCGCCGCCACCACCGAGGAGGATCATGTACTTCTCGGTCGAGAGCACAATGTTCTGGAGATCGATCTCGGTAGAGACGACCCCGTTCTGGCTGTCCCACATCGAGCTGAAAGAAAAGTTCACCGGATGCATGCTGTGCAGGAACAGCCAACTCGAGAAATCGCCCTCCACCACGCCGGCATGGCTGTCGCCGGCGTCCCCGCCACCGGAGATGAACAGATGCGTACCGGGGTAAAGCGTGAAATCGAGGCCGCCCTGGAAGCGGCCGAAGTTCAGCCGGCGCGAAAAACCGGAGCCGGGCGCCAAGGGATCATCGAAGCCGTGGCCGATCCAGAGTTGGTAGCCGGTCGCGCGCGCGAACATTCCGATATAGGGCGTGATGCTTTGCTCGACCTGAACACCTTGCTGCGTGGTGCCGTATTTGTCGCTGATGTACCCGCCGCCGAACAGGACCGCGCTAAGTTGGCCGGGCTGCTGAATCGTAAAGTAGTTCGGGTAGAGATCCGCCATCATCTGCGCGTTCGCCGGAGCGGCGCAGAGCACAGTCGCGGCCAGGGCGGCAGCGATACAAACGATCGGAAATTTCCCCAAAGAGCGTCGAACGTCTGCCATACGTGACCTCCTTTACGGCTATCCGCTGCTCGGCGGCGGTGGTGGCGGTGGCGGCGGAGGAGGTGGCGGCGGTGGCGGTGATGGTGGCGGAGACGCCGGCGCCATCACGCATACCGGGCATGAGGGTGGTGGCGCGCCTGCCACTCCCGGATCCGTACCAGTAAACCCGCCCGAACCTCCAGCTTCGCTGCTGGCCGAGCCTGAGGAATTCGCACCGGTCATTCCCAGCGGTCCCGCTGAAGTCGGTGGGAAGAAGCACGGCACGGTTGATTCGTAGCCCGCCGGGATCGACACGGCCGCGGCGGGATTCCGGACCATGGCGAGGTCGACGTTGCCCTCGAACACCGAGACATCGGTGTACTTGTCGCATCCGCGGAAGCCGGGACGCACAGCGCCCTCGGTGTACGAGGTGCCGAACAAGGTGCCGCGCGCCGCTGCGATCGCGTTCGGGGTGTGAATTTCAAAGTTAGGCGGCGCTCCGCCCGAGGTGACGTTTACGAATGACCGGAGCAGGCCGGTGACGAGTCCGACCTGCGTCGCGGCACCGGGACCTGCGCCGTTTTGCAGATCGATCGTGATGTTGCTCGACGGGGCGAGCTCGAGGCGGCTGCGGTCGTTGAGGAGTATGACGAGGCTGCCATTGGGGCCGGTGACGATTCGATCGCCGACGTCGACCGCGATTCCGGGCGCGGAGGTGATGGCGGTGCCGGCGCGCTGAATCTCCACCTGGCCGACACTCGAAACCACGCTGCCGGCGGTTGCCTGTGCGCGCGCCGAGGAAGCCATTGCGGTGAGCAACAAAAGCAGGACCAGCGCAGACGCACTTAGTACCGCATTGAAACGGCTTCCGTAATTTAGGCGCATGTTCCCCCGCGGTTTCGCCCACTCGTGCATCGTTGTATTTGCTCAAGGCGATAATTGTCAAATGGGTGAACAACGAGATGCCAACAGCGAATAATCCAACGAAAAAGGGCGTAGGCACGAATGCCTACGCCCTGTCCGAATGAAGTTATATCAAAACTAACGTTTGGAGTATTGGGGCCGCTTGCGCGCCTTGTGACGGCCGTACTTCTTGCGCTCGACCTCGCGCGGATCGCGCGTGAGCATCCCGGCTTTTCTGAGCGCGGGCCGCAGCGTCTCGGCCGAGGTCACCAGCGCTCGCGAGATTCCATGGCGAACCGCGTCGGCCTGCGCGGAGATTCCGCCGCCTTGAACGCTGACGACGGTGTCGAACTGTCCCTTCGTCTCGGTCAGTTCGAACGGCTCGAGGATTCGCATCCGCGCCGTATCACGGGGGAAGTAGTCCTCCAGCGTGCGTTCGTTGATCACGATTGTGCCGGCGCCGGGGACGATCCTGACCCGCGCGACGGCGGTCTTGCGCCGTCCCGTCGCCCAGATAATGTGCTTCTTCTCTGGCATTAAAGTTGGCCCTCGATCAGATCTTTTCCGCCACGGGCTTCTGTGCCGCGTGTGGATGCTCGGCACCGCGATAAACCTTGAGCTTGTTGAACAGCCGGCGCCCGAGCCGGTTCTTCGGCAGCATCCCGCGCACGGCCATCTCGACCAGTTTTTCAGGCCGCTTCTCGAGCAGCTTGCCGGCCGAGGTCGAGCGGATACCGCCAGGATAGGTGGTGTGGCGGTAATAGATCTTGCCCGCCACCTTGGAGCCGGTGAGCTTCACGCGCGCCGCATTGATCACGACTACGAAGTCGCCCGCGTCCTGATTGGGAGTGAAGTCGGGACGATGCTTGCCGCGCAGGATGCTGGCCGCGCGCGATGCGATGCGGCCCAGCGCGCGATCGCTCGCGTCGAGTATGATCCAGTTGCGTCCGCGCAATGCTGCCTCGTGCGAGACGCTCTTGGTTTGTTCCGTCAGTTTCAAGTTCGTTCACCTTGAGCGCCGCCGATCGCGCATCGCGATCGTATCGGCGCAAAATAACCAAATTGGCGGGGCCGATGGGATTTGAACCCACGACTTCCGACGTGACAGGCCGGCGTTCTAACCGGGCTGAACTACGACCCCGCCTGAACCATCCTTTGTTACATTTTCCACGTCCCCGAGCAACCGACGCGGCGCAACGGAATTGCTTTGTCGCGCCGGACTCGGCAATAAGAGCGTATGAAACATGCCCATTCGCTTGCGGCAGTGCTGGTCTGGATTCTGCTGGTTCCCCCCGCTGTTGACAGCAACGGCATCCGCTATATCGATCGCACCGCTCCGTTGGCGGAGTGGCAGCGCGGCACCAAAGTCTTCGACTCCTCCGACGATTGCGAAGCGGAGCGCAAGAAACTCGTCGCCATCGCCGAGCGTCACCGTGCCGACCCGGCCAGTCAGACTGACTACGAGTTGCGGCGCCTCGATGCGACCCTCGATGGCCTGCAATGCGTCTCCACCGATGACCCGCGCTTGCAAACGAAATAGCGCCTAGGATCGCGATCGGAGCATGCCTTCGCGCCTCGAAGCCACGAGGCCCGCGCGCAACTTGTACAACCCGATTCGCTGCCCTATCGTTCACCGAAATTTCGCTGGACCGCGGCAGTGGGGGGACGTCATCCCGCACCCCTAGGGCGGCCGTAGAGACACCTCGCAACCGTGTGGATCGTCCCCCTAGCGCTTCGCCGGCCGCTTTCGGTCGCCATGATGGCGCTGCTGATGCTGGTACTGGGCGGGTTGTCGTTTTCGCGCGTAAACGGCGACATCTTTTCGGCGATCGATCTCCCGTTCATCATCGTCCTGTGGAACTATACGCGCTGAGTGAGATAGTCGGACTACTGCGCGGCGAAGGCGCGATTGCCCAGCGGCCACGGCGGGGCGGCCGCGATCGCACCGAGGACCTGCTCCGGCGTGTCGACCACGCTCCACATCTCGCGATGGCGCTGGTCCATGAAGCTGCGCTCGATCGAACTCTCCAGCAGCCGCACGCAATCGTCGAAGAACCCGAGCGTGTTGACCATTATGATCGGCCCGCCATACAGGCCCAGCCGCTTCCAGGTGATCGCCTCGAACAGCTCCTCCAGCGTGCCGCATCCGCCCGGCATCGCGATCACCGCGTCGACCTCGGCGATCATCAGGCGCTTGCGCTCGTGAAGGTCCTCTGTGAGCACCAGTTCGCTCAATCCGCGATGGCCCCAGCGCAGGTCGTACATGAAGCGCGGGATGACACCGATCACGCGGCCGCCCTCGGCCAGCGCGCCTTCGGCAAGATGTCCCATCGAACCCGCGCTGCCACCGCCATAGACCAATGTGATTTGATTTTTTGCCAGCGCCCGTCCCAGCCGCGCCGCGGCATCGTGGTAGGCACGGTCGCAGGAGCCGCTCGACGCGCAGTACACGCATACGCGCTTGATCTGCATCCAGTCGATGGTAACCGAGCCGCGTGAACGCGGCCAGCATCAATCAGTCCTTGCCGGCGCTGTCCTTCCAGCTCGGCAGCAGCTCATTGAACGGAATCTGCTCGCCCCTCAAACTCCGTGCCGCCTCGTTGCCGAGCACCGGCCGGCCCTTGCGCTCGAGCGCGCCCAGCTGGACCAGCGCGCTGGCCTGGTCCCAGTAGATACGCTCGCGAGCCAGCTTGTCGCCGTGGAATTCAACCATCGCCACGGTCGGAATCTCGAGGTACTTGCCGGTCGGCTTGACGCCCGGGAGCAGGAAATCGATTTCGATGTCGTGCGTGAAGCACAACAGCAGCTCATCGACGATTCGATCGGGGCCAATGGTGCGCGAAATCGGTACTACTTTTGCGTCCTTCGGGAGCCGGCTGGTGAAGTGATGCTTGTAGAAGCGGCGCAGATCCTTGAAGCCTCGGCCGCCGGTCAGAGTTGGAATGTGCTCGACGTACGGCTCCGCGACCATGGTCGTCATGGTCGCGTCGGCGTCGCGAATCTCGAACTCGTCAACGCAATGCTGATCCCAGAGCGCGCTCAAGTCGTAGCGCGGACCGATGGTGCGGCGCAGCAGCCCGATGCTCCGCGACCCCGCCAGCTGCGAGGCGAACGGATGAAAGCTCGCGCGCAGGTTGCAATTGAAGCCGTGCTGAGCGTCGCGGTAAACGTAAAACTCCGCGTCGTCGTGCGCGGCCAATGCCTGGCGGGTGCTCTCGCGCGCCGCGGCCGGAATCGCCGCGTCCTTCTCGCCATAGTGGAACATGATCGGGCATTTGATCGCGCTCGCGTCGGCAAGGCGCGTTTCGATTCCGCCGCCGTAATATGAAATCGCGGCATCGACGTCGGTCTGCGCCGCGGTCAGATAGGCGAGCAATCCTCCGAAGCAGTAGCCAACCACGCCCGCCTTGCCGCGGTACTCAGGCCGTGCGCGCAATGCCGCCAGCGCGGCGCCGATATCCTTGACGGTCAGGTCGAGGTCGAGCTTCTGCCTAAGCGCGCGTCCTCTCTGCATGCCCTCGGCCGTGTAGTCGAGCTGTACGCCAGGTTCGACGCGCCAGAAGAGATCGGGTGCGAGTGCGACATAGCCTTCCTCGGCCCAGCGCTCGGTGACTTCGCGGATGTGGCGATTGACGCCGAAGATTTCCTGCAATACCAGGAGGCCGGGACCCGAACCTGCTGGTGGCGTGGCGAGGTAGGCGGAAAAAGTGCCGCCGCCCGGAGCTGCGATGGTCACGCTCTTACCACTCATTGAGTGATCCTCCCAATTGGAACTCGCATGGGCTCAGCGTCGCGCAAAAAATCTTTCCAAAGATAATCGTAAGAGAGGGATTCCCAAATATCAAATCCCGCGCGGCGATCGGCAGAATGGCTCTGCGAGCGCGCGTTCAGCGCTCCAAACCTTTCGCGCACCTTAAGACTGTAGTAAAAACAAACTAGTTGAGGGGGTCCCGCAAATGAGAAATCTCGTGCGCCGGCTGGTGCCGCTGGCAGGGATGGTTGTTGTGTTGGCCGGAGCGCGGTTCTTCTTCCCGCGGGTCGCGCTCGCAGCGGATGGTGCCTCCGGCGACCAACCGCAAGCCGCCTCGAGCTTCGCCGGGGTGTTGACATTTCACAACGACAACGCGCGCACCGGGCAGAATCTCAACGAGACGATTCTCACTCCCGGCAATGTGAATCAGGAAAAGTTCGGTCAGCTATTTACCGATCCGGTCGACGGTTACTTGTACGCGCAGCCGCTCTATCTGCCCGGCGTCGCCATCCCGGGCAATGGCATACACAATGTTATATATGCCGCCTCTCAGAATGACAGTGTCTATGCCTTCGACGCGGATAGCGCGGGCCTGCCGCTGTGGCAGCTTTCGTTTATCGATCCGCCCTCGATCACAACCCTGGGTCCCTCCACCCTGCCAAGCAATTGCACCGACACCCTCCAGGTAGGCATAACCAGCACCCCGGTAATCGATCCCTCAACCGGCACGCTTTACCTCGTCGCGAAGACCCTGGAGAACGGCACGCCGTTGTTTCGACTGCATGCTCTCGATGTGACCAGCGGCGTGGAGAAGTTCAACGGGCCGATCGTGATCACGGGCAGCGTAGTCAACCCGGTAAATGGCGGGACGATACTTTTCGATCCTACTACCAACAACCAGAGACAGGCGTTGGCTCTCGTCAACGGCACCGTGTACCTCGGGTTCTCCTCCTATTGCGACTCGCAGCCGTATCACGGCTGGCTGCTCGGCTACGCAGTGGTGTCCGGGACACTGACGCAGACGCTTGCCTTCAGTGACACTCCCAACGGTTCACAGGGCGGAATCTGGCAGAGCGGCGGCGGTCCTGCGGCGGATTCAAGCGGCAACCTCTACGAGTCCACCGGCAATGGTACCTTCGATGCCGACAGCGGCGGTCCGGATTACGGGATGTCGGTCGTGAAGTTCACCAGTGGAACGCTGACCCCGGTCGACTACTTCTCACCCTACGACGAGGAAACGCTTTCCAGCGTTGATCAGGACCTCGGTTCCGCCGGCATTTTGCTGCTGCCCGATCAGACCACCTCGATACCGCATCTGATGGTGACCAGCGACAAGTCGGGCATTCTCTTTTTGATCAATCGCGACAATCTGGGCCACTTCGTCTCGGTTCCGCCGGACCAGATCGTTCAGGAAGTCACCGGCCAGACGGAGGGGTTGTTCTCGACGCCAACTTACTGGAACGGCTCTGTATATCTTGTGCCGAGCGGTGATTCTCCGAAGGCCTTCAGTCTGGTCACCGTGAAGGTCAATGGAAATTCCGTTACCAACCTCTCGTCGGTGCCGACCGAGAATACGAACTTTAACGTCGGCTTCCCCGGCGCCACGGCCTCGATTTCCGCCAATGGCAACAGTGGCGGAGTTCTGTGGTTCATCAGCCGCTCAGGTGGAACCGGAGGCGATGCCCGACTGGTCGCGCTCAATCCAACGAACATCGGAACTGAATTTTACGACAGCGACCAAGCAAACGGCGGGCGCGACCTTCCCGGACTCGGCGTAAAGTTCGCCACGCCAACTGTTGCCAACGGCAAGGTCTATGTCGGGACGCAAACTCAGCTCGCCGTCTACGGTCTCTTGCCGTCGACTATTACCGCCAGTCCCAGCTCGTTGTCATTCGGCAGTGTCAGCGTCCACGCCAGGAGCAAGCCGCAGAGCATCAGAGTGCGGAACGGGGGAGGCGCAACCGTCACCGGCATTGAGGTCGCCTCGCAGGCGCCGTTCAGCATCACGACGACCTGCCGCAAGCCTCTGGCCGTCGGCGCCCTTTGCGCAGTCGAGGTCGTTTTCGGACCGACCGCTGTTGGCGCCGTCGACAAAACTCTGACGATCGACTACTCGGGAGGAACAACTACGGTCAGTATGAGCGGAACCGGGGCGGCCGCGGCACCGAGAAAGGGAGGCATCCCCAAAACAGGGTCGCAGCTCATCGGCAACGACGAAGGAAACCGCTGACCCTGGAAACCGCCGCGATGTTAGCGGCGGTCAGAGCCGCTTGACGATCCGCGCCGGATTCCCGGCGACGACCGTGTTGGCGGGAACGTCTCTGCTCACCACCGCGCCGGCGCCGACCACCGAGTTGTCGCCGATGCGCACGCCTTTGAGGATGATCGAGTTCATTCCGATCCACACGTTGTCGCCGATCACCACCGGCCGGGTTCCGATTGGCGGGCGCTGGCGATTTTTCGAGTAAGGATTGATCGCGACCGCGTCGCGCCGGCGCAGCGCCGGATCCATCGGATGAAAGTCGCTGTCCGCAATTCCCACGTTCCACGAGATCAGGCAATGACTTCCGATCGTGATGCGCTCCTCGGCCATCACCAGTGCGCCGTTGAGCAGAGTGTAGTCACCGACCTCCGCGAAGCCCTTCTCGCCTATCGAAAACTGGCATCCCGCGTAGCACGAGACGAAGCGGCCCAATTTCACCGCTGGCCGCTTGAGGCTCCGCAGGAAGCGGAAAATCTGCGCGGTCTCGCAGTAGAAGCCCTCGCCCCACTCGACGCTCTGTGGGATCGGATTCGGCCACCAGTCCTGATCGATACACCGATCTGAAAGGACGTTGGTGTTCTGGACCAATTCGCCGCGTGCGGGTTTTTTCATCGACGCTGCTTATTGCGCCGGCGGCTGGAAGGTGACGGCCGTCCCGCCGCATTCAAAATGTCCCTGCGAGGTGTGAGGCTCGTAGACGCTCGAAGCGCCGTTGTCGACGTACCACCCGGTGGCATCGACGATCGCGTCGACGCGATCGCCATACTTGCGGTAAGCCGCCTGCCTGAAGCTGTCGCCCTCGATGACCTGGCCGTCGCCGTGCGGCGTCTTCTCGCAATGACCCTCCACCGGTCCCAGAGCCGTGTAGCCCTGATGGCCGGGGATGTCGGTACCGGTCACCACGATCATCGTTCGGGTCGCGCCGTTCATCGTGACGTCGCTCTGCTGCAGCTCGGTTCCCTGCTGCGCGGCCCCAGCGCATCCCGCGATCACGATCGCGGCTGAAGTGATCAGCAGCAGTTTCATCACGTCCTCTCGATCCGATGCACATGCCCGCGCAAGCATCATGTGCATCGCGAACATAGCGAACGTCATCAGATAAGCAAGGCGCGATACGGTGGCGAGGTGGCGCGAGGTTGACCAGGTTGACAGTTTGCGTGGCTCGGCGTCTAAGATACCGATAAGGCTCGCGAATGGTCGAGACGGCAGCCTCGTCAAGGCTCGCGACAGACGGTACGTAGCGAGCTCGCGAATGACGAAGAGACGGGCGGCGGCTCGTGATGGCCATTGGCCAGCGGCCTTGCGAGAGTCGGAGGCTGGCGGTTCGCGACGGTCAAACGGGTGTGGCGAAGTCTTGACGCGGTTTCGAGCACTTTGGCGTATTGTAATCACTACAGAGGAGACGGCGATGGCAACCGGGATCAATGACGCAATCGACCAGCCCAACCGATGGCGGCTCAACACCCCCGGGCATCCGGGATGGGCGCGCACCGCGCGGCCCGACGATCCAGATCACTATCTGATGATCTCGGCCGATTGCCACGCCAACGAGCCGGGAGGTCTGTGGGCCAAGCGCCTCGATGAAAAGTATCGCAGCCGCCTGCCGCGGATCGAGGTCGACGAGCGCGGTTTCAAGTGGATTATCAACGACGGCATGTCGCGCTCGCGCCTGCTCGACAATCGCCTCGAGGGCGAGGACCATCTGCGCGCCAAGGCCGGCGCCGATCCCGCGGAACGCGCCAAGGACCTGGCGCGCGACGGCGTCGATGCCGAAATAATCTTCCCCAACAAGGGGCTCGCGATGTGGGCGACGCAGGACGCCGCCTTCGCCGAGGCGCAATGCCGCATCTACAATGACTGGGCGTGGGAGACGTTTGCCGCGTACAACGACTTCATGTCGCCGATGGCGGCGATTGCCACCGCGAATCTGGAAGGCGCGATGAGCGAAATCGCGCGCACCGCGAAGCTCGGGTTCCGCGGACTGACGCTGCCCTGCAAGCCCATCTTCGGCGCGCACGATCCGCGTCATCCCAACTACAATCTTCCGGTCTACGATCCGATGTGGGCGCTGATCGAGGAGACCGGCCTGCCGATCACGTTTCACGTGTCGACCGGACGCGACCCGCGCGCCGCGCGCAAGGAAGGCGGCGCGGTTATCAATTACGTATCCCATTCGCTCGCGCCGACGATCGAACCGGTCGCGCACCTGTGCGCCTCGGGAGTGCTCGAGCGCTTTCCGAAAATCCGCTTCGCCGCGATCGAGTCGGGAATCGGATGGGTGGCGTGGGCGCTGGATGCGATGGACGAGGCGTATCTGAAGCATCACATGTGGGCGTTGCCGCGGCTCAAGATGCTGCCCAGCGATTACTTCCGCGCGCACGGCTACGCATCGTTTCAGGAAGATCGCGTCGGCCTGGACCTGGCCGCGAAGTACAACCTGGTCAACAACTTCATGTGGGCCAACGACTACCCGCATCACGAGGGTTCGTGGCCGCATTCGGCGCAGGCAATCGAGCGCCAGATGGGGCATCTCAATGACGAGCAGCGCGCGAGCATCCTGGGTCTCAACGCGGCGCGGCTGTTCAAGTTCGACGCCGACAAGCTGCTGGCGCGCCGCCGGCAGGCGCAGGCCAGTTAAGGGGGACCGCGATGCTACAAAAGGTCAGATCCCGATGCCAGCTTGATCATAGGGTGGTCATAAACTAGATCACGAACTGATCAGCGGAGGTCCGCGCCGCGTTAACCGCGATTTCATCGACGCGCCCGGGTCGCCGCTTGCCGAGGATGGAGCGATCTGAAACCTTAGCGGCGGCTACTCCCGCGCTTGCCGGATGATGGATTCTCCAGCTTATCGTTCCGCCGCACCGCCTGCTGAACGGCAACCCCGGCAGCAGCCTTTTCTTGCTCCTCCGACCAGCTATCTCTGGATGCTGCTCGCCCTGCTGATGTCGGCGACCGTCTTCGAGGGTTATGACATCACCATCTTTCATCTGTGCACCCCCGACATCGCCTCGAGCTTCCATCTCGGCGATCGCGCGATCGGGGTGGTCGCGACCCTGGTGCGCTTCGGCGGGATGCTCTCGTTCTTCGTGGTGACGTTGGCCGATCAGTACGGCCGCAAACCGATCGTCTCGCTCACCATCATTTTCTACACCACCTTCACGCTGTTCACCGCGGTCTCATCGGGGGTAGTTTCCTTCACCTTCTTCCAGGGATGCTCGCAGATATTTCTCGCCGCCGAGTTCGCGCTGGCGATCACGATGATCAGCGAGGAATTTCCCGACCAGCAGCGCGGCCGCGCTATCTCGCTGATGCACATGGTCGCGTTCGTCGGGGTGGCCTCCGCGGGCCTGCTGTACGGCTACATGGCGGAGTCGCGTTACGGTTGGCGCGGGATGTATCTGCTGGGAATCGCGCCGCTGCTGCTGGTCGCGTTCCTGCGCCGCGGATTGCGCGAGACCGGACGCTTCACGGCGCAGCAGTTCGCGCGTGACGCGGCAGGCAGCGCGCTGACCGGAACCTGGCGCACGATTCGGAGGTCGCTGGAGCCGTTCTCGGGCCCTTATCGGACGCGGTGCCTGATGGTCGCGGTGCTGTGGAACTCGATTGGATTCGTCGGCGGGCCGACGGTAACCTTTTTCAGCCTGTTCGCGAAACGCGACCTGCATTGGAAGTCGCGCCGAATCGGCATCACGGTCGTCATCGCCTATCTCATGGGAACCATCGGCACCGTGCTGTGCGGATACCTGATGGACAAGATTGGCCGCCGCATCACAGCGGCATTCTTTTACGTCGGCGCGGCGGCGTCGATGTTCGTGCTGTTCCAGAGCGCGGATCGGACGGTGGTGATGCTGGCGGAGATCGCGACGATGTTCTCCTACCAGGCGGCGCGCACCGCGACTTCCGCGTTTTCCTCGGAGCTTTTTCCGACCGCTTTCCGCGCGACCGGATACAGCATGACGGTGCAGGTGCTCGGACAGATCGCATGGATGGCCTCGCCGCTAATCGTGGGCTCTCTGTCCCGGCCGATGGGCGGCCTCGGGCACGCCACGCGCCTGTTCGCAGCGGGACCCATCATCGGCGCAATCCTGATCCTGGCATGGGCGCCGGAAACCCGCGGCCGCACCCTCGAGGAGCTGTCACCATTCGCGGCCATCGAAGACTCCGACGGCAGCGAGTAACGCAGGGGGCAGGGGGTGACCCCTGCACCCGGCGGCCCAAGTGCAATACGCCTTAGGTTCTAACAGCGCGAAGCGCGCATCTTAGCCGAGAGGGAAGTCTGAAACCTCGGTGAGGTTTCAGTGTCCGGATCCGAAGTCTGTCCCAAGCCTTCCGGATGGGACTCCGGCAGCCACCGTTGGCGGGTGGCGATTTCAGCGCGTAACCGGTGGCAGTTTGTTTGAACAGCCCCGAGGCCGGTTTTCGAGACCTTTTTTAACCTCGAAGACCTCGAAGATCAGTAGAACGCTACCATCCTGCTCGTTCTCTGCCCTGGCCACCACTTTCTCGAAGAAGTTCAGTCGGCAAATAGACCTGACGTCTCGATCAAGTGTTTCCGGGTCGATGGCCTGATTTGGTTTCGACTTGATGCAGCCTCGAATCGTGCTCGTACGCACTCGCTGGTTGCCTCGGATTTCAATTGCCGAGACGACGGGCGCAGGTTGCTGCAGCGATAGACTCGCTGGAATAACGAAGGTCAATAACAGGCCACTAACGCAGCGAAGCTTCATCGGGCTCGACGAGTTGCATAGCATTTTCCTCTCTTGAATTTAACCCTGCGATTTCAGTCGCCTTTTGATCGCTAAAAGAGTTAAGCAATCAGGTTACTTCACGGACGCACAAATTGGAGCAGCTGGCGGCAGACTTACTCAATCTCCGAAGCGCATGTAAACAGTCGGTTATGATAAAGCTTACTCAGGGTCTGACATGAGACCGGCGAATGATCGCAGGGGCGTTCGACTCGGCACACCGTTAGTGTCCGCGGCGTCTTATGATCTTTTCGGTCTGTATGGAGGATCTCTGTAATGCGGTGGCTACACAGTGCCGAGGCCATAATTTTTGGATTGTACTTTGTGGTGTTCAGCCGGTATGCCGCACATCTAACCGCGGAATTCCAGCGGAAGGTTTGGGGAACTAAGATTCCCGACTGGAGTGAGCGCATCTATATGCGATGGGGATTTTTCGTCATCGGCCTTTTTTTTGTGATCTTTAACCTCTGGAACATGTTGACCAGGTTCTCGCCGGATAAAACTGGCTGAGGGAGAACGCTCCTCCCGTGTCCGGGAATGAGATGACGTACTGGCCTGCGATATGAATATCGACTCCTGGGTTAAAGTTCTCACGGGGGGTGCGGGGCCGATACTGTTTGGAATACTTTTGCTGGCATGGAGCGCGCCCGCGGCGGGGAGGGCGGTTGAGAGTAATGGAAAACTACCCATCACGGAGCGGCAATACCGTTTCATTGCGATCTCGATGGCTCTAGGCTCAATTACAATTGGTATTCTTCAGTTCATTTATGCTTGATGCCCGCAAAGGCCGGTGGCGCGAACCTTGGTCCTTTGGCCGTTCTCCTTCTAGGAGGCCCACTCACAAGTTGGCGGTGGTTTGTAATGTTTTTTCCGTAGCGAACAAAGGAAGCGCACCGAAACCACTGTCGCTCAATAAGTCGATAAAGGCAGGAACGTCATCCTGAGCGCAGGCTGCCGGAGTCGAAGGATCGAAGCGACCCTCTCGACGCGGCATTCAAAGCTGAATGTCCTCGGCACTGTCGTTCGCTGTCTCACACCGCGACCAGGCGTTACTCTTCATCGCACCATCCCACGCCCAGGTCGTCGATTTTCGAATTGGCACTTCGTATGAGTCGCAATTTCCATTCGCGGCAACTCTGAGTCACCAGGGCGTGCTCATGGCGATAGTGCGGTGCCGGGGACATTCATTTTTGAGTGGCAGGTCGAGAGGGTCGCTTCGATCCTTCGACTTCGGCAGCCTTCGCTCAGGATGACCTTCGTTTTTCACTGACTCGATGAGACGGTAGTGATTCTGGTGGCGTTCCAAGCAGCGGTGAGCACTGAATTCGTTTTCACTTTAATAAAAAAAACAGACACTCAGGGTGGCAGTGGTGCGAGCTTCGAGGGTTGCTGCCGCAAGCGGCGGCGCAGCGTATTTCTCCGCGAGGTACAGGTTTATCGCCATCGACTCCCACACCAGGAAGCCGGCGTCCTCGAGCACCGGTATATGGCCGTTGGGATTGCGGAGCAGATGATCCGGCGTCCTGGTCTGATTCACCTCGACCGGCACGTGTTGATATTCGACGCCGATCTCTTCCAGCGCCCAGAGGCATCGCGAGGATCGCGACGCTGCGGTTCCGTAGAGTGTGATCATTTGTTGCGTTCCATTCCCGCCGCGTACCTGTTGTGAACGCGCCTTCAGCGGTTGAGGGCGGCGCGGATTGTGGCGACGATCTGTTCTGGCGGTTTTGTCGCATCTACTGTTATCGCGTCGTGGGGTTCTTCGAGCGTGTCGAACTGGCTTTGCATCAGGGCCGGGTTCATGAAGTGGCCGGTTCGCTCCTGGAGCCGGGCTGCGATCGTCGCGGGATCTACCTTCAGGTAAACGATTTTCACTTGCGCCGGGTCGGCGACGATTTGCTCGCGATAGGACTGCTTCAGCGCGGAGCATGCGATGACTGCGCCGGCGCCGTCGGCGAGGAATCGCTCGACCAGCGCTCGCACCGCGGCCAGCCACGGTGCACGGTCCTGATCGGTCAGTGCGATCCCGCGCGACATTTTCTCGATGTTCGCGCGCGGATGGAGCTGGTCGGCGTCGTGGAATTCCCATCCGAGCGCGCTCGCGAGCATCGCGCCGACGGTGGTCTTTCCGGCGCCGGTCACGCCCATCAGGATCACTACCATGGGAGATTCACTATCGCCGGCGCGCTCGCAGCGCCAGGCAGGGGCTGACCCCTGCACCCAGCGGCCCGGAGCCGGCTCCGTTGTCGCCGGCAGAAAAAGTGGCAGGCGTCTTTCATGCGAAGTTCTAGCGACGCGTAGCGCGCATCTTAGCCGAAAGGGAAGCCTGAAACCTCAATGAGGGGTCACCCCGTGCCGGCGCGACGGCGACGGTGACGTGAAGAAATAAAAGAGCGGGGCGCGGGCGGATGCCCTCGCCCCGCTCGGGGTTGCCGCAGATCCAGCCGGCTGAATCAGTGTGCCGGCAACGCCTGACGATCTGCCGGGCGCCGGTGTCAGCTTACTTTGAGAACGACCCGTCGACCGCCACTGCCGCGGGAACGGTAGATCCAAAAGGCCCGAAACCGGCCGTGATCGCGGTGTTGGTCATCCCAAACACGTTGACGAATTTGCCGCTTCCTCCGTTGAATTGGAACGCACCGTTGCCGTTGAATGCGTCCAGCGTCGCGTTGGCCAAGGTCGAGTCACACTCGATACCGCTGAACCCGACGTTGATCGTCGCTCCGTTCGGGAACGTCTGCACCCCGATACCCGAGCCCGGAAGACACAACCCGCTGGGGGTGCCACTGGTAACGGACTGGCTGAGATCGAAATTCAGGTCCATCGTGAGCGTAGACTTTCCCAGCACCGTCGACTTGAGCGGTATGGTTACCGTCCAGCAATGGCAGACGTCGGCGTCGGCACAGGTCAGGGCTACATCGCCAACCGCAGTGGCGCAATCCTCGCCCAGGAAAACCGTTCCGGTACCGACGCCGCGCTCGTGAAACTGGCGGAACGGCGGATCGCCTCCGGTCGCCGCGCTGCTGCTCGAGGCCGTCGCCGTCGTCGTGGCCCAATCGGCATTGCCGGCCTGCACCGGCATCGCGGACAGGACGACAGCGAGCGAGGTTACGACCACCGGACTGAACGCTATGAACAATTTACCCCTGATCCCCATGACTCCTCCTCCGGGCAGTGGCTGGCTGCCGAGCGCACCTTAGCTCATCCGAGCCAGCGGTTGAAAGATACCCCTACAAAATGTTTGCGAGCTGCGGAAGACTGGCAGCCGCGGCTCCTCCCTTCGAAACGCGAGGTCCATTCCCCCTGACGAACGCGCACTCCGTCGCGCGGAACTGCCGAAAATCACGGACCGGGCCGACACTACCGACGCACGACACCTGTATCAAGACGGTCGGTGAGATTTGTGTCCTGGGATCCGTATGCGGCACAGCGCCGCCGATGCGGGCGCTGACGGCGGTCCAGACATCGCTCGCGGTGTTGGCGTCGCCGCCGCTGACGCTGGCGTCGCCGGCGCTGCAACGTTTTCAGCACCGCCACTGAAGGTGCAGCTCGCGCTGATGGTGTTGTTCGTGCCCGCGACAAAGCCTCCAGGGAGCGAAGGTATGCGCGCGCCCGCCACGGAGTAACTACTCATCGAGGCTAGTCTTTACTATGCTTCCATTCTGGCGCGCGGTTTCAGTCGCGCATCGATGGTCGGGAGGACGGCGGGTATGGCGAACGACTTCAAGCATCACTATGCGAACCTCAAGGGCGTTCGCATCCACTACGTTACGATGGGGCAGGGAACGCCGGTAGTGCTGATCCACGGATGGCCGCAGACCTGGTACGAATGGCGGCGCGTGATGCCGCTGCTCGCGGATCGTTACGCGTTGGTCGTGCCTGATCTTCGCGGGCTCGGCGACTCGTCGCGGCCGAGCAGCGGCTATGACAAGAGGACAGTCGCCAACGACGTGTGGCTGCTGATGCACGATCATCTCGGGCATCAGCGCTTCGCGGTGGTCGGGCATGATTGGGGCGCGCCGGTGGCGTTTCGGCTCGCTGCGGATCACGCGGATGCGGTGTCGCATCTCGCGATGCTCGACGTGCCGGTGCCGGGTGACAGCGGGTCGGCCTCGCATCCGGCAGCCGCGCCACGGTGGCATCACCTGTTCCACCGGGTGCCCGACTTGCCCGAGGCGCTGACGGTCGGGCGCGAGCGCATCTATCTCGAGTTCTTCTTCATGAACGGAATCGATCAGGCCGGGACTTTCAGCGACGCGGACATCGATGAGTACGTCCGCACCTACTCACAGCCGGGCGCGATGCGCGCGGGATTCAATTTCTACCGCGCGATGCAGCAGGACGCCGCCGACAATCGCGCCACGCTGGAAGCCGGATTCAAGCTGCCGATGCCGACCCTGGGGCTCGGGGGCGGGGGAACGCGCGGACGCGGCGACCTGGTCGTCGAGTCACTGAGAAGATGCGCCCGGAGCGCGGAAGGCGGTGCGATCGCGGACTGCGGCCATTTCATCCCGGAGGAGAAGCCTGCGGAACTCGCGGCGCGGCTGCGCGAGTTTCTCAAGTAGCTATTGACCGCGGAGCGTTCGCAATACTCAGTCGCGCGGAAATAGCTATTGAGAAAAAGGCGAATTGACTAACCCGATCGATGCGGCTCATGCGGGCTGCCGATCAGGCGCGCGCGCGACTTCGGGTCGGCGGCGACTTCCGCGATCGTCCACGCCATCGCGATCGAACCGTCGAGGATCGCCTTGTCCGCGTCGGGCGTCACGCAGTGGGCGGTGAACTCCGGCTGGTGGTTGGTCGCGGGCGCCGAGTTGATGCCGATCATCGGATGGATCGAGGGGATGGTAAGCGAGACGTTTCCCATGTCCGTCGAGCCGGCCGCGCGCGCCATCCCGCGAGTCACGTTGAATTTGCGGCCGAGCGCCTCGGCGCTGCGCTGGTAGAAGTCGGCAAGTTCGCGATCGTGATGCATCTCGGCGCACGGCCTTTCGCCGCCGCGCACTTCGAGCCGCGCGCCGGTCGCCAGTGCGCCCGCCTCGAAGCAGCGCATCACCTTGCTGGTGAGCGCGTCGAGATCGCCCAGCGAGGTCGCGCGCACCATGTAACTCGCGCTGGTGTGCGCGGGAATCACGTTGGCGGCATCGCCGCCCCTGGTGATGATGCCGTGGATGCGGTCGGTCGAGCGGATGTGCTGGCGGAGCAGGCCGATCGAGGTTTGCGCGACGGTGAGCGCATCGGCCGCATTGATGCCGCGCTCCGGCCACGCCGACGCGTGCGCCTCTTTGCCGGTGTAGTGCACGTCGAACGAGGCGAGTGCGATGATGTTCGGCTCGACGACGTCGATCGGCGCCGGATGGACCATCATCGCGGCGTGGACTCCGTCGAACGCGCCGCGCTCGAGCATCAGGATTTTGCCGTTGTTGTTGCCGACCTCCTCGGCCGGCGTGCCGAGCACGCTGACGGTGATGCCAAGGTCGTCGGCAAGGCGCGCCGCGGCAATTCCCGCGCCCACCGCCATTGCGGCGATCAGGTTGTGTCCGCAGGCGTGGCCGATGGCGGGCAGGCTGTCGTACTCGGCGCAGATCGCCAGATGCAGCAGGCCCGAGCCCGCGCGCGCGACGAAGGCGGTCTCGAGATCGCAAACGCCGGCGTCGACCTTGAAGCCCGCATCGGAGAGGACCTCGCAGAGCCAGGTCGACGCCTTGCGCTCCTCGAAGCCCAGCTCCGGATTCGCGTGGATGCGATGGCTCAGCTCGATGAGCTGGTTAGCTGACTTCTCGATGTGCTCGCGCGCCGCGGTTTTGGCATCCATAGTGCATCACTCCTGCCGCGAGACTAGCCTTCTGCGCGCAAATAGCAAAAGGTTAACTTGCGGGATTTCCGAACCTACCTTAGTGCAGCGACCCCTCGCGAATCGGCGTCACGTCGCGGATAAAGAAGAGCGCGTCAGCCTGCGACGCGGGCGCGGTGTGCAGCGAGACGTTGCCATCCATCACGAGCTGGAGCGGAGTCTCGAGCAGGCGCGCGCGGGGCTCGCGGCGATCGATCGGCAGCAGGAAGCATTCGCCGATGTCCGCGAGGATCGCGTTGAGGCTGCCGGGCACGAGGCTAATCACGTCAGTCAGCGGGCGGAACTGTTGGCGATCGCGTCCTTGCCCGATCAGCATCCAGATAGAGAACACCTGGCCGGCGAATCTGCGCGAGAGGAATTCGCCGAGCGCTGGCGCCGACTTGCCTCCCGGTCCAGCGGCGGCGGTCATACCAGCGATCGCGCTCATGTCGCGGCAAAGATGAGCATTGTGGCTGAGCAGCACGAGTTTCTCGTTGCCCTTTACCGACTCGATCTGACGCGTCACCTCGCGATGCATCATCAGTTCCCGTTCGGCCATGGCGGGATTCAAATCTTCCCAGCGCGTCATTGGAATGATCGCACGCAGGTAGGCGAAGCTGTCGCGGAGCCATTGCGCGAGATACCTTGCCTCGTGCGCGGCATCGGCGCCCAGCACTGCGGCCAGATGCTCGAGCTCGGCAGCGAACGCAGCGACTACCGCGTCGAGCCGGTGGACTTCGGCATCCAGCGATTCGCCCGGCACGCGCTTTAGCAGATTCAACACGGATGCGACGACGGCGTCGTCGCGGTGAGCGGCGAGCATCGCGGCGAGGTCTTCGTAGGCGCAGCCGGGGTTCGCGTCAACGTCGAAACCGAAGAAGCTCAGGCGGTTCGCGCCGGAGGATTGGAGGCGGCCGCTGAGCGCGCGCATCGAATGCGCGAAGCGAACTTGCTCGGCCCGGAACTCTGCTAGTGGATACCTATCACCGTAGGCATCTTTCAGCACCCCGACCGGCGTATCGTCACGGTCGTCGCGCACACCACCGCGGTAGCCATACGAAGCGACCCGGTCGAGATGCGACGCGTCCCCGGTCTCGATAAAACGATCGATGCGCGCGCCGTCCGTGCGGCTCAACTCTTCGCCGACGCGCATGAAACCGCGACCGGCCAGGTAATCGAGCATCAACGCGCGATAAGGATACTTTTCGTGAATGAAGTGATCGGGTTCGCCAATGAACGCGAGCCGCTTCCCGGCGACGAGCGGATCGAGACGGCCGAGCCGGCGTGCATTCTCGCGACATGATGCCGACAGGTCGAGCTTTATCGCCCACTCGGCCGCCCACGATTTGAAATCCTGGATCGCACAGCCGGCGTCACCAAATTGTCGCTTCATCCGGTGAACTCAGGACGTAAGTGAGGTGCGTCTCAGAGACCAGGCTGGGCTTTTGCGGTTCGCCGGAAGGTCCAGAATCTGACGCCGCTTGATCCTGCTTCTTCGCCGTCGACGATCACTTCGAAGCCCTGCTTCAGGTAGAACGCAACATTGCGCTGGTTCTCGGTTTCGAGATAGCACGCGACGCGCGCGGCATCGGCGCGCTGCACCACCGGCCGCATCAGCTCACCGCCGAGTCCGCGCCGCTGGCGCGCTGGCTCGACGCCGAGCAGGAACAGGTACCAGCACGGCGCGAGCATATCGCGCTCGCGCGCCTGCCACTCACGTCCGACGACTTCGCGATAGCGCTGGTACGCGCCGTCGCCAATGATCGTCGCCATCTGATGCATTCCTGACGCTTCGACATTCTCGCGCGTCCATTTGGCGTTCGGAGGCAGCCACACTGCGACCCCCTCGATCGATTCGGCAGTAGTGTGAACCTCGCCGGCCAGATGTCCGAACCGGATCATCCTCGCATACACTTCAGGCAGTAGCCGCGCGCGTTCCTCGTGGTCCGGAATGGCGTGGATCATGAGCGGATCGTCGTGGAACGCGCGCGCGAGCATCGCGCCCGCGGCGACGATCTGCGACTCAGCGAGTCGTGTGATTTTCGTGCCCACGCCGGCATTTTCGCACACGGCGCGTCAGTTGAATATCTTCCTTGTCAAGCAGCCGAGCGACACCCGGCGCGTTACTGGAATTTCCTGGTGGGCGGTGCAGGTTTCGAACCTGCGACCCCCGGCTTGTAAGGCTCACCCGAGGGGTCGGTGGATCAACAAAGATTCCTGTATTTCCTAGCGTTTCTGCTCACTGGACCTCATCGGAAACCACTCAAATTCGTCACCCAACCGGCACTAAAACCGGCACCAACTTCGAGAGCCAGCCCGAGGATATCGTGGGCGCGCTCATAATACTTGAGAACCTTCGAACGATTGCACATAGAAACTGCCTTGCTGTCGAACCACGAAGTGATCCGCGCGGCTATTCAACTGTTGGCAGATCATAAACACGTACTTGGTCGGAGTCGACCTCGACGACCTTGTTTATCATATCGGGGAGCTTCGAGGCTTCAACGAGAGCCCGCTGAAACAACTCGCGTTGGAGGGCTGGCGTGACGTTCGGAAGGATCACGATCAGGCCGGCGTGCAATGCACTCTCTCCCATGAGGTTGCGAAAATCGCGGGCATTTTCGTGACGAATACGAATTCTTCGCGCAGAACTACCTCTCGGAGCTGATGATCTTTGAACCCCGACCATCCTTGCCGAGTCACATGATGGGCCTCGTGCCCAGCGTTGTTTGCAACATCAGTGAGGCTGGTAGGCAGGCATTCATCGATCAGAAACCTCACCTGACAGTCTCGCTCCGCGAGGTTTCACGCTAGGGAGTCTGGTGCCACGGATGGTGAGGTGGTCGGCCCTTGCGCGGGTAGGCCTGCGCGAAAACTTTTACGAGTTCAAGCTGTTCGTGCTTGAGCGATGAGTATCCTTCCAAAATCTCCTCTTCGGTCGCACCCTGTTCGAGCATGCTCGCGACTTCATAGACACCAATTCTGGTTCCGCGAATGCACGGCTCGCCACCCCTAATCTCGGGATCTTCAACGACCATTACTCTAGCGCGTTCAAGACGCTCCAATCTGGAACGGACTTCTTCGCGAACTAGCTTCAGATCGAGCAACAGACGGCCTCCGAACACCGGCAATTCCTTCTGGGCCGGTTTCTTACTTCGCCAATATACGATGATCGCATCGTGAAGCTTATCTTTGCCCTCACTGGTGAGTTGGACCAGGCGCGTATCAAGACCCTTCGCGGCGGCCAAGTAGAAGAGGTCCTGCTCGCTGAGCGCTCTCTTGCTTCCAGGCCTCCGGCGCTTTGGCTTCAAGGGCCCTTCGTCGATCTCGCGATGCACCGTCTTGACTGGAACGCCCGACACGACCGCCGCTTCGCTGGGAGTGAATGTTCTCTCTTGATTCAGCATAATTCATCCTCTACGAGGGAAGATTTTAGCAGGTCAGGTCGGTTTGATCGACCCACACTGGAAAGGAGGCCTTCCGGCGATCGGCTGACGGAAGGGTTTACACGCCGCGTTTCGGCGGAAGTCGTTGGATTAGAGGTGACCGAAATTTGAGGCAGACTTTTACGATCGTCGTTCTGCGATCGTATCTTGCCGCTCATGCCAAGCATCTAAGCGGCGGATCGCCTCGCGCTGATGTGCCGCGCTCAGATGCGCGTAACGCTGCGTCATCAGCGAACTTCGATGTCTCATCAGCGCCTGCAGAGTGTACAGATCGACACCACTCATTGCCGCACGCGAGGCGAACGTGTGACGGAGATCGTGAAAGTGAAAGTCGTTTATTCCGGCGCGACGAAGGGCAGGGTACCAGTATCGCTTGAGGTTCTGGATGAATCCGCCTCTCGGTGCTGTGAACACGAAAGAGCTTTTGTTCGGAACGCCCGCCTTCAATTGCACGACCCTCGTCGATGAATCCCAGAGAGTCTTGAGGGTCTGTTGGCTGGTCGAGTTCATAAGAACGTGCTCGTCTTCGCCTGACTTCGGATCACGAATGGTTATCGTGCCGCTCGTGAAATCGACATCGCGCCAGCGGAGGTTCAGGAGCTCGGCCTTTCGCATGCCGGTGTTCAATGCGACGGTCACCAGCGGCTTCAACCAGTTCGGAAGGGCGTCAAAAAGTGCAGATTCCTCATCGTCCCTGAGCCAGCGAAGACGCTTATTGTTTTCCTTGCAGAACTTGACCCTGCTTACCGGGTTTGACGCGACGGACTGCGAGCGAACAGCGCGCATGAAGATCGCGCGAAGCAACTTCAGATGAAGGTTGACGGTAGCAGCAGAAAGCTCTTCAGCGAGCTTATCGCGAAATACCTCAATTTGCGCCGGGGTGATCGAATCGGCTCTGTCGGGTCCGAAGGCTTCGTTTAACCGGCGGTAGCCGATATCTCCGCGCATGATTTCCCGCCGGCCTTGAGCGCCGAATTCCTATAGTCGGATAGGATCGATTCGGACGAAACGGTTTCTCGCCTTTCCGGCGCGAAGAAGCGGCCCTCTCGAATTTCGGTCTTCCGCTTTTCGTACACACGCCGAGCGAGGCCTTTCGCTCCAATCTTCTCTCGATGTTCACGACCGTCGCGGTCGAAGTATCGTACCCACCAAATGCCCAAGCCCGGCGGACGTTCGAACAAACCGTGGTCTTTTCCTTGTTTCCGAGCCATATTTTTCTCCTGGAATTCAGTCAGACGGCGAGCCTGCTCCGCTGCTCGCTCCACGCGATCAGATCGATCAGCCGATAGCGAACTCCACGAGCGCCGATCTTCACAGAGGGAAGCTCATGACGATACGTCAGATTGCGGACCGTCCCGAGTTCGAGCGCAAGAAACTCCGCTGCCTCCTGGGCGGTCATCAGCTGGAAAAGCTCGCGAACTTTGACTTCGCCTGCTGTGGCGCGAAGCGCGGTTTTGAAGGCTTCCTGCCTTGCAACAAGACCACTGCGTTCTCGTTCGGACTTAAGCGTCAAACTCATTGGCGGGCACGAGAATCGAAAGAATGGTAAGGCAACTAGCTATATAGCTAGCATCGGGGCCAATTTAACGCAAGTGAAACCGATTGCTATACGAAACCTAGCTCAACTCAGAGATCTTTCTTTCGCCCGCGTGCCCGAAGGGCCAGGGCGTGCCGATGCCTGCGTGAGTGCGCAGCATTTTGAAGGCGCCGCCCTCTCAACCGAGCCTGGAGGGCGGCGCTGGATTCTGAGATGCGCGTGGTGGAGCGCTGCAACCGTGCGGAGCGCAGCGTCCGGCGCGAGAGTGCCGGCGGCGCGGTTGCCTGCGGGGCGAGCGCCACCTTCAACGCGGCGCGAAGCTGAGCGCAAGCGGCGCCTTTCGCCGTGTGGCTGGGCGGCGAAGCTTGCGGAGCCCGAGCGCCTGCGCTCATCGCGAAGCGGCGATGAACGAAGTGCTTCGACACCATTGTTCGCCAAGACCACTCACCTTCTGATGCCGTGGGCAGGCGTGATGTTCCGCCGCGGCGGTTCTGGAACCACCTTAAAATCTCGCGCCAGGCTCAAGTTGAGACGTTCCAGGGCGATCGACTTTTCGCGGGTGCGGCCGACCGCGTGCCTGAGGGCGGTGCTGTCGTCGGTGTAGACGGTGATCCCGTGCCGCGCGCGGCTGATCGAGACGTAGAACTGTTTGCGGTTCACGAGTTCAGCCGAGCGAGCGGTGTCGATGTTGACGATGACGCGGTCGACAGTCGCGCCCTGGCTCGAATGCGAGGTCGAGGCGTAACCGTAGTCGATGTGGCGGAGCCGACTGACCGCAGCTTTGACTTCGGGTCCGCCGTCCATGCGGAGAGCCGCCTTTTTGTCGTCGATTGCAATCACCGTCGCAAGTTCCCCGTTGGCGACGCCGAGCGCACGGTCGGCTGCGCGGAACTGGATGCGGTCGCCGTTGGCGATGAGTCTCCGCTCCTCGCGGAATAGATTGACGCCGGTGAGCCGCGCGGGGTTGTATTCAACCGATCGACCGTCTTCGGTGCGCACGGTGATCCGGTTGAGGTCCAAGTCTGTCCTCTCGACCCGTGCGTAAGTGCCTTTGCCGAGCCCGAGACGGCGGCTGCCGCGCCGGTAGCGCGCAACATCGCCAACTTCGTAGCTCTGAGGATGTTGGCGCTGCGCGGCGGTGAGGTCGCGGTTGACGAGGATGGCCTGCTCTTTCCCTTCGGCGCTGATATGGGAACGCCGGGTCAGGAGCTCGCGAATGGCGGAATTGAGTTGCCGGCGCTCGTCGTTGGCTGGACTGACGACCAATACTCGCTCGCCGGCCTCGTGCGCTGCGACGTATTCATCGGCGACGGATTTATATCGCACGTCAGGATTCTGGATCTCGCGGATGCGGTCATGCTGCTCGAGGAGCGTGAACGCGCCATCGCTCTCTCCTTTAGCTGCAAGCTCAACTGCTTCGCGCAGTATCGGGTCCCGCTGGCGGCGAATGGTGTCCAGCCGCGCGACCGGCATACCGGCCTGCTGCAGCTGGTGGATGGGTCGTCCCGCCTCGATCGCATGGTGCTGATGCTGGTCGCCGACGAAGACGATGCGTTCGACCTGGGCTTCGCGGGCCTTGTGAAGAAGGCGGTTGACCTGGCGCGTCGCCAGCAGGCTTGACTCATCGACGATCCATAATTCCTGAAAGGCAGCTTCGGAGATTTTTTTTTCAATCAGACGTGCCACTGTTCGAGACTCGACTCCGGCTTCGGATAGTGCCTTGACTGCGCGGGTGGTCGAAGCAAAGCCGCGTACGGCGTGGCCGTGCTCCTTGGCGAACTCGCGGATCGTTCCAACCGTGGTGGTCTTCGCGCTGCCGGCGCGGCCTTCGATGGAGGTGAGCCAGTCGGGCGTTGTGAGAATAAGTTGCGCCACTTCGATTTGATCGGCGAACAATCCCCGGCCCGTCGCCCATTGGCGAATCTCTTCGGCGGCCGCGATCGGCGGGTTTTGGCCTCGTCCTGCGCGCATCAGTTCGACATTATCGCGCTCAAGAGCGACCATCTCGGGAGTGGTGAAGGTGCCGTTGGGTGAAGCGATGAAAGCGTCAAAGGCGATCAACGCGCGGCGTTCCTCCCAAGCGGTGCTCTCGCGGCGCAGCTTGTCCAGATCGATCGCTCCCATCGCGTGCTGGAGGGCGGTTGCTTCTAGCGCGCGACGGTCGCTCACCGCCTCGCGCTCGGTAGCTGTGAGCTATGGCGAAGCGAAGAGCTTCCTCGATCCTTGCCTGAGCGGGAACCTGAACGGCCTGGGTGTGGGAATGGCGCTCGAAGCGGATTCCGTATTCTTGCGCGCGCGAGCGCCATTCCTCACGAAGCTCATCCTCGTCGTACGGCTGCTTTGAGAGTCGGCTCTGGTGAGCGATGTTCTGCGCTGCGGCCGCTCCGCTGAGTCCGTTTTGCGCGAGCGCCTGCTCGATGTCCTGGCGGCGGCGCGAGAACGCCATCACCTGTTCGCGGCTGTAGCCTTCGAGTTCCCAGCGTCCGTCAGCGCCGGTGACTCTGATGCCATAGCCGAGCGAATGTACCTCGCGCGCCAACTCGGAGCGATACACCGCGCTGGCGAAGCTCTGTGAGCGATAGATCTCGACCGGATCGAGCCGACGCCATGCGCCGTCCGCCCTGCGCGTCATGTTGGCGATGACGACGTGGTTGTGGAGATGCGGATCGGGACCGTAGCCGTCATCGGCACCTTTGGCTGGACGTGCCGCGATGTGGTCGAAACGCGCGGCGAGGATGTTCCTGGTGAGCACCCATTCGATGCCGCCTTTCTGACGCGATAACGCGTAATGCTCCAGCTCCATCAGCGCGCGGCTGACCGCGAGGCGATGCGCGTAGGTCAGCGCGGCGTCTCCACCTGCCAACGCTTGAATGCTGACCGATTTGGGCGCGTTGAAGGTCGCGTCCCATCCTGCCCGCCGTTCAGTTCGTCCGTTAGCGTTGCGGACGAGAACTTCGGCGGTGCCGGGCCGCTGGCCGCGAAGTATCGCGCGAAAATCTTCCGGAGCGACTTCACCGGAGAGCCCGAGCGAGTCGGCGCCTTGTCCAAACCACTGACCGGCGACTCGATGCTCTTCGGTGTAGTAATCGTCCGGCGAGTACTTCTCTTCGTAGTAGGTCTCGGCCTGACCGGCGCTCAGCGCGCCTCTCGACATGACCAGCATGGCTCATGCCCTCAATCTGCGCGGAGGACGTAGCGGTCGCCCATCGCTGCCTGCCGGCGGCACAAGGACCGGCCCGCTGCTGTCGTGTGACGGGTCCTGCGGCAAGCGGCCGGGTTCAGTTCGACAGATGAACCCCGGATGACTGCGGAGCGGCGCGAGATACGGAATCGTGATCTTCGCGCGGCGGTAGCCGGTGATGCAGAGATAACCCTCGAACGGACGCAGCATCTGGATCTCGCTCGCGAGCGCGACGCTCTCGACCTGCCGATGCGGATGGATGGTGAAGCCGTCGCGAGACTCGCCCATCCGGGTGCTCTGACCGACAAGACCTCGGGAGACTTCGCGCTCACCGATCTGCGCACTCGACCAGCGCGCAGTCTCGGCTTCGCCGGTGCGCAGGATGAGCTTGGTGGCGGGCGCGGCTGCCAGAGTTGCGGTCTGGTCGTGGCCGTAGATGGCGCGAAGCTGGGTGATGGCCTGAAGTCCGAGCACCGCGCAGAGTCCGCGCTTGCGTCCGCGCACGACCAGCGTCTCGAGCTCGGCCTGACGGCGGAGCACGGGCAGCTCGTCGGCGATGATCCAGACTTTACCGCGCGACCCGTCCTCGGCCATCAGGCGGCGCACGATGCAATCGAGCCAGACGCTCTGGAGCGGAAGCGCCGCCTCGCGCGAGTCCTCGGTCGAGCTGAGAAATAGCCAACCCTCTCGCGTTCCCGCCCATTCGAGGGCGCTCCAAGCCTGCTCGTCGGGTTGGGGAAGATGACGAAACGAACTGGTCGCGTTGAAGGCGGTCGCGACGATGCCGGCGCCCTGCTCGTGCGCACCCGGATCGATGAGGACCTCGGCGGGAGTCCCTCGGAGCGCTTCCTTCAGCTTGGCACGCGGCAGCGCGAGCAGCTTCGGAATCTCGCCCGGCTCCCTGGACTTGACGGCGTCGAGCAACCCGACGATGAGAGTGCGAGCCGACTGCCGGAAGAAGAAGTCGGCGCCGCCCTGACTGAAGGTGTTCGCCGGGTTGGGAACCAGCGCCGAGGCGAGCGCCTCAGCGTCCATCGCCTCGCTTCCAGGTCTGAGCTCCGACCACGGCGACCACGACGGGCAGCGGGTATCGAGCGGGTTGAGGATTAGATCGCCGCGCGCGGGACGGAAGAACTCGGGCAAATACTCGCACTCGGGATCGAGCACGACCGCGCTCTCGCCACGCGTTTCGATCTGCCGGAGCATCCGCCGGATGGCGGTGGACTTGCCCGAGCCGGGCGCGCCTACGAACAGAAAGTGTTGCGCCTCCAGCTTACGGGGAATCAAAATGCCGCCGAGTTCGACGCCATCGCCTCGCAGGTCCCGGCGCAACCGCCGGCTCGGAATCACGTCGGTCCCGCGCACGTACTCGTCGCCATCTCCGCGACGGGGCGGGAAGATGATCAGGAGGCAGGCTCCGACAACCAGAGCGGTGATGACCGCGCCCCAGGGTCCGTAATGCGAGAACCAGCCCGCGAACGAGCCCCCTAGGTAGTACCTGCGGTTGAGGAAGTCGTACATGCTGGCGATGGGGTAGCGCCGGCCGTGGTACGGAAGTGATGCGAACGCCAGTGGAATCTCCTGCGTTAAAAACCACGCCAGAAACCACCTTACGAAGTATTGGCGCGCCCCGGGCCCGCCGTAGTAGCCGGTCCAGTACCAGACCAGCGCAACCGTCAGGATCGCCCAGAGAAGGACGATGAGGAGCACGGTGCAGAGCGCCATTTGCGCCCAGACGTGTAGCGATGCGAGGTCGGCACGTCGTCTGACCGCTCGATCGACGTATGCGTTCATTGCTGGGTAACTCCTTCACCTTTGAGTCGATCGATGTAGTCGCGTGCGGTCTTTTCCGACGCCGCGATGATCTCGTCCACCATCGGCTCGCTCAGGCTCTGGTCGAGCGCATGGAGGAACGCCGAGCGAGTCTTCACCACCTCGAACAGCAGCCGCGTGTGTCTCTCCACCGCGTACTGTTCGAGCCGGTCGCAGACTTTGCTGAGAGCGTCGAGTTTGCCAATCAGATTGGAGCCAGGGCCGCCAACCGCTGTTTCGGCAATATGCGTACACGTATCGACGACCATCGACTGAATCAGCGTGGTCGGCGCGATGCCTGACATCGCGGCCTGCTTTTCGACTCGTGCGGCGACAGCCTCGGGAAGCCTTATCGTGTAGGTTCTCTTGCTCTCCTGGCTCATCTGACTGGACCTCTGCGCCTGCAAGCATGCGCGGCGCTTTGATTGCAATTGAAAATCAAAGGTTTTCGACCGTGCGTCGACTCTCTTGCGTTTCTGTGTACACGTCACGAAGTACGCGTTTACTCTGAAAGATTGCGGGCTTGTCTCCATTGCCGAGCTCCGTGCTGCAAGCAGGCTTCATTCGCGAATGAGTGACGTGTCAACAAATCCCACGCGCGAAGCGCGTCTGCGACCTGGCACTGCTGCGAGTCAGCCTTGTGACTTAGCGTCGCCGTTGGTCGAAAACGAATTGGGGCGGCGATGATGACCACACCCGCTGGAACGCGACCAAGTCTGGAACTCACGATCAGCTTGAAGGAAGGCACTGAGAATCTCCGGAATCAGCGCCTTCGAATCCACAGGGTCGCCATGAACGTGTTCGTAGTAGCGCGCGTAGCTATCGAGCGCGGCATTCAGGTCGCCGGTCAGCATCACGCGCACCTGTAGGGAACGAAGCGGCTTTGCGATGCGTGCGAGTCTCATATCGGACCTCCACCAATGGTCGCTTGGAATGGACTGCTCAGAAGGGCGAGAGGAAAGTCAGCAAATGTACAGCAATCAGCGCGGCGCAGGCGGCCAATCCGCCAGCCAATAAGCGGCCTGCTCGCTGATGGCTGCCGACCGCATACAGGATCGCCGAGAAGGCAAAGTTCAATGTGATTACGGCGTAAGCTACGGGACCGACCAGGATGTCCTGAATCGCGCCAAGCGTCAGGTCCCAGGGCAGGGCATCGGCGTATTGTGCGGCCGATGACGGCTCGGCTCGAAGCGCGAAGAGGGCGGCGGTGCAGCCGGCGATGAGCCATCTGACATTCGATTTTCGGCGCTGGCTTTACTGCGGTCGGGGTCATGGCAAACTCATCTCGGGTCTGGCTATGTGACTAACTCGCTATGTAGCGATGTAATGCCGCGCGTGTCAAGCGTGAAGACGAGTCTCGACGAAAAGATCGGGAGCCTGTGAGCGGGCTAGTCGGTCAGATAGCCGAGTTGCTTGAGCCGCACGGTGGCGGCTTCGACGGATACGTCGAACGCGAGGGAAATACGCTGGCAGAGCACTGACGCTTCTGCCGAGCCCTTGGCCACCGGCGGACGCCCAGAGCGGTTCCGGAAGTACGCCTCGACCGTGCGCCGCGCGAAGCTTTCCGGCATCAGCAAGGCACCCGAGGCGTAGCCCGCTTGCCACTTAAACCAGTCCACCGACCCGCTCGGTCGGAAGCAGGCTCTGCCAGTAACAGCGGTGCGGACCGCGGGCAGCGCCGTACTTCTCGTACAGCCAGATGTGCAGCATCACGTGTCCATATTCGTGCGTCAGAGTTGTGCGCAACCGATTGTTACGGTGCCGTTGCCCCCACAGTTCGCGTGCGATTTTAACCAGCAACTTGCGGCCGCGCTCGAACTAGGTGAAACCAAAGACCTCGTGCATGTCATCGGAAAGATTCGTCGCGAGGTCGAGGTCGCCGGCGTCACGCTCTATCAGTATCGTGATCGCCTCGGTCGGCACCGGGATGCGCTCAAACCCGAAGTGCTGGCGCAGAAACGAGGTCATCGTCTGCTCGCACATCTGCTCAAGCTCGCGGATCTCCCAGTGCGGACGCTCCGGAAAGCGCCCGGTCCTGTCCGATATCATCTTCACGGCTTTTTCTTGCGCTTTACTTCCCGGCGGAACGCCTTCCAGCCCGCGGCGAGTTCCTGCGCGCTGTTGACGGTCGTCGCGCTGAGGTCGGCTGGAATCCGTCCTGCCAGAAAGTAGAGTACATCGGAATCAACCTTGAGAACCTTGGCGAGTTGTTCGAGGACTTCGTCGGAAGGCTTGCGGCGGTCGTGTTCCAGGTCAACCAGGAAAGGAATCGAGATCGGCTTGCCATCGGAGTTGCGCACCTCCGCCACCACCTCGCGTCCCGCCAGCCCCAGCTCCTTGCGCCGCTCAACGATGAACTGCCCCAGTGTTTGCATGATAAGCTATGTAGCATAGAAGCCACAGGTACGTCAGCCTCTCGGTGCAAGAGGTCGTCGACGAACTGATTTCCCCCTCGATCACATACGCGGACGGCAACAAAATCCGCAGTGCGATCGAGATCTCCATTTTGCGGCTCGGACTTTCCAGTCGCTCTCGCGGATCTTTTCTAGCGCCGCCCAAACCAATCCTTCGATTCGTGAGAGCGCAAGCAAGGGGGCCTCAGCATTGCAGAATGATGGCGGTTCGAGCTGAAGCGGCCCCGAGTTCGGGCCTCGTGAGCTTGAGCCTCTTCATCACGGCATCGCCCGGCTCCCTTCGATCAGCAAGAACTCGGGAAATTCCTTATCGGTCTTGGCCCTTTTCGTCCGTATGCATCTGCAGTTCGACGATCGTTACTTGCCCCAGTAAGATCGGAGCTGCGGAAAAGCGATCGTAAGGCCGAAATTTATCGTAGTCTGGGGCGCGATCGGCGCGTACTGCCGATAGACCATCCATTGGCCCGTAATGAAGAAGCTCATTGGAGGCAGCCCCGGTCGAACCAACGTGCGGCCGATTCCAAGGCTAAGCGGCAACATCGTTGGAGAATGGCTGCGCCAGCCCATCGTCCAGTTAGCTTCGGCGGAACGAAGGTACCACTGGCGCCAAAGGTGAAGCGCCAAAACCGGTTGAAGCTGAAATGTATTTTGTGGGGGTCGATGGGGAGATGTGTAGGCGAAAGAGACTGGGTTCTGTGCAATGAAACCGAAGAGCAATCCGGGAATTCCGGTGTAGATCGCGCCGAGCGCCGGACCTGCCTGCCAGGCGCCCTGGCCGGCGCTCTTGGAGGTGGCGGTGGGAAACACAAAGGTCGGTCCGACACCGATCAGGAGTCCCGTGTTCTGTCTATCTGGCCAGGGTAGTACCGCAATATCGAAGATCGGCAGGTCGCCGAACTCGGTGCGGCTTCCACCCCGCGAGCTGGGAACTGTCACCAAGGCAAAAGTAGGCCGGATGAGTTGATTGAAAGGGAGTAAGGTCTGAGGCGGTACGCGCGGGATCAAAGGTCTTACGATCAGCTGGTTTGTTTCATAGTTCCTGAAACACGCGAGCGGCGTACAAGGCCCGTAATTTGCCGGTGTGTAACTGTCCCTGACGATCAACTGTGGCAGGGTTGTTAGCGGATCAGTGAAATCTTGCTCGAGCGTCTCCTCCTCGGCCAGCAAATAACTCGGCGCTCCTTGAGCGTTCGCAAGCCCTTCGACGGCAACACTTACTCCGACGACTGATATCAAGATACGAGCGCATAGCCCAGCGACAGAAACATATCTTTTCATCGGAAATTCGAGTGCTGTCCAACCGAGCAACAGCAGATTTCTTGCAACCCAGTCATGTAAAGGCTCTTGTTACCACCGCACTGTTATCGAGTTGGAGACAACTTCGAAAAGACAAAGTAGATCACGTCGTCATTCACCGAATCGGGAATCGCGCAGAACTGACCGGCAAAAGTTACCGTCTGCCCGATGCTGAGTCTCTTTAGACTTGCAACGAAAGATGCATTGGAGCTGATGTACGGATCGGCCGGGGCGCAACTCGACGCCATCGGATCGATGCTTGTGTTGGACCATCGTCGAACAGACAATTCAGGAACTCCTACAGTAACATTTCCGCAGGGCAGCTTTACGGAAGTCCCGAAGTACTGACCCCAGGCCGTGCTTTCGGTAATTGATTGCAGTTCGCCGAGCCATCGTTTCACAGATTGCCGGGAGTTGCGCCATCCGCCATTCGCTGAAAGTCTTTCGCGGCGGTGGAAACGGCTTTTCTCATTTGCCGCTGCTGTCGAGGCGAATCTCCCGCTGAGTTCGAGTGAGCTTGCTTGAGGCTTCTCGAAAAGCCGGGAATGCGTCGCAGAACTGTTGCTCATCACGCGGCAATGCTTGAGCCCACGCTGAACTACCAGGCTTCAGGAGCAGCAGAAATAATCCCGCCCAAACCGTTTGCTTCAATACTGTTCGTCGATGTGACAATAGGATCTCTCGTTCGGCCTTGGGAGGACAAATGCCGCAAGCACGCATTGGTGGTCGAGGACGATCAGGCAGATTTGTCCTCGGAGCCCGATTCTTGTTGGAGGCCCTCACTCTTTCCTGAACGTTCATTCAACCCTGACTGCACGGCGCTTCGGACTGACGGATGAAAGTTTGCGGCGCCAATTCGATCCGAAAAGCCCGCGCGGCTCAGCTTCTCCCGAACTTCGACCTTGGCGCGGGCCACCGCGAACGCAACTCCCTTTGCGGCCAACTCCGACCGTATCTCCTCCAATGCCTCGAGTCCGGTCACATCAATCATACTGATCGCTTCCATATCCAAGACAAACATATGCATGGGGGAATCAGATGAAGCCACGACCTCACGCACGCGCTTCTTGAAGTAATCAGCATTGAAGAACAGAAGTGCGGCATCAAAACGATAGACCAGAAGCCCTGGGATGGTTTGCGCATTCGGATATTCACTTATATCCGTGAAGCCATCCACACCGGGAACTTGTCCAAGGATCGCGTCGTAGGGGCTGGAAGCGCGCCTTATGAGAAGAATCAGGCTCAACATCACGGTGAAGGCGATCCCTGGCAAGACTCCTATCGTTGCGACGCCGAGGGTCGCGATAATAGAGAGAGCGAATTCGGATCGACTGATCTCGCGCATCTTCCACACACCTTGAAAATCAAAAAGCGATGCGCCTGCCAAAACTAACACTGCGCCCAGCGAGGCAGTTGGAATATATGCGAGCGGCCCAATAAAGACCGTGAGGACCAATCCCATAATGAGGGCAGCCGTCAACCCGCTAACCTGTGACCGACCACCAGTAATGTCGTTAATCGCGGTGCGCGAATCCGTGCCTGCAATTGGGAAGCCACTTGAGAGACCGGAAGTAACGTTTGCTAAACCCAGTGCCATGAATTCGCGATCTGCCACTATTTCGTACCCGTTTTTTAAAGCAAAACTTTTTGCAGTTACCATCGACCCGCAGAAGCATATCAAGACGATACCTGCGGCGTCGGGTAGCAGACGGACCGCATCAGAAATAAAACTAGCCGGCAAGTGAGGCCATAAGAATCCCGCGGGAACTGAGCCCAATGTTGTTACGGCCCACTTCTCCGAATCCAGGACGGCCATTAGTGCAATTCCACCGCAGACCCCGACCAGAGCACTCGGCAGGCGAGGTACAAGCTTCCCCATCACGTAGATAAGTACAAGCGTAAAAGTCCCCACGATTAAAGTTGGGAAATGGGTTCGTGGAAGCTTCGAGATAAAATCTGCGATCCGTAAGAAGAACCCGGTATCGGTGCGCACCGCAAATCCACACAACTTCCCGAGCTGACCGCTGATGATAGTCAACGCCATGCCGTTGAGAAAGCCAATAAGGACTGGGCGCGAGAGAAAATTTGCGATCGTACCCAGACGTAGGAGCCCGCCGACTATGCAGAGTGTTCCGACCAGAATAGATAGCGTGATCGAGAGGTCTAGATAGTGAAGCGGAGTTCCATTGGCCAGGGGTTCGAGCGCCGCGGCAACCAAAGCGCAGGTCGCCGCGTCAGGGCCTACAATGAGCTGTGGCGACGAGCCGACGATTGCATACGGTATTAGCGGAAGAATACTGGCATAGAGCCCAACGACTGGAGGAAATCCAGCCAACTCAGCGTAGGCAAGCGCGGTTGGAATTTCGACCGCGGCGACGGCGACGCCGGCGAGGAGATCGGGGCTCTTCACCGGCGTTCTTCTGAGCAACTAAATCGCTCCACCCATCTTGCCGTCAATCACTTCTGTCGAGCGGCTGAACCGTATTCCATCGAATACTCCAGGACCGCTTACTCGTCCACTTCCCCCCAGCTCTTGTCCGGATTGTATTCGGTTATTCCATTGGCCACCTTAGCCGTGTTCGGGCCAAGATCCTTCTGAACCATAACGCCGTCCTGATTAATCATAAATGTCATAACGCCGGACGCGCGATACGTAGCCGGATAGGCAAGGAAGGCAAAACCTTGCGTCATTTTTCCATCTACGAGATAGTCCTTGGCGCCGCCGGGAGCATTTTTCCCCTGGCGAGAGAGGATTTTGTAGTAATATCCGTGAAACGGAATAGATGCCGCCGCTCCGGTCTTGTATCCTTCCGCTGTGGCATCCGCGATTAGCGGTCCAATCGGACTTTCCTCTTGCTCAGAGCTAACGGGCCAGTATAACCCATCGTGTTTGCCGGGCGCGCTCTGGATCTTCTGCGCGAATTTCAGCACGCTTCCGTTATCACGAATCTCACTGGCGTATTCTTCTTGCGCGTCGACCAGGTCTGCAAGTACGTCGATCGTATAAAGCTCGTTGCTACCGATACGACGGAAAAGGAGCTCTTTTTTGCCAGCCTCCGTATCGAACACCCATCCATCGCCGCTCTTCACTAGCGGAATCGGAAAAGGCCAGTTGTCAGCCCCAAGGTACAGGATTACACGACCTCGGTCATCGTAGGCCAAACGCTGCATCTGGTCGTACTTGGCGACAAAATTGTCACGCGCGTTGTTATCGGCAACCGGATCGCCCGACGAGAGAATCTCCTTCGCATCTCCGCCTAGAATCGAGGAAAGAGCGGCCATATCGTCGGTGCGTGCCGCCCCTACCAGGGCCTTTGCTGCTGCCGCAGCTGATGGGAATACTTGCTGTCCTGATGACGTCGCAGCGATCGCAGTTGAGGCCAGCAAAAGGCAGCAGGCAAATGCCGGGATGGCGCTCGTATATCTGCATCCGGTTGGCCTAGTAGAATTCTTGAAGTATTTCATCGCTAGTCTCTGTTTTATTCGCGGTTCCTTTTAACAGCTTCCGATTGCGAAGGACCCGGGGCCCGAATCGCCAGCTAACGTCGTCGTCCACTGCCGCCGCCACGACCACTGCCGCCGCCACGACCACCGCCGCCTCCTCGACCACCTCGACCGCCAGTGCTGCCGCCCCGGCCACCACCTCCACCGCGCCCGCCGAGGCTGGACCTTCCGCGGTTGCTCGAGGCTTGAGCTCTTCCACCGGGCTGATAACCACCGAATGCTCCATTGCGTCCACCCTTCGAATCAGAAGCGCTGCCAAATCCTCGCATCCGATTGTTGGCGCGATTCGCAGTTGCGGGTCGGTTAGATGCCATCCTTCGGTTAGATGCCATCCTATTGGCTGTCTGCGCTGACGCATTCCCATTTCGCAGGGGCTGGTTCTGCGCCAGATTTCTGTTCGAGTTCCCCAGTCCTGGATTGTTGGGAAGAGTGCTTGCCTTCGGGAAACTCGGCTTTGCGCCCGCGTACGGCCTCGCCGTAGACGGATTGTATGGTCGAGTAGATGCTCCTGCTAACCTGTTGGGTGAACGCGGACGCCCGCCAGCTCCACCAGGCCCGCCGATTCCCCGAGGCCCCCCGACACCGCCCGGCCTACCAACGCCCCCCGGTCTACCGACCCCTCCGGGCCCGCCGACTCCTCCCGGTCTACCGGCTCCCCCAGGCCCGCCGACACCTCCCACGCCGCCGGCGCCACCAGCGCCGCCCACACCGCCAGCGCCGCCGATTCCCCCGGGACGATTTGCAGCGGGAGGTCTCGCAGGATAGTTGCCGCGAGCTGGTGGGACCGGCGAATTGGATGCGTAAACATTGTTGTTGTAGTGGACCGACCCTCCTCCGTCAGACCAGCCGCAGTCCCAGTCATCGTCATCCTCGTTGATCAGCGCACCGAGAGCCATCCCGGCCCCGAACGACAGCAACCCAGTCGCCAACAGTTCGGTCCCAGTATATCCCTCGGGTGCCGCCACCGGAGCTCCATAAGCAGTCTCGGGATTATATTGAGGCGCATACACAACATCTTGTTGGGCGGGCTGAATAATCACTGTTTGTTGCTGTGCAGCGGGTTGTGCCTCACCTTCCGATGATGCAGGTGGTGGCGCAGGTTGAACTTCCACCTTTTGTTGTGCGGTGCTCTTTAGGGTCCCAGCCTCCACAGCTCGAGAACGCAGGGACTGGATTGCTTTCATAACGTCATCAGGCTGGTTGTAATAAGCTTCCCCGAGCGCCGAAGTCCAAGCCAGGCTGTCGCTCATCGTTTGCAGAACCGGAGAGAACTGTGCCAACGACTTGATGCTGGGGTCCCAAGGCTGTGCATTCACCTGAGCGGCCAGCTGTTCGTGAGGAAGAGTCGAGTTTTGCTGCAGCCACGCATGGGCTTCAACCACTTGATCTGGATAGGTTGAAGCCACCAGGATCCGGGCTACCAATAAGTCAGGATATAGTGCGATCGGCGAGACCAGCTCCTCCAGTTCTTTTTGGGTAGCAGCCCCTGGGGCCGGTCCGGGTTGAGTCGAAGCGGCGGCAGGTTGATCAGCTCCGTACGAGTAGCCGGTCAGCGTCGGCGAGGTGGACACTATTACCGCTACCGCTAGTATCAATGGCAGTAAGCGGCCTTCGCGCCTTTCCAGTAGTCTCACTCTCGAAATCCGCCGCTGATGAGTGATTGACGATCCGATTGTCATCGCCTTTTTCATGGCTCAATTGACCTGGGTCTGACCTCTACCTCTTTGTAGGTTTCGCCCTCAGCACGATACTCGCCCGATTTCGAGGCGGGCTTCTATCGGACCAAGGTCTGATTTCCGGTTCGCTTGCAGGTAAGTCACAATCTGTTTGAATCGAGTTTGGAATTGCCGGGAGTACGGGGAGTTGACGGAGCCATGACGGAAAACCTATGCGATTTGCGCGCAGTAGATTCGGTCGTTTTGAAGGATGAGGAGCAGGTTCTCGATATACTGCGGCGATCGGTATTCGGACTCTGGGATGTCGTAAATGACCTCACGCGATTGACGCCTGCGCGACGAATTGAGTTCAGTGTCGCCATCTTTGGTTCTGCTCGCGTTCCTCGTGATCATTGGGTGCATGGCGCGGTTCGCGATCTTGCCAATCAACTTGCGCTAGTGGGCTGCGCTTTCATTACCGGCGGCGGTCCTGGATTGATGGAGGCGGCAAACGAAGGAGCGCGCTTAGCCGGAGCCACCGCGTCCAATGTCGGCATTCGCGTTCAGCTGCCGTTCGAGCAGGAGGTAAACCCGTTGGTAGCCGAAAGCTACGAGCATCGTAGCTTTTTCAGTAGTCTTCACCACCTTGTTTTCCCAGCAGGTGCGTTTGTCGTAGTGCCTGGCGGCATGAGAACAGTGCTGGAACTCTCCACCATCTGGCAGCTTCTTCAGGTGCGAAGGGTGCGCCGCGACACACCTTTGATTCTCATAGGAACGATGTGGGCTGATTTTGTAGCGTGGGCCCGTAGCTACTTGCTGCGGCCAGAGTTCGAACTCGCTGCCGCCCGAGGATATTGAAATCCCACGATGCGTCAATACCGTCGACGAAGCAGTTGCTCTCCTGAGGCCTCACTGTGACGATTGGGTTCGTAAGTCGCCCGTGAGCTAGCTGAGAATTCTGAAAGCGAGGACCGGCAATTCCCTGGAGGTCGAGATGAGAATGAAACTATTGGCGATGGCTGCTTTGGTTCAAATCGTAGTAGGGGCGCCATTTGGAAACGGCGCGTTTGCGCAAGGGCCGTTAAGTGCTCCGAGTGCCTCTGAAATCGATGGAAGAGTAACAGCCGCCCTGAACGAACTGTATTCACAAAACGGGGCCGCGAGAGCGCTCGCTGCGAAAGCGAAAGCCATCCTCGTCTTTCCCGACATACGAAAAGCGGCCTTTATAGTAGGCGCCCAGTATGGTTACGGCGCTCTTCGCAAAGGTGCACACACGGCTGCCTATTATCGTACCAGCGCCGCATCGTATGGCTTTCAGGGCGGCGTGAAGAAGTTCGCGTACGCGTTGTTCTTCATGAGCGATTCAGCAGTGGACTATCTCGATAAAAGTGGAGGCTGGGCGATAGGTACCGGACCCAGCGTTGTCGTCGTCGACCAGGGAATGGCGCGATCGCTTACTACGACAAGCCTGCGCTCGGACGTCTATGCTTTCATCTTCGACCAATCGGGCCTGATGGGCGGAATCGGCATCGAAGGCTCGAAGATCACTAGAATCGAGCCACGATCCTGAACTTTCTTTCACGCAAATCCGATCTTCTTTGGATCAGTTCAAAGGCCCTGTCTGCAAGCTTACTTCGCCTCCTTGTCCAACGAAATCGCGGTCGCGCGCGAGGTAGTAATGACCAGATCGTCGCCAGCTTTCAGATGAGACAGAATCTTCGGATTATTCGCCTTTGCGGTTTCGATCGATCCATCTGCGCCTTTGATTGTCACTGTTCCGCTTGCTTTGTCCACTTGCACCACTGAAACAACAGCGTTCAGATGCTCCTCCGCCACAGCACCAGGAAGTCCGCCCGCTTTCGCGGTCACTACGCCACCGGTCACAGATAGGCTCGGTAAAGATTCGGTGGGTTTCTTCTTCCGGACGCTAACCACCTCGTAGTAGCGCACGACTACTCCCGCACCAACGTTAGCTGCATCGAGGTTGTAAGGATTGTCGACCTTAAGCGTGTACTTTCGACCACCTGGGACTTGAATAGTTACCGACTTTTCAGCTTTGTCGACAGCGATCACCGTACCATGAATAGTTAGTACGGTAGCCGCGCGGATTCCTTCGGAATTGGCGGCCCCGGCGGCCGCAGTCGTATCTGCCTGCGCCAAGGCTTCCGCGGGACTCAGACCAACTCTGAATATCAGCAAAATCACAGTGAGCAGAATGCTGAGCTTTGTCATGACTCTCCTCCTCTAAGTGACAATCTATTGAACGGCCTCCGGTACAAAATTGTATCGGCGTTTCTTGGGCTCTGCGTAACCATGTGGCTTTTGTCCCTTTGGAAGTTTCACCGGTTCTCGCTTGATCCGTTCGTAAGGAATGAGGCCCAGCAGATGTGATATGCAGTTCAAGCGCGCTCGTTTCTTGTCATCTGCATTGACGATGTACCAGGGCGCAAACGGGGTGTTGGTCGCAAGGAGCATATCGTCCCTTGCCCGCGAATAGTCGTACCATCGCCTATGAGATTCGAGGTCCATCGGACTGAGCTTCCAGATTTTCCGGCCGTCATTGATACGACTGAGAAACCGCTTGGTCTGTTCTTGTTGACTCACCTCAAACCAATACTTAATCAGGATAATTCCGTTTTCGACCATTGCGCGTTCCCAAGTCGGGCACATCTCAAGAAATCGAGTTGTGTCTTCTTGAGAGCAGAAGCCCATAACTCTTTCGACCCCGGCGCGATTGTACCAACTGCGATCGAAGATGACCACTTCGCCTCCGGCTGGCAGGTGTGGAGGGAATGTACCGTTGAACGTGCATTTGTGACTTTTCGCGCTCAGTGGGGGCTGGCAGCGCTACGAGACGGAATATTCGGGGGCTGACCCTCTCAGTAATTCGTTTGATGACTCCACCCTTCCCGGCGGCGTCACGACCCTCAAAGATCACTACGACTTTGAGCCGTTTGTGCTGAACCCACGACTGCACCTTCACCAACTCGGCCTGAAGCTTTGCCAGCCGCTTTTCGAAGTCCTTGCGCTTCAGCTCTGGGGGACTATTGCTTGAGGCATCAGAACCGGATGGTTTGTTCTGCTTGCGTTTTTGTGATTTCGCACCGGTTTCTATCTCCTTAATGCGGACGGTTCCAGTCGCCGTCGCTGAGGTTCCATCCGCCGCCGAGCGCTTTGTACAGGTCGACAACCGCAAGGAGCTGATCGCGCTGCGTCTGTGCGACTTCATCTTCGGCCGGGAACAGCAACTGAGCTCCTACTCTGTGAGTAAGCGGGGCTTTGCATAGAGGTTCATTGCTTCTTCTCTTTTATTGCATTCCTCTCCTGTGTTACCGCATCCGAATTGAAAGCGCTCGAATAACAAGCAACAAAGTATTCATGTCATGGTAACTGCCACGTTTTGTCGGCGACTCACTATCGGACTTTGGTCCGATGGACGCAAAGGAACAGCGCAAGTACTTTCGCTCTAGGTTTTTCATCGGAACGGTGATTCGAAATGAGTGTTGCCGCCACAACCGACGTTTGGCTGATCCGGCATGGCGAAACCGAATGGACCGTATCACGCCGCCACACTGGCTTAACTAATCTCCCGCTAACCGATGCCGGAGAGAAACAAGCGCGGGCGCTTCGAAGTCGGCTACAAACGGTCAAGTTCGTGCAGTTGTTTAATAGCCCGCTTCGGCGCGCTGCACGCACCTGCGAGCTTGCCGGATACGGTCTAGTAGCCGAAGTCGATAAGAACCTCGTAGAGTGGAACTACGGCGACTACGAAGGAAAACGCCGACCAGAGATTCTTGCCGACCGTCCTGACTGGATAATTTTCCGGGACGGTTGTCCTAATGGCGAATCGCCCGTGAACGTCGCTGCCCGGGCCGACCGCTTTATCTCACGCATTCGAATGACGCCCGGCGGCAACGTAGCCGTTTTCTCGAGTGGTCATTTCCTCAGGGTATTGATAGCTCGGTGGCTCGGTTTCGATGCGTCTGTCGGCCGCTATTTCAAGCTCGGAACCGGGGGTCTTACTGTCCTTGGATACGATCACGAGAGCACTAGCGAACCCATGATCCGGTTACTAAACGAACAACAAGGATTGGAGCACTAGCCTACGCTTTGCCGGCAGCACCGAAACTAAAGGTCCAAAGCCGACATTAGAGCAAAGCGAGTCCTAGCGCCGAGGAACCTTGGCAGCCTCTAGATCGGCATGAGCCATTTGAACACCCTTATCAGTTGATGAAACGGTAACGTTAAGACTGGCAGACCCATCCGACCAAAGTCCGATAGGCGCAAACAGTGCCAGCTATTACCATTAATGCTGGATATCTCGAACATCAAATGGAAGTTCCTTTGCAAAAGAGGTGAGTATGTCTCCTAAGCATGATGACGCCCTAATCAAGCAAATGGATGCTTACTGGCGAGCATCGAACTACCTATCGGTGGGCCAGATCTATTTGTTGGACAATCCACTCTTGAAAGGGCCACTCAAGCGCGAGCACATCAAACCGCGACTCCTCGGGCATTGGGGTACCACTCCCGGCCTTAATTTCATCTACGTTCACTTGAATCGAGTCATAAGGGACAACGATCTCGAGATGATCTATGTTATTGGGCCCGGGCACGGTGGTCCTGGGCTCGTAGCGCAAGCGTACATGGAGGGAACCTACAGCGAATTCTATCCCGACATCTCGCAGGACTCGGAGGGAATGAAGCGCCTGTTCAAACAGTTCAGCTTTCCGGGGGGCATTCCCAGCCACGTCGCGCCTGAAACGCCGGGCTCGATCCATGAAGGGGGAGAGCTTGGATACGCTCTGTCGCACGCTTACGGAGCGGCCTTCGACAATCCCAATCTGGTAGTGGCCTGCGTTGTTGGAGACGGGGAAGCCGAAACCGGTCCGCTCGCGACGGGATGGCACGGGAACAAGTTTCTAAATCCTGAGCGCGATGGTTGCGTTCTTCCGATCCTTCATCTCAACGGCTACAAGATAGCGAACCCGTGCTTTCTCGCAAGAATTCCGACCGACGAACTGAGAAAGCTATTCGAAGGATATGGCTACAAGCCATTTTTCGTCGAAGGCCACGAGCCGACGAAGATGCACCACGCGATGGCCGAGACCCTTGATTCAGCAGTCAGTGAAATAAAGCGGATATGGAGTGAAGCCCGGGGAAAAGGCTTCAGTGGACGCCCGGCGTGGCCAATGATCATTCTGCGCACGCCGAAGGGCTGGACTTGCCCTCCTGAAATAGATGGAAAGAGGTGCGAAGGCTATTGGCGAAGTCACCAGGTGCCAATGGGAGATATGGATCAGCCTGAGCATATCCGCATTTTGGAGCAGTGGATGAAGAGCTACCGGCCGGAAGAACTGTTCGACAGCAAAGGGGCTCTCAAAGCAGATCTGGCCAAACTAGCGCCGGAAGGTCACCGACGTATGAGCGACAACCCTCACGCGAACGGAGGGACAGTGCTCAAGGATTTGCGTTTACCAGACTTCAGTGACTACTCGGTCGAAGTATCCAGTCCCGGTTCGACAATGGTTGAGGCGACGCGTGTCCAGGGGAAATTTCTTCGCGATGTAATGAAGCTCAACCTGGAAAGCGCCAACTTCCGGATTTTCAGTCCAGATGAGAACAGTTCAAATCGCTGGCAAGATGTTCTGGAAGTCACCAAGCGATGCTACGTGGCACAGATTCTTCCGGAAGATGACAACCTCTCGCCGGACGGACGTGTGATGGAAGTATTGAGTGAGCATCAGTGCCAGGGCTGGCTCGAGGGTTATCTGCTTACTGGCAGACATGGCTTCTTCAGCTGCTACGAAGCCTTTATTCACATAATCGACTCAATGTTCAATCAGCACGCCAAGTGGCTGAAGGTATGCAATCACATCCCATGGCGGCGGCCGATCGCGTCTCTTAACTATCTATTGAGCTCGCACGTCTGGCGTCAGGACCACAATGGGTTTTCCCACCAGGACCCCGGTTTCATCGATCACGTCGTTAACAAAAAGGCCGAGGTCGTGCGGGTTTATCTCCCACCCGACGCCAACTGCTTGTTGTCAGTCACGGATCACTGTCTGCGGAGTCGCAACTACGTCAACGTGATAGTCGCTGGCAAGCAACCAGCGCCGCAATGGCTTTCTATGGACGACGCGATCAAACACTGCACGTCCGGAATCGGCATCTGGGAGTGGGCCTCCAACGACAAAGGTTCCGAGCCTGACGTAGTGATGGCCTGTTGCGGCGATGTCCCGACCCTTGAGACCCTCGCAGCTGTAGAGCTCCTTCATACTCACGTTCCGAAGCTCAAAGTCCGCGTCATCAACGTGGTCGATCTGATGACGCTTCAGTCGCCGCAGGAGCATCCACACGGATTGTCGGATGCCGATTTCGACGCGCTTTTTACAGTTGACAAGCCGATAGTCTTTGCCTTCCACGGTTATCCTTGGCTGATTCATCGCCTGACCTATCGACGAAAATGTCACGCCAACCTTCATGTACGTGGCTACATCGAAGAGGGCACGACTACCACACCCTTCGACATGGTCGTGCTCAATCGGATGGATCGATTTTCGCTGGTTAACGAGGTGATAGATAGAGTCCCGATGCTCGCGGAACGGGCAGCGTACGCAAAGCAGGCACTTCGCGACAAGCTGCATGATCACAAGAGCTACATCGCTCGTTATGGCGATGATATGCCCGATATTCGCGATTGGCGATGGGGTGGCAAGAAGACCGCTGGCGGAACCGATACTTCCGCCGACAACGTTTGAGAAGCGACTCCTATGAAACTGGAGAAGACGAACGTGGGGTCGAGCAAACCAACTTCGCCGCAAGCCAACGCTCAAGACATTGCACGTTATCAATGCGGCCCGTTACGCGTCGGCAACACGGATAGCTATGACTCTCACGTTGTGTTTGATCACGCCGTTTCGCTGGAAGAAGCGAATCACCGCGAACGATTCGAAGGGGCTGCCAGAGCACTTCGTGACCTGCTTACGCAGCGCTGGCTGCTTACGGAGGAAACCTATGAGCGCGCCAATGCGAAGAGAGTGTACTACCTGTCGATGGAGTTCCTCATTGGCCGGACTCTGATTCATAACATCATTAACCTGGGGGTTCAGCAATTCGTCAAAGATGATCTCCGTTCTGATCCCAGACAGGACTGGACAGAGGTGATCGACTCTGAACCCGATGCCGGGTTGGGAAATGGCGGTCTGGGAAGATTAGCGGCCTGTTTCATGGATTCGCTGGCCACCCAAGCAATTCCCGCAATGGGGTACGGCCTGCGGTATGACTACGGCATCTTTCGCCAGGAAATCGAGAACTGTCGTCAGGTCGAGTATCCGGACCATTGGTTGAAGCATCCAGACCCATGGGAAGTGGCACGTCCAAGGGAAACGGTGCAAGTTCCCGTCGCCTGCAGCTTCCGACTTGAGAAGGGAACGCTGCGAGTAGTCCCGAACATTCGCTCGCACTTGCTCGGCGTTCCCTATGATCGCCCGGTGATCGGCTATGGCGGCGCAACCATCAACACACTTCGGCTTTGGGCCGCAACTTCGCCTGAATTTTTTGACTTTGATGAATTTAGTTCCGGCGATTTCGTCGGCGCTCTTGTGGACCGCATGGCAGCTGAGACAGTCACGCGAGTCCTATATCCAGACGATTCCACGGTCGCTGGTCAGGCGCTTCGTTTCGTTCAGGAATATTTCCTGGTCTGCTGCTCGCTGGCCGACATCGTAAAGCGGTTTCGGCGCACCAATCACGACTGGCGCACCTTTCCTGAAAAGGTTGCTATTCAGATGAACGATACGCATCCGGCCATGGCGGTTGCCGAGCTGATGCGCATCCTTCTGGATGAGGCCACGCTGGGCTGGGATGAAGCCTGGGACCTGACCGTTCGTACTCTGGCATATACGAACCATACGCTCCTTCCGGAAGCTCTGGAGAAGTGGCCGGTCAGATTCTTCGAGCTGGTATGTCCCCGCCTGCTCGAAATCACTTACGAGATCAATCGTCGGTTTCTCGAGAACGTCAGCCAGCGCTATCCCGGTGACGAAAAGAAGCTGCAGCGGACCAGCCTCATAGAAGAGGGTTCCTCAAAGCAATTGCGCATGGCGAATCTCGCCGTTGTCGGAACGCACAGCATTAACGGAGTGGCAGCAATCCATTCTGAACTGGTCCGTTCGCAGCTGATGCCTGATTTCGCCGAGATGTTCCCTGACCGCTTCAACAATAAGACCAACGGGGTGACTCCACGCAGGTGGTTGCTGTTAGCAAATCCTGACCTTGCCGGTTTGATCACTGAAGCTATTGGTGATGGCTGGGTTTGCGATCTCGCTCAGCTTCGAAAGATTCTCCCTCTGTCCGACGATTCGGCTTTCCGCGGGCGTTTTCGCCGGGCTAAACAGAGCACGAAGGTGCGGTTCGCAGAGTGGCTGAAATCCACGACCGGGCAAATCATTGATCCCACAACTATCTTTGACAGCCAGGTCAAACGCATCCACGAGTACAAGCGCCAGCTGCTGAACGTCTTGCACTTCGTGATGCTTTACGATCGCCTGCGTGCGGATCCGAACTTTGATATACCACCTCGAACCTTCTTGTTCGCCGGAAAGGCTGCACCTGCATACACACTGGCCAAGTTAGTCATCAGGCTTATAAACCAGGTTGGCGCCACGATCGACGCGGAACCCGCGGTGCGTCAAAAACTGAAAGTTGTCTTCGTTCCCAACTACAGTGTGACCCTGGCTGAGCGCCTCATTCCGGCTACCGATGTATCGGAACAGATCTCGACCGCCGGCTATGAAGCGAGTGGAACCGGAAACATGAAATTTATGATGAACGGAGCATTGACGATTGGAACCCGCGATGGGGCGACGATCGAAATGGCAGAGGAAGCCGGCGAGGAGAATTTCTTTCTGTTCGGCTTGACAGCCAGAGAAGTAGCGAACAGCCGTGGATGGTACGATCCAAAATGGCATTACGAGAACGAACCTGCGACGCGCGCCGCACTGGATTTAATCTTCACAGATCACTTCAGCCGGAGTGAGCCGGGGGTGTTCGAACCGATTCGTGACGCGTTGCTGAGGCACGGTGACTATTTCATGCATCTAGCGGACCTGAGCGCATATTCTCGCGCGCAAGCCGCACTCGGATCACTCTACAAACAGACCGAGACCTGGACGCGAAAAGCCATAGTCAATGTTGGTTGCTCCGGGAAGTTCTCCAGCGATCGCACAATTGCCGAGTACGTTGCAGGCATTTGGAAGGCCAAAGCAGTTCCGGTGAAGTAGCGCAATATATTCAATGAAGACATGCGGAGATAGACGTGAACTCCCAAAGCTTGAAATCAATCGCCAACGCGCTGGTGGCCGATGGCAAAGGCATCTTGGCGGCCGACGAAACCATCGGCACCTTAACCAAGCGCTTCGAAAGGCTGAAGATGAGTTCGACACCCGAAAGCCGTCGTGACTATCGGGAGTTGCTTTTCACAATAGCGGGTTCGGCCGAATTTATCAGTGGCGTCATCATGTACGATGAAACGATCCGTCAGCAAAATTCAGACGGTAGGTCTTTTCCTGACATTCTCGCTAAGCAAGGGATCACTCCAGGAATCAGGGTTGACACCGGTGCAAAACCCTTGGCCGGCTCAGAGGGTGAGAGCATCACGGAAGGCCTCGACGGCTTGCGAGACCGCCTGAAAGAGTATCGCGCCATCGGTGCAAGGTTCGCGAAGTGGCGCGCCGTGATTCGCATCACGGACCGACTGCCGAGCCAGATGTGTGTCAGAGCGAATGCGCATGCGCTGGGCCGCTACGCCGCCCTATGCCAGGAGCAGGACATCGTTGTGGAGCCGGAAGTGCTCATGGATGGATCCCACACAATCGAGCGCTGCGATGAAGTGACGGGCGGCGTGCTCCATGCCGTGTTCATTGCTCTCTATGAACATGAGGTGTCGCTCGAAGGTATGCTGCTCAAGCCGAACATGGTGGTGTCGGGCAGCCTTTGCCCTGCGCAAGCTTCTGTCATGGAAGTAGCACAGGCGACCCTACGGTGCTTACGGCGTCATGTCCCTGCCACTGTTCCAGGTGTGGTCTTCTTGTCCGGGGGCCAAAGCGACGTTGGGGCAACAAAACATCTAAACGCGATCAGTCAAATTCTGGAGCCGAGGCCTTGGAAGATCAGCTTCTCCTATGGCAGAGCGCTGCAGGATCAGGCTTTGGCAACCTGGTTGGGCAACGCGAAAAGATACCGACCGGCTCAACAGGCATACTTTCATCGGGCGAAATGCAACGCCGCCGCTGTTCTCGGTAAATACGACATAAGTATGGATAGCAAGTTCGCTCGAGAAACCACCCAAGCCCACGATTCAGATTCCGAGGACGACTGACCTTCTAACTGTGAGCAGATAGTCGAAGCTGCGCACGTCTCGGCCATGAGTGAACGAGTCGCTTCTGAGAGATCAAGAGTACGGAACCAGACGCAGTGAACGACACAACCACGGGCCGAACGCGAAGGAGACAGTTACGCCGGTCAAACAATCGTGTGGGGCCAGTAATTGGCGTGATCAACGCCGGATCCTCCTCGCTGAAATTTGCATTTTATGAAGGAGGACGCCCGATCATATCAGGTCAGGTTGATGGACTTGGCTCGCGACCGGTAGCAAGAGCTTCCGGGCAAGACGCAGGAGCGCTGGAACCGCCGGACCTCGGCCCGACACCGCCAGCCACACCAAGCGAAGTTTTGCCCGTCCTGTTGCCCTGGGCGAAGGAGATGCTAGGAAGGCGCCGGCTGGCCGCGCTCGGCCATCGCGTGGTTCAAGGCGGCATGCGACACACAAGACATGAACGCGTGACCCCTCAATTGCTAGGGGAATTGGAGACATTGATTCCGCTTGCGCCGCTTCACCAGCCACACAATCTCGCCGCAATCCGAACCGCCCTGGCGCTCAGTCCTGCGCTTCCGCAGGTAGCTTGTTTCGACACGGCATTCCACCGCAGTGTGCCCGAAGTAGCACAGGCGTTTGCGCTGCCGCATAAGTGGCACGATGAAGGTATCCGTCGCTACGGCTTTCATGGGCTGTCCTGCGAGTATGTTGCCTCTGTCCTGCCGGCACAGGCGCCAGAGATAGCAGAGGGGCGCGTTGTGGTCGCACATCTTGGCAACGGCGCTTCCTTGTGCGCGCTAAATGCCCGCAACTCGATCGCTTCGACCATGGGATTCACTGTTTTGGACGGGCTGCCGATGGGGACACGCTGCGGCGATCTCGATCCAGGCGTTGTTTTGCACCTTATGCAGCACAAAAGAATGTCGGTGGATGCACTGGAAAACCTACTGTATAGGCAGTCCGGTATGCTGGGCCTCTCGGGGGTATCGTCCGACTTCCGTGACTTATTGGCTTGCCAGAATCAGCGGGCTCAGTTCGCGATCGAGGTATTCTGCTACCAGACAATCCGGCACATCGGCTCTCTGGTTGCGGCGCTTGGCGGATTGGACGGAATCGTTTTCACCGCTGGAGTTGGCGAGAACGCCGCGCCGATCCGAGCCGCAATCTGCTCGGGCTTCCGATGGATAGGGTTGGAGCTGGATGAAGCCGCGAACCGCCTGCACGGACCGCGCATCAGCACAAATGACAGTCGCGTGGCTGCTTTCGTCATCAAGAGTGACGAGAACGCAATGATCGCGCGCCACACCCAAGCTCTTTGCGACGTGAGATGAGCCGGAAACTTTGTAGCGAGAGGGATCAGCGATGGAGAAGGATTTTGCAAGTATTTCCGTTTCAGCAACCGACCTCATCGATACCGTAAAAAGCGGCTCCAAGGTGCGCTGCGGGACGAGTTCTCCCCTTGGCGCAACCGCGCAACCGGACGGCGTGAATTTCAGCGTGTTCTCAAAAAACGCCACACTCGTCGAGTTGCTATTATTCGATAGTGCAGACGCAACCGTGCCGGCACGCGTTATCCCACTAGATCCGCGGATTTATCGAACTTACCACTACTGGCATGCTTTCGTGCCCAGCCTGAAACCGGGTCAAATATACGGATACAGAGCACATGGGCCATTCGATCCCGAGCACGGTCTACGATTTGAGAGTAGCAAGGTCCTGATCGATCCTTACGGATATGCCGTCGCCATACCGAGCAAGTATAAACGATCAGGCGATACCGCCGCCGCTGCGATGAAAAGTATCGTCGCCGATCCCGAGTCCTATGATTGGGAGAGCGATGAGCCCCTCAGGCGACCGTTCGTTGAGACAATAATCTACGAGCTGCACGTTCGCGGGTTCACAAAGCATCCGAGCTCCGGCATTCCGCGCTCAAATGCTGGCACCTACGCTGGATTAATTCATAAGATTCCATACCTGGTCGATCTCGGAATCACAGCGGTTGAACTGATGCCTGTCTTTCAGTTCGACGCTACCGATGCCCCGGCGGATCGCGTGAACTATTGGGGGTATTCCCCCGTATCGTTCTTTGCCCCTCACCGCGCTTATAGTTCGCGTCAAGACCTGCTCGGTCCGATGGACGAGTTCCGGGATATGGTGAAGGCACTACACCGCGCGGGTATCGAAGTAATTTTGGATGTGGTCTTCAATCACACGGCTGAGGGCAATCATCTCGGGCCCACTTTCTGTTACCGCGGTCTGGAGAACGAAACTTACTACATTCTTGAACCCAACCGGAGCCAGTACGCTGACTACAGTGGCACCGGCAACACACTCAACGCTAACCAGCCAATCGTGCGCCGTATGATACTGGACAGTCTGCGGTACTGGGTCACACAAATGCACGTTGATGGATTTCGCTTCGATCTCGCGTCCGTCCTTACGCGTAACGAAACTGGGACCCCACTGCCAAACCCTCCAATCATCTGGGACATCGAATCCGATCCTGTCCTTGCCGGGACTAAAGTGATCGCAGAGGCTTGGGATGCCGCCGGGCTATATCAAGTTGGCAGCTTCGTCGGAGATAGCTGGCAAGAGTGGAATGGCCGCTTTCGCGACGACATTCGCCGATTCCTGAAGGGTGACCCCGGCATAGTCTCGAAATTGGCGAGTCGTTTGCTAGGCAGTCCCGACATATATGGGCATGCAGAGCGAGAGCCAGAGAAAAGTGTCAACTTCGTAACCTGCCATGATGGCTTTACTCTCAACGATCTGGTGTCCTACAACGAAAAACACAACGAACAGAACGGCGAACGTAATCGCGATGGCATGAATGATAACCTGAGCTGGAACTGCGGCGCCGAAGGACCATCCGAAGATCTTGCGGTTGATGCGTTGCGCCGCCATCAGATCAAGAACTTCATCGTATTGAACATGCTGGCAGTCGGTACCCCCATGCTGCTGATGGGAGACGAAGTGCGCCGATCTCAGAACGGCAACAACAATGCATACTGCCAGGACAACGAGCTCAGTTGGCTCGACTGGGATCTGCAGAAGCGGCACGCCGACATTCACCGTCTCGTTCGAATGATGATTGCATTTCGTGGCCGCCGTGGCGTCGTGATTGAAAAGTCTCGCCTCACCCTTAACGTGCTTTTGGCTCGCGCTCGAATCGAGTGGCATGGTGTCGGCCTGAATAGCCCCGACTGGAGCGAGGCCTCGCGCTCGATCGCTTTCACCGTCAGTAGCCTCGGTGAACGATTTACGATTCACGTAATGCTGAATGCGTATTGGGAACGGCTCACGTTCGCACTGCCAACCATGGCCGAGCAAACGGCCAGACGCTGGCGGCGCTGGATAGATACCGCTTTGCCATCGCCGGACGACATTTGTAATTGGGAAGATGCGCCTACCGTCTCCGGATCCCGATACGTCGTCGAAGCACGGTCTTTGGTACTTCTGGTAGATCGCCCTCAGTGACCTAGAAACGGAACGGGCCAGCCGAACTCAATGGCCGGCCCGTCCTTGACTAGCCTGGTAAGGAATCAGACTTTGGTCGGATAAGTCATTTTTCCGTTGGTCAAGCGAGGTTTGTTTGATCAAGATCCTGCGTTCCTCTAACGAATTCGCGCGTTTGACATAGGACTATGGTCCGATTTGCGTCGGGACAGATATGTGCGACCATAATAGGAAGAGAGATTGCAATGACGTGACAGAGGTAAAACCCATCACTATTGTCGTGATCGACGACGATCCGTCGATCTTGCGCGCTTTGCGCCGGCTTATCTCCGGGGCTGGCTACGAGGTTTGGACCTTTGATCGCCCGAGCGAACTCTTGAAGAGCGACTTACCAAAGACCGGGGCATGTCTCATAGTCGATATCGATCTGCCGGAGATGACCGGGGTGGAGCTATGCGCAACGCTTGCAGCTTCTGGATGCAAGTTGCCGGTCATCCTGATCACCGCGCACACAGATGAAGAAACTCGACGGCTGGCTGACGACTCTCATCCAACTGCTCTGCTAATCAAGCCGTTCGGCCGAGATCTCTTAATGAATTCGATACAGTCTGCGCTACTCGCCGGCGAACACTCATCGAAATAGTCCACGCGATCGCGCGTTCACGTCCGCTTTGCAGCGCTTACAGCCCTTCGGCCAGTTGTGTCCCCGTAAGAGTTGTCTCGGATCGATGCCAATCCGTTGAAGACAAGCCAGGAGACTTTAGTTAGCCGCACGAACTCAGAGTTCCTTGATTCTGACTTGACACATACCCAACTTCAGGCCAACTTCTTGTGTCATAGTACCTGCAACCGGTTCTCCTTTCCTTTATCTCCTCCTGGTTGTTGACGGGATCGTCCAGAATTGATCCTCTGGATGTTCGATCGACAAGGAATTGGTGCCAACGACGTGCAGAATCGTGGCTCGGCTCAGAAACTGATTCCCAAAAAATCCTCCGCGGCGCGCGCGGAGTCGACGATCTGTTACTGCTTTCGAGGGAACTCGTTTTGAAGAATTCATCGAGAAGCTTTCAGCATCGTTCGTGCGCTCGCCGGTCGCGGAGATCGGAGATGAAATAGACCGTTGGATCAGAGAGATTGTGCTCGGCCTAAACGTCGATCGAGGTGCGCTGGCCCAGATTGACGCGAAGTCAGGCAAGTTGACTGTACGTCATTCCTGGGCGCGCGACCGTCTCGTCAAGCTTCCGATCGGCCTTGAGCTTGGCCGGCCCGCCCCGTGGTTTGATGGGACGCTGATGAAGGGTCGCACCGTAGCGTATTCCAGCGTGAAAGAACTCCCCCCGGAATTCTTCGCCAATGATTGGAATACGTTCCGCTACGTTCCCAAGTCGAATGTCACGGTACCAATAAGGATCGGCGGTGAAGTCGTTGGAGCGCTTGGCTTCGGCTGTTTGAAGAAGGAACGTACCTGGTCGCGCCGGTTGATCCGGCGCTTGGAACTGGTTGGAGAGATTTTCGGTAATGCACTGGAACGAAGGCTCGCGGTAGAGCTAAATGCACTGCTGCGTGATGAGTTGAATCATATGTCGCGTACAGCGGTCATGGGCGAATTGACCGCTGCGCTGACTCATCAGCTCAATCAGCCTATCGGCGCGATTCTGATGAACGCAGAAGAGATCCAAAGGATGCTTGAGTCTGCGGAGCTCGATCTTGAGAATCTCCGGGCCGCTGTAGCCGATATCATCCAGGATGATCTGCGTGCAACTGAGACTATCAGGGGGCTGCGTAGCTTTTTTCGCAAAAGCGAGGTGGAGAAAACCCCCCTCTATTTGATAGAGGTAGTTGCTGAAGTAGTGCGTATGGTTCGCAGCGACTCGCTGCTGCGAAATGTCTCGTTAGCCTTTGAAGCTCCCGCTGAGCGAATGCGCGTGGTCGGCGATCGAATCCAACTCCAACAGGTAATTCTCAATCTCGTTCTTAACTCTTTCGACGCCGTTTCGGAAAAAGAAGACCTCCGCGAGGTCTTCATCAATATGAGCGCGGATAGAGATGAGGTCAGGGTCGCCGTCCGTGATTCAGGCTATGGTATCGACCCGATAGCGATATCGCACATCTTCGAGCCATTTTTTACCACCAAGCCCAAGGGAATGGGTATGGGCTTGGCGATTGCTCGTTCGATCATAAACGCGCACGGCGGCCAGATTTCTGCCCGCCGGAACCCCGATCGCGGCTCCACGTTCGAAATTGTCTTGCCTTCGTTGCAAGAGAAAATCTGATGAACGCAGCACAAATCAAACGACTATCGAACGATAAGGAGATCGTCGCTATTATCGATGACGACGAATCGATTCGAAAAGCGCTGGTTCGAACGCTTGTCGCGGTTGGAAGAGAGGTCCTGGCTTTTTCGTCGGCGCAGGATTTTCTGGCTGTGACCGAAATCGAACATGTTTCGTGTGTGGTTTCGGATCTGCGAATGCCTGGCATCGATGGGCTGCATCTGCAGACTGCGTTGGCGGAACGCATGCCCCATGTTGCCGTCGTGTTTGTTACCGGCCACGGTGATGTGCCTTCCACGGTACAGGCTATGAAATCGGGCGCGGTCGATTTCCTTGAGAAGCCCGTCAGACGAGCGGATCTGTTGGAGGCGGTTGCTCGAGCAACGCAGCGAACTCACCGCGCGGAAGCAGAGGCAGCGGACTTGAATTCTCTAAAGCGGCGATACGCGAAGCTGACCCCCCGCGAGCGAGAAGTGTTCGCGCTTGTCGCAGCCGGCTTACTCAACAAGCAGGTCGCGGCGGAACTGGGGAACGCCGAAAAAACCACGAAGCAACATCGCAGCGCTGTAATGAACAAGATGCTAGCAGAGTCACTGGCCGATCTGGTCCTTATGGCGGAGCACCTCGGAGTCCTGCCGTCGCATAGGGACTTTTCAAGGGCAAAAGGGCTGGTTCCAGAGAAGTGAAGAACGAAAAGGCGAACATCACTAGTACAATGGCCTTGCGGACAAGAATGGACTCGGCTCGATTCTGAATCTGATCGAATTGCTTGCATGCGAGCAACTTGAGACGCATCGTCATCTGCAGACTTCTCGCCATATTCGCACGAATTGCCATCGTAAAATGAAAATTCAGACACTGGCGGTCAAATTAAGACAGTAGCGAAACTTCTGCTGATCCCCGCCGTCTTCACCGACCATTGAATCTGAAGAAGTCAGGCTGTTGCAGCTTGCGGTTTGGTGCCCGCGATCGGACCTTGGTCGGATAGACCTTAGGTCCGAATCGTTCTATTTGTCGCCTGTGTAAATTCTACGTGACTAAGGAAACGGATGTGCGATTTGCAGGCGAATCATGGACGCTTGGCTGCGCTCAGGACGTTTCGAAGGTGGCGGTCGAACTGGAGATTTTGGAACCAGCCCAAATTCGGTGGCGATACTTGAGGTCTCGTTGCGGACGCCTAGCCGCTGCGGTCGTCGCAAAAATTTTCCAAATTCTGTTAATGATCGCTGCGGTTGCGGGCATGACTTGTTCGGCAGCCGCTCTTGCGCAATCGGAAGGTAGCGACGATTCCTTCATAGCGGCCGAGCGCGAGACAGTCACCGCGCCCGTCATGATTGACGGGCGCGTCCTGTTCCGGGTACGAGGGGCCACTGCCTTTCCCGCCGACCAGCGCGCGGCCATGATAGCCGGACGCATAAGAGCACTGGCCGCGAACGAAAGCGACTCCGCCGAGCGAGCTGCACCTTGTCGCGACCGAATACTCGACGGACATTGTCGCTGGTGACAACAGCATCATGTCGGTATTCGATGCAGACGCCAAGGCCGAGGCAAACGGGTTGCCTCGGCAGGCCCTGGCACAGATCTATCTCAAGCAGATTGCTGACACTCTAAAGGCTTATCGAGCTGAGGGAAGGCCTGAGCGACTAGTGCGCGAGGCGGGCCTCGCAGGCGCCTGGACACTTCTGCTGGCGCTTGCTGTGTACATCTTGTTTCGCAGCCTCCGCTGGTTAAGGGCTCGCATCGAGCTCAGATATCACTCGGCAATTGAGCATGTAGAAAGCGAAACCTTCAGGCTCATCAGTGTCGGATCGATTTGGCTCGCTATCCGTTTTACGATCCGTGTTATGACGCTTGTCGCAGTGATAGCGCTCGTTTACGCCTACCTTCATATTGTGTTGGATTTGTTCCCGTGGACGCGAGCGCTCTCAGCAAGTCTTCGTTCCCTGACCGGCGCCCCGTTGTTGGTACTTGCCAACGAACTGGTGGCCGCGATACCCAGGCTGCTGATTATCTTCTTAATCATCGCTGTAGCTCGCTACATTATTAGGCTGGCGCGGCTGTTCTTTTCTGCTATCGAGAATGGAAATATCAAGTTGTCCGGTTTCGAAGCCGAATGGTCTAAGCCGACCTACAACATCGTGCGCGTGTTTATCGTCGCGTTTGCCGTGATGGTTTCCTATCCTTATATTCCAGGATCTCAATCGGCCGCGTTCAAGGGTATTTCCATCTTCCTGGGTGTCCTTTTTTCGCTCGGCTCTTCTTCGTTGCTATCGAACATCATTGCCGGGTACACGATGGCCTACCGTCGCGCTTTTCACGTCGGTGATCGGATTCAGGTCGGCGAGGTCATGGGTAACGTCGTGAAAATCGGCCTAATGGTCACACACCTACGTTCGATCAAGAACGAGGAACTGGTAGTTCCAAATTCGTTGATTTTGAACAGCAACGTAATTAACTATTCGTCGCTAGCGCGAGAGCGAAGATTGATCCTGCACACAACGGTCGGTATTGGCTATGAAACCCCGTGGCGTCAGGTCGAGGCCATGCTTCTGATCGCCGCTGAACGCACTCCCGGACTACTTCGAGAGCCGCATCCATTCGTTCTGCAGCAATCACTCGGCGACTACGCTGTGACGTACCAACTGAATGTGTTTTGCGATAAGCCTGGTGAAATGTTCAAGCTGTATACTGAACTCCACCGAAATGTGCTGGACGTGTTTAACGAATATAACATCCAGATTATGACACCTTCTTACGTCTTGGATCCTGCGCAACCGAAAGTCGTGCCAAGAGAGCAATGGTTTGCTGAGCCGGCCGAGGAGCAAAAGGGTTCGGATGAAAATGTTTCGCTTCACAATCGCAAGAGCTGAGTAGTAGTCGGGGCATCCTTAGCCTCGGGAGCCGACTTGCAGTCGTGCAGATAGCGTAGCTCACGTCCGCTGTCGAAACTAAATTTGGTACGTCACATCATCGCTAAATGGCGATCGACGTTCGGTTCCTCAAGCGAACTCGAAGCAGGTTGAGTCTGGTGGAGTTCCGTGATTCGCGCAGCCACCTCTCGACTCAGTGTTGCAAGGTCACTACTCAGAGCAGCCGATGCACCTGGTTCGCCCGCGCTAACTGGCGTGCTGGCCGAGGTTTCAGAGGCATATAAGTCCTTACCTGCGCCGTCCTTGATGATCCATCGCGCGATCAATTGCGACTGCCCATCAGAAGTTGTCTCGAATCGTTGAACATCAACTTCAATTTGGTAATCAATGTGGGTCCGGACCGGCCATGGATATTTCTCAATTTGTTGTGTGTTCAATAGCTTCGAGATGTTCTCGGACAAAACGCGCGCGAAGTTTTTGTCTAGCGGCTCGCCCCATCGCTTTTCATCAGAGAGATCTAGTTCATTGGTTGATGTTTGAGTTACTACTTCCGGGCGCCGCAAATAGTCTGGAAAATCGATCGGCCCGATTCCCACCGTTACAGGAGGATTGGCGGTCGAGCCGGCCGATGTTGAAACCGGTACAGAAGATTCGGTCAGCGGCGATAATATAAACAACTTCGACCGATCGGGTTGCGGCGCCAACGGCAAGCATCCCGCCGTAAGCGCGCACGCCAACGCGACCAACATAGCCCTGAGGTGTTTTCTTGTCATCGGTCTTTTTCGGGAACGTACTTTCCGCGTAAGAGCGCCGCGGGATTTCTCTGCAGGTAGTCCGTCAGCTCTGCGATCGAACGGGTTGTGTCGGCCAGTTGATCAAGAGCTGCGTTTAGATTTACCGAGAACGGCGAGTCGGGGTCGAGGTTGGACTTCACCTCGAGCAACGCCTCGCGCGTATCTTTCATCGTGGCGTTCGCTTCGTCGGAACTTCGCTGGAGACTCTGCACGAGCGGCGCAACTCGAGCGTTGACGTTGTCCAGGGCAACGCGCAAAGACGTGATCGTACGGTTGAGGTTCGGCACGGTCTGCTTCACAGAGGCGAGGGTATCTTTAAGGTCTGTCGAGCCGGTGAGTTGCTTGATGGAATCGGCGGCATCAGTGATCGAAGCGACCATCTTGTTTAGATCGATGTGATCCAGTTTGGCCAATGCGTCGGTTGCTTGCTTCTGAATTTGCTCGAGATTGGTTTGAACCGTTGGGATCTCGCGCAAGCTGCCACTGCCGGGTATTAACCCGGATTTCCGTTTTCTCACTGAATTAGCAATTTGGTAAAAATGCGACAAACGCGCTGTTGGACGTGGGTTTGGATGCGATCAGAGCAGTGCGGAGGTGGCGAGGCGGTGGGTGAGACGCAAGAACGGCCCTTTCAGCTGTCGTTTAACAGCGCGCTGCGCGTCGAGTTTCAGGGCGCGCGGGTGACCTCCGACGGCGGTTTGATTCTGGTGCGCGAGCTGGATGAACGTCTCGGCTTGGGCGAACTCGTTGACCGCCACTTGAGCGATTCCCGCCGGGGCAAGAATATCCAATTGCCTTTGGCCGATCTGCTGCGGCAGTCGATCTATAGCCGCCTGGCAGGCTATGAGGACGTGAACGACGCTGAGCGGCTGTCCCAGGATCCGACCTTTCGGCTTATCGGCTCCAAGAAAATCCTGGAGCGCGGAGCGGCCTTAACCTCGCGTCTCCAATCATTCGAGACGGGCGTGCTGACACAGGAGGAAAACCTTGCCGGGCTGGCCGCGCTCAATCGGGAGTTAGTCGCAAGGGTCGAAGCTATCGATTCGCCGCGGCGCATCGTGCTCGATATGGACAGTACTGAAGTCGCGGTTTATGGCCAGCAAGAGCACAGTGCCTACAACGGCCACTTCGAGTCCACCTGTTATCATCCGCTGCTGCTGTTCAATCGTGAAGGCGACTGCCTCGCCGCCAAACTGCGGCCCGGCAATGTCCACAGCGCCGAGGGCTGGGAAGAATTGCTGCTGCCCGAGATTGAACGCCAACAGCGGCTGGGGAAAGCGATGGTCTTCCGCGCCGATGCGGCCTTTGCCAAGCCGGAGTTGTATGAGGCGCTGGAAGAACGGGACGTGAAGTACGCTATCCGCCTTCCCGCCAACGACAACCTGCAGCGGAACATTAGGGAGTTGTTGACCCGGCCAGTGGGACGGCCCAGCCAGAAGCCGGTGTTTCGGTTCAAAAGTTTTCTCTATCAGGCAGCGAGTTGGACGGTGACCCGGCGGGTGGTGGCGAAGGTGGAGTTCCATTTTGGCGAACTGTTCCCCCGCGTCGGTTTTATCGTGACCAACTTGACGGCCAAGAGCCGGGCGCTGGTGCGCTTTTACAACAAGCGTGGCACGGCGGAACAATGGATCAAAGAGAGTAAGCAGGCGGTCGCAATGACGCGGCTGAGCTGCCACCGCTTTCGCGCCAACGAGGTGCGGCTGTGGCTGAGCCTGATTGCCTATAACCTTGGGAACTTGTGGCGACGGCTGGCGCTGCCCGCGCCGATCGGGAAGTGGTCGCTCACCAGCTTGCAGCAGCGGTTGGTGAAGACCGGCGGACGGTTGATAAAGCACGCGCGTTACTACTGGTTGCTGCTGGCGGAGAGTCACCTGACGCGCCAGCTCTTTGCCCGCATGCTGCGAAAGATCATGACGCTGCCGGCGCCGGCGGGATAAGGTGAGCGCAAAGGGGAGCAAATTTCGATGACGACGCCGCGGACGCAGGGAGAAGTGTCGCCAGAATCGCTGGGGAAAATAGCATCTTCACCCATCGGGAGCCCGCTAGACGCAAAACCGGCCTCTCCCCGCAGTACTGGGAACACTGCACACCAAAATCGGCTAAAACCTTGCAGAGGAAAGCCATTCGAACTATGGACAAGGTTGAAGTTCGAAAGTCAAAAAGGAAATTCCCGTTAATAAGGTGAGCTGACGGTATGACTGATGATACTGACGAACTACTAGAGCCCTACGCTTATGATCAGCCAGAATACGCTGGCGCATTCGAAACCTTTCTCACACATACCGATCAAAAGATTAAGGCGATCGGGTGGCTCACCGACTTTGTCGGTGGACTCCGATCGCGCAGCCTTTTCGTCGACGCAGGGGCCGGGGAAGGTTCCACGACTGCCGCATTAGCGAAATTTTTCGACCGGACAATCGCCATTGAGCCCAACAGCGCCTTGCGGGTGGAACTTGCACGGCGCTGCCCGGACGCTGAGATCGTAGAGGCACCGATCGCCGAGGCGAGGATCGTTTCTCCCGCCGATTTCGTGCTTTGCTCGCACGTTCTCTACTACATCCCACAAACCAACTGGACAGACATACTGGAGCGGTTGACCTCATGGCTTGAGAGGGACGGCGCCGCATTGGTGCTATTGGCGAACCGGGACGCCGACGCTATGGCGCTGCCGCGCGAGTTCTTTGGCAGACAATTCGATCTGGCTGCAGCCGCGCAGGAATTCAAAACACGCCACGCGGAATGGGAAATCGTGATGCACACGCTGAACTGTGAAGTCGTGGTGGATGACCTGGAATCTGCCTGCACGTTAACGAGGTTTTTTCTCAGCGATTACCCTGACTGGGGAAGGACGGTCACCCGTCGTAGGGTGGAGGAATACGTCCGCAGCCACTTCACTGATCCACGGGGCTATCGCCTGTCCTGCGACCAGGACGTTCTCTTGCTGCGGCGCCGCTGAATCGAACACCTACGAGGCAACCGACCTCTTGACCGAAGCCCTCTGCGCAAAGCTTCAAAGCAACTCGCAAATTCGAGATTAATGCCAGATCCAGGGGAGCGTTCGGGTGAAGGTCCAAATCGACGAAGAGTAGGCCCGTCAGGAGGCTTTCAGTGTCGAGCTGCGCCCTCATGCCTCGAGACACCAAGTCCTCCAAACCTGGCTGCGACAGAGCGTGGCCTGTACCGCCTCTCTGCATAATCATCGAGCGCTCGATGCCTATGATCACCGGCAGCCGCAACTCCTTGAGGTCTGGCCGCACCTCACCTTCCGATGGGCTGAGCGCCAGCTTAATCTCCTCAACGGTGCCGATTTGGACGCCCTTGAACTTCACTGGCGCGCCGATCCTCAAACCATTTACGTTGCCCTGGAGCATTTGGCGCCGGCTCCAACCCCAGCTGCCGCGCTGGCGGTAGCTCCACCGTAGTGACCTGCAAGCGCCCCTTGGCCGAGATTGGTGGTAGGAGCCAGAACCGACCAAATAATTACGCCCGATTGAAGGTAGCCAATATCGGCGCCGAACTTGCTGATAGAGCCGAAGTAGTACTCCGTATACCCCGGCTGGAAAGCATAAGAACAATCGAGTTTTCGCGACGAACCGAAGATGAAGCCCCACCCGGCCGCAACGTGGCAAGTCAAATATCCTGCGCGAACTGCCGCTCCGCCGCTCCCGCCGCCATTTGCTGCCGGCTCCGCTGCAGGCGCTACGCCTTCCTGTGCCTGCGCTATCGGAGCGCTCCCGGCAAGTGCAAGTACCAAAGCCAGGGCGACTACCACTCCAAGTCCTTTTCTATTCACCTTCTCCTCCGTCTGTTATGCGATGACTTTCCTTTTAGTCTCGCTTTGCAACTAACATTCTTCTTGTCGTAGCCGCATCGGTTCGTTCTTTATCTATAGAGCTCAAATCTCAAAGTCTTCGCGGTGACATACTTCCAAATCATCCACCGTCTGTGGGACCAAAAGAAATCGGACTTTGGTCCTATTGTTTAAGACTGCTGCACGGTCGCCGTCGAAGGGCTGTCTAGATCTAAGTGCCGCAATGATAACGAAAGCCTATATCGACGCTGTTCCAAGACCTATCCGACCTTGGTCCGATAGGAAGGTAATGGCGGTCTGTGACAGCATACGGGCGTCCTGATAGGGCTTTCGAAAATTTCTCTCGGATACCTTGGATTAGCTATATGTTTGAGAGCTCGAAATTCACTCAAGTGCGGAAGTTCGCTGTCAACTGCTCGATAGTCTTTCTGGGGCTCAACCTCGTTGGTGTCGCCTTCGCGCAAACCGCAGGAACGTTCGAATCTCCTCCGATCTTACGAGCGCGGGAACTCGCTCCTGCGAGTTTGCTCGGTGGTAGCGGCTTCCACGTTGACGATAACGTTCCCACTGACGGATTGACCGCCAACTATACGATTCACACGAATCTTGGACTTTTGCAGGCGCACGGACTGGAGATGCTCAGAATTAGGGTCGCAGAAGTGCCCGCAATGATAGAATTGCAGAACACCAGCAAGACCCAGGTGTTCGCGCAATCGGTCGCTACAAATGCCGTTCGACCGGTGGCCGCGGCCGGCCAGATGATTTTGAATCCAGTGGAGACCGTCAAGGGACTGCCGGGGGGCGTATCGCGGTTCTTTGGCCGCGTTGGTCTAGGTGCGCAGAAGCTCAAGGAATCTGTGACGGAGCCCGAGGAGGCATCAGCGACCGAGAAGTCCCCAGAGTTCGGCAAAAATGTTGGTCAGACGACGCGAGATGTCCTCGGCTACGAACAAGAGCGACGAGAGCTTGCTAAGCGGCTCCAAGTCGACCCATATACGACCAACCCGATTCTCTCGAAACAGCTAGACGATATAGCGCTAACCGCATTTAGAGCGCATGTGGGGGTCACGACAACGATGGCCGTGTTCATTCCGGGATCGATGGCGATCACTGCGACGCGAATCGTTTCCACCTGGGTTTGGGACACTCCTAGAGCAGACTTGATCGTTGTGAATCAGAAGAAGTTGGAAGGACTCAGTATGCCCGAACAACAGATCCAGATGTTCATGCGCAACCCTTCCTTTTCGTTGAGCGTCCAAACCGCGTTCGTTGAGGATTTGATTCATTTGCGAAGCGTCCCGGGCGTTCCCGGAGTGGTGACTCTCGCCAATACTGCTGAATCGGAGGACCAGGCTCGGTTCCTCGCCGACGCACTAGATGTGCTCGCACGCTACAACGATACGCAAAGTCCGTTGGCAAAAATAATCGCCAAAGGCACGATCATCGGACGTGATCGCGCCGGTGTGTTGATCGTTCCGGTCGAAGCGGATTACGTGGTCTGGACGAGTAGAGCAGCCTATTTTGCAAATCGACCAGACCTTGTGACACCTAAGCGAAGCATCTGGCTGTCCGGAAGGGTGTCGCCTCTGGCGAAGAAAAATTTCGAATCTCTCGGCTGGGCCATTAAGGAAAATGCGCAGTTGCAGTGACTGACTGCCACTAGATCTCGCCGAGTTCTGCTAATGAAGATCTCGTGTCAGATCAAACTCCGATATAAGGCTTTGCCCCTCATCCTGTCAGGCGGGCAATTTGGCTGGTGGACAACCTCGAGTTGGCACCTCGTAAGATCGCTCAGTCAATCGGGGTCGCGTGTTCATTTGGCATTCCTCCGGCTGCAGATCTGACATCGTTCACTTCTGACCCGTCACCTCTCCCCGCACTTGCTCCTTGATGATCTTTTCGAGCACTCGCCCCCGTTCGGTTTCTAACTGTCAAGGCCGGACGAAAAGTACATCAGTGGCCACAAGGAAAATACATCAGTTTAAGGGGCGGTGGATGGTTTGGTTTCTGGCAGGGGGAGCGCGAGGGGGATCTCCCCCTCGCTAGTGCATGGAGTATCTAGTAGCCGAGCAACGATCCTGGGGAGTTACTCTTATCCGGGTTCTGTCGGCGGTTGATCGCCAGTGACATGGCGCTTGCTGTGTTTGAGCCTGAAGCTGTCGCCGTTCAGCCCGAGGATGTGAACGTGGTGGGTGAGGCGATCGAGCAGCGCGCCAGTCAAGCGCTCGGAGGCGAACACGCCGGTCCACTCGTCGAAGGGCAGGTTGATGGTGACGATAATCGAGCCACGCTCGTAGCGCTGACTGAAGACTTCGAACAGCAACTCGGCGCCGGTCGGTGACAGAGGAACGTATCCCAGCTCGTCGACTATAAGTAGCTTGTAACCGGCGAGTTGGCGTTGCAGTCGCAGCAAACGCTTTTCGTCGCTGGCCTCGTGCAGTTCGTTGACCAAAGCCGCGGCGGTGGTGAAGCCGACCGTGATGACCCTTCTGGCAGGCGGCCAGTCCTAGCCCCAGCGCAATGTGGGTCTTGCCGGTGCCGCTGTTACCGAGCGCGATGACGTTCTCGCGGCGGGCGACGTACTCCGAGCGGGCCAGCTCCAGCACCAGGGTCTTGTTGAGCGAGGGGATGGCGGTGAAGTCGAAGCTGTTGAGGCTCTTGACCGCTGGGAACCTGGCCTCCTTGATCCGGCGCTCGACGGTCCGCCGTTCCCGCTCGATCATTTCGAGCTCGGCCAGACGCAGCAGATAGCGGGAGTGGTCGACGCCTTCGGCGGCGCACTGGCGGGCCAGCTTGTCGTACTCGCGCACGAAGGTCGGCAGCCTCTGTGCCTTCAAGTGATGGGCGAGCAGCACCTGCGGTGTGTCGCTCATGACGCTGCACCTCCCGCTAGCAGGCTCAGGTAAGCCTTGGCCAAGGTAGTCGCGACCGTGGCCCGCGGCAGATAGGGATAGATCTCGAGGTCCAGCCGCGGCGGGCGGCGCTCTATGCGGCACAGCACCAGATGCTTGACCGCATCGAAGCCGATCACTCCGCGGGCGATCGCTTCTCTGACCCCGGCCAGCACATCGTCGGGGCGGAACACCTCCAGCAAGCGCAGGACCTGGACGAACTCCCGCTTGCCCGGCTTGCCCATGCGCGCCTCGAGCAGACGGCGCAGGGTCGCGAACTCTTCGGGCAGCGCCCAGCCAGCCAGCGGAGCGGCCTGGTCGAGCGCGCCGATCTTCCGCTCCAGCAGCGCCAGATAGTGCAGCGGGTTGAAGACGAAGTCCTCGCGCTCATAGGAGCGCGGATGACGCGCGATCTCCTCGGCGCCGCAGGAGATTACCACCTCGTGGATATAGCCACGGACCAGCACTTCGCGGTGGCCATAGGCAGTCGGCACCGAGTAGTCATTGCCGCGGTAGCGCACCAGGGACAACGAGCTGACTCGCGCCGCCTCTTCTCGCAAGCTTCATAGGGAGTCGCCGGCAGTGGCAGCAAGGCGGCCTGATCTCGCACCAGCCGCTCGCCGATGGTCTCAGCATGACCACGCAGCCAGTCGCCCAATCGGCGGCGGCAGTGCTCCAGCAACTTGCGCGTTGAGTTCCGCGAAGCTGGCCGCATGAGGGATCGGCACCATGAAGTTGCGCCGCGCGTAACCGACCAACCCTTCAACCTTGCCCTTGTCGTTGCCCTTGCCTGGTCGTCCGAAACGGTCGGCGAACAGGTAGTGGGACTGCAGCTCGCTGAAGATCCGAGTCCTTAGCCGCCTGCCGTCTCCCAGGATGCGCGCTACCGCCAGCTTGAGGTTGTCGTACAGGATCGAGCGCGGCACCCCGCCGAAGAACTCGAAGCTGACGTTGTGCCCTTCACAGAAGGCTTCGCTGCTCTCCGACGGGCAGGTCACCACCATTGCTGGGGAAACACGCCTGCGATCCACTTATCGCTTATGTAACCGAATACTCCGGTTGGTCCGAACTGCCACTTGCGTTGACCAAGGCGGGGATTGCTAGCGGTTGGGAAGATGAAGGTCGGACCTGCACCGAACAGCCACGGGCCTGCCAATTTCGGACTGGGCGAAAGCAGCTCTACCAGTGCGGTGTCGCCGAACCCGGTCACCCGGTGCAGATTGCCGCTGTTATTGATGTAGGGAACAGAGTTGAAGACCGGGATCACGGGCCGGGTGATGAGGTTCCAATTGCTGGTCAGCGAGAGCGGAAGTACCGGCTGGAAGAGGAGATTCACGACGTTGCGTTCAGGTTGTTCAACCAGAAAGTGTTCTGCTGAAACTGCAAGGCCCAGATACTCGAAATCGGATTGGACAGTTCTTTGTTAACCTCTGTCAGCGAAGCCTTGCCATTCCCTGCTTCTGCGACCTCCGAGTCTATTTCCTGCTCGAGATTCGATGCAGGTTGGACCGATGGCGCTGGTGACAGGCTCGCGGTTGATTGAGCGATTGCGGGAAAAGTAGTCCACAAAAGAAAGAACACAAGAACAAGAAATTGACATTGTAATCTCATATGATAACCGCGACTCCAATTTTTGGAAGTGTGATCATTCTCAAGGATGCCACGCTGCAGTAGTTCTGCGGTGTGCGCGCCAAATCATTCTCGCTGCCATGGACAAGTACTCCGGGTGCTCGTCAATCCACGAGTGGTCCGGAGCCATATGGTTAGGGACGAAGTCGAGCATCAGCTTCAGCCCGCGCTTTTTGCAGCCGCTCTCGTAAACGGGCCAGCGCCGGAGCGGCGCCGAGATCCCGATGGACGGTGTAACTCTGGATGGCAAACCCGGACCCGGCGATGTCTTCGTCCACCAGGTCCCGGAGGGTTGCCACGAACTCGAACCGATTGAGGATTCGCTCGCGAGATCGCTCGCGCAGCCAGGCCCTCTGCCAGACGCTCAGAAGCCAGATCCAGTCAAAACCCATTTCAGCCAAGCGGTCCAACTCGGCGTCCGATATGTCGTCCACCGTCGCATGCTTGCCCAGACCGCGAGATAGCTCGCTCAACCAGACGCGCGTGTTGATCTGGTACAGCGCTGGATGCTGCGGATCAGACATCGTTCACTTCTGACCCGTCGCCTCTCCGCGCACCTGCTCCTTGATGATTTTTTCGAGCACGCGCCCGCGTTCGGTTTCCAGAGTGGTCTTGGCGTCGAGACGACCGAATATATCCAGGAAAAATGCCGCCAGCCCGGTCCATCCGGTCTGGTGGCTGGCTCCGAGCCCGGCGCCGTTGTCGCCGTGGAAATACTCATAAAACAGAATCAGATCGCGCCAATGCGGATCTTCCTGGAACTTGGCCGTGCCACCGTAGACGGGCCGTTGTCCGTTGGCATCTCGCAGGAAGATGCCCGTCAGCCGCCGAGAAATCTCCTGTGCCACTTCGAACAGCGTCATGTAGTGGCCGGAGCCCGTGGGGCATTGAACTTTGAACTCGTCGCCGTAGAAGCCGTACAGATTTAGTAACGCCCGGACGATCAACGCATTGATCGGCATCCAAACGGGCCCCCTCCAATTAGAATTGCCGCCGAACATCCCGGTGTTCGATTCGGCCGGCAGGTACGGGACGCAGTATTCCTGACCGCCGGTGTAAAACAAAAACGGATGTTCCAAGTGATAGCGCGAAAGAGAACGAATGCCATGGGGTCCGAGAAACTCGTTCTCGTCGAGCATGTACGCGAGGACTCGCTCGAGCTTCTTCTTGGTGAGGATCGACAAGAGCCGCCGGTCCTTATAGCCAATGAAACCCTTCTCGGTCGGGGCGACCTGGGAAACCAACTCGGGGTGGCGTTTGCGAAAAAGATTGATCAGCTCCATCAGCACCGGATAGCGAGTGACATCCGCCTCGAACACCGTGGACGCGCATAGCGGCAACAACCCTACCAGCGATCTTACCTTCAAACGCATAGCCTCACCGTCGGGAAGCCGCAGCAGATCGTAGGAAAAGCCGTCCTCCTCGTCCCACATCTCGTCGTGATTCTCGCCGATGCGATCCATCGCATAGGCTATCCACATGAAATGCTGTACGAACTTGAACGCGACTTCCTCATACACCGGGTCATATTCGGTGAGGATAAGAGCCATCTCCAGCATGTTTTGGCAGTAGAATGCCATCCAGGCTGTCCCGTCAGCCTGTTCCAGCGAACCACCGGTGGGCAGCTGCGCGCTGCGGTCGAACACGCCGATGTTGTCCAGGCCCAGAAAGCCGCCAGCGAACACGTTGCGCCCCGAAGGATCCTTGCGGTTGACCCACCAATTGAAGTTCAACATCAGCCCTTGAAACGAACGTTCCAGGAATCGAAGGTCCGCCCGTCCCAAGGTCCGTTCGTATTTGTAGAGCCAGAGCGTGGCCCAGGCGTGCACGGGAGGATTTACGTCGCTGAAGTTCCACTCGTAGGCGGGAATCTGGCCGCTCGGGTGGAAATAGAGGCTGCGCAGCATGAGCAGCAGTTGCACCTTGGCAAAGTCAAAATCCACCAGCGCCAGGGTGACGGTGTGGAACGCCAGATCCCAGGCCGCATACCACGGATACTCCCATTTGTCCGGCATGGAGATCACGTCGCTGTTGAGCATGTGGAACCATTCCGTATTGCGCACGCCAGCGCGGGCGTGCTCGAGCATCGGGTGACTTTTGTGCTCGCGCAGCCAGAGCTCCAGATCGAAGTAATAGTACTGCTTGCTCCACAGCATTCCGGCCAGCGCTTGGCGGTGCACCCGGCGCTGATCTTCATTCAGCGAGTTGGGCGAAATCCGCTCGTAAAATTCGTCGGCGTCGGCGATCCGGCTGTTGAATACATTCTCGAAATCGCCGAAAGCATCTTTCATTTTGGTGGCTGCCAGACGTAGCCGGACCGTCTTGCTGCCGCCGGCGGGTGCGTCGAGTACATAGTGGGCCGCGGCCTTGGTCCCCGTTTTGGCGGGATTCACCGCCTCGCGCTTTCCGGAGATGACGTAGGCGTGGAAACCATCCTTGACGTAGGGAGAAGCGTTGGGCTCGCCCCACAGAAGTTGGGCGTTGCTCTCATTTTCGGTGAAGAGCAACTCCTGGGCACCATCGCAATGAAGCCAGTACTCGCCCAGCTCATGGTGTGTGGCCTGAATGGTGCCGGGCTCCGCTTCGCTCAGCGAAGGCTTGCGATCGTCCTCCCCCCAGGACCAGGTGTTGCGAAACCATAGTGTCGGCAACAGACACAATCGGGCCGCTTCCGGCCCGCGATTGTGTACGGTGATACGAATGAGCACATCTTCCGGGTCTTGTTTGGCGTACTCTACGAACACGTCGAAATATCGGTCAGCGGCGAAGATGCCCGTATCGAGCAATTCGTATTCGAACTCGTCCCGCGTGCGGCCCCGGTTGGTGTCGACTAGGTCCCGGTAGGGAAATTCGCGCTGCGGGTATTTGTAGAGGTACTTCATGTAAGAGTGCGTCGGAGTACTGTCGAGATAGAAGTAGTACTCCTTGACATCCTCACCATGGTTGCCCTCGCTGTTGGTGAGTCCGAACAGGCGCTCCTTCAGGATGGGGTCGCGCTCGTTCCACAGCGCTAGCGCAAAGCACAGCCGTTGCTTGTCGTCACACAGTCCGCCCAACCCGTCCTCGCCCCATCGGTAGGCCCGCGATCGCGATTGGTCATGGGTAAAGTAATTCCAAGCGTCGCCGTTTTCGCTGTAGTCCTCGCGAACCGTGCCCCACTGTCGCTCGCTCAAGTAAGGTCCCCATTTCTTCCAGGGGATTCCGGCCTCGCGCGCTTCGTTCAACCTCTGCTGTTCCGTAACATCGACAATCGCTTGCACCATAGTTGGTCTCCAAATGTGGGGCCTGACCTTGCAAATTCGCGTGAGCAGCGTTTTGCTGTACTACACTCCTCTGAAGTATCGCCAATGTCATATGGTCGATTTTGCGAGTTAAAAGCGCGTTCTCAACATTTAGTTAGTCACTTGCTGGGCGGGCCCTCCATCAGACCAAAGTCTGATTTACCTGGGCAGGACGGCGAAGGAAGCTGCCTGAGTCGTGCGAGCAGTAATTCGACGATCGTTCGGAATCGAGATCTGTGTCCCGTCGAAGCCCTATTCGGTTCGATGCGTGGACCAAGCGAAAGGAGCCCACAAGATGTCTGAAATTAAGTTCGGCCGAATCGCGAGGATATCGTTCACGTGTATGCTTGTGTTGGCTGGCTGCGTTTCGCAGCAAAAGTACGATGCGCTCCAGACCCGATATGACCAGCTCAACCAAACGATGTCGTCGGAGATCGGGGCCAAACAGATGCACATCGAGCGACTCCAGAATGCCATCAAGGTCACGGTTAACGATCAACTGTTGTTTCCTTCCGGCGACTGGCAGATGCCGGCCGCAGCGCAACAGACGATGGCAAAAATGGTTCCGATCCTTGCACCGATGCAGCAAACCAGGATCGTGGTTAACGGATATACCGACAATGTGCCAATCGGCCCCGGACTCAAGCGACAAGGTATCTCGACAAATCTGGTGCTGTCGCAGAAGCGGGCCGACAACGTGATGCAGTTTATGGTTGCCCAGGGAGTCAATCCCGCTTTGGTCTCTGCGCAAGGGTTCGGCGATGCGGACCCGGTGGCCTCTAACGACACGCCGGAAGGGCAAGCGCAAAACCGCCGCGTGGAGCTGACGCTGTCAGGCTCGGGTAACTGAACCTATTAGTAGCTCCGCGTGAAGGTCGTGGGGAGATGAGCAGCTAAGCCGATTCTAAGGCAGCGTGTTCGCCAGGAGGTCGCTTGGCTCTCTTGAAAAATGCCGGCGCTCGCAAAGAAACCCTTTCAATCGAGTGCGCGCGAGCTTCAGACAATGTCACCTCCGATTTACGACTTGGACACGCGTCGCTTGGTGAACAATGGCAAACCTTGATGAAAAGTGAGCAGCTCGCACTCCTATTGGTACTGACTTTTGCCATCCCCATCAGCGCAAGTGCCGCTGCCGGCCATACCAAAGGCCGTGAAGTTCCCCCGTTCACTACGGAGTTCAAGCCTGGTGACTATGTATGGCATCCTGAGATTTCACCCGCTGGACCAGTCGTGATCATCGTTAGCCTTCCGGAACAGAAAATGTATGTCTACCGCAACGGCGTCCGCATCGGTCGCTCGACTGTCAGCACCGGAAAAAAAGGCCATCCGACTCCGACCGGAATGTTCACTATCTTGCAGAAGAAGGTCCGTCACGAGTCGAGTATCTACAAAGGGGCAAAGATGCCGCATATGCAGCGGCTGACGTGGACTGGCATTGCCATGCACGCCGGTCGCCTGCCCGGCTATCCCGCGTCGCACGGGTGTGTGCGGCTGCCGATTGATTTCGCCGAAAGACTTTATTCCGTCACAAGCAACGGTACGAACGTAATCATTACCGATGACAAATTTGCGCCAGGCGAAACAGCGGAGCCCGGGCGTTTGCTATCTGGCAAGACAGGCGCACCCTCCACGCCGCTACTGCCCGTGGGCAGTTTCGAGTGGCATCCGGAGAAAGCGCCGACCGGCCCTTTGTCTATTATATTAAGTACTGCGGATCAGCAGATCTACGCTTACCGCAACGGCATTGAGATCGGACGCGCCGCCGTCCCCTCGACCGGCTTGGCTCAGGGCTCTGGAAGCTATGTCTACTCAGCCCTCGACAAATTCGACCCGAACGGACTCCGGGACTGGACATCGACCTCCAGCTTCGGCAGCGCCCCGGGGCCAGATATCAAGGCACTGGTGAAGCGTGTGACCATTGCGCCGGAATTTCTTGAACACTTGCGCGCAGCAGTTTCGCCAGGAACGACGCTTATCATCACTGATGTGCATGTCAGTACCCAGACTCGCAGCGAGCCTGGGTTCAACATATTGACTACTGACTGATCAGGTTGATTTGACACAGACGAGGCAAGGTCTTGGGAACTATCGGTGTGCAGGGTTAGGACGCGCGGAGTTAGCACGGCCAGCGATGGTTTGATTCAAGCAGGAGTTGGGGGATAGTTCTGAGTAATTGCCATGCGTTGCTCAAGCTGCGGTTTCGAGAATTCAGGAGTAGGGAAGTTCTGCACTGAGTGCGGAAATCCACTTCCGCGCGGTTGTCCACGATGCGGCGCAGCAAACGCCTTGGTTGCGAAGTACTGCGGAGAATGCGGCGCTTCAATTGGTGCTACGGTTGTCGCCCGAGTCTCTGACACACAACTCACCGAAGCGCGAGAGCAGATAGGCGAGCGCCGTCACCTGACGGTCTTGTTTTGCGACCTGGTCGGCTCGACCGCGCTTTCCGCGCGGCTCGATCCTGAGGAATGGCGTGAGGTCGAAGCCGAATATCTAGGCGCAGTGACTGAAGCGATCAAACGTTTCGGCGGCCACGTCGCGAAGTACCTCGGCGACGGCGTGATGGCGTATTTCGGATGGCCACAGGCGCACGACAATGACGCCGAACGCGCCGCGCGCGCGGGACTCGCGATACTTGAAACGGTCGGCGCGCTCAATCGCGGCGCTGGACCAGGCAACCATCCCGAACTCTCGGTTCGCGTCGGGATCGATACCGGCAACGTCGTGATCGGCAAGGGTGGGGGCAGCGATTCGGAAGTCTTCGGCGATACGGCAAACATAGCCTCCAGGGTCCAGTCTGCGGCGGATCCCAACACTGTGATTATCACTCCCGCGGTCCACCGGTTAGTCTCGGGGTTGTTCATGGTCGCAGAGCGGGGCGCGCATCAACTCAAGGGAATTGTCGGACCGATCGAATTGTTTCGAGTCCTCAGGTTGAGCGGCGCGCGAAGCCGTCTTGCAGCATCGGCCGCGCGCGGTCTCACTCAGTTTGTCGGCCGCGCAGATGAAATGCGACTCCTATGGAACCGCTGGGAGCGCGCCACCGGCGGCGAAGGACAAGTCGTCTTCATCGCCGGTGAGGCGGGAATCGGCAAGTCTCGCCTGGTGCGGCAATTCCGAGAGCGGCTGGCGGGAACTCCGCATACCTGGAACGAGTGCTCCGGCGCATCTTATTTCCAAAACACCCCTTTCTACGCGATCACCGACATGCTTCAGCAGGGTTTCGCGCAACGTGATGTTGTAACGGACGGAGAAAAGATCGCCGAATTGGAAAGAGATCTCGAACTCGCGGGATTGAAGCTTGCCGAGGCGCTGCCGCTCATCGCGCCAATGCTGAACCTCCCGATCGGCGAAAAATATGCGCCACTTACAGTCACGCCGCAACAAAAGCGCAATCGGCTGCTAGCGACTTTGGCAGGATGGCTTTTCGGCGTGGCGCGAATCCAGCCGTGTGTCATGGCAGTCGAAGATTTGCATTGGTTCGACGCCTCTACGCTGGAGATGATGCAGGTGCTGATCGAACAGGGAGCCACCACTCCGCTGCTGATTCTTTGTACTGCGCGACCTGAGTTTCTGCCGCCATGGGCGTCGCGTACGCATCATACACAGTTGACGCTGAATCGACTGGGGGCCCTGGAAGTGCGCGAACTGGTAGCAAGTGTAGTGGCTCAGAGTGCGCTGTCAGAAGACACCGTAGAGCAGGTGATCGAGCGTACTAGCGGAATTCCTCTGTTCGTCGAGGAGTTGACGCGCGCAGTGCTCGAGAAAGGCGATGCTAAACCCTCCGCACACGAGATTCCCCACACCCTCCACGATTCTTTGATGGCTCGTCTGGATCGGCTCGGGCGCGCGAAAGAAGTTGCGCAGATCGCTGCAGTCGTTGGGCGCGAATTCTCATACGATTTGCTCCAGGCAGTTTCGATGATGCCGGAAACTGAGTTGAAGGAGGCTCTGGCAAGATTGGCTAACGCGGAACTGATCTATGCCAGCGGCATCGCGCCCGAGGCTACATATTCGTTTAAGCACGCTCTCTTACAGGACGCGGCCTACGAGGCATTGCTCAAGAGCCGCCGTCGCGAACTGCATCGAACGGTCGCACGTGTATTAACCGAACAGTTTCCAACAAAAGCGGATGCGGAGCCGGAAGTTCTCGCACGGCATTGGACTGAGGCGGGTGAAATCGAACCAGCGATAGCTGCTTGGCGAAAGTCGGCCGCCGCCGCGGTCGAGCGACGTGCCTTCCGCGAGGCGGAGCAGGCGTATCGGCAGGCACTTGAAATCCTGAAAGCATTGCCAGAGTCTGCCGAACGCGACGCTCGGGAACTGGAATTGACTGGGCCATTCGTCCGTGTCTTGCAGGTTACACGGGGATATGGAGCGCCAGAAGCAGCGCAAGCGGCCGCGCGCACGCGAGCGCTCGCCGAGAAGACCAACAATCTTCCAGAAGTCGTTCATCATTTATTCGGCGAGTGGGCCGTCGTGGTAACTGCTGGTGACCTGCTCGCTGGCGGGGCACTGGCAGATCAACTCTTGGATCTGGCACAGAGCGAGGGCAGCTCACGAAGTATGGGCGTTGCGCACATCGCTCAAGTGCTTGTGCGCGCCTGGCGCGGTGATCTAAACGGCGCTGAAGAAAACTTCCTGCGCGGCGCTCACTTCTTCGAATTCGCATGGAGTGAATTTCCCGGCTTGGCTGCCGTACTGTTGGGCAATGCAGCTCTCGTAGCCTGGCAACTTGGTCGAGCCGATGTCGCGCGCAAGCGCAGCTCAGATGCGCTCGCCGCTGCGCATCGGATGAACAGTCCCTTCGAGCTGGCCACCGCGCACTACATTGCAGCATGGCTGCAAATCTATCTCCGAGCACCCGAGCAAGCGGAGCGTTCCGCCACTCAGGCGCTCGGTTTGGCAGAGCAGTACGGATTCCCACAAATTGCTGCGTTCGCGCGGATTACGTTGGGGCGGGCCCGGGCAAGCCTTGGCCATTCTTCGGAAGGTCTCGCGCAGATCAGTCTGGGATTAAGCGAGCTGGCGAAGACCGGGAACCGCAATACGGCAACACAGCTTTTGAACTGGCTTGCGGAGGCGCAGGCGCTTGACGACGCGACAACTGAAGCACTGGCAACGGTCGAGGAAGCTTTGATCGCAAATCCTGGGGAACTCGCCTGGCGGGGGGATGCGCTGCGGGTGCGCGGCGGGCTGCGCCTAACACTGGGTCACAACGACGCGGCGGAGGCAGACATCCACGAAGCTATCGTGCTTGCGCAAAAGACGAATGCCCAGGCATGGGAGTTGCGCGCGGCTTTGGACCTGGCGCAGATTTTCAAGGCCCGCGGCGACGTCGCCACGGCGTGCGGGCTTCTGGTCCCGCTCTGCGCCAAGTTCACCGAGGGCTACGACACCGCGGATTTGAAGGACGCCAAGGCATTACTCGAGGAACTGAATGGGTTGTGTTCATTCAAAACCTGAAGCCGGACTTAATGATGATACAGCCCTGCAAGGATTGGAATCACGGCGATGCGGCCGATCTTCTGGGTTCGCCGAAGAACTGGAGCATTTTTTTTCCCAATGAGAGATGGTCCGGACCTGATTCGGTCGCTGATTTGAAACCGGCACCAAAACCGGCACCAGACGATCTGGCAGAATTTCAAACTCGTCTAAGTGCTTGATTTTATTGGTGGGCGGTGCAGGTTTCGAACCTGCGACCCCCGGCTTGTAAGGCCGATGCTCTACCGCTGAGCTAACCGCCCGCCGCAAATTTCCCGGTTGCGTTATTCTCTATCGGCCGCATCCTTGAATGGAAGAGCTGCGAGCATCGAAGCCACCATCGCGCGCCAATCTTTCGCGAAGCACGTTGTGGCCTTCCTTTCATGACCTTTCTTCCCGTGAACAATCAGACGACAATTCGCTGTCACACCGCGGCCAGGCCGTTTTCGGCGTGGGGGGCGCGGGCGAAAACGAAGCGCGTTCACTCGCGAGCAAGGCTTGTTGATGGGAGAAGAATCCGCAACCGAGATCAGCGCAAAACCCGACGTGACCCCCGCCATCGAACTCGATCACGTGAGCAAGCAGTACGACGGCGTGAAAGCCGTCGACGAGGTTTCCCTGGCGGTCGCGCCCGGCCGCATCTTCGGTCTGCTAGGCCCCAACGGAGCCGGCAAGACCAGCACCATCCGCATGATGCTCGGAATTATGATTCCGGACTCGGGCGTGGTGCGAATGTTTGGCGCTCCTCTTGGACGGCGCAGTCTGGGCAAGGCCGGATATCTGCCGGAGGAACGCGGTCTGTACGCGAAGATGACGGTGCGGGAAAACCTGGTCTTCTTCGGCCAGCTCTACGGACTGGACGCCGCCGACGCGCGTGGCAAGGCCGAGGCGTGGAGCGAGCGCCTGGGCATCGACAGCCGCCTCGACGACCGGGTCGAGGAGCTTTCCAAGGGGATGCAGCAGAAGATTCAATTCATCGCGACCGTGATCCACGATCCGGCGTTCATCGTGATGGATGAGCCTTTTACCGGGCTCGATCCGATCAACGTCAATCAGCTCAAGAGGGTGCTGACCGATCTGCGCGCCGAGGGCAGGGCGATCGTGTTCTCGACCCATCGGACCGATCAGATCGAGCAGCTCTGCGATTCGCTTTGCCTGATGAATCAGGGCCGCTCAGTACTGCAAGGCAGCGTGCGCGAAATCAGGTCGGGTTACGGGCAGCATTTCGTGCAGATCGAGTACGAGGGCAGCGGCAGCTTCCTCGACGGGAATCCGCTGGTCGATTCATACCAACGGCACTCCGACTATGTCGAAGTGCGGCTTAAAGCCGGCGCGGATGCGCAGGCGCTGCTGCGAACGGCCCTGGCATGCTCGCGAATCCGGCGCTTTGAAATCAAGGAGGCGTCGATCGAACAGATTTTCATCGACCTCATGAGCAGACGCGATGGCGATGGCTGATCTCTCGCTGCGCCACCTGTGGCTGGTGCTGGCGCGCGAATACCGGGTGCGAGTGCGCGCTCGCGCATTTATCGTGTCGACCGTCGCGACGCCGCTGATGTTCGCGCTGTTTTTATTCCTGCCGGCTATCATCGGCGCGGTGTCCAGCGGCCCTGCCGCCCCGCACCGGCTGCTGCACATGGTGATCGTGTGCGGCGATCCGAGTCTCGCCGATCTCATCGGAGAGCAACTCGCCCTCAATCCTCATCCCAGTCATCAGATCGATGTGGATTCCGACCTCTCTGCGAGCCATCGCGCGCTGCTCAATCAGCAGCTCGACTCCTCCGAGATCGTCGCGTACGCGTGGCTCGACCGCGACGCAGTCGCCAGTGGACAGGTCGACTACTACACACGGCCGTGGAGTGAGACGACCCGCGCTGTATACGTCCGCCACATCATCTCGATGGCTCTGCTTGGGGAGCGGCTGTTGCAACAGGGAATTTCTCCCGCAGAAGTTCGCCGGCTGATCGCGCCGGTGAACATGCCAATGCATTCCCGCGGTCCCAAACCGCCGGATCTTGAATTCGAGATGATCGATTCGGGGGCATTCGTACTGGCCTACGTGCTGTTCTTCTCGTTCATTTCGTATGGCGCGATGTTGATGCAATCGGTAGTCGAGGAAAAACTTTCCCACATCACCGAGCTGCTGCTGGTCTCGACCCGGCCCGAGGAATTGATGGCGGGCAAGATTCTCGGGGTCGGATGCGTTGGGCTCACCCAAATCGCCATCTGGCTGGTGCTTGGCGCAGGATTGGCGATGCTGGTTCCGGATGCTTGGCGAGCGCTGGACTCGATGCACATGAGCATCGTGCTGCTGATTTACTTCGTTCTGTTTTACCTGCTCGGCTACCTGCTTTTCAGCGTGCTCTACGCGGTCGCCGGAGTGAGCACCGACGGGATCCACCGGTCGTCGCAATGGGCGATGCTGGTGATGCTGCCGGTGGTGAGCTCGCTCGCGTTGCTGCCGATGGTTTCCGCGGCACCCGACTCGACGACGGCAATGGTCGTCTCGATGATTCCCTACTTCGCTCCGATCCTAATGTACGCGAGAATCGCCGCCGGCTCGGTCCCGGCTTGGCAGATCATACTAAGCATCGCAATCATGGCCGCGACGGTAGGCGTAACGACGGTCCTCTGCGCGCGGATTTATCGGGTCGGAATCCTGATGTACGGCAAGCGGCCGTCGCTGCGGGAAGTCGCGCAGTGGCTTCGCTACGCTTGATCGGTGCGATGGTCTAAGACCGGCGGACCGGGCGCGACGCGAAAAGGAAGACGCCCCGCGCGGCGCGGGGCGTCTTTTCTAGCACTCTAAGAAAGGAAAGCTCGTCGGGCCGTCAGGCCCGAGCGCGCGAACTAATCGGCGGCGGGAGCGCCGGCAGCCGGAGCGCCCGCGACATCGTTCAGCGAATCCTTGAGTTGCTTGCCGGGCTTGAACTTGGCCGAGCGGCTTGCGGAGATCTGAATCGCCTCTCCGGTTTTCGGGTTGCGTCCGGTACGTGCCTGCCGCGCGGACACCGAAAAGGTGCCGAACCCGGAGATATTCACGCGGTCACCCTGCTTCAGGGCAGCGATGATGTCGTCGAGCAGGAGATTGATCGCACGCTCGGCGTCCGCCTTGTTCATCGGCAGCTTGTTGGAAAGTCCCTCGATCAATTCGGCCTTGGTCATGGCAAACTCGGGCGGCCCGTTGCCGCCGGCTAAGCCGCTTCCCCCCGGACCGCCTTGGCCGGAATCGCGGCGCCCCCCCAATCAGGACAGGTTCGGTACCGTAGGCGGCGTCGGCGCGGAGTCGTCCTCGTCTTCGTCTGCGATATCGCTCTTGCTGTCCGGTTCGCGCAGGAACGGCATGTCACTCGCCGTGGTCTTGGGCCTGAAAAACGATTCCGGATTGGTCAGCACCAACGCGTGCTTGAGCACCTCGTCCATGTGCTCGACCTGGATCAGCGTCAGGGTCTTCAGGATCTGTGGAGCGATCTCGCTGATGTCCTTGGCGTTTTCCTTGGGCATGAGGACGGTCTTGATGCCGCCGCGATGAGCCGCGAGCACCTTTTCCTTGAGCCCGCCAATCGGCAAAACGCGGCCGCGCAACGTGATCTCCCCGGTCATCGCGAGGTCATTGCGCACCCGCTCGCGGGTGAGCGCCGAGACCAGCGCGGTCGCCAGCGTTATTCCCGCTGACGGGCCGTCCTTGGGAATCGCGCCTTCGGGAATGTGAATGTGAATATCGATCTTATGATAGAAGCTCGAGTTGAGGCCGAACACCTCGGCGCGCGAGCGCACGTAAGAGAGCGCGGCCTGTGCCGACTCCTGCATCACATCGCCTAATTGCCCGGTGACGGTCAGCTTGCCGCGGCCGGGGACGATGGTAACCTCGACGTTGAGCAGCTCGCCGCCCATCTCGGTCCACGCAAGTCCGGTCGCGACGCCGACCTGGGGCTCCAGCTCCGCGATGCCGTAGTGGAACTTCGGCGGTCCCAGGTATTTCGCGAGGCTCGAGCTGGAAATCTTGACGTGCGCGTTGCGGTCGGTCTTCACCACTTCGACCGCGACCTTGCGGCATATCGAGGCGATTTCGCGCTCAACGTTTCTAACCCCGGCCTCACGCGTGTAGTGGCGGATGATGCCCAAAATCGCGCCTTCGGAGAACTCGACGTTCTCGGGCCGCAGGCCGTTGGCTTCCTCCTGCTTTTTGAGCAGGTATTTCTTGGCGATGTTGAGCTTCTCTGACTCGGTGTAACCCGGAATCCGGATCACTTCCATACGATCCTGCAGCGGCCGCGGAATACGATCGAGCGTGTTCGCAGTGGTGATGAACATCACCTTGGACAGATCGTAGTCACAATCGAGGTAGTGATCGTTAAAGGTGCAGTTCTGCTCCGGATCGAGCACCTCGAGCAGCGCCGAGGACGGGTCGCCGCGGAAGTCGGTCGACATCTTGTCGACTTCGTCCAGCAGCATCACCGGGTTCGACGATCCAGCCTTGCGAATCGATTGAATGACTTTGCCCGGCAGTGCGCCGATGTAGGTGCGGCGATGCCCGCGGATTTCGGCCTCGTCGCGCACGCCGCCCAGCGACACGCGCACGAACTTGCGTCCGGTCGCGCGCGCCACCGACTTGCCGAGGGAGGTCTTGCCGACGCCCGGAGGACCGACCAGGCACAGGATGGGCCCCTTCATCTGGCCGACCAGGGTCTCGACCGCGAGGTATTCCAGGATGCGCTGCTTGACCTTGTCGAGCCCGTAGTGATCTTCCTCGAGCACGCGCTCGGCTTCCTTGATGTCGAGCTTGTCCTCGGTGTACTCGAACCACGGCAGCGAGAGGAACCAGTCGAGGTAGTTGCGGACCACGGTCGCCTCGGCCGACATCGGCGACATCATCTTGAGCTTCTTGATCTCGCGCTCGCACTTCTCGCGCGCCTCGGCCGGCATCTTCTTCTGGCGCAGCTTCTCTTCGAGTTCCTGGATCTCGTTCTTGAACTCGTCCTTCTCGCCGAGCTCCTTCTGAATCGCGCGCATCTGCTCGTTGAGGTAGTACTCCTTCTGGGTCTTCTCCATCTGCTTCTTGACCCGGGAGCGGATGCGCTTTTCGACCTCGAGGATTTCCAGCTCCGAGCGCATGTAGCCGAGAATCTTCTCGAGGCGCTCGGCGGGATTGGTCGATTCGAGCAGCGCCTGCTTGTCTTCGATCTTAATGCTGAGATGGCCGACGATCTTGTCGGCGAGGAAGCCGGGATCGTCGATCGCGGCTACCGAGGTTACCATCTCGGGGGGAATTTTCTTGTTGAGCCGCGCGTAATTGTCGAAGGTCGATACCACTGAGCGCATCAGCGCCTCGAGCTCGGTGGTGCGCTCGTAGGACTCTTCGATCTCCTCAGCCTCGACCTGGAAATATTCCTCGTCCGCGATGTAGCGGAGAATGCGCGCCCGCTTCTTGCCCTCGAGCAGCGCCTTGACGGTGCCGTCGGGCAGCGGCAGCAGTTGCACGACCACTCCGAGCGTGCCGACTGCGTAAAGGTCCTGCGCGGTGGGTTCCTCGACCTTGTGGTTCTTTTGCGAGACCAGGAAGATCGGCAGTTTCTTGGCGGCCGCGGCCTCCAGCGCCTTTATCGACTTCTGGCGGCCGGCGAATATCGGATAAACTTCGTGCGGAAAAACGATCAGCTCGCGCAACGGAAAAAGAGGTACTACGTTGTCGGCTGACGCGTCGCGATTGTCCTTTTTGTCATTACGGAACAGCATCGGTTTGGGTCTCGTCTCCCGGGAGTCAGGCGGTTTCGGCGGTCTTTTGATAGACCAGCAGCGGTTGCTCCTTCTGAGTAACCACTTCCTCCGAGATTAGCACCTCCTTGATGTTAGGCTGCGAGGGGATTTCGTACATCAGGTCCACCATGATGCTTTCCATGATGGCGCGCAGTCCACGCGCTCCGGACTTGCGCTTGAGCGCCTCGCGCGCGATCGCGCGCAGAGCGCCCGGCGTGAACTTCAAATGCACGTTCTCCATATCGAAGAGCTTCTGATACTGGCGCACCAGCGCGTTCTTCGGCTCGGTCAGGATGCGCACCAGCGCCTCCTCGTCGAGCTCCCCGAGCGTCGCGATCACCGGCAGGCGTCCGACGAACTCGGGAATCAATCCGAACTTGAGGAGATCCTCGGGCTGGACTTCGTTGAGCAGCTCCGAGATGGTTTTGGCGTCGCGATGGGTCAGGTCGGCGCGAAAGCCCATCGTCTTGCCCGCGATCCGCCGGCGAATGATGTCGTCGAGGCCGACGAATGCGCCGCCGCAGATGAACAGGATGTTAGTGGTATCGACCTGCAGAAATTCCTGCTGCGGATGCTTGCGCCCGCCCTTGGGCGGCACCGAGGCCATCGTGCCCTCAATAATCTTCAGCAGCGCCTGCTGCACGCCCTCGCCCGAGACGTCGCGCGTGATCGACGGGTTATCGCCCTTGCGCGCAATCTTGTCGATCTCGTCGATGTAAACGATTCCGCGCTGGCATCGCTCGATGTCGTAGTCGGCGTTCTGCAGCAGTGACAGGATGATGTTCTCGACGTCCTCGCCGACGTAGCCCGCCTCGGTGAGCGAGGTCGCGTCGGCGATCGTGAACGGCACCTGCAGGAAGCGGGCGAGGGTCTGCGCGAGCAGCGTCTTGCCCACTCCGGTCGGGCCGATCAGCATGATGTTGGATTTCTGCAGCTCGACGTCGCCGGTCACCATCTGCGAGTCGATGCGCTTGTAGTGATTATGGACCGCGACCGAGAGAATCTTCTTCGCCCGTTCCTGGCCGATCACGTACTGATCGAGAACGCGCTTGATTTCGGCCGGCTTGGGAACCGCGGAGGACTGGCTGAACGCCTCCTCGCTGTCGGCCTCTTCGGCGATGATGTCGTTACAAAGGTCGATGCATTCGTCGCAAATATAAACTGTGGGTCCCGCGATCAGCTTCCGCACCTCGTCCTGGCTCTTCCCGCAAAAGGAACAAACCAGGTTGCCCGAGCGGTCATCATGCTTGGCCATACTGCCTCCCGCGGATCACTTGGAGGGCCCTCGGCTAACGATTACCTCATCAATCAATCCGTATTCAACCGCTTGAGTCGGAGACATGATGAAGTCTCTGTCCGTGTCCTTCTCGATCTTGCGCAAACTCTGGCCGGTGTGATGCGCGAGGATGCCGTTCATCTCTTCGCGCGCCCTGATGATTTCTTTGGCGTGGATCTCGATGTCGAGCGCCTGGCCCTGCGCGCCGCCCAGCGGCTGATGAATGATCATGCGCGAGTGCGGCAGCGCATAGCGCCGTCCCTTTGCGCCCGCCGCCAGCAGCACCGCGCCCATACTCGCCGCCTGTCCCATGCACAACGTCGAGACCGGCGGCTTGATGAACTGCATGGTGTCGTAGATCGCCATCCCGGCCGTCACCGATCCGCCCGGCGAGTTGATGTAGAAGCTGATTTCCTTGTCCGGATCTTCGGACTCGAGGAACAGAAACTGCGCGGTAATGAGATTGGCGACATCGTCATGTACCTCGCTGCCCAGGAACACGATGCGGTCCTTGAGCAGCCTGGAGAAGATGTCGTACGCCCGCTCTCCGCGGCCGGTCTGCTCCACTACCATCGGTACCAGATTGCTCATAAACCCCTAGTGAGTCGTAGCCGACAGTACGGATTCAAAGCACGGCCACCGACGTAATGAAATTGTATCGGGTTTGAAAATTGCGGGCAACCTAAGATCGATTTCAAACACACTTCAGGCTGTTGATTGCGACTCTGGAATCGGTTCCGTTTCACGCATCGCGCGGTTCAAAATCAGGTCGAGCGCCTTCTCGCGCCGCATCGACTGCTTGAGCGCCTCGCGATTCTCCTCATGTCGATAGAACTCCGCGACGCGATCGCGCTCGCGGCCCGCCGACGTGACGATGCTCGCGACCCGATCGCCGACGTCCTCGTCGCTGACCTCGATTTTTTCCTGTTCCGCCAGCGCGTCGACGATCAGCGTCGAGCGTGCGCGCTTTTCCGCGCGCGTGCGCAAGTCTTCGGCCGACTCCTTCACGCGCTCTGCCGCTTGCTCGGGCGCTATGCCGCCGGCCTCCAGCGTTCGCGTCAGTTCCGATTCCATCGCATGGCGCTCGCGCTCGACCAGCGACTCCGGCACTTCGATCGGATTGCGCTCGATCACCAAATCGAGCAGTCCCTGCCGCACGCGCGCATCGGATTCTTCACGCGCGTGCTCAAGCAAGTCGGCGCGCACCCGCGTGCGCAGCTCTTCGACGTCCTTGAGGCCGTTGTCCCTGGCGAATTCGTCGTCGAGAGCGGGGAGCTCGCGCCGGTAGATTTCCTTGACCGTCGCGCGCCATTCGATCGTTTTGCCGGCCAGCTCCTGCTGCGCGTAGTCCTGTTCGTAAGTCTTCACGCCGCGCGTCGGCTTGCCCACCTCGGCGCCGATCAGGATGTCGTCGAGGCCGTGCGCGAGCGCGCGCTTGTTGACCTCGAGCAGGCGGTCCTCGCTCTTCAGCCCCGACAGCGGCTTGCCCTCATCGAAGCCCTCGACCGTCGCGAGCACGTAGTCGCCCTCGCGCGTGTCGATGCGATCTTCGACCTTCTTGAGGGTCGCCTGCCGCTCCCGCATCCGCTCCAGCGTTTCGTCGACGTTCTGGTCGGTGATCTCGATCTTCGACTCGGGGACCTTGAGCCCCACGTAATCCTTCACCACGATCTCGGGCCGCAGATCGAACACCGCGCTGAACTTGAGGGACTTCGCGAGGTCGCTTTCTTCGGTGACGATCTCGGGCGCCACCACCGGCTTCAGGCTGTTCTCCTCGAGAGCCTTGTCCGTGTATTCCTTGACCAGCTTCTGAATTACGTCGCCGCGCACCTGGTCGCCGAAAAAGCGCTCGAGCAGATTGCGCGGGGCGTGTCCGGGCCGGAAGCCCTTGAGGACCACGCCGCGTTTGAGCTCGTTGTAGGCGCGATCCAGCTCGTGCTTGATCTCGTCGGCGTCGACCTCGATGGTGACCTTGCGCCGCAGCGCGGAGGGAGTTTCGATATTAACGTTCATGCCTATTGATTCTTATCAAATTGCCGGCCGCTTGACGCGGATTTTCGCGCGGAAAATAAATTTTTCCCGTTCGGGCAGCCTGACAACTAAACACGCGCGCCGCGCGGCGATCAACCCGACTTGCAGGCGAACTTCCGCCGCCGTCCGGAGCGCCGCCCGCCGCGCGATTTCAGCCGTCTTCAACCGTTGCACTTCGTCTTGTAATTGCTGGACTTCGTCTCCGGGAAAACCTAAACTGCGCCAGTTAACTCCGGGGCGTGAGTGACCTGCTCGTGGTTTCTATCATTAGAGGATAGCTTACCCGGCCCCCTAAACCCTCATAATTCAGGAGATTCGGATTTCGATGAGCGAAGCGAATATCGTTCTGCCAGCTTTGACCGGCAACGAGCAGTTGATCCTGTGGCTGGTCCTTATCTCGGCCCTGGTCGCGCTTGCCTACGGCGTCATCCTGGTCCGCGTGGTGCTCGCCGCCGACCCCGGCGCCAAGTCGATGACCGACGTGGCCGACGCGGTGGAAAAGGGCGCGATGGCCTACCTGCGGCGCCAGGTCTCCACGATGATCCCCTTCGTCGCGGCGATCTTCGTGGTCCTCTTCATAATGTACCGCGGCGTCTACCACGATCTGTGGCTGAGCCTCGGCATCTCGGTCGCCTTCCTGATGGGCGTCAGCGCCAGCTACGGCGCCGGCTTCATCGGGATGTGGCTCGCCGTCAAGGGCAACGTGCGCAGCGCCAATGCCGCGCTGTCCAGCTTCAAGGATGCGATGGAACTCGCATTCAAAGCGGGCGGTGTGTCCGGAATGTTCACCGTCGGCCTGGGCTTGCTCGGCGCCACAATCATTTTCCTGCTCTATCAGCAGGATGCGATGAAAGTGCTGGTCGGCTTCGGCTTCGGCGGTTCGCTGGCCGCGCTCTTCATGCGCGTCGGCGGAGGCATCTACACCAAGGCTGCCGACGTCGGCGGTGACCTGGTCGGCAAAGTCGAAAAAGATCTGCCCGAAGACGATCCGCGCAACGCCGCGACCATCGCCGACAACGTCGGCGATAACGTCGGCGATTGCGCCGGCATGGCTGCCGACGTCTTCGAGTCCTACGAAGTCACCCTGGTCGCCGCGATCATCCTGGCCGCCTACGCGGTCGGCGAGCCGGACTTCATCGCCGCATACGGCGCCTATGCCGGCGCCTTCGCGATGAAGCTCATCATCTTCGCGCTGATCCTGCGCGCGGTCGGCGTCTTTTCTTCGATCCTCGGGATCATGGCGGTCCGCGTCCCGGCAGGAACCGCGATGCGCGATCCGATGCGCCCGATCACGATCGGATACATGGTCTCCGCTATCGCCTCTGTCATCGGCTTTTTCGTGGTCAACGCGTTCTACATGCACGATCCGCGCACCGGCGACATCGACTGGCGCTTCGGATGGTGCGCGACACTCGGAATAATCCTCGCCGTAGTGACCCTCTGGCTCACGAACTACTTCACCCATCCCGATAAGGCGCCCGTCACCGAGACCGCCGCCGCCGCGCGCACCGGCCCCGCGACGCTCATCCTGTCGGGCATGGCCGAGGGCCTCGAGTCGTCAGTGTGGGCCCTGATGGTGATCGGCGGCACGATCATCGGCGCGATGCTGATCTTCCGCGAGTCGCTCGCATTGCAGTTCTACGGAATCGCGCTCACCGGCCTGGGCCTGCTCACCACCACCGGCTTCATCCTCGCGATGGATACCTACGGGCCGATTACCGACAACGCGCACGGAATTTTCGAGATGGGCGGAATCCATCAGGAAGAGGCCTCCCGCACGCTTTCCTGGATGGACGCGATCGGCAACACCACCAAGGCGCTCACCAAGGGACTCGCGATCGCGACCGCGGTCATCGCGGCGGTCTCGCTGTTCCGCTCCTTTATCGATGAAGCCCATCTCGGCTCACTCGGCGTGCAGATCAACATGCCGCTGGTGTTCGTCGGCCTGATGATCGGCGGCGCGGTGCCGTTTCTGTTCAGCTCGTTTGCGATCAAGGCGGTCAGCCGCGCGGCCTTCCAGGTCGTCGTCGAAGTGCGCCGCCAGCTCCGCGAGCATCCCGGCATCATGGAAGGCAAGGAGCTGCCTGACTACGAGCGCTGCGTCGATATCGTCACCGCCAGCGCCCAGAAAGAACTGCTCGGCCCCGGCATCCTGGCGATTTTCGCGCCGCTGCTGGTCGGCTTCGGCCTGGGCGTCGGAGCGCTCGGCGGGTTCCTGGGCGGCGCCATCCTCACCGGACAGTTGATGGCGGTGTTCATGTCCAACGCCGGCGCGAACTGGGACAACGCCAAGAAAAAAATCGAAGACGGATTCATGGGCGGCAAGGGCACCGACGTTCACAAGGCCGCCGTCGTCGGCGATACCGTCGGCGATCCTTTCAAGGACACCGCCGGTCCCGCGCTCAACCCGATGATCAAGGTGATGAACCTGGTCGCGATCCTCGCCGCCCCGTTCTGCACCGCCTCGCTCGCCGAGGTCAGCGTGACGCGCGTGGTCGTGGTGGTAATTTCTCTGGCGCTGCTCGCTATCGCAGTCGCATTCTCCAAGCGCGGCTCGATCGCCGAGGAAGCCAGCGAGGCCGGCGAGACCAAAGTCGCCGCCTAGCCCGCGGAGTTTCAATCGACAAAGGGCCGGGCGCAATGTCCGGCCCTTTCATTTTTCTTCCCATTTCCTGATCAAGCGAAACCCCTCAGGGGTTTCGCGCTTCCCGGCTGGCCCGGATCCCCGCTACGCGCGTCGGAGGCTGGTTCTGGGTGCAGGGCTGGCACCTGATTATCTTTGATGCGACTCTAGGGCAGGATTTATATGGAATTCCCGGTCAAAGTCTTCGCCGGCTCATCGCATCCGAGTCTCGCCAAAGAAATCTGCGATTGCCTCGGAATCGAGCAGGGCAAGCTGCACACGGTCCGTTTCTCCAACGACAATCTCAAGGTGAAGATCGACGAGAACGTTCGCGAGCAGGACGTGTTCGTGGTGCAGACTGCCGCCTCGCCGTTGTCCGAGCACATCATGGAACTGTTCATCCTCGTCGACGCGCTCAAGCATTCATCGGCGCGGCGCGTGACAGCAGTCGTCCCATGCTTTCCCTACGCGCGCAGCGACAAGAAAGACGAGCCGCGCATTTCGATCACCGCGCGCCTGATGGCGGACTTGCTCGCGACCGCCGGCGCCGACCGCGTGCTCACCATCGACCTGCATTCGCCGCAGATCCAGGGCTTCTTCTCGATGCCGGCCGATCAGCTCACCGCGACGCCGGTCCTGTGCGATTCGCTGCTCGCGCGCGGGATGGCCGACACGGTGGTGGTCGCAGCCGACGTCGGCGAGTCCAAGGATGCGGGCCACTTCGCCAAACGGCTCAATTTGCCGCTGGCAATCATCGACAAGCGCCGACACGGCGACGATGAACAGGCCGAGGCGCGCGCTCTCATCGGCGAGGTGCGCGGCAAGCACGCGCTGATCGTCGACGACGAGATCACTACCGGCGGAACCATCTTCGCCGCGACCGACTTCCTGCTCCAGCACGGCGCCAAATCCGTCTCAGCCGCGGTGGTGCACGCGGTGATGTCAGGACCGGCGTACGAACGGCTCGAGCAGTCGCGGCTCCAGCGCCTCCTGGTCAGCAATACGATTCCGCTCTCCGCGTCCAAACCGGCGCCCAAGATCGAAGTGTTGTCGGTAGCACCTCTGCTGGCCGAAGCAATCACCCGCATCCACCACGGCCGCAGCGTATCCGAACTGTTCTGAGTCGCGCTGGTATTCGAAGTGCAAAACCCCGTCGTCCCGCTGCTGTCATTGGGGCGACGTAGTCTTCCCCCCGCCTGATCGCCCCGGCGACTGTCCAAGCATCCGATGCTGGCCAGGTGTAGGCGTACTTACTGGGTACTCATACTGCCCGGCATATCCTTGCCGGCGCACGCGGAGTCAGGTTCTTTGCTGATGCTCATCATCATGAACGACTTATTTCCGCTCACGTGAAAGTAAAATGACGGCCCGTTGCCGGGACAGAGCTCCACTTGAACGGTATCCGGAGAACCAGCGCATTCCCGAACTGACGAATAGCTGAAAAGCGTGTCCTGCTTCGAATTGATTCGCTGAAGCTCCTCGTGTGCTAGCCTGAGCTTCTTGACGTTCCGCTCAGTCGACCAGTTCGCGGCCTCAGGCCACGGGGAGACGATCCACTCGCCAACAAAATCCCGAGGCGAGGCAGCAACCGGCTGAATCCGCCGTACCACATCCCCGTTCACCGCATAGTGCCGAATGAAAACACGGACGAAGACCCCCTTATCAATGCTCTCCCCGTGGAAGCGCAAGTCAAAATCCTTTTGGTTCACAGCGAGCTTTCCTTCGTCGCCGCCGCCCCACCATATGGTGTCCAATTTCGCCAGCAATACCTTTGGCGTTGAACTTGTCGCAGCAGGACGCAGTACATCGTATCTTATAGACGACCATGTCGAAGCGCATGAACCGGGAATATAAGCGGTCACTACATACCAGGATCCCGCACGATCTGCAGGCGATATGCCGTACTGGAACGACCCGAATGCACCGAAGACCCTTTGGTACGGTAGACTCTGCCAACGCAGCACCTCCTCCCAACGGCCGCCGCTGGGCGCGAAGACGAGAAGCACGGTGTCGCTTCCGCACTTGATGTGGAACGTGGCCGTGATACTGATTAGCCGTCGTCGGTCCTGAGTGACCCTCGCTTCGAAATACAGCTCCGAGCCGTATCTGCCGGAGGAGTCGGGATCGACCACCCCTCCAGCGCCTTCAATCACGTCGGACAGGTCTTCACGAATTTGCAGTGGATTTGGAGGCGCTGAGTTCGGCACGCAACTCATGTAGGCGCGAACCAACTCGCCGAGGGTATCCTTCATCCGTTCAATGGCTTCGCTGGCTGGACGGGGAATCTGAGGTTCCCAATCATCCTCGGCGGCGGGCAAAGCCAACAGCGCTCTTTGCGCTGTGCCCACGTCGACGGCCACCTGATGCAACCGCGCCTTCGAACAAGCATCGTCCTTGGCGTAACACCGATTCGGCAACAACGAGGCCAAGACTATTAGAACGCAAGAACAGCGAAGCGCATTCCGCCACTTCGACGACGGTACTTCCTCTTCCCGGCTCGCGGTCGAATGCGTGATTGCGGACACGCTCAACATTAAGTCTCAGTCTGCTGTCAGCTTGCTCTCTATTCAATCGCGCAGGTGAGCCGTTGCCGCGATTCCAGGCGGTCAATATGGCGAAACATCTTTTTTCGCCGGCGACAACGAAGCCGGTGCGGGAGTGTAGGGGTCAGTCCCTCACTTAATCATCCGCTCGATCAATTTCCTCAGCTTCGGCGTCTTCTTCAGCTCGGCGCGAATCGTCGCAATCTCAGCCTCATCGACAATCAGCGGCATCCGCATGAAGCGCCCGCGATGGTCATACGAACAAAACCGGATCTCATACGATCCCTTGGCCTGACCGTCGGTGAACTTCAGCAATTGGATCGTCGGGCGATGATACGGAGTAGCGATCTGCAGCTCCTCCTCGATAATTCCCGAACCCCAATGCAACGAGAACTTTTTCGCTTCCACCGGTTCCGACTTGGCAGCCATCTAATCCTCCAATAAGTTCAAGGAGCTCGAAGCGCGCGTATAAGTGCCCCAGGAAGCGCGAAACCCGTGAGGGATTTCGCAAGTCTTCTTTTTTCCGCGCTGGACTCGCGCAATCCGACGCGGCACTTCTCGTCCAATGAACATCGAACGCCGTGCGTTAGGCAACACCGCGCTCGAGGTCAGTGCGCTCGGCTTCGGCGGATCCGAAATCGGCTACGAGGGCGTGCCGCTCCGCGCTGTCGAGAAAATTCTCTGTGACGCGCTCGACGCGGGCCTCAACGTGATCGACACCGCGGAATGCTACGCCGACAGCGAGGAGCTTATCGGCAAAGCCATTTCGAAACGGCGCGACGACTTCGTCCTGCTCACCAAATGCGGTCACGCGGGCAGCTCCCATGGCCGCGATTGGACGCCGAAGATGCTCGAGCACTCGATAGATCGCAGTCTCAAGCGCCTGCGCACCGATCACGTCGACGTGATGCAGTTTCACAGTCCTCCGGCGGAGGTTCTCCGGAACTCCGCGATTATCGAGATGCTCACCCGCGCGCGCGACGCGGGTAAGACGCGCTTTATCGGATGCAGCTCCGACGGCGCCATCGCGTGCGAAGCGATCGATATGAAAATTTTCGATACCCTCGAGATATCGGTCAATATCGCCGACCAGGAAGCGATCGATCTGGTGCTTCCGGCGGCGCGCCAGCAGGGGATCGGCATAATCGCCAAGCGCCCGATCGCCAACGCCGCGTGGCTGAACGTCCGGATGTCACGCTCGGACTACGGATGGCCGTATCGCCAGCGCCTGCAGCAACTCGACTACGACTTGATGCGTCTGGACCCGGATGAGGCCGCTGGTGTTGCGCTCCGCTTCACGCTCTCGGTACCCGGCATTGCCACTGCGATCGTCGGTACGGCGCGGCCCGAGCGATGGTCTCAAAACGCGGCGCACGTCGCACGCGGCCCGCTGCCGCGCGAGCAGTACGATGCAATCCGCGCGCGATGGCGCTCAGTCGCGCGCCCAGACTGGACCGGCGAGCGCTAGAAAATCCACCCAGAGAAAATGCGAAACCCGTCACGAGTTTCGCAGTTCCCGCGAGGCTAAGATGCGCGCTGCGCGCTTTCAGGACGCGCGCGATTGCTTCGCATGAAGAAGTCGTTGATGACTTCAAGCTGCTTTTCGTCGTAGGCGGCGAACACCTTGTTCACGCGGGCGAGTATCGGCTTGTAGATCGCGGCGATTCTCTTTTTCGGAGCCGCGGCGAAGCGCACGATCACGCTGCGGCGGTCGCGCGGATTACGCTCCCGTTCCAGGTAGTGCGCCTTTTCCAGCCGGTCGAGAACCACCGTCACGCCGCCGGTGCTGAGCCCGGTCAGCCGGGCAAGGTCGCCGGGCGTGGCGGGTCCGAACAGATCGATCAGATTGAGGAACTGGTAATCGGTGGCGTTGATCCCAAGCCGGTCGGCGGCCTGCTGGTTGAACAGGATCGCTTCCGCGAGATACTGGCGCATCTCTCTTAGCAAAGACTCGCGCAGGGCGCGTTTGCGGGAGCCGCGCGGAACGCGCTTGGCGGTTAATATGCCGTTTCCCTTATTTTCTCGCTTCATGTATCTTCAGATTATAAGTATCTTGGAATCCAAGGTATATCTAATGACCTCCAGCACCAAGGCTTACAAGGGTATCGGGATGGAAGGGCGGATTGCCAAATGGTATGCGGCCAACGCCGCAAAGGACCTCAGCGAAATTACCGCGCTGGCGCGCAGGCTGGCCGACGGGCTCGCGCCCGGCGCCGCCGTGCTCGAAGTCGCACCTGGTCCCGGCTACTTCTCGATCGAGCTCGCCCGTGCCGGAAATCTCAAGGTCACTGGCCTCGACATCAGCGCGACCTTCGTGGACATCGCGCGTAAGAATGCTGCCGCGGGAGGAGTCGAAGTTGATTTTCAGCGCGGTGACGCGGCGCACATGCCGTTCCCCGCTGACACCTTCGACGCGATTTTGTGCCGCGCCGCGTTCAAGAATTTTTCCCAGCCAGTCATGGCGCTCAAGGAAATGTGCCGAGTGCTCAAGAAAGGCGCCCGCGCGCTCATCCTCGACATGCGTGGAGACGCCTCGAACGATGCCCTTGACGCCGAGGTCGGCAAGATGAATCTGAGCGCGATGAACGCGTTCATCACCAAGTGGACCTTCCGCCTGATGCTGGTGCGGCGCGCCTACACCAGGGCGCAGTTTCTCGATTTCATCCGCCAGACTGAGTTCACTAGCTCCGAGATTCACGACACGCCGATCGGCCTCGAGATTTCCCTGCTCAAGTGATTCAGCGCGCGCCGTGGTTCCATTGAACCGGCGCCGCCGAGGTCCCCAATGGGCGCCGCATCCCGGAGCGGCTAAGGATCGGATTGAAGCGGGAATGACAACGGATTTCGCTTCCGCGGCCAAGTACAGGCTTGCTCGCATAGACGATCTCCGCGATGCCGCTCTGCCGGCGACAACGGAGCCGGTCCGGGCAGTGAGTGCAGGGGTCACCCAGGGTCACCCCTGCCCCTGCCTTTGCGCGGTTCGTTGCGCCGGGTAGATTAGGCGGGCTGACAAGGACTCGCCATGCAACTGAATCCCGGGCCGTTTGAACCATTCATCTACCTGCTGCAGACGCGCGTGATGTTCCGAATCGTGGGTCTCGGCGGCCTCGTGCTATTCACCGTGCTTGCGCTCGGCCGCGCCGCGGAGCACAGCGCCGGCGCGCTGCTGCTCGGAGTGATCCTGCTCGGCGCTGTTTGGTTCGAATCGAGCTCCAATATCTGCCGACGGTGCCGTTTCTATGGGACCTGGCATTGCCTGGGGCAGGGGATGCTGGTCTCGAAACTGTGGGCGCGCATCCAGACGGGAGTCGGGGAGTCCGGCGTCATCGTCCACTTCGCGCTGCTCGCCGCCTTCCTTATATACGGGCTGTTCTGGCTGTGGCACTCGCCGCTGCTCGGATTCCTCTTCACGCTCTGGGTGCCGCTCGCGCTCATCAGCGCGACCACGCCCAACGGATTCTCCTGGCGCGCCCGCCAGCCAGCGTAGCCTCAGCCCGCAACTCCGCTCATCCGATACAAACTCCTTTCGATCGAACCCGACAAGGTTCGGCGCGTGGCATACTTCAAGTTAAACTTTAAAAAACTAAACTTTGCATCTGCGAGGTGCTCCGAAACCGCGTCGTGCGTGTATCGGCCTGGACTGGGCTAGAATCGCGCCATGGAAATCGCTTGGATCGGAACCGGAATTATGGGCGCGCCGATGGCGCGCCGGCTGCTCCGCGCGGGCCATCGCGTCCGCGTCTTCAACCGCACGCCCGACAAGGCGCGCGCGCTCGCCCCCGACGGCGCCGCGGTCGCTGCCAATGCCGCCGAGGCGGCGCTCGGCGCGGAGGTCGTCTTCATCATGGTGCCCGATACACCCGACGTCGAAGCGACCGTCGCGCGTATCGAGCCATCGCTGCGTTCGGGCCAGCTCGTGATCGACATGAGCACCGTCGCACCGGCCGCCGAGCGCGCTATCGCGGCGCGCCTGCAACCGCTCGGCGTCGAGTACCTTGACGCGCCGGTCTCAGGCGGCGAGACAGGCGCTATCGAGGGTACGCTGACGATCATGGCCGGCGGCACGACCGCGGCGTTCGCGCGCGCGGAGCCGCTCTTCGGCCATCTCGGCAAACGCGTCACGCACATGGGCGATGCCGGCGCGGGCCAGATGACCAAGCTCGCGAATCAGATCGCGGTCGCGCTCACACTGGAGGCAGCGGCCGAGGCGCTTCACTTTGCCAGTGCAGGCGGACTCGACGCGGCGCGCGTGCTTGAGGCGATTGGCGCGGGCGCAGCCGGCTCCTGGCAGCTCAGCAACCTGGGCCCGAAAATCATCGCGCGCGACTGGCGCCCCGGGTTCTTCATCAAGCTGATTCGCAAGGACTTGCGCCTCGTGCTCGAGGCCGCGCGCGACGCGGGACTCGCGATGCCGGGACTGCAGTTGATGGCCTCGATGTTCAACTCCGCAGCGGCGCTCGGCCACGACCTCGACGGCACCCAGGCGGTCGCAGCCGCTCTCGACAGGATTGCCAGCGTGAAGTAGTACCAAGCTAAGTTCTGTTTAAGTCCAGCTCAGTTCGAGGCGCACAAAAATCCGGAGGCGATAATTCCCATGGCGACCGATCTGCTCGTCGAAAATAAAGACAAGGTGCTCTACCTGACGCTTAACCGGCCCGACAAGCTCAACGCGATGAGCAACGACATGATGGGCGGCGTGCTCGAGAACCTTACCCGCGCGGCCCACGACCCCGAGATCGGTTGCGTGGTGGTCACCGGCGCGGGGCGCGGCTTCTGCTCCGGGGGCGACATCACCTCGATGCGCGAGCGCAACGAAGGCGGCGGTCCCGCGCCGACCGTGGAGGATCGGGTGGCGAATTTGCGCCACGGCGAGGAAGTGTCGCGCCTACTGCACGAGATGCCCAAGGTGACGATCGCGGGCGTCAACGGCGCCGCGGCGGGGGCGGGCCTCAGCGTCGCGATGGCGTGTGACTTGCGCATCGCCTCGGACGCGGCGCGCTTCGGAACCGCGTTCGCTCGCGTCGGCTTCGGCGGCGACTACGGCGGCACCTGGTCGCTGACCCGGCTGGTGGGCTCGGCCAAGGCGCGCGAGCTCTACTTCCTGGCCGATATCATCGGCGCCGACGAGGCGCTGCGTATCGGCCTGGTCAATCGCGTGGTGCCGGCGGCGTCGTTCAAGGACGAGCTGCACAAGCTCGCAAAAAAGATCGCCAACGGCCCGACCATCGCGTACTCGTACATGAAAGCGAACTTGAACGCGGCGGTAACGCATGAGTTCTCCGAGCTGCTCGACCGCGAGGCGTGGGGGCAGACCATGACCGGCCGCACCGAAGATCATCGCGAGGCGGTCAAAGCGTTTCTCGAAAAGCGCGAGCCAACTTTCAAGGGCCGCTGAATCAGGGCAGGTGAAGCAAATGGACTTCAACACCATCATCTATGATGCGCGCGACCACGTCGCGAAGATCACTATCAACCGCCCCGAGCGGATGAACGGCTACAACGAGAAGATGGTCAAGGAGATCGTGGCCGCGGTGGACCTCGCGCGCCAGGACGACGACGTTCGCGTGCTCATCATTACCGGCACTGGGCGCGCGTTTTGCGCCGGTGGCGACATCAGTGGACAGCCCGACTCGCGCTCGCGGTTCCACGGCCATGCGATGGGCCACATGCTCGAGATGCGCGAGGGGTTCCATCAGCTCGTGCTGTCGCTGCATCGGTTCGACAAGCCGGTGATTGCGGCGATCAACGGCGCCGCGGTTGCGGGCGGCCTCGCGCTCGCGCTGTCGTGCGACTTCCGCATCGCATCGGATCAGGCGCGCCTCGGCGACACCGCGCTGAAATTCGCGCTGCTTTGCGACGAGGGCGGCGCGTATCTGTTTCCGCGCGCGATGGGGCTGGATCGCGCGCTCAAGATGACGCTGCTCTCCGAGGTCTATGACGCGAAAACCGCCTTCGAGCTGGGGCTGGTGACCGAGGTGGTGCCGCACGCGGAACTGGGTGCGCGTGTCGATGAGATGGCGCGGCGGCTGGCCGACGGGCCGCCGCTGGCGATTCGGCTCGCGAAGCGAATGATGTACAAGCAGCGCGAGATGACGCTCGACAATGCGCTCGAAGATGCTGCACTGAACGTGATGATCACCAATCCGTCCGAGGACGTGCGCGAGGGCACTCGCGCCTTCCGCGAGAAGCGCAAGCCGGCATTCAAGGGCCGCTGAAGATTCCGCCGCGGGAGTCGTCGCTGTCAACTGAACAGGAGAGCGTGTGCCGATGCCGATGAGCAAACCCGAAATCGAAAAACTCCTGGGCGAGGCCAATATCGCGGTGGTCGCGACGACCGCGCCCGACGGCTCTCCGCACGCGGTGCCGACCTGGTACGAATATCGAAACGGCGAAATCATGTTTCACACCGCCAAGACCGCGTTCAAGTACAAATGCCTCGCACACGACCCGCGCATCACGTTGTGCGTCGATACCAAAGAGCCGCCCTACAAGGCCGTGGTCCTCAAAGGACGCGCGTCGATGGAGGAAAAGATCGACGACGAAGGGATCCAGCGGATGGCGGTCCATTACCTCGGCGCCAAACTCGGCGAGGCGTATGCAAAATCTTCCAAAGGCGCGCGCGTAGTGGTGGTGCGCTTCAAGCCGGAGCGAACCACCTCGTGGGACTACGGCAAGGAGGCGCCATAGCGCAGCGCGCCAGCGTCGCGACACTGCGGCGCGACGCGCGTTGCCGACGCGCGTATCGTTCGCATCGCGGCGAGATCGATCACGTCGATGGATGAACGGCTAAAAGTAATGAACGGCCAGAAGTGGATGAACGGCTGAAAATCAATCGCGACAGCTGGAACGAGATGGTCGCCGTCCACGCAGCGTCCCCCGGTTACCACCTCGAGCAGTTCAAGCGAGGGGCCAATGTGTTATGCTCGATCGAGCGCGACGAGGTTGCCCAGGTTGCCAACAAGTCGCTGCTGCATCTGCAGTGCCACTTCGGCCTCGACACGATGTCGTGGGCGCGGCTTGGCGCGCGTGTCACCGGCGTCGACTTTTCCGACACTGCGATCGTTCTCGCGCGCTCGCTTAGCGCTGAGCTCAATATTCCCGCGAATTTCGTGTGTACGCCGGTTTACGACGCTCCCGACGTGCTACCCGAGACCTTCGACATCGTATTCACGTCTTATGGTGCGTTGTGCTGGCTACCCGACCTCACGCGATGGGCCCAGGTGATCGCGCACTTTCTCAAACCCGGCGGCTTCTTCTATATCGCCGAGTTCCACCCCTTCACGCAGAGCTACGCGCAGGGACCCGGCGTCACCCGTCTCGAGCCGCAAGTCTCCTACTTCGACACTTCGCCGCAGGAATTCCCGGGCGGAGAACCCGACTACTCGGACACCTCGGTGACTATCTCACACGGTTCGCGCTGTTGGATTTATACGATCGGCGGGGTGGTCAGCGCGCTCATCGATGCCGGTCTGCAGATCGAATTCCTGCACGAGTTCCCCGTCTCGTGCCATCGCTTCTGGGAGTTCATGGAGCAGGACGCCCAAGGTTGGTGGCGCATCAAGGGCGACCCGATCCCGCTCCAGTTCTCGATCAAGGCGCGCAAACCCTCCCGCACTCATTGAGCAGCAATCTGCCGCGCCGCTGCCGGTCTCCCGAGGTCAGTGGCGTTGAAATGCACCAGCTTGCGACTCGCCAGGTCCACGGTCACGAAATCGTCCGGCGTCTTCGTAGTTCCGCCGTCGCTGGCCGGATGATACTCGATTCGCAGCTGGCTCGAAGTAACCACGACCCGCAGATAGCCATAGTTTTTGTCGTCGTAGTTCTCGAGCACTACCTGGTCGGCGGTGCCTTTAGCCGCCTGGATGATTTGCGGAGTCCGCAGAGGTGGGCTGCCTGGTGTCGCCAATGGCACGACGTTATGGCCGCCATTGCCGCACACCAGATATGGGACTTGCGTTCCGCCACGCGTCCGAGTGCGCGTGAAGCGCTGGTAGTTGTGGGCGTGTCCGGACAGGAAGGCATGCGGCCAGACGCCGACCTGGTTGCAGATGGCGTCGATCTGACCGAGCATTTCGATGCTCCAGCCATGCAGGCCGCCGGCGGTGTACGGCGGATGGTGATCCGCCATGAGCAGAGCGCCCGTGTATCTTTCGGACTTTACGCGCTTGAGCGCCGCCGTGAGATAGTGGAGCTGCGATTGTCCGATCCGGCATCGGCGATCACGCCTGGATCCTCGAGCGTGTTGCTGTAGAACGCCAGGATGCGCACGAAGGGCGCCTCGAAGGTGAAAAACACGCCCGGCTGAATCTGTGCAGTCCGCGTCAGACCGCCGGCCTCCGGCATGACCATGAACTTTTCCGCACAGAAGTTTCGCATAAAAGCCGCAAGGCTGGCGGCGTGCACCTCAGGCGCTACCATTCCATCGTGATTGCCGGCGACCGAGAGTACCGGCGCGGGATAGTTCCGATACGGTTCGTAGAACTGATCGTAATAGTATTGCGCTTCACCGAAGCTGTAGACCACGTCGCCCAGCAGCAAGTTAAACTGAGGCACTTCTTTGGGGTCGGTTTCCTGGAAATCGGTCACCATTTTGTCGGTGACCAGGTTTTGAGTTTGGGGGCCGCGCGTGCTGCCGCAATCGCCCGTCGCGTGAAACACGATCTGGCCCGCCGCAGTGATTTTATCGATTGCGGCCGTGTTGCCGCCGAAGACCTGCGCGAGCGTCAAGCTTGGTTCGACGCCGCCGCGCGGCGGCGGAAACGGCAGCGGATGAATCTCGTGCTCCCTGTTGAGCTCCGCTATCAGCTTGTAGGCCGCGGCGTCAGACGGATGCTTGACCTTGAACTTGGTCGGGTCCGCCGTCGGCTCCGGTTGCGCAAAGGAGGGATGCGCAACTGGCCGGGGGCTGCCGCCGCCGGAGTCGGGCTGCCGCGACGAGGGTGGTGTTCCGGTCCGCTTCGGGGTGGATTTACGTGACGGCATAGTAGCTTTCCTCGCAGTTGGTCAACTCGTAGAGCTGAGCAACAGCATCGTCGCTCCTATGTTCGGCGAGTGCGAGTCGATCGTTTCCTGCCTCGCCGAGATTGTTAACTGTTAGAAGGTTTCCGCCGCCGTGAACGTCGAATCAGTAAAGGTTGCAGTCTGCCGTTGCGCGCGCGCTTGCTGCTGCTCAAGCCAGTCGCGATTGAGTGGGTAACCGCCACAAAGGCTGGCAGGTTGATGATCTCCTCTGCGCCGATTTTGAGGTCGGCTCGAAGTTCCGCTTCGGAGTGTAGGAAATCTAATCGCGGTGTCAGGTTCGTGTCAATTGAGATCGCAGTGCACGAAGGCAAAAGTCGCGCGCGGGTCGCGGCGATGCGACGCTGACGCGTTATCCGCGGGAGTATCTCATGGAAGACCAGGTGGGGCCGTGGGCTAATTCATTAGCCATCGATTCCGCCTGCGCGATCAGTTGATCGTCTGGCACTACCCGCGTGACCAGGCCAATCGCTTCGGCTCGCGCGCGGTTAAAGTTTGATTGGTCAACGGCGTATGGGCCAGTCGCCAAAGGGCGGTAGCAGGCCCAATGCATGCAACCAGTCAACTAGGAAATCGGCAACGACTAAAAGCCAGGCCAACAATTTCATGCCGGCATCGACGAGATCGCCCCTGAAGTATTCTGGGTCATGATTCGCCCCGCGAATGCGAAGTCATTCTGATATTCAATAAGTAAGATTGCTGTCTTACTCGGATCCACTTCAGTCTCCTTTGATTAGGGCACCACGATTACGATGGCCTAAGGCCTTGCATCTTGATGGTCCGCACATAGTCGAGCCGTCGCGTTTCGGGTTACTTCGAGATCATCGGCACATCGTTAAGCTCCGGATTTCGGCGAGATCTTCCCCGCGAACGTCTGGGTCACGATCTTTCCGTTCTGCACGATAAAGGTGTCGGTACCGAGCTCGAAGCGGTTGTCCGCCGTCTCGGCCTTCCACACGATGTAGGCCGTGTCGCCGTCGACCTCCTGCCGGAGCATCTCGAAGGACATCCCCGGCTTCGCGAACTCTTCGAATAACTTCACGAAGAATCTCCGTATCGCCTCGGAGCCGCGCAACAGGCCATCCCTTGTGAAGAACCTCGATTCGGCGGTGTAGTCAGCCATGGTGCCGGCGATGTCGCCGAAGCTCTTCAGGTGGTGTGTCAGCACATCATGGGTCGTCGGGACGCCGTTTTGCTGCTTCATGTCCGGGCTGATGTATTTCTCGTTAGTTACCATTTCATTTCTCCTTAGGTGTCATTTGTTGCGCTGTTCTTTGCGGGCGTCCGCGCTCGCGCTCGCGGTTTTCATTGATTGGCCGAAATGGCGTCCCTCGGCCAGCCGTCCGCGCAGAGTCATACAGGTGCTGGAGGCACGCGCGACCAGCCGCTGCCGCTCGTCAAGGATGTCGCATTCGATGAGACCCACGACTTTGCCGGCCTGGACTACTCTCGCTTCAGCTCGAAGCTTTGCGTTCCAGACTGGCCGTAGAAAGTTGATTTTCAATTCGATGGTGGTGGCCGTCTCGCCTTCGGCGAGGGTGCTGAGGTAGGCGACGCCCATCGCGGCATCTGCCAGATCGCAGAGCACTCCGCCATGAAGTGTGCCCATCGGATTCGCGTATCGTCCGTTGGCTTCGAATTCGACCGTGGCTCGACCGGCGCCGCTTCTTGAGATTGTCAGACCCAGAAGCCTGCCGATTGGTGCGGGAAATTCTCCCGGCGCCACATTTGGGTGCTGTCCGACAACGTTAACCGCATCGAGGTGAGTCTCTGATTCCGCAGCGTTCGAGTTTCCTCGCAAATCGCGACTGACTTGGCCGTTCGCGAATTGGTCGTCATTATTTTCAATGAAGTTATTCTTTTTTGGCCGTTTAGTTCTTGTATATACAAGAGTTGAGCCAAAAAAGTTTAGGCGTGTTTGCGAAAAGACAGACTTTCAACGCACCAAACATGAGCGAACTGGGCGGAGACAGTCTGTGTGTCAGCGCGGGTGAAACGATTCTAACGGAGCATCGAGATCGCAGTGCACCAGGGCAAAGGTCGCGGGGAAGCCGGCATGCCTACTGATGATCGGCTGGTAGTGCCTCTCCTCGGTTGCGCGCGGGTCGCGGCGATGCGACGCTGACGCGTTATCCGCGGGAGTATCTCATGGAAGACCAGGTTCTTAAGCCGCTAATCCCGAAGCTCGAGGGAAGTATCAATCGCACGCTTGAGAGCGAGCGTGTGCCAGGCGCCGCGATAGGTATCGTGCGCGACCAGGAACTGGTGTGGAGTCGCGGCTTCGGATACGCGGATTTGGCCAGCGATCGCGCCCCCGATGCCGACACGCTGTTTCGATGCGGCTCGATAACGAAAACGTTCACCGCCACCGCAATCATGCAGCTTCGCGACGACGGCAAACTTGGCATCGATGATCCGATCCTCCGCCACATTCCCGAATTCGGCGCGGTAAAGACGAGATTCAGCACGCCGGAAATCGTGACTATTCGCCGGCTGCTCACGCATACCTCCGGGCTGATGGGCGAAGGTCCGAACAATGGATGGGAGAAACTGGAGTTTCCTACGATTGAAGAGATGATCGCGGCGCTAGGGCGAACAGAAATCGTGATCGAGCCTGAGTCGCAGTACAAATACTCCAATCTGGGTTTCGCGCTGCTCGGCGAAGTGATCAGGCGCGTCAGCGGCCAGCCTTACGCCGACTACATTCAACGCAATCTATTGGAGCCACTCGGGATGAACGGCAGTGGTTTGAGCCTGACCGATTCGATGCGCCCGCGGATGGCGACCGGATATACGATTCGCGGTGTGGAAGGTGAACCGCAGATAGCACCCCATCCGATGCTCCACGGATGGGACGCCGCGGGCTCGCTCTATTCGTCGGTGAACGATCTCGCGCGGTGGATTTCATTCCAGTTTCGCACCAAGGTGGCGGCGCGTGGAGGCTCGCAGGTGCTCAACGGCCGCACGCTCAGCGCGATGCATCGCGTGCAATTCATGGAGCCGAACTGGATGGCGGGCTACGCACTTGGATGGCGAGCGGACCGGCGCGGCGAGAATATCTATCTCCATCACAGCGGCGGAATTCATGGATTCCTGACCAAAATTACATTCAACACGTTGCATCGCGTTGGAACGATTGTCCTTACCAATGCTAGCCAGCACATGGCCTTTGAGACCATCGGGCACGAGTTGCTCGAGGCCATAATTCCGGCGATTCGCGAGGCGACCGACGCGGCGCAATCGCTAAGCAAGCCAGTTCCGACACCGGAGAAGTATCGCCGTTTTATCGGGCGATACGAGGATCCACAGATGGGTGGCATCGTCTGGATTGCGAGCCGGGGCGGCGAGTTGGTGATCCTGAATCCTGGAACCGCCACAATTCCGCCGGCACCAGATCAGGGGTTAGTACCAAGCGACAATCCTTTGCTGTTCACGGTCGAGGGCGGCCGGCCCGCAGGCGAGCCGTTGGTGTTCCGCCTTGCCAAAGACGGAACGGTCGCGGGCTTTCTGATGTCGCATGCGTGGGCATTTCGGAAGGTGGGTCCGATCAACGAATAGGCGCTTATCCGGCATTGGAGTCGTAAGTCCCGGGTAAGGTCCTACTTTGCCGGGGCGGGGATCTCTTCGCATCCGAGCGTGAACGAGACGCATCGCGCGTAGACCAGCCGATCGTCCGACTTGACGTCGCAAATCAGCGTATCGTCGGATTGCCGCGCGCAATGGACCGGCGGCTGGATGTTTGGCGGTGAGTAGCAGTCTTTGACGACGTGATCGCCGTAGCAATGGAGCGCGAGCCGCAGGAAAAATGGACTCTTCAATATTGCTGCGTCATTGGGAGGCTGGAGCGGTGCGCATCCCACTGTTAGCGTGAGGGCTAACGTGAGCACGGCGGCCGTCGCGCGCGTCCTCAAATCTGCTCTCCGATATGACCTTCTCGAGAATCTCGGGCACTTCGAACGCCGCGCGATTGTCGATCGCTCTGACATTGGCACGAAATTTCTCGGAACTGCTCCGGCTCGAGCATCGTGGCGACGCCGCTTGCGATACTTCCGAACGAATGTAGTACCACACCGAGTTGATTTTCGACGATCCAGTCGGTGTTGAAGCGCTCCTGCACCATCGTGAACGCGTTGCGCTCGACGATTACCGGCAGACCGATTACCAACGCTTCGCTGATACTGCCCGGGCCGGGCTTGCCTATGAAGTAATCCGCGACGCGCATGAAGTACGGAATTTCGCGCGTGAAGCCGACGCAATGAGACGGAAACGGGAGCTCCATCTCATGGAGGCGCCGCTGCAACTCATCGTTGTGGCCGCATACGAATATCAACTGGGTCTTCAGCCCCGCGGCCGCGATTCGCGCCGCGATATCGATCATCCGCCGCGAGCCGAAGCTGCCGAACATCACGATCCCGGTTGGTAGTTCAGGATCGAGCCCCAGCCGTATCCGCTCCGCCGGCCGGTCGAGCTCCATCGGCTGGTAAAACTCGGGCCGCACGATCATTCCCGAGGTCCGGAACACGCGCTGGCGCGGATGGCCCATGGAAATCGCCTGCTCCGCGGCGGCGGCAGTGCCGCAAACCAGGTACTGATCGCATTGATCGGGGCGTTCGATCCAGAAATGCGGCGGATGGTCGGCGAGATCGGTGAGTATAGTCACTATCGGAGTTGCGGAGCGGTCACGCCTTGAGTCGGCGGCGCGCAGTCCCTGGAAAATCGCGCGGTTGAAGTTCGGGATCATCGATACCACGAGGTCGGGATCGGACTGCTGCCAATACTCAGTCAGATGCTCAGTTATCCGCGCGTGTAGCATGCGAATCAGTATCTGTACAATCCGCAGCATCGGCCCGGTGCCGATAGTCATTCCCGATTTGAGCAGCGAGTTATAAAAATCCTCGACGCGAACTCCGGTGACGCGCCGGATCACGTCGGCCGGCTCGAGCACCTCGCGCAGATTGACCATCCGGATTTGCCATGGACGATGCTGCTGTTCGGCCGCGGCTTTGAGCGCGAGCGCCGACGCGCGGTGCCCGCCGCCGGCATCGAAGTAGATGAGGTCCACCTGCCGGGTTGGTTCCTCTGCCTGGAAAAAGCGCGGAAGTTTCATAAGCCGGCCTCCTGCAGCATCGGCTGTGCTATTGCGTTCGCGTCGTGTCGGTCGTTCCAGCGGAGCAGGCGGAGCGAGCCGTCCTGCTCTTCGACCACCGCGGTGCGGTTTTGCACCCAATCGCCGTCGTTCACGTACCAGACCGAACCGATCAACCGGTGATCGGCGCGATGGATGTGGCCGCAGATGACCCCGTCGGCGTTATGCTCGCGGGCGGCGGCAACTACCGCGCGGTCCCTGAAGTCGGTGAGATATTCAAGCGTCTTCCGGGTGCGGTCGCGGATGAAATCCGAGAGTGAGCGCTCGCGGTCGCCGCGGCGATCATCACGCAGGTACCATTGATGGATCCGTTGCGCGCCTGCGTAGCCGTGCATTCCGATTATCGGCAGCAGACGGTTCGGATTGAACAAGCCGTCGAACTGATGCCCGTGGATGACCAGCATCCGTGCGCCCGCCGCGGTGCGATGGATCAGCGAGGCGACTCTGCCGATGCGGCCGAACAGCTCTTCGACCAGGCCCAGGTTGGACTCGTCATGATTGCCGGGCAGGAATACTACGTTGGCGCCGCGCCGCCGCCATGACGCGATTTCCTCGACCAATGCTGATTGCGCCGCGCTCCAATGCCATCCGGGGCCGCAATTCCAGCCGTCGACGATATCGCCGACCAGGTAAAGTGTTTCCGCAAGGTGGTGGCGGAGAAAATCGAGTAGTGACTCCGCCTTGCATGCGCTGGTACCAAGATGGACATCGGATATCCAGATGGCCCGGTAGTAATTGGTCTGCTGCATAGCTGACCCCTCCCCCCGCCGCCTCGCATTACCGGTTGCAACCAGTGACTCAGTGCGTATATCAGCCTCCGCGTTCTAACTAGCCAATTGTCTATACAATCAGACGCTGTAAGCAACGAGTTATAGTTATCTGCGGGTTAACACTTGCTCAGAAATGAATGACTTGTTCATTAGCAAGTTAATATCTGAGTATTACCTCACTACGATTCGTGAGAATGAATTAAGCTGGTGGGAAACACTTAGCAAAAGTACTCAGGTTAATGAGCAAATCGACAGAACCTTTCGGCGACCTCAGGGAGCCGAGTTCGGTCGCCGACTCCGGAACCGCGGCGACACATCCAGGTGGGATGCCTGAGACGGTGCTTCAAGTGCGCCAGGCCAGAAGATCGTCGGCAAATCTGCGCATCAGGCGGGCAAGGTCCTGGAGGTCTTTCTTGCTCCAGTCGGCCAGCAGGACTGACGCGAGGCGTTCACGCGCTGCGTCCAGGGAGTCCGTCATCGCGCGCCCTTTCGCCGTGATCGTCGCTTCGCGCACCCGACCATCACCTTTGCATGGGCGGCGTGCGACGAGCCTCAAGCTTTCGAGCTTTGCCAGCTGGCGGCTGACGGTGGTGTAGTCGCGCGCGACGAGGTCGGCCAGTTCGCCCACTCCGATCGGTCCCCTTCGCTCGATTCCGACCAGCAGGGGAAACAGCGCCCGGTCCAGGGATATGCCGGCTTCCCGGATCAGCGCGATGTCGCGCTGCGGCTGGTTGATCATCCCGACCAGGTCGATGAGGGCATGGTGCAGGCGGCGAATCTCTTTGTTCATGAATTCAGCGGGCCGGTTTCCGGCTGATAGTCTCGCACCGCATTATGTGTACAATACACATAATTGAATTTAATTGCAGTGCAGGAGCTCCCGGATGAAACAGCAATTCACGACCGATGTCCTCATCGCCGGCGCCGGGGCCGCCGGATTGACCCTGGCCATCGATTTGGCGCGCCGCAACGTCGCGTTTCGCTTGATCGACAAACTAGGCAGCCCGTTTGCGGGCTCGCGCGGCAAGGGAATACAGCCGCGCAGTCAGGAAGTGTTCGAGGATCTTGGCGTCATCGATCGGATGGTGGCCGTCGGCGGAACCTATCCCCCGCAGCGCGAATATCGGGAGGACGGTAGTTACGAAGACTCGCCGCTGATGGAACAACATGTAGGCACACCGGACGAGCCTTATCTAATCCCGCTGATGGTGCCGCAATTCCTGACCGAGGCGATGCTGCGCGAACGCCTCGCGGAACTCGGGCACCGTCCGCATTTCGGCTGCGAGCTTAAGGCTTTCGACCAGGACGCCGAGGGCGTAACGGCGCATGTCATGAGCGCTGATGGGGAGGAGACCGTGCGGGCCAGCTATCTGGCCGGCATGGACGGCGGCAAGAGCGACGTGCGGCACGCGCTCAACATCGAATTCCCCGGCAAGACCCTGGGCGTCCGGGCCGTGGTCGCCGATGTTCGGCTGGAAGGCCTCGGCACCGACGCGTGGCATCGATTCAACGAAGGCTCGATGGAAAAGCAGACGTCATTTTGTCCGCTGCGCGGAACCGACATGTTCCAGTTGCAAGCGCCGATCCCGATGGAGGGCGATATCGATCTCTCCCCCGAGGGGCTGACGGCATGGGCGGCCGCGCGCACCGGCCGAAAGGACATAGTGATCCGCGAGGTCCTGTGGGCTTCCGCCTTTAACATGAACGCGCGCATGGCCGACAAATACCAGGTCGGCCGCGTCTTCATTGGCGGCGACGCCGCCCACATTCATCCGCCGACGGGAGGACAGGGTCTCAATACCAGCGTGCAGGACGCGTACAACCTGGGTTGGAAGCTGGGGGCCGTCATCAACGGCGCGCCGGAGAAACTGCTTGCGACATACGAGGAAGAACGGCGACCGATCGCGGCGGAGATGCTCGGCCTGTCGACTAAACTGTTGCAGGCCGCCAGGGATCGCGCTGGAAGGCGGCGCGGCCGCGAGACGCAGCAGCTCGATCTTGGCTATCCGCAATCGAGCCTGTCGCTCAACAAACCGGCGCGATCCCCGGAACGCGTGATAGCGGGGGACCGCGCCCCGGACGCGCCCATCGCAGGCGCGGCGGGCCAGCCCACGCGGCTCTTCAAACTGTTCCAGGGTCCGCACTGGACCTTGCTCGGCTACCTGGTCGACCGCGAGGCGATCGCGCCGCGCCGCGACTTGCACATCCACACGGTCGGCGTACGCGGTGACATCGTCGACGTGAGCGGCTACGTTCGCGACGCCTACGGCGTGGCGGCGGGCGACTGGGTGCTGGTCCGGCCGGACGGCTACGTCGGTGCGATCGTGTCGTCCGGCGAGATCGCGGCCCTGCGTCGATATTTGGACGATGTCGGTATCGGCGCATAGCGGGTTGTGCGCAGAGCGTTCGATCCTCCCCGGGGCGATATCACGAATGTCGAGTTTTTTCGTGCGGGAGAGCATGAGCGGGAAACGGATCGTGGTTGCTCTTTTGTTCGTGAATTTCCGGACGCTGGTGGGCGGCCCTTCTCTCAGTGAAATGGCTTGTCGCCGTTGATCGCTACCCGCTCAAGATGGCGTTCGGCGGCGAGATTGTCCCCGATGGCGCGATGCTGCGTACAGCGATTGTCCCACATCGCAACCGAGTTCGGGCGCCATCGGAAGCGACAGCTGAAATCGGGTACTTCGATGTGTCTGAAGAGAAGCTGAAGCAACGCCGCACTCTCGACCGGCTTCATTCCCTTGATCGAGGAGGTGAAGTGCGAATTGACGAAGAGCGCCTTGCGCCGGGTTTCAGGATGGGTGCGCACGACCGGATGCTCAGCGGAAACCATCTTTAGCGCGTGCTCACCGGCGATCTCCTCGTTGCGGTACTTCGCGACAGCAAAGGCGCGGCCAGTGTCGTGGATCGCGACCAGGTCCGACAACATGTGCTGCATCTTGTCCGACAGCGCCTCGTAGGCCGCATACATGCTCGCCCACATAGTGTCACCACCGAAGGCTGGAGCGACGATGCATCGCAAAATCGAAGCGAGCGGCGGCTGTTCCAGGAACGTCGCGTCGCTATGCCATACTCCGGCTATGAACGGATATTTCTCATTGCTCTTGAAGACGATGAACTCCGGATAGCCTTCGTCCTTTAGCTGCTGCTCAAAAGGATGAATGTGCAGGGTACCGAATCTGCGCGCGAAAGATCTCTGTTGATCTCGCGTGAGCTCCTGATCGCGAAAGAACAGGACCTGATATTCGAGGAACGCTTCACGAATTTCCGCGAAGACAGCATCGCTAAGCTGCGCGAGACGGACTCCGTCGATCTCTGCACCCAACGATCCAGCAACTCGATTCACCGAGATGTGCTGCCAGGTATTCATCGTGGTTCCGCCCGGCGAGGATCATCGGCTGATGCTTCACTTGCGCGATGCGTTTGCTGCATCAAGGACTCAAAGGGAGCCTCCATACATAATCTGACAATAGGTATTCCTTCATCCGTCTCGAAACTCACTGCTCTTGTAAAACCCTTCTCCTGCAGGAAGGAGATAAGGCCGGCGTCTGCTTCATACTCCTGAAACCACGCGCGCCGTGCGCGAAAACCAATCAGAGATTCTCTAAGTGTCGCGAGCAGTCTGGATCCCAGAGTTCTACGCGCAGAGGGCTCGACGACTACGAACAAGCGGTATTCGCCGGCCGCGGCCTGCTTGCCACGGATCCACGCCGGCGGGTGCTCGGCGCAGGCAAAGCCGACGATCTGCTCGCCCAGTGTTGCGACGAAGTACTGTTGAATGCCTTCCGACTCAGTAAAGTACCTGCGATTGTCGAGCCATTCCTTCACACTGGGCACGACTGGCATTTCGGCGAGGGACATTTTTGCCAGCCCAGTGACGATTGTCCACTCCTCATCGCGAAGCTGAGGAGCGCCGGAAGTCTTAGACAGTTGGCTGCCGTCGCGGATCGACGTATGACTTGGCCGTATAGTCGCTTTGGCCGCAATCATCAGGTCAGCCCAGGTTGGATGACCGTACTGGTGGGCCAGCGCGCGTTGGGCTGCGGCGAGTTTCAGTCCGTGCCGCTTGGCGAAACGCTTCGCCTCTTTGCGGAGATACTCCGCAGAGGCCTTTACTGGGAGCGATCGTGATGGATTCTGATGTGCCGGCATAACCCTTCCTTTGGCCCGCGTCCGCAACGGGCAGAAGAGTCATGCGAAAAGGAAACAGTACTGTGGGCTTAGCCCTTTCCGCGGACAGGTAGCCGCTTGCTCGGCTAAGCGTGAGAGTAATACGCGATCATTTGCGTGACAAGGCCGCAGTTTTCGGCGTTGACGCACAGTATCGGGGATGGGAAAAGTCTCTGAGCGCCCAACCGGAAGAAAGTACAACTTAAAATGGAAATCCCACTTAGAACACGAGTCACAGAACTTTTTGGAGTCGAGCTACCGATCATGTCTGCCGGGATGGGAGGCATGGCGCTGAGCCGGCTTGCCGCCGCGGTCAGCGAGGCGGGCGGCCTCGGCACTATCGGGCTGGCCGGTCTGACGCGCGAGGCGATCCACGGCGAAATCGCCGCGGCGCGGGCGCTGACGGCAAAGCCGCTGGTGGTTAACCTGCTCGTTCCGTTCCTGCGCGATGGCGTGCTCGAGACGCTTGCCTCCGAGCCGATCGATGCGGTGACTTTTTTCTGGGGAAACCCGGGCGAGCACATCGCGCGTGCCAAGTCGCTGGGACTCAAGGTGATCTGGCAATGCGGCTCAGCGCTCGAGGCGATCGAGGCGAAACGCGCCGGCGCCGACGCGATTATCGCCCAGGGCTTCGAGGCGGGCGGTCACGTGCGCGGGACAGTCACCACGCTCGCGCTGGTGCCCGAGGTCCGCGATGCGATCGGCGATCTGCCGATGCTCGCGGCCGGCGGGATTGCCGATGGCCGCGGATTGGTGGCCGCGCTCGCGCTCGGCGCCGATGGCGCGGTGCTGGGCACGCGCTTTCTCGCCTCGCCTGAATCCCGGGCGCATCCGCTTTACAAGAGCCGTCTCCTGAGCGCGCACGCGGCGGAGACGATTCACACCAAGCTGTTCGACATCGGATGGCCCGATGCGGCTCATCGCGTGCTGCGTAACCGCGCGGTCGAGGACTGGGAACGGGCGGGGCGTCCAGAGAGCGGTCGGCGTCCGGGCGAGGGTCAGCAGGTCGTGACGATTCGTGCTGGCGCTGCTGGACTCGACCTGCCGCTCGCGAAATATTCCGTCACTCCGCCATCTGACTCGATGGAAGGCGACGTCGAGAGCCTTCCGTTCTACGCGGGGGAATCGGTGACGCAGCTCCGCGAGATTCTCCCGGCGGGCGAAATCGTGCGGCGCGTCGCCGCCGAAGCGCGCGAGATAGTCGCATCGCTGGCGCGCTGACCTCGGCGATTGCGCAGCGGTGGGTGGAACCGGTCAGCGCCTGCATTTGTCGGGAATCGCCGTTCGCGTAGACTGGAAGACGTGAGACAGATCTCAGCAGGCGAATAGATGGCGCGCAAATTACCAATCGAGGCGGTGTTCGAGGCTCTGGGCCGGGTGCGCTATCCCGGCTACTCGGCCGATATTCTCGCGCTCGGAATGGTCGAGGACGTGGCGCCGATTGCCGAGGGTGGCTTCGCGATCACGCTGCGCCAGGCGAGCGAGCGCGACGAGGTGATGAAGGAGCTGGCCGCCTCGATACATCACGCGCTTACCCACGAGCTCGGCGTGCAGAAGGTCGACTTGCGGGTGCGCCGGCTCGAGGCCGAGCTCGGCGAGAAGACCGGACGCGTGCGCCTGGAGGGCACGCGCCATATCGTCGCGGTCGCCAGCGGCAAGGGAGGCGTCGGCAAGTCGACCGTCGCGGCGAACCTGGCGGCGGCGCTGGCGCGGCTGGGCCTCAGCGTCGGACTGCTCGACGCTGACATCTACGGTCCGTCGATTCCGATGATGTTCGGAGTGCGCGACGAGCGGCCCAAGGCGCTCGACGGGCAGCACTTCTATCCGATCGAGCGTTACGGCGTGAAGCTGATTTCGATCGGTTTCTTCCTCGGCGAAAAGGCGCCCGTGATTTGGCGCGGTCCGATGGTGATGGGCGCGGTGCGCCAGTTTCTCAAAGACACGCTGTGGGGCTCGCAGGATTTCCTGGTGGTCGACCTGCCGCCCGGCACCGGCGACGCGCAGCTCACGCTCGCGCAGCAGGTCGCGATCGACGGCGTCGTGATCGTTACGACGCCGCAGGACGTGGCGCTGCTGGACGCGTCGCGCGCGGTCAAGATGTTCCGCCAGGTGCATTGCCCGCTGCTGGGCGTGGTCGAGAACATGAGCTACTTCGTGTGCCCCGACTGCGGCGAGCGTGAAGAGCTGTTCGGCGCGGGCGGCGGCGAGAAGATGGCCGCCGAGGAAAGCATCGGCCTGCTCGAGCGTATCCCGATTTACCCCGAGGTGCGCGCGGCCGGTGATGCCGGCGCTCCGATCGTGGTCGCCAATCCCACACATTCGGCGAGCGTGGCGTTTCTCGATCTCGCGCGCCGCGTCGTCGAGCTGATGCCTGCGAGTTGATGCCCGTACGCACTTGCTCCCCAATCAACCGGCCGATATCCTTGCGCCTCGATTGCATCGAGCCGCGCATCGAAATCGAGGCGGATTGAAAACGCCGCCGCGGCCAACTGAAAGATCGCATCATGTCGACACTGATTACCGAGGAATGCATCAACTGCGGCGCCTGCGAGCCTGAGTGCCCCAACACTGCCATCTACGAAGGCGGCGGTGAGTGGGAGCTCGACGGCGCGACGCATCCAGCGATCAAGCAGGACATCTATTACATCGTTCCTGATAAGTGCACCGAGTGCGTCGGATTTTTTGACCAGGAGCAATGCGCCGCGGTGTGCCCGGTCGATTGCTGCATCCCGGATCCCAACATCCCAGAGACCGAAGACGCGCTGCTGGAGCGCGCCAAACGGCTCCATCCCGAGCAGGCGTTCGCCGCCGACTATCCGTCGCGCTTCAGGAAGGCCTGACCCGCGGCGCGAACGCCAAGCGCTCTCCGCGCTCGCATGCTATCGTCGCTGGCGGGCCGTGCTGACACGCCCCTCGCTGAATCAGGAGTCTTAACGTGGCAAACAAGGGCAACGTCCAGATTGCGCCGGCCACCGGCAAGCTTGGCGTCCTGCTGCCCGGCCTCGGCGCGGTCAGCACCACGTTCATCTCCGGCGTCGAGGCGGTAAAACGCGGACTCGGAGCGCCGATCGGATCGCTGACGCAGCTCGCCACCGTCCGCCTCGGCAAACGCACCGAAGGCCGCTCGCCGCTGATCAAGGATTTCGTTCCGCTCGCCGCTCTCGCCGATCTCGAATTCGGCGCCTGGGACATTTTCGAGGACGACGCGTACGAAGCGGCGCGCAAGGCCGCCGTGCTCGATCCCGCGCTGCTGGAACAGGTGCGCGAGCCGCTCAAAAAGCTGGTGCCGATGGAGGCGGTGTTCGATTCCGACTACGTGCGCCGCATCCACGGCCCCAACGTGAAAGAGGCGCGCAGCAAGATGGACAAGGCCGAGATGTTGATGGACGACATCCGGCAGTTTCAAAAGCGCACCGGCGTCGCGCGTACGGTGATGATCTGGTGCGGCTCGACCGAAGTGTTTCATCGGCCGTCCAGGGTGCATCAGAGCTTGCGCGAGTTCGAGACGGGCTTGCGCAACAGCGATCCCGATATCGCGCCCAGCCAGATTTACGCATACGCCGCGCTGAAGATGGGAGTACCGCACGCCAACGGAGCGCCCAACCTGACGACCGATACGCCGGCGCTGCTCGAGCTCGCGCGCGAAAAAAATCTTCCCGTCTGCGGCAAGGACTTCAAGACCGGCCAGACTTTCATGAAGACGCTGATCGCGCCGGGCCTCAAGGCGCGCATGCTCGGGATGTCGGGCTGGTTCTCCACCAACATCCTCGGCAATCGCGACGGCGAGGTGCTCGAGGATCCCGGTTCATTCAAATCGAAGGAAGAGACGAAGCTCTCGGTGCTCGATCAGATTCTGCAGCCGGAACTGTATCCGCAGCTATATGGCAACGTTTTCCATTCGGTGAAAATCAATTACTACCCGCCGCGCGGCGATGCCAAAGAGGGTTGGGACAATATCGATATCTTCGGATGGCTCGGCTATCCGATGCAGATCAAAATCGACTTCCTGTGCCGCGATTCGATCCTCGCGGCGCCGCTTGTGCTGGACCTGGTGCTGTTCCTCGACTTGGCGCATCGCGCGGGCATGCGCGGAATCCAGGAATGGCTGTCGTTCTATTTCAAGGCGCCGATGCACGCGGCGGAGGTTTATCCCGAGCACGACATCTTCATCCAGCTCATGAAACTCAAGAACACGCTGCGCTGGATGCGCGGCGAGGATCTGATCACGCATCTCGGGCTGGAGTACTACGACTGAGCAGACGCATCGCGGCGCGGTAAACGGACTAAGCTCTTGCTGGTAGCCAGATCGCTCTCCTCCTCGTAGAATTGATTGGTCATGAACGCGCTCGACGGTAAGACGATCGTTCTCGGCGTGAGCGGCGGGATCGCCGCCTACAAGTCCGCAGAGCTGGTCCGCCTGCTCGTTCAGCGCGGCGCGAAAGTGCAGGTGATGATGACGCGCAACGCCGAGCAGTTCATCACCGCGCTCACGCTGCAGACGCTCAGCCAGAATCCGGTCGCGACCGACACCTTCAGCCTCACCCAGGAATCCCAGATCGGGCATATCCGGCTGGCCGACTCGGCCGACGCGATCGTGATCGCGCCCGCGACCGCCGACCTGATCGCGAAGGCCGCGGTCGGAATCGCCGACGACATCGTGACCACCGTGCTGCTCGCGACGCGCGCGAAGATCGCGTTCGCGCCGTCGATGAACGTGCACATGTACGAGCATCCGACGGTCGCGGAAAACCTGGCGCGGCTGCGCGCGCGCGGCGCGACCATAATCGAACCGGGCGAGGGCGACCTTGCCTGCGGCTACGAGGGCAAGGGTCGCCTTGCCGAGCCGGCCGTGATCGTCGCGGAAGTGGAGCGGATGCTCTCGGCCCCGGATCTTGCCGCCGAGCGAATCCTGGTCACCGCGGGGCCGACCCAGGAAGCGATCGATCCGGTGCGCTTCGTGTCCAATCGATCGTCGGGGAAGATGGGGTTCGCGATCGCGCGCGCCGCATGGCGGCGCGGCGCGGCGGTGAAGCTGGTGGCCGGGCCGTCGGCGCTCGCGACGCCGTACGGCGTCGAGCGAACCGACGCGACCAGCGCCGCCGATCTGCTCGCCGCGACGTCGAGCAACTTTCCGTGGTGCACGACGCTGGTGATGGCCGCGGCGGTCGCGGACTTTCGTCCCGCCAAACCGGCGGCCGGCAAGATCAAGAAGAGCGCGAAAGGACTGGCGCTTGAGATGGCGCCGATCGCCGATGAGATGCCGCGCTTGGCCGCTAAGAAGGGCTCGCGAATCGTGGTCGGCTTCGCGGCCGAGACCGATGACCTGGAAACGAACGCGCGCGACAAGCTCAAACGCAAGCGGCTCGATCTGATCGTGGCCAACGACGTCACCCAGGAAGGCGCGGGCTTCGGCGTCGACACCAATATTGTCACGTTGATCGGCGCCGACGGCCGCGCCGAGACTCATCCCAAGCTATCCAAGGACGAGGTCGCGGATTTGATTCTCGATCGCGTCGTCGCGCTCGTCAGCGGCAAGTCGAAGTCGCCGCGTCTCCGCGCCGTCCGCTGACGCGGGTAGGCGGCGCGCGCACCGGAAAATCAATACGAGACATGCGAAACCCCTTGCGGGTTTCGCGCTTCCTGTCGGTCCAAGTGCGACACTTGGACCGACGCTCGGAGCCGGCTCCGTTGTCGCCGGCGTACGGCGGGAGCAGTTCAGCTAGCCGTAACCTTTTGGGTGCTTCGCCGGTTATATCTTCATCAGCGACGCGCGCACAGGAGAATCGATCGTGGCAACCGAACCGAAGGTCGCATCGGCAGCGGCTCCATCGTCTTCGTCACAACCTACGTCGATTGCGCTTTACGAGATTGCCATCGGGCACTACCTGTCGCGGGCGTTGTGCCTGGCCGTGAAGCTGGGAATCGCAGATCAACTGAAGGACGGTCCGCGGACTTACGGCGCATTGGCTGGCGCCACCGGAATGCATGCGCCTTCACTGAATCGCGTGATGCGATTGCTCGCGACAGCAGGCGTGTTCACGGAGGCGGAGAACGGCAACTTTGCGCTGACGCCGCTCGGAGACTACCTGCGCGCCGACGTGCCGGGTTCGATGCGCGCGTCGATCATGCTGTTCGCCGGCGAGGGCATCCAGGATTCGTGGAAGGATCTCGAATATTGCGTTCAGACCGGCGAGCCCGCGTTTCGCCGCAAGTCGCCGGACGCGGACCCTTTCTCCAACATGGGGGCGGACGCGAAGGATTTCGACGACGCGATGGCGACCTTCGCGCCGCTGACCGCGAAGGCGATGGCTGCGGCGTATGATTTCTCGAAATTCGGCACCTTGGTGGACGTCGGCGGCGGCGTCGGCGCGCTGCTGATCGGAATCCTGCAGGCCAACCCGAACCTCCGCGGGATCGTCTTTGACCGGCCGCAGTCCGCCGAGCGCGCCAAGAAGAGGATCGCGGAGGCCGGGCTGGAATCGCGATGCGAAGCGGTCGGCGGAGATTTCTTCAAGGAAGTGCCGAGCGGCGGCGATGCCTACCTGCTCAAGCACGTCATTCACGACTGGAACGACGAGCGTGCCACCGCGATATTGAAGAGTTGCCATCGCGCGATGGGGCCGCAGGGCAAATTGCTAATCGCCGAGGGTGTCTATCCGACGCATATCGATCAGTCCGCCGATTGCCGCAGGTCCGTTTCCAACGACGTCAACATGCTGGTATGCACCGGCGGCCGCCAGCGCTCGGAAGCGGAGTTTCGCGCGCTCTACGAGCGAGCGGGCTTCAGGCTCACCAGGATCGTTCCGACTCCGGCTCGCCTCAGTCTGATCGAAGGCGTCCGCGCCTGAAGTCGCGCGCGGCGCGCAATGCGGGCAGTTTCGAGCGCGGCGCTACGCGGTTGATGGCGCGGCGAACGTGCTCTCCCTTAGATGGGCGCGCAGGTCAGCGACCATCGTCTCGGCCATCGAACGTGCTGAGCGGCGCGCCTGGGGACCCAATCGTACCAGCCGCCGGAGATTGCTCCGCAGGGTAAGCGCGCTCTTGATCGCCTGCTCGCCCATCGGATCGAATTTGTATGCGGGCGCGTCGGTCGAGTTGCCGAGCACACCCGCGATCGAGGCGCATGACGCGGACGAGAACAAGTCCACATCGACGCGCTCCGACCTGTCGGGACCGCCCAGCGCTTCCATCACGCGGTAGAGCTCGCGTATGCGCTTGAGGCCGCCCTCGAATACGGCGCGATGCGCTGAGAAGGACACCAGCGGAGAATCGATTGCGCGCTTGAGCATCCGGTTGAGCGGGCGGTAGTCGGCATCGATCACTTTCAGCATCAGCTCGCGATGGCCGCGATCGTGGAAGGTATCGAAGCGCGCCTCGCAATAGATGTGGCTTGCGATTCGCGAGTCGAAGCCTCCGATGAAGCGAGCGGGCAGAAAAAAATTGTGCGCGACGATGTCCCCGGCAAGATGCGCCAGGTAGCCGAGCGCAAATGCCGTTTGCTCCGCGCCGCGCGCCGCGCTCAGCAAATCGAGCCCCGTCGCCCAGTTGTGCGAATGGCGCCGGAGCCGGCTCTGCAGGCGGCGGCCCTGCACGATGTCGGGGGCAAGACTGCCGTACAGGAAGACTTCGGGCAGGTTCGCGATAGTCGCTTGTAGCGGGTGGTCGGGGGTGATAACCGTCGCAAGCACCTGCACACCGAGCGCGATGTGAGTCACCGGCCCCCATGCCAACGCGGACTCCGGGGTTAGCAGGAGGAACGCGATGACCGAGCAGGCGGCGACAACTATCATCATATGGGGGCGCGCGCTGCGGCTTCCGGAGCTCCGGGGCTGCGGCCGGGCCTGATCTTATGGGGCAGTCATCGGCGCCGCCAGACAGAAGCGTCGTGATCGCGACGCTGCGCGATTATGTCGAGCAGTTGCGCGAGGAAGGACTCGACGGCCTGCCCGCCGGGCCGGCGCGCGTGCCGCAAACGTCCGGCGCGTCGCGAACCGCTGGAGCGGCAGGCGTGGCTCCGCCATCGGTAGATGAGCCCGTATCGGCTCCGTCGGTGCGACCGACGGCAGCGCGCGTCGAGTTGTTCTCTCGCTACCCGGGGCTCGAGAAAACCGCGACCCTGACCGAATTGCGCGAGTTCATCGGCGATTGCCAAAGATGCAAACTTGCGCCGCGGCGAACCAATCTCGTGTACGGCGTGGGAAATCCGGACGCCGATCTCATGTTTGTCGGAGAGGCGCCGGGCGCCGACGAGGACGCGCGCGGCGAGCCTTTCGTCGGCCGCGCGGGCCAACTGCTCACCGACATCATCGAGCGCGGGATGGGGATGGCGCGCGCCGACGTGTACATCTGCAACGTGATCAAGTGCCGCCCACCGGACAATCGCAATCCTGAGCCCGACGAAGTCGTCGCGTGCGAGCCGTTCCTGATGCGGCAGATCGATCTCGTGCGCCCGCGCGTGATCGTAGGGCTGGGAACTTTCGCGGTGCAGGCGCTCCTCAAAGTGAAGACGCCCATCTCGCGCCTGCGCGGCGTGTGGCACGATTACCGCGGTATCAAGATGATGCCGACCTTTCATCCCGCCTACCTGCTGCGCTCGCCGAGCGAGAAGCGCGTGGTATGGGCCGATATCCAGCTCGTCATGAAGGAGCTGGGACGCTCGCTGCCGCCGCGCGGAAATCCGTCGTGAACGCGCGCCTCCGTGTCGTAGCGGCGCTGATTTTTGTCGCGGCTCTCTGCGCGGTCGGCGCACACGCGGCTGCCACCGACGCGGCAGCCGCCCATCATTGGGTGAAACTGATCACGATCGACGGCTCGATCAATCCCGCGGTCGCGAACTTCATCGAAGATTCCATTGCCACCGCGCATACCGAGGGCGCCAGCGCGCTGGTCATCGAACTCGATACGCCGGGCGGCCTGATGACCTCCGCGCAACAAATCGTCAAGGATCTTCTGGCGTCCGAGGTGCCGGTGATGGTCTACGTCGCGCCGTCGGGCGCGAGCGCGGCGTCGGCCGGAACCTTCATCACCGAGGCGGCCAATATCGCCGCGATGGCGCCGGGGACGACGATCGGCGCGGCCCATCCGGTCGAGGAGGGCGGCGCGGACATCAAGGGCGTGATGGGCGAGAAGGTAGAAAATTTCGCGGTATCGTTCGCGCGAACGATCGCGGAGCAGCGGGGCCGTAATCCGGATTGGATCGAAGAGGCGGTGCGACATAGCGCGGCGATCGGAGAGCGTGAGGCGCTGCAGAAGCACGTGATCGACATAATAGCACCCGACCTGCGGAGCCTGCTGACCCAGGCGTCGGGGCGCAAGCTCACGCTCGGCGGAGGCCGCATCCTTACGCTCGACGTCGCGGATGCGACCGTCCGGCGTGCGCGCATGACGCTCGGGCAACTCTTCCTGAACACGCTCGCCGATCCGAATATCGTATACCTGCTGCTGATGGGCGGGCTGGTCGGTCTCTACTTCGAGTTCGCGCATCCGGGGGTTTTTCTTCCCGGCGTCGCCGGCGCGATCTGCCTACTGCTCGCGCTCACTTCGTTCCAGGTCCTGCCGGTCAACATTTCGGGACTGCTCCTGATCTTCCTCGGCGTCGCGATGCTGATAGCGGAGGCGTTCGTCACCAGCTATGGAATCCTGGGGCTGGGCGGCGTCGCGGCGTTCGTGATCGGTTCGCTCTTCCTGATCGATACTTCGAAGACCAACCTCGCGGTGAGCCATCAGATGATCTACGGAGGCGCGGCGGCGCTCACCGTGATCATTCTCGGCCTGAGCTACGTGGTCGCGCGCGAGCGGCGCCGCATTGCCACCACCGGCGCGGAAGGAATGATCGGTGAAATAGGCGAGGTGCGCGAGGCGATCGCGCCGGGCACGCCGGGCAAGGTCTTCGTGCACGGCGAGATTTGGCGCGCGAGCAGCGACGACGTTCTTGCGGCCGGCGCGCGGGCGCGGGTCAACGCCGTGCGCGGCCTCGAAATCAAGGTGCAGAAGGCGCAGTAACGAACCAGCGTTCCTATCGGTAAACGCAGCGCGCCCCGCAATTGGGAGCCACTGCCAAGGAGTTATGCAATGGCGGCAGGAGTCGGCGTAATCGTCTTCATCGTCGTCGTATTCATTATGAGCGGCCTCAAAGTACTCAACGAGTACGAGCGCGGCGTGGTGTTTCGTCTCGGACGGCTGCTGCCGTACCGCGGGCCCGGGGTGATCTTCGTGATCCCGGTGCTCGAGCGATTTGCGCGGATCGATCTGCGCACCGTCACGCTCGATGTGCCGCCGCAAGACGTGATCACGCGAGACAACGTCACCGTCAAGGTCAGCGCGGTGCTGTACTTCCGCGTGATCGATCCATCGCGCGCGGTGACCGAGGTTGCCAACTACCTGTTTGCCACGATGCAGCTCGCGCAGACCACGCTGCGCTCAGTCGGAGGGCAGACTGAGCTCGACGACCTACTCGCGCAACGCGACAAGCTGAACGCGCGCATCCAGGAAATCGTCGACTCGCAGACCGAGCCGTGGGGAATCAAGGTGATGCTGGTCGAGCTCAAGAACATCGACCTGCCGCAGGAGATGCAGCGCGCGATCGCGGCGCAGGCCGAGGCTGAACGCGAGCGGCGCGCCAAGGTGATCGCGGCAGAGGGCGAATTTCAGGCTGCGCAACGCCTGGCCGAAGCGGCCGAGATCATGAGTAAGAGTCCGATCACGCTGCAGCTCCGATACCTGCAGACGCTTGCTGAGATCGCGACTGATCACAATTCGACCACCGTGTTTCCTCTGCCGATCGATCTGCTAGAGGCATTCCGCGCCTGGACGAGGCCGGTCGGTGGGCCTGATGACGGCAAAAAGAGCACGTGACATACGACTGATAACCTAGTAGAACCGAAGAGTCGAAGGAATGCTGTAGGCAAATCAAAGTGGACTTAGACTATCGGTAAATGGGTAAACTAATTCTAGTTCGCCATGGCGAGAGTGAAGGCAATCGTTTCCGTCGCTTTACCAGCTCTCCCGACGCGGCGCTGACCGATCTCGGTCGCCAGCAAGCTTACGAAGCCGCGTGCCGGATCAGAGAGCAATTCAAGCCCGCGCTCGTGATCGCGAGCCCGTATCTGCGCGCGCGGGACACCGCTCGCATCATCGCGACGGAACTCGCGGTGCCGCTCGAAATCGAAGCGGGCTTTCGCGAGCAGAGCCTGGGCCAGCTCGCCGGCCAGCCCTACGATCTCGTCCTCAATGATCCGAGTTTCGATCGCGATCGCTCGTGGCAATGGCGTCCAGCCGGCGGCGAGAGCCATGAGGATGTTCTTGCGCGGACGGGACCGTTGGTTGACCAGGTTGCCAACCGCTTCGCGCGCGAGGAAGTCGTGATCGTGAGCCATGGCGGTGTGATGCGATCGTTGTGGGCACACGTCGCTGGAGGATGGGATGGCGCGCATGTTCCCGCCAATTGCGGAATCGTGCTCGTAGAGCACGACGCGGGACGCTATCTGACGGTGCGATTGGTTGCCGGTGATACCGACGCGAATCTGCGCGCGAGCGGTGGCTGAGCGCGGTCAATTAGCGCGATATCATTGCTACGCGTCGCTTATTTTCAGGATTTGACGGCGCTGGGGAGGATCGAATCGAGGAACTCTGCCGAGCGCAGGCGCCGGTCGACCACCGACGAGATGAAGCGCGCGAGTGCGAGCGTGCCGTCGGGCCCCGCCGGCGCGGACCCGCGCGCATCGTCGAGCGGCTGTGCGGACAGCCGCGCGAGCGCCGCCGCGCTACGTGCGTCGAGGCGGATTGCGCCCTCGGCTACCCCGGGACGGCATCGCGAGCACACCACGCCGCCGCGCGCGACGACAAAATACACCGCCGCGGTATCGAGGCTGCCTGCCCTCGCGCAGTTCCGGCAGCGCGCGAACTCCAGGCCGAAGCCCGCCCATTGCAGCAGTTTCAATTCGAATGCCTGCCGCAGCGCCGTATCCGCACCGCGCCGCGCGAGCGTCGCGAGCGCGCTTGCGAGAATTTCATAGGCGCGCGCCGCCTCGGCTTCCTCGCGGGTGAGCGCGTCGGTCAGCTCGAGCAAGTAGCTGCCGAGCGCGAACTTGCCGAGGTCGTCGTCGAGCGTGAACTGCGCCAGGTCCGCCGCCTCCGCGCGGGTGATAAAAACCAACTGGCCGCGGCGGCGCCGGAAATGCAGCATCACGTGCGAGAACGGTTCCAGCTTGCGCTCGAAGCGATGGCGCGAGGCCTTGGCGCCCTTGGCGATTCCGCCGAGCTTGCCGAGGTCGCGCGTGAGCAGGGTGACGATGCGATCCGATTCGGAGTAATCGCGCGCGCGGAGCACGATTGCCGGCGTTGATTCTTCCGCTGGCATGGCGCGCGCCGGCTAAATCCGCCGCAGCATCGAGCTCTGGATTTCCTTCACTTGCGAGCGCATCGCCTGCGCGCTCTCGGTCGGACGCCCGCCCTCGGCCGCATCGCGCAGCATCGTGTCGAACTTGGCCAGGATGTTGGCGATCTTGGTGTGCGCCTCGATCAGCGCGCGCGACTTCAACTCCTCGCTTTCCCATCCGCGCTCGGCGTAGTCGCGCAGCTCCTGGCTCTGGATGAGCAGCTCGCGCGCCTCTTCCTCGAAGCCTTTGACCAGGCGATGAATCGCGTCATTGACCTTGGGCCGTTCCTCGGGGTCCTTCCAGAGGACGTGTTTGAGGAACATCAGATCGTCTTCGATGACTGCATCGCGCCCGAGCAGCGTCGCGTGCGCGCGCAGCACGCCGAGCGCGTTCTTCCAGCGCCGATCCGAGACGATAATTTCCTGGTGCGCGAGCTCGCGCCGCAGCTCCGCGAGCGAGCGCAGGATTCCGCCGGGGATCGCGGCCGCGCGCGCGGTGGCGGCAAGCTCGTCGAGCTCGGCGAACGTGATCGTGGTCGGCCTCTCGCCGCGCGCGCCGTCGAGCATCTTGAAGAAGTTGTAGTCCTCGGTGATGTAGTCGGCCATGAAGCGGAGCATGAAGCGGTCGTACAGCGCGGTCAGTTCTTCCTCGTCGGGAAGCTCGTTGGACGCGCCGAACATCGTGACCAGCGGCACGCTGACGCGCTCGCGCCCGTTGTGGAACACGCGCTCGTTGATGAGCGTGAGCAGCGAGTTGAGGATCGACGAGTTGGCCTTGAAGATTTCATCCAGGAACGCGATGTGCGCCTCGGGGAGCTTGTGCGCGGTGACGCGGCGGTAGTCGTCCTCTTCGAGGCCCTTGAGGCTGACCGCTCCGAAAATTTCCTCGGGGGTCGAGAACTTGGTGAGCAGCCATTGGAAATAGCTGGCGCCCTCGATACGCACGCACAGCTCGTCGGCCAGCATCGACTTGGCGGTCCCCGGCGGCCCGATGATCAGCACGTGGCTGTGCGACAGCAGCGCGGTGAGCGCGCCGTCGATCAGTTCCGCGCGTTCGAGGAACATCCGATTGAGTTCCTCGCGAATCCGCGCGAGCTTTGCCGCTGCCTCAGCCAATTGAATCGACCATCGACCGGCGCCGACGCGCCAGCTATCAGATTTATCAGACGCGGTACAAAAGTTTAACGCGAGTCAGAAAATTTAAACGCCACTTGAATCGTGACTTGAAAGCGGCCCATCGTGGCGCATTCGGAATACGACGTGGAACGGTGGAAGAAATGAAGACTCGGACTGCTGCAGCCACCAGGAATCCTGAATCAATGGAGTCGTTGGTCGCCATCCGTACTGAGCGGGAGTACGACGCTGCCGTCGCGCGTCTCAATGCGCTCGTGGATGAGGTTGGTGACCATCCCAGGGACCCGCGTTATCGCCTGATCGAAACCTTGAGCGTGCTTATCGAGGCGTACGACCGGGAGCATCACAGCCTGCCGGAAGCTCCCGGCATCGAGGTGCTCCGCTTCCTGATGAAGGAACACGGTCTGACTCAAAAGGATCTGCCTGAGATCGGCAGCCAGGGCGTCGTCTCCGAAGTGTTGCGCGGCCGCCGCCATCTCAACGTGCGGCAGATTCAAGCCCTCGCCGCGCGCTTTGGAGTCGAACCGGGAGCGTTCCTGAGCACGGTCGCCGGCGCGCGCCGTCTCCGCGCCCTAAGCAAGCGACCTGGGAGACCGATGCAAGAGTAACCCGCCCGAAGGGCAACAAAGTCGCGGGCGGCGTGCGCGATCCAGGGGCTTCCTAATCAACCCGTCGTATCGACAAGAGCGCGTAAGGAAGCACCAGCAGGAAGCAGGGACCTGACCGTCCAGCGTGGAGTCAGGCCACGTTTCGCAATTCTGCTTTCAATTCAAAGGCACCTGTACAGCGCGTCGATCAGCGCGTCGGCGCGCACATCGATCAGATTTCCAGGGAGCATCTGATTCATGGCGTACCCGAAGCCAACCCGAGTATCGGGATCCGCGAAGCCAATCGAACCACCTGCCCCACTGTGGCCGAAGGCTCTTGGATTCGGGCCCATCTTCTGTTCCGGCAGCGATAGATTGAATCCCATGCTAAACCGCGTGGGAGTTAGGTTAACGGCATCTGGTCCGTTGGACTGCTCCGTGTAGCAGCGACGGATGCTCTCTTCCGATAGCACGTTGTATCCGCGGTAAGTTCCACCACAAGCGAGCGCACCGTAAAGAGTCGCGAATGCTCGTGCGTTGGTGTGAGCGTTGCCGGCGGGAATCTCAGCGGAGCGCCAGCGCCGTGAGTTGGCTACTCGAGCGCTCCAGACTTTCAATATCATCGTGGGATTGCTGATTGCTTTTGCAGCCATGCTCTCAGGATCCTTGAAAATTGCATCGACACTCTCCCGCTGCTCGGCCGGGATCGGCGGAGGGGAAATTATGTCCGCCACTCGGGAATCCTCCGCTGCATCAAAGCCGATGAAGCAGTCTAGTCCCAAGGGAACTGCGAATTCTTCGCGCAAGTATGTCCCCAGGCTTTTGCCGGTAATCCTGCGCACCAACTCACCCACCAAATATCCGAAGGTGAGCGCGTGGTAGCCATGCTTGGACCCCGGGGGCCACCACGGAGCCTGCGCAGCCAGGGCAGTTGTCATCAGGTCCCAATCGTAGAGGGCCTCCGACGGGAGTGGTTGCTTGATCGCGGGTAGTCCGGCACGGTGACTGAGCACCAGATGAACCGGCAGTTCACTCTTTCCTGCCTGCGCAAATTCTGGCCAGTAGCGGGCGATTGGGGCATCCAGATCCAATTTTCCCTGATCGACGAGCCGATGGGCGCACAGAGCCGCGATGCCCTTACTTGCAGAATAGACATTGACGATCGTGTCGCGGGTCCATGGCGATTGCGGGTCTCGGCGCGCGAGCCCAGCCCACAGGTCCACGACCATTCTTTGATCGATGGTGACGGCGGCCGAAGCGCCAACCTCGCGCCTCTCTCGAAAATTCTCGATGAACGCGTCTTTGACGCGATCGAATGCCGAATCGCAGTGTCCGTGAATCTCCATCGTCGTCCGCGATCTTACTTTACGAGCGCCGGATAGCACACTGCTCACGATTCACAAGTGAATCTCGCGCTCCAGCCAGAGGATGCGCTCGCCAGAATGACGGCGCTCTCTTCGCCGACTCACTGTCCGCGCCTGAAGCGAGCGTCCTGGGAGACCGATGCAAGAAGGGCGCGATAGATGAGGGGCGATTCGCACTGGAAGAGCTCTCTTTTCCGCTGCGCTCAGCTGTCCACGCCGGTTGACTAATCTTCGATATTTCTATAAGTCTGGAACTATGAAGAAGTCAAATGCGATCGCGGCGTTGGCCGCGCTGGCGCAGGATACCCGCCTCGATATCTTTCGGCTCCTGGTGCAGAAGGGGCCCACGGGTCTGCCTGCCGGGGAAATCGGCGAGCGCCTCGGGCAGCCATCGCCCACGCTTTCGTTTCACTTGAATCAGCTCCGCTTTGCCGGCTTGGTGACCTCGCGGCGCGCGAGCCGCTCGATAATTTACAGCGCCAACTTCAAAGCGATGAACGATCTGCTCTCATACCTGACCGAGAACTGCTGCGGCGGAAGGCCTGAGCTGTGCAGTCCCTCAGCCACAGCAGATTGCGGATCTTCCGAATGTGCGCCTGCGCAGACTGTCACGCCGAAGAAGAATCGGAGGTTAGCAGTATGAAACGGTTTCACGCTCACGTGCGGGTCGATGACCTGGAGTCTTCGGTGCGCTTTTATTCGACGCTGTTCGGCGCCGAGCCGACAGTGCTCAAAGCCGAGTATGCGAAGTGGATGCTGGATGATCCGCGCGTCAATTTTGCGATCACCGCGGGAGCGACCGCGACCGGTCTCGACCATCTCGGGCTGCAAGTCGAATCGGACGAGGAGCTTGCGATAATCGCGGGACGGCTCGCCGCCGCCGGGCAGTCGGTCGCCAGGCAGCAGAACGCCGCGTGCTGCTACGCGCGCGGAAATAAAGGCTGGGTCTCCGATCCAAGCGGCATCTCGTGGGAGATGTTTCACACCTTCGGTGAGAACACCATGTACGGCGACGACGTCGCTCCGCGTCCGTCGCAGGCGCGCGAATCCGATTCGTGCTGCACGCCGGCGCCGGCTTCGAGCAGCGCCTGCTGCGCGGCGTCAAAAGCGCAGTAGCGCGCGAAATCTCGACGGACGAGCGCGCTGTGGCCAATCGTGAATATAACGTCCTGTTCCTGTGCACCGGAAATTCGGCGCGCAGCATCATGGCCGAGTGCGCGATCAATCGCTGGGGCAGGGGGACCTTTCGAGGCTTTAGTGCCGGGAGCCATCCCAAGGGCGCCGTGCATCCGTTGACGCTCGAGCTGCTCAAACAGATGAACTTCGATATCTCGCGGCTACGCTCGAAAAGCTGGGACGAGTTCGCGGCGCCGGACAGTCCACGCCTCGACTTCGTCTTCACGGTCTGCGACCAGGCCGCCGCCGAGCAGTGTCCATTCTGGCCAGGCCAGCCGATCACGGCGCATTGGGGTGTCGCAGATCCGGCGGCCTTTCAAGGAAGCGACGAGGAGAAGCGGCGCTTCTTTTTCCGCGTCTACCGCGAGCTGGAAAATCGCATCAAAATTTTCACCAGCTTTAGAATCGACGCGCTCGACAGCTTTGCACTCCAGCAACGGGTCGCGGAAATCGGCCGCGTCAAACTTCCGGAAGGACGCGAGCGATAGCGGCGCGTCGCGCGTTCCTCCGCACCTGACACAGGGGACTCACGCATGAGTGCGACGATGTCGATAGCGCCCACGCCGGTTCTGCGCAGGCTCTCGTTCCTCGATCGTTACCTCACGCTATGGATTTTTCTCGCGATGGCTGCTGGGGTCGCGATCGGCGCGGTCTTCCCCGGCGTGAAGGCATCCTTCGACCGCCTGAGCGTAGGCACGACCTCGATACCAATCGCAATCGGTCTCATTCTCATGATGTATCCGCCGCTTGCGAAGGTGAACTACGACGAACTGGGCGACGTTTTCCGCGATTGGAAAATTCTCGGGCTGTCGCTGGTGCAGAACTGGATTATCGGCCCGATCCTGATGTTCGCGCTGGCGATCATTTTTTTGCGCGATCGCCCTGAATACATGGTCGGACTGATCATGATCGGCCTGGCGCGCTGCATCGCGATGGTGATCGTGTGGAACGATCTGGCCAATGGCGATGCTGACTATTGTGCGGGGCTGGTGGCGTTCAACTCGATCTTTCAAGTGCTGTTCTTTTCGCTGTACGCCTACGTGTTCATCACCGTGCTTCCGCGATGGCTCGGCCTCGGCGGCGCGATCGTGCACATCACGATCGGTCAGATTGCCGAGAGCGTCGCCATCTACCTCGGCCTCCCGTTCGTTGCAGGTCTCGCATCCTGGAAAGTTCTGACCATGGTGAAGGGAAAGATCTGGTATCGGCAGAGTTTCATTCCAAAGATCAGCCCGCTGACGCTGACGTTCCTGCTTTTCACCATCGTCGTGATGTTTTCGATCAAGGGCGCGGCAATTGTGCGGATGCCAATCGACGTGGTGCGTATCGCAATCCCGCTGCTGCTCTATTTCGGAATCATGTTCGCAGTGTCGTTCGCGCTGAGCAGGCGGGTGGGAGCGAGTTACCCGCAGTGCGCGACGCTGTCCTTCACGGCGGCGTCGAACAATTTCGAACTTGCGATCGCGGTTGCGGTCGCGACGTTCGGAATCGATAGCGGCGCGGCGTTCGCCGCCGTGATCGGTCCGCTTATCGAGGTTCCGGTGATGATTGGACTGGTGGACGTAGCGCGTTGGATGCAAGGCAGGTATTTCGCCGGCCAATAGCGGGATTTTGGCCGACGCAGAGGATCTCGGTGCAGGGAGACCGCACCGGCTAGTCGTTTAGCTCGTCGAGCAGCACCTTGGCGTCCTTCAGGTCGGCGATGTCAAAGGCGTCGGAAGTTCCGGCGATCACTGTGCGGAGCAGGCGAGGCGGACCGCTCAACCAGGCGGCCCTCATTCTCGCGGCTAGACTCAAGGACAACGCAAAGCCTGACTGCTCGCGGCAACCGCCAGGACCGTGAAGCGATGGACAGAGCGGCGAGGGGGAAGTTCCCCTCGCCGCTCATGATAAACGCTCTTTTGCGTTAAGCTCGGCGAGATCGAACCGATCCAGGTTCATCACCTTGGTCCATGCCGCCGCGAAGTCTTTCACAAACTTCTCCTTCGCGTCCGCGCTCGCATAGACTTCCGCAAGTGCGCGCAGCTGCGAGTTCGAGCCGAAGAGCAGGTCGACACGGGTCCCGGTCCACTTGACCTCGTTGGTCTTGCGGTCACGCCCTTCGTACACGCCTTCGGAGCCATTGGCCGGCTGCCATTGCGTGCGCATGTCGAGCAGGTTGACGAAGAAGTCATTGGTCAGCGTTTCCGGCCGCTTGGTGAAGACGCCGTTTTTGGACTGCCCAACGTTGGCATTCAGGGCGCGCAGGCCACCGACGAGAACCGTCATCTCGGGGGCGGTCAGTGTCAGCAACTGCGCCCGATCCACCAGCAGTTCCTCGGCCGGTATCGGGTGCCCTTTGCGCAGGTAGTTGATGAACCCGTCCGCGGTCGGCTCAAGTGGGGCGAACGAGGTCACATCGGTCTGCTCCTGGGAAGCATCGGTGCGCCCCGGCGCGAAGGGGACCTTCACGTCGTGCCCGGCCTTCTTCGCAGCTTCCTCGACGGCTGCGGAGCCGCCCAGAACGATCAGGTCGGCAAGCGAGACCTTCTTCTTCCCGCCCGACTGCGCAGCGTTGAACTTCTTCTGGATCCCTTCCAGCGTCTGCAGCGCCTTGGCCAGCGCGGCCGGCTGGTTCGCTTCCCAATCCTTTTGCGGGGCAAGGCGAACGCGGGCCCCGTTGGCTCCGCCGCGCTTGTCGGTGCCGCGGAAGCTCGCCGCCGACGCCCATGCAGTCGCGACCAGTTGCGAGATAGACAATCCGGATTTGAGGATCTCGGCCTTCAGAGCAGCAATGTCTCGCTCCCCGATCAATTCATGATCGACTGGCGGAACCGGGTCCTGGAATAGCTGGGGCTCCTTGGGAACGAGCGGGCCAAGGTATCGCGAGATCGGCCCCATGTCGCGATGGGTCAGCTTGTACCACGCCTTGGCGAACGCATCGGCGAACTCCTCAGGATGCTCGTAAAAGCGCCGTGAAATCTTTTCGTAGGCAGGATCGAGCCGCAAAGACAGGTCAGTGGTCAACATCGATGGGTCGCGGCGCTTGGACTTGTCATACGGATCGGGCACCGTACCGGCGGCTGCGCCATTTTTCGGTTTCCACTGATTGGCGCCGGCCGGGCTCTTGGTCAGCTCCCAATCGTAGCTGAACAGGTGCTTGAAGTAGTCGTTGCTGAACTTGGTTGGGGTCGTGGTCCAGATGACTTCGATGCCGCTGGTAGTCGCGTCACCGCCTTTGCCGGTGCGAAATTTGTTCTTCCAGCCGAGGCCCTGATCCTCGATGCTGGAGGCTTCCGGATCCGGGCCTACCAGCGCTGCATCGCCAGCGCCGTGGGTTTTGCCGAAAGAGTGACCGCCGGCAATCAACGCGACGGTTTCTTCGTCGTTCATCGCCATGCGGCGGAACGTCTCGCGGATATCCCGTGCTGCAGCGACTGGGTCCGGCTTTCCATTGGGCCCTTCGGGATTCACGTAAATCAGGCCCATCTGCACCGCGCCCAGGGGAGTGGCGAGCTCACGGTCGCCGCTGTAGCGCTCGTCGGCCAGCCAGGTGTGCTCAGGTCCCCAGTAGACCTCGTCGGGCTCCCAGACATCCTCGCGCCCGCCGCCAAAGCCGAAGGTCTTGAAGCCCATCGACTCCAGCGCGACGTTGCCGGCGAGAATCATGAGATCGGCCCAGGAGATTTTCCGGCCATACTTCTCCTTTATCGGCCAGAGCAACCGGCGCGCCTTATCGAGGTTGGCGTTGTCAGGCCAGCTGTTGAGCGGCGCGAAACGCTGCTGGCCGGCTCCGGCGCCGCCGCGGCCGTCGTCGATGCGGTAGGTACCTGCGCTGTGCCACGCCATACGAATGAACAGCCCCCCGTAGTGGCCAAAATCGGCCGGCCACCAATCCTGCGAGTCCGTCATCAAGGCATGAAGGTCCTTGATCACGGCATTCAGGTCGAGGCTCTTGAATTCTTCCGCGTAGTTGAACTCCTTGCCCATGGGATCGGCCAGGGGGGACTGCGGATGCAGGACCTTCAGGTTAAGCTGATTCGGCCACCAGTTCGCATTCGTATGGTGACCAGCCCCGGCGTTTCTGCGCGAACCGCCCGATACCGGGCACTTGGCTTTTTCGGTTGATAGATCATGATCAATTGGCATATTTCTTTCCCTCCTGATCTTCGTTCAGGAAATTGTCTCGTTTGTTTTCCTCTTTACTAGTAACCCTGACGTTTCTGCTCGGACCGATCTACAAATCTACAGATCTCAGATTGGTGTGGCGTGACGTTGGGCCGGCATTCGCTTCTCGGCAAGCTGGCAGCGCTTGCAGAGGGCCTCGATTTCCACCGAACAGCGAAGCAGTGCGAACTCTCCCAGGCTGGGGGTACCTTCGAGAAGCTTTTCGACTTCGGGTATCTCTATGTCATGTACCCGTCGGCAGCGGACGCAAAGGACGTGGTGATGAGGCTCCACGTTGCCGTCATAGCGGGCAACGTCGTGCAGGAGCGTTACCTTGCGCGCCTCTCCGACTTCGCAAAATTGCTCCAGAATCCGATGGACGGTGGCCAATGAGACGTGGGGATTCTTGCGCCGTACGGCGGCACAGATCTCGTCGGTACTTGGATGGTCATCCGCGGCGAGCAGGGCCCCTATGACGGCAAGCCGCTGGGGTGTGACGGCAATCCCGCGCTCATGACAGCGCGCGACGAACTCGCCGAGTCGTTGAGTGGAGTACCTCTCACGCCACCGTCGATCCACCAACCGGATTTCTCGCATAAACCACTCCTCGCCGACAACGACACTGAACACGACCGACAACCAGCGCCCGGGAAGAAAGAGATGACGGCTGACGGTTTGGAAGTCTGCAGGTTCAGCCGATATCTGCCCTCATCTGCAACTAATGACTAAAGGCTATAGCACATCATTTAAGAGTGTCAACACAGACCCCGTGAACTCTCAATCACAGCGTGGACGTCAGTGTGGCAGAGTCCGCGAATGAGTATGCGGGCGGCGATGTCTTGATTGCGCTAAGCGCGTCGCTCGATGAGTTGTTCACTCAGGGTCCAGAGACGCTCTGCCGCTTGCGGGTCGACCGCGTGGGGCATCACGCCTAGCGCCATCGATCCGATCGGGTTGGCTCCGAGCTCTTGCGAGACCAGCGGGGCGATGTCGCTATTCTGGCAATAGACGCCGCCCATGCCGTCGAGTTGCGGGCTGGTCGCGCACCAGACGCTGGTCGCCGCACCCTGCTCGACCGTCTTCAGATTCTTCGCGGGGTCGATGACGGGATTGCCGTCCTCGTCAAGAAGGCCCATCGCGCGAAGTGCTTCCGGCGACACATACTTCGACAGACCGGTGCCGACGATGCTGCCGGGATGGAGCGAAAAGGCACGCACGCCCTCTGCCTTGGCGCGCTCGTCCATAGCCAGCGCGAAGAGGATGTTGGCGGTCTTCGACTGGCCGTAGGCCATCCAGGGGATATAGTCGCGGCTGCTCAAAGTTGGGGTCCTCGAACACGATGGGCGCACGGCTGTGCGCCCACGCCGAAACCGACACCACCCGCGCGCCATTCGCCCGGCGCAGGGCAGGCCAGAGTCGCAGCGCAAGCTGGAAGTGCCCTAGATGGTTGGTCGCGAAATGCAGTTCATAGCCACGTGCGTCGCGCGTGAGGGGCGCGCCCCCGATGCCCGCGCTGTTGACGAGGATGTGCAGCGGCTGTCCGGTGGCAAGGAACCTCGCGGCGAAGGCATCGATCGAGGCCGGATCGAGCAGGTCCATCGGCTCGATCTCGACGTCGATCCCGCGAAGCCCGGCCGCGGCCTTGTCGCGGTCGCGCGCCGGCACGATCACCCTGGCGCCGGCGGATCGCAGCGCACGCGCGGTTTCCACGCCGATGCCGGAATGGCCGCCGGTCACGATCGCGATCTTGCCGGACAGGTCGATGCCCTTGATAACGTCGTCGGCGGTGGACGCGGCGTCGAAGCCGGAACCGATGGGTTTTTGCAAAGTGGCTACTCTACCCAACTCCTGAATTTGAATTGATCAGCGGTCGCTCAGCGATCGATCGTCGCCATGATCCAATCGGCGTAACGCTTGCCCGAGACTTTTCCCGGCGCCAGCGCGTCGTCGAGCACCTTCATCTGAGCGGGATCGAGCTGGACGGATCTCGGCGGCCACATTCTCTTCAAGATATTTGCGGCGCTTGGTGCCCGGGATCGGCACGATGTCGTCGCCCTTGTGCAATAGCCAGGCAAGCGCGATTTGCCCGAGCGTCGCGTGCTGGGCCGCGGCGACATCGCGTACTGTCCGCGCCGCCTTCACGTTGGCGTCGTAATTCTCGCCTTGGTAGCGCGGATCGGTGCGTCGAAAATCACCTTCCGGATACTCTTCCGCGCGCATCACCTCGCCAGTGAGAAAGCCGCGGCCCAGGGGACAGAAGGGCACGAGCCCGATGCCGAGCTCGCGCAAAACCGGGATTATCTCCGGCTCCAGGTTCCGTTCCCAAAGCGAGTATTCGCTCTGCAGCGCGGAAACCGGATGGACGGCGTGGGCGCGGCGGATGTTGGCGATGCCGGCCTCCGAGAGACCGAAAAATCGCACCTTTCCCTGCTTGACCAGATCACCTACCGTGCCGGCCACGTCCTCGATCGGCACGGCCGGATCGATGCGGTGCTGATAGAGGAGATCGATATAGTCGGTGTCGAGCCGGCGCAGGGAGCCCTCCACCGCCTCACGGATATGCTCGGGCCGGCTGGCTCGTTCGATGCCGACCTGCTTTCCGTCTTTGAAACGAAAGCCAAACTTCGTGCCGATCACCACCTGGTCGCGGCGGCCCTTGAACGCGCGGCCGAGCAGCTCCTCGTTGGTGAGGGGACCATAGCCTTGGGCCGTATCGAAGAAGTTACATCCCAGGTCGATGGCGCGATGCAGTGTGGCGATCGACTCGCTTTCATCCGCGGGACCGTAAGATTGGCTCATGCCCATACATCCCAGGCCGATAGACGACACCTTCAGTCCCTGAGTACCGAGTCTGCGTGTGCTCAAAGTCATTGATGCGGTCCTCCGATAAACGAAATATAGGGACAGCCATCCGGACTGTGAATGCTTGAAAGTCCGCATAACTTGCGCGACAGTTCGGAAATGAGAGCTGACCCTTTCTCCGATATCCTCAAGTTCACGAACGCCGAAACTGTCGTATCGGGCGGCTTCACGGCCGGTGGTTCGTGGGCGATCCGCTTTCCGGAGCCGGATAAGATCAAGTTCTTCGCGTTGGTGAAGGGCAACTGCTGGCTCAGCATCGAGGGCCAGGAGGCGCCGGTGCGGGTTGAAGCGGGAGACGTGTTTCTCCTTTCGGCGCGACGGTCGTTCGTTCTCGGCGGCGATTTGGCGGCCGTCCCGGTTGACGCGACAAGTTTGTTCACCGGTAGCCGCAACAAGACTGCGAAACTCGGCGACGGCGAGGACTGCATTCAGATCGGCGGCCATGTGCGGCTGGACCCGTCGAGCGGAGGGCTGCTGGCGGACGTCCTGCCGCCGTTGATCCACGTCCGGGCCGCTTCGCCTCAGGCCGGGCCTTTACGATGGCTTCTCGACCAACTCATCCGCGAGCGGGAGGCTGAACTTCCGGGCGCCAGTCTCGCGTCGGCACAGCTCGCCCAACTTATCTTCGTCCAGATTTTGCGCGCGCATCTCGAAACGTCGGGACCCTTGGCGGCCGGATGGCTGCGGGCGGTCAGCGATCCGCGGCTCGCTCCCGCGCTCCGGTTGATGCATGGCGATCCAGGCCGTTCGTGGCAGCTCGAGGAACTCGCCAAGGCGGCAGCGATGTCGCGGACGACGTTCGCCTTGCACTTCAAGACCGTCGCAGGGGTCGCGCCGCTGACTTACCTGACGAAGTGGCGCATGCGTCTTGCGGAGCGCGCGCTTCGAGAGGAAAGCACGCAGGTGTCCGTCCTCGCGCGCCTGCTCGGTTACACCTCCGAGAGCGCATTCAGCAATGCGTTCAAGCGGGTAACCGGCACGGCTCCCAGGCATTACCGGAGCGCTGTTCGAGCGACGTTACGGTCGGCAAATGAGAGCCGCGCCGCTGACGCTCAGTAAAAGGAACCCGCTCCCGCGCTCAACGTCTCGCGCTTGCCCGTTCGCCGTTGCGGGCGCTAGATAAGCTATGCGTGTGCGCTCGACGTTCGATCTGCCCGCGGCGTGCGGCTCGCGCGCATCAGGAGGGTGGCGATGGAAAAAGCACTGGCGGGAGTGAAGGTTCTCGATCTTACCCAGTTCGAGGCGGGGACCTCGTGCACCGAGATGCTCGCGTGGCTCGGTGCGGACGTGATCAAGGTGGAGCCGCCGAACCGCGGCGAGCAGGGCAGGTGGTCGCTCACCGAAAAACCCGGCATCGATTCGTACTACTTCATCCTGCTCAATGCGAACAAGCGCGGCGTCACGCTCAATCTGAAGAGCGAGCGCGGCCGCGAGATGTTTCTCGATCTGATCCGCAAGGTCGATATCCTGGCTGAGAACTACTCACTGGGTACGCTCGAGAGCCTGGACCTTGGCTACGAGCGGCTGCGCGAAATCAATCCGCGGCTGATTTACCTGACCATCAAGGGCTTCGGCACTAGCGGGCCGTACAGCAAGTACAAGAGCTTCGACATGATCGCGCAGGCAGCGGGTGGTGCGATGTCGCTCACCGGATTTCCCGGCTCGCCGCCGTTGAAGCCGGGGCCGACGATTGGCGACACCGGCACCGGCATCCACGCGGCCACCGGAGTGCTGGCGGCGTATATCCAACGCGAGCGCACCGGCAAGGGACAGAAAGTCGAAGTCGCGATGCAGGAGGCGGTGCTCAATTTCGTGCGCGTGCCGATGATGGGGACATACGTGACCAACAAGCCGAGCAAACGCCAGGGAAACCGGCTGGGTGCCCCCGGCGATATTTTCAAGTGCGCGCCCGGCGGCGACAATGACTATTGCTACGTCCTGTGCACGACGCCCGAGATGTTCCAGAGCCTGTGCAAAGCGATTGGCCATCCCGAGGCTGCCGAGGACGAGCGCTTCAAGGAACCGCGCACGCGCGCGAAGAATCTCGACGAGCTGACCGCGATCATTACCGAATGGACCAGCCAGCACAGCAAGCACGAAGTCATGCGCATCCTGGGCGAGGCGGGCGTGCCGTGCGGCGCGGTGATGGACAGCGTCGAGCTGCTCAACGATCCGCATATGAACGAGCGCGGCATGATCGTGAAGATCAAGCATCCGGTGCGCGGCGACTTCACGATGCCAGGATGCCCGGTGCGCCTGGAGCATTCGCCGGTCGAGGTCAAACCCGCGCCGCTGCTCGGCCAGCATAACGGCGAAATCTATTCCGAGTACCTGGGCCTCGAGAGTTCGGAGCTTGATGCTCTCAAGCGCGAAGGCATAATCTGATCACGGTGCCGTTGATGCCCGGCTATCGAATGACAGCCGGGCCATGGCGGCACAAGCTCCGCCCGCGCCAAATCAATTTCGAGCGCGAAGCAGGCACGAAGAAGTAAGTTGGGCGTTAAACGTAAGTCAGGCGCGAAGAGCAGGCCGGTTTCTCTGGCGCGGCGACTCGCGCGCGCGCTCGCAGTTTTCGGCGCCGCGGTTATCCTCGCCGGACAGCTCGCCGCCGCAATTCATACTCATCAGATTTTCCAGACCGAGCGTATCGGCTCGGCCTCGGAAATCGCAGTCGACAGCGGGCTCTGCCCGCTCTGCCTGCTCGCGTTTCATTCCAAAGGGTCTTTGCGCGCCGCGCCGATGCTGGCGCGCCCCGCAGTTCAACTCCGCGCCGTGCCTGAGGCGGCGTCGTCGAGTTTCGAATCGTTCAAGGAGTTCTCCGCGCTGACGCGCGGGCCTCCGGTTCTCGCCTAATCCGCTCTCGTTTCCGGTCTGATTTCGACGCTGCATGGCACGGCCATGCGCCGCGTTTCGCGTGAACGAAAAGTGTGGCGCCGGTGGCCGCGGCCCGAACCGAGGGGAATTGGGTGATGAGGACTCTTATGGTGGGGCTAGCTTTAGTGCTTGCCCAGATATTTTTGGCTGCCGACGCTGCTGCGCAACTGCCGCGGCAGATGCGGCAAAACATTTCCGGAACTGTGAAGGATGCTATCGGCAGGCCCGTGAAGGACGTTCAACTTTCTCTGCAAGCCAGCGCCGGTAAAGCTACTGCCACGACGATAAGCGATTCCGCTGGTCACTTTACATTCAAGGATGTCGCGCCGGGTTTTTACGCGGTGGTGGCTCGCAAGCAGAGCTTCAAGACCGCAACCGCGGTCGTTTCGATAACCAGTCAGCGCCCGAGGCCGGTGGAGATTGCGCTGCAGTCGGAAGCAGCGCTCAGCCTCGCGGTGGTCGCAAAACGCCTGGACCGTGCGCGCAATCAACTATCGCCGACTACCGGCGGAAGCGAATACTCGTTCTCGCAGAAGGCGATCCAGGAGTTGCCGCAAGGAGCTAACACGCCGCTTAACCAGGTGCTGCTGCAGGCGCCCGGGGTGGTGCAGGATTCATTCGGCCAGCTTCACGTGCGCGGCGACCACGCCAACCTGCAGTACCGGATCAACGGCGTACAACTCCCGGAAGGAATCACCGGGTTCGGCCAGGTGTTGAGCCCGCGTTTCGCGCAGAGCATCAACTTGCTGACCGGAGCACTACCGGCACAGTTCGGCTTGCGTACCGCAGGCATCATCGACATCAACACCAAGGACGGATTGCTCGACAACGGTGGCGACCTCGACTTCTACGGCGGGCAGCGGGGAACCACGGAGCCGAGCTTCGAATACGGCGGCTCCCGCGGAAATCTCAGCTACTTCGCTACCGGGCAATACCTCGGCACCGATCGCGGAGTCGAGCCGCCGACGCCCGGACCAACCGCGATTCACGATACCAGCAACCAGGGGAACGCGTTCGGCTACTTCTCTTATCTGCTCGGGCCCACCATGCGCCTGAGCCTGATTACCGGAACCGCGATTAATCATTTTCAGATTCCCGCGAATCCGGATCAGCCTCCGATGTTCACACTGGCGGGCGTGACGCCCCCTATCCGTCGGCGAAAGTGCGCGAGAACCAGACCGAGCAGAACTACTTCGCGGTGTTCGCGTTGCAGGGCGTGGTGGGACCGAATTTCGACTATCAGATCGCACCGTTCAGCAGATATTCGACGGTCACCTTCAATCCGGATCACGTTGGCGATCTGATCTACAACGGCGCCGCTTCCAGAGTGTTCCGCAGCGATTGGGGAAACGGAATCCAGCTCGATACGTCTTACCGATGGGGCTCGCACACTTTCCGGATCGGTGGCTACTGGGACGCGGAGCGCGCGGAGATCGACAATCACGAATCGACTTTTCCGATCGTCGGCGGGGTGCCCTCGATTTTCCCGATCTCGATCGTTGACGACGTCGCCCTGCAGACCTGGATATACAGCGTGTATGCGCAGGACGAATGGAAGGTCTCGGAAAAGGTGACTTTGAATTACGGGGCGCGCTTCGATCTGTATGACGGATTGGTACGCGCGGACCAGGCGAGTCCGCGCTTCGCGATCGTGTACACGCCCTTCAAGAAGACCACCCTGCACGCCGGGTACGCGCGCTACTTCACCCCGCCGCCGACAGAGCTGGTCTCGGTCACTTCGATCGCGAAGTTTGAAGGCACCACCGGCGCGCCCGCGTCCACCGGAAATGGTCTTCCGACCCCTGAGCGCGATCACTATTTCGACGTCGGCGCGACTCAGGAACTGCTCCCAGGGCTAAAAGTAGGGGTCGATTCCTACTACAAGAAGGCGGTCGACCTCATCGACGAGGGTCAGTTCGGGCCGGCGCTAATCTTTGAGACTTTCAACTACGCGAAGGGCAGGGTCTACGGCACCGAATTTACCAGTTCCTATACGCACGAGAACCTCTATACCTATGCCAACTTTGCCTACAGCGTTGCGCAGGGCACTCAGGTCGAGTCGGGGCAATTCAATTTTGCGCCGGACGAACTCAAGTTCATCAATAGTCACTACATCTTTCTCGATCATGACCAGACGTTCTCATCGTCGGTGGGCGGAGTGCTCAACTGGAAAGACTTCATGTTCAGCGTCGACGGGATCTACGGGAGCGGACTGAGAAAAGGCTTCGCCAACACCGGAAATTTGCCATACTACATTCAGGTCGATGCCGGAATCACGAAGCGGATTCCGCTCAAGGAAGGCGCGCTCGAATTCCGCACCGCGGTCGTAAATCTCAACGATCACATCTACCAGATTCGCAACGGCACCGGCATCGGGGTGTTTGCCGCGCAGTACGGTCCGCGCCGCGCCCTCTACGGCGGCATCAAGTGGGAGTTGCCGAAATGGGCAGCGCTGGGCATGCAATGACTGCCGTTGGCGCACACCGAAACCGGGATGCTTCGACTCCGGGCACTTCGAGAGGTGTTGACTATATTTCAAGTCGTATTGGATACTGAGAATCATTATCAGAAATTTGCTCAGGCTATCAAGACAACGGAACGCGCTTCGATGACGGCGTTGCTCGCGTCGGCGGCGGCGTCGCGAACTGACTATTCGAAATAGAGGAACTAAGTATCCGAAATAGAGTCGGAATCAGGATAACCAATGAATGAATTAGTAACTGCGTGGGATGCGCTGAAGTTCGGCGGCCCGATGGTCTATCCGCTGCTCGCGCTCGGCGTCCTCGCACTGGTGATCATTTTCGATCGCGCGGTGATGTACTACCGAAGTCTGCGGATACCGCCCGCGATGCTCGAACTGGTCGAGACCTGGGGCTTTTCTTGGAGCGATCTAGAGCGGCAACTCGAGTTGGCCGGACCGCGCAACGCCTACGCCCGGTTCTTCCGCGTGATCGCGGAGAATCGAACCAAGCCGGCCTGGTGGGTCGAGTCGCGCGCCGAAGATGAGGCCGGCTCTATCGAAAAGGCCCTGAGCCGCGGACTGTGGGTGCTCGAAACCGTCGTCACTGCGGCGCCGCTGATGGGTTTGCTCGGCACTATCACCGGCATGATGCAGGCCTTCAAGGTGATCGGCGGCTCCGGCCTGGTCGCCCCGACCCAGGTCACCTCGGGCGTGGCGCAGGCTTTGATCGCCACCGCGCTTGGTCTTCTGATCGCGTTGTTCGCTCTGTTCGGGTTCAATTTTTTCTCCCGGCTGCAATCGCAAGCGATGGATCAGATGGAGCGCTTGGGTTCGAAACTGGTCGACCATGTGCGGCTTGATCAGGAGACCGCCGGGCACAAGAACCTCGAGCGGGACAACCTCGATCGCGACAACCTCGAGGAACTCGAGACGCAGCCGGGCGCGACTCTTCACGCCAAGCGGGCGGTGCGATGAAGATCCGCAAGTCGCGAGGCTATCGGCGCGGCCGAATCGAGATCATCCCGATGATCGACGTCATGTTTTTCCTGCTCGTCACCTTCATGCTGGCGTCGTTGTCGATGCAGAGTCTCAACTCGATCCACGTAAACCTGCCGCGTGGCGACGCGGAAGCCCTGGAGCATAAGGAACCGGTGACACTGACTATCACCAAAGACAGCAAGCTCTATCTCGACAAGACGCCGACCACGCTGGAGAGCCTCGCGTTCGTTTTGAAACCGATGATGGCGGGCCGCGACCCGGGCCTGGTGGTGGCAGCGGACGGCGCCGCGCCGGAAGGAACGGTGGTTGAAGCGATGCTCCAGGCGCGGCGCGCGGGCGTCGAGCACTTCATGATCGCGGTCAAGCGCGACTGAAATTGAGCACCAGCGTTCACATCCACAAGCTTCCCGATCTCGACGATCCGTGGCGCCGGCTGCCTTGGCTGATTATCGCGGCGGTGATCACCTGGATGGTTCTGCTCCTCGGATTTTCTTCCGTACTCGAACAGTCCGCGCCGCCAATCACTGAACTCCCGCCGCTGGAAGCCCGAATCATCGAAGTGCCGGTGGCAGGGCTGCAAGGTAACGGCGCCCCTGCGCTGAATCCGGCGCCGCCGCGAGTTGCGGCTCCGCACGTCGCCAAGCCCAAACCGGTGCTCAGGACTCATCCGAAGAAAATCGCCGAGCCTCCGCCGATTCCGGTGTCGCCGGAGGGCACCTTGAAAAGCAAGGAAGGAGCGGAGGCCCCATCAGGAAATGCGACCAGCGCCGGTCCGGCCACAGGAGCGGGCGCCAGCGAGGGCGGGCCGTCGGGAGGAGGCGGTGGTATTGGCACCGACAGCGTCGGCGCTCGCGCACTGTACGCACCGGTGCCGAGCATCCCGGACGATCTGCGCGACGAAGTGATCCAGACCGAGGCGATGGCTCATTTCACAGTTTCCTACGACGGCACAGTCAACGTCACTCTCACGCAGCCAACCAACAACCTGCGTCTCAACCAGATTCTGCTCGAGGGTCTCAAGGAATGGCGCTTCGCTCCGGCGGTCAAGGATGGAGTTGCGATCGATTCCGCATTCGATGTGCGTATTCCGATCACGGTGCAGTGATCGAACCTGCCGACGCAGTCAGCTATGGTGATCCCGCGACCTGGCGACTACGCGAGGCGGGACTAAGCGATGGCTGACCTGTACGACGCGATCGAATTTCTCAAACGCGACGGCGCGTCAATTCTCGCACGCTTCGTCAAGTCTCATCGCGGCGCGGCGCACGCCGAGCTGCGTTTCGAAGTGGTGTTCAACCGTTCCGCCGCGGCGACCAACGGAGAGCCGCGCGACGGCTCCGAGAGCGAGAGTGCCGCGTTCGGGTGCACGGTCGACGTTGCGAGCCGAAGCGGGGCGGTGGGACACGGACAGACCGGCGCGGAAGTGGGGCGCCTCGCGAGCCGGCCGGGCAAGCTCACCGCGGCGATCCGCGACGGTCTCGATCAGGCGTACGAGCGCGCGCGCCTGGACGCGCGCGAGAAGGCGGCCTTCCTGAAGAGTATCGGCGGGCAGCCTACCAGCCTCGACACCGGCGAGCTCGCCTTGCGCCCTCCGGTGCGCGATGAAGTCGCGGCCATGTACCGCGACGATCCCCGCGCGCTCGCACCCGAACGGCTCAAGGCGCTCGCTCTCGACGCGTCACGATCGGTCCGGGCGCTTGGCGCCGAGATCGCCTTCAACGTGGCGGCAGCGATGTCGGAGTTGCGCCACGAGCTCTATGTCAGCAACGAGGGCAGCGTAATCGCGCAGAACTTCGCATTCTCGCAGGGCGATTGTTACGTAGTCGCGCAGCACGGCGACGGCCATCAGGAGAGCTACGATACCATCGGGCAGCAGCGCGGCTTCGAGTGCCTCGCGGAAGGATCGCGCGGCGAGTTGATGCCGAATCCGGACCTTGACACGTTCTGCGTCGGACTTGCGAAGGAGGCGCTCGAGCTCGCCGCGTCGCCTGTGCTCAGGCCGCCCCACGGCGAAGTCACCGTGGTCACCAATCCGCATTTCAACGCGCTGGCCGCGCACGAGATCGTCGGACATCCGAGCGAGGCCGACCGCGCGCTCAAGATGGAGGCGGCGTACGCGGGGCGGAGTTGGTTCCTGCGCTCGCTCGGCGACAGCGAAGTGGGCTGCCAGGTCGGCTCGCCGCTTCTCTCCGCGTGTTCCGACCCGACTCTCGACGGCTATGGCCATTACCGATACGACCACGAAGGCACCGCCGGACGCCGCGTGATGCATATAGAGCGCGGACTATTCCGCGGCTTCCTCAACTCACGCGCGACCGCCGCCGCGCTCGGCGTCGAGCCCAACGGCGCGGCGCGCGCCAGCGAGGCGTGGCACGTCCCGCTGATCAGAATGTCGAATACGTTCTTCATGCCGGGCGAAACGGCGCCGGAGAAAATAATCGCGGAGGTCGAGCGCGGCTACTACGTGTGCGGCCATCAGATTCCCTCGATCGCCGAATCGCGCGAGAACTTTCGTATCTCGGCGCGCCGCGTATATGAGATCGAGCACGGGCGGCTGGGCCGGCTCTTCCGCTCCGGTAGCGTGATCGCCGACTCCAAGCGTTTCTTCATGAACGTCGACGCGGTCGGCAACGATCTGCAGCTGATCGCGATTCCGAACTGCGGCAAGGGGCAGCCGATGCAGGTCAAGCGAATGTCGAACGGCGGGCCGACCTTGCGTTCGCGCGCGCGCCTGGGAGGCGGATGATGATCCGTATCGCGGAGCTCAAGAGCTTCGCGCGCGCGGCGGCGGGCTTGATCGCGCGTGAGCAGGACGTCGCCCAGTTCGAGGTCTACTGCGCCTCCGCCGAGCATCGTATCGCGCGTCTCAACTATACCTCGGATATACCCTGTCGCGGAGTCGAAGAATTCAAGTCGCTGCGTGCCGACGGCTTCCAGGTACGGATCGTCACGCGGCGCGACGCGCACGAGATCGGCAGCGCGTTCGAGGCCGCCGACCTGAGCCTCGACGCGGTGCGCGCGGCGCTGTTGAGCGCGCGGCGCTCCGCGGTGGTCGACCCGTACTTCCCGGGGTTCCCGGCGGCGCCGCACGCGCCGCGCGCGGCGTCGGACGGCCGCAATCGCGCGGCCGCCGGCGTAGCCGGCGACCGCGCGATTGCGGCTGCGGCGTGGCGGATCATCGCGGGGGCGCTCGGCGTCCTTAAGGGCGCCGAGCGCTCCCGCGATGCGGGAGCAAAGCTGGGGCTCATCATCGGCGGCGACGTCTCGGTCATTCACGACCGCATCGCGGTCGTGAATTCAAATTTCGCGGATGTGCGGGCCGACGAGAGCGCGCACTTCAGCGCCTCGGTGAGCGCGCTCATCGAGGCGCTCGACGCCAAGGGTACGGCGAGCGCGCTGGGCGCGTCGGCGGCCGAGATGCGCCGTGCAGCGGCGCATCTCGGCCGCGACGCGGTTACGCGCGCACTCGCGTTTCAGCGCGGTGCGCGGCCACCGTCGGGCGCCTATCGCGTCATATTCGGGTCCCAGCCGGTAGCCGAAATTCTGAACTACATGGTGATGGGCTCGCTAACTACCGGCGCCTTTTACGCCGCAAGCTCGGCCTATCACGGGCGCTTCGGTGCGCGCGTGATGGACCCCAGGCTCGGTCTCGCCGACGACGCGCTTGCGCGCTTCGGCGCGGTGCACCGGCGCATCACCTGCGAGGGTCTGCCGACGCGACGCGTCGATCTGATTCGCGACGGCCGCCTCGTCGGCCTGATCTCAAATTTCTACGATACCAATCGATTGTTGAGCGACGAGAGCCGCGCAGAGAAGCTCGGCCCCGATGCTGTGGCGGAGCCCAACTTCCCGCCGCTGAACGGATACCGGCTCGGCGAGGGTGGAGGACGCCGCTTTGATTCGCATCCGGGCTCGGCGGGAACCAATGTGGTGATGCGCGCGCGTGGCGGCGTCGATGAGCGCGCGATGATGCGCGCGGTCGGCGACGGAGTCTACATCGGCCGGGTCTGGTACACCTATCCGATCAACGGCCAGCGTGCCGGCGATTTCACCTGCACGGTGAGCGGCGACTCTTACCTGATTCGCGGCGGCGAGCGCGCCGAGCCGGTGGCGCCCAACGCGCTGCGCGTCAACGCCAATATCGCGCAGGTATTCGATCATCCGCTTGCGCTCGGAGCGCGCCCGCGGGCGGCGCTGGTGTGGGGCTCGCCCGAGGCGTACTACGTGCCGGCGATCGCCGCCGAGAACATCGCGCTCGCCGAAGTTGGATCGGTGAGCGGCGCCTAGAGCGCCTTGGTCCAGAATTCCTGCACGACACGCGTGGCGCCGAGCTCGGCGCGTGCGAAGCCGACCTTGCGATAGAGCCCGCGCGCGACGTGATTGTCCTCGCGAACCTCGAGCGTGAGCCTGCAGCAATTGAGTTCGCGCGCCTTCACTTCGATTCGATCCATCAGCTTTTTGCCAAGGCCGGTGCCGCGCAACTCGGGCGCTACAAAGATATCGTGGATGTTGATAATCCCGCGCGCGTTGAAGGTCGAGAATCCCAGAAAGCAGATCGCGAAGCCCCTAGGTACGCCGCCGCGACAGGCGAAGAACGCGTAGCACGCCGGATGCGTGCGAAGGCCCGGGACCAACTCACGCTTGACGTGCTCCGGCGCGGGCACGCCGCCTTCCATCGGATCGCGCATGTATGCGTCGAGCAGTTCGACCAGCGCGCGTCCATGCTCTCCATTCGCGAGGTCGACGTCGACGATCGAAATGGCGGCGGCGTCATTCATGCTGCGCGCGGCGGCTCCACCTTTCACGACACCCGCTTGTCGTCCTTGTAAACTTCTTCCCAGTTCTTGAATCCGTTCGGATCCCAGCGCTTCCACTTGCCGTCGCGCTTGCCGTTCTTGAACTGGCCCATCGCGGAAATCTTGCCGTTTGTGTACCAGCCCGTGTGCGCGCCGTCCTGCACCCCATTCTTGTAATGATCGATCGAGGCCATCTGCCCGTTGTCGTACCACAGCGTCCATTCGCCGTCCTGCTTGCCGTCGTGGTAGTAGCCCTCCATCATCTTGGAGCCGTCCGGCCGGTAGAGCGTGAAGCGTCCTTCCTTGACCGGCTGCCCATCGACCATTTTCGCGCAAAATACTTCCGAGCCGTCCGGCGGCGGCGTTCCCATAAGCTGGGTCCCGGGCGGGCAGGGCGGTTCGCTCTTGCACGCGGCAAAAACGATCGCCGTGGTAATCAGAAGTATAACTTTAAGTTTATGGAATCGCATTTCCGATCGCCGGTCCCCGCTCGAATTCTAAAACGGTGCCTATGCCAATGAAAACGGGATGCGCCCGCTCGCGCATCCCGCTTTCTCATTCCTATGGCCGCAGCGGCCTGGTCGTTACGGTCTAGCGCTCCATCAATTCGATCCTGTCGACCCGAGCAGGTTCCCGCCCAGGGTCGCGTTGCCGACCGCGGTGTCGCCAATCACGTTGATCATCGCAGGCTTGCCTGACTTGAACGCGCGCTCAAGCGCCGGGACTATCTGCTCCGGCGTCTCGACATGCTCGCCATGGCATCCCATCTCGGCGAAGATCTTGTCGTAGCGGATATTGGGCAGCATGTTGAACGGATCGGTGCGGCCCTTGAGTCCCGGCATCTGATCGAAATTCGGACCCCATGAGCTGTTGTTCCACAAGATGGTAATGAGCGGCAGCTTGTAGCGCGCTGCCGTTTCCATGTCCCAGCCTCCGATTCCGAGACCGCCGTCGCCGCTGATCACGACCACCTGCTGCCCTGGCCGCGCCAGTTGCGCGCCGATTCCCATCCCGACGCCATGACCAACCGGCGCGAGAGGCCCCGCGTCGACCACCTGACCCATGAAGCGGCAAGTGAACGCGCGGCTCATCCATCCGGAGAGCGTGAAGCTGTCGATAATCGTGGTCGCGTTTTTGTCCAGCACAGTGATCAGATCTTCGCACAACCGCGCCGGATGGATCGGCTGGTTCTTCGCGACCTTCTCGTTCTGGTCCTTAATCTGCTTATCGAAGCGCTGGCGCGTCTCCCAGACCTGTTTCACCCACGCCGAGGATTTGTTCTTCGCGAAGTCGAGCTTGAGCTCCTTGATCCGGTTGATCATCTGGCGCAGCACGAGCTTCGGATCACCGACGATCGGCAGGTCCGCGTTAACCTGCCATCCGATTCGGGTCGGCGTCGGATCGACCTGGATATACTTGGCCTTGTCGGTCCAGGTCGGCGGCTGTCCAAAATGCTCGCCGCTCCAGTAGCGGAATCCGATCGCGAGCACCACGTCGGCATTGCCGGTGAACGGCTTCTTGAACGCGCCGCGAATCGCCAGCGGATGTTCTTCGGAGACCACGCCCTGACCCGCGCGCCGCGCATAAATCGGAATATTGGTCAGCTCGACGAACTCGCGCATCTCGGGTCCGGCCTGCGACCAGAACAAGCCGTCGCCGCCGGCAATCAGCGGCCGTTCCGCCGCCGCAAGCATCTCGATCGCGCGATCGATCTTCGCCGGGTCGCCCGCCGAGCGCACGTCGTCGACGGTGAATTCGCGGGCGCCCTTGCGCTGCCGATTGTCTTCGTCGTGGTGATACAGGATGTTCTGCGGAATCTCGAACAGCGCTACGCCCTGCGGCGGTGAGATCGCTTCACGGAACGCCGAGCGTAGATCGAACTGGATCGTCGACCAGTCGGTCACCCGCTTGGTGAACTTGGAAAAACTGTCCACCACCTCGGAACCATAGGCTTCCTGGAAGGAACCGAGATGATCTTCGGTGTTGGGATGCTGCCCCGAAATGCAAACCACCGCGCTGCCGGTGAGGCCAGCGACGCACAGGCCGGTGACCGCATTGGTAAGTCCACATCCCGCCGTGACCATGCACACTCCGACTTCTCCGGTCGTGCGCGCGTAGGCGTCGGCAGCGTAGGCGGTCGCCTGCTCGTGGCGCATGTGGATCAGCTTGATATCGTGGTTGCGCAATTGGCCGAGAATCGGAAACAGATGCCCGCCATTGATCGCGAAACAATACTTCACGCGGTTCTCGCGCATAACGCGAGCGATTAATTCGCCGCCGTCCGCTTTGGCCATCTAATCGTCCTCCATCGGAGTTTGCCCGTGGTCACTTCGTGCGCGACACGCGTCAGGCGGCGAGCCCGCAGGGTAAAGCTCGCGCCGCATGATTCGATCCGGGCGTTGCTGGTCCGGATCCTTACACAATTGGCGCTCACCCGAAAAGCCGCGCAGCAAGATTTCGCGATCGCTACTGGGCAGCGCGAAGGCGCACCTGCTCCGGAGCGCGAAGCGCGCATCTTGCTAAACGGGGTGGGCGAAACCTGTTAGCGCTTCGCCAGCCCGAAAAGAATCAAGATAGGGTTCCTGAGTTCATCCGACGCTTTGCCCGGCTGCCGATAGTTGATCGAGGCCGCCGTCCCTGTCACCTTGGTTTCAGTCGCGTATGTCCCGTTACTTGGTGACCCTTTCACGCGGTCTATGATTGGCCAGCGTGGGCGCCGCCGATTTACACAAGGGCGCCGCGGGCATAAGTAGAAAACATGAAACGCGGTCTAGCGTTATTCGCCGTCCTTATCGGGCTACTATTCGTGGCCCCGGACGCTCCTGCCTTCGATTGGAGTCTGCCCAACTGGAGTTTCCCGACTATCCCGACCTACGACTGGTCGAGTCTCAATTGGAAAGACCCCAACAGCTGGCCCTTCATGCCGGTTCCGGAGGTCACCACCGATCCCAACGGTGGCACCACTGTCGGACTCCTCCCGGTGTTCCTGTTCACCGACCATAACGATCAGATCCGCGATATTTTCGCGCCCGACTTCAACGTCAACACCACCTTGGGCCCAGGCGGAAACTTTCGTTACATGGCGTATCCGTCGTCCGATACTCAGTGGTACATAACCGGCGGCGGCAATTGGACGATCGCCCGCCAGGTCGACTTGGCGTACGAGACCGGCCGCGATCGCACGAAATGGTGGTCGTTCGAAGGGCGATTTTACTTCGAGCGCGACCCGACCGAGCGCTTCTATGGCTTAGGCAACAATTCTGCGCGCGGCAACGAAACCAACTACACCACCGAGCAGGTCTACGGGAAGGTGGCCCTCGGCATCAATTTCACCAAGGACCTGCAGCTCCAGCTGATGGAGAAACCGCGCTACGTGCGGATCCTCAAGGGCGGCTTCACCAATCTGCCGACCATCTTCAAGCTTTTCCCCGACCAGAAGGGTATCGACGGCGGCACTGAGGTTCTTACCCAGGTGATGCTCTCCTATGACACTCGCGACTCGGTCGATATCCCGCGCAACGGCGGACTCGCGCGCGTTTTCTACGCGGTCGCGGATCGGCGGTTCATGAGCTCGCAGTCATTCAACCGCTTCGGCGGAGAATTGCGCCGCTACCTGACTGTCACCAAGAACATCACCTTCGCCGGCCATCTGTTCATGGAATACGAGCCCGCGGGCAACGAGATGCCGTTCTGGGCGCAAGCTCGCCTCGGCGGCGATCAGAGCGACCTGTTCGGCCAGCAGGAGACGCTGCGCGGCTACGGCACCGGTCGCTACATCGACAACAACTTGGTGGTCGCCAACCTCGAGATGCGCACCCGCGTCTACGAGGCCAACCTGTTCGGCACGCACGGCATCGTCGAAGTCGCACCGTTTGCCGACGTGGGCCGCGTCGCGCATGACATGGGCTACAATCCGGTGAGCGCGATGCATCCGGCGGGCGGCATAGGCTTCCGCGGGATCGCGGAGCCGTTCGTGGTCGGCTTCGTCGACGTCGGCTACGGCAACGAAGGCGCCGCGATTTTCTCCGGCATCAACTACCCGTTCTAGTCGTCTCGCGCCGCACGTTCGTTTTCTTCGCTACATCCGCTCGATCACTTCGCGCGAAATCTCCGCGATACATTCCTCGAAGCCCTCCATCGGCGGATTGATAAACACCTGCGCCAGGCCCGCGTGCCCGAGTTCGCGCAACTGCTCGACGACCTCCTCGCGCGCGCCCACGATAGTCGTCGCGGATATCGTCTCGGCGGTGACGAAGCGCTCCTCGTCGGGTGCGACATAGGTACAATGTCCGACGTGAAGCTGTAGATAGCGCTCCTCCGGAGCGATCCGCGTGACGCGCTCGGCGTAGGCCGTGTAGATCGGCCGCGCTGGCGCGGGCAACGATTCAGGACGCGCGTATCCGGCGGCGAGCGCGTGCATCGAGGCCATGACCCACGGCCCGGTCATTGCTTTGACCCGCGGCGAATCAACTGCCTCGCCCGGCTTCAGCACGCATACGTGGGTAAGCGATACGATCGGCAGCGTCTTTGCCGAACGTCCCACCTTTGCGGCTCCCGCTTCGGCATGTTTGCGCACTGCGGCGATGCGATCCGCGCTGCGGATTCCGGTGGTGATTATTCCATCACCGAATTCGCCCGCGAGCGCGAGCGTCTTGGGTCCGTTCGCGGCGACGTATAGCGGGATTGGATCGTCAAGGTCGATGAACTTGAGCTCGCGGTGTAGGTAACGAATCTTGCGGCTCAGTCCTTCGGTATTGTAGGTGGCCTCGCCGTGCTTGAGCAGATCGTGGATCACGCGCACCTGCTCGCGGAACTCGGCCCGCTTGACCGGCGGCAGTCCCATCACGCGCCGTCCGGTATGTCCGGTGCCGAATCCCAGTATCACGCGCCCCGGCGCTAGCTGGTTGATGGTCGCGATCGAATGAACAGTCACCGGAGGAATCCGATTCGACGCGATCGCGACCCCGGTGCCGAGCTTGATTCGCTTGCTGTTCAACGCCGCCAGCGCCATGCACGCATAGGTATCGCCCCAAATCATGTGCGAGTCGGGAATCCACGCGTGGCTGAACCCGAGCTCTTCGGCAAGCTTGACATCAGTGATCGCCCGTTCCGGCTTGGTAAAAATAAGCGTGCCGAAGTCCATAGTGCTCCTCAGCAATTAGTGTCTGCCGGTGACTATAGCCAGGCGCCCCACGCCGCCGTCAAAGACCCTCGCGCATTGGCGCGACGCGCCGCGTCGGCATGACGATTTCAAAGCGTATCCCAGAACCGACTTGATCCAAGCCTGGCGAACCCCACTGATTTCGCGCCTCCTCCGAACAACGGAGCCGGATTCCCGTGGTAGTGAGTGCAGCTGTCAGCCTCCGCCGAAACCCACGCGGGGTTTGCGTTTCGCCTTTGGCCGATAATGAGGGGCTGAAACCTCGTTAAGGTTTCATCCCGTGGATCCAAGTCGCCGGTGCGATCGCGATCGCAGGCGCAGAGCAGTTGCTTCGATGCGAGCGGGTCGGCAGGTTATGGATGCCTGTTATGTCCGCGCTCAAATCCGATCCTGAATTCCACAACTTCTTGTTCGATCTCGATGGCACGCTGACCGACTCGCGGCCCGGAATCATTCGATCGATCCGGGCTGCTGTCCGCGCGGTGGGCTTCGAGACTCCGCCCGCGGAAAATCTCATGTGGTGCGTCGGGCCGCCGCTGCCCGCGATCTTCGCGCAACTGCTTGCGCGCGGCGAAAACGATCCGCTGGTCGCGAACGCAGTCGACCTTTATCAGGAGATCTACGAAGCGACGGGGGTCCTGGAGAATTCCCTCTACGATGGCGTATCGCACATGCTTTCCGCGCTCGCTCGCGCGGGTAAAGCGCACCTCGTTCTGGTAACTACCAAACGCACCATGACCGCCGATCGGGTGTTGCGCGCCTTTTCAATACGCGATCATTTCGAGGCGATCTTCGGCGGCGACACCACCGGCTCCCGAGGCAAGGTCGACTCAGTGCGGCTGGCACTGCAGGCGTTATCGCTCGAACCTTACGCAACCGCGATTGTCGGCGACCGCGGCTTCGACATCGCGGCGGGAAAACAAAATCGGGTGTTTTCGATCGGCGTAACCTACGGATACGGAACCCGCGAAGAACTAGCCACCGCCGGCGCCGATCAAATCTGCGCCACCCCCGCCGAGGTACTACATTTCCTGAATGTCCCGCGCTCACGCGCCGCCCGGTGATTAACTAAATCCCACCGCAGCATACGAGCCCTTGAAATCGCCAGGTACGCTCGCTGTCAGGCGCCCTCTGTTTTGGATCGAAAGCGAGAGCGAACCGATGACGGTCGAATCGTGGACCACTTTCGCGATTCGGTCGGGTCCGGCGGATCTTTGCCCGCGAGAAATTGCTCGAGATAGGGGAAGATCGGTATAGCCCCAGAAAAGCGCGTCCCGCACCTTCATCGACGGCACGCCGAATACGCCGCCGGCAATGGCGTCGTCGGTTTACTTGCGAACCCGGATTTTGATTTCGGGAAGTTGAGCCTGCGCAACCAGCGCAGCGCCGGCGAGCCCGGGTTCTTCGATGAACGGCGCGATTGGAACGAAAGAGCGGCGGACTGTTCGAAATAGCCCACGGCATCGCGCGACGCTTTATGGGGCGACGCCGATCGCTGCGAACACACGATGGTGCGCCTTCAAGGGATCGTCGGGCCATTTCTCTGCGAGTGTCCGCTTTAATTCATCGTCGAACTGCGCGATGCGCTCGGGGGGCATGTTGCTTGCGCCGACGCCGGCGCTCGCGCGGATCCGCCCGCGCCACGCCTCGTGCGAATAGACGGCGTCGATATCGAAAGTGAAGCTCTCTAGGCCTCCAAACCCGGCCAGTCCCATGTCGCGCATCCACTGCGGATACATGCCGGTGCCGCCCCACATATTCCATTCCGCGTTGTAGGCGCGAATCAGGTTCTCGGTCGCCTCGACGACGTTGCCGGGAATCGCAATCCAGTCGAAGTGCGCGATGACCAGCCACCCCCGGGGAGTGAGCAGGCGGCGTACCTCGGCCGCGGTGCGCGGCCGATCGAACCAGTGCCAGCACTGACCGGCCGTCACCAGCTCGAAACTTGCATCGGGCAGCCCGCTCGCCTCGGCCGCCGCTGTAAGATACTCGACGCTGACGTTCGCCTCGGCATCGAGCCGCCGCGCCTCCTGGGTCATCACGTCGGACTTGTCGAGACCCGTGACGATGAGCCCGCGCTGGGCGAGGCTGCGCGCGATCGTCCCGGTGCCGGTGCCAACGTCGAGCGCGCGCATCCCGGGCCTAGCGATACCCATCGCCGCTATCCGTTCGAAGAACTCCTCCGGAAAGCCGGTGCGGAAGCGCCCATAGTCCGAGACGGTCTTGCCGAAGTCGATACGTTTGCCTAGCTGGCGCACCGACTCGATTTTGGCGCCGCGCGCGCCGCTTTTCAGTGTCGTTGGTTCCATAACTTGACTACATATAACTTCACGTTTGTTGATTCAAGAGGAAATGAGGATTCGCCATCTTGACGCGGACGCCCCGTGATGGCGTGATTCCCGCGTGGCTATCCGTGTATCACAGCGCAGGGGAATGCTGACCGCGTCCGAAGCGGCCGATCAGCTCGGCGTTAAGCTGGGCACGCTCTACGCCTACGTCAGCCGCGGATGGCTCAAGAGCTATCGCCGCCGGATCGGCCGCCAGGCGCTTTACCGCCGCACCGACATCGAGGCGCTGCGCGGCCTCGTTGCGCCCGAGCGCGGCCGGCGCGGCCGCAGCCTGCCGCCGGCGTCGTCGTGGGTCACGGTCGCGCAGGCGCACGACGCCGACTCGACCGCGCCCGGCGTAATCGTGGCCGAGTCGGGGGTCAGCTCGATCATCGACGGGCAACTCGCCTACCGCGGCTACCCGATCGAGGAAGTGGTCGAACGCGCCACTTTCGAGGAAGTCTGCCTACTGCTGTGGAACGGCGAGCGCCCGTCGCCTGAGGATGCGGCCGCGCTGCGCGCCGAAATCGCAAGCGCAAAAGTGCCTGCTCCCGTCGCCGCCGCGCTCGCCGCGGTCGGCGACGACGCGCCGCGGCTGCTGCGCCTAGAGGCTGCGATGCCGAGCCTGGCCGCGTGGGATCGGCGCCAGCCGCCGCGCAGCAGAATCGATCGCTCGCGGCTTATCATCGCGCTGCTGCCGTTCGCACTGGTGCCCGATGCGCCCGCGGCCGCGCGCGCCGGCGACGGCGGGATGGCGGCGCGGCTGTTGCGCACCGTCGCGGACAGCTCGGCGGCCGATTGGGAAGTCGCGGCGCTCGACCGCGTGCTAGTCGCATGCGCGGAGCATGAGCTCAATGCCTCGACGTTCGCGGCGCGGGTGGTAGCGAGTACGGGAGCCGACCAGTTCGCCTCAGTCCTCGCGGCGCTGTGCTCGCTCTCGGGCCCGATTCATGGCGGCGCGTGCGATCGGATCGAGGCGATGTTCGCGGAACTGGCCACCGGCGCGCGCGTCGACAACGCCCTGGCCGTGTTCACCCGCGAGAATCGCCTGCCGCCCGGTTTTGGTCATGCGATTTATCCCGCCGGTGATCCGCGCGCAGTGCTGCTCAAACAGGACGCCGAGGCGATCGCGAGCCATCGCGGACGGCGGCTCTATGAGCTGGCGCTGAAGGTCGAGGAGGCGGTCTGGAAGCGCGAGCATCTGCGCCCCAACCTGGATTTCTACCTGACCGTATGTACCCGGATGCTCGGATTTCCGCGCGGGCTGCCGGCCGCGATTTTCGCGATCGGGCGCGCGGCCGGATGGATCGCGCACAGCCTCGAGCAATACGCCGACAACCGGTTGATCCGGCCGCGGATGCGTTATCGCGGTGCTCCGCTCCGTCACTGGGAGTAGCCGCACCTGCGCGGCGCTTTGACGAAGCGCCGATCTAAGTCGTATTGAAGAGTTGAGGACAGCCCACAATGCAGGCGATCGCCAAAGTGCGGCCCGAGCGGGGCGCCGAAGTAATCGAAATGCCGGTGCCCAGGCCGGGCGACGGCCAACTCCTGGTACGGGTCGCGGCGTGCGGCGTGTGCGGCTCCGACCTTCATCTGTATGAATGGGAGCTCGGCGCGGATCGGATGGTCGGGCGGCTGCCGTTCGTGTTCGGTCATGAGCCGGCGGGCGAGGTTGTCGAGGCGGGCGCGAACGTGAGCGGGTTCAAGGCGGGCGACCGCGTCGCGCTCGACCCGTTTGGACATTGCGGGCAGTGCGGACCGTGCCGCGCCGGACGCTTTCACCTGTGCAGCTCGCCGACCACGCTCTCGGGCGCGTTCGCCGAGTTCACGATCGCGCCGACAGGCAACGCGCACCTGGTACCATCAACCATGGATTTCGAAACCGCGGCGCTGCTGGAGCCGTTCGGCACCGGGCTGCACGCGGTCGAGCAGTCATGCCTCAAGGCCGGCGACAGCGCGGTGGTCGAGGGGCCGGGACCGATCGGCCTCAGCATCGCGCTCTCGGCGCGCGCGCTGGGCGTCACGTCAATCGTGATGACGGGGCTCGACGTCGACGCAGAGCGCCTCGCGATGGCGCGCGGGTTCGGCTTCAAAACCGTATGCGCCAGCGATCGCAACTGGATCGAGCAGGCGCGCACGATGCTGCCCGGCGAGGGCGCCGATGTGGTATTCGACGCGTGCGGCATGATCGACTCGCCGCGCGAACTGCTCCGTCGCGGCGGCGAGCTGGTCGAAGTCGGCTGGCCGGCGCGCGACGTCAAGTCCGCGGAGCTGCGCGCGCTGTTCTTCCACGGCGTCAACCTGATCAATTCGAGGGTCCGCACGCCGGAGACCTGGCGCCGCGCGATTGCGATGGTCGCGAGCGGGGCGGTCGACCTGAAAACGATGGTGACGCATCGCTACGCGATCGCGCGCGGTGTCGAGGCTTTCGAGTTGTTGCTAGCGAAAAAGGGCGTCAAGGCGCTGATTATGCCGCGGGGCCTGTAACCGCGCGGATCGGAAATATTTGCCGGGAGTAATGCGATGAAAAACGGATTCAAAATCGCCGACACCGATACTCATCTGATGGAGCCCGATTACGTCTTCGAAAAATACATCGACGAGCGCTACAAGTCGGCGGCGCCGAAGATGGGAGTCGCGCCGGAGTCGGGACGAAAAACTTTCCTGGTCGAGGGCGAGCCGTTCACGCGCGAAAAGGGCAAGTACCCAATGGCGGCACCCGGCTTTTTGAAGGCAGTGCGCAAGGCGATGCAGCGCTTCGAGCGCGCCGCGAAAGCCGGGTTCAGTCCCGAGAGCCGGCTGCAGGACATGGACGAGAACGGCGTCGACGTCCAGATCATTTATCCGACCGCGACCGGGCAGATGATGGGGCGCGAGTTCCACGATACCAAGCTGCTAGCGGCGTGCTGCCGCGCGTACAATGACTGGAGCACGGAGTTCTGTTCCAAGGCGCCCGAGCGGCTCAGGTGGGCGGCGGTGCTGCCGATGCAGGATCCAGACGAAGCGGTGAAGGAAGCGCATCGCGCGGCGAAAAGCGGCGCGGTCAGTTTCTACGTGCGCCCCAATCCCGTTCGCGGCCGCACCATCTTCCACGAAGACTACATGCCGCTATGGGGCGAAGTCGAAAAACTCGGACTGCCGATTTCGACTCACGACTCCGCGTCCTCCTCGGTCCCGTCGTTCGGAGATCGCATGGACACTCACGTCTCGGGGCACATCCTGTCGCATCCGTTCGAAGCGATGGCCGCGATGGCGGGGCTTATCTGGTACGGCGTATTCGAGAAATATCCGAAGCTGAAAGTCGTACAGGTCGAGGCCGACGGCGGGTGGGTTCCGTATTGGCTGCAAAGGATGGAGCAGCATTGGGGCTTCAGCGGCAACTCGGAGCACGAGTATTTGACCAAGCGTCCGACGGAGTATTTCAAGTCCAATTTCTTCGTCGCGTTCCGTGGCGACGAGCCCACCATGAAGGCCGCGATCGATATCGTTGGCGATGACAACTTCCTGTGGGACACCGACTATCCGCATCCCGACGGCACCTTCCCATGGGGAATCGGCGCGATGCTTGAGCAGCCGATCGCGGATTCGAGCCGTCGCAAAATCTGGTGGGACAACGCTGCCCGCGCTTTCAATCTGAGCTGAGGGACGCGAACGCTCGTGGATTTCGAATACACACCTGAGTAAGAGGCATTCCACGGGCGCTGCTCGTCACTCCTACCGCGATCGTTCCTGGGTGCTCCGCGATGGCTCAATCGGGTGCTCGGCTCGAGCCAGTACGATTGTCGGCGGGACCAGTGACATCCAGCGCAACATCATCGGCGAGCTCACACTCGGCCCTTCCAAGAGCTAGCGCGGCGCTTGCGGCATTCGTGATCGCTGGTGTCGCGACGGCGATTGCGCCGGCACGAGCGTCCGATCTGGATGCGGCCGCGCAGACTTACGGCACCTATTGCGTGAATTGCCACGGTGCAAACGGCAGAGGGCAGGGTCCCGAGGCGTCGACGCTGAAGACCCGGCCGCGTGATTTCACCGATTGCAAACGGATGAGGGCCGATTCGGATGATAAGCTATTCAAGGTGATCAAAAACGGTGGCGAGGACGCAAACCTGAGCCCCGAGATGCGCGAGTGGGGCTCGACGTTTAAAGACGCCGAGATCCACGATCTGGTCGCCTACGTCCGCGGCTTCTGCAACAAGTAACCCCTCGCGTCAACTGTGTAATCAATTTGAAGAAGTATCCCTGATGGAAACCGAGCTTTTATTCGAAATCTCCGGCGAGCTTACCCCGCCGATCCTGATCGCCGGCGCGCCCGAAGGCACCCGCGTCATCATCCATCTCACCGGTGGAAAATTCGAAGGTCCGCAGCTCAAGGGCGACGTCCTGCCCGGTGGCGGCGACTGGTTCCTGGTCCGCCCCGACGGCGTGGGCGTGGTCGACGTGCGCATGGTCCTGAAGACCAACGACGGCGAGCATATCTACGTGACTTACGGGGGCCGAGCAAAAATCGGCGCGAATGGCATTCCCGAAACGATTCACATCGCTCCCACCTTTTCAACGTCGACTACGGGCAAGTACGCGTGGCTCAATGGGCTGCAGACTATTGGCGTCGGCGGCGTTGTCAACGGCGCGGTGACGTACAAGATCAACCGCGTGAAGTAGAGAGATCCGGCACGCGGCGCACTTTGATTGTTAGCATAGCGCTCGAAATAGCCAGTCTTCTGGATTAGCTAGTCACTTCGAATAGCCAGTTACTGCGGCGATCTGGTCCGCGAGCGGAATTCGCGCAGGGTTGGGAGATCGAACTGAGGAGTGTCGCCGGTGATCTCATACCACGACGCCTTGAGCTCGACGAAGATGTGTTTGTCCGGCTCTACGCCGGGATCGTCTTCGAGAAGACCGGCGGGAACTTCCCACTGAGAATCGCGGGCAGGCGTCGGCATCGCAGAGCCGCATCGGCTTCAAAACCAAACTTCGTAGGCCGGAGGCCCGCGCATGATCGGAGCCTGGTATTTCGTCAACCGCTCCTTGCCGGCGAGAAAACGAAAATCCTCGTCCTTTACGTACAGGCCGGCCATGACCGCCGAGCCCGAAACCTTTCGGCAGCGCGGGCAATGACACAATTCGAACGGTCCGGCAGTCTTTCGATTTCGAAGCTTACGTCGCCGCACAGGCAGCTTCCTCTGATCATATCCGGTCTCCTCGGAATCGACCGCGCGGTCGGCCATGCCCGGCGATCAGCCCGCGAGTTTTGCCTTCAGGATTTCGTTGATTACTTTCGGATTGGCCTTGCCGCCCATCGATTTCATCACCTGGCCGACGAAGAATCCGTAGAGTTTGTCGCGCCCGCCGCGGTACTCGGCGAGCTTGTCAGGCTCTGCCGCGAGCACTCTGTCGATCGCCGAGGCGATCGCCACTTCGTCCGAGACTTGCGCGAGTCCCAACTCGGCAATGGTCGCGGCGGCGGTTTTGCGCGATTTGCACATCGCGGCGAATGCGGTCTTGGCGGCATTGAGGCTGATTTTGTGTTCCTCGACCATCTTGAGCAGCGCGCCGACTTCCGCGGCCGGCGGCGCCGCCGCCCGAAGCGGCTTGCCGGTCTCGTTCGCGACGCGCAGTACTTCGGTCATTACCCAGTTCGCCGCGGACTTGGGATTCACACCCTTGGCGAGGACGCTGACGAAGTAATCGCCGACGTCGCGATCTTCCAGCAGCACGCCGACTTCATATTTACTGAGGCCGAAGTCTCGTGCGTACTTCTCGCGCCGCTCGGCCGGCGTCTCCGGCATCGAGGCGCGGATCTTTTCGACCAGCGCATCGGCCACGATCAGCGGCGGCAGGTCCGGCTCGGGGAAGTAGCGATAGTCATTCGCGAACTCCTTCGAGCGCATCGGGCGCGTTTCTTCCTTGACGCTATCCCACAGCATCGTCTCCTGCGTGATTTTGCCGCCCGCTTCGAGAACCGCGATTTGCCGGTCGACCTCGTACTCGATCGCCTTTTCGACGAAGCGGAACGAGTTGAGGTTTTTGATCTCGGTGCGCACGCCGAAGTCTTTTTGTCCGCGCGGACGCACCGATACGTTAACGTCGCATCGGAAGCTCCCTTCCTCCATCCGCCCGTCGGAAGCTTCCAGGTAACGGAGCATCGCGCGCAGCTCGCGCAGGTACGCGCCCGCCTCCTCGGCGGAGCGGATGTCGGGCTCGCTTACGATTTCGACCAGGGGCACTCCGCATCGATTGAAGTCGACGAGGCTGTAGGCGGCCTCGTGAACGTTTTTTCCGGCGTCTTCCTCGAGATGAATCCGCACCAACCGGATGCGCCGCGGCGCGCCGCCGGCGGCGCCGGGCAGATCGATATATCCGCCCTTGCAGACGGGGGTTTCGTACTGGCTGATTTGGTAGTTCTTCGCGAGGTCGGGATAAAAATAGCTCTTGCGATCGAAGATCGAGCTTCGCGCGATCGTGCAATGCGCCGCCAGGCCGACGCGCACGGCGAGCTCGACGGCGCGGCGGTTGAAGACCGGAAGCACGCCCGGCATCCCGAGGCAAACCGGGCAGGTGTTCTCGTTGGGCGCGGCGCCGAATGCGGTCGAGCATCCGCAAAACAATTTCGAATGCGTCAGCAGATGGGTGTGGACTTCGAGACCGATCACTGGCTCGTATTTGTTCAAATCCATGGCTACAGTTCCGCCACGCGCTTTGCGAGCGCGCCGGAGCGCTCGTAGGCGTCGCCCGCGCGCAGGATGGCCTCTTCGCTGAATGGCGGGCCGATAATCTGCATTCCAATCGGCAGGCGCGCGTCGTCGTATCCGCATGGGAGTGCCAGCCCGGGCAGGCCAGCGAGGTTCACCGAAATGGTGAAGATGTCGGACAGGTACATCGCGAGCGGATCGGTCATCTTCTCGCCGAGCTTGAACGCGGTGGTGGGCGCGACCGGCGTGACGATCGCATCGCAGGTTTCGAACGCGCGCTCGAAGTCCTGGCGGATCAGCGTGCGCACTTTCATCGCCTTCAAATAGTATGCGTCGTAGTAACCGGCCGAGAGCGCGAAGGTACCGAGCATGATGCGGCGCTTCACTTCGGCGCCGAAGCCGCGCGCGCGAGTCATCTCGTAGAGCGAGATATGGTCTTCGGCATTGACGCGCAGGCCATAGCGGATACCGTCATAGCGGGCGAGATTCGCGCTCGCCTCGGCGGTCGCGATCAGGTAGTACGCCGCAACCGCATAACCAGTGTGCGGAAGTGAGATTTCGACCAGGCTCGCGCCGAGCGACTGGTAATGCTTAAGCGCGTCTCGCACGGCGTTTTCGACCGCGGGTTCCATCCCCTCCACGAAATACTCGCGCGGCACACCGATGCTCATCCCTTTCACGTCGCCGGTGAGGGCGCGCTCGTAGTCGGGGACGGCGCGCGCCGAGCAGGTCGAGTCGCGCGGGTCGGCGCCGGCGAGCGCGCGCATCATGATGGCCGCGTCGCGGACGGTTTTGGCGAACGGCCCAACCTGGTCGAGCGACGATGCGTATGCGACCACGCCATAGCGGCTGATCCTGCTGTAAGTGGGTTTGATTCCGACCACGCCGCAGAACGATGCGGGCTCGCGAATCGAGCCCCCCGTGTCGGTACCGAGCGCAGCAAGGCACTCATCCGCCGCGACCGCTGCCGCGGAACCTCCCGACGATCCACCCGCTACGCGGCCCAAGTCGTGCGGATTCATGGTGGGACCGAACGCCGAATTTTCCGTCGAGGAGCCCATCGCGAACTCGTCCATGTTGGTCTTGCCGACGAACACGGCGCCCTCGGCGCGAAGCTTCTCGATCACGGTCGCGTCAAACGGCGGAACGAAGTTCTCGAGAATCTTCGAGGCGCAAGTGGTGGTCACGCCGCGGGTGGCATAGATGTCCTTGATCGCGAGCGGGATTCCGCACAGCGCAGGAGCATCAGCAGATTTGAGCCGGCGATCGGCGGCTTCGGCCTGGGCTATCGCGTCGCGCTCGCAGACCATCAGGAACGCATGGAGCTTTCGGTCGACGGCGCCAATCCGATGGAGGCAGGCGCGGGTGAGCTCGAGCGCCGAGATTTCGCGCCGGCGCAGTTGGTCGCGCGCTTCGGCAATAGTCAGTCTGTTCAGTTCCGATGCCATCGTTCAAAGGCCGGCGTGTGCGTCGCGCCGCAAAACACTATCTTCGTCGACAATACTCACTCGATACTTACTCGATTATTTTCGGCACTTTGAAATAGCCGCGCTCGCGCGCCGGAGCGTTGGCGAGCATCTCATCCGGCGCGGGACCGTTGGTCACCACGTCATCGCGCATCGGGGTGCCCGATTCTCCGACCTGCGAGGTGGGCGTGACGTTGCTGGTGTCGAGCTCGCCGAGCTTTTCGACGTAGGCGAGCATCTCGTCCATGTCGGAGCGCAGACGCTCTTCTTCGTCGGGCGAGAGCTCCAGGCGCGCCAAGCGCGCGACGTGGCGCACCTGTTCGAGCGTGATAGTTACTTTGGCCGTCGCCATTTTAGTCGTCCGCCGTCAGTCGATCCGGAATGGTAACATCCCGCGCGCTACGTGTCAGGGCCAACGCGCGCGGCGATTCTGTCGACCTAGGTTGAGGTTACGCGATAAAACTACCTGCACCGCATAATGTCCTCTCACCAACTCGCGCCCGAAGTGTTAGACCTGCCTGCAGGAGTTAAAAATGTTAGAGTCGGAGCAAATTGAGATTCTCGTGCTCGGAAGTGGGGAGGGCGGCAAGTACCTTGCGTGGGACATGGCGAGTTCGGGGCCATCGCTCCGCAGTCGTGAAGTGCAAATGGATCGGTAGCTCCTGTCCGAATATCAACTGCCTGCCGAGCAAGAAAGGAGATCTGGAGTGCGAAAGTCGCGGACCTAGTGCATCACGCGGCAGACTTCGGGGCGGCAACCGGTGCGGTGGCGATCAATATGGCGAAGGTGCGGCAACGCAACCGCGAAAATGGTCGAGTGTCTGATCGCGACGAACATGAATCGGTACAAAAAGGAGCGGCGCCGAAATGATCATGGGTGAAGGCCGATTCGTTGCTCCGAAAACGATCGAGGTACTTCTTAATGATGGTGGCATGCGCGTGCTCGCCGGCGACCAAGGTCTTTCTGAACCTGGGAACGCACGCGACTATTCCACTCTGCATTGACGGTGCCGCATCGCTGCAGTGATGACGCCGGCCGTCCGCGCGCGGCTGCGAGCGCGCGCGTCGGCATTTTCCGACGCTCCCCGCTCCGGCGGCAGGGCCTCGCGAGCGCCAATGTTTCGGCGCTCGCTGGGCCCTGCTAATTTGGAGGTCGCCTCGCGGCCCGCGGGAGGCTGGCAGATAGAGATGAGGAAGCCCAAGGAGCCGATGCTGGCGCGCCTCGGCGACCAGCTCAGCGACTGGCTGGCGGCTCTGCGCGAGGGTCTGGGAAACGCAGAGCGGCAATCCGGATGGCGTCAGCGGCTGGGACGGCGCGGCGAACGGATCGCGGAGCGCTATCTGAAAATGCGCGGCTACCGCATTGTCGCGCGCAACTATCGCGCGGCCGGCGCCGAGCTGGATATCGTCGCGATGGACGGCGCGACGCTTGTGTTCGTTGAGGTGAAGATGCGGCGCGGGTTCAGCGCCGGGACGCCGGTGGAGGCGGTCGACGCGCGCAAGCAGGCGCGCATGCGCCGCGCGGCGGAGTCGTTCGCGGCGCATTATCGCGCCGGCGAGCGCGCGATGCGCTTCGATGTGATCGCGATCAGCGCCGAGCAGGGCCGCAAGCGCACGGTCGAACTCTTGAAGGATGCGTTTTGAATGCTGGATCCAAAACTGGTTCGTGAGAAACCCGATTTCGTAAAGGCCGAGCTGCAGAAGACCGGCCTCGACCCCACGGAGGTCGATCGCTGGCTCGAGGCGGACGCGAGCCGGCGTGCGCTGCAGCGCCAGCTCGACGATCTGCGGGCGCAGCGGACGCGCGAATCCAAGGAACTGGGCAAGGCGTCGCCCGAGGAACGCGAGCGACGCCGCGCCGAGATGCGCGCTCTCGGCGATCGGATCGCGGCCGGCGAGCGCGAGCTTGCCGCGCTCGAACAGCAGGCCGAGGCGCTGTTCCTGATGCTTCCCAACATGCCGCGGCCGCACGTCCCGGTGGGCGCGGGCGAGAGCGAAAACAAGATCGTGCGGGCCGAAGGCACGCCGCAGGAGTTCACCGCGTTCCAGCCTCTGCCGCATTGGGAGCTGGCCGAGAAGCTCGGCATTATCGACTTCGATCGCGGGGTCAAGCTGGCGGGCACCCGCTTTCACTTCCTGGTCGGCGCCGGTGCACGCCTGGAGCGCGCGCTTATCGCGTGGATGCTCGATCTCAAAATCAAGGAGCAGGGCTACCTGGAAGTCGCGCCGCCGCTGATGGTTAATACCGCCGCGGTGATCGGTAGTGCGCATCTGCCGAAATTTGCCGAGACCATGTACAAGGACCACGAGGAGGACTTCTGGTTTATCCCGACCGCCGAGGTCCCGCTGACCAACATGTACGCGCGCGAGATTCTTGACGCGGACCGCCTCCCGATTTATCTGACCGCATATACGCCGTGCTTCCGGCGCGAGAAAATGTCGGCTGGCCGCGACGTGCGCGGGATCAAACGCGGTCATCAGTTCGACAAGGTCGAGATGGTCAAGGTGGTGCATCCCGAGACCTCCGACGCGGAGCTCGAGAAGCTGGTCGAGGACGCGTGCGAGGTATGCCGGCGGCTCAAGATTCCGTTTCGCGTCGTACAAATGTGCACCGGGGATCTGGGCTTCGCCGCAGCGTCGAAGTACGACGTCGAGATGTGGGCGCCTGGATGCGCGGAGTGGTTGGAAGTCAGCTCCTGCTCGAATTGCTGGGACTTCCAGGCGCGGCGCGCACAAATTCGTTTCCGTGCCGAGAAGGGCGGAAAACCGGAGTTTGTTCACACGCTCAACGGCTCCGGGCTGGGGCTTCCGCGGACGCTGATCGCGGTGCTGGAGAGCTATCAAAATGAGGACGGCAGCGTGACGATACCCGAAGTATTGCGCCCGTACGTGGACGGTGTAGAGCGAATCAGGCGGTCGTAGCCAGCAATAATCGAATAAAGCGACTTGATGGTTTAACGAACAATTCGGGGCGATCTTCACCGCAATTTCGGCTCGACGTAACACTTCCTTAACAAAGAATCGTTAGAATTAATTGCGAGCGGGCCGGGGTGCGACCCGGTTTCGGGACAGTGAGGTCTGCACCCTTGAAGGATGAATCTGCGGTGGCGGAGTTCGGCGAATCGGTTGCAAGCAACGTAGCGGTGGTGGGACGGGAAGTCCGCGGCGCGCCGCGGCCGCAAGTCCGCCTGATCGGAGACCGGGTTTTCAATCTGACCACGCTCGGGCTCGCCTCCCTCATCCTGATTCTATTGGCGGGGCTGGTGATCGCGCTGGTCGCCGACTCGATGCCGTCGATTCGGCAGTTCGGGCTTCATTTTCTCGCCACGACCGATTGGGATCCGGTCAACGATCAGTACGGCGCGCTGCCTTTCATTTATGGTACGGCGGTGTCGTCGGCGCTCGCGCTGCTGATCGCGGTGCCGCTGAGTCTCGGCGTCGCGCTGTGTCTCAGCGAGATGGCACCGGAGTGGATGAGCCGGCGGCTCGGCTTCCTGGTCGAACTGCTCGCTGCGATTCCGAGCGTCGTGTACGGACTGTGGGCGGTTTTCGTGCTGGGGCCGTGGCTGCGCGACTACGTCGAGCCGCCGCTCGGCCAGCATCTGGGCTTCCTTCCGTTATTTCAGGGGCCGCACGTTTCGGTGGGGATGCTGAGCGCCGGCGTGGTCCTGGCGATCATGGTGATTCCGTATATTTCGTCGGTATGCACCGACGTGTTTCGCGTGGTCCCGGACAGCCAGCGCGAAGCGGCGCTAGCGCTTGGCGCGACTAAGTGGGAGATGGTGCGGACGGCGGTACTGCCGTATGGGCTGACCGGTGTAATTGGCGCGATCATACTCGGGCTCAGCCGCGCGCTTGGAGAAACGATCGCGGTCGCAATGGTGATCGGGAACTCGTCGCAGATCTCGGCCTCGCTGTTCAGGCCCGGCGCGACGCTCGCCAGCGTGATCGCCAACGAATTTGCGGAAGCCACCAGCGATCTGTATGTCTCGTCGCTCATCGAGCTGGGATTGGTGCTGCTCGCGGTCGGAGTCGTGCTCAACGTGGTCGCGCGCTTAATGGTCTATGGAGTCGCGCAGCGGCGGTTCCAGGTGGAAGAGTGATGGCAGCCGCGGGAACCTATCAGCGCGACACTCGCTACTACTATCGAAAGCTCAAGAGCGACCTGATGATGGGCGTGACGGTCGCCGCGACGATCATTACCCTGATTCCGCTCTTCTTGGTGCTCGGCTACCTGCTCACCAAGGGCGCCTCGAGCGTCAACTGGGCGTTCTTCACGCATATGCCGACGCCGGTCGGCGAGAAGGGCGGCGGGATGGCCAACGCGATCATCGGCACGCTCGAGGTGGTCGGGATCGCGTGCCTGATCGGGGTGCCGATCGGAATCGGAGCTGGACTCTACCTGGCGATGCATCGCGCAGACCGCTTCGCGCATAGCGTTCGCTTCGCCGCCGACGTGATGATGGGGGTACCCTCGATCGTCGTAGGAATTTTCGCGTACGCGGTCGTGGTGCGGCCGATGGGCGGGTTCTCGACGCTGGCGGGTTCGATCGCGCTGGCGGTGTTGATGATTCCGCTGGTCACGCGCACCACCGAGGAGATGGTGGTGCTGGTCCCGCACGAACTGCGCGAGGCCTCGCTCGCGCTCGGGGTGCCGCAATGGAAGACGACGCTGTCGGTGGTCGCGCGCACCGCGATGGCAGGGATAACCACCGGCGTCATCCTCGCGATCGCCAGAGTCGCCGGCGAGACCGCGCCGCTGCTGTTCACTGCGTTCGGCAATCGCTTCTGGTCGACCTCCCTCACGCAGCCGATCGCGACGCTCACGGTGCAGGTTTACACCTACGCGATCGCGCCGTTTCCGGATTGGCAGCGGCAGGCGTGGGCGGGAGCGCTGGTACTGACTGGAATCGTGTTGGCATTGGAGTTGGGGGTAAGGTGGGTGACGGGTGGGACTGCCAAGGCTCCCAGGTAGTATCGCGGTCGTGGACAAGCTGGTCGCGAAAAATTTGAGCGCGTTCTTCAACGCGAATCGCGCGGTCAAAGACGTCAGCCTCGCGTTTCCCGAGCGGCAGGTCACCGCGATCATCGGGCCGTCGGGATGCGGCAAGTCGACGCTGGTACGCTGCCTCAACCGGATGCACGAAGTCATTCCGGGCGCGCGGGCCGAGGGCGAGGTGCTGCTCGACGGCGAGAATATCTACGCGGCCGGCGTCGATCCGGTGCAGGTGCGGCGTCGAATCGGGATGGTGTTCCAGAAGCCGACGCCATTTCCCACCATGTCGATCGAGGACAATGTCGCCGCGGGCCTGACGCTCAATGGGATCACGTTGAGCCGCGCCGAGCGCGATCAGCTCGTCGAGCGGAGCCTGCGGCAGTCGGCATTGTGGGACGAAGTCAAGGACCGCCTGCGAAGGCCCGGCGCGAGCCTGTCGGGCGGACAGCAGCAGCGCTTATGCGTCGCGCGCGCGCTCGCGGTGCAGCCGGAGGTGCTGCTGATGGACGAGCCGTGCTCCGCGCTCGATCCGATTTCGACCGCGCGCATCGAGGAACTATTGCTGGAGCTCAAGGCCGAGTACACAATCGTAATTGTGACCCACAACATGCAGCAGGCCGCGCGCACTTCAGACTTAACCGCGTTCATGTACACCGGCGACCTGATCGAGTTCGGCGAGACCAAGCAGATTTTCACCAACCCTACTCGCCGCGAGACTGAGGATTATATCACCGGGCGGTTCGGCTGAGGGCCGCGGAGGTACTTATGGATAGCGTCCAGCCGCAGCATACCAATCGGCAGTACGAAGAGGATTTGCGCGGCTTGCGCGCCGGTCTGCTCAAGATGGGCGGGCTGGTCGAGCGCCAGATCGTCGAGGCCGTCGAGGCGCTGGTCAATCGCGACAGCGAGCATGCTCGCGAGGTGATCGCGCGCGACCAGGAAGTCAATCACATGGACGTCGAGAACGACGAACAGTGCATCCGCCTGCTTGCGCTGCATCAGCCCACCGCCAGCGATCTGCGCTTCATCACCACGGGCCTCAAGATCACTACCGACCTCGAGCGCATCGGCGATAACGCGGTCAACATCTGCGAGCGCACCCTGGAGCTCAACGCGGTCCCGCAGCTCAAGCCGTACATCGACATCCCGCGGATGGCGGAGATTGCGCAGTCGATGGTCAAGGACTCAATCGACGCCTTCATGCGCAATGACACCGAGCTCGCCGACCAGGTGATCGATCGCGACGACGAGGTCGATCAACTTAATTTTCAGGTCTATCGCGAGCTGCTGAGCTACATGGCCGAGGACCCGCATACCATCGCCTCGGCGACCCGGCTGTTGTTCGTGTCCAAGTATCTCGAGCGAATCGCCGATCACGCGACCAATATCGCCGAGATGGTGAGCTTCATGGTCAAGGGTAAACTGATCCGTCACATGGATAAAAAGAAGCATGACGACAACACAGACCCAAACCGTTCCGGAAGCGACTCGTAGCGCGCGCTATCGCGTGCTGGTGGTCGAGGACGACGCCGACATCCGCGAGCTCATCCGCTACAACCTCGCCGAGGAGGGCTTCGCTGTTGACGAGGCCGCCGACGGCGCCCAAGCGCTCGATCGCGTCCGCCGCCGCGTCCCCGACCTCATGGTGCTCGACCTGATGCTGCCCGGGATGCCGGGGCTCGAAATCTGCCGCCAGATGCGCGCCGGCCGCGACACCGCGCAGTTGCCAATTTTGATTGTCACCGCCAAAGGCACCGAGGTCGACAAGGTGTTGGGACTCGAGATGGGCGCGGACGACTACGTCGTCAAGCCGTTCAGCCCGCGCGAGTTGGTCGCTCGCGTCAAGGCGCTCCTGCGCCGCGCCAAGGCGCTTGGCGATCCGGAGCCGGGAGGCACCTTCGAGAGCGGCCGCTTGCGCATCGATTTCGGCACATACCAGGTGTTCGTCGGCGGTGAGCGCAAGGAGCTGGCGCTACGCGAGTTCGAGCTGTTGCGGTTCTTTGTGCAGCATCCGATGCGCGTGTATACGCGCGAGCAATTGCTCGATATGGTCTGGGGACGGGACACTTTCGTCGAGCCGCGCACCGTTGACGTTCACGTGCGCCGCCTGCGCCAGCATATCGAGCGCGACGACGCCAACCCGGAATTGATCTTGACGGTTCGCAGCGTAGGCTATCGTTTCAATCCCGACGCGCTTGGGTAAATCGCCGCATCTCCGAATCGAGTCCGCAGTCATAGCCGGGCTGGTCCCGGCTGCGCTTCTACTCTGCGGGCTCGCGGCGACTGCCGCGGTCTCATGGCTGTGGGTGATCGCCGCCATCGTTCTCGGCGTTGTGGTCGGCGCGATCTGGTCAACTGCGATAGCGCGCGTCTGGATGCGTCATGCCGAGCGCGTCGAGGCCTTCGCGACCGCGCTAGAGGGCCATATCTCGCCGCCCCATCTGCTCCCCGCGCAGAGCGACGCGATGGCCCACGCCGAACATCGCCTGCTCGCGGCGGCTGACGCGGCGCTCGCCGAGATCGATTCGCTTGCCGAGCAGCGCGACGAATTCGAAGCGATCCTGCGCAGCATGACCGAGGCCGTGGTCGTCACCGGCGCGCGCGGCGAGGTGGTGCTGCTCAACGGGGCCGCGCGCCGGATGTTCGCGCTCGATCTCGATCCCGATACGGATTACCGCGGACGCCCATTCGTTGAGCTGTGCCGCGACCCGCGCCTGCAAGACTTCGTCGCGCGCTCGATGCAGTCCGCCGACGGCGCCATCGTCAGCGCGGACATTATGATCCAGAATCCCTCCGTGCTCCATCTGGGAGCCAACGCCGCGCCGCTGCGCACCTCGCATGGCGCGTCGTGGGTGCTGGTGTTCCACGACATCACAAAGCTCAAATCGTACGAGACAGTGCGCGCCGACTTCATCGCCAATCTCACCCATGAATTGCGCACCCCGCTGAGCGCGCTCTATGGCTATGCGGAGACTCTCCTCCAAGGCGTCGAGGATCCTGAGACCGAGCGCCGCTTTCTGAGCATCATCGAGCGCCAGTCGCGCCGCCTCGCACGCCTGCTCGACGATCTGGTCTCGCTTTCCGACCTCGAGCGTGGGCTTACTCCCCTGAAGCTCGAGCCGCTGGAGCCCGGCCGCGTGCTCGAGGAAGCCGCCGAGCTGATGCGCGAGCAAGCGGCGCGCCGCGGCATCCGAATCGACGTGAGATGCTCCTCCGACCTGCCGCGCCTACCCGCCGATCGCGACCGTCTTCACCAGGTGATGCTGAACCTGCTCGACAATGCGATTAAGTACACTCCGCGTGAGGGCCATGTGACGCTCGAGGCGCGCGCAGCCGCCATGGGAGCCAACGGTGCAGACACCGCGCATCCGGCGCCGGAGACCCCAGGCGTCTCGCTGATGGTCGCCGACACTGGTGAAGGAATTTCCACCGCCGACATCCCGCGGCTTACTGAGCGCTTCTATCGCGTCGATCGCGCGCGCTCGCGCGAGCTTGGCGGCACCGGCCTCGGGCTCGCGATCGTCAAGCACATCGTGCAGTTGCATCACGGCGCGTTGCGCATCGAAAGCCGCGTGCGCGAGGGCACCACGGTCACAGTCTGGATTCCAACCGCCCAAAACTAACGATCACGCGCGCCCGCATGTTCGATGCGTCTTGCGAGGGCGCTCCCGATGTGAAAATTTTGAAGGTCCGGCGCGCCCTTAGCTCAGCGGATTAGAGCAGCAGACTACGGATCTGCGGGTCGGGGGTTCAAATCCCTCAGGGCGCGCCAAATCCTGCAGCCCCGCGTTCCACGCGCACTTTCGCTTTCAGGGTAGCCCGGGCTAGCGCGCTGTCGCTTGCGGATTGATCACCGCCGCGGATGGTACTTCACGAGGGAGCTCGACGGTGAACGTGGATCCCGCCCCGAGGGCGCTTTCGACGCGTATTGTTCCGCCGTGCGCCAGAACGATTTGATTGGCGATGAACAGGCCGAGTCCCAAGCCGCCGTAGCCGCGCGCGGAAGCCGAGCGCGCGAAACGATCGAACACCCGATGCAGCTCGCCCTCGGCGATACCGATCCCGAGATCGCGCACCATGATGCGCGCGCCCCCAGAATCGTTCTCGACGCTTACTTCAACGGGGTTTCCATCGCCATATTTGATCGCGTTGGAAACCAGGTTGGTCACCACCTGCTCAAGACGGAAGCCATCCCACCTGCCGGTGACGTTGGGCGCGATGCTGAGCGTGAGCGTGCTGCCGGTCCGCGCCGCTTCATCCACGAAGCGCTCGGTAGCCTCGCGCGCGGTTTCCGAAAGATCGCATGCGGCGATATCGAGCACCATATGCCCGGAGGAGATTCGCGAAACATCCAGCAGCTGGTCGATCAGCTTCGCCATCCGATGCGTCTGACTGGTCGCCTTCTGCACCTTGAGCTCCAATGCTTCCAGCGGCGCGCTCGGCAGCATCCGCAGCAGATTGCCGAGCTGGAGCGTGAGCGCCGCCAGCGGACTGCGCATCTCGTGCGATGCGATCGACATGAATTCGTCGCGCACTCGAATAGCCTGCCGCGCTTCACTGTAAAGCCGCGCATTGTCGATTGCGTGAGAAGCGCGGCGTGCGAGTTCCTCCGCGAACAGGAGATCCTGGATGTAGTAACGGCGTCCCGAATCGATGCTGGCCAGCGTGATCGCGCCCAACACCTCGCCGCGCGCGCGCAGCGAGACGAACATCACCGATCGCGCGCCGATTCGCGCCACGCCATTGATCGCCGCGGGAGACTCAGCTTCGCCGAGGTCGCTGATCACTTGAGATTTTGTTTCGCGCAGCACCTGCAGTCGCTCGGCGTTGTCTTTTTCAAGTTCCCGGACTTCGACGGTGACGCCGTCGCCGCCATGCTGCGCGTTGACCGCCTCTACGCGCCGCAGCCCGGGCTCTTCGATCACGTCGATCGCGCACCAGTCCGCGAATTGCGGAACGATGCCGCGCGCGAGAATAGTCAGCTTCTCGTCGATGTTCAGCGACTGGCTCAGTGCCCCGCTCATTTCCATCAGGAAGTGCTGCGTGCGCTCTGCCCGCGCCCGCTCGCCGAGATCGCTGCGTGAGACGTCAGTCAGCGTGATGATGGCTCCCAGCAGTTCGCCCGACTGATTCGACAATGGGCGCGCACTGGTCAGCACTTGAATCGGCGGCATGCCGAGACGCGTCAATTCCGCACTGACGCTGCTAATCGTCTGGCCTCGCGCGCAACAATCGCGCACCGGCCAGCCTTCGCCGCCAGCGTTCTCGCCGGCTGGGTGCAGTACGAACGCCTCGCTGAAGGGCCGTTCGAGTGGGCTGTCGCCGCACAACTCGAGCGCGGATTGGTTTGCGCGGATGACCCGCCACTGCGGATCGCACACGATGATCGCCTCAGCGGCCTGCTCGAGGATCGAATCCGTCAGATTCTCCGCCGCGGCAAGCCTGATGCGAAGCACTTGCAGTTTCGCGCCCAGTGCCGGCGATTTCGCGACTCGCAACCGGGTGCCAGGGGGAGCCTTGGCGGCAACCACCGTACCCCGTGACTTCGCGGGGCGAGGCCTTTTACTGGACTTCGCTTTGCGGGGTTCTTTTGTCGAAGACTGCTTCATGATTGGACTGCGCCAGGTGCGACGAACGGCGGGCGACAATTCGCCGCTGGTCCGACTATCGTCTACCCGCGAATGTTTGAATGCCGCAGCACCGAACCGGCGGATTTAAGGTTCTTCATGAATAGTCCCCAGGAAATCAGCGCCCCAGAAAGATGATTAGGACGCCGTCGTCGATCCCGCAGTATTCGGCCTACTTCAGGCTACCTTGGTTTGCGCGTTTTGGACAAGTGGAAACATCTAGTGCCTAGAATCGATTTCGCCAACGAAAGTTGCAATGTCTCGCGCTCTGCTTGCGGAAAACCAACCGCTGTACTACCGACGTAGCATCGTTGGCCGCGTTCGGAGGTGCTCGCAATGGCAGAAGATGGAATCCTGTCAGGGCTTCGCGTGATCGACTGTGGAACCTATATCGCGGGCCCCGCGGCGGCGACGGTGTTGTCGGATTTTGGCGCAGAGCTGTTCAAGATCGAGCGGCCGGGAAGCGGCGACCTGTTCCGCCTGTTTCCGTCGCTTCCCGGCCAGGCCCGATCGGAACTGAACTACTGCTGGATACTGTCGGGGCGCAATCGCAGGAGCGTCGCGCTCGACCTCGGCAAAGCCGAAGGACGCGAGGCTCTTATCCGGCTGGTAAAAACCGCCGACGTGTTTGTGACCAACTATCAGCAGGAGCTTCTGACCCGCTTCAATCTGAGCTGGGACGATCTGCGCGCCGTCAACGAGCGCCTCATCTATGCGCACCTCACCGGCTACGGCGACGAGGGCGAGGATGCCGGCGCGCCGGCGTTCGACGCGTTGGCGTATTGGGCGCGCTCCGGGCTCATGACCGCCGTGACGGGACGCGACGGAACGCCCGGCGGTCCGCGCCCCGGCATGGGCGACCATCCAACCGCGATGGCGCTGTTCGGCGCGATCATGCTCGGACTCTATCAACGCGAGCGCACCGGTCGCGGATCGAAGGTCGGAACCTCGCTACTGGCAAGCGGCGCATGGGCGAATGGAATCGATTTGCAGGCGCAGCTCTGCGGCGCGGCCTTCCCCGAACGCAATCCCGACACCAATCCGATCAATCCTCTGAGTGCCGGATATCGAAGCCGCGACGGCAAGGTCTTCCTGCTCGTGATGCTGGATCCCGAGCATGAGTTCCCGCGGATGTGCCGCGCGATCGGACACCCTGAGCTCACCAGCAACGAGCTGTTCGCCGACGACTCCGCGCGCCGCAAACACGGAGCTGAGCTGTATGCGATCATGCAGTCGCAATTCGAGTCGAAGGACATCAGCGAATGGCGCCAGTTGTTCCGCGAGTACGACGTGAAATGGTCCACCATTCCGACCCGGGACGACGTGGTGATGGATCCGCAGATGCGCGCGTCGGGGGCTTTCGTGGATCTCGACTACCCGGGCGCCGGAACCATCCAGACGATCAACAGCCCCGTGTTCATGGACGGCGCAAAGAAACGAAAGCCCACCGCCGCCCCGGAAGTCGGCGCTGATACTCGCGAAGTCCTGCGTGAACTCGGATACTCCGACGGTGCGATCGATGCGATGGTCCGCGACAAGATAGTGGCTACTGTGTCGTGATACTCAGTGAGTAATGCATCGTTGCAGCGCGGTTAACCGGATCAACTGTCCCGTCTCGAAGTGAGGTTGCGCGATACCGAATAGTCCGCACCACTGACTATTTGTCAATTTGCCGGGGGCTTGGTAGCGTCGCGAGAGGGGAGGGCTTGGTAGCGTCGAGGTAGGAAGGAGTGCACGTCCCTCCCGCGGAGAATCTCGATGCGGGCGTTTCTGATCACCTCAGTAATGGTCACGCTCCTCATGGGGCTAGCTTTTGCGGCGGCTGATATCGATCGCCACGCCGACTATACCGACCCTGCCGCGGGCGCGAACGCTCGGGCTCAGTGCAGGAGTTTCACCAAGCTCGATGACAACCGGACTCCTTGCAATGACTTTTGCGCGAGCTGGAACAAGGACCATCCCGGCGCGACCTGCAATTGTAGCGAAGACAAGTGCCCGGCCGATCAGGGCCAGCCGCCGAAACCGTAGTCACTCGTATACGGATCGGTAACCAGCGGTGGTCAAGTTCGTAGGCCTGATGCGGCGCAAGCCCGGGATGACGCGAGCCGAGTTTGTTAACTACTGGCAAAACGTGCACGCGCCGCTCGCGATGGGTGTGAAGGAGTTTGGCCGCTTCGTCCGCAAGTACGTGCAGAACATTCCGATTGAGGCAGCGGCATCGGTGCCGGATCTGCCCGGGTCGCCGGGATTCGACGGCGTCGCGGAGCTCTGGTTCGACGACATAGACGACGCGACGAAGGCGTTCGCCGAACCGCGCTACCTGGAAGTGATCCGCGCGGACGAGCTCAAGTTTCTCGATCTCCCGAACTGTGTCGTGCTCGTGGTCCGCGAAGTTCAGTTGATCGGCTAGCGGTCGACCGTCGCCGTGTGTCTACTCCGCGTCGTGGAAGATCACGCCGAGCGCGAAGCGCACTCCCGACGTGATCGTGCTCACGCCGTGGCGCATGGTGGTGCGATAGTAGCCTCGCGCGCCGGCGACTGGACGGTAGCGGTTTGCGAACACCACCGCTTCGCCCTCGGCGAGCGTGAGCGCGTCGCCTCGCGATTGCGCGCGCGGGCGCTGTTCGACGAATAGCAACTCGCCGCCTTCATAGTCGCGTCCAAGCTGGCTCAGCATACAGGTGAACTGGAGCGGGAAGGCGACACTGCCGTAGACGTCCTGATGCAAGCAGTTGAAACCACCGGCTTCATAGCGCAGCACCAATGGCGTCGGCCTGGACTGGCCGTTGTCGGCGCAGCGCTTGAGGAAGCCGGTGAGCGCGGGTGGGAATCGTTCACTTTGGCCGAGCGCGCCTGCCCATCGGTTGGCGACCGGAACCAGCTTGCGATAGAGCGCGGAGCGCAGTTCCTGAACGATGCTGGGCAGCGGGCGCGCGAAGTACTTGTACTCGCCGCGCCCGTAGCCCAGGCGCTCCATTACGATTCGACTGCGGAAGCGCTCGCGCTCTGGATAAAGGGCGATAAGTTGCGCGCACTCAGCCGATTCGAGCACGTGGCCGGCCGCTGCGAAGCCGCGCTCATCGAGCTCGCGCCCGATCCGTTCCCAATCAAGCGCGGCGATCCGCGCCGTGATCGTGGGCATCGGAGAAGTAACCGGACCGCCGACGGCGCGCGCCGGTCCGTTCGCTCGCACCGCGCTCACGCCGTATTCTTGCGCACGAACTCACCGAGCCGCTCGATCGCCTGCTGCCCCTCATCGAGCATGAACGCGAACAACTGGAATACGTGGATCATTCCCTCCCACGGCTCGTAGGTGACCTGCACGCCGGCCTTGCGCGCGCGCTCGGCGATCCGCGACGAGTCGTCGAGCAGCACTTCGCGGGTGCCAACCTGGATCAGCAGCGGCGGCAGGCCGGTCAAGTCCGCATAGAGCGGAGCCGCAAGCGGACTGCGTGGGTCCTGGCCGGCGAGGTAAACCTTTCCCAACTCAACCAGGTCGTCTTTGCGGACCATCGGATCGTTTGCGGCCTTGGTGGTTATCGACTCGCCAACTCCTTCGAGATCGACCCACGGCGACATGCAAGCGCCAGCAGCGGGCGTCGGCAGCTGGGCCTCGCGGATCGCCACCAGCGCTGCGATCGTCAAGCCGCCGCCCGCCGAGTCGCCGGCCACCGCGATTCGCTCTGGCTTGAGCCCGGTGGAGAGCATCCATTTGTACGCGGCGACGCTGTCTTCGACCGCGGCGGGAAACGGATGCTCCGGCGCGAGGCGATAGTCGATTACCAGCACCGATGCCTGTGCGGCTTTCGAGATGAGCGCCGCGAGTGCGCGATGCGTGTTGATCGATCCGAGCACGTAGGCGCCGCCATGAAGGTAGAGGATCGCACGCCCCGGGACCGCCCCCGGCGCCGTCACCCATTCGGCTTTCACGGGGCCGGCCTGCACCGGCTCTCGTTTCACCTCCGGATCTACCGGAAACATCGCCGCAGTTTGTTCGCCGCCCGCGCGCCGCTCGGCGATTGTGGGCGCGTGGAGGAACGCTTCCGCGGAGAGCATCTGAATCAACGAATCAAGTTGTTGCTGTGACATCAGGTTAATCTCCCCGGCGCCGGCGTCGTCGAAAACTTCCTGTTCAGTTCCAATCGATTCGCGCGAGCAATACTCACGCGGCGTTGCCACGGATGAATTCGCCGATCCTGTCGATCGCCTGCTGGCCCTCATCAAGGAGCGGCGCGAACATCTGGAACACGTGGATCATGTTGTCGTACGGCTGGTAATCGACTTTTACACCCGCCTTGCGCGCACGCTCCGCAATTCGCGAGGCGTCGTCCATCAACGTCTCGGCGGTGCCGACCTGGATGAGCAGCGGCGGCAGACCGGTCAAGTCGGCGTAGAGCGGAGCGGCCAGCGGAGTGCGCGGATCTTTTCCGCCGAGATAGAGCTTGGCCATCTCGACCAGGCCGGCCTTCTGCACCATCGGATCGGCAGCCGACTTGGAGGTCATCGACTCGCCGATTCCTTCCAGATCGACCCACGGCGATAGAGCCGCGCCCGCCGCGGGAGTGGGAAGTTTCGCATCGCGGATCGCCACCAGCGTCGCGATCGTCAAGCCTCCCCCGGCCGAGTCGCCGGCGACTGCGATGCGTGCCGGCGCGAGTCCGAGCGAGAGCATCCATTGGTAGGCCGCAACCGAGTCGTCGACTGCCGCGGGGAACGGATGCTCGGGGGCAAGGCGGTAGTCGATGAGCAGCACTCGCGCGCGCGCCGCTTTCGACAGCCGCGCGGCCAGTGATCGATGCGTGCTGATCGATCCGATAACGTAGCCGCCGCCGTGCAGATAGAGGATCGCGCGGCCCGCGTCCGCGCCCGGCGCCGTAATCCATTCGGCTTTTACGGAGCCGGCCTGCACGGGTTCGCATTTCACGTCCTCGTCCACCGGAAACATTATGGCCATCCGCTCGAAACCAGCGCGCGTTTCCGCGAGCGACGGCGACTGAGCAATCGGCCGATTTTTGAGCAGTTGGATAATCGAATCCAATTGTTGCTGCGACATGGTCTCTCTGCCTCCTTGTTATCGCTTTCGATGCGACTTCTCGCACGCTCGACGCGATCTTTCGCCTCGAACTGTTACTACTTCGCCACGATACTCGAACCTCTGTTTCCCGTACCAACGGCTTACCGAGCCGTTACCACTCAGGGCCCTGGCCCGACAAACTCGGCATTCCGGTGTGCGCCCACAGGCCGCCGTCGGCGACGAAGAACGCGCCGGTCACGAACGACGCTTCGTCCGAGGCGAGGAACAGCACCACGTTGGCGATTTCCTGCGGCTCGCCGAAGCGGCCCATCGGAATCGCTTCGCGGACGCGCTCGAGCACCTCGGGCCGCGCGTCGCCAAGGCGCAACAGCGGCGGCGTTCCGATCGGTCCCGGGCACACCGCGTTGCATCGGATTCCCTTGCGCGCGTATTCGATTCCCGTCACCCGGGTGATGTTCACCACGCCCGCCTTGACCGCGTTGTAGGCGCCCAGGCCGTAATCGCCTGCCAGGCCGGAGACCGACGCGGTGTTAACGATCACGCCCTTGCGCGCCGGCAGCATCAGCTCGATCGCGCATTTGGTGGCGTACCAGTACGCGGTAAGGCCGACGTCAAGCGTCTTCTGCCATCCTTCGTAGTCCATCTCGCCGATGCGCCCGGCGGTTGTGGTGATCGCGTTGTTGTGAAGGATGTCGAGGCGGCCGAAGCGGTCCTTGGCGAATTTGATCATCCGCTCGATTTCGGATCGCACACCAACGTCGACGCGCAGGAATTCGGCATTGCCGCCCGCCTTGCGAATCTCCGATACGACGCGCGAGCCGCCTTCCTCGTTGAGGTCGGCGATCACGACGGTGGCTCCCTCCCTCGCGAAGGTTTTCGCGGTGGCTTCTCCGATTCCGGATCCCGCGCCGGTGATGAGCGATATTTTGTCCTTGAGCCGCATGGCGTCCTTCCTCCGTGTCGCGTCGCGATTCGATCGGGAGTGCTTCCGCTGCGCGCCAACTATAGCGCCGTGTCTGGCGCGCCATCAAAGCCGCCTGCCCTTACATGTAATGACGGATGCCCGGTGCCCGGAGCATAATGAGCCGATGGCGTGGTGGCATTTGCTCGCCGATTGCGTGGTGGTGTTTCACGCCGCGTACGTGGCGTTCGTGGTGTTCGGCTTCGCGGCGATTCTCGCCGGGACCGCGCTCGGCTGGCGATGGGTTGGCAACTACCATTTTCGCGCCGCGCATATGGCGGCGATCCTGCTGGTATGTATCGAAGCGTTCGTGGGGGTGACCTGTCCGCTGACGACGCTCGAAAATTATCTGCGCGTGAAGAGCGGAGGCGCCGGCTATCCGGGTGACTTCATCGGCTACTGGGCGCATCGGATGATTTTCTACCAGGCACCGCCGTGGATGTTCACCGCGCTCTACGTCGCATTCGCGATCATGGTGGGCGTCGTGTTTTGGCTGGTGCCGCCGCAGCGCCCCGCGCCCAAGCGCGTGGCACAGACGCGCTTGCCGGGATAGGCGCGTAGTTCTACAGTTCCTCGCGCGCAGTCGCGCGCAAGTTGCGAGGTGTTATGAAAGTTTCGCTGTTCTATCTGCCGTCGGTTGGCAGCAAGGCCGATATCGAAAAAGGTCGCGTCGGCTTGCGCGGCGATCTCTACGACCAGATGCTCCGCGAGCTCAGCGCGCAGGCCCGCCTCGCCGACGATCTGGGCTACGATTCGATCAGCTTTACAGAGCATCACTTCCATCTCGAGGGCTTCGAGCTGTCGAACAACCCGGTGCTGCTCGACCTCTACGTCGCGATGCAGACCAAGCGATTGCGCGTCGGGCAACTCGGTATCGTGCTGCCGACGCACAATCCGATTCGCGTCGCGGAAGACATCGCGATGCTCGATCACATGTCGGGCGGGCGCGCCAATGCGGGATTTGCGCGCGGCTACCAGCGGCGATGGGTCGACATCATGGCGCAGCAGACGCACGGGATTCACGGAGCGCTGCCGCATCAGCACGACGAAATCGATGCGGCCAATCGCGCCGCGTTTGAGGAAAACTTCCGAATCATTAAGAAGGCGTGGACCGAGGATCTGCTCTCCTACGAGGGCAAGTACTGGCGCGTGCCGCCGGGCGAGACGCCGTGGACCCTGGATGCGACCAGAAAGTGGGGCGCCGGCGTGGAGAACGGAGTGGTGCGCGCGGTCGCGGTGGTGCCCAAACCGGTGCAGAAGCCGCATCCGCCGATCTTCCAGCCGTTCGCGTCCTCGGAGCGCAGCATCAGATGGTGCGCGCAAGAGGGCGTCACCGCGATCCTGCCGCCGCTGCATCCGTCCCTGGAGCATCACCTGAGCGAGGTCTACGCGGAGGTGTCGCGGCGTCCACTGGGCGAGGGGATGGGCGTGCTGCGCGACGTGATCATCGCCGACTCCGACGAGGAGGCGCGCGCCATCTGGCGCGATAGCGGTTACTTCTGCGGCCACGAATGGTTTGAGCCGTTTGGATTTTCCAAAGGAATGGAAGATCCCAAAACGGGCGAGCCGGCGGACCTGTGGGACAACGGCCTCGCCTTCGTCGGCACCGTCGACACCGTCACTCGCCAGGTCGAGACGTTACTGAAGCGGCTGCCGATCCGATGGGTGTTCGCGTGGATGTATAACGGCCTCACGCCGCACGATCGTCTGATGCGGACGCTTGAGTTGTTCTGGACCAAAGTGCTGCCGCGCGTCGCGGACCTGCGCTGATCGATCGCGCGCCTGTGCTCACCGTCGCCCCGCAGGCTAAGATGTCCGGCGCAGTCCGCCATGATTTTCGCCTCGCACAACTTCCTCGAAGATCTCGGACTGGTGTTGTGCGTCGCGGCGATCACCACCGTCGTGTTCCAGGCGCTCAGGCAGCCGGTGGTAGTTGGCTATCTGATCGCCGGACTGATTGTCGGGCCGCACGTTCCGATTCCGCTGGTCGCTGACTCCGCGCGCATCTACACCCTGTCCGAGCTCGGCGTGATCCTGCTGATGTTCGCGCTCGGCCTCGAGTTCGATCTTCGCAAGCTGATCCGGCTAGGCCCCACCTCCGGCTTCATCACCGCGCTCCAGGTTGGCCTGATGCTCTGGATTGGCTACCTGTGCGGGCGCGCGCTCGGCTGGACGTCGCTGGAGAGCATTTTTACCGGCGCGTTGCTTTCGATTTCGAGCACCACCATCGTCGCCAAGGCGTTCGAGGAAGAGCACGTCGATACCGGTCTGCGCGAACTCGCGATGGGCGTGTTGCTGGCCGAGGATCTTACTGCGGTGGTCGAGCTCGCGGTGCTGGCGGCGCTTGCCGCGGGCGCGTCTGTGTCGGTCTCGATGGTGGCGGTGACGGTCGGACGGCTCGCGCTGTTCCTGGTTGCGCTGGTCGGTGTCGGGATGCTGATTGTGCCGCGCGCGATCCGCTTGGTGGTGCGGATGGACCGTCCAGAAACGATCCTGGTGGCGGCCGTTGGCATCTGTTTCGCGTTCGCGATCGTTGCCGAGATGGCCGGCTACTCGGTGGCGCTCGGCGCGTTTCTGGCCGGGATGCTGGTCGCGGAGTCCGGCGAAGCCAAGCGCATCGAACATCTGGTGGCGCCCGTTCGCGACATCTTCGCGGCCGTATTCTTCGTCTCGGTAGGCATGATGATCGAGCCGGCGCTGATCGTGAAGTACTGGCCGGCGCTGGCGGTGCTCACGGTTGCGGTAGTCATCGGGAAGCTGGTGGGCGTTTCGGTTGCTGCGATCCTGAGCGGGACCGGCGTCAAAACTTCGGTCCAGGCGGGGATGAGCCTCGCCCAGATCGGCGAGTTCTCGTTCATCATCGCGGGTGTGGGACTGCAGACTGGCGCGACGCGCGACTTCATCTACACCCTGGCGATCGCCGTTTCGGCCATTACCACTTTCCTCACTCCGTTCCTGATTCGGGCCTCCGGACCCGTTGGCGAGTTCGTCGCCAGCCGGCTCCCGGAGCCACTGGGCGCATTCACCGCGCTGTATGGCGGATGGATGGAGCGGATGCGGCGCACCGCGACGCGCTCTGTCAGTATGCGATCGCTGCGCTTCCCGATCATCGAAATCGCTACCAGCGCGTTCGCGATCATGGCGATACTGATCGCCAACGAGGTTGACCCGGCTGATTTCGCTACAAAAATCGCCGCGTATTTCGGAACCTCTTACTTTGACGCGGGCCTGATCGAAGATCTGCTCGCGCTGGCAGCGTGCCTGCCGTTCGTGGCCGGCCTCGTTTACGGCTCGCGCAACCTTGCGCGCGCGCTCGCGGCCCGCGCGCTTCCGGACGAAACGCGCGCCGACAGCAATGCGGCCGAGGCGATGGTCGAGATGCTGCAGCTCACCATCCTGGTGGTGGTCGTGATGCCGATGCTCGCGATCGTGCAGCCGTTCCTGGAGCCTATCGAGGGCGTCGGCGCGCTTGCGATCGGAACGATGCTGATGTTGTTCCAGGTGTGGCGCAGCGTGCGGCGCATGCGTGGGCAGATGCGTGCCGCCGCGGGGCTGATCGCATCGGCGCTGGCGGGAACGGGCGCCAACGCAACCGCGGAGCACGAAGTCGGAGGCCTCGGAATGATCACGCCGATCAAGCTCGGCGGCGAAAGTGTCGCGATCGGCCGCACGCTCCGCGAGATCAATCTTCGCTCCCGCACCGGCGCGACCGCGGTTGCGATCGCGCGCGAGAACGACGGCATCATCGTCCCAACCGGCGCCGAGGCGCTGCGCGAGGGCGACGTGCTGGAGCTTGCGGGACCGCGCGACGCGATCGAAGCTGCGGCGCGGATTCTCGCTCGCCCGCGTCAGGCCGCCGCCGCGGTCGGCTAGCATCCACGGCGCGGTTGCATATCGGCCCCGCCCGCCATAACGTTTTTTGGCTCTGCACAATCATTTGGCGAGGTCGTCGATATGAATCTCAAGGACTCGGTAGCGTTAATTTCGGGTGGTGGCTCGGGCCTCGGCGAGGCGACCGCGCGCGAGTTCGCGTCTGCGGGCGCGAAAATCGCGATCCTCGACTTGCCGTCGTCGCCCGGCGCCAAGGTCGCCGAGTCGCTCGGCAGCAACGCGATCTTCGTCACCGCCGACGTGGTATCGGACAAGGAAACCGCCGACGCCGTTGCGAAAGCGGCCGCGCGCTTCGGCGCGATTCATATCGCGATCAACTGCGCGGGGATCGGGCGCGCGATGCGCACGGTCGGCAAGGACGGTCCGCATTCACTCGACCTGTTCAACAAAGTGATCGCGGTCAACCTGTCCGGGACCTTCAACACGATCCGGCTGGCCGCGGCGCAGATGGCCAAGAATCAGCCCAATGCCGACGGCGAGCGCGGCGTGATCGTGAACACGGCGTCAGTCGCGGCGTTCGACGGGCAGATTGGGCAGGCCGCCTATTCGGCTTCCAAGGGCGGCGTGGTCGGAATGACGCTGCCGATCGCGCGCGACCTCGCTTCGCTGGGAATTCGCGTGTGCACCATCGCGCCGGGAACCTTCGAGACTCCGATGCTCGCGGGACTGCCCGAGCCCCAGCGCAAAGCGCTCGGCGCGCAGATTCCTTTTCCCCGCGCCTGGGTCGGCCCAGCGAGTACGCGCAGCTCGCGCGCCAGATCGTCGAGAACGAGATGTTGAACGGCGAGACGATCCGGCTCGACGGCGCGCTCCGAATGCCGCCGCGGTAGTAATCTTCAGTGCGGGAAACTACGGGCGTGGTGCGAGAGCCTATAGCGGGCGAGGCGACCTGGCGATCGTTTAGCGACCCGGGGCCGTCCTCCGGGGCACTCGCTCCGATCGAAATGATCAACATGCCTTGCTCGTAGCGCGGGCCGCCGATCACCAGGATGCCATTATTCCTGAGCTTGAAATCGGTCATCATCATTGGCCGCGCGCCTTCGAACAGGTTCAATTCCAGCGCGATCATGTCGCCATCAACCTCGCGCGGCTGAACGTGCAGAATCCGGCCGCCGGGCAGTGTGAATTCCAGAATTTCGCCGCACTTGGTGCGGTTGTTCTGATGCCGGAGGAGACGGTAGGAGCTGTAGTTGAAGAGGCCCTGCAGCCTGCGCGTCATCGGGTGGCCCAGCCGAGGATCGATCCCTTCGTTGGTGTCCGAAGCCTCCATCGAGTCGACGCGGATTTCGACCGGCCGGGGGTGATTTTGCGCCTCGGCCCTTGAATGAGCGCTGATCGCCAAGAGCAGCGCGAGCAACAGGGTGAGGCTGCGATGGGTAGCTATCATCGGGCGGCTTACTGCTGATCCGGGAGCCAAATCACTGTGGTATCGCTGTGCGGCTCAGTCCAAACCGCAACCGAAGGCATCTCGGCCTCGAGCTTGGAGATGACCGCGTGCGAGTCGCTTGCGATGTCGCCCGAATCCGCCGCCTTTTCGATCGCTTCGGGCGCGGCTTCAACGTTGCGTGCGACCGATGCAAGCTGTTGCGAGGCGACCGCTGGCGCCTTGGCCAGCTCCTGACCCAGCGACGGGCTTAGCGCGCGGCGCAGATACGGCGTCAACACGAGCACGGTCAGTGCTGCGACCGCGGCCATCGCAGTGCCCATTGCAAGTCCCGAGCTTGCCTGCTCGCCGAGTCGTCCGAAAAAGCGCCGCACTCTCAGGCCGAGCGGAACCGGCAGATTTTCGATGCGCTTCTGCACCGACTGCGCGAAGCCCACCAGCGACGGCAACTCGACGTTCGAGCGCAGCTCGCGCCCGATCGAAGCAAAGTCGGCGAGCTCGCCGGTACAGGAGTCGCATCGCGCCAGGTGGTAGGCGACCTCCTGCATCTCATGCGGCTCGAGCTCGGCGTCTTCGAAGGCGCCCAGCAGGAGTGAGATTTCACTACATTCAGCCATTTGATTTATCAGCTCTCGCCAAGATCCTTCAGGATGACGCGCAGCTTTCCGCGCGCATAATGGAGCCGGCTCATCACCGTGCCCCGCGGGCAATTCAGCGCTTCGCTGATCTCGTCGTACGACAACCCTTCCACTTCGCGTAAAAGTATCACTGCGCGATGTTCTGGCGTCAACTCCTCCAGCGCTTGTTTAATCCGCTCCGATAGTTCACTGCGCGCCGCGGCTTTATAGGAATCGCCCTGCGCGCTCGGCATCCGGCGGAGTTCATTGTCCGCATCTTCGCCGTGAAGAACAACGTGGCGCCCTTCGCGCCGCCAGAAATCGATCGCGAGGTTTGCCGCGATCCGATACAGCCAGGTCGAGAAGCTCGAGCGCGATTCGAACTTCGAGAGGTTCTCGAACGCTCTGACGAAGGTTTCCTGCGCGAGCTCGACCGCATCATCCTGATTGTGCACCACCGCCATCGCGACGCCGACGACCCTTCGCTGATAGCGCTCGACTAGGACGGCGAACGCCTCCGAATCGCCCTTGGTCGCCCGCTCGATAAGCTCGGCTTCATCGCCGTCCTGGCGGATCTGATTTCTCAAGTTAATAGACGCAGGTCAGGGCGATGAAATTCAGCAGAATTTTCACCGCCCACCCCCCATCTCAGCCCAATTCGGACCCCATTTGAGCTCCGCCCGCAGTGGCACGAGCATTTCCGCCGCCCCTTCCATCTCCCGTCGGGCCGCCTCCGCGACCTCCTGGAGCGAGTCCTCGCGCACCTCGATCAGGAGCTCGTCATGCACCTGCAGGACCATCACCGCCGGCAGCTCATGCTCGTTAAGATGACGATATAGCCTTATCATTGCGAGCTTTATCAGGTCCGCCGCGCTCCCCTGGATAGGCGTATTTATGGCGATCCTTTCCGCCTGAGCCCGCGCACCCCCCATCGGCGCGTTGAGTTCTGGCAGGTAGCGCCGCCGCCCGAACATCGTCGTCACGTAGCCGGCCTCGCGCGCCTTGCGGACCGTCTCGTCCAGGAACGCGCGGACCCCCGGCAGGCGCTCAAAGTACCGTTTTATGTAGTCCGACGCCTCGGCAAGCGGAATTGTGAGCTCCCCGGCCAGCCGCTGCGGCCCCATCCCGTAAATAATCCCGAAGTTTATCACCTTCGCGATGCGCCGATGCTCGCGCCCGATTTGCTCCACCCCGATGCCCAAAACCTCGGTCGCCGTGCGCAGGTGGATGTCCTCGCCGCGGCTGAACGCGTCGACCAGCGTCGGATCGCCCGACAGATGCGCCAGCACGCGCAAATCGATCTGCGAATAGTCCACCGATAGCAGCAGGTACCCGGGCCGCGGCACGAACGCACGGCGAATCCGCAGCCCCTCGACGCTGCGGGTCGGAATATTTTGCAGGTTCGGATCGCTCGAGCTGATCCTTCCGGTCGGGACCGACGCTTGGTGAAAAGTGGTATGCAGCCGGCCGGTAGTGCGATCGACCAACGGCTCGAGCGCGTCGCTGTACGTCGACTTGAGCTTGGCGATCGATCGGTACTCGAGCAGCTTGCGCGGCATCGGATGCACCGCGGCCAGTTTCTCGAGCGTGTCGGCGTCGGTCGAATAGCCGCTTTTGGTCTTCTTGAGGCCCTTGGCCGAGAGCTTCAGGTCGGTGAACAGGACCTCGCGCAACTGGATCGGCGAGTTAAGGTTAAATTCGCGGCCGGCGAGCTGGTAGCATTCGAGCTCGAGGGTTTTGATCTGGTCAGCGAACTCGCGCGAAGTTGTTCGCAGCGCCTCAAGGTCGACGCCGATTCCCTTGCTCTCCATGTCGGCCAGGATCGGCGCGATCGGCATCTCGATTTCATTGAACAGCTTCTCGAGGCCGTCGCTCTTGAGCCGCGGTGACAGCGCGTCGCGAAGCGCGCTTACAATTTCGGCCGCGGTGCGCGTCGTCTCGCGGCCACCCAGCGGTGCCAGGTACTCGTGATAGACGTCGTCCAGCGACGGGTCGGCCTTGCCCGAATTCACCAGAAACGCCGCGAGCATCGAATCGAAATCGACCCCGCGCAGCTCGACGCCGTGGCGCCCAAGCTCGCGGATATGCCGCTTCAGATCGTGGCATTCCTTGGGCGGCTGCTCGGCGCCGAGCAACCTGTTGAGCTCTGGAATCAGTCCGGCGTCGAGGACGAAAGTCCGATCGCCGCCGAAGATTTGCAGCCGGTCGCCGCCCGACGCGTCCGCGCTCATATCGAGCGCGATCCGCTGCGCGGCTGCCAGCTCCGCCGCGATCTTCGGCACGTCGGCGGCGACGGCTGGCGCTTCCGCCTGGCCGCGACCGCGCACCTCAGCGCGTGACGGCGCCAGCTCCGCGAGCAGCGAGGAAAACTCGAGCTCGCGGAGCAAATCGGCCGCGGCGGTCTCGTCGATACCAGGCCACACAAAATCCTCGGGGACCACGTCGAGCGGCACCGCCGTGTCCATCCGCACCAGTCTCAGCGCTAGCTCGACGTCCGCGCGATGCTGCCTCAGCAGCTCCGCCACTCTCTTCGCGCCGCGGATACCCGCCTCCTCGATCTTGTCGAGGTTTGCGTAGAGTTCCTTGATACTCCCGAATTTCTTGATCAGAGCCGCCGCGGTCTTCTCGCCGACGCCAGGCACGCCCTTGACGTTGTCGATCGGATCGCCGGTAAGAGCCTGGATATCGACCAGCGTAGGCGGCTCTACGCCGAAGCGGTCGCGCACTTCGCGCAGCCCCGTGCGCCGATCGCTCATCGTGTCCCACAGCGTCACCCGCGGCGCCACCATCTGCATGAAATCCTTGTCAGACGTGACGAGCGTGGTGGTGAACTGCTCCCTGGTGGCGCGCGCCGCCAGTGTCGCGATCACGTCGTCGGCCTCGAAGCCCTCGCGCACGATACTGCGGATGCGAAAGGCCGCGACCGCGCGATGGATGTACGGGATCTGCACGATGAGGTCGTTGGGCGCCTCGGTGCGGTTCTTCTTGTAGTCCTCGAACAGATCGTCGCGAAAAGTCCGCTTGGGCGAATCGAACACCACCGCGACATGGCTCGGCCGCGCGTCCTTCAGCAGCTTCAGCAGCATCCGGATAAAGCCGTAGATGGCGTGCACCGGCATCCCGCGCGAGTTGTTCAGCGGCGGCAGTGCAAAGAAAGCGCGGAAGATATATCCGGAACCATCAACCAGGATCAGTTCTTTGCGCTGCGCCGCCATAATCTGAAACTATCCGATGCGGTTGGCGAAGCCAAAGCACCTGAACCGGACTTGCGAAACCTGGGGTGGGTTCACCAGGCTTGAATCAAGTTCGTCGGTCGTTCTGAAAAACTGGCCGAAAAACTTGCCGAACCCACACTTGCCTTTGCCCTCTAGAACTCGGCCTTGAACATGTTGCGGTCCTCGCCGGCGTAGGAAACCCGCGTGGGCTTGACGCGTACCATCCGCAGCTTGTCGCTGCCGAAGAACGGCGCCTCGAACGGATTTTTCTTGAGGAACAGTTCCTTCAGCCGCTCCCATTCCGGACCTTCGCGCGGAACCTCTTCGGCAACGCCCTGCACCAGCGCCCGCGTGATCTTGAAGGTCGCGACGTCGCCGACATCGCGCGTGTCGACCGTGACCGCTACCTGCGGATGCTTCACGAGATTCAGGAATTTCTCGGAGGTGTCTCCCATGATAAAAACCAGGTCAAGCTCGGGAGTATGGCCGAAAGCCTGCAGCGTGCCGGTCGGCCACTGTTCCCCCTGCGTGATGATCACGGCCACGTGTTCCCTGGTGAAAAGATCGGTAAGCCTCTCTTTCTGTTCCGCGCTAAGCACAAACCTGCTCCTTGGTTAGATGAGTTCAACTGGCCACCGATATCGCATACCGCCTCGCAACACCTGGCGCAAAGCGAAGTCAATTCGCCTCAAGTGCAGGTAAAAGCCGACCAATCGATGATCTTGGTTATTGACAGGACCAAATGGCGGGCTATTCCAATGGCTTCATGCACCGCGCAACTGTAGTCTAGGTTAGTCGGGATCGACATAAAACAGTCGGGTCCGAACTTGATCCAGCCCAACGGTGGTCCTTCCGCTCGCCTTTGACCACTTTTAGCTAGACCAACCTAAAGCGTTCGCCAGCAAGGCCTGAACGAGGTCCTTAGGTATCTTCCCACTTTCTGTGGGAAGGGTGGTGAGGCAATACAAGTGACAATTGATAATGACGCAGAAACCATCGTGGAGGAAATCCACTTCGGAAAACCGGCGCTGATCACAGAGTTGGCATGGGCCAAGCTGTACACAAAGACAATGCAGAAGGATCTAGGCGCGATTTCTTCGGCTATTAGTAAGACTCAGACGAGTACCGCCGAACCGGAAATGAAGAAAAGCGCAGAGAAATTACACGATCAGCTGCACAGCGCGCACCGCACCGTAGGCGAACTCAGCGAGCAGGCTGGTGTTCGGCCCAAGGCGGATCAATAACTGATCAAGCCGAAAGTGAATAGAAGTTTGTGACAGAGTCGAGGTAAGAGGAATAGCCTATGAATGGCGAGAGCACTGCGGTGAAGTGGCGCCCTTGGGATAGAGCGGATGGAAGTGTAACGCACCGGCTTTACGCGGCGAGTAGAGCACGCGAAGTATGGCTGAGTCCGAGACCAGTCCAATACACGGAAAGGTGATTACCATGGACGCGATAGTTCAAAGCAACGGCTCACGCCTCGCACCATTGACGGTGATGGAAGCGCAGCTTAAACCGATCGAAGCGCCGTCGAGCCCTCTTGTCAGATCCGTTCAGGCGATTCCCGGCCGTGAACCACACGCGTTTCCTGAGTCATCCACGTTGCGGGCGCTGCCTTCGACCATCCGCGACGAAATGTTGGAATTCTATGCGCTCTTCTTCTGTCAGGGCGGCTTTCGCCAACTTGGGTTGACCTTCGAGCAATTCCTCCTGGTAGCGGCGGCAATCAAACCAGCTGACTTTCCAGCGACCCGCGACGAAAGCGCGGACCTGTTGAACACGCCCCACTCGCCACCGCAGAAGTCATCGTCTCGTACCAGATTCTGGAGGCGGAAACGCAACTCCGTCGTAGACTAAATCAAATCGGCCGCTCGGTCCCGAGCCGCCTAAAGAGCAGCGCGTAAATCTCGTTCCCCCCGCCCATCGCGCGGTTTTGCGGAGATTACGGCCATTATTCTCCGCATCTTTTGCGTCGAATACTTGCGTTTCACGACAGCACCAGAGCGATGGAGGTCGTCTCCGGCCCGTTCGGGAAGGAACGCCTCCATTTTCATCGATGGCGCGCAAACTACGCTCAGCGCGGTCCTCGCAAAGGCACGCTTTTGGCAAGCTATAGCCGGCGTCGCGATCAATGAGCGTCAGCGCCTCGTGCTGAACCGCTTGCTGGATGATTCCGAGGGCAAGCTCACGACATCGAAGTACGCGAAGCTCGCCAAGTGCTCCCAAGACACGGCTCTGCGCGACATTTTGCCTCTCATCGAACACAGCATTCTTGTTCGCAATCTCGCTGGCCGCGCAGCACGAGCTACGCTCTGGCGACGATCCCGCCGAACACGATTTCAGTGCATTGACGAGTTCCGATTGGAGGTAGAGACAATCGGAAGTCCTAAGAACAAAAGACAGAAGGGGTCGGGAAAACGCTCCGTTCAGCGGCCTTCTCCATTAACACCGCTGCTGAGTCCGAGGCCTCGTAAACCGGATGCTAGCGTCATGTTTCCTCTGCGGCTGAGCGCCAGAGAATTAGACACATTGCGTGAATGGGCGGAAACAGCATCGCTAACAGTATCGGACTTGATCCGAAGTAAACTATTCGCTCGGCAAAATGTCGCCACAGAATACATCGGTGCAAGCGTATCGATTCTACGGAACTGCGGTTCGCGAAGCGGATAGTCACAGACAGGACAATCGCGCCGAACCGGCTGCTGCTGGAATACAGCCAGGCCTTGCGCATCGCTTCACCCGGACGTTGCGGTGATGGGTTAATGCCAACCGTGGTGAATCCTGGAAACTTGAAGCGGCTTTCTGCCATCGTGAGATCCGAAGCGCAAAAGGCGGGCGTGATCGCGCCGCGATCGAATTTTCTACTGCATCGCGAGATCGGCGCGGCCGGGTGACCGCAGGATGCTAGAGGAGATCGGCGTGTCGCGAGTGGTGATTATGCCGCCGGGAACCAACCCCGACGTCATCATGCAATCGCTCGAAAAACTTCAGCAGGAAGTAATCGCAAAGGCATAGCGCCATATTTCGCAAACGCGCGTCCCGACCGCGAGACTTCCGCCCCCAAGTGACAGAAACCGCCCGAAACCAACCATCGGGGTCTTCTACGCGCTGTGACTTCTTGTTGACGTACTTGCCGATGGTTACAACCTGCAGTAATAAGTCCCTCAGGTCCTTCAGCTGCGATATGCAGACGTCGATCACATCGAACTTTTCAATTGAGAGGTGCAGAAATGAAGACATCTCTTAACAGCGCGAACCTTGCGAGGAGAAGATTCAGCCATACCGTGCATTTGCTGATCCTAGTGCTCGTCGCGGGAGCAGTCGCTATCCAGGCCGCCACGACTCTGGCATCTTCCAACGCGGCTGCGACGGTGGCTCCGACAAGCGTGCCACAGAAGGCCCTGTCTCCCGAAAACACGGTTCTGACGGGGGTCCCGAGCCCGCCGCCGACAAGAGAATCGCTTCTCACGAAGTTCGTCGAAAGTCTCGTGCCGGGCGATTTCAAGGACTGGGTCGCCCTGATTGGTGTCCTGTTAGCTTTTGGGTCCTTCTACCGTGCCAACAAGCGGTGGAAGTTCAACTTCCTGACGGACAAATGGACAGAACTCATCAAATTTCTGCAGGGGCATTCGAAGTACATGAACGCGGAGACAAACCGAAATTACCTAACCGTCCACACGGGAGATGCAGCGAAGGAATACGAGATGGTAGCCAGGCTTTGCATCGGTTATCTCGACGATATGTACTTTCTTGGATACAAAAAGCAGTTTCCGACCTGGTTCCGAGGTTCGATCAAGTTGCTCGCTGGAACTCACCGTAGCTGGCTGGAAAGGAACCGCGATTCTTACGACACTGAGTTCTACGCGTTTCTCCTGACGCAACTGGGACCGCTGCCCCCGGCAGCCCCCGTCCCGGCAACACCTGTCTCGGCAACACCCGACCTGGCAACACCCGTCCCGGTACCACCCGCGCGGTGAAAGGTGCCGATGATGCCTAACCGCTGCATGACAAAGGTACAAAAGTGGCCAAACTGGCTCAAGACGACGCTCCCTTGGCGTGCAGTGAGACTAGAGCTTCCGATCGCCTATTCGGACGACATACCCATATGCGGAGTCGTCGTGCATCAAAACGGCAAGTTCGGCTGGAATCGCGGAGATTGGGTAAAGAGGCGCGGGCGCAAATGGCACTATCATTGGGGTTTGGATGTTGTCGGTTCTGTCATGGAGTTGCAACGCCTTCACCGGCTCGATGACCGGATCGTTTGCGTTAGCCCGCAATTTGGGATCGTGGATGAAGTAGGGCTGGATCAGCACGATCACATCTGCGTCGTGCTGTCACATTCAGCGTCCGACTCAGGTCGGCGGAGATTCTCATTCTTCGGTGACTTGGAGGAAGCAAAAGTGAGTAGAGGTCAATGGCTCCGCCCAGGGCAGACGCTTGGCACTCCTATGAAGCTCGCCGAGGGAAATCGATTTTTTCATTTTGGAGTCGGCTACGAGGTGGGGTTGAAAGACTCGGAATACGATGTCTACGTAAACGCTCAGAGTTTCCTCAATGGCCAGGTTGTTTTTCGTGGGCAGCGATGGGTTCGAGGTCGCGGCATCCGATCGAGAAAACGACCGCATGCAAGCTCTGACCAGTTAAGTTCCTCGGCGACTCGGTCTTCGAAAAGTGCCATCATGGAGGCAGCGCAAAGAAAAGAGTTTCGTCAACGAGATTCTCAGGACTCGCTGCCTGCTGGTCAGGCGTCTTCAACGTGTCTATCTCAGCTGATTCCGTGGTGATTGGTCTCTCTGATCTCTTTGTGGCGCGGACGCGAATTGCCCCATATGTGGTCCGCACTCCCCTCACCCATTCTCGTTTGCTCAGTTCGCGATCCGGGTGCGAGGTCTGGCTAAAGCAAGAGAATCGGCAATGTACAGGATCGTTCAAAGTGCGCGGCGCAATGAACAAGCTCGTCTCTCTCACGCGCCAGGAGCGTGCGCGCGGAGTTGTCGCCGCCTCAGCCGGAAATCACGCGATCGCAATCGCGTACGCCAGCAGGATCCTCGCGATAAGCCCGGTCGAATTATTCGTCGAAGAGAGTGCCGATAAATCCAAGCTCGCGAAGCTCGACGAGTACTCTGTGAAAGTGCATGTGGTGCCGGGGACCTTCGAGGACGCCAAGCAGGCTGCTCTGACGATGGCGCAGCATACAGGCGCAGTCTTCGTTTCGCCGTACGACGATGCCTTAATCATTGCAGGCCAGGGTACCTGCGGTCTTGAGATCGCAGAAGACTTGCCCGATTTAGACGCGGTGGTGGTACCCGTAGGAGGAGGCGGGCTGATTTCAGGTATTTGTGTGGCGATCAAGTCCACCAATTCGCGTGCGCGCGTGGTGGGCGTCAACCCGACGGCGTCACCCTCCGCCTTGCTCTCACTTCAGCGAGGGCAGGCAATTGATCCATACGATGCTGCGCCTACGCTGGCCGGACCACTCGCTGGCGGATTTGGCAAAATTCCGTACGCCGTCGCGCATCAACTTATCGATAGCGTCGTGTTGGTGACGGAGGATGAACTGAAACAAGCGATCGCAGCGCTTATCGATACTGAGCAAATTCTGGCTGAACCCGCTGGAGCGGCGGGCGTAGCAGCAGCGATAAGCCGGAAGCTCAAGACGGCGCAGAAGGTCGCAATCGTAATTTCTGGGGGGAACATCGATTCGCGCTCCCTGACATCGATACTTGTCTCGTTACGGTCGTCTTGATCGTGGTTACCGATATCGGCATAGAGCCTCGGAGCGCCGAGGGCAACGCGAAGTCAATTTCGCTAGTGGCTCATTTCGGTTCGGTGCGGCGAGCGCGGCGATTCGGGCGTCTGTAGGATTTCCGGTTTTAAGACGCTTTCGCCCCTCTCCGGAGATGTCGTCGCTGTCCGCTACCTACACTTCGGCTCCAGCGTCCCAGATCACTCGGGCATTCAAACGATCTGCATGAGGAACCCCGGAGTTTAGAACGTAGAGCCGTCAGCCTACGCTCCCGTGCTGGATAAAGCCTACCCACTCAACTACTGGAAGCGGTCTCTAGCAGCGCGGTCCGCCAACTCTGTTCGCGCGTTTCGCGAAGTCGAAGCTTCGGTGAAGAAAATCGCGCCGGCGACCGTCTGTCTTTTGTCGTATTGACTATTTCCGCTGGCGTGATTTAACTAGTCGATTGTTTCATCGAGATGGGATCAACTCTGCGGCAACTTGTGCCTTCGATGCCTGAGCTTCGCGGTATTTCTGCGCTGATTGCGACTCGGGGGGCTCCATGATCGAGGTCAAGAACCTTACCAAAATCTACGGCGACTTCGTCGCGATCAAGAACGTCTCGTTCAACGCCGAGCAGGGCGTGATCCTGGGTTTTCTCGGCCCCAACGGCGCCGGCAAGACCACCACCATGCGCATCATCACCGGCTACATGCCCGCCACCGCCGGCACCGTGGTGATCGACGGCCTCGACATCTTCTCGCAATCGCTGGAGGCGCGCCGCAAAATCGGCTACCTGCCCGAAAATCCTCCCCTCTATCCCGACATGCGCGTCGACGCCTATCTGCGCTTCGTCGCGAGGCTTCGCGGCGTGTCACGCAACAAGCTCGAAGCCGCCCTCGACCATGTCGTCGACGTGTGCGGCCTCAAAGAGGTCTCCCATCGCATCTGCGGCCAGCTCTCCAAGGGCTACCGCCAGCGGGTCGGTCTCGCGCAGGCGTTGATTCACGATCCGCCGGTGCTGGTGCTCGACGAGCCGACGATCGGCCTCGACCCGCGCCAGATTCACGAGATTCGCGGATTGATTCGTCGTCTCGCCGGCGACCGAACGGTGGTGCTCTCGACCCATATCCTGCCCGAGGTCTCGCAAATCTGCGACAAAGTGGTGATCGTGGCCGATGGCCGCGTGGTGCTGCAGGAATACCTGGCCAAGCTGCCCGCCGGCACGTCGCTGGAGGACGTATTCCTGGGCGCTATCGCCACCGAGCGCCACGACGACGCCGCCACGGCCGAGGAGACGCTGGAGGAGGTTGGGGCGGGGCACGCCTAGCTCTCCGCTTTCACCATGAAGAATGCTCTGACGATCGCGGGCAAGGAGCTCGCGGGATATTTCGTGCAGCCGGTGGCCTACGTCGTGATGACGGTGTTCCTGCTGCTGGGCGGGTTCTTCTTCTTCAATCTGCTGCGCTACTTCGACGTGGTGCTGCAGATGTACCTCTCGATGCAGAACCCCGAGATGCTGGAGCGGCTCAACCTCAACCACAGCGTGATCGAGCCGATGCTGCATAACCTGGCGATCGTGCTGGTCATCCTGGTCCCCGCGATCACGATGCGCAGCTTTGCCGAGGAGAAACGCTCCGGCACCTACGAGCTGTTGCTCACCGCACCGGTGCGCACCGGCGAGATTGTCGCGGGCAAGTTTATCGCGGCGTCGGCGTTCATGCTGATCATGATCGCGCTGGCGGGAATCTTTCCGCTGATCCTGATCGCCTTCGGCAATCCGGAAGTTGGCGTGATGGCCTCGGGGTACCTGGGGCTGGCGTTCCTGTCGGTCGCATTTGTCGCGATCGGGATGTTCACCAGCTCGATCACGCAGAACCAGATCATCGCCGCGATCACCTGCTTCGGCGCGCTGCTGATGCTGTACGTGATCTCATGGCCCGCGCAGGCCGGCGGCAGCGCCTTCGGTGGTATCCTGCGCTACCTGTCGCTGCCCGATCACTACGGCAATATGGTCAGCGGCATCATCGACACGTCCGACATCGTGTATTTCCTGTCGCTGATCTTCGTGGCGCTGTTCCTGACCCAGCGCTCCGTTGAGTCGGCGCGCTGGCGGTAGGGGGAAAGCGGGAAGCGGCGGATGCGGCGCACGGCGACATTGTACGGACTGCTCGGGCTGGTCCTGATTGCCTTCGGCCTGATCGACATGGTCCTGGCCGGGGGAGCTTTCCGCTTCTTCGTATGGCTCAACCTGGTCGGCGGCGTGATGATGATCGTGCTGTGGATCATGTCGAGCCGCTCCGCGCTCGCGTCGATCGCGGGCAGCCGATCGACGCGCTATGGCGCCAACGCCGCGATTTACACGGTGACCTTCATTCTGATCCTGGTCGCGATCAACTACATCGCGTCGTTGCATCACGCCCGCATCGATCTCACTTCGGAGCGGGTCTACAGCCTTTCCAGCCAGTCCGTGAACGTGGTCAAGTCGCTCAAGAAACCGCTCAAGTTCTATGGCTTCTTCCGCGGCGGCGAGAATCCCGAGGCCCGCCAGATCTATGAGATGTATGCGTATGCCTCGCCGATGGTGAGCTTCGAGCTGATCGATCCGGAGCAGCATCCCGAAATCGCCGAGAAGTACAACATCACCAAGCTGAACACCACGCACATCCAGTACGGCGGCGAGAAAGGCTCGGGCTCCAACATCACCGAGCTCACCGAAGAGGATCTCACCAACGGGATCCTGCGCCTGACCAAGGAGACCAAGAAGATAATCGACTTTCTCGACGGCCACGGCGAAGCCGATCCCGACAGCACCGAAGACGCCAACGGCTACGGCCAGTTGCGCAAGGACCTCGAGGGCGAGGGCTACGAGGTTCACAAGCTGGTGCTCGCCTCGCTGGCCAAGGTGCCCGACGACGTGAACATCGTCGTGGTGGCGGGGCCGGTGAAGCCTCTGCTGCCGCATGAAACCGAGCAACTGAACGATTACCTCAAACGTGGCGGCCGCATGATCATGTCGTTCCGCCCGCAGCATCCCGACGAGCCGATCGACGAGACCGCGCTGGTCAAGCTGGCGTCCGATTGGGGCGTCATCGTGCAGAACGACGTCGTGGTCGACCAGGTGCTGCGGCTGTTCGCAGGCCCGGCGCTGGGCCTCAATCCGATCGTGCAAAGCTTCGGCGAGCATCCGATCACCCACAACTTCACCCAGAAGGTCGTGTTCCCGATGTCGCGATCGCTCTCGACCGCGCCCAACCTCAAGCCGGGCCTGAGCGTCACCGAGCTGGCCAAGACCAGCGACACCTCGTGGGGAGAAACTGACCTCGAGGGAATTTTCCGGCGCCAGGAGGCCAAGCTCGACGACAAGGACCTGCGCGGACCGGTCTCGGTGGCTGACGCGGTCGAGGGCGACCTCGACAAGCTCGGGATGGGCAAGGGCGAGGCGCGGATCGTGGTGTTCGGATCCACCGACTTCGTCAACAACCAGTACCTGACCACGTTTTTCGCGCGCGACTTTTTCATCAACTGCGCGGACTGGCTTGCGGGCGAGGAAACGCAAATCTCGATTCGCCCGCGCTCGCTGCGCGCCTCGCGCTTCAGGCTGACGGTCGATCAGTTCAGCATCGTGTTCGCACTGTCGGTGTTGCTGCTGCCGGAACTGCTGCTGATCATCGGAATCGCGGTCTGGTGGGAGCGGCGTAACTAGTCATCCGATCGACTTCGGCTCGCGATGCGCCCCCGCAACACTATCATCGCTCTGGTCGTGCTCCTGCTGATCGGCGGCTATGCGCTGACGGTGAGTTTTTACTCCAAGCCGGAGGAAACGCAGAAGCTGTTCAAGGTCAGCCCCGACGACATCGCGAAAATTGAACTGCGCTATCCCGATCGCGACCTGGTAATCGAGCGCAAGAAGGGCGGCACGTGGCGGATCACCAAGCCGATCGGCGCGGAGGCCGATCAGACCACCGCCGACAACCTCGCGCACGCGATCGCGGAGTGCGAAATCACCAGGACCGTCGAGGAGAAGCCCACCGACCTGGCGCCGTTCGGGCTCGGCACGCCGCAGACGGTCGTCACCGTCACCACCTTCGACAACAAGAAGTTCCCTGGGATCGAGATTGGCAAGCTCGCGCCGGTCGGCTTCTCGGCATACATCAAGACCACCGACAAACCGGCCGTGATGCTCACCTCGTCGGGGTTTCCTCCGGGGATGAACAAGACGCTCGATCAGCTGCGAAATCGCGAGCTGATGACGTTCAAGGTCGGCGACGTGCAGAAGTTGACGCTGCAAAAGGATACCGGGGCGGCGATCGAAGTCGATCGCGAGGGCGACAACTGGAAGATCGTCAAGCCGGTCGCATACCCCGCGGATAGCACCCAGGTGCGTCAACTCTTGAGCACTCTAGTTAACGCCAAGGTCGCTGACTTCGTCAGTGACGCGCCTGCCAACGTCACCCAATATGGTCTCGAGACCCCGCATCTCACCGTCGTTGTCAACCTGGGCAACCTCCCTGCCGCGCAACAGTCGCTACTGTTCGGATTCAAACAGACCGAGCAAGGCAAGGACGGCGTCTACGTGCGACGCGGTGAGAGCGCGCCCATCTACACCGTGCATCAGTTCGTGATGAGCGGCGTCGACAAGTCGGTGCTCGATTTGCGCGACAAGACCGTGCTCAACTTCGATCCCTCCATAGTCGCGAGCGCTATTGTCAAGAGCGCGTCGGGCGCGTTCGCGCTCAGGCGCGGGGCGGATGGAAAATGGTCGGTGGTGGAGAGCGGCAAGACTGCACCGAATTTGACGCTTGGCAAGGCCAGCGGAGCCGCCGCTGACGCTGCCGTGGTCGAGCGGTTTCTCGATGAGATGCGCGAGCTCAAGGGCGTGTCGATTATCGCCGACCCGATGCCGAACGCCGCGCTGTTCGGTCTGGACAACCCGGCTGTCGACATCACGCTGGTGGGCAAGGACGGCAAGCCGATCGGCGAGCTCAAGCTCGCGAAATTGAGCGTCAAGCCCGCCGCGCCTCTGGCGCCCAACGAGCCGCAGGCTCCGAGCGTCGAATATTATGCGACCGCCACTCCTGGCAAGGCGGTTTACTCGCTCACCGACTTCAGCTTCAGCGAGCTGAACAAGACCGGCCAGGAGTTTCTCGCCTCGCCGCCGCCGGCATCCGCGCCCAGCGCCGCCGCCAACTAGCCGCGCGTCTTCGCGCGACGCTCTCTCTCCGCGTGGACTCAACTTGGCAGTTCAACTTGATTCATGTTGAACTGGACCGTATATATGTTGACGAAGGTCGATCACACACATCATCCAAAGGAGCGCGCTATGCCCAAGCCGACCAACGTCGTTTATCAGGACGATCTCGAGTGGCTCTCGCGGCCGCACGGACAGCTCTTCGACTATCGGCGCAAGATGCTCAGCGCCGCGGCCGGCGCGCGCAGGCTCGGATGCAGCCTGTTCGAAATCCCGCCGGGTAAGTGCGCGTTCCCGTTTCATTTTCATTGCCGCAACGAGGAAGCGATCTATGTGCTGGAAGGCTCCGGCACGCTGCGCCTCGGCGCCGACGAAATCATCGTCCGCCAGGGCGCTTACATAAGCCTCCCGGTGGGGCCTGCTACCGCTCATCGGCTGGTCAACTCCTCGGACCGGCCGCTGCGCTACCTGTGCTTCTCGACGATGGAGGAACCCGACGTCGTTCTCTATCCCGATTCGAACAAGATCGGTGTATTGGCGAAGGAAGGCGCCGCGAGGCGAGAGAATCGCAGGCCGACCTGGGTCTTCAAGCAGAGTTCCGAGGTCGGCTACTTTGACGACGAGCCGGACTCGTAGCAGAGCGCGACGAGACGCCGGACAGATCTCCGCGCTTCATCCCTCCGCGATCACGTGCGCCATCGCGTCGCGCGCGGTATGTGTGATGCTCAAGTGGAACGCGGTGATGTTGCGTTTGCGCGCGTAGGCCGCCGCTTTTCCGCTCAGGCGAATGGTCGGCGCCTTACCGCGCTCGCGCACCACCTCGATCTCGCTCCATCCCACGTTGCGGTTCCATCCGGTGCCCATCGCCTTCATCGCCGCCTCCTTGGCGGCGAAGCGCGCGGCGTAGCTCTGGTAGCGCGGCCGTCCGCGCGATTCGCAGTAGGCGGCTTCTCCGTCGGTGTAGACGCGGCGCCGAAAGCGCGCGCCGGTGCCCGGCCGCGTCAGCGCGCGTTCGATCCGCTCCACCTCGATCAGGTCGATTCCAGTACCGATAATCTGCGCCATCAGAGCTCCGATTTCCAAGTATTAGCTGCGCGCCGCGATGATTCAAATTGCACCGGGCGCGCGCTCTTGCGGTTGATGAACGCGCGATTCTATTCTTGATCCCGAATCAGAGCGCATTTGAGCACCCGGATCCATTTTCGATTCAAGTTTGCGAACTTACTGATTTACGCTTTCTGACTTAACCTGCGGGGGTCTCGATGGCGAAGCTCAAAACCACGGTGAACAAAAGCAAATGCATCTCGAGCGAGGACTGTGTCGAGACCGCGCCCGCCGTTTTTCAGCTCGATGCCGACGGCAAGTCGGAAGTGATCAACCCGAGCGGCGCGCCCGACGCGGTGATTCTCTCCGCCGCGCGATCGTGCCCGGTCAAAGCGATCACGGTGGTCGACGAGGACACCGGAACGCAGCTCTTCCCGCCAGTGAAGGCGTAACCACGCGCGATGCCGGCGCCCAAGTCGATGCTCTCATGTTTCCGCGCTGTCGCGCACGCCGCACGATTTGCGGCGCAGGCGTGACGTAATGGCGATCCGCAAGCATCGCGAGGGCGAGCTGGTAATCGAGCAGACGCGCGATGTTGCGCGGGTGAAGGCGATTCTCGCGGGCGCGGGCCTGATGACCGGCGGCGTCGAATGGCCCGCGGCCTGCTACCTGCTCGCGTTTATCGGTGATGAGCCGATCGGAGTCGCCGGTGTCGAGGCGAAGGTCGACGCCGCGATGATTCGCTCGGTCTGGGTTGCGCCTGCGATGCGCCGGCGCGGTATTGGCGCGCAGCTTCTCAGCGCCGCCCGCAAGGCGGCGCACACGCGCGGCGCGTGTCATCTCTATCTCTTCAGCACCGGCGCCGGCGATTGGATCCGCCGCTTCGGATTTGAAGAGGTGCCGGCCGCCCGCGTGGCCGAGGCGCTCGCTGGCACGCCGCAGGCCGACTACTACCGCGCGCGGCCGGACGAACTCGCGCGCGAAGTCGCGTTTCACCTCGATATCTCGCAAGACGGCGTCATCGCGCGCTGAACGCCTTGCTGCCGAACAACCGCTGATAGCTGCGCTCGGCGCGGAACGCGGCGCCGGCATCGGGCTGCTCGGCGGCGGGACCCAGGTCAAGGATCATGCATTTGATCGAGCCGCCGCCCTTGGCCAGGAATTCGTTCGCATCGATCAGTACCGGCTCGACGTTGCGCTTGAGAATCTGTTCGAGCAGGCGTTCGCTGACTCCCTTGGGCAGGAACAGAAACAGACGGCCCTCGAAATCGGCCTGGAATGCGTTGGCGGCGTAGAGCGATGCGTCTTCGCGCGACAACTCGACCAGGTTCTCGCCGAATTCCGCACGCAGGCGCCGCCGCGATTCTTCGCTGAGCGCGTCCAGGAACGCGAGCAGAAATTCGCGCTCCGGCCCGAACGAACAGAGCACGGTGTCGCCGTGGTAATAAGCCTCGTTGCACAATTCCAGCGCGAGGATCGGCCGCGCACCCGCTATCTGCTCCAGTTCGCCGCGCGCGCCGCGCTCGGAGCGAAAGCCGTAGACTCGCCGCCAGGGTGGAAGCCCGAAACGCGGAACGAAGCGCTGCCGCTCGATGCGTCCCCAGGTGAAGATCATGAAACGGCCCGCGGGAAAGAAGTCGGCCTCGCCTTCGAAGCGGGTGCGAACGTCGCGCGTTGGGTAGCCCATCGCGGCGATGAACTGCCGGTAGATTTCGCGCTCGCCAGCGCGGGTTGGGAGCAGATTGGCGAGATAGAAGACTTTGCCCGCCGCGTCAGATTCGTCGGAGGCGGCCAACGGGTACAGAAAACCTGCGTTGGCGGGATACACCAGACCGGTGAGCTGCGGGTTCGGTTCGATCACGCAGACTTCCACGCCGTGATCGGTAAGCGCGCGTGCCAGCCCGTGCCATTGTTGGCGCGCGAGCGCAGCGTCGACGGTCTTGCGCAGGCCGAGCGCGTTGCGGGTATGAGGATTGGCGCCACCTCGCACCGAGAAGTGGGATGGATCGCCCATCAGAATGGTTCGCGGCATTTTATCGAGTTCGCGGGGGACCGAAGGCCCTATTTTTCGGCGGCCGCGGACGCCTCGTGAATCGTGCGCAACTCCTCGAGCGCTCTTGCGACGGTTACTGCGCCGTCTTCGGTCGGTAAACGGCCGACGCTGTTCGGCTGAATCATGCTCACCGAAACTGTGCGTCGTGAGTCGTGTAGTCGATTACCTGCGCACGGCACGTACGTAATGGCTTGCGGTCTTATCGTCGACGAGTTAGCCCCGAGGTCGAAGAACACATACCACGCGCGGGCCGTAAGATCGCTGTCAGTAGTGGTCGACCAGTAGAGCCGGCTCCCTCAATCCCGGATTTCCATTGTCCAAGAGTGCTACTAACGTGGTAAGACCTAGCGGAGCCATTGACAGACGTGGCTTTGCGAAGCGCCCGCTGTCGGTGCTAATCCGATTCAGGATTGAAAATGGAAATTCCGGCTGAGGCGGTGAGCGCCTGTGCGAATTGTAGTGATCGGAGCGGGGATCGGCGGCTTGGCAGCCGCGCTGACGCTTCGACGCGCTGGCTTCGACGTTCAGGTGTTCGAACAGGCCTCCGAGTTGCGCGAGGTTGGCGCCGGCATCCAGATAAGCCCCAACGCGTCGCGAATCCTCCATCGACTCGGACTGGAGGAGCCGATGCGGCGCATGGGAGTGCGGCCGCACGCGATCGTCATCCGCCGATGGGACGACGGGCGCGAGCTCGCTCGACAGCCGCTAGCCGGCGCATGCGAGCGTAACTTCGGGGCGCCTTACTATAACTTCCATCGAGCGGAACTGCTCGACCTCCTTTCAGCGGCTGTACCACAGGGCGTGCTGCTTCTGGACCATCGATGCGTCGGACTGACCCAGCATAGCGACCGTGTCGAAGTGCAATTCCATAACGGCGCGAGCGCCTATGCGGACGTTGTCGTTGGCGCCGACGGTATTCACTCGACGGTGCGCAAAGCCATCATGGGGCCGGAGTCGCCGCGATTTTCTGGGCACGTAGCTTATCGCGGGCTGGTTCCTGCAGATCGCGTGGCGCATCTGGGAGTAGAGATCGCGGCTAACGTATGGTGGGGGCCGGGCCATCACTTCGTCCACTATTACGTTGGCGCCGGCGCCCGTTACCACAACTGGGTCGCGGTCACTCCGGGCGAATGGCGTGTCGAGTCGTGGACCGCCAAGGGTGAGGTCGTAGACGCGCTCAAGGAGTTCGAAGGATGGCATCCGCAGATCCGTGCAATCATCGGCTCAGTTGAGACGACAAATCGTTGGGCGCTCTACGACCGCGACCCGCTTCCGCGATGGACCGTCGGGCGCGTGACGCTGATGGGCGATGCGGCGCATCCGATGCTCCCATACATGGCGCAGGGCGCGGTACAATCGATCGAGGACGCCGCAGTGCTGGCTAAATGTCTCGCGCGCGTCGATGCGCACGATGTTGGCGCGGCGCTCTTGCGTTACGAGCAGACGCGCAAGCCCCGCGCATCCCGATGTCAGGAGGGCTCACGCCGCAACGGCATCATGTACCATCTTGCCGACGGCGAAGAGCAACGAGAGCGGGACGCCAACCTGGCGTCGGCCGCGACCGTCCCTCTGCCTCAGAACGCCTGGCTCTACGGTCACGACGTCGAAGCCGAATTCGAGCAAAAGTGAAATCCGCGCTAAATCTGTGCCTTTTCGAGGTGTGTCACCGACACAATCATCTGACGTTCCTGCGGTTTGCAAACTACCGGTTCAATAAATCGAGGAGCGTCCTGGCATTCTGCAGATCGGCGGTATCGAAGCCTTCGGTGAACCAGTTGTAAATTTCCGCGAGCATCGCCCGCGCCTCATCACGGCGGCCATTTTTCGCCAGCAGATCGGCGAGGCCGGTTGTTGCACGCAGTTCCATCGGTCTCGAGTGATGCTTGCGCGAGATGTCAATTGCAGAGCGGAAAGCGTCCTCAACTCGCGACGCGCTCGAGCTGTCTTGCGCGAGCAGCAGTCCGCCCTTGATCCAATATAGTTCGGGCTCATACACGAGAATTTCGTGCTCGGGCTCGAGTACTTCGTCCAACAACTTCAGACCCTCTTCATACCCGCCCACTTTCCCCAACGCTTCAGCCAACCACCCGGTATAATGCGCCTGCGCTCCGGCTTCCCCGATTGCCCAGCGAGCGGCGAGGCCTTCTCGCAAACGAACGATGCCCTTTGCTAGCAGACCGGTATGGACCATCGCCCAACCCTGGACCAGCATGCATTCCGCTGACCAGGTTGGAAAGCCTTGCTCATTGCCCAGCGCCAGTCCTTCGCATGCGAGTTGTTCAGCTATCCTCGCCTCACGACGAAGGACGTGAAACCGGGCGACCTGGCTCAGCGCGCCTGCCAGAGCGAAGAGATCGGTTCGTTCTCGGGCCTCTGTGAGCGCGCGTTGGGCAACGACCCGAGCCTTTTCGGGATACCCCAGGTACCACAGGTTCCAGGCCAAGTATCGCAACGAGCCCGTGAGAGAGTCGTACGGTTTTTGTGAAGGTCTCTCGACAGCGTCGGTAAGGGCAATTGCTTCCTCAAGATGAGCGCGGGAGATCTCCAGCTCCCCAAGCCAGAATGTAGGCATCGCGAAGTAGAAAATGGCGACCGGGAGCGCGGGATATTGAGAGTTTGTGCGGCGGACGAGATCGAGAACTTTCTTAGCCATCTCCTGTGATTGGCGGATCCGTGATCTCAGCAGGTAATGGACTGCCAATCCCTGTTGCGCCTCAGAGAGATGTCCTGTGTCGGCGCGGCGTTGGCAGAGTTCCATCGCGCGAAGGTAGGTGCGCTCCACTTCTGGATCTGAGAACCCCTTAACAGCTATTACTGCTATACCGGTCGAGAGCAGCAAAGAGAGCTCTTCATTGTCGCGTTCGGGATTCTCGGGCAAATTCCTCAGCAGAGCGATAGCGGCACTCAACTTGTCTAACGCCTCAGCATGCGCTGACTGCTGGATAGCCTGCTTGCCCGCCAGATCCAGGTACCTTACTGCCTTCCAGGTCTTATCCGTCCTCACATAGTGATAGGCCAGCTCGCTGGCATGGGCCTCCAGCATGGCGGAACAGGTTTCCTCGATCGCCTCGGCTACCTCGAGATGGAGTCGATGGCGTCGCGCGACGGAGAGCGGCGTCAGGATCGCCTGCCGAATCAGTTCGTGGCAAAACTCAAACTCGGCACGTGGCTGCTCGGTACTGGAGCGAATCAGTCCCAGCGCCTGCGCCGCGTCCAGGCAATTCAGCAGCGCTGCCGACTCCATCCGGACCGCGGCCTGCAGGAGCTCGAACGCGAAAGAACGCCCGATCACCGCGGCCACCGCAAGAATCTTGCGCGTAAGGTCGTCGAGCCGCGCAACTCGTCGACCGACAACCAACCGCACATTGGGCGGGACATTGAGTTCTCCGATGTTCAATCGCGCGCGAAATTCGCCGGCCGAATCGTAAAGCCGGTCCACTTCAGCGAGATGCCGGAACAACTCCTCGACAAAGAATGGGTTTCCGTCGGTTTCAGCCATGAACTCGCCGACCACCATCGCAGGAGCGGTCTTACCACTCAGCGTTTCCAACATCTGCGCTACATCGCCGGATGGCAGACCCTTGAGTCTTATTTGAATCGCGAGCCTTCCCCGGATCAGGTCATCCAGGGTTCTTGATAGCGCGGGGCCTAGATCCACCTCGGTATCGCGATGGGTGCCGATCACTAACACGGGGAGGCCGGGTATTCGCTGAGACAAGTGACGCATGAGCGCCAGGGTGGATTCGTCAGCCCAATGGAGATCCTCCACTATCAACACTATCGGCCGTTCCCGAGCTTGGCGTGCGATGAAGTTGCTGAAGCTGTTGAAGAGCTGTCGGCGCGCCAGATCGGCGGGCAAATTGAGTGCTATCGGCAAATCAGGCAGAAGACGATTCAGCCTGGGCAGCAGGCGTGCCAGGTCAGCGGCCTCATCTCCGAGTAACTTCCTGACTGCGTCCGGGTCCGAGGCGCGATCAATGTATCCTTCAAGGATTTCGATGAATGGCAGGTAAGGCGTCGCTTCTTGCTCGGAGCAATGGCCCACTATCAGGGCTGCGCCTCCGGCTTGAGCCTCGCGCGCCAGTTCGGCGCAGAGGCGGGTCTTGCCAATTCCCGGCTCGCCGGAAATCAGGCAAAGGCAGCCCTGCCCTGAAGTTGCATCGGCCAAGGCGGCGAGCAACTGAGACCACTCGTGTTTTCGCCCCACAAAGGAATTGAATCGGGGCCGTGCCTCGGTCCGGGTTGCCCGCCCGCCGATGGAAGTCGTGCCGCCAACGACCTCGTGTGTGACCTCGGCGATAAAGCGATACCCCCTGCCTCGGATCGTTTCGATGAAGCGCGGCGCGCCGACGTCGTCGCCCAAGGCTGCGCGCACTTCGCGCACCGAAATCGCGGGCATCGAGTCGCTGACGGCGAGGTCTGGCCAGACGGTATCAAGTAATGCCGCCTTGGTTACCAATTGGCCCGAATGTTCGACCAGGTGGCGTAAGACAGCAAAGGTTTTGCGCCTAAGGCGAATTTCTTCCGTTCCGCGCCACAACTGCTCGTTATTCGTATCGAGCCTGAAGGGCGCGAACACGAACACGCTCAACTCCGCAGTCACAGAGCATGGTTAGCAAGGATTAAATCGTAATTATAGCGAAATTAAATTGTCCTTTTATGACGCCGCGCACGGTCGGGGCTAAGGTTCTTCACCATGGACTAACTGCTCGCTCGTGTATCCGCTTCTAACTCGGCAAAGGAAGCGAATCGAAGCGACCAAAAAACACCGTGGAGGAGTAACCACATGAGGTCCTTAAGATTTACTAAACAGCAGGTCGTGATCGTCGTCATCAGCTTTTTTTCGATCGTGGGCCAGCGAGTACCATTGGCTAGCGGCGGACAAACGAACGGACCGAAGCTGATTCATACCGAGGCGGTGGGCCAGATAACCATTACCAGTTTGCTCTTTGGCGGTTCGACCACATGCGACAGTGCGACTGGTGCGGGGGGCTGTGAGTTCTACAATCTCGCCGGTGAGTCATCGGGCTGGAACTCTGCGCTGGGGCCGTTCACTGCCACGCTGAATGCTACGGTCCTAATCGGAGCTGACAGCCCGAACGGTGCGCACGATTCCGACGGCACGCCGACCGAGTTTTGTTTTCCCGAGCTAGGGACCGAGACGGACACATTCAAAGACGGGAGCACTCTGACCAGTAACTTTCAAGGACTCAGTTGTTGCGCTGCAACAGTCTGCACGGCCGGACTGCCATCCGTGAACCATGATTCGAGCGTGATCACAGGAGCGACTGGACATCTCAGCGGCGCGGCTGGAGGGTTCTCATGGAGCGACAACTTCGCGACACCCTCCGGACCTCTGCTGCTGCATGCGGAAGGAGTTCTCGAGCTTCCGAGTAATCCGTATTGAGGGTCGCTCCGCTGACTCGAGTTAAACGCTGGGCTCCCGGCGTACGAGCTCGCGGGGCGGCTGAAGACCCGCTTATTTTTCGGCGGTTGCGGACGACTCGTGAATCGCGCGCAACTCTTCGAGAGCTTTTGCGACGATTGCCTCGGCGCTGCCAACCGCGACGCGCGCGGTTTCGACTTCGTAGCCGCCCTCGGCGTAAGCGGCGCGCGTGGGCAGGTAGCCGACCAGGTCGTTGCAGTAGCCGGCAACCATCGTGTGCGCGAACCATGGATTTGCTCTGAGCGCGAGGCCGAGTTCGACGAACAGCTCGCCCGGGATGCCGACGATCGCGATATCGCCCACGGTGAAGACCGACATCTGCGAATCGATCTCGCAGCGCGTCATGTCGACGCGCCGATCGCGGCGGTTCGACTCGTCGAGCGCTTTCAGTGCGCGGAGCGCGCCTAGCGCCTGCGCCTGATGGTCTTTCAGGCGCTTCAATTGATAGCCCTCGCCGCCGCGATGATCGCTGAGAGATGCGGTGGTCTGCTCGACATACTCCCTGGCCACGGCAATCGCGGCGCTGCGATCCGCGAGTCCGAGTTTTAGCGGGATGCGGCGCGCCGCGAGGGTTGCCGTTTCGATATTGGGCGCGCGCGCGAGTGCGTCGAGCGCGGCGCGCGCCATCGCGGCGCCTTCTGCGGCCGCGACTGCGAAATTGCCGCGGCTGCGTGGGTCGATGTTTCCGGTGGCGCCTTGAAGGAACATCGCAATCGGCGCGCGGCCGTTTCGCGCGGACGCCGAGCGCTCGACTTCGTCCTGTGCAAAGCCCGGCCAGTCGCGCGAGTAGAGCAGGTTGTCCTCGCACAGCACCACGCCGTGGCATGGGTAGTTCATCACGACTGCGATCGCGCTGGCATCGGGCCGATAGATGCCGAGCGCGCCCACTTCCGCGTCGGCCACTCCGGCGTAGTTCGCCGCGAGCTGAATCGAGCCGTCGGGACGCCTGACCCGGCGGTTGGTGCCGAGCGTGAAGCGGGCGCGGGTGGCCCGGATGCGCGCCGGTTCGAGCGTCTTGTTCGCAGCAACGATGGTAGCGGCGATTTTTCCCGGCAGCGCGCGCTCCCATTTGAGGCTGCGATCGGCGGCGAGTCTCGCGTCGGCGTGCGGGGTCGCATGAATGTTGAACAGCGGAGCCGAGTGCGTGTGGGTGGTGCAGATCATGATCGCGTCGGCGGGGACGTCACATCGTGCGGCGACTTCCGCCGCGATCGCGTCGCAGATGCGCTTGCCGATCGCGAGCAGGTCGACGCTGGCGATCGCGAATTTGCGCCGTCCGTCGCCGAGCACCAGCGCCTGCACCGCGAGTTCGTCGTGCACGCCGGCCGAGTTCCCGATCCGGCCGCCATAGCCCATCATCGCGAGGCCGATTGGCGGCTCCAGCCTGGTTCGCGCGGCGCCTGCGAGAATTGCTCCCATGTGAATTAAGCCAGGTCGATCCCGCTAGGTCGCCGTGGCGCGGGCGAGTTTCGCGGATTGAAGCTCGCTTGCGTGCGCGGCGACTTTCTCGGCCGCGGCAATGATGTCGTCGACGTCGCGATCGCCGCCGAGCAGGCATTCGTGCGGGATCGCGGCCAGCTCGCGCTCGAACAGCCGCTCCGCCATCGGGCAATTCACGTTGTCGGCCTGGCCGCGCATCCCGGCGAGCTCGCGCGTGGTTTGATAGGCGGGAGACTCGCGCGGGAACAGGGCGGTGCGGTAGACGGGATCGTTGCCGACGCCGCACGGGATTCCTTCCGCGCGCATCGCGCGCACGAAGCGGTTGCGCGAGACTCCGAGCATGCTCTCGTCGATCTTGAAGATGAACGCGTAGATGACTTCGCGGGTAACGCGCGGGTCGCGCGCGATCGCGGTGACGCCCTTGATGCGATTCAAGCCTTCGCGCAGGCGCGCCGCCGCGGCGCTCTTGGTCTCGATCTGTACCGGCATCCGCTCGAGCTGGGCCAGCAGCACGCCGCATTGCCATTCCGTCATCCGGTAGTTCGCGCCCATAAGGGGTTCTTCGAAGGTGTCGCCGGGACGGCGCCGCCCGCAGTTGATGAGCGACTGGGCGCGCTGCTCAAGGGCGGGATCGTCGGTGACGATCGCGCCGCCTTCGCCGGCGGTCATCGGCTTGGTGCTCTGGAAGCTGAAGCACCCGGCGGCGCCGAAGGTTCCGACTCCGCGATCGCGCCATCGCGCACCCGGCACGTGCGCGCAATCCTCGACGATGGCGATGCCGTGGGTCTTCGCGATCTCTCCGAGCGCATCGAGGTCGGCGAGCGTCGCGCCGTAGTGAACCGGGATAAACGCTTTGGTGCGGCGTGTAATCAGCCGCTTCACGGAAGCGGGAGCGATACAGACGGTTTCGGGATCGACGTCGGCGAACACCGGGCGCGCCATGCATGCCACCGGCGCATACGCGGTCGCGGCGAAGGTGATCGCGGGGACGATGACCTCGTCGCCGGGGCCAACGCCCAATGCCTTGAGGGCGGCTTCCAGAGCGGTGGTGCCGGAGGTGGTCGGAATGACGAAGCGGGCGCCCTGGAACGCGGCAAAGCGCTCGGCAAATTCGGCGGACTTGCGGTTGGGAGAAGGGAAGCCGCCCCAGTTGGCGGAGGCGAGCACGTCTTCGAGTTGCGCGCGTTCGCGCTCGTCGAACAGCGGCCATCGGGTGAAGGGCCGCGAGCGGAGCGCCTCACCGCCGAGAATTGCGAGTGTGGAAGTCACGAGGTCCGCAGACGAGTTATAGCGCCGGCCGGTGCGGCGCGAAACCCGCTGCGTGCGGGGAAAATCGCGACTTAAAGTGTTACTTCAAGAAAGCGGCGCGGCGGCGCGCCCGCCGCCGCGCAAGGTTGGAAATCCGCTACTTCTTGTCGACCACTTTCAGCACGTGAACTTCGGGGCGGCCGTCGAGTAGTCCGCGAAGCTTGCCTCCGGTCTCCGCCATGTGCGCGGTCTTGCCGTGCGCGTCGAGGGCGGCCTGGTCCTGGTAGGTTTCGTAGAATACGAACACGGTCGGATCCTGCGTCGATTGATGCAGGACGTAGGAAAGCGTGCCGGCTTCGGACTCGCGAACCTTGGGAATCATCTCGCGAAACGCCGACTCGACCTGCGCCTCGCTGCCGGGCTTCGCCTTGATCTTCGCAACTACGGTAATCGCCATTTCAATCTCTCCTAGTTCGGTTGATTTGCCTTGGGAGCGGCAATCGGATCGTCTCATCCAGAGCTCACGACGAGTCTTATCGACACCTGCTGTGATTTTCAACGCAAACGAAACCGCGAGGGACGGCCTCTTTCCTTGTCGGGCGGACTCGAATAACACCAGACTGATAACAAGTACGGCGGCCGCTCACGCTGACGGTGGCGGCGTCCGACGGAGTAAAATCGATGCTGGGTTTTGATCTCACCGACGAGCAGCGCGAGCTCAAGGCGCTGGCGCGCAAGTTCAGCGAGCAGGAAATAATTCCGCGGGCGCGCGAATACGACGAGAAGGAAACCTTTCCGGTCGACGTGTGCCAGAAGGCGTTCGATGCGGGGCTGATGAATTTCGGGGTGCCCAAGGAGCTCGGCGGACCGGGCCTTGGCGTGCTCGATACCAGCCTCATCGTCGAGGAGCTCAACTACGGATGCGCCGGAATCTCGAACGCGGTGGGAGCCAACGATCTCGCGACGCTGCCGGTTCTGATCGCGGGCAGCCCGGAGCAGAAGCAGACCTACCTGGGCGCGCTGATCAAGAAGCTGACCTTCTGCGCGTTTGCGATCACCGAGCCCGGCGCGGGCTCCGACGTGGCCGCGATGAGCACCACTTACCGACGCGAGGGCGACGAGTTCGTGCTCAACGGCAACAAGCATTTCATCTCCAACGGCTCGCGCGCCGACTGGTACGTGACCTTCGCGACCTCGGACAAGAAGCTCAAGCATCGGGGAATTTCGTGCTTCGTGTTTCCGTCCAGCGTGGCGGGGATAACGCGGCAACGGATGCATGGCAAGCTCGGACAGCGCGCGGCGGACACCGGCGAAATCTTTTACGAAGACGTGCATCTGCCCTCGAGCGCGCTGGTCGGGCGCGAAGGCGAGGGATTCAAATACGCGATGGAGACGTTCGACCACAGCCGCCCCGAGATTGGCGCGATCGCGATCGGAATCGCGCAGCGCGCGCTCGACGAATGCCTCAAGTACTCGCGCCAGCGCAGCGCCTTCGGTCAGCCGATCTCGAGCTTCCAGGCGATCCAGTTCATGATGGCCGACATGGCAATTGAGATCGAGGCGATGCGGCTGCTCACCTACAAGGCGGCGTGGATGGTCGATCGCGGCGAGGTTCCCAACGTGCTGTCGAGCTTCGCCAAGGCGTTCGCCGCCGATTCGTGCATGAAGATCACCACCGACGCGGTGCAGATATTCGGCGGCTACGGCTACATGAACGAGTACCCGGTTTCCAAGCTCATGCGCGACGCGAAGCTGCTGCAGATCTACGAGGGAACCTCGCAAATCCAGCGCGTGGTGATCGCGAGAAATCTGCTGAAGGACTAGCGCGGGGCGCTCGCTACTGGTCGGTCGGTTGAGACGGCGCGGCCGGGTCTTCCTCCGGCTGGTCGCCGCTCACCTGATGCGGGATCGGCGGATCTTCCTTCTCGTCGCCGGTCACCGCGCCGACGTATTTTCCCTCATGGTAAACTTCGACGCGGCCGGTGGTCGGGTCGGGGAAAATGTTCCAGTCGTCTTCCGGCTTGCTCGCAACCGGCTGCGGGGGCGCCACGATGACCGGCGCGGGAGCAGGCGGGGGCGGCGCGGGAGGGTAGCATCCACTGAACGCAATCGCGGCGGGGATCAACGCTGCCGCTGAGAGAAGTCGCCAGATTTTGTTCATCGCAGGCAGTACCAACCGGCAGGAATCAATGCTCGCGAGCTCAAGTTATCTTGTCGCTGACCCGGCGATATCGCAAGAGACCGGCGGAAAAATGCGGCGCCGTGACGGCACGATCAGGTAGCGGGATTTCCGATCAACTTGCCGGAGAGAAGCCGCACCAGCGCGCGCGGCGTAAAGCGCGTCGCCTGCGCCATCACCAGGTTCATCATGCCGTTGACATGCACCGCCTTACCACGCCGGGCTGCCGCGATGGCCTGCGCGACGACGGTCTGGGCGTCCATGTAACTGAAGGCAGGAAAATTCGCCTCGGCGGTGTTCGCGGCGGCCTGGAAGCCGGTGTGCGTCGGTCCCGGGCACAGCGCCATCACGGTGACGCCGGATTTTTTGAGCTCGTGCGCCAGCGCCTCGGAGAAGCTCAGCACGAAGGCCTTGGTCGCCCCGTAGGTCGCCATCCAAGGCAGCGGCTGGAAGGCGGCGGTCGATGCGACATTGATGATGGTGCCCTGGCGCCGCACGACCATCGCAGGCAAGACTAGGCGCGTGAGCGCGACCAGCGAGGTGACGTTGAGATCGATCTCCTCGACCTCGCGCTCGAACGGGAGCTGCTCGAATCTGCCGTGGGTGCCGAAGCCCGCGTTGTTTACGAGATAGCCGAGCTGAATCCCGGCGCCCTCGATCTTTCGCATCAGGGCTTCGGCCGCGCCGGGTTTGCCGAGGTCGCTGGCGACCACTGTCACGTTTGCGGCGCCGAGATTGCGCGCCTCGGCGGCGACCGCCTGGAGGCGATCCTCGCGGCGCGCCGCGAGCACGAGGTCGTACTTTTCACGCGCGAGCTGGCGCGCGAATTCCTCGCCTAGGCCGCTCGATGCGCCGGTGATCAGTGCGGTTGCCATGACGTTCGGTCCTCCAGATTGAGTTGGCGTTGCAGATTCAGATGGCGTTGCAAATAAGGTCGGCCCTCGCGCGGCGTGACGGAAGAGGCAGCGGCGAGGTTTGCGTCAGATCGCGGTTAGTCCCAGCGCTTCGCGGAAATGCTCGATGGTGCGCGGCAATCCCTCGCGCAGTGGGACGTGCGGCTCCCACTTGAGGTGGCGCTTGGCAAGCTCGATGTTGGGCTTGCGCCGCACCGGATCGTCCGAGCGCGCCGGCTTCATCACCAGCTTGGAGGAGCTGCGGGTGAGCTCGATCGCGAGCGAGGCCAGCTCCAGAATCGTGAACTCGTCGGGGTTGCCGATGTTGACGGGGCCGATGAAGTCGTCGTTGTCCATCATCCGCACCAGCGCCTCGATGATGTCGTCGACGTAGGCGAAGGAGCGCGTCTGCTTGCCGTCGCCATAGACTTCGAGGTTCTCGCCCTTGAGCGCCGCGACGCAGAAGTTCGACACCACGCGCCCGTCGTTGATCGCCATCCGCGGGCCGTAGGTGTTGAACAGCCGCACGATGCGGATGTCGACCTTGTTCTGCCGGTGGTAGTCCATCATCAAGCACTCGGCGACACGCTTGCCCTCGTCGTAACAGGAGCGCACGCCGATCGGATTGACGTGTCCCCAGTACGACTCGACCTGCGGATGCACTTCCGGGTCGCCGTAAACCTCGCTGGTCGAGCTGAGCAGGATTCGCGCGCGCACGCGCTTGGCGAGGCCGAGCATGTTGATGGTGCCCATCACGCTGGTCTTGATGGTCTTCACCGGGTTGTACTGGTAATGCACCGGCGAGGCGGGGCAGGCGAGGTGAAAGATGCGATCGACTTCGAGCAGGATCGGCTCGACGATGTCGTGACGCACCATCTCGAAATTGGGATGCTTCTTGAGATGGGCGACGTTGGAGCGCTTGCCGCTGTACAGGTTGTCGAGGCAGACGACCTCGTGGCCGTCCTGCAGCAGCCGGTCGCATAGATGAGAGCCGAGGAAGCCGGCTCCGCCCGTCACCAGTACCCGCATCGCGCACCTCCTTCGACGCGCGTTCAGTGCCGGTTCTCGCGCGCCAGCGCCAGCACGGTATCGATCACGTATTGCACGTCGTCGTCGGTCATCGCGGCGTAGATCGGCAGCGACAGGCAGCGGCTGTAGACGTCCTCGGTGATCGGAAAATCGCCGTTACGATAGCCGTAAGTCCGCTGATAGTAGTGCATGGTGTGAAGCGGGATGCAGTGGACGGAGGTGCCGACGCCGCGCTCGCGCAGCATCTCGACGAACTGGTTGCGTCCCACGCGCAGGCGCTCGGGGCGGAGGCGCAGCAGGTACAGATGCCAGGCGTGCTCGATGCTGGGCTCGCGGTAGGGCGGCTGGATCGCGTCGTGGGCGGCGAACGCCGCACTGTAGGCGTGCGCGATCGCGGTGCGGCGGCGCAAGAACTCATCGGCGCGCTTGAGCTGCGCGACGCCGATCGCGGCGTGCACGTCGGAGAGATTGTACTTGAAGCCCATGTCGTGGATTTCGTAGAACCACGAGCCGCTCTTGTCGTAGCGCTTCCACGCGTCGCGGTTCATTCCGTGAAGGCTCGCGATCGAGATTTTTTCCGCGAGGGCGCTGTCGCCGGTGGTTATCATGCCGCCCTCGGCGGTAGTGAAGTTCTTGGTCGCATAAAAGCTGAAGCAGGTGAGGTCGCCGATGGTGCCGATCTTCGCCATCCCGCGCCCGTCCATGTGGCGCGCGGCGCCGGCGGCATGCGCGGCGTCCTCGACGATCTTCAAATTGTACTGGCGCGCGAGGTTGCTCAGCCGATCCATGTCGCAGGGGTGGCCGGCGAAGTGAACCGGCAGCAGCGCGCGAACCTTGCGATGCTTTCCGCTCTCCAGCGCCTCTTCGACGCGCGCCGGGCTCATGTTGAAGGTGCCGGGATCGATGTCGACGAACACCGGACGCACGCCGAGATAGCCCATCACCTCGGCGGTCGCGGTGAAGGTGAACGGGGTCGTGATGACCTCGTCGCCGGGGCCGATGCCGAGCGCCCACAAAGCAAGATGCAGCGCGCCGGTGCAATGCGCGAGCGCCACAGCATGCTTCGCGCCGACGTACTCAGCAAAGTCGTGCTCGAAGCGCTTCGCCTTGGGCCCGGTGGTAATCCATCCGGAGCGCAGCGTGTCGAGAACTTCACGCTCCTCGTCCGCCCCGATCGAAGGACGATGAAAAGCTACTTCTCTCATTCCGATAGAGCGTGGGTTCGGTGCCGGCGTGTCGATTGGATAAATCGCGGTTTGCAGATTGCGTCGATTATAGACGGCGGATCAAAAGAGGGGCAACAGCAACCGAGGTATGCAGCAATCCGTACGATCATGCCGGCTCGACAAATTGTCTACTTGATGTAGTAGCCGTCCACGCGCCAGTGGCCGTCTTTGTCGAGCATCGGCGACAGCGTCTCGACCGCGGGGCTTAAGTTCTTGAAGACGGTGTCGTACTTGATGACGACGTACTGGCCGGCGGCCGCACCGGGCAGGCTGGTCGTATACTCTGTGCTCTCGAGCTTTCTCGAGACGATCGGCCCGAGCGTCGTGCGCACCGCGCCCAGTTCCTGTTTCCATTGGTCGACGGTGACGACTTTCTTGAAGTCGCTGCAGGCCTGTTCCCAGCTTTGCTTGTACTGACCGTCGTCAACGAGCTTGAGCCACGCGTCGGCCGCTTTGGTGGCGGCGTCGACGGCGGCCTGATCGGAAGCTCGGGCATTGGTCGCGACGACACTGAAGATCGCAACGAGCAGGGAAAGCAGGACGATCCGGAAAGTCACCTGCGCGCGCATTTGTCTCCCGCCAGTCGATCAGCCGGCGCTGTCGGGCGCAGCCCCGCGCATCACGTAGGTCGGAACGCCGGTCTTATTGACGACCGCGCTCTTCAGCTTTTCAAAGTCGACCTGGTCCCACAGGCCGAGTCTTTTGACCTCGCTCACCGCGTGAGCCCACAGCCCCGGGTATACGCCGTAGAGGTCGTCGTGGACTTCGACGTAGAGCGAGTCGCCGCGCCATCCGAACTTAATCGGCTGGTAGACGAACATCCCGGGCGTCCCAATTTTGACCTTGTTGAAAAGCCGCTCGATGTCCTCGGGATAGAGCCGTACGCATCCGTGGCTCACTTCCATTCCGACGCCCCACGGCACGTTGGTCCCATGCAGCGCGTATTCGGGCAACGTCAGCTCGATCCGGTAATGGCCGAGGGGGTTGTCCGGGTCGCCGCCCTCGACGACGTGGTCGGCCTCGCCGTCGCGCTCGAGATGCTCCTTATAGATGTCGTCAGGGACAACCCAGGTAGGATCTTTGGTCTTGCCGCGCACAGTGAAGTCGCCGATCGGAGTCTTCCAGTCGAAGCGCCCCAGGCCGACCGGGAAGGTATAAACCACGTTGGGAACGACGCCCGGATGCTTGCTGCCTTTACCACCGGTCGAGCCGATCGGGCGAATCTTGCCCTTGCCGGCCGGCCGATAGAGTGGTGACGGGTAGTAATAGTAGAGGCGCATCTCAGGGATGTTCAGCACGATACCGACGCGCGGCGAGTCGGGCAGAATATGCTCGCCGGGTAGCACGACTTCCTTGCCGGCGGGAGGCGACCACCAATCCAGATGGTCGTTGGCGTCGGAAATTTCCTTCTGCGTCAGCCCGAACCAGCGGCCCACGTCGAGCAGCGTGTCGCCCTTGTGAATCTGGTAGGTGATAAGATTGCCAATGATATTGTCGCGGCCGTGCGGGAGCGGGTAGGCGTATAGCGGGCGCTTTTCAAACTCGTCCTCGGTCCATCCGTTGGCAAAGCGCGGCGCCAGAGCGATAGCGAGCGCAACGCACAGGGCCGCGCTCGCGGAACGCAGCAGCCAGGTTGGAAATCGAAATTGCTTCAATCGATGCGTGGAAAACTTCACCGCCCCGACCCCGCGTCCGCCATGCTTCGGACGGCACGCTCTCATCGCCTATCAAGATGATAAGGCAAGGACGATCAGTCGGCAATCAGGCGCAGGTTTGCGAATTTCAGCACCAGCAGCTTTACTCCGCCGCGCTCGAAATTTACCCAGGCCTTGGCGGCGTCGCCGCGGCCCTCGCGCTTGCGCACGACGCCGCGGCCGAAGGACGGATGGATCACGTGCGCGCCGACCGCGAAGCCGCCGTCGCTCGCCGCGGCTTCCAGGTCGTCGCCGAGTTGGTTGTCACTGTAGTCAACGTATGTGTCGCGCCCGAGCGGGCGAATCGGCGCGGGGTCGCGTTCGGGCCTGATCCGGCGGAAGAGCGCCGGATCGATCTCTCCCAGAAATCGTGACGGACGCGACTCCTGGCGCACGCCGTAGAGCTCGCGCGAGAGCGTATTGGTCAGGTAGAGCAAGCGGCGCGCCCGCGTCATCCCAACGTAGCATAGCCGGCGCTCCTCTTCGATTTCGTCGCCGATATCCTGCGACCGGCTATGCGGGAACAGCCCTTCTTCCATGCCCGCGATAAACACCACCGGGTACTCGAGCCCCTTCGAAGTGTGAAGCGTCATCAGCGCCACGCGTCCACCCTGAACGGCGATTTGATCGGCGTCGCTCACGAGAGCGACCCGCTCGAGGAACTCGCCGAGGCCGCCGGCGGAACCCTCGGAGTCGAACGCGGAGGCCGCGCCGAGCAGCTCTGCCAGGTTTTGCCGGCGGGTAGACGCGTCGGCCAGCGTGTCGAGATACGCGGCGAAGCCGCTCAATGCCACCACCTCGTCCAGGATTGCCCGCACCGGCATCGTTGACGCGCGGCCCGCCAGATCGCGCATTACCGAGTATAACGCGCCCGCCTGCTTAGCGGTCCGCAGTGCGACGCGACTGGTCTCCAAGCGGCCCATCGCCTCGAAGGCGCTGATTCCTTCGCGCACCGCGACCTCGGCGATCACTTCGACCGTCTTCGCGCCGATTCCGCGCGGCGGCACGCCGACCATTCGCTCCAAGCTTACCGAGTCTGCCGGATTAATCAGTACGCGCAGGTAGGCGATCAGATCCTTGACGTCGCGCTGATCATAGAAGCGCACGCCGCCGACTACGTAGTAGGGAATTCGCCGGCGCACCAGCGCCTCTTCGATCACACGCGCCTGCGCGTTGACGCGGTAGAACACCACCATCTCGGACGAGCGCACGTCGCCGCCAGAGGTCAGGCGCGCAATTTCGCGCGCGATGAAGTCGGCCTCGTCGCGCTCGGTGAGTCCGGTGAAATATGTAATCGGCTCCCCAGAGGCGTTTTCGGTCCACAGATTTTTGACTTTCCGCTCGCGATTGTTGCTGATTACCGCGCCCGCCGCGGCCAGGATGGTCTTGGTCGAGCGGTAGTTCTGTTCGAGCTTGAAGATCCCGGCCTCAGGAAAGTCGCGCTCGAAGTCGAGGATGTTGCGGATGTCGGCGCCACGCCACCGGTAAATCGACTGGTCCTCGTCGCCCACTACGCAGAGATTCCCGGTCCGCGATGACAGCGCGCGCACCAGCAGATACTGAACGCGGTTGGTGTCCTGGTATTCGTCGACCAGCAGATGGGCGGCGCGCTTCTGCCATCGCGCGAGCACCGTAGGATCGCGCTGAAACAGCTCGTGGACCATCATCTGCAGGTCGCTGAAGTCCATCGCGTTCATCGCTCGCAGGCGTTCCTGGTAGAGCCGGTAGATCTCGGCGATTACTGTCTCGCGCCCTTCCTGTGCGCTCGCCGCCATCTCCGCGGGCGTTACAGCCTCGTTCTTGGCCTGCTCGATTCGCGCTCGCGCGAGATCCGGCGGCGGCGAGTCGGAAAGCGCGGCCTCTTCGAGAACGCGCTTGACAGTGCTCAGAGACTCGCTCTCATCGAAGATCGTGAAGTTGCGATCGAAGCCGAGCGCGTGCCCCTCCTGGCGCAGGATGCGCGCGCATGCGGAGTGAAAGGTGCTGACCCACGGCGTGCGCGCGCCCGAGCCGACCATCGCGGCAACCCGCTCGCGCATCTCCGCAGCGGCCTTGTTGGTGAAGGTCACCGCGAGCACCTCGTCGACTGCCGCCTTGCGCTCGTCCAGGATGTGGGCGATACGGTAGGTGAGGACGCGGGTTTTGCCCGAGCCGGCGCCGGCCAGGATGAGGATGGGGCCGTCGGGCGCGAGCACTGCGGCGCGCTGCGCAGGATTCAGATCGTCGAGTACCACCGATGCGATGCCCCTTTGCGATGCGGTCTTGCCCGCGCCAAGAAAACGGCGGCCGCCGAAATGCGCGGCCGCGCAGATTCCAAGTTATCCGCTTCAGCGCGAAGCGGAAAGCGCGCGGCGCCTGATTTGATCGCGCGCGCGGATATTTCGATGCCTACCTACGAACCGCGCGACAAGTTTTACCGCAAGGCGCGCGAGCAGGGACTACCCTCGCGTGCCGCGTTCAAAATCGAGGAGATTCTCGCGCGCGCTCGACTCGTCCAGCGTGGCGCTCGAATCGCCGACCTGGGATGCGCGCCCGGCGGCTGGCTCGCGATACTCGCGCGCGCCGCCGGGCCCGACGGGCGCGTGGTCGGTGTCGACCTCGCGCCGGTGCGCAATCCCCCGGCCGGCGTGGTCACGATCGCCGGCGACATTCGCGAGCCGGCTAGCGCTGAGCGTGCCACGCTCGCGCTCGGCGGCAAGGCTGACCTGGTCACCAGCGACCTGGCGCCCAAGCTCAGCGGGATCGCCGCGCGCGACGACGCGCGCGCTGCCGAGCTGCTCAGCGCCGCGCTCGCCTTCGCGAGCGCGGCGCTGAAGCCCGACGGCGCGATGGTCGCCAAGGTCTTCATGGGAGCGCGCTTCAAGGAAACCATCGCCGAGTTCGAGCGTCACTTTGCCGCCGTCGAAGTGGTTCGCACCCGCGCGAGCAGGCCGGGATCGTCAGAGCTCTACGTGGTCGCCCGCAAATTTCGCGCTCCGGCCTGAGCGCGGTCCTCCCATCTCTTCACCAAGCCGGGCGCGCCCGCGACATTGGGCATTCGCTGGTCCGTGGCATTTCGCGGTGCGGGCGCGTAAGTTTGATACAATGAAGCCCGTGGGCGGAATCGGTCTCTGCCTGCTGCTTCTTGCGGCATTCGTCGAAGCTTGCGCGGGAGAACATGTGCCCGCGATTCCGCCCGACCAGGTCAAGGTCGAGGTGTCCAACGTAGGCTACGATCGTGACACCCAGGCCCACTACGTGCTCCTCGAGGACCGCGGCAAGGGCCGCGAGCTGCCGATCATGATCGGCGACAACGAGGCGCAAGCGATCATGCTCGAGCTGCATGGCGTTAAGCCCGACCGTCCGCTTACCCACGATCTGCTGCGCTCGATAATCGAACAGACCGGCAACAAGATCGATCGCGTGTTGATTGGCGAGCTTCGCGACGAGGTGTACTACGCCAAGATTTTTATGGACCAGGGGCGCTACGCGATCGACAGCCGGCCGAGCGATGCGATCGCGCTTGCTATGGGTGTCAATGCGCCAATCTACGTGTCTGATAAATTGTTCGAGTCCGCGCCCGCCGTAGGCGGTGCTCCCCGTACGGCACCGGAGCCGGAGCTCGCGCACGGATGGGGCATCACGGTGCAGCCGCTGACTCCGGAACTGGCCGGTTATTTCGGCGTGACAGGCGGGCGCGGCGTGCTGGTTGCGGAGGTCGATACGGGCGCGAAGAAGGCGGGCGTCGAGCGCGGCGACATCATCGTCAAGGTCGGCGCGCGGGACATCAAGGCGCTCGACGATTTCAGCCAGGGCGTCGCGGCGGTAAAGAACGGTGCCGGCGTAGCGGTCCTGACCGTGAATCGCAACGGCGCCGAGGAAACCTTGACGCTCCGCCCGTAGTTGCTCGGGCGCGGCCCGGCATTTTCGATCTCAGTGGAACTCGGAAAGCCCGCTTTGCCGGACCAGGACGCTGCCGATGAAGCGGCCGTCGATCTCGCGCTCGCCGCCCAAGTCTGCGAACTCTTCTTCGAACAGGTTGAGGCACGAATTTACGAAGTCGCGGCTCTGCTGCTGAACTTCATGGTCGAGATGATCCAGCCGCGTCGAGAGTGCTTGCTCGACCATCGCGCGGAACTCCTCGCTTAGCCGCGCCGATCTGCCGTTGCTCGGCGTCATCACTGCGGTGCGCATCGCGCTAAGCCGCGTATCCTCGATCGGTTCCGGCACCATCCGATGTTCCAGCGCGTTGCGCGCCAACGCGGTGAGCAGGATCTGGCTGAGGCGTATTTCCCGCGCCGCAATCTGCGCGCGGAAATTGGGCGCCGCGATATCGATGCCGAGCAGCGCGCGGAACAGCTCTGGTATCGCGCGTATCTGTTCGAGCATCGCGTAGCACATGTGTAGATCACCCATGGTGCGGAAATCGCGCATCTCCACCGCGCCGGTGCGATCGAGTCCCGCGTAGAAGCGCGGCTGGCGCCCAAGCACCGCGGCCAGTCCCTCGCGGTACGGCGAATCCAGATACGCGATCTCGCGCATCCGATTCACGCTGAGCCCCAGTGCCGTCATGATCTCCTCGGCGCGTTTGCGCAGATCGATCGTGAGGCTCACGCCGAGGCGGAACAGCAATTTCAGATGCGTGTCGCGCAGATGCTCGATCGCGTTCTGCAGGTCGCCGCCGGCCAGATGCTCGAGACCCAAGTTCAGGTAATCATGCGTCATCTCGACTGCCACGCGCACTGCATCCAGGTCGCCGAAGTCGACCGAGCGCGCGACCAGCACCTGGTTGCTGACCATCGCCATCTCGGATCTGACCTGGCGCTTGCCCTGCGCCGCGAAGCCCGCAGTGAGCGCCGCGTTGAACAGCGAATTGTCGCCGGGCAGCGCCGGCGCTACGTCCGCGGTCAGCGCTTCAGTGTCGTCGAGCAGCTCGGCGCGGCTGGGCGGCTCGTATCCGGCGCGCAGCTCCAGGAACTGCTGCGGATTGAGATAGGCGAAGACGTCCTGCGCGTCGAAGTAGTCCGGAAAGCCGCGGTCGTTGAGGCGCGCGCGCCGGAACTGATAGGCCTCCTCTTCCAACTCCGCTTCCACGCCCCAGAAAACTTCCTCCATCAGGCCGGAGAAATATTTATAGTCGCGCTCGAACGCCTCTTCGAGAAAATCATTGACATACTGCGAGATCGAATCGCTGCGGATGAACTCGATCAGATAGTTTTCATCGAACTGAACGAAGCGGTTCGAGGGCGCGTCGGGCGAGGAGGCCGGGTCGTCGAGCCGGTGCACCTTTATATAGCGGCGCAGCAGCAACGAGACGACTTCGAGGTCCAGGCTCATCAGGCCGTCGGCCATCCGGCGCCGCCCGCCCTCCGCGAGCACCTCGATCCATTCGCGCATCCGGCCGAGATTGGGGCGGTCCTTGTCCCAGCAATCGAGATCGAACAGCGACTTAACCTGCTCTGGCAGCGCGAGGCTCAACAAATCGCCGGCGTCGGCGGAACCGATCTCTTTCAATGTGTAAAAGAGCGTCTCTGGCGAGAACGACTGCACCAGCCGCTCCGCTTCCGGCGCCGAGAGAATCAGGTCGCGCTTCTGGCGCGCGGGCAGTCCGTAAAGAAATTCCAGTTTGTCCTGGAACGGTAGATTGAGAAATTCGGACTGTCCTCTGACTGCCACTTAAAACCGCCTCGCGAGTTTAACCCAGTCCGCAAAATACCCCTGCGCTCGTGAACCGATCAACTAACTCGCTCTGTCCCTATCTTCCGAGTCATATGCTACTCTTGTAAGGTCGTTCGGGGGGCCCCTTTTGAAGCCGATCGATCGAGTGATGCGGGTTCCCAAACGGCCGCTTGCGCTGACCATCGCGGGCAGTGATCCTTCCGGGGGCGCGGGCGTTCAGGCCGACCTCAAAACCTTCGCGGCGCACAAAGTCTACGGATACTCTGCTCTCACCGCGGTAATTGCGCAGAACAGTTCTACGGTCGCGCGAGTTGCGGCAGTCGCGCCTGCGATGGTCGCCGCGCAAATCGAAATCGTCGCGGCTGAGCATCGTCCCGACGCGATCAAGATTGGCGCGCTGGTCAACGCGGCGGTGGTCCGCGCAGTGGCGCGCTGCTTCACGACGATGAGGCTGCCGGCGCCCGTAATCGACCCGGTGCTGATGTCGAGCAGCGGCACTCGCCTACTCGATTCCAAGGGCGAGCGCGCGCTGCGCACTCATCTGATCCCGCTCGCTCGCATCATTACGCCCAACTTGCCGGAGGCCGAGGCGCTGACCAACCTCCAAATCAGCGATGGCGTGGCGATGCGCGAGGCGGCCCGCAAGTTGTGCCTGATGGGCGCGCGCGCTGTGGTGATCAAAGGCGGTCATTTCAAAAACCGGCGTGAGTCGGTCGATCTCTTCTATGACGGCAGGGATTTCATCGAGCTGCGTGGCAAGCGGCTGCCGGGCGGCGGCGCGCACGGAACCGGATGCGCCTTCTCCTCGGCAATCGCGGCATTCCTCGCCCGCGGCGAGCCTCTGCCGGAGGCGGTGCGCGCCGCAAAACGTTACCTCACCATGGCGCTGGAGCGAAGCTTCCGCCTTGGATCCGGACGCGCGCTGCTCGATCATTTTCCACGCCCCTGATTTGCGCCGCGAAATTGCACTTCGCCAAGACCGCGCCTTTCGCTCAGGCGCGTGCGCGCGGGTTCGTTTTGCCGATTGATATATCGTGGTATATCAAGTCTTAAGGAAGGCGATGGGCGCAAAGCATTCTGGCAACGGCCACGTCGGCTGGGATGCGGGCGCGATCAAGATCGATAACGGGATCGACGAGATCGTCGCGCGCGTCGGTGCCGTGCCCGGCGCGCTGATGCCGGTGCTGCACGCGGTGCAGGAGCGCTACGGATGCATCCCGGTCGACGCCGTCCCTTCGATTGCCCGCGCGCTGAATCTCTCCCGCGCCGAAGTGCACGGCGTCGTCAGCTTCTACCACGATTTTCGTTCCGCGCCCGCCGGCCGTCATCTGATTCGCGTCTGCCGCGCCGAGTCGTGCCAGGCGATGGGTGCGGTCGAGCTCGCCGCGCACATTCAAGCTCGACTCGGTATCGAATTTGGTCAGACCAGTGACGACGGCGTATTTACGCTCGAGCCGGTCTACTGCCTGGGAAATTGCGCATGCTCGCCGGCGATCGTAGTCGGCGACGATCTTCATGGCCGTGTGACGCCCGCGCGCTTCGACGCGCTGCTCACGCATTTGAGGGAGTCGTGAGCGCGACAGTTTACGTTCCTCGCGACTCGAGCGCGGTCTCGCTCGGCGCAGACGCGGTCGCGGATGCGATCCGAAGCGAAGCGGGGCGCCGGCGTATCGAGCTGCGGCTCGTGCGCAACGGCTCGCGCGGGATGTTTGCGCTCGAGCCGATGGTCGAAGTTGCGAGGCCGGAAGGTCGCATCGCCTATGGTCCCGTCACGTCTGGCGACGTCGGCGCGCTTTTCGACGCCGAGTTTTTGAACGGACGCGGGCATCGCCTGCGCCTGGGAATCGCCGATGAAATCCCGTGGCTCAAGTCGCAGGAACGTTTGACCTTCGCGCGCGTCGGCGTTACCGATCCAGTCTCGCTTGACGACTATCGCGCGCATCGCGGTTTTCGCGGGCTCGAGCGCGCAGTCGCGATGCGTCCGGAAGACATCATCGCAGAGGTCACCAAGTCCGGATTGCGCGGACGCGGCGGCGCCGGATTTCCGACCGGCATCAAATGGAAGACCGCCGCAGACGCGCCTTCGCCGGACAAGTATGTCGTGTGCAACGCCGACGAAGGCGATTCGGGCACCTTCTCCGATCGGATGATCATGGAGGGCGATCCCTTTGTCCTGATCGAGGGCATGACGATCGCTGCGCTGGCTGTCGGTGCGACGCGTGGCTACATCTACCTGCGCTCCGAATACCCGCACGCGCGCCGAGCCCTCGACGAAGCAATCGCGGCCGCATCCGCGGGAGGTTATCTCGGGGCCAGCGTGCTCGGCTCCCATCAGTCGTTCGACATTGAGATTCGCATCGGCGCGGGCGCGTACATTTGCGGCGAGGAAACCGCGATGCTCGAGAGTATCGAGGGGCGCCGCGGGATGGTGCGCTTCAAGCCGCCGCTGCCCGCGATCGAGGGCTTGTTCGGCAAGCCAACCGTGATCAACAACGTGATCTCGTTCGCCACCGTGCCGATCATCCTGGAGCGAGGCGGTGAGTTCTACCGCGAAGCGGGCGCCGGCAAATCGCGCGGAACGATGCCGTTCCAGCTGGCCGGCAACGCGAAGTATCCGGGGCTGATCGAAAAACCTCTCGGCGCGAGTTTGCGCGAGATCGTCTACGACTATGGCGGCGGCGCCGCCACCGGCAAAGCGGTTCGCGCGGTACAGGTGGGAGGGCCCTTGGGCGCGTATTTTCCCGCCGCGCTGCTCGACACTCCCTTGGACTACGAATCGATGGCGGCGCACGGCGGCATCCTCGGCCACGGCGGAATCGTGGTCTTCGATGAGACCGTCGACATGGCGCGGATGGCGCGCTACTCGATGGAGTTCTGCGCGATCGAGTCGTGCGGCAAGTGCACTCCGTGCCGAATCGGATCGGTGCGCGGCACCGAGGTGATCGATGACCTCGCCAATCGCCGCCACCCGCGCGAGAACCTCGAGCTGCTGCGCGATCTTTGCGATACAATGCGATTTGGCTCGCTATGCCAGCTCGGTGGGCTGACGCCGCTGCCGGTGCTCAGCGCACTCAAGTTTTTCCCCGAGGATTTCGGCCTCGACGCCGCCGACGTAAAATTCATCGGGACTGATCTGACCATCTCTGCATCCGAAACGACGAACTCAGGAGCGGGCAAAGCCGATGCGATCGCGAACCGATAGCGACTTCGCCACTCCTCGACGCCAATCCGCGGCGAGCGTGACGCTGGTGATCGACTGCCGCACGGTCACAGTCCCCGAAGGCACGTCAGTGATTCGCGCCGCCGCCGAGGCGGGCATCCACATCCCCAAGTTGTGCGCTACCGATTCCCTCGAGCCGTTTGGCTCCTGCCGCTTGTGCCTGGTTGAAATCGAAGGCCAGCGCGGCTATCCGGCCTCATGCACCACTCCGGTCCGCGATGGGATGCGCATACGCACCGAGAACCCCGCGCTCGCGCGCCTGCGTCGCGGCGTGATGGAGCTCTACATCTCCGACCATCCGCTCGACTGCCTCACCTGTCCCGCCAACGGCAACTGCGAGCTCCAGGACATGGCCGGGGCGGTCGGCCTGCGCGAGGTGCGTTATCGCGACGGCGGCGCCAATCACATCCACGCCGCGACCGACGCCTCGAATCCATATTTCTCCTTCGATCCATCCAAGTGCATCGTGTGCTCGCGATGCGTCCGCGCGTGCGAGGAAATCCAGGGCACCTTCGCGCTCACCATCGACGGCCGCGGTTTCGACTCCGTGATCTCGCCGGGGCAGAAGGGCCTGTTCTCCGCCTCAGAATGCGTTTCATGCGGCGCGTGCGTGCAGGCGTGTCCGACCTCGACGCTGATGGAAAAATCGGTCATCGAGCTCGGCCAGTCCGAGCACAGCGTCGTCACCACCTGCGGATATTGCGGCGTCGGCTGCTCGTTCCGCGCCGAGATGAAGGGCGACTTCGTTTCGCGGATGGTGCCCAACCCCAACGGGCAGGCCAATCACGGGCATTCGTGCGTCAAGGGCCGCTTCGCGTGGGGCTACGCATCGCACGCCGATCGCATCACCCATCCGATGATCCGCAAATCGATCGACCAGCCGTGGCGCGAGGTCTCGTGGAGCGAGGCGATCGACTACACCGCGTCCGAGTTCAAGCGCATCCAGCGCGAGCACGGCCGCGGCGCGATCGGCGCGATCACGTCCTCGCGATGCACCAACGAGGAAACCTTTCTGGTGCAGAAGCTGGTGCGGGCCGCGTTCGGAAACAACAACGTCGACACCTGCGCGCGCGTCTGCCATTCGCCCACCGGTTACGGGCTCAAGACCGCGTTCGGCACCTCGGCGACCACCCAGGATTTCGATTCCGTGATGGACGCCGACGTGATCATGGTGATCGGCGCGAACGTCACCGAGGGACACCCGGTTTTTGCCGCGCAGATGAAGCGGCGGCTCCGTCAAGGCGCGAAGTTAATCGTGATCGATCCGCGCGCCACCGAGATCGTGCGGATGCCGCACGTACAGGCGGACTATCATCTGCAGCTTCGTCCCGGCACCAACGTTGCGCTGGTTAATGCGATCGCGCACGTGGTCGTGACCGAAGGTCTGTGCGACGAGGAGTTCGTTGCCGCGCGATGCGACATCGGCGAGTTCGAGCGCTGGAAGCAATTCGTCGCCGAGGATCGCAACTCGCCGGAGTCGGCCGCGAAAATTTCCGGCGTCGCGGCGGAGAAGATTCGCGCCGCCGCGCGCCTGTATGCCGGCGGTCGCAATTCCGCGATCTACTACGGGCTCGGCGTCACTGAGCACAGCCAGGGCAGCACGATGGTCCTCGGGATCGCAAACCTCGCGATGGCAACCGGGAATCTGGGACGCTCCGGCGTCGGCGTGAATCCGCTGCGCGGGCAGAACAACGTGCAGGGCTCCTGCGACATGGGCTCGTTCCCGCACGAGTTCAGCGGCTACCGCCATATTTCCGATCCGGTCGTGCGCGCCAGCTTCGACGCCGCCTGGAAGGTGCAAGTCGATCCGGAGCCCGGCCTGCGTATCCCCAACATGTTCGACGCCGCGATCGACGGCAGCTTCAAAGGCCTTTACGTTCAGGGAGAAGACGTCGCGCAATCGGAGCCCAACGGCAAGCACGTCGCGGCGGCGCTCGGCGCGATGGAATGCATCGTGGTGCAGGATCTGTTTCTCAACGAGACTGCAAAGTACGCGCATGTGTTCCTGCCCGGTTCCTCGTTTCTGGAAAAAAACGGCACCTTCACCAACAGCGAGCGGCGAATCTCGATGGTGCGCAAAGTGATGGCGCCGATAGCCGGTAAGGAAGATTGGGAAATCACCTGCGAGCTCGCGACAGCGCTCGGCTATCCGATGAAGTATTCGCACCCGTCGCAAATCATGGACGAGATCGCGCTCCTCACTCCGACTTTCTCCGGCGTCAGCTACCCAACGATTGAGCGCCTGGGTTCCGTGCAGTGGCCATGCAACGAGCGCGCGCCGTCGGGCACTCCGGTCATGCATATCGGCGAGTTCGTCCGCGGCAAGGGTAAGTTCACCATCACCGAATACGTCCCGACCGAGGAGCGCACGAACTCGCAGTTCCCGTTGATCCTCACCACCGGCCGCGTGCTGACGCAGTACAACGTCGGCACCCAGACGCGGCGCACGCTCAACGAGACGATGCACGCAGAAGACCGACTCGAGATTCATCCCGCCGATGCCGAGCTGCGCGGAATTCGCGACGGCGACTGGGTCTCGGTGGTGGCGCGGCGCGGCGAGACTCGGTTGCGCGCGCTGATTACCGAGCGCGTGCAGCCGGGCGTGGTGTACACGACGTTCCATCATCCCGAATCGCGCACCAACGACCTGATGAGCGAGCATTCGGACTGGGCTACCAACTGCCCCGAATTCAAAGTGACCGCGGTTCAGGTCGCGCCGAGTGCGGAGTCGTTGCACGCGCGCTCTGCAGCGGCGGGCGGATGAACGGTCGCTAGCTGGCTCTCCGAGCGGAAAGCAGACATGGACATCAACCACCTCGTGAGGATGGCCAACGATATCGGCGCCTACTTCGCCGGCTATCCAAACCATGACGAAGCCGTCGAAGGAATTGCCAACCACCTGCGCAATTTCTGGGAGGCGCGTATGCGCAGCGACATTATCGAATATGTCGCAGACGGCGGCGACGATCTGAAGCCACTGGTGCGCGAAGCTGTTCTCACAATGTCCGGCAAGCCTGTGGACACTTCAGAAGAAGTTGGCGAGGGATGACGAGCGATTCCATCCACAGCCGGTCCGTTGAAATGGCAAACGATGGCACGCGCGATGAAATCCGCGAGCATCGCGCGCTCAAATGGCACGACGGCGGGACTTCGCAGCGCACCGAGAAACTCGCGGTCGAGGAGCCGCTAGAGATTCGGCTCGCCGGTCGCCGCTTCACGCTAACGATGCGGACGCCTGGCCACGACAAGGAACTTGCGGCCGGCTTCCTCTTTGCCGAAGGTTTTATCAACTCGGCATCCGAGCTTGGCGAGATCCGCCGCATCAGGGATCGCAAGGGCGCGCCCGAGCCCAACGCGATCGATATAATTCTTAATGTCCCCGCCGACGGCCTGCGCCAACGCCTCAAGCGCAACTTCGTTATCAGTTCGAGCTGCGGCGTATGCGGCAAGACCAGCATCGAGTCGATATTGCGCCGCCTCGAGCCGCTGAAGCATCGGGTGACCAAGGTCAGCATCGCGGCCGCGACGCTTCTTGGGCTCGCGCCGCAGATGCGCCAGGCGCAGACCGTGTTCGCCGCCACCGGAGGCCTTCACGCCGCCGGACTTTTCGACTTGAACGGCACGCTCATCACGCTTCGTGAAGATGTGGGCCGCCACAACGCGGTCGACAAGGTGGTTGGCAGCGCGCTGATCAAAGAGATGCTTCCGCTTTCCGGCTTCGTGATGATGGTGAGCGGCAGGCTCAGCTTCGAAATCGTGCAGAAGGCGGCGGCAGCCGGAATCCCGATTCTCGCGGCGGTCTCGGCACCGTCGTCGCTCGCAGTCGAGCTAGCTGAGGAAACTGGAACCACGCTGGTCGGCTTCCTGCGCGACGGCAGCTTCAATGTCTACACGCGCGACGATCGAATCGCGCAATCCTCGGAGTGAGCGAAGTCGAAAAGTACGATCTGACCCTCTACGAGGGTACTGCGTGGTACTACGCGCGGTATCGGCCCTGTTATCCGCCGTCGCTGGTCACGGTTCTAAAGGAGAAATTCGGACTCGACGGGACCGGCAGGCTCCTCGATCTCGGTTGCGGGACCGGCCCGGTCGCAATCGCGCTCGCGCATCTGTTCGACGAGGTACTCGCGATGGATCCCGACGCCGCGATGCGGGCGGAGGGCAAGCGCGTCGCGCGCGAACGCGGCATCACCAACATCGAGTGGCGCTTCGGCGGCTCCAAGGACTTGTCGCCGGCGCTCGGACAGTTCCGCCTCGTCACGATTGGTAACGCTTTTCATTAGATGGATCGTCAACGCACGCTCGACGCGCTCTACGATCTCGTAACCGACGGGCGGCTTCGCGGTGGTCGGTCACGGTGCTCCGATTCCTCTTCCGCCACCGACCCCGTGGCGCGCCGCGATTAACACGGTGATAACGCGTTACCTCGGACATCGGCCGATGTCCTGGGCGAAGCCGGATCCGCCGCCCGAAGAGCGCCACGAAACCTATATCGCGCGTTCGCGCTTCAAAGATCTCGTCACCTACCAGGAATCGTTCGCCATCGATTGGACCATCGATTCGATGCTCGGAAATCTCTACTCGACGTCGTTCTGCAGCCGCCGTCTGCTCGGCGACCGCGTGGAAGAATTCGAACGCCATCTTCGCGCAGCAGTGCTGGCCGTCGAGCCCTCGGGCATTCTCAGGGGAGAGCCGCCGGAGTTTTTCGCGCTGATGGCGTGGAAGCGCTGACTGCCGCTTCTGATCGATTCAGCTTTTGAGGCGCAGAAGAAAGTGATGACTCGATATGTCCATCCGATTGCGCAGGTAAAAGCGATGCGCGGCGAAGCGGTGCACCCCCGAATCAAGCTCCAACGTATAGCATCCGTGCGCACGCGCCTGCGCCATGAGCCAATCGATCAGCGCCTGCCCGTTGCCCTTTGAGCGCTCTCCTGAGTCGGTCACCAGGTCGTCGACGTAGAGCACTCGCCCGGCCGCGAGGTTTTCCAGGTAGCGGAATCCCGCCACCGAGCGAACCCGGCCGCCGTCCTCGACATATGCTAGCCGCCAGCCCTCCCGCTCCTGGAGCCGGACTCGCGCGACAAACTCGGCCTCGACCAGATGCGTCCGGAGCTGGCTCATCACCGGAAAGCATCGGCGGATTTCGTCATCGGACGCCGCGATCCTGACCGTGGCCATCTTCAAAATCTCCCGCTGACTTTCTTGACGCCCCGACCTTCGCAGTGGGCACCAGAGCAGTCAACGTGCGCGATCTTCCGTAGCGTTTTCGACGGTTCCCCAGCGTGCTCTTGAGTGTCCGAGAGTTCGGACGATAACCTATATAGTTAGGTTCGCGAATGACCGGAGACGCCTGATGTATTTGCGCAAGCGCGCGCTCGAGCGCATCGCCAACGAAAAGGTGCTGTACCCGCGCCAGTTCGGCGGCGACATCTCCGTCTGCGTCATCTATCCGAACACCTATCCGCTCGGGATGGCGAATCTAGGCTTCCAGGCCATCTTTCACATTTTCGAATCTGACCCGCGCGTCGCCGCCGATCGCGCATTCCTTCCCGACCCCGACGAGCGCGCGCAGATGCGCACCAGCGGTGAGCAGCTCATTTCGTTCGAGCGCGGCCGCCCGCTCAGCGACTTCGATATCCTCGCGTTTTCGATCTCGTTCGAGACCGACTACCTGAACCTGCTTTCGATCCTCCGTATGGCGGGAATTCCCGCGCGCCGCGACGCGCGTGCCGGCCGCAGCTTTCCGCTGATCATCGCCGGCGGCTCCGCGGTGTTCCTCAACCCCGAGCCGGTAGCGGACTTCGTCGATCTGTTCCTGATCGGCGAAGGCGAGGAGATGGTGCCGGAGTTCATCGCGCGCTTTGCGCATAGTCGCGGCGCGCCGGAGTCGCTGGATCAGTTGGCGAGCCTCGAAGGCGCATATCGGCCCGCCGACTACACGCCAATCTACGACGATCGTGGCTGCCTCGCGGAAGTGAAGTATCGCGGACGCGGGGATGGTCGCGTCAAGCGCCGGCTGATCGGCGATCTCAATCGCTTCGCGACGTCGTCGCTCATCCTCACGAAGGAGAGCGTCTTCGGCGATATGTTCCTGGTCGAGGCGAGTCGCGGATGCCAATGGGGATGCCGCTTCTGCGCGGCCGGTTTCATGTACCGTCCAATTCGCTACCGCTCCCCGGAAAACATCATCGCCGAGGCCGCCCGCGGCTTGGCCGAGCGTGGGGTGATCGGGTTGGTAGGGGCGGAGATGGCTAGTGTGCCTGAGGTTGCCCAGGTTGCCGAAGTGGTGGCGGGGCTGGGCGGACGGCTGTCGCCATCGAGCCTCAAGGCCGACTGTATCTCGCCTAGGCTCGCCTCAGCATTAGCGCAGGGCGGTAACCACAGCGTTACGATCGCGCCCGAAGCTGGCAGCGAGCGGATGCGCAAAGTCATCAACAAAAACCTCAACGAGCACGAAATTCTGTCCGCGGCGCGCCTGATGGTGGGCGAGGGCGTCGAGAACTTGAAGCTTTACTTTATGATTGGACTGCCCGAGGAGCGCGACCACGACGTGCTCGAGATCGCCGCGCTGACCGGGCGCATCCTGGACGCCGCGCGCGCCGAGCGCCGCCGTATCGGGCGCGTCACCGTATCGCTCAATCCGTTCGTGCCCAAGCCGTGGACGCCCTTCCAGTGGGATGCGATGGAGGACGCGCGCTCGACGCGGCGCAAAATAAAGTTGCTCCGTGCCCATCTGCAGCGCCTCGGCGCGGTCGAGCTCGATGCCGAATCGCCGCGCGAGGCGTACTTTCAGACGCTGGTGTCGCGCGGCGATCGCCGCGTCGGAGCGATCCTGGAGCGGCTCGACGCCGCCGGATGCGAAGGCGCGGGGCCGATCTGGCGCGAGCTCGGCGCGATCAGCGACGAGGCGCGCAACGGCGACGCACGGGGCGGCGGCGCGCTTCCTGATCCGGATTTTTTCGTGACTCGGACCTACCGCGACGACGAGTTGTTGCCGTGGGATTTTATCGATCATCACATTCACAAGTGGTTCCTGCTCTCGGAGCGCAAGAAGGCGCATTACGAGCATCAGACGCCGCCGTGTGACGTGACTCGATGCACGGTGTGCGGCGCGTGCTGAATAAACGCGCACGGTAAAAGACGCGCGCTTAAAAAGACGCGCGCAAAAAGAAGAGGGGGCAGGTGGAGGTGAGGCAGAGATGACTCGGCAGAATTTTGAGTCCGCCCCATTCGTGGCGGCGCCTATCAGGCCGGCTGGTATCAGGATGATCGCGGCGCTCGTCGGAGCCGCCGCAATCGTCGCAGCACTTTCGGGACTGCTCGCGAGTCCGGTCTTCGCGCAGGATTCCGACAAGGGCGTTCCCGAGACCTCAATCGTGCCCGCCGGCGGGCCTCCGTCGACGCCGGGCGCCGAGACTCCCCCGCCGCCGCCCAACGAGATGGCGCCTCCGCCCACGGCGCCGAGCGAAGCCGCGCCGCCGGGCGAGGCTCCGCCGCCGCCTGAGGCTGGCGAGGCCGCTCCGGGGGCAACGGCTGCGAAGCCGAAGCCCAGGCGTATCGCGCGCAAGCTCAGCGCGACGGACAAGGAAGTCGAGCCCACCGAGGCGCGGCTCAAGATTCTCAGCGACGACTGGGTCTTCGTCGAGCCGACCAAGTGGAGCAAGCATATCGAGCGCGTGCACGCCAACATGTACGTGAACGTCACCGGCTCGACGCACTACTACCTGCAGGTGAAGCTGCGCAGCGGCGAGACCGGCTATCTCGATCCCGAGGCGGTCGAGCTGGTCAAGCCGTCCGACAAGATCTTCACGCTCACCCACGATGCCGCCGTGATGGAGAAGCCGAACCGGTGGAGCAGGAAAGTCTCCGCGGTCCATCAGGGGCACGAAGTCCATGCGATCGGGATCGCGCTCAACTACGTGAAGATCAAGATGCGCAGCGGGCTGGAGGGCTACATCCCGATGACATCGCTCGAGTGAGCAGGGGCTGACCCTCGGACCCAGCAGGGGCTGACCCTGCAGCAGGGGCTGACCCCTGCACCCACTACCCATGCAAGAACCGGCTCCGTGGTCGCCGGGGAATCGATTGCTGCATCGCTGCCGACGGCCTGGTATCGCGATAGCGGTTGCGCTCTGAGCAGGCGAAAGAAAAATGACGGCGCACGTTTCACTCGCTTTTCGAGTTCCGCGGCGGGACGCGCCGGTGGTCCTTTCGATTGTGCTGGTTGGCTGCGCTGTTAGTCTCTGCGGTTAATTCGGAGGTGTATCGAGATGGCGGCACGATTTGCGCGTTTCAAATCCAACCTTGGAGAGGTTGCTATCAATCCCGATAATGTCGCGATGTGCAGCGGCACTTCGAAGGAGACGACGATCTGGCTGGTCACCGGAAAGCAGGAGGTCGTCGAGGAAGATTTCGACAATGTGTTGAAGAAGCTGGATAGCTTGACGCCTTAAGGTGGTCATCGCGGGCGCTCCCGAGTTTGCGCCGATGGGGCATTACTTTAACGCGCGTCTTCGAAGGCCCGGCCGGCCGCTTGGGTCGCGGAGGCGAGTCGGGGCTCAATCGCTGCGCGAGGTGGTCGCTGAATCAGTAATCGGCTGCCTCACATCGCTCGGCCTTTTAGCGACCGCATAGCCCCATTGTCCGTACGTCCGGTCGGCGTTGACTGCCTCGACCCACTTCTGTGCCGCCTGCGCTTTTACTTCAGCGCGCTCATCGTAGCCCTTAACTTCGAGAACCAGATGAATGGGCGGTTCGGTCTTCAGCCGAACGATGAAGTCCGGAACGTAGTCGTGCGCCTTGCCGTTATAGAAATATGGAATCGCGAATCCCAGTCCAGCATTTTTGACAAATGACTCGACCGAATCTGTGTGTCGATCAAGTACGCGGCGGACTGCTCCCATTGCCTGGTGTCCGCGACGACGTAGTTCACATGACTCTTTGAAACTTCCCGCACTTCCCGGCTCCAGAAATCCACTTCGCCGGTCGAGCCCGGCCCTCGCCGCGACTCGTAGATCGGCACGATCGGCGCCTCGCCGTGAGTGATGTCGGGCTTGATCGCATCTCTCAAATGCTTGATCACCCAGCCGTAGTACGGAGAGCAGAATACGTCGATAGTCTCGGCGGGCGGCAGCGGGCGAACCTTCTCGCGCAGATACCGGTCGACGATTTGCCGGATCTGCGGGAACAGGACGTGTGCCGGGGCCTCACATTCGCGGCGATTGACATATTCTCGCGTCAGTTCTGCCGCCATATCGAAAACCAGTTCCTGGAACCTGCGACCCGATCGATACGGATTCAAATCGACTTTCTCGAGCTGGCCCGGCCCGGAAAGGGACGGTCTGCCCTTGTTGCTGGGGACGCTGGCTTTGACCTCAACTTCCGGCGGTATCTTCATCGGATCGATTGTCAAGGTCGGCGCGGCGCTCCAATCGATTGTCACATGGTTGCGAATCGCCTGCCGATAGCCTTCGATGCGCGGATATTTGATCTCGAGCGCCGCCTTCTCGGGAAGTACATGGATATGATGGCGCTTCACTGACGGGCGCGAGCCGCCCTTGTTTTCCTTGAACGGGATGATCTCGAACGGTACGCCGAAGACTTTTGCGACTTCGTCTGTCAGCTTGCCGTCGTCGCCGACTTCGTAGCTCGACCGGCGCAGACCGCGGCCCACGACCTGCTCGCACAGTAGCTGCGACATGAACGGCCGGAGTCCGACGATATGCGTCACCGTGTTGCAGTCCCATCCCTCGGTCAGCATCCCGACGCTCACGATGCATCGCACGTCACGTCCCGGCGGATGCAACGGACGTTGGAGTTTTGCGGCGAGTTCCTCGAAGCCCTCTGGATAGATCGCTCGACCCTGCCGATCCTTCGGCCATTCGGTCTTGCCCACGGTGTCGAGCGTGAGCCGCATCCACGCGCTCTCGTCGCTTTTGGCCTCGCCGGTGTCGGTCTCGGCGACGACTTTGGAGTCGACACGGATGGTGTTCTTCCGGTCGTCAGCGTTGAGGAAGCCTTTGATCTTTGCGGGCGGAATTCCCGAAGGCGGCTCGTTCTCGCCCAGCCACTTGTAGATGACGTCGGCAATCTTCGTGTTCTTGCAGACGATGATAAACACCGGCGGGCGCGGGTCCCCGGAGCGATCTTTTTCCCATTCTGCGCGTAACTCCTCCCATAGTCCCGCCACCATCAGGATCGGGAGTCGAGGCGTACTTGAGAACGGCTTCCGGCTTGGGATTGGCTTTCTTGCCGCCGCGCTCACTCGGAGTGAGTTTCGTCAGAATCCATCGCCAGATATTGAAGTAGCTCGGCACCGGATTTCCGGTGGTGTCGCGCACGACGAGTTGGGGAATTTTCGTCAGGCCGGACTCGATCGCATCCGTCAGGCCGAAGTCGCGATACCACCCAAGGGAAAGTTCGATTGGTCTCCTGACCGACGCGGCCGAGAAAGTAAGGAGTTGCGGAAAGATCGACGCAGAAATTTATCCCGCGCTGCTTCTGAATCCGGTCAAGACCGTCGACCCATACTGTGTCGAGGCAGATTTCCTGCCCGACCCTTACCCCGAGTACGGCCAGGACACTCACTCCCTGCGATTGCATCCACTGCGTCCCGACCGGCTCTATCAGCAGAGTCACTGCGGGATGTACCGGCTCGATCGCCCGGGCCTGGAATGGGAGCGGGATCGGACGCTACATGCCGGAGGAAATCGGCGACATCGGATTTCCGATCGTGCTTCATCCGCGCGATCCGGACACCGCGTGGGTATTCCCGATGGACGGGACCACGGTGTGGCCGCGCACCCGCCCCCGCGGGAAGGCGGCGGCGTACGTCACGCAGGACGCCGGGCGCTCCTGGAGCCGTCAGGACCGCGGCCTGCCGCGCGAGCAGGCGTGGTTCACGGTCAAGCGCCAGGCCTTCTGCGCCGACGAATGCGATTCGGTGGGTCTCTATCTCGGCACCACCGGCGGCGAAATCTGGATGAGTCCGAACGAAGGCGCGAGCTGGCGGCAGGTAGCGGCGCACCTGCCGGAGATCTATTCGGTGGTCGCCGCAACGCGCTAGCGATGCGTGTGCTGGTGCCGAGCCCATTGCGATCTTACACGCGGGGCGCGCGCGAGGTGAAAGGGCAGGGCGCGACGCTCGCCGCGCTGCTCGAAAATCTCGACGCGGCGTGGCCCGGTATGCGGTTTCGAATTATCGACGAGCAGGATCGCATCCGCCGCCACATCCGAATTTTCGTCAATCGCGACGAGGTGCACGACCTGGGACGCGCTCTCTCCGCCGCCGACGAAGTGCAAATAATCTGTGCTTTAACCGGCGGGTGATCCTGCCGCGCTCTCGATTCGGCGGCGCCGCTCGCCGAAGTACGCGAGGGTGGCGCCGCTGATTCCGATCAACGGTATCGCGACCGCCGCGCCGGCGAACATCGTCGAGGGCGCGAAGACCGCGAACAGCGGCGAGATGAGCAGCAGACCGGTTGCGTGCGCGCCGCGATAGACGAGCGAGATCACGCCCATCACACGCCCCAGCACGTCGTCGGCGATCTGCTCCTGTGCGGCCGAGGTCAGCAGGATCGCCGCTCCGCTCTGGCTGGCCGCCGCGAGAATCGCTCCGGCGACTGCGATGGTAAGCGACGTGCCGAATGCGAACAGCCCGTAGGCGAACAGGTACAGCGTCCACGCCAGCATGCTCGCGCGTGCCTTGTTTCTTATTGGATAGCGCACGAGCGCCGCGCCGGCGGCCACCGAGCCAACCGCATAGCCGACCATGACGATCGAGTAGCCGCCGGCTCCGCGATGCAACACGGTGCGCACCAGTTCGGGCACACCGGCAATCCAGGTGCCCGAGGAAATCGTCATCGCAAGTCCAAGAACGATCACGGTGAGGCCCAGCGCTGGCGTGAGCCTGAACGCGCTGAAGGTTTCCCGGAGCTGCGGCCGCTGCGCATCGCTCGCGACGGCGGCGCCGGCCTGGCGGATGCTTCCAATGAAAATGGCGGAGACGAAAAAGGAAACCGCGTTCAATACGAAGAACGCGCTGATCGGCATTATCGCGAGCAGTCCCGCCGCGGCTGCCCATCCGCCGATCGACAGCGCATTCGCGGTCGCTCCGAGGAGTCCGTTCGCCTCCTGGACGTTGCGCCGGTCGACCAGCGCCGGCATCAAGGCACTGTACGCGGGAGCGAAATATGAAGTCGCGGTTTCGAGGAGGAACGCGGCGAGCGCAAGGCCCCACAACGGCAGGCGTCCGTTGAGACCGGCTACCGCAACCGGAATCAGGACGACGCCGCGTGCGAGGTCGGCGCTCACCATGATCCGTTTGCGGTTCCAGCGATCCGCCGCGATTCCACCGTGGAAGCCGAACACCAGTGCCGGGATGCTGTCCGCTAGCCGCACGATCATCACGCCGATCGGTCCGCCCCTAATCAGCGCGATCCACATCAGAGCGATGTATTGAAATGCGTCGCCGAGCTCGCTGACGGCGACCGCAATGTAGAGCCGGCGGAAGTCACGGCGGCGGAGCAGCGCCAGCGCTCCATCGTCCATCAGACCGGCCGCCCCCGGCGAATGTCTCGTTCAATCACCTGAATGGTTCTGCTAGGGCCGTGCAATGAACGCAAGAGCGTTGCGCGAAACCGCCGCGGCTCGGCGATGCGGCTGGTTTCGCGCGCGGGTCAGCTCGCGGGGCGATGGTCGTCGAGGAAGCGCAGCATCAGGCTCTGCAGCTCGTTCGAGTGCGGGCCAAACAGGATCGCGGTGCCGTGCGCGCGTCCCGCGAGGACCTGCAGCGATTTGGGACGCTGGGCGGATCGGAACAGGATCTCGGATTGACCGGAGACCAGCGGGTCATCGGCGGAGGTCACGAACAGTATTGGTGCATGAACGTGAGCTACCGCATGCTCCACGTCGAGGCCGCCGAAGCTGAGCGGCGTCGAGATGCAGATGAGGCCGGCGACCGGCTCGCGCGTCGCGACCAGGATGGCGGCCTCGGAGCCGAGGCTCGCGCCGGCGAAGAAGATGTGCGCGACACGAGCACGCATAAAGAGGTAGGCAGCGAGCAGATCGCGATCGGCGAACTCGGTCCCCGATTGACCCTCCGATTCGGTGAATCCGCGGAAGTCGAAAGTGAGCGCCTGGTAGCCGTGCGCCGCGAGCACCTGCGCGAAGTCGGTCCAGTCGGCCTGGTCAGCGGGATACATGTGCGCGAGGATCACGCCCGTCGAGCCGGTGCCGTAAAGATGGCCTCGCAGCAAGATTCCGTCGGCGGTTGTGAACGAGACGTGCTCGCCGCCCAAATCGCGATTCTGATACTCCTTCGGCGCCGGGTCTTCCTGAGGTTTCGGAACTGGGGCGAAACATCCCGCGACGAGCGCGAGTACGATGATTGCGAACGCGAGCCAGCCTCGCGAAGTGCGGGTGCCGCGGCTATTTTCGCCGGATCTCAGCAATTGTCATCGCTCACATCATTATACGAGTCGCTCGCGCGCCCGGATGATTTCGCCGTCGATCCCGCGTACCATCATGGGCGGGTGCGATTTGAACCGTTTTCGTGCTCCTGATACGGGTGGCTACAGGCTCCCGGTATCCGGCTGGCGCGCGGTTTTGAGCCGCCCGAACGAGTGTGAGAGAGCGATAGGGACTAATTGAAGACCGGCGAAAACTTCTACAATTTCAACAACCACGATTTCGTGCGCGTGGCGGTGGGCGTCCCCGCGGTCCGCGTCGCCGACCCGAAGTTCAACGGCGATGCAACCGTCGCCCTGATGCGCGAGGCGGCGGAGCGCAAAGCCGCGCTGGTGTTGTTTCCCGAGCTCGGGCTGTCCGCGTATTCCTGCGAGGACCTGTTTCATCAACGCGCGGTGCTCGATGCGGCCCGCGACGCGCTGGCGCAGGTGGTCGAGGCTTCGCGGTCGCTCGCGACTGTCGCAGTGGTCGGGCTTCCGTTTCAGGTCGACAACCTGCTTTACAATTGCGCGGCGATCGTCGCGCGCGGACGAATTCTCGGCGTCGTCCCGAAGACCTATCTACCCAACTACCGCGAGTTCTACGAGGCGCGGCAATTCACGTCCGCAGAGAGCGCGATTCGCACCGAGATCGACGTCCTCGGCCAGCGCGCGATCCCATTTGGCAACCGGATCCTGTTTCAGCTCGAGGACCAGCCGCTCGCGACGTTTCACGTCGAGATTTGCGAAGATCTGTGGGTGCCGATTCCGCCCTCGTCGTATGCGGCGCTGGCCGGTGCGACGATCCTGCTGAACCTGTCGGCGTCGAACATCACGATCGGCAAGGCCGACTTCCGCCATCAGCTTGTCGCCAGCCAGTCGGCGCGATGCCTCGCCGCGTACCTGTACACGGCCGCCGGCGCCGGCGAGTCGACCACCGATCTCGCGTGGGACGGCCAGGCGATCATCTATGAGAATGGCAACCTGCTGGCGGAGTCGCGCCGCTTCTACGATCAGCCGCAAGTGGTCGCCTCCGAGCTGGACCTCGAGCGCCTCGCGCAGGAGCGGATGCGGCAGACCACCTTCGCCGACTCGGTGCGCCGCGAGCAGGCCCGGCTGCGCGAGTTTCGCATCGTCAAATTTTCCGCCGAACTGCCGCGCGCCGATCGGATGCTGCCGGAGCGGCGCTACGAGCGCTTTCCATACGTGCCGTCGGACGCTGCGCGGCGCGACGAGCGGTGCTCGGAAGTATACGAGATCCAGGTGCAGGGGCTCAGCAGCCGGCTCCGCGCCACCGGGATTCGCCGCGTCGTGATCGGCATTTCGGGCGGACTCGATTCGACGCAGGCGCTGCTGGTTTCAGCGCAGGCGATGGACCGGCTCGGCTATCCGCGCAGCGACATCCTCGGCTACACGATGCCGGGGTTCGCGACCAGCGAGCGTACCCTGGAGCAGGCGCGGCGGCTGATGGCGGCGATCGGATGCCAGGCCGGTGAAATCGATATCCGGCCGAGCGCATCGCAGATGCTGGCCGACATCGGGCATCCATACGCCGGCGGCAACGACGTTTACGACGTCACCTTCGAGAACGTGCAGGCCGGTGAGCGCACCAGCCATCTCTTCCGCCTCGCCAATCTGAATGACGCGCTGGTGGTCGGCACCGGCGACTTGAGCGAGCTCGCGCTGGGATTTTGCACCTACGGCGTCGGCGACCATATGTCGCATTACGCGGTCAATGCGAGCGTCCCGAAGACACTGATTCAGCACGTGGTGCGATGGGTGGCAGGGAGCGGCCGGCTCGGCGCCGAGGTCAGCGCGACGCTCGAGGAAATTCTCGCGACGCCGATAAGTCCCGAGCTGGTGCCGGGTGGCGACGATCGTCCTGCGCAGGACACCGAGGCGATGATCGGCCCCTACGAGCTGCACGACTTCTTTCTCTACTACACGCTGCGCTTCGGATACCCGCCGCCGAAGGTCGCGTACCTTGCTTACCTCGCATGGCACGACCGCAGGCGCGGCGCATGGCCCGACGTTCCGCGCGACCGCCGCAATCAGTACGACCTCGCGCAGATCAAGTCGCATCTGAGAACTTTTCTCTATCGATTTTTCAAACTGAGTCAGTTCAAGCGCAGCGCGATTCCGAACGGGCCCAAAGTCGGATCGGGCGGCTCGCTCTCGCCGCGCGGCGACTATCGCGCGCCCTCCGACAGTGAAGCGACCGCATGGCTTGACCAGCTCGAGCTCATCCCCGACCGCTAGCGCGGCACGCGAAACGCGCTGACAGGATCAATCGATACATGACTAGATTGCGAACGATTGCGCTATTTTTCGTCGCCGAGCTTTTCGCAGGGATATTAGCGGTGTCCGGCGGTGGAATTCTTCACGCGCAAGGGCCTATGCCCCCATCCGCCGCGAGCTCGCCGTCCGCGCCGGAACCGCCGAAGCCTGCCCCAAAACTGACGCACGCGCAGCAGCAGTTCGTCGACCGATTCGTGAAAGCGGTCAACGCCCGCGATCGCAAGGGAGTGAGGCAACTGGTGGCGCCCAAGGCGCTGGCATGCTTCAACGAGAACAACGACGCGTATCTTGAGCGATGGATCGAGAAGCAGGCGAACTTCGAAGTACAGTCTGCGTACCAGGCACGGTTCGCGCCGCTCGATGCGTCCACGTTCAACAATTCGCCCTACATGAGTTTTCCGGTGCTCCCCACACACACGATGGACATCGAGTTCATCGGACACAAAAACCTCGACGTCACGTATATTCGGATGGTCGCGCTGGAGAACGGCAAATGGTATCTCGCCGCGCCCTGTCCGACGGAACAAGGCCTCGCACGGTTCAACGTCAGAGAGAAGCAGCGCGCCGAGCGTCGCGATCAGGCCGAGCAGATCTATGCCAAGCTGCAGGATCCTCTGCTCACGCAGCTCAGGACGCTGATCAAGCAGGGCAAGGAGAGCGATGCAATGAAAATATGCGCCCATGACCTGAAGATTAAGGAGGACATGGCGCGCGACGTTGTTCTCCTCCTGATGGGAAGACAGCTCAACTGACGCGCTTCGGAGCGTCCTTGCCAGTGGGGGAACGCGTCTATAGACTTCGTGCTGCCGCGCCGCGTGCGCGCAAGCGCAAGTCCAGCGGATTGAATCGCATCGCGCAGGCGCATTGAGCCGGCATCGCCCGTGGCCAAATCGATCACGCCGTCTTCGATTGTTGTCGCTTCCAAGGATCAGATCTCGTGCGATCTGGCCGGCGAGGCGGCAATCCTCGATCTTAAGAAAGGAATCTACTTCGGGCTCGACGAGGTCGGCGCAACGGTGTGGGGCCTGCTGGCCGAGCCGCGCAGCGTCAGCGAGATCCAGGGCGCGCTGCTCGAGCGCTACGACGTCGACGCGGACCGATGCGCTCGCGACTTACTGGGACTGCTCGACGAGCTTCGGATGCGCGGGCTGATTGAGGTTGACCAGGTTGCCAACGAGCCGAACCGCTGACTTCCTTGCGCTTCCTGGCAAGGTCCTTGCCCTTTCAGATAAGTTCCTTGCGCCTTCCCGCAAGCTGATTGCGATTCGCCGCAAGTTCGTTGCGATTCCCGATAACTTCGTTGCGATTCGCCGTTTGTTCGTTGACGCTGCCCGCTATGCTCCTCGGGCTTCCTGGTAAGTTCATTGACCACTAAATTCCTTAGGCTGCCTGCCAAGTTTTTTGCGCTGCCTCGCGACGATCGGATGCTGCTGCTCGAGGCGATCGTTGCCCTCGCCGCGATGCGTGTAGGGGTGCTGACGTTTGCTTACCCGCGCCTACGCAGGATCGTTACCCGCGCGAGCGCTCCACGCGCGCGAGCCTCGCAGCCGTCGCGGCCCGACCCCGATCGGATCGCGTGGGCGGTTGCCACCGCGAGCTCCGCCGTTCCCGGCGGCGGCAATTGCCTGGTGCGCGCCCTTGCCACCGAGGTGATGCTGGGGCGCGCCGGCTATCCCTGCGAGCTTCGCATCGGCGTCGCCAAGCCCACCGCGGGCGGCTTCAAGGCGCACGCATGGCTGGAGAGCGACGGCAAAGTCGTGATCGGCCGTTTCGAGCTCGGCGAATACGTCGCGCTCGGACGGCCCGAGACGCCCAATTAGCCAGCCGTATCGAACCGCGGCGCGGCGATGCGCCCCATCCCACGCCCCGCTTTGTGCCGCCGCGTGCGCGGGCTATCCTCGTTACACGCGTGGATCCGACAGCTCATCGCGATGATGCGGTTCTGCCCGCCGCGGCCGCGCGCAGCCTCGACCTGAAGCCGCGCCGGCGGCTGCTCGATCCCACGCTCAGATCCTACTTCGCCTATCTGCTCGAGGTCGGATGGACGCGCCTGCTGGCCGCGCTCGCCCTGATGGTGCTGTTCTCGCTGACCGAGGGACTTGGCCTTGCGCTCCTGTTGCCGACGCTGCAGGTCGCTGGCCTGAATCTCTCCAACCAGGGACAGGCGGGACGCTACGCGCAGATGGTGACGCAGGCCTTCGCCGCCGTCGGACTTCATCCGGGACTGCTGATGCTGCTCGGATTTTTCGTGGTGCTGGTCGGCGCGCGAGCGCTCCTGGGCCGCGCGCAGAACGTCGCGACCTTCGCGGTGGTGGCGACCGTCGAGGACTCGCTGCGCCGCCGCCTTTACCGCGCGATCGTCAACTCGAGCTGGTCGTTCGTATGCCGCAGCCGCGCCTCCGACTTCACCCACGCGCTCACCGGCGAGCTGGAGCGCGTGGCCACCGGCACCTTCCAGCTCATGCTGCTCATGGGCGAGCTGGTGATAAGCCTGGTCTACCTGGTGATCGCGTTCGAGCTGTCGGCGGGCATGACGATCCTGGTGCTGCTGTGCGGGCTGGGGCTGGCATTTGTGTTCCGCGGCACGATCCACGAGATCGAGGAGAGCGGCCAGGAGCTTTCCGATCGCACCAAAACTCTCTACGCCGCCACGCTCGACCATCTGCAGGGCCTCAAGGCCGCCAAGGCCTACGGCGCCGACCAGCGCAACGCCGAGATTTTCTCGGCGCTGAGCAGCTCGGTGGCGCGCGCGAACCTGGAGTCGGCGCGCCGCCAGGCCGCCGCCTCGAGCTGGTTCGAGCTGGGCTCGGTGCTGATCCTCGCGGTGGTGCTGTATGTCTCGATCCGGGTGCTCAAGGTCCCGTCGGCCGAAATCCTGATCCTGCTGCTGCTGTTCGCGCGCGTGATGCCGCGCTTCCTGTCCGCGCACAACCATCAGCGCGGCTTCGTCAACGCGCTGCCGTCGTTCGCCAACGTGCTGAGCCTGGAGCATCGATGCCTGGCTGCGGCGGAGCCGCCCGCCTCAGCGCATCCGCGCCTTCCGCTGCGGCGCGATATCAGCTTCGCGCAGGTGTCATTCAGCTACCAGCCCGGCGCGCCCCCGGCGCTGCATCATCTGGACCTGGTCGTTCCGGCCGGGAAGATCGTGGCGCTGGTCGGTCCCTCGGGAGCCGGCAAGAGCACCGTCGCCGACCTCATGATGGGCCTGCTGGTGCCCGATTCGGGAAGCGTCGCGATCGACGGCGCCGCGCTGGGGGTCGAGCTTGCGCGCGCATGGCGCGAGCAGGTGGGCTTCGTCGCCGCCGACACGTTTTTGTTTCACGATACGATTCGCGAGAACCTGCGCTGGGCCTCACCCGCCGCGAGCGAGCCCCAGATGCGCGCGGCGCTCGAGCTGGCCGCCGCCGAATTCGTCTTCGCGCTTGCCGGGCGGGCTCGAGACGATGGTCGGCGACCGCGGCATCCTGCTCTCGCAAGGCGAGCGGCAGCGCCTGGCGCTCGCGCGCGCGTTCCTGCGCCGGCCCTCGATGCTGATCCTCGACGAGGCGACCAACAGCCTCGATTCCGAGAACGAGACGCGGGTATTCGGCGCGATCGAGCGCCTGCGCGGCGAGATGACGGTGCTGCTGATCGCGCATCGGCTGTCGACGATTCGATGGGCGGAGCTGATCTACGTAATCGAGGAAGGGACGATCGTGGAGTCGGGCGACTGGAGCGCGCTGAGCGCCAAGCGCGACGGCCGCTTCCGCGCACTGTGGGAAGCGCAAAGCCTCGCGCTCTGATGCGTCGCGGCGCGGAATCCGAAATCGGATTTTCGGAGTAAATCACTGAAACCTCACGCAGGTTTCAGGCTTCCCATTTGACGAAGACGCGCGCTTCGCGCTGTTAGAACTTTTGAGGCTCAGCGGCGTGAAGCGCGACTGCGCCAGCGTTCCTGAATCTGCCGAGGTCGCATTCAAAATACCTGCCGATCTCCGCTCCGCTCAGTCGGACTTCGCCCTCGGCATTGAAGCCGAAGCGCAGAAGCACAAAACCGTTCGCCTTGATTCCGCCAGCTTGGAGCGCAACTCCGAGCGGGTTCCTGAACGATGCGTTATCGCACATAAGGGTCCGCCGATTTCCACCCCGGTCAGCCGCACTTCGCCCTCCGCGCTGAAACCGGCGAGGAGAAACAGGTTGCGGCCCACATTGATGCCGTCGGCCAACAATCCGTTTTTGAACGTGCTGTGGTCGAATTCGAGGTTGCCGCCGATTTCCGCGCCCACCATCCGCACTTCACCGTCGGCGTTGCCCTCGCGGAGCAGGGGCTGACCCCCTGCACCCACTACCTATGCAAGAAGCCGGCACCGTTGTCGCCGGCACCGTGCTCCACAGATCCAAACTCCCCGAAGTGGGTCAGCTCCTGCTCCTCGCTTAGTCTTTGCGGACGAGGCCGGTAACTCCAGCGATGACCATGGTGGTGAAGAACCAGCCGGCCAGGATGTGAAACCAGAAATACCAGCGCAGGTGCTTTCCGAAGTTTTTCCCAAAATTGTGGTTCCAATGCGGCAGCCATCTGACTGGCCAATGGCGCATGTGGTTCATCAGGTCGACGGGATTGTTGGGCTTAAGGTTTGCGTTCGGAAGCCAATGCTTGGCGAATTGGAGGTCGACCAGCGGCAAGAAGGTCTCGAGCGAATAGATGAAGCCGTTGAAAGGCTGATAAACGGAGACACCGGAGGCATTCTGCTCGTGAGTCGCGGCGACATCTTTGTTTTGAATCACCGCATCTTTGTCCTTTATCTCCGTCAAAACGCCGGCATCTTGTCCCCAGGAAAATAGGAAGAAGCCAAGAATAACGAACGCCGCCACCCACCAGCCAGCGCGGAACGGCCGGTACCCATAGCCAATCGTAGGCCTCAGAATCCAGGCCCACGTCCATGACCACCACGGGAGATTCCCGTACCTCCGCCGCGAGTTTTCCATTTCGACGAGGACGCGCTTTGAGCCGGCGTCGTCGCCTGCTTCGCGCAGCACTCCGGCGAGTTGCCGATACGGTTGCGGCCAAAAATTGTCTCCCTGCCGGCTTAGCCATTCCAATCTACTCTTCGCGTCGTCCGGTCCCGCGCCGATTCGCGCGTAGACGAAGCCATCGAGCCGAAGCCGTCCAGTCGACGGCCAACTGTTCTTGTCGTCGGACATCGGTCCGACCGTCGTATGCGGGAGGTTGAGCCGCGCTGACGGTCCTGGTTTGAGTGCACCGGGTTGCGGGTCGCTTTCCGATTCGAGATTCCATCTGACATTACGCCAGAAGAAGGATCCGGTGACCGACGCCTGTGCGCATTCACGAAAGTATCGACCGTGAACCTGCCGCCTTCGCAAGCGAGGATTTCGCGAATCCGCGGCGGTCAGTCGCACTTCACCATCAAGGCTAAAACCATATCTCAAAGACACATAACCGCTCACTCTGAATGCATCGGCGTCCAGCGCGATCCCGCCGGCGTTATTAACGTTGCCGTGTCGCATTCGAGGATTGCGCCAATGTCCGCTCCTGCCAAATTTACTTCGCCCTCGGACTTGAAGCCGGCGCGAAGAAACACATTTCCAGTCACTTTGATTCCGTTGGCGTTGAGCGCAGTTCCGGCTGCCTTCTCGAACGTCCCTTTTTGGAACGTCCCTTGTTCGCAACTGAGGTTTCCACCGATTTCTGCGCGAACCATACGCACCTCGCCTTCGGCGTTGAAGCCCTTTCCAAGAAACGCGGAGCCAGCCACTTTGATTCCCTCCGCGTTGAGCGTGGGCCCGCCCGCGTTCTTGAACGTTGCCATAATGCATTCGAGGTTTGCGCCAATCTGCGCTCCTGCCAAATTTACTTCGCCCTCGGACTTGAAGCCGCCGCGGAGAAACACGTTTCCAGTCACTTTGATTCCGCTGGCGTTGAGCGCAGTTCCGGGCGACTTCTCGAACGTCCCTCTTTGGAACGTCCCCTGTTCGCAGCTTAGGCTTCCACCGATTTCTGCGTGAACCAAGCGCACCTCGCCTTCGGCGTTGAAGCCCTTTCCGAAAAACGCGGAACCAGCCACTTTGATTCCCTCAGCGTTGAGTGCGATTCCGCCCGCGTTCTTGAACATCCCTTTCGCGCAATCTAGGACTCCGCCAATTTCCGCGCCATTCAGTCGCACTTCACCCTCGGCGTTGAAGCCGGCGCGGAGAAAAACCGACCCGCTCACCTTGATTCGGTCGGCAATCAGTCCACTCTTGAAAGCCGTATTATTGCATTCGAGGGTCTTGCCGATGTCCGCGCCTAGCAGTCGCACTTCGCCTTCGGCGTTGCCATTGCGGAAAAGAAGGTTACCGCGCACCTTCAACCCGTCCGCCATAATCGCCTTGGTCCGGCTAGCAAATAGAGAAAAAGCCTGAAGCTGGGCACCAAGCAGGCTCATGTCGACTGCAAAGTGACAATTCATAAAGGCGAGAGGGAATGGCACGGTCGCGAAAGACAGGTCCAGTTCGTCCGCAATTTTTGCGGCGTGGACTACGATGCCGCGCGGATCGACGAGGATTCTGGCGGTGCCGTCGAGGCACAGCCATCGAAGCAGGGCTGCCCGAATGGTTCGCTCGTCACCCCATCCGGCGGCTTTAGTGGAATCGTTCTCCTGATCGTCGATACGAGTGCTCGGGCCGCAGAAGGCAAACTCGCCGGTGGTTGCTGCGCACAGCATCTTGAGTTCGCTCTCGCTCAGGTGATCGAATTTTGCGAGGGCGAGGGCGGCCAGCTCGAGCGTCTCGGGTGTCCAGCCAAGCATTGGTTCGCCTCTTTCTTCGACTAGCGATTTAAGGTTCCAGGCTTACTCCCGACGGCGCGGCTTTGCACGGTTCACTGGCGTCGCAGTGATGCTGGCTGAGCGTTGCGACATTACGCCGATCAAATGTTGATACGGTGGTGCGATGCACGTCAGGGTGACGGTGTGCTTTTTCTGCTCACTGGACGACAGCAGCTGTGCGCGCTCGGGCGCAGCCTGGAAGTAGCGCTTGCCCCTCACGAACTAGTTCGCCTGGCTGACGCGATCGGTTACCGAGGCAGGATCAAATCTGACGCGAGCAGAACAAATCGAGCCGCATCCGCTGAGGAGGCGGAGCGGCCGAACGATAGGTGAGCGAAGAGAGATCAATGATTTTGTGAAGCGCAACCGGCGCAAGGTGACCAATCACGTACACGAGCGTTGGCCGAGGTGCGGTACCTATACCCGGCTTCGCTTTCTCGGAGCTTGCGGAAATCCGGCAGCAGTTCGCGGGCATCTGCGAACAACGTGCGGGACACTTGCTCTGGCAGCATTGCATGCTATCCATCGCTGCCGCGTTGGCGAACCCGCACGCCGGGCCAAGCTGGACAAGCAGCACCCCCAGCACCAGCATTGTCAGCGCCTTTCAAGCGATTAATGTTGTGAACCGGTTTCCGAGTTCCGGCAAAGTAACGCTACAAGGGGCGTCGCGATAACATATAGAAGGGAACTGTATGGGCTTTTACAACCGATTCATCCTGCCGCAAGTGATCGAACTGGCGATGCGGCAGAAGAACTTCGCACCATTCAGAGAAAGAGTGGTCGGGGCGGCGCGCGGCCGCGTGCTTGAGATCGGGATTGGGTCGGGTCTCAACCTCTCGTCATACCGCTCGGGCGCGGAAGAAGTTTATGGAGTCGACCCTTCGACCGAGCTTCTGGCGAAAGCCCGCAATCGTCTCAATACTGCGCGAATCCCGGTGAAATTGGTTGAAGGTTCAGGCGAGAAATTGCCGTTCGAGGATAGCAGCTTCGATACGGTGGTCATGACTTTCACCTTGTGTTCCATATCAGACGCGGCGCTCGCCGTGCGAGAGATGCGCCGAGTGCTGAGACCCGAAGGTGAACTGCTCTTTGTCGAGCACGGACAAGCCCCGGATCCCGCCGTAGTCCGCTGGCAGGATTGGCTTACTCCAGCGTGGAAACGGCTCGGCGGCGGTTGCCATCTTAACCGAAAAATTGACGACCTGATTAAGGCGGGCGGATTTCGGATCAAGCAGCTCAGCACCAACTACCTGAAATCCGCGCCGCGACCCTTTTCGTTTATTTACGAGGGCAGCGCTCAGCGGGCTTAGGGATCGCGTTAGAAGTTGCCTGGCGACATTCGACCACAGGTCGCTCGCGCCGTTTCGCCGCCGCGTCGGCGAGAGCAGAAAGAGGACCCAGCCAAAGTGTGATTCAATTCAGCCAGTCTGCCGGTTGATCGGATAATCGCCAGCCGCTGCGCCGAACGGCTGCAGCAGCATCCGCTCCAGACCTAGCTCTTTCGGATCGCGAAATAGATTGATTCCAATTGTCATGCGCTCATGGCCAGCTGCGGGCTGAGCTAGATAGGTTCCGAGCAAACGATCCCACCAGGGCAAGTTGAAACCGAAGTTGCTGTTGGTCTCGCTGACCGCGATCGAGTGGTGCACGCGATGCATGTCCGGAGTCACCACCAGCAGTCGCAACCAGGCGTCGAATTTTTCCGGAATTCGGAAATTCGAGTGATTGAAGGTCGAGGTCGCGTTGAGCACGACCTCGGAAATCAGGACCGCAATCGCGGGTGGACCCAACACGCCGACCACCGCCAATTTGAGTCCAAGCGACAAAAGAATCTCAAACGGGTGGAAGCGGCTCCCGGTTGTCACGTCAAAGTCCAGATCCGCGTGGTGCATACGATGCATCCGCCACAGTACCGGCACCGCATGAAACATGACGTGCTGGAGGTAAATCGCCAGATCGAAAACGATGAACGCGACCAGAATCGCCGCCACGTAAGGGATGGCGACATTGTTCATGAGGCCCCAGCCGTGTTTCTCGCCTTCGAAAGCGAAGCCGACCACACCCAGGGGTAAGATGAGGCGGACAAGGAGCACGTTGAGCGCCGCGATCCCGAGATTAGCGGGCCAGCGCGATCCGCGGTCAAGCGCGCGCACCCGGCGCGGCGCCAGCGCCTCTCACAATCCGAATATTGCAAACACGGCCAGGAACGATGCCAGCCGAACTATCGCCTCATGCCTCTGCAACTCTTCAAGCCGCCTTGGCCGGCGCCGGCTGATGATAGTCGCGGATCTCCCTGATCTTGCCGTCCACCATCTCCATCACTTCCGCACCGATCGCCTCGATCTTCCCGCGTCCAGCGCGTGTTCCCGAGAAGAACGACTCGGCCACCCCTCGCCCGCTATTGCCGGTACACACACGCAGCTCGCAGTGCGCATCGGGGAACAGCGCGAATTCGGTTTCGTACGAACGCCGCACTTCGGCACGGCCCGCCAGCCTCTTTCCATTCGGGCCGACCAGCACGGCTTCGTCGTGAAAACACGCCATTACTGCTTCGATGTCATGCCGATTAAAAGCATCGAAGTAACGCTTGATCAGTTGCTCTTCGGAAGTCATAAGCGCCTCCTCAATTGTTACGCCGCGGCCGGCAACTCTCTGCGGTTAATTGGTACTTATCGAGACTGCGCAGCGGGGGGCCTCGCGTCAATAGTTTCGGAGCGGGGTCGGTTGGTCGGAGAGCGGGAGCACGGCTCCCCCGGGGCCGGCAGTGGCCTTCTACATGGCGCAAAATGCGTTGATCACCGGAACAGAGGGCCGTCGAGCGCCGAATCTCCGCGCGCTATGTGAAGCGCAAGGCCTCGCTGCTCTGATGCGTCGCGGCGCGGAATCCGAAATCGGATTTTCGGAGTAATCACTGAAACCTCACTGAGGTTTCAGGCTTCCCTTTTGACTAAGATGCGCGCTTCGCGCTGTTGGAACTTCAGGGGCTCGACCGCCAAGTGCCAGAGTTCGGGACGCATTGCCAGTCTCCTGCAGCCAAGCTACGGTAATCGTCGTGCGGATTCTCGCGACAATTCTGATCGCTCTGCTGCTTCCGCTCGGCATGAGTGTGCCCTCTGCGACGGGGTGCTCGACGACGTCGTGCTGCGGCGCGAACTGTTCGGGGAGCGTTCCGGTGAATCAGCAGAGCTGTTGCAAACCGCCGGTGGCGCCCGATAGAGCGGCCAACCAAGGGCGAGACGCGCAACATTTCGATTCGACCGGGACTATGCCCGTAGCCACGGTGATAGTCGCGATTTCGCACCTGCGGAACATCTTCATCACTCGTGGGTACCCGCCACCCAACCGCCCCGCTTCGTTAGCACTTCTCTGTTCACGTCAAATCTGAGCCTTCCCTGAGCGCGTGAGTTGAAGCGCGGATGCGTCGCATCCGACGCGGACGCTCGCGTGTAGTTCCCTCGCGACAATTCAAAAGGACATCTGCCGATTCGATCGACAGATGGAGATGAACGTCTTCAACCTGCGCAGACGCAGCCGCGACGTGATCAATCGCGGCTGGAGGGTTGGAATTTGTGAAACCATCCGAATGTATTCGCGACACGGCGGCGCGAAGTTTAGTCGCAAGCATGATCGCAGCGACCGTTCTGACTGTGGTCCCGTCAGCGGGACGCGCACAGGATGGCGCTCGGGCGATTGAGACGCCCACCAGTTCAGATCGGCTGCGGGCACTGGTCGATGAGGCTCTCACCCGCAGCCCGGTTGTGCTCGCGGCGCGTAGTCACTGGCAGGCTCAACTGAAAGTGCCGATTCCGGCGGCGACCCTGCCTGATCCACAGGTGTCGCTGCAGCACTTCACGGTCGGAAGCCCACAGCCATTCTCGGGCTACGAGAGTAGCGACTTTTACTACACCGGCTTCGGCGTCTCGCAGGACATCCCGGGTCCCGGCAAGCTCCGCTTGCAGAAGTCCGAGGCCGAGAAGGACGCCGAGTACTCCCGGCATCGCTACGAAGCCGCGGAGCGTGAGGTCGAGGAAAAGGTCAAGGAGATCTATTTCGAGCTGTTCTATCACCGAAAGACGCTGGCGATTCTTGATCGTAATCAGGACGAGCTCCGACAGATCCAGCAGATCGCAGAAACCAGGTATCGCGTGGGACAGGGTCTGCAGCAGGACCTGATCAAGGCGCAGCTTCAAACCACCGAGATACTCAAAGAGCACGCGATGCACCATCAGGAGGAGGACCAGGAACAGCTCGAACTCAAGCAGCTGCTCGGGCGCGATCCCGACTCGCAGAATATCGACATCGGCGATATCGAAGTGACGCATCTCCAGCTCGACTCATCGCAGCTCGCTCAACTGGCCGGTAGCGGTTCCCCCGACCTCGCATCGGATCGCGCGATGGAAGCGCACAGTGCGGAAGCGTTGAAGCTTGCGCATCAGGGATACTGGCCGGACTTCACAGTCGGCTATTCGTACGAAAAAACCGGCCCCGGATTCCGCGATTACTACATGCTGAATCTGGGCGCGAAGGTCCCGCTCTATTTCTGGCGCAAGCAAACGCCCGCGATCGAGCAGGCCGCGCTCGAAGCCGAGTCATCGCGCGAGCAGACCCGCGCAACGCAACTACAAGTATCCTCCAAGGCAGAAAGCAGTCTGGTCGCGATGCGCACCGCGGAAAGGATCATGTCGATCTATCGAGACGGCCTGATTCCGCAGGCCCAAACTTCACAGGCTTCGGCGAAGGCGGCGTATCGAGTCGGCAAGGTCGATTTCCAGACGCTGCTTTCGTCGGTTCTCGATTTGCAGAACTTGCGGCAGGAGTACTACCGCAGCCTCGCCGACCACGAGATCGCGATCGCCAAAATCCAGCAGGTAATCGGTGACCGAAGATGAATTACAACTCAATACAGCGACGACTCCGTGTAGTCGTCGCGCCGGTATTCCTTCTGTTCCTGGCAGCGCCGATGGCTTCCGCAGCAGATTCCCAGCTCGCGCCAATGCGAATCACGCCGGAGCGGCGGCAGTTGATCGGACTGAAGTTCGCGACCGTGGTGCGAAAGGACGTGAGCGATCGTCTGGAGACCACCGGAAACGTCGAAGCTGACGAACGGCTCCAAGGCTATGTGCAGACGCGTTTCGCCGGATGGATCGAACAGGTGTTTGCGAACTCGACCTATCAATACGTCCGCCGAGGCGAGCCATTGTTTACGATTTACAGCCCGGACCTGGTGAGCACCGAGAACGAATATCTGCTCGCCCTCGATGCACGCAAGCGCATCAGCGGTAGCGCGCTGGCGGATGTGACTACCGACGCGTCATCCCTGGTCGATTCCGCGGCGGAACGTCTCAGGCTCTGGGGCGTATCGCCGCGCGAGATCGCGCGATTGGAACGCGAACGCACCGTTCGCCGCGCCGTCGAGATCGATTCGCCCATGAGCGGATACATCGTCGAGCGCGACGCGCTGCCCAACATGTACGTGCAGCCCGACACGCGCCTGTTCACGATCACCGATCTGTCGAGGGTGTGGATCTATGCGGCGGTGTTCCAGGACGAGATCGGAAAGGTCCGTCCCGGCGATCCTGCAACCGTTACGGTCGACGCATATCCAGGCACGAACTTCGATGGGCGCGTCGATTTCATCCAGCCGCAGATCGATCCGATGACGCGCACCGCCAGGGTTCGATGCGAATTCAACAACCCCAAAGGCCAGCTTTTCCCGGGGATGTTCGCGCACGTTGCGCTGGACCTGCCAATGGGTGAGCAGACTGTCATCCCGGACACTGCGGTTTTGCGCACCGGCACGCACAACGTCGCATTCATCGACCGCGGCGACGGTTATCTCACGCCAGCCGAGGTCGAACTGGGACCGCACGTCGGCGATGAATTCATCGTACTCAAGGGACTCGCGCCGGGTCAGCAGATCGTAAGCTCCGCCAATTTTCTAATCGACTCGGAAAGTCAGCTTCAGGCCGCCGCGGGAGCATTCGTGCCACCTCCGCCGGGCGTGGGAGAGAATGCGTCGGGCCAGGCGGAGCAGTTCGCAGCGCAGGCAGCAATTTCATTCACGAGTGACCCCAATCCTCTCGTGCGCGGCCGCAACAAAGTGATGGTAACCCTGCGCGATTCCAAAGGCGCGCCGATTTCAGGCGCGCAAGTGACGGTGTCCTTCTACATGGCGGCGATGCCCGCAATGGGAATGGCGGCGATGCACGCGCAAGGTACGGCGACTGATCAAGGAGGCGGCACGTACTCCGCGAACATCGAACTCCCCAGCGGCGGCACCTGGAGCCTGACGATCACCGCGTCGAAGGGCGGCAACACGATCGCTACGAAGCAGGCGGACGTGTCAGCCAGCGGCTCCATGGCGATGTGAGGACAGAAGCATGATCGAAAGAACTATCGACTGGTGTAACGCGAACCGCTTCCTGTTGTTCTTCGGCGTGCTGGCTCTCGTGCTGGCGGGCGTCTGGTCGCTGGATCGAATTCCGCTCGACGCGTTGCCGGACATTTCCGACGTCCAGGTGATCATTCACACCGAATGGATGGGGCAGCCGCCCAATCTCATCGAGGATCAGGTGACCTATCCTATCGTCACTGCGATGCTTGCTGCGCCGCACGTGAAGGCGGTCCGCGCGCAGACGATGTCCAACGACTCGTATGTGTTCGTCGTGTTCGAGGACGGCACCGACATCTATTGGGCGCGCAGCCGCGTGCTGGAATACCTCGAGCAGATAACGGGCAAGCTTCCGGCCGGCGTGAATCCGATGATCGGACCCGATGCAACCGGCGCGGGCTGGGTGTACGAATATGCACTCGTCGATAAGAGCCACACCCACAGTCTCGCCGATCTGCGCAGCTTGCAGGATTGGAACGTGCGCTATGCGCTCGAAACGGTGCCGGGGGTTTCGGAAGTCGCCACTATCGGCGGCTTCGTAAAGCAGTACCAGGTTAAGCTCGATCCGAATCGGCTGCTCGCGCTCAAGGTGCCGCTCGAAACGGTGATCGACAAAATCCGCGACAGCAACGGCGAAGTCGGTGGACGCGTTCTCGAGATGTCGGGAGCGGACTACATGATCCGCGGCCTCGGTTATGTCCATTCGGTAACAGACCTCGAACAAATTTCCGTCGCGACCAACAACGGCACGCCGGTGCTGATAAGGGACCTCGGTGTCGTGAGCCTGGGACCCGATCTGCGCGAGGGTGCGGCCGAATGGAACGGCGACGGAGAGACAGTCGGCGGCATCGTCGTGATGCGTTACGGGCAGAATGCTCTCACGGTCATCGATGGGGTCAAGCAGAAACTCGCTCAAATTCAAAAGACTCTGCCGCGCGGTGTTGAAATCGTCGCCGGCTACGACCGTGCGGGACTCATTCAGGCATCGATCAACACACTGAAACGCGATCTGCTCGAAGAGGCCGTCATTGTAAGTCTCGTAATCATCGTTTTTCTCTTTCACCTGCGCTCGGCGTTCATCCCGATTCTCACATTGCCGATTGCGGTCATCGCGACGTTCATCCCGATGTACTATCTGCAGATCAGTTCCAACATCATGTCCTTGGGCGGGTTGGCTCTGGCGATCGGCGTGCTGGTTGACGCCTCGATCGTGATGGTCGAAAACGGCTACCGGCATCTGTCGGAGGCGCAGCAGCAGGCATCACTGGGATCCCAGTCGGTATCCGAATCCGAACGGCAGCGAATCCTGTTGTCGGCTGCGAAACAGGTCGGCAGGCCCATCTTCTTTTCGCTGATTATTATTGTCATCTCGTTCTTGCCGGTGTTCCTGCTCGAATCGCAGGAGGGGCGAATGTTCCGGCCACTGGCCTACACCAAGTCGTTCGCGATCGCCTTCTCGTCAGTTCTTGCGATCACGGTAGTCCCGGTGCTGATGGTCCTTTTCATTCGCGGCAAACGTTTGCGCCCCGAGGAGGACAACCCCATCTCGCGCTTCTTCCAGAAGATTTATCTGCCAGTGATCCGATGGTGCTTGCGTCATCGGGCGCTTACGATCGCAGCCAACGTGATTTTCCTGCTGCTCACAATTCCGCTGTTGTTCAAGATCGGCAGTCAGTTCATGCCGCCGCTGTACGAAGGATCAAGTCTCTATATGCCGACGGCGCTGCCCGGTATCTCGATCTCATCAGCGGTAAATCTGATGCAGAAACAGGATCAGATCATCCGCACCTTTCCCGAGGTTCAGAGTGTGTTCGGCTCCGTAGGACGCTCGGATAGCGCGACCGACAACGCGCCGCTCGACATGTACGACACGACGATCATGCTCAAGCCGCGCGAACAGTGGCGTAACGGCATGACGTACGATCAGCTGATTGCAGAGATGGATGACCGATTACATTTCCCCGGGTTGTCGAACTCCTGGACGATGCCGGTCGAGAATCGGCTGGACATGGAGCTGACCGGAATCAAAACACCGGTCGGACTCAAAATTCAGGGTCCCGACGTCGACCGGATTCAGCAGATTGGTTCTCAGATCGAAGAGATACTTGGTTCTGTTCCGGGAACGCGAGGAATTTTCGCTGAACGAGTCTCGCAAGGGTTCTACATCAACGTTGATGTCGACCGCGCTGTCGCCGCGAGATATGGCCTGACGGTCGGAGACGTTCAGCGGGCGGTGAGTTCGGGCATGGGGGGCGAAAATATTGCAACCACGGTCGAAGGGCGTGAGCGTTACTCGATCAACGTTCGCTATTTCGCGGATTATCGGAACGACCTGAATGCACTTCGTCGCACACTGATCATGACTCCGGCTGGAGCGCAGATCCCGCTCGGCGAAGTCGCGCACATCAACTTGAGCCCAGGGCCGTCGATGATACGGGACGAAGACGGGATGCTGACCGGCTATGTCTACGTCGACCTCGCGACCTCGGACTACGGCAGCTACGTCGACAGCGCGCAGGGCGTGCTCGATCGGCAACTGCATCTGCCCGCCGGTTACACGCTCAAATGGTCGGGAGAGTACGAGTTCCAGTTGCGAGCACGAAAGCGCCTGACGCTCATCCTGCCGATCGTCTTCCTTCTGATCTTTGTCTTGCTCTATGTGTTGTTCCAGTCGGTGACCGAAGCGATCGTACTGATCCTGCCGACCGTGTACGCGATGACCGGCGGGCTGCTGCTTCAGTACCTGATGGGATTCAACTTCAGCGTCGCCGTATGGGTCGGCTACATCGCGTTATTTGGTATCGCGGTCGAGACCGGCGTCGTAATGGTGATTTATCTTCACGAAGCTCTGAATCGTCATATCGCAGCGGGCGAGCTCACTCATGAGGGCGTAGAAGCGGCCGTGATCGAGGGCGCAGTCCAGCGGCTTCGACCCAAGCTGATGACCGTTGCAGTCGTGATGCTCAGTCTCGCGCCGATTCTATGGGAAAGCGGGATCGGCTCGGACGTAATGAAGCCGATTGCTGCGCCGATCGTCGGCGGAATGATCACCTCGACGATTCACGTCCTCATACTGGTGCCGGTGTTCTTCGCGATCACGAAGGAACGCGCGCTCAAGAAACGAACCTGGTCTAACCGAGATCATTTTATCGCTGGCTGGGGGTGAACATTGCGGTTCGAGCGGAAGAAGTTGTGCAGCCTAGAAGTAGAGCAGGATCACGTCGGCTGCGATCCATAGAAGCACCGTCAGTAACAGCGGCAGGTCGCGAATCAGAAGACATGCAGGATCGCCGCCTTCGTTGCGGGCGTCGACCAGGTACAGGTAGCGGAGAATACCGAACGCGACAAAGGGTACCGTCAAATACAGGTACCGAGTTCCGAGCTTCGCTTCTACTTCCGCGGAGGCGGTGTAAATCATGTAGCTGATTAGCGTCGCTCCCGCGACGATCGCGAGCATTTGATCGAGCAGGCGAACGCTGTATTGCGCCAGCACGAAGGTAATGAAGATCAGCCACGGCGACACTTCCGCACCGATCGCGACCCCGCCTGCGAATGCCCTCAGCACGAACCCGATCGCTACCGCGATGACGTCGAGCACCACGTAATGCCTGGCCCACAGTGGATATCCGAACTGAAGAGCGACGTAGAGCGCGGCAATCCCGAAGAAGTGAGTCCGAGCGCGATGCTTAA
>CAVWMQ010000004.1:0-629400 GCA_963756155.1 uncultured delta proteobacterium
GCTGTAAGCAATTGGGGCATACTCCATGCGCACCAGAGCCTCGTTTGCAGACAAGCCGCTTGGTTCCGAAACCTCGACCATCTTTAGGTTCTGAGCCGGATTTCCGTAGGCAGTGAGATGAATGACTTTCATTTGGGGTATTCTCCTCGCTCCAAGAAATCTCGGCCTGCGAGTGGACCACCGGCTTGCTGGATTAGTCCTCCGTCACGAAGGTTTCCAAGATCAACGACGGAATAGCCAAAAGCTTTTAGTAGCGATTCCACCTCTTTCTTTGCCCCAGCATCGTCCCCCGAAACAAATGCAACCCGTCTCGCGTCGCCAATGACGGGATCCGCTTCCAGAGCGCGAGCGAGCATATTGTTTAAGGCCTTCACTACCCGTGCGCCTGGCGCCAAAGCCGCAACGAGCTGGCTGGTAGACAAGTTTCCGATATTGGCAGGTGTGTAGCTTCCGGCCTTGCCGTGAAAAGGATTGGTCCCATCGATCAGAATCTGGTTTTTCCATTTGGGAAGGCTTGCGAGTGTCTCGGGCACTTTATCCCAGGGCACAGCAAGAAGTACGATTTCGCACGCTGCCGCCTCGTTCTTGGTAGCAGCCACAGCGCCAGAACCAAGGGGATTGACAACTGCGCGCAGGCTCTCGGAGCCGTGACCATTGCTTAGCTTTACCGTATGGCCGGCCTTCAGTGCCCGTCTCGCGAACGCCTGTGCGAAATCTCCCGCTCCAATGATTCCAAGTTCCATAAAGCCTTCTTTCCCGCGGAACTGGCCGTGAGTCGAGGCGGAGCTATTTGGTGAATTTGTCGCCAAACATGGGAAGCCCGCTCTTCGATTCGGATTTGGTGGCTTCGTCCTGAATTACGTCCCAGTGCTCGGCGAGAACGCTGTCCTCAATGCGGAGAATGTCCACCACGATCCAATTCACGGGCAGACCCATCCCTGAAAACCGGCCGTGAACCATCACGAAACCTCCATCGGCGGCGATGGTCCCCGGCTCATGCCTGAGCGTCGGCGGAATGCTCTTGACGAGATTGAATAGGCCGTCGCGGCCCGGCTGGATATGCGCGCTGTGCTGAATGTAGTTCGGGGACCAATAACGCTCCGCTTTGGCGTAGTCGCGTTGGTTAAACAGCGTGTCGAATGCTTCGAGCACCAGCGTTTTGTTCGCTTCTCGTTCTGCGCGCAGCCAATCCTCGAGGTCGCTGCCGGGATGCCCGCCGCGTTCAAGATAGAATTCGTAGGCACGGCGGTGGATCTCGTCTAGTCGCGTCGTCATCGTCGTCGGCTCCGTCGTTACGCCACGGCGGAAGCGCCTTGAACGGCTTTTGTCGCCGCACAGATGACGTCGATGACCACGTCAGGGTGCGAGAGCATTGCCACGTGGCTGCTTGCGATTTCCGTTGTGGTGGCGCCCATGCGCTTTGCGAAAAAGCGTTCGAGATCAGGGTGAACCGTGCGGTCGTTCTTGGCGACGATGTACCAGGAGGGTTTCGACTTCCAGGCGGCACCTTCGACCTTCGCTTCGAACAGGTCCAGGGCCGGAGCGAAATGGGTCGCCCAAATGACTTTCTTCTCCTGCGCGGATAAATCTCCCGCGAAGCACTCAACGCCATCGGGAAGCATCCAAAGGCGTCCGTCTGCAGGCGCGACGTGGGAGAAGATGTCCGTCTTTGGGAAGTTGGACTGTTGCGTTTGCGACGTCTCGCCGGCGTCGGGAGCGAGCGCCGCGATGTACACCAGTGCGGCAACGCGGTCGTCGGTTCCAGCACAAGTAATGACGCTGCCGCCGTACGAGTGACCGACCAGAATCGCCGGGCTGCCGACACGGCCGAGCGTGCGTTTTACGGTGGCAACGTCTGCTGCGAGCGAGTCGAGACCGTATTGAGCGGCGAGCGTTTCATATCCCTCCGCTTGTAGCGTGGGAATCACTTTGTTAAAGCACGAACCATCCGCCCAAATCCCGTGCGCAAACACGATGCTCGGCTTATCTTGCGTCCTTTTTGCATTCATATCCGGTCTCCCTTGTTGTCGGACTAACACTCGCTGCCGATTCTCCGCCGATCACTGACGCGCGTACTTCATCGTCCAAACGCCGCGGTCGCCCGCGCGATATTCAGTTCCCTCCCACGGCGATCCGCAGATGTGCAGGTGCGCGTACGGCGTGCCTGCAAACATCACCATCGTGCCCGCGTCGCGCATCACTGTAGAAAGGCCGGCCGCATTTGCATCGAAGGGCCAGAGGATCATCCAGTGAGGGCCGATGGGGATCGGAGGGCTGGTTGTGTCGAACGGGTCGGTGAAGCTTCGTTGCGTCGCGCCGTTCAACATGTAGATCAGGCCTGGCGCCGCGTTTGTTGGTTTTGGCTTTCGTGTAAGCACGTCCTTGAACCAAACCATGCCCATTGGATCAAGCGCCATGTCCGGCCGCCCAACAACGTTCTGGTCGCCTGGAATACAAACCCAATCGTTCGTGCCGGGGCGAAGCACCGTCAGGTTGCCCCGGCGGTCCATTTCCGCGACGGTCGCCTGAGCCGTTACGATGGAGGGACCTGCAAGCATGGCCCGCCGGATCTTTTCCTTCTTGATTTCCTCAGTTAGGTTATGCTCATCGAGGTTGGCTTGCTTGGTAGTCGCGTCAGGTAGCGCGGTGCCCTCGGGGCTCATGCCACAGAGACCAGGGGCCAACATTGCGGCAACACCCATGAATCTCCGGCGTGTTAGGGGTCCAGTCTCGGCCTCCGGATTGGCGGCGATGTTTTCGTTCTTCATGCGATTCCTTTCATCCTCTTATTCGGCAAAAGGCGCATTTTCGAGGAAATCGGAGAAGCTCGGGGCTGTGTATCCCGCCACATGCCTTATGCCGATATCTCGCGGGACGTTGTCGTAGCTCGTCGCTGGTTCCTGGCGAACCAGGCTGCAAAGACGCTCCTGAAATTGCTTTTTCATCGCCAAGCGAGGGAACTCCGCCAGAACTGCGCGAACCTTATCTTGCGGGATCCGATCCAGTCCCGCCCCAATCACGTCTACGGAGATTCCGGAATGCGTCATCGCAACCTCTGGCCCCTCGTGAAGGGCAATGGAAAAAGTCGTATGTAGTGCAATAGCGTCCCACACTAATTGAATCTGGTGGGCGGGAATGCCACGTTCATTCAGAAATGACCGCGCCGCGTTGGCTCCATCGACCTCGAAGCGCTCTTGTGCGGAGTAGCGGTCGGTCAGTCCTAGATCGTGCAGGATCGCGGAGACCGCCAAGAGTTCGGGATCCGGAACAGGTTTCGCCGCTTCTGCAATCAGTACCCCAAAAAGCCACGAACGCATCGCGTGGTTGAAAAGATACGGTTCTGAGGAATTCCTCGCCAGTTCCATTGCGTCGTGAACCAGCGGCGTATCAACTACCTTGATCCCAGCTAAGACCATATCACCTCGCCAGTGAGTGCAGTCCAACCGCTGCTCAGTACTCAAACCATTGATTGAGCGCTTGTACTTTTTCTTTCGTGTAAGGTGGAAACAAGTGGTCGATTGCCACGTCTGGGGGAGATATCAAGACAGACTTAGCGTGCGTAAGGGAGTCGAAGCCGTACTTACCGTAATAATTTCCGATCCCAGCCGTCCCCACTCCTCCATACGGCATGGACTCAATGAACAAGAAAATGTTGGTCTGATTTACCGCGCCTCCTCCGAAAGAGACAGAGTGCAACACACGGTCGATCGCGTTTTGATCGCGGCTGAAGAAATACCCGGCAAGCGGTCGGGGCATCGACTTGATCTTTGTGATTAATGCAGCCAGGTCGGAATACGTGAGGATAGGCAGCAGTGGTCCGAAGATTTCGTCTTCCATTATTTTGTCCGACCAAGAAATTGGGTAGAGGATGGTCGGGTCAAGATAGCGACCCGCCGCGTCGGACTTGCCGCCATAAACCACCTTGCCGGGATCGATCAGCGAGGCCAACCTGTCTACAGCAGCAGGGCTTATGACACGTGAATAGTCCGGATTGTTTTTGGGATCTGCGCCGTAGAGCTCGACAACAGCTTTCCTGCACTCGGCAACGAACGCTCCTGCAACAGAGTCATGAACAACCGCGTAGCCCGGCGAGGTGCACCATTGCCCTCCCCAAGCCATCGCGCCCCAAACAATTTTCTTTGCAGCATCCGGAATGTTCGCCGTCTCATCGACGATGGCAGGGTTTTGTCCGCCCAACTCCAGCAACACTGGAGTGATGTGCTCGGCAGCCGCGCGCATCACTACCTTCCCCACCCCTACGCTGCCGGTGAGGAATATGAAATCAAATGGAAGCTTTAAGAGATTCGTCACTGTTTCCCGCTCACCGACCACTGCGCTTAGGGCTTGCGGCTCGAAATACTTGGGAATTAAGTCTAAGAGCAACTCGTCGGTCGCTAACAGAGCTTCGGAGAGCTTTAAGATGCAGGGATTGCCGGCCGATAGAGCAGCAACCGCAGGGCGCAGCGACAGCAGAAGCGGTCCATTAAAAGGACAGATAATCAGCGTAACCCCGTAGGGCTCGCGGTAAACCATCCCCTTGTGCCCGGATACTGCGAGGAACTTTGGAAGAGGAGCTTCGACAGGCTTCATCCATTCTTTGAGCTGGGACTTAGCGTATTCGGCGGTTGCGATCGGGGCAGAGGCCTCGAAGACATTCTCCTGGGATGCGGTTTTGAAGTCCCGGCGAGAAGCGTCGGCGAAGCGTTTGTAGTTCTCCTTCAGCATGCGAATGAGACGATCAAGCTGATCGATCCGCCATTCGTGAGTCTTCGTTGCGTCCGTGGCGAAGTAGGCTTGCTGTTTGCGGAATAACTCCTCGACGGAAGCCCATGCAGTGAACGACAAGGCGGAGCCGGCCTGAGATTCACCGACCTTGGATCTCGATGGCGTGGACATATTTTTCTCCTTCTTCGTGCTATCCGATTCGTCGCGAATTGCTTCGAATCAGCTCGCGTTCTGACCAGCGGCGTTCTTTGTGAGCAGCACCATGCGGAAACGCGCCTTACCGGCCATCATCTTGGCGTAGGCGGCAGCCGCGTGTTCGAGAGGCATCGTTTCGATCATGGCTGCCACGCCACTCAGCGCGCTGAATCGCAGAGTGATGTCGCCGACCGCCGGCGTACCCGTCAGTGCGCCTTCCACCTTGCGCGTTCCGAAGATCAAATCCATGCCCGTGACTTCAATCGGCTCCGGGCCGACGCCGACGGCGATCGAGACGCCGCCTCGCCGCAGGCCCTTGAACGTTGTGCTGACCGTGTTGCCTCCGGACGCGGTTATCAGAATCGCCGCTGCGCCGCCGAGCTTTTGCAGTGCCTCCGCGGGATCGGAGGCAGCGCTGTCGATGTAGTGGTGAGCGCCAAGCTTCCTGGCTAACTCCGCAGTATCGGCTCCGCGTGCAATCGCTACCGTCTCGAATCCCATCTGCCGTGCGTATTGCACGCCCAGGTGGCCGAGCCCGCCGATGCCGAGCACAGCGACCAGATCGCCTGCCTTTGCTGGCGAGTTTCGCAGCGCGCTGAACGTCGTGATTCCAGCGCACAAGAGTGGTGCCGCTGCCGCGGAAGATAGGCTCTCTGGGATCGCGACCAGGCCGCTCGCCTTTGCCATCATCACTTCGGCGTACCCGCCATCGCCATGAATGCCGGTGTACTCCTGGTTCTGGCAATTGACGAGATCGCCGTTGCGGCAGAATTCGCAGTAGCCACAGAAGCCGGCGAGAAATCCAACTCCGGCGCGCTGACCTACCGTCCAGCCCTGGACGCCGGAACCAAGAGCGTCGATCCGTCCGACGACTTCGTGCCCCGGGACGCGTGGCCACTCGATCGGAAAAAGCCCTTCGACCGTGGCCGCATCCGAGTGACAGACGCCGCATGCCTCCACGCGAATCCGCACGTAACCCGGGCCGGGGTCAACAAGCGGCTTGGTAACCTCGGCAAACTTGCCTGGACCGGTGAGCGCGATGGCCTTGTACGTTGAACTCATGACAACTCCATTCGATACCGGTGAAGTCCGGCGCTAGGCCGCGAACTGTCTCACGTGATAATCGATGTGGATCTGAAGGAGCTTTCCCCATTCAGACAACGTCATTTTTCCGAACATGGGGTGCGGCCCCCAATCATTGGGTGATCCTGCATGCCATGCAGCGTCCACGATTTTGAGCAGCTGTTGCTTTTCAAAGTCGGAGTCGAATTCCGCGCCGTGGGGAATCTTGAAACCTTTTGGCAGTCGCAGTCCTGCGGGTTGCTCCGGGAACCAGTCCACCAGAATCCATCGAAACAGCGTTCGCGATACGAGATAGCTCTCATCAGGAAGTTTGTAGAATCCCAGCGCACTGCGGCATGCCAAGTTGAGATGGTGCAACATCTGCGACACATTCATCGTTCCCCATTGGCGCGGGTTAGCAGGAGTAATTCGAAGAACTCTGTTCCGAAACTCATCGTGCCTTACTTCTGTGAAGAAGGACATTCCGTCTACTTGCTTCACACGGAACGAACGCGGAATGTACTTCAGCATCGCGAGACCTGACATCCAGAAGTTGCTCGTGAACAGCTCTCGGGCAAGACTTGTCCCTTTGACTTCGGTCAATTGTGCGGGGACCGCTTCGGGGGCATGATTGTTCATATCAAGCAACTCCACTCATTTCGAAAACGCGACCGAAGACTTAACCGGGGCTGAAGCCGGGTCAGCTAACTGAGAATTCCCCTCGCTCAAGAACAGGTTCACATGCTGCAGGAATGTCATTGCATGTTGAAACTGGGCTCCATGACTCGAATCTGAGTACACGATTAGCTGGGCATTGGGCAGTTGCTCCGCGAGAATGAGGGCGTTGAGCGGTCCAACCACAACGTCTTTGTTGCCATGAACGATCAGCGTCGGATGTGTGATCTTTTGCAAAGTGGCGTAACGACCGCTTGCAGGTATGGTTCCCCATTCTCTGATTGCGGCGAGCTGTGCCACGGCAGAATTTCTTGACACGGGGAGGTCGCGATCTTTCGTGCGAGATTCGAGACGCTTCATGTGTTGGCGTCCAGCCGCCTGGCTCGCGTCGGAAGGCGCAAAGAAAGCGCCCAACAGGAACGCAACCGGATCCGCTTGTTCTTCAGCTGATAGCTCGGTGAAGGTTAGTCCTTCACCACCACGCGGGGCCGTCCCCAAGAGAATCAGACGCTGGACGAGGTTAGGATGGTCGAGAGCCAACTGCTGCGCAATCATCCCTCCTAAAGAGAAGCCGACGACGTGAATCGCCTTGAGACCGATTGCACGACAGAAAGCCACGCTCTGGGGCGTCATCTCTGCGACCGTGTACGGTGTTTCCCCTCCCGAAGCGCCGACGCCAGCGTTGTCAAACAGAATGACCTCATAATCCGCCGCGAGGCTGTTCGTTACTGCCGGGTCCCACGCATCCATGTTGGAGTTAAAGTATCCAAGAAAGAGTAGAGGTACCGTTCCTGCCTTGCCGAAGCGGCGGTACGCATAACGAATGCCATTCGCCTCAACAATTTCTGTTGGTGCCGTTTCATGGGTGTAATTGCTCATAGTCTGCATCTCAAATGGGCGATAACTGCCGCATGCAATGGCAATCTCTGATGTCGCGCAGAGCTTTCGATTTGCGCAGCGCGGCCCTCCGTGGTGAAGCCGTCCCTTCGCCGTAGGGACCGAAACGCGGATCTCTGCTGCGATTTCTTCCAGTGAGTGCTCGGTACCACGTGTCAAGCGCCCCAGTTTCTCCGCTCCTTACTGTCGCTGCTTCGTTGATGCGGCTCACCCGATTTCTACCGTCCTATCGGTGCTCCCCATGTTCGTTTTCCGAAGCACCGCGCCCCTTCTTACACTTTCGGACCCCTGCCCTCAGGCCGACTTCGTTCCCGCAACATCCATTCACTGATGTAAGGCGAACAGTGCAACACTGAAATGCCCTTCGCCTTACATGCGTTGAGAAAGCGAACCGCTTCGACATCCACGAGGTTCAATTCCTCCAAATCCAAAACCGCTGGTGATTCACAAAGCTCGATTTCGGCTTTAACCTGATCCAACTGTTCAGAGCGAAAGTCTCCGCTCAGCCGAATCCGCGATCGGATCCGTTCAATCTTGAGCGTCATGAAATCGTGGCTCCGGAGTGCACAAATGCTAATGCAACCCAAGGCCCGGTTAGAACCCAGTGAAAAGGAGGGACTTAGAATCGCCGCCGATGCTCGTTTTTGAGCAAACGCTGTTTAATCAGCAAATGTAATGGGATTTTATGTCGTCAGGGCAGGAGTCAGCTGGACCTTTGGACCTTGAACCGATATTTGTCGATTCCCAATCGCTTGATTTTCGCGTCAAGGGTTGGTCTTGGAAGCCCCAATTTGGTTGCCGCACCATCTGGGCCGGAGACGCGGCCCCGAGCTTCTGCCAGGGCAGCCTCAATCATTTCTTTTTCCTGCTGTTGCAGCGCGCCATTAAGGGCGACCCCAGAACCAGGGAATTGTGGCGCTTGCCGTTTGAGCCACGTTTCGTCCACGCAAAAAATATCGCCGTCGCTCAGAATCACAGCTCTTTCAATCACGTTTTGTAATTCGCGAACGTTGCCCGGCCATTGGTAGGATTCGAGCAGTTCGACTGTTTTTTTCTCAATAGTTCTAAACTTCTTTCCGGCCTTTTTTCCGAAACGACCGACAAAGTAGTCGACAAGCAGACGGATATCATCCATCCGCTCGCGTAAAGAAGGCATCTGAATAGGCACCACACTTAATCTGTAAAGAAGGTCTCGGCGAAACTTTCCTTCGGCGACGAGGGTGTCAAGATCGTGATGCGTCGCAGCCAGCACTCTCACGTCCACGGGAATGGCGTTGTTGCTTCCTACGCGTTCGATTTCACGTTCTTGCAGTACCCGTAACAACGCGATTTGAATCTCGGGGGGCAAGTCACCCACTTCATCCAGAAAAATCGTCCCGCCATTCGCCGATTCGAAACGGCCTAGCCGACGTTGCGTAGCGCCGGTAAACGCGCCCTTCTCGTGACCGAAGAGTTCGGAAGCAATCAGGGACGCTGGAATTGCGGCACAGTTTACGCCGAAAAACGCGCGCTCCGCCCGGTTGGATCGCTTGTGGATGGCACGAGCTATCAACTCCTTTCCGGTGCCGGTTTCGCCGAGAATCAAAACCGTGGAATCGGAAGGTGCCACCTTGGCAACCTGGCGTAGTACTTTGCGTAGTGCTTCCGACGAACCGACAATATCCTCAAACATCGAATCGCGATCGATTTGCTCTCGCAAAGCTAGATTTTCGTTGCGTGTCCTCTCTTCGGCCCGGACACGGTCATCGATGTCAGTTCCCGTCGCGTACCAGCGAATCACCTGCCCCCGCTCGTTTCGGAAGGGGTTGTATCGAATCAGAAACCATCGGTACTGGCCATCTCTGCGAAGGGCTCGTTGTTCGATCTCAAACGGGAGCCCCCGAGCCAAAGCAGCCTTTCGCTCGTCCTGTAATCTTTCCAAGTCGTCCGGATGGAAGATTCGCTCTCGGAAGCCCGAACTAACAATATCGTCGAGCGCGAGCCCCGTGTAATCGAGCGCTGCTTGGTTTGCGTAGAGCGGAATGCCGCTCGGATCCTGAACCACAATGGCGTGCGGGATTGCGTCTATAATGCGGCGAAGCTCGCGTTCATCTTCTCGTAGTTTCTCCTGCGATCGCTGGCGTTCAATTGCGATGCGGGCGATATGTCCCGCAGCCTCGATAAATTCGAGATCTCGACGGTTTGGAGCCCGCGGCTTCGAATAGGCGATGCAGAACGTGCCAAGAACTTCTCCACATTTCGAAATCAGAGGTTCGGACCAAGCTGCACGAAGTCCGTGATTTAGCGTGACCTCTCTAGCAGCCAAGCCTTGAGCGTCATCAGGCCAGCGCGGATCTTCGGAGATATCGCAAATGATTACCCGTTTTTTCGTAAACGCCGCGGCACCGCAAGAGCCTTTATTCGGGCCGACCGGCCAAGGCGTGAATGCCGTCGTTACTGCTGGTGGGAGGTGAGGACCAGCAATCGGCAACAGCTGATTGCGGCCCGCATCCATCAAAAAAACAAGGGAAGTTGCAGACGTGTGTTCATCGATGGCCGCACACAAGTCGTTTAGAACGTCGGAAAGGCTCGCCCCATCAGCAATCATCTCAAGCGTTCGCTTTTCCGCTAAGCGAAGCAATTCCGTTTGCATGCCGTCTTCAATGTCGATTCCCGTTCCGTACCATCGGGTCGCCGCCCCAGTCTCGTCACGGAGCGGTTCACGGCGAAACGAAAACCACCGGAATACGCCGTCGGAGCGTCGCAATCGTACTTCACACGCCTGCTCGGCATTAGCGTCACCGAGTGCTTCCCATTTTTCCGCTAATGGCGCAAGGTCGTCGGGGTGAATCGCGGTCCCCCACCCTCTGCCATACGACTCATTAGGCGAGAGACCTGTATATTCACACCATCGCTGATTGACGAAATCTACCGAACCGTCCGGAGCGCTGGACCACGCAAGTGCGGGAATAGTGTCGACCACAAGACGAACGTCAAGTGCCTGTTCAGGTTGTGAGCAACCATCCGTCGCTGATGCCATCAGCCGATTATAGTCCGGATATTGAGTTCCGGGCCCTCAAAAGGAATTCAGCCCTTCTACGTCACTTTCTTAGTCCATTGATGGTCCAATAATTGTCATTTGGGTTCCGAATCGCGGTTTTGGTAGCCATCCGTGCCGCGTAGTTTCAAGCAGTTGCTAATAGAAATTGCGCGGTAACGGCAGCGCTCACTAACAGTTCTTCGAACCAATACACGGAAACGCGCTTGTGGTGACCGGCCGGATTGCTCACTATAAGGCGACTTATCGATACTGATCCGCTCGGTGCCCACCTGGATTACTTTGGGTTTGCCGACAATACGGGAATTGGCGGTTTGACAGGCCGTAGCACGGAAGTCAACTCCGGTTGGTCTACAAAGCGCGCATTGAATGACCTAAGGTTTTTAGAGCGAAAGATCTGAAGTTGTCTACCACTGCCGTTCGAGATCGCTTACTGACAGCGATACCGATTTCAGCCGTCGGTATCCGGTCTAAAATCTCACAAGCGACTACCGAAGCGACATAATGTTTGACGACCGATGCAGGCATAATGGTGATACCCATGCCTGAAGCGACGAGTGAGATCAGCGTGGGGATCTCTACTGCGGTCTGGGAAACATTGGGTGCAATCCTGGCATCGCGAAGTATCCCGAACATCAAATCGTGGAATCCAGGGGCATAGGTACGCTCATACATCACGAAGTCCTCACCCGCCACTTCGCGCAGGCGCACCCTTTTCCTTTTTGCGAGTTTATGGGACGAAGGTACGACGAGTACGAAGGGTTCGCGATGCACTGTAGTAACTTCGAGGCCCGAGTGCTCACCAATGGGCACACGAAGAAATCCAATGTCGAGCGAACCACTCTCCAGCATCCGTACCTGCTCCGCCGTGAGAATATTGCGCAAAGAGAACTCTACTTCCGGATTTGATTTTCTAAACTGACGAAGGATATGGGGCACAATCTCGCTTCCCGCCGTCGAGACGAAGCCAATCCGCAATAGTCCCAGCTTCCCGCGGGCAGCCAGCCTCGCCATGCGTATCGCTTGCTCCAATTGTGACAGTGCCGCGGCGGCATCATCACGAAAAGCGGAGCCAGCCGCGGTGAGCGTTGTTTTGCGCCGGTTCCGCTCCAAGAGTCGCACGCCGACCTCCTCCTCCAGAGCTCGTATCTGAAGGCTTAGGGCTGGTTGGCTGAGATGAATCAACTCCGCGGAACGCCCGAAATGCAGAGTCTCGGCGACAGACAGAAACGACCGGATTTGGCGAAGCTCCATTTTGCCGCCTAATTTGCACACCTTATCACAAACGACAGAACAAACAATAACTCTAATCAGACGCGGGGGTGTCTAACCGGGTGTGGCAAATGAGGAGTTCGATGCCACCGAACGAAAGGAGTAAAGATAATGAAATCCAGTTTCTTAGAGAAGCAAATTTCACGCCGCGACATTTTGCGAGGTTCAGTCACACTAGCCGGTAGCACTCTTCTGGCGCACCTCTTTCCCGCGAGGCTGCTCGGCGCCCCCGCAACGGCCCACGCACTACCGCCGTCGCCGTCCGACCTGCTCGCGTATATGCGCGCCTGGTTCAACACCTTTCCCATGGAAACGCAAAAGCTTGCTGACAATCTCACTATGTTCGACGGCCCCGGCGGAGCCGTGGTAGTCCTCAACGGCCCCGACGGCAAATTCGTGGTGGATAGTTTCGTAGCGCCCGCTTGGCCCAGGCTCAAAGAGGCTCTCGATGGCCTTGGCAACGCGCCGGTGAAATACCTCATTGACAGCCACTGGCACTTCGACCACACCGACAACAACGCGCATCTCCACGCCGCAGGAGCCACGGTCCTTGCGCACGAAAACACAAAAAAGCGCATGTCAGAGCCGCACGATCTGCCGGTCTTATATCGGGGACCAAACGGCGTACTCGCCGGCTTGCATTTCGACCCCTCGCCCGCGGAGGCCTTGCCGCAGCAGACCTTCCCCGATAGTTACAAGTTACAAGCCAATGGGGAAACCCTCGCACTGCAACACGTTGCTGCCGCTCATACGGACACGGACATCTACGTTCATTTTGAAAAGGGCAATGTGATTCAGATGGCCGACCTGTTTTTCAACGGGATGTATCCCTACATCGACCCCGGTACGGGCGGAAAAATCAGCGGCATGATTGCCGCCGCCGACAAAATTCTCTCGCTCGCCGACAATGACACCAAGATTGTTGCGGGGCACGGCCCGCTCGGCAACAAAGCGGACCTTACGAAATACCGAGACATGCTTGTCACTACACGTGATCGCGTTGAGAAATTGAAGTCCGCGGGAAAATCCGCCCAGGAGGCTGTCGCGGAAAAGCCCTTCGCCGATCTCGACGCCATCTGGGGTACAGGCATCATCAACGGCGACCAGTATGTGCAAATCGTTTATTTGACGTTGTGAATCCTCCGGGTGAGGATTTCCTGCCGGGCGATCCGTCAATTCGAATGTGAGCAGGAAAGATTTTTACTCTCCGTGGAATTTAGACACAACGAACTTGCGGAATTCCACTGCACTGGCCGGAACGTAACGATCGGCGATCCACCCTATGCCTAACGGTCGAATGGGGCGCGCCGGCGACAATTTGATCTCTACGACGCCCGCAAATCGAGCGGGCGCGGGAGGAAGGAGCCCTATGCCGAGCCCCGCAGCAATCAATCCACGCAGCGTCGCAACATCCATCCCCTCAAATGCGATGTTTGGCAAGAACGATGCGTCAGCACACACCCTGTCGAAGATGATGCGCAGGGTATGTTCTGGGCTGAGAACGAGGAATGGCTCGGATGACAGTTCCCTCAAGCTTAGGGTACGCCTTGCCGCCAACCGGTGCGTCTGTGGCACCGCGATCAACAATTCTTCGTCCAGAAGATGATTCCAGCGGACGTCGCTTGGCCCAAACATTCCCGGGACGGACAAGCATAGATCGATATTGCCTGCGGCAAGCTCTTTCACCAGCATCTCTCCTGAGCGCTGGACAAGGAGCGTGAATTGAATCTTGGGATGTTTCCGGCAATACTCTTTGATTAGTCGCGGAACCATTTCAATTCCGAGTGAGTGTAGAAAGCCAAGCGATACGGTTCCGGATTCTTCCCCGCTCGGTTCGCGGAGCAAACGCTTTCCGCTTTCAAGGATACTGAGTGCCCGATTGACATGCTCCAGAAATAGGCGCCCATAACGCGATGGCACGACCGCGCGTCCCTGGCGATAGAAAAGTGGGACTCCCAGTTCCTCCTCCAATTGGGTAACAGCGCGGCTGATCGCAGACTGAGAAACGAATAGCTTCTCGGCAGCGCGTGTCACATGTTCTCGCTTGGCCACTTCGCGAAAATACTTTAGCTGTTGCAGTTCCATCGAGCCCTCCCCATGTCACGTTCGTTGCGCACGGCGCATCGATATGATGAATTCATTGTATTGGACGCGGCACACGGCGAATCCTACCTTGGAATCGGTGGGGAACAGTCGCCGAGTTCGAACGTGCGCCGGGCACGTGGGAAATCGAGTGGCTGATATTACTGAGATTTTCTGCCCCCCTGGAGGAAGAGGAGAGTGAAAGGCCGTGCTAGACATTATTTTGAGCGCACTCCTGCCAATGGTCGTCACGTTCCTGCTCGGTTTCGTGGCGGCGCGGCGACACGATTTTGGTTCGAAGGATGCCCCAACCCTGAATCGGATGGTGCTGCAGTACGCCGTGCCCCTGGCGCTTTTTGCTGGAACCGTTACAACGTCACGCGCCGCACTCAGTAAGGACATCCCGCTGGTGATCGCCTTGTGCGCGGGCATCATTGGATTCTATGGTGTGGTGTTTCTGTTCTCCCGTATCGTTCTTCGCATGCAAGTGAGCATGAGCGCGCTCGCAGCGCTCACAGCCTCCGCGCCGGCGGTGCCGTTCGTAGGTCCAGCTGTGCTCGGCGATTTGTTCGGGGGGCTCAGCGCCATTCCGATCGCGCTCGGCAGTCTCGTCATTAACCTCACCGTCGTGCCAATCACGATTCTGCTTCTCGCACTGAACTCGACCGGGAGAGAACCAACGGAAAACACTCCCGCCGCGCAGGGAGGAGAGCAATCGGAATCGTCTCCCAGGTCGTACGTTTCGGTATTCGCTGCCAAACTCGTGGAAACTGTCAAAGAACCGATCGTATGGGCACCTGTTATTGCTTTCGTTATCGTGCTCATTGGTCTTCACATTTCTCAAGTCATCGTCCACTCGCTTTCCCTGCTGGGCCAGGCATCCGGAGGCGTCGCGCTCTTTGCCTGCGGGATCGTGCTTGCATCCGGCAAAATCAAAGTCACCTGGCAGGTCTTGTTTTTCGTATTCCTGAAAAACGTCATACAGCCCGCGCTCGTGCTCGGTGGTTTGCGATGGCTCGGCTATGGCAGTCCCGTCGTGAGCGAGGCGGTTCTTACGACGGCGATTCCGACCATGCCGATTGTGATCATGTTTGCTCTGCAGTATCGCATCGCGCAGGCGGAGGCCGCTTCCGCCGTGTTCTTCAGCGTGATGGGCTCGGTCGTAACGATGGGGGTTTTCATCGCCCTAACACGATAGACGAGTGACCTCACGGAATAGAAAAGGAGGATTGAAATGACGACTCAAGTTGAAGCGCTTGCAAAGTACGCCGCGCGCGCCGGATTCGCGGACCTCTCGCAGGAGTCGCGCAGGCAATTGCCGATTCACATCCTTGATTCGCTGGGTTGCTGTATCGCTGCGCTGGGTGCGGTCCCGGTGCAGGCGTGTCGCGAGCAAGTCGCCGAGTTCGGCGGCAGCGGCCCGTGTGCGCTGACCGGCGGCGGACAGGCGAACCCGATCTACGCGGCGTTCTGGCACACGGCGCTGGTACGCTATCTGGACTTCATGGATAACTTCCTGGCGCCGACCGAGACTTGCCACACGGCGGATAATTTCGGCGTGGCTTTGACCATCACCGACTACGTGGGCGGCAGCGGCCGTGACTTGATGCTGGGCGTGGCTCTGGGCTACACGGTGCAGTCACGATTCGTCGATCACGCCAATTTCATGAGCAGCGGCTTCGACCACACTTCGCAACTGGCCTTCTCACATAATGCCGCAGCTGGACGGCTACTCGGCCTCAGCGAGCAGCAGATCGCGAACGCCATCGCTATGGCTGCGGTCAGCGATGCGTCCTTCGCTGTCGTTCGCGCGAAGCCGCTTTCGCAATGGAAAGGACTCGCCTCGGCCCAGTCGGCGCTCGGCTCGATGAACGCGCTGTTCCTCGCACGACGAGGTGTGGAGGGTCCCCTGCAAGTGATCGAGGGCCCACTGGGCATCGACCATCTCCTGAGAATGAAGATCAACATTGACTGGGACAAGCAGGGGTACGAGGGCGTCGTCGAGAGCACCATTAAGAAATACAACTCGATGATCCACACGCAGTCCGCCGTGCATTGCATGGTCGAACTCGCTGCGCAGAACAAGATCGATCCCGGTAAGGTGATTTCCATTGAAGCTGAGGTCTTCCAACTCGCTTACGACTTCGCCGGCGGCGGCCTCTACGGCGTGGACAAATTCATCCGCACCAAGGAACAGGCGGATCACAGCCTGCCGTACCTGCTCGCTGTGGCGCTGCTGGATGGCGACGTGATGCCCGCGCAATTCCAGCCGGAGCGCATTGCGAGAGCTGACGTGCAGACATTGTTGAAGAAAGTTTCGGTCCGCCCGAACCAGGAATACACGGCTGAATATCCAGCGAAGATGCCTGCCAAGATCACCGTGCGGCTGGTGGACGGAAAAATCATCGAGCACGAAGTACAGGCCTATCCGGGACTCGCGTCCGAACCGTTCACATGGGAAGAATCCGTGGAGAAGTTCGATCGGCTCGTGGCCGGGCGTGCCGATGAAGCGCTTTGCGGCGAAATCAAGGACGCCGTACGGTCGGTGGAAAATATCCAGGTGAGGGACCTGACGAAGCTGCTTGGGGCCGTCAAGGCGAGCCAGCGCGGCGCCGCGTCATCCGGAAGTCGCAGATGAACCACAAGAAAGGAGAAATGAGATGGCCATTACATCCGAGCGTGTTCGCGAGATTTTCAAGGGGCTGGAGCAGGGCGATGGCGCCGCGTTTTTTGAACAGGTAGCCGACAAAGTGGACTGGATTGTGGAGGGAACGCACCCGCTTGCCGGTCATTACCTCAGCAAGCAGGCATTCATCGCAGGTACCTTCGCCAAACTGGCCAAGGTGCTGCCGGAGGGCACGGAGCTACATGTTGAAAATGTACTCGTGAGCGGAGATTGGGCGGTAGTTGAACTGCATTCCCTGGCCACCGCGAAGAACGGGCTCAGATTCGATAATCGTTACTGCTGGGTCTGCCGGTTCGCGGGCGGCGAGATCGCGCAAGTACGTGCGTATCTGGATTCGGCTCTCGTGGCTCGGCTCTTTCAGGAAAACCCAATTCCAAACCAAGATAGCCCAATAATTGACGGCAAAACCCGAACGGCTGGACGCACAACTGGATGACCGTCGTGCGCTTCAAAAATCTGAACGTTGGCCGCTCCAGGCCTTCCAATAAATTTCAAACGCATAGCATCGGCAACGAAAATCTCGGCTACAACAAGGAGGATACATGGCTATCTATTCTGGCAAGGACATGCCCAAGAGAGTCGGTCGTACGACAATGGATCCCGAGGTCAAGAGTTGGCTCAAGGACGGGCCCGTCCTTGGCTCGCACGAACCGATACATGTGCAGCGCGCGGCACACGATCGGTTTATCGACACCAACAAACCCCCGATCGGGAAAGTTGAACATCTGGGCCTCGACGGTCCGCACGGCACCATCCCGATTCGCTGCTATCATCCATCGAAACCCGGCATCGCCGAAGGCGCCGCACTGGTGTACCTGCACGGCGGCGGTTATATCGTCGGGTCGCTCGATCAGTTCGACACCGCAATGCGGCTCTTCGCCGAGAACAGTGGGGCGCAAGTCTACGCCGTCGACTACAAGCTCGCGCCGGAATACCAGTTTCCGGTTCAGATCGAGGAAGATGAGTTCGTCGTTCGCTGGCTCCACGAGCACGCGCACGAGCGCGGCATCGACCCCACACGCATCGCGCTCGGCGGCGACTCGGCCGGCGGCAACCAGACGTGCGTCGTGGCCCTCAAGCTCCGCGACGAGGGCGGTCCCAAGCTTGCGCTGCAGATGCCGATCTATCCTGAGGCCGCGCTGCCGTTCGACACTCGGGCCGGTATTGAGAACCGCAGCGGCTCGTACGTCGATACCGCCGGCGTGCTTCTCTTCGCTTGGTGTTATATTCCGCAAGGGGTCGACTACTCGCAGCCGTACATCACGCCGCTAAACGCACCCAGCCACGCCGATCTCCCCAAGACGCTGCTCGTCACCTGCGGTTTCGACATGCTCCGCGACGTTGCACATGCGTATGGGTTAAAGCTCGCCGCCGCCGGCAACGACCTGACCTACGTGCATTACGACGACTTGCCGCACGGTTTCATTCAGATGACGCGACACTCGAAGCGCTGCCTGGAGTCGACATTGGAGATTGCGCGACTTCTCGGCGAAGCGCTCAAAAAGACGCGCGCCGCCGCGGCCAAGCGCTGAAAGCGCCCTAAGAAGTCCACGTTTGGTTGATAGCAGCCTGGGAAATTGCAGAAAACAGACGGCTGCCGAAGTTCGCCAGGCCGGGATGACAAGCCTTTCACACGCAGCTATGGGAAAGCGTGCAACCTTTGATCAGAGCGTAACGAAAGGAGAATCAAAATGAGTAATTCTATGAAGCCTTTGCAAGTGGTAGTAAGAATCTCTCAGTCCTTGTGCATCGTTTTGTTGCTGTTGACCTGCCGCGTGCTCTCAGCGCAGAACCAGGAGCATCGCGTTCGCAATATTGTTCTGGTTCACGGCGCCTGGGCAGATGGTTCCGGCTGGAAAGGCGTTTATGACATTGTTGTGAAGGACGGCTACAACGTCAGCATCGTGCAGGAGCCGGAGACGTCGTTCCAAGAAGATGTCGCCGCCACGAAGCGCACGCTAGCCCTGCAGGATGGACCATGCATTCTTGTCGCTCATAGCTACGGAGGAGCCGTAATTACTGAAGCCGGCACGGATCCAGCTGTTGTCGGATTGGTGTACGTCGCGGCGCACATGCCAGACGCTGGAGAGAACGAGGCGGACGACGGAAAGCGCTTCCCGAGCGACCTCGCCAAATCGGGCGCCATAAAGAAAACGCCGGACGGCTTCACCTATATCGACCCGGCCCAATTTCATGAATTGTTCGCAGCTGACCTTCCCGCCGACCAGGCCGCATTCATGGCGCGTTCGCAGGTGCTCAACTTTGCGGACAATTTCTCAGCGACGATCACCACGGCTGCCTGGAGAACCAAACCAAGCTGGATGCTGGTGGCGGGAGCCGACAGAACCATTAACCCCGATCTGGAACGTTGGTATGCCAACCGGGCCAACAGCCACACGGTCGAAGTGGCAGGCGCCAGCCACTCGGTCTACGTCTCCCATCCCAAGGAAGTTGCAGATGTAATTGAGAGTGCAGCACGTGCGGTCTCGAAGTAGCTCGTTTTGTGATTTTGCTAGACCGAAAATTCGATTCGATATCACTTAACAACCAGCAGTATCGAAAGTATCAGCACCGAGTGAAAGACAAGAAACTTTGGTTGCGGCGGCTTGATTTGAACTAACGACGTCGTTAGTTCCGACGGACCACTTGCTCGCTGAGTAGGGGGTCACGGAAACGACCGCGCGCGGGCGGACTAAAGCAAGTCTATCCTTAATATGTAGGAATAAATGTGACGCAAACCACGTCGCGAAACAACACCGGAAGGCAGTGGCCAACCGGGAAGTTATTGAAAAGTATGGCAGGCCCGTGCGGGCTCGAACCGCAGGCCTCCACCGTGTCAAGCAAGAGTTCCGGGCCGACCTTCCGCAGCTTTTGAAAATTCTTCAACGCGACCCGGACGAATAGGCTTTCAATCAAATAGTGTTCGCTCGGCCACCGGCGGAGATGCAATAGGCGGAATTTCGAGCCCGCTCTTGGCGCACGTATCGCGGAAAAGTTGAACACTCGCAGAACCAAAGCCCGCGCTTTCCCCTTTGTGTACTTATAGCTTGGATATGCGTAGCACAGGGCCTATCAAGAACGGCGGTGGGAGTCTGGTTGGGTTCGTCGGTCCTACTGGTTCGAGCCGGTGCGCCTGTCGTTGATCTTTAATTGGCCCAATGTTGTCTTCACGAATCTGCCTAAGTTTTCAGATGCTTGCTGTGGCGCCTGATCACCGTCTGATGCTTGCGGTCGGATGCATTGCAGATCTCCACTGGTCTTGCCCGCGTACGTAATCTGAGTGCGCGTTCCGAACGAGGCCGATTTGGCGCAGCCTCCAGTCGGGATTTTGCTGACATCTCCAACTTCGGTAAGCAGGCGCCGCAGGGACTTCGTATCGATCGCTCCAGGAGGAAAGTCTTGCGATCGCGAGGGCTCGGCACGAAGCGCAGAGCTGGCGCCAGCAATTTCTGCTGTGGCGCTGCCATCATTGTATATACGGATTCTATAGCCGGGAGTGTTGGTAGAGCGCGATTGGGTTATGGTAGCTAGAATAGCTTTAGCGCCCGTTTCCTGTTCCGCCGTCGCCGCGACCTGGCGGTTCTCTGGTGTGATTGCCTGCTGACCGGCGGCAGCGCTGCTTGGAAGCAACCCTGCGAACAACAGAACTAGCGAAACGGACCTCAGGGATGCATTCGCGGGCCCGGTCCAATATTTCTTTTCAATTTGGATTTGTACTTCTACCTTAATGGTGTGCTTATGTTTCATGCCCGGACCGCTACGGTGCTAGAGCGTTGATCAGGCCAGCGCCATTCGGACTGCCCCAGCCTGTGACCAAGTCGTAGCCCGGCCCCGCCGAATATTTGTTATTGCTGCCGCTGGTGATGTCGTGGAAGGCGCTCTGGTAGCTGGTGCCTTTGCCAATCGAGTAGATCGCGGGATTAATGAACCCCACGGCTGAGTTCCCGCCGGCCACAGCTTGTTGATTGACGAGTGCCAGAAAGCCGGCCCATCGTGGCGCGGCGAAGCTGGTGCCACCGTAGTCTCCTGTACAGGATCCTTGGTCGCAGAGATAATTGTCTGTATTTGCTTCCGCAGCCACGTCCGGAACATTCCGTATGGTCGTGGAAGCTTGGTTGGAGGAATTGGCCACGCCGACCTGCCAACTCGGAATCGCGAAGCCATCGTCGGCGGGGCCACCGCCGCTGTCGAGCCATGCCGTTTCTGATTGCCAAGGACCGCCCGCGCCATTGGTGGTCAAATCCGTTCCGCCGACAGCCACCACGTAAACGGATTCCGCCGGATAGCTATTGTCTGTAGAGTTCGACCCTGTGTACGCTCCCGCGTCTCCAGATGCCACGAAAAGAGTCTGGCCTTGCGCCGCAAATTCCTCGAATATGGGATCAAGCTGCGCGGCGTCATCCGGATTCCATCCCCACGAGCAGCTGAGTTGCTTGGCGATATTTTCGGTGGCCATATCATTGAATATGTCGACGTCTCCGACACCAATTTGCGAGGTGCCGGGAGCAATGTATACGCGAATTTGGCTCATCCCCGGGGCCATGGACGCCGCCTGCACGATATCCAGAACTTGTTCTCCATCATCGCCATCTGAGCCGGCGCTGGCGCCGTCGAGCAGTTCGTTCCGAATGGGAACGCTATTGGGCTGTCCTGCAAAGCTCGCGGTAACATCGCTCATGTCGTAGCCGTCGAACTCTAACAGCCCGACCGTCTGGCCGCTTCCGGTGAGAGCGGTGCCGCCTAGATGTGAACGCAGCAGTCGCCAAACGCGCGAGGCATCTTCGGATTCACTTCGATGATCAGTTTTTTCGCGATGCGCGCGGTCGGGATCGTATAGTCTGAGTTGGTGCCGCAACTGAAGTATCCGGCCTTGTCCATCGGAGCGACCGTCATTACGAATGCGTCGATTCCGATCGCGGCCAGGGTCCGTGGCATCGCGCTGAAGTTTCCCGGCATATAAAAGACAACTCGCTTGTTGTCCTGCCGGCCCCGCTCGAAGAGCATCCGCTCGATCACGGTCGGAAAAAACGGATACGGTTTGATGACGTTCATGTACTCGTATTTGAGGATGGTAGCCGCCGCGGCCAGGACCGAAAGCGAGTAGTAAACACGCAGCTCGTCGATCTCGCCTCGCTTGATCCTGTCCTCGAGTGCCTTCAACAATGCGGGCGGTTCGCATATCGCCATTCCCATCGACAGCGTTCCACGAGCCGGAATCAGCTCCACCGCGGCAGCCGGCGTCGTCAATTTCGATCTGTATTCAGCTTCGTACATTGATGCCTCTCAATCGAGACCGCCCAACCTCAAGCAAACGTGCCGCTTGCGCTCGAGCGATTTGGTAACGTGCTAAGATCATTTCTTCGGGGACAGCGAGTCAAAGGGCAATCCATGCGCCCGGCGGAAGGAAGGTCTGCGATGAAGGCAAAGGAAATGGCCAAAAAACCCCGCATTCGCGTCGACGCGGGAATTCGTCGTCTCACGCAGGAACTCAATCGCGAAGATTCCCGGCTCAGGCCGCGCATACTCGATGCGGCGCTCGCGGGGCTGCGGCTCGAGCGCAATCCGGAATCCCACGAGCTGAGACGCGATGCGGCCCAGGTATGGGCGGCGATCCAGCAAATCCTGTCGCATCACCTCGACGCCGAAGAGAAACGGCTGCTTCCATGGTTGGAGCAGCAAGAGCGTCTGTCACCAGAGGTCATGCGAAAGGTCCTCGAGTGTCATGACAAGCTTCGAAGGCTCATGGGCTCAATCGTCGAAGCCGGCGCGGAACATCTCACGGAAGCGAAAGCGCGTGATGCCGGACGAGCGTTGAGCGGACTCGCCGTTCACCTGGACGACATGATCGATGACGAGGAGCGCAGGCTCTTCCCAACCATCCAGAAGGCGCTCTTCGAAGCGGGCCGCCGCGGCTGATATCAAGTCGCCCCTGATATCAAAAAGGAATGCAAATTGGCGGGAGTCAGCGCCGCGCCGTTCTTCGTCTACAACCTCACCACGGTGGAGGGCCGACGATCATCCCGCTGTCGGGATCCAAAGTCAGCTGCGGCGATTCCGGAAAACGGAAATTGAAAAATCCGTTGAGTGGATTCGCCTTCAGATCGAACGATTGCGGATCACCCAGGCGGCCAAGCCCCCAGTTGTCTTCGATAAACCTTAGTATGGAAGTCTGATCGGTCACCGTGTGATCGACATAGTTGGTCTTGGCCCAGCGCGAGATAACGAACAGCGGCAGGCGCGGACCATAGCCGCATCGATTCTGAAAAGCGTCCGGCGCCGCTTTACCGCATAGCCCGGTGTCACCGAGCAGGCGATCCTGATCGGGACTGCTCGACGGATTCACGATCGGCGGCATCACGTGATCGTACCAGCCGTCAGAGTCGTCCCAGGTAATTATGATTGCCATGCTCTGCCACTGCGAGGTTTGTTGCAGGCGATTGATCGTGTTTACCAGAAACGTCTGCTCGGCGAGCGGGCTGGAGGTAAACGGATGGCCGGTCTCACTGTCGGGCGGCTTGAGAAACGTCACTTGCGGCATGTAACCATTACTGACCGCGGTCCAGAAGTCGCTAAGGTCGTATTGATGATTGGCCTGATCCGCGTTGCTGCCAATTACGTCTGGAGAGGACGGCGGCAGGTGTTGAGGATTGGCGGTCGACTTGTAGAACTGAAACGGCTCGTAATGGCTGTTGTAGTCAGGATTACATTCCGGACCGCTGCCTAAATCCACATTCCCGAAGTTGCCGTAGAAATATCCCCACGTCACACCGGCCTTGGTCAGCAGGTTGCCGATATTGGGACCGGACATTTGCACCTTGGTGCCATCGTCGCAGTCATCGAACTCGGCCTCGACGTTCTTGATTATCGTGCCGTCGATTATTTTTCCCGGGACATTTTCCGGAGTAGCACCGTGTGTCTCTCCCGAGACCAGGTTTAGATGCCCCACCACCGTAACGCCGAAGTTGGTCCCGAAGGAGTTGTCGCTCATGGCGTAGTATTGGGCATAGTTCCACAACGCGGTGACGGTATTACCGTCATAGTAGCCCATCGGCAGGTTATCGATCTTCGGGCAGTCCTTGGTGTTTACAGGACTGGTGAACTGGACGAACATGTCGAGCAACCCGCCGTTATAGGCCTGCTGCTCGTTCTTGTAGAAGTTGATGTTATCGCAGGTGAAGAATTGCTTTCGATCGAGCCGGAACGGATTGACCAGGTTTAGATTCTGCGTCGCTATCACCCCGCGGATATTGTTGACCGACGGAGTGTCGCGCAATGCCCTGAATCCCGGCTCACCCGATGGATTGCGGGCTATTGGATAGGTCGCGAAATAGTGATCGAAGGAGACATTCTCGTCGTCGATTACAACCAAATATTGGATCGGCGTTCGAGCAGCAGGCGCGAGCACCATTGACGCCGCATCCGCCCGCGTCGCCCAGCTCGCGACGAGCGCCACGGCCGCGACCATTGCGGCTGCGATCAGATTGCGCATCCCACCCCTCTCCAAAAGGATCAGCGGTAAAACATTTTGTAGACCGTGCTATTACAGGTGTTCGGCCGCGCACGCAAGATCACGGAGCGCTGCGTAAGCGCCGGTCCTTAGTGCGTAGCAACGTAGCGATCAAGCTCGTCGATGAACCCTTGTTGCGTCGATTCGGGAAGAAACGATGCAGCGAAGGAATTGGCCGCGATGCGATGTAACTCTTCTCGGCTCAGGTCAAGTGCTTTCTGCGCGGAGATATAATTGTCCGCGACGTAACCCCCGAAGTACGCAGGATCGTCTGAATTGATCGTTACCACCAGGCCGGCTTCGAGCAGCCGCTTGAGGTTATGCCGATCCATCGAGGGGAACACGTGCAGCTTGATATTCGATAAGGGACACACTGTAAGGGGGATGCGCTCCCGGGCCAATCGTGCCATCAACGCAGGGCGCTCGATCGCGCGCACGCCATGATCGATGCGCTCGACGTGAAGCAGGTCGAGCGCCTGCTCGATATACTCCGGCGGTCCCTCTTCTCCGGCATGCGCCACCAGCCTGAACCCGTGACGCCTCGCCTGAGCGAATACCGACGCGAACTTCGACGGCGGATTTCCCCACTCGGATGAGTCGAGGCCAACCCCGGCGATCGATTCTTTGAACGGCAACGCTCTCGCCAGCGTTTCGATCGCCTCCTGCTCACTCAGGTGTCGCAGGAAACACATGATCAGATTTGAGCTGATGCCATACTCGCGCTCGCCGGTCTCTAGCCCCTCACGGATTCCCAAAATTACAGTCTCGAAAGAAATCCCGCGCGCCGTATGGCTCTGTGGATCGAAGAACACCTCCGCGTGCCGCACGTTGTCGGCCGCGGCATGCTTCAGGTACGACAGCGTGAGCTCCGCGAAGTCGCGCCTGGTCACCAGCGTCGAGGTCCCTTCGTAGTAAAGATCCAGGAACGATTGCAGACCGCTGAAGTTGTACGAGGCGCGTACTTCCTCGACCGAAGCAAAGCGGAGCTTGACGCCATTGCGCCGCGCGAATGCCAGCATCAGCTCCGGTTCGAGCGCACCTTCCAGATGCATGTGCAGCTCGGCCTTAGGCAGCCCTCGGATGAACGAGTCCATGGTTGATCCAGCCGCTCCGTCCCCGCATAACTACATCAATGGAACTGGAAGTTAAATTCACCGAACAGCAAATTCGCGACACCGTGCGGCGTCTTGCACGCGAGATTTCCGACTCCTATAGCGGCCGGCAACTGCTGCTGGTCGGCGTGCTCAAAGGCTCGTTCGTGTTTCTCGCCGACCTGGTGCGTGAGCTGAGCGTGCCGTTCGAGGTCGATTTCATTCGTGCGCGCTCGTATGCGTCGGGCAAAGTGTCGTCGGGGCACGTGGAAATCGTGAAAGATATCGAAACCGACGTGTATGGCCGCCACGTCGTGGTGGTCGAGGATATTGCGGACACCGGCTTAACGTTGGAAACGGTGGTTGCGCGAATTCAGGCTGGAGCGCCGGCCTCGGTGAAGCGATGCGCTCTGCTGGTGCGCGAGGGCGGCGCGAGCGCGGACTTCGCGGGTCTGCCGGTCGGCCCCGGCTTCGTCGTCGGCTACGGCATCGACTATGCGGAACAGTATCGCGGCTTGCGCGACATTCGAGCGCTCCCGGCATAGGCGCCAATGAGCTTATCTTCCAAGTCGCGCTCGGGAATCCTGCCGCCATTGAAATAGACGACGACCGATTCGGAATAAGGGGAGGCCAGTGAGCATCACGATCGATAGCTATCGTTACGAAGAGATCTACCCGTCATACAAGGCGGCCACTGAAGAAAAAGAAAAGACCGCGCGCATCAACGCCGCGTTTCTGAATAATCTCGTCGCCGCGCGCATCACGCTCATCGGCACCGATCCGATCGCGATCGCCGACATCGGCTGCGGACCGTGCGACACCCTGGTTAAATATCTCACCGGCGTGAAGTTCGCGCCGGGCTTCAGGGTTCGCGCTACGGACTACAGCACCGCATACGCCGACGAACGCACTGGCGAGGCGCTCGCGACTCTGGCGGCCGCGCAATCAGCGGGCACGCTCAAGCTGGTCGATTTTTCAGCGCACGCCGGCGACGGATTCGCGGGGCATCTGCTCGATTTGCTGGGCGCGCGGAATTCCCCGGCGCGGCCGCGCGAGTTTCGAATCGTCTTCGCCTCGCATGTTCTCTATCACTGCGAGACTCCGGGAAGCGCCGAGCGCCTGATCGAGGATGTGACGCAAAACCTGCTTGCCGACGACGGCGTCTGTATCCTCTATCATCTCGGCAAAGTCCCGCTGAGCTTCCAGGACTTTCGCGCGCGCTACGGCAGCAACTCCGCCGACGCGGCGCACAGCGATACTCCCGCGGTCGCGATCGACGATCCTCCCGCAAAGGTTACCGAGGTCTGCGCCGCGCGCGGCATCCCATGCCTCACCATGAGCTTCCCCGCGAGTCTCAGGTTCGCGCCGCCGGATGAGAAGATTTGGAATCTCTTTCGCGATCCTCAAAAGTACGCGCAGCTATCGACGCTTCATCCCGAAGCAGCCGAAGATCTGAAACGCCTGCTGTTCGTGACGCAGCGGGCGCCGATTGAGTTTGCCGCGGATCACTCGCCTACGGGACTTGCCGCATATCTCGATGAGATCGGTGGTGTCATCAAACGCAATGCCGGGATTCTGCCGCTGGCCGAGGTGATGCAAGTGATCTACCGGCCCGGCGCACCGGCCGACTTTGGCGAACGTATCGCCGCCGCGCTCTCCGCCGTTAGCCGGGACTGATCGCGGCCGGCTTGGGGCTTGCACATAGGGGAGTGAGTTATGAGTGACAACGGTTTGATTACGATTTCGAGCGGCTTTTCGGTGCGGGAAACCATTGATCGACTGGCCGCGAAAGTGACTTCGCTCGGGCTGATGGTGTTCGCGCGCATCGATCACGCCGCGGGCGCTGGACAAGCCGGCATGCCGCTGCGCCCGACCGAACTCCTGATCTTCGGCAACCCGAAGGGCGGCACGCCGCTGATGCAGGACCAGCAGACCGCGGGCATCGATCTACCGGTCAAGGTGTTGGCCTGGGAGGACGCCAGCGGCAAAGTCTGGCTCACCTACAATGATGCGGCGTGGCTTGCCGAACGCCACGGGCTCGGCCCGAACAGCGCCGATGCGGTCAAAGCCATCGCAGCCGGCCTCGACGCCGTCGCCCGCTATGCGGCGACAGGCTGATCGACTCTCGCGAATTGGCTCACTTCGCGTAGGCTGCGAGTCCCTAGGTTCGCACTAGCACCAACGTCGTCGCTTCGGGGTGGCAGGAGCGCGGCGTGATATGCGACTATGCGAGCGTTCCGCTCGTAAAATGGCGTCGGCCTCGAGAATAGGTCGAGCCTAAACGGAGGGCAATATGCCGCTTAGCGCGCGCAATCATTTGAAGGGTGAAATCACCGAAGTCGTGCTCGGGACGGTTACCGCATTGGTAACCGTGAAGGTGGGAAACAACCTGCTCGAGTCGGTCATCACCCGCCGCAGCGCCGAGGAACTCAAACTAAAAGTTGGCGACACAGTGAGCGCGGTGATCAAGGCCACTGAAGTAATGATCCAAAAGGATTGAACTAATTGGATCGCTTGCGCTCCCTTCGCCGGGTTTTTCTGATCGCCGTCCTCGCCTTTCCTGCGATCGCTTTCGCTCAGCCGGCGCCGCATTCCGCGCCTGCCCTTCAAGTGAGCGGACCAACCGGGCGTTCTCTGGCGCTCACCGCGAGCGATTTAGCGAAACTGCCTCGCGTGAGCGCGAACGTCGTCGACGAAAAGGGAAATAAAGCCGTTTACGACGGCGTTGCAATCTCCGAGGTCTTGCGCCAGGTCGACGCGCCGGTCGGCAGGGACCTGCGCGGCAAGGCGATGGACCTTTACCTGCTGGTGACGGCCTCCGACGGCTATCATGTCGTGTTCGCTCTGCCTGAACTCGATCCAGACTTTACCGATCGCGTCGTGATGATCGCCGATCGGCGCGACGGCAAAAACCTCTCGCCAGCCGAAGGGCCATTCCGAATCGTGGTCCCGGGCGAAAAGCGCCATGCCCGATGGATCCGAAAGGTGATCGCTCTGAGCGTCCGGCCCGCTAACTGATCGCCTACCTGCGTCTCGTTACGCGCGGCGCGGCTATCAGCCGCGCCGCGCGTGCCCGCGATCAGTGACTTTGTTCGAGGCGGGCCGGCGTGAAGAAATCCTTATCGACGATTCCCGAGTTGATGTACCAGCATTCGCTCTCGTCATTGCGCCGCGGCGTATATGCGACGCTTGAGAAACCGGTGGTCAGGTCCTCATCGACCATCGCCGTCTGGAACATCCGTTTAAATGGCCAGATCGCGACGCGCGCGTTGGGCACCGGACGATCGCGATAGGCGTTGAACGTCACGATCGCCTTCCACAACTCGCCCTCTTTATTGAAGAGGTCGGACGCGGTGATAAACCAGCCCTCCGAGTCCACATAGAGTATGCGCCGCGGAACGATGACGCTGTTGCCGAGAGGAGCGCGCGGTTTGGCCATCGCCTCGATCACATAAACGTTGCGTAACTGCCAGTTCTCGGGACATACACTGCGGCCGCCGTCCATTGCGCATTCGATCGCGGGGGAGTGGGCCGCGTCCACGCTCGCCAGCATCGCGCGCTCGCCAAGGAACCGATAGTTGTAGTCGTCGACCTTGCCCGCAAACCCGAAAGACGAGTTAGGGTCAAGCGTCGACGCATAGGTCGTCGCGGCGCCGACCCCTCCTTCGCTCGCGCCGGCGCCGCCCATCGACGGGACACCGAAAGCATCCGATAGCTCCGCCGCAGGCAAACGCCTGAGGCGCCGCGTCTCGGGGCTGTATTCCCATACGGCGTCTTCCATCCCCGGCATCACGTAGCCCTGCCGAACGATCCCTGCGCCGTGAAGTTCGGACGGTTCAAGGATTGGTAAAATTCCGGCGCGGTAGGCGATACCGGTCTGGTAGACGTCACCGTCAAGCGGCATGGGCGCGACCTCGGTGCGGCCGACGCTCTTGTAAACTCCCAGATGACCGAAGCTCATGACTTCGACCGGATCGCTCCGTCCCGCCCGATGACTGACGATTTCAACATCGCGCGCGTCGAGATCGTCGGTAAATGCCGGGCGGAATTCGAAATTCCAGATGATCTTGGTCGCGGCCTGAGGATCGTTGATGTCGAGCAGCGGAAACGGCAGTCCGGCCTTGTAGTTGATCAGCTCGCCGGCGGGGCTGAGCCCGACCTGAGGCGAGTACTGCTCGGTCGCGATCCGGTACGGCGGCGGCCAGTCGAGATGAGTACTCGGAACAATATTCATGACCATGCCCTGCCGCACGAGCATGTCGGTTCCAGGACTGACCAGGTTTGCGACTTTTGACGCATTGTCCGGCGTGATGACATCGCCGGGCCTCACTTGCGCGCTCGCAACCGACGCAAACAACATCGCCGCCGATGCAAGTAGCAAGGTTAGTGGAGAACGAGATTTCTTCATGGTCCGCTCCTTTTTCTCGGCCTGATGCGCGAAGCTTTGGCTGGAGATATCGGGGTTCATGTGGATTTCAGCCTGGTGACACTGAGACGAGACGCGCTGAGCCATGACCCGAATCAAGACGCGAGCCCGCGTATGACGCCCTTGAGTTTTTCGGTGGGAAGAGGGCTTTTAACCCTTCGTAGACAAAGACTTCATCGCGCCGCCGGTTATTGACGCCGGCGGCAGTACTCGCACGACGCATAAAGGTTAAGGTCGTGCAACGACCATGCCCGGCCGATCGACACTGCAGGACGGGAACTTGTCCGCGCGAGCGCTGGTCCAGGCTGCCTCACGCCGATTGCCGCGGCTCACGGATGCGGCCGAACGGGGAAAAATCTGCGCTGTGGACTTCGGGACCACACCGAGCGAGGCGCCCTGACAGATGGCCGCCTTCCCTACGGTGCCGCGGCCACACAGCGGGCCGACATTGCAAATCTCAGCCTCCAGCGTCCTCGGATGATTGCCCTATCGCAGGTCTGGTGTTAACTGCAGGAGAGAATCCCACCCAATAGTCGAAGGAGGATACGGAGATGGCAGTCTCAGCGGTGTTAACCTTCCGCGCCCGTGACGGTCGGCTAGGCGAGCAGTTAGAAAACTTCAAGGCGGTGAAGCGCTTGGTGGAACGCGCGGGCGGTACCTTCAGGGTTCACCGCCAGTTGTTCGGCGCGCAAGCCAATACGCTGGTTGCGGTGAGCGAATACAAAGACTGGCACGGCTTCGCGAAAATTCGTTCCGACCCGGAATTCGTACAGCTGGTCGATCGCATTCGTTCCGGGTCTAACCCGGCAGCTGACACGGTTGGTGGAGATCTGTACGAGGAGCTCTCGGTCTGAGCGTTCGGTAGGAATTTTCCGGGCCTGAACGCGCCGGTGACTGGCGGTTAGCTCATCGCTCGCGCGAGCTTTGGGCACTGCTAGCGCTTCAGCGCTTTGTGATCGGGCCGGGGCTTCCGGGGGCAGCGGATGCGGCCTCGGGCTGCGCGAGTGCGCCCATAGGGTGAGATCCGCCGCAAACGACTCATTCAAGTTGGACTTGGAGCCGTAGATCAACATGGACTCTAAAAGTTCGGCGCCCCACGATCCTCCATTTCGCGCTGAGCACGTCGGCAGCCTGCTTCGTCCGCCCGAACTCCTTAAAGCGCGATCTGAACGCGAAGCCGGCCGGCTCTCCGCCGCCGATCTGCGCGTCCTCGAAGATGATCTGATCCGCAAGGCCGTCGCCTTTCAGGAAGACGTGGGTCTCCGCGCCGTCACCGACGGCGAGTACCGGCGCGGCGTCTTCTTCGCTGATTTTATTTGCCGCGGACTCGGCGGAACCGTCCACTACGAAACCGAACGAATGTTTTTCATCGACGACCAAGGCAACCGGATCGCCGTGCCCACGGTCCGGATCAACAATCGGCTGCAATGGACCGCGCCGGTTCACGTTGACGAGTTCAAATTCCTCCAGTCGCTGACCGGTGCCACGGTCAAGATGACGCTTCCGTCGCCCACCATCGCCTGCTCGACCGACGGCCGCAACGTGCGCAAGGGTATCTATCCCGATCTCGCGATGCTTCAGGCCGACGTGGTCGAAGCCTATCGCAACGAACTTCGTTCGCTGGCCGCTGCCGGATGCCGCTACGTGCAGTTCGATGAAGTGCCGATCGCGATGTACTGCGATCCCGGGTGGGTCGCTCAAATGAATGCGATCGGCGTCGACACCCGCAAAATTCTCTTCACCCAGTATCCCAATCTGATCAACGACTCGCTCGCGGACCGCCCCGCCGGACTCCACATCGCAATGCACCTGTGCCGCGGCAACAACCAGAGCGGATGGTTGACCGAGGGCGGCTACGATCCGGTCGCCGAAATGCTTTTCAATCAAATCAAGGTCGATTCCTACTTCCTCGAATATGACACTGCGCGCGCCGGTACTTTCGAGCCGCTGCGCTTCGTCCCGAAAAACAAGTCAGTCGTGCTCGGATTAGTTTCCAGCAAGCGTCCCGATTTGGAATCGAAAGACGAGCTCAAGCGGCGCATCGACGAGGCCGCAAAATTCTGCGCTCTCGATCAGCTCGCGCTTAGTCCGCAGTGCGGTTTCGCCAGCACCGCGCCGGGCAACAAGCTCAGCTCTCCTCAGCAGCGCGCCAAGCTCGCTCGCATAGTCGAAGTAGCCCGCGAAGTGTGGGGCTGATCAAACCAGGCCGACTGGGTCGTGCTCGACATGACCATGCCAACATATGACGTTACTCCTTCGGAAAGGGGTGGTCGGACGCGTGTCTTTGGCGGGCGCGAGATTCTTCGGGCAATCGCTCGGCGGAAGCTGCCGGCTCGCGTGATCGTCGTGACACAATTCGAGAGCTTTGGCGAAGGTAAACAGAAGAAGACACTAAGTGAGCTGAGCCAGGAGCTTCGTCGTGATTTCCCTGACAATTATGTCGATACGCAACGTTCACAACATTCTGGAGGAGGAGTAATCCAATGAAAACAGCTACGGGTTTTTACTCTTGTCTGGCGGCAGCTTTGATCTTCGTGCTCTCCAGCGCGGGCATCGCCGCGGCACAATTCAACACGAGCCTTGGAAACTTCGCGCTCGAGGACGAGACCACGCAAACCGATGCTACCGCCATCGGGTACCAAGCCCTCCGCGACAACACCACGGGCAACGGCAATACCGCCATCGGGGTGAACGCCCTCGTGAACAGCACCACGGGGGGCGAAAATACCGCCAGCGGAATGTCTGCCCTCAACGCCAACACCACGGGCACCTATAATACCGCCACTGGGGATCAGGCCATGGGCAATTCCAGTGAGGACGGCGAGGGCTCCTACAATACCGCCGAGGGGGCGAGCGCCCTCTTTCAGAACACCACGGGCAACAACAACATCGCGGTCGGCTTTGAGGCGGGAGAGAATCTCACCACCGGCAGCAACAACATCGACATCGGCAACGAAGGGCTTGCGGGCGAATCGAACACCATCCGCATCGGCACGCAGGGCACGCAGACCGCGACCTACATCGCCGGGATCAACGGCCCGAGCCCCTTCTACGGACTTCCGGTGGTTGTCAACCCTGAAACTGGCCGCCTCGCCGTTTTTGGCTTCTCCTCGGCGCGCTACAAGCGCGACATCCGCGACATGGGCGCTGCGAGCGACGGGCTGCTGAAGCTGCGTCCGGTAAGCTTCCGCTACAAGCAGGACCCTGAGGGCGCGCTCCAGTATGGGCTGATCGCGGAGGAGGTGGTGCGGGTGTACCCGGAGCTGGTGACGCACAGTGATGACGGCAAGGTCGAGGGGGTGCGCTACGAGTTGCTCCCCGCGCTGCTGCTCAACGAGGTGCAGAAACAGGCCAGGGAGAAGGATGCGCAGATCGCAGCCCTACGACAGCAGGTCGCTTCGCAGGAGAAACAGATCGACGCACTCAAGAAGAAGGACGCCCAAATCGATGCGCTTGCCGAGCGTATGAACGCGTTAGAGCGGCAGGCCCGACTGGCAAGACCAGAGCACCTGGCGAGCGCGATGAGTCTCGGATCGGGTTTACCCTGCAACATGAACCGGCCAGGGCTCGGCCCTATTTCGAACTGGCATTAAGCAGCGAAGCGAATCCGACTTGCTGGGTCAGCGCCGAGATTCGAACAAAATGGATCAACTTGTTGCTGATAGCTCTTTCGCAAAAGGTCAATTGAACGCTCTTTCTACGACGCTCGGCACATTAGCCGCCAAGAGCGGTGCTGGAGCGAACGATACGGCCATCACTATGCCATGCAAGGAGTTCTAACCGTAATACCGGGAGAGCAGACCGATATGACCGACGCCTCGGAGTTGGGCGCTGAGATGGTGGCAGCCGGACGCATCCAGGACTGCAGAATCGCGGGCGCGCCGCGCGGCCTCAGCATCATTCTCCTTCCCAACACCAGCGACGCGGATCGCCTCGAGATCGGGAACGAGTTTAAAGCGCTAGGCTACTACATTATCGAAATGCCCTGACCGGCTACTGCGTATCGAGACGGAATTTTGCCGGCACGCGCGTATCACGACCGCAGCGGCCACTTCATCGCGCCGTGCAGCACGCGGACGGATCCGACGCGCGAAGACTTTCCCGTGTCGATCATCAGCCTCCTGGCCTGGACCAACGATTGTGGAGCGTGCTGAGCCTCGTTAGCTGGCAACGATTCGCCATTTCTCGGAGAGCTTTGCTACAGTCGACTCAGAATGCGATTTGCACAGGGGTAATGGTTTTATGGGTGATGCCGACGGCCTTCGCTATACAAAGATACCGCTCAATAACGGCTCCGATGAGATTCCGGCACTCGGCTTTGGCACGCTGATTCCTGATCCGGTCGCAACAAAAGAGGCAGTTAGGATCACCCTGGAGGTGGGCTTTCGTCAATTCGATTGCGCCGAACGCTACCGAAATGAAGAACACGTGGGCGAAGCAATGCGGGCGGTGTTCAAGGAGGGCAAGCTCAAACGGAAGGACGTTTTTGTAGGTACCAAGCTCTGGAACAACAACCATCGTCCCGAACGCGTTAGACCCGCCTTCGAGGCAAGTCTGAAAAGACTGCAACTGGACTATGCCGATCTATACAGCATCCATACTCCATTCGCTTTCAAAGCCGGCGACGAGCAGGACCCGAGAGACAAGAACGGTAATGTGATTTATGACGACGCGACGACTCTGACGAATACCTGGAAGGCTTTGGAGAGCCTGGTGGACGAAGGCCGGTGCAAGGCGATCGGATTATCGAACGTCAGTTTGGGACAGCTGAAAGAGGTGTTCGAAATCGCACGCATAAAGCCAGCCGTTGTTCAGGTCGAATCCCATCCATATCTCCCGCAATGGGATCTGCTCGACTATTGCAAGAGGAATGGCATCGTGATGCAGGCCTTCGCTGCTTTGGGTCATGGTATTGAACCCAAGTTGATCGACGATCCTGTGATCACCGTCATTGCGAAGCGCGTCCATAAAACCCCCGCTCAAGTCCTACTGGCCTGGGCGCTGCAGCGCGGCACGGCTCCTCTCACCACAGCTACCAGCATCCGCCACATCGAGGAAAATTTTGATATCTCGGCTCTTCCCGATGACGCCATCGAGGAGATCACTCAAGGGATCAGTACGCGAGTCAGGCTCAATTCGGTCGTTGAGACGGGCATCCCGGGGTTCATTCCCAAGGGAAGATGAACGTTCAAGCCGGAATTTCCCGCTCCGCTGAGTATGCCGCGATTTGCTATGCTCTCGACGTTAAGTCGCAGATCATCGTTCAGGTGACTTGAATAACGAGTAGAGGCAAAAGTGCCGGCGGACACTTCGACTTCTTCCTACCTGCTCGGTAGCACAGATGCAGAGCACCAACGGCTGATTCGGCAAGCCGCGATCCTCGATCCAATCACTGAGCGGTTCTTTCGCGATGCGGGAGTTGGTCCAGGTCAACGTGTTCTCGACGTAGGTTCAGGCCTGGGTGACGTCTCGATGTTGGCTGCTCGGCTCGTTGGCGATTCGGGAAAGGTCATAGGTGTAGACAACGATGCCGGCATAATCGGGCAAGCGAAGGAGCGTGTAGTTAAGGCCGGGTTTCAGAACGTCAGCTTCATAAAATCAGACATTGGCGACATTCCGAATAATGAACGGTTCGACGCGATCGTAGGGCGACTCATTCTCCAGTTTCTGCCCGATCCGGGCGCGGTGGTAAATGCGCTGGTCGGGTTACTTCGCCCTGGCGGCGTTCTGGCGATTCAAGATGCCTGTTGGGGTCCGCTTCTTCAATCATCCGCCGCTCTGCCGATCCGATCAAAGTGTGTAACGCTCATGTACCAGGCATTCCAGAGCTTTGGCGCGCACGTGGATATGGAACTCGTTTTGTTCAGGACTTTCCAGGGAGCTGGACTGCCGCCTCCCGCGATGAGGATAGAAGTCCCGATTGGAGGTGACCCCGGGATAACTCAATGGGTTTACGGCCTGTTCTGCAGCGTGCTGCCGCGGATGCTACAGCACAACTTACGCGTCGACGACGTGGGAGATATGACTACGCTGCGGGAACGGCTTGATGCGGAACTGGCGAGCGCGAAAATGTTTGCTTCCACGATCGGACTTGTCGGAGCCTGGTCTCGAAAACCCCGATGAATACCCCCCTACACATACGCTAGCTGTTGGATTTCAAACCGAAGAGGTTCTTGGTCTTGATCGCCTCGGCCACAACGGCAGGGACCATCGCTTCCCAGGTTGGGTCTTGTCGCTGGATCCGTTCCAGGACTTCCGGCGTGTGAATCGACAGCAGAGATTCGTCGTAAACGTGAATGGGCACGATGCGACCGATCTCCAGCAGCAAGTCACGCAAGTGATTCCACGGTGGTGGAATCGGTGCTTGCAGCACCGTATGGATCTCGTTAGAAGCGGGGTCGCGAGTCGGATAGACGTACATCTTCACCGAACGTTTGAATAGGCGTCCCGCGGATTCAAGCACGCCACCTGGCAGGTCCGTGAAATACCTCTCGTCCGCCACTTGTCGAACCGCAGGCAACCCAACCGCGAGCCCGATGAGGCCGTCGGTATAGCCGGCCAGGTACTCGGCCAATTGGTAGTAGGGCTCGAACCGCGAGATGAGAACGTCGAAACCAAGGGCCCCGAGGATTTCCGCCCGGTCGAGAAAATCCTCGTGACCGGGGCCTTGGCTCGCGCTCAGGCTCCGCAGCGTCATCTCGGCCAGCACTACGGGTTTTTGTCCTGCAACGCCTGGCTCCTGCAAAAACTGATCGAGCGCCCTGGTGAGGAGGTCGAGCGTGAGCTTCGTCGCAGGCCTGAAGCTGCCTCGCTCGACGAGGATTGGTTTCTTGTGAAGGACCTCCGACGGCTGCACGACCTCACCGTCCGCCGTGAACATTGCGGCGTCGGTCAGTCCGCGCTCCACCAGTCGGAGGCTAAGCAAGCGATTGTTCACACTCGCGAAGGTTGGTCCGCTGAGCTTGATCATGTCGATGTCGATCCGTTCGCGAGACAGTTCGTCCATCAGTGAATCGATCAAGTCCGCAATGCTCGCGCGTCGCAAGAACGCGCCATGAATCAGGTTGACGCCGAGCACACCGAGCGCGTCCTGTTGGTATTGGGTGGTTGAGTCCAGGAGGTGAGCATGAATGATGATGCTGGACGGTTCCTCGCGAGGACGGGACTGAAATCGGACCCCGAGCCAGCCGCGTCCTTTGCCGGATTCCCCGTAGCGGCTGGTGGCCACGGTGTTGGCGAAGGCGAAGAACCTCTTCGTATCGCCACGGGAAGGACCGAGGCGTTCGAGCAACTGGGCGAACTCCAGTCTCAGCATTGCCTCCAGCCGTTCCCGGCTCACATATTGCTTTGCTGGACCATAAAGGGAATCACTGACCGACATGTCATAAGCCGAGATCGTCTTCGCCACCGTTCCGGCGGCGCCGCCGACCAGGAAGAACCATCGTGCGACCTCCTGGCCGCCGCCAATCTCGGCGAATGTTCCATACGTCGTGGCGTCGAGATTTATCGCCAACGCCTTTTGACGCGTGGTCGAGTCGCTCTTATCCATGATCGGGCGCCTCCGCGGGAGAGAACCCTTAAAGAGGCCCCCGAGAGTGATGAGCGCGGGCCATCGATCCCTCACCCGCCGCGATGCACTCACCGACAAGGGGGCGGGCCACCGCCTTTTCATCAGATATTTCCTTGCAGCAGCCAAGGCAAACGGGTTCGTCACGTTCTATCGTGCTGCCCTCGTGTATCCACCAAGCATTAGATACAGGTACGCTTGAACTACCTCGTCGGGTTCGCTGATGCGGTTGATGGGTAAGCGCTCCGTCATCTTGCGAAAGCGTTTTTCGCGCTGATCCGCCGGAATTGCACTCCAGATGTCTGTCTGGATCGCCCCGGGGCACACACTCTGGCTCGCCCCCTCATACAGGGGGGACGTCGGCTCTCGGTAAGTGGCGCGATGCGCGGGCTCGCGAACAGACTGGAGGCCTGTGATGGCAGCATCCGAGCCAAACTATTTAGTAACTGTAGATTTACCCGCCCAAGGCTACATTTGAGTCCCCTGCAAGCAGCTGCGGGAAGAGCTGACGGAACGACCACGGTGCGCCGGCTGCAACCCGATCAAACCGGAGCACTACGTCAAAGCGCTGTCCGTCCCACTTCGATGGTAGGCCTGGTAGGGTCTGATCCTTCGCTATCTGCGGGAGGATGTCGCTCACAATGTGCTTGTGTTCCCAGCAAACTAGTATTACTCCGGTCAGGTCTGAGATTTCGGACACCAAGTCGGCTTGCTGCCCCACTCCCCCACCTTGTGATGGGCTCCAGGTGGAGCCTATCACAAAGAGGTTTAACGGTCTCAAAGGGACGCTTGCTCTGTTCGTCCTCAGACCCGGTCGGATCGTCATCTTGACCTGGGTCAGCTGCGTAAACAACGCCAGGCTGCGGGTAATCATCGCCGCCCAAACCAGCTCCGAAGAGCGCGGCCCAAGCTCCCGCACGCTGCCATCCTCGCACGACAAGAGACTTATCGTCTTGGGTTCCCTCGATGGTTAGTCCAGGACCGGGCTCGTTCTCGTTTGGCTTCTCTGCATGACGGACGATCAGGAGTGTTAAGGCGGACATAGAATGTTTTTCCTCCCCTCGAATCTCTTCCGGTGCGCGCCCTTCAGCTTGCAGCCTGGAGCCATAGCGGCGGAGCTCTCTCTCGGTTAGCCCGTCACATTCCAGATATTTTGCTCGAACTTATTCTCAGCAACGGGTTACACTGGAAAGCAATATCCGAGAGCACGCTTTTACAGCTCCGTTGCGGTTTGCTCCTGGTAGCACATTGGCGGCTATATAACCGGCGAGCCGGGAGCGAGTCCGAAAAGTACCCGACCCACCACCTCGAAGCGCGCGGTGCTCATCAGCATATGCTGCGAAGCTGTATGCGCATCGCGCCAGCATCGCTCGATTTCACACGCGGTCTGCATGGAACTCATCCCTGCCGCGTCCGCCACTAGATCGATGGCCTGTAGCCCCAGCTTCACTGCGGTGACCACCCCCAATCGAAAGTGTGCGCGGTCGTTGACACTGAAGTTCTCGCCCGCCTCGCCCTTGCGCCAGACCTCGTCGTTGCACTGGTAGAAATATGCGCGGCCTGCGCGCAGCAGGCCTTCCGCCTGAGCGAACTGGGTCTGTGCGAGCTGACGCTCGCGCAAGGTCGCCACGCTTAAACCCGGCACTTTCGCCTGGGCGAGTTCGCACAGCGCATCGAGCGCATGCCGCGCGGTTCCGAGCACAACCACCGCGAGCCCGCTGATTTGCAGCGTCAATGGAATATTGGCGAATGGTCCACGTTGCCGGGTCGACTGCGCATTGAGCCAATCGAAGGAGAAGTCATCTGGCACGAAAACGTTTTCGAAGATGCAATCGTTGCTGCCGGTGGCGCGCATTCCGGCGGCGGACCAAGTGTTGAGGACCTTCCCCTGCGCAGTGGGAAAAAAACCGGCGCGGAGCATCGGAACTCCGTCAACGATTTGCGGCGCGCCGTCGTGAAGGACGGGCGCCGCGACGGTCCGCCAGCTCGAATGGCCAGATCCGCTCGCGTAGGTGGCCCTGCCGCTGAAACGCCATCCGCCTTCGACCCGCATTGCCTGGTTGGTCATCGGATTGAGCGAGCCGGCGCCTATTGCCCGTGGATCGCCGAATATTTGCTCGAAAGCCGCGCGAGAGAATATTGGCCCAAGATTGGGCCGCCGGACCAGATGGCGAAATTCCATCCCGCCGAGGCGTCGATGCGCGCGACTTCCTCGATCAGCCGCAGTGAGTCGGGAATCGTCAGCTCACCGCCTGACATCGTGCGCGGAAGAAGTATTCGAAACAGCCCGGCTTCATGGAAAGCATCCACGACTTCGCGCGGAATCTGGGCTTCGCGCTCGGCACGATTGGCATGCTCGCGGATTGTCGGTGCGAGCTTTTGTACTTTTTCAAAGTAGGGTCTGGCGCGCTCGCTGAATTCGTTCATTTGAGGGCTTTCTCCTTAATTAGAAGTTCATCTTCTTCATCAGCGCGATAAAGCGCGGCTCTTTGCGCAGCGGGTCGAAGATCCGATCCATCTTGCTCCAACACAACCATTGCGCATGGGCGGCGTAAGCCTGATCAAGGTAATCCAGTGCGCATTTGCGATCGCCCATGCCCGGATAAACAATCGCGAGGTTGAACGGCGGAACGTAGCCGTGCAGTGACCTCTTGTTCATCTCCTCGATCATCGCTATCGCGTGGGGCCGATCGCCTGACGCTCCATACGCGTACCCCAACCAAGCGGCACAGAATAATGGCGATCCAATCGCGTTTGCCTGTTGCAGACTCGGGATAGCAGCGCTGACTTTTCCTTCTGCGATATAGACCCACCCTTTCCCAAGTTGAGGGATGAAGTAATTCTGATCGAGATTCAGCGCCCTATCGGCTTGATCCATCGCCTCCTGGAAATTGCCTTGCCAGGCAATTGCGAAGATCGCATCAAGCAGGATTTGAGGTGACAGCGGATCTAGTTCAACCGCGCGCCTGCCCTCAGCGACCGCTTCGTCGAGCCGTCCCTGGAAGGCGAGTGCAAGGCCATACTGATCATGAGCGAACGCGTAGTTCGGATTAAGGGCGATTGCGCGGCGGAATTCGCTTTCGCACCCCGCCCAATCGAATTTATAGAAGAGTTCGAACGCTGCGAGCGATGTGTGCGCTTCGGCCGATTTGTCGTCCAATTGAACCGCCTTCTCCGCCGTCTCCCTGGCCTTGGTCATGGCCTCAGCTGATGTGATGACACCTTCGTTAATACCGGCCCACACGTAGACGTCCGAGAGGCCCGAATAGGCGGGCGCAAAGCTCGGGTCCAACTTGATTGCTTCTTCAAATTGCGCGATCGCCTTGGTGAGGTTCTCGTCACTCGGCCGGTTGAAGAAATACCGGCCCTCGAGATAGGCGTCGTACGCCTGAGGATTCACGACCGGGGCACTTGTGAGACGCGCCTGCTCATCCGGTGTTAGCTCGACGTTGACCTCGTGCGCGATCGCCAGCGCAATTTCATCCTGCATCGCCAGCACGTCGCGCGAGTCGCGCTCGTAGCTTTTCGCCCACAGATGTTTGTCGGCGCGCGCATCGATTAATTGCGCAGTAACGCGCACCTTGTCACCGACTCGCATCACCGACCCTTCGACTACCGCATCGACGTTGAGCAGCTTGGCGATTTCCGGCGTCGGCGGGCGATGGTCGCCCTTGAACTGCATCACAGAGCCGCGCGAGATCACTCGCAATGCGCTAATGGTCGCGAGATCGGTCGTCAGCTCGTCAGTCAGGCCGTCGGCGAAATATTCCTGCTTCGGATCGCCGGAGAAGTTGTCGAGCGGGAGGACCGCGATCGAGCTGATCGTATGCTGCGCGACGCTCGGTGTCGGTGGTGATGCTGGAGCAGGCGCCGGCGATCGCGAGCGCATAAATAGCACGGTCAGCGCAGCCACTATCGCGGCGGTCGCGCCTGCGATGATCGCGTTGCGGCGCCGGCCCGCGCTCTCCTCTGCCGGATGCATGAGTCGATCGCTGGCGACGAGCTGATACACGCGTATCGGACGAGACACGTTCTTGAGTCTTCGCTGGCCGAGATCTTTGAAGCTTGTTCCCGGCTTGTTGCGAATCTCGTCGTGAATGCTCGCCGAGACGCAGATGCCGCCCGGAGGGGCGAGCGCATGGATGCGCGACGCGACGTTGACGCCGTCGCCCAGGACAGTGTTGTTGGAGAACACCACGTCGCCAAGGTGAATCCCGATTCGAACTTTCAATTCGGGTTGATCGTGCAGGCTCGTCTGCACCTCGCGGGCGCAATTGACCGCGTCGATCGCGCTGTGGAAGACAGTCATAGTGCCGTCACCGATCTCGCCGACCATCCGGCCGTTGTACTTCGGCAACAAGCTGCGCAGCAGTCCGCGATGCGCATCCAAGGCGCGAAGGGCCTCATTCTCGTCGCGCCCCATGATCGCGGTATAGCCCACCACGTCGCTAAACATGATTGCGGCGAGTTCGCGGGTAGGATTTGTCGCCAAGGTATCGATCGGAATCGTCACCGAGGCCCTCCCTTCGACAACATCCGTTGGATCAGGGTCGGCCGGAATACTACTCCCCCACCTGTCGGAGCGCGAAGACCATTCGCGGCACCGCTGCCGCTTTAGCGGTAGCTCGGCGCCAGTCGGCCGCAGCAGTTTAGGCTAAGGTTCTGTCGGGCGAAACAGAAAACGTCTCAAGCAATCGTGCATGTTTGCCCCCCTGCCAGATGCTACGCGCTTACCTCCTCGAGCAGCGCTTTGGCATCCTTCAGGTCGGCGGTGTCGAAGCCTTCGGTGAACCAGTTGTGGATCTCTGCCAGCATCGCGCGCGCCTGGTCGCGCTCGTCCTGCTTCGCGAGCAGCCGCGCGAGGCTGGTGGTAGTGCGCAGCGTCTCGACGGATAAGCTCGTCACGGCCGCATGCTCAATGTGCGTCGATCAGATGCGCGGAATGACCTCCTCGCGGAGGCGCCGGATCTGCTTCTCGTCCATTCCCAAGAATGAGCCGAAGATAAACTGCGAGACACCCCAGCTATTGATGCGCCTCTTAAGCTCCATCGTGCACTGCTCTGGCGTGCCTATCATCGCGATCGGTGACGCACGCAACGTCTCCGGGCTCAGATTGAGCCCCGTGGCGACCGCCTCGACAGTTTGCTGCGCCGCCGCGGGCGTATCCACGATCATGAATACGAGCATGACGTTGCTGACTTTGATCGCTTGCGGCTCGCGGCCGGCGCGCTGCGCCTCGGCTCGCACAAAGTTGACGCGCTCGCGAAAGGCCTCATCAGTCATACGCTTGACGTTCTCTACAGAGAACTTACCAAGTTTGCCGGCGTCTGGGATGATGTTCACGTAGTCGGCATGGTTCGTCACTTTCTATCGTGCTGCCCTTTATTTCCGTCTTCACTGTATCGATGTCACTTTCAAGTCTCATGGTGCCCTTGCGCGAATCGTTAACGTCATCTCGGTCGGCGTACCGCTCAGCGATCACACCTTTCCGGGTTCGCTGCCGTGGCGAGGGTTCAGGTCTGCCGCCCAGAGCTCGCCCCTGAATCCGGAACGAGTTCAAAAGCACTGGGCTACTACATTATCCAAATGCCCTGACCGCCCATCGCGTATCGAGACGGAATTTCGCCTGCACGCGCACATCACGGCCGCTGCGGCCACTTCATAGCGCCCTGCAGCACGCGCAGCACGACTACCCGGTCGTCGTGATGAATGTACGGGACCACGTAGGGAAGCCCGGTAATCACCAACTCGCGCGTGCCCTCGACGCGGCCTGGGCGTCCCATCCCTGGATGCTCGGCGAGCACTGCCAGGTGCGCGATGATTTTCAGAACCGTATCGATTGCGGCCGACGGATTGTCCCGGCTGATGTAGTTCTCGACTGCCTCCAGGTCACGAGTGGCGGCGCCCGACCACTGGAGTCTCACGCTTGCGCTCCCATGCCCTCATCACGGCGTCGTGATCGACCAGATCTCCGGCCTCGGCTTCCTTGAGCGAGTGCTTGACTTCGCGTACGAACCACTCTTCATAGTCGAGAAACCGATCGATGGCCTGCTTTATGACCCACGCACGACTCCGGCTGACTGCCCGCGCGAGACCGTCGACCCGTTTCAGAGTACGGTTGTCCATCCGGATCGTGGTCGTCTTATCAGTAGCCGCCATATTCATCGAGAATACATCCGGGTACATGTGAATGGAAACCCTGATAGGTTAGTCTTGACCGTGACAGGATAGTTTTGTGGATCTAATGCACCGGAGATACGGATGAATCGCGAAGACTTTTCCTTTACCAGCGACGACGGACTTGAAATCGCCTGTTTCCGATGGCAGGCAACGGCGCCCTCGGTCGGCGTGCTTCAGATAGCCCACGGCATGGGTGAGCATTCGCTGCGCTATGAGCACGTCGCCGAGTTCCTCAACGCGGCAGGCTTTCACGTCTACGCCAACGACCATCGCGGCCACGGCCGCACCGCGCCCGACAAGGAATCGCTCGGCGAGTTCGGCGCCGGCGGATGGAACGCGCTGGTCGAGGACATGTTTGCGCTGTCCAACATCATTCGCACGCGCGACACCGGCTTCCCGCTGATCCTGCTCGGCCACAGCATGGGCTCGTTCGCGGCACAGCATTATCTGCTCGACCATAGCGATCTGCTCGCGGGCGCGGCGCTGTCCGGATCGGCGGCGGTCGACAAGCTCGCGATCGATCCGACGCGGCCGGCTGATCTCTCTTCGGTCAACGAGGGAATCGCCGCGCCGCGCACTCCCTTCGATTGGCTGAGCCACGATCCCGCCGTAGTCGACGCGTACATCGCTGATCCGCTGTGCGGCTTTGGCGTAAGCGCGGCCTCGATGATGAGCATGGCCGGCTCGGCACCGCGCCTGCTCGATCCGAACGAGCTAAAACGAATCCGCGCCAATCTCCCGATCTACATTTTCGCCGGCGACGAGGATCCGATTAATCACAAACTCGAATGGCTGAAGCCGGTGGCGGAGCGCTATCGCGCCGCGGGCCTTCGCCACGTCACCGAGAAGTATTATCCGGGCGGGCGCCACGAGATGATGAACGAAACCAATCGCGAGCAGGTGCTCAAGGACCTGCTGGACTGGATGCGCCACGCGGTCCATACCAGGCACTTATGAAAGGTCTCGAAAATAAAGTAGCGCTGGTGACTGCCGCGGCCGGCGGCGGAATCGGAAAAGCCACCGCGCGCAGACTCGCGGCCGAAGGCGCAATCGTGATCGTGACCGACAGCCACGAACGTCGCACCGCGGAGACCGCCGAAGAACTCGCCGCGGAGTTCGGCCCGCGCATCGCGGGATTCCCGCTCGACGTGTCCAGCCGCGAGCGTATTGGGCAGGTGGTCGGCGAAGTGACGGCGCGCTACGGAAAAATCGACGTGCTGGTCAACAACGCCGGCATCAACGTGCTCGGCGCACTGGCGGACATCAGCCCCGAAGACTGGACGCGCGTCATCGAGATCGATTTGACCGGGCCGTTCAACATGATCCGCGCGATCCTGCCGGGCATGCGCGAGCGGCGCGCGGGCGCGATTGTCAACGTATCGTCGATAGCGGCGTGGTCGGTGATGGGCGGAAACGACGGACCCTACGCCGCCGCCAAGGCGGGACTGCTCGCGTTGACCAGGACGGTCGCGGCGGAAGCGGGACCGGACGGGGTGCGATGCAACGCGGTCGCGCCCGGCGTGGTGCGCACCCGGTTCGTCGAGAAATACATCGACCGCCTCGAGAGCCTGGCGAAGGGAACGCCGCTACGCAGGCTGGGCACGCCTGAAGATGTCGCAGCGCTAATAGCCTTCCTTGCCTCCGAAGACGCATCGTTCATCACCGGTGAAGTCGTCACGGTCAGCGGCGGCCTGTATATGCACGCATAGCATGCGCTGGCGCCGCTCAGCGGATGGAACTTCGCGCTCGCCGTGATGCTGCTGCTGATGATTGCGCAGGTGCCGATCAAACGTCGCGGTTGTCAACCTGGTCGCCCTCCTAAGCAACGTCAGTTTGTTAGGCACGTCGGCGGAGTTCTGATTCTCGCGGTCCTGCTCACTGTGTTCGGGCGCTATCATAACGGTTGGGCGTTCCTGCTCTCGACCTCGCATCCGGCGTCGCCCGCCGAGGGCGTCGCGCAGTCGGGCCGTTTGTGCTGCATTCGCTGATGCTGCGATTGCCCTTCGTCGATCGCCTCTATCGCTCGGGACTCTACGTCTTCACTTCATGATTGGGTTGCTGCAGGCGCAGTGGACCTACACCGGCTACGACGCCTACGCGCATCTGGCCGCGGAGACTCGCCTCGCGCGAATGAATTCCGCATGCGGCATATTTTGTCCGTCGCGGTGTCCGCAGTGGTCGGCTACTTGATGCTGCTGGCGCTGACCAATTCAATTCCGCCGAATCCGATCGCTGATACCGCCAACGATCCCTACGGGGTGTGTTTTGCGTTCGGACGTGATCGCGGCTTTCCCGGCTCCGCACTGGTCAATGTCGTCAGCACGCGATGGTGAACACCGGCCAACGCGATCGGGGTTTCGCGGCCGCGCGAGATTGACCCGCGCGCGATGCCGACTTCTCGCGCTGGTCAAGCGGCGTGCCGCGGCGTATTAGTTCGACCATCATCTTCATCGGCGCGGCGCACGCCCGCTCTGTGAGCATGGGGGCGTGCGCGAGCCAGAAATATCGCGAGGCAAGTTATGGATTACCGCAGTCTTGGAAAGTCGGGTCTCCAGGTTTCTCTGGCGGGACTCGGATGCAACAACTTCGGGATGCGCTGCGACGCCGAACAGACCCGCGCCGTCGTGCATCGCGCGCTCGACGAGGGCATCACGCTGTTCGATACCGCCGACGTGTACGGCGGCCGAGGCGCGTCGGAGGAACTGCTCGGCAAGGCGCTGGGCGAGCGGCGCAAGGATGCGATCATCGCGACCAAGTTCGGGATGCCGATGGGCGATGGTCCCTACGCGCGCGGTGCCTCGCGGCGCTGGATCATGGCCGCGGCCGAGGCCAGTCTCCGCCGCCTGGGAACCGACTACATCGACCTTTACCAGATTCACTTCCCCGATCCGGCCACGCCGCAGGAGGAAACGCTCGCGGCGCTCGACGCGCTGGTTTGCGCCGGCAAGGTGCGCTACCTGGGCAACAGCAATTTCGCCGGATGGCAACTTGCCGACGCTGCCTGGATTTCGCGCAGCAACGGATTCGCCCCGTACGTATCTGCACAGAATCAGTACAACCTGCTCGACCGGCGTATCGAGCGCGAGCTGGTTCCGGCCTGCCGCCAGTACGGCGTCGGAATCCTGCCGTACTTTCCGCTCGCGAGCGGTTTTCTCACCGGGAAATACCGACGCGGCGCCGAGATTCCCAAGGGCACGCGTTTCGGGATGATGCAGCGGATGGCCGATCAGATTCTGAACGACGCGAACTTCGCGACCCTGGAACGGCTCGAGGAATTCGCGCGTTCGCGCGAGCATACCATGGTCGAGCTCGCGCTGAGCTGGCTCGCCTCGCAGCCGGAGGTCCCCAGCGTGATCGCCGGCGCGACGCGGCCGGAACAGGTCACGGAAAACGTCAAGGCTTGCGGCTGGAAGCTCAAGCCCGAAGAGTTGGCGGAGGTCGACAAGATCACCAAGCACTGAGCAGGTTGCACCGGCGCGACACCGATCGATGAGGGACGTCGGGCCGCCGAGCGATCCAAAAAATAGAAAAGCGGGAGCACCCGGCCGGATGCTCCCGCCTACTTCGTTCCCGAACTGCTCGATCAGCGGCCGCCGCGCTGCATCGCAGCCATCGCTTCAGCCATCTCGCCGAGTCCTTTCTTCACCGCCGGCCGCATCTGCACCTTGTTCCACCACGCGGCGAGCTTTGGACGGCCCTCGAGCGCGGGCTTGGCGCCGAACGCGGGCAGCAGGTTGGTCGCGAAGAACATCGTGGGCGCGAGCGCACAATCCGCGAGCGTGAACTCGGAACCCGCCGCGAAGCCGCCGTCGCCGAGCATCTTCTCGAGCTGATCGAGCCGCTTGGTGATGTCGCCGAGCTTTTCCTCGACCAGCTTCTGATCGCGCGTCTTCGGATTCATCTGCCCGAACAGCGCGCGGATTGGCGGCTCCAGGTAGAGGTCGTGGAAGCGCGAGAAGAGCCGGACCTTTGCGCGCCCTTCCGGTGACTTGGGCAGCAGCGCCGGGGTCGGGTACTTGTCCTCGAGGTACTCGTTGATGGTCTCCGACTCGGGGATGATCAGTCCGTCGGCGTCGAGGCAGGGAATTTTTCCGAGTGGATTGATCTGGAGGTACTCGGCGGAATGACTGTTGCCGCCCGGAGGTCCGACGATTTCGACGTTGATCCCCTTTTCGTAAATCGCGATACGCGATTTGGTTGCGAAATTGGAGAGATTCATACTGTACAGCTTCATTGGGTTCGCTCCTGTTGTCAGGTTACTAACCGCTTATCGCAGAGTAGTGCTGATGCGCGCAAGTGGCAATTTGAAACCGTGGCGCGGCGGGCCGCGGATTGCGGCGCAATCACCGGTACTGATCCAGTTTGCTTATTGGCCGCTCTCGACCTGCTTCAGTATGAAAACCAGCGACTCGGCAAAGTCATCGGGATGCTCGAGCTGCAGGAACGGTCCCGAGGTCTTGAATATGACGGTCGCGGAACCGGCCAGCGCGGAATGCAGCGCCTCGCCGTCGGCATTGGAGTAGTAGGGATTCTTGCCGCCCCACATGATGATTGTGAGCGTGTTAAAAATCTGCCCGAGCTTCGAGCGGATATGCGCCTCATCGCGCGGGACCGAGTTGAGCAGATCATTTTGCGCCGCGAGATCCTGCGCAAGCGCCGCCAGCATCCGCTCGTACATGAACTGCGGCATCGGCGGCAGATCGAAGAAGCTCGCGTCGGCCAGCGCGCGCATCTCATCGGGCGTAGACGGGATCATTCCTGTGCGGAGCTTCGCTGCCCCCTTGGCGCCGAACAGGCCGCCTGAGATCAATACCAAGCGCTCGACTTTGTCGGGATGGTCGACGGCGTAGTACAGCGCCACGTCGGCGCCGATGTCGCTGCCGACCAGGTTCACCTTGTCGAGCTTGAGCTGATCGATCAATTGCGCGACCGCGCCGGCCTCGTACGCGATCGAATATTCGGCCTGTTTATGCTCCGACGATGCGAAGCCGAGCAGGTTAGGAGCGACGACTTTGTAGTGCGCATCCGCCACCGGGGACATGACGTCGCGCCATTCGAGCCCCGCGTTGGGACCCAGTCCGTGAATCATCAGCACCGGCGACTGGTCGAAGTAGCCGCTGGTGATCAGGTAGGTCATCAGCCCGTCGTTGAGTGCGATGTCGTTCTGCGTCACCCCGGACCATCCCAGCCGTGTGAGCTGGATCCAGCGCAGCGTGTCGATCGGCCGCAGATACATCAGGGCCGCGAAGGTGCCCAGGAAAAGCGCACACAGCGGACCGACGATATTGATCCATGCATGGCGACGGACCGGCGGCGCGATCAGGTCGCCGCGAATCTCGGCCTCAGTTCGCGCCCGCGCTGCAGTCGGTCTCTCGGCTTCCGTTGGCATTTACCTTCCAGACTTCACTTTAGTCGGATTCACCGAAACAGGCACAGCCGATCTGTCATCGGTCTGAGGTTTCCCCAGTACGTTTTGCGCACTACCTGCTCTGGAGCTCCGCATCGATCGTGGACTCGAAGGCGGAAAGCGGCTGCGCACCGCTCAGCGGATGTCCATTAACCAGAAAGAAGGGTGTTCCATCTGCACCGGCACGCTTACCCGGCGCCTTGTCAGCCATCACCGCCGGTTCATAACTGCGATGATCGAGGCAGGAAGCGAAGCTCGCGCCGTCCAGGCCCAACTGCGAAGCCGTCGACTTCAGCTCTGCATTCGAAAGCGCCGACTGATTCTGCAACAGCGCATCGTGATACTGCCAGAACTGGCCCTGCTCGCCCGCGCATCGTGCGGCGATGGCCGCGTCAAGCGCGTTGTGATGAAAGGACAGCGGATAATCCATATAGACCAGCCGGACTGAACCGCCATATTTCTTCAGCACCTGGTTGATGGTGCTCTCTTCCTGGCTGCAATATGGACACTGATAGTCACCGTACTCAACGATCGTCACCGCCGCATTGTCGGGACCTCGCTGCGGATGCGGTCCGCCGGCGTTCTCATCCGGGAGCTCCACGGTCCCGCTGGATTCAGCATTCGAATCGTCGCCGCGCGAGGGAACCTGAACCCAGTCATCAACAATCGAAATGACTCGTCCGCTCTTTGGTCCTCTGATGATTGGCAGATCCGGGTTTCCAGTGCCCACGCGCGACAAAATCTTGTGGCTGGTTTCACAAGAGACTAGAAGCATCGCGCCGATCGCTGCGCACCACGCAACCTTTCTGATAGCGCCCATAGGTCCCCCCCTTTGGACACGATACGATTTGCCCGACTCAATGAGAAGTTGAGCGATTTTCGCCGCGACGCACGCGAACTCTCAGGGCGATGCTGCCGCAGACGGCGCCGGTGCCGCCGATGCCTCCGGCGTAGCTGCGCTGGCGGGCGATGATTCCGCGACGGGCGCGGGCGGCGCCGCTGATTTGGCCGTTTTCTTGTGTGCGGGATGCGCGTGATGCCGCGCCGCCTGGGCCTCGCGATATTTGCGCAGTTCATCGAGGCGATCGGAGGCGCGATCGAGCGCTTTGGTCGCCTCCTGCACCGCCTTGGTCGCTTTGTCTGCCGCCTCGGTTGCCTGCTGTGCGGCGGCCAATGCCTTGTTGGCGGCGTCTTCGGCGCGCGACGCAGACGCCTGCGCGTGATCTGCCGCCGCTTCTGCGCGCTCGGCCTGCTGCTCGTTGGTGCCGCATCCCGCGAGTGCGAGGGATAGCGCCAGCGTCGCGAACAGGATGCGCGCACTCACGATTGGCCCTACGATCTTCACGCGGACGCGCTCTTTACCTGCTCGCGCTCTTCGTCTGATCACCTTTTGGCCGGTGCGAACGCCTCGACCGCGCGAAGGTCGGGCAGCGGAACGTTGTCGGCGCGCAGAGGCAGAAAACAGACATGAGTGGCGCCGGCCTTGAGATGCGCGTCGATCCGATCGCGAATCTTGTCCTCGGTTCCCCACGCGACGATCGCGTCGACCAGCCGATCGCTGCATCCGTCGGCGAAATCGGCGTCCGTCCATCCCAGCGCCTTGAGATTGTTGGTGTAGTTAGGCAGGCGCGGCACATAGGTCTTCATATACGCGCGCGCGGCGGTGCGCGCCTTGGTGGCGTCGGTCTCGAGGATCACGGCCTGCGCAGCACAGATCCACGGCTTGGGTCCGATCGCGGCGCGGACTTTCTGGGTATGCTCCGGCGGCACGAAGTAGGTATGCGTGCCGTGGGTCTGCTCCGCCGCCAGCGCCAGCATCTTCGGATGCAGGGCTGCGATCAGTACCGGCACCTCTTCTTTCGGCGCCGGCGCCACGTACATCGCGCCCTTCATCTTGGGGAGATATTCCTTCATGTAACTGTAGGGCTTGTCGTAACTGTGGCCGCGCAGATTGCTGACCAGAGGCTTGTGGCTAACGCCGATTCCGAGCACGAAGCGGCCGCCGGAAGCCTCGGCTACGGTTTTCGATGCGGCGGCCATCGTGATCGCGTCGCGCGCCCAGATATTGGCGATACCGGTCGCCATCACCAGCCGCTCGGTATGACTGAGCAGGTAGGCCGAGTGAGCGAACGGTTCGCGGCCCACCGCTTCGGGGATCCAGAGTGCCCGGTAACCGGCCTTTTCGACCTTCTTGGCGAACTCGGCGCTGTCAGCCGCGGGCATCGAATCGAGGAAGAACCATATTCCGACTTTTCCAATATCCATGGCTCAACAAGTAGCCCGAGCGGGGCATTCGGACAAGGGAAAGCGCAGGTTTCACCGCTCCGGCAGCCGCGCTAAATTGAGCACGCGTAGCCTATCGGCGAGAGCGAAAACTCAGCTGCGAGGTATGTCTCCATCATGAAACTTGGACTCATGTTCGTAAACTCGGGCCCATTCAGCGCGCCGCAACTGCTCGCGCATCTAGCGCAAACCGCCGAGCGATGCGGTTTCGAATCACTGTGGACCGTCGAGCACGTTGTCATCCCCAAGGATTACAAGTCTCCGTACCCATATTCGTCCAGCGGCAAAATTCCCGGCGGCGAAGACGTGCCGATTCCCGACCCGTTGCTGCCGCTGGCATACGCGGCAGCGCTCACGAAGACTATCAAGCTCGCGACCGGCGTGATGATCCTGCCGCAGCGCCATCCGCTTTACGTCGCCAAGGAAGTGGCGACGCTCGACCTGCTCTCGGGCGGGCGCGCGATTTTGGGAATCGGCAGCGGATGGCTCAAGGAAGAGTTCGACGCGCTCGGACTCGACTTCCATCAGCGCGGCGCGCGCACCGACGAGTCGATCAAGGCGATCCGCGCGCTGTGGAGTGAAAGCGCGTCGACGTTCCACGGCAAGCATTTCAATTTCGACTCGCTGAAAAGCTTTCCGAAGCCAGCGCAGAAGGGCGGAGTCCCGATTCATATCGGTGGACATTCGCCCGCGGCGGCGCGCCGCGCGGGCCGTCTCGGCGACGGTTTTTTCCCCGCCTTGGGCGAGGCGGACAAGCTCAAGGAGCTGTTTGCGCTGATGAACTCGGAAGCGAAGAAGGGAGGCCGCAATCCCGCGCATATCGAACTCTCATGCATGGGCCGCCCCAAGCTCGACGCACTCAAGGCGCTCGAGGATATTGGCGTGACGCGCGCGGTGATCGCGCCGCCTGCGTTCGACGCCGAGGGTCTTACGCGCGGATTGGAAAAACTCGGTAACGAGATTATCGCGAAGCTGTAGGGATTGCAGATCAGCTGAGCCCAGAGCACGGATAGGTCGTGGACTACGACAAGACAAACATGCCCGCGGCCTATGACGCGGGCCGCGGCTACTCCCCGCGCGTTCTGGCGTTCTGGCTCAGGGTCATTTCGCAGTCGGTCCCAGTGGGCTCCGTTTCCGAAATTCTCGATCTCGGATGCGGCACCGGAAGATACTCAAGTGCCCTCGCGGAACATTTCGACGCGACCGTTATCGGCATCGATCCGTCCGAGAAGATGCTCGCGCAGGCTCGCCGGAAAGCATCCGAACGAGTCCGGCACCAGCGCGCAACCGCGGAATCACTCCCGCTTCGCGACGCGTCAGTGGACATGGTTTTCATCTCGATGGCGTTTCATCATTTCGAGCGTCCCGAACGTGCCGCGACCGAATGCCGCCGCGTGCTGCGTCCGGACGGGGCGCTATGTCTTCGCGCCGGCACCACGGATCGAATCGAGAACTACGCCTACGTCGAGTTCTTTCCAGGCGGCCGCGCGATCCTCAGGTCTCTGCAGTCGCAGGCTTTCATCGAATCGACTTTCGCCCGGGCCGGCTTCCAACTCATCCGCCACGATCTTGTACCAAGCGAAGTGGCGGAGAGCTGGAGTGCGTATGCAGAAAAGATCGCTCAACGCGCGGATTCAATTCTGGTCCAGCTTTCCGATCAGGAATTCGAAGAGGGATTGGCGGCTCTGCGCGAACACGCCAGGCACGCTTCTCCGCGCGAGCCGGTGACCGAGCTCGTCGACTTCTTCGTCTTTCGCCCGATTTGACCCGCCTCGAAATCACTCTTCGTCGACGTCCCGCGGCGGCGTGCCCGGAACCGGTGCGAGAATTTTTACAAAGATGAGTTCCGGGTCGCCGGGGTCGAGATTTTCGATGTAGCCGCTTTTGATGAAGCCCAATCGATCGCAGAGTCGCTGCATCGGGAGGTTGGACTCGTTGGTCGAGGTGAAAAGCTTTTCAGTTGGGCAATCGAGTTCCGCCGCGCGCATCAGCGCGCTGGCGATTCCGCGCCGCCGGTAGTCCGGATGAACGATCAGAAGCTCAACGAACCAGTGGCCGAAAAAGCTCCGGTGGGCAATCTGAAAGCCGCGCACCGCACCGTCGGCGCGTGCCACGGCGCATCTGCTTTCAGCCACCGCGCGTGCAATAAATTCGCGGCGGCTTGCGTCCCCATGTACGGTTTCGTCGAGCGCGCAGATGTGCTCAAAATCCCCATTGGCAGCTCGCTCGATTACTACCATAACAATCTCAAGAGGCAGCCCGCCGTGAACGATCAAAACGCCGCCGATCCGTTGATTGTACGCCACGAAGCGCCGCTCGGATGGCTGGTGCTCAATCGGCCCCAGGTCAGAAACGCCCTCAATCTTAGGACCTGGAATCGGATTGCGGAAGGCATCGCAGAGCTCAGCGCCGACGCCGAGGTCCGCGTGATAATCATGCGCGGCGCCACCGCCGAAGCATTCATCTCCGGCGCCGACATCTCCGAGTTCCCTAATCTCCGCGCCGACGCCGAGCAGGCACGCTCCTACCGCGACGCTCCGGGCCGCGCGATAAACTCGCTGCTTGGGTGCACCAAGCCCGTGGTCGCGATGATCTCGGGCGTATGCATCGGCGGCGGCGTCCAGGTCGCGCTCTCCTGCGACATCCGGATCGCGGCGCGCGGCACCCGCTTCGGCGTTCCCGCGGCGCGCCTCGGACTCGCTTATCCGCTCGACGGCGTGATGGCGCTGATGCATACGGTCGGACACGCCAACGCGCGCGACATTCTGCTGTCCGCGCGGCTGTTCGACGCGCAAGAGGCGCTTCACATGGGCCTCATCAACCGGATCGTGGAGCCGGCCGAACTGGAGTCTGCGGTCCGCGACTATGCAACCAAAATGGCGACCAATGCGCCGCTCACGATGGCGGCGGCCAAGGCGGCGATTCGCGAGGGTCTCAAGGATCCCGGCGAGCGCGACAGCAAAGGCGTCGCGGCGGCGGTCGGCCAATGTTTCGACAGCGACGACTATCGCGAGGGCGTGCGTGCGTTTCTGGAAAAGCGTCGGCCGAACTTTCAGGGCCGCTAGGCAGCCGCTGAATTCGGCGGATTGGAAAGCCCTTTCAGGAGATCAGAGCGATGAGCGAGCAGGTATCTGCACAGACCATTGGCGACGTCTACTTCAATCCCTGGGACGAAAATTTCCGCGCCAATCCGTATCCGCACTATCGCCCGCTGGTCGCTGGACCCCCGCGCATCATCGACATGTTCCAGCCCTTCGCGCTGATCGCGCGCTACGCGGACATCAAGGCGGTCTTGCTCGACCACGCGGCGTTCTCCAGCGTGCAGCCCGAAAGTCAGACGTTCGCCGAGCAGAATGACCTGTTCGGCAGTGCGCCGACGGTGCTCGGCTCCGATCCGCCGGTGCATACGCGACTGCGCCGGCTGGTTACCCGCGAATTCACGCCGCGGCGAATCCGCGAGCTGGAACCACGCATCCGCGAAATCGCCGCCACGCTACTCGCCGAGGCAGCGGTAAAGGGCGAGTTCGACGTGATGGCCGACCTCGCCAATCCGCTGCCGGTGACGGTTATCTCGGAGATGTTGGGTGTTCCGGCTGAGATGTACGCGACGTTCAAAAGCTGGTCCGACAAGGTGATCGAGTCGGACAACACGCTTCCCGGCACGCCGATCGCCGACGACATCAAGACGGCGTTTCGCGAGCTGAATGGTTACTTCGCCGGCGAGATCGAGCGGCGCCGCAAAAATCCCGGCCCCGACCTGGTGAGCGGGCTGGTCGCAGCGCATGACGAGGCCGAGGCCCTGAACGCGGCCGAGTTGTTGCAGTTCGTGGTGCTGCTGCTGCTCGCGGGCAACGAGACCACTACCAACCTGATCGGCAACGGGATGCTCGCGCTGGGACGCCATCGCGAGCAGCTCGATCGCCTGCGCAAGAATCCCGACCTGATGCCCAAGGCGATCGACGAGATGCTGCGCTACGACGGTCCGGTGCAGTCCACCTTTCGGACCGCGACTCGCGACACCGTGGTGGGCGGCACGGAACTAAAATCCGGAACCGGCGCATTCGTGATCGTCGCGGCGGGAAATCGCGACCCCGCGCAGTTCCCGGAACCGGAGTGCTTCGACATCACACGAGAGCCAAACGACCACCTGGCCTTCGGCGAAGGAATTCACTACTGCCTCGGTGCGGCGCTGGCGCGGATGGAGGGCGCGATCGCGATCAGCGCGGCGCTCGATCGCTTTCCGCGCCTGCGGCTGAAGAATCCCGACGCGCCGCTGACATACAAAGGATCGTATTTTCTTCGCGGGTTGGCGCGGTTGGAGATGGCGATCGACTAGCCGACTTGATCGCTTGAGCGCGCGCGCTGCGTGCAGCGATCCTACTGCGCCGGCGCTACCTAAAAGGTCCCCGAGAACGCTCGAAACACGCGCGCCTAAGGTGGCATCACGATTGCTCTGCTCTCGCGGGTACATTTGCGAGATAAATTTGCGGGCAAACGCTGCGGCGGTTCCGAAGGTGACAGCATCGGATTCGGAGCCGACAGTTTGGCAGCGGATAATCAGGAGCAGCTGAGACAATGAGGAGCGCGTAACATGACGGAAGCGGCCGAGCAGATTTATTTCAATCCGTGGGACCCGGCCTTCCGCGCCAATCCCTATCCGCATTACAAACCGCTGCACCAGGGGCCGCCGCGCATCATCAACCTGTTCGATCCGATCGCGATGGTCGCGCGCTACCAGGATGTCACCACGGTGATCCGAGACCATCAGAGATTTTCCAGCAAGCGGCCCAGGAAGCCGGAAGATAGCCCCGACCAGGGGCCGTTCAAGGGCGCGACCACGATGCTCTTTTCCAATCCGCCGGTGCACGATCGCCTGCGCCGGCTGGTGAGCCGCGACTTCACGCCGCGGCGGATTCGCGACCTCGAGCCGCGCATCCGTGAGATCACCGCCCGCCTGCTCGACGGGGCCGCGCGCAAGGGCGAGCTGGAGGTGATGCGCGACCTCGCCAATCCGCTGCCGGTGATGGTGATCGCGGAGATGCTCGGCGTCCCGCCGGCCGAATACGAGTCGTTCAAGCATTGGTCCGACACGGTGATTTCCGGCGACAACACGCTGCCCGGCACGCCACTGCCCGTCGAGTTTCACGACGCGACCGACCAGCTCCGCAACTATTTCGCGACCGAGATCGAAAAGCGGCGCCGCAGTCCGGGACCCGATCTGATCAGCGCGCTGGTTTCCGCGCATGATGAAGCCGACGCGCTGAGCGCCGATGAGCTGCTCGCGTTCGTGCTGCTCCTGCTCCTGGCGGGCAATGAAACGACGACCAACCTGATCGGCAACGGGTTGCTCGCGCTGGGCCGCAATCCCGATCAGATGAACCTACTCCGCACCACCTCCGAGCTGACGCCCAAGGCGATCGAAGAAATCCTGCGCTACGACGGCCCAGTGCAAGGAACCATCCGCTTCGCTTCCCAGACCTTGAATCTGAACGGCACCGAAATTCCCATCGACACCGGATGCTTCATCATCCTGGCAGCCGCCAATCGCGACCCCGCGCAATTTCCCGAGCCCGACAAATTCGACATCAGGCGCGATCCGAACGATCACGTGGCGTTGGGAGAGGGGATACACTTTTGCATCGGCGCACCGCTCGCGCGCCTGGAGGGCAGTATCGCGATCGGCGCGCTGCTTGCGAGATTTCCCAAACTGCGTCTCAAGGATCCCGACGCCGAGCTGATCTACAAAGGCTCCTACTTCCTGCGCGGCCTAGCCTCGCTTCCGATGGCGATCGAATAACCGACTCGGCACGTACCCAGGAGCAAACCCGATGGCAGAGCAGACGCCTGAGTTCTATTTCAATCCCTGGGATCCCGAGTTCCGCGCCAACCCGTATCCGTATTACGGAGCGCTGAGCGCGGGTCCGCCGCGCCTGCTTGCGCTCGGCCCGATGAACATGGCGATGGTCGGCCGCTACGCCGACGTGGTCGCGATTCTGCGCGACCATGAGCGATTTTCCAGCGTCGGTCCGCCGCCGCCTCCCGATCAGTACCAGGGGCCGTTCGCCGGCTCGCGCAATATGCTCGGCGCCGATCCGCCGGATCACACGCGTCTACGCCGCCTCGTCAGCCGCGACTTCACGCCCCGGCGCATACGCGAGCTCGAGCCGCGGATCCGCGAGATCGCGGCGGTGGCGCTCGACAAGGTCGAGGGCAGCGGTAAGCTCGACATCATGGCCGATCTCGCGGACATCCTGCCGGTGATGGTGATCGCGCAGATGCTCGGCGTGCCGGCGGAGCGCTACGAGATGTTCAAGGACTGGTCGGACCGCGTCATCGCCGGTGGCAATACGCTTCCTGGACAGCCCCCGCCGCAGGAACAAATCGACGCGCTCGAAGCGGTGGCCGCATACTTCACCGAGGAAATCGAAAAGCGCCGGCGAAACCCCGGGCCCGACCTGGTGAGTGCGCTGGTCGCCGCACACGACGAGGCCGAAGCGCTCACCGCGCCCGACCTGCTGAACTTCGTGGTGCTGCTTCTGCTCGCTGGCAATGAGACCACGACTAATCTGATCGGCAACGGGATGCTCGCGCTCGGGCGGCATCCGGAGCAGCTCGAGGCGCTACGCGCGAATCCGGAGCTGATGCCGCGCGCGATCGAGGAGATGCTGCGTTACGACGGCCCGGTACAATCGACCGCGCGCTTCCCGCATCAGCCAGTCGAAATCGGCGGCGTCGAGGTTCCCGCCGGCTCGATCGTATTCGCGATCCTCGCCGCGGCGAATCGCGATCCTGCGCAGTTCAAGGATCCCGAGCGATTCGACATCACGCGCACACCCAACGACCACGTCGCTTTCGGCGAAGGAATTCACTTCTGCATCGGCGCGCCGCTCGCCCGGCTCGAAGGTGCGATCGCGATCGGCGCGACGCTCCAGCGCTTTCCGAATCTGCGGCTCAAGAATCCCGACGCGAAGCTCAGCTATCGAGGCTCGTACTTTCTGCGCGGGCTCGCCTCGCTTCCGATGGTGAACGGCTAGCGCCCGCGTCCCGCCAGGATCGCTATGGACGAAGTCGAACGCACGACACCGATGGAGAGCCCGGGCGGCGCGCCGCTGCCGATCCCGCCCGATGAGGCTGCGGACGACGGCCCGCGCCGCCAAATCCACCTGGGCATCCTCGGGCGCAGCCCCAACTTCACCCCGCGCCAGATGCGCGTGTTCTTCATCGCGAGCACCGCGGGCTTCTTCGATCAATACGACCGCGCGCTCCTGAGCCTCGCGCTCAAGCAAATCCAGGCCGGCTTGCACGTCGCCGAGGCGCATCTCGGCGCGATGCTCTCCTTCATCCGCCTTGGCTACATACTGTCGTTGTTGATCACGCCGCTCGCCGACGTGTTCGGCCGCCGCAAGCTGCTGCTCTATACGATCGTCGGCTACACGATCTTCACCGCCCTCAGTGCGATCGCACCGGCGGAGCGCACCTTCATCATAGCTCAGTTACTGGCGCGCGCCTTCGCCGGCGCCGAGGCGACCATCGCGCTGGTGATCCTCGCCGAGGAGGTCGACGCTGCCCATCGCGGATGGGCGATCGGCCTGCTGAGCGCGGTTTCATCGATGGGCTATGGTCTCGCTGCGCTGGTTTTCGCGCTGGTGTTCGTAATCCCGTACGGATGGCGCGGGATGTATGCACTCGCGCTGATTCCCCTCATCGCGATCATTCCGCTGCGGCGCATATTGCCCGAGAGCCAGCGCTTCGAAGCCGAGGCGCGCTCCGGCGAGCAGCCCACGCGCGTGTGGCAGCCGATGATCCAGTTGTTCCGCGCGTATCCGGGCCGCCTCGCCCTGATGCTGTCGGTTTCGTTCCTCGCCTCGATGGGCGCCGGTTCGGCCGGCATCCTGCTTCCCAAATTTCTGCAGGAGGTGCACGGCTACTCGCCCGCCAACGTCTCGACGTTGTTCTTCGTCGGCGGCGGACTGGGAATCCTGGGCAACATCATCGCGGGCCGGCTCAGCGATCGTTTCGGGCGGCGCTCGATGGGCGCGCTGTTCATGTTTCTCGCCCCGCTACTCACGATCTGGATCTACACCGCGCCGGGTTTCTCGGTCGCTCCCGCGTGGACGCTCGAGTTGTTCTTCGATACCGCAGCGGGCACCATCCTCGGCGCGTACAGCGCGGAGCTGTTTCCGACCTCGCATCGATCCACCGCGGGCAGCGCTCTGGCCGTCGCCGGAACCACCGGCGGCGCCATCGGCCTGCTCCTCGAGGGCTTGCTCTACGGGCTCACCGGCTCGCATTGGATCGCGGTCCGCTATCTGACCGTGTTCTGGATGATCGCGCCGTTTATCATGCTGTTCTTCCCGGAGACAGCCGGGCGCGAACTCGAAGCTATCTCGCCTGAGTGATTAAATTGGATGGCGGGCGCGCGAGGGCTCTCCCGCGACGCAAGCGTGAACAAGCGATTTTCCCCGGTTGCCGCGATCGTTGCGGCGCTGATCTTACTGGCCTGCGCGCGCGGCCCGTCGGTATCGATCGTCGCACCGGACGGCGCTCCCCGCGTCCAAGTCAAAGTCGAAATCGCCGACACCAGCCCTGAGCGTGAGACCGGACTGATGTACCGCACTTATCTCGACGAGGGTGCCGGCATGCTGTTCGTTTTCGCCGGCGCCGACGAGCAGCATTTCTGGATGAAGAATACCGTGATCCCGCTCGACATGATCTTCGCTGACTCGCGCGCGCGGATAATCGGAATCGTTGCCAACGCCGAGCCGTACTCGGAGACCCCGGTCGGCGTCAAAGGCGAGTCCCAATACGTGCTGGAGGTAAACGGCGGATTCTGTGCGCGCCACCGCGTCAAACCGGGTGATCGACTCGAGTTCCAGGGCTTCACGCCGCACGCGCAGGAATGAGGAGACCGCATGATCGGACGCCGCCGGCGCCAGCATCGCGCGCAATCGTGACCGCTTTAACCGCCGTCGCGCTTGCGATATCTATCATCCGGTGGCGCGATTTGCGCCGCCGGTCTTGCATCCGTAACATCCTTTGTCTGCGCGGATTTTCGGCATCATGGGCCTAAAAGAGAACCTCGAGCGAATGCAACAACTCACCCGCCAGGCCGAACTTGGCGGCGGTGAAGACAAGCAGAAGCGCCAACGCGAGCAGGGCCGTATGACCGCTCGCGAGCGCCTGGAATTTCTCCTCGACCGCGGTACCTTCGTCGAATTCGACAAGTTCAAGACCCATCGCATCACCGATTTCGAGATGGCCGGTAAGAAAATTCCCGGCGACGGCGTAGTTACCGGCTATGGCGCCATCGACGGCCGCCAGGTCTGCGTCTTCTCGCAGGATTTCACCGTCTTCGGCGGCAGCCTGTCGGGTGCGTACGCGGAAAAAATTTGCAAAGTGATGGACCTCGCCGCCAAAACCGGATGCCCGGTGATCGGCCTCAACGACGGCGGCGGCGCGCGCATCCAGGAAGGCGTCGTCTCGCTCGCCGGCTACGCCGACATTTTTCTGCGCAACGTGATGGCCTCGGGCGTGGTGCCGCAGATTTCCGCGATCATGGGCCCGTGCGCCGGCGGCGCGGTCTATTCGCCCGCGTTGACCGACTTCGTGGTGATGGTGCGCGACACCTCGTACATGTTTCTCACTGGCCCCGACGTCATCAAGGCCGCCACCCACGAGGAAGTCACGATGCAGGAGCTCGGCGGCGCCGACACGCATGCGACCAAGTCCGGCGTATGCCATCTCGAAGCCGACGACGACCAGGGCGCCCTGCTCACCATCCGCGAGCTGCTCTCCTACATCCCATCGAACAACGTCGACGACCCGCCGTTCGTGCCCAGCGGCGACGATCCTGAGCGTCGCGACGCCGCGCTCGATTCGATCGTCCCCGAAAATCCGACCCGCTCCTACGACATGAGCGAGGTCATCAAGCACGTCGTCGACGACGGCCACTTCATGGAAGTGCAGAAGGACTTCGCGCGCAACATGCTGGTCGGCTTCGCGCGCTTCGGCGGCCACTCCGCTGGCGTGGTCGCCAACCAGCCTGCCTACCTCGCCGGCAGCCTCGACATCGACGCGTCGGTGAAGGCCGCGCGCTTCGTGCGCTTTTGCGACGCGTTCAATATTCCGCTGGTCACCTTCGTCGACGTGCCCGGCTTTCTGCCCGGCACCCAGCAGGAGTTCGGCGGCATCATCCGCCACGGCGCGAAGCTGCTCTACGCGTTCTGCGAGGCGACCGTCCCCAAGGTCACCGTTATCACGCGTAAGGCGTACGGCGGCGCCTACGACGTGATGTCGTCAAAGCATATCCGCGGCGATTTCAACTTCGCCTTTCCGACCGCCGAGATCGCGGTGATGGGCCCGGAGCAGGCGATCAACATCGTATTCCGCAACGAGATCCTCAACGCCAAGGACGCGGTCGCCGAGCGCACCCGCCTCGCCGACGATTACCGCAGGACTTTTGCCAATCCCTTCAAGGCCGCCGAGCTCGGCTATATCGACGAGGTCATCATGCCGCGCGAGACGCGGCCGCGGATTATCAGCGCGCTCAAGGCGCTCGAGAACAAGCGCGAGAAGAATCCGCCCCGCAAGCACGGCAACATACCCTTGTGATGTTCAAGCGAGTGCTAATCGCCAACCGCGGCGAGATCGCGGTGCGAGTCATTCGCGCCTGCCGCGAGTTGGGAATCGAATCCGTCGCGGTGTACTCGGAGGTCGATCGCGCCGCGCTCCACGTGCGCGAAGCCGACTTCGCCGTGCTGGTCGGTCCCGCGCCCGCCGCCGAGAGCTACCTGAAAACTGATCGCATTCTCGAGGCCGCCAAACGCACCGGCGCCGACGCGGTCCATCCCGGCTACGGATTTTTTTCCGAAAACGCGAAGTTCGCGCGTGCGGTGCAGACCGCCGGGCTCACCTGGATCGGCCCCAGTCCCGACGCGATCGAAAAGATGGGCGACAAGGTCGAGGCGCGCAAGCTGATGGCGGGCGCCGGCGTGCCGGTGGTCCCCGGCTCGCCCGGCACGCTCGAGACCGAAGACGAAGTCCGCGATACCGCGCTCAAAATCGGATTTCCGATCATGGTCAAGGCGGCCGCCGGCGGCGGGGGCAAGGGACTCCGCCTGGTCGAGAGCGAAAAAGATCTCGGCTCGATCGTCCGTATGGTCCAGAGCGAGGCGAAGTCCTCGTTCGGCGACGGCCGCTTCTACGTCGAGAAATTTCTCGACCGCCCGCGGCATATCGAAGTCCAGGTCCTCGCCGACGCGCATGGCAACGTGGTTCACCTCTTCGAGCGCGAATGCTCCGTGCAGCGCCGCCATCAGAAGGTCGTCGAGGAGTCGCCGTCCCCGTTCGTCACCCCGGAGATGCGCCGCGCGATGGGCGAGGTCGCGGTCAAGGCGGCCAAGGCGGTCGGCTACGTCAACGCCGGCACTATCGAGTTTCTCGCCGATGCCAAGCGCAACTTCTACTTCATGGAAATGAACACCCGCATCCAGGTCGAGCATCCGGTCACCGAAATGGTCACCGGCATCGATCTGGTCCGCGCGCAAATCGAGATCGCGGCCGGCGCGAAGCTCAAGTTCAAGCAGAAGGATCTCGCGCAGCGCGGATGGGCGGTGGAATGCCGCATCTATGCCGAAGACCCGGAGGCTGGCTTCGTTCCCGCTCCGGGCCGAATCGAGACCCTACGCTTTCCCAGCGGCCCTGGCGTCCGCAACGACGCGGGTGTTTACGCCGGCGCGGAAGTTCCGGTTTTCTACGACCCGATGATCTCCAAGCTGGCCGCGTGGGGCGCCGATCGCGATCAGGCGACCGATCGGATGCGCCGCGCGCTCGGCGAATTCGTAATTTCCGGCGACCTGCGCACCAATCTCTCGTTCCATCGATGGATCATGAGCAATCCGCGCTTCCTGAAGGGCGACTACGATACCAACTTCATTCACCAGGAGTACCATCCCGGCGCAGATTCAAGCGCGCCCGATCATGAACATCTGGCTGCAGTTCTGCTTGCGGCCGTCGCGGCGCATCGGAGCCTGAATCACACCAGCCCCAACGGCCAGGCCGGCTCCAGTGCCCAGCCTCAATCGGCCAACGCGCCGCGCCCATCTGCGTGGCGCACCGTCGGGCGCCTCGACGCGCTGAGGAGATAGCCGTGATGCGTTACGTTGCGACGCTCGACGGCGCGGAGCACGAGATCGAAGTCGAGGAGCTCTCGGCCGAGTCCTGCGCGATCCGCCTAGGCGAGCGCCGCTTCGAGGCTGACCTGCGCCAGGTCGGCCCCGCGTCTTTCTCCGTGCTACTCGGCGATCGATCGTTCGACTTCGACGTGGTGCGTGATGGCGACGAGCTCGTGGTCGCCTCGCGCACCGGCGCAACTCGCCTGACGCTGGTCGATGCGGCGCGGCGCGCTCTCAGAGCCGGCACGCGCCGCCGCGAAGTCAGCGGCCGCGTCGAGATGAAGGCCGCGATGCCCGGCCGGGTCGTCAACGTCATGGTGGTAGCAGGCGACGGGGTCAAGCGCGATCAGGGCGTCCTGATTCTCGAAGCGATGAAAATGGAAAATGAAGTTAAGTCGCCCAAGGACGGCAAGGTCGTTGAGGTTAAGGTGGTGGCGGGCCAGACTGTAGAGAAGGGCGAGTTAATGATCGTAATCGAGTAGTTGAGGCGAGCGACCATGCCCCGCACCCCGGACGACGATCACCGCGCGCTAAGCGACGCGCGCAAATCGTGGGAGGAGCGCAAGCTCAATCCCGCCCTCAAGCGCGGCCCCGAGCGCAAAAAGCGCTTCGCCACCAGCTCCGGAATCGAGGTCAAGCGCGAATACGATCCCGAGGACTACGACGGCAGCGACTACCTGAAGGAAATCGGTTTCCCCGGCGAGTACCCGTTCACCCGCGGCGTGCAGCCCACCCTCTACCGCGGGAGGCTGTGGACGATGCGCCAGTACGCGGGCTTCGGCACCGCCGAGGAATCCAACCGCCGCTACCGCTACCTCTTCGAGCAGGGACAGACCGGGCTCTCAGTCGCGTTCGACTTGCCGACGCAGATGGGCCGCGACGCCGACCATCCGCTGGCTTCCGGCGAGGTCGGCCGCGTCGGCGTCTCCATTTGCTCGCTAGCCGACATGGAAACGCTGCTCGACAGTCTGCCGCTCGACAAAATTTCGACCTCGATGACGATCAACGCGACCGCCTCGATTCTGCTCGCGCTCTACCTGGTGGTCGCGGAGCGGCGCGGCGTCAAATGGGATCAGGTCAACGGCACCATCCAGAACGACATCCTGAAGGAGTACGTCGCGCGCGGCACTTATATTTATCCGCCGCGCGGCTCGATGCGCATAATCACCGACATCTTCAGCTTCGCGAGCAAGGAAGTTCCCAACTGGAATACGATTTCGATTTCCGGCTACCACATCCGCGAAGCCGGCTCGACCGCCGCGCAGGAGCTCGCGTTCACGCTGGCCGACGGCATCGCGTACGTCGAAGCCGCGCTCAAGGCCGGCCTCGAGATCGATTCGTTCGCGAGTCGCCTGTCGTTCTTCTTCAATGTGCACAACAATTTCTTCGAGGAGATCGCGAAGTTCCGCGCCGCGCGGCGGCTGTGGGCGCGCATCATGAAAGAGCGCTTCAACGCCAAGGACGAACGCTCGATGATGATGCGCTTTCACGCGCAGACCGCGGGCGCGACGCTTACCGCGCAGCAGGTCGACAACAACGTCGTGCGCGTCACGCTGCAGGCGCTCGCCGCCGTGCTCGGCGGCGCGCAATCGCTGCACACCAACTCCCGCGATGAAGCGCTGGCGCTGCCAACCGAAGCCTCGGCGCTGCTCGCGCTGCGCACGCAACAGGTGATCGCGTACGAGTCCGACGTGGCCGACACCGTCGATCCGCTCGGCGGCTCCTGGTTCCTGGAGAGCATGACGGGCGAGCTGGAGAAAAAAGCGCAGGAGTACCTCTCGAAGATCGACGATTTCGGCGGCGCCGTAGCGGCGATCGAGCGCGGCTACCTGCAGCGCGAAATTCAGAACGCCGCATTCATCTACCAGCGCGAGATAGAGACCAAGGAACGGATCATCGTCGGGGTCAATCAGTTCACCGCCGGCGACGCGCCGCCCGCGGACATTTTGAAGGTCAAGCCCGCGCTCGAAGAGAAGCAGAAACAAAATGTCGCGCGGGTGCGCGCCGAGCGCGACCGCGCCGCTGCCTCTGCAGCGCTCGGGCGCGTCGAAGACGCCGCCCGCGACGGCGCCAATCTGATGCCCATGATTGTCGGTGCGGTGCGCTCGTGGTGCACGCTCGGCGAGATCGCCGATGCGATGCGCCGCGTGTTCGGCGAGTATCAGCCCATCAACACGCTTTGACGTAGCCTTTGCGCGCGGTTTGATATAATACGAGGAGCGGTTTGGGCGGCGCCGCATGCGAATTGTGGGGTAGAGATCGTCGCTGCGCGCGCCTCGAGCTAGCGAGGTATTCGGAGAAAAAAATGGGGCCGATTCCGAAAGGGGTGTTCCTGACCAAGGGCGTCGGCAGGCATCGCGAAAAACTCACCTCCTTCGAGCTCGCGCTGCGCTCCGCCGGTATCGCCGAATTCAACCTGGTCCGCGTCAAATCGATCTTCCCACCCTACTGCAAGCTCATCAGCCAGCAGGAAGGCCTCAAGTACCTGACGCCGGGACAGATTGTCTTCGCCGTGATGAGCGATAACGCGAGTAACGAACCGCACCGGCTGATCGCGTCATCGGTCGGCGTCGCGATTCCTGCCAACACCGCCAACTACGGATACCTGTCCGAGCATCACAGCTTCGGCGAGACCGATCAGAAGGCGGGCGACTACGCCGAGGACCTGGCCGCGATGATGCTCGCGACGATCCTGGGCGTCGATTTCGATCCAAACCTCAGCTACGACGAGCGCAAAGACCTGTGGCGGGTCTCGGACAAAATCGTCACCACCCGCAACGTAACCCAATCAGCAATCGGCGACCGCGACGGCCTGTGGTCCTCAGTGGTCGCCGCCGCCGTCTTCGTAGACCTACCAAACAACGGCCGCTAACGCCCGGAGAAAACCACCCGAGTGAAAGGGGCGGGTACAGTCGCGCTCCTCAGCTCGGTTCGGGCTGGTTGGAGCACGATCAGCATGCACAGCAGTTTGGGCTTCAAGGTGGCGAAGTGGGTAAGCTCAATCGAACTCGTTCGAAGATTGCCGCATGCTGGGAGAAGGTGATTTCAGGCAGCGGGAAGACGCGCAGTTGAAGTGGGAATCTTACGGATAGCCTGAATTGTTCCCAACAACCCGCGGGTCCCGCGTTCTCGGCATCGCAGTAGCAGAACGGTAAACTCCGGGTACCTGACAATGGCTGAAAAAAAACAGAAAGGGCCCGATTTCGCGCGCGGCGTCTCGCTCAGCAAATTCACCGACGGCGCGATGCTGCAAGGACATTTCAAAGGCGAACCGATCCTGGTGGCTCGCCGCGAGGACGCCTACTTCGCCATCGGCGCGCACTGTACCCATTACAGCGGTCCGCTGGCCGACGGCCTCATGGTCGATGATACGGTGCGATGCCCGTGGCATCATGCCTGTTTCAGCCTTCGCACCGGTGAGGCGATCCGCGCTCCGGCGCTTGCCCCGGTGACCTGTTGGAAGGTTGAAACAACTGGCCGAAAGCTCTTCGTGCGTGGAAAAAAGGCGGGGAAAAACCCGCCGCCGGCCAGTTCCGCGAAATCGCCGCAGAGAGTCGTAATCGTGGGCGGCGGCGCGGCCGCTGAGGCCGCCGCCGAAATGTTGCGGCATCAGGGATATCGGGGCCGCCTGACCATGATCAGCGCGGACGACAGCGTTCCCTACGATCGTCCTGCTCTGTCGAAGGACTTTCTTACTGGCGCCGCGAGCAAAAAGTTGCTCCCGCTCCACACTCCGGATTTCTACCGCAAGCACGAGATCGAACTGCTGCTGAACACTCGCGTCGCGGCGATAGATCCGCGCAGCCATAGCGTCCAACTCGTCAAGGGCGGCCGCCGTAAGTTCGACGCGCTCCTGCTCGCGACGGGCGCTGCGCCTGTCAAGCTCGAGGTACCCGGCGCGGATCTGCCTCATGTTAGCTACCTGCGCACGCGCAGCGATTGCAGCGCGATTATTGCCAAGGCCGGCAAGGCCAAAAGCATCGTCGTGATAGGCGCCAGCTTCATCGCGATGGAGGTCGCAGCTTCCCTGGTTCAGCCCAAGCTCCAGGTCCACATCGTTGCGCCGGAAGCGGTGCCGATGGAGAAAGTTCTAGGTCCCGGGGTCGGCGCATACCTGCAGAGCCTGCACCAACGCAAAGGGGTGGTGTTCCACCTGCAACAGAGCGTGGTCTCGATCGATGAACACAAAGTGACGCTCACCGACGGCCACACGATCGAGGCCGGCCTGGTTGTGATCGGAATTGGCGTCAAGCCGCTAACCGATCTTGCGGAGCGCGCCGGGATCCGGACCGATCGCGGGGTACTGGTCGACGAGCATCTCGAAACCAGTGTCCCGGGCATTTTCGCCGCCGGCGACATCGCTCGCTGGCCGGATCCACTAACTGGCGAACGTATTCGCGTCGAGCATTGGGTCGTAGCCCAACGCCAGGGACAAACCGCGGCCCGCAACATACTCGGTCATCGCGAGCGCTTCGACACCATACCCTTTTTCTGGACCACGCAGTTCGATTTCACCCTGAACTACGTAGGTCACGCAGAGAATTGGGACAGGATCGATCTGGACGGCAGCATCGAAGATCAAAATTGCAAGCTCTCCTATCAGCGCCAAGGCAAGACGCTAGCCATCGCCACGATCGGCCGCGACCGCCAAAGCCTCGAAGCCGAACTAGCGATGGAGCGCTCCAACGTCCCGGCCAGTCCAAGCTAGCTCCATCGGGCGCCATTCAAAGAGCGACGTCATCCCCTGAGCGAAGGCCGCCAGAGTCCCTTCGGCAGGCTCATGACAGGCTCCGGATCTCAGCCGTTGCTCCGATGCGAGGCCGTCGGCATGGCGAGCCAGCAGCGCGCGAAGCGCGCATCTTAGCCAAAGGGGAAGCGTGAAACGCGGGTGAGTTTCGCGACGCTTGGATCAAAATGTCAGGCGCGCTGATGAAGCCATGCGAACGACCTGCCATCGCAGCACCCTGCACTCGCGTTTGAGTACCATTCCTTAAGCGACTACTCTCTGATCATGGCTACCGAAATTCTCTACTGCGCGGCTTGAGGCTACAAACCGCATGCGGCCAGTTTGGCCGCCTCGCTCGAATCCAGCTTCGGGGAACCCACCGAGATAAATCCCGGCAGCAGCGGGCAGTTCGACGTGATCGCCGACGGACATCTGATCTTTTCCAAGGCGGCCACGCATCGCTTCCCACTCGACGGCGAGGTCGAAGCAATCTTCGCGGCGCTCAAGGCAGGCAAGGAACCACCGCCGCCGCTCGAGGCGCCGGTGCCGAAGCCCGGAATCGTTGGCCGCCTGGTAAGCAAGCTTCGCCGCTGAGCTTCCTTCGCCGGACGCTGGCCCGCGTTACGGATGCATGTCCAGAAAATCCTTGAGGCCGCTCGGTGCGTGCGGTCCGTAGATCGCCATCTCCAGAATTCCCATACCCTCTCTACCGCCGCACTTTGCGCGGCATACCGCCTGGATGTGCTGGTACATCGGATCACGCTCGTCGGCGGCGGCGGTTTTGAATGAGTCGTAGGTCGAGACGTCGGCGCCCAGGTAATGCCCGTGTCCCCACTTCGGATGTCCGTAGCCGATTCCCTGCATGTAGAAGTTGTAGAGGGTGCTGAGTTCCACGCGATGCTCGCCGCTCGCCGTGCGCAAAATGATCTCCGCGCGTTTGGCGTGACGGGTTCGCGGCGCGTAGTCCACTTTCCAGTCGACCGTGGTCGCCAAATCGATCGGCGCCGACGGCTCGGCGCGCGTAACCGCTCCGAACTGATGCCATCGCGAGCCATCTTCATTTTCATTCACGTCGAAGTGCGTGCAAAAATCTTCGAAGTTGCTCGGCGACCACAGCCAGAAGAATTGCGGCATCGTGGCCGCTGGCACTCCCGCCGGATCCTGCGGACCAATGTTGCGCACGCCCCAGGACCGATCGCGCGAGCCCCACACCCGCGAGGGATTCGCGTCGTAAGTGCGCGCGCCGACGGTGAGGCTTCCGGTGTAGCCGCCATGCTGGGTGAAGCGAGTGAGATCAAACGTCAGCCGCGGTCCGGTGCGCCGGGTGAAGCGCGGCTCCTCGATCGGCATCGCGCGCGCCTCGAACACCAGGTCCGCCTTGACGGCCTCGTGATCGACGCGCACTCTGAGCGCTCGCATCGGGCGCACCACTTCGATCGACACCGGACCGACGCGCGTGTCGAGGCGATCGGCGCCAAGCACCCGCGATGCGCGCACGCAATGCTGCACGCCGTCGGCCACGACGCTGAAGGCTCCGTCGATAATTCCGACGTTCGGGTAGATCCCCATCGCGGCGGCGAAGTACGGCTCGCCCTCGCGGAAGTAGCCGTTGAAAAAAAATCGATCGTAAAAGTTTCGATCGCTGGTGAAGACCTGCTGAACCGGCTCAGGGGTCTGATGAAGCGGATAGTCGTCGCCCTGCGTGATCATCGCGCGCCTCCTGCTGGTGCTCGCTAAATCAGATATGACCGATGGGAGCAAGCGCGACGCACCGACCCGCGCCGCCACGCCAACCCATTTAAGTTGGAAGCAAGATCATGGTGATGGCGAGGCTAGGTGGCGAGTAGGGCGACCAGGTTGCCAGACTCGATCCGCAGGCCGACGTGGAATGTGCCAAACTTTGCGTAGGCGGCGCTAGCCTCGTCAAAGCGCATCTCGTAGACGAGCTTCTTGAACACCAGCGGATCGTCGGCGAACAGGTCCACGCCCCATTCCCAATCGTCGAAGCCGATCGATCCCGAAATTATCTGCGTGACTTCGCCGGCGTAGCGACGGCCGACCAGTCCGTGCTCGTGCATCAGGCGCCGGCGCTCCGCGATCGGCAGCCGGTACCAGTTGTCGGCGCCGTCGCGCTTCTTGTCCATCGGATAGAAGCACAGGTAGCGACGTTGGGGGATCCGCGGATACAGCCGCGATGCGATCTTGCTGCGCTGCTGCGCGAGCTCCGCCACGACCGCGCTCTGGAACTCCGGCGAGCGCGCCGCGACGCCCTCCTTCGCGAGCCGCTCGTAGAGCGCGACGGTCGCCTCGTAGAGGCCGATTTCGATCACCGACAGGTACGAGGTCGTCTGCTCCAGATAATCGCCGAGGCCGAGCGCGGCGAGCGCGAGCTCGGCCTGGTTGAGCTCGTCGAGGCTCCGTCGGAAGTGGACGACGATCAAATCGCTCTTGTGGCCGAGCGCGGAGAACAGCGCCGTCTCGCCGTCCTCGCGGCGCCCCAGTTCGTCGAACAGCCGCGCGGCCTCCGCCACGATTCGCGAGCGCTCAGAATGCTCGAGCGCGCGCCACGACGCGCGGCGGACGCGGAACATCTGATGAAGCACGGCGAAGCCTTCGAGCGTCAGCGGCGCGGCGGGAAATTCCGCGATGCTCTTGCGCTCGTCGTCGGCTTTCTCGGTCTTCATGGCAAATAATGTTAGTCGTTCCGCGCGGCGATGTCTTGATCGCGGCGCGCTCGCGAAACTCCGGCGCGCTCGCGCGCGCTCACGGCAACCCCACGATGCGCCGGATCGCCGCGAGGTCGACGTTGTTGCGCACCGCCGCCGCGAGCCGATCGTATTCGTCCTCGCGCGAGGCGATCGCGACCGGCCCGCCCGCGGCGCGGATGCCCCTGCGCCTGCGCAGCGAGCGCAACAGCGCCGCGCGCATCGCGTCGTTCTCGAACAGGCCGTGAATCATGGTTCCCACCGCGCTCTCATCGACGCTGATCGCGCCGTCGGGTACGTCGCAGGGCGCGCCGTTTCGCGACACGATCTGAAATGGCCGCCAGGTGCTGTCGTCGGCCTCGATGCGGCCCATGTGTATTTCGTAGCCGGAAATTTCGCCGATTTCTTCCGCCCGCCCGAGCCAGCTCGGCGTTGCGACCCGCGCCTTGACCTGCGCGGTGAGCTTGTCGCGCTCGAACCGCGTGACGATCGGCAACAGGCCGAGGCCCTCGGTGCGGCGCTGCTTCGACTCGACCCGGTCGGGGTCCTCGATCCATTCGCCGAGCATCTGGCATCCGCCGCAGATTCCCAGGATCGGCCGGCTGTGAATCATGCGCTGCTCGAGCTCGTGGTCGAAGAGCTCGCCGCGCAGCCACTTGAGGTCTCGCACCGTGCTTTTCGATCCCGGAATCACCAGCAGGTCCGCGCGCCTGACCCCGCCAATGCCGGAGATGAAGCGCAGCGTGACGTCGGGCTCGTGCTCCAGCGCGGCAAAGTCGTCGAAGTTCGAGATGCTCGGCAGCCGGATCACCGCGATGTCGATCGACGACGGCGATGGCTCCTGGAGCCGGCGCCGCCGCCGCTGCCGGTCGTCGAGCGCGACCGAGTCCTCGTCCGCGATGCGCAGGTCTTCAATCCAGGGCAATCACGCCGAAGACCGGCACCCCGCAGCGCCGCTCGAGAAGACCCAGTCCCGGCCCGAGCAGGGACTTCTCGCCGCGAAATTTGTTGATGACAAATCCGGCGACGCGCGCGCGGTCGGCCGGCGCGAGCAGCTCCATGGTGCCGACCAGTTGCGCGAAGACGCCGCCGCGATCGATATCGCCGACCAGCACGACCGGCGCGTCGGCGATTCGCGCCACGTGCATGTTCACCAGGTCGTCGGCGGACAGGTTGATTTCCGCGGGACTTCCCGCGCCCTCGATCACCACTACCTGGTAATTCTCGCGCAGGGTTTGCAGCGAGCGCGCGATGATCTCGCGCATCTCGGGTTTCAGGCGCCCGTACTCCGGCCACGTCATGCTGCCGCGCGACTTGCCCATCACGACGACCTGCGAGCGCATCCCGGGCTCGGGCTTCAGCAGGATCGGATTCATCTCGACCGCGGGATCGATTCCCGCCGCTTCCGCCTGCACCGCCTGCGCGCGTCCAATCTCGCCGCCGTCGGGAGTGACGAACGAGTTGAGCGCCATGTTCTGCGCCTTGAACGGCGCGACGCGCACTCCCGCGTCGCGAAAAATCCGGCACAGCGCCGCCACCATCAGGCTCTTGCCCACCGCCGAAGCGGTGCCCTGGATCATCAGCGTGCGCGCGAGTTGTGGCATGACAGCACGAAATTTTCGGCGGCCTGGGGATTCGAGGCCCAGTGCGCGTGCACGTAGGACGCGAGCAGATTGTTCACGCGGTAGCCTTCCGCGAACGCGGCGCCGCCCCATCGCGGCCTGACGGTGTAGGCGCGCTCGACTTCGAATGCGCCCGGCTCGAGTATCGAGTAGCGGAACTGGTGTCCGCGGAAACGCAGACCCGCCGGCCCGAGGATCGTGTCGGCGACCGTTTCGATTTCGACGTAGCCGAGCGCCTGGAGCCGATCCGACATCGCGGCAACGCCGGGGACCAGCCCCGCCATCGGCCACAATTTCCCGTCGAGCGTTCTGATTCCATCGCTCAGGTACATCAGGCCGCCGCACTCCGCGTAAATCGGAGCGCCGCGCGCCGCGAAGTCGTGAATCGCCGCGAGCATCGCGGCGTTGGAGGAGAGTTCGCGCGCGACCGCCTCGGGATAGCCGCCGCCGAAGTAGAGGCCGTCGACGTCGGGCAGCGTGCGGTCGCGGCTCGGCGCGAAATTCACGATCTCCGCGCCGAGGGTCTCCAGGCGCCGCAGGTTGTCCTCGTAATAGAAATGAAATGCGTCGTCGTAGGCGACGCCGATACGGCATCGTGTTTGCGGCCCATGCGCGCGCGTCGGTGCGTCATGCGCGCGCTGCTCCACGAATGCGATCGGCGGCGCGGAGCTAGCGATCGCGAGGATCGAGTCGAGATCCAGCCATTGCGCGGCGAGGCTTCCCCACGCATCGAACAAGCGCTCGGGAACCGCGGCGCGGTTGGCGGTCCTGAGGCCGAGGTGCCGCTCCGGAAACGCGAGTTCGGGGCTGCCGGGAAATCCGCCGACGATCGGAACTTCGGGACGCGCGTCACGCAGCAGGTCGAGATGGCCGCGGCCGCCGACGCGGTTGCAGATGAGGCCCGCGACGCGCACGGCCGGATCGAAGCGCGCGAAGCCCGCCGCGATCGCTCCGATAGTTCGCGCGATTCCCGACGCGTCGGCGACGAGCAGCACCGGCGCGGCGAGCCACTTCGCGATCTCGGCAGAGGAGCCTTCCTCGCCGGTGGGCGTTGCGGAATCGAACAGGCCCATCATGCCCTCGATCACCGCGACGTCGGCGCCGGCCGACGCGCGCGCGAAAGTCGCGGCCACCGCCTCGCGTCCCATCATCCAGCCGTCGAGGTTGTGCGACGGTTTTCCCAGCACGCGCTCGTGATAGGTGGGGTCGAGATAGTCGGGGCCGCATTTGAAGCCCGCGACGTTAAGTCCGCGCGCGCGCAACGCCGCGATCAGCGCGACGGTAACGGTAGTCTTGCCAACGCCGCTGCCAGTCGCGCCAACGACGATGCGCGGGATGTTGTTCGCCGAGGCCATCTGCGATCAATCTTACACAATTTCGGGAGAAGAGATGCTGAACGACAAGGAGTGGAGCGGTTGGGATTTTTTTTCGTCGCGAACAACGCACCGAAAGCACTGTCGCTCAGTCAGTCAACAAAAGGAGGGATATCATCCTGAGAGTCTGTGATTTTTCGAGTAGCCAAAAAAAGAAGCGAAACCGAAGCCACCGTCGTCTCGATAACTCGCCAATAAAAGTACGTGATCCTGAGAGTCTGTGATTTTTTCTAAAGTGAAGATGAATTCTATGCGCACCGCCGCTCGGTACCGCAATGGAACCACCGTCGTCCCATTATCTCGCCTAGAAAACGAACGTCATCCTGAGCGTAGGCTGCCGGAGTCGAAGGATCGAAGCGACCCTCTCGACTCAACGCATAAGAGGTGGGTGTCCTCGGCACTGCTGATCGCACATTACGGTTTGGTAGCGCAGCAACGGTTAGGATCCTTCGACTCCGGCAGCCTTCGCTCAGGATGACGTCCTCTCTTTCGTGACCCAATGAATGACAGTGGTTCTGGTGGCGTTCCAAGCAACGGTGAGCACTGAATTCATTTTCACTTTTATTAAAAAATCTCAGACTCTCAGGATGACTTCCCTCTTCTAGTGACGTTCTCAAGACGACGGTGGTTCCAGTGCACACTCTCTCTTCCGACAACAAATATTCGGAACTAAGAGCTCTTATCCGATTTATTGCTACAATATTTGCATGACTATCTACGGTGCGGCTCTCGGCGTCATCTGGCTCACATTTAGTTTGGTGTGGCTCGTTGGCGCACTAACCGCCAAGCGCATGGTGCGCCGGAGCTGGTTCGGCGACATTTGGTGGCGCGCGGGCATCATCGCTAGCGTGATAGTGCTTTTTAACCTGTTACAGGGCTCGCCCTACCTTACGGGCGTGTTGCCTATCCCAGCGCTCAACGTGCTGGGTGTCGTATGCACTGCAGCAGGCGTGGCGCTTGCGGTGTGGGCGCGGGTATACCTTGGGCGCAACTGGGGCATGCCGCTCACGGTCAAAGAAAGTCCCGAGCTGGTGACCTCGGGCCCCTACGCTACAATACGCAACCCCATATACACGGGAGTATTGCTAGCCCTGCTAGGCTCGGCGCTGGTCGACTGGTGGTGGGCAGTGCCGCTTGTGTGGTCGGCTGCCTATTTTGTATATGCCTCGGGCCGGGAGGAGCAATTGATGCTCAAAGAATTTCACGACACTTACCCGGCCTACAAGGCGCGCACCTGGCGACTTATCCCGTTTATATATTGAACGCGGTGATTAGGCTCAACTTCTCCTCCACTCCGGCCATGTACTGGGGGTCTGACACGTCGCCTTCACGAAGGGCTGGCGATGCCCTCGCGCGTAGCGCCGCCAGGCAACGGGCCACATCGCGGTAAGACGATGGATATTCTGATGATGGCTCTGCTGGGCGGTTGTGAGCGCACTGAGCAGGAGTTTCGGGTGTTGTATCAGCGTGCGGGGCTGAAGGTCACGAAGGTTGTGCCGACACCTACAATGCTTTCGATTGTGGAAGGGGTACGGGCCTAGGGAACCTCTGCACAAGTTGATCGATTCGTGTACAAAGGAACAGGTTGATCGGCGGATGCGGAGGCTACGGCTTTACGGCGTGCAGCTGCTGGCGAGCGGGAATGCCCTTGAGCTCGTGCTCTCCGCGATCTACGAACTCGAGACCGGATCCGGCAACCAGGTCGGTTACAGTCCGCGAGACGAGAACTTCGCCCGGCCCGGCGAGCGCCGACACGCGCTGGGCGATGTGAACCGCGATGCCGCCGATGTCGTCACCAATGAGCTCGATCTCGCCGGTATGAAGTCCGCAGCGGATCTCGATCCCGAGGCCTCGGGCCGCCGAGCGGATTTCGCACGCGCAACGCACGGCACGGCCCGGCCCGTCAAAGTACACCAGCGCGCCGTCCCCGATCGTTTTGACCAGCCGTCCCCGATGCCGCTCCACTTCCCTGCGCACTACCGCGTTGTGTTCGCGCAGTAGGCTCAGCCACTGATGATCGCTCAACTCGGCTGCTTTTTTCGTCGAGTTCACGATGTCGGTGAAGAGCACGGTTGCCAAGACTCGGTCCCGGCCGTGCACTGGCCGCACCCCGGTGAGAAACTCCTCGATCGGGTCGAGGATCGCGTCCTGGTCGCCCAGCCACGGAAGATAATCTTCTCCGGGTAGCTCGACCGATCTTACGCCGGGGATGTGAGTGGCGAGGTAGCGGCTGCCTTGCGCGTGGATGACGTCTGCGGTTCGGTAAATAACCAGCGTCGGGACGCGAATAGCGTTGAGCAAATGACGGATGTCGAGCTGGAAAATCATGCTCATGAGCGCCAACGCGGCTCCGGGGCTGGCGGACAATCGTTCGAAGCGCGCCGTCGCTGCCCGAAACCCGGCGTCGTTGATCCGGCTGGCAGCGGAAGCGAAGACCAGCGGGCTGCCTTCGGCTCCCCAACCCTGTTCGATTTCCTTCAGGATCCGGGCGCGCTCCTCAGGACCACGACCCGGGTAGTCAGGCGCCTGAGCCACCCGAGGATATGCGCCGTAGAGGACCAGCGCCGACACGCGCTCCGGGTGCGTGGCTGCCAACAGGATAGAGAGCGCTCCGCCTTCCGAACTGCCGAAGACCGCGCCACGCTCCGAGCCAGCCGCATCCATCACGGCCCGCAGGTCATCCATTCGTTCCTCGAGCGTCGCTACGGTGACGCGATCCGACAATCCGGTTCCGCGCTTGTCGAACATGATCAGGCGCGAAAAGGATGCCAGCCGCTTCAGGTAATGCACCTCAGCGGGATCCTCCCACTGAAGCTCGAGATTGGAGACGAATGGCGGGACCTGGATGAGATCGAGGGGCTTGTCGCCGACGACCTGGTAGGCAATGTGGACGTCGCCTGACTTGGCGTACTGCGTTTTTGGAGCTTCGCCTTTCAGTTCAGAATCCAACGTGGGAGCTCGGGTTGAACTCTCTTGCCAACAAACTTCAACTCCAGGTCTCCAGACCGTCTGTCGATTGGTCTAGTGTTCCTCTCGCGAAATCCAAGCGTACTATAGTTGCGCAGGGCGCCGCCGCCAAGCGCAGCTATCGAGCGATCGAGCCGTTCGCGTTCTTTCTTCAACTTCGCGACGATGCCCGCAAGGTTCACGTTTGCTCTCCCTTGCCGGTGCGACGCAACTACTTGTCTCGCCGTCGGCTAACGTCCTTACCACCGCTCGGCGTAGGACGACAAACACTTTGGAGCAATTTCATTGATAACGTCGCTTCGGCTCACCTCCGCACCTAGCAGGGTGCTCTGCACAAGTGTTTCGGTTCGGGTATGAACAGTTAGTTGGGTCGGCGGATGCGGAGGTGGGGTGATGGGTAGTCAGTGGACGTTTGCTTCGATGGCGTGGCAGGCAAAAGGCAAAGTAACTCGGCGCGAACGGTTTCTGGCCGAGATGGACGCAGTGATCCCGTGGTCGCGGCTGATTGTGCTGATCGAACCGCACTACCCCAAGGCAGGACAAGGTCGCCAGCCGTTGGGGCTGGAGAAGATGCTGCGCATCTATTTCCTGCAGCAATGGTTCAACCTGTCGGACCCGCAGGCCGAAGACGCGATCTACGACAGCGAGTCGATGCGGCGCTTTGCGCGGGTCGAGCTGGGCAACGAGGTGGTGCCGGACGAGACTACGATTCTGCGCTTTCGCCATCTGCTGGAGCAGCACGGGCTGACCAAAGCCATCTTCGATGCGGTGGCGGGCTTGCTGGAAGAGCGCCGGCTGTTGCTGCGCTCGGGAACCATCGTGGACGCGACCATAATCGCGGCGCCGAGTTCAACCAAGAACGCCAGTGCGACTCGCGACCCCGAAATGAAGCAGACCCGCAAGGGCAAGAACTGGCACTTCGGGATGAAGCTGCACATCGGAGCGGATAAGCGCGGTATCGTCCATACGGTTAGAGCGACTGCGGCCAGTGTAGCCGACATCAACCAGCTGCCTGAGCTGCTGCATGGGCAGGAGCGGGAGCTGTTCGGCGATCAGGCGTACTGGAAGGAAGACGATCGAGAGTTTCTCGAGGTTGGGGGTGCGCTACCGGATCAACCGGCGTCCTACCTCCCAGCGGCCGTTGAGCGAGCGCTGGCGGATGATCAACCGGGCCCGCTCGCGGACCCGGGCTCGTGAGCCTTCGCTCAGGATGACGTCGTCTCTCTCGTGTTCAATGAGATAGCAGTGGTTTAGGTGCTGTTCTGAACCTGTCTGCCTTAGGGAAATCCTCTTATTCTAATTTTTTGGTTGGTTAGCGACAAAAGAATGCACCAAAAACCAACGTCGTTTCAGTGAGTCAAAAAACTGGAACCTTTTGTTAGGTTGCGGAAGTGTAAGTGACACAGAAACGTTCGTTTCGATCACTTCGATAGAGGCTGGACTTATCTAGGGTTCCAGCAGCCAGCGGGTGATTCTTTCGGCTGCTACCAGGGATGGTAGGTTGGTGTTGGCGCGGGGTATTGCGGGCATGATCGAGGCGTCGGCTACGTAGGCGTTGTCCAGCCCGTGAATTTTGCCGCGGGAATCTACTACCGCGCTCCTGTCGCTTGCCGGGCCCATCCGGCAGGTTCCTACCGGATGGCAGTAGTGCAGACAGTTGGCTCTTACGAACGCTTCGAGCTGGGTGCGGGTCGCTATGTTGTTGCCCGGTGCTCGCTCTTTGCCCGCGAGTTGGGACATGGCGGGTTTCGCGGCTATCTCGCGGGCAAGCGCGACGCCGTCGGTCAGCACGCGCAAGTCTTCATTGTCGGGATCGGACAGGTAGCGATGGTCGATTGCGGGCGCCGCTGCCGGGTCTGCACTGGTTAGTCTTAGCGCGCCGCGCGAGCGTGGCGTCAGGCAGGCGACTTCGAGTGTCCATACCCAGCCGGTTGGAGTCGTGGGGTCGGGTCCGCCAACCGGATAGATGTGGACATCGAATGCCTGCTTACATCGCGAGGACCGCGCCTTGGCGATGGTCTGCTCCTCGGGCATCCAGTGGTCGCGCGCGAATGCGGCCATCATCGCTTCGAGCTCGCGCGTTCCCGCGTAACTCACGCTGACCCGCGGATGGTCATGCAGGTTGCGGCCGACTCCGTGCAGTTCGTGGATCGGCGTGATGCCGGCGGAGCGCAGCTCGGAGGGATCGCCGACACCGGAGCGGAGAAGAATCGCGGGAGAGCCGTAGGCCCCCGCAGCCACGATCACGCGGCCGACTTCGACGCGGACGGGACCGTCGGGGCCGGCTACGACGACAGCGCTAACTCGTCCTGACTTTATTTCGAGGCGGTCGCACTGCGAGTCGCCGGCGATTGTCAGGTTCGATCGCTCGCGGACCGGATCGAGATAGGCAAAGGCGCTGTTCCAGCGGACACCGTTAAAAATATTTGCCGGGCTCGGCGCCATCCCGAGGTTCTCATCGAGATTGTTGAGGTCAGCGACGCGCGGGATGCCGGCGGCGGCCGCGGCGTCGATCGAGATGCGCTGGAAAGGAGTGATCTCCTCCGGCTCCGGAATTCGCACCCGCAGGCGCTCGGAGGCGGCGCGGAACAGCGGCCGCAATTCGTCCGTGGACCAGCCGGGATTTCCGAGCGCGGCCCATCCGTCGTAATCGAGGCGGCTGCCCCAGATCGCGGCGCATCCGTTGTGCGACGAGCATCCGCCGATCACACGGGCGCGCTGGAAGGCGACGACGCGCGGCGCGTATTGATCCCCGCTGTGGTAGCCCCAGTCATGGGTGGCCGGTATCGTCGCGGCGCTGGTGAGTTCCACGGGCCATCGTCCCGCGGCGAACGGACCGTAGTCGGGACCGGCTTCGAGCAGCAGCACGGGCTGCTCCGAATGCTCCGCGAGAAGACCGGCGACGGCGGCGCCCGCGGTGCCGCCACCGATCACGACGGTGGCGGCGAACTTCGGAAGTGGCGTGGCAGGTGGTTGTTTCGCCGCGGCTACCCGTTTATTCGTGGGATTACTTCGTTCACCAGTTGTTCGTATTGACCCTTTTGATCCCATGAGGTGATTCGGAAGGTAATCTCCTTGGCGCCGTCGCGGATCAGCGCGTTCAGGTGCTTGGCGCATTCGGAGGGAGTGCCCGCGGCGGTCCATGCCTCGACCATTTCGGGCGTGAACACGGGCCCATAGTACTCGTCGAGAAAGCGCTTGGACTCCGCGAGCGCCACGGTGCGATGCGGATTGATATTGATGTTGTGGTACGCGATGGTCGGGAAGGTTTCGGGGTTCCCGTCTTCCTCCTCGAGAAATTCCTTCAGCTTCGACCAGTTCTTCGCGAACATGCCGGGGAACAACTGCACCGTCATCCAGCCGTCGGCGATTTTTGCGATGCGCTGGAACGGCTTGTCGATATTCGCGCCCAGCGGGTTTGCCGCGATCCAGATCGGACACGGCTGCTGGACGGGGTGCGGCTTGATGGAGACATTCTTGAAGGAGCGGTACTTGCCCTCGAAGGTGACTTCGTCTGCGCTCCACAGGCGGCGGCAGATCGCGATGTTCTCGGCCATCCGATTGCCGCGCTGACCGTCGGTGATTCCCCAGGTGGCGCCTTCTTTGGCGCTCACGCCGCCGGCGACGATCCCGGTGCACGCCGCGAGTTGCATCCGCCCTTTGGAAATCAAATCGAGCGTGGCCCACTGGTAGGCGAACACGATCGGATCGCGAAGCGGGAAGCTCGCCATGCATCCGACGCCGAGCCGCACGCGCTGGGTCGCCGCGGCGAGCGCGCCGAGCAATGCGATCGATTCGGGACGCGGCTTGGCCATCACGCTGTCGCCGACCCATACGGAATCGAACACCGCGTTGTGATCCGCCTCGCGCGCGAGCGCGATCATCTCGGGCCAGCTCGCGATTCCGAAGAACACGCCGCGCTGCGGAATGGTAAATCCGAATTTCACGAGGTTGTTGGCCATGCGGTCACCTCAGATCTCAGGCTGGCGAAACATACAAATCGACGCCGTCTTTCACGCGATCGAGATGCGCGCGCCCTGCAGGAGCGCGGGGTCGAGACGCGCCGCGCCGCGCGCCGCTTTGAGTTTCACTTCGTAGGGCGATTGGCCGCGCGCGCGAAGCCATTCGGCGAGTGCGCCTTCGGTGCTTTTCGGCGCGGCCAGCTCGACCCGATGCGGCCCGATCGCGAATGCGACTCCGGCCGCGCCGAGGTCGGGGCGTTGCAGCGGGACGCCTGGCCTGCCCAGCACGCGCGCATAGAAGGCGCTGGTGGCGCCGGGGTCGTCGACCGCGATCGTGATCGACTCGATGCCGCTCACGCCGTTGCGATGAGTCCGCTCACGCGGCATCCGCTCGTCGCGCGGCGTCTCGTCCTTGATGAGGAAGGGGACCTGGCCGTTGAACGGCGGCACCGGGATTCCGAGCACCCAACTCACCACGTAGCCGTCGGGGCGCGTGCGCGTCATCGCGGACGGATCGTTGATTTTCGCGCCGGCGCGGCGCAGCGCCTCGACGTCGGCGGCGAGGTCGTCAGTCTGCATGCAGAAATCGACGACTCCGCCGCCGTGCTCGAGCGCGCGCTGCCACGGATGGCCGCTGGCCGGATTGAGAAACGCGATCAGCTCGACATAGGAGCCGTCCGCGAAAGCGAACAGCGCGTTCTCGCTGCCGATGTTATGGCGGCCGCCGCGCGACACGGTAAACCCGGCCTGCATGTAGCTCGCGATCGCGGCGTCCAGATCGCGCACCGCGACCACGAAATGATCGATACCCTTGAACATCGCGTCCCTCGCCTCGCGGCACGGCTGCCCGCGAAGTTCCACATACCAGCCGCGCGCGCGCAGCGGCAAGCCGCGCGGAAGCGGCGGCTTAGGTGGGGCAGGAGAGCGTCGCGCTCGGGGCACCGGGCGTAAGATGCGGGAGCGACTGCACGCCTTCGCAGTAGCGCACGCCGAGATCGAACCATCCGAGGCCCGGCAGGCGCGCGATCGTGGTATCGAGCGCGGTCATCCGCGCGATTCCGCTTTCGGCGGGAAACAGAAACCGGCATACGCGGCGCATCGCGTCGTCGCCGCGCACGGAGGTTCCGACCGGCGTCCAGAAGCGGCGCAGCAGGAACGCGGTCAGCTTCTGCGCGGCGGGCGCGCGCAAGCGGCGGCGCGCCTGGTTGAAATAAAAAGCGAAGTGGCGGCGCTCGTCCTTGATGATCCGCTCGAGGATCGCGGTCAGCAGCGACGGCCGCGCGCCATTTTCGCGCGCCGGATCGGTGCGCCGAATCAGCGACTGGTAGCCGGTCAGCGTCGAGAGTTCGTTGATCGCGCCCCAGGTCATGTGCACCGCGGGGAAGTGGCGCGTGAGCCGCGACATGATCGCAGAGACCGGGCGAATGGTCCGATCGATCAGGCTGCGGCGGCTCCGCAGCTCCGCGAAGCGGCGATCCTCGATCGCGACTCCCTGCGCGGCGAGGAAGCGGCGCAACAGGAGCGAGTGAAAAAATTCTTCGTACGCCCAGCAGGAAAGAAACGCGGTGACTTCGGTCTCGCGCACCACCGAGGTCGACAGCAAGTCGCGCAGGTAGATGATGGTGTGCGACTCGACGTCCATCATGTAGCCGAGGCAGAAGAGCGCTTCGTCGTCGAGGGCGGGCTGCGGCGCGCTCCAGTCGAAGAGCTCGGGCTTGGTCGCGCCCGCGACTCTCAGGTAGCGATCGAGATCGAAGTCGAAGCCGGAATTGTTGCTGCTCACATCTACATATACGGAGCGCGGCGAACGCCGGATTAGCCGCGCGGCGAGGTCGCGACGATTTTCGCGCGGCTAGTCGTCGTCGGAGGGCGGCGGAGGAGGCGGGGCGGGCTGCGGAAAATCGCCGCGCAGGTACATCGAGCCGGTCGGCTTGTCGGTGCCGCCGCGGGGCTCGAGCGTCACCGCGCTGGCGAGCAGCACTTCTTTGGCGGGCGGCATCGCGAGTGCGATCGAGGCGGTGCCCTTGTCGCCGGAGGAGAACACGCCGGCGCGGGTCGGTCCTTTCTGCTGGCCGATCCACCACACCTCGTAGACCTTGTCGCGCGGCGTCGGCGGCAGGCCCGAGACCTGCAGCACCGCGGAGCTGCGGCTCGCGCTGAGCACGAGCAGGCCGCTCGAATGCGGCGCGGGCGGCAGGCCGGTGAGCTTCAAAACTTTCGTGTCGGGCGCGAGGCTCGCGAGCGTCAGGTCGCTGGTCTGCGCGAGCTTCTGCTGGATGACCGCGAGCCGCGCGCCGGCCGAATCGAGATCCTGGCGCAGGCTGTTGATGCGATCGTCGAGCGCGGCGATCTGCTCGTTGGTGTCGGAGCGCACGCGCGCGATTTCATCGGCGGAATACGACGCCGCAAGAACGATCGCGATGATCACGGCCGCAGCGGCGGCGGCGATCGCGGCGACGGTGCGGATTCGCGAGTAGCGGCGCGCCGGGCGAATGTCGATCGGATCGGCATGACGCTCGGCGCGCACCGTGATGATCGGGCCAAGCTCGGGACCCGCGGGTATCGCATGCAGCCGGCGCTCGAGGCGCTGCCAGATGCGATCGGCAGAGCCGTTGCCGGCCTCGGACATCGCCATCGCGGCGAGCGCCTCGCGAAACTCCTCGAGCTCGCGCTGGCATTCGGCGCATCCGGTGGACAGATGCGCGTCCAGCGCGCGGGCATCGTCGCCTTCGAGGCGATCGAGCGCCTTGAGCGCGACCAGTTCCTTGAGCTGCTTGTGATTCATGGCCGCGGCTATCCGATGCGTCCGCGCAGGGCGTCGCGCAGGCGCGCGAGTCCGCTGCGCATCCGGCTTTTCACCGTGCCCAGCGCCAGGCCGGTGCGTTCGGCGATCTCGGATTGGGTGAGATCCGAAAAGTACGCGAGGTCGAGCAATTCGCGCTCCCCGTTTTTGAGCGCCTCGAGCGCGACCTTCACCTCGCGGCGGCGCTCGGCGGTGTGGAACTCGAACGACGGCTCGAGCACCTCGACCGCGCCGGCGGCTTCGGCGATGTCGGCGGGATCGGCGTCGTCGGGCTGCTCGCGAGCCTTGCGCGCGCGCAGGCGATCGATCGCGCGGCTGCGTGCGAGCATCATCAGCCAGGTGCCCACCGAGCCGCGGCCGCGGTCGAAGCGCGAGGCGTCGCGCCAGGCCTGCCACAGGACGTCGGCAGCGACTTCCTCGGCGTCGCCCTTGTCGATGAGGATGCGTTCAGCGACCGCGGTCACCGCGTAGCCGTAGCGCTGAGTGATAATGCGCAATGCGTCCTGCTTGCCGGAAGCCATCGCGGACACCAGCGCTTCGTCTGCAATTCCCTCAGCGGCGGTTCTGGCCACGTGACTTCATCTTGATATACGGCGCGAGTCGTTGCGCGGATTGCGCGAGGCCCGGGAGTGCACGCCGTCAGGCTTCGGGAAGCGAGCCCCGCGGCGCGAAACATAAGCGACTTCCACCGTTGGAGCAAGGAAGGCGAACCCGGACGCGGGTGGTTGTCTCATTCATCTCGAACCGATAGCAAGATGGGACTGCGATGCCTGCGGACCAACCACAACTACAGACCTGGAAGCCTGAGCGCTACGATCGCAACGCGCGTTTCGTCAGCGACCTGGGCGCGCCGGTGTTCGAGCTTTTAGCGCCGCGCGTGGGCGAGCGCGTGCTCGACCTCGGATGCGGCGACGGCGTGCTGACCGCGAAGATCGCGACCGCAGGCGCGATCGTGGTCGGCGTCGACGCGTCGGCGGAGATGGTCGCGGCGGCGAAGCGGCTGGGCGTCGACGCGCGGGTGATGAACGGTCACGAGCTTGTATTCGATCACGAGTTCGACGCGGTGTTTTCCAATGCGGCGCTGCACTGGATGCGCGATGCCGACGCGGTGATCGCGGGCGTCGCGGCGGCGCTCAAGGCGGGCGGCCGCTTCGTCGGCGAAATGGGCGGCCACGGCTGCGTCGCGGCGATCTCGGTGGCGCTGGCGGCGGTGCTCGCGCGTCGCGGCATCGATGGTGCTGCGATGCGCCCGTGGTACTTCCCGACCGTCGACGACTACCGCGAGCGCTTGGAGCGGGGCGGATTCAGCGTCGACTACATTGAGCTAATCGCGCGTCCCACGCCGCTACCGACCGACATGGCGGGATGGCTCGAGACGTTCGCGGAGAATTTCTTCCGTCCGCTCAGCTCCGACGATCGGCGCGTCGCGCTGGGCGAGGTGATCGAGCTGCTGCGTCCAGCGTTGTGCGACGATCGCGGCCGATGGACCGCGGACTACATCCGGCTACGCTTCGCGGCGCACTGCGCATGATCCGGCTCGTGACGCGTGACTAGCCGAGCACGCCCGCCGCGACCAGTTCGCTGATCCGCTCCTCGCTGTAGCCCAGGATCTTCTCGAACACGTACTGGTTGTGTTGACCGAGCGTCGGGCCGGCCGCGTGCACTTCGGCAGGCGTGCGGGAAAGTTTTTGGCGCGTGCCCTCGACGGTGGTCTTGTCGTGGACCGGATGCGGCAGCTCGAGGAAATGGCCGCGGGAGCGCAGTTGCGGATCGGTATACGCCTCGGCGCTGTTTTGCACTTCGTATGCGGCGATGCCGCGCGACTGGAGCAGCGCCTCGGCAGCGCGCGGCTCGAGGCCGCGCGTCCACGCACCGACGATCGAATCGAGCTCGTCGCGGCGCTCGAGACGCGCGGCGGCGGTCGCGTAGCGCGGGTCGGCGCCCAGCTCGGAACGTCGCATCAGCTCTGAGAGCCTTCGCCAGTCCTCGTCGTTGCGGCATACGATCGCGACCCAGCGATCCTCGCCCGCACATGGATAGGCGTTGTGCGGCGCGAAGTCAGGATCGTTGTTGCCGGTGCGATCGTCGACGCGGCTGTTGGCGGTGTAGTCGAGCAGCGCGGGTCCCAGGAAATGCAGCGATGATTCTGCCTGCGACTGATCGATGTACTGCCCTTGTCCGGTGCGGCGGCGATATTCCAGCGCTGCGAGGAGCGCCATCGCGGTGAATTTCGGCGCGATGTAATCGGTGTACGCGCCAAAGGGGCCGGACGGCGGGCGGTCCGGCCATCCGGTCAAATTGTGGAAGCCGGAAATCGCGGCCGCCATCGTGCCGAAGCCCGCGATTTTAGCGTGCGGCCCGGTCTGCCCCATCAGGCAGGTGCTCAGCATGATGAGGTCGGGCTTGATGCGGCGAAGCTGATCGTAGTCGAAGCCCCACGCGCGCATCGCCTTGGGCGAGAACGACTCGGTAACCACGTCGGCCCATCGCACCAGGTCCGCGACCACCTCTTTTGCGGCCGGGTTACCGAGATCGAGCGTGATGCCGAGCTTGCCGGCGTTGCAATTGTTGAACAGGCCCGAGGCGTCGGGAGTGGGCTGGTTATTATGGAACGGGCCGAGCGTGCGCGCGGTGTCGATTCGCGTCGGCGACTCGACCCGCACCACGGTGGCGCCGAAGTCGGCGAGCACTCGCGTCGCGGCGGGTCCGGCCATCACCCACATGAAGTCAAGAATTTTTACGTCTGCGAGCGGCGCGGTCGCCATCAGATGATCTCCTTGCGCGCGAGCTCGGCGAGCTGATCGTCGCCGATGCCGAGTTCGCCGCCATAGATCTCGCGATTGTGCTCGCCGACCAGCGGAGGACGGCGCCGATACTTGAGCGGCGACGCGCCGAATTTTGCGAACGGGCCCGGGTAGCGGAACGAGCGGCCGAGTTCCGGATGCTCGACGGGCTGCCAGTACTCGCGCGCGGCGAGCTGCGGGCTTTCGACAACTTCCGCCGTCGTCGTGATCGGAGTGATCAGAAAGCCGCGCTCCAGTGCGAGCTGCAGAAGCTCGGCCTTGGTGTGGCTGCGCGTGAACGCGCGCACGATTTCCTTGACGCGGTTGAATTCCGCGAGCGGCTCTTTGCCGGTCGCCAGCAGCTCGCCATAGCGAATCCAATCCTTGTCGCGAGTCGCCTCGTCGCAGAGCTTGAGCTCGCAGAGATACTGCATGAGCTTGCGTGTGAAGACGCCGAGCGCGGACCCGAACAGAAACAGCAGCGAAACGTAGCCGTCGCGGGCCGGCCAGACCAGCGGGATTTCGAGCGGGCCCGCTTTGATTCCGCCCGCCATGCGATGCGAGTCGGTGGCGCCGACCGCCGCGCCGAGAATTCCCGATTGCGTCGCCATCGCAACCGATTGCTGCGCGGCGACGTCGACCTGCTGGCCGAGGCCGGAGCGCACGCGCTCGTGATGTGCGACCAGTGCGCCAACAGCCGCATCGGCGCTCGCGTGCGCATAGGCCTGCGGCACCGTACAGCGGACCGGAGGGCGATCCTCGTCGCCGGTTAGAATCAGCGGCCCACCCGCGGCGAGGATGATCAAATCGCTGGCGGCGTAAGTCGCCTTGGGACCGTCCTGGCCAAACGGCGTTATAGATACGTAGATCAGCGCCGGGTTGATCGCGCTCAACTGCGAGTATCCGAGTCCGCGCTCGGCGAGAAAGCCGGGGTTGAACGACTCGAGGAAAAAATGCGCGCTGCCGGCGAGCTTGCGCAACAGCTCGCGGCCCTCCTCGCGCTCGATATCGAGCGTCACGGAACGCTTATTCCGATTGTATGCCCACCAGTAGAGCGAGCGGTTGGGATCGCGATCGTCCGCGAAGAACGGTCCGAGCCGGCGCGCCGGCGAGCCGCCGGGCGGCTCGATCTTGATCACGTCGGCGCCCATGTCGCCGAGCACCTGCCCGCACAGCAGCCCGCGTTCAGTGGTGATATCGAGTACGCGATATGGTGACAGCATCGTGGATGTTTGCTCCGGAGCGCGGTGGCACGCGGAGCGAAGAGACTTTCATATCATTCGGCCGCGCGCGAGCGTTAGTACGCGACAACGATCGCGAGAGCAGCTCACGCGCGATCGATCTTGTGCCGTCCCGCGCCGAGCGCGCCACCCACGAGCGGAGCGTCTTCGAAACTTACCTCGGCGGCAACGCCGTCGGGCAGCACGATCTCGCCACCGCGCTCGCGATCGAGGCTGACCGCGATCATGCCGCGCGGCGTCGGCACGCGTCCCTCGAGATGCTTGAGCGGGCCGAAGTGCGGCGCGATGCGGGCCTTCGCGTACCCTGGCGCGGTCGGGCGGACGCCCAGCACGTGCGTGGTCAGGTCGTAGGTTGGCGTCGCCGACCACGCGTGGCAGCGGCTTCCGGTGCCGGCGCGCGCGTCCCAGTACTCCTCGAACACGGTGTCACCGCGCTCGATCTGCGGCCACCATTTCATGCATCGCGCGGCGATCAGATCGCGCCGGCCCGCGCGCACGATGGCGTCGTGCACGAGGTGCGAGAAAAACGGCTGCGCTGCGACCACGTTGCGCTCCGCGGAGAATTCGACGTACTCGGCGGGGTTCATCCGCTGCGAAATGTACGCAGTCAAATTGTCCGAGATGGTCGGCGTGATGACCACGCGGTCCTCGCCGAGAACGTAGCCGAGCATCCGCGCCCAGCGCTCGCGCGGCGCGCATCCGCCGACGATCGCGATGGCGTTGGTCTGCTGGCTCACGCGCCGGAGCGCTCCGCGCGCATCGGCCGCATCGACGTACACGCCGCGCTGCTCGTCCCAATAGGTCTCGAAAGCGGCGCGGGTGCGCGCGGCACGTGCGCGCGCGCCGGCGGCGAGGCGTGGCTCGCCGAGCGCGGTTTCCGCGACCGCGGCGAAGTCATCGAGCGCCGCGGCGTAAAGCGCATCCATCGCGGCGGTCGCCTCCGCGCGCTCGGTCATCGCCCAATCGATGAAAGTCCAGCCCGGCATTCCGCGGATTAGTCCGTCCGCGGCGCGGTAACGCTCGAACGCCGCAAAGATCGCGACCGCCGCAGGAGCCAGCTCGCGCACTGTGTCCGCGTCGCCCGAATATTCGAAGTAGCGTGCGAGCGCGCGCACCCAGTGAAGCGAGTAGTCGGGAATGGTGGTCGACGCGACGGCGATATCGCCCGCCGCGATCATCCCGAGCAATCCGTCGGGGCGCTGCGAATGCGCGCAGATGCGCAGATGGCGGCGGACCAAGCGCCAGTCGGTGTTAGTGACGTAAGTGAGCAGCGCGTGGATGTACGAATCGCCCAGCCATGCGCGCTGCTCGCGGCCGGGGCAATCGATAAACGCGTCGGTGGAGCACAGTTCGAGGGTGCGCGCGCCGACGCTCCAGATCTTGTTGAGCGCGAGATCGTCGCACTCGAAACCGGCGTCGCCGGAACGCGGATAGCGCCGCTCGATTGCGCCTGCCGCGCGCACTTCCGCACCCCCGCGCGCGACCACGCTCAAATAGCGGAAGCCGACCGCTTCGTACGCGTCGACGCGCTCGCCACCGTCACCGCTCAGAACGTAGCGCATCGAATAGAAGCGCGGCGCGATCTCGGCGCTGCGATCGCCTCGCAAATCCTCGCCGGCATATATATCGACGGTCGCGCCTTTCGGCCCGCTCACGGCGACCCACGGAGTCGCCAGCGTGGTGCCGCCGGCGTCGTAAGTCATGAGCGTGTCGGGCCCCGTCGCGGACGCATCTTCGGTCGGGTATGCGTCGCCGGGCTGGTCGGCGGCGATCTCGGGCACCTTGCGACGGTTCAGTTCGTCGAGCTCGATCGAAATCGCGGTGAGTGGCGCGATGTCGTCGAGCTCCATGGCCGTGTAGGGCTCGACCGGGATCCTGAGACGATTCTGCGCGAGCGTGCCGGCCGAGAGTTCAACTGCCGGCTCCCACGTCGAATCATCAAAGTCAGGTTCGGTCCAACCCGCCGGGATTTCCGCGCCGTCGAGAATCTCGACCGGCGGCATCGAGAGGCCGCGCCGACCGGCGAGCTTCGGGCGGTATGGCGCGCTGCGGCCTTTCCAGGAAGATCCCGACGCGATTCCGATCGCGGGCGCTTCGAACGCGAACGAACCCATGCCGAGGTGAAGACTGGGCAGCGCGGGGCGCCACCACGGAATCGGCGCGCCGTAGAAGCGGACCAGCGCCGCGATCACGTTTTTGCCGCGGCGCAAATGCGGCGCGAGATCGAGTTCGGCATACGAGAGCCGTTCGGGCGTCGAGCGGGCCGGGCCGCGCGCGACTTCGACGCCGTTCACATAGAGCACGTAGCGCGAATCGGCGGTGACGCGCGCGGGGACCGCCGCGGCGGCGGCGTCGAGCTCGAACGCGCGGCGCAGGTAGCAGAATCGATTCCACGTCTCGCGCGGCGGAATCGGCGTGGCGCTGAGCGGCGATGCCGACTTGGGGGCAGGCGCCGCCCACACCCAGCGTGCGTTCCAAATCATCGGCCAGTTGATGACCGCCATCGGGGTCCTCCGGATATCACGATGCGCAAGCGCCGCGCGTGGCGGCAACTTCGGCCGCGGTTCGTTCAGTAGGGACGCGCACTCTTCCCGATGATCTCCCGCGCCACCAGTAGCTTCATGATCTGCGCGGTGCCATCGCCAATCTCCAGTCCGATCACGTCGCGCATCCGCTGCTGATGGGGCAAATCGAGGCTGAAACCGAGATGCCCGTGCAGCAGCAAACACTGGTGCAGCACCTCGGCTGCGAGCTCCGGCGCGAGCCACTTGGCGCCCGCCGAGATCCAGCCGTGAGGCTCGCCGCGATCGCGCAGCCACAGCGCCTCGTAGCAGAGCATCCGCGCTGCACGCAGCCGCACGGCGGCCTCGGCGAGCGGAAACGAAACACCCTCGAAGCGCGCGAGACTGCCGCCAAAGGCCTCGCGACCCGCGACGTACTCGCAGGTCTCCTCGACGCTCTGCTGCGCGGCGCCGATACACATCAGCCCGATCAGCGCGCGGCTGAAATCGAAGCCCTGCATCACCTGCACGAACCCCGCGCCCTCCGCTCCGATTCGCGACGCGACGGGCACGCGCACCGAGTCAAAGAACAGTTGCCCGCGGCCGATCGCGCGCGAGCCGAGATCGCGAAACCGCGTGCGGCTCACGCCCGCCGAGTTGAGGTCGACGTAGAAGGCGCTGACGCCGCGCGCGCCCTGCTCGAGCGTGCCGGTGCGCGCCATCACCAGCGCGGTTGCGGCCGCCGACGAGAACGAGATCGAGGTTTTCTCGCCGTTGAGGACGTACGCGTCGCCGTCGCGGCGCGCCTGCATCTTGACGTGCGCTGCGTCGGAGCCGCCGCCCGGCTCGGTGACGCCGAGCGCGGTGATTATCTCGCCGCGACAAATCGGCGGCAGCATCGCGGCCTTCTGGCGCTCATCGCCATTGGCGGCCACGATCGCGCCGACCAGCGCTGCGATCAGGAGCACGTAGGCCGCGTTGAAGTCGCCGCGCGCGATCTCTTCGTGCGCGATTCCAAGCGACACGTAGTCGAGGCTCGCGCCGCCGAAGCGCGGGTCGACGATCGGGGCGAGCACGCCGAGAGCGCCGAGCCTGCGCACCAGATCGGGCGGCAAATCCTGGTCGCGATCGCGCGCGGCATACGCGGGCAACAGTTCCTTGCGGGCGAAATCGGCGAGCGTGGATTTCAGCAGCGACTGCTCGGCGGAAAGCGCGAAGTCCATCGCGGTTGCTCTACTGGCTGTCGGCCGGGGCCGGCGCTGGCGTCGGCACATATGACCGCAGGTCCTGCAGCGTTCCGCCGCCGGTGCCGGGCGTGACACTTTCGACCTGTTGATCGCTCACGTCGGACTGGCCCTCCATCTCCTTGGTGTAGTGGTCTTCGAGTTGTTTTTTGATCTCGTTGGGCTGCATCTCGGGCACAATGCCCTCGTTGTGCGCGAGGTTGGCGCGGTCTTGCGCGTTCATGTGCAGCCAGATCTGATTGGCCTGGGCGACCTCGCCATGATTGATCGCCTCGAGAAACTGCTGCTGCGGAGACGGCGAACGATGGAACGGCCAGCATCCGCAGACCGCGAAGGCGGCCGCTGCGGCAAGAATCAATGAGCAGGCCCGATTCATTTCATCGACGACGATCGCGATCGTCTAGAACGTCACCACGCTGCGAATCGATTTGCCCTCGTGCATCAATCTGAACGCGTCGTTGATTTTCTCGATCGGCATCACGTCCGTGATGAGGTCGTCGATATTGATGCGGCGCTCCATGTACCAGTCGACGATTCGCGGGACGTCGCGCCTGCCGCGCGCGCCGCCGAACGCGGTTCCTTTCCAGGTGCGTCCGGTCACCAACTGGAAGGGCCGCGTAGAGATCTCCTCGCCCGCTGCCGCGACGCCGATGATCACGCAGGTGCCCCATCCGCGCTGGCAACATTCCAGCGCCTGGCGCATCAGCTTGACGTTGCCGACGCATTCGAAGGCAAAGTCGGCGCCTCCGCGCGTCAGATCGACGATATATTTCACCAGGTCGTTGCCGGCTTCTTTTGGATTGACGATATGCGTGGCGCCGAATTTGCGCGCAATCGCCTCCCGCGCCGGGTTGAGATCAACGCCGACGATCATTCCCGCGCCGGCCAGGCGCGCGCCCTGCACCACGTTGAGTCCGATCCCGCCGAGGCCGAATACCACGACGCGATCGCCGGGCTGCACCTTCGCCGTATTGATCACCGCGCCGATCCCGGTGGTGACGCCGCATCCGATGTAACAAATCTTTTCGAACGGCGCGTCCTCGCGAACCTTCGCCAGTGCGATTTCCGGCACCACGGTGAAGTTGGCGAACGTCGAAGTGCCCATGTAGTGATGCAGCATCGTGCCGCCGCGCGAGAAGCGGCTGCTGCCGTCGGGCATTACGCCGCGTCCCTGCGTCTCGCGGATCGCGACGCACAGATTTGTCTTGCCCGACAGGCACGCCGGGCAGTTACGGCATTCCGGGATGTAGAGCGGAATCACGTGATCGCCGCGCTTGAGGGTCGCGACGCCGCTGCCGGTCTCGACGACTACGCCGGCGCCTTCGTGGCCGAGGATCGCGGGGAACAGTCCTTCAGGGTCGGCGCCGGAAAGCGTGTAGGCATCGGTGTGGCACACGCCGGTCGCCTTGATCTCGACCAGTACTTCGCCCGACTTGGGACCTTCGAGATCGACGGTAGTTACTTCCAGCGGATCGCCGGCCCGATTTGCAACCGCGGCTTTTACTTTCACGAGTTTACTTTCATGCGCGCGCTTTCAAGGTTCGTTGTCGCATCGCGTTCGCGGCCGGCTTCGGGTCACGGATGTGCTCGCACGAAATCGATCACGAGCGGATTGAACAGCTCCGGAAACTCGGTGAAGAACAAATGCCCGCCCGGAAGTTCCTTGAGAATCGCTCCGGGAATTTTCTCCGCGAGCATCTTCGCATTCGCCGCCGGCACCAGCACGTCATCGCGTCCCGCCATCACCATGGTGGGTATCTTGATCGCGCCGAGGCGCGCGCTGGTGTCATGTCCGGTGATTGCCTGCGTCTGGCGCATGAATGCGAATGGCGGAATCGGATAGAGCGCGCGCATCTCTTCGTGCCTGGCGAGGAACTCGGGTCTGCCTTCGATCGTAGCGTCCGAGAACGATGCGCGGAGTTGCAGCCGCCGCTGCGCGGGATTTGCGTTCGTCCCGGCCATCACCGCCGAAATGATTTCGGGATCGGCCTGCACCACGCCGGGGCCGCCGAAATTCGTACAGCCGAGGATCAGCGCGCTGAGCCGCTGGGGATAGTTCAACGCGAACTCCTGCGCGATCATCCCGCCCATCGAGATTCCCAGCAGCGCCGCGCGACGAATCGCGAGCACGTCCATCAGCCCCGCGGTGTCCGCCGCCATCTGGCGCATCGAGTATGGGGCGTCCGGCTTGTCGGTGCGGCCCGCGCCGCGATTGTCGAAAACCACGGTGCGAAAATGGCGCGCGAGGACGGGAGTCTGCTCGTACCACGCGCACAGATTCGAGCCGAGGCCGCGAACCATCACGAGAGTCTGCGGACCGTCGCCGTGGACTTCATAATAGATGTCGATATCGCCGACCCGATGCTTGGGCATAGTCAGCAAACTAGCGCCGCCGCCGCGCGCTGCCAATGCCGCCGCGCGATCAGATTGGCGCGAGTTCGACCAGCGGAATCTCGCGCGTGGTCTTCTTCTGATAGTCGGCGTACGACGGGTATATCTCGAGCAGCTTCGGCCACACCGCGCGTTTCTCCTCTGCCGACAGAGTGCGCGCGCGATACTTTCTGCGCGCGCTTCCAATCTGCGCCTCGACCTCGGGATTCGCACTCAGGTTCAGGTACCACGCCGGCGGGGCGTCGCTGCCGCCGTAGGAAGCGACCAGGTAGACCTTGCCGTCTTCCTGGTAGTAGAGCAGCGGCTTGTCGATCGCGCGTCCCGACTTGCGGCCGCGGGTGGTGAGGATCAGGGTGTTGCGGTTGAGCGGGCCCATCCCGCCGAACAGCCGGTAGGTCGCAGCGTGCATCGCGCTTGCGAACCGAATCATCTGATGGGTGAATGGGTCTACTTTCATTTGATGATCCTCCTGTATGCGGATGCCCGCCCGGCGGCGATCATACTCCTGCCGTGAGCGCGTTGGTGCGCGGTCGCGACAGCCGACAAGTGGTTCTTGAAGAACCGAGAACTCGGCGCGCAGTCGTCTCTTACGGCGCGGTTTGATACAGACTTGCTCCAGAGGCACGGATCACGATGGAACTGGTCGGCACGATAACGGAACTGTGGCGCTTTCCGATCAAGTCGATGGCCGGGGAAGCACTGGAGAAGTGCTACCTGGGGCCGCGCGGGATACCGGGCGATCGCGGATGGGCGGTGCGCGATGAAACCGCGGGCGAGATTCGCGGCGCGAAAAAACTGCCGACCCTGATGCAATGCCACGCCGCGTATTTGAGCGAGCCGGACGGAAGCGAAGTCCCGCCCGCTGAAATCACCTTCCCCGACGGATCGCACACGCGCACCGGCGAGCCGGATGCGCAAGCGAAGCTCTCCGCGTATCTGCGCCGCCCGGTCACGCTGTGGCCACTGCAGCCGCCCGACGCCTTGGAGCACTATCGCAAAGGCAAGCCCGACGATCCCGACATGATGAAGGAGCTGCGGCAGGTCTTCGGCCGCCTCGACGACGAGCCGCTGCCGGATTTTTCGGTCATTCCGGCCGCGCTGCTCCAGGAGTTGATGACATACACGTCACCACTGGGCACTTACTTCGACGCCTACCCGCTGCACCTCGTGACTACCGCGACGCTCGCGGCGCTCTCCGAGCGCAATCCCACGGCGCGGTTCGACGTGCGCCGCTTCCGGCCCAACGTGCTGATCGAAACGCGGGAGGATATTCGCGGGCTCGCCGAAGCCGGGTGGTCCGGCAAGACACTCAGCATCGGCGACGTGCAACTGAAGCTCGAGATGCCGGCGATGCGCTGCGTGATGACCACGCTCCCGCAGGGCGATCTGCCGAAGGATCCGTCGGTGCTGCGAACGATCGTGCGCGACGCGGCGCAGAATCTCGGCGTCTATGCGACCATCGCGAAGCCCGGCCACGTCAGGCTCGGCGACACCGTCGCGCTGCAATAGCAAAGCGCGGAAATCCGGCAGGTCTGATTCGCGCGTTCGATCGCGCTCTGCCTCGCGTATGCGATGGTCAAGTCGCATCGATCGATTCGCGGCGTCCCAACCGGATAGCCGGTCGCGATGCTCACGTTGCCAAAAGTCGGGTTCGAATGTCCACGCAGTTTATTTTTGTGCCGACGCGGCAGCCGGCAGCGCCGCTTGCCAGCAGGCTTGCGCGCCGTGGCACCCATGAAGCGCGACCACCGTCGCATGAAGAGACGCTTTGGCGACGGGCGAGAGCGACAAGTAAGTATTTTTCAGCTCGTAGGGATCGCTCGCGAGGTCGTGATATTCGCGCGTCCGATCGTTGTATTCGACATACATCGACGCACGCGCGCGGATCGCCTTGTAGGTCGGCGGATTGCCGCTGCGGATGCCAGGGGCGTCCGGGTCATCGGTATTCCGCTCGATGATGGACTTAAGTCTGGCCAGCGGTGAGCGGCGCCTGTTTCTGGGGCCGCTTCTCAACACGATGTGGTGCTCGACCAGGGCCCACGTGCGCCACTCGGGGACTTGTTGCCCGCGCAAAAGGGGAACCAGGCTGCGGCCATCGGCAGTAGCCGGGATGACGGCATCAGCAAGCTCGGCGAAAGTCGGGCACAGGTCGGTGTTCTCGACGACCTCCTCGAGCGTGCGTCCGCGCGCAATGCCAGGTCCGGTGACGATGAGCGGAACATGGATGTCCGTATCAAAGGCGGTCATCTTGCCCGGCATCAGGCGGTGCTCGCCCATGTGTAAGCCGTTGTCGGAGCTGAAGACGAAGTAGGTGTTTTCCGCCTGGCCGGAGGCTGCGACCGCCGCCTGCAGATCGCCGATCATCTTGTCGACCGCGAGCACCGATCGGGCGCGCTTGCGGAAGTCCCGATCGATCCCGGCGATGCCAGCCTTGGAGATCGGCGGGAACCCGCTCAGCCACTTGACCGCGTTGGCATCGGGTGCCGCGTCGAAGGCCGGCGTGCGCGGCGCGCGCAGACCCGGGAACGCGTGCGCGTCGCGCGGGGCCGGAGTGTAAGGCGCGTGAGGGGCGAAGGTCGCGACCTCGATGAAGAAGGGCGTGCGCGCAGAATGCTGGATGAATTTGACGGCGATGCGCTGAGACGACGTCGGTCAGGTAGTCGTCGGGGTCGGTGCCGTAATGAACGACCTTGCCGTTTTCATTGAGGTTGTAGTCGAACTCGTCATAGGCATTGCCGGCGACATCCCATTCGTTCCACCCCATCGCGACGCCGTTCCTGACCGGCTGGTAGCCGTTCAAATATTTGCCAAGCATGGCGGTCTTGTAGCCACTGCGCTGGAGCGCAACCGCGAAGGTGCGGCTTTCGTTGCCGTGGGCGTTGAAGCCGCCATAGCCGCCGTCGGGCTCGACGTTGCGGAACACGTGCGTGTCGTGGGGAAACGCACCGGTGAAGATCGACGAGCGCGACGGGCAGCAGAGCGAATCGGTGACAAAGTAATTTGTGAAGGTGACGCCGTCGCGCTCCATCGCGAGAACGTGGGGCATGAATTGTACGAGGTTCAAGGACAGATCGTCGGTCAGGATGAACACGATGTTGGGACTTGCAGGCGGCGCCGGATGCGCGACCGGAATCACATGCGGACCACCCGGCGCGTCGCCGGAGAACGCGGGCCTCGCTTCGACGCCGGGATTCTGCGCCCTGCAAGAGAGGCCGAGAACAATTGACGCAAAGATCAGCGCAAAGAGGGAGACCATCCTGGCGCGCGGCGCCGGGTACCTGGCGGGATAGATGCTTATCGGCCTAGAGTCCGCTTGGAGATTCCTGCCTATGGCTCCGCCGGCTTCTTCTTGAGCGAGTCGAAGAGATCCTGAACCTTGGGGCGGAACTTCTCGATCTGATCATGGAACTTCCGGCTGAACGACGACTTTTTCTTCTTCGGTTTGTGTAACGCCGCCTTCTGGCCTGGCTTAGGTGCCGCGTCGGGAGTGCGTCCGGTCGGTGTGGCGGGCGCGGTAGTGGTGGCGTCCGGCTGCGTCGGAGCGGGACTGTTGACCGCTATCGCAGGACCAGCGAAAGCGGCCACAATCGATACCGCGAACAGAATCGCGACGACCCGTTTCAAGAGCACGCCTGCCTCCTCGAGGGCATCCGACTTGGTAGTACGCTTGCGGCGGCGCGGCGTTTCGCGCGCGACGCGATCGATCAGGGGCGCTTGACGTGCGAGGCGCGCGCGTCTTTCCTGCGCATCGCCTTGAACCCATTCACCAGTGCGTCGATCGCCCATTTGAAGCTCTCGTCGACCTCGAGCGGAATACCGAATCCGCCCGCCGACTCCAGCGCCGCGAAGCCGTGCACCGTACTGCGCATCGCGCGGATCGCGTGAAGTGATTCGCGGCGGTCGAGATGGTATCCGCCGAGGACCTCGATACATACTTTGAGAATTTCATCGCTGGCCGCGGTGAGCTCGCGATCGCCGGCGTCGGGCGCGCTCACGATCAATGGGTAGAGGCCGGGATTGCGTTTGACGAACGATCGATACGCGGCGGCGAGCGCGAATACCGCGTCGTCGCCCGCCTTGCCGATCGTCGCGCGCGACATCGCAGCTCCCAGCGCGCGCAGCGCGAGCAGCTTCAATTCACGGCGCAGGCCCGCCAGCCCGGCGATGTGATTGTACAGCGACGGCGGTTTGATCCTGAGCGTCGCCGCCAGCTCCGCCAGCGTCAGCGCGTCGAGCCCGCGCCGGTTCGCGATCTCCTGCGCCGCGCCGAGCACGGCGGCGCGATCAAGTCCCGCTGCGGCTGCCATCGCGCGCCTCCTTGTCAGATCGGATGAATTGCACGATCGCGGGCGCAACCACTTGCGGGTACTCGACGTGCGGATAGTGCCCCGCGCCGTCCACCATCAGTTTGCTGCCGTGCAGATGGCTCGCGACCCAATTCGCCTCGCTCACCGGGTCAGGAAAATCGGAGTCTTTGGTTCCCATCACGACCAGCACCGGCGCGTGCACATCGCCGATGCGCGCCTCGCACGGCGCCTTCGACGCCCAAAGCATCGCGTCGAGCGCCTCGAGCCGGCCGGGCTCCGCGAGGTTGGCCTTGAGAGCCGCGCGATACGCGTCGAGATCGGCGGGCGGCGCGGATTTGTAGAGCGAACCGTAGTACGCCGTCCAGAACGCCGGCCCCCACGGCCGGATCATTCCGACTTTCAGCGCGACGTGCTGCCACGCGGGCATCGGCGTCGGCATCTCGCGCGCGAACGGATCGATGAGCACGATTCCCGCCACTTCCGCGGGATCGTCGGCGGCCGCCCACACCGCCGCCGCGCCAGCCATCGAGTTGCCCACGATGTATGCCTGCTTCGCGCCGAGATGCCGAATCATCGCGACCATGTCGGCTCCCACCGCGGCCGCCGAGTAGTCCGGCCATCCGGTGCTCGACGCTCCCAGGCCGCGCAGATCCATCGTGACGACGCGGAAGCCCGCACGCTCCAGGAGCGGCGCAAGAAAGCGATACTGCTCGCGCACGTCGCCCATCCCGGGCACGCACAGGACGAGCGGACCGCTGCCGCTCGAATCGTCGTAGGCAAGGCTGCCGTCGCGAAGTTTGAGCATGCGAGTTGCGTTCGCAGGCGCGGTGGCTTCGGGAGCCGCGCCGGCGACGCTGATGGTTGCGAGCATGGTTACGATCGCGGCAAGCGCGAGCGTCGCGATGGTGGTTGCAATCGTTTGTCTAATCTTCATAGCCATTTAACTAATATAATTAGTCTCATAACGCAAGCCCTCGATCAAATGCGTCGCTGCGCAGCCGGGATCCGGGATGGACGGTCGCCTCGCGAAAATTGCTAGAGTGGCCTTCGATGCGGCGCGACGAGCGCGCCGCATACCGAACTCAATTCGGAGGGACTTTCAAATGCGCGCAACCGTAATGCGGAACCGTAAGTTGGTGGTCGATAATCTGCCCACCCCAGAGCCCGGTCCTGGCGAGGTGATCGTCAAGACCCTCGCGTGCGGAATCTGCGGCTCCGATCTGCACATGCTCAAGTTCGCCGACAAGCTGGTCGAAGGCTCGCGCCGCTCGGGCGGTGCGTTCGCGATGGACCTGCAGCGCGACATCGTGATGGGTCACGAGTTCTGCGCCGAGGTCGTCGACTACGGCCCCAACACCCAGCGCCATCTAAAGCCCGGCCAGCGCGTGTGCTCGATTCCGGTGCTGATGCGCGCGACCGGCGTCGAGACCGTCGGCTACTCCAACAGCAACCCGGGCGGATACGGCGAGTTCATGCGGCTGACTGAGGCGCTGCTGCTCGGAGTTCCCAACGGGCTGTCCACCGAGCGCGCGGCGCTGACCGAGCCTATGGCGGTCGGCTATCACGCGGTCGAGAAGGCGCGGCTGCAGCCCGACGATGCGCCGCTGGTGATCGGATGCGGTCCCGTGGGACTCGCGGTGACCGCCGCGCTCAAACTCAAGGGCGTGCAGCCGATCGTCGCGGCCGACTTCTCGCCGCGCCGCCGCGAGCTCGCGCAAAAGATGGGAGCTGACGTGGTGGTCGATCCTAAAACCAAATCGCCGTTCACGAGCTGGGCCGAGATGGCGGTCTATAAAGATCCCGCTAAGGCGCCGCCGCTGCCGCCGTGGATGCCCGGGCCGGCGCGCAGGCCCGCGGTGATTTTCGAGTGCGTTGGCGTGCCGGGCGTGATCGATTCGATCATGCTGGGAGCGCCTTCCAACGCGCGAATCGTCGTGGTCGGCGTATGCATGGAGCGCGACACGATCGAGCCGATGTTCGGAATCAACAAGGAACTGAATATCCAGTTCGTGCTCGGGTACTCGGGCGAGGAGTTTGCGGCGACGCTGCAAAACCTCGCGGAGGGACGGGTCAACGGCGATCCGTTGATCACGGGCAAGGTCGGCGTCGAGGGCGTCGCGAAGGCGTTCGAGGATCTCGGCTCGCCGGAGACGCACGCGAAGATCCTGGTCGAGCCCTGGCGGAGTTGAATCGCGCTGCGACGGAGAGTGGGCACGATGATCGGACTCAAGGAACAAACCGTGCACGGCGCGAAGAGCTTCGCCGACGCGCGCGCGAAGCATCGCTGGCAGATTCCGGCGGAATACAACGTCGCGATCGACTGCCTCGATCGCCACACCGCCCTACGCGATCGCACCGCGCTCTACTACGAGGACGACGAGGGCCACACCGCGCGCTACACGTTTGGCCAGATGATCGAGGCGTCCAACCGCTTCGCCAACGCACTGCGCGCGCTGGGCATTCGGCGCGGCGACGTGTTCGCGATTCATACTCCGCAGCGTCCCGAAACCGCGATCGCCCATATCGCGTGCTATCGGCTCGGCGCCGTCGCGCTCCCGATCTCGAAGCTGTTCGGCCCCGATGCGATCCACTACCGGCTCGAGAACAGCGCGGCCAAAGCGATCCTGATGGAGCCCGAGACGGTCGAGAAGATGGACGCGGTGCCGCGCGCGGAGTTGCCGGAGTTCAAGCATGTGATCGTGGCCGGCGGCGGCCGCGGCGGTCTGAGCTTCGACGAGCTGCTCGGCAAAGGCGCGCCGGACTTCGCGATGGAAAAATCGAGCGCTGAAGATCCGACCCTGCTGATGTACACCTCCGGTACCACCGGTAATCCCAAGGGCGTCCTGCACGTGGCGCGTTACGTGCTCGGCCACAACGGGATCGACTACTCGTACAATTTTCTCCGCGATGGCGACCTCTACTACAGCCCCGCCGATTGGGCATGGGCGGGCGGCCTGCTCGACGGGCTGCTCGCGATCTGGCCGTATGGAATTCCAGTGCTCGCCTACCGCAGCAAAGCGCGCTTCGATCCCGACGTCACGATGCGCCTGCTCCAAAAATATGGCGCGACGGTCGGGCTCTACCCGCCGACCGCGCTTAAGGTACTGCGCGAAGTGAAGCGCCCGCGCGAGAAGTACCAGCTTAAGCTGCGCTGCATCGTGAGCGGTGCCGAGCCGGTGAGCCCCGAGCTGGCGCGATGGGTCGACGAGGAGCTCAAGGTCGAATTCAACCAGGCCTTCGGGCAGACCGAGGCGAACTATTTCATCGGCACCTGCTCGGCGCTGGAGAAGCCCATACTCGAACCGCTTGGCAAGGCGTACCCCGGACACGACGTCGCGATCGTCTCGGCCGAGGGCATCGCGTTGAAAATTGGCGAGAAGGGCGAGATCGCGATTCGCCGTGATTCGCCGGTGGTGATGCGCGAGTACTGGAAAAATCCGAAAGCGATGAGCGAGAAGTTCACCGGCGAATGGCTCGTTACCGGCGACCTGGGGCACATGGACGAGCAGGGCTACGTGTACTTCCAGGGCCGCGCCGACGACGTGATCAAGAGCTCCGGCTATCGAATCGGCCCCGCCGAGATCGAGGCAAAAGTCATGGAGCACAAGGCCGTCGCGTCATGCGCGGTGATCGGGGTGTCCGACCCCAATCGCGGCCAGGCGATCAAGGCGTTCGTTAAGCTCTTGCCCGGCTTCTCGCCGTCGCAGGATCTCGTCAAGGAGCTGCAAGCAGACGTGAAGAAGCGCCTGGCGGCGCATGAGTATCCGCGCGAGATCGAATTCGTCGACGACTTTCCGGTGACGGTGACCGGTAAGATCATGCGGCGCGAACTGCGCGAGCGCGAGGAACGAAAGATTCGCGGCGGCGCATGAGCACTCCGGCCGCCGGCAAGCCGGCGCGCTAGCGCGCGGAGGCGCGATGCTCGACCCGTATATCGAAGCGTGGCAGCTCCGCGACCTGGCGATGCGCGGCGAAATCCGCCCACGCGAGGTCGCCGAGTTTTTTCTCGCGCGCATCGAGCGGCTCAACCCGACCCTCGGCTCGTACATGACGATCACCGCCGAGCGCGCGCTTGCCGACGCGGAGCGGCTCGAGCGCTCGCGGGCGATCGCGGCGTCGATGCCCCTCTATGGCGTCGCTTACTCGCTCAAGGACCTGACGCCCACCCGCGACATCAGGACCACGCTCGGCTCGCACAACTACGCCGACTCGATTCCGCCTGCCGACGCCGTGATCGCGGAGCGGCTCGCGCGCGCCGGCGGAATCCTGCTCGGCAAAACTTCGACGCCCGAATTCGGCGCGCGTCCGACGACCGAGGGCGGCCTGTGCCCGACCGCCCGCAATCCATGGAACCTCGAATACAACGCGGGTGGCTCCAGCGGCGGCGCCGCGGCCGCGGTCGCCGCGGGCCTGGGGCCAATCGCCGAGGGCAGCGACGGCGGCGGATTCATCCGTGGCCCCGCCTCCAACTGCGGCGTGGTCGGGCTCAAGCCGTCGCGCGGGCGAATTACCTACGCACCGGCTCGCGGCGAGGCGTGGGGTGGATTCGCGACGCGCGGGCCGATCGCGCGCACGGTCCGCGACGCCGCGCTGATGCTCGACGTCGTCGCGGGACCGGCGCTCGGCGACCCTTACTGGGCTCCCCCGCCGCCGCGCCCCTTCGCCGAGGCGGTCACGGCGTCGCCGGCGCGGCTGCGCCTGGCTACGATTGCGGAGACCACGCTGGGCCCCGTCGACGCCGAGGTTGCCGCGGCCTTCGCCGCGGCATCCGCCGCGATGTCTGAGCTGGGGCATCGCGTCGAGCCGCTCGCGCTCGACCCGGGCGCGATGCTGCTCGAATGCGCGCGCGTTCTGATCTGCGTCGGCATCGCCGCCGTCGCGGTGAACGACTTCGAGTCAGTCGATCCCGTGGTGCGCGAGATGTTCGCAGTGGGCCGTCGCGTCAGCGCCGCCGAGTACGTCAACCTGCTCGTCACGATGCACAACACCGCGCGCGCAATCGTCGAACCGCTCGAACCCTACGATGCTCTGCTGACACCCACGATGACGATGCCCGCGATGCGCAACGGCACGTTTCCCTCGCGCCCCGAGCGCTACCTGGACGAGCTGTGGACCTGGATCGCGTTCGAGTATCCGTTTAACGCGACCGGCCAGCCCGCGATCACACTCCCCGCCGGCTTCACCAGGACGGGACTGCCGATCGGATTGCAGATCGTGGGCCGCCCCAACGGCGAGTTCGATCTTCTCTCGCTGGCCGCGCAATACGAGGGCGCGCGCCCATGGCGCGATCTGCGTCCCCCGCTTGTTGGCGGCTGACGCGCGAGCCAGGCGCGTGGACGCGGCAAATCGGGATGGCGGAAAATGCGGCGATGGGCGAGAATCGTGACGCCGCAGACTTTCCTTCTGAGGAGGCTTCGCGATGGACATCAGCAAGATCATCTCCGCCGATTCGCATGTGATCGAGCCGGCTGATACCTGGACCGCGCGCATCGAAAAGCGCTTTCTCGACCGCGCGCCGCGCGTGATCGCGAGAGAGATCAACGGCAAACCTTCAGACGTCTTCGTCGCCGAAGGCATCCGTCCGTTCGCAGTTTCCGGATTCGCGGTGGCTGGCGTGGACCCGAAGGAATTCGGCGATCGGATGGCGCGCGGATATCCCGGCGTCCGCCCCAGCGCGTGGGATCCCGCCGAGCGCCTCAAGGATCAGGATCGCGACGGCGTGGCCGGCGAGGTGCTCTACCCGAGCCTCGGGATGCCGCTGTTTCAGCTCGAGGACGGCGAGCTGCGCGCGGCAAGCTTCCGCGCCTACAACGAATGGCTCGCCGAATATTGCGCGCCGAGTCCGCGCCGCCTGGCGGGCGTCGCGATGATCTCGCTGGACGATCCCGAGTCGGGCGCGCAGGAGCTCGAGCGCACCGCCAGGAAGGGACTGCACGGCGCGATGGTCTGGGGCGACGCACCCGAGGAACGCCCCTACGGCGATCCGTCGTACGATCGGTTCTGGGCTGCGGCCCAGGATCTCGGTGCTCCACTCGCCTTTCATATCCTGACCGAGCGGCGCAGCAGCAACTGGACGCGCACGGTGATGAAGTATTACCCGACGCTTCATCACATGGTGCAGCGTACGCTGCGCGACCTGATCCTTGGCGGCGTGCTCGAGCGCTTCCCGCGCCTGCAGATCGTTTCGGTCGAGAACGACGTCGGCTGGATTCCGCATTTCCTCCAGCGTCTCGATCATTCCTACGAGAAGTATCGCTACCTCGAGCCGCATGGCGCGATTCCCAACCCGCCCAGCTTTTATTTCCATCGCCAGGTGCGCGCCACCTTCCAGGACGATCTGGTCGGGGTCCGGATGCGCGACGTGATCGGCACCGACAATCTGATGTGGGCCTCCGACTTCCCGCACTCTGATTCGACCTGGCCGCATTCGCGCGAAGTCATCGCCAAGGATTTCGCGGGCGTGCCCGAGGCTGAATTGCGAAAGATGATCTCGGAGACGGCGGGCACTCTCTACAGCCTCGGCTGACGTGTGGATTTGCACGCCGGAGATTTGCGATGAAATTTGGAATTCATCTTCCGCTACTCGGCGCCACGCCCGAAAATATCGCGCATGTCGCGCGCCGCGCCGAAGCAAGCCACTACGATTCGATCTGGGCCAGCGATCATATCCTGATGCCGCGCGGCAGCGGCGCCGCGCTCCCGGCCCTCGATATTCTCGAACCGATCGCGACGCTCGCGTACGTCGCCGCGGTGACCGCCACTATCCGCATCGGCACCAGCGTGATCGTGGTGCCGTACCGCAACGCGATCCATCTTGCCAAGGAACTCGCGACGCTCGATCGGCTGTGCGGCGGCCGGCTGATTTTCGGCGCCGGCACTGGATGGCTCGAAGCCGAATTTCGCGCGCTCAATGCGCCGTACGAACGCCGCGGCAACTACACCGATGAGGCGATTCGCCTGATGCGCGAGCTGTGGGCGAACGACGCGCCCGAGTTCAAAGGCGAATTCTTCACGGTCACCGGAATGACCTTCGGTCCGCGCCCGGCCGCCGGACGAATCCCGATCTGGATCGGCGGCCTCAGCAAGCGTGCGATGCGCCGTGCGGTCGAGCTAGGCGACGGCTACCACGGCTCGCGGATGCGCCCGGAGCAGTTTGCCGAACGATTGAACTGGCTGCGCGAAATCGCGGCGCAAAAGGGCCGCAGTCTCGACGGTTTTGCAATCACGCATCGCGCCTATCTCGGCTTCGCCGACAAGTGGACCGAAACCGGCGGCTACGTCGATGGTATTCTCGCGCCGCCCGCGCAAATCGCGGAGTACCTCAATCACTTCGCCGAACTCGGCGTCGAGGAAATGCTGATCGCGCCGATCGGCGCTGACCCATCGCTCGACAAATTCATGGATCTATTCGATCGCGGAGTGCGCGGACTGTGAGTGAGTAACCGGCCGGAGGCAGCACCATGATCAAAGGAATCTTCCACATCAATATCAACGTCACCGACTTCGAGCGCTCGCTCGCGTTCTACCAGATGCTGGGTTTCAAAGTCGTGGTCGACCTCAAGGAGGGCGGCTCCGAAAAGATGGGCATCGGGCTCGGGATGCCGAACAGCCGCGGGCGCGCCGCGCTGCTGATGCTCGGCGAGGATCGCCACGCGACGCGAATCGATCTGATCGAATGGAAAAGTCCGAAGACTGAGGGCAAGCCGTACCCGCATCTGGCCCACGCCGGCATCGCGCGAATCGCGCTCCACACCAAGGGCGTCCAGAAAGTCTACGAGGAGCTGAAGGCGAAGGGCGTTAAGTTCCTTTCCGAGCCGCAACGCTTCGACACCAAGGCCGGCAAGTCATCGTTCGTCTGCTTCCACGATCCCGACGGCACCGTGCTCGAGCTGATCGAGTTCGAATAAACAGACGTGTCCGCTCAGGCGGCGGGCTTCGCGAGCGCATCGCCCAGGCCCGAGAAGCGCTCGGTGGGACGCGCGATCGCGGCGCGCGCGAGTTCTTCAGTTCCCAGCATCACGACCGAGTTGCGGCTCCGCGTGACGGCCGTGTAGAGAATCTCGCGGGTGAGAATCGGGAGGTCTTTCTCGGGCAGCACGATCGCGACCGAATCGAACTCCGAGCCCTGCGCCTTGTGCACAGTGCTCGCGTAGCAAAGTTCGACCTCGGCGAGGACCTCGAGCGGGAAAACCGCAAAGCCGCCGCCGCGCGGAAAAACCGCCATCGCGGCCTCGCGGAGGCTATCGGTGCGGCGGATCTTGAGCAGGATCCCCTGGTCGCCGTTGAACAGCATCCGATCGTAGTCGTTGCGCAGCACCATCAGCGGCTCGCCAGGCAGAAAATCCGCACTTGAATTGCGTTCGGCTTCGCCGCCGACACGCGCAGCGGCGGCGCGGCGATGCAATCGTTCGTTGATCGCCTCGGCGCCGGTGTCGAAAACGCGCGTCACGCACAGGATTCGCGAGCTCGCGCGATACTCGAACAGACGCCGCAGGCAGCGGCGATCGCTCTCGTCGAAGCCGGTGCGGTTCTCCTGGTAAACGCGGCTAACCAGCTCCGCGATTTCATCGCCGCCTGCGATTTGCGCCGTATACCACCGATCAAGAAACGGCCCTAGGCGCTGTGCCGCCTCGACACGGACGAACTCGACCCCTTCGAACTTGAGCTCCGCGGATGAATCCCGTAGCGCGATCGAGGACGCGTCGGGCGCTTCACGGCCGGTGTCGAGGTTCATCACGGCGGCGTCGCCGGCGTTGATCGCGCGTGCCACAGCGGCGATCGCACCGCCGGCGGCGCGCTCGCTCTCGGTGCGATAGTTGCGCACCAGCCGAACTCCAACGCCGGCCGGCGCTAGCGCGCCGGGTCCGCTCTGCTCGCGCGGCGCCAATTCGCGGAACACGGCGCCCGCCGCCACCGACGGAAGCTGATTCGCGTCACCGAGCACGATCAGCCGCGCGCCGGGCCGCACCGCGCCCGCGAGCCGTTCTACCAACGCCAGATCGAGCATCGAGCCTTCATCGACGATCACGACCGACGCGGAAAGGCAGTTGTTGCGATGGTGCCGGAAGCGTCCGCTCGCCGGCGAATAGCCAAGCAGGCGATGAAGCGTGGACGACTCTGGTGGCGCGGCCATCAGCGCTTCGTCAGCTGCACCGCGCGCGGTCACCTGCGCGAGTCCGTCGCGCACGCATTCACCCATCCGGTATGCCGCCTTGCCGGTCGGCGCCGCGAGCGCGAACTGCTCGGGACCCACACCAAGCCGGGCAAGCACGCGGAGAATCGCGACCACGATCGTCGTCTTGCCGGTGCCGGGGCCGCCGGAGATGACCGTGAGATGCGACCGCGCCGCTGCAGCGACCGCGTCGCGCTGCTCGGACGACAGCTCCATCGCGCGGCCATTCGCCACGCTCGGGCGCGCAAGCACGTCCGCGAGTGCGCGATTCACGTCGTCCTCGCTGGCCGCGTCGGCACCGTCGGGACTCGCGAGACTCTTGAGCCGCTCCGCCAGCCTCGCTTCCGCGGCGTAAATTCTCTGATGGTAGATGAACGGGCGAAGATAGAGGATCGGCTTGTAGTCGTCGCTGCGCCCCCCGATGACGGCCTCGGCAGCGCGGGATTGAAGCAGAGTTTCGATCGCCGCCGCGGTCGCGTCCGGACCATCTTCACCCGGTGCGTCGCCGAGCAGACCGGCCAACATCCGGCGCATCGGCTCACGCGCCATTTCACCCGTAACTGGAAACCGAGTGCTGCCTTCGGCGAGTGCTGCGAGCGACATGACGATTAGAACGATCAGCGCAAAACGACGCTCATCGTCCAGCGCGGGCTCAAGCGCGGCGATCTCCGCGGCGACGTGAATCGCATCGCGATCCAGATTGAACGCGCTCGCAGCAGCTTCCAGAGCGCGCATGCGACGCTCAAACCGGCTCGGACTGAGCACAGCGGACTGCGCTTCGAAGCGACGCGCGGCTGTCTCGATGCCGAGCTGCGCATAGCGGGGCTTCACGGCCGTCCCTCCAGCGCCGGCACTACGCCGATCAGCTCGCGCTCCGAGGCCACCAGCTCGCCCCATCGCGGTCGATGGAAGTACACGCCGCTATCGGTGGAGCCGCCGACGCCGATCCCGCGGATGAACAGATACAGCAGGCCGCCAAAGCGCGATTCGTACTCGCGCTCGCTCCTGATTCCGAGCAGCCGCATCACGCCAATCGAGTAGATCCGCGCCTGCAGTTCGTAACGATCCTTCACGTGCTCCTCGACGGCCCGGGCAGCGTATGAGGTGAGCAGGTCGCTCTTCCAATCGGCGAAGTAGACCAGGTTGCCAAACTCGAAGACCAGGTCGACGAAGCCCTTGAGGTACCCGCGCTCGACGGTCCATGCGCCGTCGCCGTAACCGCGGTCTACCATCCATGCGCTGTCGCGGCTGGCGGATAACAACGGGTGGTGTAGTTCCGGAATGGGGTAAACAAACTCCATTTCGCGCACGTTTTGGCATCGATAGAGGCCACCATCGATTTTGGCCATTCTGTCAACCTCGATCGTGGTGCGCAGCGTGTTGAAGACGATCTCCGCGGCCCGATCGTGCCAGCGCGGGTCCAGCACCTGATGCCGCCGCATCGCCGAGGCGATCAGATCGCGAATATCGTCGCGCGCCTTCCACGCCGCGAGGTTGACAGAATCGTCGAGAGTGGCGAAGTCGAGCTTCTCGAGCACTTCATGCAGAAAAATTCCGACGCTGCGTCCGCCGGGCAGGTCAGCCGCCTCAGCCGCCGCGGCATCGATTTCATCGGTCTTGAAATCCTCCGGCTCGGGTCCGAACGGCTCCGCGACGGTCGCGAACCTCTGCAGCGAGGTGTACGAACGGACCAGCAGTGGAGCGCGGCGGCGGCGAATTCGCCTGAACTCCGCCTCGACGGCGGCGTCTTCATCTCTCAGCAGACTTTCAGGCGGCGTCCATGCACGAAACGCATCCGCGATCTTTTCCTCGGCGCGCTTTTCGAGCTTCGCAAAGCGAATCTTCTCGACCCGGAACATCTGATCGTAAAACTCATAGCTGCCGTGGTCCGCTTCCAGAGCCTTCAAGCGATCATTCAGCGGACGGTAGTATCCGCTGACTGTTGTCCTGGTTGAGTCCTTTGGGAAGAAAGGCAAGTAAAGTTTAGCGCGCGCACGAGTGATCGCGACGTAGAGGAGCCGCTGCTCCTCTTCCTCCTGCTCGCACTTCAGACGGTCGATCGCCGCGTTCTTCGCCGTCTTGCCGATCGCGACGCGCCGCTCGAAGCCCTCGTGAAAAACCGCCACCGGGTCCGAACTGTTGATTCGATACGCGCCGCCAAACAGAAAAACGACGTCCGCTTCAAGACCCTTGCTCTTGTGCACCGTCATCACCTGCACGGCCTTGCGCTCGCTTTCGAGCCGCTGCACGCCGGGGTCCTCGCGCGCGGTAACCGCTCGCCCCGCGACGTAGTCGTCGAGCAATTCGATCAGCTCGCCGATTGACAGGCGGCCGCCGTGCGCGTGCTCGAGCAGGATCTCGAAGAGGTGCAGATAGTTGGTGAGTTCCCGGCCGCTGTCCGACAGGAACAGTTCGCGATCGACCAGCCCGCTGCGATGCAGCATGCGATCGAACAGCTCGGCGAAGCGTTCGTCCTCCGCGAGGCCGTTCCACTCGCGCAGCCGCTCGCTCAGCGGATGCGCCGGATCGAGGTCGCCGCTGTTGGCAAGCTCGCGCAGCGGCACCGCGAAAAACGGCGTGGCCCACGCCTTCAGTCGCCGCGAGCGATCGCCGGGCTCCTCGATCGCGCGCAGCACGTCGAGGATGTCCGCGGCCTCGCCGGCCTGGAACAGTCCCTCCTGCTTGTAGAAGGCGAACGGCACGCCCGCTTCGCGCAGATATTTTCCTATCTCGAGACTTTCGGCACCGGTGCGGGTCAGGATGAAAATCTCCTCCGCACTGACCGCCCGCGATCCGTCCTCGACGCCACGCATCGTGATCCGCTCGGCCGGCTCTGAGAGAATCCCATGGATCGTTGCCGCGATATAACGTCCGATCGCCGCGCGGGCTTCGGACGCCGTCGCGCCTGTCTCGTCGAGCCGCATCAGCGTCACCGGCTGTATTGGCTTTTCGTCGGCATCCAGCGCGCGCAGACTGTCGCGTCCGCTCTTGACGGGGTTGTCGTAGCTGATCGCTCCGCTGAAGAAGGGAGGCCCGGCCCGCTGATCGAGAATGACATTGCACGCGGCGATCATGTCGGCGGTTGAGCGGAAATTTTCGATCAACGGCACCGAAGGGCCGAATTCCGCAAGCTCTCCGCGCGCTTGCCGATAGGTGAACACGTCGGCGCCGCGAAACGCATAGATCGCCTGCTTGGGATCGCCGATCACGCACAAGTAAGGCGGCTTGGCGCCGGCGACGAAGATGCGGCGGAGAATCTGCCACTGGAGATCATCGGTATCCTGGAACTCATCGACGATCGCATAGCAGTAGCGCTCGCGGAGCGCCGCGACCAGCGTGTCGCCGCGCGGACCGTCGAGTGCGTTCCACAGCCACGCGAGCATGTCGTCGTAATCGATCGCGCCGTGCTCGCGCTTGTCGCGGTCCAGGCGCTCGGCAATTGGCGGCAGGAAGGTATCCGCGATCTGCACCTCGAGCGAGCACGCGATTTGCGCGCGCTGCGCCGCTTCCAGGAACGACGCCGTCCGCGGCGTCATCGCGGCGCGAAACTTTACCAATTGCTCGCCGACCCACCTGGGTTTCAGGAGCGGGTTGAAGTCAAATTGCGCGAGTCCCCGGCGCAGCTTGTGTGCTGAGCCGCGAGCGTCCGCCGTGAGGCGCGCGAGCGAGTCGATGCTGGCTCGCGCCGCCTCGAGCGAGGCGGCTCTGAGAACCGGCGCCTCGGCGAAGTCGCGCTGGAGCGATTTCGCGTCGAACTTCGCGGCCAGCTCCTCGACCGCGGTACGGTTGCGCTCCGAGGCGCCGGTCGCGAGGTAGCGGTTGCGATACGCCTCGTACAGCAGTTTCTCGAGTTTTTCCGCTTCGTTATCGTCGAGCCATTGCCCGAGCAGCGCTGCCGCATCTTCGTCGACCGCCAGATGCTCGCGAAGCACAGTGCGGAACGTTTCGTGAAACAATTTCTTCCCGGGTGCGACGTCGACGATGAAACGCGTGCCGCTGTCGAACGCCAGGTCGCCGAGCACGCGGCGGCAGAAGCCGTGAATCGTGAAAATCGGCGCGCGCGAGAACGCGGACAGCGCGTCTCTGATCCGTTTGTGGCCCGCATCGTCGAGCCGTACGACGTCATCGCCCGGCTGTTGCGCCGCCGCGTCCCCGCCGATCAGGCGTTCGAGCACCGAGCGGACCCGCGCGCGCAACTCGGCAGTCGCTTTCTCGGTGAAGGTCATCACGAGAATCTGCTCGATGGTGCATGCGCCGCTCAGGATCAAGTCGACGAACAGGTGCTCGAGGGTGTGCGTCTTGCCGGTTCCCGCGCTCGCCTCGATCACCGAATGGTCTTCGCGCGGAATCCTGCGCAAGATGGCGGGCCGGATGTATTTGACTTCAGCCACTATTCCTCACCGCGCCGTCAATCGCCGAAAATCGCGCCGATCGGATCGAAGCGGCGGCGAATTATTTCGCGCATCTCGGGTTCCGGCGGTGTGTCGAACCATCGCGCATTGCGCACCGGACCGTAGTCCGATCCGCAGCGGGCGTTGTCGTTTTCGCGCACCTCCTGAACGCTCGCGATCAGTTCGCGCGCGTCAGCGCCCTTCCTGATGTCGGCGTAAACTTCTTGCGCGGCCTCGGCCGGGAAGAAATGGTGGTTCTCACCGGAGAGCAAATCGGCGACCAAGGTCGTGAGATAAACGCGCGCCGCATCCTGCGACAGCGGAGGCAGGGTTCGTTCGCGCGCCGCGGCGTCGGCGTCATCACCGGCCAGGATCACCGCGCGGAAGGGGCCCTTGCGCCACTGGCCGGCGGCGGCCAACGCGGCCGCCGAAATCGCAAGACGAATGAAGTCGCGAAGTTTCGGATTCTTTCCGACTATTGGAAGAAGCGCGAGGTTGCGCGCGGGCGACACTCGCTCGACGCTGCCGTGAAGGCTGACGCGCTGGAGCGTAGCGCCGCCGCCGGGCGCCGGAAGCGGAACCTCGAGCACGATCGGATCGAGGACCAGATCCGAATGCGCAAATTCATCGGCGGGGCCGAACCGGAGGTCGTGGAACTTCGCGAGATCGGGCGCGTGCGACGCTTGCGCCTGCGCGATCCACCGATCGAGCATCGCGAGATTTGCGTCGCGCGCGGCGGCCGCGAACGGACCCGCAGGCGCCTTCCCCGCGGTCTGCTGAATTGCGAAAGCACGCTGGTACTCATCCACCATCGCCGCGCGATCGCCGTTGCCGCGCGCGAACGCTTCGCGCAGCAGTAGCGCGCGGTCGAGCCTGGACTGTACGAGCGGCTCGTCGTCCTCGTCGTCGGAGTCGTCATCTTCAAGCATCCCGAGCGCGTATCGCGCCGCGCCTTGCAGGGGACACTCGAGGAACTTGCGCAGCGCGGCCAGCGAAAGGCGGATTTCGTCACGCGGAAAATTTCGCGATGGGTTTGCGTCGGCCAGCGTCTGGAGGCTCAGCGTTTTTCGCAGCCGCTGCGCGACGCTGGAGTCCAGGCGCTCCAGGAGCGGCGGCCGCTCGCGGCGGCCGGGAAGTGCAACTGGAATGTGGCGAGAAAGATCTGAACGCAGGGCGGCCATCCGCGCGCCTCGCCGCGCCTCGGGATCGAAACTCTCGGGCAGCGCCGCCTCGCGATGCATCTGTTCAGCCCCGTTGGAATCGCGCTCCGGTCTGGAAGCCAGGTCGGGAAAATATTCCGGGTCGTAGCGGCTGACCCGATGGGTTACGGTGAGTTCGGCGCGCGTCTTCTCATCGACGTATCCGCGCAAGATAAATTCGAGCTCGCGGATGGTTGACGACGGCTCGAGCTGGTCGCCGGTGCGCGCGTCGCGCGCCACGTAGGAAAGGTAGAGACGCCCGCGCGCCGCCAGGATCGAATCGAGAAACAGGTAGCGATCGCGCTCGGTCGGACTCACGTCGCCAACCCGGCGCATGGCGCGCCGGAGATCGAGGCGGTCGTGCCGATCGCGCTCGGGAAACGATCCCTCGCCCAGTCCGAGCACGAATACGGCCCGAAACGGAATCGCGCGGAGCGCGGAGAGCGCTCCCACCGCGACGCCGCGGCCGGAAAATCCCGCCTGATACGTCTCGGGGTCCGCGATTCGCGCGAGCGCAAGCTCGGCGGCGACTTCATAGCCGACCGGTTCGCTCGCGATTCCGGCGGTCGCGATCGTTTCGATGGCGGCGAGGCATCGGTCGCGCATCCGCTCGCCGATCGCGTCGGGCGCCGTGATGTACGCCGCGACCATCGTGCTCATCGCGCGCGCCCAATCCTCCAGGCGCATGCGGCGCGAGCGGAGATCGATAGCGTCTGCGATTAGCGCGCGCGCGGTCCGCAGCATCCGGAGCGCGCCGGGAATGCGCTCCTCACCGATTTCGAACGGACGATAAGCATGATCGCCGGGCGCGTTGAACGCGCGCGAATCGCCGCTGGGCTCGCCAGTCATGAACACGCCGAGCGCCAGCCGCTTGAGCGCCTGGTCCCAGTGGCCGATGTCGGTCGGCAGGTAGCCGGCGGCGGTGGTCTCTTCGTCGGCGCCAAAGAAAACTCCGAGCTCGCGCGCCCAGGTTGACCAAAGCTCGGGCTCGAGCTCGGGATCATCGCCAGCGATCGCCGGATGAGTGAGTACGCGAACCATCTCGGTGCGCGCGAAGCGGCCGAGCGGGAGGCGCAGCAGCAGCTCGATCGCGCCGGCGACGCGGCTCATCTCCGCGGCGCTGCGGGTGGTGATTTCGACCGGCAGTTCGCGCGGCTCGGCGAACACGCTCCTGATATGCGGCAGGTAGGCGTCGCACGCCGAGTCGGGAATCAGCACGGCAATTTGGTGGAATCGAAGCAGTGGCGCACCGCCGCGATCGTCGTTGCTTCGCACCATCGACCAGATTTCATTTTTGACTGTTTCCACTTCGCGGCGGATTCCGGGGCAGGCGAGAATACGTATGCTGCCATCGTCGGCTGGCGGGTCGCCTGGCTGCTTCGGCGCGCGCTCGGCCTCGCGCACCAGGATGCTTTCCTGCAGCGACTCGAGGATGGTCGGCGCGCAGTCGTTGGCTGGATGGGTGAAGTGCGACTCGAAGTCGCATTCTGCGAGCTCGTTGAGCGTCCGCACGTACTCGCGGCCCGGCCGCCCCCAGAGCCGGAGTGCGGGGTTGTCGCCGCCGGGGCCAATGTCAGTCTCGAGACCGAATCGATCTTCCTCGTCGTCCGCGCCCGCTCCCAGTTTGGCGCCGCGATGCACCAGTCGCAGGCGCTCGGCCACGCGCGCATCGCCGACGTCCTCCCAGAATTCCTGGCAGGGATTGACCGCAAACACCGACAGGGTGATGAGCTGGCCAAGGCGCGCGAAGATTTCGGCGAACGCCGGGCCGGCATACGCGAGGCCGAACACGAAGACCTCGTCTGGAAGGACGCTCTTGAGCAGGGCCTGGTCGGCGTGCTCGAAGGCGTCCGGCAGCAGCATCCACTTCAAATTTTGATCGGCAGACCATTGCCGGCCGCAGCGTGCCGTCGACGTCGAAGAGCGCACTCCACAGCCGCCGCTGCCATCGCTCCGCATCCGCGAACGGCGCGGACTCGAGCCCTTGGCCGATGCGCCAGCGCCGGATCATCGCGCGCCGCGAGATCGAGTACTCGCGAAACAGGCGCGCGAGGTGCCCCGCAAGTTCCATCGCGCGGCGCTCGCGGTCGGGCTCGTCATTCGATCCGCCGGCGATGTAATCGCGGACCGCGGCGAGCTCGCGATCGTCGCCGGCTACGCTGCGGCGGATGCACTCGAAGAGCAGTACCTGCAGCTGTTCGAACTCGACGATGCGCAGGTTAGGGTCCGCCTTCACCAGGCGGTCGGCGAGGTAGCGGCGCAGAAATGGAAACTCGAGGTTCGCCGCGACGCCGGTCAGCTCCGCGACGCGGAGCTTCACGAACTCCTCGATCGCTCGATTCGGAACGATTACCCGGATGCGTTGCAGCGGATGGCTCCGCTGCCGCGCGCAGATCGCGGCGGCGAGCGGCGCGATCAGATTTTCCAGTCGATTAGCGTAGTGCAGCCGAACCATCGCAGCCCAACCGTGAGCATTCTACACCGATGGCGCGAGGTTCGCTGATCGGTGCGACTCCCCGGCGACAACGGAGCCGGTCTGGTGTAGGTAGTGGGGGCAGGGGTGACCCCCTGCCCCTGCCAGATCAGTGCGTCAATACTATTGCGAAGGGGCCGTTGCCTGCGTCGGCGGTGCCGACTGGGCACAGCGACGGCGTTGGGTTGCAGGTCCCGTTGATCTGCAGCTCGGTTATCTCCGCGGCGCCCTGGTCCGCCACGTACACAAAGGTGTTCTGCGGATCTACGGTGAGCCCGGTCGGGGCGCTCAGACCGGTTACCAGGGCGGTGGGGGTCAGGGCCTGGCCTGAAATCGAATAGGCTTGCGCGCCGCCGGAAGCCTGATCCGCGGTGAACAAGTACTCGGTCGACAGGGTGGCAATTCCGATACCAAAAGGCTTGACGTTCGGCCCCGAAGGGTCGGTCGTCGGCGTGCCCGGGATCAGCTCGCCGCCGGTCTCGATCTCGAACGGCGACACGATTCCCGCATCCTGGTCGGTCACCCACAGCGTCGGGATCGGGTTGGTGGAGTCATCCACGAGCAGGCCCGGCGTCACCGCTCCGGCCTGCGCGCTTTGCACCGGCGGAAAAGTCTGCGTCAGCGTGCCATTGGAATTGATCGTCAACGGATAGATGAAGCCGTTGCCGGAGTCGCTGACGAACAGGAACTCGCCGCCCGGATCCTCGACGATGCCGAGCGGGTCCGAGAAACCCGGCGTGAAGGGACTTCCGATCGAGCTCAGCGTGCCGTTCGAGGCGATCGCGTAAGCGTTGACCGACTGACTGCCTGCGCCGGTGACCCACAACACCAGACCGCTCGGATCGATCGCTATGTATTGCGGCCCGCTTCCGGTGCCGTTGTTGATCGACCCGACCGCGGACAGCTTTCCGGTGCTGCCATTAATCGAATATTCGTAAATCTTTCCATCGCCAAAGTTGGCGACGTAAAGGAAGGTGTTGGCGGGAGTGATCTCGAGTCCCTTGGGGCCGCTCTTGGCGCCCGCGCCGATGCTGCCGAGCGAGGTAAGCACGCCGGTAGTGGTGTTGCGCGAGAATTCAGAAACCGTCCCGTCGAGGAAATTGGTCGAATACGCGAAGTTGCCGGTTCCGGGAACTGGAGTCGGAGTGGTGGTCGCCGAGCTGCTACCGCCACCACTTTCATTCGGGGAATACGCACTGCTGGGGTGGCAGGCGGCGGCAAGCAGGGTGAGCGCGATCAGGAGCGCGGGAAGAACCTTGATCGCATTGAACCAATCGGAACGCTTTGCCACCCTTCACCTGCTTTTCCCGCGCGCGCTGCCGGCCGCTGCGCGCATCGGGGTACAACTCCGAGGTACGGCCCTTATAAACAATCTCGCAATACGCTGCTGATTCAAGAACGTTACACGATAGCGATAGAGGATTGCATTGCGCGCCACGCTCAACAACCCGGCCGCAATGGGGCCGCCGCGATCGCGGGCCTTGACATTCCGGCACATTAAGGCTGAGACGGTCGGTATGAGCGTGCGGTCGATAAAGATCCGGCGGGCTTCCGGCGGAGACGCGCGCGAAGTCGCCGAGGTGTATATCGCCTCGCGCCGCGGTGCGGCCGAATTCATGCCGACCATCCATAGCGACGAGGAGATTCGCGGCTGGATCGCATCAGTGCTGGTGCCGAATCTCGAAGTGTGGGTCGCCGAGGTCGACGGCCGTATCGGCGGGTTCGTCGCACTCGACGGCGAGATGCTCGACCAGCTCTTTATCGCGCCCGCGATGCAGCGGCAGGGAGTCGGCGAGCGGCTGCTGAACATGGCCAAGGAAGTGAGCCCGCGGCGGCTGCGACTGTACACCTTTCAGAAGAACACGCCGGCACGCCACTTTTACGAGGCGCGCGGCTTCGTCGCGATCGATTTCAACGACGGCTCACGCAACGAGGAACAAACGCCGGACGTGCTTTACGAGTGGACGCCGGACGGCGCGCGCAAGTAGAAGTCGCGACCGAGCGGAACTGCGCAGTCGCGAGCCGAGCTCATGTTCCCGGGTCAGGCCGGCGCAAGCAACAAAGCAACTGGGTGAGCGAAAAGGAGAAATCCACAATGGCAAAAGTTGACCTGAATAAAATTCCCCGCTTTGCCGAGTTGCCGGTCAAGGCCGGCGCGCCCAGGGAATCGTCGTGGGGCGTGTTCGGCGATGACGACGAGATGGGCTGTCTCAACTTTCTCAGCGAAGACGGCGTGGTCGACGCGGCGCGCCTGGTGCAGAAGGGCAAAGTGTTCCGGCTCGATACGCGGATCAACTACGCGAAGCCGCCGCTGTTCGCGCGCACGCCGGCGCGGCACAACATCATTAGCTTCGAGCGCTTCGGGCTGCTCGGCCACGACGACTCGCTCGACAATTACAACACCCAGGAAGGCAGCCAGTGGGACGGGCTGGCGCACGTCGGCCACGTACGCCATCGGGCGTTCTACAACGGCGTCAAAGACGAAGAGATCAAGGACGGCCCCGGCGGCAAACTCAGCATCCACAAATGGGCCAATCGGATGGTCGGCCGCGCGGTCCTGATCGACCTGTGGAAATACGTCAACGATCAGAAGCGGCCGATCGATCCGTTGACCTCGGCGAAATATCCGCTTACCGACGTGCAAGCCGCGCTCAAGGCGCAGGGCACCACGCTCAAGCCCGGCTCGATGGTGCTGATCCGCACCGGCTGGATGCAGGCGTACGTCAAGGCGGCGGCGGACGAAAAGGCTAAGATGGGGCCGATGGAAGGGCTCAAGTCGTGCGGGATCGAGGACTCGAGCGCAATGGTCGGATGGTTCTGGGACAATCGCGTCGCGGCGGTCGGCACCGATTGTCCCGCGGTCGAGCCGTGGCCGTGGGATTTCAAGGACGAGGGCGCGCTGCACTATCGCACGCTGTCGATGCTGGGGCTGCCGATTGGTGAGCAATTCGTGCTCGACGACCTGGCGGCAGATTGTGCGGCGGACAAGCGCTACGAGTTCATGCTGGTCTCGGTGCCGATGAACCTGGAGGGAGGAATCGCGTCACCGCCCAACGCGGTCGCGATCAAGTGAGCGCCGGCGGGCAACAGGCGACCGTTTAGCGCAGCAGCGGGATCACTTCGCGCGCGAATTGCTCTAGTTGCGCGTCGCGATCGGAGATGTGGCTCACGCAATCGACGCCGACGTCGCGCACCCCGGCCTTGATGAACTCGCTGACGCGGGCGGCCACGTCGGCGGGGCTGCCCAGCGCGGCGTAGCGTTTGGCGGGTTCGCGGAAGTCCATCGCATAGCGCTTGCTCAGGTGCTCGGTGGCGACATCGAGCGCCTTTTCGTAGCTGGGGCCGAGCGTGCAGAACAGATGGATCGAAGTGCCGAAGTGCTCGATTCTGCGGCCAGCGCTTTCGGCTTCCTTGGCGATGAAATCCAGCCCCTCGGCAACGCGCTTGGCGGTGACGACATAGGGCATCCATCCGTCGCCGAAACGCGCCGCCCGCTTGAGCGCGCCCTCGGCGCGGCCACCGACCCAGATGGGCGGCCCGCCGGGCGTGGCCGGCCGCGGCAGCATCTGGATCTCGCCGAAGTTAAAGTACTTGCCGTGAAACTCGACTTTCTCGCCGGTCCACAGGCGCTTGATCACCTGGATCGCCTCGGTGGCGCGGCCGCCGCGCTCTTTGATCGGCACGCCGCAGGCTTCGTACTCGCGCGGGAACTCGCCGCCAACGCCGACGCCGAAAATGAAATGCCCCGCGCCCATCATGCGATCGACGGTCGCGACGACCTTGGCGACGGTGGTCGGATGGCGCAGCGGCAATAGATAGACGCTGGTGCCGTAGGTTAGCTCTGGCTTGAGCGCGGAGAGATAGGTGAGCTGCGTCAGTGGATCGCTGATCGGACCGGTGAAGGCCACGTGGTCGCCGGTCCACGCGACCTCATAGCCCCATCGCGCGATCGACTCCGCGGCGCGCATCGATTGCGCGCGGTCGCCCGACCCGGTCATGACGCCGAACCTGATTTTTGATGCCAGTGGAAGTGCGTTGCTCATGCGGCTATCTCTTAGCGAAAATCCGCAGCACGCACCAATGCGATCGGCAGCGGCTCGGCGTAGGAGCGCGCTGGACGCCTTGCGCCCGGCAATGAGTTCCCCTTTTGCTGATGGCGCGCGCGGTCAGGCGCTGGCGCGGCTGACGCTCGATGCCTGGAGACCTTTGGGTCCTTGCGCGACTTCGAACTCGACGCGATCGCCTTGCTCGAGCGAGCGGAAGCCGGAGCCGTCGATCGCGCTGTAGTGGACGAACACCTCCTGCCCGTCCTCCATGGTGATGAAGCCATAGCCCTTCTTAGGACTGAACCACTTGACCGTACCGATAGCCATTCCCCCGTACCTCCTGAGGAAACCCCCGGGCATGAGCTGCCCTGTTCCCGGGGAAGGCGCTGCTTCCCCAAGCAGCGCTACGTACGGGCGCGCATATAGCACAAGAAGGCTTACTTACCAAACGGAAGGTAATCAAAGTTACCAACAGGTCGGTTGGGCGAGGAGTGGCGAAGGGTTGCGCAAATGCGTGCAGGGAGCGGTCTCGAGGCGTCGCTAAACCTGCCAGCGGCGAAATGGACGGGCGTGCATATGGCAATGATCGGGGATCTGACGCATCACGTCGTCGATGCCGAATTTGTCGGCACCGTACTTGGCGCGCGCGACCAGCGATAGCGCCTCGATCATGAAGGCGCGCTCGTCGTCGGTGGGAGTGGCGCGATGATCGCCGAGGACGGCCATCGGAGTGTCGCAGGAGTCGCAGTCGAGGATCGTGAACTTGAAGGGGTAGACGAAGTCGCAATAGCGCTGGGTATAGTCGCGCAGTTCGCAAAGCTCGCACTTGTCCATCGAACTTGGCTCGTCCGCTCAGCTCGTCAGGCGTGTCGAAGGGACCGGGAGTCCCGAGAATCCGCACCCCGCCGCCCGATCAGAACGGCGGGGCGCAGGTTTCGAGGATCCGCTTAGTTGGAAGGCGAAGGTGCAGGCGCGGCCATCGCCGGAGCAGCCGCCGCAGCCGCGGGGTTCGCGGACTCCGTGGCCTTCATCTCGGCCTTGGCGGCCCTGGCTGCCTTGTGCTTGCAGCGATAGACGCTGTGAACCGAAATGCTCATGTCCGACGCGACATCCTTCGCTGACTTGCCGCCGTTCAGCGCTGTCATCACCGCGTCGCAGTCGACCTTTGATGCGGCGTACGCGGAGGGCACGCTGAAGGCAAGAGCCATAGTTGCTGCGAGTGTCATAGACGCCGCAGCCATCGCGAACTTCTTCATTGAATTCGATCTCCCTGAGTTAAGAGTGAGTTGGCGCCCCAGTCGGGACCTAGTATTCCAGAAATCCGCGCGTGCCAAAAGAGCGCCGGTTAGCGCGTCCCGAAGCCGGGAAAGTTGGGCGGGCGGCGCTCCTTGAGCGCGCGCACGCCCTCGCTCAAGTCGGGACCGAAGAACCCGAGCATCTCCAGTGCGAGCGAGGCGTCGAAGGCGGGCCCGAAAGTCCGAATCCAGTTGTTCAGTGCGCGCTTGGTGAAGCGAATCGCCTGCTGCGGCCCGCGCGCGAGCTTGCCCGCGACCTCCATCGCCTTGGGCATCAACTGATCGGCGGAGACGCACAGGCTAACCAGCCCGATGCGCTCGGCTTCCTTGCCGTCGATGAAGTCGGCAGTCAGCAGGTAGTACTTGGCCCTGGCCAGACCGCATAGCAGCGGCCATATGATGACCGCATGATCGCCCGCCGCGACGCCGAGCCGGATGTGGCCGTCGGTGATGCGCATCGCCTCGGATGCGATACTGATGTCGGCCATGAACGCGACCGCGAGTCCCGCGCCGACCGCGACTCCATTGATCGCGGAGATGATCGGCTTGTCGAGGTTGAGCATGTTGTAGACGATGTCACCCGCTTCCTTCCACGCCTGCGCGATGTTCGCTGGATTGGCGGCCATCCGCTCGATCATTTCGAGATCGCCGCCCGCGGAAAACGCGCGTCCCGCGCCGGTGATTACGACGATGCGCGTTTCGGCATCGTCGCCGATGTCGAGCCATACGCGGCTAAGCTCCCAGTGCAGCCGGTTGTTGGTGGCATTGAGCACTTCGGGCCGATTGATCGTGATGAGCAGGACGCCGTCTTCCTTGCGCTCAAAAAGAAGATGCTGATACTCGCTGTAATTCATATCGAGTCCATCCGATCGTCGGCGCGAACCTTGGCCGCGCTCAGCCCTTGTAAATGTCCATCACCTTGTTGAGCAGGGTCAGCGCGTCGGCCTTGGGACGCTGGAACGAGTTGCGCCCGATGATCGAACCAAAGCCGCCGCCCGCGTGAATCTCGCGAATCTCGTTCAGCAGATTGTCGTCGCCTTCCTTGGGACCGCCCGAGAAAATCACGATGCGGCGTCCGTCGAACGCCGACTGCACCACGTTGCGGATACGCGCGGAGAGCGGCTCGATCGGGACGCGATTGGCCTCATAAACTTTCTTCGCCTCGGGCTGCTCGATGAACGCTGTCGGCGGCTTCACCTTGATTACGTGAGCGCCGAGTTGCGCCGCGATTTGGGCGCCGTAGGCGACCACATCAATCGCGGTCTCGCCCTGCTTGGAAATGGTCGACCCGCGCGGATACGACCACACCACGACAGCAAGGCCGTTGGCGCGCGCCTCCTCGCCAAGCTCGCGCAGCTCCTGGTACATCGTCTGCGCCTGCGACGATCCGGGATAGATCGTGAATCCGATCGCGGCGCATCCGAGCCGCAGCGCATCCTTGACGCTGCCCGTCACCGAAGGCAGCGGATCCTTCTCGTCGTGGAGCAGGTCGTGATTGTTGAGCTTGAGGATGAGCGGGATATCGCCCGCGTATTCGGCCGCCGCCGCCTGCAGGAAGCCGAGCGGCGCGGCGTACGCGTTGCAGCCCGCATCGATGGCGAGCTGAAAATGATAGCGCGGATCGTAAGCCGCCGGATTGACGGCAAAGCTTCGCGCCGGGCCGTGCTCAAAGCCCTGGTCCACCGGCAGGATTACGAACTTGCCGGTGCCGGCCAGTTTGCCGTGATTCATCAGGCGAGCGAGGTTGCTGCGCACGCCCGCATTTTCGCTGTCGTAGTAGCTCAGGATTTCTCTGACGCGCTTGGTCATAAATTTCTCGGCCTCCCGTTTGGGATGTTCATTTTAGTCTTTTTTCAGAGCATCGCGAGAGCACAATGTGCCGCGCCCAGCAGCGCCGCCTCCTGGTTGAGCGAGACCCTCACCTCGACCTGGCTCAGCACTTGGTTCAACCGTCCTTTGGAAAGAAACCCGCGCATGAAACCACCCCGCTCGAGCATCGGCAAAATCTTCGGAGCGATTCCGCCACCCACGTAGACGCCGCCCATCGCCAGCACCTTGAGTGCGAGATTCGCAGCCTCCGCTCCATAGATATCGCAAAACATTTCGAGTGCGCGAACGCATACCGGGTCGCGAGAGGCAAGCGCCGCAGCGCTTACCGCGGCGGCGGCGTCGCCGCCGGTAGTGATTTGCTCGGTGAGCCACGCCGGCTCCGCGACGCCGCTGCGCGCGCGCAGAAATCGATAAATGTTGTGCAGCCCGGGGCCGGACAGCACGCGCTCGACGCTCACGTGATCAAACTCGTGCGCCAGAAAGCGCAGCAGCTCGATTTGCTCGTCGCCGCGCGGCGCGAAGTCGGAGTGGCCGCCCTCGGAGGCGACCGCGTGATATTTGCCGTTCTCAGAAACCAGCGCCGCCTCGCCCAATCCGGTTCCTGCCGCAATCACCGCGACGTCGCCGCCGGCGAACTCCGCCGAGCCGCTCTGCAGCACCTTGAATTCGGAGACGGGAAGATTGATCAGGCCATATGCAGTCGCACCCAGATCATTAATCAGGCGCACCGGCGCGCCGCCCAGCGTGCTGATCAGCGACGCGGCGACGATTTGCCACGGGATGTTCGACGGGACCGCGCGCCCGCGGATCACCACGCCAGGCACTCCGAAGCACGCGGCCGCCGCCGGCGGCGAAGCACTCATGAAATCGGCGCAGATGCTATCGAGGCTTGGGAACTCAAGCGTCGCGTAGCGATGCTCGCGCATCAGGACCGGCGCGCCGCTTGAAGCGTCGAACAACCCGAGCTGGGTCTTGGTGCCGCCGACATCGCCGGCCAGGACGATTACTGCCATCCCGGTCCCCTCGCGCAGCCGCGTCAGCCCTCCGGCTGCATCTCCTCGGCGAGCTTCACCTCCTCGGCGCTGCCGAGGTAGATGGGCTGGCGCTCGTGAATCCCCGTCGGCACCAAGTCCAGTATGCGGCCCTTGCCGGTCGAGCCGCGACCGCCGGCCTGCTCTGCGATCATCGACATCGGCGCAAGTTCGTACATCAGCCTGAGCTTGCCGCCGCCTTTACCGCCCGCGGAGACTTCACCGGGGTAGAGGTAGATTCCGCCTTCGAGCAGGCAGCGATGAAAGTCGGCGACAAACGCGCCCGTGTAGCGCAGCGAGTAACTGGTGCGTTTGTTCTTGCGGCTGGTGATGTACTCGACGAATTTACGCGCGCCGGGATGCCACTTGCCGATGTTCCCTTGATTGACCGCGTAGCAGGAGCCGGCCGGCGGCATCTTGACGTTCTCGCGCCACAGCAGGAACTCGCCGAGGCTTCGATCGAGCGTGAAAATGTCGACGCCCGCTCCCGCGGTGTACACGAGCTGGGTGGCGGGGCCATAGAGAACGTATCCCGCCGCGAACTGCTTGCTGCCGGGAGTGAGAATGTCGGCGATGCCGGCGCCATGACTCGCGGCGCGTTGCCTAATCGAAAAAATGGTGCCGAGCGATCCGTTGACGTCGGTGTTCGAGGAGCCGTCGATCGGATCGTAGAGAACCGCGAAGCTGCTCCCGCGGCAGTTCGAGGCGTAATGGTGGGGCTCCTCCATCTCCTCGGAAATCAGGCTGCAGACCGGATGGCCGTGCTCGAAGGTCTCCACGAAAACGTCGTTGGCCCACTGGTCGAGCTTTTTGACCTTCTCGCCGTGGACGTTGGTAACGCCGGTGTGGCCCAACTCGCCGCCCAGCGAAGCGACCGAAAGCCCGCGCGCGATGCGCTTGCCGATGAATCCGATGCGCTCGAGGATCAGCGCGAGCTCCGCGCTGGTGGATTTGGTCATCACGTGATGCGCGAGCGTGATGCCTGGATTGCTCATCGGTGTCCTCCCCCGAGTGCCGTCTGCTGAGACTGACTCGATCTCATCGCGCAATTCACCGGGTTTCTCAACACCCCTGCAGTGCGCGTGTCCACTGCGCAGATCCGCGCCGACACTTTACAACGTGCGCCAGGTTCGCCCATCCGCCGCGATCATCAACGCCGCCTCCAGCGGTCCCCACGAACCGGCCGCGTAGATCGGCGGATCGATCGTCGCCATCTCCCAGGAATCGAGCACCGGCTCGATGAACCGCCACGCGGTCTCGATCGTGTCGCGGCGCATGAACAGGGTCTGGTCGCCGACGATCACGTCGCGCAGCAAGGTCTCGTACGCCTCGGGCGACGCGGTCGCGTAGTGAAAATCGACCGCCACCGGCGCCAGCCGGACGTGCGCGCCGGGAACCTTCGAGATGATATGCAGCGCTAATCCCTCGTCGGGCTGGATGCGGATGGTCAGCATGTTGGGCGCCAGCGGGGCGCGCGGATTGGCGTTGTAGAGGATTCGCGGCACCGAATTGAAGTAGATAGCGATTTCACTGGCCCGCTTTGGGAGCCGTTTCCCGGTGCGCAGGTAAAACGGCACACCCGCCCAGCGCCAATTGTCGACCCAGCATCGAAGCGCCACGAAGGTATCGGTCTGGGAGTCCTTGGCGACGTGCTCCTCGTCGCGATACGCCTTGACCGGTGCGCCGTGAATCAGGCCCTCGCCGTACTGGCCGCGCACCACCCACTTCTCGATGTCCTCGTCGCCAAGCGGCCGCAGGCATCGCAGCACGTCCATCTTGGCATCGCGCACCGAGTCGGCTGCGGTCGCGCGCGGCGGCTCCATCGCGACTATGCACAGCACTTGCAGCATATGGCTCTGCACCATATCGCGCAGTGCGCCGGCGTGGTCGTAGTACTTGGCGCGGCTGCCGACGCCCTCCTCTTCGGCAACCGTGATCTGCACCTGGTCGATAAAACGCGCGGTCCAGATCGGCTCGAAGATCGCATTGGCGAAGCGCAGCACCATCAGGTTCTCGACCGTCTCTTTGCCGAGGTAGTGGTCGATGCGAAAAATCTGGTTCTCGTGGAAATGGCGCGCGAGCCGCTCGTTGATCTCGACCGCGCTGGCGAGGTCGCGGCCAATCGGTTTTTCCACTACCACGCGCGTGAAGGGGCCGTCCTGGTCGGGCGGCGTGATCAGTTTGGCATCGGTCAAGTGCTCAGAGCAGGCGTCGATAAATTCGGGCGGGATCGCAAAATAGAAAACCCGGTTGCCGACGGTGGAGTATTCCTGGTCGAGTTGTTCGAGCCGCTTGCGCAGGTTCTCGTAGTCGCGCTGCTCGTCGAAACTGCCGCGGTTGAAATGCAGCAGCGGCGCAAACTTCTTCCATTGGTCTTCAATGACCGGGCGGCGCGAGAATTTCTCGATCCCGTCGCGCGCGAATGCCCGATAGCTCTCGTCGCTGAAATCCTCCATCGCGAAGCCAAGGATCGCGAAGTTGTGCGGCAGCGCCCCGTCGACCGACAGATTGTAGAGCGCGGGCAGCAGTTTGCGATGACTGAGATCGCCGCCACCGCCGAAAATAACCGCGATGCATGGCGGGTAGGTTCGCGTGCCGCCAGGGAGATGAGTCTCTACGCTATGGTTGGGATTCGACGCCATCAGAGCGACCTCGCGCCGGCGCTATGCTTCCGACCACTGCGTGGCCGCCCGGGCTCTAGCTAGGCTAACCGATGGCTGTGGCGATGCAAAGGCGTCGGCAGCGCGACGACCTCAAAGACCAAGTCGCTGCATGGAAAACCGCGCCTCTCCGACGCGCGCCGGTGGCGGTCGGGCGCGCGCCAACGGCGCGATTGGTCGGTAAAGCTCGCGGCGCTCGAATGCTTAAGCTAGTTGGCTGCGGGGCTCGGGCTTGCGGCCGGCGCCGCCTCTTTGACGCCTAGATCGCCAAGGATCGCAGTCGCATGAATTGCCGGATCGACGTTCGGGTACACTTTGAGAATTTTGCCGTCCTCACCAATCACGTACGTGATCCGGCGGTCGAGTCCGAGAATCGGAATGCCGTTGGCTGCCCCGTATTCGGTCGCAATCTTCTTGTCGTTGTCGAGCAGCAACGGGAACGGGAGGCTGTACTTCTTGATGAACGCCTTGTGCGCGTCAGAGCTGTCAACGCTGCATCCGAGCACCACCAGCCCGGCATTCTGGAACCGCGCGTAGCCGTCGCGAAACGCGCACGCCTCTTTGGTGCATCCGGGAGTGCCGTCTTTCGGGTAGAAGTAGAGAATCACCTTCTTGCCGTGAAAATCGACCAGCGAGACCGGTGTGATCTGATCGCCGGTGACCATCTGGGTCGAGAACGCGGGCGCGGTGTCCCCCTCCTGAAGCATGGCGGCGCGCACAACGCGCGGCTTGAGCGCAACTACGAGCACCGCCACGACCGCGACCAATACAATCGTCCCGAGAATCATTTTCATGGGGTTCTCCTAACCGAAGTGGAACGCGAGAGCGCGAGGAAAAGTTCCGCGTTGCTAAACGTAATGCAGCCAGTTGCTATAGCGCGGCTCGCGGCCGTGGATCGCGGCCTGGAAGGCTTCCTGCACTTTCAGCGTGATGGGACCAGGCTTGCCCGCGCCGATTTTGCGGTCGTCGAGCTCGACGACCGGCGTGACTTCGACCGCGCTGCCGGTCATGAATGCCTCATCCGCGATATAGAATGCGTCGCGCGCGAAATATTCCTCGCGCACGCCCAGGCCGGCGTCGCTCAGGATCGTCATCACCGCGTCGCGCGTAATGCCGGACAAGATCGACGTGAGCGGCGGCGTCTTGACCACCCCGTCGCGGATCACGAACACGTTCTCGCCGCTGCCCTCGGCGACGAAGCCGGCGGTGTCGAGCAGCAACGCCTCATCGTAACCGCTGCGGCGTGCCTCGTAGCCGGCGAGGATTGAATTGACGTAATGGCCCGAGGCCTTGGCCGCCGGCATCATCGTATTGTGATGGAAGCGTGCGAATGACGAGGTCTTGAGCCGCACGCCTTTCTGGTGCGAGTCCTGGCCCAGGTACGCGCCCCACGGCCATGCCGCCACCGCCACACGAGTCTGGTTGCCACGCGCAGAAAGCCCCATCTCGCCCTCGCCGTAGAATGCGATCGGCCGCAAGTAGCATTCGCTGAGCTTGTTGATGCGGATCACATCGGTGCAGGCCTTGATGATCTCCTCTTCACTGTACGGCACCGGCATTTCGACGATATGGGCGGAGTCGAGCAGGCGGCGGATATGCTCATGCGCGCGGAAAATCGCCGAACGCCCGTCCTCGCACTTGTAGCATCGCATCCCTTCGAACACCGCCAGCCCATAATGGAGGCTGTGCGTGAGGACGTGCACCTTGGCCTCATCGTAAGGGACCATGTGCCCGTCCATCCAGATTTTGTCCGTGCGCAAGCTGCTCGCCGCCAAGGGTTTAACCTCGTGAGAAAAGAGATTCGCTAGCCGTGCCAAGGGCAAAGCTAGTCGATGACCCTCAGCCGGTAAAGCAGCATCGCGACGATCGTTACTCGCGAGGGCGTGGCGGGCTGGAGGCGTCCGTCGCGCCGGCGTCGCGCTCACTGGCGTCGTGTCGCTCGTTGGCTCCTGGCGCCTCGGCGCTGCCGAGGCCACGCGAATCCAGGGGCGCGTGCGACGCCGCTGACGCATTCGCACCGCCGGTTGCACCGGGGCGTGCTTCCGCGGCTCCCGCGCCGCCGCCGCGTCGGCGGCGACGTCGCTTGCGGCGCGAAGGACTGGTGACGGCGCGCGCCGGTGCGCCGTCGAATCGCGACGCGGATGGCGCCCCGGCCGCATCCGCCGGATGCGGGCGCGCGCCATGCGCCTGCGCCTGCGGAACGGCGAGGAACCGCGCGAGCTCGTTGGTGTCGAGACCGTAGGTCGGCGCCATCAGGTCGAAGAAATGCTGCGCTTGGGCAAAATAGGGGCGCCGCGCCAGCCGCCGCGTGCGCCGCGACGGCATGGCCAGGTTCCCGAAGGCCTCGACCAGCAACCGCATGTGCTCGGTGTCCCCGCGCGCGAAACCGCGCGCGCGCAGCTCGCCGAGCAAATCGATCTCGTCGGAGTCGGCCAAACCGGCGCCATTGCCATTATCGCGGCAGAAGTCCAGGAACAGCGCAGCGAGCACCGTCTCATGCGTTGGCTGCGTGCCGGGTGCGATCGATTTCCCGAGCGCGGCCATGTTGCGGACCGTCGCAGAGTCGCTAAGTTTCGCGGCATCGCTCTTTAAGTGTTCCGCCAGGAAGGGCAGGAGCTGATCGAGCAGTCCCAGCTCCTTCATCAGCACGACCGCACGCGCGGCTTCCGGCTGCCCGAGCGTACGAAAAGTTTCCTCGACCAGGCGCGGCACCGAGGCTTTGAGCAGGTCCGAGCGATGCCGTTCGATGGCCGCGCGGGTGGCCGGCTCCACCTCGAAATTGAGCTTGGCCGCAAAGCGGACCGCGCGCATCATGCGCACCGGATCCTCGCGGACCCGGACCTCTGGATCGCCGATAGTGCGAATCAGCCCCGCGTTCAGATCGTCGACGCCGCTCGGGTAGTCGATCACCTGGAACGATTGCGGGTCGTAGAACAGCGCGTTGACGGTAAAGTCGCGGCGGAACGCGTCTTCCTCGGGCGTGCCGAAAGTGTTGTCGAGGCGGATCATCGGATCCTCGCCGGCGACTACTTCCTCGCTGCGCTTGCGGAAGGTCGCGACCTCGATATTCTGCGGGCCGAAGAACACGTGCACGAGCCGAAAGCGCCGCCCGATCAACCGCGAGTTGCGGAACAGCTCGCGCACCTGCTGCGGATGCGCCGAGGTCGCGATGTCGAAGTCCTTGGGCCGCCGCGAGAGCATCAGGTCGCGCACGCCGCCGCCAACCAGGTACGCGATATGACCGCTGTTTACGAGGCGATAGAGGACCTTGAGGACGTTGGGATCGACGTCGCGCCGGGAGATCGGATGCGCGTTACGCTCGATGATGCGAGGTTCCAATTGCGCTCTTTGCGGGCTGTTCGGCGGGCACCGGCGGGTCGCCTCGCCCTCAAACCCGCCCCAAACCTAGCACGAGCGGGGCAAAGCTTCATCGTCCCGCAATCAAGGCCAAAAACCGGCGTAGGTACTGCGATTATTCCATGCTATTTCAGCGCAATTGGGACTACGATGGAGGCATAGGAAAGGAGACGCCAACAAAATGAATGACTTCATCGCGGACGTCAAAAAAATTCGCAACCGCGCGCGCAAAAACATGCAGGCCGGTGCCGTCGTCGAAAACTACAAGGCCGACCGCAAGCAGGTAATCAAGGTGCTCAACGACGTGCTCGCCACCGAACTGGTGTGCGTGCTGCGCTACAAGCGCCACTACTACATGGCGCGCGGAATCAATTCCGACTCGGTGAAGAGCGAGTTCTTGCAGCACGCCAACGAGGAACAGCAGCATGCCGACTGGGTCGCCGAGCGGATCACCCAGCTCCAGGGTGAGCCCAATTTCAATCCCGAAGGACTCGCCGACCGCAGCCACTCGGAGTACGAGGAAGGCAAGAACCTGGTCGACATGATCAAGGAGGATCTGTACGCCGAGCGGATCGCGATCGAGAGCTACGGCGCGGTCATCCGCTGGCTGGCCAACGACGATCCGACTACGCGCGTCGTTATCGAGCAGATTCTGAAGGTGGAAGAAGAGCACGCTGACGACATGGTCAACCTGCTCGACAAGGTCAAGTAGAAGGAATCTGCGCCGGTTGGCTTGACACCATGCGCCGCCCGTTCAAAAGCTATGCGGCGGGAGTGCGGCCGCGATAGCCCAGTGCGCGCTCCGCAATCGCGGAGAAATAGAAAAGCGCCAGGATCGGAGCGAAGCCGCGAATCATTGCCGAGGCGAGCGTCGGCGCGATCCCGAGCGCGATCACAAGCGCATAGTTGACTATTCCGCCCCAATGACCGAGCCGGCTTCTGACCGGACCTGCCGTAGACTTCGCCAGCAGTATGGAGTCGATCGCATACTGCGCGAATGAAATCGCGATCAGGATAGGGATGTAGAACGGAATCGCGCCCCTCGATGCCTCGCATACCAATGCAGCCAGCACGAAGGTCACATCGGCGACGCCATCGAGCCATCGGCCGGCAACCCCCGCTACGCCCAGGCGCCGGGCCACTCGCCCGTCGATGATGTCAGTCGCAGCAGCGCCAACCGCGAGCGCGGCAAAGACGAATTGTCCCGCGTAACCCGAGGACGCGAGCGCGATCCACGCCGCGGCCGCGGCAATCCGCATCGCGCTGAGCACGTTGGGAATTTGCGCGATGAGCCCGGTCGGCTTCGTGAGTAAAGACCGCGCAGCGGTACCGTTTGCCCGCGGGGTCGGGTCGCTTGCGGCATCCGATTGCTTTAGAATCGATCTCTTATGCCCGGCAGAACTTCCCGCACTATCCAGATCGTCAGCCACGGACCCTCATGCCTCGACGGCGTGATGGCGGCGGCAGCGATCGCGCGCTTCTACCAGGGCAGCCGGGTGCTCACGATGCTCGCAGGAAACAACGACAGCGATCGCGCGCTGCAGGGACTCGGCATCAAGTCGCGCGACGGCGCCGACGAGATTTGGGTCACCGACCTGTCGTGGACCTCGACCGCCACGGCGGAGCGTCTCACTACGCTGGCCGAGCGCGGCGCCAAAATCTACTGGATCGACCATCATCGCACCGCAGTCTCCCGCGCCGGCGCTCCCGAGTTCAAGGTGCCGTTCGCGGGAATGGTGCTGTCGGAGCAGTACTCGGCGGCGCGCCTCACTTACGACTACCTGAAGAGCTCAGCGGCGACGCTGGCGCCGGCCGGCATCCCGGCGGGCTTCGAGGAGTTCCGCCGCTTCGTCGAAATCGCCGACGACCACGACCGCTGGGTGCATGAGATTCCCGAGTCGTCGGACTGGGCGCTGGCCGTGCAGACCCTCGGCGGCATCGCGTCGTATCGCGAAATCCTGAAACTTCGCGAGCCGAAGATGTCGCGCAAGCTCAAGTCCGCGCTCGACGCGGCGCGCGACGCGATGCATCGCAGCCTCGAACTGGCCAACGCCACCATGGTCGATCGCAAGCTGGACAACGGGATCACGATCCGCACCGCGTGCTGCTTCGGCTACTCCAGTGAAGTTGCGGCGCGACTGTACGAAGGGCAGCATCGCACCGTCGTCGCGCTGTTCGACTTGCGCAGCCAAGGCGTCAGTCTTCGCCGCAGCGCTGATTGCGATGTCGACCTGTCGTCGTTGGCCGAGTCGTTCGGTGGCGGTGGCCACGCCGCAGCGTCGGGATTTGCGATCCCCGATCTCCGACGCCTGCCTGCCGAGCGGCTCTCCGAGATTCTGGGCGATCGGCTCAGACGGCCACGCCCTAAACTTGATTTTCGGCGACAGATCGTCCCTTGCCTCAAATTCGTCGAGGCCATAAAGTCGACTGACTGGACGTTCAGATGACTGAACGGCCAGTACAGTCGTCTTTAAATTGATCGAACGATGGCTTCTTCGCGCGAAGAACTGATCAAGGAGTACCGGGTCAACGAGATCCTTGACGCGGCGCGCCGCGTTATCGGCCGTCATGGTTTCGAGGGCACAACTATCGACCGGGTGGCCGAAGAGGCGCGCATCGCCAAGGGCACGATTTATCTCTACTTTCCCAAGGGTAAGGTCGACCTGCTGCATGCCGCGGTGTTCGAGGGGCTGCGCGAGATCATGGCCGAGACCCACAAACTGGACCGGCCGCAGGACCCGCCGCTGGAAAGGATCCGCAATTTCATCCTCGGCCAGTTCCAGATCCACCGCTCGCATCGCGATTTCCTAAAAGCCTTCTTCCTCGACAGCCATTTCGTGACCTTTGCTCCGGGCGATGAGCGCGGCGAGGAGTTGCGGACCATGTTCAGCGAACACCTGAACTACTCCGCGTCGATTCTCGAAGCCGCGATGAACAGCGGCACGATTCGCCGGATGGATCCGAAATTCGCCGCCTTCATGTTGTCGGAAATGATGACGGCGTGTCTGCGCCGGCGCCTGATCGGGCTGACGGACACTCCGGTCGAAGACGACGCCGAAGCGCTGCTGGAATTGTTCCTCAAGGGAGTTCAGGCCGCGCCATGCGGATGATCCCGTCGAAATACCTGCGCGCCAGCGCCGCCTCGATCGCGACTGCGCTCGCAGTGGCGCTCGCCGGCATAATGGCTGCGGCGGCGCTGATCGGATGCCGGGAGCCGGCGTCGGCCGCCGCTGTCAGTCAGGCAGCGGCGCCGCCGCGGATGATCGTCGCGGTCGCAACTGCGCGCGAGCAAACCCTCGAACGCACTGAGGAGGTGCAGGGCGCGTTGTTCCCCAAGGAGCGCGCGGTGCTCGCCGCCAACGTCGAGGGCACGATCGCATCGATCTCCGCCGACTTCGGCGACGCGGTCAGCCAAGGCCAAGTCCTGCTAAAAATCGACCCGCGCGAGGCTCAGCTGCGGGTCGACTCGGCGCAGGCGGCGCTGGATCAGGAGGTTGCCAAGGTTGCCAACTCGCGATCGAGTTACGATCGCGCCGCGCAATTGAAGCATGAGCAGATGATGTCGGCGCAGCAGTTCGATCAGATCTCCTCCCAATTCCACATCGACATGGCCGACGCCGAGTCGGCCGAAAAAACCCTTGCAATGGCTCGCAAAAAGCTCGGTGACGACTCGATCACCGCGCCCTTTGCCGGCTCGGTGCAGAAGCGAATGGCCTCGCTTGGCGAGTACGTGATGCCCGGCAAACAGCTCTACGAATTGATCGCGATCGACCCCATCAAGCTACGTTGCCAAATGCCCGAACGCTTCGTGCCGTTGGCCAAACCCGGGATGCCGGTGAATCTGACCATCGACGCGATGCCCGGCGCGACTTACACCGGCACTATCACCAGGATCGCGCCCGCCCTCGACGAGACCAGCCGCACCCTGTTAGTCGAGGCGGAGGTACCGAATCCAAACGGCGTTCTTAAACCCGGCTATTTCGCCCACGTTACGATGAATCTCGGCCAGGATCGCGCGTTATTCGTGCCGCAGAGTGCTATCTTGCGCTATGCCGGCGTAGCACGCGTTTTCGTGGTGCAAAACGGCACCGTCCATTCGCGCGAGGTCGAAACCGGAACGATCATCGGCGACCGCATCGAAATCACCAAGGGCCTCACCGCCGGCGAGCAGGTCGTGATCAGCGACATCGACCGCCTCGCCGACGGCGCACCCGTCATCGCCCAGGAGCAGTCGTGATACTCGCCGACCTCTGCGTGCGCCGCCCGGTCTTCGCCACCATGTTCGTCGGCGTGCTGGTGGTGCTCGGATGGTTCTCCTATCAGCGCCTGGGCGTCGACCTGTTCCCCAAGATCGACGTGCCGATGGTGATGGTGACGACCTATCTGCCCGGCGCCGCGCCCGAGGAGACCGAAGCGCGCGTCACCAAGCCGCTCGAGGAAGTGATCAACACCGTCAGCGGCATCGACGAGCTGCGCTCCAACACCTTCGAGGGCGTCTCGCGCATCATGGTCTCGTTCAAGCTCGAGCGCGACCTCGACGCCGGAATCCAGGACGTGCGCGACAAAGTCGGCACCGTGCTCGATCAGCTTCCCGATGGCACCAAGGCGCCGCTGGTCGAGAAGTTCGATCTCGACTCGGTGCCGGTGCTGACGCTCACGCTGACCGGCTACCAAAGTATCAAGGAGCTCACCGAGATCGCGCGCCGCCGCCTCAAGGAGCCGCTGGAGTCGGTTGACGGCGTCGGCTCGATCGATATCGTCGGCGGCCGCGAGCGCGAGGTCCATATCCTGGTCGATGCCGACCGCCTCAAGGGGACCGGGCTGTCGATGCAGCAGGTGTCCTCCGCGCTTTCGCGCCAGAACGTCGAGTACCCCGGCGGCCGCGTCAAGCAGGGCTTGTCCGAGGAGATGCTGCGGACACTCGGGCGCGTCACCGAGGTCCAGGACTTCTCGAAAATTATCGTCAGCGAGCAGGACGATCGGCCAGTTACGGTCGGCGACATCGCAACCGTCGAGGACGGCGTCAAGGAACCGCGCTCGCTGTCGCGATGGGACAATGCGAACGCGGTCTCGCTGATCATCCGCAAGCAATCGGGCACCAACACGATCGCGGTGGTCGACAACCTGCGCGAGCGCTACGACGCGTTGAAGGGCACGCTGCCGCCCGGCGTCAACGTGATCTGGTCGCGCGACGCGTCCTCGTTCGTGCGCGAGGCGGTGCATACGGTGCAGGAGCATCTGATACTCGGCGGTATCTGCGCCGCGATCGTGGTGTTCTTCTTCCTGGGCTCGATCCGCTCGACGCTGATTGCGGCGATCGCGATCCCGGTCTCGGTCATCTCGACCTACTCGCTGCTGCTGTGGATGGGCTACACGCTGAACCGGATGACGCTGCTCGCGCTCACGCTGGCGGTCGGCATCGTTATCGACGACGCGATCGTGGTGCTGGAGAACATCTACCGGTTCATCGAGGAAAAAAACATGGAGCCGGCCGCGGCGGCCAAAGCCGCGACCGCCGAAGTCGGCCTCGCGGTCAGCGCCACCACGCTCTCGCTCGCGGTGATCTTCGTTCCGCTGATGTTCATCAAGGGCGTGATGGGCCGCTTCCTGGGCTCGTTCGGAATCACGATGGCGTTCGCGATCATGGTCTCGCTGCTGGTCGCGTTCACGCTCACCCCGATGCTGTGCGCGCGCTTCCTGCCGCGCGCCGGTTCCGGCAAGCGCAACTCGCGCGACTGGCGCGGGTTCAAGTGGATGGAGACGCATTACGACACGGCGCTGCGCTGGTCGCTGGACCATCGCTGGGTCCTGGTGGTCGTGTCGATAGCATTGGTGTGCTCGATCCCGTTCCTGGGCAAGATCGTCGGCGCGACCTTCATGCCCGACGACGACGCCAGCGAGTTCGAGATCAATATCGAGACACCTCCCGGCTACTCGCTGGCGCATACCGACGCGGTGGTCCGCGAGCTCGAGGCGCGTATCCGCACCATCCCCGAAGTGCGCCATCTGCTGACCACGGTCGGCGACACCAACGGCGACGAGCGCGTGACGGTGGCGGAAATCGTCGCGAAGCTGTCGCCGATCAATGAGCGCAAGCGCAGCGAGTCGGAAATCATGGTCGACGCACGCCGGCTGGTGACCGGTTTCCCGGCCCTGCGCATCAGCGTGGACGCGGTCAAGCCGTGGGAGCAGAGCGGCTTTCGCGAAGTCGACGTGGAATATGATCTGCGCGGGTCGGACCTCGACGTGCTGCAGAAATATACCGCGCAACTGCGCGCCCAGCTCAACAAGATCCCGGGCATCGTCGATATCGATTCCAGCTACGAAGGCGGCCTGCCCGAGCTGCAGGTGCATATCGATCGGCAGAAGGCGGCAGACCTCGGCGTCTCGGTCGACGACATCGCGCAGACCATGCGCACCATGGTCCAGGGCGATGTGATCACGCGCTATCGCGAGGGGCCGGACACGTACGACGTGCGGTTGCAGCTCGCGGAGAAGGACCGCAACAATCCCGCCGACCATCGCGAGCCTGACGGTGCCGTCCGCGAGCGTCGGACAGGTGCGGGTCGACAACGTGGCGGCGCTGGTGCACGGCACCGGACCGGTGCAGATCGATCGGCAGGATCGCCAGCGCCAGATAGCGCTGATGTTCAACCTCGCGCCCGGCGCCGCGATGAACAAAATCATGGACGTGGTCGATCAAAAAGGGCAGGCGCTGCATGTCGCGCCCGGCTACGTCGCGACCTTCGGCGGGCAGAGCAAGATTTACGGCGAGATGGTCGCGGGCTTCATCCTGGCGTTCTCGCTTTCGATCATCTTCATGTACATGGTGCTGGCGGCGCAGTTCGAAAGCTTCATGCATCCGATCACGATTATGCTGTCACTGCCTCTGGCGGTGCCGTTCGCGCTGCTCTCGCTGATCGTGTTCCACGACCAGTTGATGCTCTACTCGACGCTCGGAATCCTGCTGCTGTTTGGAATCGTCAAGAAGAATTCGATTCTGCAAATCGACCAGACGCTTAACCTGGTGCGCCAGGGACTGCCGCGCCGCCAGGCGATCCTGACCGCCAATCGCGAGCGGCTGCGGCCGATCCTGATGACCACCGCGGCGCTGGTCGCGGGCATGATCCCGGTGGCGATCGGAGTCGGCATCGGTTCAAGCGCGCATCGCGCGATCGCGATCGTCGTGATCGGCGGGCAGACGCTGTGCCTGCTGATCACGCTGCTGTTCACGCCGGTGGCGTACTCGCTGTTCGACGATTTGGAGAACTGGTTCAACCGGCTGCTGCGGCGTCCAGCACGGCTGCGACTGGTCGAGCCGCAAGAAGAAGAGCCCGCCCGCCACGCCGTGGACTAGCGCCGTCGCGCGTGCGGCGCGACTTGAATCCGCGCTACCATCCGGGCTAGCGAAACCCAACCGGGTTTCGCGCTTCCCTTTCTGCTCACACGGCTGAAACCTCGTTGAGGTTTCACGCAGGGGCGATCGAAGGGATGCCATCGGTAAGGACAGATTCTCTTCGGGCACGCCAAGGAACTGTTCTGTTCACGCCTTGGAGGTGGCTGTCGTTGCGATTCACCGGCGCGAAAGTCTACCTCAATATCAACCGGTGTATTAACGATACGCGACCTATGGCGCTTTGCAGAATCTCCAAGGGTCTGCAGGGTCTTCGGGTCCGAAATCCGGTGCTGGAGGGATTGGGTTTAAATATAACCCTTTGTCAATGAGCTCATAGGCGTAAAAATCGCCGTCTTTGACTGATTTCAGCGTCCAACCTTCGGGTGTATTCCCATCATACCCGCCACCAGGTTTTGCACACGCGTGACTCATGCAAGGCCCCGGCGGCGTTACAAATTGCGCTTCCAGGACCTTGGCGAAGATCGGTCCACTTCCACCATTCCACGCGCGACCCAAGTAGGTCTTAGGAAACGCGAGAGGTTCGGGACCAAGAATGAGAAATTGACCCGTGGTATCTGCAATCGATTCCGACTTCTGGCTCGCCCCATTTCCCAAACCAGGCAACCAACTGTCTTGCTTATAGAGAAATGTTCCATCTTTCGCTCGGATATAAAAACTCCCACCACTGATAAAAAGGGAATTATCCAAATTCCCGCCGGTCATGCAATCCGGAATTGGACTGGGAGTCGGTGCCGCCGCGGCCGCGACAGCAGTCGAAACTGATAACGTAACCGTTGCCTGGCTCGTGCCGCCCACTCCGACCGCTGTCAACACATACGTTATAGTGCCAATCGGAGATATTATGCGTGACCCTGCCACCGGCAAAGGTCCGGCTAACGGAGTTATGTCAACGTTCGTAGCGTATGACACATTCCAGTACAACGATGCTGTCTGTCCGGGGTCAATAGAAACTGGCGCTACCGAAAACTTAATGACGGGAGCTGGGGGCTGGTATGCGTCCCAAACTACCCTCTTCGTTCCGTCCTCGGCGTTGAGAGTCACGATTACAGTATCCTTGGGATGCCGTGTGCACGTTACACTGTAGCCGCTCCCAAACAGTTTTTGTCCTTTCGTAAAGTGTGCGAGTTCTGACCTACCGCAGGTTTTGGCAACCGAACGAGGAGTGAACGTTAAGTCGTCAATCGTGGTCGAAGAATGGGCGCCCAAATGTACGTACCGAGCCGTGAAAGTGAAACTCTTATTGTCCTGAGCCGGCTCGATCCAAGCGAAGAACCCTTCCGTGTTGCTCTTTATACATGTGTCAACAATCTTTGATATTTCCTGGCTAATGGTGTCAATTTTTGTCACATAGTGTTCGTTATCTTGAATCTGTTCAAAATTAGACTGCAAAAATGCTGACTGCCACTCTCCCCAATCGCTCTTCGCATCGTGCCCACCATAGTCGATTGAAAAAATATCTTCATAGTCAATGCCTGCTTTTTGTAGGCTGTCGGTCGCTTCGTCATACGAGGTGAAATTGGACTGCTTCAGTAGAGATTGAACTTGCTTGAATTTCGAAATATCCGTCAGAGTGTCGTATTTGTCGTAAATTCCGTATGACATATACCTTGAGCAATCTTGCTGCGCATAAGCCGTGGAGATGCAAATCGTGCAGCAGATCATAACTGCGAAGACGGCTAGGTAGCGAATGGCACGAGTATATTTTCGCATTGTCTCCTCATTTCCTCGGGAGGCGAGACCGCCGAAAAATCGTCGCGACCAGCTATTGTACGTCTATATAGGGCGATTAGTCCGATTTCGCAAGTGCCCTTACGAGGTGATTTTAGGAAATTTGATGAAGGCAGAAACTGCCGGATTTCAGTTGCACACTATCCGTCAATGAACGTACACGAGGCGTCTTTGCGGCTGGGTCTGTTCATCTGGTGAGGTTGCGTATCACTTACAGTTTTGGTGGCGAGCACTTGCCTATTTCCGCAGAAAGAGCACTTATCGGCTGACATCGCGGGCGTCGCGGGCAGGCATAAAGGAGTGGCATGAATAATACGTCTAATAAGCCGGTTGCGGTTGTTACTGGAGTTGGTCCGGGGCTTGGCGCTGCGCTTGTCCGGCGCTTTGCTGCGAGCTACGCGGTCGCGATTCTCGCGCGCAACGCGGACTATCTGAAAGCGCTGGCCGGCGAGATCCGGGGTAGCGGGGCCACGGTGCTGGATCTCAGATGCGATGTCGGCGATCGCACGCAGATAAGCGACGCGTTTCGCGCCATTCGCAACGAACTCGGCGAGCCCGAAGTGCTCCTCTACAACGCCGGCAGCGGCGCGTTCGGATCGATCACGGAGATCACGCCCGATCAGTACGAAGCGGACTGGCGGGTCAACGCGTTCGGGGCGTTTGTCGCCGCCAGAGAAGTCGCGCCCGCCATGATTGCGCGCGGCCGCGGTACGATGCTCTTTACCGGGGCGACCGCAGGCGTGAAGGCCGGGGCGAAGTCGGTCTCGTTTGGACCCGCGAAGTTCGCGATGCGCGGGTTGGCGCAATCACTGGCTCGCGACCTCGGTCCGAAAGGTATCCACGTGGCGTGGATCAACGTGGACGGCAGCATCGACATCCCGGGAGCGCGCGGCCGTAAGCCCGGCCTGAAAGACGGCGACTTTCTCAAGCCCGAGGCGATCGCAGAGACCTACTGGCATCTCGCGCATCAGGATCCGAGCGCGTGGACGATGGAACTCGAAGTCCGTCCGTTCAAGGAAAAATTCTGATCGCCCATGGAATGCGTGCACAGACCGCTTCTCCGGAATGTTGAGAGTTTGTTTCACTTCGCCGGGTTGTGAAACACGTTCAGGGCCGAGCCGGCGCGGAACCAGGTTAGTTGTCTTTCGCTGAATGAGTGATCGAGTGACAGAGATTCCGCAGTGCCATCGGAGTGCGCGAGCCGGCACTGGAGAGGTTTCCCCGGCGCCATCGCGGCCACCCCGAGCAGGCTGATGCGATCGTCTTCGCGGATTCGATCGTAGTCCGCCTCGTCGTGAAAGGTGAGCGCGAGCAGGCCCTGCTTCTTCAGATTGGATTCGTGGATACGCGCGAAGCTGCGCGCGATCACGGCCACGCCGCCCAGCAGCCGCGGCGAAAGAGCCGCATGCTCGCGGCTGCTTCCCTCGCCATAGTTGCGATCGCCGATGACGACCCATCCAATCCCGCGCGCTCGATAATCCCGCGCAATCTTCGCGATTTGCTCGGAGGCGCGGCCGCTCACTACGTTCTTTCCCATCCCGATTTCCCCGCTGAAGGCGTTAACCGCGCCCATGAACATGTTGTCGCTGAATTTGTCCAGGTGCCCCCGGTAGCGGAGCCAGAATCCCGCCGGCGAGATATGATCGGTGGTGGTTTTCCCCCTGGTCTTGATCAGGATCGGCAGGTCGAGGAAATCGCGGCCGTCCCATTCCGGCCACGGCCGCATCAACTGCAGCCGCTCGCTGCCGGGTTTCACCGCGAGCTTCACCCGGGCGCCATCCGGAGGCGGCGCCTCGTACGCGACGCGGCCCGGATCGAAGCCGTGCGCAGGTACTTCCGGCGCAGGCCGCGGAGGATCGAGGCGAAACGGGTTGCCGTCGGCGCCGACAATTGAATCGGTCAACGGATTGAACGACAGCCGCCCGGCCAGCGCGAACGCGGTGACGATTTCAGGACTTGCGATAAAATTCATGGTGGCCGCGTTGCCGTCGTTGCGCCCGGGAAAATTGCGATTGTAGGACGTCACGATGGTGCTCGGCGCCGCGCTGGCTTCGCGCTGCCATTGCCCGATGCATGGGCCGCACGCGTTGGCGAGCACCGTGCCGCCGATGTCCTTGAGCGAGCGCATCTGGCCGTCGCGCTCGATCGTCGCGCGGATCTGCTCGGAGCCGGGCGTGATCATAAAAGGCACCGCCGCCCTCGATCCGTGCGCTCTTGCCTGCTCTGCAACATCGGCGGCGCGGCTCATGTCCTCGTAAGAGGAATTCGTGCAGCTGCCGATCAGCGCCGCGGAGATTTGATCGCGGAACGAATTATCCGGTTCGGAAACCTCGGCGGCGAGCTTCGAGAGCGGCCGCGCGCGGTCGGGCGAGTGCGGCCCGACGACGTGCGGTTCGAGCTTCGAGAGATCGATCTCGAGCACGCGATCGTAGTGCCGCTCAGGATTCGCCTCGGCCTCCGGATCGGGTTGCAGGAGAGGCAGGTAGCGCTCGACGATCGGAACGAGATCGCCGCGGCGCGTCGCCTTCAGGTATTCGCACATCCTTGCGTCGGCGGGAAAAATCGAGGTCGTCGCGCCGAGCTCGGCGCCCATGTTGGTGATGGTCGCCTTGCCGGTGGCGCTGATGGTGCGCGCGCCGGGACCGATGTATTCGACGATCGAGTTGGTGCCTCCGGCGACGGTGAGCTGTCCGGCGACGTAGAGGATGACGTCCTTCGGCGCGGTCCAGCCGCTCAACTTGCCGGTGAGAACGATCGCGATGCGCCTGGGATAAAGCACTTCCCACGGCAGGCCCGCGATCACTTCCACCGCGTCCGCGCCTCCGACGCCGATCGCGCAGGCGCCAAGACCGCCCGCGTTGGGGGTGTGCGAGTCGGTGCCGATAATCAGCTCGCCCGGAAACGCATAGTTCTCCAGCACCACCTGGTGGATGATCCCGGCGCCGGGTCCCCAGAATCCCGCGCCATACCTGGCCGCCGCAGAGCGCAGGAACTCGTATATTTCCTGGTTTTCGTCGAGCGAGGCGCGCAGGTCCGCCGCGCCGTCGACCCGCGCCTGGATAAGATGGTCGCAGTGAATGGTCGTCGGCACGGCGACCCGGTCGCGCCGCGTCTGCATGAACTGCAGCATCCCGGTTTGGCCGAGCACGTCCTGGAACACGACGCGGTCGGGGCGGATTTGGAGAAAGCTCTTGCCGGGCTCGAGGTCCTGCAGCTGCGGCATCATCAAGATGTCCGAGCAATACTTTTTCGGACAGGGTGAGCGGCCGCGCCAACCGGCGCCGCACGATCTCGATATTGCGCGCCAGCGTCGCGTATACGCGCGATGCCATTTCCGGGGTCGATTCGATAGTGACCATCGCTGCCTCCTCGCTTGCTTGTTCAATCTTGCGAGCGGCCAATGTTCAAGTAAAATGAATTTATATCGATGATTAATGCATTTACTTCATGAAAATCGACACGCTCGGGCTGCAAGCCTTCGTCGCGATCGCCGAACAGGCCAGTTTTCAGAAGGCGGCCGATACGCTGTACATCACGCAGACCGCACTGACGCGCCGCCTGCAAAATCTCGAGGCACTGCTCGGGGTCAAGCTGATCGAGAGGACCACGCGCTCGGTCGCGATGACCCAACTCGGCAGCGACTTTTTTCCGCAGGCGCGGCGCCTGCTCGCAGACCTCGAAAACGCGTTGACGGAAATCCACCAGACCGGCAGCGCGCAGCGCGGCGACGTGTCGATCGCGTGCGTCCCGACCGTGGGCGTCCAGTACCTCCCGCGGATCATCCAGGAGTACGCGGCGCGCTATCCGCAGAACCGGATCAAAATCCTCGATCACGCGTCGTCGGGGGTGGCGAATGCGGTGCTGCGCCGCGAAGCCGAATTCGGAATCAATATCGGCGGCCCGCATCATCCCGAGTTGACCAGCGTAGCGATGCTGCAGGACCGCTTCGTGGTGATCTGCCGCGACGATCATCCGCTCGCGAAGCGTCGGACCGTATCGTGGAGGCAGTTGGCCGGGTATCGGCTGATCTTCGCAGGCGAGGTCAGCGGCAATCGGCCGCTCCTCGACGCCGCCCTGGGAACGCCGGGCGTTGCGCTACAAGCTCACTACGAGGTGCAGCGCAGCTCGACCGCAGTCGGCCTGGTCGCGCAAGGCGTGGCGGCCGCGGTGGTGCCGAGTCTGGCGATTCAGAAAGGCGCGTATCCGGCGATCAAGGTCGTCGCGCTCAACGAGCCGGTGGTTTCCCGCACGCTGGTGCTGGTGGCGCGCAAAACCGCGCACTTGTCGCCGGCGGCGCAGGCGCTGTACGACATGATCGGGAAGCACGCTGGGACTTGAAGCAGCTTCGATCGCGATCGTCACGGGGCGCGCGCGATCACGTCGATCGCGAGGCGGATCGCGCTCTCCATCAGGTCGAGCGACATGCTCGGCGCGTTTTCCTTGCGCGCGGCCTGCCGCGTCTCGTAGGGCAGATGAATGAAGCCGACCGGAACTGTCGGGCTGCGGCGGAGCGCATGCAGCCCCGCGTACATCAGCGGCGTTGCACGCATACGCGCCCGCGGTGAGCGAGTACGCGGCGGGAATCTGCTTGCGCTCGAGCTCGTGCGCGATCGCCTCGAGCGGCAGGCGCGAGAAGTACGCATCGGGCGCGCCGCGCACCACCGGCTTCACGGCCGCGGCGCCATGCTCGCGTCGCGAACGCCTGCGTCCTTCGACCGGGATGGCGAGATTGATCGCGACGCGCTCGAGCGAGAGCGCCGGCCGTCCGCCCGCCTGGCCCAGGCCGAGCACCGCGCGCGGCCGGTAGCGCACGATCGCCGCGGTGATGCGCCGCGCCGCCGCCGCGCATCCGACCGGAATCCTCACCGACTTGATCCGCAACCTGCCGAACTCTTCGCCGTCGAGCCGGAGCGCCACCTGCCAGGAGGGATTGCTGCGCTCGCCGCCGAACGGCTCGAATCCGGTGAGCAGGAAAATTCGCGGCATCGGCGGTTACCGTCGGTCCTGATCTTATTCTGATCTTTGTTCGGGCGGGCGCACCGGATGGTCGATCGGCAGGTCGTCGCGATTACCCCATTCCGCCCACGAACCGAAATAATTGCGCACGCGCGGAAAGCCCGCCAGCCGTAGCGCGTAGTAGGCGTGGGCGGCGCGGTAGCCGCCCTGGCAATACGGAATCACTTCGCAATCGGCGTCGAGGCCAAGTGCGGCGTACTGCGCGCGCAGTTCTGCGGCGCTCTTGAACTTGCCGTCCGGTGAAACGGCGGCGACCCAGTCCTGATGATACGCGGTCGGGATCGCGCCGCCGTGCCGGGCGCGCACCCGCTCGCCGTAGAATTCGGCGTCGCTGCGCACGTCGAAGATCTGGAACTCGGGACGCCCGACGCGTTCGACAATATATGCGACCGGCGCGAGCGTTTCGTCGCGCGGCGTGGCGCGGAACTGCGCCGGCGCGAACGCGGGCGTCTCGGTCGGTGAGCTTCTCGGCGCATCCAGCGCTTTGAGGCCGCCGTCGAGAATCAGGGCGCGCGGATGGCCCATCGCCTCGAGCGCCCACGCGGCGCGCGTCGCGCGCATCCCGGAGTCATTCTCGTAGAACACAACCGTCTCGCGGCCGCTGATTCCGAGCGCGGAAAAAATCCATTCGAGCTGCGCGCGGAACTCGGCGATCCCGCGCGGGCTGCTGTCGGAGTAATGAAACGGGAACGGATCGAAATGACGCGCGCCGCGCAGATGTCCTGCGCGGAAGTCCGCGACCGTGCGCGTGTCGATCAGGATCAGGTTCTTGTCCCCGCGATGCTGCCTGAGCCATTTCGCGTCGACCAGAAATTTCGGCCGCGATTCTTTCGATGGCGACTCTCTCGATAGGGACTTTTTCGGCAACGACTTTTTCAGCCGTTGGTTCTTCTGCCTGGTTTTCTTGTTCGATGCCATCACGCCTCCGGACAACGGATCGCCGCTCACGCCGCGGTTCCTGTCGCCTCGGTAATAGAGCGAACTCCGTCGCGGTTCATCAAGCGCAGCAGGCCGCGCTTTATCGCCTCGGGCAGTCCCGGCCCTTCGTAGATGAGGCCGGTGTACAGCTCGACGATCGAGGCACCTGCGCGGATATGCTCGTAGGCGTCCTCGGCGCTCGCGACTCCGCCGACGCCGATTATCGGGAGGCGGCCATTGGTGTGGCGGTAGATTTCACGGATTAGCGCGCGCGCCCGCTCCCGAAGCGGCCGTCCGCTGAGACCGCCCTCATAGGCAGGCGCGACCGGGACCTGATCGCGCTGAATCGTGGTGTTGCATGCGACGATTCCCGCAAGCTCGAGCGCGAGCGCAGTGTCGCAGATGCGGATGAGATCGTCGGCGGCGAGATCTGGGGCGAGCTTGATCAGAATCGGCGGACGGCGCGAATCGGGGGGCAGCGCGGAGTCGATCGCGGCGAAAATCTCGCGCATCCGCTCCGGCTGCTGCCACATCCTGAGCCCCGGCGTATTCGGCGAGCTGACGTTGACCACGATAAAATCCGCCAGCGCGCCCATCCGGCGCGTCAGCGCCGCGTAGTCCTCGGCGACGCGCTCCGGCGGCGTATCCTTGTTGGGACCGAAATTGATCCCGAGGCGGATTCGCACGCGCTGCCGTCGCAGGCGCTCGATTCGCCGCGCGACCGCCTCCATGCCGTCGCCGGGAAACCCGAGGCTGTTGATCAGCGCGCGATGCTCGCGGATGCGCCATACACGCGGGCGCGGATTGCCCGGCTGCGGGCGCGGCGTGACGGTGCCAAGCTCCGCGAAGCCGAAGCCCAGCGCCTGCCACGCGCCCGCCGCGATCGCGTCCTTGTCCATCCCGGCGGCAAGGCCGAGCGGATTCGCGAAGTCGATTCCCCACAGCCGGACCGTGAGCTCGGACGGATCGAAGGTGGACGCGCCGACGGGAATCGTCGAGAGCATCGCGAGCGTTATGCGATGCGCGGTCTCCGCATCGAATTGAAACAGGAGCGGCCGTGCGAGGCCGTACAGCGCGTCGAGCATCACCTTGAACGGCAATCTTGCAGCCTGTCGGGAACGGCGCAAACGGGAACAAGATTCGACGCCGGTGACGGCGCATTCAGTATAAACGGTTTGTGGATAACCGATCGCGTTCGAGCCTGCCTGAATGTAGTTTGCGAATGCGATAGAATAGGCTCCTGTACACGCCCCATTCGTAGAAGCTGGAATGTGCCGATGAACAACCAGGCCAAGATGCAGGTCAAGCTGATCGATCACGCGAGCGCGCCGCTGGAAAAACTCTACGCCGCGTTCCGCACCTGCTACTCGTCAGACACGCCGATCGAAATCTGGGAAAAGATCGGCGCTGAGAAGATCAGCCATGAGAAGGTCCGCCAGTTCATCGCCGAGCGCCTCAAGACCGGCCACGCCTCGCCGCTGGAGCAGGTGGTGTTCTGGTTCGGGATTTCCGGCGTGTCGCGTTCACTGTCGCATCAGTTCGTGCGCCATCGGATCGGCATCAGCTTCGAGCAGCAGAGCCAGCGCTACGTGAAGTTCAAGCAGGACAAGCTCGCGTTCGTGCTGCCGCAATCGTGGGATCGCGCCGGACTGGGCGGCGACTTCGAGGAGTTGGTGGCGAAAACCTCGGAGCTGTACGCCAAGGCGCTGAAGGCAGGAATCCCGGCCGAGGACGCGCGCTTCGTGCTGCCCAACGCGGCGCCGACCAACTTCCACGTGATGGTGAATTTCGCCGAGATGCTGCACATCTGCGACCTGCGGCTGTGCGTGCGCGCGCAATGGGAGATTCGCCGGATGGTCGCGCTGATGCGCTCGGAGATCAAAAAGGTGCTCCCCGAGATTGCGGTCTTTCTGCAGCCCAAATGCGGCGAGAACCGGATGGGCTACTGCGACGAGTCGCTCGAGGATTGGCAGAAGTGTCCGCTCGGCCGCGTGCGGCCACACAAGTCGGCGCTGTTCGAGATGTATGAGCGCTATGGAAGCCGCAAGTCAGAGGCCTTGAGCGACGCCGATTTCCGCGCCGTCGAGGAGAAGGAGCTGCTGTGAGCAGCCGCTGCCGTAACGGCGCGTTCCTGTCATCCTGAAGACAACGGCGCCGCTCCAACAAAGACGCCGCGCGCAATGCGCGAGAGCGTCGCTGGCGTCGCGATCTTTTTCGATGACCGATCATAAGTCTTCCGCCGAATCTTCCGCTCCGCTCCACGACGCGATCGCCGCGTTCAATCGCGGCGCGTACTTCGATGCCGCCGAAAAGTTCGAGTATGCGATGGCCGCCGCTACCGATGCGGAGTTGAAAGACCTGGCGGGCGCGCTCAATCGCGTCGCCGCGGCGATCCATCTGCGCCTGGAGCGCGGCGGGCGGCAGGCGGCGATCAACTTGCTCTCGCAGGCGATGCTCGCGATCGACGAGATGCGTCCGACGCGCCTGGGAATCGACCTCGAGCGGCTCTACGCAGAGATTTCCGCCTTCACCGATGAGATCCGCGCCACTCCGCGCGACGAGCGCGACGGCATCAAGTATCGCGCGCGTATCTTCCTGGAGCGCCGGCGCGCGCCGAAAATCAATTTCGCGCGCGCTCCGCGCGATTGACTGCGGCGCGGCGCGCCGCAATGCTCACCGCGAGAGCGTCATGGACGTCACGCCGGAATTCGTCTCTGCAGGCTTGAAGCGCGCCCACTACGTCACCAACGAGCGCGTCGAAACCGCGATTTTTCTCGCGCTGGCACTCGACAAGCCACTGCTAATCGAAGGGCCCGCGGGAGCCGGCAAGACCGAGGTCGCAAAAGTCCTCGCCGAGACGCTCGCGACCGAACTTATCCGCCTGCAATGCTACGAGGGCCTCGACGAGGCGCGCGCTCTCTACGAGTGGAACTATCAGAAGCAGCTGCTCAGGATTCAAGCCGACGAGACGCAAGGGCTTCGCTGGGAGGACGTCTCGGAGCACATTTTTTCGCGCGACTACCTGCTCGAGCGGCCGCTGCTCAAGGCGATTACCGCGCCGCAAAGAGTGGTGCTGCTGATCGACGAGGTCGATAAGGCCGACGAGGAGTTCGAGGCGTTTCTGCTCGAGCTGCTCTCCGACTTCCAGGTAAGCGTGCCGGAACTCGGCACCCTGCGCGCGCGTGAGCATCCGGTGGTCATCCTCACGTCCAATCGCGCACGCGAATTGTCGGAAGCGCTGCGCCGCCGCTGCCTGCATCTGTTCATCGACTTTCCCGGTATCGAGCAGGAACGGAAAATTATCGAGCTCAAAGTTCCGGACCTCGACGCGCGGCTGGCTCTGGAAGCGGCCCGGATGGTGGCGGCGATTCGAAAGCTCGGGCTCAAGAAGGCGCCCTCGGTCGCGGAGACGCTGGACTGGGCGCGCGCTCTCGTAAGGCTCGGGGTCAAAGAGCTCGACACCGCGGCGATCCGCGCGACGCTCGGCGTGCTGCTCAAGCATGAGGACGATCGCGCGAAAGTCGAAGCGAAAGCGGGCAGCCTCGGCGCGCGCCCGCGATGACGACGCTGCGCGACAATCTGATCACGTTCATCGCGAGCCTGCGCGCCGCGGGTATCCGCATTTCGGTCGCGGAATCGATCGATGCGATGAACGCGGTCGCGGCGGCAGGCCTGGGACGCGCGCGGATGCGCGAGGCGCTGGCCGCTGCGCTGATCAAGGACGAGAGCGACCGCAACGCGTTCGACGAGCACTTCGGCCGCTTCTTCGCGCCGCCGGCTGGTGTGCCGCGCGAGCGTAGCGAGCGCGGCGGCCAGCAGCTTTCCGCGGCCAGCGGGAAGGGGCGGCCGGGCGAGGAGCCCGCGGGCGCGCGCAGCGAGCGCGAACGCGCTCGCGGCGCGACGGCCGGCGCGGTGGTGCGGGAGAAGCAGGAGCCGCCGGAGAACGATGAGGAGGCGGAGCCGGATTATCGTCAGTCGGAGGCGGATCGCGAGGCCGAGGGGGACGCCGAGGACGAGCGCGAGCTGTGCGGCGACGCCAACGCGCAAGCGGCGGGGGCGCCGAGCGATCGCGAACGTTCTGGCGGCGCTCCGCGCGCGCAGGCCGCACAGCGGCCGTCGCGCGCGGACGACGACACGCGGGAGCGGGGCGGCCAGCCGCATCGCGGCGCCGACGCGATGCGCCTGGCGCGCTTGCGCGCGCTGGAGCGGCTGCCCTTCGATCAGTTCTCCGACCTCGACTACGACCAGGCGCGCGACGCGCTCGCGCCGCTCGCGCGCCGCTTCCGGGTTCGCCTCGGGCGCCGGCTGCGGCTGGCGCGCGCGGGCCGGCTCGATTTCCGGCGCACGATTCGCGCCGCAATCCAGCGCGGCGGCGCGCTCGCAGAGCTGCGCTTTCGCGCGCGCCGCCCGCGTCACGTCGATCTCGTTATTCTCGCCGACATTTCCGGGTCGGTCCACTACGCGGCGCAGTTGATGCTGGAGCTGGTGGCGGGAGCGCGCGAATGCTTCCGGCGGGTGCAGAGTTTCGTCTACATCGACCATCTCGCCGAGGCCGACTTCGAGCAGGGACATCTGGTGATGACCCCCGCGCTCGACCTCTACGCGCGCTCCGACTTCGGCCGCGTGCTCGGCGAGCTATGGGCGGCGCGGACCGGTTTGCTGAATAGGCAGACGTTGGTCGTGATCATGGGCGACGGGCGCAACAATCGCCTGCCCGCACGCGCCGACCTGCTGCGTGAGATCGCGCGGACCGCGCGCGCCGTGGTGTGGCTGAATCCCGAGGAGCCGGAGCGATGGGGCCGCGGCGACAGCGCGATCAATCTGTATGCGCGCGAGGTGAAGGCGCTGTTCCCGGCGCGCAACCTCCGCGAGCTGGAACGCGCGCTGCTGGGCGCTGCCTGACGGGCCTCGCGCCACTCAGAGATCGAAAATTTCCTTGATCTTGTCGAATACCCAGCGGTGCGCGCCGCGCTGCCCATCTTCTCCGTCGGTCTGTTGAACTACCTGCGCATTCTGCGCCTGCCGCGTCTGAACGATATCGCTGATCGCGGTGGCGACCTCGGGCTGTTCCTTGAATAGTTTCATGAAACCGTCGCGGTTCATCTCGAGCACCTCGACGTCGGCGAGCGCCCGGATAGTGGCGGTCCGGGCCGCGCCGGTAAGCAACGACATCTCGCCGATGCACGCGGCGCGGCCGAGCTGGTTGACGCGATGCTCCTTGCCGTCGGCCCTGCGCAGCAATACCTCGACCGTCCCGCGGCGGATGATGAACAGGGTCTCGCCCGGCTCGCCCTGGCGCATCAGCACCTCGCCGGCGCCGAACTCGCGCACCTGCACCGAGGGCGTCAGCTCGCGCAGCTGCTCGTCGTTCAATTTGCTCAGCCACTCGACCTGATGAAGCTCACGGATGATCTCGCGCTGGAACTCGGCCTCGGCCGCGCTGACTTTCGGCGGCTGCTGGCGCCTCTGCAGCGATCGGATCGGATACGGAATTTCGATCGAGTGGCGGCGCAGCGCATACCAGAGGCTCGACACCACCGCGTCGCGCACGTGCTCCTGCGCGCCCCAGTCGTGAATGAAATACTTGACGCGGTAGCGAATCGCGGAGTCGCCATACTCCCACGCGAGCACCTCAGGATGGGGCTCGGCCAGAACGATCGGGATGTCGCGCAGCACGTGGAGAATCACCTCGCGAACCTCGTTGGGCGGCACGTCGTAGCTGAGTCCCACCGAGACCTCGTCGCCGATGGCGCCGCCATAGTTCACCAGCACATCCTTGGCGACCAGGGAATTGGGAATTGCCAGGTGTTCGTGGGCGCGCGTGATGATGGTGGTCGCGCGAATTCCCACCCCCTCGACGCGGCCCAGATGGTCACCGGCCTTCACCCAGTCGCCCGGGCTGAATGGCCGCTGCAGCTCGAGTCCGATACCGCTGAAGATGTTGCCGAGGGTTTCCTGGGCGGCGAGACCGATGATCGCGCCGACCCCGAGCGAGCCCGCGCCGAGCAGGCTCAGATTGATGTCGAGGTCCATCTTCAGAATCGCGATCACCACAATGACGAACAGGATCCACATCAGCAGGTTTTGGTAGATGGTGGAAAAATGCGGGCGGCGCCGGCGCATGAACGATTCGAACACCTCTATCAGGATCCTGATGAAGGCCAGGGCGAACAGGAGAATTCCCAGCGCGCCGAAAATTTCCTGGAGCGCTGGAAGCGACTTCACGCGATGCGCAACCACATCCGCGAAAAATCCGTTGGCTAGCATCACCAGGCTGGTGGTGCTGATCAGCCACTTGCGGCGGCGCAGGGCGAACGCGAGCAGAAATATAGACACCGCCACTGCCAGCTCGGCGAGCGAGCGCGTGCCGTGCGGCAGCTCATTGAGCATCAGCAGCGTCGCGAGCGGGGTCGTCCCGGACGGCGGGGGCAGTGGATGCATCGCTATACGCCGCCCTTGTCTGCGATCTCGGCGAGCAGTTGGCGCGCGTCGAAATAAGCGGCCGCAATCTCACGCGCCTTGCGCGCGTGACGGCGATAGTCGGCGTTGACCGCGCGAATCGCCTCAGCGGCTTCCGCGGCGCCCTCGAAACCCAGCAATCCTTCGCCGGCGGGCACGTACTTTTCGAATCCGGTGCGCTGGGTGACCACCGGCCGGCCCGCGGCCAGGTAGCATACGCTGCGGTCGCTGAACCATCCCGAGCGCGTTCGCACGTAGAGATCCTTGGCGGCAGTGAACTCACCGCGCGACGAGCTGATGTAATCGCGGTACCCGTCGATATCCAGAGACATCGGAACCACCGGGAGGAAGCTGAAGCCGCCCGCGATCGCGCGCTGGTGGTCGGGGCCGGAGTCGAGATCGGTCGCGAGCTCGATCGGCTGGCCGGCGCGGTGCGGCACGTCGAGCAGCTCGCGAAAGTTCACGTGCTTGGACCAGTAGTAAGTGTCGCCGGCGATTTCCACGTCGCTGCCTTTGTTGTGCCAGGTGCCGACGGTGGTGAATGCGCGCGGCTCAGCAGGGCCGACGCCGGTTGGCCATTGGTCGAGCAGCACCGGCGGCCGCGTCCGATGCCAATTGAATCCGGTCTCCGGCAGCAGGCAATCGGACGCGCCGATATTTGCGCCGTAGGTGAACAGGAGCTGGTGCGCCGCCGCGACGCGCATCGCCGCCGGATCTTTGCGCGCGAGCTGTACTTCGAATACGCCCGGATCGGTTTCCACGAAGACGAAGCAGCGGATGCGTTCGTGCTCCTCGCGCGGGTTGGTCGTGCCGCAGAGATTGATCACGAGGTCCGCATCCTTGAGCAGCTCATTGCATCGCTCGCGCGGCATCCCAAGATATTCGTCGCGCACCACATCGACGAACGACCATCGATCGGCGAAACCAAACCGCTCCAGGATCGCGGCCAGGGTTTTTATGTTCGCGGTCGGGTCGGTCACGAGCATCGCCGCGACCGGATCGTAGACGTAGCTGCGATGATCTTCGAGGTAGTAAACATCGAAGCCGAGTTGGCGAAAGCCGAGCAGATGGTGCAGCAGCTGCCATATCACCCCTGCGAACGGGTAGCGCGCCGCGAGATGCAGGACGACCAGTTTTCCCCTACGCTTGCCTGTCACCGCACTGGACCGCGATTTTATAGCGTGCCGCGCCGATAGGATAGGCGGGGTCAGCTCCCGTCTGAGACTCGTTTGAGGTCATCTAAAAGTTGTACGAGCGCTTGGCGGCGCTGGCCGATGCGCGCTTCTTCCTGGTCGCCGAGCTCGCCCAGGTAGCATCCGCGCTCAGGCAGAAACAAGACGGCGCGATAGGGGAATCCGGTACGGATTTCGGGATACGCGCGCGCGGCGATTACACCCTCGATCGCGGCCTCGGCGAAGCGCTCGCGAGTCGCACCGCGGTCGGACCAGGTCAGCGCGACGGCGGCGCGGATGCGCGCGGTTCGGTTCCCCTCCGCGACGCCCTGCATGCGGCGGATCACCTCGTCGACCAGCGCCTGATCAGAGTTGTCTCGATCGCCACCGAGCCATCGATGCGATCGCACACCGGGCTCTCCGCCGAGCGCGTCGATTTCGAGTCCGCCGTCGTCGGCCAGCGTCGGAATTCCAGCGCGTGCGAAATAAAAGCGCGCCTTCAGCAGCGCGTTCTCAGTGAAGGTCGCGCCGGTCTCTTCAGGCGCTTCGCTGATGCCGACGGCGGCGAGCGAAATCAATTCCAGTTCGAGGCCGAGCTCGCGAATCAGCAACCGGTACTCGGCCAGCTTGGCCGGGTTGGTGGTCGCTATCAGAAGCCGCCTCATCGCGTGGATGGCGCGCGGCGCGGGCGCTCAGGACGACCTCGGATGGTAGCTGAACTTCAGCGCGGCGCGTTCGCGATGCTCCTCGAGGGCGAGCTCGACGAGCCGGTCGATAAGCTTCGGCAGCGGCAGCCCCGACACCTCCCACAGCTTCGGGTACATGCTGATCGCGGTGAAGCCGGGAATGGTGTTGACCTCGTTGACGTAGATGCGGCGCAGATCGCGGCTGGCGAGAAAGTCGACCCGTGCCATCCCGCGCAGGGACAGTGCCTTGAACGCCGCGATCGCCATGTCGCGCAGGCGCTGGTGAATGGCGCGCGGCAGCTCGGCGGGAATCTTCATCGCGGAGCCGTCCGGGTCGACGTACTTTGACTCGTAGCTGTAGAAGTCGTGACCGCCCTTGACGATGACCTCGCCGGCCTTCGAGGCCTCGGGCCAATCGTTGCCGAGCACCGAGCATTCGAATTCGCGCCCGACGCACCCGGCCTCGAGCAGCGCCTTGCGGTCATACTGGAACGCGTCGTCGAGCGCCGCCTTCAACTCCGCCGGCCGCTTAACCTTGCTGATGCCCACCGAGCTGCCGAGCGCGTTGGGCTTGACGAAGAGCGGGAAGCGGAGTTTGCGCGCGTAGCCGGCGGCGAGTCCGGGATGCTCGTCGTAGTCGGCGCGCATGATCGCGAAGTACTTGACGATCGGCACGCGCGCGTCGCGCAGGAGGCGCTTCTGCGTGTCCTTGTCCATTCCGATCGCCGAGCCGAGCACGCCCGCACCAACGTACGGAATTCCCGCGAGCTCGAGCAGTCCCTGCACGGTGCCATCTTCGCCGTAGGTGCCGTGCAGAATCGGAAACACAACGTCGAGGGGACCGGGAATGGCGCGGCCGCCGCTCGGCATGATCGAGTTGTCCGCGTTGGCGGATTTTGCATCGGCGGAGCCGGACGAAGCAGGCGCGTTTACCAGTGCGCGGCTATCGGGATGCGGCAGCAGCGTCACCTGGGTACCGCTCTCGCTGAGCGCCGCGAGATGCGGCGTCTTCTCCGCGAGAACTTTCAGCGCGTCCTGCTCGAGATACCATCGACCGTCGTGGCCGATTCCGATCGGGACGATCTCGTAGCGCGCCGGATCCATCGCGGACATCACGGTCAGCGCCGAGCGCAGCGAGATTTCGTGCTCGCTCGAACGTCCGCCGAACAGAACGCCGACTCTCAGCTTGCCACCGGTGTTTTTCCCGCTATCCGCCATCTCGCAACGCCGACCCGTCGTCCTGTGATTTACTTCGCGAATGCGCGGATCGGATCGCGATCAACGCGCGGCGCAACTCAGGATTGTGGCACGGCGAATGCGCCCGTTCGAGCCCGACGCGTCGGAGCGAAGGGAGCAAATTTGCGAAACCTTTAGGGCGCTACGGCCGGTAATTCGGCGCCTCTTTGGTAATGAAGACGTCGTGCACGTGGCTCTCGCGCTGGCCCGCGTCGCTGACCCGGATAAAGCGCGCGCGGCGGCGAAGATCGGCCAACGTCGCGGCGCCGATATAACCCATCCCGGCCTGCAACCCGCCGATTAGTTGCTCGATGTTGGAAGAGATCGAGCCGCGATGCGGCACGCGGCCCTCGATTCCCTCGGGGACCAGCTTGGCGTCCTCGGCTTCCTGCAGGCCGTAGCGATCGCGCGTGCGCTCGGTCATCGCGCCGATCGAGCCCATCCCGCGGTACAGCTTGTAGGTGCGGCCCTGGTAGAGAATCGTTTCGCCGGGGCTCTCCTCGGTCCCGGCGAACAGCGAACCGATCATGACCGAGTTGGCGCCGGCCGCGAGCGCCTTGGTGACGTCGCCGGAAAAGCGGATTCCGCCGTCGGCGATCACCGGCACGTTGCGCGGCTCGGCGACCGCAACCGTGTCCATGATCGCGGTCATCTGCGGAACGCCGACACCGGCGATTACGCGGGTAGTGCATATCGAGCCGGGGCCCATCCCGATCCGAATCGCTTCGGCGCCGGCGTCGATCAGCGCCTTGGCGCCTTCACCCGTGGCGACGTTGCCGGCGATGATCTCGATATCGGGGCATTCGCGTTTGGTCGCGCGCAACGCGTCGATCACATTGCGGGTGTGGCCGTGCGCGGTATCGACGCAAATCACGTCGACGCCCGCGCGCCGGAGTGCCGCGACGCGCGCCTCGCGCTCGGGACCGACGCCGACCGCCGCGCCGACGCGCAACCGGCCCATCGCATCCTTGCTCGAAAACGGATGCCGCGTCGCCTTGTCCATGTCCTTGACCGTAATGAGGCCGCGGAGCCGATTCTGCTCGTCGACTAACGGCAGCTTCTCGATTCGATGCGCCTGCAGAATTTCCTTGGCATGCTCGAGGTCGGTGCCGGGCTTCGCGGTGACCACTTTGGTGGTCATCACCTCGCGCACGCGGCGGTCCAGGCGCTTTTCGAAACGCAGGTCGCGATTGGTGAGTATCCCGACCAGGCGGCCGTCGGAGACCACCGGCAATCCGGAAATCCGGTAGCGCTCCATGATCGCGAGCGCGTCGCCAATCTTCTGCTCGGGCTCGACCGTCACCGGATCGACGATCATGCCGCTCTCGTACTTCTTCACCGTCTCGACTTCAGCGGCCTGGCGCTCGATAGAGAGATTGCGATGGATGAAACCGATGCCGCCGTGTTGCGCGATAGCGATCGCGGTGCGCGACTCGGTGACGGTGTCCATCGGCGAGGAGACCAGCGGGATGTTAAGCCGGATGCGCGGCGTCAGCAGGGTGGAAACGTCGCACTGGGTGGGGAGAAGATCAGACGACTGCGGGAGCAAGAGAACGTCGTCAAATGTGAGACCCTCGCGGAGCTCCTGATGCGGCATCGTGGAACCTCCTTAAGAAAAAAGCCCGCGGTTTTCCCGCGGGCCGTCGTCGTTTGTCGGATTTTTCGAACCCCGACTTGCGTTAGGGTGCGCCATATCTGTGATTAACAGGTAGCGCCACCCCGATCAATATGGCTGATTTCAGTTCGTCACCATCTCCGCCTCGTTCCTCTTTCCAATCAAGGAATCTCTAGCGGCCGCACCAGGTGGGTTTGCGCTTTTCGAGGAACGCGCCGATTCCTTCCTGCGCGTCGGCCGCCATCGCATTCAGGCTCATCACTTCCTTGGTGTAGTCGTAGGCCTTCGTTTGATCGAGCTCGATCTGCGTGTAGAAGGCCTGCTTGCCGAGCCCGACGATCAGCGCGCTGGCCTCGACGATTTGCGCGGCGAGCTTGCGGGTGGCCGCGACCAGCTCCGCATCGGGAACCACGCGGTTGACGAGCCCCCATTCGGCGGCGGTGTGCGCGTCGATCGGATTCCCGGTCAGCAGCATTTCCATCGCGCGCTTGCGGCCCACCGCGCGCGTCAGCGCAACCATCGGGGTCGAGCAGAACAGGCCGATCCGCACGCCTGGCGTCGCAAAGCGCGCGCTCTCGCCGGCGATCGCGAGGTCGCAGGTCGCGACGAGCTGGCATCCCGCGGCAGTCGCGATCGCATGCACGCGCGCGATCACCGGCTGCGGAATCGCTTGCACGGTATGCATCAGTTGCGCGCAGAGGTCGAACTCGTGGCGATAGAAGGCGATGTCGCGGCCGCGTAGCTCGGCGAGATCGTGACCCGCCGAAAACGCGGGGCCGTTGCCGGCGATGATCACGGCGCGAACGTCCTTGCTCTCGCCCGCGCGCTTCAACTCGGCGTCGAGCTCGCTCATCATCGCGGTCGAGAGCGCGTTGCGCTTCTCGGGCCGGTTCATCGTGATGGTGACGAGTCCGTCTTCGTTCTCGACGATCAGATTCGAATTGGCTTGCGGCATCGCTGAATCCTCCGGACTTTCGGATTCCAATCCTATCAGGCCTTGCATCTGCTCGCGCGGGGCGGAACCAGCGCGCGGCGCACGGGCGCTATTCGTTTTTCCATTCCTCGGGATAGAGCAGCAACAAATCCTGGCCGAGCGCGCGCACCAGGAAGCGCTGCGTCTCGCCGATCGCGCGCTCGAGCGCGCGGCCGCCGATCAGCCAATGGCCGCGGCTCGCGATCTTCGCGAGCGGAGCGCCGAGTGAGTTCGCGAACACGGTCATGCGATCGAACGGCGCGAAGATATCGGCCTCGCCAGCGACCACCAGTCGCGGAGCGGCGTTGGCGGCCGCGGCGAAGCTGATCTCGCCGCGCATCACGTCGCGCGCGGCCTCGGCCGCGTCGGGAACCATCGCGGTGATCGCGCGCTCGCGCGTGAACAGGTCGGCGTCGGCAACGAACTCGAAGAGCATCCGGCCGGTGGGCGGCAACAGTGGGCGTCGCCTCCACATGCGGATGCGATTGCCGACGCCGCCGATCAGCGGCGTGCGAAAGCCCGGGATCAGCGGCGCGTACGCGACCGCCGCTTTGACGTTAGGCTGCTCGGCAAGCTTGAGCGCGACCAGCCCGCCGATACCGTGGCCAAGCACGATCGCGTCGCGACTTAGGGCGGCGAGGGCTTCGGTGGCTAGAGCGACCAGGTTGCCAAAGCCGAGGCGGCCGAGCGGCGGCGTCGCGCCGGCGCGCGCCTGCGCGCGCAGGTCGGCGGCGCCGGGCTGGGCGCGCGGGTCGGGGGCGACGGCTTGGGTGCGCAGGTCGGCGGCGCTGGCCTGGGTGCGCAGGTCGGGCGCGACGGGCTCGGCGCGCAGGTTGGGTGCGACGGCTTGCGAGCGCAGATAGGGGGCGGTGGCTTGGGCGCGCAGGTTGGGGGCGTATACTTCCCAGCCGACTGAGGACAGGTATCCGATCAGGATCGCGAGGTGAGTGGTAGTTGTGAACAGTTCCGGCAGGACTACGATCGGCCACGCGAACTTGATCGGCTCGGGACGTTCGAGCTCGGCGGCGAAGCGTCCGAGTTGGGTTTCCACGATTCAGGCGGCGCGCGCCTGGCGCGCCATCTGCCGCGCGAAGCGGAAGGAGGGAAACGAGCCGGGCGCCGCGGTCATCTGCACCAGGCGCATCATCTCGTCGGCCGCCCACTGCTCGCGGTTGGCGACGCGATGCGCAAGCATCGCCACCGCATCGAGGCCGAGCGCCGCGGAGGCCTTCACGCTGGCATGATAGTACGGCATCAGCATCGCGTCGCGACGGCTCCTGAAGCCGTCGAGCGCGTCCGCGCTCACGACGCTGCCGTCGCGCGCGCCGAACCAATCGCCCGCAAGCTCGCCCATTATCTCGGCGCTGATCAGCGCGAACGAATGCCCCTGGCCGAAAAGCGGATCGACGTGCAGACCGGCGTCTCCGAGCAGCAGTGCTCCGTCGCATACCGGGACGCGATAGGTGTTGAGCAACAGCCCGGAGGAAAAGATCTTTCCCGATATCGGCGACCCTTCCAGTAGTTGGCCGATCGCGAACGAGTCGCGCACGTGGCGCGCGAAGTTCGTGGCGAGATCGGTGCGAAACGATCGCATCTCCTCGGCGTCGAATGCGACCGCCGCGACGGTGCGATCGTTTTCGCATCGGCACAGCAATGCGCCGGCGCCGGGACGCGATTCGAACTCGATTACGATCTCGTCGCCCAGGCGCGCGCGTGGGACGCCGTCGAAGTAGGCGTAGTAGTAGGCGCGCGCGCACGGCACGTCGGTGCGCGCAAACGCGTTCAGCCGTTCGCCGGCGATTTTCGCGAACGTGCTACGCATCCCGTCGGCGCCAATCGTGAGCGGCGCGCGAAACTCGCGGCTTTTCGCCGGGTCTTCGCCGCGGATTCCAGCCACCGCGCCGTCTTCGACGATCAGATCGGTGAGGCGAAACTGCTCGCGCACGTCGACTTGTCCTGCAGCGCGCGCCGCCTCGAGCATCGCGGCGTCCATCTTGAGCCGTCCCAGACACAGTCCGCGATTGTCGTCGCCGTCGTGCTGCAAATCGGCGCAGTAGTCGAAGCCGGGACCGATCGTTCGACTCCGCGAATAGCGCACGCCTCCGATTCGCTCGAGCATCTCGAGCACGCCGAGCCGTTTCAGCACCGCGGCGCCGCCGCCGAGCACGATGTGCGTGGAGAGCGTGTCAGCGGGGAACGCAGCCTTGTCGACCAACAGAACCTTGCGGCCCTGGCGCGCGAGAACGATCGCCGCCGCGGTGCCGGCGACGCGCGCGCCGACAATGATCACATCGTAGTCGTGGTTTGCGGGGGCCATGGTGAAAACTCGCGACAGCGCAAACAATCGCACGCCGCGGCGATCGCGGTGGCTTCAACCGTCGGCGCGGCGGTCAATAATTAGAAGGACGCGGATCGCAAGGCAAGCGGCGCAAAAGAAAAGCCCCCTTTTTCAAGGGGGCTCTCCCGTGTTGCGAGGCCAAAAGGCCCCGGCTTAATCCAGTAGCTGGCAGGGCATCCTTAGCCAGCCTTCGGGGTTTCGCCCGAAGGGAAACTTTAGGTGCTTACTTCTTCTTCTTTTTAGGAGCCTTTTTCTTCATACCACTCTTACGCATGGATTTGGATTTGGTGGCCCGCTTACGGGCCTTCGCTTTGACTGGCATAGGTACCTCCTCTTCTTTTGCCGCTACTGGATTAGCACCCCATCTAATAGGTGGATTCGAGTCTTCCACCCTACGGCGCAGATTATAGAAACCCGTTATGCCAAGATCAAGAGAGTCCACGATGATTTATAAACAAATTTTATAGTCGGAAGAGCGGTTCACTTGCTGCGCTTTCGGAGCTTTAGAATACCGTAATAGACGAGATCGCTTGAAGTGCTGACCGCCAATCCTTTAGCATTGCCGCGATGGCGAGGTTAAGAATTTATCTCCGGCGCACATGGCCCGCGCTTATTCTGACCGGGGTCCTGGTAGTACTGAGCATCAGTTGCGTTTTAGGGCCTCTGGGGCCGCGGGATTTGCTGATTCTTCGCGCCGACAGCCATCGTCTCGAGGTCCGCCGGGCCGCTCTGGCAGCCGAGAACGCGGAACTTGGAACGCGCGTTCAGAAGCTTCGTTCAGACAGCCGCTACCTCGAACATTTGATTCGCCACGAGCTCGGCTACACGCGCGGCAACGAGCTGGTCTACAAGTTCGCGGACGGCGCCGCAGCCAGTTCCGATTCTTCCTCGAACGAAAAATAATTTTCATCGCGCGAAAAAAAATTCACGGCGCGACGCTGCGATCGCCGCGCGTTAAAAAATCGCGCACCCGAGTAAACGGTACTCGCGCGCCTTGCGCTCCAGCTCCTCGCGGAAGTCCGGATGCGCCAGCGCGATCAGCGCGCGCGCACGCTCGGGCACCGACTTCCCTTTCAGGTTCACGCATCCGTACTCGGTCACCACGTACATCACGTCGGTGCGCGGCGTGGTGACCACGTTGGAGTCGTCGATGCGCGCGACGATGCGGCTCGCGCGGCGGCCGTCGCGTTCGTAGGTCGACGCCAGGCACAGGAACGCCTTGCCGCCGCGGGAGGCATACGCGCCGCGGATGAACTGGAGCTGGCCGCCGGTGCCGCTGATTTGCCTGACTCCGGCAGATTCGGAGCACGCCTGCCCGGTGAGATCGATTTGCGCCGCGTTGCAGATCGCGATCACGTTATCGTTCTGCATGATGTTCTGCGGCAGGTTGGTGTAATCGACCGGTCCCGCGAAGCATGCGGTGTTGTGGTCGAGAAACCTGTACATGCGCTCGGAGCCCGCCGCGAAAGTGTAAGTCATCTGGTAGCGATTGGTTTTCTTGTGCGCGCCGCTAACTTTTCCCGATTCGAAGAGCGAGATCAGCGAATCGACGAACATCTCGGTGTGCACGCCGAGGTCTTTGACCGGTGAGCTGGCGAGCAATTCGCACACCGCGTTGGGCATCGCGCCGATGCCGATCTGGATGCACGCGCCGTCCTCGATCTCCGCGGCGATCAACGCCGCGACTTTCTGATCGATCGGATTCGCGGGCGGATTTTTCAGCTCGGGCAGCGTGCCCGAGCCGGCGTCGAGCACGAAATCGACGTCGCCCAGATGAACGCCGTTCTCGACGCCGAAGACATAAGGCACGCTCGCGTCGGTCTCGACCATCACGGTGCGCGCTTTCTCGGTGATCGCCTTGTGATAGGTGACCGACGGACCGAAGTTGAAGTAGCCGTGCTGGTCCATCGGCGCGGTCTTGAGCACGGCTACGTCGACGTCGACGAACCGGCGGTAGTCGTCGGGCGCCTCGCCGAAGTTCATCGGGATGTGACAGCAGAGGCCGCGGTCGTGCAGCTTGCGCTCGAGCCCGGAAAAATACCAGGAGAGATAGGCTGCGTGGCGCCCGTCGGGGTCCGCCTCGATCACCGCGCGCGGGCGCATCGCGAGGCATCCGCGGATTTTCACCCGCTCGAGCTTGGTGATGCGATCGGCGAGCGCGCGATCGAACAGGTCGGGCTGACCGAGGCCGAATCCATACTCGACCCAGTCGTCCGATTTGACTTTCGCCGCGGCCTCGTCGGCCGCAATGGTTTTGCGCTTGAGTTCGGAGTCGAACGAATTCGCCATCAGCTACATCCTCGGCGCGCCGCGAAGATTACCTTGACTGCCCGAGTCGCGTAGGATTTCCTTCATCCGCGCGCGTCAACAATCAATGCCAACTATCGAGCCACTCAAGCAAGCTCCCCCGGGCACGGCGAGCGGCGCGTCTCGGACGGTGCTGTTCCTCACCGTGTTCATTGATTTGCTGGGCTTCGGGATCGTGATCCCGTTTTTGCCGATGTTCGCCGAGCGGGTCGGCGTCGGCGCGGTCGGCATCGGGCTGGTGCTAGCGATCTATTCGCTGATGCAGTTCCTGTGCGCGCCGATCCTGGGCCGGATTTCCGACCGCGTCGGGCGCCGTCCGATCATCATGGTCGGGCTGCTGGGTTCCTCGGTCAGCTATTTCATTTATGGTTTCGCGGATTCGTTTTTCCTGCTGATGCTTTCGCGCGCGATCCACGGCGCGTGCGCGGCGACCGTCTCGACCGCGCAGGCGTACATCGCCGACACCACCGGCGGCGAAGATCGCGCGCGCGGGATGGGACTCATCGGAGCGGCGTTCGGACTCGGATTCGTGCTGGGTCCGGCGATCGGTGGAATTCTCGGCGAGTCGAGCCTGCGCACTCCGGTGTTTTTCGCGAGCGCGCTCACCTTCGCAAACCTGATCTTCGCGGCCGTGCGGCTCCCCGAATCGCACACGCCGGACCCCACTCGCCCGCTCGATCTCACGCGCGCGGTCGCTCCGCTGCTCACCCTCCCGCGCGACCTGGTGCGGCATCGGCTCGCGCGCTTGTTTCTGATCGCGTTTCTGATCACCGCCGCACTTTCGATGTGGGAGGCGACGTTCGCGTTGATGGTGCCGGCGGTTTACGGTTATGCGGCGTTCGGCGTCGGCGCGCTGCTGACGTTCGCGGGGCTGATGCAGGCGATTACGCAGGGCTACCTGTTGGGCAAGACCGTGCGCCGCGTCGGCGAGGCGCGGCTGCTCCAGCTCGGAACGCTTGCCCTCGCAATCGGCCTGGCGCCGCTGGGAACCGTGGCGTCGCACGCCGCGCTGATAGCTCTTTTAGCGCTGCTCTCTTTGGGATATGGATTTGCGAACCCGTCGATCGCGAGCCTGATCTCGAAAAGCACCGAGCGCGATCAGCAGGGCGAGGTGCTGGGGCTCAATCAATCAGGGCTCGCGCTGGCGCGGATTTTCGGGCCCGTCGCAGGCGGGCTCGCCTATCAGTTGATGGGTCCCGCGGCGCCGTACCTCGGGGGAGCGGTGGCGGCGTTCGCGGCGTTGGCGCTCACGACCGGAATCGAAGGGGGAAAAGAGATTTGATGACAGTCGGCTTCATCATCGCGCTTCACTTGTTCGGAGTTATCTTCTGGATTGGCAGCCTGCTGTTGATCACGCGATGGCTTGCGATGGTGCCCGACGAAGTCGGGGTCGCCAAAGAACGTTTCATCGTCGCGGCAAGGCGGCTGTACCTCGGATGCAACATCGGCGCGGCGATCGCGATCGGGTTCGGAATCGTGCTGATAATTTTAGAGCCCGAGGTGCTCACCCAGCTATGGATGTATGCCAAGCTGATCCTGGTCGGCGCGATGCTTTTCTTTCACTACCGCTGCTACCGGCGAACCATCTTTCTCGAGGATAATCCGGGCGAGGCGACGCGCGGCGAATTCATGATGATGCACGGAATAGTGAGCCTGTTGCTGCTGGGTATCCTGGCGCTGGCGTTGATGAAGCCGTTCTGAACCCGAATTGACTGTTTGTCGAATCTCAAAAAACGCCCGTTCGTCGGGCGACGGTGATCCCAAAGAGGACGAATGATCCACCCCCGCCGACGGGCCGTGCTGGTCGAAATAGGCCACTAAGGGCCCGACAAACGTAACGAACGCAGAAGATTCAGCCGTCGATCCGCCCTCGCCAGCGCCCAAGAAAGGGGATTTCGTACATGATCACACAGGCTGAAAAGGCGCGTCTTCGCGAGCAGGGTTATTCGGACGACCAGATAGCCAAGATGAAACCGGAAGAAGCTCATCGAATTTTGGGATTGCAATGAAGCTCCGCCACGCCGTTGCGCTTGCGCTTTGAAACGCGAACCGGCTTATCAAATTGGAGGGAAGCAAATTGCTCGATCACATTGAGGCGGAAAAGATGGACGTCATTACTTAGTGGGGCAAAGAGCTCGACGAACTAGCTCCAATTTTTATCGTCCACCAGCGATTCAGGTGTCAGTCCAGCGCGGCAAGTGCGTCGAGAAGGGTGCGCCCGACAGTGCCGCCCGGAGCTCGCTGACGAATTCTCGCGCTGCTTGTCGCCCGTTGGGGAATTGGTCGTTTCGATCCCAGCGCCATGCTGCGACCATCGCAAGCATCAGGACCCGGCATTCGCGGAGCAGCTGTTGATCGGTGCTCCGGTAGAGCACGCTCACCTCTTCGGGCACGTAGGCGAGATCGAACTCGACGGGCCCGCGGCAACAGGTCTCGAGGTCTATGAACAGCAGGCCCTTCTTCGTCCTGAGCACGTTGGCCGGGTGTGGCTCGCCGTGCAGGAGTTGTTCGGGGCGCCCGCGAGCGCTGATCGCCTGCCGCAGACTTCGTAACGTGTTGCTGAGAAGCTCACGGTCCGCGTCAACGAGCTCTGGAGTCTGGTCGCGGCTTCCGATAAGCCGTTGGGCGTCGGTGATTCGATCCGTAAAGTGCGGTGTAGGGAAGTCGATCTGCCGCATGCAGTCATGCAGCCGTTCGAGCGCGTGCGCGTAGTCGGCTGGCGCGAACTCTCGGGACGGCACAGGTTCGTAGTAGGTCCACAGCGTGACCACAAAGCCGTCACGCACGTAGACGCCCGGCGCGACCCGAGGCTCAAGCGCTGCTACGGGGCTCCCGGTTTCCGCGAGCCGTAAAGCAAGCTCGACTTCGAACTCCGCCCAGCGCTTGATGCGCTCCTCCGCGACCCGAGCAAGAACGTCGCACGGCAGCAGGCGCACAGCGAGCTTGTTCGACTCCTGGAGCACGATCGCATCATCGACTGTCAGCCCAAGCGCTGCAGCAGCGCCCATCGCCGCGGCGACCGCACGGTTACGGTTACTCGTCATCGACAAGGCTTTGAGGGTGAGAGAGGATCGCCAGAAATAGAAATACGTCCGGATTTTTGTTCGAGCCGAGCGCGGCCGTTCCTCGGCACGGGATTTTTCGATGCGATGTCATTCAATCAACTACTTTTGATTGCGGATCGTGGTCAAGCGGCGCGCGACGCACCTCACGCCGACAGTAAGCCCATCAATTGAGATCATGGTTTCCGATGTCGCCAGGAGCAGGCGGTTTTACGAGGCGGCGCTTGCTCCGCTTGGCTTTCATATTCTGAAAGACTTCGGCCAGGCAGTCGGCTTTGGAAAACCGGCAGCGCGTCCGCAATTCTTCATTGCGATTGGGCACTCGCGCGGTGCCCCGCACGTCGCTTTCGCGGCAGCAAACCGCGCAGCGGCGAAGGCGTTCTACGACGTTGCTATCGCGGCAGGCGGCAGGAATAACGGTCCACCGGGACTAAGGCCACAGTACCATCCGAATTACTACGGAGCTTTCGTCTTCGATCCAGACGGAAATAACTTCGAGGCTGTTTGCCACGATTCAGACTGAGCGTTTGTTCAAATCAGGCCACTCGACTCCCCAAACCAGGCCACTTCGCTTCAACTTAGGCCAGTACCAGACGGGCCGGTAGTGTCCTAATTTGACGGGGAACCGAAGTTCTTCGCGTATGCGAAAGCAGCATTGGAATTGATGTGATGCCAAGACTGGGCCGATGATGTCCATATGTGACCGGACTGGCGCGAAACCTTCGGGCTAGTGCTGGCCAGCGGCGAAGTTGACGATTCCACGCTGGATGCACTGGGGCTCTATATTCAGCTTCAGAAGAAGCGGTTGGAGCGAGAGCGCAAACCGGCTAAACAGACTGAATGAAGCTCCGCCACGCTGCCGCGCTCGCGCTTGTGGGCTGGTACTTGATGCTGCCTCCTGTTGCAGACCGCGCATTCGATTTGTCGCAACCACGATTGATAGAAGGTGGTGCGCCGCTGTCGGAGTGGGTGATCAAACGCGCTTACGATACTGCGGACGAATGCGAAAAGGTCCGGAAAGAACTGCGAGATCAATCGGTCCCGATAGATTTGAAGTACGCGCTATCGCACCACAAAGACGCAGATACAGCCGAGCGCATCAAAACGATAGTCAGGATGCAAAATTCGGTTGCGGAATGCATAGAGACCGATGATCCTCGACTGAACCCGAAATGAGCTTTATCCCGTCCAAGCCGTCCCCGCCCTCGTCCGGCATCATCCGGACTGGTCCCGCCAAACAAGACACTGATGCTTTGAAATTCAGACACTCAGCCGCGAATTGAGACAGTACCGACGGGCCGGTAGCGTCCTAATTTTACGGGGAACCGAAGTTCTTCGCGTATGCGAAAGCAGCATTGGAATTGATGTGATGCCAAGGCTGGGCCGATGATGTCCATATGTGACCGGCTGGCGCGAACTTGGATGGATCATCAAGAGAACCGAGCTTGATAGCAATAAATTCGGGGTTTCGTTCGTTGCCGGAGAACAGCGGCGTGCCGCAATTCGCACAGAACGACCTGAAAACCGTCACACCAGAATCGGCCTTCGATTGGAATACGCGTGGTTCGCCGTGCACGCGCAGGGCACTCCTTGCGATCGATAGCGCCGCCGTAGGTTCACCGCCGGAGGCGTATTGGCAGTCTCTGCAGTGGCAACGAACCGTGACGAGCGGTTCTCCATCAGCCTCGTACCGAATCTTCCCGCACAGGCATCCACCCGTAATCGTGCTGATGGTCATGTGATTTTGCCTCCGCCTGGGTTGGTGGCATACGGGTAAATTGGTATGCCTGCCTGGCCGCTCAAGTCTTCGCGCCTGCGGCCGCCTTCGCGCTGGTAGCCTGGTTCTTAGCCGTGATTGGTCCGCGCGCGTCGCGGCCTTAGAAGCTGGTTGCTATTTCGCTGGTGGCATTGCATCGAGCAGGGCCTTGGCCCGCGCCTCGATCAGTCCTGCCATGACTCGATCGGTATGGATATAGAGGCGATCGGTCTTTACGGCGGCGAGGACCATCTCGCCAACCTCGTCAGGATCGGCGCCCGCGGCCAGAAAGGCGTTGGCTTGCGCGATTGCGGCTTCCCACATTTTCGTTTCCTCAACGGTCACCGACGATGAGGGCCGCGTGTCGTTGCTGTTGGATATGATCTTCGTATTGACTGGACCGGGGCACAACACGCTGACACCAATCTTGAGCGGTTCGAGCTCGAGCCGCAGAGATTCCGAAAGACCCACCACAGCGAATTTCGAGGTTGTGTATAAGAGACCGCTGGACGTGGCGGCGAGTCCCGCACCCGAAGCTGTGTTGACTATATGCCCGCCACCGCCTCGTTTGAGCATCCGCGGCAGGAAAGTCTGGACGCCATTGATCACTCCAGTCAGGTTAATTCCGATTACCCAGTCCCAATATTCGTAAGTCAGGCGCGTAACGTGCTGGCTTCCGGCCACGCCGGCGTTATTGCACAGAATTGACACGGCACCGAGTCGAGATTCCGTTTCGTCGGCGACTCGCGCGTAAGCCGAGCGGTCGCGGACGTCGAGCACGAACGTCTCGACCGGGGTTAAGTCCGAGAGCTCGGATTTTGCGGTGGCCAGCGAGGCTTGATCGATATCCGCGAGCGCCAATTTCGCGCCAGCTCGAGCGAAGGCGCGAGCGATACCCAGTCCGATCCCGCGCGCTCCTCCAGTTATGAATGCGGTCTTCCCATCGACACGATCCATGCTTCCAACCTCCCTCTCGCGAACAAAAAGGACGCGGCATTATCCGCCGTTCGGATTTGCTTACAGCCCGGTTTGAAGACCCCTAGCACGGCCTTGGTCGCCTTTATGCGCCTGCGCAATTCGGTAAGTTCCGCTTCCGGAACATCCACATGAAACGAACGAATAGTTTGGTTCACGGTGTCCTGCTCCTTTCGTGGTGATTTGAGCGTCAGGAGTGTAAGCAGTACGCCAGCTTTGCCTCTCCGTCACCGCGTTTGCCGAGGAGTCGACGATCCCTATTTCGGAGCGGCGGGAGTGACGCGCTGCCAGAATTCATTAAACTCGACGCTGTCGAAAAAGGCCGACGCCTTGATCACCTTGCCATCACGCATGTCGAAGAACCAGGCATAGGTATTGGCGTAAGGCTTGCCGTCCCGCGCCGTGCCGCTGGCGTCGAAGAAGATGATGACCGTGTCGCCGTCGGCGTAGATGTTGCGGATGGTCGGCTTCAGACCGACGCTCATGCGGGCGTTGAACGGCTGGATGACCTCGGTCATGAAGGCTTCCCGGCTGCGATAGGTCTTTGAAGCGACCGAATGGCCGACGATGGTCCAGGTAACGTCGTCCGCCAGCAGGTCGAACGGGCTGCCGGTGCCAGCCCTCCAGCCGTCGAAGCTGGCTTGAACGATCGCCTTGTTGCGAGTTTCGATATCGTGAGCCGTCTGTGCCATGGCGACATCTCCAGCAATGTTGCAAGAGCAAAGATTCAATTGCGATTCAATTCAAGCGGGCTTCGATCGTCCGTCGCTGAAGGTCAAGGCCAGCATTACGTCATCATCGTTCTCGCGGCTAAGTCCGCAACGCGTGTACATCGCTATGGCGCGCGCGTTGGATTGGTTGGTAACAACCCACACCTCGAAAGCTCCGGCCGCGCGCGCTTCTGCGGTGAATCGCGCGACCAGCGCCTTGCCGATGCCGCGGTTCCAGCACTCCGGGCGCACGTCAATTTCGTAAAGCAGGAACGCGGGCTCGCGGCGATTAGGATGCCGGAGCGAGTAGCCATTCAAACTGCCAACGACGCGATCGCCCTCCAGCGCAAGGAAAAGAAAGCAAGTTGGGTCGGTGAGAAAGTCGGCCAGTGCGGCTTCATCAAATGGTTCGCGCGCGTGCACCTCGACGATCGCTTGCCGGGCGAAGCGGGCATCGGCGGCGCGCGCGCGCACGATGGTGAATGTCTGATCTGGCACTTTCGGACGTTCCAATCCGCAGCCAGTTATTGAGCAGGACTCGCGATGGACGCGTGGATGTGCGCGAAACGCCAGCCGTCGCGCCCGCGATGCATCACGAAGGTGCGGCGCTGTTGGGGCCCCGGCATCCGGAGATGACAGGTGACCAGAGCGACGTCGCCGAAGCTGCGCACCGTCATGTCGTAGGGATCGATCTTGAGCGGGCTCGGACTCTGCTTGACCAACGCCGCGATGGCAGCGAACTGGACGCCGATCGCGTCGCGACCGTCGAGACGTGCCGGATACGCGCCCAGCGGCGAGAACATCTGCGCGTCTTCCTCGAAGAATTCCATCACGCGCTTCGTATCCGCCGCTTCGACTGCGCGCATGAAGCGGTCGAGCGTGTCGCGGACTTCCGCATTGGTGTCCGGCATGGGTATTTCCTCCGCCCGCTAGAAACGGTCCTTGAGCTCACGCGCCTTGGCGAAGATCGCAACTGGATCATCGCCAAGACCCGGGTCGATTTTCTTGAGACTCGCGCGCAGCTCCGCGCTGTCAGTCCTGAGGAACGGATTGAACTTCTTCTCGTCACCGATCGTCGACGGCACGGTCCACTTGTTTGCGGCGCGCGCCTTGGTCGCCCATTCATGCTTGGCGCGGAGCACCTGATTGTTGGGCTCCAGCGTGAGCGCGAAACGCAGGTTCTTCTCGGTGTACTCGTGGCCGCAGTAGACCTGCGTCGCGTCGGGCAGCTTCGCGAGTTTCTGCAGCGATGAGACCATCGTCTCCGCCTTGCCCTCGAACACGCGGCCGCATCCCGCGATGAACATCGTGTCGCCGGTGAAGACCGCGCCCAGCGCCGGGAAGTAATACGCGACGTGGCCGTTGGTATGCGCCGGGATGCCGAGCACGCGCGCCTCGAGCGCTCCGATGCGGAAGGTGTCGCCATCGGCGACCGGATTGGTGAGCGCGGGAATCCGCCCGCCCTCGGCGCTGGCGCCATACACCTTCAGCCCCGGCAGTTTCGCGACGATGTCCTGGTTTCCACCGCTATGATCGCCGTGCCAATGGGTGGTGAGGACGGCGATCAACTTGACGCCGTGACGCTCGGCCGCGGCGATTACCTTGCCGGCCTCCGCGCAATCGACCACCGCGGCTTGCTCGCTCGCGTCGTCGACCACGAGGTAGGCGAAATTATCGGAGAGTTGCGGGACGATGATAATGGCCATCGCGAACTCCTTTGTGCGCGAACGGGTTAGATGCCGACGATCACTATGAGCCGAGGACTATCACGCGCCGGCGATCATTACATGCCGACGATACTGTAGCCCATGTCGACGTAGATCGTCTGCCCGGTGACGCCGCTGGACAAGTCGCTGAGCAGGGCGGCCGCCATCTTGCCGACTTCTTCGGTTCGCATCCCGCGCTTGAGCGGCGAGCGCCGCTCGACCTCGTGGGTCATGTCGTGAAAGTCGCGGATCGCGGAGGACGAGAGCGTGCGCGCGGGCCCGGCGCTGAGCGCGTTGACGCGGATGTTCTTGCCGCCCAGGTCCAGCGACAGGTAGCGCACGCAGGCTTCCAGAGCCGCCTTGGCGATACCCATCACGTTGTAGTTGGGAATCGCGCGGACTGCGCCCAGGTAGCTGAGCGTCAGGATCGAACCGCCGCCGCGCGACTCCATCAGTGGTTCCGCGGCGCGCGCCAGCGCCACCAGCGAGTAGGCGCTGATTTCCAGCGAGCGCGTGAAATTCTTGCGGCTCACGTTGAGAAAGCGATCGCGCAGGTCTTCGCGCTCGGCGAACGCCACCGCGTGCACCATCATGTCGAGGCCGCCCCACAACTCGCCGAGCTTGCCGAATATCGCCGCGATCGCCGCGTCGTCGGTGACGTCGAGCTCGCCGATAACCGTCGCGCCGATTTGCGCCGCGAGCGGACGGACGCGCTTTTCGAGCACTTCGCCCTGGTAGGTGAGCGCGATCTCGGCGCCCTGCGCCTTGAGTTCCTGCGCTATCGACCACGCGAGACTCTTGTCGTTGGCGACGCCGATTACGAGCGCGCGCTTGCCCTCGAGTATACTCATTGCGGGATTGTCCTCGCTGATGTGGATGCGCGACGCGGCGCGTCAGAGGTCGATCTTCATCCCGTCGAAGCCCATCTCGATGCGCACCTCGGGCTCGCGGTTGAGAACCTCGCGGCCCAGGTGGGTCAGCACCATGCGGCGCACATGGAACTTGTCGCGATTCACTTCGAGTTGCGGATAGTTGAGATGAAAAGTGAGCTGGCTCGACTCGAAGTATGTGCATTCGCACAGGAACAGGTCCGCGCCCTCGGCGAACTGGACCAGCTCGTCGTTCCATCCGGTGTCGCCGGAGAACACCACGGTCTTGCCGCCCACCTCGATCTTGATCGAAAGCGAGATGTCGGGCTTGGTATGGGGGCTGCGAATCGCGCTAACCTTGACCTTGCCGACGCGCACCGTCTGTTCCGGTTCGATCACCACCCACTTGATCTTGCGCTGAATTTTCGCGAGATCGAAATGCGGGAACATCGTGCGCATCAGCGTCCAGGTCCGCTGCTCGAGGTTGCGCGGGCCCACCACCACGAACGGGCGCTTGCGCGGGCTTTCGTACATGTACTCGAGGACCAGGAAGGGCAGGCCGGCGAAATGGTCGCCGTGGAGGTGGCTTATCACCATCATGTCGAGCGAGGAGGTAGCGATGCCGTCGCGCTTGAGCATCTCTAGCAGCGCGGGGCCGGCTTCGAGCATGATCCGCAAGCCGCCAGCGTCGATGAGGTAGCCGGATTGCGCGCGGCCGCCGCTGGCAAACGCATCGCCGGTGCCCAGGACGGTGACCTGTACGGGCTTCGCCCCGTTCGACGGTGTGCGGTTTAAATCCATCTAGGCGACCCTCATGCTATTATCGCGTGGTCTAACAGGCAATCGCTGCAACGACGGAGTTATAAATATGAAACAGGTGAAGATCGGCGTCGGCTTCGGACTTTGGCGGCTCGGAATGCCGAGCGCGGAAACCATCGCGAGGGTCGCCGAGCGCGCCGAGGGCTGGGGGCTCGATTCGTTTTGGCTTTCCGACCATCTGCTCGCGCCGTCACCGGAACTTGATGTTGTCGCGACGCTGTCACTGCTGGCGTCGCGCACTTCGCAGATGAAGCTCGGTCCGAGCGTCCTACTACTCAACCTACGGCATCCGCTGCTGGTCGCCAAGGCGTTCGCTTCGCTTGATTATCTCTCAAACGGCCGGATGGTGATGGCGGTCGGCACAGGAGCGAACCTCGCCGACTACGCCGCGTGCGGAATTCCGCCGAAGTCGCGCGGCAAACGGCTGGACGAGGGAATCGAGGTGTTGCGGACGGTCTGGAAAAATCCGAAGGCGAGCCATCATGGCCGTTTCTTCAACTTCGACAGTGTAACGATCGAGCCGCGCCCGGTAGCGCGCACCAACAACGACTCGGGCACGATGGACATCTGGGTCGGCGGCCGCTCGGACGCCGCGCTCAAGCGCACCGCGAAACTGGCTGACGGCTACTTCGCGTCGTTCCAGACGCCCGAGGAATACGGTGCCAGCATGGCGAAGATTCGCGACTACGCCACTCAATACGGACGCGCCGACGCGCGAATCGAGTCGGGGCTGATCGTGCTGTGCCGGATTGCGGGATCGCGCGAGCGCGCGCTCGACGAGATGCGTCCGATGCTCACCGCGCTCGGGCGCGGCGCCGAGCAGTTCGTCGAGCGCGCGGCGTTCGGATCGGCCGAGGACGTGATCGGCCGTCTCAGCCAGTATGTCGCGCAGGGGCTCGACAAGTTCGTGCTGTGGCCGATCGCCGATCCCGAGACGTGGACGCGGCAGGTGGAACTGATCGGCCGCGAGATCGCATCGCACTACGCGCGTGCGGCTTGAGCGAATCAAAACCGTCCTCATCGTGGTAGCGCTCGCGACGTGGGCCGCCGCAGTCGCGGGATGCGCGCAGCCGTCACCCAAGCCCAAGGCGCGGTCGCAATACGCGAGCGCCGAAGAAGTCGAGCTGAACTTCCGCGCGCAGACGTTCGTGCTCGGCGACAACGACGCAGTAGCCGAGGTGCGGCCCGTCAAATGGAGCAAGGACCATTTTCTAAAGCTGCCGTTCTGGTTCGGCGTGAATATCCTGGTGCCGGGCGTTTCACAGCCGACAGAGGGCGATTACTACGTCATCAGTGAGGCGTCGATAGATAGTCAACTTGATACTCCCGGCGAATGGCTAATCGAGGCCGGCAGCACGCTGGTCAAACAGCAAACTGTTTTTATCACGACCAGGACTCACTACCTGGCGGCCGGCAAAATCCTGCCGACGATAGTGCAGTACATGGGCAAGCGGAAGTTCACCCGTGCCGACGGCAGCACCGTCGAGATTCCGGTGCTGCGCGAAGTGTCGCTGCCGATGAAGTGGACGCTCGGCGGAGGGATTCCGCAGAGTTACGCGAGGTATCGGCTTTGACCGCGCGCGGGAAACCACTGGCGGCGTGGGAGATCGTTGCGATCGTTGGGATGGTGGCGATCGCGGCGATGGTCGCGATCGCGGGATGCACGCCCGAAAAGGCGCTCGATTTTGGGCCGGTCGGCGAGATCTCGACGCCGCCCACGGACCAGTTGAGCCGCGACATCCTGCGCGATTTCGCCGGGCATGATTTCACTCTCGGAGACAACGATCACGAAGCGCACGTACGGCTCCGGAACTGGCCGCCGGGACGCGGCGTGATCTTGCCGTTCTGGCTCGGGGTCAATCCACTGCTGCCCGGATTTCTGCGGCCGACCGTCGGTCATATATATGTCATGAGCGAGTCGGTATTGGTGCGGCCACTGAGTAATCCAAATGAGTATCTAATCCGGGCTGGCTCGAAGCTCTTCAAGACCGATACCATATTCGAGACTACACATACGCATTACGTCGATACCGGTGGGATCCTGCCGACGGTGGTGAGGTTCGTTGGCACGCGCATCGTGACGTTGCCCAAAGACGCGCCGGCGACCGGGACCGTCACCGAGAAAGTGCCGGTGCTGCGCGAAGTGTCGCTGCCGATGCACGACACCGATGACCTGCTCGGCTACGCGAAATTCGAAGTGAAAAATCCGCCCGCTACGCAGAAATAACTATCCGTCGCGACCAAGCCGACTCTTTTTTTCATTTACCCGCCACTTAACTGCGGCGGCGGCGGCCTTGGATCACGCAGAGACGGTGAATGAAAGACTCAGAATTGCCAGGAAATCGGGGCTTGTTGATCTGGCAGATGGGAACAAAAGGTACCGGTCCGTATAGTCCTGGAGAAATAGAGTCCCAGGTCCGAGTCTTGCTCAACAATCCGGTCGATCGCGGATTTGATAGCGCGCGTAACATTGAGCCTGGCCCGCTCGGAATCGGAAGCCGCACGGCGGTCTCGGCCACGCAACCCGATGGCGCGTGAGAGCTCGCGCGTCAGCATCGCTATCTCGTCTTCGATTTGATCGGCGCGATCGAGATTGCGGACTTCATTGGCATCTTCCAGGAGCGCGCGAAGTTCGTTGAGGCGTGCGCGGTACGCGGCCTTCGCCTCAGCGTCGAGCATTTCTCCCGCATCTTCCGGCGCGCCGCGCCGAAGTCCACCCTCGGCGAGCTGCTCTTCGCCGGCCCCTTCGACTCCGACTGCGGGCGCAGCAGTGGTTCCGCGCGTTTCGCCGAGGTCAGTGCCCACCATAAGATCGAGAGAATGAAACTCAACGCCCGGATCGCGGAGGAGCCGGGCCAGGTAGCTCAAGCCTTTAATATGCCGGAGACGAAAGATCCGGCCGTGGTGCTCAACCGTCCAGTAGTCGCCTTCTCTTCTCAGCATCGCCTGCTGCGGCAAAGTGGAGGGAACTTGAACTTTCAAATCCGCGTTTGCGACTATCTCTGTTAGAACCGGCGCGCCGGAGCTCACCTCGCGCACTTTCGCGGCTAAGGGTTTCAAGCCCAGTTCTTCTGAAACTGCAGAAGCCGAGCGCAACAACTCCAGCGCTCTTTTCCGGTCGTCTGGCTGGTTTCGCTGGAGCAGCATTTCGGCATAGCCGACCTGGGTTCGTGCTAAGGAGGGCTTCGCGTTCATCCTGAGCCCGAACCGGATTGCCGCTTCATAGTGTGCCTGTGCCTGCTCGAATCTCTTAGCCGTAGCCGCCAGCAACCCCAGGTAGTAGGCCACCGGCCCATAGCACACGTCTCCGAAGCCGGCCGTCACAATCCGTGCGGCGTACGGGCGAAGAAGCTCATACAAGATGGCGCCACGTTTACCATCGGCGAGATAGGCACATACAATCGCCAGAGTGGCGATAGAGCAGATCCAGTTCATGTCGCGTGGTATTCCGGCGAAGTCGTCAGCCGCCAGAAGTTCGAATTCCAGCCGCGCTTCGGGCTCACGTCTAACCCGCGCATAGTAGTGGGCCAAGGCGCACCGATACACTGCTAGCTGGAAGTTATCAAGGTTCTCTTTCACAGTCCTTTCGTTCTGTTCGATCGGACCCTGCTCATCCAGTATCGCCATGGTTAGGAGCCGATAAACCATGGCCAGCGGCTGGTCCTGGCGTCGCTCTGCGATGTGGAGCACTTCCTGGGCCTGTCGCTGAGCTTGCTCGAAATCGCCCTTCAAGTGCAGGCGCATGGCGCGATATCTCTCGACGATTCCAAACCCCTGTCCGGTTTTCTCCTGCAGGATCAAGTAGCTTTCGATCTCCGAATCCGCAGCGTCGAACTCTCCGAGTTCGATCATGGTGCCTAGCCTGTATTCGCGAACCCTCAATGCCCAATCGAGTTCCGAAGCTTCTTCGGCCAAAGTCACAATCTCATTGGCAGCCGCGATCCGTCTTTCGATATCGTCGGGTCCCCAGTAGAGGTGGTATTGCGTCCAAAGTGCATGAATTAGCGCGGCGATGTCGCCGACTTCGCGGGCGACATCGATCGCCTCGCGGGAGAGGGAAAGCGCGTAGTCTCTGCGATCAGTCAGGGCCAGTTCCTGGGCCAAGCAAGCCATGAGCGACGCGCGCAGGCCGCTTGGAGGCTCGCCCACGACCGCAAGGGCCTCCTCAAGCAGCGCAATCGCCTTTCTATCGATACGGAAGAACGCACCCGACCAGGTGCTTGACTTGAGGGCCGCACTCGCCAACAGGTCTGATCGCCCGAGCTTCCGCGCGAGGTTGCTTGCCTGCTGGAGAACCTCTCTAGCCTCGCTTGCGTGTCCGTCTCTCTTTTGAACCTCGCCGAGCGCCAGCAATATCTCGCACCGCATCACTTCATCCGGGTAACCTGAGATCTGCAGGGCTCTCAGCGCTATGACATAGAGACGCCACGCTTCGCCGAATGCGAGATGGCTTTGTGCGCGCTCTGCCGCACGGCGTGAATAGTCGACAGCTTTCGCAGCCGGACCGATCGGAAGTGCTTCAACGAAGCGATAGGCGAGTTCAGCCAGATGAGAACCGGGTTCATCGCCGTATAGTTCCTCTTGCTTCTCCGCAATTTTCAACTGAAGTCTCATCAAGTCGCCGGTTCCGAGCTCGCCGCGAAGCACGTCCGGTGTAATCGCGTGATTGAAGCGATAAGTGGCAATCTCGCCAGGTACCCGTGCCAGCAGCCCGTGAGTTTCAGCCAGACCCAGCACATCGGCGAGTTGCTCTGCGGAAAGCCCAGAAATTCGGCACAGCTCGGTTAGCTCAAACTCCTTGCCGATCACAGCGGCGATCGTCAGAGCGTGCCTGCCTTGCTCGGAGAATGGAGCAAGTCGGCGGCGCAGAACATTACGCACTCCATCAGGGATACCCAACGTTGCAGGCGCGCCCGGCTGCGAGAGGGTTCGCTCAGCTTCCATCAGCCGAACGATTTCGGCCAAAAAGAATGGATTACCAGAGGTCCGCTCGCAAAGAGTTCTTACCAGCTCAGTGTCTGTCGTCCGTTCGGCTGTAAGTTCCACGAACTCCTTGACTTCGGCCTGACTGAATCCGCGAAGTGGAATGGAGTAGCCCTCCCGAGCAATTTCGCTCAGGAGCGCAGCATGCTGAGGGGATTGCTTAGCTTCGACGTCGCGATAAGTACCCAAAATCAGGATCCGGCTTTCATGCAGGTCGCGCGCGACGAATTTGAGTAGCAACAGCGAGTCTGCATCCGCCCCATGCAAATCATCTATGACCAGCACCAGGGGTGTTTCCAGAGCGGCCGCTCTGAGGAGGTGAGTAACTCCGTCGAACAGACGAAAGCGCGCCGCCTCCGGATCGTCGAGCGGACGAGCTATCTCTGCGGAAGAAGTTTCGCCCAGAACAACAAAATCTCCCAAGGAGTCGCCCAGTTCGGGAAGCATCCGTGCAAGGTGTCGAACGTCGTGGGCACCTTCGGATTGCAGCGTACTGCTGCGACCAAGGATGCCTCTGATCACTTGAATCCACGGCCAGAATGCGGGGGCGCCTCCGCTTTCCCAGCAGCGCCCCCAAATTGCGCGTGCCCCTATAGAAGTCGCCTGGTTTGCCAACTCCTCCGCTAATCGCGTCTTACCAATTCCGGGCTCGCCAGCGAGCATCACCAATTGTCCGCGACCCGATCGTACGTTCTCGAGCATGTTGCGAAGGGTTTCACCTTCCCTTTTGCGGCCGACTAAGGCCGAGCGCCCTCTTCTAACTAGTTGGCCAGTCTCCACCGCGCATTCCTCGCAGAGTTAGGACGACTCTGTGCTTGCGGCCAAAAGAGAATCTCAGCGCCCGGCGCGTTCCAGCAGTTGAGCAGCGTGTTCCAAGTGATAAGGCAAAGCCGGCGCCAGGAGCATATAGTTGTCGACCAGATGGTGTAACCCCTGTTCGAGCCGCACCAGACCAGAATTGGATTCGGTCCCTTTTTCGGATTTGCGACCTTTGCTGCTTTTGGACTTAAATCCCTGAACAACCGCGAACTCATTTGCGTCGGCAGCAATCTTTTCCATCCATGCCAATATCTCGGCGCACAGCCTTCGTTCGGTTAAAAATGCGGGATGAGGCATTTCGGGATTGTCGAAAGGCATGAGGCCATGGAGCAGTAGGATGGCTTTAATGATACCGCAGTGAAGCACCTGCCAGCTCGTGATCAGCGCGAGCAGCTGGTCCGCGGTCGAGTCAACCCTTGCCGCGGGTTCCGGCGCAACCTCAATGTCTTGATTCTTGAGTACCAGCCCCTGAGCCTCGATGGTCTCGACCAGGAGATCGGCTGCCATCGTGAGCGCCTTGGAGCTTTCGGGATAGCTTTCCGGCTTGGGTTCGCGATAGGGCGAGCCTTTGAAGAAGTTACGCGCACCGACATTCCTTATCCGGAGGTTAAGGAAGTGAGCTAATTTCTCAAAGTCTCTCCCAGCAGTTCCGAGCCTGCGGACTACCAGGTTGAGCATGTGCTCGTTTGCCATTTCTGACCTCCCAGGTGGTACTCTCCCTGTTGACGAACCTCTACTGAGCGATCGTTCATACTGCGATAAAGGTCTCGCCTATCGAGAATTTGCCCGTGGACTCGATGCCGGCACTAAGGTTTATAAGCTGATCACCCTCGTATAGTTAATTTGCCGAAGATAAGGCAAGCTCTCTTGTCAGACCTGAGCGGACATTTTCTCTACCGATGGTAGTTAGGTTCGTCAGAACGCGCATCGTGACGCTGCCCAAAGACGCGCCGGCGACCGGGACCGTCACCGAGAAAGTGCCGGTGCTGCGCGAAGTGTCGCTGCCGATGCATGACACCGATGACCTGCTCGGCTACGCGAAATTCGAAGTGAAAAATCCGCCCTAAGGGTCGGCGGGCTACTCTTCCGATTCGGCCAGCATCGCGGTTGGGAGTACTTCGTCGGATACGTCTTCCAGGAAACGGGAGACGCGGCCCATCGTGTAACCGATGCTGCGGTCGAACATATAGATCGGATAGCTCAGGTAGAGCTCGTCGCGGGCGCGGGTGCTCGCGACGTACATCAGGCGCCGTTCTTCTTCCAGGTCGTCGGGACCCATGCTCATCGGTCCCGGGAAGCGGCCATCCGCGGCCCAGATCAAAAACACCACGCGCCACTCCAGTCCCTTGGCGGAATGGATGGTGCTGAGCGTGACGTAGCCTTCTTCGGGGTCGGTCGCAAGCACGCCGTCCAGCGAATCGCTGGGCGGCTCGAGCGCCATGTCGGCAAGCATCTGCTCGAGGCTCTTGTAACGCTCGGTCAGGTTCTGGAAGTGCTCGAGGTCGCGCTCGCGCTTGGGATAGTCGTCGGGATACGCCTCGCGCATCATCGGGAGATAGTACTCGAGCGCCGCCGCGATCTGATCGGCGGGCCGCTTCGACTCGCCGCGCATCTCGCCGAGCAGTTTCGCGAGTCTCGCAAAGCCGCTTCCAGAGCCGCTGTGCCCGCGCGGCCCGGAGGCGAGCGTCGCGAGCGCCTGCTCCGGCTGCTCGGAGGCGGCGAGCGTTTCGATCGCGCGCTCGGCCGAGCGATGGCCGACGCCTTTGACCAGCATCAGGATCCGCAGCCAGGAAACCGAATCGGCGGGATTCGCAACCACGCGCAGATGCGCGAGCAGATCCTTGATGTGCGCGGTCTCGATAAACTTGAACCCGCCGCGCTTGATGAACGGGATGTCGCGGCGCTGCATCTCGAGCTCGAGATCGAAGGAATGAAAGCTGGAGCGGAACAGGACTGCGATTTCGCCGAGCTCGACGCCCTCCTCGCGCAGTTCCAGGATGCGCTGGGCGACGAAGCGCGACTGCATGTGCTCGTCCTGCGCGCGCACCAGCAGCGGCCGAACCTCGCTGCGGCGCTGGGTGAACAGAATTTTGGTGTACTTCTCGCCGGCGTGCGAAATCACCTCGTTGGCGACGTCGAGGATTCCCTGGATCGAGCGGTAGTTCTCCTCGAGCTTCACCAGCCTGGTGCCGGGAAACATCGCGGGAAAATCCATGATGTTGCGGAAGTTGGCGCCGCGGAATGAATAAATTGATTGCGCGTCGTCGCCCACCGCCATCACGTTCTGATGCGCCGAGGCCAGCAGCCGCACCAGCTCGGCCTGCACCAGGTTGGTGTCCTGGTACTCGTCGATCATGATGAAGCGGTAGCTGGCGCTCAGGTGGCGGCGAATTTCTTTGTGATTTTCGAGCAGCTCGCCGAGCCGGTAGAGCAAGTCGTCGTAGTCGAGCAGGCCGCGCTCGCGCTTGTAGCTCTCGTAGTTGCGGTCGAGCTCCAGAATTTCCGCCTGGTGCTCGATCAGATGCGGAAAGTCGAAGTCGATTTCCTCATCCAGCGGGCGGCGTTTGTTGCGCGCCATGCTAATCGCCTCGGCGAGCGTGCTTTTCTTCGGAAAGCGCCGCTCGCGCGACGCCAGTCCCATCCGGGTGCGGATCAGATTGATCACGTCCTCCATGTCGGAGCGATCGAGGATGGTGAAGTTGGGCTTGAGCCCGAGCGGCGCGCCGTAGCGGCGCAGCACGGTGTTCGCGAACGAATGAAAAGTACCGCCTGCCACCTGTCCGGCGCGATCGCCGACCAGTTGTTCGGCGCGCCGGAGCATCTCCTGCGCGGCGCGGCGGGTGAAGGTGAGCAGCAGGATCGCGCCGGGCGGAACGCCGCTCTCGATCAGGCGCGCGACGCGATAAATCAAGGTGCGGGTTTTTCCGGAGCCCGCGCCCGCGATGACCAGCAGGGGGCCCTCGCGATGGGTCACGGCGGCGAGCTGCGCCGGATTCAGCAGCTCGGCGTACTTGATTTTGAAGTTGCGCTCGTCGAGGGCGTCGGCCTTCGCCTCGCGCAGGAAGATAACTTTGTCGGCCACGGCGACAAAGATTTTATCACGCGCGCTGCCAATCGCGACGCGGGCCAGAAAGAGCGGAACCGAGCCGGGATTAGGGAGCGGACGGGGACGACTTCGGGGGCGATTGGTAGCCGTTTTTCAAAACGCCCTCCATCGCCTTGTTCCACGCATCGGGAGGAGGAGCGGGAGTAGCGGCGGCCTCGGCGTCGGCCTGCGCGGGCGCCGCGGTGAGGTTGTTCAAATTCGGTTTGACCGCGATCGAGTTCACTATCGTCAGGCCGTCGCGCCCGAGGTAGTGGATGGTCTTCGCGACGGCGTCGGACTTGCCCAGGTCCGAAGCGACAAATCCGTACAGTACGACCTTGCGCGTGCCGTCGTCAGCGTTGGAGACCCTGGCGCCGACCAGCGGCAACTGATGCTTGTGCAGGTACTTGGTGGTGTCCTTGCTGACCACGTCGTCGATGACATCTTCGGCGTGAAGCAAGCTCGTTGCCGTCCCCAGAATCAGGAAACCAACCAGAAGTGAAATCAGAATTAACGGCGCCGACACGTACCTGGCTCTCACGCGTAATCCTCCCATGGCTCACTGGGGAGCATACTTCAATGCCGCGGTGTTGGCACTCCGGCGCGCTGCGACTCTTGAGACCCGGGGCAAAGGGCCATAGTCTGTTGATGATCATGATGCCGCTCAGAACAGGGGGTGCGCGCGCGCCGCTGGTGTCGATCCAGATTGCGTGGTGCCTCTTGGGCCTCGCGATTTTTCTCGCGCTCCCCGCCCTTGGAACTCATCATTTTGGGCGGCTCTATCGTCCCGTCCAGGTGCGGCAATCCGCAAGCCGTCACAATTTCCTTGCCGCAGCCAGCCGCGACGCCGAGCAACAAGTCGCGCGCGTCGAGCGCGAGCCGCTCGGCCACGAGCCAGCGTTGTTTTCGATTTCGCAACGCGTGGCGTTTGAATTCGCCGCGACGCCGCGCGCGGTTCCGCGCCGCCATCTGCTGAAACGGCTGAAACTCGGTACCCCAGGCGGCGACGCTTCCGACCCGATCGTATAACCCTTTTTCGCGATACCCATATCGGCCGCGTCGGGTTAAATTCCGATCCGACCGACTGACTATGATTCCGCCGGGATGTCTCCCGGCATAACTCATAACTCACACGAGGTTGTTTGCCGTGCCTAGTTTCGCATTGCGCAATCCCTTCACCGTGATCGTGGGCGCATTGATCATCGCCATCCTGGGAGTTACCGCGTTCACCCGGATGCCGGTGGACGTGTTCCCGAATCTGAAAATCCCGGCGGTCGTGGTCGCGACCTTCTATCCCGGGATGCCGCCGCTGGACATGGAGCGCGACATCACGACCCGCTACGAACGATTCTTCACGCTCGGCAGCGGTATCGAGCATATCGAATCGCGCTCGCTGCCGGGGGTCAGCATGATCACCGTGTATCTGCACGGCGGCGTCGACGTCGATGCCGCGGCGGCGCAACTCGCGACGCTGGCGATGGCCGACCTGGGCGTGCTGCCGCCGGGAACGCTGCCACCGCTGGTGCTGAAATTCGATGCGTCGTCGTTGCCGGTTACGCTGGTGACGGTGGAGGGCAAGGGCTTTAGCCAGGTCCAGCTCGAAGACCAGGCGCGCTACAACATCCGCAATCAGCTCGCAACCGTGCAGGGCGCGTCGGTGCCGATGCCGTTTGGCGGCAAGATCCGGCAAATCATGGCGTACGTGGATCGCCAGGCGCTGCAGGCGCGCGGGATGACGCTCAACTCGGTGGTCGACTCGATCAACCACACCAACCTGATCCTGCCGGCCGGCGATGCGAAAATCGGCAACACCGACTACTACATTTACTCCAACGCGATGATCGATCGGCCGGAGAATCTCGACGGTTTCCCTATTAAAGTCACCGACGGACAAATTCCGGTACGCCTGGGCGACGTCGGCAAAGTGGAAGACTCGACCGCCATCCAATACAACATCGTGACGATCAACGGGCAGCCCTCGGTGTACGTTCCGGTGCTCAAGCAAGGCGGCGCCAACACGATCGCGGTGGTCAACGGCATCCACGACATCCTGCCGCACATCATCGGGATGCCCGCGGGTCTCAAGCTCAGGGCGATCTTCAACCAGTCCGATTACATCCTCGATGCGGTTCATTCGCTCGAGGAGGAGGCGGTGACCGGCTCGGTGCTGGCCTCGTTGATGATCCTGATTTTCCTCGGCAGCTTCCGCTCCACGTTCGCGATTTTTCTCTCCATCCCGCTTTCAATCATGGCCGCGACGCTGGGGCTGTACCTCAACGACTCAACCATCAACATCATGACCCTGGGCGGCTTCGCGCTCGCGATCGGGCGCCTGGTCGACGATTCGGTGGTGGTGCTCGAGAACATCAACCGTCATCTCGCCGAGGGCAAGGCGCCGGCGATCGCGGCGCGCGAGGGCGCGGAGGAGGTGGCGCTGCCGGTGCTCGCGTCGACCATCACCACGATCATCGTGTTCGTGCCGGTGATGTTCCTGTTCGGAGTCGCGAAGTATCTGTTCAGCGCACTGGCGCTGTCGGTGGTGCTCGCGATGATCGGCTCCTACGTGGTCGCGATGGCGGTGATCCCGATCTATTGCGCGCGCTTCCTGACCTCCGAGGCGGCGATGGCGCATGCGCAATCCGGCGCCGAATCGCCTCAGGGCGGCGCCGGGCCTGGCGGCGGCTTTTTCACCCGAGCCTTCGGCGCGTTCAACCGCGGCTACGAACGCTTCGCGGCGCGCTACGAAAAAATCCTGATTCGAGTGCTCGACAACAAGCTCTTTCTGATCGGCGGAGTTACCGTGGTGTTTGTCGTCTCGATGGCGATCTACCCACTGCTGGGGACGCAGCTCTTTCCGACCACGGACGCGGGTAAGTTCATCATTCATATGCGCTCACCCGCCGGCACCCGGATCGAGCTCACCCATCAACTGGCCGCGCGCGTAGAGAAGGTTATTCGCGAAGTGATACCTCCAGCGGAAATCGACACGGTGGTCGCCAACCTGGGCCTCGCGCCCAGCATCTCGGCGATCTACTCGTCCAACTCGGGCGAGGACACCGGCGAGATCATGGTGACGCTGGCGCACGATCATGCGGTCTCGACCTTCCACTACATGAATATCCTGAAGCGCGAACTGCCGACGCGGGTGCCCGAGGTCACCGCGTTTTTCTCCTCTGGCAGCATCATCGACTCGGTGCTGAACTTCGGACTGCCGGCACCGATTGACATCCAGGTGAGCGGACCGGACTACAGCTCTCTGTTCACGGTGGCGCACCAAATCGAGCGCGAGATCCGCGGCCTGCGCGACGTCTCGCAGACCTTCGTCCCGCAGGAAGCCGACTACCCGACGCTCGACGTCCAGGTCGATCGCATCCGTGCGGCGCGCATGGGACTGACGGAGAGGGACGTGGTCACCAACGTGATCACGGCGCTCACTTCCAACCAGATGATCGCGCCCTCGATCTGGATCGATCGCACCACCGGCAATGACTACTTCCTGACTACTCAGTATCGCGAGCAGGCAATCGATTCGATCGACACCCTGAGCGACATCCCGGTGCATCATATCGCCGACGCGCAGGGCCACGAGCAATCGATCCTGCTGCGCAACGTCGCGACTATCGTGCCGCAGAAATTTCCCTCCGAGGCCGACCACTACAACATCCAGCGCGTGGTCGACGTGCTGGTCGATCCCGCCACCAGCGACCTGGGCGGAACGCAGAACGCGATCGAGCAGCGGCTCAAACAGATCGAGTTGCCGCACGACGTCACGATTACCTACCGCGGCGCGGTCGCGGCGATGCAGAAGTCGTTCTCCAGCTTCGGATTGGGACTCGGAATGGCGGTGGTGTTGCTGTACCTGGTGATGGTCGCGCAGTTTGCGTCGTTCCTGGACCCTTTCATCATCATGTTCGCGGTGCCGATGGGGCTCATCGGCGTTATCTGGACGCTGTGGCTGACCAACACGACGCTCAATATCGAGTCGTTCATGGGAATCATCGTGATGGTTGGAATCGTGGTCTCGAATTCGATTTTGCTGGTCGACTTCGCCAATCAGCGCCGGCGCGAGGGCCAGGAGTTGCGCCGCGCGGTGGTCGAGTCGGCACGCATCCGGATGCGTCCGATCCTGATGACAGCGCTGGCGACGATCGCGGGGCTGATTCCGATCGCGCTGACGTTGGGGACCGGATCGGAAGCATCCGCGCCGCTGGCGCGTGCGGCGGTCGGCGGCTTGCTGGTTTCGACGATTTTTACGCTGGTGCTCGTCCCTTCGGTTTACGAGCTCTTCTACTCATGGAGGACCGGCAATTGAACCGTTCGCGAACATCGATCGTTGTCGCGATCGCGATGCTGGCGCTCGTCGGATGCCGCGGCGAGGAGGCCGCCGCGCCGGCGGCCGAGGCGCGAACTGTGCCGGTGGTGCGCGCGCAGCGCGGCGAAGCAGTCGAGTCGATCATGCTGCCGGGAGACCTCATCGGCTTCTACGAAGCTGCGCTGCACGCGAAGGTCACCGGGTACGTCAAGAGCATCAGCGTCGACAAGGGGGACTGGGTGAAGAAGGGACAAGTGCTCGCGGACATCGAAGTTCCGGAGCTGCAGCAGAACCTGGAACGTGCGCGCGCGCAACTCGACATCGCGCGGCTCACGTATGAACGCCTCGATCGGGTGCGGACCTCTGACCCGAAACTGATCGCAAAGGAAGATGTCGACATCGCGCGCAGCAAGTTCATGGAGACCAAGGCCGGCGAAGGCGAGCTGGAAGCGATGGTCGCGTACACGAAGATCGTCGCGCCGTTCGACGGCGTGATCACCGGACGCTTCGCCGATCCGGGCGCGCTGATCCGCGCCGGCGGCGGCGACTTCGCCATCTCGGGCAGTGGCGTATCGGTAAGCCCGGGCGCGACCGAAGGCGCCGGCGGTCATCTGACCGGCGGCGGCCCGGTGCTCAGCGAAGCGCGCATCGACAAGCTCCGGGTTTACGTTTACGTGCCGGAGCGGGAAGCGGGGCTGATAAAAATCGGAATGCCGGTGACGCTCAAGCTGCGCTCTTTTCCGGGCGAAACTTTTCCGGGCCGCGTTGAGCGCTTCGCCACCTCACTGGATCTCGCGACGCGCACCATGCTCACCGAAATCGACATCGAGAATCCCGGGCATCGCCTCTACCCGCGCATGTATGCGGACGTGAAGCTCGACCTGGTGCGTCATCCCGACGCCATCGAGATACCGCGCGGCGCGGTGGCAGACCTCGGCCAACCCGGCGAGTTCGTCTTCGAAGTGCTGCAGGGAAAGCTGGTGAAGGTCCCGGTGACGACCGGGATCACCAATGGCATCAGCGTCGAGATCACCTCGGGACTCAAGGGCAACGAGCTGGTAGTGCGCGATATGAGTCCCTCGCTGGTCGACGGCGAACTGGTACACCCCAGCGAGCCGGACGCGCAGGCCAGCGCGGCGCTCGCGAGTCATTCAGATTGAATTGAGCTTCGCGTCGTTCTCGGCGTCGATGGGCGAATCGCTCCGCTGCTTACTGTGGATCACCGGGCGGCATTGCAAGGCTGAATCGCGAGGAATCGAATCATGAATCTCTCATCACGTTTCGCGGCGATCGCGTTTTACGCATTCGCATTCGCATTCGGATTAAGGGCGGCGTCGCTAGCGGGCGGCGGCGTGGCGTTCGGCGCCGATATGCCGATTCAGCCCGGCTCCGAGCTGACGCTCCAGCACGCGATCGAAATTGCGCTACAGCTACATCCGCTGCGGATGGAATCGGAATCGGACGTCGGCGCCGCGCGCGCGGGCGTCGGCGTGGCGCGCGCGGATCTGCTTCCGCAGGTTTATGGCACCGCGCAATATCTGCGCGGGACCAGCAACGGAATCGGGAACACGATGTTCTTCGGCCAGACGATCTTTCCGCGCATCACCGGAGTCAATCACGACCTCCCCACGGGCGATTTCTCGCAGAGCTTCAGCTCCGAAAATAACTACGGCGCCGGCGTCTCGCTCTCGCAATTCCTGTTCGACTTTGGGAAAGTGCGCGGCTTCATTGACGAGCGCAAGGCCGACTTCGATGCCGCCCAGGCGCGCCTGAAACTCACCGAGCTCAACCTCATCTTCAACGTCGCGCAGCAGTACTACGGGCTGCTCGCCGCCAACCAGACGGTGAAGGTCTATGACGAGGCGATCACGCAGCGCCGGGAGCACCTGCACCAGGCGCAAGTGATGGCGAATGCGGACTTGCGCCCGATGATCGACGTGTCGGTCACGCAGGCGGATCTTTCGCGCGCTGAGCTGCATCAGATCCAGGCTCGCAACGGCGTCGCGGACGCCAAGGTCGCGCTGGACAATGCGATGGGCCTGGCCGGCACCGCGCCGCCGTACACCTTGACCGAAAGTCTCGCCTACCAGCCGGTCACCGCCGACTATGACCAACTGCTCCAGCTCGCGTACCGGATGCGCCCCGACCTGAAGGCGCTCATCGACGACGCGCGCGCGGCGGGCGCGCAGATCACGCAGGCGCGCAGCGACTACTTTCCGAGCGCGTACGCCGCGGCAGGCTACGTCGCGATGGGCACGGGTACGCCGGCGGCGAATAACTACTTTGCCGGGCTGGTGATCAACTGGCCGCTGTTCAACGGCTTCCGCACCGAGGACCAGGTCTCCCAGGCGCGCTATCGCGAGCAGGCCGTCGGCCACGCCATCGAGGATCTGCGCCAGAACGTGATCCAGGAAGTGCACACTTCGTTTCTCAACTGGCAGGCGTCGGTCGCGATGATCGAGCGCGCCAAGCAGACGCTGGACGCCTCGGGTGAAGAGCTGAGACTCGCCGACGAGCGCTACCGCGCCGGGCTCGGCAGCATCGTCGAGCTCGACGACGCGCAGCGCCGCTTCACCGAGGATTCGGCGGCCTACGTGAACTCGCTCTATGGGTACGCGGTGGCAAGGGCTGCGGTCGATCGCGCCACCGCGCAGTCGCTCCAGGGGCTGTAGGGCGGCGATCGCAACACATCTCGGGCTCCAGGTCGCGCCTCACCGGAACCAGCCCTGGACTCGGCGCGGCTCCCGCGCTCAGGGCATTTCGACGGCTTTGATGACGGTTGCCTGTGGGCCGGTCTCGAACACGTAACGCGGCTGGCCTTGTTTTGCGTAGGTAAGCAACTCACCACCGGTTTCGATCAGCGGTGTGGAGGTGGTGGGTTGTCCAAATTGCGCGACGACCTCGCGGCGGCGTTTGCCAATCCACTGGCTCGCGAAGGTATTTTGTTGATCAGTTTGCGCCGCTGGCGGTGGCGTTTGCGATGCGCACCCGGCAAGCACCATCACTATCGTCATCGCTGCAAATAGTCGAACCGCGAATTTTTTCATTTGTGCACTCCTGTGTTGGCACACCGAGTTGAGCATACTTGCTCCCCAACCGACGCCTGGAACGCTACCGCCCCGGACCGCCCGCCGCGAACCCCGGCCAAATTTAGCCAGACCGTCGCGGCGGGCGGCGAGATTGCCTAGTAGTTGAACTCCAGGTTCAGGAATATCGCGTGCGTGTCGCGAGGCACCGGCTGATCGACGGAGGTCGGCGGCGACACCACCGGTGGCGTATGCCCCGGATTCGGGATCTTCACGAACACCGGCGCAAAAGTATTCGCGTACTTGGTCGAGAACGGGAACTGCCCATGGTAGAAGAGCAAATTCTGACTATCCAGCGCGATGCGCAAATACTCGTTGTACTGATACGAGATGCCGCCGATCCAGCGCTGGAAGTCCAGCGGGTTCAGGTTGACCTTGGTATTGGGCTGGAACCACTGGAACATGCCAAAAGCCGTGAGCGGGGTGTGCGGGAACTTATAGTGTCCGAACACGTCCCATCCCGACTGCACGGTGCGGCTGTTATTCTGCAGCGCCGCCACCAGCGCGCTGAAGTTGTGATACGGCACTGTGTACTGTGCGGCAGTAGTGGTCGGAGTGAAAAACTCGGCGGGCCCGGTACCCGAGAAGAAGTTACTGCCGGTGAACGCATTGTGACCCGCGTCGTACTCGACGGCGATCTGCCAGCGCGGAGTCGTATAATGCAATAGCGCCGCGAGCCGCATGATATGCGCCTTCGCCGCGCTGCCGAACGCCGTAGTCGCGCTGCCGAACCCGGTCGCCGCAGTGGTGTCCGGCGCGACGTTGCCATAGCCATAGTCATAGGCGAAGGTTGCGCCCAGTCCATCGAACCGCCATGCGGCGCCGAACGGATACACTGAGACGCGGCCCATCACCTGCTTGGTATTGGTCTGATCGAACTGATTGTACTTGCCGTTGGAGTATGCGCCGACGTCATAGTCCACATACGTCAACTCGTTGTACTTGACCGGTCCTTGCACCGAGATGCCGAAGTACGAAGTTGATAGTCCCGTGAAGTTCCATGGCGAGGTATTCACGAACCGATACCCGTACAGGTCCTCCTCCCATGGCAGGAACGGCTGCTGAATCAATCCGAAGCTGACGGTGCCGCCCTTCAATGCCGGACCCAGGTAGTTAAACGGTTTGCCGAGCTGTACGTAACCGTATTTAAGCCGGTAACCGAGATCGCCGCTTAAGTTGGTATTGATCGCGCCGGTCTTGCCAAAACTATCCGGGGTGGCCTTGCCCGTGGTCTTGTAGATGTCGGGCGTGATACGCACCAGCAGGTCTTCGGTCGGGAAAAAGAAGAACTGCAGATAGGCGCGGGTGATATCGAACGAGTTGTACTCGTTGTTACCGGGACCGGGCGGAGTCAGATTGTCGGCCGGCTGCGGTCCCCATCCGGTATGCGTATATATATCCCAGTCCGCATAGAGCAGAGCGCCGACCCGCATCTTGTTTGTGAAGCTTTCGATATAGCTGCGCCACTCAGGCTCGATCGTCTTGACTTGCGCTTCCAGTGCTTCGTTCTCGAGCGTGAGCTTTTCCTGCTTTTGCAGGAACTCGGCGCGCAGCGCATCGGTGTTCTGCCGATCCTGCTCCTGGACCTGCTGGATCTCCTGCTGCGTTCGCTGCTCGACGCGCTGCTCGATCGCCGCGCCGGTCGACGGTGCGACTCGCGTACTCGACGTCGATGGCTCCGGCGCGCCGAAGATCACCGCGACGCGTCCCTTGCCCGGCTTGCGGTACAGCGCTCCGGTGTCAGGATCCTCGTAGAGCGTACTGCCTATCGGTATGATCGCAACGCCGGGCGCTCCCGCGCGCGCGACGCGCGCGGCCAGAGCAGCATCAGCGCCACCCCGAGCGCGAGCGCAATTGCACTGGTTGAGTATCTACCTTTCACGACTGATTTCCTCCCGGATAATTTCCCGCTGCGGGCCGGTTCGCCTTCCGCTGCGATGCGCGCGTTACTACTTGGTCGCCGTTCCCGCGGGCGTCGTGCCCTCTCGCAATTCTCGAAGTTGATCCGACGTGTAAACCTTGCCGTCAGCGCACACATATTTGGCCGGCGGCGACAGATTGAGCAGCGTGCAGTCATCTACCGACGGTGGTGGTGCCGAAGATGCCTGCTGGCTTGGCGGCGGCGTTGCACTACTCACTGGAACGGCGCTCGAGCATCCTGCCGCGCACGCCGCAAGCATCGAAACCATAGTCAGTGCCACACTGATCCTGGTACTCACTCCAATACTCATTGACTTTTTCTCCATCGCTCTGATCACCGCCTCTCCGCCGCTGCGGTCATTATCTCCAGTTCGGGCTCTTGCGGGCTTGTGTCGCCTGCGCCCGAGCGCAAATGCGCGTACCGGCCGAGTCCGATCGAATTCTTCGATCGGGACCCTCCGGTTGTCCGGTCGGTCTTTTTCGGGATTGATGTCCGCCGCCAGTTGGTCTGGTCGGCGCCAGCGCTTATTCCGGCTGTCGTCTGCGGACGCTGGGTTCGTAGCGCGGGATTAGCCCCAGCGCCAGTCTATAACGACAGCCGATAGGCTTTATAGGGTATCAATGAAGATGTGTCAAGCAGAGGGTAACCGCTTTAACACACTTTTAATGCTTGGTGGCAGAAGCACTCTAGCCAACCGATGGACCATTGGCAGCATCGAGCGGGAGGCCGAACAGCTCGCCCCGCGCAACGACGATCGCATGAATGGCTGATGCGAAGACGGTGCCGGCGCGGGCGTTGGGCGCGCCCGCACCGGCTGGTACCGTCCACTCGGGGGGAGTCTTAGTAGCTGAACTCCAGGTTTATGAAGAAGGCATGGTTATCACGCGGCACCGGCTGGCCGAACTTGGCGCTCGCGAGAGTATTGCCGCCAAATGTTGCGGGCGTGTAGATGAAGTGCCCCGGGCTGACCTTGGTGCGCGGGAACAGCGGCGCAAAACTGGATAGATACTCCGTCGATTGCGGGAACTGGCCGTGATAGTACATCAGGTTCTGACTATCGAGTGAAATACGCACAAACTCGTTGTACTGGTACTGGAGGCCTGCGATCCAACGCTGGAAATCGAGCGGATTCAGGTCGACTTTGGTATTCGGCTGCATCCACTGGAACATCCCAAACGCCGTCAGGGGCGAATCCGGGATGTGGTAATGGCCGAACACGTCCCACATTGATTGAACGGTGCGGCTGTTGTTCTGCAGCGCCGCCACCTCTGCTGCGAAGAATTGGTAAGGAGTCGAACTGCCCGACGTCGAGGTCAGCTTGGTGGGCGTGAAAAACTGCGTGGGGCCGGTGCTCGAGAACAGGTTACTGCCCGTGAACGCATTGTGACCGTAGTCGTACTCGGCTGCGAGGCCCCAGTTGTCAGAGTCATAATGCAGGAGCGTTGCGAGCCGCGCGATATGCGCCTTGCTGGCGGTGCCGAACGCAGTTCCGCTTTGCGCCGTCGCGCCGTTGCCAAAACCACCCGCGGTGTTCACGTCAGCAGCAGTATTGCCGTAGCCATAGTCATAGAAAAAGGTCGCGCCCAGTCCGTCGAAGCGCCACCTGGCGCCTAGGGGATAAGCCGTGAGGCGTCCCATCACCTGCTTGGTGTTGCCCTGCTCTTCGGCGTGGAAGCTCGCATTGGTATAGGCGCCGAAATCGTAATCCAGGTAAGTTTTCTCGTTGAACTTGAGAGGACCCTGCATCGAGATGCCGGTCTGCGACGACGACAAGCTCGCATAGTTCCACGGGGTAAGATTCACATAGCGGAAGCCATAAAGGTCTTCTTCCCATGCCACCAGCGGATTGGGCTGGACGCCGAAGGTGATGGTCGCGCCTCTGAGATAGTCATTCCACTCCATCGGCTTGTTGTATTGCAGGAAGGCGTACTTGATACGCACACCCAGATTTTCATTGGCCGTAGCGGGCGCCTGGCTGGTCTTGCCAAAGGTATCGGCCGAAATTCCGCCGGCATTTATCCGGTAAAGGTTCGGGGTGACTCGCGCGGTAAAATCGTCGGTCGGGTAAAAGTAAAAATTCATGTACGCGCGGTTGATATCGAATGAGTTGAAACCGTTGTTCCCCGGTCCGGGCGTATTGATCTGGGTAAGTTCCTGCGGTCCCCAACCCGTATGGCTGTAAATTCTCCAGTCGCCGTAGATGAGAGTGCCGACCCTGAACTTGTCCCGGAAGCCGTCGATGTAGCCTCGCCACGCAGGCTCGATTTCATTGACGCGCGCCTGCAACGTGGCATTCTCCTGCAGCAGCGTCGCCTGGTTCGCCATGAACTCGGCGCGCAGCGCGTCGCTGTTTAGTTTGATCTGCTCCTGCGCCTTCTGCTCGACCCGGTGTTCGACCTGATGCTCGATCTCCTGGGTCTGCTCCGGTTCAATCGGTTCGGCGCCAAGGGTCACTCTCACGCGGCCCTTTCCCGGTTTACGGTAGAGCGCTCCAGTATTAGGATCTTCGTAAAGGACTATTCCCATCGCTGACAGCGCGGGCTGCACAGCGGCAAGCAGCAGCAACATTCCCCCGAGTGTGGCTGCGATAGTACATCTCGCTTTTCCGAATTTCACGATGCTCCTCCTAGTTGTCTAGTCAGGCGCTGCTGAAGAACGACCACTCCTGCTGCCAACCAGCTATGATCCGGCCGGCCTCTTCCAAGCTCCGAGTTCTTCGGACGCTTATGGGGTTCTGTCTCTGCTACTGCGCAGTCGCTCCGTACTTTTTCTCCCAATTCATCCGGGCCCTGGCGAGCTGGTATGCCGTGTAGGTCTTTCCCCCGCACGCCCACCTGGAAGGCGTGCTGATCGCGACCAGCGCACAATTCTGAATCGCGGGCGGCGGCTGCTCCGCAGTGCCCTTAGGCATCGGAGCGATCCCGGAATAACCGGTGGTAGGCAGGCGCGAGGCAAAGCTGGTCGACGGCGACGTCACTCCGCCGGTCATCTGGTTCATCTGAGCGCAGCCGGCCGCGCTCATCGCGAGCATCGCGAGCACGATCGCGCTCGCGCCAACGAAACTGATCACTCTTCCCATGAGTACCCTCCCCGCTCTATGGCGAAGTCAGACTAAGAGCCTTGACTACTTGACCTGGATTTTTCCGATCTGCGCGTCCTCGAGTTGCACTACCTGCGGCGGCAGCGGCGCGTACTTGAGCGCGGGCGCAAGTTGCTGGCCGTCGTGCAGCGCCCACTTGAGGAACTTGACAATCTGCTGTCCCTTCACGGCGTCGGTATAAGTCGGATAAATCAGCAAGTAGGTGAACGACGAAATCGGATACACACCGGGGCCGGGCGCGTCGGTTATCGAGACGCGGAAGTCCGCCGGCATGTTGCTCGACGCGGCTGCCGCGGCTGCCGTCACGCTATCCAGGTTGGCATCCACCCAGTTCCCGTCATGGTTCTGCAGCTCCGCGAACGGGATGTTGTTGGACAGCGCGTAGATCAACTCGATGTAGCCGATCCCGCCTTGGGTCTGCTGCACCAACGCGGTCACGCCCTCGTTGCCCTTGCCGCCAAGCCCGGCCGGCCATTTGACCGAAGTCGCTTTGCCGACCTTTTGCGCCCACTCGGGGCTCACCTTGGAAAGGTAGTCGGTGAAGATATAGGTGGTGCCGCTGCCGTCCGATCGATGGCACACCGCGATGTCATTGACCGGCAGATTGACCCCGGGGTTCAGCTTCGCGATCGCCGGGTCGTTCCATTTGGTCACCTTGCCCAAAAAAATGTCCGCAACCAGCGGACCGGTGAGCTTCAGCTTCTGGGTGACGCCGGGAACGTTGTAGGCCACCACGTCGGCGCCCAGTACCGTGGGAAAGTGCAACACCTGTCCGTTGACCTGCTTGATCTGCTCGTCGGTCATCGGCGCGTCGCTGGCGCCGAAATCGACGGTCTTGTTGCTGAACATCCGGATTCCGCCGCCGGATCCGATCGACTGGTAGTTAAAGTGGATGTCGGAATTGTCCTTCGCGTACTGGTCGAACCACTTCGAATAGATCGGATATGGAAACGTCGCGCCGGCGCCGTTGATCAGCAACGCGCCGAATCCAAATCGATAAGTACCCAGGATCGAGACAATCGAAATTACCGCGACCGCCGTCACGAGCAGCTTTCTTCGCGCCATCAGTTCCCTCCCGGGTCAGGCCCCGGCCCGCCGCATACGGATTGCGGCACCGACACGTTATGGATCGAACGTTACGGGCGAATTAACCCGCAATTGCGGCGGCTTGAAATGAGGCCCCGGATTCGTGCGCTACTGTGAATAGGAGACGTTGCGATGCGCGCGGTTGCTTTTTTCTCCACTGCTCGACGACAATTGCGACATTGAATCGTTGCGATGGATTGAATTGAGTTGAATCGTCCCGGGATCCGAAGTCCCGCGGCACCCCCGATCAAAGACCAGCGCTCAAATACTGGACGGCTCAAAGATGCCTACAGCTCTCGATGGAACCAGGGTCGTTGAATTCGGCTCCAACCTCGGCGCCGCGTATGCCGCGATGCTCCTGGCCGAGCAGGGCGCCCGCGCGATCCGCGTCGAGCCGCGCGCCGGTACCCGCGAGCGCGGCACCCCGCACTATCACGTGCTCAACCGCTCCAAGCGCCGGCTCACGCTCGAGGCCGGGACGCCCGAGGCCAGGCCGCAAGTCGACGCGCTGCTGCGATGGGCCGACGTCGTCATCACCGGATTCACGCCCGCGCGCCTGGCCGCGATCGGCCTCGACTACGACTCGATCGCCCGGGTTAATCCGCGCGCGCTCGCTCTCAACGTCCCGCCGATGGGCAGCCGAGGTCCCGAGTCGGAGTTCGACGCCGACGACGACCTGGTCGCGGCGCGCAGCGGAATCACCGGCGACCAATGGGCGCGCAGCGGCAACCCGGTCGCCCTGGTGTTTCCCGCGGCGAGCTATTCAGCGGGAGTGATGGGCGCGATCGCGGCGGCCGCGGCGCTCTATGCGCGCGCCGATCGAAATCCCAACCGCGGCCAGCAGCTCGAAGTGTCGCTCCTGGCCGCCGCCCTCTCGCTCCAGACCGGCGCGATAATCCGCCACGAGAAAGCCACCGGGCTTCATCACGGCGCGCAGGATCCCCTGGGCCCGATCCCCTGCTACCGCCTGTTCCAGGCGAGCGACGGCCGCTACCTGTTCGTCGCCTGCGGCAACGTGACCTTCTGGGGAAAATTCGCGATCGCGATCGAGCATCCGGAGCTGGTCGGCGATCCGCGCTTCGACAACGCGCCGTGGGGCGTGCCGGTCGAGCATCGGCAGGCGCTGAAAGATCTCCTGCAGGCGGCCATCGGCACCCGCCCGCGCGACGAGTGGCTCAAAATTTTGCGCGAGCACGACGTCCCCTGCGCGCCGGTGATGACCCGCCAGGAGTTCATCGAGCATCCGCAGACCCGCGCGCTCGCGATGCGCCGCGAGATCGCCGACCCGGTGCTCGGCGCGACGGTGCAGCTCGGCGTCTCGATCGAGCTCCATGACACGCCGGGTGAAATCGCCGGCCCCGCACCCGCATCGGATGATCCCGCCACGATTCGCGAGTGGCTCGCCGAGCCGGCCGCCGCTCCCGAAAAGACCGCACAATCACGCGCCGCGGCGTCCGCGGCAGGCAACGGTCGCGGTCCTCTCGACGGCGTCCTGGTGCTCGACTTCGCCAGCTACATCGCGGGCTCCTACGGCCCGATGATCCTCGCCCAGCTCGGCGCCGAGGTGATCAAAATCGAAAGCCTGGAGGGCGACTCGTTCCGACATTTCGGCTTCGGCTTTCTCGGCTGGAACCAGGGCAAGCGCGGCCTCTCGCTCAATCTCGCCACGCCCGAGGGCCAAAAGATCATCCATGGCCTGGCGGAGCGCGCCGACGTCGTGGTCGAGAACCTGCGGCCGGGCCGGATGCGCCGCTTTGGCTTCGACTACGACACGCTCGCCGCGCGCAATCCGCGCATCATCTATATGTCGGTCAACGGGTTCGGAAATCGCGGCCCCGAGCACGAGCAGCCCGGCTTCGATCCTTTGCTGCAGGCGCGCTCGGGCGTGATGGCGGCGCAGGGCGGCCCGCATGGGCATCCGGTGTACCTGACCTGCGCCATCTGCGACTACGGCGCCGCGATGCTCTCGGCGCTGGGATGCGTGCTGGCGCTGCGCGCGCGGCAGGCAAGCGGCCGCGGCCAATTCTGCGAGACCTCGCTGCTGCAGGCCGCGATGGCGTTTCAGGCGGGCGAGTTCATCTTCTACAACGGCCGCCCCGACATGGAAAACGGCCACGCCGAATATCGCGGCCGCTCCGCATTGTCGCGCGCATATCAATGCCGCGGCGGCAACTGGCTGTTCATCTCGATCGGAACCGCCGCCGAATGGAATGCGCTCCGCTCCGCAATTCCAGCTCTCCCAACGATGGACTTCGAGGCTGCGGCACGAGAACCCAATGACGGCAAGCTGGCGGCGGCGCTCGCCGAGCAATTCGCTACGCGCGTTCGCGCCGAGGCGCTAGTCGCCCTGAAAAAAGCCGGCGCGCCAGCCACGCAGGTCCTGGTCTTCCAGGACCTGATCGACGACCCGCAAGTGATCGCCAACGATTTGATTGCAGAGGTTCCCCACCCGCAGTGGGGCCAGGTGAAACAAACCGGCATGCTAACCAGGTTCTCGGCAACCCCAGGCCAAATAGACCGCGCCGCCCCCCTGCTCGGCCAGCACACCGAAGAAATCCTCCGCAACCACCTCGGCTACAGCGCCGACCGAATCGCCTCGCTACGCACCGCCGGCATCATCAAGTAAAAACTTGGAAGGGGTTACTTGTGGCGACGAACGGGTGGCGCGAGGCTTGGGACCACTTCAAGGGACGCGGCGCGTATCCGCATCAGTTCGCCTTCCTGCTGCTCAACCCACTGCGCAGCCTGATGTTCTCGCCGCGCGAGCTGGTCGCACGTCTTCATTTGACCCCGAACTCCCGGGTGCTGGAGCTTGGTCCGGGTCCGGGATTCTTCAGCGTTCACATTGCACGCCGTATTCCCAGCGGTCATCTGTGCCTGGTGGACCTGCAGCGTGAGATGCTGGACAAGGCACGCGCGCGAATCAGGCGCTCGGGCGTCTCCAACGTCAGTTTCGCCGAGGCCAGCGCGAGCGCGCTGCCTTTTGCGCGCGAGGTCTTTGACGCCGCCTTTCTGGTCACGGTGCTGGGCGAGGTTCCCGATGCCGCAGCCTGCGTCGTCCAGTTGCGCGACGTACTCCGCCGCGGCGGTCTCTTGTCGATTACCGAGCTCGCGGGCGATCCCGACGCGATGACCGAAGGCGATATCGCAGCGCTAGCCAAAGCCGCGAATCTCGAACACTCAGAAACGTTCACGAAGCGCTTCGGCTTCACGATCAACTTCAGAAAAGCGGGGTAAAAAACTCGCGTCGGTCGCTTCTGCGTGGCGCCGCTTGACGTCGTGGTCTTCTGAGTTCCGGAAAATATTGCCCGGCGTGGCGCTCACAAGTTGCGCAGCGCCAATACTTCTTTCGCCGGACTGCGGTCGCCGGTGCAACTGATGAGACGCGGAGCTGTTAGCGGAATGATTCTGAAACCGAGCTTGGTATAAAGCTCCTCGATTCTTTCCGTCCGCTGGTTCGACAGCACGACCGGGCCGGGATGCTTCGCCAGCCATTCCGCGGCGCGCTGCTGTTCTTCCCAACCAAACCCGCCTCTCGAGTAATGAGTGAACTCTACGTCGTACGGCGGATCCGCGTAGACGAAATCGTCTGGACGCAGGGCTATTTTCTCGAAATCAGTGTTGGTGAACTCGAACCGCGCGAATAGCGGCTTATATTCCGTGAAATCAGCGCGGTATTCGATCTTGATATAGCGGCCAAAGGGAACGTTGAACTGTCCTTTGTTGTTGAAACGACAGAGACCGTTGTATCCGGTTCGGTTCAGGTAATAGAACAACCCGGCGGCGTCAGCAGTGTCGGCCTTTCCGCCTTCCAGCAATTCGTTGAAGCGCGCGCGATGCGCGTAGTACGTTTTCGCCTCCTTCTCCATCGAGCAGAGCAACCTTCAATCCGCGCTTCAACCACTGATAGAAATTGATGACGTGTGGGTTCACGTCGTTTAACAACGCGACATTGGGCGCCAGGCCGAGCGTCACTGCAAGACCGCCGCAGAATGGCTCGACCAGTCGTCGATGCTGGTGCGGTTCCCAGAATTCCCGCAAATGCGGAATCTGCCAGCGCTTGCCACCGGCCCACTTCAGCGGCGGGCGCAAGCGAACCGCATCCCGCCCGAAAGGAATTTCAACGGTCCTCGTCGACGGAGCGCGGGAACGAGAGCGATTTTCGATTACAGTGGCGCGCATCGCCTTGCTCGATGGGTGGATAGTAGCACGGAAGCATGCCTCTCCAGGGTGTTAGCAAGCTGCGGGCGGCATGCAACGCGAAGCCGGGTTTGCTGATACTCTTTCGGAATTAGCCGCAAGAAGGAGAGCGAACTCCTACAAGTGATCGAAGGTCTCACGATTAAATCCGGTTGTCTTTGGCTGGCCTTCGGGGTTGCCCTACTTCATCCGATTTTCGCGTTTCCTCGGACTACAAAACGAGGCGTTTGGAAAAGCAATAGCCCTCACCGTGCAGGAGACATAGGTCATCAGGACTGTGAGCCTCGCGGCGCAACGACCCCACCTCAGTCAGACCGTTTTTCGCAAGCGCATCACCCAGCCGCCGATCGGCCTCGCGATCGATCGCGCCGAAGCATGGAAAATAACCGCTCGGTGCGAGCCAGCGGGCGCCAAAGCCGGACTGCATCCGCTCAATCCTCATCATTACGCCCCATCCAGCCACCCCGACACCCATAACGCTTCCATCTGGCCAGCGGATCATCGGAAAAACGAGCCGTCCTGAAGGTTTCAGACTATCGAGCCACAAAGGACACGGATGAGTCGCGCCGGCGTTCACGAAGATCGCGTCCGCTGGTCCTGGATCGTACTTAGTGGCATCGCCTACAATCACCTCAACATGTGAATACCGTCGCAGGGCCGCCCGAGCGCGATCCGCCAGCGCCGGGTCGAGTTCGATTGCCGTGACTCGACCGTCCGTCGTCACAATATTCGCGATGAGCGCGGTGTAGTATCCGGTTCCGCATCCGGCGTGCACGACGTGCTCGCCGGGTTGAATGTCCATACTGTCGAGCCATCGCGCGAGCGCACTCGGGAGTCCGTTGTTGAGATTGCGACGTGCATCCAGCGCCACCAGCACGTCATCATAAACGCGCGCAGGATTAGCGTCGGGCGTATCCTCGTACTTGAGCGGGAAGACGAACCGCATGATCTTCCACGGCCCCGGACCAAGATAATCTTCGCGCGGGACTTCATTTAGCGCCTTTACCAATCGTTCCGACCGCAAATCAGCTCGTTGCCGAATCACCTCCGCGTATTGCCGCCGAACTGTGCTGAAGTTTTCCATGGCTTCCCTCCTTTCAGCTCAACGCGTTCAAATAGGCGAGGAGTTTCTCGAGGCGCTCCGCAGGGTTGAGCAGTTCCAGCAACGCCTGTTTCCAAGCGAGATCCATCACAAGCTCGCTCGCGATTCGATCGGCCAGCATCGAGGCGCCGTCTGCCGTTGTTGCCGCCACGGCCCAACCCTCCGGGTTCTCCTCACCAAATGTTTTGGCGCGCTTGCGTACGAGCGAGGAGATCACGGACGGAACCAGAGTATCGATCCTAGCGTCTGAGCTGGCGGGTTCATCGATTTCGACGGCTTCCGCCTTTGAGAAATCCTCATCAAAGAGGAAGCGGTTGATGCGCGCCCGTGTGGTCGTTTCGACGATAGTTTTGATGGTTCCATCGGGAAGACGAACGAATTGGATTACCTTCGCGAGAACGCCAACCTGGTACATGTCTGAGCTGAAGGGGTCGGCATTTGCCGCGTCTTTCTGAGCGGCGAGAACGATCGGAAGCTTTCGCTCCAGTGCGTGCTCCACGGCGCATAGCGACTTCGCGCGTCCTACGAAGATCGGATACGAAACGTGCGGAAAGGCCACCAGCCCGCGCAGCGGCAGCAGCGGGAAAACATTTGCACCGCTCTCGGACATCGGAGGGGGGCCGGTAGGCCGCGATGGATTCGCGCCGCCGTTTCCCGCGAGCGACATACTAGCGACGGCGGTCATCAGTTCGGCCCAATTTCGACAGCCGTACTCATGAGCGAGACGTCGCTGCGCGGAGGCGAGTTGGATCCCATCTGCGCGCGCGAGGCGTTTCGCCTCCTTGCGGAGGTACTCCTCGTTTGGACTCGCGGGCAGAACTCTTGATGAGGCTTGAGTTTGAGACATAACCCTTCCTTTCGCCCGACGTCCGCTAACGGGCAGAAGAGTTATGAGAAAATCGAATGCTGGGGTGGGCTTGGCCCTCTCCGCGGACAGGTAGCCGCCTTATCGGCTGCCTTCAAAATACCACTCAGGTAGTTCGCCGGCAACCGGAAACCGAAACCAAGGGCTGAACTATGACTCTTTTCGCGAGCATACCATCACGGAGCGATTTTCGAATATAGGGGCGCGCATCGCCTTGCTTGATGGGGCACGCCACCCGTGATTGCGCGCTAACGTATGCACTATGTACCGAATTCATCAAGGCGCAAGTCGGCGTAGCGTCCTACCAGAGTTCAACTCCTCGTTTGGTGACCGGCATGGGCTGCCAGAACAAAGTGGACATAGTGCGACTCGATCAGAGCTTGTTTGCCGACGGCTTCCGGATGCGAAGGCCAGTCATCGACTTGTACCAGAACATAGCGATTGTCGCGGTAGGCGAGAATGTCCCAATCGAAGAATTTGAAGAAGACAAGCCGCGCGTCGCGGGTAACTTCGCGAACGGGGAAGTCCCAGGAACCTGGTCCCGCGCTAAGCATGATTGGGCAGAGGTCGCTGCTTAATTCGACGAGAATCTCCGTCTGGAGATCGCCGTACTGTACGTGAGTCAATTTTGCGGGTTCACATACCAGCTGGTCGAAGAGAACCTCTTCGACATAGGAAAAGCGAATTTCAAGATCCCACGGGTCGTCGCCGTCAGCGCTGGACGCATTCGGCGGCGCCCCCGAAGTTCCAGCGCTAGCCCCCGACACGTGGAAAAAGTGATTAAACAATTCACGGCTGGCAACGCGGAACCGATTCATCCTCTCATTCAGCGTCATGAACCGAACCCAACGACTTAGCCATGGCGATTTTCGATTGGAACACTACCACTCGCTTCGTTGTCCGTCACGGTTAACGCGCGCGGGGCGTCATGCGCTGGCATGCGCGCGGAAGGACGCCGCCAAGGCTCGATTACGAGGGTCGGGCCGGGCCGCAGGATGCCTGTGTCGAGAGGCCGGCGCGAAGTTGCCGATCATCGTTCCCAATCCGAGCGGCGGCGACTATGCTGCGGCGGTGCGGAGCGCAAAGACGACGTTTGCCCGCGCAACCTGGCGGGCGCTACTGACTCGCCATAGAGGAGATTCACGATGCCGCAGGTCACCGCCGAAACCGTCAAGCAGGTGCTCAGGGATTTGTACGGCTACGACATCTCCGACGACGACGCGCGCCGAATTGCGGCCGGCGGCGGCGCGCTCGCGACCAGCTCCGAGCATCTGAAGTCGCTCGGCCTGGCCGGTATCGAGCCGCCGTTCGGCTACCCGGTGCTGTCGGCCGAGTCCGGACGCCTGAACGCGATCAAAAAGTAGCCCAAAGAAAAAAGCCCAAGAGGTATCCGATGCCCACGCCGCACGATGAGCTCTTGTCTTTCGACGTCGCGACGCTGGCCGACAAGTTTCGCGCGCGCGAAATCTCGCCGGTCGAAGTCACCGAGGCTTACCTCGCGCGAATCGAGCAGGTCGACGCCAGGCTCCGCTCCTACATCACCGTCACCGACACCGTGGCGCGCAAGGCGGCGAAAAAAGCCGAGGCCGAAATCACCGCGGGCAAATGGCGCGGCCCCTTTCATGGCGTCCCCATCGGCCTCAAGGACCTGGTCTATACCAAGGGTATCCGCACCACCGGCGGCTCGAAAATCCTGGCCGATTTCAAACCCGACTACGACGCCACCGTGTGGGCGCGGCTGGCGCGCGCGGGCGCGGTCCTGCTCGGCAAGCTCAACCTCCACGAATTCGCCTACGGCATCAGCTCGTCGAATCCGCATTGGGGAATCGCGCGCAACCCGTACGCGCTGGACCGGATTCCCGGCGGTTCCAGCGGCGGCTCCGCGGCCGCGATCGTCGCGCGCAGCGCCGCCGCCACGATCGGCACCGACACCGGCGGCTCGATCCGGATTCCCGCCGCGCTATGCGGATGCGTCGGGCTCAAGCCGACCTGGAGCCGGGTCAGCCGCTACGGCGTCGTGCCGCTGGCCTATACGCTCGACCATGTCGGACCGATCACGCGCACCGTGCGCGACGCCGCGCTGATGCTCAACGTGATCGCGGGCCACGACCGCAACGACTCGACCTCGAGCCGCGAGCGCGTCGCGGACTACACCAGGGGACTGGAGACTGGAGTCAGCGGAATTCGCATCGGCGTCATCCGCGAGCTCAACAGCGATCTCTCCGATGACGTCGCGAAGAGCTTCAATGCGGCGATCGAACAGCTCCGTGCGCTGGGTGCGGCGGTCGATGAAGCAAGCATCCCGTCGCTTCCACTGGCCGGCGTCATCACCGGGATCATCGTTTCGGGAGAAGCCCTCGAGATTCACGAGGACTGGATCCGCACGCGCCGCCAGGACTACGGCGAAGACGTCCGCCGCCTGCTCGAGAACGGCATGATGACGACCGCGACCGCCTACATCCGCGCGCAGCGCGCGCGGGCGCGGGTGCTCGCCGAAGCCAGCGCGGCGCTCGCCAACCGCGACGTGCTGATCGCGCCGGGCAGCGCGATCGGCGCGCCGAAAATCGGGGAGGCCGGTCTGCTCGCGCAACCTGAAGAGCGAGTCGACGTAGGCAACGACATCCTGCGCTTCACCTCTCCGTTCGACGTGACCGGCCAGCCCGCGCTCGCGCTTCCCACCGGGCTTTCGCCGGGAGGACTGCCGCTCTCGATGCAGGTGATCGGCCGGCCGTTCGGCGAGGAGCAGGTGATTCAAGTCGCAGCGGCATACGAACGCGCGCGCGGCGCACTGCCGCCTCCGGCGGCGATCTGATCGCGGCGCGCCGGCCCGACTGCCTGCGCGTCAGATGATCTGCAGATAGTCGGGCGCCGGCAATTGCGGGAACGGCGCGGTCGGCAGCGCCTGGTACCAGTACGCGACCGACGCGATATCGTCCTGCAGCGGAAGAAACCGCGCGCCCTTGCGCGGATCGCCGCGCCATCCGAGCGCCTGGATGGTGACCCGCAAATCGCGCGCGAACCGGATCGGGTCGGGGATGTGCCATCGATACATCCCAAAGCGCGTCTGCGAATCGTACAGCCCGTCGGGACGAATCACCTGCGCGAGACCCGCGTACGGCGTCGTGAATTCGCGGTAGCCGCCCTGCTCGCGGCCGAGGTCGAAGTCGTAGGAGCCGCAAAAATAATCCTCGGTGCCGGTGCCGCAGATAGTGGGAAACTCGGCGTCGCCGTCGAGAAAAAATTTTATCTCGCCCTCGCCCCACCATCCGGTATTGTTCACGCCCCAGGCCATGTAGGTGCCTACGTAGTGACCGTGGCCGCGCACGCCGTCGAGGATGGTGTAGACCTCTTTGTAGGGAATCGGATTGGTGCGCCGGAATTGCGCGTGGAAGTAGGCGGCGTCGGCGGGAACTTCGGCGAGCGCGTAGTTGATCTGATAGAAAAGAATCATCTCGGTGTCGCCGGTGTTGGTCAGCGTGATGCGGCATCGCGTGCGAAACGGCATCTCCCAGTAACAGTTGAGGCCGCTGCGCGGATTGACGCAGACCGCGAGCGAGGAGACCTGCGCGTAGCGGCCCCATCCGCAGGCGAAGAAGTCGCCGATCGGACATTCGACCGACGGCGCCGGCGAATCGTCCCAGTAAAAACGCAGGATCGATGCGCGCCACGGCGGCGTCGGCGTCATCCAGATTTGCTGGATAGCGCCGGAGCCTGCGATGTCGGCGAGCACGCGCACCTCTCCCGCCGCGATCCGGATGTACGGAGCGACCTTCCATCCCTGGCCGAGATCGCGCGCCGGGCTGGTAGTCGCATCGGGCATCGCCATCGCGCCCTTGCCCTTCTCGCCGGTCGGATTCTCGGGACAGATCGAATCGAGTCTCCGCGTTCGAGAGCAGCGAGAGGTTGCCGAGGTTCATTCCGAGGCCGTTAAACGACGGTGCCATCGAGTTGCGCCCTCCGGGGCGGCGCAATTGTAGCAGGATGCGATGCGCGGGCTAGAAGTCGACGGCGACCGTGATGAAATCGTGATCGGACGCGCGCAGAGAAAAAAACGACGGCTGCGCAGAGACCACGGCGGCCGAGCCCGCGACCGGGCGCAGATCGCGAAGCGCAAGCCAGTCGAGCTTCGGGCGCATCCGGGGCGGAATGATCCGCGTGAAGGTGAAGGTCGGGACGCCGGGGGCGTTGGCGCCGCGAATCTCGAGCCCGCGCTCGCGAATCCGATCGAACAACGGCTCGTAGGACTCCGGGTAGCGGAAGCGTCGCGAGCTGAACAGCATCCGGCCGATCGTCGAGAGGATTCCGCGCGCGGTCAGCAGTTCGGTGGTCGTCGTGTTGAAGTCGCCGCCCAGGACCGCGCGGCCGCTGTCGGGGAAGCGGGCCATGTAGGCCGCCATTTGACGCTCGCGCAGCGCCGGCGTGCAGCGGCTGTCGAGGTGGACGACGCCGACGTGCACGCGCTCGCCGCCGAGCCTGGTCGATGCGACGAATCCGGTCGAGGTGCCGAACTTGGTCAGCTTCGACGAGCGTAGAAGTCGTTTGCTCCGCCTACGCGTGGGTATCGGGATCGCGATCAGGTCGTCGATCGGCTCGGCACTGAGGAGCGCGTTACCCATAAGTTCGGCAACCTGGTCGCCCTCGGTCTTCAGCGCAAACTCCGGCACATAGACCATGCTCATGCCGAGGCGCGCGGCCAGCTCCGCGGAAAACTCGCGCACTGGGGCATCGAACATCAGGCGGTTAGCCTCGCACAGAAGGATCAGGCTCGCGCCCGCGAGCGGTGGCCGACTGAGGCCGCGCGCGATCGCGTCGAGCCTGTTCCCGCCGCGAGCATTGAGCGCGACGATCCTGAACGGTGGGCGAAAATTTCGGCTGGGACGATTTTCGACGATCGGCGACCAGGTTGCCAACGACGTCTCTGATGCGACCGGCGACGCCGCCGATGCGTCCCTCGATGCATCCGCGACGACGCCACTTGCGGCGCGCTGACTTGCCATAGCTGCTCGAACCGCGCGCAGGCTCAGCTCGCCAGCTCGGCCTCAAGCTCCTTGAATGCCGTCATCGGCGTGCTGCAGGTGTGATTGCGGCAGACGTAACCTGTCAACCTCCCGTCAACCTGTTTCTTGTCGCGCACCTGCTCGGGCACGAAGCCGGCCTCATCCGCCTGCGGATCCGCTGCGAACAGCGCGAGGTTCGGCACGTACAGCAGCGCGAGCCGCTCGGACCATTCGCGAAATTCATTCGATTTTTGATCGCCAATCAGTACCACTTCGCTCGGTCCGCTCTGATACAGGTCGACCGCCTCGAGCATGTGCGAGAAACCGAACGGCTGCTTCTCGATGAATTCGCGGAACAACCTGAGCGCCCGCTCCGCCTCGATGCGATAGCGCTCCTCGCCGGTGTACGCGTGCAGCCTGAGCATCGCCATCACCGCCGAGCTGTTGCCCGACGGCGTCGAGCCGTCGAACGCCGCCTTGCTGCGCGCGATCAGCGTCTCGTGATCATCGGAGGTGAAGAAGAACCCCCCGTGGTCGCGATCGATGAAGCGCTCGAGCACGACGTCGATAAGCGTCCGCGCGTTCGCGAGATGGCTCGCGTCGAGCGAGGCCTGGTACGTGTCGAGCATCGCGTTGGCCAGCAGCGCATAGTCCTCGAGGTACGCATTGAAGCGCGCGCGCCCATCCTTGAACGATCGCTTGAGCGCGCGCCCGTCCCACATCTGGCTCATCACGAAGCCGAGCGCCTTGGTCGCCGCGGCCAGGTAGCGCGGCTCGTGCAGCGCGCGCGCCCCTTCGGCAAACGCCGCGATCATCATGCCGTTCCACGCCGCCAGGATTTTATCGTCGCGCGCCGGTTTGACCCGTTTCTCGCGCGCCGCGAACATCTTCTCGCGGATAGTCTTCAGCGCGTCGGTGATCTGCTCCTCGGACTTCTTGAACAGGCGCGCCGCGTCGGCGGGCTCGATGGTCCGATGCGGTATATTGCGCTCTTCGAAATTTCCTTCTTCGCTGATATCGAAGTAGCGCTCCGCGATTTCGCTGAGCTCCGGACCGACCACCTGCTCGACTTCCGCGGGCGTCCACAGAAAGAACTTGCCCTCCTCGCCCTCGCTGTCGGCGTCCTGCGTCGAGTAGAAGCCGCCCTCCGGACTGGTCATCTCGCGCAGCACGTAGTCGAGAATGTCGCGCGCGACGTCGAGAAACTCCGGCTCGTTGAGCGCGCGCCCCGCGTCCAGGTAGAGCCGCGCCAGCAGCGCGTTGTCGTAGAGCATTTTCTCGAAGTGCGGCACCAGCCATCGCTCGTCGACGCTGTAGCGATGGAACCCGCCACCGATCTGATCGTAGATTCCGCCGCGCGCCATCTTCTTGAGCGTATGCCGCACCATCTCGGCCATGTGCTCGTCGCCCTCGGAATAAAACACGCGCAGGAAGAGCGAAAAGACGAAAGTGTTGGGAAATTTCGGCGCCTGCCCGATGCCGCCGTTGACGCTGTCGTAATGCTCGGCGAGCGCGCGCGCCGCCGCGGCCGGCAGACCGGGCTGCAAGTCGCCGCCCTCGGGCGCGTAGGATCCGAGCGCGCCGAGGGCCTGGGTCAGATGCTCGATGTTGTGCTGCACTTCCTTGGCGCCGCTGCGATACGCGTTTGCGACGCCGAGCAGCACGCGCGGAAACCCGGGCATCCCCTGGCGATCCTCGGGCGGGTAGTAAGTCCCGCCGAAAAACGGCTTGCCGTCGGGCGTCAGGAACATCGTGAGCGGCCATCCGCCGCGCCCGGTGATCATCTGGACCGCATCCATATAGATCTGATCGAGGTCGGGGCGCTCCTCGCGATCGACTTTGATCGCGACGAAGTTTTCGTTCATCAGGCGCGCGATGTCCTCGTTCTCGAACGACTCGCGCTCCATCACGTGACACCAATGGCACGCCGAGTATCCGATCGAGAGCAGGATCGGCTTGTTCTCCGCCTTCGCGCGGGAGAGCGCCTCCTCGCCCCACGGATACCAATCGACCGGGTTATGCGCGTGCTGGCGGAGGTACGGACTCTGCTCATTGGCGAGGCGGTTGGTGTGCGCGGCGGGCTTGTCTGAATCCTGGCTCATCGGAACTCGCTTACGGGGAAAATCAGCGTGAAATTGGAGTGTGTATGGAGTTCGATCTGTCTGATCGACGGTAGCACGCGCAACCTCGATGCCTACGCAAGACCTGAAACTGCACAAATCGGACGCCGGAGAAGACGAACTTGCGAAACCTCTCACAGGTTTCGCGCTTCCCGGTTGGCCCGGATGCGCGCTTCGCGCTGTTAGAACTTTTTGCGCAATGGGGACGTGAGACGATTGTCGACGCTTCGCGGCGCTAATGCTAAGCCTAGGCGCTACGCTCCTCCTGGAAGTTCTCAACACTCCCGCGACCAAGCTCAAGTGCGGGACCGCAAGAATGAGCCCCAAGAGCACATCCGATCGCCAGCACTCGCATGATGCGTTTGTCGGTCGAGAGCGCGAGCTGGCGGAGCTGCGCGCGGTTCTGGACGACGTCTGCGCCGGTCACGGCCGACTGTTCCTTCTGAGTGGCGAGCCGGGCATCGGCAAGACTCGTCTCGCCGAGGAGATCTCCAACGATGCGGCCGCGCGCGGGATGCGCGTGGTGTGGGGCCGCGGCTGGGAGGGCGGCGGTGCGCCCGCCTACTGGCCGCTGATCCAGATACTCCGTGCCTGCGTCGAGGATCGCGACAGCGAGCGTCTGAAAGCGCTGGTGGGTTCCGGCGCAAGTGAAATCGCGCTTCTGATCCCGGAGCTCAAGCTATCGCTCCCGTCGCTCGAGACGAAGGCGACGACCGACTCGGAGTCGGCGCGCTTTCGGCTGTTCGATGCGGTCGCGACGCTGCTCAAGAACGTGGCGCGGATTGGTCCGCTGCTGATGGTGGTCGATGACCTTCACGACGCAGATCAGCCTTCGCTGCAGATGCTGCGGTTCATCGCGCGGGCGGCTAAAGACGTGCCTCTGCTGATTGTAGGCACCTATCGGGACGCAGAGGTGAAACGGTCGCCAGAGTTGGGAAAACTGGTCGGCGATCTGATTCGCGAAGGCCGCGCGCTCTCGCTCACGGGCCTGAGCAAGACCGAAGTTGGAGACTTCATCACAAGCAGGACGGGCCGGACCGCGAACGAGCGACTGGTCTCTGACTTGTATCGCGCGACGGATGGAAACGCGTTGTACGTCGAGGGCGTGGTGCGGCTACTGGAGTCGGAAGAAAAACCTGGGCAGGCTGCGAACGATCGCGACGGCTTCAAGATTCCGGACGGAGTGCGGGAATCGATCCGGCGGCAGTTAGCGTCGCTCTCGGACGAAGCGAACTCGTTGTTGTCGATCGCGGCGGTGATCGGAAATGAGTTCGAGACGCGATTATTGGAGCGGGTTAGTGGGCACTCCCCAGAGCAGATAGTCGAGCAGACAGATGAAGCAGTACGAGTCGGAATCCTGAAATCTGGAGCGCCAGGGTTTGCGCGCCAGCAGTTCTCGCACGCGCTCATCCGTGATGTGCTCTACGATGACTTGGCGGCGAATCGGCGCATCGAGTTGCACGGCGAGATCGGGGTGGCAATCGAGGAAACTTATAAGGGCGACCCGAAGCCGCACTTGGCCGCATTGGCGCATCACTTCAGAGCGGCCCGCGTCGCCGGGAAGGCGATCGATTACTCGATCCGCGCGGGCGACGAAGCACGAGGTGTCTTTGCAGATGAGGAGGCAGTTTCGCGTTGGAGCGCGGCCCTCGAGCTGGTTGAAGACTTCGGCGGATACCGCCGACTTTACGCCGATCTCCATCATCGTTTGGGCGAGCTTATGGGTGGGCAGGGCGAACGCGCCAGGCGGCTGGAACATCTGGAAGAAGCACTGCGCATATACGAAGAACTTGGAGACGCCGACGGGGCTGCACAGCTCCATCTGTCGTTAGGAAACAACCTCTCACTAGTCGGCTTAGCCCGCGCGCAGGATATTCCACGAGCTGCCGACCATCTACGGCGAGCCGAAGCGGTGCTGAGCAAGGGCCCGGAGAATCCTAACCTAGTCTCACTTTATTACTTCATCGGCATGGTAGCGGCCCGAAGCTGCCGGGTGCGGGACGCGGTTGTTGCATTTCGGCACTCGATGGAAATTGCCGAGCGGATCGGGAACTGGAGATTCTGGGCAATGGTCGCCGGGAGCCTCACCTGGATCCTGCCGCAAACCGGCAAAATCGGCGAGGCGCTGGAAGTCCAGGCGCAGGTTTGGTCGAAGCTCGACACTCTAAACATACCCGGTACTGCTTTTGCTGCGGTTTTGGCGGCCGGAAGCTGCCTAATGGAGTTGTGGGATCCACGCGGGGCGCAAAAGTGGTGGGCGACCGAACTGGCAAAGTCCCGACTGGGTAAGGGCCAACGTAAACGCCTGATGCAGGTTCTCCAGGTTGCCTACCTCTTGGCGGGAGACTCGCCTGGCGCTAGAAGCATGCTGGCCCAAGGGACCGCCGCGAGTGCGGCAGGCATGCTTGCGTTCTATCAAGGAGAATGGGAGCGAGCTGATTCGATTTTGGAACAGGGCCTAGAACGCGCACGAAGTGGTCTGCCCGACGAAATGATCTTTTATGGGCAGGCATTGGCGCGCGTGCGTTGGGTCCGTGGTGAGCCTGCCCGCGCCGAGACGCTTCTACGGGACGCCCTTGCGCTCTATCCCGAAGAAGAGCCGAATTTCGAGGTTGAGATGGTAGTCAGACCGGAACTCGCGCTCGTGTACCTCGAGATGGGCAGGCTGGAAGACGCCGTTGCTGAGGTCAGCCGCTGCCGTGAGGTGTCGGCGGGCGAGGACTGGCGCGGGCTGGGAGGCCACCTCGCGCGCGCTGCGGCGGCGGTCGCTGCGGCGGCAGGCAAATTAGGCGAGGCCGAGGCGGGATTTGAGAGGGCAGTCACGATTTTCCGAAAGTACGCGCTGCCTTGGGAGGAAGCGGATACGCTTCAACGCTGGGGGCGAGCCGCGATCACCGCTGGTGAGCGGGTCCGCGCGGTCGAGAAGTTCGACGCTGCGATTGAGATCTTGCGATCGCATGGCGCCGGACAAGTCTGGATCGACCGCGTGATGGCAGATATTCCGAGCGGGAACGCAGCCGGACCGTCGGCGACTGCGACTGGTCCCGTCACTGGCCAGGCTAACTGCATATTCCGGCGCGAAGCAGACTACTGGACGGTCGCATACGAAGGCAGGATCTGGCGGCTGAAAGATGCGAAGGGGTTTCATTACATCGCGCATCTGCTAGGGCATCCCGGCGAAGAGATTCGCGCGCTCGATCTGGCGGCTCGCTTAGCCGGAGCAGGCGAAGAAGCCGCGGACGCTGCGAGTGCCGAAGACCTCGCGCGAACCGGAGCACTTACGGGCGACCTCGGCCACGCGGGCGAGATGCTCGATGCGCAAGCGAAGGCCGACTATCAGCGCCGCTTGACCGAGCTTAAGAACGAACTTGAAGAAGCGCGCGAACTCGGCAACGAGGAAAATATCGCGAAAGCGGAAGACGAGAAGGAAGCGCTCGCGCACGAGATCCGTCGCGCCGTCGGTCTCGGCGGCCGTGACCGCCGGGCAGCTTCCAGTTCGGAGCGCGCCCGCACTGCGGTGACCAGGGCGATTCGTTCGGCGCTGGAGCGAATCACCGAGCAGGACCGCGACTTGGGAAGACTGCTCTCCACCGCTATCAAGACCGGCACGCTCTGCTCGTACGTTCCAGACGACAGGTTACCTGTCTCCTGGCGGCTCTAAACCGCCAGCCGCACCGCAGTCGGGCCAGCGGCCGGACCCGGGGGCGGATCCGGCTTCGCTGTCGCCGCGCAGTTCGACGGTCTGTCTAGCCGCAGCGGAGTGGAGAAACCGTCCTCATCGATGAAGCGCGAGAAATGCTCGCTGGTATTCGATTTGACTATTTGTACCTACAATGCGAGGGTTCCGGGCATCAAATTATCTGGTGCGGGGAAATACTACCCGTCGAGCCTGGTGGCTGGTGAAGAGGCGTCACGAATTTGCGACGCATCTCGAATGCGCCAGCTGATGCAAAGGAGAATCTTTTCGCCGTGCATCTTATCCTGGGTCACCGTGATGATCTTTGCTGCGCCGGCGTACTCGACAGGCTCCGTCGACGCGGCCTTCCAGCCCGCCTTCTCTTCGATCCACTGGCGCCCCCGGCGCGCTTTGCGTGGCGCCTGGAAGACAAAGGCCTCGAAAGCAGCCTCGCCCTCGACGGCTTGAGCTCCGCGACGATCTCCAGCGTACTGGTGCGCGACACGGGTTGGCTCGACCCGGCCGGATGGGACCCCACCGACCACGCCTACATGGAGGCGGAAACCCGAGCGGCACTGCTTGCCTGGCTCGCAGGCCTGCCCTGCCCGGTCATCAATCGCGCTTCAGCCGCGCTATGGTATCGCCCGCGCATGTCGGTGCTCGCCTGGCACCCGCTGCTGCGCCGCGCTGGGCTACCGACGCCCGACACTCTGTTGACCAACGACGCCGCCGAGGCGCGCGACTTCGGCCACCAGCTCAAGGCTGATGGAGCCGGAGGTGCGGTCTGTACGCCGCTCACGGGTGATGGGGCATGGCTCATCGCGGACACCGACTGGCCGGGCCTCGCCGCGTTGCAACAGGTTGTTCCCGTCTGTTTTACGGAACCCCACGGCCCGGCGCAGTGCGCCTGCGTCGTCGGCGATCAGATCGTCTGGGACGACGCTCCAACCCCCGAGGCCGACGCGCTTTCGCCCAATCTCCTCCGCCTCGCCGAGGTGGCCCGCCTCGAGCTGGTCGAGGTCGCCGTCGCGCCAGTTCGCCGCGGCCTGGCCGTCGTGCTGGTCGAGCCGCACGTTCGCCTCGATCACTTCCGGGTGTCGGCGCGCGAGCGCATCCTCGATGCGCTTGCGGACCTTCTCACCGGCGAGACGGTCAGCGTGCGACGAGCCGAGGAGGCGTCACCATGATACTGGTCGCTGGCGGTTTGGCCGACAGTGTGACCGAACTCGTCTGCGCTCGCCTTGCGGAGCGCGGCTATGCCTATCGGCTGCTCGACCTGGGCCGCTACCCGGCCGGATACCGCGTTGCATGGCGATGGCGCGACAGTGGCCCGCAAGGCACGATCGCAGGCCCCGACTGGAGCCTCGACCTTGCTGAGATCACCGGGGTGTACGTCCGCTTCCTCGGACCGGAAGGCCGCCTGCCGCTCAAAGCGGCGCCGGAAACTGCCGACGTGCTGAGGGCCGAGGCAGACGCCGGTTTGATGGCGGTCCTCGAGGATCTGCCCTGCCCCGTGGTCAATCGTGTCGCCGGCGGAATGTCCAACAACAGCAAGCCATACCAAACACTCGTTCTGCGTCGCGCGGGCCTTCGCGTACCGCCAACTCTTGTGACCAACGACGCCGAGGCCGTCCACGCCTTCTATGCGGCGCACGGCGCGGTGATTTACAAATCAATTAGCGGTGTCCGGTCGATCGTCCGCCGCCTGGAGCCGGACAACCTCGCCCGCCTCGAGCTCCTGCGGGACGGTCCGGCTCAATTCCAGGCCTATGTGCCCGGCGAGAACGTGCGGGTGCACACGGTTGGAAACCGGGTCTTCGCCGTGCGGGTGCGGTCGCAGGCAGTGGACTACCGCTACGCGCACCTCGACGGTTTCACGGTGGAGATGGAGCCCACCACGCTGCCGCGCACCATCGAACAGGCCTGCCTCGGGGTCGCCCGTGACCTCGACCTGCTGTTCACGGGTATTGATCTTAAGCAGACGCCGGACGGCGACTGGTACTGCTTCGAGGTTAATCCTTGTCCAGGCTTTCTCTATTTCGAGCGCTATTCCAGGCTACCCATCAGCGCGGCGCTCGCAGATCTTCTTCACGGAGCAGTTCCCGCAGGGGCGGAGGAGGTGGACCATGCGTTGAGCTGAGCATTGCCGGCGGAATGCGGTGGGCGAGTGACCGCCCAAATATTTCATCCAGCCAGGAAGGCAACGATCATGGCCGACAAGCAAAAGGACGAGGAACAGAGCTCCCGCAAACCCTTCGTCGCACAGGCGGATCGCCCCGAAGTGCGCATCAAGCTTGACGCACCGATCAGCGAGCTGCGGGTCCGCGACCTCGCGGCGATCCTCCGCCTCGGCAGTCAAAAGGACTTCTGGGACGGAAAGGATTGGCTGAAGGACGACTTCGACGGCGGCATCAAATGGTGGAAGGAGAAGGAGAAGGATAAAGATAAGGAAAAGGAGAAGGACAAAGAAAAGGAGAAGGAAAAAGAAAAGCTCGAAAAGCGTGAAAAACCTGAGGTCAAGGAAGCGAAGGCGGAGAAGGTCGAGAACGACGGGGCCTTTTACTCCGGTCCGGTGCCGCAGCCTGACCCGCGGCTAGATCAGGTCATCCGCTCGCTGGCCGGCCTGACGGAACTGGTGAGCCAGCTCGCTAACCAAATCGAGGAGTTGAAGAAGGGACGAAAGGGCTGAGCGGCTCCGCTCCGCTGCCGTCCGCCGTTGGCTTGGTCTCGGTGAAGCAGCGTGTTCCTGCGTAAAGCCTGATGGGCGCGACGCGGAAGCCCACGTATGGTACTGGAACGCCCCGGATGCTTCGGCAGGCTGAGTGACCGCTGCTGTCGTGCGGTCAGGCTCTGGCTCGTTTCACGCTGACGCCTCCGAACAGCGCGTACGCCATAATGTCTAGCGGCAGATCGCCCTCGTGGTCATTGGCTCGGGCGCTCGACTCCGAACTGTTCGGAGACGATTGCTGGCGGCGCGGTTCGATGGAGCGGCCGCCGAACAAGCTCAAGCCGTCGAACATCACGTCTTCGTCAGGCCGCACTCTCACGTTTGCTCCGCCGAATATCGCAACGATGGTGACTTCGAGGTCGGGCGGCGCAGTGGTGAGGTCCACGTCGAGGCCCCCGAAGAGAGCCAGTCCAAAGAACCGCTCACCCGGATGGAGCATGCTCCCGTCGACCTTGTTCCCGGAAAAGATAGCCAAGCTTAACATAATCGTTTCCGTTCCTCGTTTCAGAACATATCGCGGAACCCGTCTGCGAACATAGCTGCGAATTCTCCGGTCGCTGTCGCGGGTCGGAGCTTCCGGGCGCATTTGCAGGGATCGATTTTCGGAGGATTTCAGAGACGATCGCAACGCGCTTCAGGGCGGTTTTGTTCCGACGATGGCACGGCGATCGAGCCGGCGCTCGCTCTTGTTTAACGGATTGCAATATGGTAATTGCAAATCATAATAGGGGTGCAAAGCCACCTCGCTTTTTGAAAGGCTATGAAGCTGGGCGAAAAACTCCGCTACCTGCGGCTCGTTGAAGGCACTCTCCGCGGTCTTGGCCGCGAGATGACTCAGCAGGACCTCGCCCGTGCGCTCAAAAAGGAAGTCGGCGGCGGACTCAGCCAGTCTTACCTCTCGCAAATAGAGAGCGGCGCGCGGCCCCATCTCACCAACTCGTCGCGCATGATGCTCGCGCGCTTTTTCAAAGTGCATCCCGGCTACCTGGTCGACGACCCCGAGGGCTATCACACCGAGTTGACCAGCGATCTGCGCGCGCTGCAGGACCGCCTCGACTTGTGGCTGATAAACGGCGCCGAGGAATTCGCTGCCGATCCCGAGGTCAGTCACGCGTTGCTGCTGATAGCCAGGCATCACGACACCCGCAAATGCCTGATACTGCTGGGTGCGATTCTGGAAGCTCCGGAGTTGGTCGAGCGGCTGAGCGAGGTGCTGAAGCCCGCCGGAGCCCCGTCCTCACGGCCTGACGGCGGGAGAAACAAAACCGCGGGGGCAAATCCATGACCTGGGAAAACTTTTATCTTACCTGCTTCCTGGTGGGAGTAACTCTCAGCGTGCTGGCGTTTCTGGGCGGGAGCGTGCATCTGCCGCACGTGCACTTCCACCTGTCACACGGCCACGTCGCCGCGCCCGGTGCGGGGGCAGGCCATGCGGGAGTAAGCCGCGGCCCTGAGATGCCGTTGTTCAACTTCGCGACTATCACGGCCTTCCTGGCATGGTTCGGCGGCACCGGTTACCTGCTCACGCGCCATTCGGGCCTGCTGGTTACGGTGATTATCCTGCTCGCGATTGGTGCGGGACTGGCCGGTGCTGCGATCGTCTTCTGGTTCATCGTCAAGTTTCTGCTGACGCACGATCAGGCGCTCGATCCGGCTGACTATGATCGGGTGGGAGTGTTAGGCCGCGTGAGCAGCGCGATCCGCAAGGGCGGGACCGGCGAAATAATCTTCTCGCAGGAAGGCACCCGGCAGACCTGCGGCGCGCGCGGCGAAGATGGCGAGGAGCTGGCGCGCGGAACCGAAGTGATAGTTACGCGCTACGAACACGGCATCGCCTACGTCCGTCGATGGGAAGAAATGGCCGATCGCCATCCGGACGATCGCTCGATGAATTGAGCCGAGAGGCTCACAACCGACTGTTAGCAGGGGAGCAAACCGCAATGTCGCAAATACCAACTGATGTCCTGGTAATCGCTGCGACCTCAGTAGCCGCCGTGGTGCTGCTGATGGCCGTCTTTGCGAACCTCTATCGTAAGGCGGGACCGCATGAGGCGCTTATAGTGTATGGGTTTCGCGGCACTCGAGTGGTCAAGGGTCACGGCACGATTATCCTGCCGATGGTCGAGAACGTGCGCGGCCTGTCGCTCGAGCTGATGTCGTTCGACGTGGCGCCGCAGCAGGACCTTTACACCAAACAAGGCGTGGCAGTGACGGTTGAGGCGGTTGCGCAAATCAAGGTCAAGTCCGATCCCGAGTCGATTCTCACCGCGGCAGAGCAATTCCTGACCAAGCCGCCCGAAGATCGCGAGGCGCTGATTCGCCTCGTGATGGAAGGCCATCTGCGCGGCATCATCGGGCAGCTTACCGTCGAAGAGATCGTCAAGCAGCCCGAAATGGTCGCCGATCGCATGCGTTCAACCTGCGCCGACGACATCAACAAGATGGGCCTGGAAGTGATCTCGTTCACCATCAAGGAAGTCCGCGACAAGAACGATTACATCACCAACATGGGACGGCCGGACATCGTCAGGATCAAGCGCGACGCGGACGTGGCGGCGGCTGAAGCCGATCGCGACACCGCGATCAGGCGCGCGATGGCGTTGCGAGAATCCGCCGTCGCCAAGGCGCAGGCCGACCAGGAGCGCGTCGCGGCGGAGACCGCCTCGATGGCGCGTCAGGCCGAAGCGCAGCGCGATCTCGACATAAAAAAAGCAACCTACAACGAACTGGTAAAACGCCAGCAGGCACAGGCCGACAAGGCTTACGAGATCCAAACCAACGTGATGCAGCAGCAGGTGATCGTCGAGGCGGTCAAGGTCCAGCAGGCGGAAAAGGAGCAGCAGGTGAAGGTCCAGGAGGCCGAAATCCTGCGCCGCGAAAAGGAGTTGATCGCCACCGTATTGAAGCCCGCCGAAATCGAGCGCCAGCGCATCCAGACTCTCGCCGAGGCCGATAAGTCGAAGACCATGGTCGAGGCGGAGGGCCACGCCAGCGCGATTCGCGCGCAGGGCGAGGCGGAAGCCGAAATAATTTTCAAGAAGGGCGACTCCGAAGCGCGCGCGATGAACGTGAAGGCCGAGGCGTACCAGGAATACAACCAGGCCGCGGTGCTGGACAAGCTCATAACCGGATTGCCGGAAGTGGTGAGGGCGCTGGCCAGTCCCTTGGCCAATGTCGATCGCATTACGGTGGTCTCAACCGGCAATGGTGATTCGGCCGGCTTGAACAAGATCACCGGCGACCTGACGCAGATCGCCGCGCAAGTGCCCGAGCTGTTCGAAGCACTCTCCGGAATGAAGATGTCGGACCTGCTGGGCAAGATCAAAACGATCGGCGACAAATCGGGCCGTCCCGATCAACTGCCGCCTCCCGCCGGAAATGACAATGCTGCCGGCGGCCGCAAGTAACAGAAGTTCACACTCATGCGAGTAAGGAGTTCGTTATGGCACTCATGGATCGGGTAGCAACCCTGGTGCGGGCCAATCTCAATGACTTGCTGGACAAGGCCGAGAATCCGGAAAAGATGCTGAAGCAGGTCATCCTGGATATGGAAAACCAGTTCATCCAGGTCAAGACGCAAGTCGCGATCGCGCTGGCCGACCAGCACCTGCTCGAAAAGAAAAAGAGCGAAAACGCCGCGAAGTACGCGGAATGGATGCGCAAGGCCGAGCTGGCCGTCGATAAAAAGGACGACGAATTGGCGCGTGCCGCGCTCGAGCGAGCGGTGAGCTTCCAAGTGCTTGCCGACAATTTCGATCAGCAAATCGCCAACCACCATACGCAAGTAGAATCGATGAAAGCAGCGCTCAAGCGGCTGGAGGTGAAGCTCGAAGAAGCGCGGGCCAAGGCAGAGCTGCTAATCGTTCAGCATCGGCGCTCGCGCGCAACCCATCGTGCCGCAAATGCGCAACATTCATCCGGCACCGAGCACGGCGCCTTCGAGCGGATGCGCTCAAAGGTCGCCCGCGAAGAAGCCCTGGGCCGCGCCAAGGGCGAACTATTAGGCGACGACGTCGATCTGCGGCTTCACGCACTCGAGCGCGACCAGAAAATCAGCGCCCTGCTGGAAGAGATCAAGGCCAAAAAGGGTCTCAGCGCGCGATGAGGACGTACCTTCCGCGCTGACTGCGATCGAAAATACGGCGCTTCCCCCTTCGAAGAAGTGTCTCCAGCGATTTGCGTTTACAGAGGTTGGATTTAAGTGCAACCTCAATCACTGCGCCTTTGAGCGGCAACAGGAGATCGACGATGGAGAACCCGCGTCCGGTGAATGAGGTCTTCCACCGTCATCCGCTGGATCCGTTGAGCGCGGATGAAGTGGCGGCAGCCGTCCGGATTCTGCGTGCCCATCGCGCCGCCAGCAACCATTGGCGCTTCGTTTCGGCCAATCTGCACGAACCAGCCAAGAGCGAACTCGACGGCGCCGGCGCCGGGGTCGCGCTGGATCGGCGCGCTCTCATTATCGTGCTCGACCTGTTGGCGCGATGCGTGCTGGAAGCGATCGTCAGCCTTCGTGACGAGACCCTCCTCTCGTGTGTGGAGCGGTGCGGAGTCCAGCCCGGGATCATCGTGGAGGAGTTCATCCTGTGCGAAAATGCGGTCAAAGCGGACCCACGATGGCGTGCCGCGCTGTCACGCCGGGGTATCACCGAATTCGACAAAGCGATCGTGGATCCATGGTCGGCGGGCGCCTACGGTGATGAGCGTTTTCCCGACCGCCGCCTCGCCCAGGGCCTCACGTGGATCCGCGGCAGCAATGCCGACGTCGGCTACGGCCGTCCGGTCGAGGGACTAATCACCTTCGTCGATCTCGAAAAAATGGAGGTGGTCGAGGTAATCGACGACGTCGAGGTGCCTCTGCCGCCTTTTACCGGTACTTATGCCGCCGAAAGTCTCGGGCCTCTGCGGCAGGACTTGAAGCCCCTGGAGATTTCACAGCCCGAGGGTCCCAGCTTTACCGTGGAAGGCTATGAAGTGCGCTGGCAGAAGTGGCGTTTCCGCGTCGGCTTTACCTCGCGCGAGGGTCTCGTGCTCCATCAACTGGGCTACGAGGATCAGGGCCGCATTCGGCCAATTTTGTATCGAGCATCGTTATCCGAGATGCAGGTGCCATACGGCGATCCCACGCAAACGCATCGGAAAAAGAACGCCTTCGACGTCGGCGAATACGGCATCGGCCGGATGGCTAACAGCCTCAAGCTCGGATGCGATTGTGTCGGCACGATCCACTACTTCGACGCGCATATGGTCAACATGGCGGGCGAGTTGGAAAGCATCGAGAACGCGGTCTGCATGCATGAGGAGGATTACGGCACGCTATGGAAGCATAGCGACTGGCGCACCAATCATTCCGAGGTGCGGCGGTCACGGCGCCTGGTAATCTCGTTTTTCGCCACGGTCGGGAACTATGATTACGGGTTTTTCTGGTACCTCTACCAGAGCGGCGAAATACAACTCGAAGTCAAGCTGACCGGATGCCTCTCGGTGGGCGCGTATCGGCCGGGCGCGCAGCCGACCCATGGCGTTCTGGTAGCGCCGCAGCTTTACGCGCCGATTCATCAACATTACTTCAATTTTCGTCTCGATTTGGACGTCGATGGGCCAGGCAATTCAGTCTACGAGGTCGACACTGTCGCCGATCCTCCGGGGCCGGGGAATCCCTTCAACGGATCGTATCGGCCGCGATACACGCTGATAAGTAATCAGTTGGAAGGTGCGCGCGACGCGGCCCCGGCGATCGGACGGGGATGGCTGGTGGTGAATCCGTCGCGGCGCAATGCAGTTGGTCAGCCGACCGGCTACAAAATCATGCCGGGCGCGGACGTCGCTTTGCCTTTCGCGCACGAGGGAGCAAGCCTGCTGCGGCGCGCCGGTTTCATTCGCCACAACCTGTGGGTCACCGCCTACGATCCGGCGCAGCGCTACGCCTCCGGCGATTACATCAATCAAAACGCGGCCCCGGACGGACTCGATCAATGGATCAAACGTGATCGCGCGCTTGAGAATACGGACATCGTGGCGTGGTACTCCTTCGGCGTGCATCATATCCCGCGGCCGGAGGATTGGCCGGTAATGCCCGTTTCATACGCCGGTTTCATGCTTAAGCCGTTCGGTTTCTTCGAGCAAAATCCAGCGATGGACGTGGCTCCCCCGAAGCCTCGCCATCAATGCTGCGAATAGGCGCCGGCCCGCAGTCGCGCTTCCCGGTTGGCTAGGATCCGTGCTCCGCGCTGTTGGCGGAGGCTATCGCGTTATGCCGCTTGCGACGCTAGACCATAGCCTTTGCATGAAAGCGAGGTGGGCACTTAATGCGCCGATTTCTGATCGTTGCCACCGCCATCCTCTTTTGTGCCGGCCATGCGTTCGGCCAGCCAAGCGGCGTGCCGCTCAACCTCCAGCAATTGGCGCAGCGGAAGTTCTCAACGCCGCCCTTGACGGAGGCGGAGAAGAGAGTGCTACAGCACGCATCCGAAGGGACTGTGGCGGATTGCCGCGACCTTGGCGGAGGCGACGACCCGGCGAAGGCCGACGGATCGCCGAAGGCGCCCGACGAAAAATGGCCCGCGTCGCGCAACGTCCGCGCCGATCTGATTCGCTGGCTCTTCGTCGATCGCGAGGCCCGCGAGCAGGTCGATCCCAGGGGCGTACGGATTCAGGGTGCCCGGATTACGGGCGCTCTCGACGTCAGCTTTACCAACCTGCCCTTTCCTCTACTGCTGCAGAGCTGCCGTCTGGAGCAGGATCTCAACGTGGAATATACGAAGATGCCTGCGCTCAGTCTGGAGGGCAGTTGGACCGGGGCAATAGCTGCCGATGAGCTTAACTCGGAGGGCTCGATCCTTCTGAGGAAAGGTTTCCATGCCAAGGGAATGGTGCGACTGCTCGGCGCGACTATCGGGGGCAATCTGGATGCGGATGGCGGAATATTCGAAAAGTCGAAGGATGACGATGACGCCCTTGCCGCCGATCGCATCAAGGTGACCGGCAACGTCATCCTGGCGTATGGCTTCGTTGCTGTTGGGCCAGTGCGGCTGCCCGGCGCGGAAGTCAAGGGGCAACTGGACGTCGAGGACGCCTGGCTGGACGAATTAGATCTCGATAGCGCCCATATTACCGGGCCATTCACCTGGAAAAACATCCACAAGGATCACCATCCGGATTTTCCAAAGCAGGAATGGAAGCCATCCCTGGACTTGGCGGATGCGAAGGTGGGGCCGTTGAATGATCAGGAGGCTAGCTGGCCGGAGAAGGGATGGTTGCGTCTTGATGGCTTCGTCTATGACCGCATAGCCGCAGGACCGACCGATGCGAAGGCGAGGCTCAGGTGGCTCGGCTTGCAGCCGGACCAACTCGGTTATCTCCCGCAGCCCTACGAGCAGTTAATCGCCGTCTCGCGGCAGATGGGCAACGAGGATCAGGTCGCGGAAGTTGCTATCGCCAAGCAGTGGGACCTGCGCAAGCACGGCCATCTCGGCTGGCTGGGTTGGATCCAGAATTGGTTCCTCTATCTAGTCGTTGGTTACGGATAAAGACCGTGGCTGGCGTTCGTGTGGATGGCAATACTGGTGGCCTTGGGGACCCTCGTGTTCTCGCGGGCCCGCTTGCCCTCGGTCGGCGTGATGGTGCCGTCAGGGAAGGACGCTTACGAGCCGGACGAAAAAACGGAGAAGGCCACGCTGCCGCACTACTATCAGCAGTTCCACCCTTTCGTATATTCGCTTGATGTCATTCTCCCCTTCGACCTCGGCCAGAAGTCGCAATGGCGCCTGCACGAAAGACGGCCTCGCGATTTCGGGTACTGGCTATTCGTATCCTATTCGCTGTTCCAGCTATTCATCGGATGGGTGTTGTTGCTGGTCGCGGCCGCCGTCCCGGCCGGATTAATCAAGTGAGGACTGAGACTCGCGCAGGGTCGACTGCCCCGGCGTGCCGGTTTCGCTGAACGTATCGATGTGATGGTCGCGGCGACGCCACCGTGCCAGTACTTGCCTCACACACCCTTCTGCAAGATCTCGCGATGGTATTATGCGTCGCCGCGATCACCACCATCATTTTTCAGAAAATCCACCAGCCCGTCGTGGTCGGCTATCTGATCGCGGGATTCATCGTCGGTCCCACCCTTCCACCCCTGGTGGCCGACCCCGGCCGGATCGAGACGGTCTCCGAACTGGGCGTAATCCTTCTGATGTTCGCGCTGGGGATGCAGTTCAGCGTGCGCAAGCTGATTCGCCTCGGCCCGAGCTCGAGTTTTATCACCGCGCTTGAAGTCGGCTTCATGATCTGGCTCGGGTACGTCTGTGGGCGCGCTCTGGGATGGACGCCGCTCGAGAGCATATTTACCGGCGCGCTGCTATCGATTTCGAGTACCACGATCGTGGCGAAGGCCTTCGCGGAAACTTCTGTCTCCGAGCGTTTGCGCGAAGTCGCGTTCGGCGTCCTGCTCGCCGAGGATCTCACCGCGGTCATCGAGCTGGCGGTTCTGACCACGCTGGCGTCAGGCGCCAGCGTGTCGGCGCCGCTGATGACGGTGACGATCGCGCGGCTGATTCTGTTCCTGGTGGCATTGGCCGGCGGCGGACTGCTGGTGCTGCCGCCGGTGATACGCCTGGTGGTGCGGATGGACCGGCCCGAGACGACTTTGGTCGCGGTGGTCGGAATTTGTTTCGCCTTCGCGAGCCTCGCCCAGCTTGCCGGTTATTCAGTCGCGCTCGGCGCTTTCCTGGCGGGCTCGATTGTAGCGGAGTCCGGCGGCGCCGCGCAGGTAGATCATCTGGTGGCGCCGCTGAGCGACATCTTCGGCGCGGTTTTCTTCGTCTCCGTGGGCATGATGATCGACCCTGCGCACATCGCGGAGCGCTGGCCCGCATTGATCGTGCTGACCGCCGCGGTTATCGTCGGGAAGATTTTTGCAGTAACCTTCGCCTCGATCCTGAGCGGCGTCGGCGTAAAGACTTCGATCCAAGCGGGCATGAGCCTGGCGCAGATCGGCGAGTTTTCGTTCATCGTCGCCGGCGCTGGGCTCAAGAGCGGCGCCACGCGCGATTTTCTCTACACGCTGGCCGTCGCGGTCTGCGCCATCAGCACCTTTCTAACCCCCTACATGATTCGCAGCTCGGTTCCGGTCGCGGAATCCGTTTCCAGGCGGCTTCCGCGCCCGTTCAAAGTGCTCGAGGCGTTCTACGACTCGTGGCTGGAGCGGATACGCAATGCAGGACAGCCGGCCCGGAACGCCAGTTCGATCGGATGGCCGATAGCTGCGATCGTGTCGAGCGCAGTTCTCATCGGCGCGATTCTCATCCTCAACGAACGTGATCCGCTCGACGTGACTACGATGGTCGCGGGGATCGAACATCTGTCGTATTTCTCCGCCGGTCTGTACGTGGACCTGTTCGCGCTTTTGCTATGCGCCGGTCCAGCGGCCGCGATGTATTTCGCTTCACGGCGGCTGGCAACCGCGCTCGCCTCGCGAGCCTTGGCCGAACTTCACGAAGAGGGCGCCAGCGCGGTGAACGCGATGGTCGAATTGCTGCAGATCACGATTCTGCTGGTCGTGGCCGCGCCGCTGCTCGCGATCGTGCAGCCGTTCATGGCGCCGGTTGAAGGAATCGGAATTATCGCGATCACGATCTTGCTGACGGTTATCGCCGTGATCAGAAGCGCGCGCCGGATGCAGGGGCAGATTCGCAGCGCCACCCGGCTGATCGCGGCCGCGCTGCGGGGAACCCATGCGGGCGCTCAGGGCGGCTCCTACGAGGTCCCCGGCATCGGCATGATAACGCCGGTCAGCGTGCGGCCCGACAGCGAGGCGGTCGGGAAAAGCCTGGCCGAGTTGGATCTGCATACCAGGACCGGCGCCGTCGTGGTCGCCATCGGGCGTGGCGATTCGGAAGTGGTTGTCCCGACCAGTGAGGAAATCATCCGGCCGGGCGACGTCCTGGAACTGGCTGGCTCGAGCAACGCGATTGCCGCCGCCAGCCGATCGCTCGACACGCCGCGCCGAATTACCGGCGGCCAGCTCGAAGCGTCAGTGTAACCCGGTTTATCAGCCTCAGGGCGGGCATTTGGTCGCGTCGTATGACTCGCCGGTATCGACGCATTTGCCTTGGTGGAAGAGATCCTGCACGCAGACCTCGACCGCTCCCGTGCAACTGCCCGCGCCGCCGGTGTCCGTCGCCGTGAAACCGAGAGTATAGATCAGTCCTCCGCTGCCCTGCTTGATGGGCCGGACCGATGCCGTGTTGGTCCCGACGCCAACGCCGTCCGGGCATAACAGGCGGCTGCGGCTGATCGGCTTGTCCTGTGTGATCGATGTGATGCTCACCGAGTAGGGACCGCTGGAGTCGCTCACGCCGGTGACTTGCTCGGGCACCAACACGAACGGCAACGCCAACGCCACCAGATTCGCCTTGCTCGCTTGAGCCGTGCTGCAGTCAACCGGCGGCCCGGGCCCGGCGTCGAGCTCGTAGGCACCGATGTCACAATCGGCTTGTCCGGGAGCCGGCCGCGAATATCCGCGCTGATCGGTGGCCGGGCAATCGGCGGGCGGAATCTTATCGATCGCCGGGCTGGCAGGCTGCAGGGCGATCGTGTCGGTCGGGCCGCCATTGTCGGCGAGACCGTCGGGGGAGAGCAGCGGATCGGTGTTGTTATGACTGCCGGTGGCGGAGAAGCCGCACGAGTCGTCGTCGGAGATGTTGTAGCCGCCGTCGGTCATGCGGCCATTGCAGTTTCCGCCCGATGACGGGCCGGCCAGGATCGCGCCCCTCAACGTTGCGTTGCCTACGGTGTTGGTGATGCCGCCTCCGTCTGGCGCGCTATTGCCCGAGAAGGTGCTGTTGGTGATCGTCAGCGTTCCCCGAGAATTGAAGTAGATAGCGCCGCCTCTGCCGCTGGCAGAGTTGCCGGAGAAGGTGCTGTTGATGACCGTCAACGAATCGCCAAACGGGCTGCGGCCGATGCCGATTGCGCCTCCAAAGAGCGCGCTGTTGCCGGAGAACGTGCTGTCGGTGACCGTCAGCGTTCCGAAGCTGAGAATGGCAGCGCCGTTGCTCGCGCTGTTGCCCGAGAAAGTGCTGTTCGCGACGGTGAGTATGCCGAGATTGTAGATGGCGCCTAAGGCTTCCCCCCTGCCGTTGGCGAAGGTGAGATTGGTCAGTGCGACCAGGTTTCCTGCCCCGGGTCTTAAGGCGTCGATCGTCATCATCTCGACGGCGTCGTTGCCGCTGATCGTGATGTCGCCGTCGGTCGGGCCGCTGATGGTCAGGTTGCTTTCGATATCCGGCAGGGTCGCCGTCAGCGTGATGGCTCCGGTCAGGCCGCTGCCAAATACGATCGTGTCGGCGCCGCTGCCTGCGACGCAACCGCTGACCGCCGTGTCGGTATTGGCGGCGACGATCGCATCGCGCAGGCTGCACTGCCCCGCGATGCCGGGGTCGCTCAGCGTATTGACGGTGATGGTCGCGGCATGAGCCGCCGCCGCGCCGATCAGAACCACCGCCACGCTCATCGCGGCGATCAACTTATCCAGCTCTTTCGCAATCATAGTCCACTGCTTTCTGACGTAAACCACTACTAATTGTCAACCTGCGGCAAGTAGTCGCCGTATGGCGGAGATGCGAGCGCGCCGGTTACAATTTGTCGCGATGACTTCCCCGGCCTCGCCAGTACCTTCGTTCCATCCAGCTGCGACGCCCGCGACGCCGGTGCGCGCCGACTTTTCCTGGGACTCGCGATGGCGCCTGTGCGCCGCCGCGATCCTCGCCCTGACCGCGATCCTGTTTTTCTCGCGCCTCGGCGCGCGCGCGCTGTGGTCCTCGGAGTTCCGATGGGCCGAGATCGCGCGCGAGATGCGCCTGAGTTCCAACTACTTCTGGCCCACGATCAACGGCCGCGTCTATTACGACAAGCCGCTCGGCTCGTACTGGCTGGTGCTCGCCGCCGCCGAGTTCACCGGCCGCGTCGACGAAGCCGCCTCGCGCATCCCGTGCGCGATCGCCGGCCTGCTCGGCGTCGCCTTCCTGATGCTGCTGGTGCGCCGGCTCTACGATCAGCGCACCGCGATCATCGCCGGCTTCGTACTCGCGACCAGCTTCAGCTTCGTGTTTTTTTCACGTCACGCCTCCGCCGACGTCGAGACGGTGACCGGCGAGCTGGCCGCGCTCGCACTCTTCCTCCGCTACGAGGACCGCCGCGCGCGATGGTGGGTGCTCGGACTCTGGCTGATCATGGCGATCACGTCGCAGACCAAGGGCCTGCTCGGCTTCGCGCTGCCGATCCTCGTGATCGGCGCCTACTCCTGCCTGCGCGACGGATGGCGCGAGCTCGCCGCGCGCCTCCTCCACGGTCCCCTCGGCGCGCGCGTCGCATGGCTGGTCGATCGCAACCGCTGGCTGTTCAACTGGCAGTCCGTCGTCGCGATCCCGATCGGGTTCGCCGTCTACTACCTGCCGTTCTGGATGTCGCAGCGCATGACCGGCTCGCACAAGGGCCTCGAGATGGTCTACCACGAGAACGTGGTGCGATTTTTCCACCCCTTCGACCATCGCGGCCCCATCTATTTATATGTCTACGTAATCTTCGCCCTGATGGCGCCGTGGTCCGTCCTCCTGCCCGCCGCCCTGGTCGAGGCGCACGATCGACGCAGCGCCGGCGTCGAGCCCGCGCGGAGCGATCGCTTCGCCCTCGTCTATTTTTGGGCGACTTTCATTTTTTTCACGCTGTCCGGCTCGCGCCGCAGCTATTACATCCTGCCGATTCTTCCCGCCGGCGCGATCCTGGTCGCGCGCGTCCTCGCAACCGAGGCGCGCTCGCGGTTCGGCCGCGGTCTGCTCGCCGCCGGCTATGCCCTGATCGCGATCGCCGTAGTGGCCGCTGCCGTGGGCTTCCTCCCTCCGTCGTGGATCCTGCCCGGCCTGTACGCGAATTTACCGCCCGCGCCCGACCGCATCGCCTTAGCGATCTTCTGGATCGCGTCGGTCGCCGGGATTGCTTACGCGCTTAGCGGCGTGACCTCCTCCGGCCTGCGACCCGCCCGCATCGCGATTTCGCTCGGGATCATCGCCTACCTCTCGATGGCGTACGTGTTTATCTTCGCGATGCCCGCGGCGGAGGCGTATCGAGGCGAGAAGCCCTTCGGTATCGCCGTGATGCAGCGGCTCAGCAATCGTACCGACGGCCTCGTGCTGTATAAAAATCTCGGACCATTGTTTTATCTCGATCCGCCGCCCCTCCCCGAATTCGAAAAAATCGACGACCTTAAGAAAGCGATTGCCGAGAAAAATGTTCGCTGGGTGATCGCGCGCCATCGCGACGTCCCCAAGCTGGACGTTCCGATGACGATCGTCGCGACCGAAGCGTCGTTTCCGTGGGAAGGCCCGGATTCTTACCGCAACAAGGTGGTGTTGATCCGAATCGGAGCAGCGGCGGCGGGCGGTTCGAATTAAAACTAAGCCGTTGCACGGTTGTACGGGCGTCGGCATGGTTATTCATGGCCGTCGTCAAATCGCCGCGCAGAAAAATCCCGGCGCGCAACGCCGCCGCACCGGTACCTCTGGCCGCTCATCCGTTTCCGATCTTCGAGCACGATCCTTCGCCCTTCGCGATTATCGAGCCGCGCGAGGTGTACAAGTCGATCGGCGCTCCGCGGCACTGCGTGATGTGCTTCTTCCAGGATGTGATCGACGAGCTGGTCCGCAACGGCGCCCGTCAGATTTACGCCGAGAAATGGGAGACTGGAAAACATCCGGTTTACGAGCTCGATTTCGGCGGACGGCGGCTCGCCGTCCTGCATCCGCGCGTCGGCGCGCCGGTCTCGGCCGCGATGCTCGAGCTGATGATCGCGCTCGGCTCGCGCAAATTTGTTGCATGTGGCGGCGCGGGAGTGCTCGATTCCAATATCGCGGTCGGCCACCTCGTGGTGCCGAGCGCTGCGATTCGCGATGAGGGCACCTCGTATCACTACCTGCCGCCCTCGCGCGAGGTCGCGCCGCATCCGCGCGCGCTGGCAGCGATCGAAAAAACGCTCAAGCGCAACGGCATCGACTATATAGTCGCCAAGACCTGGACCACCGACGCGATTTTTCGCGAGACTCGCGCCCGGATGAACGCACGCAAGCGCGAAGGATGCCTTACGGTCGAGATGGAAGCGGCGGCGTTCTTCGCGGTCGCGCAGTTCCGCGGCGTCCAGTTCGGGCAGATTCTCTACGGCGGCGACGATATAAGCGCCGAGCAATGGGACCAGCGCAACTGGTCGCGCCATCAGATCCGGGAACGGCTGTTCACCCTGGCCGCAGAAGCCTGCCTAAGCATGTAGCAGGGTTGACCCCTGCACCCACCACCCGGACCGGCTCCGTTGTCGCCGGGGAGCGCGCCGTCACAGGCGCATCGGCATTACGACGTACGTGAACTCGCTGTCCGCTGGCGTTTTGATCACGCCAGGACTGACGTCGTCGCTGAGACCCAGCTCGACGTCGTTCCCCGACGGGATCACCCCGAGCGCCTGCTGGACGTAGCTCGAGTTGAAACCGATCGAGAATTCTTCGCCCTTGAAGCTGACGTCGATCGTCTCGCTCGCTTCACCCGTCTCCGGGCTGGTCGACGAGACGGTCAGGGTGCCGGCCGACAACGCGAACTTGACGCCGTGATAGCGCTCGCTCGAGAAAATCGCCGCGCGCTTGATCGCCGCGAACAGTAGGTCGCGGGCGACCAGCACCTGGTGCTTGGACTGTTTCGGAATCACGCCGCGATAATCGGGAAATTCCCCCTCGATCAGGCGCATCGAGACTTCCGTGCTCCCGCGCTTCAGGTACGCGAGCTGCCCGTCGAGCGTGAGCACGACCTCCGACTCGCCTTCCGCGTCGAGCAGCTTGCGCAATTCCTGCAATCCCTTGCGCGGTACGATCGCGCCGCCTTCCATCGTAAAACCCGGCACTGCCCGCTCGATCATCGCAAGCCGATGTCCGTCCGTCGCGACCATCCGCGCCGCGCCGGCCGCCTGCGATTCGATGTAGACGCCGCTCAGGTTGTAACGGGCTTCGTCGGGACTGACCGCGAAGATGGTCTTGTCGATCATCCCTGCCAGCACCGCCGCGGAAATCTTGAGCTCGGCCTTGAGCGGTTTGCGCGATTGCGCGGCGCCTTCCTTGGCGGTGCTCTGGCTCGGCATCGCGGGGAAGCTTCGCGGGTCGAGCCCCATCATCTTGAATTTCGCCCGTCCGCACTTGAGCTCGACCCAATCGTTGTCCAGCGTGTTGAGCGCGACGATTTCGCCTTCGGCCTCGCGCACGATTTCGAACAGCTTGCGGGCATGGAGCGTGATGCTCTTGTCCTTGCCCGAGCGGCATGAGACTTGGGTCCTGATTCCGACTTCGAGATCGGTCGCGCTGAGCGCGAGCGAATTTCCGTTGGGCTCGATCAGCACGTGACCGAGAATCGGCACCGTGGTCCGCCGCTCGACGATGCCCTGGACCAAGCCGAGGCCGTTCAACAATGAGGCGCGTTCGATTTCAAGTCCCATGAGGCTCTTCTACTATTCTGATCTTATCTCTTAAAGAAAGAATATTAGTAGTAACAGTAGTGCATGTTGATTTGTGGACCAATCGCCGCGGGGCTTGAAATCAAAAAGAAATCTCTGTGGGCAGATCGCTGGAGAGATTGACCTCTGCGCGCGCATCCGGGGCGACAAGCGATCCGGCTCTTGATAACCGCCTCGTCGTCCACATCTTCGAATCATCCTGCCCACAACCCGTCCACAGTTTCTCTTAATTAAAATCCCGCACGAGCGAAACCGCTAACGCGTTTCGCGCTTTCTGAAGCACCCGGATGCGGACTTCGCGCTCCCGATAAATCAGGCTGCGTTGGCCTGGATCGCTTTTAGTTCGCGCTCGATTTTCTCGATCGAGAGCCGGAACGCCGAGTCCGCTGCCACCCGCCGCGAGATCAAGTTGTGCGCGTGGATCACCGTCGAATGGTCGCGGCCAAAATGCTCGCCGATCGTCGGGAACGAGCTGCTGGTCAGCTTGCGGCACAGGTACATCGCGACCTGGCGACAGAACGCGATATGCTGCGTGCGCTTTTTCGACTTCAGCTCCGCGAACCGGATATGAAAGAAGTCCGCGACCGCGCGCTGGATCGCTTCCACGTCCGGCTTGGCGTCGTGGTTCCTGATCAGATCGTGCAGCGCCTGGCGCGCGAACTCCACCGTGATCGCCGACTTGTTGAGCGAGGCCAGCGCGGCCAGCCGCGTCAGGCATCCCTCCAGCTCGCGCACGTTGGACTGCACGCTCTGCGCGATATACAGGCTGACCTCGGCCGACAGCCGCAGATTCTCCAGCGCCGCCTTCTTCTGGACGATCGCGACCCGCGTCTCCAGATCGGGAGGCGCGATATCGGCGATCAATCCCGATTCGAACCGGTTGCGCAACCGCTCCTCGAGCCCGGGAATCTCGCGCGGCACTTTGTCCGAAGTCAGCACGATCTGATGGCGCTCGCTATGGAGTGAGTTGAAGGTATGGAAGAACTCCTCCTGGGTGCGCTCGCGGCCGGCCAGGAACTGGATGTCGTCGAGGATCAGCGTGTCGACGCGGCGGAACTTCTCGCGGAACTCGCCCATCCGATCGCGGCGCAGCGAATTGATCAGCTCGTTCATGAAAACTTCGGCCGGCATGAACAGGACTTTTCGCGGCCGATCGCTGTTCGCGTAGATGTAATGCCCCAGGCCGGTCACCAGATGGGTCTTGCCCAGGCCGACTCCCCCATAAATGAACAGCGGGTTGTACTTCTCACCGGGCTGACTCGCGACCGCGAGCGCGGCGGCATGCGCGAACTGATTGGCGGAGCCGACCACGAATTCCGCAAACGTGTAGCGCGGATTCAGTTGCGGATGCCGGTCGTGGCGCGGCGAGTCGCCGTTATGCGCGGGCGCCGCCGGAGGCCGATGGCCGTTGCCATTGCCATTACCGTTGGTCGGGCTCAAGCGCGCGGCCCCGGGCGGACTGCCGTGCCCGTTGCCATTCTCGGTGAGCGTCAGCTTGACGTCGACCGCCTCTCCAAGCTCTGCGGCAAGTGATGCCCGCAGGATGGCCAGGTAACGATCGTTCACCCAGTCACGGAAAAACCGGTTCGGCGCTTCGATCGTCGCGGTTTTTCCCTGCACCCCTATAAAATTCAGGGGTCCGATCCATGTTTCGTATCCGACCTGCCCTAGTTCCTCACGTAAACGGTCCGAGGCCCGTTTCCACGCGACATGCATAGAATGTATCCCCTTCCACTGGCGAACCGCCCACCGCGGCCCGATTTCCTGACGCTCCCTCCGGCCGCAAAGCCGGACCAATTACGCACAAGCTTATCCACATCTGTGGATAAGTGACTTTTCTCTCGCTCGTTCCAAGAACTGTGGAAGTCGAAGCGAAGAATTATCAACTTGTGCCCCCGCGTGATCAGATCTTTTTTGCCGATGGAGTGCGAACTCAAAGAGCTGAATTCAGGCATTCCCGCCATAACCGGCGCCCGCTAAGCAAACCTTCGTTGCCAGTGGTTGAAGTGTGATTGCGAAAGTTCTGCGGTCAAGGCAACGTGATAAGCTCTTTTCGGGACAGTGACAAGCGCGGGCAAAAATTTTTTCGTACGTGCGCGAATTGAAAGGAAAAATCCGCGCGCGCGCGGCGGCGATCGATCCGCGCAAAAAATCAGCCTGGATGTAGGATTTAGCTCGTTGGCTTCAGGAGCCATTGCGCGCGATCAGAATTTTTCATTGGCGCGCGTGAAGTCGCGCAAAGAAGGCATCGTGATGCTCTCGGATGTGCTTTCGATTATCATCACACGCTACCTCTATCACGCCGCAGCTCGAGGTTATGACGATCTCGCACAAGAAATCTCGTGAACTTTTCAATCGCGCGCAGGTTACGATTCCTGGTGCGGTAAATTCGCCGGTGCGTGCGTGGAGCGCGGTCGGCGGCGCGCCGCTTTTTATCGCACGCGGAGAAGGCGCGTTCATTTTTGATGCAGATGGCAACCGCTTTCTCGACTACGTCGCCTCCTACGGCCCCGCGATCCTCGGCCACGCCAATCACGAAGTCGATCGCGGCGCTCGCAAAACAGGCACAATCTGGACTCGGCTTCGGCGCGCCGACAGAACTCGAAGTGGAACTTGCCGAGACGCTCAGCGCCGCGATCAAGTGCGCAGAAAAAGTGCGCCTGGTGAGCTCGGGAACCGAGGCTGGTATGACCGCGCTGCGAATCGCGCGCGCGGCCACTGGTCGGCGGCGAATAATTAAATTCGACGGATGCTACCACGGACACAGTGATTCATTATTGGTGCGTGCGGGCTCCGGCGGTATGACTCTCGGTGTTGCCGACAGCGCTGGAGTGCCGGCGGAAGTTGCCGAGCTGACACTCGTCGCTAGATATAACGACATTGAGAACGTTAAAGACATCTTCAAAAAATATCCGGGCGAAGTCGCTGCGATCATCGTCGAACCGATCGCGGCCAACATGGGCGTCGTCGCGCCGGCCTCGCGATTTCTCGCGGAGCTCTCGAGCCTCGCGCATCACGAAGGCGCACTCCTGATCTGCGACGAAGTCATCACCGGATTTCGCATGCGCTTCGGTGCGGTCAGCGAGGCGCTCGGTATCGAGCCTGATCTGCTGATGCTCGGAAAAATAATCGGCGGCGGGATGCCGGTCGGCGCGGTGGCGGGACCGGCGAAGTACATGGACCTGCTCGCGCCGGTGGGCCCGGTGTATCAAGCAGGAACTCTCTCCGGAAATCCGCTCGCGGTTCGCGCAGGACTCGAGACGCTCAAAATTCTAAAACGCTCGGGAACCTACGAGCGGCTCGAAGCGGCGGGCGCGCGCCTCGAGTCCGGTCTTCGCGACGCGCTCAGATGGAACGAGGAACCCGGATGCGTCAATCGCGCCGGTTCGATTCTCACGATGTTCCTCGGGCCGGAGCAGGTGCGCGACGCGGACGAGGCGCGCCGCTGCGACAAAGAGAAGTTCGCGCGCTTTTTTCATGCGATGATCGAACACGGTGTGAATATCCCACCGTCTCAATACGAAGCTATGTTCATTTCAGTGGCGCATGGCGATGCGGAAATCGATCGCACGATCGAGGCGGCGCGCGCCGCGCTCGCAAGCCTTCGCCAGTAGCGAGGCAGTTGTTCGTGACCTCCGGCGGAAAATTCGCAAAACAGATGGCGACCGCGCTCGAGATTCCTTTCTCGCCGATCGCCGGCGGATGGTTCGGCTACTACCTGGACGACTATTTCAAAACCAATCTCGTCTTCACCCTGGTGTTCGGTTTCCTGGGCTTTTGCCATTCAATATTAGTGATCGTCAGAATTCGCCGCGATATGACGCCGTCGCGCGGCTGATGCCCGATGCAGTATCGAACTCGCGAATCGAATTGAATTGTTCAGAAAGTGAAAGCCAACCAGATCCCCCGTATCGCGGCGATTCAGCGCACCAATATCGTGCTCGTCACGGTGACCGCGGCGGCGCTCGCGATTTTCGTCTCGCCCGGCACGGCGGCGGGATGCCTGCTCGGCGGCGGCGTAGTGATCGCGAATCTCTATCTATTGAGCATCCTCGGCAGCGTCGCGATCGCGGCGGCGGGCGGCGGTGCCACAGGCGCTTCTAAGTTCGCGGTGGTCGCGATTCCACTCAAGGTGCTGATCGTAGTCGGGCTGGTCTACCTGATATTCCTGCGCGTACACATCAACGGCATCGGTTTTGGCCTCGGCGTCTTGACTCAGATGGCGGCAATCTTTATTGAAACCGGACGAGCTTCGATCCGTAGCCGAAGCTGAACCAGCGTGCGGAGATAATTCCTTGCCGAAACCGGTCAATTTTCTCGAGCTCATCGGAAGGGGCAGAGTTCCCGAGGTCCTGGTCGGTACCTGGATCGTGATGGGCCTGCTGCTGATTTTCGGTTTCCTTGCGCGCCGCTCGCTGGCCGCCGCCGAGGATCCGATCATTCCCGACAGCCGCGTGAGCCTGCGATCAGTCTCGGAAGCGGTCGTGTGGTGGCTCGACGACTTCGTCCATGAAGTCACCCTGCTGCATCACTGGCGCCGCACGGTCCCCTTCTTCGGAGCGCTGTTCCTGTTTATCCTGAGCGCCAATTTCTTCGGGCTGATACCCGGGATGGAGCCGCCGACCAGCGATTCCGATCTGACCTTCGCGCTCGGAGTGATTTGTTTCGTGTACTTTTTCTACTACGGCATCGCCGAGCAGGGCCTGTTCAAGTACCTGCGCAGTTTCCTCGGCCCGATGCTGGCGCTGGCGCCGCTGATGGTCGTGATCGAGATCGCGGACAATTTATTCCGCCCGTTCTCGCTCGGCGTCCGTCTCTACGCCAACATGTTCGCCGATCATATGGTCCTGAGCATGTTCACCGGCCTGACCTATTTGCTCATTCCGATGCTGTTCTACGCGCTCGGATCGATCGTGTGCATCATCCAGGCTCTGGTTTTCACGATCCTCGCGATGGCGTATGTGCGGCTCGCATCCCATGAACACTAGAGTCAGGACCATTAAAGTCACGACCACTAAAGTTGCACCGGAAGCCTCGGAGCCGGCGCAGCACCTGCTACAAGATTGAAGCGCTTGGCATTAGCGTTGGCATTGGCAGTCGTACCGATATCGTCGTCGGCCAACTCGTGGGCCGCCGACAAGGCCGCGTGGATGGGCCCGGGAACCATGTCGTGTACGGAGTTCGCCACGGCATATCGCGACAATCCCAAGGACGAGAGCCTGTTTTTTTCGTGGGCGCTGGGCTTTATGTCCGGGCTCAACAGCGAACTGCTGCAACGCGGCGAAACCAATCTCAACGATTTGCCCTTGGATACCCAGAGGCAATTCATAAAATCGTATTGCCAGGATCACCCGCGCGCGCCGTACCTCGAGGCGGTCTTTAAGCTCTTCGATCGCATGCGGCACGACCAGGGACTTCCCGACTACGCAAAAACCTGGCACGAACCGCATAGCTGATGACGGCGAACTCTCAACAACCATAAAAGGCTTTTCCGCGGCCAGGGATCCCGCCCGGGACGGTGGTGGTAGAGGACAGAGAAGGCGGCCGATAGCGGCACCCAAGGCGCGCGAAAAATCAGGAGGTCGGAGAAATGATGCGACGGATTGGAACGATTACAACCATGGTGGGACTTGCCATCCTCGCCTCGCCGATGCTGGCGATGGCGCAGGAGGCGGCCGGTGGCGCCGCCGGCAGCGGCGCGCTCCGCGCGGGCCTCATCGCGCTGGCCGCCAATATCGGCGTCGGGATCGCGGCGTTCGGCAGCGGTCTCGGTCAGGGCAGGATGGTCGCGGCGGCGATGGAGTCGATCGGACGCAACCCGAACAGCGCCGGCGAAATTTTCACCCCGATGCTGCTCGGCCTCGCCTTCATCGAAGCGTTGACCCTGTACGCGCTGGTGATGGCGATCCTGCTGCAGGCCAAAATCTGAGCAGTCTCGCTAGTCCGCGAACGAAAACGGGGCCCGAAATCGGGCCCCGTTTGCTTTTCGCCTTCGCCTCGCCCCCGCATCGTTTTCGGTCATGCAGCTCTGCAGGTTGTTGAAGAACGCCCGAAACGAGATGAACTTATGCTTAGTTTAAACCTTATCCCTCTTTACCGCTGTGCGGCTGCAAGGCTCTGCTGGCTCCATGATGAGCAAATTGACCCTGTCTCACGTAGATCGTATGCCAACCCGCGCTCGCATGTAGTGATTTAACGCGAAAGGCCGAAGACCATCCGTGCGGTCGTTAAAATATCGCGCCTCTGCCTCATCAGGACCGAAATCCGAAACCTCCGCGAAGCCGATTTTCCGCACTTGTTCAGCCAGCTTGGCGGGTTCGAAAAAACTTTGTTGTGGTTCGCCACGAGCTTGCCCAGCTGTCATCGACGCGGCAAGGATTTTCTGTGTCTCCTCATCAACTAACTCTTTTGGAACGCTATATTCGAAGATAATCTCCGTTCCGGGTGCGAGTGCAGCTACCGCCCTCAATGTGCCGAAGATCGCGTCGCTGGAAAGGTACATGGTAACACCGAGCCATGAGAAAATGCCCATTGCGTCGGTGCGGTAGCCGCTCATCCGCAAGTTGCCAATCAGCGACTCCTTTTCGAAATCGACCGGCACCAGAGTCAGGTTAGCGGGCAACTCAACACCCGTCACGCGAAGGCGAGCCCGCTTCCACCCTTGGGTGGCAGGATGATCTACTTCGAAGATGTGCAGAACCTTTGCAAGTTCCGGTCGGCGGTACGCGAAAGAGTCCAGCCCGGCGCCAAGGATCACGTACTGGGAAACACCCCGTCTAACCGCCTGGTCAACCTCGTCCTCGAGGTAGCGGCTTCGGGTGACAACAGCAGCCGTAACTGACTGAAGAGCCGTTAGAGCGAAGTGGGGATTCGTAGTTCGCGCAACTTCCGCCTCGAGCTGATCCATCTGTGCCTTGAGAGCAGCCTCGCCATCGCATCCGGAAAGCTGCAATGCAAGCGTATCTTCGAAGATCTTGGGTGGCTGGTCCCATAAGAGATGAGCAGCGCGAGCCATCGCGGAAATCAGGGCCGTGGCGCTGGGTTTACTTTCTTCCACGTGTAGGTAGTGATTTCCTTTCGTTCAGCCCCAGGGATTATCGCCAGGACAGGCCAGCTGGATTCCCCAGTCATCAACGATCTTACCGTCGACGAATCGATAAATTGCGATGGCGCCCATCGAATCGTTCGCCCTTCTTGGGAAAACCTTGCAGATGCTGTTCGCCTATAACGGGATTTCCCTTTTTGACCTTTTAATTCCAACTGGTTCGTTACATCGAAGGGCTTTTCTTTGCAAGGTTTTACCCGTCTTGAGCCACGGCGTTCCCGGCGGCGCCGGAAGGGCTCAAACTCGGGCACGAACTCGTGTTTGCAAGCCCCTGGTGTCGGTGCGACTGTGAATCGCATTGAAAATGGAAATCCCGGCTCAAACCAACATCCCCCTCCGTCATGAGCTCGTCGTGGTGACCGGGGCCTCGACGGGAATCGGCGCCGCCACCGCCCGCGAACTCGCCAGGCGCGGCTTTCACGTCCTCGCCGGCGTACGTCGGGATGCCGATGCCGACGCTATCCGATCCGCGAATGTCGAGCCGAGCCGACTCGACATCACCAACGAGGCCGAGATCGCGATGCTCGTGAAGCGCATCGCCGACGACCCCGACCGCCGTCCGCTGCGTGCCCTCGTCAACAACGCCGGAATCCAGCTCAACGCGCCCGTGGAGGCGCTGCCGCTCTCCGAGTGGCGCAGCCTGTTCGACGTCAACCTCTTTGGCCACGTCGCGATGACGCAAGCACTCCTGCCCGCGCTCATCGAGAGCCGCGGGACGGTTGTCAACGTGACCTCGGTCGGGGGCAAGGTGGCGATGGCAGGCTACGGACCCTATGCCGGTTCCAAGTTCGCCCTCGAGGCGGTCAGCGATGCGTTGCGCCGCGAGGTCGCCGATCTTGGCGTGAAAGTCGTCGTCATCGAACCGGGCGCGGTCACCACCGAGATGACTGGTCGCCTGGTCATCGCCTCCGAGCGCATCACCAGCGGCATGACCGCGGAACAGCGCGGTCGCTACGAGCCGCTCATGCAAGCCGTCATCGCACAGGCCCAGACGTTCACGCGCGAAGGCGCGGGGCTGCCCGCCGAGGAGCCCGGACGAGTCATCGCCGACGCGATCATCAGCAAGCGGCCTCGCACTCGCTATACTGTCGGCCGCGACGCTGCGATCATCGTTCGCCTCGCTCGGTTCGTCCCCGACCGCATGCTGGACAGCCTGCTCGCCCGCACCCTCAACCGCTACCTCCCCAAAGCCCTCCCGGCGCCGGTGCAAAACTGACCCAGGGGTCGCCGATTGAAAAATGACCCACCCCGGCGTGGGGTACTCCGAAGCTGAGGACCTCATGTTAATGACGGAGGAAGCGGTGGAGATCCAGGTATTGAGACGGCAGGGCAAAAGCATTCGCGAGATCGCGCGGACGCTCGACGTGTCGCGCAACACGGTACGACGCTATCTGCGGGTCGAAGGGCTGCCGCGGTACGAGCGTCAAACGCGACTCAGCAAGCTCGATCCCTATAAGCACTACATCCAGGTTTCGGCGTTCGCGCACCAGCACTTGTACTTGCGCCCGCTCCCGCAGGGACACGACTCATTGCGTCCCACGCGCAGCGAGCGGGGGCGAATCGCGGCCTCTCGCAAGACCGCGGTCCGCTCGCGCCATTGCTTGCGCCAATATCAGCTGATCGCGATCACCGAAGGGTTCCAGATCGCCTACAGCCCGGGCAGCTTCGGCGTTTCCTGCCACGCGCGACGCGAACGAATCGCCTCAAGGTAGGCGCGCACGCGCGGGAAGTCGCCAAAGTTGAAGCCGGCCCGGTCCAATACGTTGAAGGTCGGACCGTAGTCGCAATCGACTAGCGAGAAGTCGTTGCCGAGCATCCACTCCCGGCTTGCCAGATGCTGATCGACGACTCGGAGCGGTTCCGGCAGCGCTTTCTCGCCGCGCGTGATAGCCGCCTCGTCGGGCGTACCCCCGCTCAACTTGACCGCGATTCGATTGAACGCCACCTCGGTTGCGGGCGGAGAAATCGCGCTGGTCAGGAAGAACAGCCAGCGCAGCGCGTCGGCGCGACCGGCAGGAGTCGTCGGCCAGAGCCGGCCCGTCTTCTCACCGAGATACGCCAGGATCGCGTGCGACTCCCAGAGCTTCAAGTCGCCATCGACCAGAACCGGGACACGGCCATACGGATTGAGCGCGAGGAACTCGGGCGACTTTTGCTCGCGCTTGAGCAGATCGACCGGGACGGTCTCGCACTCGATTCCGAGCTCGTTGACCGCGAAGCGAATCTTCTGCGGGTTGGGTGACGGGAAATAGTAGAGTTTCATCGTGCCCTCCACGGTTTGCTTAGGTTATCGTTTTCATCGCACCTTCGATCCGCCTGGCAATCCCTTGCGCAATCACTTCGTCGCGAGCGGTTCCCCCGTTTCGAGAAGGCTCTTGAGCGAAGACATCATCAGCGGCCAGCCATCGACCGATCCCGAGTAGGTTGCGGTCTCGCCATCGAAGTCATCGTGAACGAGGTGAAGCCTGGTGGTCGACGGTCCGGTAGCGGAGAGCTCGTAGCTGACGCGCGACGGGCGATCCTTCGCGACCGAGTCGTCCCAGTGCGCTTTCCAGCTCATGACCAGCCGTTTCTCGGGTTCAATCTCGACGATCTCCCCATCGACGACTTTGAACTCGCCGTCGCCCACGTAGGCATAGGGAGCACCTTTCTTGAGTTTGCTTTGTAGACGGGTGCCGTAGACGTAGTGCTTGGTCATCTCGCCGTCAACGATCCCCTTCCAGACTTTGGCGACCGGGGCGCCGATGTAGATGTCATAGGTGAATTCGACGTTCTTAGCCATGCTCTGCTCCTTTTCCAGCGTGTTATTTCTGCTCTATGCGTTGACCAATCGCTCTGTTCCGAGCGCCGGCTCGGCGCGGTACAGCCCGATCACGGCCATCGCGAGACAGACTGCTATTAGCCGCCCTCCACCCCCGGCCCAGCGAAGAAAAACTCGCAACCGATCACCACGTTGAAAAGATGCGCGATTCGACGATGCGCATCTCGCATTCGATGCCAAGATGATTCTTGAGCGCGATCACTTTGAACGCGCGCGGGGACGGCGGCAGGATGTAGAGCTTCATCGATTCCCTCCTTTTTGCTCAGCCGGCGTCGCGAACACTGCCTGATAGTGGCCCAATATTTTGCCCCATCCAGAGTCGTAATTGGCGCGCGCCTCGCGAGTCTTTGCGTCCTGCTCCCATCCGCTGTGCTCCAGCTCGACGCGGGTTCCGCCAGCTTCGGCGCGGAAACGAATCTCAACCTGAGTGGCAACGTCCCAGCTCGGTGCGCGCCAAGTGAAGGCCACCAGCGATGGTGGCTGATAGGTGGTCACTCGTCCGATCTCGTACTCGGTGCCGTCGTGGCGCCGTTCGTAAAAGCGCCCTCCAACCGTCCGTTCGAGGAACAGCTTGCAGTCCTTTCCGCCGAAGCCGCCCGGCCACCACTCGCCGATGTCCTCGCAGAACACCTTGAATGAAGTCTCCGGTGTGCGTTCGACCCATATCGACTTACGAATCGTCATTTCTTTTTCTCCGCATGGCGTTTGAATGCCTCGAGGGCGACTTCCCAGAATCGCTCGAACTCTTCCAACTGCTCGATCGTGTCCCGCATTGCTCTGCCTCCCGACGGAGCCAACTCGTAAATCCGTTCGCGCCCGTTTTTCCTCGCCCGTATCAAACCGGCCCTGATGAGCAGTCGAGTGTGCTTGCAAATGGCTGGGCGACTGATCGCAAACCCGGAGGCGAGCTCACCGGCACGACGGGGCGAGTCCGACAATCGACGCAGAATCTCTCTGCGAGTCGGGTCACCTAGCGCTGCGATCGTTATGTCCAACGACATCGTGAACGAGTAACCCAGCGGTTACATATATATGTGTAACCCCTTGGCTACGTATCTGTCAATAGCCGGCGCCTGATTTTTCGCGGCGCTCCGCACGATACACGGGCGCTCCCGCTTCGTTGCCCTGGCGCGAGTAGTTCTTCCCTCTTCTCTCCACAGCAGCGGCTTCGCACCATCGCAGCGCATTCAACAGAGGGCGAGGGGGAAGGTCCCCCTCGCACTCCCCCTGCTCAGAGCCACGCTTGGTGGGTCAGTTTTACTTCGGCGATCTCGCGCAATGGTGGGTCAAAATTAAATGGCGTTGACGCCGTGAGCGAACAACGCGCGCTTCCGTCTTCAATACGCTTGCCGAGAACCATGTCGTCCCCGCTCGCGCGGTAATGCACTCTTAGTAGCGAATTCTCCGACCGGAAAGCCCCCTCCGTCTGGCCATTCCGAAGTCACCGTGTGGAATGGATTAATTTCAATCATCGCTTTGGCCTGGATAGCGGAGTCCTGATCAAGCGAGCTGACCCATTCGCCGCCCGCCGCCGACTCAGCATGCGTATCGAAGCGTTTTGAGGTTCAGCCTCGAAAATACCCATTCATAGGGCGCCCGCCTTCCACCAGCGTTTCCTCGTCGTCACCAACCATCACGTTGACCGAATACATTTCGTTGGCGGAGGCGTCCTTGAACTTTTCCACGCGCACCGAGCGACGGCCCGGCTTGAATTTGATCAAATTCTCCGCCTCCAAAAGCCGCTCCATCTCTTCTTTGGAGATGTTCTCCAGACCAACTGTCGAAAAAAAGAACGTGATCATTGAAATCTGATCCTGACACCAGAATTCGCCCTTAAATGGCCGCCCGTCGGTCAAAACGCCCTCTTGCCAACCCAGGTCGAGGACCTCGTTTTCGGGAGTCTTCGACAAATGGGGCTTAAAATCCGATCGGTCTGGCTTTGGGTAGGTGGGGTCCATGTTTTTCACAGGGTTCGCCGCTTCGGCTTAGTTCGCCGGCAGGGCAGGTCCCTTCGTTGCGGTGAATTCGCTATCGGTGTTGTCGCCCGACACGCCGTGGTGCTGCACGTAGATATGCACATTCTGCCCGGCGTTGGCGCCCGAGGTCACGACCGCGGCGTATTCGATGCAGGTCGAGGTGCTGTGATAATGCATGCCGGGATCGACGAGTCCGGTCGGCGGGCCGCCGTTGCAGTTACCATAGTCAAGGCGCGCAGTGGCCTTGTAGCCGGCGGCAGCCAGCAACTCCTGGTCATACGCTTCCATCGCAGCCAGCTTGGATTGCTTTTCGGAGGCCGTCTCAACCACCTTGACCGCCTGCTGGACCGGCGCTGGCCGAACCGGGGCGCTCTCCTGAACCGCCTGGGCCACCGCGGTCTGTTGCCGGGAGAGCGGAGGCTTATAGTTGTCGTAACCCCCCATGCCGACGACGCTGGCGGCCGCTGCTACGGTGAACACGCCGACGAGGGACTTACGGGGTAATTCCATGAAGCTGTCTCATTAATTATGTTCGCACACACTCAATATCCCCACCAACCTCGGCCAGCGATCGGTTGCCACAGGCCCGACGGTACTGGCCTAATTTGCCCGTCAGTGGCCTGGTTTGAGGGATGGAGTGGCCTAATTTGAATTCGATTTACCTTCCGGCAAATCAAAAGCCAAGGTAATGTCGGCAACCTCGGCTGGACGATCAGGATTATCTACGTGCGCCTTAGACCAGAACGCCAGCAACTCTGAATCGGTTTGCATTTTCGTCTGAAGTTCCGCGAATGCCTTCCAATCGGTCGATTCCATCATGAAGAGAATGCAGGGCGCATTGTGTCCCATTTGGCGATCCAATATTCGAACACGAGCGCCCAGGCGTTCGATGAATCCCTTCATGGCCGAGATTTCGCTTAGGAACTCTTGTCTCCTGCCCGGCTTTATCTTCCACGTGAATGTGTGCAGTATCGCCATCGGAAACATGACCCTCCAGATATCACAAGCGCGAGCGCGGCTGCGTGGCGGAGATTCATCAGATGCCGAGAATGTTAGCGCTTCTTCGGGTTTCATTTTGCCTATTCACTTTTGAAGTGGCCTAATTTAATCCCCTCAGTGGCCTATTTCGACCAGTACCGGCCCGACATCGGGCCCCGTTTGTTTTTCGCCTTCGCCTCGCCGCCCGCTTCGGTTTTGATCCTGCAACTCGATAGCGCGCACGTAAAGTCTTCAGCGCTTCAGTCGCGACGCTTCGCGCCGAGCAGCACGTCGAACGCCGCGCGCCTGCGATCCCGGCGCAGCAGCACGTACGTCGCGCCCGCCCCTCCGTCGGACGGCCGCGCGCTGGTAAACGCGAGCACGTGACCGCCCGGCACTCCGTGCGAGAGCCATCCCGCCGCCGCGTGCTTTAGCACCGGCCGTCCGCCCGGCGATCCGCGCCCGCGCCCATGCACGATCAGCACCGTGCGATGGCCCTTGCGGACCGAGTCGACGATGAATTCGCTGAGCGCTTCCTTCGCGTCGGTCTGGATCATCCCGTGCAAGTCCAGATGCGATTGCACTGCGAACTCGCCGCGCCGCAGCCGGCTGATCAGCCGCGGGTCCAGGCCGACCCGCGCGCCCTCGACGTATTCCTCGGTCTCGGTGATGTCGAACGGGCTCTGCCCCGACACCAGGTCGAAGAGTTGCGCGATAACCTCGGCGTCCTCGCTCTTGATGGTGTGATTGACGGCGGGCTGGAGCGGCTGTCGCGCGCCGCGCCGATCGACGGCGTTCAGTGGTCGGACGCCGGCGAAGGCTTCACGAAACGCCTCCTCATCGTCGTTGACCGGTGACTGCAGGTCGTCGACCGGCAATCGTGCCGCCGGCGGCGTCGCGAGCGCGATGACCTTCGCCGGCGATGGTTTCGCAGCGGCAGATTTGTCCGGCTCGGGAGCGACGGAAGCGCTTGCCGCTCGTGCGGTCAGCATCTTCTTCAGATCCTTGAACGGCGACGCGAACACTGGCTTCGGCGCGGCCGGCGCTTTCGCCACCGCCGGGACATGCGGACGTTTTCGCTTCTTCGCCATCGCGGGGAACCAGCGAGCGACCCAGGTCAGTTCAGACTGTTGATGCTGCACCGTCGAGCTTATGATGCGCGCCACAATAGCTCAATTCACTGGCTCAACATTTCGCCTCGATTCGCGATCGCGCCCGCCGCAAGCGTGCGGTTGTATCCCGCTTCGATTAAGCTCGTAAGAGTGAGGGCCAGCTGAGATTTAGATGCGCAGAGCACTAGCGATTGTCGGGATAATCGCCGGCGGTTTGATCATCGCCGTCGTCGCGGTGTTCATCGTCGCCGCGGTGAATCTCAACTCGATCATCGCGCAACAGCGCGGCTACCTGCTGCAACGCGCCAGCGACGCACTCGGCCGCGACGTCCAGGTCGCCGATATCACGGCGAGCCTCGGATGGGGCGTGATGGCCGACCTCAAGGGAGTGAAAATCGCCGACGACCCCGCGATTTCCCAAGAGCCGTTCGTCGAGGCGCGCAACCTTTACGCAACCGTCGATCTGATCCCGCTGCTCTCGCGCCAACTCCACGTCACCGAAATCACGCTCAAGGATCCGGAGATCCGAATCATCCGCGGCTCCGACGGCAAGCTGAACGTCGCGAGTATCGGCAAAAAATCGAAGCAGAATCCGTTCAACCAGGCGCCCGGCAGCGGAAAATCCGCCAAGGGTAACCTCGAGGGCGGCCCGATGGAGGAAAGTCCGCGCCAACCGGGCGCTCCGCCTTCGATGCTCAGCGCGTTGTTCGTGAAGGATTTTTCGATCGAAGACGGGAAGATCGTATACACCGACCAGCAGGCGGGCGTCGCGCCGATCAAGGTCAGTAATATCGATCTCAAGGTCACCGAGTTCAGCTTCGACCGGCCGTTCGACCTGAAACTCGACCTCGCGGCGCTGAGCGACAGTCAAAACTTCGACGTCACCGCGAAAGTCGGCCCGATCATCAGCGGCGGCGCGATCGATCCGACCGCGCTCCCGTTTTCGGCGCAGGCCACGCTCGGCCCGCTCACCCTCGAGCAGATTCGGACTTTCGCCAGCGCCGCGAAGGCGATACCGGAGAAACTCGCGATCTCCGAGCCGATGCGCGTCGATGCCAACGCCAGCGGCACGCTCGACTCGATCACCTTCGACGCGTCGACCGATTTGACCTCGAACAGCATCGCGTTTGGCGATTCCCTCAACAAACCTGGTGGTGTGCCGCTCAAGGTCGCGGCGAACGGAACTCGAATCGGCTCAGCGCTCGAGCTGAAGTTCGCACAACTCAACCTCGGCGACCTCGATCTGAAAGCAACTGATATCAGGACCGGCAAGGGCAAGACGGCGGCGCAGATCGATACCAACCGCTTCGATCTGGGCGCGCTCGGCAAAATCGTCCCGGCGCTGGCCAAGCTGAACGTCGGCGGCAGGGCCGAAATTCATTCCAGCGTCGAATATGCGGGAGGCGCGCCTGTCGCAAACGGCACCGTCGCGCTCGACCAGGTGACCGTCACGCGTCCGGGGCAGAGCACGCCACTGGTGAGCGCACTGACTGGCAACCTCAAGCTTGCCGGCACGACTGCCGATATCGGGCCGTTGAGCTTCAACGTCGGCTCGTCGCGCGCAAAGCTAACGGCGCGGACGCAGTCCTTCCAACCGCTCCGCGCGATGTATAACTTCAGCGCAGACACTATAAAACTCTCGGAATTCCTACCCAATCGGCCGAAAAGCGAACAATTAACGAACCTAACCGCAACCGGCTCGATCGACATGATGCCGTCCGGCCCAAACGTCGACGCAGATGTCTTCACTCCGTCTGGCAACCTGGTCGCAGTAGCCTACCGCAACCTCCGCTTGGCCGCGTCCCTCCGCGCCAGCCAGGCAACCATCAAGTCGCTCAATGTGATCGCGCTCGGCGGGACGATCGCGGCGACCGGAGACGCGTCGCTGGATCAGCGCGGCGCGTTCAGCGTTGCGATCAACGCGGCCAATATCGATTTGCCGCAGGCTCTCGACTCGCAGAAATCCAAGTCCGCTGGAATGATCCGCGGGACGCTGACTGCCACCGTCAATGTCGCCGGCCGCAACAATGGCAGCTTCGATCAGATCAAGCCGAGCCTCAGTGGTAATGGGCGAATCGCAGTCGCCAACGGCAAACTGGTGGGAGTCAACGTCGCGTCGGACGCGCTGAAGAAGGTGAACAAAATTCCCGCAGTCGGCACGTTAGTCCCGGCGAGCGTGGTGGCCAATCATCCCGAGCTGTTCAGCAACCCCGACACCGACATCCAATCGCTCAGCCTCACCTTCCAGCTCCAAGGTCCGCGTGTAACGACCCACGACCTGCTGGTGAAGACGGTCGATTACAGCCTGTTGGGCGACGGGTGGTTCGACATGGACAAGAATGTCGATCTCGGCGCGCGGATCCTGCTCACCAAACAGCTCAGCCAGGAAATCATCGCGCAAAACGACAAGGTCCTGTTCGTGTCGAATCGTGACGGGCAGATCGACATCCCGCTTCAAGTGAAGGGAGCGCTGCCGAAGCCCAAGGTTCTGCCGGACGTGGCGCAACTCGCGCAGACGGCGGCTCAGCAGGCGGTCAGCAGCCAAGGGCAGAAGTACATCAACAAATATCTCGGCAAGAACAAAGGATTGGGAAAAGCGCTGGGCAAATTGCTCGTTGGCGGCGGAGCCGATGACAGCGGGACCGGCGATGGCTCCGGCGGCAGCGCGCCAAGCGGTCAAGCGACCCCGGCGTCGAATCCGCTCGACAATCTGAAAAGACTTTTCAAGTAATCGACCGCGCATCGATCCGAACTTCCCGGGATCGCGACGACCGAAGCCCGCGTCACAAGCTGAGCTGGACGATGGTGGCGCCGGCGCCGCCGTGATGGGGTTCTGCTTGTCGGAACGACGCCGAATACGGCGACGTCGCCAAGTAATCGTGCACCGCTTTTTTCAGCGCGCCGGATCCAATGCCATGCACGATCCTGACTTCCTGGCGGTTGGTCAGGAATGCCTGATCGAGGAACTCCTCGAGTCTGCGGAGCGCGTCGCCGGTACGCATCCCGATCAGGTTCAGCTCCTCGCGCGCAGCCGCCTCGGCGCTGAAGGTAACGACCGGGGTCCGCGGTGCCGCCGTGCGTGCACCGGCCGCGAGCTTCGCTGCACGCCGGATGCGCTCGGGAGCGACTTCGATGCGAAGCCCGCCGCGTCCGACCACCGCGCGCCCCGGCTCGAGCACCAGCAGCTCTCCCCGGATGTCGCCCAATTCTACCTGGTCGCCAACCTTGAGCGGCTCGCCCCCCTCGGCCGCCGTCTCCTCCGCGGGAGCCAGCTCTTCGAGCTTGCCAGTCGTCCGCGCGATGAAGCCGCTCAAGTCTGCGCGCGACTTGGACCGGCTCCTCAGCTCTTCCATCAGCGCCGATCCTTCGCGCCGCATTTCCTCGATTAGCTCGGCGACTTCCGCGCGCGTCTTGCGCCGTTCCACCTCGGCCCGCTCGCGCGCGCGCTCGGCGCCCGCGATCGCATCGTGCTCGGCGCGCGCGAGGCTCGTCTCGCGTTCACTGAGCTTGAGCGCCTCAGCACTGAGATTGGCGCGCTCGGTCTCCAGGCGCTTTAGCGCCTGCGCTAGCTCGACACTCCCCGAGCCCATCGCGGACTCGGCAGCCCGGATGATTTCGTCGGGCAAGCCGAGCCGCCGCGCGACCGCGAGGCCGTAGCTCTGCCCGATAGTATGCGGCTTGAGCCGGTACAGCGGCGCCAGTTTTTCCGGATCGAAATCGACCGCCGCCGCTTCGAAGCCCGCGTTCGAGTATGCGTGCAGCTTGACCGCGGTCGAGTGAGTTGCGATCGCGACCAGGCAGCGCCGCGTGCCCAGGTAGTTCATCAACCCGATCGCGAGCGCGGCGCCCTCGGCCGGGTCGGTTCCCGCGCCCGGCTCGTCCAGGATGACCAGCGCCGGTTCGGCGAGCGAGCCGACGATCTCCGACAGGTTCGCGATATGGCCGGAGAAGCTGGAGAGATTCGCCTCGATCGATTGTTCGTCGCCGATATCGGCGAAGACGCTGCGAAAGACGCTGGTCTTGCTGCCAGTCGCGGCCGGGATCATGATTCCCGCCTGCGCCATCAGCGCCAGCAGGCCGATGGTCTTGAGCGCGACGGTTTTGCCGCCGGTGTTGGGGCCGGAGATGACGATTCCCCTCTGCCCGGGTGCGATCGCGACGTCGATGGGCACCACCTCGCGCCCGGTGCTCATCAGCAGCGGGTGGCGTGCGGACTTGAACGCGACACCCTCGGCGGTGACCTCGGGCTCGACGCATCCGAAGCGCTCGGCGAAAATCGCGCGCGCGTTCAGCCCGTCGAGCGCGACCATCGCGTTGAACGTGAGCCGCAACTCCTCGGCGTACCCGCCGACCATCGCGGTGAGCTGTGCCAGAATTCTGAGCTCCTCGGCTTCGACCTCGCGCTCCAGCAGCATCAGCCGGTTATTCAGCTCGACCGCCCACATGGGCTCGACGAACAGGGTCTCGCCCGACACCGAACGATCCTGGACGATTCCCTCCAGACGCTCCGAGTAATTGAGCTTGAGCGGCAGGACGAAACGGCGATTCCGCACCGTGACCAGATTATCGGCGACGAACGGCTCCATGCCGGAGCCGCTGAGCGATCGCAGGAGCCGCGCCTCGAGATCGGCGCGCTCGTCGCGAAGCCGGTTGCGCAGGCGCTTGAGGGCGGGGCTGGCATCGTCGAGCAGCGCACCGTCGTCCGCGATTGCGCCGAGCAGAGCGTCGGCAAGTTCCTTGGGTGCGGCAAGATCGTTCGCCAGCGCGCCGACATGCGGGAATCGTTCGACTCGCGAGCGCAAAAAGCCGGAGACGTGACGCGCGGCGAGTACGAAGTCGCGCACATTGACCAGGGCGGCGCTTTCGAGGATCGCGCCGGCACGCGCGGCGATCAGAAGGTACGAGCGCTGGTCTGCGAAGGCCTGGATTGGCAGCGAACCCGAATGCGATCGCAGCTCGACCATCTCGGCGGTGGCGCGCAAGAGGTTGACAACCTCGGCTTGGTCGGTAGACGGACGCAGCTCGGCGAGCGCCGCACGCCCCGGCTCGGAGGCGGCGAATCCGATGACGAGGTTGATCACCTTGTCGAATTCCAGTGCCTTGAGATCGCGTTCACGCATCGTGGTGCTCAAGTGCGGCGCCGCTCGATTCGATCGGGACCGCCTTGTGAGTAATATCTAGCCCATCGCGCCCGAAGAGGCATCAATTCAAGGTAACGCCGATGGACAGAATCGAATCACGCATCAACCCGTCGTCCGAGGAGTTTCGGCGCAATCGCGAAGTGACCGAGGCGGCGGTCAACAAGTTGCGCGCGGAAATCGAGCGCGTCCGCCAGGGCGGTCCCGAGCACGCGCGCCAGCGCCATCTCGAGCGCGGGAAACTGATCGCGCGCGATCGCGTGAAAAAGCTGCTTGATCCGGGGAGTCCGTTCCTGGAGCTGTCGGCGTTGGCGGCGCATGGGATGTACGACGGCGAGGCGCCGGCGGCCTCGATCGTAACCGGCGTCGGGCGCATCCACGGGCGCGAGGCGGTGGTGGTCGCCAACGATGCGACCGTGAAGGGCGGCACCTACTATCCAATGACGGTGAAGAAGCATCTGCGCGCGCAGGAAATCGCGATGGAGAATCGCCTGCCATGCGTGTACTTGGTCGACTCGGGCGGCGCGTTTCTGCCGCTGCAGGCCGAGGTCTTTCCGGATCGCGATCACTTCGGGCGCATCTTTTACAACCAGGCGCGGATGTCCGCGATGGGCCTGGCGCAGGTCGCCGCGGTGATGGGCTCCTGCACGGCGGGTGGCGCGTACGTGCCCGCGATGTGCGACGAGAATATCATCGTGCGTGAGCAGGGGACGATTTTCCTGGCTGGGCCGCCGCTGGTGCGTGCCGCGACCGGCGAGGAGGTGAGCGCCGAAGAGCTCGGCGGTGGCGACGTGCACACGCGCCTGTCGGGGGTAAGCGACCACCTGGCTGACGACGACGATCACGCGCTCCAAATCGCACGCGCGATCTTCGAGAACCTGGGCCCGCGCATCGCACCGGCCACGACGCCAGACCCGCCGGAGGATCCCTACTACGATCCCACCGAGCTGTACGGAATCATTCCGTCGGACACGCGCAAACCATACGAGGTTCGTGAATTGATTGCCCGGCTGGTTGACGGCAGCCGGATGCACGAGTTCAAGCCGCGTTATGGCACCACGCTGGTGACCGGCTTCGCGCGGATTTTTGGCTACGCGGTAGGAATCATTGCGAACAACGGCGTGCTGTTCAGCGAATCGGCCCTCAAGGCGACGCACTTCATCGAGTTGTGCTGCGCGCGCCGGATTCCACTGGTCTTCCTGCAGAACATCACCGGCTTCATCGTGGGAAAGCGCTACGAGCAGGGCGGAATCGCCAAGGACGGCGCAAAAATGGTGAATGCGGTCGCCAACGCGCAGGTGCCGAAGTTCACTGTCATCATCGGCGCATCCAACGGCGCGGGAAATTACGGGATGTGCGGGCGCGCGTTCGGACCGCGATTGCTGTTCATGTGGCCAACCGCGCGAATTTCCGTGATGGGGGGCGAGCAGGCGGCCAATACGCTGCTGACAGTGAAGCTCGAGCAGCTCAAGCGCGACGGCGGCGCGATGTCCGAGCCGGAGCAGCGCGAGTTCATCCGCCCGACGCTGGACAAGTACGAGCTCGAATCGAGCTGCTACTACTCCAGCGCGCGGCTCTGGGACGACGGCGTGATCGATCCGCTCGAAACGCGCAGCGCCCTGGCGCTGGGGATCGCGGCGTCGCTCAACGCGCCCATCGCGCCGGCGGCGACCTTCGGTGTCTTCCGGATGTGACTACTAGTAGAGAAATACCTTGATGATGATGAGATTGGTCACTACGAATGCCAGCGGGATCGCCCATCGCGAGGTGCGGCGGATTCTGAGTCCGCGGTCCGCAGTGCGCTCGGAGCGATGCGCCACGTGCACTGTCATCACCTCGAGGCTGGAGATGAACACGAACACGTAGCATTCGAGAAAAAACGCGTCGATGTAAGTCAGGTACGGCACGCGCGGCATGGTCGCGGAGATCGCAAACGCGAACGCGATGACGGTCAGGATGGTGGTGACCGCGATTTGCACCTGGCTCGACAAGTCGCGTGGCTCGACCCAGAACACCGTCCACGACAGCATCACCATCAGCAGCAGTGGGAGCATCACCTTCCACAGGTAGAAGCGATAGCGGCGCTGGACGCCGATATCGAACTCGATTTCCGAGATGTCGGTGCCGGGAAACAACTGATAGCTGCCCAGCCGCGTTGTAACCGCGCCCAATTGCCATTGCGCCAGCGAGCTGTAGGAGTCGAACTCGCTGGAGACCCAGGTGTGGTGATCTTCGAGGCTGAACTTAAGCGTGCGCGTGTTGCTGACGAAGGGATGGATGATGACGCGCAAGATTTGGCTGTCGAAGGGGAACCGTTGGAGCTGGAATTTCGACGACAGGATCGCGCGGAAGCGTTCCATGTAGTGGACCGTGCCGTCTGGCTCGACGCGAATCGAGATGTCATAGCTGTCACGCGGCGCCGCCGCGTTGACCATTTCCAGGCGGGGGGCCCAGAACGTGTTGGGCTCGTAGTAGCGGATGACGTCGCTTTTATCCTGCGGCTGATAAACAAGGCGCGGGTCTTTCCAGCGCGAGATCAGGAAGCCGTCGATCTGGAACTCCTCGCTCACCTCGTCGATCGCCGCCATGTTGACCAGATGCATTCCGATCCCGACGTCGAGCGGCTCTCCATTTGCGCCGGTCGGCGGGCGCATCATGGCATTTTCCGGCGGCGGCACCGGAGTCGGAGTGCTCGGAGCGGTCGGAGGCGCCGCGCTCGCGTGCCGTGCCGCCCGGGTGGCCGCTACGGCGTTTGACGCCGGCAAGCCGAACGACGCGAGCATCAGCGCCGTGATCGTGATCGCGAAGCCGGCGCGCACCCCCCGAAGACGCATCGATCCTCTCAGGCCTCCGGACTCAGCATCTTCTCGGGACGCACCAGGCGATCGAAGTCCTCGCCCTTGAGCAAGCCGAGCGCGATGGTCGCCTCGCGCAGCGTGGTCCCGTCGGCATGCGCCTTCTTGGCGACCTTGGCGGCGTTGTCGTAGCCGATATGCGGGCTCAGCGCGGTGACCAGCATCAGCGAGTTGTTGACGAAGCGCGCGATTTGCTCGCGATTGGCCTCGATGCCCTCCACGCAGTAGCGAGTGAACAACACGCACGAGTGCGCGAGCAGCTTCGCGGAATGCAGGAAGTTATGGATGATGAGCGGCTTGAAGACGTTGAGCTCGAAGTTGCCCTGCGAGCCGGCGGCCGCGATCGCCGTGTCGTTGCCGAGCACCTGGATACAGACCATCGTCATCGCTTCACTCTGCGTCGGGTTGACCTTGCCGGGCATGATTGACGAGCCCGGCTCGTTTTCGGGCAGCGTCAACTCGCCCAGGCCGCAGCGCGGTCCCGAGCCCATCCAGCGGATGTCGTTGGCGATTTTCATCAACGAGCAGGCAAGAGTCCGGAGCGCTCCTGAAGCCATAACCAGCGCATCGTGCGCGGCGAGCGCCGCGAATTTATTCGGCGCCGAAGTAAATGGCAAGCCGGTGTACTCGGCGATTTTTTTGGCGACCCGCTCGGCGAATTCCGGATGGGTATTGAGGCCGGTGCCCACCGCGGTGCCGCCGATCGCCAGTTCGTAGATGTCGGGCATCGAGGCTTCGATCCGCCTGATGTCATAGTCGAGTTGCGCCACGTAGCCCGAGAACTCCTGCCCAAGCGTGAGCGGCACCGCGTCCATCAGATGGGTGCGTCCGATTTTCACGATGTCGGCGAACTCGTCGGCTTTTTTCTGCAGCGCCGCGCGCAGTATCCGCACCGACGGGATCAGGTCGCGATGCAGCTCTTCGGCCGCCGCGACATGCATCGCGGTCGGGAAGGTGTCGTTGGAGGACTGCGACATGTTGACGTCGTCGTTGGGATGCACCGGCTTTTTGCTGCCCAGCACGCCGCCGGCGAGCTCGATCGCGCGGTTCGAGATGACCTCGTTGGCGTTCATGTTGGTCTGCGTGCCGCTGCCCGTCTGCCAGATGCGCAACGGGAATTCTTCGTCGAGCGCGCCGGAGATGACTTCGTCGGCGGCCTGCACGATAAGCCGCGCCTTGTCCTCGGGCAGTTTCTTGAGGTCGCGATTCACCTCGGCGGCGGCCCTCTTAAGGATTCCGAAGGCGCGAATCACCGAGCGCGGCATCTTGTCGGAGCCGATCGCGAAGTGCTGCAGCGAGCGCTGAGTCTGCGCGCCCCAGTAATGATCGCTGGGGACTTCGATCGCGCCCATGCTGTCGGTTTCGATACGGGAGCCCGTGCCCGGGCGATTTTCCTTGGCAGTCATCGGTTAGTCCTCTGGCCTAAGCGAAATTTATCGTTCAGTGGTACCTGGCGATTATCATTTTGGCGACTTTATTGTACTTGCGGGGCCGGCGCTGCATAGCGTACCCGCGCCGAGCGCCGTGCTTTGGCGGTCTTTCCAGAGTCGCGGTGTCGTTATAGCTTAAATGCCCCGACGCTTCTCGACAGGAGAGATTGTTAAGCCATGCCCTGGACCATCACTCGTCTATGCCGTGACTGCTTGGACACCGGATGCGTCAGCGTGTGCCCCGTGGATTGCATTTACGAATACGTGGGCGCCGATAAAGAAAAGTTTCCCAACCAGCTCTATATCAATCCCGACGAATGCATCGATTGCGGCGCGTGTGAGCCCGAATGCCCCTGGCAGGCGATTTTCGAGGAGCCGGCGGTCCCCGAACTCCTGAACGACGATATCGCGCTCAATCACGCGATGCTCGATATCATGGATCAGTTCAAGGTCAAGGCCTTCGTCCAGGTCGAGCATCCGACGCCGGAGCAGGTTGCGGCGAACAAGGTGAAGTGGGGGATGGACCCTAATAGCTAAGCGTCCGCGCACGCGCCGGTGATTCGCGGCCGGCCGGCCGCGTTGATCAACTAGACGATTAGACGATTCTCTTCTGCCCGTGCTTGAAGCCGCCCTGCTCGCCCAGCGCGTTGTCGGGTTCCGGCGTGCGCTCGCGCTCACGCGGGCGATTGTCACGTTCGCGCTCGCGGCGCCGCTCGACCGGAACGATCTCGATCGAGCGCATGAAGCTGTCACCCGACGAGCGCGTGGTAATCATCGGGTCGTCCTTCAGCGCCAGGTGCACGACGCGGCGGTCGCGCGGCGGCATCGGCTCGAGTCTGACCGGCTCGTGCTCGCGCTTGGCCCGCTCGCCCATCGAGAGCGCCATCCGATGCAACTGCTGGCGGCGGCGCGCGCGGTACGATTCGGTCTCGACCGAGATCGGCGCCGCGTCCTTGATGCGCCGGGCCAGGATCCGGTTGACCAGGTACTCGAGCGAGTCGAGGGTCTGGCCATGGCGTCCGATCAAGATTCCCGAGCCGTCGCCCTTTATTTCGAGCTCGAGCGCCTCGGGGTCGAATGAGCTCTCCTTGACCTCGGCCTTCTCGCCCATGATCTCGAGAATCTGCGCGAGGATCGCGCTGGCCTCGTGGAGTTGCTCCTGCACATTGGCGGTCTTGCGCGATTCTTCGCCGGAATCTTCCGCCGCCGCACTGGAGGCGCGCGCGGGCTCTTGATCCGCATTGCGCTGCTGGCGCTGGTCGCGCTGCTGACCCGCGTTGCGCGGACGGCGAGGGTCGCGCGGCGGGCGCGGCTCGCGCGGGGCCCTCGGTTCGCGCGGCGGCCGCTCATCGCGTCGCGGCGGAGCTGCCTGAGATTTTGCCGGCGGCGAGTCCGCCGGGGCCGAGGGCGTCGGTGGCTGAACGCGGGTGCTTGGCGCGGAAGGCTCGCGACGGGTGACGCGCACGCGCGCCTGCCGCACGCCCAAGCCGAGCACGCCGGCCCGCGGCGTTACAAGCACCTCGATTACGACGTCGGCTTCATCGGCGCCGAGCTTGTCGAGGGCTTGTCTGGTTGCGTCTTCAGTTGATGCGGCGGTTACTTCAATCGAGTCGGTGGTGCTCATGCGGTGACAGGGCTGTACTGTTTGAATTCCCGGTTGAGGAAAAATTGCTGAATGATACCCAGCACGTTGGAGGAGAAATAATACAGTGACAGGCCGGACGGAAAATTGATCAGCATCACGGTGAAAATGATCGGCGTCAGCATCATCATCTTCTGCTGATTGGGATCCGGCACGGTGGGCGACATTTTCTGCTGCAGGAAAGTGCTGAGCCCCATCAGCAGGACCAGCACTGGAATGCCGTGGCAGTTGGTGTACGGCAGCAGCGGCATCCCCGGGATATGGAGGCAGTCGGGCTTGGACAGGTCGGTGATCCATCCGATGAACGGCGCATGGCGCAGCTCGATCGCGTTGAGCAGCGCTTCGTAGAGCCCGATGAAAATCGGGAGCTGCAACGCCATCGGCGCGCATCCGCCGAGCGGATTGACGTGATTGCGCTTGTAGAGATCGACCATCTCGCGCTGGAGGCGCTCGTTGTCGTCTTTGTACTGTGCGCGCATCCGCTCCATCTGCGGCTGCAGGCGCTGCATCTTCATCATCGAGCGCTGGCTGCGAATCGACATCGGCAACATGACGATGCGCAGTGCGATCGTCATCAGGACAATATCGACGCCCCAGTTGGGCGCGACGCGATGAAAGACCTCGAGCGCGCGCAGCAGAGCGAGCGCCAGGATCGACATCCAGCCGAAGTCGATCGCCTTGCGCAGCGACGGGCTGGTGGCTTCCAGAGCCGACAGCAGCTTCGGTCCCATGTAGACGCGGCTTTTGACCTCGGTGGCGCCGTCGAACAGCAGGCGCGCGATCGCCTCGTCGGACAGGAAGGCCATCGTAAGCGTCCCGGTGGCCGGGCTCTCCGGCAGATACGCGGTCAGGAAGTAGCGGTCGCCGAAGCCTGCGTACTGGATCTGGCCGCTCACCGGCTCGACGCCCTTGCGCAGCTTGCTCTCGGTCTCGGTCAGCACCTTGTCCTGGATGTCGGCCTGCAGCTCGGGGACGTCGCGATAGGCGCCGACCAGCGCGGTGAGCGGCTGGCTCAGGGTAAGACCGGTCTGGGCCGGCGGTGGGCCGCCGGATATAGCCACGTTCATCTCGTAGACGTAGCTGCCGCCACGCATCGTGAAAGTCTTTTCGATCTTTGAACCTTCGGCGGTCTGTGCGGTGAATACAAGCGTCGTGTTTCCGGTCGCGCCTAGTTCGTTTTTCTCCGGGGCGTTGGTCGAGTAGTCGAGCGCATGGTCGTCCAGGACCTGGTCGCCGCGCACCACCAGCGCCCCGAGCGGCAGCCGTCCGTTCGGCGAGGGCCGCACCATCTCGTACCATCCGCTCTGCGGCGATGCTGTCTCGTTGTAGCGCTTGAGCCGGAAACTCTTGAGGCGCGCACCGCGGGTCGTGAATTGCGCGACGTACAGATCGGTAGAGACATTGATCGTCTGCTCCGCCGCGCCCGGCGGCGATGCACCTTGCAATGAGGCCGACTCCACGGCCTGCGGCGCCGCCGCCGCTCCAGGCGGGACCGTTCCATTCAGAGCAGATCCTGATGTGCCAGCCGCCATAGGTTCGCCTGCCGCGATCGGCGCACCGGCAGACGGTATCGCACCGTTGGGGTTTTTCCCTGGTTGCGCGTTCTGCTGGCTCGGCGGCGGATAGAGGCGCTTGAGCACCAGTTCCTGGTAGGCGACCACCAGGACCAACGACAGCACGAAGGCGAGAATTATTCTGCTGATGTCCAAATGATTTACTTCCTCAGCTCTTGCGGGAGACGAATGGATGGTCGGGCACAGGATCAAATCCATGGCCGCCCATCGGATGGCATCGCGAGACGCGACGCGCCGCGAGCGCGCCGCCGCGAAGCAGGCCGTGGCGTCGAAGAGCCTCGCTCGCATAGGCCGAGCAGCTCGGCTCGAAGCGGCAGGCGCGGCCGAACAGTGAAAGCAGCAACGGCGAGACGAACGCGCGGTAGACCGCGATCATCACGATCGCGGCGTAGCGCGGCGCTCGTCGGAGCTCCTTCGATACGATTTGGAGCGGCCTCATGGTTGAGGAGTCCTGAGTTTGTGGACGAGACCGAGCGTAGCAGTCACCAGCTCGGCATTGATAGCGGGGCTGTCGAGGTCGGCGGCGCCGGCGCGCGCGATCACCACCATCGAGACGCCGGGCGCAATCCGCGCGCGCAGGCTGAGGCGGAAGCACTCGCGCACGTGGCGCTTGATACGGTTGCGCTTCACCGCGTTGCCGATCCGGCGCGAGACGGTGACGCCCAGTCGCGAGCGTTGATCGTCGTCGTGAAATTTACCCGCGTAGACCACGAAGTGGGTGCTCTGGGAGCGCGCGCCGCGGCGTTGAAGGCTCAGGAATTCGGCGCTTCGATGCAGCCGGTCGACGGCTGCGAGGCTCATCGGCGCACGCGGCCGGACTAGCCCGGCTGCTTCGGCGGAATCGAGATCGCGAGCCGGCGGCGCCCCTTGGCGCGCCTGCGCCGTAGGATATTGCGTCCCCCGGGCGTGGCCATGCGGGCGAGGAAGCCGTGCGTCCGTATGCGTCGGCGGTTGTGAGGCTGGTAGGTCCTTTTCATCAGTCGCGGCCAAGTTACTCGTGTTCAGGCGCAGGCGCCCGTCACTGGATTTTGCATTTCCGGGATTTGCGATACGCGCTTCGAGGTTCTCTGTGCGTGAGGTCTCGTAACACTCCGGACACGCAATGGAACCATACCGCAAGCCCCGGAGCAAGGGCGCGTGCGCCCAGCGCTTTAATATGATTTCATTCGCAGGAGTCCACCGCCAGAGGACATGTACGTCCAGGACACCATCGTCGCGCCCGCGACGCCGCCCGGAGCAGCGGCAGTCGCGATAGTTCGCCTGTCGGGCCCGCGCGCGTTCGAAATCCTGGGCGCTATTTGGCGCCCGGCTGCGGGTGCGCGCGGCCGCAAGCTGGCGGCGCGCCACCTCGGTCTGGGCGAGATCGTCGATCCTTCGAGCGGTGCGCTCGTAGACCGGGCGCTGGCGGTCGTGATGCCGGCGCCGGCGAGCCTTACCGGCGAAGACGTGGCCGAGCTGCAATGCCACGGCGGAATTTACCTGGTGCGCCGGGTCGTTGCGCTCGCGATGGCGGCGGGCGCGCGGATGGCCGAGCCGGGCGAGTTCACCCGCCGCGCCTTCCTGAATCGTCGCATCGACCTGACCGAGGCCGAAGCGATCGCCGATCTGGTCGCGGCGCGGAGCGAAAGCGCGCTCCGGCAGGCGCTCGCGCAGCTCACCGGGGCGCTCGCGGAGCGCGTCGAGCGGATGCGCGCGGAGATCATCGCGATTCGCGCGCATCTCGAGGTCGAGATCGATTTTTCCGACGAGGACCTGAACCTGCCCTCGCGCCATCAGATAGCCGGTGATATCGAGCGGCTCATAGGGCACGCGGCGCTGCTGCACGACAGCTTCGCGCGCGGGCGCCTGATGCGCGACGGCGCGCGCGCGGTGATCGCCGGCAAACCCAACGTCGGGAAATCCAGCATCCTCAACGTCATGCTCGGTACGGAGCGCGCGATCGTCACGCCGATCCCCGGCACCACTCGCGACGTGATCGAGGACTCGATTCAGCTCGGCGCGTATCCGCTCGTGCTGCAGGACACCGCGGGCGTGCGCGCGGCAGGCGGCGTTAATTTTAATGTCGAAATCGACATAGTCGAGCGCATCGGAATCGAGCGCACCATGAAGTCGCTGGCGGCGGCGGATTTGATGATCGCCGTGTTCGACGCCTCGCGGCCGTTCGAGGGCGAGGACGCGGAGATCATCCGGCTATCGGCGGGACGCGCCGGAGTCGCGATACTCAACAAGAGCGACCTTCCCGCTGTGATCGATGCTGGCGTGCTGCGCGACAGGGGCTTGCGGATGCCCATACTTCCATTCTCGGCGTTAAGGTTGAGCGCCGAGAGCCTGGGGGAGTTTCGCGCCGAGCTGACGCGCGCGATCGAGACGCTCGCGGCTGCAGGCGACGCGAGCGACGGAATCGCCATCTCGCGCGAGCGCCATCGCGAGGCGCTGGCGCGCGCGCTGCGAGCGTTGAAGGCGGCACGGCACGCCGCGCTCGCGATGATGCCACCGGAGATCGTCGCGGTCGACGTCGTCGCGGCGGCCGACGCGCTCGGGCAGATCACCGGTGAAGTCGGCCCCGAGGACGTGCTCGACGCTATCTTCCGCGAGTTCTGCATCGGCAAGTGACTCGCCCGCGCGAAAAAGCGCGCAAGCGTAATGGCACTTGATTGAAAGTGGTGGACGCACCTGGAGTTGAACCAGGGACCCCTTGCATGTTGGGCAAGTGCTCTAGCCAGGCTGAGCTATGCGTCCACGAGGAGGGCGCGATTATGGCGTTCGGTTGAGAGCTAAGCAAGACCGCGCGACGAGGCGCGCGTCACTCGCTAGTATGTAAATTTATCCTACTAAAAGTAGAAGGAACAAGGCTGCAGTCTAATTCAATCTCACGCCCTTTTGCGCGCGGCGTCGCTCCGCGCCATAATCTCCTCCGCCCGCGACTAACTTCATGAAATACGACGTCATCGTGGTCGGCGCAGGACACGCCGGAATCGAAGCCTCTCTCGCCGCGGCTCGGATTGGGGCCAACACCCTGATGCTGACGCTCAACCTCGACCATATCGGCCAGATGTCATGCAATCCAGCGGTCGGCGGAATCGGCAAGGGGCACTTGGTGCGCGAGATCGACGCGCTCGGCGGCGAGATGGGCCTGGCGATCGACGAAACCGGCATCCAGTTCCGCTTTCTCAACACCCGCAAGGGGCCGGCAGTACGCGCGCGCCGTGCGCAGGCCGATAAGGCGGCGTATCGCGCGCGCAGCAAACGCGTGCTCGAGTCGGCGACGAATCTGATGATACGGCAGGCCAGCGTCGAGCGGCTGATCGTCGCCGACGGCGCGGTGCGCGGCGTCGAGAGCCAAATCGGCGAGGTCTTCGAAGCGCCGACGGTGGTGCTGACCACCGGGACTTTCCTGAAAGGGCTGATCCATGTCGGGCTCAAGAACTACTCCGCCGGGCGCGCTGGTGACTTCGCCGCGATGGGCCTGAGCGGGCATCTGGAGGAACTCGGCTTTCGCATCGGTCGCCTCAAGACGGGAACCTGCCCGCGGCTGGACTCCCGCACGATTGATTATTCCGGGCTCGACAGCATCGCGGGCGACGAGCCGCCGCCGCCGTTCTCGTTTCGCACTGAGCGGATCGCCCGCGATCAGGTGCCGTGCCATCTTTCCTTCACCAACTCGGCGACTCACGCGATCATTCGCGGCGGAATCGATCGCTCGCCGATGTACTCTGGCGTAATCCAGAGCCGCGGGCCGCGCTACTGCCCGTCGGTCGAGGACAAGGTGATGCGCTTTCGGGACAAGGAGCGCCATCAGATTTTCCTGGAGCCCGAGGGACTCGACACGGTCGAGGTCTATCCCAACGGGCTGTCGACCAGCCTGCCGCTGGACGTTCAGATCGCGATGGTCCGCTCGATAAAGGGACTCGAGAGCGCCGAGATAATGCGTCCCGGCTATGCGATCGAGTACGACTTTTCCGATCCGACGCAGTTGTATCCGTCGCTCGAAACACGGCTGGTGAGCGGGCTTTTCTTTGCCGGCCAGCTCAACGGCACCACCGGTTACGAGGAGGCGGCGGCCCAAGGACTCATCGCGGGAATCAACGCCGCGATGAAGGTCAGCGGGCGCGCACCGCTCGTGCTTCGCCGCGATCAGGCGTACATCGGGGTGATGATCGACGACCTAGTGACGCGCGGAATCGGCGGCGAGCCGTACCGAATGTTCACCTCGCGCGCCGAGTATCGCCTGCTTCTGCGTGAGGACAATGCGGATCGGCGGCTGTCGCCTGTTGGCGAGCGCCTTGGGTTGCTCGACGAGGCCGCTGGTGCGCGCGTGCGTGCGAAGACCGCCAACGTCGCGGCAGAGATTGCGCGCTTGGAAGCGAGCAACGTGGTCGCGAGCGATCGCGTCAATGCGATCCTCGCGGAGTCCGGATCGACCACGATATCGCATCCGACTCGGGCGTCTGAGCTGCTGAGGCGGCCGGAGATTTCGTATGCCAATGCGATCGCGATGGCCGGGCTTGAGTCGACGCTGTCGTTCGACGAAGCCGCCGAGCTCGAAATCGAAATCAAGTACGACGGCTACGTAAAGCGGCAGGCCGAGGCCGTCGAGCGCTTCAAGCGCCTCGAGGACACGGTGATCCCCGACTGGGTCGACTTTCACGGCGTCGGCGGGCTGTCCAATGAAGTGCGGGAGCGGCTGTCAAGCGCGCGTCCGCATTCGCTCGGGCAAGCGGCGCGGATGCCGGGAATCACGCCCGCGGCGGTCGCGATCATCGCCGTCCATATCAGAAGTGGCCAATAAGGCCGGCGAATCGTTTCACGTGAAACATCGATAAATTGAAGCGCCAGCACAAGGTGGTCGTCCCGACTGATGCGGCGCAGCAGATCGCGAGAGAGGTCCGGAGCGAAGTTGAACATGCGCTCGGGATCTTCGTACGTGCACCGGCGTTCGGCGCGAGAATCGAGACCTTCGCTGCGACGCTCGCGATCTGGGGTTCCAGAAGCAATCTAACCGCGCGGCCGCACGATCCTGGCGAGGTCGCATTTCACGTGGTCGACAGCGTCATGCCGATCGTCATCGCGGGCGGTGACGATCCCGGTCCGTTGGCGGACGCGTTTGTCGAGCGGCGACGAATCCTCGACGTCGGCAGCGGCGCGGGCTTCCCGGGTCTGATTCTCGCGGCCGCGTGCGAAGCCGATTTCACCTTGATCGAGGCTCGGCGCAAGCGCGCGAGCTTTATCGACTTCGCGATTGCCGAGATGGGCCTGCCTAACGCGCGCGTCGAGCACACCAGGACAAACACATCCGAGATGCGGGCGCGAGTACGACCTGGTCGTGACCCGCGCGCTCGGCGTCGCAGACTTTTTCGCGCTCGCGCACGCGGCGCTGAAGCCCGGCGGTTTCGCACTTCAATACGCGAGCGAAGCGCAAACGCTCGAACACGAGCTCGCTGCGACCGCCGGATTCGACGCTTGCGTCCAGAAGAAATATTCGCTCAACCATAACGGCCGCAGGGCGAATCGCGTGCTCGCAGTCTGGCGCAAGACTAAGCTGTGAGCAATTCGCGTCGCGGCATTTGATTTATCCCGCGAGCGCAGGCTTAATAGTGGAGCCGACCGGTTTCACGTGAAACCAGTTGGTGTCCCGAGTCGGCAAGTTCGCGTGGGCGTCGAGGGTGTGGTTGTGGGGCGGGTAATCGCGATAGCCAATCAAAAAGGCGGCGTTGGCAAGACTACGACGGCGATCAATCTCGCCTTCGCGCTCGCCGAATCCGGCCGCACCATCCTGCTGGTCGATCTCGATCCACAGGGCAATGCCACTTCCGGCCTGACTGCGAACGCTGACGTCTCGAGCGCATCTGCAAGCGCCGACGCGGCTGGTAGTCAAAAGACTGTCTATGACGCTCTTGTATCGGGCGTTCCGCTCGCTGAAATAGTTCGCGACGTGCGTCCGATGCTCTCTTTGGCGCCCTCGGGAGGCGACTTGGTCGGCGCCGAAATCGAGCTTGCGACGATGGAAGGGCGCGAGCGACGCCTGCGCGCACTGTTGGACTCGGCGCGGAACAAATATAACTATGTTCTAGTTGATACACCGCCCTCGTTGGGTATCCTGACGCTCAACGCTCTCGTCGCCGCCGACTCGGTCCTGGTCCCGATGCAATGCGAGTACTACGCGCTCGAGGGCCTTCGCTCGCTGCTCGCGACGATTAAAAAGGTCCGCGCCGCGCTGCAACCCACGCTCGAAATCGAGGGCCTCGTGCTCACCATGTTCGACTCGCGCAATCGCCTCAGCCACGAGGTCGCCGCGGAGGTGCGCTCGCATTTCGGCGACAAGGTTTTCCAGAGCGTGGTGCCGCGCAGCGTCAGGCTCTCGGAAAGCCCCAGCCACGGACTCTCGGTGCTCGAGTACGAGACCAAATCGGCGGGCGCGGCCAGCTACCGAAATCTCGCCGCGGAAATTCTCGCGCGCGAGCCGACGGTGGACTCACGCGAGCCCACTGCGGATACGCTTGAGCCGGTCGGCAGATTCGAGCGAGCCGTCGGCCGAGACGCATCTGCCGAACAAGATTTAATTCTAGTCGCTCGCGAGAAGAATGCGGGCAAGAATATGCCGGCCAAAAAAAGTCAGACCACAAAAAGTCAGATGGAGACGCTGGATGATGCGGAAACCATTGGGCCGCGGACTTGACGCACTGATCGAGAGCACGGTCGCGGAAGACAGCGCTCCGGCTGCGGAATCGCAAATTGCGCCGGGGGCGTCGCAGGTCGCGATGGTCGCGCTCGACGCGATCAGCCCGGGGCCTTTTCAGCCGCGTACTCACTTCGACGCTGAACGGCTCCAGGAGCTGACGAGAGCGATCGAGAGCCAGGGAATAATCGAGCCGCTGATAGTTCGGATAGTCCGCTTCGCCGCTCCCGACACCGCTGCTGCCGCGCCGCGCTACCAGCTTATCGCGGGCGAGCGCCGACTGCGCGCGGCGCGCGCCGCCGGACTCGGGGCGGTGCCGGTAATCGTGCGCGAGCTCGACGACCGCGCCGCACTTGAGATGTCATTGGTCGAAAATCTCGCGCGCGAAGAGCTCAACGCCGTCGAGGAGGGCCGCGCGTTCGATCGGCTGGTAACAGAGTTCGAGCTCAGCCACGAGCAGGTCGCCGCGCGAATCGGGAAAAGCCGTCCCTACGTGAGCAATGCGATTCGCCTGCTGGAGCTCGCGCCCGAGGTGCTCGACATGATCGCGGCCGGCGCGCTGAGCGCCGGCCAGGCGCGTCCGCTGCTCGCGCTCAAACCGGCTGCGGCGCAGATCGCTGCGGCGCGCTCGATCGTGGAGGGAAAAATCTCGGCGCGAGGCGCCGAGGAGCTCGCCAGCGCGCATCGGCAGCGGCGCCATGCGAGCAGCGCACACTCGGTCGCCGACGCGAACCTCAACGCTCTCGTCGACAACCTGCAACGCGCGCTCAAGCGCAAAGTCAGGATCGTGCGCCGGCGCGGCAGGACGCCGGGGCGAATCATGATGGACTATTACGACGACGACGACTTGACCACGCTGGCAGCGACGCTAACCGGCGCCGCGCGTACGGCGCCGGCTCACGCGTGATCCAGGCGTCAAGTCACTGGCGTCGCGCAAGTTCTCAGGGTCCGACTTATCGGCGTTAACCTGGGTACGAATTAGGCGAAAACCTGTTCAGGCGGCGAGAGACTTCGTCGAGGGTCGAGAAACCGTTCGTATGCGTCCGCCTGTCGCCGGGAAGCGCGTTGCGATCCAGAAATTCGACCAGCGCCCTTTTGACGTAATAGTTCCGCTTGTGCCCCTTTTCGAGCGCGAGCTTCTCGAGGCGCCGGATCGCTTCCTTCTTCGTCATTTGAGCAGCGATCATAGAGCACGAGACGTTGAGTGCGAAGTTCTGACGGCCTCTTTCCGTCAGAAAATCCATCGATCTGTGGATAAACGAACTGCGCAGGGTGGGGCCAAGGCCCGACCGGCGACGTTTTGGTGGCATCGTCGGAAGTGTGGTACTGCGGAGAAGGAGCGCGCTCTGACATTCAGCTGCTCGGCCATCGGATTCGGAGGCAACCATGCGTACCAGGATTTGCGAGATGTTCGGCGTCGAGATCCCGGTCTTCGGGTTTTCGCATTGCAGAGACGTTGTAGTTGAAGTCACCAAAGCAGGCGGGATCGGAGTGCTCGGGATAACCGCGTTCACGCCCGATCAGCTCGAGTTGGAGCTGAAGTGGATCGATGAGCACGTCGGCGGGCGTCCTTACGGCGTCGATATGCTGCTGCCCGCCAAATCGGAGAAGATTCAAAACCGCGGCGACGTGATGGACATCGAGGCCATCATCCCGCGGACGCATCGCGATTTCGCCGAGAGCCTACTCAGTAAGTACAACCTTCGGCCGCTTCCAGAGCGCACCACGATGCGAAGGAGGTCCGGGGAAGAAGTCGCGGAGGAACTCCTCGATATTTCGTTCAAGCATCCGGTCGCGCTGATGGCGAGCGCACTGGGAGTGGCGCCCAGCCACATAATCGAGAAAGCCCACAGCAAAGGAATCAAGGTGGCCGGATTGGTGGGCAAGGTCGAACACGCATACCGGCATCGTGATGCGGGCGCGGACTTCCTCATCGCGCAAGGAACCGAGGCAGGCGGCCATACCGGAGATATCTCGACGATGGTGCTTACGCCGCAAGTGGTCGATGCGGTTGCGCCTCTGCCGGTGGTCGCCGCGGGGGGAATATCCGGCGGACGGCAACTGGCCGCGGCGCTGATGCTCGGCGCGGAGGGTGTGTGGTGCGGTTCGGTCTGGCTGACGACAATCCAAAGCGACACCGCACCTGAGATCAAAAAGAAACTGCTCGGGGCTAAATCGCAAGACGCCGTCCGCGGCCGTTACATTTCAGGCAAGCAGCAGCGCCATCTTCGCACCCCGTGGTCCGATGCGTGGGAATCGCGCGAAGCGCCGGCGCCGTTGCCGTATCCGCTCCAGCAGATTCTGCTGATGGATGCGCAGCATCGCGCGATGCGCGATAAAGTGGTCGAGTTGATGTACACGCCGGTCGGCCAGGTGGTGGGCGTGATGGATCAGGAACTAAGCGTCCGTCAGGTAGTTCAGGACATGCTAACGGAGATGGCCAGCGCCACCGAACGCTTCGAGCGGGTGATTGGCTCGGATGACGCATCCGGAGTCGCGCCCGCGATTAGCGGAGAACCGGGCAAATAGTCGCTGCGCGGAGATGAGCGATGCCTGCGGCGCTGGCGCTGCGCGGATGGCGTTTCGGCGCCGCAACAAGGTGCGCGTCCTCAGTTCTTACGCGCTACCGATCTGATCGATCCGGCTCGCATCGTCTCGGTTACATCGCGGCGACGGTATTGGTCAGCCGTCCGATTCCTTCAATCTCGATTTCGATTACGTCGCCGGGCTTCATTTGACCGATGCCCGGCGGCGTACCGGTCGAAATCACGTCACCGGGCAGCAGCGTCATGATGTGTGAAATGAAGCTGACCAGGTAGTCACACTTGAAGATCAGGTTCGAGGTGCGGGTATTCTGACGAAGTTCTCCGTTGTGTTTTGTGGTGAGCGCGAGATCATCGGGATCTTCGATGGCGGTCTCGATGACTGGACCGAGCGGTGCGAACGTGTCGAAACTCTTGCTGCGAGTGAATTCGTGATCACGACTTTGCAGGTCGCCCGCCGTGACATCGTTCATGCAGGTGTAGCCGAGCACGTATCGCCGCGCTTCGGACGCCGCAACCCGTGAGGCTCTGCGCGCGATGACGATCGCCAGTTCGCCTTCGTAGTACAGCTCCTGCGTTTGCCGCGGGTACACTATCGCGTCATTGTGACCGATCACCGCGGTCGACGGTTTGATGAATAGCAGCGGTTCCTCGGGCGGCTCGACGCTCAGGTCTCGTACAAGTTCGCGGTAATTCAAACCGGCGGCAACAATCTTGCTCGGTGTTGCAGGCGCGCGGAGCCGGACCGAATCGAGCGGAATCGATTTGGCTCCAGTCTTTCTGAGCGCATCGAGTTCACCTTCCAGGGGCTCGATGCGATCTCCTTCCAGGGCCCCATATCGTTCGCGACCGTCGTGGCTGTAGCGGACGATTCTCATGGCAGGGGGCTGGCGGCTGTCCGGCCCCCGCTCAGGCGACTACCTGGTCTGAAAATCCTGCCACGTCGTAGGTCATGATGAGCAGGTCGCGCGAGCGGCCGGTGCGGTCTTCGACCCAGTCGGTCAGGACCGCCTCGACCTGGAAGCCCAGGTGCTCGAAGGCTGCGCGCGCCGCAGTCTGATCGGGAGTCATCTGCGCAGTTATCTTCTTGAGGCCGAGCGATCGCGCGAGGTCGAATATTTCCGCCGCCAGCCGCCTCCCCAGTCCCAGGCCGCGGTACTTCGACGCTGCGTTGATGCGAATCTCACCGACCCGCCTGGTCCATCGCGCCTGATCGAGATGAACGCTGGCGTAGGCGGCGATCTCGCCGTCGAGCTCCGCGAGCAGCGTTATGGTGCGGCCTTCCTTCAGGTTGTCGACCCACTGCTTTACGACCTCTTTGTCGGTGATGTCGATGCGCAGGAAGAGCAAGTCGTCCTTGGGCAGTTGGGCGGCAAACTTGAGAATCGCGTCCTTGTCCGCCGGTTCCATCATGCGGATGGTTGCCTGGCGGCCATCGCGCAGTTTGAGCTGGGCCGGATATGGACGATTGGTCTTGTTCTTTTGAGCCATGGGTTTCCTCCCGGAGGCTTCCGAATTCACTGATGCCATTGGATTGCTCGCTCCCGCCGCGTGCACGCGTTGCTGTGGGTTCGCATCCTTGATCGGCCGAAAGTGTTGTCGTCAAGAAATTCATCCTTGCAACATTGCTTCGTTCCCGGCAAGCGAATCGCGCGCAAATAAAGCTTGCGCAGGCGAGAGGACGCCTGCCAATGTCTGACAGAACTACTCATGCGGGACCATCTGAACGGCAGGGGGAAGAGTCCCTTGCGCGCTCGCACCGGTTCACGACAGGAGGTCTTGCGAAATGGCTCCCAAAGCCCTCGGTACCAGCTCCGCCTATCGCCTGTCGACTCAGGACGCAACTTTTATATATGCGGAGACGACCAACGGCCCGCTTCATATCGGGTCGATAGGGTTTCTCGAAGGCAGAATCGAGCTCGATAGCCTGGTGCGCCATCTGGAGGATCGCATCTATCTGATCCCGCGTTATCGACAGCGCCTGGTGCCAGTTCCCCTCAACCTGGCGCACGCGATGATGGAAGACGATCCGAATTTCCGCGTTGCCGACCATTTCGAGCTTCACGAATTGACCCCCGGGATTAGCGAGGCCGAAGCGCTTGCGGAAATGATGCACGACTATGAGCGGCCGCTGGATCGCTCGCGCCCGTTGTGGGAGGGCCACGTCTACCACGGCCTCGAGGGCGGACGCAGCGCCGTGATGTGGAAGGTGCATCATTGCCTGGTCGACGGCGTGTCCGGCGTCGAGTTGCTGAAAGCGACCTATGATTTTCACCGGGAGTCGGAGCCCGTGCCGCCGGAACCGGAGCCGTGGACGCCCGCTCCGATTTCCAATCCGTTCAAGCGGATCGCGGATGCGGCCCGCGAGGTGATGTCGAACACGGCCGACAAGGCGGCGCGCACCACCCGCGAGATAATGGAGGGGGCCGCGTCGCGGGCGGATCGCGCTCGCTCGTTGGGAGTGGCGGCGCGGCAGGTCGGCGAGCTGGTCGCGCGGAAGATCGTCGCGACGCCCTGGAATGCCGCGCCGATAACACAGCGCCGCTCGCTCGCATGGCTCAAGCTTTCCTTCACCGACTTCCGCGCGATCCGAAGCACTTTCGGCGGCTCGGTCAACGACGTGGTGCTAACGGTTCTGACCGAGGGCGCGGCGCGCTATTTGGAGCATCACGGGTATGCCGCCAATGGCGCGGAGCTCTGTGTCGCATGTCCGGTCAACGTGCGGCGCAAGGAAGAACAGAGCTCGCTCGGCAACCGGGTCTCGATGATGTTCCCGACCGCGCCGGCTGAGCCCATGGACGTGGTCGAGCGGCTCAAGCAAATCAACGAACAGACCGAACGGATCAAGTCGTCCGGGTCGGCGCAGGCGCTCGACGGAATGCTGGGGCTGAGCGACGGGATTCCGCCGAGCCTGATGGCGGCGGCGTCGCGGGTGATGACGTTTACTGCCGACGCGGCCTCGACAGTCGCGCGCCTCACCGGATGGACGCCGCGTCCGGGCGGCTTTGCGCTGCCGGCGCCGGGACTGAATTTCCTCGCGACCAACGTGCCGGGTGTGATGGTCCCGCTCTATCTGACCGGCCATCTGTGCCTTGACATGATCCCGCTGGTGCCGCTGGCCGGAAACGTCGGCTACTGCGTTGCGATTCTCAGCTACAACCAGAACCTATACTTCGGGATGATGGCCGAGCCGCGGCTGGTGCCCGACATCGCGCTGATGAAGTCATTCGTGGAAGAGGCATTTAAGGATTTGAAGCAGCGCTGCGACGATGCGGCGAAAGATCGGTCGGCAGCGCCGCAGGCGTCGGTAAGCGAAGCGGAAGCTCGCGCGGCGGACTAGCGTTCCGATGGCAGCGGCGACTTCGAGCGTGGATGACAAGGCGCGGGCGCGCATCCGATGCGGATGGGCGCGCAACGATCTCGCGGTTGAGTATCACGACAAGGAATGGGGCGTGCCGGTCCACGATGACCGCTTACTGTTCGAGTTCCTGATCCTGGAGGGTGCGCAGGCCGGTCTGAGCTGGGACACGATTCTGCGCAAGCGCGACAACTATCGCGCGGCGTTCGACCGTTTCGACGCCGCGAAGGTTGCCCGTTATGATGCCGGCAACGTCGCCCGGCTGCTCAAGAATCCCGGGATCGTTCGCAACCGGCTCAAGATCGGCGCGGCGATCGACAACGCCAAGGTGTTCCGCGCGGTACAAAAAGAGTTCGCAAGCTTCGACGCCTACATCTGGGGTTTCGTCGGCGGCAGCCCGCGCGTCAATTCGTGGCGCGCGATGAAGCAGGTGCCCGCGAGCACCGCGGAGTCCGACGCGATGAGCAAGGACCTCAAGCGCCGCGGCTTTCGCTTCGTCGGTTCGACCATCTGCTATGCCTTCATGCAGGCGACCGGGATGGTCAACGATCACACGGTCGATTGTTTCCGCTACCGGGCTCTCGCGCGCTGACCCAACTCGACAGCGTGTCGCCGCTGGCAGAGCGATCAGAAATCTGGCTGGCGCCGGATCATCAGCGCGCTTGGTCGGACTCGACCGCAAATCCCATCGCGAACGCGAGCAGAGCGAGGCCGGTAGGCAAGGCGAGCGACGACAGGCCAAGTGCAGCCTCGCACGCCCCGCCGAGGGCGCATCCAACGATGAAGCCGACAATCGGTGGCAGAGTGCGTGCGGCCCGCTCGCGAGCGACGGCGACCTTGGCCGGATCGCCGCCGCGCAGCACCTCGCCGACATCCACCGCAAAGCGGGTGACGTTGCTCGTCATTACGGCTGTGGCGGGCGATCCTTTAAGCGAGCTCTGCACCAGTGCGTGCTGCACGGCCATCGCGGCGACGCCGAGCATCCCGGCGAAAATTCCGAGCGTCGCGTTCGGGTCGAGGCCCGAGCCGGCGGCGACGCAGACCATGAGAAAGCCGGCGAGGAAAAGGAATTGCAGCAACAGTAATGGGCGCACCACGGCGCGTCCTAGCGATTCCAGAGCGCCGGCCAGCACGATCGTCAGGATGATCGTGACAATAAAGACCGGTACCGCCAGCATCCGCGGGACGTCAGCTTGGCCGCCGGCGACGATGTGCGCGGCCAGGATCACGAGGTTGCCGGTGATGTGGGCGGTGAAGAGACCGTTGAGTCCGAGAAAGCCAATGATGTCGGTGCATCCGGCGATGACGCTCAGCACCAACAGCAGCCGTTGATCTGCGCGCGAATCCATCAGGCCTCCAGTGACCGCGGTAGATTAGCCCGGTCCCCGGAAATCACGCGAGCGTTCGCTTGATCGGGGCCGCGCGGGTGCTTCGCGTCCAGCGTTACGGGCGCGCTGAAGCATATGACTTGCCGCGCTTGAGTAACACTATGCTGCGGCGGCCGTGCTCTGAGGTCAGGACCGGTTCGAGATCCAGCGCTTCGTTCTGATGCGCCTTCCATACTGCGGCGGGAACAATCACGTACCCGGGCGGTGCGTCGCCGAGCCGTCCCTCGAGCTGCGGCGCGTCGCGATCGAGATAGAACAGCAGCGGCGCGAGTTCCTCCTTGAATCCGAAAACATAGAGCGGCTCGCCGGCCGAGACGACGCGCTCGATCTCCTCCGCCGCGGGCCGAAACGAATCGCCCGCGCACTCTTTCACTTCCTTGTGTGGAATGTAGATGAAGTTGAAAACAATCAGCGCCGTGCAGATCGCGGCGAATACGTACTTGGCGAGCCGGGCCCAGCGCCGCACCGCGGACGATGCTGACGAAGCAAACGATTTGATCCACCACGCCAGCATCACCGCCGACGCGGGCCAAAGCGGCAACAGATACGCGCGGCGCTTGTACGCGGCGACGGTGAAGAAGGCGACCGTCGCCAGCCAGAAAATCGCGAACAGCCGGACGCTGATCCGGGCGCGTTTGTTGTCGGAAGGTAGATCCTCGGGTTGGTCGATGGAGCGATGGCGCCTTGATGCGATCGCGGTCGCCACGGCGATCGGCACCAGGATGCTCAGCGGCGCAGAGTTGAGGAGCAGCGGCTTGAAGTAATACCACGGCGCCATCGCGCCAAGCGTGCCGAAGAACCGCCCCACGTTCTCGGCAGCCGAGCTGCCGATCGAGGAATCCGTAACGGCCGCCGAAATAGCACGCGAGGTACCAGCTCGAGGCGACCGCCGCGCCGAGAATCACCGGACCCGGCTGGAGCATCGCGAGTATCCCGGGCGCGCGCCTCTCGACGATCATGAAGACGACGATCGCGAGTCCCGGAATGAGCGCGCCGACGGGTCCTTTCGCGAGAACCGCAAGTCCCATCGCGAGCGACATTATATAGAGCGCCCACTGCTGGCGAAGAGTCGCCTCTCCGCGTGCGCGATAACTGGTCGTCGTCGCCGGCAGCCACCAGATGAAACTCATCAGCGCGAGCGTCTCGAAAAATGTGAGTGTCATGTCGACGCGGCCGAAGCGTCCCTGGCTCACGTACTGATACGATCCGGCAAGCGCGAGGCCGGCGAGAATTGCGCCGTCGAGCCCTATGATTTCCCAGGCGAAGATCATGGTGAGGATCGCGCCCGCGGTCGCGTAAAACGCCGAGGGGTATCTCAGGTTCGTGGCGGTGACCTTGGTGATCCCGGCGACGCGATCGATCGCGGCAGCGGTCCAGTGAAAGAGCGGCGGCTTGTACATCGGGATGCGGCCGTTCTCAAGGGGGAACAACATCTTGCCGTGCTCGACCATCTGCTGAACGAACACGCCTTCGACCGCTTCGTTGCCGCTGCATACGTCGGCGGCGCCGAGCCGATGAAACATCAGCACCGCGGTCGCGATCGCGACGGCCGCGATCGCGGCGATGCTGATCGGCAAGGACGAGGACGTGACACTGGCGCGCGGCTCGCTCATGATGCGGCGCGCGCGTCAGTCAAGCTGGTAATGGAAGATGCTGAGATGCTCGATACGCTGGCGGTCGTAGGCGCGCCATTTCGCCGCCGGCACCTGGTCGGGACCGACACGGCGGAATCGGAGCCGCGCGAAGAATCGCGCGGCACGCTCCTCGCTGGTGCAGGCGAATACGTAGCGCAGGCATCGCGCCTGCGCCTCCTTGATAATTTCCTTGATCAGTTCGAGCGCGACGCCCTCGCCGTGGAAGCGGGTGAGCGTGTAGAGCGCGGTTATCTCGCCCGCGTGATCGCGCCGGTAAGGCTCGGTGAGTAGCGCGCAGATGCCCGCCAGGTGTTCGTCGCCGACGCGATAGCCAAAGCACGACGGCAGCAGCCGCGCGATCTGATCGGGGCTGCGCGGCAGCAGGAAGCCCTCGTTCTGCGCGCGTACGATGAGCGCCTCGACCTCCTCGAAATCGTCGATCGAAACCGGTCGCACAAAACCGTACTGCGTTTCGGTGAAAAGCGTGCCGGCGCCGACGAAGCTGAACAGCTCCTCGTAGACATCGCGCAGGGCGACCAGGTTGACAGACCCGACGCCGTCCTTCAGCGCGCGCTCGGCGGCGCGCACGATCGCACGGCGCGACGGCCGCATTTGCCGGAGCAGCGGGCGGATGCGCTTCATTTCGACGAAGGAAAGGCGAATACCGTCCTTGCCGTCGAGGCCGTCCTCGCGATCGAGCAGGATCAGCTTGAAGACGCGCAGCCGGCTGGCCAGTTCCTGCGCGAAAAGCACGAAATCGTCGTGATCGTCGGTCGAGGTTGCCGCGATCACGATCGAGCCCGCGCGCAGGCCCTCCCAGATTTGCGCGACCGCCGAATCCGGCGGATACGGCCGCGATCGCATCCCCTCGGACGGATTGAACAGCGGCGGCTCGCCGGCCGGCGCCAGGCGGCCCATCCGGCGTATCAGGCGCGACAGCGAGCTGGGCGAGGCGATCACCACGCATCGCGTCTGATTACGGCGCAGCTCGCGCAGGGTCTGGATCAACGAGTCGAGCTCGCTAACCCGCTTGCCCGAGGGCGGAATCAGCGCGAACAACAGGCTCTTGCCGTAAAATTCCTCGAGATAAAAAGTTTTCTCGGTGAACACGGGCATGCCGCGGCGCGGCTTGGCGCCGAGGCCGGAGATCGATTCGAGGCCGTTCTCGTTCACGTGATCGCGCCCGGCTTGATGGTGGGATCGTGATCGATTGCGAGCGCGATCGCATCGGCGGTTCGCGAAGACGCTCACAGCCGCGCGTTGAACCCGGTGTGCAACTCGATCAGCAACTCTGTCCGGAAGATCCCGGCGGCGCTAGGCCTTGGGCGCCGCGACGGAGGCGGTTGCGCTGGCCGCTGGAATATAAGAGGACGGGTGCGACGACGCGATATCCTGCAACGAGGTCTCGGAGAAAACCTCGAGCAGCACGCGCTGGCCTTTTTCCCACACCCGGAACATCCGGCATCCCGGCTGCAGCGCGCACGAGCTCGAGCCGTCGGTGCAGATGTTCAGCGTGATGGGCCCTTCGACCGCCTCGATGATGTCGCGAAAGGTGATGGTGTCGGCGGCGCGCGCGAGCTGGTAGCCGCCGCCGGGGCCGCGGCGCGCGTGCACCAATCCGCGGCGCATCAGGTCGCGAATCACTTTCTCCAGGTAATACTTGGGGATTTGTTCGTGGGTCGCGATCTCGGTGCCGCGCGCGACGCCGGCGGGACGGTCGGCGAGATAGATCATCGCGCGCAACGCGTACTCGATCTTGCGCGGTATCTGCATCAGGCTCATCGCGACGAGCCTCCGCGCCGCGATCGCTGTGACGTTATTGGATTCACGACGCGCTCGCGGCGGCGATCGATTTCCGCCCTTGCAGAATTTTCTCGACGTACTTGACCAGCATGTCGCTTTCCAGGTTCACCGCGTCGCCCGGCCGCTTGTAACCGAGCGTCGTCACCTTGAGCGTATGCGGGATCAGCTCGCAGCAGAAAGTCCGCCCGCGCAGCGCAAACACGGTGAGGCTGATCCCGTCGATCGCGACCGAACCCTTCTCGACCAGGTAGCGCATCTCGCTCGCGGGCGCCTCGAACGTATAGAGCTTCGATTCGCCCTCGGGCTTGATCGATACGACCCTGCCCACGCCGTCGACGTGACCGGCGACCAGGTGACCGCTGAGCAGCTTGTCGAGCGTGAGGCAGCGCTCGAGGTTGACGCCGTCGCCGGGTTTGAGCGCGGCCATCGTGGAGCGGCGCAGCGTTTCCGCCGACACATCCATCATGATCTTGCCGGCGTTTTTTCCGCCGATTTTTCCGGGCGCCTTCGCGATCACGGTGAGGCAGGTGCCGCTCACCGAAATCGATTCGCCGATTTTGATCTTCGCCACCGGAAGTCCGGTCCGCAACGCGAGCACGCCGCCCTTGTTCGAGAGCCGCAGCGATTCGACGATGCCGAGATCTTCGATGATTCCTGTGAACACGATACCTCGCGAAACAGCCCGAGAGATGGCGAAGAATAGACCAGAAAAATCATATCTTTTCGCTCACACTCCGCGCAACCACGGCCGCGATTTATCGCGGTGCGCCCGCCTATGGTCGCGGCATCGGCGCTGCTCTAAGCTCGTAGCGCATGACTTCGAAGCAGACGACGAAAGGGAACCAGACCTCAAAGAGGCTTTCAAACAAGACCTCAAAGAGGCCCTCAAACAAGACCTCGAAGAGGTCGTCAGACAAGACCTCAAAGAGGTCGTCGGATAAGACTCGCAACAAGGCTTCGCGCGCGACGGCGCCCGGGACTGCGGCGGCGGCGCGCAAGCCAATCAAGGCGCTGCTGTTCGACTTCGGCGGGACGCTCGCTTTCCTCGACTACGAATTGCTCGCGCGCGAGTTCAGCCGCGACGGACGCAAGCTCGATGCGCTGGCGCTGGAGCACGCCGAGTATGCGGGCCGCGCCGCGATCGATCGCTACCTGATGGGCGGCGCGAGCGACGTCAACAAGGCCTACACCGAACTATTCGGCGCCTGGATGCGCGCGGCCGGGATTCCCGAGGAGGAACTCCGCGAATGCGGTCAGCGCTTCGGCGCGATTCACAGGGAAGCGACCTTGTGGCGCGTGGTGCGCCCCGGCATCCTGGATGCGCTCGAGCGCCTTAAGTCGGCGGGACTCAAGCTCGCGATCGTCTCCAACGCCGAGGGCCAGGTCGAAGGCGACGCGCGGCGTTTCGGCCTTGCGCCGTTCTTCGACAGCATCATCGACTCGCACGTGGTCGGCGTCGCCAAGCCCGACCCGCGCATTTTTCACATCGCGCTCGAGCGGCTCGGCGTCGGCGCGGACGAAGTGCGCTTTGCCGGCGACATCTTTTCGATCGATATCGTGGGGGCGCGCGCGGCGGGAATCGAAGCGGCGCTCATCGACCAGCACGGGCGCTACGATTGGGTCGAGCACGCGAAGATCACGCACATCAGGGAGCTGCATCCGCTGGACTGAACCGGCCGGAGGCCAGGCATGGGCATCATCAGGGAAACCGCCGACAAGCTTTTCAGCGGCGAACTTTCGGTTCTCGACTCGCATCCGCTGATGCCGACCGGCGAGTACGAGGAAGTTGCCAACGGGGTGTGCTTCTACCGATGGTTCGCCAACGTGACCGCGGTCAAAACGCGCGAGGGGCTGGTGCTGGTCGACACCGGCGCCTACTTCAACCAGGCCGCGACCATCGATTTGCTGCGCCGCTACTCGCCCGACCGCGTCAATACGGCAATTTATACGCACGGCCATGTCGACCACGCATGCGGGATGCCGGCGCTGGTTGCGGAGGCGCAGAAAAATCACGTCGCGCGGCCGCGCGTGGTGGGCCATCGCAGCGTTGCGGCGCGGTTCGATCGCTACAAGCGCACCGCGGGCTACAACAACGTCGTGAACACGCGCCAGTTCAGCCGGCCCGCCGCGTGGCCCGACGAGTTCGTATATCCCGACACGACATTCGACGTGCAGCTCAACGTGGTTGCGGGCGATCTCAGCGTGCAATGCCATCACGCGCGCGGCGAGACCGACGACCATTGCTGGGTCTACATCCCGGACCGCAAAGTGCTGTGCACCGGCGATTTCATAATCTGGGCGGCGCCCAACGCGGGCAATCCGCAGAAGGCGCAGCGCTATGCGCGCGAATGGGCCGAGGCGCTGCGCGCGATGGCGAAGACCGGCGCCGAGGTGCTGCTGCCCGGCCATGGCTACCCTGTATTCGGCGCGATGCGCGTGCGCCAGGTGCTCAACGACACCGCGAACTATCTGCAGGGGCTTTACGATCAGACCATCGCGATGATGAATGCGGGCGCGTCGCTCGACGAGGTCATCCACGCCGTCAGGCCGCCGGCCAACCTGGTCGACAAACCATGGCTGCAGCCGGTCTACGACGATCCCGAGTTCATCGTGCGCAACATCTGGCGGCTGGACGGCGGATGGTACGACGGGACGCCGTCGCATCTGAAGCCCGCGACCGAGGCGGAACGCGCTCGCGAGATCGCCGCGCTGGCCGGCGGCGTCGCCGCGGTGGTCGCGCGGGCGCGCGAAAAACTCGCGACCGGAGAGCTCGCGCTGGCGGCGCATCTGATCGATTGGGCGGTCGCGGCGGCGCCCGAGGACAAGGCTGCGCACGAAGCGCGGATGCAAATTTACGCGGCGCGCGCCGCCGCCGAGACCTCCACGATGGCGCACGGAATCTTCCGCTCGGCATCAATCGAGTCCGCAACCAAAGCGGGCCTGGAACCCCCTCCCGACAAGCGCAGCTTCTGAGAATTGGCGGCCAATGCCGCGCTCACGGCTTCGTTCGGCGGGCTTTGACAGCTTCGCGGAATTTGAGAAACCTCGGGCACTGCTGCCCAAGAACCTTTAGGTCGACCTGTTCGGCGATTCGCCGCGCAATCTCGGGGTTATAGCTTGTTCGTCCGGAGCAGAGCTTCTGCAACTCCGCTTTAGGTTCTCGAATTTTCTCTGGGCTTGCGAATGACTTCTTGACGCTGAGGACGCTCTCGAGCGCCTTTGAATCCGCGATTAGCCACGCTTCAAGCATTTCGACTATCACCAGGACGATGATCGCAGAGCGTGCATTTTTTTCCAGCCTGGCTTTAACCGCGCCAATTACTTCCGAAGGTTCTCGGCCGTCAGCATCGCAGACTACCAAGACCTTCTCAGGCCGGTAAGACCGACTAAGATCCGCGACAAGACCTCGTAACTTTCCCTCGACCGGACCTCCGCACTTTCGCGTCGCTACTTTAACTCCGCTCCGACAGCGTCTTAGCAGCACCGGGAGAGCTGCCTGGTCACATGCTCCCTCCACGATCAGTCCGATCGTGGGCATCAGGAGTCGCTCAAGGCTCCCGAATACCAGAGATCGCCGAGGCTGATTTCCTTGTGCGATAGCAGGGTCTTAAGGTGTTTCTTTGACGACGGGGAAGTGAACCTGGTCGCACCTTCTGCTTTTTCAGTGACGACAAGTTCCTCGAGACTTAGGTGGTCAACCAGCAAAGGCGAATGAGTCGTCATTATGATTTGAGCAGCACCTGGTTCCATACTTCTCTGGTCCAGAAGGTCTACTAAGATTTCTATCAGCCCTGGATGCAGATAGTTCTCCGGCTCCTCAAGACACAGCAATGGAGGGCTCAGTTCTTCGGGTGCGAGAATAATGGAAACCAATGCGAGAAACGCGAGTTCGCCGTCCGACATGCGTGCCAAACTCATTGGTCTTTTGAAGTGTGTTTCTTTCGCTCCGACTGAAATCTTTGCGGACTCGATAGTCGTTCCACCTTCAGGTGTAGTTCGGGGGGCTTCTACGGGCTGGAAAAGGATCTCACCTACGCCTGGAAGCACATCCCGGCATACCTGCCTTATGCGATCGAAAGCATCCGTGTAGCCCTGCAGCGCAAACAGCCAAGCGGAGAGGTTCTCGCCGTGTTCGGACAAATATTTTACTTGGCTGGGTGAGTTACTCTGCCTCATGAGCGCGGGTACCAAATTGTAAAACCGCCAGCCTGTGACAAAGCGCCAGAACTCAGACATTTCGGAGGATCCACGACGCCCGCACATCTCCAGAGATAAGCCGAGGGTATTCTGAGGACCTTCGTTTCCTCCTTGTCCTACGAACTTCAGTTTGCCATCGGCATTCTCGAGTATCGTCTCAGATTTACCTTTGCTCTCGACGGTCAGCCTCTCAACGTCCACCACAGGATGGCCGTACTCATGCCGCCTGAACGAAGTCTCATAACGAAAAGAGGCAAGCCCCTTGCCCGCGGATTCAGGAAAGTCGGCCGTCAGCACAAAACTGATTACACCGTCGGATGAACCCTTCCATATCACTTCAGCAAAGCCGCCGCGTTTGTTGAATGCTTCTTGTAGGGGCGAAGAATTTCCTTGTGCTGGACCGCCTACAGCTTCTTGAAGGAATTTCAGGCACTCGATCAGATTGCTTTTGCCGGACATGTTTGGGCCGACCAGCACGCTTCGAGGACGTAGCTTCAAGTCTACTTCTCGTAGGCTCAAAAAGTTGCGGACCTTAATGGCTTTAATCATGCGGTTCACTACCGAACCGTCCATGCCAGGCGATAGCTGGCGCCCGCGTTCTGGAAAAGTGTCACCGGACCAATTTCAAGATACGTTATCCAGCCTTCCTTTCAAAGGAAAGGCGGCGGCGTTATAGTGCCGATTCGCGAGGCTCTCCAGCTTCCTGCGCTTGGTGTCAGTCGTGATTTGATCGGGCGCCTGAAGGCGAGCGATTCATCCTCCTGTCGCCGACGATCAACTTTTCGTGCACCTGACGGCAGTGGTTCGCGCGACGGCGTCGTTGCATGACTCGAGCGAAATTAAAAAGAGGAGCAGGGGACATTCGGACCGGCTCAAATCGATTTAGATTGACGCCTGTGGCGGCCGTCGCCGCGCTCGTGATCGCCGTCGCGTTGTTTGCGTCGAAGGCGATCGCCGCGGAGGAGTCCTTTCCTACGAATGCGACTGCCCGGGCGCGATCTTCCGGGGTCGAAGTGGCGCAAAGTGGCGCTACGAGCGGAGAACAGAGCGGAGCGCGGCCGACGGCGGCGCCGGATGTGAAGGGCTATACGCTTTCCAAGGAGCGGTACGAGCAGGCGGTTGCGTACTCGCGCGACGAGCACGTGGTCTATTTCGTAAGCGTCGCGTATGGCGCGCTGATTCTGATCGTGATTCTGGCGGGCCGATGGGGACCGCGGTTCCGCGATGTGGCGGAACGCGTTTCGCGCTTTCGTTTCGTGCAGGCCGTTGTTTTTACTTCAATACTGCTGATCACGATGGACGTCGCGCGCCTTCCGCTGTCGGCGTACAGTCATCGGCTTTCGCTCAAGTACGATCAGTCCGTGCAGGGCTGGCCGTCGTGGCTTTGGGATCAGGCCAAGGGCGAGCTGATCGCGATCGTCGTCGGCTCGCTCATCGTATGGGTCATGTACGGCATCATCCGGCGCAGCCCGCGCCGATGGTGGTTCTACTTCTGGCTTACGACGATTCCATTCACGGTGTTCACTGCGATCGTCGCGCCGGTATTCATCGCGCCGCTGTTCTTCACCTTCGAGCCGCTGCAGACGCGGCAGCCGGCGCTGGCCGCGCAGATCGAAAAAGTGGCCGAGCGCGGCGGGCTCAAGATCGCGCAGTCGCGGATGTTCGAGATGAACGCGAGCGACAAGATGAAGTCGCTCAACGCGTACGTCAGCGGATTCGGCCCGTCCAAGCGGGTGGTCGTATACGACACCACGATCGCGAAAATGACCACGCCGGAAATCCTCTTCGTATTCGGCCACGAAATGGGGCATTACGTGCTCGGTCACATCGTGAAGGGAATGGTCGTAGGCGAGGCGATACTGCTGGTGGGACTGTACCTGGCCTTCCTATGGATCAACCGCGAGGTTTCGCGGCGCGGTCCGCGATGGGGGATTCGCGGCGTCGATGACTGGGCGTCGCTGCCGGCGCTGATGCTTTTTGCCGCGGTGGTGAGCTTCCTGATGACGCCGGTGCTGAACGCCTACAGCCGTCATGACGAGCATCAGGCGGACGTCTACGGCCTCGAAGTCACGCATTCGATCGTGCCGAATTCGAGCGAGGTCGCCGCCCAGGCATTCCAGATCCTGGGCGAGGCTGATCTCGGCGATCCCAATCCGAGCCCGTTCGTCAAGTTCTGGTTCCTGGACCATCCGTCGATCAACGATCGGATCCTGTTCGCGCGCAGCTACGATCCGTGGTCGAAAGGCCAGCCGCCCGAGTTTGTCCGATGAGCGCGCGCGCCGATGCCGACAAGCCGTCGGATTTGACGACCCGGCTGATTTGACAACTCGAGTTGGGGCGGACTAGTTGTGAGATTCAAACTCAACAGACTGCCAGCCAAATGGTGACCCCGATGAACAGAGAATTTGAATTCACACAACTATTGCGCGCGTATCGCAGCGGCATCATCAGCGAAGATGCTTTCAAGCAGGAGATGAAGCAGCTCGAGAATGGCGCCGGTTCCAACGGCTCCATGGCCAACGGCGCCGGCAGCTTCCGCGCGTTCGGCAAGACCTACGGGTCGGAGCGCGAGGCGATCATCAAATTCCTGGAAGCGGCGGCCGTGGGCGAGACCAACGCCGGCGAAGCTCTGCCCAAGTGGCTGGCGGTGTGCAAGACCGAATGCATCCGCGGCGGCGTCAAGATGGTCGCGGAGCGCGAGGCTTATCACGGCCGCGCCTTCCAGCAGCGGCTCAAGGAACTCGGTGGCACGATGCCCGATCGCAACACTGAAGAGGCGCGCAAGAACGCCGCGTATCTTTCCGATGCGACGATCAGCGACATGGAAAAGTTGCATCGCGGCGCATCGCGCTTTCCCGATCCTGAAGAGACCATCAGGCCGCTGTTCGAGTTCGCCGCATCGATCAAAGAGGACTTCGAGACCAAAGAGATGGTCCGCCTGTTCGCCGAAGACGAGCTCTCCACGCTGAAGTGGCAGAACGCGTTGTGCGCGACGCTGACCAGGGCGCAGGAGCAGGCCAAGTCCAACGGCGCCGCCGCGTAACTTCAACTCCGGCGACAACGGGGCCGGCTCTCCACCTTGCGGGGGCTGGCCCTGCTATTTTTCGATTCCGGCTTCGCGGAAGAAGGATAGCATCGCGTCGATGAGCGCGCGGGGATTGTCGCCCTGCACGTTGTGCCCGGAGCCCTCGACGCGGATCCATCGGCCGTTCGGCAGCGAGCGCGCGAACTTCTCCGCGGCGGCGTCGGTCAGCACGTCGCTCAACGCTCCGCGTACCACCAGCGTCGGGCAGGTGATCTTCGACGCTTCCGCCGCGAGCCGTTCGCGATCCAGCGTAAAGGAATGCATCGCGTCGTCGGATCGGCGCCGCTGATCGTGCTTGAGCGCCCACTTGCCGGCGGGAGTCTGGCGTAGATTGTAATGCAGGCTCCGCCGCAGGATTTCCGGATTGCGTAGCGGATTGAACTTGACCGCGCGCTCCAGGAACGCCTCGGGCGAGTCGAGCTCGGGAGTGGCCGCGAAGTCGCGAATGCGATCCGCTCCGGCGCCGCTGATTTCCGGCGCGACGTCGACGATCACCATCGCGCGAATCCGATCGCTGTGGCGCGCCGCATAGGCGATGGAATTGAGGCCGCCCATCGATTGGCCGACCAGGATCGGCCGCTGGAGCGCAAGCGCGTCGATGAAACCCTCGATGTCGCCGACGTGCGACTCGATTCGGTAATCGACCACCGGCGACCATTCGCTGTCGCCGTGACCGCGTTGGTCGAGCGCGACGCATCGATAGCGCTCGTAAATCATCACCGCGACGTAGTCCCAGGTGTGAGCGTTGAGGCCGCCGCCGTGCAGAAAAACGATCGGAACACCCGCGCCGCCCCAGTCGAGATAATGAAAGCGCATCGCGCCGACGGTCGCGCGATCCTGCCGCAGCGTGAGTTGGTGGTCACCCGGCAGCGCGATCGCGTCGGGCCGCAAGTAGGCGGCCTTCAGCGCGGCGCGGAACATTTCCAATTCCTGGGTTCGGTCCATGGCTGATTAGCTCAACTCTTCGCGCCCCGCTCGATCGCGCGGATCATCTCTCCGTAACGCCGCTCCGCGATCGGCAGGTGCGCCACTTCGATCTTGATACGATCGGGGCCAAGAAAGTAGATGGCGTAGTATCCGTCGGGGGCGAAAGGAAATTCACCGGGCCCGTCGAGAATCTCCGCGCCCAGCTTGCGCGCGAGGTCATGGACCGCATCGACCTGTTCGTGCTTCTCGACATTGAACGCCAGGTGATGGAGCCCGGGCGCGTAAATCTCGAAAGGGCGCGCGGCAAGCTCGGGTTTCGCCTGCCAGATGTTGATTGCGGTTCCGTTGCCGATGTTCATGTTCAAGGTAAGATCGCTTCCGCTCCGGCTGCGAAAAATTTCGCCGACCGTATAGCCGAGGAACTCGAGCAGCGGCCCGAAGAACTTCATCGCGCCCGGCAGATCGCTCACGGTGATCGCGACGTGATTGATCGACCCATGGAGTCCGGGGCGCGGAACGTCGGTGCTCATCGTGCAATCCCCTCACCCGTTTGATCTAGCCGCGGAGCAGCGGAGAGTCGAACGCGCTTACGGATAAAAGTTCGCCGGTGTATTTCTCGACCTGCACCAGCGTCGTCTGCGCGCTCGGGCCCTGCGCGAGTTTCGAGGTTCCCTTGTCGAGCGTGAGCACGTTGGGATTGCCGTGCTTGTCGAGGCTGCCGATCACGCCCGGCTCGACCGGGTCGTACCAGGCGCCGGTCGAGATCTGGATCACGCCGCGGCGAATCTCGCCGGTGACCACGGCACCGGCCAGAATTGCGCCGCGATCGTTGAACACGCGCACCACGTCGCCATCCCGAATTCCGCGCGCGGCGGCATCGGCAAAATTTATTCGCATCGGCTCGCGTCCGGCAACCTTGCTTTGCTGACTGACGCGGCCCATGTCCATCTGGCCGTGCAGCCGCGTCGCGGGCTGCGTGGTCAGCATGTGCAAGGGATACTGAAGCGCCTTGGCGCTGCCCAGCCATTCGGCCGGCTCGAACCACGCGGGATGGCCGTGGCAGTCGTCGTAGCCGAAGCCGGCGATTTTCTCGGAGAAAATCTCGATGCGTCCCGATTCGGTGACCAGCGGATTCGAATCAGGATCGCGCCGGAAGTCTTCGAACAGCACGATCGCTTCGGCGGCCGGAATTTCCAGGTAACCATCTGCCCAGAATCGATCGAAATCAGGCCACTGGAGGCCGTCGGCGATCGCGGCCTTGCGCGCGGACTCGTAGAGATGGCGCAGCCACGAAAATGCGTCGCGGCCTTCGCTGAAAGAGTCGCGCGTTCCGAATCGATCGGCCAGTCCGGCGAAGATTTCGAAATCGTCGCGCGCTTCGCCGACCGGCGCCACCGCCTGCTTCATCGCGATGATGAAACGATCGCGGGCGCTCGCGCCGATATCGTCGCGCTCGAGCGTGGTGGTCGACGGCAGCACGATATCCGCGTGGCGCGCGCTGGAGGTCCACCACGGATCGTGCACGATGATCGTATCGGGCCTGCGCCATGCGCCAATCAACCGGTTGATGTCCTGGTGATGATGAAACGGATTGCCGCCGCACCAATAGACCAGCCGTATATCCGGATAAACCAGATCGTGGCCGTTGTACTGAAAAGGCTGTCGCGGGTTGAGCAACAGGTCGGCGATGCGCGCGACCGGAATGAAGCTGCGAACCGGATTGCGACCGCCCGACAGCGTGGGAATCGGAAAATTCGGTTGCAGGCCCGCGACGCCTTCCATGCTGCCGTAGCCGAAGCCGACGCCGCCGCCCGGCAGTCCGATCTGGCCGAGAGTGGCCGCCAGCGCGATGGCAGCCCAGATCGGCTGCTCGCCATGATCGCCTCGCTGCAGCGACCAGTTGACGTTAATGAAGGTGCGCGACGCCGACATCCGGCGGGCGAGATCCCGGATGGTGTCCGCCGGAATCTCGCTGAGACCCGCCGCCCAGCCGGCGGTTTTTGCGACGCCGTCGATGCTCCCGAATAAGTAGTCGCGAAATCGATCGAAGCCGGCACAGTAGCGCGCGACGAAGTCCGCATCGTGCAGACCCTCGCTGACCAGCGTATGCGTCAGCCCCAGCATGATCGCAGTGTCGCTGTTGGGCCGCGGCGCGATCCATTCGGCGCCCAGGAAATCGGCGGCATCGGCGCGCATCGGGACTGATGTTGCAGAAACGGACGCCTGCCGCCTTGGCTTTGTGCTGCCAGCCGCGGCTCGTATGCTCGCCCATCCCGCCCGGAGTCACCTGCGTGTTGCGCAGTGGAAGGCCGCCGAACGCCACCACCAAATCGGCGTGCGCCGCAATACTGTGCCAGCTGGTGCCGGGACCGTTCATCGCCTGAGTGGTGCCGAGGACGTTTTTGACCAGCACCGCTCCGGCCGCATTGCTGTAGGTGTCGCGCGCGCCCGTGTATCCACCGATACCGCCAAGGAAGCGCTGCAATTGGGTGCGGGCGTGATGAAATCGGCCGGCACTGCCCCATCCGTAAGAACCCGCGTAGATGGATTCGTTGCCGTGCGCCGCGATCACGCGCCGGAGCTCGGCGGCGATCAGATCCAGCGCGCGCTCCCAGCTCACCTCGACATAGCGATCGGCGCCGCGTCGTTCGCGCGCGCCGCCGGGACCGTGCTCGAGCCATCCGACGCGGACCGCCGGACGCTCGACGCGGCTGCGATGATAGAGCGCGTCCGGAATCGAGCCGAGCAGGTGCGACGGATCCGGATCCTTCGCGAAGCCGCGCGCACCGGTGATTCGTCCGTCGACGACTACCGGCTCGAAGGCTCCCCAATGCGATCCGTTCAGGGTGTTTTGCGTCATCGAGGTTGGGCGCGCGCGCTAGCTGGCGATGCTGCGCGGCGCCTCACGCAGCGCCTCGCGGCGCGCCACCTCGCGCCGGACGATCGGAATCAGTTCGCGGCCATAGTCGATCGCATCCTCGAGCGGATCGAAGCCGCGAATCAGGAACGTCGTCACTCCAAGCTCGTAGTAGGCGAGCATCGACTCTGCCACCTGCGCGGGCGTCCCGACCAGCGCAGTGGTATTGCCGCGAGCGCCGGTGGCTGCCGCCACCGCGGTCCAGAGGCGCTGGTCCAGGACCTCGCCCTGCTCGGCGGCTGCGAGCAGGCGCTGCGAGCCGACGTTACCCGGCGTCCTGGTGGGCGCGCCCAGCATCGCGTGGCCACGCGTTGCGCGAATCGTTTCGATGATCCGTCGCGCGCGATCCCAGGCCTGGCTTTCGGTCGGCGCCAGAATCGGGCGGGTGGACAGGCTAAAGCGCACCGAGCGGCCATGGGTGGCCGCCGCGGCGCGCACTTTCGCGATCGTTCTGGCAGCCTCGGCAAGAGGCTCTCCCCATAGCGCGTAGATATCGGCGTGCTTGCCGGCGATTTCGATCGCCGCGTCCGAGGAGCCCCCGAAATAGATCGGGATGTGCGGTTTCTGCAGTGGCTTCATCTCGGACGACGCGCGCCGAAACGTATAGTAAGTGCCTTTGTGGTCGACTGGCTTATCTGCGGTCCAGATGCGCCGCAGGATGTCGACGTATTCGTCGGTGCGGGCGTAGCGCTCGTCGTGGGTCAGAAAATCGCCGTCCTTGCCCTGCTCGTCGTCATCGCCGCCCGAGATGACATGCACCGCGAGCCGTCCATTGCTGAAATGATCGAGCGTCGCGAGCTTGCGCGCAGCCAGCGTGGGCGCGACGAAGCCCGGCCGATGCGCCAGCATCAGGCCGAGTCGCGCGGTGACGAAGGCCGCGTACGACGCGACGATGAATCCGTCGGCGCCGTTCGAAAAATACCCGATCAGAATGCGATCGAAGTCGGCGTTCTCGTGCGCCTGCGTGAAGCGGCGCACGTAGTCGACGTCGATTGGCGGGCCTTGTGGCGGATGAATTTCCGACGCCGGCTGAGTCCCGATCATACCGATGAATTCGACGCTCATGGCCGCTCTCCCTGAATGTGCCGTGTCGCCGCAGGATTGGATTGTCCCGTTCCTGAAAGTCCGGCGCGCCAGGCCGCATTGAGGATCAGATTCTGATTGCTTAGCAGGCTCCCGTCCATCTCTTCACGCGCTGCCCGGAACGGCTGACGCCATCATGTAGAGCAACTATATATAAAGGCGTCATACGCGGAGCCAATCTCCCGTCACTGGTCGTCAGGGGTTTTGACCCGCTTGCGGGAGCGGTTGACTCTGGCGCCGCGCGAACCCCTTTCGCCGCCGGCTCGCACGGGCGGAACGAACCACCTGCTGGCGGCCCACCGAACGCGACTGTTTGGTCGGCAAGTCATCGGCGGTGAGGACCAATAGTCGCTTGCGCAACGAGCTCGCGTCAATGCTCAACACCTCGCAGACCTGCTTGAAGGAAAAAAGCCCGCGGTCGTCGCGTGCCGCGAACCATTGGCTGACTTCGTCGAAGGCTTCTTGCCCGCCGTGCCATTGAGAATTGCCGCCTTGTAAATAGGTTCGGACCGCATCCTCGAGGACGGCGAAGACCAGGCGCGTCTCACCGTCGTGGCGTGGACCGCGGCGAATCAAATCATAGAATTGCACCGGCATGATAGCGTCCGGCTCTGAGTTGGAGCTGGAAATACTATATGCGCTCATAGGTTTGTTCCTTGGCTGTTGGTTCGCGACAATTTACGAAATGAGTATCCGGATAGTTATTTGAAGTGACTACACATTTCGTTCTCCCGACGGCGAATCTTCAGGTTGATATGTCGAGGCGCCATTTAAATTGGTCGCCTCGGAGTGGGCCGGCTCGAAGCTCGCGTAGACCTCAGACAGCACCTTGAGTTCCGCGGACAACCGACTTTCGAAGCGTGCGATTCCGTTTCCGGCGCTAGCGAATACACCATTGAAATCGTGGCGACGTTTTCTGCGACGGAACATATTTCTCAGTCTCTCAACAGCAGATTTTCGAATTGATGCGGTGGCTCGAACAAAGCCGATTAATCCGATCGAATTACTAGACTAACGCAATGTAACGGAAAGCCGTCGTTGAGGCAAACCGGCCCTTCGCCAGACCGAAGGGAGGACAGCAACTGGCTCAGGCCGATTTGGCGATCACGATCGCGTGAGAGCCGCGCCGGATGGAATCGCGCTCGAAAATTATGGTCCGGAGGGGATACTCATCGCGGCAGGAGATGGGAGTGCCTTCAGTCGCGCCGCAGTCTGCGCGCGCTGCTGATTGAGATCGGAGCAGGCGGTCGTATCACCATTCTGGCACTTGCTCTGCAGGTCCTGGGTTTGCGTCGAGGCGCATCCGGCCAGAGCCAGGCAAAGGCCGAAAGTGAGAATTGTTTTTGCGATCCAACTGCTCATGAACTCGAAGTCGACTTTACGCGGAGCGCCGCGTATCCGCTACGGCTCTTGTGAAACCGCGATCGGAAGGTTCCAGCCTCGCCAAAGACTGATCATCCGAAATGCAAACGTCGCGAAAGCGGCGACCACGTCAAACGCGACGACCGGCAGATGGACGCGGTAGGCGGCAATTACGATGACTGCTCCGAGCAGCGATGCGAGCGCGTAGATTTCACCGCGCAGCACCATCGGTACCTCCTGCGCCAGAATGTCGCGCAGCACGCCGCCGCCGACCCCTGTCAGCATCCCCAACAACGCCGCAGGCACTTGGCCGAGGCCAGCATTGAGCGCGGCGGTCGTGCCGGTGACGGTGAACAGCCCGAGGCCCGCCGCGTCGAAGACCTTGACGTATGCGCCCCACGACTCGATGCGCCGGTACTGCACGAACACCACCAGCCCCGAGCTCGCGGCAACCGCAAGATAGCGCCAGTCAGTCAGAGTGTCCGGCGGAGTGCGGCCGAGCAGGACGTCGCGCATGATGCCGCCGCCGAGCGCGGCCGCCGCGGCAAGCACCAGGACTCCAAAGAGATCCAAGCGTTTTCGGACCGCAAGGATCCCTCCGCTCAAACCAAAAATGAAGGTGCCGAGCAGGTTGAGAATCAGCACGCCCAGCGGTCTCGGCTGCGCGACGTGGACTAGCGTGGTAACCGAGCCTCCCGCAGGTTACGCCTGCGCCGAAGCGGCGCGATTCGTGTGGCGCTTTTGCAATTGCATCATGCGGCCGAACAGGTCCGCCAGATTGCGCGGCGATTTGTCGTTGTCGATTTCACGGTAAATAGTGTCGACCGTCACCGCCAGGCGCTCGGCATCGTCCCACGCGCCAAAGGAACCGAGCGCGATGTCCTGTGCAGCGTCCCACGCGTTCATTCCAGCGGCATGGCACGCGCGAGTCTCGCGATCGACATGGAGGAGGTAGTCCTGCATGCGCTTGACGCCCGCCTTGTCGGTGATCGGGCCGTGGCCTGGCACGATCGCCTCGACATCCATCGCGAGGATTCGGTCGCACGCTTTGATCCAGTTCGTTACCGGCCCGGCCCACGCGATCGGAGTGCCGTCGATGAACAAAATGTCGCCGGTATAGACGACGCGATCCGACGGAACATAAACCAGCACGTCGCCGGCGGTGTGGGCAGGACCCACTTCGATTAAATGCACTCGTTTGTTGCCCAGGTTGACAACATCCTCGCCGTTGAAGGTGCGATCGGGCAGGCGCATCGTGACGCCGGCGAAGTCGAACGCACCGAATATTCGCCTAAAATACGCCCCCAGCTCCCCCATTTGCGCGGTATTTTTCATCGCCGCGGCCAAAACTCGCGGGTCGCCTTCTTCGCTCATTTCGCGCGCGCTCGCCGCCGACGCGATGATCACCGCGTTGGTTGCCAGTCGGTTGCCAAACGTGTGATCGCCGTTGGCGTGGGTGTTGACGACGGTGTTGATCTCCTCGCCGCCGAAACCGGTTGCATCCTTCATGCAGCGCAGCATCTCGGCGGTCAGATGCTCGTCGAACAAGGTGTCGACCAACAGCGCTCGATCGCCATCGGTCACCAGGCCGGCGTTGCTGTAGCCCCAGGTGCCTGACGGCTGCAGGTATGCGTACGAGCCGTGCCCAAGGTCGTGCAGTCCTTTGGTGAACTTCCATGCGCTCATTTTTGATTAGACCTCCCTGCCACCTTTCTCAGAGCACGATACGCGGGTCGTCAGCAATCGTCTCGAGTGATCGGCACTCGTCCCGCGACCACTGCGCGGGCGTTGCGATTGCTTTGGCGGAGTGGTGGAATCGCATCGATGTCCGACGAAGTTGTTTACAATCCGTTCGATCCGGCGGTTCTCGTCGATCCCTACCGGTACTATGGGCCGCTGCTCTCGGGACCGCCGCGGCGCGCGAGCGGATTGCCGGCGGTGCTGATCGCGCGCTACGCCGACGTCGTCGCGGTGGCGCGCGATCACGCGCGCTTCTCGAGCATCCTGCCCGGCGGCGCGGTCCCGACGGAATCCGATCCTTTCTTTGGCGCGCCGACGATGCCGTTTTCCGATCCGCCAGTGCATTCGCGGCTGCGCAGGCTGGTGGCGCGCGACTTCGGCCCGCGGCGCATCGCGACGCTGGCGCCGCGCATCCGCGAAATCTCGCAGCAGTTGTTGGACGAGAACTTAAGCGGCGGGCACCTGGAGGCGATGAGCGCGCTGGCCAATCAACTGCCGGTCATCATCATCGCCGAGATGCTGGGCGTGCCGGCCGAGCATCGCGCGAGCTTCCGGCAGTGGTCCAATGCAGTCGCGGCCAGTGCCGCGACGCCGCCGGGGTCGCCCGGCGCCGCGGCGGTGCGCGCGGGGGTCGAGGCGCTGCGCGAGTACTTCACCCGTGAGATTGAGCGGCGGCGCGCGGAGCCCGGCGACGATTTAATCACCGCGCTGGTTGCTGCCCATGACAACGACGAGGCGCTCAGCACCAACGAGCTGCTCGCGTTCGTGGTGCTGCTTCTGATTGCCGGCAACGAGACGACCACCAACCTTATCGGCAACGGACTGCTCGCGCTGGCGCGCAATCCCGCCGAGTTCCAGCGGCTCCGGCGCGAGCCGGCGCTGATACCGTCGGCGGTCGAGGAGATGCTGCGCTACGACAGTCCGGTGCAGACGCTGATGCGGTTTGCGACGGCTGACACCGAAGTCGCGGGAACTGCGATCGAGGCCGGTGCGTTCGTGTTGGTGATGTTCGGCGCGGCCAATCGCGACCCCGCACAATTCCCCGAGCCGGAGCGATTCGACGTGGCGCGTACGCCCAACGATCACGTGGCGTTTGGTGAGGGCATCCATTTCTGCCTCGGCGCGCCGCTGGCAAGGCTCGAGGGGCGGATCGCGTTCGAGACCATCGTCGAGCGGTTCGCAAAGCTGACGCTCACCGACCCCGCGGCGCCGCTGGCGTATCGTGGGACGTTCATTACGCGCGGCCTGGTCGAGCTGCCGCTGACGGTCGCGACTGCCTAACGCGACGTTAGCGCGGCTGATTGCGCGAGCGCGCCGCGCTGGTTGATCGGACTCGCTGAGATCGCCGCCGCCACCCTCCGCCGGCCGACTTAAATGGCGGTACCGCTTTTGTTGCCGGATATTGTAGTCTCGGGTTTCTCGAACTCCGGCCGTCCATCTCATTTTAGTTGGCCGGGTGGAAACTCGAGCGGAGGTTTTTATGGAGCGTCGATTCGATCGAACTGCCGAAGACCTCGGCAATATCGTCGCGCTGGAACACGTCAACGTAACGGTTCCCGATCAGCAGAAGGCGACCACCTTCTACCTCTCGGGTCTCGGCTTGACGCGCGATCCTTACCTGATGACCGGCGCCGCCAACATGTGGGTGAACGTGGGCCGCAGCCAGTTCCATCTGCCGACCAACCAGCCCCAGGTGCTCCGCGGTCACACCGGGATCGTAGTGCCGGATCGCGAGGCGCTGGTGCGGCGGCTGGGGCGAATTCGCAAACACCTGGAGGGTACGCGCTTTGACTTCGTCGAGGAGGAAGGCTTCGTCGAGGCCAGGTGTCCGTGGGGGAATCGCATCCGATGCTTTGCGCCGAACGAAAAGTTCGGGCGCGTCACGCTCGGCATCGCATATGTCGAATTCGAAGTGCCGATACGCGCGGCCAAGGGTATCGCGAGGTTCTACCGCAAGGTGATGGGCGCCAAGGCGGCATCGGGCGAGGATGAGGGCGGCGCATTCGCGCGCGTCGAAGTCGGCATCGGGCAGCATCTGATGTTTCGCGAGAACAAGGGCTCGCCCGCGCCCTACGACGGCCATCACATCCAGATTTACGTCGCGGACTTTTCCGGTCCGTATCGGAAGCTGCTCGACAAGGGCCTCATCACGGAGGAGAGCGACCAGCATCAGTATCGCTTCAAGGATCTCGCGGATCCGGAATCGGGCGAGGCGCTCTTCACCATCGAGCACGAGGTGCGCAGCATGCGCCATCCGCTGTTCATGCGCCCGCTGGTCAATCGCAATACGTCGCAGAGCAACATGAACTATGCGCCGGGCTACGACGCGTGGATTCCCGGGGCGACGCCGCAGGACTGACCCCGGAGCAGGCGATGAATCAGCTTCATAGCGAGCGCGAGCAGCGCTTCCTCGATCTCGCAGGGGAACTGGCCGACGACTTTGCGACGCGCGCGGCGCGCCACGACGAGGAAGGATCGTTCCCGTTCGAAAATTACGAACGGCTCAAGAGCAGCGGCTACACGCGGCTGACGATTCCGGAGAGCCTGGGCGGGCTGGGCGCCACGATGCTCGAGCGGATCAAGACGCAGGAACGGCTGGCGCAGGGATGCGGCGCGACCGCGCTCGCGATCAACATGCACTTCAACACGGTGGGGCTGTTGATCGACGTGCATCGCAAGTTCAGAGCGCCGAACGTCGAGCAGAAGCTGCGCCGGATCGCAGCCGAGCGACTGATTTGCGGCGGCTCGGGCTCGGAGCCCGACAACGCGATCATCGCGCTGCGTCCGCGCACGGTGGCGCGTCCGGTGGACGGCGGATGGGTGGTCAACGGGCGCAAGATTTTCGGCACGCAGAGCGTCGCGATCGATCTGTTCTTCGCCGAGGCGACCTGCGAAGAGGGTCCGCACGGGCCGACCATCATCACGTTTTACATTTCGCCGCGCGATACTCCGGGACTGAAGTTCAAGGACGACTGGAACGTGATGGGGATGCGCGCGACCGCCTCGCGCAGCTCGGAGCTGAAAGACGCATTCGTGCCCAGCGCGGACGTGGTCCTGCAGCGGGAAGTGTCGAAGAGCGGACGCATCACGAAGGTGTTCGCCAAGGCGCCGTTCACGATCGGCGCGCCGTATATCGGGATCGCGGTGGCGGCGCGCAATTTCGTGGTCGAGTTCATGCGCGAGCGGACGCGCTACCCGTTCAAGAATCCGATGAGTCATCTGCCGAGCGTATACAACAAAGTCGGCGAGATGGATTTGTTGATCGAGGGCGCGCGCGCGGTGATGTGGAAGGCGGCGGCGGAGATGGACGCGGACCATCCGGCGAGCTGGTCGCGCAAGGCGGTGGCGGCGCGAATGATCGCGGTGGAGAATTCGGTGCGGGTGGTGGACCTGGCGCTGCGCGCGGTGGGCGGCTCGTCGTATTTCAAGCGGCTGCCGCTGGAGCGGCTGTTCCGCGACGTGCGCGCGGGACTCTACCACCCATTCGACAGCGACGAGACGCTCGAGTTCCTCGGCAAGAGCGCGTTCGGAATTCCGCTATTCGACGGCCGCGACGCCGGTTGAGAGGACGCCGCGAGTTTTGAGTCTTCGTCGAGCTTCTTAGGGCACGCGCTCCAGGACAGCGTCTAATTCGGCGAGCATTGCGGGTATCTCGGTCTGGTCGAATCAAGGTTGAAAGTGAGGCACGGGAAAGTCTCGGAGGTATGTTTCCGAGCCACGCACTTGGCTGTGAAATGTCCGCGACCGTCTCCCTTTATGTCGATTGTCAGCTCGCCTTCGATCGGGTCGAGGACAGCCTCTTGAGACTCGAACGAGTACAGTCGCGCAAGCGCTGCTCGAAAGGCCGGAAAATCAACGCCGAATAGATCGGTGATGTAAGAGGCACGAAACCCGTCGACGACCACTTCGATCCGCGCATCGACATGGTCAGAATAAACCCCGCGACCGAGCTGCACCGAGAGCGGTGGCTGAGTCGACGGCGGCTCGATCAGGCTAATTGTCAGGTTCCGACCGGCACATCCGATCCGAATCGAATGCAATGAATCCTTGCTTCCCATTTATTTGTTCTCTAAATGGATCGGCGCTATTTCCAGCCAAAACAGCATAGCGCACTGGCCGCGGTGGCGCGCCTTGGCGAGGCGTCATCGACATCGAGTTAGCAGACCTCGATGCGACAACTGAAACACTCGGCGTCGACTATAGGGCGACGGCGCTCTGGTACGGGTGGGCGCAGCAGCGAGGCGTCACCCTTATGCAGCAGGAGACCTTGTTGGCTTTGCCGTTTTTAACTATCGGGGGGTTCGCAGTCTGATGCTGGTTTTGTTCTTGAGCTGCGACTTGGGTCGATCGGTTAGCTCGTCTGCCATTTGGGCGACCTCGCGCGGTAGCATCCGGAGGTCCCGCTTGGAAAACCTGGGCTGCGGTAGATAGCGCGTCAAGAGCTCGGCAACCAAGAATGCCTGCTCGCGATCCTTGGGCTTCTTCAATGGATCGCGGCCGGGCTGCTTGCTGAGCCAGAGTTTGTGGAGAGCAAAAACTCTTTTTCCTTCATTTTCACGAAAGTCCGAAATGAAGGAAAATCTTTCGTGCGGTCCGGAACGTGCTCGGATCGGGGTGGCATGAGGTCCGAAAATTGCCAGCCGTTTTTTGCCTTTGGCGTATGATTGTTTACTGTTTTGGGTGAGGCGCGCTCTTGATGCGCGCGGAGAATTGGTTGGTCGGAACGGAGCAGCGTCGGGGGAGCGTGGGCGGCGGCATTCGCGGCTCCGATGGTTCCGCTGCGCTTGGCGGGGAAAATTTATTGCGCGGCCGGGCGGAGATCGATCCGGCTCTTTGCTGGCAGGCTATTTACAGTCGCGACCGGCGCTTTGATGGGCGGTTCTTTGCCGGCGTCTTGACCAGTGGAGTTTATTGCCGTCCGATTTGTCCAGTCCCGCTCCGGAAGCCGGCTAACGTGCGATGGTATTCTTCGGCCGCTTCGGCGGAAGCGGCTGGTTTTCGGCCTTGCCGCCGCTGCCGCCCGGATACTTCGCCGGGTACGCCGGCGTGGCTGGGGACCTCGGCGGTGGTCTCGCGGGCGCTCAAGCTGATCTCAGACGGTGCCCTCGATGCCGGCGACGTCGACGCGCTTGCCGAGCGTGTCGGTCTGGGCGCGCGCCATCTGCGCCGCCTGTTCCTGCAGCATCTGGGGGCGACACCGGTAAGGATCGCGAGCACGCGGCGGGTCCATTTTGCGCGCAAGCTGCTCGACCAGACCGAGCTTCCGATCACGAAGATCGCTTCCTACGCGGGCTTCAAAACTATCCGGCAGTTCAACCACGGCATGCGGGCGACGTTCGACATGTCGCCTTCGGAACTTCGCAAGCTGCGCTCCCGCACGACGCTGTCGGCGCGTCGCGGCGGTATCACCTTGCATCTCCCTTACCGTCCGCCCTTCGATTGGCACACCCTGATTTCGTTTCTTAAGCCGCGCGCGACGCCGGGCGTGGAGGTTATCGAGGACGACTGTTATCGGCGGACGATCGAGATCGGCGGGCAGGCCGGCGAAATCGAAGTACGCCACGAGGCGGATGAGGCTGCTCTCCGCGTGCTAGTGACGCTCCCCAGCTACGAACAGCTCATGACGGTGGTGGAACGGATGCGGAGGATCTTCGACTTGGGCGCCGATCCGCTGCAGATCACCAATCACCTGGCGCGGGATCCGAGGCTCGGCGAGATGCTCGTGGCGCGGCCCGGCATCCGGGTACCGGGAGTATGGGACGCCTTTGAGATGGCGGTCCGCGCCGTGCTGGGTCAGCAGCTAACTTTCGTGGACAGCAAATTGGTTATCGCGCGAATAGTGCGAACTTTCGGAAGGCCGATCAAGACTACGGTCGCGGGGCTGACGTACCTGTTTCCGCGACCTGAGATTATCGCTGCAGCGAATCTTGCGAGTATCGGCATGCCGCCGGCGCGTGCGGAAACGCTGCGAGCATTGGCGCGGGCTACGTGTGACGGAAAGCTTACCCCGGCCGCCGGTAAGAGCCTCGATGAAGTTGTCTTGCGACTGTGCGCGATACCTGGAATGGGGCGCCGGCGCGCGAATTACATCGCGATGCGTGCGTTCGGAGAGCCCGACGCGTTTCCTTCCAGCGATCTGGGACTTCGGCGGGTACTCAGCAGCGGTCGGACGGCCCCTTCCGAAGAACAATTCCTGGAGCTCGCGGAAAATTGGCGGCCGTGGCGAGCCTATGCAGCGATCCATCTGTGGGCTGCCGGCCTGGCTCGTATTACGAGCGGCGGACGCGAGCCCCCGGCATCAAGAACGACGAAGCCACGGAAGTACCGTCGCGACGGCGCCTTCGGCTCGAAAGTCCGATAAACTGAGGAATCCGGATCCGTGCAACAGCCAAGCGCGCGGCGTATCGCAGTGATGCGATTTCTATGCGGGGTCGGGGAGCAGTTTTCCGCCACCGACTTTCACGCGCACGCGATCGAATTCAGCGGTCACCGTTTCCTTCTCACCGCTTTCAAGGTTAATCGACTCGGAGCGCGCGCGCCGGTGTACTACTGCCGCTGCGGAGAGCTGGCGGCCGCGGACGAAGCGAGCGGTAATTTCGTGGAACTTGGCAGCGCCGCTCCGGTTGGAGCTTGCCGCCTCGCTAAACGCGCCTGAGAATTTCGCCAGTTCGAAGAGATTGCGCGGTCACCCAGCGACCCGGGGCTGATTCTTTTGCAGGTCGGTCCAGATGATCAGCCCGAGATCGAGCACGTAAAGCGCGATGACCACGTTCCCCAGCTCAGCAGCCAAAGCGCTGACGGGCATCAGCAGCACGACTCCCCATAGAAGGAAGGCTGAACCGAGCATCAGCCGTTTCAGCAATTCCAGCGGCGGCGGCCGCAATATCGCTTGCAACATAAGGTAGGAAGAACCCGCGAGCAGGAGCGGGATAGCCGGGAGCGGCAGGTTCCTGACGAGTGCCCAACCGCGGAATGCGGCCGCGGCGATACACGCAGGCATCCCGCTCAACAGCGGCGTCGCGCCGACGCAGAGAAGGGCGACGCTGCTCAACACGGCCATCACCGCGAGCGACCTGGCGAGCCATCGCAAGAGTTCCTCGAGAGCAGGGCCCTCGCCCGGCCTTTTCCATGAGCCCGGGTGGTCATTGCTCCGGTTAATCTGGACGTCTTCTGCGTGCCCGGCATCTTCTGCGCGGAGAGGTTTCCGAGCGTCGTGGACGTCGGTGGGAGGGGTCGCCGGTTTCGGGTCGAATCGGAGCGAGCTGGTTGATCCAGGCATCTTCATCTCTTTGCTGGTGTTGCTTGATTGATCATCTGCCCTTGTAGTTTGCCAAGCCCGGACCGTCGTGAGAATGGGCTGTGAATCGAAGAGCGCAACCGCATATTTCAAAGTGAAAGCCGAGGTGGAGTTCTGACAGAAATTCGCGATTGAGGGCGCCCCAAAAGCGCAGTTTTCGCGGGGATCGGCTGTGAAGAGAAGGTTCTCCGCCGGTGCATCGCTGAAACATTTACGTCCGAAAATTGCCAGTCGCCTTCGGGATACAGCGGCGTTGGCTGCAGCCGCAGCCGTCGCGCCGAGCGCATCGATATCCTCGAGAGCCGGCTGCCCGCATCGCGATTGCGGCGCGATTTTCCTGAGGCGGATCCGGTGCATCAATTTTGTATCTGGACTGATAAGCGGACGACTCACTCGTGCTGTTCTGTAGCGGCGCGACGACCGCGAATGAACATCAAAAGCCTTGCAAAACCTCGACTGCTGGCGCGAATTCGGGGCGAGAAAGGGATGGCACATCGTATGCACCTAGGATCCTCGACTGCGGAGGGAGAAATCAAAGTGTCTACGCAATTTATTTCCGAGCCGCTCTTCAAGAATCAGGACCATTCGCCGGATGTCGCCGACCTTTGCGAAGCGATGTTCGTGGAGGCCTCGCGCGTTCTCGGATTCGGTCTAACCGATGAAATCCCGCCGGCCGCATTCGCGCAGATCATCGGAGCTGCGCAGGAGCTGGCCGAGAGGCTGGGAAACCTGATGCGGATCCAGGCGGCCGCCGGAACTCCACAGGAATTAGGAAACTAACCTGAGCTCGCTGCTCCTCGCGATGGGGCTTGAGTGCGAGCGCCCGCGATCGCGAGCGGCGCCCAAGCCCGGCCCGGCGCTCGGTGGAAGGGTGCCGCCCCGGTCTTGTATGCTGCCGAAAGATAAAAGCACCGCAGAGACCCGACCCGGCAGGATGGCGAATTCAAACGGCAGCATACCCTATCGGCTGATCTACGAGCTCGGTAACGCGTTTGCCAGCCGGCTGGAACTCGACCCGCTGATCGAGTTGGCGACCAGCAAGTGCCGCGCGGTGCTCAATGCCGAGGGCGTCGCGGTGCTGTGGCTCGACGCCGAGACAGACGAGCTCTACTTCCCGTATTTTTCAGACCGCGAGCCCGAGGTCGCGAAGCGGCTGTCGCGAGTGCGCTTTTCCGCATCCAAGGGAATCGCGGGCGAGGTGTTGCGCACGGGACTGTCGGCGCGCATCGACAACGTATCGGCCGATCCGCACTTTTATTCCGAGGTCGATAAACACACCGGTCTCAGCACCCGCGCGATGCTGGCGGCGCCGCTTGCCGTCGAGGGAGTGCGGCGGGGCGTGATCGAGGTGGTAAACCCGATCGGCAGGGACACCTTCAGCGACGACGATATGGCGCTGCTGGAGGCGCTGGCCTCCAGCATCGCGCTGGCGATTCAGAATGCGCAAGAGTTCGGGCAGCTCAGGACCTCGGAGCGCAAGCTGCAAACGGAAGTCGGCGCGCTGCGACGCGATTTGGCGCGGCACGAACTGTTAGGCGAAATTATCGGCGCGAGCCCCGAGATGACCGAGGTCTTCCGCCTGATGAACAGCGCGGCAGCCTCGCCGATCTCGATCCTGCTGCAGGGCGAGACCGGCACCGGCAAAGAGTTGATCGCGCGCGCGATCCATCGCATGAGCGCTCGCGCCGAGAAGCCGTTCCTGGCGGTCAACTGCGCGGCGCTTTCGGAGCATCTGCTGGAGAGCGAGCTGTTTGGGCATCGGCGCGGCGCGTTTACCGGGGCGACCAAGGATCAGCCGGGGCTGTTCAGGGCGGCGTCGGGCGGCGTCATCTTCCTCGACGAGATCGGAGAGATGCCGCTGGGGATGCAGCCCACGCTGCTGCGCGTTCTCCAGGACGGGGAAATTCTCTCGGTCGGAGACACGCGGCCGGAGCGCGTCGACGTTAGGGTGTTCTCGGCGAGCAATCGCGATCTCAAGACGGCGGTCGCGGCCGGCACGTTTCGCGCCGATCTGTATTACCGGCTCGCGGCGTTTCCGATTCGGCTGCCGCCGCTGCGCGAACGCAGACGCGACATACCGCTGCTGGCGGCGCGGTTTCTGTCGGTCGCGTGCGCCCGCCAGCACAAGGACATTCGCGAGTTCGATCCGCTCGCGCTGCAATTGCTCGATCGTCACGACTGGCCGGGGAATATTCGCGAGCTGCAGAACGAGATCGATCGCGCGGTGGCGCTGGCTCCCAGCGAGGAAACCATAAAGCCGGAACATCTCTCCACCGAATTGCGCTTGGCGTCGGATTCGCCGTCGATTCCGGCCTCGGCTCCCCAAGCGGCGACGCTGGAATCGACCGAGGAAGTGCAGAGCGAATCGCAAAGCAGCAGTCTGCGCGATGTGCGCAACGCTGCTGAGGCACGCTACATTTCTGAAACACTCGCGAGCAACGATGGCAACGTGTCGCGCTCGGCGCGCGCGCTCGGCATCTCGCGCATCTCACTGCAGCGCAAGATCAAGGAATACGGCCTGCGCTGATCCTAACGGCGATCGATGAGTGACACGCGCGCTTCTTTGTCACGCGTCGCTGGCTGACCACAGTGGCGAAGAAAAGCCGCCGACCGGGAACCAAGCGCACGATCGGGAAGAGTTCGTCGGGCGCAAAAGGGCCGGCGCGACCCAGAAAAGCAAGACCACGTGTGATGGCTCCAGGAGCCGTCGGCAGGAAGTCCACGATCGCGGCTGGCGGTGCTACTGCGGCGGCGGAGCAAAGGGCCGAGCGAGCGCTGCTCGCAGAGCCGTCGCGGGCCAAAGTCGAGCGCGATGCCCAAGCGGTGCGCGATCAGATCGCGCGCGACCGCGCGCATCGCTATGCGGCATATCTGCAACAAGTCGTCGATCCGACGGAACCTCCCGCTGCCCTTGCCAAAGAGACTGATGTCCACACTCTGCGCGCGGCGGCGCTGGTTAAGGGAAAGCAGAAGCTTCGCATCCTTGCGGAGGGCGACTCATGGTTCGCCTATCCGATCCCGCTCGGGAAAGGCGACGGAGTCATTGTCCAACTGCAAAAGTTGCTCGGCTATTCGATCAACAACATGGCGAATGCCGGCGACGCAGTCAGCAAGATGCTGGGACTCGCGGACCGGCAGGAGATCATCTCGAGACTTAGCGACGGCAGCATCCGCTATGACGCGATGCTCTTTTCCGGCGGCGGCGACGATCTGGTTGGCGACCAGCTCATAACCTGGCTTAAGAACAGAGGTCCGGTGCCGCCACCCGCGCAGATGTTGTATGACGAGGCGGTCGATGCGGGGATAAGCCTGCTCGAGGCGGAATACAAGGAGCTTATCGGGATCCGCGATCAGTACAGTCCAGGCACGATCATCTTCGTGAACACTTATGACTTTCCCAAGGTTACCGGCAAAGGAGTTTGCGGGTATGGGCCTTGGCTCAAACCCTCGCTCGACTATGCTTACAAGCAGATGGGGGTTAGCAGTCCCAGCCAGGCTCAGGAGGACCTGGTGGTTAAGGAGCTGTTAGAAAGATTCGGCAAGATGTTGCAGAAGATCGCCAGCGATCCGACGCTCAAGTTTATCGCCGTTCCCACTCAGGGAACGCTCAACCCGAATACCGATTGGCAGAACGAAATCCATCCGACGCAGGACGGCTTCACGAAGATCGCAAAAAAGTTTCAGACAGCGCTGAAAGCGGCATTTCCATAGCCGGGCGGGCGCGACCGTGGCGAGCGGTGGCCAACGTCACAAGCGCGGCGGCGCGTCACTAGCATCGCTTCGATGGTGGCCAGGCGCCATCCGTGCGGCGAGCGCGGAATAGAGGGCTGAGACCACCAGGCAGGCCTTGTCGATCGCGGTTGGAGACGGCATTAGAGACGGAGACCCGTAGAGCCTGGTGCGGATCCGGGACGCCTTGAAGTCGCTGCACCAGGCCAGCCCGTTGGACCAGACTTCATCAGGCTCAAGTCTGGCGCGGCGAATTGCAGTAGCCAGCGCAGCTCGAAAGCGCCGTTCGCCGAAGTTGGTTCCGATCGCCGCGCATTCCGAGATGCGAAGATAGTCGCGCCCCGGCATGCCGACACATCCCATCATGCGGCGGATAGCAGCCTGCTGTTGAGCGAAGGAGAATTTGTAAAGGCTCGCAATTCGCAACTTATCTGGCGGAATCGCTGACTCGAGCCGGAACACCACCGACCAATCGCGGCCGGTTTCGACGATGGTGAAATGATCCGAGAGGAAATCCATCACTACCGGAAGATAGAACGCAGTAGGGTGATAGAAGTCCTGGTGAATGACTACCGATTTTCCCGGAATGAGATGCGGGAAGAATTCGCTTACCACTTTACCACTTAGCGCAAGCGTCTTGGCCACGTCGACAAAGAGTAGTTCGATCGGCTGTCCGGCCGGCCAGCTTTGCTCGAGCAAATTACCCGCGTGAACTTCTAGGAGGCCGGCATACTGTGTTGTGGCACGGCGGAAAATCTTTTCGAAGGACTGTCCCATCTCGATAGGTTCGCCGAATTGAGTGCGAACAAAGTCTACCAGGTATGGCTCATCGGCGATGAAACAGTCATAGGAATGGACGCGGCAACCCACGGCATTAGGGTTGTCTTTCAAGCCGGCTGCGAGACAACAGGTGGACGCCCCGCAAAATGCTCCTAGCTCGACTACAGCGCCTTCGCCAGTGTAGTAGTGCCGCGCGAGTTCATAGAGCAATTTCCGCTCTTCCAGGCCGAGCATGCCAGATGCGTAGCTGCCGGCTTGCGCGTCAGGAGCGAGCCAGGGCTTCGCGTTCATGATGCGGGAGTCTGATCGTCCGACCGCAGCTTTAGTTGCCACTTGCGACCGCCCCTAGTCCAGCGATGAGGCAAACTCGGAGAACTCGGACTCTTTCAAAGCCTTCACCAGAGCGTCACGATTCGAGAGCAATTTCGAATAGGGGATGTTTATCGCCTTCTGTAGACGCCTCTCATAGCTAAAACTGAAGGAAGCTCCGAGCGCCTTCGCGATATCCCGTAGAGGCCCGGGGCCGTCTGGAATCTCTTCTCCAGCGCCGGCTCTCGCGAGGTCGCCGATAAGATCTTCGTAGCAACAACTAACAACTTCGCAGCCTTTGCTAAGGGCGAGGAAGGCATCGCGATTCTGGACGATCATCCGCGCAAGCGCCAGGCACTCATCGACTTCGATATAATAGGTGCGATCGATGATGGCGCCTTCGTAGTTGTGCCAGACGTTTCGCTGCGAAGCGATTATCCTTGAAAGGGCGCAGTGAATTACATTTTTTCGAGTCGTATGAATCAGCGTAGCACCGCGCGATCTCAGGTAACAGACGAGGAACGGCGGAGCATTGTAGACCCAGGTAATTGGCGCGATCTGCCTCAGTTGATTGTATTTGACGTCGACGCCAATCGCATGGCTGCGGCTCTTAAGGTTGCGTTGCCAATGGTTGTGAATGCGATACTGCACGAAGTCGAAGTATTGATCGAGGAGCGCTTCCGCAGCAGGGGTACTCATCGGTCGAACCATCATTGGCGGCAGGTCGCGGCAGAAGTTCTCCCAGTGGGCAGGTGCCGGGCTCGGCGAGAGCACCTCACCGAGCATCGCGATCTCGTGGTTGGTATTTAGAATTTCGCGCAATATGTTGGTGCCGGTTCGTTGCGCGCCGATCACTACGAACAGATGAACGTCACCGCCCCTTAAGGAGCTGGCGCTGGAAGCTCGAATCGTCACTTGGACCTGGTCCCGGTAACGAGTCCCTCAAGAGCCTGGCGACTGCGCTCCAATGCCGTCCAGAATTGAGGCGAATCCGTTGGCATGCGGTCGGTAGCCAGCCTGCGCAGCCATTGGTACGCCTCGCGGGTATGGGGCCGAACACTGGGAGACGGATCGAAGTCGTACTCACCGAACTGACTGTGACGCAAGTTAGGATCGAGAAACTCGCTGGCGAACTGTTGGATCGACGCGGTAGTAGCCTCATTGCAGGGAATTTGCAGGCCTCGTGCGATACGTTCAAGCTGCCGGCGAGGGTCTGCCATGAGCAGGTCATAGTCGGTAACGATGAATGGCTTATGAGCCATCAAGCTCAAGTAGGGAACCATGTAAACCAGCCACAGCGCGTGAGCCGTTACCGTATCCATCCCTTGGCGGTGCCCTAAGGAGATCGCAACGCTAAGGGGATTCCTTATCACTACCAGGTAGCTTTCATTAACTTCGAGGCGCTGCAACACCGGCTGCCAGAAGGGAAGCAGTCGAAGCGTGCGTGGATCCTTGAACCCCCACAGGGGGTGACTTAGAAAGTGAGAGCTAAGGTATTCGACCGCCTCGCGGCGCATAGCCTCTACCTGAGGCTCACGCCACCTTGCATCGTCAATCAGGGTAACGTCTTCCCATCTGAGCCCGAACACGGCGAGAAGACGTTCGTTAAGCTCGAAAATATGCTTGTCTTCCCAATAGCCAGTCGGGTTGTCGGGCAGCGGACTCAGCAGGTCGTTTCCCAGGTAGACGCCGAGCATCTGCAGACCGCGAGCGACCGCGCTCGTGCCGCTACGATGCATTCCAACTACCAGTACGGCGCGCGAAGATGCCATGTCAAAATGGGCGAGCGCACTTGTCGCGCTTCCAGCCGAAATGATTTCGGCTGTTGCGCTGCTACCATGCGCTTCTTAGCCGGTCACTGCTGGTCCTTGTTCCCCGCGCGAGAGGGGGGCGCCATTGTTGGCGTCGCGTTCAAATTTCAAACCTTGCCCAAACTGGATCACCTTGGCGAGCATCTGTTCCATCGAAGGCGAAACCTTGCGTCCGGGCATCGTGTAGGGACGGGCGCTGCGAACCGCATTTACCAGCGAGTGCACCAGGCTCTCCTGATCCTGATCCTCGCGGTACCAGATGTATACCTCCGGCATCGTCTCCATTCGCAAACCCATCAGGGCCGCCTTGGCAAGAAATTCCCACTCATCCAGGGTCGACACAGCTTCGTCGCTGAAGCCTCCAATAGTGTCGAAGGCGTCGCGCCGCACCAGCGCGTTGATGCTTCCGAAACAGTTGACGAACGCTCCGGTGGCCACATCGCCGCCGAGGAACGGACGCCGGGAATGTTCGAGGCGCCCTTCCGAAGACCCGTCCGACGAGCCCAGGAAAAAGCTGACCGCCGAAGTCACAATGTCGGCGCCGACTCGTTGCGCGACCTGCACAAAGACCGACAGCGCGTTGCCCGGCATGAGAAGAGTGTGGTCGTCCACGAAGAACAGGTACTCCCCCTTTGCCTGGCGGACCGCCGCGTTCCGCGCCGCGCCGATTTCGGAGCTGCGCAGGCGAATTCGGCGCAGCGAGTTGCCTTTGAACGATTCCTCGCCGCTCAGGGAAGTCGCCGTCGAAGAATCGTCGCTTCCGCACTCGACCAGGATTACCTCCAGGTGCGGATAATCCTGCTGCCTCAACGAGGCTAGCGTCGCTGCGGCCCCTTTCTCACGAGGATTATAGGCGAAGCACACGCTCACCAACGGGAAAATCGATTCGTCTTTCGCCGACCGGCTGCTACTGACGGACCGGTCACTCTTAGCTGAATTCGCAAGGGCGCTATGCCAGTTTACCCACTTGCGCTCGGTGTCAGTGAATGAGGCCGAGGGACGCGCCGAGAAAGCGCCTCCCTTGAGTGCGCGCCGGATACGATCGGCCAGAACGTCGGGCCGAGGCTCGAAGCATACGTTCTCTCGATCAGCGGGGGCGATGATTTCCGGAATGCCTCCAACATTGCTCGCCAGCAACGGCACGCCGGCGCCCACGCATTCCAGCGCCGCGTTGGGGAAATTGTCGACCAGCGAAGAGATCACGGCCAGGCGTCCGGGACCGCGAAGGTACTCGACAGCGGCGGACGAATACTTATTGGAGACGATGTGCCACGGCACCGACCACTTCTTGGATCGATCGCTGATATAGCCGATGCTCGAACGGCCATAGAGTTGAGTTTCTTTTCCCAGGAAGGTGACCTCAAACTCAGGGCCGCCATTTTTTGAGCAAAGCTCATCCAACGCATCGCAGAACAGCTTGAGTCCCTTCCTTATCTCGAGTCGCCCAAAGAACACTATTTCACGAATCTTGGTGGCCTTATCGGGCGGTGGATTTTCCGACAGGACGCCTTGAGGAAGAACGTAGGGCGCGACATAGGTCTGCTCGGGCAGCTCCCAGCCATTTTGTTGCATCCAGCCGAGCAGGTACTGGCTGGGACTCACGACAACATTCGCAGCGGCAACGCTCATGCGTTCCATGAAGTCAATCTCAAGCTCACCGAGATTGCGGATATAGTCCTGACTGCCCTCTTTAACCCAGAAGGTAGGGCCGTGCGCGGAGACCACAAAGGTAGTGTTGGCGAACGCGAGTCCCTGGCGCTTGGCGAGCAAGCTGTAGAACCCTAACCCCTGGCATTCTGGAAAGTGAATGATGTCGAAGTCGTGCTGGTGCTCCTTGAGCCAGACATAAGTGTGATATGACACGCTCGAGGCCCACGCGGCGTGGATTCGCGGTTCGTGAGCCATGGGCAGCGGGACCAGCTTGATTCCCTTTTTCGTCCGGTAGTAATCGACCCAGTCGATCATGTTTCCGTCACTCGGATGGCACCCGAGAAGGAATAGGACGGTGACGTCATAGCCGGCGCGCTTCAACGCGTCGGCCAGACTGGTGTACGCGGTGCCAATGCCAGCGTTACGGGATGGTCCCTCGATTTCCCAGGTTGCGATGCAAACGCGTGGGGAACCAGAAGCACGGGGGGCGTCGACCTTGGGCAAGGATGGGAAGGTAGTGACTGTCACGGGTTATCCTCTCCTGTTACTGATTTGGTCGATGATCAAATGACGAGCATTTAACGATCCGACCGCAAAATTGTCCCGCACGATACGAGTTTTCTTACGGTGTTTCAAGGGTAAAAAGATCATTTGAACTTATTGTTCCCGATGCTCTCGTGGCGTAGTGTGTCGCGATGCTCGTTACCGTCGAGCACTTGGCGAAAACCTACGGCAACTTCACGGCGGTAGACGACGTATCGTTCGTCGTCCAGGCAGGGGAGATTGCTGGCCTCGTCGGGCCCAATGGGGCCGGCAAGACGACCATCATTCATATGATGCTCGGTTTGATTTCGGCAAACGCGGGCACCATACGCCTGTTTGGGAAGGATCTCGAAGGTGATCGCGAACAGATCCTCCAGCGATTGAACTTCACCTCTCCGTACATGGCCTTCCCGGCCCGCTTGACGGTGCTCGAGAACCTGAAAATTTTCGCCGGCATCTACAACGTTCGCAACGCCGCGGCGAAAATCATCGAACTGCTCGAGCGCTTCGGCATCGGGCGCCTGAAGGACAAACCGATTTCGCGCCTGTCCTCCGGCGAGACCACGCGGGTAGGGCTCTGCAAAGCGTTTCTAAATGATCCGGAATTGTTGTTGCTCGACGAGCCGACCGCCTACCTCGATCCGCAGGCGGGGATACGGGTGAGGGAGGTGCTCCTCGATCTGCAGAGGAGCCGCGGGACCACGATTCTGTATACCTCACACAACATGCACGAGGTCCAGCGGATGTGTAACCGCATCATCTTTCTGGGCCATGGCAAAATCATCGCGACTGGAACCCCGATCGAAGTGACTCGCGAGATTCTGAACGAACATCGCGACGCGCCCGCCCTGGACGAGGTCTTCATTCGTATCGCGGGGCGGCAGCCAGATGAAGCCGTATCGAATTAAAGCCGTGATCATGCGCCACCTCTACGAGGTGCGCCGCAACGCCAATCACATCACTTACATGGTGTACTGGCCGATCGTGAACATCATGGTCTGGGGATTTTTCACCCTCTATCTCCGGCACGGCGATCGCCTCCAGCCTTCAATCCTCAGTTGCCTGCTCGGCGCGGTCATCCTGTGGGGTCTATTCAACGCGTTCCAGCGCGACATGGCGGTAGGATTCCTTGAAGAGTTGTGGTCGCGAAACCTGGTGAGCCTGTTCGCGTCGCCGCTCAGCGTCTCGGAGTACGTGACCGGCCTGATCACGGTGACTTTCGTCAAAGCGATGGTCGGCTTGACCGTTGAGGCCCTGATTGCGTGGCTCTTTTATCACTACGACATTTTTCCGATGCTGCCGAAGTTCATTCCGTTTATCCTGAACCTCGCGCTGTTCGCGCTCACCATGGGCATCGTGGTGACCGGCTTGATCTTCCGTTACACGACCAAGTTCCAGGCCATGGCGTGGAGTTTCGCCGGCATCTTGATGCCGCTCTCGTGCGTATTCTACCCGTTCAGTTCGTTGCCCGGCTTCCTGCGCCCGGCGGCCTGGATTCTGCCGACAACTCACTCCTTCGAAGGGATGCGGGAGGCTATTAACAGCGGGGGATTTTCGGTTCTGCACTTCAGGTGGGGTCTTGAGTTGAACATAATTTATTTCATCGTCGCAGTAGTTTTCTTTCGCGTCATGTTTGAGTCCGCGCGCTTGCGCGGGTTGCTGGTGAAGATGGAATAGCCCGCCTGCGGCTGCGCTTGCGATTCGACGCCGTCGCGATATTGTTGACCCATCTCGCGCGGGGCGCCCGTATCCCCGAACCGCGTCATGGAGGCGTCTTCATGTCAGACAAGCTCAGCTCCAAAGACATTCGCAAGCGAATCGGTCATCCGGTCATCGACGCCGACGGCCACTGGCTCGAGTTCGGACCGTCGATCACTGAGTACTTCAAAGAGGTCGCCGGGCAGCAGGCGGTCGATTCGTTTCGCCGCCGCGGCGGATACGTGCAGAAGTCTCTCTCCATGACCCCCGAGGAGCGCGCACAGACGCGCCGCGCGCAAGAAGCTTTCTGGGGGGTGCCCGCCAAAAACACCCTCGACCGTGCGACCGCGCTGCTCCCGCGGCTGCTCTACGATCGGCTCGACGAGTTTGGTTTCGACTTCACCGTCCTGTACCCAACCGCCGGACTGGGCATCGGTTACATTCCCGAGGAAGAGATCCGCCGCGCGAGTTGCCGCGCATTCAATCTGTATATTGCCCGCCAATTCGGCGAGTTCAGCGATCGCATGACGCCCGCCGCGGCGATTCCGATGCACACGCCGCAGGAGGCAATCGACGAACTGGAATATGTCGTCAAGGAACTCGGCCTGAAGGTCGTCGTGATGACCAGCATGGTGCCCCGGCCGATCCCGGCGGCCCAGGGTATCGCGCCCGAGATGGGCCGGCTCGCGACGTGGCCTGACGTGTTCGGCATTGACAGCCCCTACGATTACGATCCGGTGTGGGCGAAGTGCGTCGAGCTTGGAGTGATGCCGACGTTCCATGCCGGCACGCGCGGCGCGGGCTATCGCACTTCGCCGACCAACTTCACGTTCAACCATATCGGGCACTTCGCCGTCGCGGGCGAGGCGGTCGCCAAGGGGCTGTTCCTCGGGGGCGTCACGCGCCGCTTCCCGACGCTCAAGTTCGCGTTTCTCGAGGGCGGCGTCGGGTGGGCCTGCAGCCTCTACTCGGATCTGATAGGGCACTGGAAGAAGCGCAACCGGCATGCGCTCGAAGAGGTCAATCCGGCGAATCTCGATCGCAAGCTGATGCGCGAGCTGTTCGAGCGCTTTGGCGGCAGCCAGCTTGCCGAGCGTCTCGATCGCAGCGCGATCTTCGATGGGCTCGGCGCGACCGGCACCGGCAACGTGAAAGACCTGGATGATTTCTCCGCGTGCGGCATCGAGCATCCGGAGGACATCCGCGAGTTGTTTACGCGCAATTTCTACTTCGGATGCGAGGCCGACGATCCGATCAACGCGTGGGCGTTTAATGCGAGCGTCAATCCTTACCGCGCGCGCATCAGGACTCTGCTCGGCTCGGACATCGGCCACTTCGACGTGGTCAACATGAACGAGGTGCTGCAGGAGGCTTACGAGCTGGTCGACGACGGCCTCATCACGGAAAAGGACTTTCGCGAATTCGTGTTCACCAATCCGCTGCGCTTCTGGGCCGAGGGCAACCCGAATTTCTTCAAGGGGACGGTTCTCGAAAACGAAGCCGCGGATGAGCTTCGCGCCCTGTCGTCATCAACCGGCTAGCTATCGGTCGTATTCGGTCTTGCAAAACTCCTGGTAGTCGCGCCGGTTCTGCGCGAGCAGTTTCGCGCGAGCGTCATCCGTCAAGCTGCTGAGCATAGCCACTTCCTCATACCCGGCGGGAACGTAGCTTAGATGCGAGACCAGTCCATAACTCTCGTCCCATACGTGAAGCTGCACCGCCCGCGGCTCCATCGTGAATTCGAATCCGTCTCGCCCGGTCAGGTTCAGCGAAACCTGATGACCGGTGCTCGGTGAGGTGGACGCGATCGTGCCGCCCCACGCGACGTGAATTGGCCGATGGATATGACCGCACGCGACGCGCACCACCTGGCGATGGCGCCGCACGACCTCCTCCATCATGCGGCCGCCATGCAGCCCCGCCGCATCCATCCATTGCACGCCGGTCCGAAACGGCGGGTGATGCATGAAAATCAGCGTCGGAGAATCCGGCCGCGCGCTGAGCGTGTCGTCTAGCCATCGCAGCCGCTCCTCACACATCAGCCCGTGATGGTGTTCCGGCACGGTGGTATCGAGACCAATCAGCCGTAGCGGATACCTGTCGATCGCATAGTTCACGAACGGCGCATCGGGCGGCGGCATATAGCCGTCGCCTGCAAATGCCTTCAAGAGGGGCTCGCGCCGGTCGTGATTTCCCGGGATCACGAACACGGGAGGAATCAAGTCCGTCAGGATTTCGCGCAGCAGATCGTATTCCTCCGCGCGCCCGTGGTCGGTCAGATCTCCCGATGCGATCACCGCGTCGGGCCGGGGATCGAGACTGTTGATGTGCGCGACGGCTTGCGCGAGCTGCGCATTGGTCGGCACCCGGCGATAACACAGGCGATCTCTCGCCACAACGTGAAGGTCGGTGATTTGCGCGATGATCATTGCACACCTCTGCGGAGAACCGGAACGAGTATGCCATCAGTCGATTGCGCCGTTCCACACGCCAGGCGCAGCGCTTCATCGCACGCGTGGGCATGCGCCTCTGTCATGCGCGATTGACATTTGGTTAGCGGTTCATTTGACTCAACCCGCGCGCCCGGGAGGCTCGCCTAGCGCTTCGCGGGACGACTGCTTATGTTTGCTAACCGGGCCTCGATGATTCGGCAATATGCGCTCGCGATGGCGTCGTCGCCGGCTTCGCCGCAGGATCGATTCTGTGCGGATGCGCAGGCACGTCGACGGCGGAGAAGCCGTCGCAGCCGCAAAGTGAAACGTCGGCAGGCAGTGAGTCATCGGCGGCGGGAGCGGGCGTCGGCGAATCGCAGCAGGAGTGGCTCGCGCGGCTGAACTCGTATCGGCAGGATGCCGGGCTCAAACCGGTGATCGACAATCGCGCGCAGAGCGACGGCGATCGCAAGCACGCGCAATACCTGGTGAAGAACTACCAGCCCGGCCAGAAGTTCGGCGCCGAGATGCATCAGGAGAATGAATCCAACCCGTGGTTCACGCGCGAAGGACGCAGGGCCGGGGAGACTAGCGACGTTATCCCTCCCTCGACGGCTGAGGGCGACCAGGTTGCCGACGTGGACCTCTGGCTATCCGGTCCGTTCCACGCCTTGCCGATGCTCGATCCCGACCTGACCGAGGCGGGCTTCGGCCGCTATTGTCAGAACGATGTTTGTGCGGCGGTCCTCAACGTCGGCCGCGGCGAGAGTTGGAAGCGCAAGCAGGCTCTGGTGGCTGAGCCCGTCGACTCTGACAGCGGTAACGGCGCGTATACACTCACGAATCCGGCGCGCGTTTTCGATCGGCCGGTCGAGTTTCCCCCGCCGGATTCGACGATCAGTAGCGGACAATTCAACGGGATGGAGTGGCCGAATCCACTGTCGGCATGCCCGGGATATGCCCCACCGACCGGCGCGATAGTCCTGATTTCGTTCGGTTCGGGATTCGACCCGCAGATCAGCGACGCATCGGTTGCCACCGGCGGCCAGCCGCTCGACACCTGCCTGGTAACGGCACAGAACTACAAGGGCCCGGACGAAACCCAGACCAAGGCGGCCAAGGGTAATCTCCACCTCTATGCCGCCGCCTTCCTGGTCCCGCGCGAACCTCTCCAGACCGGCGCAAAATACGACGTCTCGGTGACCAAAGATGGGCAAACCTATGCATGGTCCTTCATCGTCGAAGCCAAGAGCTCGTTGAGCGAGAAATAACTTAGCTTTGCGATGACTCAACGGGCGAAGACCAAAGGTTGCGTCCTTTACATGAGGTTTGCCCGCGTATTCTCAGGTTTGCCCACGTACTTTACCTTGGCTTTGCTCGCGTATTAGAGTCGCTCACTATCGGCGGGCACTTTTTTCATGGTTCTTTGGCCGAATGATGCCAGGACCAATCTCTCTCGAGCCGAACGATGCCAGCGACCAAATCACCCGGGGAGTGGCTGCACGAAATCCGTGCCGCGATGGCTCGGGGAGAGTTGATCGAGGCCTACGATCTGGCGCAAAAAGCGCTTGACAGTTCCCCCGACGACCTGGCCCTGCAGCATCTGACAGTCCTGGTGCTGGCGCGCAGTGGCGCGACCCGCCACGCTCGTTCGCGCTATGAGGCCTTGCGCCTCGGCGTTGCGATTCGCGGCGGCTTGGACTCGCCGCTCAAACTCGATATTGCCGCGCTCGATGCGCGAATTGCCAAGGATGAAGCGTTGGGCGCTCCGGCGAGTGCGCGCCAGGCGCTGCTCAAAGACGCGGCCGCCCGTTATGAACGGATCTTTCGCCGGGTCAAGGCGCCGTATCCGGGAATCAGCGCGGCGACGCTCTGGTTGCTGTGTGGCCGCCCGCGAAAGTCCGAATCGTTGGCGCGCGAAGTAATCCAGATTTGCCGCCGCGAGGATCGCGGCACAGAACTGGACGCCTATTTTTCATTCGCGACCGAGGCGGAAGCCGCGCTTATTCTGGGCGACCTCGAGACGGCGCGAACCGCATTGGGACATGCCGGAGCCCATCATGGCGGCGATTTATCCGCGCTCGCCACCACGCGGCGCGAGCTCAAAATGGTATGTGGTGCGCGCGGAATCGACGCCGCAATTCTCGCTCCGCTTTCCGCCCCGTCGGTCATTCACTACTCGGGTCACATGATCGGTCCGCGGTTTCCGCTTCATGAAGAGGCGCGGGTGCGCGGGCTCATCGCCGCCTCGATGGAACGGCTCAAGGTCGGCTTCGGGTACGGTTCGCTGGCCGCCGGCGGGGACACTCTGTTTGCCGAAGCGCTGCTGGAGCGCGGCGCCGATCTGCACGTGACGATTCCGTTCGCGGTGGACGAATTCAAACGGGTCTCGGTCGCGCCGTCCGGAGATGAGTGGATCAATCGTTTCGATCGATGTCTCGACGCGGCAAAGACCGTGACCATGGCGACCAGCGGCGAGTACCTCGGCGACGACGTGCTATTCGGACATGCCGATCGGATCGCGATGGGGCTGGCGCTGCTGAGGGCGCGTTTTCTCGATACCGAGGTCCATCAGATTGCGGTCTGGGACCATCTTCGCGGGGGCAAAGCGAGTGCCGTGGCCGGCACGGCGGCGAGCGTCGCGTTCTGGCATCGGCGCCGACTTCCGCAGCTGATAATCGATTCCCATTCCAAATCAGATTCCCATTCCAAATCGCCTGTATCGATCGAGGAAAAACCGGAACGGACGGCGACTCCGCGCCACGCTCAGCCCGCGGGACGGGCAATCCGGGCGTTTCTGTTCTGCGACGTGAAGGGCTTCAGCCAGTTGCGCGAGCCGCAACTCCCGATCTTCGAACGCGAGGTGCTGGGCCGCTTCGCGCGCGTGCTGGCCCGCTACCGCAGGCAGATCCTGTTCCGCAACACCTGGGGCGACGGCCTGTACGTGGTGACCTCGCAGGTGGAAAGCGCGGCAGGATGTGCGATCGATCTGCTCGATGAAATGGCGGCGTTCAATCCGATCGAGCATGGCCTGCCCGAATACCTCGGCATCCGGCTCGGCGGCCATCTCGGTCCGGTCTATCGGCTGCGCGATCCCGTACTGCGGCGATGGAATTTCGTCGGATCGCACGTCAGCCTCGCGGCCCGAATCGAGCCGGTCACGCCGGAGGGCGCGGCGTATGTGACCGAGGCGTTTGCGGCGGCGCTCGCGATTGAGGCGGGCAGCGCGTTCGATTGCGAATACGCGGGCCAGGTTCCCGCCGCGAAGCAATACGGCACGATGCGGATGTACGTTCTGCGGCGTAAGACGGCCGCAGAGCCGCTTCGCAAGACGGCCGCAGATGCGAGCGCGGCGCGCGAACCGCCTGGCCATCGCGCGAAATCTTCCCGCCCGCAGATTTCCGTTTCCGCGCAGCTTGATCAGCGCTGCGGAATTTTGGCCCAATGACTCCCCACGCGCATGAACCGGGCCTGACCCCGAAACCCGGCGCCGGTCCATATCTGCCGGGTTTCGCGGCCGACGTCTTCATCAGCTACAGCCATATCGACGATTTGCCCTTCGGCGCGGAAGGAAGCCGATGGGTCACCGAGTTCCATCGCAACCTGGACATCCGGGTGCGTGCCTATCTGGGACGCGCCGCAACCATCTGGCGCGATCGCAAGCTCGGCGGCGCCGACGTCTTTTCCGACGAGATTGCCGCGCAGCTTCGCGCGACGGGAATTTTGGTCTCGGTGCTGACGCCCAGTTATCTGCGCTCCGAATGGTGTCATCGCGAGCTGCAGACCTTCGTGGAGGCAGCGCAGGAGACCGGCGGGATCGACATTGGACGCAAGAAAAGAATCATCAAGGTCATCAAGACCCCGGTCCCGCGCACTGAAGTTCCGCAAATCCTCGATGCGCTGCTCGGTCACGAGTTCTTCCATATGGAGTGGGGAACCGACCTGGTGCGGGAATTTCATCTCGACCCCAGTCCCGAAGCACGGCGCGAATATTGGGCGAAGCTCGACGACGTGGCGCAGGAAATTCGCGTCCTGTTCGAATCGATTCTCAAGCGCGGAGCGGCCGCGCCGTCGAGCGCGGCGCAGGCGGCGACTGCGACTATCTATCTCGCGGCAACCAGCTCGGACCTCCAGGATCAGCGCGACATCCTGCGCCGCGAGCTTCAGGATCGCGGTCATACGGTGCTGCCCGAAAACCCGCTGCCATGGAGCGCGGATCAATTGACCGAAGCGGTCGACCGTGATCTGAAGCGCTCCCAGTTCTCGATTCATCTGCTCGGCGCCCGCTATGGAATCGTGCCGGAGGGCGAGAGCCGGTCGATCATCGAATTGCAGGCCGCTCTGGCAGCGCAGCAGCCGGCGACCGGCTTGCACCGGATCATCTGGATACCACCAGGGCTCGAGGTCACCGACGATCGGCAGAAAAACTTCCTCGAGACTCAGCGCTTGAGCTCCGACCCGAACGATCGGTTCGAGCTGCTGGAAACCTCGCTGGAGAATCTCAAGACGCACATCCTCGACCGGCTGCGCGAGGCTGCCTCCCCGCCTGCCGCGGCCGCCGCCGCCGAGAGCAACGGGGCCCCGCGGGTCTACGTGGTTTGCGAGCAGAGAGATCGGCCGGAGATCGCGTGGATCAGGCAGTACCTGATGGAGCGCGGCTACGAGGTGATTCTGGCGATCGCCAAGGGCGAGCCCGATCAGATCCGGCAGGACCATCTGGAGAACCTGATGGACTGCGACGCGGTCCTGATCTACTGGGGAAATGCCGACGAGTTCTGGCTGCGGACCAAGATGCGCGACCTGATTCGGGTGCGCGGTCTGGGGCGGAAGCGGCCGTTTTCCGCAAGCGCTGTCGTGCTGGCCGAACCGGCCAATCCCGAGAAAGACGATTTTGTTACCCGCGATGCGCTGGTAATTCGGGCCGGACCCGCGCCCAGCGCGGAGTCGCTGGAGCCGTTCGCCAGCGCAATTTCGGGAGCCGCGCGTGGCTGAGCTGCATCAGGCAGGCTTCAATGTGTTTCCCGGGCTGCGCCCATTCGAGCCGGACGAGGCCTACCTGTTCTTCGGGCGCGATGGCCAAAGTGACGAACTGATTCGCCGCCTGGCGAAGAATCGCTTTCTCGCAGTGGTCGGCACCTCGGGGAGCGGCAAATCTTCACTGGTCCGCGCCGGCCTGCTGGCGTTCCTCAGAAGCGGATACCTGTCGGAGGCCGGTTCGAGCTGGCGAATCGCGCTGCTGCGCCCCGGTTTGAATCCGATCGCGAGCCTCGCTGCGGCATTGAACCACGACAGTGTGTTGGGCAACGGCGATCTCGATCCGGCCACGCGCTTGAACCATATCGAGACGACCCTTCGCCGCAGCAGCTTCGGATTGGTCGAAGCGGTGCGCCAGGCACAGATCGGCCCGCATCAGAATCTGTTGGTCGTGGTGGATCAGTTTGAAGAGATCTTCCGGATGCGCCGCGTCCGTACGGGTATCGGCGGACCGGACGATGAGGCGGCGGCGTTCGTGAAGCTGCTGCTGGAAGCCTGCCATCAGACGGAGCTGTCGATCTACGTCGTCATCACGATGCGCTCGGATTTCATCGGCGATTGCTCCGAGTTCCGCGACTTGCCGGAAAGCCTCAACCAGAGCCAGTACCTGATTCCGCGCATGACTCGCGATCAGTGCCAAGAGGCAATCGAGGGTCCGATCGCGGTGGGAGGCGCGACTATCACCGCGCGCCTGGTCCAGCGCCTGCTCAACGACGTCGGCGACGACCCCGATCATCTCCCGGTTCTCCAGCATGCCCTGATGCGCACCTGGGAGACCTGGAGCAGCCACGTACCGACCTGGGAACCGGTCGACCTGGTTCAATACGAACAAATCGGCGGGATGGCGACCGCGCTATCACGCCATGCGGACGAAGCTTTCCAGGAACTGGACGAACGCGGGCGGCTGATCGCGCGCAAGATGTTCCAGCGGCTGTCGGAAATCGGCAAGGACAATCGCGAAACGCGGCGTCCGACCAAGCTCAGCGAAATTTGCGCGGTGGTCGAGGCCGACGAGGCCGAGGTGATTGCGGTAATCAACAAGTTCCGCACCGCGGGCCGCACCTTTCTGGCGCCGGCGGGCGCTCAGGCACTGCACGCGGATTCGGTAGTCGAAATTTCCCACGAAAGCCTGATTCGGCTGTGGGACCGGCTGCGCAAGTGGGCGGAAGACGAAGCCGAATCGGCCACGCTGTACCGGCGCCTGGTCGACGCGGCGGCGCGACATGCCGCCGGCGGCGCGGCGTTGTGGCGCGACCCGGAACTGCAGCTAGCCATCGACTGGAAGGAGCGCTCGCGCCCCAACGAGGCGTGGGCCGAGCGCTACGGCGGCGAATTCACGACCGCGATGCGATTTCTGGAGCTGAGCAGGGTCGAATCGGCTTATCGGGAACGGCTGCGGCGCGCAGGCTTCGCCGGATCGATCATGCTGTCGATCGTATTCGCGGTAATCTGCGTCTTCGCGGTGCACGAAATGCTCGAAGCGCGGCGCCTTACCGTCCTTTCCTTCGCGCGCCAGCTCGCTTCGCAGTCGCAATTGGTGGCGGACCAGGATCCGGGTCAGACCAAACTTGCCTCGTTGCTGGCGGTGGAAGCGGTGCGCCGCGCGCCGCTGGTGGAGACAACCGCTTCCCTGTTCAAGTTCCTGCGCTCGCTGCCGATCGTGTCGGCGGCCTTCCCCAAGCCGGAAGCCAATGGCGCGCACGTCGCGAGCGCGGTCAGCGCCGATGGCCATTACGCCGCGCACGCGGCGGGCGATAGCGTCACGGTCTTCGACGTTCGCCAGGGCAAACAAATACTCAGGCTCGGCTCCGACGGTGTGCGCTCGGTGGTGCTGAGTCCGGAAGGCAAATTTCTCGGCGTCGCATCGGACTACAACGTAGGTGTGGTCGAAGTGGCGAGCGGAAAGAAGATCTGGCGTCACGATGCGGTCTCACCCACCGCGATCGCGCTCAGCCCCGGGGCAAATTATGCGGCGATTTCGTACGAGTCCCGAGTCGAGGTCTATCGGATCTACGGCAACACCGAATTGTTTGTCCTTCCGCGCAGGGAAGACGCCGAGGTTACCGGCGCCAGGCAGGCGCGGTCGCAGGAGGCGCGCCCCCTGGAAGCTCCCCGATTCGGCCGCAATGGATACCACGCGATCGGTTTCAGCATCGACAACCACCTGTTCGCGGCGGCGGGAGAAAATGTCGATAACGCGGTCTATGACCTGCAGACCGGATCGCGGGCCTACCCGCTTTCTGGCGCCCGTCACGTCACCGCGCTGGTTTTCGCGCCGGGCAACGACCTGGTGGTAACGGCCGGCGAGGATGTCAGCGAGTTCGATCAGGCAAGCGGCCAAGTGCGCGATCGTTTCCGCTCGGAAGGCAGCGTCGCCGCGCTGGCGATCAGTCCCAACGGACGTTATATCGCGGCCGCCGCCAATCAGTCGGTCGCACTGTTCGATACCAGCGCGGGCAAGGCGACCGGAAGCCTGCTGACCACGGAGCCCGCGACAGCTTTGGCATTTGGCGCCAAGGGACAGTCGCTGCTCGCGGCGACCGCAAGCCGGCTGCTGACCTTCGAGCCGATTGAGGATCGCGAAATCTCACTTGCCAATGCCGCAGACTTAGGCCTGGTCGCGATAAGTCCGGGCGCCAAATTTATCGCGATGGTGTTCGGACTCGGCAAACGAGTGGTGTGCCGCACCATGGAACGTTCCTCGGGGAAGATAACCTCGAACCAGGAATTGACCTCTGGGCAACCGGGCAGCATCGCAGTCAGCGGCGAAGGGCGCTACGTGGTGGCCACTCCGAAGTTCCCCGGCCTGGTCCCGATCATCAATATGGACACGGGAGCGCAGCAGCCCGACAGCCTTGCGAGTGGCGCCTATTCGGCGGTGGCATTCAGCGCCGATGGACTGCTGCTGGCGGCGGCGAGCGACGCAGTCGCGCAACCCGGCAGCGAAATACTGATCGGAAAACGAATGGAATCCTCGATCGTGCGCCCTCTGCTTCCACAATTCCGGGTCCAGTTGTTGAGCTTCAGTCCGGATGGAAAGTTCCTGGCCGCGGCAGGAGACAAGTCGATCGTGGTCTACAACACCACCAGCGATCGGGAACGGGGACGCTTCGACGTGGCCGATGATTTACGCGCGATCACACTGAGTTTCGGCGCCAAGTACCTCGCGACCGCGGCTAGCAGTCGAATCGCGATCTACGACGTCGCCAGCGGTGAAGAGGTTATGACCTATCCGACGCAGTCACAGCAGTCGGCGAGTGCTATGGGACTTAGCGGCGATGGCAGCCAGGTAGTGCTAGCTACGCCCGCCTCCTACGGGCTCGCGATAGGTCAGTATCCGAGCGATCCCGACGCGCTTTGCGAAGAGGTCTGCATGCGGCTGGGCAGAAACCTTACCGGCGACGAATGGAACCGCTACATGGGCTCGGAGAGGTATCGGAAGACCTGCCCCGATCTGCCTTGACCGATAGATTTGAGAGTGCCTTGATCCAAGCCTGGCGAAACCCACTCCGGGTTTCAGGCTTCCCTTCCGGCTAAGATGCGCGCTTCGCGCTCTCAGAGCTGATCCGCCCGGCTTTGCCGCCAGGTGCTGCGACTATCATCTTGATCAGCTCTTCGGTGATCCTTGGCTCCAGGCCTTCGGTGTGGCCTTTGTCGAGGCGCACCACGTCGGCGATCACGCGTCCGTCGCGGGCGTTTGGGTATTGGTATACCTGGGCGGTACCCGGCCGCGGCGACAACCCCCAGGCGGGAGTCGATTTGCCTTCGCGGGTGGTGTCATGGATTTGGCCCGGCTGGTCATCGACTACGTCGGCCAGTCTCACTCGCGGGCCGGCCCCGTATTTTCCGCCCATGGCGACGTCGATGGCAGCGCGACCATCTCATGCTCGCCGGTCGCGAAGATAAAGGAGATGTCGCAGTCAGGCGCCGAGGCGCGGCCGGGGCGGGGTGCGTCGCTTCCCGCGGCGGGCATCGGCGGGAGCGGCGCGCGCGTGGGAGGGAAGAAGGATGCGGGCAACTCAATCGGTCCGATTCGTCCGCCAGAGAGGCTCAGCCATCCGTCGACTCGGTTCTTGAAGAAGTCGTCACCAAGCAGGCGGTTAGCCGTCATGCCGCCCTGCGAATGGCCGACCAGCCAGAACGAGGCGATGTTCTCCTTTCCATACTTGTTAAACACATAGTCCACGATATTGCGCAGATGGTCGTCGTCGGCCTCGCCGACCCATCGCCGCACGGGCTCCTTGGTGGCCGACGACGGCGTAGCGATGACCAGGCGATACTTCTCTTTGTATTGGTAAGCCGGGAAGTAGACGCGTTGCCATGTGCCGACCGAACCGCCTCCATGCAGGCTCAGGAGAAACACCACCTTGTCGCCAGGCTTAAGATCATCCGGATCGTCGAGATAGAACTTGCGGCCGGTCTTTTCGTCCCGCGCACTTATGCTGCCCACGTTGGTATCTCCTGACGGGCCAGTGTCACCGCCTTACGATTGCAATCGTCGTCGATGATGCGGTGAGTTACATGACCCCCGGAATCTACGGTATGTATTCGATGCAGGTAAAGGAGCACGCCACATGAGATTCGGACTGTTCTATGAACATCAACTTCCCCGCCCGTGGGATGAGCACAGCGAAGAAGAGCTGATTCATCATGCGCTCGAACAGATCGAGCTAGCCGACAAGCTGGGCTTTCATAGCGTTTGGGAAGTGGAGCATCACTTCCTGGAAGAGTACTCGCATTCGAGCGCGCCGGAAGTTTTTCTGGCCGCGGCTAGCCAGCGTACCAGGAACATCCGGCTCGGACACGGAATCATACTCACCGCGCCCGGCTACAATCATCCGGCGCGGACCGCGGAGCGGGTCGCGATGCTCGATCTCGTTTCTCATGGGCGCGTCGAATTCGGATCCGGTGAATCGGGATCGCTGTCGGAGCTGGGCGGGTTCAACCTTGCGCCCGCGCTTAAGCGCGAGATGTGGCGCGAGGGCCTGGAAGTCGCGATCCGCTGCATGAGCGAGACGCCGTTCAGCGGTTTCGAGGGCAAGTACCTGCGGATGGAGCCGCGCAACGTGGTGCCCAAGCCGGTCCAGAAGCCGCATCCGCCGCTGTGGGTTGCGTGCTCGCGGCGCGAGACGATCCTGCTCGCCGCGGAACTAGGAATCGGCGCGCTGACGTTCGCATTCATCGATCCGGAAGAAGCGGTCCATTGGGTGACGGATTACCGCAAGACGCTCGCCGAGCGATGCGTGCCGATTGGCCGCGCGATCAATCCGGAAGTCGCGTGCGTGACGCCGATGATGGTCCATCACGATGAACGCGAGGCGATCCTGCGCGGGCTCGAAGGCGGAAATTTTTTCGGCTACTCGCTGGGACACTTCTATATCTTCGGCGAGCACAAGCCCGGGCGCACCGACGTGTGGAGTGAATTTCAGAAGCGGCGCGCCGAGCGCGGCTTCTCACCGGACGTGGCGATCGCGATGCGCCAGCGGCGGCTGGCCAGCCGGCTCGACGATTCCAGCGGCGCGCAGCAGGGGATTCGCGGCGCGGTCGGGACGCCCGAGCAGTTGCGCGAGTACCTGCGCCGTTACGAGGAAGCCGGCGTCGATCAGATGATCTTCGTGATGCAGGCGGGCAAGAATCGGCACGAGCACATCATGGAGGCGATCGAGCTGTTCGCGCGCGAAGTGCTGCCGGAGTTCGCCGAGCGCGACGCGGAAGTGCGCGGGCGCAAGCGCGATCTGATCGCGCCGGCGCTCGAAGCCGCGATGAGCCGCAGGCAGGATCGCGCGCCGAAGGTGCCCGACGACTACACGATCCCGGCGCTGGCGAAAGCGTTGGTGGAAGCGCACGGCGGCGAAGAGCTGGTCGAGAAGCTGGCCAACGATTCGGCGATCGGAATTCCGCGGCCGCGCGACTTGCAGGAGCAATTGCAACAGCGCCGACGCTAGCGGGGCAGCGAATCGCGCGCGCCTCGAAGTCGGGGGAATGAAATGGAAATCGGCGAGCGGCGCCAGGGCGACATCATCGTGCTGAGCCCGGTGGGGCGCGTCAACAACGATACGGGGTCGCCGTTTCAAACCAGGTTGCTCGGCTGCGTCGGATCCGCCCCCGCCAAAGTGCTGATCGATTTTTCGGGCGTCGAGTACATATCCAGCGCTGGGTTGCGCGCGCTGATGGTGGCCTCCAAACAATCGAAGGCGAACGGCGGCCGTCTGGCGGTCGCCGCGCTGACCCCGATGGTCAAGGAAATTTTCGCGATCAGCCGCTTCTCGCTGGTGGTGCAGGTCTTCGATACGGCGGCCGAGGCGATCACGGCGCTGAGCTAGCGATCGGAAATTACCGGGAGGCAGGGCTGGACCGAAAAGGATCTACAGCGATGTTAATCCGCTTTTGGGGAACCCGAGGCTCGCTGCCCGCTCCGCTCAACTTCCGCGCAGTGCGATCGAAGATTCGCGCGGCGCTGCTCGCGGCTCGCGCGCAGAGCCTGGACGGAGCGGACGCTGTCGATCGATTCATCGATCGCACACTGCCCTTTTCGATCGGCGGCACTTACGGCGGCAATACGAGTTGCGTCGAGATTGTAACCGGCGGCGATGAGTATGTGCTGTGCGACATGGGATCGGGCGCGCGCGAGTTCGGCAACAGCGTTCTCGCGAAGGACGGCCCTGGAAAGAAAAACCGCTACAACGTTTTCATGTCGCACCTTCACTGGGACCACGTGATGGGGTTTCCGTTCTTCACCCCGGCCTACATCCCGGGCAACGTCGTGCGCATCCACGGCTGTCACAAGAACATGCGCGAGGCGTTCGAGCGTCAGCAGTCGAGTCCGTCGTTCCCGGTCGACTTCCGAACCCTCGGCGCGACCATCGAGTTCGTCGAGCTCGAGCCCGGACGCAGCTACGACATCGACGGACTCTCGGTGCGCGCGATCGCGCAAAGGCACGGTGGTGATTCCTTCGGCTATCGTTTTTCGAAAGATGGACGGACGCTCGTCTACTCCACGGATTCCGAGCACAAGTACGAGACGCTGGACGAGAGCTATCCGTTCGTCGAGTTCTTCCGCAACGCGGATGTGCTGATTTTCGACGCGCAGTACTCGCTCGCCGATCAGATTTCGGTGAAGGAGGACTGGGGGCATTCGAGCAATATGATCGGAGTCGAGCTCGCGCAGCTCGCCGGCGTCAAGCATCTGGTGATGTACCATCACGAGCCGGTCAACGACGATCAGACGCTGGAGAAAATCCTGGCCGAGACGCGCCGCTACGAAGAGATCAGCCGCTCGGAGCAAAAGCAAAAAGTGATCATCAGCTCCGCCTATGACGGACTCGAGATCGCGCTCTGAGCGCAAGCCGGAATTGCCGAAGGCGCGATCGTCGTCAGGAGTGCGCAGGATCTTCAGAGCGCCGGGACGCGTGTTGGCGATGGTCGTACTCGCGCTGCTGGTCGTGGCGCGTGCGTGCGATCCGGGGTACGTCGAGACGCTCGTGATGCGTGGCTTCGATCGCGAGCAGCAGATCGCGCCGCGCACCTATCAACGGTCGCCGGTGCGCATCGTGGCGATCGACGGCAAGAGTCTGTCGAAGTACGGGCAGTGGCCGTGGCCGCGAACGCTGGTGGCGCGCCTGGTTCAGGTGATCGCATCGGGACATCCACGCGTGCTGGGCGTCGATATCATTTTCGCCGAGCCGGACCGTCTCTCGCCGGGGAAGTTGATCGACGCGAGGCCGGACCTGCCGCCGTCGCTCGCCCAACAGCTTGCACAGTTGCCGTCGAACGAGGCCGCGCTCGCCGACGCTTTCAGGCACGTGCCGACGGTCCTCGGAATCGGCGCCTCGGCTCACGCGCCGCCGTCGGCGAACAGGCCCGCACGCATCACGATAATTCGCGAGTCCGGCGGCAATCCGCGGCCCTTCCTGATCAAGTACCCGTATTTTCTGCGGAGCCTCCCGGAGCTGACTGTGGTTGCGCGCGGACAGGGGGCCGTCCTCGGAAATCCGGACCCGGACGGCGTCACGCGACGACTGCCGCTGTTCGTCGTCGGCAATGGCCAGATGGCGCCGGCGCTCGCGCTCGAGATGCTCCGCGTCGCGTCGGGCGTCGGTACGCTCGGAATTTTGACGGCCAGCGACGGCGTCGAGGGCGGCAGCGTCGACGGCATCTTCATACCGACTGACGCGCACGGACGCGCATATCCGCGCTTCACGCCGTCCTATGAGAATCGTTACATCTCCGCCGCGAATCTTTTGGATCGATCCTATGACCCGGCCGCGTTGCGAGACGGGTTCGTGCTTCTCGGCGTGATCGGACAAGGCCTGGTCGAGCAGAGGCAAACCCCGCTGGGACTGATGGCGGGCGTCGAGGTCCAGGCCCAGCTCCTGGAATGCGTCCTCAGCAATAATGTTCTTCGCAGGCCCGCGAGGCTGAACTTGATCGAGATCGTACTGGTCCTCGTGGCTGGCCTGATCACGATTTTCGCGTTGCCCTACCGGCGGCCTCGAATCGCGAGTGCGGCATTCGTCGCGATCGTTTTGATTCTCTTCGGCTCCGCTTTTGTTTGTTTCTGCTTCTTCAACTTGCTGGTCGATGCTGTCTGCCCGAGCGTCGCCTCGCTGATGACGTTCGGCGTGATGCTCAGCGCGAGTTTGCGCGCCGCCGAAACGGCGCGCCGGCGTCTCGCGCTCGAATTGGAACATCAGCGCGAGCTCGAAGCTCGTCTCGAAGGAGAACTGAGTGCGGCGCGATCGATCCAGATGGGGCTCCTGCCACGTCGATTTCCCGGCCCGCCCGAACGCCGCGACGTCGATCTCTACGCGCTGGTTGAACCGGCACGAATGGTCGGCGGTGACCTCTATGATTTTCTGCTGCTCGATTCCCGAAGGCTCTTCTTCGCGATTGCCGACGTGTCAGGCAAGGGCGTCCCGGCAGCCCTGTTCATGGCGATGACCAAGGAGGTTTTGCGCGACGCGATGGCGCGTCATGGGGAAGCCCTGGATCGGGTCTTCGCGGAAGCGGACGCGAAGATATCCGCCTCCAGCGGCGACATGGCCGGCGCCGGCGCGAACATGATGTTCGTGACGGTGTTCGCCGGAATTTTGAATCTTGCCTCGGGGATGCTCGCCTATGTGAACGCCGGGCACGATTCGCCGTTCCTGCTGCGGGCCGGCGCGGAAACGATCGAACTCACCGGCGAAGGCGGACCGCCGCTCGGCACCGTCGAAAACTTTCAGTATCCAGTAGAACGTCGCCAACTCACGCCGGGAGATCTGCTGCTGCTCTACACCGACGGCGTCACCGAGGCGGAAAATCGTGACGATTCGTTTTATACCGCCGAGCGCCTCGAGCGTTTGCTCCAGTCAGCGCCGACCGGCAGCGCCAAAGCGCTGGTCGAATTCGTGCGTGAAGATATCCGTCGTTTCGCCGCTGATGCCGAGCAAGCCGACGATATCACTCTGCTCGCGGTGCGCTGGACGGGCGCCGACGGTGCGGCCGGCTAATCATGTTCAACGGACCGTAATCTCCACCCTGCGATTGCGCGGTTCCGATACCTGCGGACCGGTCGCCACTGCAGGATCCAGATCGCCGCGCCCCGCAACGGAAATCGACTTTGCGTTGAGCCCGTCGCCTATCAGCCGCACCCGAATTGCGTCCGCGCGTTTGAGGGAGAGCTGCTGATTGTGCGCCTCGTTGCCGAGCGTGTCGGTGTACCCAATCACCTCGACCTCGTACACGGGCCGGCGCTTGATGTCTTCGAAGACATCGCGGTACTGCTGCTGCGAATCCGGCGTCAGCGTGTCGGTATCCTTCAGGAAATAGAGGCGGAAATGGTTCGGCAGAATCGGCTGCGCGGCCAGCGCACTGCCGAAAATCTGCTGGACCTGTTGCGAATCACTTGTGGTCGCGACCACGCTGCCACCTTTTTCTTCGCCGGCGGCGTAGGGCTTGTCGAGCAACAATGATTTCTGACCGTCGCTAACCGTGATCGCGCCCGCGGTGCCGTCCGGATTCGGAAGCACGACGAACAGCGCCTGGCGCTGCGCGCATCCGAGCGCAACCACCATCAGCAAAAGTAAAAGGCAGCGCCGCAAGATCACTAGTCTTCGGGCACTTGAACGACGAAGTGGGTGCCGCGCACGCCGAGAATCGCCGCCGGCGTCTTGACCCGCATCGCTTCCGGCGAGCTCCTGGCGATATCGCCCGATACCATCGAGAGCGTGCCCTTGCGCAGGTCGGTCAGCATCGAGCCGCTGAAGTTGTTCGAATCGAACTTGTAGTCTTCCAGCGCCACCTCGCTGTTCGGGCCGGTCGACATCACGCTGTTATCGACAAACGTGATTCCGATCGCGCCGTCAGTCCCGGTGTCGATCGTGTCTTTCTCGAACAAGGGGTCGCCAACCTTGACCGTCACCCGCGCGCCGCCGCGCTGTACGTAGACTTGTCCGGAGACGGTCTCGACCTGCGCAATCTGGGGGCTCTGTGCGGTCGCAGTCGAAGCAAAAAGCAACGCGAAGAGGATTGCGAAAAACGCGCCCGTAGATAAGCGCCGGATGTGAACGATGGCATGCATGCCCCTACACCCGATCGATCCAGTAATCCCCGCGCGAGCAGGCTAGCTCGCCGTCGGCAGGTAAGCCAGCGCGACAAATGTCCCTCACCGCGTTAAAGTCTGTGAGCAGATCTCCTTGATGACAACTCGTACGCGTTGATGACACCCAAGCCGAACACCGGTGACCGATGCGAAGCTCGCCTGTCGATTCGCGTCCATGATGGCGCGATGCGTAAGCTCGAGGACTTTGTAGACACTTTCGCAGCCGCACATGGGCTCGCGCCGGATGACAAGGCGCGGACGCTCATCGTGCTCGAAGAGCTCCTTACCAATCTGTCGAAGTACGGATATCCCAACCAACATAAGTCGAAGGGCCTGGCCGAAGTAACGCTTGAACTGGAGGGCAATCGCTTGACGATTGAGTTCAGCGACGATGGCCACCCGTTCGATCCATTGGTCGCAGCGTCGCCCGATCTAGCGCAGTCGGTCAGAGACAGACCGGTGGGTGAGCTGGGCCTTCACATTGTTCGCGAGCTCGCGGACGAGGTTCGCTATGACCGGCGCGACGGCCGTAATGTAATTCGAGTAAGCCGGCGCGTCGCGCGCGACTGCTGAGCCAGTCCGCAAGAGGCTGACGGTCATGAATAAGAGCAACCCTGAATTGTGGATGATAGCTTTCCCAATTGCCGGAGCCTTCGCGCAGGTGGCGAGAATGGTCGAAGAAGCCGGCTTCGATGGCATCGGGATTGTCGACACTCAGAATCTGGCCGGAGATCCCTACTCGGCATTGTGCGTCGCGGCCCACGTCACTAAACGCCTGAAGCTGCGCACCGCAGTTACCAACCCGGTGACTCGTCATCCAGCGGTAACCGCTTCGGCAATTGCGACCGTGCAGGCGGAATCCGGTGGACGTGCAGTACTCGGAATTGGCCGCGGTGATTCCGCGGTCGCCAAAATTGGCGAGCGAGCACCGTCGAGCGAAGGCTTCGCGCGCTACATTTCCCAAGTACAGGGGTTTCTTCGCGGCGAGGAGGTCACGCTCGACAACGGGTACCGCAGCCGCAACGAATGGATCGCGCGCGGTGCTCTGCCGAAGGTGCCGCTCGACGTCGCTGCCACCGGGCCTCGCGTGATCGAGGTCGGCGCCAGGCTCGCCGAATCAGTAACCTTTGCGGTCGGCGCCAATCCCGACCGGCTCGCCTGGGCCGTCGACTACGCACGACAGGCTCGTAAGAAGGCCGGATTGGATCCCTCGACGCTAAAACTTGGCGCATATCTGAACGTCGTGGTGCATCGTGACTTGGCCCGCGCGCGTGCGATGGCGCGCGGCACCGTCGGGGTAATCGCGCATTTCTCCGGAATGTCGCGCGATTCGGCTGCGGAGATGCGCCCAGAAGATCGCGCGGTGGTCCAACAGGTTGGTCAAAACTACGACATGTCCCGGCATGCGAGAGGAGACGCCGGCCACGCCCATTTTATCGATGATGCATTTATCGATCGCTTCGCCATCGCCGGACCTCCCGCGCATTGCATCAAGCGATTCGCGGAGCTGCGGAAACTCGGCCTCGATCATTTGATCGTCGTTGGGCCTGGAGGCGACGTGGCTCCCTCCGATCTAGCGGAGTCTCTCGGATTCTTTCGGGCCGAGGTTTTGCCGGTCCTCAAGTCAGCCGGGCAATCTGCGTAGGTGTTTCAAAGAGGAGCGACGCGATGGAGCGTGACCGATGAGCTTGCAGGTCGATTTGTTCTGGTCGTTCAGGAGCCCTTACTCATACCTCGCGGTACCGCGTGTTGTTGCGCTCGAAGCTGAGTATGAAGTGCAATTCCGTGTGCGGCCGGTCTATCCGCTGGCGGTTCGCGACGCCAGTTTTTTCCAGCGCGTCGACCCGCTGTTCGGCCCATACCTGTTCCGCGACACCGCGCGAATTGCTGAATATCTGAGACTGCCTTTCGGCTGGCCGCGCCCCGATCCGGTCGTGGTGGAGACGCAGGCTCAGAGAATCGCTACTCATCAGCCCTACATACATCGGCTCACGCGGTTGGGGATCCACGCGACTGAAGCAGGACGCGGACTCCCCTTCATCAACGAGGTATCGAAACTGATCTGGGGCGGGTCGGTGTCCGGGTGGGACCAGAGTGACCATCTCGCTCGAGCCGCCGAGCGCGCAGGCCTCGATCTCGCAACCATGGAGCGCGATATCGCGGCAGGCCCCGAAGCCTACGAGCGTCTGATCGAACAAAACCAGACGGCTCTCCAGGCGGCAGGCCATTGGGGCGTTCCGACCTTCGTCTTCGACGGCGAGCCCTTCTTTGGACAGGATCGGATCGAGCTTCTGGTCTGGCGTCTGAAACAGCAAGGCCTGGAAGCGAAGCCGAAAATTTCCTGACCTTGCTTTTCATATTGGCTTTGCGCCTCGTCGATCAGCTCAGGCGTCGAGCTGGTTCCCGTCCGGCGCGTAAGCCGCTCGGCAACCAACCCGGCTCTTCTTCTCCTCTCCACGCTTGACAACGTCACTTGACACTGTCAAGCCACCTGCCTATGCTGGTCGGCAAGTGCGGAGCGCCGAGCGCAGCCACCAGCTGCGGCACATCCACCATGAGGAGCACGGTTGATGAAACACTCTGACTATGTCGCACCCGACGGCTCGTGGATCAGACCGGAGATTTTCTCCGACCCCGCCCTCTACGAACTCGAGAAGCAGCGCGTCTTTGGACGCTCATGGCTCCTGCTCGGCCACGAATCGCAACTGCCCAAGCCCGGCTCCTTTATGCGCACCTTCATGGGCGAGGAGTCCGTGCTGATGACGCGCGACCACGCCGGCCGCATCCGCGTCCATCTCAACGCCTGCCGCCATCGCGGCTACCAGGTCTGCCAGGAAGATCGCGGCAACGCGCACCGCTTTCAGTGTCGCTACCACGGCTGGACCTACGACAGCGACGGCAGCCTCGCCGCCGTGCCCGGCGAAGCATCCATCTACTACCAGGAGATCGACAAGCAAAAATGGGGACTCGTGCCGGTCGCGCGCGTCGACACCTACAAGGGTCTCATCTTCGGTAATTTCGATCCCGACGCGCCCGCGCTCGACGCCTTCCTCGGCGACATGGCGTGGTATCTCGACGTCATTCTCGATCGTCGCGCCGGCGGCACCGAGCTGCTGGGGCCGCAACGATGGCGCATCGCCAGTAATTGGAAAGTGGTCGCCGAAAATCACTGCGGCGACGAGTATCACATCGGCTTCGCGCACGGCTCGGTGTTCCCGCCCGACCTTGGCGCCAATCGCGCGACGCCGCTGCCGTATGCGCGCGAGGTCCGTCCCGCGCTCGGCCACGGCCTCGGCATCAACATCTTTCCCGACGAAATGTCGCCGCGCGATTGGCTGCGACAGAGCCCCACCGCCGACGCTCCGGCGCAGGTCCAAAACTATCTGCTCGGCATCCAGGACGAGATCGCCGATCGGCTCGGACAGCAGCGCGCGCGCATCGGCCTGATCCACGGCGCAGTGTGGCCGAACTTCGGAATGGTGCCGATCGTGAACTCGCTGCGCATCATCCAGCCCCGCGGCGTCGGCGAAGTTGAGATGTGGTCGTACTGTCTTGTCGATCGCGACGCGCCGCCCGAGGTAAAGGCCTGGATCGCCGCCCTGTCGACCCGCACCTTCGGACCCGCCGGAAGTTTCGAGCAGGACGATGCCGCAAACTGGGCGGCGGTGACCCGCTCCAGCCACGGGACCGAGGCGCGCAAACACAGGCTCAATCTGCAAATGGGCGCCGGCCATGAACAGCGCTCGGAGCGCGTCCCCGGCGAGCTCGGCCTGACCGCGAGCGAGATCAATCAGCGCGGTTTTTACCTGCGCTGGATGCGCGACATGTTCGAAGGAGCGCCGGAATGAACAACGAAGATTTCACCTTGCTCCTGCGCGTCGAACAGTGGCTCTATCGCGAGGCCCGCCTGCTCGACGCGCGCCGCTTCGACCTGTGGCTCGAGCTCCTCGACGAAGAGGTCCGCTACCGCGTCCCGACCCGCGCCTGGGTGCGGCAGGGTCACGTCAAGGACTTCACGACGTGGTCGGTGGAACGCGAGCTGGAAGCTCCCGACGCCCTGCCGCTTATCGACGACGACCTGACCGCGCTGCGTGCGCGCATCGGACGCCTGCAGACCGGTATGGCCTGGGCCGAGACGCCCCCCTCGCTCTCCCGGCGCCTGGTCAGCAATGTCATGATTCTCGACGCGGACTCGGACGGGCGCCTGTCGGTGGTCAGCACGATTTTCCTGGCCAAGGTGCGCGGCGATCAGCGCGTGCTCTTCACCGCGGAGCGCCGCGATCGGCTCGTTCCGGTTGGCGACGGCTTTCGATTGCAGGAGCGCTACGTCGTCCTCGACGACGTAGTCCTGGCGTCGGAAAATCTGTCGCTCCTCTTCTGAAGACCGCGCTTGGCCTTTGCGTGCGCGATTCGATTGGTCTTCGCGCCGGTCTGGCTGAACATGTCCGAGGTCATGTCGATGAACGATGCGATCGACAGTCCGGGCAGATTCACGCCCAGCGGTCCATCCATCCACAGCGTCGCGACGCCGTGCGCGGCGGCCCACAGCGCGTTGGCGATTTCGATAATCCACTTGTCGGTGCTGGCCGCGCCCGGATGGCACGCGGCGACCGTGTCGACCAGCCGCTGGAACGTCAGCAGCGCCTGCGCGAGGGCTTCCGGGTAGCGCTGGAAGTCGACCAGCTCCGGCCGGAACATCACACCATAGTGGACAGGGTTCTCGATCGCGAAGTTCATGTAGGCGCGCAGCAGGTTGCGCAGAATTTCTGACGGAGGCTTGCGGCGGTACCTGCTCCGGACTTCCGTCAGCCGCGCGTCGAGCCGCGTGAAGCCCTCGAGCGCGATCGCCGCCAGGATCCCTTCGCGATTGTTGAAGTGATGATACGGAGTCTGGTGACTCACTCCCGCCCGCCGCGACATCTCGCGGAAGCTCAAGGCGCCGAGACCTTGCTCGTCGATCAGCCGAACGCTCTCCGCGACCAGTCTCTTCTTGGCTTCCGCAGCCTTCATCCCGCGCTCCACTCGAACCGCGCTTGCACAACCGGGCGCCGGGTCTCAGGCATCAGGCGCGCCATCGCGTCGACGGCGCACGAGCCCCAAAACCTGACATCGTCAAGTATAGGCTGCCGCTCAGGAATTGTCGAAGCGGGTTCCGATCAGGCCTTCACGAATCCCCGGGTCGCGGCCGCTACGCCCACTCCTTGGGAACCGCTTGCGCCCGCTGATGGCTGAGCAGCTTGGCGCGCCTCTTCTGCTCCTCGGGAGTGACCGTTGCCGGGTCTTCGCGATACTCGGGCCCCGCAGCCATCGCCTTTTTCACCGCCGGCCGCGCGCCGATTTCATCGAGCCAGCGCTTGACGTTGGGAAACTCGTTGAGATCGAGATTGCGGTTTTGCCAGGTGGTCGCCCACGGATAGCAAATCATGTCGGCGATCGTGTATTGGCCCGCCGCCAGGTAGTTCTTCTTGTGCAGGCCCAGGTTCATCACCCCGTAGATGCGATGCACCTCGTTGTCGAAGCGCATCAGCGCATAAGCCAGGTCGCCGTTTTTCGGATCCGCGGTGGCGCGCCGGAAGTGCCCCTGCTCGCCCATCTTCGGCCCCTGGTTGGCCATCTGCCAATACATCCATTGCGAGACTTCGTACTTCTGATGCGGTTCCTGCGGCCAGAACTTGCCGCTTTTTTCCGCCAGGTATTCCATGATCGCGCCTGACTCGAAGATGGTGAGCGGCGCGCCGCCGCCCTTGGGCTCGGTGTCGACGATCGCAGGCATCCGGCCGTTCGGCGAGATCTTGAGGAAGTCGGGAGTCAGCTGGTCGCCGCGTCCGATATTGACCGCCTTGATGTTGTAAGGGATGCCGGCTTCTTCGAGCAGGATGGTGACTTTTTTTCCGTTGGGAGTTGGCCAGAAGTACACGTCAATCATGTCGTTGCTCCTTCATGTTGTTCCCCCTCTGTAACTTCGTGACCGTACCAATTTTTTACCAATGTTCCTACTTAGCTGGCGTCCCGAGTGGTCATCCAGCATCGCCGCATGCGCGTGCGCCGATTTCATTCGTCAGCGTATTTGACTGAGCATCCGTAGGGCCGCGTCACCGGCTCCGACACGGGCTTGCCCGCCATCGCTTCGGTCAAAGCCTGGTTCACGTAGTTCCTGGAGTCCTTGATGTCGTCGGGGTCGCTCGTCGGATGGTCGTCGATCGCGCCGCTGTAAATCAGCTTGCCGCTTGGATCGATGATGAACATGTGCGGCGTCGTCTTGGCGCCATAAAGCTTGCCGAGTTGACCGTTGGGATCCAGGATGACGGCAGTCGGGTCCGCCTGCATCTTCTTCAGATAGGCATTCTCATCCGCGGCGCTGACGTATCCCTGTCGTCCCGGCGCCGAAGAAATAACAGTCAGCCACACCACCCCTTTGGCGGTCCATTCGCGCTGCAGCGCCTCCATATTTCCGCTCTCGTAATGTTTGCGGGTATAGGGGCAGCCCTGGTTGTGCCACTCCAGAACCACGAACTTGCCGCGATCCTTGGCCAGCGTCTGGACTTGTCCATTGCTGTCGGTTCCGCTGAAGTCCGGAGCGGCGACGCCGACCTGCGCGGCCCACGCCGAGGCATAAACCAGCGCCGTCGCGATCACTGCCAGGGTCGTTAGTATGCTGAGCCGTAAACTTTTCATGGTCGATACTCTCCTTTCATGAACAGTACGAATTTTGGCACGTCGCGTTGCCTGATGCGTGCTCGGGCGGTAACGACTTAGCGGGGCAAGCCCGCGGGCTTGTCGTCGACGGCGGGAACGACCGGAGCGGTCACATCGTATGCCCGCCCGCCGCCAAGCTCCACCAGGCCGCGGATCTGCGCCGGTAGCCCGCGTAGATTTTCGTCCTTCTTGACGGCGACCTGCACGCCGTCGGGCAGCGCCTGGACCTGCTGCGCGGCGGCATTGTCAATTTGATTTGCGTCCAAAGGAAAAAACACCGCCGAGGATACCGGATGACCCAGCCGCAACCTGATCAGGAAGCGATCCTTCGCGGACACGGCGCTTGCTCGCGCACCGGCAGGAAGCGCGCGCGGTAACCGCTCCTGCGCTTGCGCAAAGAGCCCTGCATTCGCCGCGATCGGCGTGGCGGAGGCCGCCATCGGCAAATCGATGCTTATAACTTGATGACCGGGGATACAGACCTCGCGGCACACCAGCCAGTGAACGTCCGCGGCGATCGTTTCGCGGCCGCCAGCCTTGAGTGACCCATCGGCATGCAACAAGGCTGAAAACAGGACGTCGCCGTCGTAACCAAAATCCATCAATGATCCGAGCCGCATCTGCTCGGGCGCGGGAAACCGCATCGCACCCGCGGTAATTCCCGGCGGCAGCCGCCACGCAACCGTCGGTGGCTCGCCCGAGTCGCCCGGGTTCTGCCAGTAGATGTGCCATCCCGGCTCGAGCTTGAAGTAAACGCCAACCGTCGCATCCCGATTGGGCGCCAACCCGGACTCGCGCGTCCGCAACTCGACGGTGAGATGCGGGTCGCTCACCGCCGCGCAAGTCGGCGGCGCGCCGCATAGCATCAGCATCGCGACCAACAACCAACCGCCGCCAACAAACTTACCAGGATAATTCATGACCTCACGGCTCAAAGCATAAGAGGTGAGTGTCCTCGCCAATCCTGATCGTACGCAATGGTTTGTTATCGCAGCAACCGCCAGGATCCTGGCTCCGGCACGCCGCTGTAGCGGGATGATTGCGCGCAAGGTAAAGAAACGGTGATCGATCTAGAGGGAGAGCCCGCGATGCCCGCGAATGAAACCGAGAATACGATCGTGACCACGCCGCCCCGCCGAAAGCGGCATTGGGGGCGCAGGCTGCTGTTCCTGATATTCCTGGTTTTTGCCGGCTTGGTGGCCGCGCGGTACGTTGCCCGGCGGGCGGCGACTGAATCGGTCTTCCAGGCGGCGCTCGAAGATGGATATCCGCAGATCGCCAAAGCGATGAGCGTGGTCGCCGTGCAGACGCCCAACGCCGCTGCGATGCCGGTGGCCGACCTACTGCGAGTCGTCGCCGCGCAAGGCTTTCAGCGCCTCGACGATCAATCGATGCTGACGCTGACGAATTTGCGCGCGGACCTCGCGCAGCAAAGCGACGTAGCCACCTGCGCGGGGCTATGGTCGGGCGATCCGTCCAACCTGGTACCGGCGATCGAGACGCTTCCCGACGATCAGCAGCGCCAATGGGCGCAGCTCTTCGACCAGGCCGCCGTCGCGACGATCAACCACGCGCCGATCCGGCCGGTCCCGTCGCCGCAGCAGTTTCAACTGGCGCTCAATCGCACGGTGGCCGCGATGCCCGCGGCTGATCTGGACGTGGTGAAGTCAGTCCTCGACGATCCCGCGCACCAGTCGCAGGACACCCAGTGCCAAGCCGCGCGAGCATTGTACGCCGCGATACAGCGCGCGAATCACGATGACGCGGTGACGATCGCGCGCAGCTTGATCTATCGATAGCCGGGCCGCCTCAAAAGAGTTGATAAAGGAAAACCTGGTGCATAGGCCCGGAGAACCAGAGGCTGCCATCCATCTTTTGCGTGGCGTCCCACATCTGGGTCCCGGTGCTGGTGTAGCGTGCGTTGAATACGTGGCCGGGACCGGTCGCGCTCGGCTTGATGAAGACCAGCCATTGATTGCCGGAACGGCCGGAGTTCAGGATCTGGCTCATGCGCGCCGGTGTTACCGGAATCGGCGTGCCCTGCTGTTGAGCCATGCGCTCCGCCGCTGTGTACACGGGATTGTTGGTTGCGGCGGCGGTGGCGCCGCCAAACCGCTGCTGTAGTTGCTGCTGAATCTGACCGCTGCTCATCATCATGTTGGGCTTACCCTGCGGCATGACTCCTTGAATCTGGGTACCAGGCGGATGGGAGCCGAGACTTTCTGCGTTCTCCCAGAGCTGTGCTTGTCCCACCGCGGTTGGAAAGCAGGCGTTCTGCGCGTAGCACGGCGGAGCCGCCGAGTTGCCGTAGCCGGTGCCCGCGCCGGCCCCCGACGGCGCGTTGGCTCCGAAGTCCGATCCGAACTCGTCGGCCATCTGCTGGACCGCCGCCGCGCCGGTGAGCGGAGGAGGTTGCGTCGTGTTTGCGGCAGGCTCCGTAGGCGACGCCGGTGCAACGGGATTTTCTCCAGGCGTGGTGGCGGCGGGCGCCGACCCCGCGTTGGCCGGCGTCTGACCGTTGCTTGCCGCGTTGGTTCCCGCCGGATTTACCCCGTTGGCGGCGCCGCCGATTCCCGAGAATGATTGCGCTTCCTGCTTGCCTGCCTGCACTCCCGCCGCCAGAGTTTTCGATAGCGCGGGACCGATTCCACTCTTGGCAGCCATTGCCTGCTTCAGCGCTCCGCCCGCGGCGCCGAGGCCTTTGCCCAGCACCGCACCGCCAAATGCGCCGGCGACCTGCGTCGTGGCCTGCGCCGGAGTCATCGGCTGCGTCCACTGATCCCGGAAATTGTTGTTGGCGAACTGCTGCGTTCCCTGGTTGGCCTGTTGCAGGCCTCCGCTGCCGCCCGGGATCGAGTCGACGATCTTGTTGACTCCTTCGTTGAGGTAGTAACCCGGCGAATGCCCGTTGATCGCGAGCGGACCAGTGTACGGCTGTCCCGTCCCGGTCGTGGGCGGCGGCGCCATCTTGCTTGCCACGTTGTTGATGAAGTCGTTCACACCCTTGAGAAGTCCCTGGCCGGGGGTAGTGGCCGGGTTCGACGCGGTATTTGCCGGAGTGGTTGGCGCCGCGGGATTCCCGGTGCCGCCGTTATTCGAACCGGCATTGGGCGCGCCGCCCGCCGTCTGGTTGCCACCCGCAGCGGGCTGTCCGCCGCCTGGCTGGGTCGAAGAGGGTGCGCTTGGAACACCGCCGGGGCTGCCGCCGGTATAGTTCTGGCCGCCGCCGGCCTGCGCGGGCGGACTCGCGGAGGTTCCTCCGGTAAGCGGCGTCCCGTTCACCGGAGGAGTGCCCGCGCCACCCGCGGTGGGATTACCGCCACCCGCAGACTGCGTACCGCCTTGCAGCGGATTGCCGGTGATTGGCGTCCCGCCGTTGGTGGTCGACGGCGCGCCCGCCGCCGGAGGGCTGCCACCCGCCGATTGCGTACCGCCGGGCTGAGTATTTCCTGCGCCGGCCGGCGTGCCGCCGCCGCCCACGCTGCTGACCAGGTCGGAGAGCAGCTTGCCCGCCGCGGCCATGATGCTGGCCAGATTCTGTTCATGCCGTGACGCCTCGATCGCTACGTTCCGCTGTATTGCCTCCAACGCGTTTTGATGCCGTTCATTCTCGTTAGCCAAAGCTTCCTGCTTGACTTCCGAGGTGGCGCTGGTTTTCTCGATTGCTTGGTCCGCCTCGTCGTGCTCAACGTTCTCAGATCGCGTCTCCGCATCGAAACCTGAGTCCTGGGAGTCGTGACGATCGTCCTCGCTTGCCAGCTTTTCCTGCGTGTCGAGATCGCACGAGTTGCAAACATCTACCGAGGCGCCGCTCTTCAGCAGCGTTGTCTGCGCGTGGGCGGAGACGAATGAAAGCGCGCCTGCGCTCACTACCGCAATCAATTGCGCAATCCGGATCGTTCGAGGTGGCGCGATTCGCCTCGCCGGGTTACCAGACCGGGCGCGGGAAGTGGCGGCTGAGCCCATCGATCGTCGATTCACGGGATGCTCCCCTCCGTCGCATCAAAGTCGAAGTGCACGAGCGACAAAAGTGTGCGAAAAATCCCGGTTGCGGTCAAATGCCTGCTGAGCGGGCCAAACCCGCCGATTGCAGTCAGAAAATGTCTACCCGACTCGCAGCAAAGGACCGCCGCAGGCATAATGCACGCGCGCGACCTATTCGGCGCAAGCCAGGACAGGTCCAAAAAACTCGTCGGGCGCAGCCGGCTCAGCCTCGTGGAAAACCGACGGTCTTTGAAGCGCTACCGGATCACTTGCTGGCCGGAGTGGTCACGGCCTTGGGAGTGGAGCGCATATGCTCGAAGACCGTCTTGTTGGCCGTTGCGAGCTGACCGACGGCGGCCAGGATTCTTTTCGACATTTCGTCAGTGGCTTCTTTGCCCACTCGAAACACCGACGAATCTTCGTACACTTCGCCCGGCAGCCGGTCGGAATAGATTGTGAACGCGACCGACACCGCGGACATCGTGCCGGTCATCTTGCTGTCGATACCCGGCAGTCCGGTAAACAAGTCCACGCACCACAGATGCACCCCGATGCCGTATGCGTCGTTGCGATCGTACGGCCGGTACGCGGTCGAATCCTTGACCTTGTTCTTGAAGTCAGCACAAAAGCTTGCGCCGACCGGATCGGTGCAATGACAATCGACAAAGACGCTGAGCCGGTCATCGTTCGCGGGGCCTGCCGCTCGCACCGGTGCAGGAACGATCAGCAGAGCGAGTGCCAGGATTCCGATTGGCGCTGATATATTCCGTTTCAATCGCAATCTCCGAGCTACGTCTGTTAGTTTATCAGATGCCGATATGAGCACCACGCACACCATCATCGTGAACCGGCAGCCGCACCGGGTGACGGTCGATCACGATGAGACCCCGCTGCTCTACGTCCTGCGCGACGACCTCGGTCTCAAGGGAACGCGCTTCGGATGCGGAAATGGAAGCTGCGGCTCGTGCACGGTGCTGGTTGACGGGCGCGCGCAGCGCTCGTGTGAATTGCCGCTGTGGTCCATCGAGGGCAAATCGGTCACGACCATTGAAGGGCTGGGCACGCTCGATCGGCCTCATCCGCTGCAGCGCGCATTTATCGATTTCCAGGCCGGCCAGTGCGGCTACTGCCTGTCCGGAATCATCATGACCGCGGCGCAATTGATTGCGACCGGCGCTGAGCCGTCGCGCGAAAAAATCGTCGCGGCGCTGGACGCCAATCTCTGCCGATGCGGCGCCCATGCGCGAATCGTGAAGGCGATCGAGGCCGCATGGAAGGCGTCCGTCCAGGGAGCCGAGCGATGACTCCGCCGAGACTTCCCTGGAGCATCGAGGAGAATCCGCTGCTTTGCCAGTGGGTCGACCTCGGCGAACCGGGCGTCGCTCGCGTGTGTTCGGCCAAGGTGGAGCTCGGACAGGGAATCGTCACCGCCATCGCGCAAATCGCCGCCGAGGAGCTCAAGCTCCCGATGTCGAAGGTGGTAGTCGTGTCGGGCGATACCCGCTGCTGCCCGAATGAAAACTACACCGCCGGCAGCATGTCGATCGAAATCGGCGGCACCTCCGTCAGGATGGCGTGTGCCGAGGCGCGCAAGGCGATCGTCGAGCGGGCAGCGCGCATGCTGGATGCCGACGAGGCGCGCGTCGCCGCTGATGGCGGGCTCGTTCTCCTGGACGGGGCGCCATCGGGGCTCAACTATTGGCAGGTCGCCCGCGAAGTCGATTGGAAGCGTCCAATCACCGGAACCGCTCCGTTCGCGGCGCCCGAAAGCTCGACGTTCATAGGCAGGAATGTTGCCCGGCTCGATCTTCCCGCCAAGGTCGCAGGCTCCGCCTTCATCCACGACCTCGAGCTGCCGGGGATGATCCACGGACGCGTGCTGCGGCCGCCTTCCTACGGCGCGCGGCTCGGATCGCTGGACGCATCGGCTGCGGAACGTCTGCCCGGAGTGATCAAAATCTGGCGCAGCGGCGACTTCGTGGGCGTCTGCTGCCAGCGTGAATACCAGGCGATCAAGGCGCTCGAAGCGCTGCGCGCAGGCGCGCGCTGGATTGAGAGCGAGGTATCCTCCGGCACTAGGAGCTGGCGCGAATTGCTCCCCACCCTTCGCTCGATCGATTCAGAGACCGAGGCGGGTGAGCGCCCGGCCGCAGCGGCCAACCTACGGCGCTTGTCGGCGACTTATTCGCGGCCGCCGATCGCGCACGCATCGATGGCGCCGTCGTGCGCGGTTGCCGTTTACGACCAAGGCCGCCTGACGGTATGGACGCATTCGCAGGGTGTCTTCCCGCTCCGCGGTGCGCTCGCATCGGCCCTCGGTCTCGACGAGTCCCGCGTCGCGGTGATTCATGTGCAGGGCGCCGGAGTCTACGGGCACAACGGCGCCGATGACGTCGCGCTGGATGCCGCTCTGCTGGCGCGCCAGGTCCCGTCGCGCCCGGTGCGCGTCCAGTGGAATCGCGAGGATGAACTCGCATGGTCGCCAATGGGCTCGCCGATGGTGGTCAAGATCGAAAGCGCGCTAAGCCCGGCCGGCGCCATCGTCGATTGGTCCAGCGAGATCTGGAGCGGACCGCATGGCCAGCGTCCCCGCGCGCGCGGACCGGTCAATCTGCTCGCCGCCGCGCACGTCGATCCGCCGATCCCGTTCCCCGAGGCGTACGAAGTACTGTCGGGATTTGCCGGCGGCGCCCGAAATTCCGAGCCGGCCTATGACCTGCCGCATCGCAAGATCGTGCTGCACAGCCTCCCGGGCCTGCCGTTTCGCACCTCCGCCCTGCGCACGCTGGGCGGCTATGCGAACGTGTTCGCAACCGAATCGTTCATGGACGAATTGGCCGATGCTGCGGGCGCCGATCCAGCCGAGTTCCGGCTTCGTCACCTGACGGACCCGCGCGCGCGCCGGGTAATCGAGGCCGCGATGCGCCTGGCGGGCTGGCAGTTCAATGCGGAACGCGGCACCGGCCGCGGGTCGGGAATCGGGTTTGCCCGCTACAAGAATACTGCCGCGTACGTGGCGGTGATCGCAAAGGTTGAAGTTCACCAGCATGTGCGCGTATCGAAGGTTGTCGGCGCGGTCGACGCGGGACTGGCGATCAATCCGGACGGAGTAATCAATCAAATCGAAGGCGGCATCGTGCAGTCGATCAGCTGGACGCTCAAGGAGCAAGTCGTCTTCGACGGCCGCCGCGTGACCACGCGGACCTGGGATGAGTATCCGATTCTGCGCTTCGCCGAGGCGCCGGAAATCGAGGTCGAGCTGATCGAGCGCCCTGACTGCCCGCCGCTCGGAGTGGGAGAAGCGGCCCAGGGTCCCGCAGCCGCGGCGGTCGCGAATGCGGTGGCGCGGGCGCTCGATTTCCGCATCCGCGATCTGCCGATCACCCGCGAACGGATTGTCGCGGCGAGCGCGCCTGCGCCCGCCTGATGGGCTCCGGCGCGCGGAACTATTTTCGAGGAGGTCACGGAGAAAAATGAGCAAGCATCCGATTCGATTTGGATTCCAGTCCGGACAACAGAACGTAACCTGGGAGCGGATGCGCGACGTGTGGGAGAAACTCGACGCGTGGGGTTACGACTCGCTATGGGCCTTCGATCACTTCTACCCGATCTTCACGCCCGACCCGGCCGGCCCCTGCATGGAGAACTGGACGCTGCTGAGCGCGCTCAGCCAGCACACCAAGCGCGCGCGCATTGGCGCGCTGGTCAACAGCAACACCTATCGCAATCCGTGCCTGACCGCGAAGATGGCGGCCACGCTGGATCACGCCAGCGGCGGCAGGCTCAATCTCGGTCTGGGCGCCGGATGGTACGAGCTGGAGCATCGGAGCTTCGGAATCGACTTCAAAACCCTTCGCGGGCGTCTCGAGGCGCTCGACGAGTCCTGCCAGATCATCAACGGGATGTTTACCCAGGACCGGACCACTCTGGAGGGCAAGCACTACCACGTGGTCGACGCGGTCTGTAATCCCAAGCCGATCCAGAAGCCGCACATCCCCTTAATGATCGGCGGACGCGGGGAGAAAGCCCTGCTCAAGATCGTCGCGAAGCATGCCGACATGTGGAATACGATGCATGCGAATCCGGCCGAGATGAAACGCCTGGGCGGCGTTATCGAGCGCCACGGCGACACCGTCGGGCGCGACACCGACGAAATCGAAAAGACCATCATGATGCCGCTGTGCTTCAAGGCCTCCAAGGAGCGCGAGCAGATGATCTCCGGGATGGTGGCGAGCATGGCGCAGATCACGCCGGAGCAGGCGCGCGATCGAATCATGATCGGCGGCAAGGACGAATGCCTCGACAAAATCGCGGATTACATGAAGGCCGGCGTAACCCACTTCATCTTCAGCCTGCGCTGGCCAATCCTGGTCGAACAAGAATTCCAGGCCTTCGCCGAAGAAGTAATCCCAACAGCCCGCCGCCAGTAAGGGTGAGAGGCAGGCCAGTGGCCAAAGTCCGCGAGGTGATTGCTCCAACAATCTTGCTCCGCCAGCTTGCGCAGACTACCAATGAGTCATAAGCCGCTACTACGGCCAAAGTGACCCGACATGCCAACCGCATATCCAGACGATCCACCCTATTCAGCGCAGACCTCGCAAGGGCCGCTCGATAGTGGCTACCCGGGAGGTGAGGTACCCGGAACCGAAGGAGTGTTCGTTAATACTTACGCCGGACCATGAAAACTCTAGTCGTCGTTATTTTGATCTCAATGTTGTCTCGGGCATCGGCGTTCGCCGGTTATTGCCCTTTTGGTCGACTAGCAGAAGAGTATCTCCAAGCGGAAAGCCGGACGAACACGCCTTTGGTATACGCGGAATGTAGTCAGCCGTGGGGCAAGAGCGTTTTGGTTCTTCCTGTCGCACCGCTCGGGCACCATGAGGAGCGATTAAAGCTGTGGGGAAAACATTACCCCTCTCTAGTAGACTCCGAGCTGCTGATGCAGTTGGAAGGGACTTGCGCTGTGAACACGGCCAGCCTCAAAATTCAGAACGGTCGATGGGTTGCAGAACCTGCGAACGGAGGAGAAGGCGTAAAGATAGACGATGAAAAGACACTGCAAGAGCTTACGAATTTTCCATTCAGGTTTATGATGCCCGACAAAACCCTGGAAATATTGAATTCGACCCCTGCTAGAGCTTGCATCAACCCGTAGGAGAAGTTGATGCCGGTAAGACAGAAGGCCTTCATAGCCTTCGTACTGTGCCTGGCGAATTTCTTCGGTAGCATCATTCTATTGGACTGGCTCGCTCCCAGGTTCCTTTGGCTGGCTGTCGTCTTGCCAGTAACCACAGGGCTGTACCTTCTTTCTCTTCGGTGCGGGAAGTGCCATACACCTATCTTCAAAAGACAGACAAAGTCTAACGGCATGACATTCACTTACTGGGGCGGCTTCACAATACCTCGGAAATGCTCACAGTGCGGCAATGAACTGTCTTAGACCACGGCGGCTTCGCGCGGCGGAAGCAGAAGGCAGTCAGATTTTTTTCTTTTTCTTCTTTCTCTGTTTGATTGGGTAGTGTCGAGGAGTTGGTAGAAAAGTAAAAAAGGCGTCAAGATCCGGCGAGTTGAACCACAACTCGCGCCCGCTTGGAGGCGGGTGCCGGAGGATGACGCCATGGAGAGCGATAGCAGGAGTTTGGGGCCAGGAAAAGGGGCGCTCGAAGAGCTGATGCGGGAGCGGATTCGGGCGACCATCGAGGCCATCGTCGATGAGGAGTTGAGGGGCGCGCTGGGCGCGGCACCATCGCAGCGTGTTGGCTCGGTTCGAGCTGGCTACCGACACGGCAAACGCCGCGCACGCTGACGACCAGCCTTGGGGCGACGACGATTGCGATGCCGCGGGCGAGAATCGAGGACGACGATGGGCGTCCGCGCGAGTGGCGCAGCCGGATGATCCCGCGCTACCAGCGCCGCACCGAGCGGGTCGACGAGGCGATTTTGGGGGTATACCTGAGCGGCACCAACACGCGCCGGCTGCGCGGAGCGCTTTCGCCGCTGTTGCGTGGCGCGCCGTTGTCGAAGGATGCAGTGTCGCGCCTGGTCGGGCGCTTGCGCGAAGACTTCGAGGCCTGGGCAAAACGGGATCTCGGCGAGCTGAAGATTCGTTACCTGTTTCTCGACGGCTGGTATCCGCGGGTGCGGATCGGGAAAAAGCGCGTGCGGGTGCCGGTGCTGGTCACACTGGGCGTATGCGCCAACGGCCAACGCGTGGTGCTCGATCTGCGGCTGGCCGGGGTGGAGAGCGAGCAAGCCTGGCTCGACGCGGTGCGCTCCCTGGCCGCGCGCAATCTTGGCGCTCCGCGATTGGCCGTGATTGATGGCAATCCGGGACTGGCCGCGGCGCTTAAGATGCAATGGCCCAAGCTCGCGATTCAGCGCTGCACTAATCATAAGCTGTGGAATCTGCTGGCCAAGGCGCCGGCCCATCTGCGCGAGGAACTGGCGGAGGATTATCGGCGGATGATCTACGCCCCAAGCCGCGAGGCGGTGGAACAGGCGCACGTTGGCTTCCTCCGCAAGTGGAAACTGCGCTGCAAGGCGGTCAGCGTAAGCTTCGAGGAGGCCGGCGACGAACTCTTCACCTTCACCGCTTTCCCATCCTCGCAATGGAAGGCGCTGCGCACCACAAACGCACTGGAACGGATCAACGAGGAGTTTCGCCGGCGGACTAAAACCCAGGCTTCGCTGCCCAATGAAGAGGCCGTGCTGTTCTTGCTCTTCGGACTTCTGCGCAGCGGCCAAATCACGCTGCGCCGCCTCGTCGGCTGGCACGATCTAATCACTATCGCGCACAACCGGAGGCAGCGTAAGCAATTATATATTCAACTGCTCGCCCGTCGATTGCTGATGCCCACTGCTTTTCCACCAATTGACCGACACCAGCGTTTGATTGCCGCTATCGTCGGGGTCCTGCAGGCATCACTAGCGGAGGCCGGCGACGTTTCAGGCGCCTACTTGGAATCGTTGTGGACGGCGGATTCATTTCTTTGGTCCTGGCAGCGTCGGGACCCTAAGGGAGAAGGAGCAGCACTACTGTCTGACCGGCTCAGAGCGAAAGCCGGATCCCAGCAGATTTCACTCTATATGTCGGGTTTGTCGAATCCTTACCACGCTGCCTTTGAGATAAATCAAGGCTGCAGAATCGACGAAGGGAGATTTCGATTTAACATTGTATTGTACTTCGGAGACTCGGATTCAAAGAGTGGTTTTGCCTACACCGGTGTGCTTGAAGTCGCTCGACGAGGAAGGAATTGGCGGATAGACGCACTTCCACCAACCGACATCAAGATAGACAACCCGGAGGTTTTTAGAAAAGTCCCGTGCGAGAAGATAAGTCTGCAACCAAAGTGAGCGCCGCGCGACCGCTGCAGTTCCAGGGCAGCCCTTCCTGATCAGTGAATGGTTAGCCCTCCTGAGTACCTCTAATGAAGCTGCATCAATTTGCGCTTCTTCTGCTTTTCGTTCTGATGAGTGTTCCTGCGTCCGCTGCTACGAGTTCGGGAGATTGTGTGCTGCCGGTGGGGCTTTATGCGCGCCGCCAGACTCTGAAGCAGCAATATTCTGACCAAGTTCGTGGTGGGTATTTAAGCCACAAGGAAGCGGCCGATCACATCAAGGCGCAATTGAGAGTTGTAGACCAACCCTACCAGACATTATTGTCGACATTGTGCGTAGCCGCGAGTGACGGAAATTCCGATTTTGTCGGTCAGTGCTGCGCACATACCCATCATGATCCTGTGGCCGGGGAGATGTGCAATTTGGCGCGCTATCTGGCCGATAAGCACAAAACCGCCAGGCGTTTCGTTCAGGACTTTCCCAAAACCCCACAAGAAATCGCCGTATTCTGGGACTTGGACGAAATGAGCTATGGACCGCAAGGTCTCTGGGTCAAGGAGTGCGGGCCAATTGGTGTGGTCGACCTCTACATCGATAACCTCTTTAGCCTTGCGTCCCTTGGTGACCGGCGGGCGTAAGAGAAATTCGTAAATTTGAGCCAGGGTGCTGAAGGAGTCTATGCTGAGGGGCTCGCCGACCGAATCAAGCGTCTGTTTGTCGAGAACCCGCGCTTAATCTTGGATCAATGGTCAATCATCAGGCTATTTCCTAACATCGGAAAAATAAGCGCGGAATTCGTCGACGACGAGCAGGCCACTGCGGAAAGAAACTTCCGCAAGCTGTGTGCGCGGCCGTCTCACACCTGCGATGAAATACAGCGGGCAATATCTTCTCCACGAGATTGAGCTGGGATGGCGCGCCCCTGACGCTGGCTGTCGGCGCAGCCGGAAACCGTCTCGCCGATCGGCGACCATGGAGGCATCAACTATGGCATCCGTGGTCGGCTACGCGCCGTTCGGTCGCCTTCCCCAGACCGCGATGCCGGCGCCTGCGAAGGCCCAAAACTTTGGGTCATCCAGCAAAGCCAGGCTTGCATCAAAACGCTCTGCCGACAAGACGCCGGCCGCGATGACCTTATCGCGCATCTGCTCGCCGGTCAGCTGAAAAAACTCCGCCATCGGAGATCCGCCCCGGAGAAAAGCGATGTCCCCTTCACCACCCACCTCGGCGAGCCCTCGTTCAGCCACCAGCGCTGGAAGGGCACGAGCCCACAAGCAGTCACGACCCGATGCCGCCACGACCGTGTTGGTGAGCGCCAGCATGAAATCGACATGAGCGGTGACGTGGAGGTTTGCACTGGAAAGAAGTCCACTTCCTCTAACAACAACCATCCGCCGGGGCGAAGTGCCGCTATCATTCGCTCGATAACTCGCTCTGGCTGCGGCAGGTGGTGCAGGAGCCAACGCGCGTGTACCAGATGGAACTTTCCCTCGGGCAGGTCCTCGGCCGTTATATCGTGAGAGACGGCCTCGAAGTTCTTCTCAGTGATTTTCTGAAGGAAACGAATGTCGATATCGGTAGCCGTGACGTGGCCGTCAGTTCCCACTTGCCGGCAGAGCCATTGTGCTATCGAGCCTCCTCCTCCACCAACCTCAAGAACACTCCATCCCCGAGTCACACCCAACATCGCCAGCCGCCGCTCGGTCATCGGGTCTAGATGCTGCTCCAGGAGGGCTAGCCGACGCTTAGCCCGCTCCCAGGCATTGTCTAAGGCGTATTTCGCCATCTGAGATTGCCTTTGCCGCCTTCCGATTGGTCCACGGGCTTGGGCGCTCATCCAAAGTATATGGATTGCGCGCCGCATCTCTTGAATTTTCAGCGATGGGACCTGATTATCATTCTTCCATTCCGATTTATCTCTGCACCCAAAAGCCGACCGACTCCGAACATGCCCCGTCCTGCGAAACCAGGTCAACATAATCAACAGGAGCGGCGAGGGGGAAGATCCCTCACGCGCTCCCCCCAATTCTGGTCGAATAAGAATTCCAGGCATTCGCCGAAGAAGTAATTCCAGCAGCCCGCTGGCACTAAGGGCGAGCAAGCCAAATCCGGCGATCGAGACGGGAAGCGGCTCCTCGAGCACTGCCGGCGCTTGATCCGCACTCTCGCCCTCCGAGACTGATTGGCTTAAGGTCTCGGCTGCGAAGGAGATCGCAACGCGATGGTGCAGCACTGATGGGCCGCAAGATTCTGTTTATCACCACCGACCAGCAGCGCTTCGATGCGCTGGGCTGCAACGGTGGTAAAATCGCGCGCACGCCGATCGTCGACGCGCTGGCGCGATCGGGAATCAACTACCGGCGCGCGCACAACCAGAACACCGTATGCAGTCCCGCGCGCTCTACGATGATCACCGGGCAATACGTTCGCACCCACGGCGTGATCGCCAACGGTGTGCCGCTTCCGCCCGATGCTCCCAGTATCGCGCAATGGCTCCAGGAGCGGGCTGGATATCGCACCGCGCTGATTGGCAAGGCGCACTTCGAGCCGCTGTTCGATCCCGCGATGAAATGGTTTGAAAACCGGATGGCCACCGAGGGCAAGACCGGACCATATCGCGGATTCGAGCACATGGAGCTCGCGATGCACGGGCCGATGGGCAAGTGGCACTACACGCTGTGGCTGCGCAAGAATTTTCCGCAGGAGGTCGGCGGCTTCCTCACCATGCTCAGCGCCAGCGCCGGCGGCGACACCGGCGCGCCCGAGGTCGCCTACAATCCGGTTCCGCGCGAGCACTATCACACCGACTGGATTGCCGACCGCACGATTGCGTATCTAGATTCTCTGCCCGCCGATGCCGACTGGTTTGTGTGGATGAGCTTTCCCGATCCGCATCATCCGTGGGATCCGCCGGCATCCGAGGCGCGCCGCATCAACTGGCGCGATCTGGATTTGCCGCCGGGCCATCCGGGTTCGCGCGAGAAAATCGAGAAGATTCTCGCGCAGAAGCCGCGCCACTGGCTCGACTGGTACGAGGGCCGTTTCAGCAACATCGAGGGCGGCTCGCTGAACTTCGTGCCGTGCACGATGACTCATGACCAGGTGCGTGAGATCAGCGCGATGATCCACATCGAGAACGAGCTTATCGATCAGGCGTGCGGCCGCGTGATCGGTCGCATCGCCGAGCGCGGCTGGGACTCGAGCACCGACATCTTTTTCACCACCGATCACGGCGAACTGCAGGGCGACTTCGGGCTGCTGTTCAAGGGTCCGTATCACGTCGATGCGCTCATGCATGTGCCGCTGATCTGGCGGCCCGCACTGGGCGCAAGAGTTCCGGCAGCAGAGATCGCGGAGCCGGTCGGACACCTGGATCTGGCTCCGACTTTCTGCCAAATCGCGGGCGTGCCGGTACCCGACTGGGTGCAGGGAAGCGCGCTTCCGATCGCGTCCGGCTCCGGCCGCCAGCGCGTGATCACGGAATGGGACAGCCAGTTCGCGCAAATCGGGATTCACATGCGCACCATCTGCCGTGACGAATGGGTCTGCACCGCGTATGAAAAGTGCACGCGCGACGCCGGATTCGACCTCGAGCCGGTATATCGCGGGCTCAACCTCGGCACGCTGCTGCCCAATCTCGGGTACGACGGAACCGAGGGTGAGCTGTACAACCTCGCCGAGGATCCCTTGCAGTGGCGCAATTTGTGGAACGATCCAGGCTTCCGCAAAATCCGATCGGACCTGGTCGCCGACCTCTACGACAACCTGCCATCCGCGCGCGAGCCCGCGCTGCGAGTAGAGGCGCCCGCGTAACTCACACTCTCAACACTCAATATTAAACCGAATGACGTCGTCCAGGATGACAGTCGACGACGGTAGGACGACTCACGAAATCGCGTCGGCAACGACGTGTGCGATTCGCCAGCACGCTCGCGATGGAAGCGGCTTTCCTATCGTCTCTGGAGCGCTCCGAAACTCGCCGCCATAGGCAAACTGAACGAGAGCCGAGCCGCGGGTAACTGTTGACAAATGAGATCGAGCCTCGATATCGATTGTCGAGCAACAGGCAAAGGTTGAGGCGGGAAAGAAAATAGTCCTGGCCGAAGCAGCCTTGCCGCGCCCGAGCCTCACGATGTTATGGCGATCGCCTACACCTCGGGAACCACTGGCCCGTCCAAGGGGGTAGTGCTCCCGTGGGGCATGTTCACGCTAGGCGTCGCGCTCCTCGATGATCTCGGTCCCGACGACGTCTTCTACTCACCGTTTCCGATGTTCCACATGAGCGGCAAGGGCGCAATCGCGCAGGCTGCGTATATGAACGGGCGTGACGTGTTCCGCGAGTCATTCGACACCGGCTCCTTCTGGAAGGATATCGACGAGCATCACTGCACGTTTACCCTGCTGGTGCCGGCGATGGCCCACTGGTTGATCGCGCAACCGCCTGCGATCGACGATCGCCGCCATTCGCTGCGCAAGGCGCTTTCATCGCCGATCGTGCCGGGCTTCGCCGAGCGGTTCGGCGTCAACCTGCGCACCCATTATGGAATGACCGAAGTCGGGAACGTGATGACGCGCCGGCAGGTCACGGACTCCTCGCCCAGCTGCGGACGCCCCGTTGCCGGCTACGAGGTCCGGCTTGTCGACGAGCACGACTACCAGGTCCCAACCGGCGAGGTCGGCGAACTCATCGTGCGAACAGTCGAGCCGTGGAGTATCTGCCTGGGCTACTGGAACCTTCCCGAGAAGACCGCCGAGGCATGGCGCAACGGCTGGTTCCATACCGGCGATGCTTTCCGGCGCGACGCGGACGGGAACTACTTCTTCGTCGATCGCAAGAAGGACGCGCTGCGCCGCCGCGGCGAAAACGTTTCATCTTTCGAAATCGAGGCGGCGGTCGGACGCCATCCCTCGGTTGCGGAATGCGCCGCGGTCGGAGTCGACGTCGCGCTTGGGGGACAAGAGATAAAGATCTTCGTGGTGCGCAAGGCAGGCGCAGATTTGATGGCGCGAGAGTTGATCGATTTCCTCATTCCAAGGATGCCACGTTACATGGTGCCGCGCTTTGTTGAGTTTGTTCCCTCGCTGCCGAAGACCGAGGCCACGCTTCGCGTGCAGAAGGTCAAACTCCGGGAGCGGCCGCTGAATGAGAACACCTGGGATCGCGAGGCACGCTCTTAGGCCAGCTCTTAACCCTCGCCCAAGCTCGACGCCATTCGAAGAATCCGAGGACAATAGGACAACTGATAAATCGCGATAACCGATTGCTCGCCGACCTTAGTTGTGGTTGTAACCGCCCGCCTCGGTTTCCGTGAGCGGCCGCGAGATGGGGTGCTTTTCGAGAAGCGCTATAGAGCGGCGAATATCCTCGAGTAGAAGCTCGCCCAGGTCACGACTTACCCCGTGGCGGATTAGGATCCGCTGGATTACCTGGTCCTCCCGGTTCGGTGGCAACGAGTAGGCTGGAACCTGCCATCCGCGCGCACGGAGCCGATCGGAAAGATCGTAAAGGCTGAAGCCATAGTCGGTTCCATCTCGGAGCACCCAGCAAACCGCGGGAAGTCCTCCACGCCCGCCGTGGATGATACGGAATGGTCCCATCTTGCCAATCTCGGCTGACAGGTATTGAGCCGTCTGGTAACAAGCGCTTTGAATTTTCCGATAGCCTTCGAAACCCAGGCGGAGAAAATTGTAGTATTGGCAGACGATTTGACCGGCTGGACGCGAAAAGTTCAACGCGAAGGTCGGCATATCGCCGCCCAGGTAGTTGACGTGGAAGATCAGCTCTTCGGGAAGGTCCGCGTTGTCGCGCCATACTACCCAGCCGACACCAAGTGGAGCCAGGCCGAACTTATGGCCCGAGGTGTTGATTGACTTGACTCTCGGCAACCGGAAGTCCCATACGAGCTCGGGGTCGCAAAACGGTGCAAGAAAGCCACCGCTGGCCGCATCCACGTGAATTGGAATGTTGAGGCCGCTAGTCTTCTCAAGATTGTCGAGTGCCTGGGCAATCGGCTGTACCGGCTCGTATTGGCAGCACATCGTGACGCCAAGCGTAGGCACCACCATGATGGTATTTTCGTCGCAACGAGCCAGCGCCTGCTCCGCACCCATCAGTAAACGATCTCCTTCGACAGGAACCTCCCGGACTTCTACATCGAAATAGCGGCCGAACTTGTGCCAGCAGACCTGGACTGGGCCGCAAACCAGATTAGGCCTGTCAGCAGGCTTACCTTGGGCCCGCCTCCTGGCTTGCCAGCGCCATTTCGCCGCAAGGCCACCGAGCATCGCCGCTTCGCTGGAGCCGGTGGTGGAACATCCGATGGTGTTGGCAGCCGCGGGTGAATTCCAGAGATCGGCGAGAATATGAACGCAGCGGCTCTCGATCTCGGCGGTTTGCGGATACTCATCCTTGTCGCACATATTCTTGTCGATGCATTCGGCCATAAGAGTCTGCACCTCAGGTTCAATCCACGTGGTGCAGAAAGTCGCGAGGTTTTGTCGAGAGTTTCCATCGAGCAACAGCTCGTCGTGTATGAGCGTGTAGGCGGATCGGGGCGAACGCTCCTCGCGCGGGATTTTGTACTTCGGAACCGACAGAGAGAGATCGCTGGTCGCAGTAACCTCCAAGACCTTCCTGGCAGAGTCATGTTTTCTGTGCAGCGACATGTACGTTCCTCCGATGCGCGTTCAGAACCAAGCCGGCCAACCGGCGATGCAGGCGCCGCTGCGAAGCAGGAACGCGACTAGTCTCACGACCTGCCGGCAACCTGGACGAGGGCACTGTAACCGTTCCATATGATCTCGATGCCGATGCAGAACAGGATGAAGGCGGACAAACGGACCAATACGTTGGTTCCGTGCTCGCCGAGCGCTCCGACGGTCGTTTCGGCAAATCGGTAGCACACATATATGGTCACAGCGATCGCGATGAGACCAGCGACGGCCGCGCCACCGAGCAGTGCGAGATAAGTTATTTCGGCCGCCCGCGGACGCTGGCTGCCGAGCGAGATAGCGACAGCGATTGACCCGGGGCCCACCGTGATTGGCATCGTGAGCGGATAAAACGCATCCGTCGGGTTCACCGGACTGTGGGCTCCCCGCTCGTCGTCATATCCTGCGTGGAGAAGACTCCAGCCAGTCGCACTCACGACGAGTCCACCGGCGACCCGCAGAATCGGCAAGGTGATACCGAAGAACTCGAGCACATACGAGCCGCCGAGCAGCGAGCCTAGCAGCAGGAAGAAGCTGTTGCGCGCCACGCGCAGCGCAAGAGAGTTGCGTTCTTTCTCCAGACAGTGGCGCGTTAGACCAAGGAAGATCGGCGCTCCGCCGATGGGATTTACAATCGGGAACAATCCCGCGTAGACCAGCAAAAAGGCACTAGCGATGTCGTTCAGGGGTGTCATGCAACAAGCGGTACCGGATTAAGACCGTGAGGGCGGGAAATTAGGCAGTCAAGTAATTAGCAGAGCCGCCTTGCCGATGCGATGTGCTTGGCCCTTGCGGCGTCGTATTGCGCGACGCATTCCGCCCCGGGGGGTCTGGTGTCAATCACCGACCTTGTCGCTACTGCACCGCGCATACCCGCTTTGCCGGCACGCAGGCTCAGCCGAATTTAAGCGCATGGCAGCGGATTACGAACCTGTCACAGGTCCAGACGGGCCGCCTCCTCCAAGAAATGCCTAACGGCAACGTCTTCAAGAATGTCGACGAGCGATGCGCTCTGGCTCTGCCGCCTTGCTGGGGTTGTATTGTCGAGATTCATTGACGATGTAACCGCGGAACATCGCCTGGGCATTCATCGCTGGTCGATATTCAGAAATCGAGCGGGAGCCAAGCGGGTCCTCGTTCCAGACGGCATGCGGAGTGCCCGCCGGAATGACCATCACCCTTCCACGGTCAAGCACGTGCTCTGCGCCGGCCACTCGACATCGTACGGTACCCTCGACGACTTCCAGCCGTTCCTCTTGGTGCGTGTGGATGTGATCGCGCGGCGGCACCGAGACTTCGCGGGCGATGTACTCGCATCGGAAGAATTCGCCCGCCGTCTCCTCGGCTGACTTAAGAACGATCACTCGATCACGCGCTGCGGGACGATCGGAGATTGCTGTGGTCATCATCTTTCTCCTTCCACGAAGAAAACTGCTGCATCGGAGGAAAATTTTAACCTTCCGACAATGCTGAGCGGATGCTACTGCTGACAGAGGTGTGTCAGCAGAGTCAGTCGAGACGCGCGTAGCCGGTGGGATCCTGACAGCGTGGCGTCAGGAGCTTTGTCCCATGCGCTCAGGACCGGCTGAGCAGATGACGGAAGAGGTCGTGCGCGGACTTGCCATCCTCCTGCGCAAACGCCTCGCTCAAGAACTCCACGTCGGTCATGCGGTCGACGCGAAAGAAGCGAAAGTCATTGCGCAATTCGCACCATGATGCGGCGGTCCAAAATGGCGGATAGAACCAGAGGCTCAGGGGACGTACCTTGCGGCGCGTCTCGGCGCCCTTCTCGTCGCAGTAGCTGAACCGAACTTTCTGGCAACCGCGAATCGCGGCGCGCAACCGGCCAAGATCGAATGTCACCGGCACCCGGCGCACGTCGGCGGGTGCCCACAGCGATCGATCGTCCAATAGCCGCTGCAGGTGCGCCGGCAGGACATTCTCGATCTTGGATAGTGCCGCGTCGGCCGCGCGACCGAGCTCGGCGTCGCTCCAGTTCTGCACCATGCGGGCGCCGAAGACTAATGCCTCGAGTTCGCGTTCACTGAACATCAGCGGAGGCAGATCGTAGCCCTTGCGGATCGAGTAACCGACGCCCGCCGCGCCCTCGATGGGCACCTTGCTTGCAATCAGGTCGCGAATGTCGCGGTAGATGGTCCGCTCGCTCACATCGAACTGTTCCGCGAGCGAGCGCGCCGTGACCACGCCGCGTCTGCGCAGCCGCTGAATGATCTCGAACAAGCGATCAGCGCGACGCATGATACTTCCCTCGCATCGCACTTCTCGCACTGTCGCCGTCGAACGGCAACACCCAATCGCTCAGGTGCGATGCGGACCCTGAGGTTGAAGAATTGCGCGCGGTCGATTTCGAAAGGTCCGAAGTCAGCGCTAGGGCGCACTCAGAGCAGAATTTTGCATCGGCGCATTCGGATGCGCGCACTTCGGACACTTCTCCGTGAATTTGTGCGCTAATCTTGCCGAGGTAATTCCGTTTGATCTATAAAAATTTCCGTCATGTCGGTTCAAGGAAGGTGAACTCGTGCGAAGCGCGTTAAAACCAAATCTGGTTCGTGTTGTCGCAAATGTCCTGATTTTGGCCATGGCGATTGTGGCACCCGCCAGCGCAAACGCGACAACGATTGAACAGTTCGACGCAGGCGGTATCAACGTCCGGTTTCGATTGCCGTAGGGCCTGCAACGGCGCAGGCGCGCCGGCATGCCCGGAGGGTGACACCTGTGAATGCTTAACGTTCACCGGGCCTGTGCAGTTTCTCACACCGTTGCCACAACGAGTTGGAGCTGATCGGAAGACAACCTTGCCGAGACTATGTCGGTCGATTTGACCGAGATCTCTCCCAACGGCACAGGAGGGTTCTGCTATACGCGGAATGGGACCCGGCGTGCTCACCGCAGCGAAAACAAGAGATACGATTACCCTCCCGGGGCAGGGACGCATTTGCCAAATCGGCACCTCCACAACCTCGTTGTCGGCGCAAGGCACCTTTGATTTCCAGAATGGGACTGGCAAGCTCGCTGGGGTTGGTGGGCAAGGAAGCCTCGAGTTCACTACCGGGCCGTCTGCTACCTCAGCTGCATCACGAGCTGGGGTTGTTTCGGTTCCAGACGAAGCCGCGTCAGTGTTCGCGATCGTTTTGGTCTTTGGGATGATATTCGGAGCCGCGTGCGGAAGCGGCGGTTGCTTTTAGTTGCTAGGCGTAGAATCCTCAACTTGAGCCTTCAGCCTCGGCTGCTCGCTTCAAGTGCCGCGAAGAAAGGTTCCGGTGTCCAAGAGATGGGGCGAAACAATGCCAGGCACGGTTGGCGTTCAATTGTGAAGCGTTTGCGGGCGAAGGTGGGTGCAGAGGTGCAAGTCTCGAGCCCGAACCGGTGCTAAAGGAGCTCGATTTTGTGTCGCGGGCACCGACCGGGCGATAGCATCAGCAATGAGGTGATCTATGGCTGCCAGCATCCGACCAGAAAAAAAGCACGCGAGCCTGCCGATGAAAGGCGCTGAGGCTCCGATAAAGGCCGAAGGCTTCAACCATCTGCACCTCAACGTGCGCGACCTCGCGCGCTCGATACGGTTCTACAAGGAGGCGTTCGGTCTCAAAGTCGGTTTCAGCGCCGGCAAAGACCTGATCTTCATGGTGCCGGAGGGGAGAGGGCACTCCCTGGCGTTGCACCGGGTTGGACCGGATGAAGAGGTCGGGATGGCGGGCGGATTCCAGCACTTCGGATTCAAGCTGGACCTCAACGATCACGATCGGGTGATCAAGCAGGTGGAGAAGGCCGGCGGCCAGCTGGTATCGCGTGGCAAACACGGCGGAAAATTTCCGTACGCATACGTCACCGATCCTGACGGCTACGTAATTGAGCTGTAACGGAAGTTGGTATAGGCGTCCGCACCGGGGTTCGATCCCTCCCGGTGCCGACTCGGGCATGTCTAATCCGGTCGGTTCCCGGCCAAGGTTGTAAACAGGGTCGGCGAGACCGAGGGTTCGAATTCACTTTGCTCCGCCAACGAGTCGGCGTCATCACCGCGGCCGCATCCTGATCGGAAATTGCGATGGCCAGGGGCGCTCATGCTCGACATAGCGACGATTGAAGTGTCATCAGTTTCGCAACAGAACCACGATCGAGCGGGGTTGGACCGTGTAGGTTAGCGAGGCGACAGCGGGCTCAGTTCCGGGAGCGTAAACATCGTTCGGACTCTGCCTCGAGGTGTCCACCGCGACGTGCCAATCGTTCACCTGCCCCTCCTGAATAGCGAATGGCAGAGCATCCCAGTAAGCATTGATCATTACATATAGATCGGCATCGCCGAGACTCGCGCCCTTAAGTGAGTACGCGAGCGAATGCGAGCTGTCCGATTGATCGGTAGTAGCGCCAACGCCATACCATTGCAGGTCGGTGGGATTCTGCTGATCCCAAAAAGTACTACGACCGACTGACGGATGTGCTTTTCGGAAAGCGATCATTCCTTTGAAAAAACGGAAGATATCTTGATTCGCCGCGAGCCGGCCCCAGTTCAACCAGACGGCAGGGTCATCAATATTATACGGATTGTCGTTGCCTCCCTGAGTATTCATGAACTCATCACCCGCGCAGAACATCGGTGTTCCGTTGGAGAGCATCAAAAGCGTGCAGAAGTTCTTGACCTGCTGCTTGCGCAAGTTGGCGACCAATAGCGAGGTTTCGTTGTCGCCTGGACTGATGCAATTCCAGCTAAGCTGATCATCGTTGTTGTAGGCGACCAGATCGTAAAGGCAAGGACCGTCATGGCAGTCGACAAAGTTAACACTCTGACGTGGGCGATATTGGGTAAGAGTATCGTCGTAGAAAAGATCGCTGCTGCCGTATAACCGTGTCATCAGGCCCGGCACCGTCGCCGTATCTCCCTTGACGAAGCTGCGGACATCGTCGCGAAACTTGCCGTTCCATTGGCTCCAGGTCAGGCCGGGAAAACCACGTCCCAGTTCGTAGGCCGCCGGATCCCAAGCCTCGGCGATAAGACGCAAAGTGGAGAGCCGAGGCTCACCGCTGATTTCAGAAATCACCGGGGGATCGAGCGAAATAGCGCCATTCTCGTCGCGAGTGAGGATACTCGCGAGATCGAAGCGGAAGCCGTCGACATCCAGAGTGTAGGTCCAGTAGCGCAGGCTATCGGTAATGAGCTGGCGGACGGCCGGATGGGCCGTGCGCAGGTCATTGCCGCATCCGCTGTCGTTGATGAACTCGGAATAGTCAGAAGGATTGAGCAAATAGTAAGTCGAGTTGTCGATCCCTCGGAAACTATAGTTAGGACCACATTGATTGCCCTCGGTCGTGTGGTTGTAGACGACGTCGAGAATCACCTCGATATCAGCGGCGTGGAGAGCATGAACGAGCTGCCGGAGTTCGGCGAGCGCGTTATGGGCGTCGCCGCCGCGCGCGTAGCCATTGTGCGCGGTGAAGAAGCCGAGCGTCATATAACCCCAGTGGCTGCCTTCCTGCGGATCGTACTGATGGACCGGCATCAGCTCGACGGCGGTAATACCCAGCTCCTTCAGATAAGGAATCTTAGCAATCAGGCCGGCATAGGTGCCGCGCGTTGCGTCGTCGAGGCCCGAGCTGGGATCATTGGTGAAGTTGCGCACGTGCAGTTCGTAAATAATCAGATCGTGCGTATGTGGCACCGGACGGTTGTCGGGGGTGATCGCCGGAAGACCTTGAGCCGGGAGAATACACAGCGGCGCCATGCCGTCGTTGGGAGCGGGAGAAGTCGCGGCGACACGTGAAAAATTCGGAGGCAGAAGGATGCCGCGCGCGTAAGGATCGAGCAGGACCTTGCCGGAATCGAAGAGCTGGCCGTCGGCCGGATTGTGCGGACCGCCGACCTTGAAGGCGTAGTAGAGGGCACCAGGAACGGCCGAGGTGGGAACCAGGATGTGCCACACGCGAATCGTCTTGTTGACGACGGAGTCGAGATCGTAGCTCCGGATCGGATTCACGAAGTCTTCATTGCCATAGATAAGCAACCGGACCGCGGTTGCCTCGGTTGAATAAAGCGCGAAGTTCCACGCCTGGGCGGACTCGACCCAGGTGGCGCCTAGCGGCGTCGGCGAACCTTGGACCATCGTCCAAGCATCCAGTCGAATTGGGCTGCCGGCCATGGTATCACCTCGAATTTTCTCGCGAAGAAATAAGTGTATGCAGTGTGTCTCGCCGAACGCCAGGCGATAATCAGAAAAGCTGGATAACAGCTATGCGAGGGTTTGGCGACCACGCCGCTCGCTACTAAACCGGAATATGAGTTGTCCAAGAGAGCGATCCAGACACTCGCGGCGAATAGAACCGATCACGCGCTCGATGTATGCGTTCTGCCACGGTAGTTGATCATTCATATCTGCAATCCGCTGATCGTAAGTCATGCCCTTCCGCCACTGTTCGCGCGGCTTGAGCATGATCGTGGTGTATATGTCGAGCGGTGCGTCGTCGGTCTCGCTATCCGAACGCCCTACGTAGTCGGACACACCGCCCGCTCGAGTACGATGGCGGGAAGGCACCGGCTAGATTCTCGGCAGAGAGAGGATCGGGCGTAAGCCAGCCCCGAAAACTTCTCCGGTCCCTTCAGATAGAAGAATCCGCGAACGTGCGGACTATTTTCGAGTTTTCTCCGGAGAATGCGAAAAGGCGCGGACTGGCTGGCGGATGACCCAGTCTGATGCGAACCACTCTCCGCGTCAAATCCCTGATCAGCAGGGTAAATACAGGGAATTTCCGCGATTTTCGGCCGTTCGGGGCCTGGACTTGCAGCCGAAAAGCGCTGTCTTCTCTGGGGTTTTAGTCGGAATTCCCTACTCATCCGAACAGGGAATTTTGAAACGCGAACAGGGAATTAATGCGCTGGAACAGCGAATACCTTTCGAACAATAGGGAGCCCGCTTTCAAGCTCATTTGCTATCTCAGCTCGGGGTGAACCCCCCGCGCGCCGTTCACGATACGGGCGAACTGTCCGGTCGACTCTCCCGCACACGGCCCGAACTATTGTTTCCCGCTCGCGTGGGTCAGGTTTTGCGAAGGCACACCGCATCCGGGCCCACCGGGAAGCGCCGGGTTGTGCGGCCGGAGCCGGCGAACGAGCTTGAGAGTCCGAATTCATTTCACCCGCCGGCGAGTCTCACAAGATTTGAGCATTCTCCGGGGGAGTCGCAAACCCCGCGTGCAGTGCCGATGCGCACGACCCATCTAGTCCAAGCGGCCCTGCGCACTCGGGTTTTGCCGTTAGCGATTCGGTGGGTACGAGTCGAACAGGTAGGCGGGCGAGATCGAGCCGAACGAGACGCGCAACAATCGGTCGGGCGCGCGCCATCGCGGAGCGCATTGCTCTTCAGATGTAGTGCTCTGCTCGCAACTTTCCCTGACTGCCAACTCGACCGGCTTCGAAACGCTGAGCAACTGCGCATTGATATTCGTTGTGGCCATTGCATCGCCTCCTTCAGGCTCTCACGAACCAGGGCGTCACGCGGCACTGAACCCTGCGTTCAGCTGCGGCTAAACCGGTTCATCTGAGCCGAACCGCGGAACCGCGAAGCGAACCAGCGCTAAAAAGCCGAACCGCTGGTGGGTTTACTGTCGTGCCTTCTTCGCGCTGCCGGGTCTGCAAAGGAGGCGTAATTTAGGAGGGAACGAGCGCGTTCGATGGGTTGTTACATTGTGACGCGGAGCTGCGGGGACAGCGCTTTACAGCCGCCAGGAGACGGGAAACCTGTCGTCCGGAACGTACGAGCAGACTGTTCCGGTCTTGATCGCGATGGAGAGCAGTCTTCCCAGGTCACGATCCTGCTCGGAGATTCGCTCCAGCGCCGAACGAATCGCCCTGGTTACTGCGGAGCGGGCGCGTTCCGCGTTGGAAGCTGCCCGGCGGTTACGGCCGCCGAGACCGACGGCGCGACTCAGCTCGTCTGCGAGCGCTTCCTTCTCGTCTTCCGCTTTTGCGATGCGTTCCTCGTCGCGGAGTTCGCGGGCTTCTTCGAGTTCGTTCTCAAGCTCGGTCAATCGGCGCTGATAGTCGGCCTTCGCTTGCGCATCGAGCATCTCGCCTGCGTGGCCGAGGTCGCCGGCGACCGCTCCGGTTTGCGCGAGGTCTTCGGCACTCGCGGCATCCGCGCCTTTTTCACCTGTTCCGCCTAAGCGAGCCAGATCGAGCCAAAGTAATCTCGCGACATAACTGATGGAGCAGCTGTTGTCCTCTACAAAGAGAAATACTCGGCCATTCGACTGGCTCTTTGCTGCGGGCGAGTATGAAGAGGCCGAGATTCGGATAGCCAAAGCCCTGGAACGGTCGCAGCGCGCCGGGAGCCTCGATGAAGAATGGGAACTTGCAGGTTTTTTTGCCAAGAGTCGACAGATTCTTGGCGACCTCGCGGGAGCCGAGCGATTCGGACGAATCGCGGTCGAGAAAGCGAAACGGGAAGTGCCTGGAGAACTGCGTACGGGATCTTTCCTGGCTGGAATTTATGCTGAGATCGGCTACCCGGAGCGAGCACACCCGCACCTCACTCGTTGCCGCGAGATACTCGGAAATGGGGAGGACTGGCGCGGGCTGGCCGGCAAAGTCGCGCGGGCGGAGGCAGTCGTTTCAGCGGCTGAAGGGAAATACCAAGATGCCGAGACGCAGTTCGAAAAAGCAGTAGAGATTTTTCGGCGCTATCATGTGCCATTCGAGGAAGCCGAAGCGCTGCATTACTGGGGACGGGCGCTCAATGCCTCGGGCGAGCACGGTCGGGCGAGTGAGAAACTCGACGCGGCGATCGAAATCTATCGGCGATGCGGCTCAAGCGAGCGATGGGTTGAGCGGGTCGAGGCGGACAGACCCTGATCGAGATCGAAAAACCGACCGAGCATAGATCCTTAGGCGACGGCGCGCGGGGGCGCCGGCAGACAATTGATGAGCAGGAAACCGGGACAGCTCAGGCGGCGAGACGTTCGTAGCGGTGATGCAAGCCACCGACTTTTGGGATGGCGCCGACGCTGCGATGCTGAATCGGGCGGGAGTCAGGGCAATCCTTATCGAGCGAAAGATGCGTGCGGGCGCGTTGGTAGTAGTCGACATACGAGGACAGGACACGACGCTGATGGCGCTGGTTGAAGATCACGATGTGATCCAGACACTCGCGGCGAATCGAACCGATCACGCGCTCGACGTATGCGTTCTGCCACGGGGAGCGTGGCGCCGTGATGACTTCAGTGATGCCCATCGCCTCAATCCAGTTGCAGAAGCAGGACCCATACGATGCGTCGCGATCGGGTAGCAGAAATCGGGGCGCCGTGTCCCACGGGAATGCTTCAGTTACGTGTCGTGAGAGCCACGCTGCCGTCGGATGTTCGGTGACGGCGGCGAGCACGATATTCATGCGATCATGGGCCAGAATGACCATGACGTAGAGCAGCCGAAACGACGCGGATGCCACAACGAACATATCGATTGCAGCGATGCCCTCGACCTGATTGCGGAGGAAGCTACGCCAGGTCGGAGAAGGTGTGCCCCGCCTTCGCACCATATAGTTCGCGACGGTCGCTTGGCTGACCTCGATGCCAAGCTTGAGTAGCTCGCCATGAATCCGGGGCGAACCCCACAGCGCGTTGGCGCTGCTCATCTGCCGAATCAGATCGCGAATCTCGCGATCGATTGAGGGCCGCCCGGATTTGAAGCGCCATCGCCAAAACAGGCGGAAGCCCTGGCGGTGCCAATGGACAACCGTGGCCGGCTTGACCAATATCATCAACTCCAGACAGCGTGGCCACAATCGGTAGAGCCACACCCAGAGCAAACGGTCGATTGCGAACATTTGGAGCCGACCCGGCCGCTGGCGGCGAAGAACGTGCACTTGGTGACGGAGAGCGAGGTTCTCTAGTTCCACAACCGAACCACTACGGAATCGGCGGGTAACAACTGTGATGAAGGATCGCTTGAGCTTAGGCATGCCGCCGACACTACGGCGGCATGTCGCAAAACTCTAGACTTTTCGCCACTTTCGGAATTTTTAGTAGCCACAAGGGCGCCACACGCTTCAGCAAAGTCGAGCGCCTGGGTCCTTCAGTTCACCGACGAGGTGAACGCCAACGTCAAGCATCACGCGGGACGCTGGAAGCCCTGAAGCGCCATCGCAGTCCGCAAGAGATAATCGAGCTGCTGATGATCATCGGCCATTGGCGGCAGACCGCGAGCATCCTGGAGACGACCGAGGTCGAACTCGAAGACTTCGCCGGCAAGGTCGACATCCTCGAAGCAATGAAGCCGCTGACGTAACCTCCGAGCTGGCGAGGTGTCCTGAGGACGGAGTTAGAACTGATTGATCACGCTGATGCCGGCGTTTTCGAATTTCGACATCTTCTCCAGCACTCCGAACGCCTTTTCAATCGGGATAGTCTCCGTTATCAACTTCTTCGGTTGCAGGAGGCCGCGTTCGACCATGCTCAGCATCGCCGGATAACGGAACGACTGGATCGCGAGCGAGCCGGTGAACTGGATCTCCTTGAAAACGATCTGGTCGACCGGCAGCGAGACCTCGCCTTTCTCCTCTTGCGTCGTCAGTCCCACCTGCACGTGACGCCCGCGTTTGCGCAGGCTCAGCACCGCGTTGCGGCAGGTGGCGGCGATACCGAGCGCATCCACGCTGACATCGGCGCCGCCTCGCGTCAGCTCCATCACTGCCTTGACCGGATCGGTCTTCTTGCCGTTGATGACGTCCGAAGCGCCGACCTGCTTCGCAAGCTCCAGCTTGCGATCGTCCAAATCGACAGCGATCACCCGCGCGCCCAACGCCGAGGCGATCTGAATCGTGGACAATCCAACTCCGCCGCATCCGTACACCACCACCGTCTCGTCGGCCTTGACCTGTCCCTGGTCGAGAATCGCGTGAAACGCGGTGACGTAACGGCATCCCATCGCCGATGCCTCGACGAAATTGATCGTCTCCGGGAGCGGCGCAAAGTTGTAGTCGGCGTGACTCAGAACGCCGTAGCGGGCGTAGCCGCCCATGCCTGCACCCATGCAATGGTTGGAATGCCCCATACGGCAGTCTTCGCACACGCCACATCCCTGGGCGAGCGGGACCACCACCCGCGCGCCGGGGTTGACCGTCTTTACATCCTTGCCCACTTCTTCGATCACGCCCGCGAACTCGTGTCCCAGGATCGTCGGCATCCGCGGCTTAAATCCGATCCATCCCCAGTCACCCTGCCACAGGTGCCAGTCGGAGCGGCAGATCCCGCTGCCTTCGACGCGCACGATCGCTCCGTCGGACGGGCATTTCGGCTCGGGCCAATCCTTGACCACCATCGGCTTGCCGACTTCTTCCATCACCATCGCTTTCATCGTTCACGCACCTCGTTGAATTTTCGCCTGGAGAGCAGCGGTCAAACCACGGCTGCGTCCATGCACTCATCGAAGAATCTGATCATGTCCTGAGTCGCTTCACGGGCTTCCGGAAGCTGGGCCATGATGTTGAATCCGTGAGACATCGCTTCGAACACGTGAAGTTCCGCCTTGATGCCGGCGCGATGCACCGCGCGATGAAGAAGCACCGTCGAAGACAAGAGGAAATCGCGCGTGCCGGCTAGGAAGTACGAGGGACAAAAGCCCTTGGTGAAGTCCCCATAGATTGGCGAAATCAGCGGATCCTTCGGATCATGGCTACCGATGAAGAGCGCGCTCGGCCCGGCGCCATCGCGGGGCCTGGCGCCTGATAACGCACTGTCAATTCCGTCGTTGGTAAACGTGGTGTCGCCACCCCCTTCGTTCCCGCTCAGATCGCATGCCGGAGTGAGAATTCCCGCGGCGGCAGGCAAGGGAAGGCCAAGCTCGCGAAGTTTGAGGACGGTCGTCATCGTGTAGGTTCCCCCCGCTGACGTGCCGAAGATCGCGATGTTGCTGGGACGGTTGCGTTCGAGCAGCGCGCGATACACGGCGGTGGTGTCTTCCAGGTTGGCGGGAAAGCAATAGTCTGGCGGCACGCGGTAATCGACCGCGATCACCTTGATCTGCCCCAGGTGGGCCGCGACCGCGGCTTCCACGGTCATTCCTTCGCCATACACAAACGCGCCGCCATGGATATTCATCAGCACCCGGTTCTGATGCCCGGGCGCGATATTCGCGGGAGTGACCACCGCCACGCGAGCGCCATTCATGGTTGTGCGCTCAACCGTGACGGGACAGAGAGGGAGGACCATATCCTCCATCATCTTCATCATCTCGTTCACTTCCGCGATATTCCTGCGCCACGCTGCCTTGTCATGCGGTGGTGGGTACTTGTCGGCCGAAAGCAGGTTCAGCCGGGGCATCGCGATGTACTGCTGCGCCTCGGGGCTGACGTGTTTCGGCATCGGGATCGTGCGAGGTCCCACCTCGAGTGGTGCATAGGCGGGCGCTGCGGCCTTCGATGCTTGTCCCATTGGCTCTCTCCTCCACCGGGAATTAGACCCGGTTCGAGCCCACTGTCAAACGCGATGAAGAGATTCCAGCGAGACTCAGCGTTGTTGCAAATGGTTGCGCGCCCGCGCGTACGTCGTCGTCTGAGGATTTATGAATCGGAGGGTTTTCGATCTCGATCAGGGTCCCGCCGCTTGTGGAAGACTCCAGCATCCACCATTTCTCTTTTTGTAATGCAAAGGTTTTTTTGAGTTGCCCCTCCGTTAGATCTGCTCCTTGAATAGCCCAACCGGCCGCTTCAATTTCTACATCTCCGCTACACGCGCGACCTCACAGTCGACTTATTAGTCCACCAAAGGGTTCCTCAAACCGAGTCAATACAACGGCAACGCCGCGAAACCGGGTTTGGTATGCTCGCCGAGACTATGGCGAACGTTATTCAGGGATCTGCTCCAAGCATAGAGATGACGGCCAGCTGACGACGATTGTCCGAAAGTCGAACCTCAACGATTTATCCCAAGGATTTCTTGAATGAGTCTCACAGCAAATACCCTTAACTCGACTTTTCGGATTCTGCCGCCATCGCCTCTTTCGCTGTTTCTCCGACAGCCATCTGTCTGACAGGCAGGTCCCTAATACTCCTTCACGGCGACCACTCTTTTTCGGACTTGGAGAGCGGTACTCTTACGCTACGAGTCCCTCTCGCAAGCCTAGCGCTTAGGTAGGCGATTTAGTAAACCGACTGAAGCGGCCCACTCGGTTGCTCAGCGGGGGATTCCGAACACACATTTGCGCTCGTCTAGCTGAAGACTCGCTATTTCAATCGCTCGATGGAGGCTGCTGCCTTGGCGATTCGAGAGGGATGCTTTGATGAAATGCGTGCGAGTTTTACTGAGTCTCGATAACGCTCTCAACGCTCAGGTACGCGGGCTGACGAAGCGTATCATAGGACGTGGCAGCGTGGCCTTTGGCATGCTGATGGTGCTTTCTGTATTGTCGGCACTCGTTGGCAAGGCTTCCGCCATCGATTGCTCCTCTGATATTTCCGATCAGGGAGCGGTCAGCACCTGCGATGTGCAGCTGACGAAACAGGTCGGCAAAATTGCGGTCCTGGAGGCCCTCGCTCAGAAGTACGTTCAGCGTGCCGGACTAGGTGACCTTTTGCGCGGCGAACGATGTCTGGTCGACGCCGGCGCGATAGGCGAACCGGTCTGGTTTGGCGAAAGCTCCGACCCCAAATATTGCGGAAATGATCCCACCAAGGATTGGCCGCAGTCGCAGGACCGGACCATCAGAGCGGCCGTGCTCGCCTGGATGCTGACCGATCCAGATGCCAACAAGCTACTCACTCCCAAGGGGATCGTTATCGGCGGTGCGGTTGTCAAAGGATCCCTCGATTTGAGCTATGAAATCCTGCCAGTGCTGAAGTTGAACAATTGCCGACTTAGCAAGATACAACTGGGCGATGCGGTCGCCAGGACAATCGATTTGAGCCGCAGCAGTGTCGGCGCGCTTGATGGCACGCGGCTGCGGGTACGGGGCGATTTGGAATTCCGCGCTATGTTGGCCTCTGGTGAGGTCGACCTTACGCAGGCGGCCATCGACGGCTCTCTCCATGCAGGCGACGCGCATTTATCGAACCCGGGCGACTCGCTGATTCTAGCCTCGGCAAAGATTGGTGGAAGCGCGTTGTTCGGCGGGACCCACTCCGTTGGTATGATTCGAGCCACGCGGCTGACGGTCGAAGAGGATTTGAACTTCAGTAACGCCGTCTTCAGCGATGGCTACTGCAATGGTCTCAAGGCCGGCTACGCGACCGTGAAAGGCAACTTCTGGTGGTCGCCTTCCAGCATTGGGAAGCACACAGCCAGACCGAGCTCATGACGTGCAATACTCCTCCGACCCCAAGGCCTTGTGCGATACCTGTAAGTCGAAGGATTCTGCTGATCTGCAGGCGCAGCCGCAGCTGGGGTCACGCCTGGTGCGCTATTACCTGTGGTTCCACATCATCGCCGGATGGTTTTTGGCCACCGCTCTGTTGGCCGGTCTTTCGGGCCTTTTCCATAAGTGATTTCGGTCGCCGCGAGGAAATACCCTGACCTCTTTTAAGGTCAGGCTACGATTGACGCGAAGTAAAGACGGGTGCCGACGGAAAATGATAGCACACGACTCGGTGCGGGCGTGACGCCTACGTCGGCCTACAGGTATCGAAGCTCCCCTCTCCGATGGCGAACCCGACGCCGACGACGGAAACCCCGAGTCTGGATGACGACAGGATAGGAGCCTTGGCGTGGAATACTTAGTGTTTTTGTTCGATGAAGATCGCGGCGTGATAGTCAATTCAGCGTCTGGGGCCTGGAGGACCAATCAGATTTTGATGCTTGAAGCGGGTACCTACGATATTGCACTCGCGCCACCTGCCAATTACACACCGACGGGACTCAGCATCGTGTTAGAAAATACGACTGTGGTCGACTACTACGAAATTTCCTTTACAAAAACAGAATCATGACCGCAGCTAAGCACCTTACGCACTTGCGCACTCGGATCGTCCGAGTTGCTTCGCCGATTTCGTTTGCAGCCGCGATTTCCTGCGCGACGACGACTACTCGCTTGCGGACAGCTCAGCTTCCTACCGCGGGTGGCGATGGTCAGGGTTATAGGTTCGAGAAACTGGCGGGCGGCAAAGACGAGAATAAGCTTTTCGTATGTTTGGCCTTGTCCGGGCGCGGCACTCGGGCTGCCGCGCTGGCCTACGGTGCGATGTTGGCATTGCGTCAAACGCACATCGATTGGCCGCGCCCGGGCGAGACTTTGGTGAACGAGGTAGACTGCATCTCGTCCGTGTCCGGTGGCTCGTTCCCTGTCGCCTATTACGCCTTTATCACGATAAGCTTTTCGAGGATTTTGAGGGCCGGTTTCTATATCGCAACATCGAGGGGCGCCTTCTTCTCAAGGCTCTTTCCCCATGGAACTGGTTTTGGCTTGCGTCTCCTTATTACAGCCGAGTTGATCTAGCCGCTGATATGTATGACGACGAGCTTTTCGATTACTCCAGCTACGGTCTATTGATCAGTCAGGCGCGCCGTCCGTTCGTGATTTTTAACGCAACGAATATCGGCTCGGGCAATCGATTTCCATTCACACAGGATCAGTTCGACTTGATCGGGTCCGATCTTGGCCCTTACCCTGTTGCGCGCGCAGTCGCCGCATCGTCAGCGTTTCCGTTCCTGCTTAGCCCAATAACGCTGGAGAACTATCAGCCGCTTCAAGGATTTCCTACATTAACCGAATATCAGACCGGGCTACAGGACTACTACAACAATCGCAGCCGGTACTACTGGTCTCAAAGCCAGTTTGGTTACGTGGATAAGCCTCACCCCTACGTCCACCTGATGGACGGAGGTCTTGCAGATAATGTCGGACTAAGGCCGATCATCAACGCTTACGAACAAAGCAACGGGTTCATCAGCCGCAACATTCCCGACATCGATCGGCTGGTAGTCATCGCCGTCAATGCAAGGATGGATCAAACGACCGATCAGCGATAACCGCCATACGCCCCATATGATCCCATCTGTGGCGATGGCTACAGCAATGATCGCTATGGACAACTATGGCTTTGATACCGTCGATTTCGCCAACCGCTTGGCAGACGACCTGAAACAGGCTGAGGCTGTCAGCGCTCAATCAAAAGGAAAACTTAAGCTACATGCCCCCGTGCCATACGTGATCGAGCTCAGTTTTGAGGCAATTCCCGATCCGAAAGTGCGACAGGACTTCTACGGCATCAGCACCAACTTCCATTTACCGTCCGATCAGGTGAAAGCGCTGATCAATATTGGCTGCGTCCTGCTCAAGAACGATCCCGAATACAGATGCGTGCTGGAAGATATCGAACGTGAGGCCGCAGGCCACCATGTTGGAGCCTCAGCGTGCAATGACAAAAGAACCGATTGGCATCCTCAGGCCGCACAGCAAATTGTTTGTCCTGATCCAGGAACTTGGCCGGGCAACTGATCGTATGATCACGAGAAAGGATTCTTCGCGGTGTTAAAAGACGCGCTGAACCGTGTAACCGATCGCCATGCTGCATTTTGAACGTCGGTTTGCTTCCTTTTTTCGCCCAGCCTTGGACGCGGGTTTTCGAGAACCTATCGCCGCAGCCATCCAGGCGATGATTAATTTGCAGCGTCATGATGAGGGTTACAGCTAGCTCAGGAAAAGGTGATGCCTGGCGAAGAGGCCTCTCGTAGGCAAATCTACGCAGCTAGTTAAGGCTTGTAGATACAGTTGCGAGGACGGTATCCTAAAGAACCTAGCCAAAATGTGCGCACGAGCAAAAGGAGCGAACAAACCTTGGACCTAAAAGTAATGGTAGCGGACTTGCAGAAGGAGCGGGATCGGATCACTGAGCCATCGCGGCGCTGACGGGAACCTACTCTCCATCGGCTGCCAAGAAGACGAAGGCCGCCGCTACGCGCCCATCCGCAATGAAGAGGAAGAAGCGCGGCCTCACCCCTGCAGGCAGAAGACGGTTGTCCCTAATGATGAAGAAGCGGTGGGCGGAGCGCCGAAAGAAGGGATTGAAGAACCTCGGCTGATCTTTCGCTGGTACTCACCGCAACTCCCTCTGCATCATTTCCAACCTGAGCGGCATGCGTTCAGAGTACCCTTCAACCCGGAAATCGCGGACGATCCCGCGCCGGGACGCATTGCAGTGCGTAGCAGGATGGGCAGCGACATACTAAGCGCGCGCTTGGGTGAAAGCGGCGAGGATCGCGAACGGATCGGACTGCCAGATGCATTCGACCCGGGCAAACCCGGCCTCGTGGAGCCATCGGAGATGACCGTCGAGCCCGCCCGAGAAACTCACCAGGTCACAATCGAGGAACGCGCCGCCCGGCTTGAGCGTCGCGCGGATGCCACGGTAACAGTCCGCGATGAGCGCGTAATCACGGAGATTGTGAATCGCGAGCGCGGACACCGCGAGGTCGAAAGCACCCTCGAGCTCGCGCGTCCACCCCGGTTCGCTCAGAATTAAGGAGGGTGGTAAAAGGGACGGGCTACATCAATGCCCTCGAGAACGATCCCAAATTTCGGGATGCCTTTTCAGACCCGGACTTCAAGTTTGCGTGCGGGGAAGCCTTGGATGCCGAAATGAAAGAATCACTTGCCGTGGAGGAAGCGCGTCTAAACATGAGCCGCTTTTACGAAGAGATCAGAATCATGCTGAAGAGAAAGGTCCGCGACAGGCCTTTGCCTCCTAGTTTACGAGAAGCTCGTCCGGGCGCAGTTATTTCAAAAACCGACATCGATGAATTCGGTCTTTTCAGAAACCGACCTCCTGGCCATCGCCTTGGAATGGCACTACTGAGGCAGACTATAGGAGATGGCACCGCCCGCAGATGGCGCTCGCAATGTTGTCAGTTGCGAAATTCGCTTTTGCTCTGGTAGGGGTGCATGACGTTCTGGTTTGGTATGCGCAAGCTGCCAGCCGCGATGAGTGCGACTTTGGATGGTCTGCCGCCTACGATGAGCCGCCGATAGAAACCGTCAACCATGGGTTGCTCCGCGTGGCAGCTCCTTTCGACGATGCGGTTCGGGAACCTTGATCGATGAGGATCTCGCGCCAGTGATGAACTCTGTGATCTGCTTGACAGAAGCGCCTGCGTATTGTTCGTCTTGCCGATGGCTACCGCCAGGTTAGCGGGGCGCACGTTGGAGGCAATTTGACCATGGGAACACTACGTGGCGAACAAATCATCGCTCAGTCGTTCAAGCATGAAGGCGTCGACACCATCTTCTTTATGATGGGAGGGCCGACCGGAGGTACCGCCGGCGCCTGCCTGGAACTTGGCATGAAGGGCATCTATGTGCGCCATGAGCAGGCGGCGGCGATGATGGCGCACGCGTATGCGCGAGTTACGGGCAATCCCGGAATCTGCATCGCACCGATGGGTCCTGGCGTCGCCAACCTGGTGACTGGTCTTGGCAACGCCTGGGCTGACGCGGCGCCGGTGATAGCTATCGGCGGAGCCTCGCCGATGCGGGGTACGACGCTCGACACGTTTCAGGAGATGGATCAGATCCCGATGATGCGGCCGATCGTAAAGGCCGCCTATCGCGTCGACCTTGGTTATCGGATTCCTGAATACATCAGCATCGCGTTTCGTGAGGCTCTCGACGGTAAGCGCGGGCCGGTCTACCTCGACCTGCCGGGCGACGTGCTGACCGGCAAAGTCGAGGAGGAAAGAATTCATTGGGTTGAGGGTAACTCGCGTACGGATGCGCGGCCGGGGGGTGACCCGGCGCTGGTACGTAAAGCCATTGAACTTTTGGCGAAAGCGCGCAAGCCCCTAGTCCTCACGGGAAGTGGCGTGTTGTGGTCGCGGGCGGAGAACGAATTGCAAAAGTTCATCGATGCGACCGGCCTCCCGTTTTTCACCACGCCGCAGGGTCGCGGAGTCATAGCTGAAGATCATCCGCGCTCGTTCCCGGCGGCGCGTTCAACCGCGTTTCGCGAGGCGGACGTGGTGTTGGTCATCGGCGCTCGAGCCAACTCGATGCTGTCATTCCTGCGCCCTCCACGTTTTTCACCGGACGCAAAGTTCATAAACGCAAACCTCGACGGTAAGGAGATCGGGCACAATCGCGCCGCCGACATCGGTATCATCGGCGACGCGAAGCTGGTGCTGGAGCAACTCACCGCGGAGGCGGCACATAAGTTTGATCCTAAAGACGAGACAGAGTGGGTCGCGCAGCTCGCCGTCAAGCATCGCTCGAATATGGAACGTTCGGCGCCGCTGCTGCACTCCGATGCGGTCCCGATCCATCCGTTGCGCCTATGTAAGGAGGTCAAGGAGGTGATTTCGCGGGATACCATCTTAGTAGTTGATGGACATGAAATATTGAATTTCGCACGCCAATCGATTCCCATCTACCAGGCGCGATGCAGTCTCAATGCCGGCCCTCATGGATGTATGGGCGTAGGGATCCCATTTGGAATCGGTGCGCAGGTTGCCTGTCCGGAACAACCGGTGCTGGTACTTAGTGGCGATGGAGCATTCGGCTGGAATGGGATGGAGATGGACACCGCAATTCGGCATCAACTGCCGATCGTGGTTGTGGTATCTAACAACGGCGGATTTACCTCACGCAAGACCGGGGGCAACGTCGGTCGCGACCTCGGCTTCCAGCGCTATGACAAGATGGTCGAGGCGCTTGGCGGCTATGGGGAATTCGTCGAGCAGCCCGATGCGATCCGGCGGGCGATCGAGCGCGCCGTCAAGAGTGGCAAAACCGCGTTGGTCAACGTCTGCACAGATCCCGACGCGCAGGCGACCACCGACATGGGGTTTGCGGGATACTGACATACCCGTGCGGCTATCGAAAACCCTATCCGGGATCACGCGCGGGTGGCGTATGGTAATGAAGTGGCCAACGGTCGCATTGTGACCCAGCCGCTGCTTGCCGATTCTCTCCAGCGCTGATGCTTTTTTTCGGGCCGTATAGTGCGCGAGTATGCCATTCCAACCCGCCTCAGCGGTTGGCAGTCGGGCCGACACACGACTTTGATAAAAGACGCTCTCGTCGAGCAGGCGAACTTCAGACCAACGCGGAGACAAATCATGGGCAAACTCGAAAAGAAGGTTGCAGTTATTACTGGTGTGGCGAGCGGAATCGGCAGCGCCACCGCAATTCGATTCGCGGGCGAAGGCACTGCGATCGTGATTGCCGATCTTAATCGGGAGGGTGGCGAGTCTGCGGTGCGGGATTGCAAGGAGAACGGCGGCAGCGCGATCTTCCAACTCACCGACGTCTCAAGCGAAGAAAATATCAAAGGCGCGATCGATCGCGCTGTGAAGAAATTCGGACGTCTCAGTCTGACCTTTCTATGGCTACGTCCAGAGACGTTTCGTCAAATTACTGCTCTCAGGCCCGTCCTTTGCGCATAACCCCCCTCTCGTATAGTTCATTCAGGCGCGCGGGCGCATACCCCAGATAATTTATCAGAACTTCCTCGTTGTGCTCGCCGAGCAACGGCGCATCCAATTCGAGGCGTTGCGGAAACTCCGAAAAGCGGAGCGCGAATCCGGGAACGTCGAAGTCTCCCAGGATGCGATCGTGGACCGTGCGAACCGTTCCCCGCTCGCGCAGATGCGGATGCTTGACGGCCTCATCCAACGACAGAACCGGCGCATGCGGCACGCGGAATTCCTTCATAGCCGCCATAGAAGCCTCGTCGTTCGGCATCGACTGAAGCCATCGTTCGACGGTCGCCACCAGTTGCTTCAGATTGGTAAGCCGGTCCGCATTGGTCCTGAAGCGTGGATCGGCCGCAAGTTCCGGGCGGTTCATCGCGCGACAAAGGCCGGTAAATTGATGCTCGAGTGGCGCGATGATGATCATGTAGCGGTCCTTGGCCTTGAATATCCCGGCCGGTACCGCATACCACGAGTGCAATCCGGAACGGGTCGGTTTGATCGCTCCTTTGCTCAGACTCAGCGTCTCGACCCCCGCCTCATGGTAGTGGAAATAGGTATCGAGCAGGGACAAGTCCAGATACTGCCCACGTCCGGTTCGCTCACGGTAGAGCAAAGCAGCGCATATCGCGCCCATCGCGTGCGCTCCCGTGCTGACGTCGCCGATCGCCGTCATAATCACGTAGGGCGCGCCCTCTGGCTCCCCGCCCATCGAAACAATTCCGGCATACGCCGCGCCGAGGTAATCGAAGCCAGGCTCGTTAGCCAGAGGCCCGTTCTGCCCGAATGCGGAAATCGAGCACATGACAACTCTCGGATTCAGCATCTTCACCGCGTCGTAATCGAGGCCAAGCCTGCCGACCACCCCTGGCGCGAAATTCTCGACGAGCACATCGATCTGCGGGATCAGCTCCTTGATAATCGCAAGACCTTCGGGTGTCTTGAGATCGACGCAAATACCTTTCTTGCCGCGATTGTGTTGCACGAAATAGCCGCTGCGGCCGTTGATCAAGACTTGAGCTCCGCGCGAAGGATCGCCGGTTGGAGCCATCTCGACCTTGATCACGTCGGCGCCCATTTCGGCCAGCATCAAAGTGCATGTGGGACCAGCCACAATTTGCGTGAAGTCAAGGACCTTGTAGCCATCGAGCACGTGTCGAGGTCGATCGTCGGTCATGACTATCTCTCCAAAGCCCGCGTGAAATCCAAACAAATCATGCGGCGCGCACCGGGCAACTTAGGACGGCCGCTTCATCTGGAATGACGGACCCGACCATTCGTCATCAAGGATCGACGGAATGGCCCGCTGAGAGCCTTGCGCCACGTTTGTCGCGCCCATTCCCGATGTCACTGCGCCATCAACGACCATCGCTTGGCCACTGACGAACTCCGAGTCATCGCAGGCAAGGAACAACGCCATCGCGGCGATGTCTTCGGGACGTCCCGCACGCGGCCATGGCTGGAAGGCCGCGAAGATTTGTGTCGCCGCTTGTTCGCCACCCGGAATGCGGTTGTACGTCAGCGGCGTCGCGATCAGGCCTGGGCAGATGCAATTGACGCGAATCCTGTCCTTGGCCAGTTCGATCGAAGCGGAACGGGTCAGGCTGATCACTCCAGCCTTCGCCGCGCAGTATGCGTGTAGTCCCGCGGCGCCGCGCAGCCCGGCGATCGAGGCGGTCGAGACGATGGAACCGCCGCCCGTCTTACGCATCTTGGGAACCGCGTGCTTGATGCCGAGGAATACCGCACGCAGCAGGATCGCGAAGCTGCGGTCCCAGTTTTGCGCACTGGTCTTCTCCAGCGGTCCGACCGCGCCGCCCAGACCCGCGTTATTATAAATGATATCGAGGCGTCCGAATTCCTTGACCGCGCGATCGACCGCGCCCTTTATGTCTTCTTCGCCCGCGACGTCGGTGAGCTGGAAAACCGCGCTGCCGCCGTTCTCCCTGCACTCGCGCACCGCAGCCTCGCCACCCTCGCGATTGAGATCGGCGATCACGACCGCAGCGCCCTCGCCCGCGAACCTGATTGCGGTGGCGCGCCCGATTCCACTCGCCGCGCCGGTGATGACTGCTACCTTCTTTTCGAGTTTACCCATGATTTCTCTCCGCGTTGGTTTTGGAGTTCGCCTGCTCGATACAGGCCGTTTTTTATCAATAGTCGGGTGACGGCCGGGCTGCCACCGCTGCGAGCGGACGTTGGAATCTCACTCCGGCAGATCGTATCGGACTGGCGGCTGGAGATTATCGGCAATCAAGGCTCGCGTGATGGTGGGTGCGCAGCGCGGGGGGCGACATTCTTACGGGAGAGACGCTATTGAAGATGCGCCAGCTGCGTTGCTTTGAAGCCCTTTCCCGTCGATCTCGCAGGGCACGGCCTCGTTGCTATTCCCCTGATTGCGCGAACAATCGCAAGGCGGATTTTCCACGCGTTCCGCTGATTTGTGGTTCGCCGGGAAGTCGACTAGACCGGAATCTGGCCGCAATTTTCGCTCGGACGGAGGACGCACCATGGCGCAGAATCGCGGGGCGGAACCCAAGTACAAGGTTACCATCGAAAAGAATCTGGCAATGCGCACGCGCGACGGTATCACGCTCCGCGCCGACGTGTACCGTCCCGACGCGTCCGGAAGATTTCCAGTGCTGGTGATGCGCACGCCATACGACAAGAGCCAGCGGATGGCGATGACCGAGCGCGATTATTTTCCTCCGCTGGGCTATGTGCTGATCGTGCAGGACACGCGCGGACGCTTCAGCTCCGAGGGTGAGTTCGCGCCGTTCGTCGATGAAGCCCGCGATGGGTACGACACGATCGAATGGGCCGCGTCGTTGCCATGGTCAAACGGCAAGGTCGGCGCCGTCGGCCAGTCGTATCTGGCACTCGTGCAGTACTATGCGGCGACGCTGGCACCGCCGCATCTGGTCGCGATGTGCCCGGTGTCGGGTCCAGTCACCTACTATGAAAACTGCATCTATCGGCGCGGGGTGTTCGAGCTAGGATGGATGCTCGCCTACTTTCCGTTCATGGCGCGCAACACCCTCGAGCGGAAAGGTATCTACCAAGAGTATAAGGCACAACTCGATAGCTACCTGTCACATCCGGAGCTACCCCTCTCCCCGTTCAGCATGGAGGCATATCGGCATCTGCCGATTGCCGATTGGGGGGAACGCCTGAAAGCCGGAGCGCCCCACTTTGCGGACTATCTCCACCAATGGAGGGATGGAGCATTCTGGACGGCAACTGACATTCGCCTCCTCCTGCGTAATGTCACAGTGCCGATGATGCATACCGGATCGTGGTACGACGCATTCCAGTTCGACACGCTCACGATGTACACCCAGATGCACCGAGACGTGCGCAGCGACAAGGCTCGGCGCGGACAGCGGCTGATCATGGGACCATGGGCGCATCTGCTGCCTTACTCGGTGCCCACCTCGCGCGGCACCGGCGACATCGACTTCGGCCCGGAAGCGCAAGTCGAATTGCTTGCCGACCAGGAGCGCTTCCTGCGTCATTGGTTCGAAGGCAGGGAAGACGAAATTCTTGACGAACCGCCAGTCAGAATTTTCGTGATGGGAGACAATCGATGGCGCGACGAGCGCGAATGGCCGCTCGCGCGCGCTCAGTACACCAAGATGTACTTGCATAGCCGAGGTCGTGCGAACAGTCTGCGCGGCGATGGCGCACTGAAATTCGAAGCGCCCGCCGGCGAGCCGGCGGATCAGTACACCTATGATCCGGACAATCCGGTGCCCACGCGCGGCGGCACGACTCTCGGCCTCGCACCCGGAGTATTCGATCAGCGCGATGTCGAAGAGCGCGACGATGTGCTGGTCTATACCGGCGACGTTCTCCTTAAGGACCTCGAAGTCACCGGGCCGATTACGATGAAGCTCCATGCGAGTTCATCGGCGCGCGACACTGATTTCACGGCGAAGCTAGTTGATGTTAGGCCCGACGGCTACGCGCAAAACATCGCGGAGGGAATCGTTCGAGCGCGCTTCCGCGAATCGGCTTCCAAGCCGACATTAATAGCCCCCGACAAAGTTTACGAATACGGAATCGAACTCTGGGCAACGAGCCACGTCTTCAAAGCCGGACATCGGCTTCGGCTCGAAGTCTCGTCGAGCAATTTCCCCCGCTACGATCGCAATCAAAACACAGGGAATGATCTGTTCGTCGATCGCGAGCTCAAAACCGCGCGCCAGACGGTTCACCATTCGGGCCTCTACGCATCGCACATTGTTCTGCCGGTGATCCCACGATGAAAGCCGCCCTCAACTGCGACCGCATCTCGCCCTTCAGCGGCGGGGTTACCGGATAGGCGAGGTCAAAGTTCTCTTGAAGCAGGCGCGAGTACGTCTCGACGTGGCGCGCTTCGTCTATCTATCACTTGCGTCGCCGCATAGAACTTGGCGCGACTAGATCCGCGTGAGCGCAACCACCGGAATCTGGCGGCTGGTCTTCTTCCGATAGTCGTTGAAAAACGGCATCATCGCGGCTTGCGCATTGTAGAGCCGTTCGCGCTCTTCGCCCGAAGTAATCTTGGCCTTGGCCTGAAACTTTTCGTTGCCAATTTCGAGCGTAACCGTCGGGTTCGCCACGATGTTGTGATACCAGGACGGATGTTTGGGCGCGCCCGCGAAGGAGGCAATTAGCACATAGCGGTCGCCGTCTTTTGAATACACCAGCGGATGAACGTAGGTCTTGCCGCTCTTGGCGCCTTTGGTCGTAAGGAGCACCATCGGTGCGTTGGCGAACTGACCCCCAACCTTACCGCCATTGGCGCGGAACTCGTCGATCACTTTAGTGTTGAACTCGGTCATCGCAGACATCGCATGATTCCTCGCTTGGGCCCGGAGGATCCGGGGTTATTCGCTCCATTGGGGAAGCGAGTTGCGATGTTGCCACGAGTCGGGGTATCGCTCAAACGGGGAATTGAGGGGTGGCGGGCCATGATCGCCGGTTATCTGCTCAAAGCGATGGTGCGCAGCGGGGTCGCGAAGAAATCGCCTGGCTTCTCCAGTTGGGCTGGTGACAAAGGTTGAGCCACGAGCGCGCGAAGATGCGCTCGCTCCCGCTCGTCGATCTCACGATCGCAATAGATGCGCGGATCGAAGGCCGGCCGGTTAGTCAAATCGAGCTGTGCGATCGCCATGCCGAAGCCGTGATTGCTCGCAAACGGAAGCGCGGATTCGAGATATTTCGTGATTGCCGTTAACAAATCACCGCGCCGTCATGCACTACGCCCCTGCCCGGAGCTGCACCAGGAGAGTCTTAAGCGCGTTGACCGACCGGACGCCACAATATCGTAGTCCTCGTGCGTTCGACCGTGCGCGCGGTCTTTAGATCGCGATCGGTCAGCAGATCGCTGCCGGTGTTGGCGTTGCAATGGCGGGGGACGTTTGATGACATGGCAGGACCGTGGGCGGTCATGCAAACGCCCTCCTTGAAGCCGGAGTTTCGTCGCTGGGCCGTGCTCCTTCAATGAATCACTCCCTCGACTTTAATGCGTAAGCCAAAGACAGAGAAGCCGTTCGAGGAACGAATGATCGTCCTTCCTTCTGAAACAAAACGCTGAATCCGATCCAGCGCGAGAAATTCTGCCAAGGTTGTGGTCGCGTCATCTCGGGCAAGAACGGGAAGCGATTTTGTGGCAGCGGTGACGACCCGAGCTGTTTTAAAAACCGTCGAGCCAATGATCAGCGGCGCTCGCGGGTGACTCGCACGATCACAAGATCGGGCTGACGCCGCCACATTAACCGGATTACTCACTTCAAAACGGGACTTAGGATTCTGGGGACCGTCGGTCCTCTGATTAGCGATGAGATCACCGTGCCTATCTCAAGGTCGACAAGTTTCTGAAAGGAGACCGGGGGCTGGCCACTTTCGAGCCCAGCCCCTGTCATCGACGTGAGCGAATCTACTTCTTGACCTTCGTCTTCCTAGCCTGTGCCGCTGACCCATAGCGCTTGGTGAAACATTTGCGGCATCGGCGATCTCGTCGCTTGATGAAGCTGGGGGATAGGTCGTCGCTTCCGCAATAGCGGCAGACGAGCTTCTCCGATCTCGATTTTCTGATTGCCTTCACCTGCGGACGTTCTGTCTTAGCTTTTTTCCTGGTTGAGCTCTTATCGAGCTTTTTAGCCTCAGAACGTACCGCACTTTCGTTAACACTCGTAGGCGCAGGCGCGAAGCGTTTAGCTAAGACTTCGTCCCTGCTTCCGTTTACCAATTTCGGCACATCCATTCGCTGTATTTCTCCTAAGCCTGGCCTGCACCCCGAAAACCCCGCCGAAATGAGGTAGAGTCCGTCGCCTGAAAAGGAGAAGGGCATGAAGGGAAGCCGCTTTACGGAGGAGCAGATTATCGGGGTGTTGCGGGAGCAGGAGGCCGGGGCCAGAAGCGAAGAGGTCTGCCGACGCCACGGGATCTCGAGCGCGACCGTTTACAAGTGGAAGTCGAAGTACGGCGGGCTGGAGGAGTCGGACGCCAGGCGGCTGAAGGCGCTGGAGGATGAGAACCGCCGCCTGAAGCGACTGTTGGCCGACTCGCTGTTGGACAACGCGGCACTCAAGGACCTGCTCGGAAAAAACCTCTGAAGCCTGGGGCGCGGCGAGTAGCAGTGATTCGGGTAATGGAGCGTCACGGGCTGAGTCAGCGGCGCGCGTGCGAGCTGGTGGGGTTGGACCGTTCGACTCTGCGCTACCGGTGCAGACGCCCGGACGACTCGGCATTGAGGCAACGATTGCGGGAGCTGGCGGAAGAGCGGCGGCGCTTCGGGTATCGGCGCTTAGGCTGGATGTTGGCGCGCGAAGGTCACGCGCTGAACCACAAGAAGCTCTATCGGCTGTACCGCGAAGAGCGGCTGATGGTGCGCCGGCGAAGAGGGCGAAAGCGGGCACTAGCTACGCGAGCACCGATGACGCTGCCGAGTGCGATCAATCAGCGCTGGTCGCTCGACTTCGTCTCCGACACGCTGAGTGACGGCCGCCGCTTCCGCATCCTGTGCGTGGTGGACGACTTCAGCCGCGAGTGCCTGGCTACGGTGGTCGACACCTCCCTGGGCGGGGTCCGGGTGGTGCGCGAACTTGAGCGGCTCACGCTCGAACGAACGCGGCCGGAAACGGTGGTTAGCGATAATGGGACGGAACTCACCAGTGGTGCGGTGCTGCGCTGGGCAACCAGAAGGGTGGCGTGGCACTACATCGAGCCGGGCAAGCCGGTGCAGAACGCCTTCGTCGAATCATTCAATAGCAAGTTGCGCGACGAGTGCCTCAACGAGTACGTGTTCAGCAGGCCTGGCAGAAGCGCGTGCGATCATCGAGGCGTGGCGGCACGACTACATCAGCTGCGCCCGCACTCCAGTCTCGGCTACCTGGCGCCGGAGGAGTTCGCGGCAAGGAATCAAGGGAGCTCGGCCAGCGCGCGCACCGCTTGGCCAGCAAAACAGATGCTGGCCGGCGCGGTGCAATGCGCGCCGGCCTCGGATCCAAAACCTGACAGTTTTTCGGCCGCCCTCAGAGGGTGAAAGGCGGCCGGAAAAACTGGGATGAAGATGAAACCACAACCACAAACGAGGCGCCCCAGGAGGGGCGATATTAACCGGCGGACTCTACTTATAAACGGCGGGAAATTGGGGTCCAGGCCACTGTCCTAAACTGAGATTCTCCGGTGCCCTTAATTTGAACAAAGTTCGCCAACATGCGCAGTATTTTCGATTTTCCCACAGAGAACGCGAAAACAGGGGACTGCTTGGCGGAGAGGGGGGGATTTGAACCCCCGAGACCCTTCCGAGTCTACACGCTCTCCAGGCGTGCGCCTTAAACCGGGCTCGGCCACCTCTCCGCGGCGAGCCCCGAGTATGCCATCAGTCTGTCACGCCGTTCCACACGCCGGCTCTTAGCTTGATCCCGCGCTTTGGGCCACAGTATAGGGGTGGTCGTTGGGGGCCAGTCGCACAGACGGCCCACTGAGGAGAGATTGCCATGCTGCACACGCCGATTTGCGATTACTTCGGAATCAAATATCCGGTCCTGCTCGCCGGGATGGGTGGAGTCGCGATGCACAAGTTGGTGGCCGCGGTCTCCAACGCAGGCGGGCTCGGCGTGATCGGAGCCGCATCGCTTTCGCCCGAGGAGATGCGCACCGAGATCCGCAAGACCAAAGAACTCACCGATAAACCGTTTGCGGTCGACCTGCTCGCGCCGCTCCCCGAGATGATGCGCCCGCACATGCCGGTGCTGATCGACGAGAAAATCAAAATCTTCGTCGCCGGGCTCGCGGTGCCGGCGGAGTTCATGCAAACGATGCATGAGCACGGAATGAAAATCGTGGTGATGTGCGGCAAGGTGCATCACGGGCTCAAGTCACAGGACGCCGGCGCCGACGTGGTGGTCGCGCAAGGGACCGAGGCAGGCGGCCACACCGGCGAGATCGGGATGCTCTCGCTGGTGCCTCAGATGATCGACGCGGTGCGCTTGCCGGTGCTCGCCGCGGGCGGAATCGCTGACGGCCGCCAGATCGCGGCGGCGCTGACCGCGGGCGCGCAGGGCGTCGTGATCGGCACGCGCTTTATCGCGACTCCCGAAGCGCAGGCGGCGCCGGCGTATCGCGACTCGATCGTCAAGGCGCATGAGGACTCGACCATTCGGACCCGCTGCTATACCGGCAAGCCCTGTCGCGTAATTCGCACCAGCTATGCGGTCGAATGGGAGCGTGATCCTTCGAAGATCAAGCCGTTCCCCCAGCAGGGAATGATCTCGCGCCAGAACGGCGTGATGGACTACGCGGGGCGCGGCGGCCGCGACGCCAATCCGGATCGCACCTTCATGCCGACCGGGCAGGGCGCGGGCTTGATCCGAGAGATCAAGCCGGCGGCGGAAGTGTTGGCTGACCTTCTGCGCGAGACCGAGGCCGCGCTGCGTGGCGCGCAGGCGCTCCTGCGCGACGACCCGCGCGAGCATCATTCGGCAGCGCGCCAATCGCATTGAATTCAATAGAGATTGCAATCAAATCGGACGCGACACGCCGCTCGCCTCAACTTGACTGTCTGGCTGCGCGTCCTTATGTTCGGGTAGAAGCCGAGTAGCGAGCGCACAAGAGGTTCCCATGGCCAGCGACAAAATCGTTCACGTTACCGATGCAACTTTTGACAAGGAAGTTCTTAAATCCGAGCAGCCGGTCCTGATCGATTTCTGGGCGCCGTGGTGCGGCCCGTGCAAGGCGATTGCCCCCACCATTGACGAGGTTGCCGGCGAATATTCGGGGCGCCTCAAGGTCGTCAAGATCAATGTCGACGACAATCCCGAAGTGTCCGCCCGCTATGGTATCCGCGGAATCCCGAACCTGTTGATTATCAAGAGCGGCCAGGTCAAAGAGCAGATTGTCGGCGCGGTGCCGAAAGTCCACCTGGTCCGCGCGGTCGATAACGCGATCGCTTAGCAGCCGCAATGCAGTGGCGCAGCGTTGCCCGCGCGCGTCAGTCAAGCATCTCTTTCTCTGTTTCCGTTATCGCGCCGCAGCCGTGTCTGGCGAGGGCGATGCTTCGGGCTCCGGCTCGTGCGGCTCATCGGGTGACGACGCGTGAGCCTTGGCGGCATTCAGGATCCAACTGCGCATCAGGTCGTCGCGATTTTCCTCATACGCCTGCTTCGCGCTCTCGGGGATGTAGCTTAACAGCACCTCGTTGTAGGCGAGCAATCGCGGCGCGACCTGCGACTCCTTTAGTAGCTCCGCGTTCGCCGGTAGCACGGCAGCCAACAGCATCACTGCCAGTCCCCCGATCACGTTCGCGATTCCCGCACCGATCACAGCCCCCACGATCCTATCTAGTGACCCCATGTGCACCATATGCAGGAGGTTGATCGTGGCGGAGCCGATAATCTGCACCGCAGCGAACACCACGACGAACACGACTATATAGCCGGCCACTGAGCCCGCCGTCGGCGCAATACCGAGCTCGCGTTCCGCGAGCGCGCCCGCGCCCAGGTAGTGCGTCGAGGCGAAGTACAGCGCGGCGGCCAGCGACACCACCGAGGTGAGCATCCGGATCCCGCCCTGGCGGAGCCCATAGACGGCTCCCATCGCGTTGAGAATGATGATCGCGTAGTCGAGCTGATTCATCCCCCGCCCCATCACCGCCTTTTCGAGGCTACATGATGCGAGGCGCGAGGGCGACCAAGGGCCGCGGCTCGCGAACGCGCCGCGATATGCTTAAATAGTCAGCATGGCGCGCGTCTACATCGAGGACCTTTCCAAGCACATCGGCGAGGAAGTCACGCTCAGCGGATGGCTCTACAACCGGCGTTCGAGCGGAAAGGTGCATTTCCTTTTGATCCGCGACGGCAGCGGCATCTGCCAGTGCGTCGCTTCGGTGGCGGACGTCGGCGCGGAGAGCTTCGCGTCGGCGGACCATATGGGGCAGGAGACTTCGCTGGAAGTGACCGGCGTGGCGCGCGCGGACAAGCGTGCACCGGGCGGAATCGAGCTCACGATCAAATCAATCCGCGAAGTCGCGCCGTCCGCCGACTATCCGATCACGCCCAAGGAGCACGGCACCGCGTTCCTGCTCGACCTGCGCCATCTATGGGTCCGCTCCGCCCGCCAGCATGCGATCCTGCGCGTCCGCAGCGAAGTCGAGCAGGCCTGCCGCGATTTTTTTGCGCAGCGTGGCTTCGTGCTCTTCGACGCGCCGATTCTCACTCCGACCTCGTGCGAGGGCACCACCAATCTCTTCGAGCTCGACTATTTCGGCGAGCGCAAAGCCTACCTGACACAGAGCGGACAGCTCTACGCGGAGGCCGGCGCGCTCGCGTTTGGCAAAGTCTATTGTTTCGGGCCGACGTTTCGCGCCGAGAAATCCAAGACCCGGCGCCATCTCACCGAATTCTGGATGGTCGAGCCCGAGGTCGCCTACTTCGACCTCGACGACGATATGTGCCTCGCCGAGGACTTCGTCGCGTTCATCATCAGGCGTGTGCTCGAGCGCCGCGCGGCGGAGCTGAAGACCCTGGAACGCGACGTTACCCGGCTGGAAGCCGCGGCGATGACGCCCTACCCTCGCATCAGTTATGACGAAGCGATCGAGCGGCTCAAGCGTAAAGGGATCGCGGTCAACTGGGGCGACGATTTCGGTGGCGACGAGGAGACCGCGCTCTCGGAAGAGTTCGATCGGCCCGTGATGGTTCATCGCTACCCGACCCAGTGCAAGGCGTTCTACATGAAGCAGGACCCGGCGCGGCCCGAGGTCGCGCTATGCGTCGACATGCTGGCGCCGGAGGGCCACGGCGAAATAATCGGCGGCGGGCAACGCGAGGACGATTACGAAACGCTGCGGGCGCGGATTCTCGAGCACGGCCTCGCGCTCGAACCGCTCAACTGGTATCTCGACTTGCGCCGCTATGGCTCGGTGCCGCACGCCGGATTCGGGATGGGCATCGAACGCATGACCGGATGGCTGTGCGGGATTCATCACATCCGTGAATGCATCCCGTTCCCGCGCCTGATGGAGCGCCTCGAACCGTAGTCCTTCGATACCTGATCTAGTATCCGACCGCAGCGCTGGCGGCGGTGCCGTCCGACTGCGGCAGCAGATCGCGGTAGCGTTCGGGCGGTGACCACGGGGTCGCCAACGCGTCGAAGCGCGCGAGCAGATCCTCGAGGGCGCCGGCACTGAGCTTTGCGGTCTTGCGAATCGTCTCGCGCACCATCACGGGGCGGTCCTGCAGCCGCTGGCGGATCATCATTCGCAACGAGCGCTCGGCAATCTTGTTGACCACCTCGAGGCCTGAGCGCGAGCTCCCGTCCTGAGCGATCAGCGTGCGGGCGGTTATTTCGGACAGCGCGGTGCGCAGGTACTCGACGTGCGGCGACTCATCGGAGCGGATGTAGCGAACCAGGTTGGCGGCCTCGACCGGTGCGTCGGAAACCGACGGGTCCGAGAGCACTTCCTCGGCCCACTCAAAGGTCGACATCGCGAAGACTTCGATCGCCAGCACGTTGACCATGAAAGTTATCAGCCGTTCGACCGGTGCGCCGAGTTCCGGGAACATCTGCTGCGGAGGATTGCCACCGCCGCGCCGCGACATTATCGCCGCATAAATCTCGGGCGAAATTTCCGGGTTCGACAGCGCCGCATCGCGCGCCGCATCCCACATCTGGCGATGCCCGCCCTCCTCGCTCCATCCCGCCTCGTCGCGGGCGTGGGCCTCGAACAGTCCGCCCGCCAGATGGGCGAGCGCGGTGCCGGTGGTGTCCTCGCGCAGGAAGGAGCCGAGCGGCGGCACCGGAAGCTCGCGGATCATCGCGCCGAAGCCTTCGACGATCGCGATTTCGGTAAGCGAGCGGACCATCGGCTCGCGCACGCCTTCGCGGAGCAGCAGTTTCGACTGCGCGGGATTCGGCATCTGCGGCGAGATGGTGTCGGGCGGAATCTCGAACAGCGGAACCGGCGAGGTCGCCAAATGTTGTTCCTGCCATGCGTGAATCGCGGGCACGCGCCACAGGGTACGCGGCGAGCGATAGACGCCGTCCGAGTCGAAGCCGCCGTGGCATCGCACGCCGTTGAGGATGAGGAGTTCTTTGGTGCTTGTATTGGCAAGCAACTCGTCGCTGGTAAAGGCGATTCTCGATTCGTGTGGCATGGTGCACGTCTCCGGGCCTGCTGACCTGTCTTTATCCTCGATGGCGGCCCGGCTTTCAGCGCCGCCTCGGGTCTACGTGCCTAACGTATGTTAGGCGCGTTCTGTGAGTCAAATATGCGAATTTCCGGCTCTCCCCGAAATTCTCGCACCTTGAATGGCTGTCCGGCGCTGGATATCACGATTGCCGGCGATTCCGGCGCTACTTAAATGTATGGACGAGGCGGCCGGGAAACTGGAAACTATCTGCGTGATACGGGGGTGATGCGATCACAAGGAAGCGCCCTGGCCGAAATGATAACGCCGCACCTCTTGCTAGTTGCTCGCGGGTTTTGTGAATGCCACTACCGAAGGAACGGTCTCGGCAAGGGGAGGCGGAGCGGGTACATGGCTCCTGGGGGCAGGTGGCGCTGATGGCATCGCCGAGCGCTATCGAGCCGCCGCGGGTGCGGGGGCGGCTCGTGCGGGATGCGCTGATCCGATATAGCGGGGGCGTCGCGATCGCCGCGCTGGCGATCGGCGTGCGGCTGGCTTTCACGCCGCTCACCGACAAAATCAATTTCACTTTTTATTATTTTGCGGTTGCGGCCAGCGTTTGGCTTTTCGATGCCGGCCCGGGACTGCTTACCTTGGCGATTTGTTATTTTGCGGCGCTACTCGTGCTGAATCCTCATGGCCTGGACCTGTCCAACCCCGGCGACCAAGCCGCGGTCGCGCTGGCGATCGCGGTAAATCTCGGCATCATCGTGATCGTCTCGCGGCTGAAAACCGGCCAGCTACGGCTCCGCCGCGCCTTCGAGGAAATGGAAGCGCTGCGGGAAAACGCGCTGCTCGCGAAGGTCGAGGCGGACCGCGCGCGGGAGACGGCCGAACGCGCCAACCAGGCCAAGAGTGAGTTCCTCGATGTCATCTCGCACGAGCTGCGCAACCCGCTCAACGCAATTTTGCTTTCCTCTGCGGCGCTACGGCAGCCGGGCCAGGACGATCGCATCCCGCGCCGGCTCGCCGGTATCGACCGGGCCGCGTCGGCGATGGCTAAAATGGTCGGCCGCCTGCTCGATTCCACGCGAATCGAAAGCGGCAAGCTTGAAATCGACAAGGAGCCCTTCGACCTGGTGCCGGTCATCAGGTCCGCAGTCGAAATCAGCCGGCCGGTTGCGGAAGCCAAGCGGATCAGCCTGTCGGTCGACATCCGGCCGGCGAGCGCGATCGTCAACGGCGACGCCGATCGGATCCAGGAGAGCGTCGCGAACCTGGTCGGCAACGCGATCAAATTTACTCCCGAAGAAGGGCGCGTCGAGGTCGCTCTCGGGGCGCGCGATGGGCGCCTGGAATTGCGGATCGCGGACAGTGGCGCCGGAATCGATCCCGAGTTTCTCCCGCACGTGTTCGAGCGCTTTGCGCAGGACGGCAGCATGCCCAGCGCCGACCGCGGCCTGGGGCTGGGATTGTTTATCGTGCGCCACGTGGTGGAGCTCCACGGCGGGACGATTCGGGCTTCCAGCGAGGGCAAGGGCCGCGGCTCCTGCTTCACGATGAATCTGCCGGAGTCGTCATCGCGCTGACCGCTTTGCCGGATGCAGTACTTTGCGTCGCTGCGTTCTCAGGGCTAGGTTAGCCTCCGAGCCGTATCATGAGCGCGACGCCCAAACCGATCGTTCAAGAAACCAGCGACATCCTCGCGTTCACGCCGACTCGCAAATGGATCATCGCGTTCTCGGTCATGCTCGGCACCGTGCTCGAGGTGCTCGACAGCTCGATCGTAAACGTCTCGCTGCCGCATATGCAGGGCAGCTTCTCGGCGAGCGTCGACGAGATCGCGTGGGTGGTCACTTCGTACCTGGTCGCGGCGGGGATCATGATCCCGATGACCGGCTGGATCGCCGAGCGCTTCGGCCGCAAGCGCTATTTCATCGCGGCGATCACGATGTTCATCGCGGCCTCGGCGCTGTGCGGGGTTGCGCAATCGCTCAACCAGATGGTGCTGTTCCGGCTGCTGCAGGGAGCGGCGGGCGCCGCGATGATGCCGCTGTCGCAGGCTATCCTGATGGAGACTTTCCCGCCGCGCGAGCAGGCGATGGCGATGGCGGTGTGGGGGGTCGGCATGATGGTTGCCCCGATCATGGGACCGTCGGTCGGCGGCTGGATTACCGACGCGCTGAGCTGGCGCTGGAATTTTTATATCAACGTGCCGATCGGCGCGCTCGGCGTGTTCATGGTCTCGCGCTTCGTCGAAGATCCGCCCTACATGCGCAACCTGAAACGCGGCGCCAAGGTCGACTACCTCGGCATCCTGTTTCTGATCGTCGCGTTGGGGCTGGGCGAAATCATCCTCGATCGCGGCGAGCGCGCCGACTGGTTCCATAGCCCTTGGGTGGTTTACTGCACCGCGCTGGTGCTGAGCGCGATGGTGATGCTGGTATGGCATGAGCTGCGCTTCTCGGAGCCGATCGTCGATTTGCGGATTTTGCAGAAAGCCTCGTTTTCGATTCCGGTGACCCTGATCATCTTCCTCACTTTCACGCTCTACGGCACCGCGATCCTGAACCCGATCTTTCTGCAGGAGCTGCTTGGCTACACCGCCTCGATGGCGGGATGGGTGATGGCGCCGCGCGGGCTCGGCACCATGGTCGCGATGATCCTGCTGGGGAGCCTTGCGCGCCGCGGGGTCGACATCCGTCCGCTGGTAGGCATCGGCTTCATCCTGGTGGCGTTTGCGATGTGGGAGATGGCGGGGCTCGACCTCGCCTCCAACACGGCGCGGATCGTGTGGCCCACGGTAGTGCAAGGCTTTGGCACCGGCCTCATCTTCCCGGGACTGTCGGCGGCGGCGCTGAGCTCCGTCGAGAAATTCAAGATGCAGCGCGCGGCGAGCCTCTACGCGGTCACGCGCAACCTCGGTGCTGCGATCGGCACCTCGTACCTGACCACCCTACTGGTGCATCGCGAGCAGGTTCGGCAGAGCTACCTGGTCGAGCACGTTTCAATTTTTGCGCTGCCGCACTTGCGGATGCCGGGCGCCGGGGCCGGGCTGTTCAACGAGCTCGCGATGGGGCATAAGCACGGCGCGATGGTGCTCTATGCGATGGTGCAGCGGCAGGCGATGATGCTGGCGTTCAACGACATCTACCGGATCCTGACGATGCTGATGCTGTTTCTGGTGCCGACCTTCCTGTTGCTGCAGCGCGACCGGCGCAACCTGCCGGTGCACGCGGAATAGAGGCGTCATAAGCGGGTCTCATCCAGCGCGATCGGACGCATGGGTCGGCGCGGCGCTCAGGGTCACGCGGCCACTTGGTTGTCAAGCAAGTTTCGAAAATTAATCGCAATTAATCGATCGTTCAATTGTTGCTCCACCGCGATGAGAGCGATATTTAGATCAGCGTCGTCGCGAGCTTAGAGGATCATTGGCCTGATTAACGCCGCACGGCTGAACACGACCGAAGCGCGCTAGCGCTTGGCCGTCTTGACTGTGCGCAACTTCCATCGAGCCGCTGCTTGGGTAGTTCGCGGGGTGTAGGCAGAGGGTGGGGGCGAGCGGGCTGGTGGGTTTGATGAGTAGAGCCAGCGCGCATGGCGCAAAGTTTCGTTCGCGCGTGTCCGCAGTCGAGCCCTGAGCCGTTGGTTTTGGGTTTTGGCGCGGCCCGTTACAGCGCGTTCCATCACAGTGCGACCGTCGCGCGCCGTCTTCGCCGATTCGGAATTCCTTCCGGGTCAATTGCAATCAACTATCTCGTACAGCCGGAAATGGGCTTCCGGCCGGCGGCCACGGGTACGCGCGATCCGAGCGCGACCACGAAGGCCAGCGCGGACCGGGCGGCCCGGGAAGGATAAGCCTGTGCGAAGCGGACCCCAGATTCGGAGAAGCGCTCACGTATCGCGCTACGCGTACGGGGCACCATCGCCGCTCGAGCGGCTTGCGATTCTCGCGCCGGCCGCCGGGCAGCCGAACGTCTTCTTCCGCCGCACGCGAAACGCGCGCGCCGCAGTAGAGCCGCCCGCATGGGAGCCGCAGAGCATCCAACTCGGCAGCCGCCTTCCGATCAATCTGCGCTATTTTCTGGCCGAGCAGTTGGGGCCCTCGATGCGCGTCGACGAGGACACCATCACGGCGCTGGAGCCGCGCTCGGGCGACTCGCTGATGCGCGAGTTGGCGCGCGCCATCCGGCGCTTTTCCGCCGAACGCGCGCGCGAGGCGTGGAGCGAATGCTCGGTGGGGCTGCGCAAGCTCGAGGCCGAGATGGCTACTGCGAGCGCGGACTGCAACGGCGGAGTCACTGCGGTTCTGTGCCTGCGCTGCGCGTGCGTGGCCACGGGTGCGAACGATCAGCACAGCGGCGGCGACTGCCTCGCGATCAAGTTCGACGTTGGCATCGGCTCCGATGCGGGATCGTGCGCTGGCCGCGCCAGGGTAGAAGCGATTACGCCCGACGCGCTGCATCGCGCGGTCGAGAGTTTTCGCAGCGGGCGCACGGCGGCCCGCCTCCCGCACTACGATCTCGATTGCTACGCAGCCGGCGGCCAGGCGATCTTCACCTGGCGTCCGCTTCCACCGGTAGCATAGCGGCGCGACCGCGTACCTGCCTGACGCCGCGCGTCACTTACGCCGCTCGTGATCATAGCGGGAGGCGTCAGTGATTCGCGAAGACTCAAAATTCAACTCGGCGGGAATCGCCGCGGGGCACTTTGGCCCGGCTTGACCGCGGGCGGTGAAGTGCTATCTATCGACGCTCGATGGAATCGGTGAAAATTTCTCTCGACGAGGCGGACATTCCGCGCGCTTGGTACAACGTTGTCGCGGACATGCCTAGTCCTCCCGCGCCGCCGCTCGGTCCCGACGGCGTCCCGATCGGACCGGATGCGTTATCGGCGATCTTTCCCGCGCCGATCATCGAACAGGAAGTCTCGCGCCAGCGATGGATTCCGATTCCCGAGCCGGTTCAGCAGATCTACCGGCAGTGGCGCCCGTCGCCGCTGTACCGGGCGCGGCGCCTGGAGCAGGCGCTCGGCACTCCCGCGCGCATCTATTACAAGTACGAGGGAGTCAGCGCGCCCGGTTCGCACAAGCCCAACACGGCAGTCGCGCAGGCCTACTACAACCATCGCGCAGGGATTCATCGCCTCGCCACCGAGACCGGAGCGGGACAGTGGGGGTCGGCGCTCGCGATGGCGGGGCGGATGTTCGGAATCGACGTCCGCGTCTACATGGTCCGCGTGAGCTATGAGCAGAAGCCGTTTCGCCGATCGATGATGGAGGTGTGGGGCGCGGAAGTGATCGCGAGCCCCAGCAAAAACACCAGGGCGGGAAGGATGGTGCTCGACAGCGAGCCCGACTCGCCCGGCTCATTGGGAATTGCGATTTCGGAAGCCGTGGAAGAGGCGGCCTCGCGCACGGATACCAACTACGCGCTCGGCTCGGTGCTCAATCACGTCCTGCTGCATCAGACCGTGATCGGACTGGAGGCGAAGAAACAGTTCGAGAAGGCCGGTGACTATCCCGACGTCGTGATCGCGTGCTGCGGCGGCGGATCGAACTTCGGCGGGAGTGCATTTCCGTTCTTTGCCGACAAGGCCGCGGGACGCCAGGTCCGCCTGCTCGCGGTGGAACCCGAGTCGTGTCCCACCCTGACGCGCGGTCATTACGCCTACGATTCCGGCGACACCGCGGGGCTCACGCCGCTGATGCTTATGTACACGCTCGGACGAAGCTTCATACCGCCGTCGATACACGCCGGCGGGCTGCGTTATCACGGCGACTCGCCGCTCGTTTCGCAGTTGCATCACGAGGGCCTGGTCGAGGCGGTCGCGGTTCCGCAGCGCGCCACCTTCGAGGCCGGAATTACCTTCGCGCGCGCGGAAGGAATCATACCGGCGCCGGAGAGCAATCATGCAATTCGCGCGGCAATCGACGAGGCCGATACGAGCACGCGCAGCGGGGAGCCAAAGACGATCTTCTTCACACTTTCAGGACATGGTCATTTCGACATGGCTGCCTACGATCGTTTCCTGAGCGGTCAACTCGAGGATTGCCCGTATCCCGACGACGCGATCAAGGCGGCATTGGCAGAGCTTCCCAAAGTCGCGCGCTAGCCGGAATTGACAGCGATGCGCGCAGTTGGCGGCGCATCTGACTGACTATCGGCTAATCTGGTTGCTATTCGGCCTTCTCGGCAAAAGGAGCCCGCGATGATCAAGCCTTACACCGCCGTCGGGCTGGTCCCGACGGTCCGCGGCATCCGCACCCGCGACGACATCATGGTCAACATCGCGCACTTGACGCATCTGGTGAAGGCGGCGGCGTGGCTGTCCAGTCTCGAGCTGCCGGTTCGTCTGATCGCGATCCCCGAAGGGGCTCTGCAGGCGTTCAACGACGAGGTGCTCGATCTCGATCACGTCGAGTATGCGCGCGAGTGCGCGATCGACATCCCCGGCAAGGAGAGCGACGCGCTCGGTGCGATAGCGCGCGAATACAATGCTTTCATCATCGCGCAGGCCAAGGCGCGGCATCCAGACTGGAAGGATCGGTTTTTCAACGTCGGCTTCATCCTCGATCCGAAGGGCGAAGTTATCCTGCGGCACTACAAAGTCTCGCCGCTGTTTCCGGTCGAGCATTCGGTATGCCCGCACGACATCTTCGACTGGTGGGTAGAAAAGTATGGCCTGACACTGGATGCGTTCTGGCCGGTGGCGGACACCGAAATCGGCCGGCTGGGAATCATGATGGCCAACGAAGGTTCCTACCCCGAGAACGCGCGGGCATTGGCGATGAACGGCGCCGAAGTTGTATATCGCGGTTCGTATCCTCATCCGGCCGTGGGCAATGGACTATTCGAGATCCAGAGCCGGGCGCGCGCACTGGATAATAATATGTATGTCGTCGCGCCAAACCTCGGTACTTACTATCTGTACAATGACAGCGACACACCGATTGACACTTTTGGCGGACAGTCGTTCATCATCGACTACCGCGGGCAAATCGTTGGCCGGCAGGAGTACGGCGGAGCCTCAACCTACGTTGGCGGCGTGATCGATATCGAGGCGATGCGGTTCCATCGGGACAATGCGCAGTGGGATAATTGGCTGAAGGATTTGCGCACCGAGCTTTACCAGTTGCTATACAAGGAACCCATCTATCCGAAGAACCTATATCTTGATCGCGTGCCGATGAAGCATCAGGAATATCGCAAAGAGATTATCGAGCAGCAGATCGCGTTGATGCATCAGCGCGGCATCTGGAAGAAATCCTCATACCAGTAATGCGATGGTTTCCGCGCGGGATAGATTCGAGGAACCGGCGTGGCTGAGTTAGATCTGGCCGAGCCCAATCGCACTCTGCTGGTGGTTGGATACGGCTCGTTGCTAAGCGGCTACGGACTGCTGGCAGAACGGCGCGGCGGCAGGAGCCGGCTGGTCGCGCGCGAGGCCGAGCCGGTGCTCATCCGCAACGCGCGGCGCGGCCTTGCGAAGCCGTCGAGTCACGGCAGTTACCTTGCTATGGACATCGAACCGCTCCATGCCCGCGCGCCGATCACGGCAAGTTCAGCGAGCTCGACAAATTTGATGAGCGCGGCGCGCCACGACGGCGGCGCGATTGGCGGCCTGCTGCTCACCTTCGATCGCGAGCAGGCTGCGAATATCGCGCGTCGCGAAGAGTACGACCCCGCCGCGTTCGAGCGGCTGGTGGCGCTCGCCGACGACGCGCGCCAGCCACTCGGCGGCTATCTCCTCGCGATCGCGCGCGCGACAAACTTCGATCTGCTCGCATATCGCGGCGCGCTTCGCGAGCGGCTGGGCTACACCTCGCCCGGCTATATATTTCATCCGCTCCCGCTCGACGATGGCCGCGTCGCCGTGGTCGCGGTCGGCTCGGGCTTCGACGGCAGCGGCGATCCCTCAGTGCGCTCGCGCCGCCACGAAACTGGGATGGACCGCCTGCTCGGGATAGGCGAGGCGCTTGCGCTCGACACGCTCCAGATCGAGCGCGAAGGACAACTCGGCTACTTCGTGGAATGCCTTCTCGGCGGCCTTCATGGGATAGCTGTCGGCGATCTGATCGCGGACCTCGACGCCACCAGCGAACTGGCGCGCGAGATCGCCGCGCGACTTGGCGCCGTTGCGATCGGCGAGCATCAGCGCTTCCTGAGCGCCACCTCGCTCGAAGCGGTGCGCTATCGTGAGCGATGCGGCCGGTCGTCAGACCCGTCGCTCGCCGCGCTACTCAAGCTCGCGGGCCTCGACACCGGCGCCAACCAGCGCTCAGACTGAAGACAGGATTTGAATAGACACGGCATTGGCGTGAACGAAAAATCCAGTTTCTCGATCAGTGTGGCCAAGGAGAATCTCAAATTTTCCGCGGCGCACTTTATCGCCTACCCGGGATTTCGCGAGCCGCTTCACGGCCACAACTACCAAGTCGGCGTGCGCGTCGACGGGCAGCTCGCGGGAACCGGTTACGTAATCGACTTCGGGCTGATCAAGAAGCTGACCAAAGAAATTGTCGACCGCCTCGACGAGCGCACGATTATCCCGGCGCGCAGCGAATGTCTGCGCATCGAGAAGCTCGTACCCGCGAGTATCAAAGTTACGTATGATCAGGACGAGTTCGTGTTTCCTGCAGCCGACGTGTTTCTCGCGCCGATCGTGCACAGCTCCGCCGAGGAACTCGCGCGTTACATATGGAACGAGCTCAATGCCGCGCTTGCGGCGCGCGGCGCGCTCGACGACGTGACTGGGATCGAGGTCTCAGTCGCGGAAGGTCCCGGCCAGGCCGCGATCTATCGCCAGGAACTCCGCAAACCTGTACCGGCCAGATAGGCCGCGCGCTCACGCTTATAGTTCAAGCCACGGCGGGGGCGCGGAGCCGATCCCCTTATACTGGTTGTCTCTCGGCGCGGAGAAGCGAAACCCGCTCTATGCGCATCCAGCCCTGCGTCATACCACATTGAGATATATTCGCTGTCTACTTGTTTACAGACATGCACCCGTGAGAAGATTTTCCGGTAACGTTCTTTCACTCGTTCGCCAAAAGGGGGCGACCGTGCGAACGTGGCCTCGCATCCGAACATAGCCGACGAGTCTTCTTACACGATCGAGCGGGCGCTCATCGGAGAGCATCCCACGATCGTGAAGTTGCGCGCGTTGATTGCACGAGTCGCCGCGGTCAACGCGACGGTGCTGATCACCGGCGAGAGCGGCACCGGCAAGGAGATCGTCGCACATGCCATCCATGCAATGTCGGCGCGGCATCAGCGCGCGTTCGTGCCGGTCAACTGCGCGGCGATTCCGCACGACCTGCTCGAGTCGGAGATGTTCGGACACGAGCGTGGCGCGTTCACCGGCGCGTCGGGATCGCGGCACGGGCTGTTCAGCACTGCAGATGGCGGCACGATCTTTCTCGACGAGGTCGGCGAGATGCCGCTCGGGCTGCAGGCAAAGCTGCTGCGCGTGCTCGAGGATGGTCTGGTGCGGCCGGTCGGATCGGATCGTGCGGTGCGAATCGACACGCGCGTGATCGCCGCGAGCAACAACGACCTCGTGCAGGCGGTGAAGAGGGGCACCTTTCGCGAGGACTTTTTCTACCGTCTGCAGGTAGTGCCGATTTCGATTCCGCCGCTGCGCGAACGCCGTTCTGACATCCCGGTGCTGGTGGAATTCTTCCTCGATCGCATCCGCGCGCGAACTCCCGGCAGCGAGGTACCCATGAGCCGCGACGCGATGGTGCATCTGTGGTCGTACGACTGGCCGGGAAATATCCGGGAGCTCGAGAACCTGCTCGAGAGGCTCGTGGTGATGTCTGATGGTTCGATTATCGACACTCTGCATTTGCCGCCCGACATCGTCTCGAGCACCAGTTCGGCGCCGGTGCAGATTCCAGCGAGCATCGGCGCGGAGGGGGTCGACCTCAATCTGCTGGTACGGGAATTGGAAGGTAGGTTGATAAACGAAGCGCTCAAACGCGCCGGAGGCAACAAACAAGCCGCTGCCCGGCTGCTGGGGCTCAAGCGCACGACCTTTTCGGCAAAGCTCAGGCGCTGCGGCGTGATCGTGCCATCGCCGTCCGACGAGGGCGAGGAAGTCTAGTGGAGCCTAAGAGTGAAATGGACGAAGCCAAGCGATCAGCGCAAATACTGATCGTGGACGATGATCCCGATACGGTTTCGATTCTCGCCCGTCATCTGGAGCGTGAAGGCTATGCCCCAGTCGGGGTCAACTCGGGGGCCGAATGTCTTAAACTGTTGCAGGACCGCGAATTCGACGTCATCCTGCTCGACCTGATGATGCCAGGGATGGATGGATTCCAGGTCTGCAAGGCGCTCAAGAACAATCCCGACACCGCCGAGATTCCGATCATCATGGTTACCGCGCGCGACGACCTCGATGCGCGCGCCGAGGGGATGCGGCTCGGAGTAGCCGACTTCATTGCGAAGCCAGTGTTCCGCCGGCAGCTCGGTAATCGCATTCGCGCGCAGCTCGAGGCGGCGGCGGTGGGGCGAAAAGCGATGGACACGCTGCAGCGAATCGAGAGCGCCAAGAAGTAGCGCCTCGAGCGATCCGCATCGGAGCCGTGACCGATGATTCGGTTGGCGCGCCACCTCAAGATTCGGTGATACAGTTTGCATCGGGCAGGGCTGCGCGCCGGAATAGCTCACCTGCAATGCACGCGCTGCATTGTGCGCGATTGCGATCCGCTTATACCTTTGATTACAGATAGGGTCCCGCCGGTCGGACGCGAGTTGCGTTCGCGACAGGCCAGGAGGTTTCCGGGATGAACGGCGACGCAGCAACAGCGCAGACCAAACCGATCGCTGCGCTCACGTACCTGGGGTTTTTCGTGACTGGCGTGATCTTCCTGTACCTGGAGCCGTACAACCAGGACGAGTTCGTACGCTTCCACGCGCGCCAATCGATCGGCTTCACCGCCGCATGGTTCGCGGTCTATATCATCCTGTCGGTGTTCATCGCGGTGCTGCCCAACCCGCTCTCCGGTTTGCTGATCGTGATCGAGACATTTGTCGACATCGCGTTCGCGATCTTCTGGCTGTTCCTGATGTACAAGGCCTACAACGGCGAAAAATATCGGATCCCCGAGCTGGCCGACATAATCGACCAGGTTGCCGGGACGACGCCCTGAGTGCGACCAGGTTGCCAACGACGTTGCCGCCAACGATGCTGCCCCCGAGCGATGTTCGCTAAATCTTCGCGACGCTGCCCGGCCGCTACTTTCTTCGCGATGCTTCGGCTACGCTACTTCTCTGCTTCTTCGATAAATCCCCGATAGACCGCTATCAGCGCCTCTTTCTGGCTGGGCGTCAGCCGCGAATCGGTGCGGATCGCGGCCTCGACTTCGTGCTCGTCGCCCTCTTTTTCCGGCTGGAACCAGCCTGCCGCCGCGTAGAGCTTCTCAGGCGGGATTCCGAGCGCCTCCGCGATCCCCTTCAGCACGTTGGCCGACGGTTGATACAGCCCGCGCTCGATCTGGCTGAGATACGGATTCGAGATGCGCGCCAGGTTGGCAAGCTGGCGCAACGACAAACGTGTGATCTCGCGCTGATTGCGGATGAAATCGCCGAGATAATTTCGAGGTTGCGTACCCGCCATATGGCGACCTATAGCACGCGCTAGATATGCCAAGCGAGCTTTATTTACCGGGGCACTGACCCTCTTCGCAAGATTTATTGTGATGAGCGCTTGATTTACCAAGCAGCATCGTTATACTTGCTGGTAAGGCGAATCACCAAGGAGGTCCACAAATGGACTATATCGAGACTCTTGATAACGCGGGCGACACTCTGATCGAAGGCATCAAAAGCGTCCAGAACTTTACGGTCGCAGCGGCCGAGCGCGTGGGCTCGATGGTAAACGGGTTCATCCCGAGTTCCACCATGCCGCTGCCGGTCAACATGCCGGAGCCGCGCGAGTTGGCCGAGGCGAGCTTCCGCTTCTGGAAGCGCCTGGCGGAGAATCAGAAGGAGTTCACACTGAAGCTGATCGACGCGTTTGCGCCCGCCACCAAAAGCACCAAGGCGCACAAGTCGGCCTAACGCGGAAAAATCCATAGAACGTTTTCGATGCGATGCCGGGGAGCGTCAACTCCCCGGTTTCGCTTTTCTGGATTTGCTTTCTGACTTTGCTTTCTTGCTCTGCTTCCGGCTACGCGCCTGACCCGCCCTCCACACGCAATCACTGCGAGATGAGGCCGGAGACGCCCGCGATGAAGATTGCGCTCAGCAGCCATCCCACGACGATCTGCAGCCACAGGTAGTAACGCAGGGTTCGCCCGCGGACCCGGATCGCGCGGCCAAGCACCACGCATTCTCCCGACGCGTTGGCGTCCGGCCACCAGTAATGTTCCTGGTGGAGATTCACGAAGGGCAGGAACACGTCCAACGAGTAAAGCAGCGGATGCAGTTCCTCATACGTATCGTTGGTTGACGCGGGCCGGTTCTCCGGCCAGGTCGGACGCAACACGCCCGCCCGTTTCCCCATCGTTACCGCTGCCCATCCCAGGATCACGACTGCGAGCGCCCACGCGACTGCGCGCATCGGCTCATAGCCGTAAGCTATGACGACGTCGAGGAACGCTCCCCACATCCGAAGAGGAAGTGACAGATCCGCATAGCGGCCGCGCTCCTCGGCGATCAGCACCTGGCGCGCGCCGGAATCATCGCCCCGGTTGCGCAGGACTTTCGCAAGTTCGCGATAGGGTCGCGGGTGAAATCCCCTCCCAAGGGGGAGCCACGGCGCCGGAGGGCCGGATTCCAGGCCTATCCAGCGCAAACGGCTGCGCGCGTCTGACGGACCCAGGTAGAAGTCGCCGTAGGTGAACCCGTCGATATTTAGCCGCCCCGGCTGCGGCCAGCTGCTTTCATCGTCGACCAGACCATTTGCCGAGGAGTTGCTAAGGTCGAGGGTTGCGCCATTTTGCAGCTCGACATTCTGCCAGAAGAAGCCTTCTCCGACCGTCAGGGCTTCTGCCGAAAAGCCATGCGGTTCGGTTGGCTTGCCAAGGAATTTAGCGCCCATGGCCCAAAAGACTCCACCCACCTTCGCAGCCCCGAATAGCACTAGTCCGTCAGCCTCCATGCCTCCCCAACGCCCGTTGCCGTTTAAGGATACGCCATGGGAAACATTCGCGAGTAAGGCGTTCAGCGCAACATTGCCAGGGTTGATGAAACGCCCACCGGAACAAATTAGATCGGTGCAGGTCACTCCATTGATGTCGACCGCACCATTGGCGTGGAAACCAAATGACAACCAGATCGGTCCCTGGATCCGGCTGACACCGAGGAACAGCGCTGGCATCTCCGCAGCCCAGGGTTCCGTGCCTTCTGCCTTGCTGTGCGTGAAGCTGCCTCCGGAGCAATCCAGGTCGTTATCGATTAGCGCGTTGCCGAAAAACACCTCGCCCGACGCATGAAATCCCAAATTCATGAAGACTCCATGCAACAGATGACTACCTCCCGCAATGATCTCGCCAGTATAACTGCCACGAAGGCTTAGAAGTCCTAACTCAGCTCTCTGAAGGCTCATCGAATTTGGAATCGAGCATCGCACCAGTCTTAATCCAAAGGGTGGATGTACAAGATCGAGGTTCAGGTTGCCCACCACTCGGGCACCGAGCACTGCAATGCCTTCGGGATCGATCAGCTTGATTGCATTTGGATCGACGCAGAGCCAACGAATGAGTTCGGCGCGGATTTCGCGTTGATGGTCCCACGTGGCGGCATCTTTCGGATCATTGCTCGGGTCGTCAATCTCTGAACTGGAGCCGCATACTGCAAGTCTTTGATGGTTTGCGGTATTGAGGTCAGAATTCACGAGCAAGGCTCGCTCGCAGTTGGTTAGATTGCTGAACCGTGCAGCGGCGAGTTTCAGAAGCGCCGTGGACTCAGGCCGATCGGTCCCCGCCTGCGCGCCGGCAGCGGAGGCGGTCGTCGCGCCGAACCGAACCAGGGCCGCGGCGCACACGATCGCGCATGCGAGCACGATCGTCGTGCGACTATTCGATGTCACGAGCGTCCCGATTTTTCGCGCGATCCTGCCGCAGGTGCTCTCCGCCGCTTTCGCTTTAGCTCGCAGCTTATTTCGCGGCCAAAGTGAGCGCGAACCTCAACTTTTGGATCGCACCTGAGCGCCCGCGGGATGGTCCGCGCAGGAGCCTGACCGCTTCACCGTCGTACGGTTACGGAGGACGTTGCCACTTCTCTTCAGAGGGTCCCAGAAAGAAGAGCACTTGTGATCCGCGTCGAAACTCGCGTCCGATTCCGGCATCGGCGTCGGTGGCAGCAGCGATTCGAACGAGCCGCCGGCGCTGTAGCTAGACCACGCCGGCGCGCCCGGTGAGTTCGGGTTCCCGGTTTTCGCGAATTGGGTCCAGTACCCAATCATCGTATCCGAGAGCTCGATTTGCGCCGGAGTTAAAGGGTATCCGGTATAATTAGTAGAAAAGGTATTGAAGCTCAGCGCCGTGTGATAGGCGCCCAAGCGGAAAGCTTAACACTGGCCCGCCTGCGCTTGCGTCGGCGGCGCGTTTTCGTCGTTGAACTCATACGCATAGGTCGTCACATACTGCGACAGGAAGACGATCCGCGTTGCGCGCCGGACACGCGAAAATGACGTCAGTTCCGAGCGCGCCTAGTGCAAGCGGTGCGCTCACGTCACCCGGAGGCGGAGGATAGTTGCTCAGCGGATATTCGGTATTGATTATGAATTGTATGAACGGGTTGTCTCGGAGTGCCCGAACAGTGCTGCTACCGCAGCCGGGTACTCCGCGTCGGTCAGCGGTCCGACTCCCAAATCGTATTGGGATTCCACGAAAAGTCGTCCATTCATCATGATTCGTGCCGGGAATCACGGGCACGCGATTGAATTGGCCGCTGGCAAATGCCTCGCGCGGGAGTCTGAGTAAGCAGTGTTCCATCCACGAACGGAAACATCAATGACTGGCTCTACTGCGGTCAGCGCCGAGGCTGGCACAGCGCGCAGACACTGCGGATGTCTCACTGGAACATCCGACGCTTGCAGCTACGTCGTCGCCCGGCGGCACAAATCCGGTGCCGATAGTTTCCCCCGTTGCCAGGTCAACAATGAAATCAAAGTAGTCCTGAAATTCATCGAACGATCCGCTCTCTGAAATCGCGCCGCGAAACAAGTGTGCCGCGGTTGGAGACGCAAGATTGGCATATACGCTTGTCCCGCCTGCGGACTCACCGAATATCGTTACTTGATTCGGATCGCCGCCAAAGCCCGCGATATTCTGTTGAACCCATTTGAAGGCGAATTGCTGGTCCATCAGCCCGTAGTTGCCGGCGGGATGGCCTTCTGCATCGAGCGCCGACTGTGCGAAGAAGCCAAGATATCCCACCCGGTAATTAATCGTGACAACGATCACTCCTTTTTGCACCATCGGCGTCGGGTCTTAGATTTCGGCGCCCCCGTTCACAAAGCCGCCGCCAGGAATATAAACCATCACAGGCAGGCCGCGTCCGTGATACTCCAGCAAGTCATCGGCAAGAACGTTCTGGGGCGTAAAGACATTGAGGAACAGGCAGTTCTCGCTGCCAAACAGCCCAGACGCAGTGGGTTGCGTACAGTCACCACCGAATTGAGTCGCCTGGAGGAAAAGTCCGGGAAAAAACCCGTAAGGCTTCGGCGGCGTCCAGCGCAGGGCTCCCATCGGCGGCGCGGCATACGGGATGCCGAGAAATTCGTTTACCCCACTCACCGTCGTTCCAATCACGAGCCCGCTTTCAGTGAGAGCAACCGGGGGAAGGGGCAAGCCCGCGGCAGATGAGATTGCTGCCGAACATACCAGGACCGTAAAAAATGCGGCCAATCCAATAAGACAGTTGGTTGACTTGCGAATCATCGCAGACCCTCCATGCTCGTGAGCTTAGGCGGCCAAAATTCCGCGAAGCCGACTCTCTGCCCCGAGCCCGGGGTAAGCAATGATATCCAGGTGATATGTGTCTTATATCTGTCAGATATGAGAATCGGCTGAGACTTGAGGCGCGCGCGCATTGGGGCGCGGCGTTCGCGGGATTAGCCGCTATGGAAATTCGGCCTCGAGGTCTTTTAAAAGCCGTTCCAGCTTGCGTTGATAGTCGTCGCGGTTCTTCCAGTCGCTAAAGTCCGGGATGTAATACGCGCCAATCTCTCGCGCTAGATCCTTTCCGGAGTGCGGGTCGAACATTTCCCATGCCCGAATCGCTTCAAACGGAACCAGTCTGATTGGAAAGAGAACTGATTTTCCGTTGCCGGGTTCCTTCTGGAACGCTTTGGCAATCTCGGTCCTCACCCATTCGCTCTTCATGCTCGCCTCGGAAATGATCAGCAGGAATCGGTCGCAGGCGCGTATAGCTTCATCGATTTGCTCGTGAAGCTTCTTGCCGCCCTGGAGGCTGGACGGAGCGAACCAGCAGCGCACGCCTCTCTTTTGCAGGTAAGCATAGAGCCATCGCGCGAAGCCTTCGTCGTGGGCGGAGTAAGCGGACCCGTTCGCCGCGTTCATGCGGCCTTTTTGAGGAGTGCTTCAGCCAGATCTGCTGCCTTTGCGGTCAGTTGAATGGCTTTCGCAACGTCCGCAATTTGCGCCTGCGCGTCACCTATAAAGTCGATAGCGGCTTTCAGACCTGCCAGAGCAGCTGTGTATTGTGCGTCGCTAGCGTCCAGGTTTAGCTTGATCGCGACCATTACATCGGCCGATAACCGGTCCTGGAGTTTCATAAGTTGCCAGCTATCATCGCCAGCCTGATAGGCGGCAAGGTTATTCACGCGTGATGCCAGACCAGCAAGTTGCTCCGCTAAATCATGGCCATTCATTATTTCTGTTACCTCTTTCTCTATTTGAGACGGTGGTAAAAGGAATTCGCCTGCTGCACCGCGGCGACAAGTTGATCGATGGCTTCCGAATTGGTTGGTTTTCCCTCCAAACTATTCAATATCTGTTCGTGCGCCCCAGGAAGATTAGTTGTTGCCTTTTTAATGGAAGACAGAGAATCCTTCACTTGCCTCACTTCACCAAGTAGAGCTGCCGTATCGGTATCCGCCCTCATGCGAGCGGTTTCATCCTCCACGCGATCGCGCGAGCACGCGGCCTCATCTGCCGCGATGAGCCTGGAGCTGCACGCTCGCACCCTTGGCCGCAAGGTATTGGCCCGCTGTATGAATTCCGCATCGATCGAGTCCATGTACAGTCCGATATTGTCCAGGTCGGCGGAGTAGGTCGAGGAAATAGTTTCTAAATCGGGCTGGGCTTTGGTCATCGCCGTAATCAGTGCCCGCCGTCTCATATAGTTAGTTAAGGCACGGCCGCCAATATCCACCAGCGTCGCCGTGATCCCACTATAACTCGGCAGATTCTTATCTGCGGGCTTGGCGGTCGTTGTTACGGCCTTTAGACTTCCGGCTAGAGCGGTGGAGGCTTTGTCAATGTCTGCTCCGCTATCACCTTCGCCGAAGGACTTAAGCAGTGCGGCATAATCAGCAACTGTTTTGAAAACAAGCTCCCGGTAATGAAGGTCTTCGGTAAGATCGTAGTCCTTGCGTTCAAAAGTAGTTGCTGTAATAGGCTGATCGGGATCGGCCACATTGACAGTAAAGCGGGTTGTCAACTGCTCGATTGTGAGGTCGGTCTGTTGGATGTTTGCGGCGAGGCTTTTGGTCGAGTCAGCAAACGCGTTTAACTGTTTACTCGGGATCGTGGCACAACCGGAACTTACGCTCACGACGAAAATTACAATCAGCCATTTGCGGCGCGGCATTTTATATGATTCCTCCCCCTCGCGACCTCTTTTGTTAAGGTGTCTTTCCCGGAATCCAATAACCTTTAAATAACTGCTTTGAGGGACTCAGCGGAATCACGGCTTGGCCTGAGCAAAGGCATTAACGCCTTACGATTAGCTGGCTCCGCAACCTCTGCCCATGGTTCATACTTCGCTGGTGGGTGCTGTTCGATCACCCGTCTTATGACTTCTGCGCGAAATCGATCGGGAGGATATTCTCGCCAGGACAGGCTTGGCCGATCTGCTCATCGACGGGATGGAAGCCCATCCCAATGCCTTCCTTGCTCTCGCCCGGCCTCCAGCGCCGCGGCGTTACGCTCGTCTTGTGTTCCGCTTCTTGCGAATGCGGCCACGCTGGCGGGATCTGGAACAATCACCGCAACCTCGCATCCGCTGTCGCGCAGGATCAGCACCTCGTGCTCGAGCCGAAAGACCGAGAGTTTCCCCAACGGATGGTTTATCCCGGAGGTCGGCGCCATCACGATCGCGGTTTTACAGCCGCGAGCGAGGTCCGCGTTGGTCGCAGAGCGGGCTCCTCCGTCCATATATCGGCGGCCATCGATCGTCACGGGCTGAAACAACCCCGGGAGCGCGCAGCTGGATGCGACCGCGAGCGCAAGCGGAACCCGCGAGGATTGATTCCACACCTTGAGCGATCCGTCGTCAGCATCGACGCTGACGCATTCGTAGCGTGGACTCGGCCACTGTTTGCCAGGAAACCGGCGCCAATAGCTCGCGACGAATTCCGATTCAGTTGCAATCGGATGCACCCTCATCGCCCAGTGGCCAATTTCCACACCTGCCTCCTGTTCCGTTAGCTTTGCCGCGTTCAGCTCCTCGAGCTTGCCGACGAGGAATGACAGGTCGGGTGCAGGGAGACCGCTCCGGGTTGGCGGCGGAGGTCCCTCGAAATGGGTAAGTGCCGCCTCGGCCAATTCGTCGGGTGTCATCCCGCTGGCAAGACGCGCGCCCACGATCGCACCAGCCGAAGTCCCGATGATCCGGCGGGACCGGGACAAATCGAAGCCTTTCTGCGCGAGACCCGCAATTACACCAGATTCCCACGCCTCCCCTATCGGGCCTCCTCCGCCGAGTACGAGCGATTGTTCGCTGGTGTTCTCTCCAGCATCGGCGATTCGAGCGGAGAGAATTACAATCGAGATTAGCGCGAGAACCGCCGCCCCCATCAAGCTCATCTGTCTGGGCATTTTGCGTTCCCGCTGGAGAGAGCCGCCGGTAAGTTGGGAATCGTGCCGAACCCGCCAATTGTGCAGAAATTCCAGCTCCGTGGAGAAGCTGGCGATTCGCTTCCGACTCGCTGGCGGAGAGGGGGATGAGCAAGCGGGAGCATCGACAGGGGACACCATACCAGCAATCGCGCACCGTCACTTGTGCGCGAACGTATCACAGCCTTCACATGACGAGCGATACCGCGACGCGTTTGTTGACCGGAAGGTGGAGAGAATTCGGCGGGCGCCCGGCTTGGCTAAAGGGTTACCTATACGCCAGTGCCGCTCTGAGGCGGTTGAACGACCAGGGGCACGCCGTCTATTTCACTCGGGATTAACATCTGGACAGAAGATACGGTGTTGGCGTCACTTACATTCACTGTAATGACGACTTGATTGTTATCGTCAAGAAGTAAGCCGAGGCTATCCACTCCCGAAATAGAGGACAGCCACTGGCTGTTGTTGTTCAGTACTTGCTTGGCATATTCGCTGTCGGCCAGATACGGATTAAAAGTCTCGGGCGAAGCACCTTGCCGAGGCAGGCCGGCTGCTCTATAGGTGGAGTTGAAATCGGAGAGGCAGAACGGAAATTCCAGCTAATTGGGCCGTTTTGCTGCCGATCTCAAAGGAGCGCACATGCCCACGATCACAACCAAGGATGGCACGGAGATCTTTTATAAGGACTGGGGTTCAGGCCAACCAATTGTGTTCAGCCATGGCTGGCCGCTGTCGGCCGATGATTGGGACGCGCAGATGATGTTCTTCCTGAATCATGGCTATCGCGTGATCGCCCATGACCGCCGTGGCCATGGTCGCTCCAGCCAGACCGCCGATGGTCACGATATGGATCATTATGCCGACGACTTGGCGGCTCTTACGACGCATCTAAACTTGAACAATGTCATCCATGTTGGCCATTCCACCGGCGGCGGCGAGGTGACACACTACCTGGCTCGGCATGGCGAAAGCCGGGTCACCAAGGCGGCGCTGATCAGCGCCGTGCCGCCGCTAATGGTAAAGACGGCGGCCAATCCGCTCGGCCTTCCCAAGAAAGTGTTTGATGATCTCCAGGCGCAACTCGCCGCGAATCGGTCCCAATTTTATCGCGACGTGCCGGCCGGTCCTTTCTATGGCTACAATCGACCGGGCGCGAAAGCCTCGGAGGCGGTGATCCAAAATTGGTGGCGGCAGGGGATGATGGGGGGTGCAAAGGCGCATTACGACGGAATTGTGGCCTTTTCCCAGACCGACTTCACGGAAGACCTCAAGAAGATCACCGTTCCGGTCCTGGTGATGCATAGCGAGGACGACCAGATCGTTCCTTACGTCGCCGCCGGACCGCTGTCCGCAAAACTGCTGAAAAACGGGACCCTGAAAACCTACAAGGACTTCCCGCATGGCATGCCCACTACGCAGGCGGACACGATCAACTCCGACCTATTGGCGTTCCTTAAGCTCTAAAGGTCGGTGCGTCGAACTGTTGAAGGCCGAGGCCGGCCGGGAATTACATGGGCTACTCTCGTGGGCGCGCGCATTGGGACGCGGCGTTCGCGGGATTAGCCGCTATGGCTCTTCGGCCTCGAGGTCTTTTAAAAGCCGTTCCAGCTTGCGTTGATAGTCGTCGCGGTTCTTCCAGTCACTAAAGTCCGGGATGTAATACGCGCGAATACGCGGAAGTGGCTATCGACTGTCGAGAACTAGCGCGCTACCCATCCGCCGTCGATCACGAAGGGCGCGCCGGTGGCAAACTTGCAGTCGTCGGAGGCGAGGAACAGCGCCGTGTGCGCGATCTCGTCCGGCTCGCCCATCCGGCCGAACACTGAGCTGCGCTTGATGAACGCGGGCGAGATTCCGTCGGGACCCGCGCCGCGATCCGCCATCTCGGTATGGATGAAACCCGGGCAGATGCAATTGACGCGGATGTTGTAGCGGCCGTACTCGAGCGCCGCCACCCGCGTCATGGCGATTACCCCGGCCTTCGCCGCGCAATACGCAGTCGCGCCTCTGATCCCAACCAGCCCCGCTGCCGAGGCGGTGCTGATGACCACGCCGCCGCCGCGTTTTACGAGCTGCGGCAGCGCGTACTTCATGCCGAGCCATACGCCGCGCAGGTTAATCGCGATCACGCGATCGAACTGATCCTCGGTGACGTCGGCCATGAAGCCGCCTTCGCCGGCGATTCCCGCGTTGTTGTAGATGATGTCGAGGCCGCCGAATTTTTTGACGGTGTCGTCGACCATGCCGCGCGCGTCTTCCGAGTTGGATACGTCCGCGCGAATCGCGATCGCGTCGCCGCCGGCGCTCTTGATTCGGCGTACGGTGTCCTCTGCCGACTCCCCGTTGATATCGACCGCCGCGACCTTGGCGCCTTCGCGCGCGAACAGAAGCGAGGTCGCTCTTCCCAGGCCTGAGCCGGCGCCGGTGATCAGCGCGACTTTATTCTCGAGCTTCATTACTCAGTCATCATCCTTGGCGAACGCGTTTTCCGCACTGACTATTTATGCGAGGCCCAGATCCTTCAGCGGTCCGCGATCGGAGGCTGGAATCCGACTGACGCCGGGGGTCAACTTGCGCGAGCCCGGCGGCCGCTCGAGTGCGTCGACCAGCTCGATCGAATCGGCATGCTCTTTCAGCGCCGGCATTATCTCCTGCGCCATCAGCCGCATGCTGGTCTGGCGATCCTTGTTAGGCACCTGGCCCTGCACGCTGAAAATTATCAGCGTCCCGGGTCGCAGCACGGTGAGGATGCTCTTGAGCTTCTCGGTCACCGACTTGGGATTGCCGATGATGAGCTGCAACTGTTTCTGCGCTTTCTGATAGCCGGGGATGAGCTTGGCCCTGATCGCCTCGGGATCGATCTCGACATCTTCGCTATGGCCGCGTAGCTTGTCGCCGCTGACCCCGAGCCAGCTACCCTGCGGCTGCTTGGCCATCCGCCGGATCGCATCCCTGGAGTTGTAGCCGGGCGGGAGCGTGTGCTCGACGCGCGCGAACGAGTTCTGGCCGCCGCCGAACAGGAAGTTCTTGCCGAGTTCCTGCGCGCGTTCTTCGGTCTCGGCGACAAAAGTCGGCATCACGTAGCCGAAGTTTTCCGGACCCGCCTGAAAGCCGAGCTTGGCGGACTCGTCGGCATAGTATTCCCACAAGTCGCAGGTCGGGCCGAGCGAGGTGCCAAGTCCGAAGTACGGGTAGTTGTGTTCCGCGCACCACTTCACCGTTTCGGGACTGATCACGCCGGGGATCCACATCGGAGGATGCGGTTTCTGATAGGGCAGCGCCCACGGATTGACGTGCCGATAGTGGAAATGCTTGCCCTCGTAGCGCCACGGACCGGGCCGCGTCCACGCCTGCACGATGAAGTCGTGCGCCTCGTTGAACAGCTCGCGGTTGTAGGCGGGGTTGGCGTTGTTGAAGAACTGCTCGCTGCCCGCGCCGCGCACCCATCCGGTGATCAGGCGCCCGCGCGAGATCAAATCGATCTCGGCCAGCTCTTCAGCCATCCGCAGCGGATGCTTGATGACCGGGAGCGGATTGCCGATCAGCAGGATGCGCGCGCGCTTGGTGAGGCGGGCCAGGATGCCCGCCTCGACGTTCATCACGCTGCCCATGCAGAAGGGATTGCCGTGATGCTCGTTGAGCGCGACGATGTCGAAGCCGAGTTCCTCGGCGTAGAGGTTCTCGTCGATGTAATAGTTATAGTCGTCGGCGGCGCGTTCGCGATCGAAGTAGCTATTGGAGACTGCGAAGTGTCCGCCGTTGCGCAGGATGACTTCTTCGGGGACCCAGCGCACCGGACGTTCGGTGAAATATCCCAGTTTCATGTTGTATCGCTCCTGTGTCGCGCGCTATGCGGTCAGGAAACGCCTGACCACGCGTTCGAATTCCGTTGAGTTTTCGATTTCGGGGCGATGCCCCACATTTTCGATGAATGCGGTCTGCGCTCCGGCGATCGCCTTCTGATACGCGTCGATGCATCCGCGCGGCACCACCTTGTCACGCGTGCCCCACACCAGCAGCGTCGGGATCTTTGTGCTGCGCAGCAGATGCGGCAGGCTGGGGTTGTGCATGTACGGTTCCCATGCCAGGCGCGCGGTCTCGGAGCGGGCTTCCTCGAATGCTTCGAACTGTTCCGGAGTCATCTCACCGCCGTAGAGCTTGGTGAACTCGGGAGTGCCGTGCGGATCGGCGACGGTGGCGCGCAGATGAGTGCGCATCGTGATCGGAAAGATGTCCATGATCTCGCCCTCGGCCGGCTTGAGGCCCATCGGGGCGACCAGGACCATCTTCGAGAAGATTCGGGGGTCGGCCGCCGCCATTTCAGCCGCGATATATCCGCCCGCCGAAAATCCGATCACATCGACCGGATCCAGCTTCATCTCGCGCACCACGTGGGAATAGAAGCCGCCGAGATCGCGATAGTTCATGATCCAGTCGAGCTTCGGGGTCTTGCCGAACCCCGGCTGCAGCGGAATGAGCAGCGTGCGCTCGTGCGCGAGGCTCTCGTTCCAGGTCATCCAGCCCGGGTAGCCGAGCTCGTCGTGAAAAATCAGGAGAGGCTTGCCGGAGCCACCTTTGATCATGGCGAGCTGGGTGCCGGCGACCTCCAGCGTTTCCGCGGTCCATTTAATCACGTCATTCTCCTCGAGCGCCGGTGGCACACTCGCGTCATTTTGAGCGTCGATCAAGACGGACGGATAACCGCCCACCTGCCGCCGGTGGCTATTATTGCGATCTTCTTGCGCCAATCGGCAACCCCCGCGAAGATCGAATTGCGAGAGTCGTAGGCGGCATCGCGCGGACAGGGCCGACGACGCGGCAGAGATCACCGCATTCGCGAAGCTCGTCGTACCAGATCCAAATCTGCTATGTGATCGGTCGGAAGGCGTTAAAAAACATGGCTCAAGTGATTACCGAAGCAGACCTTCGCGCCCGCGTCCGCAAGCTTATCGAAGAGGCTCATCCGGACAAGGTCGACCAGTTCACGTTTCGCGGCAAGCAGTACGACCACGGCCTTGCGTGGGTGCATTTCCCCGAAGGCTACGGCGGCCTTGGCATCAGCCCCGGGATGCAGGCGATCGTCGCCGACGAGATCAGCAAGCACGCGAAGACCATCTACGAAGACATGATGATCAACGCGATCGGAATCGGGATGGGCGCGCCTACGGTGCTCACCCATGGCACCGACTGGATGCGGAAGACGCTGCTGCGCCGCATCTTCACCGGCGAGGACATCTGGTGCCAGCTCTTCAGCGAGCCGGGCGCGGGTTCGGACGTCGCCGGGCTTGCCACGCGCGCAACCCGCGACGGCGATTACTGGGTCGCCAACGGGCAGAAGGTATGGACCAGCCTCGCGCATCTCTCGAAGTGGGGGATGCTGTTGGCGCGCAGCAATCCCGACGCGCCCAAGCATTCCGGCATGTCGTACTTTCTGCTCGATATGCATAGCCCCGGCGTCGAAGTCCGCCCGCTGCATCAGATTACCGGTGAAGCGGAGTTCAACGAGGTCTTTCTGACCGACGTAAAGATTCCCGCCGACCGCCTGATGGGCAAAGAGGGTGAGGGTTGGAAGGTCGCGATCACGACCTTGATGAACGAGCGGACTGCGATCGGAGGCGCCGGCGCTCCGCGCAAGGGCAGCGGATCGGTTGGCGTGCTGATCAATCTGTGGAAGGCGCGCGAAAAGGGCCGCTTCTCGCCCGAGGGTGAGACCCTCATGCGCGATCGCATCACCAAACTTTACATCGAAGCCGAACTGCTCAGGATGACGAGCCAGCGGGCGCGCGGCGCCCGCAAGGCCGGCAACCCCGGGCCCGAGGGCTCGGTCGCAAAGCTCGCGCAGGCGGAGCTCAACAAGCGAATCTGGGAGTGCGCGATGGACGTGCTCGGTCCCGACTCGCTCATTTATGAGCCGGGCTATACGCGCCGGCGCCCGACTTCGCGCGCGCGCGAGTCGCGCACCGCGCTGTCGAAGTACCAGTTCCTGCGCGCGCGGGCCAATTCGATCGAGGGCGGAACTTCCGAAGTGATGAAAAACATTCTCGGCGAGCGCGTGCTTGGCCTTCCGGGCGAGCCACGCGGCGACAAGGATGTTCCGTGGAAGCAGATTCCGCGCAACGGCTGAAGCGGCACTTCGCAAGCATCGCTCGCAAGGCGCAGAGGAAAACCGACCGATGGATATTTCGTTCACGCACGAACATGACGAGCTGCGGGAGACCGTCCGCAGATTTCTCGAGAAAGATTCGACCGAGGCAATCGTCCGCAAGCTGATGGAGAACGAGAGCGGCTACGACAGCCGAACCTGGGAGCGGATGGCCTCGGAGCTGCTGCTGGTTGGCCTGGTGATACCGGAGAAGTACGGCGGAGCGGGTCTGGGAGCGGTCGAGCTGGCGGTCGTATTCGAGGAAATGGGGCGCGTGCTGTACTGCGGACCGTATCTCGCAAACACTCTTGCAGCGATGATTGTGCGCGACGCTGCGACCGAAGCCGAAAAATCGAAACTGCTGCCGGCAATCGCGTCCGGCAAGACGATCGCGACGCTGGCGATCGCCGAAGCCAACGGCAAATGGAGCGCGGATGCGATCGCGATGCGCGCGGTGCGCGACGGCGCGGGATGGCGCCTCGACGGCGTCAAGGACTACGTGCTCGACGGCCACGGCGCCAACGTGATCCTGGTCGCCGCGCGCGCCGACGACGGGCTCGCGCTGTTTCGCGTCGAGGGCGGGGCCAACGGCGTCGAGCGCGAACAGTTGCCGGCGCTCGATCTCACTCGCAAACTCGCGAAACTGACATTCAAGGGCACGCCTGCCACGCGCATCTCAGAGGGCGACATCACGCCGCAAATTGGGCGCGTTATGGCGTACGGGGCGGCGATGCTCGCGGCGGAGCAGGTGGGAGGGGCCCAGCGCTGCCTCGAGATGTCAGTCGACTACGCGAAGACGCGGCTGCAGTTCGGCCGGCCGATCGGATCGTTCCAGGCGATCAAGCACAAGTGCGCAGACATGCTGGTCGAGATCGAATTCGCGCGCTCCGCTGCGTATCACGCCGCTTTCGAACTCACGGGCGACGACGCCGGCGAGGCGTTGGAAGCGGCGCAGATCGCAAAGTCGTACTGCTCGGAGGCTTTCTACAAAGCGGCCGCCGAGAACATCCAGATTCACGGCGGCATGGGCTTCACCTGGGAGCATCCCGCGCACCTGTATTTCAAACGCGCGCGCGCCGGCATCGTGCTGTTCGGCGATCCGAGCGAGCATCGGCAGAAGCTGGCGGCGGCGCTCGACCTGTAGGCGGACGTCGAAGTCTTACAGAATGCGAGTGTCCTCAGGCGGTTGATCGAAACGATCGTGGCGGCCGTCGACGTATTTGATCGGCGCGGCCGCGAGCTCCTCGGGGTCGGCGTCGTCGAGCGAAGCGATCGAGACAAAGTAAAACCTGCCGCCCATCGATTCGTGCTCGCCCCATCCGAAGACGCGGACGCCGCACGTTCTGCAGAAGTGGTAGTGCAGGAAGGGAGCGGGCCGGCCCGCGGGCGTCCACTGATATTCCGCCTGCGCTTCGGCTCCCGCGAGCAGGCGGAAGCGATCAGGCTTCACGAACACGAACCAAGCGCGCGACTTGGTGCAGATCGAGCAGTTGCACTTGTTGGTGCCCGCGCTGAGATCGATGTCGGCCTGCAAGCGGACCGCGCCGCAATGACAGCTTGCTGAGTAGGTTTTCAACGCCATGCTTCGAATATCGTGGCAGCCGGCCGTTTCGGTCAAGCGTGTCGGCGATCGCGATCAGAAGGTGCGTTGGAACGGTCGTTTGCGGACCGGTATAACCAGCGACTGGAGTCTGGCCGGGAACCGTGCGACATGAATGTCGCGATGCAGTTTAATCGAATGCGCAAGATAATCGCACTTACCGCCGCAGGCCTTCTTTGTATCAGCGTCGCTATCGCGGCGTCGGCGCCGGCGATCTCAGATCAGGCCACGCTGGAGCGTAACTTCGACGCGCTCATTCACCCGAGCGAGCTGCGCGACTGGATGAAGCTGCTCGCGGCCGAGCCCAACCATGTCGGCTCGCCGCACGACAAATCCAACGCCGATCAGATCCTCGCATGGTTCAAGGAGTGGGGCTGGGACGCGCACATCGAGACTTTCTGGGTGCTCTATCCCACGCCGATCAGCGAGTCGCTGGAGCTGGTCAGCCCCACGAAGTTCTCGGCCACGCTCCAGGAGCCGCCGATCCCCGGCGATTCCAGCGCGACCGCGACCGATCCCGCGCTCCCCGCCTACGTCGATTACCAGGGCGACGGCGACGTCACCGCCGGGCTGGTCTACGTCAATTACGGGATGCAGGACGATTACAAGACGCTCGAGCGGCTGGGCGTCAGCGTCAAGGGCAAGATCGTGATCGCACGCTACGGCTCCGGCTGGCGCGGGCTGAAGCCGAAGCTGGCGCAGGAACACGGCGCGGTCGGTTGCATCATCTATTCCGATCCGGCGCAGGACGGCTACTCGATCGACGAGACTTATCCCACTGGTCCGATGCGCCCGCCGCGCGGCGTGCAGCGCGGATCGGTGCTCGACATGGCGCTGTATCCCGGCGATCCGCTGACGCCCGGTATCGGCGCGACCAAGGATGCCAAGCGGCTCAAGATTTCCGAAGCGCCGACGATCATAAAGATTCCGGTGCTGCCGATCTCATATGCCGACGCTCAGGTGTTGCTCGCGGCGATCGCAGGACCGGTGGCGCCGAGCAACTGGCGAGGCACGCTGCCGATCACTTATCGGGTCGGGCCGGGGCCGGCGATCGTGCATCTGGCGGTCAAATCAGATTGGAGCCTCAAGCCAATCTATGACGTGATTGCGATGATGACGGGCTCGACGTGGCCGGACCAGTGGGTGGTCCGCGGCAATCATCACGACGGATGGGTGTTCGGCGCCAGCGACCCGCTGTCGGGCCAAGTCGCGCTGCTCGCGGAGGCCAAGGCGTTCGGCGGGCTCGCCAAACAGGGCTGGCGGCCAAAGCGCACGATTGTCTACACGAGCTGGGATGCCGAGGAGCCGATGCTGCTCGGCTCGACCGAATGGGCGGAGGAGCACGCGAGCGAGTTGAAAAAGAAGGTCGTGCTCTACATCAACTCGGACACCAACGAGCGGGGATTTTTATTCGCGGGCGGCAGCCACGACTTTCAGCATTTGATGAACCAGGTCGCCGCCGATGTGATCGATCCGGAGACCGGCGTTTCGATCGGGCAGCGGCGGCGCGCGAAGATGCGCGTTGCGGCGCTCGGGCCCGAGGCAACTGAGCACGTCAAGGCCGATGCCAAAGTCGCAGCGGATGCGGGCAGAGATTTTCCGATCGAGGCGCTGGGGTCGGGCTCTGACTTCTCGGCTTTTCTCGGGCACCTTGGCATTCCGGTGCTCGACGTCGGTTTCGGCGGAGAGGGCGAAAGCAGCGGCGTCTACCACTCGCGCTACGACACTTTCGAGCATCACAGCCGCTTCGTCGATCCGGGCTTCGTGTATGACGCCTTGCTGGCCAAGACGATCGGGCGCCTGGTGCTGCGCGTGGCCGACGCCGACCTTCCGCTGCAGAACGCTGGCGACTTTGCAGCGGCGGTCTCCGATTATCTCGAGCAGGTGAAAAAGCTCGCCGACGGAGCGCGCGAGGAGTCCGAGTCGCAGGCCAAGCTGCTGCACGATCGCGCGTTCCAGCTCGCCGCCGATCCAACCGAACCAAGTGGAGTGCCCGCTGCGCTGGACCGCGTTCCGCAAATCGAGTTCGCACCGCTGCAGAGCGCTGTCGATCGTCTCAAGCGCAGCGCCAAGGCATACGACGACGCGCTGGCGAAGAACGCGCCTGGGCTGTCCGCCGCGCAGCTCGCACGACTGCAGGCGCTGATGTTCGATATCGATCAGACTCTCGCACCCGACGTGGGCCTGCCGGGGCGGAGCTGGTACAAGAATCTCGTCTACGCGCCCGGCCGCTTCACCGGCTATGGCGCCAAGACGCTGCCCGGCGTGCGCGAGGCGATCGAGGACCGGCGCTGGGCGGACGTCAACCGCTACGTGAAACTCACCGCCGACGCGCTCAACGCCTACAGCGACCGCCTCGATCAGGCGACCGCGGTGCTCGATGGCAAGAGCGCATAGACCGGTCGCCGCTGCAACGTCCGTGAAAGTGAACTGGCATAGCGCGATGCTCGCGGTAGCGCTGTGGCTGCTGACGGCGGTGGCTCCGGCGATCGCGCATGCCGCGAGCGCCGCGCCGGCGCCGGGCGACCATCAGGACTCCTTCAAGTTCGGCGGTCTCGTGCGTACTTTTATCGTCCATGTGCCGACGGGCTTGCGCGCCGGCGCCAAGGTCCCAGTCGTGATCATGCTTCATGGCGCGGGCGGCAGCGGGGCGGGCGCGAGCGAGCAGACTGGATGGAGTCGCGAGGCCGATGCCGGCGGCTTCATCGTGGCGTATCCCGATGGGACGCCGCCGGATCCCGATCAGCCCGCGAGCTTTCGCCGCAACCCGCGGTTATGGAACGACGGCCGCAAGGCAGGCGGCTTCGGGCGCGGCAATGTCGATGACGTTGGCTTCATCTCCGCGCTGATCGACTACCTGGAGAAGAATTACGCCGCCGATCCGGATCGCATCTACCTGACCGGGTTTTCCAACGGCGCGGCGATGACGCTGCGCGCGGGGGTGGAGCTATCGGGTCGCCTGGCAGCTATCGCGCCGGTCTCCGAACAGCTCTGGTACGACGGCCGCACGTTGGCGGCGCCGGTGCCGATGCTGTTCATCGTTGGCGACCAGGACCCGATGAACCCGATCGTCGGCGGCGAGGTGAAACTCTGGGGACCGGCGCAGTACCATCCGCCGATCGCGCAGACGATAGCGGCGTGGCGCACGATGCTCGGATGCGGCGGCGACGGCCAGGTCGCGCGCGATAACGGCGGCGTCAAGGAAATAGTCTGGGACAAGTGCAGCAAAGGCGGCGAGGTCGAGTTCTACACGATAGCCGGTATGGGGCACGTGTGGCCGGGCGGTGTCTCGCACCTGCCCGCGAGATTCGTTGGCCCGTCGAGCAACGCGCTCGATGCGACTAAAATCATTTGGGAGTTCTTCAAATCGCATCCAAAGCAGTCAGGATCGCAGCGGTAAAGAGCTAGCGGCTTGAAAGGTACCCGCCTATGGACAGTCACGTCATCACGACAACTCTTACGCCCTCGCTTCCCTACGACGACGCTCGCAAAGCCATTCGATGGCTCACCGAGGTGCTGGGGTTCGCAGTAGGTGCGATCTACGACCGTCCGGACGGGGGCGTCGCGTTCGCGGAGCTCGTGTGGCGAACCGGTATAGTGTTTGTCTCCGATCGGCCGGACCGCGAGCCTTGGAGCAAGGTCGGGATCGCCTCGATCGCGCTTGCCGCCGAGGATCGCGAGGCCGTCGACCGTTGCTACGAGCGCGCGGTGGCCGCGGGCGCGGAAATCATCAGACCGCTCCACGAGTCGGTCACGCCCGCGTTCCCCGAGGGTAGCTATCAGTTCGACGCGCGAGACCCCGGAGGCCACCTATGGACGATCGGCACTTTCCAGCCGCGCGTCACGCTCATCGATCGATAGGCACATCGTGCTTAGGGTCCTCATTCCGGGCTTGTCGCTTGTGCGTTATCTCTGCTAAGAAATCGCGCGGTCGCGCGGTCTTGTTTATGGACTTTCGGGCGCCTGCGCCTGAAGAGTCTGCTGTAAGTGTATGAGCGGGCAAAAACACTGGCTACGTCAATCTCGACTGTTCGCTGTGGCAGTGCCTCTGGGAACGAGCGTGTTATTTCCGCAACACGCAGGAAGGATGGATGCTCCTTTTGTCGCCTTTTTCCTGCTAGCGAGTGTGTGGGCGATTGCAATCGCGGCGCTGTCTCGTCCTGAGGCTTTACGCAAGTGCGCACTTCTTTGTAGTTCACTATTGTTCTGTCTGGCTGTCATTGAGACCTGCCTCTACCATATCAGCAAGTCGCAAATAATTATTACGAGGACTACCCCGCAAGCCTGGCTTCACAATGCGCGAGACTTAGGCTCTGCGCCGGTGCCAAACACGGCGACCAAGTTCAGAGAATACCTTGATGGCCGCCTGATCGCCGACGTCATGTACCGAATCAATGCGAGCGGCCTAAGAGAAATTCCTGCCGCGGTGCAAGGGCGGCCTCATAAGGTAGCTTTCTTCGGTTGTTCGTTCATGTTTGGTCATGGAGTCGAGGACGACCAGACGCTGCCCTACTACTTCGTTCGCGAAGCAAGGGGCACCTTTCAGGGGTTTAATTTCGCGGGCGAAGGCTGGGGTCCGCATCAGATGCTCAGGGAGATTGAGACCGGCTTCGTTCGCCGGCAGGCGGGTACGCCCGATCTGGCGATCTATGAGGCGATCCCGGATCATCTGCGCCGCGTCGGCGGTAGGGCGCCGTGGGAGAGTGGGCCACGTTACGAATTGTGCCGCGGCGATGAAGCATGCTACTCCGGCCCGTTTCATAGCGCCTACTACGCGGCCTATCGCAGGTGGCTCGACAAGAGCTGGACGGTAAAGTTTATTGAGAATCACTTTGCCCGCTTCTCCCAACCCTCCGACATCCCTTTGTACTTGGCGGTACTGAAGAGGACCCGATCTTTGTTGGAAAAAGACGGTACTCGTTTCGTAGTCGTCTTATGGGATCAAAATGAGCTGGCCAAGGCGATGATGGCGACCTTGAGGGCGAATCAGTTTGATGTGATCGCGCTATCTTCTATCGTCGCGGAGAGTGATCTAAAGGACCATTTGCTTACTCAGCTCGATCGGCATCCGTCGCCAGCGACTAACAAGGCGATTGCGACCTGCCTCTGGAAGCAGGTCGGCGAGAAGTTGGCTGCTACAAGGGTGACGACGCGCAGTCTCAGGAGCGAGCCGCTAACACCTTGATCGTTTCGATGGTCCCGCTCGGCGCGCCGCATTCGCTGGCTCCATAGCGCGCGATCCCGTCCAACCATGCCTAGTTAGGGGATATTGCTTCCGACGTACTCCCAGTTAGTAGTCTCGGAGAAAATTTCGCCGCTGCCGTTCACAAAGGCGCCCGCTGCATAGGTGTCGTTCTGAAGCCGCGCCATCAGCCATGCGGTCGGATATCCGAGGTATCCGTAGACGCCATTGACGCACAGAAACTGAAATGTGGAACAACCCGGCTGGCCTTGAACATCATTGTGATCGGGGCCGATAACTGTGCCCTTTACTTTTTCGACGACTGCTCGGCACCGCGTTGTAGTAGGCCTCGATCGATTGCTCGCCTGACTCCCAGAAGTATTGGGTCGGCGGTGCTATCCCGTCCCTGGAGCCATCGACAAAGAATATCGTTCCCGCAGTCAGGTTGCTGGTGTCGGTACAGTTGGTGGGACTGCTACAAAAGATTTGGCGCGGCAGCTCGATCGGAACCACGGTCTTGATCGAGCCGCCCGATTTGATCAGCGCGTTGATCGCTCCGGTGGCGCCCTGCGAATGGCCTAAGGCTCCGATCTCCGCCACATTGAGCTTCTGGTAAAAGATGCTCGCGGAGTTGCCGTTCGCATTGATCATGAAATTCGCGCCGTCCAGGATGGTCTGTCCCAGGCCGGAGTTCTCGTCTTCGGTGGCAACGATCACGAAACCCCACGAAGCCAGATGCTTTAGCAGGTAGGCATATTGAACCGGCTTCGCTGCGGTCCCGTTTCCCCAGGTGAGGATCGGATGCTTGAACCCGTTGGCTCCCAGGTTGGTGGGATAGTACAGGTCGAATTTGTTACCCAGCGAATCGCAGCACGCGCCCGCGATGCTGGCTGTAACCGCCCAGATACCGTTGGCATAGTACTTAAGCTCGATCGGTTTGGTCGGATAGTTTGGCGGAGAGTTAGGCGTACTGGCAGGAGTACTCGCGCCGCAGCCGAGCATCAGCGTCATCGTCGTCAATAGCCATCGAAGCTTGATCTTCATCGGAGGCTGTCATGAGGAGGAAATTGATCCTGTCAATTTCTACCTCTTCGACGCGGATATTCCTATCCGGCGTCCAGGGCCAGCGGCTTACGCCAGGAATTTTGCGGATGACGGCTGTCGTCCGCCGTAAGAGGATAGGAACGCGGAAATTTCGCGGTTGTTCCTCAAGCTCAGGACGGGGACGTCCGGCCCATAAGTGACCCTGTTTGCCTCGATCAGCGGACGGTTGATTTGGTCGAAGTTCCAGATGAACCGTAGAACTTTGGATAGGTCTCCAATTCGATGCTGCTGGCCGGGCCGAAACACGCGCGTGATCGCGCGCCACGCGCAGGACAGTTTCGGGCGCTCGAGCCAGACTAGCAGCTCGGCGCGAGGCAAGCGGATATCGAAGGTCACCTGCGCAAAATTACCGTCGCTGATCCATTGTTCGCCGGCGTGCGCATCTATGATCAAACTTCGAAACGCGGCGACGTCATCACGTCCCCAATCCGGCTGCCAGACCTCGTCGAGGCAAATCACCGGCGCCCCCATGAGTTCACCAAGCCGCCGCGCCAACCAGGTCTTGCCAGCTGCCCGCGCAGCCCACGATCACGATGCGCGCCATGGCCGCTTACGCGTCGGAATCTTCGCGCAGCTTCATTCGCGAGCCGGTAACATCTTGATCATTTCGATGGTCTCCACCGGTGCTCCACATTCGGTGGCTTGATAGCGGCGCCGCTCCGTCCAACCGCGCTGCTTGTAAAACGCGATCGCGCCGGTGTTGAACGCCCGCACCTCGAGCGTCGCCGTCCGATGGTTGGCGCCGATGCGGCGCTCCACCTCGTCCATCAATCGAGAACCGATTCCCTGCCGCTTGCGCTTCGGATCGAGATGGATCGCGTTAAGGTTGTTCCCTTCGACATGGAACATCCCGGCTACGACGCCGCCGTCCTCGACGATGACGAATTCTCTCCACGTGCTCTCCGCGTAATGGCGAGCGGGGTCGTCCTCCGCAAAACGCTGAACCGCCGTAAACGGCAACTCAGGCGCCCAGGTGGTAAGCCACGAGCGTCGCAGGATCGAGACCAACGCGGGCACGTCGGCCTCGACAGCGGAGCGAATCTCCATCACGCGCTCACCCCGTCTTTTGAATCAGATCGAATCCGTTACCCGACGGGTCCGACATGTTCGCCATGTCACCGCGATCCGCGCGCCGGAGAACCGGGCGGTCCAGCGTTGCCCCGGCCCTGAGTGCCCGCTCGACCGCCGCGTCGAAATCATCGACCACGAAGTCCAGATGCAACGGCGTCCAATGACGTTGATAGTCATGTGGGACCGGACCTTCCTTACTCCAGGGAATTCCCAGGATGAAGATCTGATCTCCGAGCGCCATCTTCGCCCAACCGGGACCGCTTGCCAGCAGCGTCAAGCCGAGACCATCACGGTAGAAGCGAACCGCCCGCTCGGCATTGTCGACGTCGATGCAGATTAGAATTGTGGTCATCTTGCGCGACGCCTCATCGCATCCGTACGCGTCCCCAGTCGATTCGCGTCTGGACCTCGAAGGTCAACATCCCATCGACCGCATGACCGCTAAGCAGCTTGGTCATCTCGCGATCGAACTCTCGCGAGGCTTTCTCGCCGAGGTGATCTTCCGACCAGCTGGCGCGCGAGTGCTGGCATCGCAAATAGTCCGCGATGCTCTGCGAGAACTTCTTTGGCGTCGTGACTTTGTGCCCTGCAGCTTGAAAAGCGCGATGGACCAGGACCGGTTCGGCGAGCCGCTCACGCATGCTCTTAAACCAGTCGCGCGGCCGGCCGTCTGACTTTTCGAGAAAGCTCACCATGAAGGCGGTCTCCTCGCGCTCCCACGGCGCACTGACCGGCGCATCCCCGTCCAGCACCGCCAGGCACGCTCGATCGGCGAGAGCATCGGCAAAGCGCGCGAGTACGCGATCAAGATCCATCCAATGGATGCTCAAGGAGGCCACGATCAAACCGTACGGCGGATCGAGCGGAGCTTCTTCCATCCGCGCGTTGATCCATCTGATCTTCGGGTTAGCCGCGTCCGGATGCCGCCGCGCGATCTTCAGCATCTCGATCGAAGGATCGACCGCATCGATCCGCTCCACGTCGTCCACCAGGCCAAAGGTGATTTTCCCGGTTCCGCATCCGGCGTCGAGCACCACTGCGGGCCCGTTCCCGATAAGGCTCAGCAGGGTGCTGTACACCTCCGGCGAGTAGGGCGGACGGAACGAGTAGTTCTCCGCAACCCGGCGCGAAGCAAAACGGTCGCCATTGCCAAGGTCGGTCACAACCACGATCAACTAGCCCAAGCCGGAGCCTGCAACAAGGTGTGTTCTCGCTGGGCGACAGACGCGAGACCTTTCCGGCGCCGTCGAAACATCGTGGATCAAAACCGCGCTAAGTCCTTGCCGTTCGGTCTATAAAAATCGCAGACTCAAAATGGCAATCCCGGAAAATGGAGAACATCATGGACGATGCGGTCACGACAGTCCTGAAAGAATACGATGCGCGCAACCTCAAGGAGCGCGCGATGATGGCCGAACTGATGCGCACCGGCGGCAGAATCAACGTGGACGAGATGCTGCTCGCGGTGGGCCCCGAAAGTGGCGCGTTGCTCAAAACGTTGGCCCAGGGCGCCGGCGCCACGCACATCCTCGAGCTCGGAACCTCCTACGGCTATTCGACTCTGTGGCTTGCGATGGCCGCGAAGGAGACCGGCGGCAAAGTGACGACTTGTGACGTCGCGCCCGCCAAGCAGGAGTATGCCCGCGAAGCTCTCACCAGGGCCGGCCTTGTCGACCATGTCGTCTTCAGGCCGGGCGACGCACTGCAAACTATCCCGACGCTCGCCGACGGCATCGACTTCGTCCTCGTCGACCTGTGGAAGGATCTCTACGTGCCCTGTCTCAAAAGCTTCCTGCCCAAGCTCAAGCCCGGCGCGATATTGGTCGCCGACAATATGCTGCAGCCAATCCAATCGCGGCCCGACGCACTCGCATATCGCCGCGCAGTGCGCGCAATCCCGGGCATGTCCTCGGTGCTTCTATCAGTCGGGAGCGGACTGGAGGTCAGCCGTCTAAGAGGACCACTAGACGAGGGCGTGTGAGAGCCAAGCCATCGCCACGCGAGCAGCCGCGTGGCGATGGGCGCTCTCAAAGTGACCGCAGTTCTTTGCGAGAGCTACTACAGCTTCAAATATACCGACTTGATTTGCGTATAGAGGTCGAGCGAATACTTGCCTAATTCGCGGCCGAAGCCCGATTGCTTGTAACCGCCGAACGGCGAGATCGGATCTGATCCTCCATAGGTGTTGATCCAGACCGTGCCCGCCTTAAGTGCGCGAGCGACCTTGTGAGCGCGGCTGATGTCCCGGGTCCAAACCGCGGCCGCGAGCCCATAGGTAGTGTCGTTGCCCTGGAATACCGCGTCGTTCTCGTCTTTGAAAGCGATCGCGGCGCCCACCGGACCGAAGATCTCCTCGCGGGCGATGCGCATGTTGTTATTCACCCCGGCGAAAATCGTCGGCTTCACGAAGTAGCCGGTGCCCGCTATCACATCGCCGCCGGTAGCTACCCTAGCACCTTCGCGCTTGCCGATTTCCAGATAGCTCTTGACCCGGTCGAACTGCTCCTTCGACACCACTGGTCCAAGCCTGGTTTTTTCGTCCAACGGATTCCCGACCGTCATCGTTGCGCTGTGCTTGACCAAACGTTCCACGAAATCGTCATAGGCTGACTGCTCGATAAAGATTCGTGTGCCCGCGGTACATACCTGGCCTGAGTTAAAGAACACGCCGCGCGTGGCGGACTGTACTGCCGCATCGAGATCGGAATCGCGGAATATGATGTTAGGAGACTTACCGCCGAGCTCGAGCGAGACCCGCTTGAGATTTCCGGCTGACGCTTGAAGGATCAGCTTGCCGACCTCAGTCGAGCCCGTGAATGCGACCTTGTCGATGTCAGGATGCTCCGCGATCGAGCTGCCGGCGCCCGGCCCGAAGCCGGTGATGATATTGACGACGCCATCGGGGATGCCGGCTTCCTGGATCAGCTCGCCGAGCCGGATCGCGGTCAGCGGCGTCTGCTCGGCGGGCTTCAGCACGATCGTATTGCCGCAGGCCAACGCCGGCGCGACCTTCCACGAGGCCATCGAGAGCGGAAAGTTCCACGGTATTATCTGTCCGCAAACTCCGACCGGCTCGCGCAGCGTGTAGTTGAACATCGCCGGGTCCGACGGATTGGTCTCGCCATAAATTTTCGTCGGCCATCCCGCGTAGTAGCGGAAAGTTCTGGCCGCTCCCGGAATGTCGGCGGCCTTTGCGATCGCCAGCGGCTTGCCGTTGTCGAGCGATTCAAGCTCGGCTAGTTGATCGGCATGCTCTTCGATCAGGTCCGCGATCTTGAGCAGGTAGCGCGAACGCTGATGCGGCGTGATCGACGGCCACTTGCCCTCCAGCGCCTTGCGCGCGGCCTTCACCGCTTCGTCGACGTCGGCCTTGTCGCCCTCCGCGATCAGCGCCAGCACTTCTTCGTTGGCCGGATTGACCGTCTCGAAGGTCTTGCCCGATTTCGCCGCGACCCACTTTCCGTCTATCAACAGTTTCTTTGGCGAGCCTTTCAGGAAGTCGATTGTCGCCCGTCGCTCGATTCCCGCGGTCGCGCTTTCCAGCGATTGAACTGCTCCCATAACGTCGAATCCTCTTGATGCTAGCCGGCCGCGGCCGCTTCCATGTTGAGGCGAGCGACCACGCGCCCCATCGGTTTGGTGTCGTAGCCGCAGAATTGGCTGATCTCGCGAGCGAAGCTGCCCGAGTTGAGCGCGTCCAGCATCGCCCTGACGGGAGCTTTCTCCGCTTCCGCAGCCGGGATCACCAGATCGTAACGCTCTTCCCGCAACGGAACAAATTCGAGACCGCAGGCGTCGGCGGCGACCCGCAGCGTGACGCCGGCGTCCGCGTGGCCCGAAGCGATCGCGTTTGCGACTTCGAGATGACCACCGAATTCAGTTTGATAGCCCGCAATTTGCTTTGCCCGGATGCCGGCCTGCTTCAGACCCGAATCGAGCACCGCCCGCGCGCCCGAACCCAGCTCGCGATTCGCGATATGCACGCGCGGTTGCGCGAGATCCGCGATGCTCGAAATATGCAATGGGTTGCGCGCGCGAACCGCAAGGCCGACTTCCCACCGCGCAAAGGTCACCACCATCGCGGCGCGTCGTCCCAGCGCGTGGCGCACGTTCTCGAGGTTGTAGTCTTCCGCGCCGGTGTCCTTGAGATGCACTCCCGCGGTATGCGCCCAGCCTTTGACCAGGGCATTGAGCGCCAGGCGGCTCGAACACGAAATGGGCACCAATCGAGCCGGCGCGCGATGGCGCGTCATCCAATCAGCGAGCAACGCGACCGAAGGATCGCAGCCGGCGATCAACAATGCGGCATCGATCTCGTCTGACGAGTTGTAGGTCACGACTTCGGCGCGATTGCCTTTGAGCCGGGCCACGACCTCGGCCAGGGGATTCAGCGAGAGACCTGCGGCCTGCAACGGTACCGCGACGACTCTGCCCCGCACGCGGCCGAGCGCGGCGCGCGGGCGCCCGCTCGATTTGCGATCGGCGATTTCGCCGCACCAATGGGCGTCCAGGCGCCGCCCCACTTTTTCGCTATCGCCGCCGAAAAGTTTCTCCACCGTCTGGCCCAGTTCACGCGCGAGGCTGAGCGCGGCGGAGACGCCCGGCTGATAGAGGCCCGCTTCGATCGCGCCCAGCGCCTGGCGCGACAGTCCGGTACGCCGGGCCAGTTCGACGAGCGTCAGATTCAGGGCTTTGCGCTGAGCGCGGATTGTCTCGCCAGTCGCCATTAAAGTTGTCACCTCGCCAGAACAGTGGCATACATTCGCAATCGCGCCGCCGTCAAATGCTCGCGACCGCTCCTTGATCAAGCAGCGCCGCGAGATCACATGAATGCGGAGAGACCGCTCGCTTTCGGAGGACTATTGAGGTAGCGCCAATGTCGAAGCAAGCGCGGTGGCGCCGCCGGCCTTTCAATCCGCGCACCCTTTTACGATTCAGCATGCAGCCGGCCGCGCACGTGCACCAATTAAGAAGATGCACTGATCATTTAATTTAATGCGATGGGGAAACTTCAATGACTATTGCGGTGAGTACCAGGATCCGCACGGCAATGGCCATCGCCTCGCTATTGGCGCTGTGCGCGGCGGGATGTTCGAGCGCCAATCCAGTGAGTAGTACGCCACCGGCCAGTCAGCAGGCGGTTTCGGCGCCACCGCCGGTCGTGCAGGACTGCACGCTCCTGACACTTTCGCCGCCGGCCCAATATGTGTGCCCCGATCACAAGGTCTACACGTCGACTCAGCTTCGACAATTACGAGAGGCCTACCAGTCCAGTGTCTCACCGAAATGAGCAGAGTCCCCTGAGCGCGAAGCGCGCATCCGAGCCTATAAGGAAGCGCGAAACCCGGTTGGGTTTCGCTTGCCCGGGTCAAACCGACGACCAGACTCTTAGCGGACCGATCGGCTTGAATCCCAGCGCGAGCGCCCCGCGCAGTTCCTCGCCGTTCGCATATCCGACGATCCGCAGCCCTGGAAATGCTTCCGCGATCGTGGTCAGAGACGCCGCGGCGCAATCGAGAACGTCAGGCGCATTCGCAAAGAAGTTCGACCATCCGACGACGTCGTCACTGCGATTCGCGATCGCGCCGGCGGCGATTCGATCATCGCGATAGGCAACCACAACCGCGACGTCTTGATCGTCGAGTATTGGACGCTGGAAGACTCGCTCCCGGCGCGAATCAGTATCGTTAGCCGCGTCCCACGCCGACTCCCATTCGACGAGTGCCCGATCCGTCTTAACAATCTCCCATCGCGCGTTCGCCATAGCGCGCGCCTGGATACTCGAGGCGGGAAGACAAATCCGTTGCGCCTCGAACAACACCCTGAACCCGCGCGAAGCCGCGTCGAGAGTCGAGAAGCTGTCCTTTATAGCCCAGCCGCCCGGCAGGCGCGCATCGATAAGGCTGTCGACCAACTCAAGCTGCCTGGAACTCCGCTCCCCAAGCGTAACCGCATTCGGATAAAAGCGCGGCACCGCGCGCCGATTAATCCAGATCTCATCAAAGAACTCCCCCGGCCTCCCCTGCGCACAACACACCAGGTCGCACAATCGAGCATTATTCCGCGCCGCCCGAATGTTCATCTCGTCGATCATCGCCTTATAGCTGTGGGCCTAGCTCCTGATGCCGGTGCGTCCCGCGCGCTCGATCGTCTCGGCCACTTGCGTAGCTAGATCGTCTGCAACGATGATCTCGAGCTTAAGCTTGGGCAACCCTTTTACTTCGTCCACCTTAAGGCCCTGCACACCGATGCCCGACAACGCCGCTTTGACCTCGTCGAGCTTGAACGGTTTGATGATCGCCTCAATCTTCTTCATATAGCTCCTCGGACGCGATGCAGCCGAGCCGGATTCCCGGCGCCGCCCGCTGCGAACCCCATTGACGTTTTTCCCCTTAGACCCCCGTGGTGCAAGCGCCACTTCGCGCGCAACCCAATCACTTCAGTTCACCGCCGTTAGTGGCTGGCGCGCCGCCTCGAACTGACGAGTTCTTCCGCTTCGTGTGCGCTGATTCGTTCGGTCGTTTTCTCCAGGAGCAACGCCGCGAGTTGCATCGGTTCGAGGCTGACGCCGCCGTGCTCGCGAACCCTAACTGTGATCTCTTCGAGTCGTTTCAGGGTTCGCGGTGTAAGCGGAACGAGCCGCCGCTCAGTCCAACTTGGATCCGTTGCCCGGCCCCCGCCTGACGGCACGCGGAAGCGAGTCTCCACGTCCGCCAACAACTGCATCGCTCCAAAGTAGCCTCCTGCGGCAATGGCTTTTCCGCGGCGTTCCGCGCCGAGCCCTTTGGCTATCTTGTTCATGTCGAGCCGCGTCTTCATCTTCACTCTCCAAAATCACGAATTGCGAAGTACTCGTCGCCGACGACCAGGCCTACCTCTCCTTGCCGTGCGTAACGTCCCATCTTCCTGCAGAAGCCTCCAAGCTCGGCGAGATTGCGCTCGTCTTCAAGATCGCCCGATGTCGTGTAACAGTGGACGACCACCGGCTCGTCTTTCACGAGCGTGCCACCCCGCTTATCGTCGCGCCAAATGCCCTTTGCCTTCGGATACGCGGTTGCGCCACCGAACACCCGCCCGAGCATCTCGAGCGACATATCGACCCAGCGTGCTTGGTCGATGGGCGTTGTTCCGTCGCGTTCCACGCTCGGAACAAAGAGGACCACGAGGACGCGCTTGCGTCCGCCGCTTAAGAGTCCCTGCGTGCTGCCAGCCCCACGCGTCCTCTTCTTCGCCACCGTATCGATCGATATAGACCGTCCACCGACTCCGCGCAATAGGCCCTGGCTTTCGCGTCGTATCGGCCTTGGTTTGTGACGACTGGATCCAAGCCTGGCGAGACCCGCCCGGGTTTCGCGCTTCCCTTTCGGCCAAGAGGCGCGCTTCGCGCTTTGGATCGAGGTAGATGGCTCTAAGGGAGTCCTTCGCGATGCGATAGGCCGATTACTGCCCCGCCGTACCACGACTGCAGCCGCCCTATGTTCTAACAGCGCGAAGCGCGCATCTGAGCCCATAGGGAAGCGCGAAACCCGGTTGGGTTTCGCTTGTCCGGGGTGCGCCTCAGGACAGGTCGACGTCGAGGCTTTCTACGCGTACGCCGGCGGGCTCGAAGCGGATCACGATCTGGCACTCGCCGGTCTTTAGCGTCAGCGAGTAGATGCCCGGGCTCTTGAGCGCTGCGCTCACTTCTTCGATCGATTGCCCCTTGAGCTTGGCCAGGGCGGCATTCAGCGGGTTTCGCGCTTCCCTTTCGCTTAAGATGCGCGCTTCGCGCTTGGAATCGAGGCGGATCGCTTTAAGCAGGTTTTTTTGACATCGAACACGCCGACTTGCATGACAGTGTGAAGCGCAAAACTGAGTTGTCTTGGCTCATGATTGACTGTCCGTAAACTTCTTTTCGTTTTTGGTTAAACGTGAACGCCTCCGCTATTTCTTAGATTTTGGCTTGGCCTTCAGTAGGCTTCCGAGTGCCTAGTAAAGAGCGCGAGGCTGGAGTGAAACCGGCTTGGCTTTCGGTACCGTTTCTAACCTTTGTCATTCGGCGTTGGCGGAGTCGGAGTCGCTGCGGTCGGCGGCGTTCCGAAACTTCGAATTTGGTCTCGAAGTGCGCTCTCAGCGATATCTATTTGTTGAAGGTGCTCTGCGGGATCTATGAACTCGATTATTGGTTCCTTGTTCGCTATAAGCGTAGCGAGCTGAATCGGCGGCCCAACACCACCAGGGATCGTTTCGATAACATGTTGGACCGTCCACGCCGCTGCAAAGCGCCCTTCTGCAACTGTGGGTTTCGAGTCTTTCCAAAGAATTCGTTTCAAGAAAGCGAGAAATGGATCGGCGATCGGTTGTCCTAAGCCGAGACTGATGAAAGGCAAATCGTCCGTTGCCTGTTCAGGCGCCCCGCTATTGTCGAATTGAAACAAGCAGGCTTTTTTCTTCAAGGGCAGGGCCACAAGCGATTGACAGAGGGCGCTTTGTCCGGCCGCTTGTGGACCGATTAGGCTTGCGACCGTTGCCGCAGATCGATGAAAACTTTCAACAGTTGCCACAATTGCGCGGGCAACTATCGCCATGGCGTCAACCTGCGTTGGGACCTTCTCTCCAGTAAGCTGTCTGCTTTTCCAAAGATTGGAAATTGCTCCGCAGATCAATTGGGCAGTGCCGATAGAGCCTGTTGAGGCGTACAGAAGACTGTTTTCTAGACACCAGACCTTGGTGACAGTCTGTTGTCCAATTGTTTGAACCGCATTGCCCGTCCCATAAGTAGCGGCGCTATCCGACGCGATCACGACTCCGTCGGAACATAGAATCCCGACAAGAACAGTCACTGTTCAACGCTGGAAAATGCTGTTAACGCGCATTTGTGGGTAGGCTTTGTAAATCGATTTGATGAGGGATTCAAAAGACTGAGCGCGGACCCACCGCACAACTTCGTCAAGGTACTTTGTCACGATAGCGTCGAAAGCCCGGCGAATCTCACTAGCACGCGCCAATCCACCATCGGTGACCGAGTAGCGCCGATACGGTCGCGAATCAGAGGAGACCACTATAAATCCCTCGAAATCCAATTCTTCTGCGTCTCGATAAATTTGCGCATTAAACGGACCGTAATCATATGGTCTGAATGGATAGAATTTCTTCACGCAGAGTTGTGAAGCTGTCAAATTTTCACCGATGAGAAAAAGGCTTTTTTGCAATTGAACAGGAGATAGGGGCGCACCACCTCCGGCAGCGATGACGAGAAGCGTCCAATCCTTGGGGGTGACCAGCATTTTTAAACGTATAGCAGTTTGCCGAGCACGATCAAACGAAGGGTAAACGTACTGTCGTAGCGATCCATCTCCGGTCTACTGGGGCGATGCCGGAACGCCCGCGCATCCTGTCCACGAGGAGCGCTCTAATCTGATTAAGTCGTTCAGATCGCGTAACCTGGAGCCGTTACGAAGTGCTGACATTTCGACGCGGAAACTGGCGCTGGGGCATAACCCCGAAACTTTACCAAAAAACAAAGGAAGGCAGAGAAGTACTTCGCCCACGTTGGAATCTTGAAGAAAAAGCCGGTTAAGCCGATGCAATCAACCAATGTTGGTGAAGCGATCAAGCGGCGTCGCGACCCTCAAGCGTCGGACTGATTCGAAAACCGCCCACTACCATCCCGTCGGGTCGCCGTACCACGACGATAGCCGCCCTATGTTCTAACAGCGCGAAGCGCGCATCTTAGCCTATAGGGAAGCGCGAAACCCGGTTGGGTTTCGCTTGTCCGAGGTGCCCCTCAGGACAGATCGACGTCGAGGCTTTCTACGCGTACGCCGGCCGGCTCGAAGCGGATCACTATCTGGCATTCGCCGGTCTTTAGCGTCAGCGAGTAGATGCCCGGGCTCTTGAGCGATGCGCTCACTTCTTCGATCGATTGTCCCTTGAGCTTGGCCAAGGCGGCATTCAGCTCGCGGATCGAAGTGGCGATTTCGCGGCCGCGCGGGGTCTTCTGGAACAGCGCGTTGAGCGACAGCTCGGCGCCGGGGCCGAACAGGCGGCGGACGCGGCCGCTGGAGAGGGCGACTTCCACGATCGCTCCGAGCCGCGCCTGCTGATCGGCGGGCACCTCTGATTTTTCCACGGCGTCCTTGAGCGCGAGGTAAGTCTCGCGTGCCGCGGGATCGGTGGTCGCTTCGAGGAAGGCCTGAATTTGTGCGAGCAGGATGTCGCGCTGCAGATCGTCGAGCTTGACTGCCGCCTCGGGCGCGTCGTCCGCGGGCGCCATCGCCGCCTAGACGTCGCCGCGCTTGGCGCCGTTTCCGCTCTGCGGCTTGTCAAGCAGCGCCGCGAGCTCGTGCTCGAAGCCGCCGGTCTCGATCGCGCAGTGCATCCCGCATTCTTTCGGCGCGCCCGTCTCCCACCACCATCGCCCCGATCGCGGATCCTGCCCCTCGCCGACCGCGCGCGTGCACGGCTCGCATCCGATCGACTTGTAGCCCTTGTCGTAGAGCGAGTTGTAGGGAACGTCGTTGGCCCGTATGTAGTCCCAGACTTCTTCTTCGGTCCAATCGGCCAGCGGCGCGAGCTTCACGATAGCGCCGTGGTCGTGGTCGATCTCGATCTTGCGGATATTGGAGCGCGTCGCCCATTGATCGCGGCGCAGCCCGGTCACCCACGCGCTGTAGTTCATCAGCGCACGGCGCAGCGGCAGCACCTTGCGCACCTGGCAGCACAGCAGGCGCAGATTCACGTCGCGATAGAAAAGATTGTTGCCGTGCTTGGTGACCATCTGCTGCATGACCTTGGTGTCGGGCATGAAGACTTCGGTCCGTACGCCGTAGCGCTCGCGGAACTTGTCGATCACGTCGTAGGTCTCTTGCGGCTGGCGGCCGGTGTCGATAGTGAAGACGCGGATCTTCGGATCGATGCGCCACGCCATGTCGATCAGCGCGCAGCCCTCGGCCTGGAAGCTGCAACAGATGGCGAGCTCTTTGCCGAAGCGATCGATCGCCCAGGCCAGGACCTCCTGCGGCTCCTTGTCGTCGAGCTCGACGGCGGCTTCGCCCGCCTCGAGCTCATCCATGGTCAGATTCAGATTCGGCTTTTCGATTTGCTCTTCCACGGCAGTGACGCTCCGAGGCTTCCGGTGGACCGGTTAGGCGGCCGCTTCCGCGCCCGGGTTGGGACCCTGCGCGAGCGCGATCAACTCGTTGTCGGGAACGCGAACGCAAAAGCGGGTGAACGATTCCTCCGGCGTGCGCCGCTCGAGGTAGCCGGCGAACAGCCGCGCCACGTAATCCTCGACGTCAGCCGAGAGCACGCGGCGCAGAATCGGCTTCCCGATCGCCGCGTCCCTGCCCAGTCCGCCGCGCAGGATGATGTCGAACGCCTCGTGGGGCTCGCCGTTGGGGCCGCGCGTCGGTGGTGCCCTGCAGGCCGATGTCGCCGGTCCAATGCTGCGCGCACGCATGGGGGCATCCGTCGAGGTTGAGCTTAAGCCCCGCGACGTCGTTGCCGAACTGATTCACCAGCCGCTCGATGATCGTCGCGAGCTTGGTCTTGGTCGGCGTCACCGCGTAGTTGCAATGCGGATCGCCGATACATCCGATCGACGACGCGTACAGCCCGTTGGCATCGAGCGGGAAGCCGATTTCGCCGACCCTCGCGATCACGTCGTCGCGCTGGGCCGCGGGAATTCCGGTCACGATAAAATTCTGCCGGCGCGTCAGACGGATGTCGCCGCCGAAGCTCGCCGCCAGCTCGCCCAGCTCGCGCATCTGGCGCCCGCTCATCACGCCCAGGTAAACCGGGAAGCCAACGTAGAAGCGTCCGTCCTGCTTCTGCGGATGGATTCCCATGTGGTCGCTCTCGGTCTCCGGAATTGGCGTCTCGGCGAGATCTTCGAGCGCGAATCCGAGCCGCGCCTCGACCAGTTTGCGGAACTCGGCGGGGCCATAGTCGTCGATCATGAACTTGAGGCGCGCCTTCACCCGCGAGATGCGATACTCGGTGGTCGATTGCCACACGTCGATAATCGCGCGCATCACCGGCATCGCCTGATCGCGCGTGATGAACACGCCCAGATGGCGCGATAGCCGCGGCGTCGACGACTGTCCGCCGCCGACCCGCACCGCGAAGCCCTCGCGTCCGTCCTTCACCATCCCGATCAGCGCGGTGCAGTTTATCTCCGGCGCGTTGCACTGATAGCGGGCAGGCGGCGATCGAGATCTTGTGCTTGCGCGGCAGGTCCGAGTACTCGCGATTGCCGTAGAAGAATGCGGCCGTCTCCGCGATATGGCCGGTCACGTCGAACAGCTCGTCGCAGTCGACGCCGGCCACCGGGCATCCGGTGATATTGCGCACCACGTCGCCGCATCCGCCCATGGTGGTGAGGCCGGCGCTCTTGAGACGCTCGAAAATCTCGGGGAACTTGTCGAGCGTGATGTAATGAAGCTGGATGTTCTGCCGGGTCGTCAGCTCGCCCTGATCGCGGCCGTATTTTTCGGAAATCTCGCCGATCGCGCTCAGCCCCGCGGGCGACAGGATGCCGCTCGGGATCTTGACGCGCATCATGAAGGTGCCGATTTTCGGCTTGTCGTGGTACATGCCGAACCACTGCAGCCGCACGATGTCCTCTTCGGGGAGCGTCTCGTAGGAGGTCGCGACCAGCCGGTCCCACTGGTTGGTGAGCTCGGTGGGGAAGAGGTCGTGCTTCAGGCGCTCGACGGAGTTGCGCTTGAGAACCAGATCCCAGGCTGGGGCATTACGCTTTTGCACAGAACGATACCGATTCAAGGAAAAGGTAACTTAGGTGACTCAGTTAGTCAACTAATTAGATCACTAACACAGTCGTCTATTCCATAAATAGCGCCGTCGTGCTAAAAATAAGGCTGAGAAGCTATGAAATTCGGCGTTGGCGTAGACTACTCCTTGAAGGCGCTCCTGATGCTCGCGGAGCGCTACCCGAGCGGATTGCCGACCCGCGTCGATGAGATCGCGGAGACTCAAGGCATTCCGGAGAATTACCTGCGGAGGCTGCTGATCGAACTCAAGCGTGGCAACCTGGTCGCAAGTCAAAAAGGTCCCAACGGCGGCTACCTCCTGGCCAAGCCCCCCGCGCGGATCAGCATGGCAGATGTGATCGAGATCGTCGAGGGCGACTACGTGCCGGTCGAGTGCCTCGAAGACGGCAACAACTCCTCATGTCGTCGCGACAACCCCTGCGCGATGCGTGGCGTCTGGTGCGACGTCCGTGACAGCGTCACGCGCATCCTGCGCGCCGCAACCCTCCAATCGCTGGCAGACAAGCGCAAAACCGCGCTTAGCTTCAATATCTGACCGCCCGCCTCTTTCGTTGGTTCTGAGCGTTACAGTTTTCGTTACACTTGTGTTAGTAGCACTTGAAGAACAGGTTTTGCGGGCTTATATTTTGCTTAGGGATGAGGCAAAAGCGGCTGAAATAATCAGAAGCTGCTGAGGAATGTGGCGGTGGTTCCGTCATGCTTACGCCCTTCGTACGCGACGTCGGCCCACGCGGACTGCTGAAAAGGAACATTATGCCTAATGGCGTAGTAGCAGTGACTCCCGGATTCGAATGCGCCGCGCGGCGTCCTTCGATGGTTCATGCGCTCGGCGAGCTGCGCTTTCCGTTTGAAGCGACGATGCTCCTGTTACAGGCGTTGGTGCATCCGTGGCCACACGCGGCGCCGGGCCAGGGCAAAGTCGTGATGCTGATTCCGGGCTTTATGGCCGGCGACATGACGCTGCTCCCGCTCGCGAATTTTCTGCGCTGGCTCGGCCATCGGCCGGTGTTTGGCGGTATCTGGTCGAACTCCGATTGTCCGCGCCTGGTCCTGCAACGCCTGGGCAAACGCGTCGAGGCGCTTAACGATCGTCACGGTGGACCAATCGTGTTAGTCGGCCAAAGCCTCGGCGGTTTGTATGCGCGCGAGTTGGCGCATCGGCATCCCGAGTTGGTCGAGCGCGTAATCACGCTCGGCGCGCCGATTTACGCGCCGCGCGGATCCAGCAATCGCGCGGTGCTGGCGATGGTGCGCTCGATGGCGCGCCTGCGCGGCCGCGCCGAAGGCTGTCTCAGCGAGACCTGCACTTGCGGCCTCGAACTGACTCACGTTCGGGATGAGTATGCGCCGACCACCGTCATCTACTCGCGCAGCGACGGCGTGGTTCATTGCGATAGCTGCATCGATCGCAGCGGCTCGCCGCTGGTCGACAATGTCGAGGTGATGGGCAGTCACATCGGGATGGGAATGAACCTCGAAGTCTATCGCGTCATTGCGGATCGGCTGATGCAGCCGCGCGACTTGCGCCCCCGCCGCGTCGAGCCACGCGCTATCGCCGCGGCGTCCGTCCTCAATTAGATCCGGATTCGCGCCGATACTGGAAGTCACCTGCTCGCATTGCGTCACGCGCGTCCGTAGACCGGAACGACCGCACCAGACGTGACGCGGCAATCTTCCGAACACAAATATGCGATCGTGCGCGCGATGTCCTCGGGCTTGACCCACTTCTCATGTTTGGCTTTCGGCATCGCCTTGCGATTCGCATCGGTGTCGATTGTGCTCGGCGCGATCGCATTGACCAGTACGCCCTCGGTGAGAACTTCCTCCGCCAGTGACGCGGTGAAAGTCGCGATGGCGCCCTTCGCCACCGCATAGGCGGCGAAATCGCCGGCGCCGGTAAGTCCGCTCCGCGACGCTACCGATACGATGCGCCCGTACTTGTTCGCGAGCATCGCCGGCACGACCGCACGGCAGCTCAGGAATGTCGGCCTCAAGTTGAGATCGAACATCGCCTGCCATTCGGCGAGCGTGGTCTCTGCGATCGGTTTGCCGCCCCAGAAGCCGCCGACCAGGTTGACAAGGATATCTACGCGCGACCATTTGGCGGCGACTTCGTCGACGAACTTGCGCACCTGGTCTTCGACGCCTACGTCCGCTTTCTGAAGCCAGAGGCTCGTTTGTGGGAAGCGCCCGCCCAGCCGCTCATTCAGCATTGGCACTTCGGCATCGACGATGTACGGCACGGCTACTTTCGCGCCGCTTACAAGGAAATGCTCGACCACAGCGCGGCCCAGCGCGCCGGTCCCTCCGGTGACTATTGCGACTCGATCTTCGAGCAGTTCCATCGTTGGTTCTCCCAGGCTTGAAGTTGAATTCAGTTCAATGTCCAGTGCAACGTCTCGCGTCTCGATCGCTTTGTAGCGCAACCGAGGCCTGTTGCAAATTCAACCTTGCTATGGAAGTTAATCGGTGATCTCGGTCGTCAACGCTCTCGGGGGCTCGCGGAAGAAGGAGGAACTCAATGGATTCGACCCTGATGCTTCTCAGATACCTGCATTTCCTGGCTGGCATCACCTGGATCGGACTGTTGTATTACTTCAATTTCGTGCAGACGCCGTTCTTCGCCGAAACCGACGCGCCGGTGCGAAGCGGTGCGATTCAGAAGCTGGTGCCGCGCGCGCTGTGGTGGTTCCGATGGGGCGCGATGTTCACCGTGATCGCCGGCCTGCTCTATCTGATCATGTGGTGGGGGATGCAGCTGCAATGGTCGATCACTTCGTGGACGGTGGCGATTCTGACCGGCGGCACTCTGGGCCTAATCATGTGGGCCAACGTATGGTTCGTAATCTGGCCCAACCAGAAGGTCGTGATCGGAAATGCGGTTGCGATGGCGGGTGGCGCCCCGGCAAATCCGTCCGCCGCTCCCGCAGGACGCCGCGCCGGGCTGGCCTCGCGCACCAATACTTTGTTCTCGATCCCGATGCTGTTCTTCATGGGCGCAGCAAGCCACTACTCGATGGTGACCAACGTGACGCCGCATCGGATTCTGGCGTGGCTGGTCCTCGCCGGCGGGCTGATTGCGCTTATTGAGATCAACGCGCTGGTGGGCACCCAGGGGTCGACCAAGAAGCCGCTGGATTCGGTACAGGGCGTGATCACCGCGGGCTTCGTGGTCTGGATAGTCCTGGTGATCCTCGTACTGGGCGTGTTTCACTGAGCGGGCAACGCGCGCCCGAATTTTTCGGCCGCTACTCCGATGGCACGCCGTCGGCGGCGGCGGTCAACAACCAGCGGTTTAGAGATCGAGCTCGCTCAATCCCGGATGGCTATCGGGACGCCGCCCGAGCGGCCAATGATACTTGCGTGCGGACTCCTTGATGGGCAGATCGTTGATGCACGCATAGCGCAAGCGCATCAGGCCGGCTTCGTCGAATTCCCAGTTCTCATTTCCGTAGGAGCGAAACCAGTTGCCGGAATCATCGTGCCATTCGTAAGCAAAGCGCACAGCGATGTGATTTCCGTCGAACGCCCAGAGCTCTTTGATCAGCCGGTACTCCAGTTCCCGTGACCATTTGCGCGCGAGAAACGCGACTATCTCCGCTCTGCCACTTATGAACTCCGCGCGGTTTCTCCAGCGCGAATCCGGCGTGTAACCGAGAGCCACTCTTTCCGGATCACGAGAATTCCACGCGTCTTCGGCAAGACGAACCTTCTGCGCGGCAGTCTCGCGAGTAAAGGGAGGCAAGGGAGGACGCGTTTCGAGGCTAGGTTTCTTCTGATCAGCCATCGCAATTTTCCTCATACCTTTGTCGACGGAATCTTTCACTTGCAAACTGCGTTCAAGGATAACGCCCCAACCATGGCCAGTGGCGTCAAGGGATCCGAAACATCTCAGTACAAAACCTAACAGCTTCGCGATCGCCAAACACGGAATCACACCCGACGAGACTTGACTCTCTCTACCACCCCGAGTCAGATATGAATACGAATTCATATTCTTGTTCAGGCGGGGGATACCATGCTGCGCTGTCTAATCATCGGGTTCGTTATCTGGCTGGTTGCGAGCGTTGCGCTCCGCTTCGGCGGGCAGTACCTGCTGCATCCCGAGAGTCTCATCGCGATCGCGGCTCTGCTGCTGGTGAGCTTTCCGGCGATGGCCGTGGTGGCGCGGCGCATCTGTGCCGATGCCGCGCTGCCGTGGCCGGCCGCGGGCGTGTTCCTGGTGATGCCCTCGTTGGTGCTCGACACTTTCAGCAGCGCTTTCTTCCCGGTCGTTTACCCGAATATTCCCCAGCAGGCCGCCGGATTGTTCGGAGGATGGATCCTGTTCTGTTGCGCAGGCGCGCTGTTCGGTGTGAGCTTCATGAGGAGATGAAGCTCTCGCGGCGCTCGCGATCCACAAAATCCCGCGCACGAACCGATTCCAGTAGGACGCCGACTGCGAGCCTGCCGCGGCGTCCCAATCTGCTGGCGGGCGAGGACCTGCCGCGGATGCCCGCGCAGCGGCGCAGCCGGGTCAAGCGCGCGGCGCTGCTCAAGGCTGGAGTCGAGCTGTTCGAGCGTCACGGCTATGATGCCACCTCGATCGGCGCAATCGCGCGGCGCGCGGGAGTGGCGGTCGGCGGCTTTTACCAGTACTTCCGTTCCAAGCGCCAGCTATTGATCGTGCTCATGAACGAACTGCTGCAGAAGCTCGAACAGATAGACATGCAGCCGCGCGGAGGTCTGCTCAGAGACCGGATTGAAGACGTGCTGCGGGCGGGAGCGACGGCCGATCTCGCCTATGTGGGCGCGTACCGCGCGTGGAAGGAGGCGATCCTCGCCGACCCGAAGCTCGCATCGCTCGACGAGCGGGTGCGGACATGGACCACGGCCCGGCTCGGCGCAGTGTTCATCCGGCTTCAGCAGCTTCCCGGCGCCCGCACCGGGATCGACGTCCGGTTGTTCGCCGCCACGATGGATCGGCTCTTCTGGGATCTTCTCGGCGGCAGACTCGAGTCGGCCCCGCGCGTGGTCGAGGTGCTCGGGCACGTCATCTACCACTCACTGTTTCAGGATCGCGCATCCGGCTGAAACGCTATCGCGAAAGCGCGAGGTCTATCACCTACGCGCTGAAGTAGTTGAGCGCCGCGCGGATCAGAATGAACCACACCGCGAGCGTCGCGATGAGGTAGAGGTAGAAGCGCAGGATGATGAGATTGAACGTGCAATGGACAGCGCTGTGCAATACCCGAAACGCAACGAAGACCCAGGCGGCGTCTACGTAGTTCGCATCGACCTGCCTGGTGACAAAGAGATAGAGCATCAGCGCATAGAAGAGCACCGGAATTTCGAACAGGTTCTTGAGATTGTCCGACGGGTTGGCCACGCCGGGAGGGGAGATCTCTGCGAGCGCAGCAGGCGTGTCAATATCCGCCGAGCTGATGCCGTTCTTGGTGATGAAACTGATGCGGCGGACGTACATGTATACCCAGACCAGGAACGTAAGAAACATGGTTGCGAAGAACGGACCGAAGATTGCCGCCTGGTTCATAGGGTCCTCACTGGTGGAAATAAAATTGAGGAGTTGATGTTGGTAACTCTCAGGGAAACGCGCGACCGCGGGATGCGGCGCGCCATCGGACATGCCGCGACGCTCTCGCGCGGTGCGGCGCGACAGTGGCTCGCGAACTCTACTGGCCCGCGATCGAGCCGACCAGCGAATGCCCGGTGGCGGATTCGACCCGCACCGTGACGGTGTCCCCGGGCGCGATCCCTTCGCGGGCCGGGAACACTGCCGTCTTGAACTGCGGCGTCTTGCCCGCGAGCATCCGGTCGCCGCGGTGCGCGGGGCCTTCGACCAGCACCGCGAACTCGCATCCGATCGCCGCGCGATTGCGCGCGAGCGAGGCCGCCTCCTGAAGCGCGATCACCTCGGCAAGCCGCCGCCCCTTTTCCGCCTCGCTCACCGTGTCGCCCAGTTTGAACGCGCGAGTATGCTCGCGGAGCGAGTACTTGAAGGTGAACGCCTGGTCGTAACCAACCGTTCGCATCAGCGCGAGCGTCGCCGCGAAGTCGGACTCGTCCTCGCCGTGGAAGCCGACAATAATATCGGTCGACAGCGCGAGGCCCGGAATCGCCGCGCGCAGGCGCTCCACCAGGCGCAGATATTCCGCGCTGGTGTAGCCCCGATCCATCGCGGCGAGAATCCGGTCGCTGCCCGATTGCACCGGCAGATGGAGATACGGCTGGACCTTCGGCTCCGTGGCCATCGCGTCGATTAGCGTGTCGGTGACGTCGGCCGGATGCGGTGAGGTGAAGCGGATCCGCTCGATCCCGTCGATCGCCACGACCATCCGGAGCAGTGCGCCGAAATCGGTGTCGCCGGAGCGATAGGCATTGACCGTCTGGCCGAGCAGGATGACTTCCCTGACGCCGCGCGCGGCCAATGCAACGATTTCACGCATCAGATCGGCCGGGGGAATCGAACGCTCGCGCCCGCGAACATACGGCACTACGCAGAACGCGCAGAACTTGTCGCATCCGCGCATCGCGGTGACGTAGGCGCGTACCGAACCATCGTGCACCGGCGCGATATCGGCATAGGTCTCGCCGCGGTCCAGGCGCACATCGACGGCCGGGTCGAAGCCCGAGCGCCCAAGCATCTCGGGCAGGCGCCTGTAGCTGTCGGGACCCGCGACCACGTCGAGGTAACTGGCCTTCTCGATCAGCGCCGCGCGGTTGTGCTGCGCCATGCATCCGAGCAGGCCGAGCTTGAGCTCCGGACGCGCATACTTGAGCCGCGCGAGATCGCCGAGTCTGCCTAACACGCGCTCCTCGGCATGCTCGCGAATCGCGCACGTGTTGAGGAGGATAACGTCGGCGTCTTCGGGACGTTCGGCAGTCGCATATCCGGCACCGCGCAACACGGCGCTGACCGTCTGCGAGTCGGCGATATTCATCTGGCATCCGTAAGTCTCGAGATAGACGCGCAGAGGCACAGCCGGTTGGGCGAAGATACTCATCGGAATACGCGCCGATCTTAGGTCACCCGCGAGCCGGGTGCCAGCTTTGCGCCTTGAAAGAGAACTACCGGTTCTACGATCGCGTCGAGTCGTGCTATGAACGCAACAAGAGGCCAGGCCTCAGGGAGGCTGCATGTCTGACGAACTGACATGGGCGCCGGCGTGGAAAATTCGCGAGCGGATTGGCAAGGGCGAGATTTCGCCGGTGGAGGTGCTGGAGCATTTCCTGGCGCGGATCGAAGTATTCAATCCGACGTTGAAAGCCTTCGCGCATCTGGATGCGGCCGGGGCTCTCCGGCAGGCGCGCGACGCCGAAGCCGCAGTGCGCCGACGCGAGCCGCTTGGTCCCTTGCACGGCATCCCGATGTCGGTCAAGGAGCATATCGCGGTAGCCGGTATGCCGGTCTTCATGTCGGCTGCCCCTGATCGACCGGCCGCGTACGACGATCTGGGCGTCGCCCGTCTGCGCGCGGCCGGCGCCGTGATCGTCGGCACCAACACCATGATGAGCACCTCCGCCCCGGTGCTGGGCCAGTTCAATTGGGAAGCTGAGGCCCGCAATCCGTGGGATCCGACCAGAGTACCGGGCTGGTCCAGCTCCGGCGGCGCGGCCACAGCGGCCGCACGGTTGTTGCCCATCGCGATCGGCTCGGACGGCGGCGGGTCGACGCGGCTGCCCGGCGCCTATTCCGGCCTTGTTGCGGTTCATCCAAGTGCGGGCCTGGTCCCCACCGTGAACTACGCTAACCAAGTGCGGTGTAATCCCACCATCACCATCGGCCCTATGGCGCTTGACGTGCGCGATTGCGCTATCACGCTGCAAGCGATGGCCGGGCCCGACGGCCGTGATTTCGACTGTATCCAGGACGAGCCGCCCAGCTTCCTCGAGCACCTGGACCACGGCGCAGCGGGCTTGCGCCTGGCCTGGACCGACGACTTCGGATTCGCATCGATGTACGCTTTCAAGGAAAGTCCCCGCGTGACAGCGGCGGTGCGTACCGCTGCGATGGGGTTGAAATCCCTCGGCGCCGAAATCTCGACCACCGAACATGTCTGGGAGGATTTCTTTCCGGGCTATGTAGCCACCAACTATCTGTTTGGTAGCCCGATGGGTCCCATCCCACGCCCGGAGCGCGAGCAATGGATCTCCGCGCTGGAAACGCGCCAGCGCAACTGGCTCACCTTCCGCAAGGTCTTCGCCGGCCATGATCTGCTGCTAAGCCCGACCTCGCAGCTGCTGGCGCCGAAGGTCGAGGACTGGGCGGCGCGATGGGCCGGCAAGGGGCCCGTCCCCTTCCCCCACAAGACGTTTGCGCCGCACTACACCAGTCACACGCATATGTTCAACTGGCTCGGCTTCCCTGCAGCCAACGTTCCCGCTGGCTTCGTCAACGGCCTGCCGATCGGCCTTCAAGTCGTCGGTCCTCCTCGCAGTGAGGACAAGATCCTCCGGCTCGCCCAAGCTTTCCGCAAAGCCTTCCCAAGACCCGAACGTCCTAAGGTCTCGTAGGCACGGGTCTGGACGCGACTCTAACTGGGAACGCGATACCAGAAAGAATGAGGCCGCTACTTCACGCAGTCGGCGCGTAGCACAGCAACACATTTCCATTGCTGAAGGTGCGGCTCTTGATGAGCTTCAGGGGCAGCTTCTCTTTGACGCCTTCGAACAGAGTCCTTCCTTTGCCGAGCACGATCGGATTCACCACGATCTGGTATTCGTCGATCAAACGCGCCGGCGCGAGTTGCGAAACGATCGTGCCGCTTCCCATGACCGCCATGTCCTCGCCGGGCTCTTGTTTCATGTTGCGTATTTCGGCCGCGACGTCGCCCTTCAGGAGCCTGGTGTTGTTCCATGACGCCTTGTCGAGGGTCTTGGAAAAAACGGCCTTCGGTAGATTGTTCATCCGTTCGGCAACGATCGGATCATTCTTGATCGCCAGCGGCGTTGGCCAATAGCTCGACATGAGCTGATAGGTGATCCTGCCGAACAACAGCAGGCCTCCGCCCTTTGCATTTTCTGCGACGAACGCGTTCCACTCCGGATCGCTCCTGTGCGCCCAGCTCATGTCGCCGTTCGTATCTACAAAATAACCGTCCAGCGTCACGTTATTGAAAACGATTAATTTTCGCATGTTACTTTTCCTTCCTCGTTGACGAGCAACTTAAGGACACCTTGCTCCGCCATCATAATGACGCTCGAACCGAGCCGCTTTCGACCAAAAAAGCAGCAGGCGTGCGGTTGCCGCCGCGTGCGGGGCGCGATTATTCTGTTTGATCGGAATTGCTATGCCGGAACCACCTCAGCGGCGGCCGTCGTTCGAGCGGATGGAAGCGAGCCTGCTCGCGTGCCCGAAATGCAAGCGCGCAGTGCCGGTGCGCAAGCGATTGCTGCTGGTGCTGCCCGCAGGCGACAAGTACGAATACCTGTGCCCGACGTGCGGATCTACTTGCGGCGACACGATCGAGACGCCGCCGCCACCACCGCCGCGACGGCTCTCGTAATCCGTCGCCGGTTGCGGCGAAAGGAAAATAGACTAGTAGCGGCTGATCACTTCCCGCCTCGCAGAGCGTCGAGCTCGCGCAGCGTGCGCTCGAGAATCTCGCGGACCTTGTCGACGCGCTCGCCGTGGTCGCCGCGATCTCCCTGGCCCATCTCGCCCGCGACCGCGCGGAACGCCGCCTTCACCAGCCGCTCCGCGGGTCCGCGCAGTTCGGCAGCCTCGGGGTCGAACGCGCCGCGCCATCCAGCCCATCGGCGCGCGCGATACCAGATGCGCCTGACGGTCTCGTCCTCGCGCTTCAGTTCCTCGCGGCCGGGGTCAGTGACGCGGTACACGCGTTTGCCGTCCTGAAGGTCGGAAATGATGAGGCCCTCGTCCTCGAGCTGCTGCAGCGTGGGGTACACGGTTCCGGCGCTAGCCTGGTAGATACCGCCGGAGCGTTCCTCGAGCTGGCGCATGACCTCGTAGCCATGCTTGGGCGAGTCGGCGAGGAGCGAGAGGAGTGCGAGCCTGACCTCGCCGGGGCCGAAGAACCGCGAGCGCATCGCGAGGCCCGCGAACTCGGGCCATCGAGCGCGGCGATGAAAACGACGGGTGCCACAGACCATCATAAATTACCTCCGAAAGACCGACAGCTTCACTTGAGATACGAGCAAAAGTAGGTACGTTTGGAATAGCGTTCACAGCGACTTGAGTTATATCGTACGATATAACTACAGTCAACAATCCACGCTCGCGTGGCGGCCCCTGCAGCGAATCTTCTACTTTGCGATTGCCCGTCGGCCGCAGACTTGCGATCGTCCGGGAACGCGACTTCCTCGCTGGTCGAACGGTCGGCTCACCTGGCGGAGGCTTGAGCGGGCGGCGGCTTCTCGGCGGCTTGCGCGCGGATCGCCGCGGCGATGTCGGCGCTCATGGTAGCGAGCGCGCGGCTGTGCGCGGCTGCCAGCGCCTCGAAGCTATCGCCTTGCACTGGCTGTTGCGCCTGCGTCCTGCCCGAGCGCGTTTCTCCGCCCGCGGTCTTGTGCACGGTCCATAATGCCTCGAGCACGGCGGATTTTCCGCGAATCGAGTCGAAGCGCAGGACGGCGATGGTGACGCGGTAGTCCGGCGCGAAGTTCGCCAGCGGTCCCGCGGCCACGTCTGAGGTGCCGAGCAGGACCGCGAGGTCGCCGGCGACGGCCCGCGCGATGCTGTCGCTCAGCGGCGCGACCCATCGGTTGAACTCGTCGACGTCGACGCGGTTGGGCGCGACCTGCACCACGAACTGCGGTTGGTCGACCGAGGCGGGGATGGACACCGGGCCGACCATGATCGAGACGCGCTCAGGCGGCGCGCTTTCGGCGACCGCGGTGGAGTCGAGGTTGTAGAAATGGGAGGTCGCGGTGCTGCAACCTGTGGCCAGCGCAGCGATCATCGCGATCGAGACCAGGTACGCAACTGAGATCAGATTTGCTCGGCGGGGCGCCATCACTTCGCCTCCCCGGTCTTGCCCCGCAGGAGCGCCTCGGGATGGCGCTCGAGATAGTCGGCGAGGACGCGCAACGATCGCGCCGCGCGGCTCACCTCCGACAGCGTATTGGCCAATTGCTGGGCCTGCACCGAGTTGGGCTCGACGTAGTTGTTGGCATTCTGGATGGTGCCTTGCGCGCTCACTAGCGTTCCCTGCGCGGTCGACAGCGCGCCTTGCGCGGTCACGAGAGTCTGATCGAGCTGGTTAATCGCTTTGTGAAGGTCGTTGGCGATCTCCTGAAAGGGCACCTTGTCGAGTTTCGCCAGGATGTCGGAGACGCTGGCCTCGGTGGCTTCGAGTTGCCCCGGCGTGGTCGGTAATTGCACGGGAGTCTGCGTCCAGTCGACCTTGGTTGGAGGCGCATTGGGGAAGAAGTCGAGCGCTACGAACACGGACCCGGTCAGCAGGTTGCCGGTCCGCAACTGCGCGCGGACTCCATGCGCCACCAGGGCGTCGATCAACTTGCGGCGCACCGTCTCCAGGTTCACGCCGTTGCTGAGGTCAAAGACCTTCACGCCGAGTCTCTCCGGATCGAGCTTGATAGTCACCGGCACGGAGAAGTCGAAGGTCTTCAGATCGATTTGCGCGCTGATGTCCGAGACTTTACCGATCGGAATGCCGCGGAACTCGACCGGCGCGCCGGGCTCGAGGCCGCGCACCGAGTCCTTGAAGACGAGCTGGTAAGTCTGCGGATTGCGGGGCGGCGGGTTGAACGCCTCGGCCCGATCGCTGAACAGAATGAAGGTGGCATTCTCGTCGGCCGGTGGCTGGATCAGGACGCTCGGAGCGGTCTCGAATGCGATGCCGCCGACCAGAATCGAGAGCAGAGACTGGGTCTGCACGGTGAGGCCGCTGGCGGTGAGCGACAGGTCGATGCCGCTGGCGTGCCAGAAGCGCGTGTTCGCGTTGACGTACTGATCGTAGGGCGCGCGCACGAAGATCCTGACGGTCAGGAACTTGCCGTCCTGATCGAGCTCGTAAGATGAGACCTGGCCGACCTGCAGGCGCCGGAAGTAGATCGGCGTACCGGTGTCGAGCGATCCCAGGTCGGGTGTTTTCAGCACGAAAAAGCGGCCGGGCGTCTCGCCGCTTATGACCGGCTGGGTTTCCAGCGCGATGAACTCGCGCCGGGTTTCTTTTGAAGTGCCGATTTCCACGCCGATGTAGGAGCCGGAAATGAGGGTGCCCAATCCGGTCACGTTGGCGCCGGAGATGCGCGGCTTCACAACCCAGAACTTCGTGTCCGCGACCAGGAATTCTTCCGTCTTGGGTTCCATCTGCGCGGTGGTGATCACGCGCTGATGATCGTCGGAGAGACGGATGTCGGTGAGCGTGCCGATATCGACGCCGTTGTAGTGAATCTTGGTCTTGCCCGCCTCCAGCCCCTCGGCGGTGCGGAAGATGATCGTGATCTTGGGGCCCTCGCCCAGGATCCGCGTGACCGCGACCCATCCGCCGACGACAGCCGCCACGATCGGAATGACCCAAACCAGGGAGAGCCGCGTGCGGCTCCTGGAGACGGCCCGCGAAGCCGGGACTTCGGGGGGCGGTGGTGTTTCGCTTTCAGGCATAGGAGACCTCTTTAGAACCCGCCTTTTTCGAGCCTTCCTCTCCCGAACCGGACTCGTCTGGACCTGTCGAGTCCCAGATGAGCCGCGGATCGAAGGACTCGACCGCCAGCATCGTCAGCACCACCACCGCAGCAAAGAAAACCAGGCCGGGCCCCGGCTCCACCGACATCAGCGGCTGGAGCTGGATTAGCGCCGCGGTAAAAGTGTCGACGAATACATCTACCATCGACCAGCGTCCGATAAACTCGACCAATCGGTAAAGCTGGACGCGTTGCACATGGTTCCCGGGAACGCCGCGCCGCGCAACAATCAGGAGGTAGACCAAGGCCAGGATTTTCGCGCTCGGAATCATGATGCTAGCGAACAGCACGATGAGCGAGAGCGGCCATCCGGTCGGCGACCACAGCAACACGACGCCTTGCAAGATGGTGTCGGTCTCGGTGCCGGTGGCGGTAGTCGTCCTCAGCACCGGAAGGACGTTGGCCGGGATGTAACAGATAGCGGCGGCGATCACGAACGCCCAGGTGCGCTGGAAGCTCTGGTTCTTGCGGAACTCCAGCGGCGCATCGCATCGCGGGCAGCGTCCTTCGTGCTGGCCGGGCGCGGGACGCGAGACCAAGCCGCATCCCTCGCAGCCCTGCAATCCCTGTTGCATCGCGCTCGTTGGCTCGCGCGTGGTGGGAGTCGCAGTCATGGCGTGCTTTCGGCCATCCGATGCCGATGCCCACGGGCGGCGAGGCGCCGTGCTCGCGCCTCCGCCCATTCGACCCTGCTCCACACCTCACGGGAATCAAAGCTCGCCTGCATCCCGGCGAGCACGAAGACCAATGCCCCGAGCACGAAGAGCGCGACTCCGGGAATAACCGTCGCGTAGTCCGCGATCTTGATCAGCGCGACCAGCACGCCCAGCATCATGACCTCGATCATGCTCCAGATGCGGGTGGTCGGATGATGCCGCAGGAGCATCCCGACCCATCGCGGCGGGCGTTTGCGCCGCGCTCCGAGCACCACCGCCAGCATGATGCCGATCTGCAGCGCGGGCGCGACGATCGCGGTGAAGAATACCAGCGCTGCGACGATCCACTGCCGATCCGCCCACAGCGCCTGCGCGCCTCCGAACACAGTGGTGAAGGACTGGCGCCCGACGATGGTGAGGCCTAGCATCGGCACGGAGTTCGCGACGATGTAGAGCACCGCGGCCGCCAGAGCAAGCGCCAGCGTTCGATTGAGCGAGTCCTCGCGGCGGCGCCACAGCTCCTTGTCGCATCGTGGGCATCGCGCGGACGCGCCCGGCGCGAGCTCCGGAAGTCGCTGCAGCAAGTCGCAGTGCGCACACGCGATGAGCGCCAGGTCGTCGAGCGGCTGACTATATTCGTGGCTATCCAATGTGCTTGAGCAGCTCCAGGTTCGCGCCGCGCCGGTTGCTCATCCGTTGACGTGGACTTTCTTCGGATCGATCTCGTAGATTACGCGCTTCTCGCCGGCCTGGCGGAACGGATAGTCGCGGCCGAGGTATTTCTTCGCGAGCAAGTCGATGTGGGCGTCGGCGCCTTGCTCGGTTTCGAGCGTGACCGGCCCGCGGATCCCAACGTAGCGGTAGGGATTATCGGGATCCATGATCGACAGCGCGACCCATGCGCCGACTTTCATGTTGCGATCCTTGAGCCGTCCGCGCGCCGTGTTGATACGCACCTTGCCGTCCTTATACTCGAACCATACCGGCGTCACTTGCGGCGAGCCGTCGGGCATAATCGTCGCGAGATCCGCGAACGCCTTCTTGTCGCGCATCAGGTCCATGTATTTGTCTGGGATCGTGGCCATGGCGATACTCCTGTGTGGTCGACAACTCCTTATTCTAGAGTCGTCTTTTTCAACCTAATTGTACCTCTGGCTTCCAACAATGCCGTGCGAATTGGCTGGCTTTCGAGCGTTGTGAAAGGCGTCTACTTTTCGCCGCCGCCGGTCGCCCGACACCAATCTACGGAAAGTCGGGCGCCGAAGCTCATGAAAATTTGACACCTTCAATTGCATCGGTTATTAGCCAAGCCTAAGCTTCGAAACAACGAGGCGGTGCGTGGTTTTTTGCGCCCGCCGGAGGTCAGCGATGGCGCTGTTCAGCAAGGAACCCGAGAAGAGCATCAGGAAAGACAATTCGATCACTCCGTCGGCGCCGGCCGCGTCTACTTTTGTGCCTCCCCCAACGAACTCATCGAACGCTCCCGCGGCGTCTGCGGCGGCTCCGAAGCCGATGACGCCCTCACCGTCGGAAGGACGTGCCTACCTGGACCGCGGTACCAAGATCAGCGGCAAGGTTTCCTTCGACGGACCCGCGCGCGTGGACGGCGAACTCGACGGCGAGCTGACCGCCAAGGACGCCATCACGATCGGCGAGTCGGCGGTGATAACTGCGCATATCAGAGCCGCCTCGGTGATCGTGGCAGGCAAGGTCAGCGGCGACATCAGCGCTTCGCAGCGTATCGAGATTCGTCCTTCGGCCAAAGTGCAGGGCAACCTCGCGGCTCCCGTGCTGGTCGTGCATGAAGGCGCGGTGTTCGAGGGCCACTGCTCGATGCAGGCCGACAGCGTGCGGGAAGATCGGAAGGTAACCGTATTCCCCAAGGAGGAGCGCGTGGCGCAGGCCGCTGCAGGGCAGAAGCAGGCGTGAGTTTTACCGCCGCCTCCGCGCTCTCGTCGCATCTAAAATTTCCCGCTGCCCTGATGCATCGCGCCTGGAGCCACCCCGCAGGGGAGATGCCGTAACATGCACATTCCGCCGGACTGGGGGACCTTCTTCGCCCTGATTGTTTCGTTCCTGGTTTTCTGGTTTATATTCAGCCGACTGTTTTTTCGCCCTTTCCTGAGCCTGATCGCGAAGCGCGAGAACCGGCTCAAGGACTTGAGCGATCGCACCGAGCAACTGGTCAACGAGGCGCGCGCCGCCGAGGAAGAGCGCGAGAAACGGCTGGCCGCCGTCAGGCGCGACGCGCTCACCCGGCGCGAGGCGGAACGCCGCGCGGCCGAGTCCGAAGCAGCGGAGTTGATCGAGGCCGCCAAGGCTGATGCGCGCGCGAGCTTGGAGCGGGTGCGGAGCGAAATCGAGCACGAGCTCGCGGCCGCCGAGCGCGAACTGGAGGGCGTCGGGCGTACGCTTGCGGCGGAACTCGCCGAGCGCGTGCTGGGACGCCCGCTGAATGGAAATCGCGCTGGCTCGGGAAACTGACGCAGCGAAAGTGACTTCGACTCGTGCGCGGCTTGTGAAATTTGCGCAACCCATCAATACCAATCACCACCGGCCGATGAACAAGAGACAGATCGCGATCGCGGCGGCAATCATCACCGCGCTCACGCCCGCGCTTGCCAGTGCGGCCGAGCAGCCCAAGAGCTCGGGCTCGTGGTTCACGCTCGGGCTGTTCGCGATCAATTTCAGCTTGTTCGTCGCGCTGCTGGTGTACTACGCAGTGGCGCCGGTGCGGAAATATATGGCCGACCGCGGCGATAGCATCCGCCAGAGTCTGGAGCGCGCCGCGCGCGCCTTCAGCGAGGCTCAGGACCTCGCTAATAAAGCCGCGGCGAAAATCGCGCGTCTCGAGGCCGAGCTCGAAGAGCTCAAGTCCGAGATCGAGGCGGAGACCGGCTACCAGGTGGCGCGAGTCCGCGACGTCGCGCGCGCGAACGCAGAGCGGATGAAAAAGGATTCGGTGCTCACCTCGGCGGCGCTGGCGGAAGCGGCGCAAAGGCGGGTGCGCGCGCGCCTGGCGGATACCGCTGCGGCGCTCGCGCGCGATCTGATCGCACGCAGCTTCCAGCCCGCCGATCAGGGCCGGCTGGTGGACGGTTTCATGGAACGCCTGGGGCAGGAGCGCAGCCGATGAAAGGCTCGCGAGTCGCCAAGCGCTACGCGCGCGCGCTGCTCGAGCTGGCCGAGCGCGGCCAGGTCGAGAAGTGGGGCGAGGAACTCGATCGGCTCGCCGCGATGGTCGAGGCGCCGGAGCTGATGGCGCGGCTGTCGTCGCCGGAACTTTCCGACGCGGCGCGGCAGGAGGCGATGGCCAAGATCGCGGAGAAGCTCGAGCTGAGCTTCCCGCTGCGCTCGCTGGCCGTCGTGATCGCGCGGCATGGACGGGTCGTGGACATTGGCGCGATCGCCGAATCGTATGGCGACCAGGTTGACAACCTGCTTGGCCGCGCGCGGGCGACGCTGACTTTCGCCCTCTCTCCCAGTGACTTGGAGGTTGCGCGGGCGGTCGCGGCGCTGGAGAAGATCGCGAGCAAAAAGGTCATTCCGACGGTAAAAGTTGACAAGGAATTGCTGGGCGGCGTGGTCGCCGAGCTCGGCGGGAAGATCTACGACGGCAGCCTCGCAACCCGACTGGCCGATGCACGGCGCAGGCTCGCGGGTGAGGCCGGGCAATAGAACAACGTTATGGCGGAAATCAGACCATCGGAAATCAGCGAGATCCTCAAGAACGAGATCAAGGGCTTCGAGGGCACTATCGCCGTCCGCGAGACCGGCCGCGTGCTTTCCTGCGGCGACGGTATCGCGCGCATCTACGGCCTTGAGAACGCCGCCTTCGGCGAGCTGCTCGAATTCCCGCATCAGATCTATGGCCTAGTGCTCAATCTCGAGGAGGACAACGTCGGCGCCGCCCTGTTTGGCGATCCGCAGGCGATCGAGGAAGGCAACGAGGTCAAGCGCACCGGCCGAATCGCGGAGGTCCCGGTCGGCGACGCGCTGCTGGGCCGCGTGGTCAACGCCCTGGGCCAGCCGATCGACGACAAGGGTCCGATCAAGGCCACCGAGACCCGCCGCATCGAGATCAAGGCGCCCGGAATCATCCGCCGCCAGCCGGTCAAAGAGCCGCTGCAGACCGGAATCAAGGCTATCGACTCGATGCTCTGTATCGGACGCGGCCAGCGCGAGCTTCTCATCGGTGATCGCCAGACCGGCAAGACCGCGATCGCGATCGACACCATCATCAATCAGCGCGGGCAGGACGTGCAGTGCTTTTATGTCGCGATCGGGCAGAAGCGCTCGACGGTTGCGCAAGTGGTCGAGCGGCTCACGCGCGCGGGCGCGATGGAGTTTACCACCGTGGTCGCCGCGACCGCTTCCGAAGCCGCCCCGCTGCAATACATCGCGCCGTACTGCGGATGCACGATGGGCGAATATTTCCGCGACAACGGCCGCCACGCGCTGCTGGTGTACGACGATCTGAGCAAGCAGGCGCAGGCCTACCGCCAGTTGTCATTGCTGCTGCGCCGTCCGCCGGGCCGCGAAGCGTATCCCGGCGACGTCTTCTATCTGCATTCGCGCCTGCTCGAGCGCGCCGCCAAGATGAGCGACGAGGCCGGCGGCGGCTCGCTCACCGCGCTGCCGATCATCGAGACCCAGGAAGGCGACATCTCCGCCTACATCCCGACCAACGTCATCTCGATCACCGACGGCCAGATCACCCTCGATAAGGACATGTTCAACTCGAACGTGCGTCCCGCGGTGAACGTCGGAGTTTCAGTTTCGCGAGTCGGACTGACAGCCGCGATCAAGGCGATGAAGCAGGCGGTCGGCACGCTCAAGGCCGACCTCGCGCAGTATCGCGAGATGGCGGCCTTCGCGCAGTTCGGCTCCGATCTCGACGCGTCTTCGCAGCGCCTGCTCGCCCGCGGCGCGCGGCTGACCGAGATGCTCAAGCAGAACCAGTACGACCCGCTGCCGGTGGAAAAGGAAGTGCTGATCGTTTTCGCCGCGATGGAGGGCTACTTCGACAAGCTCGACCTCGACCAGATTCGGCCGTTCGAGACTGGCCTCTACACGCTGTTCGATGCGCGCCACCCCGAGCTGCTCGCGGAGATCCGCGACAAGAAAGAGCTGAGCGACGATCTCAAGAAGAAGCTGAAGGCCGCCCTCGACGGGTACCTGGAGTCGTTCCTGGCCGAAAACAAGAAGGCCGCCGCTCCCGCGGCCGCCTAGCCGGGCTGGTTAGCGTTCGACGATGGCATCGCTCAAGGCAATCCGGCGCCGGGTCGCTTCGGTCAAATCGACCCAGCAGATCACGCGCGCGATGAAGCTTATCTCCGCCGCGCGCCTGCGCCGCGCGCAGGAAGCGCTGCTGGATTCGCTGCCCTACAGCGAGGCGCTGGCGCGGGTGGCCGACTCGCTGCTGACCTCGGAGGGAATTTCCGTTGCCCCGGTGGAAGGCGCGCAGAAGCGCTCGCTGCTGGTCGTGATTGGCTCTGATCGCGGGCTGGCCGGCGGCTACACTTACAACGTGATGCGCAAGTCCGAGCAGGTGATGCGCGAACTTGCGGGCAGGGGTATTGCGGTGGAGCTGTTTGCGGTGGGCAAGAAAGCGGTCGAGCACTTCACGCGCACGCGTGTGCCGATCGCACTTTCGCGGGTGGAAAACACGCCGCGCCTTGCGACTATCGCGCTGGCCCGCGATATCGCGACGAAGATGCTCGCCGATTACCGCACCGGCGCGATTGATGAAACCGGAATCGTGTACGCGCATTTTCATTCCGCGATGACGCAGCGGCCGACCTACGACCTGCTGCTGCCGGTGAAGCCGCCGGGCGAGGCGGGAATCGCCGAGCACGCGAACGTCAGCGCGCAGATTTCGAAATCCGACGCGCCCAAAATCGACTACCTGGTCGAGCCCTCGCGCGATGAGCTGGTTCCGGTGGTCCTGCGCGGCTACCTCGAGGCCGCCGTGTTTCACGCCCTGCTGGAGGCCGAGGCGAGCGAGCAGGCGGCGCGGATGACCGCGATGGACAGTGCGACCAACAACGCGACTAAAATGATCTCGCGCTACACGCTGGAGATGAACCGCGCGCGGCAGTCGCAGATTACCCGTGAGCTGATGGACATCGTCGGCGGCGCCGAGGCGCTGCGCGGACAGGCGTGAGCATCGGCAGCCTCAAACAGAAAAATTTCGCAGGACCAACCAGGATAACCGCAAGCCATGAGTGACCTACAACCAGGACGCATCAACCAGGTGCTGGGCAACGTCGTCGACGTCGAGTTCGGCGCCGGCGAGCTGCCGCCGATTTTCTCGGCGCTGCGCGTGAGCAACCCCTCGATCAGCGACCGGCCGGGAAACCTGGTCCTCGAAGTGGAAGCGCATCTCGGCGAGAACACCGTGCGCTGCATCGCGATGGACTCGACCGACGGCCTGGTGCGCGGGATGGAAGCCGCCAACACCGGCAAGCCGATCTCGGTGCCGGTCGGCCCCGGCACGCTCGGGCGCATCATGAACGTGGTCGGCGACGCGGTCGACGAGCGCGGAGTGATCGAGGGCACTTCGACGATGCCGATACATCGCGACGCGCCGCCGTTTGCCGACCAGGCGGTGGAAGCTGAAATCCTGGAGACGGGGATCAAGGTCGTCGACCTGATTTGCCCGTTTGCGCGCGGCGGAAAAATCGGCCTGTTCGGCGGCGCCGGCGTCGGCAAGACCATCACCATCCTGGAGCTGATCAACAACGTCGCCAAGCAGCACGGCGGCGTCTCGGTGTTCGCCGGCGTCGGCGAGCGCTCGCGCGAGGGCAACGACCTCTATCGCGAGCTGACCGAGTCGGGAGTTATCTCGAAGACCGCGCTGGTCTACGGCCAGATGAACGAGTCGCCCGGCGCGCGCGCGCGGGTGGCGTTGACCGGAGTGACGGTCGCCGAATATTTCCGCGACGAAGAGGGCAAGGACGTCATCTTCTTCATCGACAACATTTTCCGTTTCCTGCAAGCCAACTCGGAGGTTTCCGCGCTGCTCGGCCGCATGCCGAGCGCGGTCGGTTATCAGCCCACCCTGGGCACCGACATGGGCGAGCTGGAGGAGCGCATCACCAGCACCAAGAAGGGCGCGATAACCTCGGTGCAGGCGATTTTCGTTCCCGCCGACGACTACACCGACCCGGCGCCGGCGACCACTTTTAGCCATCTCGACGCGGCGGTGGCGCTGGATCGCAAGGTCTACGAAAAGGCGATTTTTCCCGCCGTCGATCCGCTCAGTTCCAACTCGCGGATCCTGGTTGCGGAGGTGGTCGGCGAGGAGCACTACGCCGTCGCGCGCCGCGTGCAGCAGATACTGCAGCGCTATCGCGACCTGCAGGACATCATCGCGATCCTCGGAATGGAAGAACTGTCGGCCGAGGACAAGCTGGTGGTCGCGCGCGCGCGGCGTATCGAGCGCTTCCTGTCGCAGCCGATGTTCGTCGCCGAGATCTTCACCAACCTTCCGGGCGTTTATTGCGCCCGCCAGGATACGGTGCGCGGCTTCGCCGAAATACTGGACGGCAAGTGCGACGATCTGCCGGAGCAGGCCTTCTACATGGTCGGCACTATCGAGCAGGCGCGCGAGAAGGCCGAGCGCCTGGCGCGCGGCGAAGCGCGCTAGGAACCAGAGCGGCGGCGCGCGATGGCGGAAACCTTCCCGCTCAAGCTGGTCACGCCGACCGGCGTTGTCTTCGACGGCCCGGTGATCGAGGTCACCGCCGAAGGCGCGCTCGGACAGTTCGCGGTGCTCGCCAAGCACATCAACTACATCACCTCGCTGGTCCCGGGAGTGCTGAGGATCAATCTTGATGACGGCGGCGTCGAAAACTGGGTGGTCTCGGGCGGACTTGCCGAGGTCAGGGACGGCGTGATGACGGTGCTCGCGTACGGCGCGGAGCGCCCCGCCTTGATCGATGCGCAAGCGGCGGCAGCCGACGAGAAGGCCGCCGCCGATCGGATCGCGACGCTGAGTGCCTACGAAGACGAATACACCGCCGCCGCCGAAGCGCTGCTACTCGCACGCGCCCGCATCGCAGCCGTCGCGCTCGAAAGCGTCGCGCGCTGACGGGGGCTACCGCGTCGTCCAGGTCGACGTTCCGTTTTTTACTCGCCGATTGAAAGCAGTCCTCCGCGCACTCTCGTTTGCGGAAAATACAACATAGGTGACAACGTCCTCCTGCGAGTTGATCGGGAGTTTGTGAGTTTCAGGCGAAAGCAGGAAGCGAACCGAAGCGACCGTAGTTTCAATACCTCGTCAAAAAAAGAAGTCAACCTGAGCGAAGGCTGCCGGAGTCGAAGGATCCTAGCCGTTGCTGCAGTACCAAACCGTTACGTGCGATCAGCAGTGCCGAGGACACCCACCTCTTATGCGTTGAGTCGAGAGGTCCGCTTCGATCCTTCGACTCCGGCAGCCTACGCTCAGGATGACGACGCTGCTTGATCGAGCATCGGGACGGCGGTGGTTCAGTTGGCGTTTTGAACCGAGTGTGCCGTGGAGAAATCTTCTTAAAATCCGAAACATTTTTTATCGGGCGGCGAAAAGAGAGACTGCACAGAAACCACCGTCGTCTTGAGGACGTCACTAAAAGAAGGAGGTCATCCTGAGCGCAGGCTGCCGGAGTCGAAGGATCGAAGCGAACCTCTCGACCTGATACTTAGAGATGGTTTTCCCCGGCACCATCGTTCGCTGTCTTCATAGCCCTGGAGGGTTACTTCTTATCGAACCAGCCGGCGCTCAGATCTTCCAATTCGGGATTAACCGTTTGTATCAGTTGTAGTTTTCGTTCGCGCCGCCATCCCTTGAGCTGCTTCTCACTTGCTATGGCTGCCCTCGGACTGTCGAAGCGCTCGAAGTACACCAGTAGCGTCACTCGGTAGCGCAGAGTGAAGCCGGGGATCGTACCCTTTCCGATGCTCCACGGTTCTTCGATCCAGGTCATTGCTGATGCCGATGTACAAGGTGCCGGTATAGCTTGAGAGGATGTACACATAGTAGTTGGCTACCCGTGATGGCATGTGAGCATTGCGCCGGCACTAAGTCACCGAGTCAAGCGTGGCGATACGTTGGTGCCGAGGAGTTCAACTATTAGTAGCAGGTCGAAAGGTTCGTTTCGATCCTTCGACTCCGGCAGCCTGCGCTCAGGATGACCTTCGTTTTTCACCGACTCAATGAGACGGCAGTGGTTCTGGTGGCGTTGCGAGCAGCGGTGCGTGTAGAGTTCATCTTCACTTTATAAAAAGCGGCTGCTTCCTCTACTTCTTGCGCTGCAACTCGTCCCGGCGTGAAGCTCGATCCTCAAGCCTTAGAGAGCCCGCAATCGAAGCTCGATTCTTCGGGGTAGACTCACCGGATGACGGCAGTCTCTTCGTGATACGGGTCGAACTTGAGATGAAATTCCGCGTAGGCCTTAAATGTCAACTTCTCCGCACTACACAGGAGAGGCAAGGCTCTGGGTAGTATCCTAGTTTGAAATCTGACGGGTCATTCGCCTGTTTTGGGTCGAAAAACCCGCTCCGCGATATAGGGCTACTGCGGCTTCATTAAATTCGTATACATTCAATTCCAATCTGGTAACTCCACGACCTCTGGCCCAGTCTGCGGCAGCATCAATAAGAGCTCGTCCGACACCTTGACGCTGGGCTGACTGTTTGACGGCCATACTGTCTATTTCGACATATCGTCGCGCCACCTTGATAGCGGTAGCTGTCACGAGTTTTTCGACAATTGTCATAACGCCAACTACCTCTCCCACCGCGTCAGCAACAATAATCGCACTTTTCGATCCATCAATCAGGGCCTGGACGTTGGCCCGATCCATTGATGGTTCGCCGGACGAGCGGAAAATATGAGGCAGGGCATCACGATGAAGGGCGTCCCCGACCTCCCATACGCAGCAAAGCTGTTCATAGTCCCCAACAGTTGCGGGCCGGATCGAGAAAGAAAGTCTTCTCACTTCGCTGCCTCTGTTCCGCTGCCAAGGAGGATCCCATCGATATTGTCCAAAGGATCTTCCCGGCGCGGACCATCTTCTTTTTTATTTAACGGTTTCAAATCAGGGCACTACCAGACGAAAGTCCGTATCCTCAGCATTGAGCGATCACGTTTTGTACGTAACGCTCGAAGCGCGCGAAATCGCCATTACCGGGACCGGTGGCTGATTCAAGGTCCAGCAAGGAATCGGCCGCATCCAGAAGATCCCAATAAGGATCGCGTGCGGAGGGATCTCCTCCAGCCGCTACGTAGGCGGCGGCAAATCGATCGGCGGTGTTTTCCCCAAGATGCGCGGCCAGGTTTTGCCGCATCCGTGCGAGATCGATCCCGGGAGGACCCCACGCGGCAGTCGCCCAATCAACCACGCCCGTCACCTGTGCCCGGTCCCACAAGACATTCCCGGGATGGTAGTCGCGATGAATGAAGGTTGGTTTGTGTGCGGGCGGGCGAGAATCAAGGATGGTGGCGACACGCTCCCACAAGCCGGGATGTGTCGAAAACGAGGGTGATACCAGGCGCTTCCGCTCAGAGTACGGTGCGTAGGCGGGAAGCCTGGTTTTGGGCGGTACACGGACCGCGTGGATCGCAACAAGTACCTCGGCCGCTCGCGCGAGATAGCGATCAACATCATCGGGATGCCACTCAGGATCGCCTGGCAGCCAGGATTCGAGGAGCGCGGGCACGTCGCAGACAACCCGGTCGAAATCGGTGGCGTAGAGGTGAGGGGCGGGAACCGGCGTACTCTCCAGCAATTTGAGCGCCAGGCCTTCGTGCGCCGGCAAATACCAGGGGTCGTTCGCCAGCCGCTTCGCGTCGTGGTAGCGGCGCAGAACGAGCCGCATTGTCGACCCATCTCCAAGGACAACTTCAACGAGGTGCTTCGCGGTCGCCGACGGTGGCATCGCTTTGACGCTTAGAAAATGCGCGTCTGGCCCAACCGAGCTCTCGATCCAGGCAATCACGGCAGGTGTCTCCGGATCCCATCGATCATGATCACGAATGAGCCGCATCGCCACGCTGAAGATCACGTCCCTCCTTTACTCGACTCATTGAGTGGCAGTCGTCAGCTCGGCGCGATGCGGCCGAGCTGCGCCAGGGTCGCGAAGAAGTCGGGGAAGGTTTTTGCTACGCAGGCGGGATTTTTGATGCGGATGCCGCCGGTCTTGAGCCCGGCCACCGCGAAGCTCATCGCGATGCGATGGTCATCGTAGGTTTCGACGCTACCGCCGTGGATGTTTGACGGCTGGATTGCGAGACCGTCGTCGAATTCATCGACCGCGGCGCCAAGTTTCCTTAGCTCGGTGGCGAGCGCCGCGATCCGATCGCTCTCGTGATGGCGGATGAACGCGACGCCGCGAATCCGCGTCGGCGACGACGCGAACGGCGTGATCGCGGCGAGCGTCGCCACCATGTCGGGCATTGCATTCATCGCGAGGTCGACGCCGCGCAGGCGCCCGGTGCCGGCGACTTCGACGCCGCGGTCGCTCCACGTCACGCGCGCGCCCATCTGCTCGAGCACGTCCATGAAGCGCGCGTCGCCTTGAATCGATGATTTGCGGATTCCCTCGAGTGTGACCGTGCCGCCGAGCAGTGCGGCGGCCGCGGCGAAGTAACTCGCGCTGGAGGCGTCGGGCTCGACGACGTACCTTTGCGCGCGATACGTCTGGCCGCCGGGCACCGTTATGGTGTCGCCGTCGTGCGCGGATCGCGCGCCCCACGCGCGCATCAGGTCGAGCGTCATCGCGATAAACGGGCGGGCGGCGTCGCCGGATACCTTGAGCGTGAGGCCGTCGCGCCACAAAGGCGCCGGCATCAGCATCGCGGATACAAATTGCGACGATTCGCTCGCGTCGATCCCGGTGATGCCGCCGGAAAAGCGCTCGTGCGCCGCTCCGGCATCGATCACGATCGGGGGGCTCGGGGGGCATCGATTGTTGCGCTCGCTGAACACCTTGGCGCCCAGGCGTTGCATCGCGTCGAGCAGCGGCCCGATCGGGCGCTCGCGCATCCGCTCGTTGCCGTCGATTCGAAAGCGTCCCGCGCCCAGGGTCACAAAGGCGGCGAGAAATCGCATCGCGGTCCCCGCGCCGCCGATGAACAGCTCGGCGCCGTGCGCCGGGATTGCGCCGCCGGCTCCTTCAACCGTGATGCGCGCGGCGGCTTCATCGATCCCGATGCGGAAGCCCAGCGTGCGCAGCGCGTCGGCCATCCGGCGCGTGTCGTCGTTGAGCCCGACGGCCTCGAGGACCGATGTACCGTGCGCCATCGCGGCAATCAGTAGCGCGCGATTGGTGATGCTCTTCGATCCGGGGACGCGGACGCTCGCCGCGAACGGAGCGGCAAGTGGGGTTATCTCGATTTCATCCACGGTGTGTGTTCGATCCTGAAAGAAGCTTAGCTGCCGCCGAGAAGGCCGCTCAAGCGGCGCTTCCGGGCGGCGGCGGCAGATCGCAATGTTGCCGGGATACCAGCGCAATCAGCGAGCCGGCCGCTGCACGAAATGTGGGAGCACTTCTGATGCGAACAGATCCAGGGAGTGGCGCGATTGCTGGTGGGTGAGGCTGCCCCATGCGAACGACAGCACCAGGTAGTTGGAACCGCTTTGTTCGAAGTAGGCGGCGATCTTTTCGCGCACCGATTTCGGAGAGCCCACTATGGCCGCGTCGGCGGCGCGCGCACGCAGGAGATCGTCGGTGAACAGGGTAGGGACGGCGCCGAAGTCGCGCCACAGCTTGACGATGTTGTTGTAGTAGACGCGATAGGCGGGGATCGCGATCCCCTCGGCCTCCCGGTCCGAGTCCGCGGCGAAGAAGTGCCGCACGGCGCCGGCTTTCACGTCCTTTATGTGGGGATTCAGATTGTCGGGGTGGTCGCGAAATTTCTCCAGCATGCCGCGATAGGCTTGCACGGTTCCCTTGACGATCGCGTTGGGGCCGCCGGTCACGATCTGCATCCGATGACGCGCGGCGAAGGCCAGACCTTCGGGAGTCGAGGCGCCATACCAGAACGGAGGATTGGGCTGCTGCTTTGGCGCGAGCTCGATCGGCGCGCCGGCAAACTTGTAGCGCTCGCCGCGATGCGAAATCCTGCGCTCGCGCAAACCCTGGACGATCACCTTGAGCGATTCCTCGAAAATCGCGCGCGACTCCAAAAAGTTGACATTCAGGTACGCGAGTTCGTAGGGAGAGATGCCGCGCCCGACGCCCACTTCGAGCCGTCCGCCGCTCAACTGATCGAGCATGCAGATTTCCTCGACCAGCCGGACCGGATGATAGAGCGGCAGCAGATAGACCAGCGGCCCCAGGTGAATTCTGCGCGTGCGCGTCGCGACCGCGGCGAGAAACACGTTGGGCGAAGGTGCCATCCCTAGCGGCGTCGCGTGATGCTCGGCGAGGTGGTAGCAGAAGATTCCGGCCCGATCGGCGGCCTCGAGCAGTTGCAGGCGCTCCTCATAGAGCTGCTCGAGCGGAACCTCGCGGCGTTCCAGGTGATCGAAGATTCCGAACGCGACTTCCATAGCGTGGTCTCCTCAGGCGCTTAGGCAAAGGAAGGATTCTGTGTTCGTTTTATTCAAGACTCGGCGGCCCAGCGCCGCACCATGTCGATCGGATACTCGCCAAGACTGACCTCAACAATGGGAGCCTCATCGTTGTCGGGGTCGAAATACTGATGGCACGCGTGTTTTGCACGCAACATACTCGATAGCAGATTTCGAAAAGAGTCGGCGGCAGATAGTGAGACTGTCCAGTGCCAAGTATGCTCCGAGACGCGGGCCATCTGACTACCGTTCCTTTCGCCTAGGTCGATGGTGAGCAAACAGCGCCCGTCTGATTCGACCGGATGTCCGTCGCCAAGAACGAGCTGTTGCAATCCGGATTCAATCGAAGCGATCCGTTCGAATTGCGAGATCAACCATTCGAGACCTTCGTGGTCGACTACAATAAGGATCACTCTGCCGCCCTTCCATCCCTCGAAGTGCGCAATGAATGGAGTTTCCAACTTTGCCTGCTGACCCTCAATTGCCGGACGCGAGGGCTGGCATTTGTGGTAGCGCTACCTTGCCGGCGATCACATGCTGCTCGGCGAGCTTGGTCTGTTCGAGTGCGGAGGCCGGTAGCTTTGGCTCCAGGAGCGGGTTCAAAATTACGCGGACCATTCCGTCCTTCATGCCGAATTCGACCATCCCGGGATGAAACTGGTGGTCCTTCACCTCGGTCGCGATCTTCAGGAACGCGTGTGGGATGTCGCTGACGGCGCTGGCGAGCACGGTCTCCGGCATCACGTTGTTCTGGTTGCGCGTCGCGCCGAATGCATAGACGTGCGCTTGCGCGGCCGCCTGGAAGACGCCGAGACCGGCTGCGTCGGCGTTGTGGAACAGCAGGTCAGCGCCCTGGCTTATCTGCGCGAGCGCGGCTTCCTTGGCGGCGCCGACGTCTTCGAAGTTCCCGGTGTAGCTCACCAGCATCCGGCCGTTGGGGCGGATCGAGTGGAAGCCGAGCGCGAAGCCGTCGAAGGTGATGCTCACGGTCGGGAGCTTGATGCCGCCGATCGCGCCGACCACGCCAGTCTTCGTCACCGCACCGGCGAGCACGCCCTCGACGTATGCGCCCTCTTCGATTTTGAACGCGAGCGACGCGACGTTGGTAGAGGTGCGGCTTCCCGAGGTCACCACGAACATCGTGTCCGGAAACAGGTGCGCGACTTTGATCGCGGTGTCGGTGTACTCGAAGCCGTGCGCAAAAATCAGGTTGCATCCGCGCGAGGCGAAATCGCGAAACGCGTCTTCGAAGTCGGCGGGCGAAGTGGTCTGCACCAGCGAGGTATCGGCGCCGAGGTCCTTCTTGATCAGTTGCAGGCCATCGAACGCGGCGGCATTCCATCCCGCGTCGCTCACCGGGCCGGGGGTCAGCAGCGCGACTTTGAAGCTGGGCGAAGTTGCGGCGGGCGACGGGGCATTATTCCGGCCGCATCCGGCAAGCGTCGAGGCGGCGATCGCAGAGCGCGGCCATCGCGATCGCCAGCGGCGTCAAGGATGCTCGCAAACGCTCGGATTTGCTAACATTTGCCGTATCTTCGCCGATTTCGCCCTGCATATTTGTTGACTATCAGAGCCGAGCCCGGTAATCGATAAGAGGCCCGCGTTTCGGCCACGATAGGGTTCGAATGGCCGGAGCGGGACGGCGGCGCATTTGATTTGATAGAGCGCCAGCGGCATTGGAATAGACGCGGAGAAAACTTTGGGCGGCGGGTTCCGAGTTTCAGGAAAATTTATTTCGATAGCGGCTGGCGCGATGCTGATGCTGACGCTTGGCGTCGCGGGGCGCGCGTCGGCAGAAACGCAATTCCGGTTTCCGCGGCCCCCATCGCTGGAGCCCAACATCCAGTTCTGGGTCGATGTTTTCACCGCCTACTCGGTTCGCGATTTCGTCCTGACTGATCGCGACAACGTCTGGCGGGTCTACAAAGTTTTTCACCTGCCGGGCGAGGGTCAGCCGTCGCGCGAAGAAATCGACTGGGTCAACTCATATCTAAAGATTAAATACGGCGGCATCCTGAACGAGCTGGCGTCGGGGCGCGACCCGATGGACTACGAGGCGCGCCAGGTTGCGGCGCTGTTCAAGGGCGCGTCGCCGAGCTCATATGCGCTCGCGGCGGAAAACCTGCGCGTGCAGCAGGGGATGCGCGAGCAGTTCCGCACCGGTCTCCTGCGCAGCCGATACTATCGTCCCACGATGGAGCGGGTGTTCAAGAGCGTCGGCGTGCCGCCGGAGCTGGTGACGCTGGCGTCGGTCGAGTCGGGATTCCAGGGGGGCGCCAAGTCGGGCGCCGGCGCGGTGGGAATCTGGCAGTTCACGCGCTCGACGGGCAGCAAGTACCTGAAGATTTCGCGCCGCCACGACGATCGGCTCAACCCGGAGCGCGAAACTTTGGCCGCGGCGAAACTGCTGCGCTACAACTACGACACGCTCGGCGATTGGCCGTTGGCGATCACTGCCTACAACTACGGCACCGGCGGCACCGCGCGCGCGGCCGCGACGGCGGGCAACGACTACGGCAAGATGGTCCAGAGCTACAGCGGGCCGCATTTCGGCTTCGCGGTGAAAAACTATTACGCGGAATTCCTGGCGGCGATGCAGGTGCATGAATTCGAGGACGCGTATTTCCCGGGCATCGCCGACGAAGCGACCATCAAGCCCGCTCCGATCAAACAGGTCGTGGCGACGACGTCGCGATCATCGCATCACTCGAAATCGAAGTGCTCGCTCAAGCACGGCTCGTCGCGCGCGTCGCGCCACAGGAGAGCCGCCGCGCAGGCTACCTGACAGGACTGAAATTCGATCGATGACAGGGGCGGCGGTTTCGACCACCGCCCCTTTTCATTTTCGCGCTCGGACGTTCGCGCGCTCAGGCGCGGCCGCTTGCGTCGGCGACCTTGGTCCGCGGGCTGATCGCGCGATAGCTCGGCCGTTGACGGAGCCGCTGCAGATAAGCGTCGACGCGAGGCAAGGCGTCGAGTTTTGGCGCGTCGACTTCGAGCACCATCGCGAGCGCCATCAGCGGCGCGTCGGCCAGGGAAAACTCACCGCACACGTAACCGCCGGCGCCCGCGCGCTCGAGCAGCTTGTCGAGAAACGGCAGGTCGCGCGTCAGCAGCAGATCGCGTCCCTTCTGCATCTGCTCCGCGTTGCGCTTGGCGGGCTCGCTCCAGTACGGCATCCAGATGGGCGGCATGCTCCCGACCAGCATCGCCTCGTCGGCGAACTGCTCGGCCTCGCGCACGCGCATCCGCGCGGCCGGGTCCGACGGCATCAGGCGCGGCGTCGGGTAGCGCTCGTCGAGGTATTCATTGATCACGGTCGAATCGAAAATCGTGAGCTCACCGTCGTCGAGGTAGGGCACCTTGCCGAGCGGATGCTTGGCGAGCATCTCGGGCGGCTTCTTCCACAAATTTCCCGGCGGCAGATTTTCGATCCGATACGGGAGCCCTTTTTCCTCGAGCACGACCTTGGTCTTGCTCGCATGCGTCGAGCGCAGCGTACCCCATGGGTAATCGCGCTCGGTGGTGTAGAGAACGATCATCGCATCCACTCCTTTGCGCAGAATACACCGAGCTTAGCTCCGGCCGCCGCGCCGACGCCATCGCGCGTAAGCGGCCAGGTCGCACGAGGCGTCGAAGCGCGCGATCGGCGACTTTGTTATGTTTGATCGTGATGCGACGCAAGGCGGCACTGGCGCCAGGACTCTCGATGCTCACGCGCAGTCTTCGGCGCACGCTCGGAAACGAGCGCCTTGCCGGACGCGCCGAGACGATCGCCGCCGAACGCGCTCCCGACGAGCGGCTCGCGCTCGCGTTCCTGCTCAAGCTCGCGGAGCAATCGCCCAAGATTATGAAGCAGGCGCTCGCCGATCGCGCCGTCGCGAGCGATTTGATTTTCTGTCTCGGGTCTTCAGAGACGGTGGGCGCGTCTCTCAGCGCGATTGGGCCGGGATGGCTCGACGACTTCGCGGCGGCGCGCGCGGCGACGGCGGAATCGTTAATCGGGTCGCTGAAGCTGCGCTTCGCGCCCGACCTCGCGTCGGATCGGCGCCAGGCGGCCGCAGTTCTCGGCGCGTTCAAGCGGTCCGCGTTTCTGAAAATCGCGATCGCGGACCTGCTCGATCGAACCGACGTGGCCGGGACCGCTCGCGCGATGTCCGCGCTGGCCGACGAATGCATCCGCGCGGCGCTCGAGTTCTCGATGCGGTTGCTCGGCGCGCGCGGCGCCGACGCGGGCGAGTTCTGCGTGCTCGCGATGGGCAAGCTCGGCGCCAACGAGCTCAATCTCAGCTCCGACGTCGACCTCATCTACCTCTACGATCCAGGCGCGTCACGAACCGCTCCCGAGGCGGCCGCGCGCATCGGCGAGTTGCTCACCGAGCTGCTTTCCGCCGGATGCTTCCGCGTGGACCTGCGGCTGCGTCCCGGCGGGCGCAACTCGACGCTCATGACTCCGCTCGAAGGTGCGCTGAGTTTTTACCAGAGTCTCGGGCAGACCTGGGAGCGTGCAGCGCTGCTGCGCGCGCGACCGGTCGCTGGCGCGATCGAATTAGGACGCCGCCTGCTCGGCGAGCTCTCGCACTTCGTTTACCGGCGCTACCTGGACTTCGACACGCTGCGCCAGTTGCGCGCGATGAAACATCAGATCGAGGCGGAGCTGCGTTCGTATACGATGGTGCATCGCAACATCAAGCTCGGCTACGGCGGGATCCGCGAGCTGGAGTTCGTGGTGCAATCTCTGGTGCTGATTTATGGCGGCCGCGATCCGCGCCTGCGCGTCCGGGAAACCGTCGCGGCGCTGCAGCGGCTCGAGGCGCTCGGCTATCTTCCCGCTGCGCGCGCGCACAGCCTGGCCGAGGCGTATCTATTTCTGCGCGACGTCGAGCACAAGCTGCAAGTGGTCGCGGGCCTGCAAACGCACAGCCTGCCCGCCGACGAAGTGCAGATGCGGATGCTCGCGGCGCGAATGGGTTTTGTTAAGAACGCCAACGCCGTCGCGCGCCTCGACGCGACGCTCAATCGCCATCGCGATCTGGTCGCGACCCAGTTTCGCGAGACGTTGGCCGGCGGCGAAGAGGAAAGCGCCGCGCCGGTCTCGGCCGCGGCGGAGGCGGCGTGGCACGCCGCGTTCGATCCTGAAGCGGCGCATCACCTGGCCGCACTCGGCTTCGTGCACGCCGCCGAGGCGGCGCCGCATCTCGAGCTACTCGCGCGCGGATCCTCGCACGCGCCGGCCAGCCCGCGCCGTCGCGAATTGCTCGAGCATCTCGGGCCGCTGCTACTCGATGAGATGCGCTTGCTGCCCGACCCGGACCTTGCGCTGATGAATCTCGCCGGTTTTATCGCCGCGATCGGTGCGCGCGCCTCGTTCCTGGCGCTCCTTGAGCAGCATCCGGCGACCCGCCGGGTGCTGCTAAAGCTGTTCGCCTCGAGCCGCTATCTCTCGACCATCTTCATTCGCCATCCTGACATGCTCGATACCCTGGTGCGCTCGGATTTAGCGCGCTCGCATCGCAGCATCGCCGAGCTGCGCGAGGAAGTCGCTGGGCTGGTCGCCGCGAGCGCGGATTTCGAAACTCGCCTCGATGCGCTGCGCGCCTTCCGCCATCAGGAGTTCCTCCGCATCGCGATCGCGGACCTGGGTGGCGAGCTGGAATTGGACGAAGTCGAAGTCGAGCTGACTAATCTCGCGGAGGCGGTGCTGGATGAGGCGCTCGCACTCGCTCGCGCCGAAGTTGCGGCGCGCTACGGTTTTCACGAGGAGCTCAGGTTGGTGGCGATCGCGATGGGCCGCCTCGGCGCGGCGCAGATGTCCTACAACTCCGACCTCGATCTCATTTTCGTTTACGATCTGCCTGCTGAAGTGGCGGCGAGCGGGCGCGAGTTCGCGGCGCGCATCGTGCAAAAGCTGATCACCATCCTCGAATCGCGCACCCGCGAGGGCTACGCGTACAAGTTGGATCTGAGGCTGCGGCCGTCGGGAAATGCGGGGCCGCTGGTGACCTCGCTCGAGGGGTTCCGCGCTTACCATCGCCTGAGCTCCGCGGTTTGGGAACGGCAGGCGCTGGTGCGCGCGCGCGTGATCGCCGGCGACGCGGCGCTCGGCGCGAAGGTCGAGGCGGCGCGCCGGGAGTTCGTCTTCGGCCGCGGCCTGAATCCCGCGGAAGTCGGCGAAATCGCAGCGATGCGCGCGCGGATGGAGCGCGAGATCGGTGTCGAGGACGAGCATCGGCTCAATCTCAAGCAGGGACGCGGAGGTCTGGTTGACGTCGAGTTCCTGACTCAGATGATGGCGCTGCGGCACGGACATGCGCATCCGGAGTTGCGCGTGCGCAACACGGCGGAGCTGATCGCGGTTCTCGGCAGACTTGGGATGCTCTCGCCCGAAGATGCTCTAGCGCTTGAAGCCGACTACCGTTTTCTCTCGAAGCTCGAGAACCGGCTCCGCATCGAGAGCGACCAGCCCGCGTGGGCGCTGCCCACCGCACACGCCGCATTATTGCCGCTCGCGCGACGGATGGGCATCGAGGGCGAACATGGTCCCGAGCGCCTGCTGCGCGAATTGAACGAGCGCCGCTCGCGGATTCGCGCGCTGTTCGAGCGCTGCTTCCGCGCCGAACAGCGTGCTGCGCAGTAACTCCCGTTTTGGTCCTACTCGAGGTTGAGCTTCACTCCTGCCACAAAGTTTATCTGCGGAGCGGGAAATCCGAACGCCTCCGAGTACCGGCGATCGGTCAGATTCCTGATCCGCGCGAAGATTTCCTCGTCGCGGATGCGGCCATACGGAATTCCCAGTGCGTATGACGCGACCGCGTCGAGACGATTGTACGCGCTGTGATTCTGAATTGTGGACTCGACGGTTATGTCGTCCCGATCGCCGACGAACATATACGCGAGGCTCGCGGTAAATTTATCGTGCGGCAAGAACATGTTGCCGCGTATGTATTGCAGCAACGCCGCCGCCGAATGCTTGGGAACCCGCAGCGGCCGAATGGTGGGCGACGACGACACGTGCGTCTCATCGAGGATCGTCACGTTTCCGCTGAAGGTGAGTCCGCGAATCGGCGTGATGCTCGGCACGACCTCGACGCCTTGCGTGTCGACGCGCTCCGCGTTACCCGCCTCCGAGCCGAACACGCAGGTTGGGCACGGCACGCTCACAATCAGATCGTGCACGCGGCGTGAAAAATAGGTCGAGGTGAACGACGCCATCTCGCCGAAGTTGGTGGTGAAACCGCCGTCATATTCGCTCGAGATCTCGGGGCTGAGATTTGGATTACCGAAGTCCGGGAAGTACAGTTCGTCGAACGCGGGCGCGCGGAAACCCTCGCTGTAACTGCCGCGCAGCGTGGTCGCGATGCGGTGGATCGGAATCGCGACCGACCACGCCGAACTTTCCTCTTCGCCGAACTGGCTGTTCCCGTCGACGCGGAAGCCTCCGGTCGCAAGCAGGTGTCCGTGGAAGAAGCTGCCCTCCTGCTCGAGGTAGCCGGCGTATTCCTGGCGCCGCGCGTGGAACGCGGTGGCGGAGGGCGCAAACGGCGGAAAGAGATCCAAGCTGTCGGTGCGAATCCATCGATCCAGGAAGTCGAACCCCGCAAGCGTGCGGAAGCCTTCAGCCCAGGTGTAGACCGCCTCCAGGTTGCCGCCGCGAATCTCGTCCGGGATGTTGTCGATCTCGGTGCTCACGCTGCCTTTGAATGGCGTCGAGTTGAGCCTCAGATCGTCACGCACGAAAAACGCGCTAGCCTTCGCGACCAGCCGCTCGCCAAAGTGATGCTCGACCTCGCCCTTGAAAAGCATGAACTCCGTACGCTGGTGCGCGGTCGGATCGTTCACGATGCCCTCGGAATTGCTGAAGTTGACCAGGCTGACATTCGCGGCCGAGTAGCGCGCGAACGCCCGGAACGTAGTGTCGTCGTCGAGATGATAGTCGAGCCGGACCGAGCCCGAGAGGTTGTCGGAGCTATCGTTTACCGGACGGAAGCCCTGCGTCGAAAAATATGATATCGCACCCGAATAACCGAGCTTTCCGTCCGAGCCGTTGACCGTCGCGACCTGATCCTGCGTCGCGCGGTTGCCACCCTCGCTCAGTATGCTCACTTGCGCCGGCCCTTCGCCCTCCGGCGTGATCACGTTCACGACGCCGCCGATCGCCTGCGAGCCGTAGAGCGAGCCGCCCGCGCCGCGCAGCACCTCGATGCGATCGAGGTTGTCGGTGGTGAGATTTGCGAAGTCGAACTCGCCGGTGCCGCCGGTATTGACCTCGACGCCGTCGATCAAGACCAGCGTCTGCGCCGGCGTCGCACCGCGGATCGAAACGTCGGTGACCGATCCCGGCGATCCGCTTTGCGTGACGGTGACGCCCGGCACCTGGCGCAGCACCGTCTCGACGCTCTGGATCTTCTGCGATTCGATCTGACTGTCTTCGACCACCGTGATCGTGGTGCCGACGTTTGCGAGCGGCTCCTTGATTCGTGTCGCGGTGACCACGACCGGGTTGAGTTTCTGCTCGTGCTCCTTGCCCGGCGCGGTCTTGTTGGCCGCGGCCTTGCTGCTTTGCGCATTCGGCGTGGCGGCGCCGCTCGTGGATGTCGACGTTGTCGATGGTGAGGTTGCTGATGATGCAGTCGCGGTCGCAGCCGGTTCTTCGCCGCGCGCCCTCGGCGCGGCGAGGAAACCCAGCACCACCGCGGCCACTGTGAGAAGAACTCTGGCTCGCTTCATCTGGCGCTCCTTTTTTGGGTGCGCCATCGGCGGGCGTGAGCGGCGGGCAAACAACAAAGCCCGACCCCTCGCGTCACGAAGGATCGGGCTTCAGGAAAAATTTCACCTGACGCCACCCTCCCCGCGGAAGGCAACACCTATTTTAGACCCGGCCGGTCTCCTGGCTTGGGGTTCGTCCTCGGGCCCGCCTTCCCGCGGATGCGGTGGCGCAGAATGGGCCGTTGTCCCCCCGTACAGTTGCGGGGCAGCGCCGGATTCTAACCGGCTTCCCGTACACCGGGTGCGCGACGATAGTTACGCTCCGCGCGCATTTCAGTCAACTCGATCCGCGCGCCTCGATCAGATCACGCCCGCGATTAAAAATCAGCGGCGCGATCGTGTAGCATCATCGAGCAGCTAATTCCGATGGACCAAGTCACGCTGATTACCGGCGGCGCGCGGAGCGGCAAGAGCACGCATGCGCTCGCGCTTGCAGTAGCGCATCGCGGACGGCGGCGCGCATTCGTCGCGACAGGGCAGGCGCTCGACGACGAGATGGCCGCGCGCATCGCGCATCACAAGAGCTCGCGGCCGGCGGATTTCATCACCGTCGAGGAGCCGCTCGAGGTCGCCGCCGCGCTGGAGGCGCTGGCCGGCCGCGCCGACGTGGTGGTGCTCGATTGCGTGACGTTGTGGGTCGCGAACCTGATGGGGAGCAGGGTCGCCGAGGACGCGTTCCATTTCAAAGCCGGGCGCCTGGCCGCCGCACTTGCGAGCGCGTCGTTCGCGAGCATCGTGGTCACCGACGAAGTTGGATCGGGGATCGTGCCGGACAATCCGGCCGCGCGGCAGTTTCGCGATTACCTCGGTTGGACGAACCAGAAGATCGCGGCAGTCGCGGATCGGGTCATCCTGATGGTCGCCGGGCTGCCGATGCGCGTGAAGTAACACTAGCCGCGCCGCATCACATCGACATCACAATTAGCACCGCGACCTCGACCAGCTCGCCGCACGCGCCGATCAGGTCGCCAGTCACGCCACCGAGCCATCGGCGGTAGAACGCGCGCATGATGATCGTCGTTATCGCGGCGATCGCGGCCGCCTCGAACACCTGCGCCGAGAACATCGGGAGCATCGCGGCGATCGCGGTTATCGTGGCGAGCACCAGGTTGCGCCGGCCGGCGCGCGCCAGCAGCGTGGTGCCCGCGCCATCGTCGCGTAGATAGGGGAGTCCGTCCTGCACCGCAACCATCGCCCATCGCGCGAATCCCGGCGCGACATAAAGGGCGGCGTAGCGGCGCGATCCAACCAGCGTCGAGAGCGCCAGGAGTTTGAGAATCAGCGCGAAGAACAGTGCGACCGCGCCGAAGCTTCCGATCCGGCTGTCGCGCAGAATTTCCAGTGCGCGCCGGCGGTCGCGGCCTGCGCCGAGTGCGTCGGCGGTGTCGGCGAGCGCGTCGAGATGGACCGCGCCAGTTACCACCGTCAGCGAGGCGAGCACGAGCACACTGCGCAGCACCTGAGAAAACACGGGCGCGAGCACGACATCCTCGAGGCACAGCGCCACGCCGATCAGGAAACCGACCAGCGGGAACCATGCGAACGACGCTGCGACCGTCTCGTCGCTGGCCGCGCGCGCTGGCAGGACAGGAAAGATCGTCAGGAAGCCCGCGGCCAGACGCAGCTCGGCGCCGAAGCCAGCGGCCGGCGCTTCCAGACCGCCGGTGGCGCGCCCGTGCTCGCTCTCGTCGCTCATCTGAGCTTGCCCGACACGCCCGCGTCCGCGAAGGTCGCCATCGAGTGAAACAGCTCGAGCGCCGCTTCGATAACCGTCATCGCGAGCGCCGCGCCGGTTCCTTCGCCCAGGCGCAGGCCGAGATCGAGAATCGGACGCGCGCCGAGATGCTCCAGCGCGAGCGCGTGGCCGCCCTCGGCCGAGCGATGGCTGAAGAACAAATGCTCGATGAGGCCGGGACGGATCTTTTCGGCCACCGCGGCGGCCGCCGTCGCGATAAAACCGTCGACGACGACCGGAACGTCGAGCGCTGCGCCGCCCAGACACACGCCCGCCATCGCGGCGATCTCGAATCCGCCGAGCGTGGCCAGCACCGCTTGGCCGTCGGATAACGCCCTGCGATGAAATTCCAGCGCACGCTCGACGACGGCGATCTTGTGCCGGAGACCCGCGTCGTCGAGTCCGGTGCCGCGGCCTACGATTTGAGCGGGTGCGATTCCGCTTGCCGCGGCAAGTATCGCGGCGGCGGCGGTGCTGTTCGCGATTCCCATCTCGCCGATTCCGATCAGCGTCGCGCCGGATTGGGCGAGCTCGCGCGCGACTTCGATTCCGATCTCGAGTGCGCGCCCGGTCTCCCCAGGCGACATCGCGGCGTTGCCCGCGAAATTGCGGGTGCCGGCGGCGATGCGTCGATAGGTCACGCCGATGAGCGGGTCTGCGCTGGTGTCGATCTTAACGCCGACGTCGACGACGCGAATCTGGTAGCCGAAGCGGCGCGTGAGCACGCTGATCGCGGCTCCGCCGCCGGCGATATTGCGCAGCATCTCGGCGGTGACTGACTGCGGAAAGGCGCTCACGCCTTCGGCGGCGATGCCGTGATCGGCGACGAACACCGCAATTGCGCCGCGGCCCATCCGCGCCGCGCCGTCGCGACGGATCGCGGCGTAGCGGCGGACGATCTCCTCGAGGTAGCCGAGGCTACCCGGCGGCTTGGTGAGCGAGTTGAGTCGATCGTCGGCGGCCACTGCCGCCGCTTGATCAACTGGCCGAATCGATTCGAGCGTTTCGTCGAGCAGGCTCATCAGCGCCCAATCGCATCACGCGCGCATACGGCTGGCAAGCGGCGCCGGCGCCGTGCGGCGACTTCTCGCCGAAATGAAGACTGGCGCGGAGCGGGGCGTGGCGAAAATTTACGTTGCGCCGCGCGCCGCTCCGCTTCGCGAGTGGTGAATCAGGCTGCGGCTGCTTTGCGCGCGGCGCCGAGAGCGGCGTCAAAGTCGGGTTGGTTGGCGACTTCCTTGACGTACTCGACGTGGATGACGTTGTCGTTCTTGTCGACCACGAACACGGCGCGCGCGAGCAGATGCAGCTCCTTGATCAGTGCGCCGTATTTCTCGCCAAATTCCGCACGCTGGTAATCGCTGAGCGCGGTGACCTTGTCGACCCCCGCCGCGCCGCACCATCGCGCCTGCGCGAATGGCAAATCCATCGAGATGGCCAGGATCTGAACGTCGCCGGGAAGCTTGGACGCCTCCTCGTTGAAGCGCCGCGTCTCCGCATCGCAAACGGGAGTATCGAGCGACGGAATCGTAGTGATGATTTTGACCTTGCCCTTGAACTGGTCGAGCGTCGTAGGCTTGAGCCCCGCGCCAGTTACGGTGAAGGCGGGAGCCTTCTGCCCCGTCTTGAGTTCAGGACCGACCAGAGTGAGTGGGTTTCCGCGCATCGTAACCGCGCCCTTGCGTTCTTCCGCCATGGGAAATTCTCCTTTTTTATCCTGGATGGAACGAGTGCAGCTTCGGAATTCCGACTCTAATAGGTCGCGTCCGAGCGGTAAATCCCGCGTTACAGGTAGTGCACGATGAGTCCGATCAGCGCTCCCACCAGCAGGATCACGTTGATGCCGCCGGTCATCGCGGCGCCGGGGCCGCGCTTTTCGGGATCCTGTAGGTAGCCGCGGGCGTAGATTATCCGCGCGATGATGAACAGCAGGCCGAGCGCGATCGCGACCGGGCGATTGACGTAGCGGGCGAACAGCCACAGCGCCGGGATGAAAACGATAAGCGCTTCGAGGGTGTTCTGATGGACGCGGAAGTAGCGCTCGAACTCGGGATGGCCGGTGGTGGCTGGCGCCTTGACGCCGTACGTGCCACGCGCGCGTCCGACCAAAATGCCCAGCACGCTGAATTCCAGCAACGCGAGTATGGTAACCAGTGCGAGTCCGTTCATCGGCGGCTCCTTGTCGCGATCAAGACCGGTTCATCCCGCAAACGCCGCGCGCTCTCGCGTCCGAGCGGCAGCAGCGGGTCGGCCCCTATGGCCTACTGCGATAGCGCGCCTGACGCTCAGCTTCCTCGGCGTCGGCAACTTCCCTGGGCGGGCGCGCGGGCATGAAACCCCTGGTGTAGTCGCGATCTTCCCAACTGCGATCATGCTCGTCCCACACGTAGGGCAGCTCGACGATCGCACCGGGTTGAGTGATCGATTCGAAAGCGGCGAGCGCGTGGAGCACGATGCGGCGCTGCAGTTCGGGCTGATTGGGCTTGCCGGTCTGATGCCCGAGCGGGAAATTCACGAACACGGCGCGCGGCGGCTTGACGGCCCGGGTGATGTCGAGTGCGGAGGTCATGCCGAGGGTTGGGATTCCTGCTTCCTCAACGGCGCGTGCGATCAGTCCAACGGACTGATGACAGACGGGTCAAGCGGGCACCAGGAGAAAGGCGTCGGCGTGCGCGCGTTTGAGCTCGTCGATGATTTTCGGCGCGAGCTCATCGCGTACCTTGCGCGCCGAGTAGACTCCGCCCATGAAGCTGAAGGCCGGATCGACCAGCTCGCCGATCACGCGTTCGGCCTCGAGCTCGCGCATCCGCTCCAGAGGGAAAACGCAGTTGGGATCCTCCTGCGCGTCGGCGGTCGGATAGCCGAAGTGCCAGACGTTCAGCTCGTTGCGGCGCGCGTTTTTCGGGATACGCCGGTACGATGCGTCCTCGCGATGGAACCTGGGCTGATCCCGATACATCACGCCGCCCGAGGTGATTAGCGCGAGTTTGCAATTCGCGATCGGCTTGGTCAGGGGCGTGAACGGAACGGTATCATTTTCCACCCATCGGTAGGGCGTGAAATCGCCATAGAGTTCGCGGGTGCGCGGAATATAGTCGACCGGCATTTTTCTCTCGTTTCCGGCGGGCCGTTGCGGGCGGTGGTTGCGCCAGGCAAGCCTGCCGTCAGACCCCTAACGATCGCTGGCGCTATCGTGAACCACGGCGAGCGCCTCGCGCAACCGGTCAATTTTCGGTTGCGTCGGCAACGGCGGAGCCGGTTGCTAACCTTGCGTGCAGAAGTCAGCCCCTGCCTACGCGGCTCGCGCTTCCGGAAAGATGCGCAGGAAATTCTCCGCGTAGAATTGATCGCGGATCTGCTCCGAGCGATCGCCCAGAGCCGCCTCGAAGCGGGCGATCGGGTTTCGTCCCCCTTCGATGTGAGGGTAGTCGGTCGAGAACAAGTAGAGCTCCGGGTTGGACTGGTCGATGAGCTTGCCGACCTCCTCGAACACGAACGGGGTGAAGGCCATCTGCTGCGTCAGCTGCTCGGACGGCTTGCGCGAGAAGCGGGCGAGGTTCGCGTCGGTTCTGCTCCAATGCTGCGCGACCCAGTCCAGCCGCACCAGCATCGAGGGCACCCATCCCGCGCCGAGCTCGACGCTGGCGCCGCGCAGTTTCGGAAAGCGCTCGAACACGCCGTCGAGCAGCATCACGGAAAGGAAGGTCTCCGGCCCCTGATGCAGCACGGCGACATCCTTGGTGCGAAGATTCTCGCCGCCGCCGAGCCAGTCCTTGGTCGGCGCCCGGCCGTTGTTCGCCCACGCCTTGGCGAGCTGCAGGGGCGAGCCGCCGACATGCAAAACGAAGGGAGTATCCGACTCGACCATCCGCGCCCAGAACGGATCGAAATCGACGTGGCCAGGAGACTTGTCGCCACAGGGGCGATGCGGGATCCATACGGCCGCGAGATTGTTTTTGATCGCGAAGTCGAGCTCCTCCATCGCGAACGACGGCTCGTCCAGCGGCACGATCGCCACGCCCATCAGGCGCGGGTCCTCCGAGCAGAAGTCCGCCATATGACGGTTGTGCGCGCGGGCTGCGCCATAACGCAGCCGCGGCTCAAGCTTCGAGCTCGGCGAAAACGGCATCGCGACGCTGTGCGTGGCGAATACGAGCTGCTTCTTGAAGCCCAGCATATCGACCGCGCGCGAGCGCTCCTTACGATCGAACGCGCCAAGCGCCTGAATTTCCTTCGAGCGTTCAATCAACTTGTCGCCCATGCCCAGCAGCTCGGCCACGTGTTCTTCGCTATGTCGCCCGCCGCGCGCCATGATCACAGCGACTTCCTCATCAGTGACGATCGAGGCGCTGTAACTGACCGCCGGGATGTCCGCGCGCAGCTCCGGGTCCGCATACTTCTGCAAAAAATCCGGAAGCTCCATGATATGGCTGTCGGCGTCGTAAAACGGCCGCGTGTCAGGTGCATAGGGCATCGCGATTCCTCCGGTGAGTCTCTAACTGCGCATCGGGCGAATAGTTCAATCTAGGCCGGGAGTTCGCCTCAAGCCAAGGCAAGAGTTCGATTTCGAACTCTGAACTCGGCTTCCCAGGTCGCTCTGCGGATCGACACCGAAATCGGTCTACTTGAAGGCGGGGAGCACGTCCATTGCGAAGCGGGCCAGCGAGCGGCGCGCCTTTTTCGGATCGAGTCCGGGCAGTTGCATCGCGATCGTAAGATCGGTCATTGGCGTGGTGTCGACGATCTCGCCGAGCTTCTTCCGCACTTCCTCGGGGGAGCCGAGGATGCTGGTGCGGCGCAGACGCTCCGGATCGGGCCGAATCATCGCGCGCGACGGGTCGGTGCCCGCCGCCGCGGAGAGCCACTTGCCGTACAACTCGGCCTGGTACATCAGGGCGTCGCGGGTGTCGTTCCACGCCTGCTCTTCGCTGTCGGCGACGTAGACGACACGGCTGTTGAGGACGGTATAGCGCGCCGGGTCCTTGCCGGCGGCCTTGAGCGCGTCGAGATAAATGCCGATTTCGTGGCGGCCGCCGACGCACGCGAATCCCATGTCGAGCTTTGCGGCGCGGCGAATTCCGGCCGGCGCACCCGCACCCCACAGCAACTCGGGGTGCGGCTTGCTGGCGGGAGTGGGCAGCACGCGCACGTCGCGGAAGTGAAAATATTTGCCGTCGTGACTGAAGCGCTCGCCGGTCCATGCGCGGCGCAGGATCTCCACGGTCTCGATGGTCCGGCCGAAGCGCTCGGCGCGGGGAATTCCGAAACCCTGGAACTCTTCCTCGCGATAGCCGAGTCCCACGCCCAGACGCAGGCGGCCGTTGGAAATCACGTCGACGACCGCGGCATCTTCGGCAAGTTTCAGCGGATGCTGAAACGGCACCAGCAGGACGAAGGTGCCGATGGTGACGCGGCGGGTGCGCGCCGCGATCGCGGCGGCGATCGGCATCATCGAGGGCTGGTAGCCGTCGTCGGTGAAGTGATGCTCGGTGAGCCAGATCGCATCGAAGCCCGCGGTCTCGACCGCCTCGGCCTGCGAGAGCATCTCGGCGTAAAAATCGGGGAAGGGAATTTTTGAGCCGGGCGGATTGCGGAAATCGATCTGGTAGCCGACCTTTATTTTGCGCATCGCGCTCGATGCCTCCAGAGTTCGCGCGTCAGCGGGCGGCCAGGCCGCCGTCGACGATAAGTTCGGTGCCGGTGATATACGACGCGTCGTCGGAGAGGAGGAAGACGATGGCGGAGGCGATTTCCCACGGCGTTCCCTGCCGGCGCATCGGAATGCGCGGGGCGACCTGCGCCTCGCGATCGCCTATTTCGCGCCGCACCATCGTGGAGTTGATGAGCCCGGGAAGAATCGTGTTGACGCGGATTTTATCGCGCGCCAAGGTCACCGCCGCCGAGCGCGAGAGCCCGAGCAGTGCGGCCTTGGTCGCCTCGTAGGGGATGAGCGCGTTGCTGCGGAGCGCGGCGAGCGAGGACACGTTGACGATCGCGCCGCCGCCGGCTTTTGCGATCTCGGGGCCCGCGTAACGCATGGTCAGAAAGTGGCTGCGTAAATTTACCGCGACCATTCGGTCGAACTGCTCGGTGGTGGTCTTGAGCAGGTTGCCTCCGATTCCGATGCCGACGTTGTTGACCAGCAGATGGAGCGCGCCGAACGCTTTGACGGTTGCCTCGACCGCGGCGCGGCAGTCCTCTTCGCGGCTGACGTCAGTGGCAAAGGCCTGGGCGCGGCCGCCTTCTTTCCGGATCGCGGCGGCGGTTTCTTCGGCGAGCTCCAGCTTGAGATCAGCGGCCATCACGGCGGCGCCCTCGCGCGCACACATAATCGCGGTCGCGCGGCCGTTTCCGATCGCGAGCGCCTCGCCCTTATTGGGCGGGCCGTCGGCGCCTCCACCGATGATCAACGCGACCTTTCCCGAGAGACGCGCCATGATTGGAACCTCCACTGAGCGATGCGCCAGACATAACGCAATCTGCGCTCACTTGCACGGCGCACGAACGGCAGAATTGATACCGATCGAAACAGCGCTCCGTCAGGCGAATCTTGCGGCGGGACGGGCCGTCGGGAACCGCTTCACGTATTGCAGGAAGCGCGCGAGCGCGCGATCCGCGTCGATCAGCAGTCCCTCGCGGAACTTGATGGTGGTCATGATAGGGGTGTCTTCATCAATCAAGCGCTTGAAGAACGCCTCGCCGATGAGAAGTTGCTGCTCGCGCTCGGCGTCGGTGCCCTGGTTCTTCGGCGTCGCGGTGACCATCCATCCGCGGGTGCGACCCTCGGGCGTCGGCGTGCCGGTCGCCATCGAGAGCACCGGCATCCCATTGAGCTTGCCCGCAAGCGCGATGGTGTTGGTGCCGGTCACGCGAATCTGCTGATCGAAGATGCCAAAGTCAGGGTGCTCGAAGCGGGTGTCGTAGTTGATTTGATAGTCGCCGACGGAAATCGCGTCGGGGTCGCAATCGATCTTGATCCCGTGCAGGACGCGGAGATGCTGAAAGTCCATCGAGTTGGTGAACGGCACCCACGGCTCGACCGGCAGATCGAACGCCTCGGCGGTGCGGATCGTGAGATCCGATTCGGTGTAGCCGGGAAAGTCGGGAACGTCGAACAGCGGCTCGATGCCGTTGAAGGCCCACACCAGTCCCCACTTCTCGGCGGTCGGGAACCTGAACAGGCGCGCCGCTTTGGGGATTTTGTCGGAGGCGGGAATTTTAGTGCATACGCCGTCCTGGCTGTACTGCCAATGATGGAACGCGCAGCGGATGTCATCGCCGACGACTTTGCCGAGGCTCAAGTCGGCGCCGAGATGGCGGCAGAACGCGCTCATTACCGCGGCGCGTCCGCTCTCGCCACGATACGCGATCACACGGTCCTCGAGGATGTCGCGACCGATGGCCTGGCCGGCGAGAATTTCGTCGGCGCGCGCGACCGCATACCACGATTGATGAAACCCGGGCCGTGACTTCGCGCTCGCTCGCGTGTTAGAAGCGGACGCCGCGCGCGAAGCGCCGGGAGCGGAGCGGGGTGCGATAGTCGTCGCCATGTGGAATCCTCCGGAAGTCAGGCAGCCCGGGCCGTGGACGTCATGGCGGCGGGGAATTTGGGCATCTGGATGAAGAACACCTCGGTGTTCTCGAGCGCTTCGATCGTCGCGCCCTCGTCGGCGCGGTCGAGCCGCAGCGCGGAATGCGCGTCGAGGATTTTTCCGTTCGCGCGGAGACTGCCGCGCGCGATGAACAGAAGCTCGCTCGCCTCGAGCGCGCCCACCGTATGGTGCAGGCCGCGGCTCGCCTCAATCATCCCGAGCGCGAGACCACGCTCGCCAAACGATCCGAGCCGTTTGACGCGGAGCCCGGGGCCGGCGGGAGTCCAATTGAACGCATCGGGATGCATCACAATCGGCTCTTCGTAGCGCGGCGGTGGATATTCGACCGCACGATTGTTGATGCGCTCCCACACCGCCTCGTAGCCGTCCTTGCGATGCCAGCGGCCGGCGTCGTCGCGATACGAGAACGCGCCCTTTTCGAAGTCGCCCTCTTTGCGCAGCTCCTCGAAGCCCGCGTTGAGCTGCTGATAGCTCATGAAGCCGTAGCCCGCCGCGCCGCCCATCTGCAGCACCATCACGAGCGAACCGCTCACATCGGCTTGCGGGCCGTAAAAGGTGCCCTCGGGAAAGTAGCCGACAGCGCCTCGCGCAAGGTCCTTGCCGGGCGCGTAGTTCATCGTGCCGTCGAGGCAGAAGCGGACCTGGTCGAAGTTGTGGCGATGGCGCGGCGTGAAGTAGTCGCCCTGGGTGCGGACCACGCTGAGTTCGAAGTTGTCGGGCGTCGCGGGGATGCCTTGCAGGAGGCGCAGGAACTCTATTTTACCCGTGCGGTGGCCCGAGACGGCGCCGAATTGAATTTCCGATGCGCATGCGGTCTGCATGGGTGCGGGATTAGCGCGGCGGTAGTCACTGCGTCAAGAGCGCTCTGAACGCGCGTTTCAGTAGCATCGGGACGCTGCGCCGAAGATACCCTGGCCACGGCGCGAATACACTGTCGTCGTATGCTCTATTTCCTGTGCAACCCTATCTGGTCGCCGGAGAAATCCACGAACCTGAGCGCGACATGCGGATTCTCGAAAATATTACCCAAACTCGACAGGGCACCGTTGCCCCGATAATCAGGATAAATCAGCGTATGCGCGTCGAGCGCCTTCACGAATCCCACGTGGCCGGCGCGAAAGCTCGCGTGGCACTCACCGCCGGTGCCTGCGGTTGCAACGAACGCCATCCCATGCGGCCGACAAACTCGCGCATCGCGTCGTTCAGGTGATCGATCACCTGATGCTTGTAGAATGCGAGCGCGTGGGTGGCCTTCCCGTACTTCGGTATCGCACGGCCAGAAGACCTGAGCAGGCGCTTAGCTATCGTCCCTTCCAGTTCGGCGCGCGCTTTTCGGCAAAAGCCCGAGCGCCCTCAGTGGCGTCCTCGGTCTTTGTCAATGACTGATATCTGTTCTGTTCGAGCTTGAGACCCTCGGCGAGCGGAAGGTCGAGTCCGCGCAACGCCACCGCTTTGATTCCCTCGACTGCCAGCGGCGCGCTCTTGCAAATCTCAGAGGCGATTTCCTCGCATCGCGAAATTAGCTGCGGCATCGGTACGACGTAGTCAGCCAGACCGATGCGCAGCGCCTCCTGAGCGTCGATTCGCTTGCCCGTGTACAGCATCTCGAGCGCGCGGCCCAGCGGAATAAGACGAGGAAGGCGCTGCGTGCCGCCGCCGCCTGGTAGCCAGCCGAGGCGGACTTCGCCGAGGCCAAATTGAGCGTGCTCGGCAGCGACCCGGATGTCGCAGGCCAGCGCCTGTTCCAAGCCGCCACCGTTCGCATGGCCGTTGATCGCGGCGATGATTGGTTTAGTGAGTTCGAGCATCACCTGATACGGCGTCCTGGCGCCTTCGAGGCCGCGCCGTTCTACGTAGTTGGATTTAATGTCACTGCCGGCGCAAAACGCGCGCTCTCCTGCGCCTGTGAAAATGGCAACGCGCAGCTGTCGATCGTCGCGAAACTCCGACCAGATCTCGGTGAGCAGCGCGTAGGTTTCAAAGTCACAGGCATTGAGCCGCTCCGGCCGGTTTATCGTGACGTAGGCGACTGGGCCCTTCTTTTCCAGGATTACTTTCATTCTCCAGCAATACAGCCCGCCGTAACTCGATGTCAAAATGCGACGGCGTCGGCGCTCAACGTTTTGGCCGGTCTTCTTGCGCCGAGGTTCCGTTACTCTCTTGCTGCGCTTTGAAGCAATAGCTGAGGCCGTTTTTTTGATCTGTTATTTTGCGGGTGACAACGCTACTGCGGACTCCGATGTGAGCAGGAGAAAGGTGAGAGTTTCCTGGAGGTACAGGGCCACGGTTGTGTTCGTGTGGCTCGCATAGCCGATCGAGACGTCCTGGCCGATGTGCAAATCGAAGTCGCCGCCGCGAGTGGTAAGTACAAAGGCTCCTGCGATCGCCGGGGCGCTGATAATTTCCTCGTTAACGAGTCGATGTATGTGCTGTATCACCGGATATCCGTGATCGCTGGCTTCGCTCAGCGCGGTGTAAGCGTCGGCGCCCATCACTACCGAATAGGGACCGTTGACGCCGACCAGCCGCAACTGTTCCAATGCCTCGGCGATCGCGTCGGGATACTTCAGTACATCGCGGGGCAGGGTCTTTACGGGATTGCTGGTTCCCTGTCGGATACCTTTGATGCCGGCAGCCTGGTAGCCTTCGAAGATTGCGCGGTCTTCCGCAAAGGCGATTAGCTTCGCCGCATCTTTTAGCGGCTGCCAATCCGAGTCGTTTGCGCCCCGCTCCACGTCGTCGATCGCCTGACGTTCCAATTCGAAAGGTACCCTTAGCTCGACCAGCGGGTTCACCTCGCGCTGCCGGGAAACGATTCCATCTCCTGGCGCCTTGATACTGCGCAGGTGGCCGGTACCGACTGCCGAGAGGCCGACTCCGCCGGGCCCCTTGAGGTCCACTACCCGTCGTCCCGCGAGGTAGCGCTTGAGCGTGCGCGAGGCCTCCTGCTCGATCTGAGCCCAGGCGCTTTCGGAGATTGGCGCAAGCTCGCGATGCAGGTTATTCATGCCGGGATTCTCCTTTCAAAGAACCGATCCCCAGCGAACCATCGCGGGCCGGCTCGGAACGAGATGAGGAATCGTTCTCTGCGGCGCTACTGGCAATCGCCGCAACTGGCCCGTCGGGTGTCACGGTCTCGAGGAAGGACAGCGATGGCACGAAAAACAGGCTGCCGGTAACCGCGCGGCTGAAATCGAGTATCCTATCGTAGTTGCCCGGCGGTCGTCCTACAAACATGTTCTGCAGCATCAGCTCGGTGATGCGAGGGGAACGAGCGTAGCCGATGAAGTAGGTGCCAAACTCTCCTTCTCCGGCCTTGCCGAAGACCATGTTGGCGCGCAGGATCTTAATCTCGGTGCCGTTCTCTTCGATCGTCGTCAGCGCATTGTGTGCGAAAGTCGGCTTGACCGTATCGTCCAGCTCGACATCGGACAGCTTGCTACGCCCGATGATTCGCTCCTGCGTCTCAGTCGGCACCGCGTTCCAGGCGGCCAGATCGTGCAGGTATTTCTGCACAATGACGTAACTACCGCCGGTGAACGGAGGATCCTCCTCGCCAATGAGGGCAGCATCGATAGCCGCTTGGTGCACGGGATTTTCCGTCCCGTCGACGAAGCCGAGCAAATCGCGTGCATCAAAGTAGCGGAAGCCGTGGACCTCGTCGGCCGGAGAAACCGCATTGCCTAAGTTCATCATGACTTGCGACGCCAACTCGAAGCAGAGATCGTCTCGCTCGGCGCGGATGTGGAAGAAGAGGTCACCCGGCGTGGCGACGGCATGGCGCGACCCGGCGCGGATCTCTTGGAAGGGATGAAGCTCTGCTGGCCGCGGTTGCCCGAAAAGCCCGTCCCACACTTGCGATCCAAAGCCAATAACGCAGGATAAGTTACCCTCCGGCGCGCGGAAACCTACCGCGCGCAGGAGCTTGGGCAGGTCTCCGCATAACGACCGGACGCTGGTCAGGCTCTCGTCACCCGGGTTCAGCGTCGCGACCAGGAAGATCGTCGCTTGAGTGAGCGGCATCACGACTGGCTGCGGCGCGATACGCGACGCGGTTGTTTCCGGAGCGCTGGTCTTTGAGTTTGCGTCAGCCATTATAATGCGCGGCAATCATTTCAGAGGCTGGCCGGCTAGATCAATCATTCGAGCTTGAGGTTGCCGCCACGATTCTTTCCGGGGAGTTCGGCGCGAAATCAGAGCTTGAGTCCCGCTTCTGCCAACCGCTCTTCCAGCACGGGAAGCCGGTCATAGCCCCAAAATGGCTCATTGGCGAACACGAAGATCGGCACGCCAAAGATGTGGTCAGAAGCGGCTTCTTGTTGCGCTTGTTCGTAGTCCTGAGCGCCGTTGCCCACGAGGTAGGCATGATATTGCTCGGCTGAGAGACCCACACTCGCAATCAACGCGGCGACCTGATCCGGATCGTCGGGTTGTAACTCGCGTTTCCAGAAGAGCTCATAGACCTTGAGATTGAAAGGCAGCAACCGGGCGTGCTGCTGCGCGAAGAGACCACCGATCAGCGCTATACGCGTGTCATAAACCTTAGGTTGGCTACGAATCAGCAATCCTCGTGACTTGGCCCAACGCCGCGCGTCGAGGTACGAGTACCTGGTCTTGTACTCCGAGTAGAGGCTCCGCTCGCCTTTGTCCTTTACGCGTAGTTGAAAGGGTATCCAGCGGACCTTTACGTTGTAGCGCCTCTCCAGCTCAAGTCCGGGTTCAAACGCCAGATAAGCGAACGGACTCTTATAGTCCGAGTACATTTTGATTTCACTGGTTGCCACGACACTGACTCCAATTCGTGCTAGCGAGTGGCAACGCGTCTGACGAATCCACCGGCTGGAACCGGAACCGTGCTGTCCGGATCAAAATCGGCGCCGCTGTTCACCCACCATGTGCCGGACAAAACCAGCGAGAGTCGATCCGTCTCGTAGGAGTGCGGCGCGCTCATGTAGCCGGGATACACTTCATCAAGACGAGATAGAGCCCGGGCTTGTCCAAGCTTCCGTATAGGGTCGCCATCTCACCATGCGGCGGGGCGTCGCTCCACGTGGTCCACTTGATAGCGTCGGGAAGAGTTACTTGAGACTCGGATCGATCGATTGCACTGGCCTGCGCCATCGTAGCCGAGATCACGAGCTGCAGACCCCCGATTAGCGTACCGAACAAAAGCGCCCGGCCGGTCAAACCGATGTCGTCGTGGAGAGCGACGGCGGCGCCAGAACACTTCGTTCTGTAAGCAAATTCGCGACCGGTCCTTCAGTCAGTGTCCAGATCGTTTGGTTTCTGTCTCTCACCATGTTTCTACTCGAACCTATCTAGAACCCATGGTCGCGGCTTGCGTGCCCGAATTTCGATTGGATCAGGTACGCCCGTGAATTGGGTCGAGCCACGCGACGGCCTCGGGCTTCTCCACCGGTTCAATGTCGAGGTTGACAACGACTGTCTCCTGGTCGCTCGCACAACCACGCATTTCAGCGGTTCTTGCGCAAAGCATTTATTTCCTGATGCGGCACGCAGGGCGGAATGTAAATGAAGTCTCCCGGCCCAGCCTCCGCGGTGTATTCCAAACGTTCGCCCCAACGCATGCGGGCGCGCCCGCGTACCACGTAAATAACGCTCTCGAGCGATCCGTGATGGTGCGGTCCGGTTCTGGCATTCGGTTCGATTCTGACCGTCCCGGCCCAGATTTTCTGGGCTCCGACCCGAGCGTAATTGATAGCCGCGGCACGGGTCATTCCAGGCGTTTGCGGAGTGTTCTTATCCAACGAATCACCAGGAATGATCCTGACGCCATTGGTCTTCCAATTGTCTTCGTTGCCGGTCATGGCGGTTCCCCTAAGCTTCTTTTCGGTTCCCGACCTGGCTCTGGGGGTTCAGATTCTGCAAATGACCGCTCTCGGTGCCTGCGGTCGGATCGATGACGCAATTGATAAGTGTCGGCTGGCCAGATGCGAGCGCGTCAGTCAGAGCCTTGGTGAGGCTTCGCGGATCGGTCACATGATGGCCGGTGCCCTCGAATGCTTCGATCAGTTTGTCGTAGCGCGCGTCTTTCATGAGAACGGTCGGTGAAGGGTCCGCGCCTCCGCTGCGATTGACGTCGTCGCCGCGGTAGATGCCGCCATTGTTGAAGACCAAAACGACGATCGGCAAGTGGTAGCGACAGATGGTCTCAATCTCCATTCCACTGAAGCCAAAGGCGCTGTCGCCTTCGATGGCGACGACGGGCTTGCCACTGACGACGGCCGCTCCGATCGCGTAGCCCATGCCGATGCCCATCACCCCCCACGTTCCGCAGTCGAGACGTTTGCGAGGTTGGTACATGTCGATGATGTCGCGACCGAAATCGAGCGTGTTGGCCCCTTCATTGACGACGTAGATGTCGGGCTTTTCTGCGAGGACATCGCGGATCGCACGAAGTGCACTGTAGAAGTTCATCGGGCTGGGACTGGCATTGAGGCGGCCCGCCATGCGCTCGGTGTTGTGCTGCTTGCGCTCGGCGATAGCGTCGTGCCAGGCGGCCTTCGGTTGGATCTGTCCGGGCTTGAGCACGGCCAGGAATGCCGACATGGCTGAGCCGATGTCGGCGACAACCGGTGCGGCGATGGCGCGGTTGCTATCGATCTCTGTGGGCGAAATGTCGATCTGCACAAAACGCGCCGCCGGGGACCAATGCGGGCCTTTGCCTTGTGCAAGCAGCCAGTTCAGGCGCGCGCCGATCAGCATCACTACATCGGCTTGGGAGAGAACGAGAGAGCGTGCAGCCGCCGCCGATTGTTTATGGTTGTCAGGCAGGAGGCCCTTAGCCATGGACATCGGCAGGAACGGGATGCCGGTCTTCTCAACGAACGACCGAATGGCGTCGTCGGCCTGCGCGTACGCGGCACCTTTGCCGAGAATGATGAGCGGACGTTGGGCGCTTGCCAGCAAGTCGAGCGCGCGTTTGATCGACTCGGGGTCGGGGATCTGCCGTGGCGCTGGTTCGACCACGCGTACTAGCGATTGGGCGGCCGCATCAGTGTCGAGGGTTGCGCCAAGAACTTCGGCGGTCAGATCGAGGTAGACGCCACCGGGCCGCCCCGACACTGCTGCGTGAATAGCGCGCGCAACTCCAGTGCCGATGTCTTCGGGCTTGCTGACTCGGAAAGATGCTTTTGTGTACGGCTTCGCGGCATTCATCTGATCGAGTTCTTCGTAGTCGCCTTGCTGGAGATCGACGATCGCCCTGTCGCTCGACCCGCTGATCTGGATCATCGGGAAGCCGTTGGTGGTCGCGTTGGCAAGTGCCACCATCCCGTTCAGAAAGCCGGGGGCTGACACCGTGAGACAGATGCCCGGCTTCTTTGTCAGATAGCCGGCGATCGCAGCTGCATTTCCGGCGGACTGTTCATGCCGGAAGCCGATGTATCGCAGTCCTTCGGCTTGCGCGAGACGAGCCAGGTCCGTGATCGGAATACCCGCCACGCCGAAGATGGTGTCGACTCCATTGAGTTTCAGCGCATCGACCACAAGATGAAAACCGTCGGTGATGGGAGACTTCATTTCGTTTGGCATGTGAAGCACCTCTCAAGAGATTTGGCGGGCGCTTAGACGACCTTGTCAGTGTGCATCTTGGCGATCTTTTCCGCGGTGTAGCCCAGCTGCTTCAGCACCTCATCGGTATGCTCGCCCAGCAGCGGGGCGCCGGTGATCTTCGGCGTGAAGTCGGAGAACTTGATCGGGCTGCCGACAGTCAGATACTTGCCGCGCTTCTCCTCCTCCACCTCGACGATAGTGCCACTAGCACGTAGGGCAGGGTCGCTTTCGATTTCCTTCATGGATAGAACCGGTCCGCATGGCACCTCGAACTTGCGCAGGATGTCCACCGCTTCGAACTTGGTCTTGTCAGCCAGCCACTTCTCGATCTCGGCAAAGATATCGAAGATTTTCGACTGCCGCGCATGCGCAGTGTTGTAGGCAGGATCGTTTGCCCATTGCGGCTTGCCGATGGCCTTGCAGGTCGGCCCCCAATTCTGCTCCTGGATCGTGAAATAGATGTAGGCGTTCGGATCGGTTTGCCAGCCCTTGCACTTGAGTACCCAGCCCGGCTGCCCGCCGCCGCCGGCGTTACCGCCGCGCGGGACCGCTTCGCCAAACTTTCCGTTCGGATACTGCGGGTACTCTTCCAGGTAGCCGACGTGGTCCAGCCGCTCCTGATCCCGCAGCTTGACGCGGCACAGATTCAGCACCGCATCCTGCATCGACACGGCCACTTTCTGGCCTTTGCCGGTCTTCTCGCGGCCGATCAGCGCGGTCAGGATGCCGATCGCCAGATGCATGCCGGTATTGCTGTCGCCAAGCGCCGCACCGCTGACCGTCGGCGGGCCATCCCAGAATCCGGTAGTCGAGGCGGCGCCGCCGGCGCACTGCGCCACGTTGTCATAAACCTTGAGGTCCGCGTAGGGCGAATTTTCGCTGAAGCCCTTGATCGAGCCGAAGACCAGCCGCGGGTTGAGTTCCTGAATATGCTCCCAGGTGAAACCCATCCGGTCCATCGCGCCGGGCGCGAAATTCTCGACCAGCACGTCGGCCTCGCGGATCAGCTTCTCCATGATCGCCTTGCCTTCCGGCGTCTTGGTGTTCAGTGTCAGCGACTTCTTGTTGCTGTTGAGCGTGATGAAGTACAGCGCATCCAAATCGGCGATGTCCCGCAGTTGGTTGCGCGTTACGTCTCCAACGCCCGGTCGCTCGACCTTCAGCACCTCCGCGCCGAACCACGCCAGCAACTGCGTGCATGCCGGTCCGGCTTGAACGCCGGTGAAGTCGATAACTTTGATTCCTTGAAGTGGTAGTACCATATCAAATTACTCCTCCGGTAAGAATTTACATTGAAGTGGGCGTGAGAATTTACGGCACATAAGCTGTGCGTTCGGTTTTCAGGAGAATAAAGCGGTCAGCTCACTGCGCTGGACCTTGCCCATAGCGTTCCTGGGTATCGCGGAAACCATGTGGATCAACTTGGGCACTTTGAAGTCGGCCAGGCGGGTTCGGCAATACGATTGCAGTTCCTGTGATGTTGCGGCACCTCTGAGCACTACCGCGGCTGAGACTTCTTCACCGTACTTCGGGTCTGGGACCCCAAAAACCGCCGCCTCGGCTACCGCCGGATGCTCGAGCAACACGGCCTCGACTTCCGCGGGTGAGATTTTCTCTCCACCGCGATTGATCAGGTCCTTGATACGCCCGGTCAGGGCGAGATAGCCGTCGCTATCGATCGCACCGATGTCTCCAGTGCGAAACCATCCATCAATAAAGGCCGCGGCATTGGCCTCGGGGTTTTTGTGGTAGCCGCGCATCACGTTGGGGCCGCTTACAACCACCTCGCCGGGAGTGTTCGCAGCCAGATGCCGGCCGTTCCCATCGATGATCGAAATTTCGGTGCTGAGGCCCACGGTGCCGGGTTTGTGCACAAGAGGCGGTAACGGGTTGGTGGCGACCTGATGCGACGCCTCCGTCATTCCGTACGCTTCCAGGACGGGCGCTCCGAAGCGGTTCTCCAACTTCGTCAGAATTGCTGGCGCGAGCGGAGCCGAACACGAGCGGATGAATCGTGGGCCGCTTCGGGGCGCGCCGTCGCTGTCCGCTCTTTCCAGTAGCACTTGATGAATTGTAGGCACGGCGGAATACCAGGTCACGCGATTCTCGCGGAATAGCCTCCAGAACTCAGAGGCAGAGAAGCGCGGCGGTACGATTACGGAACCTCCAGAGGCCAAAGTCGACAATGTGGCGCCGATCAGACCGTGACCGTGGAACAGCGGCAACACCACCAAGCTGCGGTCTGCGGCGGTCAGGGCATAATGCTCAGCGATATTGCGTGATGACCAGAGCACGTTGGCATGGGTTAGCGGCACGCATTTGGGTCGGCCAGTGGTGCCACTGGTATAGGCGAATAGCGCGACATCGTCCGGACCAGGAGCGTCGATGCTGGTGCGCGACGCCGCTGGCAGCTCCGGCAGTTGCACAAGACCCTGCGAGCCAACGCGCGGTTGCCATATCGGCAAATCAAGGCCAGTGGTGCCTTCCCTCACCGCGACGTTGGCCCCTTCGGCGACGATTGCTTGCGGTCGCGAGTCTTCGACGTAAAAACGAATTTCGTTGGACTTGCAGGCAGGATTGAGGAGCGCCGCGATCAACCTTGCGCGTGTCAGCGCGAGGAAGACGATAAGAAACTCCAGGCCGTTGGGCAGGACCATCGCCACGCAATCGCCTGGTTTTAGTCCGGAATTGCTCAGTTGTCCGGACAATCTCTCAAGCTGCTCTGCCAGAGCCCTGTAGGTCACGACCACCAACGGAGAGGTCGAGATTATCGCCGGCGCCGAAGATCCGGGATCTGCTAACAGGTCTGCGAGGCTCGATCGTGTTGTCATGCCGCGATCTCGGCGGCCGGCAAGCCGTCCGGCTCGGGTGCAACCTCTAATTGGTCAGCCTATATAAAAGCCGCAAATTTGCAGCGCTTAAAAACACTGATGTCTTCCAAAGACGTGGGAATCCCAAGCGCATGCCATACCAAACGCGCCAGATTGCTCTGCATCCCATCGCCATAACTCCGTTGGTTATTACCGGGCAGCGTGAAGAATGCCGGCACGAGACGTGCCTCCTGATTTCCCGCCCTTAAGCTATCTACCAATCGCCTGGCCGAGGAGAGTCTCTGTCATCTCGACATGGCGAGGCATCCCGATATGCGTGTAAGCCTCCAGCGCCTCATTGAGTAGCGTTTTCGCTTTTTCGCGATCGCCTCGACCAGCGCGGTCCTTAAGCATCATCGCGTGGAAGCGGCGTATCTCAGCTTGTTCAAGGCGATCCGGAAAGAAGTCAGCTTGCCGCATTGCAACCTGAAAATGCTTTTCGGCGGTTTCCCACTGATGCGCCCCAGCCGCAGCGAGTCCTGCGATGGTCTGTGTGTAACGTGGGATCGGCCAACCCACTACTGCTCCAGTGTCGATCAACTCGCGGACAAGCGGGTAAAGCTGCCGGGCTTGCGCTTGCTCTCCGAGCATGAAAAGACCCTCGACCACCATCAATAGCATCCACCACGAGCCTCTGATGTTTTCCCGGCCGCTGACAGGCAGCGACGCGCGATGCTTTTCAAGTAAAGCCAATGCGCCGTCGCCATCGCCGGAGTACGCCATCTGCCGGAAAAGAGCTCCCTCCCCGAGGCCCTGGACTGAACTCATCTGGGGGTCAATGCGTGAGGAGGCGTAAGCGTGAGATAGAGCGCCCGCCCAGTTGCCGCGAATGAAATCCAACGCACTTAGTTGTACCTCGGAGAGCACTTCCCAGAAGGGAAACCTCGCCTTCGCATCGGACTTCGACACCTCCCGGAAACCAGCTTCCAGTTTCTGCAGGTTAAGCTCTCTGACAAAATTCAGCCAGGTTCGGGTGCTCAGGCAAAGCGCGATGGAATAAGCTTGCCCGATCTTGGTCGCCAGAGGCTCTAGTTCGTCCGCTATTTTGACAGCCTCTTCCAACCGCCCTAGAGTTAGTAATGTCTGATGCAGAACTCGTAGCTGTAGAGCGCGCTGCCACGGAGGTGCATCCAATCCGCCCATTTGTTCGCTGAGAAAGCCGTCCGCCGCAGCTTCCCTCAGCCGGAAGTAGTGTAAATTTACGATCGACCTGGCCCCAAGCACTCTGGCCTCAAGCTTCGGATCTGCGAGCTTGGATGCGACGCTCAAAGCTTCCTGCAGGGCCTCCTGGGCCGGGTCATAATCAGCGATCGCTGCACTGGCCTCCCCGAGAACGGCGAGAAGGCGCACGCGGTTAGGACTGACTTCTCCCTCAAGGTAGGAGAGGCCGCGACGAGCTGTTTCGACTGCTTCCTGTGAGCGAGCAACCCAGACGAAGGCGTCGGCCAACTCGGCAAAGCTGCTGCCGATCATTTCCCGGTCACCGAGATTGGAGTAAATTTCGACCACCTCGCGAAGATCGGCGATTGCCGCGTCCCATTGCTCAAGACTCAGCTCGGCGATCGCGAGGCTCCCCAACAACTCAGCTTTTTCTCTCGGGGTAAGAGCGCCTTGATACGACAAGGCGGACCGAAAGCCGCGCCGCGCTTCTTCGTATGCTGCAGACTCAAGTGCGTTCTTGCCCGCAAGCGTCAGGTAACGGACCAGTCGCCCGCCGTCCGCGAACGATCCTGCCTTGAGCAGATGGTCCGTGATCTCTCCGGCGCGCTCGTTGATGAAACGGGGATAGAGCAACTCGATCGCGTCGGCGACCGCGGCGTGCAGTTGTTGTTTGCGCGGCACCGAGATACTGGCGAGCAGCGTCTGACGCACGAGTTCATGGGCGAAGGTGAACGGCTGCTCGGGGCCCTCGGCGCTGGCGACGATTATTCCCATCTGCTGCGCCTTCTCAATGACCGTGAAGAGTTCGTCAACGTCGATCTGGCTGACCTCGGTCAGGAGCCGAAAGCTGAAACTGCGCCCGATCATAGCGGCGGCTGTCAGCACGCGCTTTTCGTGCTCTCCGAACCGTTCCAGGCGGCGCCCGATGATCAAGCGGACATTTTCCGGAACGTCGATCTCGTCGATCTTGATGTCCGTGCGGACCTGGCCGGCTGAGTCGAAGACTTTTCCCTCTTCGACCAGATGCCGGTAGACCTCCTCGACGAAAAATGGATACCCCTGGCTCTCTTCAAAGATGAGATTCACCAACATTTCCGGAGCTTCCCCATGGCTGAGAGAATTCAGCATCTCCGCGACCGCATCCCTTGATAGACCGCCCACCTTCAGCGGACGATTACCCATCCGGATCAGCTCTTCCAGGGTCCTGGTCAACGCCGAATTGTGCTCCGAATATCCGTCGCGATAGGTGCCAATTATCACCACCGGAAGCTGACCAACGCGATTGGCAAGGTGAATCAGAAGCGCGAGCGTGGATTCGTCGGCCCAGTGAAGGTCTTCCATTATGTGGACGGTCGGACGGCTTCGAGCCGCGTGCGCCAGTCCCTCTGAAATGCTCTGGAAAAGATAGCGACGTTTCTGTGCCGGCGGCAGATCCAATGGTGGCGGAATATCCGGAAAAACTCGTCGAAGGCTTGGAACGATCTGGGCCAGCTCGGGCGCCCGGTCCCCTATCCGTCGACGGAAATCCTCGAGGCTCGGCGCCTGCGCCAGACTGCTTTCGATAATCTCGACGAAGGGCAAATAGGGAAAAGGTTCGTCTCTCTCGTAGCAATGGCCAACCAGGCATCGAAAGCCGACTCGCGATGCGTACTCTCCCATCTCCATCGCCAGGCGGCTCTTCCCGACGCCCGCTCCGCCCCCGAGCATCACAATCGAGCCGTGGTCGCTGAGCGCGCGATCGATTGCAGTGCGTATCGCGGTCCGTTCGATCTCCCGTCCCACAAAAGCGGTCCGTTCCGCTACCGGGAACGGCGAAACCTCCAGCACCACCGGCGAGGTCCGCGGACTCTCGATACGCGAGGGCGCCGACTCGCCACTTGAAACCGGCTCGTCATCTGGCTGTACAGTCTCACCGAATTCCCAGGCAATCGGGAAATCGGGATCAGGCTCGTAGGAGCAGAAATTCCCGGTCTTGATACATCGCGACAGCACGTCTCCCAACGCATCATCGCTCTCCGCGATTCTTTCCAGTACCGCTTTGATTGTCTTGGTGATGCTCTGGCGGGCTCGTTCCGAAGCTGACGCCGCCTTGCGATTACGTCCGCCGAGTCCCACCGCGCGCGAGAGCTCCCGCGTCAAGGCATCGAGCTCTTGTTCCGCCCGCTCAGCGCGCTCGACGTTTCCCCGCTCCTTGGCTTCTTCCAAATCTTCGCGCAGCTCAGAGAGCCGGCGTCGGTAAGCTGCCTTGGCTTGCTCGTCGAGCATTTCGCCCGCGTCTCCCAGACTGCCGATATGAATGCCCGCCTTTTTGAGATCCTCGTCTCCACGCGGCAAGCCATGTGCCGCCGCGTCGGATTCGTTTTCGTTGAGTTCGCGTTGGCCGGCAATTCCGCCGACCAGATCGAGCACGTGGGATTCAGTCGCGGGATGACGGAGCAGATGAGCGAGGTAGCCGAGGCCCTTGCTGTCCTTCAGACGAAAGGATTTCCCGCCATAGCCGACAGTCCAGTACTCGCCCTCTCTGGTGAAGATTCCTTTTTCTTGCGCAGGTCGGGTGCCCGGTCCTTGGTCACCGCTACGAGCCGAGCCATGTCGAGCACTCCGCGTCTCAGGTGCCATCTGAGCTTCTCTAGGCCGTTCGGGCCGAATTTCTGGGGAACCGCTACCCCCCAAATCGTACCACCGGCGCCAGTTCCAGCCCAACTCCGTTTGTGCGGTCATTTTTCACGCCTTTTGAATCGGAACGAGAGGATCTGCATCGAGGGCTTTCCAAACTGCATTAAACGTCACGTAACAATCGAAAGGAGCCAAGACCATGGAAAAGAAAAGAATGCTGGAGACCCCAACAGACTTGAGCGGCGATGCCGTCGTAGAGATCTCCGGCGAGCTGCGAACATTGCTCGCCGACGTGTTCGCTCTCTATCTCAAGACGAAGAATTTCCACTGGCATATGAGCGGCCCGCATTTCCGCGATTACCATCTGCTGCTCGATGATCAAGGTACGCAAATCTTCGCGATGACGGACGATATCGCCGAGCGGGCGCGCAAACTCGGCGGAACCACGATCAGATCCATCAGCGATATCTCGAAGCATCAGCGGCTCAAGGACAACAACGACCAACGCGTCGCGCCCGAGGAGATGTTGGCTGAGCTTCGCGCGGACAATCTGGATCTGACGCGAAACCTGCGTTCCACGCACGAGGTATGTGAAAAGTACAACGACGTCGCTACGGCCAGTCTGATCGAAGTCTGGATTGACGAGACTGAGCGCCGCACCTGGTTCCTGTCCGAGATCGTGCCTGAGCGTTAGCCGCGAATTAATTATTCAGATTCGAGGTTTGAACCGGAGACCCGTGTTTTTTGGCAAGATGCCGAACGCTAAAAGTGGAGATTGATGCTTGTTGAGGGAAAGTCATGGAAGTCATCGAAACAACCGACGACTTGGTGCATGAGATTGCTGCTCGCGAAGCGATCCGCGATCTTTCCGCACTACTGCGACTACATATGGCGCAACGATCTTGACGGGCTCGTGAGCCTCTTCACCGAGGATGGCACTTTCATAGTTGAAGGCCTCGGGGTTAAATCTATCTCCCGCGGCCGGGCCCAACTCAAGAAGGTGTATGAAAAGGCGATCGCCGAGATGGACCCTCGGCTGTTTATCCAAAGTCACGTCATCGATCTACTTGGCGAAAACCGCGCGACGGGCCGATGCTACGTCGAGGTGTTCAGCGCTAAGTTCGGCATGCAGCGGGTCGGCTTGGGCTACTACGAGGACCAATACGCAAAAGTAGGTGAAGAGTGGAAGTTCGCCTCCCGACGCTACTTCCTCGAGAATATCGACACGGCGGTATCGCTAAGAAGGACTTTCATGGTGTGAGTTTGAGAAGCCGGGCAGGGTGTGCGGCCATTCGGTCACGCCTTCTGTGATGACGCCAATCGAGCGGTGAAACTGATGGAATCAAAAGTGACCTTGACGACCGACAGCGGAGTGTCCGTGACCGACAACCAGAACTCGCGCACCGCCGGTCCTGGCGGCCCGATACTGATCGAGGATCATCACCTGATCGAGAAACTCTCGCACTTCGACCGCGAGCGGATTCCGAAGCGCGTCGTGCACGCCAAAGGCTCCGGCGCTTACGGCTATTTCGAGGTGCTGGCTAACGTTACGCAGTGGACCAGGGCCAGCTTTCTTGCCCCGTGGGAAAACGAACCGAAGTATTCATGCGCTTCTCCACTGTGGCGGGGGAGAAAGGCTCAGCAGACACGGTGCGCGACCCCCGGAGATTTGCGATCAAGTTCTACACCGAGGAGGGCAACTACGACCTGGTCGGCAACAACACGCCGGTCTTCTTTATTCGCGATCCGCTTAAATTTCCCGACTTTATCCATTCGCAAAAACGTGATCGCTACACGAATATGCAGGAACCGGACAACATCTGGGACTTTTTCTCACTGAGTCACGAGGCCACGCATCAATTCACGATTCTGTTCAGCGATCGCGGCATTCCCGCCGGCTTTCGCAACATGGACGGCTTCAGATCGCACACCTTTCAGTGGGTCAATGCGCGAAGTGAAGTCTTCTGGGTGAAATATCACTTCAAGACCGACCAAGGGATCAAGAATCTCATCCCCGAGAATGCCGCACGCATTGCCGGTAATGATGCAGACTATCATCAACGCGATCTGCTGCGTGCGATCGACCGCGCCGAATATCCATCATGGACGCTCAAGATGCAGATCATGCCGGCAGCCGAGGCGGTGAAATGCCGTTTCAATCCGTTCGACGTGACCAAGGTATGGCCGCATCGCGACTATCCGCTGACGACGGTCGGCAGGATCGTGTTGAATCGCAATCCCGAAAATTATTTCGCCGAAGTTGAACAGGCGGCCTTCAATCCCGCGCCTTCGTGCCGGGCATCGGTCCCTCCCCCGACAAGATGTTGCAAGGCCGCCTGTTCTCCTACGGCGATACTCATCGATACCGGCTGGGCGCAAATCACATGCATTTGTCGGTCAATCGGCCTCATGTCGCCGAGGTCCACAACTGCAGCCGCGACGGCTCGATGCACGTTGACGACAATCACGGTCGCGAGAAGAACTACGAGCCCAACAGCTTCGACGGTCCAAAAACAAACCGGCCTGCCGCTGTGGGCGCCGATTGAAGTCGCGGGGCTCACCGGAAATCATGCGCCTATGCATCATCGCGACGTCAACGACTTCGTTCAGGCAGGAGATCTCTATCGGCTGATGAGCGATGAGAAGAAGCAACGATTGATCGCGAACATCGCGGCAAGCCTCTCGAAGGTCAGCCGCGAAGATATCATCGAACGTTCGGTCGGGTACTTCCGCAAGGCCGATCCGGAATATGGCAATCAAGTTGCGAGGGCCGTGGCAAAACACCGGATGTTGCGCTAAGCGCTGCTGAAGGAACGATCCACTCGACTAGCGGCGCCGACCAGGGAGGTGGAGCGATGAGCCGCAAACCACGGATCAAGCCATATCGCGAGCCCGGCGGCGGATGGGGCGCAACGATAGCGACCGGCAAGATGCTGCTGGAACAGAAGGTTCTGTTCAAAGGCGCGGCCGCACTCTATCGCATGAACAAGCCTGGCGGGTTCAAATGCCCCAGTTGCGAATGGCCTGACCTGACACCGGAGAATGCCGACCCGGTGCTGATGTGCGAGAACGGAACCAAGGCGCTCGCCTGGGAGATAACGGCCCGATCGGCCACTCCGGAATTCTTCGCGCAGCATTCAGTGACAGAACTCAGCGGCCAGTCTGACTACTGGCTCGAACAGCAGGGCCGTGTCACCCATCCTTTAAGGTACGACCCGGATTCGGATCACTATGTAGCTATTGAGTGGGATAAGGCTTTCGCGATAATCGGAAAGGAACTGCGCGCTCTGTCCGATCCCAGGCAAGTGGAGTTCTATACCTCTAGCCGGTCGAGCAACGAAGCCGCATTCCTTTACTAACTGTTTGCGAGAGAGTTTGGAGCGAACAACTTCCCGGACTGCTCCAACTTCTGCCACGAACCCACCAGCCAGAGGCTGCCTCCGGCGATCGGAGTTGGCAATGGTGCCTGCCCATTGGAAGACTTTAACTACGCCGATCTGATTTTCCTTATCGGACAAAATTCGTGAACCAACAACCAACAGCCCCCGGATGATGACCGAGCTGCACAATGCGGCGCGCCGTGGCGCACAGATCATCGTGCTAAATCCACTGCGGGAGAGGGCGCTCGAGCGTTTTCAGCAACCGCAGAGACTGCTTGAGATGGCGACGATGACTTAGACGCCGATCGCCACGCACTACTACCAGGTCAAGATCGGCGGCGATGCTGCTGCGCTCAAGGGAATCATGAAGGCGGCTATCGAGGCCGATGATCGAGCGCTGCACGAGGACCAGCCGCGCGTGCTGGATATCGAGTTTATCGAAGGTCATACTGCCGGGTTCGAGGCCTTGTGCGCGGATCTCAGGCAACGCCGTGGGCTGCAATCGAGAAGCAGTCCGGTCTGGCTCGCGCCCAACTTGAAGAAGCGGCCCAGGTCTATCTCAAAGCCAAAATGTCATGCCTGTTTCGGCATGGGCATCACGCAACATTTTCGCGGCACTCAGAATGTTCGGCAAATCGTGAACCTGCTGCTTCTACGCGGAAATATCGGCAGACCTGGCGCCGGCGTCGTACCGGTGCGAGGACACTCGAACGTTCAGGGTGATCGCACCGTTGGCATCACGGAGAAACCTGGGCAAGGAATTTCTGGATCAATTGCAGCAGGTCTTCGGCTTCAATCCGCCGCGAGAACACGGGCACGATGTCGTGCATGCTCTCGATGCTATGATGCGCGGAGAGGCGAAGGCCTTCATAGGTCTGGGCGGGAATTTCGTAGCCGCGGCACCTGACACTCCCTTGATCTATGATGCATTCCGAAAACTCAATCTAACAGTCAGTGTCGCCACAAAGCTGAATAGAACTCACCTCCTACATGGCCGCAATTCTTTTGTTCTTCCTTGTCTCGCACGCTCTGAAATAGATCGAACGCCGGGCGGGATGGTGCAGGCGGTCACTATCGAGGACGCGATGTCGATGGTGCAGGCATCGCGCGGAGTAGTCGCGCCTGCGAGCCTCATCTTCGTTCGGAACCATGGATCGTTGCGAGCATGGCGAGAGCGACACTCGGCGATAAGTCGGTCGTTCGCTGGGAGTGGCTGGTCGAAGACTACTCTCGCATTCGGGACAAGATCGAAGCGGTCTTCCCGATTTTCCAGGGATTCAATGCACGCATCAAAGTTCCCGGTGGCTTTCGTCTAGCCAATGCCGCGAGCGAGAGAATCTGGATGACTCCAAACGGCAAGGCTAACTTCATGCTGTTCCAAGGGCTCGATGAAGATGCTCATCAGAACAATCCGGAGGTCCTCTGGTTGAGCACTATTCGCAGCCACGATTAGTACAACTCGACCATCTATAGCAATAACGATCGCTATCGAGGTGTATACAATCGACGCGACGTGCTTTTCCTGAACGACAAGGAGATCAAAAGGCGCGGGCTGGCGGAGGAGGATCGAGTGGACATACATACGGTATCGTCCGACGGAGTCGAGCGCGTTGTGCGCGGTTTCAAGGTTGTCCCATACAGCATCCCTGACGGCTTCTGCGCGGCCTACTATCCAGAGACCAATCCACTTTTTCCGTTAAGTCTCCACGACCCCATTGCGGGTACTCCGAGCGCAAAGGGAATCCCGGTCGCGCTGAAGCTAATTTCGACCTCGACTGACAGTCCACCTTTGTCCAAATGAGCGAAATCAGGACTCCTATGAAAATAGTTGTTCTCGATGGACATGCGTTGAACCCCGGCGACTTGAGTTGGGATGCGCTAAGCGCGATTGGCGAGCTGCAAGTCTTTGACTGCACCGCAGACGATCAGATCGTAGCGCGGGCGCAAGAAGCTGAAGTTGTTTTGACCACCAAGACTCATCTGTCCGCGCAAATCCTGCGGCAGCTCAAAAAACTCGTTATATCGGCGAGCTGTTTACCGGCTACGACGTCGTCGACGTGAAAGCGGAGCGTGAGCTCGGGATCACAGTCACCAATATTCCCGACCTACGGTACGGCCTCCGTGGCGGAACTCACTTTTGCGCTGGTGCTGGAGCTTTTTCGGCACGTTGCCCTTCACAGTCAGGCGGCGCGCGCCGGAGAGTGGTCGAGATCGGTGGATTTCACCTTCCGGAAAACACCGTTGCTGGAGCTGGCTGGCAAGACGATCGGAATCATAGGTCTTGGTCGGATTGGACGGCGCGTGGCCGATATAGCACTGGCGTTCGAGCTCCGAGTAATCGCATTCGATGAGGTCAGATTCCCCGTCCCCGATTGGCCCAACTTTCGATGGTGCGAAATCGGCTAGCTGCTGTCGCAAGCCGATGTCGTGAGTTTGCACGGCCCGCTGCTGCCGCAAACCCAGGGTATTATAAACGCAAAATCGCTGGCTCTGATGAAGCCGAGCGCTTTTCTGATCAATGTGTCGCGTGGTCCATTGCTCATAGAACAGGACCTGGCCGATGCGCTCAACAACGGCCGCCTGGCCGGCGCCGCGGTTGACGTACTTTCGAGCGAGCCGCCGTCTCCGGACAATCCACTTTTACACGCGAAGAATTGCATCGTGACCCGCACGTCGCATGGGCAACCAAGGAAGCGCGGACGCGGCTACTCAATGCGTCAATCGCCAACGCGCGCGCGTTTCTAGACGGAGATCCAGTCAACGTCGTGAACTAGCCACGCCGGAAGGAAGAGCACCTTTCCAAGGAATCCCACCCCGAACCGATCGCGATAACTATGAGACTCGCACAGTCAAGAATCATACTTGCAACACTGTCGTTCGTCGCGCTGATCGGGAGTATCACCGGTCGTGTCGCATCTGCCGATGTCCCGGTGGTTGAGCTGCTCAAACTCGCCGAAGGCGAATTCTCGAACCTCACCCCCGCGGAAACCGCTCTGATGAATTTCGCGGGGGATTATCGCTCGGAGCCGGGTGGGTTCGCGGCGGCGGGACCTAGTTCAATTCCTGACGATCCGACCAACGATCCCGCACATGCGGATGAATGGAGTGCGAAGCGCGAGGTCCGCGCCCAGTTGATTCGATGGCTGTGCGTGGATCCGCGCGCGCGTGCGCTGATCGATCCTCGAGGCATTCGCCTTCTCGGTGCGCGAATCACTGGCAAGCTGAACCTTTCGGATGTGAAGGTTCCGTTTCCGTTGGTTCTTCGTGAATGCTCGATCGGCCAACGCATGACCTTCGAGAGAGCGGTGTTCCCGCTGTTGGATCTTGGCGGAAGTTATACGGGCGAGATCGACGGTAACGGAATTGTGGTTCACAGTGACCTTGGTCTTAATTTCCTTCTTGCGTCCGGGGAAGTCTCGTTTCGAAACTCCACTGTCGATGGCAACTTCTACGCCGCCGGTGGTCGGTTCAGGCGTTCCAAGGTCGCGCCTCAGGAGCCTCTGTTTAGTGGTCTTTTTAATGCGTCAGGCGCGGCGCTTGACGTAACTTCCTCACAGATTCATGGGGTTGCGGATCTTTGTTGTGGCATCGAAGCAGACGGTGCCGTGGTCTTGGCGGCGAGCACAATTGGCGCGCTGGTTTTCACCGGTGGAACGTTTAACAACGCAAACAATCTCGCAATTGCAGCTATGTCATCCGTGTTGATCATGCCGTCTTCCTGGGATCATCTCCTTTCGCGCACGAGGGGGTTCGCGTCAACGGACTCGTCACATTTCTGAGTGCCCACGTGTCAGAATTTTTTTGTACAGGATGCTACGTTTTTGGGGGCAGCTGGCGATTTGCATGGCTTCGACGCCAGCAAAATGTCGACCGACACCCTGCTGTGGCAGAGAGTAAAACTGGAGAACGGCGCGTCGATGAATCTGGCGGACGCGACCGTCGGCATCCTGAACGACGACTCAAGGAGTTGGCCTGCGCCCGGAAAATTGCACCTTCGCGGGTTTACCTACACCCAACTGGTGGGCGTCGCGAGCGATGGCCAGTCGCTTCTTGATGCGCGCGCGCGTCTGCGCTGGCTTGCCTTGCAACCTGGCTTTAACGCGCAGCCGTTTTGGCAGCTCGCTAAGGTCTTGCGCGACAGCGGTGACGAGGCCGGCGCGACCGAAGTCCTGATCGTCGCGGAGAATCGGCGTTACGCCGGTTATGGTCGCGTCGGCGCTTTACTGGGCGGGTTCCTGAACCTGACCATCGGTTACGGTCACAAGCCCTTTAGGACGATAACCTGGTCGTTGCTGGTTATTCTGATCGGCTGGCCAATTGTGCGGATGGCCGATCGCGCGGGACTGATGCGCCCGACTTGGCCGGAGAACGCTCCCAGCTCGCCCGAGTCCCACTACGAGGAGTTGCATCCGTTTCTATATTCGGTGGACGTTTTTCTACCGTTCGTGGACCTGCACCAGGAGCACTATTGGTGGCCCAACTCGAATGCGTCTGGCGACTGTGTGTTCTTCGGTTACAAGTTTCGGCTGCGTGGGTGATTGGTGCGCCACTACCCGTGGTTGCAAGTCTTCTCCGGGTGGTTGTTGAGCGCGATTCTGATCGCCGGCGCCGGCCTCATGAGTAGCGATGGGGGGCCTAGCGTCATCTTGCTTGATGCCTCCTGCGCTCACTATTCGTCGAGCGAATATTTTGGTGTCTGTCAACGCCGGAGTAAAAATACATCAGCGCCAGCTAACATGGCGCAGGCATTCGCGAGCGTGGGGTCGCATCGACCATCACTCAAATTTATCTTCCGACGGCTTCTATTAGTCGAACGCCTCTTCGGGATGACACTATCTACCAGATTCCGTTCACCGACGCTCCCCAAGGCGACGCGCGCGATACGTTGCACAAAGCGAATACCGGCTGATCGACGCGCGCACGCGAGATATCAGCGATGGTCTGCGTGAAACCGGAGATCCGGCCTTAGCGCAACTCTCCAGTTTCATCAGTTCGCAAACAAGTGGGTAAAGCTCTCCAGCCCGCGATCAGTTCCCAGATGAGCGGCTCCTCATTCCATGCGCGAGCATCAACCACGAACCTCGGTGTTGTGCTGGCCTTGACGCGGCAGCCTGGCGCGCTCTCTTCGAGGATTGTCGCTGCGCCGTCGCGATCGCCTGCATAAGCCATCGTCGAAAAAGCGTTCCGACATCGTATCCTCCGATAGACCTCCTCTGTTCGAGCGGCGGGAGGCTCGCGCATGCAAGAGGGCGTCACCCCCGTTTCTGCGAAAGAAATCTATCAGACTTAGCTGAACCTCGGAGAGAGCTTGCCAGAAGGCATACCTCGCATTTTGGTCGGCTCTCGGCACTGGCGAAGGCTATTTTCGAGTTTGGAGAGGTCGGGCGCTTGACCAAATTCCGTCCAGGCTCGCGTCCTCAGGCAGAGCGCGACCGAGTAGGACCGTATCTTCCTCGCCGGAGATTCGAGCTCGTTGAAGATTCTCAGCGCCTCTTCAAGGCGCCCAAGGATAGGAAATCTGAAGCAGAATTCGCAGCAGTAGGCCGTGCCGCCAACCGGAGCTTTGTGATCCAACCAGTTGTTCGCATGCGGAGACCGTCTAGGCAGTCTCCCGCAACCGAAAGAATTTGAAATTTATTGTCGACCGAACACCAAGCAATCTGGCCTCAAGCTTTTGATCGGAGAGCTGGGATGCAATGTTCGACGCTTCGTGCAACGCCTCTGCGCCGGCTCATAGGCTCTGGTGAGTGCGTGCGCTTGCTCGAGGCTAGCGAAAAATGCGCCCGTTCAGCACTAATATCTGGCCCAAGGTGGTTGAGCCCCATGAATGGTTTAGCGGCTCGGAAGTGGCAAGAAAGGATAAAAGCATCGCTGCAATCATCGGAAACTTCTGATCTTGGCCCGATAATCGGCGCCGGAATGCCGAGTTCTTTGATATTCCGGCCAGCGCCCTCGCGTCTGATTGGAGCCTTCCTACGGCTGGCAATGACCGCGGGCTTTGTAACAGCCGATCATGTTTTGCCACCAGCGAAAACGCTCGTGGAGATGAGCAGGCCATGAAACGGCTGATAGGAATTGTGCTGGCATTCGCGTTGGGCTTCGCCTGCCGTACATTTGGAATCCCGTCGCCTGCACCGCCAATGTTCCTGGCGCGCTACTTGTGATGACGATGACGATCGGATACATCGCGGTGGATCGATGGGCAATGTCACCAGCAAAGCGCTCTGGCGATTGTGGCGGACCGAGCGGTCTGACGATCTCTCAAAACGGGGGGCTGGGCGATGCGATTGGCCAGATGAATTAAAAGCGCCAGCGTCGATTCGTCGGCCCAATGAAGGTCATCAAGGAGGTACATGGATGGCCGTGTTCGAGCATTTCGGGCCAGTGCCTCTGAAAAGCTTTGGAAAAGATAGCGGCGCTGTTGCGCAGGCGGTAGTTCCACCGGTTTCGGAAGATCGGTAAAAATCCGCCGCAGGCTTGGCGCGATCTGAGCCACTTCCGCTGCGTTTGGCCCCATCTGCCGATAGTAGTCATCCAGGCTCGCTGCCTGCGACAGATTACTTTCGATGATCTCGGCGAATGGGAGGTAGGGAACAGGTTCGTCTCTTTCGTAGCAGCGCCCGACCGCGCATCGGAAGCCTACGCGCGAAGCGTATTCCGCCATTTCCATCGCCAGGCGGGTCTTACCCACTCCGGGACCGTCAAAGAACATGACCAACGATCCGTGGTCGGTCAGCGCGCGATCGATGGTCGCGCGAATTGCGCTACCTTCAGATTCCCGCCCCACAAAAGCGGTCCGGTTCGCTAGCGAGAACGGCGAAATCTCCAGCGCGACCGGCGAGGTCCTCGGACGATTGACATGCGCTGGCGCTGGCTCCCCACTTGTGGTTGACTGCTCCGCCGGCTCGATAGTCGTCGCAGCAAACTCCCAGGTTATTGGGAAATTAGGATCAGGTTGGTAGAAGCAGAAGTTCCCGGTCCTGATGCATCGCGACAAAAGCTGCCCCAGCGACGCATTGCTCTCCGCGATTCTTTCCAGTACCGCCTTGATCGTCTTGGTTATGCTTTGGCGGGCCCGTTCCGAAGCTGATGCCGCGCGGCGATTGCGTCCACCGAGCCCTACGGCGCGCGAGAGTTCCTTCGTCAGCGTGTCGATCTTCTGCTCCGCGCGCTCGGCACGCTCGACGTTTCCCATCTCCTTGGCTTCGTCCAGTTCTTCGCGCAACTCGGAGAGCCGGCGTCGGTACGCGGCCTTGGCTTGATCGTCAAGCATGTCGCCGGCGTCGCCTAGGCTGCCGCTATGGATGCCTGCCTTTTCGAGATCCTCTTCTCCGCGAGGCAAGCCTTGCTCGGACTGACCGTAATCGCGCTGGCCTGCGATTCCTTCCGCCAGATCGAGCACGTGGAACTCAACTGCGGGATGACGCAGAAGATGGCGAGGTACCCAAGTCCCTTGCTGTCCTTCAGACGAAAGGATTTCCCACCGTAGCCGAGGGTCCAGTACTCGCCCTTTCTAGTGAAGATTCCTTTTTTTGGCGTCGGGCGGGTGCCCAGTCCTGGGTCATCGCTACGAGCCATGTCGAGCGCTCCCCACGAGCCATGTCGAGCGCTCCGCGTCTCAGGTGCCATCTGAATTTCTCTAGGCCGTTCGGGCCGAATTTCCGGGAACCGCGACCCCGCAAATCGAACCACCGGCGCCAATTCTAGCCCAACCCTGTTGTGCGGTCATTTTTCACGCCTCGTGCATTGAAGCCAATCAAATGGAGAAAAGTTCCTCGAAAATTGGAATCGACCAGACTGAGCGGTGCACATGGTTCCTGGCCGAAGTAACTTGCGAGCTTTGATTCGCACAACAACACAGCAAAGGAGAGATCTCATGGCTTCAAATCACGCAGTAGTTTATCTCGGGCCAGGCAAAGTCGAGGTACAGAGCATCGACTACCCCGAATTGAAGACACCGCAGGGAAAGAAAATCGATCACGGTGTCATTATCAAGCCGATCACGACCAACATCTGCGGTAGTGACCAGCACATGGTCCGCGGGCGCACCACGGCGCCGCCGGGACTGGTGCTCGGGCATGAGATTACCGGCGAAGTCATCGAATGCGGCAGCGGCGTTGAATTCATCAGGAAGGGCGACCTAGTCTCTGTGCCGTTTAACGTCGCGTGCGGGCGTTGCCGCAACTGCAAGGAGCGCCGTACCGACGTCTGCCTCAACGTGAACCCGAGCCGAGCAGGTGGCGCCTACGGCTACGTCGATCTCGGCGGTTGGGTCGGGGGACAAGCCGAATACGTGATCGTGCCATACGCCGATTGGAACCTGCTCAGGTTTCCGGACAAGGATCAGGCGCTAGCTAGAGTCAGAGACCTTACCTGCCTTAGCGATATTCTGCCGACCGGCTATCACGGATGCGTCAGCGCGGATGTAACAACCGGCTCGACCGTGCTCATCTCCGGCGCGGGCCCGGTAGGACTCGCGGCCGCATCGGCGGCATTCCTGCTCGGTGCGGCGGTGGTGATCGTCGCGGATTTCAATCGGGCACGGCTTGAACACGCCCACTCGTTCGGCTGCGAGACGATTGACCTCTCGCAAGGCGGCTCAATCGGCGAACAGCTGGAGAAAATCCTGCGGGTTCCGGAGGTGGATTGTGCCGTCGACTGCGTAGGCTTTGAGGCCAAGGGACACGGCGGCAAGGACGAACCCGCGGTCGTACTCAACCAGCTAATGGAAGCGACGGCGCGGCAGGAGCGATCGGCATTCCCGGTCTGTACGTCACCGAAGATCCAGGTGCCAAGGGCTCAGCTGCGAGGAGCGGAAACCTCACGATGCGGCTGGGACTCGGATGGGCAAAGTCGCATTCGTTCACGACGGGCCAGACGCCCGTGATGAAATACAACCGCGGACTGATGATGGCGATCTTGCACGATCGCATCAACATTGCGAAGGCCGTCAATATCGAGCTCATTTCGCTCGCACAAGCACCCGAGGGCTATCAGTCGTTCGATTCGGGCGTTCCGAAGAAATTCGTCATCGACCCGCATCACAGCGTGCGGAATTGAGGCCATTGCCGGTGACATCGTACCGCAACGCGCGCGCCAGGCACGTCGAAGCCTGATGGAACTAGGTCAACTGTGAGTTCGCAGCGGCAAACCTCGAATAGGGCACACTAATAAGTGGAGAACCTTTTTTATGACAGAAAAATATGACTACAAGCGCTTCAAGCCGAGCGAGATCGCTCGGTCTTTCCCCAGCGACTGCGGAAACGCTGTTAATAGATACCTACCTGACCAACGAACCGGCTGCGAGTTCCCGAGTCTGGCGGGTCTACCGGGAGTTACCTCCGCATTATCATGCGCGCTGCGACGAGTACCTCTATGTTCTATCGGGGAGAGGTATCTTCTGGATGGGCGACGCCTCGAATGGAGCGGAGTTCGCTCCTGGCGACCTCCTCTTCTTCAAAAGCAGAACCGTTCATGCTCTACCCAAAATTCTTGAGGGGCCGGTGGTTTTCTCTCTTTCGACACACCAAGACGCGACCCGAAAGACGTCATCTTTGTCGACCCTAAGGAAGGCACGCCGGAAAGCTTTGTCCGACGAAAAGAACAATGAAATTTGCATGCTTGGCAGTCAAATACTCGCGACTGAGCCGCCGTCGACGCGGAAATTGCTCCCCGTTATGAACGACGCCTCGTCCGAGGCGAGGAATACCACGATTCCGGCAACCTCCTCAGGGCGGCCGGCGCGCTTCAGTTCGATGTGCGGCCGGAAGGTGTTCATGAATCCCTTCAATGCTTCCTGCGGGGTGATGCCGCGCGCCTTCGCCTGCGATTCCATCGCATTCGTGATGAGCGGTGTTTCGATGAACGCGGGTGAGACCGTGTTGACCAGAATTCCATCGAGCGCCACCGCCTTGGAAAGGCTCTTGGTGAGACTGTTGAGCGCGGCCTTCGAGGCGTTGTAGGGCGCCATCTGCGCGTCAGGCTGAGTTCCCGACTCGCTTGAAATGTTGATGATTCGCCCCCATTTCTGTTTGCGCATTATCGGCAGCACCGCGCGCGTCAAGCGAACCACCGAGAACAGATTCAGCTCGAATGTCTCCATCCATTCCTGATCGCTCGATTCCTCGAAGGCATTGAAGCCTTTAGCGCCGCCGGCATTGTTGACCAGCACGTGGATAGTGCCGAAGCGCGCGACGGTTTCATCGACGATACGATTGAGATCGGCCTCTTTCGTAACATCGCCCGCTACGGCGAGCGTCTTTCCTCCCGCGTTGCGAATTGCCTCAGTCGCGCGATTCAGCTCCTCGCCGCTTCGCGCGGTCATCGCGACCTGCGCGCCCTCCGCAGCAAACGCAGCTGCAATCGCGCGACCGATGCCTTTGCTGGCGCCGGTAACCAGCACCGATTTTCCTGCCAGGTTCAGATTCATGTTCGGTCTCTCCGTAACTGCTCGTGCTAATACTAAGTTTTCCCTATTCAGAAAGAGTATGGAAGGCCGCGCTCAGATTCGAAGCGGCCGCATGTACATCATTGCTCCCTCTATCGCGCGGTTCACTGTGGCGGTCGCCGACTGCTTACCTCTAACCACGCCGCAGATACTTTGAGCACACCATCGATCCGAGACTCTGCTTCTCCTGAGCCGGTCTCGTGATCTTCGACGAGCGCCATCTGCGCCGCGTCCTGTCTTCGTACGTCAATTGCCTTCAACGCACCCGCGGGCATCTTTCGTTCGACCAGCATTGCCCCAACTCCCGCGCGGTCATGCCACCCGGGATCGGAAAGGTGGTCGCCATCCCTTAAGGTCGGCGCATTCATCCGTTACGAACGTCCCGCCGCCTGATCTGTATCCGATTCCTGCTCACTCATCGTTGCCTCACGGTCAGTGTGCCGTCGGATGATTCTTTCTGTATCGGAGATTTTGGGTCACGATCAGGGAGCCGACCCTTTGACATTCTGATCGCCCCCCGGCCGCACTTAACCGGATCAGTTTTGATAGCGATTCTGGCAGCCACCAATTACCGCTGATTGGAATTTTTAGTTGGAACAGGCGACCGAAATTGAGTACTCCCCACCACCGTTGAACTCCCGGTCCAGAGTTCGCGATCTCGACCGGCCTGTTCGCACAGCCATTTGCACCAAAACGCGGGCCACTTACGTTCGGCCTAAGCTAATGTGCTACATAGCTTATCATGCAAACACTGGGACAGTTTATCGTTGAGCGGCGCAAGGAGCTGGGGCTGGCGGGACGCGAGGTGGTGGCGGAGGTGCGCAACTCCGATGGCAAGCCGATCTCGATTCCTTTCCTGGTTGACCTGGAACACGACCGCCGCAAGCCTTCCGACGAAGTCCTCGAACAACTCGCCAAGGTTCTCAAGGTTGATTCCGATGTACTCTACTTTCTGGCAGGACGGATTCCAGCCGACCTCAGCGCGACGACCGTCAACAGCGCGCAGGAACTCGCCGCGGGCTGGAAGGCGTTCCGCCGGGAAGTAAAGCGCAAGAAAAAGCCGTGAAGATGATATCGGACAGGACCGGGCGCTTTCCGGAGCGTCCGCACTGGGAGATCCGCGAGCTTGAGCAGATGTGCGAGCAGACGATGACCTCGTTTCTGCGCCAGCACTTCGGGTTTGAGCGCATCCCGGTGCCGACCGAGGCGATCACGATACTGATAGAGCGTGACGCCGGCGACCTCGACCTCGCGACGAATCTTTCCGATGACATGCACGAGGTCTTTGGTTTCACCTAGTTCGAGCGCGGCCGCAAGTTGCTGGTTAAAATCGCACGCGAACTGTGGGGGCAACGGCACCGTAACAATCGGTTGCGCACAACTCTGACGCACGAATATGGACACGTGATGCTGCACATCTGGCTGTACGAGAAGTACGGCGCTGCCCGCGGTCCGCACCGCTGTTACTGGCAGAGCCTGCTTCCGACGGAGCGGGTGGTGGACTGGTTTAAGTGGCAAGCGGGCTACGCCTCAGGTGCCTTGCTGATGCCGGAAAGCTTCGCGCGGCGCTCGGTCGAGGCGTACTTCCAGAACCGCTCTGGGCGTCCGCCGGTGGCCAAGGGCTCGGCAGAAGCGTCAGTAGCTCTGCCAGCGTATTTCCCTCGCGTTCGACGTATCCGTCGAAGCCGCCACCGTGCGCCTCTAGCCAACTCGGCTATCTGACCGAGTAGCCCGCCCACAGGCCCGATCTTTTCGTCGAGACTCGATCTTCACGCTTGACACTCGCGGCATACATCGCTACATAGCGAGTTAGTCACATAGCCAGACCCGGGAAGTTTGCCCATGACTCCGACCGTAGTAAAGCCAGCGCCGAAAATCGAATGTCAGATGGCTCATCGCCGCCTGCGCCGCCACCCTCTTCGCGCTTCGAGCCAAGCCGTCGTCGGCCGCACAATACGCCGGCGCCTTGCCGTGGGATCAGACGCTTGGCGCGATTCAGTGCATTCTGGTCGGTCCCGTGGTCACGCCTAATAACTTTGAACTTCGCCTTCTCGGCGATCCTGTTCGCGGTCGGCAGCCACCGCCAGGCAAGCCGACTGCTGGCTGGCCGACTGGCAGCTTACGCGGCTTTGATTGCTGTCCATTTGCTGACTTTCCTCTCGCCCTTCCGAGTAGCCATTCCAAGCGACCACTGGTGGAGGTCCAATATGAAACTCGCACGCATCACAAAACCGATTCGTTCCCTACAGGTGCGCGTGACGCTGGCCGGCGACCTGAACGCCGCGCTCGAGAGCTACGCGCGCTACTACGAAACACGTTCATGGCGACCCTGTGGATTCGAAGGCGCTGATTCCGGAGATTCTCAGGTGCCTTTCTACAAGCTGACCGTGAGTTCCAGGCCTAGTGGACGAGATCATCGAGGCGTCGGAGAAGACCGCTCGCGACTACATAGATCGACGCAGAGGTGAGCGAGGTATCAAGCAATGAACGCATACGTCCAATGAACGCATACGTCGATCGGGCCGTCAGACGACTTGCCGACCTCGCATCGCTAGACGTCTGGGCGCAAATGGCGCTCCGCACCCTGCTCCCCATAGCCCTTCTCTGGACGCTTCGGACTATTGCGCTGGTCTGGTACTGGAGCGGCTACTACGGCGGACCCTCAGCTCACCAGTACTTCGGAAGTTGGTTCCTGGCGTGGCTTTTAACGCAAGCGATCCCGCTGACGTTCGCATCACTGCCGTACCACGGCAGGCGCTACACCATCGCCAGCATGTACAACTTCCTCAACCGCAGGTACTACCTCGGCGGCTCTTTCGCGGGCTGGTTCCGGCATTACGCGCCCTGGGGCGCGGTCATCACCGCTCTGATTGTCGGAGAGCCTGCCTCCTGATCATCTTCCCGCTTCGCGGCGGAGATGGCGACGAGTACGTGCGCGGTACCGACGTGATTCCGACGCGGCGATTGCGCCGGGACCTGCGAGGCGATGGGGTCGAACTCGGCGGCATCATAATCCCTCGCACGCTGGAATCACAACACTTTCTGTTAGTCGACGCGCCCGGTTCGGGCGAGTCCACCGCGATCCGGCGGGTGCTCCGGCAGATCGAAGCGCGCGGCGAGAGCGCGGTCCTGCTCGATCCCGAGTGCGAGTATCTGCCCGAGTTCTTCCGTTCGTCGCGCGGCGATCTAATCCTCAACCCGCTCGATACCCGCTGCCCGGCATGGTCGCCGTGGTCGGAGCTCAGACCCGGAAGCGAGGCGATGGACGCCGAGGCGCTCGCGTCGGTGCTGGTTCCCGACCCGGCCAACACCTTCAGCCAGGGCGGCGCCGACTTCTTCTTCCGGCAATCGGCCCGCACGCTCATCGTCGGGCTGCTCGACGCGGTCAAGTCCAGGGAGCCAGGCGAGATTCCGAAGCTGCTCGCCCTGCCGCGTGCCAAGCTGAAGGTAGCGCTCCGAGGGACTCCCGCCGAGGTCCTCATCGATTCGGGCGCGCACGAGCAGGGCGCCGGAATCGTCGCGACGGCCTTCAATTCGACCAGTTCGTTTCGTCATCTTCCGCAAACCGCCGAGCAGGATTGGAGCGCTCTCGAATGGGCGGGAACGCGCCAGGGTTGGCTGTTGCTTACTGAACGGAGGACTCGCGCGAGGCGGCGCTTCCGCTCCAGAGCGTCTGGCTCGATTGCATCGTGTGGCGCCTGATGGCGGACGACGGATCGCGCGGCAAAGTCTGGATCATCGCCGACGAACTGCCCGTGCTCCGCCGTCAGGCCGAGCTCGAGACGCTGGTTGTACGCGGACGCAAGCGCGGGCTATGCGCGGTGCTTGGACTTCAGGCGATCACCCAGCTACGCGCCATCTACGGACACGACCAGACGGCGCGACTCTGGCAGCCGCACCCGCCACCAAGCTGATCCTGCGCACCGGCGAGGCCGAGACCGCGCGCTGGTCGAGTGCGCAGATCGGCGAGCGCGAAATCAGCCGCGGTCTTGTTGGTCAGAGCACGCGCCTCGGCGAGTCTAGCGACGGCTTCACCATCTATCCGCATCGGCAAGTCGAGAGCGTCGCGCTCGCGAGGGAGATTCAGATGCTGCATCCGTTCGAGGGTTATCGCTGCATTACCGGCTACCGTCGCGCGAAGCTCACGATTCCGTATCTCGCGCCGCTCCGGCGTCATCCGGGGTTCATCTGTCGGACTGACCCGCCGGGTTGCCTCCGAATCCGGACTCGTCAAACTACAGCGGCGCTCTGGTCCTCGTGCCGCCGGGAAACAGCGACGCGCGACCGCCACGTCCTCCGCGCAGATTGAGGGCATGAGCCATGCTGGTCATGTCGAGAGGCGCGCTGAGCGCCGGTCAGGCCGAGACCTACTGCGAAGAGAAGTACTCGCGGGACGATTACTACACCGAAGAGCATCGAGTCGCCGGTGAGTGGTATGGACAAGGCGCCGACTCGCTCGGGCTCTCCGGTGAAGTCGCTCCGGAAGATTTTCGCGCGATACTACGTGGCCAACGGCCGGGCACGGTCGAAGTTCTCGTCCGCAACGCCAAGGGACGAACCGAACGGCGGGCAGGATGGGACGCGACCCTCCACGCCCCCAAGTCGGTCAGTATTCGAGCGCTGGCGGGTGGAGACGCCGAATTGACCGGCGCGCATCGCCGCGCGGTCGGCCGCGCGCTGACGGAGCTGGAGCATTAATGCGCTGTCGCGTCAGAAGGGCTGAGCGAATGGGTTGCTCACCCGGAACATCATCGCCGCGCGTTTCGACCACATCGCGGCACGTCGAGCCAAAGGTGCCAATGCCAAAGGTGCAGATGACGGCCTCGGTCCCGATCCCCATCTCCACCCCCACGCCGTCATCGCCAACATGACGCGCCGGCCGGACGGCGCGTGGCGGGGGCTCGATCTCGTTGAGATCTATCGCTCACAGAGCTTCGCCGGTGCGGTGTATCGCTCCGAGCTGGCGCGCGAGGTACGTTCGCTCGGCTACGGCATCAGGGTCACTGGCGCCGACGGACGCTGGGAACTCGAAGTCTACAGCCGCGAATGGCGTTCTCGCGCCGCAGACAGGACATCGAGCAGGCGCTCGCGCAAACCGGACTCAGCGGAGCGGCCGCAGCGCAGAACATCGCGCACCAGAGCCGACTCTCAAAGGAGCCGTACGACGAGGGTGAGCTTCGTGAGGAGTAGCGCTCGCGCGCGCAAGAGTACGGAATCCGCTTCGAGCGCCATCCCCACACGCAGGCCGTTCGGGTTCTCGCTGGGCAAGTATTGAGGAGGCTCTTCGCTTCGCCGTGGCCCACAGCACCGAGCGCGAGGCGGTGATTGACGCCGCGCGCTCGAAGCAACGGCCCTCCAGCATGCGATCGGAGCGATCGATCTGGACAAGCCGCGTCGCGAGAGCACCGCTTGGGACAACGCCGCGCGCTGATCGCCCTGGACCGCGCCGTCTTGAGCCGCCGGAAAACGGATGTTTGACCTTGAGCGCGGCTTTCTCATCTTAGATCGCGAGTCATCGAAGAATCGCACTACATACAAGTGGCCATTGTCTGGAGACCTAGGCGATCCCATTCGCTTTCAGGTCGCACAGATTGCGTTGGAAGGAACGCAAACTGCGGCGGGTGATTGCGTGGTTGTTTCACCGCGACGGTCGGCCGATTCCTTACGGCACGCTCTATGATGCCTGGTGCGAAGCCGCGAAGGCTGCCGGCTTTCCCGGAAAGCTGATGCATGACTTCAGACGAACAGCTGCCAGGCGGCTGGATTCGACGCCTGGCATTTTGCGCTCAGTCGCGATCACTCTGCTCGGACAGAAGACCGGACATCATGTTTTGCAGGTATATTCAGACGCATGACGAACGCTTCGTCGATGCCGCAAACGCGCTGGCAAAGCGCCGAGCGTCCGAAATGGTCTATGGTTTTCGGAGACAGAACGGCATCAAATCCGTAGCAGAACGACCCTCAACTGCTCTGCGAGAAGAGGAAATTTGCCGCAAAATCAATAACTTGGAGGAGGAAGGGGCCCGGTGGCCCCACCGGTCTTCAAAACCGGCTTGGCAGCTATTGCGGTTGCCGGAGGGTTCGACTCCCTCCCCCCTCCGCCACAGCGACTTTAGGTTTGAGTTTTTGCAGTCGCGGCAGGTCTATGATTCACACGATCAGCCGCAGCGATCGGCCACAGCTTTCTTTTGGAGTTGTCGCGATAGTTGCCCTGGTGGCCGCTCGCGTCGCAGTGCTACAACCACGCTAATGTTGTCGCGGCCGATGAATCATACTTGAAACTTGAAGCCCACGGCACCGAAGCCTTTGGCAGCATTTTGTATATCGGTATCGCAACAACTGACTTGCATCGAGCTTGCCGGGTCACCGTCATATGGATCGTCGTTCGCATTGGGTTGCGTGACGCAAGCGCCACATAGCGCCGTCGCGCTGATACGTCCTGTTGCTTCGGCTCCCGACGGATACTGATTGTCCGGCGCCGCGGGCGTCACTGTATGCGGTCTCACATTACTTGGCGGCTTGGGATGCAACGGTTCGACAGGCTCGATAGTCTGAAATCCGACGGCTACGAACGCAGCCCTTACAAACGGGCCGTTGTCCACCGTGCACTGTACTTGAATTCCGCCGCCCGCGACTCCAGTTTCGCGATATGGAACGAGTGTGTCGGGGTTGGCCGGGTCTTCACTAGGAAACCCTTGCGTCAGGCCGGCCCCATAGATCGCGGTAGCTGCAATACCAGCAATGCTTAAATCAGACTCTTCGTCATGTATAACGTTCAGAATCATCTGAACCTCTCCACAATCTTCCGCTGCGAAGAGCAGTCTGTTGGCTGACCACTTACGTCCTCGGTTATCACTACGCCTCTACTACCGCAATGAGGCTCTTCGAACCGGCGCTGCCCGCGCCAATGCCAATCACCATCGCACCAATACCGCCACTCCGGTTGCGCCGAGCCGGAGACAACGGAGCCTGATGCTTGCTTGGCAGTGAGTGTCGGGTCAGCTCCTGCTGGATTCGACCAGAAACTCGGCGCCTTGTTTTTTGAGGCGCTTGTTCACCTCATCCATGTCTCCGAGCCCCGTCCTTTTCAAATCTGGACGCACCACTTCGATCGGGTCGCGCAGATCGTCGACGTAGCCCAGCGCATAGGCGCCGCGCTGATAGCCAATCAACTTCAGCAAGTCGACCGGCAGCGTCCGCGCGATTTCGAGCGGCACCGCAAGGTACTGATTTTCTTCCTGTCTCAGCCACGAGACGTTATAGGTGATGTTGATGCCGGCGCGGGTCGCGTTGGACCGGTTGGGGCCGCCACCGTGATAGATGCTGCCCGAGTAAAACAGCACCGAGCCCTTGCTCATCTCGGCGGGCTCCGTGTCTTCCAGCTTGAAGCGCAGCTTGTCCTCGAACTTGTTGCTGCCGGGGATGACGCGGGTGGCGCCGTTTTCCTCGGTGAAGGCAGTCATCGCCCAGATCGTATTGCACTGGACTTCGTAGCCCTTGGGGAAGGGGAAGAAATCGAACGCCCACTGGTCGCGGTGTATCGGCTGCGGCGGTTCGCCGGGGCCGATCGCGATGACCTGAGTCAGATGAAGCTGGAAGCTGGTCGCGTGGCCAAGGAATATTCGGTTGGTCGCGAGCACCAGCGGGTTCATCACGAGGTCGCGGCACTTTTGCGAGCGCGCAACCAACCCGCCGGTCCGCTTGGTGCGCCGCCCGCTGAAATCGTCGGGGCCGAAGACGTTCGCGTCAGTCCACGGGCGCAACTCATCCGCGACGCTGTCCATGTATTCGGCGCTCACCAGATTGTCGATGACTGCGGCGCCGTACTCGGTAAGCGCAGCGGAGACCTCTTCGCCAGTTGCTGTTGCCGGCAGATGCAGGATGCTCATCGTACAGTCCTCCGTGTCTTTGCGGTTCCTGATTTTTTTGCAATGCGATGCGGCAAGCGCGTCGTTTGCGGCCGCCCGGCGATCGCGACCTGGCGCTCGGGGGCGCGGGCCGGCTGTGGATGCGTCAGCGCATCGATTACGATCGTCAAACGGCGGCGGAGGTCCTCGGTGATATCGGTGGGACGCGCAAGTTTTTCAATTTCAAAGCCGCGCACCAGGTTGATCGTCGTGCGCGCGGCGTCGACCGGCCGTGCAACTCCCAATCCTTCGAAATTGGCCGCCAGGCGCGCTTCCAGCCCGCGTTCCCAGGCGGTGAATTCGCGCCAGATTTCCGGGTCGCGCGCTGCGTACAGGATCATTTCATACTCCGCACGGACCATCGCGGGATCGACGAACTCACGCCGCGCCATCTCGACCAGCATTTTGACCAGCGCGGCGGGCGTGGTCGCCGGAATCTCGTGGTCGAGCGCGTCCAGGAATGCTCCTGTCGCCGCCATGTAGTGACGGAACGCTTCGCGCACGAGATCCTCGCGCGAATCGAAGTAGTAGGTGAGCGAGCCGAGCGGCACCCTGGCTTCGGCGGCGACCCGCCGATGGGTGATCGCGTCGGGACCGCCGGCGGCGATCACACGCAGCGCCGCGACCAGGATTTCACGCCGGCGCGATTCCGCGGAAGTGGTGGCGCGGTCGACCCGTTCAAACAGCATGTACGTTTGTACAAATCATGTGTTCATATGTCAAGGTTGGCAACCGTCGGCAGCGGTCGTGACGCCCTGCCGCGCGCGGGGTTGCACGGCTGCCCCGTGGATGTGGCAGACTCGATGCCCGGCCATCGCCACCGTCGCGGAGGAATCCAACATGAAGCGGAGCATCAAGCGAATCCTCACCACTCACACCGGCAGCCTGCCGCGCCCTCGCGGCCTGCTCGCCATGTTGCTGGCCACCGAAGCGGGCGAGCCGGTTGATCGCGCCGCGTTCGACTCGAGCGTCCGCGCGGCAGTGGACGAAACCATTGCGAAGCAGGTCGCCGCCGGCATCGACGTGATCAACGACGGCGAGATGAGCAAGCCCGGCTACTCCACCTACATCAAGGATCGTCTGAGCGGTTTCGGCGGCGAAAATACGCCCTTGGGCGGATCGACCAGGCTCGGCGATCTGCAGGACTTTCCCGATTATGCCGCGCGGATGTTTGCCGAACGACCCATCGCGGCCATCAAGATGCCCGCGTGCAATGGCGAAGTAGCCTACCGAAATACGCACGACCTCGAGCTCGACCTACAGAATCTCAAAGCCGCCACCGACGGCGTGAAGGCCGAGGAGGTTTTCATGAGCTCCGCGTCGCCGGGCGTCGTCTCACTGTTCCTGCAGGACCAGCATTATGGCAGCCACGAGAAATACCTGGCGGCGATCGCGGAGGCGATGAAAACCGAGTACGACGCAATCCATCGCGCCGGTTTCCTGCTGCAGGTCGACTGCCCCGACCTCGCGATGGGCCGCCATATTCAGTTCGCGGATTTGAGCGTGTCCGAATTTCGCAAGATGGCCGCGATGCATGTCGAGGCGCTCAACCACGCGCTCGCCGACGTTCCCGCCGACGCGGTCCGGATGCATCTGTGCTGGGGCAACTACGAGGGCCCGCATCATCACGACGTAGCACTCAAAGACATCGTCGACGTCGTGCTCAAGGCCAAGCCCGCGGCGATTTCGTTCGAGGCGTCCAATCCGCGCCACGAACACGAATGGAAGGTGTGGCAGGGCGCCAGGGTGCCGGCTGGCAAAGTTTTGATCCCGGGCGTGCTCGACTCCTCGACGAATTTTATCGAGCATCCCGAGCTGGTCGCTGAACGAATCGTGCGCTTCGCGAGCGTGGTGGGCCGCGAGAATGTGATCGCCGGAACTGATTGCGGCTTCTCCACCTTCGCGGGAATGACTCCGGTCGATCCCGCGATTACCTGGGCGAAGCTGAAGTCGATGGCTGATGGCGCGCGGCTCGCCTCGCGCGAACTGTGGCGTCGCGCGAGCCGTCCGGCGCCGCGGGCCAGCAGTCCCGCGCCGGCACGCAAAGCCGCCGCGCGTCGCACCCGCAAAACCGCCAAGCCCCCCGCCCGCCGCACGAGATGACGTCTGCGCCGACGCGGCGCGTCAATCAATTCGTGCGCATAATTCCCGCGCGGCGCGCCAAAACGCATCGCGAGTGCGCCCGATGCGCTCGACCACGTGGCCGGCCCACGACGACTCACGGTCCTGTCAGCGTCTCCGCACCGACTCCTTGCCTATCACGGTCGCGCCGGACTCCCGACGCCATCCCGCGGCGAGCCAGCGTTGGTCGCGGTATCGAAGTTCAGCCCACGCATAGCAAGGATCCTGACACGTAGCGCGTTGCGGGCCGAATTTCGTTAGAATAGCCCCTACCCGCATAGAACCGGCAAGGGGAGCAACACCTGTATGACAGCTTACGAATTCGTTCCGGGTCGGCGAGCTGGCACTCGATCAATCGGACCAAGGCGGCGTCCCGTGCGCGCGCTGTTCACCACGGCCCTTTTCGCCGCGCTGATGACCGCGCAGGTCGCTGCCGCGCAGACCTCGCCGCTCAGCGGCAATCATCCTCTCACCGCGCAAAATTTGACGTCGCGTCCCAATGCGGATCGTCCGTTGACGATTCATGTCTCCTTTGTGCTGCGTAACGGCAAGGCGCTCGACAAGCTCCTCGCCGATCTACAAGACTCGACGTCGCCGCTCTATCATCATTGGCTAACCCGCGCCGAGTTCGACGCGCGCTTCGGACGCACTCCGGCTGAGGTGACCGAGGTCAGCCAATGGCTGTCGAGCCAGGGTTTTCACATCGTCGACGCGTCCCCGCGCGCGATTACTTCGACCGCGACCGTGCGCCTAGCGGAAGACGCGTTCGCGACCAGCATCGCGGCCTCCACCGACGGCGCCCGCTTCGGCAATCTCAGTGACCCGCAAATTCCCGCGCGTTTCGCCGGTATGATCGGATCGATCGATGGCCTCGACAACATGCGCACCGCCATACCGCTGAATGTCAGGCCGTCGCAGATGCCGCGAGCGCAAAGCACGGCGAGCACGATCGCAGGCGTCGGCGCGGCAACGTTACCCGGTCTCGCACCGATGTCCGTGATGACACCGCCTATCGAGCTCGCATCGATCACAGACTTCGAGGAGTCGCCGTTCGGCATCCACTTCGGTCCCAATGATCTGCGCACGTTCTACGACGAAACGCCGCTGCTCGAAGCCAACCCACCCATTGACGGTGGCGGCAGCGGCGGCGATTGCCTGGCGGTTGCCGAAGTTTCCGACTTCAATACCGCGTCGGTCCAGCTCTTTGACTCAACCTTCTCACTGCCGAACGCAAACCTCACGCGAGTCTTTCCCGATGGCACCTCGCCCGGGACCGTCAGCGGTGCCGAAGACGAAACCCTGCTCGACATCGAATACAGCCACGCAGTCGCTCCGGGTGCGCCGATCAGCGTCTATATCGGCAACTCAGTGGGGGTGAAGATCGATCCCCTGACCGACGCGATCTCCAAGGCCATCAACGACCGCCAGTGCGGTGCGCTCAGCATCAGCTTCAGCTACTGCGGCGCAACAGATTCGTTCTATACCGGTACGCTTGATCCAATATTGAAAATGGCAGGAACCTTTGGGCAGTCGATTTTCGTTTCGACTGGTGACATCGGACCGGCCACCCTGAATCCCAACTGTGACATCGTCAGCACTATCGGCGTTAGCGAGATGGCCGCGGACCAGAACGTCACCGCCGTCGGTGGGACGCAGTTCACGCCTACTTTTTCCGGGACTGTAGACTCCGGCGATGTTTCTGAGAGTGCATGGAGCGATAACATCGGAGCGACCGGAGGCGGTAAGAGCAAAATCTGGGGCAAGCCCTCATACCAGGATTCCGGGACGCCGAACGATGGGGCGCGCGACATTCCCGACGTCTCCTCCGGGGCGAGTCCTCTTGCCCCCGGCTACTACTGGGCCACCGACAAGAAAGGCACCGCTGCAATGGACTGCTGTATCGGCGGCACCAGTCTTGCCGCGCCCACCTGGGCGGGAATCTCAAAACTGATTGCGGAAGTCGAAGGCGGCCGCCTCGGCAATATGAACACGCGTCTCTATCAGCTTGGCAACCTCGGCAACGCCTCACAGTCGGGACTTCGCGACGTTACCTCTGGAAACAACGACTTCGATGGCCTGATCGGTTTCAACGCCATCCCGGGATACGACCAGGCCACCGGATGGGGCACCGCCGACATGGCGACGCTAGCAGCAGCGTATAGTTCGAGCGCGATTCCGACGCCAGTTCCCACTCCGACGCCCACGCCCGGTGCCGCGCCAACTCCCACGCCGACTCCAACCCACACCCCAAAGCCGACTCCGACGCCGCGAAAGCTGCCACCAGGGAAACCCACGCCAAAGAAAGCGACGCCAACTCCACGCCCGCTCCCAATGCCGAAGTAACCCGGAGGCTGGTGCGGGTCTTGGACGGACTTCAGGGATGCGGTAGCGCAAATAGTCAGACGGGAGACTTCCCGGCGGGCGAGTTGCTATACGACTGAGTAATGCGGAAGGCGCCTAGATCAGCCGCGCTTCTTTCATCGCGGACTTGAGACGGTCGGCGAGCCCCGGCGACATCTGCACCAGTGGCATCCGCAGTTCGTTGGCGCACTTGCCCATGCACGCCAGTGCCTGCTTCACCGGGATCGGATTGGTCTCCAGGAACAACGCGCGCATCAGCGGCAGCATCCGGTAGTGAATCTCGCGCGCGCGCACGAAGTCGCCCTCCAGCGCCGCCGCGACCAGGTCATGCATCTCACGCGGCATAACGTTGCTGGTCGTCGAGATCACTCCCTTGCCGCCGAGCGCCATGATCGGCAGCGTCAACGCGTCATCTCCCGACAGGATCGTGAACCGCTCGCCGCACAGTCGGCGCATGTCCGACACCTGGTCCATCGAGCCCGCCGCTTCCTTGACGCCGACGATCCCGCGAATCTCGCTCAGCCGATGAAAGGTTTCCGGCATGATGTTCGAGGCGGTGCGCCCAGGGATGTTGTACACCATCAGCGGCAGGTCAACACTCGCCGCGATCATCTTATAGTGCTTATAGATTCCGTCCTGCGTCGGCTTGTTGTAGTAGGGCGACAGCAGCAGTGCGGCGTCGGCGCCCATTTCGCGCGCCGCGGTGGTGAGCCTGATCGCCTCCGCGGTCGAGTTCGAGCCGGTGCCCGCCAACACCGGTACGCGCTTGCGCGTCTGCTCGACGGTTATCTTGATCACGCGATCGTGCTCGGAGTGCGTGAGCGTCGCCGACTCTCCGGTTGAGCCGCACGGCACCAGTCCATCGATGCCCGACTGGATCTGCCATTCGATCAGTTCGCGCAGCGCGGTTTCATCGACTGCGCCGTCGCGAAACGGGGTAACCAGCGCCGTCAATGCGCCATTGAACATTTTGCTCACGCCTCCCGATTTATTCGCCGACCGGAACCATCTCCGCCGCGCCGAGCTCGACCACGCCGCGAAATACTTCGACCGCATTTCCGGTCATGAACACATGATTGGCTCCGGCGCCGCTTTCACGCCATTCGATTTCCAGATTTCCCCCGCGCAGCTCGATCGTCGCCGCCCGCTCCGCATGCCCGGTCAGCACCGCCGCGACCACCGCCGCGCACGCTCCCGTGCCGCATGCGAGCGTCTCGCCCGAGCCGCGCTCCCACACCCGCATTTTCAGATGCCGGCGCGAGACCGGCAGAATGAATTCGATATTGACGCGGCGCGGGAAGAACGGGTGATGCTCGAACTGCCTGCCCAGCGCCGCAAAATCGTGGACTATCCATTTTATGCACCGCGTCATCGGTGACGAACACCACGCAGTGCGGATTACCCATCGAGACCGCCGTGATGCGCTCGCGGCGCCCCGCGACTTCCAGAGCGTAGTCGACGATCCGCCCGTCGGCATCGGTCGGTATCTGCCGTCCCTCCAGAATCGGCTCGCCCATGTCGACGGTCGCTCCGCTGATCGCGCCGTCAGTGAACTTGAGCTCGACAGTTTTGAGTCCCGCGTCCGTCTCGATCGTCATCGGGTTCTTGCGCACGATCGCGCGCTCGTAGGCCAGCCGCGCCAGGCAGCGAATTCCGTTGCCGCACATGTCCCCGCGGCTCCCGTCGGCGTTGTACATCTCCATCCGCAGGTCGCCGGTGCGCGATGGCGCGAGCAGGATCAGTCCGTCGCCGCCGATTCCGAAATGCCGGTCCGAGAGCCGCGCCGACAGCGCCGTCGGATCGGCGGGCCGCGCGCGCGTCGCGACGACATATATGTAGTCGTTGCCGCAGCCCTGCATCTTGGTGAACTCGAGCGTCGCCATCGTGAGCGCCTACGGAGTCTTCAACTCCACGATCTTCTCGCCGCGCACCAGGTCTTCGAAACTGTCACGCGCGCGAATCACGTGCACTTGGGCGCCGTCGACCAGCACCTCGGGCGCGCGGGGGCGGCTGTTGTAATTCGACGACATCACGAATCCATATGCGCCGGCGCTCATCACCGCCAGCAGGTCGCCTTCTTGCGGCGCGCTCATCTCACGATCGCGCGCGAAAAAGTCGCCACTCTCGCAGACCGGCCCCACCACGTCGGCCACCACCGTCTTGCCGTCGGCCGCTCTCCGATCGACCGGCACGATCGAATGATACGCCTCGTACAGCACCGGCCGAATGAGGTCGTTCATCGCCCCATCGATCACGATGAAGCGCTTCACGTCGGTGTTCTTGAGATACAGCACCTTGGTCACCAGCATCCCGGCGTTGCCGACGATCACGCGCCCCGGCTCGGTGATGATCTTGAGTCCGAGTCCTATAAGTGGCTTCAGGAGCGCCTTGGCGTACTCGGCGGGCGGGGGTGGCTCTTCCTGGTACGGAATTCCGAGGCCGCCGCCGAGGTCGAGATACTTGAGCGCGAGGCCCGAGTCGCGGAGCCCCTTGACGATCGCGGCGACCTTTCCGGCCGCCTCACTGAACGGCGCGGTCGCGGTAATCTGCGATCCGATATGCGTGCTCAGCCCTACAAGTTCCAGGTTCGGGAGCGCGCGCGCCTCCGCGTAGTACTCCCGCACCTGCGACAGTGGCACGCCGAACTTGCTGTCACGATGACCGGTGGAGATGTGCGGATGGGTGCCCGGGTCGAGGTCCGGATTGACGCGCACGCTCACTGGCGCGGTGCGCTTCATCTGCGCCGCGACTGCCGAGATGCGCCGCAGCTCTGGTCGCGACTCGGCGTTGATCATCAATATTCCGGCCTGCAGCGCCGCCCCGATTTCCTCGTCGGTCTTGCCCACTCCGGAGAAAACAATCTTGCGCGGGTCCGCACCGATCTTGAGGCAGCGCATCAGTTCGCCCACCGAGACGATATCGAAACCGGAACCCATCGAGTCGAACAGCTTGAGGATGCTGAGATTCGACAGCGCCTTCATCGCGTAGCAGATGAGATGGTCGGTGCCCGCAAACGCCTCGTCAAAGACGCGGAAGTGGCGCCGCAGGGTGCGCGCGCTGTAGACGAAAAAGGGAGTGCCGACTCGCGCTGCGAGATCCGCGACCGCTACGTCTTCGGCGTAAAGCTGGTCGTTGCGGTATTCGAAGTAATTCATCGTGACGGGAATCCCGGCCACCCGCGCAGTATGAGGTGAAGCGGTTTTACCACGCGCCCAGCGGCGAATAAAACGCCCGCGCGCGCGGCGCAGATATGCTAGAAGGCCGGCTTGGGCGTCGGCAGGACGTAATTTTCCGGGCTGGGCGGCTCCGGCGTTTCACTGCGCACCATCGTGACCACGTTCGAGGGCTGGCTCTCGTAGTCGTCCGTGGTCCGCGCGATGACCGCGTAGCGATAGGCATGACCGAGTGTGGCGCCGGTGTCGATATAGTTGAACTCGCGCTGGATCCGAAAACGACCTTGGTCGGTAATCGGCACCCAGGTCAACTTGTCGAACGGCTCGTCGCCGGCCGAGCGCATCACCGTGAAGCCCGCGAGATCGCGCATGTCCTTGCCGCCCGCATAGCGCGTCGGGCGTCCCCACGAGAGACGGATTCCTTCGCGGACGGAGACACCGTGCAAATCGACGATACGCTCCGGACGCGCCTCCTCGGGAGGAATCGGCGGCGACTTGACGCCGCATCCGATCGAAACGGCGGCCGTGGCGATAGTTGCGATCGCGAGGACTGCCAGTCGTCGCGCGAACTTCATCGCTCCTCGAGTTCCTTGAGTCTGCGCCGCACTTGCGACGGCGCCGGCCCGCCGATCACGCGCCGTCTCGCGAGCGAATTCTCCGGCTTCAACAGCGCTACGGCCGCAGGCCCGAATGCGCTCGAGTGCCGCCGCAGGTCCGCCGCGGTCATCGCCTCCAGCGTTTTTCCTGCATCGGCAGTCTCCCGCACCAGGCGCCCGACGATTTCATGTGCCTCGCGAAACGCAACGCCGCGCGCCACCAGGTGCTCGGCGAGATCGGTGGCGAGCGCGAAGCCGCCAGCCGCCGCGCGCATCCTGTTCGCATCGAACTTGAGCAGCGGCCACAGTCGCGCCATCAGATCGAGCGACGGTTTGATCGTGTCGAGCGCGTCGAACACCCGCTCTTTGTCCTCCTGCAGGTCGGAGTTGTAAGACAGGGGGAGGGCTTTTAGGACGGTTAGTAGGGCGACCAGGTTGCCAATCGTGCGACCGCTCTTGGCGCGGATTAGTTCCAGCAGGTCGGGATTCTTTTTCTGCGGCATCATCGAGCTGCCGGTCGAGAACTCATCGGGAAGCGAAGCAAAGGCGAATTCGGCGCTGGTCCACAGGATTATTTCCTCGCACATGCGCGACAGATGCACCATCGCGAGCGCGGCCGCGGCGAGGAAATCGACTGCGAAGTCGCGATCCGACACGGCGTCGATGCTGTTGGCGGTAATCGAGCGAAAACCCAGCTCGCGCGCGACCATCCGGCGATCGATCGGCAGCGTGGTTGCCGCCAGCGCGCCCGCGCCCAACGGCATCACCATCGTGCGCTCGAGCGCCTGCGTGAATCGCTCACGATCGCGCGCGAGCATCTCGACGTAGGCGAGCACGTGATGCGCGAGGCTTACCGGCTGCGCGCGCTGCAGATGCGTATATCCGGGCATCACGGTTTCGACGTGGCGATGCGCGACGCGGATCAGCGTGGAGCGCAGCGCGTCGACCAGCGCGATCACCTCGCCGAGTTCGTCGCGCAGAAACAGGCGCAGGTCGAGCGCGACCTGGTCGTTGCGCGAGCGCGCGGTATGCAGCTTGCGCCCCGCGGCGCCGGTCTTCTCGGTGAGCCGCCGTTCGATAGCGAGATGGATGTCCTCGTCAGCGAGCTCGAATTTGAAACGTCCCGATTCGATCTCGCGCCGCACGCTGTTTAGCCCCGCCACGATCGCGCGCGCGTCGGCCGCGCTGATGAGCCCGCACTTCGCGAGCATCCGCGCATGCGCGATCGATCCCTGGATGTCGTGTTGATAGAGCCGCCGGTCGAACGGCAGGGACGCGGTGAACGCTTCGACCTCCGGCAGCCGGCCGCGCTTGAAACGCCCGCGCAGGAGATTGCGCGCGCCGCCCGCGGCGCGGATTGTTCCGGCCGGCTTCGATTTTGCGCGGCGCCGTGCTTTCACAGTCGAGCGGACGCGAAAATAATCGCGGTCATCTGATTTTAGCCTTGCGGCATGCGGAGCAAACGCCGGGCAGGTTGCCTCAAACGATCGGCCTGCGCCCGGGCCGCACATGGCACAGGCATCCGCGCGCCGCGCAGCTCAACGAGCCGTCGGGATGGGTGATGTGGATGTCCATCTTGTGGCGGCAGCGCGGACATTCGCCGGCGCGCGTGCGCTGCACCAGCTTCGGTTGCGGCCGCGGCGGTCTGAACTGGATGACCTTACCCAAATCTCACGTCCTCGCGCGCTTCTTGCCGGACGCATCCGAGCTGCGCGCCAGCGCGCGCAGCCGCATCCCGGCCAGGCGGATAAAACCCTCGGCGTCGCGCTGCTCGTAGCCGCCCGCTTCCTCGAAGCTCGCGATCGCCGGATCGTAAAGCGAGTTCGGCGACTTGCGTCCCGCGATCCACGCGCTGCCCTTGAACAGTTTGAGCCGCGCGACGCCGTCGACGCGTTTTTGCGCGTCGTCGATCAGCGCCTGCAGCGCCTCGCGCTCGGGAGCGAACCAGTAGCCATTGTAAACCATATCGGCGTAGCGCGGGATCAGTGAGTCGCGCAGATGCATCACCTCGCGATCCAGCGCGAGCTGCTCGACCGCGCGATGCCCGTGATGAAGCATGGTGACGCCGGGCGTCTCGTAAACCCCGCGCGACTTCATCCCGACGTAGCGATTCTCGACCAGGTCGGCGCGGCCGACGCCGTGACGCCCCGCGATCTCGTTGGCGCGCTCGATCAGCCGCGCCGGCGAGAGTTTCTCGCCGTTGATCGCGATCGGGTTGCCACCCGCGTACTCGATCTCAACGTACTCGGCCTTGTCGGGCGCCGCTTCGGGCGAGACCGTCAGGCGGAACATATCGTCGTAGGGCGCGCGCCACGGATCTTCGAGGATTCCGCCTTCGTAGCTGACGTGCACCAGGTTGCGATCCATCGAGTAGGGTTTTTCGGCGGTAACCGACACCGGAATTTTGTGTTGGTTCGTATATGCGATCATGTCGGCGCGGCCTTTGAAGGGCCATTCGGTCCGCCGCCACGGCGCGATGACTTTGAGCTCGGGCGCCAGCCGCGCATAGGTCAGCTCGAAGCGCACCTGGTCGTTGCCCTTGCCGGTGGCGCCGTGCCCGACCGCGTCGGCGCCCTCGGCGCGCGCAATCTCGACCTGCTTCCTTGCGATCACGGGGCGCGCGATCGAAGTGCCCAGCAGATAATAGCCTTCATACACCGCGTTGGCGCGCAGCATCGGGAAAACGAAATCGCGCGCGAACTCCTCGCGCAGGTCGGCGAGGATCAGCTTGCTCGCGCCCGTCTTGAGCGCCTTGTCCTCGAGGCCCTCGGTCTCCTCGCCCTGTCCAACATCGGCGCAATACGCGATCACCTCGCATCCGAACTCGTCCCTGATCCAGCGCAGGATGACGGAGGTGTCCAGGCCGCCCGAGTAGGCCAGCACCAGTTTTTTGATCTTCTCCGTTGCCACTGATTTATCCCTGCGGGGTGCTCCCTATTCCTGCATCGCGGCGATTTCGAGAACTTCGGGGCGCAACAGCCAGACCATCACGGCCTTCTGAGCGTGGAGCCGATTTTCCGCCTGGTCGAGCACGATCGAACGCGGACCGTCGATCACCTGGTCGGTGATTTCCTCGCCGCGATGCGCCGGCAGGCAATGCATCACGACCGCGTCCTTGGCCGCGTGGCGGAGCAGCGCGTCGTTAACCTGGAAGGAGCGAAAATCGCGCCGCCGCTGCGCCGCTTCCTTCTCATGCCCCATCGAGGTCCAGGTGTCGGTGTAGATCGCGTCGGCGTCGCGCACCGCCGCGATCGGATCGTTGGTCAGCAGGCCCAGTTCCTCGCGGCGCAGGCGCTGCACGTAACTTTTTTCGGGCTCGTAGCCGTCCGGACACGCGATGCGCAAATCGAAATGCACCAGCGCGGCCGCCTCGATCCAGCTCTGCGCGAGATTGAATCCATCGCCGACGAACGCGACGCGAATCTTGCTGAGGTCGCGTCCGAAACGCTCCCGCAGCGTGAGCAGATCGGCCAGCAACTGGCACGGATGCAGCAAGTCGGTGAGCCCGTTGATAACCGGCACCGTGGCCTCGCGCGCCAGCTCCAGGCAGGTCTCGTGCGTGAAGGTGCGGATCATGATCAGATCGACCCAGCGCGAGAGATTGCGCGCCACGTCCTTGGCCGACTCGCGCTCGCCGATCCCGATGTCGTTGGGCGCCAGGTAAACCGCGTGCCCGCCGAGCTGCGCCATCCCGGTCTCGAACGTGATGCGGGTGCGGAGCGACGGCTTCTGGAAAATCATCGCGAGCGTCTTGCCGCGCAGGTACGGATGCTCGAGACCGCTCTTGAGCTCGGCCTTGAAGCGCGCCGCAAGGTCCAGCAGCCCGGACAGCTCGGACTCGCTGAGCGCGGCGAGCTCGAGAAAATCGCGCTTGAGCAAGCGGGCCGGGGCGCGCGAGCGCGCGGTGTTGGTGGCGAGGCCTGCGTTTCTCATTTTGATGCGGGCACGGTCCGCAGCGCGTGCTCGATAATCTTGAGGCCGGCCTCGGCGTCCTGGCGGCTGAGATTGAGCGGCGGCAGCAGGCGCAGGACGTTGCCTGCGGTGCCGTTGACCAGCAGCTTTTCCTTCAGGCACGCGTCGACGATCGGGCGCGCGTCGTGCTTGAGCACCACGCCGATGATCATGCCCAGTCCGCGCACCTCGACGATACGGTCGCAGGTCTTCGCGATCGCGCGCAGCCGCTCCACGAGCATCTGCCCGACGCTGGTGGCGTTCTCGAGCACGCCCTCCTGCTCGATAACGTCGAGCACGGCGAGCGACGCCGCGCACGCCACCGGGTTGCCGCCGAAGGTGCTGCCGTGACTGCCGGGGGTCAGGCTCGAGGCGACCTCGGCGCGCGCGATCATCGCGCCGATCGGAAGTCCGCCGCCGAGCGCCTTGGCCAGGGTCACGATGTCGGGCTTGATGCCGGCGTGCTCGTAGCAGAAAAACTTGCCGGTGCGGCCCATCCCGGTCTGCACCTCGTCGAGGATCAGCAGCATCTTGTTGCGATCGCAGAAGTCGCGCACCCGTTTCAGGTAATCGGTACGCGGGACGACCACGCCGCCCTCGCCCTGGATGGGCTCGATCATGATCGCGACGGTTTCGTCGTGAATCGCGCGCTCGAACGCGGCCACGTCGTCATAGGGCGTGAGGCGGAAGCCGGGCACGAGAGGCTGAAATCCCTGATGGTATCGTTCCTGGCCGGTGGCGCTGAGCGTCGCGAGCGTGCGGCCATGGAAGGAACCGAGCGTCGCCAGGATCTCGAAGCGGCCGCCGCCGTCGCGATGGCCCCATTTGCGCGCGAGCTTGATCGCCGCCTCGTTCGCCTCGGCGCCGGAGTTGCCGAAGAAGACGCGCCCGTCGCCGAACTTGTGCGCCAGGCGCTCGGCCAGCCGCGCCATCGGCTCGCTGTGAAACACGTTGGAGACGTGAGTCAGCTTTCTCGGCCTGCGCCTTGATCGCGCCGACTACGCGCGGATGCGAATGGCCCAGGCTGGTGACCGCGAGTCCGCAGAAGAAATCGAGGTAGCGGTTGCCGTCGGCGTCGTAGAGATAAGCGCCCTGGCCGCGGTCGAACGCGATCGGAAGGCATCCGTAGACATCGACCAGGTTCTCGTGGGCCAGCTCGAGGATTTCCGCATTATTCATCGCTATGCAATCCTGCCAATTCGATCAGACCTGTAAGAGGGTCAGGCTTTTCCTCCGCGGCTCACGCGCGCGCCGTGATGGAGATCCGCCACGCGGGCCTTGCGCTGCACCACCTCGGTGCCGATTCCGGCGCGCGTGAAAATTTCCAGCAGCACGGCGTGGCGGACGCGCCCGTCGAGGATGTGGGTCTTGGCGACGCCGCCCTGCAGAGCGTCGATGCAGCATTCGACCTTGGGGATCATGCCCTCGTGAATGACGCCGCGCGCGATCAGGCGCTTGGCTTCGGCGGCGTCGAGCGTGGAGAGCAGCTTGCCCTCGCGGTCTTTCACGCCTTCGACGTCGCTCAGCAGGATCAGCTTCTCCGCCTTGAGCGCGGCGGCGATTTCGGCCGCCGCGACGTCGGCGTTGATGTTGTAGGTAAGGCCGTCGCGGCCGAATCCGATCGGCGCGATCACCGGGATGAAGTTGGCGGCCTCCAGCGTGCGCAGCAATTCCGGATTGATGTGCGCCACTTCTCCGACCTGGCCGATATCGACGCGCGAGCGCCGCCCGTTGCCGTCCTTGACCACCATCCGCATCTTGCGCGAGACGATCATCTCGCCGTCTTTGCCCGACAGCCCGACCGCGCGGCCGCCCTGGCGCGAGATGAGCGCGACGATTTCCTTGCTGATGCGCGCGAGGACCATCTCGGCGGCTTCCATCGTGGCGCTGTCGGTCACCCGCATCCCGCGGACGAAGCGCGACTTGAGGCCGAGCTTTTCGATCAGTTCGGTGATTTGCGGACCGCCGCCGTGCACGATGATCGGGTTGATCCCGACCAGGTCGAGCAGCACCACATCCTGGGCGAAGCTCTCACGCAGCTCGTCGGTCAGCATCGCATGACCGCCGTACTTGATGACCACGGTGGTGCCGCGAAAGCGCCGGATGAAGGGCAGCGCTTCGATCAGAATTTGCGCTCGATGTATCAGGTCTTCTTCCACGGCCGAAAAGTTCTCCCGAAAGCCCCAATCAAAACAGGCTTGCACGCGCGGCGCAATTGCCCCGGTTACCGCAAGTTTGCGGGCCGCTTACGCGCGTGCGCCGCTCCGCATTGTGTCTACAGGATGTAACGCGAGAGGTCCTCGTCCTTTACGATCGCGTCGAGGTGGCTGTGCACGTAGGCGGCATCGATGCGCAGGTCGCGCTCGCTGAGCTCGGGCGCGCTGAAGGAAATCTCTTCGAGCAGGCGCTCGAGCACCGTATGCAGGCGGCGCGCGCCGATATTTTCCGAGCGCGCGTTGACCTTCGCCGCGATCTCCGCGAGCGCCGCGACCGCGTCCTCGGTGAAATTGAGGTGCAATCCCTCGGTGTCCATCAGCGCGACGTATTGCTTGGTGAGCGCATTTTCCGGCTCGGTGAGAATGCGAATGAAGTCGTCCTTGGCAAGCGCGCCCAGCTCGACGCGGATCGGAAAGCGGCCCTGGAACTCGGGAATCAGGTCGGAGGGCTTGGAGGTGTGAAACGCGCCCGAGGCGACGAACAGGATATGGTCGGTGCGCACCGCGCCGTACTTGGTGTTGACGGTCGAGCCTTCGACGATCGGCAGCAGGTCGCGCTGCACGCCCTCGCGCGAGACGTCGGGGCCGTGCGACTCGCGCCCGGCGATTTTGTCGATCTCGTCGATGAACACGATGCCTGAATTTTCCGCGCGCGAGACCGCTTCGTGCGCGACCGCTTCCATGTCGACTAGTTTTGCCGCTTCTTCCTGGATCAAAATTTCGGTGGCCTCGGGAATCTTGACCTTGCGATGGCGCGTCTTCTTGGGCATGAGCTGACCCATCAGCTCCTTCATGTTGAAGCCCATTTCCTCCATGCCCTGCGGGGTGAACACCTCGACCGTCGGCATCGCGTTGGCGCTCACCTCGAGGTCGACTTCGCGATCGTCGAGATGGCCGTCGCGCAGCAGCTTGCGCAGTTTCTCGCGGGTGTCCTTGTGCGAGTCGCTGCCGTTGCCGGGCTCGACGTGTCCTTCGGGCGTGATGCCGGCGCGGCGGGTCTTGGTCGGCGGCGGGAATAAAATGTCGAGCAGGCGCTCCTCGGCTGCGTCGCGCGCGCTCACTGCGACGCGCTCGCGCTCCTCCTCGCGCACCATCTTGACCGCGACTTCAGCCAGATCGCGGATCATCGACTCGACGTCGCGGCCCACGTAGCCGACCTCGGTGTAGCGCGAGGCCTCGACCTTGACGAAGGGGGCCTGCGCCAGTCTCGCGAGGCGGCGCGCGATTTCGGTTTTGCCGACGCCGGTCGGGCCGATCATCAAAATGTTCTTGGGGGCGATTTCATCGCGCAGGTCCGGCGCGACGTTCTGCCGGCGCCATCGATTACGCAGCGCGATTGCGACCGCGCGCTTCGCGTCGTGCTGGCCGACGATGTAGCGATCCAGCTCCGAGACGATCTCGCGCGGCGTCATTACATGAGGTGCTGGCATGATTGTTCAGGCGCCGAGGGCAAGGCTGCCGCAGGCGCGAATCCTACAATTCTTCAAAGATAAATTGATCATTGGTGTATACGCAGATTTCGGAGGCGACTTTCATCGCGGCCTCCGCGATTTGCCGCGCGCTCATCCCGGGGTTGTGCCGCAGCAGCGCGCGCGCGGCGGAGAGCGCGTAGTTGCCGCCCGCTCCGATCGCGAGGATGCCGTCGTCGGGCTCGATGACGTCGCCGGAGCCGGACAGCAGCAGCGACGACTCGGCGTCCGCGACTACCAGCATCGCCTCGAGGCGCCGCAGGATTCGATCGGTGCGCCAATCCTTGGCGAGTTCCACCGCGGCGCGGCGCAGCACGCCGTTGAACTCCTGCAGCTTGCCCTCGAACTTGTCGAACAGCGTGAACGCGTCGGCGGTCGAGCCCGCGAAGCCCGCCAGCACGCGATCACCGTGGAGGCGCCGCACCTTGCGCGCGCCGCGCTTCATGACCGTCTGTCCCATGCTGACCTGCCCGTCGCCCGCCATCACGACGTGGCCGTCGTGGCGCACGCTCACGATCGTGGTGCTGCGAATCCGCACGCCCGGTTTAAGCTCGCGGATGGGCACGGCGGTAGACCTCTTTGAGATGTTTCACGCTGACATGAGTATAGCGCTGGGTGGTCGCAAGACTCGCATGGCCGAGCATCTCCTGTATCGAGCGCAGGTCGGCTCCGTTGTCGAGCATGTGGGTCGCAAAGCAGTGGCGCAGCCCATGGGGCGTGAGCGCCGAGCTGATGCCGGCGGCCGCGAGGCGGCGCGCCACGATCTTCTCGACGCTGCGCGTGGTCAGCCGCGCGCCGCGCAGATTGGTGATGACCGGCCCGCGCGGCTCCCACGCGATCGGCATCGCGCGCCGCCACTCCATGAGCGCGTCGAGCGCGGGCTCGCCGATCGGCACCAGGCGATCCTTGTTGCCCTTGCCCGAGCGCACCATCACCATCCCGAGGTCTTCGTCAACATCCTGCCAGTTGAGGCCGACCAGCTCGCTGACGCGAAGCCCGGAGGAGTAGAGCGTCTCGATAATCGCGCGGTCGCGAACCGTCGCGGCAGGGGAATGTTCCGGACCAATATCGGTCTGAATCAGACGCCGCACTTCGTCCTGCTCGAGTATCGCCGGCAGGCGCCGCTCCGACTTCGGCGATCGCAGCGTGCGCGCGGGACTCGGCGCGCCGGTCGCCGTCTCGCGATAGCGGAAGAACGCCTTGATAGCGCTCAGGCGGCGCTGCACGGTGGCGCGTTTTGCGGTCTTCATCAGATCGGCCAGGTAATCGCGGATATGGTCGGCGTTGATGGTGGCGATGTCGATATCATCTTGAAGTTCGCCATCATCCGGCGCGTCGCTTGCGCTAGCGTGCCCTTTGGCGAACTCAAGCGCGCGGCGCCGCTCGATGAGAAAGCGGCGAAAGGAAAGCAGGTCGCGGCGATAGCCATCAACTGTATTGTCCGCGGCGCGCGACGCCTTTTTCAGCGCCGAAACGAACGCTGCCACCTCCGCTTCCATCGCCCGACTCCTCGCGCGCCCTCAATCCAAAAGCTATGCTAGCAAGGGCGTTCTAGCCGCAAAAGGATGGCTCAAAACGCCGAAACTCAGCGGCCCGTGCCCGTTTGGCCGCACCCCGCCCATGAAGACCAGGTATCCGCGATGAACTGCTGGCATTGCGGGCGCGAAATCGAGGTCCTCGAGCGCGTCGGCTTCCACGAGCTGTGCCCCGGATGCGATCGGCCCGCGCACGTATGCCTCAACTGCGGCCTCTACGACCCCGCCTACAACAACCAATGCCGGGAGACGATGGCGGAGCGCGTGGTCGATAAGGATCGCGCGAACTTCTGCGAATATTTCACGCCGTCTCCGTCAGCGCGCGCATCGCGGGCGCCTGCGTCTCAAATCACGATCAATTCCCGCGAAAAGATTCCGGCGAAGACCCAGTTGGACGCGCTGTTCAAGAAGAAGCAGGCATGAGTCCGCGAAGTAATCCGACCACTCGCGCGGCTCGAAGTCCGGCTGGCTCGGCGCGCATGCTTGGCGCGATCGCGATCATATTGACGACATTCGGATGCACGCCGGGCAACAGCCCGCGCGGCGTGGTCGATCAGTTCATCACGGCCCGCTACGTGGCGATCGATCTCAATGCCACCGAAAAATTGTGCACCGGCGTCGCGCTCGACCAGGTGCATCAGGAGATGAAACTGACCGCAGGCCAGAAGATCGACGATACGACGCGCAAACCCGTGGTGCATTACAAGCTCAAGGCGGAGCGCGACGCGGTCGACCATATCCAGTACGTGTTCCGCGCGACGATCGACGTGCCCGACGGCGGCAGCTTCGAGAAGAACTGGATGATTACGGCGCGCAAGGAAGGGGACACCTGGAAGGTGTCGAATTTCAGCGAGTACGACTGACGGTCGCGCGCACAGGAATGGAACTCGCCGCAATAATATTGGCCGCCGGAAAGGGGACGCGGATGCGCTCGGCGCGCGCCAAGGTGCTGCACGAGCTGGGCGGGGAGCCGATGCTGGCGCGTGCGGTGCGCGCGGCCGCGGCGCTTGGGCCGCGGCCGCTGGTGGTGGTGGTGGGGCATCAGGCGCGCGAGGTCGAGGCCGCCGCGCGCGCAGCGCGCGGGGGAGTCGACTCGGGCGGCGGCGGCGCGAATGCCGGCGGCGGCGGCGATGCCGCCGCCGAGCTGGCATTCGCGCTGCAGGAGCCGCAGTGCGGCACCGGCGACGCGGCGCGCTGCGCGCTCGGCGCTATCGCGCCGGGGTTCGCGGGCGCGGTGCTGATCGCATGCGGCGACATGCCGATGGTCTCGGCGGCGACGCTGGCGGCGTTCGCCGCCGCGCATCGGCACAGCGGCGCGGCGCTGTCGTTCATCAGCGCCGTCGCGGACGACCCGGCCGCTTACGGCCGGGTGGTCCGCGACGGGGCGGGGGCGGTGCGCGCGATCGTCGAGGCGCGCGACGCGTCGCCCGCCGAGCGCGCGATTAACGAGATCAACGCGGGATTCTACATGGCGAGCGCCGCGTTTCTGCGCTCGGCGCTCGCCGAACTCAAACCAGCCAATGCCCAAGGCGAATACTATCTGACCGACTTGGTCGCAATCGCACTCGGCCGCGGCCTCAAAGCGCAAGCGTGGGTCGCGCCCGACCCGGCCGAATTTTCGGGAATCAATTCCCGCGAGGAGCTCGCAACGATGGAAGCGCAAATCCGTCAAGCCGTGAACCGGAAACTGATGGAATCGGGAGTGACGCTGGTCGATCCTGCCACCGCCTACATCTCGGAACAGGCCGAGATTGCCGCCGACTGCGTGATCGGTCCGAACGTGCAGATCCTCGGGCGATGCCGTCTCGGCGCGGGCGTGAAAATCGACGGCACCGCATGGCTGTCGAATGTCGAGGTCGGGCCGCGCTGCCATCTCAAGCTCGGCGTGCGCGCCGAGGATTGCCGCATCGGCGAGGACTCCGAAATAGGTCCGTTCGCCAACCTGCGCGCGGGGACTGAGCTTGAGGGCCACAATCGCATCGGCAACTTTGTCGAAACCAAAAAGGCGCGCATCGGACGTGGCACCAAGGCCAGCCATCTGAGCTACCTGGGCGACGCGGTAATCGGCCGCGACACCAACGTCGGATGCGGCGTGATCACGGTCAATTACGACGGCTACGAAAAACATCAGACCACGATCGGCGACCGCTGTATGATCGGATGCGACACGCAACTGGTGGCGCCGATCAAAGTCGGCAGCGACGTCTACGTCGCCTCGGGCACCACGATCGTGCGCGAGGTGCAGGACGGCGCGCTGGTGATGTCGCATCATCCGCAGCGCGAGAAGGCCGGCTGGATGGCGAAGTGGCGTGAGCGACATGGCGACGCGCCCGACGGCAACGGCCAGCGCGCGGCGGCCCGCAAGGAGTAATGCGCGATGTGCGGAATAATTGGATACGTGGGTTCCAGCGAGGCTTTCCCGATTCTGCTCGGCGGGCTCGGGCGGCTCGAATATCGCGGCTACGATTCCGCCGGAATCGCGACGCTCGGTGACAATCACACACTCGAAATTCGCCGCGCCAAGGGTAAGCTCGAGAATCTGCGCAAGTTGCTCGCCGAGGCGCCGCTCGCCGGCACTATCGGAATTGGCCACACGCGATGGGCGACGCATGGGCGCCCATCCGAGGAAAACGCGCATCCGCACAAGGCCGGCCCGGTCGCCGTGATTCACAATGGAATCGTCGAGAACTACCTCGAGCTGCGCGCCGCCCTGCTCGCGCGCGGTCACAAGATGAAGTCGGAGACTGATACCGAGCTGATTTCGCATCTGATCGAGGAGCGGATCAAAAGCGGCAAGGGTCTTACCGAGGCGGTGCGCGAGGCGGTGCTCGAGATCCGCGGCTCGTTTTCGATCGTCGTGCTCTCGGAGACTGAGCCCGACAAGCTGGTGGCTGCGAAGACCGCGACGCCTCTGGTGCTCGGCTTCGGGGTCGGCGAGAATTTCGTCGCGTCGGACATCCCGGCAATTCTGGAACACACTCGCAACGCGATGGTGCTCGAGGACGGCGAGCTCGCGGAGGTCAGCGCGAGCGAGATCCGCGTGATGCGCTTTGACGGCACGCCGGTGGTGCGAGTGCCGCGGCGAATCGAATGGGACGCGGTCGCCGCTACCAAGGCCGGCTTCAAGCACTACCTGCGCAAGGAGATCAGCGAGCAGCCGCAGGCGTGGATCGACACGATGGCGGGGCGGGCGACGCCGGGATCGCCGGCGGTGGTTTTCGACAGCGAGCTTCTGGGCGCGGGCGGGCCGGCCGCGATCGGCCGCATCGTGATGGTCGCGGAGGGGGCGTCGTGGTTCACCTCGACGGTCGGCAAGTACATGATCGAAGAGCTGACCGGGATTCCGGCGGAGGTCGATTTCTCCTCGGAGTTCCGCTATCGGCATCCGGCGATCGACGAGCGCACGCTCGTCATCGCGGTTTCGCAGTCGGGCGAGACTGCCGACACGCTGGCGGCGATGGACGAGGGGCGCCGGCGCGGAGCGCATCTGCTCGCGATCACCAACACCGTGGATTCCTCGATCGCGCGCAAGGCCGACGCGCGGCTGTACACGCGATGCGGTCCCGAGATCAGCGTGACGACCACCAAGTGTTTTCTTACTCAGATCGAGTCCTACTACCTGTTGGCGATTCACTTGGCGGCGCGGATGGGACGAATCACGGACGCGCAGGCCGAAGAGTTGCTGCGGCCCGCGTTTGCGATTCCCGGGCAGATCAAATCGATTCTCGCGCTGGAGCCGCAAATCGAGGCGCTGGCGCGGAAGTACGCGCCCGCGCGCGACTTCCTGTACCTCGGCCGCGGCATCAATTATCCGATCGCGCTGGAGGGCGCGCTCAAGCTCAAGGAGATTTCCTACATTCACGCCGAAGGCCTGCCGGCCGGCTTCATGAAGCACGGACCGATCGCGCTGATCGACGATCAGATGCCGGTGGTCGTGATCATTCCGAACGACGAGCTGTTCGCAAAGTCGCTGACCAATCTGAAGGAAGTCGAGTCGCGCAACGGCCGCATCATCGCGGTGACCGATCACGCGACCGAAGAGCTGCGCAGCGTCGCGGCGGACGTACTGGAGCTGCCGGCGACCAGCCCGATGCTGACGCCGGTGCTGATGACGGTGCCGCTGCAATTGCTCGCGTACCATATCGCGGCCGAGCGCGGCACCGATATCGATCAGCCGCGTAACCTCGCGAAGTCGGTGACCGTCGAATAGCTGTTTCGAGATGACTGGCTATTTGGCCGAATAGCGCGGGGACCCGGAACAACGCTGATGCAAAATGAGAGTCGCAGATGGCAGACGAAACCCTCTCTCGAAATCGCCGCGCGCTTACCTGGTTCCTGATCGCTACCTTCGGGATCACCTGGGCGCTATGGAGTCCGTTGTTCCTGTTTCACATTCACCTGCACGGCTCCCGCTCCGGAGATCTTCTCATAACCGTGCTCGGGGCGATCGGGATGTATGTTCCCGGTGTCAGCGCTCTGGCGGTGACTCGATGGGCTCTTGGCGAGAGCTGGCGTACCACGACCCTGGATCGTTTGGGCAGTAGCCGCTTCTATTTGTGGGCCTTGTTTCTCCCGCCCGTCTTGGTTGCGGCAACCGTCGGACTGACGATCCTCCTTGGCGGAGCGCGATTCGATCCTGAATTCGGGCAGCTTCGGAAAGCGCTGCTCGCGTCCGGAAAACCGATGCCCGCGATGTCGCTGCGGACACTGATGCTGATAGAGGTGGGGTCCGCCGCTTTCATCGGACCGATCATCAACGCGTTCTTTGCAGTCGGAGAGGAAGTTGGATGGCGCGGATTTTTGCTGCCGCGCCTCATGACGATCGGTCTTGGGGAATGGCCCGCTCTACTGTTGAGCGGGGCAATATGGGGTCTCTGGCACGCGCCGCTGATTCTCCGCGGGGCCGAGTACTTTGGTCACCCGTACCTGGGCGTTCCCATGTTCATCGGGTTCGCTACTCTTCTCGGCATCGTGCTCGGTTGGATGTGGCTTGCCGCCCGCAGTGTATGGGTCACCGCGGTTGCTCACGGATCGATAAACGCCTGGGTCCCCCTGGCGCTGGTTGTCCTCACACCGTTTGACATGATCAAGTGGGGAATACTCAATAGCCTCTCCGGATGCGTGACATTGCTCGCGTTGGTCGTCTGGCTCGCGTGGTCGCGGCGCCTGCCGGTTACGATGACGTGGGAGCAGAACATCGTTGCTCCGCTCGATGCGGCGCCGTCGAAAAGCTAGCGACCGGGATCCCTTCCGGTCGTCGCAAACACCTCCTGTGCACGGCCCTACTACAATCAGGCTGCCGGACTGAATCGGCTCCGGCTGCCGCCCGTGATGACGACGACTTTGCCGCTGAAATCGTAAGCAGATTCGATGCTCGCGCTCTTGCCTGTAACATCTGCTCAGTCGGCGGCTCTGGTGGCATCGGCGAACAAGTACTGCGCCCATCCCGCATGACCATCGGGACGACTGGTCCAACAGACGCCCGTGTGACGACCGCCATGAAAGAGAACGACCCGCGACGAAGATGAGGAGGTCGGATCGCCCCACCGCTGGACATACATAGGGTGCTCGTCGGAGACGAAAAATTTCGAAAATACGAGCGCGGTGGTCATCGATGGTGCAGGTTGTTGTTCGACTTCGGGTCGCCGCCAACCCACCGCGCAAGTGTCTCGTGGGCCGTCTTGGACTGCCAATCATTGATCTCTGCGATGTTCTTGGGATCCGAGGTAAATTCCAGCGTCAGGTCATCGGGATCCTGCACATACAGCGACTGGCAGTGGCCGTGATCGATGAAGGTCGTCTTATGTCCAGCCTTTTCGAGCTTTTGCTTGATCTGATTTTGGTGCTCCGGAGATACCGCGAGCGCGATGTGGTTAAAGAAAGACTGCGTCTTGGCTTTGTACGCTTCGTACACGTCGGGCTCAGCAAACCCGAAGAACGCAAGTGCACCCCCGGAAATGAACGTCTTAATATTGCGGGGTCTGGGACTTAAGAACTCGGCTGCGGAAGAGCTGGCAACTCAGGCCGCGCGAGTAGTCGACGAGGTCGGACCGGGCAACTTCCCCTGGTGGCGTAAGTCGAGGTGACCTCTTTAAGTCTTTAAGAATTGTCGAGCAAGGCGAGGTGGTTTCCATGAAGCTTAATCGAATTGACGTCCACGCACACTTCGTGCCTCCAGGCGCCGCGCGTCCCGCCGCGCCCAATCAGAACTTCGTAGCCTCCCCGATGCCGACATGGACGCCGGAGTATGCGCTCGATTTCATGGATCGCCACGACATAGCGACTCAGATGCTTTCGCTGCCGATTCATCCTTCCCGCGAGCAGGCGCGCATGATCAACGAATACGGGGCGACAATGGTCAAACAGCATCCGGGACGCTTTGGCCTGCTCGCAGCCCTGCCGATGGATGACATCAAAGCGACGATGTCCGAGATCGCTTTCGCTTTCGATAAGCTTCATGCCGACGGAGTCATAATGGTCACCAACTACGGCGGCAACTATCTCGGAAATCCGCGATTCGAACCCGTTTTCGCAGCGCTAAACGAAAGGTCCGCGACGATTTTTATCCATCCAATCAATCCCGCAGGCTACGATTGCGTCGCTTGCGGCCGGCCCGGACCAGTTATCGAATTTACCTTCGATACCTGCCGATCGGTGACCGACATGCTCTACGCCGGAGTTCTGAAGCGTCACGCAAATCTCAGGTACATCGTGAGTCATGCGGGCGGACCGTTGCCGACTCTGGCCCCCCGGCTCGGCAGCATCGGAACCCTGCCTTGGGTGCGACATGAACCCGAGCTGACGCAAGATACCGTGCGAGTGCAACTAAGCCGCCTATACTTCGATACTGCGATCGCAGGCACTGCCGCATCGATAGGTCCGGTACTCGAATTGACCACGCCCGATCACATCGTGTTCGGCTCGGATTTTCCGCCCGCTTCCGTGCCGGTCATCGATCAGAACATCGCTGCGCTCGCCTCGCTGACCTGTATGACCGACGCCGAGAAAACTGCGGTCAACCAGAACGCGCGACGTCTGTTCCGCCGTCTTGCGGATGACAAGTAGACGAATTCAACGCGGGGTGCGCGAGAGTTCAGAACCTGTATACTCGCTGACGCCGGAAAATTGCGGATCGCGCGGCCGTGCGGTTTATTGAAATCGATCGCTGGTCCCGGTTTGGGCTCGAGCAACGGCCAGCGGGGAGGCCGCGAGATCAGGTCCGCCAGATTTTCTCGTAGTATTCCCGAACGGCGCGATCTGAGGAGAATTTGCCGATTCGCGCGATGTTCAAGATCGACATCCTCGACCACGTCCGCTCATCCGTGAAGGCCTCGGACACACGGCTCTGACAGTCCACGTATGATTGATAGTCAGCGAGTACCAGGAAGGGATCGTAGTTCAGCAGCGAATCGACCAGCGGGCGGAAGATGTCCCGGTCGCCGCGCGAGAAGGCGCCCGCGGCGATAGCATCGATTACCTCGCGCAACTCCGGGTTACGATTGTAAAACTCCCGCGGCCGATAACCCTCGGCCTGGATCGCGAATACTTGCGGCGCGGTCAGGCCGAACAAGAAGAAGTTTTCCTGACCGACCTGCTCGAGAATCTCGACGTTTGCGCCGTCGAGCGTGCCGATCGTCAACGCGCCATTCATCGCGAACTTCATGTTGCCAGTCCCCGAGGCTTCTTTGCCGGCGGTTGAAATCTGTTCGGAGAGGTCCGCGGCGGGATAGATGCGCTGGCCGACCTTGACGTTGAAGTCCGGGATGAAGACGACCTTGATCCTGTGGTCCACGTCGCGATCGGCGTTTACCACTTCCGCGACGGAATTGATCAGCTTGATGATGAGCTTTGCCATCGCGTAGGCGGGCGCCGCCTTGCCGCCGAAAACGAATGTGCGCGGGGTTATGCTCATCCCGGGGTCGCGCTTGAGCCGGTGGTACAGCGTGATGATGTGCAGGACGTTGAGATGCTGACGTTTGTATTCATGAATGCGCTTGACCTGGACGTCGAACAGCGACGCCGGGTCAATCTTGATGCCGGTGCGCTGCTCGGCCAACTCAGCCAGGGAGCGCCGGTTCGAAAACTTGACCAGGCGTAACGCGTCCTGAACATCGACATCGTCCGCAAAACCTTCGAACGCGGACAATTCGGTTTCGAGATTAGACAGCCAGGTGGTGCCGATCTTGCGCGTGATGAGATCGGTCAGCGCGGGATTACTGACCGCAAGCCAGCGCCTTGGCGTCACTCCGTTGGTAACGTTGGTAAACTTGCCGGGATAGAATTCGGCGAAATCGTGCAACACGTCGCGCTTGAGCAACTCGGTGTGCAGCTCGGCGACGCCGTTGATTCTGCGGCTGGCGATGCTCGCCAGATGCGCCATCCTGACATAGCGGTCTCCGCTCTCGTCGATGATCGACATCCTGGCGACCCGTCCCGCTTCTCCCGGATATTGCTTGCGCACCTGAGCCAGGAACCGCTTGTTGATCTCGTAGATTATCTGCAGGTGACGCGGCAGCAATTGTTCAAATATCCGCACCGGCCACTTCTCGAGCGCCTCGGGCAAAAGAGTATGGTTGGTGTACGCGAAGGTGTGGCGCGAGATTTCCCAAGCCTCCTGCCAACCAAGCTCACATTCATCGAGCAGCAGACGCATCAGTTCGGCGACCGCAATCGAGGGATGGGTGTCGTTCAACTGAATCGTCCAGTAGCGGTGAAACTCCGTTATCGCGCGGCGGCGCAATCGATGCAGCCTGAGCATGTCTTGCAGCGAGCAGGAGACGAAGAAATACTGCTGCTCGAGGCGCAGTATCTTGCCGCCCAGTTGTTCGTCATTCGGATACAAGACCTTGGTGATGTTCTCGGATGCGACCTTTTGCTCGACCGCGCCGTAGTAGTCGCCGCTGTTGAAGGCCTGAAAGTCGAAAGACTCGTGCGCTTCAGCCCTCCATAGTCGGAGCAGATTTACCCACGGCACCCGATAGCCGAGGATCGGCGTATCATGCGCGACTCCCCGGACGATCCGATCAGGGATCCATCGGGCGTGGGTCATCGCAGATTCGCCAGTCCCGGTCTCGACGCGGCCGCCAAAGCGCACGTAATGGAAGTTTTGCGGCCTCACTATCTCCCATGGATTTCCGTTGCGCAGCCATTCGTCGCTCATCTCCACCTGCCATCCGTCACGAATCTCCTGGCGGAAGATGCCGAACTCGTAGCGAATGCCATATCCGATCGCGGGCATTTGCAGGGTCGCCATCGAATCCATGTAGCAGGCAGCCAGGCGGCCCAAGCCACCATTGCCCAGCCCGGGCTCCTGTTCCTGCCAAATCAGATCCTGAAGGTTTTGGCCGAGTTCCGAGACTGCGCGCTCAACCTGCGGATAGATACCCAGACCTAGAATGTTGTTGTGAAGATGCGGTCCCAGCAGAAACTCGGCGGACAGGTAGGCGACGACACGCTCATATTCTGACGAGCGCACATCGGTGCCACTGTACCAGTGATGCACCAGCAAACCCCGCACTGCCATCGCCAACGCCATGTACCAGTCATTGCGGGTGGCATGCTGTGGCTGCCTCGCGAAGAGGAGTTCGAGGTTTTCCAAAATCCGTTGCTTGATCGCAGCAACCGAAATGTCATTCGTTGAAGGAGGCATGCTCGCTCCGTCTGAAGCGCAAGAGACACAGTACGGGGACAAGAGCCCGTCAAATTCGCGAGCAAATTAACATTCCATCCTTCTTATATCCATTTTCGAACTTGCGGCGATCTCTCCGACTGATCACGGGAATTTCCTGGAGTTCCCTAAGCGGCATCGTCCATCGGCTTCAATGGAAACCGCGATAAAGGACTCGCAGTGAACCGTTGGAGTGGATGCGACGGATTTCTATTGACCGAACAGCTACTCGATGACCGGGGCTGGAGCCGCGCGAGTGACTATTCGTAGCGGAGCGCGTCGATCGGATGCAGTAGCGAAGCCTTGCGCGCCGGATAGTAGCCGAAGAACACGCCGACCGCCGCCGAGAAGATGAAGCCGCCGGCGATCGCGGCCGGCGATACCAGTGTCGGCCATCCCGCGACAAACGAAATTACTTTCGACGACAGGATCCCGAGCATCGCCCCCGCGCCTCCGCCGAGCACGCTCAGCAACACCGCCTCGACCAGGAATTGCAGCAGGATGTGGATGCGGCGCGCGCCGATAGCCATCCGGATGCCAATCTCCCGGGTGCGCTCGGTCACCGACACCAGCATGATGTTCATGATTCCGATTCCGCCCACCAGCAGCGAGATCGACGCCACCGCCAGGAGCAGCGTGGTCATGACCGCGCTGGCGCTCGCGGACGCCTCCGCGATCTCGCTCAGGTTGCGCACCGTGAAGTCGTCGTCCTGCTTGGGCTGGATGTGATGGCGCTGATGGAGCGTGCGGGTGATCTGCTCGACGGCGCTGTCGACCAGGTCGGCGCTCCGCGCCTTGACATAAATCATGTTCACGACGCCGACTATTTTCGGCGCCGCGCCATAAGGATTGGCCGCCTCGCTATTGAGGTAAACCGTTCCGGCGGTCGGCACCGAGGCATATGGATTCGATTCGGTGGCCGTGGCGGTCGCGGCCGGAACAGCCGCGGTCGGCGCCGCCACGCCGAGCACCTTGCGCTGCGCGGTGGTGAAAGGCAGCAGCACCACGTCGTCCTGGTCCTGTCCGTAGTTCGATTGTCCCTTCACCGTCAATACGCCGATTACCTTGAGCGGAAAGTTCTTGACCCGAATGGTCGCGCCGACCGGATTCTGTCCCTCGCCGAACAGGTTATTCACCACGGTACGTCCGAGCAGGCACACCGCCGCGCCCGCCTTCTCCTCGGAATCGGTGAAGATGCGTCCGATCTCGACCGGCCAGTCGCGAATCGTGAAGTAACTCGAGGTAGTGCCCTGGATATTGGTGCTCCAGTTCTTGTTGCCTGCGACCACCTGGGTGACCTGGCGGTCCATGTAGCTGGTCGCTTCGACGGCGCTATCTTCCTGCTTGATGGCGTCGGAGTCCGCGACGGTGAGCGTGGAGTTGCTGCCGAGGCCGGCGCGCACGCCGTTGGCGGTGGTGGCGCCCGGCAGCACGACGACCAGATTGGTGCCGAGACTGTTGATTTGATCCTGGACGGAGGAGCGCGCGCCGTCGCCGACAGCGACCATCGCGATCACGGCGGCGACCCCGATAAAGATGCCGAGCATGGTGAGCGCCGCGCGCAGCTTGTTGCGCTGCAGCGCGCGCGACGCCGCAACCATCGCCATCGAGCCGAAAGTCCACAACTCTTCCGAGGTAGCGCCAGCCGATTTGGGCTCGCTTCGTGTACCAGCCGGCGCCGCATTTTGCCGCTGAAACCTGGGATGAACTCTGCACCGGTACTTCGCGCCGCGACGGCGGAGGGCAGCGCCGGCGCATCGGGCTTGCGCGTATCCGAAATGATGGAGCCGTCGCGAAAAGTGACGATGCGGTCAGCATAGGCAGCCACGTCGGCATCGTGGGTGACGAGAATTATCGTGATGCCCTGCTCGCGGTTGAGCCGGGTGATGATGTCCATCAATTCGGCCGAGCTGGTCGAGTCGAGGTTGCCGGTCGGCTCGTCAGCCAGCACGATCGAGGGACGGTTGATGAGCGCGCGGGCGATCGCAACGCGCTGTTGCTGTCCGCCGGAGAGCTGGTTCGGATGATTCTGCTCGCGGCCGTCGAGCCCGACCATTTTGAGCAGTTCTTCGGCGCGCGTCTCGCTGCCTTCGGTCCACGCGGAATAGAACAGCGGCAGCTCCACGTTCTCCAGCGCGCTGGTGCGCGAGAGCAGGTTGAAGCTCTGGAATACGAAGCCGATTCGGCGGCTGCGGATCGCGGCCAGCGCGGTCTCGTCGAGTTGCGCCACGTCCTCGCCCTCGAGCAGGTAGCGTCCCGAGGTCGGCCGGTCCAGGCATCCGAGCATGTTCATCAGCGTCGACTTGCCGGAGCCCGACGCGCCCATCACGGCGACGAACTCGCCGCGCTCGATCTTGAGGCTCACGCCGCGCAGCGCATGGACCTCGACCTCACCCAGGACGTAGGTCTTGGTCATCCCGATTATTTCGATTACGGTATCCATCGCGCCGCGTTCAGACTGACGAACAGACTAGTGAACAGACTAATCAACTGGCTAATGGATACGGGGCATACCGACCGCGGAGGTCAGTCCGCCGGTATGCGCTCCGGCGCCGCGCCCGGCGCTGCGGACCTGGTCGGTGACGACCTTGTCGCCCGGCTGCAGATCGCCCTGCGCCACCTGCACCCAGGTTCCGTCGCTAAGTCCGGTGGTGATGTTGACCGGCGAGATGGAACGGCCGTCGCGCACCCAGACGCGAGTCTGCTGGCCGGGCACGCCGTTGAGCGCGTCGGAATCGGCGGGCGGCTGGCCGGGGGGTGCGAAGCGCAACGCCTCGATGGGCACGCGAATCGCGTTGGCGGCCCGCGCGGTAACGATCGTCACGTTAGCCGTCATCCCGGGCTTGAGCAGCAGCTCGGGGTTTTCGACGTTCACCACCACGTCGTAGGTGACGACGTTCTGCACCGTGATTGGCGCCTGGCGAACCTGGCCGACTACGCCTTCGAAGGCGCGATCGGAAAACGCGTCGACGTGAAAAGTGGCCTTTTGTCCTTCGCGCACGTAGCCGATATCCGACTCGCTGACGTTGGCGTCGACCTGCATCTTGGTGAGGTCCTGCGCGATCAGGAACAGAGTCGGAGTCTGAAAGCTCGCCGCCACCGTCTGCCCAACGTCGACGTTGCGCGACACCACGGTGCCATCGACCGGTGACACGATATCGGTGTAGTTGAGGTTGACTTCGGCGGCATGCACATTGGCGGTTTGCTGCTGGATATTGGCCGCGTCGAGCGCAACCTGCGCGACATCCATTTGCCACGCGCTGAGCGCGCTATCGACGGTGTCCTCCGAAACCACGTTGTCCTTCAGGAGCGCGCGTTGCGCTGGTAGGTGATCTTCTTGTACGCGAGGTCGGCCTGGTCCTTGCCGAGTTGCGCCTTGGCATTGGCCAGCGCGGCACGCATCTCGTCGACGGTGACCTGGTAGGTGCTCGGATCGATCTTCGCGATCTTCTGGCCCTTTTTTACCGGCGCGTTATAGTCGGCATAGATTTGGAGGATCGGACCCGAAACGTAGGTGCCGACCTGGACCGTGATGACCGGATTAACGGTGCCGGTGGCGATAACGCTGCGAACGATCGGGCCTTGGGTGACTTCGGCGGTGACATAGTGAATTTTGCCGCCGCGCGAGCCCAGGAAATACCAGCCGGCGATCGCGACGATCACGATCGCGGCAATGATCGAAACCGGGGACCGTTTCAGGGAGGGAATTTTCATGCGGGATGCTCGATTATCGTCCAGTAAATTCCTCAATTCCAGCCAAATTATGTCCTAATCATATAATGATCTATCAGTGTTAGACGCGCAGCGCGCGGCGAGGTTTCACAGTTAATTTTATCAGCCGGGAATCGATGCTTTTTTGCACCTATGATTATTCTAACCATGAATTTTCCCGAAAAAGGATTACCTCCGATGGCGAATGAAGCGCCGCTCAGCGGTATCAAGGTCGTCGATCTCACGCGTTACCTCGCGGGGCCGTTCTGCACGCAGATTCTCGGCGACTACGGAGCCGAGATTTTCAAGATCGAGCCGGTCAAAAATCCGCGTGGCGAGATGGGCGACGCGGGCGGACCTGACAACTATTTTTTCCTCTCCTGCAACCGCTCGAAGAAAAGCTTGCGCATCGACACCAAGAAGCCCGAGGGCCGCGCGGTCGTGATGCGCCTGATCGACGCGTCCGACGTGGTGGTCGACAATTTCCGTCCCGGCGTGATGACGGCGCTAGGGCTGGACTACGACACGCTGGCGGCGCGCAACCCGCGCATCATCACCTGCAGCATTTCGGGGTTCGGCTCGAGCGGGCCACTGCGCGACTTTCCCGGCTTCGATCAAATCGCGCAGGGGATGTCCGGACTGATGAGCGTGACCGGGACCGCGGAGAGCGGGCCGACCCGAGTCGGCATCGCGATCTGTGATCTGCTGGGCGGAATTTTTTCCGCGCAGGGTATTCTGCTCGCGCTCGAAGCGCGCCATCGGAGCGGTCGCGGGCAGCGAGTCGAGACCTCGCTGCTCGAATCGATCGTGAGCATCTTGAGTTGGTCGGCGGGAATTTATTTCGAGACCGGCAAGACCCCGGCGCCCCAAGGCAATCATCATCCGCTGTCCTCGCCGCACGGCGTGTTCCAGGCGTCGGATCGGCCGTTCAATATCGCGGTCGGCAACGAGGCGATGTGGCGGAAGTTCGTCGGGGTGATCGGCAGACCGGAGCTGGGTACCGACGATCGCTTCACCTCAACCGGGCGTCGGATCAAGAATCGCGCGGCGCTGACTGCGGAGGTCAATCGCGCACTGCAGGCGCATCCGGCAGAATACTGGATCGCGCTGCTCAACCGCGAGGGAATTCCGTCGGGACCGATCCTGACAGTCGAGGAGATGTTCCAGCATCCGCAGACCGCGGCGCGCGAGATGCTGCTCAGGATGCCGCATCCGCAGCTCGGCGAGTTCCTGACCACCGGGCTGGCGGCGAAGCTCGCCGACACGCCGGGCAAGGTCACGCGGCCGCCGCTGGTCGGCGAGCATACCGATGCGGTGCTGCGCGCGCACGGCTACTCCGCCGACGAGCTTGCGAAGATGCGCGCCGCGGGAGTGATCGCATAGCTCGCGCGACGGCGATCGCACGAGCGGCGGGGACGAATGAAAATGCGCGAAGCCCCGATCGAGGACCGCGGCTTCGCGCATTGAGCGGTATCGTTATTTCGATCGCGCACGCGGCGCGCGTCGCGTGCTACTCGCGCTCCTGGAATCCTTCCAGGTTGCGGGAGCGTCCGGTCTGCCGCAGCTTGCGCAGTGCCTTCGCCTCGATCTGCCGGATGCGCTCGCGGGTGACTGCGAACTGCTTGCCGACTTCTTCCAGCGTGTAGTCGGTCTTCTGTCCGATTCCAAAGCGCATCCGCAGGATCTGCTCCTCGCGCGGGGTCAGCGTCGCGAGCACCTTGCGCGTCTGCTCGCCGAGATTGCCCTGGATCGCCGCTTCGACCGGCGAGGGCGCGAGCTCGTCCTCGACGAAATCGCCCAGCGAGCTTTCCTCCTCGTCGCCAATCGGAGTCTCCAGTGAGATCGGCTCTTTTACGATCTTGAGCACTTTCTGCACCTTGTCGAGCGGCATCTCCATCTGCTCGGCGATTTCTTCGGGTCCCGGTTCACGGCCGAGGCGCTGGACGAGGAGACGGGTCACGCGCAGCAGCTTGTTGATGGTCTCGACCATATGCACCGGGATGCGGATGGTGCGGCCCTGGTCGGCGATCGCGCGCGACATCGACTGCCGGATCCACCAGGTCGCGTAGGTCGAGAATTTGTAACCGCGCTGATATTCGAACTTGTCGACTGCGCGCATCAGGCCGATGTTGCCTTCCTGGATGAGGTCGAGGAAACCCAGCCCGCGATTGGTGTAGCGCTTGGCGAGGCTTACCACCAGGCGCAGGTTGGCTTCGGTGAGTTCCTTTTTGGCGCGCCGGCTCTTGTCCTGCCCGGCCGCGATCGTTTCGAGCGAGCGCGCGTAGTCGTCGCCGCTGGTCTTGACGCGCCGCTCGATCTCGCGGCTGGTCTTCTGCGCCAGCCGGATGCGCGCGGCGATGTCGAGCAGGTTCTCGCGGCTGTCGTTGACCTTGAGAACGTGACGGCGATCCTCGGCGTCGGCCGCATCCTTGAGCAGATGCGTGCGCGAGCGTCCGGTCGCCTCTTCATAATGCTGAATCGTATGCTGCGATTCGCGGTAATCGTTGAGCAGCATCCGCTTCTGCGCGATCACCGCGTCCATCAGCCGGCGCGACAACTGCATCGCGCGCAGCTCTTTCTTCACCCGCTCCTTCAGCCGCTCGTAATTCTTCTCGGTCTTCGACAGCTTGGGCGCGGTGCCGTTTCTGGATTTTTTGATCGCCGGCTTGCGCGCCACCAACCGCGTCTCCAGCGCCTCGAGCTTGCCGCGCAAGTCCTTGAGCTTCTTGGTCGCCAGCAGCAGCCGCTTGAGCTGACGCTCGTCGGCCTCCGGCCCGCGCTCTTCGTCGGGGTCAGGCTCCTCGGCGTCCTCGAACACGTCGCGCAGGTCGGCCTCCTGCGCCTCGACGCGTTCGCCGACGTCGATCACGAAATCGAGCGTGACCGGCGAGCCCAGCACTTCCTCTTCGACTTCGTTCTCGCCCGCCTCGATGCGCTTGGCGATTTCAACTTCCTGCTCGCGCGAGAGCAACTGGAAGTTGCCCATCTCCTTGAGGTACAGGCGGACCGGGTCCGACGACTCGCCGAGCGAATCGGCCGGGGTCTCGGGCGCCTCCTCGGGCTCTTCCTTGGCGTCGGTCTCGAGATCGGAGTCGGCGCCCTCGGCGGGAACCTCTTCGAGGATCTTGATATCAAGGTCCTCGAAGCTGTCCAGCGCCGCGCGCAGATCGGTCGGCGACGCGACGTCCTGCGGCAGGTAGTCGTTGACTTGTTCGAAGGTGAGATAACCCTGCTCGCGGCCGAGATCGACCAGCCCCTGTAGATCCTTGCCCTCGTACTTTTGTTTCATGCGATGGTTATCCGTCCTCGCCGGGCCGGGCAGCCCGGATCTCGCTTGAGGGCCGGCGCCAGAATCGCGCCGCGCCATGGGTCCAAACTTTGTCATTAGTACAGACGAATTTGTCTAGGCAAGCGAAAGTTTCCGAATCTCTAACCCTACGGGCGCTCGCTCAACCAGTCAAGTGAGAAACGCGTATCGGTAGCTTTCCTGCCAGTCATTTCAACCTGATTCGTAAATCTTATCTGTAAGCCTGATTCTCAAGCAGCCTGGCCGCTTGGCCCCGCCTTTCCCGCAATTCCATTATACGCATTCCGAAACGGTTTTGCCGCATCCCGACGACGATTTGATCGCGATCGTTACATTGTCACTGGTATTCGACCTTGTGCCTCTCTATTCTCGACCGACGCCGCGCCTTCCCGGGCTATCTGCGCACTCGCGGGCCTGAATTTTGCTCTTCCACCTCGTCATACTCGCGTTCAGTTTCGCGATAATCCTTACCGGCTCCGAGCTCTTCACCAACGGCGTGGAATGGGCGGGCCATCGGCTCGGCATCGCCGAGGCAGCGGTCGGAAGCCTGCTGGCCGCCGTCGGAACCGCCCTCCCGGAGACGTTTATCCCCGCTGTAGCCCTATTGACGGGGCGGGACTCGCCCGACGCGCATCAGGCGGTCGGCGTGGGCGCGATCGTCGGCGCCCCCCTGATGCTCTCGACGGTCGCGATGTTCGTGATGGGCGTCGCGGCGCTGGGGTTCCGCAAGCGCCGCGGACGCGTCGCGCTGCGCGTCGTGCGCGAGGACGCTCGTCGCGACCTGGGCTTCTTCTTTCCGGTATTTCTCGCCTTGGTGATTATCGGGACGCTCGAGCTCGCCCCGTTGGCGCGGCGTCTGATAGCCGGCGGGCTGCTGGTCGTTTACGCCATTTATTCGGTCCTGATGCTGCGGCTCAAGCGCGCTGCCGGCGCCGAGGTCGAGCAGGGCCTCCATCTGGAGTCGCTTTTTCGCGCGCGCCCCGGGCATCCGCGCCCCGCGATTATCGCGCTCCAGGTCGCACTCGGAGTCGGCGCGATCCTGTTTGGCGCCGTCGAGTTCGTCGATCAGATCGTGCTCTTCTCGCAGCGCGCGCATCTCAATCCTGGCGTGCTGTCACTGATCCTGAGCCCGCTCGCGACCGAGCTGCCCGAGAAGTACAACTCGGTCATCTGGATTCGCAAAAGTAAGGACCACCTGGCGCTGGCGAACATCACCGGCGCGATGGTGTTCCAGTCGTGCATCCCGGTCGCGCTCGGCCTCTGGTTCTCGCCCTGGCGTCTGAGCAGCCCCGAGTTGCTGGCTGGCTCGATAGCGCTGATTTCCTCCGCCCTCCTGTACGTCAATGTGCGCGATTCCGAGCTCGGCACGCCGACGCTGATGCTCGGGGGCGTGGCCTACGCGATCTTCATCGTGGGCCTCGGCTGGCTCGGCGCGTTGTGATTCCGCCGCGCCAGCCCCGGCTGTGCAAATTCCGATTCAAGGCGCACAATCGATCTGTCCGATTGAGCCCGATGGACTCGCATAACGAAATACTCAGCCAGTTCTATGCGAACCGCCTCCTGTTCGGTGATCCCGCCGACCCGGGCGTGGTCGCGATCGAACTCGCGTCGCGCAACGAAGTCGAGGTCTTCAAACGCGTGGCTCGCGACGGCGCCCTGCTCCGCGAGCGCCGGCCGCTGCGGCTCTTCGCCCTCCTCGACGATCCCGCGCTGCTCGAGGGCTTCCGGCCCGCGCACGAGACGCGAGAGCTGAGCGGCGGTTTCCGCTACCGCATCCTGGTCACCTTCGACTCGGTCGACACGCTCGACGCCCTCAAGCGCCACCTGCGCAACGTCACCGGCAAGAACGCGAGCGCCTCCGACGCGCCCTATCTCGTGCTCGCCGATCCGATCGAGCAGCACCTGATGCTCACCGGCACGACCTCGTTCATCGGGCTCGATTTCAGCGACCTGCGCCGCCTTCAGCTCGATATCGAGACCTACACCTCGCCGGGATTCGAGTTCCCATCGCCCGCGCGCGCGGGCGATCGCGTGACCGCTATCTCGATCACCGACTCCACCGGTTTCGAGCGCCTGCTCAAGGGCACCGAGATGGACGAGCGCACGATGCTCGAGGAACTGGTGCGGACCATCGTCGAGCGCGACCCCGACGTCATCGAGGGGCACAACCTGTTCCGCTTCGATCTCGCGTATCTCGAGGCGCGCGCGCGCCGCAATCGCGTGAAGCTCGCGCTCGGGCGCAACGGCTCGGAGCTCCGCGCCCGCCCCTCGCGCATCCAGATCGCGGAGCGGTCGATCGCGTTCCGCCGTTACGACATTCACGGCCGTAACATCATCGACACCTGGATCCTCGCGCAGCACTACGACATCGCCAGCCGCGAGCTCGAAGGACTGGGGCTCAAGCAGCTCGCGGTGCATTTCGGGCTGGCGCGCCCGGGCCGCGTTTATCTCGACGCGTCGCGCGCGAGCCATTATTTCGATCACGAACCCGAGCGGCTGTTCGAATACGCGCTCGACGACGCGCGCGAGACCCGCGCCCTGGCTGAGGCGCTTTCGGCCAGCTACTTCGTGCAGGCGCAGATTTTTCCGTACTCCTACCAGAGCACCGTGCTGCGTGGGAACGCGACCAAAATCGACGCCCTGATGATGCGCGCGTACCTGCGCGAGGGGCATTCGATTCCCGCGCCCGCCCCCGTCGCACCGGTGGCTGGCGGCTACACCGAGATCCGCCGATGCGGCGTCGCGCGCGGCGTGCTCCACTGCGACGTGACCTCGCTGTATCCGACCCTGATGCTGAACTACCGGCACGCGCCGATGGCCGATCGGCTCGGCGTGTTTTTGAAGCTGCTGGGCGACCTCCGCGAATTCCGCGTGCAGGCCAAGGCGCTCGCGCGCGAGGCCACCGGCCCTGAGCGGCGCAACCTCGACGCGCTGCAGCAGACTTTCAAGATCCTGATCAACTCGTTCTACGGATACCTGGGCTTCGGCCTCGGCCACTTCAACGACTTCGTCGAGGCCAACGGCGTGACCCGCCGCGGCCGCGAGCTGATCCAGCGCGCGGTCTCCGACCTCGAGGGACTCGGCGCGCAGGTGATCGAGGTCGACACCGACGGAATCTATTTCGTGCCGCCTCCCGGCGGGGACGACGAGCGCGCCGCGCAGGCGCTGGTCGAGAAGCTCGGCGCCGCGATGCCGGCGGGAATCCGCCTCGAGATCGACGGCCGCTACCGTGCGATGTTTTCCTACAAAATGAAAAACTACGTCCTGCTCGAGGACACCGGCGAGCTGACCATCCGCGGCTCCGGCCTGAAGTCGCGCGGGCTCGAGCGTTTCCAGCGGCGCTTCATGGAGGAGCTGTTCCGCCTCCTGCTCGAGGATCGGCGCGATGAAATGAAAAAGCTCTTCGACGACTACGTCGCTCGCCTCGAGCGCCATGAAATCGGAATCGCGGACTTGATGAAGACCGAGACCCTGCAGGACTCGCTCGACGCCTACCGCGGCAAGGTCGGTGGTAAACGCCGCAACCTCGCGGCAGGTTACGAGCTGGCGCTCAAATCCGAGCGCCGCTACCTGGCCGGCGACCAGATTTCCTATTACGTGATCGGGATCGGCGCCAGGGTCAGAGTCGCGGACGCGGCCCGGCTGGCCTCCGAGTACGATCCGAATAATCCCGACGAGAACGTCGAGTACTACCAGGTCAAGCTCGCCGAGCTCTACGACAAATTCAAACCCTACGCCGACTATCCCGGACTCTTCCCCGCCGCCGCGATGGAAGCGGCCGCCCAGGAACCCACCCAGCAGGAAATGTTCGGCAACTCCGAACCCACCTCCGACGACTAAGGATTTTCGCGCGCAGCGCGCGGGCTTCCCGCCTGGGCGGGAGTTGTGCAAGGGTTGGCGAACGATCGCGTGCAGGCGATGCGGCGCTCGCGACCGCCATTAAATCGAATTGAATCGAATCTGAATTGATTGGAGGGCACTTCCGTGGCCGATGAACGACCGCAGCTCGACTGGGGCAAAATCAAAAAGTTCTCAGCGCAGGTGTCCAACGACATCGGCGCCGCGATGATGGGCCCGCTGATGTATATCGGCGACCGGCTCGGAATTTTCGCTGCACTCGCCAAAGCGGGCGCCGTCACCAGCGCGGAGCTGGCCGAGCGCACCGGACTCGCCGAGCGCTACGTGCGCGAATGGCTCTCCGCGATGACCGCCGCGGGCTATATCGAGTACGTTCCGGCCACCAAAAAATTCTCGATGGTGCCGGAGCATGCGATGGTCCTCGCCAACGACGAGTCGCCGTTTTTCATGGGCGGCTTCATGGAAATGATCTTCCCGAACATTTCCGTCACGCCTCGCCTCAAGGAGGCGTTCAAGAACGGCGGCGGCGTGTCGCAAAGCGAGTATCCGGCGGAAACCTGGGAGGCGATGGAACGCTCGTCGGCCGGGATGTACCGCAATTCGCTGGTGCGCAAATGGCTGCCCGCGATGCCGCAGGTGGTGAAGGCGCTCAGCGACGGCGGCTCGGCACTCGACGTCGGATGCGGCAGCGGGCGCGCCGCGATCACGATCGCGACAGCATTTCCCAAGGCCAAAGTGTTCGGCTTCGACGCGCATGCCGGCTCGCTCGAGCGCGCCCGCGCCAACGCCAAGGCGGCTGGCCTTGGCGATCGGGTCACCTTTGAAGTGGTCGACGGCACCCGCCTGCCCGCGGCGCAGTTCGACTTCATCTCGACCTTCGACGTGGTTCACGACTCGGTCGATCCGGTGGGTCTGATGCGCTCGATTCGCGGCGCGCTCAAGCCCGGCGGCACCTACCTGATGGTCGAGGTGAACACCTCCTCAAAGCTGGAGGACAACATCAATCCGATGGGCCGGATGATGTACTCGATCTCGACGCTCTACTGCATGACCGTGTCGCTCGCGCACGGCGGCGCCGGCATCGGCGCATGCATGGGCGAAGCAAAAGCGCGCGAGCTCGCGCTCGAGGCCGGCTTCACGCACTTCAAGCGCCTTCCGATCGAGGACGCCTTCTCGGCGTTGTACGAGTTGCAGCCCTGACGAACTTTCTCGATGGTCTCGCGATCGCTTGGGCGCTCAGCTCATTGCAATCGCCGTTGCAGCGCGTCCTGAATCGCCGGTAGCACCGCGGACCAGTCCGCGACGATTCCAATATTCGCGCGCTCGAAGATCAGGGCATCGGGATCGTTGTTGATCGCGACGATCATTCCGGCGCGCTTCAGCCCGACCGTGTGATTCGGCGCACCGCGCACGCCGATCGCGAAATACAGGCGCGGGTCGATCGCCTTGCCCGTGAGTCCCACCTGCAACTGCCGCGGAATCCACCCGGCGTCCGTCACGCGCCGCGTTGCGCAAATTCCGGCGCCGATCGCACGCGCGAATTGTTCAATTCGTGCGACTCCCTCCGGGCTGCCCGCGCCGGTGCCCAGCCCGACCACGATCTCCGCTCCTTCCAGCGGAACGATCGAGTCGTCGAGCAGCGAATGCGCATGGACCAGCCGGCTCTGCGGCGGCTTCATCTCGGCCTTCAGGATTTCCACCGCTGCGGTCTTGTCTGCGGCGGGCTCCGCCATCTCGAGCACGCCCTGGCGCACCGTCGCCATCTGCGGAAAGGTTTTCGAGAAAATCGGCGCGACGATATTTCCGCCGAACGCCGGCTTCATCGCCACCATCCGGTTTTCCGCGTCCAGTTCGATTCCGATCGCGTCGCCGGTCAGCCCCAGGCCCAGGCGCGCGGCCAGCCGCGGTCCCCAGTCGCGTCCGCGCTCGCTGGCCGCAAGCAGGATTCCCCACGGCGCACGCTCATGCACGACCGTGGCCGCGGCCTCGGCCGCGCCCTCGGGCGTATACGGGTCGAGCGCGGGATGCTCGAGTATCAGCACCCGGTCCGCGCCGTAGCTCGCGAGCAATCCCGCGTGGTGCGCCATCGGCGCGTTGAAGCCGAGCGCGACCAGCGCGCCGCCAATGCGCGTCGCGAGCGCGTCGCCGCACGACAGCAGTTCCAAAGTGGCGCGCGTGATGCGTCCTTCGAGGTCGTTCTCGCACGCCACCCACACGTCCCGTCCACGCGCGCTTTTGCGGACCGCCGGCGCGATCGCGCGACGTTCGCGGGCGCGCCGGGACAGCGCGCCACTCTCGTCCAGCGCCCTCACCAGCGCGGCGGCGGCACGCTCCGGATCAGAGGCGTCGATAAGCGTGCACTCGGTTTTTGGCGTCTCCTGGACCAGCACTTCCTGCACCCAGGTCGGCGACCCCGCAAAGCCGAACAGCTTCGGATCATCGGCGAGCGCCGCCGCTCGCACCGACTCGAACGGTTTCGACTTGGCGGCCTCCATGCCTCCCGGCTTGAGCTTGATCGGCTGCGCGACGCGCTCGGCGCAAGTCAGCACCACTGGCATCCGCGCCTCGACCTCGTCAAATCCTTCATCGCTCTCGCGCTCAGCGCGGACAATCCCCCCTGCCGTATCGACTTCGAGCTTGCGCGCTCCGGTCACCTGCGCCGCGCCGAGCAGCTCCGCGATTTCGGGTCCGACCTGTCCCGTCTCGGCGTCGAGCGAGTACTTGCCGAGCAGGATCAGATCGAACTGCTCGCGCTTGAGAGCCATCGCGAGCGCTCGCGCGGTCGCGAGCGTGTCGGAGCCGGCAAACGCGCGGTCTTCCAGATGCACCGCGCGATCGATGCCCATTGCCAGCGCTTCTTCGAGCGCCGTACGCGCCTGCGGCGGGCCCATCGTGAACACCGTCGTCTCGGCGCCGTGCCGGTTTTTGAGTTCCATCGCGAGCGAGACTGCTCGCAAGTCGAACGCACTGATTACGTTGGGGCCGTCGCGCTTGATGGTCTTGGTGACGGGATCGAAATTGGCGTCCTCGATGAGCGGAATCTGCTTGATGCAAACGGCAATCTTGAGCACGACGGTCTCCTTGTCAAATCGAAGCTAGTCGAGCGCGGCGCGCCGATGCAATGCGTCTGCGGCGCCATCGGGATGCGCCGCTCGCACAGGGTCGCTTATCGGCGCGCGCCCGATCATATAGTTTCGCGATGTGTGGTTTTCGATTCGCGCGCCGATGAGCGCGGTGCTGACGGTGGGCGTGGCGCTCGCCGCATCTCTGCCAATCCTCGCGCGGCCTGCGCGCGCCGCCGCTCCGATGCGAATCGTGTCGCTGGCGCCGTCGGTCACCGAGACGCTGTTCGCTCTCGGCGCCGGCCGCGAAGTCGTCGGCGTCTCGAACTACTGCGACTATCCGCCCGCCGCGCTGAAGCTCCCCAAGGTCGGATCCTTTCTCACTCCGAATATCGAGGCGATCGTCGCGCTCCGCCCCACGCTGGTCATCGGCCTGTCGCTCTCTTCCGATCAACGCGAGATCCATGCGCTCAATTCCATGGGATGCCCTGTGCTGAAGGTGCAGGACGCCTCACTGCAGGAGATCGAGGACAGCATCGCGACCGTCGGCGCGCGAATCGGCCGCGCCGAGCAGGCGCGCAAGCTGTGCGCTGCCATCGCCGCCGACATCGCGCAGGTGCGTGAACGCCTGGCCGGAACGGCGCCGCTGCGCGTCTTGATGCTGGTTGGTCATCAGCCGATGGTCGCTGTCGGCCCGGGCACCTACCTGGACGATCTGCTGCGCATCGCGGGCGCCGACAATATCGCGGATTCGTTTTCTGAGTCGTGGCCGCAGCTCAGCGTCGAATATGTCATCGCGATGCGCCCCGATGTGATCATCGACGGACAGATGGGCACCGATCCGTTGTCGCCCAGCCACTTCTGGGAGAAATACTCGACCATCCCGGCGGTGCGAAATCATCGCGTGTACGGCTATGCGCAGGATCCGATTCTTCACGCGGGTCCGCGCGTCGGCCAGTCGCTGGAGATTCTCGCCGCGATGATTCATCCGGACGCCTTCCGCACCGCGGCTGAGAAGCGCCCATGACCGCGCCGGGACGCCCGCCGGCCTCCGTGCACGAGAGCCCGTCCGCGCGACACGAACCGTCCAGTGCGTATGCGCGCGATCTGGATTCGTTGTCGCGAGCGCATCTCACACCCGCGCGAATGTTCGCGATGCTCGCGGCGCTGACCGCAATTTTGATCGTGAGCGTGGTCGCGGGCGCCACCTTTGGCAGCGTTCACATCAGCATCGTGCGTGCCTTCAAGGACGCGGCGAGCCCCGACCACGCGATTTTCTTCGGCGCGCGCCTGCCTCGCGTGCTGATGGGTGTCGTAGTGGGTGCGGTGTTGGCCGCAGTCGGCGCGGCGTTGCAGGGGCTGGTGAGAAACCCGCTCGCGGAAGGTGGCATCCTGGGCATCTCGGGCGGCGGCGCGCTTGGCGCGATAATCGCGCTGGTGGCACTGGCGAACTGGCCCGGCGCCGACGCGATCGTTCCGCTGGTCGCATTCGGCGCGGCCCTGCTCTCGACCGTCGCCGTATATCGCCTCGCGCTGGTCGACGGCCAGCTCGAGCCGTTCACGCTGCTGCTGGTCGGGGTTATCTTCAATGCGTTCTGGGGCGCCGCGATCATGCTGGTGAACAGCGTGGTGAATTTCTACTACGCCCACAGCATCCTGTTCTGGCTGATGGGCAGTCTCGAATCCCCGACCTATGGCGAAGTCGCGATCGTTGCGGCACTCGGTCTGGCCGGTTTCGCGATCCTGATGTTCCGCGCGCGCGACATGAATCTGCTGAGCCTCGGCGACGAAGCCGCGGCTGAACTCGGCGTCGAAGTTGACGCGGTCCGCCGCACAATTTTTTTCGCGACCTCGATCATGATCGGTGCGGCCGTGTCGGTGAGCGGGATAATTTCATTCGTGGGGCTGATCGTGCCGCACATGCTGCGGCTCGCATTTGGCGCGGACCATCGGCTGCTGCTGCCCGCCTCGCTGATCGGCGGCGCGGCGTTCATGGTCGCGGCCGACCTCGTGGCGCGCGTCGCGATCGCGCCCGCCGAAATTCCGGTCGGCGCCATCACCGCACTCTGCGGCGGTCCCTTCTTCATCTATATGCTGCGGCGCCAGGGCACCAAGCCGCTCGCATTATGAGCGCCGTGGCGGATTTCCAGGGGCCCGCGATGCGCGCGTCCGATGTCCACGGCGGCTATCCGGGCGTGCCCGTGTTGCGCGGCCTGTCGTTCGAGGTCGCACCGGGCGAGGTGCTCGCGATCGTTGGTCCCAACGGCGCCGGCAAGTCGACGCTGCTCAAAATCCTGGGCGGCTCGATGGCGCCGTCGTCGGGCAGCGTCGAGTTGATGGGCCGCGCGCTCCTGTCATTCGAGCGGCGCGAGATCGCACGCATCGTCGCGTCGGTCGGCCAGGAAAACGCGGTTGCGTTTCGTTTCACGGCGCTCGAGGTCGTCCTGATGGGCCGCGCGCCGCATCTGGGTGCGTTCCGCTTCGAGAGCCGCCACGATCTCGAAATAGCGATGACCGCGCTCGATCGCTTCGGCCTGCTGCCGCTGGCCGGCCGCCATATCCAGGAGCTCTCCGGCGGCGAACGTAAACGCGTCTTCCTCGCGCGCGCGCTCGCGCAGGAACCGAAAGTCGCGCTGCTCGACGAGCCGACCGCGTTCCTGGACCTGAAGCACGTCGCCGAAATCTTCGAACGCTTCCGCGAGCTCTCCGCCGAGCGCGCGATGGCCGTGGTCGCGACCTTGCACGACCTGAACGCCGCCGCGCTCTACGCCGATCGCGTGCTGCTGCTCAAAGACGGCGCGGCGATCGGATGCGGTCCGCCAGCCGAGGTGTTGACCGCGGACAATTTGCGCCGCGTCTACGAAACCGAAGTTTACGTCGGACGTAATCCTTCCACGGGAACGCTGATCATTCTCCCCGCCGGCGCGGGATCGACGCGGACGTAACGAAAGCGCGTTGTCTGGCGCGCGGTTGAACGATAGTCTCGGTAATATGCCCGGTTCGCAGCCTGCATCACTCACGCTCGTTTTCGACGCTGACGACACGCTCTGGGATTCGAACATTCATTTTCTCGAAGCCTTCGATCAGTTCGCCGCCGCGATCTCCGCGGCCGGAATCGCCGTCGCCCTGAGCGAAATCAAGGCCGTAGTCCAGAGTACCGAGCTCGATCTGATCGAGACGCTCGGCTACGGGCGGCGTCCCTATGTCACCGCGCTCGAGCAAGCGGCGCACAAGCTCGCATCGATGGAGACAGACCTGCTCAAGCCGCTGCTCGCCGAGATCGATCGCATCGGCTCGCATCTGGTCGAGCGCCATTGCGAGCTGCTGCCCGGCGTCGAACCGACGCTGCGCGAGCTCTCGACGCGCCATCGGCTGATGCTCTTCACCAAGGGCAAACGGGAGGAGCAGTTGCCGAAGCTCGAGCGTTCGGGACTCGCGCCGCTGTTCGATCGCATCGAGACGCCGCGTGAGAAAGATGTTCACGCCTACCGGCGGCTGGTTCAGGAAGCCGAGCTCGCGCCGGAGGCCACCGTCATGATCGGCAACAGCCCGCGCTCCGACATCAACCCCGCGGTGCGCGCGGGCCTTCGCGCCGTGTATATTCCGCATCCGCACACGTGGGAGCTCGAGCACGAGGAGCTCGACGACGACGAGCGAATCATCGAGCTGCCCGCGTTTCGCAACCTGCTCGAAATATTCTAGTATGGTTAGTTCCAATGCCGACTGCAGAGATAATTGACGAGTCCGCGGGCTCGCGTCCGATTCGTACGCCCGCGCGCCCGCGCCGTGAAAAGCCTCCCCTCGCGCTGCGCCCGCTACATCGGATGTGGCGCCGCACCATCGACGCGATCGACGTCGCGAACATCGACCTCCCGATCCGCGAGTTGCCGCACGCGCTGAGCGGTATCGTCGCGTGCCAGATCAGCGACTTCCACGTGGACCGCGACGAGGATCTGGAACGGCTCGCGCTCGCCGTCGAGGCGATCAATCGCGAGAAGCCCGAGATGGTGTTCCTGACCGGCGACTACTTCTCGGGGCCGAACACGATGCGCCGTTACCTGGCGCCGTTCCGCGATGCGTTGAAGCGGCTCAGTCCTTCCACCGGTGTGTTCGCGATCCTCGGCAATCATGATCACTGGGCTTCCGCCGAGCGGATTTCCGAGGCGCTGACCGCGGCCGGTGCGACGGTGCTGCGCAACGACAGTCAGCGGCTGACGCTTCGCGGCGAAGAGCTGGTGGTGGTCGGCATCGACGATCTGTGGTCGCGGCGCGCCGAACCTGCACGCGCGTTTCGCGATGTGCGAAACGACGACTGCACGATCGTGCTCGCGCACAACCCCGACACCGGTCTCTACGCGCGCCATCTGAAGCCCGGCGTGATGCTTTCCGGTCACACCCACGGCGGCGTCGTGCGGATTCCGTACTACGGCTCGCCGTTCAAGTCGATCCTGCGTATCGGCAAGGAATTCTACGCGGGCCTGAATCGCTACGAAGATTTCTACATCTATACCAACCGCGGCCTGGGCACTTTTTGGCTGCGGATCCGCATCAATTGCCGGCCGGAGGTCTCGCGGTTCAGCCTGACCCCGATGCCGGCAACCGTCGCGTCAGACCACGCATCCAGCAAGACATCTGACTTTTCCCCCGCCGTGAAGCCGCCTCGTCCACGCAGGCGTACGACCCGCCGCGCGGAGCGCCGCCACAAATCCGCTTAGCCGGACGCGCGCGATGCTCGATCTCGCGATCGTCGGCGCCGTTGCAGTTACGCCGTCCGGAGTCGCGCCTGCCGACGTCGGTGTGCGTGCGGGTCGAATTGCCGCTGTTGCCGCGCCGGGCGCGCTCGAGCCTGCCGCAAAGACCATCGACGCGCGCGCGATGCTCCTGCTTCCCGGCGCGATCGACGCGCATACGCATCTCGATGGCGAGATGTTCGCGTCGCATACCGCTGACGACTTCGAGTCGGGTACCGAATGCGCAGCCGCGGGCGGGGTGACCACCGTTATCGACTACGCGTTCCAGCCCGAGCACGGCTCGCTGTCTGACGCGATCGAGAAGTGGAGCGCGAAGGCTCAAGGCCGCGCGATAATCGACTACGGATTTCACGTCGCGATTCTCAACCCCACGCCCACCGCGATCGCGGAAATCCCGCGCATGGTCGAACGCGGCGTCACCAGCTTCAAGATCTTCATGATGATGGGCTTCGAGCATCGCGTGCGCGATTTCTTGCGCGCGTTTCGCGCGGCTGGCGAGTGCGGCGGCCTGCTCGCGATGCACGCCGAGGACGAGCATCTGATTGGATTCTGCACCGAGCGCCTGCTCGCCGCGGGTAAATCCAGCGTCGCGCATTTCGCCGCCAGCCGTCCGCCACTCTCCGAGGCGGCCGCCGTGGTGCGCGCACTTCGGATGACCGAGGCCGCGGACGCGCCCGCCTACTTCGTGCATCTCTCCAGCAAAGCCGCGATCGACGAGGTGCGCCGCGCGCGCGGTGCGGGTTGCAAGCTGATGGCCGAGACGCGGCCCATCTATCTTTATCTCACCGAAGAGCGGTTCCTCGAGCCGCAGGGCGAGCGCTTCGTCGGCTATCCGCCGCTCCGCGCGGCCGCCGATGTCGAAGCTATCTGGGACGCGCTCGGCGATGGCGCGATTGACGTGGTCGCGACCGACCATTGCAGCTGGACCCTCGCGCGCAAGCTCGAGGCCGATCGCTTCACGCGCATTCGCCCGGGCATGTCGAACCTCGAGACGCTGCTGCCGATGCTTTATTCCGAGGGCGTCGCGAAGGGGCGAATCTCGCTCGCGCGGATGGTCGATCTGATCGCGACCAACCCGGCGAAAATTTTCGGGCTCTATCCAAGGAAAGGAGCGATCGTCGAAGGCGCCGACGCCGACCTGGTGGTTTTCGATCCAAACCGCAAAGTTGTGATTCGCGCTGTCGAGATGCATTCGCGCGCGGACTACGACTGCTTCGAAGGCGTCGAGGTCACCGGATGGCCGCGCAACACCATCTCGCGCGGCGAGGAAATCGTGACCGGCCGCACCGTCAAAGCGCGCCGCGGGCGCGGCCAGTTCGTGCCGCGCGCGCGCTTCTCTCCGGACTGGCGCGGCGTCTGACGCGCCCGGTGCTGACCGCGGATCGATCGCTCGAGATTTCATCACTTTAGGTTCCGATTGCGCGCTCGCCGCCGAGGAATCCTGATGGACGAAAAAACTGTCGTGCTTGCTGGCGGGTCCGGTTTCATTGGACGCGCCATCGCGAGGCGCCTCGCGCCGATGCCGGGAATCAGGATCCGCGTGATGAGCCGCAATCCCGACAAGACCCGCTCCAGCCTCAACCTAAAAAATGTCGACTTCGTGCGCGGCGAGGTGACCGAGCCGGCCACGCTGAAGGGCTCGCTCGCAGGCGCAAACGCCATCGTCGACTCGGTGCAATTCGAAGGCTACCCGGTCGAGAACCCGAGCCGCGGACTGACCTTCGAGCGCGTCGACTATGGCGGCACCGTCACGCTGCTCGCCGCAGCGAAAGAAGCAGGCGTGGCGCAGTTCATCTACGTGAGCGGCGCGGCGGCGGACGAGACCAGTTCGCACCCGGGCTTTCGCGCCAAGGGCCGCGCCGAGCGCGCCATCAGGGAATCCGCGATCGCGTACACGATCTTTCGGCCGTCGCTCGTCTACGGCCCCGAGGACAAGGTGCTGAACAATTTCGCGAAGCTTATTCGTTTCGCGCCGGTGTTCGCGGTGCCGGGGACCGGACGGCAGAAAATTCAGCCGGTGCTGGTCGACGATCTCGCGGCGTGCGTGGCCCTCGCGCTCGCGGGACGCGGGCGCAACGGAACCTTCGACGTCGGGGGCCCGGAGCTGATGACATTTGACGAACTGATCCGGCTGGTCATGGACATCACCGGGCATCGCCGCCCGTTGCTGCACATCCCGGAGGGCGCGATGCGCGCGGTTGCGGGCGCGCTGGAGATGCTGCCGCGGCCGCTGCTCTCGCGCGACGCGGTGACCTTTGTCACCGCTGACAACGCGTGCAACATCAAACCGCTGATCGATGAATTCGGGATTCAACTCACGCCCGCGCGCGCCGGCATGGCGTATCTCGCCGGCAAAAAGTAGCGGCGCGAATCAGACCTGGCGCCAGCCGCTGCCCTGATGGCCGAAGTGGAAGAGTTCCGGATGCGTAATCTCGGCCAGGATTTCCAGTGACTCCACGATCCGCGGTCCCGGACGATTGAAGTACTGGTTGCCGTCGGCCAGGTAGACGCGCCCGTCGCGCACCGCCTTGAGCGCGGGCCAGCGCGGATTCCCCGTGAGTGCAGGCAGGTCCTGCGCGGCGCGCGTCATGTTGAACCCGCACGGCGAGATCAACATGAGGTCGGGATCGGCAGCGGCCAGTTCATCGAACTTGAGCCACGGCGAATGCTCCCCGGCGATGCCGAAAAGATTTTTGCCGCCGGCCATCTCGACCAGCTCCGGCATCCAGTTTCCCGCCGCCATCAGCGGATCGATCCACTCGATGCATGCGACGCCGGGACGGGACGCCGCCTGTTTCGATTTGGCCGCCACTGCGCCGATTCGCTGTTTGAGTTCGGCGACCAGTGCGATTCCGCGCTCTTTGGCGTCGAGCGCGCAGGCGACGTGAACCATGTCGGTGAACACGTCGGCGAGCGCATTCGGCGCGAGCGAAACGATCGTGGGGCGCGCGCGGAGCCAGTCAGCGACGGCGTCCTCCACGTCCGCCAGATTCACCGCGCACACTTCGCATTGCGATTGCGTCACGATCACGTCGGGACGCAGCTCGCGAAGCTTCGCGGCGTCGACGCGATAGACTGAGAGCGCCTCGCGCACGATTTGCTTTACGCGCTGATCGATCTCCGCGCTGCTGCCCTCGACCTTGAACTTGGGTTCGGTGAGCGCCGGCAGCCGCGTGACCGTCGGCGGATAATCGCACTCGTGCGATCGCCCGACGAGCTGATTTTCGAAGCCCAGCGCGCAGACTATCTCGGTCGCACTTGGAAGCAGGGTTATGATTCTCGGCATCGGCGTCGTGATCAGCCTAGCGCACGCGGCGCGTGCTGCGAAGATCGAAACGCGCCGCCGTCGTCGACCAGCCTAGGGATTGCTCGTTACCTCCTTGACGCAGGACGCGATCTCGGGCTGGGCCGCCGACGCACTGACCAGCGTAAATTTAATGCTTCCTCCAGCGCTGACTTCCTCTTTGACGAAATATTGATCGCCGGGCTCTGCTTCGAAGTTCAGCAGAGCCATGGTCTCACCCGGCCCGCTACACCCTACCGGTCCGCTCTCCTGCATGAAGACGTGATACTTGCCCGGTTCCAGTTCGACGCTCTCCTGTCCGCAAGTAACCAACGGCACATTCGAATAACCGGCGATATGAAACGGACGGTAGATGTACACAACCGACTTTTGCGCGGGAACCGTCATCGGCTGAAACGGCTCGCCGAACACGCCGCATCCGCCCAGCGCGATTCCGAGTGCCGCGCCGAGAAGCCACTTCACGCCTGAAAGTCGCCTCGCGCAAAGAGATCTGCGCAGATCCATGAGCCACATTCTGCGAGTGTCTCACGCTGAGGACTCGCGATGAAGATCCGATCAAGCGGTAAGGAACGCGCGTCACGAAACGACGGGACAGGGATCGCGTCAGGGCGGGCCAGAAAGGTCAGGCGCAGGGAATCAGCAGGTCATCCATTCGGTTTGGCGAATCTATACGAAAGCAACAACGTTGACAAGAGGAATGCGGGCCGCAATCGTGACGGGATGAGACACGCAATTTTATGAGCGCCCGGAATGGCAAGATCAGAGCGGTTGGACTCGATTTCGGCACTACCAACAGCGCGGTTGCGATCGCCGGCGACGACGGCGAAGTGAGGCTCGCCCGCTTTGCCGCCGCCGAGAATTCCGGCGCGGTGGAAACGTTCCGCTCGATTCTGTTCTTCGAGCAGACCGCCGAAACCGGTTCGACCGAGTCGGTGCTCTCGGTCGGCAACGACGCGATTCGCCGTTACCTGGCGGCGAGCGGCAACGGCCGTTTGATCCAATCGCTGAAATCGTTTCTGGCGGATCGCAGCTTCGAGAAGACCGAGATCATGGAGGTCACCTATTCGCTCGGTGACCTGATCGCGCCGATTTTGATCGCGCTGCGCACCGCCGCCGAGAAGCAATTCGGCGATTTGCCGCCGCGAATCGTAGTGGGGCGGCCGGTGCACTTCTCCGGCGCCTCCGGAATCGGCGACGACGCCGCGGCGCGCGCGCGGCTCGACGTCGCGGTGCGGCGCGCAGGATGGGACGATATCGTGTTCGAGTTCGAGCCGGTTGCTGCTGCATACGACTACGCGAGCCGCATCGTGCGCGACGAGACCGTGCTGATCGCCGACTTCGGCGGCGGGACCAGCGACTTCTCGGTTTTGCGCTTGCATCCGCGTACCGCTGCCGGCGCGCCATCGCGGCGCTACGAAATTCTCGGCAACGACGGCGTGGCGCTGGCGGGCGACGCGTTCGACGGCCGCATCATGCATCACCTGGTCGCCCCCGAGCTCGGCCGCGGCTCCCGCTATCGCTCGCCGTACGGAATGATCCTGCCGGCGCCGACCTGGCCCTACACAAAGCTCGAGCGATGGCATCATCTGTCTTTCCTCAGAGCGCGGCCCGCGATGCTGCGCTTCGAGGAGTTGCGCCGCGAGTCACTGGAGCCAGACAAAATCGCGGCGCTGATCCATATCGTCGACAACGACCTCGGTTACTACCTGTTTCGCTCGGTCGAAGAGCTGAAGCTCGCGCTCTCCGATCTCGAATCGGCCAATTTCCGCTTCAGCGATCCGCCGGTCGCGCTCGACAAGGCGGTCGCACGCCTCGAGTTCGAGGGGTGGATCGCCCGCCTGATCGGCGCCATCGAAGGATGCGTCGATCGGCTGATGGCGCAGGTCGGCATCAAGGCGGAAAAGATCGACAGCGTATTTCTCACCGGCGGCTCGTCGTTCGTTCCCGCGGTCAGGCGGATCTTCGCCGAACGCTTCGGCGCCGATCGCATTCGGATGGGCAACGAGTTCACTTCGGTCGCGCGCGGACTCGCGCTGCGGGCTCTGGAAGCGGACGAGTGAGGTTCACTCAGACGTGATTGCGGAGCATCAGCTCGCGTGGATGCGGCTCCAGGTAAACCTGTCCCTTCAAGTACTCGACATCGAACAGGCGGACGTAGTGGCGGATGAGCGTGATCGGCACGATTAGCGGGACCAGGCCGCGGCGGTAATCGTCGACAAGCGCGGCGAGTTCGCCGCGCGCGGCCGCATCCAGATGCTCACGCAGGTAGCCCTGGATATGATTGAGGACGTTGCTGTGGCGCGCGGTCGTCGCGAGCTTCTTGAGCGCGCTCATGAATTCCGCTTCGTAGGTCTCGCGAAGTTCGTCGCGGTCCATGCGCTTCGCGCCGGAAACCAGGCGGCCGAGCGCGGAATATGCGGCGGGCGAATGCGCCAACAGGACCAGTTTTTGCGCGGTGTGAAATCGGATCAGGCCAGCGCTAGAGAATCGCGCCGCGAAAAAAGTCTGTAGCCGGCGATAGGCGAAGATGCGCTCGACGAAATTCTCGCGCAGTTGCGGATCGTTGAGGCGCCCCTCCTCCTCGATAGGAAGATTTGGATAGCGCCGCATCAGCTCTGCCGCGAACAGGCCAACGCCGTTGCGCGCCGGCATCCCGGTCGCGCGATACGCGCGCACCCGCTCCATTCCGCAGCTCGGCGAATCTTTTTTCAGCACGTATCCGCTGAGCTGTTCGCCGCCGAGACCGGCGACGCGCCTGCGCGCATAAGCGTTCATCGCGGCGGTGTGATCCACGCCGCTCTTGTTCGCGACCAGCCGGGTCTCGCCGCCGTCGCGCAGCAGTCTCAGCGTCTCGCGCGGAACGCCGAGCCCCAGATCGACTTCCGGGCACACGGGAACGAACTCGACGAAGCGGCCCAGCATATCGACCAGGAATTCGTTGCGCTTATGCCCGCCGTCGAAGCGGACCTCCTGGCCCAAAAGGCACGCCGAGATTCCGATTCGGATCGGTTCGCCGTTCTCGGAAATTGGGCGTGATTCGATCCTGGAGTCCATTTTTCGAGATCGGCCGGCTGCCGAATTTGCGCGAAGCGCGCCGCTCGATCTCAGGCGAGCGCGTGCGGATAGGCACTCGTGAGCCGTGGCATCTGGAGGCCGACCTGCTCGACGCGCCGCTCTAGCATCGTAAGGTACAACTCGGCGAGCTCGTCGTTGTCCTGCGCCTTGAGCCCATAGCGGAGGCAGTCGTAGGTGAACCCGCTACCCGGAGGGCCGAAGAAGTTGACCGCGCGCGGGAGCCATTTGCGGAGCGCCGTGGTGACTTTCTTTTTTCCGAAACGCGAGACCGCCCGCCCGAGGTGCTCGGAAGCGAACATTTCGTGGTCCGCCTCTTCCTCGAGAATCACTTCGGCAGCGCGGCTATGCGGCTCGTAGCTGGAATCCTTGTAGTTGACGCCGATCATGATGAGACCGGTCGAGTCGAGGCTGAGGCTCGCCATCAGCAGGTCGAGCTCGCCGCTTGCGTGCTCGGCGAAATAGCGCGGCGCCTCGAAGGAGGGCGCCTTCACGATCGTGAGCATCGAGCGGTCGGCGGCCTTCTCGCTGATGCCAATTTCGCCGAGCACGTGGTAGACGAGGCGCGCGTGTTTTCGCTCCTCGACCAGATTTTTCTCGAGCGTGGGCCGGATAGCGGGATTGTCTACGTTGCCGAGCGCGCGCTCATAGCCAAACGCCGTCAGCTTCTCCGCCATCGCATGCGCGGCGAGCAGCCGCGCGAGCACTTTGCCGTAATGCGGATCGACGCGCCCTGACGCGACGTCTTCCGCGCCGACTGAACGCGGCTCGAACTCGCGCCGTAGCGGCATCCGATTTAGCGCGCGCCGCGCGAGGGCAGCATCACGGTCGCGGTGCCCGGCGTGGTCTTCTCGCCCTTTTCATTTTCGAGCCAGATCTCGCAATCGACCAGATGGTCGGCGCCGTCGACGTATTTCTTGATCACCTTGCCCTTGCAGATGACCTTGGTCCCCGGCTGATCCATCCCGCGGTATTGCACGCCGAGTTTGCGGACCCATCCGTGCTCGCCGGCGAAATCCGTCATCAGTTGGCCGAGGAACGCGTTCTTCAACGCGCCGTGCAGGATAACGCCCGGCAGCTTGTTGGCGAGCGCGAAGTCCTTATCGTAGTGAATCTGGTAGAAGTCGCCCGAGGCGCCGGCGTACTTGACGAGCTGCTGGGTGGTCGGATTTTTCTCGAGCGGACCGACCTGGGAGCCGGCTTCAATGTCTTCAAAATAAATCTGCTTCGCCATTGTGGTTCTCCTTCGGCCTAGTAGCGAATCGCGGTCGAGCGCTGCGTCGCGCACAGCTCGCCGAACTGATTGGTGTAGGAAGTTTCGATTACGATGAAGACCATCGGACCGAGTCTTCCTTCCGACTCGCGCAGATCGACCAGCTTGGATTGTACCGTGATGCGGTCGCCGGGCCGAACCGGATGGAAATATTCCCAGTCCGAGCCGCCGTCGAGGCCGCGAAACTCCGCGCCCATCCCGGGCAACTGGACTTGCGGAATCGGGGAGCCCATCGAGCGGTAGAAGGTCGGCGGCGCGACTATCCCGCCCAGCCGCGACTTGCGCGCCTTGGACTCGTCGTTGAATAGCGGGTTGGGGTCGCCGATTGCTTCGGCGAAGCGGCGGATCGCGCCGCGTTCGACCTCGTAAGTGCGCGGCTCGCCAGTCTTGCCGATCTGCTGCTTTTTGACCTCGTCGGTCACAACTTTGTTGGCCATCGCTTGCTCCGTTGCGGTTGGAAAGATCGTGTCTTTGACGATCTAATACCACACGCCACCCGATGCCGCATAAGGCCCGCGTCCTTCCGGCTTTGGCGGAAGGAGGGCATGGGTCTAGAGTAGAGTGTAAGTCAGACCGTGCGTCCGGCGCGCGAGATTTTTCACGCGCGGCGAACTTTTTCCGTCACGCGAAGCAGCGGAGGATCCAAAGATGGCGAAACTCAATCCCGGCGAAATCACCACCAAGCTCAAGGGCCTCGAGGGCTGGCAACAGAAGGACAACGCCATCGTCAAGCGCTACCAGTTCAAGGAATTCCTCGACGGCATCAAGTTCGTGAACCGGGTCGCCGAGATCGCGGAGGCCGCCGACCATCACCCCGACATCCTCATCAACTATACGCGCGTGACTTTCACCTGCTCGACCCACAGCGACGGTGGCATCACGGACAAGGACATCAAACTCGCCTCCGGTATCGAGGCCGCGTACAAGTCGGCGCAGAAAAGTTGATCGAGGGTTCCGACGAAAGAATTGAATCGACCGGACGCCGGCCTGCATCCGTGGGCCGGTCAGCGCTCCTTCCAGACCGAGTACTTCGGCGGCCAGGTGCCGTGGCCGCCCGGATACGCCGCGAGCATCGCGCGCTCGATTTGGAACTCGAACAGAACTTCGTCCTCGGACGAAGTCATCCCACGCGCTACCAGGTCGGCACGCACCAGCTCGCGCTGCTTCGCGTCGTCGACCAGCCGCGCGCGGCCCATCACGAGGAACTCGTCGTCGACTTCCACGCACGGAAAGGTGTGAAGAGCATAGCGCCCGTCGCGTTTCAGGTCGGCGCGCTTGTGCGATGGCCCGATCAGGGCATACAGCGCGCCGTCGAAGACGGTCGGACAGATCGGATGGAGGCGGGGAGCGCCGTCCTTGCGAACAGTGGCCAGGAACGCGAGTCCCACCCCGAACTGGTAGAGCATCTTTTTTCCCGCCGCAGCGATCTGCGGCGCACCTTCCTCGAATTTCTTCCAGCCTGCCATTGATCACTTCTCCTCTGACGAGTTTGTGGTGCCGCGGACCATTCCGTTGAGACGCTTGAGGCGCACCGCGGCGAACTTCTCACTCACCTGGTAGGCCGCGGCGACGGCGCCCGCCGATCGATCGTCGAGCATCGCCAGCGTCGGCCGCGGCATCATAATCGCGCCTGCCAGCGTCCACGCCTGCCACTCCGGATCGGCGTAGGCGGGGATCGCGCCGCGCTTGACCGGTGCCAGCGCGAACTCGCTCTCCGGTGCGCGCGACATCTGCCGCAACACCGGGACGTGGAGAATCGCGTGTGCGATCTCGTGCATCACGGTCGCTTTCGAGAAGTACGCGCGCGGATCAGTGACGATCTCACGCCAGATATACTCGAGCACCAAAATTTCGCTCTCCGCCTCGCCGGACGGATAGGTCGCGGCCACGCGGCCGTCGAGTTCCTCGGCGTCGGCAGGGCTGACATGCACTCCAAACGGCGGCAGCAGCCGATCGACCCAGTGGGCTAGCGCGATCGGCTCGGGCGCGATCATTGCGCTCGGCTGAAACTGGCGGACCACGGCCTCGGCCAGCGTCTCGAGGCATCGCATCGACATCGGCGGCATCGCCACGACCATTTCGCCCAACAGGTCGCTCATGTTCAGTCTTCCTCGGGCTTCAGCACTTTCAGCAGCTTGGCGATCTCGGCCTTGGAAAGATCGCGTCGCTCGAAGCGCCGAGCCAGCGCAAGCGCGAGGTTCTGATAGCGCGCGGGCGCGTCGGCAACGTCGAGCTGCAGGGGGCGGCTCGCCTCGGCATGGCTTCGCAGCTCCTCGAGCGTCAGTCCCGGAATCGCGCGGACCAGGGCGCTCCAATGATCCGGCTTGAGCGGCCCGCGAACCCCGCGTTCCACCTCGCCGAGATACACGTGCGAGATGCCGACCGCCTCGGCAACTTCGCGCAGGCTGCGTCCGCTCTCGATGCGCTGGCGGCGCAGGTAGGCGCCGAAACGGTTGGGCCGGGTAATGTCCTGGGTCATGGTGCTTACTCAATCTTGTAAGGCAGAGTGCCTTACAGTACGCAGCTCTGCCTTCCAAATCAAGCGACGCGTCGGCACCGATCGGCAAGATATTTTAGGTCAGCTCTTGCGCGGCACGAAGTACTGTGTGCCGGCGCCCGCGCCATCGATCTCGCGGATCAGATCGGCGAGATCTTCAGGGTTGGCGACGAAGTCGATGTCCGACGTGTCGACGACCAGCAGCGGAGCCTCGTCGTAGTAGAAGAAAAAATCGCGGAACGCGGCCGATACGCGATCGAGATATTCGTAGCTCACGTAGCGCTCGAAGTCGCGATTGCGTTTGCGCAGCCGCTCAGCGAGCACCTCGATGCGCGCGCGCACATATACCACCAGGTCGGGCTTCGCCATCTGCGCGTCGAGGAGCCGATAGACCGACTCGTAAAGTTTGAACTCGTCCTCCGACAGCGTCAGAGACGCGAAGATCCGATCCTTCGCGAAGAGATAGTCGGAGACCGTGGCTTCCGCGAACAGATCGCGCTGTGCCAGCTCGCGCTGCTGATTGTAGCGCGTCAGCAAAAAATAGAGCTGCGCGGGAAATGCGTACTTGTCGGGATCCTGGTAGAAGCGCGGCAGGAACGGATTGTTGTCGGCATCCTCGAACATCAGGCGCGCGTTGAGCTCGCGGCCGAGCAACTGCGCCAACGTGGTCTTGCCGACGCCGATCGGACCCTCGACCGCGATATAGCCGCGCCGCCGCATCGGGCCTCGACGTTATTCGCTTCCCGCCACGGCGCCGCCCCGTCTGTCGCGACCGCTAGCCCTTACGATGTTTCTTCGCCTGGTCGCGAAGCTTCTTGACGTCCGCATCGGGCGCGCCCCCGCGCTCCTCGAGGTCCGCCGCGGTGTCGTAGTCGGGGGGAGTCCGCCGCAGGTAGACCTGCGCGAGCTCGAGGTTGGCGATCTTGTTTTCCGGATCGACGGTCAGCACGTCGTTGAGCACGCGGAAGGTGGCATCCGGAGTGTTGCCGGCCTTGGCCGCGTCATTGATCTTGTGCAGCACCGCGTCGGCTGCTGGATCGATCGTCTCCTTGTCTTGCGCCTGCGCGAGCAGCATGTAAGCGCGGATTTCCTGTTCGTAGGTGGCGATCGCGTCCGGGTACTTCTTGTCCGCGATTTGCTGGTCGCCCTGCTTTTCGATCTCGGGCGCCGCTGCGGTGAGCGCAGCTAGCGCTTTCATCCGCGTCGACTTGGTCTTGGTCTGGACGAGAATTTCCTTTAGTTGATTAATTCCGTCTTCGATTTTGCCCGTCTTCACGTCGGCGAGCGCCTTGTCCGAGGAGTTCGCGAGATCCTGCAGCGACTTGTAGTAGCGCGCCTTGGCGAGCAGCTTCTGGTCAGTGGGATCGAGCATCGAGGCTTGATCGTAGTCGTGCGCCGAATCGTCTTCGTGACCGAGCACGTCGTCGATTTGCGCCAGCAGTTTCCATCCGTCCAGGTTCTTGGGATCGAGCTTGACGGCCTGTTGAAGTCCCTGCCGCGCCTGCTCCAGGAGCTTCTCGCGCGTGTCGGGATCGGACTGGAGCGCCTTCTTCGCGGTCTCGTTGGCGTCGTACACCAGCTTGTCGGATTGTGACTGGCAGGCGCTCAGCAGCGCGGTGATCAACAATGCCCCAACGATCAATGGCGCGCGCGCGATCGCTCTTCGCATCGGGTTATTCCTTCTCGGAAGCCGCTTGTGGGTCGGGAAATCCGCGATGAGTTTTTGTGCAATATCGCGAGATTGTCAAGGCGAGGCCTTCGGGCCGCGCGAGCCGCAAAAGAAAAATCCGGTGGATGTGAGAACTACGCTGGCGGCGATCGCTCAGTCGCCGGCCAGCGGAAGCGGGAAATGCACCCGTTCCTTCGCGACGCTCAACAGCTCGACCTGCGCGCCGGTCCGTGCGAACGCGCCGATGATCTCCTCGACCAGCCACTCCGGCGACGACGCACTCGCGGTCAGCCCCAGCGCGCGCACCCCGTCGAGCATCGCCGGCTCGACGTCGGCGAACGAGTCGACCAGGAACGCACGCGCGCCGCGCTGCCGCGCCACCTCCACCAGCCGGTTGGCGTTCGAGCTCTGCTTCGATCCCACCACCAGCACCGCGTCGCTCACCTGGACCAGCTCTTTGACCGCGTTCTGGCGATTCTGCGTCGCGTAGCAGATGTCGTCGGTCTTCGGCGTGATCAGCGCCGGGAAACGCTCCTTGAGCGTCGCCATGATCTCCGTCGTGTCGTCGACGCTGAGGGTGGTCTGCGTCACCGCCGCGACCCGCGACGGTTCCGGAATCTGCACCGTCCGCGCCTCCTCGACGCTGCCGACCAGGATCACCTTGCCCGGCGCGACGCCGAGCGTCCCCTTCACTTCCTCGTGCCCCGCGTGCCCGACCAGGATCGTCGTGCGCCCCTCGTTGGCGTAGCGCTCCACTTCCAGGTGCACCTTCGTCACCAGCGGGCAGGTCGCGTCGATGACCCGCAGCGTGCGATTCTTTGCGCGCTCCCATTCGCTCGGCGCGACGCCGTGCGCGCTGAAGATCACGCGCTGGCCGGTCGGCACCTCGTCGAGGCTCTCGACGAAAATCGCGCCCTCCCTCTCCAGCGCCTCCAGCACGAACCGGTTGTGCACGATCTGATGCCGTACGTACAGCGGCCGCCCGTAGGCTCGCAGCGCGCTGCGCACCGCCTCGACCGCGCGATCGACGCCGGCGCAAAAGCCGCGCGGCTCCGCAAGGATAATCTTCTCTACCGATGTTTCAGAAAGTGCCATTGCTTGCCTTCGTATAGAATACTGTCCGCGCGGTCAACAACCAAGGCTGCGCGCGCTGATCGATCTAACGAGTCTCGCGATGCGGTAGTTCCGGCGGATGCGACGTCTGGCAGCCGATCCACACCGCGCCGCCTTCGAAGTGCTCCTTCTTCCAGATCGGCACGATCTCCTTGAGCCGATCGATCGCGAAGCGGCACGCCTCGAACGCCTCGCCGCGATGCGCCGCCGAAACCGCGATCGCCACCGACGTCTCGCCGATCTCGACCAGCCCGACGCGATGCCGCATCGCGATGCGCACGATCTGCCACTTCTCGCCCGCCTCCTGCGCGAGCTTGCGCATCTCCGCGAGCGCCATCGCTTCGTAGGCCTCGTACTCCAGCCGGATCACCGCGCGTCCCGCGTTCTCGCGCCGCGTGGTGCCGACGAACGTCACGATCGCGCCCGCCCCCGGATGCGCCACTTCGCGCTCCAGCGCCGCGACGTCGATCGCCTCGCGCGAAATCGTCATCGTGCCGACCCACGACGCCTGCGCTCCCCCGCTCACCGGCGGAATGAACGCGATCTCGTCGCCCGCGCGCGGACAGTGCTCGCCCTGCACGTATTCCTGGTTCACCGCGAAGCCCACCGAGTCGTGATGCCCGCCGAGCCCGGGAAACTCGCGCACCAGCTCGCGCCACACGTCCGCGACCGTCGCAGCTTCCGGGAACTCGCGATTCATCTCCGCGACGCGCGCGCGCTCGCGCAGTGTCGCGAACAGTTTCAGCGTCAGCCGCTTGGTTTTCATTTTTATCGTCACTGTCCCAGCAGCGCCGCGAGATGCCCGATCTCCGGAATGATCAGTTTCTCCATCGCCAGCCGGCACGCCGCGGTCGAGCCCGGAAGCGCCGCGATGAACTTGCCCTGCCGCACTCCCGCCAGCGCGCGCGACATCATCGCCGCCGAACCAATCTCCTGGTAGGAGAGCATCCGGAACAATTCGCCGAAACCCTCGAGCTCCTTGTCGAGCAGCGGACGAATCGCCTCGATCGTCACGTCGCGCGCCGCGATTCCGGTGCCTCCGTTGATAATGATCGCATCCACGATCTCCAGGTGCGCGAGCACCGCGGCCGCAATTGCGGTGGATGCGTCCGGGAGAATTTCGTAGTACACCACCTGATGACCCGCGCGCTCGAGCGCCTCGCGAATCGCTGCGCCGCTCGTGTCGGTCTCGGGCGTGCGAGTGTCGCTGGCCGTAATAACGCCGACCTTCAGATGCTCGCGCGCATGCCGCTTATGTTCGTGAACAGACACCAGCCTAAGAATTACCTCATCCGCGCCACCAAGATAAGCGCCGCCGCATTTTCCCGCGCCGCTGCGATGCGTCTCGAATCCGCCAATTCATCGTCCTCGTCGCGAACGCCATGACCGCGCCGGCCGCCACATCATCGAGATTCCTCAGCCCCAAACTCATCGCGGCGATCGTCGTGCTCTACGTGGCGCATCGCGTCGGCGCCGGCCCGATTCTCCGCGACACTCTCGACCGCATCTCGTCGCTCGGCGCGCTGGCGCCGCTCGCCTTCATCGCGATCTACGTCATCGCCTGCGTGCTGTTCGTTCCCGGATCGATCCTCACCATCGGCGCGGGCGTCATTTTCGGCGTGGTGCGAGGCTCGATCTACGTCTCCATCGCCGCGACGCTCGGCGCCACGGCCGCATTTATCGTGGGCCGCTACTTCGCGCGCGACTGGATCGCGCGCAAGCTCGAAGGCAACGCGCGCTTCAACGCGATCGACGAGGCGGTTGGCCGCGAGGGCTGGAAAATCGTGGTGCTCACGCGCCTGTCGCCGGTCTTCCCGTTCAACCTGCTCAACTACGCCTTCGGGCTCACCCGCGTCCGCTTGCGCGACTACGTGATCGCGTCATGGGCCGGGATGATTCCGGGCACCGTGCTTTTCGTATACATCGGCGCGATCAGCGGCGATCTCGCGCGCGCCGCGGGCACTGGCGCGGCGCGCACTCCCGCGCGATGGGCGTTCGACGTGCTCGGCCTGCTCGCGACGATTGCGGTGGCCGTCTACGCGACGCGAATCGGCACGCGCGCGCTCAAGGAAAGCGCGGTCTGAAAGGAAGCGGCTAGCGGAGAACCCTCGATGGCATCGGCGCTGGGCAACACATCGGTCGACGAGCACAATCGCGCGCTGCTCGCCAACGTTCATCCCGCGGATTGGATCAACCCCGAGCCCGCGCCGCGCTACAACCTGGTCGTCGTCGGCGCCGGCACCGCGGGCCTGGTGACCGCCGCGGGCGCCGCGATCCTCGGGGCGAAGGTCGCGATCGTCGAGCGCGATCTGATGGGCGGCGACTGTCTTAACTTCGGATGCGTTCCGTCCAAGGCGCTGATCCGATCCGCGCGTGCCGCCGCCGAGGTCCGCGACGCCGCGCGCTTCGGCGTCGACGTTCCCGACGGCGCGCGAGTCGATTTTGCGGCGGTGATGGAACGGATGCGCCAGTTGCGCGCCGGGCTCAGCGCCAATGATTCGGCCGCGCGCTTCCGCGGCCTCGGCGCCGACGTGTTCATCGGCGACGCGCGCTTCGTCGCGCGCGACACCGTTGAAGTCGACGGCAAGCGGCTGCGCTTTCGCAAAGCCGCGATCGCAACCGGCGCGCGTGCCGGCGCGCTGCCGATTCCCGGCCTCGCCGAGACCGGTTTTCTCACCAACGAATCGGTTTTCTCGCTGACCGAATTGCCGCGCCGGATCGCGGTCATCGGCGCGGGTCCAATCGGATGCGAGCTGGCGCAGACCTTCCGCCGCTTCGGCGCCGAAGTGACGCTGCTCGAAGTGATGCCGCAAATCCTGATTCGCGAGGATCGCGACGCCGCGCAACGAATCGAGCGCGCGCTCACCCACGACGGCGTCGACATCGTCACCGACTGCCAGGTTCGCGGCGTCACCAAACGCGGCGCGGACAAGTCGCTCGCCGTCGAACGCCCCGGCCAGCATCGCATGCTCAACGTCGACGAGATCCTGATCGGCGTCGGCCGCGTGCCTGCTGTCCAGGGCCTCGGACTCGAAGCGGCCGGCGTCGAGTACGACCCGCAGCACGGCATCAAGGTCGACGACTTTCTGCGCACCACCAACCACCGCATCTACGCCGCCGGCGACGTCGCCTCCGTTCTCAAGTTCACTCACCTCTCCGACGCGCACGCGCGCATCCTGCTCCGCAACGCGCTGTTCTTCGGCCGCCAAAGAACCAGCGCGCTGACCATCCCATGGTGCACTTACACCGATCCGGAAATCGCGCACGTCGGACTCTACGAGGTGCAGGCGCGCGCGCGCGGCATCAAGGTCACCACCTATCTGCAGGAACTCGCCGAGGTCGACCGCGCCCTGATCGATGGCGAGACCGATGGCTTCGTCAAGGTGCACGTGCGCGAAGGAACCGATCAGATCGTCGGCGCCACGATCGTCGCCAGCCATGCGGGCGAGATGATTTCGGAGATGACCATGGCGATGACCGCGAAAATCGGCCTCGGAAAAATCGCCAACGTGATTCATCCCTATCCGACCCAGGCCGAGGCGATCAGGCGCACCGGGTTCGCGTACACCCGCACGCGCCTGACGCCCTTCGCCGCACGGATGTTCAAGCGCTTATTCGAGCTGACGCGGTAGAATCGCCATTCGCGCTGACGGGCTAAGATTTTCACTCGCGCGAACGCGACAAACCGCATCGCCCGTAAGACGCGCGTCACGATCAGCGCGCGCCGAATCGGCTTGGGAAGCGGCCTAGCGCAGTCGCAGGTTGAACGCCTGCCGGCCTTTCTCGCCCGGCTTCACTTCGAACTGGACGTCGGTGCCCTCGCGCAGATCCTCGAAGTAGACCTTGGGCGAGAGGCGCGAGCGATGAAAAAACACTTCGTCGCCGCCGTCATCCGGGGTGATGAAACCGAAGCCCTTGTCCTTGATTACTTTCTTGATCGTTCCGAACACGCGATGAATCCTCCGCGGGTTGCGATGGCCCTGACCGTTGAGCTTATGCGACGCTCGCAATATGTAAAGACCGGAAGGTGTGATTTGCTCAAATCGATCACTCTCAAGGAAATCGAAGCGATTTTCGCCGTCACCGATCCGATGGGAATCTCGCGCGAAGCAATCGTCATCCCGCTGCGCACCGAGCATCCCGGCCGCCTCTCGATTCTCAAGGACGGCAAGCTCGAAATCGTGGTCGAGCGCGACGGCGAGTTCGACGACTGGCTTAATGATCTCGGGGCGCGGATTCGGGCGCTGATGGACCGGCCGGAGGACTGAGCTCGATCAGCACCGCGCCGTGGTCGACCATCTGGCCCGCGGCGACCCGCACCCGGCGGACCACTGCGGGGCTTTCGGCCGCAAGCGTCGTCTCCATCTTCATCGCCTCCAGCACCACCAGCGCCTGCCCCGCCTCGACCGCGTCGCCCTCGCTGACCATGACTTTGAGCACCTTCCCCGGCATCGGCGCGGTGACCTCGGGAGTCGTAAGTCCGCCCCGGCGGCGCCGCGGCGATTCGTCAGCGGGAATGAATTCGAAGCTCCGCGGACCAAGCGTCACCAGGATCGCGACTTTGCGGCGCCCGCCAAACGCGCGATAGCGCCTGCCATCCACGGTCAGGAGCGCGCCGCCGTCCGCGAGCGGTTCGACCTGCGCCACAACCTGGATGCCATCGACGGTCGCGCGAATTTCGCCGCCGTCACGAGACACTATTTCGACGTCGAACTCGCGCGGCTGGCCCGCGACAGTAAGCTTCATCGCCGCGGCCTCCACAGCTCGAAGCCCTTGAGCTCATCCCATGGCGATCGCGGCGCCGATCCCGAAGTGTTCTGCGCGCCGCGGCTCGCCCGCGCCCCATCGTTCGACTCCGTGCCGAGCGAGCCATCGGCGACCAGCGCCGCGGCGATCAGAGCCGCCGTCGTCTCGGTCGCGTCGTCGCCCGCGTGCCAGGCGGGAAAAAATTCGTCGAGGAATCGTGTCGATAACGCGGCGCGTTTGTACGGCTCGCTCGCGACAACCTCGCGCAGGAAGGTGGCCGTATTTGTCACTCCCAAAATCGCGAACTCGCCAAGCGCCTCCACCATCCGCAGCCGCGCCTGCTCGCGATCCGCGCCGGCGCAGATGAGCTTCCCGAGCATGCCGTCATAAAATGTGCCGACCTCCAGCCCCGCGCTCAGATGCGAATCGAAGCGGACACCGGGTCCGCCGGGGACGTTCAGGTGAAGGACGCGGCCGGTCGCCGGGCGGAAGCCGTGTTCCGCGTCCTCGGCATAGATGCGGCATTCGAGCGCCGCTCCGCGCGGCGCCGATGGCGCGCTGACCTTGCCGCCCGACGCGATCCTCAGTTGCTCGCACACCAGGTCGCATTCGAAGCGAATCTCGGTCACCGGATGCTCGACCTGCAGGCGCGCGTTGACCTCGAGAAAATAAAAATTGTCGCCGTCGAGCAAGAACTCGACGGTGCCTGCGTTGGTGTAATGCGCCGCGCGTGCGAGGCGCGTCGCGGCGTCGACCATCTTCGCGCGCGTCGCGTCGCCCAGTCCGGGCGCCGGCGCCTCCTCGATAATTTTCTGATGCCGCCGCTGGATCGAGCATTCGCGCTCGCCGAGCGCCACCACGCCGCCGCTCTCGTCGCCGAGGATCTGGATTTCGATATGGCGCGGGTGCGCCAAATACTTCTCGATAAACACCCGCCCGTCGCCGAACGCCGCTTTCGCCTCGCGCGCAGCCGCTTCCAGAGCTGCCTCCAGATGCGCCTCGGAATCGACCACGCGCATCCCGCGTCCGCCTCCGCCCGCCGCCGCCTTCACCAGGATCGGGTAGCCATGTTGCGCGGCGAAGCCGCGCGCATCCGCAAGCGCGCCGCTTTCGACTCCGGGCACCACCGCGACGCCCGCCTCAGCCGCGATTCGCCGCGCCGCGACTTTGTCTCCCAGCGCAGCCATCACTTCCGGCGTCGGGCCGATGAAGATTATTCCAGCCTCGCGCACCGCGCGCGCGAACTCGGGCCGCTCGGACAGAAAACCGTAGCCGGGATGAATCGCGTCGGCGCCGGTCGCCTTCGCCGCTGCGATGATCGCTTCGATATTGAGGTAGCTCTGGCTCGCCTCGGCGGGCCCGATCAGCCGCGCCTCGTCCGCGGCCGCAATCTGCGCGCCGGCGGCGTCCGCTTCCGAATAAACCGCGACAGTTTTGAGCCCGAAAAGGTGCGCGCCGCGGATAATCCGGAGCGCAATCTCGCCGCGATTGGCAACCAGCAGCTTGGTGAGTCGCCGAGTCATCGAAGTGCCGAGCCTACCATACGCGAATCCGCCCTCAAGGCGCGCCCGCGCAATTGCAACTTGAGGGCGCATCGGTTAATCCCGCATCATGCGGGCGGTTCCATGCGCCCGCGACCCTCGATGGCATCATATTTCGACGACTTCACGCCCGGCCAGATTTTCAAGCATTGGCCCGGCCGCACCATCACCGAATTCGACAACACCTGGTTCACCCTGATGACCATGAACACCAACCCGATTCACTTCGACGCGGCCTACGCGGAGAAGTCGCAGCACGGCCAGCGCCTGGTGAACGGCCTGTTGGTGCTCGCGACCGTGGTCGGGATGAGCGTCAAGGACGTGAGCGAAACCGCGATCGCGAACCTCGAGTACGAATCGGTGCGCCATACCGCGCCGTCGTTCGCGGGCGACACGCTGTACGCGGAGACCACCGTGCTCGAAGTCACGCCGTCGAAGAGCAAATCCGATCGCGGCGTGATTTACGTCGAGACTCGCGGACTCAACCAGCGCGGTGAAACGATCATGACGCTGCGGCGGCGGGTGCTGGTGCCGCGCCGTCCCGGCTGAGCTGGCGCCGGCAATCCCGCCCGGAAGTCACAAATGGATCATTTCTATCTGGTCGTTCACACCCATTGGGATCGCGAATGGTACCAGCCGTTCCAGCAGATGCGCGCTCGCCTGGTCACGATGGCCGACAAGATGCTCCCGATGGTCGAGAGCGGCACCATCCCATCGTTTCATTTCGATGGCCAGACCATCGTGCTCGAAGATTATCTCGAGGTTCGCCCCGAAGCGGCGCGGCGCATCAGCAAGCTCATCCGCGCGGGCAAAATCCAGGTCGGCCCGTGGTACGTGCTCGCCGACAGCTTCCTGGTTTCGGGCGAGTCGCTGATCCGCGACCTCGAACTCGGGATGACCCTCGCGCGTCGCTATGGCCGCCCGCTCGAAGTTGGCTATCTGCCCGACCAGTTCGGGCACATCGCGCAGATGCCGCAGATTCTCGCGGGCTTCGGCTTCCGCACCGCGGTGCTGTGGCGAGGCGTCGGCGCGGACGTGACGCGCAATCGTTTCATCTGGGAGGCGCTCGATGGCAGCTCGGTGATGACCGTCTATCTTCCGTACGGTTATTCGAACGGCGCGAACCTGCCGCTCGATTCCGCCGACGCGCTGCTCGCGCGCGTGCAGCAAATCGCCTCGCGCGAGCGTGGGTACGCCGATGGCGCCCCGATTCTCGTGATGAACGGCACCGATCACACCGAGCCCGACCCGCGCCTGATGGACCGCATCGCGGAGACGCGCGGCGCCGTCGGCTTCGAGGTCGGCCCGCTGGAGGAGTACATCAAGCGCCTGTCCGAGATGCCGCTTACCGGCGTGACTACCCATCGCGGCGAGTTGCGCTCGCCGCTGCGCGCGCACCTGCTGCCGTCGGTCACCTCGGCCCGGACCTGGATCAAGCAGCGTGACTTTGAAAACTGCGCCGCACTCGAACGCTTCGCCGATCCGCTGGCTGCGCTGGCGGGAGCGCTCGGGCGCACAGACGGCCTCGCTTCGTATCTCGATTTGGCATGGCGCCACGAGATTCAGAATCACCCGCACGATTCGATCTGCGGATGCTCGGTCGACCAGGTGCATACCGACATGCGCTACCGCTTCGACCAGGCCGCGCTCATCGCGGAGACGGCAATCCGCCGCGCCGCGTCGTCGATCCTCGACGACGGAGAGCCGGGCGCGCCGACCGTCGCCGTTTTCAACCCGAGCTTCGCGCGCCGCGCGCTGGTGTCCGGCGAGATCGAGTTTCCCGATCCGGACGCCCGCTATGCGCTCGAGGCGGCTGACGGCACTCGCGCGCCGGTCGCGATCGATTTCGTGCGCGGAGAGCGCGTGTTCGAAATCGAGATGCGCGCGGCCGAGTTCCAGGCGATCGTTGCCGGCCTCAGCCAGCCCACCGTGCTGGGCCGCACCCTCAATCGCTACCAGCTTCGCGCGGCGGGCGCGGACCGCTTCGAACTCGACCTGTTCCTGAGCCGCGCCGCGATTAGCGGCCTCGATCTCGAGACTTTCCGCACCGCGATTCGCACCGAAATTCCCGCCACCGCCAGCATCCGGATTCGCGCCAGGAATGCCGCGCGCGGCGAGCTGAGTTTCGTCGCGAACCAGCTCGCGCAGGCGGGCTTCACTTTCTATCGATTGGTGCGCGACGACGCGCCGGCGCCGGAGGGGCCTACATCGGCGACAGACTCGATCGAAAATGAATTCTACCGGGTGAAGTCCACCGCCCGCGGAGTCGAAATTCGCGATCATCGCAACGACGCTGCCTTCGAGCTGTACTTCGAAGACGACGGCGACCGCGGCGACGAATACAACTACGACCCGGTGCCCGCATCGCCGCTGATTTCCTCACCGGCGTCGCTCTCCGCGCGCGTGGTCGAGAACGGGCCGCTCCGACGCCGGCTCGCGCTGGCGCTCGCTTACGAGATTCCCGCCGCGCTCACCGGCGATCGCCGCGCGCGCTCCGCTGAGGTCGAGCAACTCTCGATCGAACTCTCGGTCACCCTCTATGCCGGCCTCGGCCGAATCGATTTCGATGCGAAAGTGGCGAACCGATCACGCGATCATCGCCTGCGCGCGGCGCTGCGCACGCCGATCAGCGTCTCTAAAGCTCTTCACGACACCAGTTTCGGCGTGCTCGAGCGCCCGCTTGCGCCATCCGAGCCGCCCGGATTGGAGGACGTCTATCCGACGGTGCCGCATCGGAGCTTCACCGCCGTCGAAGGCGCGGCGGCGTCGGCTGCGCTCATGAGCCGCGGGCTCTACGAGGTGGAAGTGCGGCCGGACGACGGCGGCGCGACGATTCTGCTGACGCTCCTGCGATGCGTCGGATGGCTGTCGCGCTCGGACCTCAAGATGCGTCGCGGCGGCGCCGGCCCGGAGCTCGAAACGCCGGGCGCGCAGGAAATCGGCGAGCATCGCTTCGCATTCGCTGTCACCAGCTATCGCGGCAGTTACCTCGACGGCGGCCTCGCGCAGACCGCCGCGGCGTACGCATTCGCGCCGCGGAGTTTCGCCTCGCGCGGCGCCAGCGAGGGCGCGTTGGGGCTCGGCGGATGCGACAATCCGCGCATCGCGTTTTCGACCGCGCGGCCGGCCGAAGCACACGGCGCGTATCGGTTCCGCGCGTTCAGCGTCTCGCCGGAGCCGGAGCGCGCGCGCTTCACTTTCGATCGCACGAGGAGCGCGCGCCTGGTCGACCTCGCGGGCCGCCGCGTGGTCCGCGCCGGAATGCGCCGCGGCCGCGACGGCTCGGTTGAGCTCGAGTTGCGTCCGTTCGAGATCGTCACGTTCGAGGTCACGGCGAAAAAAAATTCTCGATCGAACGGCCAAAAAGATTGATCGCTGCGCGGAATCTACTATCTTGAAATGTCCAAGCCGATGATTCGCGTTGAGTAGCGGCGCGACGGAGGAGAGCAGGAAATAAAAATTTCGATCAGGAGCGGTAGCGAAAGAATGAACGAAACAACCTCGGTGCGTACCGTGTACGACTTTCCCGTCGCCGGCCATCTGTGCAGCGACGGAGTCGTACGCTACATCAAACTTGTACGCCGCGGCGGCCAACAGCCGCAAGGCACCTGCCAGCACTGTCAGACCGAATTTCAGTATCGCAAACCCAAGCCATCGTCGGTGCGCCATCACGACGAAGGCATCACCCACTTTTAGATCAGAAACCGGCCGCGCGTCGCGATCCGCGGCGCGCGGATTCCGGATCCAAAAACACCGGCGCGACAGAGCGTTCGGCGCTTAACTGACGCCGCGCGACCAGCCTACTTTTGCGCCGCCGCGTGCTCGTTCTGCGACGGCGTTGCCACCATCATGATCGGCGTCCCGCCGTAGAACCTCGCCAGCTCCGCGCCCATGAATTTCCACTGCTGCTGCGGATCAAACCACGCGTCGAGCTTGGGCACGAACGGCTTGACCAGGAAGGTAATCCATCCGAAGTCCGGATGCGCGTCCACTTTTATCAGTGCTTCGCTGAACAACGGCTTCGGCATCGGGTTCGCATCCACCGACGCGGTGATTGCAAACACGCGCGGCCCCGGCGTGCAAGTGAACGCGTGCAGATGAAGCTTCTCGACGTCGCCCTCGTCGAGAAAAGACTGGAGCGGGATCAACAGGCTCGCACCGGCGTAGGTGTCGGGCGGGAACGTGATCTGCTGCGGAGCCGACGGGGCCGAGCCGGCGCCGTCACAGCTCGCGAGGCCGGTGCGCAAATCCGCGTGACCACGAATCGTGAGCGCGCCCTTGGCATTGAAAAACGAATGGTCGAACTCGACCAGGGTCGGATACCCGCCGTGGTGGTCGAGCTGCAAACGTTCGGTCTCGATGTCGTAGCCGCCGTCGAGGTAGCGATCCTCACCATGCAGAATCGCGATCTCGCCGCCCGGCACCTGCTCGACGTAGTAGTGCGCGCTGCCGAGCTTCTGCGTGCCGTCGGGGTTATAGATCGTGAAGTCGGTCGGCGGAAAATTGATCACGTATCCCGCCGCCATGCCCGGCGCCGCCAGTCCCATCAGCGCGAGTCCCGCGACGACTCCGATTAGCGCCGGGCGCATTCGCAAGCTCATTCGATTAATCAGGTTCGCCAATACTCCTCGCTCTCTCGTGCGCGCCGTCGCATCGCTCGCGTACACCGCTGGTCTTCGCTTCAAGCTCAATACTAAGATTGTCCGGCTGGCGATGGAAAACAACCCGATTGAAGCGCCTGCGCGCGCGAGCGAGTCAGCGAGTCCCGCGCTCGCCTCCGGCCGTTACCTCTGGACGATGCTCGGGCTGCTGTCGTCGGTCACGATTTTCGAGGCCTACGACACCACCATCTTCCATCTCTGCACGCCGTACATCGCGCGCACTTTTCACCTCGACGACTACGCGGTCGGCGCGATGGCGTCCATGGTGCGCGCGGGCGGAATGGCCGCGTTCTTTGTCGTGATGCTGTCCGACCAGGTCGGCCGCAAGCCGATCGTCTCCGCGACGGTCCTCTTCTACGCGCTGTTCACCCTACTGACTGCGCTCTCGCAGGGGCTTGGCACGTTTACGCTCTTTCAGAGCTTCGCACAGATGTTCCTGTCCGCCGAGTTCGGCGTCGCGACGATAATGATCGGCGAGGAATTTCCCGACGACGCGCGCGGCCGCGGCATCGCGGCGCTCAACACGGTTGGACTGCTCGGCGTCGTCGCGGCGGGGTTTCTGTTCGGCTACGTAGCCGACTCGCGATGGGGCTGGCGCGGAATGTATTTCATCGGCGTAGCACCACTACTGGTGGTAGCCTTCCTCCGTCGCAACTTGCGCGAAACCGCCCGCTTCGAAGCAATCCGCCGCACCCGTCCCGCAACCAGCGCGCTAGCCGGCATCGCAGCGGGAGTGCGTCGCGCGATCGAGCCGTTGCGCGGGCCATATCGCGGCCGTCTCCTGCTGATCGCCGCGCTGTGGAACTGCGTCGGCCTGGTCGGCTCCCCCGCGGTGACCTTCTTCAGCCTCTACGCCAAGCGCGATCGCCACTGGACCTCGTCGGAAATCGGCCACGCCATCGTGATCGCCTACCTCGTTGGCAACCTGGGCAACCTCGTAGCCGGCTGGATGCTGGATCGCATAGGCCGCAAGCTGACCACCGCGCTTTCATACGTGATCGGCTCGGTCGCGATCCTGATGTTGTTCCAGACCCGCGGCCATGGCGCGATGCTCGCCTCGCTGGTGACCACCGTGTTCGCGTTCCAGGGCGCGCGCACCGCGACCGCGACTTACTCGACGGAATTGTTCCCCACCGAAATACGCGCGACCTCGTACAGCCTGACCGTTCAGTTGCTCGGGCAGATCGCCGCGCTGCTCACGCCCTTCACGATCGGTTCAATGTCCAAGCGGCTCGGCGGGCTGGGCAATGCGGTCGCAGTGGTATCGGGCGGACCAATACTCGGCGCGCTGCTGGTATGGCTGTTCGCGCCGGAGACGCGCGGGATGCGCCTGGAGGAAATCGATCCGGTCGCTGCCGTCGATTGATTTGAAGCGCGCCACGATGCTCGACGCTTTTCTCGGCGCCAACCCCGAAGCAAGGAAGATTCAGTCGCGAGCCGCACGCGCCCTGTTCGCGCTCGGCCTGCGCGCCAACCTCGCCACCGCGATCGCCGCGGCCTCCGGCGTCGTCGCGGGCGTTGCATTCGCGCGCGGCGCGCTGTTCTGGGGAATCGCGATGCTCGCGATCAGCGCCGCCTTCGACGCCCTCGACGGCACCATCGCGCGCGAATGCGCCGCGCCCAGCGCCCTCGGCGGCGTCTTCGATCTGTGCTCCGACCGCCTGGTCGAGTCCGCCGCGATCGTCGGGATCGCGTGGCCTCATCCGGAGCTCTATCTTCCCGCCCTGCTTCTCGTCGCCAGCTGGTATATCAACATCACGGTGTTCCTCGCCGTCGGCGCGGCGCTTGAGCGCCACGGCCCCAAACTGATCGAATATCCGCCGGGAATTCTCGAGCGCACCGAGGCGCTGATCTTCTTCGTCGTCCTTGCGATCGTCGAGGCGACTGCCTTCCTGCGCCCGCTCGGGCCGCCGCTGTGCTACGCGATGACCGCACTCGAGTTGCTCACCGGCGCGCAGCGCCTGCTCTTCGGCCGCCGGGTGCTCCGCACGTAGCGCGTCACTGTTTCAGCATCGCGACCAGCTTCTCCAGCTCGATGCGATTCAGGTTCGACACCACCCAGTAGTTCATTCCGCCCCGCGCGAAATGCGCGAGGTTGTAGCCCTGCCGCACGCTGTCCTTCTCCGCCGCCTCCGCTCCGTTAGCCGCGGGCCAGATGAACACGTTGATCGCGTGTTTGCCGTGCTGGTAGATGAGCGCGGCGACCGGCCGCTGGTCCAGGTAATCGAGCCTGCCGCCCACCAGCTTAAATCCTTGCGCGCCGAAGTCGCTGACTGGTGGCGAGAAGTCGAGCTTGCCTTCGAAGTACGGTTTGACGGTGTGCTGATCCGAGGACGCAACGTCGGTCAGATGCGCTGCCATCAGCGAGCGCACGTGGCTCGCGACGACCTCGCGCCTGATTGAATCGTCCGCGGCGGGTCCGAACAGCCCCGGGTTGAGCGAGATCACCAGGAGCGCCGCGACTGCGATTGGGGCCGCGATCGGCAGCGTCCTGCGCAGCCACCACATCGCGCGGGACTCCTCCCGCGGGCGCGCCGCTTCGCGCGGAAGCGCGGCGCGAATCCGCTTTTCGAGCCGCGCCGGCGCCCAGTAACGCAACTCTCCGCCGAGCAGCCGAGAGCAAATCACGCGAGCCGCTTCATACTCGCGCGTGCACTCCACGCATCCTTTCAGATGCTCGCCGAGCTCGAGATCGTGCGCCGGATCGAGCTCGCCGTCGAGCCGCCCCGAGATCAGCGCACGCGCCTGCTCGTGATCCACCTCATGCCTCCCTGATCCGCGCGGTGATAGTGCGCGCGAGCTTGCCGCGCGCCCGCGCCAGCCGCGACATCACGGTGCCGACGGGAATCTCCGCGATCTCGGCGATTTCCTTGTATGAGAGCCCCTCGACGTCGCGCAGCACCACGACTTCGCGGAACTCCGGCGGCAATTCATCGAGCGCCGACCGAATCATCTCGGTGTCTGCCTTGCGCAACAGCTCCGCCTCCAGGGTTGGCGACTCCTCCGGTCCCTGGTGCAGGTTCTCGTCAAATTCGGCCGGCGGATTGGCGGGCCGATTGCGATGCAGCCACGTGAACGCCGTGTTGCGCACGATCTTGAGCAGCCACGCGCGCGGATCGCCGCCGCGAAATCCGGCAAAGAAACGAAACGCGCGAAGATATGCCTCCTGCACAACGTCCTCGGCGTCGTGATCGTCGCGCACCAGCCATCGCGCGAGATTGTAGGCGGCGTCCAGATGCGCAAGCACGACGCGATCAAAATCGGCGGATTTGGTCGGTTCCGGCAACGCTCTTAAGACCGATCGGTTCTCCGCGTCAGTAAGACCGGAGCGCCCGAGATTTTATTCCCGCGCTGCGCCGAGCCTCAATTGGCGGGGATTTTCCGCACGGCCGCGAAGAGGAGCCGGCTTCTTGCGTAGTAGTGGGTGCAGGGGTCAGCCCCTGCCTACTTCAATGTTTGTGCGAACAACTGAGTCAGCTTTTCAAACGCGCGGTCGGCTTGCGCCTGGTTGTAAACCGGGCTGCCCGGCACCGTCCATCCGTGAGACGCGCCATCATAGACTTCGCTTTCGTACTTGCCACCCCATGCCGCCAGCGCGCGATCCAGTTTGTCGATCGCTTCCTGCGGCATGCTGGCGTCCTTGGTCGCGTGCCCGAAATAGAGTCGTGCCTTGATGCGCGGTAGGACGTGATGCGGGCTGCTGGGGTTGTCGGTGAACAGCCCGCCGCCGTGGAACGATGCCGCCGCGGCGATCTTGTCAGGCTGCACCGCCGCGGTGCGCATCGCCATACTGCCGGTAAAGCAGTAGCCGACCACGCCCATCGCACCATCACCGGCCGAGTCGTGAACCGCGAGGAAGTCGACGTAAGCTGCGGCGTCGCTTTCGGCGGCTTCCGGGGTTAGCGGGCCGACCAGCTCGCCAAACCGCTTCATGGTGCGCTCCTCGCCCATAGTGGGCGTGAAGGAGAACATCGGCGGCCGCCCGGTGCGATAGAAAACGTTGGGCATCAGCACCGTGTAGCCTTTCGCGGCCAGCCGCCGCACCATCTCGCGATGGGCGTCGCGGATACCGCCGATATCGGTCAGGTGGATGACGCCCGGCCAGCGGCCTTCACCGTCAGGCCGGCAGAGAACTCCGTCGGCGGTCCCGTCGGCGGTGCGAATTTCAACGTCTTGTTCGATCACGGTTCCCTCCGGTCGATCGCGTGCACGAAAGTCGGATGCAGTGCTCGCGGGCTATCCATATAGCACAGGTGATCGAAAACGGCAGGGATCAGCCCGAGCCGACAACGGAGCCGGATTTCTACGTGGTAGTGGGTGCAAGGGGCAAGCTCTGCCTTCCTGCGTGCCCGAACCCCAGCCCCTTTCGGATGTGACTGACGGTTGAGCCGCTGATTGAATCTTCGTGGCATAGGTATATTATCCGCAGCTATCACAAAGCTTATCTTTGCCATCTCGGTGTCGCGCGCGCGTGAGCATTGCCGAAGGGAGGTAACGTTGAACACTAACCGGAAGCGAACGTCACTGTTGGTCGCGCTCTCGCTGTTCGCCGCGGCCTGCGCATCACAACCAGCCGGCTCAGGTACTGTTGCAAGCGCCAACGCCAATGGCTGTGAGGTTGACGCGAAGAAGATCTGTGAAGCGAGCAAAAACCAAAGGGCCGCGGTAAACGGACACACCGACGATCCGAGTCAAATCGAACAGAATCTTCCTCCTACATCAACTTCGACGGAAACCTTCGCTACTCCAGACAACACGACAATAGAAGTATCCTGCGAGATTAATAACGAACATCATCGAGTTGTCTATGCTCACGTGCTGGCGGGCGCGAAGCTCACAACCAATGATGTCGACTACCTGCACAATCAGGGGCTATGCCTGAATAGCGAGTGATTTAGCGCGAAGCCCGAGCCGTCGGATGACTTGCTATCGCTGCTTCTCGGTCTGCTTTTGGCTGCTGCTGGCCCTCGCCGCTTGCGCGGCTAAAGCATGGCCGGCGATGGCGAACGAAACTCCCGCTGCCGCCGCGACGCCCGCACCGCAATTGAGCTCGGGCGCGGCGCGGGTCAACTACTACCGCCGGCTGGTAAGCCTGCCCGGGATAACGGTCGATCAGAAGCTCGACGATGGTGCGGCGAAGCACGCACGTTACGTGCTCGAAAACCATCTGGCTCCCGTGGACTTCACCTGGTCGGACGGCCATCTCAAAGCCTATCCGCCGGCCGCGGGAGTCCATAAGGAAGATGAAAACAATCACTGGTACACTCCCGAGGGCGCGCGCGCCGCAGGACCTTCTGATGTATTTGCGACCACCAGCATACCAGCCGATGGCGGGGTAATAATCGATCAGTTCATGACCTCGCCAGTCAATGCGCTCGCCACGCTCGATTTCGAGCAATCACTGATTGGATTCGGAAGTTACTGCAAAGGCGGCGAATGTATTGCGGTAGCGGCCATTGGGATGGGCTTGCCTCTCTTCCAGGTGGATGTCTACTTCAACCGCGATGAAGGACATCTGTGGTTCAAATCGCCGCTGGAGTTTCCACCGCCGGGAACCGACCTTCCAGCCCGGCCGCTGGCTGACTTCGGCTACCTCGACGCTCTAACCGCCTGCCCGGGTTACACTCATCCGGCGGGCGCACCGATTTTGCTGTCATTGGGACAGCCACTTGGACTGCCATTCGACATGTCCCACGCCGTTCATGTCTCCGCCCACAGCTTGTTGGATGGGGGCCAGCCGGTGGAGCATTGCGCCTTTGACACGATGGGTTATGCAAACCCTGACGCAAAGCAACGGTTGTTGTTTCGTGTCTGGCTGAATCGAGCGCTTGCGGTCGTGATGATCCCGCGCAAGCCGCTCGAACCAGGTCATACCTACGATGTTTCTATGACGGTGGAATCGAAGACCTATAAGTGGTCATTCAAGACCGCCCCCGCCGCCGCCGCGAAATAACAGAGCACCGGTTCGCCAGTTCGCTTCAGCGGTCGGAGGCTTGGCGGAAGAGTTTCATTAGTTGTTCCTGGGTGGCTGGTGGCCTCGACGCGGTCGCTAGCGTGTCGCGCACGTGCTCGACCGATTTCATCCCGACCAATGCGACATCCACGCCCGGTGTCGAGCGCACGAACTGGATCGAACGCTGCGCGTCAGAGCTGAAGCCTTCGAAGGCCTCGCCGACTATCGGCGGCAGCCCATTGGCGAGGCGCCCCTGCAGGAGTGATGCGCTGGCGCATACCGCGAGGCCCATCGCGCGCGCGGCGGCGAGCGTGGTCACGTGGCCGCTCGGCACGATCTGATTGGCGAGTCCCACCGCCTCGGGCATCGCGAGATTGTACGGGAGCTGGATGACGCTGAAGTGATTGCGCTCGCCCGCGACCTGGTTTGCGATCTTCACGAGCTCGTCGAGCGAGAGCCATCCGCGATCGGTCGGCTTGGCGCGAAACCCGTTCCAGGTCGCGGTGCCGTATGCTTCGATTTTGCCGTCGCTGACCATCCGCTCCAGAAACTCGAAGGCGAGGCGAATTCGCGCGAGAAATTCCTGGCGCTCGAGTTCCTCGAGCTGAGTCTCGGGATTGTGAATGTAGTAGACGTCGATAGTGTCGACGCCGAGATTGGCGCGCGACAACTCGAGCATCGCGGCCAGGTACTTAGGCGTCATGCAATGCGAGCCCTCAATCAGGTCACCAGGGCCGACCAATCCGGTCGCGATCAAATGCTCTTGGACCCATTGGCGCGGGTTGGCCGGCAGCACACCGTCGAAGGTGATATAGCCGCCCTTGGTCGCAAGCACGATTTCCTCGCGCCGGAGCTTTCCAGCCGCGGTCAGTTCCGCGAGCACTTTGCCGATGGTGCGCTCGCTACGTTGAAAGCGATAATTCACCGCTGTGTCGACCAGGTTGATGCCTCCAAGAATCGCGGACTTGAGTGCCGCCTCATATTCGCGATCGGTTTCTTCGTCCGGCTCGCCGAGATAGGTGCCGATTCCGATCGACGAGAGACTGAGTCCTAGCGCGGGGCGGAAATTGCCCGGCAGATTCGGAAAGCGGGATGCGTATGCTGCGGTGCCTTCGGCGGTCGCGCGTCCTGTGAGCATCGTGTTCTCCGGCGCGGCGGTACGCGCGCGTTACGAAGTGAGCTTCTGCGGACTTATCGCGGGCTCGTACAGGAGCTGGATCACGTTGCCGTCGGGATCGCGCAGATAGAACGAGACCGAGCCGTCGCGATGATGTTTCAGCGGATGCACGATCTCGAGGTGATTCGCGCTGGCCCATTGGAAGCCCGACTCGACGTCGGCAATCGTGGGGACGATGAAGCCGAGATGGTCCAGGCGCTGCCCGTTGCCCGCAGAGGCGCCTGCTGAAGGCGCGGTAGTCTGGCGATGCAACGCGAGATTGTCGCATCCGGAACTCAGGTATGCGTTGTCGGGGTCGGGCTGCCATACCACGCGCATCCCGAACACGCGTGCATAAAAATCCCGTGCGCGCTCTACGTCCGCGACGTTGAGCGCCAGATGGCGCAGCCCACGATGGTTGATCAAATTTTCGCCTCGCGAATCCGATAGCCGACCACCGCCCACACCGGGTCCGAGGGCGGCGTGGCCGGAGCGCTCCGATCGATGACATCTATATTCTCAAACCCGCCGCTCTCCATAAAGTAGCCGCTCACCAGGCGGACATGATCGTGGCCGTCAAGCTGATGCCAGATCGCAACGGCCTTGGTCGGGAACATCCGGTTGGAGAAGGTCACGATGAACGGCGCGCCCGGCTTTAGCACGCGCGCCAGATCGCGGAACACCTCGAGCGGACGGGTCAGGTACTGAATCGAGACGGTGACGACAGCGCCGTCGAACTCGGCGTCGGCAAACGGCAGGCGCGGCTCGCGATTGACATTGTGAACGACGACCTCGGTGAGCGCCGGATTATCCTGCATCTCTGCGCGATTGAGCCCCAGGCCGGCAACGCGCGCGGGGCGCAGATGGGCCGGCAGATGCGATCGCCAACTGCTCATCAGGTCGAGCAACGCGGCGCCCTGTGGGAGTAGTTGCGCATAAATTTCGCCGATAGTCGCAATCGCGTGGTCGTCGATGTGCGTGACGAAGCGCGGTTGCGAATAAAATGCTTCATCATCCGACTCATCGATGCGCCGGAAAAACTCGGGCGGCAACGTCGTGGGCATAATCAATTCCTGTTTTGCAGGCGTTCGCGGGCATCAAAAATCATTAAGAATATCAAATACTTACGACAATCATGCGGCAATTGTGGCGCTGGCGTTGACATGATTTCCGACACGCTACTAGATTAAAACGACTTTCCAAAGCGCCCCTGCTGATAATCGAGCTTCGATGGTCCGACGCGATAAAACCAATTACGTCATCCAGTCGGTCGCGCATGCCCTTGATGTGCTCGAGCAGTTTTTTGGAGAAGTCGACGAGCTCGGCGTAACAGAACTTTCCAAGCGACTGAAGCTACACAAGAACAACGTCTTCCGCCTGCTCGCGACGCTCGAGGCGCGCGGCTATATCGAGCAGAACAAGGCCACCGAAAATTATCGTCTCGGGATCAAGTGCCTGCATCTGGGACGACGATACATCCATCATATGGGGCTCGTGAGGCAAGCGCGCCCGATACTCAGTGAGCTCGCGCATAAGTGTCGGGAGAGCGCCTACGTCGCGATCGTGCGGCGCGACGGCGTGGTGCCGCTGGAAGCCGCTGAGCCCGAGGATCGCGCGGTGCGTATCACGCCGCCGATCGGCGTGATGCTGCCGCTGCATTGCACGGCCGCCGGCAAGGCGCATCTGGCCTTCGACGCCGAGGAGCAACTGCGCTCCGCGATTCCGGAAAGCCCGCGCCGCTACACCGATCGCACGCTCACCGATCGCGCGCGCCTGATCGATCAGCTCGAGGCGGTCGTGCGCGAGGGCTACGCGGTCGACTCGGGCGAGTTCACCGAAGAGGTGTCCTCGGTGGCGGTGCCGATTCGCGACTACACGCGCTCGGTAGTCGGTTCGCTCGCGGTCGCCGGGCCCACCTACCGCATTCCGGCCGAGCGGATCACCAGCGAAATAGCGCCGCTGCTGCTGGATGCCGGCCGCGAATTGTCGCATCGCCTCGGCTACAACGAATAGGTTTGACTGGCCGCAGGGCCGCTGTTACTTTCGTGGCGTTTATCGGCTCAATTTCCGAGCAACTACAGCCATTTTCCGGTTCGCATCGCCGCATGACCAATGCGTGGCATGACCGAATGCGTGGAGAGACATTGCCGTGAAGATATTGGTTTCGATCAAGCGCGTGCCCGATCCCGCAACCACCATTCGCGTGCTGCCAGACGGCACCGGGATTGCCACCGACAACGTCAAGTGGGTCATCAACCCGTTCGATGAAATCGCGATCGAGGAAGCTCTCCGCATCAAAGAGAAGCAGGCCGGCAGCGAAGCCGTGTTGGTGACTATCGGGCAGACCGCGTGGCAGGAGCAGCTCCGCACCGGACTCGCGATGGGCGCTGACCGCGCGATCCTGGTGAAGACCGACGCCGCGCTCGACTCGCTGGCACTCGCGCGAATCCTCGCGAAGATCGCCAGCGACGAGAAGCCCGAGCTGATCCTCCTCGGCAAGCAGGCAATCGACGACGACTCCAACCAGGTCGGTCAGATGCTGGCCGAGCTGCTCGGATGGCCGCAGGCGACGTTCGCGTCGAAGATCGAATTCGCGGGACCCAAATGCACTGTTGTACGTGAAGCCGACGGCGGCCTGGAGACCATCGCGTTCAATCTGCCCGGCGTAATCACCACCGACCTGCGGCTCAACGAGCCGCGCTACGCATCGCTGCCGGGGATCATGAAGGCGCGCAAGAAGGAACTGAAGGAAGTCGCGGCTGACAGTCTCGGCGTCGATCTGGCGCCGAAGCTCAAACTGAAGAATCTCGCCGCGCCGGCTAAGCGCCAGGCGGGCCGTAAGGTCGCCTCGGTGCAGGAGCTGGTCGCGGTGCTGCACAGCGAAGCGAAGGTTATCTGATCGACGCTATTTTTTCGCCGCCCGCACGCGCGACACGAATCGCCGACGCGGGCGCCGGAGTGAACATCGATGGGTGACGTACTGGTTTTTGCGGAACATCAGGGGGGCCACTTTCCCAAGACCACCCTGGTTGCGATCAATGCGGGTCAGGAGCTGGCGCAAAAGCGCGGCGGCAAATGCGCCGTGGTGGTTACGGGCGATGCCCCCGAAGCGGCCGCCGGCGAAATCGCGAAGTATGGCGGCGCGAAAGTAATCGCGCTCGCTCATCCGGCGCTGAAAAACTATCTCGCCGACGCGCACGCGCAGGCGTTGGCGGCGCTCGCGAAGAAGGAAGGAGCCGAGTATCTGCTCGCGACCGCGACTGCGCTAGGCAAGGACCTGATGCCGCGGCTGGCGGCACGCCTGGGCTCTCCGATGGCATCGGAGATTGTCTCGATCAACGACGACGGAACGGTGGTGCGTCCGATGTACGCGGGCAACGCGCTTGCCACCGTCGAGCTGGACGCGCCGATCAAAGTCGTCACGGTGCGCGGCACCGCGTTCGACGCGGCCAAGCCCGCCGCGAGCGCGGCTACGGTGGAAAAGCAGAACGCCGAGATCGACGCGGCGCAGCTCAAGATGGAGTTCGTTTCGTTCAACGAGACCAAAAGCGACCGGCCCCAGCTCACCGAGGCGCGCATCGTGGTGTCCGGCGGGCGCGGACTCAAATCGGGCGAGAACTTCAAGATCGTGCTGGAGCCGCTGGTGGACGAGATGGGCGCCGCGATGGGCGCGTCGCGCGCCGCGGTCGACGCGGGCTTCGTCCCCAACGACCTCCAGGTCGGGCAGACCGGCAAAGTGGTCGCGCCCGAGCTCTATATAGCGGTCGGAATTTCCGGCGCCATTCAGCATCTGGCGGGAATGAAGGACTCCAAGATCATCTGCGCGATCAATAAGGATGAAGAAGCGCCGATCTTCAGCGTGGCCGACTATGGACTGGTCGCCGACCTGTTCAAAGCGGTCCCCGAAATGGTCGAGGAGCTGAAGAAGGTCAAACACTCCTGACGGATCGAATCGCACTCCGGGATTCCATCGACGAAATTTTAATCCCATGGCCGAGCTGAAGCATCGCTTCGTCCAGAGCAATGGCATCCGGATGCATATCGCCGAGGCGGGCGATGGACCGCTGGTGGTGATGTGCCACGGATGGCCGGAGTCGTGGTACTCGTGGCGCCATCAGATTGCGGTGCTCGCCGAGGCGGGCTTCCATGCCGTCGCGCCCGACCAGCGCGGCTACGGTCAGACCGATCGTCCCGAACCGATCGAGGCATACGACATCCTGCACCTGGCCGGCGACATCGTGGGCCTGGTCAACGCGCTCGGCGAGAAGTCTGCGGTGATCGCAGGCCACGACTGGGGCGCGCCGGTTGCGTGGACCTCGGCTCTGGTGCGGCCCGATCTGTTCCGCGCGCTCATCCTGCTGAGCGTTCCCTACTCGGGGCGCCCGCCGACGCGGCCGTCTGACTTGATGCGCGCGATGGCCGGCGATCGCAACTTCTACCAGAACTACTTCCAGGAGCCGGGCAAGATCGAAAAGGAGCTCGACGCCGATCCGCGCAAGTCGATCGCGATGATGCTCTACTCGGCCTCAGGAGATCCGCCGCCCAACGAACGATGGCGTTTCTTCTTCGATAAGAACGAGACCTTCATGCAGAGCGGCGTGGTGCCGAAGAAGCTGCCGCCGTGGCTCACCGAGGCTGACCTCGACTTTTATGCTGGCGAGTTCCGGCGCGTGGGCTTCCGCGGTGGAATCAACTGGTACCGCAATTTCGATCGCAACTGGGAGCTGACCGGATTTCTGGAGGGTGCGAAGATCCAGCAGCCGGCGATGTTCGCGGCCGGCGAGCATGATTGCGTGCTGGCGATGTACCCGCCGGGGCCGACGATCATGGGTCAGTTCGTGCCGAACCTGCGCAAGAAAATAATCATCCTCGGCGCCGGCCACTGGATTCAGCAGGAGCGCCCCGCCGAGATCAACAGCCTGATGCTCGAATTCCTCGCCTCGCTCTGAAAGCGGCTTTTCCGTGTTTAGGGATCTTGGAAGTCGTTGACCCGCACTGCGCGGGCAGCTAGTTCTAGATTATTGCCTCAGGAGAGACTTAAAGGCGTGCGGAAATAGCTACTCCATAGTTCGTTCGGTTCGATAACCGAAACGCGCACCAGGCGAGTGAGTTATCTCGCGTCGGTGCGCCTGTCACCGGAGTAGTTACTGTGTTCGTACGTGTATCCAATCTCTCGTTCGCATACGCAGACTCGGTTCCAATAGTCGCCGGCGCGAGTTTTCAGCTCGCACTCGGATGGACCGGTATCGTCGGCCCCAACGGCAACGGCAAGACCACTCTCTTGCGCCTGATCGCAGGCGAGCTCGAACCGTCGGAAGGCCTGGTCCAGTTCCATCCGCCGCACGCGTCGATACAGCTATGCCCACAAACGGTCGAGGCGATGACGCCCGCAATCGAGTCGTTCGCAGCCGCCACTGACGGCATCGCGCGCCGTCTCCATGGCGAACTGCGCCTCGACGCCGCCGACCTCGCGCGATGGCCCACGCTCTCGCCGGGCGAGCGCAAGCGATGGCAGGTTGGCGCGGCGCTGTTCGAGGAGCCCGCGGTGCTCGCGCTTGATGAGCCGACCGATCATCTCGACGCCGAGGCGCGCGAACTGCTGATGGCAGGTCTCGCGCGCTTTCGCGGCGTCGGGATCGTGGTCTCGCACGACCGCGCGCTGCTCGACTCGCTCACCGCATACACGGTGCGCGTCGCCGACGGCGCCGTTCGCATCTGGCGCGGTTCGTACGGCGACGCGAAGCGGAGCTGGGAGGCCGAGGAGTCCCTGCGCCACGACCGGTATGAACGGCTCAAGCGCAAGCACGAGGTACTCACGCGCCGGCTCGCCGACAAGCGGCGCCTCGCGTCAGCTGCGTCGCAACAAACCAGCGCGCGCAATCGCATGAAGTTCGCGCACGACCATGATGGGACCGACAAAATGCGGACTGGAAAATCGCGGATGGCGTCGGCGCGGCTCTCTGCCGACGTCGGCTTGCTGCGCGCCAGCGTCGAGCGGGCGTCGGATGATCTCGCTGGCTACCGCTTCCGCAAGGAAAAGGGCCGCTCGATCTTCGTCGACTACGTCGCCGCGCCGGTCGGCAAGGTGCTCGCCCTCGACGTGCCGGGTCTGAGCGCGGGCCCGACGACGCTGCTCGAAGACGTGCATCTGGCGGTACTGCGGCAGAGCCGGATTCGAGTTGCGGGTCCCAACGGCGTCGGCAAGAGCACCTTGCTCAAAGCTCTCCTCGGCGGCGCGCACGTGCCGGCGGCGCGCCTGCTCCATCTGCCGCAGGAACTCACTGCGGGCGACGGCGCTGCGATGCTCGACGGGATTCGCGAGCTTGGCGGCGCGGAGCGCGCGCGGGTGCTGACGCTGGTCGCGGCGCTCGGTGTCGACCCCGATCGTTTGCTCGAATCCAAATCGCCATCGCCCGGCGAGGCGCGCAAACTAGCCCTGGCATGGGGACTCGGCCGCCAGGTGTGGGCACTGGTCCTAGATGAGCCCACCAACCATCTCGATATGCCGGCGATCGAGCGTCTCGAGGACGCGCTAATCGAATATCCGGGCGCACTCGTGATCGTCACGCATGACGAACAGCTCGCGCGCCGATGCACCGCCGAGGAATGGCGGCTCAGCAATGGGCGCATCGAAATCACGTCGACAGCCGAGCCAGATCAGCCCCTCTTCTGAGAGAAATATTTTCATGGTTGCGCCCGAAATCATTGAGCGGTAGTTGGGACATAGTCGTTAATAAAATTAAGAGGATCCCAAATCGAACAGCGGCGAAAGGAGAAATCGTTATGGCGGTCAATCCAGTTCCGAACGGTTACCACACCGTCACTCCGTTCTTGAGCGTGAAAGACACCGCGAAGCTGATCGACTTCCTGAAGGCGGCGTTGGGTGCCGAGGAAGTCATGCGCATCCCCGGCCCGAACGGCGGAGTGATGCATGCCGAAGTGAGCATCGGCGATTCGCGGCTGATGCTGTCCGAGGTGATGCAAAACCCACCCTCGCCGGGCTCTTTCTATTTGTACGTGAATGACGTGGATGCGCTGTACAAGCGCGCGCTCGGCGCCGGGGCCACCTCGGTGTCTCCGCCCACCGATCAGTTCTGGGGCGATCGGATGGGCACCGTCAGCGACTCGTTTGGAAACACCTGGTCCATCGCTACGCACAAGGAAGATCCGACTCCCGAAGAGATGGCCAAGCGGATGGCAGCGTTGACTCGGTAGCACAACTGCGGGCGGCGTCGCATTCGCAAACGCCGCCCGCAGCAATCCGGTTGTCGCGCTCGCGGCGGCGCATCGAAACCACGTCGCAAGGTAAGTCAGTCCAGTCCGGCTCATGACGATTGCGCGCATTGAAGTGAATCATGTGACGAATCGCCTCACGCCGACGCCCGCGGTGGCGCACAACTGATGCTTGCGCGGTGCGGCACACGAGGGCACCGTCATTGGGATGAGCGATCGGTCGAATATCGTTCTGATCGTCGCCGATGACATGGGATACGGCGACTTCGGGTGCTTCAACAACGGGCTGTCCGAAACGCCGACGCTCGACCAGTTGGTGCGCGACGGCGTTTGCCTGACGCAGCATTACTCCGCCTCTCCGGTGTGCGCTCCCGCGCGCGCGTCGCTGCTCACCGGCCGCTACCCGCATCGCACCGGCGTGCTCGACACGCTCGAGATGCGCGGGTTGGACCGCCTGGCGCTGCGCGAGCGAACGATTGCAGACCTGATCCGGGGGGCCGGCTACGTGACCGGGCTGGTCGGCAAATGGCACAACGGCGCGCTCGACCAGCGCTATCATCCGAATCGGCGCGGCTTCGAAGAGTTCGCCGGATTCTCCGGCGGATGGCAGCCTTACTTCGACTGGCGGCTGGATCGCAATGGCTTCCTGAGCCGCGCCGACGGCCGCTACCTGACGGACGTGTTCACCGCCGAGGCTCTGGAATTCATCCGCCGCCACCGTGCCGATCCCTTCTTTCTTTACCTCGCGTACAATGCGCCGCATTTTCCGTTCGAGTCGCAGGAAGCCGACTTCGCGCGCTTCCGCGACGCGGGCAAGTTCACGACCGCAGTGAGCCATATCTACGCGATGATCCGATCGATGGACCGCGGGGTCGCGGCGGTACTCGAGGAACTCGATCGCAACGGACTTGCGGACAACACGCTGGTGATGTTCACCAGTGACAACGGGCCGCAGTTCGGCGGTCGCGGCGAAATGTGCGCGGACCGTTTCAACTGCGGGTTCGCCGGCGCGAAGACTTTTGTCTACGAGGGCGGAATCAGGCTGCCGATGGTGCTCCGCTGGCCCGCGGGAATCGACGGCGGCGGCAGGCGGATTGACGAGATGATTCACTTCACCGATTGGCTGCGGACGATTCTGGCCGCGGCCGGCCTGGCGGCGGAATCGGTCCCGGGTGATCTAAAACTCGACGGCGAAAATATTCTGCCGATACTCAAGGGCGAATGCGGCAAGGTTCCCGAGCAGCGCTTCTGGCAATGGAATCGCTATACGCCCGATGGTGAATGCAACGCGGCGATGCGCGACGGGAGATGGAAGCTAGTGCGGCCAGCGATCAAAGAGTTGATGAGGGTCGCGCCGGACGACCTCGCGATGGATGTCGACGCGAAATACCATCCCGACAAGTACAGCGACATCGCAAGGACGCCCGAACCCGCACGGGTCAGGCCGGCGGCGCCCCCGGCGCAACTCTTCGACATCGCGATCGACCAGTCAGAGAGCCACGACCTAGCCGCATCCGAACCGGCACGCGTGGCGCGGATGACCAACGAGCTCGCGCGATGGTTCGAAAGCGTAGAGCTCGAGCGCCGCGCCATCCGCGATTGAGCAGGTGCCAGCCCCTGCTCCTCAGTGGCGGAACCGGCTAAGCTGTCGCCGGCAAGCGCGCTTGCAACGTGTTGAGGCAGAGCCCGAGGGCGAGCGTAGCCACGCGTGAGCGTCAGGATCGATTTGAATTCAGGCCCACACGGAGCGGGCGGTTTCGACTACCAGTGCGAGCTTGCGGCGCTCGTCGTCCTCGCTCAGTGGATTGCCTGCAACTGTGCTCGCGAAGCCGCACTGCGGGCTTAGCGCGAGCTGATCGAGTGCGATGAACCCCGTCGCCTCGTCGATGCGCCGGCGCAGCGCGTCTTTCGATTCCAGCGCGGAAGTCTTGGTGCTGATGAGTCCGAGCACTACCAGGCGGTCGCGCGGGACGAAGCGCAGCGGCGCGAAGTCGCCCGCGCGCGGCGTGTCGTATTCCAGAAAGAACGCATCGACTTTAGCCTCGTTGAACAAGCGCTCGGCGACGGCGTCGTAACCGCCCTCGGAAACCCACTTGCCCTTGTAGTTGCCGCGACACAGATGCATCGAGACCGCCACATTTTCGGGGCGTCCTTCGAGCGCCGCGTTGATAGCCTCGATGTAGCAGGCGGTCAGCCGCTCCGGATCCTCGCCACGAGTCGCGACTGACTCGCGCACCTGAGGATCGCAGAGCATCGCCAGCGGCACCTCATCTATCTGCAGATAAGTCGCGCCCGCCGCGGCGAGGTCGGCGACTTCCTCGCGATAGATGCGCGCGAGGTTGGCGAAGAATTCTTCGGCGCCGCTATACGCGGCCGACTCGATCCCTGCACGCCCGCGCCAGAAATGCATCGTAGACGGCGAGGGCATCGTGACCTTGGGCGTGCGTTTGGTCACGCTCTTCAGGAATGTAAACGCATCGGTGCCGATGCCGTGCTTGCGATGGACGCGCCCGGCGACGTGCGGTGCGGTGAAGTTCATCAGCACGCCGTCCGCGTCGCGAAACTGAAAGAGCGATTCCTTGATCGCGAGCCCCTCGATGGCATCGACGAAGTGTGACCAGTACGAGCCACGGCGGAATTCACCGTCGGTGATCGATTCGAGTCCCACGCTTTCCTGGAGCGCAACAGCGCCGCACACGCATCGATCGAGAATCTCGCGAAACGCGCGCGCGGCGGCGTCGCCTGCGCCGAAGTCGCGGAACGCCTGCTTCAGCTCACGCGGCCGCAGCAGGCTTCCGACATGGTCGGCGCGAAAAGGCGGGTTGAGTCTGGGACCGGTCGGCATCGCGGCAGTCTCCATCGAACGGCTTGCACCCTCGCGCCGCGGCGCGCAATCTTGCCTCGCTGTCTCTTGGAGTAGTCCCGTCGCCGCGCGAATTGCAAGCTGGCGGAGGAGTCGACCGGATCGCGTGCTCGCGACGCGCGAAAATGGGCGCGGCGGCGCAAGCCGGCGTTACGCGACGGGCGGAGCGGACGCGGTGGGCGCGGGCGGCGGCTCAGGAGCGGCGGGGGCTTGCGCCTTGTAGCCGCATCCTTCTTTTACGCATTGCCAGGTAGTGCCGTTGCGCTTGGTGACCTTTTCGGTGAGGTAAGGAGCGTCGCATGATGGGCACTTCTGCGCGACCAGGCGGTCCCAGCTCGCGAACTTGCATTTCGGGTAGCGGGCGCATCCGAAGAACAGTTTGCCCTTGCGACTGCGGCGCTCCAGGATGTTGCCTTCTTTGCATTCCGGGCATGGCACTCCCGTGTCTACCGGAGCGCTGCCGCCCAGGCGCTTGATGCCGTCGCAATCAGGGTAACCGGAGCATCCCAGGAACTCGCCGAAGCGCGAGCGCCGCCGCACCATCGGCTTGCCGCACTTCTCGCACACCTCGTCGGTCTTTTCGGGGACCGTGTTCGCGCGCGCTACGACCAGACCCTGCTCGTCGCGGCTGAACTCCTTGGTGTTGGTGCATTTGGGATAGTTCGAGCAGGCGAGAAACTCGCCGTTACGGCCCCACTTGATCACCATATCGCCGGCGTCGACTTCGCACTTAAGGCCGGTGGGCAGCCCCTTGCGCTTAACCATCGGCATGGTCTTCTTGGCCTCGCCCAGGCGCTTGGAGAACGGGCCGTAAAATTTCTTGAGCGTGACGATCCAGTTCTCCTGGCCTTCCTCGACCTTGTCGAGGTCTTCCTCGAGCGAGGCGGTGAAGCCGACTTCCACGATATCGGGGAACGCCGCTACCAGCAGGTCGCTGACCGTGCGGCCAAGTGAGGTGGGACGGATGCGCTTGCTCTCATCCTCCTCGACGTAGTCCTGCTTCAGGATGCTGGTCATGATTGAGGCATAGGTCGACGGCCGGCCGATGCCTTTTTCTTCGAGCTCCTTGATAAGCGTGGCCTGGGTGAAGCGCGGCGGCGGCTGCGTGAAGTGCTGCTCGGGGTCGAGGCCCAGAAGCTTGAGCACCTCGCCCTCGGTGAGCGGAGGCAGCGTCGCGGCTTCATCTTCGGACGGTTCGTCCTGCCCTTCGATATAGACCCGCATGAACCCGTCGAACTTCATCACCTGGCCGGTGGCGCGGAACACGGTATCGCCCGCTTCGATATCGACGGTGGTGCGGTCATAGACCGCCGGCGTCATCTGGCTGGAGACGAAGCGGTTGAAAATCAGGGTGTAAAGCGCGAGCGCATCCTTGTCGAGGTAGGGTGCTACCGACTCGGGGTCGCGCTCGACGGCGGTCGGTCGGATGGCCTCGTGAGCTTCCTGCGCCGACTTGCCGGAGCGGTAGAAGTTCGGCTTCTCGGGGACGTAGTCTTTGCCATAGCGGCTGTCGATGTAGGAACGGACCGATGTGAGCGCCGCGTCGGAGACGCGCGGCGAGTCGGTGCGCATATAAGTGATGAGTCCGACGGCGCCCTGGTCGCCCAGCTCGACGCCCTCGTAAAGGCGCTGCGCGATCTTCATGGTGCGCGAGGGCTGAAAATAGAGCTTGCGCGAGGCCTCCTGCTGCAGGCGCGAGGTGATGAACGGGGGCGTGGCGCTGCGGCGCAGCTCCTTGCGCTCGACGGTGCGGACGATGAACGGCGCGTTCTCGACTGCGGTGATAATCGCGCGCGCCTCGGCTTCGGGCAGCTTGTAGGCCTTGTTGTCGATGCGGACGTCTTTGTGGCTATAGAGCCGCGCCTTGAAGGGGGGCGGATTCTTCGCCTCGAGACGCGCATCGAGGGTCCAATACTCCTCGGACCGGAAGGCCTCCCGTTCCTTTTCGCGCTCGACGATTATGCGGAGCGCCACGGACTGTACCCGGCCGGCGCTGATGCCCCGCTTCACCTTGTCCCAAAGCAGGGGGCTTATCTGGTAGCCGATCAGGCGGTCGACGACGCGGCGGGCCTGCTGGCCCTCGTAGAGCGGGAGGTCGAGTTTCGCAGGATGCGCGATCGCTTCCTTGACCGCGGCGGCGGTTATCTCATGGAGGAGCACCCGGTGCAGCTTGCCGCGATTGGCCTTGCCGAGGCGGTCGGCGATATGCCATGCGATCGCCTCGCCTTCGCGATCCGGGTCGGTCGCCAGGTAAATATTGTCCTTACCCTTGGCGGCGCCCTTGATTTCCTCGATTATTTTGGCCTTGCCCGGAATGACGTGGTACTCGGGCTTGAAATCGTGCTTGATATCGACCCCGAGAGTGCTCTTGGGCAGGTCCATCACATGGCCGACCGAGGGGGATACGTGAAAATCCGCCCCTAGGTACCGCTTAATAGTTTTAGCTTTTGCCGGTGATTCGACGATGATCAGGTTTTTTGCCACTTCGGCCTCTACCCGCTCCAACCCTAATGCGAGGTCTCAACCATCCTGCCTGACTTACGCCAGCGAGAAAAGCTTGCCCGGATGTTGGGCAACCTGACCCCTAAGTTCGAGCTCCAACAGTATTGTAAGCACGGTCTGCGCCCTTAGCCCAGAGGCCTCGATAAGAGAATCAACGTGCAGCTTCTGATTCTGCTTAAGAAATTCTAATATTACCAGAGATTCATCAGTAGCGGCGAGCACAGGAGGGAGCGAATTTTGACCGGCGGGCGCTGGCGATTGCCGTGCCTGCAGGACGGACCGCGGCGCCGAGACCACCTGCTCCTTTGAAGCTTCGAACGAGGTTGCCGCGGAGCTTCCAGGCGTCATTTGCGGCACCAGCTCCTCGACCACATCCTCGACGCATTCCACCAGCTTGGCTCCTTCCTTCAGAAGGCGATTGCTGCCGGCGGTCTTGCCGGTCAGGGGGCTGCCCGGTACGGCGAACACCTGGCGGTCTTGTTCGAGCGCCATCCGCGCCGTAATGAGTGAGCCGCTGCGCTCCGCCGCCTCGACGATGATCACCCCGAGGCAAAGTCCGGACAGGATTCTGTTCCGCGGCGGGAAGTTCTCCGCGATCGGCTGAGTACCGACCGGAAATTCGGTGACCAGGGCTCCCCCGCCCGCAACGATCGCCTCGGCGAGTTTGCGATGCTCGGCCGGGTAGATCACGTCGATGCCGCATCCCATCACCGCGACTGTGCGGCCGGCCGCATCCAGCGCTCCCTGATGGGCTTCGCCGTCTATTCCGCGCGCCAGACCGCTGACAACGATGAACCCTTTGGCGGCCAGCTCGAGACCCAGCCGCTGCGCCATCCGGCTCCCCGCGTCGCTGGCCGCACGTGCGCCGACGATCGCGACACAATGCGACTCGGCCAGCGGTGCGTCGCCGCGAACGTATAGGTACGGGGGCGGGTCGGCGATTTGGCGGAGGTTAGGCGGATAATCGGCGTCGGTCAACTTGAGCAGCCGGGCGCCGAGTCGCGGAAGCTCGCAAAGCTCGCGTTCGAGCGGATCGTAGTCGCGAAACTCCGCGATGTTACGTGCGACCTGGCGTGAGACGCCAGCGGCTACGATTTCGTCTTGGCCAATCGCCAGGACTTTTTCGGGCGAGCCGAACTTCTCAATCAGCAGCCGATAGATGCGCGGACCGACACCGCGTACGCGCCGAAGCGCGAGCCAATACGCTTCCTGAGATGGCATCGATTCTCAACCGCGCGTCGTGTGCGGCCCCCTTTTTGCGCAACGGGAGTGCGCTCAGGGCGTACTTGTACAATAAGTTGCGCTTAAGGGAAATCGGCAAACATAAGCGCCGGAGCCGATGCATTTTCTTGACCATGCGCATATGATCGATTAACTTGCACGCAACCGCTTCTGCCTGCCGCAATTGGACTGAGGTATAACATTGGCTTCAATCGACACCGATAATCACCATAACGACCGGGCTGGGGGCGGGGGAGTTGGAACCTCGATGGATTTCACGAGAATGTCGCATGATGAGAAACAGATCGTAATTTTCAGCTTTTATCGCGACGCCGAACTCAGGGGTGCGCGCCTGCTCTTTAACCTGCTTGGCCATATGAAAGATGCCGAATCGCAACTCAAAATGGCCAAACATCTCTCCGACGAAACCCGCCACGCATGGCTGTGGACCAAGCGAATCGCCGACCTCGGCGGTACTCCCATCCAGATGATCGACGGATACCAGCGTCGCCTCGGACTTCGCACCGGCGTCCCCAGGACGCTTATCGATCTGCTCGCGCTCACCGTCGTCGTCGAGGAACGCGCGCAGAGCCGCTACAACGCGCATTCGGCGCTGCCCGACGTTGATCCCGAGACTCGCGAGATCCTGAAACTGGTCACCGAAGACGAAACCTGGCATCTGTCCTGGATCGAAAAGAAGATGCGCGAGATAGCACGCGAGCAGGGATGCGAGCAGCAGGCCGACGACTCGCTGGATCGCTATCGGCGCATCGACCGCGAAGTTTACGCCACCCTTGCCGTTGACGAAGCCGAGCTGATGCGGTCCTGAGCATCGCCGCCGGCTCCGCGAAAATTCGAACCGTGCGTGAGAGCCGGTTGCCCTCGCTCGCACCGATCGCAACTCTTGCGGCCGCCGTTTTGTTGATCGCGCTCGCGCCGTCGCGCGCCGGCGCCGAGTGGCAGCAGAGCCAGTTCGATTTTGCAGGTAAGCCGGTAATCGACTTTCATTGCGCGCCGGCCGGAGCGGGAGCGCATCCTGTGGTGATCCTGCTTCATGGAGCGGGATATCGCGGCTCCGGGTACGACGATTATCAACAAGCGTGTGCGGACCTGGCGCCGCAGGGATATTACGTGGACTTCATCGAGTACTTCAGCCAGACCCCGGCGGTGCTACCGGGCCAGAACGCGGAGATGGCAAAAGACTTTCCGACCTGGGTCGGCGAAATCAGCGCCGGCATCGCCGCGCTTGCCGGGAACCCGGCTGTCGACCCGAAGCGAATCGCCCTGATGGGCTTCTCGCTGGGCTCCTTTCTGTCGCTCGCGACTGCGACGGCCAATCACGACAAGATAGCGGCCATCGTTGAATACTACGGAGGCCTGCCGCCGGGCCTGAAGTCGCAGGTGAAGTACCTGCCGCCAATTCTGATTCTTCACGGTGACGCCGACCAGCTCGTGCCGGTCGCGCAGGCGAGCGATCTCGACGCAATGCTCACGAAAGAAGATCGCCCGCACGAGATGAACATCTATCCGGGCGCCAATCACGCGTTTAATTTTCCCGATGCGGGTCCCTGGTATGACGCCGCCGCCGCGAGCGATGCCCGTGAGCGCAGCCTCAAGTTCCTCGCTCAGTACCTGAAGCCCGCTTCCGCGAGTTGATCGGCACATCGCGCTTTTCGCGCGAGAAGCCGCGTTGATCGCGAGATCGCTGAATTGGAATCGTGCGAGAAGCGGCGATGCGCGTGCAGGCGCGCGGCTTCAAGCGCGCGCCTTGAGAGCGTCGTTCAGCGCCAGGCGCATGGTCTCGGACGCCGCGGCTGCGGCGAGCGCCGGACTCGACTCGGGACGCTTCAAGTATGCGTACATCAAACCGCGGCTGGAGTTCACGATGATACCGGAGCCGTCGGGGCGTGCGGCCGCAACAGCGTCGGCTTCCGATGCGCCCTGCGCTCCATAGCCGGGAACCAGGATGAACGTGTTTGGCATCAACTCGCGCGCGCGGCGCGCATGTTCAGGATAGGTCGCGCCCATCACCACGCCGACCTGGCTCAGCCCGCACGCGCCGATAAAATCGCCACCCCATCCGCGCACTCGCTCGGCCACCGCCTCCCATAGCGGCGCGGTGGGGGTCGCGCGATCCTGAAACTCGCCCGAGGACGGGTTGGAATTCCTGACCAGCACGAACACGCCGCGTCCCGACGGCACCTTGGCGATGAACGGCATGACCGCGTCGCTGCCCTGGTACGGATTCACCGTCACCGCGTCGGAGGCGAAATCGCCGTTGCCGAGGAACGCCTCCGCATATGCAGCCGAGGTCGAACCGATATCGCCGCGCTTGGCGTCCGCGATCGTGATGAGATCGAGCTTGCGAGCGAGCTTGAGGACTTCGACGAAGGCGCGCATCCCGTCGATGCCGCGCGCCTCGTAGAATGCGAGCTGCGGCTTGATCGCGACGATCGAGGGCGCGCACGCCTCCACGATTTCGCAACAGAAACGCGCAAGGGTGAAGCCCGGCGGAATGCCCGGACCGGTCTTGCTGTCGAGTTGGGGATCGACGCCGAGCATAGCGACGCTTTTCTTGCGCGCAATCGCATCTGCAAGACGGTCCGCGAAAGTCATTTGCAACATCGTAGCACACGCGCGACGGGAGTCACCAAGGCGTTGCCTTTGCGGGTTTCGCGCGAGCATCCTCTGTTACGGCGGCGGGGCGCAAAGGTTGGACATCGCGCCGCCAGCACATCCGGGAGGTCGGGAATCCTTCGATGGCCAGACTGACGATCGCAACCAGGCTTCGCTTCATCGCGATAATCGCGCCGGCCGTTCTGCTGATCGCGGGAATTTTAATCGCGGGCGCATTCTACGTGTTCGGCGGAGCGCCGCGGGCAATTTATGACGAACAATATGCCGCGTTGCGCAATGCGCAGGCGATGGAAAACGCGCTGTACAAAATGGATTGGGGTCGCTCGCAGCCCGAAGCGAAGCAGATCATCGAGGACCAGCAGCGCAACTTCGTCGGCTCGATCGGCACGGCGCGCGATCGCGCGGACAGCCGCGAGCAGCTCGATCTGATCGAGAAGATCGCGCGCACCGCCAATCCGCTGTTCGATTCGCTGCGCAAAGTGCTGCCCGGCGACGACAGCCTGGAACCGCAAATGCGCGACCTCGAAGTGTTGGTCACGCAATTGGTCGGCGCCGACGAAGCCTCGCTGCTGGCGCTCGGCACGCAGGCCGAATCCGACGCGCGAATCATGATCGGCATCACGGTGGTAGCCGCGATCGTCATTCCGTGGATTTGCTTCGTGCTTATCGCCCGGATGACGTCCGATCTGGCGCTGCAACTTCGCGAGGTGCGCCGCCACGTGGAGAATCTTGCGGAACATTCGCCCGCGCCCAACGAAGACTTGAAGGCTATCGACGCGGCGCTCAGCAGCCTCGGGTTTCCGAAGCCCAATCCAATGCTCGCCGAGTGAGCTTTGGCTTTGGGGGCGCGGGCCGCCCACGGATTTTCTTTGCAAGTTACTTTTTATTAATCCTGTCGATTTCGGCTGGCGCCGATCGTCGTATAGTCGCAACGCATTGAGTCTCAAGAGAGAAATCGCACCATGAAATTCATGATCCTGCTGCTCATCGGCGAAGGCTTTCAGGAGCAAGCGACCCAGGCGGAACGCGGCGCGTCGTCGAGCAGACCTTCGCGGTAGAGGAGGAGCTGGTGAGGCGGCGAAAATATGTCGACTCGTATCGCCTGCGGCGCGAGTCCGAGGCCGTGACGATCCGGATGACGCCGAACGGCGGCCAGATCATCGAAGCGGGTCCCTATGCCGCCGCGGGACTCCGCGGATACTTCGTCATCGAATCCGAACCGATCGAGGAGGCGGTGGAGTGGACGAAAAAATTCCCGCTCTCCGCGAGGATGCGCCCCGAGATAAGACCGATCCAGGTGGGCAACCGGATTTCCAGCTACGACGTTGCGACAGTGGGACGCAAGCGTCCGAAGTTCCTGTTGATTTTCTGCGGCCGGGACGAACAATGGTAAGCTTATTCCCCGGCGCGGCAGCGCGAAGACTTCGACACGCACAATGCCATCGGCGCGCAGCTCTTCGCGCAGCAGAAGTTCCTCGACGGGTCGCGCCTGATGCCCAAGTCGAAAGCCAAAACGGTCAGCCTGAGGGACGGAATCCGGGTTGTGACGGATGGACCGTTCACCGAGACCAAAGAAATCCTGGGCGGTTACTTCCTGATCGAAAGCGACTCGAAGGAAGAGGCAATCGAATGGGGCCGCAAGACCACTTTCGGCAATGGCGGCACTGAGATCCGTCAGATCTGGGACATGGAGTGAGGATAGGTGTGGCGTCTGAATGCCGCAGGCGTCTGACTCCACGAGCGGTCAAAGAGGAGATGCGCGAATGAAATTCATGCTCATGATCATCGACGATGAACCGGCGCAGGCGAAATTTTCCGAAACCGAAATGCGCGCGCTGTTCGACCAGGTCGGCGCGGTCGAAGCGGAACTGAAAGCCCGCCACAAGCTGATCGATTCGCGCGCGCTGCGGCCGAGCGCAGAAGCGGCCACGGTCTGGATGCGCACCGGCCGGCCCGCGGTCAGCGACGGGCCGTTTTCCGAGGCCAAGGAAGTGCTCGGCGGATATTTCCTGATCGATTGCGAATCCAAACAAGAAGCGATCGAGTGGGCGCGCAAATTTCCGCCCGCGGGCATCGCCGCGATCGAAGTGCGCCCGCTCTGGGAGATGTCCTGACGCGCAGTGCATGATTGCGCTCTGCCGCTATGACGGCGGATGAATTGAGCGGCGGCGGCGAATAGACTCGGTCTCGATGTCCGAAGACGATTTGCGGGTGCGAGCGAAGTCGGACGGAGCGCTGGAGCGCGTGTTCCGGGATGAGTCCGGACGGGTGCTGGCGACGCTGGTACGGATCGTGGGCGACATCGACCTTGCCGAGGAGATTCTGCAGGAGGCGATGGTAGCGGCGATCGAGCGCTGGCCGGTCTGGGGCATACCCGACAATCCCGGCGCATGGCTCACCACCGTGGGCCGCAACCGAGCGCTCGACAATATTCGCCGCCGAAATCGCTTCGAGGCCAGGCGCGAAGAAATCGCCCGAGAGTTTGCCCACGAGACCATGCCTTCCCCGGGAGCGAGCGCACCGATTGCAGATGATCGCTTGCGGCTCATTTTCACCTGCTGCCATCCCCAGCTCGCCACGGAAAACCGCGTGGCGCTGACGTTGAAACTGGTCGGCGGTCTCTCCACGCCGGAGATAGCGCGCGCGTTCCTGGTTTCCGAGGCGACCGTCGCGCAGCGCATCGTGCGCGCCAAGCGGACGATTCGCGATCGCAACCTTCCCTACGCGGTGCCGGAGGCGGCCGAGCTGCCCGAGCGCCTGCTCTCGGTACTGTCGGTCATCTACTTCATTTTCAACGAAGCCTACACCGCGCGCGCCGGCGACTCCCTGGTCCGCACCGACCTGAGCGACGAAGCAATTCGCCTGGGAACGATTCTCGCGGCCTTGATGCCCGAGGAACCGGAGGTACTGGGATTGCTCGCCCTGATGGAACTGCAGGCGTCGCGCAATCGCACCCGCGTCGACGCGTCGGGAAATATTGTCCTGCTGGCGGATCAGGATCGAAGCGCATGGGACCAGGAACTGATTCGCAGCGGGCTCGGACATCTGCACGCAGCGCGTGCGCTCGGCACGCCAGGGCTCTACGAACTGCAGGCGGGAATCGCCGCCTGTCATGCCGCCGCGGCGACCTGGTCGGCAACCGATTGGCGCCGAATCGCGACGCTGTATGCGGAACTGCAGACGCTCGCGCCGTCGCCGGTGGTCGAATTGAACCGCGCGGTTGCGGTTTGCATGGTCGATGGACCCGCCGCTGGACTGGCGATTCTCGACGCGATCAAGGACGCACCGCGGCTAGGCGAATATCATCTGCTGCCCGCCACCCGCGCAGACTTCCTGCGCCGGCTCGATCGCTTCGCGGAGGCCGCTGCCGAATACCGGCGCGCGATCGCGCTCGCGCACAACAATCGCGAGATGGAGTTCATACGCGGCCGCCTCGCCGAGTGCGAAGCCAAACAGCAGGGCCGCGAATAGCGCCGCAGTCGCGCTGAGGCCGCGTGAAGTTCGGTCTCGCGCTCGCCGCTCGATCAATGGACGAACTCGGGCATGATCTCCTTCGCGAACAGTTCCACGTCACCCAGCGACATGAAGTTGATGAAGAAATAGGTGAGCCCGAGATTCTCGATCCGCCAACTCAGCTCGCGCTTGATGTCATCGATAGTGCCGACCAGCACCATCGGCGAGCGCCGCGCCGCCTCGACGTCCTGGATGCCCATCATCTGCGCGGTCGCCTGGATCATCGCCTCGGCGGTGGCTTTGTCCCGGGCTGCGATCAGAAAGCCGCCACCGGAAAGCTCGACTGCGTCGGCGCTGCGGCCGGCGGCCTTTTGAAAATCGCGCAGCATTCCGATCCTGCGCTTCATCTCGTCCTTGTCGAACTTCATCGCCTGCGCAAGATCGACCATCCCCTTGGTGACCGGCGGGTTGAGGTTCAGGACTTCGGCCTCTTCGGCGGCGATCTTGAGAATCTTTTTTCCGCCGCCTCCGATCAGGATCGGTGGATGCGGCTTCTGCACCGGACGCGGATAGTTGTAGGCTTTGTCGATCGAAAAGAAGCGGCCGTGAAAAGTGGGCTCGTCCTGGGTCCACATCGCCTTTAGCAGTTTGATCGCCTCGGCGAGCTGCTCGATCCGCTCCGCGTTGGACGGATACGGATAGCCGTACGCGTCATACTCTTCCTTGAACCATCCGGCGCCGAGCCCCGCGATGAAGCGGCCTGCGCTGATGTGGTCGAGCGTCCCGATCATCTTTGCGAGGAGTGCCGGGCTGCGATACGACATCGCGGTGACCAGCGGGACCAGCTTGACGGTTTTGGTCGCCGCCGCGACCGCGCCGAGCGTCGTGTAGCACTCCAGATGCGGCTGCGTGGGTTCCGAGGCGAGACCGCGCATGAAGAAGTGATCGTCGAGCGAGACCGAGTAGTAGCCGAGTTCCTCGGCGCGTTTGGCGAAAGTCGCGATGTTCGAGAAATCGCCGTTGGGCAAGCTTACGTTGAACTTGATCGGGCGCATCAATGGAACTCCTCTGCTAGTGAAGACCGGCGCGCCCGCAACAACCTGAGCCGCGCGAAATCGAATCGTTGAATTCGACGCCACGCTAGCACTGCTGCAAACGTGAGGGGAGAAGCCGATTTGCGATGCGCCTTTCGTGCGTGGCGCGCCGCGCGCGTCACTTACGGAGCTTCGCGGTTGGCTTAGCGCTCGCGGACTTCGCGGGCGCGGACTTCGTCGCGCGCGCGAGCTTGCGGGCAGGCTCGAGCTTCGCGCCCGGCTTGAGTTGCGGCATTGCTTTGGTGGGGCTGCCGTCGGGCAGCGTGAGGCGCAAGCTTTGCCACATGTACCAGGTCGCCGCCGATCGGTACGGTCGCCATCGCTCGGCCATTTTGCGAAGTTGTTTGGGGGTGGGGGGGTGGCGGAGTTGGTAGACCAGGTTGACAGCATTGCGGAAGCCGAGGTCGCCGACGGGCAGGACGTCGGCGCGCCCGAGGTTGAACATCAGGAAAATCTCAGCAGTCCAGCGGCCTATTCCTTTGACGCGGGTCAGGTCGGCGATTATCTCTTCGTCTTCCATTCGCCCGAAGCGATCAAAATTCAGGTTGCCGTTGGCAACCTGGAGAGCGACATCTTTGATGTAAAGCGCCTTCCGCGCCGACAGGCCGACGGCGCGCAGGTCCGCGTCGGTGGCGGCGAGCACTTGTGCGGGAGTCGGGAACTTCGCTCCGCCGAACCGCGCCACGAAGCGACCATAGATCGCGCTGGCGGCGGCGCCCGCGAGCTGCTGGTAAATGATGGCCCGCACCAGCGCCTCGAAACGCTCGGGGCGGCGCGCCATCCGCACCGGCCCGACCTGCGCGATGATCCGCGCGAGGATCGGGTCGGCTTTGCTGAGATGCGCGCGCGCGGCGCGTGCGTACGGAAGCAGGTCGGTGGCCATCGTGTTTTTCCGGAGTGTGCCGAATCTGCCACGCCTGATAAGGTTGTTCAACCACATGAGCTTGAGAACCGGCGCGGCCGTTTGAGCCGAGGTTGCAGCGATGAGCGACGACGATCGTCTTCCGATGCGCGCGGAAAATCTGCGCGAGGGCATGCGCCTCGGGCCGGTTCATTACGTGATCACCGCGGAGCAGGTCGGCGCATTCGCGGGAGCGTTGCGGAGCACGAATCCGCTGTACGCCGACGGCCCCGAGGCCGCGCTCGCGCCGCCCACGATGCGGCTCAACGACTACGCGCTGCTGATCGCGGAGCACTTCAAGGGCGGCAAGGGCGGCGTGCACGCGAAGCATCGATGCGAGTTTCATCAGCCGATGCGCGTCGGACAGGCGGTCATCACGACCGGCACGATCACGAAGACCTATCGCAAGCGCGGCAAGTTTTATTTCGAGCTGGAATACGAATCGCGCGACGCGGAGCGAGGCGAGCTGCTGGTGCGCCAGGCGATCACGTCGGTGCTGCTGAACGAAGCGGGAGAAATGCGATGAGCGAAGCGGGAAAGATTCGATGAGCACGAGCGCTGACGAAGCACGCAGCGGCGTCGAGTTTGCATCTGCGCCGTACTGCCTCGATGGCGAGGCGGCGGAGGCGTACCGGCGCGCGATCCACGGGCCACGGCGGCGCCGCGCGCCGGGCGGGATTCACGACGACGACAGCGCCGCGAACAAGGCCGGGTTCGTCGCGCCGATCGCGGGCGGCGAGCAGACCCTGGCGGTGATGACGCAGCTTCTCGTCGATCGTTTCGGCCTGGGATTTCTCAGCGGCGGACGAATCGAGATCGCATTCGTGAAACCGGTGCTGTTCGGCGACACTATCGTCGCCCACGCGCGCATCAAAACCGATACCGATCGCTCGAGCGACACGCACCTCGAGCTCGCGATCCGCGTCGAGAATCAGCGCGGCGAAAACGTGCTGCTCGGCACCGCCGCGGTCCGCGCGTCCGCCGCATGAGCACGATCGAGGCATCGCGCGGCGCCGATCAGATCGAGGCCGCGCCACCGCCCGCCAGGCGCGTCACGCCGGTCTGGCAGAAGGCGCTTCCCTACCTCGGCACGCTCGCGATCTTCGCGCTGATCTTCTGGCGTATTCCGTTTGCGAAGGTGGGCGGCGCGCTCAGACAGGTGCCGGTGCTGAAGTTCGTCGCGTTGTTCATGCCCTACTCGCTGTTCTACTTCGCGATCGACTCGCTGTGCCTGACCTGGGTGATCAGGCGGTTCAACGCGCCGGTGCGGGTCCGGGACATCCTGCCGATTCGCGCCAGCATGTACCTGCTGGCGCTGATCAACACCAACCTCGGCCAGGGCGGCGTCGCATACTACCTGTACCGCAAGGAGCGCATCGGTTTTCTCGCGGCGCTGAGCTCGATTTTGTTTATCGCGCTGATGGAAGTGTACCAGCTCTTCCTGTTTTCGACGGTGGGCGTGCTGTTCTACACGCCGGAGACCGCGACGCAGCGCGAGATCGTCGGCGTACTGAGAATTGCCTACGTGCTGGCCTGGATGGCGCTCGCGGCAATCATAATTTTCTTCGCGGTCGCGCGGCGCCGCGCGGCGATTCGCACCTGGATCGAGACGGGGAGAGCGGGCGCGATCGCGGCGACGTTTCTGCGCGCGCGTCCACTTGACTATTTCATAGTGCTCGCGATTAAGGCGCCGAATTTCCTGGTGTCGGTGGTGGTGCAGTACTTCGCGCTCGCGCTGTACGGCATCAGCATTCCGTTTTTCAAGCTGATGCTGTTCCTGCCGCTGGTGTTTCTGGCCGCCGCGCTGCCGATCAGCGTCGCGCATCTTGGCACAAGCCAGGCGGCGTGGCTGCTGTTGTTCTCCGGCAACGCGCCGGACGCCGCGATCCTCGCCTACAGCCTGGCGGCCCACTTCACTTTCATGTTCTGCAACGGAGTGATCGGGCTGGTGTTCCTGCCGCGCGCGAGCCGCGAACTTACGGCGGTGCAGGACGAGGCGGCGGGAGAAGCCGCGGCCGTCTAAGCCGGATCACTGTTCGTGATGCGCCGACAGCCAGACGCGCTCGAAGCGCGTCGGCCGCATCGGATTGATCTCGTAATCGTGCACCCACGGCTGCCGGATCACGTAGGTGACGGGATAGTAGAGGAACACCCACGGCGCATCGGCGATGATTGTCTTCTCGGCCTGGTTGTAGAGCGCGTAGCGTTTGGTGAAGTCGGTCTGCAGGGCCGCTTGATCGATCAGATGCTCGAAGACGGGATTGTAATAGAAGCTGTCGTTGTTCGCGCCCCATTGCGTGCGTGAGAGCAGCGCGCCGAGAAAATTTTCCGGGTCGGGGAAATCGCCTTCCCATCCATACAGAAAGGACTGCGCGGTATGCGGCTGGCGGACCGCCTCGAGAAACGGCCCCCACGCGATCGGGCGCAGCACGACGTGCACTCCGATCAGCGCGAGGTCCTGCTGAATCGACTGTCCCAGCATCAGCACGGTCTGGTCCGCGCGCATCCACAGCTCGAAGCTGAAGCCGGCGCTGAGCCCCGCTTCCTCGAGCAGATGGCGCGCCCTGGCCGGGTCGTAATCGTAGCCGCGGAGCGCGGGATCGAAGCCCGGCAGGTTCGGCGGCAGCACGCAGTGCGCGACGACGCCGCGTCCGTTCATCAACGCGACCAGCTTGTGGCGATCGATTCCATAGCTGAGCGCCTGTCGCACGCGCACGTCGGTGAACGGCGGCATCTGGCAGTTCATCCCGAGATACTGGGTGGTGACGGTGGTCTTCTTGAGGGTGAGGCGGCTCAGCTCCGGCGTCTTCATCACGTAGGGAAATTCGGCCGGCGGAATCTGCGTCATCGCGTCGAGCGCGCCGACTTCGAAACGGAGCCATTGCAACTCGGCGTTGACCTCCAGCGTGTCGACGATCGCATCGAGCTTCGGCAGTCCCTTGATGAAGTAGTCGGGATTTTTCACCAGCACGATGCGCTGGCCGCTGGTCCATTCGCGGAGCTTGAATGCGCCGCTGCCGACGGCGTGATGCGAGAAATCGTCGCCCCATTTCTCGGCGACCTCGCGCGGGACCGCGGAGGCGAACGGCATCGCGAGCTTGTGCGGAAAAATCGGGTCGGGCGCGTCGAGGTGAAAAACGATCGTCCAGGGATCGGGCGTCTCGATTCCGCTCACGTGGCTCGCGCGATGCGCGCTGAACGGGCCGGAGCCGCTGATGCCGCGGTAGTATTGCATCCCCTTGGAGCGCGTCGCGGGGTCGAGCACGCGCTCGATTCCGTAGCGGAAGTCATCGCTGGTGACCGGGCGGCCGTTGGTGAAGCGAGCGTCATGGCGCAGATGGAAGGTAAAGGTTTTCGCGTCCGGCGCCGATTCCCACTTGAGCGCCAGGTCCGGTTCGAGCTCGATATTGTCGTCGCCGTAGCGCACCAGCATGTCGAACAGCGCCTGCTCGAAGGTCCACGACAGGGTGTCGTAGCCGGCAGCCGGATCGAGGGTGGGGATATCGTCGGCGTCGGCGAGGCGCAGGACCATCGCGCCGGCGGGCAGCTTGAGCGGCGGCGGCCCGCTGCGGCATCCGGCGATCGCGAGCATCGCGAGCATCGCGATCGTGGCGGCGTTCGCGAGACGGCGAGCGGGCGTTTTCATTGCGCGCGCCTGCCGAGAAAGCCGTAGCCCAGCAGGTTGAAGCCGAGCACCGCGTAGAAGATCGCGAGGCCGGGAAAAGTGGCGAGCCACGGCGCGGTGCGAAAATAAATGGTCGCCTCCGAGATCATCCTGCCCCAGCTCGGCGTCGGCGGCGGCACGCCGAGGCCGAGGAAGCTCAGCGCCGCGTCGAGCAGCAGCGTGCCGGAAGTTCCGAGCGCCGCCATCACGACGATTATCGGCAGCACGTTCGGCAGCACGTGGCGCAGGATCAGTCTTCGCGACGGCGCGCCGAGCGCGCGCGCAGCGAGCACGAAGTCGCGACTGGACATCGACAGGGTCTCGGCGCGGACTACGCGCGCGACCTGGGTCCACGACACCAGTCCGATCACGCACAGGACGTTGAGAAGGCTCGGGCCGAGGACCGCGACGAACGCCATCGCGAGCAGCAAGGCGGGAAGAGTCAGCATCACGTCGGTGAATCGCATCAATACGAAGTCGATGCTGTTGCCGAAAAAGCCCGCGCAGATTCCGATCGCGACGCCGATTATCAACGTGCCCGCCATCGCCGCGACGCCGACGGTAAGCGAGATTCGCGCGCCGTAAATGATCCGCGACAGCACGTCGCGCCCCAGCTCGTCGGTGCCCATCGGAAATTTGAGCGAGGGCGCGCCGGGATCGCCGTAGGTCGCGGCGACCGCGCGCACCGGGTCGTGGGGCGCGAGCAGCGGCGCGAATACCGCGACCATAACCAGGCTCGCCACCATCGCGGCCCCGACCGTCGCGGAGATATTCATCCGCCGCGCTCTCATGTGCTTTCCGCGATCCGGATGCGCGGGTCGAGCCACGCGTAGAGAACGTCAACCGCAAGATTGGCGATTACGATCAGAAACGCGGAGAACAGCACGGTGCCCATCACCAGCGGGATGTCGAGGTTGAAAATCGCCTCGAACGCGAGCCGCCCGATGCCCGGCCAGTTGAACACCGTCTCGGTAAGGACCACGCCCGAGAGCAGCCCGGCGAAGTCCAGGCCCGCGATCGTCACCAGCGGGAGCATTGCATTGGCCATCGCGTGGCGCAGCATCACGCGCGAGCGCGAGACTCCCTTGCCGCGCGCGGTGCGGATGTAATCCTGGCCGAGAGTGTCGATAAGGCCGGTGTGCAGGATGCGCGAGTAGTAGCCCGCGGAGCCGAGCGCGAGCGTCAACGTGGGCAGAACCAAACTCTTCGGCCCGCTGTATCCGCCGAGCGGAAACGAGCGCAGGTAGAGCCCGCCCGCGATCAGCAGCATGGTGCCGAGCCAGAACACGGGGATCGAGACCATCGCGAGCGAAATTATCAGCAGCGCATCGTCGAGCGCGCGTCCGCGCCATGCCGCCGCGATCGCGCCCATCGCGACGCCGAGGATCAGCGACACGATCATCGCCGAGACCGCGAGGATCGCGGTTGCGGGAATGCGTTCGGCGATCAGCCGCGTCACGCTCTCGCGCCTGACGTAGGAGCGTCCGAGGTCGCCGTGAAGCGCGCGGTCGAGATAGAGCGCGTATTGAATGTAGCGCGGACGGTCGAGGCCCATCTCGTGCCGAATCATCGCGAGAGTCTGCGGGTCGGCCTTGGCGCCCGCCATGGTGACCGCGGGATCGGCGGGAATTATGAATGCGATCGCAAAGGTGATGAGCGAGGTGCCGATGAGCACCACCGCGCCGAACACGATGCGCCGCGCGAGGTAGACCAGCATCGGATCAGCCCGCGATTACGCCACGCGCAAGCAGTTCGCGCCGGAGCTTGACCTCGGCGCGCTCGCGATGACGGCGCGCGGCGGGCTCGTCGGAGGCGGAGTTGAGCGCCTCGAGGTCGCGCGCGCCCAGCGACTCGAGCAGTTTGCTCATCTCGGAGAGAAGCGCGCGTTCTTCCGCGCTCAGCGCCGCGGCGTCGCGCAGCGCGCGGTAATGCGCAAGGAACGCGGCGAGGGAGGAGTAGGTGCGATCGTTCATCGGGGAAGGCATCAGCCCGCGGCTGCTCCCAGCGGCGAGATCGCAAGGCCGATCAAATAGCCAATTGCCGCCGCGCCCATCGCGACCAGCAGAAAGTGCAGACCCGAGCGCCAGCGCCGCCGGCTGTGCGCGAGCCATCCTTCGAGGTAGCCAACCGCGAACAGGGTGAGCGCGGTCGCAGCGAGAGCGGCTGCCAGACCCTCGTGTGGCGCGGTGAACAGTATGTAGGGGAGCAGCGGCACCACGGCACCGACCGCGAACGCGACTCCCATAAGGGCGCCGTCGATCGCGGCGTTGCCGGCCAGCACGGTGCCGCCCAGGCCGAACATCTTGACCGTGGCGGTCGTGAGCAGCGCCTCCGGCGCAGAGCTCAGCAGTTTTACGACCCGGTACGCACGCTCGCGATCGAGGCCTTCCTCGGCGAGTTGCTCGAGCAGGCCCTGCTGCATGACGTATGGTTTTGCGGCCGCCTCGGCGCGGACCTCGTCCAGCTCTCCACGCATCACCTCAGTCTCGGCGCGGGTGCCGAGGTAAGCGCCGGCGCCCATCGAGAGCGCGCCGGCGGCGGTCGATGCGAGCGCGGCGAGGACAACCTGGGTGTGATCGGAAACCGCGCCGCTCAATCCGCAAAGCACGCCGGCGGTGGTGAGGACGCCGTCCTGCACCCCGAACACGATCTCGCGAACGTTTGACAGCCGCTCCAGGAGCCGCTTGCGATGGGTCGTGCCGAGGTCCACCAAGGGGGTCAGAATTTGCGATCGGATGGGCCGAACTGAACGCCGGGCGTCCAATCGGCGGGACATAGCCGGTTGCATCGCAGCGCACTTACCAGGCGCACCATTTCACCGACGCTGCGGCCGACGTTCAAGGGGCAGGCCAGTGAGAACGCGACTTTGCGCTGACGATCGAGAATGAAGGTGGCGCGCAGCGCGACCTGTTCGGTTTCATCGAACACGCCGAAGCCGCGCGCGAGCTTGCCGTCCTGATCGGCGAGCAGCGGAAATCCGATGCCGCCGAGCTCGCGCGCCCAGCGGAGATGGCTGTCCGCGTCGTCGACGCTGGCGCCCAGCAGCGCGGTATTTTCGGCGCGGAACTGATCGCGCGCGTGGTTGAAGCCGGTCACCTCGGTCGGGCAGATGAAGGAGAAGTCGCGCGGGTAGAAAAAGATCAAAATCAGCTCGGAGGAAATTTTCGCGAGACTGACGCGCTCGACCCGATCGTTGTGCGCGGCGGGCAGATCGAAGTTCGGAGCTGGGTCGCCTGGCTTGAGCATGATGACGGTTGGTGCGCGTCGGCGGTAAAGCTACTCAATCTCGTAAGTCAGGGAAACGGTCGCGTTCACCGTCACGTCGTTGGCCTCGATCGGCGTCGGCGCTGCGGACATGCGCGCATTGAACGCGCCCATCATCATCGGTATGGGCCGCACCCCTTGGGCGAGGGTCGAGGCCTTCTGCACTCGCTTGAGCTTGACGCCGAGGGCGGCGGCGAGCGCTTGCGCCTGCGCCTGGGCGTCGCGGCTGGCAATCCCGATCGCCTCGATGCGCGCGTTGGTGTCGTCCTTGAGGCTGAAGCTGAGCGAATTTACGCGGTTGGCGCCGGCGGCGATCGCGGAATCGATCATGGGGCCGACCAGATCCATCGCGCCGGTCTCGGCGGTGATCGTGTTCTGCGCGTTATAGCCGGTGATGCGCGGCTTCTCGCCGTGAGACTGATCGTTGTATTGCGGATTCAGCGAGTAGCCGCCGGTGTGTATTTTTCCCTTGTCGCCGAGTTTGGCTTTCAGCGCGTCGACAACTTTCTGCGCGAGAGCGGCGTTGCGGCTCGCGGCCTCTTCGGCGCTGGGACCTTCGGTCTCGATTGCCAGGTTCAGGGTCGCGAGGTCGGGGATGGCGTGGGCCTCGCCGTTGCCGTTGACCTCGATAGTGCGCGGCGGCTGGACCTCGGCGGCGCCGCCTTCGTCCATCGGGGCCGCGATCGCTGCGCGCGGAATCAGCATCGCGAGCAGAGCGGATCCGGCGAGCATGAGCACGAAGTTGGCGCGTTTTCTTTTCGACATCGTAGTTCTTTTCGCAATTCCTTTCGTCATGAAAATCGATTGATTGCTTCGCCCTCCTATTTTCCGGAGACTGGTCCCGTTAACGATAAACGTTAGCGCCCAGAGCCACAAATCAATTCAATGGCCGACAAAGCGGACGAAAAGAAAATCACCGCGCGCAGCCAGGACTTCGCCGCCTGGTACAACGACGTGGTGCTGCGCGCCGAACTGGCCGACTACTCGCCGGTGCGCGGATGTATAGTGTTCCGGCCCGACGGTTTTGCGATCTGGGAGGCGCTGCGCGACGAGCTGGACCGGCGTATCAAGAAGACCGGCGCGCGCAACGCCTACTTCCCGTTGTTCATCCCGCAGAGCTTCCTCGCCAAGGAGGCGCAGCACGTCGAGGGTTTCGCGCCCGAGGTCGCGGTGGTGACGCGTGGGGGCGGCAAGGAACTCGACGAGCCGCTGATCGTGCGGCCGACTTCCGAGACGATCATCAACCACATGTTCGCGCAGTGGATCCATTCGCATCGCGATCTGCCGCTGCTGATCAACCAGTGGTGCAACGTGGTGCGCTGGGAGATGCGCACGCGGCTGTTCCTGCGCACCACGGAATTCCTGTGGCAGGAAGGGCATACGGCGCACGCGACGCGCGAGGAAGCGGAGCGCGAGGCCCTGATGATCCTGGAGCTGTACCGGACGTTCGTCGAGGATTTTCTCGCGATCCCGCTGATCGTCGGGCGCAAGAGCGCGGCGGAGCGCTTTCCCGGCGCGGAGGAGACCTACACGATCGAGGGCCTGATGGGCGACGGACGCGCGCTGCAATGCGGCACCTCGCACTTCCTGGGCCAGAACTTTGCCAAGCCGTTCGAGATTCGCTACCTCGACGATCAGAATCAGCTTCAATACGTGTGGCAGACGAGCTGGGGACTCACGACGCGATTGCTTGGCGCTATCGTGATGGTTCACGGCGACGACCAGGGGCTGCGGCTGCCGCCCACGGTCGCGTCGACGCAGGCGGTGATCGTGCCGATCTATCGGAAGGCCGAGGAAGGCGAGGGCGTGCTCGCGGCGGCGCGCGAGGTGTTGGGCGCGCTGGAGCGCGCGGGACTTCGGGCGCGGCTGGACGATCGCACCGGGCTGACGCCGGGATTCAAGTTCAACGATTGGGAGATGCGCGGAGTGCCGCTACGGATCGAGATCGGACCCGCGCGACGTCGCCGCGGGCGAGGCGGTGCTCGCGCGGCGCGATCGCAAGGGTGCGGAGGCTAAGAGCAAGGCGCCGCTCGCGACGATCGCGGAGCGCGCGGCCGCGCTGATGACGGAGATTCAGCAGAGCCTGTTCGATCAGGCGCGCGCCGCGATGAGTGCGCATACGAGGCAGTTCGAAGATTACGCGGCGTTCCGCAAGCAGATGGAGGGCGAGGGCGGCGGCGGATTTGCGGAAATCTACTGGTGCGGCAGGCCGGAGTGCGAGACCAGGATTCGCGAGGAGACCAAAGCGACCTGCCGCGCGATACCGATCGAACGCACGGGCGCAGCGGGCAAATGCCTGATCTGCGGCGAGTCAGCCGCCGATCGCCCGTTCTTCGCGAAATCTTATTAACGCGAAATTCTCCGTCAGCGTGAAATCCCCGCTGCAAAAGCGGCTCTCACGGCGAGAACTGTGCGCTCTGTTCTTCCGGGGATTGATCGAAACTGTGACGAGGCAATAGGGGGAGTTCAGCGCCTATGCCCAAATCCACCCATTGCCATCGGCCCGCGCGGCATGCCGAAGCCCCCGCCCAGGGGCGAATTAAATAGACGAGTGCCGCCACCAACCTGAAAACGTCCGGCCCCCACCGAACCCAGCGCGTAGGATTGGACAGGCGCGATCGGCATCGGCGCAACGTAGATCGGCGCCGGCGCGAGATACACGGGAGGGTAGACCTCCACCGCGCCGGCATACTCCTGATCCTGGTAGTCCTGCGCGTCGCCGATCGGCCCGTCGGGAGGCGTATCGATCTTGGCGTCATCGGAGATGCTGCCCGGATCGACGTCGTCGTCAGCATTGGACAGCCAGTCGCCATCACCGGTAGACGCGGGCGCGGAGCTGGGCGGTGCTGCGACAGCAAGGCGGGCGGGATCGGCTACTTGGGGAATCTCGAGCACGCGGCTATCGGTGTCGGGGTCGGCGCCTGAATCCGGATCTGCATCCGCAGCCGTCGCGGCGTCGGCGGGTAGATCATAATCAGCGACGGGTGCGGGGAAATCGTAATCAACCACAGGTGCGGGAGCATCGTAGTCGGCGGCCTGGGCATGAGCGGCGCTCTCGGTGAAGAAGGAAACGGTCGCGGCGATCACAAAGATCAGAGAAGCGCCGCCAAGCACCTCACGAAAGGCGATGCGGTAACTGCGGAGATCCGTTGCCCGGGACCGGGTCATACACCTTAGACGCCCGCGGGCGGTATCGGTTTCCCGGCTCCGAGGTGAAGCGCATCCAGCCGTGTGCTTCAGAGTAATCGTCCGTCACCGCCATCAAAAAATTCGCAAGCGACTTGCTATCGGAAAATGTCTAGTACTCAGTATATGTCTACACGCGTTTTCTTGTGAATGGCAAATTCGATTGGGGCACGCGAATCGTCGGAGCGATCGTCGGCCCTGAGGCCCGGGAGTCGCGTCACAGTTTGTAGTCGAGCTTCATCGCGACGCGGACTTCTTTCATCGTCTCCTGCGCGAGGGCGCGTGCGTGGCGGGTTCCTTCGACCAGGATTTCGCGCACCTTGTCCGGCTCCGCCGCGAAGCGATTGCGGCGCTCGCGAATTGGCTCGAGGAAGTTGTTGAGCGCGGCCAGCAAGCGCTCCTTTACTTCGACGTCGCCGACTGTGCCTTTGCGATAGCGATCTTTCAGCTCGTCGACTTCGGCTTTGTCGGGATTGAAGACGTCGAGGTAGGTGAAGACCGGATTGCCTTCGACGTGGCCGGGATCGGTGGGATGGATTCGCGTCGGGTCGGTGAACATCGACATCACGCGCTTGCGCACGGCGTCGGGCGGGTCGCCGAGATTGATGCTGTTGCCGAGGGACTTGCCCATTTTGGAGCCGCCGTCGGTGCCGGGCAGCCGCGCCACCTTGCCAAGCATCGCCTTGGGCTCGATGAGCACTTTTCCGTACAGGCGGTTGAAGCGGCGCACGATCTCGCGGGTCTGCTCGATCATCGGGAGCTGGTCGTCGCCGACCGGAACGAGATCAGCTTTGAAGATCGCGATGTCGGCGGCCTGCGAAATCGGATAGGACCAGAATCCGACGGGGACGCCTTTGGCGAAGTTGCGCAGCTTGATCTCTTCCTTGACGGTGGGATTGCGCTCGAGCGTCGCGACCGTGACGAGGTTCATAAAATAGATGGTGAGCTCGGCCAGCTCCGGGACCATCGACTGCACGACGATTTTCGATTTCTCGGGATCGATGCCGACTGCGAGGTAGTCGAGCGCGACTTCGACGACGTTCGCGGCGAGAAGCTCGGGATGCTCGAAGTTGTCGGTGAGCGCCTGGATGTCGGCGATCAAAACGTAGGTGTCGTATTCGTCCTGCAGTTGCACGCGGTTCTGCAGCGAGCCGACGAAGTGCCCGAGATGCAGCGGGCCGGTGGGGCGATCGCCAGTGAGAATTCGCTTGGGCATCGTCGCGGGGCTCAGAGCAGGCTGCGTAGCGTCGCGAGATCTTCGGCGATCTCTTTCATCTCGTCGCCAGGCTCCGTCTCCAGGCACATCGTGACGCCGAAGAAGCGCGGGTCGTGGAGCAGGCGGCGGAACGCGTCGGCACCGAGGTGGCCCTTGCCGATATGCTCGTGGCGATCGACGCGCGAGTTGAGCGGCTTGAGCGAGTCGTTCAGGTGGAAGGCGACGATCCGTTTGATCCCGATGTGCTCGTCGAGCTCATTGAAGGTGCGATCGTAGCCGTCGTCGGTGCGCAAATCGTAGCCGGCGGCGAAGGCGTGCTCGGTGTCGAAGCACAGGCGCAGGCGCTCGTGCTCCGTCACCGCGTCGAAGATCTGCGCCATCTGCTCGAAGCTGGAGCCGAGCACGGTGCCCTGTCCGGCGGTGATTTCGAGCGCGACCTTGGTCGTGAAGCCTTTGCATGCTGCATGCGCCTCGTCGATCGAGCGCGCGACGGTCTTGACGCCGGCGTCGACGCCGGAGCCGACGTGGGCGCCGGGATGCGCGACGAGGTAGGGGACGCCGAGCGCCTCGCATCGCTCGAGCTCGTCGATGAAGCCACCGACCGAGCGCTTGCGCAGGGTTTCGTCGGGCGCGCCGAGGTTGAGCAGGTAGGAGTCGTGCGCGATGACGGACTCGATCCCGGTCTCGCGCTGATTACGTTTGAAGTTCGCGATCTGTTCTTCGGTGTACGGCTTGGACGCCCACTGCCGCGACGACTTGGTGAAGATCTGGATGCAATCGCATCCAATCAGCTTGCCGCGATGCAGCGACTCGCCGACTTCGCCGGCGATCGACATGTGCGCGCCCAGTAACGGGCGCTGCGGTGGATTCGAGTTCGCCATTTAATATGCCGTGGATGCCGTCCGGATTAATTTCGCGCGCGAAACAGATTTACTTCGCGATTTTATACGATGCGGCGCTGAAAGCGAGAACCGGCCGCGCAAGCGCCGGGAACATCTTGCCCGCCGCGTTCGTGGATGCGAACTTAGGCGCCGTGAGAGCTTCGTTTCTGAGCGGCCTGATGACGGCGCTGACGATCGCCGCGATGGCATGCGCGTCGGCGGGCGTCTCGCTGCCGCCGCTGGTCGAGTACTCCGAAATCGAGCCGTCGGGACATGCCGCGAAACCGCCCGGCTGTCAGATGCCGGTGCTTCGATCGGAGCCGCTCGCGGAGTTCCGCAAAGTAGCGATCATCGAGGCGACCGGCAACGTCTTCGCGACCGAGGACCAGGTGCTGCCGGCGCTGTTACGCAAGGCTTGCGAGTCCGGTGCCGACGCGGTCGTCATCCTGGTGAGCAAGTCGCAAACCAGCGAGGCCAGGACCGGCTACTACATCGACTCGGTCGCGATCGTGTATGGCCCGGAAACGGGCACTGGAGTCTCTTCGGGATTCAGGCCGCCGACCGCGAAGTGAGTTGAGTTGAATTCGAATCAGCAATCGACCGGCGCGTCGCAATCACGCGAGCCGGAGCCCGGATGGCGCGGCTTTCGCTCGGCTTTCCACACCAGCTTTCCAAGGTAAGATATGGTGTGCGTGAGCGCGCGGTGACCAAGCGGTTGATAAAGGTGGTGGGCGTGGTCGTCAAGCGCGACACGCCCGCGGCTGTGGCGACCGCGCGGCCGTTGGTGCGATTGCTCAAGAGCGAGCACAAGCACGTCATCGCCGAAGCAGAGGTCGCCGCCAGTATCGGCGCCGAGCCGGTCCCGCGTGCTGACCTGGGCGCGCGCGCGGACCTGATCGTGGTGCTCGGCGGCGACGGTACTCTGCTCGGCGTCGCGCGGCTGGTGGCGCCGCGCGGCGTTCCGATTCTGGGCGTGAATCTAGGCGGGCTGGGATTTCTGACCGAGGTCGCGCGCGACGAAGCCAGCAGCGCGCTCAAGGAAGTTATCGAGGGGCGCTACGACGTCGATCGCCGGATCATGCTCGAAGCGATCGTCGAACGCGCTCACTCGACGGAGCGCCGCTCGGGACCGCTGCAAGCGCTCAACGACGTGGTGCTCAACAAGGGTCCGCTCGGCAGGATGCTTGAGCTCGACGTGGTCGCGGATCGCAAGCCGTTCTGTTCGTATCGCGCCGACGGTTTGATTATCGCGACCCCGACCGGGTCGACCGCCTACGCGCTTAGCGCCGGCGGCCCGATCCTATTTCCCACCCTCGGCGCGATGGTGCTGGCGCCGATCTGTCCGCATACGCTCACTAACCGGCCGGTGGTACTGCCCGACACGTTCGAGATCGAAATTCGCGTCACCGCGCCCGATCATGACGGCACGCTTATCGTCGATGGGCAGGAATCGGTGCCGATCGGAACCGCGGACACGATCCACGTTCATCGCGGTAGACACGCGGTGGTGCTGGTCCGCTCGGCGCATCCTTATTTCGAGGTTTGGCGCGACAAACTGCGCTGGGGATAGGAGCGGCGGATGCTGGTCGAACTGCGCATCCGGAACTTCGCGATTATCGAAGCGGCGGAACTCGAGTTCGCATCCGGACTCAACATTCTTTCCGGTGAGACCGGCGCCGGCAAGACGATCATACTGAGCGCGCTGGGACTGTTGCTCGGCGGCCGTGCGTCGCCCGACATGATTCGCAGCGGCGAAAAAGAGGCAGTGGTCGAGGGGTTGTTCGGACTCGAGGGCGAAGCGCCGATAGCCGAACTGGCCGGGCGCGCGCGCGAGGCGGACAGCCGCGAGATGCTGGTGCGGCGCGTGATCGCCGAAGGTGGGCGCTCGCGGGTCACGCTCGACGGCGAGCTTGCGACCGTACAGAGCTTGAGCCGTATCGGTGCGGCGCTGGTGCAGGTCTACGGTCAGCACGAGCAGCAATCGCTGCTCCGCTCTGAGAGCCATCGCGAGATACTCGATCGTTATGCAGGCCTGGACGATCCGCTGCTCGGCTATCGCGCCAGTTATCAACGCGCAATCGACATCAAGGCGCGGCTCGGCGATCTCGAACGGCGCGAACGAGAGCGCGCCGACCTGCTCGAGCTCGCGCGCTTTCGCGCGATGGAACTCGAGCGCGCGGCGCTCGCGCCGGGAGAAGACGAACAGCTCGCAACCGAACGCACGATACTCGCCAACGTGGCCAAGCTCGCTGCCGCCGCGGCCGAGGCGCACGACATGCTCTACGGCGCCGATACCGCGGCGATCGATTCCATCGCCGGCGCCGAGTCGCGGCTCAAGGACGCGGCCGCGCTCGACCCGAAGCTCGGCGAGGTACTCGAAATGGTCAGGAGCGCGCGCACCAATCTTGACGAGGCGGCGCGCACCCTCAGCGCTTACGCCGGCAAGGTCGAGGCGGACCCGGCGCGCCTCGAGCAGATCGAGACGCGGCTCCAGGAGCTGACCCGCCTCAAGCGCAAGTACGGGGGCTCGATCGACGCTGCAATTCAAACCCTCGAGCGTTCACGCGTGGAGATCGCCGAGCTTGAGGGAATCGCCGAGTCGAAGACCCAGGTCGAGAATGAACTGGCAGCAGCGCTCGACGAGTTGACGGCGCGCGCCAGCCAGCTCAGCGAAAAGCGCCGCCGCGCCGCCGCGGAGCTGAAGCGCAAGACCGAGGGGGAACTGAAGACGCTCGGGATGCGCGCGCCGGTGTTCGAGGCGCAGCTCGCCGCGGTCGCCGACGACGAAGCCGGCTTCGTTCACGACGGACGCGCGCTGGGGACCGCCGGTGCGGACACCGTTGAGTTCTACCTCTCGCCCAACCTAGGACAGCCGCCGATGCCGCTGCTGCGAATCGCGTCGGGCGGTGAGTTGTCGCGCGTGATGCTCGCGCTGAAACGCCTGGAGGCGCAGAAGCGCGGCGTCGCGACCCTGATCTTTGACGAGGTCGACGCCGGAATCGGCGGTGCGGTCGCCGAGACTGTGGGGCGCAAGCTCAAGCAGCTCGCGCGCTATCATCAGATCCTGTGCGTGACGCATCTGCCGCAGATCGCGGCCTACGCTGACCGCCACTTCCTCGTCGAGAAGGAAGAGCGGCGCGGCGCAACCAGGAGCCGGGTCAACGTGCTCGAGCCGGGCGAGCGCGGCGAAGAGATCGCGCGGATGCTCGGCGGCGCGGAGATCACAGACAAGTTCCGCCGCGCCGCGCGCGAGCTACTCGAGCGCGCACGGCACGAGTGAGTGGCAGGACGCGGGAAACTCTCGCCGCTGCACGCTGACCGCGACTGGCGAGCTTGCCGTGCCGCGGCCTGCGTCGTCGGCGGAACGCGTCGTTGACTAAGCGGGGCGTATCGGATTAGCTGAAAAATCTCGCCATCGGTGGGGCTGTAGCTCAGTTTGGGAGAGCGCCTGAATGGCATTCAGGAGGTCGCGCGTTCGATCCGCGTCAGCTCCACCAGTTAGATCAAGCTCTTTTCGATTCTCAGACAAATAGGCGAATGATCGAAATGTCCGCTTTTCTCTCCGGTTCTGTTAAGCGGCCAGCTCAATGCGAGCTCATTTCAAGCGTTGAATTTCATGCCGCTTCACACTGCTCAGACCGATATCGGAGTTTCGGAAACTATGACGACGGATTGGTAGAATGCTCCACGAAAATTGACTGTACGCGCCAGGTCCTGAGACTCGCGTCCCATCCAGATGGGCATAGACGGTAATTCACAGGATGACGCGACCGGAAGCCGCGGAAAATCTACCTCTTCTTACCGGCCTCTGCCTGGTCCGGATTTTCAATTCTCCTCGCTCCGCGGCCGTTTGCGATGAGGTCAGCATCACGGAGCGCGCACGCGAGCTCGAGCGCTCTAGAGCACCAATCGAAGCTACGGACCAGTTTTGAGCCTTGTCAGATTCGGAACCGCGGGTAGCCGACCCACACGTCTCGTTATGCGCGACCGCGCTAACCTCTCAAGCAGATTTATGTAGGTTACTTTGACTCCGTCGGCGCCGAAGAAAACCTGGGCTAACTCATCTCCTGCGCTTTGACGCCTTCCTGTCGCGATGAGCGGGGCGCTTCTGCCGCTTTAAGCGGGCACGATACAGAGCTTGTTTGGCGCGATTTCCACACAGAGTCATGCTGCACCAACGACGAGCTTGTCCGCGAGTCCTATCCAGAAAGAAGAGTGTGCACGGAGATTTTTGGCATGCCTTTACGCGAGAAAGATCCTCGGACGTAAGGAAGTTCGCAATTGCGTGTGCGATCGGCAAGAGGAGCGAGTCCGGCGCACGCCAGCGGCGTAGGGTACGCCATTCAAGCCCGGACGTGGTTACCTGATCGGGCGCATCGACTAACCTAACCGCTATTGCACCATACGCATCATCGCGCTCGAGTATTCTATTCAGGGGCTCAAGTTCGGGTAGCGAGTCTGGTCCCAACGAACGGCCTCTGTGCGCCAGGACGAAGGCGCGAAACCATTCCCTGAGGGCGCGGGCTTGAGCAGCAACAGCGTCGAGTTCTCCTGGAAAACAATTGGCGCGTATCGTTGCGGCCGCATCGAGGGGCACAAGCTCTGCTTGTTCCAGCCAAGCCATAAGGTCCTGCCCGTCTGCCAGCCATTCGACCACCGTATCGACCGGCGTGCCAATTGAATTAAGAAAGTCGAGACTTGGGTCCCCGGCGATGAACATCGCGGGGGGGCGGGTGTCGTCAGTGGTCATTCGCCTTAAAGGCTATTCGGTGGTCTAATTTAGCAGGCTCAGGACCCTCAACTCCATCAAACGTAACCTCTCTTCTGGCGCTTGACAGGTTACGAGTAAAAGGGTAACCGCTTAAAGAGCATCAAGCCGGTTACGCAATATCGTAGGAGGAAAGTCTCAATGGGAACGATCCACTACCGTGGTGCCGATGTTAATGGCCTGAAGATTTCGTATCGCGAAGCCGGTCGGACGGACGCTCCGACATTGCTTTTGCTACACGGCTTTCCGACCGCAGGGCATATGTTCCGCGATCTGATTCCGCTTCTCGCCGACAGCTTTCACCTCGTAGCGCCTGACCTGCCAGGCTTCGGTCAATCGGATCTGCCGCCCCGCGATAAGTTCAAATACAGCTTCGAAAATCTCGCCGAGGTAATCGATCGCTTTACCGATGTGGTCGGGCTGAAGCGCTTCGCGATCTACATCTTCGATTACGGCGCTCCTGTGGGCTTGAGGATTGCTCTGAAGCATCCGGAACGCATATCCGCGATCGTCTCCCAGAACGGAAACGCCTACGAGGAAGGTTTGAGCGACGGTTGGAGCCCGATCCGGGCATATTGGGAGAACCCGTCGCAGGCCAACCGCGACGCACTCCGCGCCTTCCTCAAGCCCGAGACGACCGTTTCGCAATACACACACGGCGTCTCTGATGCGACGACGGTTTCGCCCGACGGATACTCGCTCGATAATTTCTACCTGACCCGGCGGGGCGCAGACGAGGCTCAGCTCGATTTATTCGGTGACTACAAGACAAACGTCGCGCTTTACCCGACCTTCCAGAAGTACTTCCGAGACCACAAGCCGCCATTGCTGGCGGTGTGGGGAAAGAACGACCCTTTCTTCCTGCCGGCAGGGGCGGAGGCCTTCAAGCGGGATATTCCTGGCGCACTCGTGCGCTTCTTCGATACCGGGCACTTCGCGCTGGAGACGCACGCCGCCGAGATCGCGGCGGCGATCCGCGAGTTTCTCGTCCGTTAGTTTCGGGACTCGGTGCGCCGACACCGCGTGCGAGCCCATGGCGCGGCAGTAATCCCAGGACAGTGAAACGAATTGGAGTGAATCCAATGGCCGCTCTTCCTCTAATCGTCTTCGACGTTAATGAGACGCTACTCGATCTCACAACATTGGAGCCGACGTTCGAGCGTATCTTCGGCGACCAAGGCGCCATGCGCTTTTGGTTCGCTAATCTCATTATGTATTCCTCCGCTCTGACGGTAGCCGGATGCTATGTGCCTTTCACGGATATCGGTTCAGCCGTAATGAAGATGCTGGCCGACACGCGCGGCATAAGGATCGAGGAGGCGGACAAAAAGGAACTGGTTGAAAAGTTCTCGACGATGCCTCCCCACCCTGAGGTGCCGGCTGTTCTTCAGAAACTCCGCGCGGCAGGATTCCGCCTATTCACGTTGACCGACAATTTGCCGGAGGTGCAGACGCGTCAGCTCGAACACGGTGGGATTGTCGATTTCTTCGAGCGGCGTTTCAGTGCGGACGGCGTCAAGCATCATAAGCCCTCGCCGCAGGCCTATGGCTATGTCGCGAGCGAGCTTGGAGTCGAGCCGTCTCAGCTCTGTCTTATCGCTTGCCATACATGGGACACCCTCGGCGCCGTCGCTGCGGGCTGGAAGGCTGCCTTGATCAAGCGAATAGGCAACGACGTTTTGGGAGTCGGCCCGCAGCCCCAGATTGTCGGTGCAAACCTGAACGACGTCGCCGATCAGTTGATCACGCAGCACAAGGGGAGAACCAATGTCGCGTGAGAATGTGAGTGTTGTTCTGGTGCACGGCGCCTGGGCTGACGGATCGAGTTGGGCCAAAGTCATCGCGCCGCTGGCTGCCGAAGGCATCAGGGTGCTCGCAGCTCCGTTGCCCTTGACGTCGTTTGCTGATGATACGGCGGCGGTTGAGCGCACGCTGGAGCGGGCTTCGGGGCCGGTCGTTCTTGCGGGTCACGCCTACGCTGGGGCCGTGATCGGGGCTGCACGGAATGAGAACGTGAAAGCCCTTGTTTACGTCGCCGCCCTTGCTCCTGACGAGGGCGAGACGGTCGCCGATGTCTTCTATCGTAGCAAGCCTCATCCGCTGGCCCCAAAGTTGGCGCCGGACAATCATGGGCTGATCTATCTGCCGCACGAGGCATTCGCCGCGGCGTTCGCGCAGAATGCTTCCGCCGATGAATTGGCGCTGCTCTCCGCTGTTCAGCGGCCGCTTTCGCCCGCATGCATCACGGTGCCTGTGAATCGTCCACTCTGGAAAGACCGCCCGACCTGGTATCTGATAGCGGAGCAGGACCGCATGATCGTCCTCGACACGCAGCGCTTTATGGCGGAGCGGATGCACGCCCGGGTGCGGTCGCATCCTGTCGACCACGCGCCAATCGTTACTGCGCCTGGCCTCGTCGTCGACATCATACGCGAGGCAATTGGGGCCATTTCATGAGGTCGTCCGGTTCGATCGCTATGCCGTCTACGTTCGTAGTAATGGCGTGAGCGAGATGGTGCTGCCCGCTCCCAGCGCCCAACTATGATCAAGTCTCAGAGCTTCAATCCGGCACCTGCGATCCACTTCCCGGTGACCGCGCTCGCACCGTCGGCTACGTTGGCAGACGCACTTACTGCGCACTGGAGAGAGTATCTGATGGAGGGCTCGGAGATTGGCTCTCTGATGCTGAGCATCTGCACCTTTGGCACATTAATTTACGGCAACGATTCGCCATTGAAGGCGTTCGCGCTCTCACGCGAAATGGGATCGCTTCTGATGGGGATGGCAATCGGCATGACGACGTTTCTAATCATCCGTTCGCCATTCGGTCGTCGGACGGGAGCCCATTTTAATCCGTCGGTCACGCTCGCGTTTCTTTGGCTCCGCCGAATACACCGCTGGGATGCTGTTTGCTATGTCGTGGCGCAGTTCGTTGGCGCAGTCGTCGGCGTACTGATCGCGCACCAGCTCCTGGGCGAACGACTTTCTGCCGCCCCGGTAAGGTACCTTGTGACGCTGCCTGGAATATATGGAAGAACCGTGGCTTTCATCGCTGAGTTTGTATTGTCGGGACTTTTCATTAGCATCGCACTGTACGCATCGAATCATCGGCGTTTAGCCCGCTTTAGTCCAATACTGGTGGCGCTATTTACGATCTCGTATTTCACGTTAAGCCCCTCGATCTCAGGGTTTAGCGTTAATCCGGCAAGATCTTTTTCGTCTGCTCTATTCGCCTGGATATGGCGGAGCATCTGGATTTATTTTCTGGCTCCTTGCCTGGGGATGTTGGTGTCCGCGGAAATCTACATCAAGCGCATGGGTTCAGGTCGGGTATATTGTGCGAAGGTGTTTCATGACACGCGGTCGGTTTGTCCGTTCCCCTGTCATTTCGACCGTTTACTCCGCGAGACCTGAGGACTGACTTCGGTGGTTAGGCCCGGACAAACCCATGTTCATTATTAAGGAGATGGGCCAATGGCTGATGCAGAAAAATACCAAATTCTAGTTCTAGGAAGCGGAGAAGCCGGTAAGTGGACCGCATGGACGATGGCCGATGAGGGTCATCGCACTGCGATGGTCGAGCGGAAATGGCTCGGCGGTGCGTGCCCGAATATCGCGTGCCTGCCAAGCAAGAACGTGATCTACCCCGCCAGAGTAACATCGCTGGCGCGGCGGGGCGCTGAATTCGGACTGGAAATGGATCGACTCCAATCAATATGGCCGGGGTTCAGCAGCGCAAACGCAAGATGGTGGAAGCGGAACATCAGTTCCACGCCAAGCGTACCGCGGACGCCGGAATAGAATTAATTATGGGTGAAGGCCGGTTCGTCGCTCCGAGGACGATTGAGGTCGCGCTCAACGATGGGGGCACTCGACGGATTGTCGGCGAACGTGTATTCCTCGACCTGGGTTCGCACGCGACGATGCCCAATATTCCCGGGCTCGCCGCGTCGAAAGATCCTATGACCCATATCGAAGCGCTCGATCTCGATCGTCTTACCAGGTCATCTCTATAGTGATTGGCGGCGGCTATGTCGGCCTTGAACTCGCGCAGGCGGTGCGGCGGTTCGGATTGGATGTGACCGTGATTGAACAAGGCGCGCAACTTGCCGACCGGGAAGATCCTGACGTTGGTGCCGCTCTCCTTGATTTGTTTCACGACGAAGGAATTGGAGGTGTTGGTAGGCACCCACGTCTCTCAGGTTGAGGGACAATCAGGCAAGGA
>CAVWMQ010000005.1:0-297810 GCA_963756155.1 uncultured delta proteobacterium
CATGGTCGAACGCCCGCGGCTCGAACCCAGAAAGCTTGTTAGCGAGACCATCCCTCTGGAAAAGGCTTTTGGCGTGATCGAGCGGATGTCGAAATTCGAGAATGAGGGCATCAGTACGATTAACCAGTTCTAGGCACCGGTAGTTCATTGACAGACGACTCGTCGCTCGCGAAGTGCCTGGATTTGCGACGAGCTATACCCGAGCCAGGAAAGAATTTCCTCACCGCGGGCGCCCACCGCTTCCGCTGGATGCTTGATGCGCATCGGCGTCTTCTCGAACCAAATCGGATGGCCCATTAGCGTGGTCTTGCCGGCGCTCGGGTGCTCATATTCGACGAGATAGCCGTTTTCCAAAAGATGATGGCTATCAAATGTGTCTAGTACGTTGAGTACAGGTGCGCACGCGATGTCCTGAGCTTCGAGAATCTCAAGTATCTCGACGCTGGAGCGCGCGGCGAATTGCTCTTCGGCTTTTCCTTTCAATTGTTCGAGCCTCAGCCTTGCTTCTTCTGACCTGATCGAGTCCGTCGTCGCGCCAGACTCGAACCGTGGATCGCGAAGATCAAGTGCTGCATTCATGCGTTGTTGTTGGCGCAAGTTCAAACAACCGACGGTGACGTACCCATCTCTGGTTCGAAAAACGCGGTAGTATACGTCGGTTACGATGTTCCCGCCCGTGAAAGTCGGCGCCATCTGGCCACCCAATCCGGAGGCGGTCGCGTTCAACACCTCGCTGTAGGGCGCTTTCGCGGCCACCAGCTTGCGTGCTTGCTCGAGCGCAGCGTGTCGATCTTCATGATCGATTTTGTCGATAGTTATAAGTCTAAGGATGTTTTGAAGGAGCGCCCCCGCGAGCATAGAGGTACTGAGAGCCTGGCCTTCTCCGGTGAGCTGGCGATGATACAGCGCCGCGACGATGCCGAGGGCCTCCATACAGAATGCCGTCACGTCGCCGATCGGAACGGCGGTCGGACTCGGCATAGAACCGTCGAGTCCCGCGGCCATCGAGCCACCTCCCGATTGCGCAACAATGTCGAATCCGGGTCGAAACTTCTCGGCGCCATGATCGCCGTAGGCCGATACGCAGCTATAGATTATGTCGGGTTTGATTTTTCGAAACGACTCGAGATCCATGCCAAGCTTTCCCGCTACCCCTGGACGATAGTTCTGACACACTACGTCTGCGCGGCGCGCGATCGCATAAACGATTTCTCGCGCTTCGGGCTTCGTGAGATCGAGTGAAATGCTGCGCTTGCTGCGCCCAATGTTGAGATCGACTCGTCGCAGGTATTTTTCGCCCGGCACCATGCCCGAAGGTGCAACACCCGCTACGACCTGGGCCGGAGGCGGATCGACCCGGATGACCGTGGCGCCCATGTCGCCCAACAACATGGTGCCGCCCGGACCCGCAAGCTGTTGCGTGAGATCAAGAACAACTACACCTTCGAGTGGTCCAACCATTGGGTTTTCCCTCTATCGGCGTCGATCGAAAAAGAGCCGATGACGCCCGTTCTCGTTATCCCTTTTCAAAGCAACCTGAGTGATCGAGCGGAGCGGACAAACGATGTCGCTCAGCGGCAAACTATCGATCCATTTCCAATCGAGGGCAAGCCTGATCTAGATTTGTGCGGAGTCGAGTGTATCGCGCGCCCTGAGGAAGTCGCCATGGAGAAAATTCTCGACGGCATTCGCGTTTTTTACCTGACGATTGCGGCCGTCTGGCCGTGAGCGACCAAGCTCCTTGGTGCACTTGGAGTCGACGTGAAATCATACGGCAACAGCGAGGCGAATGTGGTTCGCGGCAGGTCAAGAACGCCGGGATTATCCAGTGGGCGAATGCCTATGGCGATTCGCTCATCCATCACAGGTAAACGAATACACGCCGCATCAATCATTCGTGACGAGGAAGACCGTCAATGGCAGAATCCGCGCCGCGGTATCAAAAACCTCTACCGGGGATTTCATCGTTGAACCGCCCATACTGGGAAGGGCTCAAGCGCCGGGAATTGCGGATGCAGAAATGCGAGGGCTGCGGCCGAATCTGGTATCCGCCGTCACCGCTCTGCCCGGGATGCTGGTCGCGCAAGTTCACCTGGGAGCAGCTCAGCGGTCGCGGCCGGGTCAATTCCTGGGTGGTATTTCATCAGGCTTATTTCCGGAGCTACGAACGCGACATTCCCTACAACGTCGCGGAAGTTGAATTAGCCGAGGGCCCGAGAGTCCTCGCCACCTGGTCGGAGTCGCAAATAGCGATATCCGCAGCAGCATGCCGGTCGAAATAGTTTTCGATGATGTGACCGAGGAGATTACCTGGCGAAATTCGAGCCGCTCACTGTCTGAATCCGGGGAAGACCTCTCTATGGCGAAAATCCTTGAGCCGCTTGGAAGCGGCCGGAGATAGGAGGCTGACGTGATTGTTCCGGCGCGTAAGACATACAAAGTCTCAACCGAAAAAAGCATTCCCATGAAGACGCGAGACGGGGTCACGCTCTTCGCTGACGTGATACGTCCTGACGCGCCTGGGCGCTTTCCGGTTCTGCTCAGCCGTACGCCGTACAACAAGAAGGGCTCAGACGACCCCAATGGTGCCAATTACCTCTTCGCCCGTTATGGCTATATCTCTGTCATGCAGGACTGTCGCGGCCGGTTCGAATCGGAAGGTGAGTACGACACCATCTTTCAGGAGATCGCTGATGGCTATGATGCAGTCGAATGGGCGGCACGGCTGCCGTGGTCCAATGGCCGGGTAGGAACGACGGGCCAGTCCTACCTGGGACTGACGCAGTACATGATCGCATGTAACGATCCTATGCCGCCGTCACTACAGGCGATGGCTCCGGTCTCGGCGTCTTCCGATTACCACGCGAGCTGGATCTATCACACTGGTGGAGCTTCCTTGTGGGGATGGATGATCCCTTATGCCATCTTCAAGGGACTCAATACCCTGAAGCGAGCAAAGCGGAACGACCTGTTCGAAAAGGTCAAGGAGTATGTCGAAGGAGGAGAGTTTCCTATCATCCGACAAACTCGTTTCGGCATGAATGCCTTCACTCCGCTCACCGAGAAATGGTATCGCCACCTCCCCATCAAGGACTGGGTCGAGCTCCTGAAGGAGACCGCGCCGTATCTTGCCGATCATATCGCGCATGCCGACGACGGCGAGTACTGGCATCGCGCCAACGTAAACCGCCATGCCGCAAGCATCAACGTACCGATGCTGCACGTCACCTCATGGTACGACATTTTCGGAGAAGGTGGTCAGACTGCATATCGCAGCATCAAGGCCAACAGTAGATTCGAGAAGGCGCGCAATGGGCAGCGACTGATCATCGGACCTTGGGGCCACTTGCTCCCTTATAACGTGCCGAGCTCGCGCGGCACAGGCGATATCGATTTCGGACCAGCCGCGCTGATCGATCTTAATGAGACTCTGTTGCGATGGTTCGACTACTGGCTTAAGGATATCGACAACGGGATCATCGATGAGCCGCCAGTCACCATCTTCACTATGGGCGAGAATCGATGGCAAAGCCTGTCTGACTGGCCGCCGTCAAACCTGCGGCAGGTTCGCTATTTCCTGCACGGCCAAAAGGGCGCCAATGCTCTGAGTGGTGATGGTGCGCTTTCCACCGTACCGCCGGATGCGGAACGCGCCGATACCTACATCTACGATCCCAATGATCCCGTTCCGTCGCTAGGTGGCAACAATCTCGCTATTGATATCGGCGTGCAGGATCAACGACCGGTCGAAGAACGAGCCGACGTGCTTGTCTATACTTCTGAGCCGATGGAGCAACCGCTCGAGGTAACGGGGCCGGTGATTGTCGCCTTATGGGCATCGTCTTCGGCGGTCGATACCGACTTCACCGCAAAACTCGTGGACGTGCATCCCGACGGCTACGCTCAGAATCTTCTCGACGGCATCATTCGTGCCCGCTACCGGGAGTCCGTAAGCACGCCAAAGATGATTGAGGCTGGAAAGCCGTATCTGTTCACGATCGATTTGTGGGCAACCAGTAACGTCTTCCAGCGAGGTCATCGCATCCGGCTCGAAATCAGCTCTAGCAATTTCCCTCGCTTCGACCGCAACCTCAATACCGGCGAGCCATTCGGAGAAGGAACCAAGGGGATGCCTGCGCATCAGACTGTATTTCATCAGGCCGATATGGCCTCGTACCTCCTCCTGCCAGTAATACCGGGATAGCGCAGAAGCTTGCTCGTCTCAAAGAGTGCATGAACCTGATTTGTCGTTCCACTGGACAGGGCGTACCGTACGCGGACTAACCGACCTCGGTGTGAAAGGAGTTTGAGCCATGGCGTCTGGCGCCGATTTTTCCGGCCGGGTCGATGAAGCGTGGTTGGCCCAACATCGCGAAGAGATCATTGAGCCTGAACTGTCGATCGTGGATGCACATCACCACTTGTGGCATCACTCCGGCAACGTATACCTCTTCCCCGAATTACTGGCTGATCTGTCGACTGGCCACCATATCCGGGCGACGGTCTTTGAAGAGTGCGGATCCATGTATCGCGCTGACGGGCCGGAGGAGCTTCGATCGTTGGGTGAGACCGAGTTCGTTACCGGCGTGGCCGCGATGAGCGCGAGTGGTGGCTTCGGACCGACGCGGGCGTGCGCGGTGATGGTCGGGAATGTCAATCTGAACCTCGGCTCACGCGTCGAGCCGATCCTCGACGCCCATATCGCAGCCAGCGGCGGGCGCTTTCACGCAATCCGGTTTTCCACGGCCTGGGATGCGGATGAACGTGTACACAAAACCGTTCCGCGTCCGCGAATGCTCGCGGAGCCGCGCTTCCGTGAGGGCTTCCAGTTTCTAGCTCGCTTCGATCTTGCCTTCGATGCCTGGGTGTACCATCCGCAGTTGAGCGAGATCGCCGAACTCGCTGCAAGCTTCCCGAATACGCCAATCGTCCTCAACCATTTCGGCAGCCCGATTCTCGGCGGTCCCAACGCGGGTCGCGTTGCGGAAGCCTTTGCCGAATGGCGTGCGGCTATGACGGCGCTTGCGTCTCACGACAATGTCCACGTGAAGCTCGGTGCGCTTCCGGTCCGGCGCTCCGGACCGGGGCGGCAGGCCGGCGCCCCACCGCTTTCTTCGGAGGACATCGCCGCAGCATGGCGGCCCTTCTTCGAGGTCTGCGTCGAGAAATTTGGCGCTCATCGGTGCATGTTCGAGAGCAATTTCCCGGTTCAAAAGCGCTGGTGCAGCTACGCAGTCTTGTGGAATGCCTGCAAGCGTCTGGCGGCCGGCGCCTCCGCTGCCGAGAAGTCCGCGCTCTTTAGTGGAACCGCCGCGCGAGTTTACCGCCTTCCCGCTGGGCTCGACTGATCGCGCTGAGCCGAGAGAGTCCGCAAGGCTCTCCGACCATCATTCGTAGCGTGCCAACGGGGCGCTACCTCATCGCGAAAACCGGTCGTTTGACATTTGTATCGCGCAGGGCCTACGCAAAACCTAGAGGTTTGCTCCTATGCGCCTTGATTTGATTGTTCGCAATGGCACGGTGATCGATGGGACGGGCGCGCCGCGCTATCGGGCGGATATTGCGATCGCGCAAGGCCGAATCGTTGAAGTCGGCAAAGTGAACGAGGGTGCCAACCGGGTCATCGACGGATCGGGCCTGATCGTCGCGCCCGGATTCATCGACCCACACACTCACTACGACGCGCAAATCTGCTGGGATCCGCTCATCACCTGCTCCTCCTGGCACGGGGTTACGACCGTCGTAATGGGCAATTGCGGGGTTGGACTGGCGCCGTGCAAACCTGCCGAACGCGACGTGGCGGCGTGGAATCTGGTTCATGTCGAGGCGATTCCGTACGCAGTTCTCAATCAGGGAATCACTTGGGACTGGGAGACTTTCCCCCAGTATATGGACGCGGCACAGCGCCGCGGATTGGGGATCAACGTTGGCTTTCTTGCCGCGCTCTCACCTTTCCGCCATTGGGCGATGGGGGAAGAAGCGATGGCGCGCGCCGCGACCGCGGCGGAAACTGCGCAGATCTCCGAGCTTCTCCGCGAGAGCATGGCTGCCGGCGCCTTCGGGTTTTCGCTAACCGTGATGCCGCAGCATGTGGGATACAAAGGACAGCCGCTCGCGTGCCGCCTAGCTAGTCGTGATGAGCTAGGCAGCTATGCGGCGGTTCTGCGCGAGGCTGGCCACGGTGTCGTCGAGATCGCGCTCACCAGGCAGCCCAGCGGCCTTTCCGAAGATGAATATGGGCTGCTCAACCTGCTGTCGCACGCAAGTGAACGCCCGGTAACCTGGCTCAATTTGCGCGACCGGGATGACGCACCCGAAGCATGGAGTCAAACGCTCGACAAAGCCGCGCCGCTGCTCGAGCGTGGCTGCCGTCCTCAAGTCGCCGCGCGTCCGCTTATCATTGAGTTCAATCTCCGCAATCCGTTCCTGTTCGGGAGCATGAACTCGATCAAGCCCGCTTTCGGCGACAACTCGGTCGAGGAACTGAAAAAATTCTACGCAGGCACGGAGTTCCGCCGCACGTTCGGCGTCGAGCTCGGACGACGTACGGTTCTGCGTGATATCTGGGATCGGGCAAAGATAAAAGAGGCCACCAGGCCGGCGCTCAAGGCAATGGAATGGAAGAGCGTCAGCGAGATCGCACGCGAGCGCAACGCCGATCCGCTCAACGTATTTTTCGATCTCGCTATTGAGGATGATCTGAATCTCACCTATATGATCCCACTGCTCGACGTTAATGAAGAACGCGTCGCGCGCAAATTCAGTGACCCACGCACGATGATCGGAATTTCCGACGGTGGCGCCCATGTCGATATGTTGTGCAACGCCGGTTATCCCACCTATCTCATCGGTAATTTCGTGCGCGGCAAGCAGGCCATTACGCTCGAACACGCCATCAAGCGAATCACCGCGGAGCCCGCGCGATTCTTCGGAATGGCCGACCGGGGCGAACTGCGTCCGGGATTGGCGGCCGACATTACAATCTTCGATTTCGATCGCATAGGCTCACCTGAACGTCCTGAGGTCCGCTACGACTTTCCGGGCGGAGGACGCCGGCTGGTGACGCAGGCCGAAGGAATCGAGTACACGATAGTCAACGGCAAAGTCCTCTACGAAAATGGACGGCATTCAGGAGCGCTGCCAGGGCGGGTCTTGCGTTCAGGACAAGCCATAACTTAGGCCAAGGAAGGAAATCATGGCAGACATTCGGGTTATCTCAGCCGACTCGCATATGACCGAGCCCGGTGACCTGTGGCTGAAGCGCCTCGATCGCAAGTTTCACGACAACGCGCCGCGGGTGATCAAGAACGAAAAGTCGACCGGGCCAGGATCAGGTGCGCCGCTCGTTTTCGTCGGCCCCGGCTTTCATCCGCTCACTGTCGCAGCCGTCTTTGCCGCCGGCCGAAGCGGCGAGGAGCTTCGCGAGCACATGAGACATGGCTACGAGGCAGCGCGGCCGAGCGGATGGGATCCCGTCGAGCGACTCAAGGACCAGGACCTCGACGGCATTTCTGCCGAGGTTCTTTACCCCAGTCTTGGCATTGCCCTGTTGAGCATGACCGACACTGAACTGCAGCAGGCGTGCATGCGAGTCTATAACGATTGGCTGGCGGAATTTTGTTCGCATTCTCGGAGCCGCCTGGCCGGAATTGGACTCTACTCGCTCCGCAGCTTGCCGGACGTTTCGGAGCTTGAGCACTGCGCGAGCAAGGGTCTTAAAGGTATCCTGCTGCTTGCGAGCAATACCATAGAGATTCCATACAGCGACGAACGCTTTGATCCGCTATGGCGGATTGCGTCTGAAATTGGCATACCGATTTCGTTCCATAAGCCGCTGGTTTCGGGAATGTCTTTGACGCCGTTTATGCCGAGCCCCGCGGACCTTCAGATTAATTGTATCCACGTCGTCGAGCAGTGCATCACACGATTGGTTTACGGCGGGGTGTTTGAACGATTTCCTAAGCTGAAGATCGTTTCCGCAGAGAATGATGTGGGTTGGTTTCCCAATTGGGTCAATCGGCTTGACCACGTTTATTCCAAAATCGGTAATCCGCGGCCGCGGCTGCCGATGAAGCCGAGCGAATATATCAGGCGCAATGTGTGGGCGACATTCCAGGATGACCCTCTGGGCCCGGCAACCTGGAAGTTCTTTGGCGAAGAGAACTACATGTGGGCGTCGGACTTTCCGCACGCCGACTCGACATTTCCCAATTCAGTGAAGACGATTGGCGAGAATTTCGCCGGCGTTCCAGCCGAAGTTAGAGAGAAAATCATATTCAGCAATGCCAACGAACTTTATCGTCTAGGACTTAATTGACGGGAGCGGACAAGCGCGACTCTTGTGGAGATCGACCGAAGGCAGACCGAAACCTCATGAGCAATAAAGCGATTTCTTTGACCACCAGCGGCGGCCTCATCGAGGGCGAGTGCGATCCAAAATTCGACGGAGTGCTCCAAACTTTCGTCGAGAACTTTGAAAAACGCGACGAACTCGGCGCCAGCCTCTGCATCTCGCTCGAAGGCCGAACAATAGTCGATTTGTGGGGCGGTAAGGTCGCACCGGGAGGCGCGCCATGGTCGCGCGACACGATATCGGTCGTGTTTTCCGCGACCAAGGGAGCGTCGGCGCTGTGCGCGCATATGGCTGCCGATCGCGGGTTGCTCGATTTCGATGCTCCCGTAATCCGCTATTGGCCCGCGTTCGGGCAAGCCGGAAAGGAAGCCGCGCTGACCTCGATGATGTTGGATCACTCGGTTGGGTTACCGCATCTGCGCGCGCCTCTAAAGAAGGGTGCGTTCTATGATTATGACCACATGATCGGATTGCTGGAGCGCGAAGAGCCTTTCTGGCGACCGGGCACGCGCAACGGTTATCACGGCGTCACTTCGGCGTGGACGGTCGGGGAAATGGTCCATCGTTCGACCGGCAAACGGCTCGGCGAATTCTTTCGCGATGAAGTTGCGAAGCCGCTCGGAATCGATTTCTGGATCGGTTTGCCGGCTGAGCACGAGCCGCGAGTCGCGCCGATGATTTTCGCACCCGTCACGGATGAAGTCCGCAATAGCCGAATCTCGCAAGCCGCCACTCACGAGAAGGATTCTGCTACCCACTACTTCCTGTTCAACAATGGCGGATTCAATCCCAACAGCCGCGAGGCGCACGCTGCAGAGATAGGTTCCGCGACCGGAATCTCGAACGCACGAGGCCTGGCGGGCCTTTATGCGCCACTAGCTAACGGAGGGGAACTCAACGGCCTTCGTCTGGTGAGCCGCGACGCGGTGACGCGCATGAGTCTCTGCTCGGTCGCGACGCATGAAGATGTCACACTTAGGATTCCCACCCGTTTCTCGCTCGGCTTCATGAAGGCGATGGACAATCGCGGCCTGGAAAACGCCGGCGCATTGCTCGCTGATAATTTCCGATCCGGCGTTCGGTCACGTAGGAGCAGGCGGTTCGATCGGGTTCGCTGATCCGGCTAGTCGAATGAGTTTTGGTTACACTATGAACCGGATGGGTTTTGGCATCCTCATGAACGATCGAGGTCAGCCGCTAATTGATGCCGCCTATCGCGCGCTCGGATATCTTTCGGATGCCGGGGGTGTGTGGACCGATAGCAACCAGTGATCCGGTTGTTGCTCGCATGAAAATCTCGTTCGGCATCCACCTCGCCCCCGGGCCGTTTCTCCGCCGCGAAGATCTCGGTCGAGTCACGGACCTTGTGAAGATGGCCGAAGACTACGGCGCCGAGGCGATCGGCACCTACGATTCCGCTTTTATCGGCGACGACGCGTACGTCAGAGTGGCGCTCCTTGCGGTCGCATCGACGCGCGCACGGATAGGCTTGCGCCCCACCAACCCGCTGACGCGCGAGCCACAGGTGATGGCGTCCTTCCTGGCTACCATCGATAGCCTCACTGGCGGCAGGGCGTTCATGGATATGGCCAGCGGCGATAGCGCGGTCCTCAACATTGGCTACCCCATCGCGTCGCGCGCGCGAATCGAGGATTACGTTGCCTGCGTGCGCTCCTTGCTGGCCACTGGCGAAGCGACGTTTCAAAAGCGGCCGCAGCGAGTGCGCTGGACGGCCAGGGTGGTTCGCAATCGAATTCCCATCTCCATATGCGCCGAAGGTCCGCGGATTTTGCACCTCGGCGGCAGAATCGGTGATGGGGTGATCGCCGGCACGGGGCTGATGCCCGAAGTTATCGCGGACACTATCGCAAAGATCCACGCCGGCGCGCGCGAGGCGGGCCGCCAGCCATCGGACGTCGATATCTGGTTCACCACCCGAACCTCCCTGCATGAGGATCACGATACGGCGATCAAAAACGTCAAGGCCTCGGTGTCTTCGATTCTGAACCACTCGATGCGCTTCAGCCTCGAAGGCAAGCTGGTCCCAGATGATCTCAAGGCGAGGCTCCAGGAGTACGTCGACGGTTACGTGCCGTATGAACATGTGCTGTCGGAAGGCACCAATCCGCGGCGCATGGAAGAACTCGGTCTTACGGACTATGCGCTGAAGCGTTTCGCGCTAGCCGGCAATCCTGAGGCGTGGATCGCGCGCATCGAAGAAATCGCCCAGGCGGGTGCCACCAAACTTTGGCTCAACGCGGAGGGCGGAAATCTCGACCGGCAGCTCCACTACATGCGGCTGCTGGGCGAAAAGATCATGTCTCGATTCGTGTAGGAGTCGTGCCGAAGCACGGCAATGCTGGTACGATGCGGTGATAGTCTCTTCCGCATGAAGAGGTCGTGCCGGTCGTAAAAAAATGAAAAGTCCAAACGAACCTAACTCCCGACCGCATTTCGGTAATTGAGCATGGCAAACCTTCCCATCGTCAAGGTCCCCATCGTTGACTACGGACCCCACCAGCCAGCTATGGCGCTCTATCGCAGAGAAGGCGAGAAACGCGCGATGGGGCTCGGCAACCGAGGCCCGCTTCGCTTCGACCGCGACGGTAATCTCGATCCGGCGATTATCGACGCCTATTCGCGATGCGGTTTCTATGTCTTGGAAGGTTTACTGCGGGAAGAAGAACTCGCAGACATCGAACGTGACGTGGCAGAAATCCTGGCACGTGCGCCAGTGACAAAGGATGCCAAGGTTGACAGTCAGGGCCGCCCGGCCCTCGGGGTGGACTGCAGAGCCCTGAACATTAGTTGGGTCAGGCCGCTTTCTGATCCCATCGGCGGTACTGCTCATGCTCACGGCCGCCATCCGGTAAAGATGGCCGAACCCAGACCGCCGCAAGGAGCGCCCGAGCATGTCGTGCAGCTCATTCTTGGTTCGCTGCAGTTTTCCGATGCCTGCCTTCGGCTCTACGGCCATCCGCAGCTTCTGGCGGTCGCGGAAACTATCAATGGCGAGGACTTCACGCCATTCAACGAAGCGATATGGATCAAGCAGCCTGGCTTAGGCGGTTCCGTGGCCTGGCACCGAGACGGCTGGACCCACTGGGATTGCCCAGACCTCGACGAGGGCACTCACGGCTTCAACTTCATGGCACAACTCTACGGGTGTAACGCGGCAAACGGATTGTGGGTCGTGCCGGGTTCACATAGGCATCGCAAAGCTGACATCAAAGCGATGGTCGCGGCGGCCGGCTCGGAGCGCTTGCCGGACGCAGTGCCCCTCATCTGTGCGCCTGGCGACGTCGTGATCTGCAACCGACAGGCGATCCACGGCTCGTTTGCAAACACCTGCGAAGACGTGCGAGTCACGCTCAACTTCGGGTTTCATCGCCGCAAGTCAGTGCTGGGAGTCGCGAGTGGTGGCGTGCACAACGCGATAGCGGTATACGACGAGCAGCGCATTCGTGAGCGCTCGCGGGTGATCATGTATGCGATCAGCGCGCGGCAGCAGCGGTTTCCGGACGAAAAGCCTTACCAATACAAGCCGTTTGCCGGACAGGAAGAGCAGTATCGCTGGACACCGGAAGTGAAAACCGGTCTCAAGGACTACAATCTGTTGGACCTTGGAATCTAGTTGATAACGACGAGACCTATCGCCTTCGATTCGCCCGATCTCGGGCAGTTGCTATCGAGCAGGAACGATTTTCTGATATCGATTCGGATGCTTGGAGTGGACCCGAGATAAATGCCGCCTGCGGAGTACTTCGGTATCAGCGCGGTAGCGATGTGAACCGCAACGCTCCATTGGCCTTGATGTAACGATCGACCTTGCCCTGCCGGAGCGGGTTCGCTGGCGCGCCACTCTCCGAACCCAGACCAGGAGGATGCTTCGCGCGTACTGATCGGAAACGCTGAAGCCGGCATTGCAGGCGCTATGAGCCGGTGTCGCCGTGCGGCGCTATCTGAGTCTATCGGTCAAGGTCGGACTCTTCGACCTGAGCAGGAAGCGGCGCCTCGCCTCGAGGTGCAGCTGCGGGCGGGCGGAAAACATGCCGACGCGCGCCGGTATCGCCGGCGCGAACTTCATGAACCCGAGCGGATGAGGCAGGTCATCGTACACCGCCTAGTGGCGTTTCTCGCGTCGCCTGACGCCGCAAACCATCACGGGCCACTGCTTGCAGGTCGACGGCGGCATCGTCGTGCGCGACTGAGCGGTCGTCAGACGAGCACGGTGTTCGGCGGCAGGCCTACCATCGCGCGGCCTTGCTGCTCGAGCACAGTGTCGAGATCGTACACCACGTGGCTCGACATCGTATTGATGTCGCGAAGCGCGCGCTGGAGCGGATCGTCCAGGGAATGAGCGCTGGCGCCGGCGGCCTCCGATAGGGTCTGCACCGCCTCGCGCGCGAATTTGACGGCGTAGGCGATACGGCATCGCAGCTCGATACGCTGGTCGGCCTTTGCGGGCGCGGCTCTTTCCGCCAGCGCGAAGTTCTCTTTCGCCGCCTGCCGGATCATCGTCTCGGCTGTAGTCGTGAGCACGTGCGCTTTGGCCAGCCGCATCTGGGCGGCGGGCTTTTCGCCCTGGGTGGTCTCGGTGCCGACGATCACGCGTCTGGAGAGCCGCTCGCGAAACAGGCGGACCGCCTGCCGTGCCGTACCGACCGCCGGAATAGCTGCGGCGACGGCCAGAAACGGCAGCATCGGCATCCTGTACACGGGATTCGTATGCAGCTTGCAGCCCGGCGCGGTGCCGTCCTGCATCTCCTTCATGTCTATGGCGCGATGAGCGGGCACGAAGACGTCACGCATCACGATGTCGTTACTGCCGGTCCCGATCATCCCGTCCATGTGCCATGTGTCGACGACGATCGCCTGTTCTGCCGGGACGGCCATAAAATACAGATGCGGGCGCGGACCGTTGGGCAGCATGGCCGCCGCGAGAATCCAATCCGCATGCATCACGCCCGTGCCCCATTTCCACCGGCCCGTGACTCGATAACCGCCAGCAACCGGCGTCATGATTCCGGGCGGGAAGGTAACTCCCGGTGCGATGATGTAGGGGAAGCCGGCGCCAAAGGTTTCGTCTTGCAGCTCTTTTGAAAAATGGGCGAGCATCCAGTTGTGCTCGACGCAGAACGACGCCACCCATCCGGTTGAGGAGCATCCTTCGGCGAGCGGCAGCATCGCGTCGATGAACGCGTCGACGCCGAACTCGAGCCCGCCGTAAATCTTCGGCACGAAGTGGTAGAAGATTCCGCTCGCGCGCAGCGCTTCCCAGACCGCGTCGACCGGCCGCCGTAGCCGTTCTGCTTCGCGGCTGTTGGCGGCGAGCAAGGGTTTCAGCGCGACGGTTCGATTGACGAGCCCGTCGGGTGTGACGCTGGCCAGTTGCTCACGCGACAGCCAATCGCCGCCCTGCGGCAAACGCCGATCAGCCAGCGGCATCGAAGGACTCCGATCATTCACGAGTTACACCGTCGCGGCGCGCCGCGCCACGTGAGGATTCAAGTACGTCGCGTCTCGTCGCGCAACGGAGTTTCATCTTCCTGCGGCGAGCTTGTCCTGCGTCTTGGTGTCGAAATCACTAGCGTCGTGCCGTTCGTGCAACTGGCTCGACGGCTCACCGTATACGCGGTTGACCATCCGTCCCCGCCTTACTGCCGGCCGCTCCACGAGTGCGTCAGCCCAACGATGCACGTTCTTGTAGTCCTGCACGCTCAGGAACTCGGCGGCTCCGTAGAGCACGCCCTTCGCCAGCGCGCCATACCAAGGGAAGATGGCCATATCAGCGATCGTGTAGATGCTGCCCGCGATGTACTCACTCTCCGCGAGGCGACGCTCGAGGACGTCGAGTTGTCGCTTCACCTCCATGGCAAACCGATCGATTGCATATTCGATCTTCTCCGGGGCATACGCATAGAAGTGGCCGAACCCGCCGCCCAGATACGGCGCGCTTCCCATCTGCCAGAACAACCATGACAGGCATTCGGCGCGCGCGCCGGCCTCGGTTGGTACGAACGCGCCGAACTTTTCGGCGAGATACAGGAGGATCGCGCCGGACTCGAAGACCCTGATCGGCGTAGAACCGCCGCGATCAACGAGAGCCGGGATCTTGGAGTTCGGATTCACCGCGACAAAGCCGCTGCCGAACTGATCGCCGTTTCCGATGTTGATGAGCCAGGCATCATACTCCGCGCCACTGTGCCCCAGGGCCAGGAGTTCCTCCAACATTATCGTGACTTTCACGCCGTTCGGCGTGCCGAGCGAATAGAGCTGGAGGGGATGGCGGCCCACCGGCAAATCCTTATCGTGCGTCGGCCCGGCGATAGGACGGTTGATGTTTGCGAACCGTCCGCCGTTCGACTTGTTCCAGGTCCAAACTTTCGGGGGAACGTACTCACTCATTTTTCTATACCCACTTCTTTCGCCGGGTGAACAATCGGGATGCGATCACTCCGGACTTTATTGGTTTCATCTGCCGCGAGACCAGCAGAGTCCGTCAGTCATCTGAGGTGAGTTTGCTCGCACGATGCAGACGATGGTTCTTACCTCAGCGGCGGCAACACGATTGGGTCGGGTAGTTGCGAAGCGGGCCAGGGCCGGTTGTGCTTCGCCGCGATCTCGCCGACGACACGTTCCCAACGCTCCTTCCCGAAGCTCTTGTAGGTCTGGAACGGATTGACGTATTCGCGCATGCGGAACGCCTGACCGTTTCTGATGGTGATCAGGGTGAAATAGCGCTGGGTATAGCGGCCGCCGTGTACGGTATCGCCACCGCCAGATGATTCCACGATGGTAGTATCCGGATCGGCTGTGGGATACACCGCTACCGGCTTGGTGCTGAAGCGCGGAACCACGCTGAGCAGAAATTCCATAAAACGGCTCACGGCCTCGCATCCGATCATTGTTACCGGGATCTCGAACGTCGGCCCCTCCCAGATGGCGTCCTCGTGCACGGCATCGAGCCAGATTGCGCGCTGTTCTTCCAGGGTGGTGATCTTTCCGCCGAAGGCGTCACCGAGGTTCTTCCGGACCATTGGCTGTCTCCTTTCCGAGTCTTACTACGTTCGGTTGAGAAAGTCTTCCTCTCCCGGTGGAGACTCCGACCAAATCACGGGTGTTCACGGATTTGGGTTGGCGGCAGCTTTATGAATTTACTGCCGCCCAACTGTCTTTCGATCTTGCGCTGTCAATTGATTCGGATAGTTTGAGCCTCGGTAGGGTGACCCAAAACCCGAAAAGCGAGCCACGGATAAGTTGAGTTTGGCGCGGCAAGCGTGGTCCTCTGAGGCGAAGAAGGAGGACCCGAAGGTGGCGAAGAAGGGACATTCGGAGGAGCAGATTCTGCGCGCATTGCGGCAAGCGGAGAGCGGCACCAGGGTGGCCGACATCTGCCGCGAGCATGGGATCAGCGAAGCGACATTCTACATCTGGAAGAAGAAGTACTCGGGACTGGGGCTGAACGAGCTGCGTGAGCTGAGGCAGTTGCGCGAGGAGAACTCGAAGCTCAAGCACCTGGTCGCGGATCTGTCACTGGATCGGCACATCCTCCAGGAGATCGTGCAAAAAAAGCTGTAAGGCCTCGTCATCGACGCGAGCTGGGGCGGTGGACGCAGATGGTGTTCGCACTCAGCACGCGGCGGGTGTCGGGGCTGATGATGATCAATCGAGCGACGATGAACCACCGGAGCCGAAGAGATCCGCAGCACGCGTTACGGGTGCGGCTGCGCGAACTGGCTGCGAGCCGGGTGCGTTTCGGTTACCGACGGCTGACGGTGCTGCTGAGGCGCGAAGGCTGGGCGGTGAACGCCAAACGGATCTACCGACTATACACCGAGGACGGGCTTGCGGTGCGGACCAAGGTGCGCAAGAAGATCGCGCGGCGCGCACGTGTGCCGGCGCTTAGAGCGACGCGACCCAACGAAAAGTGGGGCATGGATTTTGTGGCCGCCCGTTTGCTTGATAGGCGCTGGTTCCGGGTGCTGACGGTAGTCGATCAGTTCACGCGTGAATGCGTGCTGCTGCTGGCCGACAGCTCGCTGACTGGCCACAAGGTGGCGTTAGCGCTTTCGCAGGCAATCGCCGAGCGTGGTGCGCCGATGTCGATCACGGTCGATAACGGCACTGAGTTCGCAAGCAAGGCCATGGAGGTGTGGGCGTATCAGTACGGGGTGCAACTCGACTTCATCCGGCCGGGCCGGCCGGTGGAAAATAGCTACGTCGAATCATTCAACGGAAGGCTGCGCGACGAATGCTTGAACGTCGAGGTCTTTTTCGCGCTCGCTGACGTACCTGACAAGCTCAAACGGTGGCGCCAGGACTACAATCAGGTGCGACCACACAGCTCATTGCGTGATAGCGCACCGGCGGTGTTTGCGGCGCAATGGGCAGAGACCGCGGCGCCCGGTCCGGAACCAGTTCCGGCCCAGGCGGGAAAGCCCGCAGCGGGCACTTCACTGGAGATACTCACTTGAGTCTGTTGAGTGCAAAAAACGCCGGCCACACCGGCCTTAACCGGATCACGCAGGCCGTTTTCTCTACTTCAGCTTGGTATGCTTTTGCGGGGCAGATCATTAACCGGCGGACTCTACTTATAAACGGCGGGAAATTGGGGTGCAGGCCACAACCTATTACCACGGCTCCAACAACGCTCTCAACGCGAATACTGCGAGCTAAGAACACTTCGGTCTTCCTGTGCCAATTCCCTGGCAGATCTCGATATCGCCGGGACACCCTCACTACTCAGTCGCGCTTGCAGTCCCCTACACCTGGCTCAAGGTTCATGCTCCTGTGTTGAACTCAAAGAAATTGTTTGGTCCAGCAAAAGATACAGATAACGGTTCGGGAGACGTTGAAAATGTTTCCGATAATGTTGGATTTGGCCCAGTATAAGAGGAAGTATTTTCGTTATTTATCGCAATATCAAACGGAATTTGGCATTTATGCGCCGACTGGCAAATTCGAAAGCGGCGCTCCAGCCAATATCGGCAGAAATTGTTGGACGTTTGAGCCAAGCGCCGTGGCAAGTTACCTTGATCGTTCCGCCCCAGCCTCAGCTCAGCTCAAGCGACACCTCCTCCAATTCACCATCACCTCAGGGTTTGATTTCAATACGAAGAATGGCGCGATCCACTATCAAACCGGCGATCAATTTCACCTGGATGGCACCCTAGCCGCGTATCGGGTGCTCTGGAGGAGAAGGGGAAGCGTCGGCGACTGCCGGAGTGGGGTGTCAGCGGATTCTTCTGTCAACAGATTACCGGAGATAGCGGCAGCGGAGCGACTCTCGGCAATTTTCGAGGCCATGACGACCGGCGTCGGGCCCGACTTGTCGTACAAGAACAAATATGGCGATCTTACCCTGGGCGGCGAAGTGAAGTGGCTGCCCGAACTTAGCTGAGTAACAGGCTCAGCGGAAACATCGTATGGCTTAAACTGGTCATTGCGTGGGGAACCCCTTCGAAGAAACCGTTAGAGGCCGAGCTGCGCCTGAAGCGGCAGCTGCGCCAGGGCCACAATTGCGCCGAACTTGCGCGCCCTGTACGTTATCCCGTCGCTCTAACTGTCAACTGTTGCAGCTGGCAAACTTGGCGTGATCGCAATTGGCTGGAGAGGAGACGAAATTGATACGCCGCGTTCCTTGGGCGCTCTGGGATCGTTGCGTTGCGGTTGGCCGACCGAGGCTCGAAAAAGGGCGCCACCCGAGTGGACAAGCGTCGAGCCCACAAATGATTGTCCCTGAGGGACAACAAGCGGTAAATCGGGGTTTTCTTAGGGTGGTCGGGGGCTGAAAATCTGTTGAAAATGCTACGTTTTCTTACCTGCTTCTCCCGATCCCGGATTTTCAATTCCGTGCGCCTCCACCATCTCAAGTACTTGATCTTGTTCGGTTTCTGTCCCTGGTAAATTTGCTCAGGGACATTTTTTTCGCCGCCCGACAGTTCGATAACCGACGAAGGACCGGTGCTGATTTTATCGCCGGCTCCGGTCTGCCAACCCGAGATCCAGTCCGGTAGTGGCGGAAGGTCATCTGCTCTGAAGTACCACACACCCTCGCCACCCACCGGGGATCTTTGCCAGGAAGGAGTGACAGCGTGATAAACGTCTGGGGTGCGCAATATTGGCCGCGCTCACGAATCCCGGCTGGCCTGAACGTCGGCTACCAAACGCGCTTGCTCAGGATCGCGGCAAAATAGAGCATAAGACTCGACCTATCCGTTTCCGAAGATAGCTACAATCGCAATCGAAGAGGGAAACTATGGAGGCACTCGTTTCAAAGAGAATTCTGGTGACTGGCGGCACTGGATTTCTGGGGAGCAAACTAGTTGAGCGACTGAAGAGCGAGGGCTGCGAACAAGTGTTGGTCTTTCGTTCCAGCGAGTACGATCTCAGAAAACCCGTGGAAACCGCCAAGTTGTTTCATGAGACACGACCACAAATTGTAATCCATCTAGCGGCCGCAGTTGGCGGTATCGGGGCTAATCGCGATAATCCTGGGCGATTTTTCTACGATAATCTGATGATGGGGGTCGAGGTATTCGAACAAGCACGGCTCCACAATATCGAGAAGGTGGTCGCGATCGGCACCGTGTGCGCTTATCCGAAATTCACTTCAGTGCCGTTTCGAGAAGAAGATCTATGGAATGGCTATCCGGAGGAAACCAACGCGCCTTATGGGATCGCCAAGAAGATGTTGCTGGTACAGGCGCAGGCCTATCGCCAGCAGTACGGACTAAATTCCATCTATCTCCTGCCAGTAAACCTATATGGACCGGGAGACTCCTTCGAGCCTGACAAATCACACGTGATTCCCGCCCTGATCAAGAAGTGTTTTGATGCCAACCACTCGAAGGCGGATCACATCGAAGTGTGGGGTACAGGTTTGGCTAGCCGCGAATTCCTCTATGTAGAGGACTGCGCACGTGCCATCGTCCTGGCGACAAAACACTACGACAGCCCGGCCCCGGTCAATCTTGGCGCCGGGCGAGAGATAACCATTCGTCAGTTAGCGGTTTTGATCGCGGAGCTAAGCGGATTCCGCGGCGAGATCCGATGGGACGCAAGCAAGCCGGATGGACAACCACGCCGCTGCCTGGACGTATCGAGGGCCGAACAAGAATTTGGCTTCCGCGCCGAGACCGACTTTCGTTACGGTTTGCTGCAAACCATCAACTGGTATCGAGGTCGATACGCGAGACTCTAAATCGGAATCCAGTGGTGCGAGAATGATGGGATCGGCAGAAAGCATTGCGGTCGCGGCCAGTGCAGAGCAACCGGTTGGGGACTCTAAGCTGTTGAAGGCGCATCAATCCGCGATAGGGATCGCCATGCTGTTATCGGTTTTCGCTATCTTCGTAAGTTTTGGTCTGCACGGCATGACCGACGCCAAATACTCGATGCTGGTTAGCGAAAACCTCTTGCGACGCCACAGTCTTGTGATCGACGAACGTTCGATGCCTCGCCGGGAACCCTTTGCTTTGCCAGGGTATACGGCGAATGGCTATCCGTATCAAATAGAAGTACGCAATGGAAAACGGCTCTACCGGTACCCGGTGGGCAGCAGCGTGCTTTCCATACCGATCGTGGTCTTAATGAATATCTTTGGCATTTCAGCGCATACTCCAGATGGCGCCTATAACGAAGATGGCGAGCGTGACATACAACGAGCGCTGGCGGCGTTGTTAATGGCTGTTCTGACAGTGGTATTTTTTCGCACCGCGCTTCTCCTCCTGCCACTATCCTGGAGTGTCGTTCTAGCACTAGGCGGCGGCTTTAGTACGCAAATATGGAGCACAGCATCTAGGGTTCTATGGTCGCATACCTGGCAGATACTCCTTTTGGGCTTGACCATTTATATGCTGCTCGCCCAGGAAGAACGCCAAGATCGCGGGCGGCCTGTTGTGTTGGCCACGCTGCTATCATGGGCATACTTCGTTCGCCCCACCAGCTCAATTCCGGTCATAGCGATAAGCGCCTACATGTTTATCTTTCGACGCAGGGAATTCGCCGCACTAGCTATAACCGGAGCCGCGTGGATGGTGGTGTTCGTGGCTTGCTCATGGAAACTCTCGGGCCAACCGATTCCGAGTTATTATCTTTTCCACTTAAGTTCACGGCACCTTTGGGAGGCGCTTGCCGGTGACCTGATAAGTCCATCACGAGGATTGTTTGTATACGTGCCGGGTCGGCTTTTACGTTGCTGCTGGTCGCCTATTACTGGCGAGAGCTCTCGCACCGACGGTTGGCAGTTCTTTCGTTGAGCGTCATCACGGTTCATTTGTTTGTGGTATCGACGGACCCAAACTGGTGGGGCGGTCACTGTTATGGAGCACGACTAATGACTGATGTCATTCCGTGGTTCTTCCTGTTGGCAATTCTCGGCAGCCGATGTTTGGTGGGTGAAAGTCCTTCAAGGCTGAAGCACTTAATCGTGGCGCTCGGCCTTCTAAGCTTGGTCGTCGGAGCAGCTATGAATGAGCGCGGTGCCCTATCTCAATCGGCCAACGACTGGGTGAACGGTCCTCCTGAAGACGTCGACCAAAAGCCTGCAAGAGTCTGGGATTGGTCGAATCCCCAGTTTCTTTCTGAGCTACGATTCATGGAACGACATCGAGCCAGCTGATCCGTCTTGACCACGTTCGATACCCTCGGACTCAGAAGAACTTTATTCGGCGCAACGCGAATACCACCATCCGAAGCAAGATCAGGCCGTGTTTCCATCGGGCTATGTTGGTCTCGCCGTAGACTCGTTCTGCGTAGCGAATAGGAATATCGACTATTTTGAGATTGAGCTTGGCGGCGCCAAAGAGCAGGTCGAAGTCGCCGAACGGATCGAAGTCGCCGAAGTATTGGCGATCGTCGCTGATCCTTTCGTAGTCCGTCTTTGCCAAAACCTTGGTACCGCACAAGGTATCCTTGACTTGTTGTCCCAACAACCAGGAAAATGCGATGCTGAAAAACTTGTTCGCGATGAGGTTGAAAAACCGCATTGCCCGCTGCTCCATCGGATAGACGAGCCGCACTCCATTGATAAACTCGCCTTTGCCCGAGCGAAGCGCTTCATAGAACCGCGGCAGGTCTTCGGGCGGCACTGTCAAGTCAGCGTCGAGGATCATCAAGACCTCGCCGCTAGCTGCTGAAAAACCCGTTCTAACCGCGTCGCCCTTACCTTTGCCAGGTTGTCTTAAGAGCTTTGAATTTCGATGACTATGACTTGCGACAGCTCGCTCGATGGTTCGGCAGGTATCGTCAGTAGAATGTCCCTCGACGAATATCAGTTCGGTCCCAGCGCCCATCTCGGGCACGCGTTGGAAGATTTCGACGATATTGCCGGCCTCATTGCGCGCTGGAACGATGACGCTTACTACCGGTTCCGCATTGGTCTTGATGGTATCGTCACACGGCGCCGGACGCGCGACTATGAAGTTGGTGAGCGCCGCGAATCGAAAAGGGAACATCCGCGCGAGATACGAATTGCAAAACCTGGCGACGCCCGGAATCCAGGCCGGCAAGAGTATCTCCTGCCAATGCCGGATCGACTGAAAGCCTGCAAGGTACAAAATGTTCTCGAGATCTTCAACGGTGAGCCAATTTTGTGCGATGTATGGATGCGCGAGGCCTAGCCCGCGCGCCGCCGCAAGGGGAAACTCCCAGAGCCGGCTGTAGGTATTGATTATAATTCGCGTTCCCGATTCGCAGACGGCGGCAATGCGTTCAATGGCCGATTGTACATCCCAAAGATCGTTGACCAGATCGGACAGGATGACATAGTCGAACTTTTCCTCGAACCTTAGCTCCTGGACGTCCCCAAGAACGATCTTCAGTTCGGGATGGCGTGCTTCGGCGCGAGCGATCATCTTCGGAGAAAAATCGACACCTACTCCGCGGGAGGGTTTGAGCGCGGCCAGGAGATCCCCTTCGCCACATCCGAGTTCGATAACTCGTCGGCCCGGCGCCACAAGGAACTGATATATGCGCGTAAGCTCGTCGTGATAGTACAGGCCCGATTTTCTGCGCTCATAGGAATTCCAATAGCTGATGCGTTCCTCCCGGTAATCAACTGCCTTGTTACCGCTTCGGAAATTGCTACTCATCGGATCGGAAAACTCCTCCGAAGGGTCCGAACCTCACGGACCCTAGAGCAACCATCGTGCCGATGGAAAACTCGGTTTGTTGGGAAGTCGTAGTCCAGGCGCATCCAGTGTTGACGACACTTGCACCCGCTTTCTATAAATTGGCGTTTGTCCGAGAATTCCGGCGCCGAGCAAGAATCTGTTTCGCAGACGCCTTGCGCTAGATGATTGAAATCGCCAAAAAATATCGCGCCAACCGCCTCCCGGACCTGCGAGAAGTTGCCTTGGCTTTTCCTCATCTACGCACTGCCGTCCGTACTCGCTCTCTCCATCATCATGCCGCCGTTCCAGGTTGCCGACGAGCTGGCGCATATTGAGCGCGCCGACCAGGTAAGCCGCGGCGGGCTCATTTCAGAGCGTCTCGGCGGCACTGTCGATGGTAGCTGGGTCGCGATTGGCGACCTCTATCAATCCATGTGGTTTCATCCGGAGGTGAAGCAGACCGTTGCGTTGGCCGGCGAGGCCGGGGCAATCCGATGGTCGGGATCCAAGGACCTGGTCAACTTCCAGAATACCGCGCAATACGGCCCGTTCCTGTACTTACCACAAATGATCGGCGTGCTGTTCGGCCGTCTGGCCGGCATCAGCCTCGCCCAGACACTGGTGGCGGCACGCCTGATCAACGGGTTTGCGGCCTGCGTCATCGGCTTCCTCGCGCTCTCGATTTGTCGGCGCGGGAGGGCTCTGACCTTCGCGACACTCCTGCTGCCCATGACCCTGTCGCAGTTCGGCTCGGCTTCACAAGATGCGACGCTCATCAGCCTCTCGATACTCGCGGTCGCAATGGCTTCGCGCGCCCTCACCGAGCAGGGACAGGCCAGCACGGCGGAGTTTGCAATATTCGCCGTCATCGTCGTGGCGACGACGCTGGCAAGGCCGCCGCAGTTCGCGCTTGCGTTGCTGGCGCCAGCCTTCGTGCGCTGGCGAGATCCTGCGTGGAGAAGCAAGGGCCTGATGGCCGCGGTCGCGGTCGTGACGGTCATCTTCTGGATGCGAATCCTCTCGGGTCTGACACCGCCCGTGCCGTCCGACCTGTCCCCATCCGGCCAATTCTACCGTCTCCTGGCGGATCCGCTCCTCCTGCCGGCGGCCATGCTGAATTACGTCGCCACCTCAGGCCTATGGTTTGTGAAGACGGTTGTCGGGTATCTGGGATGGACCGATACGCCAATGCCGAAATGGTACTATGTGAGCGCCGCGGGGGTACTGGTCATGGCCCTGATCGCGCCGGGAAATCGCGGGTCCGTTCTATGGTCGGGCACGCTGGCGCTACTGACGTTCGTCGCAGTGCTCACAGCGTTGAGCGCCGCCCTCTATGTGACCTGGACGCCTCTGGGCCAGGTAAAGATCAATGGAATGCAGGGTCGCTACATCCTGGGCGTGCTGCCGCTCCTGGCGTGGGCAATTCCCGAATGTGGCCCTCGTCTTGAACGAGTACTGGCGCCGACCTGGTATCCGGTCCTGCTCTTCCCCTTGATTACACTAACGGTGACCCCCGTCGTCATCATGGAGCGCTACTACGGCAGTTGGGCGGTCATGGCGGAATCGCTAAAGGCGCTTCTGCTGCCGTGACACTCGCGTGATAAACTCTCAGACGGACCGCCTGCGCCAGCGTACTCTGAATGAACCTCGGCATCGTTACACCGCAGCTCAGCCACTACGGCGGCTCGGAGGTTTACCTGCTCGAATGCTTGCGTCGCTGGCAGCACGTGATGGACGTCACGCTGTACACGCCTTTCTGCCGGCGCGACCTGCTGGCTGAATTCAACGTCGGATCGCAGGTCAAGGTTGTCAGGCTTCCGGCCGGACGCACCGGCCGCGATGCGTTCTTCTACAATACGGTGGTGCTTCCCAGGGTCTGGGAGCAAATGATCGGGCCTCACGACCTCTATTTCCTTTATTTGTTCCCGACGCACTTCATTCAACGGCGCCCCTCCGTTTGGTTCGCGGCCGAGCCGCTTCGCACCCTCTACGACCTGCGCCGAGAGCCTCACGGTGGCGACAAGGTCAGCATTCATCTGTATCCAAAGATGCGTTACGACCAGGTCAGCGTGTCGGAGCTGGATGTGTTGCTGCACCTGATCGAGACGATCGACTCCTCCGCAGGCATCGATCGGCTTGCCACCAACAGCCGCGCCACCGGCGAGTATCTGCGAACGGTCTACGGCCGCGCCCCCGATCGGGTGGTCTATCCGGGGGTGAACCTGCCCGCGACGGTGTCGCCGCTGTCGTCGTCAGACCCGCTTCTGTTCGTCGGCAATCTCTGGCAGCACAAGCGCGTCGATTTGGTGATCAAGGCGTTGGCCCTGCTGCCGCACGAGCGTCTCCGGATCATCGGCGAAGGGCCCGAGAAGCAGAACCTACAACGACTGGCACGCGGTCTGGGCCTCGATGGGCGAGCGATGTTCAGCGGCCGCGTCGACCAGAACACGCTGAGCGACGTCTACGCGCGGTCTTCGATCTGCGTCTACACTCCGGAGCGCGAGCCGTTTGGAATGGTGCCGCTGGAAGCAGCGGCGGCCGCAAGGCCGGTCATCGCCACCGAGGGCGGCGGATACAGTGAGGTCCTGAACGACAGTTGCGCCCGCTTCGTGCCCGCACATCCCGAAAAGATCGCGGACAGTATCGCAACGGTGCTGGGCGATCCCGATCTCGCCCGCCGGATGGGGGCCGCAGGACGCGAGATCGCTGCCAACCACGGCTGGGAGCGGACGGCTGGTGAGCTGCTCGACCTCTTCCGCGAGACGGTCTCGCGTCGCGTGTCCCGGCAGCGACGGCCGCTGCTCGGTGCGCACTACTATCCCTGGTACCGCGCCGGCGACCAGCCGCAGCACTGGAACGAGAATCGGGAATTCGCCGCAGTCACGGATCTGCCGCTCGGAGGCGCCTATTCCTCGGGAGATCCGCGTTTGATCCGCGGTCACTTGCAGATGGCCGCCGATGCGCAGCTCGACTTTCTCGTGGTGAATCTGCAGGTCACCTTTCAGGGACTGAATCCGACCGAGGTCGAGGCAACGCGAAGGCTCTTTGCCGCCGCGGAGAAAGCGCCCCGGCCGCTGGCACTCGCCGTCCTTCTGGCCATCAATACTGAAGACGTGAAGATGGTGGAGGGCGCCTTGAACACGGTCCGAACCGAGTTCATGCTGTCTCCTGTCTACCAGCGCCTGCGAGGTCGTCCACTTCTCTGGTACTACCTGAGCGGCCCGTTCCTCGGCTTTCTCTTTTATCATCGCGGCCTGCTGTCTCGGCTCACGCGCGGCTTCCACGCAATCGCCACGGGCCAAATCGTCTTCAACCAGTTCGTTTCGCGCCCGCTGCGGGAGTTCTTCAGCGGATGGTGCATATACTCGCCGCTGCAAGTCGGCCGCCGCACGGTGCGCGAAGCGATGTGGACCAGCAGCTACCGTTCTTTTGCCGAGGACGCCGGCGCGCTTCGCGTCTTCACCGTTTGCCCAGGCTACGACGACACGCGGCTGGCCTCACCGCAGCGCAGTCAAAGCCGCCACCGGCGCACCTCGCGGATGGGAACGCGAACCTACGAGCATATGCAGCAAGTCGCTCTCGACCTCGAGCCGTCTCCGGATCTGGTCGTGGTCACCAGCTTCAACGAGTTCCACGAGAACACTCACATAGAGCCATCGCTGGCGTTCGGCACCAAGTTCCTTCGCTCCACTCGGTCTTTCAAAGAAGCGCTGCGACGTCGCCGAGCGAGGCTGTGAGCCATGCGCGGATGGCGGCGATGGATTCGCGCGGGAATCATCAGCAGCTCGCGACTGCCATGGTTCCGCACCCTCTTTCGAAAGGCATGCCAGCTTGGCACGTGGATAGTGGGCCGCCAGCTCGCGAGCATGCCGGGAGTCGAGGCGGTCTATGTGCGACATAGCCATCCGCGCTCCGTCACCTTCGCACCCGGCCAGAGCGATATCGATCTCACCGTGGTGCTCGACGACGGCGCCGCGCAGGACGCCGCCCTCGTGCGCGCCTGTACAGACAGAGTCGACGCCCTGAGCCGTGTGCTTTGCTTCGTATGGCCCCAGGACGCGCGCTTCGTCGCTCGGCGCGAGCTCGCGCAGTTCGAGGCATGGCCGGGCGCGGCCGAGATTCTGAGCGCGCCAAGCGGATGGATCAGAATCGGTGGTCGAGAGGTCAGGCGGGATGGCCAGCCTCCTGCCATGGACCGCAATCACATCGCGTTGCACCCGGAGTTCAACGCCTGGTGGCGCAACGTGCTGCAGACGCATGTGCTGACGCCCCAGACTAGCCTCGCCGAGAGCAACAACCTGCGGCTCTGCTTCCGCGTCGCAATGAAGAGTCAGCTCTACCTGCAAGTCGCCCGCGGATGCGTGGCTCCCCCGGCGGAAGCCTACCTGCCCGATTCGGAGGTGGCGTCGTTGTTTGCGGAGGAGGCCGAGATGCCACAGCTTCTCGGCGACCTCGAGGGCAAGGGCTTCTGGGCGGACAATGGCGAGGAGCGAAAGACCGGTATATTGCGCGGCACTCTCGCGCTGGCGGCAGAGTTCTATCGCGGCCTGCCGCTACCCCCCGATGCGGCGTGGGTGCTTCCTGCCTGCGGTCGATCGGCGGCGCTCACCGAGGCGCGTCGCTCCGAGTTGAAAGATCGAATCGAGGGCGCCGGAGTGCTGCGTTCGATCGCGCGAACCATCATCGTTTATCCAACCCCCCACTGGGCTCCCTGCGAGTATCAAATCGATCTCCTCGTCGATGACGACGTGGCGCCTGCGGCCTTCGGTGAGGCGGTGCGCGCGATAAAGAGATCGTTCGGCGGCCGCACTTTCGGCATCGGCGGGACGCATGCGCAGCTGACATTGGTTCCGCGCAGCGCGTTCGAGCATCCCTGGTACTTTCTGGGTACACCGTTTCCGTTCCTTCACGAGCACGTCGCTACTTTCGCAGAAACTCTCTTCGGATCACCGCCGCAAGTCCCCACCGCGCCTTCGAGCGCCGAGCGTCTACGATGGTGCGCCCGATACTTCCTCTTTCATCGTTTCACCCTACGCTACCGACCGCGCTACCTCTCGAAGGATTGTAACTTCTGTCAGCTCGCAGGCATCCGCCTCTATCTGGAGCACGGCGCGGTGGTGACCGACGCAGCCCAGGTCCGGCATGCGTATCTGGACGCATTCGTGAAGCGGGAGGAAGAAAACCGGGCGCTGGATTTCCTCCTTCGCGGCGACGGTGAGCGCCCCGACGAAATAACGTTTGCTGCCGCTCTCAAGCTCCAGTCGCGAGAGTACGACGCTGTCGAGGCTCTGCTGCGCCGTGCCGGGGCGCTTTCCTGACTCGTCGCCGGCGTTGGGCGACGCGCGTTGCTCATTACGCGGCGGTATTCTGTAAGAACTCGACCGTGTTGCCGTCCGGATCGGTCACCATCGCGATCGTGACACCTGGACGGAAATCGGTTACGGGCACTGTCGGACGGATGCCCTTCGCCTCGAGCTGCGTCATCAGGCCGCGGATATCAGGCACCGAGATCGTGAAGTAGCGGTAACCGAGTCCGCCCATCGGGCCGCCCGGTGCGGGTTTTGCCGCCGGAGTCCGGTCGAGCTTCAGCAGTTTGATGACGGTGGTTCCGCACTTGAGCCGGTACATCCGGCCTCCAGGCAACGGCAGCTCACCCTCCCACTCCAAACCGAGCCCGTCGCGGTAGAAGGCAAGGGCCGCCTTCTCGTCGGTCACTACGATTCCCAAATCGATAGAGTCTTTGCTTACCTGCACGACTTTCTCCTCTCTCTTACGGTTGCGCGCGTCAGGAACGCTAGCGAATCATACATGAGCAAGCCAGAATCGGCCTCACGCTTTTGAGTTCGGTGGGAGTCGACTCAACCTGTATTGAAGGCTCGCGAAACAACTCTTTCTCGACTTCGCAAGATGACTACCTTCGCGGCGTCGTGCCCTCCAGGATGTCGACTTTGCCTGCGAAGTCCTCGAGCTCGACTTCCGTCGTTTCGAGGATACTGGCGGTCTGGCGCCAGTGGCCGATAATAATTAGCAACTCAATTATCATTCCAGCACTGAGATGCTGCTTGAGGGCTTCCAATGTTGCCCTGCTGGCCTTGACGTTCGCGTTCACCTCGTCGGTGAATTGCAATACCAGGCGCTCCACTTCGCTGAAGCAACTCGCGTTCTGCCAATTCCCTATCGCCTCGATCTGTTCGTCGATGACGCCGACGTGCTTCGCCGCAGGGACGTGCTGGGTCCATTCGTAGACCGAATGGCAATCTTTGGCTGTCCGCAGGATCGCTAATTCGCGCAGCTTTGGCTCTATCGCAATCTGCGTGAAGAGCGCATTACTCAAACGGCTGCGGTGAAGGAATATGCTCTGAGCATTGGCGGTCATCCTTTGCACATTGAGCACGATGGGTCTGGATTTGAGAATCTTGAGGACTTCGGGAGAAGCGTCTTTTTCGTCGAGATACGGTAACAAAGCCATTCGTGCATTCCTCCAAATCATTCCGCCGACGAGAGAGGTTTCCGGGATCGCCAGTCTCCTTCGCTGCGTTGCAGCTCCCGCAAAATAACCGATGGTTGGACCGAGCAGTTTGTCCGGAAAGCGGTATGCGGAAAGGGCCGCCTTAGACCGGGTTCAGTTCTCGACAGGCAGACGCCGCGGCCTCGGCTAGTTCTTTCGCACGTTCCGGAACGGCCCGGTATCGAACCGTGGCTCCTTGTCCAATCCAAGCACGCGCTCGCTGATGATGTTGCGCTGAATCTCGTCGGTGCCACCGGCGATGGAGACCGCGGGCACCGAGACCAGAATCTCGGCGATGATTCCCTCGCGGGGGCTTTCGCGTCCAGTAAGCATCGCTTCCGTACCGGTAATCAGCGTATGTACGCGGGAGCATGCGCGCGCTACGTGGCTCGCTGCGAGTTTTCCAAGCGAGCCCTCTGGACCCTGCGGCCGACCCTGCTGTTGGGCGGCACGCGCGCGGCGCGCGGTCCATTCAGCCGACTTCGACAGGATCATCAGCTTGGCGATCTCCTGGCGCACGTGAGGATCCCGGTTTGCGCCGGTCTCCTTGGCGCGCTCGATGATGAGATCGACGCGGCCCGCGCGCTGCGGATACCATTTGTAGGGCTGGTTGGCCTTTTCGGTTTCGGCCCGTTCCTCGGCGTGGATACGTCCGACGCGCGTTCCGCGCTTTGACGGCGAAGCGAGCCCGTCGGCTCCGCGGCGCTCATGCGCGAGCGTCGTCATCGCCACCTTCCATCCATCGCCGACGCGCCCGACCAGGTTCTCCAGCGGAACCTTCGCGTCGGTGAAGAACACCTGGTTAAACGAGGCGTGTCCGTTCATCTGCTTGAGCGGCTGCACGTCGACGCCGGGCTGCTTGACGTCGATCACAAAGTAGGACAGGCCGTCGTGCTTGGGAGCATCCCAATCAGTGCGGGCAAGCAACAGACCGTGATCGGCATGATGGGCGCTCGTCGTCCACACTTTCTGTCCGTTGATGATCCAAAAGTCTCCCTTCAAATCCGCGCGAGTGGTGGCGCCGGCGAGATCCGATCCGCTGCCCGGCTCGCTGAAGAACTGGCACCAGGTGTCTTCGCCGGTAAGAATGCGGCGCAGGAGTTTCTTTTTCTGCAGATCCGAGCCGTGTTCGAGCAGCGTGGCGGCTGCCAACAGCCGCACTCCCGATTTCGCGACGCTCACCGCGCCGACATTGGCAAATTCCTCCTCCACCACCCGCGCCAAGCCGTGTGGCAGACCACGTCCGTACCATTCCTTCGGCCATTGCGGCATGCCCCAGCCCGAATCGGCGAGCTTGCTACGCCACGCGATCAGGGACATCTCGGGATCCCAGTTGTCCTTGAGCCAGGCCTGAACTTCGGCACGCACCTCGGCTTCGCTGATCGTACTCATCGCTCAAACTCCCCAGCGCTGCATCAGAAGCTCCCGATGGTAACTCGGCTGGCCGAGGAACACCTCGGAACTCTTGGCGCGCTTGAACCAGAGATGCGTGTCGTTGTCCCAGGTGAAGCCGATTCCGCCATGAATCTGAATGCATTCGATCGCGGTGTGCAGATACGTCTCTGAGCTTGCGGCTTTGGCCAGACTGGCGAGCGCCGGCAATTCCGGATCTTCCACCGCCGCGGCTTGAGCCGCGTAGTAAGCGGCAGACTTGGCGAGCTCCACATCCAGCAGCATATCGGCAAGCTTGTGCTTGATGGCCTGAAACGAACCTATCGTCCGGCCAAACTGAACCCGGAGCTTCGCATAGCTCACCGCCGAGTCGAGAAGAGCCTGCGCGCCTCCCACCATTTCGCTGGCGAGCGCGATAGCCGCATGGTCCAGCGTACGGAGGATTGGCGCCGCGCCGTCGGCCAGGCTGCCGAGCAGGTCCGCATGCGCGCCGTGAAAATCGATGCGCGCCAGCTTGCGGGTCGGATCCATGGATTCCAGCAGGCGCCGTTCCACGCCAGCGCGATTCGCGTCGAGTGTGAATAACGCCAAGCCCTCGTAGCCAGCGGTCTTGCCTACACGCGCGGCGACGACCAGCAGGTCTGCGACATGGCCGTCCACGACGTAACTTTTGACTCCGTCAAGAAGATAGCCGTCCGCGACGGGGGTAGCGGCGAGCTGGATCTCACGCGGATCCCAACCGCCATTGAGCTCGGTGATGGCAAGCGTGGCGAGCCGCGCGCCACTTGCAAGGCTGGGCAGCAAGCTCGCTTTCTGCGCTTCGGTGCCGGCATTCAGTATGGCATTGGCCGCGAGTACCGTCGTCGAGAAATAGGGCGCGCAAAGTAGTGCGCGACCGAGCTCCTCGGTAACGATGCAAAGCTCCACCATGCCGAATCCCGCACCGCCGTATTGCTCCGGCAGGTGGATCCCGGGCAGCGCGAGCTCCTCGCTCAGCTGGCGCCAGACCTCGGGATTGTAACCCTCGGCTGTATCCATCAGGCGCCGAACTTCGGTCGTGGGCGATTTATTATTCAGAAATCGCCGAATCGCTGCGCGGAACTGCTCCTGTTCGTCCGTGAACGCGAACTGGACGCGTCGCGCGGGCGCGAGTTTCGATTCGCCTGATGCGCTCATTGTTCTTGAAATGCGCTCCGTCATGAGATCCGGGAATGATCGTCCAATGCCATGAACATATCGCACCTGGCAACCACTGGTCTGCGCGGCAAATCCGCTTGCAGCTCGTTTTGCGTGAGGAGCTTTTCGGAGACCCGCAAAGCGATCCGGCCCGGCCAGTCCGCGGGCCCATGCACCCGCCGCCGCAAGAAAACTACAGCATCCGGGGCGGTTTCAGATCGGTGCCCAGCGTCGACTTGAACGACTGCGACAGCCGCTCCACTGTCCACGGGCCATCGCCCATCAGGATTCGCTCGGGCACAATGTGCGAGTAGCGGGTGATCCGATAGCCCATCGCGCCTATAACCTGTCCATTGACGTACTGGGCTTCGTCACTGGCAAGAAACACCACCACCGGCGCCACGTTGGCCGGATCCATGATTGAATTGGCCGCCTCTGTACTCTGACGAAAGTTCCCTCCGGGCATCCGGCCTGCGGGAATGGAATCCGTCATTCGGGTCGAGGCGCCGGGCATGATCGCATTCACCGTAATATTGTACTTGGCCAGCGCCACGGCGCTGCTGTAAGTCAGTCCGAGAATCGCAGCTTTCGCGGCGGCGTAGTTGGGTTGGCCCGGAGCCCCCAATGCAGCGCCGGAGGAAAAGTTGATGATCCTCCCCTGCTTGCGCTCGCGCATATGCGCCGAAGCCGGTCGGATCGTGCAGTAGTGACCCTTGAGATGGACGCGGATCACCTCATCCCATTCTTCTTCACCCATGTTGAAGATCATTCGGTCTCTCAGGATGCCGGCCACGTTGACGAGGATATCCAGTTTGCCGAATTCCCGAATCGCGTGATCGACGACGCCCTGTCCGCCCGCTACGGTTGCGATATCCATTCCATTGGCAACCGCGACCGCGCCGCTGGCCTTAATCTCCGCCACTACTTCATCCGCAGGCGTCGAGGGTTCTTTCTTACCGTCCACCGTCACTCCAAGATCATTGACCACCACTGCAGCACCATGAGCCGCTATCGCCTTTGCCACCGCGCGACCGATTCCGCGTCCGCTTCCGGTTACCACCGCTACTTTACCGTCGAGGATTCCCATGTTCAGACTCCTGTCGCTTCCGACGCGACCGTGAATACGACTCTCCCCCTACTAGCGCAAAGCGAAACAAAACGCACATCGATCAATCTGCGCCTCGCCCAGCTTGCGGAATGGGTGTGGGTCCAATTGCCCGCATTGTAACCTGGCTGGCGACGATCAGGATTCTCTATTGCAAGAGAAAACCTTCGTATCCCTTTGCCGCTACTTCCGCACACTTGGCGCGATAGGCAGGCGCGGGGTTCGCATAAAGAAGAATCGCACGCGCCTTACCGGGAATATTCCCTCCAATAAACCATCCGTTGGCACTGCTCAGGAGCGTGCGACTGCCGACCTCGTTGGTGTGCGCAACCCAGGCATCTTCGGCCTGCGCTGTGGGCGCTATGCGTGAATAGTCGTTGTCGCGGAGATAACGAATGCAGTCCGTAATCCATTCCACGATCGTCTCGGCGCAAACGGTGTAGTTACAGAACGCGGTATTTGTGGCAATAAAGAGATTCGGGAAGCCGGCCGTCTGAAGTTGCAGGTAGGTGCGCATCCCATCAGCCCATTTTTCCTTGAGACTCTGCCCGCCCTCGCCGCGAATATCGATACGAGTCATCGATCCGGTTATCGCGTCAAAGCCCGTGGCATAGATGATGACATCGAACTCGTATTCCCGGTCACTGGTCTTGATGCCCTTGGGCGTGATGCGCTCGATTGGGGTCTCCTTAATATCGACCAGCAGAACGTTGTCGCGGTTGTAAGCCTCGTAGTATTCGGTCTCCAAAGGTATGCGCTTGGATCCAAACGGGTGATCCTTGGGCACCAACTTTTCCGCGACCGCGGGATCCTTCACGCGCGCGCGGATCTTATCGCGCACAAACTCCGCGAAGTCCTCATTGGCAACGCGGTCGGTCATGATGTCTCTGAAGTTGCCCAGCCATTTCTTGAACCCCGGCTGCGCCCACAATTGCTCGTACACCGCGAGCCGTTCCTCGCGCGGGACCTCGAGGGCTTTGCGCCGATCGAAGTCATGGATGAAACCTCCGGAAGTTTCTCGGCACCTTTTGTGTATCTCGGGGTAGGTGGCCTTGAACCGCTGCTGAGACTCCTCGTCCACCAACGAGTTTCGCAGCGGCGCGCAGTAGTTCGGCGTGCGCTGGAAAACCGTGAGTTGGCCGACTTCCTTGGCGATAATTGGGATGAGCTGGACGGCTGTGGCGCCGGTGCCAATGACCGCTACGCGCTTGCCGGTGAAGTCCACCTTCTCCTTAGGCCACCTGGAGGTGTGATAGGACTCACCTTTGAAGCTCTCGACACCTTCGAACGGAGGCACGTAACGCGCAGACAAGATCCCTACCGCGGCTACCAGAAACTGCGCGCGCATCCGTTGTCCGCTCTCTAACCGGACTTCCCATCGGTTTGCGCGCTCGTCGTAGACTGCGGAAGTGACCCGGGAATTGAACTCGATGTCCCGGCGCAGGTCAAACTTATCGGCCACGTAGTTCAGATATCGCTCGTTCTCCGGCTGACCGGAATAATGCTCCTTCCAGTCCCACTCCTGAAGGAGTTCTTTTGAGAACGAATAGCCGTAGGTTTCGCTCTCCGAATCGAAGCGGCATCCCGGATAGCGGTTCCAATACCAGGTGCCGCCAACGCCGCCACCGTCCTCCAGGCATCGCACCGAGAGCCCGAGCTCGCGCAAGCGATAAAGTTGATAGAGCCCAGAAACCCCCGCGCCGATCACGATCGCGTCAAATTCCTCGACGCGTCCCGGCTGAGCTTCTGCTGCCTTCTGAGTTGAATCCGTCATGGTGCCCTTCCTCTTATGTCGCCGAACAAATAATCGCAGTTGCCTTTTGGATATGGCGAAAGTGCGTTCCAGCGTTTCGCGGCTGTGTCAACGCTATACCACCGCCTTAAACATCTCTCAAAGCGCCGCGCTCGATTTGCTGCTGAACATTTTCACGGCTTTCAGATCGATGCGCCGCGTTGCAAGGTCCGATTGCTTTTTTGTACGCTCGCACCCGTAAACGCCTGTGGCTAATTTCGACATCAAGGACCGCGCCGCGATCGTCGGCGCGGGCAATTCGCAGTATGGCCGAAAACTGATGCGAAGCCCGATCGATCTTGCCGCCGATGCGATCGCAAACGCGTTGGAAGACGCGGGTCTGACGCGCAGTGAACTGGACGGAATTATCGTCAGCTTCGGCTCACCAATCGGAGCGGATGCGGACACGATCGCGCAACTGTTGGGGCTGGAGCTGCGCAGCTACAACCAGACCTGGGCGCATGGGCGCTTCACCGCGAGCTGCATCATCTGGGCTGCGATGATCGTGAATGCGGGGATGGCCGACGCCGTCGCGTGCCTGGCTTCAGTGAGTTTCTCCGGAATGCGGCGTCCAATGATGGGCGGCGCCGGCGACCGCGAGGGTGCGCGCGAGGCCGGCGGAGGGCACGGCGAGGATCCAGTATATGGCATGACGTCGCCCGGCTCCGGAGCGGCGTTGGTTGCGCGACGCTACTTCGAGCGTTACGGCACCGACAGCCGCGCACTGGCGTCCGTGCCGATCGCGTTTCGCAAGCACGCGTCGATGAATCCCGCGGCTATCATGCGCGAGCAGTTCGACGTCGAAGCGCATCAGCAATCGCGCTATGTCTGCGAGCCCCTCCATCTTCTCGACTACTGCCTCATAAACGACGGCGCCGCGTGCGTGATCGTGACGACTTCCGAGCGTGCCCGAGATCTGAAAAAACCTCCCGTCTACATCGGCGGCATGCAAGGACTGCCGGGCGGCCGTGAGGAATTCATCTGGGCGTATCCCGGACTGGGAGTCGTTCAGCAATCGGTGTTTGAGTACGAGCCGGGATTGCAGCCAGTCTACAAAATGGCCGGGGTGGCGCCGAAAGATATTGACGCGCTCTTCACCTATGACGCATTTTCGATAGTCGCCTGGATCGCGCTGGAACGCTTCGGTTTCTGCAAGCCGGGAGAAGCGGCCGGGTTTACGCAGAACGGCCGGATCGAGATCGGCGGTGAGTTGCCGATGAACACGAACGGCGGATTGCTCTCCGAAGCGCATATCATGGGCTGGAACCATCAAGTGGAAATCGTGCGGCAATTGCGAGGCGAATGCGGCTCACGTCAGGTCAAGAACGCCGTAATTATTCAATGGGCGAATGCATACGGCGATTCGCTCATTTATCACAGGTAAACGAATATACGTCACATTCAATGGGTCGTGACGAGGAAGACCGTCAATGGCAGAATCCGAGCCGCGGTATCAAAAACCTCTACCGGCGATTTCATCGTTGAACCGCCCATACTGGGAAGGGCTCAAACGCCGAGAATTGCGGATGCAGAAATGCGAGGGCTGCGGCCGAATCTGGTATCCGCCGTCACCGCTCTGCCCGGGATGCTGGTCGCGCAAGTTCACCTGGGAGCAGCTCAGCGGTCGCGGCCGCGTCAATTCCTGGGTGGTATTTCATCAGGCTTATTTCCGGAGCTACGAACGCGACATTCCCTACAACGTCGCGGAAGTTGAATTAGCCGAGGGCCCGAGAGTCCTTGGCAACCTGGTCGCAGTAGCGAATAGCGATATCCGCGGCGGCATGCCGGTTGAAATAGTTTTCGATGACGTAACTGACGAGATTACCTTGGCGAAATTCAAGCCGCTCACTGTCTGAATCCGGGGAGGACCTCTCCCAAACAGTGCGCAAGGTGCCGCTTCTTCGAACATCATCACTGCGGTCGCGTACGGCGCCGTAAACTCTGAGACTTTCCGCCGAAGCGCTTCTACAGATTCGTAGTCGCCGCGATCGGCGCGCTTGGGATCGTTAATCGCGCTCATCTGAACAACGCGATTTGGAAAGCCTGGAAGGAAGGCTTCAATGCTGGTACGAATCAACAGTGTTTGCCGCCAGCTTACCTTGCTGATTGTCATGCTTCTGTCGAGTGCGTGGCTCTTGCCCCCTTGACTGCCCGGCAACCCTCGCCTGCGGCGGCTGCGTCGCCGGCAGCGCCGGCGCAGCCGATAAGACCGCTGACATTGAAGCGATTAGTGGACGTTCCGCCGCTGATCTCGCGATAGGCTATCCCAGCGGTATCCTGACCGGAACTATTCCGGTCAGCGATTCAAAGGCCGGGCTCACGCTGGCCGATGTCGTCAACACCGTCGGCCAGAACCGAATCGCGGTTAACTTCCTGTGGACGCTGGTGACCGGCTACCTGGTCATGTTCATGCAGGCCGGGTTTGCGGCAGTTGAAACAGGACTATTGCCTCGTGTCAGTTATTCGATGAGGCAGCGCCATTCACTGCAACAACCTTGCGCGACCCGGAACGTAGCCATATCGCTCGCGTGCTGGCGACCAGCATCACCGTGGAACAGGCCGCGAGGGGCCGATCGAGAAACCCCATTTCGAGCGCCGCATCACGCGTTCTGAAGCCGAGCGCACCCTAGTCGCGAGTTTTCGGCTGGACGCTCGACGCGTTCGACTTCTTGGTGCTGGTTTTCATCCTGCCGACCATCGCCGGCAGATACTCGCGGAAATCTACAACTGGTTCACACAGGGTTTCGCGGACTCTGAGAGGACTGTTTGGGGACTGTAATCGGCTCTCGCGGCCCGATAACCGACGGAGGAGCTGCGTTGATTTTGCGGCGGACGTGGGTACACAAACCCGTCAAGGTGGGATTGGCGTTTGATACAAGATCGATCCTCCTATTTACTGGTCTACTCGGTGGAACACGCTTTTGTAGCGCGTGTTTCGGCTTGCAGGGTCGTCGCACGATGCGGGTAGCGGTAACCGGAGCGACCGGCTTTCTGGGGCGCAATCTGACTGCGCACCTGGTCGCGTCAGGATTTGAGGTCGTCGCAATCGGGCGCGATTCGGTCGCGCGGGCGGAGTTGGTTGATGCGGGGGTTGAGGTTGCCCAGGTTGACATCCGTGACCTCGACCTGCTGAACCGGGCGTTCAAGTCCGTCGAAATAGTCTGTCATTTGGCCGCGCTGGCCGCGCCGTGGGGCCGACGCCAGGATTTTTATTCGATCAATGTGCAGGGCACCAAAAACGTAGTGAATGCCTGCAGGATCAATGGGGTCAGGCGGCTGGTTTTCGTGTCCTCACCGAGCGTGCTGTTCGACGGATCCAACCTCCACGAAGTCACGGAAGACAGACCATATCCGAGTCGATTCATATCGAGCTACTGTGCGTCAAAGAAATTAGCTGAGGAAGCTGTCCGGGACGCGGCAAAAGAGCTTGAAATCACGATAATTCGTCCGAAGGCGATCTTTGGCCCCGGCGACAAGTCCCTGCTGCCAAGAATACTCGACGCCGCAAAACGCAAGCGGCTCTGGCAGATCGGCGACGGCACCAATGAGATCGATCTGACCTACGTCGACAACGTTTCTCAGGCAATTCTTCTGGCGATGTCCAGTGCTGCGGCAGTGGGCAAGACCTTCCATATTACCAACGACGAGCACGTAAAAATCTGGCCGTTGATCGAATCGATCTTGCAGCCTATGCGATTGTCGCTACGCGGAGCGCTGTCTTTCGAGACAGCGTTTCGCGCGGCGACGCTGATTGAATTGGGATATCGCTTGTTTCCCGGCTACGAACCGCCGCTAACCAGGTTGACGGTCGGTCTCCTTGGCCGCACCCAGACCTTCAACATCGCTCTTGCGAAGAATGAGCTAGGTTACCGCCCCAAGGTCAGCCTAGCTGATGGCCTTGCCCACACCTTGAGTAACTTAGTTAGCTAGCAACAGTTGTTGTAAGGCCTTAGGTCAAGCACTCACCACAAAACGCCAGAAAACATCAGACCTCCGATCTCCGATCAGAAACGATACGCCGCGCAGCCGACCTGAATTCCCGGGCCGACCGCCACCGCAAGCGCCAAGTCGCCCGGTCTGACGAGCCTCTTTTCGTAAAGATGATGCAAAGCGTATGGGAAAGATGAGGTAAACAAGTCCTCCCCGTCGCGTCCGATATCCACGATTCGATTCTCTGGAAAATTGAAGACCGAACCCAATCTGCGTGTGAAACCTGGACCCAACTGAGGACCTAGGATGAAGGCTATTTGCGAGAGTTCAAGCCTTTCGCGTGCGAGAAAATCAGGAACCGCTCGCTCAATACATTCAAGATAGGCCTCATGAATGTCGCCACTGGTTTTATACCGGAGTTCCGTTTTACCTGGTCGCACCCACGCGCGAGCCTCGAACGCGTGCTCGTATTCCGGAAAATTGCGGAACGAAAAAGCTTCAAACCCGGGCCCTTCGCCTTTCGACTGATCCAGGATTACGGCGCTGGCAGTCTTGGTTACGCCCCGAAAATTCATTGCTCCGTCTTCAAGGTCACCGTCGGTCTCTGATGCCACGATCAGAGCGGTCTTGTAGGAGCCTGCCGCAATCATTTGAGCCGCAATAGTGCATGCGCTGAGAAATCCCAAGGCACCGTTAAATACATCAAAAGCGAAGGCGCGCCTCGGCGCGATGTCAGAACCGGCCTCGTTGGCAATTCCCGCCTCACACGCTAACAGGGAAGCAATTGCCGGCTCAAAAACAAATCCACTTCGATATACGCCGCAGAAAACCACGAGATCGATCTGGTCTCTGGTGTAGCCGGACCTGCAAAGACAATGATCGATGGCGTTTTTGGCTGATTCGATATCTGTCATCCGAGGGCGCGACTGACGCGCCATCATCCCGACGCTCTCGACTCTAACCTTTGGCCGCGAATCGACGCGCGGCGGGTACGGCCTGCTACGAGCGCTGTCTGACCGAGGTCGAGGATGAGAGTCGGGCTGCAGCCGCCGGCCCGGCAGGTCATCCAGGACATAGAGCGCTGTGCCAATCGTCAGGCCGGACGCCGAAACACCAAAAAGAATCCGGTTTCCTGATCTGATTTTCCCCCCATCAATCTGATCGGCCAGGGCAACAAAATGACTGGTCGAGGCGGTATTGCCGCGTTGGCTGAGATTATCTACGACACTTCCGGACTTGGAAAAATCGATCCCGAAGCGCGCCTCGATCGCTCGTTTCACGTTGCCGATGGTTTTTCTGGAAGTTTGATGCGCGATCCAGTGATCGACATAGCTGGCCGACCAGTTGTTGCGGCTTATCACATCGGCTGAATGGTCGATGCCTTCGCGCAGTGCGACCGCCGCCATCTTGGCAGCATCGGTCATCATGATAATGCCGCCGTGGCTTTCCGCACTAGGTTGAGCGACACAAAGGTTGCTGTGTGAGCTAAGTGTGTAGAGTTCAAGGTCGAGGAATCCGACCTGCGGCGAAGACGATCGTTCGAGCAGAACCGCGGCGCCAGCGTCACCCAAAGTAAGGCTGGCCAGACGTGGATCGCCGATCCCGGATATCTCCTTTTGCGCGGTAAGCGCGATGTGCGAGATATATTCGCCGCTGACGACGAGGGCATTTCCCACCGCGCCATTGGCGATGAACGAACGTGCTATGGCAATCCCGGTGAACATTCCGGCGCAGGCATTGGAGACGTCGATGGTCAGCGCGTTGCGAAGATTCAGCTCCCTGGCCAATTGGAAAGAAGTGTTAGGTTCATAGGAGAACTGCAGCTCCGGGCCGTCACAGCGGCAGATGGTGCAAACGATCAGGAGTTCGACGTCATCCGCGGTGTAGCGGGAGCCCGCCAGGCACCGAAGTATAGCGTTGCGCGCCAGATCGATTGAGTACTCCGCGTCACCCGCGACGCATCGTGACTTGATTCCGGTCATGGCTTCGACGGCGCGGCGAACGTTTTCGTTGCAGGAGCTTAGAAATTCGGCAGTAGAAACGACTTTGCCAGGCAGATAAACCCCCATGCTCTCGATGCTGCAATCTGGCTGGTCTAGCATTTTTAGATTTGCTCCCTTTGTAAGTTTAGGATCTCAAGGCTTGAGTCATTCGTACCGTCTCATCGCTCGCGTGAATTTCCAGTTCCCTCGTCAATTCAGATACCGATGCAGCACCGCAACCGCGCTGTTGACCCCGTCCTCGGAGGCAATCCGACTCGCGAGGTAAATAGCTCTTTGTTTCAGACTGTGGCCGCCAATCGCGGCAGCTATGGCCTTTTCCAAAGCGTCGACCGAGAGTTTCAATCGAGGTACCGGCCGCGGCGCGACTCCCAGCTGGTTAAGCTGTCGAGCCCAGAAGAACTGGTCGCCCAGGAACGGCACGCAAACCGAGGGCACGCCGGCGCGCAGAGTCGCCGCCGTTGTTCCAGCTCCTGCGTGGTGCACAACAGCAGCTACTCGAGGAAACAGCCATTCGTGTGGAACGCCCTCGACGGCGAACACGTTATCCGGCAGGGACGAGGGCTTCATGCCGCCCCATCCTGTGAGCAGAAGACCCCGGCATCCGACGCGCCGCAAAGACTCCAGGACGATGTCGGTTGTGCCCTCGGGGTCTTGATCGACCATACTGCCGAACCCGATAGAGACCGGCGGCGGCCCCGCGCCCAGGAAATCGGCCAGCGCTGGAGGTGGTTGCCAGTCGGAAGCGCAGGGCAAAAACCAGTAGCCGGTGACGTGAGTGCATTTTTTCCAGGCTCGCGGGCGCGGAAGAACCGACGGACTGAATCCGTACAGGACCGGCAAATCTTCCCGGTAAACGCCGGTGAAAGGTTCGCAACTATTGCCAGGGTCCAGTCCAAATGTCCGCCGCACATCGTTCATCAGGCGGCGAAAAGCAATCGAAGCGGCGCGATAGTAGATGCGATGAGAGAGCCAGTTTTCGGGCGCAGTGTGGAATAGCGTAGGGACGAAGGCGTTCGCGATTTCCGCGGTCGGGGTTAGCGGCTGGACAAATGCCGGGAGGTAGGGAATCTTGAGTTTTTCCGCGGCATGAACCGCGACCAGACTCGCGAGACTGGAGGCAATGATCGCGTCGGCGTCTTGTGACTGCTGGAGAGCACACTCAGCGTACAATGGTAGCCGCGCCTCGAGAGTCTTGACCAGGTTACCTACTGACTTCAGCAAGTTGGTGCCACTTGCTACCCAGCGATGACCCCCTTCACTGGCCAAGGTGATAGCGGGGTCGTCATCGATCCCGCAAAAATCCAGGTTGTTACTGCGTACCGTCGCTTCGAATCTTTCATGACTGACAAACCGCACTCGATATCCCGCAGCCTGGAGTCCCGAACCCAGCGCGACGTATGGCACCAGATCGCCCATCGAGCCAAAGGCAAGAATAGTTATGTTTGTAGTTGACATATTAATATTCCGAAAAGTGCGATCATCTTAAGAACACAGGGTGTTCGATGTGATCGCCTCAACAAACTTTGCCCCCTAACTTGCGAAAAATTCCCTTGGTTAGTGTGCGGCGCCAAAGCTATATTCCTCCTCAATGCACCGCTGGTTGATCAAAGATTGAACCACTTTGTGCAATCGGATCCGGGCCTGCTTGTATGGCGACTTCCAGGCGCTGGCGAAGCTTGAAAGGCGCGGGCGCCAGCAGCCTGATCCGCACCCGCAATACAGATGAGCGGTCGGGTTGCGAAGGGTCATTGGAGAGCTCAGTCCGTCTGCCTATCTCCGGAGCAATGTAAGTGACTTCTCCGGGCCACGACTGGCCGGGATAACCCTCTATTCCGACGGTGGTCTTTGCTCCGAGCCGAACCCGCGCCGCGTCGAGCTCGTCGACTTCAGCTTCCACCCAGGTGCGCTCGAAATCCGCGAGCTTCAAAATAGGGGTCCCTGGATTTACCGCCTCCTGATCATTAGCCAGGCGTTGGACGACGATCGCGGCGAAGGGAGCGGTAATACTGGTCTTACGCATCTGGGCGCTAAGTCTCGCAACCACCGCCCGGGATATGTCAGCCTGCGTGGAGGCTTCGTCGGCGTCATACTGCACGTGCTCGGACTCCTCGCGCGAGGTAGTTCCGTAGTAGGAGAGTTGCTTGGCGCGGCCGAGGCGGGCCTGCTGATAGTGCAGATCTACCTCGCTCTGCGCGAGGCGTGCCTGGGCTTCCGTCAGTTGGGCTTGCTCCTCACTCGACTCGAGCTCGACGAGCAATTCGCCGTAGTGCACCCGATCGCCTTCCTTCACATAGACATGCTTGATCTGGCCGGCTAGCTGAGAGCCAAGTGTCACCTCCGCACCTTCCTGAGGCAGAAGAGTAGCTTCGGCATGAATCTCGCGCGGAGCGGTGGGCAGGATGACACTTTGCCGGATATCAGAATAAACATTTCCCTTCTCGGACAACGTGGTGGCGAGGATCGCGATCGCGGCGATGACGAGAATGGGAACCAGAAGATGACTTCTTGCTTTCATTTGAAGGTTACCCCGCTGCTGCGCGGTCCGGGACTGACTGCAGCCGGCCGTCCTCCAGCTTATAGACACTATCGGCTATGGTGCGGACCGCCCGGTCGTGAGTTACCACCAGCAGCGCGCGATCGTGCTGCTTTGCGACTTGGCGAAACAACTCGAGAATCTCGGATGCCGACTCCGAGTCCAGATTCGCGGTCGGTTCATCTGCGAGTATCAGCGGCGGGCTTCCTGCCATCGCGCGGGCGATAGCCACGCGCTGCTTCTCGCCACCGGAAAGATCGCCGGGAAAGTGGAGCTTGCGCTCGCTGAGCCCGACCAGATCGAGCAGCCGTGAAGCCTCTTCACGGGACGCGCGCGCGCGCCAGCCCTTGAGCCGCAGCACATAGCTCACGGCATGAGTGGCATTCAGCGCCGGGATCAAATTGCAATGTTGGAAAACAAACCCGAGGCATTCGCGCCGCGCGGTCTCCGCAGTTTCGGAATCGATCTCGCGGCCGTCCAGAATCACTCTTCCACTGCAGGGCTGCAGGACGCATCCCAGGATCGAGAGCAAGGTGGTCTTGCCAGAACCCGACCGGCCCTCCAGCGCAACGACCTCTCCAGCCTCAACCTGCAGGTCGACGCCTTTGAGGATTTCGTAAGCGCGTCCGCCCTCGTGATAGGTCTTGCGCACTTCAATCGCTTCCAACAGGGGCATAGGGGCGTCCGATCCGGTTCAGTTCCTCATCACGTCGAGCGGATCGATTCGCGAGATCCGCCGGAAGGAAATCATCGATGCGATCAGACACAGCGCGACACTGGAAAACAGCGCCAGGCACATGGTCGGGAAAGAAAGTATCGGCGCCAGATCAACCCGGGCGAGCAACAATGCCGCGCCTTTCAGGCCTATCCATCCGAGCGCGAAAGAGAGCAATCCATAGATCAATCCCTGGAACGCAATGATCGCATGGATGTCGGAGTTGCGTCCTCCGATGGCCTTGATAGTTCCGAACTCGCGGAAATGCTCCATCGTCACAACGTACAGATTGAGGCTTACGACGGCGATTCCGACCAACACACCGAGGCTGACGTTCATGGCCATGTTGAGTCCCAATCCGGTAGTCAACAGCCAATAATTCCGGGTGCGCGACTCCCATTGGCTTTTGCGCAGAACCTCCTGGCCCGGCAGACGGCTCTGCAATGCGCGTTGAACCACGCGTGTATCCACGCCATCGGCGACGCGAACCACAATGTACGAGGTCAAGCGGTCGAACCGATCGGTACGCGCGATCTCGTGGAAGGTGGTGTCACTCATCAGCGCAATCGGAGAGGCGGTGAAGCAGAAAAGTTTCTGGCTTACCGCGACCACCATCGCGCGCATGCCTTGCAGGACGGTGAAGTCGCCCTTGCGCACGGGACCAAAGCGCCGCAGGTTGCTCGGCGAACCGTCAATCAGGCATACCCGTCCATTGCGCAAATCCGCTGTGCTGCCATCGACGATCCGTGGAAATCCCCACGGCTGAAAGTCTCTCATGGCGTAAACCAGGATCGCCTCCAGCTCACCGGTAGGGCGCACCGCATTGACGTACTGGACGGTTAGATTGTCGGCGCGCATCACGCCCGGAGTAGAGCGGGCAACCCAGACCAGGTCGTCGGAGAATTGAACCGGGAGATCCACGGTTTCAACATTGCGCGAGACGACCCAGAGATCAGCGTCGACCTGCTCGATGGTGCTGGTTGCCCGGTTCAGCAGCACACCCAGAAAACCGAGCTGGAGCAGAATCAGGAGCACCGCAACGCCAACTCCGAACACGGTGGCGGCGAACCGCACCCGGTCATGGAGCAATAGCCTGACGGCAACCTCGAAGGCGGCGCTCATTGCGTTAAATCTCATGCCGGCTGAGAGGTGGACTCAGGAACGGACGCCTCGGAAACATCCACATTGAGGCGCGGCATGCGATGCGACGTGTTGAACATCTAACGCCGTCGCAGAAAATATTACTAAGTGTTTTCCCGCTAAACCACAGTTGTGTCAAATGACTTTTCGATTTCGAGGCCGTTAACGAAGAAACGAACGGTAAGTGGTGAATCGGGCTCCAATCTTAAGGTTAGGCCGTTCAGCTCTGAATCGAGAGCTAAGCGCCAGCAAGACCAGTTGTAGCTCTGATTTTGTAGCACTGATGCAACAGCCGTTAGAGTGTCACGACCGGGCCTTTCCGACCTCTCTAGGTCTGCCAAGAGTTATGCATGAAGAAACTGCTACTTTCGTACTACTACATGAGCGGTTCGTAACTCGCTTTGCCTTTGCGTTAATCAGTTGCCTTCGAGTAAATCACTTGCCTTCACGTAAATCCTTTTCCCTTAATCACTTGCCTTCGCGAGACTCACCTGCCTTAGCGTGATTCACGTGCCTTAGCGTGATTCACGTGCCTTCGCGTGATTCACGTGCCTTAGCGTGATTCACATGCTTTCGCGTGATTCACCTGTCCAAGATAAACTTTCATGCCTTCGAGCGAACTACTTAAATTCGATTGATGCGCTGCCCCCTCAGCGCACACCAAGCTTAGTCCGCCGGCGAGGCTCGCACGGTCAACACATGAGGACCCCGGAAATAGCAGTCAAATTCGCCGCCGACGTAGTTCCAATGGTCGTTGGGATTGAACCATGCGTCCAGCATTGACATGAACGGCGCCAGGAATAGTCGGAACTTCGACTGCCACACAATTGGTTTAGTGGAGCTTAAGACCAGAGCGAAAGAGAATTATTAGTCTGTTTATGAGTTGGTACTCGTATATTAACTAACGTCGACGCCGACGCCTGGCTATTTCGGCCTGCACCCCCAATTTCCGATCATTCATAAGTAGAGATGCAGCAGTCGGCGGACACATCCTCGCACCGGGACAGCGCCGCTCGAGATACGCATCGCGATCTCTACGGGCGAATAATCATCTCGGGGCAAGGGCGCGCGAGAGAGCGGACTGGCGTCGAGCTGGGCGGGCTTTGACTAACAGGATTGCCACAGGGTGAACAATTGATCGACTTGCCGGCGCAGCGTGAATTTTTCCTGCACACGGCGACGCGCCGCTTTACCCATCGACGCCGCGAGGGGCGGGTTCGTAAGCACCCGCGCCAGTCCTTCCGCCATCGCCTGCGCGTCGCCGGGCGCCGTCAGCAATCCGGTCACCGCGTGCTCGACCAGTTCCGGAATTCCGCCCACGCGGGTCGCGACCGCCGGCACTCCGCACGCCCCCGCCTCCATCAGGCTCACCGGCATGCCTTCGTCATGGCTCGACAGCGCCGCGACCGTTGCCCGCTGCCACCATCGGAGAACTTCGCTCTGCGCGGCAAGGCCGGTCATCTCGACGCACTCAGCCAGGTTTAGCTTCCGGCGAAGCTCTTCCAGCTCTTCGCGGAGATCGCCGTCGCCCACCAGAACGCATCGGAATTTCATGCCGTGAGCGCTCAAGATCGCGCAGGCCTGCAGCAGCATCGCGAGATTCTTGATCGGCACCAGCCGGGCCACGCATACGATGAGCGGCGTTCGAACGGCTGGCAGATCGGCGTTGGAGATTCGCGCCGGCTGGAAGCGGTCAGTGTCGATGCCGCATGGGACCACGTTGATACGATCGATCGGAACGTCGAAGTTCTTCGCGATCAACCTGGCGTTCGCTTGTGAGACGGTTATCAAGGCCGCCGCAGCCGCCGCGCGTTGCGCGAAGTCCGCCGGCGGATCACGGCGGATGTCGTAGCCGTGCGCGGTGAACGTAAACGGAAGCTTGAACTCGGCGCCCAGCGCCATCGCGATCGCAGTCGGCTCGGTGGCGAAATGCGCATGGATCAATTCCGGTTTGAATTTCTCCATCACCGCCGGGAAGTTCTCGAGACCATAGGTGACCAGCCTATCGAGACCGGCCTCGGCGATGATCGCATGACGAACTCCCTCGACCGGCCTCTTGGCCGCGAGGATGCGGATTTCGGTTCCGCGCCGGCGAAGCTCCGCCAGCTCTCCGGCGATGAAGGTTTCGGAATACTTCGGGAAGTTTCTAAGGACGTAGGCGATGCGGCTCGGGAACACGTTTAACTCGCGCGCACCGCGGATTGAAATCCCTTGACCGCGCGATCCGCTGCGGTTGCGCGGACGGTTCAGGCCTGGCCGGAGCTGGCGCGGGCCTCCGACCGGGGCCTCGATTTCACCATCGCAAGCGCCGAATGTCCTAGCTCGCGGAGAAAGCCGGCGGCGTACGCAAAATGACAGACCGGAAATAAAATCAGGAACAGCGCGACGCTGCGCGGGCTGCGTGCCCGGAGCGACTCGGTCAGAGCGAATATTAAAAGCATCGAGACGTAGACGGCGAGCGGGACCAGGTACCAGGGCGATCTTACGAACGGGAGCGACACGAGATAGAAAACAAACAGCATCGGAACCAGAAACGCCAACGACAGCGACGACGGCATCAGCATCGTGTTCTGGCATCGCCCGCGTCCGTAGCGGAAAATCTGCCGCGCGAATCCGCCCACAGTTCCGCGCCGGGTGTGATAAACGACCAGCTCGGGATCGTGGACCATGGTGCGCTGCTCACGCGCCAACTGTCCGAGCAGCACGTTCTCCTCGTTGCAGACCAGGTGCCCGCGGAACGCCGATTCACGGCTGGCGATCGCGCTGCGGCGGATAGCCAGATTGCAGAGTATCAGCGAACGATCGTCGGCGACGCGCGAGCGGCCGCGCGAACGATAGCGATCGCTAACGCTCGCCGATCCGAACGGCGATGCGAGCACCTGTCCAACGGAGCGCTCGAAGCGCGCGCTGCTCAGCGGCGTGAGATTGGGTCCGCCGAGCACGTCGAGGTCAGGCCGTTGGGCGAAAGTCTTGAGGGCGAGCGAAAAAAGGCGAGGCGCAATCGTCACGTCATCGTCGAGAAAATAGATGATTTCGCCGCGCGCCTGCGCCAGTGCCGCGTTGCGCGCTTCGGCCGGCGATCGCTGCTCGAGCTCGATTACCCTGACGCGCGGATCCGCGTTGGAAAGGCCGCGGAGAAAATCGCTGGTCAGATGATCGGGGCCGTTGCACACGACCATCAGCTCGACAGCCTCGGGTAGATCCGCGGCCAAAACGCTGGCGAGGCAATCTCGCAACGAGGCGACCCGGCCATGGGTCGGGATGATCACCGAGAGGGAGAGCGGCCCCGATGCGGCGTCGCGCTGAAGCGGGGCGGATTGGGAAGACATCGGTTTTCTCTCTACCTCTGCATGGGAGCCGGCTCGTGCCGGTCCGCGCTCCGCTGCCGCTCGATCTCGATGCCGGCGAGCAGAGCTCGATACGCATCTACCTGGCGGCGCGTCGCGAATCGTTCGGCGCTGGCGCGGGCTCCGCGCGCGAGATGATCGCGAAGCGCAGGGTCGCGGCGCAGGCGGTGCAGATGCCGTCCCACCTCGCCGATGGAATTCGCCAATAGTCCGTTCGCGCCGTCGATCACGATCTCAGGAATCCCCCCGCGCGCCTCCGCTACCACCGGCACACCCGCCGCTATCGCCTCGAGCAGGACGAGTGGATTGCATTCCACCGCGGTGGAAGTGACGTAACAGAACACGTCGAATGTCTCAAGCAGAGCGGGGACGTCGCGCCGGGCGATATAGCCGGGAAACGAAAAGGGGCGCTCCAGGTGCAGCTCGCGGACTCGGTCGCGCAGAGCGGGTAGCAGGGCGCCGTCGCCGGCGATGACGAAGCGCGTGTCGGGAACACGAAAAGATGCGAGGGTCTCCACCCAGTCAGGGGGAATTTTGCCTTCGCGAAGATTGCTCAGGCGCCCCACCACCATCGGGCGCGCGGAGGTACGGACGCGTCGCGGGGAAAAGCGCGCGAGGTCAACGCCATTGGGGATCGTGTGAACCCGCTCGGCGGGAACATGCGCCACCTGGCCGAGTTGGCTTCGCGAGACAACTACATAGCGATCGTAGGTATCGGCAGCGTCGATGTTCGCGTGATGAAGAACGCAGATGAAGGTGGGCTTGCTGTCCGCGCAAGGATCGCGGGCGTCGGTCGACGTAGCGGGCCGTTCGGCGGTCAACCACGGCATCCATGGATCTTTTCCCCACCAGTGGCAAATCACCACGTCGGGCCGGAAGTCGCCAAGCACTTTGTCGCGCCGCTCCGCGCTGCGCAGCGAATTCCAATGCGTATCGAGGCACCTGATTCCCGCGCGCGCAAGATCGTCGACCATATCGCGATCAACCGCGATGCCGTTGGCACTGGAGAAGTGAATCACGCGATGCTCGTGCTCGGTCATCGACAGCGCGAGGTCGACGAGGACGGTCTGTGCGCCGCCGTCGCACAACGCCTCGATCGCGGAAACGATCTTCATGCCGGCTCTTGCGGCGATTGAGTTGCGGGTTCGCTCGCCGTGCTCTTCAGTGTATCGAGAAGCACCGACTCGTATCGACGCACCATCCGATTCACGTCGTAGCGCGCGGCGAGCTTGCGGCTGCGCTTGCCCAGGCGGTTGCAGAGCTCGCGACTGGCCAGCAAATCATACATCGCGCGCGCGGTTTCTTCCGGATGGAGCACGCAAACCAGGTAGCCGTTGCCATTTATCACCTCCGCAATCGCTCCCGCCTGCGTCGCGACGATCGGCAAACCCATCGCCATCGCTTCGAGCAGGGCGAACGGTGTTCCTTCGTACAGCGAGGTGATCGCGAACACGTCGAGCGCGCGGAGTATTTCCGGAACGTCAGATCGAGAACCGAGAAAACGGATGCGGTCCGCGATGCCCAGCCTCCCCGCCTCGGCCTCGAGATGCGCCCGCGAGCCCGCGTCCGGTCCCGTGATGACTGCGCGAATTCTGCGTGGCTGCCATCGGCCATATTTGCCGGCCAGCAGAGCGACAGCTCGCAGAAAATGTTCCAGGTTTTTTTCTGGCGCGAGCCGCGCCACGGTGCCGATCGCGAAGTCATCCGGCAGCAACCCGAGCGCAGCGCGGCATCGCTCGCGGTCGTAACGCGATGGATCGAAACGGGCGAGGTCGATCCCATTTTCGATCACCACAAGCTGCTCGCGCCGGCATCTCAGCAGTTGCCGCTGCGCCAGAATTACATCGCGAATCATTCTCGATTCGCAAATTATCCGCAGGCACGCCGATTTGTCACTGAGCCGGGTCGCGAGGCTGACACCGTCGACGCGCTCGACGATCGCTCGCACGTTCGCGCGCTGCGCGGCGGCTACTCCGTCTGGCCATGCATACAGCAGGCACGCGTCGATGGCGTCGGCGCGCAGTCTCGCTGCCAGACGCCGGCCGTACTCCGCTCGCGCGGCATCGTCGCGGTCTGTCCAGGTATCGTCGGATGCCGGCTTGTCGTAGCCGACCATGATCGGGACACCAAGCGTCGCCGCTTCGTTAAGGAGACTGCCCGGACGAAACGTGTAGAGATGCGGCTGGAACCTGGTGCGATCGAGTCCGCGCACCACCGCCAGGCATCCCAGCTCCTGGCCCCCCAGCTCCAGGCCGTCGCATATGAACGCGATTCGGATCACAAGCGCTGAGCGCCTCGCGTTTCGGCGGCATCGCTGCGCCGGGCGACGGGAGCCTCGTATTGCTCGACGATCTCGGCGGCCGGGCCGATCGCGCGGATCTCGCCACCTTCGATCCACATCACGCGATCGCACAATTGGCGCAGGTTCTCGGAACCATGAGAAACAATAACCATGGTCGCGCCTGACGCGCGGAACTTGCGCAGCGTCTGTGTGCAGCGGTCGCGGAATCCCAGGTCGCCGGCGCTCAACGCTTCGTCGAGCAGCAGCAGATCGAAGTCAACGTGCGCTGCAACCGAAAAACCCAAGCGCGACATCATGCCGCTTGAGTAAGTCCATAGCGGCCGATTGATGGCATCGCCGATTCCCGCGAACTCGATGATCATAGGAAGCCGAGCTAGGATTTGGCGATTAGTCATACCCAGGATCGAGCCTTGCAGGAATATGTTTTCGCGTCCGCTCAAATAGGGATGAAACCCGGAACCGAGCGCGAGTTGCGTTGCGATGCGCGCATGAACATTGACGGTTCCCGAAGTGGGCGTGGCGATGCCGGCCAGGATCTTCAGCAGCGTGCTCTTGCCCGCGCCATTGGCGCCGACGATTCCGAGCGATTCGCCGCGCGCGACCCGAAACGTGATATTGCGTAGCGCGCACAGCTCCTGGCTGCGCGGTTGAATGCCGAGCAAACGGCGCAGGAGATTCTCGAACAGCGCCTGCTTCCCATCGCGCGTGCGATAGAACTTGCAAAGCGAGTCGACCTCGACGACGGCGCCGCTTCCGTTGTTCTGCGCACCTTGTCCCGGTCTCGAGGATGCTGATTCCGCTCTCACGTTTAAATCACGGATGCCGCATCACTGGATCGTTCCAATGCTGTCGCCGTGTCCACCATCACTTCGCGCGAGCGCGGTTCATGCTCGCGAGGCGATGGTAAAACTCCCCAACCGCCTTCGCCCATCGGCTGTAGGTATATCGCTCTTGGACAATACGCCTTCCAGTCTCGCCCAGGCGCCGCCGTTCTTCCGGACGCGCAAGGTAGTGCGCGATCAATCTTGCCGTCTCTTCGCCACCGCGCGTGAATACGACAGCTTCGCCGAACTCCGCGCGCAGCCCAGCCGCTTCATCGCAAATCATCAGCGCCCCGCATCCAAGCGCCTCGAATGCGCGATTGTTCCACATGCCCCATTTGCGTTGCGAGTCTTCATGGTAGTTGAGCACGATTTTCGCGGAGCTGTAGAGCCTGGCGATGTCGTCGAGCGGTAATGCTCCGCGCCAGAAGCGATGCCACTGGTTGTCGTCCGGATTGTCAATGTATTGCCGGCTCCAGTAATCGCGATCCCAGTCGGCGCCCCATAGTGCGAAGTCAAACTTCTTCGCTGCGTTGAGATAGTGCCGGGTGGTCGCGGGCGCCTTGTTCCCGCGGCCCCCGCTGCCGAGGAATACCACGTCGGCGCGATATTGTTCCTCCGGCTCCACAGGACCGTAGTCGTCCTCGATCGCGAGCGGGAGGTAGGCTGCCGGGCGATGCCGTCCCAGGAACTCCGCCGCCGCGACGCTGTTGGTGATGAAGCCATCAACCGGGATGCGCGCGAATTGTTCCAGCAGATCGGCGTGATTCACCACTTTCAGTATAGTGATGCCCGCGACCAGGCTCGCTATCTCGTCCACTCTCCATGGCGGCTCGGGACCGGTGAAGTACGATATCAGCAGGTCTGCTCTCAGCGCGGCGATCTTATCCAGATCGCGCAAGCAGTATTCATACAGCTGCGCGCCAGGAAATTCCTTGCGCAGGTACTTCGCCTCGCTTCTAACCGCTATCTTCTCACCCCAAATCGCCTCCTCATCCAGGCCCGGGCTGAAGAGCACGATGGTACGCGGTGGATGCGCGAACTGATCGCTCATTTTCAGAGTCTATCGGTTTCCGACTCATTGGAAGGCGAGAAACCGACGGCCTGCGCGATAGCGTGCCAGACCGGCTCATAGAGCGCGGCCCTAACGTCCCAAGAGTGTTTCTCGACCATGTATTCGACTACGCCACTGACTTTCGGGTTCGAGTGAATGAGCGCGACGGCCGCATCCGCCATCGCTTCGATCTGATCGTAAGGCACGACTGCGCCGAGCCCTGTTTCCTCGACTAGCCACTTGTTAGGCACCGGTTCCTCGCATACCACCGGCAAGCCGGTGCGCAAGTAGTAATAAATCTTGCTGCTTTCGTTGTCTTGAACCGCGTCCTGCGCGAGTACCAGTCCGACGCGGGCATGTCGCTGCCAGTCCCACACCTCGCGGGCATCAATCTGGCCCACATGGATGACCGCCGCAGGGTCAAGATAATCAGTTTGTCCAGTGCCCATCGCGACCAGGGATACGCCGAGGCGCTTGAGCAAGCGGCCGAGTTGATTCAGCCGCTCCTGCCACGAAAGATTAACCTCCGCCTGCTGCTTTCTCGAATAGAGATTTCCGGCGAACAGAGCGACCGGACCTTCGATGCCCAATTGCAGGTAGGGATTGACTCCTACTGCAGGAATCTCGGCGTCGACGCCGGTAGGCACCTGATACAATCGTTTTTCGCTTCCATGCTCCCGCCACCAAAGCGCGGCGCTTTGATTAGTCAGTACCGTTACGATTTTGCTGTGGTGCGCGATCTTGATTTGCGTGTTGAAGAGCTCCCTGCGCACCGATCCGTAGAAGTGAACGCCCACCGTCTGCTCCCGGCCAACCACTGAACCGAGCTTGCTGATGATGAACGGATGATCGCTGCCGCCCGCGGCGGCGAGCGTCTCGAAGCCCTGATGAAAGAACGTCTTTACGACGTCGTAATCCTCCCAACGAACTGAACGAAAGGGAACCTCTCGCAAGCGGCGTGCTAGAAACGCAGGCTCCTGATGATGGTTCACGATTATGTCGGCCTGGTGGCCGCGGCGCGCAAACGCTTCGGCCATCCGGTACCATCGAATTCCTGCCATGTTCGAGAAAAGAAAATCCGGACGATAGTCACGCTGGTATACGCAGGCGATGCGCATTCGGTCCGGAGCTGACGCGGCAGACTCACGCGGGGCCTCTGACTGGCTATATGTAGTCATCGAAGTGAGGCTCGAGCCGCTTGAAGATAACCAATCCCGCTACCAGTGTTGCTACCGAACTGAGCGTCGCCATCTCGACCACTTGAAGCGAAGGAAGGTGCCCGAGTACGAGCGTGTCGCGATACAGTTCGATAATTCCGGCCATAGGGTTCAGCAGGTACCAATGGAGCCATTGGTGCGGCACAAAGGACAGCGGATAGATGCTCGGCGTCAGGTAGAAGAGGGCCTGCATCGCCGGCGACAATACATGTTCGATATCGCGGTAGAAGACATTTAGGCTCGAGGTCAGCAGGCACGCGCCGGTCAAAAAGATCAGTTGAAGAAAAATCGCGGCGGGCAAAAACAGCATGTAGGGCGTGAATCGCACCCGGGAAAGAGCCATCACTGCGAAGAGTAAGAGCAGCGAAATCAGGAAATGAACCAACCCCGCCATCAGCGCCGATAGAGGCACGAACTCGCGAGGGATGCGCACGCGCTTTACCAAACCCGAGGCTCGGGTGAGAGAGTTGGTGGAAGTGGTAATAGCCATTTGGCAAAAAGTCCATGGGAGCAGCGCCGACAAAACGAATACCGGGTAGTTCTGAATATTGAGCTGAATGACCCGACCGAACACGGCAATCAGGATTGCCATCATCAGTAATGGATTGAGAACAAACCACAAAATTCCTAACGTCGTGGTCTTGTAGCGCGCGGTCAATTCGGCCCAGACCAGATTGCGCAGAAGGTCCGGCCGGGCGAGAATCTCGCCGACTACGGTATCCATTTGTTCAAGCCTTGCTGGATTAGCCGTGCACAAAGCTGGATTGGCGTACAATAGGGATGATTCGGATTCAATCGATCCGCGCCGTGGCTCCGTCGCACCGCTCAAGACCTCAACACCGTCATGACGGCATCCGCTGCTCCTGGAATATCGCGCCCCAGAGCCAGGCGATAACACCGGGCGCGGGCCAGGAGCCGCGCGACCGCCGCCGATCGTGATGCAACGATTGTGGCCTTGCGGAACATTTCGGCTGCGCCGCTGCGCAGAAAATACTCGACCACTTGCGGCAGGCCGAGACCAAAAATCAGGTTCGACGTAAGCGCAGGCACCGCGCCGAACGAACCGAGCGGCTCGATCCAGGAGTCGCGGCCATTGTAACGCGCTCCAACAATCACGGTGTCGGGAGTCACCGCGTCAGCGATTCGATCGCGAAAGCACTCGAAGTCCACGAGCGTCTTGGGCTCGCGATTTCGTCGCCGCATCGTGCGCAAATAGCGCGGGTCGATCCCGCTGACGGCGCCATCGCGGACTCCGATGCGGGTCGGAAACGCGTGCAACATTCGGCGTGAGAGCAGCGGCGTGTCGTCGGAGAGCAGGCGCACCTCGCGATGCTTCAACAGCTCGAGGCATAGCGTGCTTTTTCCTCCGGCCTCGGGCAACAGAACGAGTGCGCCTTTTTCCGCAAACGCGATCCCGAGCGCGTGCACGCGGTGGATCCCCTTGCGATCGTGGATTTCGCCGACGCGCGAAAGACACAACAGATAGGTGATCTCGTAAAGCAGGTCGGCGTTCTCAGACCAGACTTCGCCTGTTTCCCGCGCAAAATCGTAGATAGCCAACGCCTCGCCGCGGTAGTCGTTGTAGCGAATGCTGCCCTCGTCGAAGATGGCGGCGTTAGGTGTTATTCGGGTGGCGAATTTGTGCGGGATTCTTTCCCAGGGTGGAGCGCAGAGACTGGCGGTGATCCTTACCGTGACCACCGGCGGCGCTTCGGCAAAGTAGGCGAAATCGCGGGCCAGGTTATCAATGAGCATGGAGCAGGAACTCGAGATTTCGAGTCCCACGCCATAGAGATGGAAACAAGCGTTGTCTTCGGGCTGTACGCGAACGGCTGCAGCGGCACTTTCCACACACGCTACCTCGGAGGCATCATGCTGATTTGCTTGCTGGACTGCAAGTTTGCCCGCGTCCGGTGGCTGTACCGTCACTCTTGCTCTGCGCGAGTGCATCGAGGAGCACGGACTCGTAGCCGCTGACCATCCGCTCGACGTCGTAGCGCAGTGCGAGTTGTCGGCTGCGTTTACCCAGGCGCATGGCCATCCTCGGACTGTCGATTAACTCTGCGAGCGCATCGCAGGTTTCCCCGGGATCGAGCACACACACCAGGTATCCGTTGCCATCGATGGTCTCCGGGATCGATCCCACTTGCGAGGCGACGATCGGCAGGCCCATCGCCATTGCTTCCAGGAGCGCAAACGGAGTGCCTTCATGTAAAGAGGTGATCGCGAACGCGTCGAGGGCGCGAAGTACATCTGGCACATCGGAACGGCGTCCGATGAATCGAACCATCTTTGCGATTCCGAGGCGAGTTGCTTCGGCCTCGAGGTCGCTCCTGGAGCCGCCATCGGGCCCCGCGATGATCGCCCGAATCGGTCTCGCGCCGCGAGTGTTCGCGATCAACAGGTTTACGGCCTGGAGGAGATGAACGAGGTTTTTCTGCGGCGCCAGGCGAGCGACTGTGCCCACCACGAAATCATCCGGCTCGAGCCCAAGCGCGGCTCGGCATCGACTGCGATCGTAACGGGAGGGATCGAAACGGTTCAAGTCGATGCCATTGGGGATGACCACCAACTGCTCGCGCCGGCATCGCAGCAGACGGCGCTGCGCAAGGAGAAGGCTGCGAATCGTTTTCGACTGACAGATTATTCGCTGACAACCCGACTTGTTGCGAATCCGGGAAATCAAGCCGAAGCCGTCGACTCGCTCGACAATCGCTTTGACGCCGGCGTCCTGCGCGGCCCGAATCCCGTCCCGCCATGCATAGACCAGGCAAACATCGATCGCGTCCGCACGCAGCTTCTTCACGAGCGCGGCGTAATATTTGTTGCGCGCCTGGCGGTCCCTTTCGGTCCAGTCCAAGTCGGAGGCAGGCTTGTTGTGTCCGATCGCGACCGGGATGCCGAGCCGCTTGACGCCTGACAGCAGGCTTCCCGGCCGGAATGTATAAAGGTAGGGCTTAAAACGCTTGCGGTCGATCCTGCGCAAAACCTCCAGGCATCCACCTTCCTGTCCGCCAAGCTCGAAAGTGTCGCAGATGAAGCCAACCCGAATCACAAGGCGCTCCGCAAGGTCACGTTCGTATTGTCGTGGGGAATGTCAATCAGTCTCGCCAGCGCCATCTCCGCGAGCTCGTCGAGCCAGACCGAGAGTGCCAGCAAGGCCGACTTCCAGACCGGGTCGGCGGTAGCGGGAAGCTGAGCCGCCCGCAATCCAGGCAGCCGTTGGCGCAATTCCGTGAGAATAGCAGGTTCCGGAAAACCGCCGGAATTATAGTCTCTGAGGGCTTCGGCAGAGGAAGTGGCTATTCGCGATTCGGACAGTAACAAGTAGAGTGCAGGTATTCGCCCCAACAGGAGATCGGCGAACTGCGAGCGCCGGTCCTCGTGGACGCACTCCCACGCCAGGTTGCGCAAATCAGAGACCGCGATAGCGGCACTGCGGATGAGATCCGGACCCGCTGGAGCAATTAATTGATCGCGAGGATCGTCGCCCCACAAAATAACGCCGTGACGTTTCAGGAAGTAGTATTCCTCCACGGGTCGCAAGGCATGATACCAGCGGCAACTGGCGCGCCACATTTGAGTAGTCAGTACCGTCGGATACCTGAGACGCAGATATCGAATCGGGATACGCGCATAAGACCCTGCTGTGCCGTAGGCAGCGCGGATCGTGCGAAAGACTTTACTGCACTCTTCCGGAGTCAGGCCGTCACGAAGAATCAGATAGATACGGTAGTCGAAGTTGGCGGTCGGCACTCCACCAAGGATCGCGCTTTGCACCTGTCCGGAAAGAGTCGCACACAAATCGACGATCGCCGCCGAGCACGACGACACCGCATCGTCGAGAGTGTCAGGCGGAATCGCTTCCCCCGAAAAATCGAAGCCCGATTCCACTTCCACGCGGGACGCACGCGGTTCGCTAAGCGAGTCACATTCCCGCAGTGCCAGTGCATATATATGTTCGAGATCGGAAAGTTGCACCTCAGGCATACGGCCGTTCAACGCAGCTGTCTCGGCGATATCGAGAGCCTTTACACGATCCTGCTCAAATCCGCGTGCGACTGCGTGCGCGCCGGAGCGCAATTCGTTGTTGATGCGAGTAAAGCGTCGGAAAAGAAGACGCGTGGAATGTATATTGAGGGCACCCTCGAAAAGTTCCTGCGAAAGAGATCCATATTCGTACATCGCGCGGCAGAGTCCCGCTTGCTCCGGCTCTTGCGGAGCTCCGTTTACGATCGCCTTGGGACCGAGTAACCGGATCCAACGCGGCTCGCGATCGAACGACATCGATTCCAGGATTCGCTGCAGCTCCATTTCACGAGGCGCGAAAATGTAGAAATCAAGAATCTTGAGCCACAACCTTGTCGGCAGCAGTACATCCGCAAGCCGATCGGCGAGTGAAAAATATTCCGCGGCAGACAGCGGCGCGGTTTGGGCACGAAGATCGAGATCGCTGCTTCCGAAACAATGATCCTTACGCGGCGTTCTGAGTTCCAACGACTGGATGCCTGGAATTCTGCGTAGCCGCACCATCAGCCACAGAAGTACGGCGCCGTAGCCCGCGGCGTAGATCCATCGCAACGGCGCACACCTCGAGCTACGCATCATCGCATGCTGGACGCTTTTGGCGATACTCATTGCTTAGCAGGACTCTTCCGGGATGCAACGGCGATCCCCTTGCAATTTTAAAGTGGCGATCGGCGATTTCGTTGGCCACGCCGCCTGAGAATCCTCTAAAATCGCAACCATCGTGGCAAGCCCTCCGAACATCGAATCGATAGAACCAATGACGGCTGGCAATTGAACGAGCGAGTGTCTAGATTTTCTGCCACGCCGAGGCGGGATGATTTCCGATGAACTCCGGATTTGCCGCGACGATCGTCATCCCTCTGCTGAACCAGGTCGACGAATGGCTGGAGCAGTGCGTGCGATCGGCGCTCGCTCAGAGCACGCGATGCGAAGTGCTGGTCGTCACGTCACCGCGGACCCGACGCCCGAACCGCGAGGTGTTGTCGGCGCTGGTATCCGAATTCGACAACTTGCGGCTGGTTCAACGGCAGACCCGGGGCTTCGCGGTCGCGCTCAACACCGGCTTCGAGGCGGCCTCTGCCGAGAGAATCGGATTGCTGCTGTCAGACGATTGGCTGGACGAGGGCGCCGTCGAGACCTGCCTTCAGGAGGACGCCGATATCGTGAGCACCGGAAATAGCGTTTTCGCCGCCGATGGGCATACCTACTTCCCGAAAGTGAGTTGGCGTCCGAAGGCGGAACGATTTCGCTCGCGCCAGACGATGGAGCTCAAGGCCCGCTACCTGCAACACTTCTTTCTGTTTCGCAAGTCCAGACTTCTGGAGATAGGAGGAGCGGATGAGACCCTCGGAGATTTTCCGGGTATCGATGATTTCGACATGATCTGGGTGATGCTGGAGCACGGCGCGACTGTCGCAATCGTGGAGGAGAGTCTTTACAACTATCGAGACCACGACGGCGAGCGCTTAAGCCTGCGGCCTGCGGAGCAGGCCATCCAGGGGCTGGAGCGAATTCTGAAGAAGCACGGGATCGTGGGCGCGGAAAAGGACGAGATCATGCGCACGCACGCACGTTGGTTCGGGCAGCCTTTGCATCGCGTCCACGCCGGATTGGAAAAGGCTCGCGAACCGTCGTAGCCGCGCGATGAAAACCTGTTATGACGCCGACCGCTTCATAGCGAAGGGATACCGGCGTCGCGAATTCATACCACATCGAGTCGTCGCGCTGAGGAAGCCTTATCCTGATGCCTACCTGTTGCTGACACGGCGCGGAGTTGCGCCGGAGCGGCTTCGCGCGGGAGAGTGTTGGCAGATAAATCTCTACTCGCGGCGAATTGAAGGCCTTCCTGCCGAGCTCTTCACCGATCCAACAGTCAATTGGCATAAGCAGCAGTTCGGGGAACCCGGACTCATCGCGGCGGCCGGCCTCTTTATTGACGGTGCCGCCGCATTTGTCACTACGCTTCAGTCTGACCTGTCTCAGCAGGTAGCCAAGCATCCTCAGCTCAAGAAGCAGTGCGCATCGCAACTGGATAAACGATTCCGCTACTGGTACGAGATCCTGTTCAATGCGGTGCTGGATTTTGCGGTCGATTACGGCCTTGACCATGTGTATTCCCCGACCGGCTCGCTCATCGCGGTCAAGACTCGCAAGCGGATCGATCCCGCTTTCTTTTTCCAGATTTATGACTTCGTGGAGAATCGCTACCAGGCGTCGCGGGAGCGCATTGGCGATTCTGATTACTGGCGGGTCGGCATTGCGGAAAACCTCGGCAGAATAGTCAGGCTCGAGCAAAGCACTTCGCGAACCAAGGACAGCCCGGCGCGCGTGATCTGCCTATACCATGACATCGAGGAAAACGTTGACACGGATGTCGCTCCCGAGGATTGCGAGTCGGCGCTGACGCGGATGCTCGAAGTCGAGCGGACATTGGGCATCAGAGCCACCTACAATGTGCTCGGCGAACAGTTCGCGCGAAAGATACCGACGATCCTGGCCAGCGATAGCCATTCGATCGCCTTTCATACTTACAACCATCGCCTGGACGATCTGGACCAGTTAGCTCAAGTCCGCCGCGTGAACCTACAAGTCAAAGGCTACCGGCCCGCGCGATCGATAGTCACTTCGGAGCTTAGCGACTATAATCTCGCCTTCCACAACTTCGAATGGCTCATGTCGTCCGCGTCTTCATTGAAGCGCGACCTGCCCGGACTCGAGAACGGAATCGTCAAGATTCCCGTGCACCTTGACGATTATTCGCTCAGCACAGGCGCCGAGAGCTACGAGGAGTGGGTAAGTCAATTGTTAGCCCTGGTCAATGAAAAAAGCTTTATCGCGGTTGGACTCCACGATTGCTACTCGCGGCGCTGGATCGATCGTTATGCCGAGCTATTAAGTAGCCTGCAGTCGGCAGCGGAGTTCTGGACCGGTGATCAAGTTCTCGATCACGTCATTTTCTCTGACGCACCGGCGAAGGTTGTCCCACGCGGCAGCGCGTTCGAGCCGCTGATTCCGGAACGCGCCACGGGGCACTGAGAATTGAGTGGCACATGGAGATAGCGTTCGTCGTCGAAGCGTACCCGGACATCTACCAGGTCCGCTTGGCGCCCTGGACTTACTGCGCGAAGGAGTTGGCGGCGCGCGGTATTCGCCTCTTGAGTTTTGATCGCCTCGAGGACGCGTGGCGATCCTTCGATGCCATGATTCTCATGGTATGGCTCGACTGGGAAAACCCGGAGCATTTCAAGGCCGAGCGTATTGTTCCGGTGATGGAGAAATATTCCGCATATCGGGCGACGTTTCCCGATACGGTGCAGATAGTAGTCAATCATACGGACATGTGCCGGCGCGCATATGCAACGCCATATTGGAGGCTGGGCGATCCGATCTTGTTCCGAACTCCAGCGTACGATCGGAGCGAGTTGGCGCCATTCCCTGCCAAGGACATTTTCCCGTACGAAATCGTCTGGGGCGAAAGCTGCTTTCAGCCGGCGCCGGTTAAATTCCTCGCAGGATTTATCGGTACGCCCTCAGGACCGCGCGGCTATCGCGAAACCGTCGCACTTGAAACCGCCAAGGTGGGACTCGGCGCGTGCGTTAACAAGCGCATCAACAATACTCACTACAATGAATTGATGAGTAGCTGTCAGATAATTATTTGTCCGCGGGGCTGGGGGGAGAGCAGCAGCAGGCATTGGGATGCATGGAGATCCGGAAAGCCGATACTAACCGACAGAGCCTGCGATTCCGTGGAGATGATTCCTGGGCTGCGTCTTCGAGAGAAAGTGCACTACCTGGTTTTTGATGACCCGGCAGAAATCCCCGACATCGTCCGTGACTGGACCAGACCTGCGCGCGAGAAAGACCTCGCGGAAATTGCGCGCAATGGTCAGGCGGCCGCATTGAGTTATGATGCTTGCAAGCGAATCATCGAGTTTTTCCGGCGGCTGGAGCAGGCATAACCGGTGCTGCTGCGAGACTTCAAACCCAAGGCGATGCTGAGTGTGCACGCGACCGAAGTGCCGAGGGCGCGCTATTCGGTAGTGGATGTCCACCAGCATGTGAACGATGCAATGGGACTGGGAGAGCGCATGTCACCGGCGCATCTAGTCGAGTTGATGGACAAATGCAATTTGAAAACGCTCGTAATACTTACTGGGATGTGGGGCGAGAAACTACAATCGATAGTAGACGAGATGGTGGGGCCATACCCGGGCCGATTTGTAGTATTCACGCAGATCGATTGGAGCAATATTGATGCGCCCGACTTCACGCGGGCCGCAGTCGGGCAGCTGCGCGACTCGGTCGCCCGCGGAGCGCGAGGCCTCAAGATCCACAAAGATCTCGGGCTGAAAGTGCGTGACCGTTCGGGGAAGTTGGTCGCGATAGACGACCTTCGACTCGATCCGATTTGGCAGGAATGTGCCCGTCTCGGAGTCCCCGTCGGGGTGCATGTCGGAGACCCGGACGCATTTTTCCTTGCCGTCGACGGCAACAATGAACGTTATGAAGAATTGACCAGGTTTCCGGAATGGCGCGTCTATGGCGAAGGACTTCCCAGCAAGGAATCGATTCTCGCCGCGCGCGAACGAGTATTCAGCCGGCATCCGGAAACCATCTTCATCGCACTTCACATGGCCGAGAAAGCCGAAGATTTGGACTATGTGTCTTCGGCCCTCGCTCGATTTCCGAATGTACTGGTCGAATTTGGCGCCCGGCAGGCTGAACTGGGCCGGCAGCCGCGCCGTGCAAGGGAGCTGTTTCTCAAATTCCAAGACCGGATCCTGTTCGGAAGCGATCATTTTCCAAACGAGGAGATGTACCGAAATTACTTTCGCTGGCTCGAGACCGACGATGAGTACTTTGAATACTGGTCCTATCCAAGTCAGGGTCGCTGGCGAATCTACGGTCTGAACTTGCCGGACGGCACACTCGAAAAAATCTATCACCTGAATGCTGAAGCGATGTTCAGCCGGTTTAAGGGCAGCCCTTCGCTCCACCGGCGTCACTGATTTTGGCACTGCACCGGTAGCGAGGAGCTCAGAAGCACCACCCGCACTCCGGGGAAGCGCGGTTGCCTGACTAACTCGTGCCGTTCGTACAATGTCCTCAGCGCCGCCGAAATTCGAGCTGCCTTGAGCGCCTCCCCGCGCGTAATCGGGGCCCGCACAATAAGCCAGACGCGGGAATGGCCGCAGCGCAAAGCCTTGAGCCAGTCCGGATCCAGGATGAGCCGCCTTTGAGCAGTGGCGCCGATCTCAGCCTCCTCACCCGCGGTGAGATAGCGGGGCTCCAATTCAACCGGATCTCGTTGCTTAGCGTTAAGTCGTGCCCGGTAATACTCATAGGGAGGCTTTCCACGGGCTATTATTGCTGCGTCTCCGGCTTGTGCATTGTCGAGTACATACTGGACAGCGTCCCGCCAGTCTTCTTTGTAGGAGTACGTGTAGTAGTCATAGGTCTGTGACGCTTCGAGACTTAGAAAGACGACTAAGGTACCGGGTAGCAGCCAGCGAGGTTGCAGTTGAGTGATCGCAGAGGCAGTCAGTAATATCAGAAAGGGCAGACAGACAATGAAAAAGCGGCTTTCCATAGCAGGTTTAATGGTGGATACGGCCAACGCCAAACCTAGCGGAACAAACACGCCACTCAGCAGAAACCCATAGCGGCTGATTGCTTCGCGAGAGCGGTTGAACCATGCCCTTGCGAAGGTGACGACGCCCGCAAACAATGCGATCAAGTAAAGTGCCGCTAGACAACGGCCGGCAGTATTTGCCGAAACTGCTTCGGAGCCCGCCAGGTCTTCAAAGATAGTAGTGACGCTCCGAAGTGACGTGGGGAGTACCCAACTTTGCCTTCCGGCGTGCGCGCGAAACACCAGCAGCACGACAGGTGCTGAGAGGAGGACGAGCGCTAAACCGATGGCAACCAGCCGTCGCCAGGACCAGGTCGGATGCATCGAAAAGAACAAGAAAACCAACTGGGCCGCGAGGATCAATCCAGCGAATAGGTGTGCGGATACCGCCAGTATGCCGGCCAGAATGTATATGGCCTGATTCGCAAATGTCGGCTTCTCGAGACTCTTGAGAAGATAGAGCGAAGATATCGTAACCAGGAGCACGACAAGGCTATAGCTACGAGCTTCCTGAGCGTACTGTATAGCGAACGCATGCACTGCCATCAGCAACGCGGCAATAATGCCGAGTCGCCAGTCGAGCAGGCGTTTGCCGAGACTGTATAGGATCGGGATGGTAGCTGCCGAAAAGATTACCGACGGTAGCCGTAACATGAATTCGCTGTCGCCTAACCACATCCAGACGTGAAGCATGATGTAGTACAGATCCATATTGGGTTCCATGTTTTCGACGAGGCTGTGCCAGGGCAGCGATGCGATGTGCGCACTATAGCCTTCGTCGAACCAGAGGCTCTGGGAGCCGAGAAAGACGATTCTGAGGATAGTGGCGGCAACGGTAATCGCTCCCACAGCCCACGCCTCAGGGGGCACGGCGCGAACTATCGCGATAGGTCTACGCATCCGTTCCGTTTCGGGAGTTGAGACGGGAACTTTCGCGAGGGGAATTCGAGCATCAAGGGATAGAGTAATCGATTCGGCGTCGCCCGTCATTCCGGGAAATCTTGTCAGCAGTCTGCTTGCCTGCCAATCATCGGGCAAGATACAGATGATGGACATTATCGGAAGTTTCAGAGACCGAATCGGAAGCTTCGGAGACCGATGGTGGAACTCGGATGCTGTGGGCGATCACGTCTTATTTCAATTCGTCAGGATATAAGAGCCGGCTGAAAAATTATCGCAGCTTCAGAGCCAACCTGAAAGTTCCGTTGATTGCGGTAGAGCTCTCTTTCACCGGACGTTTCGAGCTCGAGGCCGGCGACGCCGAAGTGCTGGTCCAGTTGGTCGGCGGGGACATTTTGTGGCAGAAGGAACGCCTGCTGAATCTTGCGCTTTGTCATCTCCCCGGTGACTGCGACGAGGTCGCGTGGATCGACTGCGACGTCATTTTCGAGCGAGACGATTGGCCGAAGCGCGCCTGCGCTGCTCTCAGAAGGTTTTCGATCGTACAGCTCTTCGATGAGCGGTTGAACCTCGCTCCGAGAGCGGGACACGATTCGTCGCGGTGGATGGCGGTCGACTCCGTGGCTACCAAAACGATCGGCTACCTGATCGCAACCGGTCAATTCAAACCGCCTGACCTTTACGGCACAGGCCCATTTGTCGTCCGGGGCTTAACTTGTGGGCTTGGCTGGGTGGCCCGCAGAGCTCTACTCGAGAAGCACGGCCTGTACGACGCAAAGATTCTGGGCGGCGGCGACAAGGCGATAGTGGGCGCCGCTTTAGCCGGTGGGATGCTCGAATACGTGAACGCCGCAGGATTGAATGCTTACCAGACTGAGCACTATCTGAAGTGGGCCGCTCCATTTTCCCAGGAAATCGACGGCCGAATTGGATTTGTTGATGGACGTATTTTTCACCTTTGGCATGGAGATTTGAACGCTCGGAAGTACCGCCAACGCCAGGAAACTTTGACCCGATTCAGGTTCGATCCGTTCACGGACATCGCAGTTGATCGCGACAGCGGTTGCTGGCGCTGGAACACGAATAAGCCGGAGATGCACGAGCGCGTAAAAGAATATTTCAGATCTCGAAATGAAGACTGGCTGCCTAACGGGGAAACACTCCCTACCTAAATCGCCGCGCGCGGCGAGTCGGTAGCGGATTTCTGGGGCATTAAACAGCTACTCATGCTGTGGGCGATTACCTCGTATTTCAATCCGGTGCGGTACAAGAGCCGCCTGGCGAATTTCCGGACCTTCAAACAAAACCTAGCGGTCCCGCTGCTCGCGATCGAGCTTTCCTTCGATGGTCGTTTTGAGCTGCACCCTCGCGATGCGGACGTGTTGGTACGATTCGTCGGGCGCGACGTGCTCTGGCACAAGGAACGTTTGCTAAATCTAGGCCTGCGCTCGCTTCCGGCGGAATGCGACGTGGTGGCGTGGATCGATTGCGACGTTGTTTTCGACACCGACGACTGGCCCGCTCGGACGCGCGATGCGCTGAAGGAGTTTTCGCTGATTCACCTTTTCGTCGATCGTTGCAACCTGAAACCAGCGGCGACGATCGATTCACCGAGCGTTGCGTCGTTCGTTTCAGTCACACAGTCGATCGGATACAAAATCGCCACCGGCCGGGCGGAGCCGGATGACTTGCGGGTGGCTGGCGCATCGGCAGTTCGAGGCATGACGCTCGGACTGGCGTGGGCTGCTCGCCGGCGCTTGCTCGAGGAGCACGGGTGGTATGACGCGTGTATCGTCGGACACGGTGATCGCGCGCTCATCTGTGCGGCAATCGGAAAATTCGAATATTGCGAGATGGCCCTGTCCATGAACAGCCGCCAGATCCAGCACTATCGCGCATGGGCAGTCCCCTACTTCGCCGCCGTCGCTGGGAAGGTCGGATATATCGAGCATCGCGCGTTACATCTTTGGCATGGCGACTTCAAGGACCGCAGATACGCGCAGCGCCATCAGGATTTCACAAAATTTGCATTCGACCCATTTGTGGATATCGCGCCCGACGGCAACGGCGTCTGGTGTTGGAACAGCGTCAAGTACGAGATGCACGAATACATCAGGAATTACTTCGAGTCGCGACGTGAAGACGGCTAAGGTTCCTGAGATGAGCGAGCAGACCACGTCGGAGTTCCACATCCAGCGCTATCGGAAGTCCGATCGCGAAGGCGTCTTCGATCTGTGGAGGTCGACACATTCGGGCGATTCTGCGGACCGGCTCATCTGCCAATGGGATTGGAAGTACGACCACAATCCGTTTAATCGGGAGGCAGAACTCAGCCGTAGGGCGAGCCGCGAACGGGTGCGGGAATTCATCGAGGCCACCCATTTCGGCCCGCAGGCGGAGCGCCAACGAAGCCGTTACAGGTCCTACCTGCTCGAGTCTGACGGAAATGAGGACGACCCGGATATATTCCTGCTCAAGAAGAACGACCGCGAAGTTTTGGGCATGATCTGCTCCTTTCCGCAGTTGTTCCAGGTCGGCGGCACCCCGCAATGGGTATTCGTCGAGTGCGACTGGATAGTACATCCGGAATATCGCAATAAGCATTTCTCGTTTCAACTGGCTAATCGGCTACGGTCCGGGTATGCGCTTGGATTCGGCTGGCTGGGCGTCAACGCGCGAAGAATAATTGGCAACCGACACGATGCGATCGGCGCAAAGCAGATTCTTTCTCAACCACCTCCGACGGGTGTGAAACGCGCAATGCCGCTGGTCAAGCCGATCGATTGGCGATATCTCGCGACCAAGTACACTCAAAATCGCTTCCTGCGGAGCGCCGCGAGCGTTCTGGCTGCGAATGCGACGCCGCTGAGGCATGTTTTCGCCGGACGCGCCCGCATCCCAGGAGTCAGCGTCGTTCAGATCGAGTCATTCGATGACGTCATCGATCGACTCTGGCAACGCGCCTCCCGCGATTACCCGGTGATGGCGGTTCGCGACCGGCGCTATTTAAACTGGCGCTTCGTCGCGCGCCCAGACGCCACATACACGATGCTGACAGCTGTTAATGGATCGGAGACGATTGGCTATTTGATTTTCCGGGTCAGAGAGGATGGCGGCCAGCCGATTGGCTATCTGGTCGATTACCTGGTCGAGAATCGTTCCGCCGCGGTCTTCTCTTTGCTGCTGCGGCATGCCGAGGACAAACTTCTTCGCGATCGAGTCAAAGCGATCGTATGCAACGTCGCGTCGCCTCCCTATCGAGGTACGCTGATCCGCCACGGATACTTCCCGGTTTTGCTGGATACTCGGGGCTACCTTTCGGCGGCGGCGAACTCCTTCGATCCGAAATTACGGGTCTTTACCGATCTGCGGCGATGGTTCGTGACCATGGGCGACGGCGATCTTGATATGTCCTTCTAGGTTTCAAGTTTCGCTCGGCTGTGATGGAGCAAAGCTGTCGATAGCTTTGGTACTGGACTAAGCAGTGTCCAGTCCGCTATCTCGAAAAAGCCAGCCGGCCTCATCCGACCCGAATTTGCGCTCTACCGCCTCAATTCCGGGGATGAGGCGATACGTTTCCGCGGAGTTCAACTTAGTGTTCCTGCCATCGAAGAGTTCGTCTACACGAGCCAGAGAGTCGGCGTCTTTAATCGGGTCGTAGCCGAGGAACTCAATCACCGAATTCAGCCTATCGATGCGACCTTGCGCCGTCGCGGAAGGACGATACATTTCTTCGTACCAAAGCTGCAGGAAGTCAGCTCCACTGCTCAAGAGAAGCTGACGGCAATTTTCAATGTTACGTTTTTCACAACTCAATTGGTACTCCACCCACTCCTCCTCTATAGGATTGAACTTGTAGTGAAGTATCTTCTGTCGATCGGAATGGTCGAATACCGACCATACTCGAGCCTCCGACGAAATGTGCTGGGATATGATTCTCCGCAGCGTGTTCCTTCGATTAAGCAGCACAATCTTATGCCGGGAGTTGAGCAGGAGTTGTTGGTTTAAGTCCGAGCCCTTTGGAAAGGGCCATCCTGACGCATCCCAAACGTGCCGAATGCCACTAGCGGTTGTCCAAATTTCTTGCAACGCAATCCTTAATGTTGACGAATCCTTTGCTCGTAGCAGATACTGACCGTGATCAGGATGAAACGGTTCGCTCAGACAGCTAATTTCCGGATGACACTTCAATAGCCGCATCAGAGTGGTACTTCCGCACCTGGCCATCGAGAAAATTACAAAGGATCTTTCGAGCATGATCAATCAGTCGACTGCGCTCGCAGACGCGGCCGGTCGACAGTCAGTCCATCCTTCGTTCAGGCTAAAGAGCGCCCAGGATTAGCGTCCAGCCCGCTATGCTTACTGTCCCTGAGGGCCCATTGAGAGGCAAATCGGGTATTTCGGGCGTTCGAAAGTCGGAAAACCCCTAGTCTCTACCGCTGAGCCGCGTCGGGCGGCACTTCGCATAGGATCCAAATCTGATCGAGCCTTCATCATGATCAACCGGTCGCGTGACGCCAATTAACTTCAAACTGCGAATGGCGCCTTCAGGCGTGGGGACGCTGGTTCTATGGCTCTGCGGCCCAATGATTTCTGGATTCCATCCATCAACGATGCGTTCGAAGGTGGCGTCTCGATGTTGCCATGCGCTCTCGCCCACTGGTGCCAGTTATTAGTTCAGCGATGCCGGGGAGCCTGGTCTGTCGGTACGTCGACCCTCCGGGGGCCGTTCACAACCGGTGACTCTTCATAAATACTCGCTGCCTTGCGTTCCCAGAAGCGGATCTTGCGACACTGTTGTATGAATTTGGGAACGTCCCTGGCTCCATTTATTTCAATGAAACCATCATCCAGTTTGTCGGAACCAACAATCTTCGCAAGAAATGGCCTGGCCGCTTTGACATAAGCTATGAACTTGGAATGTGCGAACGCGTCGGCAACAAAATCGCGAGCCGCCGGATAATTTTCCAGCACACCGGTCGCTTCTTCGGAGATGAGGATCGCGACCGCGTCGTAGAGCACCGACGGGCCTCCGTCGATTTTCTGTTGTGCCTCGATCGATGAGCCATCACTCGCCCGAATTCCTCCGATAGTCGGCGCAATGACTTCGAGCGTTGCACCCTCCTTATCAAGCGCCTTTTTGAGACCGGTGAATAAAGCGCTATCGACCCCGTCCGTTGCCAGCGCACCCACTTTGCGACCTTCGAACTTTCCGGGAGGGTTACCAAGGATGCTAAGTGCCGGGGAGGGTTGGAGATCGGTTTGTGGCGGCTTGGCAGGATCGGCGGGCCTGGGCAACATCACGAGGCCAAGTCCCTGGGCGACCTTCTCTGCCAATTGACTGTCGACATTCAGCAAATGAGACACCATGCGTGAGCGGATTTCGGGCCGTTCCACTTTGCTTAGTTCGAAGGTAAACGCATCCGCTATGTGAGTCTGCTCGATTGGAGTCTGGCTGATATAGAACTGGCGTGCCTGACTGTAGTGGTCGGCAAATGAATCGGCGCGAATACGAAGTTTAGGACCCTCCTCTGCGGAAGGATAAGACTGAAACCCGATGCCAGGTTCTTCTCGAGGCCCGGCTTCTTCGCCTGACAATGAATTCGGCTCATAGTTCACCCGGTTCTTAGGATTCACAAGAGCCATGTGGCCGTCCTGTTGAAGCGTCCTAAAGGGACACTTCGGGGCGTTAATCGGAAGGTTCGTGAAATTCGGGCCGCCCAAGCGCTTGAGTTGGGTATCGAGATAGGAAAAGTTGCGCCCCTGAAGCAGTGGATCATTGCTGAAGTCGACGCCCGGCACGATGTTACTGGTGCAGAACGCAACCTGCTCGGTCTCCGCGAAGAAATTATCGACACAACGATCGAGCACGAGCCGGCCCACCTTGCGAATGGGTACTTCCTCCTCCGGAATGAGCTTGGTCGCGTCCAGCACGTCGAACGGGAATCGGTCGGCGAATTTCTCGTCGAAGAGCTGTAACCCCATCTCCCACTCGGGAAATTGCCGCGACTGGATCGCCTGCCACAAGTCGCGCCGGTGAAAGTCCGGATCGGCGCCATTGATCTTCACGGCTTCATTCCAGACTACCGATTGCATGCCGAGTTTGGGCTTCCAGTGAAATTTGACAAAGGTGGATTTCCCTTTGGCGTTGACCAAACGAAAGGTATGAACGCCAAATCCTTCCATGAAGCGAAACGAACGAGGAATTGCCCGGTCGGACATAATCCACATCGCCATATGTACACTTTCGGGGGAAAGCGAAATGAAATCCCAGAAGTTGTCGTGAGCCGTTTGCGCCTGCGGAAAACCGCGGTCGGGCTCTTCCTTCGCGGCATGGATCAGATCCGGAAACTTGATCGCGTCCTGAATGAAAAAAACCGGGATGTTGTTGCCGACGAGGTCCCAGTTGCCTTCTTTGGTATAGAACTTCACCGCAAAGCCGCGCACGTCACGCGCGAGGTCAGCGGATCCCTTGTTGCCGGCTACGGTAGAGAACCTTACGAATGCCGGCGTTTTATCGCCGGCTCGCTGGAAGAGATCTGCGCGCGTAAGCTCGCTAAGAGAGTTGTAGTTCTGAAAATAGCCGTGCGCTCCGAAACCTCGCGCATGAACGACCCGCTCCGGGATACGCTCGTGATCGAAATGGAAGATCTTCTCGCGAAGATGAAAATCCTCCATCGCAGTGGGGCCACGAACGCCTATTTTCAACGAATTTTGATCGTCGGCAACCGGCACTCCTTGCTGCGTCGTCAGCGGCGGACTGTCACCTCCGGCGATTTGGTGAGTTTCGCCGCCTTTTCCCCTCATCACCTGCTGGTCGTTCAACTGAGAGCTCTTGCGTTGGCTTTTAACTGAATTCTTCGCCAAGTCTTGGCTCCTTATTTGCGAATTTGTGGGCGTGAATAACTCTTGCAACGAATCTGCCAAGACGACAGCGAAAGAATTGACTGAGGGGATGCTAGTTTGTCCGGTAAATGGGAACTCGCGAGGAGCGCGGCAAAACGTGACTCGTGAAAAAAGAGTCAGGTTTGCTCCACCACATGCCAAGAAAGAAAACCAAAGGACGGTCACCCGCCGATATCTGATCGAGCCGGACTCATCGCTGAAGGATCTGCGTGGGGCCGCGGAATCGTGCCGCGGTTGCGATATCTGGCAGCGCGCTACTCAGGTCGTATTTGGCGAGGGCGCACCGGGGGCCGAAGTGATGCTGGTCGGGGAGCAGCCGGGTAACCGGGAAGATCTCGATGGTCGTCCTTTTGTTGGACCGGCCGGCAGGTTACTGGATGAAGCTCTGATCCAGGCCGGTATAGAACGCCAAGGGATCTATGTCACCAATATCGTAAAGCATTTCAACTCGACCACGCGAGGCAAACTCAGGATTCACAAAAAGCCAAACGCCGAGGAAATCGCAGCCTGTCGGCCGTGGTTGGAGGCAGAGATAGCGCGGGTAGGCCCGAAGGTCATCGTTTGTCTTGGGGCGACGGCCGCGCAAGCGCTCATCGCGCGCGATTTTCGCGTGTCCCGTCAGCGCGGCGAAATGATGAAATCGCCATTGGCTCCCTTGATTACTGCGACGGTTCATCCTTCTTCGATCTTGCGTTCGAGCGACGACAAATCGAGACACGCGGAGATGAGACAGTTCGTCGATGACCTCAAGAAGATCGCGCGTCACCTGCCGCCGTCAGCGCTGAAACGCAAGTGAATCAAGGCGAATCGGAAGGTCAGATGGCTCGCGCTTACATTGGAACTTCGGGATGGAACTACCGCCATTGGCGGGGCAACTTCTTTCCGGAAGATCTAACTACCAAGCAGTGGCTCTCCTTTTATGCCAGCAACTTTGACACCGTGGAAATCAATTACACATTCTACCGCCTGCCATCCAAAGAAAGTTTGCGAGGCGTGGTACCAACAAACGCCGGAGAATTTTCGGTTCACGGTGAAAGCGTCTCGCTACCTCACTCACATCAAGCGTCTCCGGAACGCGCAACAGTCCTGGAACGATTTTCTGGAGCGCGTCCTCGTCTTGAAAGAAAAACTCGGACCCATTTTGCTGCAGTTTCCTTCGAATTTTCGGGCGTCTGAGGCAAATCTCCAAAGCGTCGATGCGTTCCTGAAATATGCGGGGCGCGCCAGCTCACGACGGCTTGCGCTGGAATTTCGGGACCGGTCCTGCTTCGAGCGCGAGATGTTGGAAATCCTGCGCAGACATCGCGCCGCACTCGTAATTCCTCAATCCAGCCGATACCCGGCTCCTGAAGCCACCGCGACTTCGGATTTTGTATATTTCCGGTTTCACGGTCCGCAAGAAATGTTCGCCTCTTCCTACTCCGATGTAGCGCTCCGTGACTGGGCGAAAGAGATTAACGCATTCCTGCGTACGCGGCGCGATGTGTACGCGTACTTCAACAACGACGCTGGGGGCTGCGCACCTCACGATGCCCAAGTGCTATTACAAAAATTGCAAGATGAATCGCTTACCGAGCACCGCCCAGGCAATATTTCAGCGCCGCGCCACAGCAGTAAAAACTTCTGAATTCACTATTTCCCGCGCACATCGGCTCGACCTTGACAACGAACTTCGTGGGCACATCCATTGCTTGATCTGAACATGCACTAAATTTTTAACTTGACGCGCCCGATCTGGCGTCGAGGAGATATTCAAATGGCAAGAGCAAGCACGACGCCATGGCAATGGGAGCCACAAATCGCGCGACGGTCGCAAGTTGTCGCGCAGCGGAATGTCCAAGTCGAACGCTGCTTCTCGCGGGCAGCGCGGATCGTCCGTCAATCCCCAATGGCTCACGGATTTTTTATCCGAGATGCTCACGGTCGAGATGGGCGGCGTCAAACTGTACGAAAAGGCGCTGAACGAGCTCGAGCATCCCGAATACGAAGACGAACTCAACGAGTTTCTGCGCCAGACGGAACGCCATGTTGAGCTTTGCACCGAGATGCTCAATGCGGCCGGTGGCGACTCCGATTACAAAAGTCCGGGCGCCCAAGCCGCAGAGCACAAGGCGGAGGGCCTGATCAGCGCCGGAGTGCCGCCGGAAATTGCCGATCTCAACAATATCGAGAACCTGGTGCTTGCCGAAACGAAGGATCACTGGGACTGGGAGATGCTCGCGTCGGTGGCGCCCAGAATCGGCGATGCCGAGCTGAAACGGATGGCGACCAAGGCGGTCAGTGAAGTGCGCAAACAAGAAAAGATGCACCTCGACTGGAACGAGCAAACGCTGAGCAAGCTCGCTATGGAATCCGCGATGCATACGCCGGCCGATAATATGAGCGAGAGCGAAGAGGACGACCAGATGAGCGAAGAGGAGTTGGAGAAGGAATAGCCGCGATCGGATGGGGACCGGGACACCGGCTCAAGGGGTTTAATACTCGACAACTTGCGGCGTCGCAATAATATCAAATAAGGCCGCGGCGGCGGCCAGAAAAAAGCGATGATGTCGCAGCCGCCGCGGGTGCGCTCGAAGGTGGGAAAGAAAGGCGCCGCCGCCGCACGAAAGAGGCTCTCGAAGTAGTGGCCCGACAAGTCCGTTTGAAATTTCGAACTTACCGCAAGGACGGTCGAGAAAAATGCCCGAAGAGGAAACTCTCAGAAAGGCCCGTGAGGACGAGGGCGAAGGCAAGTCCCCGTCAGTGCAGGCGGGCGAATTTGTACGCGAAGAGATTCATCACATCCGCGAGGGGAAGCATGGCGCGCGCTCTGCCAAACAGGCGATTGCCATAGGACTGTCCAAGGCGCGCCGCGCCGGAGTGAAGCTTCCGCAACCCGAGCTTTCTAAGACTAGCGCGAGCACGCGCCAAAAGGCCAAGAGGGATACCGGTCAAGGCCGGCATCCTCACAAACCCTCGGCCAAGCGCTCACGGGCAACAATGAACGCGCTTGAAAAAGAAGGACATCAGTCGGTGTCTTCCACAGCACTATCGCGACAGGCGAAGTCGAGCGCTTCCAAGCGAACCAGGAAGGAGCGCAGCACTGCCGGAAAAAAAGCGGCAAGGACGCGCGCCCGAAATTCATAAGGTTTGGCTTAAGCGGTCTGCCGCCAATGGCGTGCCGCAATCAGGCAATCCCCAGCTCCTGTAGTGAATCGACAACTATCACTGCGGGTCTCTGCAGCACCGCGTAGAACCAGGGGACGACTGAAATCAGATGCCCGAAGCCCTTAGAGAGACTCAGGCTTCTTCCAGCTGTTGATGCACTCGTGGCAGGACGTGCGTCCCATAAAACTCGATGACGCGCGCCTGATTCGATTGGCCGGAATGGACGTTTACGATAGTTGCGCCGCCGTTGAATAGCTCGATCAGCGCCTTTACGTGGACATCAGGATCAGTACTCACAGGCCACTTGCCGTAAACCTGTTGCAGGGGAAGTTCGGAGGTAGCTCGCTGTTCTATCGCTTGAGGATCACGAATGTTGAAGTAGCTCTTGAACGCCTTAGGTAGGAAGCGCCAAAGCTCTGCCGACGTATTCGCATCGTTTTGATCGCCGACCACCACGAATTGCTCGACCAGGACCGGCATCTGTTGAGGGTCTTTGCCCGCAGCTTTCGCGCCCTTCTCGAATTCCGCTCGATGCTGCTTCCAGGTCTCCGGATCGGTGATAAGTCCGTCGCCAAACTGCCCAGAGCGATGCATCGCTTTCGGACCGACATTTGCCGCCATCAGGAGGGGCACAGGTGCCTTTGGCGGATCGTATAACTTCGCGTTGACGCTGTAATACTTGCCGCGATGAATCACCTGCTGTCCCGTCCAAAGCTGGCGTATTATTCCTGCTGCTTCAACCAGCCGCTCTGAACGCTCGGGCCATTTTGGCCATGATCCTATTGCTGCTTCCTCGTTCAGAGCCTCGCCCGAACCGATACCCAGAAATATTCGTCTCGGATATAGCAAGCTCAGTGACGCAAAAGCCTCGGCGACCACAGCGGGGTTGTAGCGGAAAGTTGGGCAGGTCACCGTGGGGCCAATCCAGACGCGTCGGGTTCGTTCGCCGAGCGCGCTAATAGTGACCCAAGCTTGTCCGGCGTGACCCTCGTTCGCTTGCCAAGGTTGAAGATGATCGCTTGTCGCCAGAAGATCGAATCCCGCCCGTTCGGCTGCCATGCCTAACTGTACGAGTTCCGGAACGGGAAACTGCTCATGGGCCAGCATGAAGCCAACCATGCGCTTAAGTATGGAAGGATTGCTCTTCTGAGGTTCAGAAGGTTCAGACGATTGGTTAGACATGTTCGAGGCCAATACTGGCATGGCGGAGGCTAGCGCTGAGGTACCGACGAGTAGACCCGCCGACTTCAGCAGGGTGCGCCTGCTAAGGTCGCTGCCGAATTTAGATGGGATCATCGGTCTTCGATCTTTTCAATGAACTGATGCCCCTAGTTGACGTTTTGTTTAGCGAAGAAGCCGGTCTGTCCTTTCATCGGTCCTGCTACGATTTCTACCATCGCACCATTGTCGTCGGCCGATACAATATTGACGGCAGTCTGATCATCGATTTCCTTTGCGTTGAGACTCTTGTTCACCTGGCCGACCACGCCGGTGACACCACCTTCCTGCTTTTCGCGGGAGACGTTTAAATAGGTCTGTTCGTCCGGAAAGAGTGGGATAGAATTCTGATTGCCGGTTACAACTAGTTTGTGAGTTATAACGCTGGGCTGATCTGACTGCTGGCAGGCCGCCAAGGTCAGCGTCGTCGCGACCACAATCGCAGTAATAAACGCTCGTGCCATGTTCATTGATTGCTCGTCCTTGTCGAGATTTATTCTTTCGTCTGCGTCGACGTGACTGCTCTTCGTCGAGGATTATCCAGCTTACCGCCGGACCCGTGCGCGCTCCTTTCCCGCCCGTTCGGCTTGCTTGAGGTCTTCTGCGTCGGGTCCATCAATCGCTTCTCTGGCCTCTTCGGCCTTGATGTCGACCTGTTCGCTCTCTTCAAACCTTTTCACTTCATTGTCGGACCTACGCGCGGCTTCAAGACCGGCTTCATCTTGCGAGTTCGCCAAGCCAAGCTGCGTTCCGCTTCATACCAATGCTGGTCCTGCTGTCCGGCCGGTCTGCCCTTGCGTTCCCAGATCTCATAGGCGCGCTCGCGTATGCGGCGCTTCCGCTCATCATTCACATTCATCACTGAATCTCACGCTACAGTTGATGACAATTCCGCCGAGTGAACTTTGTGCATCTGTTGTGCCATGATTGGCTCAAAATGAAACCGCCAAAAACGCGCCCTTGGGGAGCGATTTTTAAATTCACGGCGTGAGCGTGGTCGACAGGAGAAGGAGCCTATAAAAATTGCTCCCAATGGGATGCTGGCAGCCTTTCGGCGAGAGAGATCGTAATGAACGGCAATCCGCGGCTTCTACGAAACTAGGGCTCTTGACTCGACCGGGTCATCCGGCGATTTCCTCGTTCAGTCCTGCCATCTTCAACGCCTTACGTTTTGCACCTTTGAGGTCGTAGTACCTGCGGGTCACGATCCGCTGCGCGTAGAGGCCGCCGCCGGCCTGCACGTTGGTAACGGCCTTCCATCCGCCGTAAGCGTCGGCGGTCAAATCGCGGATCGCGTGAAAAAGTCGCGCACGATAGTCGCCGTCGATTCCATGACTGGTGCCCATGTATTTGCGCACCAGCGGGCCGGTCACTTCGTTCTCGAGATCGGCAACGCCGGGCGCGGTCAGAATCGAACCGCCCGAGATGTCATGCAGATGCCGCACCATGAGGTTGTAGTTGGCGGCGCCGTGATACTTGCCGGCGTTGGTATAGAGTTCGTCGGGGAAAGCGCCCTGGTCGGTTATATGGCAGTTCGCTATCGCAGCCTCGAGCGCGGCGCGGATCAAGGTGGCATGGATGAGCATCTCGGAGATTTTCTCCTTGATGTGCCCCTCCCCCGCCAATCCGTTGGCCTCCGCAACCAGCTGCGCAAAGCCGACCAGCTGGTCGCCCTCTTCCGCCATCGCTGAAAGCCCTCCCAGGCGCTCCCAGAGGCCGAGCGAATGCGCGAAGACGGCGGCCTGCGCCACCGCGCCATCGAGGAAGATGCGTTCGTTCGGCACGAACACGTCGTCCAAGATCACGAATCCCTCGGGCATGTGGATCTTCGCGGAGATCGGAAACACGCGGCTGTCTGGATGACGTGGCGCAAAGGTCGTATCGATGATCTTGACGCCGGGAGAGTTGACCGGGACTGCGCATCCGATCGCGTAGGCCTCCTCGCCGGGTTTCATCGCTTTGGTCGGGATCACCATCAGGTCATGACTCATCGAGGCGCCCGTGATGTGCAGCTTGGCGCCGCGGATCACCACGCCGTCGCTGCGCCGCTCGACCACGCGCGTGTACGCGTCCGGATCGTCTTGCTTGCCGGGAGGACGGCTGCGATCGCCCTTGGCGTCCGTGATGCATTCGACGATACGAACGTCACGGCGCTGCGCGTTGTGCACATAGTGACGGATGCGTTCGGCGTAATCCGGCAGGACATCGGCGATGCGGGTTGCCGCGGTCGTCAGCGTCATGATCGACTGGTAGGTAACGTTCGCGACGATGTCGGATTCGTGCAGCAACGGAATCCGGTCGCGCAATTCCTGCGCGGAGCGCGGTATCGCCATCAGCGGACTGACGGCGCCGGACTCGGGCGAGTAGAAATGATCGTAGCCCTCGGCGATTCGCGAAACGCATTCGCCAAGCAGCGGATGAGTTACGATGTTCCGCACCCGCTCGCCTTCGAAATACGTTTCGCGGTTGTCATCGAGCGACTTCTTGTATTGCTGTCCTGTCATCATCGCAGTCTTCACTCCTTAAGTTTCGCGTGAGAAGAGTCGGCCGCCCATCACTTCAGAGTCACTCAGAGCCTTCGCCTGCACGCCAAGATCGGGACAAATATCGGATCGCCGGAAGAAAACCACAAGGGCACCAAGGCATGCAGAAAATCCCAACCGCGTGTCTCAGTGGTGAGATTTGATGCACTCGATTACGCGCGCGCCGAAGTCGGCGAGTTTTTTCTCGCCCATCCCGCGGATGTGACGGATCGCTTCCATGGTCGTAGGCCGGCGGCTGGCGAGTTCGCGCAGCGTGGCGTCGTGGAGAATTACGAAGGCGGCGACGCCGCGCTCGGCGGCTATTTCGCGGCGGAGTTGGCGCAAGCTCTCGAAGAGCGCCTCGTCGACATCGGCCCAGGAGCTTTCTTCGATTCGAGTCCGGCTTGATTTGGGCTTTTTTGCCTGTAGCAGACTGACCGCGCGCCGGCCGCGCATCACCTCCCATGACAAGGCGTTCAGCTTCAGCGCCGGCCGGTCGCCCGGCGTGCGCTCCAGCAGGCCGGCATCGACGAGCTGAAAGACCCGGTTGGTCAAAGTTTTGCGGGGTACATCCTTTAGCAGCCCGTAAGTGGAGAGCTTTTCGTGGCCCCATCGCCGCACCCGCTCGCTGGTCGCGCCGCTCAGCACATCGACGACGTGCTCGACGCCGAAGCGCTGCTCGACGCGCGCAACGCAGGAGAGCACCTTTTGCGCGAGCACGGTCGAGTCGGCGACTCCCTCCACTTCTCCCAGGCAAAAGTCGCACGCGCCACAGTTTGCACCCCCATAGACTTCACCGAAGTAGGCCGCCAGAGCGGCATGACGGCATCGAACGACCGTGGCGAAGCGGCGTATCTCGGCAAGGAGCTGTCTGCCGCTCTCGGCCACTTCCGGAGGAGCCGCAGCCTCTTCGGCGCTACGCTCCATCAGGTTCTGCCATCGAATCGCGTCGGCCGCCGAGTAAAACAGCACGCATTCCGCGGGCAGACCGTCACGGCCGGAGCGGCCGGTCTCTTGCTGGTAGGCCTCGATCGATTTTGGGAGCGCCGCGTGGATCACGCAGCGGATGTCGCTACGATCGATTCCCATGCCGAATGCAACCGTCGCCACCACCACGTCGATTTCCTCGGCGGCGAAGCGATCCTGCGTGCGACGACGCTCGCCCGCTTCCATCCCGGCATGGTAGGCAGCGGCGCGGACGCCCTCCGATGCCAGGTATCGTGCGATCTGCTCGGTGTCTTTTCGGCTGATGCTGTAGACGATCGACGCCTCGCCTTTATGCCGCCGCAGCGTATCCGCGATTTGCGTGTTCACATCCAGTTTCGGCACCACGCGGTAGAGAAGATTCGGACGATCGAACGATCCGACCAGTACCGCCGGCGCTTCGAGTCCTAGCTGCTCGATGATATCGCGGCGCACGCGCTCGGTCGCGGTTGCGGTGTATGCGTGCAGGCTCACGCTCCGAAAGCGCGATTTTAGCTCCGCCAGCTGGCGATACTCGGGCCGGAAATCATGCCCCCACTGGCTGATGCAGTGCGCCTCGTCGATCGCGAAGCTGGAAACCTCCAGCCGCGCGGCAAGCTCTAGGAACCGCGGCGTAAGCAACCGCTCCGGTGCGACGAAGATCAGATGATGACGACCGGCCGCCATCGCGCGCTCGAGGTCGCGAATCTGCGCCGGCTCGATGCCACTGTGCAGCGCCGCAGCCGGATAGCCGCACGCGCGGAGGGCATCGACCTGGTCCTTCATCAGCGCGATCAGCGGCGAGACGACGACGTCGGTGCGTCCGGCGACTGCGGGCGGCACCTGGTAGCACAGCGACTTGCCGCCTCCGGTCGGCATCACGACCAGCGAATCGCGCCGATCGAGGCCGGCCTGGATTGCCTCCGCCTGCAACGGCCGGAGACTCTCATAGCCCCAGAACCGCCGCACCACGGCGAGCACTTCCGCGGTTACTTCTCGCCGAGCGCCCACGTCTTGATCAGATGATGCGCGATCGCGATCGGCGGCGGCACCCGCAGACCGTCCACCTGCTTACCCTCGATCAGCCGGCGCGCGGCATCGCGCTCGATCCAGCGCACTTCGGCGAGCTCGTTCTCATCCGCCTTCACGTCGCGATTCTTTGCCGATGCGAAACATCCGATCATCAACGACGACGGAAACGGCCACGGCTGCGTCGCGTAATAGGTTACCTCGCCGACGTTCACCGAAGCTTCCTCCATCAGCTCGCGACGCACCGCCTCCTCGATCGTTTCGCCGGGCTCGACAAAGCCCGCCAGCGCCGAGAACATCCCGGGCGGGAACTGCTTGCCACGTCCGACCAGGCAGGCCTCACCTTCGGTCGCGAGCATGATCACCACCGGATCGACGCGGGGAAAATGCTCGGCGTCGCATTTGCCGCACAGTCTCCGGTAACCCGCGTCCATCAGCTTGGTGGGCGCGCCGCAGCGCGGGCAGAAGCCGTGACGCTGATGCCAGTCGATCATGGCCTTGGCCTGCGCGATGATGGCGGCGTCCTTAATCGACACCATCGATGCGGCCATCCGTGCGTCGCGGAAGTAGCCGCGTCCGGCGAGCGGTCCCACGTTTGCCGGGTCGCCGGCTTCCGAGACATCGAGCGCGAACACCGCCCGGTCTCCATCGAGGCCCAGAAACACGCACGGCGCATCGGCTCCCGCGAGCGAATCCGCAACCCCCGGCCGAATCAGGCCAAGCTCGATCGTAGCGCCCGACTTTTCCGGCTCGAGCAGAAACGGCTCCAAGCGCCACAGCGGAAGTATCAGCGAGGACGGATCGAGCCGCCGGGACTCGATCCAGTTTTGGTCGGTGCGCTTCTCGCTCGCGCGATTGAGTGGATTGCCAGCAAACGGAATCATTCAGCGCCTCCGCGAATAGGCCTCACGAAACGAGGCCCTCAGCGAGGCGGGCAAGCGCACTCCTCGCATCGCTCGCCGGGTACGGCAAGCCGATGGTCCTGGGTTCGAGGCGGCTTTACTATCGCAAGTCGCGGCCGGTGTAGCCAAGTATCGAGCGTGCGATGATGAGACGCTGAATTTCGCCGGCGCCTTCGTAGATGTCGAAGATGCGGCCGTCCCTCAGGCATCGATCCAGCGGATGATCTTCCGAGAGCGCTTCCGGCCCGAGCAGATCGATGCATCCCTGCGTAATCTTTCTCGCGGCCTTGCCGCCCGCGGCCTTAGCGATCGACGCTTCCACCTTCGGCGGGACGTCCTGCTGCTCGAGCCATTTGGAACGTAGCACCGTCAGCAGCGCGGCCTCGTACATCGCCTCCATTCGGATGAAACGATCGGCCACCGCCGAGCGGCTGCGCACTCCCCCGCGATAGCTGATCTCGATTCCCTGCTCCGCGAGCTTTTCGCGGGTAAAATCCAGCGCCGCGCGCGCGACCCCCAACGCCATCGCGCCAACCATCGGCCGCGAGTCGTTGAACACCGTCATCGTCGATTTGAAGTCACCCTTGATGTGGTTGAATTCCGGTATCCGGCAATTATCAAAGAGCAGATTGCAGGTGTCGTGAGAGCGTATGCCGAGCTTTTTCAATTGCGGGCCGACGGTAAATCCCGGGGTTCCCTTCTCGACCAGGAAAGTCGTCATGCCACGGCTTCCGTCGGGCGCCACAAATCGCGACAGCACCATCGCCGCGTCAGCTGACTGCGCCTGCGAGATGAAAATTTTCTCCCCGTTGAGGATCCATTCATCCGTCTCGCGATCGAAGGTTGCCGTGGTTCTGATGTTCGCGGGATCCGATCCGGCGCCGGGCTCGGTGATCGCAATAGCTATCGTATGGTTCTTCCACTTCTCGTTTTGCGCGGGAGTTGCGACCGTCTTGAGCACGGTGTTGCCAAGTCCCCATTTGCTGCGGTGGAGGGCAATTCCTCCCCAATAGGTTTCCAGCATCACCAGCGAATGAAGGATCCTCGCCCCGCTGCTTCCGCTGGCTTCCTCTGCCAGTTGCGTCGGGCTGGGAAAATCTGACGCTTCGGGAAATCCATCCGGCGCAAGTTCGTCTTCGTGCTTGTCGTAGTAACGCGCGTAGCGCCTTCCGATAAGCGCCTGCTGATGCGCGCTGTTCAGAACCTTCTCATCTGCCGGGGTCAGCTCAAAGTCTATCATCGCCATTCCTCGTTTAGGGATCGTCCCGCGTTCATCGCCTTTCCTAGTTTCGTCCGATCGAGAAACTACACGCCAACCGCGCCTTCCAGCACTGACACCGAGCGCGTGTCGCGATACCACATCTCCACCGGGTTATCGCGCAGGTAACCGTGCCCGCCGAGCATCTGCACGCCTTCGTCGGCGATCCACATCGCCTGCTCCCCGGCATACGTGTACGCGAGCTGCGCTTGCCTGCAACTGGAAGCGGACGCGGCGCCTCCCTTGTCGAGGATCGAGGCGGCCTTCCACGTCATCCACCGCATCGCGTCGGTTTCGATCCGCATGTCGGCGAGGCGGAATGCGATGGTCTGTTTCTTTGCCAGCGCATCGCCGTGCACCACACGCCCCTTGGTGTAGGGCATTACGAATTCCATCACGGCGCGGCTGGTTCCGGTCATGATCGCCGACAGGGCGGTGCGCGCCGAGTCGATGATGCGCTGGACGTCGCATCCCGCGGAGTCGCCGAGGCGCGAGCTCGCACTCAACTCCACATCCTTGAAACTCACCGTCGCCATCTCCAGCGCGCGCAGTCCGACGTTGGGCTTCTTCTCGCCGACGGTGACGCCCCTGGCGTTGCGCTCGACGATGAACGCATCGGCGCTGACGTCGCATTGCGCGAGCACCAGAAAATGACTGCATTGTCCCGCCAGCGGAACCGGTCCTTTGATTCCCGAAAGGCGATAGCCGTCGCGCGTCCTGGTCGCAGCGGTGCGGAGCGCGCCAACATCGAAAGCGAAATCCGGCTCCATGATCGCTACGCCCGCGCATCGATACTTGTCGCCCGCGAACAGCGGCAGCAGATTTTTCTTCTGCGCCGGCGAGCCGTGCGCTGCGATCGCGCTCAGAAATCCGATCGGCGCGGCGGCGGCGATCGCGAACGAAGCATCGGCCACGGCCAGCTCCTCGAGCAGGATCGCATTCAACGTGGCAGATCGGCCGGTCGCGTCAGCTTCGGCTTGCGATTGCACGATGCCCGTCGACCAAATCTCATCCAGGATCGACGGGGGAATCGCCTCGCGGTCGTCGGCCGCGCGCGCCGCGGGCCGGAGCTTGTCGGCGGCCAGCTCCTGCACCATCGCCTGCGCCAGCTTCTGTTCTTCGCTCAGCTCAAAAGAGATCACGGTTCATTCCTCCCGGCCTATGGGGCGATTGCGAATCTCAGTCAATTTTCCGATCGGCAGCTTGCGCTTGACATTTCTGCGTTGTCGGCTCAGGATGACAATGGTTGAACCAATGGAGCATATGAGGAATACGATTGTCAAGCGCGCAGAGGCCGCGCGCGCCGCCAGTCCGCGCCGCCATCCGGTTACGCCCGAGTTGCGCGACGACTCGCGCGTCGGCAGCCGCGTGGAATTCCGCCGCATCCGCGCCCCGCGCGCGTTCGAGGAGATCGCCGATCAAATTCGCAAGGAACTGTCGGACCGCCGGCTGCGCGCGGGCGACCGGCTGCCGCCAGAGCGCGCGCTCGCCGCGCAGTTCGGCGTGTCACGCAACACGCTCCGAGAGGCGCTGCGCTCGCTCGAGAATGCCGGCCTGCTGCGACTGCGCAAGGGTGCGACCGGCGGCGCGTTCGTGCGCGAGAGCACCGGCGACGCGATCATCACCGGCCTTCGCGACATGTTTCACCTGGGCGCTATTTCGCCCGAACATCTGACCGAGGCGCGGGTGCTTATCGAATCAATCGCGGTGCGCACTGCCTGCGAGCGTGCGAGCGCGGACGACACTGCCGCCCTCAATGCGAACATCGCCGCAGCCGAAACTGCCGCTCGCGATAAGATCGACTTCTACGATCAGGCGGCGATCCATCTCGAGTTTCACCGCATCCTCGCGCGCGCGACCAAAAATCCGGTCATGGTAATCGTGATGGAAGCGCTGGTCGACGTGATGCAGCACTTCATCCGAGCGATCGGCCAAAAACGGAATCCGTGGGTGATTCCGTCGCGACGGCGGTTCATGAAGCACTTTGCCGCCGGCGAGAGCGATGCGGCCGTGGCCGAGATGGAGCAGCACCTGGAGCGCCTCAATCGGTACTACCTGTCGTTGCTCAAAGAGAAGGACCGCGCCGAGGCCGCCGATGAATAACGAGATCCTGGGCGGCGTGCGCGTGCTCGACTTCACGACCATCGTGTCGGGCCCGTATTGCACGCGGCTGCTCGCCGATCTCGGCGCCGAGGTGATCAAGATAGAGCCGCCTGAAGGCGACTTCATCCGTACCCAGCCCCCGATGCGCTCCGGCAAGAGCGCCTACTTTGCGCATCTGAATTGCGGCAAGAAAAGCATCGCGATCGATCTGCGCCAGGCCGGCGCATGCGAACTGGTGCGCGAGCTCGCAACCAAGTCCGACGTGCTCGTCGAAAACTCACGGCCCGGCGTGATGGCGAGGCTGGGGCTCGATTACGCGACGCTCGCGAAGCTCAACCAGCGCCTCGTCTACTGCTCCATCTCGGGCTTCGGCCAGAGCGGACCGTGGGCGACGCGCAGCGCTTACGCTCCCATGCTGCACGCGGCCAGCGGCTTCGACCTCGTCAACCTGTCGTATCAGGACGGGCTCGAGCGCCCGCTCAACACCGGCATCTACGTTGGCGACGTGCTCGGCGGCACCTACGCGTTCGGTGCGATCCAATCCGCGCTGCTCGCGCGCGAGCGCAGCGGCCGCGGCGACAGCATCGATCTCGCGATGATGGACGGCGTGCTCGGGATGCTGGTTTACGAATTTCAGGAAGCGCAGTTTCCGCAGAAAAAGCGGGCAAACACCTTCCAGCCGACGCGCGCGAAGGACGGGTTTATAATGATCGCGGCGGTCAAGCCCAATAACTTCGACGCCCTGGCGCGCACGGTCGGACATCCCGAATGGATGGCCGACCCCCGCTTCGCCGATGCCAAGGGCAGAGCCGCCAATTGGCCGACGTTCATGGCGATGCTCGATGAATGGGCCTCCACGCGAACCGCCGCGGAGTGTGAAGCAACGCTCAACGCGGGCGGCGTTCCCTGCTCGCGGTATTTCACCGTTCGCGAGGCGCTTGCGCAGCCGCATCTCGAGCAGCGCGGAAGCTTCAGCGTGATCGATGACGGCGCCGGACCGCTCAAGGTGCCAAATCCCGCGTTCAAATTTGGCAACGCCGCCGCCGAGGCGCGCGGCTATGTGCCCGCACTCGGCGCCGACAACGTCGAAGTTCTTTCCAAAGTCCTGGGCTATTCCGCGGATCGCATCGCAGCGCTATACGAAAAACGGATTCTTCACGATGCTGGCGGCCAGGCCTGATGTTGGCGCATTGTCTTTGAGGAAGTCGAACACCGGCCGCATGCGGACAGGAGGACATGAAAATGGGTGAGATTCTCGCAGTTGGAATTACTCACTATCCGCCGCTTGCGGGGCGCGACGAGGCGATGTCCTGGATTCTGAAACGGATGCTGCAGAATCCGCATCTGTCGGAAGAGAACCGGCGCGTCGAAAACTGGCCGCCGGCGATGCGCGCGGAATGGGGCAGCGATGAAGGCACCACCGCCGCGCATCAGCATCGCGAACTTCTCTTGCGCTGGCTGCGCAAGACTCGCGCGCAAATCGACGAGTTCCGCCCCGACTTCATCGTCTTGTGGGGCGACGACCAGTACGAAAATTTTCGCGAGGACGTGATCCCGCCGTACTGCATTTACGCGCACGAATCATTCGAGTTCGGCGCGTCGCCGAACAACGTCTGGAACGAGCCCGCCGACAAGAAGTTCCACGCGCCCGGCAACGTGGCCGCGGCGAAATACCTGGCTAGCGGCCTGATCGAGGCCGGCTTCGACACTGCGTACTCTTACAAGCCGCTGCATCATCCGCTGGGGCACGCGTTCGCAAACGCGGTGCTCTATCTCGACTACGATCGCAAAGGGTTTCCTTATCCGATCGTTCCATTTGCGATTAATTGCTACGGCCGGCGTGTCATCTCACAGCGCGGCGGCCTTCCCGCATTCGATAATCCGCCCTCCGAAGCGCAGCTTGATCCGCCCGCCCCTACGCCGCGCCGCCTGTTCGACCTGGGCGCTGCCACCGCACGCATCTTCGCCGGCAGTCCATGGCGCGTCGTCCTGATGGCGTCCTCGGGATGGTCGCATGCTTTCCTGACGCAAAAAAACAATTACCTGTATCCCGACACGCCCGCGGACCGGAGATTGTTCGAGGCGCTCCGCACCAGCAACTACGACGCGTGGAGAAATTACCCGGCCGCGGCGGTGGAAGACAGCGGTCAACAGGAGATATTGAACTGGATGTGCCTGGCGGGCGCGCTCGCCGAACTCCATCGCAAGCCGGCGGAAACCGAATTCATCGATACCTGGATTTTCAATTCCTCGAAATGTTTCCTGATGGCGCCGCCGCCGCGTTGAATTGAATCGAATTGAATTGACTTGAATCGATACCGAGGCTGATTGAAGTTGGCGGAGAACCAAATGAAACTGAGCGGAAAAGTGGCGCTGGTTACCGGCACCAGCACGAATATCGGCGGCGGCATCGCCGAATGCCTGGCCGCCGAGGGCGCCGCACTTGTCTGCGTTGATTCGCGCGCCGAAAACGCCGCCGACTGCGCGCGCTACATCAAGAGCACCGACGCCCGCGCCACCGCCGTCACCTGCGACGTCACCGACGAGCGCCAGGTCCAAGCCGCAGTCGCCGCGGCGCGAGAAACTTTCGGCGGAATCGACATCCTTGTGAACAGCGCCGCGATCTTCAACAAGAAAGGCGTAATCGATATGCCGTTCGAAGAATGGCAGCACCAGCTCGCAGTCATTCTCAACGGCACCTTCCTGTTCACCAAGCATGTCGCGCGATCGATGATCGAACAGGGACGCAAAGGCGCCATCATCAATATCATCTCGACCGCGGGCCATCAGGGCGAACCCAATAACATCGCGTACTGCACTGGCAAGAGCGGCCTGCTGAACTTCACGCGCTCGGCCGCGATGGAACTGGTCGCCCACGGCATCCGCGTCAACAGCCTGACGCCCACCGCAACCGATCCGGCGGAGTCGCTGGAGCGCGCCGCGCGATGGGGCCGGAGTCGTGCGCAACGCCGATCAACTCAAGCAGGCGTTCACGCCGTTTCGCAGCCGCGTCGCGATGCAGAAGCTGCCGAGTCCGCGTGACTACGGTCAGGCCGCGGTTTTTCTGGTCTCGGACGACGCGCAAATGATCACCGGAACGGATCTGCGCGTCGACGCAGGCGCGGTCGCACAGTACTGGGCGTGGGATCCAGCGCGCAAAGAGCGCTGAAGGTCGACATTAGAGGAGAGGCATCATGGACAAAGCCACCGAAAGCTACATCATCGATGACCAGGACGCCGGCCTGTTCCGCGTAAATCGCAAGGCGTTTACCGATCCTCAGTGCCTTGAGCAGGAGCGCCGCCGCGTCTTCGACAAGTGCTGGATCTATGTGGGTCACGAATCCGAGGTGCCGCACGCTGGCGACTATCGCTCGCGGATGGTGGCCGGACGGCCGATGATCCTGGTGCGCGGCGATGACAGCGTGGTGCGGGTTCTGCTGAACACCTGCACGCATCGCGGCTCGCTGGTGTGCCGCCAGAAATCCGGCAACGCTAAAACATTTCAATGTCCCTACCACGCGTGGACTTACAACTCGCGCGGCAAGTTGGTCGGGGTACCGGGCGAAGACTCTTACAGCCCGGCGTTCTCGCGCGAAGAGCTGTCTCTGGCGGCTCCGGCGCAAGTGGACAGTTATCGGGGATTCGTTTTCGCCTGCTTCGATCCGGCGGCGCTGAACCTTTATGACTACCTGGGCGGCGCCAGAGAATATATCGATCTGGTAGTCGACCAATCCGAACTTGGCATGAAAGTCGTCGCCGGGCAGCAGGCCTACAGCGCGCGCGCGAACTGGAAGCTGCTGGTCGAGAACAGCTACGACGGCTATCACGGCTTGCCGACGCATCAGCGCTATTTCAGCTTTCTCACCGACATGGGCGTCGATATGAAAGGCCGGGATGTCGCGACGCCCCAGCACCAGAAAGTCGTCGATCTCGGCAACGGTCACGCGGTCATCGAGTATCAGAGCGCGTGGGGACGCCCGATCGCGCATTGGGTCCCGCCATTCGGGGAGCATCGCAAGGAACATTTCGCCAATTTGCGGCGCCGCTTCGAGGATCGCTTCGGCGTGGAGCGCGCGCGGCGCATCTGCGAGACCAGCCGCAACCTGGGAATTTTTCCCAACCTGGTGATCAACGACATCATGGCGATCACGATCCGCAGCTTCTACCCAACTTCGCCCGATTACATGGAAGTGAACGCGTGGGCGTTGGCGCCTGCGGAGGAGAGCGCCGAGGACTCCGAGCTGCGCCTCGACAATTTCCTCACCTTCCTCGGCCCCGGAGGATTCGCCACGCCCGATGACGTCGAGATGCTGGAATCGTGTCAGCGTGGCTTTGCCAATCGCGAAGTCGGCTGGTCGGATATCTCGCGCGGCATGAAGCGCGAACATCCCTCGCTCACTGACGAATTACAAATGCGCGCGTTCTGGCGCCGATGGAATCAGCTCATGACGGAACCGCAACTCCGGCGCGCGCGGAAAGCCGCTTGAGTACCAGGTAAGTGCGAACTCGCTCACTGACTAATCGAACGTCGGCAGATTGCCCGACAAATTTCGGAGTAGCTCGATGAAGACGATCTGGTTTCACATGCAAGGCTATCGCGACCTGCCCGACGATTTCCGTGAGCGCTATGACAGCATCTGGGTCACGCCGCCCAACGACGAGCTCTGTCATTCCGAGGAAGTGGCCAAGTACCTGCATTGGAATCTCGACGAACTCGAGATGGCCGATGATCTGGGATTCGACGGCCTCGGTCTGAACGAGCATCACCAGAACGGTTACGGATTTCCCATCTCGCCAAATATGATCGCGACGGTGCTCGCGCGCCGCAAGTCAGACGCGGCGCTGGTGATACTGGGCAACACGCTTCCGCTTTACAATCCGCCGATCCGCGTCGCCGAGGAGTTCGCGCTGCTCGATTGCCTCAGCGGCGGGCGTCTGGTCGCCGGATTTCCGGTCGGCTCCCCGATGGACACCACCGGATGTTACGGCATTCCGCCGACCCAGGTGCGGCCGCGCTATCACGAGGCTCACGATCTGATCAAACAGGCGTGGACGCGGCCGGGACCTTTTGCGTTCAACGGACGCTTCACCAAGCTGCGCTACGTCAATCCGTGGCCAAAGCCTCTACAGAAGCCGCATCCGCCGATCTGGCTTGCGGGTGGCGGATCGGTTGAGACATGGAAGTTCGCGACCGACAACGACTACACCTATAGCTACTTGAGCTTCATGGGTCACAAGTACGCGAAGGTCCTGATGGACGGGTACTGGGACTCGGTCGAGAAAGCCGGCATGGACGACAATCCGTACCGCGCCGGTTTCGCGCAGTTGGTGGTCGTCGCCGACACCGACGCCGACGCCGAGCGGCTCTACCTCAAGCATCTGCGAAATTTCTACTCCAAGTCTCTGTATGTCGCGCCGCACTTCGGCAGCGTTCCTGGCTTCATGACCAAGCGCAGCCTGGCATTTCAGCTAAGCCATCGCGGCGCCAGCGCTTTCAGTTTCGATTTCAAACCGCACGAGGCGACCTGGAAGCAACTCGTCGAAGACTCGCGAATGGTAATTGGCGGCAGCCCGGCGACCGTCGCCGACCAGATCGATGAGGCGGTACGAAATATCCGCGTCGGACACCTGATGGTCATTCTTCAGATTCAGTCGATGGATCCAGAGCTGACGGCGTACAGCAGCGGTCTGTTTGCGAACAAGGTGCTGCCGAAGATCCAGAAAATCTGGGACAAGGAAGGCTATGTCGATCGCTGGTGGCCTCAGGGCGCGACCCGCAATCAAACTAAACACACGCATTCCGGAGTTCTACGGACCGCAGAGGCAAAGGCTCCCGCGTGAACGCCACGACATCTCAAAACGTTGAACTGCCCGGGGGCTTCGCGGCTAATCCGGTGATCGTAAAAGGCGCCGGCGCGCCCGTTGTCTACCTGCACGGCACCTTCGGCCAGGAATGGGACGGCTTCCTTGACGACCTCGCGCAGCATCGCCGCGTCTACGCGCCGGCGCACGCCGGCTCCGAAGAGATGGACGACCTCCAGCATCTGGACACGATCTCGGATCTGCTCCTGTACTACGACGATTTGTTCGACAGCCTGGGACTGGAGCGAGTCGATCTCGTCGGTCACTCATTCGGCGGCATGGTCGCGGCCGAGTACGCGGCCACGTTCCGCGATCGGGTGGGCAAGCTGGTGCTGATCGACGCGATGGGCCTGTGGCGCGACGAAGCTCCGGTGGAAGATCATCTATTGGTGTCGCCCGAGAAGCTCGTGAAGCTGCTGTTCAAGGATCCGGGCAAGCCGGAAGTCGCCGCCAAGCTCGCGATGCCGGCGGAAACGGCAGCCCGGAACGAAGCGATCCTGCGGCGCTTCGGCGCGCTGGCCAGCACCGCGCATTTCATCCATCCCATCCCCGAGCGCGGTCTGGCGCGACGGTTGCGCCGCATCAAGGCGCAAACGTTGATACTGTGGGGCGCGCAGGATTCGCTGACTCCGCCTGTCTATGCCGCTGACTTCGCGAAAATGATTCCCAATGCCCGCGTTCATCTGATCGAAAATGCCGGGCATGTTCCGCAAATCGAGCAGCGCGAAAACACTTCCAGCGAGATCATCCGATTCCTGGCCTGACTTCACGAGTCGCGGATCGCAGCGAGAATCAAAAGCGTTCAATCGAGGCAAGCCGCATGAGCACCACCGAACTTCCGAGCCGCCAAGAGGTAGAGGACCTTCTCTACCAGGAGGCCGCGCTGCTCGACGGATGGCGTCTCGATGAATGGCTCGAGATGCTGACCGAAGATGTTGTCTACCAGGTTCCTCCAACCGACGTTCCCGAAGGCGACGCGCGCAATACTCTGTTCATCATCTCCGACGATGCGCCGCGGATCCGATCGCGGGTGAAGCAACTGCTCGGCAAGTCCGCGTGGGCGGAAAATCCGCACTCGCGCACGCGCCGGCTGATAACCAACGTGCGGGTCCTGGGTGCCGATGGCGAGTACATTCTTGTCACCGCCAATTTCGCGGTGCATCGGATGCGCTACGAATCGGTTGACACTTACATCGGACACTTCGACTACAAGCTGGTTCGCAAAGATAAGCTTCTGAAAATCCGGGAGAGAAGGGTCATCCTCGACAACGAGGCACTTCGGCCGCACGGCAAAATCAGTTTCATCTTATAAGACCGGTCTCATCGTATAAGCCGTAACGGTTCGATCCTGTAGCGACAGCACGGTTTCGGAGGGCGCATGGACGCTATCGACATGCACAATCACTTCATCGCGCCCGAAGTGATCGATTTTCTCGCGCGTGAAGGAAGCCACTATGCGACCCGGATCGTCGAGCGCGAGAGGCGCAGATTTTTTCTGATCCAGGAAAGCGCGCTCAGGCCTATCGACGGTCCAATTTCAGATGCTCGCGCGCGCATCGGGGACATGGAGCGCGAAGGCGTCACCACGCAGGCGGTATCATGTGTACCTTTCCTGATGTACCCGGATGTCGCCGCCGACCTGGGCCTTGCGATCGCGCAAGTCAACAACGATGCGATGGCGAAACTCGCGGCCAGCGACCCCGCTCACTTCGTGCCGTTGGCCTCGGTACCGCTCCAGGAGCCAGCGACAGCCGCCATCGAGCTGGAACGCGCCGCAAAGTTGGGGCTTCGCGGCGTCGAGATCCCGCCGAAAATCGTCGAGCGTCAACTTGACGAGCCGGATTTCGAGGTCTTCTGGCAGGCGGCGGAGTCGCTCCGAATGGTGGTCTGCATCCATCCGTTTGAAGCAGCACCGAGCGGAGCGCTGGCCCGCTACTTCCTTGGCAACCTGGTCGGCAATCTTTACGATACCGGGCTAGCTGCCGCGCTGTTGATCTACGGCGGTGTGCTCGAGCGCCATCCGAATTTGCGCGTCGCCCTCTATCATGCCGGCGGTGCGTTACCCTCACTGGTCGGACGTCTCGACATGGGATATCGGCTGGTACCGGAGTGCCGAGCCGCAATTCCGCGAGCGCCGTCGACATACGTGTCGCAATTTCATTTCGACATCATCGGACATAACCGTGAGATGCTTGGCCACCTGGTGCAGACTTACGGGGCAAGTCGCTTCGTCGTCGGGAGCGACTACCCACTGCCGGCCGGATTGGCTCATCCGGTTCAGGAAGTCAAAGCCCTTGGACTCAACAGCCAGGACGAGGAAAAAATTCTGAGCCGCAACGCTCGACAGCTCCTGCGCCTTGATAAATAGTTCGGCGCGGCATCGGTCCCAGAGCGTGTTGCCAGTTCCAGTACCATGACGGCCCGTGACCGGCAATTTCGCGTCGACTCGCGATGCGAACTGCTGCCTTATCTGATCAGCCTGCCGCTTGGTCTGTCGCGGAAACGGGCGAAGGATCTTCTGCGCTTCCGGACCGTGACAGTAGAGCGATTAACTAGTGTGCGGCACGATACTCAGTTGGAGCCAGGCGACGTTGTGGCTATTGCGGCATCGAAGCAAATGCCCACCGCGTCGCCCGATCGTCATGGACTCAAAATCATTCATCTGGACGATGCGGTTGTCGTGATCGACAAACCCGCCGGGCTGCTGGCGATGGGATCGGAGGGCGAGAAGGAACGCACGGCGCATCGGATCCTCAACGAACATCTGAAGGCGCTCACGAAGTCGGCGCTGCAACAGGCTTTTATCGTTCATCGGCTCGATCGCGAGACCTCCGGCTTGATGATCTTCGCAAGAAATCGGGCAACGCAGGCGGCGCTTCAGCGCGATTGGAAAAACGTCACCAAGCAGTACCTTGCGGTCGTCGAGGGCGTGCCTTCGGATGCGCAAGGGACGCTGCGCGACCATCTCATCGAGAGCAAGTCATTGAAAGTGCATCGTGTCGAACGCGGAGGCGAACTCGCCATAACGCACTACCAGGTCGTGCGCGCATATAAAGACAGATCGTTGCTCGAGCTGACGCTGGAAACCGGACGCAAGAACCAGATTCGCGTGCAGATGGCCGGCTTGGGCCACCCCATCGTCGGCGATCGAAAGTACGACGCGTGCACCGACCCTGCGCGGCGGCTGGCGCTGCATTCGTGCAGGCTGCAGTTCAACCATCCGGTGTCGGGCGCATCGATGGACTTTCGCAGCGCGCTGCCCGCTCGCCTCAAAGCACTGATCGAACCGCGCTGAGCCCGGACTAGAGTTCTCCAGCCGCATCGAGCAGCCACGATCGCACTCGTCCGCTACATCATGCTATGGTGTCGCGCCACAAAGGAGGTTTGGATGAAGCGCGTTGACCGACTTTCGTTGACAACGGCCATGGTGGGCATTGTCGCTGTAGCCCTTGCCCATCCCGCACCGGCCGTAGCGCAGTGGAACGACTATGCCCGCGACGCGCAGCATAGCGCGCAGTCCACGGTGGCCTCCCAGCCGCTGAACCAGATTCTATGGTCGACACCAGTGGACCTGGATCCTCAATTCGCCGACGGCGATCTGCATATCCACTACGGCTCTCCGCTCGTGACCGCGGCGAACACCGTGATCGTTCCGGTGAAGACCGGGGCAACCGGCGGGTTCGAGGTGCAAGCAATCAACGCGGCTACCGGCGTTCCGATCTGGACTTTGACGACTGACTATATTCTTCCGGCCCACGACTGGACTCCCGTGTTCGGCCCGGCGCTGACCTCCAAGCCGCGACTCTACTTTCCCGGAGCTGGCGGTACCGTATATTACCGCGATCAGCCTGACTCGAGTTGCAGTACTTGCGAAGGACAGCTCGCCTTCTATGGACTGGCTACCTATCAGGCGAATCCGACGCTCTATAACGCCAACGTTGAAATCAATACGCCGATCACTGCCGATTCCTCAGGAAACATTTATTTCGGCTTCGTAGTGACCGCGACGACGCCCGCCGCGAAAATTGGCCGGCCCGCCAGGACGCTGCCGATCCCGATCGGTAGGTCTCCCGGCTCAGGCTCCACGCACCTTACCAGTGGCATCGCCAGGATCAGCGCGAGCGGCAAGAGCACCTGGGTTTCTGTAGTGACGGCAGCTAAGGACCCCACCATGACCGAGGTCGCGCAGAATTGCGCTCCGGCTTTGAGCACCGACTCCTCGACGCTCTATGTCGCAGTGAGTAACACCAAGGCTGGATACCTGGTCGCCCTCGACAGCGCGACGCTGACGCCGGTGAATCGAGTGCGATTGAAGGATCCGAAGTCCGGCCTCGATGCTACTGTGTCTGATAACTCTTCGGCCTCGCCGACCGTGGGCCCCGATGGCCAGGTATACTACGGCGTATTGGAAAACCCGCTCGGCGAGAACCACTACCGCGGGTGGCTATTGCACTTCAACGGCCACCTGTCGGAATCGAAGACCCCTGCCGCCTTCGGCTGGGACACTACCGACTCGATCGTTCCCAAGGCAGTCGTCCCTTCTTACACCGGCAGTTCCACCTACCTCCTCATGACCAAGTACAATGACTACATCCAGGCCGGCGGCACCGGCTTGAACCGGATCGCCCTGCTCGATCCCGCCGGCACCGAGATCGATCCGGTTACCGGCTATACTGTGATGAACGAAGTCAGGAGCATCCTGGGACCCACTCCCGACCCGGCTGGCGGCGTCAAGGAATGGTGCATCAATTCCGCCGCGGTGGATCCGCTGACCAGCTCGATCATCGCCGGCAGCGAGGACGGCAACCTGTATCGCTGGGATCCCCAGGCCAACGTCTTCTCCGAGTCGATCGTCCTAACCGCCGGCATCGGCGAAGCCTATACGCCGACGGTGATCGGAGTGGACGGCACCGACTACGCCATCAACGATGCGACCCTGTTCGCCGTCGGCAACTGAGCTTTCGCGCATGACTTTTGCCGCCCACTTTGAAATACTCAGTAGTCACGCATGTTGCACGACGCGAGCCTGTCGGGTCTCGCGTCGTGAGCTGATGTCATAAGGAGGTTCGGCCATGGGTCTTCCGAACGGTCTTCACCACATCGCCATCTGCACCAAGGACATCAAAAAGCAGATCGAGTTCTACACCCAGGTCATCGGGATGGAACTGGTCGCGCTCTACTGGATGCACGGGGTCAAGAACACCTATCACGGGTTTCTCAAGCTCGGCGACACTTCGTCGATCGCGTTCGTCGAATCGCCCGAGATCGGTGAGATCCAGCCGCAGCCCGGCGTCTCCCATGCGCCATGGACTGCCGCGCCGGTTGCCGCCGGCGTGATGCAGCACATCGCCTTCAACGTCGACACCGAGGACGACCTGCTCGCGATTCGCGATCGCATCCGCTCCCACGGCCATTGGGTGATGGGCCCGATCGATCACGGACTGTGCAAGTCGATCTACCTGGCCGCGCCGGAAGGAATCATGCTCGAGTTCGCGACCTCCGAGGGCAACCCTATCGACGCCGAAGCCTGGATCGATCCCGAGATCGTCATGAGGACCAGGATAAGCCCAAGCGAGCTGGAGCGCTTCAAGCATCCCGCGCCGTTCAAATCGCAAGGCGGGAAAGTCCCGCAGCCGAAGCCCGACCCGAGTAAGCCGCTGATGCAATATCCACCGGGCCGCGAAAAAATCTGGACCATGTCCGATGAGGAAGTGCTGCGCACGATGAGCGAAACGACGCCTCCCGTCGAGGTCAAACGGAAAGCCTCATAGCGCGCCAAAACCCGTCCAAATACGCGCTCCCCCAATCGAATGCGCGTGGGGACGCGTGATATGCTCGCGCAAATGACCTCCGAGCTTCGAGGCGTGCGAGCCGGCCATGATCAGCCCCAGGCCCCCGGCCTTTCCTTCGATCGCCGCGACGACTCTACCCTGGTAGTCCACCTCACCGGCGAGTGGCGATTGCATCGCGGGCTCGTCCCTATCGCGCCCGTCGAGCGCGAACTCGCGACCCCGCATCATCCCACCAAGGTCATCTTCGACGCGCACGAGCTCGGCGAATGGGACTCGAGCCTGGTCGCGTTCGTGAACTCAGCCTCCGCGCTATGCGCCCGGCGCGGCGCCAAGGTCGATTGTTCCGGACTGCCTTCCGGCGTCGCGCGCCTGATCAAGCTCGCCGAAACGGTTCCCGAGCGCAAAGGCGCGCGCACCGAAGTCATCGATGAAGGCCTGCTGGTCGAGGTCGGCGACGATGCGATCGAGGTCGCCGAAGGCGGCTACGACTTTCTCAATTTCCTGGGCGAGCTGACCATCGCGGCGTATCGGCTCATGCGCGGCGCCGCGCGCTTTCGCCTTTCCGATCTCTTCCTGCAGGTCCAGGATTGCGGCGCCGACGCCTTTCCGATCGTCATCCTGATAAGTTTCCTGGTCGGCGTCATCCTCGCGTTCATGGGCGCAGTGCAACTACAGAAGTTCGGCGCCGCGATTTACGTCGCCGACCTGGTGGGCATCGCGATGGTGCGCGACATGGGCGCGATGATGACCGCGATCATCATGACCGGCCGCACCGGCGCCTCCTTCGCCGCCGCGCTCGGCTCCATGAAAGTCACCCAGGAGATCGACGCGCTGACCACCATGGGAATCTCGCCGATCGAGTTCCTGGTGCTGCCGCGCGTCATCGCGCTGATCCTGATGCTGCCGCTGCTGTGCGCGTTCTCGGATTTCGTCGGGATCCTGGGCGGCGCCACCGTATGCGTCACCATGCTGCACCAGTCGTTCGGGAGCTACATGCGCGAGACCCATCACGCGTTCGCCCTGGGCGACGTGCTCGGCGGCCTGTTCAAGAGCGCCGTCTACGGCGCTATCATCGCGATCTCCGGTTGTCTGCGCGGCTTCCAGTGCGGCACCAGTTCCTCCGCGGTCGGCGACGCGGCGACTTCCGCGGTCGTCACCGGGATCACTTTTATCGTGATCGCCTGCGGCCTCTTCGCCTTCGTCTTCAACATCCTGGGCTTTTGAAGCGCTCGGCATTGACCGCAAATCCGATGGCTAACTCGCCGCCCGACGACGCGACTCACAATCCCGCAACCGCGGAGCGCACTGCTGCGATGCCCGAGCGCACCGCGCGCCCCGCCGCGCCTGCCGACGGCGCCGCCGACGCCGGCCGCGGCGCCGCCGCCGCTAAACAAAAGGGCCCCCACATCGAGGTGCGTCACCTCACGATGGCGTTTGGCGACTTCGTCGTGATGCGCGATCTCAACTTCACCGTCAACCACGGCGAAATCTTCATCATCATGGGCGGCAGCGGATGCGGTAAGAGCACGCTGCTGCGCCACATGATCGGACTGATCGAGCCTGCCGCCGGCGAGGTTCTCTACGACGGTGTCAGCTTCACCAAGGCCGACCCCGACCATCGCGAGGCGATGCTGCGGCGCTTCGGCGTCCTCTACCAGGGAGGAGCGCTGTGGAGCTCGATGACGCTAGCGGAGAATATCGGCCTGCCGCTCGAGGAGTTCACCCAGCTCAAGCCCGCCGAGATCCGCGAGATCGCGGCGCTCAAACTCGCGCTGGTCGGCCTCAAGGGTTTCGAAGACTACTTTCCCAGCCAGATAAGCGGCGGGATGCAGAAGCGGGCCGGCCTTGCGCGCGCGATCGCGCTCGACCCGGAAATTCTTTTTTTCGACGAGCCCTCAGCCGGGCTCGATCCGATAAGCTCGCGCCTGCTCGACGACCTGATCCTCGAATTGCGCGACAGCCTCGGCGCCACCATCGTGGTGGTCAGCCACGAGCTTCCGAGTATCTTTGCGATCGGCGACAACAGTATCTTCCTCAACGGCGAAACCAGGACCTCGACCGCCACTGGTAATCCAAAGGAGTTGCTTGCTCACACCACGGATCCGGTGGTGCATCAGTTTCTAACCCGCGGGGAAGTGGAGGACGACTCGAAGAAAAAAAATGGGTAAAAAAGTCAATCCTGCAATCGTCGGGGCGTTCGTACTCGCGGCCCTGGGGCTGATCGTCGCCTCGGTGATACTCTTCGGCTCCCGCACCCTGTTCCGGAAAACGCAAATCTACGTCGTCTATTTCAACAGCAGCGTCAATGGCTTGCGCGCTGGCGCCGCGGTCAAGTTTCGCGGCGTCGAAATCGGATCGGTGCAGAAAGTCTTGCTCAGCCTCGGCGGCTCAGCGCGCGAGGCCGTGGAGACCGAGACCCCGGTCCGCATCCCGGTCCTTATCGAGCTCGACCCGGAGAAAATCCTCAGTCGCGGCGGCGGCGGCGTCGACCTCAACGATCCGGAGAGAATGAAGGAAGCGATCCAAAGAGGCCTGCGCGCCCAGCTCCTGAGCGAGAGCTTTGTCACCGGCGTCTTGTACATCGATCTCGATTTCCACCCGACCAGGCCGCCCTACACGCTCACCCAGAACTCGCCCTACATGGAGATTCCCACCATGCCAACCCCGTTGGAGCGAGTGCAGACCTCGGTGACGCGGCTCCTCGAACAGATGGACCAAATCAACTTCGCCGACATGGTCTCATCCATTACCAAGGCCGCCAACTCGATCGATAAGTTCGCCAGTTCGCCGAAACTGGAAGCAACTCTCGCCTCGCTCGACAAGGCGGCGCAAAGTCTGGACAGCGCGGCGGTGGGAATCAGAAGGGCGTCGGACTCCGTCAATTCCGAAGTCAAGCCGATTTCCAAAGACCTGCACGACACCGCCAACGACACGCGCGCGATGCTCGATCAGGCCAAATCGACCCTGCAAACCGTGCAGGTGACGCTGGAGCCGGGTTCGCCCTTCACCTACCAGCTCGATGAAACGCTGTCGGAGACCGCCGCCGCCGCACGCTCGGTCAAGGAACTCGCCGACTACCTCGAGCGCAACCCCAGTTCGCTGGTGCGCGGCAAGTACGAATCCGGGAGACCATCGATGAAACGGGCGCTCGCCCTCAATGCGATCGCGGCCGGATGCGCCCTGTGCCTGGCGGCCGGATGCTCAGTCATCCCGCCGCAGCCGAAGGATCAGACGCAGTACTACGTGCTCACCCCGATGACGGATCCGGCCACCACTCCCATCACCCAAACGGCGGGGATACCCGCCAACATCAGCATCGGCCTCGGCCCGATCCATATTCCGGACTACCTGGATCGCTCGCAGATAGTGACGCGCAGCGCGGGCAACGCCATCAAACTTTCCGAGACCGATCGATGGGCTGAGCCGCTGGGCGCCGGCTTCGGGCAGGCGATGGCGCAGGATCTGACCGCGATCCTCGGGACCCACGAGATTCACTACTTCCCGTGGTTTCGCTCCGACCACATCGATAGGCAGATCAAGCTGAGCCTCTACCGCTTCGAGGGCAACGAGAGCGGCAACGTGGTACTGAGCGCGCATTGGGAAATATTCGACGGCAACGCCAAGCTGCTTTACTCCTCCGACACCAACCTGGTCGAGCCAATGAAGCACGACGAACCCGGCTCCGAAGCCGCCGCCCTGAGCCGCGCCCTGGCAAGCATGACCCAACAAATAGCAACCGCCCTGCAATCAGTAACCCCACCCTCGACCACGACCCCTACAGCAACCAGCGCAATCCGCGGCTAGCCGGCACCCCTGCACCGAATGAGGAAGCCGGCCCCGTTCTCGCAGGCAAGCAGAACGCGGTACGCACCGTCAGGCCGGGTCAAAGCGGACTCTATAGACCGATTTCAGCGGGCCGAGTTCAGGATGGATTGGAGGTTTGATACGTCGCCGCGGGTGGCCGCGGTTTCACCCGCGCGATCGTAAACCACGTTTCCCCGGGAATCGACGACCGCAATTGTAGGAATCGCGCCCCGGTAGTAGGAGGCCACCAGCTTTTGCTGCTCCGGCGATACATGGTTGAGGTCGACGATCACGAAATGAAAGCCGTCATGATACTTCGGATAGAGCGAAACCAGCCGCTCAGCTTCTCGATTGGTGTTCCAGCAGTGAGACGTGCCAAAGAATATCACCGTCGGCCGATCGGTCGACGTCGCGCCATCGTCGCCGTGCATAGCTGCGATAGGAAAATTCGAACTTGAGTCATCGGTGAAGGAAAGGTCGGGCGCCAGCTTTAAATTATCGGCAGCATTCGCGTGCATGCTGAACGTGATGCCCGCTACCGCGATCATCACCACGAGCGCCAGTTTCCAATATACTGATACCAAGCACTTAATCATCGAGTAGTAACTCCGAAAATGGTTTCAGGACCTCGGCGTCCGCGCTCTCTATGGTAGACGCATTGCAGGTTGAATTCTTCATGCGGCATTGAACACGTCGGGACTTTGCGGATGAACTTCAGTTCAGATTAAGAGGCGTGCTTTTTCTGATCGCCCTGATCTGCCGCACGCCGCCAGATTTGCGTCTGCCCGAAGAGCGGGATGCCGACGTAGGGATGGACCTCGAGTTGGTCGGAACTCAATTCCTTCATGCGGCAACGATAGGTCTTGCCGTTCTCGCGATTGTAAATGTGACCTTCCCAGCTTCCTCCGCCAGACGGCGTGAAGTCCTGCAGGATCTTCAGTCCCAGTCCCGGCCGATCGCCCATTGACGTGCCCGGGTTGCTCATCGAATTGTTGGCGAGCACGCGGACCGCGGTTCCACACAGGGCCTCGCCGCAGGGCGCGATTTCTATTTCAAGATTGCCGCTCTGGGTCAGCCACCGGCCGGTTTGCGCGTGGGCCGGCACCGCATATAGACACAGCATCAGACCGATAACCGCGTACTTCATCGCATCCTCCGAAATCCAGCGATTCTTTGCGCCGGCTGCTTGCGGCCGTTCAGTGTAATCACTGCTTACAATACCTCGCCCGCCGTGTCAATCCGATATACGCACTGCTTACATCGCGCCGTCACCGATGATACCTTCGATTCGATGGCCTCGCGGCAGTCAAAAGTGAAAACGCGCTCGCGCAAGGCGCCGCGCCGCCGGACGAGTTATCATCACGGGCGCCTGCGGCAAGCGCTGATCGAAGAGGCGCTCCGCATGGTCAAGGAGAGCGGCGCCGAAAGCGTGAGCGTGCGCGATGTCGCCAGGCGGGCGGGAGTGTCATCCGGCGCTCCTTTCCGGCATTTCGCGACGCGCACAGCGCTGATGACTGCGGTCGCCGAACAGGCGATGGGCAAGTTTCGCGACGAAATTGTGCGCGCCCTGGCCGAAGCCCGAAGTGACGATCCACTCGATCGCTTCCGCGCACTCGGTACGGCATACATGCGATGGGTGGTGCGCAACCCGGAGCACTTCGAAGTTATCTCCAACCGCGCTCTGATCGATTTCGATCGATCCGAATCTCTCCGCCGCGACAACGATGAAATCCGGTCGTTGATGGAAGAGCTTCTGGGCGAGGCGCATCGTCGTGCCCTGCTGCGACCCGGCGACGTAAAGGCGATTTCGTTTGCAGCACGTGCGCTGGCCTACGGCGTCGCGCGCATGTTTACCGACGGACACCTCCCGCAGTGGGGAATCAGCGAGTCCGAAGCGGAGGGCGCTTTCAAGTCCGCGTTTGATCTATTCGTCAATGGCATCGCGCATAGCGGCCGCCTCCCCGGCGACAACGGAGCCGGTCCTGCATAAGTATTGGGTGCAGGGGCTGCCCCTGCACCCAACAGGAAGCGTGAAACCCGTAAGGGGTTTCACACCTCTGCTCCGCCTCTGCCCCGGTTGCGATGTTGGCGCGCGTTGTACATTCTGTCGGCTAATCATTTGACGGCTTGTTCCGCCGTACGGCAAAGAGGGGTCTGTCGATGACACGGTCCATAGTCGCGCGCGCCACGCTCCTGCTCGCGATCATCGTCGCCGCGATCGCCCTCTTTGCGAGCGATCCCGCGCGCGCCGCCGGCGCCGTCACCATCGTCCAGTTCTCTCCCACCGGCACCGTCAAGCAGGTCCGCCAGGTCACCGCGCGCTTCTCCGATCCGATGGTCCCCCTGGGCGATCCGCGCGGCGGCCCGCCTCCGTTTAACATCGACTGCAGTGCGAAGGGCGCCGGCCGATGGCTCGATAGCAGGAACTGGGCATACGACTTCGACAAGGATCTCCCGGGCGGCATCCGATGCGCCTTCACGGTTCACCCCGGTCTCAAGGCTCTGAATGGCCAGGCGGTCGGCGGCACCGCGCGATTCGCCTTCGACACCGGCGGCCCCGCGATCGTCGACGAGCGCCCCTACGACGGTGACGGCGAGATCGACGCCGACCAGGCGTTCGTCCTGATCCTCGACACCGCGGTGAAGGAAAGCACGATTCTCGCCCACGCCGGATTCGCCGTCGAAGGGATGCCGCAGCGGATCAGCGCGAAATTTCCCAGTCCCACCGATCGCCAGGTCATTCTCAACCGCTTCAAGAAAATGATCGACAAGCGGCCGGTCGTGATCCTCGAGTCCAAACAACGCTTTCCCGACAAGGCCAACATCAGCCTGATATGGGGCGTTGGCATCGAATCGTCGACCGGCGTCGCGACCAGCCAGGATCAGACTCTGAAGTTCGTGACCCGCAAGGCCTTCCAGGCCAAGTTCCAGTGCGATCGCGAGAATGCCAAGGCCGGATGCATCCCGCTGCTCGACATGACCGTCCTGTTCTCCGCGCCGATCAAGGCCGCGCTCGCGCAACAGGTCGCGATGGTCGCACCTGACGGAACCCGGCTCAGCCCCGAGATCAAAAAAGACGAGGTCGATGTCTCGCGGCTGACCTTCAAGGGACCGTTCAAGGAATCGTCTCAGTATCGGATCGAAATTCCGCCCAACATCACCGACGATGCGGGCCGCACGCTTTCCAACGCGTCGCGCTTTCCGATGACGATCAGCACCGACGCGTTCCCGCCGCTGGCAAAGTTCTCCGCGCGCTTCGGAATTATCGAAGCCGCCGATCCGGTGCTGCCGGTGACGGTGCGCAACCTCGAGGCTCAGATCGCCACCTCGCAGCTCGACGTCGGCGTAACGCCGCCGGCTGCGGCCGGCGGACTCGGCGGCCTACTGACTCGCGTCGAGGCAGCCCTGATCCGGGTGCCCGCGCCAGATGCCAGCACGATTCTCCCGTGGCTGCGCAAGGTCTCCGACGCGCGGCGCAAACAGTCGGTGTTCGGCGCCGATACGCAAGGCGTCGTCAGCTACACCATCCCGAAACCCAACGGCCCCAACGCGTTCGAGGTCATGGGCATCCCGCTCAAGCGTCCCGGACTGTACATCGTCGAGCTCAAGAGCGAGCGCCTGGGCAGCGTGCTGCTCGGCGCGCCGCAGCCCATGTACGTCCCCACTGCGGCGCTGGTCACCAATCTCGCGGTGCATTTCAAACGCGGCGCCGCCAATTCCCTGGTCTGGGTGACCGAGCTCGAGAGCGCCAAACCGGTCGAGGGCGCCGCGGTCGCAATCGCGGATTGCAACGGCACCCGGTTGTGGACCGGCACCACCGACTCGCGCGGGCTCGCGATGGTCCCGCATCAGGATACCTTCGACAATCTTCCGCACTGCGAACGTCCGCCGAGCAGTGACGACGACTCGCGCAACTATTACGACACCGAGCAGACCACCGCGATCAGCAACCTCGATTCGGGCCTGCTCGTCACCGCCAGCTCCGGCGATGATTTCAGCTTCGTTCACACCAGCTGGCAGAACGGCATCGAGCCGTGGCGCTTTCATCTCCCGATGGAATATCAGCCGTCGCCGATCGCCGCGCACACCGTGTTCGATCGCACCCTGCTGCGCGCGGGCGAGACCGTTCACATGGAGCATTTTATCCGCGAGAAAACCCTCGACGGCTTCGCGGTCCCGGCGCCCGATGAGCTGCCCGACACCTTGTCGATTCGCTTTCTCGCCAGCGATCAGCACTACGATTCCGATCTGACCTGGACCGCGGCGGGCACCGCGGTTACCAACTGGGACATTCCCAAGGCGGCCAAGCTCGGCCAGTACCAGGTCGTGATGGTGCGGCGCAAAACCAGCGGCCCCACGCCCACTCCCGACGGCGGTTATTCCTCCGCGCCGGAATGGCAGTCGGGCGACTTCCAGGTCGAGGAGTTCCGCGTGCCGCTGATGCGCGCCGCGATCCGGATCCCGTCGCAGCCGCTGGTCGCCGTCACCTCGATTCCGGTCGACTTGAGCGCAGAGTATCTCTCTGGCGGCGCCGCGAAAGATCTTCCGGTCACGCTGCGCAGCCAGATCACCAAAAACTACCAGCCCCAGTTTCCCGACTTTGACGATTTTGTTTTCGCCAACGGCGCGGTCAAGGAAGGAATCGTCCAATCCAAGTCGTGGGAAGAAACCGAGGAGACCCAGGAGAACCCGGGCGTGCATCAACGCGTCGACCTCACGCTCGATGCGGCCGGCGGCGCGCGCGCGGAGATCACGGAGATCCCGCGCGAGCCGATCCCGCTCCAGGTGCAGGCCGAACTCGAGTATCGCGACCCGACCGGCGAGAGCCAGACCGTCTCCAACACCGCCACGGTCTTTCCCGCGCAGCGGCTCGTCGGAATTCAGACCGACGGATGGGTCTCGTCGAACTCGATTCGCGTGCGGATCGCGGTGGTCGACGACTCCGGAAAGCCGGTCGCCAACGCGCCGGTCAAAGTCGCCCTGTTCACGCAGAAATATTACACCTACCGCACCCGCCTGGTCGGCGGTTTCTACTCCTACCAGAGCACCGAGGACACGCGCCGCGCCGGTGACCTGTGCATTGGCAACACCGACTCGCGCGGCCTGCTCTTCTGCGCGGGCAAGGCGATCGCCACCGGCCAGGTGATCGTGCAGGCAGTAGTCACCGACGATGCGGGCAACTCGTGCAGCGCCCACACGGAGGTCTTCGTCCCCGGCGAACAGCGCGAATGGTTCCAGGCCAGCGACCAGGATCGCATCGACCTGATCCCCGAAAAGCCGCAATACGAGCCGGGCGACACCGCGCGCTTCCAGGTCCGGATGCCGTTTGCTGAGGCGACCGCATTGGTGACCGTCGAACGTGAAGGAATTATCGGCGCGTCGATACTCCATCTCGACAGCAAAGACCCGGTGGTCGTACTGCCGGTCAGAGACTACGCGCCCAACGTGTTCGTTTCTGTGCTCGCGGTGCGCGGCCGCGTCGGCGCGGTGCAGCCCACTGCGATGGTCGATCTCGGCAAGCCCGCGTTCAAACTCGGCATCGCGCAGATCCGCGTCGGATGGCGCGACCATCGGCTCAAAGTGACCGTGACGCCCGAGCACGCGGTCTATCACGTGCGCGAAAAGGCGCGCGTCAAAGTCGAAGTGCGGACTTCGGACGGCAAGGTCCCGCCCGACGGCAGCACCTTCGCGCTCGCGGCGGTCGACGAAGGCCTGCTCGAGCTCAAGCCCAACGATAGCTGGAAGCTGCTCGACGCGATGATGGGCCAGCGTCCCTATCAGATCGAAACGTCAGCCGCCGAGATGCAGGTCGTTGGCAAGCGCCACTACGGCCTCAAGGCGATTCCGCCCGGCGGTGGCGGCGGCCAGCGCGTCACCCGCGAGCTGTTCAACACCCTGCTGCTGTGGAAGGCCGACGTGCCGCTCGATGCGAACGGCGACGCCAGCGTCGAGGTGCCGCTCAACGACTCGCTCACCAGCTTCAAGATCGTCGCGATCGCGGGCGTCGGCGCCGGCCAGTTCGGCACCGGCTCCGGCACTATCCGATCCACCCAGGACCTGATGCTGTTTTCGGGCGCGTCGCCGATCATCCGAATCGGTGATGCGTTCGCCGCCGAGTTCACCGTGCGCAACGCCAGCGAGCGCGCGCTCGACGTGACCGTCACCAGCAAGATCGACGGCATCGCCACGACGCCGCCGCCCCAGAAGCTCCAGCTCGGCGCCGGCGAGGGCAAAGCGATCGACTGGAACGTCGCCGTGCCGATGGGTGTGAGCGAGCTCACGTATCACGTCGATGCGATCGCGGCGCAGGGAGCGCAGGACCATCTGCTGAGCACGCAAAACGTGCTGCCCGCGGTCCCGGTCGAAACGTTGCAATCCACGCTGCAGCAGATCGACAAACCGATTGCGCAGCCGGTAGCGATCCCGGCCGGCGCGCTCAAGGGACAGGGCGGAGTGCAGCTCAATCTAAGCCCGTCGCTCGCCGCCGGCCTCGACGGCGTGAAAGATTGGATGCGCGATTATCCGTATAGCTGCCTCGAGCAGCGCGTCTCGCGCGCGGTCGCGCTCGGCGATCCCAAGCTGTGGGCGGGAATCGTCGCCGACCTGCCCTCCTACACCGACTCCGACGGCCTGCTCAAATATTTCGCGATCCAGACCAACGGCAGCGACGTGCTGACCTCATATGTGTTCGCGATCGCGCACGAGGCGGGCCTCGAGATCCCCGACGCGTCGGAATCGAAAATCGAAGACGCCCTCAAGGGCTTCATCGCGGGCCGGATAACGGTGAACGAAGCGGTGCCCGCGCCGGACCTGCCGCTCCGGAAAATCGCCGCGATCGAAGCGCTCTCCCACGCCGGCATGGCCGACTACGCGATGCTCGGCAGCGTCACTATCGAGCCCAACCTGTGGCCCGACGCGACCGTGATCGACTGGTGGAGCATCCTGCTGCGCACGCCGGCGATTCCGGACCGTGAGCCGCAACTCGCCGCGGCGGAGCAAATCATCCGCGCGCGGCTCAACGCGCAAGGCACCGCGCTCCACCTCGCATCCGATCCGCGCGATAACATGTGGTGGCTGATGGTCTCGCCGGAGCAGAATATGAATCGGCTCGCGCTGGTCGTCCTCGACGCGAAGCTGTGGCACGATGACCTGCCGCGCCTGATGCGCGGTGCGCTGATGCTGCAATCGCACGGCTCGTGGCCGACCACCATCGCAAACGCGTGGGGCACGCTCGCGGTGAACAAATTCGTGCAGCAGTTCGAGGCGACGCCGGTCGCCGGCACCACGATCGCGACGCTGGCGACGACGACGCAGCATCTCGATTGGAGTCACGACCCCAAAGGCGGCGCCTTGAGTTTCGATTGGCCCGCCGCGCCCGCCGATCTCGACATCAATCACAACGGCAGCGGCCATCCGTGGGCCGAGATTCGCGCGCGCGCCGCGCTCCCGCTCCAGCAGCCGTTTTCAAGCGGCTACCGGATCACCAAGACGATTACTCCAGTGGAAAAAACGCACACAGGCGCATGGAAGCAGGGCGACCTGGTGCGCGTGCATCTCAAGATCGAAGCGCAAACCGACATGACCTGGGTGGTGATCAACGATCCGATTCCCGCCGGCGCCTCGCATCTTGGCACCGGCCTGGCGCGCGACTCCGCGATCGCGACTTCGAGCGAGAATACCAACTTCGATCAGTGGGCGTGGCCGCTGTTCGTCGAGCGTCCGTTCGACGCATATCGCGCGTACTACGACTACGTACCCAAGGGCACCTTCGAAACCGAGTACACGATTCGCCTCAACCAGGTCGGCACCTTCGGCCTCCCGCCGACGCGCGTCGAAGCGCTCTACGAGCCCGAGATGTTCGGCGAGTCGCCCAACGCCGCGTTCGAGGTCGCGCCGTGATTCGCCCTCTGATCGCCGCATCAGCGCTCGCGTGCGCGGTCGTCGCCGGCGCGTGGTTTGTGACCACGCCGCCCGACCTTCCCAGCTTCGCCGAGGTGCGCGCAGCCTGGCGTCCGTCGGATGCGCAGCTCCTGGACCGTCACGGCGATCCAATCGACGAGCTGCGCGTCGACGTTCACGGCCGCAGGCTGGCATGGACGCCGCTCGACGAAGTTTCGCCCGCCGTTCGCCTCGCGGTCATCGAATCCGAAGATCGTCGCTTCTTGTCAACCTCCGGGGTTGACATCCGCGCACTCGCTGGAGCGATCGTGGGCGGCCTCGAAGGCCACCGTTTCCGCGGCGCCAGCACCATCACAATGCAAGTAGCCGCAATGCTCGAAACGTCGGCGGCAAGCCGCAGCTCACCGCCGTCGGCGCCAGGATTAAGCGGCAGCTCGCCACCGTCAGCTCCCGGAGTAAGCGGCAACTTGCTGCCGACGCCTCCCAGCGCAGACGGCAACTCGCTGCCAATGGCTCCCAGAGCCAACGAGGCCTCGCGCGCCGCAACCCAGGGCTCGCCCCCGCCAGCCAGCGCCGCAGCCCGCCCCTCGACCCCGCCAGCCCGCGCCGCAGCCCGCCCCTCGACCCCGCCAGCCAGCGCCGCACCCCCCCGCTCGACCCCGCAAGCGAGTGTCGCAGCCCGCCGCTCGACGCCAGCAGTCAGCGCCGGAGGCCGCCGCTCGATCCTTCGCAAGCTGCGCCAGATCCGCGCGGCCCTCGCGCTCGAGCGCCGATGGTCAAAGGCCCAGATCCTCGAGGCGTATGTCAACCTGGTCGCCTTTCGCGGCGAGCTCCAAGGCATAGCCGCGGCCTCCCGCGTGATGTACGACAAAGCTCCGCACGGCATCGATTGTGCTGAGGCGATCGTGCTTGCCGCGATGATTCGATCGCCCAACGCGCGCGCCGCCGCTCTCGAACGTCGAGCGCTCGCGCTCGGCGCCGCGATGCGATTCGCGATTCCCAGCGCTGGCGCCGATTCTGCCGACATCCACCGCGCTGTGGATCATGCGCTCGGCGTGCACTCAAGCGCGTTCGACCGGGTCGCGCTCGCGCCGCATCTGGCGAGCCGGATGCTGCACGCGCCCGAGTACTCCGCGCGCTGCACTCTCGATGCGGGACTGCAGCGCTTCACCGCCGAAGCGCTGCGCCGTCATGTCGCCGAAGTCCGCGACCGCCACGTTGACGACGGCGCAGTGCTGGTGGTCGAGAACGCGACCGACGAGGTATGGGCTTACGTCGGTGGGACCGGCGATCTCTCCAGCGCACAATTCGTCGACGGCGTGCTCGCGATGCGTCAGCCCGGCTCCGCGCTCAAGCCGTTTCTCTATGCGCTCGCGATTGAGAATCGCCTGCTGACCCCCGCTTCGATTCTCGAGGATACGCCGCTCGAGCTGCCGGAAGAGCGCGGACTTTATCGGCCGCTCGATTACGATCGCCAGTTCCGCGGCCTCGTCTCGATGCGCACCGCGCTCGCCTCTTCGCTCAACATTCCCGCGGTGCGAACCGCCGACATGATTGGCATCGAATCGTTTGCACGCCACTTGCGTACGCTGAAGTTTGACGGAGTCGTGGAGAGCGGCGATTACTACGGCGCGGCGCTGGCCCTAGGCGACGCCGATGTGAGCCTGTGGCAAATCGTCGCCGCATATCGCGCGCTCGCCAACGGCGGCGTGTGGTCGGAGCCGCAGATCACTCCAGCCACAGATCACGCTGCCGACGTGCGTCGAATCTACGATCCCGCAACCGCGTTCCTCGTATCGGACATCCTGGCCGACCGCGCGAGCCGCTCGGTGACCTTCGGACTCGAGAACAGTCTCGCGACGCGTTTCTGGAGCGCGGTCAAGACCGGCACCAGCAAGGACATGCGCGACAATTGGTGCGTCGGCTATACCGACCGCTTCACGGTCGGCGTGTGGGTTGGCAATTTTTCCGGAGCGCCGATGCGCGATGTGAGCGGAATCACCGGCGCCGCCCCGATCTGGCTCGACGTGATGAATTATCTGCACGAGCGCTTCGGAAGCGGCGAAATTGCGGCTCCCGCGGGTGTTGTCGCGCGCAACGTCTCGTTCCCAAAATCGATCGAATCTCCACGCCGCGAATGGTTTGTCGCCGGCACCGAGCCGGACGTCTCCATGGCGAGTCTCGACGACAGCAATCCAACCATCCTGTCGCCGTCGCCCGCGATGACGGTTGCGATCGATCCTGATATTCCTCGCGCACTGCAGCGAATCGCGTTCGAGGCTGGTCCGGGATCGGACGCGCTGCGTTGGATGCTCGATCGCAAGGACCTCGGACCGGCGCGCGGCGTGACGCTCTGGCCGCCTGCCCCCGGCGCTCACACTTTGTCGCTGGTCAACGCGTCCGGGCGCGCAGTCGACACCCTCGAATTCAAAGTCCGCGGCGCGATGCCAGTCGCCGATGGGGAAACTGTCGGCGCCAACGCTGAGTAGCTTCGTGCCTCGGGCGCACCAAAACAGATCGCGGAACGAGCACAAGCCGACGACGATGATAGCGTGGCAACTCGCTGCGCTAATGGCCCTCGCGGCGTTGCTCGCGGGATGCAATCGCACCTCGGGCGCCACCGATGAGCTTACGATCGCCCTTGCGATCTATCCGTCCGAGGCGGAGCGCTACCGATCGTTCGCTTCCGACTTTGAGGAGCGCGAACACGTGCGCGTGCGGATCATCGCGCAGACCTATACCGACATCCTGCAGGTCCTCAAGGTTCAAGCGCGCGCGCGAAGCGGCGGTTTGGACCTGGTGGAACTCGATCTCGCGATGCTCGGGGAGTCGATGGACGACGTGACCCCGTTGGATGCGATCGTCGCGCCTCAGGCGCGGTCGCTGTTCCCCGCCGCGGCGTGGCAGGCGGGCAGCTCCGGTACAAGTCTCCGCTTCGTGCCGCATCGCCTGATGTGGCAGGCGATGATCTACAATCGCATCGAAGTACCGCGTCCGCCGGCGACCTGGGATGAACTTCAGCACTTCGCGCACGAGCATCCGGGAAAGTTCGTGCTCAAGGCCGCGCGCTACGAAGGGGTGATCTGCGACGTGATGCCATTCGTGTGGTCCGCGGGCGGCGGATTGTGCGCGCCCGACGACGCCGGCTCGCTGCACGCGATGGATTTTCTCGCCGGCCTCGCGCCGTTCCTGAATCCCGATGCCGCCGTGTTCCGCGAGGCGTCGGTGCTCGAGGCGCAGGCGCGCGGCTCGGTATGGATTCATTTCAACTGGCCCTTCGCTATCGGATATCTGCAGTCAAAAGGCCTGGCTCCCTCGGTTGATATGAGTGCGCCGCTTCCGGCTGGACCCGACGGCATGGCAACTCCACTTGGTGGCGGCTATCTCGGCATGCCGATTTCAGCGCCGCATCCCGCACTCGCCGCGAAGTTCATACAATATCTCCTCAATCCCGAAACCCAGCGGCGCCTGAGTCACGATCTGGGATGGTACGGTTCGGTCGCGCCCGAGCCGGGCAGCGCGGAGGCGGAACTTTACTCCGGCTACACCGCGATGCGTCCTTACGTGCGCGCGCGTCCCGCGGTGGATTGCTACACGCACCTGAGTAATCGATGGCAGAGCACGATTCGCGCGGTGATGGTCGATCATCAGTCGCCCGCGGCGGCGCTCGCCGGACTCGCCGCAGAGCTCGAGGTGAAACCCGACGCGCGCGCCGACAATGAGCGCTGCGGATGCGAGGCGGTGCCGCCATGAACCGCGCGGCGCGCAGGCTCCGCGCCCTATTCGTAATCGTCCCATGCGCGTTCATGGTGTCGGCGCTGATGCTGCCGGCCCTCGGTGGACTGGTCCTTTCATTCGACTCGCACGGCCCGTCGCTCGACAACTATCGCGCGCTAACCGCGGATCGAATGTTCTGGCGCGCGCTACTCAACAATCTGATCGTTCCGCTCGCGAGCCTCGTCCTGGAACTCGTCTCAGGATTGGCGCTCGCGCTGACTCTCTCGGCGCGCAGGCGGCCGGGCGCCGCCGTTCAGGTCGCCGCGATTTTGCCCTTCGCGATTCCCGAGATCGTGCTACTCACTCTCGCCCGCTACATCTTCATGCCGCGCGGATATCTGAACGCCGCGCTCGAGCTGGCTGGCGTTCACGCGCTCGGCTGGCTCACTCCGGGCAGTCTTCTCGCGCTGTTCACGGTGGTCGTGGTCGACGCGTGGCACGTGACGCCAGTGGTGATGCTGATATTAATTGCGGGCCTGCAGACGATTCCCAATGAGCTCTACGAGGCTGCGCAGTTGGATGGCGCCGGTACCATCGCGACATTCTGGTATGTCACCATGCCGATGCTCGCGCCCGCGATGGTCGGAGCGGTGGTGCTCCGCGGCGTGGACGCGCTGAGAATTTTTTCCACCACCCTGGTGCTCACCGGCGCGGAAGGCGTGCCCGTGCTTTCGACCTACGCGTATCAGCTTTGGAGTGATGCGCGCGAACCGCGGGAGGCGATGGCGGCGGCAATGGTGCTGGCGCTGCTGGTCACGGTTCTCGGGATCGCGGGTCTGGCGATCGGACGGCGATGGTCCGCGGAAGCGCCCGGCAAGGAAGCACTCGCGTGACGCGCACCGACGGAAGTTCGGAGCTGGAGCGCGGGAGTCTGGCACTCGCGCGGTTGGGGGTATGCGCATTAGTTCTCGCGGGCGCGGCGATCCCGCTTTATCTGCTTGCCAAGCAGGCGCTCACGCCGGAACTCGAGAGCTTCGCATGGCCGCCGAACTGGCTGCCGCACGACTTGACCTTCGAGCATTTCGCTTCCGTGTTCGCGGTATCGGAACTGCGCTCGGCGGTGATCCGCAGCTTCGCGGTTGCAATCGTCTCCGCCGCCGTCGCGACCGCGATGGGCGCGATGCTCGCGTATGCGATGGCGCGCGGCCGCGCCAGCCGCAGCGTTGGATTCGCCGCCGTCTCCGGCGCGCGGCTGCTGCCCATGATCGCTGTCGCGATACCGCTCGCGGTGTGGCTGGTTACGCTCGGCCTTTACGACTCGCCGAGCGGCGCGGGACTCGCGCTGGTGCACGCCGCGCTCGCGCTGCCGACCGCCGCGCTCACTGCGTACAGCGCGTTCGCCGCGATCCCGTTCGAGCTGGAGGAGGCGGCATGGCTCGACGGCGCATCGCCGATGCGCATTTTCTTTTCGATCGACCTGCCGCAGGCGCGCGGCGCGCTCGCCGCCGCATTCATCCTGTGCTTCATACTCAGTTGGGATGAGTTCGGTTTTGCATTACTCATTCAAGTGAGTAATCGCACCTTGCCGCCGCTGCTCTACTATTACACGGTATTCGGAAACGTCGGGCCGGCGAGCGCGCTTGCGCTTCTTATGATGATCCCGGCAATCGTGGTCGTGATCGCACTCCGGCCGGTCCTGAGCGGTTCTCTGCTCAGCGGAGGGCTGCGATGAGGCCGTCGGTGTGCGATGGCTGAGTTGGTCGCGCGCAACCTGACTCGCCGCTTCGCTTCCGGCGGCGGTATCAGCGACGTGTCGCTGAGCGTGGCGACCGGCGAATTCATGGTGCTGCTCGGGCCTTCCGGATGCGGCAAGAGCACGCTGTTGCGCCTGATCGCGGGATTGGAACAACCCGACAGCGGCACTATCGAGTTCGCTAGCGGCGCGGACGCCGACCCGGAACGCCGCGCGATTGCGATGGTGTTTCAAAACTTCGCGCTCTATCCGCATATGACCGCATTCGAGAATATCGCGTTCCCGCTGCGGCTCAGGCGCACGCGGCGCGATCAGATCGAAGCGCGCGTCGCGCAAGCGGCCGAGACTGCGGGCCTGAAAATCGAGCTGCGGCGCTATCCAGCTCAGCTCTCTGGGGGCGAACGTCAGCGGGTCGCGCTCGCGCGCGCGCTGGTGCGCGAGCCGGCGGTGATCCTGATGGACGAGCCACTCTCGAGCCTCGACGCGAGATTGCGGGGCGCTCTTAGGCTCGAGTTGAAAGAGTTCCAGCGCAGAGTCCAGCGCACGATCGTCTACGTGACTCACGACCAGGCGGAGGCTTTCGGCTTGGCGGATCGGATCGCGGTCATGTGCGATGGGCGTATCGAACAGGTCGGCTCGCCCGAGGAGATTTACCAGCGGCCCGCGACTGCGTTCGTCGCCGGCTTCGTAGGCTCGCCGCCGATGAATCTGTTTCGCGCGCGCCGCACTAACCAGGGTGAATCGTGGATGGCGGAAGAAATTTCGATGCCCGTGCCCGCGTCGAGCTCTGCCGGCGACGAAATCACGGTTGGCTTTCGTCCGATCGACATCGCCGTTTCCGGCGCGCCGAACCTGATCGCAATTCCGGTCGAGGTCGAAGACTCGGAATTCACCGGTAGCGGTTTCCTGGTCCGATGCCGCGCAGGCTCGATCGTCGTGCACGCGCTGTTCGAAGAAAAACCGGAGCGTGGAGAGCGCAGAACCATCTTTGTCGATCCTGCCGATCTTCACTTCTTCGATTCCACGAGCGGCCACCGCATCGAGTAGACCCGCGCCTGGCTTATCTTCGGCGCCACGTCTTCGATATTATGGCGGCGCCAATCCGCACGGAGGAAAAAGGTGAGCAAGCATCCGATCCGTTTTGGAGTCCAGACCGCTCAGCAGTCCGTCGAATGGAGCGACCTTCGCGACCTCTGGCAAAAGGCTGATCAATGGGGATACGACTCGCTGTGGACCTTCGACCACTTCTATCCGATCTTCGTTCCTGACCCGGGCGGGACGTGTCTCGAGGGATGGACTACCCTTACAGCTCTCAGCCAGCACACCAAGCGCGCGCGGATCGGCGCGCTGGTCAACGGCAACACCTACCGCAACCCGTGCATCACGGCGAAGATGGCGGCGACGCTCGACCTGGTGACCGGCGGCCGGCTCAATCTCGGAATCGGCGCCGGATGGTTCGAGCTCGAACATCGCAGTTTCGGCATCGACTTCAAGACCATCCCGGGCCGCCTCCAGGCGCTCGACGAGTCCTGCCAGATCATCAAGGGAATGTTCACCCAGGAGAAGACCACGCTGAGCGGCAAGCACTATTCAGTGGTCGACGCGATGTGCAGTCCGAAGCCGCTCCAGAAGCCGCATCCACCGATCTTGATTGGCGGGCACGGTGAAAAAGTTCTCCTCAAACTGGTCGCGAAGCATGCCGACATGTGGAAGATCAACAGCGTCAGCACTGAGCAGGTAAGTCACCTGCTCGGCGTGATCCGGCGCCATGGCGACATCGTCGGCCGCGACACCGACGAGATCGAGAACACGATGATGACACCGCTCTGCTACCGCGCGCCAAAAGAGCGCGAGCAAAATGTCGCGCAACTGTTCGCGGCGATCGGCCAGACCACGCCCGAGCTGGCGCGCAAGCAGGCGATGATCGGCGGCCGCGAGGAATGCATCGACACTATCGAGCGCTATACCAAAGCCGGGATCACTCACTTCATCTTCACGGTTCTGAGCCCATACTACCTCGACGACATACAGAGATTCGCAGAAGAGGTAATCCCGCAATTCCGCTAGCCTGCGAATCCGGCGCGAGGTTCGCGGCTCGATTTGCGGGCTCGCAATCGCGGGACGGTTGAACTACAAAAATAATACTCGATAAGACTTGCTCGATCCGGATTCAGAGGAGGAGCCGCGATGCCATACGCAGAGGGCCGCACTTACTACGACGCCGACAGCCACATCATGGAGCTCAACGAGTGGCTGCCGAAGTACGCGGATCCGGGCATTCGCGAAAAGATCCGTCCGATGTACCTGGGCGGCGCGGGCAGGCTCGCCGATCAGGCGATCACGGAGGCGGAGCGGCGGCGCAACAATCCCGAAGCCGCGCGCGCGCTCGAAGCGAACCTGATGAACACCAAGGGCTGGGCGGCCTTGGGCGCCTTCGATCCCGCGGAACGAAGCCGCGCGGTCGATCTGCTCGGCGTCGATCGGCAACTCGTGTTCAGCACCTTCGCGGCGACGCAGTTTGCAGGCGACGATCCGGAGCTTCTGTATGGAGGCACGCGCGCGCACAATCGCGCGATCGCGGAATTCTGCTCGCACGACAAACGCCTGATCGCAGTCGGCTTCCTGCCGTGGGGCGATCCGGAGCGCGTGCTGGCGGAGGCTCGTGAAGCCATCCGGCTCGGATGCGGCGCGATCCTGGTGCCGTCGGCGCCGCCGCGCGGCAAGTCCCCCACCCATCCCGACTTTCATCCGCTGTGGGCGCTGCTCGAGGAGACCGGCGTGCCATTCATGCTGCATGTCGGCGGCGGCGGGCGCACGCTGCCCTCCGCGTTCCACAAAAACGGCAAGGCGCCGACCACCGACTTCCTGGGCGGCGGCGAGAATATCCGCTCCAAGGACTACCTGGTGATTCACAACGCACCGGAAATTTTCCTCGGCTGCATGGCGCTCGACGGCATCTTCGAGCAGTTTCCGCGCCTGCGCGGCGGATGTATCGAGCAGGGCGCGATGTGGGTGGTCACGATGCTGCGGCGGCTCGACATCGCGCAGGACACTTTCCAGAAAACCGAACCGGCGCTGAAGATGCCGCTGCGCGCCTCGGAATACATCCGCCGCCAGGTCAAGTTCACGCCGTTCCCGACCGAGCCGGTCGGATGGATCATCGAGCAGGCGGGCACCGAGTTGTTTCTGTTCTCGACCGACTATCCGCATCCCGAGGGCGGCCGCGATCCGATCCGCCGCTTCGAGTCGACGCTGGGCGGGATCAGCGAAGACGCGAAGGAGCGATTTTACTCGCGCAACTTCGCCGAGATGATGGCGATTAGCTGATGGCGATGGCCGCATGATCGCAGACGCGCCGCCGCCCACCGCACGATAGTCACATCAAGTCGCGCGCGCTGATATCCTGAGCGGGAGTTCCCGCGCGCATGCGCGCACCCGGAGGCGCCGCTTCATGGCTTCGAATTCAGTCGTATTCCTGTTCGATGTCGACAACACGCTAATCGACAATGATCACATCGTCGCCGACCTGATGGCGCATCTCGAGCGCGAGGTCGGCCATGAGCGCCAGGCGCGCTACTGGGCGTACTTCGAGGACCTGCGCGCGGAACTCGGCTATGCCGATTATCTGGGCGCACTGCAGCGCTATCGGATCGAGTACCCGCGCGATTTCCACATCCTCGCGGTGTCCTCGTTCCTGATCAATTATCCGTTCGCGAACCGGCTCTTCCCCGCCTCGCTCGACGTGATCGATCGATGCAAGCAGATGGGCCTCTCGGTGCTGCTCTCCGACGGCGACGTCGTCTTCCAGCCGCTCAAGATCGAGCGCTCGGGGCTGCGCGAGGCGGTCGACAGCCGCGTCCTCATCTATATTCACAAGGAGTCCGAACTCGCCGACGTAAAAACGCGCTATCCGGCCGACCACTATGTTCTAGTCGACGACAAGGTTCGGATTCTCGCCGCAGTGAAGAAGGCCTGGGGCAAACGCGTGACGACCGTTTTCCCGCGCCAGGGTCATTACGCGCACGACGCCGCCGAAATTGCGAAGTATCCCGCGGCCGACGTGACTGTCGAGCGGGTCGGTGAACTGCTCGATTACGATCTGGTGAAGTTGCTGGCGGCCGCGGCGCATCGCTAGATTGTCGCCGCGCTTTAGTCCTATGCTTGGGCGCGGTTGATGTTTCGACTCGACAAAAAAATCGCACTCGTCACCGGTGCCGGCTCGGGGATCGGACGCGCCATCGCGGTGGCGTTCGCGGCACAGGGCGCGCGCGTGTTCGTGCTCGAACGCGACCTCCCCGCCGCCAACGAGACGGTCGCGCGAGTCCGCGACGCGGGCGGCGCCGCCACCGCGCTAGAATGCGACGTTGCGCGCGCCGCGTCGGTGGCCGCGGCGTTCGAGCGCGTCGACAGCGACGCGGGCCGCATCGACATCCTGGTGAACAACGCCGGCATCGCGCACATCGGCACCGTCGAGAACACCAGCGAGGCGGACCTCGATCGAATTTACGCGGTCAACGTGAAGGGTGTTTACCTGTGCTCGCAGGCCGGCGTGCGGCGCATGTTGCAGCAAGGCGGCGGCGTCATTCTCAACCTCGCCTCGATCGCGTCGCTGATCGGGCTTACCGATCGCTTCGCGTACTCGATGAGCAAGGGCGCGGTGCTCACGATGACGCGCTCGATCGCCGTCGACTACGTAAAGCGCGGCATCCGCTGCAATTGCATCTGCCCCGCGCGCGTCCACACCCCCTTCGTCGACGGTTACCTGAGCACCACCTATCCGGGCCGCGAACAGGAAATGTTCCGCCAGCTCTCCGAGTACCAGCCGCTCGGCAGGATGGGCACGCCCGAGGAAGTCGCCGCGCTCGCGGTCTACCTGTGCTCCGACGAGGCGTCGTTCATCACCGGCCAGGCCTATCCGATCGACGGCGGGGTGCTGGTCTTCTAGCGCGGCGAGGATTTCTTCGCGGTGAAACAGTACGGCCGCACGCTGAATCTGAAGGACGATCCGGAACTGATCCGGCGCTACGTGAAATATCATCGGGGGGTGTGGCCCGAGGTCGAGCGCGGGCTGCGCGCGATCGGGATCAAGCGGATGCTGATATTCCTCCACGGCCGCAGGCTCTTCATGGCGTTGGAGGCAGCCGACGGATTCGATCCGAAGCGCGACTTCGCGCGCTTCGAAGCGAGCAGCCCGAAAGTTCGCGAGTGGCAGGAACTGATGGCGACGATGCAGGAGCCGGTCGCCGAAGCCAAGCCCGGCGAATGGTGGGCGGATATGAAGCTGGTCTACTCGCTCAAACCGCGCTGAGCGCCGGTCGATTCGATCACGCGGCTATATTGTTTTGCGCCACTCGGCGCCGCCTGGATACTCGAACTGCGCGAGCGACTCGGGCCGCATCTCGATGCTGAAGCCCGGCGCCGTCGGCGGAGTGTAGCGACCGCGCCGCACCACCACCGGATTTACAAAGTGCTCGTGCAGATGGTCGGCGAATTCGGTGGCGCGATTCTCGAGGCTCGCGCTCACGCAGATGTAATCGATCAGCGACACGTGCTGCGCGTACTCGCACAGGCCCAAACCTCCCGCATGCGGGCATACCGGCACGCCGAACTTCGCGGCGAGCAGCAGCACGGCGAGCGCCTCGCTCAGTCCGCCCAGGCGGCAGTTGTCGAACTGGCAGAAGTCGATCGCGTTGGCCTGCATCAGTTGCTTGAACATCACCCGGTTGGGGCAATGCTCCCCGGTCGCGACGCCGATCGGCGCGATCGCGCGGCGGATCGCAGCGTGGCCGAGAATGTCGTCGGGGCTGGTCGGCTCTTCGATCCACAGCGGGTTGAAGCGCGCGAGCGGGCGCATGTGCTCGATCGCCTCGCCGACGTCCCACGCCTGATTGGCGTCCATCATCAGCGCGCACTCGGGGCCGATCATTTCGCGCACCAGCGCCGCGCGATGCACATTCTGCTCCGCGTCGCGTCCGACCTTAATCTTGAAGCGAGTCCATCCGTCGGCGAGCGCCTCGCGGCATAGCGCGCGCACTTTTTCATCGGGGTAACCCATCCAGCCCGCGGACGTGATGTACGCGGGATAGCCGTCGGCACGCATCGCGGCCTCGCGCACGCCGCGGGTCGATGCGTTCTTGCGCAAGATCTGGATCGCCTCGTCGCGCGTGATCGCGTCGGTCAGATAGCGGAAGTCGACGCATGCGACGATCTGCTCCGGCGTCATATCCGCGACCAGTTTCCAGACCGGCTTGCCCTCGACCTTAGCCCACAGGTCCCACACCGCGTTTACGATCGCCGCGGTCGCCAGGTGAATCGCGCCCTTCTCGGGACCGATCCAGCGCAACTGGCTTTCGTTCACGAGGCTGCGCCAGAAGCCGCCCATGTCGGCAGTGATCGTTTCCAGCGTGCGGCCAACGACGATCGGCGCGAGCGCGTTGACCGCCGCGACGCAGACCTCGTTGCCGCGCCCGATCGTGAACGTGATGCCGTGACCGCGCAGCTCGTCGCGCGCGTCGGTCTCGAGCACCACGTAGGTCGCGGAATAGTCCGGGTCGGTATGAACCGCATCGGAGCCCGCCAGCGTGCGCGAGGTCGGCGTGCGGATGTCACGGACGGAGAGGGACTTGATCGTGCGTGGCATGATCGCTTCCTCCGCGCGGCATGGTAGCATCGCCGCTCGACAACCGTCGATGACGACTCGCGCTCAGGAATCACTCGCCGATCTCACGCAGGCGTGGCCGCGACCGTCGGCGCCGAAGCCGATCGTCGTGATCGGCGCGGGTAGCATCGTGCGCGACGCTCATCTGCCGAACTACCGGCGGCTCGGTTTTCCGGTCGCGGGAATTTTCGACGTCAATCCCGAGGCGGCGCGCGAGCGCGCGGCGGCCTTCGGCATCGCGCGCGTTTTCGAAACGCTCGAGGCCGCGGTGCTCGAGCCCGGCGTGGTGTTCGACGTCGCGGTGCCGCCGGTTCAGATCGCCGGGATCATCGCGCGGATGCCGCCCGGCTCCGCGGTGCTGATCCAGAAACCGATGGGCCGCGACCTCGACGACGCGCGCCGCATCCTGGCGATTTGCCGCGAGCGCCGCCTGCTCGCCGCGATTAATTTTCAGCTTCGCTTCGCGCCCAACATGCTCGCGCTCAAGGACGCGCTCGCGCGCGGCGTCCTCGGCGAAGTGACCGACCTCGAGGTGCGCATCAATCTCCACACCCCGTGGGCGTATTGGGCGTTTCTCAAGGGCGTGCCGCGTCTCGAGATCGTGATGCACTCGATTCACTATCTCGATCTCATCCGCTCGCTGGTGGGCGAGCCGCGCGGCGTATGGTGCCGCGCGCTCCGTCACCCCGAACTGGCCGACTATCCCGACGTGCGCAGCTCCATCATCCTCGACTACGGCGACACGATCCGCGCGAGCCTCACGCAGAATCACGCGCACACCTTTGGCGCTCGCCACGCGATGTCGCAGCTCAAGATCGAGGGCACCCGCGGCGCCGCCGTCGCGAGGATGGGCGTCAACCTGAATTATCCTCACGGCGAGCCCGACACGCTCGAGATCGCGAGCAAGGATTCCGAGTGGACGCCGGTGGCGCTGCGCGGCTCGTGGTTCCTCGAAGCATTCGAGGGACCGATGTCGAACCTGCAGCGCTTCGCCGCCGGCGAAGACCGCGCGCTCGTCTCGGGCGTCGAGGACGCGTACCGCACCATGGCGCTGGTCGAGGCGTGCTACCAATCGAGTGCTCGCGAGTCGACTCCGATCCCGGCTGACGGATAGATTGTCTTCGACCTGGAGCGGGGCCCTGACGGAGCGACCTGACCTCCCGGCCGACTCCAATCGATTTCCGGACTGCACCAAGTCACGATCATGCCGCGCTTCCTTCCAGGCCTGGAACTCAACCGGATGTACTATCGCGAGGCGGTCGCACCGATTCTCGCAACGCACTTTCCGCGGCTGAAATATTCGGCGGCGCTGATCGGATACGGCTCCGACGTTCTGGGCTACGACTCGGCGCGATCGACCGATCATGAATGGGGTCCGCGCCTGTTGCTGTTCCTATCTGACTCCGATCATCAGGCGCTCGCCGCTTCGATCAGCGACGCGCTGGCGAAGCATCTGCCACCCACTTTTCACGGCTACTCGACAGGCTTCTCCAGGCCCGACGACAACGGCGTGCGCGCGCCGGCATCGGCCGAAGCCGGTCGCGTCGATCATCATGTGTATACTCACACTGTCGCGGGCTTCGTTCGCGCTGATGCTCAATATCGAACCAGCCCAGACGCTCGACTCTGTCGACTGGCTATTGCTTTCGCAGCAGAAACTGCTCGAAATCACCAGCGGCGAGGTCTTCCACGACGGGCTCGGCGAACTCGCTCCGCTTCGCGAGAAGCTTGCATGGTATCCGCGCGATGTCTGGCTGTTCATGATGGCGGCGGGCTGGTACCGAATCGCGCAGGAAGAGCACTTCGTCGGACGCTGCGGCGAAGAAGGCGATGACCTCGGCTCGAGGATCGTCGCGGGACGCCTGGTTCGCGACCTGATGCGCTTGTGCCTCCTGATGGAGCGCCGCTACGCGCCATACGGCAAGTGGCTGGGCACCGCGTTTACGCGCCTCGCTTGCGGCGCCGAGCTCAATCCAATCCTGCGCGCAGTGATGGCGGCGAAGTCGTGGCAGGATCGCGAGAAGCATCTGTGCGCCGCGTATGCGTCCGTCGCGCGAATGCATAACACGCTGGGCATCACCCGGTCGCTGGATACTTCGACAATGCAGTTCTACGAACGCCCTTATCACGTGCTGGGAGCGGGACGATTCGCGAAGGCAATCAGCGACGCGATTGCCGACGACGAACTGAAGCGCATCTACGTCGCGGCGAACGGAATTGGCGCGATCGATCAGTTCGCAGATAGCACCAATCTGTTGGGCCGCGCGGACTTGTGCGCGCGCCTGCGAGTTCTGTTCAGGCCACCACCCTAGTGAGCCGCGGCTCAATCATCGCGCGCGCTCTGGCGTCGCGACGGTCTCGAGAGCGACCTACAGACTCCGCCCGTCGAACTGATTCACCTTGAGCTTGGAAGCATCCACGCCTTCCAGGCATCGCACGTTCACGGCCGCGCCCGACCCGTCGGTCGCGATGACAAATGGAGAGCATCCGCAGTTGGGACAGAACTGATGCTGGTACTTGCCGGTCATGAATGTGTAGGTCGCGATGTTGGATGCTGGCGTCTTGAGGTGGAGCTGGTCGTTGGGCACGAACCAGTGAAGATAGCCGCGCTTGGCACAGATTGAACAGTTGCATTCCGTGACGTCCGGGACGTCGCCTTCGACTTCGAAAGCGATTTGTCCGCAATGGCATCCGCCTTTTTGCGTCATTGTACGTGCTCCTGGGTCGGCGTTGCCCGCGAGTATAGTCGTCTGAGTTTCTCAGGCAAATCGGATCGACTCAGTACAGCGGTCTCAACTCGACGCGCCGATTGAACGCCCTTCCGGCTTCCGTGTCGCTTGGCACCAGGAAATGATAGTTGCCGAGTGCAAATCCGATCTCCATGCGCTCGGGAAGAATGCCGGCGCGCTCAAGATATTGAGATGCCGCGGTTACTCGCTCGAGCGAGAGTTCGAGGCTCTTTTCAACCGAGCACGGATCGTCGCCGAAGCCGTCGATGCCGACGCGAAGATCGGGACTGCGCCGCAAGAGGCTGATGAGTTCGTCCAATTGCAGTTGCGCATCCGAACTGAGGTCCGCCACATTCGCTGCAAAATGAACGCGATATATGGCCTTCGCTCCGTCGGCAACGTCGCGACGCAACAGCCGCTCATACGCGAGGAACAGCCCGTCCCAGGAAAAATGATTGCTCGCCCAATCCTCGGCCTCCTCGGGCGGAACACCGTTGATGTGGCGCTGCAATCTTCCCAACCAGCCATGGAAGCCGGCCAGCGCCATCGGACTCCAGCCCGCACGCGTTCTTTTCAGCGTAAGAACCAGGCGGCTGCCTCCTGGCGCTTCAAACAACTCGAACCGAAGCCAGCCTCCAAAATCGATCAGATGCGAAGGCTCGAAGTCACCTATCGTCCCGCTCCACGATTTACCGTCTGACTCGAAGGTGTATCGCCCGCCGGCTCTGGGTTCGAGCAGCGTGCAGGGAAGAAACCACACCGACACTTGCTCCGCGTCGGTTAACGCGGGCCATACCCGCTCGGGAGGATGTGAAAAGTGGCGCACCAGCCGCAGTGTCTGGCGGTCGAGGAACTCGCCCATGACCATGTCTTCGTTCATTTCTGCCCTCCACGAGATTTCTTTGCGGCGACCGCATCGAGATGCCGCTCCAATGCATTGAAGCGCCGGCTCCAGATGCGACGGCAACGCGCCACCCAGTCATCGATCTCATCCAACGCACTCGGATCCAGACTGTAGACCCGCCGCTGCGCAACGCCGCGCGAGGTGACCAGCCGATGGCTGCGCAACACCCGCAGGTGGCGCGAGATCGCCGGCTGGGAGATCGGAAAATGCTCGCCGATCTCGCCTGCGCTGCGATCGCGCTCGGCGAGCATCTCAACGATCTTCGCGCGGACCGGATCTGCCAGCGCAGCCAGAGCACTCATGGGACCGAATATAACACTTGAGTTATATAACGGTCAAGTTATAGATTTCACTCTATCATTTACTTCAATTCGAAGTTTCGCGTGCGAACTTTTTGTTCGTGCGCGGCTGACTCCGGCGAGCTAACATCGAAATTGTAATGGCTGCGGAATCGATTTCTGTGCGATGCTGCATCGCGGGCGGCGGCCCGGCCGGTATGATGCTGGGACTGCTGCTGGCGCGCGCCGGGGTCGAGGTCCTGGCGCTGGAAAAGCATGCCGACTTCCTGCGCGACTTCCGCGGCGACACCATCCATCCGTCCACCCTCGAGCTCATGTACGAGCTCGGAATGCTCAACGACTTCCTGAAGCTGCCGCACCAGGAAGTACCGGTGCTGGGCGCAAAGGTCGGCGACTTCGTGTTTCCATTTGCGGATTTCACTCATTTGCCCACTCACTGCCAATTCCTCGCATTGATGCCGCAGTGGGATTTTCTGAACTTTATTGCCGAGCGCGGCGCCCGCTATCCAACATTCAAATTGCGGATGAATGCGGAGGTAACCGGCCTTATCGAAGAATCGGGAAAAATCGCCGGACTTCACGCGACGAGCGCGGAAGGCCTGTTGGAGATTCGTTCCCGCCTGGTCATCGGCGCGGACGGCCGCGATTCGGTAGTGCGCGCCAAGGCCGGCCTTGAGGTGCAGGAGCTAGGCGCTCCGATGGACGTGCTTTGGTTTCGAATTTCGCGGTCGGCCGGCGATCCCGGCGAGTCGATGGGCATCTTCCGCGCGGGTCGAATCTTCATCCAGATCAATCGCGGTGAGCATTGGCAGTGCGCTTTCGTGATTCCAAAGGGATCGCTGGAGCAGCTCCGCCAAAACGGCCTGCCGGCATTCCGCGCGGACGTGGGCAAGCTCGCGCCCTTCCTCAACGATCGCACTTCGGAACTGCGCGATTGGAATGATATCAAGCTGCTTACGGTCCGGGTGGATCGGCTGCGCAAGTGGTATCGTCCCGGCCTGCTGTGTATCGGCGACGCGGCGCATGCGATGTCGCCGATCGGTGGCGTCGGCATCAACCTCGCGATCCAGGACGCGGTCGCCGCCGCGAATATACTCGCGCTGCCGCTCCGCGATGGCCGGCTTAGCGACGACCACCTTCGCCAGGTGCAGCAGCGTCGCGAGTGGCCCACCCGCGTCATTCAATGGCTGCAGGTCCAGATCCAGAATCGGATCATCGTGCGAGTGCTTGGCGATCAACAGCAACTGACTCCTCCGATGCCAGTGCGATTGATCGCGCGCTTTCCAATATTGCGCCGGATTCCCGCCCGTCTCGTGGGTATCGGCATCCGCCCCGAACACGTGCAAACGCCTTCGGTGTAGATGCGACTTTCGGCGCACGCGTGGCTGATTCAGGAAAACCTGTCGAACGACGAACTGCTGGATCGGCTCCAGCGCGCGGCGTTTGGCTATTTCCTGACTGCATTCAACCCGCCAACGGGTTGGTCGCGGACACGACCCGCAACGGCTCGCCCTCGAGCATCGCGGTGGTCGGCTTCGCGCTGTCCGCGTATCCGGTCGGTGTGGAGCGCGGGTGGATGACGCGCGAGGACGCTGCGGCTCGCACTCTGCTCACGTTGCGATTTTTTTCGAACAGCGTGCAGAGCGACGCGCCGGATGCGACTGGCTATCGGGGTTTCTATTATCACTTCCTCGATATGCAGAGCGGCGAGCGCGTCTGGCATTCGGAGGTGTCGCTTATCGATACGACATTGTTGCTGGCCGGAGTTCTGACCGCGGGCGCCTACTTTACCGGCGCCACTCCTGCCGAGACGGAAATCCGGGAACTCGCTGACGCGCTATATCGCCGCGTCGATTGGGATTGGGCGCGCAACGGCAAAGCGACTGTCTCTCACGGATGGAAACCGGAGTGCCAATTTCTGCACTACGGGTGGGAGGGTTACAATGAGGCGACTATTCTCTATGTCCTCGGGCTGGCATCGCCGACCCGTCCGCTCCCGGAACAGAGCTTCGCCGCATGGACCTCGACGTATCAGTGGGAAAATGTTTATGGCTACGATTTCCTGTACGCGGGCCCGCTTTTCATCCATCAATTCTCACATGCCTGGATCGATTTCCGAAATATCCAAGATCCATTCATGAGTGAGAAAGGAAGTGACTATTTCGAGAACAGCCGCCGCGCAACCTACGTTCAGCGCGAATACGCAATGCGCGATCCAAATGAGTATGGCTATTATGGCCGCGACTGTTGGGGACTCTCGGCTGGCGACGGCCCCGGTTTCCAGACCGTGCGCATAGGGCGCCGTGAGCGGCGCTTTTTCGGCTACGCTGCACGCGGCGCCCCGTACGGTCCCGACGATGGGACAATCGCGCCGCCGGCGATACTCGAGTTCGATTCCGTTTGCGCCGGAGATCGTCCTCTCCGCGATGCGCCACTTGGTCCAGCGTTTTCCGGAAGTCATAAGCGAATATCGGCTGCCAAGCGGTTTCAATCCCGCCTTCGCCGGCAACGGTTCCCGCGGCTGGATCTCCGAGGGCTACTTCGGGCTCGACCAGGGAATCATCGTACTGATGATCGAGAACTATCGCTCACAACTAATCTGGAAGCTGATGCGGAATTGTCCGTATCTCAAAACCGGATTGCAGCGCGCCGGGTTTAGAGGCGCTTGGCTGTGAGACAGCGCGTTCGATTCGAGTGAGGCGTCCGATGCAACGCGATCAACAGTCGCCGCAACCCTTCCCACAAAGTTTTCCCGATGACGCTGACAAGCGCAAACTGCTGGACTACGTTCACCCTGGCGCGTGGCGGAATCCCGATCCCGCGGGCAAATACAACCTGCTGATCGTCGGCGCGGGACCCGCCGGACTGCTTGCCGCCCTGTCCGCAGCGCGAGTGGGCGCAAAAGTCGCGATCATCGAGCGCAACCTGCTGGGCGGAGCGTGCTTCAACGTCGGCTGCATACCTTCGAAAGCGATCATCCGCAGCGCGCGATTGTACGGGGACATCCGCAATGGAGAAAACTTCGGCGCGCAAGCGCCCGCTGCCGTCGAGATTGATTTTGCGGAAGTGATGGAACGGATGCGGCGCGTCCGCGCGCGCGTCAGCCGCCGCGTTTCGGCCGGACGACTTCAGGCGATGGGCGTCGACGTGTATTTCGGCGCGGCACGTTTTGCCGGGCCGGATACGGTCACCGCGGACGGAAAAACCTTGCGCTTCAAGAAGGCGTTGGTCGCGACCGGAGCGCGGCCGGTGCATCCGTCGATACCTGGGCTCGCCGAGGCCGGCTACCTGACGAATGAAAATGTCTTTGACCTGACCGAGCGTCCGCGTCGCTTATTGGTAATCGGCGGTGGTCCGCTGGGATGCGAACTGGCGCAAGCGTTTTGCCGATTGGGATCGCAAGTGATCATTGTGCAATCCGATCCGATGTTCCTGGGAGGGGAAGAGCGCGATGCGGCGCAACTTCTTTCCGAGGCTTTCGCGCGCGACGGCATCGAGATTCATCTCAACACCGACACAACCAGGGTACGAGTGGACGGTAGTCAGAAGCTGGCTGATCTCGTCAGTGACGGCTATCAGCAAACGGTCGCCGCCGATCAGATCCTGGTCGGCGTCGGCAGCGCGCCCAACGTCGAAGGTCTCAATCTCGAGGCTGCGGGCGTCAGCTATGACACCGAGGCCGGCATCCCGGTCAACGATTTTCTGCAGACCAGCAACTCCGCGGATCTATGCAGCCGGCGATGTTTGCTCGGAAAATAAATTCCCGCATATCGAGAACACCGCTGGCCGCATCGTCGTGCGCAACGCTCTATTCTCCGGCCGCGAGCGACTGAGCGCGCAGGCGATTCCCTGGTGCACTTACACCGATCCGGAAATCGCGCATATCGGCATGTATGTCACCGAGGCCCGCCAGAAAAACATCGCGGTCAAGACTTTCACCGTGCTGATGCATGAGGTCGATCGCGCGATCACCGATGGCGAGGAAGTCGGCTTCGTGAAAATCCACGTGAGGGAAGGCACCGACAAAATTCTCGGCGCGACGGTGGTCGCCAGCCACGCCGGCGAGATGATAAGCGAGCTGTCCCTGGCGATGAGTGCGGGCGTAGGGATGAGCGCGCTGGCACGCGTCAATCAGCCGTATCCAACCCAGTCGCAGGCGATCAAATTGGCCGCCGACGCTTATGAGCGAACGCGCATGACGCCCAGGCGCAAGTGGCTGTTGCAGAAGTGGCTATCGTGGTGAAGTCGCGCGGACGCCGCGAATCCGCCGCGGAGCCGGCGCCGCTCTCTATGCTCAGTTGCGAGAGCGTCGCAGCTCGAAGCGAACCGGCATATGTTTGATGCCCCCGACGAAGCTCGAGCGCAGCCGCTCCACCTCTCCGGTCAGCTCGAAGTGCTCGAAGCGATCCACGAGCTGACGAAAAATCACCTCGAGCTCCAACCGCGCGAGATTCGCACCGAGACAGAAATGCTCGCCGATGCCAAACGCCACGTGCGGATTCGGATCGCGTCCGATGTCGAAGCGGAACGGGTCCCGAAACACCTCTTCGTCGCGGTTCCCCGACGGGTAGAACAGGCCCACCGATTCGCCGGCGCGAATCTTCTGTCCGCGCACTTCGGTATCCTCTGACGCGGTGCGCGCGAACTGGATGACCGGCGTGGTCCAGCGTACGATTTCCTCGATCGCCGTTTTCATCAGCGCGGGATTTTTCCGCAGCCGCTCCCATTGCTCCGGATTCTCGATGAACGCGAGCAGGCCGCCAGTGGTGGCGTTGCGAGTGGTCTCGTTGCCCGCCACCACCAGCAGGAAAAAATAGGAGAGCAGCTCGAACGGCTCGAGCGGCTTGCCGTCGAGCTTGGCATTCGCGATGACGCTGGTCAGATCGTCCTTGGGTTCCTTCTGCCGCTTCGAGACGAGGTCCGCGAAGTACTGGAACATCGCCATCCGCGCGCGATCGAGAGTCTCGCCGGCGCTCGCGCCCTGCTGGAACTCCGGGTCGGAGCCGCCGATGGTCTCGTTGGTCCACTTGAACAGATTGTCCCAGTCCTCGCGCGGCGCGCCGATCAGCTCCGCGATCACCGCCAGCGGCACCTTGGACGAAACGTCGATCACAAAGTCGCACTCGTTGCGCCCCGCGACCTTGTCGATCACGTGACTGGTCACGTCGTCGAGTACCCGCTTCGCGATCCCATCGATCTCCGGCTCGAGCTTGCGCACCGAGCGTGGCGTGAAGCGCGTGTTGATCAATCCGCGGTACTGCGCGTGCTCCGGCGGATCCATGTTGAGCAGATGGCGAAACGGCTGCGGACCGGCCGGCGGGCCCTCGCCGGGGGTCTTGGGAAAAATCAGCAGCCGCGGGCCGTTGAGAAAGACTTTGGGCTGCGTCGAGATCGCAATGATGTCCGCATGCTTGGTGATCGCCCAGAACGGATCGACGTTGGGCCGGTCGTACCAGAACACCGGCGCGTGACGCCGCAGGTACGTCCATTCGCGATGCGGGTAGCCATTACGCTGGTAGTGCTCGTCGCTGATGATGTCGAGCGTGTCGAGCGAGAGCTGCTGATTGGTACTTGGTATGGTTGCCATCGAATTGATTGTGCGCGATTTCGTTGCGCGACGCACGGGCCGCGAACCAGTGCGGGATGGGGATTGGTTTTCCTTGGCCAGCCCTGGTTGAATCCCGGGCTTAGTCCTCGACGAGCTTGATGGCCTGCCGCGGACAGATGCGGACCGCGCGTTTGACCCGCTCGCGCATCGACTCCGGCGGCCGTTCCATCAGCAGGTGGCTCTTGTCATCGTCGCGCACCTGGAACACCTCCGGCGCCGATTCCATGCATTTCATGTTTCCCTCGCACAGCTCCAGATCAACCACCACTCGCATCGCGAATCTCTCCTCGCCGCATTTTGCCGGCGTAGCTCGCAATCCCAGAACCGAATTTCCTCTCCCCCAGAAGCTAATCCCTCGCCGCCGATCCGTGCAATCGGAAAGCTGATCGGGTGCGGTTGCCAAGTGCTCGCGTCCGGATCAAGACTCCATCGGGGCGAGGAGGACTATTCGTGGCGCTTGTGAAAGAGGGATTCGTGGAGAGCGTCGTCGCTGCCGCAGTCGGAAAGCTCCATCTGCTAAAGGGCGGCGCCGGCAAGCCAGTGCTGGTGCTGCATCACGACGTCGGCAATCCGGGATGGCTTCCCTTCTACGCCGACGTCGCGCGCGATTTCACCGTCTACGTCCCGTCGCATCCGGGCTTCGGCAAGTCCGAGCGGCCCGAGTGGATGCGCAGTGTCCGCGACATGGCGATCGCCTACCAGGAATTCCTCGGCGCGCTGAAACTCGACGCGCTCTCGGTGGTCGGGCTCGGCTTCGGCGGATGGATCGCCGCCGAAATCGCGATGATGTGCGCGCATCGCTTCGATCGGATGGTGCTGGTCAATGCGATGGGGATGCAGCCGAGGAGCGGCGAAATCTTCGACCAGTTCATCGTCAATACCATCGAGTATGTGACCGCCGGCTTCACCGACCAGGCAAATTTCAAGGACCTATACGGCGAGAAGCAGGAAGTCGATCAGCTCGTCGAATGGGAAGTGAACCGCGAGATGACTACCCGCGTCGCATGGAAGCCGTACATGTTCGACCAGGCAATGCCGCATCTGCTCCGCGGCGTCGCGACGCCGGCGCTACTGGTGTGGGGCGAGCAGGATCGCATCGTGCCGTTCGATTGCGCGGAGCGTTACGCGGCGGCTCTCCCCAACGCGCAGATAAAAAGAATCGCGGGATGCGGCCATTACGTCGAAGTCGAGAAGCCGGCCGAGCTGGCCCGGATGGTGCGCGAGTTTATCGGATCATCAAAATCGAAATGAACGAAGGCCGCGCGACTTTGAGAATCGCTCAAAAATACAATCGCAAATATACTTGGAGGGCTACTCCATGCATTTGATGTATTTCACCGAACAGCCGATGTCCGCGTATCCCGAAGACGAGGGCCGCAAGTTCGGCTACACCGCGCTGCTGTTTCCCAACAAGTACTTCGACCCCGCCGCGGGCAGCCGCCTGTATCACGAGCGCCTCGAGGAGTATCAACTCGCCGAGGCCGCCGGCTACGACGGAATCATGCTCAACGAACATCACAACGCGCCGTTCTGCATGCAGGCCAAGTGCAACATCTTCGCCTCGATCCTCGCCGCGACGACCAAGCGCGTGAAGATCGTGCTGCTGGGCAACCCGCTGCCGATCGCCGACAACCCGGTGCGCCTGGCCGAAGAGCTCTCGATGATCGACATGATCTCCAAGGGCCGCCTGGTGTCGGGCTTCGTGCGCGGCGGCGGCGTCGAGTCGATCGCCAGCAACAGCAACCCCGCCTACAACCGCGAGCGCTTCGAGGAGGCCCACGACATCATCATCAAGAGCTGGACGGTCCCTGGCCCGTGGCGATGGGAGGGCAACCACTATCAGCTCCGGGTGGTGAACCCGTGGGCGACTCCGCTGCAGCAGCCGCATCCGCGCATCTGGATTCCCGGCGTCTCCAGCCGCGAGACGATCGAGTGGGCCGCGCAGCATCGCTATCCCTACATCGTGCTCAACGCGCCGATCGACGACAGCAAAAAAATCTGGGAGATCTACGATGCCGCCGCCGCGCAGGCCGGCTATCAATCCGGTCCCGAGCAGCGCGGCTATCTGATCCGATGCCACGTCGCGGAGACCGAGGAGAAGGCGCTCAAGAACGCGCGCGAGTTCCTCTGGATGCAGGGCGAGTTCACCGGCCTGCTCGCTCCCGTGTGGTCCGCCCCGTCCGGCTACCTGGGACCGTGGGCGCGCAAGGGCCTCGCGCAGTTCCGCGGCGGCACGCGCCCGCAGCCGACCGGCGCGCCGTTCGAGAAGCAGATCGCCGCGATGTCGATCATCGCGGGCACGCCCAAGCAGGTGATCGACAAGCTCCGGATCATCCTCGAGGAGACACGCCCGTCGATCCTCGCGCTGTGGGGCAACGACGGCAAGGTGAATCACGACGATTCGATGAGCTGCATCCGGCTCACCGGCCAGGAAGTGCTGCCCGCGCTGCGCGAGATCGGAAAGAGCATCGGCCTGGCGAGCCCGTTCGAGGCGGACACTCCCGTGAGCCTCGCCGCGACGCCGCCCTCCGCGCTCTCACCGCGTCCCGCGCAGACCACCGCCGCCGCAGGATCGTGACCGACGCGAAAAGTTCTCACGACTGATTTTCGGCGCGCCGAGATATCTCTGCGCCCGCACTTAACGCGCCTGATCGTTGCGCTATTTCGCGTTCCCCGCCTTCGCGACGCCGCTGACGATCGCCCTGCTCAACCGCAACCAATTGCATTCGCTCGCCGGGCCTGTCAATAAGGTAGAGCGTAGTTAGCGTCCTAAAACACGAATAACGATAAATAGTGTTCCCTGGGAGACCGCAATTTACCCCGCGGTATCGATGCGGTTGTCCCCGGCGCTGCCGCTCGATCCGACTCGTGACGCGACGGCGCGCAGTGAATTCATCATGAGCCCGCTACCTGAAAAAAGAATTCCTGGAGAATCTGATGGCCGATGAGTTTGTCGTTCCTGAAGAGGAGCGCGCCGCGCATGCGATCCACTCCGATGCTTACTTCGATCTGATCCGCAGGCTCAGCCATCAATCGGTGGTGAAACACTTCGACGCCTACGCGGACATCGACTGGGACAATCCCGAGTTCCGCATCGATCACGACGACTTGCGATGGCAGCTCGAACCCGACGACGTGCTCGGCGCGACGGATTGGTACCGCTCGCAGCCGGCGGGAATTCGCTCGCGCATCGGTCTTCGCATGTTGGCCAACTTCATGAAAATCGGCGTGGTCTTCGAGTACGTGCTCAAGCGCGGCCTGCTCGATTTCGCCAGCGGCCTGCCGAGCGGGTCGCCGGAATTCCGTTACTGCTACCACGAGACCATCGAAGAGGCGCAGCACTCGCTGATGTTCCAGGAGTTCATCAACCGCACCGGCTTCAATCTTCCCGGCATCGGCTGGTTCGAACGCAGGTGCGCCAACTTTATCGTCAAGTACGCGGTCAAGTTCCCCGAACTGTTCTTCGTCTTCGTGCTGGCCGGCGAAGATCCGATCGACTATGTGCAGCGCCGGAGCTTGCGCAAAAATCGCGACGACATCCATCCGCTGTTTCGCCGCATCATGCAGATCCATGTCACCGAAGAGGCGCGCCACATGAGCTTCGCGCGTCACGCCTTGCGCAAGCGCGTTCCGGAGTTGAGCGCCTCGCGACGGCGGCGGCTTGGCTTCTGCGTTCCGATCATTCTCGGCGTCATGGGCCGCGCGATGATGGAGGCCTCTCCGCAGATCGCGCGCGAATATAAAATCCCGCGCGAAGTCGTGGACGCCGCGTATCGCAAGAACCTGATTCACCGCCGGCGCATCCACGAAGCTTCCACCAAGCTGTTTGGCCTGTGCGAGGAATTGGGTCTGGTCAACCGATGGTCAGTGCGTTTGTGGAAAATGATGCGCATCCTGCCGGAAGCCGGACCGCTAACGCCCGCCACTAACTCTTGAGCGCGGCCGCCGCGCGATCGTAACGGCGCGCTTGCACGCGGCGGCCTTTTCCTGCGATACGGAAAGTAGGGTAATCGCGCGACGGACTTTGAACAGTTCACAAACCCATTAACCGGCAAGGACGGACATGACATGGCGGCACGTGTAATTTCGGCAGACTCGCACATGATGGAACCGGCGGACCTGTGGACCGAGCGCCTCGATCGCAAGTTCGCAGACCGCTCCCCGCGGGTGATGAAAATCGAGGGCAAGCCCGGCTACTCATTCGTCGCTCCCGGCGTGCGCCCGTTCCCGGTCTCCGCCGGCTTCGGAATCGGCAAGAGCGGCCAGGAACTCAAGGAGCATCTACAGAAAGGCTACGAGGCCGCGCGCCCCAGCGGATGGGACCCGGCCGAACGCCTCAAGGATCAGGACGTCGACGGCGTCGCCGCCGAGGTCATCTACACCACGCTCGGGATGCCGCTGTTCGGACTCGACGACGCCGACCTGCAGCGCGCCTGCTTCCGCGTTTACAACGACTGGGTCGCCGAGTTCCGTTCCTACGCTCCCAAGCGGCTGCATCCGGTCGCGTTGATCTCGCTCGAGGACATCGGCGAGGCGGTCAAGGAGCTCGAGCGCGCCGCCAAGATCGGCCTCAAGGGCGCGATGATCTGGGGCGTGCCGCCCAACGATCGTCCCTATCACGATCCCAGCTACGAGCCGTTCTGGGCCGCCGCGCAGGCCAACGACGTCCCGCTCTCGCTGCACGTGATCACCGAAAAGAACCAGGGCGGCGATCAGCCCGAACGCACGCACTCCGGCCCGCGCCTGCCCGGCTCGGTGCGCATCCTGATGGGCACCATGGCTCCCATCCATTCGATCCAACGCACTCTCCAAAGCCTGCTCTTCGGCGGCGTGCTCGAGCGCTTCCCGCGCCTGCGCATCGTGTCGGCCGAGAACGACAGCGGCTGGGTCGCGCACTTCATGTACCGGATGGATCACTTTTACGAGAAGTTCGGCTCGATGTCCGACAAGGTCGGCCTCACCATGAAGCCCAGCGACTACATCCGCCGCCAGCTCTGGGTCACCTTCCAGGACGACATGATCGGCCCGATGACCTGGAAATACTTCGGCGCGGACAACTTCATGTGGGCCTCTGACTTCCCGCATACCGATTCGACCTGGCCCCATTCGCTCGAGGTGATCGAGAAGGACTTCGCGGGCGTGCCGGAGCAGGTGCGGCAGAAAATCGTGTGCGACAACGCGGCCCGGCTCTACCATATCGAGCTGAACTGACTAGTGAACTGAGTAATGGCCGATTAGCAACTGAGATAGTAATTGCGCGACCGCGCGCCGCTGCGTGAATAGCCAGTGGCGATCGCGGCCGCGCCGAATCGAATAGCCAGGAGGATGCCATGGCGTACGATCTGCTGATCAAAAATGGCGCCGTGATCGACGGCAGCGGCGCGCCGCGCCGCCGTGCCGATATCGCCGTGACCAACGGCCGCGTCGCCGAAATCGGCAAAGTCACCGAGGGCGCCAAGCGCACCATCGACGCGTCCGACCTGGTCGTCGCGCCCGGCTTCGTCGATCCGCATACCCATTACGACGCGCAGATCTGCTGGGATCCGATGGTGAGCTGCACCTCGTGGCACGGCGTGACCTCGGTGGTGATGGGCAATTGCGGCGTGGGAATCGCGCCGTGCCGGCCCGCCGCGCACGAAATCGCCGCGTGGGACCTGGTCAACGTCGAGGCGATCCCGTTCGACGCGCTCACCAAAGGCATCACCTGGGACTGGCAGACCTTCCCCGAGTTCATGAACGCCGCCGAGCGCCGCGGCTCCGCGATCAATCTCGCCTTCCTCGCGCCGCTCACTCCGTTCCGCCATTTCGTGATGGGCGAGGAGTCGATGGAGCGGGCGGCCACCCCCGAGGAGACCGCGAAGATCGCGGGCCTGCTCAAGGAGGCCGTCGCCACCGGTGCGGTAGGCTTCTCGACCACGCGCCTGGCGCAGCATATCGGCTACCAGGGACGCTCGCTCGCATGCCGGCTCGCAAGCCGCGACGAGCTCAAGGCCTACGCCAACACGCTCCGCGAGCTCGGCAAGGGCTCGATCGAAATCGCGCTGACCCAGCGGATCGGCGCGATGTCCGAAGAGGAGCACGAAGTCCTCGAGCTGCTGCTCGACGAGAGTCAGCGCCCTGTAACCTGGCTTGCGATCGCGAGCCGCCCCGACCGCCCCGAAGCGAGCGAGCAACTGCTCTCGCGCCTGGAGCCGCTCATCAAGCGCGGCGGCGTGCCGCAGGTGCTGTGCAAGCCGTTCGTGGTGCAGCTCGATCTGCGCAATCCGTTCTCGTTCGCCGACATGCAGATGTGGGGGCCGGTGTTCAATCAGCCGGCGGAGAAGCAGAAGGAGTTTTACCGCGATCCGAATTTCCGCAATGCGTTCCGCGAGGAGCTCAAGCGCCCCCATCTGTTCCGCGGCCGCTGGGATCGCGTCGAGGTGCTCGAAGCGATCAACCCGGCGCTCAAAGGATACGAGCGCAAGACGGTCGGCGAAGTCGCCGAGCAGCGCGGCAAGGATCCGCTCGACACCTTCTTCGATCTCGCGCTCGAAGACGATCTGAATATCCAGTACACGATGGCGCAGTATCACGAAGAGGGCATCCAGCGCCTGATTACCGATTCGCGCACCATGATCGGGCTCAGCGACGGCGGCGCGCACGTGAACATGCTGTGCGACGCCGGCTACTGCACTTATCTGCTCGGCACCTGGGTGCGCGAGCGGCAGGCGCTGACGCTGGAGCAGGCGGTGAAGCGGATCACCTCGGAGCCCGCGGACTTCTTCGGACTGAAAGATCGCGGACGGCTCAAGGTTGGACTGCCCGCCGACCTCGCGATTTTCGACGAGCGCAAAGTCGGCTCCGCCAAACGCGCGAAGATGCAAAGCGATCTGCCCGGCGGCGGCCGAAGGTTAGTCATGCCGGCGGAGGGAATCGAGTACACCGTCGTCAACGGCAGTGTGCTCTATGAGCACGGCAACCCCAGCGGCGCGATGCCGGGCCAGGTGCTGCGCTCGGGCGTGTCCGCGAATTAAGTAGAGCGGAAAGCGCGGCGATGGTGCATCGCCGCGCGTATCGATTATCCAAGCCTGGCGAAACCCACCCGGGTTTCGCGCTCCCCTATCGGCTCGGATGCGCGCTTCGCGCTCGGAGTCTCTGCTCTTTCTCAGAGTTTCTGCTTTGTCCTGGAGTTTCTGCACGGTCAGCAACGTTCTGCCTTCGTTAATTCGTTCTTCGTCAGTTTGCTTTCTTTCCCCCTTTTTCGCGCCGCTGCGGCCGGGTACGCGGAATCGCATCGCCCTCTATTGGGCCAACTATCAGCTTACTGCGCCCTCGAACTCTGAGACATCTCGTGCTAAGTGTCGCACCGTCATCGGCCGCGGCTTTTGTCGGCTGGACAACGCGGCCGTGCTTGGACTTCGAGGGGAGGGCTTCGTTACATGCCAGGGGGACGCTCTGTAAGGTTCGCGGTCTTGACCGCCGCGGTGCTGTTCGTCGCGCTGTCGCTGTTTGGTTCCGGATGCGATCCGTGCGGCACTTGCACCTCGACCTCGAAACCGCCTTCCAGCACCGCGACGCCGACCCGGACACCAACCGCGACCCCAACGGCGAAACCTCCGCCCTCCGTTACCGGCACGGTGCAAGGTGCGCTGAACCCCGTCTCAGGCGCAACAGTGACGCTGTATGAAGTGGGAACCGCGGCGCCTACCGTCGCGACCGCGGCGCGGGTGAAGCCAGAGGATTACGGCGAGGGCGCCACTAGCCTGGGAAGCACGACCACCGATTCCAGCGGCAATTTTACAATCCAATTCACTCCGCCCGCATCGCCGACTCTTCTCTACCTGGTCGCGCTCGGAGGGAACGCCGGAGGCGGGACCAATTCGGCGATCGGCTTGATCGGAGTCGCGGGCCAATCCAGCAAGCTGCCGAAATCGGTCACCATCAACGAGCTGACCACCGTGGCGGCCGAGTGGGCGCTCGCACAATTTATCGACTCGACCGGCCAGATCATCGGCGCGCCGCCGAGCAACGCAACCGGCCTCGCCAACGCGGCCAACCAGGCGCAGGCTAATCTCGCGAACATCTCGAGCGGACTGCCCGCGGCCTTCTGGAGCGACAACGGCGCGACCGAGGCGGCGTGCACCGGCGGTTCGCCACCAGTCAACTGCGACGGCCTGGAGCGGCTCGATACGATTGCCAACATCCTGGCGGCGTGCGTGCAGAGCTCGGGGCCGTCGTCGACCCCGTGCAGCGCGCTGCTGACCAACACCGGCACCGACACCACCACGCTGGCGGCGGCGCATGCGATGGTGATCAACCCGGTCGCCAACGTCGCCGCGCTGTTCGCGATTCAGGGCGGTTCTCCGCCGTACACTCCCAATCTGGGCGCGGCGCCCGACGGCTGGGAGATCGCGCTCAGTCTTGCTCCCAGCGGCGCCAACTTCGACGAACCGATCTTCCTGGCGGTCGATGCCGCCGGCAACGTCTGGTCGCCGAACGTCGGCGGCAACACCGTGACCGAGTTGAACCCGGTCGGCGGCCTGGTCGGCAACTTTAATCCCGGGAGCGCCAACTTCGACGGACCTGACGGCGTGGCGATCGACTCCGCCGGCAACGTATGGATCACGAACTTCGACGGCGCCACTGTGACGGAGCTCAAGTCCAGCGGCGCGCTGATCGGAAATTTCAATCCCGACGGCGCTAACTTCGACGCTCCGCTCTGGGTGGCGATCGACACCGCCGGCAACGCGTGGATCGCGAACCAACAGGGCGACACCGTGACCGAGCTGAACTCCAGCGGCGGCCTGGTCGGCAATTTCAATCCCGACGGCGCCAACTTCGACGACTCGCAGTTCCTGGCAATCGACGCCTCCGGCGACGTCTGGATCCCTAACCTCCTTAACGACAGCGTGACTGAGTTGAATTCCAGCGGGGGCCTGATCGGCAACTTCACTCCCGCCGGCCTCGACTCACCAGGCGGCGTGGCAATCGACCCAACCGGCAACGTCTGGACCCCGAACGAAACCGGGAACAGCGTGACCGAGTTGAACTCCAGCGGCGGACTGGTCGGCACCTTCAATCCCGTCGGGTCCAACTACGACCAACCGATCAGCGTGGCAATCGACAGCGCCGGCAACGTCTGGACGCCGAACAGTGACGGCAACACTTTGACCGAGCTGACCTCCAGCGGCGGTCTGGCCGCTAACTTCGTTCCTGTCGGCGCCGGCTTCGACAGACCGGACGGCGTGGCAATCGACGCCTCCGGCAACGTCTGGGTGGGGAACGTCGACGTAAACAGCGTGTCCGAGTTCATCGGCGCGGCGAGCCCGGTCATGACGCCGCTGGTGGCCTGCCTCAAACAGACGTCGCCGCACGCCGCCTGCCTGCCGTAGAGGGGAACAACGGCGCGGGGGGCGAGCGCTTCTTAGGTGCGATGGGGAAGCTCGATAAGGCTTGCGGGCTTGACGGCTGCCAAGTGAAAGCCGTGATGTCGCTCGCGATGTAGCGGCGCTGCACTCCGTCATCTGCAAAAGTAGTGCGCGAATCGCATCGCGGTTGATGGCCCGGCGACGGAAGCGTACCGGCTTCGCTCTCGGACGGAACTTTCCCACGACAGATGGCGCCTTCCAAACCACCTTCGTGGGCAGAGAGGAGCGTTTGTCATCTTGCTTCACGAAACGGCTCGCATTTCATTACTCGTCGCTGCTCGGCGGCGCGACCGGCGCCAACCCGGACGATACGATCGGGATCACGCTGGGCAATCCATCGCACTGATGCCCGGTTGCAGTCGACAACTGTCCAGCTTCGTCACCGGCCAGACCAGACCAATAACTTCGCGCCGACACACCGGAGTTCCGCAGCCGGCCAATGGCGGCACCACCGATCCCGACAACGGTTCGTGGCGGCGTTCGACTCCGCCTGAAGCGGCCTGAACTACGCCACCTATCTCGGTGGCAAGGAGGCGAGGACGGCTACGAGAATCAAGGTATTCGAGAAAGTCGACGGATCGAAAATCAGTCTATCGGTGCAGAGCCCGCCCAGGTAGCTGGTGGTAATCGAATTTCGAGCCTTCCGCGATGGCGTTGCGAAAACTCATCTATCAATAAGTCGAAATTGTAAAGCGGAAAGGGACCAAGAGTGGAGGTGTCCGACGAAGCGTCCCTGAGTAGGTGCTGGTCGAAAAAATCTGGTGCGCGATACCGAAGCGGAGGCCTCGCGCGTTCTTTGAACGATCGGCCTAAGCTAAAGGTTTCGCCTCGATTCCCGATTCGTGCATGCTGCGAATCAAGTCAGCAGACATTGTCAGGCCAGAAATGCCATCTCGCGTCCCAGAGTAATGCCGATTCGAGACTGCGACTCTCCTAGCCAGGTGAAACCGACGGTTCGCGCTTACTTTTCAACTTTCCTGGGCGGAACGGACCCGGACTGGGGCCTTGCCGAAGGCCAGCCGACCCGCTGGGCAGGGCCGTTTACCTGGCGGGGGCAACGTTCTCCTCCAACTTCTCGCCCGCGCCCGCCAGTGGTGTAGTTCACCTGACCTGGCGGCGTGATACTGAGAACGCCTTCGCGGCGCAAAGTAGTCATCGTCGCAGCGTCGTGCCTGTGGCTCGCGTTTGCGCTCAATCAAACCGGATGCGATCCGAGTGGAACCTGCACCTCGAAAACCTCGCCCACGGTCGTACCCACCCTCGTTCCCACGCAGACTCCGACTCCGACGGCGACGCGGACGCGGACCCCAACTCCGACTCCGACGCCAACCCCCAATACCTCGAGCCAGACGTTGGAGAGTATCGTGGGCACGGCTAACGGCGTGGAGTCGAACATCGATTTCAGCGGCATCGGAGACGGTCTGCTGTTGAGCACCATCACGATGACGTTCTAGCCGCCTGGAACATGACTCAGAGGCAGATTGCCGCCGCGATACTCGCATCGGTGATAGCGGGTGGCCTCGCAGCGACGCCTCGCTACGCGCGCGCGGCGGGCGCCGCGGCAAGTGGTCCCGCACCGCTCATCCCGCGCGAGGTGCTGCTCGGCAACCCCGATCGCATCGAGCCAACCGTCTCGCCCGACGGCAAGCGGCTCGCGTGGCGCGCTCCTGACCAGCACGGCGTGCTGCAGGTCTGGGTGCGAACCATCGGCAAGAGCGACGATCGGATGGTCACCGCCGAACCGCATCGCGGAATCGGCTTCTACCGATGGAGCGAAGACCCCAACGTCCTCGTCTATTTGCAGGATCACGACGGCGACGAGAACTACCACCTCATGGAGGTGGACCTGCAAAGTGGCAACCTCAGCAAAGGCGTCGCGCAGGCAGGCAAACCTCGCGACCTGACGCCATGGCCGGGAGTGAAAACAGACCTGATCGCGGCCAATCCGAAGCATCGTGATCGCCTTTTGATCGCCCTGAACCGTCGCGATCGGAGGCTGACGGACGTCTATGTTGTCAACCTGGTCGCCCACACCGTCGAGCTAGCCATAAAAAATCCCGGCGACGTTTCGGGCTGGATCGCCGACGACAATTTGGTGATTCGCGGCGCGATCGTCACGACTCGCGACGGCGGTACGGAGCTGCGCGTCCGCGACGACGCGAACAGCAAGTGGCGCAGCGTGCTGAAAGTCGGGCCAGAGGATCAGTTCGATCCGATCGACTTCAGCAAGGATGGAAAATCGATCTTCGTCATCACGTCGGTCGGCACCGATACCAGCCGCGTGGCCGCGCTCGATCTCGCGAGCGGAGCTCAAAAAGACCTCGCGCACAGCGCCGACGCTGATGTTGCCGCAGTGATGATGCATCCGACCCGCCACGTCGTGCAGGCAGTTGGCTTCGATCCCGGAAAGCTCGCATGGACCATCGTCGATCCATCGATCAAGCCCGACTTCGATGCGATCGCCAAGCTCTCTGAAGGCGAATTCAGGGTCGCCGATCGCGATGTCGCCGATCGCATCTGGATCGTCGACTTCGGCCGCGATCGCGGCCCGCGCCGCTACTATCTGTGGGATCGCGCGCGGCGCACAGGCACCTTCCTGTTCGCGTCGCGCGCCGCGCTCGAGGATGCGCCGCTCGCCGCGATGGAGCCGCTCAAATTCGCGGCGCGCGACCGGATGCAATTGCACGCGTACCTGACGCTGCCGCTCGGCGTGCCCGCGAAAAATCTGCCGACGGTTCTGCTCGTACACGGCGGTCCGTGGGCGCGCGATCGATGGGGCTACAATGGCGAAGTTCAGATGCTCGCGAACCGCGGCTACGCCGTGCTCCAGGTCGAGTACCGCGGCTCGACCGGCTTCGGCAAAAAATATCTGCACGCCGGCGATCGCCAGTGGGGCCTCAAGATGCAGGACGATTTGACCGACGGCGCGAACTGGGCAATCGCCAAAGGAATCGCCGATCCAAAACGAATCGCGATCGAGGGCGGCTCGTATGGCGGCTATGCCGCACTGGCGGGCGCGACGTTTACGCCCGACCTCTACAGTTGCGCCATCGACGCGTTCGGTCCCTCGAACCTGTTCACGCTGCTCTCCACCATGCCGCCGTACTGGGTGGTCGATCGGCCGATCTTCATGACCCGCGTCGGCGATCCCGACAATCCCGCCGACAAGGCGCTGCTCACCAGAGCGTCGCCGCTGTTTTCCGCAGACCGGATCAAAATCCCGATGCTGATCGCGCAGGGCGCAAACGACGTGCGCGTCAAACCCGCGGAGTCTGAGCAAATCGTGGCCGCGATCAAAAAGCATGGCGGCCGCGCAACCTATGTGGTTTACAGCGACGAAGGTCACGGCTTCGCACGGCCCGAAAATCGTCTCGACTTCGAAGCGCGCGCCGAACAATTTCTCGCGCAAAATCTCGGCGGCCGCTCCGAGCCGATGAACGGCGATCGGATCCCGGGCTCGACTGCAGTCGTCACGACGATCGGCAAAGCCGAGTAGATGATCGGCAATGCCGGATCGACTAATAGGTTCTCATGAAGAAAATCTGGCCCGTGCACTACGCCTTAGGCATGGCGGGTATCGCGGTGATCCGCAACTGGATGGCCGGCGACGAAACCGCCAAGGCCTGCGCTGATGAGTTGCTGCAACTGACGCGCCGATTCAGCGACGATCCCGCGCTCGGCTTCGTGCTCGACATTCCGGACATGGAAGTGCGCAGCGGCTACGGTGCGTGGGCGGAGACCTACGACAACCTTCCTAATCCGCTGATCGCGATCGAGGAACCGATCATTCAGCGCCTGCTCGATAGTTTGCCGCCCGGGCGCGCGCTCGATGCGGCGTGCGGCACCGGACGCTATACGCGCCACCTGGACGCGCGCGGGCATCGGGTGACCGGTGTCGACGCGAGCGCAAACATGATCGAGCGCGCCCGCGCGAGCGCGCCCGCCGCACGGTTCATCGCCGGAAGCCTCGAGGCGCTGCCGTTTGCGGAGGAGAGCTTCGACCTCGTGATGTGCGGACTCGCGCTGACGCATCTGCCGTGGGTATCGAGGGCGGTCGCGGAGTTCGCGCGCGTGCTGCGGCCCGGTGGCCGCGCGATCATCGCCGATCATCATCCGATGGCAGGCTTCCTGGGCGGCAGCGCGATCTTCCGCGACAAGAACGGCTACTACCGCAACGTGAAGAGTTTTGTGCATTCTCATGCCGAGTACGTAGCGGCATTCCTGGCGGCAGGGCTCGAGATCCGCGGATGCTTCGAGCCGGCCTTGACCGAGGAATTGGCTGCCGCCGGCGTGTTGTTCTCGATCGCTCCGCAAGCCTTCCTCAAAGGCTCGGTCGGTATGCCGCTGGCGCTGATCTGGCTGTTGTCGCGCCGCTGAATTCGCACGCCGTTCGACTTTTCGCCGCGAGTTGTGGCACATCACGGATTGACACGTGATCGAGTTGAGTTGAACGGTTCGCAATCGATCGGCGAACGCGTCGTTCTCGCGAGGTGAGCCAATGGCCGAAGCCAAAGCCAAACGGATGTGGGCGTTGCCGGGCGCCGAGCTAACCGCTCCGCTCTCGCTGCTGATGCACGGCGGCGACAACAGTCTCATCAAGTGCCCGTGCCCTTCGTTCCTCATCGAGCACCCCAAGGGCCTGGTGCTGTTCGACACAGGATGCAATCCGAAAGTTATCGACGACGCGATCGGCTACTGGGGCGATATCGCGCGCACCCTTCCGCTCAAGTGGAGCAAGTCCGACACCCTCGACAGGCAGATCGAGTCCGTCGGCTACAAGCCCAGCGACGTCAAGTACGTGGTGCTCTCGCACTCGCATCTCGATCACTCCGGCGGCCTGGCTTACTTTCCCAAGGCGAAGTTCATCGTCGGCGCCAACGAGTTGCGCTACGCGTACTGGCCCGACCCGGATCGCCGCTGGGCCTTCATCCTCAATGACTTCATCCCGACGCGCGGCTACGACTGGCTCGAGCTCGATCGCGATTTCGATCTGTTCGGCGACGGCAGCGTGCAGTTCCTGCTCACCCCCGGCCACACGCCCGGTGAATGCTCGCTGATGGTGAACCTGCCGAATCGCAAGATGCTGCTGACCGGCGACACGCTCCATATTCGCGCCGCGCTCGAGCAGGAGGCGACCATGCCGATCGACACCGACCCGATTCAGTCGGTGTGGTCGATCAAGCGAATCAAGGCGCTTCGCGACATGCATGGCGCGACGGTGTGGATCACGCACGATCCCGAGGATTGGGTGGAGCATCCACACAAGATCGAATAGATGCCGATTTACGAATGGCGATGCGCCGCGTGCGAGGTCACGTTCGAAGCGCTGGAACCCACCGCGCGGGCGAACGCGCGTAAGCTATGTCCGCGTTGCGGGCGTGTGGCGCGGCGCGCCGTCTCAACGTTTGCGATCAGCGCCGGCAACAGCGCGCTCAATTCCGCGCGACGCGCGGCGGCCGACCTCGACGTCACCAAGCTCAAAGTGCCGCCGTTCGCGCGGCTATGCGGAATGGACGATCACTCGGCCTCGCGGTTCGCGGCCTACAAGCTCGGACGCGGCGCGGAGTTCGATGACAAAACCCAGGCGAAGACGGAACAGCGCGAGGCGCAGGGCGATCCGCCGCCGAAGCCAGCGCGCACCTCGAGCTCGCACAATCACCGCCCGAAGCCCGCGCCGCATTGAATTGATCTGACGCGTGGGTCTGACGCGAAGCCTTACTTCTCGAAGTCCAGGCCCAGCGCCGGATTCTCCACCTGACCGCCGCATGCGCGCGCGATCAGCGGCTTCACCTCTTCGGCGAAATACTGCATCTGCGCTTCGATCTCTTCGCCGCTGAAACCCCCAGTCTCGAACCACGCGTTGAATGCGAAGTCCTCGTAGCCGCAGGCCTCTTTAATGCGCATGATTGCGGCGGCGGCCTCCGCGGGCGTTCCGAAGATGGCGATCTCTTTCTCCAGCAGCGTCGCGGAGTCGACCTTCTTGTCGAGTGCGGGTTTTTCCTCGCCCACGTCGGCGAGCACCGCCGAAAAGCCGAACGGTCCGTAGTAATCCCACTGCAGCTCCAGCGCCTGGCGAAAACGCCGCAGCTCGTGCTCGCGATCCATTCCGGGAAGCACCAGGTGAATGTAGCGTCCGGTGATGACGCCGCGTCGGCGCTCCGCATCCCAGCCGTACTTGAACCGCCCGCGCCCTAGCCGATCTGGCCATCCCGCCTTTTCCGCGGCCGCGTAGAAAAATTCGACATTCTTTTTCAGCCGCGAGTTCGGCTCCACGATGAAATATCCGTTGAGCCCGCGCTCCGCGGCCCACCGGATCGAACGCTCGCTGGTCAGCGGTTCCCAGATCTGCGGATGCGGCCGTTGCAGGGGCTGCGGAAAAACCTGCAGCTCCTTGAGAATCGTCGTCGATTGCATGACCGGATTCGACCCGCCGGTCGGATCCGGCACGCCCACCTGCAGAACTTCCTCGAGGCGGCGCCCAGCTTTGCCGGTGCCGAAGTAGGCCAGGGTCTGCTGATGATTCCAGCGCGTGAACACCGGTGGAATCGTGAAGAACTGCCCCTGATGCGAGAACGAGGGCTGCGTCCACGCCTTGACGATGATGTCGTACGCCTCCTGGTAGTACGCACGATTGCGCTCCTGGTCCTGGATGGTCGCGAACGGCCATCCGAATACTTCGGCCTCGCGCGGCTGGTAGCCGCGTCCAATGCCGAACTCCAGGCGCCCGTTGCTGATCACATCTAGCATCGCGGCCTGCTCGGCGATCCGGATTGGATGCCACCAGGTGATGATGTTCGCGCCCTGGCCGAGACGGATTCGCTTGGTGCGCACCGCGACCGCCGTCTCCGCGAGGATCGGATTAGGGCTGAACTCCGCGCCCTCGGGCTGGAAGTGATGCTCGGTCATGAAGAAATAATTGAAGCCGAGGCGGTCGGCGAGAATTCCCTGGCGCACCTGGTTGACCAGCGTGCGCTGGCTCGACTCGTGGACCTCGGCGAGATTGCCGTCGTTCACGGTCACGCCGTTGGGCGTCCTGATGATCGGCAAATCACTCGCACCGTTGTGAAAGCATCCGACTTCGAGCATGGCATCCTCCTGGAGCGACGGGCGCCGCCCGTCTGAAGATTCGAGCCTAGCGCCGCACGGCCATCCGCGTCCACGGCGCGAACAAGTGGGGCGGCGCGATCGCTCCGGCCACGCTCTGTGCTATGAGATCAACTGCCGCGACTTTTGGCCCGCGACTCGGGCATCATGCGATCGCGATGCGATGATTCGCACTGCGATACCGACTCGGGTCTACTGCCACGATCAAAAAGGAGACGCCATGGCGACTTTCGGACTTTCGATGTTTCCGACCGACTACGCGATTCAACCGGTAGATCTCGCGAAGGCCGCTGAAGAGCGCGGCTTCGAGTCATTATTTTTCCCCGAGCACACGCACATCCCGGCTTCGCGCAAAACTCCCTATCCCGGCGGCACCGAATTGCCCAAGGAATACTTTCATACCCACGATCCGTTCGTCGCCCTTGGCGCGGCCGCCGCGGTGACCAAAAAGCTCAAGCTCGGCACGGGAGTGTGCCTGGTGATCGAGCGCGACCCGATCGTGCTCGCCAAGGAAGTAGCCTCGCTCGACATGATCTCGGGCGGGCGACTGTTGTTCGGAATCGGCGCGGGATGGAACGTCGAGGAGATGGCCAATCACGGAGCGCAATTCAAGAAGCGATGGAAGATAGTGCGCGAGAAAATCCTCGCGATGCGCGAGATCTGGACCAAGGAGGCCGCCGAGTTCCACGGCGAATTCGTGAACTTCGATCCGATCTGGTCGTATCCGAAGCCGGTGCAGCCCGGCGGACCGCCGGTCCTGCTCGGCTCGCAATCGAAACATACCTTCGATCGTGTCGCCGAATATTGTGACGGCTGGATGCCGATCAATTTCCCGCGTTACGACTTCGCCGCCGCGGCCAAGTCTCTGCGCGAAGCCGAAAAGCGCGCGGGCCGCAAAAAACTCAACCTCACCCTGTTCGGACTTGGACCGATCGAAGACCACGCGAAGCAGTTCGTCGATCTCGGCTTCGACCGCCTGATCTTCGGGCTTCCGCCCGCCGGCCCCGAGGTAGTACTTCCACTGGCCGACAAGTACGCGAGCCTGGCCGCGAAGCTCAAATAGTTTCGGCCTTGATAGCCAGGTGATCGAGAGCTTCGTACTGGACTTGACTGAGGGCTCCTGCGGCATTAGTCTATCGACCTCATAGGAAATGCTTTCGAAGAAAACGAAATACGCCCTCAAGGCGATGATCGTTTTGGCCAAGGAATATGGACAGGGCCCGGTCCTGATTTCGGATATCGCGCGCCGCGAGGAGATACCGCGCAAATTCCTCGAGCTCATCCTGCTGGAATTGAAGAACCAGGGAATCCTGCAGAGCAAAAAAGGCAAGGGCGGCGGATATTTCCTGGGACATCCTCCCGCGCAGATCAGCGTCGGTCACGTGGTGCGCGTGCTGGACGGGCCGCTGGCGCCGATCCCTTGCGTCAGCAAGACGGCCTACATGCGATGCCGGGAATGCCGCGACGAACGCACCTGCGCGATCCGAATGGTGATGAAGGAAGTGCGCGAGGCGACCGCGCAGATTCTCGATTCGACCTCGTTCGCCGATATGCTCAAGCGCGTCGAGCTGGCCGTGAACGGTAAGGAAGCGTTGAGCTTTTCAATCTGATTCCAGATTCTGTGCTGCGGAATTTTTTTTAACTTAAAGTCTATCAAGATAATAGGGTAACTCGATGAAGGCAGAATTTCCCCGTCAGAACCACTTCGACGCGACGGCGACGGCTGCACCACACGCGGCTACCGAAGACGTGCTCGAGCGAATCCGCATCGCACTCAACGGGGTCCGCTTCGGCTCGATCGAAGTCATCGTGCAGGATTCGCGTGTGGTGCAGATCGAGCGCAAGGAAAAGTTTCGCTTCGACCGGCCGTCGCGGGTCTGAGCGGCGGCAAAAATCCGTGAACACAGCCGCGACTGCGAAGGCCGTGGTCGCGCTTTCTTTATCGGGAGGGTACGTGAGCCTGCAACTTGCTCGACTGGCTATACGACTGACTATTGCGCTGACTATTCTCGGGATACTCTCGATCATCGCAGGCCCGCAGGCCCGGGCCGCTGCCACTGCGCAGACACTGCTCAACGTTTCCTACGATCCGACCCGGGAATTGTACGAGGACTTCAACGCGACTTTCACCAAGTACTGGAAGGCGAAGACCGGCCAGGAAGTGACTGTCAATCAGTCGCACGGCGGGTCGGGCAAGCAGGCCCGCGCGGTGATCGATGGGCTCGAGGCCGATGTGGTTACGCTCGGGCTCGCTTACGATATCGACGCGATCTCGGAAAAGGCCAATCTGCTGCCGAGCGACTGGCAAAAGCGCCTGCCCGACAACAGTTGCCCCTACACTTCGACGATCGTGTTCCTGGTGCGCAAGGGAAATCCCAAGGGCATCAAGGACTGGGACGACCTTGCCAAGCCCGGTCTGTCGGTAATCACGCCCAATCCCAAGACCTCGGGCGGCGCGCGATGGAACTACCTGGGGGCGTGGGGATACGCGCTCAAGAAAAACGGTGGCGATGAGGCCAAGGCACGCGAGTTCGTCGCCAAAATTTACAAGAACGTGCCGGTGCTCGACTCGGGCGCCCGCGGCTCTACCACCACCTTCGTCGAGCGGCAAATCGGCGACGTGCTGATCGCCTGGGAAAGTGACGCGCTGCTGTCGCTCAAGCAATTCGGCAAAGACAAGTTCGAGATCGTGATCCCGACGGTCACTATCCTGGCCGAACCGCCGGTTGCGGTGGTCGACAAAGTCGCGCAACGCCATGGCACCACGCAACTCGCCACCGAGTATCTCAAGTACCTGTACACGGAGCCGGGACAGGAAGTGATCGCGCGCAACTTCTATCGCCCGCGCGACCCCGCGGTGGCGGCCAAGTACAAAGCGCAGTTCGCAAACGTGCCGACCTTTACGGTGGACGAAGTTTTCGGCGGCTGGCAGAAAGCGCAGAAGATGCATTTCGCCGACGGCGGAACCTTCGACCAGATTTACCAGCCGGGCAAATGAAGCGGCGCAGCGTCATTCCGGGCTTCGGTCTCACCATGGGGTACACGCTGGCGTACCTGAGCATCGTGGTGTTGCTCCCGCTGGCGACGATTTTCATCAGGACCGCGTCGCTGACCTGGAGCGAGTTCTGGTCGATCGTCACTGCGCCGCGCACGGTTGCCGCCTACGAGCTGAGCTTCGGCGCGGCGTTGGCGGCGGCGCTGATCAATTCGGTGTTTGGGTCGATCGTCGCGTGGACGCTGGTGCGCTACGAGTTTCCCGGCAAGAACCTGGTCGACGGAATGGTCGACCTGCCGTTCGCGCTGCCGACCGCAGTCGCGGGCATCACGCTGACCGCGATCTATGCGAGCAACGGTTGGATCGGGCGCTGGCTGGAACCGTATGGGATCAAGGTCGCCTTCGCGCCGCTCGGGATAGTGGTCGCGCTGACCTTCGTCGGGATGCCGTTTGTGGTCCGCACGCTGCAGCCGGTGCTGGAAGACCTCGACGTCGAGTACGAAGAGGCCGCCGCGACTCTGGGCGCAGGCCGCTTGCAGACTTTGCGGCGGGTGATCGCACCCGCGCTGATTCCCGCGATGCTCACCGGTTTCGCGCTGGCCTTCGCGCGCGCGCTCGGCGAGTACGGCTCGGTGGTGTTCATCTCCGGCAACATGCCGATGCGCACCGAGGTGGTGCCGCTGCTGATCATGAGCAAGCTCGAGCAGTTCGACTATCCGGGCGCCACCGCGATCGCGATCGTGATGCTGGTGGCGTCGTTCGCGCTGCTTTTTGCGATCAATGTGCTCCAGCGATGGAGCAGCCGCCGGCTGATGGCCTGAGCGGGACGCATCAGGAGACAACTCCAATGCTCGAAAATTTCGTGGAATATTTGAACCCCGGCGGCGCCGCCGAATCACCCGCGTCGCGCTCGGCAACCGCCGACCCGCCGATAGTGCGCGCGCTTCTGATCGCAATCGCGATGCTGTTCCTGGGCCTGTTCCTGTTCGTGCCGGTCGCCGCGGTGTTTGCCGAGGCGCTCAAGAATGGCTGGCGCGCGTACCTGTCAGCCATCTCCTCCCGCGAGGCGCTCGATGCCATCCGGCTGACGCTGCTGACGGCGGCGATCGCGGTGCCGCTCAACGTGGTCTTCGGCGTGGCGGCATCGTGGCTGATCGCGCGCTTCGAGTTTCCCGGCAAGCACACCCTGATGACGCTGATCGACATCCCGTTCTCGGTATCGCCGGTCATCTCCGGAATGCTGTTCGTGCTGCTGCTGGGAGCGCGCACGCCACTGGGCGGATGGCTGGTGGATCACCACCTGCAGATAATTTTCGCCGAGCCCGGAATCGTGATCGCCACGATCTTCGTCACCTTTCCGCTCGCCGCGCGCGAGTTGATCCCGATCATGCAGGCGGTCGGCAGCCAGGAGGAAGAAGCCGCGGTGGTGCTCGGCGCCGGCGGATGGCAGATGTTCTGGCGGGTGACGCTACCCAACATCAAGTGGGGCGTGCTGTATGGCGCGGTGCTGTGCAACGCGCGTGCGATGGGCGAGTTCGGCGCAGTCTCGGTGGTCTCCGGGCACATCCGCGGAATGACCAACACGATGCCATTGTACGTCGAAATTTTGTACAATGATTATCAGTTCACCGCCGCATTCGCAGTCGCTTCGTTGCTGACGCTGCTCGCGATCGTGACACTGGTGCTCAAGCATTTGCTCGGCCGCCGCGCGCTGCCCACTGCGCGCGAGAGCAAGGTCGCTGAGCCCGAAAAGGTCGCCGCATGAGCATCGAACTCAAAAATATCCGCAAGACCTTCGGCGAGTTCGTCGCGCTCGACGATATCAGTCTCGAAGTCCGCACCGGCGAGCTGGTGGCGCTGCTCGGGCTGTCGGGTTCCGGCAAGACCACGCTGCTGCGAATAATCGCGGGCCTTGAGTATCCCGATAGCGGCAGCGTGCTGTTCCAGGGCGAGGACGCGAGCACGCGCAGCGTGCGCGATCGCCAGGTCGGCTTCGTGTTCCAGCATTACGCGCTGTTCCGGCATATGACGGTGTTCGAGAACATCGCGTTCGGCATGCGCGTGCAGCCGCGCCGACTGCGCCCGTCCAAACAGGCAGTCACGGAACGAGTGCACGAGCTGCTGAAACTCGTGCAGCTCGACTTTCTCGCTGACCGCTATCCTTCGCAGCTCTCGGGAGGCCAGCGCCAGCGCGTCGCGCTCGCGCGCACGCTCGCGGTGCAGCCGGACGTGCTACTGCTCGACGAGCCGTTCGGCGCGCTCGACGCCAAGGTGCGCCAGGAACTGCGCCGTTGGCTCCGGCGGCTCCACGACGAACTGCACATCACCAGCGTCTTCGTGACCCATGATCAGGAAGAAGCTCTCGAGCTGGCCGACCGCGTGGTGGTGATGAACGCCGGGCGCATCGAGCAGGTCGGCACGGCCGAGGACGTGTACCATCACCCCGCCAACGCGTTCGTCTACAACTTCCTGGGCAACGTAAACCTGTTCCACGGACGCATCGAAAACGGTCGCGTGTTCCTGGGCGATACCGCCGTTGAAATTGACCAGACCCACGCGCACGCGCATCAGGAGAACGGCAAGGCGGTCCTCTACGTGCGGCCACATCTGCTGGAAATCGACACCAAGCCCAACGGGCGCAAGTCGTTTCCTGCGACCGTCAAGAGCATCAATCCGGCCGGGCCGCAAGTGAAAGTCGAGCTTCAGGCGGAGTGGGGCGACCTGGTTCAGGTCGAGCTCGATCACGAGCGCTACCAGACACTGGCGCTGACCCCCGGCGCCGCGGTTTTTCTACGCCCCAAGGAACAGAAGCTCTTCATCTATCAGATATAGAGCCGTTCCTTTTGGGCATAACTCTGGCGTCGGGCCGGGAACCGCGCGCGCTTCGTCCGAGTTGTGTCTTATGCAATGATCAAAGCAGAAGAGCGAAACATGGAAGGCGGCGGCGCGGAACCATCATCGAATCAGAAGCGAATTTCCCGGCGCGCGTTCGTCGCGGCGATCGCGTCGGTGCCGGTCGCGCTTGCGTGGTGGTACGAGAGCAGCGCGCTGTCGTCGTCGGACGCGCCAAATCAGTCATCTGAAACAGGCAATGGCGTCGCCACGGTATCGATCGTCGAGTTCACCGACGCCGGCCAAAGAGAGGGACTCATGAGCGTTAAAAAAGTCGTCAAGAGCGACGCCGAATGGCAGAAGACCCTGACCCCGGAAGAGTACCGGGTGACGCGCGAGGCGGGCACCGAGCGCCCGTTTGCAAACAAGTACGACGAGTGGAAGGAGAAGGGCATCTTCCGCTGCGTCTGTTGCGGCAATGCGCTGTTCAGCACCGATGCCAAGTTCGACTCGGGCACGGGATGGCCAAGTTTCTGGGAGCCGATCGCGCCGGAAAATGTCGCGACCAAAACCGATAGCAGCCTGTTCATGAAACGGACCGAGGTGCTGTGCAAGCAGTGCGATGCGCATCTCGGGCACGTATTCGAGGACGGCCCGCAGCCGACCGGCCTGCGCTACTGCATGAACTCCGCCGCACTGCAGTTCGAGAGCCCGGACGGCAAGAAGAAGTAGTCAGTCGTCGAGTGGGAAATTGACTGGCTAGTCTGCCCGCGAGTGAGTAATCGACGGAGGGAAATTACACGCGCAAGTGACTAATCGCAGATGCGCCACTGCACCAGCGTATAGCCGTCGTGATCTTCGAACGCGGCCTCGACTTCGGCGCCGAACTGAACATCCTGCATCGGATCGCCGAGCAGATTGCCCACCATCCTGACATTTCCCGCGTCGCGCAACTCTACTACCACGACCAGGTACGGACAGGCGCTCTTGAGCGCGGGATGCGCCGGATGCCACACGCGCTCCCAGCTATAGATCCGGCCGCGCCCCGACACGCGATCCCATCTCAGGTCGAACGAGCGGCACTTGTGGCATAGCCACTCCGCGATGAACTGGTACTGGCCGCAATGGTTGCATCGCTGCACGACGAGCTGATGGCGCCGCGCCGACTCCCAGAATTCGCGGTCGAGCCCGTCGCCCATCGGGCCGGGCGCGGGCATCCCCGCGGGCAGATAGGTTTTCGCTTCCGAGCCTGACGCCATCGCCGCCTCTATCGATGCAAGATCAGATCGCTCACCGGCGCGACCATGGGGCCCGACGCGACCAGCGAAATCTCCGCGTCTTTGACCTGGCAGGTCGAGGTACCGCGCACCTGACGCACCGCCTCGACGATCAGCTCGAGCCCGTGCATGTAGCACTCGGCGAGATTCCCGCCGCTGGTGTTCAGCGGGAGCTTGCCGTCCGGCGCGAGGAGATTTTCCAGCGTGAAAAAATCCTTCGCCTCGTCGGGAGCGCAAAAGCCATGCTCGATGATGCTGAGCATCACGGCGCCGGTGAAGTTCTCGTAGACCTGCGCGACGTCGACGTCTTTCGGCTCGATGCCCGCCATCTGATACAGCCGCGGCGCGAGCGTCTTGAAGTTCGACGTCGTGTAGTCGGGCATGTTGTCCGCGCCGGCCCCCTGGCGATAGTCGGACCCCTGCGCGGCCGCCATCAGGTACGCGGGCTTCTGGCGCAGATCGCGCGCCCGCTCGGCACTGGTTACGATCACCGCCGCGGCACCGTCGTTCTCCAGACAGCAGTCGTAGAGATGGAACGGCTCGACGATCCAGCGCGACTCGTCGTAGGCCTGGCGGGTCAGCGGCTTGCCGTACATCACGGCGCGCGGATTGAACTGCGCGTGATGGTAGCTGGCGAGCGCGATCGCGGCGAGCGCGTCCTGGGTCACGTCATGCTCGTGCATGAAACGTCGCGTGCGGATCGCGATCCATTGCGCCGGCGTGGTGATTCCGTACGGCCAGGTGTACGAGTACGGCGCTGCAATTGTCTTCATCGCCGGCGTCTGGCCGAAGCGTCCGAACTGGCCCTGCGCGAGCCCGCGATAGACCACCACGCATTTGGCGTAGCCCGCGACGATCGCCGCGGCGGCGTTTCCGATCGCGGCCGAGCCGCCGCCCCCGCCTCCACCCCAGACCATGTTCGAAAAGCGCAGCTCCGGCAGCCCGAGCGCGGTGGCGACGCGAATCGAATCGTTGCGATCGTTGCTGTAGGACGCGATTCCGTCGATCTCAGTGATCTCGATGCCGGCGTCTTCAGCGGCGCGAATAATCGCCTCGAGCGCGAGGCGAAACTCGCTCTCCGGCGCGGTCCCGCGCTTGTAGTATTTCGTTTCGCCGATACCGGCTACCGCGACTTTGTCTTTGACGGTGAATGCTTCCATCGAAGTTTGTACTCAATCGCATAGCCGAAGCGCGTCGCGATGCCAAGGGCGGCGCAGAGTTTTGCCGATGTACTGGGGCCGCGCGAAAGTCAGTCGCAAGTCCTGAGCGTCCCGCTCGAGGCAGGCGTTTGCAAGTTCGCTACTCGCTTGCATGTCGCGCGCCGCCGTACGAATCTGCATCGCGAGTACCGCCCGGATCGCGAGCACTCGTTAGTCATGGAAATGTTTTGCTGAATATTCGGATCGCAGATCACAAAGTCATAACTCGCCAATCGGAGGCCGCGCGATGAGTCTCGTCGAGTTCCAGAGCGAAGCCGAGCTAGCAATCGTAACGATCAACCGCCCCGAAGTGCGAAACTGTGTCGACGGGCCGACCGCGCAGGCGCTCGCCCAGGCGTTCCGCCGCTTCGACGCCGATGAGACGATGAAGGTCGCGATTCTGACCGGCGCGGGCGGATACTTCTGCGCGGGCGCCGACTTGAAGGCGGTCGCGCAGTCGCGCGGCAATCGCACCACGGCCGGCGGCGACGGTCCGATGGGATGCTCGCGGATGATGCTGTCCAAGCCGGTGATCGCCGCGGTGGAGGGTCATGCGGTTGCCGGCGGACTCGAGCTGGCGGCGTGGTGCGACCTTCGCGTAGCAGCGCGCGACGCGGTGTTCGGCGTTTTCTGCCGCCGCTTCGGCGTGCCCTTGATCGACGGCGGCACGGTCCGGCTCCCGCGCCTGATTGGGATGAGCAACGCGATGGACATGATCCTCACCGGCCGCGGCGTCAGTGGCGACGAGGCGCTCCGGATGGGCCTGGCGAACCGGCTCGTGGATCCGGGTGGCGCGCTCGATGGGGCGCGCGAGCTCGCGAAACAGATCGCGGCCTTCCCGCAGCGCACCATGCGCTCGGATCGAAGGTCGGCGTACGAGGCGTGGACACTGCCGTTGGACGACGCGATCGGCAACGAGTTTCGCCTCGGGATGGAATCGATTCGCGCGGGCGACGCACGCGAAGGCGCTCAGCGCTTCGCTTCCGGCGTGGGCCGCCACGGCAAGTTCTGAGTGTTGGGCCGACGGATGCGAATTCTGCGCCGGCTGCGGCTCGCCGTCATTATCACGTCTCTCTGTGCGGCAGCTCTCGTCACTGCTACATCATGCAGCCCAGCGATGCGGCTCTTCCTGCACGGCGGCGAGCGCAATATCACCAACATCAAGCCGATCGTGCCGGGGCCGCGGGTGCTGATCTTCGCGTTCGACGGCGCGGGCTACAACCAGCTCACCGAGGCGATTCAATCAGGCAAGATGCCGCGCCTGGCCGGCCTCCTGGGCAAGGAACAAGGGAAAGGCGTCTTCGAGCATGCCTACTCGGAGCCCAACGCGTTGAGCATCCTGCCCTCGACCACGATGGCTGCATGGTCTTCGATCTTTACCGGCGCGCCGCCCGCCTATACTGGAGTTCCCGGCAATGAATGGTTCGTGCGCGAGGATATGCAGTTCTTCGCGCCGGCGCCGGTTTCGATAAAGGACACCAGCGATACGGTTCAGATGATCGCGCATGACCTGGTCGGCCGATCGATCAAAACTCCCACGCTCTTCCAGCAGGTCGACGTGCGCTCCGCGGTGTCATTGAATCCGGTCCATCGCGGCGCCGACGTGTATACCACCGCCGAGAGCTCCGCGTACCTGAAAATGTCGACTGACTTTATCGAGAGCAAATTCGGCAGCAGTGAGAGCGCGCAAAATCTCTACGTGCAGTTGGACGTGCAATCGGTGCCTAAGGTCATCGACGCGCTAAACACCCAGGGCGTACCGAACATCCAGGTCGTCTACTTTCCGGGAATCGATCTGTACACGCATCTCGCCTCCAAACCGTTGCATATGGAGGTCGCGTACCTGGAAAACACCACCGATCCGCTGGTCGGGCAAATCCTCGATGCATATCAGGCCCACGGCGCGCTCGATGATACTTACGTCGTGGTCATCGCGGATCACGGGCACACGCCCGTTATCAAGGACGATCGCCACGCTCTGGGCGCCGACCCGGACAAATCGGTGCCAGGCGTGATTCGCGACGCCGGCTATCGGACTCGCCCGTGGGTGCTCAATCCCGGCCCGTCGGAACAGGATTACCAGGCCGCATTCGCATACCAGGGCGCGATTGCCTATTTGTATCTTGCCGATCGCTCGACCTGCCCTAACCCGGGCCAGAAGTGCGATTGGAAGCGGCCGCCGCGCTTAAACGAGGACGTGATGCCGGCGCTGCAAGCGATCTACCAGGTGAACACCACCGGCAAACCCATCCCTACGCTCAAGGGAACTATCGATCTGATCTTCTCGCGCCAACCCACGCCGCCGGGACAAAACACCACCGAGTTCGAAATCTTCGACGGACAAAAGCTGGTCCCGATTTCCGAGTACCTGGCCGCCCATCCGCGGCCGGACCTGCTCGATCTTGATCGGCGGATGAAGTGGCTAAGCGTCGGGCCCTATGGCAATCGCGCCGGTGACATCCTGATGCTCTCGCGCTCGGGACTGCAGTTGCCGATCGGCAAGCGCTATTACTTCTCGGGACCGTACAATTCGTGGCACGGGAGCGCGTCGGCGCAGGACAGTCATATCCCACTGATTCTCGCGAACCCGACGAAGTCCGGCGCGGAACTTCAGGCAATGATGATGCGCGACGTGGGCAATACGCCCTCGCAGCTCGACCTGGTACCGATGGTGCGCGCGCTGGTGGGACATTGAATTGAATCGAGTTGACCGCACGTTGACGCACCTGCGTGCGTCTTCCTGACTCGCGCAAAGATTGTTCTTTTGATTCATCTTGAATTGTGCTTTAGAGCACGCCATCCGTTCGCCTTATCTCGGGAACAAGCGCGATGATTGCCCTATGCAAAAGATGCAAACTAATCTCCCCTCATGGAAGACGCACGATTGGTTTAGTCGCCGTCTCGAGTTCGTTCCCGGCCAGCCCATCATTCAGCAGATTTGCCGCAAGTGCGGCCGCAGTTTTGTCGATGAGTGTGTCACCGAAGCGCGCTACGCTGTGCACGCTTCATTTTTCAAATTTCATCGTCTCTCCGATGAAGTCACTTCGCGATGGCTTTCCGAAAAGTGCGCCGGCCAGCTCCTGATAAAGGATGATGCGGATCGGCAGAGCCGGTTTCTGGCTGGTGCCCGAGGCCCATTGTTTCGCCCCGCTGCAATCTGTATCCTCGGGCCAGACGCTAGAAGCCAATAGTGGCTCATGCGCGCGTCGGATTCCGCGACGCCGAACCTCCCAACCAAACAGACCCATCTGTCAGGCACTACCGCCCGACTCGAATCCGGGGGCTCTGGACAAAGGATGATTGTTGTCTTTCACCGATTTCACTATCTCACCCGAAATTCTTCGCTCAATTCGCGACCGCGGCCATCACACCCCCACCCCCGTACAACTCGGGGCGCTTGGGGTTGCGCTCGCCGGGCATGACGTAGTCGCCACCGCCGAGACCGGCAGCGGCAAGACCGCGGCTTTCCTGATTCCGCTCATCGACCGGTTGCATCGCAAGCAGGCCACCGCGATTTCCGCCGTGGTCATCACTCCGACGCGCGAGTTGGCGGCGCAGGTCGCTAAGGAATTCCAGGTCCTCGCGCGCAACACACGGATCCGCGCGGCCTGCGTCGTCGGCGGCGAATCCGAACGCCGTCAAATCGACGACATCCGCAGGGGCGTGCAGGTGCTGGTCGCATGCCCCGGCCGCCTTATCGACTACCTGGAGCGCGGCCTGGTCAAACTCGACAAGGTTGAAGTCGTCATCATCGACGAGGCCGACCGGCTGCTCGACATGGGCTTCCTGCCGCAGCTCAGGCGCATCATGAAGATGGTGCCGAAGCATCGACAGACGATGATGTTCTCGGCCACCATGGCGTCGGGCCCCGAGATGATCGCGCGCGAATTCCTGATCAAACCCGAGCGCGTGACCGTCGGCGAGAAGTCCGCGCCGCCGTCCTCGATCACGCAGACCATCTATCCGGTCACGCTCGAGAACAAGGGCGCGATGCTGCTTGAAATTCTGAAAAGGCCCGAGGTCGAGAGCGCGATCGTGTTCACTCGTACCAAGAGCCGCGCCGATCGGGTTGCCAAGATGCTCCAGCGCAGCGGCATCCACGCGGTGCAGATTCATGGCGACCGCTCCCAGGGCCAGCGCAACGCGGCACTCGCGGGCTTCAAGGCGCGCAAGTTCCAGGTCATGGTGGCGACCGACGTGGCCGCGCGCGGACTCGACATTCCCGGCGTCTCGCACGTCATCAATTTCGATCTTCCCGACGAAGGCGAGAACTACATCCATCGCATCGGCCGCACCGCCCGCATGGGCCGCGCCGGTCAGGCGATGAGCCTGGCAACTCCAGAAGAGCGCGTGCAGTTAGCCAGGATGGAGCGCACGCTCGGCGAGCGCCTTGACCGCGCCCACGTCGAGGGCTTCGATAAGCTCGAGATCGAGGCAGCCAAGCCGGTCACGATGTTCCGCTCCTCCTCGGTGCGGCATCGCTCCGCGCGCAATCGCCCGCGCTCGCGCTGGGCCTAGCACCGACCAACCCGTAGTCTCAGCAGATCTAGCCTCAAGTTCAGTCCAGGCCAGCCCGATGGGTTGGCCTTGGCTGGCTACTTCGGGATGGCGCCGACCAGGGACGCGCGCTGCGAAATTTCGATCCAGTTTCCGTCCGGGTCGCGGATGAATGAAATCCGCGCGACGCTGCCAAGCGTCACCGGCGGCGCGCCTTCCCACACTCCCTTGGCGAGGAAATGCCGATGCTCCGCGTCGCAATCGCGCACCTGGATCGTGATGTAACGGAATCCGGTCGCGCGCATAGCGCCCATCACATCGGCCGCCGCGGCCTTGTCCGCGCGGCGTGCCGCATCGTCGTGCGCGACGCTGATGATCGTCTCGCCCAGCCGGAAACGCCCGGGTCCGAGCCGCTCGCATCCGAGCACCTCGCCATAGAAGCGCTCGAAGGGCGCCGCGTCGGTGACGCCCAAGTGAATCTCGATCTGATCGATTCCGCGCTGGCCCTTGGACACCAGTTCGATCGCGTTTCCGTCTGGATCGGCGAGCTCCAGCGGCATTGGCGTGCGCGGATCGGCGATGCTGATTTTCGTGTAGCCGCCGCCGGCGCGCGGCCCGAGAGGATCGCGCAGATGGTTCACCTTCAGCACCGATCCGAGCAGGCCGTAGCGATGCTGCTGCACACCGCGCCCGACCGGCAGAAGCTCCTGGTACGGCAGCCTGACCCGCTGTTCGTAAAAGGTGCGCATGTCGTCGAGCTGATTGGTGAACAGGCCAACATCAATGCATCGTTTCGCGAGTTCCATTTTTGTGCCCCTGTAAGAGGTGCTGCGATTCCGCTATCACACTGAAATGAGCGTGGACAAATCAAGGCAGATAGGAACGAATGCGCGAGAGCGATACCTGGCAGCGCTTGACGAGTTTCAACTCGAGGATGTCGAAGTACAATGGCTGTGAGGTCTCGCAGCTCCTGCGCCTGCTCTCGTCGCTGCAAGAACAACCCTTGCGCAGTCGCGTGCTTGCGCGAATGCGCGAATGCAGGTCTAACGCATAGCTGAGAAGGAGCATCGGCGGTTGGGGGTGGAGACCGCGGGAAACCCAAATAAGAAATACTCAATACGCGTAAGAGGAGGTCGCCATGGAATCGAACCGGAAAGTTGCACCCAACGCTTCGTCTTCGATCGTGGAGCGGGTAAACGCTATCCGTGATCGCTGGCACACCAAGCGACATCCGTTCTTCCACGAGTTCAGCGAAGGCCGGCTGCCGCTGAAGGCGCTGGGCCGCTATCAGGCGCTGCATTACCATTTCGTTTCGTACGCCTTGCCGAGCTTCGGCCTCTTCTACGCCCGTGCCTACAAATTCGAGGACATCCGGAAAATGATGGCGGAAAATCTCGCAGAGGAAGAGGGGTTCAAGGCAATACCGCAGGAGGGGCACAAGCCTCACGACCACAACGAGCTGATGTTCCGTTTCTGCCGGGCCGCGGGACTGAGTGACGCCGAAGTCCGGAACATGAAAATGACGCCGGCCTGGTGGGCGCGCTCCCTATATTATTACAATACCGCCGTGGTCGAGCCGCTCGGCGTCGTCCTGGCGATGCAGACGACACAGGAAGGTCAGATGCCAGGCCTCATCGGCGAGGTACTACTGCCCGCCTTCGAGAAACATTACGGATTCAAGCCGACGGCGCCCGAGATCGAGTTCTTTGCCGAACATGATGCGGCCGATGTCGAACACAGCCGCCGGCAGGGCGAGCTCTGCGCCAAATACCTGGACACCCCGGATCTCGAGGCGCGCGCTCTCAAAGTCGCCGAGGAGATATGCATCCTGCGCTGGGCGTCGATCACCGATCTCTATCGGCAGGAGGTGCTCGGCGAGAAGGAGCTTCTGCCGCCAGGAGTGCACTGAGAACTCTGCGAATCTGTGGTAACGGCCTGATGCAACTGAAATGAGCGTGGACAAATCGAGCCGGCTGTTTCGCGAGTTGACCCAGGGGCTGCCGCGCCAGGGTCCCGGTTCTCCAGAATCCACGCGGCGCGCGCTCGCGATGATCCGCGGCCTCCCGAAGCATCCGCGAATCCTCGACGTCGGATGCGGTCCCGGCGCGCAGACCATCGAGCTCGCGCGCGTCGCCGGCGGCGAAATCGTGGCGCTTGACCTCCTCCAGCGCTTTCTCGACGAGCTCGTGGAGCGGGCGAAAGCGGCCGGCGTCGCGGCGCAGATCACGACCGTGCGCGGCTCGATGGCAGAGATGGACTTTGCCGACCATTCGTTCGATCTGCTGTGGTCGGAAGGCGCGATTTATATCTTCGGTTTCGCCAAGGGCCTGAACGCGTGGCGCCGCTTCGTCAAGCCGGGCGGATGGGTCGCGGTGTCGGAGTTGAGTTGGATCGTCCCCGATCCGCCGCCGGCGCCGCGCGAGTTCTGGGCGGAGAATTATCCGGGAATGAACTCGCTCGAGCGCAACTGCGAGATCGTCACTGAGGCAGGCTACGTCGACCTCAGTACTTTTGTGCTGCCGGTCAGCGACTGGTGGAATTACTATGGTCCCGGCGAGGTGCGCGTCCACCAGTTACGCCTGAAGTATGCCAACGATCCCGAGACCCTCGCCGCTCTCGCCGACTCGCGCGAGTACGATCTGTTTCGCGCGTACTCGCATTCGTACAGCTACGTTTTCTACGTGATGCGCAATCCCGGCGAATGAAGCCGTCGCAGCGGGGCGGCATTATCTGCATTCTCCGATCGATTCTGCGGCGCAGACGCGTCCGTTCGTCCAGGTCGCGGATGACAGATTTGCTCCGGTGAAATCAGCCCCACCAATATCGGAGCCCAGAAGATTGGCGTGCTGCATCTTCGCATTGGTGAAGTTGACGAATACCAGGTTGGCGGTCGTGAAATTCGCATTGCGCAGATCCGCACCGGTGCAATTGCCGAACGTCAGCTCCGCGTTGGTAAGGTTCGCGCTGCGAAGGTCTGCGTTCGTGAAGTCCACATTGAGGAGCTTCGCGCCCGTGAGGTTTGCACTAATGAGAACCGCGCTTTCGAACTGTACAAAGGTACCATCCAGGGCGGTGAATTCTGAGCTGGTGAGATTAGTGTTGTTGAGCTCTAAGAAGGTCGCCGAGGAGCCTGCGATGTTTACCCCGGTCAGATCTTCATCGTTATAACTCGCGCTAAATAAATCACAGCCGGTGCAGATTCCCCAGGGGCTGAGCACGGGCGGGTCAGCATGGGCTGGTGAAGCGCTCAGCGTCACCGTTGTCAGCAGCCACGCTACGAAAATGATGGAGAACATCCTGCGGACCAGCATCCAGTTAACCCTCCCCCACGTTACGCGGACAATCGGCAGTCAATTTAGAATGCTACCGAGGCGTTAGTGAAGAGTTAAGTGCGCTGATGTGTCAAGACATGAACTGGCGTCAGCGGTGAGCAGGCCCGCAGTTGTCTTGCGAGGCTCAGACCACCTGACGCATCGCGTCGGCGGGCGGGATACGGATCGCGTTGAGGATCGGAATCACGCCGCTGAGCAGACTCAGGATAACCGCGATCGCGAGCGCCTCGAGCGCGCTTGCTCCGGTTACCCACAGTGCGCCGTTGCCGCCCAGTGCCGCGCCGAGTGTCAGCCCTCCCGAGAACAGCCACCAGGCAGGCAATGCACCCAACGCGCCGGCCACCAACCCGATCGCAGCGCACTCGCCGAACAGCAGCGTAGCGACGCGAGCCTGGCTGAAGCCTAGCGTGCGCATCACGGCGACGTCGGTGAGCCGCTCGCGCACCATCATCGCCATCGCATTGGCAGCGATCAGCAAAATGGTAAGCGCGATTACCGCGCACAGGCCGTAAACGATTCCGCGGATATTGCCGATCGCGGAGAGCGCGCCCGAGAGCGCGTCGCTTTCGGTGATGCTGCGCGTTTCGTAGTCGGAATTGCGATACGCGTCGTCGATTTCCTTGGCCAGCGGCGCCACATGCTCGGCACGGTCGGCGCGCACGATCAATTGCCACGCCACGTCATTGTCGGGCATGCCGGCGGCCTTTTGCGCCTCGCGCAAGTAGTCGCGGCGGAAGACGAACGAGTTCGGATAATGCTTGGACGGAATCTCGCCGGTGATGATGAAGGTGAGCTCGAGATTGCTGGCGTCGTTGGCCTTGAGCATTATCTGTTGGCCAATCTTCCAGCCGTATTTTTTCATCAGCACACCGCCGACCACCGCCGCGCGACGATCCTTTATCATCGCGGCCTGCGTGTCGTGCGAGATGTCATAGTCGGTGAATACCTGGCTGAACTCCGGGCTGACCGCCGCCCCGAAGATCTCGTCGCGATCCTCGTGATAGGTCGCGAACCATCCGGTTATTGCTGCGCACGCGATGCATCCGGGCATCTCGCGAATCTGCTGGCAGTCTCGCGCGGGCACGCCGTACCACGGGCCGGTGCGATTGTTCACCACCAGGCGCAGCGTCGTCGACGCGTCGCTGATGATCCGATCCATCGAGGTCGGCACCGAGACCAGCACCGCGAAGATGAAGGTCGCGAGCGCGACCGTGAGCGTGGTCAGGATCGTGCGGCGCAGATTGCGGAGCATGTTCCGCTCGACGAAGCCGATACTGTTCATCGCAGATGCCTATGCAGCCCGTAGCGCGTCCATCACGCCGATACGCGCCGCGCGCCATGCCGGCAGGAGACCGCCGAGCGCGCCCATCGTCACCGCGGCGACGAGACCCCAAATGAATGCCGACAGGGTCAGGTGAAACGAGAAAATGAACATGTCGACGTTGAGCAGGCGGCCGTTGAGTCCCGTCGCAGTCGCGACCGCGACGCCCAGCAGCTCGCCGATAGCGCCGCCGGCAAGACCCAGCAGCACGCTCTCGGCGACAAAGCTCAGCAGGATGTTGCCGCGCGAGAAGCCGAGCGAGCGCAGCACGCCGACCTCGCGGGTGCGGCGAGCGACCGAAGTATACATCGTGTTCATTCCGCCGAAGGTCGCACCGATCGCGAGAATTGCGGCGACGACCAGTCCGAGCCTGCGAAGCTGGTCTGCGAAGCGCGATTGATCGGCGTAAAATTCGCGCTCGGTGGTGGCGTCGACGCGCAGCCGCGAATCGTGGTTGAGCGCCTGCTTGAAGTTATCTTCGAAGCCCGGCTTCAGAACCACGTGCAACGCGGCGAGCCCGTTGCCGTAGCGGATGTCCTGCTGCAATACGTCAAGGTCGGTCCACATCTCGGATTCGCGCGCGCTGTCGTCGTCGGAAAACACGCCGACGATGTCCCACGTACGGCGCCCGAAACGAATCTTGTTACCGGGGCGCAGATCGGGATGACGCGCGGCGAGCTTGCGCCCAGCAATCATTTCGCTCTTGCCGCGTCCCGGCCAGCGCCCCTCGATCACGCGCATCCGGCCATGCACCTGCTCGGCGATCGGATACACGCCGCGCAGGATCGTGAACGACGCCTGCGCGGGCGGGCCGTCGGGATCGGCGTTGAAGCCGGTGATGATCTCCGGTGAGATCAGCGCCTCGCCCGACGGCGTCGTCGCGATTTCGCTGCGGCTCTTGATGATCTCGAATTGCTCGTGCGTGATGTAGCTGTTGGGCTCGGCGGTGACGCCGCGGCTCATCACGATCCAAGCTCCCCCGTCCCCCGCTTTTTTCACCGTGCGGCTCAGGCCGTCGACGAAGCCCAACAGGATCAGAAGCACCATCACGACCAGTGCGACACCGAGCGCGGTCATGAGCGACGTAGTGCGGCGCTCGAGGAGACTACGCAGGTTGTAGCGGATAGGAATCAACTTAATCGCACTAGCGTGGCGAAGTATTTACGAAGGGCAAGTTTGGCTGGACGATTTTTCTGAAACTATCTTGTCAACCTCAGTCGCATCACCATGTCGACCGGAGTTTCGCAAAACGATCGCGTCAAGCCCGGTTCGCATCGCAATGTCTGCCGGAGTTTCGCAAAACGATCGCGTCAAGGCCGGTTCCATTGCCAGGTTGACCGGAGTTCGCAGAAATTATCATGTCGACCTTTGCGCGGCTATGCAGAAAATTTCTTGCTGCACCGCACCGACCTTCACCGCGCCCACCGCGCTTTCCAATCGTGCGCTATCTGGGTTATGACTTGTCGATAAATCACTCTGCGAGCGAGGATCGCTAATGGACTTTTCGTTGCCGCCCAAATCCGAAAAGCTGCGCGAGCGCATCTCCACCTTCATGGATCAGTATGTATTCCCGGTCGAGAAGGAAGTGATGGCGCCCGAGCGGGCCGATTCCCACGAAGAACACCCGGTCATCAAGGAAATTCGCAAGAAGGCCAAGGCCGAAGGCTTGTGGAACCTGTTCCTGCCCGACGAAAAGTTCGGCGCCGGCCTCAAGAACTACGAGTACGCCCCGCTCTGCGAGCTGATGGGCCGCAGCCCGATCGGCGCGCGCGCGTTCAACTGCATGGCGCCCGACACCGGCAACATGGAGATCCTCGCCGAGTTCGGAACCCCCGAGCAGAAGAAAAAATGGCTGCAACCGTGCCTCGACGGCACCATGCGCACCTGCTTCTCGATGACCGAGCCTGACACTCCGGGCTCCGACCCGACCCAGCTCAAGACCCGCGCGGTGCGCGACGGCGACGACTACGTGATCAACGGCCACAAGTGGTTCACCTCCAACGCGATCGGCTCCAGCTTCGCGATCGCGATGGTGGTGACCGATCCCAACGCGGAGCCGCATCGACGCTCCAGCCAGATCATCGTTCCCACCGACACTCCGGGCTTCAATCTGATCCGCCCGGTGCCGGTGATGGGCCATACCGGCGGCGGCGGCCACTGCGAGATCATCTATAAGGACTGCCGCGTGCCGGTGACCAACCTGCTCGGCGACGAAGGCGGCGGCTTCGGGATTTCGCAGGCGCGCCTGGGACCCGGCCGCATCCATCATTGCATGCGCACGATCGGCCAGGCCGAGCGCGCGCTCGAATTGATCTGCAAACGCGCGAACACGCGCTGGACGCACGGCAGCCTGCTCGCCGACAAGGCCAACATCCAGGAATGGATCGCCGACTCGCGCATCGAGATCGACTCGACGCGCCTGATGGTGATGCATGCGGCGTGGAAGATGGACACCGTCGGCAAGCGCGAGGCGCGCCAGGAAATCGCCATGATCAAGGTGATGGCGGCGAACATGGTGATGCGGGTGCTCGACCGCGCGATCCAGGTGCACGGCGCGGCCGGCGTCAGCGACGACCTGCCGATCGCGCGGATGTGGCGCGAGAGCCGCGCGCTGCGCATCGCCGACGGTCCCGACGAGGTTCATCGCATGACGATTGCGCGGCGCGAGCTGCGGAGGTGGAAGTAGCCACTCGGCGCCGGCGCGATGGCCGATGCGATCGAAATAGTTCCTGAGTACGCCCCGGTCCGCGACGAGGAAAAGTTCGATCTCGCGCGCCTGCAGGCGTACCTTGCGGGCAAGCTCGACGGCGCCGACGCGCCTCTATCGGTGCAGCAGTTCCGCGGCGGCCATTCCAACCTGACCTACCTGCTGCGCTTCGACGATCGCGAGTGGGTGCTGCGACGCCCGCCGTTTCCGCCGATTCCACCGGGCGCCCACGACATGGCGCGCGAGTACCGCGTGCTGTCGACGCTGTGGCGCGCGTTCCCGCCGGCGCCGCGCGCGATGCTGTTCTGCGAGGATCCCGCGATCGTCGGCGCGCCGTTCTTCATCATGGAGCGCCGCCGCGGCACCGTCATCCGGATGCGCCAGCCGCTGCCGCCTGAGCTCCCGACCGATCCCACCACGCTGCGGCGCGTCTCCGAATCGTTCATCGACACGCTCGGCGATTTGCACATGGTCGACTTCGCGGCGCTCGGCCTGGGCACGCTCGGCAAGCCCGACGGTTTCGTCCGCCGCCAGATCGTCGGATGGATGGATCGATGGGAGCGCACCAAGACGCGCGAGGTGCCGCTGATGAACCGGCTCGGCGCGTGGCTGCTCGACCACATGCCCGCGCCGCTCGCGCCCGCGCTGCTGCACAACGACTTCTTCCTGCACAACGTGATGCTTGGGGCCGACGACCCGGGCCGCGTGGTGGGAGTGTTCGACTGGGAGATGTCGACGCTCGGCGATCCGATGATCGATCTCGGCACCGCGATCGCCTACTGGCGCGAGAACAGCGATCCGCCCGAGCTGCTCGCCGAGACCGGCCAGGGTCACGTCCCGACGCTGACGCCGGGCTTCTTGAGCCGCGCCGAACTGATCCAGCGCTACGCGAAACACACCGGATGCGACGTCAGCAAGATCGCGTTTTACTGGGCGTGGGCGCATTGGAAGACCGCGACGGTGGTCGAGCAGTTGTACGCGCGCTACGTGAAAGGCGGCACCACCGACCCGCGCTTCGCCGCGATGGGCGGCCAGGCGCCCGCGCTCGCCTCGGCAGCCGCGATCGTAGCGGCGCAACTGGGCTTCAAGCCTTAGCGCAGAGTCCCCACGCCGCAGTTGGGACGCCTCGTGGTCAGGGCGTGCTTTGCTGATGGGGCGGTCACGATGGTGGTGAGGTCGTTGCTCGCCACATGGAAGCACTCATAACCGAGATGCGGAAGTGATGGGGCTTGGACTCCTAACGTTTATTAGGGACGCCTAAGCAAACGTTAAAGCATCCGTGCAAGCGCCGCACCGGCGTCTGCGATCACACTCCAATTCGCGCTGGCCGATTGGCTTGCCGTTGAGGTGCCGATGTTTTACGACTCTTTCTGTGAAGAAATCCCAACAAGTCCGCAAGTCGGCGCCTGGGCCCAAATTCGCCTCGGTCCTGAGGACGCCGTCGGCCCAGCAATTCGATGCCACTGTTGCCAAGTACCTGCGCGTCGGCGTGGCCGGCGCCGGTGGCGATGCCAGTGCAATGGCTGAAGCACGCGTTTCGCTGGCCAATCTGCGTAAGAATCCTTCTTTGCGCGTCGCCACCGAACCCGGTGGCCCGGTCTTTTACGAAGACCCGGTGCTCGATACCGCGCTGCAACTGATGCGCACCGCGCGGCGCGAAGGGATCAGTCCGGCGGCCGAAGGCGAAGACCTTGATAGTCGGATGCGCCACTGGATTCCCTATGCGATCGAGTTGCTGCGCGGGCGGTTCCGGCATACCCGCGAAGTCCTGCTGCCGCGCGTTCCCGGTTGCGATCTTACTCTCAAGCTGCCCGCGCGGATCGCGATCTTCGGCGACGGCGGTTACCGCGGGCTGGCGCAGCGCCGCGTGTTCGATCTAATCGCGGCGAGGCATCAGAAGACCCCGTTCGATATGGTGGTTCATCTGGGCGATACGTATCACGGCGGCAGCGAGAACGAGATGTTGCGTCATCTGCTGGCGCCGATGGCAGAGCTGGCGCGCAAGCTCGGCGTTGCGGCTTATTCGCTCGCAGGCAACCACGACCTGTACGACGGTCCTGAGGGATATCTCGGCGTGCTGAGCGTGCTCGGTCAGCCGGGACGATACTTCGCGATCGAGACACCCGGATGGCGAATCGCGTGCCTATACAGTGCGACCGGCGATACCAGCCTGCGTTGTCTCGACGGGAAAATTGATGACAGTCAACTGGAATGGCTGCGAAAGAAACAGGACGACGGCTGCCGGCTGATAATCCTCAGTCATCATCTGCCGCGCTCGGCGTGGGATCGGGCGCCGACGGAATTGGCCACCCAGCTCGGAAAAATTCCCGGGCTGTTCGCATGGTACTGGGGCCATGAGCATCGATGCGCCAGCTTCAGCAGTGCGGGCGATTTCCTCGGCGCGTGCGTCGGTAACGGCGCGTACCTCGAGGATTGGTCGGAGCCGCATCGCAGGCGCCGGCAACAGCTCTTGTGGTATCCGAAGAACGAACGCTGCGACTGCTTCGGCGAGCGCAAACGATTGTGGCCCCATGGCTTTCTCGAGCTGGCACTGGATCAGAATCACGCCGAGGAACGCTTCTGGCTCGAGGGTGACACCAGCAATGCGGCGGTGACTCGAACGCTGATGTAGCAACGGTCAGCGCGGCTTCGCGCTGCGCGGTGCAGTGCGCGCACGAGGCGTGGCTCGCTTCCACGCCTTCGCGGCCGCTTTGAAGACGCGCTTCGTGGGTCTCGGCGCTTTCTTCATTGCGACGCCGGACATCTTGCGCGTCTTCGCGGTCATCCGCAGCGCGGCCGCATTCTCGAACAGCTCGACCCCGAGCGGAGTGAGCTGGCGCACATGATCCAGCATCTGTTTGGGGGTCAGCTCGACGGCATCGCTGCCCGCCGCACCGACGAACGGCTTGTCACGCTCCTTGTCGGGCAGACCATCTACCCAGCTTTCGAGCTGGCGCACGAAATAGGTGTGGATGTTACCCAGACTGATCTTGGCGGTATCGATCTTGGCGGTATCGAGCTTCACAAGGCTATCCTACCACGCGCCCGCGCGGTTTGCATTCGCGGAAAGATACGATGCAATGGCCTGATCGCTCGCGTTGCTGCTCGCATCGAGCGCAGCTGCGAGCCGCAAATATTCGCGGCGCGCCGCCGCTGCGGCCTCCTCGGCGGTTCCGCCCGCGGCGATCACCATCGGTCCCGCCAGCGCCGCGGCTTGCAGCTCGGCCAGATGCCTAGGTTTGAGCCAGACCCAGTAGGTTCCGCTATAGCCGAACACGTTGAAGCGGTTGCGCCGCGCCATCGAGCCAACCCGGTCGCCATGGCAGCAGGTCGCGACCACTTTTCGGCGCGCAAGGTAACGGATGGTCTTCGCGTCGATCGCGGGCTGCCCGTCGTCGCCGAGAAATCCCATGGCGGGCGGATTGAGGCCATGGCCGAAAAAGAACAATGGGACTCCTGCGCGCCGCTTCAATTCCTGCAGAAGATTCTTCGAGACCGAAGTGGGCGACTTCAGATGGAGCGATTTTCCATCGCGCGGGAGCCAGGAAAAGAACTTCGCGGCATAGCGATCGAGCATCCTTTCGGTCGGACTCCTGCCAGTCGATACGACGATCACTATGACCTCGCGCCAGACGTTTGGCGCCCTGTTAGCGGTCATTATCAGAGTGTGAATCGAAGATCGAGCCGCGACCATGAGAAAGGCCGGCGGCGGCGCGACACCGCCGCGCTTCGCAGCCATGGGCGGCCAAGCTCCAGCGCTCGCCTCGGCAGCCGCGATCGTCGCGGCGTAACTGGGCTTCAAGGCCTGAGTCAAGGTCTCCCGCGCAGCGGCTATATCTTAAAAAGCCTGCGCCCCTTACTGGATCACCAATAGTGGCCCGTAACTGAAGACGAGTATGAGTCTCCGAATGGTTACGCCACATTCGAAAACGAGACCAGACAAAAGGTTGATCCGGTGGCGGATAGGACCATATCAGGTACTGATCCGGGCCCGCACATCTCTCTAAGGCCATGAGTGAGATAAATGCGTCTTTCGACGACTTTTTCCGAATTGCTCGGAGCTGGAGAGCTTCAGATGGTAGGCTTTGGCCTTTACACTGTCGTCCTTGATTTTCAGAGTGGCTTACGAATCGTCATTTACCACAACTGCGCTGTGAAATGCGGCGATGGGAGTAGCTCGAGTTGGGATGCCCAGACCGATATTGGCAACGGCGATACCAAGATGTTCACGAAGCTACTAGGTTCGGACATACTGTCCTACAAAATCGCGGGGACTAGCGAGTTGATACTGACGTTCACTAATCGCTGTGAACTCTCTCTGATCGCAGATCCGGCCTTCGTGGAGTGTTTCATCATCTGGTTTGCGAGCGGCGGGTGCATGGTGGTTTGAACGAGACGAGCTGAGTTCGCCACGCGCGCGAGAAACGGTGACTGAAAGCATGTCGACCATTGTAGTAGTGGCGAAACGGGGCGTTGCGGCGATCGCCGCGGATTCTCTGACCACGTGGGGAGTCGCGAAGGAGAGCGCCGACTACGTTATCAGCCACCAGAAGATTCTTCAGGTCGGACAATCCTATCTTGCGATTTCCGGCCCGACCGCCGCGAAACTGGCAGTGAAACACTATTTTGCCGCCAGGCCCGACGCCGATCTCAGCAACGTAGACGCGATCTTCCAGACCTGGATCGAACTGCACGCGGCTTTGAGAGATCGATATTTCCTCAACCCACGCGAGGACCGGAACGAAGCTTTTGAATCGACGCGGATTGACGTGTTAGTCGCCAATCCTGATGGAATCTTTGGAGTGGAAGCTCATCGGGCGGTACAGCAGTTTTCCAAGTTCTACGCATACGGCACCGGATGGCAGCATGCGCTGGGAGCCATGCACGCAGTCTATTCCGGAGACGATCGATCCGCAGAGGATATAGCTCGAACCGCCATCGAGGCCGCGGCCGAGTTCGATGTAGACACTGGGCTGCCGGTCGTCTGCCGCTCGGTCCCTCTCGCCCGATGATAGAATCGCCGCGTAGCTGCGGCGCACGGATTAGTAGTCGCTGCCGTGTCGCGACCGAGGTGTCAGGCGGCCTGACTGTGAGCAGCCGATAAAGGTGCCGACCAACTTCGAAGGCATTCCGTTGCGCGTTCGCGTCGCTCGGGATCCGCGTGAATTGAGACTACGACGACAGGTGGGGTCGGTTTTGGCTCCCATCGCGAGCGATTCGCGGTCCTAAGTCCTCTCCGAAAGAGATGTAGACGGACTTTTCCAGGCGTGATTTGATCCCCAGCTGCTGGTCATTAGCGGCTTTTTTCGGCAAGATTGGAACTCACGATTTTCCTCGGTGCTGGTGGGCAGTTGCGCGTCCAGATGGCCTACTTGAAATGCATTATCGAGCGAAAACGACCCGAGGGGCAGAAGACCCGCGCTTCGCGGCGATGGGCGGCCAGGCCCCCGCGCTCGCCTCGGCAGCCGCGATCGTAGCGGCGCAACTGGGCTTCGAGGCCTAGCGCAGAGTCTCCCGCGCACCCCACGCCGCAGCTATTTGAGAGGAGGAATTGCTATGTTCCGCTTCCCTCTGACCAAACGACCACAAATTTCTCGGGAACCGTTCAGCTTACAGTCGCTGGCCAAGGCTTCGCGGCTGCGCGGCGCCACTGTCACCGAGAGCATCTGTCCTTACTGCGCCGTCGGCTGCGGCCAGCTCATCTTCAGCAAGGGCGGCGAGCTTATCGACATTGAGGGCGATCCCGAAAGTCCCATCAGCGAGGGCCGTCTCTGCCCAAAAGGTGCCAACGCCTTCCAGCTCGCCGTCAATCCGCATCGCGTCCGTCATGTCCTTTATCGCGCTCCCTACTCCGACCATTGGGAGACGCGGACGCTGGACTGGGCGTTGGACCAGATCGCTCAACGCGTCAAGGCGACCCGCGACGCCGATTTCGCGACACTCGACGAGCAAGGCCGCTTGCTCAACTCGGTACGCAGCATCGGCACCTTGGGCGGGGCAACGATTGACAACGAGGAGAACTACCTCATCAAGAAACTGTTTAGCGGCGGATTGGGAGTGGTGTCGATCGAGAACCAGGCGCGGATATGACATAGCGCCTCGGTGCCCGGTCTGGGCGCCTCATTCGGCCGCGGCGCGGCCACCAACTATCAGCAGGACATGGCCAACAGCGATTGCATCCTGTTCATGGGATCGAACATGGCGGAAGCTCAACCGGTCGGCTTCCAATGGCCGATGATGGCGAAGGAGAAGGGTGCGACCCTGATCCACGTCGATCCGCGCTTCACGCGCATGTCGGCGGTTTGCGATGTTTACGTCGGTATCCGCTCCGGGAGCGACATTGCCTTCCTCGGCGGCCTCGTGAATTACGTCTTGAGCAACGACCGTTGGTTTCACGAATACGTCCTGGCCTACACCAATGCTTCGACGATCATCGAGGAAGGTTTCCGGGATACCGAAGATCTGGCGGGTCTATTTAGCGGCTTCGAGCAGCAGGACGACGCCTATGATGCACAGCTGGGCCATTGGGGCTACGAGGAGCACGAGAGCGGCCGCCAGGCGGAGCAGGCGCTGCAGGCAAAGTCCTCGAAAGGCCGCCATGGGCTCCACGGCCACGGCATCGATGGCCACACCGAACCCTGCACGTCCCCGTACAAGGACTTAACGACTGCCGAGCGCGACCCGACCTTGCAGCATCCGCGCTGCGTTATGCAGATCCTGCGTCGGCACTTCGCCCGCTACACGCCGGAGATCGTCTCTGAGGTGTGCGGCTGCACGCCGGAAGAATTTGTGCGCGTGGCGGAATTGCTCTGCACCAATTCAGGTCGCGAGCGGACTACCTGCATCGCCTACGCGCTGGGCTGGACGCAGCACACCACCGGCGTGCAGATCATACGTACTGCCGGCATCTTGCAACTCTTGCTCGGCAACGTAGGACGGCCAGGCGGCGGTATCATGGCCCTGCGCGGCCACTCTACGATCCAGGGCGCGACCGACGTCTCAACCCTGTATGACACACTCCCCGGCTACCTGCCCCAACCGGCCGCATACGATCGCACGCACGAGGATTTGAGTTCTTATATTGCGCAAGAGGGGATGCCCACCGGTTACTGGGCGAACTTCAGCAAATTTATCGTCAGCCTGCTCAAGGCCTGGTACGGCGACGCATCCACCTCGGACAACGATTTCGGATTCTCCTGGCTGCCGCGCGTGGACGACGACTACTCGCAACTGGCCTACTTCGATCGCATGGCGAAGGGTGACGTTAAGGGCTATTTCCTGTTCGGTCAGAACCCCGGCGGCGGTGGACCCAACGCCGGTCTGCATCGCGCTGGCCTGCGCAACCTCGAATGGCTGGTGGTTCTCGACTGGTTCGAGACCGAGAGCGCCGTTTTCTGGAAGGACGACCAGAATGCGCCGCCGCCCTCCGAGATCAAGACGGAAGTCTTCTTCATCCCCGCTGCGGCCGCTCCGGAGAAAGAGGGCAGCCTGACCAACACGCAGCGACTGCTCCAATGGCACAAGAAGGCCGTGGACCCGTCCGGCGATTGCCGTTCGGACGCCTGGTTTCTTTACAACCTCGGCAAGCGCCTCAAGCAACTCTACGCCGGCTCGACCGATCCCAAGGACCGGCCGCTTCTGAACCTCACCTGGGACTACGACTTCGACGAGCAGCCGCGTCTGCCCGACGGCACCCTCAGCCGCATTGAAGGGGAACCGGACCTTCAGAAGGTCCTCATGGAGATCAACGGTCACCATCTCGATCAAATCGATCCGAGCACTGGGCGGCATCGTCTGGTGAGCGGCTTCTCGGAGTTGAAGGACGACGGCACCACGGCATGCGGCTGCTGGGTCTACAGCGGCGTCTTCCCCGAGCCGGGCCGCAACCGGGCGAACGAACGCAAGATCACGGATGACCCGATCCAACCGGAATGGGGCTTCGCTTGGCCGAACAATATCCGCGTCTTGTACAACCGCGCTTCGGCCGACCCTGACGGGAGGCCCTGGTCGGAACGCAAGAAATTGGTCTGGTGGGACTCCGAGAAGCGGCGCTGGGTCGGACTCGACAAACCGGACTTCGAGCTGGACAAGCCGCCCGATTACCAACCGCCTGTCGGCGCGACGGGCATGGCGGCCATCGCCGGTACACAACCCTTCACCATGAAGGCCGATGGACTCGGCTGGCTATACTCGCCCGGTATCAAAGACGGGCCTCTGCCGACGCATTACGAGCCGGTCGAGTCGCCGGTAGGCAACCTGCTCTATCCTAAACACAACACCAACCCAACGGTTCGCTTCTTCGAGGGACCGCTGAACCATATCGCCCACACACCGACAGCCGAGTATCCCGTGGTGGCCACGACGTTCCGCCTCACCGAGCATTACCTGAGTGGGCCGATGAGCCGCTTCAATAGCTGGCTCAACGAACTGCAGCCGGAGATGTTCGCCGAGCTGAGCCCCGAGCTGGCCGCCGAGCGCGGTATTGTTCACGGCGGCTGGATGACGATCCGAACGGCGCGCGGTCGAATCGAGGCTCGCGCGATGGTGACGCGGCGGGTGCGGCCTTTTGTCGTCGAGGGGCGCGTTGTCCATCAGATCGGCCTCCCCTTCCACTGGGCTTTCGCCGGCGAAGTCGTCGGCGGCAACGCCAACGACCTGACCGCGCTCGTGGCCGACCCCAACGTGAGCATGCACGACTGCAAGGCGTTCGCCTGCCAAATCGATGCCGGGCGGCTCGAAGGCCACGCTCCGCACCCGACCGTGCCCGTAGCGCCGTGGCCGACGCTCGATCCGATCCCGAACACGCCGGCCAGCGCCCAACCGGAAGGGAAGCTCGGACATGGCAAGTAGAGAAAAGCAACTGTCCGCGTTACTCCAGAGCAGCGATCCGCCGCGCGGCGGAGTGTCGGAATTGGTGCGACGCCTGATCTATCCGTTCCTCCGTGGTGAACCGCCGAAGCCTCGTCCGGCTACCGGCTTTTACACGGACACGACCGTATGCATCGGCTGCAAGGCTTGCGAGGTCGCGTGCAAGCAGTGGAATCAACTGCCCTCAGACGGGTTTAACTGGACCGGCAATAGCTACGACAATACTGCCGAGTTGTCGGCGACATCCTGGCGCCATGTGAAGTTCATCGAGCAGTTCTCCGACCAGTCATCCAGCCAGCGTGTTTCCGTGGACATCGCGATCTAACGAGCCGGATCACAACCGCTGGCTCATGATGAGCGACGTTTGCAAGCATTGCCTCGCGGCCCCTTGCCATCAGGCATGCCCGACCGGCGCCATCATTCATAACGAGTTCGAGAACGTCTACATTCAGGCGGACATCTGCAACGGTTGCTCGTGCTGCGTGGCGGCATGCCCGTTCGGCGTCATCACTCGCGACAGCGTGGGCGGTCATTCGCACAAATGCACGCTCTGTTACGACCGCCAGCGCGACGGTCTCGAGCCGGCCTGCGCCAAGGCATGTCCGACCCAGTCAATCCATTTCGGTCCGATCGACGAACTGCGCGAGCAGGCCCGCAAACGTGTGGAGGAACTTCATCGTCGCGGCGTCCCGCAGGCGTACCTTTATGGCGACGCCGCTAGTGATACCTATTCCGAGCTGCATTCGTTCTATCTGCTTGTCGATCGCCCTTCCGTTTATGGCTTGCCGGATAACCCATTCAATCCATGGCTGAACATGATGGGAGATTACGTTCGTTCCATCGCGGGCGGCTTGGCCGCTATCGCTGCACTGCTCGTGGTGGTGTTTCTTTTGAGGTCCTGAAATCCAAGGGGACTCCACACCTCGGCACGCTTTCACCAAACCTCCCTTGTCGGGAGGAGGGAGGGAGAGCGGCTACGCGAACCTGCCAGTGACCAAGGTGCCGGGGTGGTACGGCATGATCGCCTGGGACGCTTTGCTCAACGGCATGGCGACCGGATTGTTCATGGCCGCCGCGGTTAGCGAGTTGGCGGCGCCTGCGGTCTTCACTCCCGTGGCGAAAGTGGCTTATCCGGTCGCTCTCGTGCTTTTGCTCGTTGACCTCGCATTGCTCGTGTCCGATCTGGGCGATCCGTTGCGTTTCCATCACATGCTCCGGGTTTTCAAGCCCCGTTCGCCCATGTCGGTGGGGACGTGGTGTCTGACGATCTTCTCGCTCCCTCTGACCGCGGCGGCAGCGCTCAGCCTGCTGAGCGAAATGGGGATAGATTTCGAGTGGGCTCGCATGCTCGCGGTGGTCATGGGACTGCTGCCCGCCTTCGGTTCCGCGGCCTACAAGGGAGTCTTGCTCAGCACGAACGCGCAACCAGGTTGGAAGGACGCGCGCTGGATGGGAGGTTATCTCACCAATTCAGCTCTCCTGATGGGCTGCGCCGAGTTGCTTGTCCTGTCCGCCCTGATGGGGCAAACGCAGGCAACCGCCATCCTCCGCACCGCATTCATCGTACTGCTCGTGCTCAATGTGATTCCTCTAGGACTGTTGTTTGCGAACCTCCAACCGACCCATGCGCGACTCTACACCCGCGAACAACGGTGGCGCGTTGGCGTACTTATCTTTGCTGCCGGGACGCTGATCCCTCTGGGTCTGACGCTCCTCAACGGCGGTCTGCTGTTCATATTTGGCGCCGTGATTTTTCTCTTATTGGGGAGTTGGGTCATCCGCTTTGTGTACGTCAAGATACCTCACACTTCGCCATTGGAAATCCGAAGTAACGTGTCGCTTTAGGTAGGCTGCTGAGCGCGGCTCGCCTTCTGGGCGTGCATCCCGCCACTCCGAGGACCTGAAAATCGGGGCTGATCTCATTGAATGCCGCAGGCCTATATCGAGGAATGAGGATCTCGTTTGAATGCACTGGTTTCGGAATCCGATTCAGCTCGATCTCAACCCGCTCTGGCCGCTTGCGCCGCCCCGGTCAGGGCGGAGCACGGTGAGCCCGAGCGGACCGGCGTTGGCGGCGGCGTGGGCCACGGCGTCGTTGACGTCGTCCAGTCCGAACTCGGTCATCTCGAACTGGGCGAGGTCGAGCAGTCCGCCCCGGATCAGCCCCACCATCCGGGCCACAGCTTCGCGCGGATACATAAACTGGCCGCGCACGGTGATGTTGTTCTGCATGATCCAGACATAAGGCAGCGAGAGTTCGCCGCCATCAGCCCTAACGCCGCCCATCAGCACCACGCGCCCGCGCGGACGCACCGCAAGCGCGGCCGCGCGCACCTGGGAGCCGGTCGCCTCCCGCGGCAGGAAATCGAGCACGAAGTCGATCGGGCCGCTCGCGAGCTCGATGATGCGTTGGCGGTCGTCCGCCTCGACGCCGGTCATCGGGGCGGGCCGCACGCGCGGGCCGAAGCGGCGGACCAGGTCGTCCAGCGCGCGCCGGTTGCGGCCGGTGGCCACGACCCTTCCCGCGCCCATCGCCAGCGCCACGGCGACGCCGGCGCTGCCGAAGCCCCCGGTAGCGCCGTTCACCACCAGCGTTTCGCCGGCTTTCAAATCGCCCGCCAGCAGCCCGCCGTACGGCACCAGCATCCGGCCGAGGGCGGTCCACCGGCCGGCGTCCGCCGGCTCGATGTCGCCGATCCGCGTGACGTTCTCGGTCGGGACCAGCATCTGCTCGGCGAAGGAGCCGTGGTGAAAGAAGCGATGCAGCGGCAAGGCTGCTTCGCTCCTGTAGGTCCAGCCCTGGAGTATCATGTCGGGATTGGCGGCGTCGTCGCGCGAGCGGATCGTCGGGTCGCAGTAGACCCAGTCGCCGACCTGGAGCCTGGTCGCGTCCGGCCCCGTCGCGCGCACCCGGCCGATGGCGCCCGGCCCAGGCACGACCGGCAGCTCCAGCAGGTAGTTGCGAGCGCCGGAGAAGACATTGATGGCGTAGCTGGTGACGCCAGTGGCGACGACATCGACGATGACCTCGCCGGTGCCGAGCACCGGGTCGGGCAGCGTCTGGATTGCAAGCGGCGCGCCGAACGCGTTGAGGACAGCGGCTTTCATGGAAACCTCGTGGGAAGCTGATGGCGACGTGGGTCAGCAGCGAAGTGTGATCCAGAAAAAATTCCGACAACCCTTTGAAAAATATATCGCCTACTGCCGCGAGAACAGCGAGATCCTCCTAAGCTGCTCGCCGAGACCGGCTAGGGCCCGTCCCGACGCTGACGCCGGGCTTTCTGGAGCGCGCGGCATTCAGCTAACGCCAGGTGCTCTCGCGAGCCGATCCGAGTTTGCGAGGTGCGCCGACGGCAGACGGGACAGAGGTGCTCCAAAATCGCCGGGCGAGTGGCGGGGCGGCGGGCTCGGGCATCGCGGAACGAGCCCGTAGAGAACCGGCAGTCTCGCGACACTGGTCGCACGGCTCTTTTCCCGCGGAGCGAAAGTAGGCTATCTAAAGTGTTGTTGGCGGGCCCGTCTGTACTCATCTCCACCCGGCCCGACCTGGAGGATCGTTCGCTTGCACGCTATCAACTACGAAGCACCATCCACCCTGGACCAGGCCGTCAGCCTGCTCAGAAAGCACGGCGAGGCCGCACGGCCGCTATGCGGCGGCACCGATATCCTGATCCAGATGCGCGCCGGAGTGCGCCGGCCCGAGTACCTGGTCGACGTCAAGAAGATCAAGGAACTGCGCCAGCTCAGCTTCGATGCGAAGAAGGGGCTGCGCCTGGGCGCCGCCGTTTCCTGTATCGACATTCACGAGAGCGACCTGATGCGCGAACACTATCCCGGTCTCACAGAGGCGGCGCATCTGATTGGCTCGCTGCAGATCCAGAACCGCGCGTCGGTCGGCGGCAATCTGTGCAACGGGTCGCCGGCCGCTGACACCACGCCCGCGCTGATCGCACTGGGAGCGCGAGCGCGGGTGATTGGCGCCAAGGGCGAGCGCGAGGTCCCGGTCGAGACGTTTATCGTGGCGGCGCAGCGCACCGTGCTCGCGCCCGGCGAGTTGCTGGTCGAGTTCCTGATTCCCGCGCCGGCGGCGCATTCGAGCGACGCCTACCTGCGCTTCATCCCGCGCAACGAGATGGATATCGCGGTGGTCGGAGTGGGCGCGGCGGTGACGCTGGACGGCGACCGGGTGACTGCGGCGCGGATCGCGCTGGGGGCGGTCGGCCCGACGCCGATCGTCGCCGCGAAGGCGGCGGAGTCACTAATCGGAAAGAAACTCGACGACGCCGCGCTCGATACCGCCGGCCGGCTGGCATCGGAGGTGTGCACTCCGATCGACGACATGCGCGGCACCGGAGAGCATCGCCGTCATCTGACCGGCGTGCTGACGCGGCGCACGCTCGCGATCGCGGCCGAACGCGCGCGCAAGAAGTGACTATTTGAACTTCGCATCCAATAAACTTCCAGACCCATCGGGAATAGCAATTTAGAGACGAACCCATGTCCAAGAAAACTCTGGTAGAAGCAACCATCAACGGCGAGTCAGTCGAGTTCCTGTGCGAGCCGCGGCAGAGCCTGCTCGAGACCCTGCGCGACGTGCTGGAACTCACGGGCGCCAAGGAAGGATGCCTGACGGGCGATTGCGGCGCTTGCAGCGTGATGGTCGACGGGCGCGTGGTGTGCTCGTGCCTGATGCTCGGCGTCGAGGCGCAGGGCGCCAACATCACCACCGTCGAGGGACTCGCCGAAGGCATGAACCTGCATCCGCTGCAGCAGAAGTTCCTCGAGCACGCGAGCCTGCAATGCGGCATCTGCACGCCCGGCTTCCTGATGTCGTCCAAGGCGCTGCTCGATCGCAACCCGGAGCCGACCCAGGCCGAGATCCGTTACGCACTGGCGGGCAACCTGTGCCGATGCACCGGATATGACAAGATCGTGCGTGCGGTGATGGACGCGGCCAAGGCGGTACAGTCGGAGCGCTGAAGCGCCGCGAGCATTCGCTGAAGCGCCGCGAGTATTAATGAGAGTATTAGCGAGAGTACTCACACGAGCGTTTAACTGGCTATTGAGTTAGTATGAAATCGGGCTGAAGGTCTTATCGAACTCGGCACTGAAGAGGACTTAAGGAAAATGGCGGAAGCGACGACCCCCAACAACTATAAAGTAATCGGCAGCCGGCCGATCCGGCCCGACGGCGTGGACAAAGTGACCGGACGCGCCAAGTACGGCGCCGACTACGCCTTCCCCGGGATGCTGCACGGCAAGGTGCTGCGCAGCCCACATGCCCACGCGAAGATCAAGAAGATCAATATCGACAAGGCGCTCAAGATGCCGGGGGTCAAGGCGATTGTCACCTCGAAGGATCTGGCCGAGGCGGCGGACAAGATCGAACAAGCCGGCGAGATGGCGATCAATCCGCATCACCTCTCGATGAACATCCTGGCCCGCGACAAGGTGCTCTACGACGGCCACGCGATCGCCGCGGTCGCCGCGACCAGTCCGCATATCGCCGAGGAAGCGCTGCGGCTGATCGAGGTCGAATACGAAATCCTGCCGCCGGTGATGACCGTCGAGGCCGCGATGAAGCCCGGCGCGCCGATCCTGCTGCCCGAACTCCGCAACAAAGAGGAAGGCGACAAGCAAACCAACGTCGCCAATCACGTGCAGTTCAAGCGCGGCGATCTGGAAGCCGGCTTCAAGGCCGCCGACTTTATCGTCGAGCGCGAGTTCCGCACCGCGATGGTTCACCAGGGTTACATCGAGCCGCACAACGCGGTCGGGATGTACAACTCCGACGGGCAGGCGACGATCTATTGTTCGACCCAAGGCTCCTTCGAAGTGCGCTCGCTCAGCGCCCAGGTGCTCGGCGTGCCGGTCGGCAAAATCAAAGTGGTGCCGGCCGAGATCGGCGGCGGCTTCGGCGGCAAGACCACGGTTTACCTGGAACCGCTATCGGTGCTGCTCTCCAAGAAGACCGGGCATCCGGTGAAGCTGGTGATGTCGCGCGCGGAAGTGCTGCGCGCCAGCGGCCCGACCTCCGGCTCGACGATCAGGGTCAAGATGGGCGCGACCAAGGACGGCAAGATCGTGGCTGCGCAGATCTGGCTGGCCTACGAGGCCGGCGCGTTCCCGGGCTCGCCGGTGGGCGCGGGCGCGATGACCATCCTTGGGCCATACAACATCGACAACCTGCAGATCGACGGCTACGACGTGGTCGTCAACCGGCCCAAGACGGCGGCGTATCGCGCGCCAGGAGCCACCAACTCGGCGTTCGCCGGTGAGACGGTGGTCGACGAGCTCGCGGAAAAGTGCGGGATCGATCCGATCGATTTTCGCCTCGCCAATGCGGCACAAGAGGGAACCCCGCAGCCGGTTGGACCGCCCTACAAGCGGATCGGATTCATCCAGACCTGCGAGGCGATCAAGAACAGCGAGCATTACCGCTCCAAGCTCACCGGCAAGAATCGCGGACGCGGCGTCGCTACCGGCTTCTGGTTCAATGCCGGCATGCAGTCGTCTGCGACGGTCAATATCCATACCGACGGAACCGCCAGCGTCGTCACCGGCTCGCCCGACATCGGCGGATCGCGCGCCTCGATGGCGATGATCGCGGCCGAGGTCCTCGGCGTCCCGTTCAGCGAGGTGCGCGCGCTGGTCGCCGATACCGATTCGATCGGCCATACCGACGTGACCGGCGGAAGCCGCGTCACCTTCGCAACCGGGATGGCGGTCTACGAAGCGGCGCAGGACGCGGTCCGCCAACTCCGCGAGCGCGCGGCCAAAGTCTGGGAGAAAAAGCCCGACGAGGTCGAGTTGGTCGACGGGATGTTCCGCTCCAAGGCCAACGGCGCGCCCCCGATGTCGCTGAAGCAGCTCGCGCCCCGCTTCGCGCGCACCGGAGGACCGGTCACCGGGCGGGCAAGCGTCAACGCGCGCGGCGTCGGTCCCGCGTTCGCGACCACGCTGGTCGACGTCGAGGTCGACCCGGACACCGGCAAAGTGCAGATTCTGCGCTGCACCGTCGCGCAGGATGCCGGCAAAGCGATCCATCCCAGTTACGTCGAAGGCCAGATGCAAGGCGGCACCGCGCAGGGAATCGGATGGGCGCTCAACGAGGAATATTTCTACGACGACAAAGGCGTGCTGCGTAATACCGCGTTGCTCGACTACCGGATGCCGACGTGTCTCGACTTGCCGCTGATCGAAACGATCATCATCGAGGAGCCGAACCCCGGGCATCCGCTGGGCGTGCGCGGCGTCGGCGAGGTTTCGATCGTGCCGCCGCCGGCCGCGGTCGCCAACGCGATCTATCGCGCCACCGGCATCAGGATGACGGTGCTGCCGATGTCGCCGGCGCGGCTCTCCAAAGAGATCGAGAAAAAACGCGCCGCGTCGGAAACCCATTCAGCGGCAGCGGACTGATTGATCTGAAGTAACAAAAGAAGGGCCGGACTGGCGACGGTCCGGTCCTTCGCTTTTTGGGTAAGCTTTTATCGTTGGACCTTTTCCGATGGCGACCGCGATCATACCTGCGCTGCTTCGCAAGCTCACCAACGGGCAGGAGCGGGTCGAGGTCCGCGGCCGCAACGTCGGCGCGGTCATCGCCGATCTCGAGCGCAAGTTTCCCGGAATCGGCGCGCAGTTAATCGAGGACGGCGAGCTCAAGGGATCGATCGCGGTGTCGATCGACGGCGAGATCGGCACCGGCGGGTTGCTCGAGAGGGTCGGCGAAGCGAGCGAAGTACATTTTCTGCCTGCGCTGGGCGGCGGCTCGTCGTAGGCCGGCGAAGGCGCATCGATGCAAACATTAGCTAGCGGATGGTAGCGTTGGGCGAGCACAGACAAGAGAAGGCGAGAGAAGTCATAAATGGAAAATCTCTTATGAATTTTGCTCTTTATTTCGCTATCAGAATCGTTGCAAGTCGCTAAAAGTCGCGTACAATAAGTCTCGCTGGCCGGGGTTTGCCCCCCTTTTCCCGGTTGGCTATGGGCCGGACGAAGCAATTCGTCTGGCCCTGAATTTTTCTGAACGATCGTTTCGGAATTTTTTGCACTAGCGGAATTTTTTGCACGATCGTTAAGTTACGATCATCAAATGAGAATCATCAGAGAGCGAGAGCGGCTTCAACTCGACTGACTCGCAGTCAGCCGAAGATAACTTCGCGCACGTGGTCGGTGTCGTTGTACTCGCGCAGCAGAGCGATCTTGTCGCCCGCGAATCGGAAGTAGAAGTGATAACGGTTCAGGTACTTCCTTCCCTTGTCAGTAATCGCATTTGATTCGGCGAGCATCGCGACCTGGTCTCCCTCCGCGATCACGTTGTCGATCCGCATCTTGAGCCCGTGGGGGAATGCGCCGCGGAGCGTGGTGGCCATCAACTTCGTCGCCTTCTTGCCGCGCAGGACGGGAACCTCTTTGAGCCGGCCCATCGGATTGAACTCGAAATCGTCGGTGACCATCGCGGCCAGCGTTTCCGCTTCGGGCCATTCGAGGCTCTTGATGAATTGGACGGCGCGTGCCTTTTGTTCGTCGAGTGTCATGTCCGGCTTGCTCCCTGGCGAAATTCGGAATTAGCACGCGTTTTGCCGCATCTGCAAATCAGCCTTAACTGTGCAATTATCCGGACGCGCGCTCCAGTCACTCAACTACGAGGCTCAACTATGAGAGGAACTGTTTTTCACGGCCCGCACAAAGTAAGCGTCGAGCGCGTTCCGGATCCGGAGTTGAAGGCGCCCGGCGATGCGCTGGTGCGGATCACGCGGGCGGCGATCTGCGGCTCCGACCTGCACTTCTATCACTCCGAGATGGGAATCGAGCCCGGCTTCGTGCTCGGTCACGAGGGCGTCGGCGTGATCGAGGAAGTTGGCCGCGGCGTCACGCGCCTCAAGAAGGGACAGCGCGTGGTGGTCTCGGGGCTGGTCGCATGCGGTCAATGCTTCTACTGTCGGCGTGGACAGCCGTCGCAATGCGCGGAGTCCGGCGCTGCGATCTTCGGCTATGGCAAAAACTCGGCGGGCACTCTGGGCGAAGTCGGCGGCGAGCAGTCCGAGGCGGTCGCCGTCCCGATGGCCGACTACACCTGCTATCCGCTGCCCGATGCGATCGACGATGAGCGCGCGGTGTTCCTCGCCGACATCCTGCCGACCGCGTACTTTGGCGCGCTCAACGGCGATATCCGCGCCGGCGACACGGTCGCGATCTTCGGATGCGGTCCGGTCGGGCTGTGCGCAATCCTGGCCGCGCAACTGTTCGGCCCGGCGCAGGTGATCGCGGTAGACAGCGTCCCTTACCGGCTCGAGCTTGCGAAGAAGCTGGGCGCGACCGCGGTGACGCTCGCGCAGGCGCGTCAAAAAATCCTCGATGCCACCGACGGGCGCGGCGCCGACGTCACGATCGAGGCGGTTGGCAACGAGGGCGCGCTCAACTCCGCGTTCGAGAACGTCCGCGGCGGCGGCACTGTCTCGATGATCGGCGTGCTGATGATTCCCAGTTACAATTTCCCGCTGGCGCTCGCGTTCCGGCGCGATCTGACTTTCCGGGTCGGCCTGGCGAACATCAACGCGCATATTCCCCGGCTGGCGAGCCTGATCGCGAGCGGCCGGCTCGACCCGCGCCCGATCATCAGCCACGTGCTGCCGCTCGACCAGGCCGCGCACGGCTACGAAATTTTCGACGCCCACAAGGAAGGCGCGATCAAGGTGTTGCTCAAACCGTAGGGCGCCCGCCGAAAAAAATCTCATCTCAGCGAGGATTAAAAAATGTCAGAACCGGTAGTCAAAGTACGGATTGAAGGCGAGCTCGCGTACGTCGCGCTCAATCGTCCGGAGAAGCGAAACGCGATCAGCGCCGAAGTGCTGCGCGCGATCCCGGAGGCGATCGACGAGGCCGACCAGCCGCAGGTCCGCGCGATAATCCTCTACGGAGAGGGAGCGGTGTTCTCCGCGGGAATCGATTTCACGTCGCTCAATTCTGACAGCGGCGCGCGCGCCGGCGCGGGCGGCGGTCCCGATATCGCGCGCTTCCGCCGCTTCATCGGCGTGTCGCAGGCCGCGCTCAATCGGCTCGAAAATGTCGAGAAGCCGGTTATCGGGGCGCTTCACGGCTACGTCGGCGGCCTGGGTCTCGAGCTGGCGCTCGCCTGCGACGCGCGGATCGCGGCGACCGGCACGCGCCTGGGGATGCCGGAGACGCGCATCGGGCTGGTGCCGGATGTCGGCGGGACCACGCGCCTGACCAGGACGGTCGGCTACGCGCGCGCGAAGGAACTGGTGATGACGGCGCGGATGATCGACGCGGTCGAGGCGGAGCGAATCGGCCTGGTGAACCGGGTGGTCGCGGCCGGCTCGCAAATCGCCGCGGCGGAGGAGCTCGCACGCGAGATTGCGCGCAACGCGCCGCTCGCGGTGGGGCTCGCCAAGCGGATCATCGATCGCGGCCACGGCCTCGACAAGATGACCTTCATGGAGCTCGAGGCGCTCGCGCAGAGCACGCTGCTGCTGACCGAGGATTTTCGCGAAGGAGCGGCAGCGCTCGCGCAGCGCCGCGACCCTGTCTTCAAGGGGCGCTGAGCCGAATCTCGAAGCCGGCCTCGAAGCTCTCGCCCGGCTGGAGCGTGAGCATCCCGGACTCGACGCCGCGCGCGGCAAGATTGAACGCGTCGGGCGCGCAGGTGTACGGCTCGAGCGCGGTCACGGCGCGATCGGGCGGAGCGTAGATCACGAACTGTCCAAAGGCGGGATCGGCGCGCACTTCGATCGCCATGCCGAGCGCGGGATCGACCAGCCGCGCGCGCGGCGCCGCATCGCCAGAGGCATCCGCAGAGCCGGCTGACTTTTGCATCTGAAATGCGTCGTCGTAAGTGTCGGTTCCGAATGGGTGCGGGCGGCGCAGATCGAACTTGCCGGAGAGCGCCTGCGGCGGACCGGTGGGAATCAGCCGCGCGTCGAGCGGCCATCGCGATTCCGCGGCGAGTTCGAGCGTGACGGCGGTGCGATCGCCGCGCGCGCTCGGCGGGAGATGCAAGTACGGATGCGCGCCGAACCCGAACGGCATCACCGCGTCGCCGGTGTTGCGCACCATCGCTTTGATGCGTAGTCCGTTGCCGATTTCGTAATCGATCGCGAGCACAAACGGCCACGGCCATAGCTGCGCCAACCCGGCGTCGCTGCGCGAGTCGAGCTCGGCCCGCATGAAATACGGGCCGCGCCGCGCCACGCGAAATTCGCGATTGTAGGTCAGCCCGTGAAGCGCGTGGCCGCGTGCGGGTTCGTTGATGGGCACGCGATGTTCGCGGCCTGCGAAAGTGAAGCGCCCGTCGGCGATTCGTCCGGGCCACGGGAAGAGAATCGGAATTCCGCTGGAGAATGGATGCGCGCGCCATTCATCAGGATCGGCGGGACCCGCGATCACCTCGAGCGATCCGACCTGGTAGCGCAGGCATTGGCATCCCGCCTGCGGCACCAGCGTTACGCGCTCGCTCTGAGCTTCGAGCGTAATCAGTTCCACGCGCCCAACTCAAAACAGAGTAATGCGGATGCGATAGTAACGCTTGAACGAAGTAGTATGTCGATGGCGCGCCGATCGCGCGCCCGGTTCGGGCGATGACCTAGCGGTCTCGCGATCCGCTGTCGCGGCGCTCGCCTCCGCCGCCTCCTCCACCACTTCGCGCCTGCGCTTCGTTGACCCGGATCGCGCGTCCCTTGATCTCTCTGCCGTTCAACTTCTTGATGGCAGCTTCCGCGGCTTCATCCGACGCCATCTCGACGAAGCCAAACCCCCGCGAGCGATTGGTCGCCCGGTCGATGATGACTTGCGAGCTGTCGACCTTGCCCGCTTCCGAAAACGCGTCCTGCAGGTCCTGGTCAGTCACAGTCCAAGCCAGATTCCCAACGTACAGTCTGCGGCCCATTAGCCTCTCCTGGCGGCCCCGAAAAACTTCGCCCCCTCCGGACTGCCCGCATATTCCCGCGTTTCAATCGCGCGCTTTCCTATGCGGTATCAATAAGTGGAGTCAACTCGGCGGCGCGCATCTAATCCTGAATCCCGAATGCTTATACCATCGCGGCACACTCAAACATAGCTCTTTGTCTAAAGTTATGTCCTCGCTCCCTATGGAAGTAGCTATCTGTATGTTCTACGAACAAGGCCGTTGTGACGCTAGCATGAGCGTCCATCATTGCGGGAAACTACGCTTTAGCTAATAAGAAATATAGGCAATGGTTTCCAACCGCTCAGGCCAGTTTTGCGAAGCATTGAGAAGACTGACTTGGCGAAAACGTCATTAAGCTAGATCATAGTCCAGGCCTGACCGAAGCGGCCTGTCGCGGCTGGAACGCCGACCGCGAGGCCTATAAGCGTCCATCCACTAGCCAGTCGGAGGCAGAACCCGTTCTCATTTCGAGTGCTCGTCTACAACCCGGGCAGGAGAGCAATCGAGCGAGGCTATAAAAGTGAACGGATGAATCGCTAGCGCAGAACTAATGGTCCGCCCGATGCAAACGCCGGAGGTAGTCATTGACGACGCCGAGGCCAGGAGCGCATCGCTAATGGCTATACGCTCATCGTTGATCTGAGGAAGTACGTCGAGAGCGACTGCATCGCAAGTAGTAGTCGTCGCGAGCGAGTGCTGGCGAAGTGCACAATACGTCGTTGACGCGATCGCGTCGCGACGTAGTAACCATTCCTGAATAGCGATCACACTTGGTAATTCTTTGATAGCAAGATCGACCAGGAAACTTTCCATAGTCGATTGCGTATACCTATATCCGTGACGATGTTAGTATTATCGAGTAGCTCATGCTTGTAGTGAGCATTTTACTTGTGTAGCGTTGAGCTGGTCTGAGATTCCGGCGCGAACTGACCCAAGGAGAGTGAGTAGATGCCACGACGGAAGAAAGCTGCAATCGGAATGAAATCCGCTTTTCGTCAGGTCCAGCAGCAAGCGCGCGCGTTGCTGGTGAGCTTGCAGAAAGATATTCGCGTCAAGGAGGCCGAGCTGGCTCGGCTCAAGACTGAGCTGTCGCGGCTGGGTTCGTTGGTGGGCAGTTCGCGCGGTGCGTCACGGAGCGCAGCGCCAGCGAGCAGCGGCCGTCGCGCGGCTCGGAGCGGCAGAATCAACTGGCGCACGGTACTCACCCAGTTGCCCAGGCAGTTCAAGGCCTCCGACGTGCGCGAAGTGCGCGGCTTGAAACAAAAGCGTCCCTCGGAAATTTTCGCGGCCATCACGCGATGGATCGACGGCGGGATGGCGAAGCGCAAATCGCGCGGCCTGTACGAAAGAGCATAAGCGCGGCCCATTCGTATCGTCGAGCGCATTCAGTAGTTTTCACATATCAAGAGAAGACGCTGCGGCACGTCGATGCGGGCCGCTTCTTCTCGTCTCGACAGTGCGAAACGCAGTGCATATTCGGATTGCGGAGCGGTTCGCCGCATCGAGGTTCCGTGGCTATAGTCCATACGGCACGCGTCGCCGACTCCCGTTTGACCAGGAAATTTGCGCGCCGATCATCATGTCAGTTGCTACTGCAGTAAAAACGATCGAATGGCGCGCCGACAGCGTTCGCATGATCGATCAGCGGCTGCTGCCCGCGCGCGAAGTGATTCGTACTTATCGCGACTATCGCGGCGTCGCTGAAGCGATTCGTACCATGGTGATCCGCGGCGCGCCGGCGATCGGAGTCGCGGCCGCGATGGGAGTCGCGCTCGGCATCAAGGGTGTCAGCGGCGAGCGCGCCCGCACCCGCTTCGCCACCGTCGCGAAAACTCTCAAGGCGACGCGGCCCACCGCGGTCAATCTCGCCTGGGCGGTCGAGCGCATGGGCCGCGTCCTCGAGGACAACCTGGCGCTTGACGCGAACAAACTTTTTCGCCGGATGCGCGAAGAGGCGCTCGCGATTTACCACGAAGACCTCGCCGCCAATCGCGCGCTGGGCCGGTTCGGCGCTGAGCTACTGTCCGACCCCGGCGCCGTCCTTACGCATTGCAACGCGGGCGCGCTCGCAACCGCAGGTTATGGTACCGCGCTCGGTGTGGTGCGGGCGGCGCGCGAGGCCGGTAAGAAAATCCAGGTCTTCGCCGATGAGACGCGCCCATTTCTGCAGGGCTCGCGGCTCACCGCGTGGGAACTGCACAAGGACAAAATTCCCGTCACCGTCATCGCGGACAGCATGGCGGCGACGGTGCTCGCTCGCGGCGACATCGACTGCGTGATCGTCGGCACCGATCGCACGGCGGCCAACGGCGACGTCGCGAACAAGATCGGCACTTACCCGCTCGCGGTGATGGCGCGCCGGCACGGGGTGCCGTTCTACGTCGCCGCGCCGCTGTCGTCGATCGATTTGAACTGCTTGAGCGGCGCGGCGATTCCCATCGAGCAGCGTTCCGGACGCGAGCTCACGGAATTCGCCGGCAAGCAGATTACGCCCAAGGGTGTCGCGATCTTCAATCCCGCCTTCGACGTCACGCCCGCGGAGCTGGTCACCGCGATCATTACCGAGCGCGGCGTCGCCTATCCGCCCTTCAAAGAAAGCCTACGCGCGCTGAAAACCTCCGCGCAGTTAGAGAACAAAGACTAGCGCTCGCGGTCGCGCGCCTCTGTTGCGTTGCTATTCGACGAGGTGATCCAGGTATTCGGAAAGGCCGTAGCCGACCTTGTCGCCCCAACGCCACTCCGTCATGCCCTCGGCGATGCGCGTCACCATTCCGGCGCGCCGGTTGCGTAGCGGAATCATCGACAGAACCTTGCCCGTGATTTCGATTGGCGCGCCGCCCTCTTCAGTCTCGCAGGTCACCTTGATTCGATCGTGTAGCTGCTGTTCGCCGACGAACTCGGTCTCGACCTTGACCTTGCGGATGTTCACATGAGGACGACCCTTGCGCGCGATGAAGCCGCCTGGATGCTCGCTGCCGTCGCGATTCGCGGTGATCGTCGCCATCGCGCCGAGCGTTTCGTCGAAGTTCATCGTCAGCCATCGATAGTACTTGGGCGCCTGCCAGTAGCGCGGTCCCCAGCTATGATCGCGAAGCCCAAGGCCGTCGATCTTGATCTCCCGCTCCGCTCCGTCCGCTCCGATCACGAGCTTGCCGACCGCGCGACCGTGCTGCTCGAAATGGCCGCGCGCGAATTCGGCGCCGGAATCGCCCTCGCGCTTCGGTGACTCCCAACCCGCGGCAGTCTTCTCGCGAAGCTCGCCGCCCCATCCATCGGCGACTCCATAGTAGTCAAGCTCGAGCCGCACCGCCGCGTATGGGTTGGTCTTGAAGGCCTGGCTCGGTTCCGCCATTTCCAGCGGGTTCTTCAGAATGCAGACTTTGCTCGCCAGGCTCACTGCATGATGGGCGAACGGTTGGCGAACCTCAAATTTCAGGCCGCCCGCATTGTGTGATTCGTTGTCTTTTATTTCCGGCCGCTTGAACATGAACCCCACGGTGCCGTCGGGCAGATACAGACACGCGGTCATTTCGGCATAGCCCTCGTTGGGACGGTTGCCGAGCCGCGCGAAGCCGCCGACGCGCGCCTTGCGATCGTAAAAATTGTAATAGGCACTCTCGTTGAAGTTCGACTCGCCGGTATTCGGGTGCATCAGGTCATCCTGTTCCAGCAAAACCACTTTGCGCTCCGCCATCTTGCTACTCCTTATCTGACTGCGAGTCTGACACTTAGCATTTCACTGACTATTGCACGAATGCGTCTCACGACTGCTTGCGCGCCGCGAGGTCCGCCTCGAGGTAGCGCGGATTCGCGATCCTGAGCTTGTCTTCGACGATCGCGCGGACCGCCTTCATCACCCGCGCGCGCCAAGCGCCATCGTCCGCGTCGCCGGCGCGGATTTTCGCCGCGAGTTCCTCGTTGAGCTTGAGCGCCGCCTTGCGCAAATCCTCGACGCCGTGCAGATGCGGCTCGGGATGCTCGAGCAACGCGGAGAGCACGCGAACCTCACCGCGCAGCATCGGATCTTCGAGCTGGATCTCACGCGCGACGATCCGCATCACATTCGCCACCACCCGCGCCTGGAACTGACGCGCGCCCTCGGCAATCGGCACCAGCTCGCGGTCGACGAACCTCGCGGCAGCTTCCAGCAATTCGATCGCGGTCGGCCGGTCCTGCATAGTAGTAACTCACTACTCGATCAGATTGAGTAACTCGAGTTCGGTTTCCGCGGTGCGCCGCCCGATACTGGCCAGCTCGACGCTCTCGACATGGCCGTCGAGATGCGTGCGCGCCTGAGTGATCGTGATGATGCCCCAGCGCAGATTTCCGAACACTTCCCAGAACCGCACCGCTTCGGGGTCGACCGGAACGCCGCTGGCTTTTTCATAGGCGCGGAAGAAGTCCTCGCGCGTGCCCAGCCCGCCGACCGGCTTGTCATCGGCGCCGAAGCGCCACGCGCGCACGCACATCCAGCCCAGGTCTTCCATCGGATCGCCGAGATGCGCCAGCTCCCAGTCCAGAATCGAGCGTACGCCCGCGGGCCCGAAGATCACGTTGCCGATCCGATAGTCGCCGTGGACGACGGTCTTGCGCGGCGTTTTCGGAACGCGCGCCAGGAGCCAGCGAAAAGCCAGCTCGAAGGCGGGATGCGGCTCGAGTGCCAGACGGCGCAGGTTGTCCTGGTAGCGGGCCACTTCGGTCGCGGCGGCGTTGGCTCCCGGCTCGGGGAGAAAATCGAGCCGGTGCTTGACCGGGTCGATGCGATGAATCTTCGCGAGGATAGCAGCCAGTTGCGCGGGCATCGCAGCGCGCGCCTGCGCGTAGGCGTCGTCACGGAGCAGGCGGCGCGCGATAGTCTCGCCGTCGACTCTCTCCATGATGAAGAACGATGCGCCGAGCACCGCGGGATCCTCGCTGCACCAGAAGACCTCAGGCACCTCGACGCCTTCTTCGAATGCGGCGCGGAGCATCAGGAATTCGTGGCGCCGATTGGTGCTGATTTGATGCGCGCCCGGGTCGCGCCGCAGCACCATCGCACGCCGCGTCGGTCCGCCGTCGCGGCCCGCGAGGAGCGCATCGAAGGACCAGATTTCCCGCGAGGCGCCGCCCGGCATCCGGCGCAGGTTCTCGATCGCGACGTTCCTGAACGAGCCCTGGATGCGAATGAACTCGGCCAGCCGGCGCGCGATCTCGATCGGTTCCATCGGTTCCACGATTCGATCCTCGACGGAACACGTCTAGCACGAACCTTTCGATGGCCGCATCCGCGTCGATACGCGGAGCGGCTACGGATAATGCAATCCGGAATCTGGAAACTGAATGCGGCGGCGTATCAAAACGCCGCCGCGTTGGCAGTTCGGGCTAAATAGCCAGTCGATCGAAGTAGCTAACCGAGCTGCCTACTTCGGTATCTCGCAAACACCGACCACGCACGAATCCTCGGAACTGCATACATTTCCGCAGGTGCCGCAGTTATTTGGATCGTCCGTCGTGTTCACGCATGCGCCGTTGCAACTGGTCAGTCCGCCCGTGCACTGACACGAACCGCCGCTGCATTGCTGGATGGTCGAGCACTCCTTGCCGCACCCGCCGCAGTTGTTGTTATCGTTCGTGGTATTCACGCAGGTGCCGCCGCAGAGAGTTTCTCCGGACCCGCACTGACAGGCGCCGCCGCTGCATTGCTGTCCGGCCGGGCACGCGAAGCCGCAGGCTCCGCAGTTATTGTTATCCTGGGAAAGATTTACGCAGGCCGACGTGCTGCCGCATAGCGCTTCGCCGGTGGGACAGGTGCCGGTGCAGGCGCCCTCGCTGCAATGGAGACCCGGCGCGCAGCTATTTCCGCAAGCTCCGCAGTTGCCACTATCAATGGTTTCATCCACGCACGCGCCGCTACACAGGTTCTGCCCGACCGGACAGGACGTGGTGCATTGGCCGTTGCTACATTGCTGGCCGGTCCCGCAAGCGACCCCGCACCCGCCGCAGTTGCCATTGTCATTTTTGGTGTCCACGCAGGCGCCATTGCACAGATTTTGCCCGGCAGGGCAGGTGGTGACGCATGCGCCCGCGCTGCATTCCTGGCCCGGCGCGCAGCTATTCCCGCAACTCCCGCAGTTGGCAGGATCGTTCAGGAGATCGACTTCGCACCCGTTGGCGGGGTTCTGGTCGCAGTTCGCAAAATTCGCTGCGCACGCGCTGATCGCGCAGGCGCCGGCGACGCACGCCGAGGTTGCGTTGGCGAGCGAGCACTCGACGCCGCAGCCGCCGCAATTGTGCGGATCGGTCGCGGTGCTGACGCATTGTCCGTCGCAGGAGGTTTGTCCCGAGGCACAGGTAGAGACGCAAACCCCGGCGTCACAGCGCTGGTCGAAAGCGCAGAGATTGCCGCACGCGCCGCAGTTGGCCTGATCGACTTGAGTGTTGTCGCATACTCCGGCGCAGTTGGTCAGACCAGGGTCGCAGGTGACGACGCATTGGCCATTGGAACATAGCGCGCCGCTGCCGCATGCATTGGCGCAGCTCCCGCAGTTCTGCGGATCGGACTGAGTATTGACGCAGCTTCCACCGCAGAGCCCGGCCAGGCCGTTGTTGCAGCAGATCGCGATAGACCCAAGGTTGGTAGTTTTGCCGAAGAGGACATAGACCGGGGAAAGCACCTTCGGGCTTGCGCCGGGAACCTGAACTTGGACCTGGTAGGTCCCGATGGGGACGTTGATGAGCACGAACTTGCCGCTGGAATTGACGTTCGCGAAAATCGAGAGCCCCGGGATCGAGACGGTCGCATCAGCGCCGTTCCCGGACCCGCAGAAATTGACCGTGCCCGCGATAGACCCGTTCAACGTGAGCAGCTGGGCGGAGGCAACTCGAGGCGCCGCCAGGATCGCAAGGCACAGCAATATGGCCGCAGCGAGGAGGTAAGCTCTGCGCGCCGCAAGGTTTCCGGAGCGAGGATTGTTCCAGAGGGTGGCGGTCGCAAGCGCCGGCCCGAAAGCCGCCGGCCGGTTTGCCCCGATGCGGAGAGTGATTGTGCGCGTGCTCACATTCCCTCCTCTCCGGACCTACGCCCGGAGTGGCATAAAAATTAGCTTACAGTTAGGTACTAAATTAAGCTTCCAGGTGCAAGACAGAAGGCGGGCGGCCCGGGCCACGGGGGACCCACCCACTACCTACGCTGGAAGCCGGCGTGGTCGCTGATGGAGAAGAGTCTGCATCGCCATGCCGCGGCCTGGATTCGCTGCCCCGGCTACGATCGTTCGCGTCCGCTCGGCGTCGAATCCCGGGTGAGGGAAAAAACTTTGTTTCTTCTCGCTCTTGTCGAAGCGCCGCGCGGTGCGTCGAGTTGCCAATCATCGAAGCAAAGTGCGAGGTTCAAAATACAACGCAAGTCCTCTGGCCGCCAAGGTGAAAGCAAAGTTGCGGGACACCTTTTGAAACGCCGAAAGGATATCAGCCACGGCGGCATCACACGCCGCGAACTGCTGGGCAAAATGGCCGCCGGGCTGACCTTCATCACCGTCAACAGCATATGGGGGCCGATCAGCCCGGCCGAGGCGCGCGCGAGAGGCGCGCAACTGAGTAATCTCACTACTGCGGAAGCAGCGACGCTCGAAGCGCTGGGCGAGGCATTGGTGCCAGGAGCTCGAGCGGCTGGAATTGCATACTATGTCGATGATCAACTCGGCCGGCACGATCCATTACTATTTCTGAAATACACTGACTATATCGACCTCAGCTACCTGGAGTTTTACCGGCGCGGGCTGAAGTCGCTGCAAGACCTGAGCGCGTCACGATACGGGCGCGCCTTCGACCCGATCGATCCACTGCAGAAGACCAGCCTGATTCGCGAGCTGTCGCAAAGCGACCCGGCCGGATGGGGCGGACTGCCACCGGCGCCGCTCTTCTACTTTGTGACTCGTAATGACGCGGTGGACGTGGTCTACGGCACGCCCGAAGGTTTCCGCAAGCTTGGCGTCCCTTACATGGCGCTGCTCGCGCCGGCGAAAAACTGGTGAGCCGAATGGAGCGCGTTGATGTCGTCATCGTTGGCTCGGGAGCATCGGGGAGCCTGTTCGCCGCGAAGCTTTCACAGGGCGGCAAGCGGGTTTTGATCCTCGACGGCGGGCCGCAGCGCTCCGCCGCCGATTTGTACAGCTCGCAGATATGGGCTCGGCGCATCAAATGGTCCGGGCCACCGACCGAAACCACGGGCAGGAATCCGCTGGCAGTAAACTTTGGGTCGGGATGGGGAACGGGCGGGGCCGCGCTCCATCACTACGGCGTCTGGCTCAGACGCCATCTCGACGATTTCGACATGCGGACGCGTTTCGGACAGGGACTGGACTGGCCAATCGCCTACGACGACCTGCGCACCTACTACGATCAGATTCAGAAAGAGGTCGGCATTTCCGGAGACGCGAAAGCGGAAGTCTGGAGGCCGCCGGGCGAACCCTATCCGATGCCGCCGCGAAAAACCTTTCGGCAGGCTGCGGTTATCGCCGCAGGTTTTTCCCGGCTGAGCTTGCGCACCGCGCAAGTCCCGCTGGCGGTGAATTCGATCGAGTACCATGGCCGTCCGGCCTGCATATACGACGGATGGTGCGATGCGGGCTGTCCGATTCTGGCGCTGGGAAACCCGCTGGCGGTCTATCTGCCGCAGGCGATTAAAGCGGGCGCAACAATACTCAATAACAGTTGCGTCACCCGCGTACTGACTAATGCCAAAGGCGCTCGTGCAACCGGCGTCGAATACTACGACGCCAAAGGCAATCGCCAGGTGGCAGAGGCGAGCGTCGTCATCGTGGCCGCGTATGCATTCCAGACGCCGCGCATCCTGCTGAACTCCGCGACTGACCGGCATCCGGAGGGGCTCGCCAATTCCAGTGGCACGCTCGGCAAATACATGATGTCGCACAGTTCCAATACTGTGTACGGTCTCTTCAAAGAAAAAACGGAAAACTACCTGGGGACCACCGGAGGCCAGTTACTATGCCAGGAGGACTATCACAAGGATCCACGGCGAGGCTATATCAACAGCGCGCAGTGGCTAATCGCGCAGGCTCTGAAACCCAATGATTTGCTGGGGATCGCCAACTCGCGCCCAGAACTGTTCGGCACCGCGCTTAGCCAGTTCATGCGGACTGCGAGTAGCTATCTCGCGTCGATGACCTATTTCGGCGAAAATCTGCCCAGCGCGGAGAATCGGCTGGTGCGCGCTGAGAAGAAGGATCAGTACGGCTTTCCGCTCGCGCGCGTGACCCACGACTTCAGCGCCGGCGACATACGCTGCTACGAAGCGGGCATCAAGCAGGGTCAGGCGGTGTTCAAAGCGGCGGGAGCATACGAGGTGTGGACGGGTCCCCAGGTGCAAATCCATTCGATGGGTGGCGCGATCATGGGACGCGACCCGAGCAGTTCAATCGCCAACAGCTACGGACAGACTCACGACGTCAGCAACCTGTTCGTGGCAGGGCCGAGCCTTTTCCCGACTTCAGGCGCGGTCAATCCGATTTTCACGATCCACGCCGTAACTCTCCGCGCGGCAAAATACATCCTCGACAACTGGCCGACTCTATCGTGAAAGATCGCGCGCTCGACGCGGTCTGACTAGTCACTTCGCCGCGATTCATGCGGACGCCGACTGGGTATTCTCTATCTCGGTCGCGCGCTGAAACGCGGGCCGCGCCCGGATGCGCTCGACGTAGTTCGTGAACGCGGGCTTGCCGGCAAACATTTTGGTATCGAGTCCCCACTGCACATTCGAGCCGAGCAGGACGTCGGCGGCGGTGAACTGCGCGCCCATGATCCACGGTCCTGCGGCGGCGAGGCCGTCCTCGAGCACCTGTGCGACGCGCGCGAAGTCGCCCCACGCGAAACTGAACGCGTTGCTTTTCCAGCCGGCGGCCTTCTCCGCAAATGCCGGCTCCATGCATCCGGTGCCGAAGAAGATCCACTGCAGGTAGCGGCCGCGGCGCGGGTCGGTGAGGGCCGGCGCGAGCTTGGCATCGGGAAACCGATCGGCCAGGTAGATCAGGATCGCGCCGGTCTCGCCCATCGCGGCGTCGCCATCGACGAGCGCCGGCACTTTCATCATCGGATTGACGGCGCGATACGCCGCGGTGTCCTGCGCGCCGTTGCGGATGTCGACGAGCACCAGCTCGTACCGCGCGCCGGTCTCCTCGAGCATCCAGAGCGCGCGAAACGCTCGCGTCCGCGGACAGTAGTAAAGTTTCATGATGCCGCTATCTCTACCAAATTTCGGTTTCGCATTCACGGCGCGGGCTTGATGTTCTGATTCACGCGAAAAAAGTTTTCCGGATCGTACTTGCGCTTGATCTTCGACAGCCGATCGTACTTGTCGCCGTACGCGGCCCTGACGCGCTCGTCGCCTTCATTCATGAGATCGTTCAAGTAGACTGCGCCGGTCGAAAGAGGATGGAGCGCGGCGAAGAATTCCTCGACCCATGCGCACGACTTTTTGCGCTCGCGCGCCTTCTTCCAATAGGAATGCACCCAGAATTCGAAGCCGGTGCGGCGGAAGCCGAACGCGTTGTCATGCGGCCGCGAGCACCACGGCCCGTGCCAGTACATCATCGTGATCCCGCTCGCTTCGTGCGGCGCGTTCGACGCGTGTTCCGTGATCAGTTCGATGATGTCATCGCTGAGTCGTGCGAAATGCCCGCCGCGCCGATGACTCGAGAAGTCGCCCTCCGGCACATCGAAGCCCGCGCGCTGCTCGTCGAGGTAAGCCTTGGGCTTGATGGTGTCCGCGAACGGCTTCAGGTAAGTGCGCATCGGGCGCAGCAGCCGCTCGCCTTTGCGCCGATCGCCAATCCACACCACTTTGACATCGAGCATCCGCTCGCCCGGATGCGGCAGCACCGCGGCGGTCAGAAACAACTCGGGCGGGATGGTGGTCGCGAAGCTGTCGAGAAAATGCAGAATCTTTTTTGCTTGCCGAATCGGATATTTCAAATCGCCGGAGAGAACTGTTTCGATCGCGTGGAGCTGGAACTCGAGCGCGGTCGCGACGCCAAAATTCGCGCCCGCCCCGCGCATCGCCCAGAACAGGTCCGCGTGTTCGCTTTCGCGCGCGCGCACGACCTTGCCGTCGGCGGTAACAACTTCGAGTCCGATTATGTTATCGCATCCGTAGCCGAATTTCGGAGTCAGTGAACTTTCACCGCCGCCAAGTGAGTATCCCGCAACGCCCACCGTCGGACAGGAGCCGAGCGGCACCGCCATTCGAAATGCCTGAGTGAGTAAGTCGAGCTCGCCCGCGACGACCCCGGCTTCAATAGTCACTCGCTTTGCGACCGGATCGATCTGCGCGCGCTTCATCGGCGACAGATCGATCACCATACCGTCCTGGCAGACGCCATGGCCGGCGAAACTATGGCCGCCCGCGCGAACCGCGGTCAACAAGTCTCTGTGCCGCGCGAACTCCACCGCGCGCCGGACGTCGTCCGTGTTCGCGCATCTGACTATTATCGCCGGATACTCATTGATCGCGTGATTCCACACGCGGCGCAGCTTTCCGTAATTCCCGTCGCCGGGCAGCACGACTGTGCCTGTCAGAGATTGCGCGAACGAATGGACCCCGGCCGCCTTCTTCACCACTGAGATGCTAGTTGGCGGTTGATCCACCAACAAGGGAATTTCTTTTTTCCGCGAATAGCCAGTTCAGGCGCGGGTGCCGACGCGTTGCGCGATCCCGTCGCCGAGCAAATTGAATCCCAGAATGGAAAGTCCGATCGCGATCCCGGGCGCGGTGGTGAGATGCGGCGCGACCAGCAGGAACGCGCGTCCCGCGTCGAGCATATTGCCCCAACTCGGCGTCGGCGGCAGCACGCCCAGTCCGAGAAATGAGAGCGCGGCCTCGGCGCCGATTATTCCGCCGATTCCAAAAGTCGCCTGAACCGCAACCGGCCCCGCGATTCCGGGCAGCAGATGGCGGAACAACAGGCGCGACGGCCGCGCGCCCAGCGTTTCCGCCGCACGTACATATTCGCGCTCGCGCAGTGAGAGCACCTCGCCGCGGACCAGCCGCGCGTAGCCAGTCCAGCCCATCGCGGAAAGCGCGATCACCAGGTCGGCGAGGCCCGGACCGAGAATCGCGGCCAGCGCGATCGCGAGCAGGATTCCGGGAAAGGCGAGCACGATGTCGACCGCGCGCATCACCAGGCTGTCGACGCGCCCGCCCGCGAGCGCCGCTGCGCCGCCGATCAAACTGCCGATCACGAGCGACAGCGCGACGACTGAGATCGACACCGCGAGCGACAGCCGCGCGCCCCACATCACGCGCGCGAGCACGTCTCGCCCGAGCGCGTCACATCCGAACGGATGTCCCCGGCTCGGCCCCGCGAGCGCGCGCGCGAGATCGATCGCGAACGGATTCGCGCGCACGATCAGCGGCCCGGCGAGCGCGCATAGCACCAGCGCCGCGACGATCGCGAAGCCGGCCGCGAGCGCGGGATTTCCGCCGGCGCGCCTCACGACAGCCGGACCCGCGGATCGATTAGCCCGTACGCCACGTCGGTCAGCATGTTCACGAACACGTAGCTGAGCGCGAACGTGAGGACGCATCCCTGGACCAGTGGGTAATCGCGCAGATTGATCGCGCTGATCAGAAGGCGTCCCAATCCGGGCCACGAAAAAATCACTTCGGTGATCAGTGCGCCGGTCAGCAGCGCGCCGAGTTGCAATCCGAGAATAGTCACTACCGGCGAGAGCGCGTTGCGCAGCCCATGTCCGAGGAGCGCCGCCGTCTCGCCGACGCCCTTGCTGCGCGCGGTCCGCATATAGTCACTCTCGCGAACTTGAATGAGACTCTGGCGGAGCATCCGCGCGAGAATCGCCGCGAGCGCGGTGCCGAGCGTGACGGCCGGCAGAACCAGATGAGCGAGGCCGCCGCGCCCGGTCAGCGGAAGCCATCGCAGATCGAGCGAGAACAGGATCATCAGCAGCGGCCCGAGATAGATATGCGGGACCGAGATGCCGAGCACTGCGAAGCCCATCGCGCCGAGATCGCCGGCGCCGCCGGGCCGCGCGCCCGCGATCAGGCCGAGCGGAAACGCGACGATGATCGCGACGAGCAGGCCCGCCGCCGCGAGCTCGAGCGTAGCCGGGAAGCGCTCCGCGATCAGCCGCGCGACGGAGGTGCGATACGAGATCGACTCGCCGAGATCGCCCCGGGCCAGACCGCCCAGGAACGCGCCGTACTGCTCCAGGAGCGGACGATCGAGACCGAGCGAATGGCGCATGCCGGCGACGTCGGCCGGCGCGGCGTTCTCGCCCAGCATCGCCTCCACCGGGTCACCCGGCACCAGGTGGATCAGCGCGAAGGTGAGCGTCGCCACGCCGAGCGCGACCGGAACGATCGCGAGGATGCGCCGGGCCAGGAAACCGATCACCGCGATGGCTCCGCTCCGCCGCCGCCCGCGACCGTGACAGTCGCGAGCGAGCGCAGGCTGCCGTTCGGGTATGGCTGGAAGCCCGCGAGCCTGCGGTTCATCACCGCGACGGTGTCATCCCACCATAGCGACACGTACGGCAGTTGCTCGGCGGCGAGCTGTTGAACCTGGGCATATATACTTTTGCGTTCGGCGGGATCGAGCGTCACCGCGCCGGCCTCGACCAGGCGATCCATCGCGGGGTTCGCATAGGCGCCGCGATTATAGCCAGTCGGTGGAATCATCTTTGAATCGAATACCATGTAGTAATGATTCGGGTCGTTGATGCCTACCCAGTTCATTGAAGTGAGATCGAAATTTCCGATCTGTATATCGCTATAGAAAGTCGCAAACTCGTTGGTGCGAACGCTGATACGGATTCCGACGCGAGCGAGCATCGCTTGTAGTATCTCGCCCAGGCGCGCCTGGTCCGGGGTGGTCTTGTAAACGAACGCGAGATCGCGCATCCCGTTGGCGCCGCGAGGATAGCCAGCTTCCTCGAGCAGCGCGGCGGCGCGGGCGGGATCGTAAGAATAGGTTTTCACGTCGCCGTCATAGGCCCAGTTCTCAGGCGGGAGCATCCCGGTCGCGACGCGCGCGGTCCCTCGCCGGAGCGAACTGACTATTGCGTTGCGATCGATTGCATATGCAATCGCGCGGCGAACGCGGACATCGTCGAGGCGCACGTCGCGAAAATTGAATGATAAGTAGCGATAGGTATTGCCGGGAGATTTGCTGACCACGAGATTGGGCTGCGCACTGAGATACGGAAGCAGGTACGGCTCCAGGTTGTTCTCCGCGAAATCGCAGACTCCCTCGGCAAGCTCGAGCGCGCGTACGGTCGGATCTGGAACGACCTTGAAAACAATTCCACGCGCCAGCGGACCCGAGTACGGCCGGTACGGATTGCGCGCGAGGACCGCGGCTTCGTCGCGGGAAAAGCTGGTCAGCATGAACGCACCGCTGCCGGGCGGCGCCGGCGCGCGGATCGCGGTGCCGGCCGCCACGATGCCCTGCATCCCGAGCTCGAACGCGGGCGCATACTGCGCCCGCATCGTCATCACCACGGTGTACGGATCGGGCGCATCGACGGACGCGAGCTGCGCCATGGCCGCGCGGCGCGGCGATCGGTTGGCAGGAGCCAGGATCGAGTCGTAAGTGAACTTAACGTCGCGCGCGGTGAGCTCGCGGCCATCGCTGAAGCGGACGCCGTGGCGAAGATGAAATACCAATTCAGTCGGCGAGGTGCGCGCGAAGCTCTCTGCCAGATCACCGATGAAGCGACCGTCGCGATCGACCTTCAACAGCGAATCGAACACCAGCTCGTTGACGCGCGAGGAAGTCGCGTCGGTGGAAAAGCGCGGGTCGGTCGCGGTCGGTGAGGTCTCGATATCGACCTGGATAAAGCCCGGCGGCGCCGAGGGCGCCGCCCGCGTGCACGCCGACACTAGCGCGATCCACAAAACCGCCGCGCCGACGCGCGCGGCCGGCCGCGCAAAATTGCTCCTGGTCCGCTCCGTTTCCCCGCCCATCAACTTGCGCTCGCTCTTGGGTTCCCGCCGGATGGCGCGATAATAACAAATGCGCGTGAGGCTTGCGCCGCGCCGCGAAAATTCTCAGGAGACATCGCGATGAGCAACGAATGGCGCTCCAAAGTGACGCTGCGGCAGGGCGATCTGACCGACGCAAAGGTCGACGCGATCGTGAACGCCGCCAATAACGACCTGCAGCTCGGCGGCGGAGTCGCGGGCGCGATTCGGCGCAAGGGCGGCCCGGAGATCCAGGCCGAATGCGATCGCATCGGAACAATTGCGCTGGGCGAGGCGGCGATCACCGGCGGCGGCAAGCTCAAGGCGCGCCACGTCATTCACGCCGCCTCGATGCGCCTGGGTGGCCGCACCAGCGAGCAGCACCTGCGCGCGTCGACGCGCAATTCGCTCAAGCGCGCGGCCGAGGCGGGGTTGAAGTCGATCGCGTTCCCCGCGATCGGCACCGGGATTGCCGGGTTTCCAATCGATCGATGCGCCACCGTGATGCTTGAGGAAATCCGCGCGCATCTTCGCGATGCGACCTCGCTCGAGCACGTCGAGCTGGTGCTGTTCGACGCGCCGGCGCTGGCGGCCTTCGAGCACGCCTTCGCTGCGATGCGAACTTGATCAGTGCGCGGCCGCGCCGGCGCCGGATTGCGCGCGGCGCAGGAGCAGAAAGCTCGGGATCAGGATGAACATCGCGATCGCCAGCACGCGATAGATGTCGTTGAACGCGAGCATCTCGGCCTGCGCCTGGATCATGTCGTAAATCATTCCGAGTCCCTGCTTATGCCCGCTGATTATTTGCGGCAGGTAGTTGAACGCGCCCGGCGCGTGCGCGCCCGCGTTGCTCATCTTCCACGCGTCGAACACGGTGAAGTGCTCGACCAGCCGCGACTGATGCACCTGTTCGTGATTGACCAGCACGGTGGTCATGTACGAGATGCCGATCGCGGCGCCGGTGTTGCGCATCATGTTGTAGAGGCTCGCCGCGTAGCCGATCCGCTCGCGCGCAACGCACGACAGCGTGCTCGCCGACAGCGTCGGGAAGATCATTCCCATCCCGATGCCCATCACGATGCTCGGCCAAACGACCACCCACGTGCTGACCTGCAAATCCCAGCGCGACATCGTCCACAGGCCGTAGCCCATCAGCAGGTAGCCGATGCCGATAAGCGGCCGGGTGTCGTAGCGCAGCCGCGCGAGCTGTCCGACCAGCAGCATCGAGATCATGGTGCCGAGGCCGCGCGGCGCGAGCACCAGCCCCGCGCGCCAGGCCGTGTAGCCCATCAGCTCCTGTAAAAAAATCGGGTTGAGCAGGCCGGTCCCGAACAGCGCGAAGCTCATCGTCACGATCAAGCCGACCGAGAGCGTGAACACCGGAATTTTGAAAATCCTGAGGTCGAGAATCGGCTCGCTGACCCGCAGCTCGTTGATGACCAGCATCGCTATGCACGCCGCCGACGCGGCGGTCGCATACCAGACCCACGGCGCCGCGAACCAATCCGCGCGCTGCCCGCGGTCGAGCACGATCTGCATCAGCCCAAGTCCGACGGTGAGCAAACCGATTCCCGCATAGTCGACCTTGCCGCCGCGCGCGCGCCGCTGGCGCAGGTAGCTGGGGTCGTGCACGAAGTACCAGACCATCAGCAGCGCGGCGGTGCCGATCGGCAGGTTGATGTAGAAGTTCCAGCGCCAGTTCCAGTTGTCGGTGATCCATCCGCCCAGCGTCGGCCCCATGATCGGCGCGACCATCAGGCCCATCCCCCAGGTCGCCATCGCGAGCTGCTGCTCGTTGGGCGGGAAGGTTTCCATCAGGATCGCCTGCGACGACGGCACCATCGCCGCGCCCGCTGCCCCCTGGATCAAACGGAACACGACCATCTGATCGAGCGAGCGCGCCGCGCCGCAGAATCCCGAGGCGACCACGAACACGGCCACCGAAGTCATGAAGTAGCGCTTGCGCCCGAAGCGCGACGAAATCCATCCGGTCATCGGGATCATGATGCCGTTGGCGACCAGGTAGCTGGTCAGCACCCACGCGATCTCGTCGACGCTCGCGGAGAAGGTGCCCTGCATATGCGGCAGCGCGACGTTGACGATCGAAGTATCGAGCACCTCCAGCGTGGTGCCGAGCATCACCGCGAGCGCGACCAGCCACTTGTAAGTCGCCGGCCCTGGTTCAATGTGCTCGATCGCGGTAGTCGCAGCGGCGCTCATAAAAAGGCCGGGAGAACCGGCATCCGTTACATCTTAACCGAGCGCGAAAAGAGAAGGCAGGCTCAAGTCTCCCGGCGCGCGCGTTCATCATCCGGTAACATCCGCGCGCTAGGCTTGCCGGGTTGGAAGAACAAGAAGTTACGAGCGCGGGCGCCATCAGTGCTGACAAGATCGCGCGTCAAGGTTACGCTGAAAATATGCGCCTTGCGGCCATCGACGTCGGCTCCAATTCCGTGCACATGCTGATTGCCGACGTCGGCGCCGACGGTCACATCGAGGTCGTCGATCGGGTCAAAGAGATGGTCCGGCTGGGGCGGCGCGTATTCACCACCGGGCGTCTGTCCAGCGAAGCGATGGATCTCGCGGTGCGCGCGCTCGGAAATTTTCGCCGCCTCGCCCGCGTGCGCCGCGTCAATCGGATTCGCGTGGTCGCGACCAGCGCGGTGCGCGAGGCGCGCAACCGCGCCGAGTTCATCCGCCGCATCCGCCGCGAGACCGGGATCGCCGTCGAGGTGATTTCCGGCATCGACGAGGCGCGCCTCATCTTCCAGGCCGCCCGGCATGCGCTCGGCCTCGAAGGCGGACCGTACCTGCTGATCGACGTCGGAGGCGGCAGCGTCGAGCTGGTGCTGGTCGAAAACGGGCGCCCGCTCTGGATGCGCAGCGTCAAGCTCGGCGCGGCGCGGCTGGCCGAGCGTTTTCTCACCGACGATCCGCCCTCGCGCGCGCAACTGCGCCGCCTCGAAGCGCATCTGGAGCGCGCCATCGGTCCGCTGCTGCGCAAGGCGCGGCGCAAAAAAGTGATCCGCGCGATCGGCACCTCGGGCACCATCAATACGATGGTCGCGATGGCACGGGCCGCGCGCGGCGAAGAGTTGGGCCGCCTCCACGGCGCGAGCGCGTCGGCCCCGGAGATCGCAAAGCTCGCGCGCGAGCTGGTCGAGGCCAACGCCGCGCTCCGAGTCGAGCTTCCCGGCATGGATCCCAAGCGCGTCGACCTGATGCCGGCGGCGGCCGCCCTAACCGACTTCGTGCTGCGAGCCACCGGCGCTCCGGAACTGGTCGCCTGCACCTGGGCGCTGCGCGAGGGCGTGCTGCTGGGACTGGCGCGCGCGAAAAATCATCGCTCGTCGTCGGATGCGCGGCGCGAGTCGGTCAACGTGCTCGCGGCGCGCTTCGTCGGCTCCAATGCGCACGGCAAGCAGGTCCGCCGCCTGGCGCTCAAGCTCTTCGACGCGACTGCGCCGGTGTTGGGGCTCGGCAAGGGCTCGCGCGAACTGCTTGAATTTGCGGCTCTTTTGCACGATATCGGCCACGCGATTGACCATGACAGGCACAACCGCCATTCTTATTACCTGATCAAAAACGCCGAGCTGTTCGGTTTCGATCAGGATGAAATCGAAGTCATCGCCCAGGCCGCGCGCGGACATCGCAAGCAGGCGCCCAAACTCGACTCGCCGGAACTGAAAGCACTCAGTACCGGCAAGCGCCGCACGGCGCGCGGGCTGGCCGCGATTCTGCGCGTCGCTGACGCACTGGACCGCAGCCATTTTGGTGTGGTTAAAAATATTGAGGTCAGTTACTCTCCGGGTCGATTGATCGTCGGTCTCGATTCCAAAGACGAAAAGGCTGATCTCGAACTATGGACATGCGAGAGAAGGACGGACCTGTTGTCGAGGTTGCTGGACCGCCAGGTGATCCTGCAGCGCTAGAACAGCCCCAAAACGGCGCGAGTGCCCCCGCCTCGCCCGCGGCCGTCGTCAAACTCGCGACCAAGAACCTGCTCGCCGCGCCCCATCCGTATCCGGGCCGGCTCATCGCCGTCGAGGGCATCGACGGCTCCGGCAAATCGACTCAGCTCCTGCTGCTCGAGCGATGGCTGCGCTCGCGCGGCTACCCGGTTCACTTCACGGAGTGGAACTCGTCGCGGCTGGTCCGCCGCTCGATGCAGCGCGGCAAAAAGAAGAACCTGCTGACACCGACCACGTTCAGCCTGCTTCACGCGGTCGATTTCGCCGATCGGCTCACCTATCAGATCCTGCCGCCGCTCAAGGCGGGCATGATCGTGCTCGCCGATCGCTACGTCTACACCGCATTTGCGCGCGACGTTGCCCGCGGCGTGCATCCCGAATGGGTGCGCGGCGTATACAGCTTCGCGCTGCGGCCTGACCTTACGCTTTATTTTCGCGTGCCGATCGAAATCTCGCTCGAGCGGCTGCTCGCCGGGCGCGCCAAGCTCAAGTATCACGAGGCCGGGATGGACGTGGGCCTGTCGAGCGACCCGGTCGAGAGCTTCCGCCGCTTCCAGAGCCGCGTGCTCGGAATCTACGATCAACTTGCCGAAGAATTCGGACTGCGAGTAGTCGATGCGACCGGCGAGATACCAGCGCAGCAGAAGATCGTTCGTAGAGTGGTGCAGGAAATACTTCGCGACTACGACAGCCATCGCGCCAAGGGGAACCATGCCGTCCCGATCCAAGCGAGCTAAAACCTGGTACGGGCACGGCCTCCCCTACCTGACGCGCAAGCGCCTGCCCGGCCATCTCATCGCGATCGAAGGCACCGACGGCGTTGGCCGCTCGACGCAGATCGATTTGCTGCGCCCATGGCTCGAGCTCGAGGGCTACGCGGTGAGCAACACCGGATGGACGCGATCGCCGCTGCTGTTCGAGACCATCAACGACGCCAAGGCGGGCCATCAGCTCACGGTCACGACCTTCAGCCTGCTCTACGCGGCCGACTTTGCCGATCGCCTCGAGCATGAGATTCTGCCGTCGCTGCAGGCCGGTTTCATCGTCATCGCGGATCGCTACATGTACACGGCGTTCGCGCGCAACACCGTGATGGGCGCCGACCCCGCGTGGTCGCGCGACCTGTTCGGTATGGCGATGGTGCCGGACCTGGTCCTCTACCTCGACATCGACGTCGAGTCGCTGATCCCGCGCGTGGTGCAGGGCAAGGGGATGGACTACTGGGAGTCCGGGATGCATCTGTCCCTGGCCAGCGACATGTTCGATTCGTTCCAGCGCTACCAGAGCTCGCTCATCGAACAGTACCGGCGGCTCTCGCAGGAGTTTGGCTTCATCGCGATCGACGCGCGCCGTCCGATCGAAGAAATCCAGATCGCGCTGCGGACCCATATCGCCGACTACCTGAAGCTCGCCAATCCGCCACGTGCCGTGGCCCTGCACGAGGAGTCGCCCGCTCCATCGTCGCATAAGGACTAGATCGTGGCCGCCGCAGCCGACTCGCCCGTGCGGCGCAAGCTGCGTCTCGATCCCGATGAAGCGCTGCGTGCGGCGGTCGAGCGCACCATCGCAGTTTGCGCCGACGCCATTTCCAATGAGCAGCCCGGCGCGGCGGCCGGGCAAGTCGAGCCGGTTCATCAGTTCCGCGTCGCGACCCGGCGCCTGCGCGCGGCGATCGATCTGTTCGCCACCACCATGCACGCGACCTACGTCAGGATTCTCAAGCGCGACCTCGGATGGTGCGCGGGCCAGGCTGGCGTGGTGCGCGAGTGCGATGTGATCGAGAAAATCATCGGCGAGCGCGGCGGCAAAATCGAGCCCTCGCTGACGCAATCGCTGCAGGAAATTTATCACTGGCTGAGCGCGCGGCGCCGCGCGGAACAGGAGAAGCTGGGCGCTACCCTGGAATCGAAGCGGCACGTGGCGCTGATGACCAGACTCGGGAAGCCCGCGCTCAGGAAGCTTCCCGACACGGCGCTGGAGCAGGCGGCGCCGGCGCTTTTGCAGCCGATGGTGCGCGCGACCCTCCGCGCGGGCTCCAGCCTCAACGCCGACTCGCCGTACGAGGCGTTTCATCGCCTGCGGATTCGCGTCAAGCGCCTGCGCTACGCGCTCGAGCTGCTTGCGAATCTCGGCGGCAAGCGGATGCGCAAGGTGGCCGCGCGCCTGGAGGATTTACAGGAACTGCTCGGAACCTATAATGACGTGGCGGTGGCGATAACCTACCTGCATTCCTACGCCGGATCGGAAGGCGCGCGTCCCGAAGCGGTGCTCGCAGCAGGCGAACTGATCCAGGTCCTGATGGCTCGCCAGCGCAAGCTCGCGCGCCGCGCCCTCAAGGCGTTCCGGCGTTTCGAGCGCGCCGGAATTTCGGCCGACGTGCTCATCGAAGCGCGCGCCGCGGTCAATGAGCAGCAGCCCCAGGTCGAGACAGGGACGGATAGCGCGGCATGATTTTGTATATTTTGCGGCACGCGACGGCCGAGGAAGCCGGTGCCGACGGTGACGACGGCGCGCGCAAGCTGACCGCGCGTTCGTCGGAAAAAATGCGCGACGCGGCCAACGGGATGCGCGCGCTCGGCCTCAAGTTCGAGGTGATTCTCACCAGCCCGCTGGCGCGCGCGGCCCAGACCGCGGAGATCGTCGCCGCCGCATATTCGAATACGCCAGCGCCGCAGGTCCTGCCCGCGCTCGCGACCGGAGTTGCCGCCGCCGACGTTGTCACCGCACTCAAACCGTTCGCGCGCTACAGCGACGTGATGATCGTCGGCCATGAACCGCAGTTGAGCCAGCTCGGCTCGATCCTGCTGTGCGGTTCAGCCGAGTTGGCGCACATCCGGCTCAAGCAGGGCGCGTGCGTCGCGCTCGAGCTGCCGGCTCGTTTCGATCGCGGCGGCGCGGAGCTGCGCTGGATGATGACCGGGCGCCAGATGCGCCGCCTGCGCAAATAAGCAAACGCCGTCAGCCCGCCCTCGATCGACGCTGGCTCGGCTCCAGAAGCGGATGCCCCGCCCGTCGCGGCCCGCCTCGCGCGCGCCTCGCGTTTACTCCCAGATGGCCCTTATCTCGACCGTTTCGCCGTGCACCGGGTTCTGTGTCGTCTTCCCGCCGATCAACGGCACCGCGCCGGTCAGCGGATTGCAAATCGTTCCATCCCTCGATGTAATTGCGTGGGCACCTCGCACGCAAGTACACTCGCACATCAGTCATGAAGTTTCGCCATCTTGCCGCGCTCGCACTGGTCGGTTGGTATCTGATGATGCCGCCGCCAAGAACCGTCGGAGATCACTTCGAAACTAACTTCAGCGCGCCACTGTCCAAATGGACCAAGATACGCAGGTTTGACCTGCAATCGCAGTGCGAAACCACGCGCGAGGCCTATCAGCAGAAGCCCACTGGCAACCTGGTAGACATGCTGGGCGCCGCCCAGGCCCAGGCAACGACCCAGGCCGCCAAGTGCGTCGCGACCGACGATCCGCGTCTCAAGATGGACGACTAAAGTAGCGGAAGCCGCACTCCCGCAGTGACTAGCGCACCGCTGAGCACGCCCATCAGCGCCTCGCCAGCGACCAGTCCGGCAGCGAACAGAAGTCCGCGGCCGCCGCTCCCGCCGTCGTTGGCAACCTCGTCGCCCATCGCGCCCACCACCGCGCCCAAGAAGATCGTCACGCTGAGGCCGAATGGAAGGTAGAGCCCGATCGCGACCGGCATGATCGGCGTGCGCCATCGCGAGCCCGCGCGCTCGAGCCCGCGATCGGCGAGTGCGAGGCCCCCCGCGAGTGCGGCGCCGACGGCGATCGTTCCCCACGGCAGCCCGCCGTTGAAAACGCCCTGCGCCACTTTCGCCATCAGGAATGCCTGCGGCGCGGCGAGTGCTCCGGCGCGCGCCGTCGCGGTGCCCGCGATTCCATAGCCGGTGACGAGCAGGTTGAGCACCGGCGCCATCACGAACGACGCTGAGATCGCGCCGAGCAGGACCGCGATTTCGAGCGAGCGCGGCGTCGCGCCGAGATAGTATCCAGTCGCGAGATCATGCATCGAGTCGCCTGCCATCGCAGCCGAGGTACACACCACGGCCGCGGCGAGGATCGCCAGGTTCGGTCCGACCGCGCCCGCGGTGCCGCAGAACTTCAGGAACAGCGCGACTGCCAACAACACGATGACGGTGACGCCCGACACGGGGTTGTTCGAGGCTCCGACGATTCCGGTGATATAGCCCGCGACCGCGGTCGCAAAGAATCCGACTATCGTCAGCAACAGCGCGAGCGCGACGCTCAGCAATATCGATCCGCTGAGCCACAGGCACAGCGCGAAGATCACCGGCACGCACAGCGCGACCGCCGCCAGCACGGCGCGCGCCGAAAGATCGGTATCCTCGCGGGCAACCGCGGCGGCTTGTTTCTCACGCACCACGCGCACGCTGTCGGCGAGCGCCGCGGCGATTCGCGTGCGCAATCGCCACAGCGTCACGACGCCGCCCGTGAGCATAGCGCCGACGCCGAGGTAGCGTGCCTGGCCGCTCCAGATTTGTGCCGCGGCCTGCGCTGCGCCGAGCGAATGCATGCCCGCGCCCCCGCGGGAGAGGATCGGAATCGCGATTAGCCATTCGAATGCGCCGCCCAGAAATATCAGGATCGCGATTCGGATCCCGACGATGTATCCGACGCCGAGGAGCGCCGCGGAAATATCCATGGAGCCAGCGAACGCTGCGCCGCCGATCCAGCGCGCACCCGACAGCGCACCGGGAATCAGTCCGAGCACGTCCTGAACGGCTTTGAGAGCGGCCGCGAGAAGGCCGGCCCAGACCAGAGGAGCGGCATCCGCGGTGGTGTCGCCGGCGCGCAACACCTGCGCGCACGCGAGGCCCTCGGGAAACGGCAGGCGCTCCTCGACGATGTACGCGCGGCGCAGGAATACGACCAGCAGCGCGCCCATCGTGGCGCCCGCCACAGATAGCGCCGTCACCTCGACGTAAGGAAGCGGGCCGGTGCGGCCCAGGATCACGAGCGCGGGGAAAGTGAAAATCGCGCCGGCCGCGACCGCCTCACCCGCGGAGGCAATTGTCTGGACGACGTTGTTCTCGAGGATGGTCGCGCCGCCGAGCGCTCGCAGCACCGCCATCGAGATGACGGCGGCCGGGATGCTCGCCGACACGGTGAGTCCGGCGTAAAGACCGAGGTACGCGTTCGCGGCGCCCAACACAAGGGCGAGCACGACTCCGAGCAGGATCGCCCGCGCGGTGATCTCGCGCGGCGCTGCCGCGCCCGCAGTGGAATCCTGTGATGTGACCCCCGCCACGCCGCCACTATATGCCATCGCACCAGCGCGATGGCGAGCCGCGATTAGTCAGATCGTCGGAGCGAATTGTTGGAGTCGAGGAACCGGCGCGATGCTAGTTGTTCGCGTGGCCGTTGGGATACTCGACCGGCTCGCCCGCATCGCGCCAGCCCTGTATTCCGTCCATCATCACGCTGACATCGGTGTAGCCCGCATCGACCGCTCTACGCGCGGCCTCATGCGAGGCCAGGCACTGCTTGTCAGCACAATAGAAAACGAGCTTCGCGTTGTGCGCGGTCGGCAACTCATCGGCGACGTTGTAGTGGTCCGACGATGAGAGCGGACGGGCGCCGACAATCATGCCGGCCGTTTTGCGCAACTCGTTGCCGTTCGCGTCGTAGATGCGGACGTGCGAGCTCTTGTCCTTCATCAGCCCGGCCAGTTGCCGGACGTCGATCAACTTGAAGGTCTCGGGCGGGCGTTGGTTGTTGAGCAGCGTTCGGAGGTCAGTGGCGGCAGCGCGCGCCGCGATCATCACGGTCACGGCGGCTACCAGAGCTATCGAGGCGACTACCCTGCGCATACCACTACTCTCCTGATTCGTGCGCTATCTTATCAAAGCCGTTGATTCTGAAAAACCGCGACGATGCGGCCGCTGAATTTCCCTGTTCACGGTCTTCGCCATTCGGCGTAGAGTTCTCGAGTTCAAGAAAAACCCAAATCCAACCGGAGTTGAAGCTGCAATGCTGAAACTATACGAGCATCCATTTTCGCCGTACGCGCAGAAGGTCAAGATCGCGCTGTACGAAAAGAATCTGCCCTTCGAGCTAGAGGTTCCCAACGCATTCAGCGGCGCGCCAACCGATTTCGGCACGACCAATCCGCGCCTGGAAGTTCCCGCGCTGGTCGATGACGGCCTCGCGATATTCGACTCCACGATCATCCTCGAATACCTCGAGGACAAATGGCCGAAGCCGCCGATGATGCCCGCGTCGCCGCGCGAACGGGCGCGCGTGCGCATGATCGAGGAGCTTTGCGACACCTACTACGAGGCGATCAACTGGGGGCTGATGGAAGTCCGGGTGTGGAAGCGGGCGAGCGGCGAGCTGGCGGAAAAAATCGGTTCGCGCGCGCGTGAACAAACGGTAGGGATGCAGGCGCGCCTCGAGCGCGACCTTGGTTCGGCGCCATACTTCAATGGCGCGGCGTTCGGCTATGGCGACTTGAGCGTGTTCCCGTTCGTGCACGGCTCGGTGGTGTGGGGGAACGCGCCTAAAGCGGATTCGGCGCTCGCCGCGTGGCTCACTCGAATCGAGAACCGCGAGAGCATCCGCAAAACGATCGAAGCCGCCACTCAATTCGCCGGCTCGATGGACGCGCTGTCAACGGTGATCGAGTCGGGCGCGTTCAAGCGCCAGTACCGCGACCATCGGCTGGAATGGATGATGCGCAGCGGCGGCGTCGAGGTAGTGCTCGCAGGACTCAAAAAAGGAACGATCCGCTTTTCCGAGGAGATCGGCTAGCCACGCGGGACGCTACTCATTGCGCGCGGCTGTCTTGCACGAGCGCGCAGCCCGCGCCTTATGACGCCGGCGAATCAGATCCGCGCGGTTTCAGCGGGCTCGTCGATCACGCGGTTCTCGATGTGCCCAATGCGCTCTATCTCGATGCGAACAACGTCGCCGGCCTTGAGCCACTTGGGCGGCTGCATCGCCGCGGCCACGCCGCCCGGCGTTCCGGTTGAAACGATCGTCCCCGGCAGCAGGGTGAACACGGTCGAGAGCGTTTCGACCTGCTGATAGCAGTCGAAGACGAGGTTCCTGGTGTTGGAGTGCTGGCGCATCTCGCCGTTGACGAATGTCTTCAGGTCGAGCGCATGCGGATCGGAAATCTCGTCCGCGGTAACGATCCATGGACCGGTTGGCCCATGCGTGTCGAACGATTTGCCCAGCGTCATGGTCGGCGCGCGGCGCTGCCAGTCGCGCACGCTCACGTCGTGCGCGATGAGATAGCCGGCAATGACTTCGTGCGCGCGATCGCGCGGCACGTGGCGGCATCGGCGCCCGATAACGAACGCCAGCTCGCCCTCATAGTCGAGCGCGCTGGAGGCGCGCGGCAGATGAATCGGATCGAACGGTCCGGTGACGCAGCTCGACTGCTTGTTGAAGAACATCGGAAACCTGGGCTTCTCCATCCGGGTTTCCGCGATGTGGTCGGCGTAGTTCAGGCCGATCGCGAGAAACTCGGGCGGGCGGTGAATTGGCGCCTCGAGCTTGACCTGCGCGAGCGCGATGCGATTGCCCGCGCCGGAGGCCGCCTTGCGCGCGCGCTCGAGCGCGCCTGCTCCCGCCTCGAGAAACGCCACCATCTCGCGCGGCAGCTCGGGCGCCGCCGCGGACAGATCGACCATCGAGTCGTCGGCGACGACGCCGATGCGCGTGTTGCCGCCGTGCGTGAACGTCGCAAGTTTCATCTCGGCCTCCCTACTGCAGCAGTCGCGACATCATCGCCGGATCCGACGACGAGCCCGCCAGTGTCGTGCGCAACAGCTCCTGGAGCCCGACGCCCTCATGATGCCTGCGCGCGAGTTCGTCGGCGTCGTAAGTGATGCCGATCGGATTGCGCGCGAACTCGCCGCTGCGGAACCATCCGTTGAGCTCTTCGATGCTGTCGAAGTTGTCGATTTGCAGCTCGACCCGGTTGCCATCGGGATCGCGGTAGTACATCGAGGTCGTGGGCCCGTGGTTGATGGTGACCGCGGGCGTGATGCCGACGCTTTTCAGCCGTTCGTAAGTCGCGATCAGATCGCCGAGGTTGGCGTAGGTGTAGGCGAGATGATCGAGGCCGACGGCGTTGCGCGGGCGATCAACCAGTCCCGGGAATCCGGCGATCGCGATGCGGTGATGCTCGTCGTCGTAAGTCATGAACGCCAGCATCTCGTTCGAGAACGCGATGTCGGCCTCCAGCACGGTGCGGTACCAATCGACCATCTCGCGGAACTTGTTGGTTTTGAGCACCGCGTGCGCGAACTTGCAGGGAACGATGCGTTTTCCTTTGTCACTCATGGCCCGTTCCTCCTCATAGGGGTGCGGCAGCTGAGTCTATCAAACCACGAAACGGAACGCGTCGCGATGTTTCACGATTCGTCCCGCCGACGGCGTCGCGAAGTGCGTGCCGAACACCAGCACGCGGCTGTCAGCATAGCGCTCGCAGAACGCGCGGCGCGTCTTCTTGGCCTGCGCGCCATCGGAGTCGAAACTGTCATCCCACTCCGGGTACTGGCACTGAACAGGATGATGCATCATGTCGCCGGTGATGACGGCCTCCTGTCCTTTGGAGGAGATGCGCACGCTGTGATGGCCGGGGGTGTGACCGGGAGTAGGTTCGAGCCACACTTCATCGGTAATGCGATGGGTCGAATCGACCAGGTCGGCCTGTCCCGCGTCAACCACCGGACGCACCGAGTCCTCGACCGGATCGCGCATGTCCTTGCCATCGAAGCGCGACCAGAAATCCCACTCGGTGCCGCCGATTATGTAGCGCGCGTTAGGGAAAGTCGGAACCCACTTGCCGTCCTGGAGCTTGGTGTTCCATCCCACGTGATCGACGTGGAGATGCGTGCAGACCACACGATCGATCGATTCGGGCGTATAGCCCGCCTTCTCGAGGTCCTGTAGAAACGGCAGTTTCAAATTGCTCCACACCGGATTGGAGCGGACCTTGTCGTTGCCGATGCAGGTATCGACCATGATGCGCTTGCCCTGCGACTCCAGTACCAGGGCGTGGATGCTCATGCGGAGCTTGCCCTTCTCGTCGGCGAAGTGCGGGAGCATCCAGGATTCCTTTTTCATGTTCTCGGGGGTCGCGTTGGGCATGATGAAGGTACCGGGCCACGGCGCCTCGCTTTCGATAATCCGCGTGATCTTCACGTCGCCAAGCTGCCAGGAATTCATGCCGTGGGTCCTCCGTTGGATGGCCGGTACATGGCCGGAACTTAGCGCCAAAGGCGCGCGCCGACAATCTCCCCGCGTGCGGCGCCGCGCGCGTTTCCGTTGACACCCAATCGGCAAATGAACTACTGACCGAAAGCCCACCGTTCAACGACTGACGGAGCGATGCGATGTCCAAGGTGCGCGAGTTCGGAATTGGCTTCGAGAATCTCGCCGCGCGCGATCAGGTCAAGAGCGCGCGCCTGGCGGAAGAATTGGGCTACGGCACTTTTTGGGTGCCCGAGGATCCCTTCTGGCGTGGCGCGTTCACGATCGCGTCGGCGGCCGCTGCCGCAACCTCGACCATCAGGGTTGGAATCGGCGTCGTCAATCCGTACACCCGCAGCCCCTCCACGATCGCGATGGAGTTCGCAGCGCTCGAGGAAATTTCCGGAGGGCGCTCGATTCTCGGCATCGGCGCGGGAATAAAAGAATGGATCGAAGACCGGCTCGGCATCACCTATGTCCGGCCAACTGCTGCGATGCGCGAGACAATCGAGGTCGTGCGCCGTATGTTCCGCGGCGAGCAGGTCAACTTTGACGGCCGCGTGTTCCGCAACCACAAACTCGCGCTGAGCTTCAAGCCGCCGCGCACCGAGATTCCGATTCATCTCGGCGTTATGGGTCCGAAGAATCTCGAAATGGCCGGCGAGAGCGCCGACGGCCTGCTGCTCAGCATCATGTCGTCGCCGGCGTACATACGCTTCGCGATCGAACACGCGCGCAACGGATTGCAGAAGGCGGGACGCGACGCGGCGGGCTTCGAGATCGGCGGCTACGTCCTGTGCTCGATGGGCGATGACGATCGCGCGGCGCGCGAGGCGATCAAACCGCTGATCGCGATGATGACCGCATTGATGGCGCCGCAGCCGGAACACGCACTGTTCGCGACCGCGGGGCTGGACCCCGATGTGATCCGCGCGATGGGCGCGCGTCTCGCGCGCGGCGAGGTGCCGGTCGCGATGGTAACCGATTGGATGATCGACACGTTCACGATCGCCGGAAGCCCGGAGCGCTGCCGCGAGAATCTCGCGAAGATGGTCGACGCGGGGCTGACCTCACCGACCTTGTTCGATCTCGCGGGCATGGGCCCGGACCGCCTCCTGCGCGAGGTGCACAAACACCTGATGCCGCACTTCCTGTAGCTCAGAGCGGCTTGGAGCCGCAGCACATGCGATTGACGACGTCGAGTATGACTTGAGTGCCCTGCTCAAACGCGTCGCGTCCGATGCTCTCGTCGGGCTGATGCGCCTGATCGAAATCGCCGGGACCGCAAATCAATGAAGTGATATTCGATCCGGCGAACCATCCGCCGTCCGTGCCGTAAAGCGCGCCCCCGGAGTCTTTCGCTCCGGTCGCGGCGAACAGCGCGCCTTCCAGCGTGGTCCCGCGCGGCGACAACAGGGGAGGCACCACCATCGGCGATCCGATCTCGATGGTCGCGCGGCGATCGTGCGATGCGTAGTCATGCGCGTCGATCGCTCGCAGCCGGTTGGTTATCTCGCGATGAATTTCGAGCGGGTCGGCGTCGGGCAGCGAGCGGTAGCTAACTCGCAGCAGGCACTCCTCCGCGATCATATTGAGCGCGAGACCGCCCTGGATAATGCCGAAATTGAGCACGTCGTAGGGCGCGTCGGGAAAGATCGCGGCGAACTTGTCACTGGCCGCGGCGCGGCGCTGCTCCTGCAGGCGGCCAATCGCCTCGAGCACCTTGCCCATCACGGCGATCGCGTTGACGCCCGCCGCTGGGGCTCCGCTGTGACCGCCAGCGCCGCGCACCGTCACGTCGAACAGCACGATACTTTTGTGCGCGTGGCTGACCTGCCATGAGGTCGGCTCGCCGATCCATGCCAGGCGCGGCACCGGCGTTGCGCCGAGGAATTGCGCCAGTGCCGGAGCGATTTTTTCTGCGCCCAGGCATCCCACTTCCTCTCCGGCTGTGAACACAAACACCAACGGCCGTGCGAGCTTGGCCAGATCGATTCTGCGCGCAGCGTCCGCGCATTCCGCGATGAATCCTTTCATGTCGCTGGTACCGCGTCCGAAAATCCGCGCGCCCTCGACTTCGAGCCGCAGCGCATCGCGAGTCCATCCGGGCTGGCTCTCGAACGGGACTGTGTCCATGTGCCCCGAGACGATCAGACCGTCGGGCCGCGACGGTCCTGCCCACGCGACCAGGTTCGCCTGCTCGACGCCCGCGATCTGGATCGTCTGGAGCGCGGTCTTGAACTTCGCGGCGGCCAACTCGCGCGAAAGGTAGTCCATGGCTGCGAGATTGCTCTTCGCGCTGACGGTGTCGAACTCGATCAGCCGTTTCGCAACTTCGTACAGATACTCACTCATGATATCTCGCGATTCTACTTCCGAATCTCGAACAGATCATAGTATCCGGAGCCGCGCGGATATCGCTTGATTCGGGTTATGCAAGTCGACCCGGAATCGACGCCCAACTGGTGTTCTTCCTTGTCGGCCAGCATCAGGTCCGCGACGCCTGCCTGTTCGGAGAGCCATCCGCACAGATTGGGCTTCGGATCGATCGGAAGATAGAGATCGGGCGCGCCAGCGTAAAACGCCACGCGCTTGTCGCGTGAGACGACGACGCCCGGTTGTGCTGCGGCGCGCGCGATGTCCGCGCCGGCCTCGCGGAACGCGCGCTGGTCATAGCCGATTGGCCGCAGCGTCCGCGGCAGCAGCACGATCGCCACCAGTACGGCGAGCGTGCTCGGCGGGATCCGTACGCCGCGTGAGTCGAGCGCAGCGATCCATCCCGATACAACTGCAATTCCGATCATCACCCATCCGAACGCGAACGGTATTAGATGCAACAGGAAGCGCGGGCCCGTGTAGGAGGCGGCGAACCCGAGTAAATAGAACAAGGTCACCAGGGCCAGGAAGGCCTCGCGATAGTTCCGTACGCTCGACCCGCCGCGGTTCACGAGACCGACCACGAGGAACAAGGTCAGCATCGGTCCCAGCGCTTCGGCGTAGAAATACGGCGACATCAGAAGATCGCCGCCGATTTTTCCGAAGTACCTTCCCGGCGCAACCTGCAGCGGCGCCCAGATGGAAGTGTGAGGCGAGTAGCCGCGCAACTGCCAGGTGTTCTTGTCCTTCGACACGTCCCCCATGCCGTACATCACCGCGGCCTTGAGCTCGCGGCTGACGATGAAGTGATCGCTGGTCGAATTGAGATAGATGAGAAATGGCGCAGCGACGATCAGGAACGCCACGACCAGGCACGAAGCCGCCGCGATCGCCCATACGAATTTCCACTCGCGCCAGATCAACGCGCCGAGAATCAAAAACCCGGCGCTCACCACCGGCATCCCGATCGCTTCGGTGCGGTACCAATACGCGATGCCGCACAACAAGCCGGCTCCCGCGAACCACCATAGGCGGCGGCGCCGAATAGCCATCAGCATCAGCAGGACTGCCGTAACGATCATGGTGATGTAGCCGGCTTCGGTACGCACTGAGGCTGAGTATTGCGAGAGGTCGGGATGAATCGCAGTGAGTATTGCGGCGCCTGCGGCCAAATCGCGCCGCCCGAAGACCTCGCGAACCAGGTAGTACACGGGCACCACCGCGGCGGCGCCGAGCAGGCTGGAAATCAACTGTCCCGCGATCTCCCAGTCGGGTACCACCTGATGCACGATCGAAATCAGCCATGGATAAAGCGGCGGGAACACCGACGCGAGCGCCTTGGCAGTATTGCCCGCCGCCAGGTTGCGCGCGATGCCGACGTACGCGACGCCGTCGCCGGAAATGCAATAGCTAGTGAATGTGAGATAGAGACGAATAGCCAGTGCGGCCAGCGTGACGATCGCGAGCAGGTTTCGCTCCGAGCAGCGCTCGAGCGACGCGGGCAGCCATCGCGGCGCGGCGCCGCGCTCAGATCCGCCGGACGGCATCGCGTCACTCGCTGCGAGTCGGGGTCGCATCTGATCGAAGACGAGGAAATCTCCGCGAGGGAATCAGCGGCGGTGTTGCTGGACGTTCTGCTGCGACTTGATGAATTTCATCGTCATCCGAATTGATGGAAGGCGGGTGGGCGTCCGATCTGTATATCGCCACGCGCTCATGGTTGCTACTCGAAATCGAGCGGCGTAAGAAACTAACCGCGTTTCGAGCGACTCGAACCAGGAGGCTCAAAATGATTGGCAAGGCGATCGCGTTTGCCTCAGGCGTGATCTTCGCCCTCGTGCTGATGCTGACCGCGTGCGGAGGGCCGGTCTTCGGTGGCGGGCCCGGGGGGCCTGGCCCGGGCCCCGGCCCTGGACCTGGTTACGGCTATGGTCCGCCGCCCGGGCCTCCGGGACATCCGGTGATCAATCAAGCCATCGGTGAGCTGCAGCGCACCCGGCAAATGCTGATCGATCAGGCGGCCAGCGGTTTTGGCGGTCACAAGGCCAATGCGATTGCGGGAATCGACCAGGCCATCAGCGAGCTGAATATCTGCCTCTCGATGCCTTAGCCTGGGCGCCGCGCCGGCGTTCGTAGCAGAAGCAGCATTACGTCGACGTCCTGTTTGCCGACGGTGTAGCCGTCGCATACCGCACCGGCGTCGGGAAGCAGGTATCCTTCGCCCGGCTCGAGGACAATTCGCACCAGGGGATAGTCCGCGTGCGCGGCGAAGAAACGATGCGCGAGCGAATTCGCAGACAGCGGCGCATCATTACTAAGTGAGCTAGAGTTGCGAGCCCCGCCGCGAACTTTGTTGCGTAGCTGATCAATCGCCAGGTTCAGCCACACCAACGAAGTCGCCTCGTCGCCAAGATTGAATCCGGCGACCATGCGCGGAATATTTGCCACGTCCTGAGTTCCGGGCGTCGCGAACGGCGCGCAGTTGAAATCGAGACCGTGCGGCTCGCCGGATACTGTGTCGACTCGCGACGATGACTGCCCTGGCCGCGACGCAATTACCTGGAGCTGGCAGTACGCCGGTATCGGCCATCGCTTGAAGCTCGCATACGCGGCGAGCTCGCGCGCAAATTCGTCAAGAACGTGCGCCTCGGCGCCGGATGGCGGATCCTGTTGCTGCCCGGCGAGCGACCACCACCTTGCTCTGAGATGCGCCGGGATTCCGAGGATCGTCAGCGCGTCCGTTGACTGCTCGGAGATCGCAGCGTCGATCAGCAGGGCAGCTTCCAGAGCCGACGCCGCGCGCCAGTCGTCACGGGGAATATAGGCCGTCCCGACGACACTGACACCGCCGTTGAGGCGAATTCGCTCCTGCGACGCGAGTCGAGAGTGAAAGCGCGGCGCCATGCGGATGCGAACGCCGGCTTCGAGCTCCATCAATTGTGACGGCCTTCAGGATTTCGCGGCCGCGTCGAGCGCTGGACGATCAAGTTTCTCCAGGATCACGTCGACCATCGCCTTGCGCGTCAGCCGGCAGAACATAGTCTCGGTCGATGCGAAGGAACCATTCTCGAAATACTTGTTCACCGGGGCGCCGCCGCCGCAAAAACGGAAATACTCACAAGTGGCCTGGCAGCGTTGAATACCCGCCGCGATGTCTCCGCTCATCGCCAGGAATTTACTGCTGTTGGCCGCCGATTCGAACGAGTCCCGCGCGACGTTGCCAAGCGCAAAGTCACCATAGTGCGGACTCGACAACCCGAGCAGCTCCGGAGAGAAGGTGCTGAAGTTCCCGTCGCAATCCACCGAGATTATTCCGAACGGCGCCGTTTCATGACTAAGCGGCACGTCGTCGCGACCGGCCTGCAGGACCGCCGCGATGGTCGAGCCAAACTCGCGCATTTGAATCTCGAAGCCACCGTCGTTCACCAGGTCGAAGAAGCGCGACATGAAGCGGACGTAGCGCTCGAAGATCTCGCCCGCCTGCAGCGAAGACTTCTGATGCGGTCCTTCGACTTCCTCGATATTGAAACCAAGCTGATGAATTTCGTTTTCGACGTAGAAATCGTACAGCTCGTCAGGATAGTCCAGGCTGTCGCCAGTCAGCACTGAGATTACGTGGAAGGGAATCTGGTGTTCATTGAGCAGCCTGATTCCATTCATCACTCGACGGTGAGTGCCGGCACCGCGGCGAGTTTTGCGAAAAGCATCATGTAGAAAGTCGGGACCGTCGATACTCACTCCAATATTAATTTGATTGCGCTTGATGAAGTCGCACCACTCGCTATCGATTAGTACTCCGTTGGTCTGAATCGAATGAGTCACCGTCGCGCAGTCGCGACTATTCGTGCCATTGTATTTGGCTATTATGCGCAGCGCGTCTTCGTAAAAGCCGATCGGCAGTACCATCGGTTCGCCCGCGTGCCAAACGACGGTGAATCGTTCGCGGACGAGGTCGCTGGAGAACACTCGCTCGAAGATGCGCTCCAATACGGCGGGCGCCATTTTTCTCTTTGAGTTACGATCGGGCAGGTAGCAATATGAGCAATCGAGATTGCAGAACGGAGTAGGCTGCAAGACCAGGAGATCGAGGGGTCCCAGCAGTGTAATGGAGTTATCCGCGGACATCGCGCAAACCTCGCGCCGGAAACCGCGGGCGCGCGCCTCGGCGCTGGCCGGGCCGAGCGGAAGAAAAGCAGGCCGCGATCGTTACCAGTTGCGCCAGTTATGCCAGTTGTGCCAGTTCGGCCAACCCCAGCGCCAGCCCCCATTATGCCAATTGCCCCACCACGCGAGCTGGAGGTTGGCATCGCGCGCCTGGTCCTGATTCGCGCCCGGCGCATACTGCGAGCGCACGCGATCAACGCGATTTTCGATGGAAGTATCCGTAGTCGCCGGGGTTATCGCTGCGTCGGCCGGGAGCGCGCCGAGAAACGAGGTAGCCAACAGCACGCTGCCAGCGCCAGCCTTGACCAGGTTGACAAGGGAATCCTTCAACTTGCGTCGTGCATCAGGCTTGTCAGAACCCACCGTACACCCCCATCGAGACAGGTTGCTTGTGCTCTAGGATAACGAGTTGACTGTAAAATGCAGCGGTTTGGATGTCAACTCAATTGCCAGCCTTCCGGGCGTCGATGCGATTTCGCCGAACTCGGCGCGTCGGCTCCAAGAGCCGGGGCCGCGGTCAGCGGCCGAGGGTTGACATTGTTTCGCGCGGTTCAGTACCATCGGACGGCAACGTCGTTCGTAACGGTATGGCTGCTTCGGGGGAGTAAAATCATGCGTCTGCGCCCGATCCATTATGTGGCGATTCTGATCGGCTCGATACTACTGATTGGTGCGGGAACGGCGCCGGAGATCGTTGACAATCCTGCGTACAAGAATTGGGCGGCGTTCAAGGTCGGCACTTCGATTACCCTTACCCACAATGTGAGGATGGGCGAGAGCGGTTGGGCGATGCACGACCCGACCGGTGAGCCTCCGGGCCCCCGGGAGATTCGGCAGACCTATGAGCTGGTCGATTTGAACGCTGACAAGGCGGTGGTGAGCGAGACCACCACGGAGATCGGGGAGAACAGTGAAGCCGAGTTGAGCACGGTCAAAATAACCTACCCCTCCAAAGTCAAGTCCGCGAACATCGAGATCACGCCCAAGGAAAAGCTCGAGAGCTTCGCCGAAGGCGACGAGGACGTTGACCTGCTCGGCAAGAAGGTGAAGGCCCACTGGGTCGACACCAAGATGAAGATCGGAAACCGGACTTCGGAATCAAAAGTCTGGATGTCTGATGACGTTCCCGGCGGGGTCATCAAGGAAACCGTCACCAAAAAGGAAGGCAGCAAGACCTTGATGGAGACGACGACCACCACGCTCGAGATAAAGCGGCCCTCCTAATCGCGCCCAATGCGGTTAGCGGCTCCGCCGCGCCGCGCTACATGAAATTTGTCACAGCGGCCGGTTGCAGCGCGGCCGCTGCGCTTCCAGGCTCGCGACACTCCCCTTCTTCGACTGTGATCAGGTAGTCGTATTCTTCTGGTTATGGCTATTCGTTCGATAGTAAGTCGCTATTCCGACTGGCAATCTGACTATTCGACTGACTACCAGGTATCGATGCAGGGACGCTTCTTGCCGGTCCGTGGCGGCGGTGGCGGCGAGGACCGCAGCCCCGCGCTGATCCAGCGCCGCGATTCGACCGGATCGATCACGTCGTCGATCTCGAAATGCGACGCAGTGTTGACTGCCTTCCCGTGCCGATACATCCGATCCACCATCTCATCGAACAGTTTCTTGCGCGCCCCCGAATCCTCGACCGCCGCCAGCTCGTTGCGATAGCCAAGCTTTACCGCACCCTCGAGTCCCATCCCGCCGAACTCGCCGGTCGGCCACGCGACCGTGAATAGCGGGGCCTTGAAGCTGCCTCCCGCCATCGCCTGCGCGCCCAGGCCGTAACCCTTGCGCAGGATGATGGTGAAGACCGGCACGCTTACATTCGCGCCAGTCACGAACATCCGCGCAGCGTGGCGGACCAGCGCGGTCTTTTCAACCTCGGGCCCCACCATGATGCCGGGGGTGTCGCACAGGAACAGCAGCGGGACGTCGAAGGCATCGCACAACTGCATGAAACGGGCGGCCTTGTCGGCGCCGCTGCTCTCGATCGCGCCGGCCAGATGCTCCGGATTGTTCGCGATCACGCCGATCGGCCGCCCCTCGATCCGGATCAACGCGGTCACCATGCCGGGGCCGAAGTGCCGCCGGATCTCGAGCACCGAGCCGCTGTCCGCCATGGTCTCGATCACCGCGCGCACGTCGTAGATGCGCAGCCGATTCTCCGGGATGATTCCGCGCAGGAGCCGCTGGTCGGCGCATTGCCAGTCGCGCGTCGCTCCCTGGAAAAATGAAATATATTTTCGCGCGACGCGTACCGCTTCGGCCTCGTCGGCCACCGGGATGTCGACGACGCCGTTGGGCACCTGCACTTCCATCGGGCCGACTTCCTCGGGACGGAAGATGCCGAGGCCGCCGCCTTCGATCATCGCCGGGCCGCCCATGCCGATGTTGGAGCCCTTGGTCGCGATCACGACGTCGCAGCATCCGAGCAGCGCCGCATTGCCGGCAAAGCATCGGCCGGAAGTTATTCCGACCAGCGGCACCAACCCGCTCAACCTCCCGAAATAGTTGAATGCCATGCAGTCCAGACCGGCCACGCCGACGCCGTCGGTATCGCCGGGGCGCCCGCCGCCGCCCTCGCAGAAGAACACCAGCGGCAATCGTGACTTCAGCGCGATTTCGAACATCCGATCTTTCTTGCGATGGTTCTGCTGTCCCTGTGTGCCCGCGAGCACGGTGTAGTCGTACGACATGAGCGCGCAGCGGGCCGCGCTGTCGTCAAACAGTTGACCGTTCACCGTTCCGAGTCCCGCGATCATTCCGTCCGCGGGCGTGTTCCTGATCAGATCGTCGAGTTCGCGACGCCGGCGCTGCGCCGCGATCACCATCGGCCCGTACTCGACGAAGGTGCCCGGGTCGCAAAGGTCTTCGATATTCTCGCGCGCGGTGCGCTGATGCGTTTTGCGCCGGCGTGCGACGGCCTCGGGACGCGCCGCATCAAGTCCCATCGCATGACGCTCGTGCACCTCCGCGAGATCCGGACGCACGCGATCGAGGTCGACTTTCTCGGCGTCGGCAATCTCCGCGGCCTCGACGGCGGCCTCTTCGATGAACGCCAGCGGATGCCCCTCGAACACCGCATCGCCTTGCGCGACGGTGATTTGCCGCACGATGCCGCTGGTGTGCGCCTTGATGACGTGCTCCATCTTCATCGCTTCCATCACCAGGAGTTGCTGGCCGCGGCGCACCAGGTCTCCTTCGTGCACATCGATCGAGACGATCGTTCCCTGCATCGGCGCGTTGATTGCGACGGTGTTCTCCGGTCCGCTCAGGTCGTACTGCGGCGCGATCGCAACCTCGACTGGCGCACTCGATGCGATCGGCGCGGCCTCTTGCGATTTACCGTGATGGAGCACCGCGAGCGGATCGCGCGCGTCGATTTGCGCGCCTGCCCGTTGGGCGCCTGCGCGCTTGCCGCGCGCGGTTGCAGTCGCCGCCTGGGCTGGCTCGACCGGATCGATCGAAGAACAGGCGCCGATGCGGCGAGGTCTGCGCATCGACGAGCGCCGCAATATTGTCTTCGACGAATCTGGTGTAGACGCGATTGGCGATGAACTCGGGATGGCGCAGGAGGTTCTGCAGAAATCCGATGTTGGTGGGCACGCCTTCGATCCGGAACTCGCACAGCGCGCGATAGGTCTTCGCCACAAGGTCGGAGAAGTTGGTGGACGAGTGCGCGATCAGCTTGGCGAGCAGCGAGTCAAAGTTCGGATTGGTGGTATAACCGGCGTAAGCGAACGTGTCGGTGCGCAGGCCGGGCCCCGACGGCGGCTCGAACGCGCTGAGCGTCCCGCCCGTCGGTTTCGCAACCCCGTCGGCGCCCATCGATTCCATGTTGATTCGCATTTGCATCGCGAACCCGCGCGGCTCGGGAATCTGCGCCTGTTTGAGTCCGAGCTCCGCAAGCGAACGCCCCGCCGCGAGCTGTAGCTGAACTTTCACCAGGTCGACGCCGGTCACTTCTTCGGTCACCGTGTGCTCGACCTGGAGCCGCGGGTTCGCCTCGATAAACGCGAACGCCGGCTCGGCATCCTCGAGCGCCGCATCGAGCAGAAATTCGAAGGTGCCGAGATTGTCGTAGCGCGCCTGCTCCGCGAGCTTTACCGCCGCCGCGAGCAGCCGCGCCCGGATCCGTGCCTGCAGTCCCGGGCTCGGTGCAATCTCGACGAGTTTCTGATTGCGGCGCTGGATGGTGCATTCGCGCTCCCAGAGATGGCTCACCGCGCCCGAGCCGTCGCCGATGATCTGCACTTCGATATGGCGCGCGCGCGGCATCAACTGCTCGACATAGAGCTCGCCGTTGCCGAACGCGGCGCGCGCTTCGGACTGGCAGCGCGCGAATCCCTCCTCGATTTCCTCCGCGCGATGCACTACCCGCATGCCGCGGCCGCCGCCACCGGCGACTGCCTTGATCATCATCGCGGCGCCGCCGCCCAGCGACGCGAAAAATTTCCTTGCCTCATCGAGGCTGGTCGCTCGCGAGGTTCCGGGCATCACCGGCACGCCGCATCGCTCCGCTAACGCGCGCGCCGCGAGTTTGTCGCCGAACAGCTCGAGAATCTCCGGCCGCGGACCGACGAACGTGATCGCTTCTTCGCCGCAGCGGCGCGCAAACGCGGCATTCTCGCTCAGGAAGCCATAGCCGGGATGGATCGCGTCGCAGCCCGCCTCGTGGGCGACGGCCAGAATCTGCTCGGCGTCGAGATAGGCTTTGGCGCCCGCGCCCTTGAGCGCCCGCGCCTCATCGGCCTTGCGCGTGTGCAGCGAATGCGCGTCGTCTTCGGAAAAAATCGCGACGGTGCGGATACCCATTTCGTCGGCGGCCCGCATCACGCGGATGGCGATCTCGCCTCGATTTGCGATCAGAAGGCTGCTCAAACTCATGAGACGTGCTCTTACCCCTCGACTATTTTTCGTTCCTTGTTTTCATCCCGCCATCGGCGGCTCGACACGCCGCGCGAGTGAGTTTAGCGCCATCGGGGGCGGTTCGCATAAGGCTTGAACCGGTTGCGGGATGGCAATTTCGCGCGTGCGGCGCTCGTCGCCCAGCCGATCGAGAACCGCCAAGAGCAGAGCACCTTTGCTAGTATGTGCGAATCCGCGCGGATGCACCGGCACTCGCGCAAGAATCTTCAGAGGGAATATGAACCGGCGCTTTTTTGTTTCGACGGTGTTGGCAATCACCATCGGTTGCGGCTCGATCGCGTTTGCGCAGACCGCTAACCACCCGAAAGACCTGCCCTGCAAGCCTGTCAACCTGGGCTTGTACAAAGACCAACTGACAGAGTACGAGGAGTCCGGCCAATATTCGGCCGACCTCAAAGCGGTCGACGACCAGGCCATGGCTTATCTCACCCAGCAGGCAAAGCGGAGCGGAAAACTCGCCTTGGTTTTGGATATCGATGAAACCGCGCTTTCGAACTGGGAGGAGATCCGGATGAATGACTACGGACGCTTCAGCGCGGGTCCATGTTTTCCACCCAAGGGCCCCTGCGGATGGACGGCATGGATCGATTCGTCAAAGGCCACGGCGATCGAGCCGACGCTGGAGCTCTACCGTCAAGCTCGCAGCCAGGGGCTCGCGATTTTTTTTATCACAGGACGACATGAGCACGAGCGCACCGCGACTGAAACCAATCTGCGCGCCGCCGGCTACGACGCCTGGGCCAAACTATTCATGGAGCCCGAAGGCTTCCATCCGAAGTCAGCCACAGACTTCAAAGCGCCGGCGCGCGAGACGATCACCGGCGATGGCTATTCGATCATCCTGAATGTCGGCGACCAGATGAGCGATCTCGACGGCGGTTACGCGGAGAAAACTTTCAAACTGCCGAATCCCTTTTACTACATTCCCTGAGTCGCTGATGTTCTTCCTCACCTTGCATGGCGAGACCGAGTGGAACCGCGAGCGCCGGTTCCAGGGACAACTGGATTCGCCTCTTACCGAGCATGGCGTTGCGCAGGCTCATCTGATGGGCGCGACCCTGCGCGAGCTTCTTGGAGCTTCGACCAAATGTGCCATTGTAAGCAGCCCGCTGGGCCGCGCACGCCGGACGGCGGAGATCATCTGCCAGGTCCTGGGAATGGATTCACGGGAAATCGAGACGGATGCGCGGCTCCAGGAAATTAACCTAGGTTCATGGGCCGGTTTCACGCGCGACGAGGTCGAGGCGCGCTGGCCTCGCGCGCTTGATGGCGCCGGACGGTACGAATGGTATTTCAAATCTCCCGACGGCGAGACGCTCGACCAGGTCACCGCGCGGGTGGGCCAATGGCTCTCCGATTCGGCGCAGCGCGAACGCATGATCGCGGTCTCGCACGGCGTGACCAGCCGCGTCTTGCGGGGACTCTATGGCGGTATCGCGGCGCCGGTAGCGCTGACCCTCGAGGTCTCGCGCGACGTTGTCTTCATGCTCCGCGACGGAACGATCGATCGGATCCCTTGTCGATAAACTGAGGCGACACTACTGATGCACGACGAAGTAGCGAATCGAAGCTCGGCCCAGGGTCAGCGGCCGGCAGGAGCCGGGTGAGCGCCCGATGGTTCTGCGCCGGCAGGCGTCGGCGGTGCGGCCATCCCCGCTCTGCGGCCACGCTTGAAGAAATTCATCGACCAGAGGCGGAATTCATCCAGATACAGGTACATGACCGGCGTCGTATAGAGCGTCAGCATCTGGCTTACGATCAGCCCGCCGACGATCGCGATCCCAAGCGGGCGGCGCAGCTCAGAGCCGGTGCCGGTCCCCAACGCCAGCGGCAAGCCGCCGAGCAGCGCCGCCATGGTGGTCATCATGATCGGCCGGAAGCGCAGCAGGCAGGCCTGGTAGATCGCGTCGAGCGAATTCTTGCCGTCCTTGCGCTCCGCTTCGAGCGCGAAATCGATCATCATGATCGCGTTCTTTTTGACGATGCCTATCAGCAGGATGATGCCGATGAGGGCGATGACGCTGAGCTCGACGCCGCAGATGAGCAGGGCAAGCAGCGCGCCGACGCCCGCCGAGGGCAGCGTGGAGAGGATCGTGACCGGGTGGATGTAACTCTCGTAGAGAATTCCGAGAACGATATAGACGGCTCCCAGAGCTGCCAGGATCAATAGCGGCTCGCCCTTGAGCGAGGACTGGAAGGCCTGTGCGGTGCCCTGGAAGTTGCCTTGAATTCCGGCCGGCAGCTTGATCTCTCTCTCGGCGGTATTGATCGCGTCGACCGCCTGGCTGAGCGCGGCTCCCGGTTTGAGGTTGAACGAGATGGTCACCGCCGGGAATTGGCCCTGGTGATTCACCGCCAGCGCGGTAGTGGACGCGTCGTATTGAGTAAAGGTATGCAGCTTTACTTGCTGGCCGGTACTCGAGTTCACATCGATGTGCTGGAGCGAGTCGGGGTTCTGCCAGAACTGCGGCGCTACTTCCATCACGACGTGATACTGGTTCAACGGAGTATACATCGTCGATACTTGCCGCTGCCCGAAAGCGTCGTACAAAGTATCGTCGATTAGCTGCTGGTTGAGCCCGAGCTTGGACGCGGTGTCGCGGTCGACGGCAACCGAGGCTTCCAGGCCGCTATTCTGCTGGTCGCTGCTCACGTCGACCAGGATCGGAATCGTGCGCATCTTACGGAGCAGGAGCGGCGCCCACTTGTTGAGCTGACCGAGGTCGTCGCTCTGCAGGGTATATTGGTACTGAGCGTTAGCCATGCGGCCGCCGATTTGCACGTCCTGTACTGCCTGCAAGTACAGGCTCGCGCCCGCGATGCCGGCGACTTTTTTACGGATGCGCCCGATTATCTGGTCGGCGCTGAGCTTTCGTTGCGAGAGCGCTTTGAGGGAAATGAACATGCGCGCGGTATTGGTCGCGGAGCCGCCGTTGCCGCCGGTAAAAGCGATTACGTGATCGACGGCCTTGTCGGTCCCGATGATGTCGACGTACTGCTGCAGCTTCTGGCTCATCGCCTGGAACGAGGTGTCCTGGTCGGCCTGAATCGCGCCCATAATTCGGCCGGTGTCCTGTTGCGGGAAGAAGCCCTTGGGAATGATGACATACAGGTAGCAACTCAGACCGACCGTGGTGAGCGTCGCCGCCAGCATCAGGCGCGGATGTTTCAGCACCCACGACAGGCTGGTTTCGTAGTGACTATGCATCCAGTCGAATGCGCGCTCGCTGGTTTTATACCAGCTACCATGCTGCTCCTCGCTGTGGGGGCGCAGCAGATGCGCGCACATCATCGGGGTGGTGGTCAGTGAAATGACCATCGAGACGAACACCGCTACCGACAGGGTAACCGCGAATTCGCGGAACAGGCGGCCGACGATTCCGCCCATCATCAGGATCGGAATAAACACCGCGATCAGCGAGATGCTGATCGAAATGACCGTGAACCCGATTCCGCTCGCGCCCTTCACCGCCGCCTCGTACGGAGACATGCCCTGCTCGCGGTAGCGCGAGATGTTCTCGATCACCACGATAGCGTCATCGACCACGAAGCCGGTGGAAATGGTCAACGCCATCAGCGAGAGGTTGTCGAGGCTGTAACCGCACAGGTACATGACCCCGAATGTTCCGATCAGCGAAATCGGAACCACGACTCCCGGGATCATGGTGGCGCGCAGGTTTCGCAGGAACAGAAAGACCACCATGATGACCAGCGCGATGGAGATGAGCAGGGTTACCTCGACGTCATGCACCGAGGCGCGGATGGTGGTGGTCCGATCGAGCACCACCGCTATGTCAATGGCCGGAGAAATCGAGGCCTTCAACTGCGGCATCGAGCCAAGCACCCGGTCCACGGTATCGATAATATTGGCTCCGGGCTGGCGGGAAATGATGAGCAGCACGGCAGGCTTGCCGTCGACCAGGCCCAGGTTGCGAACGTCCTCGACCGAGTCGCGGACTTGCGCGACATCGGAGAGATGAACCGCGGCGCCATTGACGTAGCGGATGATCAGCGGCGCATAGTCGGCCGCTTTAAGGAGCTGATCGGTGTCGGTGATCGTATACGCGTTATCGTTGTTCGAGAATTCGCCCTTGGGACTGTTGGAGTTCGCGGCGGCGAGAACCGCGCGGACTTCCTCGAGGCTGATGCCCAGGTTGTTGAGCTGGGTGGGGTTAATCTCGACGCGCACGCCGGGCAGCGCGCTGCCGCCGACGGTGACCTGGCCGACGCCCTCAATCTGCGAGAGCTTTTGCGCGAGGATCGAATAGGCCGCATCGTAGATTTGCCCGCGCGGGAGGGTGGCTGAGGTCAACCCGAAAATCAGGATCGGCGCGTCGGCCGGATTAACTTTGCGATAGGTGGGATTGCCCGGCAGAGCGGTCGGCAACTGGCTGCGCGCCGCATTGATCGCGGCTTGTACGTCGCGCGCGGCAGCGTCGATGTCGCGGTTCAAGTCGAATTGCAAAACCACGCTACAATTTCCGAGCGAACTGGTAGAGGTGAGCTGAGTCAGTCCGGCGATACGTCCGAACTGGCGCTCGAGCGGGGTCGCCACCGACGAGGCCATGGTCTCGGGACTGGCGCCGGGAAGTTGCGGCCTGGACCTGGATGGTCGGAAACTCAACCTGCGGCAGCGGCGAAACCGGCAGCAGGCGGAAGGCGACGATGCCGGCCAGCGCGATCGCGATGGTCAGCAGCGTGGTCGCTACCGGCTTCTTGATGCACAGCTCGGAAATGTTCATGAAGAGTGCGCGGGCGCCGTTGCCGCGGGCACGGATGGCGCGGTCTGGGGGTACTCATCTTTGACGCCGCCGCGGTTTGCGACGCGCGCAGCCAGCCGATCAAAGTAGAGAAAAACCACTGGCGTGGTGTAAAGCGTCAGGACCTGGCTGACCAGCAATCCGCCGACGATCGCGATTCCCAACGGGCGCCGCAACTCGGAACCGGTGCCGGTGCCCAACGCCAGCGGCAAGCCGCCAAGCAGTGCTGCCATGGTGGTCATCATGATCGGCCGAAAGCGCAGCAGGCAGGCCTGGTAGATAGCATCCAGCGCACTTTTGCCGTCCTTGCGCTGCGCCTCGAGCGCGAAATCGATCATCATGATCGCGTTTTTCTTAACGATACCTATAAGCAGGATGATGCCGATGAGCGCGATCACGTTGAGCTCCTCGCCGCAGAGCATCAGGGCGAGAATCGCGCCGACGCCCGCCGACGGGAGGGTGGAGAGAATCGTGACCGGATGGATGTAACTCTCATACAGGACGCCGAGCACAATGTAGACGGTGACCAGCGCCGCCAGAATCAGCAGCGGCTCGTTGCGCAGCGAAGCGCGGAACGCTTCCGCAGTGCCCTGGAAACCGGCCGAGATGCTGGCGGGCATCCCGATTTCCTTTTTCGCGTCGGAGATGGCGGTGACTGCGTCGCCCAATGAATAGCCCGGCGCCAGGTTGAACGAGATGGTAACAGTCGGGAACTGCCCCTGGTGATTCACCACCAGCGGGACGGTGTTCTTGTCAAATTGGGTGAAGGTGCTGAGCGGGACCTGGCCTCCGCCGGTGGAACGCACGTAAATGAGGTCGAGCGCTTTCGGATTGCGCTGGAAAGCGGGATCCACTTCGAGCACCACGTGATACTGATTCAACTGGGTATAGATAGTTGATACCTGGCGCTGTCCGAACGCGTCGTACAGAGTATCGTCGATCATCTGCGAGGTGATCCCGAGCCGCGACGCAGTACTTCTGTCGATTACCAGGTGCGCTTCCAGGCCATCGTTCTGCTGGTCGGTGGCAACGTCCTGAAGCGCGGGCAGGGTCTTGAGCTTGGCGACAAGTTTATTCGTCCAGGTAGTCAATTCCGCGGGATCGGGATCCTCGAGACTATATTGATATTGAGTTCGGCTGACGCGGTCTTCCACCGTCAGGTCCTGCACCGGCTGCAGGAACAGAGTAATGCCGTCGACCTTGGCGAGCTGCGGCTGCAGGCGCGCAATGACCTGGCTGATATTTATTTTGCGCTCCTCGAGCGGCTTCAGGTTGATCAGGAAGCGTCCGCTGTTGACGGTGGTGTTGGTGCCGTCGATGCCGATGAACGAGGACAGGCTCTCGACCGCCGGGTCCTGCAGAATGATCTTTGCCAGGGCCTGCTGGCGCTGCTCGATGGCGGGGAAGGAGACTTGCTGCGGTGCCTCCGACACACCCTGGATGACGCCGGTATCCTGGACCGGGAAAAAGCCCTTGGGGACGATGATATAAAGAACAATAGTCAGTACTAGCGTGGCGATCGCGACCATCAGGGTCGCCGGCTGGTGGCCGAGTATCCATTGCAGGGTGCGTCCGTAGAACGCGATCGTGTCGTTGAAGATCTTTTCCGATTTTCGATAGAACCAAGTCTGCTGGTTAGAAGGCGTGTGATGCAGGAGCTTGGAGCTCATCATCGGGGTCAACGTCAGCGAAACCACCGCCGACACCAGGATGGTCACCGCCAGGGTAACCGCGAACTCGCGGAACAGCCGGCCCACGATATCGCCCATGAACAAAAGCGGGATCAAAACCGCGATCAGCGAGACGGTCAGTGACACGATGGTAAAGCCGATCTGCTCGGAGCCTTTGAGCGCTGCTTCCAGCGGAGCCTCGCCTTCCTCGATGTAGCGCGAGATGTTCTCGATCATCACGATGGCATCGTCGACCACGAAGCCGGTCGAGATCGTAAGCGCCATCAGGGTAAGGTTGTTGAGGCTGTAGCCGAGCAGATACATCACGCCGAAGGTTCCGATAATCGAGAGCGGAACCGCGACGCTGGGAATGATGGTCGCAGCGATGCTGCGCAGAAACAAAAAGATAACCATCACCACCAGGAATACGGTCAGCATCAACTCGAACTGCACGTCGGCGACCGACGCGCGAATGGTGGTAGTGCGATCAGTGAGCACGGCGACCTGCACCGATGCAGGCAGCGAGGCTTGCAGACGTGGCAGCAGCGCGCGGACTCTGTCGACCACCGCGATGATATTACCGCCGGGCTGGCGCTGGATGTTGAGGATGACGGCCGGGGTGAGGTTCATCCAGGCCGCTTCTTTGACGTTCTCGGCGCTGTCGATCACGGTGGCGACGTCGGATAATTTGATCGGCGCGCCGTTGCGATAGGCGACGATCAGCGGCTTGTAGTCAGTGCTGGTCAGTAACTGGTCATTGTCGCCGATGGTGTAGGCCTGCTGCTTGCCGTCGAAGTTGCCCTTGGCCTCGTCCACGTTCCCGTTCGAAATCGCGGCGCGGAGATCCTCGAGCGTCATCCCATAAGAAGCGAGCTGGGCCGGGTTCGCCTGGATGCGGACCGATGGCTTCTGCCCGCCGCTGATGCTGACCAAGCCGACTCCGGAAACCTGCGAGATTTTTTCCGCCAGGCGCGTGTCGGCAAGGTCCTCTACCTGCGCAAGGGGAAGCTCTTGCGAGGTCAGCGCCAGGGTCAGAATCGGCGCGTCGGCGGGATTGGTCTTGCTGTAGATGGGAGGATTAGGCAGATCGACGGGAAGATAGGTCGCCGCGGCATTGATCGCGGCCTGCACTTCCTGCTCGGCGACGTCGATATTCAAATCGAGCGCGAACTGTAACGTGATTACCGAGCTGCCGAACGAGCTGTTCGAGGTCATCTGATTCAGTCCCGGCACCTGGCCGAACTGACGCTCGAGCGGCGCGGTCACCGAGGACGCCATCACGTCCGGGCTGGCGCCGGGATAAAAGGTCATTACCTCGATGGTCGGATAATCAACCTCCGGCAACGCCGAGACCGGCAGCTCCAGGTACGCGACCATCCCCGCGAGCAGGATCGCGACCATCAGCAGTGACGTCGCGACCGGCCGCAGAATGAACAGCCGGGACGGATTCACTGAGTCGCCCCTGGAGTGATCGGATTGGCGGCCAACTGCACCGTGACGCGCGAGCCGGTGCGCAGCTTGTCCATCCCGTCAGTGACGACCAACTCGCCCGGCTGCACCCCGGACTCGATCGAGGAAAGCTCGCCCTGCGTGTTGCCAACCTTGACCGGGCGCATCTCGACCGTCTGGTCCGGCTTGATCACGTATACGTACGATCCCTGCGAGCTCCGCTGGATGCCGGCGGTCGGGATCAAGGTCGCGCCGCGCTTGGTATCGACCAGCAGCCGCACGTTGACGAACTGATTGGGGAACAGCGCGCTGTCTTCGTTGGGGAACTGCGCTTTGAGTTTGATCGTGCCGGTGGTCTGATCGATCTCGTTGTCGGTGGTCAGCAGGGTCCCGGTCGCCAGTTTCGTTTTGAAATCGCGATCGTAGGCTTCCACCGGCAATCCCGAGTCCGGCGCTTCCGCAGGCGGCACTCCGATCGGCGACGCCGTCGTACTCGCGACGTTCTGGCTGGACAGCCTTGCGATCTTTTGTTTGCGCCCGGTCGCGATCTTATGACGGCCCGCGGTCACATCCTGCTGGGTTCCCACCGTCGCGATCTTCTCGCTCGACGCGGTCGGGTCCTGGGTGGCCGCGCTTGCCGACACCGGGACCGTCGCGCCGGTGACGGCGCCCACGTTCTTCATCGCGCTGATTATGCGCGGCAGATCGTCCTCCGGGACGCTGAAATCCACCGCGATTGGCTGCAGTTGGGTTATCACCACCAGGCCCGTGGTATCGGTCGCATGGACGATGTTCCCGACGTCGACCAGGCGCAGACCGACGCGCCCGGTGATCGGCGAGGTGATTTTCGAATAGGTCAGATTCAGGTCGGCGGCATCGATCAGGCCCTGATCATTTTTCACCGTACCCGCGTAAGTGCCGACCAGCGCCAGCTGATTATCGAGGTCCTGCTTCGCGATGATATTCTGCGCGAACAATTGCTTGTCCCGCTCCAGCAGCACCTGCCCATTGACCAGGTTCGCCTTGTCGCGCGCCATCTGCCCTTCCGCCTGGGTCAATTGAACCTGGTAGGGGCGTGGATCGATCTGAATCAGCAGATCGCCCTCATGCACCATCTGACCTTCGGTGAACGGAATTTTTATGATCTGACCGTCGACGCGGCTCTTCACCGTGACGGTGTTGAACGCCGTCACAGTGCCGATCGCCGTCACGTACATTGGCAGGTCGCCTTGTTTGGCCGCCGTCGCCGAGACCGGAACGCTCTGATGCGCCGCTGCGGCGGCAGCCTTGGCGGCCGCCTGGCGCGCACGGACCCCGGAGATCCACACGTAGAAAATGACTCCCAGCACGCATAGCGCGGCGATCCAGACCCATTTGTTCTGCAACAGTTTGGCCGGCCGGAACTCGACGCCGCCCTCCTGCGTGAAATGCGCAGGCTGCGACGGCGCCCCTACCGGATTGTTGCGATCCGCGATCTGTTCGCTCACACCTGCACCTCCAAGAGGCCTGTGTCCGGATGCACTATCCAAATTATCATGCTCTCCATGCCGAGCGGGATTGACTCGATGCCTTTTTTCGCGCCGTCCGCGACGCGATCAGAAACGGCGACTGGCGTACAGCCGTATACGAAGTGATACGCGGCCTGAATGATAGATTATTGCGATATTGGACTGCGCAGTCCATATTATAAGTGTACGTAACCGAAGTGGATTCGTTGCGTATTTTGGAACCTCCGGCCGAGACTCCGGACTTTCGACGCCGCGTCCCGGCGCGACGCAGTAAACCTCCCCCATCCACCGACCAGCACTGCGATTCGACTGTCATGCGATCCGAGGCGGGCCAACCAATCGTGCAAGCGCGACGCAAATCGTTGCCGGCCCTGAAGCCGCGAAAAGACAAACGCGGCCGCCCCTCGACGCCCTTCCTGCGCGAGCGCATCCTGCATAGCGCCAGTGAGCTGTTCGGCGAGCTCGCGTTCGAGCTGGTGGTGATCGACGAGGTCGCCGCGCGCGCCAAAGTCGGCAAGGGCAGCGTCTATCGCCAGTTCGGCTCCAAGGAAGAGCTCTATGCCGCCGTCGTCGTCAGCGGTTTTAGGCAGCTCCAGGCCGAGATTCGCGACGCCCTCGCCGGCGCCACCTCGATGCGCGACCAGATCGCGATCATCGTCCGCCATACCCTCGCCTACTTCTGGCACCGCCAGCAGTTCTTCGTCCTCTTGCACGATCCCAAGGCGCTGCCGCGACGCATGGAGCAGGAGTATCGCGCCCAGCGCTTCGAGCTCGCCCACCTGGCCAGCGCCGTCCTCGGCGAAGGTATCGCCAGCGGCGCGATCCGTTCCGGCCTCGATACCCGCGTCGCCGCCGAATCCCTCCTCGGGATGCTGCGCGGGATCAATCGCTACTGCCGCGACTATGCCACGCCCGAGGACGCCGCCGAGATCGTCGTCTCGATCTTCCTCAACGGATGCGTGGCGGCCTCTTGAGCCGATTCGTAGCTGCCTCGCGCCCCGCATCACCTCCGCGCTTTCTCGCGATCTCGTGCAATAGAAAAATATAGCGCGCCTAGAGCGGTTAAGGCCTAAGCGCGTCCCTCGCCCTCTCTAATGTAAGTAGGTACTTGCTTTTATGCCTAAATTTCCATCAATATACTGCGCACCGGTTCTCGTGAGAGCCGGGGGGGACTGTCCGAAAATCTGGAGGAGCTTCTCATGTCGAAGTCTTATCTTCGTGAGCAACACATTGTGCGCTCGATGCTGATAGTGTTTGCGATGCTGGCGATGATGGGGATTTCCGCCGCCGTCGCGCAGGCGGGACTGGTGGCGTGCCCGACAACCATCAACGCTTGCGGATGCACCATCAAGAAACCCGGAACTTACTTTGTCGGGCACGACCTTCAGGCCACCGTCGCAGCGGCCGACTGCATCGACATCAAGAGCCCCGCTACCCTTGATGGCCAAGGCTTCGAGATCGTCGGGACTGGCGTCCTGGGACCAGGCGACACCACCGGCGCGGGAATTGGCGTACTGTCCGGCGGAGAAGCGGGCCCAATCGTCGTAGAAGATGTTGATGTCCTTTTTTTCGACGTCGGCATCAAAGTGCTGGCCAACAACGTTACGGTCGAGGATTTCTTCGTTTCAAATAGCTCAACGGTGGGCGTTCTGCTCGACAAATCGAATGGCGACACTATCGAGGCCGGCGAATCCGAGGACAACGTGACGGCGGGCTTCGAGATCCTGAAATCCCAGAACGACACCATCACCGACGTCGACGCTATCGGTAACGGCCTGGCCGGAGCGTGGATAACTAACAGCTCAAAATTAAACACGGTTAGCGATTCAGACCTTTCCGATAATGGCGAGGTCGGTGTGATTGAAAGCTGCAGCCCGGCTCCCCTAAACGGCGCCATCTGCCACAATCCAATGGTTCCCCCCTCCTCGAAAGCCACCATCACGGATAATGATGCCGAGGGCAACGGTGTCGCGGGTATCGCGATCGACAAAGGCAACACCGGCAACGTGATCAACGACAACTTCGCGGAAGGCAACGCGTTCGTGCCGGTGCTGGGAATCGCTGATCTGGTGGACTCCAATAAGGGCTGCGACAACGACAAGTGGACCAGCAATACCTTCGATACCGCCAATCAGACCTGCATCCACTGAGCCTCGGCTGAAGCGGCGCGGGTCCGAAATCCCGCACTGACTAATCGATCGAAAGCGGCCGCGCCATGATGGCGCGGCCGCTTTGTTTTTCGGCCCCGCATTTTTTAGCTCGGCCCCGCCATCTATTTCGATAGCTTTCTAATTAGATTTCTGTCAAAATAGCTCCCACTATGGAACCGCAACGCCAGGAAATCCTGCTGCGCTTCTTCAAAGCGCTCGGCAACGAAAGCCGCCTCAAGATGATCGGCCTCCTGACCGGCGAGCGCAGCGTCCAGGAACTCGCCCACCTGATGGACTTGCGCGAATCGACCGTGTCCCATCACTTGTCGATTCTCAAAGACCTCGGCCTCGTGCAGTTGCGCCTCGACGGCAATACCCACTGGTACCGCGCCGATCACGACGCCCTGAAACGTATCAATCCGCAGGTCCTCCACGTCGAGCGCCCCGTCGCGCCCGCGGCCGACACCCACGACAAAGCGTGGGAGCGCAAGGTCCTCGCGTCCTTTCTCGATCGCGACGGCGAGCGCCTCAAGGAAATCCCGGCCGGCCGCAAAAAACGCCGCGTCATCCTCGAATGGCTCGCGCGCCGCTTCGAGCATGGAACCACCTACAACGAAGCCGAGGTCAACCGGATTCTCAAACAGCATCACTCCGACTCCGCCACCCTGCGCCGCGAAATGATCGGCTACCGAATGCTCGCGCGCGACAAGGGTCTGTACCGCGTGATGCCGCGGAACAATTGGCAGGCCGAACCGGACTAGTCAGTCTCCCGGCTAATCAAATTTTGAGCGGGCGCCCGGCGAAAGAGGTATTCTGTGGATGCCGATCGGACGCTTGCGTAATACCATTCTGCGCGATGCGCGCGGCGCCTGAGTAGGCCGCCGGCCTCCATAGTATTCGACTGGCTACTCGATGCCGCCCACCGCAACTGCCGCCGTACCAACCCTCGGCCCCGCGACCAGCACCGCGCAGCGCACCACCGTCGCCGCCGCGATCACCGCGCTCGGCATCGTCTACGGCGACCTCGGCACCAGCCCGCTCTACACCGTGCAGACCATCGTTGAGATCCTCGGCGCGAAGTTCACTCCACATGTCGCGCTCGGCGTCCTCTCGCTCGTCCTGTGGGCGCTGATCGTCACCATCTCGATCAAGTACTGCGTATTCGTGATGCGCGCGGACAACAACGGCGAGGGCGGAATCCTCGCGCTGATGTCGCTGCTCGGCGCCGATTGGGCCAACCGCGGCCGATGGCTGGTGATTTGCGGCCTGTTCGGAGCGGCGCTGATCTATGGCGACGGCATCATCACGCCGGCGATTTCGGTGCTGAGCGCGCTCGAGGGCCTCAACGTCGCGACCAACATATTCAAGCCGCACATCGTGCCGATGGCGGTCGCAATACTGTTCGCACTGTTCGCGGTTCAGAGCCGCGGTACCGCCGCGATCGGCAGGATTTCCGGACCGGTGATGCTGCTATGGTTCATCACTATCGCGGCCCTCGGAATCGGCGGCATCGCGCATCATCCGGTCGTGCTGCGCGGGATAAATCCGCTCTATGCGATCGGCTTCCTCGCGCGTGCCCGATGGACCGGCTTTGCGGTTCTCGGTGGCGTATTTCTCGCCGTCACCGGCGGCGAGGCGCTCTATGCCGACATGGGCCACATCGGCCGCAATCCCATCCGCACCACCTGGTACGTGGTCGTGCTGCCGGCGCTGATCCTCAGCTATGCGGGCCAGACCGCGCTCCTGCTCGAGCATCCTGGCCTGACCGGCAACCCGTTCTTCAAGCTCGCTCCCGACTGGGCGATCTATCCGCTGGTCGCCCTGGCAACCGTCGCGACGATTATCGCGAGCCAGGCGATCATCACCGGCTCATTCTCGCTGACCCGTCAGGCGATGCAGCTCGGATGGTTCCCGGGCTTGCGCATCCGCCAGACCTCGGCCGAGGAGTACGGCCAAATCTACGTGCCGCTGGTGAACTGGACGATGATGATCTGCACCATCGCGCTCACCATCGGGTTCCGCAGCTCGGTCCGCCTGGCCGGCGCCTACGGCACCGCCGTCTCGACCACGATGCTGCTGACCACGGTGCTGCTCTACAACGTGATGCGCGAGCGATGGAAGTGGGCGATGCCCTTGGCGCTCGCGACCAGCGGCATCTTCCTCATAGTCGATTTCACGTTCTTTGCCGCCAACCTGCTGAAGATCGCGCAGGGCGGATGGATCCCGCTCACCTTCGGCGCGATCATCTTCCTGCTGATGGTAACGTGGCACTCCGGAATCGCGGCGGTGCGCACCAAACTCGCGGCCACCGGCGAGCCGACCGAACATTTTTTCAAGCGCCTGGTAGAAGGCAAAATCCCGCGCATCCCGGGAACCGCGATCTTCCTGACCCGGGTCACCGATCAGATCCCCCCGGCGGTAGTCGAGCACGTCGCCCAGATGGGCGCGCTGCACGAAACCCTGATCACGCTCAAGATAGATTTCGAAGACGTTCCCCGCATGCCGCCGGGCGAACGTCTAACCGTCGTCCATGTGTTCGAAAGCTACTGGCAGCTAAGGGTGCGCTACGGCTTCATGGAAGTCCCGAACGTAACCTCGCTGCTGCGCCAGGCAAAAGATCGCGGATGTCCCGCCGACTTGAGCAAGGCAGTCTACTTCGCCTCCCGCGACGAAGTAGTCCGCGCCAAAAAAGGAGCGCGCATCCTGCGCTGGCGCCTCCCCCTATTCTCCTTCATGTTCCGCAACGCAGTCCGCAGCTCCGACCTGTTCAACCTACCCGCAGACAAATTCCTCGAAGTAGGCCGCGAAGTAGAACTCTAACCGCAACGCGAGTCTGTAATTTTTTGAGAACCGCCGCTCGGAACGGTAACAAAACCTGTCAGTCATTGGGCGCCGCTGCTTGATCGATCGTCGGGACGGCGGTGGTTCAGTTGCCGTATTGAACAGAGCCTGCCGTAAAGAAATCTCTTTAATCCGAATATTTTTTGTCGGGCAGCGAAAAAAGAGAGTGCACAGAAACCACCGTACTCTCATCGTTCGCAAAAAAACGGTCGTCATCCTGAGAGTCTGTGATTTTTAATAAAGACGAATTCAGTGCGCACCGCCGCTTGGAACGCTACCAGAACCACTGTCATTCATTGGTCACGAAAAAGAGGACGTCATCCTGAGCGTAGGCTGCCGGAGTCGAAGGATCGAAGCGACCCTCTCGACCTGATACTTAGAGATGGTTTCCCCGGCACCATCGTTCGCTGTCTTCATAGCGCTAGGGAGTTACTTCTTGTCGAACCAGCCGGCACTAAGTCACGAGGACAAGCGTGGCGATACTTCGGTGCCGAGGACACCCATCTATTAGTAGCAGGCCGAAAGGTTCGTTTCGATCCTTCGACTCCGGCAAGCCTGCGCTCAGGATGACCTTCGTTTTTCACCGACTCAATGAGACGGCAGTGGTTCTGGTGGCGTTCCGAGCAGCGGTGCGCGTAAAACTCATCTGCACTTTATAAAAAATCACAGACTCTGAGCGCAGGCTGCCGGAGTCGAAGGATCCTAACCGTCGCCACGATGCCAAGCCGTCAGCACGACGATGCAGTAGTGGTGTTCCCGGCGACAACGGAGCCGGTCCGGGTAGTGGGTGCAGGGGTCAGCCCCTGCCGGAGCCGGTTCTTGTGTAGGTAGTGGGTGCAGGGGTCACCCAGGGGTCACCCCTGCCTGCCCTGCCTCAGACCACTCCGAGCAGCCACAGCACGAGTAACACTACCACCACGGTTCCGAGAGAAATTGGAAGGTACATATAGGCCTCGTCAGGCCTTCTACAAAAATGTTTGCGGAATTGCTCGAATCAACGTGATCGAAGGCCGAATGAAGATCACTGTTGCGCCGAATCAACTTTTAGGACTCGATTCCTATGTCGATCCTGACTCTTCCAGCGTACCTTCATCGCACTACTCAGCGCCACATTAAATATTCTATCGACGCCTCAATACTCACTTGATTGGTTATATGGATAACCACAGCACTCGATTCATCTGCGACTGGATGCGCTCGTCTGTCGTAGGCCCGACTCGCTCGCCCTAGTCTGCCGCCGATTCGTCCCTCGATGCTGCCTCGCGCGCCGGCGCCCCACCGCCCAGCGTTACCCGTACGTGGTGAGTCGCTCCGTCGTCCACCAGCCGTACCTCGGCACTCCCCGGCATTACCTTTCCATCCACCTCGATGCTCCCGACGCCGCGGCTGATTCCACTCGGATTCTCGACCACGATTTCGTAGCGCGCGCTGCGATGCCGTACCGATACCTGGTAGCGCTTCCACGCCTTCGGCACGCACGGATCGATCAGCACCTTGTCGCCGCGGATGCGGACTCCCAGAATCCATTCGAGGCCCGCGCGATACATCCATCCCGCCGAGCCGGTGTACCAGGTCCAGCCGCCGCGCCCCACGTGCGGCGGCTCGGAGTAGATGTCCGCGCAGATCACGTACGGCTCGACTTTGTAGCGATGGATCCCCGCGCGCGTGCTCGCGTGGTTGATCGGATTGAGCATCGCGAACAGCTCGGCGGCCTTGTCGCCGTCGCCGCGCATCGCGAATGCGATCATCAGCCAGATCGCGCCGTGCGTGTACTGGCCGCCGTTCTCGCGGATCCCGGGCGGGTACCCCTTGATATAACCGGGGTCCAGCGGACTCTGATCGAAGGGCGGTGTGAATAGCAGGACCAGGCTCTGGCTGCGCCGCACGAGATTTTCTTCCGCCGCAGCCATCGCGCTTCCTGCGCGCGCCGGATCCGCGGCGCCGGAGATCACGCCCCACGACTGCGCGATCGAATCGATTCGGCATTCGCGGTTGGACGCCGAGCCCAGCGGCGTGCCGTCATCAAAGTACGCGCGCCGATACCAGTTGCCGTCCCAGCCGTTGCGCTCGAGCGCGGCCTGGAGCGCCGACGCGTGATTCCGCCACGACGTGGCGTGCGCGTGATCGCCGCGGCGCTCCGCGATCGGCGCGAATGCCTCCAGCGTCGCGAACAGGAACCAGCCGAGCCAGATGCTCTCGCCCTTGCCCAGCTCGCCGACCCGGTTCATCCCGTCGTTCCAGTCGCCGGTGCCCATCAGCGGCAGCCCATGCTCACCCACCGGCAGGCTCCGATCGAGCGCCAGCGCGCAATGGTCGAAAAGAGTCGCGTGCCGATCGGAAATGGCCGGCAGGAAATAGGATTCCATCTCACCCGGATGGAGCGCTGCGCCTTCGAGAAACCCCACCTGCTCGTCCAGGATCGCGAGATCCCCGGTGGCCTCGACATATTGATGAGCGACGTAGGGCAGCCACACCGGGTCATCCGAGATACGGGTGCGGACGCCCTGCCCCGCAGGTGGCAGCCACCAATGCTGAAAGTCGCCCTCGATAAATTGCCGCGACGCGGCGCGCAGTATTTGCGCTCGCGTCAGCTCCGGCTTCGCGTGCGTCAGCGCCATCACGTCCTGAAGCTGATCGCGAAACCCGTACGCTCCTCCCGCCTGGTAGAACGCGGATCGCGCCCACACCCGGCACGCCAGCGTCTGGTACAGCAGCCATCGGTTCATCAAAACGTCCATCGAACGATCCGGCGTCTTGATCTGGACCGCGCCGGCGATGTCGTCCCACTGGCGCGTCACCGCGCTCAGGACCGCGTCCAGGTCCACGCTGCGATAGCGCGCGACGATCGCGATCGCTTCGGCTCGGGTCGCCGCCTCGCCGAGGAAAAAAATCACCTCGGCGGCTCCGTTGGGCGCCAGTAGAACCTGCGTCTGTAGCGCGGCGCACGGATCCAGGCCCGCGCCGACGTGATTGGACAGCGGCACGCCGCCCTCGAGCGACGCCGGATGATCAAGCGTGCCGTTACGGCCGAGGAACTCGGTGCGGTCTCCGGTCCACGTGCTCTGCTGTCCGCGCAGGTCCGCGAACGCCACCCGGCCACCGTAGTCGATACTCCACGGGTTGCGCGCCAGCATCGCGCGCGTCGCGGTGTCGACTTCGGTCACGATGTACGGTGCAGAGGCCGCGCGCGCGGCCGCGAGCACCCACTCCACGTACGCAGTGACCGACAGGCGCCGCGAACGCGCCGTCAGGTTGCGAATCTTGAGCCGTGAAATCTTGATCGGATCCTCGCACGCGACGTACTGCGAAAGCTCCAGTGAAATTCCGTGCGAGGTATGCTCGAAGCGGCTGTAGCCCTGGCCGTGGCGCGCCACGTACGGCGCGGCTTCCTCGCGAATCGGCAGCGCGGTCGGACTCCACAGTTCGCCGCTGTCTTCGTCGCGAACATAGATCACTTCACCGGGCCGATCGCCGACCGGATCGTTGGACCACGCAGTGAGCTGGTTCTGTTGGCTGTTGACCGACCACGTGTAGCCAGCCCCGCTGGCCGACACCTGGAACCCGAATGACGGATTGGAGAGCACGTTAATCCATGGCGCTGGAGTCCATTGCCCTTCGGTCAGAATAGTCACATGCTCGCGGCCGCCGTTGGCAAATCCCCCCAGCCCGTTGAAAAACTCCAGGTTAGGCGCCGGCAGCGCGGTCGGCCGCGGCGGCTCGCTCGTGGGCGCCGTCGGCGGGCGCCGCCGCGGCGGCGGCATGAGAGCGGCGGCGGATTCCTCGAGCCGATTCATCTGCTCGAACAGGCTTCCCCGCCGGCTCACCAGCACCGCCCGCGCCGCGGTCTGCAGCAGGATTCGCACCTCGGCCGACACCAGGTCGGCGCGCAGCACGAACACCGCGCCGCGCGGGCTCTCTCCGCCCGGAGGCCGCACCGCTTGGTTGAGCCGCACCATCGCTTCCAGCGCGGCCTGCAAGTCCTGCGCGTACGACGCGGGCCTTTCGTTGATAATCACCAGGTCCACGGCCAGCTGTTTCATCCGCCAGTATTCGTGGGCGCGGATCAGCTCGCGCACAAAATTCAGGTCCTCGGGCTCCTCGATTCGCACCAGCACGATCGGCAGGTCGCCGGAAATTCCGATCGGCCACAACCCCGATTGCGGACGCTCGTTGCGCTTCAAGATGTCCGAGGACGGGCGCAGCGCGGGATCCGAATAGAGCACGTGATTGGCCAGCCGCTGGAACAGATGCGCCTCGTCGGCGCCGATTCCCAGGTGATGAAACTGCACCTGCGCCTGGGTCCACGCCAGGGTCAGCGCGCGATCGAAGGCGACCGCGTCGCGATGCTTGTCGACCAGGTCGAGCACGTCGCTCCGCGACCCCGCGACCATCGTCCAGAACGCGATTCGCGCGGTCGCGCCCGGCGCGATTCGCACCCGGTGGCGGATACTGAAGATCGGATCGAGCACGGTGCCGGCGGTGTTCGACAGCGCGCCGCCGTCGATCACCGAGAGCGGAGTCCGAATCCCGCGTCCACGGCCCAAAAAACGCGCGCGATCGGTTTCGTATTGCAAATCACCGATCGCCTGGCCCTCGACCACTGCCAGATGCGCCGCCCATACCGGATGCTCGCCGGGCGAGCGAGGGCGCCGCGTCGCGAGCAGCGCGCCCACGTCCGCGTCGAACTCGGTCTGCACGAACATCTTGGAAAAAGCCGGATGCGCCGCGTCGGCGGCGGGAGCCGCCAATACCACCTCGGCATACGAGGTGATCTCGATTTCGCGGGCGCGGCTGCCGAGATTCGAAATCGAGACGCGGCGCACTTCGGCGTCGTCTTCCTGCGAGACGGTGACTTCCATCGTGGTCGTCAGCGTGCCGTCGCGCCTGACGATCTCCGCCCGATCCTCGCTGAAAGTCGCCTCGTAGCGATGCGGTTCGACGCCGCTGGGCTGATATCCCGCCGACCACACCACCCCGCTGCGCGCGTCGCGGAGAAGAAAGTAGCTGCCCCACCCGTCGCAGGTCACATCCTCGTTCCAGCGCGTGACCGCAAGATCGCGCCAGCGGCTGTAGCCGGAACCGGCGGTCGTGATCATCACCGAGTAGCGGCCATTGGACAGCAGGTGCGTGCGCGGAATCGGATCGCGCGCCGAAAAGTATCGCCGCGGCAGCGGCGGAAGGATCTCGCGAACGTTGGCCGCCGCCTTGACCTCCTCGGCGCGCGGCCGCGCCACCGCCGCGTCGCGCGGCGTCCGCTCCTGGAGCAGGAGTTCGGTAGCCTGGATGGCCGGCTCGGCGTGAAAGCGCGCGCGGATCGCCGCCCCCTGCACCGCCTCGGCGATCGCCACTATCGTCATGCCCTGGTGATGCGCCATGTAGGCGCGCACGATCGCGACGTCCTCGCCCTCGGGGATCCGCGCCGGGGTGTAGTCGAGCGCCTCGAACAGCCCGTAGCGGCCGAGCGCGCCGGCTATGATCAGCCGCGTGAAGTTTCGCGCCGCCGCCGACGCGTCGACCATCGCGGCCAGCCCCGTCGCATACGGAGCGACCACGATATTCTCGCTGAGCCCGCGTTTGAGCCCGAGGCCCGGGACGCCGAAGCTCGCGTACTGGTAGGTGAAATCCAGATCGCGCGCGGCGTACGCCGATTCCGAAATCCCCCACGGCACGCCGAGCTTGTCGCCATATTCGATCTGGCGGCGCACCACCAGCCGATTGGTATGCGCGAGCAGGCTCCCGTCGGGCGCACTCATCACCAGGCTCGGCATCAGGTACTCGAACATCGAGCCCGACCATGAAATCAGCGCCGAGCCGCTGCCGACCGGAGTCAGATCGCGGCCGAGGCGGAACCAATGGCGCACCGGCAGGTCGCCCTTGGCAATCGCGATAAAGCTCGCCAGGCGCGCCTCGGAGGCGAGCAGGTCGTAACAATTCGGATCGAGGCTGCCCTCCGCGACCCGATAACCGATCGCAAGCAGCAGGCGCGACGGATCGAACAGAAAGCCGAACTCCATCGCCTCGAACATGTTCCTGGCGGTTTCGCCGAGCGCGGTGAGCCGTCGTTCCAGCGCGCGCGCGGCGCTCGCGGAGCGCTCCAGAGCCTCGATCAGAGGCTCGCCTTGCAAGAAGGCCGGCGGCCCCGCGGAAATTTGCGCAGCCGGCCCCGCTTGCGCCGGGTCAGACCGAACGCTGGTCACGATCGCGATCGCCCGCTCGCACAGATCCGGGAGATCGGCAATCGTCGGCATCGTTTCGAACAGGCGGCGGAGCACGTCCTCGGGAGGCGCGGTCCCGTTCGCGCCTTTCTGCGCGGCTCCCACCGCGGCAGCCTCGGCCGCAAACTCGGTCCACGGCATCAACTCGGTGACGTCGCGCTGATGACACAGGACCGCGGCGTTGATCGCGGAGGCCCAGTTCACGACTCCGCCGGCGTCGTCGCCCCGCTCCTCTCCGAGCGTGCGCGCCATGTCCATAATGATGTCGCAGTGTTGGTGCAGGTCCGCCAACTGCGTGGCGATCGCGGCCGGAGTCGTGGGAGCGGCCTCGAGCGAAGTGGCCAGCGCGCCGAGCTCATCATCCAGATGCTTGCGCGTCACGGTTTGCGTGCGCCGATCGTCCGGGAGCGCGCTCAGCGACTGGCGCGCGATCTGCACCGCGTCGTCGATCCCGGCGGCCCATCGCGGCGCGACGATCGGAGCGCCGATCATCTCGCGCAGTCCGTTGCCCAGCGCGATCAGATGTCCCGCGAGGTTGCCGCTGTCCACCGAGGAGACATACTTCGGCTCCAGCGGATGAAGGTCGCGGGTGTCGTACCAGTTGTAGAGATGGCCTCGGAAGCGTTCCAGGCCGTTGATCGTCGTAAGCGTGGCATACAGCCTCTCGACGGTATCCAGCGCGCCCAGCCACCCAAAATCGTGCGCTACTGATACCGAGAGGAGATACAGCCCGATATTGGTCGGTGACGTGCGATGCGCCAGCACCGGCCGTGGGTCCTCCTGGAAGTTGTCAGGCGGCAGCATGTGATCGTCAGCGGTGACGAAAGCGTCGAAAAAGCCCCAAGTACGGCGCGCAATCAGTCGCAACCCCTGTGCGTCAACCTGGTCGCCCTCCGCAATCCCATCCAAGTCCGCCCCCAGGCTCGCCCCCCGCGCGATCGCGGGTGAGAGGATCCATAAAATTATGAACGGCGATGCGAGCGGCCAGGATGCGCGGCCGTAGCATCCGACCACGACCGGCGGCCGCTATCGCGAACACGACGCCGCCGATCATCCGCTCGTAGGACCCGAACAGATCCAGCCGCGCCGCGAACTTTGCCTGCGCAGCGGTGACCCATTCGAGCAGCCGCTTGCGTCGCACGAATAGGCGGAAGAGCGTGCGCGCGATCGCGTCGCTCATCAACCACGCCTGATGCGCGAGGAGTGCGATCAGAAATCCAGTCTGCGCGAGGGCGAGGGCGAGATCGCCGCCGACCGAGCGCAGATGGCTGCGCAGAGAAATGCCGCGACTGTGCGGGATGATCCCAGCCAACAGCGGGAGCATCGCGGGCAGCGCGATCACCGCGATCACGAAGCCGGTCCAGATCTCCGCGGAACGAAACGGCAGCGTCCATCCCACCAGCAACGCAAGGAACGCGGTCGGCGCCGACAGCGTGCGGCGCAGATTGTCGATCATCTTCCAGCGGCCGATCAGTGGAATTGCCGAGCGATCCGCACTGCCATCGAGATCGCGGCCGCGCCCAAGAATCCACGGAAGCAACTGCCAGTCGCCGCGCGCCCAACGATGCTGTCGCGCCGCGGCGACGTCGTAGCGCGAGGGGAACTCCTCGACCACCTCGATGTCGGACACCAGCCCGGCGCGCGCGAAGATGCCCTCGAACAAATCGTGACTGAGCAGCGTGCTGTCGGGCACGCGCCCTTCGAGCGCCGCCTCGAAAACGTCGAGATCGTAAATTCCCTTGCCGCTATAGGAGCCTTCGCCGAACAGATCCTGGTACACGTCGGAGACGGCTGCCGCGTACGGATCGATTCCGCTCGCGCTGGAGAACACCCGCTGAAAGAGCGATCCTTCGCGGCCGGTCGGCAGCGACGGCGTGACGCGCGGCTGCAGCACCGCATAACCCTCGACGACGCGGCACGAGCGCCGGTCGAGGGTCGGGAGATTCAGCGGATGCGCCATCTTGCCGATCAGCCGGCGGGCGGCACCGCGCGGCAATCGGGTATCGGCGTCGAGCGTGATCACATAACGCACGCCGGACGGCAGCTTGCCGGCCACGGGCAGGAAGGTCGTGTCGGTCGCCCCGCGCAGCAATCGATTCAGCTCGTGCAGCTTGCCGCGTTTGCGCTCCCACCCGATCCATTTTCCCTGGCTCTCGTTCCACACCCGGCGGCGATGAAGCAGGAAGAATCGATCACCTCCGGGCGCGGCGCCGTGGCGAAGGTTCAGATTCGCGATTCCCTCGATCGCGGCGCCGAGCAGTTCGTCGTCGCCCTCGGCGGTTTCTTCGGCGCTGTCGGTCCAGTCGGAGAGCAGCGCGAAGTGAAGGTCGCCATCGGGACTCGACAGGAAATGTACTTCGAGGCGCTCGATCTGCTCCTCGAGCTCGGCGCGCGTGGTCAGCAGGGTCGGCACGACGACCATGGTGCGCAGGCTGGCCGGCACCCCCGCGCGGAGCTCGAGTCCGGGCAACACCTTCGGGCCGAGACGATTGGTGACGCCGTGGTTGACCAGCGCGACGGCCACATCGAGGGCGGGGACGATCGCGATCAGCGCGAGGATGAAGAGCCTCAACCCTCCGACGCCATACTGCGCGCTTTCAATCAGCGGCAGGAACGCGACCATCGCAGCGACCATCGCGATGGTTCCGAGATAGCCCGCGATTCCCAATGCCGCGTCGGCGCGCGGCAGCCATTCGCGCATCGGAACGCGGAATCCGATTTCCTTCTCGAAGGCGCGGCGGCCGTCGGCGACGAAATAGTAACCGGGCTCCTGGCGGCGGCGCGCTGCTTGGTCGTCGCCGCCGGGCGCCGTGGCTGAAATGCGTTGGGCGGCGTCAATCGCGCATTTGGTGATGTCCAGCTCGGAGCGGTGTGCGCCGCGCGCCAGCTCTTCGATCGCGTGCCGATAGCGATCGCGCGTCTTGAAGTCCATCTCGGCAAAGCCGCTCTCGGCACGCAGCGCCGCATCGATCAGGCTCACGCTTTCGAACAGCTCCGCCCAATCGACGTCGGACATCAGGCGCATGCTCGTGATCACGTTGCGCACGGTCACGTTCATCGCACCCTGCCGTTGATGCTCCTGGCGAACGATCTCGTCCGCGGTGGTTCCCTGCGCGGCGAGGCGCTGATCGAGCCACTGCAAGGCCGGAGTGACGGTAGGATCCTGATCGCGCAGGCGTTGGACGAGCTGGACCGCAAAGGAAGTCGGCAGCGGTTTATGATCTAAGGGTTTGAGAGCGGCCTCCGGCGCCTCCGCCTCATGACCGCCGACTCCCAACAGCCGGTCCGCCAGCGCGTCGGCCCGCTGGCGCATCGCGCGGCTGCTGCCGATCTGATCAGCGGCGCGGCGCAGATTCTCGACCAGCACCATGCGCAGCGTGATCGCCACCGCCCACAGTTCGCCGATCGTCAGGGGCTGAACGCGCTGATAGGCCTGCACGAAACGGCACAGGATCTGCGGGTCGAAGCGGCTGTCGGTATGCGCGACGAACGCCCACGCGATTCCGAACACGCGCGGGTATCCTTCGAGGTGTCCGCCGGCCAGCTTGGGCAGTTGGCGATAGAACCCGCGCGGGAGGTCGTCGCGGATTTCGCGAATCTGCTCCTCCACGACATGGAAGTTGTCGACCAGCCACTCGGCCGCCGGAGTGATCGCGCGTTCGTCACGGATCGCCACCCCGATGTCGCGATAAGTCGCGAGCAGCGCGCGGCCGTTGTCCTCCAGCCGTATCGCCATCCGCCGGTCGGCGCCGGGCCGGGTCGTGATCTGCTGCGCCGCCGCGAGGCTCTCCGCGTGCTGTTCTAGGCGTTCGACGCTGAACAGTTCCGCGCGAATCAGCTCTTCGGTTTCGCGGGCTGAGATCGCCTGCGGACCGGCAAAAGGGTGACGGAGTGAAAACCTCAACTTATGCCTTTCGGTTCGATCCACGCGCCGGGCTGCATGCGCAGGAACGATCGCCGCCGATTCATTTTAACTTGCCAGTGACATTTCCGCCCGTAAAAATTTTGTGCTTATCCTCGCTATGCAGCGTCTGCAAGAACCGGCGTCGGGTCCGTGGCGAAACGACTCACGTGGGACGATGACCGCACGCGATCATCGGGAGCGCAACCCGATGCAGTCGGTGCAAATACACTGGCGCGGCTTCGGGCAGACTGAAATTGGCCCCCCTAGGAACCTCGCGCGACGCTCGACTCACGCCGGCCGGCGATGATCGTCGCCGTGCTGATGATCACATTCGCTCGAGTTAATCGTAACATGGGGAATCAATCGCGCATTCGCCGGCGGCCCCGGATCGGAGCGCATCGACTAATTTAGTACTGTGGGGAACCGCAATTCTGCGTGCGACGCGGCGGCGCGCGAACGCGCGGGGAGCGAACCGTTGGGCGGCGCGCTAGGAGTCGAGATCGATAATCTGACCCGGCTGCGGACCGGGAACGATTCCCGCGAGATCGGCGTCTTTATCAGCAGGGGTCCCGGAATTTATTTTCCGTTCAGCATCGCGTTTGACTTTGCGCTGCTGCTTGTCCTGCTGCTTCTGTCTGCGGACTTGTTCTCTGCGGCGTTTTTCCAAGTGGTTGTCCTTGTGTGATTGCCGGATGTGCCGGTCCCGTTTGTTTCAATCAGCGCCGATTATGTACTCCATCCGTTACAATAACACTATGAAACACTATAGCGAAAAGGGCGGGCCGAAGCCCGCCCCACACCGCTGCTACCAGCGATCGCGGCTGTTGCCACCGCCGCCGTTTCGGTTGTTACCGCCGAAACCGGACTCGCGTGGCTTGGCCTCGTTCACCTTGAGATTTCTGCCCTTGAGCTCAGTCTCATTGAACTGCGCGATTGCCTTGGACGCCTCTTCCGCGTTCGCCATCTCGACGAAGCCGAAGCCCTTCGATTGGCCGGAAAACTTGTCCATGATGATAGCGACGCTTTGCACTTGGCCTGCCTGTGAAAACAGTTCTTCCAGGTCGCTGTTGGAAACCGAATAGGCAAGATTGCCTACGTACAATTTACTGGGCATTTATGCCCTCCGTGAGTATTTGCCGAAAAGCTCTCGAACAGGAAAACCCGGGCGAATTCCCGGACTCAGATGAAAGGAACAATCCGAACGTTAGGACCAACAGCATACATACTTAGGTTCAGCGATGATATGGGGTCCACGAATGCCCTTCGGCCGCCTTCAATTGCGAGGTCACGCTCGCTTGCTAAGCAGCGAACACGCGGCTAGATTAGGTCTTCGAGACTAGACTAAGTTTAGTCTAATGAAAATCCGCACCATCAACATACACGAGGCGAAGACCCACCTGTCCCGATTCGTGGAACAGGCCGCTGCAGGCGCCGAAATCGTGATCGCCAAGGCGGGGCGGCCGCGCGCGCGGTTGATTGCATATGCTCCTGCATCCAAACCGCGCCGGCCAGGATCGATGAAGGGAAGAATCAGAGTCAGGTCTGACTTCGACGATCCGCTCCCCACTGAGATTGCCACGGCTTTCGAGGTGAAGTGAGCTTGCTGCTCCTCGATACCCAGGTTCTGTTGTGGTGGCTGCAGGGCAGCCAAAGGCTGGGCCGCAAGGCCGTCGCGGCCATCTCAAATCCGGCCGCGGAAGTATTTGTGAGCGCGGCGAGCATCTGGGAAATTGCGATCAAGTGGGCCTTGGGGCGACTCAGCCTGGATCCGCCGCCGTGTAGGTCGATTCCCTCCGCACTCACTGACAATAACTTTCGGGAATTGGCAATCAGCGTCGAGCACGCACTCGCAGCCGGCACCCTGGACAGGCATCACGCGGATCCGTTCGACAGGATGTTGATAGCGCAGGCACGCATCGAAAAGATGTCGATCATCACGGCTGATGCCATGTTCGACAAATACGACGTCAAGGTTTCCGATGCCACGGACTAGTTGGGCGCGGATTTCGTCGCGACTGCGGCCAGCTGCTAGGCGTGCTTCGGCAGCACCTCGTAGGGATGCATCATTTCGTTGTCTTCGTGATCGAGATTGTGGCAGTGCCATACGTAGCGGCCTGGATAGCCCTCGAACTTCGCGACGATGCGCGTGACCATCGCGGGGTCGGCTCGCACCGTGTCTTTCCATCCCATCTCGTTGGGTTGGGGCGGGACTATCGGTCCGGTGTATTTGAGCGTCTTGCGCGTTGCGTAAGTAAAGACGTCGAATTTCCGCCGCTCCAGGATTTGGAAGCGCACCAGGTGCCGATGGATCGGATGCGCATCGTCGGTCAGATTTATCAGGTTCCAGATCTCGGCCGTATCGAGGACTGGATTCTCAGTCACCGGCTGATGCCAGTAAGTTGCGTTTAACAGCATCAGGATCGGCTCTCCGGCGTCGCTGTCGTACTCATTGAGCGTCAGCATCCTGGTCTCGACGGCTTCCGACTCCGGCGTCCTTCGGATCGGCCGGAGCTTTGCGGGTATCGTGTGCGGATCCAACGTCGAATTTGTCGAGACGCGAAACTGCATGACTGAAACAGTATTGTCTTTGAGTAGGATCCGCGCGCCGCGAAAATCTTTGAAATCGATTAGCAAGTCGGCGCGCTCGCCAGGCGCGATGAACAATCGTTTGAGCTCGACCGGAGCCGCCAGCAGTCCCTGGTCGCTGCCAATCTGGTACACGGGCGCCTGGTTCGACAGCGAGAGCGTGTAGTGCCGCGCATTTGAGGCGTTGAGGAGCCGGAAGCGTAGGTGCGCGGCTCCACGTCGAGAAACGGCATGATCTTCCCGTTGACCAGGACCAGATTGCCAAAAAATTCAGGAATCCACGGGGCGCCGGGCTTGCCCGACACCGGGTACAAGAGCTGGCCGCCCGAGTCGAGCATCCGATCGCAGATCAGCAAAGCAATTTCGTACTTGCCGCGCGGGAGATTCAGCGCGTCTTCGGCATCGCTGCGGATCACATAAAGACCAACAGTCCGGCATAGATGTTCAGCCGGTTAATGCCGATGGCATGGTCGTGATACCAGAGAGTCGCGGCGTCCTGATCGTTCGGATAATGGTAAGTCGCGGATTTCCCCGGCTCATACCAGTCCTCGGGATAGCCATCGCTCTCGGGAGGCGCTTTCGCGCCATGAAGGTGGACGACTGCGCGGACCTGAGGCTGGCCCTTCGCGCCATGGAGGCGATAGTCAATCGGCAGGAAGTGCTTTTCCGGTAGTTCGTTGACAAATGATGCACCTGCTCTCCAGTGGTGCGACTGAGCGGCAGGGTGCGCGCAAATAAGAGAAGTTGGTTTAAGTTGAACATGTTCTGCAGTGTGCCCGCGATCGCATCGAACGAACCGCCGCCGATTCGCTGACCGCCGAGCCAGTTATTCCTCGATCGCCCGCGTGATCGAAGTCTGATCGGTAAGCGTGTGATCGACGAAGTTCTGCTTGGCCCACGGAGATATCACCAGCAGCGGCAGCCGGGGGCCGTAACCGCAACGGCCCGACGCGTGAGTATTCGCAGCACTGATTCCAGGCAGCGCATTGGCGCCGTTACCGCACAGGCCGGGGCCGGTCAGCGCGTCGGCGGAGTTCGTGGACTGGTTGATGACCGGGCTCATCTGATGATCGTACCATCCGTCCGAATCGTCATACGCGATGATGACCGCGGTGCTGCTCCACTCTGGCTGCTGTCGCAGGAAGTTGATCGTATCGGCCACGAAGGTCTGTTCGTCGAGCGGGTCGGAGTAGCCGGCGTGTCCATCCTGGAAGCCGGGCGCCTTCAGGAAGCTGACCGAAGGAAAGTTGCCGGCATCAACCGCGGCGAAGAAGTCATTGGTGTCGTACTGATGGTTTCCCGCGTCGCCATTATGCCCGATCATGAAAACCGAAGTCGGCCGAGCATGAGTCGGATTCGCGGTCGTGGTGTAATACTGGAACGGCTCGTGATGCGGAATGTAGTCGGTCTTCTTGACATCCGTGATCGCCGAGGTCGTGCTGCGGCTACATCCGGTGCTCCCGTTGGAATCGTGATTATGTCTACTAGATTCGGAGTAGCTATCGCACAGTTTCTCGTGTGAACCCGAAATTAAGGCTCTGAGCTGAGATCGCGACTGACTATCACGCTATCGATAAGTTGACGGCCGCCGCGCCACTAGACCATCCGAAATATAGTCAGGAACAATGCGATTGCTACCACGACCGTGGTCAGCCCGAGCGCTTCTTTTTTCCAACTGCCGGCGCCGACCGGCACGTCTAGCCAGAAACTCAGCCAGCGACTCACGCGCGGCATGAATAGCCAGGTAAGTGCGGAAACGGAGAGCGCGTTGCCGATCAACATACTAGTGGGAAGCGGCAAATCCTTCAGGAACGGGCCGGTTATGTAGCCGAGGATCATTACCGTCGGATAGAGCGCGAGCAGTACCGAGAGCGCCTGTTTCCACGGCGGCGGCGGACTAATCAATCCGCCGGGGGCGCGGTTAAGCGCGAACCAGCCTTCCAGGCCAGTCACCCGATGCTCGTGCCTGCTCTCGACAATGTGATCGAGTTCCTTGAGCAACTCGACACGGTCTTTTGAGTTGAGCCACGCATCGAGATGGTCTACGGAGTCATAGCGGATGATGTCGACCCACTCATCCTGCCCTTTGTGCGGCTCGAAAAATTCGGTCGCGAGATAACCGGGATACAGCGCCTGCGCGGCGATCACCTTGCGCCTCCAGGCCAGGTAGTCCGGGACCTTTTCTTTGCGCACGCGATGCGTCAGGACCATCGCGACCGGAGGTTCGCTGCGGTCGTCGCTGGCCAATATCAGTAGATGCGAGGGCTCGCTGAGGTACTGCTCGATCTGCTCCACCATCCGGGCGCGCTCGGGACTGTGAAGCCAGCCCTTCATCGCTTGATTGGATTCCAGGCGGAAGATCGCGACCCATTCGTCCTGCAGGCCGGCCACTGGGCTGAGTACTTCGGTACCGACGAATCCCGGAAACCTGCGCGCGGCATCGGTAAGCGCGTTCTGCGCCAGGCAGAATTCGCCGACTTTGTCAGGCAATACCCGATGAGACGCGATGGCGGTCGCCGGCTGCGAAGTTTTGAAATCAAGCGATTGAGTTGAGTCGTTCATAGTATCCTCCACTGGCTGTCGCGCACTGAGCCGGCGATTAGTCAGCGCCAGGAAAACCGACAAGCGCTATAGTCATTGCGATAGTCATTAAGAGTACTAGTCGGAAGCGTTTCATCATCACTACTCTTTCCATCTTTTCCTAACGGCGTTCAAAACAGCACTGTCATTTGCGCGGTCAGAGCAACCGCGCCCTGAAGGCCCGGCTTGTCCCCCGGATTTGGAATGTAGCTAACCGCAGGCTCGAGGAAAGTCGCGCCAATCAAATGCATCTGGTAGTAGAACTGAGTCATAAATTCGTTGCTGCGCAGACCCAGATCGCGATTGAGCCACGACCACGCGATGCCCGCGCCGATTGTGTCGTCGCGCCGGCCGGGAATCAGACCGAAGCCGGTCACGCCGGTGCCGAAATACTCGTGCGCGATCATGGTGCGCGAATCGTTGATGCCGAACTGGAAATATGCAGAAATGCCGCTGTTATCGATGCCCGGATGCTCCAGCCACAGGCGCTGCGAGCCGAAAGTGTAAAAGCCGCCGGCGCCGTTTTCCTTGATGCCGGGGCCATATAGCTCGCCGGTCTGAATCCATCCTCCCGCCGCCAGGATCCCGGGTGAATGATTTTCTCCGAGCATCCATGCATAGCCAGTTTCGAGGATATTGAAGTAGTGACCATTGAAGACTGGCCCCTCTCTGAGGCCGGTCTGGATACCGGTGGCCAGAGCGCCATCGAAGAGTCCATAGTTGATATAGAAGTGGTGAGTCGGAGCGAAGGTCATCACCGTCCCGTAGGCCGAATTGTAGTATCCAGGCATCGGGCCCAGGATCGTCGGATTCACGAATATCGGCGTGAACAGCACCCCGGTGACGGATGGTATCGCAAGGCTGTTGTCTTCAACCGGCACCGGCGCCGATACATTGTTGAAATCGTTGGTGGGGACGGATTTGCCAAATCGAATGACTAGCTTGTCGTGAAAAAAACTTTGCCGCCACCATAGTTCGTACAGCTCGGTGCGATTCAGTGGCTTGGGACCTTCGAGCCCCTGGTATCCCTGCAGCGACCCAGCCTGTTGGTTACTGGGCTGACCATTGAATTGCAGAACTTTGGCTCCCATCTGACTACCCGGGAGTCCGACAAGTTTTTCCAAATCGATATTGAATCCCATCAGGAACAGGCTATTGAAACTCCATTCGCGGGGCTTGAATCCGCCGGTAGCCAGATAATTTCCATTGCCTATCCAGAGTCCGCCGAGATAAACGCCCGGCAATTGATCCAGTCCCAGGGTGCGGCCCAGCAGTCCGGTTCCGGCGATGAAATTTACCGCCGCCGGGTTCGCGCTGATGGGCTCGACATAATGCTTAGCCATTGCCGGCGTGCTCGCCGCTGCCGGCGCGGGCGCTGACGTGGTGGCGGAGTTGCTATTGGCGGTGCCGGGAACGCCCGCATTGGTTGGACTCGCGGAAGGAGTCTGTGATGATGCGGCGGCGGGCGGATTGCCTGCCGCGGTCGCATTTTCCGCGCGCGCATTTCCTGAAATGGAAAGAAAAATAATCGTGCATAGTAGCCAGCCCGCTCCCAGAGCGATCGCGGCGAAACGTTCGCGGTCAGTCCTCGTTAGCATCGCGGTCCGCCACGGCCCCCCTCGCCGCCGTGCACGCTAAGCGTAGGCCCCGGTCTTCAGGCGGGTCCCGGCTCGGTACTCTCGAAAATGCGGCGGTAGATTCGGTCCGGGGTGAACGGCAGGTCGTGGAAGCGGATGCCGGTTGCGTCGGTAAGCGCGTTGGCCAGCGCGGGTGAGATCGGATAGATGGGGGCCTCGCTCATCGACTTGGCGCCGAGCGGCCCGAACGCGTCCCTGGTATCGGCAAAATATATTTCGCTGCGCGGAATATCCGCAAAAGCCGGGATGCGGTAGTTGCGCAACTGTGCGTTGATCATGTGGCCGCTGTCGTCATAAACCATTTTTTCCTGGAGCGTCCATCCCAGGCCTTGCGCGACTGCGCCTTCGATTTGCGCGCGGCACTGCATCGGATTGATGATCACGCCGCCGTCGGCGGCGTGAACGCTTTGCAGGATCACGATTTCGCCGGTGATGCGGTTGACCGCGATGCGAAAACCCTGCACCTGGAAGGTCACGCTGCGCGGAGTGCCGTAAGCCTTGCGAACCACCTCGAGTTGGCGGCCGTTGTGGCGCGCCGCGTCGGCAAGGTCCGCGAGCGGGACCCGCGTTGAGTTGCACATCACCGCATCGTGCTCGAGGCGGCAGGCGTCGCGGCCGACGCCGTAATTTTTCGACGCGAAACTCAAAATCCGTTCGCGCAGAGCCTCCGCCGCGCGCTGCACCGCGTTGCCGGCGACGACGGTGCCGGCGCTGGCAAACGCGCCAGTGTCATAGCCGGTGCTGTCGGTGTCGGACTGAACGATCCGCACGCGCGAGGCGGTGCTGCCCAGCACGCTGGCGACGATTTGTCCGTGCACCGTGGTGGTGCCGTTGCCGAACTCGGCAGTGCCGATGGCAAGGTGATAGTTGCCGTCGGCGCCGAGGCCGAGGCGCGCCTCGGAGCGATGCTCCGTCGGCGGCACCGCGCCATGCATCGAGATCGCGGCGCCCTGGCCCTCGAGCCAATTGGGACCGGCGGGGCGCTTGACGCCGTTACCTCGTTTGAGGGCAGCCTGTACCAGGTCGATGCACTGATCGAGTCCGTAACTGCCAAACTCGGTGTCGGTGGCGGCGGTGCTGTCCGCGATCATTTGATCACCGGGAGCTACCACGTTCTTGCGGCGGAATTCGAACGGATCGATCTTGAGGGTGCGCGCCAGCTCATCCATCGCGCACTCGACTGCATATATAGTTTGCGTCATTCCGTAGCCGCGGATCGCGCCGGACGGAACCGAGTTAGTATAGACCGAATAGCCATCGACCTTTTTGTTCGCGCAACGATATATCGCGACCGATTCGCCGCAGGCAGCAAACAAGGTTTCGCCGCCATGATTGCCGTAGGCGCCAGTGTTTGACACCACGCGTATTTGAATCGCGGTCAGAGTGCCGTCACGCCGTGCGCCGACTTTCATCTGCACGCGCATCGGATGGCGGACGGTCGCGCCAATGAATTCCTCTTCGCGGGTGAACTCGAGCTTCACCGGCCGGCCGGTCTGCATGGTGGCAAACGCGCTGAGGTCTTCGGTCAGGACCTCCTGCTTGCCGCCGAAGCCGCCGCCGACCCGCTCGCAAAAGACCCGCACGCTGTCGGGAAAGAGATCCAGCAGATGGCAAAGTTTCTGCTTGGTGATGTGTGGAGTCTGGCTGCTGGTGCGGACGTTAAGCCGGTTGTCCTTGTCGAGCCAGGTGATCGAGCAGTGCGTCTCGAGATGCACGTGCTGCACGCGATGGGTGGAATACTCGGCCTCGTGGACGGCGTCGGCCTCGGCAAAACCGGCGGCGACGCTGCCAACTTCGCCGTGAATCTCGAGCAGGATATTTCGCCCGGGACGGCGGATGCGGGTCTCGGCGGCCTTGTCGTGAATCACCGGCGCGCCTAGCCGCATCGCTTCTTCGGGATCGAAGACCGCCGGGAGCGGCTCGTAGTCGATCTCGACACGGCGGCATCCCTCTTCGGCCGCACCTTCATTTTCCGCGAGCACGGCGACCACGCGCTGCCCGACAAAACGAACTACATTGTCGAGCATGTAAGTATCATTCGGATCGGCGTGGTAATCGTCGTGCGTGGCGGTAGTATATAGTCGTCGCGGCACGTCCTCCCAGCTATATACTGCGTAGACCCCCGGCACCTCGAGCGCGCGCTCCTTGCGAATCGCCTTGATACGCGCGTGAGCGTGCGGCGATCTGAGTAGTTTCAGATGCAGCAGTCCCTCGATTTCGGTATCGAGTGTATAGCGGGCTTTTCCAGTGACTATTGCTTCCGCCGCTGGAGCACTGAGTCCCGCGCCAAGCGCCTTGCCGGGCTGGTCCTGCTCGATTGACTTGATCCCGCGGATTGCATTTTCAATCGCGTGGTAGCCGGTGCATCGGCACAGATTGCCCTTGAGCACGCGCGGGAGGTCCTTGAGATCCTCCTCGTTCAGGCTGGCCGCCGTCATGATCATTCCCGCCGTGCAGAAACCACATTGGAAGCCGGCGGCGTCCACGAACGTGCGCTGCATTGGATGCAGCTCTCCGTTCTGCGCGAGACCCTCGATGGTGGTCACCTGATGGCCGTCGGCGCGGAAGGCCGGGATGAGGCAGCTATGAACCGGGGTGCCGTCGAGCCACACGGTGCAAGCGCCACAATCACCCGCATCGCAACCCTTTTTGACCCCGAACCATCCCATCGCGCGCAGGAAGGTTCGCAAGCACTGGCCCGGCCGCGGCTCGTTGGAAAACGCCCTGCCGTTGACCTGGTAGCTCATGCGAGCTCCTTGCCTGACAGCTCGCGGCGAATCTCTTCGGCGAAGTAGTGGGTCAGATGTTTGCGATAATCCGGCGCGCCGTGAACGTCGTCGAAGTACATTTCATCTGGTATTTCTTTCTCGAGCCGCGCCCGCAGCGCGGCTGCATCGGGAAGCTTCGGAAACTTGAGCCGCAGCGGCCGCGGCGTCGAGGCGGTAACCGCCAGCATGAAAACGCCGTCGCGGCGGTCGAGCGTGCCGGCCAGCAGCACGGTGGATCGTCCCAGGTGAGTCAGCGACATGCGTCGAAACGCCGCTCGCTTGCGCAGTGCGACGGCCGGCAAGTCGATTCGCCGCAGCAAGTCGCCGGGCTTCAGAACGTTCTGATGATTGCCGGTGACGAAATCCTCAATAGCTATTCGACGCTCAGTGCCATCGCGCAATTGAGTAGTGCATATTCCCTCCAGCGCGACCGCCAGAGAAATCATCGCGCCCGCCGGCAACGACATACAGATATTTCCGCCGACCGTCGCGGTATTCCAGATTTTGAACGACGCCAGCAGCGAGCGGCAGCACTGGCGAATCAATGGCGCCGCCGTCCAGTCCGGCGGTGCGACTACGGCGTCAAGCCTGGCAATCTTACAGGTCGCAGCAATCGCGAGGCCCTGCTCGGTGATCGTCAGAGGTTCCCAGCGCAACCCTTCCAGATCGATCAGACGATGCAGCTTCGGCTGCTGTTCGGAGAATAGCCACGTGCCACCGGCCAGCCACGCATCGCCGTCGTGCCACTCAATCGCGCCGTCCCGGTGATGCGGCCGCGCAATTTCCGTGATGGTATTAAGATCCATGATCCCCCTTTCACGTACTGACGCAGTTCCATAGCTACTCGTGTGTCTCGACCTTTGAAGCGGAGTGCTGCAGATGCAATCCACCACTACGGTTAGTAGCATCAGCGATACATAGCGTAGAACGGAAGTCACTGCAATTGCGTGACGCAAACACGCTTGATTCTCGCGCGTGTCGTCTTCTATTATGCATTCGCGTGCAAGACGCATCCGGTCCGCGGAAAGGGCTGCGCCCACTTGCTCAAATAAGTACTGCGTTTCGATACGAGTACCTTCTTTCTGCCTGAGGCTGCGGATACCAGGCGCGATGAAAGGAGGATGTCGTGTCCAAACATCAGGCCCCGGTTCTCCCCGTCTCGCCGGACCTATCCCAGCAACGCAAACGCGCGAAAGATCTGCTCAAGGCACTGCGCAACGGCGATCCCGACGCGGTCAGTCGTTTCCGCCTCAACCATCCGCGCCTCGCCGAGCGCGCGCCGGATGCGATCGATCCTGCGGCGTTGAAGCTCAGCGACGCGCAACTGGTGATTGCGCGCGAGTACGGCTTCGCAAGCTGGCGCCGCCTCAAGGCGCACATCGAAGAGCGCAACGGCGCCGGCGTCGAGCTCGCGCACGCGTTCGAAACTGATCTGCAATACTACCGCGATCGCGCGGCCGGCATGCGCAGCGTGCATAGCACCGGCGAGGCCAACGCGGTGCGCTTGATCCACCAGTTTCATCCCGGTTTCGCGGCAGCATCGGAAGATGAGATTCGCGCCGCAGAGATTACCCAGGAGGACGCCGAGCAGATCGTCGCTCGCGAGCATGGCTTCGATACCTGGGACGCCTTCGCCAGGCGAATCGAGGCGCTGAAGACCAACGGTGCGATCGAGCCGTTCCGCACCGCGTTCGTGGCGATCCGCGATGACGATCGTGCGGCGCTCGCGCGCGTGCTGACCGCCAATCCTCAACTCGTGAACGCGAAGGGGACCAACGGCAATCGGCTCCTGATGTTCGCGGTGAGCATGGCACGGCGCGCGATCGTCGATGACTTGCTGGCGGCCGGAGCCGACCCGAACCGACCCAACAACAAAGGCTCGACGGCGCTGCATAACGCCGCGTACGGCGCTCCGGAAGTCTCGCGCCCCGACCAGTTGGCGATCCTGGAGCGGCTGCTCGAAGCCGATGCGTCAGTCGAAGCACAGGCATATGGCGACGGCGGAACGCCGCTGGCGTTCGCACTCTTCTGGGGTCATCGGGAGCTTGCCGAACGCCTGGCGCAGGTCGCGATCGTGCCGCGCAACTTGCGCATCGCGGCGGCGCTGGGCCGCATCGACCTAATGAGGAGCTTTTTTGCGGCCGACGACAGTTTGCTGCCCGAGGCGGGCCAAGCGCGCGAGTTCCATCGGCCTCATAGCGGCTTTCCGCCGTGGCGGCCAACCAACGATCCGCATGAGATCATCGATGAAGCGCTCGGGTGGGCGGCGCGCAACGGCCGTGTCGAGGCGATGGCGCTGTTGCTGTAGCACGGCGCTCGAATAGACGCGGAGCCTTACAATGGAACGGCTCTGCACTGGGCGGTGTCGCGCGAGCAGCTCGACGCCGTCGCGTTTCTGCTCGACCGCGGCGCCGACATCAACCGTCGCGGCGCGTTCGGCGGCGCGCGCGGCGTCACTGCGCTTCACGGCGCCGCGGCGTGGGAGGGCAAGCCGGCGAGCGCGCGCATGCTGATGGAGCGTGGCGCTGAGGAGATGATCCTTGACGACCAGTTCAAGGCGACGCCGATCGGATGGGCGACCCATTTTGGCAACGCCGCAATCCGCGACGAGATAATCGAATTGGGATCGCAGCGCGACATTTTCGTCGCCGTGCTATCGGGCCGGCTCGATCGGGTCGCGCGCCTGATCGACGAACGGCCGGCACTGCTGACCGCTCGCGATCCGAAGGGTATGACGCCGATCGAACTTGCGCGCGGCGAAGCAAACGAAGAAATAGTCGCTTTTCTCGAAAGCCGCGCAACCGCGAGTTGAAAAGTAACCGGAGAATTAATACTCACTCGCTACCATAGAGAGTAAGCACATATGCATTCAGGTTCAGGCGCTATTGCTTGCCGCCCTTCTGTTGAAACACGCCCGCGACGATCGACTGGGCTTCTTCCTGGATTCGATGCAGATGCTCAGCGCTGCGGAAACTCTCCGCGTAGATCTTGTAGACCTCCTCGGTCCCCGACGGGCGCGCGGCAAACCATCCCTGGTCGGTAGCAACTTTGAGGCCGCCGATCGCCGCGCCGTTGCCCGGCGCCTTGGTAAGCATCGCGCGGATCTGATCGCCGGCCAGCTCCTTCGCCGAGACCTGCTCGGGCGAAAGTTTGCTCAGCATCGCTTTCTGCTCCACGGTGGCGGGCGCGTCGATACGCTCGTAGAAACTCACGCCGAACTCGCGGGTCAACTCATCGTACACTTCGCCGGGATCGCGTCCGAGTTCCGCCGTTATCTCCGCCGCGAGCAGCCCGAGGATGAGCCCGTCCTTGTCGGTGGTCCATACCGTGCCGTCGAGGCGCAGGAACGAACCGCCCGCACTCTCCTCCCCCGTGAATCCCAGCGAGCCATCGATAAGCCCGTCGACAAACCACTTGAAGCCGACCGGGACCTCGTACAGACGCCGTCCGAGCCGCGCGGTCGCGCGATCGATCATGCTGCTGCTGACTACTGTCTTGCCGACCGCGACCTCGCTTCGCCAACCGCTTCGATGCTTGAACAGATACCATATGGCGGTCGCCAGGTAGTGATTCGGATTCATCAGTCCCGAGGAACGAGTGACTATTCCATGGCGGTCAGCATCGGTATCGTTGGCGAATGCGATGTCGAAACGATCGCGCATCCCGATCAGCCTTTCCATTGCGTACGGTGACGAGCAGTCCATGCGAATCTTGCCGTCCCAATCCACGGTCATGAAACGGAAGGTGGGATCGACCGCCTGGTTGACCACGGTGAGGGGGACACCGTAGCGATCGGCTATTGGACCCCAGTAATGAACTCCCGCGCCGCCAAGGGGATCGACGCCGATTTTCAGGTTCGCGCCGCGGATTTTTTCCATCTCGACAACGGCGCCAAGATCGCCGACGTACGAGCCGATGTAATCGTGGCGATGCGTCCGCGCGGAGCCCATCGCACGCTCATAGGGAATGCGCGTCACGCTCCTGGTGGCGTCGGCGAGCAAGCCGTTGGCCCGATCCTCGATCCACGAGGTCACCTGCGTGTCGGCCGGTCCGCCGCTGGGCGGATTGTACTTGAAGCCGCCGTCCTCGGGCGGATTGTGAGAAGGCGTAATGACTATTCCATCGGCCAGCCCGGTCTTGCGGCCGCGATTGTAGGTGAGTATCGCGTGCGAGATCACCGGAGTGGGCGTGTAGAGATGGTCGCGATCGATCATCACCTCCACGTCGTTGGCGGCGAGAACCTCGAGGGCGCTGGCGAATGCCGGTTCGGACAGCGCATGCGTGTCCATTCCGAGGAACAGCGGGCCGTCAATTCCCTGGCTCTTGCGATACAGGCAAATGGCCTGGCTGATGGCGAGGATGTGCGCCTCGTTGAATGCGACGTCAAACGCGGAGCCGCGATGCCCCGAAGTTCCGAACGCTACGCGTTGCGCCGCGATCGCAGGATCGGGCCGCTCGCTGTAATAGGCGGTGACCAGCCGCGGAATGTTTGCGAGTATCGACGCCGACGCGGGTTTCCCGGCCAGGGGACTTACTTTCATGGTCCAAGTATAGCCCTCACCCCTGCTGGTAAGACAAATATTTTAAGGCTCGGCTATATTTGAAGGCTCGAGCACGCAGCACTTCTGAATTTCGGTCTGCGCCTCGTCAGTGTCGATCGGATTGAGATGAGCATGGCCGCTCAGAACACCCCATCCGATTTGCTCTCTGATGTAGTAGACGCGCGGCTCCGCTTCGATTTCCACCTCGTCGGTGGTCTCAGTCTGTACATTGCAGAGCACATGCCCGGCCGGCACCACAAAGGCGCGATAGCCACCCGGACCGATGCGCGCGGTATCCTCACCGCAAGTTACCGATGGGCGCAGCAACGATCCGAAGTAGCTATACGGCCTGTATACGTAGATAACCGCGTTACCCTGCGGCACCTGCACTCTTTCAAACGGATTTCCCTGCACCGCGCATGCTACGACAAAAAAGGTGAGCGTCGCGCCTAGCACTATTACGGGGAGACGGCGATTCATTTGGAGATGGGAGCGCTGGCAGTTTCGCCGGAACTCGCGGCCGCCTGTGTCAACCGATCAGCGTCGCGGTAGAGTTTCTCGTCGATTCGGTCTCGCACCGCGGCACGCGCGGCGTTCTCCAACTCTCGATGGGTCGGCTCCGAATACAGGCTGTACGACTTTGAAACGTGTGCTTTCGCGGTGTAGTCGCCAAGAATCTTATCGCCATCGATGATCGACAAGGACGCAAACGCCGTGACGCCATAGTCGCCAAGGGGCGCGCCCACATAAGTCACTGGATCCAGCGCGGAGAACACCATCGGAATATGGTATTCGTCGTGAGTCAGTTCCTCGCGATAGGAAAAAGTTACCCGCGAATTGCTGGATAAGGACATGGCTACTGCGGGAGGAACGTCGCTCGGATCGCCTTGTGCGAGACGTCCCTTGAATGGCAGCGGATGCGCTGGCGTCTGGGCCTCCGCGGGCATCAGGTTCGTCTGCTGAATACTGCATCCGAACGCAGTCGTCGCGGCAAGCAGAGCTATCAGCACCCACGTACGTTTCATGACTACAATGACTACGCGTCGCCGCTTACTTAGTTACCGGGCATGTTGCTATTGACCGGAAATTGTTTACGAGCAATTCGCACCACGACGATCATAGGATATCTGCGCGAGGCTGTCGTCACGCGACTGGCGAAAAGACGGTGAGACTGACCGACGAGTGGGTCTCACCTGTATTTTCGTTAAGCTGCGCTCGCCGAACCGCGCGGTATGCGACCGTTCCGCTCATCCGGAGGCCGCGGCCGCGTGTGGGCCCTACTCGCGCGACGGCGCGGCGATCTTGCGCCGCGACTTCACTGGTGGTGGTTTCGTTGAAGCCTTTGCGACGGAAAAGCAGCGCGCTTGATGCGTTCGTATTTGTCGAGCTTGCTGCGCAGCGCCCGGCCGATAGGAGCTGTCGACCTCGCTACCGACACGGGGGCAGCGTTGGATACGGTGGTCCCGCTCCGATCCCGCTGGGGTTTTTCTAGGCTCCCGGTCCGACTCATTTAGGGGCTTCAAATACTTCTTTAGCTATCGACGCCGCCGTGATGGCCGTTGGCCATCCGGAGTAAAACGCCAGGTGCGTAATGAGTTCGCTGAGCTCCTCTTTGGTCACGCCGTTCTGCAGGGCGCGCCCCAGATGGATGCGAAGCTGCTCGGGCCGATAGAGCGCGACCAGAGCGGCGACCGTTATGAGGCTGCGGTCGCGTTTGGAAAGACCAGGACGCTCCCATACGTCGCCAAACAGAACTTTGTCCGTCAAGTCGATCAGCTTGGGTACGATCGGGCGTAGGCGCTCCCTCGGATCAGTGGGTTTCGATGGTGTGGTGCTCATGGTTTCCTCCTCGATGACTTCTGGCAGAAGTTGAATCGAACTGCGCGCACGATCGGCATCACAATTTCAGTATGCTGACCCGGGTCAATCCTTGTCCATTGCCACCAAAACGTGGGATCGATGTCAAACGCGCGGCCCGCGCGATGTGGGAGACAAAGCCGTTCCGCGCACTTTTGATGAGCACAGTCGGAATTGACCCCAGTCAATTTTCGCCGGATCGACGATCCACGCTGGGCGATGACGCCGGGACGGATGGACTACAACGCGAACTATTTTCTGATCAATGGCAACCCGCTCGACCTCTCGCACATTCCCTATCTGCATCGAAGGAGTCTTGGCGCCAGCCTCATGCCGGAAGCGTTTGCATACGGTCCGTGGGCGAAAGAGGCGGAGCTGATCGATGCATTCTACCAATTGGGGCTTAAGGCTTTCAACGAAGATCGGACGATGATCGAAGCGCAACAGAAGAACATCAACAGGTCTGGCAACGCCCGGATGCTGACCACATCTTTCGATGGCGCTCTTTCGCAATTCAGGCGCATGATGGACGACTTGATTCGCACCGAGTCGCAGCAAAGCAACGGCGCGGCGATCGCTTCGAGTGCTGGATGAGCCGGACCAATAGTCAGTTGCGACGCGAGACCTACGGAGGTCATCAAACATGGCAACCACAAAAGTAGCGGGCGTCGATGTCTCGACCGCCCATTTCATTGATGGCAGGCGCGTCGAGTCCGGGCAGACGTTCCAGGTTTGTTCGCCGATAAACGGCAAGCATCTGGCGGACGTGAGCGCGGGTGGCGCGCAAGAGATCGACGCGGCGGTGGCGGCGGCGCGGCGCGCGTTCCCGAAATGGGCTGCCCTGGGTCCAGAAGGCCGTCATCGAATTCTGAAGCGCTTCGCGCAAGCGATTCTCGACCACGGGAAGGAGATCGCCGCGGTCGAAACCGAAGATAACGGTTCGTTGCTGATCGGCAACGCCGCCCGGATGGTCCCGCGCGCTGCGCTCAACATCCAGTTCTTCGCCGACCGCGCGCTCAAGCTGAATGACGAAAGGATCGACTCACCCGAAGTAGTAAATCATGTGCGCTTCGATCCCGCCGGCGTCGCCGCGCTCATCACGCCGTGGAACGGACCGTTCATGCTGACGACGTGGAAAGTCGGTCCATGCCTGGCGGCCGGCGACACCGCCGTCGTCAAGCCTCCCGAGTGGGCGCCGCTGACCTGTTCGATGATGGCCGATCTCGCGAGCGAAGCCGGCGTCCCGCCGGGCGTCCTCAACGTCGTGCAGGGAATCGGCGAGGAGGCGGGCGCGGCGCTCGCGGCGCATCCCGATATCGATCGGCTCAGCTTCACCGGCTCGACCGACACCGCCAAACTAATCGGCGCGTCGACGTCCCGATCGCTGACTGCGACCAGTTTCGAACTTGGCGGCAAGTCCCCCTTCATCGTGTGCGCGGATGCCGACCTGGATGCCGCCGTGCAGACCGCGGCGGGGCAGTACTTCAATGCCGGCCAGGTATGCCTGGCGGGCACGCGCCTGCTGGTCGATGCGAAAATCGCCGATGAGTTTCAGTCGAAGCTCCGCGCCGCCGTATCACAAATGACCGTCGGAGATCCGCGCGAGAAGGCCACCCGCATCGGACCGCTCATCACGCCCGAGCACTACCAGCGCGTCGAAGGGTTCGTCGAACGCGCATTCAAGGCGGGAGTCAAACCGGTCTGGGGCGGCCATCGCCATCGCGCCGGCGAGCTCTACTTCGAACCGACTCTCCTCGACGGCGTGTCGCAACAGATGGAGATCGTGCAGCGCGAAGTCTTCGGTCCCGTCCTCACCTGGCAAACCTTCCGCGACGAGGACGAAGCGATGACGCTTGCGAACGGCACTGACTATGGGCTTGCGGCGGTGATTTTCAGCAAGAATGAGGAACGCGCGATGCGCCTGGCGCACCAGGTCGTCGCTGGAACGGTGTGGGTCAACTGCTTTTTCGTGCGCGAACTCGCCGCCCCGTTCGGAGGCAGCCGCAACTCCGGAATCGGGCGCGAAGGTGGCAACTGGAGTTTCGACTTTTATTGCGACGTTAAAAACATCGCAGCGGCGAAGGGCTCGTTCGCCTGACCTTCCTGACCTCTTACGATGCCGAGTGAAGGCTGCGCGATCGCGATCAGCGCGCCGTCGACCGGGAGTGTTCCGCGCTGATGTACGCTTCAAGCTTGTTGAGGTATGGGTCCACGTCCGGCGCGAACGCTGGATGCTTGCGGAGCGTGGAGAAGTGAGCGAAGGCGCGCGGAAATTCCTCCTCGACGCGCGCGTGCAGAATCGGTTCGAGGCCACTCTTTTCCAACGTCGTAACCCTGGCTCTCTCGTTGAAGAACAGGCTCAACTCGGCAACGAAGCAGATGTCCGCGATGGTTACGTTATCGCCCACCAGGAATTTGCGATCGGGCGCCAGCGCCTGGTTGATTCCGCCAGCATAAGTCGCGAACCCTTCCTTGGCTCTTGTGTGGATCTCAGACGAAACCGTTCCACTGATTAAAGCTAGGAGGTAAGTCTGCCCATCGCGAGCGAACACCAGGCTCGCGTCGAGGAAACTGTCGATTCGCGACGCTTCATATGCGCCGCGCCCGTACAGCGGGAAGCGGCTTTCACCAAGGCGGGCGACCGCGCGCATGATGCTGTTCGATTCGAAGATGCCCACCTTGCCATCGGGGCTAAAAGCCGCCGGGACCGTGCCAAACGGATGTGCCTCCATGAATGCGTCAGTCTTATGAAGCGTTCCCTTGAAGCCGACCCGTCCAGCCTTGGCGTCCGTGGACGCCGCTTGCTCCTCGCCCGACAGCGGCCTGGCGTCAAAGTCCCACAACCAGGACTGAAGCTCCTTAGGCGAGCTTCCTCGTACCTCGACCTCTACCCCGGATAGACGCGCGGCGATGGTAGCTTTCCAGATGCGCGGGTTAGGCAGGTACGAAAAGATTCGCAGGTCACTCATGGGTGATTCCTTGGCTGGATAGTTATTTGTTTTAGGACCGGGCTGGTTGCCTAGGTTGTTACGCTCGGCCGCTTACCACGTCTCGCCGAACGGCCTTAGCTCAACGTTAAACGACCACGCGGATCGGTCCTGATGTGCGACGTGGAAGATTTCATCGGCAATCGCGGCCGGAGTGATAAAGAATTTGTCCGGCGCGTCGGGCCATCGCTTGCGCGTCCATTCCAGATCGATGACCGCATCGATCAGCACGTAGGCGACGTGCACGCCCTTTGGTCCGAGCTCGCGCGCCATCGCCTCGGCGAGAATCCGTTGCGCGGCCTTGGTCGGCGCGAAACCCGCGAAGTTGGCCTTGCCGCGAAGCGCCGAGGTGTTGCCGCTCGCGACGATGGCTCCTTCTCCGGCCGCGATCATCGCGGGCGCGAGGCGCCGGGCAAGATAGAGCAGCGCCATGGTGTTGACCTGGAAGTTCTGGTTCAGTACCTGCGGATCGATTTCCATGAAGTTCCCGAACGCGCCGCCGACCGCGTTGTGGACCAGCACTTTCGGCGCGCCGAGTTGCGCGCGGATCGCCGCAATCGTGGCGTCGAGTTGCGCTTCATCGGTGACGTCGCATGTATATGCATGAGCGTTCGCGATCTCGCGCTCCAGCCGCGCGAGCCGATCGCGATTGCGCGCGAGCATCGCGACCGTGTAACCGCCGCGCGAAAAGCGGCGCGCAACTGCCGCGCCAGTCCCGGGACCGACCCCGGTCACGATTGCAACTGGGTTCTTCTCACTCACAACGGCATCCTTCTCATTTCAACTTTGATCCGGACCATGACTGTTGCGAATTACTCCGCGCGCGATTTGCCAGCTTTGTGATGCGCGATCCGGCTGCGTTCCAGGCGCGCAATATCCTCCGCGCCGTAGCCCAGCTCGCCGAGTATCGCGGCATTGTCCGCGCCCAGAACCGGTGCCATCTCTCGGACCTCTGCGGGTGTGCGATCGAAGCGAGCCGCCGGCCGCGGCATCCGCACCTTTCCAAGCGTTTTGCTCTGGAACTCTTCGAGGATGTGATTTTCGCGGACCTGCTCGTCCTGCAGGAGTTCGAAACGGCTCAACACCGGCGCAGACGGGACGTCGTTGCTGAGCAGCCGAGGCAGGATTTCGCTGGCGCGCCACTTCTCCAGCTCGGTGGACACGATCGTCCGGCGCTCGACCGCGTTCACCGTCCGATCGCGAGTGGTCTTGAACCGCGGATCATCGATCAGATCCAGTCGGTTCAGCGATCGGCACATGCCCGCCCACTCGTCGTCCGAGAGCGCCGCCGCCGTAATGTAACGGTCCTGCGTAGCGAACACGAGATCGGGGCCCATCTCACCGTCCGACGGGTCGACTTCATTGCCGACGAAGGTCAGGCTCGGCATCGCTTCCGGCCACAGATAGGAAATCATCGCATCCAGCATCGCGATCCGCACGTGCTGCCCTTCTCCCGATCGCTCGTGCGCGAAAATCGCAGCAGTGATCGCCTGCGCCGCGGTCAGCGCCGTGGTGTAGTCGGCAATGATGGTTCGCACCATCCGCGGGCGCCCGGTGTCACGGTCACGCTGGATATCCGCAAGACCGGACAACGACTGAATCACCGGATCGTAAGCTCGCTGGCCCTTATACGGGCCACTCTCCCCGAAGCCGCTGATCGAGACATATATAATGTCGCGGCGAATAGCGCGCACGGCGTCTTCGCCAAGACCGATGCGCTCGGCCGTCCCGGGACGGAAGTTGTGAACGAAGACTTGCGCCGTTGCGATCAGTTTCTTGACGATCTCGAGACCCTCAGCAGACTTGAGATCGATCTCCAGCGAGCGCTTGTTTCGGTTACAGCATAAGAATGATGCCGACATCCCGGTGCGGCCATAGCTGAAATGACGCATGAGGTCGCCATGCGGCGACTCGATCTTGATCACGTCGGCGCCCTGGTCAGCGAGCATCATGGTCGCGACCGGACCGGCGACCATGGTCGTCAAGTCCAGCACTCGAACAGCTTCCAGCGGTCCTGCCATCTTGTGATCTCCGGTAGTGCTAATCAGTCCTTGGTACGGGCGTCAGGATGCGCCTTAGTACGCGGCAAAGTTGCGCTCGATCGCCGCGCGGTATGCGGGGCGCTTCGCGATGCTGCGCCTATATTGCGACCAGACCTCCGGGATAGGAATGCCGCTGAGCGCCGCCCACTCGAGACAGGTCATCATTAGAATGTCCGCGACGCTCAGCCGTTCACCGAGCAGGTAAGGTCCGCGGATTCTCTCGGACATCGCCTCGAGGTTGTGAAGGAAGTAGCTCTTGGCGGACTCGACTGCCACTGGCGCTTCGCCATAAACCTGCGGCAGTCCCTCGTGACGGCGCACAACATACAATGATCCCGCGTCGAGCTCGGAAATGATGAAGTAGCACCATTCATTCAATGCCGCTCGGCTCTTCGCATCGACGGGAACGTAGAACTCCGTGGGATTCGCGAAGGTCTCGCTCAGGTACTGAATGATCGCGGCGCTCTCGCTCAATACAAACGGTCCATGACGTAGGACCGGAATCTTGTGCCGGGGATTGAGCCGCATGAATTCATCGGTCTTGGTCTCCCCGGTGCGCGATTGGATCGGATGGAACTGGTACTCCAGGCCGAGTTCCAGCAGCATCCAGTGCGCTCGCAAGGTGCGGCTGGTGCCGACGCCCCATAGGGTCAAGTCATTCGCCATGGTGATAGCCTGATGCGTCCGGTTAGGACTATCCAGGAGCCGTCTCCACTAGCCGGACTATGAACCTAATATTTTACCGTCTTCCCGATCCTCTCAGTCGCTGAAATCTCGCTTCGCTGCATCCGGACCTGAATTCAGCTCAAATGTAGCAGCGTTTTGTTACGATCTTTCCCTGCTCGTTTTTCTTGCGATCGACTCAATAAGTGGCATGTCCATTGCAATTTCGTAGTTCGCGCGGAGTCGTAACTTTTACCACTCTGCCCGCGGACCCCGCGCGATGCAAATCCGGGCGCGGCGGATGCGGAGAACGCGAAATTTACTTTTGAAAAAACTACCAGGAGGTAAGCAGCGTTGAAACGAATTGCACTCACCATAGTTCTGTCTTCGGCACTGTTGGGATTCGGCACCGTCACGATGGCGCAAGACGCGACGCCGGTTGCGCCTGACAACTCCGCAGTCAACGCCCGGGACCAGAATCCGGGAGCAATGACCGCGGGAGAGCAGTCGAATTCGAAAAGCGACATCGCTCTCACTCGCAAGATTCGCAGAGCGGTGGTCAAGGACCATTCACTCTCGATGCTCGCTCATAACGTGAAGATTGTCAGCGCAAACGGCAGCGTCACGTTGCGCGGCCCCGTCAAGTCCGAAGAAGAAAAAGACGCTATCGCCAGCAAAGCCCAGGCAATTGCCGGCGCAGACAAGGTTGACAACCAACTCGAAGTCAAAGGTCAATAGCAGGAGAGAACATGGCAAAGAAAGCAGTATTTGGTATCGCGAAGAGTGAATCTCAGGCGATTATGATCACCGACAACCTCAGAGCGGCGGGCTTCAGCCAGAACGACATCTCGGTTCTGCTTCCCGACCGCGAGGGAACCAAGGATTTCGCGCATGAGCAGCACACCAAGGCTCCCGAGGGCGCGGCGACTGGCGCAGGCAGCGGCGCCATCGTGGGCGGAGCTCTGGGCTGGTTAGTCGGTATCGGAGCGCTGGCGATCCCGGGCCTCGGTGTCTTCATCGCGGCCGGTCCGATCATGGCGGCTCTGGCGGGCGCGGCTGGTGGCGCCGCAGCCGGCGGCCTTACGGGAGCCCTCATCGGCATGGGTATCCCCGAGTATGAGGCCAAGCGCTACGAGGGCAAGGTCAAAGACGGGAACATCCTGCTGTCCGTCCATACCGAGGACAGCAAAGAGCGTGACCGCGTGAAGACTATCTTCGAGGCGCATGGCGCCCAGGATATCTCTTATACCGGCGAGGCCTCCGTCCCTAAGGACCAGAAGCCTGCGGCGCCTTCCCACCACTAGGCAACTCAGGAGTTGTGGGTGGGATCGTAGGAGACATCTTCTCGATCCCACCTACGCTTGTTAGAAAATTTCGAATCTATCTAGAGCGGTGAGGACCATCGAACGCCCTCGGCGTGGGCGCCAAACTAGGCGGGTCAGCAACGTTAAACGCGTTAAGCAAGTTCAGTCGAAAGACCGCCGGGCGCAGACCCAGGTGGCGAGCCTGGCTGATCGCGAGAGAGTAACCCTGTTAGCCGCCCTGCGGCTGCTGGAAATAGACTTACGGACAAAGCCCAAGGCAGGAGCCAGTCAACTGCTGACTATCCCGGAGATTCAACAGATATGCAGATTCTTGCGCAGCGGCGAGCGAAAGATAAGTGCCATACATAGGCACGTTACTTTTGAAGGACGCGTCCAGGAATACCTTATCATTGGTCTCTGTTCTCAGCATGGAACCTTATGCCTTGGCTGCGAAATGAACTACGAGCATGCGGACGGACCCCTGCGCTGGTGCCGAGAATGCGACTTGATTGTGGAGGAAGCATGAGTTGGCGGGTGTCAATGAGAGTTAGCCGGCAGACTTAAAGAGCTAAGGAGAAAGCGATGTTGATATTGATTATTGTGTTGATCCTGCTGTTCGGCGGCGGCGGCGGTTACTACGGGTATAACAGCTTTGGTCCTGCTGGCGGCATTGTACCGCTCCTGGTCGTCGTTCTGCTGATCTGGCTGCTACTCGGCCGCGGCTAGCTTTCGATGATTAAAATCTCTGGCTTGCATCACAATGTTCAAAGAGGTGTAGCCATGAAAAAAGGTCTGCCTGCGATTCTGCTCGGCGCGACCCTGTCCCTTGCCGTGTCCACGTTCACCGCAAACGCCTTCGCCCAAGGAGTTGGTGCCGCTGGAGCGGGCGCTGGCGGGGCCAGTGCTGGAAGCGCTGGCGGCGTCGGCGCCACAGGTAGCGGCGCGAGTGGCACTGGTAGCGGTATGGCAACCGGGAGCTCCGGCACGTCCGGCGGCGCCCCGGGTTCGCCGGGTTCCAACGCTTCGGGTGCCCCAGGCGTCGGCGGCGGCAATGCGTCGGCTAGTCCGAACACCGGACTTAACGACAGCAACAGCGGAAGTCTGAACAACGGAAATTCGATGAACCCGGCGGCGACGACGGCCTCGAACCCCGGATCGCTCAACTCCGGCACGGGCGCGACACCTGACTCACGTCCGTCGGCTACTCCGTAGCATTCGAAGATATGGCGTCGCACGTGCAGAACAATCCTCTGACGTGCGGCGCTCCACAACAGACCTATGCTTCCCTCTCAGTCGACTTTCAGCTTCTAACATAGTTGAATAGCTTCGCTCGAATGGCAAAGAAATCAGCCACAGGCGGAGCAATCAAAACGGCAGCGTCGAACTCGGCGTCGTCCGGGCGCTCATTGCTGGCCTCGAAGCTATCTCGCGGGCTGGGAAGGCTCGGTCCCGGTATCATAACCGGTGCTTCCGACGACGATCCGAGTGGCATCGCAACCTACTCCCAGGTCGGCGCCCAGTTCGGATTCTCGATGCTATGGACGATGCTCCTCACTTATCCGCTGATGGCGGGTATTCAGGAGATCAGCGCCTGGATCGGGCGCGTGACCGGCATCGGCATAGCAGGCAACATTCGCCGTCACTATTCGCCGATGGTTCTTTATCCGCTGGTCGGGCTTCTGCTGATCGCCAATGTAATCAACCTGGGTGCCGATATCGGCGCGATGGGAAGCGCGCTCCAAATATTGGTGGGCGGGCCGGCCCACTGGTATGTCATAGGGTTTGGAATCATTTCGGTGCTAGCGGCAACCTTCGTGCCCTATAACCAGTATGCTCAGTTGCTAAAGTGGTCGACTCTCGTACTGTTCGTATACGTGGCAACTGCACTGGTAATTCATGTTCCCTGGAAGCCGGTGCTGATTGGCGCATTGATTCCATCGATTACTTTCTCGAACAGCTATTTGACCGCACTCACCGCCGTGTTTGGAACCACGATTAGTCCATACCTCTTCTTCTGGCAGGCATCTCTGGAAGTGCAGGCACAGGAGGCCGCGCCGGGCGAGAAGCCTCTCAAGCGCGCTCCCGAGCAGGCGCCGGCCCAGCTCAATCCGATGCGAGCTGACACCTACCTGGGGATGGCGTTTTCCAATGTGATCGCCTTTTTCATCATCCTCGATACTGCCGCCGCGCTGCATGCCCATGGCATCACCGATATCCAGACCAGCGCGCAGGCCGCACAAGCGCTCCGCCCACTGGCCGGCGAGCTGGCTTTCCTGCTTTTCAGCATTGGAATCATAGGAACTGGATTGATAGCTATTCCGGTTCTTGCAGGGTCCGCGGCCTACGCGCTGGCCGAGACCCTCAATTGGCCGATCGGGCTCGAGCGCAAACTGCACCGAGCGAGGGGATTCTATGGAATCCTGTGCGGCGCTACGCTGCTGGGCGTCGCGATGAATTTTGGCTCGATCAATCCGATCAAGGCGCTGTTCTGGAGCGCCGTGATTAATGGCGTCGCCGCCGTTCCAATCATGATCGTGATGATGCTGATGACGACGAATAAGAAAATAACCGGCTCCGTCCGACTGCCCCAGACGCAGAAAATTATCGGATGGGTCGCCACGGCTGTTATGTTCGCCGTCGCGGCCAGCATGATCGTGACGCTGGGATAAGGACTCGAGGGTTCGCCGTCCAGGCCGTCCAGAATGAAACTGACCTCCGGGAGAAACCTTCGAACAAGCACGCCCGTATGGATGGCCTACCCACGCCGTATCCCTCGCGCTAACCGGATCAAGCGAGACTTAAGGACTGATGTGCTGGTGGTTGGCGCCGGCATCAGCGGCGCACTCATCGCCTACGCGCTCGCGCGCGACGGTCACCGGGTTGCGGTGGTCGATCGCCGTGGGCCGCTTATGGGTTCGACGCCGGCAAGCACCGCGCTACTGCTCTTTGAGATAGACACGCCCCTGATTCACCTGAAGCGCAAGATCGGAGCGCGGCCTGCTGAGCGCGCATGGCTCAGGTCTAGGGCAGCCCTCGATGCGCTTTACGATTTGACCCGCCGCGAAAAGATTGACGCCTCGATGAGCTTGCATCCTTCACTTTATCTGGCCGGAAATCTGCTGGACGCGCACGGCCTCGCCAAAGAGGTTCGCGCCCGTGAACGAGTTGGATTGCCCGGCAGTTATATCGACCGCCCGACGCTTCGCTCCGGCTACGGCTTGTCCAGGTCTGCCGCGATCGCGAGCGATAACAACGTCGCCGCCGATCCGCGCGCGCTCGCCTCGGGATTTCTGCGCCGCGCGCGCCAGCTCGGCGCGCGGCTCTTCGCGCCGCATGAGATCGTGGATATCCAATGCGGAAAGCGCGCTGTCACGGCGCTGACCAAAGATCATTTCACGATCGAATCACGGCAGATCGTGTTGTGTACCGGTTACGAGCTTCCTAAAATTGTGCCCACCCACGGACACAGCATCTCCTCAACCTGGGTTATCGCCACCAAGCCTCAGTCAAAGCACCTGTGGCCGGCCGAGTGCTTCATTTGGGAAGCGTCCGACCCTTACCTTTACCTCCGTGCCACCATCGACGGGCGCATCATCTGCGGAGGTGAAGACGAAGAATTCGCCGACGCGGCCCGCCGGGACGCCAAACTCGAGGCAAAAACCAAAGCGCTGGAAAAGAAGCTCGCGATCATGCTGCCCAGGATCGACGCGCGCGCGCAGTTCGCCTGGACCGCTTCGTTCGGTCAGAGCAAGACCGGCCTACCCAGTATCGGTCCGATTCCGGGTTATTCGCGTTGTTACTCCGTGCTGGGTTACGGAGGAAACGGCATTACGTTTTCCATGCTAGCCGCACAACTCGTTTGCGCCTCAATCGCAGGACGTCGAGATCCGGACGCGGAGCTGTTCGGCTTTCGATCGTGATGCGCCTGCGAATGATGAAGTACCGGCTGCGTCCAGTGAGCTCGCGTAGTGCGAATGGTGCCAGCGCATTGGCCAGGTCGAGTCATCTGCCGGCGTGGTAGTTCGTGCCTTTAGAACTTTTCCTTGAAGGGTCTGACATCCAGTTCCTGAGTCCACACGCTGCGATCCTGATGCGCGAGGTACCAGAACGCGTCAGCGATCGCGGACGGCTTCAGGAAGTCCTCGTCTTTGGCATCGGGGCGGAATTTTCTAAGTAGAGGCATGTCGATGCCGCCATCGACGTTGACGTACGCGACGTGGATGCCCTGCGGATGAAGGTCGCGAGCCATCACCTGGGTCAGGCCCCGCACCGCAAACTTGGCCGGCGCGAAGGCCGCCGAGTTGGGCCACGGCCGGACGCCCGCGGTCGCCCCCGTTACCAGGATCGCACCGCTGCCGCGCGACAGCATCGCCGGCACCACTTGCCGCGCCCACAGGAAGGCGCCGAGCGTATGCAGCCGCCAGGTCTGCTCGAAAACCTCCGGCGTGGTTTCCAGCAGCCGGCCAATCGGACGCCGGCCGCCGTTGTAAATCAGAATTTCGATGGGGCCAAGCTGACCGGTGATGCGTTCATACGCGGCCGCGATCTCCGCTTCGACGGTGGCGTCGCTCTGGACCGGCAGCGCGACGCCGCCGGCTGATTTGATCTCGCGGGCTTCCTTCTCGATCACGCCGGCGCTTCTCGCCACCAGCGCGACTTTGTAACCGGCGGCGAAGCGGCGCGCCAACCCCGCGCCCAGTCCTTCGCCCACGCCCACGACCACGCAAACCTTGTGCACAGCAGCCGCGCTGGAATCGCTCATTTGACTATTCCTTTCGTGTTTTTTTACTTCGGCCCTATTGATGACGTCCGTAATGTTTGGTACATTCATTACGCTCGTAATCAAATGAGTCAAGCACTGAGAAGCTGAAAACCGGAGAGCCCGATGCGGGTGTCGAAAGAGAAGGCGGCGCACAACCGCGAAAAAATCCTGGCCTCGGCGGCGCGCCTGTTCCGCGAACGCGGCATCGGCGCGACCGGCGTTGACTCGATCACCGGCGATGCCGGCCTTACTCACGGCGGCCTCTACAGCCAGTTCGGCTCCAAAGCGGCGATCACCGCCGCCGCCATTGGTTTCGCCACCCGCCGATCCAAGCACATCTGGCAGCGCACCGCGGAACGAAAACCGGGAAGCAAAACCTTCCCCGCGATCGTCGACTCCTATCTGTCGCGAGCCCATCGCGACGCCCCCGGCCGGGGCTGCGTGCTGGCCGCGCTGGGCGCTGACATCGCGCGGCAGCCCGCGGCCGTCCGCCGCGCTTTCAGCAAAGAGTTGCGCTACACGTTCGAAATGTTGGCGGAGCTGATGGCGCACGATGCTCAGCCGCGCCGGCCCGACGACGCGATTGCGGCCTTTGCGTGCATGACCGGCGCGCTGATTCTCGCGCGCGCCGTCGACGATCAGATCTTTTCGGATCGAATACTGAAGGCCGCGGCCAGGCGAGTGGTACAGCTTGCCGGAGTGCGCGGAGTTCAACTCCGTCGTCGCGCGAAGCGGCGCTAGGACGCCAGGAGGTTCGCCCGTCAAATGGAACACAGGAACGCTACCGCCGCGGTGATCGGAGCCGGTGACTACATCGGCGGCGCGATCGCCAAAAAATTTGCGGCCGAAGGCTTCATCGTTTTCGCCGGACGCCGCAACGGCGACAAGCTCGCGCCGTTGGTCGCCGACGTCGAGGCTGCCGGCGGACGAATCGTCGCCCGCTCACTCGACGCGCGCAAGGAAGACGACCTCAGCGCCTTCATTCACGAGGCCGACCAGCGCGCGCCGCTCGAGGTGTGTATCTTCAACGTCGGCGCCAACGTCAATTTCCCGCTGCTGGAAACCACCGACCGCGTGTTCCGGAAAGTCTGGGAGATGGCCTGCTATTCCGGATTTCTGACCGCGCGGGAAGCGACGCGCCATATGCTGCCGCGCGGTCGCGGATGCATTTTCTTCACCGGCGCGACCGCGAGCCTGCGCGGCGGAGCCGGTTACGCGGCGTTCGCGAGCGCGAAGTTCGGCCTGCGCGCGGTTGCCCAAAGTGTCGCGCGCGAACTGGGTCCCAAAAACATTCACGTCGCTCATCTCATCATCGACGCCGGCGTCGATACCGCGTGGGTGCGCGATCGAATCAAGGAGCGCGAGGGCGAGGACGCGCTGAAGAATCTCGACCTCGCCCGCCTCATGAGGCCCGACGCCGTCGCACTATCCTACTGGCAACTCTATCAGCAGCCTCCCGACGCGTGGACGTTCGAGCAGGAAATCCGCCCCTTTGGCGAGAAATGGTGACACTATGGCAAAGGTAGAATTTCACTTCGACTTCGGCAGCCCCAATGCCTACCTGAGTCACCTGGTGATTCCCGAGATCGAAAAGCGCACCGGGGTGAAGTTCGAGTACGTGCCGGTCCTGTTGGGCGGCGTCTTCAAGCTGACCAACAACCGCTCGCCGGCGGAGAGCCTGGCGGGCATCAAGAACAAGCCGGAGTATGAACGGCTGGAGACCAACCGTTTCATTCGCAAGCACAACATCGCGCACTACCCGCGCAACCCATTTTTTCCGGTCAACACCCTGGTGATCATGCGCGGCGCTATCGCGGCGCGCGAGCTCGGCATCTTCGAGCGCTACGTCGACGAGATGTATCGTCACATGTGGGCCGAGCCCAAAAAAATGGACGACCCCGCCGTGATGCGCGCGGCGCTGGACGAGTCTAGCCTCCCGAGCGCGCAACTCTTCGAGCTGGTCCAGACCCAGCCCGTGAAGGATCAACTGCTCGAGAACACCCGGCGCTCGGTCGAGCGCGGCACCTTCGGCTCGCCGACCTTCTACGTTGGCGATGAAATTTTCTTCGGCAAAGATCGCCTGCGCGACGTCGAGGAACTGATCATGGAGTCCCGGTAGTCAGCGCGCTCCGATCAGCGTCGCGACGCGCTCGCGCACAAAATCGCGCCACGCCTGGTCCCCGATCAGATTGGGCAGCAGCGTATCCATGTGCAGCAGGCCCATCACAAATACGCAGAACAGCCGCGCCGCGAAGTCCGGATCGATCTTCGCCTCGAGCTTGCCCTCGCGCTGCGCCAGCGCGATCGTCTCGCCGATATGCCGGATCGCGGCTTCGTCGGATAGCGCCAGCACCTGCCTCACCTCGGAATCCCTGCTCGCCGCGGAATGAACCTCGATCGATAGCTGCCGAACCAGCTTCAGCTCCGGCTCGGTGTACACCGACGCGAGCGTTGGCAGCGCAGTGGCCTTCCCGGAGCCGGAATTCTGGATGAACAGCGGCGTCGATTCGAACGATCGCTTCACCACCTCGAGCAACAGCTCGCCCTTGCTCTTGAAATGCTTGTAGATCGCGCCCGCCGTGATGCCGCTCTTCTTCGCGATCGCCGGCATCGACGCGCCTTCGAAGCCGCGCTCCGCGAACAGCCGCGCGGCCGATGCCAGGATCCGCTCGCGCGTCGATTCCGCTTCCGCGCCGTTGCCGGCGGCCGCCCTGCGCGCCACGGCGTGCGATCGTTTTTGCGGATGCGCCTTTTCCGGTTTTCGAATCATCGCAGAAGAATAATCCGCCGTCGATCGGCGAGCATCCCAATGATGGCTATTTCCGTTTGACAAGTAAACGGTCATTTACTAGTCTCTGCACATAGGTAAACGGTCATTTACCAGCCGTGGCCGCCGCCGCGATCGAGACAGGCGGCCGCTCAGCGGGAGACTACGATGCCATCACCAGATATCGTCATCGATGCCGATGGTCACATTCTCGAACCCCCCGACCTGTGGGAAAAATATCTCGAAGAACAATTTCAGCCGCGCGCGATTAAAGTCGTAAAGAACGACGCCGGCCTCGAATGCCTGCAGTACGACGGCAAGCTGTCGCAGCAGGCGCCCGCCGGATTTCTGAGCGCGCTGGGCGGGATGGGCCGCGAGCAGGACGCTCTCCGTCCCAACGCCGAGCGCACCTACGTCAACTGCGCGCCGTTCGGCTCGATGGATGCCGCCGAGCGCGTCCAGTTGCTCGACAAGGAAAATCTCGCCAAGGCGGTGCTCTACCCGACGCTGGGAATTCTCTGGGAAGCGGAAGTCGACGACGTCGAGTTGTCACAGGCCTATTGCCGCGCCTACAACCGCTGGATCGCCGACTTCTGCCGTCCTTATAACGACCGCCTGATTCCGATCGCGCATCTGTCGCTGGGCGATCCGCAAGCCGCCGCGGACGAGTTGCGACGCGCGGTCAAGGACGGATGCCGCGGCGCGTTCGTCGCCCCGTTTACCATCACGCACAAATCCCACGGCCATCCCGATCACGATCCGGTCTTCGCCGCCGCCCAGGAACTCGACGTGCCGCTCGCGATCCATCCGACCTTCGAGCCCCGCGGCCTCAGCCGCGCGCGCTTTCACGGCATGGAGCGGATGCCGCTGCTCGGCGTGATGGCCTCCCAAATCCTGCAGCAGCCGCTCGCCACTTTTTTCCAGTACGGCGTGTTCGACAAGTTCCCCAAACTGCGCGTCGTGATTCTCGAGTCCGGCTCGTCGTGGCTCGGTTTCTGGATGGATCGCATGGACGAGGGCTACGAGACCTGGATGGGCGGGACGCTGCCGCTCAAGCGCAAGCCCAGCGAGTACGTGCGCGAGCAGGTCTACGTCTCCGGCGATCCCGACGAGCAGGCGACCGCCTACGTGATCGACTACGTGGGCCGCGATCGCTTCTTCTGGGCCAGCGACTTTCCGCATCCCGATCACGGCGGCAAATATCTCGAGGCGCTGGAGCGGATGGTCGCGCCGATGTCGCCCGAGGCGCGCCGCGGGGTGGTCGGTGAAAACGTTCTTCGCTGTTACAAATTGTAGGAATTGCGCCAATGCCTAACGGTCAGCTCATCATCGACGCCGACGGTCACATCCTCGAGCCGGTCACCATGTGGGACGACTATCTCGAAGAGAAGTACAAGCCGCGCGGAATCAAATTCAAACGCAACGATCAGGGACTCGAATTTCTCGAGTACGACGGCAAGCAGGCCGCCATGCTGATTCCCGGCATCCTGCACGGGATCGGCGGGATGGGCCGTCCCATCAAGGACCTCGCGCCCTCGGCCGACAAGGGCTACACGGACTCCGCGCCGTTCGGCTCGATGGACATGAAGGAGCGCCTCAAGCTGCTCGACCAGGACGGAATCGACAAGGCGATTCTCTATCCGACCATCGGCCTGCTCTGGGAGGCGGAGGTCGAAGACCCCGAGATCACTAACGCGTACTGCCGCGCGTACAATCGCTGGATCGCTGACTTCTGCCGCGACTCCGGCGGCCGCCTCATTCCGATCGCGCATCTGTCGGTGCTCGACGTTCCCGCCGCCGTCGCCGAGCTCGAGCGCGCGGTGAACGACGGATGCCGCGGCGCCTTCGTCGCTTCCTTCAACCATCTGCGCCGCGCCCACGGGCATCCCGATCACGATCCGCTGTTCGCCAAGTTCCAGGAGCTCGACGTTCCCTACGGCATCCATCCGACCTTCGAGCCGCTCTCGCTGATGTCGCGCCGCTTTTCCGACCTCGGCACTTCCATCTGGTATCACCAGGTGATGGCGTGTCACGCGGTGCAGGTCGCGTTCACCACGCTGTTCTCGTTCGGCGTGTTCGATCGGTTTCCCAAACTCAAGACGGTCGCGCTCGAATCGGGCGCCGGATGGGTCGGCTACTGGGTCGATCGGATGGACGCGCTTTACGAAGTCCCGATCAATCGCGCGCCGCTCAAGAATCTGCCCAGTCATTATATACGTACCCAATGCTGGCTCTCCGCCGATCCCGACGAGCGCGCGGTCGCCGGACTGTCGAAGTTCATCGGCGAGGATCGCTTCCTGTGGGCGAGCGACTTTCCGCATTCCGACCACGGCGCCAACTATATGAAGGAGCTCAAGGAGCTGATGGCCGAGATGCCGGCGCCGGCCGCCGCGAAACTCGCGGGCCAGAACGTCGCCGCACTTTACGGAATCTGAACTTCCAAAAAAGTGCGTCGGCGGAAGTGAATCGGCAGGAAGTGCTTCGATAGTACACAGCGGATACTCTTGTGAGAGCGCGACGGCCGAGGCCCAACTTCTCGGTTGGCATCGTCCGGCGCGCGACTTTTATTTTCAGGCCGCGAGCGGAACTAACAGATGAAAACCAACCATGCAGTAGTGATCGGCGGAGGAATCGGCGGGATGTGCGCGGCGCGCGTGCTTTCCGATCACTTCGAACGCGTCACCCTGGTCGAGCGCGACGAGCTGCCCGAAGGCGCCGCGCATCGCAAGGGCGTCCCCCAGAGCCGCCATCCGCATGCCCTGCTCGATCGCGGACGCCGCGAGCTGAGCGCGCTGTTTCCCGGCTTCGACACTTCATTGCAGGAGCGCGGCGGCCTCGAGATGGACGGCGGCCTCGAACTGGCCACCTTGAATCCCGACGGATGGGCCACGCGCCGCCGCACCGGCCATCAGATGCTGTTCGCGAGCCGCTTGCTGATCGAATCGGTGATCCGCGATCGCATCAGGAAAAATCCCCGCATCAAACTGCTCGAAGGAACCGAGGTCACCGCGATCCTCTCCGCGCCCGGCGACACCTCGCGCGTGACCGGCGTCGAAATTCGCGAGGTCAGCGACCACTCCGTGAGCATGAGCCGCCTCGACACCGATCTGGTCGTCGATTGCAGCGGCCGCAGCTCGCGCGCCTCCGAATGGCTCACCAGGCTTGGCTATCCCGAAGTCGAGCTCGAAGTCGTCGACGCGGAAGCCGGCTACAGCACCTGCTGGTACCAGGCGCCGCCCGCCGACCAGCGCCCCGCCGACTGGTGGTGGAAGGGAATCGTTCTCGGCGGCTCGGCAAAGCCCACCCGCGAGGAAGACTACTATTTCGCATTGATCCTGCCGGTCGAAGGCGATCGCTTCACTCTGACGCTGGCTTCATGGGGCGGCCGCAAGCTTCCTACCGATCACGAATCGTTCGCCGCGCTATGCGCCCGGCTGCGCTCGCCGATCGTCGCCGAGGAGCTCGCGATCGCGAAACCGATCTCCGCGATCTTCCATCGCAAGGGAATGCAAAACATCTGGAAGCACTACGAGAAGGGGACCGGCCCCGCCGGCTTCGTCGCGATGGCCGACGCGGTCTGCGCGTTCAACCCGGTCTACGGGCAGGGGATGACCAGCGCGTCGGTGTGCTCGCGGATACTCGACGCACTAGCCGGCGAGATGGATCCGACCGACGCGAATTTCCCGGCCACCTTTTACCAGCGTCAGGCCGAGTTCGTGCGACAACCCTGGAGTTTGTCGGTAGCGCGCGATCGCCAGGCACTCGGCCAAACCGACGCCAGCGAGGGCGCGATGGCGGGCGAGGCCTGGGAACGCATCCTGCGCGAAGGCGCCGGCGTCCCGGCAATCGCCGAAGCCCTGTTCAACGTCCTGAATCTAAACCGCCCCCCGGAATCGCTGGCGACCGACCCGGAATTCCTCGCCGCCGTAAACGAACTAATGCAACGCCCCCCAAAGCCCGCAATAGAACCAACCCAAGTCCCCCTCTATCCGCCTGCAGCAATAGCCACTTAAGCGCGTTAGCTATCGATTCGGTCCGCGCGCCGAAACCACCGTCGCTCCACTAACTCGCCAAAAAACCCGAGGTCATTCTGAGAGCCTGGAATTTTTTTAGCTGAAGTAAAAACGAATTCAATGCGCACCGCTGCTTGGAACGCCACGAGAACCACTTTCATTCATTGGGTCACGAAAAAAATGACGTCATCCTGAGCGAAGGCTGCCGGAGTCGAAGGATCCTAACCGTCGCCACGATACCAAGCCGGTAACATAGCGATGCACCATGTCTTTCCCTGCCAACAACCGGGCCGGTTCTTTATTGGGTGTAGAAACGACCGGCTATTGGTCTAACAGTAGGTGATACACGTCGTTGAATTTCTGTAGCTGCCACTTGCCCTGCTCGAAACGCCATTCGGTGATCGAGGCATTGTCGGGCGTCAGCCATGCGCGAGTGCCCGGCCGCGGGATGTCGAAAATGGCCAATACCGATGCCACGATGAATCCCGCGTGCGTGATCGCCACCACCGTCTGATCGCGGTATCGCTCCGCCAATCGGCCCATCTCCGATCGGACGCGGCCCAAATACTGCGTCCAGCTCTCGCCGCCGGGAGCAAAGGGCCGATCCGGATACTCGATCAAGTCGAATTCGCCGTACCTCGAGCGATACTCTTCACGCGTGAGTCCGTCGGCCACACCCAGGTCGATCTCGGTCAAATCCCGATCTTCCTCGATCGCCGCCACCGGGAGACTGCCTATCACTTCTTCCGCCGTCTGACGCGCGCGCAACACCGGACTGCTGAGCAGCGCAACGCACTCGCGCATCTCGCCGGTGCTGCGAAACCGCTCCGCCAGCATCCGCGCCTGCCGCACGCCGCGCTCATTCAAGCCGCGACAGCTCCGCAACCCCGCGACGATCCCGCCGCGATTGTCGGATTCCCCATGCCGGATCAGAACCAGCCGCATCGCTATTAACTAGCGGAGCAAATAGCCCAAGCCAACTTCATAGAAAAAAAACTGAAAACTGAATATTCCAGCGCCCACCAGCGGCGCGATGGATCGCCGGCGACAGAGTCGCGTCGCGAGGCACTCCGGAGTATTCATGGCGGATTGGGATCCTCAGCCCGCGACGGATGCGCCAATGAAAGGTCTGGACATAGCTCGCGACTTCTTCCTTTCCTGGGGAAAGCCTTTCCTGACCACGAAGTTTCCTGACCTGGCGAGCAGAGTTGCCGCTGGCCGGCTGTTCGGCTCAGACGTTCTGCGTGGCGATGATGAGATCTCGCGCGATCACAATTGGGGACCCCAGTTCCACCTGTTCCTTTCCGCCGACGACTACCTCGCTTTCGGTAAGCAAGTGTCCGACGCCGCGAATGCTGCCGCACCTAATCCATGGAACGGCTATCGGCTGGCCGGCGGCGGAGACAAGAGCGTCCACGTCGAAAGCATTCCCGAATGGTTTCGCAAGTATCTCAAACTCGACCGGATCCCGATCAAAGCAGACGACTGGCCGGCAACCAGCGAAGAGTCGACCCTCTATTTCGTCCGCCACGGAGAAGTTTGGATCGACGGCAGCGGCGAACTGTCACGATGGCGCGCCGCCCTCCACCAATACCCGGACCAAGTCTTAAGGAAGCGGCTGACGGAAGAATGCTTCCGCATTTGGCAGCACGGCGAGTACAACTTCGTGCAGCGGATGTCGCGGCGGCGCGATCCAATCGCAATCGCCGTTTGCCTCGGAGAATTCGTTACCGGCGTGATGCGCATCGTGCTTCTGCTGACCCGCGATTTCACCCCGTATTGGAAATGGCTCGCTTTCGAGTTTCGCAAACGCCCGGAAGCCGCGGCCTACCTGCCGATGCTCGAAGAACTCATCTCGATCCAGCGCATCGAGCGTCAGGTCGAGATCGTGCAGCGAGTTTGCGCGCTGGTGCATCGGCAACTCATCGACTCGGGATGGGTTACCGGAAAAGGCGGCAACCCCTATTTGTTGCCCCTGCTCAACGACAAGTACGAGCTCGAAAACCCCACCCGTGACCGCAGTAAAATGCGCTGATCTTTATGCGCACAGATCGCGGCGCGGCGGATCTGCGGGGTAAGGCCAACCGCGGACAATCAAGTGACTCGGACAGATATTAAACGACGTTGATTTCGGCAATTCGCAGACCGCGAGCCGATCGCCCTCTCCCGATCCTGCTGGTCACGCTGGCAGTGGGTGTCCTGTTCGCCGCGCCGGCGAGCGCTGCCGCCTGGACGCAACCGGGTTACCTCTACCGCTATTTCGTCTGGGGCGCGCAATTCCCCTTTTCATCCCGTTCCGACGATTACCGGCGTTACGGATTTCACGCCATCGACAATCCGCCGGCGGCATTTCACTTCGCGCCGGGCAATTCCGACTTGGTTCCGGATACTGTCGAATACCAGAACGGCGAAGGCCGCCAGCGTGTCGCGCTATCTGAGTTGCTTAGCTCCACGGGCACCCACGCGTTCATCGTCGTCAGAGACAACCAGGTGCTTTACGAAAATTACTTCAATGGCTTCGCGCGCGACTCTCCGTGCACCGCATGGTCGGTGTCGAAGTCCGTCACCTCAGCCCTGGTGGGCATCGCGATCTCTGAGGGCTACATAAAGAACCTCGACGATCCAATCACGAACTACCTGCCGGAGCTGAAGGGCAGGGGCTTCGACGCGATTACGATCAGAAATCTTCTGACCATGGGATCGGGAATTCAGTACCGAATCGGTTTTCTGCCCTGGGACGAATTTGTGCTGGCCGGCTACTATCCCAATCTAAGGCAACTACTCCTGTCGGACCTGAAGGTCGTCGAACCACCTGGACAATCGTTTCACTACAATAACTTCAACACCGAACTCATCGGCATGATCCTGGAACGGACCACCCATCGCCCGCCCAGCCAATACCTCCAGGAAAAAATCTGGAAACCTCTAGGTATGGAATATCCCGCCACCTGGAGCATCGACAGCGAGCAGGACGGCTTCGAGATAACGCCGATACTGCTCAACGCGAGAGCTACAGACTTAGCCAAGTTCGGCCGGCTCTATTTGAATAACGGCAATTGGGAAGGCAAGCAGATCATTCCGGAGGATTGGGTCGCCGAATCCACTACCAGGGATCCCAATGACCATCGCCCGTGGGAGACTTTCTCGCGATGGCAGGACAATGGCGGTTACTACAAGTACTTCTGGTGGGGAGTTTCGCAAGGAGACGGCGGCTACAGCTACATGGGCATCGGCACCTATGGCCAGTTCATTTTCGTCTCGCCAAAGACCAGGGTGGTGATCGTAAGGACAGCAAGCAAAGACGGAATCGACCCGCCCTGTTGGCGCCAAGTCTTTCAGTATATCGCAGACCAGGTCGACCAGACCTTCACTCGCGAGAAAAGCTCACCAAGGTAAATGAGTGTCCTCGGCACTGCTGATCGCACGTCACGGTTTGGTATCGCAGCATCGGTTAGGATCCTTTGACTCCGGCAGCCTTCGCTCAGGATGACCTGCTTTTTCTCTGCGCGATCTCGGAACGACAGTGGTTTCGGTGCGCCTCGATTGTTTTACTCGACGATAAATATTCGGATTAAGAAGATTTCTTTACGGCAGACTCTGTTCAAAACGGCAACTGAACCACCGGCCTTCCGACGATCGATCAAGCGGCGTGTAGCCGTCATCCTGAGCGTAGGCTGCCGGAGTCGAAGGATCCTAACCGCCGGGACGATACCAAGCCGTCGGCATGGCTACGCAGCAATGCCCCTTCCACCGGCCACAACGGAGCTGGTTCTTGTGTAGGTACTGGGTGCAGGGGTCAGCCCCTGCCGGAGCCGGTCCGGGTAGTGAGCAAGGGTCACCCCTGCTCACCCTTGCCGGTTGACAAGTAAACGGTCATTTACTAGTGTCGCGAGCAGGTAAACGGTCATTTACCAATCGTGGCTGCCGCCGGCCGCGACTGCGATAAATCTCGGCCATCGCGCGGCAGGCTCAAAAACGATATCGTCATTGACGTCAATCACGTCATCAACGTCCTGAAGAACTCTGAGCAATAAATCGCAACTGAGGTTCAAATGACTCTACCCATTCGACCCAACCGCCTGCGCGCCGGAATCTTTCTCGCGCCGTTTCATCCCGTCGACGAAGACCCGACGCTCGCGCTGCGCCGCGATATCGACCTGATCGAACATCTCGACAAGATCGGCTTCGACGAGGCATGGATCGGCGAGCATCATTCGGCCGGCTACGAAATAATCGCGTCGCCGGAACTGATGATCGCGGCCGCCGCCGAGCGCACCCATCGGATTCGCCTCGGCACCGGCGTCATCTCGCTGCCGTACCATCACCCGCTGATGGTCGCGAACCGCATCGTGCAACTCGATCACCTGACGCGCGGACGCGCCATGTTCGGCATCGGGCCGGGCCTGTTGCCCTCGGACGCGGAGATGCTGGGCGTGCCGGTATCCAAGCAGCGCGACCGGATGGCCGAGTCGCTCGACGTCATCCTGCGCCTGCTCGCCGGCGAGGTCGTGACCGAAAAAACCGAATGGTACACGATGAAGGAAGCGCGTTGTCAGCTCCTGCCGTACACGCGTCCGCGCCCGGAGTTCGCCGTCGCCAGCACCTTTACGCCCTCGGGCGGCAAGCTCGCGGGACGGTACGGCGCCGGGATGCTGTGCGTGGCGGCCTCGCAGATCGCTGGCTATGACGTGCTCGGCACCAACTGGCAGATCGCCTGCGAGATTGCGCGCGAAAACGGGCGCGAGATGGATCGCTCGGTGCTGCGCCTGGTCGCCCCGATGCATATCGCCGAGAGCCGCGAGCAGGCGATGCGCGACGTCAAGTGGGGACTCGACAAGTGGCTCGCGTACTTTACCGCGATCAATCCGACCGCCGCCGGCGCTGACCTGACCGCCCAGGATCCCGCCGAAGAGATGATCAAGTCGGGACGCGCCGTGATCGGCACGCCTGACGATGCGATCGCGATGATCGAACGCCTGGAGAAACAGTCGGGCGGCTTCGGATGCATGCTGATGCTCGCGCACAACTGGGCGAACTTCGAGGCGACCAAGCGCTCCTATGAAATGTTTGCCCGCCACGTCCTGCCGCATTTCAACGGCTCCAATATCGCGCGCGCCGCTTCGCTCAACTGGGTCCGCGACAACGGCAAGGAGCTGATGGGCAAGGCGATGGCGGCGGCGAACGAAACCGTGCAGAAGCATTTCGCGGAAGTGGCTGCGAAAAACGAAGCGAAGAACGCGAGGCCCAACTGATGGCTGCTTCGAGCTGGCCCCAGGGCCGCGCGGTGAAGCTCGCGCCGCGTGCCAATCAGCCTTCCATCAGCCTCACCGTTCACGAAACCGGCGCAGGGCCAGCGGTCGTCTTCTGCCACGGGTTCCCCGAGCTTGCGTACTCGTGGCGCCATCAGTTGCCGGCGGTCGCCGCGGCGGGCTTTCGCGCCATCGCTCCCGATCAGCGCGGCTACGCGGACTCCAGCGCGCCGGTGGCGGTCACCGACTATGGCCTCACGGAGCTGGCCGGCGACCTGGCGGGACTGCTCGACGCGCTGAAAATCGATCGGGCGATTTTCGTCGGCCACGACTGGGGCGGCTTTGTCGCGTGGGCGATGCCGGTGCTGTATCCGGAGCGGACCGCCGGCGTCATCGGCGTCTGCACGCCGTACATGGCGATGCCCCAGACCTCGTTCATGCGCGCGCTGGTCAACGGCAAGGACGAGCGCATGTACATCCTGTGGTTCCAGGAACCCGGCCGCGCGGAAGCCGTGATGGATCCCAAGGCGCGGCTGATTTTCGATCGCCTGATGCGCGCGCCGCTGGAGCCGCTCGAGGCCGCGCGGCGCATGATGGCGGGCGGCGAGCTGGACATGAACCCGTTCCGGCGCATCGAAGACTTCCAGCCCGACACCGCGCCAATAGTCACTCCCGAAGAGCTCGACGTCTACGTGCGCGCGTACGAGAAGACTGGCTTTCGCGGCGGTATCAACTGGTACCGCAATATCGATCGCAATTCGCGCGAGCATCCTGAGATCGGCGTCACCAAGCTGACCCTCCCGTGCCTGATGATCACCGCCGAGTGGGACGGAGCGCTGCCGCCGCGGATGGCGGCCGGGATGCCGGCGCTGTGCTCCGATCTGGAAATGCACAATATCGAACGCGCGGGCCATTGGGTCCAGCAGGAGTTTCCGGACGCGGTGAATCAGACCATTGTCGACTGGCTGAATCGCCGCTTCAAGAAGGCTTGATCAATAGTAAGTGCGAAGCTTCCGATCAAAACAGGAATAGCCATTCGAATAGCCAGTATAATAGTCAGTCGAATATCCATTCAGATTGAGAGGAATTCACGATGAGCCAGGCAGATCTCGCGATTCGCAAAGCAACCATAGTCGACGGTACCGGCGCGCCCGCATTCCACGGCGACGTCGCAGTCAGCGAAGGCAAGATCGTCGCGGTCGGCAAGTTTGAGGGCAAGGCGGACAAGGAAATCAACGCCGGCGGCCACGTGCTGAGCCCGGGCTTCATCGACATTCATACGCACTTCGATCCGCAGCTATGCTGGGACCGGCTCGCAACGCCGAGCCTCGAGCATGGCGTGACGACCGTCGTGGTCGGCAACTGCTCGTTGAGCCTCGCTCCGGTGCATGCGGGCGCCAGCCGCAAGCTCATCAAGATGTTCGGAAAAATCGAGGACATCAAGGAACTGACCTTCGACGAGGGCGTGCCGTTCACCTGGGAGAGCTTCGGCCAGTACCTCGACTTCATCCGGCCGGGACTCGGCATCAATGTCGGCGCGATGGTCGGGCACTCGGCGCTGCGCTACTACGTGATGGGCGCGGAGAGCCAGGAGCGGGTCGCGACCGACGCGGAGATCGCGCAGATGTGCGAGCTGCTCGAAGAGGCGATGGCGGCCGGGGCGATCGGGATGTCAACCTCGTACGTTGACATCGACGAGAATAACAGGCCGGTGCCGAGCCGGCTCGCGGACATGCGCGAAAAGATCGCGCTATGCAAAGCGATGGCGAAAAGCGGGCGCGGCGCGTTGCAGACCGTGCCGTACCTGGTCGACCCCGAAGCAACAGCTCAAGAACATCGAGGAGTTGGGCGAGCTGAGCCTGGCCAGCGGCGTGTTCTGCACCATCGCGCCGATCGTGTACAGCCCCGCGGCGCCTGAGTTTTATAAGCGCAACCTCGAGAAGCTCGATGAGCAGCGGGCGCGCGGCGCGAAAGTGTTCGGGCAGTCGATGACGCGGAGCTTCAACATCAACATTCGGCTATCGGAAACGTCGTTTCTGTTGTACGGGCTGCCGTCGTGGAATCGCATCATGCAGCTCCCCCTGACCGAGCGCATAGCCGAGTTTGGCAACCTGGTCGCCCGTCCAAAACTGGTCGCCGAAGCCGACCGCCGCCTCGCCTCGCTGCTGAGGGCGGCGATCGTTGGCGAGGTCTACAGCAAATCCAACCAGGAGTTCACAGGCCGGCGGCTGTCGGAGATCGCCAAGTCGATGGGCAAGCCCATCTCCGAGGCGATGCTCGAAATCGCGGTGGCCGACGGCCTGCAGACCGAGTTCCAGATCAATGATTTCATCCACGCCGACAAAGACATCGTCGCACAGATGCTCGATCATCCATCGATCCATATCGGCGCGTCCGACGCCGGCGCACACGTCGCGCAGTTCTGCGGCGCCGGCGACACCACCGATCTTCTCGCGCGCTTCGTGCGCCAGTTCGGCAAACTGAGCCTCGAGCGCGCGGTCCATCGCATCACGGCGGAGCCTGCCGATGCGTGGGGGATCAGGAATCGCGGCCGGATCGCGATCGGCGCGGCGGCCGACTTGACGCTCTTCGATGCCGCGACGATCGAGCGCGGCGCCGAGGAATTCGTCAACGACTTTCCGGGCGGCGGCAACCGCTACATCCGCCACGCGCGCGGAATCGACAACGTGATCGTGAACGGCGAAGTCGTGGTTGACGCGGGACACTATACCGCGGCGCGCGGCGGCCAGATCGTTTAAGTTCATCCGCCGCCATTCCCGCTCGCCGCCTGGCTGCTTGTCGGCGCCAGGCGCGCGAGCGTAGAAATGGCTGATGCCGCTTTCCTCCAACCTGGTTGGAACCTGGTCCGTGCCGTTCGCGAGCACGGTGGATGCGCGCTGGACGATGGCGTACGCCGCCGCGCTTGGCGACGCGATGCCCTGCTACATGGACACCTATCGCGGCGTGCTGGCGCATCCGCTGTTCCCGGTCTGCTTCGAATGGCTGGTGCAGGTTGCGATGCGCGAGCAGTTTGAGAAATTCGCGCTCACCCGCCAGGAGGCGATGCGCGGGGTGCATGCTACTCATGACACGGTGCTGTATCGCGCGATTCGGCCGCCAGAAACGCTGACGACGCAACTCACCGTCGCGGGAGTCGAGCGGCGCAAACCCGGCGCATACCTGGTCACGCGTCTCGATACGGTTGATGGAGCGGGCAAGCCGGTTTGCACGACCTGGTATGGCGCGATCTACCGCGGGGTCGAAGTCGACGGGCCGGATTTTCCGGCGAAGTTCGCGCCCGCGCCGGAACAGCCGATCGTCGAGGCAGGCAAGCCGCTCGAAGAGTCGCGAGTCGATGTGCCTGCGGGGATGGCGCACGTCTACACGGAATGCGCGCGCATCTTCAATCCGATCCATACCGACGCGTCAGTGGCCCGCGCCGCCGGCCTGCCGTCGATCATCCTGCATGGCACCGCGACGCTGGCGCTGGCGGTATCGCGAATCGTCGAGAGCCAGGCGCGCCACGACCCGGCGCGAGTCACAAGAGTGGCGGGCCGTTTCGGTGCGATGGTGCCGATGCCCTCGACGCTGACAGTGCGCGTGCTCAACCGTGATGACAGCGCGCAGAGTTCGTCGGTCTTCTTCGAGGTGCTCAACGAAGAAGGCCGGCTCGCGATCCGCGACGGATTGGTGGTCGTGCGCGCATAGCGCGCTCGACCGTTATCCGGCGCAGAGTCGGCTCAGCGTAGCATCGGCCACAGGCTTAGCGCGGTCTCGCCGAAAATCCATCGCTGCTCCTCCGGCGATAGAAAGGAAAGCTGCGACTGCGCGTAGTCGACGAAACCTTGATAGGTGCGATCATCGCTGGCGGGGAAGTTCGTGCCCCACATCAGACGCTGCGCTCCGAACGCATCGACCAGGCGGCGAAAAAAATCGACGCGCGCCTGTTCGCCATTTTTCGCCGCGGCGGCGATGGTCCACGAGGAAAACTTGCCGTGGAAATTCGGGAATTGCGCGAGGTCGAAGATCGGCTGCTCGTTTGAAAAATGCGGACCATCGTCAAGGCGCGGCAATCCCAGATGGTCCAGCGCAAGACGAATCTCGTCAAACTGTTGCAGCACGCGCTGCAGTCGCGGAACCTGATGAAAGCTGGTGAGCACGCAGACCGGAATGCGAAGTTCCGAAGCGCGATGCCACAACGGATCAAGGCGCCGATCGTCGAGCATGAGCTCCGGTTCAGTCCACGTGACGACGCGCAGCCCCTTAACGCCGTGCTCCTTGACCCAGTAGTCAAGCATCCGCGGAGCGTCGGGCCGCAGCGCATCGACGATGCAGACCGCGACGAAGCGATCCGGGTAACGCGTGGCAACATCGGCGACATAGCTGTTGTCGTACCTGTAAGCGCCAAATGCCTGCACGAGAATCGCGCGCTCGACTCCAGCGGCGTCGTTCAGACCGATAAATTCTTCCGCTGACAGATCGCGCACCCATGCGGCCGGATTCGAGCCCAAGTCGCGCGGGTACTTGCTTTGATCGGGCGAGATAATGTGACAATGGCTTTCGACGATCATTGTACTAAGTTTACTACCTGGAATTTCGGAGTGCGAAGAAGCGGCGACCTTGCGGACACAAGCGAGGACTCCTCCGGGGTCTGCACGCCTAGGACTACGGCCTGAATTGCAGCGCTCGCGGCGTGAGCAAGGCGGGTTGCGAGATGATGCGATAGGCGTTCTCCACCCACTCGCAAACCCAACGCCGGGTGTCGCGCGGGTCAATCATCTCCTCCATCTGGAAGCGGTTGAGCGGACCGATGGGTCCGCGTGCGCTTTCGATGCGCGCGTTGATCTCGGCGCGCAGTTTTGCAGGGTCGGCGGCCTCGGCAAGCTGGCGTTTGTAGGCGGCCTCGATGCCGCCTTCGGGCGGGATGCCGCCGACATCGGCGGCGGGCCACACGACGCGCGCACTGGCGCCGCTGCGGGGCGTTGCGTAGTTGTTGCCGGCAACCCCAAAGCTGCGGCGCATAATGACGGTGAAGATCGGAACCGCGACCTGCGCGAACGCGATCATCCACTCGCCGCCCTTGCGGATCGTGCCGGCTATCTCGTGCTCGAGGCCCACCGCGAAGCCTGGATTGTCAACCAGGTTCAGCACGGGAAGGTGGAACAGGTCGCATAGGTCGAGGTGACGCTTGAGTTTGTCGCAGCCGTCGGCGGTAAGCGCGCCGCCATTGATGTGCCGACAGTCAGATGCAATGACGCCCATCGGATAGCCGTTGAAGCGTACGAAGCCAACGATTTGATCGGTGCCCCATAGCGGCCCGATCTCGAAGAACGAGCCGCGGTCCGCCATCAACCGGATGGCGCGGCGCATGTCGAACGTCGTAGTGCGCTTGCGGGGAATGATGGTGAACAGCTCTTCCTCGCGACGATCGATCGGATCGTCAGGGTCGCGCGCAAGGACGGGCGGCGCTTCGTAGGCGCTCGAGGGGAGATAGGAGAGGAAGCGCTTAGCCATCGAAGTTGCCTCTTCCTCCGACTCCGCGAGATTGTCGACGGAACCGTTGCGGCAATGGATTTGCCAGCCGCCCAACTCCTCTTTCGTAATGTCGTAACCCATGGCGTGGCTCACCACTGGAGGGCCGGCAACGAACAGCTGGGCGATGTCGCGCACCATGACCGAGAAATGGCCCAGCACGGCCTTCGCGGCGCCGATGCCCACGACACTGCCGAGCAGCAGATTGATCACCGGCACCTGTCCAAGCTGCGCGACGTACATGGTGCTGCCGAGGTGGCCGGGCAGGAACGAGCCGCCCTCGCCGGACACCCGAGGCCGGCCGGCGACGATCGCGCCGGAGCTTTCCTGCGCGCTGCTCTCGCCGGCCTTCTGCTGCCTGGGCACCATCGCGGCGATGCTGCCGCCGCCCGACGAGCCGTCCAGCAAACGGATCGAGGGGCAGCAAAGGTCGAGCGAGAGCCGGTCGAGATGGGCGCTCTTTCCACCGATCGCGCCGTCGGCATGCCCACCGCGCGAGGTGAAATCGTCAGCGCACACCACGACCGTTCGGCTGTCGATCTTGCCCCAGCCGCCGACATGGTTGGCAGGAGTGAAGCCCGCGACCCGTCCATCGTCGTCATAGTCAGCGAAGCCTGCGAGGCTGCCGACCTCGCGAAAGCTTCCGGCGTCGAGGAGCAGGTCGATCCGCTCCCGGCAAGTCAGCTTGCCGCGAGAGCGCTGACGGACCACGCCCGGATCGGTGGAATCGGGCGCGAAGCGCTTATGGGCGATGGCCTGCAATGCATGCACGTCGGCAAGCAGCGATGCCCAGGTGTCGTCGCCATAGCGGCGCGGCGCAGCAGCGAGGCCGTCGCGCTGGGCTGCAGCGATCGTGGCGATGATCTGTCCGATCGCGACGGTGGCGCCGATCTCGGCGGGGCTGATCGCAGTCACGACGCCGGCGCAAGGTGCCTTGATCTCGGTCTCCATCTTCATCGCGCTGATGATCATGAGCGTCGCGCCGGCCTCCACCGTGGCGCCGGCCTCGACGGTCAGCTCGAGGATGGCGCCCGCCATCGGGCTTTCGACACCCTCCTCGCCGTTCGGCACGGCCAGGCTGGCCGACGCAGGCTGCGCCGCGGACAGCGCGCGCGCGTCTTTGCCGCCGCGGATCGCCGTCGCCTGCTGTTCGAGCAGCGCCAGCGAGCCCGAGGTCGATGCCTGTGCGCGGATCGGCGCGGCGAGGTCGGAATTCTCGGAGAAAAGGCTGGTACGGGCGGCGCCCGCCCGTACCGCCGGATGAGATAGGATCGCACGCAGCTGCCGAAGATTGGTGGGCAGGCCGGCGATGTGGAACTCATCCAGCGCGCGCAAAGTGTGGTCGAGTGCCGACGCGAACGAATGCGTCGAGTTTGACTGGCAGATGAGCTTGGCGAACATCGGATCGAATTGCGGCGGCGGCGCATAGCCCAGGTAGCCGCAGGAATCGACCCGCACCCCGGGACCCGTCGGCTCTTTGTACGCGGTCAGCACGCCGGCCCCGCCCGCGACGATGCGCGCCTGTACGGCAAAGCCGCGCGGCGCTTGGACGGCGGCTTGATCGGGGATCCCCAGAGCTTTCAGGGACTCACCGGCCGCGATCGGAACTGGGACTCGACGAGGTCGATGCCTGATGACCTGCTCGGTTACGGTGTGGTCGACCGGGACGGTGCGGGGCATTGCACTCGATGAAAAAGTGTTCGCCGCGCTCCGGGCTGACCAGGAACTCGACGGTGCCCCGCGTTGACATAGCCGGCCG
>CAVWMQ010000006.1:0-167027 GCA_963756155.1 uncultured delta proteobacterium
GCTATCAGCATAGCCGAGGACCAAAACCGGCTAAAACCTTGCCGGGGAAAGCCATTCGGGCTATACAACGAGTTGGAACCGGAAGTCAAAAATCGAAATCCCGGTTTACAGTCGCTTTTGTCCGATCGTCGACAACCTTCCGTCCCGCAGCCGTTTCGTATCGTCATTGACGATTACCGCCCCGAATGGGCGAGTCTCTTCAGCAGCTTGGCTGGAGATCTGCGCGGCGCGCTAGGAGTGGTCGCTCTCCGAATCGACCACATAGGCTCAACCTCAGTTCCGGGTCTTGCGGCGAAACCGATCATCGACACTCAAGTCTCGGTCTTGAAGCTTGAACCGGTTGAGGCTTACCGGCCTTCTCTGGAAGCGATCGGATACCAGTGGAGAGCGTCAAATCCTGAACTGACGAAGCGATATTTCAGGGAACTGCCTGGAGGGCGGCGGACTCATATCCACGTCCGTCGCGCGGGAAGCTGGAACGAACAATGGGCGCTGTTGTTTCGCGACTATATGCGCACCCATAGAGAAGAACACGAAGGCTATGCCGCTCTGAAGCGCTCGCTCGCGGAAAAGTTCGCGACCGATATGAGTGCGTACACCGACGCGAAAGGCGATCTGCTATGGCAAATCATTCGGCGCGCCGACGAATGGGCATCTATATCGGGATGGGAACCGGGCCCAAGCGACGCCTGAGTCTTAGCTGGCCACTTAGCTATACGATTAGCTCCTGGACGGAGTTTGGAATAATCGGGTAAAAGTGATCGTAGCAAACGCCGATAAAATCACTCGTCTATTTGCCTAGACTTCAGTTCGGCGCACCAGCGGCCGCGTGTCGAAAATTTAGTTTTGCGAAGATCAGTAAAAGAGGCAGACTAAAAGCCTTGTGATGTTCATCGTTCGATGGCTATCGGCGACGCTGTTCACTGTCGCGATTCTTTTGGCGGGATCACTAGCCCCGGCCCAAGAGTCCTATTCCAGTGGTTCCCTTCAGGGCGGAGTCCAGGAAAGCGTTCCTGCCTCAGGAGATCAATTCAACTCCGGCTCAAGTGGTCCTAGCACGACTAATCAGCCAGGTGTTGGAGGGAGCGCCTACTGCCGGCAGAGAGATCCCGAATGTGGAGGGACCGACCGTCGCTGCTACGACGCTGCCTACAACAGTAAAGCCATCGTTATGTCGGTTCAAGAAAGTCAGAATCTCTATCAAAGAACAAATGGCGGAATCTGGATAAGGTGCGGTGCTTGCGGCGGAGGCACTCTCACAAAAGTCATTTGTTGGCCGCGCCCCGGTTATGAAGAGCTGTTCAGCGCTAATCCGACGAATACGCCCTCTTCTGGTCAGCCTGGCGGCATGGGTGGCCCGTCAAGCAGCGCCGTCCCGAACGTGGTTGACGCGGGATATGAGGCGGCGGCTAAACGCTGCGATAGGGTGCTGCAACAACAAGGAAACTGGAACAATTTCCCAAGCTGCGGTGAAGGCGGCCAAGGTTCGGTTCTTGACTGGTGCCGGCAATTTCAAGAGCAACACCCCGAATGCATTGCAATTGTTGCTCAAGCTCAAGGGACCAATACCCCACCACAGCCCTCTAGAGCAGCGAACCGTATGCCTCTCCCTATTTACGTGCCAGTGCCGTCCTCGCCGTCGTCCGGCGGAAATCCCACTAGCAATAATTCCTCAGGCGACAACCCCATTAGCAGTAATTCCGACAACACTCCTCTCAAGCCTGGGGTGGCGGTCATCGACCCCTGGGGGCCAAATATCACGGCGATCGGGCCGAACTTGCTCGACGTGACCGACCCTGGGACCGGCAAACATTTCGAATTTCCAATCTCGAAAACTGTCACTGAGAACGGCCAGAGCCAGACCGGAAAGATAGATCCGAAAAGAATTACTTACCGGGCCCCCTGGCCGGGAGGGTTCAGCGCTTCCGCAATTTATGTCGATAACCTGAACCACCCTTTGTTCATCGTCACTGGAAAGCTGGTGATACCTTCCAAGGCTCAATAGTGTCTCGCTGGCAACCTCGGCAGTAAGATATGAGCAACCCCCTAAGACCAGAGGTTGGCCAGATTCAATGGAAGCGGGCTGGACGCTAAGCTTGCGTCTGCCGACATTTCGAGGGAGATTTCCCCTATGCCCGACAAACCACGAATGCTCGAAGGCTACCGCATCCTGGATTTCACCCAATACGTTGCGGGACCGGTATGCACCAGCGTCCTTGCCGAGATGGGCGCGGAGGTCATTAAGGTCGAGATCGCCCCGGGAGGCGATCGCACCCGAACCGCAGGACTGAAGCCGCTCGACGAGAAGCATAAAGACACCACACACAGCAGCTATTATCTGCAACACAATCACAGCAAGTTGAGCGTCGCGCTCGATCTGAAGAAGCCGGCCGCGCGCGAGTTGCTGCTGTCGATAGTGCCTAAGGTCGACGTCGTGGTCGAGAACTTCGCGCCCGGCGTGATGAAGCGCATGGGTCTTGCCTACCAGGATCTGAAACGGGTAAATCCGAAAATCATCATGTGCTCGATTTCGATGGCGGGCCAGACCGGTCCGCTCTCCGACCGGGCCGGTTACGATTACATCGGGCAGGCGTATGCGGGAGTCACCGACGGCATCGGCGAGAAGGAGCGCGCGCCGTCGATGACCACGATGGCCATCGGCGACGTTTCGACCGGGGTCGCCTCCGCGATGGCGGTGGGCTTCGCGCTCATCCATCGCGAACGAACCGGCGAAGGGCAGCATCTCGACGCGTCGCTGCTCGACACCTATTTCCACATGCATGAGGTGAACGTGCCGATGGTTGCGCTGCGCGGCGACAAGTTCCAGCCAACGCGCGCCGGAAGCATACCTCCGACCGGGGGCCTGGCCGGCATCTACCCGTGCGGCAAGGGATACGTTTTTATCTGCGCGGTGCCGCATCAGTGGCCGCAAGTGGTCAAAGCGCTCGGGATGCCCGAACTGGCCAAGGATCCCCGCTTTACCGGCGCGCGTTCGCGGGCGAGAAATAGCGCCGACCTCGAAGCGATCATCAAAAACTGGTTTGCTGGTTTCGCGAGCCGCCAGGATGCGATCGCCGCGCTTGAAAAAGAGCGCGTGCCCTGCGCTCCCGTGCTCACGTTGAATGAGGCGATGCGCCATCCGCATCTGAACGAGCGCAAGACCGTTCGATGGATCGACGATCCGATCCTTGGCAAGGTCGCGATTCCGGGATTGCCGGTGAAGTTTTCCGCATGGCCGGACCGCACCGAGGTTCGCTCCGCGCGGCTCGGGGAGGACAACGAGAAAATCCTCCACGAAGTGCTCGGAATGAAGGACGAGCAAATCGGCAAGCTCTACGCGGACGGAGTTCTGGTAAGGGATCCGATGCTGGGACAAGCTTAAAGACGCCCGCCGCAACTCGTATAAATCAAATCGCCGGACGGCGGCGTCCGGCGATTTTTTCTTACAAACCTGTCTGCAGCATTTGCGAGGTAAGTTCGTTCGCTCGCCGCCTCGTCAACCAGTACGGCTGAACGTACTTCGACGCTGAAAGCAGGAAATGGTGATGCCTCGATACGGCTTTCTGCTCACAGGTGTCCCTCTTCGATGCGTTCGGCAAGAGATCTGCCCTATGGAGTCCCTTCCTTCCCATGCCGCAGAAGCGCACTTCATAGTTCGCGTTGGCTCGGCAATGTGCGAGGTCGAACGCGAGTCGATTTTCCGAACGTTGGCCTTCGCCGGAGGAAATAAGGCTCGCGCATCCAATCTTCTCGGAATGAGCCGACGGAACCTCTACAATCGGCTTCACCGTTACGAGGTGCGCGAAGCGAATGGGCATCTCAAGGGGCACGCTCACCGAAACGGTCGCAATGGCGGCTCGTGAAGAAGAGGTTCGCCTCGCGCGGCGACTGATCGTTCCAACCATCATCTGAGCGTTTGCAAGTGCAAACGCTGGGCCGGTCCTCTTTTGCTACACGCGCGGTGTGGCAAACGAGGAGGCTCTATTCCGCCGAAGGCTGCGCGGAACGTCATCCAGAGGTACGGCTCGCTCGACCGATTCTATTTGGAAACGGATTTCTCGAGGGGCCACCTGTCTCAAATCCTGCGCGGCAAGCGTAGCCCCTCGCTTGCGACGATCGTGAAGCTTGCCCGAGCGTTGGACGTTCAGGTAGTCGATTTCCTTAAGAGGCCGTAATTCGGGTTCTCAGCGTTTTCCCGAATTGCGAATGCGATGGCCTCGATGCCGCACTGCCGAAAGCCTCGCGCGCCGATCGTTTTATCGCCGAGCCGTTTCGCGAAGAGGCGGCAGGCCTGGCGCGCCGCGTGAGCAAATCGCGACGCGCCGAAGCTGATCTCTCTATCGAAGCGGAATTAACAGATCGGTGATCAAGTCGTTGGCCGGCGTGTCGTACGGATTGTTGCGATAGATCTCTAGCGCCGGCCGATCGTCAGGAACGAATCCGCTCTTCGGCAGCCACTCGCCATAGAGGCGCTGGAATGCCGCGGGAATCCCGTGATACGACCCGACCAATCGATACGAGGCGTACTTGCCGCCCGGCACTTCCAGCACTTCGATTCCGCCGTCAGCCTTGAGCGGCTCATCCCAGATAACGCCGGCGTAGTAGCGAAATGCGTTATCGCCACCGCCGCCCTCACTGCCTTCGACCGGCCCGCGCGAAATTCCTTCGCTGTCGCCATAGAAGATGCCGATCGCTTCCTTGGTGCGGCCTGCGATTCCGTGATCGATCTGCCATTGCCACAGCCGCGAGTAGGTATCCTTGAAGTTCTCCGGCGTCATCGCCCCTCGAAGGCGCATCGTCCAGGCTTTGATCGGGCTGCGCTCGACAATCTCGACTTGCATGTTGCTTCCTCCGCGTTTGATTGGCCGCGGACCCACCACCAACTGCGCCAACTGCATCCCGCGATCTCGAAACTCCCTCGGTGAAACGTTGGTGAGATTTCGGAACGCGCGCGAGAACGTCTGCACGCTTTCGTACCCGGAGTCCATCGCCACTTCTGTCACCGGTGAATCAGTCGTTGCGAGAAGCAGCGCAGCACGCGCCAGACGAAGCCGACGCGCGGTCTCGATCACGCTCTCCCCCACCATCGCGCGATAGATGCGATGGAAATGGAAGGGGGAGAAGTGCGCGATTCGCGCTAGTTCGTCGAGGGTGTGCGGCGCCTCCGGCTCATCCGAGAGTGCCCTGATCACGCGTTCGATACGGGCGCGGTAGTCGGTCTCCGTGACCGGTTTCACATCGGGCAACCTAACAAGCACGCCAGACAGATTCTTTGCAGAGCTTGCGAACTTTCGCGTTGAGGTGCGCCATCAGATGGAACGAAGCGCCCACGTCGATTATGAATCATCGATCCCGTCACGTAGGCCGCAAGCGGTGCTTGGGAGAAATATTGACATTGAAGTCGTTCGGTGTGTCCCGTCTGCAGGCCAATGATAGCGAACGAAAGGCGAACATGCTATGGTTCGCGGTCGCTGTGGCGGTGCGCAATTGCATCGTGAGTTGCACTGATCTTCAGGGTGTGGACCACACCGTTGAGGTGACTGCCGATTCCATCTATGAAGCGGTTGCTCAGAGGCTGCGGGTTTTTCGTGAGAATGACTGGGTCGGCGATATTGGCCACGGACAAACTGAGATCTCTGTAATCGCAAAAACATCCGGCGGTAAAGCATAGAGTTCGCGGGCAGAATTTTGTCAGGTGGCTGGAATCACAAGGGCGGCACGCCCAGAGAAGTGACTTTGAAGAGCCGATTAAGAGACCTCCTGAATATGGATGTCGCAGTTCCCCGGAAGCGAGCCGCAAATCGAGTGCGATCTAGATGAAAGAGGACGATGGAAAAGACGGAAGGGTCGGAGCGAAGTTCATCGAGCCTACGCTCTGTCTTGCGGTGGACAAATTACCCGAGGGTCCCGCCTGGCAGTACGAAATCAAGCTCGATGGATATCGAGCCATCGGAGTTCGGACGAAGACTGATGTCGAGCTCTGGTCGCGAAAGAAGCGGGATTTCTCGCGCCGTTTCCCGAACGTCGTGCGCGCCCTCGAAGCATTGCCGGTCGAAACTGTTCTCGACGGCGAAGTCGTTGTTGTAAACGGCGAACTGTTGCCTGTCTTTCAGCGCGCTCCAGAATTTCCGAGACGGCACCGCGGCGATTCTCTTTTACGCTTTCGATGCGCCGGTGCTCGCTGGCGCGGACTTGCGCAGCAAGCCGCTGGCGACGCGTCGCGCGAAGCTTCACGAGCTGATTTCAAAATTGCCTGACACGATGACGGAATAACACTAGTGTGCCATAAGGCTAGACGCTTATAAGCGCCGCAGTAACGTCTGGTCATGACTATCGGTATCATCGCGCTCACAACGCCTTATGAAGGCCGAGCCGTCGAAATGAGAGAACAACGATGAATATACGTATTCCTTCGAGTTCAGTCGTCTACTACATGCTGTTAATTGGTCCCCTCGTTGCCAGACCATCTATTTGCCGCGCGCAGGATCTACGCGGACGGAGTTCTGGTAAGGGATCCGATGCTGGGAAAAGCTTAAAGACGCCCGCCGCAACTCGACTCGATTTGCGGGGACACCCAGCAGCGGATGAGCGAAAGCTTTGATAGTCGGCAAAATCACTAATGCGACGTCATGATTGAATTGAATGCTCATCGTCGTCGCAGCTGACTTCGGAGCCACCTATGAGTCCACCGTCCTCGAATCCGATCACGGATCGACGGATCAATGATGTCCTGGATCGGCTGCACGCCCGTGCGCGCCGGGAGTTGCCGGGGCTGGTCGTCCACTTGGCGTGGGGGGCCCTGAAGGGGCTGGTGGATGCGAAACGGCGCGGATGATGCCGATGAAAAATATGTCCGCGACAAACTGATTCCGATCGGTCGGGGCCAAGGCTGGTTGATTTATATGCTGTGCCGCGGCCTTCAAGCCCGAAGGGCCGTCGAGTTCGGAACGTCGTATGGGGTTTCCACGCTCTACCTTGCCGCGGCAATGCGCGACCAAGGCGGCGGCCTCGTCATCGGGACGGAAATTGAAGCCGAAAAGGCGCGCCATGCGCGCAACCATTTCGCGGAAGCCGGAGTTGCCGATCTGATTGAACTGCGCGAGGGCGATGCCCTGGTTACGCTCAAAGACTGCGGCGGCCCGGTCGATTTTCTGCTGGTGGACGGTTTCCCCAAACTCGCCAGACCCATCATCGAATTGATGGCGCCTCAGCTACGCAAGGGCGCGATCGTCGTCTGCGATAATGTGGGGCATTTTCCAGGAACCTTCGTCGACTATCTGGACTTTGTGCGGCGCCCGGCCAACGGCTTTGTTTCGACTCTCCTGCCGTTGAGGGGCGGAACCGAGCTTTCGGTGAAAACCTGATCGAGGCTTGGTTCCTAAGACGGGACTCAGTTCGAAAATCGCGATGTCTCAACGCCGGAGCGAGATCGCGAACAATCTCGGAGTCACCTTTTTTCCAAATCCCCGAGCCCGCTACTGCTCCTGGCCACGAAGGATCGAGGCCATCGTAGTTGCGTTCATGATTCCAAAATTCTGATAGCAGTTGTTGAAGATCGCATACGCGCGCTTGACGCCTTGTTCCTCCAGATTGCCGAACCCTTTGGCGAGCGACTGGAGCTCCCGTTCTGAATACAAATATTTGAACCGCTCGGCCGCCGTGATGTTGCGTTTGAACCAGTTCTCGCGGTTCTTGCCATGAAAGCGAACATAGACCTGGTCGCCGGTAGCTTCGATAAACGACGGCACGATCGAACTATCTTCGGGCGCGTCGATCGAAGTGTAATACAGGCCATGCGATCGCAGAAAGTTCATGGTTTCGGTACGTCGCGTTTCGTCGCGAACCCAGCTCGGGTGACGGAACTCGATTGCGATCGAGGCTCCCGGCAGCCGTTGGGGAAGGCTCGCGAGATACTCGAAATTGGCGGGCTTCGGAACGAAATACGGCGGGAACTGGAAGGCAATCATTCCAAGCTTGCCGGCTTCGCGCAGCGGCGCCATCGCGCTCCAGAACATCTGGAACGCCATATCGACGACCTCCTTCGACGGTCGCGTAAGCTGACGATTGCTCCGGTCTGGCACCGGCAACATCTCACGCAATTGCTTTGGAAGCCGCGAGATCTCGGCTGGATGCTGCGTCATCAGCGCAAACGGTTTGATATTGAAGACGAAGTCGTCAGGTGTGCGCTCCGTCCACAGCTTCGCGTTACGTTCTGCCGGCAGGGCGTAGAAGGTCGAATCGACTTCGACCGTGTTGAATTGCTCGCCGTAAAAGCGCAACCGCTCTTCAGCACTCCGCACGGAAGCCGGATAAAACAGGTCAGAATTTACAAGTGTCGGGTCAGTCCACGAAGCCGTGCCGATCCGAAACTCCATTGTGCCGCTCATCTAAAAACAGTCTAAGCAATTTTTCTATCTATCGCGCTGCCAACTCGACAGATGCACGGGAATTTCAAGCGTTTATTTAGTAAGCGACACATCAGGAATGCCGCGCGACAAGCAACAACGTCAGCGACCCAGTGATGAAAGGCCGACAAACTCGTTCGTTTCTTCGGGAACTGAAACTTACCGTCGTCCGTATACGAATGCGCTACACTCCGCGCCGACTTCTTGAATCGCGTTGAGGCACCGGATTTTTTACTCACGGCCTCAACTGCCGTCTGCGATTTTCTAATAGGCCACAGCGTGAACGCAAAGCCCACTATCGTGAACAGGACTCCGAGAATGCTTGCGATGTCGCCGAGGGTTTGCAGCATTCCCCTCTGCCCTTTTGTTTCAGGTCCTAAGTCTCTTGGTCCGAGACGTACCTTCGGCGAATCGTCTTTCGAAGCTCGCGCGCGTCTGGTGCGGCGACGAGCTGATTACAAATATCGGTGGGTTGTACGCTCGAAGTTAGCGCCCGGGAAACCCTACCAAATCCGGCGTGTCCACACGGGCTGCCCTCGGAGCGCGCCCACCCTTACACTCCCATTAAAACGAACGCTAGAAGCGGTTTCATTTGCGTGTCTGCTGATTCTACTCCTGCCCACCGTCATCCGTCTCGTTGAGCGAAGCCTCCAATTATTGGATCGAATGTCAGTGAAACTGGATTGCAAATGAAACTCTCAACCGGCGAAGGTGGTGTCCTAATTGGGCAATAATATTCTGGATTCACCGACGGAGGGGTATGATGATCGAGGTCGGAGCCGGGATGAGGGTGGCGCCACGATGAACCGGCTAGGCGGGACCAACGAGGCCGCCATGAGCTTCCTCCGCCAAAGCGTTGTCAGCTGATCGCAGCAATACGGACTGAAATCGTGCGTGTTGTTTACTCAGACGAAAGCCTTGCTAGCGCCAGCGGCGTGCCCATCACGGTGGTCACTGCGCTGATGATGAATATGGATGAGCACTGGCCGAGTGTCGAGTCAGCGCTCGCGAAGATCAAAGCCGACACGCCGCGCCTCCTTTTGGACGAAAAGACCGGAGAAATAAAGGGCAGTCATCTTTACGGTGCGGTGCGCAAGGTCGAACGGTTGCGCGTGACCGGCAAGAACGATCCCGATTTGGAAAAGCTAGAACAAGCACGCGAAATCCTATGCAGGCTTCTTACCGTCACTATCGACAATCCAACGCCTATTTTTTATGGAGCAGTGGATGTCGCTGGTTATGAAATATTTCAAAACTTAAGCATGCGTAGAGGGCCAGCAACTCCTCATGATGTGGCCTTCGACAACTGCTTAGCCAGGGTCAATAACGTTGCTCATTCAGAATTGAAGAAGAACGAACAGATACTCTGGATTCACGATCATCGGGGAAAGCGAGAACAGGAAGAAACAAAAACCGGACTACTTTGGGTCCGGGAACTCACGGCACGAGGTTGGAACGCCGAGACGATGAGTTGGGAGGAGAATCGTCAACGCGACGTTCGGGTCGTGGTTCCCGTGTATTTCGGTCATTCTCACGAATCGTCCGCGCTCCAATTAGCCGATGTGTGCTGCTCGACAATCGCTTTGCAATTATTGGAACGATTCTATTCCGAAGTGCTCGCAACTCGCGGTTGGCAACTGCTCGTCGAGCCATTTTACGCGATAATCCGGAACCGCGTAATGAACGACGGCACTGATCCGCTGTATCGAGAATTGGGGCAGAACGCGCGCGCGCCTCTTCGTACGCGCCACTTGCCTTAATAAGGCGCACTAACGATCCACGCGTGGCCCAGCACGGAACACGATGCGCCCGCGAGCGAGGTCCCTCGCGCCGCGTCGGCGGCGACTCCCGCCGCATGCACGGAATCGATTTGCCGCGCCAAGTCCGCGCTGCGCGAGCTTGCGGTAAAATCTCGCGCCCGAATCCCGGCTATGTCACTCCGCTCGGCACGCAGGCGACCACCGCGCGAAGTTTGGGAAACGTCGCGCCGAGCAGCAATGCCAACTCGCCGCCACGCGACCCTCCGACTACGGCCAGACGATCGGCGTTGACGGTCGGCTGATTACTCATCCATCGGATGGCGGTCTCGAGATATTCCAGCGGAATCTCGTAAAGCTCCGGCGGCAGATTTTCCAAACCGAAGTAGGCAAGAGCCAACACCGCTGGTCGACCGTTGAATCGAGCGGGCTTACCTCCAAATTCATCCGATCACCGTATCAACGGCAGAAACTGAATTGAACTTGCGGGCTTGATAGTCGAACCGAAATCGATTCTGCTACCATCACAACGAAGAGGATTTAACCATGCCGATCAAACAGCAGAAGCCGCCCGAGGCTCATCAGACATTGACCCAGAATCCCGACGCGATTTACCTCGACGTCAGAACCGAGAATGAATTTGCCGCCGGCCATCCGCAAGGCGCGATCAATATCCCCGTGGTCTTCATCAAGGGACCCGGCCAGATGGAAGTGAACCCGGACTTCGTCGATGTGGCCGTCAAAGTGCTGCCGAAGAACCGCAAGCTGGTGGTCGGATGCATGGCCGGCGGACGCTCGCAGCGCGCCTGCGAGATGCTCGAGGACGCGGGCTACGGCGACCTCACCAACGTGGTCGGTGGCTTCGGCGGCCAGCGCGATCAGTCAGGGCAGGTGATCGTCGCGGGATGGCGCGACGCGGGCCTGCCCGTCTCGAGCGACCTCGGCGAGGCGTCGTACCAGAGCCAGCGCAAGAAGGCGGGACTCTGATGCCGGTACGGCTCACTCGCATCTACACTCGCACCGGCGATAAGGGGCTCACCGCGCTGGTCGGCGGCAAGCGCGTGCCCAAGGACAGCCTGCGCCTGGAGGCCTACGGCACTATCGACGAGCTGAATTCGATCGTCGGAATCGTGCGCACCTGGCTGCCGCAATATCGCGACAAGCTCGGCGCCGATTTCGATTCGTACTCGGAGACGCTGCGGCGCATCCAGAACGAGTTGTTCGACGTGGGCAGCGAGCTCGCGACGCCGCCCGGCGGCGAGTACGAAGGGATGCATCGGATGGGCGAGGGCGAGGTCAAGCTGCTCGAGGAAGAGATCGATCGGATGCAACAGGAGCTGGAGCCGCTCAACTCGTTCACCCTTCCCGGCGGCGGGATGCTCAACGCGTTCCTGCATCAGGCGCGCACCGTGTGCCGGCGCGCGGAGCGCGTATGCTGGGCGCTCAAGCGCGAAGAAGAGGTTAGCGACCAGTTGATCGTGTACGTCAACCGGCTGAGCGACCATCTGTTCGTGCAGTCGCGATGGGTCGCGAAACGGCTCGGCGAGCCCGAGTTCCTGTGGGACCGCGGGCTGCGCATCGACACCAGGGCCGCGCGCGCCGCCGCTCGCAAGGCGGAACGCGGCAAATCCTGACTTCCCTGGAAGGGAGAATTTGGATGGCAAATGCGGACAAGATTTACCTGCGCCAGGCCCAAATCGGGCCGATGGCGAATTTCGTGTACCTGGTCGGCGACCCGGCCACTCATAAGGCCGCGGTCATCGATCCGGCTTGGGACGTCGACGCGATCCTCGAGGCGGCACGCCGCGATGGCTACGAAATCGACAAAATCCTCATCACGCACTATCACCCGGATCATCTCGGCGGCCGGATGATGGGCCAGACGATCGAGGGCGCGGCCGAGATGCTGGAGCGCGTCAAGGCCAAGATTTACGTCAATAAGCACGAAGCAGAGGGCGCTAAAAAGGTCGCGGGACTGTCGGACTCGGACCTGGTAAAGGTCGAGGCAGGCGATGTTGTCAACCTGGGCAACCTCGCCATAAAGTTCCTCCATACCCCAGGCCACACCCCCGGCTCGCAATGCTTTCTGGCCGAGGGGAATTTGATTTCCGGGGACACCTTGTTTGTGAACTCGTGTGGACGTGTCGATCTGCCGGGCTCCGATCCCGAGGCGATGTATCAGAGCCTCAATCACACGCTGCGCAACCTCGACGACGCGACCGTGGTTTATCCCGGCCACGCATACGCGCCCGAGTCGAGCACCACCATCGGCGAGCAGAAGCGCACCAACATGTACATGCGATTCAAAAACCTCGACGACTTCCTGATGGCGATGGGCTACAGCCGCGACTAGCAGGGCAGGGGCAGCCCTACACCTGAGTGAACTAAGTCCGTCGTCGCCGGGAAGATCAGGGCCCTTACCCGTTTCGCGATCTTTTCCTCCTGCACCTGATCCAATGCCGAACCTGACTCACATCCGCGCCGAGGTTGACCGTCTCCGCGAGCAGCTCAACCATCACAACTACCGCTACTACGTTCTCGACGATCCCGAAATTTCCGACGCCGAATACGATCAACTGCTGCGCAAGCTCGAGGCGCTCGAGCGCGAGCATCCCGAGCTGCTGACTCCCGACTCGCCCACCCAGCGCGTCGGCGCCGCGCCCAGCGAAAAGTTCGCCGTGGCGCACCATCGCCGCATGATGATGTCGCTGCAGAACGCGATGGACGCCGAGGAGATGCGCGAGTTCGACAAGCGCATCAAGCGCTTCCTCAAGTCCGATGCCGACGTCGAGTACGTGGCCGAGGTCAAGCTCGACGGCCTCGCGATCGAGCTGGTCTACGAAGACGGGCGCCTGGTTGTCGGCTCGACGCGCGGCGATGGAATCAACGGCGAGGACGTGACGCGCAATATCCGCACGATCAGAAGCGTGCCGCTCAGCCTGATCGCCGCGGCGCATCACAAGCTCCCGCGCCTGCTCGAGGTCCGCGGCGAGGTCATCTTCCCGCGCAAGGCCTTCGAGCGCCTCAACGCCGAGCGCGTTGCCGCCGGCGAGCCGCTCTTCGCCAATCCTCGCAACGCCGCCGCGGGCGCGCTGCGCCAGCTCGATCCCAAAATCACCGCTGGGCGACCGTTGAACGCTTTTTTGTATGCGCCCGGCGCGATCGAAGGCGTCACGTTCAAATCGCAGTGGGAATTTCTCGAGGGCATCCGCGCGTATGGTCTCCGCACCAATCCGCTCGCCAGGGTCTGCGCGAACGTGGACGCGGTGCTCGAGTACTGGACCGAGATCACCGAGAAGCGTCACGTGCTCGATTACGAGGCCGACGGCGTGGTCGCGAAGGTCAACTCCTTCGCGCTCCAGGAGCAGTTGGGCGAGGTCTCGCGCTCGCCGCGATGGGCGATCGCGTACAAGTTCAAGGCGCAGCAGGCCGAGACGGTGGTGCAGAAGATCGAGGTGCAGGTCGGCCGAATCGGCTCGCTGACTCCCGTCGCCAAGCTCAAGCCGGTCGCGCTGGCCGGCGTCACCATCTCGAATGCGTCGCTGCACAATCTCGATGAGATTCGGCGCAAAGACATCCGCGAGAACGACACGGTCCTGATCGAGCGTGCCGGTGATGTGATTCCGTACGTGCTGCGCGTGACCAAGGAGGGCCGCCCGCGCGCCAAGCCTTTCGAGATGCCGGAGCGATGCCCGGTGTGCAACGCCGCGATCGTGCACGAGGAGGGCGAGGTCGCTTACCTGTGCGTCAATGCCAACTGCCCCGCGCGGATGGCCGAATCGATCCGCCATTTCGCCTCGAAGAACTCCGTCGATATCGACGGGCTTGGCGACAAGCTGGTCGCGCAACTGGTCGAGACCGGAATGGTGAAGGAGCTCGACGATCTTTACAAACTCACCAAGGATCAGTTCGTTGGCCTGGAGCGGATGGCGGAGAAGAGCGCGCAGAATATCGTCGACGCAATCGAGCGCTCGCGCAAAACCACGCTCGACCGATTGATCAACGGACTCGGCATCCGCCACGTCGGCGAGCATACCGCGCGCCAGCTCGCGCTAAAGTTCCGCACCATGGAGGCGCTGGCCGCGGCGAGCGAGGACGACCTGGTCGCGGTGCGCGACATCGGCGCCGAGGTCGCGCACAGCATCCGCGAATACTTCGACGAGCCCCGCAACATGAAGGCGGTCCAGCGGCTCATCAAGGAGCTCGACATCGAGGCGCCTCCCGCTCCGGTGCATGGGCGCGCCGCGCTGCGCGACAAGACCTTCGTGCTGACCGGCAGCCTCGCCACGATGTCGCGCGAGGACGCCGAGCGAAGCATCATGGGCGCGGGCGGCCGCGTCACCTCGTCGGTGAGCCGCAAGACCGACTTCCTGGTGGCAGGCGCGGAGCCCGGCTCCAAGCTGCGCAAAGCGACCGAGCTCGGCGTCCGCGTGCTCGACGAGCAGCAGCTCATCGCGCTCCTGAGCGGCCGCGATGCCCCCGGCATCGGTAAAGACGGTGGCGGCGCAAGCGCGTCGGCCAAAGATAAAGACGATTAGGATGGAATCGGAACGCGGCCGTCTTCGTCTGGTGATCAATGGACGCGTGCAGGGCGTCGGTTTCCGCTACGCCGCTTACGACGAAGCGCGCGACTTGGGCCTCACCGGATGGGTACGCAATCTTCCCGGCGGCGAGGTCGAGTTGATGGCCGAGGGTCGCCGCGAAAACTTGCAGATGCTCGCAGCGTGGGCACATCAAGGTCCACGGATGGCGCACGTAACGGCAGTTCGCGAAGAATGGTCGGATTACACTGGAGAATTTTCGGAGTTCAAAATCCGCTGAGCAGCAGGCGTTTTGATGACCCTTTTACGGTTTGGCTATATTAGCTATACTTTATTTCCGCGCATCTGATTATTTGCAACGCTACGCAGTTACGGAGAAACGCTCACAGCATAGGTTCCAAGGAGAACAGGAGATAGGTGCGAGATGGCTGTACCACCTGAGGCGGCTGAGCAGGCTGCCGAGTCCAACGGCGGCTTGGCGACCGGGTCGCTCAAGCCCCACATTACCAGCGACAAAGTTGTAATTCGCTTCGCCGGGGACTCGGGCGATGGAATGCAATTGACCGGGATGCAATTCACCACCGAGTCGGCACTGGCTGGCAACGATATCGCCACGCTGCCCGACTTCCCCGCCGAAATCCGCGCCCCCGCGGGCACGCTGGCGGGAGTGAGCGGCTTCCAGCTCAATTTTTCCAGCAACGAGATCTTCACCCCGGGCGACGAGCCTAACGTGCTGGTCGCGATGAACCCGGCTGCACTGCAGGCCAACCTGGACGACGTGCCGCCCAACGGCGTGATCATCGTCGACCGCGAGGCCTTCACCGAGGCGAACCTCAAGCGCGCCGGCTACGTGACCAATCCGTTGAGCGATCATTCGCTCGACAAGTTCCAGGTCATCCAGGTCGACGTGACCAAGCTGACGGCGCTCTCGCTGCACGGACTGGGGCTGAACAACCGGGCCGCGTTCCGATGCCGCAACATGTTCGTGCTCGGGATGTTGTCGTGGCTCTATCAGCGGCCGACCCAGAGCACCATCACTTATCTCGAGAGCCGCTTCAAGAAGACGCCCGACGTGCTCGAGGCCAACCTGCGCGCGTTCAAGGCCGGCTTCAACTACGGCGAGACGACCGAGATGTTCGCGAGCTCCTACGAAGTCAGGCCCGCGAAGATTTCCGCCGGCCTGTATCGCAACATCACCGGCAACAGCGCGACGGCGCTGGGCTTCGTCGCCGCGGCAGTGAAGTCGGGACGCCCGCTGTTCCTGGGTTCCTATCCGATCACGCCCGCGAGCGACGTGCTGCATGAACTCGCCGGATATAAGAACTTCCCGGTCTACACGTTTCAGGCCGAAGACGAGATCGCCGGCGTGTCGGCCGCGATCGGCGCGGCCTTCGGCGGCGCGATCGGAATCACCACCACTTCCGGCCCCGGTATGAATCTCAAGGCCGAGGCGGTCGGGCTCGCGGTCAAGACTGAGCTGCCGCTGATCATCACCGACATCCAGCGCGCGGGACCGTCGACCGGGATGCCGACCAAACCCGAGCAGGCCGACCTGCTGCAATCGATGTACGGCCGTCACGGCGAGTCGCCGATTCCGATCATCGCGGCGTCAACGCCGGCGGACTGCTTCGATTGCGCGTACGAGGCGGTGCGGATCGCGGTCGCTTACATGACTCCGGTCATCCTGCTAACCGACGGGCAACTCGCCAACGGCGCCGAGCCGTGGCTGGTGCCGGATCCCGACAAGCTGCCGCCGATCACGGTTGAGTTCCGCACCGATCCGGAAGGCTTCATGCCGTATCTGCGCGATCCGGAAACGCTCTCGCGGCCGTGGGCCATTCCCGGCACCAAGGGCCTCGAGCATCGCATCGGCGGCCTTTCCAGCGAAGACCTTACCGGCAACGTGAGCTACTCGCCGGCGAACAACGAACTGATGGTTCGGACGCGTGCGCGCAAGATCGCCGGGATCGCGCGCGAGATTCCGCCCACCGAAGTCTTCGGCGACGCGGAAGGCGACCTTGTCGTGCTCGGATGGGGCTCCACCTACGGCCCGATTCGCGAGGCGGTCAAGCAGGTCCGCGCCAAGGGCAAGAAGGTATCGCACATTCATCTCCGCTATCTGAACCCGCTGCCGCGCGACCTCGCCGACAAGCTGCGCGCCTTCAAGCAGGTGATGGTGCCCGAGATGAACATGGGGCAACTGGTCAAGATGATTCGTGCCGATTATCTGATCGACGCGTTCGGCTACAACAAAATCCAGGGCCGTCCGTTCAAGGTCCACGAAATCGTAACCCGCATCACGCGCGCGCTGGAGGGCTGACTTAGATGGCTACCGCTTTGACCCGCAAGGACTTCGTTACCGATCAGGAAGTCAGGTGGTGCCCCGGATGCGGTGACTACGCGATCCTGGCGCAGGTGCAGAAGACGATGCCGGAGTTCGGCATCCCGCCCGAGAACGTGGTGTTCATTTCCGGAATCGGATGCTCGAGCCGTTTCCCGTACTACATGAACACCTACGGGTTCCATACCATTCACGGCCGCGCGCCGGCGATCGCAACCGGACTCAAAGTGACGCGGCCCGATCTCGACGTGTGGGTAGTCACCGGCGACGGCGACGGACTCTCGATCGGCGGCAATCACCTGATCCACGTGCTGCGCCGCAACGTCGATCTCAAGATCCTGCTGTTCAACAACAAGATCTACGGACTTACCAAGGGCCAGTACTCGCCGACTTCGGAAGTGGGCAAGGTCACCAAGTCCACGCCGAGCGGCTCGGTCGACTTTCCGTTCAATCCGATCACGGTTGCGCTCGGCGCGCACGCAACTTTCGTCGGACGCTCGATCGACGTGGAGCAGAAGCACCTGGGCGAGATGCTCAAGCGCGCGCATGGCCATCGCGGCGCGTCGTTCCTCGAGATCCTGCAGAACTGCAACATCTTCAACGATGGCGCGTTCAACGACGTGAGCGACAAGGGCATCAAGTCCGAGCATCAGCTCATCCTCGAGCACGGCAAGCCGCTCATCTTCGGCAAAAACCGCGACAAAGGAATCAAGATGAACGGGATGCGGCCGGAGGTCGTCACTCTCGGCGGCGCCATCACCGAGAAGGACATCGTCGTTCACGACGAAACCAATCTCTCGCTCGCGTTCATGCTGGGAAACTTCGAAGCGCCGATGCCGACGCCAATCGGCGTCTTCTACGCGATCTCCCGGCCGACCTACGACGGGGCCATGGGCCAGCAACTCGCCGACGCGAAGGCCAAGCAGGGTGCCGGCGATCTGAAGACGCTGCTCACCCGCGGCGATACCTGGACGGTGAACTGAGCGCGTATATCGAACTTAAAGTAACGCTTGAATTGAGATGATCCTGAGGCCCGGCGATTCCCGCCGGGCCTCTTTCTTTTCGGCGCGGGCAGAGCGGGACTCATCTCACGCAGGCGTCACCTCGAACAGGCTGTCGACTTTGCGCAGGTCCGGGAACAGCCACATCCAAATTCCGACGATCGCCAGCGTCCCGACTCCGCCTAGCACCACCGCCGGCACCGTGGTCAGCAGCGCCGCGGTGACGCCCGACTCGAACTCGCCCAGTTCATTCGAAGCGCCGATGAACAGGAAATTCACCGCGCTCACCCGCCCGCGCATCGCGTCGGGAGTCGCGAGTTGCACCAGGTTGTGCCGCACATAGACGCTGACCATGTCCGACGCACCGAGCACCACCAGCGTCGCGAGCGACAGGATGAAATTACGCGACAGGCCGAAGACGATCGTCGCGATGCCGAACACCGCGACTGCCGCGAACATCTTCAAGCCGCTGTTCTTGCGCAGCGGCATCCGCACCAGCATCAGGCCGAGCGAGGCCGCGCCGACCGCGGGAGCGCTGCGCAACAGCCCGAGACCGGCGGGGCCCACGCGCAGAATATCGCGCGCATAAATCGGCAAGAGGGCGGTCGCGCCTCCCAGCAACACGGCGAACAAGTCGAGCGAGATCGCGCCGAGAATGATCGGCCGGTTGCGCACGTATCTGATTCCCGCCGTCAGCCGCGCATAGGTAGTCACTTCCGGATCCAGGAGCTCCGGCGTGCTCCGGGTTCTCACCGCTGCGAGTCCGCCCGCGACCGCAAGCAGCATCGTGAAGCAGGTCAGGTACGCCACCGCCGGGCCCAAGGCGTAGATGACGCCGCCTAGCGCCGGACCCGCGATGACCGCGGTCTGTCGTGCGGAGGAAGTCCACGCGACCGCTTCGGGAAACTGATCCTGCGGGACCAGCAGCGGCAGAAACGATTGCGCCGCCGGTTGCGCAAACGCGCGCGCGATTCCGAACAACGCCAACACCAGGTAGAAAACCGCGATGCGGCTTTCCTGCGTGATCGTCAAGTAGAGAAAGAGGCCTGCGCAGACAGCCTGCACGAAAAAGCTGATCGCGAGGATCATCCGCCGATCGAAGCGGTCGGCAATATCGCCGGCCGGCAGCACGAAGATCACCAGCGGAAGAAATTGCGACAATCCGACATAGCCGAGCGCGATCGGACTGCGGACCAGATCGTAGACCTGCCAACTCACCGCGACCGATTGCGCTTCGATCGCGAGGCCGGCGAGAAACAGCGCGACGAAGTAGAGCCGAAAGTCGCGGCGGCCAAAGACGCTGACGCGCTCGCCGGGCGAAGAGCCTGCCGTCACGCCGGCGGTGTGCAGCCGTACACGCGCATCACGTTCTCTCCCAGTACCTTGGCGCGCGCGCTGTCGGGCAGCCGGGCCGCCATCTCCTCGACTTCCTCGATATATGTGCCGACGTGGTCCGGATGCGGAAAGTCAGAGGCCCAGAAAAATTTGTCCGCACCGAGCAATTCGACCATCGCGGGCAGCGACCGCTCATCCGGGTCGCCAGAGATCCAGCAGTTGCGCTGGAAGTAAAAACTCGGCTTCTCCTTGATCGGTATCGTTCTCCCCAGGACGGCCATCCACACCGCGTCGAGCCGGTCGAGCCAGTAACAGGCCCATCCCGCGCCCGCCTCGAGCAGCACCAGCTTGAGCCGGGGAAATTTGTCGAAGGTGCCGTACTGGATGAAGCTGGTAAAGGCGTGGCGAATCGCGTCGGCGGCGGTCACGTTGAGGAAGTAATACAGGCCCCTGGTGAACTCACGGTCGTAGCGTCCGGGCGGAGCCCAGGTCGGCTCGAGCGACGGATGGATGCCGAGCGGAACGCCGAGCTCCTGTGCCTTGGCGAACAGAACGTCGTGGTCGGGATGCGCGTGCGGCTTGCGCGTCATCACGAACTGCGCGACCCATCCTCCGCGGCATCCATCTTTGACCGCGCGCTCCAGTTCCTTGGCGGCGGCGACCGGATCGCCGAGCGAGAGGTGAGCGATCGGAATCAAGCGGCCGCCGCTATGCGAGCAGAAGTCCACGATGTAGCGGTTGTAGGCGCGCGTATACGCCTGCGCGAGTTCGATGTCCGTGGTCTCGGTCTCCCAGAGCAAGCTCAGCGTCGGATAGAGGAAGGCGGCGACGAGACCTTCGGCGCGGATCCGCTCCGCGCGCTCCTTCGGATCCATCGCGCCGAACGGCGCGCCCTCGCCGTACTTGCGTCCGCCGCGGACCACCGGCGAGTCGCGCGTGATGCCCATCGCGGACAGTTCGCCCAGCCCGCCGCGCTTGAAGATTCGCGACGGCTTGCCGCCGATTTCGAGGTACTGCAGTCCGTTGTCGTTGAGCCGAATCCGAATCGCGTTGGGCTTGTACTTCGCCTCCAGGTAGCGCTCCCACAATCCCGCGTCTTCCAGGATGTGGCCGTCGGCATCGACAGCGCCCGCGAATTTGAGCTTGCGAATTTCTTCGTGAGTGCTCGGCATCGTAGTCACTCCGTTCGGCATTCAGGCTGTGAGACTTATCGCAAATTTGTCTTTCCGGATCGATACTCGCAACGGCGCGGGATCAACCACCCAGGACGCAGCTCTACGTCGCTCAGAAGCTGACCCGCTTGAACTGCTTCTCCGGCACCACTTTGAGCACGCCCATGATGATGCGCCAAAACCAGGGGACGTAGACGACCTCGGCCTTGCGCCGCCACGCGTTGAAGATCGCATCGGCCGCGCGCTCCGGCGACACCGTCAGCATCGCGCCCTCGCGCCCGTAGGTCATCCGCGTGTCGACGGTGCCGAGCTTCACCGTCATCACGTGCACGCCCGATTTGGCCAGGCGTCCGCGCAGTCCCTGGGTGAACAGCGCGAGCGCGCCCTTGGCCGAGCCGTAGACGTAGTTGCGCGCGCGCCCGCGATCGCCGGCGACCGAGCCGATGACGATCAGGAAACCGGCGCCCTGCATCTCCAGGTGGCGTGCCGCGATGGTGAGCATCGAGATCGCTCCGGTGAAGTTCTGATGCACCGTTGCGATCGCCGCCGCGGAATCGGTCTGCGCGCTGTCTTCGTCGCCGAGCGTGCCGAAGCAGAGCACCACGCCGTCGAGTCCGCCGAGTGCAGCGACCACCTCGCGGATGAATGCTGCGTGCGAGGCGAAGTCCGCCGCATCGAACCGCCCCGAGTGCGTCGTCACGCCGGTGCGAAGGCTCAAGTCGCCGGCGATGCGCGCCGCCTCGGCGCTGTCGCGCGCGGCGAGGTACAGCTCGGCGCCGTCGAGCGCGAACCTCGACGCGAGCGCCCGCGCGATCGGGCTGGTCGAGCCGAGGATCAGAATTTTCGCCATAGCGTTTCGATCATTCGATGATCCGATTGGAAGACGCGATGAGTCTTGCTCACGCCGGATCCATCTGGAGCCGCCGCGAGAGGCTGGAAGAGAAGCGGTTGTTCGGATCGGCGGCGGCCTTCGCGGCCTGCCAGCGCGCGAAGTTCGGGTACATCGCGCGGAACATCGCGGGCTTGAGGCGCGCATCCTTGACCAGATAGACGCGCCCGCCGCGCCGCATCACCATCTCATCGAGTCCGTCGAGGAACTCGAACAGTCCGTCGCTCACCGGAAAGTCGAGCGCCAGCGTGTAGCCGGGCATCGGAAACGAGAGCACTCCTTCCTGCGCGCCGAATTTTTTGAGCACCGCCAGCAACGAACCGCGCCCGCTCCGCGCCGTCGCCTCCAGCGTTTCGATCAGGCCCGCGCGGCTCTCCGCCATCGGCCAGACGCATTGGTACTGCACGAAGCCGCGCTTGCCGTAGATGCGATTCCAGTTGCGAAACGAGTCGAGCGGAAAGAAAAAACTCTGGTAGTCGAAGAACGTGTGTGCGTCGGTCGTGCGATGGGTCGCATAGATGACCGCGTTGAAAGCCTTGACGGTCAACGCGCTGACCGTGAACTCCGGGAGATTGAAGGGAACCACCGGGTGCATCCGCGGTGCGATGCGCAGCGGTTCCTGCGCGAGGCGCGGGGGCAGCGCGTCGCGCGCGGCGAAGTTCCCGACGTTTATTACCGAGCGGCCCAGTGCGGCGCGCGTGCTTGCGCAATCGATCCACGCGACCGACTGCCCGTATTCGCTGTCGGTGCGGTCGAATGCCTCGATCGCTTCGTCGACGTTCGCCGTGCGTATCGAGCGCGCCCTCGAGCCATGCGCTCTCGACGCGGCGCAGGCGCAGCTCGGTCTCGATGATGACGCCGGTCAGTCCCATCCCGCCGACCGTCGCCCAGAACAGCTCCGCGTTTTCCTCGCGCGAGCATCGTCGCACTTCGCCGGAGGCCAGCAGCAGGTCGAAGCTCAACAGGCTGTTTGCGAACGAGGAGTCGCGATGATGGCTCTTGCCGTGGATGTCAGCCGCCACGGCGCCGCCGACGGTGACGTAGCGCGTGCCCGGCACGACGAACGGAAAGAATCCGCGCGGCAGGAACACATCGATGATCTCCGAGATGGTGACGCCGGCCTCGCAGCGCAGCACGGCGCTGTCCGGATCGAACGACAGCATCCGATCGAGGCGCTGAACGTCGACGACGCGGCTGTCCTTGTTGAGCGCGGCGTCACCGTAGGCGCGGCCCGCGCCGCGCGCGATTAGCGTTGAAGTCGAAGCCGAGGTGTTGCCGAAGGCGACCACGGCCTGCAGCTCGGCGATTTTCTCGGGCCTGCTGACCTCGCTCTCTTCGTTCGGGTAGCGGCCCCATCCGCTGAGAACCATGCGGCGCGCGGCTGGCGGATTGCTGTGGACGCGGGCGGCGTCCTGAAGCCGCAAATCTTTCGGTGCAGCGCTCATCGGGGTTCAGCGGTAAGGCTAACAGGAAGAATCGAGCGTAGAAACGGCGCGCGCCGGATTCACTGGAAACTGGTCGCTTGCTTGATAGGATGAAAATTCGTTGGAGGAACGTTATGTCCTGGCAACCGGAAGTCGACGAAATCCGCCGCCGTATCGAGCTCGCCAAAAAGATGGGCGGCCCCGACAACATCAAGCGCCAACACGACGGCGGCAAGCTCACCGTGCGCGAGCGGATCGATCGGCTGCTCGACGCCGGCTCGTTCCACGAGTACGGCGCGCTGGCCGGCACGCCCAAGTACGAGGGCGACACGCTCGCGGAATTCACGCCGTCGAACTTCGTGGTCGGCACCGGGCGGATCAGCGGGCGCCGCGTGGTCGTCGGCGGCGACGATTTTTCGGTGCGCGGCGGCGCGGCCGATGGCGCGGTAGGCAACAAGCAGAGCTACGGCGAGATGCTCGCGCACGAGCTGCGCATCCCGATCGTGCGCCTGGTCGACGGCACCGGCGGCGGCGGATCGGTGCGATCGATCGACAAGATGAAGCGCACTTACGTGCCCGCCAATCCCTCCTTCGACGTGCTGGTCAAGCTGATCGCCGAGGTGCCGGTGGTCGCGGGATGCATGGGCTCGGTGGCGGGCATCGGAGCGGCGCGAGTCGCGGCGTCGCACTTCGCGGTGATGGTGCGAGGGACGAGCCAGCTCTTCGTCGCGGGGCCGCCGGTCGTCAAGTGGGGCGTGGGCGAGGATCTCAACAAGGAAGAGCTCGGCGGCTCGGAGATTCATGCGCATCAGAGCGGCGCGGTCGACAACGAAGCGGAGAGCGAGGACGACGCGTTCGTGCAGATACGGCGCTTCCTATCCTATCTGCCGCAGAGCGTGTGGCAGGTGCCGCCGCGGGTGACGCCGGCCGACGATCCGAATCGCCGCGCGGAGGAGCTGATCTCCATCGTGCCGCGCAATCGCCGCCACGGCTACGACGCGCGCCGGATCGTCGAGCTGGTGATGGACGCCGATTCGTTCTTCGAGATGACGCCGTTCTTCGGGCCGTCGCTGGTTACCGGTTTCGCGCGGCTCGACGGGTTCCCGGTCGGCGTGATGGCGAACGATCCATTTTCGATCGGCGGATCGCTGGACGGGCCGGCCTCGGACAAGATGGTGAAGTTCGTGGACCTCTGCGACACCTTCCATTTGCCGGTGGTGAACTTCGTCGATCAGCCGGGTTTCCTGATCGGGCGCGAGGCCGAGATGTCGGGAACCATCCGGCGCGGCGTGCGCGCGCTGTTTTCGGTGTTTCAAACCACGACGCCGTGGGTCGCGATCATGGTGCGGCGCGCCTTTGGCGTGGCTGGCGCCGGCCACGGCGTCACCACCGGGCTCAATCTTCGCTACGCGTGGCCGTCGGGCGATTGGGGATCGCTGCCGATCGAGGGCGGCATCGAGGCGGCATACAAGCGCGACCTGGCCGCGTCAAAAGATCCGGAGAAGCTGCGCGCCGAGCTCGAAGCGCAATTCAACGCTGTACGTTCACCGCTGCGCACCGCCGAGGCGTTCGGCATCGAGGAGATCATCGACCCGCGCGACACGCGGCCGATCCTGGTCGACTGGGTGCATCAGGCGTACGAGATAGTACCGACCCAGCTTGGTCCTCGCGCGCGTGGGATGCGCCCATAGCAGCGCCTCGCGAGCGGCGGGCGGCTTCTCAGCGGCCGGCGGCGGCAGGCTGCGCGGGCTTCGCGGCGCTGGGGACCTGTTCGTATGCGGCGTGGCGCCGGGTCATCGCCATCGCGACGATGTAGATCGCCATTCCGACCACCGAGACTTTGAGCCACGCGCCCCATCCGTAGTGAGCGGCGACGTAGAGCGACATCGGCGCGCTGATCGCGACCCACAGGCGCGCGACCAGTCCGTAGAACGCCCATCCGGTCGCCTGCAGGGCGGGCGAGACATCCTCGAGCGTCTCCGAGAACTGGGCGGCCCACGGCACATAGGCAATCGCGAGGAAGCAGCCCATCAGGGCGGCGACGGCAGCCAGCAGCTTCTCGGGCGGAGTCTGTCCGAACATTGGAATCCAGTAGATCATCAGCAGCAAGGCCATGATCGCGCCGAAAATCGCGATCGGTTTACGGGTCTGGAAGCGATCCGAGATCAGTCCGGTGATCACCAACGCCGCGAGATTGGCCAGCCAGAAATTTCCATTGAGACGCGCCGCATCAGCGGGACTGTAATGAAACGCCTGGGTGAACATCAGCGGCCCGAACGGCTGGATCACGAAGTACAGCGTCAGGTTGGCGGTCACTCCGATCACCAGCAGCCAAACTTCGGAATGCGCCAGCAGCCGCGCGAACGCGTCGCGAGTCCCAGACGGCAGCTCGGAGGCGCGCGGCAGGCGCCGTCCCTCGGCCTCCATCGAGGCAATCTCGCTGCGGAAGACCTGGAGCCGCAGCGCACTACTTAAGTCCTTGAGCCACAGCACGATCGGGATGTACATCACGATCCCGATGAAGCCCATGATCCAGATTTGCGACTGCCAGGTGTGATAGATCGGCAGCGTCCTGCCCGCGATGAAGTTGGCCATCCAGTTCGAGCCGACCGGACCGATCGTGAGCAGGCCGAAAGCGAGCGCGCGGCTCAAGCGCGGAGACATGTCGCGAATCAGCGCGGCGCCCGCACCCGCCATCAGCCCGGCGACGATTCCCATCAGCGTCCTGATGATGACGAAGGTGAGCACGTTGGTGATGAGCAGGTTGGCGAACAGCAACACGATCACCGCGGCGAGGCAGATGTCGATCAGAATGACGCGGCCGTAGCGATCGGCGAGCGGGCCGCCGAAGGCCGCGGAGATTCCGCCGATCAGCACGATGAAGGTGATCAGGTAGCCGTAATAGAGCGGGCTCATGTGGAGGTAGGGCAGCAGGAGTGGGAGCAGGGGAGCGAGCTGAAATTCGTAGCCGGCCAGGATGCTGGTGAGCACCGTCAGCAGCAGCAGCGACCATCGATGCGCGCCGCGCGGGTATTCGTTGAGCGTGCGGGCTGCGACGAAGCTATTCATGCTGCCTCACCTGTCCCGAATGCGGGAATCGAGCTCTTTAAAGACGCGGCAATGCCAGAACGGTCCCCACGAGCCGCATTGATTTTCTCTACAACCAAGCCGAGGCAAAACACAAGGCGGAAAAAGGCGCTCGCTGGCGAACGTCCCGCAATGCCTGCTAAGAGGCCATAGCCAGGTATCGGTGGAAGGACAGCGATGGAGATCAGGAGCCCCTCAGTGGGGAAAGTATTGCGATTGTCAGTTGAGCCCGGCGCTGCAGTGTCGCGCGGCGACGAGTTGATGGTTATCGAATCGATGAAGGTCGAAATTCCGGTCAAGGCGGGTGCCGCAGGACGGGTGAAGGAATTCCGCGTGAAGCCCGGCGATCAGATCCAGCGCAATGCAGTGCTGGTAGTGATCGAAACCTGAGGTGCGGCCGTTCCGGCGAGACCCGATCGACATTCCAGATGCGCCGACGATCAGAATCGCTAGACTCTTCGGACTGCCAGTGTATGTTTGGAGTCAGGAGGTTGGGATCTGTGGTAACCGGGACAGCCAACAAAAACGTGTTCGTGACAGAACTGGAGAGTTCAAAAACGCAAGCCGATCAAGCCGTTCAGCAGGCGATTGCGAAGATTGAGAACGTACTGAAGACCGCAACTTTGGATCTGAAGGCCGCTGGTCAGCAGGTGTCTCTCGATCTCGATCAGATCGTTGGCCAACTCAACGCGGCCAAAAAGGATTGGCTCGATCACGTAGGCGATACGTTTGAAAAAGCTATTCTCAGCCTCAAAGCGAATTTAACTCCGCTGAACGAGCGCGCGGTCTGATTGCCGTTCCAGCGCCGTTATCCATAGTCGGAACAGTTTCGTTTCAACAGGCCCGGGTTGACGGAACCTCTCGCGGGTACTTTCGTTCGCTTCCCGGTGGGGCCCGGATGCGCGCTTCTCGTTTTGGAGGGAAGCGGGCGGTTGATCATTCGGGGACGGCTTCGCGGCGGGCGCCCCAGCGCTCCCAGTTCATTACTGCCAGCGCGGGCTTTCGGTCGGGGCGCCCCCATCGTCCTTTCGGATAGCCCAGCGGAATCAGCGCGATGTTGGCGTACTCGGGCGGCACGCCCAGCAGCGCATCGATCTCTTTGACGTAAACCTGGTGGAGCCCGGTGATCGAGGTGCCCAGTCCGTAGCCGCGTGCCGCGAGACACAGGTTTTGAATCGCGGGATAAATGGCGCCCCACATCGGTTGTCCGGCGCGTCCCGGGTCGGTGTATTTCTTCACGCAGGCGAAAAGCATCACCGGCACGTCGGCAATATGCTCGGCCAGGTAGCGCGCCGAGCGCAGAATTCGCGCCTGCGGGCTGTCGGGCTCCTGTTCCAGCCTCGCGCGCGCCTTGGGCGTGAAATAAACCTCCCAGGCTTTGCGGTAACGCTCGGCGACGAAATCTTTGGTCGCCTGCTCCGTCACCACGATGAACTGCCACGGCTGGCGGTTGCTTCCGCTGGGGCCCATCGTGGCCGCCTCGATCACTTTGACGATCAGTCCGGGCGCGACCGGGTCGGGCTTGAGCCGGCGCATCGAGCGCGTGGTGTAAATGGCTTCGTAGAGATCGAAAGGATGATGTCCGTGCATGGGGCGAAGCTATCAGGTTTTGCGGCGGATGCGGAGATTATGTACGGCGCGCAATTCGCGCTTCCACGCGGGTTTGCCGATGAGCTAAAACTGTCGCATCGCAAGCGCGTCGCAGGGAGGAAATTGTGGCCGAGATCATTTTGCATCAGTACGTCACGTCGCCCTTCTCGGAAAAGATCCGCAGGATTTTTGCGCACAAGAAAATAGCCTGGCGCTCGGTCGAGCAGCCGGTGATCATGCCCAAGCCCGACCTGATACCGCTGACTGGCGGCTATCGCAGGATTCCCGTGATGCAGATCGGCGCCGACGTCTACTGCGACACCGGAATCATCATCCGCAAGCTCGACGAGATGTTTCCCGAGCCCACGCTCTTTCCGGGCGGATCGCAGGCGCCGTGCGAGGCGATGAACATGTTTGCCGACCGCCGGCTGTTCTGGTCGACGACGCCAGTGATCTTCGAGAAGTTGGCGGCCGTGGTGCCGAAGGCATTCATCGAGGATCGCTCGAAAATGATGCGCGGCGCGAATTTCGCCGACATCTCACTCGCGGCGCCCGACGCTCGCAACCAATTGCGCGCGTTCCTGGACCTGCTCGATCACCAGCTTGCCGACCGGCCCTTCATCCTCGGCAACGCATTCAGCCTCGCCGACGCTGCGTGCTTTCATCCGGTCTGGTTCCTGCGCGCCGAGCCGGGAGCGTTCGGTCTCGCACAGCGCAACCGCAATCTGATGCGATGGTTCGAGCGCGTCGAGGCAATGGGCCAGGGCGAAGTGAAACCGATGGAGCCGGCCGAAGCGCTCAAGATCGCCAAGGACAGTACGCCGGCCACGCGCGAATCGTTCGACGCGAACGATCCGAACGGGATCAAGCCCGGGATGAAAGTCTCAGTGACGCCCGACGACTACGCTTTTGATCCGGTAACTGGAACGGTGCTGGTGAGCACACTCTACGAAATCGCGATCGAACGGCAGGATTCCTCACTTGGAAAGATAGTAAATCACTTTCCCAAGATCGGATTCAGCGTAAAGACTGCGTAGCGGGCATTTGGGACGATCCTCTATCCGCGGGCCATCGCACATGACCGCGCGCGAACAGGGGCTAGCGCTGCGGCGCGGGGAGAAACTAGTATAGGAGTAGATAACTACTTAATTACTACTTAGTATTTCGTTCAATTATAGTTTCACGCCTAACATAGTACAGGAATTCCGGGCCAAGGGGGCCGCAGTTTGTGCCTCACTCCTGTACATGGCGGTTGTGGACCGTGCTCGCGTCAGTCTCGGTGGTGGTGGGATTGGCGCTGTTGTTATCGACGCCCGATCGGGCATTACCCCAGTTCGCAATTCGATCGTTCGATTTGCCGGAACCGCCGGAAGCCGCGGAACGCGCCGATCGCGCGGATTTTAATTTCAACCGGCGCGGGCTTCAGTTCGGAATTCCGGACGGCGCGTATCGCGCCGCGATTCGCCATCGCCGCGACCAGGAGCAAGTGCAGGCGAGCGACGATGGTGTGATTGCGGACGCGACGCCTCCGCCGTTGACTTGGCTGTTCATCGGACCGCAGCCGATGCTCAATGACATTCCCACGTTCGGCGGAGTCAGCGTGGGACCGGCCCTGGCGAGCGCGACCGGCCGGGTGACGGCGGTGGTCGCCGACCCGACGGTTGCGGGGCGGGTGTTTGTCGGCACCGCGACCGGCGGAGTGTGGATGCGCGCCAATGCGACCGCCGCATTCGTGCCGATCTTCGACGCGGAGCCGACGCTGTCGATTGGCTCGCTCGCACTCGATACGACGACTACGCCTAATCCCACTTTGTACGTCGGCACTGGTGAGGGCGACAACTCGGGCGATTCGTACTACGGCGAAGGCATCTTCATGTCGAGCACCCTCGGCGCGAGCTGGACGCAGCTCGGCGCGGCTGACTTTTCGAACATGTCGATCGCGAGCCTCGCCGTTGACACCTCGCAAAGCCCGCGCTTCATCTACGCAGCGGTGAGTTACGGATCGAGCGCGAGCCGCTCCGAGGCCTCGATTGTCGAGAGCAACCTGAGCAACAACGGGCTGTGGCGATCGACCGACGGCGGCGAGTCGTGGATTCAACCGGCTCCCGCGACCTTTGGCGCGTGTCCCTACTTCCCCAATGATCCGTGTCCGGCCGAGCAGGTGGCGATCGATACGACCACGCCGGCGAACGTTTACGTGTCGATCCTCGGTACCGGCGTCTTCGCTTCGACCAACTCCGGCGACACCTGGTCGGCGTCGGCGCTCTCATTTCCCGGGATCAGCGGACAGATCGGGCGCGCGAGTATCGCGGCGAATAGCGGCACCGTGTACGCGATGGTAGGTGCGCCCGACGGAATCGAATACCTGGGCTTCTTTAAATCGTCGAACTCCGGCGCGAGCTGGACCAGGATGACGGTGCCGAGCGCGGTGGTCGGCGGCAGCGTAACGATCGACGGCTCGAGTTCCGCGAACTTTTCGCAATCGTTCTTCGACCAGGCGCTCGCGATCGATCCAGGCGACACGACCGGCGACACGGTCGCCTTCGGCGGCGTGGGAATTTACCTTTCGACCAACTCGGGGAGCACCTGGCCGTTTATGGCCGCCAGCGGCGGATCGCATTCGGACTGGCACGCGATCTCCTTCGATCCCGCCAGCGCGCACAGCTTTTACAACGGCACCGACGGCGGGCTGTATCGCTTCGATCATCCGACTCTCACCTGGTCGGCGCTCAACTCGACGATCAACGCTTCGCAGATCCAGTCGGTGGGGCCCCATCCGAGCGTCAACACCTCGATCATCGCTGGATTCCAGGACCTCGGCACCGGCCTCTATAACGGCACCCAGCCCCTGCAGTCGGGCTTCACCGCCGTCGACGGACAGGACGGCGGGTTCGCGGCTTTCGATGCAACCAACCCATCCTTCGCGTATCACACCTATGCGACCACCGGCGCGGGACCGTCGGTCGCGCGCTCGAGCGATGGCGGCAAGACCTGGACTTCGACCGCGCCGACGGCAGCACTCAGGACCGCGTCGGCGGGCGACTCGGGCGCGGCGTTTTATCCACCGATCGCGGTCGACCCCGCGATCGCGGAGCGCGTGATGTTCGGCGCGCATTCGGTCTATCTATCGACCGACGGGATGAACACCTGGGGACGCGAGACCACGCAGGATCTGACCGGCGGATGCCCCAACGGCGCGTGCGCGCTCGAGGACCTCGAGTTCGCGCGCTCTGACGACACCAAGGCCTATGCGCTCTCGATGGAAACCAACACCACCGCGCAGGCCACGCCGTTCCAGTTTTTCACCACCGACCAAGCCAACGTGCAGGTCGATGCGAACTATCCCAACGGCGCGATCTGGACCGACAAGACTGCGCAGCTGCCGACCCTGCTGTTGCCCAACCAGACCCAGGTGACCGGGATCGCGATCAATCCGACCACGTACAACATCGCGTACCTGAGCGTGTCGGGATTTACCGCGTCGACCGGTATCGGCCATGTCTTCATGTCGACCGACTTCGGCGGGACCTGGGTGCAGGCCGACGGCAATCCGACCAACCAGATTCCGCCGCCGTCCAACGCTCTTCCCGACGTTCCGGTGCTGCGGCTGCTGGTCGACAGCAACGACGCGACCGGTCAGACGGTACTGGCCGCGACCGACATCGGCGTGTTCCGCAGCATCGACGGCGGCGCCGACTGGACCTCTTTCAACCAGGGTACGATTCCGACGGTGCCGGTGTTCGATATCGAGCAGAACCTTCTGGGCGTGGTGTTTGCAGGCACCTATGGAAGCGGCGCGTACGAATTGCAAGGCGAGGGCGATCCGCCCGGCAGTCCAACTCCGACCCCGACCGGAACGCCGAGCGCCACCCCGACGCCGACGACGATCGCGCCGACTGCGACTCCCACGCCGACCCGGACTCCAACTCCAACGTCGACTGCGACTGCAACCGCGACTCCCACTTCGACTCCGACCACCACGCCGACGCCGACCGCGACGCCGACCACGACGCCGACGGTAACGCCAACTCCGACGCCGACGGCAACTTCAACTCCAACCGCCACGCCGACGCCGACGGTCACCCCCACACCGACGCGGACCTCCACGCCGACGCCAACCGCGACTGCCACGCCGACGCCGACTGCAACGCCGACGCCGACCAAAACCGCGACGCCGACCGTGACTGCGACGCCGACTCACACGGCCACTGCCAGGAAAACGCCCACGCGCAGACCCACGCCCAGCCCCAAGAAGACGCCGACGCCCACGTCCACCGCCAAGGGGACGCCGACGTCCACGCCGACTGCCAAGGCCACGCGGAGGCCCACTCCCTCGCGGCGCCCAACTCCCACTCCCTAACCAGGCCTTCTCGTCGCACGCAGCGCGCAAAAGAAAAAGGGCAGCCATCGCGGCTGCCCTCAGGTTCGATTTTTTAGATTCGCGGTCAGCCCTTGGGCAGTCCCAGCACCCGCTCGCCGATGATGTTGTGCTGGATCTCGCTGGTGCCGCCGGCGATAGTGAGCGCGCGCGAGGACAGCATCCGGTACGACCACTTGCCCTTGTCGAACGCGTGCGGCGCCTTGAACTCCAACTGGCTGTACGGCCCCAGGATCTCCATCGCGAGCTTGTTCATGCGCAGGTTCAGCTCGCTGGTGCATAGCTTGAGCACCGAGCCCTCGGGCCCCGGCGGCAGTCCCTTGAGCCGGCGCGTGAGCTGGCGATAGCCGGTGTATTTGAGCGCGGCCGCCTCGCACGCGAATTGCGACAGCTTCTGGCGCACGCTCGTGTCGTCCCACGCATGATGACCGTTGTTGGGCACCGACTTCGCGAGCTCGACCAGCTCTTTGACCTGGCCCATCAGATCGCGGCCGCCGCCGATTCCCGAGCGCTCGAACATCAGCGTGGTGATCGCAACCTGCCAGCCCTGGTTCTTCTCGCCGATCAGATTCTTCTTCGGCACCTTCACGTCCTCGAAGAAGACCTCGTTGAAGTTGGCATCGCCGGTGATCTGAACCAGCGGGCGCACCGTGACTCCCGGACTATGCATGTCGACGAGGATGTAGCTGATGCCCTTGTGCTTGGGCGCCTCCGGATCGGTGCGGACCAGCAGGATGCACCAGTCCGCGTGATGCGCGTCGGAGGTCCACACCTTCTGCCCGTTGACGACGAAGTAGTCGCCATCCTCGATCGCGCGCGTCTGCAGCGAGGCGACGTCGGAGCCGGAGTTGGGCTCGGAGTATCCCTGGCACCAGATCTCCTCACCGGACAAAATTTTCGGGACGTAGCGCTTCTTCTGCTCCTCGGTGCCCCATTGGATGAGCGTGGGACCGACCAACATGATGCCAAGGCCGTTGACCAGCATCGGCGCGTTGACCTTGGCCATCTCCTCGCCGTAGATGAGCTGCTGCGTGATCGTCGCGCCGCGCCCGCCGTATTCCTTCGGCCAGCTCAGGCCGACCCATCCGCCCTCGTGCATCTTGCGATGCCACTTGAGACGCCGCTGCCAGTCGTCGGCGGTCTCGTGCATCATGCCGAGTTCGTCGTCTTCGGAACGGCTGCTCTTGCTGTCCTTAGGAAGATTGGCTTTGAGCCAACCGGAAAATTCCTGGCGGAACGCCTCGTCCTCGGCGCTGAACTTGAAATCCATCTATCCCGATGCCTCCATGGGCGGAGCCGGTCGTGGGATGCGAGCCTGGCCGCGCATAGTCCTGGCGTCGGCTGGCCGCAGCGGCCCCTAACACCTGTTATATAGGATGCCCTCGGGAGCGGGGCAAGATACGATCAAGCGGGGCGCAAGGCACCGGACTGGCGGGTATGGCGGCTCAGCCCTTGGGCAGTCCCAGCACGCGCTCGCCTATGATGTTGTGCTGAATCTGATTGGTACCGGAGAAGATGGTCGGTCCGCGCGCCGACAGCATCCGCAGCGACCATTTGCCATGATCCGGCGCGAAGGGCGCGTTGTACTCGAGCTGGCTGTACGGCCCCAGCAGCTCCATCGCGAACAGCGCCATCTTGAGTGAAAGCTCGGTGCCGCACAGCTTCATCATCGAGCCTTCCGGCCCCGGCGGCAGCCCCTTCACCTGCCGCGTGAGCTGGCGATAGCCGGTGTACTTGAGCGCGTTCGCCTCGCACGCGAAGCTCGCGATCTTCTGGCGCACGCTGTCATGCTCCCACGCACTCTTGCCGTTGCGCCTGATGCGCTTGGCGAGGTCGACCAGCTCCTCGATTTCGGAAAGTTGGCCGAGCGCGCTGCCCGAGCGCTCGAACATCAGCGTAGTGATCGCGACCTGCCATCCGTTGTTCTTCTCGCCGACCAGGTTTTTCCGCGGCACGCGCACGTCTTCGAAGAACACCTCATTGAAACCTTTGCCGCCGGTTATCTGCACCAGCGGGCGCACCGTGATCCCGGGGCTGTGCATGTCCACCAGCAGGTAGGAGATGCCCTTGTGCTTGGGCGCCTGCGGGTCGGTGCGCACCAGCAGGAAGATCATGTCCGCGTGCTGCGCCATCGAGGTCCAGACTTTCTGCCCGTTGACGACGAAGTAATCGCCGTCCTCGACCGCGCGCGTCTGCAGCGAGGCAAGGTCGGATCCCGAGCCGGGCTCCGAATAACCCTGGCACCAGATTTCCTCGGCGTTGAGGATCTTCGGGATATAGCGGCGCTTCTGTTCCTCGTTGCCCCAATGCATCAGCGTCGGACCGAGCAGGCTGATCCCCATCCCGACGAAAGGCACGTTGAGGCCGACGCGCGCGAGCTCCTCGTTATAAATAGTCGACTGCAGGATGCTGGCGCCGCGGCCGCCGTACTCCCTCGGCCAGTGCAGCGCCACCCAGCCGCCCTCGTTGAGCCTGCGATGCCACCGGACGCGCGCATCCCAGTCGTCGTCGCTCTCGTCGCCGAGCATCTCGCGCGCTTGCGGCGCGAACTGTTTGTTCTTGTCGAGCCAGCCGCGAAAGTCGTGGCGGAACGCTTCGTCGTCGGGACTGTAGTTGAAATCCATGAGCTGGTTTCCTCGCGGCCGATTTTTTCGCGCGCCTGGATTGATCGCTATCGATTGGCCCTGAGCGCTATCCCTTGGGCAGGCCGAGCACGCGCTCGCCGATGATATTGTGCTGGATCTGATTGCTGCCCGCCGCGATCGTGCCGCCGCGCGCCGACAGCATCCGGTACGACCACTTTCCGCGGTCGAGCGCGAACGGCGCGCGATACTCGAACTGGCTGTACGGCCCGAGCAGCTCCATCGCGAACATCTGCACGCGCAGGTTAAGCTCCGTCCCGCACAGCTTCATCATTGAGCCTTCCGGCCCCGGCGGCAGGCCCTTGAGGCGCCGCGTGAGCTGCCGATAGCCGGTGTACTTGAGCGCATGCGCTTCGCACGCGAACTCGGCGATCTTCTGCCGCACGCTCGCGTCGTCCCACGCGGTGCCGCCGTCGCGCGGAATGCTGCGCGCGAGATCGGCCAGCTCGCGCACCTGGCCCATCGCGCCGCGATCGCCGCCGCCGCCCGAGCGCTCGAACATCAGCGTCGTGATCGCTACCTGCCAGCCCTGGTTCTTCTCGCCGACCAGGTTTTTCTTCGGCACCCGCACGTCCTCGAAGAACACTTCGTTGAAACCCCTGGCGCCCGTTATCTGCACCAGCGGACGCACGGTGACGCCGGGGCTGTGCATGTCGACCAGCAGGTACGAGATGCCCTTGTGCTTGGGCGCTTCGGGATCGGTGCGGACCAGCAGGAAAATCATATCGGCGTGTTGCGCCGCCGAGGTCCATACCTTCTGCCCGTTGACCACGAAGTAGTCGCCGTCCTCGACCGCGCGCGTCTGCAGCGAGGCAAGGTCCGATCCGGAGCCGGGCTCAGAGTAGCCCTGGCACCAGACTTCCTCGGCGGCGAGAATTTTCGGGATGTAGCGGCGCTTCTGCTCCTCGGTCCCCCAATGCATCAGCGTCGGCCCGAGCAGCGTCGTGCCCATCCCGATCATCGGCGCCGCAGCGCCCGCGCGCGCGAGTTCCTCGTTGTAGATGATGGTCTGCATTATCCCCGCGCCGCGGCCGCCGTATTCCTTGGGCCAGTTGGGCGCCAGCCATTTGCCCTCGCTGAGTTTTTTCGCCCAGCGGACCTGCTCGTCCCACGCGCTGCCGCCCTCTTCGCCAAACACCTCGCGCGGACGCGGCGCGAACTGACGGTTCGCCTCGAGCCACGCGCGGAACTCGTGCCGGAACGCTTCATCTTCGGGGCTGTAGTTGAAATCCATCGCGTCGTTTCCCTTTCTTCGCGAGTTTTTCTTCGGTCCTTCTTTTTTTAATTTAATTGAATCGCCGGCGATTCGCCCTATCCCTTGGGCAGGCCGAGCACCCGCTCGCCAATGATGTTGTGCTGGATCTGATTGGTGCCCGCGGCGATCGTGATGCCGCGCGCCGACAGCATCCGCAGCGACCATTTGCCCTGGTCCAGTGCGAACGGCGCGTTGTGCTCGAGCTGCGAGTACGGCCCCAGCAGCTCCATCGCGAACATCGCGATCCGCAGGTTGAGCTCCGATCCGCACAGCTTCAGCATCGAGCCCTCGGGCCCCGGCGGCAGCCCCTTCAAGCGCCGCGTGAGCTGGCGAAAGCCGGTGTACTTGAGCGCCTGCGATTCCGAATAGAACTCGACGATCTTCTGCCGCACGCCCGCGTCTTCCCACGCCGGGCGTCCGTTGCGATTCACCTGCTGCGCCAACTTCGCCAGCTCCTGCGATTGTCCCGGGCCTCCGCCGCCGGCGCCGCCGCGCTCGAACATCAGCGTGGTGATCGCGACCTGCCAGCCCTGGTTCTTGTCGCCGAGCAGGTTTTTCTTCGGCACCCGCACGTCTTCGAAGAACACCTGGTTGAATCCCTTCGCGCCCGACATCTGTACCAGCGGGCGCACGTCGATCCCGGGACTCTTCATGTCGACCAGCAGGTAGCTGATCCCCTTATGCTTGGGCGCGTTGACGTCGGTGCGCACCAGCAGAAAAATCCAGTCGGAGTACTGCGCGCTCGAGGTCCAGATCTTCGAGCCGTTGACCACGAAGTCGTCGCCGTCTTCCACCGCGCGCGTCTGCAGCGAGGCGAGGTCGGAGCCGGCGTTCGGCTCCGAGTATCCCTGGCACCAGATCTCTTCGCCGCTCAGAATTTTCGGCAGGAAGCGTTTTTTCTGTTCCTCATTGCCCCAATGAATGAGCGTCGGCCCGATCAGTCCGAGTCCGGAGCCGACATAGGGAATCGGCGCGCGGACCCGGCTCAGCTCCTGGTTGTAGACGATCGACTGCAGGATGCCGGCGCCGCGGCCGCCGTATTCCTTGGGCCATTCGACTCCCGTCCATCCGCCGGAATGGAGCTTCTTGTACCATCCGACTCGGCGCGCCCAGTCCTTCTCGTCCGCCTCGAAGAAGGTATCGGACTCGAGCGGCTGCTCGGGCTTGTTCTTATCGAGCCACGCGCGAAATTCCTTGCGGAAAGCTTCGTCCTCGGGAGTGAAATTGAAGTCCATCTCTCGACGTCCCCATCGTGTCGATTCGGCTAAGAGCGCGGCGCCTGCCCACCGCGGCGCCCGCGACGCGCTATGCGATCAGCATCCGCCACTATACCTAAACCATCTGTGTCCCAATTCGCAAAGCGAAACCGGGCCGCTTCGCACAGCGAACAAGCGCCCGCGGGCCGCTCTCGAGGCCGCTTCGGCGTGCGGGTTTGACATCAAGAAAGCGATCGCGCGAAAGTCGGATTAAACTCACCATGGAAATCAAAATCGACCTGCCCGGCGACGTTTTCGACGCGCAATTTCCCGAGACGGACTTCGCCGCGCGCGTGCGCGAGCTGGCCATCCTCGACCTGGTCCGCGTCAAGCGCCTGCACGAGCACGAAGCGCAGGAGATGCTCGGGATTCAGCGCTGGGAACTGATCGAGCGGATGCGCGCGGCCGGAATCGCGCCGACCGAGCAGCAGTTCGCCGAGATTCGCAGCGACCTGAACAAGGCAATCGCCGCGCGCGGCACCGCGCGTCCCGACGCCAAGAAAAAATAGACGATGCGCGGGAGCGGAGTCCGCTTGGGAAGGACGGCGCTCATCGCGCTGTCGCTCCTCGCATTAGGCGCGCCCGCCAGTTGCCAACCGCCCGCCAATCCGAAGATCGTCGCCGAGATCAAAGGCCCCGACGGCAGTTGGGATTACGCCAGCTTCGACGCCGCCAAGCGCCGGGTGCTCATCAGCCGCGCATACGGGGTGATGGCTATCGATGCGGACAGCCAAGCCGTCACGCGGCTGGCGCCGGGCGATCGCGTCCACGCCAATGTCCTCCTGCCAGACGGGCGGATACTTATCACCAACGGCATCAGCAACACGGTAACGCTGGCAGACGGGACGACGGGCGCCATCGAAGCGAGCATCCCGGTAGATCCGTTTCCGGACGCCGCCGTCTATGATCCCGCAAGCGGGCACGTCTTCGTCATGAACGGTGACAGCGGCTTTATCACGGTCATCGACCCCGCCAAGGCGGCCAAACTCGGGCGCATCCCGGTCGGCGGAAAGCTGGAGTTCGCGGCCGTCGACGGCGCGGGCACGCTGTTCGTCAACGTCGAGGACAAGGCGCAGATCGCCGTCATCGATACCAAAACCAACCAGATCAAGACGACCTTCAAGTTGGCCGGATGCGAAGAGCCGACCGGACTGGCCTACGTCGCGCCGTATCACCTGCTGATCTCGGCCTGCGGAAACGGCCACGCCAAGGTGCTCCGTGCCGACGACGGCCATGAAGTCGCCGACATCGGGATCGGTCCGCATCCGGACGCGGTGCTGTACGATCAGGATCGGGGCGTGGCGTTCATTCCCTCGGCCGGCAGCATTCTCAAGAACGGCGAGATCACCGTGCTGCGCGTCGCGGGGCCCGCCAGCGTTTCAGTTGCCGACCGTATCGCCACCGAGCGCGGAGCACGGACCATCGCGGAGGACCCGAAGACCGGCCGCCTGTACTTGCCCACGGCGAACTACACCATCGGTCTGAATGGACCTCATCCAGTCGACGGCACTTTTCGGGTCCTGGTCGTCGCGCCCTAGCGGCTCGAAAGCCTTGCGAACTGCGCGCTCTCAGCAGCCGCGCGCAGCCGCTCGCGAATCCGGGCGAGCGCGACAAGGCGCTCGCAATGCTCGCCGAAGTCTACGGCCAATTCACCGAGGCTCATCATTCGGAAAGGCCGTTCTCGCGGATTTGATCGAGTTCTTTCTCATCCAGGCATTTGGCCTTAAATAAGTTGAGGAACTCGTGCGAAACGCTCTGACCGAACATCGCCATATCATCGGTATTGACTGTCACTCGCACTCCCGCATCGAAGAGCTTTCGGATCGGATGTGAGGCAAGAGTCTCGACCCTGCCCAGCATCAGGTTGGAAGTCGGACAGATGTTGAGCCGGATGCGATGCTCGGCGAGAAATCGCATCACGGCTGGCGAGTCGGCTGCCGCGATCCCGTGCTGCACCTCGTCGAGCTCAAGTTCCTCGACCGCCCGCCATACCGAATCGGCGTTACCCCATTCGCCCACATGGGCCTTGAGGCGAAGTCCATTTTCCTTCGCGAGGCGATAAAGCGGCTTGAAGTTTTCGATCGGCTGCGCGAACTCGTCACCAGACAGGTCCACAGTCCGGTAGAAGCGAAGCTCGAGAAACGGCTCCATCCACCGACGAATGTCCCCGATACGGCAATGACGCGACATCCCGAGTTGCGGGATCCATTCGACCTTAGGAGCGCCACGTGCGTGTGCCCGCTTAAGGATGTCGGTCACATTTTCCGCGGAACCATCAAGCGTAATCGCCCATACGTCGTCGCCGAGTTCGTAACGCACGAGCCCGTCTCGAACTGCGCGAACAAACGCAGTCTCGAACAACTGCGGTCTGAGCTTCGGATCAGGATTTCCGAAATGCTCGCCAGCCCAGGCGTGCATCTCGTCCATCGAGGCCAGCTTGCGATCCAACGGAGAACACGTCCTGCCGAGGATCGCCGCGACCGAGGCGGGATCTGCGCCGGCCCAGCCATGATTGTGCAGATCGGTCTTGGGGCATCTGCGGATAGCTTCGAGGTCTTCGGCTCTGAGAGCCTGCTGAAACTCTTCGTTCATGAGGGTTTCCAGGGCAAACGTTTGGGTAGTCCTTCGAGGGCCAGCCAGAGCATCGGCGCGATCAGGCCGGCGGATGGGAACGCCTCCATTCCACGACGTGATGTCAAAGATTAGCAAAGTCTGCTATTATTTCAAAAACAACTGCTACTCGTAATGGAGTCGCGCGATGAATGTTTCTTTAACCCCGGAATTGGAAAAGATCGTCGCCGAGCGCGTCACCTCGGGGCGTTACGCCTCGGCCAGCGAGGTGATCCGCGAAGCGCTTCGACTGCTGGAGGAGCGCGATCAGCTCAATCAGTTGCGCCAGGAGGTCCGGCGCGGCCTTGAACAGCTCGACCAGGGCCAGCACCGGCCCTTCGATGATCAAGCTCTCAATCGCATCAAACGCCAGGGTCGGGAACGCGTTGCCGCCCGCGCAGCACAAAGGCCGAACGCGGTGAGCGAGGCCGTCCTTTCAGAACTCGCTCGCGCAACTCTCGTCGGCCACTAATTCCACGTCTTAAGATTTCGTCGCGGGAGGAGCATCGCCGAGCAGCACCACTTCCTCGTGCGCCACGCTCGCCGCTCCATAAGCGATCGCCGCCCGGACGTCCTCGGGCTTCAGATGCGGGTAGTCCTCCAGGAGCTCGGCCTCGCTCGCCCCCTCGGCCAGCTTGCGCAGGATCAGCTCGACCGTGATCCGCGTTCCCCGGATCACCGGCTTGCCCATCATCACCGCCGGATTGATTTCGATGCGCTCAGTCGTCATCGCCGTCCCTCGCCACCCCGATGATAGCGCCCGCTGATCAGCTCCGGCAACGCGGCTTGGCGCGCGCTGGCTCGCACGGTTCCGACCTTGCGCTTGCCCGGAGACGTTTGGGCAGTCCTTCGAGGGCCAGCCAGAGCATCGGCGCGATCAATCGCGCCATGAAGGAGGCCGAGATGGCCTCAGCCTCCTTGTGTTCCGTGCTTCTCAACCAAACTCCAGTCGCTGGCGTATTGCACAAGGCCCAGTTTGCGCGCGACGGCGCGCGACGCCGCGTGGGTGCGCGAGGTGCTGTACAGAGGGATTCGTCCGGATGCGCGAATTGCGCAAGCCCACGCTGCCGTCACGCGCGCGGCAACTCCGCGTCCCCGGAAAGCGGGCGCCGTTTCGACCCCCGCCTCGACCGCCGGCGCTGAATTCCTCGTCGCGCAAAAGCAAACGCTGACCGGGTAGCCGTCGTCCATGACCGCTACTATCGGCGAACTCCAGGCAATCTCCGCAGCGATCCATCCGCGAAAATTGCGCTCGAGCAGGTCCAGCCGGTCGACGAGTGTGATATCGGAGGGCTGCGCAATTTCGTCGGGAAATCTAAACGCTGGGCCTGACAAAATTCGACCGCCTACGAGCGACAGATATGCATTGGCATGTAGTGGCGGAGCCTGAAAATCTCTGACCGGCGGCTCCTCGCTGGCCAGCCGATCGAGTTCATCGGCAATTTCTATGGGGACGTCGCTTCGCACGCCCCAGGCAACGTTCGATGTGCCACGAATGAGCACGAACAAAGGGGCCGAACGGCCGTTCGGTTCAGGAGCCGCCGTGATCCGGCGGTGTGAGTCCATCAGTCCGCGTATTAGAGGCCGCAGAAAGAACAGGGTATCCGGCTGAAGGTCAGGAGTCACTGTCGTCACCATACGTGGTTTTGCCCCCGTCGCGAACTTTCGGCTCCGCTAGAATCGCTGAGACCGTTTCTCGCCACCAGGATCGCCCAACCGATCACACGACCGTCGAATTCCAGGTCGCAGCGCTGGCCCGTCGGATCAATCAGTCTCTTGGCATCTGGCGAATCTGGATTCTCCAGTGCCCAATCCAGTCCGGCTTGCCAATGCAGGGAGTGATAGCGGTTCCAATCGTCGATCGAGGACTCAACGATCCCGCGTGGTATGAGGCCACGCGCACGCATCTTTTCCACCGTCGTCCAGAGCGTTCGCGCGTCGTATCCTCGGTTCGACGGCAGGGCATCGGGCAGCGGCAGTACCTTGGCGAAGACCTCGCCGATTGCGATCACGCCGCCCGGTTTCGTATATCGGGCCATCCAGTCCAACGCAGGCTCGAAGCCGCCCAGCGCGAACGACGCCCCGATGCACATCACTGCGTCGAAGCTTCCGGGTTCCGCGCGAAACTCGAGTGCCGGTCCTTCTACGATTTCGATTCGCTCGCTCAAACCCCCAGCGTCCACGAGCCCGCGCGCCTCTGCGGCCAGGATGGGGTTGATTTCCAGTCCGGTAATCCGAACGTCAAAGCGCGCGGCCAGCCGTCCGAGCAGCCATCCTTTGCCGCAACCCACGTCGAGGATCTGCGTTCCGTCGCGAATGGCGCAGTAATCGATCGCCAGGTCGAGCTTCTCCTCTGATGTCGGGTTCTGGAACGTATGGTAACGCTCGATCGATGCGAAGAATTCAAAACGGTTCAAATTCGTATCTCCTCCGAATTTCGTTCTCGGTTTTCTCTGTCGCGAAGCGATGTCGCACGAGCAGCGACAGCGTTTCGGTGCACAATACTGCGCCGGAGCGAAACCCCTGCTGGTCCTGACAATTCGGGAACTAGAATTTAGAGGACGGGAAACAGCAGGTGCGTTTCGCAGGATTCGAAGACAATTTGCGCGTTAGTGGCAATCATGGAACGCACCTCCTTTGAAAAGATGACTCGATGCTGGTTCGCATTTACAGCGTTTACAATTGTCCAGAGCAAGTCAACCCGGAAAATTGAAGGCGTCGGTTGTCCTGCACCACGCTCATTACAATTTCGTGCGGATTCATCGGACGCTGCGCTGTACGCCCGCGATGGCCGCTGGCGTCTCGGATTGGCTATGGTCAGTTGAGGAATTGGTCGCGATCACGCAATCCTTTTCCTGACGCCGTAAGGCTCAGCTGAAAAAGGACGCGGCAAAATACCGCACTGAAATCATGACCATCGAACTTCAGATGCTCGCGCTGAGTGCTGCACTCGGCTTGGTACAAATCGTCCTGAGCGCGCACGCTACCAGCCTCCAGTACGGATACCGGTGGGCGGCCAGCGCGCGCGATCAGGCGATGCCGCCGCTCACCGGCGTCGCCGCGCGGCTCGAACGCGCGTTGAGCAATTTCATGGAAACCTTTCCGCTTTTCGTCGCGGTAATCCTGGTTGCCAACGTCATTGGCCGCCACAACCGGATGACCGCGTGGGGCGCGCAACTCTATTTCTGGGGCCGTGTGGCCTACGTGCCGCTCTATGCCTTCGGCGTCCCGCTGATCCGCTCGATGGTCTGGAGCGTCGCGACCATCGGCATAATCTTTGTCCTGCTCAGCCTTATATAACCCCTCCGATACCTCACCGTAGTTTGTCATTCTAGGTATTCAAATTAGGACACTACCCGAAAGCAAAGGCGGGGCGGGTTTCGCATTGCCCAGATCAAGTGTTAGAGATTGACCAAGGATCAGAGATCAACCATCACCAATTTCGATATCTCGAAGAAGGACGAACAACATGCGCTTGCTGCATACGATGCTCCGGGTCAACAACCTCGACGAGTCGCTCAAGTTCTACTGCGAAGCGCTCGGGATGAAGCTGCTGCGCAAGAACGATTTCCCCGGCGGCGAGTTCACCCTCGCCTTCGTCGGCTACGGCAGCGAGGCGGAAGGCGCCGTGGTCGAGCTGACCTGGAACTGGGGAACCTCGAAGTACAATGTCGGCGACGCCTTCGGCCATCTCGCGGTCGGCGTCGACGACATCTACCAGACCTGCGACCAGCTCCGGAAAAAGGGCGTCAAGGTGGTGCGCGAGCCCGGCCCCATGAAGCACGGCAGCACCGTGATCGCGTTTATCGAAGACCCCAACGGCTACAAGATCGAACTGATTCAGCAATCTCGCGCCGTCTGAGCAGCCCGCGCAGCGATCGGGTTTCTTTTTGTGTCCGTTGGATCCCGGGCCACGGTGGAGTCTGCTCACATTCAGGTGCGGCGCCTGGCGCCAGCCGATGCCGCATCATATCGGGACATTCGACTGCACGCGCTTCAATGCAATCCAGAAGCCTACGGCAGCACGTACGAAGAAGAAAATGCGCAGCCTCTGACCTGGTTCGCGAACCGGCTTGGCGGTTCAGTGGTCTTTGGCGCTTTCCATGGCCCGGAACTAGTCGGCATAGCTGGATTGTCGATCGGCGAAGGGAAAAAAGAGGCTCATAAAGGCCTGCTCCGGGGCATGTACGTTCGGCCTGGTTCAAGAAAGGCTGGGATCGGACGACGACTGGTCGAGACCATAATCGAACTTGCACGCCACCAGATCGAACTGCTCCAACTGGCCGTGGTGAGCGACAACGAACAGGCGCGGCGACTATATGCCAGTCTGGGCTTCCTGGAATATGGAATCGAAAAGAACGCCCTCAAGCAGGATGGCCGGTACTACGACGAGGTTCTTATGGCAATGGACCTCAAGCCAGATTGAAATCAGGACACCATCGCCTGGCACGAGCAACTCGCGCCGGCGATCCGGAACCGAAAGCTCGCGAGGGAGGATGACCACATGAAAGCCGCGGTCTTCAAAAAACAGAACGAGATGGCAGTGGTCGACATTCCCAAGCCCAGCGCGGGCGCCGGCGAAGTTTTGCTCAAGGTGCACAACTGCGGAATCTGCGGCTCCGACCTGCATCTGGTCCAGCGGGGGGTCGGGCTGCCGGTCGACTCCGTGATGGGGCACGAGTTCTGCGGCGAGATTGCCGAGCTCGGCGCGGGCGTCAGCGGCTACCGGCTCGGCGAGCGCGTGACCTCGCTGCCGTATATCGCATGCGGCATCTGTGAGGCGTGCAAGCGCGACGACGCGACTCACTGCGCGAAGAATCGCAACCTCGGCCTGGGCCAGCTCCCGGGCGCCTATGCTGAATTCGTCATCTGCGGCGCCGGCAGCCTGCTCAAGCTGCCCGACAGGATAAGCTCGCGCGAGGGCGCGCTGATCGAGCCGCTCTCGGTCGGGCTGCACGGCGTCAATCGCTCGCGGATCAAGCCCGGGATGGGAGTGATCGTGATGGGCGCGGGGCCAATCGGCCTGTCGGCTCTCGTATGGTGCAAGGCGCGCGGCGCCACCGCGGTCGTCTCCGAGCTTGCGCCCGGGCGCACCGAGCTCGCGATTAAGCTGGGCGCCGCGGCGGTGGTCAATCCAACGGTGGAAAGTCCGGCTGCCAAGGTGCGCGAGCTGACCGGCCGCCCGCCGGAAATCGTTTTCGAATGTATCGGCGTGAAGTCGAGCCTCGACGCCGCAATTCGCCTGGCCAGCCGCCACGGCCAGGTGCTGGTGCTGGGCGCATGCCTGGAGCCCGATTCGATCGTGCCGATGATCTGCATTGGCAAGGAGCTGACGATCGATTTCAGCGCCGCCTACAATCGCGCCGAGTTCGAAGAAACGATTGACGCGCTGGTCACCGGCAAAGTCGACGCCCGGCCGATGATCACCGACGTGATCGCAATCGAGCAGGTGCCCGAGATGTTCGAAGCGCTGCGCAAGCCCGGCTCCCGCGCCAAGGTAATGGTCGAGTTCCCGCACTAGCGCCGCGCTCGCGACACGCGAAACCGAATCCAGCCAAGCGAAACCCAACCGGGTTTCGCGCTTCCCTCTCTGCTTATTCTGAAACCTCGTTGAGGTTTCAATGCGCATTCTTGCGGTAGGCCGAGGCGCTGTGCTGCGCGTCATAGGCCGAGGAATTCCTTCAGCGCCGCAACGGCCTGGGGCTCTCCTAGCGACGGCGCGTGTCCGACGCCGGGAATCTCTACTGCTTTGGCCGATTTCATTACGTTGCACATTCGGGTCGCAGTCGCGCGCGCCAGGATGTCGCTGTCGGCGCCGCGCACGATCAATATCGGACAGGTGATTCGCGTGTATGGCACCCACAGATCCAGGCGCTGCTGCGCGGTGCCGCCGCGCAGCGGCCGCCGGATGTTGGGATCCATCTTCCACATCAGCTCGCCGCCACCATCGGGCGCGGGCTTGACCGACCATTTGACCTGGTCGCGCAGCGCCGCCTCCGGGATGTCCGCCATCGCCGGATAGTTCTTGCGGTAGTACGCTGCGACCGCGCCGAGATCCTTGAAGCGCTCCGGCGCCTCGCCGATATACGCGGCGATTCGCGCTCCTCCGGCCGGATCGATCTCCGGGCCGATGTCGTTGAGCACCAGGCGCTCGACCCGCTCCGGCCGTCCACCCGCGTACATCAGCGAGATGATTCCGCCCATCGAAGTGCCGATCAAAGTTACGCGGCCGGCGCCGATCGTCTCGAGCGTCGCAGCCAGGTCGCTCACATAGTTCTGCGGGAGGTACTCGGTCGGTGGTCCCCATTGGCTGTCGCCGCGGCCGCGCACGTCAAGCGAGATGACGTGATAGCGGGCCGCAAGCAGGGGAGCCAGCGCGTCGAAGTTGTGCGCGTTGGCGCTGAGCCCGTGGATGCAGACCAGCAATGGCAATCCCTCGCCGCCGTAGTCGAGATAGTGCAGCTTGAGATCGTTGGCGGTGACGAATTTATCGGCTGGCATTGGAGCGACTCCCTTCGCCCGACGCGGGCGCTTGCGGCTGCGCGAGCTGCCACAGCCTTTCCGGAACGATTATAAGCCTCCGGCCGTCGCGGACGATCACGCGCTCACGCTCGAACTCGTTGAGCTGCTCGGTGGTGCGCTGGCGCGAGGCGCCGACCAGCTCTGCCAGATCGGCGTGCGTCAGCGCCAGCGTCAACAGCGTGCCGCGCGAATCGCGCACCCCGAACTTCGCCGCCAGCTCGAGCAGCGCTCCCGCCAGGCGCTCGCGCAATCCCAGTCCCACGAACGTCGCGTACCGCAGCAGCATCGCCCACCATCGCCCGACTGTCACGTCGAGCGTGCGGCTGAGCACCTCGAGCGGCACGCCCAGCACGGTTTCGACAAACGCCTCGGGCTTGACCACCGCGACGCCGCAGTCGCTGAACGCCTCGCATCGAAACGGCCGGGTGGCGTCGGGCAACAGCGACGATACGCCGAAGACCTCACCGGGGCCGACCAGACTCACGAGCACGCGCTCGTCGCGATTCAGGAACGATAGCTTGGCGACGCCGGACAGCAGGATGTAGACGCGGCTGGAGGATTCGCCCTCGTAGAAGATGGTGCCGTGGCGCTTGACGCGCAATGCGGTCGCATGCGCGGCCAGGGTCGCGAGCTGGTCGGACGTGAGGAAGTCCAGCGTCCGGAGCTTCGCGAGCGATTTGGGGTCGACGACGGAATCTGCGCTCACCTAGCCTTCGTAGCACAGGGGCGCGCTAAATGTCGCGGATGTGACCATAGTGGCAACTTTCGAGCGTTATTACGGGGTTCTGTCGCCCTCGTGACATATGTAAGACGAACTAATCATTGATCTAGCTGTAATATTAATGAAACTACTGTAGGGTAATGAATCGGTACGCCTGATCGAGGAAATCATCAGCAAAAGGAACCCTCATTATGCCTGAAGAGCAAAAATCGCAAAGCAACACTGAAGCTCGCAAGAATGTGCTGCCGGGCAGCGATCTCGCCGGCGACCTCCGGAAACTGGCAGTTGTCGCACTGGTCAACCTCCCGATCGAAGCGCTGAAACGCATCACCGTCGGTGGCAATGATCGCGAACTCGGCGAGGCTGGATGGCAGACTTACGACGCGGTGGTCGGCCTGACCAATGCCGCGACCAACCGGCTTTACAGCAACGAGTCGTTCGGCCGCGTCGCCTCGCGCGCGATCGATGTCACGATGCAATGGCAGCGCGTCAACCTGGCGCTCACGGGCGCGTTCTTCGCGACGCTGTGGCCGGCGGTTGGTGTGCCGACCGCATCGGACGTCGCTGCGATGCGCGAGGATCTGCATGCGCTCCGCGAGGAAGTTCGCGCGGCGCGCTTCGAGCAGGCGCATCACGAGGAGCGCGCGCAGATCGAGTCCGATCAGATCGAGTCCGATTCGATGCAGATCGATTCCGATTCAATGCCGCGCGCGGCCGCCCCAATGCGCGTCGCGCAGACCACCGGTCTCTTCCAAAAACCGATGTGGGAGCGATGGACCAGGGAGTCAGCGGAGGTGAAGGTCAATGTCAGCAATTAGTGAAATCGGCGGTCACTGGATGGACGGCGCGATCCGCACGCTCGACGCGATCAAGAACGGCTTCGGCGTTCCCGCCCAGGATCCTCCCGCGGCGACGCCGTATCGCGTGATCTACGAGGGCGGCAAGGTCAGCCTGCGGCATTACCCCGCCGCGGGGCCGGCGCATCACACGCCGCTGCTGCTCATCTACTCGCTCATCAAGCGGCCTTTCATTCTCGATCTGCTGCCGGGCCGCAGCGTGGTCGAAGCGCTGGTCAAGCAAGGCTTCGACGTTTACCTGATCGATTGGATACCGCCGTCCGCCTCCGACAAGTGGCGCGGCTTCGACGCGTACGTGAATCACGACATGGCCAACGCGGTGCGCGCCGTGCAGATACACAGCGGCGTCGAGCAGATCTCGATCGTCGGCTACTGCTTCGGCGCGCTGCTGAGCCTCATGTACACCGCGCTGCATCAGGAGACCATCAAGAATCTGGTCACACTCACGATTCCGCTCGACATGAGCGTGCGCGAGATTCCGATCGAGAAGATCTCCGGCGCGATGTCAGAGCAGAGCGCGCGGCTCGTCGCGCAGGTGTACGGCAACGTGCCGCCGTGGATGATGTTCTCGTTCTTCAACTCGCTCGCGCCGACCCATCACATGCTCGACAAGTTCGTGGGCCGCTACCGCAGCTCGGAGCGCAAGGGATATCCGGAGACGTTCAGGCTTTTCGAGCAGTGGCTGCATAGCGACGTGCCGATGGCGGGGCGAATCTTTCTCGAGACGGCGATTGACCTCGGGCGCGACAACGCGCTGGTCAACGGTGCGATGAAAGTCGGAAGCGAGACGGTTGATTTGAAGCGCGTGACTGCGCCGCTGCTCAACGTGATCGGCGATTTCGACGACATCGTGAATCCAAACTCGAGCGTGTGCCTGCCGGAGCTGGTTGCTAGCGCGGACAAGCGCAACCTGCACTACCCCACCGGGCACATGGGCGCCGCGATCAGCCAGGACTCACTCAAGAAGTTGTGGCCCGCGATTGGCGCTTGGCTGAGCGAGCGTGACGTTTGATCCAGGGCGGAGTGATATTTTGAACGAAGACATGCAAAAGGAGAAATCCGTAGCCTCAGGCGCATCGGCAGCCGAGCCTGCGGCGAAAACAACCTCGATGCCCAAATCATCGAAAACCAAAAACGGGTCCAAGGCCCGCCACAGCTCGGGAGGAAAGGAAATGTCAGAACCCAAGGAAGCCCGCACGGGTTTCATAGAAAACATTTCGAATTTCGGCAGCGCTCTGTTCAACGTCAAGGGCGCCAAGAAGTTCGCCGCATGGTACATCGACACCAGCGAGAAGCTCGCCAACCGAACGCTGGATTTCCAGGCGTCGGCGACCGAATGGGCCAAGGAGACTCCGCTCGCTCCGATCTTCTCGGCGCAGAACGAGTTCAGCCGCAAGCTGGTCGAGCGTTCGGCCAATGCTGCGCGCAGTCTGTGGCGGCTCAACTAACCGCGACTGATTCCTGCTCCTGATTCCCGATGGCGTGGAGCGGCCGGCCCGCCCGCGCCTCCGGCTCCTCTCCCGGACGCGGCCGGCCATTGAACTGGCCCGCCGCTGCCTCCGCCAAGTCTCGTCAATCAACAGGTTTATCCCGTTCGTGCTGTCTCTGCGCTCCCCGCGATCCGAGGGGATTGGCTCGCCTGTGTCCGTCTTATTGAGTAGTTTTACGAAAAGGCGCAGATAAGCAGGTGACGGAAATATAAACTGCAAGCTGGCCCGATCGCGCCGTCAATTTTTCGAGGAGTAATGCCGTGAGTGAGAGTCAAATCTCGATGGTGCTCCGCATCCATCCGCCCGCCGCCGCGCGCGAACAGTTGAAAGCTGCCTTGCGCGCGCTCGTCGAGCCCAGCCGCCGGGAGCCCGGATGCATCCGCTACGAGCTCTACCAGGACATCGACAAGGAGGGCGACTTCATTCTGCTGGAGTGCTGGCGCGACCAGGCGGCTCTCGACGAGCATTTCGCCAAGCCCTATCTGAAGGATTTCTCCGCGCGCTTCGCCGACGTGCTCCGCGATGCGGTGACGTCGGGGCTCACGCGGCTCGCTGCGCTCTGAAATGCGATGAAAGCGGGCGTCCTGCAATTCTTCAGTTGGCCCGAGCGGCGCGTTCCGATCGAGACGGTCTACGAGCGCGCGCTGAATCGAATCGAAATCATGGACACCACCGGCTACGACGCCGTGTGGCTCGCCGAGCATCACTTCCATTCCTTCAGCGTATGTCCCTCGGTCCACATGATGGGGATGCAGGTCGCAGCACGCACCAAGCGGATTCGCATCGGGACGGCGGTGTCGCTGGCCGCCTTCTATCATCCGCTGCGGCTGGCCGAGGAAGTCGCGCTGCTCGACATTTTTTCCGGAGGCCGCGTGAACTGGGGCGCCGGCCGCGGTTTTGATCGCACCGAGTTCCGCGCTTTCGGCGTGACCGTGGAAGAGAGCGCCGCGCGTTTCCAGGAGACCGTCGATATCGTGCTGAAAGCGTGGCGAGAGGAACGCCTCACGCACCGGGGGCATTACTATCAGTTTGAGGATATCGAAGTGCTGCCGAAGCCGCGGCAGAAACCGCATCCTCCGGTGTGGCTCGCCGCATCCTCTCCGGAAGCCATCGTGCGCGCCGCCGCCCGCGGCGCCACCATCCTGATGGACCCGCACGCGAGCCATCGCGAGATTGCGCGCAAGCGCGAACTGTATCGCACGGAACTGGAGGCGCATGGCTTCTCGATCGACGGCCGCGAAATTCCGATGGCGCGCTTCATCGCGGTCGCGAAGACCGCGCCCGAAGCGGAGGAGGTGGCGCGACGCGGCGCGCGATGGCTGGTCGGCTCGTATGCGCACCCCCAGGACGGCCAGCAGCCCGAGCTGTCCGCCGGCGCGGTTGATCGCGATCGCCGCAGAGGAGATCCCGCCGAACGCTACCTCGATGGCGTCGTGGTGTACGGAACGCCGGAGGCGATGGTCGATCAACTGCTGCGCCTGCGCGAGGAAATGTATCTGGACTACCTGCTATGCGCCCCGCTCAGCCATGAGTCGTTCGTGCTCTTCACCGACCGGGTGCTGCCTCGATTGGCATAATCTCGCGCTCGTCTCGCCCGCGCACAAGCTCTCTGCATCCTGACGCGTACATTGCGGCCTCGTCGCACGCAATTTTTAACGATATGGGTTTTGGAGGCGAAAAGAATGCCCGACGACAAATATTCCGAAGACCAATACCAGCCGCGGCTAGTCGAAACCAAAGCGGATCAGTTCGTGGTTCTCACCGGATGCTCCGGTGCGGGGAAGTCGTCGCTGCTCGCGGAGCTGGCGCGCCGCGGCTTTCCGGTTTTTGAAGAGCCGGGACGGCAGATCGTCAAGGAACAGGCGTACATCGGCGGCGATGCCTTTCCATGGCAGAACCCCGGCAAGTTTCTCGAGCAGTGCATCTTCAGGGCGATGCACCAGATGATCAGCGCCGCGCGATCAGACCGGCGCTCGTTCTTCGATCGCGGAATCGTCGACGCATTCTGTGGCCTGGAAACGTTGAACATGCCGGTCCCGGCATACTTCGCCACCGCGGTGCGGAAGTTTCGCTATCATCGCGAAGTATTTTTCATGCCGCCCTGGAAAGAGATTTTCAAGAACGACGAGGAGCGGCGTCACAGTTTCGAGGACGCAGTCGCGGGATACCATTCGTTGATCGGCGCATACCAGCGGCTCGGTTACGAGGTTGTGGTAACGCCTAAACTCGATATAGTGGCGCGTGCTGACTTTATTCTCAGCCGCATTTCCTGAGCGGATTTAAGTCGCACGAGGGAACCGATCCTGCGCGTAAGGAGAAATTGAAAAATGGTGCAGCGCGAGTTCAGTAAAACTCGTGACGGTCTCAAGATTCGTTACGATGTCCGCGGCGCAGGCGATCCGGTTGCGCTGATCATGGGCTTCAGCGCTTCGAGCCGCGGCTGGGGCGAGGAATTTCTCAAGCCCATGGAGGAGCGCTTCAAGCTCTACGTGATCGACAATCGCGGCACCGGCGAAAGCGACCAGCCCGACCAGCCATGTACGCTCGCCGACATGGCGGCCGATGCCGCCTCGGTGCTCGACCACGCGCAAGTCGACCGCGCACACATCTTAGGGATCTCGATGGGCGGCATGATCGCGCAGGAGTTCGTGCTCGCATATCCGCAACGGACGCGCGGCCTGATGCTCGGGTGCACCAACTGCGGCTCCAAGCATTCAGCGCCACCGCCGCCCGAGGCGGTCGCGGCGCTGATGCCCGATCCCGCCATTCCACCCGCCGAGCAGGTCAAGCGAGCGCTCACCGCCGCCTGCGGCAAGGCATTCGTCGCCTCGCCGCGCTTTGCGGAGATGATCGCGCAGATAATCGCCGAGGCGGGAAACTATCCGATCACGCCGATGCACACCTATCAGCGCCAGATGCAGGCGATCATGGGGTTCGACAGCTATGACCGCCTGCCGGAGATCAAGGCGCCGACGCTGATCATCCATGGCGACGACGACGCGATCGTTCCGTATCAGAACGGCGAGATTCTAAACGGTAGAATTGCCGGCTCACGCCTGTCCCTCATCCGGCGCGCCGGCCACATGTTCTTTCGCGAATTTCCGCAGGAGACCGTGGCGGCGACCGTGGAGTGGTTCTCGGCCGCAAAGTAATTTCTGCGCAAAATAGTTTTTGGAGGACGCGCCCATGGCCAGCTACGAGACCGTCATCTATGAAAAGGTCGAAGACAAAATTTTCCGCCTTACGCTCAACCGTCCGGAGAAGCTCAACGCGCTCTCGCGCAAGCTGTTGACGGAACTCGACAGCGTGATGGAGGAATTCGAAAGCGACCCCGAGGCCAGCGTGCTGATCATCCGCGGCGCCGGGCGCGCATTCTCGGCCGGCTACGATCTGCAAGGCACCCAGCAGCCCGGCTCGAGTTTCACCGTGACCAGCGACCGGCTCGGATTGCAGAAGACGGTCGAGCGATGGCAGCGGCTCTGGCAGCTCGCCAAACCGACTATCGCGCAAGTGCACGGCTACTGCCTGGCGGGCGGCACCGAGTTCGTCGGCCATTGCGATATCGTATTCGCCAGCGAGGACGCCGTCTTCGGTCATCCCGCCGGACGCTCGCTTGGAATCCTGCCGACGCTGTCGTTGTGGCCGCTGCTGATGGGCCCGCGCAAGACCAAGGAGTACTTCTTCACCGGCGATCAGATGTCGGCCAAGGAGGCGCTCGAGTGGCACCTGGTCAATCGCGTGTTTCCCAAGGACAAGCTCGAGGCGGAGACGCTGGCCTACGCGAGGCGCGTCGCTATGGTGCCGGCTGATCTGCTGATGCTGCACAAGGCCGCGGTGAATCGCTACATGGAGGTTCTCGGGGTGCGTGCGGCGGAGCAATCGTCGGCCGACCTCGATTGTATCGCGCATCAGACCGATACGGTCAAAAACTGGATGAAGGCGAGCCGCGAGCAAGGACTCAAGGCGGCGCTGAGCGATCGCGACCGCCCGTTCGCCAAAAAGTAGCAGGGCCTCCTGGCTGCGGTGAGCTCACCGATTCGCCCGGCGGAGCGCCCGACGCTCGATACGGCGGCGCGGTTCTTCTGGCTCGCGATTATCGTGGTGGCCGCCGACGCCGTGATTCTGCGCTGGTGGCATCGCGAGCCCCACTATCTGGCGCTCGCTGCCGCGTTCCTCGCGTTGATTGGCGTCGCGCTAGGTCCCGAGCTTCGCGCGCCGTTCGAGCGCCGCGGATCGGATGAATCAGCTCTGCTCGTCGAGGCGTGCTGCGCCTTTGCGATCTTCGTCGCGTGCCTGGCGTTCTATACCGCAACCTGGTCCGCGGATTCCACGCCGTTCAACGCGCACATCCGCCAGGCCTTCGCGTTTGTCCACGGCCACCTCGACATCGATGCGCCCAACTACATCGAGCACGCGCAGTTTCACGGCAAGAGCTACCAGCTTCATCCGCCGCTGCCCGCCGTCATGTTCATCCCGTTCGTCGCCGTATGGGGGATGGACACCAACCAGAACGTCCTGTCGATAATCCTGGGCGCGCTCGACGTAGCGCTCGCGTGGCGGATGCTGGGCAGATTTCCGCTGACGATCAACGCGCGCACCTGGCTCACGGTGTTTTTCGGCGCGGGAACCATCCTGTGGTTCGAGGCGATCGGCGGCACGAGCTGGGCGGTCTCGATGCTGGTCGCGATCATGTTCACGCTGCTGGCGCTCGATGAGGTTTTCGGCGGCGCGCGGCCGTGGCTGGTGGGCGTATTCGCGGCGCTGGCGGCGCTCGCGCGGTACGATCTCGTGCTGGTGTGGCCGATTTACGGATTGCTCGCGCGCGTGAGGGGGCGCGCCTGGCGCGATCTGATCGCGATGCTCCCCGCGTTCGCGATCGCCGGGGCCGCGTACGTGCTCTTCAACGAAGCGCGCTATCGAAGCGTGCTCGACCAGACCGAGTTCCTGTTCATGGAAAAGGGAACGCAGGCGTTCGGGCTTCAGTACCTGCCCGGAAACCTGTTCACGATCATGTTCATGGGGCCGGTGGTAAACGGCACCTTCCCGTACATCCATCCGACGTTCGGCGGTCAGGCGATCGTCCTCACCAGTCCCGCCTTTCTGCTCGCGCTGCGGCCGAGCTTTCGCCGGCTCGACACCGCCTTGCTCGGAGCGGCGACGCTGCTCGCGGCGGCGCCGAGCCTGCTCTATTGGGCCAACGGCTACGCGCAGTTCGGCACTCGCCATTACCTGCACGCGTTTCCATTCATGCTGGCACTGATGGCGCTCGGGGTGCATCGGCGCGCCGACCAGCTGACGCGGATTTTGATCGTGTTCTCAGTGGTGCTGATCGCATTCGGCGTGTGGCACGTGCAGGTCTACGGCTATGGCTCGTGAGCGGGCAGGGTGGCTCGCGGCATGGCTCGGAATCGCGATCGTCACCCTCCTCGCGATCTATCGGATCCGCGACTTCCCCGCGCATCTGAGTTGGATCAACGCCTTCGAGGGAATCCGCTCGGTGCTACCGATCACCGCGTGGGCCGCGATCAAGGTCTGGTTCTTCTGGGGATGGAGTGCGGCGATCATTGGAGGGGTCGCTCTCCGGTTGGCTCCTGGACTGGACGCCGCCGACGCGGTTCTGATCGGCGCTGCGGGCCCGTGGGTCATCGCATACATCATCGGCAATCTGCTCGGACCGATCGGGCTGTTCGTCGCGCCATTGTTCTGGGCGCTGCTGGCGGCCGGCACAGTGTGGCTGTGGCGAAATCCGCCGCGGCTACGATTGCGACCGTGGACCGCGGGTCAGAAGCTTGCCGCTCTGGCGCTGGCGATCCTCGCGGTTGCGTATCTGCCGCTGCAGCTCGGCTCGCCGGTGGTGCCGTTCATGGACGTGCTTTCCTACCCGTCGTCGGCCGAGCGCATCGTAGCTTTTCGAACCTACCTGCCTTTCGACAACGACCCGTACGGATGCTGGGGGCCATACGCGCAGACGCCCGCGCTGGAACTTTTCTACGCGATGCTCGCGATGGGCAGCCACACGAGGCTCGCGGTACTGGCCGAGAGCGCCGCGATGCTCCCGATGGCGGCGCTCATGATATTCGCCACCTATCGAATTGGAAAAACATTTTTCAGCGACACCGCGGGCGGCATGGCGGCGCTGGCGCTTTTGTTGACCACGATCTTCCGTCGCGCGCAGGGGATGCGAGGCACCGCGGTCGATTTTGTGCTGGTCGCGCTCGGACTCGCGTTCACTTTCGATCGCTCCAGGCATCGCGTGCTGCTCGCGATCGGTGCGGTGATGCTCGGGACCGCAGTCGCGTCGCACGCGATCGACGGCGTGTTCGCGCTGATCGTCGCGGGAGTTGGCGTGGGGTTCCTGCTCGTCGCGACGGATTATCGACGCGCGAGCGCGACGCTCGGCTGCCTGGCCGGAGCGTCGCTGATCGCGATACCTGAGATAGCAATCGGCTTCGCGCATCCCTTGCCATATCCGGTTCTGCCATTGCCGATCATCGCAGGCGTTGCGCTCGCGTCGTGGAGCGCGGCGCGACTCGGACCGGCATCCATGCCGGCGGTGCTTCCAGATCCGGCTTCTCGCAATCCCGGATCGCAACGGCTGCGGATACTCAACGTCGCGCTGATCGCGCTGTTCATTTTCGCCGTGATTTATCGGCGTATCGTCGAGCCCTATTCGCTGTTCGCAGTTGTCGCGCGCAACCTGCCGATTCTCTCGGCGCTGTGCTTTGCCGGATTGGTAGCGGCGATCGCGGTTCTGTGGCGGCAGGGCGCGCCGCAGATGCCGTTCGCAGCGCTGGCCGCGGTCGCTCTCGCGATCGGCATCGCAGGTGAATATCTTGATCCGGTCCTGCAGGCACTGTCGAACGACCCGGCTTCCGCGATGATAACTTCGGACCTCCATACCAAGTTGTGGGAGTACTGGTGTCCATATTTTCTCACCCTGCCGGCGGGATTTCTGTTTGCGCTCGCGTACGAGCGATGGTGGCGGCCGGCAGTTTTCTTCGTACTAATGACTATACTCATTTATCCCTGGTTCCACGTGAACGAGCCGGTCGATTACGACGCGAATGAGTATTCGATCGTGGAGCAATGGGCATTCGATCTGAGTACTGCCGCAGATGGCTATTGGTCAGGACAGCCCGATCGCCGATGGACTATCGGTCCCGCCGAAACGCGATTGATGCGCGTGCTGGACGGCGAACGTCAGGCGGGATTAGTCACTCCGAAGACTCATATACTACATTTGTGCGACAGCATTTCGTCGTGGTCGTTGGTGCAATTCCCGGTCTTCACCGGGATCAACGACGATCCGATCGAACTCCATCACGATCCCAATAACCAATGGGAGGGCGGCAGCCGGGTACGCGGCTTCGACGATCTGCGCGCGGCGCTGGCGGGCAAGCCGCCGTATATCCTTGAGCAAATCCAGGCGCCCGCGTGGATGGGCGATCCGCCGCCGGGCTATGTGCGGATCTTCGAGGACGGAGAGATCAGACTCTATCGCCGCGCCGATCTCGCACCGGCGCCGGCACGCAGGCTCCTGAGCGGAAGCGGTGCGAAGTGCCGGCAATGGAGAACCTGATCCGCGCGGTGGTTTCACTTCTCACTCTGATTTTCGCCCTGGTGATGATCGTGATCATCCCTAAAAACTGGCCCTCTTACGCCGGTCGGCCCGATACGGCAAGCTAGAGACGAGCTGGAATTGCGGCCGAGAGTCACGGGGACAGCGCGAATCATTTGATGCATGCGTTCACCGATCCTGCGAACGTCCAGGCTTGGATCGCGACGTGGGGCTACCTGGGCATCTTCCTGTTCGTTTTCATTGGCAACCTCGGGATCCCGGTTCCAGAAGAGACGGTGATGATCGTGGCAGGCTTCGTCGCCGGCCGTGAAATTCTCGACATCCGCGCGGTCTATGCGGTGGTCTTCCTGAGCGCCGTTACGGGAGATTGTTGCGGATTTCTGATCGGTCGCACCGGTGGGCAGCGGTTGCTCGCCCGCCTCGCCACCAGGTTCGAGTTCGCGCGCCGCCGCTACGATCGCCTGCAAATCTTTTTCCAGACCCATGGCGCCAAGGCAGTATTCATGGCGCGATTCATCGCCGGCGTTCGCTTCATGGCGGGTCCGATGGCGGGTGCGGCGGGGATGCCCTTCGCGCAGTTCCTGGGTTGGAACGTGATGGGCGCTATGGTGTGGTGCTCGATCGTCGTGACCGTCGGTTATCTGGTCGGCGACGAACTGTACGACGTGATCCGAATGTCCCACCTCGCCTCGCGCGGCACGGAGCTGGCCATCGCGCTGGTCGTGATTGCGCTGTTCGTAGTTTGGTGGAGAGAGAGGCGCCATCAGCCTGTCGCGCGCCCGGAGCCATAGCCGCGCGCGCGGTTGTTGGACCGTCGCGATTCTTGTGTTGCTGGCGGGATGCCGGCCGGCCGGGCAGCGGCTCGGACTCCACTATCTGCCGGGCTTCGTGCCCGGCTCGCAGGACGTCTTCCATCCGGCAAAGGTCGCAGTGCTTCCAGTCGGTGGCAGTCTGGCAAGCGGGCGGGTCGAGGTGGGATCAATATACGACGATCGCGGCCTGCTCGAGAAAAATCTATTCGTCAGCGATGCCGGCACGGTGGCGACGCGCGCCTTGATACGTGCGCTGGCCGACGGGGGACTGGCGCCGGTCGCGCTCGATGCGATGCCAGCCGGTGGACTCCCATCCGGCATCGACTACCTGCTTACCTCCGATCTCCTGAGTATGGAGGTGAACAAGCGCTTTGGCGTGGAACGGACCGTACACGGGCAGTACTTCACGATGGAGTCGAAGGTGCGGCTCAAGTTCGCGCTCCTCAACCGATCCGGCGAAGCGATTTATTCGGACGAACTGACTGGCGCCGAAAGTGAGCCTCCGGCGCCGCTCGGTGCGGAGGTTTTTCTTCCGCTCGAGACCGAGCCGGCGGAGTCGCTGTCGGTCGCGCTGTCGCGCGCAATCGGATCGCTGATGCTCGAGCCAGGACTACGGCGGATACTTCCGGTTCGCGCCGCGCTGGTCCTGCCGCCGACGCCGATCGAGACGCCCACCTCCGCACCGACACGGTCCGCGCCAGCATCGAATTGAAGCGGCCGTTGTTTGCATATGACGACCGGTCGGGACTAGCTTCGGTTTTTTATCGCGCAGACTTCGGGAGGACACATCGATGGCTCTGATTCCCTATGCCGATGAAACCAAGGTCGCGGACAAGACCCGCGAAATCCTGGCGCGCGGCCGAGTGAAACTGAACGTGGCAAGGATGATCGCGAACTCGGACGCCGCATTCTATCCGTTCTCGATGCTGGGCAACTCGCTGATGACACGCGCCAAACTCGATGCCAAGTTACGCGAAATCGCGATCCTGCGCACCGCGAAAGTCTCCCGGAGCGTTTACGAATGGACTCAGCACGTGCCCATCGCAAAAGGTGTCGGCGTAACCGACGAGCAAGTCGCCGCGATGGACAGTCCGGGGAACGCAAAGTGCTTTAACGAGCTCGAGCACCTGGTACTCAAGTTCACCGAGGAAGTTGCGCGCAACGTCAAGGGGAGCCGCGCGACCCTCGAGGCGCTCAAAAAGCAACTTGGGAGCGCCGAGATCGTCGAGCTGATCCTGTCCATCGGCTTTTGGGGAATGGTCGCGCGGGTGCTGGAGACCACCGAAGTCGATCTCGAGGACTTCGCTGGCAAGGTCAATTTACTAAAGACCGACTTCGCTCGCCGCTAACCGGCCCGGCGCCGTCTTCTCGGGCTCAGGAACTATGGCGGCGTTCGCGTAGTAAGGCTCGCGAGTTTCTGGAGGCGCGCCGATTAGCCCGGCTGGCCGCTCTTACGCAGCTCTTCCTGCTTGCGCAGATCGACGCGGCGGATTTTTCCGCTGACGGTCTTCGGCAGCTCGTCGACGAACTCTATCTCGCGCGGATACTTGTATGGCGCCGTGATTCGCTTCACGTGCTCCTGAAGCTCAAACGCCAGCGCATCGCCGGGTTCCGCGCCGGGGCGGAGTTTCACGAACGCCTTCACGATCGCGCCGCGATCCGAATCCGGACTCGCGACCACCGCGGATTCCGCGACCGCCGCATGCTCGAGGAGCGCGGATTCGACCTCGAACGGGCCGATTCGGTAGCCCGCCGAAATGATCACGTCGTCGGCGCGACCGACGAACCACAGGTATCCGTCCGCGTCGCGAGTTGCGAGGTCTCCAGTGAGGTAATAGTCGCCGCGAAACGCGGCCGCGGTCTCGTCGGGGTTTTTCCAGTACTCCAGGAACAGCGACGGCGGCCGCTCGGGCTTCACGCGCAGCGCGATCTCGCCGATCTGGCCGTCAGCGGTTTCGGCCAGTTCCTCGTCGACGATACGCAGGTCATGGCCCGGAAACGGCAGGCCCATCGAGCCCGGCTTTCACTTCGATCCCGGGCAGATTCGCCGCGAGGATCGTCGTTTCAGTCTGGCCGTAGCCGTCATAAATCGTGGTCCCGAACCGGTCGCGCCACACCTCGATCGCTTCGGGATTCAGCGGCTCGCCGGCCGCCGTGCAGTGCTTGAGTTTCGGAAACTTGTAGCTCGACAAGTCATGCTTGATCAGCATTCGGTACTCGGTCGGTGGCGCGCAGAAGCTGGTGACGCCATAACGGCCGAGCAGCTCGAGCTCTTTGTTCGGATCAAAGCGCCCGTTGTACATCAAGGTCGTCACGCCATTCATCCACGGTCCGAACAGGACGCCGTATGCCGCCTTGGCCCATCCGGTGTCAGAGGTGGTCCAGTGCAAGTCGCCCGGCATTAGGCCGAGCCACGTCAGACCGGTGTAGCGGTGGCTCCAGGAGTAGGCGTGGCTATGAAGCACCGCTTTAGGATCTTTGGTGGTGCCCGAGGTGTAGTAGCAGATGGCCGGCTCGCTCGCGCGGGTCGGCGTCGCTTCATATGTCGCCGACGCCTGATGCAGCGCTTCCTGCAAGCCGGTCCATCCGCTGCGGCTAGTGCCAGCAACCAGGTACTGCCGAATTGAGGGACACTGACGGCGCAGGTCGGCGATCATGTCGGCATTCTCCGGCGAGGCGATGATCGCCTGCGCGCCGGAATGATTCGCACGATAGATCAGGTCCTTCTCCCGCAACGTCGAGGTGCATGGGATGACGAGTGCGCCGGTTTTCAGTGCGCCGATGTAGGCCGTCTGCCATAGCGTGACGCGCGGCAGCACCAGCAGCACCGGTACTCCGGGGCCGACTGCCAGCTCCTCGAGCAGGTTCGCGATGCGATTTGATTGCGCGCGAATGTCGGCGAAGGTCAGCCGCGCGCGGCGGCCGTCCTGATCCTCCCACAGCATCGCGACGCGGTTCGGATCGGCGGCGTAGCTGTCGACTTGCGCGCCGAAGTTGAAGTACTCCGGCGTCGACCAACGGAAGTTGCGATGCGCGATGCGGTACTGCTCGAGCCCCTCGCTCATGGCCGCGAATTTCCGCGCGCCGCGCGCTCCCCCGCGGGCGGCTGCGAGCGCTTGGCCGCCGCCTTGATATATTTGATCGTCACTGGCGAAAGATCGTCGCGGCCCACCTTCACGTTGATGATCGCAAAGGATTTGCCTTCGTGCGCCGCCTTGAGCGCGCGCCTTAAGTCGGCGGCGCTGCCGGCCTCGAATCCGGCGCCGCCCCAATCGCGCGCGAGCTGTGCGTAGGGCCACGGCGGGATGTCGAGCAGCTCGCGACGCTCGACCACCGGCCGAAAGATGCCCCAGCCGCCGTTGTTGAGCAGCACGATGATCGGATTGGCGCCGAATATCGGCGCGTGCGAAATCTCCGGCCCGGTCATTTGAAAGCCGCCGTCACCGCATAGCACGAGCGCACGCAGTCCGCTGCCGATCTGCGCCCCGAGCGCGGCCGGCACCGCAAACCCCATCGACGCATAGAATCCCTGCGCCAGGTACGCTCCGCTGTGCGGCACCCGCACGTCCAGTCCGCCGAACAACATGTCGCCCGACTCCGCAACCACCATGTAGCGACGGTTCTCGGCAAGGAACTGGTTGACCACCGCGAGAATCTCGCTGACCAGGATCGGTTTGCCGTCGCGCGCCCCGACCTCGCGAAGATTGTCGGCGTACTCGACGCGCTCGTGATGCGTCCGCAGCTCCTGGCGCAGCAGCGCGCGTACGAAGTCGCGCACCGCGGCGTCGGTGTAGGTGTGGTACTTCACGTCGACTTTGCGATCGACCGCCCACACCGTCTTGCCCTGGATCACCCGCGGCGGACGGTTGCCGAAGTTCATGTCGGTCTTGAGGCATCCGAGGTTGAGCACGAAGTCCGCCTCGTCCATCCGCGCGACGATCGACGGTGGGCTGATCGCGCCCACATGCACGCCCATGTACAGCGGATGGTCCATCGGAAACGCGCCCTTGCCGAGCACCGTCGTGAACACCGGCGCGCCCATCTTTTCCGCGAGCTCAACCAGCTCGTGCGACACTTTGTAGCGATGAATCTCGATTCCCGCGATCAGCACCGGCTTGCGGCTCTGGTTGAACATCGCGGCGCTCTCTCGCGCCGCCTCCTCGACCTTGCGCGCGTCGGATTCGTGGAAATGCAGATGGCCGTCCCATTCGATGATTTCGTCGGGCACTTCGATCACGCGGTCGACCATGTCGCGATGGATCTCGACGTAGCCGGGCCGCTGCTCGGCCCACACCGCGCGCACCACCTCATGCAAGTCATGCGCGGCGCTGCGCGGATCGGTGAGCACGCGTGAGGCGCAGGTCACCTCCTGGTAGATGCGATGCTGCGATTCGATCTCGCGCGCCTGGTGATGGATCAGGGTGCCGAGCTTGCGCTCCTCCTCGCCGGGTCCGCCCGAGAAAATCAGCAGCGGCACCCGCTCCGAGAACGAGCCCGCCACCGGGTTGACCATGTTGTGGCCGCCCGCGCCGTAGGTAACGCAGATCACGCCGATTTTGCCGGTCGCGCGCGCGTACCCGTCGGCGGCGAAGCCAACCCCCGGCTCGTGCGAGAACGTAATGATCTCCAGCCCGTGCCGCTTTCCCAGCGCGAAGAACAGCTTGAGCGCCAGATCGCCCGGAATCCCGAAGACGTGGCTGGTCCCCATCTTGCGCAGATAGGCGACCAGGAAATCGCCGAGCTTCATGTGCCGTTTCAAACCGTGTCCTCTCGGCCCTGATTGTACCAGAAAAATCCCGCGTGACTGCCGATGCCGGGGCTTGCCACTTATCCGCGGGCGCTGTGCTATTATGCGTCAGGGTCAGATCGATGTTCCGTTCACTATTGCGGATGCAGCTCTTCTCACCACTCCAGCTCAGCAGGATGGTGATGTACCTGCCTCAGTTCGTGCGCGTGTTCTATCGCTTGATGGGCGACGCGCGCGTCTCATTGCTCGCCAAGTCGGTGCCGGTGCTGGCGGTGCTGCTGATGCTGACGCCGCCGGCGCTGGAGCTGGACTTCATTCCCCTGGTCGGCGAGCTCGACTGGCTGCTGGTCGGATATCTCACGCTCAAGATCTTCATCTGGCTCTGTCCGCCGGACATCGTCCGCGAGCACGTCAGCCAGATCGCGCGGGGCAATTAAAGCAGCCACGCCGATGCGCCCGCGCGTCATTCTCTTTGGCATAGCCGCGATCGTAATCGTTGCTTTGCTCCTGCTGAGCCTGCTCGACCATCTGGCGGTCGACCTCCTGTGGTTCGCCGCGCTCGGCTATCGCGGCGTGTTCGGCACCACCATCGGCACGCAGATCATAATCTTTGCGGTGGTCTGGGCGATCTCGTTCCTCGCGATCTTCGCCAGCGGCCTGATCGCCATTCACTTCAGCCGTGAGCGCGAGCGCTTGCGCGTGGTCCGCCGCACCGAGGAGACGGTCGAGGTCAACCTTCCCGAGCTGATTCGCGCGCTCGGCGAGCGCGTCCCGTGGCGGCTGCTGGTCGCCGCAGGCGCGGCGGTGCTCGCGATTTTCGCCGCACAGGGCGAGGCCGCGAGCTGGGACATCTACCTAAAGGGAGTTTACGGCGTTAGGTTTGGAATCCTCGAGCAGGCGTTCGGCAACGACGTCGGATTTTACGTTTTCACCCTTCCTCTGCTCGAGGAATTGCGCGATCTGTTCCTGCTGATCATTGTCCTCTCTGCCGCGATGGCGGTTGCGGTCCACTGGGCGCGCGGCAGCCTAGATTTCCGCGAGACGCCGCCGCGCATTACGCCCGCCGCCGCGGCGCAAGGCTCGGTGCTGCTCGGCCTGTTCTTCGTGCAGCGCGCGATGAACTACTGGCTGGCGCGCTTCGGCCTCCTGTTGCATTCCAACGGCGTCGTGTTCGGACTCCGCTACGTCGATCGGATCCTCTGGCAGCCGGGACTATGGCTGCTGGTCGCGCTCGCGCTCGCGGCAGCGGTTATCTGCTTCGTGAACACGCGCGAGTCTGGACTGCGGCTTCCGGTGGTCGCGTTCGTTGTGGTCTTCGGTCCGGCGCTGATACTCAACTTCATACAGCCGATCATCGAGCGGCTGTGGGTCAAGCCCGACGAATTGCGGATCGAGAAACCATACCTGGAACGCAATATCGCAATGACCCGGCACGCGTATCATCTCGACGGCGTCGACGTGAAACCGTTTGCCGGCGTGGGCGGGCTCACCCAGGCCTCGCTGGCGCAGGACGCGCCGACCGTTCAGAACATCCGGCTGTGGGACCCGCGCCCGCTAATCGACACTTACCGTCAGCTCCAGGAAATCCGGCTCTATTACGATTTCAAAGACGTCGATATCGATCGCTACTGGATTAACGGCAAGTACACCGAGGTGATGCTCTCGCCGCGCGAGCTCAACGTCGATCAGCTTCCCGACAACGCGCAGACCTGGGTCAATCAGCATCTGAAGTTTACCCACGGCGCCGGTCTCGCGATGAGTCCGGTCAACGAGAAGGACTCCGAGGGGCTGCCGGTCTTCATTCTGAAAAACATTCCGCCGGTCTCCAACGTCGGACTCAAGGTCCCGCAGCCGGCCATCTATTTTGGTGAGGAGCGCGACAACTACGCGGTAGTCAATTCCGCGACGCCCGAGTTCGACTATCCCAAGGGCGCGGACAACGTCTTCAGCTACTACGCGGGTAACGGCGGGGTGCGCGTCTCCGGTTTTCTGCGCCGCCTCATCTTCAGTTTCTTCTTCCGCGACATCAACCTGCTGGTCACCGAGAATATCGTGCCGCAGAGCAAGATCATGTTCCGGCGCAATATCATCGACCGCATCGCGTATATCGCGCCGTTCCTGCAGCTCGACCACGATCCTTACGCAGTCATCCACGACGGACACCTGGTCTGGATCGTCGACGGTTATACCACTACCGACCATTACCCGTACTCGCAGACCTATGGCGACCCGGCGTTCCAGCTCAACTACATTCGCAACGCCGTCAAGATAATCGTCGACGCGTACACCGGTCAGACCGAATTTTACGTCTCCGATCCCGATGATCCGATAATCAAAACCTGGGCGCGGATTTTCCCGGCGATGTTCAAGCCAATGTCCGCGATGCCCGGTGATTTGCACGCGCACATCCGCTATCCCGAGGACTATTTCCACGTCCAAGCCGATATTTATCGCACCTACCACATGACCGATCCGCAGGTGTTCTATAATCGTGAAGACCTGTGGGGCTTCCCGCGCGAGAATTACGCCGGCGATACCATCCCCATGCAGCCCTACTACGTGATCATGCGGCTGCCCGGCGAGACCACGACCGAATACATCCTGATGCTCCCGATGGTGCCGCAGGGGCGCGACAACATGATCTCGTGGCTGGCCGCCCGATGCGACGGCAGCGACTACGGGCATCTGTTCGAGTACTCGTTCTCGAAAGACCGCCTGTTCTACGGACCGTACCAGATCCAGGCGCGCATCAATCAGAATCCCGAAATTTCGCGGCAGCTCTCGCTGTGGAACCAGATGGGCTCCAAGGTGCTGCTCGGAAACCTGCTCGTAATTCCGATCCAGGATTCGCTGCTTTACGTCGAGCCGCTGTACATCCGCGCCGAGAATGGGCAGCTCCCCGAGTTGCAGCGCGTGATCGCCTCCTATAGCGACCGGGTCGTGATGGGCGATACGCTGCAGCCCACGCTCGACGCACTGTTCGTTCCCGGCCAAACGCCCGTCGCGCCCACGCTTGCCTCTGCGCTGCCGCCGTCGGGCCAGACCGCCGCTCCATCATCGGCGCAGATAACGGCGTTGGCCACGGGTCCGCCGGATTTGAAGAACGCATCGGTTCATTACACACGCGCGCTCGGCGCGCTGAAGGCGGGAGATTGGGAAGCCTTCGGCGCCGAGATGCAGAAGCTTGGACAGGAGCTTGGGCCACCCGGCGCCGATTCGACCAATCATTGAGGTAAGTCAGCTCGCGCGCCAAAAAGGGGGTTCGCGACATCTTGACGCCCAGCGATACGCTCGCGGCCTTTTCGGCCGCACGGCCTGAGCGCGCCGACGATCTGGAAGAGCGGCTCCGGCAGCTCGCGGAACTCGCGATGGCCGCGGCCGGTGACGCGGCGTGCGCGCTGACGTGGCGGACCGCGAACGGAGATTCTGGCGAAGCGATGATGGCGTCGTCCGCCGCGCCCGCGGCCGCCGCACGGCGCGATCGCGACGCGCAGCGTGACAGTACGCGTCCTGGTAGCAACACCCGGCGCGACGGGATCGCGAGCGCCGCGCTCGCGATCCTGTCGCGCCGGCTCGCCGAGGCGCCGGCACTCGCGACGACGCCGACTTCCGCAATGTCCGCGGCGCTGAGCGCCGCGGACATTGCGGAAGTCCTCGCGCACACCACGCTCCCGCAGGGCGCCCAGAACGGCGCGCACGACCTATCAGACGGCCCGTTCACACTCGCCGGCGCCGCGCTGGCGATGCGAGCCGGCGGCGAGATACGCGCGGTGCTGATCCCGAAGACCGGCGCCGCCGCGTCACAACTTAAAGCGACACTCGAACTCCTGATTAACGGTGCGTTCGCGGAGATCAACGCGCGCGAGGCCTTCGCCTCGCGCGCATTCTGGCGCACCCGCGCTGCCGACTCAGCGGCGATGCTTGCCGGCGTCGCCGCCGAGTCGGCCCGTGCCGACGCCGCCGAACGAGAGCTCGCCGCGGCGTACACCGCCGCGGCGAAGCTCCCGCCGCGCCGACGATTCGCCGGATTGGGCGAGATACTCGCGCAGCCGCACCCGGAAACGCAGCCGGCCGTCGGCGCCAAATCCAATTCGAAGTCAGCTCCTTTCGACGGATGGATCCTCGCGGTGCTCAGGCACGGCCGCCTCGAAGCCGTCGCGGCCTCCGCAAAGATCGCGCTGCCGCTCGAACTCGCCGCAGACAGCGCGCTCGCGCGCTGTCTGCAGAGCGGCGCAGCGGCCGAGTGCGCGGCCACGCACTCGACCGCCGCGCCGCGCCTGTTCAAGCGCCACCACCTATGCGTCCCGCTCGGCGATGCCGGCGCGATCGCACTCGCCGCCCGCGGCGGCGCGAACGCCGCCACGCGCGCGCGCGCCGAGGCGCTCGCCGCGCGCCTGGCGCCGCTCTTGAAAGCGTGGCTCGTCGAGGACGAGGCCGCCGAGTACCGAGGTCTCGTCAGCCGCCTCGCGCTCCGGATGTTCGCGGCGGCCGATGACGAGCGCGTGCGAATCGCGCGCGACTTGCACGACGACCAGGCGCAACTCCTGGCTGCCGCGCAGATCGCGCTCGCCGGCGGACGCGAACAGGCGCGCGCGATCTTCAAGGAGCTCGAGGACGAGCTGCGCACCCGCACGCGCCGGTTGCGCCCCGCCGCCCTGGGCCACTCCTCTATGGCCGAGGCGCTCGAACTGGAGTTCGAGCGCCTGCGCCAGGCGCGCATCCGGACGCGCCTGATCCGCGGCGCGGGCGCCGCGCGCATCTCGCGCCCGGTGCAGCAGTTATCCTTTCAGGTCGCGCGCGAGGCGCTCTCCAACGTAATGCGTCATGCCGAGGCCACTTCCGTCACCGTCGAAATCGGCCGCGCAGGCGGCCTCGCGCGAATTTCGATCAGCGACAACGGCCGCGGGATGGGCGCGGCCGCGCATGCGGCCGGCTCGGGACTCGCCGGCCTGCGCGAGCGCCTCGAGCTGATGGGCGGCACTCTCAGTATCGATTCGCGCCCGGGCGCCACCATCGTCATCGCGGAAATTCCGGAGCCCTCATAGACAGGCCACCAATGAGCAATAACGATCGTATCCGCGTGCTGCTCGCCGACGACCATCGCATCCTGCGCGACGCGCTGCGCATGGTGCTCGCGCCCGATTGCGAAGTGGTGGCCGAGGCGGACAGCGGCGAAAGCGCGGTCGCGCTCGCGCAGCAACTCAAGCCGCACGTCGTGGTGCTCGACCTCGCGATGCCCGGGATAGGCGGCCTCGCCGCGGCGCATCGAATCGCCCGCGACACGCCCGCAAGCAAGGTCCTGGTGCTGAGCCAGTACGACGACGAGGAATACGTGATCGAAGCGCTCAGCGAGGCTGCCGTCGCCGGATACCTGGTCAAGACCGACGCCGCGTCCGAACTGCTGACGGCGGTGCGCGCGGTCCACGCGGGCCGGCGCTACCTGAGTCCGTCGATCGCGCCGATCGTGCTGGGCCGCCTGCGTATTCCAATGAAAGGAGCGCGCCCGTCGTCGTCGCGGCTAACGCGCCGCGAGCGCGAGGTGCTGCGCCTGATAGGCGAGGGCGCCACCACCAAGGAGATCGCGATGAAGTTGGCCATCAGCCCCCGGACCGCACAAGTCCATCGCGAGAACCTGAAGCAAAAGCTAAACCTCCGCTCCACCGCGTCAATCGTGCGCTACGCAATCAAGCACAAGATAATCCGCGTCGATTAAATTCAACCCCCTCAGCCACTATTCGTTCTGCGGAGATCACCTGCGCTCTCGTCCGCTAGCCTCTCTCGCGTCCTCAGCATAGCCTCACTAAGTGCCAGTAGGATCGGCGCGTCAGGAGAACAGCAAGCGCCGCTGTTCTCGTCCTCCAGTCTGGAACGACGAAGTCGGGAACGGGTCGCTGAACTCCACACCTTAAGGCGCGTAGGGCGAATATTTACTCGCCGACGCACGCACCAGCACGATAGGCCGTCCGCGCATCCAACGGACTTTAAAAAATGAGCGCCAGAACCGTCTACCAACGCGACGAAGTAAATTTCACTGGCAAACGCATTCGTCACCACAGCCCGTTGAGTTTCGACGCTGTGCTGGCCCGACTACGCGCCCACGTTGGCGAAACGACCATCGAGTCGGTCGTGGGGATGCCGGGAACCCGCGCGGAGTTTGAAGCGAAGGTCCAAAAGCAGGTCGGCGACAGCGGTTTTATGCTTTTCGCCCAGTTCGATCATGGCCGCTGGATCGAGAAATTCGGAATCAAACGTCGGCTCGTACGCTGGATCTTCGGCAATCCACTCATCGCGATCACGATGCTGCGACACGACTACACTGCCGGCCTCTTCGTGCCAATCGAACTTCTCCTCGCCGAGAGCGACGACGGCGCGAGCTGCGACGTCACCTACGTGCTTCCTTCCTCACTGATAGTCGTGGACGCAAACCCGCAACTCCTGGCCGCAGCCCAGGCGCTCGACGCCAAGCTCGAAGCTCTGGTCGCCTCAGCCGTGACTGGAAAGTAAAACTGTCGAAGAGCGGGATATGAATGAACTTCCCGGCCTCACTACCCGCTTCGAGGCCCATCGGTCGGACAGTACGAGCACGAGCCACTAATCAATGTGAGGGCACTGCGGGGATCGCGCCGCTAGGGGAAATCACCGAGGAACATTTCGACCAGACGTTTGACACCAACGTCAAAGGGCTGTTGTTCACCTGCAAAAGGCGCTGCCTCTGATCCCGGACGGCGCATTGAGGGCCAGCGTACCGCTGGGTCGTCTGGGCACGCCGGACGAAATTGCGAAGGCCGCGGTCTTCCTCGCCTCGGACGACAGTAGCTTTGTCACCGGCACCGAGCTGTTCGTCGACGGCGGCGCAGCGCAAATCTGAACGTAGTTCGCGCCGGTCGCGCATCCGGGCTACCTCGTCGGAGCGTCGCTTTTACTCTTTCCCGCACCGTGCTAGGTTTGGATCACATGATCTGAACTATCGTTCAGGAGGGCTACCCATGAAGCGCACCGGCGTTCATCACCTCGGACTTGCGACTCTCGATCTCGATCGCACGGTCGAGTTCTATACCAAGAAGCTCGGATGGGAAGTCGCGTGGTGCGACGTCATCGAGCCGCGCGAGGGCGGCAAGATCAAGCACGTCTTCCTCAACACCGGCGACGGCAGCCTGGTCGCCTTCATGTGCCCCGAGAACGTGCCTAACATTCCTCGGGAATGGGCGACCGATATCAACAGCGCGCAGGGCCTTCCCGGAGCTTTCTATCACTTCGCGTTCTGGTGCGACGACGTGAAGGAGCTCGAGGCCAAGCGAGTCGAGTTGCTCGGCAAGGACATCGACGTGACGCCGGTGGTCGACCACGAATGGTGCCGTTCGATTTATTTCCGCGATCCGAATGGACTGCTGCTGGAATACTGCACTACGGTCAGAGAGTTCACCGCTGCCGACAAGATCATGCGGCATCACGATCAGCCCGGCGCGATGGTGAGCAATCCTGAGGACGCGAAGAAAGTTTTCAAGACGATGTTCGGGCCGCCGCCCAAGCCGACGGTGACCCGCACCCCCGTTTGATCCTGCGAGCGATTCAAGCAACAGAGCAGGGCGGTCGGAGCGATCCGGCCGCCCTTTTTTTCCGCCGCGCGATGGCGGATATTCATCGGACCAAACACTACGAGGAGTCATTCGATGGCAGAAATAGGGCTGTTCGAGGCTATGTATTCAGCGCGGGCGCTCCGCCGCTTCAAGCCGGACCCGGTTCCCGATGAAGTGATCACAAAAATTCTCGACGCGGCGATCCGGGCGCCCTCGGGCAGCAACGAACAGACCTGGCAGTTCCTGGTGGTCAGGGATGAGGGTCTGCGCAAAAAGATCGGCGAGATCTACCAGCGCGGCGGCGGAATCCTGAAGGCGCTGTACGCCAATCGCGTCCGCCCGCCACATATGGCCGAGGATCAGTACAACAAGCTGATGGCGTCGGCGTATTATCTGATCGATCACATGGCCGAGGCGCCAGTGCTGCTGGTCGCATGCCTCAAACAGGCTGCCGCCGGCGCGCCGCCCAGCCTGCCACCCGAAGCGGCCGCGGCAATGCGCACGATGGCGCGCGCCTCGGGCTCCAGCATCTATCCTGCCGTGCAGAACATCATCTTGGCCTGCCGCGCGTTCGGACTGGGAACGGTGCTAACCACCATCCACATGTTCTTCGAGGACGAATTCAAGGCGATCGTAGGCCTGCCGGCCGAAGTGCAGACCTATGCGCTGCTGCCGATCGGCTATCCGCGCGACAAGTTCGGACCGATCCGCCGGCGCCCGGTGAGCGAGGTTGCCTACCTCGATCGCTACGGCAACGCGTGGAAGGACTGAGCCGAGGAGCGGAAACCAGAGCTGCGGAGTAGTCACGGCGAGAAAACGACGAAGGCGCGGCGCGCAAGCGCCGCGTCAGCGCGCCTCGCGCGCGAGGTCACCAGTGACCTCGCGCGCGAGGCGCTTGACCTGGTCGCGCGCCGCGAGAATCGCGGCGCGCCGCGCGGGATCGGCAGCGCCCGCCAGCCGGTACTCGTCCGCGGCGCGGACCAGTACCGTGTACGCGTCGAGCATCCGCTCGAAGTCGCGATGCGACGGCTGCGATGACTGCGCAGCAGTCATCGCAGCCGTCGCCCGCGCCTTCTTGAGCGCGTAGTAGAACTCGCCCATCTCCTCCGAACTGACCTGGCGCCCGCCAAGTACGAATCCGGCGCTGCTGTAATCCGCAAGCTTGTCCGCCAGGTCGGAGATCAGCGCGACATTGGCCGTGATTTCGCGCTGGTAGTTAGACGAGTAGCAGGACGATATCGTCGGCGCCGCACTGACAGCGACCAGCGTTAGAAGGATGGCTCCAATAGAGACGGAAAGGGCGGGCCGGCGTCTGCCGACCCACACGTTGGTTCCTGACAACTGCGTCGGCCCGACGCTCAGCCGAGATGACGCTTGAAGAACGCGATTGTCTTGGCAAAGGCCTCCTTGGCGTGCGTAGGATGATGCGACGGACGATCGTCGCACATGAAGCCATGGTCGGCGTCGTCGTAGACCACCACCTCCGCGGTCTTGTTCGCGCGCTTGAGCGTGTCGCGGAACGTGTCCACCTCGGCAGCCGGAATGAACGCATCTTTGCCGCCGAAGAACGCCAGCACCGGAGCGCGCAGCCCTTCTACGTAATCGATCGGCGCTTTCACGCCTGGCTGCCGCGACGACACCATCCCGCCGCCGTAAAATGGAGCGGTGGCTTTCACCTCGGGGATCCGGCAGGCGGCTAGAAACGCGACCCGTCCGCCCATGCAAAACCCGGTGGTGCCGACTGACGGCTTTGCTTCTTTGACCGTCTTCAGGTACCCGATCGCGGCGCCCATGTCCTTGACGACCTGCTCGTCGTTGATCGAGCCCATCAGGCGGAACGCGCCGGGCAGATCGCTGTACTCGGCCACGTTGTTGGGCGTGCGGAAATACAGATTCGGCGCGATCGCGACGAAACCTTCGGATGCGAACTGGTTGGTGATTCGCTTGATCTGATCGTTGAGGCCGAACGCCTCCATCACGACCACGATCGCGGGATACGGTCTGCCCGACGCGGGACGCGCGAGATGCGCGGGCATTTTCTCGCTGCCGGTCGGGACGGTCACTTCGCTCGAGACGACTTCCATGACTGAAAACCTCCTGCGCGGATGCGCACTCCCTTTGCAAAGCCCTTCTCGCACACAACGCGACGGCGCTCAAGCTTGCGCTCGCTCGCCCGCCAGCTATGTGCCCCTGTTTCTTTATGGTTCAATTCGTCGGCGCACTGCGATGATTCCGCTTCGTGACAGCGCCGCGCCGCGACGCCTGACGCCGATGAATGTGGCGCTGATCGCCGCCAACCTCGCGGTATTCGTTTACGAGTACTCGCTGGGCCGCCAGGCCGCCGCGCTCATCGCGCGCTATGCGATGGTCCCCGCCGAGGTCAGCGCGTCTCTCTTGCTCCTGGAGCGGGCGCGCCAGATCGCTCCGACCACCGCTGCGCTATGGCCATCGCTCACGATCTTCACCGCGATGTTCCTCCACGGCGGGTTGCTGCACGTCGCGGGCAACATGCTCTACCTGTTCGTGTTCGGCGCCGCTGTCGAGAATCGCCTGGGCCCGTTGCGATACTTGTGGTTCTACTTCGCGTGCGGAATCGCCTCCGCGCTCGCGACCGTCTGGATCGGCCCTGCTTCGCAAATTCCGGTGATCGGCGCGTCCGGCGCGATCGCCGGCGTGCTCGGCGCCTACTTCATCCTCTTCCCGCGCGGCCGGATTCTCACCGTGCTGCCGATTTTTATTTTCATCCAGTTCTTCGAGTTGCCAGCGGTCGTTTATCTTTTATTGTGGTTCGCGGTGCAGCTTTTCTATGGATTGGCGCAAGGCGCGACCGGCGCGATCGTCGGCGGCATAGCATGGTGGGCGCACGTCGGCGGCTTTCTGTTCGGCATGGCGCTCGGCCCGCTGATGGCGAAGTCCCAACGGCGCCGCGTTATCGACAGCCGCGGCAGAATCATTCGCCGCTGAATGCCCTCAGCGTGCGCGATGCGCGATGCGTTGTGGATGATTTGTGAACTGATGATCGCGATCGTCGCGGGCATGCGCTTGGCGTCGCGCCCGCATGCTGCGATACTTGAATCTCATCAGGTTACGGACGCGTGGTCGGAGGTGGCGGGCAAGTGGCGGATGGCGGCGACGACATACTGAGGCGCGTTCCCCCGCAAAATCTCGAAGCCGAACAGTCGGTCCTCGGCGCGATTCTGCTCGAGAATACCTCGCTCGATCAGACTCTCGAGATCATCGCCACCGACGATTTCTATCGCGAGGCCCATCGCCAGATCTTCCAGGCCATGATCGGCCTGTGGGAGCGCAACGAGCCGGTCGACGCCATCACTCTCACCAACGTGCTGCGCGGCAAGGGCGCGCTCGAGGCGGTCGGCGGCCCCTCCTACATCGCCGAGCTCGCCGCCTGTGTGCCGACCGCCGGCAACGTCGCGCACTATGCCCGCATCGTGCACGAGAAGGCCGTGCTGCGCAGCCTCGCCTCGATCTCCACCGACATCGCGAGCTCCGCCTACGACGCGCCCAACAACGTCGACGAGTTCGTCGATCAGGCCGAGCATCGCATCTTCGAAATTTCCGAGAAGCGCATCAAGCCCTCCTTCCACCGGATGAAGGACTTGACGGTCGCTTCGATCAAACTGGTCGAGCGCCTGTTCGAACGCAAAGAGCTGGTCACCGGCGTGCCCACCGGCTTCATCGATCTCGATCGAATCACCGCCGGCTTTCAGCCCTCCGACCTGGTGATCATCGCGGCGCGCCCGGGCGTCGGCAAAACCGCGCTCGCACTCAACATCGCGACCTACGCCGCCCTCTATGCCGACCCTCCCGTCGGCGTCGCGTTCTTCTCGCTGGAAATGTCCAAGGAGCAGCTCGTGCTCCGCATGCTCTGTTCCGAGGCGCGCGTCGACAGCGCGAAGGTCCGCACCGGTTACATCGGCAAGTCCGACTTCCCCAAGCTCATCGAGGCCGCCGACCGCCTCAGCGGCTCCAACATCTTCATCGACGATTCCTCCGACACCTCGCCGCTGGTGCTCAAGGCCAAGTGCCGCCGGCTCAAACGCGATCGCGCCACCAACCTCGGCCTGGTCGTCGTCGACTACATGCAGCTGATGCGCGCGGCGCGGCCCGGCGAATCGCGCGAAAAGGAAATCGCCGAGATCTCGCGCTCGCTCAAAGCTCTCGCCAAGGAATTGAACCTGCCGGTGATCGGATGCTCGCAGCTCAATCGCCAGGTCGAGACGCGCCCCGACCGCCGTCCGCTGCTCGCCGACCTCCGCGAGTCAGGCGCCATCGAGCAGGACGCCGACGTGATCGCGTTCATCTATCGCGACGAAGTCTACAAGGGAAAAGAGAGCAAGGAGCCCGGCGTCGCCGAAATCATTATCGCCAAGCAGCGCAACGGCCCCACCGATACCGCGAAGCTCACCTACCTGAGCCAGTACACCCGCTTTGAAAATTATTCGCCCGAAGCGGGCGTGTTCGAAGATGCCGAAGGGTAGCTAGCGCGGCGGTTCCGAATCGTCGTCCGCCGGTGGACTCGCGACGGCTTCTTCCGATGACGCCGCGGACTCCGATGGCGCCGCCTCTGGAGACCCAGCGGCTGACGGCTCAGTCGCATCCTCGGGGTGCGTCTCGACGCCTTCCACCGGCGGCGTCTCCGCCTCTTCGACCGCGCGCTCGATCTCGCGAAATTCTTTCAGGTCGGGCAGGCTGTCCAGATCTTTCAGTCCGAATACTTCCAAAAATTCATCGGTGGTCGAATAAATGATCGGACGGCCGGGCGCCTCCTTGCGTCCTGCGATCTTGATGAGCCTGCGCTCCAGCAGCGTCTCCAGCACCCCGCCGGTGTCGACGCCGCGCAGATGCTCGATCTCGGGGCGCGTGATCGGCTGGCGGTACGCGATGATCGCGACCGTCTCCAGCAGCGGGCGGCTAAGCCGCGGCGGCTTCGCGGCGAGCAGCTTGCGCACGTACTCCGCGTGCTCCTTGCGCGTGCGCAACTGGAATCCGCCCGCGACTTCTTCCAGCACGATACCGCGAGGCTGCGCGCCGTATTCCGCGGCCATCTCCGCCAGTGCCTTCTGCACCGCGCCGCGCGGAACGTCGAGCACCGTCGCCAGGCGCGCGACCGGGATCGGCTCGCCGGCCGCGAACAGCAGGCTCTCCACAATCGCTTTCAGCCGTTCGTCGTCCACTTGATCTCCGCTTAGCCCGCCGCCGGCGGCTGCTGCGTCGCTTTGTCCTCGCCGCGCTCGAGCCAGATCGCGCCGAAGCGAACTTCCTGGTAGGCGCGCACTTCGCGCCGGCGGATCAGCTCGAGCAGCGCCATGAAAGTCGCGATCACGATCGAGCGGTCCGTCAGGTCTTCGAACAGCGCCGTGAACTCGACTCGCGCGCCGTGCGCGATCGCCTCCAGAATCCGCGGGATGCACTCGGCGACCGGGATGTCGCGAATCACGATGCCGCGCGGCGTCTGCTCCGCGATCCGCTTCAGCACCGCGCCCATCGCCTCGACCAGGTCGAAAATCGACACGCTGAGCGGCGTCGGCGCCGTCGGCTTCCGGAGCCGGTTCGCCCGGCGCGCTGAACACGTCGCGCCCGAGGATCGCGCGCGCGCCGAGCTTCTCGGCGGCCTCGCGGTAGCGCTGGTATTCGAGCAGCCGCTCGACCAGGTCGCGCTTGAGCTCCTCGGCTTCGTCGGCGTCGGCGAGCTCCGGATGCGGCAGCACCGAGAACGATTTGATCAGCAGCAGCGTCGCCGCCATCACCAGGTACTCGCCCGCGACGTCCAGGTTCAGCGAGTCGAGCAGCTCCAGGTAGGCGAGATACTGCTCGGTGACTCACGCTCGCGGTGACGTCATGCGCGTCGAGCTCGGCGCGCTTGAGCAGATGCAACAGCAGGTCGAGCGGCCCCTCGTAAATCCGGAGCTTGAAGCGCAGGCCCGCATCGAAATCGACTCTCGGTTGCGCCGCCTCTTCGCTCACAGCAGTATCCCCGTAATCGCGTTTATGATCGGTGCGATCACTCTCTCGACCGCATTTGTATACAGGAGCACGAGCAGAATCAGAAACCCGAACGGCTCCAGCCGCGCGAACGCGCGCGCCGCCGGAAGCGGCAGCAACCCCGCCACCACGCGCCCGCCGTCCAGCGGCAGCAGCGGCAACAGGTTGAACACCGCGAGCACCACGTTGATCACGACCGATGCCTGCAGCATCAGCGTCGCCGGCAGCGCAATCGTGGGCCCCCAGGACGAGGGTATGAAGCGCATCGCGAAACGCATCGCGATCGCGCTCAGCACCGCGAGCACCAGGTTGGTAAGCGGTCCCGCCGCGGCGACTTCCATCATCCCGGTCCGTCCGTTACGGAGCCGCGCGAAATTCACCGGCACCGGCTTGCAGTAGCCAAACACCGGCAGACCCATGAACAGGAGCAAGCCGGGCAGGATGATGGTTCCGAACAGATCGATATGCGAAAGCGGATTGAACGTCAGCCGCCCGGCGCGCAACGCGGTGTCGTCGCCAAGCCTCAGCGCGACCACTCCATGCATCACCTCGTGCAGCATGATCGAGAAGATGACGGGCAGCGCCCAGATCGAAGCCTGGCGCAAAAAGTCATTGGTGTTTTCCAAATTTCCTCGTCAATTTTCTTAAACTTCGGCATGCGTGGCGCGCCGCGCGCGCGGATGAAACTCGCGATGCACTTTGCGGAGCCGGCTCTTCGACAGATGCGTATAGATCTGCGTGGTCGAGATATCGCTGTGCCCCAGCATCTCCTGCACCGCGCGCAAATCGGCTCCCCCTTCGAGCAGATGCGTCGCGAAGCAATGACGCAGCGTATGCGGGCTCACCCACGAAAGCCTGCGGTCTCCGGCCGCCCATCCTTTGAGCGCCTTGAAAAATCCCTGCCGCGTCATCGCGCGCCCCAGCCGCGAGACGAACACCGCCGCCGAACGCGCGCCAATGTCCGCCGCGCCGGTGTCCGCCGCGCCGCGGAGCGCCGCGCAGGCCCATTGCGATTCGCCGCGTTGGCCGCCGCGCTCTCCTCATTTCTTCGCGCGTCGAGATACGCCTTGAGCGCGCGCAATGCCGCGCCGCCGATCGGCACCATCCGTTCCTTGTTTCCCTTGCCCAGCACGATAACGACTTGCGCGGGCACGTTCACCTGATGCTGCTGCAGGCCGACCAGCTCCGACACGCGTAGGCCGCACGAGTAGGCAAGCTCGAGCATCGCGCGGTCACGCAACCCGCGCGTCGTCGAGGTATCGATCACATCCAGCAGAGTCCCCAGGTCGTGGCGCGAGAGCGTGCGCGGGAGTTTGCGCGGATGCGGCCTTAGCTTTATGGCGGGCGCCGGGTCGCGCTCGATTATTTCCCGGTCGACCAGCTCGCGCCCCAGCCCGCGTAGGCTGGCCAGATGCCGGCGCTGCGAGGCGACCGCCAAACCGCGGTCGGCGAGCGTTTCGAGGTACGCGGTCAGCGCGGCCGCATCGAAAGCGGCGGGGCGCAACTCTTGCGCGCGGCACCAGTCCTGAAAGTCGCGCAGGTCGCGCCCATACGCTTCCAGCGAATGCCGGCTCAGTCCGCGCTCGACCGCCTGGCGCGCCAGGTGGCGGTCGACAATCTCGTCCCAGTCCACCCCGCTCAAGCTGCCCCTTGCGCCGGATTTTCGCCGAGCTTCTCGAGCAGCGCGGCGCGCAGCTCGCGCATCCGCTCGAGGTCGGTGATTTTGTTGCCGTCGCGATCGCTCACGTAGAAAACGTCCAGCGCCTGGTCGGCGTTGGTCGAAATGCGCGCGAAATGGATCAGCAGGCCCATCTTGAACAGCGTATGGGTGATCGCGAACAGCAGCCCGACGCGGTCTTGCGTGAACACATCGATCACCGAAAATTGCTCTGAGCTGCGATTGTCGATCGTTACTTCGGTCCCGACGCGGCGAATGAACTTGCGCCCCGCGTTCTGCACCTGGTGCGCCGACGCGACCAGCTCCGCAATATCCTGCGCGCCGCTGATCACCCGTTCGAGGTCGCGCTCCACCCGCAGCCAGCGCTCTTCTTCCATCGCCATCAGCCCCGCGCCCTGCACATGCGCGACGCGGAACACGTCCATCGCGATGCCGTTGGCGCGCGTGATGATCCGCGCGGACAGGATGTTGAGATTGTTCGCGGTCAGCGCTCCCGCGATCATCGAGAACAACCCCGGCTGATCGCGCGTCACCACGGTGAACTCGCTGAACTCGAGCTCCGGAAAATGGCGATGCCGGCAGACCATCGGGCGCTCCCCGAGCGCGCGCATCATCTCGAAATGGAGCGGGATGTCGCCCTCGGGCACCGTGAAGAAATAGCGCTCTGGCATCTCGGCCATGAACGCCTCGACCTCGGAGGCGCGTGCGCCGTTCGCGCCGGTGGCTACTGCCGTAAGCAGCTCGCGCACCGCCGCTTTGACGGTCGCCAGCCGGCGCACGGGGTCGACCGCCTCGCGATCGCCCTGCTCGAGCACCTTGAGCGCGCGCATGTAAAGGTCGCTCAGCAGCATGTCGCGCCAGTTGTTGTACACGTTGGGCGCCACCGCGCGCATGTCGGCGTAGGTCAGCAGGTAGAGCGCCTTGAGCCGGTCGATCGATCCCGCCTGACGCGCGAATTCGGCGACCGTAGCCTGATCCTCGAGGTCGCCCTTCTGCGCGACCTGCGACATCGCCAGATGGTTGCGCACCAGGAACACCACCAGATCGATTTCCTCCGGATCGAGTCCGAGCCGGCGCGAGACGTCGGCGGCCAGCGTCGCTCCGCGCTCGTGATGGTCGTGGCCGTGGCCCTTGCCGATGTCGTGCAGCAGCAGCGCCAGGAACACCAGCGGCAGCGAGTTCAATTCGCGCGCGACCTCGGTGAGCAACGGAGTGCTGTCCTTGAATTCGCCGGCGCGCAGCCGCTCCAGCTCGCGCACCGCGACCAGCGAATGCCGGTCGACGGTGTAGATGTGGTAGAGGTCGTGCAACACGCGTGCGTAGAGAGTTCCGAACTCCGGAATGATCGCGCCGAGCACGCCCGACAGGTGCATCGCCTCCAGCGTCTCGGCGACGCGGCTGCGTCCGGCGAGAATGCGCATCAGCGCGGTGCCGGTCCGCGGGTCGTGCCGCATCTTTTCGTCGATCAGTCCCAGGTTGTCGCGCACCAGTTGGTACGCGGAGCCGGACAGTCCGACCTGCTGCGCCTGGCAGTCGGCGTAAATTCCGATCAGCTCGAGCGGATCGCGCGCGAAGAAACCGGGCTCCGCGATGCTCAGCAGGTTCTGCTGAATCAGCACGCCGGGACGGATCTTGCGGATCGGCGCGCGGCGGAAAAAACGCCCGGTGCCGTCGCTCTCGGTCACCCGCGCGATCAGCCCCTCAGCGAAACGATGAATCGTGCTCGCGTGCTGGTAATACGCGCGCATCAGGCCCGACCCCGCCGTCTGTCCCTCCTGCGGATGCAGCCCCAGCAGCGGCTCGATGCGCTCCTGCAATTCGAAGGTGAGGTGGTCGAAGTGCCGTTTGGTCAGGAAGTGCAGCGAGTTGCGCACCCGCCACAGAAAATCGCGCGCCTCCAACACCTCGGCCAGCTCGGTATCAGTGATCACCGCCTTCTGCACCAGTTCTTCAAGCGAATGAACTTTGTACTTCACCTTCGCCAGCCACAGCGCAGTATGCAGGTCGCGCAGGCCGCCTTCGCCGTCCTTGATTTGCGGCTCGAGCAGGTAAATCGAATCGCCGTATTTCGCGTGCCGCTCGCGGCTCTCCTCGAGCTTGGCCTTGAAAAACTTGTCCTGGTTGCGGTTGAGGACCTCGGCGATCAGCAGCTTGTCGAGCTCGCCGTATAGTTTCTGGTCGCCGGTCAGAAAGCGCGCGTCCAGAATCGCGGTCTTCTCCTTGAGATCCTCGTTCGCCATCCGCACGCACTCGGGCGCGTTGCGCACGCTGTGCCCGACGATTAGGCCCGCGTCCCACAGCGCGTGCAGGATGTACTCGGTCACGATCTCGGCATAGGTGCCGCGCTTGTAGTCGTGAAGAAAGAGCAGGTCGATGTCGGATTGCGGATTTAGCTCGCCGCGGCCGTAGCCGCCGCGCGCCACGATCGAGATGCGCTGGTTGAGCTTCGGGATGCGCCGGCTGTGCTCGGCGTCCGCGTAGCGATACAGCGCGCGCATCAGATCGTCCATCGCGAGCGTGCAGCCTTGCACGATCTCGCTGCCCGAGGCGCCTGCAAAATGACGCTCGGACAGTTCCTCGCGCATCACTTCGAGATAGGCGCGCGCAACCTTGCCCGGAGTTCTGGAGCTCTCGAACTCGCGCAGCAGAGCGTCTTCGCCGCGCGGAACTTTACTGGCTGGCGTCGCAGCGACCGGGCGCGTCCCGGGCGTCGCGCTCACAGGTCACCCACTGCAACGTCGGCGTTCAGGTAACGCACCACCGAGGTGGCGATACCGTCGGCGAGCAGTTCCTGGTATTGCGCGGACTGCAGGCTAAGGGCCTCTGCGCGATTGGACAAAAAGCCGCATTCGACCAGCACCGCCGGCATCTGCGCGCCGACCAGCACATAGAACGGCCCCATCCTGGCTCCCAGGGCGTTCACGTCGATTCCCAGCCCGGCATCGAGATTCGCCACCGTCTCCGCATCGATCATTCGCGCGAGCGACGCCGACTCCTGCGCCTTATACTGCTGCTGCAAGTCGCTCAGGATGTAGTTTAGGTTCGCACCGTCCTGGGTGCTATAGGCGGCGGCCGCGCCGTTCTCCATCTGCGCCAGGCGAATTGTCGCGCGGTCGGTGGTGTTGTTCAGGTAGTAAACCTCGATTCCGGTGGTCTCATCGTTGGGGCTCGAGTTGAGATGGATCGATACGAACAAATCCGCGCCCGCGCGGTTGGCAATGCGCGTGCGCTCGGCCAGCGAGATGAATACGTCGCTGTCCCGTGTCATCTCGGCGCGGACTCCGCGCGCCGCGAGCGCCTGTCTCAGTCGCAGCGCGATTTGCAGCGCGAGATCCTTTTCCGCGACGCCCGCCTCCGAGCGCGTACCGGGATCGTAGCCGCCGTGCCCCGGATCGATCATCACCAGCGGATGCCCCGCGGCGTGCTCAGCGCTGACCGCCTCGACTCCGCCGGATTTTGACTCGGGAGGTCGCGCTTCCCGCCCCGGCAACCGGTGGCCTCGATACCAGCGGCTCGGCAGATGCGCTCGCAGTCGCCATCCGCGCGGTGCCGCCATCAGGATTGCGATCGTAAGCGCCGGCTTCGTGATCGCTATCATCACCGGCCGCCGACGCCGCGGACCGCGCCATTGGCACCTGCGTTTCTCTGAGCGCGAACATCGAAGCGGCGAGATTCGGCACTGCGCCTGCGGGCGCCACGCGCACCACGACTTCGTGGCCGAGCCGCGCGACCGCATAATCGGTCCTGCCCTCGACGCCCATCACGATTCGCACCTGACCGCCGCCGCGGCCAACCGGAACCGCGCGCACGAACGAGATCGGTGAAATCTCGCGCCCGAACAGCGGGCGCGGCGGTATCGCGAGCTGCGCGCCATTGAAATCGAGCCACAACTCGCTGCCATGCGTGCTGAGAACGACGCGCGGCGCCGCGGTTTGAAATTCCAGACGGACCTCCAGCGCCGCTCCGATGCGCTGGAGCGTGGCTGCGCTCAGCACCGGCACCTCGACGGCGCAATCCGCCACGTTTGACAACCCGGCCAGACTCGCTCCGACCATCACGATCGCAAATGCGATGGCGATCCCTGGGCCAAACCTCGCAATTGCCTGGCGCCGCAGAGATCTGGTCACGCGCGATTCAGCCGCCGCTGCCGCCACTGTTTTTCAGCCGCTCCACGATCCGCGCAAGCGTAGTAAGCGCGTCGACCGGCGTCAGCCGCTCCACGTCGAGCCCCTTCAACTCATCGACGGTTCGGCTTTCCGCGGGCGTGAACAGGCTCATCTGCGTCGCAGGGCTCCTGGAGCGGCGCTCGCGCGCCAGCCGCGGCATCCCGGCCTCATCGAGTTCGCCCTGTTCGAGATTGGCGAGAATTTCGCGCGCGCGTCCGATGATCGTGTCCGGCAGGCCCGCCAGCCGCGCCACCTCGATTCCGTAACTGCGCGAGGCCGGCTGCTCGACGACCCGTCTCAGGAAGAGCACCTCGCCTCCCCACTCCCGCACCGCCATGCTGAGATTCTTTACCCGCGGCCGCTCGCGCGCAAGATCGGTCAGCTCGTGAAAATGCGTGGCAAACAGCACCTTGGCGCGCGTCGCGTCGTGCAGATGCTCGGCCACCGCCCACGCGATCGCCAGCCCGTCGAAGGTGCTGGTTCCGCGCCCCACCTCGTCGAGCAGCAGCAGGCTGCGCTCGCTGAGACCACTCAGCAGGCGCGCCGTCTCGCTCATCTCGACCATGAAAGTGGACTCGCCGCGGCGCAGCTCGTCGCGCGCGCCGATGCGCGTGAGCACCCGATCGACCAGGCCCATGTTCGCCTCGGTCGCGGGCACGAAACTTCCCATCTGCGCCATGATCGCGATCAGCGCGACCTGGCGCAGGTAGGTCGACTTGCCCGCCATGTTGGGTCCGGTGATGAGCAGCAGTTGGCGCGTGTCAGGATCGGCGTCGAGATCGTTGGGCACGAACTCGCCGGGGCGCATCCCGGCCTCGAGCACCGGATGGCGTCCGTCGCGAATCCGCAAGCGCAGTCCCGCGTTGATTCGCGGACGCACGTAGCCGCGCCGGCGAGCGACTTTCGCCATCGAGGCGAGCGCGTCGAACTCGCCCACCGCGCGCGCGGTCTCCAAAATGAGCGCGCTCATCGCCTGCAGGTCGCGCAGCAGCCGCGAGAAGAGCTGCAGCTCGAGTTCCTTGAGACCTGACTCGGCGGACAGGATTTTGCGCTCCAGCTCCTTGAGCGCCGGCGTGGTGAAGCGCTCGGCGCCGACCAGCGTCTGCTTGCGCTCGTAGTCCGCCGGCGCGCGCTCGAGATGCGCCTTGGTGATTTCGATGTAGTAGCCGAAGATCTGGTTGTAGCGGACCTTCAGCGTGGGAATCCTGACGCGCTCGCGCTCGCTCGCCTCCAGCGCCGCGATCACTTCGCGCGCGCCGGTGGCGAGGCTCCGCAGCTCGTCGACTTCCGCGCTGAAGCCCGCGCGAATCACGTTGCCGTCGCGCGCGTTTACCGGCGGCTCATCGGACAGCGTCGCCGCAATGCGCGCGGCCAGTTCGGGCTCGGGCGCCAGCGCGGCGCCGAGCTCGCGCAGCAGAGCGCTGCGAAACGCGCCCAGCGCGTTGCGCAGCGCGCCGACCGCCGCCAGCGCCTGGCTAAGGCGAATGCAGTCGCGCGGCGAGGCGCGCATCGCGCCGAGGCGGCCGGCCAGGCGTTCGAGATCGCCGATGCGCTTTAGCGCATCGGCGATCTCGCCGCCCAGGTCGGCGTCGAAGAGCTCTTCGACAGCGTCCTGGCGCGCCGCGATCGCGGCGCGCCCGAGCAGCGGGTACACGATCCAGTTGGCCAGCGTCCGCGCGCCGGTCGCCGTGATGGTCTCGTCGAGAATCGAGAGCAGCGAGCCCTTGCGCGCTCCGTCGGAGGAGGAGACCAGCTCCAGATGGCGCCGGCTAGTCTCGTCGACCAGCATGTACTCGGCGGCGCGGTAGATGCGCGGCGGCTGCAGATGGGCCAGGTCGCGGCCGAAGGTCTCCTCGACGTAGAGCAGCGCGGCGCCGGCCGCGACTGCGACGGCGGCATCGAGCCCCGACGACGCGGCGCCGCGCGCCGCGGCGTCGGGGCTCGATGCTGGGCTGGCGAAGCGGCGCGCGAGCGCGTCGCGCGCGCGCTCGGCTGTGTAGTGCTCCGCGTCGAGGGTGGTGAACGGCGAAGCCAGGTCTTTAAGTATCGCTTTAAGTTTTTCGTCCGGCGCCGCGACGATCACTTCGCGCGGCGCCAGCCGCGCGATTTCCTCGCGCAGCGTCGCCTCGCCCTGGACAAGCGTCGCGATGAACTCCCCGGTCGACACGTCCAGCGCCGCCAGGGCGTAGCCGCCGGCCTCCTCGTTGGCCGCCACCGCGAGAAGGTAGCTCTTCTCCGTCGAGGTCAGCACCATTTCCTCGCCGACCGTGCCGGGCGTGATCACGCGCACGATTTGGCGCGGCATCAGGCCCTTGGCCTTGCCGTCAACAGGCCCCTGCTCGCAGATCGCGACCTTGTAGCCGGCGCGCAGCAGCTTGGCGATGTATGGATCAACAGAATGATACGGCACTCCGCACAGCGGGACGCCGTCCTTGGAACGCGAGGTGAGCTGGATGTCGAGGACGCGCGCGCCGACCTCGGCGTCCTCGAAAAACATCTCGTAGAAGTCGCCGAGGCGAAAAAACAGGATCGCGTCGGGGACGCGCTGCTTGACGCTCAGGTATTGCGCGATAAGCGGTGTGCTTTTGACGGCCACGCAGCGTGTTTTGACGAAATTAAAGAGGCGGTCGCCGACAGAATATCCGGCTGCGGAGGCAAAATCGAATTGCCCCGCCGGCGGTTAAATCCGGCCGCCCGGCGTTGCGATCGATTGAGATCTGATCCATAACCAGATTGTTCAGCAATCAAGCGTCGAATCGTAAGCTTCATCCGGCGCGCGAGCGACTTCCCGCGCATGGCAACCTAACCTCGAGGAGATTTTCATCATGGCAACCCAACCTTCATTCGAAAAAGCGTCGGCAGGCGCCAAGTCGTCGGCCGGGCTCGCGTTCCTCAAGAGCCAACCCAAAAAGCTCCTGATCGGCGGAAAATGGGTTCCCGCGAAATCAGGCAAAACCTTCGAAACACTCAATCCCGCCAACGAGGAAGTCCTCGCGATGGTCGCCGAGGGCGACAAGGCCGACGTCGATGAGGCGGTCAAGGCGGCACGAAAAGCTTACGAAGACTCCCGATGGGCCAACCTTAATCCGCATCAACGCGCGAGATTCCTCTTTAAAATCGCGGACTTAATCGAGAAGAACGCCGAGGAGCTTGCCGAGCTCGAAACGCTCGACAACGGCAAGGCAATCTTCGAGTCGAAGAACATTGACATTCCCGGCGCCGCGGAGACCTTCCGCTACTACGCGGGATGGGCGAGCAAAATCTACGGCGAGACCAATCCCAGCGACCCGACAATGTTCAATTACACACTGCGCGAGCCGGTTGGCGTGTGCGGGCAGATCATCCCGTGGAACTTCCCGCTGCTGATGGCGTCGTGGAAAATCGCGCCCGCCCTCGCGTGTGGCAACGTGGTCGCCCTCAAGCCCGCCGAACAGACCCCCCTGACCGCCCTCCGGCTGGGCGAGCTCATCTGCGAGGCGGGGCTGCCCGATGGTGTCGTGAACATCATAACCGGATTCGGGCCGACCGCTGGGGGGGCGCTGGCGGCGCATCCTGATGTTGACAAGGTTGCCTTCACCGGGTCGACGGAGGTTGGCAAGGAGATTCTAAAAGCCTCGACCGGCAACTTGAAGCGCGTATCGCTGGAGCTCGGCGGCAAGTCGCCCAACATCGTGTTCCCCGACGCCGACATCAAATCGGCGGTGTTCGGCTCGATGCTCGGCATCTTCATGAACCAGGGCCAGGTATGCTGCGCCGGCTCGCGCGTGTTCGTGCAGGAGTCGATGTACGATCAGTTCACCGAGTCGCTATCGCAGATGGCGCAGGGACTGACAGTCGGCAACGGACTCGATCCCAACACGCGGATGGGCCCGCTGGTATCCAAGGAGCAGCACGATCGCGTGCTCGGCTACCTCCAGTCGGGCAAGGATCAGGGCGCGAAGGCCAAGGTCGGCGGCGAGGCCGGCTCGCAGGAGAAAGGCTACTTTATCAAGCCGACGGTGTTCACCGGCGTGAACAACGGCATGAAGATCGCGCGCGAGGAGATCTTCGGACCGGTTGCCGCCGCGATTCCCTTCAAGGACGAGAACGACGCGCTGTTCCAGGGCAACGACACCATGTACGGCCTGGCTGCCGCCGTGTGGACCAAGGACCTGAGCCGCGCGCACACTATCGCCCGGAAACTCAAGGCGGGCACCGTATGGATCAATTGCTATGGACTGATCGATCCGATCTCGCCGTTCGGCGGCTACAAGCAGTCGGGATTCGGACGCGAGCTTGGCAAGTATGCAATCGATCTCTACACGCAGATCAAGTCCGTGTACGCGAAGCTATAGACACGCGGCTCCGGCGCGAATAGGTATTTGAGCAGTGACCAGGAACGGAAATAACCGGGACAATAATCGCGACGCGAATCGGCGCTCACGCGCGTTCGCCTGCGTCCCGGAGCCGTGAGACGAAATAAAATCCGGGTGTCCGAGAGGGCCGCAGGCGAAAAACCTGCGGCCCTTTCTCTTTTCCGCGTGCGCGCGCGATGACCCGGCATTGGAGAAATATCATGCGCACCATGATTGCCGACCTTGACCCATCGCGAGCGGGCAGCGTCCTGCTGCGCGGATGGATCCGCCGTATCCGCGAGACCAAGTCGACAACTTTCATCATGCTGTCCGACTGCTCTGGGACGATACAAGTCGTGGCGGAGCCGTCGATGACCAGGAGCCTCGCGCTGCGCGCCGATTCGGCGGTCGCGGTAACCGGCCGGCCGCGCCGCGAGGAGCGCGCGCCCGGCGGCGTCGAGGTCGATTGCGACGCTATCGAGGTGCTGGGCGCCGCGCAGGAGACGCTGCCGTTCACATCGGTCTCGCGCCTGGAGCAGATTTCGCCGGAGCTCGCGATCAACTATCGTCCGCTGGCGCTGCGCACCGAGCGCGGCGGCGCGATTTTCCGCGTCGAGGCGGCGCTGGCCGAGGAGTTCCGCGCCGCGATGCGGCGCCGGCGGTTCACGGAAATCTTCACGCCCAAGATCGTCGCGAGCGCGACCGAAGGCGGCAGCAACCTGTTTGAAATCCGCTACTTCGATCGCGCCGCGTATCTCGCGCAGAGTCCGCAGTTCTACAAGGAGCATGGCGTGGCGGGGTTGGAGCGGGTCTTCGAGACCGGCCACGTCTATCGCGCCGAACCGCACGCGTCCTCGCGCCATCTTTGCGAATACTACTCGCTCGACCTCGAGATGGGTTTTATCGATGGCCTGCGCGACATGATCGAGCTGGAGCGCGAGGCGCTGAGCGAGATGTTCGCGAACCTTCACAAGCGCTTCGGCGAGTCGCTCAAGTCCTTCGATACTTTCTTCCCTTCGCTCGAACGAGCGCCGGTGTGGGAGTTCGGCGAATGCCTCGATCGCCTGCGGCGCGCACAGGGGCGCGAGGATTTGACCGACGACCTGGATCCGCTGGCCGAGCGCCAGCTATCCGAGATGGCCGCGCAGGAGAAGGGCGTTGCGGCCGTTTTCGTGATCGGCTTTCCGATGAGCAGCCGGCCGTTCTATACGCATCCTGCCTGCGACGGGGTGCATGCCGCGGGCTTCGATCTCCTGCTGCGCGGTCTGGAAGTCACAACCGGAGGACAACGGCTCCATCGCCGCGCGGAGCTGGAGGCCGCGCTGCGAGCGCGCGCGATCGATCCCGCGAAATTTGAGACCCATCTGCGTATGTTCGATCTCGGGATGCCGCCGCACGGCGGGCTCGCGATCGGTCTGGAGCGCCTCACCTGCCAGGTGCTCGGGCTCAAGAATATCCGCGAGGCGACGATGTATCCGCGCGATCTGAACCGCCTCGAACCATAGGGAGTGACGACCCGCGATGGTCATCGTCGAAACTCTACTGTGTATAGGGCGAGGCGAATTCGCGGCGAGGCGCAGCTAGTCCTTGTCTTCGCGGACTTTGGTGGCGTCGCTCATGAATCCGGCTGTCTGCAGGAAGCGGGTGCCCATACTGAGCAGTGCGTCGGTCACACCCGGGAACAGCGAGGCGAGCTTTTCCGCGACCGCGGCGCCGGGAGGAACGTCGACCTCCGTCAGACCGAAGGCCGCCGCGGCGAGGACCGCCCAGGTCACCCACCGCACCGGCATCGCCATCATCGAGGGCACGCCTTTGACCTCCTCGCGTTTCATGATGCTGTCGGCCATCGGCGTGTCGATCACCCCCGGCATCACCAGCGACACTCTGACCCCCGAGCCGAACAGCTCGACGCGGAGCGCCTCGGTCAATCCCACCAGCGCGAACTTGGTCGCGCTGTAGCCACCGAGCGGGCTCACGCCGCGCCGTCCCGCTAGCGAGGCGATGTTTACGATGCTGCCGCTGCGTGCGCGGCGCATCAGAGGGAGCACCGCCTGCATCGCATTGACGGCGCCGTAGAGGTTGACCGCGATCATGCGCTCGAGATCTTCGGGCCGCATCAGCTCGACCGCGTCCGAGATCAGAACGCCGGCGGAGTTGACCAGGATGTCGATGCGGCCGAAGTTGTCGCGCGCCTGCTCGATCGCCCACGACACGCGCTCGCGATCGGTCACGTCGCATTCGAGCGGCAGCGCCTTGCCGCCGGCCTGATTGATTTTTTCCGCCAGCTCCTCGAGGTGCGCCTTGCGCCGCGCCATCAGGGCGACCTTCGAGCCTTGTTCGCCGAATGCGCGTGCGACGTCATAGCCGATGCCGCTCGATGCGCCGGTGACGACCACGGTGTGCTCGCGGAAGTAACCGCGCAGGGGGCCTTTCGACGCTGCTTTGGATTCGCTCATCGGTGCTGACCTCGATTTCGATTTCGGCGCGCTCGAACGGTCTGTATGTGGGCGGCGGCCCCATTGTGCGCTTGGCGGCGGACATCCGGCAAACCGCTTGGGTGGTGCTTGGTTGATGACGCTGTTCAGGATGGTTACGTTTTAATTATGAGGAGCAACCGGATGAACACGACCACCGTATGCCGCGAAATTGCGGCCGCAGGTGCGCTGATCGCGTCGTATCCTTTGGATTGGATCGCGCGCCAGGGCGAATCGCTCCGGGGCGAGGGCCGTAGCGAGCCGGTGATTCTCGCGCACGGACTCGGTGGCAGCCGGGCGAACTTTCTCGCGCTGGCAACTTATCTGCGGATGGCGGGTTTCGACAAGATGGTTTATTTCGAGTACCCGCGCTGGCAACGGGTTTCGGAGTCGGCGGCGCAACTGGGTGCTGTGGCCGACGACATCGGCAAAGGCCGCGGCGTGCATCTTATCGGGCACAGCCTGGGCGGGACGATCGCGCGCCGCTATGCGATTGACGCGCGGCCCGGCGCGGTGCGCTCGCTGGTTACGCTTGGCTCGCCGTACTCGCTCGCGCAAGCGAGCCCGCGCGAACTCGCGATTTTCGGCGACGAGGATCCGATCGTGCCGCCGCCGGCCATTCCGCCGGAAGGCAGCGCCGCGTTCGAACGCGTGGTGATTCTTAAGCACACCGGTCATCTGGCGCTGATATACCATCCGGAGGCCCTGCGCCTGGCGGCGACTGAGCTTCGCGCGAATCGCGCCAGCGCTGACCGCGCGGCGGCGTAACCGCCAGCGTGGGTGCGCCAATCGTATCGGGAGAAATCCGGAGCCTGAAACCTCACTGAGGTTTCAGGCTTCCCTTTCGGCTAAGATGCGCGCTACGCGCTCCTGGACGACGATGAGGATCTCAATCCCGACGGCATGGCTGCTTGGTCTCGCTCTGATTGCCGTGGGCTGTTCATCGCGAACGACGACCGCTCCGGAGGCGACCGTTTCAGCTGCTGCGAGCGCGGTCAGCGCCGACCCGCAGGTAAGCCACATCCTTGAAGGCTCCTGTTATCAGTGTCATTCGACCGGCGGAAGCGCGCCGTGGTACGCGGCTATTTCGCCGACCTACCTCGCCGCCAACTCCGCGCGCGGTGCGCTCAATTTTAATGATTGGCAAACTTACGACACGCAGAAGAGGGCGGCTGCACTGCAGAGTATCGAGGTAGCGGTTAGCGGTGGTTCGATGCCGCCCGGAGACTACACAGCGCTTGATCATTCCGCGCGCCTCAGCGAAGAGCAGAAACAGACGCTCCTCAAGTGGGCTTCACAGTCCGCCGTGCCGGCACACTGAAAGAACTTTCAACTGCGAGTCTGCTACGCTTGAGCGCGTGGCGGAGGTCGCACAACTCAGTGCGGTGATATTGGCCGGAGGGCGCAGCTCGCGGATGGGCCGGCCGAAGGCGACGCTCGATTTCGCGGGGGTGCCGCTCATCGAACGGATTGTCGCGGAGCTCAGAAAATCGTTTACCGAGATCGTGATCGTCGCGGCGCCAGAATCGGCCGACGCGGCGCGCTTCGATTTGGCCGGCGTGAAGGTCATCCGCGACGAGACTGCTTTCGGTGGGCCGCTGGTCGCGCTCGCGCATGGCCTCGAAAGCGTCGGCGTCGCGAATGAGCATCAGATTGACGCGGTGTTCGCGTGCTCGTGCGACCTGCCTTTAATTCGCGCGGAGGTCGCGGCGCCGCTGGTCGGGATGATCGCGGACTATGACACGGTGATTCCCGAGGTTGGCGGCCGCCTGCAGCCGTTGCACGCCGTCTATCGCAAGCGGGAGGCTGCCGCGGCGATGCGCGCGCTCGCCGCGCGCGGAGAGACGCGGCTCGTCGCGATTGCGGATGCGATCAGGACGCGTCGGGTCGGAGAAGAGGAGCTGCGCGGGATCGATCCTGAACTCCGGAGTTTCTTCAACCTGAACACCGCCGCTGACTACGCAGAAGCGCTCCGCCTTCTGCGTGCCGCGCGCTGACGACGTTCAAGACACCTTTGGGGTCCAGCGTAAGATTGGGTGGCGGGCTGCCTCGGCTTCGTCTACGCGGGAAAGCGGCAGGCTGTGGGGAGCGGTTTTTACCATTTCCGGATCGCTTAGGGCTTCGTCGTAGATTCGTTCCATCACTTCTACGAAGCTGTCGAGGATTTCGCGGCTCTCGGTTTCGGTTGGTTCGATCATCATCGCGCCTGGCACTACCAGGGGAAAATAAATCGTCGGCGGGTGAATGCCGAAGTCCAGCAGGCGCTTGGCAATATCGAGCGTGGAGACTTTGGCGCGGCGCTCTAGGTCGTGCGAGACCACGCATTCATGCATCGAGGGTTCCGCCGACGCGGCGGGGAAGCGCGACTCCATCCGCTTGCGTAGGTAGTTGGCGTTTAGGATCGCGAGACGGCCGGCGCGCGCCAGTCCGTCGCCGCCGAGTGCCAGGATGTAGGCGAACGCGCGCACGATCATTCCGAAGTTGTTATGGAACGAGCGGAGCCGTCCGATCGAGTCGGGCCGCTGCTCGTCGAAGGCCCATCCGTCGGCGCGCTTGACGATCCGCGGCATCGGCAGAAACGGCTCCAAGGGCTGCTTTACACCGATCGGGCCCGCACCCGGGCCGCCGCCGCCGTGCGGGGTCGAGAAGGTTTTGTGCAGGTTGAGCTGCACGATATCGGCGCCCATGTGTCCGGGCTTGGCGATGCCGAGCAGTGCGTTCATGTTGGCGCCGTCGAGATAGAGCAGGGCGCCGCGGGAGTGCAGCACGTCGGCGATGGCGCGGATTTCCGGCTCGAAGATTCCGAGCGTGTTGGGATTGGTGACCATCATGGCGGCGGTGTCATCGGTCACCAGGCGGCGCACCTCGGCGGCCTCCATGAAGCCGCGCTTGTTGGAGCGCGCGACCGCTACCTGGAATCCCGCAAGCGCCGAGCTGGCAGGATTGGTGCCGTGTGCGGTGTCGGGAATGATCACCTTGTGCCGCTTCTCACCGCGCTTGAGGTGGTAGGCGCGCGCGACCAACAGTCCGGCGAGCTCGCCCTGCGCGCCAGCGGCGGGATGGAGCGACACGGCGTCCATTCCGGTGATCTCGGCGAGCGCCGCTTCCATCTGCGCGATCAAGGCGAGCGCGCCCTGGGCCAGATGCGCGGGCGTCAGCGGATGGAGCGCGACGAAGCCGGGCAGCGAAGCCATCTCGTCATTGACGACCGGGTTGTACTTCATGGTGCAGGAGCCGAGCGGATAGAACTGAAGCGCCTGCGCGAAATTGAGTTGCGACAGGCGCAGAAAGTGGCGCAGCACCTGCGGCTCGCTGAGCTCGGGGAATCCGGCGAGGTCGTTGCGGCAGAGCTCGGCGCCGAGAATTTCCGCGCCGCGTTTAGCGCCGTGGGCGCGCGCGGCGACGTCGGCGCCGCGGCGGCCGGCCGAGGACAATTCGAATATCAGCGGCACTCCCATCTGAATTGACTCATCGGCGTCTTTTTCGATGGTCCGGGCCGCGTCGATTTCGATCCGGCGAACTTTTCCCGCACCCGCCATCACCGCACCTCCGCAAGGGCATCGGCGAGGCGCTCGATCTCGCCACTCGAATTCATCTCGGTGACCGAGATCAGAATCGCACGCTCCAGCTCAGGATAGTCCGGCCGCAGTGCGACGCCGGCCAACACGCCGTGGCGCTCCGCCGCTCCGAACGCGGCAGCCGGATCGGAAACCGGAACCGCGAACTCGTTGAAGAAAGGACCGTCGAACTGCAGAGGAATTCCGCGCTCCTCGAGGACCGACGCGGCGTGGTGCGCAAGCTCCACATTGCGCTCGGCGAGTTCGCGCAGGCCGAGACGGCCGAGCAGTGAGAGATAGACTGTCGCAGCCAGCGCGCACAGCGAATGATTGGTGCAGATATTGGAGGTCGCGCGTTCGCGCCGGATGTGCTGCTCGCGCGTCGCCAAGGTCAGGCAGAAAGCGCGGCGGCCGTCGTGGTCTCGGGTCTGGCCGACCAGGCGCCCCGGCATCTGGCGCAGATGAGCGAGACGCGCGCACATGAATCCCAATCCCGGGCCGCCGAATTGCAGCGGGAGGCCGAAGCTCTGTCCCTCGCCGACCGCGATATCGGCGCCGAGCTCGCCCGGCGGCTTCAGGAGCCCAAGTGCGATTCCCTCGGCGGTGGCTGAGATGGCTAAAGCGCCGGCGCGATGGGTCGCCGCGGCGATCGCGCCGAGCGGCTCGATGACGCCGAACCCGTTGGGATAGCCGGTGACGGTGCAGAGTAGGTCGGCGGTAGCGGCCTGTTCGAGAGCGTCGAGACTGGTCGCGCCCGACTCGGGATCGAACGGAAGCTCGACGATCTCCAGACCGGTGAGCGCGCTCAGGTAGGTGCGAATGGTCGCGCGGTAATCCGGCCACAGCGCGCGCGAGAGCGCGACTACACGGCGCTTGGGCAGGATGCGGCGCGCCATCAGGACCGCCTCAGCCGCGGCGGAAGCGCCGTCGTACATGCTGGCGTTGGTCACTTCCATCGCGGTGAGCTGCGCGATCAGAGTTTGAAATTCGAAAATCGCCTGCGTGGTGCCCTGGCTAGCCTCGGCTTGGTACGGCGTGTAGCTGGTCGCGAATTCGGCGCGCGCGATGACCGCGCGCACCGCGGCGGGCACGAAATGACGGTAGTAGCCCGCGCCGAGGAAACTCGCGAAGGCCGCGGCGCCGCGATTTTGCGCGGCGAGCGCGGAGAGTTCGGCGGCGACCTCGGCCTCGATGCGGCCGGGCGCGAGCGCGATCGCGGCGGTGGCGCGGAGCGCGGCCGGCACGTGCGCGATCAGGTCTTCGATGTCGCGTGCGCCGATGACCTCGAGCATCGAGGCGACATCGGAATCAGTGTGCGGCATGAATCTCATCGGGTGACTTGGTCCTCCATCTGCGGTGCGGTTGCTCAGGCCGTGCGCGTTTTCCGGCGCCGGTAAAACGGTCTCGGCACGACGGTCGCGACGACTTTGCGGTTGCGAATTTCAACTTCGACATGGTCGCCTTCGGCGATCGCCGGCTGCGCGATTTCGCCCGCGGTCACGTAGGCCATCGCGACCGGACGATTCAGCGTGGGCCCGAATGTGCCGCTGGTCACGGCGCCCGTCGGTTGGCCGCCGCTAAAAATCTTGTAGCCCTGGCGCGCGACGCTCCGTGCGTCGTCGGTCATGATTCCGATCAAGCGCTTGCGCATGCCCGCGTCGTGCTCCGCGCGAAGAGCAGCTTCGCCGATGAAGTCGCGGCCCAATTTCACGAACGTGCCGAGGCCGGCCTCGAGCGGCGAAGTCGCGCGGTCGAGTTCGTGGCCGTAGAGCGGTAGACCGGCTTCCAGGCGCAGCGTGTCGCGCGCGCCGAGTCCGCACGGTACCAGGCCGTCGCCGACGCCGGCGTGCAGAACCGCCTCGAACAAGGGCGGCGCATTGGCAGTGTCGGTGAAAAGCTCGAAGCCGTCTTCGCCGGTGTAACCGGTGCGCGCGGCGAGACATTCGACGCCCGCGACTTTTCCGCGCGCGACGGTAAATTTCGGAACCATCGCGATATCGAAATCGGCGAGCGTCGCGAGGATAGCGATCGACTTCGGTCCCTGCACCGCGACCAGCGCGGTCGCCTCGCTCACGTCGGTGAAGTCGACCGGAAGCTTTGCGCCGCGGCGCAGGCCGAGCAGCCATTCGCGGTCGGCGGCGATATTCGACGCGTTGACGCAGAGCATAAAACGCTGGTCGCCGAGACGATAGACGATAAGGTCATCGATGGCGCCCCCGTCATCGGCGCACATGATGGTGTACTGCGCCTGTCCGTCCTTGAGCCGCGCGGCGGAGTTGGTGAACGCGCGCTCGAGGATCGCGAGTGCGCCGGGACCGCCGATTTCAAATTCGCCCATGTGGCTCAAGTCGAAAATTCCCGCGGCGGAACGGACCGCGAGATGCTCCTCAATAATCCCGCCGTACGACACGGGCATCTCGAAGCCACCGAAAACCGTCATCCGCGCGCCGAGTTTTTGGTGAACATCGAAAAGAACAGTGCGCTGTGACGAACTCATCAGCACCGAAATTCTAGCATTGCGCCGGATCGCGAACGACCGGGGGCGCCCTTGACTGCCAACACACCGCGCGCACTATCCACAACGCCTTGTCTGGCTGTGGGCAGTGCTATATTCGAGGAGCACGCGATGAGCGCGATAATCATGGATGGACGGGCGCTGAGCGCGCGTCTGCTGCCCGAGCTGCGCCGCCACGTCGAGGAGCTGCGGCAGCGTCACGGGTGCAGGCCGGCGCTCACGGCCGTGCTGGTGGGCGAGGACCCGGCGTCGCGGCAATACGTGCGCAACAAGCAGAAGATGGCGGCGGCGCTCGGATGCGACAGCCGCACGATTCGAATCGCGGCGGCCGATGCCACCACGGAGTCGCTGCTCGAGGTGATAGGCGGGCTCAATCGCGACCCGGCCACCACTGGAATCCTGCTGCAGATGCCGATGCCGGAGCGGGTCGAGCGCTTCAAGCTGTTCGACGCGATCGAGCCCAGCAAGGACGTCGACGCAGTGGGCGCGACCAGCGTCGGGGGTTTCTACCGCGGGATGTGGGGAAGCTTCATTCCGTGCACGCCGCGCGGAGTCCTGACGCTGCTCGATGAATACAAGGTGCCTATCGATGGTGCTCGGGCAGCGGTGATCGGGCGCAGCGATATCGCGGGCAAGCCGACGGCGCTGATACTCGGCGGTCGGCTGCGCAACGCCACGGTGACCTGGTGCCATCGGCATACTCGTGACCTGGGCGCGATTTGCCGCGCGTCGGACATCCTGGTCTCGTGCGTCGGCGGCGACGTCGGGCGGCCGTTTCTGATTACCGCGGATATGGTGAAGCCGGGGGCATGCGTGATGGACGTGGGCTTCAGACGCGTCGGTCCGGGCAAGTTTTCCGGCGACGTGGATTTCGAGGGGGTTAAAGAGGTCGCGGGATGGCTCACGCTCAATCCCGGCGGCACTGGGCCAATGACGGTGCTCGCGCTGATGCAGAACCTGATCGATGCGGCGCGGTATCAGTTGGGGCTGGAGCGTGCGGGCTATTCGATTTGAGTTTGTGCGGTCATCAATTTGAACTCACTGAACTTGCACGTGATCGAGGACGGTGCTTTGCGTGGCAGAGGAAATTCACTTAGATTGCCGTTGCCGGGGCCACTTGCGGACCTTTGATGGCGTCGAAGATTACCAGCAGCTCCAACGGTGACAAAGCGTCCAAGCGGACGCTCAGCGACGTCCTGATCGGCCCGGCGCGCAACGTTCGCGATCCGGGAGTTTTTCACAGCCTGTCGCTGGTCGCGTTCCTGGCGTGGGTGGGCCTCGGCTCCGACGGCCTCAGCTCGTCGTGCTACGGACCCGAGGAGGCGTTCCTCGCGCTGGGGCATCATCAGTACCTTGCGGTGTTCCTCGCGCTGATGACGGCGCTGACGGTGTTCATCATCTCGGCCTCGTACTCGCAGACGATCGATCTGTTCCCGACCGGCGGCGGCGGATACCTGGTCGCGACCAAGCTGTTGGGTCCGTACTTCGGACTGGTCTCGGGATGCGCGCTGGTGGTCGATTATGTGCTCACGATTTCGATTTCGATCGCGAGCGGCGCCGACGCGATCTTCAGCCTGAGTTTCATGCCCGCCGGATGGCATCCGCTCAAGTTCTGGGTCTGCATCGCGGTGGTGCTGGTGATGGTGGGGATGAATCTGCGCGGGGTGAAGGAGTCGGTGCTGTCGCTGCTGCCGATCTTCATCGCGTTCATTGTGATGCATCTGTGGCTGGTCGGCTATGCGCTGCTGAGCCGGCTGTGGGAGTTTCCGACCATCGCGCACGACGCAATCACCGAGGTGCATCGCGGCGTCGGCACGCTCGGATGGTTCGGGCTGCTGGCGATTTTTTTCCGCGCCTACAGCATGGGCGGCGGCACCTACACGGGCATCGAGGCGGTGAGCAACGGCCTGCCGATCCTGCGCGAGCCGCGCACGGTGACCGGCAAGCGAACGATGCTGTACATGGCGTTCTCACTCGCGTTTATCGCGGGCGGGATCCTGCTCGCGTACCTGCTCGAGAACGTCGAGCTCGAGCGCGGCAAAACGCTGAACGCGGTACTGTTCGAGCGGGTGGCTGAGAACTGGCATCTCGGCGGACTTCCGATCGGGATACCGATCATCACGTTCGCGCTGATAACCGAGGGCGCGTTGCTGTTCGTCGCGGCGCAGACCGGATTTATCGACGGGCCGCGAGTGCTCGCGACGATGGCGGGCGACCGATGGCTGCCGCGGCGCTTTTCGAACTTGAGCGCGCGCCTGGTTACCCAGGACGGCGTCGTCGCGATGGGTCTGGCGGCGGTCGTGATCCTGATCGGTACCGAGGCGCGAGTGCAGTTGCTGGTAGTGCTCTACGCGATCAACGTGTTCGTCACGTTCACGCTGTCGCAGTTCGGCATGAGCGTACACTGGTGGCGCGAGCGTAAGACCGAGCGCAACTGGATGCGCAAGCTCGCGATCAACGGCGTGGGATGCCTGTTCACGGCATCGATTCTGGTGCTCACGGTCACGCTCAAGTTCCACGAAGGTGGCTGGGTGACGATCCTGATCACCGGCGCGATCGTGTTCGCGTGCTACAACGTCAGGAGTCACTACCAGCGCGTCGGCAAAGCGATCGAGCAGCTCGAGGCGGACATTCTGCCGCGGCTGTACTCGGCGAAGAAGCTGCCGCCCGCGGAACGCGACGCGGCCGCGCCGACCGCGGCGATCCTGGTGAGCGGGTTCAACGGCCTCGGGCTCGCGACGCTGCTCGCGGTGACGAAACTTTTCAAAGACGAATTTCGCAACGTGATTTTTATCGGCGTCGGCGAAGTGGATTCCGCGCTGCTCAAGGGTCCCGAGGAAGTCAAAGCGCTCGAGCGCCGGATGAGCGATGACCTCCAGGAATATTGCCAGATCGCCTCCGACCTGGGGCTTCATCCGGAGCTGCGAGCGGGGCTTGGTCCCGACGTGGTGCTCGAGCTGCGGCGCTTGTGCTTGCAGGTCGCGCACGAGTTCCCGCATATCGTGTTCTTCGCCGGCAAGCTGATTTTCTCCGACGAGGTGGAAGGCTTCATCGGACGCTTTCTGCACAATCACACCGCGCTCGAAGTTCAGAACTGGCTGCAGCTCTATGGCTTTAGCCTCGTCATCCTGCCCGTGCGCGTGAGCGCGGGAACCTTGTCGATACCGACCTCGGCGGCGCAGGCGGCGTAGCGCTCGCCGAGGCGGGCGCGATCGGCACAATTCGAAAAATAGTTACAGCGCCCTCGTCCAGCTCGACGGTCGATTTGAATTCGCGCGGGTCGGGCAACTCCGGCGCGGCTCCGTCTCGCGACTTCCAGCTAATCAACCATCCGCCACCAGCCGCGGCGACCTTGGATTGAATCGTCGCGCGCGCCGCGGCCGCGTCGTATGCTGGGACCACGACTCTCGGGTTGGCGCCTTTGAAGTAGTAGTCGAATGGAATCGAGTAGTAGCCGAACGGAAAGCCGTCGTTAGGAATTCGCGCAGCTGAGATATATCCGCCCTCGAAGAATATCGGCTCGGTGCTCGATGATGACGCGGCGACTATCCGCGCGACCTGGCGCCACGGTTGGTCGGGAAGCAGGGCGAAAGGGATCAGGATCAGAAACAGCGTCGCGATCGCCGCTGCAGTCAGGTTCCTGACCTTGGTGCTGACGAGAGCAAGCGCATCCGCGCCGAGCAGCACAATCGCCGCGATCTCGGGCGCCGCGTAACGCAAGCTGAAGAGCGGCCGGAACACGAACGATCCCGCCTCGAATGCGATCAGCGGAAGCGCTGCCCATGCGACCAGCCAGCGGAGCGGTTCGTCGCGCCGGGACTCGATGCTCCTTCCGAACAGCAGCCACAGTCCCATCGCCACTGCCATGGCCGCGACCGCGAATTTCGCTGCGATCCCATGACCGGCCGACGACGGGTTGATCCAACCCAGCCACTGCCCCTGAATCAGCAGATGGCTCTGCGCGATTACGATCGGCGCCAACGGCATCGACAGCGCGAGTGCGATCGCGATCGCGAGCCATGCCCTCGCGTCACGTCGCCCGACAAAGAGGTCGCGCAGCAGCATCGCGGCCTCGGCGCCAATTATCAGCACGCCCGCGAGATGCGCCCAGACCAGCGCCGCGCCCAGCACTCCGGATGCGATTGCCGCCGTGCTCTGACTGTTTTTGCGCGTTCGCCACAGCAGCAGAAAATGCGCGAGCGCCAGTGCGATGAACATCGTGTAGGTCCGTGCGCGATGCGAAAATGAGACCGCCATCGGATTGAATGCCCACGCCAGTGCCGCAGCCGCCGCCGTCTCTTCATCGAACAGCTCCCTTCCCAGCGCGAACAGCAGCGCTACGTCGGCGAGTCCGAATGCCGCCGCGGTCGAGCGCACCCAACTCTCGCTGTTGCCGGTCAGCGCGGTCCAGAAGTGCAGCGTGATGTAGTACAGGAGCTGTTTGCCCGGATCGTAGTTGACCGGAATCGCAACGATTGCCCTGGGTCCGGGCATGGCCGCACCCCACACCGCGAAGGCCTCGTTCGCGCTGAAAGAGTTGTCGCCCAGATGGTAGAAATAGATTGCGGCCGTTCCGACCAAAGTCGCCCCAAAAACCGCCCGTGCCGGCTGCGAAGCCGCCATTGGCGGCGCGGCGAAAGACGTTTCGGAAGAAGCGGATGACATCGCAGCGCACTTATAGCGGAATTCGGCGCGATGATCGTCAGGAGGCCGAAGGGCGGGCGAGCGGCACGATTCTATAAACGCTCAGATGGTCCCGCGTCAGCTCGCGGGTCGATTTGAACGCGCTCGGGTCGGGCAATTCCGGTGTCGCCGCATCGCCGGTCTTCCAGCTAATCAGCCATCCGCCGCCGGCCTCGGCGACCCTCGACTGAATGGTCGCGCGCGCCGCGGCCGCATCGTATCCCGGGACCACGACCCTCGGGTTGGGGCCTTTGAAATAGAAATCGAACGGAACCGAGTAGTAGCCGAACGGAAAGCCATCGTTGGGAATTTGCGCGGGCGATACGAATCCCGCCTCGATGAAAACCGGCGTGCGTGAGCCTGACGCGGCGACCATCCCCGCAATCTGGCGCCACGGTTCGTCGGGAAGCATCGAGAACGGCAGCAGGATCAGGAACAGCGTCGCGATACCCGCCGCCGTCAAGTTCCTGGCCCTGTCACTGACAAGCGTGAGCGCCTGCGCGAGCAGCAACACAATCGCCGCCATCGCGGGCGCCGCGTAACGCAAGCTGAACAGCGGCCGGAAGACGATCGATCCGGCCTCAAACGCGATGAGCGGGAGTGCGATCCATGCGAACAGCCAGCGCATCGGCTCATCGCTGCCGGCTTCCATGCTCCTGCCGCCTATCAGCCACAGTCCCGCCGCCGATGCCAAAGCTGCGACCATGACTTTGACTGCGAGCCCGTGAGCGGCAGACGACGGGCCAATCCAGTCCAACGCTTCACCCTGAATCAGCGTATGGCCCTGTGCGATTACGATCGGAGCAAGCGGCATCCACAGCACGAGCGCGATCGCGATCGCGAGCCACCCCTTCGCATCGCGCCTGCCGAGAAAGAGATCGCGCAGCAGCATCGCGGCCTCGGCGCCAATTATCAGCACGCCCGCGAGATGCGCCCAGACCAGCGCCGCGCCTAGCCCCCCGGACAGAATTGCCGTCGCAGTCCGGCGGTTCTTGCGCGTTCGCCAGAGCAGCAGAAAATGCGCGAGCGCCAGTGCAATGAACATCGTGTAGGTCCGCGCGCGATGCGAGAACGAGATCGCCACCGGCGTGAATGCCCATATCAAAGTGGCCGCCGCCGCGGTTTCTTCATCGAACAGCTCTCTGCCGAGCGCGAACAACAACACCAAGTCGGCTAGCCCGAACAACGCTGACATCGAGCGCACTCCGCCCTCGCTAAGCCCGGTCACGGCGGTCCAGAAGTGCAGCGCGATGTAATATAGGAGCTGCTTGCCGGGCTCGTAGTTGACCGGAATCGCGACGATCGCCGCAGCTCCCGGCTGGGCTGCCGCCCATGCGCTGTAGGTCTCGCTCGCACCGAAAGTGTTGGTGCCGAGATGGTAAAAGTAAATCGCGGTAGCGCCGAGCAGGATAGCGGCAAAGACGATCCGCGCCGGCCGCGAGGCCCCGGTAGGCGGCGCAGCGGCGGACACGGCAGAAGATGCAGGCGATGACATCGCGGCTACGACTCTCCGCGCACTTATAGCTGAATCCGGCGCGACGATCGTCAGTTGGATCGCGGTCGCCCCGATGCTCGCGCGCTGGCGAAACGAGCTTGACTGATAGGCCTCGTACTGGCGAACTGCACAAGTCATGTCGGAATTTCTGGAGTCTGCTCCCGAGCTTGGCGGCGAGCGCGGCGTCACTGCGATGTCGCTGCCGTCGGTGGCGAACATCCGCTACGAGGTATGGTCGCTCGCGTGGCCGGTGATCATCTCGTTCTCGCTCGATTCCATCATGGGCCTGGCCGCGATGCTGATGGTCGGACGGCTGGGTGCGGAGGCGGTTGGCGCGGTCGGCCTCGCCACGCAGATCCTGGGCGCCGTGCGCGCCGGAATCGCGGCGGTCGGCACCGGCACGATCGCGCTGGTCGCGCGCTATGTGGGCGCCAACGATCGCGACAACGCCGAAGAGGTGCTCAAGCAGTCGGTTATCTGGGGCGTCATTGTATCGACCCTCATCGCGATCCCGGTGATCGTGTTTGCGCGCCCGGCGATGTCGCTCTTCCAGGTCAAGGGCGCGATGGCGGACATGGGCGCGCGCTACCTGCAGGTTGTGATGCTCTCGGAGCCGTTCGCGGGCGTGTTTTTGATGTGCGCGTCGGCGCTGCGCGGGGCAGGCGACACGCGGACGCCGCTGTGGATCGGCGGGCTGGTCGACGTGATCGCGATTTTTTTCAACTACGTGCTGATCTTCGGCAAGTTCGGGTTCCCAAAGCTCGGCGTCGACGGTTCGGCGGTCGCCACGCTGATCGCGATCGCGGTCGGCGGGCTGCTGTTCTTCTGGGCGCTGTCGTTCGAAGGGATGGTGCTGAATTTCCGCTGGAAGCGGTTGTGGCCGGACCGCGAGCTTGGATGGCGCATTCTGCGGGTCGGAAATCCGGCCGCGATCGAGCAGCTCATTATCCAGTTCGGTTTTGTGGCTTACGTCGCGTTCGTGGCGAGCTACGGCGCCAAGGAAGTTGCTGCGTACTTTATCGGCGTGCGGATTCTGGCGTTGTCGTTCCTGCCCGGTTTTGGTTTTTCCTCGGCGGCGGCGACACTGGTGGGGCAGGGTCTGGGCGCGCGCGACCCGAGCTTCTCGCGCAAGGCGGGATGGGAGTCGACGAAGCTGGCGATCGTGCTGATGACCGTGATGGGCCTGGTGATGATCATTTTCGCCTGGCAGATTGCCGGCGTCTTTATCGACGATCCCCTGGTCATCAAGTACACGGTCGCGTTCATGTACGCGCTCGCGGCGGCGCAGCCGCTGATGGCTATCGACTGGACGATCACGGGCGCGCTGCGCGGGGCGGGCGATTCACGTTTTCCGCTCTATGGTTCGCTGGCCGGATTCTATGGGATGCGCCTGGCGGTCACGATTCTTATCGCGCATTTCAACGGCCCGATCATCTGGATCTGGTGGTCGCTGATCGCCGACTATATCGTGCGCTCGAGCCTGAAGACCTGGCGTTTTTGGAGCGGCAAGTGGGAGACCATCGAGGTCTGAAAATTATGAAACCGCTCCGCGACTGATGCTTACGCGCGGGTTCGCGGAAAGGAACGATTGTTAAATACGGGAGGAATGCCTGTGCCCGACGCACCAGAAGTCCCGATCGATAAGCTCCACGAGGAAATTCACGAGGAACTGGAACGCGAGGGTGGGACATTACTCAGAACGATCGCGCTGACCACCGCCCTGTTCGCGGCGCTGGCCGCGGTCTCCTCGTTGCGCGCCGGCGGCACCGTCAACGAAGCGCTGGTGCTGAAGACCGAAGCGACCCGGCTCCAGGCAGAGGCTTCCGATCAGTGGGCGGCCTACCAGGCAAAAGGAATCAAATCCGAGATTCAGGATGCGTCCGAATCGGCATGGATAGCGCTCGGTAAACAGCCGCCCGCCTCGTTCGCCTCGGAGCGCGCGCGCTACGCCAAACAAAAGATCGAACTCCAGCGCATCGCGCGCGAAAAGGAGCACGAGCGCGATCAGAAGTCAGCAGATGCCGATCAGCTTCTGTTTCAGAATGATCGTTTCTCTGACAGCGTGGCTCTCTTTCAGGTCGCGATCGCTCTGGGAGCGGTCGCGGCGCTCACGCGGGTGAAGATCATCTGGTACAGCTCGATGATGATCGGGGTGGTCGGCGCCGGATTGTTTTTTGCCACGATCCTTTGAGCGCGCAGCGCACGCAGGTGCTACGGGCCGGGCGCGCGGGTGACGCGTTTGATCACGAACACGCCATTTTCCTGCGCGTGGTAATACAGTGACTTGCCGTCGGGCGAGATCGTCGGCGCCTCCGCGAAGCCGGTAATCGCGGTAATTTTCCGCGGCTTGCCAAACGGACTCGATGTCGACGTCCGCGTCGCCATGTAGATAGCGGTTTTTCCGCCCGGATTGAGGCGGGTGAAGTAGAACTCGAGCTGCGAGGCGTTGGTGTCGGGGGCATAGTCGAGCGCGGAGCTGTTGATGTTGGCCATTATCGCGTCGCTGTTTGGGCTGACCACGAATTTGTCGCCGTCGCGGGTTGCGATGTTGATCTGCGCACTGGCCGGCACACTGCCGCCTTTGAACAGGCCTTGCGAGAAGTACAGCGTGTTGCCGTCGGCGCTGATCTCGGCGTCGAAATCGACGATACCGGGCCGGGGCGCTGCGGTCCCCGCAACCGGACCGACCCCGGATACTTTCCCGTTCGAAAACGAGCCCGAGTAGATAGTCGACAGATAACCGCTGGCGCCAGCATCGAAGTAACTCCTGGTGGTGATGAAGTAAAAGTTGTTCTTGTCATCCATCGAGGCGACCGCATCCAGTGAGGGACTGTTGACGCCGCCGAGTTCGCCTTGGAACTGGAACGTGATGTCATCGACACGCGTGGCCCAGTACAAGTTGGTATCAACATTGGGATCGTTCGAATTGTTGAAGAACAGATACTTGCCGTCGCGGCTGATGAATGGCTCCATCGTGACGCTGTTGTTATTGGCGTTATCGCTGTAGCCGAGAATCTGCATCCGTTCGGGATTGGACCATTCCGTGGCTGGCGGTGTCATATCGGGAACCGCATCCTCGCGCGCGCGCGGCGCGCATCCGGCCAGCAGCATGCATGATAGCGCGATGGCGGCGGCCAAGCCGCGCTTGCACGTCGCGGACGTCCCATGTCGCTCAGGAAGTAGAGATGAGTCAGTCGGTCGGACTGGAACCCGTCGCGATGCCATGCGCTACGTATACGCCGCCACCGAGCATCCGATCGACGACGAGGCCGGGAATCAAGCGCTCCAGATTGCTCCACGGCGCGCGCAGTCCCTCGAGCGAAGTCACCGAACGCATCGCGGCTTGCCACACGAACAAATTCACCGGCATCGCCCACATCGGCGCCCATTTGAGTCCTGCGGCGGCCACGCGCGCGCCGGGCTTGAGGTGGCGCACCACGTTGGCGATCGCCGCGCGGGTGCGCAGGATGTCATGGGTGAAGTGAAACAGCGCGGCGTCTGCATCGGCGGGAATCGCCGCTGCTTCGACCGGCGAGTTGAGCAGCGTGATATTCTCCCAGCCGTTATGCCGCGCGCGCTCCGATGCCAGAGCCAGCATCTCGGGACTCTGCTCGATTGCGATAATTTTCCCGGTTGCGCCGACGCATTCACGCAGCAGCGGCAGGCTAAGGCCTGTCCCGCAGCCCACGTCGATTACGGTGTCGCCGCGCTTGAGCGCAAGCTGCACGACGGTCCGGCGCCGAATCGGCTCGAACAGCGCGAGTTCGATGTCGTAGACGCCTGCGCGCGCGCGATACTGATCGAGAGCCGCGCCTCGGTCGGGAGAGTTTTTCGGATTGGCGACGAAGCCGGAAAATGCCGTCAGCCGGCGCGACAGTGATTTCGATTCGTCAGGTTCAGGCATTGCAGGTCCTCACCAATCGCCACGGCGATCCATGCCAGTCGCCAGAGGCGATGCAGCGATGATCTTAGCGGGAAGTCAGCCATAAAACCCACGCGACGCGCGGGTGCGATGTCGCCGATGTGACGAAAACCATCGATCCTAGCCGGGTGCGCAGCGCAAAACCTGTTGGCAACCAGGTGCGCGGCAACTTTACGTGTTGCGTGCGGCGCGCAATCCTGAGTGCGTGGCCGAAGCCGAGCGTCAAATTGATCTCATCGAGGGCATCCTCGACCAAGTCCTGTTCGTGAATGAGGAGAACGGCTACTCGGTCGCGGTGCTCGAATTCGTCGGCGGCGACGGAGTCAGGCGCCGGACCACGGTGGTCGGCGATCTCGCAGGGCTCGAAGTCGGCTCGACGATTCGCGCGCACGGCCGGATCGAGAAGCATCCACGCTTCGGTGATCAGTTCCGCGTGGACGACTACGAGATGCTCCGCCCCGCTGGCGTCGCGGCGCTCGAGCGCTACCTTGCTTCCGAAATAGAGGGGGTCGGTCCGGCGCGCGCGCGGCGAATCGCCGAGCACTTCGGCGACAGCCTGGGCGAGGTGCTCGACCACCGGCCGGAGCGGCTTCGTGAAGTCTACGGAATTCCACGATTGGTCGCGATCCGGATCGCGACGGCGTGGCGCGACGCCTCGGGACTGCGCGAGCTAACCGTGTTTCTGCGAGGACACGGAGTCGCGGCGGCGCATGCGCGGCGCATTCACAAGCGCTACGGCAAGGAATCGCTGGAGGTGGTCCGCCGCGATCCCTACGTGCTCGCGCGCGAGATTCACGGGATCGGATTCCGTACGGCTGACGCGGTTGCTGAGAAACTCGGCATCCCGCGCAATTCGATTCAGCGCGCGCGCGCCGCGGTGCTGTACCTGCTCGGACGGATGGGCGACGACGGCCATGTCTATGCGCCGTTGGAGTATCTCGAGGCGCAGTTCCGCGACGCGCTCGAGATGGACTCCGGCCTCGCCAAGGACGCGGTGGCAGAACTTGCGGAGACTGGTGAAGTCGTCCAGGAGCCGGCCGACGATCAGATCGCGGTCTATCTCGCGGGACTTCATGCGGCCGAAACCAATGTCGCGAAACGGATCGCGACGCTCATTGCGGGCCGCCCGATGAGGAAGGCGGTTATAGAGCGCGGGCTAGCCGCCGCTGCAAAAGTCGGCCGGCCCGCGCTCTCCGCCGAGCAGGTGCGCGCGCTGCGCACCGCGTTGCAAAGCAAGGTAACAGTAATCACCGGCGGCCCGGGGACCGGCAAGACCACGCTGCTGCGATCGTTGCTCGCCGCACTCGACAGCGCGGGGCTCAAGCCAACCCTTGCCGCTCCGACAGGGCGCGCCGCGCGCCGGCTCCAGGAGGCGTCAGGACGCGACGCCAAGACGCTCCATCGATTGCTCGAGTATTCGCCCGACGAGCAGGCGTTCGTCCGCTGCGAGAAGTTTCCGCTGCGAACCAATTTCCTCGTGGTCGACGAGACTTCGATGATGGACATCGAACTCGCCTCGAGCCTGCTGAGCGCGCTGGTTCCCGATTGCTCACTGCTGCTGGTCGGCGACAAGGATCAGTTGCCGTCGGTCGGTCCGGGCAGCGTCCTCAAAGACGTTATCGCGTCGGGACTGGTCCCCGTCGTCGAGCTGCGCGAGGTCTATAGACAGGCGCGCGCGAGCCTGATCGTCGCCAACGCGCATCGGCTGAATCACGGCCAGATGCCCGATGTTTCCAACGCCGCAGAGGGTGACTTTTTCTTTTTCGAGCGCAACGCGCCCGACGACGTGGTCGCGACGGTGAAGCAGCTCGTGCAGCAGCGGCTGATCGGCAAGTTCGGAATCCGCGACCCGCGCGATATCCAGGTGCTGACGCCGATGAACCGTGGACCGCTCGGCACGCAGGTGCTGAACACTGAGTTGCAGCGCCTGCTCAATCCATCGGGACGTGAATTGCGCGCGGGCGATCGCATACTGCGCGAGGGCGATCGCGTGATCCAGCTCCGCAACAATTACGACAAGGGCGTGTTCAACGGATCGATCGGGCGCATCATGTCGATCGATGCTACGCGTGCGAGAGTAGGCGTCGCGTTCGAGGAGGCCCAGGCGGAATACGATTTGTCGGACCTCGATGAGATTGCGCTGGCCTACGCGATTACGGTGCACAAGAGCCAGGGCAGCCAGTACCCCGGCGTCGTGATGCCGGTGCATTCGACGCATTACGTGATGCTGCGGCGAAACCTGCTCTACACGGCTATCACGCGCGCCGAAAAGGTGTGCGTCCTGGTCGGCACCCGGAGCGCGCTCCAGCAGGCGGTCCGCAATCAGGACGAACGGAGGCGGCTGAGCCGGCTCGCAGAGCGGCTGCGCATCGATTGAGAATTTCGCGCGCGGCGCGCGAGTTCAAGTCGTAGTCGTAATCTTCGTGATCAGATCGGGGCGATCGGGATCGCGTCCGATCCTGCGCGCCAGGCTCTCGACGTGCCGATAGAAGGGCAGGGTTAGCGCGATGGCGCGCGCGGCGGCGTCGAAGGGGCGAGCCGACTCGGGACCTCGCGCGGGCGGCGGCTCAATCAGGATTGGCGACGCGCCGTTTGCCGTGGCCACGGCCAGGGCCTCGCGGATCGACGGGGAAGTTGCGTCGCGCTGATCGAACGCGAGTACGCCGAGCAATCGATTCGCGAGCGCAATCGGACCGTGGCGGACTTCCGCGGCGCTGAAAGCTTCGGCATTGAGGCCGCAGACCTCCTTGAACTTGAGCGCCGCTTCCTCGGCGAGCGCATAGCCGAAGCCACGGCCGATGACGAAGCGACGTGGGACGGCAGCGAGTGCGCTCTCAAAATCGCGGACTGCCTGAGTGCTCGCTTCGAAGAGCATCGCGGGGAGACGGCGAAAAGTTTCTTCATGATCCGGCTCTCCTCGCCACGCGGCGACCAGGCCCAGGATGATGGCGAGCGATGCAACGAAGCTCTTGCTCGCAGCGGTGCTGGCTTCAGTTCCGGCCATCATGGGGAGCACGATCTCGCTCGCGCCGGCCAGCGGGGATCGCGCGTCGTTCACGATCGCGACGGTCAGCGCGCCGTCGCGTCGCGCCGCGATCGCGGATTGAACCAGGTCGGCGCTCTGACCCGACTGACTGATTGAAAGGAACAAAACGCCGCGCATCGGGATTCGAGCGCCATAGGCGGTCACGCTCGACTGCGCGCAGTGGCCGACGAATACGTTGCATTCGCTCTCGATCAGGTACTTGGCGAACAGGCCGGCGTTGCCCGACGAGCCGCGCGCATTGATGACGACGTAACGCGGCGGCTCGCGGAGCCGCGACGCAGTTTCGCGGAGCAGCGGCCATGCCTCGTTGCACAGACGCTCGACCACGTCAGGAGAATTGCGGGCCTCGCTCAGGAAGTGCGAAGGACTGGATGGAGTAGCCATTGCCAATAATAATTATGGCACGAGGCGCGCACTGGCGCGCCGCACTCTTCTCGTAACGAAACGGGAGAAGGGGGAGAGCGATCAGATCCGACGCAAGTGGCGAATCTCGGTCGCCGCGCCGATTTTTTCCAGCAGGCAAATCGCCAGATAACCGACGTCAGGCTGCCGCCAGGTCCATCCGAGCCGCGCCGAGCCCGGCCGCGCATGATGGTTGCGATGCCAATTCTCGCCCTGGAAAAATTGCATCACCGCAAGCCAGCGGACATTGCGGCTCGAATCCTCGCCGGGCGCAGCATCGGGCTCGGAATGGCAAACGCTGTTCACGAAGCACTGTGCGTGAAGCGCAAACACCAGCCGAATCGCACCGAGCCAGAAAAAAGCCGCCGCACCGAAATAGGCACCGCCGAAATAAGACAGGATCAAAATCGGAGCCAGCAGGGGGCGCCAGATGCGATATTCAAACCGGTTGAGATCGGGGCAGAAATGCTCGATGGACGGATTGTCGGCTTGCCACAGCCATCGCAGATGCGCCCACCAGAAGCCGCCCCACACGGGACTCGAGATGTCGTTCTCGGTATCGGCGTAGGCATGATGCGCGCGATGCCCGGCCACCCAGCTCAGCGGCAATCCCGAGCCGTTCAGCACCGCGAAGAAAATGAGAGTGTTGCGCGCCCACGGCTTGAGCTTCAGAGCGCGATGCGCCAGCGCGCGGTGATAGCAGATGGTCGTGCCCAGGCCGCCGATCCACGCGAGCGCGACTGCGCCGGCTAGCACTCGCCATCCCGGGAGCGGAAACAGGACGAGACCGACCAGCGCAGTTGCATGAATCAAAATGACCCATGACAGCACAATCACATCGTGGCCGGTCGTGCGCCACCACGGCCACTGCCATCGGTACGTTGCGGGCTGTTCGCCGATTCGATCCGGAGCTATCAACGGGGCACCTCGTGGAGCGAGGGCCTGATGAATCAGGCCGTGCGTGCTATTTGCCGAGGGAGAGAGGTACGAAGGAAGCCCGAACTGCGGACTTGCGAAAGGTTACTCCCAAGCGGGTATGCGCGAGGCTATTCTTCTCATCGGGCGAAGTAAAGGCGCGCCGCGAAATGCGTGTGATATGGCGGGGTTGCGGGCCGCAGGCAGGTGCGCCACGCGCCGCTTTAACGGGTGAGATATTGTCAAAGACCGGCGAAATTCGATGCGTAGAACGCTCCTCATAATCGTCGTCGCCGCAGGCGTCGTGATTCTGATCGGCGCGGTGCTGGTCGGCTACGCGTTTGTCAATTTATCCTCGCTAGTCGAGCGCAATCAGAACCGCATCCTGGCGCGCGCCAGCGAGGCTCTGGGCCGGCAGGTCGAGGTAGCGCGGATACAAGCGCGGGCGGGATGGGGCGTATCGATCCAGCTTACCGGCTTGAAGATCGCCGACGATCCTGCCTTTTCACAGGTGCCATTTCTCGAGGCGCACGAAGCTTCGGTGAACGTCGAGTTCCTGCCGCTGCTCGGTGGCGAAGCGCGAGTCACCTCGCTCGAGTTGATGGAGCCGGATATACGGATCGTGCGAAACGCGCGCGGTGATCTCAACCTGGGCACGCTTGGGTCGCCTGCCAGGGCGGCGCGGGCCTCTGCCGAAGCGAAGGAGGGCGGCAGTTCCCGGCTTGGTTCGACGCTGGCTGATCTTTCGATTCGCGCGCTGAACATCGATGACGGCGCAGTCTCCTTCACGGACCTGTCTAAACAGGGCGCGCCGTTGGAGCTTCTTCATGTGGACTTCGAGGTGACGAACTTCGACGCTATGGCGCCGTTCGATGTGGATTTGAAGCTCGCCTTTCCGGGCCCGCAGCAGAACATCGAAGCGTCGGGCAAGGTCGGGCCGCTCCTCAAGCGGGGCGTTCTCGATACGGGTGCGCTTCCGCTCGACGTAAAGTTCAACATCGAGTCGATTCTGTTGGAGCGTTTTCGCAAGCTTGCGATCGCGGGCGGCGCCGTTCCGGACAATCTGTCGATACCCGATCCGTTCTCGGTGAGCGGAACGATCAGCGGTTCGATCGAGAAGCTGGATTTCCAGGTGAGCTCTGATCTGACCGCGGCGCGCGTGGCGTACGCGGGGTTCTTCGATAAACCCGACGGCGACGCAGCCGCGTTGGAAGCGATCGGCTCGTGGAAGAATCATCTCGAGCTGGCGCGGCTCGACTTGAAGCTTGGAGACCTTGAGCTGATCGCGAGCAAGATCTCGCTGGGCGGCGCCCAGGGAATCAGCGCGCAGCTTGACAGCAACAGCTTCAACCTCGCCAATCTCGGTCCAGTAGTTACTGCGGCGGCGCCATATGCTGCCAGCGGTTTGAGCGAAATTCACGGCGTCGCGACGCTGCCTGATAGCGGCCCTGAATTCGACGGCACGGTGGTGTTGAAACAGGTTGCCCTGAGCCTCGGGCCGTCGTTTCCAAGCCGCGTTTCCGACTTGAACGGCAGCATCCTGCTGACGCGGAAGAATCAGATCGTGATTGAGCCGGCGAGTTTTACGCTCGGCCAAGGGCACGCGAAGGTCGAGGGACGCATCGAATCGCTGAGTCCGTTGAACGCAAGCTACACGCTCAACGCCGACTCGGTGAGAATCTCCGATTTACTCGCGAACCGTCCGCGCGACGAGGTTGTCAATCAGCTCGCCATCAGCGGTACTGCCGCTGGCGAGATCAGCGCGCCGCAGATCAATGCGAAGATAAATTCGAGCGACGGGTCGGCGGTTAATATCGCGTATCGCAACCTGGACCTGACCGCCGCGTACCACGACGGCCAGGTGTCGTTGCGTCCCCTCAACATCGATGTGTTCGGAGGGTCGCTGTCGACCGATACCGACGTGGTACTGGGCGCGGCGCCGAATTTCACCCTCGCGCTGCATACTAAAAACGTCAACGTCGAGGAGGCACTGAGCTCGCAGCAACTCGACGCAGCCAAAACGGTGCGCGGGTTTCTAACCGGCAACCTCACCGCCTCGGGCAGCGGCGACAGTTGGGATCACATCAAGCCTACGCTGCGAGGCAACGGACAGTTGTCCCTGGTCAACGGCAAACTGATCGGCGTCAATATCGTCGCGGACGCGATTAATGCGGTCGCCTCTGCGCCTGGAGTGAGCCAGATCCTCGACGTGGCGTTCATGTCGAGCCATCGTGGGTTGCTGGTCGATCCCAATACCGAACTGAAGAGCGTTACTATGAGCTTCCAGCTCGTGGGTCCCCGACTCACCACCAACGACCTGGTAGTCAACTCGCCGGACTACGGAATCACCGGCAACGGATGGTTTGATATGGACAAGAACATCAGTATGAATAACGATATCAACCTTTCGTTCGGCCTGCGTTTCGCGATTCCGGTTATCGTCACTGGAAAACTGCCGGACGTGCTGGTGCTCCCCGACCTCCCGCGACTTACAGGGCGTCTCGCGATGGGCGCGATCAGCACGCCGGGACGAATCATCCAGGGTGGTATAGACGCGGCAGGCAGCCTGGTCGGCGGTGGCTCCTCGAGCGGCTCGAAGCCGATGTCGATCCCTAACCCGCTCAATTCAATCAAGAAGTGGTTGCCCTAGCGACCGGGACTTTCGCTTGGCGTGACACGTGGAGAGACACCCTAAGTATCCACTGAACGCTGCGACCCTAGTTAAGGACGTGCTTAGGGCGCACCTATTTGTAGTCTTATAGTTAGCGAGCGTCGGGCAGACGCTGTAGGAAGGTGCGTAGCGTGGGCGCCCATTTCTGCCATTCGGTGCCGCTTGCCATATGACCGTTATCGCTATCGATCTCGAAATAGGTCGCGTCGACCTTCGCGGCCTTCAGCTTCGCCATCACGTCCGCAGCAATAGCGGGAGGGAAAAGCTGGTCGGTGCGAGACAGTACGTAGAGCACCTTGGCACGCATCTTCGCGAAGTCTTTCTCGGTATCGAAATGCGCGCGCGCCTGCGCCAACGCGATCATCGAGTTGGGATCGAACACCGTGGCCCAGCTTTCCGCGAGCTTCCGGATTGCCGCCTCGCGCGCGGCCGGATCGGGATACCGCGCCGCCAACTCTGCCTCGATGCCGTAGCGTTTCAGAGTCGCGATGCGCAACTCGGTCATAAAGGTCTGCATCGCGTTGCTTTCGTAATAGCGGCCGCCATTCCAGCCGGGCGCGGCAGCAAAACGCGCGCGCAGGTTGGCGACCATCTCCTCGCCGTCATTGGCAATCGGTGCCGTGACGACTGCGACGATCCCGTCTATCTCGCGCGGGAAAGTAACGCCCCATTGAAATGCCTGATAGCCGCCATACGACAACCCGCCCACCGCCACCAAGCGCTTCACGCCGAGCGCCTGCAGCATTGCGTGTTGCGCGCTGACAATGTCGACCACCGTGATCGTCGGAAAGTCGGGGCCGTAAGGTTTGCCAGTCTTAGGGTTGATGCTGGCCGGTGCGGTGGATCCGAACGAAGAGCCCAGCATGTTCGAAGAGATGACGAAATACCTGTTGGTATCGATTGCCTTGCCCGCGCCGATGAGGCCGTCCCACCAACCGATTTCGCCGGCGGCGTTGCGGCCCGCGGCATGTTGGCTGGAAGTGTAGCCGTGGGTTACGAGAATCGCGTTGCGGCCATCAGGTGCGAGACTTCCGTAGGTCTCATACACCAGTTTGAGCTCGGGAAGGACTTCGCCGCTTTCGAGCGTGAAGTTCCTGGTGGTGAAACTCTTTACTTCAACAATTCCGGCGTCTGAGTTAGCCATTGCGAGTTAGCCATTGAAATGGGTTAGCGCGCGGGTGACTCGAGCGCTGCGGCGAATGCGCGCAAGGCCGCGCCGATAAACGCGCGCACCCGGGCAGGATCCTTCTTCCCACGTTGCCCAGCGAAGTCCGTATGCGTGAAGGAGTCGACGCCCCACGGCCTTACGGCGGCGATCGCTTCCGCGACGTTGTCGGCTGAAAGGCCACCGGCCAGGATTACCGGAAGCCGCGAGCGCGCGACTACCTCCTGGCAGGCCGTCCATTCGTGCGTTTCGCCGCTCGCGCCGCCATAAGGGCGGCCCTTGGCCCCCGCCTCCAGCATCAGGTAGTCGGCGCACTCCTGATGCGCGTCGGCTTCGGTGATGGTTTCGCCGGCGCGGACGGCGATCGCGCGCAGCAGCTTGACCGGCGCGATGCGGGTTCGGATCCAAGCGCAATCTTCGGGCTCAATCTCGCGCGCGGCCAGATGCACGATGTCGGGGCGCACCAGGTCGACCATCGCACAAATCTCGTCGCGATCGTCCGCGAGCGATAGCGCCACCCCGCGCGAGCGCGGCCGTATCGCGGCGAGAATCTCGCGCGCAGTCCCAGACGATATCCCCTCGGGAACGACGCCCGGCGCCGCGACTACGACGCCGATGAAATGGGCGCCAGCCTGGGCCGTCGCGACGGCGTCGGTCACCGAAGTCATGCTGTAAATCTGGACGATCATATGCCGGCGACTCTATGACGACGATCTCCAAAACGCCAGTGTTTTCTCTGCTTTCGGAGTTTTTGTGTTTAATCGCAGCGGTCGTCGAATTTGCGACAGTCCGGGCTCATCCGTAGTCTAGGGGAGGAGCCGCGTCGTCATCGATTCGACGGGCTCCACGTTGGAGTTTTTCCGACCGGATTAGAGATGACGAGTATCGCGACGTGGATGCGCCAATGCGACGAACATTGGTTCACTGTCATATTCAGCCGCTATCCGGATGTGACGGTGCATAATGCCCGATTGCATACGGTCGATCTCAGCCAGATGGACGCGCTGCTGTTGACCGGCGGCGGCGATATTTCGCGCGGCTTTCTGCGCCAGCCGGTCGCGCAGCCGTCGTTGATTGTCGATACCGACTGCGCGCGCGATGAATGGGAATTCAAAGCGGCCAGCGAGATGCTTATGTCGGGAAAGCCGATTTTGGCGATCTGCCGCGGACTGCAAGTGCTGAATGTCGCGATGGGCGGGACCTTGCACATTGACATTCCCGACCATGACAACGCCGAGATCGCAAACATCCAGCCGCTCAGACATAGCTCGAATGCGGTCCATCGCTTCGCGGCGGTGAACAGCTCGCATCACCAGGCACTCGAAAAGCTGGCCGACGGGATCGAAGTCGAGGCGTGGTCCGTGAGCGACGAAATAGTGGAACAGGCGCGACTGCGCTCGCACCCCTTTGCGATCGGAGTGCAGTATCATCCGGAACGGCATCCGCTTTATCTTCCACTGTTCGCCGATTTCTTCGATCGAGTTCGCAACGCCGGGTAAGGCGATTCGCGTTGTGTTTTGCAGGTGTTAGATGCTTACGGTCCGGGTCGGTTGTACGATTGATTTTGAATGCGAATCGTCAGCAACGGCGATTCTAATGGTTCATCCGCGCTTCGATCCCGATCATCCTATTCGAAACGAAACTCTCGACTTCGGCCGCGCTGCCAAGTCCGAGTCTTTCGCTGACGCGGACGGCAACGTCGCCTACCGGGTGATTCTGGAAAAAGGACTGAACGAGATCCGTCACGACGCCCTGGTAGAGGTGTCTGCGGCGTCGGACAAGTCCGACCAGTACGGAGATTTCGCGTCGGTCGCCACGCTCGAGCCGGCATTCTTGCGTTACCTGCTGCCCAGCCGGTATTGCGATTCCGACCGGCTGTTTACGTTCGCCCGCGACAAGTTTGGACATATCTACGATGCCGGTGAGCGCGTGCAGGCCATCTCGGACTGGGTTCACAACAACATCGAGTATCGCTTCGGTTCGGGACGGCCGGACATTTCCGCCGCGCAAATCATCGAACGCGGCTACGGCGTATGCCGCGACTTTGCTCACTGCACGATCGCGCTGTGCCGAGCGTTCAACATTCCGGCGCGATATGTCACTGGTCATCTGCCGGACATCGGACATATCGATCCCGGATCGCCGATGGATTTTCACGCCTACAGCGAAGTGTATCTTGGCAGCCAATGGCACGTGTTTGATGCCCGCTACAACGAACCGAGAATTGGCCGCATAAAGATCGCGCAGGGTCTCGACGCGGTCGAGTGCGCCTTCGCGACCGTGTATGGACCGGCGCGCCTGACTAAGTTCGACGTATGGGCATACCAGGTCGATCCCAACCAGGTCGCAGTCGGCGATCCAATCGATCTCTCGAAACGATTGGACGGTGTCGAAGAAATCAGATCGTAGCCAGGGACTCGCCGCTGCACGGCCTAGGCGAGGCTAGGTCGGCTTGCTCAGCTCCGACTCGATCGCGCTGGTGAGTGCCGGGTCTTTCGGGGCGACATCCGGAGCGAATCGTCCCACCACTTCGCCTTGGCGATTAATCAGGAACTTCTCGAAGTTCCACATGATGTCGGTGGCGTTGGTGGGAGCGAGTCCATGCTGCTCCAGCGTCTTGCGCAGTTTCCCGTCGGCATTTTGCTGCGCGGTTGGACGCGCCGCCGTCAGGTGCTGGTAGAGCGGGTGCTGTCCCTGACCTTTCACTACGATCTTTTCGAACATCGGGAACTTCACGCCGAATTTAGTCTGGCAAAATTGCTGTATCTCCGCGTTGGAACCCGGCTCCTGCCCGGCAAATTCGTTCGCCGGAAAACCCAGCACGACAAATCCGCGGTCGCGGTAGGTTTCGTAGATTTCTTCGAGTTGGGCGTACTGCGGCGTCAGGCCACATTGCGACGCGACGTTCACAACCAGCATCACGTTGCCTTTATGATCACCCAGCGATGCGGGGCTTCCGTCGATGCGGCGGACGGGAACTTCATAGAGCGCGGCGGCCATAAGCGAACCTCCTGAATCTAAGTCACGGCTCAAAGTTATATTGCCGGCCGGAGTGATCAGGCAACTGCTCGCTGACCAGCCTGATCCGGCGATTGGAAAGGGGGTTCTCGCCGCCGATCGTTTCGTCTGGCTTGAACTCGCGGTAGTGGTTTCCGACGCTGTGTTCGGTATGGTTCAGCAAGGACCGGCTGGCTATCGGGTCCCGTTAGACTTCGAGAGCACGGAGAACATAGATGAGAAGATTTCGCTGGGCGCGGGTGATTGCCGCGATGGCTGTCGGGATGGGTTCGCTGGTTTGCTGCAATTCGGTGGCGGCCGCTGGTTCCGGAGGGGCCGGAGTTACTGAGGCGGCCAACCCGCTGCTTAATCCGCCGGTCAGCGACGGCTATCGGCTGCCGGTAGCGATCGCGATGCGCGTGATCAACATTTCTGACATCGATGAGGTGATGCAGCGTTTCCAGGTGGTCGGCTATCTGGTCGCGAACTGGAAAGATCCGCGCCTTGCCTTCACACCGCGGGCACAGTGGGAGAAATTCCGCACCTATTCTCTGGACCAGATCTGGTATCCGCGATTCGACTTCGTCAACGGCGTGGTGCCGCACTCGGCCTCCGACGTCACGATTCGCGCATTTCCGGATGGCACGGTCAGGTACTCCGAGCGTTCCAGTGCGGAGTTGTCGAACACTTTCCGCATGCGCACTTTTCCTTTCGACGGGCAAACGCTGGAGATCCTGGTTCATCCAACCGTCGCTGAGGATCAGATGGTCGAGCTCGCGCCCGAGCGCGGCGTAGCGGCGATGAGCGCCGAGCCCCGCGTATACGAGTCGCTGGCGCAGTGGGCGATAACCGGGATGAACGCGGCGGTCGAACAGGTACCGGGATTAGACGGTGAGTCGATCAGCGAGATTCGCTTCACGATAAAGATTGCGCGTCATTTCAACTTCTACATATCGAAGGTCGTCCTGCCGCTGCTCCTGATGGTCGTGCTCTCGTGGACGGTCTTCTGGATCGCTCCGACCGAACTGAGCAGCCAAGTGCAGATCTCGGTCACGACGATTCTGACGGTGATCGCATTTGCGTTCGCAATTCAGGCGAACCTGCCCAAAGTTCCGTACCTGACCTTTATCGATGTCTTTTTCCTCGTTTGCTATCTGTTCGTGTTCGCGACGGCGATCGAACTCACCGCGGTCCACGTCGTAGGCCGGTCGGGGCGCGCCGCGCGCGCGCAAAGGCTGAACCGCTTCAGCAGAATTGCGCTGCCCGCGGCCTTTGCCGCGGTCAACCTGATCACCGTGGTGTTCTATTTCGGATAGCGCTCGCTACTCATCTCTATCCGTGGGACTCGCCGGGACGTCGTCGCTTGCCAGACTCACTTCCAGCTCGTAGGCCATCCGCCGGGCGCCACCAGCGCTCTTATAAACTCCCGACACCGGCGGCAGGTCGTTGTAGTCTCTGCCGACCGCCACGCGGATATGGCGAATCATGGTACGGGTCCGATGCGTCGGATCGAATCCAGTCCAGCCGGCGCCGGGCAAGAGAGCCTCAATCCATGCGTGGCTGGCCAGTTCAGGAGGCGCGGATCTGGGATCCCGCTTGGGATCAGGAGCGAGATAGCCGGACACATAGCGGGCCGGAATTCCGGCCAGGCGGAGCAGACCGATGCTGAGGTGCGCAAAGTCCTGGCATACTCCGCCGCCGGTAGTAAGGATATCGTCAACCGTGGAGTGTACGTTGGTGGTGGCGACGTCATAGGCAAACTGATTGCGCACGTAAAGGATCATGCGCTCGGTATACGCGGTGATGTCTTCGAACAACTGTGGACGCACCGACCAAAAAAACCTTCGCAACCGATCACTGAATGGCACATAGCGGCTCGGATTCAGAAATTCTCCGTAGTCTCTCATGCGGTCCGCATCGTCGACCAGAAAATCGCGAACCGTGATTTGCGGCGCCGGTTGAGCGGGCAGCGCGAGCCGCTCGACTACCGAAGCCGAGCTGATCACCAGCTCGGTGTGCGGAGGCTGGACGTCGATCGAATGCACGAGGTTGCCGAACGCGTCGCGATATTCCGCGATCGCAGCCAGCGGCGTGACCTCGAGGCTGAAGGCGATGCGCTTCTGATCCGGCGCGTCCATTGGCGTGAGACGTACGTCGTTATGCGAATTGGAGGCCGGCCGTTCGTAAACGTATCGAGTGACGTGTTTGATGCGAAATCGCATGCGATCAGAGTCGAGAGCTCTCCCCTCTGGCGCCGTTGCTTTACGTTCGGACGTCAACTGCCGCCGCCCGCGGCCCGCTCGGGCGATGATACCGGAGCATCGGCCGGCGCCGAAAGACGCGTCGCGGGAGTGACCCTGATCACCGGACGGCGGTCGGGATCGTTGCGGTGTGCGATGCGCTCGACGATGACGAACAATGCCGGAATGATGAAGATTGCGAAGGCGCTGGAGAACGCCATGCCCACGATGGTGACCGTGCCGATCAGGCGTCGCGCAACTGCGCCCGCTCCGAGAGCGGTCCACAGCGGCATCAGGCCGAAGATGAAGGCGAACGAGGTCATCAGGATTGGGCGCAGACGCATGCGCGCGCCGTTGAGCGCAGCATCGACGATCGACTCGCCTTTCTCGAGCTCGGCCTTGGCGAACTCGACGATCAGGATCGCGTTCTTTGCAGATAGTCCGATCAGCATGATGAGACCGATCTGGGCATAAACGTCGTTGTCGAAATGGCGCGACCACAAGCCGAAGAACGCGCCGCATACCGCGATCGGGACACTCAGCAGCACGCTGAGCGGCAGCGTCCAGCTCTCGTACAGGGCGGCCAGGATAAGGAACACCAGCAACATCGAGAGCGCGAAAACCCCGGCGCTGCCACCTGCTACTGATTGCTGATAGGAGATTCCGTTCCACGCGGTTCCCATGTCGCGCGGCAGGACCTGGTTCGCGACCTGGGTCACGGCGCTCATCGCGTCGCCGGTGCTGTAGCCGGCCCCGGGCGAGGCGAATATCTCGATGCCGCGATACTCGTTGAATCGCGTCGTGAACTCGGGGCCGAAGACGCGTTGCATGTCGACCAGCGTCGACAGCGGAACCATCGTGCCGGCCTTGTTGCGAACATAGAACTGGCCGACGTCCTTGGCCTTGGAGCGATACTCCGGCTCGGCCTCGACGAACACCTTCCACACTCGTCCGAAGCGGTTGAACTGATTCACGTAGTAGCCGCCGAGCAGGGTTTGCAGCGCGTCATAAACGTTTTCGATCGGGATACCGAGCTTGAAGACCTTCTCCTTGTCGACCGCGGCGAACATCTGCGGTGACGCCGGCGAGAACGTGAAATTCATCGCGCCGAGCTCGGGACGTTTGCGCGCGGCAGCAAGGAACTTCTGAGTATTGTTCCACAGGTAGTCGACCGTGTTGCCGGAGCGATCCTGGACGAAGAAGTCGACGCCCGAGGCCTGGCCGATTCCGGGAATCGCCGGCGGCAGAAACGCAAACGCCTGGGCCTCAGGGAGTTGCGCGAGCTTTCGATTCAGGGAAGCGACCACCGATCCGGCCTGCAGGGCGAGCGATTTCCGATCGCCATAGGGCGTGAGCAGGCAGAAGTAGAGTCCGTTGCGAGCGCTGGTGGTCTGCGACAGGATGCTGAAGCCGGCGACCGCGTCGTAGTAGCGGACGCCCGGCTCGTGTTTGAGGATGTCGTCGATCTTGCGCATCACCACGTTGGTCCGCTGCAACGATGCGGCCGCCGGCAACTGGACGTTCATCAGGAAGTAGCCCTGGTCTTCGTCGGGGAGAAACGACTGCGGCAGGATTTTTCCGATCCCGCCGGCGGCCACTCCGAAGGCGACCAGTATGCCAACAGCGAGCACGAACCTTCTGACGAGCAGGCCCGAGACGCTGATGTAGCCCTTTTGCACCCGCGCGAAGCCCGCGTTAAACAGCGCGAAGAAGCGCGCGAGCGGCCCTCGTGACGGCTTTGTGCTGCGTGGACGCAGTAGCAGCGCGCTAAGTGCGGGGCTGAGCGTGAGCGCGTTGAATGCCGATATGATTACTGAAAACGCGATGGTTAGCGCGAACTGACGGTATAGCGACCCCGTAATGCCGGCGATGAATCCCGCCGGGATGAACACCGCCGACAGCACCAGCGCTATCCCGACCAGCGCGCCGCTGACCTCCTCCATCGCCTCGAGCGCCGCATCGCGCGGCGCAAGTCCCTGCTCGATCTTCGCCTCGATCGCCTCCACCACCACGATCGCGTCGTCGACCACCAGCCCCACCGCGAGCACCAGCCCCAGCAGCGACAGCGTGTTGATCGAGAACCCGATCGCCGGGAAGAACATGAACGCGCCCACCAGCGACACCGGGATGGTGAGCAGCGGAATGAGCGTCGCACGCCAGCTCTGCAGGAAGATGAAGACTACCAGCGTCACCAGCGCGATCGCCTCGAGCAGCGTGATCACGATCTCCCTGGCGCCCTCAGTCACCGGCACCGTGGTGTCCAACGTCAGCGTGTTCTTCATGTCCGCCGGGAAGTGCGCGGCCAGCTCGGCCATCTTCGCTTTGGCGCGATTCGCCGCCTCCAGCGCGTTGGAGCCAGGATTCTGGTACAGCCCGAAGACCGACGCCGGCGCGCCGTTCATGTACGCCTGCTGCGTGTAAGTTTCCGTGCCCAGCTCGATGCGCGCGACGTCCTTGAGCCGCACCAGCGAGCCGTCGGGGTTGGCGCGCAGGATGATGTTGCCGAACTCGTCGGCGTTGAGCAGCCGCCCCTGCGCCAGCACCGTGTAGGTGACCTGCTGGCCGGGCGGCGCCGGCTCGCCTCCGATAGTGCCCGACGGGTTCACGACGTTCTGCGCCGAGATCGCGTTGGTGATGTCGGCCACGGTGAGTTGCAGGTTTGCCAGCGTGTCGGGCCTGACCCAGATGCGCATCGCGTAGTTAGACGCGCCGAAAATCTTGACCTGCCCGATGCCGGGAATGCGCGCCAGTTCGTCCTCGATATTGATCGCCACGTAGTTGGACAGGAAGGCCTGATCCCAGGTGTGGTTCGGCGACGTGATCGAAAACACCAGCAGCGGAATTCCGACCGTCTGCTGCGTGGTGAGGCCGTAGTTGGACACCGCGGCCGGCAGGCTCGAGGTCGCCTGCGCCAGCCGGTTCTGCACCTGCACCTGGTCGAGGTCGACGTCGGTGCCGACCGCGAAGCTGACCTCCAGGATCATCGTCCCGTCGTCGCCGTTGATCGACTGCATGTAGAGCATGTTCTTGGCGCCGTTGACCTGCTCCTCGATCGGAGTGGCGACCGACTGCTCGACGGTCAGCGCATCGGCGCCGGTGTAGATCGCGGTGGTCTGGATCTGTGGCGGCACAATCTCGGGGAACTGGGCAATCGGCAGACGGAAAATCATCACCGCGCCGGTGAGCACGAAGACGATCGCGATCACCATCGCGACGATGGGCCGGTTGATGAAGAACTTCGACATCGCGCTAGCGCTGGGGGCCCGGAGTCGTGGCCGCCGCGGGCGCGCCGTCGGCCGCTGGTGCAGCGGCGGGCGCGGGCTTCATCCGCGGGGTCACTTCCATCCCGTCGCTGACCTTCTGCACGCCCTCGGTGATGATGCGATCGCCGGGCGCGAGTCCGTCGGTGATGATCCGCAAGTCGCCGACCTGCTTGCCCATCGTCACCGTGTGCATCGTCACTTTGTTGTCCGCGCCCACCACCGCGACCTGGTAGTTGCCCTGGGTCTCGAGCACCGCGCGCTGCGGCACCAGCAACGCGCCTTTCTGGGTGTCGGTCGCCGCGCTAATTTTCGCGTACATGCCGGGGCGCAGAATATTTTCCGGATTCGGGAACACGCCCTGGATGTTGATGGTGCCGGTCTGCACGTTGACCTGCCGGTTCGCGACGTAGAAGTGGCCCGGATATTTGTAGGTGCTGCCGTCAGCCAGCACCATCGCCAGCGTCGGTTCGTTGGTCGAGGTCCCGGTCTCCTCATGCTGCCTGATCGCGCCCGCGAAGTGCAGGTACTCGCGCTCGCTGATCGGGAAGGTCACCTTGATCGGGTCGACTTGCGAGACCGTGGTCAGCAGCATGGTGACGCTGACCAGGTCGCCGACTTGCACTTTGGCGATCCCCGCGATGCCGTCGATGGGCGAGTTCACCTGCGTCCATTGCAGGTTGAGCCTGGCGGTCTCGACCGCCGCCTGCGCCGCCTCCATCGTAGCCTTGGCCGCGCGCGTGGCCTGGTTGACGTGATCGAAATCCTGCTGGCTGATCACCTGCGCTGACAGCAGCGGCTTGTAGCGCGCGAGGTCCTGCGCGTTCTTCTTGTAGTCGGCCTGTTTCTGCGCGAGATCGCCGACCGCCTGGTCGAACGCGGCCTGGTACTGGCGCGGATCGATCTGGAACAGGACTTGGTCCGCCTTCACGTGGGCGCCGTCCGTGTAATTCTGTTTCAGCAGGTAGCCGGTGATCTTCGGGTGGATCTCCGCGTTCACGAATCCCACCGTGGTGCCGACCCAGTCCGAATAAAGCGGTACGTCGCGCTGGACGACGTCGGTCACTACGACTTCCGGAGCGGGCGCCGTGGCCGTGGGCGTGGCTTTTCTGCATCCCGCCACGATGCTCGCGAGTGCCACCGCGAAAGCGGCGGCGGCAATTCGTGAGACTGTTCGAGAAAGCATTGCGGTAACGATCCGATTCCGATCGCGCATCATCGACGGTAATTATGCCCGCTACGATAAGTGCGAGGCGAGCGTCGATCTGAAGATGCAATTCAGAACAGCCCTAGTCGCATTTAAGCTCTGCGAACTACCGATCGGAAATCTGTTGAACGCCTCAGATTTCGAGGGCGCTCCACTTGACGAGTCGAGCCGATGTTTAATATTGAGAATCATTCTCATTTTCAACGAAGCAAATGCAACCAGCCGCTTCCGCAGCTTTTTCGCAACGCTCGAGCGTCTGATTTCTGCGCACCCTTGCCGAGAGGAGAGCCAATTCAGAGCAATGAAACGCGCGACTGTCAGTCTGAAGCCGCGTATCACGCGAATTATCGCGACGAAGTGCAGGTTCCGGCTGCTGGCAAGGTTAATTGTTTTCGTAGCCGTCACGCCCGTTCATGCATCAGCAGGCAACAGCGCGCCCATCGGAAATGTGACCCTCGCTTCCCATCCCGTAGCTCCCGTCGCTAACGCGTGCTCTCGTTTACGGCCGGAAGTATCGTTCAGGACCCGCCCGCTGTCTTCAGTCACAACGGCGAGCTCAAAGTCAATCTTTCGTAGCAGACGACCACCGACACGGATGGCAGAACATTGTTTTGTTTCATGACCCCGGACGGCCTCGAGAATCCCACACTACAACCTAGGGAATTTGTGCCGGCGGCTAGTGCTGCCGATGAGGGTCGCCACCTGGTCGCTGACTAGCTTGCAGCAGCGACCGGTGAAAACCGACGGACGGTTGATCAAGCACGCACGTTACTACTGGCTGCTGCTGGCGGAGAGCCATCTAACGCGGCGGCTGTTTGCCGGCATGCTGCGGAAGATCGCGGCACTGCCGTCGCCGGCGGGATAAGGTGAACGCCGAGCGGAGCGGAGCAAATTTCGATGACGACGCTGGGGCGCAGGGAAAAGTGTCTGCGGAGCCGTTCGGAAAAAGGGCATCTCCCGGCGTTGCGTTGCCCGCCGGAGGCGAAACCGGCCCCTCCCGGCGTCGCTGGAAACACAGTGGACCAAAACCGGGCTAAACCTTGCCGGGGGAGGCTGTCCGGTCTATACAGCGAGTTGGAGTTGGAGCGTCAAAACGGAAATTCCGGCCTATAGCTTTCGAGCGTCTTTCAAGCACCCTTCTTTCCAGATGTATGGTGATCTCGATTTTGATTGGCTCGGCGACATTTCAGGCGAAGCGCTCGCAGTTTTTCATGAGCGGAGTGGGAAAGCCGCGCGTGACTGTGATCTTCTCATTTCCGGCGATTACTCTTTAGCTAAGGATCCGGGCGTTTATAGTGCGACGCTCACTCTCACACCAGTCGCGGCACATTGCCCGATCAATCATGGTAAGAGCGAAACGCTGCGAGTAAACATCTTTCGCCGTAACGAGCGTGGCGATCTTGATTTGATCGAAACGTCTTCTTCTGATCATCGACTCTTTGGTGTGGCTACACTCCAGTCGCCTGGTCCATTCTGGAGTCTCACTTATCTTCAGTTTGGGAAAGGACGAAACGAGCTGCTATGAAAACGGACAGATGGGGTCGCGATAAACGTGGTTGCGATAGACGGAAGAGGAGCTGAACCATGCTGCGCAAGGATGATATTCATTTCGTCAAGGAGACTATCGCGCCGCACTCTGCTCCGCTTCTTTCGTTGTACGTGGACGTCAATCCCAGCAACCCGGACAACGCCAGGCGCGCGTGGTTAGTCCGCGCAAAGAATACCATAAAAAGCCTTCAGATTCCCCGTGACATCGCAGACAAGGCGATCGAGACACTCGAGTTCGACCGTCCCAACGCGCGCCTGTATGCACTCTTCGTGGCTCAGGAACTGGTACGGATCTACGTACTACAGGTGGACCTGCCGGTGGTGGATCTGGCGCATGGCCGGGTCGAAGCGCGATGGGGCGAGCCGTATGTGTTCCCGCTTGAGTACGTGCTCGACGAATACGAGCGCTACGGAGTCGTTTTCGTCGATAACGTGAAATGGCGCTTCTATGAGGTGTTCCTCGGCGATATCGAGGAGTGTACAGACGCCTTCCTCGAGCTGGGCTCGGAGGGGCAATCACGCAAGCTCGAGAAGAGGCCTGCGGCGCGCGTTACCCCGGGAATAGAGCTGAGGGGCGGAGCTGAGGGCGACCACTACGCCCGGCACATCGATGCCGTCGTGCATCGCTTCTACAAGCGCGCCGCTCACCTGCTGGCGAAGCTGGTCGAAACGTCGCATATCGATCGGCTGATTCTTATGGGACCTCATGAGGACACGCACTTCTTCGAGCAATTTCTTCCTCACGCCCTGCGGCTGCGAATGGCGGGGCACATCCCCTCGCTTCCCAATCCACAGGCAAGTGCAGGAGAGGTACTGAAGACGGTTACTCCCTTTGTCGCCGAGAGCAGACAGGCATACGAACTAGCCCTGTTGCAGGAGCTGCGCGATAGGGGAATGTGGGGCCCGCGAATCCTTCAAGCCTTGCAGATGGGTAGGCTTTATCTGCTTGCGGCTCCCTGGAATCTCAACGCGAAGGTGTTGCGCTGTGCTGGAGGACTCGTGGTCGAAGATCAACAAGCAGCCGAGGCGTTTTGCTCGGGACAGATCGCGCAAGAGGTGGCTTTACGCGACGTGCTAGTCGACTTAGCCGAGGCCCACGGTGCGCGGCTGGAGTTCATGCAAGGTCAAGCTGAAGCGCGTTTGCTTAAAGAATTCGGCGGATTGGTGGGGTTTCCGCGTTGGTAAGGACGCACACCCGCTTCTGATCTTGAGACAATGGCGACCTGGCGAAAAGTTCGCAAGTGCCAGATCCAGAAGTCTTTATGGGATCATCAATCGGAGTGGTGTTCGATCTAGACGGAACTCTAGTAGACAGTGTCTACCAGCACGTGCTGGCGTGGCATGAAGCTCTGCAGCAGGAGGGCATCGAGCTCTCCGTATGGCGAATCCACAGAAAGATTGGAATGAGCGGTGGGTTGTTCGCTAAGGCTTTGCTACGAGAGACAGGTAGAGAGTTGGACCCAGGTACGACGGCGCGTTTACAGCAGTTTCACGTAGAAGCTTCCCTGCGTCGCATCGAACAGGTACGCCCGTCGCCCGGCGCGAAGCAGTTGCTGGGTTACCTGACCGAGGCGCATATCCATGGGGCATCGCAACCAGCGGCCGAAGAGAGGCAGCCGCGCATGCTGTCGAGCTATTGGGCGTCCCCGGCAACGTAACGGTTGTAACTCGCGATGATGTGCTTCATGCGAAACCGGATCCCGATCTGTTCCTTGAGGCCACGAGGCGCCTCAGCGTGGACGCAACAGCGGCCGTAATAGTGGGTGATAGCATCTGGGACATGCTGGCAGCCAGGCGGGCACGCGCGCTTGGCGTCGGACTTCTCTCAGGCGGTTATGGACAGGATGAGCTGGAAACGACGGGAGCATACCGAGTCTATGAAGACCCGGCGAGCCTTCTACTTCACTTGGACGAGATCGACGTCAGAAGCCCATCCTGACGAGATAACACAGAAATTCATCAGGGGCGCTTTGTCGAAAGCTGGTCCAGCGGGGGTTTAAGAGGGCAGTCTTTGCGATCAAGATGAGGAAACGGCAGGGGCGGGTTCTTTCACACCAGCGAGCAGAATGGCGACAATTCCGGTGAGAAATACGCCGTCGAAAGTGCCGGCACCACCAATGGAAGCTACAGGGGCCCCAAGATAAGCGATTCTGTGCAGGTTCATCAGATCAGCTCCGATAAGGGTGCCAAGGGAGCCACTTACATACGCGATGACGTGCGCGACACGCGATACCCGCATCGTTTTTCCCAGGAACAAAGCGACGAGTGCAGCCGCAAGTGGGGGGATGAATAGTGGAATCGCAACCCCTACGCCCTGCAGCAGGTAGGCGAAGTGATGAGTAACTATGGCGACGATCGCCGTGCCGATCGCGGATGGTATGACCGCTAGAGGTGTTTTGAACAAGGCGTATCCGGAAACAAAAATGGGGACGAGGGCACCGCCGACATTTATAGCGACCGTGGTCCCGTGACCATATTCGAATGGAATTGGATAGATCACTCCGAAATTGTCTGCGGTAGCCCCGAGCGGCGCTGAACCTGATTCGACACTGTAGAGAGGAATGTTTATATAACTGCCGATCAGACCTACAAACAGGGCTAAAAGCGCGACCTTGGGAGGCAAGCCAAGAACTAAAAAAGCGTAACTGATCACCTCGAGCTGGATAAGCACCAAGAGCCCCACTAAGAGGAGCAAACAAATCGCGACGTATACGAAAAGAAACGGAGAAAATACCAAATCAGTGTCCTCTAGCGAGTGATTTCAAACCTGGACATATGCAAAACCCGGGCTCATCAAGACGATCCGCGACATTCAGGCGCGCGGTGTGGGCAGCGTTTAAGCGCGTCGGGTCGTCTGACGCTGCCGCGGGCCGGGCAGATACTCGACTCCACCCTGAGTGGTGCGCATCGGTTGCGGATACAACGAAAGGAGTTCCAGGATCTCGGCAGGAATATCGGTGTTGACGTTGAGGCCCATCGACTTCGCCTCCGCTGCAGAGATTGGATAATCGTGTGTCCACGTTCCTTCCGACAGCTTGTGTGCGAGTTCGTCTGCTCTCTCCTTCGGCAATCTACCTTCCAGCAGCTCGTGGGCCGCGGTCCTCACCTGCTCAATTGCTTTCTTCCCCACATCGGCGAAAACGAGCGTTCGGTCATTGATTTTCGCGATGGGCTTCTGTTCGACCACTTTGAGTAACGAGGCGGCTGGCAATTCGCCGAGCTGCGGATCGATGGGTCCCAGAACCGCATGAGACGACATCACGATCTCGTTGGCGGCCAGGCATATCAGCGTACCGCCGGACATCGCGTAGTGAGGCACGAAGGCGGTCACCTTCGCGGAATGTCCGCGGAGTGCCCGGGCGATCTGAAGTGCGGCAAGCACCAGACCGCCGGGCGTATGAAGTATTAAATCGATGGGCACATCCGAGTCGGTCATGCGGATGGCGCGGAGGATATCTTCAGAGTCGTTGATGTCGATGTAGCGGACGATCGGGAAGCCCAGCAACCGCATGGTCTCTTGCCGATGAACCATTACGATCACGCGCGAGCCGCGCTTTCGCTCAAAGCGCGCGATTCTGCGCTGGCGGGCTATTTCAAGTGCGCGTTGTCTCAGGTACGGCTGAATTGCAGACGCCATGAAGAACAACCAGAGCAGCGTCCAAAAAAAGTTGTCGGCGTTGGCCATGTGTTAAGTCCTGAGCGGGATGGAGGGTGGTTTGTTCGAACGTGCTTTGGTGACCGGTTCTTCTGGATACGAAGGTCCTCCTTAACAAAGTTAGACAGTACGATGGTTAATGTCCGTTCACAAGGTGGTCGTTCGAAACTTTTCGGAAGTGGAAATCCAGGGGTATCTTCACGGGCAGTCGATGGCCATCAATACTGGCCCCGACGGTGACAACGACATCCAGCGAACGCTGGCGAGAATTCAAACAATCCCCGAGAACACGCTATCGGTTACCGGGAACGAGAGCGCGGTGCCGAGCGCCGCTGCACCGGCATCACGACAGCGATTTGAGAACCTAAAGACCGCGAGCGTGACTGCGCAGCGCACGCACTATTTCTCCGAGGTGGGACGGACCCCAATAACCCTCTAAGTCCCACTAACTTCTTCATCACCGTCGCTGGCGCGACTTGATTCTCCGATTCCAGCTCGCCGAATAAACCAAACCGTTATCCTATGGCAAGCGCAATTGAGATTTCGTCGCGCCGGCTTTTGCATCGGACGTGTGCGCATGCAAGGAACAGTTCATGGGCAGCGATGCGGCGGAACGGGAGCAGGCGTCTGAACGCGATCGAACCGATTCAGATTTCGATGATGCCGTAGCTCTTCGACTGCTCGATTTCCTGCGCGCCTCGCTTGCCGATCCGGCCCTGCAATTTGCGCAACCGCCTGCCCGTGTCCTGGGCGGCTTTGAGAGCCTCATCTACAGCTTCTCGCTGAAACACGGGCGGCCCGAGTTCGGCGGGCCGCTGATTCTCCGGATGCTGCGCAAGCTCGACGATCCGGATCGCGCCCGGCGCGAAGCTGTTGTTCAGAACACCGTGCGTGCGCTCGGCTTCCCGGCGCCGCTCGCTATGCGCGCCGTCACTTCCACGGCCGAGCTTGGTGCTCCCTTCCTCATCATGGAGAAAGCTTCTGGCCGCACGCTCACGCCCGAGGTCGAGGGCCTCGGCGCGGGCCGCTCGCCAATCGAACTGGTCCGCATGCTGTTGCGCACCCGGCGGATACTCAGTGACTCGATCGCGATCATGTCGCGGACGCAGGCCGCGCTCCATCGTCTGTCCGGCGATGCGCTTTTGGCGGCGTTCGCGCGCGAGGGTCTGGCGACCGACATGATCACGCTCGAGGGCCGGCTCAAGCTCCTGCAGGGCAGGGCCGAGCGTTCCGCCGAACTTCGGCCGGCCGTTTCATGGCTCGTCGATCATCGTCCGCGCGAGCCCGCCGAGCGCGCGATTTGTCATGGCGATTTTCAGCCCTTCAACATTCTCACGGTGGACGGCAAGGTTACCGCGGTACTGGATTGGGTGAACGCCGCTGTGGGCGATCCGGCGATGGACGTGGGAGCCACCACCGCGAGCTTCGTCACCATTCCCTTGTCGATTCCGGCACCATTCCGGCTTGCAGGTTATGCCAGTTTGCGGGTGGTGAGGCGTATCTACCTGAAGGCGTACACGAGACTGAATCCGATCGCGCCCGACAAGCTCCGCTATTACGAAGCGCTGCGATGCGTCAACGAACTGTCGTGGTGCGCCGACCGAAAATCTGCTGCCGACGTCCGCTTCAGCGCATATCAGTCTGCTGAAGGGGTTCGCAGGCTGAGCGCGCATCTGCGCGGGCTCACGGGAGTCGACGTGCGCCTTCCCTTCACGTTCTGAAGGCAATCGGCATCGCGAAAGCGATGCGATATTCTTGCCGGTGATGGATTCCGGCGCGATCCAGATGCCACCGGCGCTCGGGCCGGAGGCGTCCGGCTGGTTTGATCTCTTCACGCTGCCGTGGCGGCGCTACGAAATTTTCAGCCGTCTCGCGCCCGGCGAAGTAGTCGAGGCGATGCGCAACGCGACTGAGCCGCGGCGATGGTTCCGGTGGCCGTCGCGATTGGCGCTGGGTTTCGAGGGAACCGTCGAGGCTGACAGCTTCCTCGTGAGCCGCATCATCAGGTACCGCAACTCATTTCTGCCTTTCATCGCCGGACGAATCGAGCCGGCGCCCGGAGGAACCAGGATCCTGATCTCGATGCGCCCGCACTTGTTCGTGCTGATTTTCATGGCCGGGTGGATGGCCGCCCCGATTTCACTGGTGCTATTCGTTTTGTTTCACGCAGCGCCGCAAGGCCGCGCTTTCGGACTTTTTGCTCTCGTGATGGCCTTCGGGACGGCCGCCTTCGGCTATTTGCTTTGCTCGATATTCTTCGGTCTGGAAGCCCGCCGCGCGCTTAAAATGCTGCAGAGCATTTTTCAGCCGAGCAGTGGCGAGAGCAGTGGGCTTCGCCCGTTCTGATCCCGATGTTCAGAATCCGATCGGCTTAACAAAAGCGATGCGGTATCTTTAATCGCGATGGATTCCGGCGCAGTTCAGGTACCACCGGCGATCGGGCCCAAAACCTCGGGCTGGCTCGACCTTCTCGTACCGCCGTGGCGGCGCTTCGTAATGATCAGCCGTCTTCCACCCGCGCAAGTCGTTGCCGCGATGCGCGAGGCGACCGAGCCGCGCCGACGCCATCGGTTCGCAGCGCCGGGAGAGGAGGGCTTCGAAGGAACCGTCGCCGCGGACAAGTTCCTGGTAAACCGCATCGTCGGATACCGCGAGTACCGCAACGCATTTGTGCCGTTCATCACCGGACGGATCCAACCGGCGCGCGGAGGAAGCAGGATCGTCATTACGATGCGGCCGCACCTGCTGGTGCTGGCGTTCATGGCCCCGTGGATGGTTATCCCGATCGGGCTGCTGCTGGTGCCCGGCTGGTTCTCGCCGGCTCGCCAACAACTCCACTCACTGCGGCTTTTGGGCGCCGGTTTTTTGGTCCTCAGCTACCTGTTTTGCTCGATACCTTTCGGGCTGGAAGTCCGCTGGGCGATCGGGATGCTGCAGAAAATCCTGCTGCCGAGGCGCTGGAATCAGTGGGGCAGAAATCCGCCGGACTGACACGGACAAAAATCGACGCGTTCAGCCGTACCTGGCCCTGGGCACCGGTCTCGAGGGGTCTCCCTTCACGCCGATGTACAGTCCGCGGCCCATCAGGCCGTCGGCGTCGTGATGAACTTCCAGTCCCGCGGCTTGAAAGGAATTCAGGTACTGCTCGTGGGTGAACAGGCCGAGCGTGTGGTGCTCGCGCAGGTAAGACACCCGATTGTTCTGCCCGATTAGATAATGGAATTCGTACTTGCAGAGGCCATTTTCGAATACTGATTCGTTCATGCGAACGATTTTCAGGTTGGGCCGATCGACGAACAGCGCATGGACCCGATCGCCGCCCTGGATCTTGTCGGGCGTCAGCCACGGCTCGACGACCAGCACTCCGCCCGGCGCGAGATGCCGCGCGAGGTTGGCGATCGTATCGTTCAAGCGCGCAGGCGTTTGCACGTATCCGATCGAGCTGAACAGGCACACGACCACGTCGAACTCGCGCCCGAGATCGAAATCGATCATGTCCCCGTGATGGACCGGGAGGTCCGGATACTTGCCGCGTACGATCGCGAGCATGTTCTCGTCGAGGTCGAGGCCCTCGATGGAATAGTGGTCCTTCAGGTACGCGATATGGGCGCCGGTGCCGCAGGCGACGTCGAGCAGGGTGTTGCCGGCCGATTTCCGGTAGCGCGAAAGGAACTCGAGAAGCAGTTGCGACTCCTTGGCATAGTCCTTCCACGAATAGATCGCGTCGTAGAATTCGGCGGTCCTGGTAAACAATTTCTTCGCCCGCCTTCGCGGTCAGCAGCGCTTCCTCGAAGATACCCGGCCCGCGATGCGCCCGCGAACGCCACGGATTTCAGTGCAGCATCGTCCGTATCATCAGGACCAGGAACAAAATCGACACTCCCAGAATCACGATCATCACCAGCACGCCGAGCAGGATCGAGCCGAGCGCGCGCCACGCCGAGAAACCCTGCACCTCGCCCAGCGTGTGGAGACTTACGATAAAGCCCCACCATCCGAAGAACAGTTCCAGCAGCGCCAGCTCGCCGAACGAGCGCGTGAAGTGCGGGAGAGCCCCGGCACCAGATCCGGATACGGCACGCCGGCCAGCGCGCCTGCGATTCCGATGACCGCGGCGGCGATGATCGGTATCTGCGCCCATGCCAGCGCCGCGCGGACCTCGATCGAGTTGGCATGTCCACCGAGCATCCTGCCGGTCCATCCGTACAGCGACGCAAATCCGTATAGCGCCACCACTCCCAGGATCGCCTGCAGAGCCACCCAGAACGCGACGCCAAACGGCCAGAACACCGAGAGCGTCTGCGGCTTGTTGATGGCGCGCGCCCACGAGCTGCCCAGCGCCTGCAGCGCGGGTCCGGTCGCCGCCAGCATCAGCACATTGCGAGTCGGATCGGTCGCGACGATCCGGCGGATCGTCCCGCGCGGATCCATCCAGATGCTGATGAACGGACTCGCAGGCGCGGCTATCGAAGTAGCCATCGAATTATAGTTTCTCCCTTTTGATGCGCGTTCTGCGCGCATCACCTGCGATGCGCAAGCTGATCGCGCTGAAACTCCCAGGTGGAATTGTCTGGACGTAACTTATGACAGCCACTCGGAGGCGAGTGCAATCAACTGCACGCAGAGCGGGAATGCGGTGGGAGAGTTGAATCGATCATCACCTTGGGAGAAGCTCTGACACGCAAAGGAAGCGCGAGATGCGATGCAACTCACACTGAAAAACTGGCAGGATCCGGCGCTCTTTCGATCGCAGGTCGAGTCCTTCCTGGGCGAGCGCGAGGATGAGAACAACCTGGTGTTCGGAATCCTCGCGGGCATAGTCGATGGCCGGCAGACGTACAGCGACCAGCCGCCGCTGCTTGATGCGGTCGTGGCCGACAGCGGAATCCAACTGGTCGCGCTCAGGACTCCGCCGCTGAATCTCGTGCTCTCGACCGCCAGCTCAGAGGAGGCGGTCTCGTTTCTGGCGCGCGAGCTGTGGGCTGCGGGCTATCAGCTCCCGGGCATTGTCGCGCTCTCGCGGGAAGCGGATATCTTTGCGGAGACCTGGCGTGAAATCAGCGGCGCCACGATCAAGCGGGCGCAGTCCCAGCGGATATATCGCCTCGATCGGGTCAATCCGCCGCGGCCGACACCTGGCCATCTTCATCTTTGCGGGGAGCAGGATCTCGCGCTGGCAACCGAGTGGATGCGGGGGTTCGATCGTGACGTGGGCTCGCATCAGGCGCCGGGCAATCCGAAGAGGTTCCTCGGCCAGCGTGATGCGGGCCTGTTCTTCTGGATCGACGGGAGCCCGGTCTCGATGGCGGGATTTTCGGGGCCAACACCGAACGGGATAAGAATCGGTCCGGTATACACGCCGCCGGAACTGCGCAGGCGCGGATTTGCCGGCGCATGCGTCGCGGCGCTGAGCCAGCGGCTGCTGAACGAAGGCCGCAAATTCTGCTTTCTCTATACCGACCTCGCAAATCCGACCTCCAATCACGTCTACCAGGAGATCGGTTATCGGCCGGTCTGCGACTCGTCGGTGCTGGTTTTCGAATAGGGCTCGAGATCTCTTCGTCGGATACCTTTCAGGCCGCGCCACCGGCTATGTCCGACGAAACTAACACGGCCATGAAGCGATGGCGAAAAATAGTCCTCGGCATTTTCGTGGGGCTCTACGCCGCCGTGTTCATCGTCTTGTGGTCCGCGCAGAGTTATTTTTCCTACACCCGGCCCACTCACCCTGACGTCGCACTCGGAAGGATCTGGTCGCTCAATGTTAACGGCACCGTCGTCTACCTGACCCATCGCGAATACCTGCTCGCTGGCCCCCCGATGATCGTTGTCGCGGCGTGCTCGTTCATCGTCCTCGCGCTGCTCGCGGTGGTCCTCGGAAATCCTTTTTCAGATTCCTGAACTGATAACGGCGGCTCCGGTTTCAGATCGAGAACGACGCTGCAGGATGACGAGCTGCGCGCGATCCGCCCGATGCGGTACTCAGCGCGCGGAGCCGCAGCGCAAAGATGAATTGCCAGGCGAAGTAGGGGATCAGGATCGTTCGTTGAATGAGCCCGTTCCATGCGTTGAAGGCGTTCGGCGCTGCCGGAGCCCGCGTTGGACCTGCGGACAGCAGGATCACTGCGGCAAGGGTGATGGTTCCGGCCGCGAGCGTCCACCATTGCAGCGGCCGCCACCTGGGGTCGTCATGAAAGCGGCGCAGGAATACGAAACAACTGACCGGTGACAGCGAGAACACCAGCGCTCCGAAAAATTGATGGAGCTTGCCGTGAATCGTCATCAGGTCGGGCAGAACAGTCACGGGATCCATCACGAAGAAGCCGGAAACCAGCAGGCTGAATCCAATGATGGTGAGAAGTATCGGGCCCGCGCGCGACGCTTTTCCGTCGGGGAATTCCGCGGCAACGCCGCGCGCGAACCCGATGAAGAGCACTCCGAACACGACAAAATTGACGCATTGAATCCAGCCGCGTGGCCCCAGTGCCAACGCGCTGACGAACATCGCGCGCGCGTCATAGCCGGGCCGCATCCAACCCTCGAGCGTGAAGGTCGTCACGAACAGCGCCGGTCCAATCATACCGGCCCACGCCCCAAGTGCCCGCCGGTCCATGGCTAAGTCTTCTATTGATTAGGTGAAAGGTTGGTCCTTAGTGGCGATGTGCGCACTCCCGGTCCCCGTTACATTCGTCATCGCCCACCGGGACGGTATTGTTGAGGCAGGCCTCAAAACCATTGCACGAATTGTTGCCGACCGAAACGCTATTGCGGTAGCAAGCGTATTCACCCACGCACGAGTTGTTTCCTACGGTGATCTTCGCGGCTTTCATCGCAGGAGGATTTGCCAATACAGGAATTCTCGCCTATGGCGGCTCGATTTTTAGAACAAGAGTACGCACCGGAACAGGAGCCAGTACCGATCGAACTGCTGCCCAACTGCAGCGTACAAGCTTGTTGACCGACGCATGAGTTCGGTCCAACGATTGTGCCTGCGTTGAGATAGCAGGCATCTATCCCGATGCATGAAAAAGCCGGGATCGGCGTCAAATTTTTTTGGCAAGCATTTTTCTCGTGGCAGGAATCCTCCGCGACGTTTCCCTCGTTGTTCTCACACGCACCGATGCCAAGGCACGACATCGTTGCGATGACGCCTTCATTCGACTCGCAGGCGCTAGCCCCGTTACAGCTTCCATCCGCGATGTTTTCCGGGTCAGTGTCCCGGCATGCATTGAGTCCTTCGCACTTGCTTTGAGCGTTTGCGGCCGTGTTCATCGCCGCCGCGCTCAGCACTGTCGCAAGACAAGCGATCAACAGACTTCTAACAGCTACTCGCATTCGATCCCCCTCCTCGGCGATGCGATCGTTCGACTTAAGGTTTGGATGTGGCCGGCGGGCGGCGGCGCTTGCCCCGCGTCGGCTTGAAGGTGCGCAGCCAGCCGAGCAGCGCCTCGGCCTCGGAGCGCACCGCGTCGGGATCGTGGCCGCTGCTTTCGATTTGCCGATCGACCTCGGCGAGGGTCTGATCGTAATCGTTTTTGAACTTCGTGTTCAGCTCTTTCCACGGAATTTCCGCGAGCGCGTCGATCACGTTGGCCGCCGGATGGTAGAAGCCGCGCTCGATCAGCACCGCGATCGCGGGATAGCCAAGGTAGCCCTGCCAATACGATGCGTTGTCGTTCGACGACACTTCGCGCCCGTCGGCGGAAGTTTCGACCTCGTAGGTCTTGTCGCCCTCCGATGAGGTGACGAGGGCGTGGGTATCGTCCACGAGCCGCACTCGCCCGTCGCCGAGCGCGCCGAGCGCTTCGTAGACCTTCACCAGCGGCGGCATTTTCCAGGCGTCAGATGGCATAGGCGCTATGATTCCGATCGCGCGCATCGCGCGCAAGCATCTTGATCCTTCAGCCGGGGCGCGCTTAGCATCGGCGAAATTGGCGCGGGAAGGAGTGTGCGATGGCTGAGCAGCCGATCGGTAAGCTCGATCATATCGGGATCGCGGTCCAGGACATTGCGCAGGCCCGCAAGTTTTTCGAGGGCACGCTCGGCGCGCGCTTCGTGAGCGAAGCCGAGAACGAGCGCGCGGGCTTCAAGCTCTGCGTGTTCGACCTCAACGGGCTGCTGATCGAATTGCTGGAGCCGCTCGGCGCCAATTCATTCCTGCACAAGTTTCTGGAGAAGCGCGGCGAGGGGATGCATCACCTGACCTTCAACGTGCCGGACAGCAAGCGCAAGTCCGCCGAGCTCAAGGCGGCGGGAGTCAGGATCGTCGACGAAACCGAATGGTCGCCGACCTCGTTCGAGGCGTTCATCTCACCGCGCTCCAGCCACGGCGTGCTGATCCAGCTCGGCAACGCGTACCCGACGCTCAACGATCCTTCGCTGGCTCCGAAGAAAAAAGACTAGCGGCGCGCGCGAGCGCGAATTATTTTTCGCTCACGCGGAGAAGCCGCCGTCGACCGGGATGTTGAGGCCCGTCATGAACTCCGACTCGTCGCTGGCCAGGAACAGGGCGAGGTAGGCGGTGTCGGTGGTGCGGCCCAGGCGTTTCATCGGGATGGGCTCGGCGGCCGCGCGCTTCATCGCGTCGATCTGCGCGCGCGCGCCTTCACGCATGAACTTCGCGAGCATCGGAGTGTCGGCCGCGACCGGGCAGATCGAATTGACGCGAATCTTTTTCGGCGCAAGCTCGATCGCCAGCGACTTGGTGAGCGCGACGACGCCGCCCTTGGACGCGGCGTAGATGCTCAGGTTCGCGCGGCCCTTGAGCGCGGACAGCGAGGCGGTATTGATGATCGATCCGCCGTCGGGATTGCGCGCGATCTCGGGCGCTCCATACTTGCATCCGAACAGCACGCCCTTGAGGTTCACATCCATCACGCGCGCGTACTGCTCGAGGGTCACGTCGGCGACCGGGGTGGCATGCATCGGCACGCCGGCGTTGTTGTAGAGGATGTTGACGCGGCCGAAGGAGCGCACGGTTTCCTCAACCATCGCTTTAACTTCCGCCGGATGGCCCACGTCGCTGCGGATAAAGATCGCCTTGCCGCCGAGCGACGCGATCTGCGAGGCGGTGTCGCTGCCGCCCGCCTCGTCGATGTCGGCGATCGCAACGCTGGCGCCCTCGCGCGCGAACAGCAGGGCAGCCTCGCGTCCGAAGCCCGATGCCGCTCCGGTGATCAGCGCGACCTTTTCTTTGAGCCGGTCCATGGTTTTCTCAGCCGCGCGCCTAACCCATCAGGCCCGGGTTCGCGCCGCCGTCGATCGTGATGTTGGCGCCGTGGATGAACGCGGCACGCTCGGAGGCGAGGAACAGGATCAGATCGGCGACTTCCTCGGGCTTGCCGGGCCGCTTGAGCGGCGTCATCCGCTCGTAGACCTCGTCGAGACTGCGGCCGCCCGCGGCACGCTCGGTGAACAGGCGCAGGCGTTCGGTGAGGATGGGCCCGGGATTGATCCCGACCACGCGCACGCCGATCCTTGCGCCCTCCTCGGCAAGCGCCTTGGTGAAATGGTTGAGCGCGGCATTGGCCGCCCCGCCCACCATGTAGCCCGCGGTCGGGCGCAGTCCGCCGGTGCCGACCACGTTGATGATCACGCCGCCGAGCTGGCGCTCCATCTGCGGCAACACTTCGCGCGCCATCCTGACGTAGCCGAAAAATTTAAGCGTCCAGTCGTCGAGCCAATCCTGGTCGCTGATCTTGCGGAACTGTCCGGGACGCGCGCTGCCCGCGTTGTTGACCAGGATATCGACGCGGCCGTAGGTCTCGATGCATCGCGCGACGACGCTCGCGATGCCGGCGGTGGTGGTGAGGTCCGCCACGACCGGAGTCAGCCGCCGCGCGCCAGCTTCACCGGCGAGCGCGACAGTTTCGTCGAGGGCATCTTTGCCGCGCGCGCAGGCGACCACCGAGGCGCCTTCCGCGACGAAGCCGAGCGCGGCGGCGCGCCCGATTCCCTTGCTACCGCCGGTAACGATCGCGACCTTGCCGTCGAGTCCAAGTTTCATGGCGATGCTTTCCTCGCGCGCAGTGCGGGAGATGTTGTCAGGACGCGCGTCGTGAGGTTCGCATCGGCGCCCGCGCGCCGTCAAGCTCGCGGCCTTAACAGGCCTGTGCGCGTCTGGCACCATAGGCGCGTGTCGGTGATGCGGGCCGATGCGGTTCAAGAAATGAAGAACATCCTGGTTTCGATTTTGAGCGCGGCGCTGGAGCGGGCGCGCGCCGCGGGCCAGCTCAAGGCCGCGAATTCGGCCGCGGAGCGCGAGCCGGGAATCGAGGCGCCCAAGGATCCCGCGCATGGCGACGCGGCCTCGAACGTCGCGCTCACGATGGCGCGCTCGGAGGGCAAGGCGCCGCGCGCGATCGCCGAGATCATTAAGGCGCATATCGAGCTGCCACCCGAAGTCGCCGAGGTCACCGTCGCGGGGCCTGGGTTTCTCAACTTCCGGATGGCGCCGTCGTACTGGCGCGGCGAGATCCGCCGTGCGGTGAGTGAGGGCGCGGATTTTTTCAAACCGCATCGATGGGAGCTGCGTCCCGGCGGCTCCGGAAAAATCCAGGTTGAGTTTCTCTCGGCCAATCCGACCGGGCCGGTCACCGTCGGCCACGGCCGCAACGCCGTTCTGGGCGATACGATCGCGCAAATGTACGAGGCGGCGGGTTTCGATGTCACGCGCGAATACTATTTCAACGACGGAGGCCGCCAGATGCGTTTGCTCGGCGAGTCGGTGCGCGCGCGCTACCTCGAAGAGCTGGGGCGCAGCGCCGCGCTGCCCGAGGACGGCTACCAGGGCGAATACATTCGCGACATCGCACGCGAGCTGATCGCGTCGCACGGCGACAAGCTCGCGGACGCAAATGACGTCGACGTGTTTCGCGCCGCCGCCGTGAAAGCGATTCTCGCCGACATCCTCCATACCTGTGAGCGGATCAAAATTCACTTTGACGTTTTCACCAACGAGCTCGACCTGATGAAGCAGGGGCGCGTGGATGCGGTGCTCGAGGGGTTGCGCAAGCGCGACTTGCTGATCGAGAAGGACGGCGCGGTGTGGCTCAAGGGCGAGCCGGTCGGCCTGCCCAAGGACGAGGTGCTGGTGCGCTCGGGGCCGGGCCGCGAGCCAACCTATCGCACGCCGGACATCGCGTACCACATCCAGAAGCTCGAGCGCGGCTTCGACCTGATCGTCGATGTGTTCGGCGCCGACCATATCGCCGAGCATCAGCAGGTGCTCGCCGCGGTCAAGGCGCTCGGCCACGACATCGCGACCATTCGCCCAATCATCTACCAGTTCGTGACGCTCACGCGCGGCGGCGAGAAGGTCAAGATGTCGACGCGCAAGGCCACCTACGTCACGCTCGATGAGCTGCTAGACGAGGTCGGTCCCGACGTGGTTCGCTTTTTCTTCTTGTTCCGCAAGTCGGACAGTCAACTCGACTTCGATCTCGATCTCGCGACGAAACAGGCGCCCGAGAATCCAGTGTTCTATGTGCAATACGCGCACGCCCGCCTGGCCAGCGTGTTCCGCGCCGCCGCCGAGCAAGGCCTCGCGCTCCCCTCCGACGCCTCGCAGATCAAGACCGAGCTGCTATCGCCGGAGGAGTTGGAGATCGCCAAACGCGTGATCGGATTTCCCGACGCGATGACCGCGGCGGCCCAAGCGCTAGAGCCGCATCGCATACCGTTTTATCTGCTGGAGCTGGCCGCCGAGTTTCATCGCTACTACAACAAGCCCGCCAATCGTATAATCGGACCGGACCGGGAGTTGAGTATGGCGCGGCTGTTCTGGGCAGGATTGCTGCGTGAGGGAATCGCGGGTGGGCTGAAGTTGCTCGGCGTGAGTGCGCCGGAACGGATGTGAGGGGCGATGCGATTTGAAATCGGAGCGGGGGGCACATTTCTAATCCTGGTGGGACTGCTGGGACTGTCGGGCGCGGTGTTCGCGTTGGGGCTAATCGCGGGCTATGAGATGGCGCGCCAGAATCAGCCCGACGTGAGTTCGCTGTCGAGCGTCTACCCGGTGCCGAGTCCTCCTGCGCTCGAAGCGACGCCCGAGGCGTCAGCCGCCGAGGCTCTGGCGCCCGGAGTCGGCGACGAAACTTCTCCCGGAGCGGTGGCGGCGGCGCCCAAGCCGTCAACCGCGCCGCGCGCTGCGATGACTCCGGCGGCCGTGGCGCGGGCGCGTCCACCGATCGCGCCGGCCGTACGCCCGCCTGCGGCGGCATCAACTGAAGAGTCAGATGACGAAGAGGAAGAGGAGGCGCCGCCGCCGCGCGCCGTCGCCAGCGTGCCATCGCCCGCAGCCCCTGTCTCAGGGGTCATCAAGCCGTACAACATCCAGATCGAAGCGGTGATGGACAAGAGCGGCGCCGACGACATGGTCGCCAAGCTCAAGGCGCTTGGCTACCAGCCGCACGAATCGCAGACTCCGATGAACGGCGAGATCTGGTACCGCGTCCAAATCGGCCCGTACGCAACTCAGGATGAAGCGAAGGCCGCGCAGGAGAAACTCAAACAGCAATATCGCGCCGCCTACTCGACGCACTGAAACGTCAATTGCAGTGGGAAACGAATTTCTTCGCCGGGCTGTTAGAAGGCGAAGAACCGACGCGAGACTATCCGCGCCGATCAAACTAAAACGCGGAGCCGCGATTTCGGATCCAGATTGACACATGCAGCAACCGCGTGATTATCTTGAATCCGCATGAGCGATTGCATGAATCGGAAGGCGTGGTCGGATTGGCGCTGGCAAACCAGCGTCTACGCCTGCGCGCCGGTTTTGTAATCAGGGACAAAACCGAATTTTTAAGGGCCGCGGGCGTGAAGTCCAGCGGCCCTTTTCTTTTTTTGAAGCGGCGGCCGCGAGAGAGAAGCGCGGCGCTTGAAAAGGGGAGAGTAAGCAATGCTGACACCGACCGAACGTGAGTTCGAAAGTTTTGCCTCCGAGGGATTCAACCTGATTCCCGTCAGCCGCGAGATGAACGCGGACCTCGAGACTCCGGTCTCGGCCTTTCTGAAGGTAGCGCGCGGCGACTACGCCTTTCTGCTCGAGAGCGTGCGCGGCGGAGAGAAGTGGGGACGCTACACGTTCCTAGGCTCGGAACCCTCGATGGTGGTGCGGGCGCGCAGGAACCGGATGGATATCATACGTCCCGGACGCGGTGTGGAGGCGCGCTCGATCACCAACGCCTTCGATCAGCTCGCCGCGGAGGTCAAACGTTATCGAGCGCCGGAGATCGCGGGGATGCCGCGTTTCTTCGGCGGCGCGGTCGGCTTTCTTGCCTACGATATCGTGCGCTGCTTCGAGCGTATCCCCGAAAGCGTGCAGGACGACCTCGGCACGCCCGACCTTTACATGATGTTCACCGACACGATGCTGATGTTCGACAACGTGCGCCAGACGCTCCGCATCATCGCCAACGTGCCGGTCGACGAGTACGCCTCGACACGCGCGGCCTACAACAGCGCGCGCATCAAGATCGACGAGATCATCGAGCGCCTCAAGAGGCCCGCGGTGCCGCCGCGTCTCGAGGGCGCCGCGCTCGCCGCCAACGACGCGACCATCACATCCAACGTGACGCGCGAGGGCTACATGGCGATGGTCGAAGCGGCCAAGGAATACATCGCGGCCGGCGACATCATCCAGACCGTGCCGTCGCAGCGCTTCGAGGCGCCGCTCACCGCGCATCCGTTCAATATCTACCGCAGCCTGCGCTCGATTAATCCGTCGCCGTACATGTTCTACCTGCGCCTGGGCGATTTTACCCTGGTCGGCGCGTCACCGGAAGTGATGGTCCGCGTCGAAGGGCGCGAGGTTACGCTGCGGCCGATCGCGGGGACCCGACGGCGCGGCGTCACCGAGGCCGAGGATCGCGACCTGGAGAAGGAATTGCTCGCCGACCCAAAAGAACGCGCCGAACATGTGATGCTGGTCGATCTCGGCCGTAACGACGTGGGCCGCGTCTCCGAAGTCGGCTCGGTCAAGGTCACCGAACTGATGGTGGTCGAGCGCTACTCGCACGTGATGCATATCGTGTCGAACGTGACCGGGACGTTGCGCGAAGAATGCGACGCGTTCGACGCGTTCCGCGCCACCTTCCCGCAGGGCACCGTGTCCGGCGCGCCGAAAATCCGTGCAATGGAAATAATCGACGAGCTCGAATCGGTGCGCCGCGGGGTTTATGCGGGCGCGGTCGGATATTTCAGCTACACCGGCAACACTGACACCGCGATCGCGCTGCGTACGCTGCTGATCAAGGGCAATCGGGTATTCATCCAGGCCGGCGGCGGCATCGTCGCCGATTCCGACCCGGGCGCCGAGTTCGAAGAGTCGGTTAACAAGGCGCGCGCGATGGTGCGCGCGTTGCAAGCCGCGCGCGAGTTCGAAACCAACGAAGGTGCGAGGTAGGCGTCGATGAAATCGCAAGCGATCAAAGTGCTGATGATCGACAACTACGACTCCTTCACCTACAACGTGGTCCAGTACCTGGGCGAGCTTGGCGCCGAGGTGATCGTCAAGCGCAACGACGTGATCGACGTCGTCGGCGCGCGCGCTCTGGGGGCCGGCGCAATCGTTATCTCGCCGGGACCGTGCACTCCCCTGGAGGCGGGCGTGTCGGTGCCGATTCTGCGCGAGATGGCGGGTGAAGTTCCCATCCTGGGCGTGTGCCTGGGCCATCAGTGCATCGGCGAGGCGTTCGGCGGCAAGGTGGTCCGCGCCGGGCGCTTGATGCATGGCAAGACTTCACCGGTGCTGCACGACGGCAAAACGATTTACCATGGAGTGCCGAGCCCGTTCGAGGCGATGCGCTATCATTCGCTGCTGGTTGACGCCCAATCGATTCCCGATTGCCTGGAGGTGAGCGCGCGCACCGCAGAGGGCGAGGTGATGGGACTGCGCCATCGCGAGGCCTTGATTGAGGGAGTGCAGTTTCATCCCGAGTCGATCCTGACCGCCGAGGGGAAGCATATCCTGAAGAACTTTCTCGACCGGGCGGCCGCTAGCTGACCATGGCGATGTCACTTCAGCGCGCATTCGAGGCGGTGCTCGCGGGCCGCTCGCTCGACGCGGACGAGGCCGAGCGCGCGGTCGGCGATATCCTCGATGGTGCGCCCGAGGCGCTGGTCGCCGGCTTCCTGGTCGCGTTGAAGCTCAAGGGGGAATCGAGCGGCGAGCTGACGGGTGGCGCTCGCGCGATGCTGCGGCACGCGCGCCCACTCGATCTGCGGGGCGGCAACGTCCTCGATGTGGTCGGGACCGGCGGCGATGGCGCCGGGACGTTCAACATTTCCACCGGCGCTGCGCTCGTCGCGGCGGCCGCCGGGGTTGCGGTCGCCAAGCACGGTAATCGCGCGGTGACAGGCAGAATCGGCGCGGCGGACGCGTTCGAGCGGCTGGGGATTAAAATCGATCTCGACCCGGATGGGCTCAATCGATGCCTGCGCGAGGCGGGAATCTGTTTCATCTTCGCGCCCGCGTATCATCCCGTGCTCGCGCGCCTCGGCGCGTTGCGGCGCGCGCTCGGTGTGCGCACGCTGTTCAACCTGATTGCGCCGCTTGCGAATCCGGCGCGCCCGCGGCGCGCGCTACTCGGGGTCGCGGACGCGAAACTGGTTCGTCCGATGGCCGAGGCGATGGCTGCGCTGGGCCTCGAGCATGCGATGGCGGTGCACGGGCTTGATGGAGTCAATGGCCTCGACGAAATCTCGATCGGCGCGCCGACGCGAATAGCCGAGATTAAATCGGGCGCAGTGATTCGCGAGTACGAGCTAGCGCCCGAGGAGTTCGGGATCGATCGTAGCGCACCCGGCGCACTCGCCGTCGGCGACGCGGATAGCGCGATCGCGATGCTGCGCGCCGCGCTCGCCGGTGGCAAGGGTGCCGCTCAGGACGTGCTCGCGCTCAACGGCGGCGCAGCGATTTACCTGGGCGGCGGCGCAGAATCGCTCAAGGACGGCGTCGCGCGCGCGAAAGAAGTAATCGCCTCGGGCCGCGCGCTCGAGACGATCGACAAGATGCGCCGAGCGAGCGTAAGAGTGTCGCCGGAAGTTTCTCCGGGAGTCGTGCGATGAGCTCGATACTGGAAGAAATATTCGCCGCCAAGCGCGTCGAAGTGCGCGAGGCGCGCAATCGCGTCGCGCCCGAGGCGGTCGCCGCTGCAGCAACGCGGGCAGCCGCGCCGCGCGACTTCGTCGCGGCGCTGCGTGCGCGCCGTCCCGCGATTATAGCCGAGATAAAACGCGCCTCGCCGAGCAAGGGCGATATCATGCCGGGTCTCGACCCGGCGGCGGTCGCGCGCGAGTACGCGGAGGCGGGCGCCGCCGCCATTTCGGTGCTGACCGACCGTCATTTCAAAGGCACCCTTGATGATCTGCGCGCGGTCCGCGGCGCGGTCGAGCTGCCGATTCTGCGCAAAGACTTCTTCTTCGATCCCTATCAAATCTATGAAGCGCGTGCGGCGGGCGCGGACTGTATCCTGCTGATCGCTGCGATGCTGAAGGAGGGCCAATTGCGCTCGCTCGCAGCGCTGGCGCGGGAACTCAAAATGACGGCGCTGATCGAAGTTCACAATCCCGAGGAGCTGCGTCTGGCCGAGATGACCGGGAGCCCGCTCATCGGCATCAACAATCGCGACCTGCACACTTTCGTGACCGATATCGCGGTGAGCGAGCGTCTGCTCGCCGGCTATCGCGGCGATGCGCTGATCGTTTCGGAGAGCGGAATCGATACGCCCGCCGATATTCGCCGACTCGACAAGGCCGGCGCTCGAGCGTTCCTGGTCGGTGAGAGCCTGCTCCGCGGCGGCGCGCCGCGCATGAAGCTCGCCGAACTGGTCGGGGCGCTCGGCCATGCGGAGGCGCGCAAGTAGGACGATGCCGATTTGCGTGAAAATCTGTGGCGTCACGCGGGTCGAAGATGCCGAGGCCGCGGTCACGCTGGGCGCCGATCTGATCGGGCTCAATTTCTACGCGCCGAGCCCGCGATGCCTAAGCATTGCCGATGCGCGCGCGATTTGCGATGCGGTGTCCGGCCGCGCGCGGCTGGTCGGCGTATTCGTAAACGCCGCGCGCGACGTTATAGAAAAGCGCGTGCGCGAGCTCGGCCTCGATATGATTCAACTTCATGTCGAGGACTCGGACGCGCTGGCCGGATGGCCGGTGCCGGTGATCCACGCGCTTTCGTTGAGACCCGGCGAGCAGGTGCCGGAACTGGGAGGCACTCGCGCCGACTACATACTGCTAGACTCGTTCCGTCCCGGCCTGTACGGGGGAACCGGAGTTGCGCGCCCGCTCGACGACCTGACAGGCGCCGACCTAAGCCGCGTCTTTATCGCTGGGGGGCTCACTCCCGGCAATGTCGCCGCGGCCGCCGCGCTCAAGCCCTACGCCGTCGACGTGGCCAGCGGCGTTGAGTCCGCGCCTGGAGTGAAGGATCATCAGAAACTCAGGAGCTTCATCGCGAATGCAAAGTCTTCCCGATAGCCACGGCCATTTCGGATTGTTCGGCGGCCGCTACGTCGCCGAGACGCTGATGCCGGCGCTGTTCGAGCTGGAGCAGGCCTATAAAGATGCGCGCCGCGATCCGAAATTTCGCAAAGACCTGGAGCATCGCTCGCGCGAATACGTCGGCCGCCCCACGCCGCTTTATTTCGCCGCGAATCTCACCGCGAAGTTGGGCGGCGCGAAGATTTATCTGAAGCGCGAAGATCTCTGCCACACCGGCGCGCACAAGGCGAACAACGCACTCGGACAGGCGCTGCTCGCGGTGCGCATGGGCAAGAATCGAATCACCGCCGAGACGGGAGCCGGGCAGCACGGCGTCGCGAGCGCCACGATGGCGGCGCTGCTCAGGCGCGAGTGCGAAGTGTTCATGGGCGCGGTCGATATCGAGCGCCAATCGCTCAACGTGTTCCGCATGAAACTGCTCGGCGCGAAAGTCACCGCGGTGGATTCCGGAAGCAAGAGCCTCAAGGACGCGCTCAACGAGGCGCTGCGCGATTGGACCGCCACCGTGCGCACCACCTATTACCTGATCGGCTCGACCGCGGGGCCGCATCCGTACCCGATGATCGTGCGCGACTTCCAGTCGGTGATCGGGCGCGAGGCGCGCGCCAGATGTGAAGCACGAGGGACGCTGCCCGACGTGCTGGTCGCGTGCGTCAATGGCGGCTCCAACGCGATCGGACTTTTCTATCCGTTCATCAAGGACAAGCGACGTGCGCATGATCTAGCGTGGAGGCGGCGGGATGGGCCTCGGCGGTCGCATCACGCCGCGACGCTGTCGCTCGGCACTGTCGGCGTGCTGCACGGTAATCGCAGCTACCTGCTGCAGGACGAGATCGGGCAGATTCGCGAGACTCATTCGATCGCAGCGGGCCTCGATTATCCCGGCGTCGGGCCGGAGCTAGCTATCTAAGGAAACCGGCCGAGCGGAATACACCGCGGTCACCGACGCGGAAGCGCTGGAGGCGTTCGCACGCTGTCGGAGAGCGAGGGAATAATTCCGGCGCTGGAGAGCGCCCATGCGGTCGCGGCGCGCGATCAAGCTCGCGCCGACGATGGCCAGGGAGCAAATCATGATCGTCAATCTTTCCGGACGCGGCGACAAGGACATGCAAACCGTCGCTAAAGCGTTGGGCGTAACGCTCTGAGGCACCGATGGCATCACGTCGACGAATCGCCGCCAAATTTCACGAGCTTCGCGCGCGCGACGAAGCCGCGCTGATCCCGTTTATCGTCGCCGGCGATCCCGACCTCGACACCACGCGGCGGCTGGTGCTCGAGCTGGAAGCGCGCGGCGCCGATCTGATCGAACTGGGCGTGCCGTTCTCGGATCCGATGGCTGATGGTCCCGCGAACCAGCGCGCGTCATGGGCGCGGACTCGGCGCCGGCGCGTCGCTCGCCGCGATCCTCGCGATGGTGGGCGAGCTGCGCAAGGAAACCCAGATCCCGATCATCCTGTTCGGCTACTACAATCCGATCCTGCACTACGGATGCGAGCGGCTGTGCGCCGATGCCGCGCGCGCCGGTATCGACGGATTTCTCGCCGTCGATTTGCCGCCGGAGGAAAGCGCGGAGCTCGGCGGCACCCGCGCGCGCCAATGGGATCGACATCATCTATCTGCTCGCGCCTACCACGCCCCTGGAGCGCAGCCGCTCAATCGCGCGGCAGGCAAGCGGGTTTCTTTACTACGTTGCGGTGACGGGAGTGACCGGCGCGCGCGAGCATCTGGGCGTCGACGTTGGCGCGAAGGTCCGTGAGCTGCGCACGGTGACGGAGCTGCCGATTGGCGTCGGTTTCGGAATCTCGACTCCGGGGCAGGCGGCCAGCGTCGCTCGCTTCGCCGACGCGGTCGTGGTCGGCAGCGCCATTTCGCTCATGATCGAATCACACATCCAAAGCGGCGACGTGGTCGAGTCAGTCGGCGCCATGGTTGCGGCGATGAAGGCCGCGATGCGTGCGGCGCGCGGCGGCGATGCGGCCGCGGTGTCGACGAGCTAGGCTGCGGGGAAGAGCGATGGCTGAGCGCGAACCGCGTGAACAGATTGACCGGGCGGGTTCCGGGCCCGAGGCCGATATCTGGTCGAAATGCTCGAGCTGCAAGGAAATCTCGTTTCGCAAGGAAGTGGAGCGCAACCTTAACGTCTGTCCGAAGTGCGGCCATCATCAGAGGATCACCGTCAACCAGCGCATCGGCATCACGCTCGACCGCGGCTCCTGGCAGGAAATGTTCGCGGAGCTTGCGGTTGGTGACCCGCTCCATTTCGTCGATCTGAAGAGCTATCGCGATCGGATCGAAAAGGCGCGCGCCGACAGTGGGCGCAACGACGCGGTGGTGGTCGGCCTCGGGAAGATCGAGGAGCGGCCGGTCGCGCTCGGTGTGATGGACTTCGAGTTCATGGGCGGCAGCATGGGAATCGTGGTGGGGGAGAAGCTCGCGCGGCTGTTCGACCTTGCGGTGGCGCGCAAGTTGCCAGTGATCGTGTTCGTCGCGTCGGGGGGAGCGCGGATGCAGGAAGGTGCGCTGTCGCTAATGCAGATGGCGAAGGTGTCGGCGGCGATCGCGCGGCAGCGCGATGCGCGGCTGCCATATATTTCGGTGATCACGGATCCGACCACCGGCGGCGTCGCGGCGTCGTTCGCGATGCTCGGTGATTTGAATATCGCGGAGCCCGGCGCGCTATTCCGCTTCGCCGGCCAGCGCGTAGTCCAGCAGGCCATAAATCAGGAAGTAGCCGAGGAACCGCAGCGTTCGGAGTTCCTGCTCGCGCATGGGATGCTGGACGCGATCGTGCCGCGGCATCAGATGAGGTTCACGCTCGGCAGGCTGCTGGCGATGCTCGTGCCGGAGCGTCCCGCTCCGAGCCGGCGCCGCGTCGAAGCGGCGCGTCCCCCGTCCACCCGCCGGCGCAAGAAAGAGTAACGATTCGGAAAGGTTCAGGCGGTCGAGATGGCCGCCAATCCTTTCCCTGCCGCATGCGCGCCGGTAGACTTTTCCCCGCATGGAACGTCTCGCCAAAACTCTCGACTGGCTGTACTCGCTCGAAAGCCGCGGCGAAATCTACAAGCTGGAGCGGACCGAGGCCGCGCTCGCACTGATCGGTAACCCGCATCGCAAGCTGCGCGCGGTCCATATCGCGGGCACCAAGGGCAAGGGCTCGGTCGCCGCGATGCTCGACAGCGTTCTGCGCGCGGCGGGTTTTCGATGCGGCCTCTATACCAAACCGCACCTGGTGAATCTTTCCGAGCGCACCCGAATCGACGGCGCCGAAATGTCGGCGAAGCGGATGCTCGAGTATATCGAGCGGCTCCGCGACCTTTACGACCGCGCCGGCCTCGCGCTCACCTTTTTCGAGTTCACCGTCGCGATGATGTTCTTGTACTTCGCCGAGGAGGGTGTCGACCTCGCGGTTATCGAGGTCGGCCTCGGCGGCCGGCTCGACTCGACCAATGTGATCAGGCCGATGCTCAGCGTGATCACGCCGATCGGTTTCGACCACATGGAATACCTGGGCTACACGATCGCGTCGATTGCCGGCGAGAAGGGCGGCATCATCAAGCCCGGAGTGCCGGTCGTGATCGGAGCGCGCGAGCCCGACGCGCGGGTGACGCTCACCTCGATCGCCGCGCAGCGCCAGAGCGCGGTCCGCCTCATCGATCGCGATTTTTCCTACCGCTCGCACGCTCCGGCGCATCGGCTCGACTATCGTGGCCTGGGCATGGAGCTAGCGGACGTCGAGCTTGGGTTGGCCGGGCCGTTCCAGCATGAGAATGCCGCGATCGCGCTGGCCACGCTCGAAGCGATGCGCGCGCAGGGCATCGCGATCGGCGAGGACTCGATTCGCCGCGGCTTGCGCGAGGTTTACTGGCCGGGCCGCTTCGACATCGTGATGAAGCAGCCGCTGGTGATTCTCGATTGCGCGCACAACGAGCTCAGCATCGCGGCGCTGCTGGAGACGCTCAGCGTCGAGCTTGGCACCGATGTGAAACCGCGCCTGGTGTTTGGATGTCAGGCCACCAAGGAGTGGCAGAAGATTGCCACGATGCTCGCGCCGCGCATCCGCGACGTAACCCTGACGCGAGCCCAGCCGAAGCGGCCGCTGGAGCCGGAAGAACTGCTGCCCCTGTTTGCCCCAAAGGTGCCGGCGCGGGTCGAGCGCGATCCGGCGCGCGCCATCGCGCAGGTGCTTGCGGAGTGCGAACCGCAGGACGTGGTGCTGGTCACTGGATCGGTGTATCTTATCGGCGAAGTATACGCGTACTTTTTGGCCCAACAGGGCCGCGCAGGTTTGTTTCCTGAAGCACGCGCTTAAACCGCTAACGCTCGTCATCCTCACTGTGCTCATTTGTCTCTGCGGAGACGTGTCCGCCTGGTGCGACCAAAAGCAGGGGCAAAAGGGGTCGGCGCTGCCTCCGTCAGTTCACGCCGCGCACGAAGGGCCTATCAACGTCACCGGCAAGGAAACGGTTTACGATTCCAAGACCGACACCTATATCGTGCGAGGCGACGCCGTCATGACCCAAGGCGGCACCTTGCTCAAGGCCGACGAGATCCAGGTAATGCGCGATCAGCGCGCGGCACATGCGATTGGTCACGTCCACCTGATCGATCCTGAGCTCGAGTTGTGGGCGAGCGAGGCCAAGATCAACATCGTCGACGAAACCCTCGAGCTATGGAACGCCAAGATCGTCGCGAAGAAGGACACCTACCATCTCGAGGGGAAGAAGATCACGAAGGTGCAAGGCCAGCACTACCTCGTCGAACATGGCTTCTTCACCACCTGCGGAGACAAGGGCACCCCCGACTGGGCGGTAACCGCCGACACCATGGACGTGAATATCGGAAGCAAAGGGATCGCCACCGGCGCGAATGTGAACATCCTGGGCTATCCGACCGTGAAGATACCGTTCCTGGAGTTTCCCGCCGCGACCGACCGCCATAGTGGCTTTCTTAGCGGTCGCGAGGGCGAGTCGAACTTGCGCGGCTTCCAGTGGCTGCAGCCGTATTACATCGACATCAACAAGAGCTCCGATGCGACTGTGGCGCTCGACATCGAGACCTCGCAGCGAGTCGGCGGACTCGCCGAGTACCGGCTGACCAATGGCGTGGACGACTACCTCTGGACCGATGTAGCCTTTTATAACGAATCGCTCCGTTCCCAGGCGAACCGCGAAGGCGATGTCGCCGACACCCAGATCGCCGATGACAGCATCCCGATAAATCGCTACGGCATAATCGGCATGATGCGCCAGCATCTCACTCCCGACCTGATGGTCTATGGCGACGCCGTGTCGGTGAGCGACAGTCTTTATCTGCGCGAGATGAACATATGGACACTGTCGCGCGGCTTCGGCAGCAACTTCGGCTCGCTGCGCAACGCGGCCTCGGATTTCGGGCTACTCGACGAATTTACCAACGGCTATGCACAGCTCGGAGGCGTCTGGAACCAGGATTTGATCCAGCCGCAGAGTTTCGCGCTCCAGCGGCTGCCCGATCTGACGATCACCGGCCGCGACGAAATACTGAACAATTTTGCGTTCGTCGACTACAACACCGAGGCGGTCGATTTCTACCGCTACCAGGGCGTCGACGGCCTGCGCATGTCCATGAATCCCAAGGTGACGGTGCCGTGGCGGTTCGGCGACTATGCCTACGGGTACGTTGCCGCAGGCGGCTATGGAAGCCTCTATGATACCTCGGGTTCGGACGTCGTTGTCACGCCGGTAGGAACCTTCACTAGCACGTGTAAAAACGGCAAGCCATGCGACAAGCTGTTGTTCAACAATGCCCTCTCGCTCGGTCCGGACACCAACCACAATAGATTCCAGACCAACGAAGTTCCTTACGGGGAAGCTGGAATCTCGACCATCCTCGATCGCGTGTGGGACGTGAACTGGGGCAGTATCGAGAAGCTCAAGAACACCATCGAACCGTTTACCAACTACGCATACGTTCCGCGTATCAACCAGGGAAGTCTGCCGCTGTTCGACGAAACCGACCGCATCAATGCGCGGAGCCTCATAACGTACGGTGTCACCACGCGCTTGTACGCGAAAATGAGTGCTCCAGAGCCGGAAGAGGAAGAGAATTCGTTCGAGCCCAGCGGGCAGGAAGCGGAAGAGAATGCGAGCCCCCCGCCTCCGGTGTCAGAGAATGCGCCGGACTCCGCTATCGGTCCCTACAATGGTCAGAGCGAGCCTGGCGGAGCACTCGCTCCCAGCGGCGCGACGACTTACAACAGGAACGGTGACCAGATCCAGGAGCTTGCGCAGCTAACAGTGCAGCAGGCGTATGACACCAGCCACGCGATTGCGCAAAACGGCTCGCAGATTTCGGATATTGAGGGACTGCTGACTCTCTATCCGACCAAGATCGCTTCACTTGGCGGCCAACTCGATTACAATCCCAGTTCCGGATCGGCGCCGAACACTCGCTCTGGAGTGAGCCTCGCGAGCGTATCGCTAAACTTTCAGCCCCCGTGGTCCGAAACCCCATCCAAGCTGTTCATGGGCAGGGCGGTCGCAGGCTCGTTCCTGCAGGCGGCTTATAGTTACGTGAGTCCCAACAACTCCGTTCAGAAGAGCACCACCAAAAACGGCAGTCAGCAATTGACGATGCGCGCTTACTCCGACGTGCTCCCCGAGTTGGGCGTCTATCTCGCGCCCAGCTATGATTTCGCTTCGTCTCAACTGCTGGAAGCCGAGTACGGCGCCCGGATCAAATCGAGTTGCGACTGCTGGGCGGCCGATTTCGGCGTGACTCAGTCGTACAATCCCAACGAAGTCCAGTTTCAGTTCCAGCTCACCCTCGGCGGTATTGGCTCGGTCGGCCAGAGCCCGTTCGGCCGAAATCCATTCCAGCAGATGGGCCTCGCCGGACAGCCGACTGGCGTCCTGCCAAAGTACTAGCCCGCGATTTTTCCAGCAACGGTGCGACGATTCATGCGCATCGCATAGAAAGTCGCACCGCATCAAAAGTAGAGAAGCGCGATGTCAGTGGCGATCCACAGCACCACTGCGGCCAGGAGCTGGGGATCGCTCAACAGCAGACGCGCCGGATCGCCCCCCTCGTTGTGCTCGTCGATCAAATACAGGTAGCGCAGAATTCCGAACGCCACGAACGGCACAGTCAGATACAGATGCGAGGTGCCGAGCTTCGCCTCGACCTCGACCGACGCCGTATAGATCATGTAGCTGACCAGCGTCGCGCCGGCGACGATTGAAATCATCTGGTCGATCAACCTGACGCTGTATTGTCCGAGCGCGTTGCGATGCGCAACCGCGCCGTCGCCGAGCGCGATCAGCTCGTGGCGCCGGCGCGCCAGCACCAGGAACAGCGCCAGTACGAAGGTGATGAATATCAGCCACGGCGAGACTTCGGCATCGATCGCGACTCCGCCGGCGTAGGCACGCAGGACAAAGCCGATCGCGACCGTTATCACGTCGGCCACCACGATTCGCTTCGCCCACAGCGAGTAGCCGAACTGAACCGCCACGTAAATCGCCGCGATTCCGACGAACTCCAGGCCTAGCAGCGCGCTCAGCGCAAAGGCGATCGCGCCCAGCACCGCCGCCATCGCAGTCGCGGTCCCAACGCTCAGGTCGCCCCGTGCTAGCGGTCGGTCGCGCTTTTCCGGGTTGAGCCGGTCCGCCTCGCGATCGAAGATATCGTTCAGTACGTAGGCCGCGCTAGATAGCGCGCAGAACGCGGCCAGCGCCACCATAGCGCGCGCGAAATCGTGCGCGACGAACAAGCGATGGCTGAATACCAGCGCCGCGAGCACGAGCCCGTTCTTGAGCCACTGGTAGGGACGCGCGAGTTTGAGCAGCGCCCGCATTTTTCCCCGCCTGACCCTTGGCGCCGCGGCATTCATCGCAGATGTTTGTATAGGCGCGCGGTTGCAAGGCGCAAGACTGGTCCACGCCGGCGCGCGTTCAGTTGGCGCTGCGGGCTTTGCCGAGCGGCGGCACGCCATGCGCAAGGGTCGCTTGACTTATTTATCTACAAGATGTAGATGATTGACAGGAAGTGGCCGAGCGCATCTTAGAGAGGGGCGGAAGAGGCCGGAGCGGGCAACGCTGCGCCGCAGAATGATTCGGCAGCGGCGCTGGTTGTCTGCTTCGGGTTCTTCCTGATCTGCTCGCAAAGAATTACCGCCCGACCTCGAACTGCCCTAAAAAACGTCGTCTCCTCCCGCACCGTGCTCGTGCCAATGGCGGTGCATCCGATTTCGAGCCATAGTCTGCGCTTGACCGCGCGCTCTAATCCGTAAAACAGTACGCGTCGATGAGTAATGCAACCGAAGAAAAGACCGGTCCCAACGCAACCGTCGATCTCGCCGGACTGCGGCGCTTTTTCGACGAGCGCAAACTCGGCGATCCGCGCGTGCTCCGGAGCGAGAACATTTCGTTCGGTCATTCGAACGAGGTCCATTTGGTTCATTTCGATGGCGAGTCGTGGGCGCTCCGGCGCCCTCCGCGCGGTCCGCTGCTGCCGACCGCGCACGACGTGATGCGCGAGTATCGCGTGCTCGAGGCACTGCAGGACACTCCCGTGCCGGTGCCTCGCGTGTACGCCGCGTGCGACGACCCGAGCTACATCGGCGCGCCCTTCTACCTGATGGAATATATGCGCGGCGAAGTGATCCGCGCCAACGGCAAGAGCTTTGCGCGGTCGCCGGAAATTCGCCGCGCCGTCAGCGAAAAGATGGTCGATTTAATGGTCGCGCTACAGGCGGTCGATTGGCGCGGCGTCGGTCTGGAGGGTTTCGGCCGTCCCGACGGATATCTCGAGCGCCAGCTCAAGCGCTGGGTCGATCAGCTCGATCGCACGCTGCCTTATACGCGCCCGCTGCCAGTGATGGCGAAGGTGAAGGAATGGCTGGAGGCGCACATTCCAGCCTCGCCTATACCGACCATCGTGCACGGCGACTTCAAGCTCGACAACGTGATGTGGGATGCGCAGGCCCCTCGAGTGATTGCGGTGCTTGACTGGGAGATGTCGACCATTGGAGATCCACTCGCGGACCTGGGCTGGATGCTGAGCTATTGGCCTGACGCGGAGGACAAAGCGCGCGGCAGTGCGGTCAGCGCGATGCCGGTGGAGCCGGGGTGGCTCACGCGGCGCGAGATGATCGCGCGCTACGAGGCCGCAACTGGGCGCGCGATGCGCGACTTTCCGTTCTACCAGGCGTTCGCGATCTTCAAGCTCGCGATCATCATGGAGGGAAGCTACGCGCGCTACCTGCGCGGTCAGACTGACGATCCGTTGTTTGCCGGGCTCACCGAGCGGGTGCCTGCGCTCGCCGACGGCGCGTGGGCGGTGTGCGAGTCTTCGCTGCGCTAAGCAAGACCGGGAGGCAATCAAATGAGCGAATACAAATTTATCGTCGTCGAAGATCCCGAGCCTGGCGTGCGCCGAATCGCGCTCAACCGGCCGGAGAAGCGCAATGCGCTGTCCAACGCGCTCCGCACCGAGCTCTTCGATGCGCTGCGCAAGGCCGACCTCGACCCCTCGATTGGCGCGATCATCATCAAGGGCAACGGCAAGTGCTTCAGCGCCGGTTACGATCTCTCGCAAAATCCAGGCGAGCCGCTCCCGCGCCACATCTCGCCCGGCGAGGGCACCTGGCCTCGGCATCTGGTCGACGGATGGTTCGAAATGTGGGACATGGCGACGCCGGTAATCGCGCAGGTTCATGGCTATTGTCTGGCGGGCGGCAGCGAGCTCGCGACTGCGTGCGATCTGGTGTACTGCGCCGAAGATGCGCAGGTCGGCTACCCTCCCGTGCGCTCGATGTCGTCGCCCGATTGCGCGTACCATCCGTGGTTGATGGGAATGCGTAATGCGATGGAAATGATGCTGACCGGCGATTCGATCAGCGGAATCGAAGCGGCGCAGATGGGCTACGCGAATGGCGCCTTTCCGGCCGAGCAGCTCGAGGAGGCGGTGCTCGGCGTCGCGCGCCGGGTTGCGAAAATTCCTCGCGACCTGCAGTCGCTCAACAAGCGCGTGGTGCATCGCGCGATGGAAATCATGGGGATGCGCGCGGCGATTCGCGCGGGCACCGAAATCCAGGCGCTCGGCTTCTACCAGCAATCCTCGCGCGACTACATGAAAAAGCTGCGCGAGAACGTGACCAAGGCGCTCGACGAGCGCGACTCAAAGTTCCAGGATTATCGCACCGCCGATCGCACCAAGAAGAAGTAACCTCGCATCGGCTGCCACGCTCGCTTGGAATCAGAATTTTCGCCGAGGCGGTCTGTCGGCGGTGCCCGCACTTGTCGCGTCAGCGCCGGCGACTAGATGCCTCAGCCACTCGCGCGCTGGCGGACACTGCTCGAAATCGAGATCGAGGACGAACTCCTGGCCGATCGGAACGGTGCGCAACTCGACGTGATCGCGCCGCCCGCGCCATCGCGCCGGAGCGTCGTGCCGGGAGAGCACCGCACCGCGCCGGACGCGAAACCATCGCGGCAATCGCCACGTCGATCGACCGCGATACGGCTCGGTGTGAGTCAGGCACAGTTCAGGGCGAAATTGCTCGACGGCGCCCGAACCGGGAATCTCGAGCCCGAGCGCCGACAGGCGTTCGCTCGCGACATAGATTGTGTTGTTCTTGAGATTCCGATCGTCGCTCAAATGCGGATGATATGCCGCCCACGGCATCTGATTCGCGAGCTTCTCCGTGACCGGATGCAGCTGCCCAACCTGCATCCATCCGAACACGACGTGCAGGTCCGGCGCGCCGCGAAGGTAGCGCAACATGCCATCCACGCGCTCGACCCGCCGGAACCATCCGAAAAACAGAAACAGGTCGCCCACTCCCACGCCGCAATTCGCGAGATGACTCTGCGCGGCGCCCGCCTGTCCAAAGATCGGACGCCATTGGCGCGCACGCCCAATCGCATCGCGTCGTAAATCGGGATCGAGATGGGCCGTCGCCGCGCCATCGATCCGGCCGCGTGAGAGGCTGTTCACGTCCGCCGCGAGCGGCGCACCGCGATATCGAATCGCGGCGTAGCTCAAGCGCGACGGCCCGGGAATCGGAAGCGAGAGCATCGAGCCGTCCTCGAAAATGGGACTGGCGCATCCGCCGTAAGTCGCGTCAAATCCCTTGCGGCTTAATATCAGCTTCATCGTCCGCAAATCGCCCTCGCGGCCCGAGGCTGCGCCAATCTACCACGACCGCTAGACTGAGACGCGCCGAATTGACCGCCGAGGAACCATTAATGCCGCAAACAGACCTGCTCGCCGAGCTTGCCCACTTCGTCGAACGAATCGCCGCCGTCGCGAAAACCGGTCTCGCCTTCAAACCCGACGGCTACGACTGCGAGCGTTACGAAGAGCTGCTCAAGGAGGCCGCGCGGATCCGGACAGTGCTCGAAGACTCAAACCAGCTCTCGAATCAGGACGAAGCCAAGCAGTTGGCTAAGGCCGAACAGTTGCGGCAACGATGGCGCGACGAGGTGATAAGCGGCTACGAGGGCTACGTGACCGTCGCGGTCGGATGCGGCGTAATCGTCTTCAACGACGACAGCCGCATTCTGATGATCAAGCGGCCGACCGGCCGCTGGTGGTATCCGACCGGATTCTGCGACGTAGGGGTTTCGCCAGCCGAGAACATCGCGAAGGAAGCGCTCGAGGAGACCGGCCTGGTCGTCAGGCCAGAGCGGTTGATGGGCGTGATCGACAGCAAAAAGCTGAACTCGCCGGCGCGGCACATCTATACGCTGCTCTTCTATTGCCAGACTGTCGGTGGCGAGCTGAAACCAAACCCGCTCGAGGCGATCGACGCGGACTACTTCGCCCTCGACGCGCTGCCACGTCCGCTGCACGGAATCGATCGCAAGTGGATCACCCTTGCGCGCGAGTTCCACTTCGAGCGCAGAATCGAGCCGTTTTTCGATCCGCTCTGATTCCCGGGCTAGGCCGCGGCGGCGCGCCGGGCGACCCTCGAGGCCAGCGCGAACGCGGCGACCGCGAAGGCAATCGATACGAGTATCGAGAATCGGAGCCCCGGTCCCGCGACGATCGCGGCCGGTTCGGCCAGGTACAATCCCGTGCGCAGCGCCGCCATCCCGTAGGTGAGCGGATTCAAGCGCATGATCCACGCCAGTACCACGGGCGCGCCATCGGCGGGAAAGAATGCGCCCGACAACAGCCAGATCGGAATCAGGATCAGGTTCATGATCGCGTGAAAGCCTTGCGTCGATTCGATTCGCCACGCGATTACCAGCCCAATGCTGGTGAGCGCGAACGCGATTATCGTCATCATCGCGGCCGCGACGAGAATCGCGAGCGGACTCAAATGAATCCCCGCCAACGGCGCGAGTATCAGGAAGATAATTCCCTGCACCAGCGCCAGCGTCGTCCCGCCCAGCGCCTGGCCCATCACCACCGTAACCCGCGAGATCGGCGCGACCAGCACGCCCTGCAGGAAACCTTCCTTGCGGTCCTCGACGGTCGATATCGTCGCGAAGATCGCGGTGAACAGCAGCACCAGCACGATCACGCCAGGATAAAAGTACTCCGCGTAGTTGATTCCCGCCGGCATGCCGCTCGGACGAAATGACGCCCGCAGTCCGAATCCGAGCAGCAGCCAGAACACCAGCGGCTGCAGAATCGCCCCGGTAACGCGGCTGCGCTGGCGGCGAAACCGCGTGATCTCGCGCATCCAGAGCGTGCCAGCTTGCAACATTCGCTCGCGCATGGCCGCGTTTACTCCGAGGCCTCGGCGGCCGCGGAATCGGGCGCTGCGTCGGCGAAGAATTGATGACCGGTCAGATGGACGAACGCGTCCTCCAGCGTCGGCTTGCCGAACGACACCGAATCGATTTCGTCGCCGAACGCCTCGACGACCTCGCGCACGATCTCATGACCGCGCGGGCGTTCGAGACGGATTGTGCCGTCGACCAGGCGGCTCGGCAGCTTGAGCCGCTGGAGCATCTTGCGCTGCAAAATTTCCGGCGCGCTTGCGTGGATCACCACGACGTCGCCGCCTACTCGCGCCTTGAGTTCACTCGGCGGCGCCACCGCGACGAGTTTTCCCTCGTGCAGCAGGCCAATCCGGTCGCAACGCTCCGCCTCTTCCATGTAATGCGTGGTCAGCACCACGGTGGTGCCATCGCGCTCGCGCAGATGCGCCAGGTAGTTCGAGAACTCGCGTCGCGCCGCGGGGTCAAGCCCGCTGCTCGGCTCGTCGAGCAGCAACAGCTCAGGCGCGTGGAGGAGAGCCTTGGCCAGTTCGACGCGGCGCGCGAGCCCGCCCGAGAGCGTCTCGACCAAGTCAATCGCGCGGTCTTTGAGGCCCAGCCGCTCCAGCATCGCCGCGCTCCGCTCACGAAGCCGCGCTCCGATCATTCCATAGAGATGCCCGTGTGCCGCAAGGTTCTCAGCGACGGTTAGTTTGCCGTCGAGGCTCGGATGCTGGAAGACGACGCCGAGGCGGCGGCGCACCGCGATCGTCTCTCCGGCGAGATCGTGGCCGAGCATCCGCGCGCTTCCCGTTTGAATCGGCGCCAGCGTCGACAGCACCTTGAATAGCGTCGTCTTGCCGCCGCCGTTCGGCCCCAGGAAGCCAAAGATCTCACCCCGCGCGATCGAGAAACTGATTTCGTCGAGCGCCCTGCGATCGCCATAGCGATGGGATAGCGCCGTTGCTTCGAGTGCAGGCGGCCCTGCCGCGGCGCCTTCCACGGCGCGCGCAGTCGAGTCACTCCGTGGATCAATCAGTGATGAGGCACTCATGAGATGTCGGTCGAATGCGATTATCGCCCGCGCCGCACGCGCTCGCAATGAAGCCGGCGCGTTGTGCGGAGCCGCTCGCGCCTCTATGGCTCGCCCATCCCGCCGGCCGGACGCCCCGACGTCTCCGACAGTCCAACTTCTGCGCGATGCCATCCGTCGAGGAACGCGTTGGTGCGTTCATTGCCGGTGCCGTGATCGGACGAGCCTCCGGTGAAATCGTCGCCGGTGAGCTGGTAGTACTTAGTCACCTCGTCAGGATCGAGTCTTCGCACTCCGAGGCGCTCGACGGTATAGCCCGCGAACTGGTCGGCGGCGAGTTCCCGGCTCTTGGTCGACGCGCCCTGATTGCGCGCGCTGAAATCGTCGTGGCTGAGATGACCAAGCTCATGCGCGAAAATCGCATAGAGCATCGGTTGCGCCGTCGACGGGTCGTCGATTTTCATCCAGTTGCCCATCAGCGAGGCGAGAAACTCGCGATTGTAGAAGATGCATCCGCCGGAGTTGGCGTGCGGCGACATCACGCGCACCGATTCGTACACCGGGAAGCTGGTGCCGTACATATCGTTGAGCTGCGCGACGATCGATTTGTACGGCTCGGTCGCGGGACGTGCTTCCTCGCCGCACGCGATGACTAGTTTCGATTCGGCGTTCGGCTGCTGAACTTTGGCGCTATCGCTGGAGGGTTCGCTGTTGTTCGGGACCTGCTGCCAGTCATCCTGCGCGAACGCCGGCGAGGCAGCAGCGAGCGCCGCCGCGAGCGCGATCGTCACGGTTGCGAAACGTTTCATTGCTACCCGTGTTTTACCTCAGCCGCATCGGCAGCGGAACCCCGCATCGCGCGGCACGGAAAGGTAGTTTTTCATCCAGCTCTCGGTTTGCCGAACTGGTCGCGACTCGCACCGATTAGCGGCAGACGCGGATTACTTTCTCGTGCTACTCTCGCATCGTGGACAAAAACCGGAAGAAAAGCAGAATTCTGCCTGCATTGGGGGTCCCGATCATGCTGGCGGTCGCCGGTTGCGCGGCGCTCTCGCCGCAGCCGCCGACGCCGCAGCAGCGCGCCGCAAAGCTCGAGCCGATGCTATCGGCGGCGGGCTTCAAGATGACGGTCGCGACCACCGACCAGAGGAAGCAGCAACTCGCCGCGATGCCGCAGCTCTCGCTCAAGTACTATCCTGATAAGAACGGCAACCCGAAGTATTGGTTTGCGGACGCGCAATTCTGCAACTGCCTATACACCGGTGACCAGACCGCCTACGCGCAGTACAAGCAGATGCGGTTCCAGCAACATCTCGCCTCGGAGCAGCAACAGACCGCCCAGGAGCAAATGGAAGCCGCGCAGGAAGAACAGATGGACATGATGAACCCGTGGGGCTATGGGCCGATGTGGGGAGTTTACTGACTGCGCACGCCGCTCCTTCTATTGGTCGAACCGCGCGCCTCAATAGCCATTACAATAGTCAGTCGGAACCGCAGATTATAGTCAGTTCGCGCTCCGCAGATTCGTGATACAACTGACTATGGTGCGCGGGAGTGAATGACCGTCAACTGCTGTTTTTTTGGTTTTCTCAATACGGAATGGTCACAACCATGACCCTCCATTGAATCGGTAGACGGCGCCGCGGTTCGGCATTGCTTGCGCAACAGCCCTCCGCTAAATCGTAGGATGCTCGCGGTGCCCCCTTAGCTCAGATGGATAGAGCACAGGATTCCTAATCCTGGGGCCGTGGGTTCGAATCCCGCAGGGGGCGCCAGTTTTCCCGCGAATGAATTGAGTTTTTAGCCCCAGCAAACTCGGATGTTAAGCGCGATGATAGCCGACTTTGGCTGAACTTTGGCTGTCGCCGTCGATTGCCGTCTAGACCAGTTTATCGGCTTCGTTCTGGCCAACGGCGCTGATGGCCTTGAAGAGCCCTCTGCCGTCACCGAACGTCATGGTTCCGAAGCAGAGTTTCGAAACCAAGAGACCTGTGTTGCCGAGCGTTGCGTATTCCATGATGTCCTCCAATTGTTGAGTACCTTCGTGGACGTGTATTTATAAACTCCAGGAATGCCACGAAAAACAATGCTGAAAAGCGTGAAGACCATTGCCTAATTCTGCTTTCAGGAAGATAAACGAAGTTCGGGCTGAAGCCGCTCACGTTTTGAATAGTCGAGAACAGCAATGTCAGACAAAGACAATATCGATTGGAAGACCAATGGCGTCAGGATCATTCCTGGTGATTCGTTGGATCAGAATACTCCGCAAACGCCTGGAATGACCCGCGCCGCGGCAATCAATTACGCTCGCGTCGGAGCCCAGAAAATCTGGGCCGGGACGGTCAGAATCGAACCGAATGCCAGAACCGGACCGCACCATCATGGATCGCTCGAGAGCGTTATTTACGTGGTAGACGGGCGCGCCCGCTTGCGTTGGGGAGAACATTTGGAATACACCGCGGAGGCTGGGCCGGGAGACTTCATTTACATTCCGCCCTACGTGCCGCATCAGGAAATAAATGCTTTGGCGCAAGAGCCGCTGAAATGCGTGGTTGTGCGTAGCGACCAGGAGACAGTCGTTGTCAACCTCGACATTGAACCGGTGGAGAAGCCCGAGGCCGTCGCGTGGATCGACCCAATCCACCGGCGAGCCTGACTACCGCGGAGTTCGGGCACGCAAGCCACGACCATGAGACTGACGCTGCTAATCTGTCACCTCGGAATTAAGTGCTAAGAGCATCAGGTAGGCAAAATGGCCATTGACCCACAAGCCATAGAGATGTCCCGCAATCGACGAACCGTTGTGCACAGTTGAGTTTTCGCGCCCAGATATCGTGTGGATGCGTATCGGCAAGAAGGGCCACGTTGTCGTGCAGAAGCTCAATGGGTTCCAGGTACAGGACGGCTAAAGGAAATTACGGCAAGATCACCGGCGTTCTCAACACAGGGTTGGGTATAAAAATGGTGAGAGATGACCTGCCCCGCAAAAGCATACCAAGCTGAAGTAGAGAAAACGGCCTGGTGACCTGCCCCGCAAAAGCATACCAAGCTGAAGTAGAGAAAACGGCCTGCGTGATCCGGTTAAGGCCGGTCTGGCCGGCGTTTTTTGCACTCAACAGACTCAAGTGAGTATCTCCAGTGAAGTGCCCGCTGCGGGCTTTCCCGCCTGGGCCGGAACTGGTTCCGGACCGGGCGCCGCGGTCTCTGCCCATTGCGCCGCAAACACCGCCGGTGCGCTATCACGCAATCAGCTGTGTGGTCGCACCTGATTGTAGTCCTGGCGCCACCGCTTGAGCTTGTCACGTACGTCAGCGAGCGCGAAAAAGACCTCGACGTTCAAGCATTCGTCGCGCAGCCTTCCGTTGAATGATTCGATGTAGCTATTTTCCACCGGCCGGCCCGGCCGGATGAAGTCGAGTTGCACCCCGTACTGATACGCCCACACCTCCATGGCCTTGCTTGCGAACTCAGTGCCGTTATCGACCGTGATCGACATCGGCGCACCACGCTCGGCGATTGCCTGCGATAGCGCTAACGCCACCTTGTGGCCAGTCAGCGAGCTGTCGGCCAGCAGCAGCACGCATTCACGCGTGAACTGATCGACTACCGTCAGCACCCGGAACCAGCGCCTATCAAGCAAACGGGCGGCCACAAAATCCATGCTCCACTTTTCGTTGGGTCGCGTCGCTCTAAGCGCCGGCACACGTGCGCGCCGCGCGATCTTCTTGCGCACCTTGGTCCGCACCGCAAGCCCGTCCTCGGTGTATAGTCGGTAGATCCGTTTGGCGTTCACCGCCCAGCCTTCGCGCCTCAGCAGCACCGTCAGCCGTCGGTAACCGAAACGCACCCGGCTCGCAGCCAGTTCGCGCAGCCGCACCCGTAACGCGTGCTGCGGATCTCTTCGGCTCTGGTGGTTCATCGTCGCTCGATTGATCATCATCAGCCCCGACACCCGCCGCGTGCTGAGTGCGAACACCATCTGCGTCCACCGCCCCAGCTCGCGTCGATGACCAGGCCTTACAGCTTTTTTTGCACGATCTCCTGGAGGATGTGCCGATCCAGTGACAGATCCGCGACCAGGTGCTTGAGCTTCGAGTTCTCCTCGCGCAACTGCCTCAGCTCACGCAGCTCGTTCAGCCCCAGTCCCGAGTACTTCTTCTTCCAGATGTAGAATGTCGCTTCGCTGATCCCATGCTCGCGGCAGATGTCGGCCACCCTGGTGCCGCTCTCCGCTTGCCGCAATGCGCGCAGAATCTGCTCCTCCGAATGTCCCTTCTTCGCCACCTTCGGGTCCTCCTTCTTCGCCTCAGAGGACCACGCTTGCCGCGCCAAACTCAACTTATCCGTGGCTCGCTTTTCGGGTTTTTGGGTCAGAACTGATGCGTTACGAAATTCCGGTTAATTTGAGTTTGTATTGTGCGCTGAGGATGGGCGGGCGCCTGGCGTTACCTTTGCCAACCTGCGTTGTCATTTAGTATTATTCCGATGGGGTGCTTAGACGGTATGTGTTGAATCCTGTGAGTAACGTAGAACGCAACTAGACGACGGTCCCTACAACACTCAAGGAGAATTCATGAACAGGTTCAAATTTCTTGTAGTACTTGCTGTGGCTGGAATCTGCTTCACGGTGATCGCTCCCAAAACAGAGGCTCAGATCAGTATCAACATCGGAGTCCCGCCTGATGTCCTTACGGTTACTATGACTACGCTCCTTATGAATGTGCTCCCTACGGCTACTACGGCCCGGAATGGTTTACCGATGGCGTGTTCATTGGCGCCGGCCCGTGGTTCCATGGCCATGCCGAGTTCCAGGGCCACGTGAATAACCTTTCCATCCTCATCACGGCTATAAAGGCCCAAGGCCACGCGCGTGGCGACTAAACCTGAGCCGACAAAGCCTGTCGACAGGGTTGCGAACTTCAAAGGAAATGAAGTGCGTGATGGGCGCGGGCACGTAGCCGGGGGCAATAAATAGGAAGAGCCGGTCGTGCGCGACAAGTGTGTCGCGCACGACCGTGTGATTTTCCGATGTTGGGATTCAACCGATCGACACAGGCTTAAGGCACCTAGCCCCTAACCCCCTTCCCTTAAAAGGAAGGGGCACAAATTCAATTTGTATTAATACTGTGGGAGGTGTGGAACCTTTCAAAGGTTCCACAGATTCTTCCGGCGCCCTCACTCGCGCGCGACTTGCGTCGTGCGCGACCTCTCCCGGTTCGCGGCTCGCGACGGAGTCGCGAGCCGCGGGAGAGGTGGAGATCAGCGATTCATCGCATCAAAAGGGATTAGTCGATTAGACTCAGGATATTCATCCTTAAAGGCGTACTGTACCGCGCCATTGTCATCTTGACGGGAGCGACCTGTCCGACCACACTCGCAATTTTGATAGACTGCCACGGAGCGAGGAGGTGCAGCTCCGGTCCGGCGAAATTTGGCACTGTACGAAAATGGGCACTGTACAATGACAACAACAAACGCACGAAAGAATTACGATAGAGTAGTGCTCCCCTGAGGAGAATAAAGCCATGCGAAAAAAAGTGATTCGTTCGGATAGGATCAGCCGACGCCCGCGATCAAAAGGGGAATGGCTCGATCTCGAAGAAACCGCCAGAGTCGAGGTCACTTCGGAGGATCCGCACTTCCCGATTGAGTTTGCCTTAGTCGCAGGCGGAGGACCGGGCTGGAGGGCGGCCGAGAAAGGTCAGCAGATCATCCGCATCGTTTTTGATATCCCGAGAACGCTGCGTCGGATTAGACTCGAGTTTTCGGAGACAGAAGTTGAGCGAACCCAGGAGTTCACACTGCGTTGGTCTGCTGAGATAGATGGGCAATTCACGGAGATCGTTCGCCAGCAGTGGAACTTCAGTCCACAGGGCTCAACCCGCGAAGTCGAAGACTATCAGGTCCAGTTGGAGAATCTCTCGACCTTGGAGTTGACTCTCAAGCCCGACCTTACAGCGAATCACGCATTTGCAAGTTTAGCCAAGTGCTGCGTGGCGTAGGCGCGGTAGCGCGAGAATCGTCCGGTCTCATCCCGCCCGAGCCCGTCGATTCGCTGCGAAGTCTTAGCGCCGCCCTATGGGTGGGTCAGGCCTTGAGTCGTATCATTGTTGGTGATGGCTGAAGCCACAGGTCCGTGTTATCTTCCACGATCTACGTGCGGACAGAAGTGTTCCGGCTGCTGGAGCGGAGGAACTGAGCCACCTACGAAAACGCCGATCTTGCGCAAGCGTCCAACCGTTCGGGATACGTTTCGCAGTCGGTCCGGTTCGCCGGTTCTAAATGCGGGGCGCCTGTTGTGCATTTGCGTTGCCCTCGACCCCTTCTCCTGTCACTCTTCCTCATGGCGGCGTCCTGCTCTTAAACCCACCTGATCTTTCGATCGGGAGAGGATTGCCGCCAACTCAAATTTCAACAGTTATCCGGGCATGCCTCGCGATCTGAAGCGAGTTTTGCACTTATTTCGGTGGCTATACCCGTTCACCTCGCAAATGCTGCAGACAGGTTTGTAAGAAAAAATCGCCGGACGCCGCCGTCCGGCGATTTGATTTATACGAGTTGCGGCGGGCGTCTTTAAGCTTGTCCCAGCATCGGATCCCTTACCAGAACTCCGTCCGCGTAGAGCTTGCCGATTTGCTCGTCCTTCATTCCGAGCACTTCGTGGAGGATTTTCTCGTTGTCCTCCCCGAGCCGCGCGGAGCGAACCTCGGTGCGGTCCGGCCATGCGGAAAACTTCACCGGCAATCCCGGAATCGCGACCTTGCCAAGGATCGGATCGTCGATCCATCGAACGGTCTTGCGCTCGTTCAGATGCGGATGGCGCATCGCCTCATTCAACGTGAGCACGGGAGCGCAGGGCACGCGCTCTTTTTCAAGCGCGGCGATCGCATCCTCGCGGCTCTCGAAACCAGCAAACCAGTTTTTGATGATCGCTTCGAGGTCGGCGCTATTTCTCGCCCGCGAACGCGCGCCGGTAAAGCGAGGATCCTTGGCCAGTTCGGGCATCCCGAGCGCTTTGACCACCTGCGGCCACTGATGCGGCACCGCGCAGATAAAAACGTATCCCTTGCCGCACGGGTAGATGCCGGCCAGGCCCCCGGTCGGAGGTATGCTTCCGGCGCGCGTTGGCTGGAACTTGTCGCCGCGCAGCGCAACCATCGGCACGTTCACCTCATGCATGTGGAAATAGGTGTCGAGCAGCGACGCGTCGAGATGCTGCCCTTCGCCGGTTCGTTCGCGATGGATGAGCGCGAAGCCCACCGCCATCGCGGAGGCGACCCCGGTCGAGACGTCGCCGATGGCCATCGTGGTCATTGACGGCGCGCGCTCCTTCTCGCCGATGCCGTCGGTGACTCCCGCATACGCCTGCCCGATGTAATCGTAACCGGCCCGGTCGGAGAGCGGACCGGTCTGGCCCGCCATCGAAATCGAGCACATGATGATTTTCGGATTTACCCGTTTCAGATCCTGGTAGGCAAAACCCATGCGCTTCATCACGCCGGGCGCGAAGTTCTCGACCACGACGTCGACCTTAGGCACCATCGACATCAGCAACTCGCGCGCGGCCGGCTTCTTCAGATCGAGCGCGACGCTCAACTTGCTGTGATTGTGTTGCAGATAATAGCTGCTGTGTGTGGTGTGTTTATGCTTCTCGTCGAGCGGCTTCAGTCCTGCGCCTCGGGTGCGATCGCCTCCCGGCGCGATCTCGACCTTAATGACCTCGGCGCCCATCTCGGCGAGGACGCTGGTGCATACCGGTCCCGCAACGAATTGGGTGAAATCCAGGATGCGGTAGCCTTCGAGCATTCGTGGTTTGTCGGGCATAGGGGAAATCTCCCTCGAAATGTCGGCAGACGCAAGCTTAGCGTCCAGCCCGCTT
>CAVWMQ010000007.1:0-431880 GCA_963756155.1 uncultured delta proteobacterium
TGATCGCGCGTGCAGAGATCGAAGGTCACGGGCAGCCGCAGCGGGACAGGCTCCTGAATGTAGACCAAGCGGCGGAGAAGCTCAGCCGGAAGAAAGATCGGCTGTACCGCCATCACAAAGAACTTCCGTTCACTGTGCGGCACGGTAAGTTGCTCTGTTTTTCGGGCTCGGGATCGAGGAGTACATCCGCAAGCGACGCGGTTGAAAAATCGACAGTCGAGTAGTTGACACGGGCCGGAACGAAATATTGATCTATTTTGTAGAAGAAGCGCGCGAGTGGCGGTCTACCAACGCCGCTCGCAATGCGTCTCGAACGGCGGACTTCAGGCGGCGGGGCGCCCGTGAAGTTGCTTACATGCGAACAGTTCGGAACAGCGAGGACTACGAAACCATGAGAGGGATGGGGCGAATTTTCAAGCGCGGCCCTGTCTACTGGATCGCTTACAGCTATCGAGGCAAGGAGTACCGGGAAAGTGCGCGCACGGAGACAGAGAGCCAAGCCCGCAAAAAACTGAAGCAGCGGATCGGTGAAACCAGCGCCGGCACATTTATAGGCCCGAACGAAGAACGGCCGACGTTCGAGGCAATGACCGAGATGCTTCTTACTGATTACGAGATTAACGGCAAGCGATCGGTGGCAACGTTACGCGGCTTGATTAAGCACCTGAGCGGTTCTTTTGGGATGACCAAAGCGGTCGAAATCACGGCCGACCGAATCGCAGCATATGTTGCCCATCGACAGCGGGAGAAGGCCGCGAACGCTTCGATCAATCGTGAACTCGCGGCGCTCAAGCGGATGTTCAATCTGGCGGTCAGGGCGCGGCGACTGAATCACGCGCCCTACGTCGCGATGCTCGCGGAGAATAACGCTCGGCAGGGATTCGTGGATCATGCAGGCTTTCTCGCCGTCAGGGACGCATTGCCCGCGCACCTGAAGGATCCAATCACGTTTCTGTATTTTTCTGGTTGGCGCGCCGGCGAAATGAAGTCGCTGGAATGGCGAGACGTTGACCTTGCCGACAAGGTCCTTCGGCTGCGGCCCGAGGTCAGTAAGAACAAGGACGGTAGACTCCTGCCACTTACCGGCGAGTTGCTTGAAGTCGTAGAGCGGGCGCGCACGCATCGGCGCGCCAATTGTCCCTTTGTGTTCCACGAGGACGGCCAGCCCATCGGCACCTTTCGGAAAAGCTGGCGTACCGCCAGCAAGGCCGCCGGCCTCAATAAGATTCTGGTTCACGATCTGAGGCGGACGGCGGTTAGAAACATGGTCCGCGCCGGAGTCCCGGATCGCATCGCGATGGCCCTTTCCGGCCACAAGACCCGGAGCATCTTCGATCGCTACAATATCGTCAGCGAGTCGGATCTGGTGGCGGCGAGCAAACGGCTGCAGGCGCATCTCAGGGCAAAACGAACCAAACCGAAGGTAACGCCATTAAAGCGCGCAAAGCGAGCTGAGTGATCGCTGCTGGTGAAATAATTGAGGGCGGCAAGATTGAAAGTCTTTCGCACCGCCTAGATTGAAAACGCCACTCTAAAGCGATCCTGTTCAGACACGTTCAACTCAGACAAATCTGGTACAAATCAATTCTTCCCCCAGAACTTGATGGAATGCTCCCGAAACTCGCCTTTTTCTATTCAGTGGGAACCAAAAGTGGCGTGATGCCGCGCGCTCGGAAAAAGATATAAATGAGTGCGTCAGCCGCGCTGAGACTGCGGCTTTCGTGGTGACATCAGTCCGGCGACATGGTTCGAGTTCGCGATAGCTCAGCTGAATTGTGTCAATTGGCGCTTCGTGGGCTGTAACTCGTCGACGGTTCTTGGCAAGAAAATTATGCGGTCCTGGATGGGCAGGTATGATCGGCGTTTTTCGTGCGCATCTCCAGTGAATTGCCTGCGGGCTTTTCTCGTGTGGCTGGTTTTAATAAATCTACGTGTTTTGCGTGGTGCTAGCGGCCTTTCCCTGAGCGGTGGCGGCGGCCTCATTAGACTTATCGTCGGGCGGTTGTCCATCGGCATGGGCGATTCTTTCCGCACTGTCATCGGAGGTCGCGGGCGGTGGAACTTGCGACTGGATGTTCGCGGTGCCCTGCGGCGCCAGGCGCAAGCTGGGCTCGCGGTTGATCGCGTCTAGAACGCGGCGCGAAATTTCGTCGGTGATTTGCGGCGCGGAGTAAGTTTCGGCGGGATAGCGAATGATGATTTCCAAACCGGACTGGCTCAGATGCAGGCGGCTTTGTGGCTTCGGCGTCTCCAGCATGATGTTGAGGTCGCGCTCGAGATGCTGGTAGTCGCGCATCACGCGGTCTCGATAGCGCGCGAATACTTCGTCGACCGCGTCGAGCAGCCGCTTCTCGGCGAGGCGGTAGTCGATGTCGGGGGCGAGCGTCAGCCGCACCTCGTTCCATACGAAGCTGGTGCCTGGCGCCTGCTTGAAGAAGTTGCCCGCCACCTGAAACACGATAGCGTTGGAGAACACCGCCACGCGCCCGGTGGGCTCGAGATGTGTCCCGGTGCCGCCGAGCTCCATCAGCGAGAGTTTCACCAGCCCGATGTCGATCACGTCGCCGGTCACGCCGCCGATTTGGACGCGGTCGCCGGCTTTGATGCCGAATCGCCCGATTAAAAAGAAATAGCCGGCAATCGACAGGATCACATTCTGCAGCGCGACGGCTATGCCGGCGGCGGCAAATCCCACTACGGTGGCAGCCGATCCGAGCTCGTCGGAGAAATTAAGCAGCACGACGATCACGCTGATCAGCCCGATCACGAGGCGGCGCGCCGCCATCACCTGCCCCCGGCGGCGAATGTCGGTCACGTAGCGATTGGTCAGCCATCGCCAGGCGATCGCGATGAAAAAAACCAGCAGCAAGGAAACCCCGAGCCCGATCACCCGGATGAGGAGGCTTCGAAATTCCTTTTTCCAGCGCCGTTCGATCGCGTCGTGCCATCTACCAACGTTGTTGGTGTAAATGCCCAGCAGCACGATCTGCTTGCTCAGCGGAAGCGCGGAGGCGCTCAGGGCTTTATGCTCTTCAAGCAGACTTTCAAAGAATTTCTTTCGGGCCTGGAGGGCAGCGACGTTATCGTCGCCCGCACCCTGGGCGAGGGCGATGCCGCGCGCGTCGAGCCCGCTGATTAGTGCGATGATCGATTTGCGGACACCGGTGGCGCGCGCGGAAAGTGCTTGCGCCAGCGCGCTGTTCTGCTTGAGGGAGTCGAGCTTGCTGCTGAGCGCGAACAGCTCCGTCATCAGGCTGAGAATCCCGGTGGGCTCCGCTCTCGCCACTGGCGCGCTCTCGGCCGGCGCTGCAAGCGGTTTCTTGCTGCTGCCGGAAATCGAATTCTCGAGCTCGTCTATTTGACCCTCCAGCGTGCCGCTCTGATCGGAAGACGCACTGCCGCTTTCGAACTGCGCGAGCGCCTTGAGCGCATCGACGCGCGCCTGGTTGAGATCGAGTTGGCTCTGCGCTCCTTGAATTTGCGATGTCAGCGTAGCGCGCCTGGCCGCCGGCGCCTTCGCAAGCTGCGCCCGCAAATTAGCGACGCGCGCGCGGAGCTGATTCGTTGCGGCGTCGAGCGTCTGGTAAGTGTGCGTGATGGTACCCATCCCAGCGGAGGCTGGGCCGATCGTGGGAGCCGAGCCGGCGGTAGACACCGGTGACGCAGTGGCTCCGGAGGCGGCAGCGCTCTGGCTGCCCATGCCAATGTACGCCGCTTGCGCGCGCGCGTAGTCGAAAGCCAACTGCAGAACTTCGCCGGCTATCTGGCGATCATTAGAGAAATAAAGTGTTTCATCCGGATCGCGCGCAAGCTGCGCTTCGGTGCCGAGATGCCCGTACCAGTTGATCACGTCGCTCAAATACGAAATCACCGCCCGCGCGGCCGGCGGCAGAGTGCTCGCCGAGGCGTTGACGGACGCCGAACTCGACGGTGTCGCATGTTGAGGCACAGCGGTCACGACGGCTACTGGCACTACGGACGGCGCCGCCGAGGGTGTTTGCGAGATGGTCGTGGGCTTCGGACTCTGGGCAAACGCGGGCGCGACCACAATTGCCACAGTAATCGCGAAAACAACTGCGACTAGAAGGCCCATGCTGGCTGATGAGATCGTCGGCTTGAAGCAGGGACGCATCGCGATTAGGTCCAGGCCCGATGACGATCGAACACTTTTTTCGAAATTATTTCAGGTACTTTTGAAGGCAGAGCTTTCACGAGTAGTTTGCTGTCTGGGACCGGATAACCTGAGCGTGGCCGAAGTCGCCCGAGGAGTTGGCCGCACCAGTATGCGATCCGAAAGTCCGTCAGTTTCCGCCCTAGTTTTGTCTTCCTCGGTGCCGTGAAGTCGTCGCTCGTCATGCTCGCCGAAAACACGATCGCACCTTATCCAGCCGGCGCGCGCGTGCCAGACAGACTTCGGTCTTGTGAATCGGTGCGCCTGTCCTATTCAAAGCATCGCGCGATTAGTATGCCCTCTATTTTTCTAATCTCCGGCTGTGCGAAAGACTTTCTATCTGCCACTTCGATATTTCGCCACTAGTGAGTTCCCAACATCTCACACGCTAGACGGCTAGAGAGATGATCCTGTTCAAACTTGACAAACTCGGACAAATCTCGTACAAACCAGGTCATCGAGCGGTGCAATGAATTCGACTACTTCCAGAAAGCGCTTGATTTTCTTAAATAATTCGAGTGAGCCGTCTGGGACTCGAACCCAGGACCCTCTGATTAAAAGTCAGATGCTCTGACCACCTGAGCTAACGGCTCTCCCGCGCAAGCTTACGCGATCAGTTCTCCGACGCAAGCGAGCTCCAACCACAATCCGAATTTGTCAGTTTATAGCATTTTAGATTGAGCGACTGGTCAACAATTCACCCGCCAAGCATCCATTAGCGGAGCTTTTATACAGCAAACTACAAAATGTTCAGCGGCCGCATCATTCGTACAAAAAGACGAATTATTTGACAAACCGTTTATGGCTCTGTTATCGAACGCAAGCTCTTAGACCGCGAAATCGCTTCGAGCGTCTCGAAGAATGGAGGAGCCGGGCCAATGCGAAAAATAGCCTTTTTAACTCTAGCCGCAATTTCGATGCTGTGGGGTCAAGCAAGCGCCGCGCCTGCAATTGTACTTGGTACGAATGGACCCCTGCTTGGAACCTACGTATGCAAAGGGCAGGGACACGGCCCGTTGGGAGCGCCGTCAGGACTGTACATAGTTTTCCAGGCCGACGGGAATAATGACGTGGTCGGAGGCGAACTGGGATCGCCTGCACTTTCTGTCTTCTGCACGTATTCAATTTCCGCCGGTTCCAGCATCACTGTGGACCCGGAGAACGTCGGGCATCTGACGCTGATCCTCCAACCGATGGCTCAGCCGCCACACCCACTCCCGCTCTTGGGGAGCTGCAAAGCTATCACGGAGACTTTCGAGTTTGCCGGCCTCAACAAGGGCGTCGCGCAAATCGAATTTACCGAAACCGACAACGGCGTGGAGTCTGGCGGGCATTGCGAACAGGTGTCGACTGCCTTCTGAAAACACAACTAGCTTTTCATGAATGCGGCGGAACCTTGAGTACTATTACCAGACGCAAGTTTATCGGTTTGGCGGCCGCGGTCGTGGCCGTACCCACCGGTCTGCTCCTTTCGGAAGCGGCGCCGCGCTCGCGTTCCAAACAGGTTGGAGGCGCGCGCGCCGCAACCGCAACCAAAGCGCCCGTCCGCAAGTCCTCACGTAACCTCTTCATCGATGAGAGCGGCAGTGCTGCTGACGAGTTTCGCGTCGCGGGATGTCTCGCCATCGACGCCGCGCTGAGCAAGAAAATCAAAGCGCTCGTCCGCCACAACCTCGGCAATGAACAGCAACTCAAATGGAACCGGCTCAGCATCCGGAACTATCCGGCTCACCAAAAGGTCGTCGCAGCGATTTTGGATGCGCTTGACCGTAACGAATTGCAATTCACCTACGCGGTTGCTCAAGCGCGCAACGCGAATTGGCTTAATTCGCAGACCGACATCGGTTACAGTCGCGCAGTCGATACGCTGCTGCGCCGATGCGCCCTCGAACATCGCTCCACCCACAAGCTCTACATTTATCCCCAGCGGCGCAGGGCAGACGGATCGTTGATCGCACTCTGCCGAAACCTCAATCGATTCGCCTCCAACAACAAATTTGCGAAAGCGCCCATAAGGCTCATTGAGTATCGCGATTCGCGCGACTCACTATTGAACCAGGTGGTCGATGTGCTGGTCGGCGCGCTAGCCTATCGCGCTAACGCGCGTCTCGCGGATTCCGCTGCGAATTCTGAAAAGCAGCGCTTGGCCGACTACATCGCGAAACGTATCTCCCCTTCGAGCCGCGTAGCAGTCTGACACAAAACCCAATTTCGAGTATCTCCTGTCGGCGCCCAAGCCGCGAACGCACAGACTCGCGTATCCAGGAACGCCCTTGTATCTCTACTGGTGCCTGTATAAGAAAGAGGGCGGCGGTAACCCCCGTCACCGTCGCCCTGCAGATTCCAGGACGGCCAAACCCCCGTCTGACCGGCCTGGCAGTCGATGCCTACGAGTCTATTCCGAAGTTCGGAAGTTCGGCATCGAATGCTGTCGGTTCATATACTATAAGTAGGTGAATACTGCAAACAGATCATCACAATCTTTGAAGATCTCGAGCTCGCGTCGGCGCGTACGGCTCGCCGCGAAGAAGCCATACTGCGCATAAGTGGCTGGCGGTCTCCGATCGCCGGCGTTACGATTGCATCGCAGCGCGAGGCCACAGATATGACGAATCCTCAGGACAGTCCCGATTTACACCCCGAGCCGCGTATCAGCGAAGCGCTGGCGCGGATCGCAAAGGCGCGCGGATGGCCGCCCGAGCTGATCCGACGCGTTGCGGAGTTGCGCGTGCCGATCGCGGAGCTGAACTCATGGAGCTGGAACAACTTGTCGCCCGAGCAGACGGTCGCGCAACTCGCATGGCATGAGCGCCTGACGACCGGCGATTTGCGCGGACGCGAAGCGGCCTACACCGACAACGAGGCGTTCTCCGACTTGTGGGCCGACTCGCCCGAGGAGATCGGCGAATGGGAGATCACCGTCGAGCGCGGTCCCGACGCCTTCGCGCAATTCAAATTGCAGGAGAACGTGCATTTGCCGGTGCTGGCGCTGGGCAATCAGCTCATCGCGTGCTGCGGCTTCTCACGCCGCAACGTGCTGATCGCGGACCGTCGCGTATCGGTCGTCTACGGACAGGCGCTCCGCGTGCGGCGCTCGGCACGCAGGTTGGGATACGGCGACCAGGTGCGGCGGCTCGGCGGCGCGCCCGCGATCTCCCGGCCTGCTATCGGTCAATACGACATTATGCGCGCGCAGAACTTCGCGGTCGTGAGCTGGTGGCAAAAATTTGTCCCCGACAGCTTCGAGAACGTGCCCACACGCGCAGGCGTGGTGCCCGGAATTCCGGTTTCAGTCGCGCAGTTCCCGGCTCAAGCGGCCGATCAGGACCTGTCGGTTCGGCCCGCCCGCGTCGAGGACCTGCCGCTTTGCGTTGAGCTGATCAATCGAACGCACTTGGGCACCGATCTGTTCCGTCCATATACCGTCGACTTCCTCGAACACACGCTCGATGAAGGATTCTGGGGCGGCGCGCGGACTCCGAGCGGTAATCCCGCGCTCGACTGGTGGACCAGCATCTACGGATGGCGTGACTATTTCGTGCTCGAGGAACGCGGCCGCATTCGCGCCTGCGCCGGCCTCTGGGATCGGGGCCGTGATGTGCGCGAGCGATGGCGCCGTATCGGCGGCACCGACGAGCGGACGATCTCAAGCGCGTGCGTGCTCGACTTCGGGTTTGAACAAGGGGCCGAGGCGGACATAGCGCGGCTCCTGCGCGGATTCATCGGCCGCGCCCATGCCCTCGGCCGCGACTATCTGCTGGTGCCGCTCGATCATCTGCCCAAGCTCAGCGTGGAAATGGAGAGTTGCGAGCCTGAACTCGACAACCGGGCAATGCGATGGGTCATCAAGGATCCCGCGATCACGCGCCCATATACGGACCTTCGGTACTGGTGACCGAGCCGGTCCAAATACTGGCTCGCATTTACTTAACGCAGCCTATAAGATGCCCTTGCGACTAGTAACATGCCTCATCTAACCAGCGCCTCGGAAAAGTTACGAATCCGACATTAGATAAGGACGCATAGCTGCGGATCTAACTTCAGGGGGGACCAATCAAACACGGGGATGACATGCGTCGGGGCGAACCATCTTCGATCAAGCCGACCAAGCCTGAGCCGGCGTCCGATACGCGGGCGCAGGCGCTCGAAGCCGCCTCAGAGTGGCTCAGCCTGGAAGACCTTGCGCGGGGTTCGGAGCGGATTGGCGGGATGGTGGTACGCTCGGCCCAGGTGAAGAAGGTGCTCAAGACGATCGCGCGGCTGAGCCCCTACAAATCGACGGTCCTGGTTCATGGCGAATCGGGCACCGGCAAGGAGCTGGTCGCGCGCGCGCTGCATACCCTGGGACCGGTATCCAACGGGCCCTTCGTGACTTTCAATTGTTCCAATCTGGTCGAATCGCTCGCCGAGTCGCAGCTCTTCGGCCACGTCAAGGGCGCGTTCACCGATGCGCGCGAAGACTCGCTGGGATATTTCCGCTCGGCCAGCGGCGGCACCTTGTTCCTGGACGAAATCGGCGAGTTGCCGCTTAAACTGCAGCCCAAGCTGCTGCGCGCCGTGGAGACGCACGAGGTGCAGCCAGTCGGATCGTCGCGATGCTACAAGGTCGACCTGCGCCTGGTGGCGGCGACCAATCGCGATCTGCGCGCGATGGTGCGGGCCGGAGAATTTCGCGACGATCTCTTCTACCGCCTGAACGCGGCCGCGATTTTGATTCCGCCGTTGCGCGAGCGGCCCGAGGCGATCCCGGCGTTCGTGGGCCACTTCATCGAACACTACAATCGGTTGTTCGAAAAGGGCGTGAAGTACGTGGCCCGGCCGGCGCTGGATGCGCTCGTGGCGTATCCTTGGCCCGGCAACGTTCGCGAATTGGCACACGCTCTGGAAGGCGCGGTGCTGCTGACTGACAACGACCGGATCTCGTTCAACGATATTCCCGCCCACGTGACCGAAGGCACGCTCGCGATCGGTATCGAAGCGGAATCGCTCCCGGCGCCTCGCGCGAGCGAATCAATTGGCGGGCCTGACGAACTAGTCCCCGACGCCGGCGGCGATGCTCGAGTCGCAGAGCCGCAGCCCTACGCGCTTGACGCCGTGATTCGCGAGGCGACCAAGGTCGCGCTGATGCGTGCGTTGCAGGAAACCAACGGCAACTGTCACCGGGCCGCCGAGCTGCTCGGCGTTTCGCGCTACACGGTGTACCGGATGCTCAATCGGTACGGGCTTTCCGAATCGCGCCCGTACCATCGCCATTGGCGCAAGCCTAATTCGCCTTCAGCGTGAACGTCCGCTGCGCGCGCGGCCAATTGCCTTGCGAGATTGTGGCGTCCTGGCGCGGGATTGAACGTAAGCATCGAAGTTGATAGCGTTCGCGCGGTCAGTGCTCGGACCTACCTTCTGCTCAAATTAACGATGACCGGCCGCTCCGTCGCGGTGCAGGCCCGGGCAGGACGCTTACCGCCAAAGCTGATAGCGCCAATCACGAGCAGGCTACGAACTAAACCGTGCCCCGCATCTCCGTAGTTATTGCCGCCTACAACGCGGCCGCGACTATCGCGGAAACCGTCGACAGCGTGCTGGCGCAGACGCTCGGTGCCTTCGAAATTATCTGCGTGGATGACGGCTCCACCGACCGAACAAGGGCGATCCTGTCGCAATACGGCGATCGCCTCCGGGTGGTCGACCAGCGCAACAACGGACCCGCGGCGGCGCGCAACGCTGGCGCGCGGCTGTCCTCGGGTGAATACCTGGCTTTCCTGGACGCCGACGACCTCTGGATGCCGACGATGCTGGAGCGCACGGCGGCGACGCTCGACTCCGACCCTTCGCTGTCGCTGGTCTACAGCAACGCGGCGATCGCCGACAGCGAAGGCGTGGCGCTCGGGACCGCGCTGGTTGGCGATGGGTTCGATCACGCGCCGTCGCTGCGTGAACTGCTGACACGACTGTGGCCGATAATGCCGAGTGCCGCGCTGGTGCGGCGCGCGGCCTACGATCGCGGGCGTGGCTATTGCGACGATCTGCGGGGCGAGAGCTTTCGCTTCGAGGACGTCGATTTCTGGATCAGGATGCGCGAGCAGGGACCGTTTGCCTATCTGCCCGAGCAACTGGTGGTATGGCGGTTCGCGTGGTTTCCAAAACCGCTCAAAAAACTGCCCGACTACTCCAAGGCGCTGCACGTTTTTGAGCGCTTCCTGCAGGAGCGCTACGGGGTTTCCGCGGCGCCGCTGGTGGCGGCCCGCGCTCGCGCGCCGCGCAGTATCCTGGCGAATATCGGGCTCCAGGCGCTGCGCGAGGGTAATCGGACGCGCGCCCGCGCCGCGTTCGCGCGCGCGATTGAAGTCGATCCGTATCGCGTGAAGAATTATCTCCGATGGATCAGGACCTGGCTGCCGCACCGGCTGGCACGGGTTCTTTCCAGTTCGCGCCGCGAGCGAGCTCGCCGCGCCTTACAGGAATAGTCAAGCTGAATTGGACGGCTCGCGCGTCGGGCCAACGGGAAAACCAGGATAGCTGGAGGCGTTTTCAATGAGGGTGATTGTAACGGGCGGGGACGGATACCTGGGCTGGCCGCAGGCGATGTATCTCTCCAAGCGCGGGTACGAGGTGTGCGTCGCCGACAACTTTTGCCGGCGTCTGTGGGATCTCGAATGCGGCACCGAGAGCCTGATTCCGATTTGGCCCCTGCACGATCGAGTCGCCGCATGGCATGAGAGCACCGGAAGAAAAATCGAGATCGCGATCGGCGATCTGACCGACTACGATTTCACCGGCACATTGGTGCGCGACTTTAAGCCGGACGCGATCGTTCATTACGGCGAGCAGCGCAGCGCGCCATTCTCGATGATCGATCGCAACCATTCGGTGCTGACCCAGGTCAACAACCTGGTCGGCACGCTCAACGTCGTCTATGCCATTCGCGAGCACGCGCCCGATTGTCACTTGGTCAAGCTCGGCACCATGGGCGAATATGGCACCCCGAACATCGATATCGAGGAAGGCTTTATCGAGATCACTCACAACGGCCGGGTCGATACCCTGCCCTACCCCAAGCAGCCCGGCTCGTTCTATCACCTGTCCAAAGTCCACGACTCTCACAACATCAACTTCGCTTGCAAAATCTGGGGAATCCGCGCGACCGATCTCAACCAGGGCGTGGTCTATGGCATCGAGACTGACGAGACGATGCTCGGCGAGCGGCTGGCGACGCGTTTTGATTACGACGGGATTTGGGGAACGGTGTTAAACCGCTTTTGCATCCAGGCCGCAATCGGCCATCCGCTGACGGTTCACGGCAAGGGCGGCCAGACTCGAGGCTACCTGAACATCCGCGACACTATGCGATGCATCGAGATCGCGATCGAGAAGCCCGCCAAGGCCGGCGAGTATCGCGTTTTCAATCAGTTCACCGAACAGTTCACGGTCGCCGGACTCGCCGACCTGGTGCAGGCAACCGCCGGGCACAAGGGACGCTCCGTCGAGGTGCAGCACGTCGCGGACCCGCGAGTCGAAGCCGAAGTGCACTACTACAATGCCAAGCACACCAAGCTGATCGACCTCGGGCTCAAGCCGCATCTGCTGTCTGATGTTCTGATCGACTCGGTGCTCGACAAGGTCGAGCAGCACAAGCATCGGGTGAAGAACGATCGGATCACGGCGCTGGTGAACTGGCGCAATGCGAGCAACGCAATCGGCTATGGCGCAATCGCATCGGCGGGCGCCAAGCCGGTCTCCGCGGCGAAGTCTGAAAAGCCGGCGCAAGAAAACACTCCCGCGAAGTCGGCTGGCAAGTCCACCGGCAAGGCAGTCGCGAAGGCGCCCGCCGCGCGCGCCGGGACCGCGCGCTGACGCGCGGTGCCCGCACTCCACGGCGGCAGCGCGGCACGGCGTTCCCGCCGTGCGCGGAAGCCAGCTTCCAGCGCGCTGTGCCCGGCGCTGGAGCCGCGCGGCGAGGCGTTGCCGCCCAGCGAGGACGCTAACCGCCGACGGCGCGTTCCGCGCCGTCGGCGGTTAGCGTCCTCGTTGCACTTGCCTCAACGTTCGTGGGGCGCGATCTGTCGGCGTCTTCCACGCCGACAGATCGCGCCCGAGAAGTTTCTCCAGCGCCTCGACCTCGGGCAGATAGCGCTCGCGCAGCCGCGCTTCCTGCTCCGCGGTCAGCCCCGGAAACGGCTCGCCGCGGCCGTAGCAGTACGACCACACGCCCGCGCGCTCGAGCGCGTTGATCACTGGATAAAACCGGCGCTCCTTCATCCAGTACATGACGTGCCGCGCGTTCTGGGCCAGATGACGACTTTTGGGGGCGCGCTCGAATGTGTTGACCAGGTTGCCAACGCGATCCGGCGGCGGCAGCTTGAAGCGCGTGATGCAGATAAAGTCCGCGATGCTATTGATGTAATTCTGCGGATTCGCTTTTAGTTCGTCGTACCATGTCACCAGGATCCTGTCGCGACCAAAGTCCTCGATCCACCGCGCCAGGTTGACGGCGTAGCGATTGCCGCGATCGAGGTGCGGCCGCTTCTCGAGCACCTCCTCGAAGCTGCCCCGCGCCCATACGTAGCGCCGCAACAGCATATAGTTCGAGTACGCGTGCTCAACCGGGTCACGAAACGTGCAGATGAGGCGGCATTCCGGCAGGTCCTTGCGGATGCGCGAGCGCGCCTCGCCGTGGATGAAGTACGGGCAGATTTCCCCGACCGGACGGTTCCCCGTCGCGCCGCGAAAGTGCGACGCGTACCACCCCAGGCCCTTGTGATAAAAATTGCTGAAGAACTGCGTCTCCTTGACGCCGCGCGGCAAATCGACCTGCCCGGTCAGCACCGTATGCATCCAGCTCGTGCCGGTGCGTCCCGGCCCGATTCCGATCACGTCGGGCAGGATCAGTTTCCCCGCTCTCAAGTGGCCTGCCCGGGCAATTGAATTTTGTCGACGGCCTTGACGATCGGCTCGCCGGCGCGCTCCTCCGCGATCGCGCCGCTGCCATATTTCCACGCCGACAAGTCGCGTCCGATCAGCGCCTCGAACTTCTCGACCTCGGGCCGGAACAGCTCGCGCACGCGCGCTTCGACCTCGGGCGTCAGCGGCCCGTACGGCTTGCCGCCTTCGTATACGAAATGGCCGAGCGCGCTCTTGCGAAAGCGCGTGGCCGCCCGATGCATCCGGTGCGAATGCATCCAGGTGACGATCTTGCGCGTGGTGCGCACCAGGCGGCGGCTGGGCGGCGCGGTCTCGACCAGATGCACGCGCTCGGCGGCGCGCGCGGCCGGAATCACGATTCGCTCGATGCCGATAAACCCGGTAACCCGGTCCACGAACGCCTGCGCGTCGGCCTGGAAGTCGTCATACAGCCCGACCATCACGTGCTCGGCGCCAAATTGCCGCTGCCATCCGGACAGATGCGTCGCGTAGCGGTTCTGCTCGCGGATTTCGCGATGCTTCTCCGCCGCCTCTTCGAACGGAAGCCTGGTCCACGCGTGCCGGCGCAGCAGCTTGTAGAACGAGTAGGAGCGATCGACCGGGTCGCGGAACGTGCAGATGATGCGGCATTCGGGAAGGTGCCGCGCGATGCGCTCGCGCGCCTCGGGCGACGCAAAATAGGTTGCGCACAGCTCGCCGATTTTTTTTCCGGGCGGACAATGGCGAAAGTAGTCGGCGTACCATTCGATTCCCTTGTCGTAGTGCTTGGAAAAGAAGTCGGTCTCCTTGATATCGAGCGGTAATCCGACGTGTCCCTTGAGGACCTCGTGCAGCCAGGTGGTGGCGGTGCGCGGCGGTCCGACCGCGATGAAATCGGGCAGGCGCATAGTCGGCGTCTGCAGTCGCGGACGCATTCGAATTCGCGTGCGCGCCGCTGGCAGCGCCCGTCGTTGGAGTCGGAGGCCATCGTCAGATGACGTTACCAGCTTGGAAGCGCCTGTCCATATACTCGCAGCAGGCGCACGCGCCCGCCGCGACCAACATTAATAATGGAAACGCATATGACCTGCGAGCAGAGCCTGGCGAAACCCGAACCGGGTTTCGCGCTTCCCTTTCTAACGCTTACGAAAGGCCGAAACCTCGTTGGGGTTTCAGTGCCTGAATTCCTGTCGCCAGCGTAGGAGCTGGAGAATAGAGAGGACTGATTTTGAGTTTTTTCAGTCAGCGAAACCCATAGTGGGTTTCGCGCTTCCTCTTGGACCAGGAGGGCGTCGCTCAGACCTGCGCGATAGCACCGTGGCAAATGGCGATCGCTATCGAGGGCGCCGCGACAAAACTCTTCGTGAGCATGGATAACAGGGACACGGGTGATTTATATTCGACGGGCTGCTCGGCGGCTCAGCGAAGCCGAAAAATGCTGCGTCGCTCGTGTTTCCAAGGGCCGCCGGGTCCGACGTCTAGCAGTGCAGGTTATCATGGAAGGCCGACAGGTTCGTAGGATAGCGATTTGGGGTCTGCTGTTCGCTGGTGCTGGTGCAGCTTTGGGCTTCGCCGCTTTCTTTTCAGGAATCGCGGATTCGGGGTACGCGTTGCCGTCTCTACGAACCACGATTTTGGGCAGTCTTGCTATTTGGCCGGACTACGTTTGTGGTCGAGAGTCACTAGTCGTGAACCTCGGGGCTTGTAATTCATTAAGGTCCCTCGGCGATAAAGCGCCACTTCCTTATCTTTTCGGGATTCCGATAGTTGGTTGGGGACTGATTGGAATGTTTATCGGTTTTTTGAGATCCAGGCCGCGTCCGATGTCGCCCCATGCGAGAGGACCAACTGAAATGACGTCCCATCAGTAGGTCTACAAGTGCGCGGCAGTGTATAGCGCGTGAGCCATTGGTCCAACACGATGCTGCGCGGTTTCCGGATTTAACTCTCATGCGGTTCTATCGCCAGAACAAACCCATGTGGCGGATTCTATTCGTGTTGATCGCTGTGTTGCTTGCGCGGCCTGACCTCGCCGCCGGAGTTTGTCTGCAACCCAATCCTCCACGAGTATGCACAGAGTTTTTCACTTCTCAGCTTGTGTTTGTCGGAACTGTGATCTCTGATCGATATTTAGCTGAAGGACTCCCGGACCGTGACCCAGGGTGGGTGTATGATCTAAGCGTCACAAAGATGTATCGCGGGCCACAACGAGCCCGCTTACAGGTCTACACGGAAGACAACAGCGCCCGATTCCCTCTCGAGGTCGGCCACTCGTACCTGCTATTCGCAAGCGAAACAACAGGAATGCCGGAGATCTATGGATGCGGCAATTCAGCCGAGGTGGACAGTGCAACCCCCAGCGTGATCGCTGAGATCCAGAAGACGATGAACGCGATGCGCCCCGGCGCCGGCGGCGACATCTCTGGTCGCATTACAGAACTATATGGTTATGGCCCTGAGAGCATGGAGGGAATCGCCGTCAGCGCGGAAAACGGCCAACGAACATATCGCGCTATTAGTTCATCTGACGGATCCTTTCGTATTCACGTTCCGGCCGGTAGGTACCGCGTCAAAGCCGCCTCGCCTTCTCTTCATATATTCCCGTACGACCTCACTTATTATAATCCTGGCTACGTGCCAATCGAAGATGGCGGCTGCGCCGAGGTCGTTTTCAACGCCTTTCCGGTGAAGCCACGCTGACGCCGGGATCCGTACGATTCCGGTTGGGTAAAGCGAAAGCGTGTATTGTCGTCACTGGAACCGACTCCTAATCTTCTGCCAGCGGGCGAGCGCGGCGCGATTCAGGCGACTATCTGAATGACCATGCCTACTGCCTTGGAATTTGTCCCTGAACAACCGAATCTCTCGAGAGACTGCGTAGAGGCCGCTATGAAATCACGGCAGGGTCCTTCAATGTCGGCGTATGTTGAACTTTATAAGCTGATTTACCTTGCGCTCATACTGGCTAACCTCGCTCTGCTGATGGTCGACCTAGGTCTTAGTTACGGTTTACTCCATATATATTTCATCGACATCGCTGTCTTCGCTATTAACGTTGTCGCATGGCTGGGATACAGGCGTGGCAAGGGTTGGGGACTGGAAGTGGAACAGATCCTCTCTGTTGGAAGGATGGTGATGGTTGGATTCGCCTCAACGATACTTCTCGCCGACATAGTATCGCTATATAGCCCTGTCGGATGGATCCTTTGGTATAAGCTCATGTTCAAGGTAATCGACGAGGCACATCGTGTCTGGTACTGGACGGGTTGCGTGGCTCTCATCGGCCTGGAAAGCCTGTATTTTCGTGCGCTCACGCGCGCTTCTGCTGGCGAATCCCGATCAGCTCTTAGCCAAGCCCTCTCGTGAATGAATAGATTGGCGGGGGAAAAACATGGCACAATTCAGTTCAAAGTCGGAAAAGGTTCTGGCCATCGGACTCTCAATTCTTCTCCTTGTTGTCATATTCGGGCGACTTGCTAGCATTTTTACCTATGGAGTGATGTCACTGACTACAGTCCGACCAAGCCACAGTCCAGCGGTGGAGCTTTTCGGAGACGCCGCGATATTACTCCTTATGGGAGGGGCTGAGGCCACGGCCCTGCTCGCGCGATCCGCTCTTATCAGGGCGCAATTGCAATGCTGGGCGGTTTGGTGTTTTCTCCTGGCATGCGCCTTTCTCACACAGTCTTGGTTTCTTGGACTGCGAATTGCTGCGGCTCTTGCGGTTGCGATAGTAATTTTGGCTGTCTACTCGATCATCGTCCTTTTCAGGCCGCAGTATTCTCTCTGAGCAAGGCCCGACGGAGTTCTCTATTGAAGAGGAGAACTCTAATTAGTTAGAGCTAGCCCGCCTATGGACGTGCTCGCACAACGAGGCGCGGTACCCTCCGTAGTTTCTACGCGAGGCGGGCGCGCGAAGCTCGGAATCGTTACTAACTATATTCTGCGGCCTATTGATCGCGTTCGGCTGGTCGTTCCTTGCTATAGTAGAAGCGGCTCGGCTATAGTGCAGCGCTGGACGGGTATGTCCTCAGACAATGGGATGGTCACTGTCGCGTTTGGCTGTGGCACTGCTAATCGTAAGAGTAGTGGAGAGGGAAAAACCCTTTTTCGTATGAATCCAGAATAAACGTGACCGACTCAAAGATGGGGCTTTCTCCTTCATCGCCTACGCCGTTGTATGGATAATTTTATTTCAAACGATGAAAATAGTAACTCCGTCCAGTCAAAACGCTGTAACTCAGGCTAACGACCCGGCTCGATCGCCATTGCATCACTGGTATTCGCATAGCATTAGTCTTTACCGTAGCACTTGGCGAAGAGCTACCGGTCGCGGATACGCAATAGTGCGACTCATGCTGCCACCGGAAGTCCTGTTGGCTCGCGACTTAGCCTTTCTAGGAGAACTGGTGGCACACTGGCACGCCGGCGGTTATGGAACTGGGTGTTTGTTCCCGGCAGTCTGACGTTCGGCATCCTGTACCTGAGGGCGCAGGTAGCAGCATGCCTGAGGCCACATTTCCGAGCGATGGTCTACTCGAAAATGCACTTTAGCCTTGAATCCCTATTCCATTCCAAGTTATTCTGGCGAAAGTGGGTATGTAAGGATCTACGCGGGCCGGACATCTCGGAGTCCACGGAGGCAGCGATTATCACGCGGTCGGATCGCCCGGCTACGGCCTCAAGAACTGCGCGCGGTTATGGTGATTTGGGTGCGCTGTCTGTAGGCGACCGGGTCGACAGCCATCTCGGAGGCTGCCGGGCTTGAGGCTCGGGATCCGGGAAGTCCTGAGAGCGCGACGCAAACGGCAATATGACCACTGATCAATCAGCGGCTTTAACGAGCAGTGGAACAGCCGTAATCAGCTCGTGGAGTCGAGCACAACTTCGGTTCACCTACGATGACTTTGGGCGCCGTGTCAAGGTAAATGGGATAAACCCCGCCCTCTTTGACGGAATCAACCTGGTGCATGTTCTGCCCGCAGACGTCACGTCGAACGTGCTGGAGGGTCTCAATCTGGACGATTTTTTTGCCTGGACGGATACATCGGGTACGGTAGCCCTGCTTCCAGACGGTCTCCCGGGCTCGACGCTTGGGGTAGTGAATTCGAGCGGCAGTATCTCGACCACCTATTCGTATCAGCCGTTTGGCCAGACCACGACGACGGGCAGCAGCACGAACCAATTTGAGTTCGACAACGCCAGGGGCAATCTGGGTCACACCGGTCTTTATTACTTTCGCGCGCGCTACTACGATCCGACCCTGCAGCGCTTCATCTCCACGGACCCGCTGGGATTCGGCGGCGGCGACACCAACCTCTATGCCTTCGTCCACAACGACCGAATCAATTTCTCTGACCCGCTTGGCTTGGGGGGCGGTGGTGTATGGGACTTGCGAGAAGGAAAGACTGGCACAGCTGACCTAATCGCGTCCGGTCAGGATCCGAACGTCTCCAATAAAGGGTCTGGATTTGCGACCTGGGTTGACATGGCGACGGGCAGGACGAAACCTTAATCGATTCGAGTCTCGACGGAGATCTTGTTCCTGGCGGAACAATTGGGCAAGGGCTCGGCAGCCCGATCGGTATCGGCGGCTCGATCATTGGCGTCCACGATGTTCCAGGTATCAATCCTTATTACAGCCGGCCGTCTCAGTCCCCCAATCCGTCCTACAGTATTACCTACTGGGGTTGCATGGGTCTTTCGGCCCCTTCTTCTTCGCCCCTGGGGATTCTATGCGGGGGTGGGAGCGGTCTCCTGTTTTACCGTCGCGACAGCTCCTGCGGGGTGCGTAGTGGGGTTAGTTTCATGTACTGCTGTCGTCGGCATAGCAATTGGCTGTTCCGCAGTCAGTCAGGGCAAAATTCTGCCGGCGCCATCGCAGGATCTCAATACCGCGCCCCTAGAAGCGCCACCTCTAGAAGTAGAACCGCCGGCCGCAGGGATTCCCTAAAACAGGAACAATACCTAATGGCAATATCGACGAGCAAAAAACAGGAATTCCTGATAGGAATGGTCATCTCGCTAAGTCTGATAATGAACATCGTGGGCGTGATCAATCTCATCACCGCTTACGGTACTTTAGGTCTGATTCAAATCGGACCTGTTTGGAGCCTGGTGTTTTTGAGCTTCGTAGCTGGCGGCGTGTTCATCGCTGGAACCGACTACCCCACGATTATCAGGACTTCGGCGATGCTTAAAACCCAAGTGTGGATACTATGCCTATGGCTAGGCTTTCTCGCTTTGATTCTGGTCCGCGGATCTTTGTTGGATGGCCGCCAATTCTTTTAGAAGGGCTGGGAGTCCTAATCGCCTTAGTTTCGCTTGCTCATCTGCCTGGAGTTACAGCAGAAGTGGTGAGTTACCGACTGACAGTTGACCGGACCAGGACTCGCTTCTACAACGGAACTCAAATGCAGAAGGCAAGAGGCAGATGGAGATTTGGAGGCCGGGCGCTTCGGCTCTTACAGATTTTTACCGCGGTTGTACTCATATCTTTGGCAGCGACGACTGTCTACGTCACTCACCAGATGAATGGAGAGACCGGGAGCCCCGACTCGGAGGCATCTTCCACACGGCGGTTCGCAGACGAACCCGTATGGGAATTAGTCATTCCACCGGTACTTGGTACTGTGAACGGACTGACTATGGATCGCTTCGCGCCCGTAGACCGATGGCCAAGAGTAGGCACTTTCGCAACCGGGGACGCCTGCCATCGAATGATCGTGCAACTTAGAGTTAGTGCCACCGGGAGCATGTGGGGCACGGCGGGGTCCACACTCGACGCAGACCGTTACGTACGCGCCAAATGCATCTTAGTCGAATCTTCGAGCGAAACGCCGCACTGACAGCATGGAGGGAATCGGCCGTTAGCGCCGAGCACTGCGAACTTGCCTCCTTCCGACGTCGTCGCCATCCGTAGCTAACGAGGACGCCAAGGTCAGCGAGGTGATCGAAGGGCAGCCTTAGCGGCTGAATTTTGCGCGGACTGCGGCGACGACTCTTTCGGGCAGCTAGGTGACGTCTAATTCAACGGCGGCGTGCGGTTCTTTGAGCGTGTCGAACTGGCTTGGCTTAGGGCCGGTTCATGAAGTGCCGGTTCGCTCCTGGAACCGTCTTGCCACCGTCGCGGAATCAACCAAGTAACCGATTTCACTCGCGTTGGATCGGGCTGGCTATTCGCTATCGACTGCTTGCTCTGCGTGTGGTTTTGCCGATTTTGGGCGCGCTGTCGAAGCGCAACTGGGGTCGACGGCCATCTCGGAGGCTACCCGGCTGGAAGCGGCTGTCCGTATACTTGCACGGGCGCAGGGGCGCGCCGCGACCGATACTAATGAGTGGAAATGCGTATGACCTACGAGCAGATTATTTTTGACCACACCGACGGTGTCGTGAGCATCACCTTCAACCGGCCTGACAAGCTCAACGCGTTTACCTTCAAGATGCTCGAAGAGGTCAATCACGTACTTACGCGTGAAACCGGGCGCGGCGCGCGAGTGGTGGTGTTCCGCGGCGCGGGGCGCCGTCGTTCGAGTCCGCAGCCATCGTCGGATGAGGCTACCAGCCTGGAGGCGTCTGTCCAGATGCGCGCGGCGGAGGCGGTTACTCGTTCAGTTCGCGAGTAACGCCTTTGCGTCCTTCAGGTCGGGAGCGTCGAAGCCTTCGGTGAACCAGTGTAGCATTCGAATTCGCGTTCGCGCCGCTGGCGCGCCCAACATTCGTGTCGGAAACCATCGTCAGATGACGTTACCAGCTTGGAAGCGCCTGTCCATATACTCGCAGCAGGCGCACGCCACGCCCGCCGCGACCAACATTAATAATGAATAATGGAAATGCATTCGTCTTACACCTCCTTCCTAGAGCGCGGCGAGCCTGAGCGTCTGTGGGTGCGTTAAGCCAGTAGCGAAGCCGATCAATCGAGGCGGGACAGAAAGAAGCGACGCTCACAGTAGTGGTGAAACCTACAACTACAACGTAAATTTCAACTATATCCCGTCACCTAGTCCGCCTGAAAGCAATTGGGCTATTGCAGGTCAAATAGCTTCCATAGCATCCGCCGTTCTGGTCGCCGTTTTCCGGCACTGCTCTGGTGTAAGTCGTCAACAAAAAGGACTGATAGAGATTGCTGAAGGCACTTCGGCGTCGCAGCTCGGAAGTCGCTGCACTCGCGTTGAACGCAGATCGGCCTTACCTGATCGTGTGGAAAAACAACAGATCGGAATTATTTGCGACATGGCAGATCAGCATAGCTGAACCATTGCCTAGTGCTGGACGACGACCCACCATGCAGGAGAAAAATTGGATAAAAAACTTTATACCTTGCTGGGATGTATTTTAGCCGTTTGACTCTAGCGGAGTGGGAATTGCCTATCCACGAAAGCCTCAAAAAGGATATCCCGTTTGTTACTGTGAGTAACACTGTTTACATGATAACCGCTAACCGATAGTGCCCCCCTTCCCGGCGGAGAAAGGCTGCGGTTAGGAATGGTACTTGGGTTCCGTACGCAGGCGAGAATGCACTGACTAGTAGCGGTTGTACTACTCTTCGTAGCTGATTTTGAACTTGCTACTCGCGTTTCCCCTATCATCTGACCGACGTGGTACAAGATCGGAGGTCTTCTGGAACCAGGTGCCTTAGTGAGGCGTAAACGCACTGGGAGCACCGCCGCCCACCTTGTGGAAGTGTTCGCCCAAGCGGCCCTTGTAGACTTTCGAGTTCGTCATGGGCCCGAACTTGCCGCGCTATACCAGCGGGCATCTGCTGCGCGTTGGAAAATCACTGAGGAGCAATGGGCGGCGGCGATCTATCGCGCGGCATTTTCAGGAGCGCCTCCCCAGGACGCGGCTCAGCAGGAGCCAGCAATGAGAGCCTGTCTGAGCTCTCTACGCGCGCAGGATTTTGCGTTTGCGCTGGCCGTACGGTTGGAGTGTCGCGATGCTATCGAGCATTTCGAGACCGAGTACATGTCGCTGCTTCGTAGCTGTGCCGAGCGCATCACTCGTGACGAGGGCCGCATTACTGCACTCACGAAAGAAGTGTTCGACGAGCTTCACGGGAGTCGGGACGTGGACGGGCGCCGGCGATCGCTGTTCGATGAGTTTGATGGGCAAGTCTCCTTAATCACCTGGTTGCGCGAAGTTATGCTCCAGCGAGAGATGGGCGGACCTCCGCCTGCCGTCCCGCTGCTACTTCAACCTGCATCCGCCGATTCGGATGCAAAGCGCGAATTTCTGGACGCATTGGACACTGCGGCTTGGCCAAGCCGCCGATTCAAGTTCCGATTGTGGCAGGCACCCTTGGCGCTAGTGATCCTGATTTTGATCTCCGTGATAGCGACGGCGACGAGAAGGCAAACACGGCGATTGGCGGCTCCTCCTTTGTCGGCGTTCGCCGACAATCGTAGAGCCAGCGGCGTATCCCCGCGACAATCACAGCGATTCTCCGCCCCTTCCCGGTCGGCGACCGTCGACAACCGTGGCGACGGCGGCATACTCCAACCAACTTTGCTCGAAGCGTCGCCCCAGTTCGAGCAGTCCACCTTTACTTGCGCATCGTACGGTCTCGGGTTGGCCTCCACCTCGAGCGGTCCCGAGTCTCGCCAAGCCGAACAATTCGCCGGTGATATTGAAAGTCTGTTTTCTCGCAGAGAAGCGAGCGATCGAATCGCTACAGCAACAGCCTTGAACACGCGGGCATTTGCCGGCCCTGCGCCGAGTGTTTTGACGGCACAAGGGCAAAGCGTCTGGGCCGGGCGCACGATGGCTCGCTCCGCGTTGAGCTCCGATGTGGACGAGCCTGATCCGTTCGTGCGCCTTGATAAAGCAACGCCCGCGACAAGCCGAGCACGGCTTACTCGGTCTACGCTTAGTCTCGATCGACCTGTGGTGCCGAAATGGCACAAGATCGAATTCAGAGCATCGACACACAAACTGCGTGCCTTCGATAAGATTTCCGAGGACGAAAGGCAGCGTATCGAACGGCTGGAAAAAACATTGAACGACGATCAGGCCCAGGCCAACCGGCCATCCGAGCACGATGCGCAATTGAAGGAATTGCTCGCCCGATAGACCCGGCTCAACGCCGCCCTCGACCTCGACAAAAGCTCGCCCAGGCGACGGAACCTGCGGTCCAGCCCATCGTGGAAAACGCGGCTAAATGACGATTTCCTTCATACTAGCTCGGAGCCCTGTTCTGGAGCGGGTCAGCGCGAGGTGCATTTCCCGAGAGTTTGTTGTGTGCGGGATCACCGCGCCTGTCATGCCGAATCGCTTTGCTCCAGTCCCAGGAGCTGTTCGCGCAGGCTCCAGAGACGATCAGCCGCTTGCGGATCAACCGCGTGGGGAATCACGCCGAGCGCCATCGATCCAAACTGGTTGGCTCCGAATTCCTCTGACACTAGCGGGCAATTGTCGCTATTCTGGCAATAGACGCCGCCCATGCCGTTCAGCTGCGGGCTCGTCGCGCACCAGACGTTGGTCGCCGCGCCCTGCTCGACCGTCTTTAGGTTCTTCGCCGGGTCGATGATTGGATTCCCATTTTAGGACGCCGGCTGGTCGGTCAACTGTCAGTCTTTCTGATTCGTGCGAGCCAGGCGTCGGCGGAGCCAGAACGGTACAAATGTCTGAGGGCGGAAAAGAGCGAACGAGGAATCGCGACATTCGTCCGGGCGCCAGCGATGGTTCGTCCTGGGGAGGGAAGTCATGAACGCAAACGATCTTGAGGCTATCGGGGAGCGGTTTACGCGGCTCGAGCACGAAGTGAGGCTTTGGAAGCGTGCCGCGATGGCAGTGATCGTTCTTCTGGTCGCGCTGATCGCCTTCAGCCCGACCCTAAGGATGCGAGAAGCACGAGCGTCCGATTTGAGTGGCATGAATCTCGTGGTGGCGAGTCTCACGATTGTCGATGAGCAGGGAAACCGGCGCATCCGGCTCGATAGCGTTAAGAGTACTCCCACCTTAGCGCTGTTCGATGAAAAGGGAACCGTGCGCGCGGGGCTAGCGGCCGTTGGGGACGAGACCGCGTTGGATCTCAACGACGAAAAGGGGACGCCGCGCGCTATGCTAAGGGCCGCCAAGGACGGACCCGCGTTGGATCTTGACGATGAAAAGGAAATGCTACGCACCAGGCTAACGACCACTAAGGACGGCGGCGCCTGGTTGCTGCTCGACGACGAAAACGGGACGCCGCGCGCAGGTCTAGGGGCCACCAAGGACGGTCCCGCGTTAGCTCTTCGCGATGAAAAGGCTACGCCGCGCGTTAACCTGACGGCCACTCAGGACGGGCCGGCTTTAGCTCTCTCCGACAAGAATGGAAAGCCGATCTGGCGAGCGCCCTGACTCGGGGCGATCGATGCGGATGGCTGATTCCCGGTCGAGGAACCCGGCCGCTATTGACGAGGAAGCGCGCGCGTGCGCCCCGCCGCCCGCGCCGCACTCGAACTGATCCTGACCTGGGCGCCGCATGCATGGTGAAAGCTGAGGCGCTGGATTAAGATTGTGGGTGGAGCGTCTGCGGGCGGCGGACCTCTAGAGGACAGTTCATGAAGCGCTTTCTTGCGGCATTGGCCGTGCAAACGGGGTTGCTCACGGCTTTTATCATGGGGCCGTGGTGGGCGATGACCGGCGGGCTGGATTGGCCGCGCGGCTGGCTTGGGGTCTGTGTCCTCTTTGTGGTGAGCTCAATCGGCGGTCTGTGGTTGCTGAAGACGGACCCCGGCCTGGTACGCGAACGCGCGGCGATCCCGCGTCCGCAAACTTCGGCCGACGCCTTGGCCACTCTGCTGATCGGTCTATCGGTCGCCGGATGGTTCACGGGCGCCGCCTGGGACGTCCATCGGCTTCATTTCCTCCCGCTGCCGCCCGCTGTATCGCTGTGGGCGGGACTGGGCGTCTTCATCGCCGGCTTGAGCTTCATCGCGTGGACATTCCGCATGAACTCTTTCGCCGCGTCGGTGGTGAAAATTCAACTCGAGCGCCATCAGCACGTCATCGACACGGGCCCCTACTCGCTAGTGCGCCATCCGATGTACATGGGCGCGATCCTGTTCTTCGCGGGTCTTGGACTGATCCTCGGATCCACCGCGGCGGCGCTGGTGGCGCTGCCGCTGTTCGTGATCGGCTTCCTGCCGCGCATGGTGATCGAGGAGGCGACGTTGCGCCGCGACCTCACCGGCTACCGGCAGTATCAGTTGCGCGTGCGCACCCGCATCCTGCCCGGCGTGTTCTGAGGCGGGGATGATCCCTGCACCCGCCCGGATCGGCTCCGTTGTCGCCGGGGAACAACAGTACCGCATCGTTATGCTTACGGCTTGACATCGCGTCGGGCCGATAGCCGGCTGGCGACCTGGCGGTGATCGATGAACGGATGCTCGCCGTGCAACCAGCTTGTGATGAACAGGTAGGCATCTGCCTATCGCCTGGCGTCCCGGATCCCGCCATTCAATTCGATTCGCAGGATCGCGGAAAACTCCGAAAAATGTATTGAGTAATGCATTACCGGCGCTAAAGCTCAGAGCATATTTTTCTTATCGTCTGTTGGTGCTTCCGGCGCTCGAAATGAAGATCGAAAACCAGCGTTGCGTTTCGCAATTCTGCTTTGAAATCAATGCATTTAACCTGCTGCGCGGTACGCAGCTTGCTCTGGACGCGGGGACGGAACCGAAATCTGGCAGAACTGACACTTGGCGAGGTTCTCTCGTGGAGAAAGCGAGGATTGCGCGGTTCTCACGAAAGCTGAGCGCAAGTCTGCGGGCGCGCTGGTTGCGCCGTTCTATCGACAGAGCCCTGGTGCTGAGTCGCTACGAAGTCAGGTCCGATTTTTTGAGCGTGGAAAAGCTTACATTTCGCCTCGCGATCAGTTGGCGCGCCAGGGGCATCCATCCATGGGACGGCGATCTGGCGCCCGACAGAAAAGCACGCCGGCTGGTGCAACAGACCTTTACTGACACGCTGGCGGTGCTCGATCGGTTGTTCACGGCCCTGCCGGAAGTTGACGTGATCGACCTCAAGGTGCAGGAGCAGGACGCGAGAAAACACGGGACCCTGTTCAGGGGTTCGATCTCGCGGCGAGAGTTCGAGACGGCGCGGCAGTCCTCCCCCCTGATGAAGCTGCGGGAACTTGGAGTCAGTTACAACCTGGCAAATTGGCGCCTCGAGCCGCTTGCGCCTTCCAACTCGGAGCACGAACTACCTGACTCTGAAATGAACGCGGGACCCTGGGATAGATCTTTTGAGAGTGCCCATCCGGGTGGGCGAGGAAAGGGAGCGCCACATGAGTGGCATCAGGATAAGGCTAGACCGCACTGACGGGTAGGGGGCGTAGACGCACGCGCTGCTCTCGTCGAGCGGGTAACGTTCGATAAGAGAGCGAACGCAGTCAATCAGGAGAGGGACATGGCAGAACCACAACTTGTAGGAACACCAGAACAGCCCAGGATGAAGCCGACACTCGGTTTAACCGGTGTCACGGTCAACGCGATGGCGCTGATCGCTCCTGGAGCATTCCTATGGATCACCTTCGTGGTCCAGGCCGGGTACTCTTACCCGTCGGGAATGTCGATGTGGGCGGGGATCCTGGCCGCATTGGCGCTGGCCTTCGCGACGGCAGTCTCATACTCGGAGCTGAACAAACTTTATCCCGGTGCCGGGAGCTCCTACCTGTTCGCCGAACAGGCGTTCCTCAACCATTCGAAGCACTTCCGATTCGCACGGATGGCGAAATTCGTCCTGGGTTGGGGTTCGCATCTCTATTACTGGGTCTACCCGGGCGCGATGGCAGCCACCATCGGCATCATGATCGGGTACATCGTTGGCGTCTTTTTCCCGAATGCCATCAACTCCGGGACTCCGGGTCCGGTCTTCATGGCGGTGGTCGCAATCATCGCTGCGTTCGGGATCTCCTACATCGCGTACAGCGGAGTGCAGGCCTCGACGGTGACGAACTTGATCATCAACGCGATTCAAATCACGGCGCTGGTAATTTTCGCGATACTGGCGATCGTGTATCGCGTCGGGCATCCCGAGGGTTCGATGGGTTTGGCGCTCGATGGCACCCGCAAAGTGCTTCATTACACGTTCAGCGGAGATACTCCAGCCCATCCCAGCGCTGCGTCGGTGGTCTTACCGCATGGCTTCAACAACGTGATGCTGCAGGCGACGATCGCGATCTTCCTGCTATGCGGCTTCGAATCGATTACCTCGTTGGGCGAGGAAGCAAGAAACCCGAAGAAAGACATCGCGCGCGGCGTGCTGCTCTCACTGCTCATCCAGGGCCTGTTCTGTTACATGTTCGAATATTTTGCGGCGAACTATTTCCTGAGCAGCGCCTACAGCATGGCAGACGCCAAGGGTTCGGCGGCTCCGATCGGCGACATGATGGTGATCATCGGAAACGCGATGATGGGAGGTCATGGGCAGGCCTTCATGGTCATAGAAGCCGTCACTGTGTTCCTGGCCCTGATCGGCACGACGTTGGCCTGTATGAACACGGGAGCGCGGGTGACCTATGCGATGGGCCGCGACAAAGAGGTGCCGGAGCACTTCGGACTCCTGCATGGCGAGAATCTCACCCCGCATCGGACCATCTGGACGCTGGCGGTAGTCTCGGCGGTGTTCGGGGCACTTGGTGCGCTGTACTATTTCGCCGGTGGCTCAGCTCCCGACGACAAAACGATCGCGACCCTTCCGCACAACATATGGTACGCGGCGGGGATGAGCTCGAACGCATACCTGGCGGCTCTGCCGAACGGTCTCGCGCTGGTAACGCTGATATCCAACTTCGGAATCTTCATAACCTACGGACTGACCAACGTGCTTTGCATGGTCGCGTACGGGGAACGCCACGAATTCAACGGCCTCAAACATATGGCCATTCCCCTGTTTGGCGCAGTCGCGAATCTCGCCTGCATGGCATTCTATATCATCGGTCCGATCGAAGGCCTGGGCAGTGCCAAGGAACCGCTGATCGCGGTCGGGCTCGCGATTGTGTGGGGTCTGTACGGCGCATTCTACTTCGCGCGGAACTCCAAGAAGCTGGGAAGGGATACGCTATCGCTCAAACCGTCCGCGTAGGGCTGAGGAATCGCAATAACGGTTTGAACGCCGGCGCCCGCCTCGGGCGCCGGCGTTATTTTAGGCGGGCTACGATCTCTGCCGCGACTGGGCGCATGCCGCCACAAACCTAAGGCTTCGCTCGAACGTTCGAGTAATACTCAAGCGGGCGCGGCGAGTTACCAGCTTGGAAGCGTCCGTGCATATACTCGCACAGGTGCAGGCGCGCGCGCCGCGGCCGACATTAATGATGGGAACGCATATGACCTACGAGCAGATTATTTTCGATCACACCGACGGTGTCGTGAGCATCACCTTCAACCGGCCCGACAAGCTCAACGCTTTCACCTTCAAGATGCTCGAAGAGGTCAATCACGTACTGTCGCGTGAAACCGGGCACGGCGCGCGAGTGGTGGTGTTCCGCGGCGCGGGTCGCGCGTTTTCGGCCGGCGACGATCTCGCCGGGATGGGCGGCACGCGCCATCCGCTGGAGGAGATGCGCGTGGGACATCATGCGATGATCCGGCGCATCCGCGCGCTGCGGATTCCGGTGCTAGCTGCGATCACCGGCTACGCGTTCGGTGCCGCATTCGATCTGATCCTGGCCTGCGACTTCCGGCTCGCTGCCGAGAGTGCGTTCATTGGCGATATCCGCATCAATCGGGCAATCAACACGATGTCCGGGGCCGCGTACTGGTTGCCGCGCTATGTCGGAGTCGGACGCGCGAGCGAAATCCTGATGCTGGGCGAGCGTATCAGCGCGCGCCAAGCGCTGGAGTGGGGACTGCTGACCCGAGTCTTTGCCGACGCCGAATTCGAAACCGGAGTCGCGGAGTTCGCGCGGCGCGTCGCCGCGATGCCGACCGCGGTAATCGGTGCGAACAAGTCGCTGCTCAACTTCGGGCTGGAGAATTTCCTGGCCGCGTCGCTCGACACCGAGGCGCGCGAGCTGCTCGAGACTTTCCACACCGAAGACAATCGCGAAGGCGTGCGCGCATTCATCGAGAAGCGCTCCCCGCGTTTCACCGGCCACTAGATCGAAAGGGAAGCGCGAAACCCGGGTGGGTTTCCCTGGCTTGGATCTACTTCGATGACGCTCACGCGGGCGCGGTGATGGCGCCGGCCAGGGAGTCTTCGAGGATGGCCAGGCCTTCGTCGACCAGTTCCAGGGAGGCTACCAGCGGGACCATTACGCGGATCACGTTTGAGTAGATGCCGCAGGAGATCACTATCAGGCCGCGTTCGGCGGCGTTGGCTACTACGCGGCGGGTGAGATCCGGGGCGGGTTCTTTGGTTGCGCGATCGGTTACCAGTTCCATGGCTAGCATCGCGCCCAGACCGCGCACCTCGCCGATGCATTCGAAGCGGCCGCTGGAGCGCATCGTGTCGAGGCGGCGGCGTATCAGATCGCCGAGGCGCTCGGCTGCTCCGAGCACGTCCTCGTCGCGGAACACGTCCAAGCACTGCCAGCGCCGCCACGCAGGCTAGCGGATTTCCCGCGAAGGTGCCGCCGAGGCCGCCGGGTGGTACGCGATCCATGATTTCGGCGCGGCCGGTTACTGCGGAGAGCGGGAATCCTCCGCCCAGGCTTTTCGCGATCGCGATCAGATCCGGCGCGACGCCCGCATGTTCGATCGCGAACATTTTGCCGGTACGTCCGAAGCCGGTCTGGATTTCGTCGGCGATCATGAGGATGCCATGCCGGTCGCATAGCGCGCGCAGGCCGCGAAGGAAATCGAACGGCGCGACGTTGAAGCCGCCCTCGCCCTGCACCGGCTCGATGATGATCGCGGCGACGCGTTCGGGGTCGACCGCGGATTTGAACAGCGCCGCGATCGCGTCGAGGCTCGCCGCGGTGCTGCCGCCGCGATACGCGTCGGGGTACGGCACGTGGAAAACGTCGGCGGGCAACGGGCCGAAGCCCATCTTGTACGGCGCGACTTTGCCGGTGAGCGCGAGCGCCATCATGGTGCGGCCGTGAAACGCGCCAGAAATGAGATCACGGCGTGGCGTCCGGTCGCATAGCGCGCGATTTTGATCGCGTTCTCGATCGCCTCGGCGCCGGTGGTCAGCATGATGGTCTTATGCGGTCCAGGTCCGGGCGCAAGTTCGTTGAGGCGCTCGGCCAGGCGCACATACGATTCGTACGGCGTCACCTGGAAGCAGGCGTGAGTCAGCTTGCCAAGCTGATCCTGGACGGCGGCGATGACGCGGGGATGGCGATGGCCGACGTTGAGGACGGAGATGCCGCCGGCGAAGTCGAGATAGCGGCGTCCCTCGACGTCCCAGATTTCGGCGCCGAGGGCGCGCTCGGCAAAAATCGGAACGGCGATACTGACGCCGCGCGGGACCGCGTCGCGAAGCCTGGAGAGCATGGTCGTATTTGCGCTCATGGTCGTATTTGCGCTCATGAGGCGGTCAATGACCGATCGGGCGAATCAAAGCAAGCGGCGGCATAGAGGCCTCGTGCGGTCGCGGCGGCGCTGGTCGCCTTGGCTAATTGACCTCGCCAAATCAGCCTGATACTTCGAAAGCTGACGCTGTGTGTGCCGGTGCCTGAAGGAGATTGGCCGCGGCGCGCAGAGCGGACGGGAACCTGGTTGGGCGCGGAAACCTGGATGAGCACGGCACAAGCAAGTCATTCCAAGACGCTATTCGAACCGATCCAGTCTTCCGATCAGATTCAGTATCGCGAATATAAGCTGCTGCTGAAGGCCGACAGGTTTCACAAGCCGGAAGCGTTCCACAAGTTCTGGAAACTCGCTCATCGCGCGGCGAAGCCGCTCGGGATCAAGCTCACCAAGCCGGACAAGGAAATTTCGCCGCACGTGCGCGAGGTGGTGTTCTACGACACGCCGCATTTCAAGCTCTATACGCACGGCTTCATCCTGCGCCGGCGGACGTTCTACAAGCATGGGCTGCCGGAGCCGAACTTCGAGCTGGTGCTGAAGTTCCGCCATCCGGACAAGGAAGTGGCGGCGGCGGTCGACGTGCGTCCGCTGCTGCCGTGCGTGCATGTGATCAAGTTCAAGGAGGAGATCCTGCTGCCGAGGGACGGCGGGCCGGGGATGCGCACGGTGTACTCGCACAACTGCGAGCTGGACACGCCGAACACGATTTTGCTGCAACGCTTCGAAACCACGGCGCAGGCGTTCCCCGCGCTGCGGCGCGCTGACGCCAATCCGAAGGCTGCGCTGACGGCGGTGAACAACTCGTCGATCGAAGAGTACATGGTCAATCTAGGTATGCTGGATTTCGGCGGTCACCTGTCGGCCAAGGCGGACCTCGCGGTGTGGCGGGTGCGCACGACCGATTCGCCGCTGGTCGCCGAGTTCGGCTTTCAGATCAAGTTCGACCGGCCCGAGGCGCTGCACAAAAAGGCCCGGGAGCTGTCGGAGTTCTTTTATACCGGCTTACAATCGCGCGCAGCAGAATGGATTCAGCGTGGAACAACCAAAACCGCTCTTGTCTACGGAATCGGACACTCCACCGTCAAGCACGAAGAGTAGCCCGCCGGAGGAGAAGAAGACGCCGCCCACCCTGGGCGCGATTTTCGAGGTCTTCCTCACTTGCGGCGCCGTCAGTTTTGGCGGCGGGGTAGTCGCTTACCTGCGCGATTACCTGATCGAAGGCGCGCATATGCTCGACGACGAGGAGTTCCTGGCGTCGCTCGAGATAAGCCAGAGCATCCCCGGGCTCATCGCGCTCAACATGTCGGTGGTGGTGGGCGACACGCTGCGCGGAATTCCCGGCGCGCTGGTGGCGCTGGCCGGGATGATGCTGCCCGGCACCGCGCTGGTGATGACGCTGGGAATCCTGTGGCAATCGCAGGGACACAACTCGGCGGTGAGCGGGTTTCTGCTCGGGGTGGCGGCCGCGGCGGTCGGACTGCTCACGGTGACCTTCATCCATATCGGGAAAAAGCAGCTCTCGCAGTTGCCTGACGCGATCATCGTGCTGCTGACGTTCCTGGCGAGCGGGATTTTTCGGCTGCCGCTGTGGGTGGTCTTCGTGACCATCGCGCCGTTGTCGATCTGGCTGTACCGGCCGATGCCGCATCGGATGAAGAAGCATCCGGAGGAGCATCTGCCGTTCCATCGCGGCGCGCGCCACCATCACCTGGTCCACTAGAGCATCGCCATGAATCTGAACCGACTTTTTCATCTCTCCGCGGTGTTCACGATGATGGGGCTGCTGGCTTTTGGCGGAGGCACCGCGGTGCTGCCCGAGATGCAGCACGTGACGGTGCATACCTACCAATGGCTCAGCGACGCGCAGTTCCGCAGCATCTACAGCCTCGGCCAGATTTCACCGGGCCCGAATATGCTGATGGTATTGCTCATCGGTTATCGGCTGTCGGGCGCGGTCGGCGCGATCGTGGTGGGGCTCGCGTTTTTTGTCCCCGACTGCATAATCGCGGTGCTGGTAAATCGGCTGTGGCATCATTTTCACGACTCGCCATGGCAGCGTGCGATACAGCGCGGAATGGGACCGGTTGCGATCGGTCTGATGATCTCGGGAACCTACGCGATCGCGCGGCTGTCGATCATCAACCTGTTCACATTGGGGATTGCGCTGGTGGTGTTCGCGATCCTGATGTGGCGGCACGTGAATCCCGCAGTGCTGGTGATGGTCGGCGGCTTCGCGTACTTGCTGCTCGTCCCGCACTGAGCCAACCAGGAGCGCTGGGGAGGTCGACGACAAATGAGACTGGCGGACAAGATTGCGATCATCACGGGCGCGGGCAGCGGACAGGGAAACGCCGCCGCGCTGCTATTTGCCAAGGAAGGCGCGAAGGTCGTCGTATCGGACTGGAAGCCGGAGCTGGGCGAGAAGACCGTCGCGCAGGTGCGCGCCGCCGACGGCGACGCGATCTTCGTCGGCGCCGACGTCTCCAACTCGGGCGACGTGCAGAATCTGATCAAGGCGACGATCGAAAAGTACGGACGCATCGACGTTCTGTATAACAACGCCGGCGTTGGATTCTCGTCGCCGCTGTCGATGGCCGACGTGCTCAATACTCCCGAGGAAGACTGGGACCGCGTGGTCGCGATCAATCTCAGGAGCATGTTCCTCACCTGCAAGTACGGGATTCCCGAGATGCTCCGCACCGGCGGCGGATCGATCATCAACACCGCGTCAATCGCGGCGATGATCGGCGGCGGCGCGGCGCACGCTTACACCGCGGCGAAGGGCGGGATGGTCGCGCTGTCGCGCGCGCTGGCGGTGGAGTTCGGCCCCAAGAACATCCGGGTCAATTGCATCTGCCCGGGCGCGATCGACACCCCGATGATCGCACCGGTACTCGATCCGCTACGCGCCAGCGGCAGGACGATGCTCAACTCGCCGATCCGGCGCCTAGGCACGCCTGACGATATCGCGTACTGCGCGCTTTACCTGGCATCGGATGAGTCCTCATTCGTGACTGGCGCGACGTTCGTGGTCGACGGCGGCTTCGTCGCGCAATAACTGATCGATCGGATCGGGACGGCGGCGCTTTCCCGGCGCTCCCTTCCACTCAGAAAAAGAGACGCCGGCGGGATCTCACGACCCCGCCGGCGTTTTGCGTTATACGCTCCGTCTCGAGTTACTGCATCAAGCCGACTTCAGCGGCCTTCACGACGCCTTCGGGGGTGAACCACGCCTTGTCGACCGCGCCCATGTTGATGTACCAGCACTCGCGCTCCTGCGTTTCCATCGCGGGCAGGTAGCACATCGTGGTCAGCGCGGACTGCTCGTCAGTCGAGGCCGCGCCTACGATGAACTCGCGCTTGAACGGATAGATCGCAATCTTCGCGTCGGGCACCGGACGATCGCGATAGGCGGCCCAGTAGATGTGGTTCTGCCACAGCTCGCCCTTCTGATCGTAAGTGTCGACGTACGGCTCAAACCACATTTCCGAGTCCATGTAGACGGTGGTCTTGGAGTGCAATGCCGAGTTGATGTTCTCACCGCCGATACCGCCACGCCGCGGAAGCGCATCCACGATGTACATGTGGCGCATCTCCCAGATTTCGGGGCAGGCACTGGCGCCGCCGTCAGTCGGGCAGCGGACCTCGGGCGAATGCTCCGCGCGCACGCACGCGAGCATGTTCTTCTCGCCAAGGAATCTGTAGTCGTACTGCTCGGTCTTGGCGTTGAAGCCCGAATAGTGATCGGGATCAAAGGTCTGCGAGCCGGTGGCGCTCGAGTTCAGGCCCTCGTTGAGGCGTCGCAGGCGGCGGGAACCGGTTTCCCAGGTCCAGGTGTCATCGCCCTTTTTCGGATCGGCGTAGCGATAACGCAGCAGGCTGGTTCCGCGCGAAGTGGCCGGCGCCAGTTCCGGTCCCAGATAGAACAGCCAGAGGCGGTCGTTCTTCTTGAAGTCCGGATCGGTGGGGATCGGCTCGACCTCGGTGCGTCCCACCTGGTCGTAGCCGGCGTAGTGGCCGAGCGTTCCGTACGCAACCTGGAAATACGGTTTGTTGAGCCCGGTGTACTCGACGTCGCAGTCAAAGAAGCGGAGATCGTAATCGTCCGACTGAATCGGGCGAAATACGTTGTTCCACATGATCTTGGTCGCCGCGTACGGATCGTTCGGATCGATCAGCGGGAACGGCTGTCCGGCGACATATCCGATAACCGTGCGATGGTCCGGAGACAGGCTGACCTGCTCGGAATATTTTTCGGTCGCATCCTTATATGGAGGCGGCCAATCGATGCGCTGGGTCGGAATGATCTTCATCGACATTCCGCGCGCCACTTTGTAGTAGACGCCGGGAGAGACCAGGTCGCGGACCTGGCTCGCCTTATCGGCGGTAATGAAGTCGCCTGGTTTCACCTGCGCGCGCGCCGGCGTTCCCCACGCCGACACTGCCAAGGCGATTGCGATCGCCGGCAACCAACTTAGTCCCATCAAGCCTTTCCTAACGAACATACGACCTCCTGACAGTTATTTGACGCTCTACCGAACGGTACCCCACATATACTCACCGCGCCCACTTTGAACGGTTAACTCCCAGAGCGTAGGCACTCTATTAGACTGGCTTACACTTGGAGTCAAACCCATTTGTTTAGACATGATTTCTAGTACTAACGAGCCAAAATACGAGGAAAATCACCTACGAGGGGAACTTCAACGCAGAGGCACTAAAATGATGATGGGCGCAAAGTTATTGAGAGGGAAGAGGCAAAACGAACGCCGGCGGGATCAGATGATCCCGCCGGCACAGAACGGTCAGATCGTCGGTCTTAGCCTACTGCATCAAGCCTACTTCGGCTGCCTTCACCACACCTTCCGTGGTGAACCAAGCCTTGTCGACCGCGCCCATATTGATGTACCAGCACTCGCGCTCCTGAGTCTCCATCGCGGGCAGGTAACACATGGTCGCCAGCGATGACTGCTCGTCAGTCGACGCCGCGCCTACGATGAACTCGCGCTTAAACGGATAGATCGCGATCTTGGCATCTGGCACTGGACGATCGCGATATGCGGCCCAGTAAATGTGGTTTTGCCACAACTCGCCCTTACGATCGTAGGTATCGATGTAAGGCTCGAACCACATTTCGGAGTCCATGTAGACCATGGTCCTGGAGTGCAGGAAACTGGTGGTTTCCTCGCTCATGCGCGGGGTCGCATCGATCACGTACATGTGGCGCATCTCCCAAATTTCGGGACACGCGCTGGCGCCGCCATCGGTCGGGCAACGGACCTCGGGCGAATGCTCGGCGCGCACGCACGCCAGCATGTTGCGCTCGCCCACGAACTTGTAGTTGTACTGCTCGGTCTTCGCGTTGAATCCCGAATAGTGATCCGGGTCCCAGGTCTGCGAGCCGGTCGAGCTCGACAAAATCGACTCGTCCAGGCGGCGTAGGCGGCGCGAACCGGTTTCCCAAGTCCACGAATCGTCGGCACGCTTCGGATCCGCGTAGCGATAGCGCAGCAGGCTGGTGCCACGCGAGGTCGCCGGCGCGAGTTCCGGTCCGAGATAGAACAGCCACAAACGGTTGTTGCGCTTGAAATCCGGATCGGTCGGAATCGGTTCGACCTCGGTGCGTCCCACCTGATCGTAGCCGGCATAGTGCCCCAGCGTTCCGTATGCGATCTGGAAGTACGGCTTGTTCAGTCCGGTGTACTCCACGTCGCAGTCAAAGAAGCGGAGGTCGTAGTCATCCGATTGAATCGGACGGAACACGTTGTTCCACATGACTTTGGTCGCCGCAAACGGATCGTTGGGGTCGATCAACGGGAACGGTTGCCCCGCCACGTAGCCCACCACTGTGCGATGGTCCGCGGAGAGCTGCACCTGCTCCGAATACTTTTCGGTCGCATCCTTGTACGGAGGCGGCCAATCGATGCGCTGCGTCGGAATGATCTTCATCGACATTCCGCGCTGCACTTTGTAGAAAACGCCGGGCGAGACCAGGTCACGGACCTGATTCGCCTTGTCGGCGGTGATGAAATCGCCAGGCTTCACCTGGGCTAGCGCCGGCGTCCCCATCGCCAGCGCAAGGGCGATCCCCATCGCCACCAACGCACCATATCCCCACGAGCTTTTCCTCGCGAACATGAAACCCTCCTCACAGTTGAATAACATTGCCTTATTTCCCTAGCGTTTTGTTGCGCCTGTCCCCAAGCTTCGGACAGGGCTGAGTATTAGACTCGATGGCCTCAGAAAGTCAACCAGCTTTTTTCAGGCGGTCGAAAATCAGCGGCTTGACGCCAAATAACGGCGGTAGTATGGGCAGAATTACGACAAATCAGGGACGACGACAGGAATTAGTGAGAGTCATCGGCTGAGCTAAAGACCGATAGTCTGCATTTGTAATATAGGTTCGCTAATGAAGAGTTGCTAATTAGAGAAATCTCCATAGCATAAGATATAAGAGAAGATAATAACCATAAAAAATAAGCAATTACATAAGAGACCATAAATAGACACTAGATATCGTCTAAAAGGTCCCGATACCGACAGCGACAATTGGGGCGTGAGGTCGCTTTTATTCGTGTTTCAACTGCGTCGACGGACCCCAGCGCAGAATTCCGAGGTCGGCGACGAAGATCGCGTAGTACGATTTCACCAGCACCAACTCGATCACCGTCGCGAGACTCAGTCCGCCGATCTGCGCGAAGCACAGCGGCCGCCACAACGGTCCGCCATGGATCGCGAGCGGAAACAACGCCAGTAGCGTCGCGCCCACCGTCACCATGACCGGACGCAGGCGCTCGATGCCTGCATCGAGCAGTCCCTGGATCAGCTCCTCGCCGAGTTCCTGCCGTTCTTCGATGAACTCGAACAGGACGATCACGTGGCTCACGATCACGCCGACCAGGCTCGCGATCCCAAGGAACGCCATAAAGCCGAAGGGCGTTCCAGTCAGCCATAGCGCAGCGACCGCGCCGACGGCGCCATACGGCACGGCGGTGAATACCAGCCACGGCTTGACGAGATTGTTGAACTGCAAGACCAGCGCAATGAAAATCATTGTGACCGATACCGCCAGCACCACCGCGAGTTCGCCGAAGCCTTCTTCCTGCTTGGACTGTTCGCCGCCGATCACGATGCGATAGCTCGGAGGAAGCTCGTCGCGCAGCGCTCTGATTCGCGGCATCGCCTGCTCCATCACTTGCGAGGCCAGCATCCCCGGCGCCGGAAACGCCGTCACGGTCATGGTGCGGAAGTGATCGCGGCGAACGATTCGTTCCTGGCTCATTTGGAAAGTCATCGGCGCCAGGGAGCTTAGCGGCACGCGGCTGATTCCGGTCGTGGAATAGACGTACAGGTTCGCGACGTCCGCCAGTTGCGCGCGCTCCTCCTGGCGCAGGCGCGCGATGATCGGTATGTGCGAGTCGCCGTCGAGCAGCGTCCCCACCTTCCATCCGCTGAGCCCACCCGACGCCGAACGCGCGATGTCGGAGTTGGTGATGCCGGCCAGGTTGGCGCGGTCGGCGTTGATCGGCAGTTGTACAATCGGGCTCTGCTCCATCCAGTCGGTGCGGATGCGCTGAGCGCCGGGAATCGAGCGCAGGATTTTTTCGATCGCCCCGGCGGTGTTGCGCAGGGTAGCGACGTCCGCGTCTTCCTGCGCGGGATCGACGTCGGCCTGGCCGAAGACGTGAATCTCGATTGGATACTTCACCGGGTTGGTCTGAAGCTGCCGCACGTCGAGGTACGCGCCGGGAACTGAATCCGAAAGCGCGGTCTGCAGCGGGCCGACCAGTTTCGGCATGTCGTGCTTGTCGTAGATCTCGAGGATCAGTTGCGCGTAGTTGCTCTGCTGGGATTCGGAGGCCGCCGAGAACCAGAAACGCGGACCGCCGCCGCCCACAAAGCTGGTAACTGATTTCAGGATCTGGCGCGGTTTACCGTCGGGGTCCGGATGCTCGCGGCCATAGTCGGCCGCCACCCGGCGTACCACTCGCTCGGCCTCGGTCGCGGCGATATTGCTGTCGGAAATCGCAGCTCCGTTGGGGAGCCATACATCGACGTAGGAAAGGTACTGTACGTCCTCGGGAAAAAAGGCGCTGCTCAGTTGATGGAGGATCAGGAAACCAACGGCCAGGAATACGAACGAGCACCCGACGAACGCCTTGCGATGCTCGAGCGCGTAGTGGCCAAGCTTGTAATAGATGCCGGTGATTCCGTGTGTGCGGCGATATTCGATCGGCGGAAGCGGCTTGCCCGGACGCATCAGGTAGTAGCCGAGTTGTGGGATGAACGTCATCGAGACGATTCGCGACGCTACCAGCGCGCAGGTCATCACGATCGGCAGGCTGTAGAGAAACTTTCCGGTGTCGCCGCTCACCATCAGGAACGGCAGATAGGCGACGATGTTGGTGATCGTCGCGAACAGGATCGCGCGCGCGAGCTTGGTCGGCCCGAGCCACGCCGCGATCGACGGCGGGCGTCCCATCCCGAGTTCATGCTTGATCGCGTCGCCCGCGACCACCGGATCGTCGACCAGCAAGCCCAGCGCGATGACTAGCGTCGCGATCGAGACCTGCTGCAGGTCGATTCCGAGGACGTACATCGCGCCGAAGGTCATCGCGAGCGTGATGGGAATCGAAAGGGCGATCAGCAGCGCCGATCGCCATTCCCAAAAGCCAATCCACGCGACCAGGACGACCAGCACGATCGCCTCGTAGAGCGCGTCCATCAGCAAGTCGAGGTTCTCGCGGACCTGTCGCGGCTGATCCGAGGTTCGGGCGATAACCAGATCTTCGGGGAGACGGTTTCTGAGCCCGCCGAGAGCCTGACTGACCGCCTCACCCAATGCGCCAATCTGCTCGCCCGGGCGCATGAAAACCGCAAGCGTAATCGCCCGGCTGCGATTCCATCGGCCGTCGGCGCCGCGCCAGGTGTAGAAGTTGAGCAGTTGCGGCGGGTTCTGATAGCCGCGCAAGACCTCGGCCAGATCGCGCAGGTAAAGCGGCGCCCCCGATTTCGAGGTCTGAATAATGACGTCGGCGATTTGCGATGCGTTCTCGAACTCTCCGCTCGGATGCACCGTCACATCGGTGCCGCCGGCGTTGATCGTACCGCCTGGCTGCGTGATGTTTCGTTCCGCGAGGATCTGCGCAAGCCGCGCGGGCTGCACGCCATAGGACGCGAGCCGGCGTTGCGAGTAGGCCAGTTGCACCCATTCCGGCAGCACACCGCTGCGCGAAATCTTTTCCACGTCGGGCAGCGTCAGCAAGGCGCGCTGGATGAGATCGGTGTAGTGCTCGAGCTGACGATACGAGTACTTGTCCCCCGCCGCCGCATCCAGGGCCGCCTCGGTGTCCGCGGGATTGCGAATCAGCACCGGCGGCCAGGCATCCGGGTGAATCGCCGGAAACACCGACGTGCCGACGTGATCGGAGATAAACTTGCGCGTGATCTGCTGAAGATCGACGCCCGCAACGGCCTCGGCATCCAGGCCCGCGAAGCCGTTGCCGTCCAACGGACGAATATCGCGGGCGAAGTTGTGCGCCCCCAGGTACATCGCGAGTCCGTCGCGCGCGCGCGCCACGTTGTCGGTCCCGATCGACTGCGGGAACAGTATCACCAGCGACACGCGCGGCGTTTTGGCATCGGCGCGAGCCGCCTCACGCACTCTTTCGATCGTCGAGCGGATTGCCTGCGCGCGCAGCGCGAGCTCGACCTCGCCGATCTTGGGGCTCGCGACCGTGAGCATCAGCGCGGCGGTGTCGCCAAAGTCGCTCTTGAACTCAATTGGCCCGGCGCCGGCGGGAAGATCGTTGATACTGTTCAGCTTCAGATTTATGTCGTTGAATTGTTTTCCGGAGTCGGTGACTTTCTCACTTAGCTGGATGTAAATGATCGCCACGCCGTCGAGGGTGACCGAGCGAAGGCCGTAGTTGGTGCTCGCGCCGGCGGGATGGAGGTACGAATTCTCGGCGATCTTCGCCTCGATTTTCCGCGTCACCATCTGCTCGATCTCAGCGGCGCGGACTCCGGGCCATGGGCAGATCGCGACCGCCTCGCGAACCGGTATGTCGGGGTCTTTGCGCTTGGGCATCCGCGTGTAGCCAAGGACGCCCCACGCGATCACGCCAATGAGCAGCACCCACGCGATCGGACGATTCTCGACGAAGAAGCGCGCCGTATTGTGGGTGTTAGCGATTATTTCGGAGTCGCTGCGATGCGCCATCAGGGAATAATCCTGACTTCGTCGCCTTCACTGACCATCGTGGCGCCGCGCATGATCACCCGATCTCCAATCCGCACCCCCGAGGAGACCGTGATGTCGTTGCCCACGATTTCGCCGAGGCGAACCTTGCGCAGCCGCGCCAGCGTGCGGCCGCCCTGCTCCTCGACGACATAGACCGCGAAATCACTTCGATCGTTGGGCGGACGTACGATCGCATTGAGCGGAAGCTTGGCATTCGCAACGGTCGGTGCAGGCGCACCGGCCAGGTTCAGTGAAGCCACAGTGCCCGCACGTATCCTGCCGTCGGGGTTGGGCACGGTGACCTCGACGTCGAAGGTGCGCGTGGCCGGATCGGCATTGGGTGCAATCCTGGTGATCTTGCCATTCAACTGAACTCCGGGAACCGCTTCGGCGGCCAGCGTCTGCACTTGGCCATCATGGAGTTTGCTCACTTGAATGTCGGAGACACCGAAGACCGCTTTCATCGTAGCAATATCGGCGACTTGAAAGGCCACCGTGTCAGGTTCCGCCAGCGTGCCCACCTCAATGGTGCGTGCGAGTATCACGCCGTCCATCGGCGAGTAGATTTTGCAGTAGCCGAGATTGATTTGCGCTTGCTTCAACGCCGCTTGCTCTTGTGCGACTTCCGATTGCGACGACTGGTACGATTGCTTGGCCGCGTCGAACGTCGCCTGCGCGATGACGTGCTGATCGATCAATTGCGTGTAGCGATCGAGGTCGCGCTTTGCCTTATCATCGGCCGCCTTCGCCCCTGCGAGGGCAGACGCATACTGGTTTACCTGCGCCTGGTAGGTGCCTGACTTCACGGTCGCGAGCAGTTGGTGATCCTTAACCGTGTCACCGCCCTGGATCTCGCGCGGGCGTCCGTCGGTGCCCGGCTCCTCGGCAATGAAATCGACGGCGCCGCTGACCTGAAACGCGACCGCAACCTGCCGATAGGGCTGGAAGCTCGCGGTGTAAGCACCGGAACTGGATTCCTGCGCGGGACGTACGTCGAAGACGGTCACCGCGATCCGTGGCGATGCAGGCGTGCCGTCATTGCCGCATCCGAATGCAATGCCCATCGCGCCCGCGACGGCGATTGACAGCAGTGCGCGATGTCTCATGAGCGCACTCCCTGCTGGCTCGCGCCGGCCGCTTGTTCGGCGCGATCGATCCAGCCGGTCATGCCGAGCGCGCGGAACTGTTGCGCGGCGGCCTCGAGAAGTGGCCGCGCCCGCTGCGTGTCGCCCAACTGGGCGCGACGGAGGTACATCACCGCTTCGTCGTAGTCGGCGATCGCGCGCAGCGGACGCGCCCCGCGCTCATCGAGCGCCGCGCGCGCCCTCGCGAACCATTCGGTCGCTTCGCGATAGTCGCCGCGCAGTGCGCACAGGCGCGCCAGCGAGAGCCGCGCGCAGCGCATCGGCCAACGGAAATCCGGAGCGACGACCTTCTCGCGGATGCTGCGCTCGATGATCTCGATTAGATCCGTGCGGTTGAGCGTCCACAGCGTCGCGGCCGCGTCGCACGCCATCGCGCCGTAGGTGGGTTCCCAAGCAGCGCCGCGCTCCAGCGCCGGGGGGAGTCCGGCAAGAAATTGCACTGCCAGCTCGGGCTGATTGACCCGGGAAAAGACGTAGGCTGCGCACCCGCGGATCAGTCCAAGCGCCCAATTGTTTTCGGGTGTCGGCTCGAAAGCGAGATTGCTGGTGGCGGCGTCCTCGATGGCCTGGTCCCAGCCGTTGTCGAGCGCGATTCGCAGGTCGTGCTGGGCGCCCATGAGATCCATGTTCACCGGCTCTGCAGCAGAGCTGGTCGCACGCGCTGACAAAGCCACCGCTCGATCGCGAGCCGCGGCCGCCGCCGCGAAATCGCCGAGATCGATCTGGCAGACCGCTACGTCGGCCCACGCATTGGTCGCCTGTACCAGCCGCCCCTCGCGCTCCGCCTCAACCGCCATGGCCTGCCACAGCGGCAGGCTGCGCCGGCTGTCTGCGGCGAGGAAAAGCAGGCTCTGCGGCGTGGCGGCCGGGTTTGAGATTATTTCCTCTCTGGAATCAAAGGGCGGAGCGAACTCCTTGGTTTTGATTTGCTCCAGTGGAATTGACTTCAGGACGTCACGCAGTTCGCGCTGCCCCGGCGTGTCGGTGCGGATGCCGGGATCGCCAGGATCTTCGGCTGCTTCGCGCTGCAGATCGATCTCTTTGAGGCTTGCCCAGATTATGTCGCGTCGCTCGCCGGCCAGGCGCAAACCGTCTTTGGCCAGTTGCCAGGCACCGCGTCTGAAACCGGACGCAAACATGGCAAAGGCCGCGCTCTCGTAATAGTCAGCGGCCGCGTTCGCGCCTTCCGTTGTCTCAATCAGTTTACCGGCCTCGCGCGTGACGTTGATCGCCTCGTCGTGGTCGAAGGTCCAGACCAGCGCGATGCTCAGGCGGGCCAGCAACCGTACGCGCCGCGAATCCGAATGCGGCAGTAACTCCAACGCGATGCGCAGGAACGCGACCACCTCGTCGTGAGCGTAGGCAGCCTCGGCGTGGTCGGCGGCAGCGATCGCATAGTCGACGCCGCGCGCGGTGCCCGACGCCTCCGCGCCGCGCCAGAATTGATAGGCGACCTCCGCCGCGTGCTCGGAGGCGCGCTCGCCCCACGCCCGCTCCATCGCCTCGGCGATCTTGCGATGCAGCCGCACCCGGCGCGCCGGACTAAGCCCGGAGTACAGCGTGTGACGAATGAGGGCGTGGGTGAAATTAAAAGTCTCGGAATCCGCGCCGGGCCGCAGCAGCTGCGCCTGTATCGCTTCATCGCTGGCGCTCAACGCTGTTTGCTCGTCGAGCTCCGCGACCGCCGCGGCCACATCGAAAGAGAATGCGCCCTTGAAGGCCGCGCCGATCGTCAGCAGCCGGTTCGCTTCGTCGCTAAGGCGCGACAGCCGCCGGCCCACCACCTGGCGCACGCCTTCCGGGATGCCAAGTTCCTCGACGCTCAGCCGCGATACCCAACCCTCGCCGTCACGAAAAAGCTTTCCTTCCTCCATGAGATGAAGCAGCAGCTCGCGGATGAAGAACGGGTTGCCTTCGGTCTCCTCGTCGATCGCTTTGATCAGCGGCTCGGGCGCGTCCCGGTCGGCAACCATCCCGAGCAGCGCCTTCACGTCGCCCTGCTTGAGCCCTTTGAGTGCGATCCGCTGCGAGTTGGGCAGCCGTTTGATTGCGGCCAGCGCTGCGGCCAACGGATGATGCGGATCGACCTCGGCCTCACGATACGCCCCGATGAGCACAATCGGATTGGTCGCCACGAAGTGCGAGACGTGACTCAGCATCGCGACTGTTCCGCGATCCGCCCAGTGCAAATCGTCCAGGACCAGCGTGATCGGCGCCCGCCTGGCGAGCGCTGATCAGAAATTGCGCGACCGCGTCGAGCACCCGGAAGCGCTCCTCATCCTTGTTGAGCGGCGCGGGCTCTGGGATGTTCGGCAACCATTGCCCCAGGCCGGGCGCGATGCGCGCGAGGGTCGCGGCGCTGTTGCCCAGGATGGTTTTCAGCAGCTCGGGTTCGGTCTGCCGCGCCGCATCGACAATCGCCTCAGCGAACGGACCGTACGGCGGCTGCCATTCGCCGTCGTAGCACGATCCGCGCACCACCATTGCCCCTCGTTGGCGCGCAAGGTCGGCGAACTCCTCGATCATGCGAGTCTTGCCGATGCCGGGTTCGCCGAGCAGCATCGTCACCGAGCCGGTGCCGTTGGAGGCCTCCTCGAGCCTGGCGGCGAGCAGCTTCAACTGCTCGGCGCGTCCCACGAACGGAGTACGGTTCAGCAGCGCCGCCGGATCGTTATACTGATATACGACCTCGCACGCGCCCATTGGCACCGCCATGCCCTCGAGTGCGAGGCTGTCGAGATCGTGAAAGCTGAACGCCTGGCGGGCCGCCAGCAATTCCTCGATCAATTTGCTGCACAGGATTTGTCCGGGTTTTGCGTGGCTGCAGAGCTGCCGCGCCATCATCATCGGCGCGCCGAAGTAGCCGCCCTCCTCGCGCGACGCCTCGCCCGCGTGCATGCCGATGCGAATCTCCACCCGGCTGCCCGCCACCGGCCGCCGCGCCGTCTGCTGGATGTTGATCGCGCAACGCACCGCGTCGGCTGACGAGGAAAACACCGCCGCCACGCCGTCGCCCAGCCATTGCACTTCCTGCCCGCCGGCTGCGGCGACCGCTTCGGTCATCAATTTGTGATGAGTTCGAAACAGGTGCTGGCCCGCCTCATCGCCGACCCGCTGCAGGAGCTCCGTCGATTTGACCAGGTCGGTGAAGAGCAGCGTAACTATGCCAGAATGCGCCATGCTGGCCGGTCCCACGCGTCAAGTAGTATTTCTAGAACAAACCGTACAGCTACAACACTAAACAGTTTGTAGATGAGAATCTATGCACGATTGGGGGGCTTAAGTAAACTGGCGCCATCGAGTGTCCGGAGGCGTCTTCGAGCGAGTAAAATCGGAATTCCGGACAATGGGAAGGCAAGGTAGCGGGGACCTGAGTGCGCGTACCCGATGAAAATCTCGCCGAGGTCTGGGATCGCGGCTTTACCATCGTCGAGAACTTCCTGGACGCCGATACGCTCGCGGCGGCTCAGCAAGCCCTGTGGGACATCTACCCCAGACCCGAGGATTATTTCCGAGCGCCCGAGGATCATCTGCAGCTCAGCCACGGCCAATTTGCCGGATTGCGATTGTTCCCCTACAACTCATGGGCGCTGAATCGCCTCGCTGTGTACCCCGATCTCGTCGACGGCGCGGAGCGCCTGCTCGGAACTCAGGACCTGGAAATCTACAAAATCGAGCTGTGGGCAAAGTACGCCGGAGCCGTCAACTACGATCAGTATCATCATCGCGACTTCGGAAATCACAGCCTGGTGGTGCCGCGTGCGGATCGGCAGCACACGCAGATGACGACCTTCATGCTGCTTTCCGACGTGACCGCCGACGACGCGCCTACCAAACTGGTTCCGTTGAAGTTCACTCGCGAGCTGCCGCTCGCGACGCGCGTGATGCCATTCGGCGAGCTGTTCGACAACGAAGTCGCGGCGACGGCTTCGGCGGGGAGCCTTCTGATCTACAAGACCGATGTTTTTCATCGCGGTTCCGATTTCACTGGTGTTCGCCGCTCGCGCTTCATGATGCTCGTCGATTTTCAGCAGCGCGGCTGGCGTTGGCAGGGAAAGATGAGTTGGCCGCATCGTGCTGATGCACCCGGCATGTGCGAAGCCATCGTGCGCATGACGCCGCGCGAGCGCGACCTTTTCGGCTGGCCACCGCCCGGAAGCGAATACTGGAATGAACAGACCATCGCGGATGTGGCGGCGCGATATCCGGGATTGGATATGACGCCCTACCTTAAACCCTCCGCAAGCTGATCGATCCGCCGGGGATCGGCCGCAGCCGCAAGCACATCGTCGACAGAGGAGACCCTTGAGCGGCTATCTTCAGGTGCCCTGACGGGCGAGTTTGGTATCGTACGTCAGGAAGCGGCGACGGCTATGGCGGGCCTGGCGGCGCACACGACTGCCTGGAGCCCCTAAGCGCTCTGGCGGACGAGCGTCAGGTTATCTTTTTATGACCAGCTCGGTTCCGGGCGCACCACCTTCCGTCAAACAATAAACTCTGGAAGCTCGATAGATTTGTGGAGGAACTGGCGCAGATTCCCAGATGCCTCGGGTTCGACGCGGGTCCAAGCTCACTGCGCGATCGGTTGCTCGCGGGCTTGCTCGACTCGCTGGATCCAGCCGGTCATGCCGAGCGCGCGGAACTGAATCATCGCCAGATCGAATATCGGTTCTGCACGCTTTGCGTCGCCGACTCCGGCGCGGCGGAGATACATCAGCGCTTCATCGTAATCGACAATCGCGCGCAGCGGGCGCGCACCTTGCTCGTCCAGTACTTCGCGCGCCTTGCCGAACCACTCCACCGCCTCCTCATGACGTCCCTGCAGCGCGCAGAGGCGGGCAATCGACAAGCGACCATCACGCATCGGATAGCGAAAATCGGGCAGAACGACTTTTTCGCGAATGCAGCGCTCGACGACGTCGATAAAATCGCTACGCTCAAGTAGCCATAGCGCTGCAGCCACATCGCACGCCGACGCACTATAAGTCGGGTCCCAGAACGCTCCTCGTTCGAGCGCAGGGAACGACCGTCTGCAGGCAGTGCAGTGCCATTTCAGGTTGATGGATCCGGGCAAAGAAATACGCTGCGCACGCGTTGACCATCGCAAAGGCCCAACGGTTTTCAGGCGCTGGCTTTTCCAATAGGCCCATGGCGCCGGCATTCTGGAGCATCTCTGCCCAGCCATCATCCGATGCGATTCGCATTTCGTGATGTGCGCCCATCACATTCATGTTGATCAGACCCGCGGGCGCCGATGCGGACGCGCGCGCGGATAACGCCGCCGCGCGGTCCAAAGCCGCACGCGCGGCGGCAAGATCTCCCAGCGCTGTATGGAGCACTGGCCGCATTCGCCCACGCGGTAACCGCCCATGCAATTCGGCCGCGGCTCTCAGCCTCGCCGGCCTCTTGCTGCCACAGCGTCAGGCTGCGCCGGTACTCGCCGGCGAGCTGAAGCAGCGTTAAGGGATTAGGGTCCGGAGCACCGATGATCTCGGATCGGGATTCAAAGCCCGGATCAATGCTGAGAGTTCTCAGCTGTTGGCGGGGAAGTACTCGAAGCACTGCCCGCCATGCCCGTTGCCCGGCGGTGTCGGGACGGATGCCAGGGTTTTCAAGGTCCTCGGCATTCTCCCGAAAGAGATCGATTTCTCTCAAACTCGCCCAGATGATGTCGCGCCTTTCTCCTGCGTGGCGAAGACCTTCTGTTGCAAGCCCCCAGGCCCAGCGATGCAGACCGGCCGAATGCAGCGCGCGGGCGGCGGTCTCATAGTACTCGGCAGCGGCGTTGCTTCCTTCAGTTGCGGCAATCAATTCTCCAGCCTCGCGAGCGACTTTAACCGACTCCTCAGCCTCCAGCGTCCAGGTGAGTGCAAGCCCCAAACGGGCATGCAAGCCTCGGCCGGCGTGAGTCAGCGCGCGGCAACAGCTCCAAGGCGATGCGGAGAAACGCGACCACCTCGTCGTGAGCGTAGGCGGCCTCGGCATTGTTGGCAGCGGCGATCGCATAGTCAGCACCGCGCGCGGTGCCCGCCACCTCGGCGCCACGCCAGAATTGATAAGCCACTTCGGCCGCGTGTTCCGATGAGCGCTCGCCCCAGGCCCGCTCCATTGCTTCGGCAATCTTGCGATGGAGCCGCACCCGGCGCACCGGACTGAGCGCGGAATAGAGCGTGTGACGAATGAGCGCATGGGTGAAATCAAAAGTTTCGGAATTCGCGCCGGGACGCAGGAGCTGCGCATGCACCGCTTCATCGATCGCGCTCAAGGCCGTTTGCTCGTCGAGTTCCGCGACCGCCGCTGCCACATCGAAGGAGAATGAACCCTTGAAGGCTGCACCGATCGTCAACAGCCGGCTTGCTTCATCAGTCAGCCTCAATAACCGCCTGCCCACGACCTCGCGCACGCCCTCCGGGATGCCAAGCTCCTCGACGCTGATCCGCGATGCCCAACCCTCATTGTCGCGGAGAAGCTTTCCTTCCTCCATGAGATGCAGAAGCAACTCGCGAATGAAGAACGGGTTGCCCTCGGTCTGTTCGTCAATCGCTTTGACCAGGGCATCGGGCGCATCCTGGTCGGCCAGCGTCCCTAGCAGCGCCCTCAAGTCGCCGGTCTGAAGGCCTTTCAGTGCGATCCGTTGCGAGTTCGGCAGCCGCCTGATCGCGGCCAGCGTAGCGGCCATCGGGTGGCGCTGATCGATCTCAGACTCCCGATAGGCCCCGATCAGAAGAATCCTGCTGGTCGAAACGAAATGTGACACGTGGCTCAGCATCGCGACCGTTCCCCGATCCGCCCAGTGCAGGTCGTCCAGCACCAGCGCGATCGGGACACGCCGTGCGAGTGCGATCAGAAATTGCGCGACCGCATCGAGCAGCCGGAAGCGTTCCTCCTCCTTGTTCAAGGCCGCCGGTTCCGGAATGTTGGCCACCCTCTCCCCCAGGGCCGGCGCGATGCGCGCTATGGTCGCGGCGTTGTTACCCAGGGTGGTTTTCAGATCCTTGGGTTCCATCTGCCGCGCGGCGTCGACGATCGCTTCTGCGAATGGACCATAGGGCGGTTGCCACTCGCCGTCGTGGCACGCTCCGCGCACCACCAGCGCTCCACTTTGGCGGGCCAATTCGGAGAATTCCTCGATCAAGCGGGTTTTGCCGATGCCTGGCTCTCCGAGCAACATCGACACAGAACCAATCCCGTTAGCGGCCTGCGCGAGCCTCGCGGAAAGCAGTTTCAGATGATCGGCACGCCCCACGAACGGTGTCCGGTTCAACAGTGCCGCGGGATCATTGCGCACGTACACGACCTCGCACGCACCCATCGGCGCCGCCGCGCCATCCAATTCTAGGCTGCCCAGATCGTGAAAACTGAACGCCTGTCGTGCCGCCAGCAAGTCCGCGATCAATCTACTGCACAGGATTTGCCCGGGTTTCGCGCGGTTGCAGAAGCGACGCGCCGTTACCATCGGCCCACCGAGGTAGCCACCCTCCCCGCGCGATGCTTCGCCCGCGTGCACTCCGATGCGGATCTCGACCCGGGTGCCCGCCACCGGTCGCCGCGACGCCTGCTGGAGGTTGATCGCGCAGCGCACCGCATCGGCTGACGATGAAAACGCCGCCGCCATTCCGTTGCCCAGCCATTCCATTTCCTGACCGCCGGCTGCGGCAACCGTATCGGTCATCAGTTTGTGATGACCGTGGAACGAGTGGTCGGCCGCAGTGGCCGGCTGCGGCAATTCCGTCGATTTGACAAAATCGGCGAAGAGAAGGGTAACGATGCCGGAGTGCGCCATAAGGACCGAGTCCACGCGTCGGGTAGCTTTTCAAGAGCAAACTGTACAGCTAGGACACTAAACAGTTTGTAGAAATGGATCAATGCGCAATCGCGTCTGCTGGAAGCCCAGCGCATCAGTTGCTGGTTCTAAGTAAATCGGCGCATCAAGCCCTGCCGGGCTCATCAAGATTTCGGAAGAAAAGTTGCTGACCGATTTGCGCTTTTCGGATGCCGGGTCAGCCGGATCCGAAGCTCCGCGGGTTCGACATCAAGCTAAAGCCGCGCGCTCACGCGCTTCCTCTGCTCGCCGTATCCAGCCGGTCATGCCGAGCGCGCGGAACTGATACATGGCGAGATCGAGTACCGGCTCTGCGCGCTTCGCGTCACCCGCCGCAGCGCGGCGCACATACATCAGCGCTTCATCGTAATCGGCGATCGCGCGCATCGGGCGAGCACCCTGCTCATCCAGTACTTGACGAGCTTTGCCGAACCACTCGAGCGCTTCGTCATAGCGTCCGAGCAGCGCACATAGACGAGCCAGCGACAAGCGACTATCACGCATCGGAAACCGAAAGTCTGGTGCGATTACCTTGGCGCGCAGATTCCGCTCGATGGTCTCGGCGTGGTCGGTCCGGTTGAGCAGCCACAATGCCGCTGCCGCATCGCAGACCATTGGTCCATAGGTAGGTTCCCAGAACGCACCCTGATCGAGCGCGGGCGCAAGCGTTTCGAGCCGTTGCAATGCCAGCTCGGGGCGGTTCAGCCTGGCTAACAGGAAGGCGGCGACCGCGCGCACCAGGGCAAACGACCAATTGTTTTCGGGCGCCGGCTTTTGAATAAACTGGTTGGTGTCCGATTCCTTGAGAAACTCTCCCCATCCCTGGTCCATCGCGATACGCATCTGGTACTTCACGCCGTTAATGTACAGGCTTGGAACCTGGAACGACGGGCCCGCTGACCGCGTGTAGAGAATCGTCGCGCGGTCGAGCGCCGCCTGCGCGGCTGTGAAATTTCCCAGCGCGTTGTCACAAGCTGCCACGCTCGCCCACGCCGACATAGCCCATTCGACGCGCCCCTGGCGCTCCGCATCAACCGCTTCGTCCTGCCAGAGCGTCTGTCCGCGTCGAAATTCTCCTGCGAGCAAGGTAAGCACGTAAACGCTGGCATCGGGAGCAGCGAGGATCTCGTCTCTGGATTCGAATGGTGGATCGATTTTGTGCTCCTTCAGCTGTTCGCCAGGCAAACTCCTGAGCACCCCTCGCAGTTCGCTGTGATTCTGCGCGGTGCGGATGCCAGGATTGCCGGGATCCTCGGCGCTCTGACGAAGCAGATCGAGTTCGGTCAAACTCGCCCAGGTGATGTCGCGGCGCTCGCCCACGTGACGCAACCCCTCCCTGGCAAGCTCCCAGGCGCCGCGCACCAGGCCGGCGGATTGCATCGCGCGTGCAGCCTGCTCGAAATAATCAGCGGCGGCATCCTCACCGTCCGTCGCGGCAATCAGCGCACCGGCTTCTCGCGCAACGGAGAGCGCTTCCTCGGCGTTCAGCCTCCAGGTCAGAGCCAGCCCGAGGCGCGCGAGCAGGCCGGTCCGGCGTGAATTGGAAGGTGGCATCAAATCCAGCGCTATGCGGAGAAACGCGATCACCTCGTCGAATGCGTAGGCGGCTTCGGCATGGTCGGCGGCCGCGATCGCGTAGTCAGCGCCGCGTTCGGCGCCGGCGGCAGTAGCGCCGCGCCAGAACTGGTAGGCGACCTCGGCCGCGTGTTCGGCGGTACGCTCGCCCCACGCGCGCTCCATTGCTTCGGCGATCTGGCGATGCAGTCGCACGCGGCGCGGCGCGCTGAGATTCGAATACAACGTGCTGCGCGTGATCGCGTGGGTGAAGTCGAAGCTCTCGGAGTTGGCGCCGGGACGCAGCAGTTGCGCGTCGAGCGCCTCGTCAATCGCGCCGAGGGCGGTCTGCTCGTCAAGCCCCGCCACTGCCGCGGCAACCTCGAAAGAAAAAGCGCCATTGAAGGCCGCGCCGACCGACAACAGGCGGTTGGCGCCATCGGATAGGCGCAGTAGCCGCCGCCCGACCACTTCGCGCACGCCCTCGGGAATGCCGAGTTCCTCGATATTGTGATCCGAGGTCCAGCCCTGCCCGTCGCGGAAGATCTTGCCCTCCTCCATCAGGTGCAGCAGCACCTCGCGGATGAAAAAGGGGTTGCCCGCCGTTTCCGCGCCAATCGCGTCGACCAGCGCCTGCGGTGCTTCCTGGTCACCGACCATTGCGAGCAACGCGGACAGTTCATCGGGCTGAAGCCCTTTGAAGGAGAGGCTCTCGAAGTTTTGCAGGCGGCGCATTCCGGCGACCGCGCCCGACAGCGGATGCTTGCGATCGACCTCGGCGTCGCGATACGCGCCGATCAGAAGAATCGGATTGGCGGGAACGAAGTGCGCGACGTGACTAAGCATCGCGACCGTTCCCCGGTCCGCCCAGTGGAGATCGTCCAACACCAGCACCAGCGGGACATTGCGCGACAGCGCGATCATAAACTGCGCGACCGCGTCCAGCAGCCGAAAACGCTCTTCCTCGTCTTTCTCGAGCGGAATCGGTTCCGGAATCGAACCCAGCGTTTCCCGCAGCGCAGGCGCGATGCGCGCGATCGTCGACGCGTGGTCCCTGAGGGCAGCCTTGAATCTCAGAGGATCCCCAACGCGCGCGCACTCTGCGATCGCCTCGGCGAACGGACTATAGGGCGGTTGCCACTCGCCGTCGTAGCACGCTCCCTTTATAACCAGCGCTCCGTGCGTCCGCGCCAGGTCCGCGAATTCTTCGAGGATGCGCGTCTTGCCGATTCCCGGCTCTCCCGAAAGCATCGCCACCGAGCCCTGTCCGTTGCACACTTCCTCAAGCTTCGCTGACAGCCGCTTCAGTTGCTGCGCACGGCCAACGAATGGCGTGCGGCTGAGCAGCGCCGCGGGATCGTTGCGCTCGTAGATCACCTCGCATACGCCCATCGGCGCCGCGATGCCTTTGAGTTCGAAGCTGCCCAGATCGCGAAAGCTGAACGCCTGCCGCGACCCCAGCAACTCCGCGACCAGCCTGCTGCACAGGATCTGGCTTGCGCTCGCGCGATCGCACAAGCGCCGCGCCGTCACCACCGGCGTTCCGAAGTAGCCGCCCTCGCGCCGGAGCGCCTCCCCGGCGTGGAGCCCGATGCGAATCTCGAAGCGCTGGCCCGCCAGCGGCCGCCGCGCCGTATGTTGCATCAGGATCGCGCAGCGCACCGCGTCGGCCGCGGACGAAAACACTGCTAAGACGCCGTCGCCCAGCCACTCCAACTCCTGCCCGCCATTGGCATTGATCGACTCGGTCATCACCTTGTGATGCGCGCCGAACAGCCGCTGGCCGGCTTCGTCGCCGGCGCGCTGCAGATGCCGCGTCGAATCGACCAGGTCGGTGAAGAGCAGAGTTACGGTCCCGGACTGCGCCATCCCACGAACTTCCAGCTGCGCCAATCGTTTGCGCGCTCGCCAAATATCCAATCTTGGAACAGACTGATATTACTATATGACAATCTGTAAGCTAGTAGCGCATGGTCAGATTTATACTGGCGAACGTACCGCCTAAGTGTTAGGATTTTGCGACCTTTTGCATGCTAAGGCCTGCTCGCGCAATGCGCGTATCGTCGGCTCGCGTGAAGAATGGAAAACTCCCGGACAGGTGATGGGATCGTGATGCCCGATGAACGCGATAACGGATTGAGCAACGCTCAAGGCGCCCGAACCGCCGCCCTCAGAGCGAAGCTCGCCGCCCTGCCTCTGCTCGAGAGCATCGAGCCGCACTTGCTGGGTGCGATCGCGGCGCAGTTCGAATGGTTCAGCCTGCCCGGCGGCCAGATTCTTTTTCGCGAAGGCGATGAGGACGACTCCCTCTACGTGGTTCTTTCGGGTCGCCTCGGCGCATTTCTTCGCAACGATCACGGTAAGGAAATACTGATCCGGCAGATGGTCTCGGGCGAGACCGTGGGCGAGATGGCGCTGCTGTCGGGCGAACGACGTTCAGCGATGGTTCTGGCGATGCGCAATACGGAGTTGGTGCGTCTGTCCAAGTCCGCCTTCACCAGGCTTATCGACGAACACCCGCGCGCGCTTCGCTTCGTCACCGACCTGCTGGTGCGGCGCCTGCGCGACAGCCCGCGCCTGGGAGCCTTGCCCGAACCTCCGGGCACGGTAGCGGTGATTCCGCTCCATCCCGCGACCGACGCCGCGGGCTTCGTACGTTCCTTCGTCAGGGCATTTGACGAGCTGGGCCTGAAGGCGTGCGCGCTCGACAACGCGTCCTCCGGGCGGTCGATGGAATGGTTCAACTCCCTCGAAGAAACGCATCAGATGGTACTGTATCAGAGCGACCTCGAACCGTCGGCGTGGACTCGTCTCTGCCTGCGTCAGGCGGATCTCATCCTGCTGCTGGCCGACGCCTCGCAGCCCACGGCAGAGGCATCGCCCGCGATCTGGCCGATGCTCGCTAGCCAGCGCGCGCCAGTAGAACTGGTCATATTCCGAGCTTCGCGCTTCGATGGTCCGCCGAAGACCAAAGCGCTGCTGGATCGTTTCGACATGGCGCCACATCATCATGTTCGCGAGGGCGTCGCCCGCGACCTTCGACGACTGGCCCGCATGATCACCGGGCGCGCCATAGGAGTCGTTATGTCGGGGGGTGGCGCGCGCGCCTTCGCGCATCTCGGAGTGCTCAAGGCGCTGCGCGAGGCCGGCATGGAGCTGGATCTTTTCGGCGGCGCGAGCATGGGATCGATCGTCGCGGGCGGCGCCGCGCTCGAATGGGACGATCGCGAACTGGGCGATCGCATGCGCGCCGCATTCTCCGACGTCAATCCTATCAGCGACTACACGTTCCCCTTGATCTCGCTCTCCCGCGGCCGCAAAGCATCGCACCTGTTACGCGAGAACTTCGGCGAGCGTCTGATCGAAGACTGCCCCTGCTCATTCTTTTGCGTATCGTCGAATCTCACCACGAGCGAGGTGAAGGTCCACCGCACCGGTCCACTCTGGCTGGCCACGCGCAGCAGCATCGCCATTCCCGGCGTGCTGCCGCCGGTGGTCGAAGGCTCGGACATCCTGATCGACGGCGGAACTATCAACAACCTGCCCATCGACGTAATGCGCGAGATGCGCCGCGGTCCTATCATCGCGATGGACGTTTCACGCGCGCACGCTCTCAGAGCGACCATCGACGAACTGGATGATCGCTCCTTGTGGCAGTTATTCGGTCACGCGCGGTCCGGTACGCCCAACATCCTCACGCTGCTGGTGTCGGCGGGAACGGTGAGCAGCATGGTCCAGGTGAAGCTGCTGCGCAGCCAGGTCGACATCCTGATCGAGCCGGACCTGCCCGACATCGGCATGCTCGATTGGAAGTCCTTCCACGCCGTGGTCGAGTCCGGATATCGCTACACGATCGACTTGCTCGAAAAGAAAAACGGCCAGCTCTTCGCTTCGGATCCGCACCCTTAGTCGCTTCTTCCACTAAAGACGCGATGGCGTCCCCGACGGGATTTGAACCCGTGTTACCGACGTGAAAGGCCGGTGTCCTAGGCCGAGCTAGACGACGGGGACGTTGCGATCGAAGCCCCAAAATACGAACGCGCGCGATGCGCGCGCCAGAGTGCCGAAACTATCAGAGCCGCGAGAAGCGGAGCAAGTGCGCGCGAATCGCCGATGCGCGCGCTCTGGAAAACCGCGCCGCTCTCGTGGCAAGCTGCGACTGTGACCGGTTCGCCGGCATCGGCATTGACCACTGCTGGACCAAAAGCGTCGCAATGACCATTTCCTACGGAGATTACCAACATGGCGGAGTCGTTCGATAAGCCCATCGGGATGACCGCGAAGCCCACGCGGCCGCAAGAGTTCTACGAGAGCGTCAAACAAAAGTTCGCCGAGGAACGCGACCTGCGGCTGCGCTATCGCCCGGAAGGCACCGCTCAGTACACCTCCGATTTGACCGGCGCGCTCTCGAAGTACGAAGTTGATCCGTACGCCGGCGAAGTCACCCCGCGCGAGCCCATCAACGATACTGTCGAAGTCCTGTTCATCGGCGGCGGATTCTCCGCTCTGCTGACCTCCGCGCGGCTGCGCGAGGTCGGCGTCGAGAGCATTCGCATCGTCGAGCGCGGCGCAGACGTCGGCGGTACCTGGTACTGGAACCGCTATCCCGGCGTCGCTTGCGACGTCGTCGCGTACGACTACCTGCCCCTGCTCGACGAGATGGATTACGTGCCCAAGGATCACTACGCCAAGGGCCCCGAGATTTACGCCCACTGCCAGGCGATCGCGAGAAAGTACAACCTCTACGAGCTCGCGACCTTCCAGACCACCGTCACCTCGACGATCTGGAACGAAGCCGAACAGCTGTGGCACCTCACCACCGATCGTGGCGACCACATGAAGGCGCGCTTTGTGATCTGCGCCAACGGCACCCTCTCCAAGCCCAAGCTCGCGAAGATCAACGGCCTCGAAACTTTCAAAGGCCATTCCTTTCACACCTCGCGATGGGACTACGCTTACACCAAGCCCGACCTCTCGGGCCTCGAGAACAAAGTCGTTGGGATCATCGGCACCGGCGCGACCGCGGTGCAGGCGGTGCCCGGCCTGGGTGCGGCGGCCAAGGAGCTGTACGTTTTCCAACGCACGCCCTCCTCGATCGACATCCGCGACGACTGGCCGACCGATCCCAACTGGGCGCGCAAGCTCCGCTCGGGATGGCAGGCTAAGCGGCGCGAGCGCGCCAAGATGCTGCCGCAAATGACCGATGCGCAACGGGCGAAGTTCGACGCCATCTCGCATGAGGAAAAGATCCGCCGCCAGGAAAACGCGAACATCGAGGCGATGATGAAGATCCATCAGCGCATCGACGCGATCGTCAAGGACAAGGCCACCGCCCAGGCACTCAAGCCGTGGTACATGCTGCTGTGCAAACGCCCGTGCTTCCACAACGACTACCTGCCCACCTTCAACCGGCCCAACGTCCACTTGATCGATACTCATGGCAAAGGCATCACCGAGATCAACGAGAAGGGACCGGTGTTCGAGGGTAAGCAGTACGAGCTCGACGTCCTTATCTACGCTACCGGCTTCGAAGTGCAGAAAACCGGCATCTATAATCAGATCAAAGGACGCAATGGGCTGGAGCTCAACGACAAGTATCGCGAGGGCATCCGCACCCTGCTAGGGATCCACTCGCAGGGCTACCCTAACCTGTTCATCATGGGTGGCTACCAGGCCTCATTCCAATTCAATCTGACCGATATGCTCCAGGCCCAGGGCGATCATATCGCCGCGTGCATCGACTATGCGCGCCGTCATGACTATCAGTCCGTCGATGTCACCGCGGAGGCCGAGGAGTGGTGGGTGCAGGAAGTCATCGAACATCGCGGCAAGACCACTCGTAACCAGGATTGCACTCCCGGCTACTATAACTTCGAAGGTGAGTTCCAGCGCCGCCAGGATGGCAACTACAACGGCGGCTTCTTCCAGTACTGCAACCACCTCAATGAGGTAAACAAGCGGATGGACGAACACTTCTCCTTCACGAAGAAGTAACTGCCTTCGCAAACAAGTAGCGCTCGCGTGTGGCGCTAGCGTCACACGCGAGCGATGACTCTCGCGTTTCCTGTCAGTGATGTTGGAATGTCTCGCGTGCGAAAAGCCACTGTACGCGATCTTCGCTATCGCTTTCCGGAAGTGGAACGGCTTCTCGAAAAAGGTGAGAAGATCGAAATCACCAAGCGCGGACGCGTGATCGCTCGCCTGCTGCCAGTGGGCTCGCGTGCTCCTCGCCGGCGGCCTGACTTCCTCGCGCGCCTGCGCGCCATCTATGGCGCCAAGACTCTCAAGTTAAGCGGTGCGGAACTGATGGCTCGCGAACGTGCCCGTTATTGAGCGCTTACGCCGCGGCCCGTCCGAACGATTCAGAGACCTAGCTGCTCGAGCAGTGGCGGCCAAAGATGCTTCCACGGGCGCGCCGACTCGAATGCCGCTGAGGCGCGCAGCACCATCGCATCGTCGAGATGGCGTCCTACGATTTGCAGGCCTACCGGCAGATTGTCCGCGGTCCATCCGGCGGGTATCGACGCCGCCGGTTGTCCGGTCAGGTTGAGCGGAAAAGTAGTTCCGATCCATGCGATCGGGTTTACATAACGGTCGTCGATCTTTTCCGGCCCCTGCATAAGGATTGCGAACGGCGGAACGCAGGCCGTTGGTGTCAGCACCAGGTCGTAGCGCGCCATGAACCGCCACATCTTGTTCGCGATCGATTTGCGCGCGACGTTCGCGTTGGTGAAGTCTTCCGCCGTCCATGGCCGTGTCATCAGGTCGACCATATGGGTTGACATTTGCGCGCCATTCTTTGCGAATAACTCGCGCATCCCGCGCAGATCAGTCTCCGCGATTATCAGCGCGGCAAAGGTCGCGGCGGGATCGTCCCAACCCGGAGACGCCTCTTCGACCGTGCATCCCAACTCGCGCTCGAAAACACGCGCCGCTTCGCGCGCGATGCGGCGCACCTCGGGATCGACTGCCAGGTAGCCCCAGTCTTCGGTAAAGGCGACGCGAAGCCCGCGCAGGCCGCTTTGCGGAATTCCCGTCCAGTCAATCGCCTCGCGCGGCAGGCTATGCCGATCACGCGGGTCCGGTCCCACCATCACCGACAACGCCAGCGCCGCATCGGCGACGGTGCGCGTCAGCGGTCCGTAGCATTCCAGAGATTCCCATCCCGACGCCCCCGGATAGCGCTCGTCGCGCGAGCCCGGGTAGAGCGGAATCCGGCCCATCGAGGGCTTGAAACCATATACGCCGCAGTGCGAGGCGGGAATCCTCACCGAACCGCCGCCGTCGCTGCCAAGTCCGATCGGCCCCATCCCCGATGCGACTGCGGCGCCCGCCCCCGCGCTCGACCCACCGGTAGTCATCGCGAGGTTCCACGGATTGCGCGTAGTCGCGAAGACCGGATTGTGGCTGACCGGACTATAACCAAACTCGGGGGTGTTGGTTTTGCCGAGAATGATCGCACCCGACGCCTTCAGCCGTTCGACCGCGACGTCATCTTCGTCGGGAATGAAATCGCGAAATACCACCGATCCCGACGTGGTGCGAATCCCTTTGGTGAAGATCAGGTCTTTGATGCTTACCGGGACGCCGGCGAGCGGCCCCAAATCGCGGCCCGCCACGATGTCGGCTTCGATCTGTTTGGCCGCTGCGCGCGCCAGCTCGGGTACCGGAGTGCAGAAAGCGTGAAGTTCCGGCTCCAGCCGCGCCATTCGATCCAGCACCGCCTCGACGATCTCGACCGGCGAGAGCTGCTTCGCGCGGATATGCGCGGCCAGCGTCACCGCATCCATTCGGCAGATTTCATTCGCGAGCTTCATGGCCGAGGAATCAGCAGAGAGTCATCCCGCTGGCACCCGTCTCAACCGCTGAAGCGGACCTGGCCGACGATCTCGGACACCGAGCGCTTGCCTTGCGCGGCCAGCAGCTCGTCGAGCTCGCGATCGATCCTGCCCAGCGCCCCCGCGCCCTCTTTCATCAGCGCCGAGCCCACCTGCACCGCTTTTGCCCCGGTCAGATGCGCGACATAGGCGTCGCGTCCGGTGTTAACGCCGCCGACCGCGACCACGTCGAGCAGGTTCTCACTCTCGCGGAACATCGCGTGCGCATGCGAGAGCGCGCGCGGCGCACCCTTGACCTCGCCGCTGGCGATGTCGATTGCGAAGTCCTTGGGAAGATCGTTGGCGCATACCGCGATCGCGACGCGCATCGACTTGAGCAGGTCGGCAATCGCGCGCGGCTCGAACGGCGCGCGCGGCGGCAGCTTCACCGCCATCACGCATCCCACCTCCGCGCGCACGCGCCCAATCAGCGACTTGAGCCGCTCGAACGACGCGAACGGCGCGAGCGAATTCCCCACGTAGTCATCGGCCAGGTTGAGCTCGATTATCTTCACGCCGGCGCGATCGAGCTCGCGCGCGGCCGCGATGAACTCCTCCTCGGTGGTCCCGACCACGCTCCCGATTATGATCTTGCCGCGTGGCGCAAGCTCGCGCGCGAGCGCCGCGAAATGCGCGGCGCCGCGGTTCTTCAGATTCTCCGGCGCCTCGAGTCCAGCCGGGTTGCACGATTTGAAGACCAGCGCTCCCGTATGCACCGCGCTGAGCTCATAGATTTCGCCGCGCTCCGCGGAGCGCGCGCCCGACGCGTTCATGACCGTGCTTGCGAGGTCGACGCCGCCAAGACGAATTGAAGTGCGTTCCATGCGCTGGTTTGTACTGCGCGCGACGCGTCGCGGGCAAGCCGCCGCGCTCGATGCCGGCGCCGTTGTTTGCCCGTGCCGGGGCCGGTAGCTTCACCACCATGGCGGCGGGACGAATCTTGATCGCCGGAGCAGGCGCGATCGGCTCGATGTGCGGCGCGATGCTCGCGGCCGGCGGCCATCGGGTGACGATGCTCGGGCGCACCGCGCATCTCGATGCGATCGAGGCGCACGGGCTGCGTCTCAGCGGAATTTTCGGCGCCCACACGGTGCGAAATCTCATCCTCACCGACCATCCCGCGCGGCTCGGCGGGCGGTTCGACCTGATCCTGTGCACCGTCAAGAGCTACGACACCGAGTCGCTAGCGGGCGTGCTTGCCGACCGGCTCGAGGACCGCGGCACGATCGTCTCGATGCAAAACGGGCTGGGCAATATCGAGACGCTTGCCGCCCATTTCGGACACGCCCGCGTGCTCGGCGCGCGGGTGATTACCGGCGCCGAGTTCGAGGGGCCGGGCGCGGTGCGCGTCACCGTCAGCGCGGAACCGATCGCGATCGGTCCCGCGCCGCAGGTCGCGCGTGAGGCAACCGCGGCCCTGGCGGAGCGCGCACGCGAGATCACCGAAGTCATCGATCGATCCGGCATTCCCTCGGTCGCTGTCGCCGACGTGATGCCGGTTATATGGGCCAAGCTTCTATACAACGTCGCGCTCAATCCGCTCGGCGCGCTGCTAGGGCTCCATTATGGCGCTCTCGCCGAAGATGCGGACCTGCGCACCATCATGGACGCTGCGATCGGCGAGGCGTTCGCGGTCGCGCGCCTGCTCGACATTGCCCTTCCCTTCGCCGACGCTGGAGCGTATCGCGAATTCTTTTACCAGCGGCTGATTCCACCCACGTTTCATCATCGCCCCTCGATGCTCTACGATTTGAGGCGGCGCGGCCGCACCGAGATTGGCGCGCTCAACGGCAGAATCGTGGAACTCGCGAACGAACTCGGACTGCGCGCCGATGCCAACGCGATGCTGGTCAAGCTGGTCCGCGCGGCCGAGCGCGCGCGGAGCGCGGAACTGGAAAAAGGAGCATAACGGCGATGACGGCGGCGGCTGTAAAAATGAAGCGCGCCACGATGGAGGCGATTGTCGCCCAGGCCGAGCGCGATTTCCCGCACGAGTGCTGCGGATTCGTGATCGGCAATGACCACGCCGAGGAAGTCCGCCCGATCGCGAACATCCAAAACCGGATGCATGCGCAGGATCCGGCTGCGTTCCCGCGCGACGCGCGCACCGCGTTCCTGATGGAACCGAAGGAGCATCTGGCAGTGCTGAACGAAGTCGACGACCGCAAGTTGAGCCTGCGCACCGTCTATCATTCGCACCCCGACGCCGACGCCTACTTCTCCCCAACCGACCGCCGCCAGGCCTGCTCCTTCGATCCCTCCGAACCCGACTACCCCGACACCGCCTACGTAGTACTCTCAATCCGCGCCGGCAAATTCGCGAGAGCAGCAGCCTTCATCTGGGACCCAACAAGCAAGGACTTCGTCGAGACCCCACTAACGGTCGAGTGACCCAAATTCGAATGACGCAATTTTTCCCGCCCACGCTTCGATCGCGGATCCCCGGCCTCCTTTCACTCTGAAGACCGACTGCGTCAGGTCGCAGGTCGATTCAGCGATCGATCCGGACTTTCTTTTATTTGAGTAACTCGAAGACCGGATGGCGCGGGGCGCTCGCGGCAAACGCTTCTACCGGCGATCCTTTGGGCACCGCATGGAAGCGCTGGACTTGCGCGGCGTAGCTATCCACGAAGGCTTTGATCACCGGCCCACGCTCTGCGACCGGCAGTTCGCGAATCGAGTAGACGTCCGCGCGCGACCCCTTTCTCAACGTGATCGCGCCTGCGGCGCGCGCGTTGCGCGCCCACGCCGTCTCGCCGCGGCTCGCGACCAGGTAACGGCGCCCGTCGACTTCGATCACGTTGATCGGCGTAACATAGACGCGGCCGCTCTTTCGTCCGCGCACTTCCAGCAGGAAGTTATACGACGGCCCGATCCCGAGCCGCACCAGGAGTCCAAATGCCTGATTCAGGATCCGCTCGAGCCGGGTTTCTTTAAGAAATTTTTCCGCCGCATCCGGCATCGTGATGCGCTCGCCGCCGCGCGACGCGCGAGCATAACCTATCGCGCATTGCAGCGCGAAGCGCGCTCCTGAACCACCGGGAAGATTACTAACCGCGGACTTCGCGGAACGCGTCCTCGTTCGCTGCCGCCTCCAGCGAGAGACCCTGCGTCTCGCTCAGCGTCCCGAACAAAAGCGCGCTGGGCGCGGCCAGCATCGCGAGCCATCCCACCACGATCGACAGGCCGCCCAGCCGGCGCGCCAAAATCGAGATGGTGCTCTCGGCCGCCAGCGAGCCCGCCGCGCCCAGCAACGCAAACCATCCGAACATGGTGCCGCGCAGCGCGGTCGGGAAAAGTTCCGTGGCCGCGGAGTTCGAAGCGACCGTCACCACGTTGCTGAGCGTATTCAGGATCGAAAACGCAACGCACAGCCAGAGCGCGGGATGAGCGAAGCGCCCGGGCGGCCCCCAATAGAACAGCAAAGCGCCCACCGCGACCATTACGCCGCTAACCACCACGGTGCGGATCCGTCCGAAGCGCTCCGAGGACCACGCGCCGATCGGGAAGCCCACCATCCCCAATCCCCCGCCGACGATCATCATCACACTGGCCATGCCGGCCGAGAGTCCCACCACCGAGACCGCGTGAAAGTAGCCCCACGAGTTGATTCCCTCGCTGGCAATCGCGGCCAGCAGAGTGCAGATCAGCATGGTAATCGAGCGACGGCGGTAGAGCGGAATGAAGATGTCATAAAAGCGGGTGCGCGACGCCTCGCCCTCTTCGGCCGCGCGCTGCCAGCGCTCGCTCTCGGGTATCACGCGCATCATCCGCGGCATGAACACGATCGCGGCCGCGGCAAGCGCGAGCATCCATCGCCACGACCAGCCGCGCGCGTCGAGCAGCGGCATCAGGAACACGCAGATCCCGGAGCCCGCCGCAACCGCCAGTCCTGCGAGGCTTTGACCGTTGGCGCGGCGCGCGATCGGCAGCTCTTCCGCGAGCATCACGATCGCCGCCGATCCAGCGGCACCCACGAACGCGCCGAGTGCGATCGCAAACGCGACGAACAGCGCGAGGTTGGTCGCCAGCGCCGCTCCCAACGCGCACGCCGGCATCGCCGCCATCGACCATACCAGCACGCGGCGGCGTCCCACCCGATCGACCATCCGCGCCAGTCCCAGCGAACCGAGCGAAGAAAGCGCGAGCCACGCGAACACCGCCGCGATCGCCGACTGGTCCAGCCCGAAGCTGCGCGCGATCCAGGTGTTGGCGATCGCCGGAATCGCTCCCGCATAGCCGACGTAGAACAGCGCCGCCAGCAGCGCAGGCACGCTCGAGGGGTTCGTGGTCGGCGCCGGCAGGCTCTCGATGGCGGGCTCCACGCCGGCGCTATCGACGAGCGGCTCGATTGAGTCGGGTGTGGAGGACATCAGCTAAGAGAGCCGCGGGCCGGCGGGAACTCGCGGCCTCGCAAGCATATCGTACCGGGCGCGCGGAGCCATATCACATGCGCGGCGCCGGGAGTTGACAATCGCGCTGGCGCGGAGGAAAACTGACTGTGCTCAAAAATGAGTATGGTCATAATTGCAAATCAGGCGAGCCGAACATGGCACCGACGATAAGACGCTCCGCCGCGACCGATCGTTACGTCGGCACGGCAATCCGCATCGGCACCGCGGCGCGCATCGGCGCCGCGACCAGCATAGGCATCGCGATGCGTCGTGCGCTTGGTTGAGTTTCGATGAGGTGTAAAAGTTGACTCCGTCTCCTGCAACGACCGGTGGCGCTCCGGACCGCGGCGCGCCACCGCGTGCGTTCGACGGCGGCCGCCGCGAGCGCGGCAAGCGCGCCAAGCTCAAACGCATCAAGCGCGCGGCGCGCAAGCTGTTCATCGTGCGCGGCTTCGAAGGCACCACCACTCGCGCCATCGCCAAGGCCGCCGACATCGGCGCCGGCACGCTGTTCCTCTACGCGGTCACCAAGGCGGACTTGCTGGTGCTCATCTTTCGCGAAGAAGTCGGCGCGGCGGTGGACCGTGCGATCGAGACCATGCCGGCGCCGGTGCGCAGGGCCGAACCGATACTGCTCGATCAAATCATGCACATCTTCGCCGCGATGATCGCGCATCATCGCGAGAATTCCGGCCTGGCGCGCGTTTTCGTCAAGGAGCTGCCGTTCGTCGATGACGCTCGCCACGGCGTCGACCAGTTCATGCGCGACTTGTACGCGCACATGGCGCGGCTCATCGACGATGCGAAGGCTCGCGGCGAGCTGCGCGCGACCGTCTCGTCGCCGATGCTCGCGCACAATCTGTTCGCGCTCTATTTTCAATTTCTGCAGCGCTGGCTCGGCGGAACAAATCCGGACGGAGCAAACCGCAATGGCGAAGCGACAACGAATCGCGGAGCAACCTCATATAAAGACCTCAACGAATCGTACCTGCGCGATTCGCTCGAGTTGCAATTGAGCGGCTTGCGCGACACATCAACCTCAAGCCGATAGCGAAGGGAAGGCAAATCAAATGCCGGCACGAACGGGAAGCGAATTTCTCGCCGGACTCCGCAGCCCGCGCGACATCTGGGTCGGCGACGACAAGGTCAGCGACGTCGTCACGCATCCAGCGTTCGCGGGCGCCGCGCAAACGATGGCGCAGATCTTCGACCTGCAGCATCAGGAGGCGCAGGCTTGCCTGATGACCGACGCCGAGACCGGCGAGCCGGTCAACGTCAGCCATCTGATTCCGCGCTCGCGCGCTGACCTCGAGCGGCGTCATCGATGCCTCCAGCGCGTCGCGGAGTACACCGTCGGCCTGATGGGCCGCACGCCCGACTATATGAACGTCACGTTCGCGGGCTTCGCAGGCCGCGCCGACGAATGGGCATGCAACGACAACGATCGCGGCGCTGGCAACCTGGTCGCATATCAAAAGTACCTGGCCCGCCACGACATCTCACTGACTCACACCATCGTCCATCCGACGATCGACAAGTCCAAGGGCGACGTTCCGGCGCAGGGCGACCAGGTTGCCATACACAAGGTGGCCGACACCGAGCACGGCATTGTGGTGCGCGGCGCGCGCATCCTCGCGACGCTGGCCCCGTTCGCCGACGAGATCGCGGTGTATCCCGCGATGCCGCTGGTCGAGGGCACCGACGCCTACGCGCTGTCGTTCTGCGTGCCGATGGGGACCCCCGGCCTCAAATTCATCTGCCGCGACAGTTGCGCCACGACGCCCAATGCTTTCGACCATCCGCTGTCGAGCCGCTTCGACGAGCAGGACGCCTTCGTGATTTTCGACGACGTCGAGGTGCCGCGCGATCGCGTTTTCATCAACGCCAACCTCGCCGCCTACAACACCGTGATGGCGACCGGCTGGTATCCCAACATCATGCAGCAGACCATGATCCGCGCGCAGACCAAGCTCGAGTTCGCCTTCGGCCTCGCCAGCCGTATGGCGCAGGCGATTGGCGACGTCTCGCCCGCGACGCGCCAGATGCTCGGCGAGCTATGGACCTACTCGGAGTTCGCGCGCGCCGCCGTTCACACCGCCGAGAGCGAGGCTTTCGAGTATGGCAACGGTGTCTGGTTTCCCAACGGCGGGCCGCTCAACGCACTGAAAGCCGCACTGCCAGGCTGGTTTCCGCGCGTCGCCGAGATCATCACGTTGATCGGATCGCACAATCTGCTGGCCGCGCCGACGCGCGCGCAGCTCGACGATCCGGGCCTCCGGCCGCTCATCGATCGCTACCTGCACGGTCCCGGCGAATGGTGCGCGGAGGATCGCGCGCGGCTTTTCCGGCTGGCGTGGGACTTCGTCGGCAGCGCGCTCGCGGGCCGCAACGGGCTGTACGAGCGCTTCTATCTCGCCTCGGGCGCGCGCAACTATCAGTTGGCGGCGATGCTCGCGCCTCGCGATCGCGCGACGCGCCTGGTCGACAGGTTCGTCAAGGAAGACTCGCTGCCCTACGCGTTTCAGGAAGACAACGTCAGGTCGAAAATAAATTTGCCGCGATCGATTCCGCGCTGAGCACCGTCATCGCCACGACCTTGCGCGCCGGGCTTGACGCGGCAGACCTTTCGGCGCGAAGAACGATCGAGAGTAAAGAGATAACCACGACTCCGGGCACCCAGGAGAATTTGTCATGAGCGTACTTGATGGACCGAGACAGGAATGGCGCCGGATCCTTCACGAGGGTCAGCCGAAGTGGGTGCGCCCCGACGGCGACCGTCTCAGGTTCGGCGACGGCAGAGACATCGCCGAGGCGGAGGCGACCTACTTGCCGCCCTGTGACCCGAGCAAGATTCTGTGCATCCACCTGAACTACGATTCGCGCCGCATCGAGTTCCGCGCGCCGCAACTCGAGACGCCCACCTACTTTCAGAAGCCGGTCACCGCGCTGAATTCTCATCGCGGCACCGTATGCCGTCCGGCGGGTCTCAAGTATCTCAACTACGAGGGCGAAGTCGGCGTGATCATCGGCAAGCCGATGCGCAACGTAGGACGCGAAGAGAGCTGGGACTATATCGCCGGTTTCGCGCCCGCCAATGACGTGGGATGCCAGGACTTTCGCGAGACCGACGCGGGCTCGATGCTGCGGGTGAAGGGCCAGGACGGTTTTTGCCCGATCGGACCGGGAATAGTCAGTGGCGTCGACGTCCGCAAATCAACACTACGTACTTACATCAACGGCAAAGTAGTACAGGAAGGCGCGATTTCGGAAATGATATTTCCAATTGACTATATACTCGCCGACCTGAGCAGATTCATTACTCTGTTGCCCGGCGACATTATACTATCGGGCACGCCGAAGAATTCGCGGCCGATGAATATCGGCGATCTAGTCGAAGTGGAAGTCAGCGGACTGGGGCGGCTCTCGAATCGCGTCGCAGAGGCGCCCGCGCCCTCGCACAAGATTGGCCATCAGGGCAGCGACGGCGATTCAGTCCGCCGCGTGGCGCTCGGATCCGACTGGGTCAGGAGCGAGCCCGCCCCAGGCGCAAAGCCTGCAGCAGCGCCGGCGAACAGGACTGAAGCACGATGAACGGCGCTGAAAATCTGATTCGCACCGCGCTCGCAGCCGGCGTCGACATCTGTTTCGCAAATCCCGGCACTACCGAGATGCCGCTGGTCGCAGCGCTCGACTCGGTTCCCGGGATGCGCGCGGTGCTAGGCCTGTTCGAGGGCGTATGCACCGGCGCCGCCGACGGTTATGCGCGCATGAGCGGCAAGCCCGCGATGACGCTGTTGCATCTCGGGCCGGGACTCGCCAACGGCCTCGCGAACCTGCACAACGCGCGGCGCGCCAACTCACCAATCGTAAATGTGATCGGCGACCACGCCACCTGGCATCGCGACGCCGACCCTCCGCTGGCCAGCGACATCGTATCGCTCGCCACGCCGATGTCCGGCTGGGTGCGCGTGACCAAGTCGGCGCGCGAGCTGGGCGACGACATGGCCGAGGCAATCGCTGCCTCGCTGACGCCGCCCGGAAAAGTCGCGACTTTGATCGTCGCTTCCGATTGCCAGTGGGACGATGCTCCCGCCGGCGCGAAATCGGCGCGTGCTCCCAGGCGCGAGAGAGTCGCCGGCGCGACCGTCGAGAACATCGCCAAGGTGCTGCGCGGAAATAAGCCGCTCACGATTTTGCTCGGCGGGCATGCGCTCGGAGAGCTTGGCCTCAATGCGGCCGCGCGAGTCGCGGCGGCCTCGGGATGCCGCCTGATGACGGAAACATTTGCGGCGCGAATCGAACGCGGCGCGGGAATTCCGTCGCCCACGCGCCTTCCGTATTTCCCCGAACAGGCGCTCGAAGCGTTGACGGGAACGCAGACGATCGTGCTTGCGGGCGCGAAGTTGCCGGTCGCGTTCTTCGGTTATCCGGGGCTGCCCAGCCGCCTGGTGCCGGAAGGTTGCACGGTCGAGACGCTGGCGAGGCCGGAAGAAGATGTGACCTTCGCGCTGGAAGATCTCGCCGGCGCGCTCGGAGCGCCCAAGACTGTCGCGCCGCCGAAGGCCGAACGGCCGAACCTCCCGAGCGGGGCCAAGCTGAATCCGGCCAGCCTCGGCGCGGCGCTCGCGGCTTTGCAGCCGGACAACGCGATCGTTGTCGACGAGAGCGCGACCTCCGGAGGTCCCTACGGCGCGATGGCCGCGGGCGCGCGGCCGCATACCTGCCTTGCGCTCACCGGGGGCGCGATCGGGCAGGGACTTCCGACCGCGGTCGGCGCAGCGGTGGCGTGTCCCGAGCGCCGCGTGATTTCATTTCAGGCCGACGGCAGCGCGATGTACACGGTGCAGGCGCTGTGGACCGAGGCGCGCGAGTCGCTCAATGTCACCACCATCCTGTGCTCGAATCGCGCGTATCGGATCCTGCAGATGGAAGCGGCGCGCGCGGGCAACACCGAGCTCGGCCCCAATGCGCGCCTGCTGACCAACCTGGCTCCGCCGGAAATCGGATGGGCGGAACTCGCGCGCGGCCTCGGCGTGCCGTCGGTGCGCGTCGAGACGGCGGATGAGCTGGTAAAAAATCTCGAGCGCGCGCTCCAGACCGCGGGCCCGAACTTCATCGAGGTAGTGCTTTAATCGACCAGGAACTTCGCATGAACCAACTCTCGGACAGGACCAAGGGGGTTCACGATGAAGAAGGCGGTTCTGGTTTTTCTCCTGATCGCAATCGGCCCGGCGGCCGCGATCGCCGGTGGCCCGAATTTCATCGTCTGCAAGAGTACCTATGCGCTCTGCACTACAGCGCCTTGTACGCCGATGCCCGGAAAGAAGAATTTTGTGTCTTGTAAGTGCAATGTCATGACGGACTATTCCGCGGGATTGAAGGACTGCGAGGGAAAGATCGGCAACGGCTGGCTCCTGAGATCCCGCTACCATCCCATAGCCAGCTATGCGCTGTGCTCCAACAGCCGTCCGTGGGCATGGTGCCTCGATGCGCCCTGCGTGGCTGACAAAGACAATCCGTCGCAGGCCGCCTGCGAGTGTTCGGTGGTCGCGAACCAGGGTGACTACGTTATCGTGAACGCCGATGGCAAATATGACGGCAACTCCTGCACGACGGGTGTGTATTCATCGGCGACTGTGGTACAGCTCGACCAGATCACAGAGTTTCTCAAAACTCACAATACCCCGTTGCAACCGGTTCCGATCGAAGTTTATCCGGGGAAATAACCGCGGCGATTTGACTATCAACTCGAAAGCGTACTTCAACGAAATGAGTATACGCTGAGCAACTGACTATTGGAGGGAGCCACATGGTCCAGGTAACTGAGCTAGGCTACATGGGAATCGGCGTTAAGGATCTTGACGAGTGGAAACACTTCGCCGCCGGAATCGTGGGCATGCAGGTGGTCGACGAGGGCGAGCGTGACCGCAGCTATTTGCGGATGGACTATTGGCATCATCGGATCGTGATGCACGCCGACGACACCGACGACCTTTCCTACCTTGGTTTCAGGGTCGCGGGCGGCGAGGAATTCTCCGCGATGCAGCGCCAGCTGGCCGAGGCGGGAATCAAGTATCGGGTCGGCTCAACCGAAGAGGCGGCGGAGCGCCGGGTGCTCGAATTAATCAAGCTCGAGGACCCGGACGGCACTCCGATCGAAATTTTTCACGGCCCGGAGGTTAATTTCAGCAAGCCATTTCATCCGGGGCGCGGGATGCATGGGCGTTTCAAGACCGGAACCGGCGGCATGGGCCATTGTATCCTGCGCCAGCGCGACGTCCCGGCTGCGTTTCGGTTCTACAGCCTGTTGGGGATGCGGGGCGGCGTCGAGTACCGGATCCGGATGGGCAAGACTCCCCTCGATATAACCTTCATGCATTGCAACGACCGCGACCATACCGTCGCGTTTGGAATCGCGGGGCCGGAGCGCCGGATCAATCACCTGATGATCGAAGTCGACAATCTCGACGACGTCGGCCTGACCTACGACCTGGTCCGCAAAAACAAAATCCCGGTCACGATTACGCCGGGCAAGCATTCGAACGATCACATGTACTCATTCTATTTCCGCAATCCTTCCGGCTGGATCTGGGAGTACGGGTGGGGAGCGCGGGCCGCGACCTACCAGTCCGAGTACTATGTCGAAGACATGTATGGACATCAGTTCGAGGCGGGCGGATTCGACACCCGGCCCGAGAAGAGCAAGGCAGCCGCCAATGGATCTTAAGCTCAAGGGAAAAACCGCGCTGGTGTTCGGCGGCAGCAAGGGTATCGGCCGCGGAATAGCCAATGCGCTGGCCGCCGAGGGCGTCGCGGTGGCGATGGTGGGACGCACACAGCCGCCGCTCGACGCTGCGGTCGCGGATATCAAGGAGCGCGGCGGCCGCGCGCTGGGGCTCGCCGCGGACCTCGGGAACTGGCCGACCGTCGAGACCGCAGTCAATGGGGCGCGGCGCGAACTTGGCGCGATCGACATCCTGGTCAACAATTCCGGCGGCCCGCCGCCGTCGGGCGTAATCGGCGTGAGTCCCGAGGTCTGGGAGGCGCAGTTCCACGCGATGGTGCTGGCGCTGTTCCGGATCACCGACATGGTGATCCCCGAGATGCGCACACGCAAATGGGGACGGGTTCTCAACGTCGCATCGAGCAGCGTCATCGAGCCGATTCCTGCTATCGGGATATCGAACACGTTGCGCAGCGCCGTTGTCGGCTGGGCCAAGACGCTGGCGGGCGAAGTCGGCCGCGACGGAATAACGGTAAATACCCTGCTGCCGGGCGTGATCGCGACCGACCGCTCAGTGTCGCTGCAACGCGTGCACGCAGAGCGCGCGAAAATTTCACTCGATGAAGCTCTCGCGCAGACGACGAAGGGGATTCCGGTCGGGCGGCTTGGCACTGTGGAGGAATTCGGCGCGGTCGCAGCGTTCCTCGCGAGTCCTTTGGCGGCGTACGTTACCGGTTCTCTGGTTCGAATTGATGGCGGGCTGATTCGCTCAGTTTAGGGAGAGAATCTGCGAAACCCCTTACGGGTTTCGCGCTTCCTGTTGGATGCAGGGGCAGCCCCTGCATCCAAGGCTTATGCGGGAAGACAGCTCCGTTGTCGCTGGCGCGTTGCGCGCTCTTTGGGATTAGTCAGGCTGCGGCTGTGATACGATCTACCAGCGCGGGGATGCGGCTGCGCTTGGTGCGGCCGGTGAGGCCCGCGGCTTCCAGGCGCTCGATGTACTCGCGCACGATTAGCTTGATCAGCTTTGCGGTGGGAGCGCGGCCCGCATTCACCTGATCTTTTTCGAGGCCGCCGCCCGCGATGATGATCAGCGGCTCGAGCAGCTCGGGGCTGCCCAGTAATCCGATCATCGCGTGCTCGCTGTCATCGACGTAGGCCTGTATCCCGCCAATTTCGTCGGGCCGATGGCGCAGATGATAGCGGAGCTGCCCCGATCCGTAGGCGACCTGGCGCGCGATGTCCTGCATCGCGTAGCCCATGATCACGCGGTCGGCCTTGCTCGGCGCGAACGCCGCGATTTGGCGGCATAGGGCGAGCAGGAATCCGCCGAGTGTCAGGTTGATCGACACCGACCCGCGCGGGAACGTGTCGGCCCATAGCCATTCCTTGAGCCCCTGCTCCGCCGACGCGCTGGCGCGCTTGAGTCCGCTGCCGCCGTAGAGCGCGCGCTTGCGGAAAGCCTCGAGCAGGCGCGACCAGTCGAGCATCTGCGCGCACAGAAAGCTCTTCTGTTCGATGAAGTCCTGATTGATGAGCGGGACCCATCGCGAGGCGAAGTCGAGCGAGATGAGCGAGCATTCCTGCAGGAAGGTGTAGAGCTGCGAGCACGCGGCCTCGATCTCGGGGCTGCGCGGTGCGGTGTCGAGGACCGTCCACGGCACGTCGACCGCGGGCGTCCACCGGCGTGCCTTGGCTTCTTCGTACAATTCGGTGACGTTGTCCGACCACACGTCGGACTTGCGATTTACGACGTAGCCCATGTCGGGGAGCACGCCGTATTTTTCGCTGCCGCGCGCGACCATCGACTGGCTCTGGCGCACGTCTTCGGGAATCGAGGTGTATCCGTAGCTCCCGATATCAAGGTCCTGGTAGGTAAGGCCGCGCTTGGGGTCGCTCGGCTTGCCTTTGATTTTTTCGGTCTTGGCCTCGTACCAGCGCAGACCCAGGTTGCCCTGCATCACCTGGTTGGCCGCGTCCATGGTGGTGGGGTCGTCGGAGTAATCCTTGTCGGCGTAAAAAGCCACAGCGCTCCTATCTAGATAGCGTTCCTGTTTCGATCACGTTCCGGTCGGATCAGATTGCTAGATCACGATCCCGGCCTGCTCGGCGGCCGCCTTGCCCATCTGGAACATCTGGTAGAGCTTGGAGCGGTCCTTGCGCTCGGGCATCCCGCACTTGTCGAGCCGCTCGAAGTGCTCCTTCATCTGCATCAGGTTGAACTTGGTGTTGATCTTGATGCCCTCGGCGATGTTCTCCTTCTTGAGCCCGCCGCCGGAGAGGATGATGAACGCCTCGGCAAGTTCGGTGGCGGCGGCGCCGGCGAACGAGATGTTCTCGGCCTCGTCGAGATGGGCGTGCAGGACCTCGCGCTTTTCGGGGAACTTCTCGAGCACGTACTTGAAGTGCTGCATCCCGTAGCCGACGTGGCGCGCCTCATCCTGCATCACGAGGCGGAAAATTTTCTTGTCGACGTCGGTCGGGGAGAGAAATTCGCTGAAGCGGAACAGGGTGAGCACGTTGCCCTCTGCGACCAGGTGCAGCGCGACCGACATTTCGCTGAACGAGTCCGCGTCGCGCAGATGCTTGAGCGCCATCTCATTCATCGGGCTGGCCTGCATCAGGCCCCATCCGGTGGTCAGCGCGCGCTTGCGGAAAACTTCGGCGTGGCGCGCCTCGTCCATCGCCTGCGCGGCGATAAACGCCTTGACCTCGATAAAGTCGGAGTTGAGGCGCGGCAGCCACATCGCGGGCGTGTCGGTCGCGATCATCTCGACTTCGGTCAGGAAAGTCATGAGCTGGGAGAGCGACTTGCCTATGGCCTCGGGCAACTCGACGCTCTCGAGCCGGTCCCACGGGATGTCGGTGGTCGCGTTCCATTGGCGGCTGACCGCCTCTTCGTAATAGCTCTCGGTATTGAACGCCCACAGCTCGCTCTTGCGCGAGACCCATGGCTGCGCGTCGGGCAGGCCCTCGGGAATCGCGGCGCCGCGCGGTGCGTAGGAGCGGTTGGTGCGGACTTTTTCGGGCACGTCGGTGAAGCCATAAGTGCCGACGTCGAGATCGCGATAGGTCAGTCCGCGGCGCGGGTTGGCCTCGTGCGGCTGGATCTTCTCGGTCGCGGCGTCCATCCACGACAGGTCCATCTCGCCGGTGCGCAGCGTGTAGAGCCACTTGTCGACGAAAGCCTTGTCCTCGAAAAAGTTGCGAGTCGATAGATACGCCATTGCGAAAGTCCTCCGCGCCTAGTTGAAGCTCACTTCGATCTGGCTGGACAGATCGAAAAACTCCTGGATCGATTCCATGAACCGGTAAAGTTTGTCGTGACCGTCGGGGTCGTCGTAGACGATTTTGAGGCGGTCGCCGAAGTGCGCGAGCGTATTGATGTCGTGTCCGGCGTCGGCTTCGCCGTTGCGATGGATGTTCTCGATCATTTCGCGCCACACCGAGGTCTCGCCTTCGATCATGAAGTCGACTTTCTTGAGATCGATCGCGTCGACTTCCTTGACGTCCTTGAGCTCGAAGACCTCGAACTCGAGCACGAAATTGCGCGCCTTGCCGTTCTGGCCCACGCGCACGCCGAAGGTGGTGTCGATGAAGCCGAGGCGGCGGAAACGTTCCTGCTCCGCAGCCATCGTAGTCTTGAGCGCTTCGAAGTAATCAGTGGAAGGAAAGCTTACCGCCATAACGCAATTGAACCCTCGGTATGTTGCTGTCGGATGTTACGGGGAAATGGCGGCGCCACGCAAGGAGCGCCGCGATCCGCCACAAACCCATCGTTCAATTCAATGCGCAATTGTATGCGCCGATCAGTGCGCCGACGCCTGATTCTGGCCGCCGCCCTTGGTAGCGAGTTCCTCGTCTACGATGTCATCGAAACTCTTCTCCGGCTGCGCACCGGTCAGCGGACGGCCGTCGATAAAGAAAGCCGGCGTGCCATTGACGCCGAGCTTGTCGCCTTCGGCCATGTCCTCGCGAATCTGGGCCTCGTATTTCGACTTGTCGAAGCAGTCGTTGAACTTCGCGGTATCCAGCCCGAGCTTCTTGGCATCCGCCTTCAAATCCGGCGGCGTGAGCTTGGCCTGATCGCTGAAGAGCACGTCATGATAGGGCCAGAACTTGCCCTGCTCGTTGGCGCAGCGGGCCGCCTTGGCGGCGTCGAGGGCATGGGCGTGAAAGTTGAGCGGAAAGTCCATGTACACGAGCCTGACCTTGTCGCCGTACTTGTTGCGTACCGCCTTGAGAGTGTCCTCGCTGCCCTTGCAGTAGGGACACTGGAAATCGCCGAATTCGACGATCGTAATCAGCGCGTCCTTGTTGCCGAGCGTCGGATGGTCCGCGCTGGTGACTTCGACGCGCGGCGCAACCAGCAGCACTTTGATCGGCTGGTCCTTGCGCAGGCGTGCTACCAGATCATCGCGGGCCGCCTCCTGTCGCTGCCGAGTGATGAGCTGGATGATGCGATCCTTTACCTTGTCGTAAGTCTGGGCTTTCGGAATCTGGGCCTTGTGGTCCGCGTACCATTTTTTCGCGTCCGCCTCGGTGGCGGGCGGGGCTTTATCGAAGAGCTCCTTCTTTAAGTAGGCCTGCGGGGTAAGGTTCGCCTTCTTGGCGGCCTGCTCGACCAGGTAGTCGTCGGCGAGCACGTCGATGGCCTCCTTCTTCAGGTCGTAGATGCGCGACTCGACCACCGCCATCTGCGGGCGGATTTTGCTGTCGAGCTCCTGCTCGGTGATCGGATGATCGCCCACCGTCGCGACCACGGTCCCGGGAGCGGGAGCGTCGGCGGCGCGTGCGCAAGTCGCGCCGAGCGCGAACATCGCGGCGCCGGCAACGATCGCGATCGCGAGGCGCGCATCGGCACACGCTCTAATCGCGCGGTTCGCGATGCGGTTCGTGTCGCGGGTCGCGTTGGGGTCGAGAAGGAGCATTTCAGGGTCCGGTTTCATCCGATATTCCTTTTGATTTCGCTTATTGAAATTCCGTCGAGGATTCCCGTTACCAGTTTTTCGCCGCGCGCTCTAAAATGAGCGTCAAAAGCCGCCAGCCTCGATGACAATCGGAGATGAGATTTCGTCGAGCGAACGGGGCGCCATCCACGCGGCGCGACGCGGTCGTTACATGGCATCCATATGACATAGCATCAAATGGCAACGCGGCGAAGCCTCCTCTTTGTAGTGGAGTTGCGGCGCGTCGCGATGGTTGATTTTGGTGGGTTTGAAGCGGCTTCCCGCACTGCAGCGAGGCTCCGGCCGGAAGAAGCGAGGCTTATAGTGCCCCCTCTTGCATTTCACTATTAGCTAATCTAAATGATACACTTCCTTCAAGAGGCCCAATGATTCCCGGTCCCCGCCCGCGCGCTTGCAAAGCGGCGAAATAGAAACGGAGTAACCCCCGGTGAGCAACAGTCGCGACATTTCCCCCGACACGTTTGGTGATAAGACCCGAAGCGCCGCGCTCGCCAGATGGGTCGCCGAGGTCGCCGGCCTGACTCAGCCGGATCAGATTGTCTGGTGCGACGGTTCCGAAGCCGAGAAAAATCGCCTCGCCGAACTGGCGGTGAAAACCGGCGTGCTGATTCCTCTCAACCAGGAAAAGCGTCCCGGCTGTTATCTGCATCGTTCGAATCCCAACGACGTCGCGCGGACCGAGCAACTGACATTCATATGCACGCCCACCCGCGAAGAGGCCGGCCCCACCAACAATTGGTCGCCGCCCGCGGAGACTTACGACAAGATGCGCGGATGGCTCGAGGGCTCGATGCGCGGGCGCACGATGTACGTGGTGCCGTATGTGCTGGGGCCGCTGAACTCGCCGTTCGCGAAGGTCGGCGTCGAGCTGACCGACAGCGTTTACGTGGTGCTCAACATGCGCATCATGACGCGGATGGGCAAGGCGGCGCTCGAGATGCTGGGCGCATCCAGCGACTTCAATCGCGGACTACATTGCACGCTCGACCTGGACCCGGAGCGCCGGCTCATCTGCCATTTCCCGCAGGACAACGCGATCTGGTCGGTCGGCAGCGGCTACGGCGGCAACGCGCTGCTCAGCAAGAAATGTTTCGCGCTGCGGATCGCGGGGAGCCTCGGGCGCAAAGAGGGATGGCTCGCCGAGCACATGCTGATCCTCGGCGTGCAGAGCCCCGGTGGCGATACCACCTACGTCGCGGCGGCGTTTCCCAGCGCATGCGGCAAGACCAACCTCGCGATGCTGACGCCGCCGCCGGCATTGAAGGCCGCGGGCTGGCGAGTGTTCACGGTCGGCGACGACATCGCGTGGCTGCGCGTCGGGCGCGACGGGCAGCTCTGGGCGGTGAATCCCGAGGCGGGATATTTCGGCGTCGCGCCGGGCACCAGCGCCAGCTCGAACTACAACGCGATGCGGACGCTGGAGCATGACACGATCTTCACCAACGTCGCGATGACGGCGGACGGCGACGTGTGGTGGGAAGGCATGGACGTCGCGCCGCCGGCGGGAATGAGCGATTGGCAGGGACGCCCGTGGACGCGCGGGGTCGAAGGAGAAGGCGGCGCATCCCAACAGTCGCTTCACGACGCCGATGGCGAATAATCCGGCGCTGTCGCCGCACGCCGACGATCCGCAGGGCGTGCCGATCTCCGCGATCATCTTCGGCGGCCGGCGCGCGACCACGATGCCGCTGGTGCTCGAATCGAAAGACTGGACGCACGGCGTGCTGATGGGCGCGACGATGGGATCGGAGACCACCGCGGCTGCGGCCGGCCAGGTCGGAGTGCTGCGGCGCGATCCGATGGCGATGCTGCCGTTTTGCGGCTACAACATCGGCGACTACTTCGCGCATTGGCTCGCGATGCATAAAACCATCACGCGCCCGCCAAAAATTTTCATGGTCAACTGGTTCCGCAAGGACGCCCAGGGCAAGTTCCTGTGGCCCGGCTACGGCGAGAACCTGCGCGTGCTCAAGTGGATGCTCGATCGGATTCACGGCCGCGCCCACGCGCGCGAGACCGCGGTGGGGGGAGTGCCCGAGGAAAACGATCTCGATCTGACCGGGCTGGAAATTTCGCGCGACAATATTCGCCAGGCGCTCGCCGTCAACCGCGACGAATGGCGCGCCGAGATGGAATCCGCGGGCGAGTTCTTCGCCAAGATCGGCAGCACGATGCCGTCCGAGCTCAAGCGGCGGCATCAGGAAATCCTCGCGTCGCTCTGAGCGCGGGATAGCACCTGTCCCGATAGGCACATGGCAGCGATAAACCCGGGCCGCCTCAAGGCGCTGTTTCTCGAGCTGGTGCAGATCGACTCGATTTCGCGCCGCGAGCTCAACGTCGCGACCCGCCTCAAGCGCGAGCTCGAAGCGGCCGGCGCGCTATGCCAGTTCGATCGCGCCGGCGAGCGCGTCAAAGGCAACACCGGCAACCTGATCGGAAAAATCAAGGGCACCGTCGCGGGCGCGCCGCCGATACTGCTCGCCGCCCACATGGACACCGTGGTGCCCGGCGAAGGCGTCAAGCCGATCGTCGAGGGCGACATCATCCACACCGACGGATCCACGGTGCTGGGCGGCGACGACAAGTCGGGCTGCGCGATCATCTGCGAGGTGCTGCATCAGCTCCGCGAGCAAGGCATCGCGCACGGGCCGATCGATTGCGTGTTCACCATCTGCGAGGAAGTCGGGTTGCTCGGCGCCAAGTACCTCGACCTGGCGCTGGTCGACGCGCGCGAGGGACTGGTCTACGACAGCGACGCTCCCGGCTATCTGTTCGTGCGCGCTCCTGGAGCCAACGTGCTGAGCTTCAAGGTGAAGGGCCTCGAGGCGCACGCGGGGATGGCGCCGGAGAAAGGAATCTCTTCGATCAAGGTCGCCGCCGAAGCGATCGCCGCGATGCGCCTGGGCCGCATCGATCATGAAACCACCGCGAACCTCGGAATCATCCAGGGCGGCCGCGCGCTCAACGTGGTGCCCAACGAAGTCGTGGTCCGCGGTGAGGCGCGCTCGCGCGACGCAGCCAAGCTCAAGGCGCAGACCGATCACATGGTCGCGTGCTTCAAGGACGCGGTCGCGCGCGCGAGCATCATCGTCGATGGCAAGACCGTCCGCGCCGAGCTCGAGCATCACGTCGCGTCTGAGTACGACGCGATGAACGTGCCGGACGACGCGCCGATCGTGCGCAAGGTCGTAGAGGCCGCGCGCCGCGCCGGAAAGATCGTGAAGCCCGAGGCGATGGGCGGCGGATGCGATGCCAACGTGCTCAATCATCGCGGGCTGGTCGTCGCCAACCTGGGCACCGGGATGCGCGACATTCACACTGTGCGCGAATGGCTCGACGTCAAGGACATGATCGCGACCGCCGAAGTCACGCTCGAACTGCTGAAGCTCCAGGCCGAGTAGCCTCGCGCGCGGCGGCTGATCGAGTATCCAGCCGCGCTGATGCGCAAGCCTGACACGCACCAATAGCCAGTTACCAGCGCGCCGTCGCAAGCCCTTATCGGCGGACGCGATAGTGGCTATGCTTGGTGGCAAGCCGCATCCGCCGAGGTGAGAAATGATCCCGACCCATCGCTTTGGAAACACAGGTCATGAAAGTACGCGCGTGATTTTCGGTGCTGCCGCGTTGGGCGGGATGAAGCAGGACAAGGCCGACCAGGTGCTCGACGTCCTGCTCGAGTTCGGCATCAACCATATCGACACGGCTGCTTCCTACGGCGAATCGGAATTGCGAATCGCGCCGTGGATGCGCGAGCATCGCAAGCGTTTTTTTCTGGCCTCCAAGACCGGCGATCGTACCTATCAGGGCGCGCGCGACAGTGTTCATCGCTCGCTCGAGCGGCTGAAAGTGGACCAGTTGGATTTGATCCAGATGCACAATCTGGTCGAGGAAAATGAGTGGCAGACCGCCTTCGGCCCCGGCGGCGCTCTCGAGGCGCTGGTCGAGGCGCGCGCCCAGGGCCTGGTGCGGTTTATCGGCGTGACCGGGCACGGCACTCCCATCCCCGCGATGCATCGCCGCAGCCTCGAGCGCTTTGCTTTCGACTCGGTGCTGTTTCCCTACAACTTCACCATGATGGGCATCGACAAGTACGCCGCCGACGTCGAGGCGCTGCTGAAAATTTGCAACGAGCGCGGCGTCGCCACGCAAACCATCAAGTCGGTGGCGCGCCGACGCTGGCAGAACGGCACCGAGCGCAAATTCAGTTGGTACGAGCCGCTTCGCGATCGCGACGCGATCCGCAGAGCCGTCCATTTCGTGCTGAGCCGGCCGGGACTGTTCCTTAACTCGTCGAGCGATGCGACGATTTTGCGCGATACGCTCACTGCCGCTTCCGAAGCGGCCGAGAAGCCCGCGCGCGCAGACATGGAGGCCGACATCGCGCGCTATGCGATGGAGCCGCTGTTCATCCCGGGCGTTTCCGATCGCATCTAGGCTCGATGGATCCCGAGCTCGATCTCGCCGCAATCAGCTACGTGCCGACCACCGGCGTGCGCCGCTATGTCGAGGCGCCGCTTATAGCCGCCACCGCGAAATCGCTCGAGGGCTACGGATGCATCGTCGATCGCCCGGCGGAATTTCCCATCGAGATCGTGCGTTGGCCGGCGCAGGGCTGGCGGCCGGTCGACAAGAACTCGGGCGACCAGGGCGGCGTCACTGAAGGGGTGTTCGAGTTCTGGTGGAAGGGGCAGACGCTCTATGCGCGCAACAATGCGGTCCGCGACAGTTACCTGTTCGGCTGGAGCCACTGGCCCGAGGAGGCGACCGCAACCGGGCCCGCCGCGCCTCGCGAGCGTGCGTTGATCTGGCGCGCGAACTATCATCCCGACGGCGGACAGCTCTTCTTCCCGCAGGGCGACGGCCCGTTCGTGGTGCCACTCGCTCTCCCCGGCGACGACGTGACGCCCGAGAAGTTCGTCACCTTCTGGTGCGACGGCAGCCGCGGCCTCTACATCCATCCCAATATCTGGCACGGCGCAGTGGTGCCGATTGCCGATCATGCCCGCCTGCTGGATCGCCAGGGGCGCGTCCACGCGCGCATCTCGGTTGATTTTCCCAAAGAGTTCGGCTGCTACCTCGCAACCCCGCTGCGCCTTCCATAAGCCGCCGGCGCGGCTATCGAGAGTCACGCATTTCCGAGGAGGCGCTTTGTCATGTCCGTGAGTAACTTTAGGTCCTCGAGTCGCAGCCTGCAGCTCGCGACTCTGGCGGTCCTGGCAATCGTGCTGGTCAGCGTACCCGGCTGCGGCATCAACAAAATCCCGACCCTCGACGAGCAGGTGAAGGCTGCGTGGAGCGAGGTGCTCAATCAATACCAGCGCCGCACCGACCTCATCCCCAACCTGGTCGAGACGGTAAAGGGCTACGCGCATCAGGAGCAGACCGTCCTGACCCAGGTGATCGAGGCGCGCGCGAAAGCTACCCAGACCACGTTGCCCGCCGACGTCCTCTCCAATCCGCAGGCATTCCACCAGTTCGAACAGAACCAGGCCGCGCTCAGTGGTGCGCTCGGCCGGCTGCTGGCGGTGAGCGAGAACTATCCCGATCTCAAGTCGAATCAAAATTTTCTTGCACTCCAATCGCAGCTCGAAGGCACCGAGAATCGCATCGCGGTGGCGCGTCGCGATTACATCGCCGCGGTGCAGGACTACAACACCGAGCTGCGGACCATCCCCGGACGATGGATCGCAGCGATTGTGTATCCGGACATGAAGGTGCGTGAGACCTTCACGATCAGCGACCAGGCCCAGCAGGTGCCGCAGGTCAAATTCTGATGCGGGATTCATCCGCGATGCGCACGGCCTCCACGATGCGCGTAGCCGGTACGATCAACACCAGCGTCGCATCCGCGGTACGGCGGATGATCGTGCTCCTGTTGATCCTTGCCGGGCCCGCAATCGCCGCTGAGCCGAGCTTTCCGCCACTCAGTGGCCGCGTCGTCGACCAGGCCGGCATTCTCAGTCCCGCCACCACTGCGCAGCTCACTGCTATGCTCGCGCACCACGAGGATGCGACCGGCCAGCAGGTCGTAGTCGTAACGCTCCCGTCGCTGCGGGGATACAGCATCGAGGACTACGGCTATCAACTGGGCCGCCACTGGGGCATCGGGCAGAAAGGCAAGAACACCGGCGCGATCCTCATCGTCGTACCCAAGGAGCATAAAGTCCGCATCGAGGTAGGCTATGGGCTCGAAGGCGAGCTCACCGACGCGGCCAGCAGAACCATAATCGAGGGCGACATCCTGCCTCAATTCCGGCGCGGCGATTTCGACGCGGGCGTAGTCGCCGGCACCACCTCGATACTCAAAGTGCTGGGCGGCGACGCCGGCGCGGGCACGTCGCCGAATACTCAGTCGAGCGCGCAGCCTGACAAGGACGACCAGCTCGCGTCCGTCGTGATCTTTCTGATCATCTGGATGATCATCATGTATCTCAGGTACCGCTCCAGCCGGAACTCCTCGATCATTCGCCGGGTCGGCCGTTCAGCGGGCTACATGGGCGGCGGTTTTTTCGGCGGCGGCTCCTTTGGCGGCGGAGGATCTGGCGGCGGTGGCTTCTCGGGCGGCGGCGGATCGTTTGGCGGCGGTGGCGCGTCGGGAAGCTGGTGACGATGAACCATCCGCTCACGCCCGCGGAGCATCAGCGCATCGATATAGCGGTCGCCGCCGTCGAGCGTGGCACCTCGGCTGACCTCGACGTCGTCGTAACGCGGGTCAGCGACCGATACTCACTCTATCCATTGGTGTGGGCGGGACTCGCGGCGCTAATACTGACTGCGCTCGCGGCGATTTTCTCGCCGCGGTTCGATGGCCGCAGCGCGATACTCATTGAACTGTTGCTCGTGAGCGTGTTCATGTTGCTATTCGAATTACTGCCGATTCGACTCGCGTTAGTGCCGGAGCGGGTCAAGCGTGCCCATGCCCGCGATCTCGCGCATCGCGAATTTGCCGCGCACCGCCCAGGCGGCGATCCTCGCCGGCATCGAATCCTGCTGTTCGTATCGCTCGGCGAGCATTACGTCGAAGTTGTCGCCGATCACGATACACACGCGATGGCGCCCGCCGGCGCGTGGGACAAGTTGGTCGCCGACTTCGTGGCCGCGGTGAAGACAAACCGCTTGGCAGACGGCATCGTGGGCGCGATCGATGCCTGCGGCGCGATACTGCAAGAGCATCATCCGGCGGTACCATCCGGAGAATGACACGGCTTCTGTCAAGGCCGAGCGAAGAACTGGCAAGGATGCCGGAATCGGACACTTCGGCTAATCTCACTTGTTATTGCTCGACTATACTACTGAGAATTTGATTCGACCCGCGCCGACTATATTTCCATTCACTCGATATGGTTATGCATATAACCAGATCGAAGCTTCATCAGTGGTGTTCGCGCGCCATCTGATGTAGTTTAGAGGAGTCGGGATCGACATAGGAATCGGATCCGACTTTGATCCAGCCCTACAGTGGCCCTTTGGCTCGCCTTTAACCACGTTTCGCTAGACCAACCTCACTTGTGAGAAACGAAGGCTCGAGCAGGAGGCCCGCGTGCTCCCCATTTCGAAGAAAATCGCCTCATTCGGCGGGATCGCAGCCTTGCTCGTCCCGTTGTCGATGTTGTCCGCCTGCAGCTCCACGGGCCCTGCGCCGGTAACTATGGCCTCGGCCGGAACGGCGGTTGCTGCCCCGGCTCAGCCCACGCAGAAGATTCTGCTCGAGGGCGTGCAGTTCAAGTCGGACGAAGTGACTATTCGCCACAGCTCAGACCCGGTACTCGATTCGGCAGTAGAGATGTTGAAGAGTCATCCTGACATGAAGGTGTATGTGGATACCTACTGCGATCCGAGCGGTGGCAAGAAGCTGAATATGCGCCTGTCGCAGGAGCGCGGCGTCAACATGATTGCGTATCTTCACAGCCAGGGGATCGCATCGGACCGCATGGTCTCGCGCGCGTTCGGAGCAACTGACTTTGTCGCCAGCAACGTAACCGCCGACGGCCGTCAGCAGAACCATCGCGTCGAATTGGTGCCCTTTACCACGGTGAACTAGCTATTACGCGAACAGCTCTTACAATCATCCGCGTCCGCGGCTCCAGTTAGTACGCCACGCGGATGACCATTTCTCCGGCTAACCCGGCGCGGAGAGATTAAAAGGCGTGCCGGGAAAATATCGCGGGCGCGCGCTGGCAGCGCGCGCCCGCATCAATACTCACAGACTAATCATCAATCCTAGTCGACGCTTTTGCGCAGAAAAGTCGGGATGTCGAGCTTGTCGTCGCCGTCCACCAGCCCGCTCGGCTCGATCTTCTCGTCGCTCAACTCCTCGCCGCGGCGCTTGAACGCCGGGATGTCGAGGCTGCTCTCGTCGACCACCAATCCCATCCTGCGCACCGGCTTGTTGGTCGGGAACATCCGCACGTGCGACGCTTGCGCGGGCTGTATCGGCGGCAGCGGATGCGGCTGCGCGGGCGCCCTGACCTCGGCCGGATCGACCGGACGCGTCGCGGCCGCTGCGATCGGCGTGGTAACCGGCGCGCCCGACGGCGAGTAGCGCATCGGCGTCCGTTCGAAGTCGCCGAAGCCGGTCGCAATCACGGTCACGCGGATCTCTTCGCTGATCTTTTCGTCGATCACCGCGCCGAAGATGATGTTCGCGTCCTCGTGCGCCTCTTCCTGGATCAGGCTGGCCGCTTCATTAACTTCGTACAGCGCCATGTCGGCGCCGCCAGTCACGTTGATCAGCAAGCCGCGTGCGCCCTTGATCGACACGTCCTCGAGCAGCGGACTGGAGATTGCGCGCTGCGCCGCCTCGACCGCGCGGTTCTCGCCCGACGCGGCCGCCGAGCCCATCATCGCAAGTCCCATCTCCGCCATGATCGATCGCACATCGGCGAAGTCCAGGTTGATGAGTCCGTGGACCGTTACCAGCTCCGAAATTCCGCGCACCGCCTGATGCAGCACGTCGTCGGCCTTCTGGAACGACTCGCGCAATGAGGTATTGCGGCTCGCGACCGAGAGCAGGCGCTGATTCGGAATGGTGATCAGAGTGTCGACCGCGTTCTTGAGCTCGCGCAGTCCCTCTTCGGCCTGGGACATCCGCTTGCGGCCCTCGAACTGGAACGGCTTGGTGACCACGCCGACGGTCAGCGCGCCCAGCTCGCGTGCGATCCGCGCGATGACCGGCGCGGAGCCGGTTCCGGTGCCGCCGCCCATTCCCGCCGTGACGAACACCATCTCGGCATCGGCAAGCGCCTGACGGATGGGTTCTTCGTCCTCGAGCGCCGCCTTGCGCCCGATATCGGGATTGCCTCCGGTACCGCGGCCCCGAGTGATCGCCTGCCCGACCTGCAACCGCTGCGCCGCGTGATTGTTCTGCAGCGCCTGGATATCGGTGTTTACCGCGATAAAGTCGACGTTGCGGATACCGACCGCGATCATGTGATTGATCGCGTTTCCGCCGCAACCTCCGGCCCCGATCACTTTGATTCGTGCACCCGGATCGGGATCTTTAACCAATTCGATCATCATCGTCCCTCCTCCACCACTCACCGGCAACATTTGTTGGCCACTGTCGTGGCTATTCGTGCGATTTTTCAAAAGAAGTCCCTCACCCACTCGCTGAACCGTGAACGCAAGCGGCCCGTGCGGTTGGCGCGCCCCGCTCCGTTCAAGGCGCCCCGCACGGCGCTTTGGTAGAGCAACAGTCCAGCCGCGGTCGTGTACATCGGTTTCATCAGCTCCTCGGGCATCCCCTTGAGGTTGATGGGAAGTCCGCGGCGCACCTGCATCCCGAAGATTCGCTCCGCCAGTTCCTGGGTGCCTTCCAGCAGGGAAGTGCCGCCGACCAGCACCACGCCCGAAGCGAGGTTGTCTGCCACGCACGAGCGCATCAGCTCGCGCTGCACCATAGTGAACAGCTCCTCCATCCGCGGCTCCAGGATTTCGCCGAGCAGTCGGCGCGATATCACGCGCGGCTCGCGGCCGCCGATCCCCGGCACCTGCACCATCTCGTTGTGGCGCACCACCTGGTTGGTCGCGACGCCGAAGTTTATTTTGAGCCGCTCCGCGTCGGCCGCCGGAGTGCGCAGGCCCGCGGCGACGTCGTTGGTCAGGTGATTGCCACCGATTGGGAGGACCGCGGTGTGCATCACCGAACCCGCGTGGAACACGATGATGTCGGTGGTGCCGCCGCCGATATCGACCAGCGCGACGCCCAGCTCACGCTCCTCGGGAAACAGCGCCGACTCGGCCGAGGCGATCGGCTCGAACACCAGCTCGGCCGGCGTGACGCCCGCGCGCTCGCAGCACTTGGTCAGGTTCTGGCCGAAGCTCTGCGCCGCGGTGACAATATGGATGCGCGCCTCGAGCCGGACTCCCGCCATCCCAATCGGCTCGCGCACACCCTCCTGGTCGTCGACCGCGAACTGCTGCGGCAGGATATGCAGCACTTGGCGGTCGAGCGGAATCGCGACTGCGCGCGCCGCGTCGATCACGCGGTCGACGTCGCGGCCGCCAACCTCGCCGCCGCGAACCGCTACGATCCCGTGGCTGTTGAGCCCGCGAATGTGCGGACCGGCGACTCCCACTACTGACGAGCCGATTCGCACGCCCGAGGTCTTCTCAGCCTCGGCGACCGCGGCTTGAATCGCATCGACGGTCGCCTCGATATTGACCACCACACCCTTGCGCAGGCCGGTGCACGGCGCGACGCCGTAGCCGAGCAGCGCAAGCTCGCTGTGAGCGCCGGCCTCGGCGTCGGTGACCGCGTCCGCGATCAGCGCGCACACCTTGCTGGTGCCAACGTCGAGTCCGGTGATCAGATTGCGCATCGCGCTAGCGGCTCCCTCCCACTGCGGCCGCGGACGCCGCGGCTGGCGCGGAATTGTGAGCCGCCGGAGCAGCGCTGCTCTTGCGCCGGATGAGATTGGTGTCCGCGCCGCGCAGCCGCACCACCGCTTCGTCGGGCGTGGTCATATCGAGCGCGGCGATGAGCTGCTCGCGTCCCTGCCAGCGCTTGAGCACCTCTGTCGCGCGGTGCAGCTCGAGCTGGGCGTTGTCGAGATCGATCACCACTTCAGCCCGCGGGCGATCGAGAAACAGCGACGCGGTTCCTTCGCTGTCGACGCGCATCTCGGAAACGATCTGCGACAGCTGCGCCTCGGCTCGCACCAGCAACTCCGCGTAGCCGACCATGTCGCGGCCCATCGCGTTCTCGAGCGCGCCGCCGCTCAGAATCGGCAGGTCGCTCTCGGCGTCCGCCGAGATTGGCCCGCGCAACTCGCCGTCGGGAAATAGACCATAGAAGCCGTCGTGACGCTCGACGATCGCAACCGCGCCGGCATTGGCGAGCTGATGCGTCGACGATGACGCGGCGCCGCGAGCAATCGTCGCGGCGGGATGAGCCAGGCCGAGCCGAGCAGCGAGTTGCGATACGACCGCCGAGTAGCGGCCCGCCGCATCGCGCGCAGGCGCGAACGATTCGAACATCTGGAGGCCAGCGGAATTGATCTCGGCGGAAGCGCGGACCGCGAGCGCGCGCCCGGTCGCACTGAATCCGGTCATCACACCGAATACGAAGAACGCGCACAGCACCACGCCCGCCATCCGCGGGTTCCAACCCGCCGCCACCTTCTCTGCGCTCCGCCTCGCCACCACCGCTACCACCCCGCGACCGTCAATTACCAGTCGCCAACCAACTTGACCTCGGGCTCGAGCCAGACGCCGCTTTGCTCCTTGACCCTGGTCCGCGCCATCTCGATCAGCTCACGCACATCCTGGGCGCGTGCGCCGCCGAGATTGACGATAAAATTCGCATGTTGATCCGAAAATGCCGCGCCACCGTTGCGGGTGCCCTTGAGTCCCGCGCCCTCCAGCAGCCGGCCCGCGAAATTGCCGGGAGGATTTTTGAAGATCGACCCGGCGTTGGGAACTCCACGCGGCTGCCGTGATGCGCGCTTGGCTCTGAGATCCGCGACGCGCGCGCGGAGCCGGTCGCGATCGCCCGGCGCCAGCTCGAAATCGACGCGCGTAATGATGAACCCGGCGGGCAGCTCGCTGCGCCGATACGCGAAGCGCGCCTCCTCGCGAGTGAGCGCGCGAACCTCGCCCGCGGCGGTGACGCCGCTCACTGACATCACTACGCGCGCCATCTCGCCGCCGAACGCGCCCGCGTTCATTACCAGTCCACCGCCAACCGTGCCCGGGATGCCCTCGCCGAATTCGAGACCCTCGAGCCCCTGCTCGACGACCGACTCGACCAGGAATCCGAACTGGGCAGCCGCACCGGCGCTGACCTTCATCCCGTCAATCGTGATTGTCCGAAACCCCTCGCCCAGGCGCACCACCAGGCCGCGAACTCCGCGGTCGCTCACGAGCAGATTGGTTCCCGCGCCAAGGCAGAATGCCGGGATGCTCGCGCGGCTGGCCGCCGCCATCGCGGCGCCCAGCTCGTCCTCGTCCTCGACCGCCAGCAGCAGGTCCGCCGGGCCGCCGATGCGGAACGAGGTCAGCTCCGCCAGCGGCTTGCTCACCTCGAGGCGCGCACCGAAGCGCCCGCCGAGCTCGCGTTCAAGAGGGCTCATGCAGCTTCGCCTCTTCGCCGAGCGCGGCGAGAATCCTCATGCCAAGTTGATAAATGTCGCCCGCGCCGAGCGTGATGATGACATCGCCGGCGCGCGAATCGTCGGCGACGCGCAGCGGATTTTCTTCGCCGCCGATGTAGTGCACTTCGAGATGGCCGCGCGCGCTCAGCGCCTCGTAGAGCCGCCGCGACGACACGTCGGCGATCGGCTCCTCGCCGGCCGGGTAGATGTCCATCAGGTAGAGCGCGTCGGCGTCGTCGAAGGCAGTAAGAAATTCGTCGAACAGATCGCGCATCCGCGTGTAGCGATGCGGCTGGAATACGGCCACGATGCGGCGCTTGAACGCCGCCCGCGCCGCCGCCAGCGTCGCGCGAACTTCCGCCGGATGATGTGCGTAGTCGTCGATCACGATGCGCCCCGACGCCTCGCCCTTGATCTCGAAGCGGCGCTGGATGCCGCCGAATTTTTTCAGCGCCCGCGCCGCGGTCTCGAAATCGATTCCGACTTCCGCCGCCGCCGCGATCGCCGCCAGCGAGTTGAGCGCGACGTGGATGCCCGGGGTCGGGATCTCCACCGTCCCAATCGTCTCGCCGCGCCGGATCACCTCGAAGCGCGTCGACAGCCCGTCGATCGCGATTTTCTCCGCGCGAATCTCCGCGTCCGCCGCCAGCCCGAAGGTCACGTACGGTTTTCGCACCGACGGCAGCAGCCCGCGCACCTCGAGGCTGTCGATGCCCAGCACGGCCAGACCGTAGAACGGGATCCGGTTAATGAAGTTCGCGAACGCCTCGCGCACGCGATCCATCGACCCGTAGTGATCGAGGTGCTCCGGGTCGATGTTCGTAACGATCGCGATCGTCGGCAGTAGCAGCAGAAACGATGCGTCGCTTTCGTCCGCCTCGGCGACCATGAAATCGCCGCGCCCGAGGCGCACGTTGGTGCCGGTGTTGCGAATGTTCCCGCCGACCGCGACGGTCGGATCGAGTCCCGCCTCTTCCATGATCAGTGCGACCAGCCCGGTGGTCGTGGTCTTGCCATGCGTCCCCGCGACCGCGACGCCCAGCGTGGCCATCCGCAGCAGCTCGCCCAGCATCTCAGCGCGCGGGATCACCGGGATCTTCATTTCGCGCGCGCGCGCAACTTCCGGATTGGAAAATTTCACCGCCGACGAGATCACCACCGCGTCGAGGTCCGCCGCCAGGTGCGCCGGATGATGCCCGCTGCTGATCTCAGCGCCCGCCGCCGTCAGCCGCTCAGTCGCCGCGCTGGGACGAATGTCGCAGCCGCTCACTTGAAACCCCAGCTTCACGCATAGCTCGGCGATCCCGCTCATGCCCGCGCCGCCGATCCCGACGAAGTGCAGGCGCCGGGGCCGCGTCAGCAGGCTGGTCGCCGCAAATTTCCCCGTCTTGATGAGCCCGCTCATGCCGCCACGCGCTCCTCGCCAACGATCTCGAAACATATCCGCGCGATGCGCGCCGCAGCGTCAGGATGCATGGACGCGCGCGCGCTATCGCCCATCGCGGCGAGCTTGTCTGGGCTATCGACGAGTCGCCTTAGCTCACTTGCGAGATTCTGTGCCAATTGAAAGTCGTCTTTAACCATGATCGCGCCGCCAAGCTTCTCGATGACGCGCGCATTGTGTTCCTGCTGATGATCGCGATGAAAAGGATAAGGCACGTAGATCGCCGCTCGCCCCGCCAGCGACACCTCAGTGACCGTCATCGCGCCCCCGCGAGCGATCACCAAGTCGGCGCGCTTGAGGGCTGCTGCGACATCGTCGATAAACGCAACGACGTCCGCCTTCAATTTGAACGGCAGGTCGCGATACCCAGCCCTCACCACCTCGACATCCGCCTCCCCAGTCTGGTGCACGACGTTCAAATTTATAACATTATTTCTCCAGATTTTGAAAGCCCCTACAACGCCTAAATTGAGCCGATGCGCGCCGGTTGAACCACCTAAAACAAGGATTTGGAATGGTTCGCCCTCCCGACGCTCCCGCTCCGGGTCGAAGGTGAATCGAACCGGGTTTCCGGTCACCTCGACATTGGTCCCATCGAAATGCGCAACGCTGTCGGGAAACCCTACACAAATCTTCCGCGCGAACCGGTACAGGATCCGGTTCGATAGGCCCGGCACCACGTTCTGCTCCAGCAGCACCAGCGGCCGCCGCGCCAGAAATCCCGCCACCGCCATCGGTGCCGACGCGTACCCGCCCGCGCTCACCACCAGGTCCGCCGGAAATTTCTGCAGCAACGCGCGCGCCAGGCCGATCGCATGCAGGAACTCCCACGCCGAGCGCGCGCGCTCGATCGGATTGTGCCCGCGAATCCCATGGACCTGGAACAGCGCGTAGCGATACCCGCTGCTCGGCAGCCAGCGCGCTTCCATCCCGGCGCTGGTGCCGACGAACATCACTTCGATTCCCGGCCGCTCGCGCATCAGCTCTTCCCCGACCGCGACCGCGGGAAACAAATGACCGCCGGTGCCTCCGCCTGCGATAATCACCTTCATCTCACCGCCGGGCGCCGTCCGAGCGCGAGCAGCGCGCCCAGCGTCGCCATCGCCATTATAATCGCGGTGCCGCCGTAGCTGAGAAACGGCAACGGCAGTCCCTTGGTGGGAATGATCCCGACCACCACCGCAAGGTTGATGATCGCCTGCAGCGACAGCATCGAGGTCAGCCCGACCGCGAGCAGGCTCGCAAACGGGTCCGGCTCCTCGTGCGCGATTCTCATCCCCCGAAACAGGATCGCCAGGAACAGCCCGATCACCACGAACGCGCCGATCAGGCCGAACTCCTCGCCCACCACCGCGAACACGAAATCGGTATGCGCCGATGGCAGGTAAAACATTTTCTGCCGCCCCGCTCCCAGGCCCACGCCCCATCCGCCGCCCGCCCCCAGCGCGATAAACGATTGCACCAGCTGAAAGCCCGAGCCGCGCGCGGTCCGCCACGGATCGAGAAACGCGGTGAGCCGGCGCATCCGGTAAGTCTTGGCCGCTGCCTGGAAGATCAGTATCGCAAGCGCGCCGCTGCCCGCGATCGCCAGATGCTGTGGGCGCGCGCCGGCGGCATACAGCATCGCGAACGCCAGCAGCGCGATCATCACCGTGCTGCCGAAGTCGGGCTGCTTGAGCACCAGAAGCGCGATCGGCCCGACCACCAGGAATACCGGCAGCGGACCGCGATCGAAAATCTTGATCCGGTCCTCGCGCTTGCTCAGGAACTCCGCGAGAAAAAACACCAGCGCGAATTTCACCAGCTCCGACGGCTCCAGCAGCGCCGGTCCCGAGCTTCAGCCAGCGCCGCGCGCCGCCCCGCACCACGCCCAGGCCGGGCACGTAGAGCAGGAACAGCATCACGATCGAAATGATCGCGAGCGGGAACACCAGGCGGCGCAGCCCCTGCAGTGAAAATTGCGACAGCACCGCCAGCATCACCGCGCCGGCCGCGATATGCGCCAAATGCAGCTTGAAGAAATGGAACGCGTCGCCGGTTTTTTCCAGCCCCAGGAAGTACGTCGTATTGAGCACCATCAGGCAGCCGAGCAACAGCAGCGCGCCCGCCGGCAGCCACAGCCACGGGTCGGGACGCCGATAGCCGACCGTCTCAAAGCGCCCGAACCAGCTCCTGAAATACGTTACCGCGTTCTGCATAATCCTTGAACTGATCGAAGCTCGCGCACGCCGGCGAGAGCAGCACCGTGTCGCCTTGCTTGGCGACCTTGGCCGCAAGCTCGACTGCGTCTTTCAGTGTCGGCACCAGCCGTATCGGCGTGGGAGTGCCGGCCAAAGCGTCGCGCATTTTCTCGCTCGCGGCGCCGAACAAAATGGCCAGTTTCACTTTGGTCCGGATCGGGCCGAGCAGCGGCGCATAATTTCCGCCCTTGTCCAGTCCGCCCGCGAGCAGCACGATCGGCGCCGCGACCGCCTCAATCGCCTCGACCACCGCTCCGACGTTGGTGCCCTTGGAATCATCGATCCAGGTCACGCCGTCGGCCTCGCGCACGAATTCGATCCGATGCGGCAGGCCCGCGAAGCTGCGGATGGCGCGCTCGATCGGCCCGACGTCGGCGAACATCGCCAGCGCTGCCGCCGACGCCGCCATCGCGTTGGCCACGTTGTGCGCCCCCGGCAGCCGGAAGCCTGCCATGTTGATCTGGCCCTTGCGCGCGCGCATCTGGAAGTCCAGATGCTTGCCCACCGGCCAGATCGCCGGCGTCTCGCCCGACGCCAGCATCCCGAAGCTGAACACCTGCGCGCGAACAGTGCGCGCGAGCTTCCACACGCTGGCGTCGTCACGATTCAGGATCGCCCAGTCGCCGCTGTCCTGGTTTTCGAAGATCCGCGCCTTGGCCGCCCCGTAGTCCTCGAGGCTCTGGTAGCGGTCGAAATGATCGTCGGTCAGGTTGAGGTAGATTCCCACCCGCGGCCGGAATTTCTCGATCCACTCGAGCTGGAAGCTCGACACCTCAACCACCAGCGCGTCGTACACACCGCCGATCGCCTTCACCAGCGGTGTGCCGAGGTTACCGCCGATGAAGGTGCGCATCCCCGCGGCCTTCAGCATCTCGTCGAGCATCATCGTGACGGTGCTCTTGCCGTTTGTGCCGGTGATCGCGGCGATCGGCGCGGAGAGGAACCGGCTCGCGAACTCGATCTCGCCCATCACGGGAATCTTCGCGGCCACCGCGCCGGTCAAAATCGCCGAAGTGCGAGGCACCCCCGGACTGGTAACCACAGAATCGACGCCTTTGAGCCACGCCGGATCCTCGGCCCCGAGATGAATCTCGCCGGCCGGCAGCGAACCGCGATCGAGTTTCTCATTCCGATCGACGAGAACGAGCTTCGCGCCCTGCCCGGCAAGAAACTGCGCAACCGCAAGGCCGCTGACGCCAAGCCCAAGCACCAAAACTCGCTTGCCACGAACGTCTAACATCTATCGCCTATTGTCCCGCACTTTTCTGAAAGCGCGAAGCGCGCATCCTGGCGAAAGGGAAGTCTGAAATCTCGTTGAGGTTTCAGTATCCGGATCCCTGGTTCCGGTTTTTCCTCGCACCCTGCCTAACGCAACTTCAACGTGCTCAGCGCGACCAGCGCGCATACGATCGACAAAATCCAGAAACGGATCACCACTTGCGTCTCCGGCCATCCCGCAAGCTCGAAATGATGATGAATCGGCGCCATCCGGAACACCCGCTTCCCGGTCGCCTTAAAATAATAAACCTGGATCATCACCGACAGTGCTTCCAGCACCAGCACTCCTCCGGCGATCACTAGAGCCAGTTCCTGCTTGGCCAGCACCGCGACCATCCCGATCGAGCCGCCCAGCGCCAACGCGCCCGTGTCCCCCATTATCATCGATGCTGGATACGCGTTGTACCAGAGAAATCCTAACGAGGCCGCGATCAGCGCCGCGCAGAAGATGGACAGCTCGCCCGCGCCGACCACGTGCGGAATCTGCAGGTAAGTCGAGAATTTCAGGTTGCCGGCCACGTAGGTGAACACCCAGTAGGTAAACGCGACCGTCATCACCGGTCCGATCGCCAGCCCGTCGAGGCCGTCGGTCAGATTCACCGCGTGCGACGATCCCACGATCACGAGCATCGCGAATATGATGTACCCCCACCAGCGCAAATCCGGGTGCGCGTTCTTCACGAACGGGATCGTGAGACTGGTGTCGAAGCCGAGTACATAGAAGAGGAAGAAACACGCGATGAACGCACATCCAAATGACCACGCGAACTTGGTGCGCACCGAAAGCCCCGCGCCATGCCCGCGCTCGATCTTCAGGTAGTCGTCGACGAAACCGATCGCGCCGAAGCTCACCATGATGAACACCGCGAGCCAGACATAACTGTTGGTCAGGCTCGCGAGCAGCAGGGTCGCCACCAGGCTCGAGGCGAGAATCAGCAGGCCGCCCATGGTCGGCGTGCCGGCCTTCTTCTGATGCGTCACCGGGACATCCTCGCGTATCGTGTCGCCAATATGCGCCGCGCGAAACCGCTCGATCAGCAGCGGTCCCATCGCCAGCGACAGCGCCAGCGCTGTGAGTCCCGCGAGCACCGAGCGGAACGTCTCGTAGCGGAGAACGTTGAACGCCGGGAAATGCCGATGAAGCGGATACAGCAGGAGATAGAGCATCGCGGGCAGGGCTCCAAGGCCCAGCCTTTCAACTTTGCCCGCGGTCCATCTCGGCTGCAATCTCGCGTACGGCAGTTCGGTCGTCGAACTTGAGAGTGCGTCGCCCGACAAGCTGGTAGTCCTCGTGTCCCTTGCCGGCAACGATCACGACATCACCGGGCTTTGCGATCGCGAGCGCGGCGGCAATCGCCGCGCGCCGATCGGGTTCTACGATGTAACCTTTGCTTCCCCCCGCCGATGCGGCTTTCTCGATCTGATGCAGTCCGGCAGCAATGAGGCCCTTTTCGACCTCGGCGATGATCGCCAGCGGATCTTCGCTGCGCGGATTGTCGGAAGTGAGTATCGGAAGGTCTGCGATCCGCCCCGCGATCTCGCCCATGATCGGACGCTTGCCGCGATCGCGATCGCCGCCGCATCCGAACACGCAGATAAGCCGTCCTTCTCCCAGGCGCCGCAGCGCGGTCAGTACCGCCTCCAGCGCGTCCGGCTTATGCGCGTAGTCGACCAGCACCGTGACTCCGGGAATTGCCGCCACCGTCTCGAGCCTGCCGGGGGCTCCTGGGCATCGCCGCACACCTTCCGCCACCGCCGCCATTTCGATGCCCAGGGCCACCGACAGAGCCGAGGCGCCCAGGATATTGAGCAGGTTAATCTCGCCGACCAGCGGCGAGGAGATTTCGAGCCGCTTGCCCAGCGCCGAGATCGTCGCGCGAATTCCGCCCAGGTCGGTCGTGAAGCTTTCCGGATACACGTCCAACGCGCGGTCCATGCCGAAGGTAACTTTGCGTCCCTCGACCGCGGCCAGCACCCGCTGGCCGTACGGATCGTCGCCGCGTACCACCGCGACCGTGTGGGCGCGACGGCTGCGCGGCAGAATCTCGGTAAACAGCCGCAGCTTCGCGGCGAAGTAGTTTTCCATGTTGCCGTGATAGTCCAGATGGTCACGGCCCAGGTTGGTGAACATGCAGGCGCGGAAGTTGAGCCGCTCCACGCGGCCCTCTTCTATACCAATAGACGAGACTTCCGCCGCGGCGATACGCACCCCCTCGCGTTCCATTGCGGCGAGCGCCGCTTCGAAATCGACCGACTCCGGAGTGGTCAGCCCGCTTCCGAGCTTGCGCCCCTTGATGAAGATCCCGACGGTTCCGATAATTCCCGCGCCCAGGCCCGCCGCCTCGAAAATCGATGCGAGCAGGTAGGTCGTGGTGGTCTTGCCCGCGGTGCCGGTGATGCCGACCAGGTCCACGCGCTCGCTGGGCGCGCCATAAAACCGCGAGGCGGCCGCGCCCATCAGCAGGCGCGGCCGCTCGCTTTCCACCAAGGTCGCCGCGGGGCGCGCGGTTCCACCATCCCATCCCCTCACCACCACAGCGCGCGCCCCACGGTTCAATGCGTCTTCAAGGTTGGCCCGGTTGCGTGCCGTGTCGCGGGCCAGCGAAAAAAACAGGGCGCCGGGCTTGACCGTCCGCGAGTCGTAGCTGAGACCCGCGATCTCGAGGTCGGTCTCGCCCGTCACCCTTGTCACCCCGCCTTCCACCACTCCGCCTCGCTCACCGTCTTGTATCAGTTCGGCGAGCTTCACTTGGCGCCCCCGCGGCGATCGGCGCCGCGCGAGTACGATACTTTTTTGAGCGCCGCCGGCGGCTCTCCGCCCGGCGTCAGCGTAAGTTTCACCGCCGCGCGATTGAGCCGCGTGCCTGGCGCAGGATCTTGCGCAATCACGTAGCCGTTGCCGCTCACGTCGAGCGTGAGATGGAGTTGGCGCGCGGTCTCCAGCGCGCGGCGCAGGCTCATGCCGCCGAAGTCGGGGGCGGCCAGCGGATTCGCGCCGATCAGCGGAGGAAGATCCGCGCCTTCCTCGCGCACCACCGTGGACGCCGGCACCACCCCGCCGCTCTTGCCATCGCCCAGCAGAACGCCGAGCATCGCGGCGCTGTCGTAGGGCGCATCGCTCGAGGCGATATTCAGATCGCGCACGGCGCCACTGGCGATTTCGCTGAACACCGGCGCCGCGACCAAGCCGCCGAAATGCCCGTGGCCGACATCATAAAGGACCACCAGGATCAGCAGGCGCGGATCGTCGGCGGGCAGAAATCCGACGAACGAAGACACGTGACGATTCTGGAAGTAGCCGCCGGTCTCCGGATTCACCATCTGCGCGGTGCCGGTTTTGCCCGCAACCAGGAAACCGTCCACGCGCGCGCGCCTGCCCGTGCCGTCGGCGCCGTTGACTACGTTGCGCAGCAGCCCGTTCATGGTGTGCGCGATTTCGGGCGGAATCGCGCGGCGCATCACCTGCGGCGTATGGGTAAGAATCGTGTGGCCCTCGGCGTCGAGCGCCGCTTTGACTACGTAGGGGCGCACCGCGAGGCCGCCGTTGGCGATCGCCGCGTACGCGACCGCAAGCTGCATCGGAGTCACCGCCACGCCCTGTCCGAAGCCGTGATTGGCAAGATCGATCTCGCGCCATCCGGAAGGCTTGCGGAGCAACCCGGTCGCCTCGCCCGGCAGATCGATTCCGGTCGGACTGCCCAGGCCGAACGCGCGCAGCCCCTGGTAGAAACGCTCTGGCCCGAGCTGCATCGCGATCTTCGCCGCCCCGATATTCGAGGAGACCTCGATGATGCCGCCGAGATTGAGCCAGCCGTGGCGGCTGTCGTCGTGAATCGTGCGGCGATCAACGGTGTATTGGCCGTCCTCGCAATAGATCTGACGCGCCGTGTCGATCGCGCCATCGGCCAATGCGATCGAGCCGAGAATTCCTTTCATCGTGGAGCCCGGCTCGAACGCGTCCTGCACCGCGGGATTGTGCAGGCGGTCGCGCGGAGCGGCCGGATCGGCGCTTACGTTCGCCATCGCGAGCACCTCGCCGGTGAACGGATCGAGCACGATCGCGGCGCCGCGCGCGGCTCCGCTCTGCGTTACTTCCGCGGCGAGCTCGGTCTCGGCCAGCGACTGGATCGAAGAATCAATAGTCAGCTCGAGCTGCGCGCCCGGCTCCGGAGTTTTGAGCGCGAGCGGAGTGTCCAAAATCGGATGCCCCAGCGCGTCGTGATAAAAACGCAGCTCGAGCGGCTCGCCGCGCACTATCTTGTTGTATTCCAATTCAAGCCCGGAGAGCCCCTGGCCATCCATCCCCGCCAACCCCACCACCGCCGCGGCCAGGTTGCTCTCCGGGTAAAACCTTTTGTACTCACTGAGCGCGCCGACTCCGTCGATCCCCAGCGCTTCCGCCGCCTGCGCGCGCTCGGGCGCGATCCGCCGCGCCAGCCACACGAACGGCGCCGGCTTCTTGAGCCGCGCCTCGAGATCGGCGTCGCTGAGTCCCAGCACCGTTGCGAGCTTGGCGCGATCGATCGCAGTGCTCGCCTCGAACACCTTATGCGGCCGCGCGTAGACCGAGCGCGTCTCGGCCGAGAGCGCCAGCGGCTCGCCGTTGCGATCGACAATCGGGCCGCGCACCGCGGCCAGCTCGGTCTCGCCGGTATGCTCGTTGCGCGCGAGCGAATTCAGCTTGGGTCCTTCGAACGCAACCAGGAAAATCAGGCGCAGCACCGCAAGGCTGAACAGCACGGCCAGCGCGATTGTCAGCGCGCCGATTCGCGCGCGGCGCTGTCGAAACGCGGCGTTCACGGCACCATCACCACCTGCCCGCGCTCCGGCGGCGCGAGCCGATACTGCGCGGCCAGCGCGCGCAGACGCGCGTGCGAGCTTAACTGCGCGGCCTGCAAGCGCAGCGCGCGGTTCTGCTCCTGCAGCTTGTCGACGTCGGCGCTGAGCGCGGAAATCCGGTAGCCCTCGCGCGTCGCCTCCAGGCGAATCATCAGCGTCACGAAGCCCACCGCCGCGATCGCTAGCACCAGGACGAAGGGCACCACCCGCGACGGCGGCCGCGACGGCACCGTCGGCCGCGACACGCGGGCCTTTTGCGCTCGTTTGAGGGTTATCGCCATCACGCGCTCCGCTCGATACAGCGCAGGCGCGCGCTGCGCGCGCGCGGATTCGCAGCAACTTCCGCGGCCGAGGGTTTCATCGCTTTGCGAGTCACCGCGACGAACTCGCCGCCGCGCGCCAGCTCGCGGAAGCGCTCCTTCACTGCGCGATCCTCGAGCGAATGATACGCGATCACCATCATGCGGCCGCCCGGTGCGAGCAGGCTCGGGCCGTCGGCCAGCAGCGCGGCGAGACTTTCCATTTCATTGTTCACCGCGATACGCAGCGCCTGGAAAGTGCGCGTGGCCGGATGCGCTCCACTGCGGCGATGCGCCCCCAGCGCGCGTTCGACGATCGCGCGCAACTCGGCCGTGGTGGTGAGCGGACGGCGGCGGCGCGCCGCGACGATCCCGCGCGCGATCCGGCGCGAGGCGCGCTCCTCGCCGTACTGGTAGATGACGCGCGCGATCTCTTCCTCGCTCTCCTCATTCACGATGTCGTAGGCGCTGATCGGCGCGTCGCGATCAAAGCGCATGTCGAGCGGACCATCGAGCCGGAAGCTGAAGCCGCGCGCCGGATCCTCCAGCGCATAGCTGCTCATTCCGAGATCGGCGATGATCGCACCGGCGCTCTGGAAGCCAACTTCCGCCATCACCGCTCCAACGCTCGCGAAGTTTGCCTGGCGCAGCGTGACGCGCCCGGAAAACTCCGCAAGACGCTCGGCGGCGATCGCGAGTGCGGCTGCGTCGCGATCGAGGCCCAGCAGCCGCGCCTCGGTCGCGCGGATCAGCGCAGCGGCGTGGCCCGCGGTGCCAACGGTCGCGTCGACGATCTCGCGCGGCGCGGATGCGGCCGCCATCCCGCACACCTCCGCCACCATCACCGGCACATGCATCCGCGCCGCCCGGGAATCGTCGTGTTCCGCCGCCTGAGTCATCGCCGCCGCCATCACAGGTTCAACTTCTCGTAGAATTCCGGATCGAGAATCTTCTCTTCGGTCGCCTTCAACACCCGCCCGAGGACGACGCGATCCCAAAGTTGAAAATGATCGTAGAGCGCGGAGTAAGTGATCTCGCGGCCAAGACCGGCAAACTCACGCAGCTTGTTCGGAATGAGTATTCGGCCCTGGCGATCGACTTGCACTTCGTACGCGCCGCCGACAAAAAAAGTCTGGAACGCCTGCACGTTGGGATCGAAGCTCGGCTTCGCTTTAATTTTTTCGATGAGCGCGTCCCACTCGCCGGGCGGATACAGCGACAGACATTTCTCGCGGTTGTAAATTTCGTTGGTGATAAAAAGACGCTCGTGGGCCTCGCGCTGCAGCGCTTCGCGAAATTTGGCAGGGATACTAACTCTGCCTTTTTCGTCGATTGCATGGTCGAAGCGTCCGCTGAACACCGCTTGCCCTCCCCGAGCCCCCACAATGTCCCACTCTCCCCCACTCTAGTCAAGAAAAATGGGCCAGACACGCGAAAATATATAAATACATTTCTGTGACTAAGGCGAAATAAAATCGAAAGTAGTATTTGTCAGGGTAATCGAGATAGCTCGTCGAACGCCGTCGAGGTAGCTATCCGAGGACTACAGCAAGTAGTCAGCGAGTCCGTCGCAGGTCGTTGAAAGCGCGCTCGCGACGGCGCGTCGAAGACCGTCGCGAACAGTCGGCGCCGCGGTCGTCATATCGTCACCATTCGGCAACGCTCGGCAAACTCGCCTTGACAGGAGCGCCTATCATCCGCGAAACTCGCCGCGCCGATTCACATCGGAAAGAGGATTCGACGATGACTGGAAGATCTTGGCTCAGGAGCGTTGCGATGGTTTCGGTCGGAGCGCTGGTGTGCGTGCTGGTGTTGAGTTCGCCCGCGCTGTCGAAGAAAAAAAAACCGCAGCCCACGCTCACTCCGACGCTGACGCCCACCCCGACTCCGACCCCCGAGGTGAAGGTCTGGAACTTCGATCAGGACAAGGCCGACACCGTCGCGTCAGGATGGAAAGCCATCGAGGGCGACTGGACGGTGATTCCCGATCCGAGCGCTCCCAGCCAGCCGAACACCTTCGGCCTGCCCGAAGGCCGCATGATGTCGACGCTGATCCACGCGTTGAATTACTATCCGATCGCGATCGAGAGCGACGCGCCTGACTACGGCGACTTCACGCTGGAGGCGTCGTTCAAGTCGGCAGGCGGCCGCTTCGATTGCTCGGGCGGAATCATTTTCCGCTACGTCGATTCCAGCAACTACTACGTCCTGTCGCAGGGGTGCCCGAGCGACTTCTTCACCCTCACCCGGGTGAGCAACGGCGCGCCCTCGGTGCTGCAACAAAAGGTCGTCCCGACCGACAAGGATGTCTGGTACAAGATCAAGGTCGTCGCCGAGGGCGATCACTTCACGTGTTACAGCGACAACAAGATGGTGTTCGACTTCAACGACAACAAGATCGCAAAGGGCAAGATCGGGCTATGGGCCAGCGACGATTCGCAGGCGCGGTTTGACAACGTGACGATCACGCTGCCGCTGGCAGGCGCCGGCGGTGGCGAGGCGGCGCCGGCCGAGGCGGCATCGCCGGCGGCCGCTCCGTCAGAGCCGTCCGCTCCCGAGCCGTCGACGCCGGCTGCGGTGCCGTCGGCCGCGGCAGGATCTCCGCCGCCGTTGCCGCATTGAATTGATTTGATCGCGGACGCTCGTGGCGGCGAACCTTCTTGCGCGAGCGCGCTTGCGCGCCTACTGTGAGATAGTGGACAAGGACACCGAACCGGCTCCGTTCAAGCTCGAAATCGAGCGCCTGAGCACCGCCGATTATTTCAAGGAAATGCTGCTCGGAGTCGCACGCACGCTCGGCCTCGGCATCCTGTGGGGCCTCGAGATCGCCCGCGACGCGTACTTCAGCTTGCTCGATCGGATGAACGTGCGGCCGCATCGTCACAAGCGCGCCAGCGCTTTCCCCCCGGGCCGCCCGCGCAAGCGCTCGACGAGTTGAGCAGCCCGCGCGCTCGCCTGAACCGATTCTGGCGCTCTTATTCGACGTTCACGCGCGGCTACGAACGATGACTCATTCGTCCTCGTCAGCGTCGTTGCGCGGCGCGGTCTTGCCGATGTGTGAGACTCGCGGGCGCTTGCCGTCGCTGCGGTCGATACGGCGCACCACCTCGCGCGTCGAACGATCGGCGCTGCCGGCCGCCAGGTTTTCATCGAGCAGTTGCGCCAGGTAACGCGCGAGCTTCTCGTCGAGCACGCGGACCAGCGCCTCGGTCTGCGCCGCCTGCGTGATCTTGAGAAAACCTTCGAGGCGATGCGCCTGGTCGTGCGTGCGAATCAGCCGCGCGATCGCGCTCTGCGAGAGCGCCGCCAGCTTCACGTCGAGCACGCGGCGGATATGCTCCATCAGCTCGGCAAGCTCCGCGCGCGGCGAAAGCATGCCTAGCAGATAGCCGCATCGAGGGCATCGCGGCGTAATTTCGGGACGCAACTGCTCAGCGTTATCGCATCGCACAATGTGCGCCGCGACAGTAGCGACGGACGCGACCATTTCAGCACCTTCAGGGGGACCAAGAGCTCCTATCGCGTTGAGCCTGCGAAGCGCGTCCAGGTGGCGGTACGCGTCGTCGGACCGGATCGCGAGCTGTTCCATTTCGACCCGCCAGTTTTCGTGCTCGCTCCGATATTGCTGCACGTAGGTCCATTTGAATTTCTGGAAGCGCGCTTCCAGCGCATCGAGATTGCGCGGCGCGCCGGCCATCACGCGCGGGCCAAGCTCGACGGCGAGCAACTGGCATTCGGTTTCGAGCGTGACGATGCGCGGATCCCTCGCGGGCTCGCCATTCGAGGCACGCAGCCCGGTCGCGTCGAGGTATTCGCGCATCGCGCGCATCCTCGGAACCATCGCGACGGCAGCGGCGAGCGCCTCGTACGCCGCGACGACCGCCAATGCGGCCTCGCGCCGGCGTGGGTCGGCGCCAGCGTCGAGAATCGCTTCGGTCCTCAACTCGGCAAGCGCGACGTATTCCGCGATCGAGCGCTGATGCCCCACTGCGAGCGGGAGATTCGCTTCGCCGAGCGCCGCAGCGAGAGCCGCGCGAGTGTGGCTCGCGGCCTCGACCGCGTCCGCCATCGCATCGCGCAGCCGCGTAAGCCGGTTCTTCAGGTCGATCGTGTCGCGCGCCGTGGCCAGCGTGGGATCGAAGCGACGCAGGAGCGGGAGCGCCGCGTTGAAGATCGCGACCTCGGGCGCGCCAGCGGCATCCGGATCGAACCGCGCGATGCCGGACTCGAACGTGATCACCCCGCCCGTGCCCGCGGCCAGCCTGCGCAGCAGCTCATTGACCGCGGGCCTGGTCCCGCTGTCCGCTGAATCGTTTTCGGCGAGCATCGGCACGCGGCCCTCGATCTCTGCGACGCCGATCCCGGCCGGATTCTCCGCGAGATATCCGAGCGCGAGCGTGTCGACGATCTGATGGGCGAGCTGCTTCTCGTTTCCATGAAGTCCCGCCAACGAGTCGTACGCGATCTCGAGCGCCGCGCGCCCCGACTCGCCCATCCGTGCTTCGACCCGCCGCGCGAGCGACGGCGATGCGACCAGGTCAGCCGGATATAGCAACCTCATCAGCGGGCTCTGCTCTCGCACCTCCGCGATCGCTTCGCGCGCGGTTCGCGCCAGCGCCGCGATCGTTCCAGGCGGACTCGCGAGCGCGCGCAGCGCGGGAAGTGCGACGGGATGAAAGGGAAAGATCGCGTCGGCCGCGAGGCCGCCGGTGTCAATGCCCTGGTAGAAGTCGTCGAGGGCGGCTTGCGCCGCGGCGCGAAGCCGGCGCGCCCGCTGGACCGCGGCCGCGATCTCCTCAGCGCTGTCGCGCGGCGCGACCTCGAGCACGCGCGCCGACTCGGGGGCGCGGCCGCGGCCGGCGGCGAGCACGGTGAACTTGACCGCGCGCATCCGCGATGCGACTTCGGCAAGCGTCGCGAAATAGCCGGCGGCAGCCTCGGGCGCGCTCAGGCTAAAGTCGATCGCGACGGTGAGCGCGCGAACTCCCGTGCGCCGCGCCGCCTCGAGCGCGACGTTGAGCGCCGCCGCGCCGCGCATCTCGCGCCACATCAGCGCGCTCTGTTGATCGCCGCCGACCTGGCCGGCCAGCACGTCCAGCAGATAGGCTTCTACCTCCGGCGATCGCGCACGGCCCGCCACCTCGAGCCCGCAAATCAGATGCCGCGACGGTTCGGCCGTCAGCGCGCCCGCGCGCATCGCAAGCGCGAGCACGTAGTTCAGGAAGTGCGTCTTGCCGCATCCGGCCGGGCCGCCGATCCAGAACACGGCGCCGCGCGGTTCCCCGAGATGACGATTGATGCTCTGCCACGAGTGCTCGGCCGCGCGCGTGAGCACAAAGCTCTGGACGGTTTCGGCCCGCGGTGCTGTCTCCAGCTCGAGACGCTCGACGGCCGGTGGCTGAAGCTCGATGAAGTCGCGTACCGCCGCCTGTCTGCGAGACGGCATGCCAAGTATGTAACAGAAAGTGTCGAGGCCGCGCCAGATCGCGCGCTTGACTTACAGTTAGCGTCTGCTAGCTAATTGACGCATGTGCTCCACGCCTCCGAAGGCGCGTTATCATAGTCAAAGCGGATACAGCTCACCGACGCACACAGATTCGACAGATCAGTCGGCAAAGCGCTGGTGTTGCCCGCAAGCCATAGATTCAGCTCGCCAGCCATCTGACGGCCCAGCCCGTTGAGCTCGGGCACAACTTCGACCAGCAGCGCTTCCTCTTCCCTACGCGCGGTTACCCACGCTCCCGGCGTCACCTGCGACGGGAACGCCTGCATCTTGCGATGCGACACCGGGCCTTCGATCACCTGCCATTGATTCTGGATCTCGATCGAAAGGTGGCTGGGAAATTCGGGGATGAGCGTCCCCGACACCATCGTATCTCCGGGCGGCACCTGCTGCAGGGCGCAGGATCGGACCTCATGCCAGTAGCGATCGATCGCGGCTGCGGCGGCATGCTTTTGCGCTTCGGTTTTGTACTGGCCGTTGGTCTTGACGTGAATTCCGTCGGGCGTGATCAGGTCGGCGTCGAAGCCGGTCGGCGACAGGTAGACCTGCCGCTCCGAGTCCGGCGTTATCATGTTCGCGATCGCCTGCTGCCCCGGTTTGGTCGGACCGCTGAGATCGCGCGTGGCACACGACGACAGCGCGAGCATCATCAATGTCGATGCGACCAGAATCGCGCGCGCCGCACGTTTCGTTATCATCCGAAGCGAGCGCGTCAGACCACGCCGGCGGCGCGGAGCTGCTCGAGCTCCGCCGAATCGATTCCGATCGACTCGAGCACTTCGCCGGTATGCTCGCCGAGCGCCGGCGGCCGCTCGATCGGCTCGTTCTCGGCCGTGATCGTCGAGAGCTTGATCGGCGTGCCGGTCACCTTGATCGCTCCGCGAGTCGGGAATTCGCTGGGGATCAGCATCCGGCGCTCGGCGACTTCCGGATCGGCGACGACTTCCTCGACGGCGCGGACTGGCGCGCACGGAATTCCCGCTTCGATCATGAGCTGAACCATCTCGTCGCGACCATGACGACTGGTCCATTCCGCAACGAGGCCGTCGAGTTCGTCCGCGATGCGAAGCCGCGTGCCGTTGTTCTTACAGCGCGGATCGTCGATCAGTTCCGCATGCCCCATCATCGTCGCGAGCGTGCGCCAATGCGCCTCGGTCAGGCAGAAGATCAGCACCTCGCCGTCGCGCGATGGATAAACGTTGGTCGGACACGCGCCCCAATGGCGATTGCCGAGCCGCTTGAACTTGCCGCCCTGCAGCACCGGCGCGACCACCGAGGTCAGTGCCGGAATACAAACATCCAACATCGCGACTTCGACCTTCTGCCCGCGGCCGGTGCGCCCGCGCTGGATCAGTGCCGCGAGAATCCCGCTCACCAGGTGGCTGCCGGTGCCCATGTCGATAAAGGTCGCCGAGGTCTTCACGCCGCGATCGGGAAAGCCGGTGATGTTGATGAAGCCCGATGACGCCTGCACGGTATTGTCCATCGCGCCCAGCCGCGCCCATCGGCTGTTGGCGCCGTAGCCTTTGCCCGACGCGTACACCAGGCGCGGGAAGCGCTCGGCGATTTGCTCGTAGCCCAGTCCGAACGATTCCATCACGCCGTCGAGGTAATTTTCCGTGAGCACGTCGGCGTTCTCCAGCAGCTTGAGCACGATCTCCTGCCCGCGTTTGCTCTTCAGATTGAGCGTCACGGACTTCTTGTTCGCGTTGAGCATCAGGAAGGAATAATTCACGCCGCCGGGCGAGACTTCCGGCCGCCGCAGCATCTCACCATGACCTGGCGGCTCGATCTTGATTATCTCGGCGCCCAGATACCCGAGCTGCAAGGTGCAATATGGCACCGCGTAGATTTGTCCGAGATCGATTACGCGGATTCCCTCGAGCGGCAGACTCATCGGCATGTCCTTTTCATTTTCACTCTCGATGCGCGCGGCGTCATCGCAGGATCGAGCGCGCGATCACCATCCGATGCACTTCCGACGGTCCCTCGCCGATCCTGCGGACGCGCGCCTCGCGGTACCATCGCTCGAGCGGGAATTCCTTGCTGACGCCGTAGCCGCCGTGGATCTGCACCGCGCGGTCGATGACGCGGCCGAGCACCTCGCTCGAATACAGCTTCGCGATCGACGCCTCGGTGCGCGAGTCCTCGCCGCGGTCGGCCTTCCACGCGCCTTCCCAGGTAAGCCAGCGCGCGGCGCGCAGTTCCACTTCCGAGTCCGCGAGCATCCACTGAATCGCCTGCCGGCGCGCGAGCAGCTCGCCGAAGGTGCTGCGATGCTTGGCGTGATCGATCGCCATCCGGAGCGCCGCCACGCCGACTCCGATATTGCATGCCGAGTACGGGAAGCGCAGGCGCGTGAGCAGGTCCAGGCACAGGTTGAGCCCGTTGCCTTCCTCGCCGAGCCGCTGCGCGGCGGGCACCACGCAATCCTCGAACTGTACTTCGCACGGCACTGCAGAGGTCCGGATGGTGCGGAACGGGCGCGGCGTAAACCCGGGCTGTCCCTTCTTGATTATGAAACAGGTGATCCCGCCCCGCCCCGCTTTCGGATCGGTGCGGGTGAAGACGACGCCCCATTCCGCCTCGTGCGCGTGCGAGATGAAAATCTTGGTGCCGTTGAGCCGGTAGGTGTCGCCCTCACGCACCGCGCGGCACTGGATCGCGCCGGCCGGATCGGATCCTCCCGACGGCTCCGTGATCGCAAAAAACGTGTGCCACGCGTTCTTCAGCGTGCCGACCGCGTAGGTCTGGATCTGTTCCTCGTTGCCCGCGTAGATGACCGGCGGCGGATTGCGCCCGAACACTCCGCAACCGGGGTTGTACAGGCCCATGCGATGCTGCGCCATCTCTTCGGTGAGCACGCACATCTCGAAGGTGCCGAGCCCGCCGCCGCCGTACTTTTTCGGCGCGCCCATGCACCACATATCGGCCGCCTGTATCTTGCGCGCGATCGGCCAGTAGTCGTCTTCGGGAATTTCCGGCGCGTCCGGATCGACGCGCGCCTCGATCGGAATAATTTCCTCGCGGATGATCTTGCGCACCTGGTCGCGCAGCGCACCAAGTTCCGGGGAAAGCTGAAATCCGCCGCCGTCTTCCATCAGGGCATCTCCTCTCTCACACGGTTTCCTCCTGGGGCTTTTGCTCCTCGAGGCCGCGCCGCAGCGCAGCCAGCCAGATCTCGCGGAGCCATTCGAGATCGTAGGCGCCCCAGGTTCCCTTGATTTCGAGATCGATCGCGCGGACGTGCTCGATCGCGGCGGCGATTTGCGCGATCGCGGCGGTGCCCTTCGCTATCCGCTCCGGGCCGCCGTCTTCCTTCGCCGCCAGGTACTCCGACAGTCCGCCCAACACTTGCGCGCTGTATTTCCACAGTCCCTGCTCGGCCGCGATCAGCGGATCCCGAGTCGTGGGCCGGATGCGCTCGGCCGCAACGATTCCCTCGCGAAAAATGTCGGCGGCCTCGCGCAGCTCGCCGCGTTTGCGCACCGCTTTGGTCGGAGTCATCCGCGGAGCCATCACATCGCCATAGTCCAAGGCCAAGCGCGAGGCGCGCACGACCGCGGCATAGGGCGCCGCCATCTCGGATGCGCACGCCGGATGCCGCCCCGCGGCGCTATCGGCAAGGGCAGCGTCGGGATCGAAGCCGGGATCGCGCGAGCCGCGCACGAACGCCTCGAGGTTTACCGGGTACGCGAGCACGCTGAACGCGCCGAAGGTGAGACAGGAGACGCTGGTGATGCCGAGCGCGCGGTACGCGCGCAGATCGCGCGCGACTATCGCGGGCGTCGCGAACCCCAGACCGCCCCACAGAATCGCATCGGCGTAGTACTCGAAAACGTGGCCGCGGCCATCGAACAACTCGAGATAGCGCTTGAGGGTTTCCAGGTAGCGCGGATTGGTCTCGCACGCGGGGTCGTCGATCGCGTGGCTGTAGCATCGCTCGCGCGGCGCCCATTCGAACCACACGTTGGGGAGCGGCCGCAAGCCCGGATGCGGCTCGATAGTGTCGTGGTAGGCGAGATACGCAACCGGCGGCGCGTGAGCGCCGTCTCTTTGCAGCGCTTCGGCGATCGCGTTTACGACTTCCATGTACTGGAGCTGTGGCGGCATCTCGATGCACTTGTCGCATCGGCACCACGCGCCGCGCCACACGTCGGCTCCCCAGATATGCAGCAGCTCGTTCTCGGGAAAATCGTGGACGTAGCGGAGCGCGCCGTCGCGCACCGTGTCGAGCGCCGCCTGGTTCGAAACACATAGATTGCCGCGTGCGGAGCGCACGCCGTCGTCTCCGGCGGGAAAGTACTCGGGATGCGCTTCGAACATCTCGCGCGGCATCAGAGTTTGCAGCACGTGACCGCCGTACTCCGCGGCGATTCCGTGCGCGCGAAAGGCCGGCACCAGTTCGTCGATGCGCAGGCGTGTGTCGTGCGCGTGGCGGATATAGGAGAACGAGTTGATTCCGCGGCGCGCCATCCACGGGATGAATTCGCGATCGTGCCGCAGATGAAGCTCGAAGCGCTCCGCAACGGTGTAGTTCCAGGTCATGATGTCGGAGACGAATCCGCGCCGCGCGAATGCCGGCTCGACGCGATACAGCTCGAGCGCTTCCAGTCGCGCGGGCTCGATGCGCGGATATTGCGGCGGAACTCCCGGCGCGAAGCGCGCGCCCAAGCGTTCGAGCAAATCGGCGGAGGCGTGAATCAGGCCACGCTCGCTTCCCGCGCGAATCATGAGGGTCGCCGGATTCCCCGCGCGCGAAATTTCAAAACTGTCACCCGCGAGCGCCGCGGTGCCGGCTCCGGCAGCGACGGCCGGCTGCGCACCGCCGAGCGCGACCCGCATCTCGTTCGCGGCAACGGCCGGATCTGGCTCTGTCGCAATGGGCTCGAGTTCGGGGATTCCGTGACCAAGCATCGCGGCGAGTCCGTCGCGGAGCTCATCCGCAGCGACCTTGGTGACCTCGCCCGCCGCGGCCGCATAGCGGATGCTCGCCAACGGCAGAGACGACGAATCTGATACGCGCTCGCCAGCCACGATTTCAGCAACCCCCGGGATCAGTACTGGTTCAATTTAGGATTCGGCTTTCTCGGGCCACGCAAAACGTACGACCCACTCGGGATATCGAATCATTGTTGAGCCGAGTACAAAAACAAGCAGCGAGTAGACCAAATCTTGAACCGCGACGAAGGGTTCAGGGCCTCGCGGAAAGGCGTATGGCCATACGAAGTTTATGAGAGTGAACCAAAATATCCTACCTCCGCTAAGCACAACGAGCACACCCAGCGCGCGGACCAGGACGCTAAACGATTGTTTCTCGGTCATTCGATTCCCCCATTGGCTTCCTCGAACTAAACAGCGCTTTCCCTGTCCCGCGTCGTTTTTCCGGCGGTGGCGGAATGATAACATGAGATGCTGAGTTTAGTAGCGCCGCTGCCGGCGGCGCCGCAACTCGCTGAATCCGCCGATCCAGATGCCCAGTCCGCAAGAAATTCTCGCCGAGCTCAAGAAAGTCAAATATCCGGGCTTCACCCGCGACATCGTGTCGTTCGGGATGCTTAAGGATATCGAGGTCGCCTCCGCCGCCGTCACTGTGATCCTCACCGCGCCGTCGGCCAAGCCGGAAGTCGTCGCGCAGATTGTCGACGAAGTGAAAAAAGCGGTCGCCGCGATGCCGGGTGTTCCCGCCGTCAAGGTCGAGATCGAACAGCCTGCCGCGGCTGCTCCGGCGCGCGCCGCTGGTGGGATGCCGCAGCGGCGCTCGATTCCCGGCGTCGCGCATATCGTCGCGGTCGCCAGCGGAAAGGGCGGCGTCGGCAAATCCACCGTCGCGGTCAACCTGGCGCTTGCGATGCGCGCGCTCGGCTGGCGCATCGGATTGATGGACGCTGACGTCTACGGCCCGAGCGTCGCGATGATGGTCGGCGCGGGAAAGCCGGTCACGCTCACCGACTCGCGCCGTATCGTGCCGCTGGAGCGATTCGGAATCCGTTACGTCTCGATGGCGCTGTTCATCAACGACGAGACCGCGGTCATCTGGCGCGGCCCGATGGTCACCAAGCTCGAGACCGAGTTCCTGTTCAACGTCGAATGGGGCGAGCTCGACTGCCTGGTGCTGGATTTGCCGCCCGGCACCGGCGATGCGCAACTGACTATCACGCAGCGCGTGGCGCTCGACGGCGGCGTGGTGGTGACGACGCCGCAGGAGATCGCCCTGCTCGACGTGAAGCGCGGCGTCGCGATGTTCGATGAAGTCCATGTGCCGGTTCTCGGCGTGATCGAAAACATGAGCTATTTCATCTGCCGCAAGTGCGGACATCGCCACGAAATTTTCGCGCACGGCGGCGGCGCACGCCTCGCAAGCCAGCTCGACGTGCCATACTTAGGCGAGCTGCCGCTGGTGCGCGAGCTGCGCGAAGGCGGCGACACCGCAAGCCCGATCGTCGCGGTCAACCCGGCCCATCCGGTGAGTCTCGCGTTCAAGTCGATAGCAGAGAAGGTGATGGCCGAACTCGAGCACCGCGAAGCCGGCGCCGTCGCGCACGAGTAGCCCGCAACCATCGTGGCCGGCTCCGCACACATCACGCCCACGCTGTCGCTGATCACGATCACCCGCAACGAGGAAGAGCTGATCGGCCAGTGCCTCACGAGCGCGTGGTTCTGCAGCGAGAAAATCGTTGTCGATTCGCTCTCCACCGACCGCACCGTCGAGATCGCGCGGAGCCTCGGCGCGATCGTCGTCGAGCACGAGTTCACCAACTATGTGATGCAGAAGCAGATGGCGCTGGACCGCGCGACCGGCGACTGGGTGCTGCTGATGGACGCCGACGAGCAGGCGACCCACGACCTCGGCGAGGAAATTATCCGCGTCGTGAGCGCGCCGGATGGCGTCGATGGCTACCAGATCCGGCGCATCCTCTATCACCTGGGTCATTACTATTCGCACGCGATCTATCCCGACACGCCGGTGCGCTTGTTCCGCCGCAACCGCGGCCATATCGGCGGGCGCGATCCGCACGACAAGGTGGTGGTGGCGGGCCGCACCGCAAAGCTGAGCGCGCCGATCCTGCATTTCAGCTATCGCGACGTCGCCGACCACGTCGCGACCATCAACCGGTTCAGCTCGCGCGCGGCCCTGGAACAGGAGCCGAACGCTCTGACTCCGTTCAAGATGATCGCGAATCCGGCGTGGCGGTTTTTCAATTTTTACGTGTTGCGGGGCGGCTTCCGCGATGGCGGGCGCGGACTCTACGCCGCGATGTCGGCGGCGTTCTACGTGTTCCTGAAGTACGCGAAACTTTACGAGCGCCGGCTGAAGTCGCGGCATCCGCGCTGACCCGCGCGCCGCTGCGCTGACCAAAATCGCCGCTCCGGACCACTTTTCTCCTGCCCGAGACCTGCTAGTTTAGGCACTGCTCCATGAAACGCCTGTTCCTTTACATCCGCCGCTACTGGAACTGGTACGCGCTCGGAATTTTCTGCACGGTGATCGCAGCCGCGTGCGGAACGACGGTTTCATTTCTTAGCGGCGCCGCCATCAAGGCCATCTCGTCGCATCACGCGCAGACCTTCGGCACGCTGGCGCGGCTGGGAATGCCCGCGCACGAAACGCTCACCAGGATCGTGATGATGCTGATCTGCACCGCGCTCCTGGGCGGCTTCGCGCGCTGGCTGTCGCGCTTCGTCATCTTCAACACCGGCCGCGACATTGAATATGACCTGCGCAAAGACCTGTTCTCGCATCTGACCCTGCTCGGCCCGGACTTCTACGATCGGCAAAAGATCGGCGACCTGATGTCGCGGCTGGTCAACGACTTGATGGCGGTCCGCATGATGGTCGGGATGGCGGTGGTCACCTTCACCGACGCGCCCATTACTTTGGTCTTCGCGCTGACCTTCATGATTGGGGTGAGCCCGCGCCTCACGCTCGCGTCGCTGGCGCCGTACTTCCTGCTGATCTACGGCATCAAGCAACTGTCGCGCGGGCTGATGGTGCGCAACCTCCGCGTCCAGGAAGGCCTGGGCGCGATCGAATCGAAAGTACAGGAAAGCCTGGCCGGCATTCACGTGGTCAAGGCCTACGCGCTCGAGGAGCACGAGGCGTCGCTGTTCCGCGCCGCCAACGACGAGTACAACGAACTCGGCCTGGCGCTGGCGCGGCTCCGTGGCGCGATGATGCCGATGATTCGCAGCGCCGCCGCCGCGGCCGTGATGGCGGTGCTGCTCTACGGCGGAACCCTGGTGCGGCGCGGCACACTGCAGGTCGGAGACCTGGTCGCGTTCATGGGCTACCTCTCGCAGCTCGCGTGGCCGATCACCTCGATGGGCTGGATGATTTCGGTTTATCAGCGGGCCAAGGCCGCGATGAAGCGGCTCAACGAAATCTTCGCGGCGCCCGAGCAGGTGCCGGAAATCGGGCATCACGAAGAGCGCCTGGAAGTCGCGGGCGCGGTGGAATGGGAGAACGTGTCGCTCAGCTACGCCGCCAAAAATGGCGACGGCAGTGCCGACCAGCGCTACCGCTACGCGCTCAAGGACGTCAACGTGAAAGTGCCGGCGGGAGGCAAGCTCGCGATCGTGGGGCGCACCGGATCGGGAAAGACCACGATGGTGAAGCTGCTGACGCGGCTGATGGAGCCGACCGACGGACGCGTGCTGCTCGACGGCAAGGACATCCGCGATCTTCCGCTGCGCGCGCTGCGCAAAACCCTCGGCATCGTGCCGCAGGATCCGATCCTGTTCTCCGACACGCTGGCGCGCAACATCGCGTTCGGCCGCCCCGACGCCGAGCTCGGCGAGATTCTCAACGCGGCCCGCGTCGCCGGTCTCGATCCCGACATCTCGACTCTCCCCCATGGTCTCGACACCGTCGTCGGCGAGCGCGGGATGGCGCTGTCGGGCGGGCAGAAACAGCGCGTGACCATCGCGCGGCTGCTCAACTACAACCCGCGCGTGGTGGTGCTCGATGACGCGCTCTCCAGCGTCGATACCGAAACCGAAAAGTCGGTGCTCACCAGCCTCGAGGAGAGCGTGCGCGGGCGCACCACCATCGTGGTCGCGCATCGCGCGTCGACGGTGCGCGACGCCGACGAGATCGTGGTGCTCGAAGACGGGGAGATTATCGAGCGCGGGACGCACGAAGAGCTGATGGCGCGGCGCGGAATTTACGCCGAGCTGTTTCATCGCCAACTGCTCGAGGAGGAGCTGTCCCGCTACTAGAGCGATGCAGGTCGGCGAAGAAAAACAACTGCGCGGGTCGCACGACGTCGCACTGGTCGGCTTCGTGTGGAACTACGTGCGGCCGTATCGAAAGCTGTTTTTCCTCTCCGTCGTCCTGATGCCGCTCAACACCGCATTCGCGCTGACCCAGCCCTACATCATCCAGCTCATCATCGACATCTTCCTTGCGCACCGGCAGGTCGCGCCGCCGCATTGGCTGGCGCAGTTTTTCGCCGCGACCGGCGGTGCGAGCCTGCCCAAGATGGGCATCATCTATGTGGCGCTGGTGTGCGGCGAGTTCGCGACCTTCTACGGCCAGTTCTATTTGACCATGATGGTGGCGCAGTACTCGCTCTCCGACTTGCGGCTCGCGCTGTTCAACCACGTCGAGCGCCTGCCGATGGCGTTCTTCGATCGCACTCCGATCGGCCGGCTGGTCAGCCGCATGACCACCGACATCGACGCCATCAACGAGATGTTCGGCTCCAACGCGCTCACCATGTTTGTCGACGTCATGACCATGGTCGGCATCGTGGTGATCATGTGGGCCAAGAGCCCGCGCCTGGCGTTGTCGGCGCTGGTTGCGATGCCGCTGCTGCTGATCATCATCAAGTTCATCACCGGCCGGGTCCGCGTGGTGTACCGCGATATTCGTGAACGCCTCGCGGCGGTGAACGCATACCTGTCGGAGTCGCTCGCGGGAATGTCGGTGATTCAGCTTTTCACCCGCGAACGGATCAGCCGCGACGAATTCGACGTTCTTAACGGCCGCAGCCGCGACGCGCAGATGACCTCGAACCTCTACGAGACAGCACTGTTCGCCAGCGTCGACACGCTCGCGTCGATCACCATCGCGATAATCCTGTGGGAGGGCGGCGGACAGGTGCTGCAGCGCGTGATCACGCTCGGCACGCTGGTCGGCTTCATGCAGTATGCGCGGATGTTCTTCATGCCGCTGCGCGAAATTTCCAACAAGTACACCGCGATGCAATCGGCGCTGGCGGCGGCGGAGCGAATCGAGCAATTGATGGAAGAGCCGCTTACCGTCAGCACTCCCGCGACGCCGCGGATACCGGTGACGGTGGGCGGATCGATCGTGTTCGACCACGTGAACTTCGAGTATCGCCGCGACGAGCCGGTGCTGCGGGACTTGAGCTTCAGCGTCGCGCCGGGGCAGAAAATCGCGATCGTGGGCCCGACCGGATCGGGCAAGACCACCATCATCAAGCTGCTCAACCGCTCCTACGACGTGACCGGCGGGCGCATCCTGGTCGACGGCGTCGACGTGCGCGAGTGGGACCTGACCGCGCTCAGGCGCGTGATCGGTTTGGTGCAGCAGGACGTTTTTCTATTCGCCGGCGACGTGCTCGAAAATATCCGCCTTGCGCGCACCGAGCTTTCCGAGCGCGAGGTTCGCCAGGCGCTGCAGCGCGCGCAGGCGCTGCGCTTCGTCGACCGGCTGCCCGCGGGCGTCAGCGAGCAGATTCGCGAGCGGGGAGCCAACCTCTCCGCCGGCCAGCGCCAGTTGCTGTCGTTCGCGCGCGCGCTCGCCTACGACCCGCGCATCCTGGTGATGGACGAGGCGACCTCGAGCGTCGACAGCGAGACCGAGCGGCTGATCCAGCTCGCGCTGCAGGAACTGCTCGCCGATCGCACCGCCGTCGTGATCGCGCATCGGCTCTCGACCATCGAGCGCGCCGATCGCATCATGGTGCTGAGCGGCGGGATGCTGCGCGAGAGCGGCACCCACGCCGAGCTGCTCGCGCAGCGCGGACTCTACTATCGGCTCTTCGAACTGCAGTACGCTGCGGCCTCGGAAGTCGAGCGCGAGGCAGTCGACTGAGCTTCGCTACCGCTTCGCCTCAGGCTCGGCACAGATGAGACTCGCGACCGCTCGCCGATCAGCGCTACTCGCGATCGCGATTGCAGTCGCGGCGGCTGCGGCGATACCGGGATGCAGCGCGGGCTACATCGCGCGCGGCGCGTACGAAGAGATGCGGCTGTTGTGGAATCGGCAGCCAATCAACGACGAGCTCGCGAAGAAAGATCTCGATGCGCAACGGCGCGACCGGCTCGAGCTGGTGCTGAAAGTGCGCGCGTTTGCGCGCGACCAACTGGGCGAGACCGTCGGCGGCGCGTACCAGACCATTACGGAGGTCGACGAAGGCGCGATCGTGCACGTCGTGATGGCGGCGCCGCGCGACTCGCTACATCCCTATACGTGGTGGTTCCCGGTGGTCGGGTACGTGCCTTATCGCGGTTACTTCGACGAGAGCGACGCGACGGCCGAGGCGGCGGCGCTCGAGACTGACGGCCTCGACACGATGGTGCGGCCGGCGATCGCTTTTTCTTCGCTCGGCTTCTTCGACGATCCCCTCCTTGCCAACCTGGTCGCCCTCGATCGCGTCGAGCTGGCCGGCGTCCTCATCCACGAGCTTTTCCATCGCACTTTCTTTCTTGCCAGCGACGTTATGTTCGACGAGTCCGCGGCGAACTATGTCGGCAGCCGCGGCGCGGTCGAGTTTTTCGCGGCGACCGAAGGCGAGTCATCTCCCGACACCATCGCCGCGCGCGCGATCCTCGAGAGCGATCTTGCGTTCTCGCGCTTTCTGGCCAAGGAGGAGGCGCGCCTGCTCGCGATCTACATGAGCGGCGCGTCCAAGGACGAGATTCTTAAACGCCGCGAGGCGGCCTTCGCCGCGATCAAGAGCGACTACGCCGCGCTCGCGCCGACGCTCTCGGGCCTGGAGCGTTTCGATCTCGACAAGGAGCCGATCAACAACGCGGTGTTGATCAACTACGCTGATTTATTTTCATGACCTCGACAATTTCGCGGCGTTGGACCGGATGAATCACGGCGATCTGCGCGCGACGATCAAGCAGATCATTGCGCTGGCCAAGGCGCATCCGGAAGATCCCTTCTATGCGATCTGGCAGGCGACGCGGGGCGCGCCGCCGGCTGCGAAGACGCCCACGTCCAAGCCGACGAGCCCTGCGGCCTCCGGCTCCGCGCCGACGCCCGCGGCGCCCGGCTCCTAGACCGAAACCATCAGGGTTCCCGGAGCGCCGCCGCAATCGCGGCTGCCAGTTCGTCTTCTTTGCCGCCGAGGAAATGATCGGTGCCCGCGATGACTTCGAGCCGCGCCGATTTGCCCAGTGCCGCTTGCAGCGATCTTAGCTGCGGCACCGGCGAGTACGAGTCGCTGTCTCCTGAGACAAGCAGCACCGGCTTGCGCGCGATTCCGCCGGCGGAAAGATCGCCCATCGCGACCGGCAGCGCAACTGCGACGACTCGCGCCACCTCGTCCGCCGCGAGCCCCGCGCCCATCGCGACCATCGCACCGAATGAATACCCGGCGAGCACCGTCGCGTCCTTGCGCACTCCCGGCTGCGCAACTAGGAACGCGAGCGCCGCGTGGGCGTCATCTCGCTCACCGCGTCCGCGGTCGTGCTCGCCCTCGCTCGCGCCGACGCCGCGGAAGTTGAAGCGCAGCGTCGCGTACCCGAGCGACCACATCGCGGCGAGCACCGCTTCGACCACGTTGTTGTGCATCGAACCGCCGTACAGCGGATGCGGATGGCATACCACGGCGCCGGGCTGCGAGGCGCCCGCCGCGGGCCGCGCGAAGAGCCCCTCCAGTGTCAGCTCGCCGGAGCGAAAGGTGACATGGCCTTCTCTTTTGATCTCCGCCATTCTGACCTCCGGCCGCTTCGCGCACGCGACTCCGACCGCGGCGGCCTTCGCCCTGCTATAGTACGGACGCGGTGAGCGAGGAAGTTCCAGGAGAAGTTCCGCGCGAAGTCCCGAGATTTGCGGCGGACCGGATGCTGGCGCGGCTGGCGCGATGGCTGCGGCTGCTCGGTGCTGACGTGCGAAGCGAGCCGGCGCTGAGCGGCGCCGAGCTACTGAGACTGGCGCGCGAGGATCAGCGCATCTTATTGACGCGCGACAAACGTCTGCGCACAGCGCGCGACGTGTTTCTCGTCACCAGCGATCGCTTCCGCGATCAGTTGCGCGAGGTACTCGCGCGCTTTCCGTTCGATACGCGCCTTAACGCCTTCACGCGCTGCTCGCATTGCAATTGCACGCTCCGCGAAGTCTCGCGCGAGCTGGTGCTCCGTCGCGTCCCTCCCTTTGTCTATGCCAGCCACGATCGATTCGCCGAATGCCCCGGATGCGGCCGCGTCTACTGGGCGGCGACTCATCCCGAACGCATCCTGGACGAGCTCAAATCAATCGGCTTGTAAACATCGAACTCCCGCCGCCGCACTGGCCCCCAACCGGCAGGCGGACCTAAAGACCTATTGTTATTGTTTCTTATTGCGCTACGACCGGGCGCGCGACTATAAGAAATGCGTGCTCATCAGATGACTTTATTTCAAGTAAAGACTTGTCCCGATTCGAGCACGGGGGAAGCGAGATGAAATTCAGAGTTGTTGCTCCAGCGCTGTTGGCAATTTTACTCTGGACCGTCGATGCGCACGCGGTTTCGCTGACCCTGCAGGGAACCGGCGCGGCCGGCGAGCCGAATGCGGCCGCGGCGGTCTATGCCAGCGACAGCGCCGGCGTCTCGCGGCTGATCACCGCGGTCGATGAGCCGACGCCCGATGGCGGCATCTTCACCGAAGTCGGCGTGCCGTCGATGATGCCCGATGGACGCGTGCTGTTCGGTGCCGAGTCAAAGGCGGGAAATTTCAACCCGGTCTGGGCGATCTACATCGGCAACGCGGACGCCGCACCCGGGCGCAGAGTCACCACGGCGATTACGATCAACTCTCAGCAGGGCGATTGCGCGCCCTCATTCCGCGGCGATCCGTACCCGGTCGCCGACGCCGACGGCAACATCGCATTCATGTCGTCGCAAACGCATGCTCGCGACGGGTTGTTCTTCTACTCACACGGAAAGCTCGGCTGCATCGCGCGCGCGGGCAGCCTGACCAACGAAGGCCACGAGATCGCAGTGCTGAGTTTCGGCAGCCCGCAAATCGGCGACGCCGGGCAAGTGGTCTTCAACGGATATCTCAATATAAGTGCCGACAAGAAGTCGGATGCGGACAAAAAGGCCGCACCGCAGGCGCAGGCGCATCGCCAGGCGCTGCTGATGGCGTCGGCCAACGGCGGTATCAGCGAACTCGCGGTGGAGGGCGAATTGGGGCCGAACCGGACCCGCTACGCGCGGCCATTCGGTTTGCCGGTCGCACTCGCTTCTCCACTCGGAACCATGGCCGCATTCACCGCCAAAACCGAGAGCGGCTCCGCGCTGTTTCTTTACAGTGCCGGGACGATGGCGCGCATCCTGCCCGCCGGCACGCTGACCTCGCTGGGGCCTGTGTCGTATCTGTCGCCGGGACGGCCTGGACTGATGGCCGATGGCACCACGGCGGTGCTGACCGGATGCGCGCAGATACCGGCAATATTCCGGCTCGCGCGACAGCGGCTGGATATGCGAATCGCGCGCGGACAACTGACCCCGTTCGGCACCGAGCTGGAGTCGCTGGGTGATCCGGCGCTGACCGCGTCGGGCGCGATGTTCGTGGGCGCTACGGACAGCGACGGTCACGAGAAGCTGTTCGTGCTGGGTGGCGACGATTCGTTTTTCGAAGTGGGCGGCGCCGAGCTGATCTATCGCATCTCGATCGTTGGGGGGATTCATCATCACACGATCTTCACCGGCACGCTGAGCGCGAACCAGCACGGCGATTTCGCGTACCTGGGCGGTAGGTAAGCGCCGTCCGCGATCAATTCTCGGCGCACATTTTTCCGCGCGTGGCTGCGGCACCTGCGCCACCAGCCTCCGATCTCTCACCGCGATTAGCCGCGTTCGCGGCGGTCGGGACTTCCATGCGGCGCGTCCTCCTGCAATCTTAGCGCCATGGACAAGTTCACCAAGCTCACTCCAAGTCTGTATGAGTACATGGTCGCGCACGGCCACAACGACGATCCGATTCGCCGCGAGCTTGCCGAGGAAACCGGGAAGCTCGGCGCGATAAGCGGGATGCAGATTTCCCCCGAACAGGGCACCCTGATGGGCATCCTCGCGCGCGCGATTGGCGCGAAGTCGGCAGTCGAGGTCGGCACCTTCACTGGATACAGCTCGTTATGCGTGGCGCGCGCGCTGCCCGCCGACGGACGCCTGCTCTGTTGCGACGTGAACCAGGAATGGACGGCGATTGCGCGGCGCTACTGGGAGCGCGCGGGAGTGGCCGGCAAGATCACGCTCAAGCTGGGACCCGCGGCGGAGACGCTGCGCGCCCTTCCCGCCTCGCATGGCTTCGACTTCGCCTTCATCGACGCCGACAAGAGTAACTATCGGACTTACTATGAGGAGATTCTCGCGCGCCTGCGCCGCGGCGGCCTGATCCTCATCGACAACGTGCTATGGAGCGGCGCGGTACTCGACGAGAGCAATCAGTCGGCAGACACCATGGCGATCCGCGAGCTCAACGACTTCGTGGCGCACGACCAGCGCGTCGAGGCTGTGATGCTTCCGGTTTCGGACGGACTGACAATCGCGCAGAAAAAGTAGCGCGTCGTCGAGCTCGGCCTTTTCGCGCTCGTCGAGTCTCAAATTGTCACGGCCCATCGTGGTTCGCCGGCGCGGTCTAGCCGTGGGGGAATTTTGAGGTTGCAGTATCGAGCAGCGCGATGAGGTTGCCCGAGGGGTCCTCGATCAGCGCCGTTTCTCCGTGCTCCTGCTGGCACACCTCTTCGATCACCCGTGCGCCCCTGGCCTTCAGGTCCGCGACGAAGTCCTTGATGCCCGTCACTTCGATTGATACGTGGGTGGCGGCGCCGTCGAATTTCGGCTGCAACGCGATGTTTCCGCCGCCGGGCACCTGAAAAAATGCCCAGCGGTTGGGATAGTTCACGGTTTCCTTCAGTCCGAGCGTATTGCGATAGAAGTCGATCGCAGCGTCCCAGTCAGTCACGGAATAAATCGTCGCCTGCATCCGTCGGATTGGCATGAAGTTGACCTACACTTTCATAAGTTTGCGCGCGGATGTGCGCCTGGCTTAAAGTTAGTTAGGATCAATCGGTCCGCGGCGCAATATACAGAATCGCCAGCCTGCTCGATTACTGATCCACGCCGCGCCCGCGGCTCCTGCGCCATCGACTATCGCGTCTGATCGTCCATTTCGAAAATCACGGGCCTGCGAAACCCCTTACGGGTTTCGCGCTTCCTGATCGCGCTTCGCTCTTTGAAAAAGACTTGGCGCGCGGCGTGCGCTGGACGGTTAGCCTGGCGGATGTGCTGCGGCGAAGGTTCGCGTGCCGCGGACAACCTGCGCGCTCACCACGTTGCGCGAGCGTAGGGTGTGCCATGGGCCGTCGGCCTCGCGCGGATATTCGACGCGCGCGTTCTTGCAGATCGCTGCTTTCTCGACCTTGATGTCGGGCGAGGTGACCAGCAATTCGGTCTTGCCGCCGTCGGTCGTGCGCAGCGAGTCGGCGTGATCGTAGGCGAGGCGGCTCGGCTCGATGGTCTGCAACAGCGGCAATACCAGTTCGATCAGCGGACCGCTTTCGTCGCTCACCAGGCCGCGCGCGCGATTGAGGTCCGCCTCGAATTCGATTTTGCCGAGGCGATTCGGAAAGCCGCGTTCGAAAATTCCTGCCGCCAATGCCTTTGGGCTGTTGGTGATCGACGCGGCCGCGAAAATCGCGGGCATCATGTTGAGCCGGCAGCCGAGCCCGAGCATCGCGTCGCGAAACGGACCGATCGGCGAATCGGGATGATCGATAATCATCAGCCGGCAGTAGGGCGGCGAGGTGCGGCAGAACTCGGGCGGCAGCCGCTCGAGCAGCGTGTCCTTGCGCACTTCGAAATAGACGTTGAGCATCGTGGCGCCGGCGCAGGTCCACGGCAGCGGCGGATACTCGGGTTTCGTCTTCGGCAACTCGATCAGGTACGACTCGTGACGGGCTAATCCTGGATCAGGCACTGAGCTATCACTCCTGCGTTTGGGACTTCATGCTGCCCGGCGCCAGATAGGCCGGCGGCGGCGCCTCGTTGAAGTGCTCGAGGTGATCGGTGATCTCGAACCATTGCGACTTCGAACCGATCCAGATGTGGGCGGCGGACCTCGCGCCCGGGTCGCCATCGATCGTGCCGAGGCGCACGCGCCGGATTTCCGGATGCGACAGGATGCGGCCGAACAGCGGCGAACCGCATCGCGAGCAGAAGCCGCGCCGTGAGTTGGGCGACGATGCATACTCGGAAATCAGCTCGCGGCCCGCGACGATTCGCAGCGCCTCGGCGCGCACCGAGGCATTGGTGGCAAATGACGAGCCGCTGGCGCGCCGGCACATCGAGCAGTGGCAATAGATGACGGGGCCGAGAGCGCCGTCAATTTCGAAGCGCACTCCGCCGCACAGGCATTTGCCGGTTAGCACAGAATCTCCGCGCGCGACGCCCCGATCAGGTCACCATCGGGGGCGCTTCGGGTTCCTTGTCGGGCGCGGTGGCCGCGGGCTTCTTGCCGTCGGCGAATTCCGGCATCACATACTTGGCGAAGCGCTCGAGGCTCGCGAGCACTTTCTTCTGCGGGATCACCTGGTCGAAGTTGATCATGCAGCACACGCGCTCGACGCCGACTTCGTCCCAGTAGCGAAGGTTCTGGATGATCTGCTCGGGCGAGCCGACCGGGAATCCTTCGCGCAGCGAGAAAATCTCGGCCTGCGAGAGCAGCGCGGTCGCGTTGGCCTGCGCGGTGTAGGCGTGCGACGGGTAGATACCGCCGAGGCCGACCAGATGCGCCGCGGTGTTGAAGAATTGAAACGCGGCGCTGCCGCCGACCGCGCGGGCTTCGTTCTCATCTTCGCCGCAATACAGCCAGCTCGCGGCGTTGACCTGGTTGTTCACGAATTTCCCGACCGGATCGCAATGCTTGATGATCCGCCGGTAGTCGGCCACCAGGCGCTTGTAGTCGGCTGGCGTGCCGAGCGTGACGCCGAGCATCCCGATGCCGCGTTCGGCGGCCTGCACCGCGGTCTCCGGCGATGAGACGGCAACCCACATCGGAGGATGTGGATCCTGGATCGGCTTAGGCAATACGTTGCGCGGCGGCATCTTGAAATACTTGCCGTTCCACTCGAACTCTTCCTCGGTCCACATCTTCGGGATGGCGCGAATCACCTCGTCCCACATTTCCTTGGTGTTGTCGGGATCGATCCCGAATGCGCCGACCTCGGTCCAGGTCGCGGATCGGCCGGTGCCGAACTCCAGGCGCCCGTTGGAGATCAGGTCGAGCGCGGCGGCGCGCTCTGCGATGCGCGCGGGATGGTTCATCTGCGGGAGACATACGGCGATGCCCTGGCCGATATGAATTCGCTTGGTGCGCGCGGCCGCGGCGGCCAGGAAAACCTCGGGCGCGGAGGAATGCGAATACTCCTCGAGGAAGTGATGCTCGACTTCCCAGACCTGGTCGAAGCCGAGCTCGTCGGCAAGCTCGATCTGCTCGAGCGCCTGGTGATAGGCGCGCAACTCCGACTCGCGGCTCCACGGTTTCTTGACCGAGTGTTCGTAGAAGATTCCGAATTTCATGTGCGCGCTCCCGTTCTCAGTTGAGTTTCACCAGGCTCGGGCAAAATCCGAGTCCGACGGTTCCCGGCCCGCAATACGCGCCGGCCGAGGGGCCGAGCTCCGTGATGACCACGCGTTTGCAGCGCAGGCGTTTTTGCGCGGCGGCCGCGAGCTCGTCGGCGCCGCGGCGATTGTCGCCGTGGGTGACGATGACGGTCGCTTCGCTCCCGGCGAGCTTGGCCTCGGTGCGCTCGAGCATCTTGGCGATATTCTCCACCTGCGTTTTCGACTTGTCGATTACCGCGACGCGGCCCCATACGCGGACCAGCGGGAGCATCCCGCGCAGGCTCCCGACGGTCATCTCGTAGATGGAGATGCGCCCGTCGCGCTGCAAATAGTCGGAAGTCGCAGGCGCGTAGAAGGTGTCGATTTGCGGCGTGGCTTCCTCGATCGCGTGGACCACTTCGGCCAGCGTGGCGCCGCGCGCGGCCATCGCGGCCGCCTCCAGGCAGGTCGCGCCCAGCGCGGTCAGCGCGCGCCCGGTGTTCAGCACCTCGACGGCGATCTGGTTGTCGCGTTTGGCCACCACCGCCGCGGAGTACGCCGCTGTATAGGTCGAGCACGACTCGAACGGGTTGATGAGGCAGAGCACGTTCTCGGCGCGCTCGTGCGCCTTGCGGTAGGCGGCGAGAAAATCCGCCGGCATCGCAGCGGCGATGACGGGGAGGCGCGGCTCGCCCGGCAGGCGCCGGTAGAATTCGGCGCGCGCGAGCTGGTCGTCGCGGAAAAATTCGGTGGAAAAGGCGACCTGGATGGGGGCGAGCTCGATGCCGAGCTGCGCGGTCTCGGCGATCGGCAGGTCGGCGCTCGAATCACTAACAATCGATAATGGCTGGCTCACTTCCATACCACTCGTTCAAGGCTTCAAGGCAAATAGCCCGCCGCGATGCGCCGGTCAAGCGCGCCACTCGCCGATCCCTAACGGTCGTTCGGGCGTTACGCGACGGCCTCAGAACTTCAGGACCGACCTGAAACGGACCTTGCCCGACATCATGCGATCGTAACCGTCGGCCGCGCGCTCCAGCGGAAAGACCTCGATCATCGGGCGCACGCCGGTGCGCGCCGCGAACGCGAGGGTGTCCTCCGAGTCTTTGGAGGTTCCCGACGGCCAGCCCGCGATCGACTTGCGCGCCCCGATCAACTGGAGCGACGTAACCGCGAACGGATCGGGACTCGCGCCGACGATCACGAGCCTGCCACCGACCCCAAGGCCGTCGACGAGGTTTCCGATCGCCTTGCTGTCGGGCGCGGTCGCGAGGATCACGTTGGCGCCGCCCATCCCGGTCAGCTCCTTTGCGACGTCCTGCGCGGCGCTATCGATATAGGCATGTGCCCCCAATTTCAGGGCGAGACTTTTCTTGTCCGCTCCTCTGCCGATCGCGACGGTCTGGAAACCGAACTTGCTCGCGAACTGCACGCCCAGATGTCCCAGCCCGCCGATGCCCTGCACGGCGACCAGGCCTCCGAACCGCACTCCGCTGTTACGCAGCGCATTGAAAGTGGTAATGCCGGCGCACATGAGGGGCGCCGCCTCTTCCGGCGTCAAAATGCTCGGAATCCGCGCGAGCGATTCGACCGGCGCGATCATGAATTCCTCGTAGCCGCCGTCGTAGCTGATGCCGGGGATTTGCAATTTCTCGCAGGCTATGAAGTCGCCCCGGCGGCACGGGTCGCATTGCCGGCAGTGGCCGCCGTGCCATCCGACGCCGACGCGATCGCCGACTTTCCATGGGCCCTCGCGATCGCCGATCGCGTCGATCACACCGACGACCTCGTGTCCCGGCGAGCGCGGATAGACGATTCCGGGAAAGGCGCCGTCCTTGGTGAAGCTGTCGCTATGGCATATGCCGCACGCCTGCACTTTGATCCTGACGGTTCCGGGCGCGGGGTCGCGAATCTGATCGTTGACGAGCTCGAAGTTTCCACCGGCACGATTGACGCGGACTGCTTTCATGAGTGGCTCGACTTTTACGGTATGGATTGCGCTGCAACATTTCTTTTATCGCGGCGGCGAACTTGATGCATCCGCTAGAAAAGTTAGCGCGAAGCTTGCGCATCAAAAGAACGTCAGTCCCCGTTGGACCGTCGGCGAGCGCAAGCTAGACTCGCATCCGGGAACCGCGATGCCGATGGACGAACGCTACGACCCCAAAAAAATCGAGCCGTACTGGCAGGCCGAATGGGAGCGCCAGGACCTGTATCGAACCCAGGAGATCCCCGGGCGCCCGAAGTACTACGTGCTCGAGATGTTTCCCTACCCGTCTGGCGCAGGACTGTCGGTCGGCCATCTGCACAATTATGTTCCGCCCGACGTGATCGGCCGCTACAAACGGATGGCGGGCTTCAACGTCCTGCATCCGATGGGATGGGACGCATTCGGGCTGCCCGCGGAGAACGAGGCGGTGCTCAAAGGACTGCATCCGAGCGAGACCGTTCTCCGCTATGCCGCCAACTTCAAGCGTCAGCTCACGCTGGCTGGATGCGCGTACGACTGGTCGCGCGAGATAAACTCGTCGTCGCCTGAGTACTACAGGTGGACGCAGTGGTTCTTCCTGCTGCTCTACAAGCGCGGCCTCGCCTATCGCGCGACGGCGGCGCAATGGTGGTGCGACAAGTGCCGCACCGTCCTGGCCAACGAGCAGGTGATCAACGGATGCTGCTGGCGGCACACCGACACTCCGGTCACCAAGCGCGACCTCGAGCAGTGGTACATCAGGATCACCGACTACGCCGACCGGCTGCTGGAAGACCTCGACGCGATCGATTGGCCCGAGCCGATCAAGCTGATGCAGCGCAACTGGATCGGCCGCTCCGAGGGCGCCGAGCTGAGCTTTCCGATCGCGAAACATCGCGATAGGGAGATTCGGTTTTTCACGACGCGCCCCGACACGGTATTCGGCGTGTCGTTCATGGTGCTCGCACCGGAGCATCCGCTGGTCGCGGAAATCACCGCGCCCGCGCAGCGCGCGGCGGTCGAGGCCTACGTCACCGACGCCCGGCGCCAGAGCGAGATCGAGCGAATGTCCACGGTGAAGGAAAAGACCGGGGTCTTCACCGGCGCCTACGCGCGCAACGTGTTCACGGGCAAGGACATCCCGATCTGGATCGCGGACTACGTGCTGATGGGCTACGGCACCGGAGCGATCATGGGCGCCCCCGGCCAGGATCAGCGCGACTTCGAGTTCGCGACCAAGTACGGCATTGAGATTCCGCGCGTGACCGCGCCGGCTGATGGTACGCCACCGCCCGCGGATCGCGCGTTTACGGAGGTCGGCATCACGATTAATTCGGGCTTCCTCACCGGGATGACGACTGCCGACGCGATCCAGGCGGTGTGCCGCTGGGCCCAGGAGCACGCGATTGGCCGTCGCACCATTAGCTACCGGATGCGCGACTGGCTGATTTCGCGCCAGCGCTACTGGGGATGTCCGATTCCGGTCGTCTACTGCAAGGGCCCGGGCAATGATGGAATCGTGCCGGTGCCGGAAGAGCAACTGCCCGTGCTGCTGCCCGCGATGAAGGATTACCAACCGTCGGGCACCGGCCGCTCGCCGCTCGCCAACGTGTCGGAGTTCGTCAATACCATCTGCCCGAAATGCGGCGGCCCGGCCGAGCGCGAGACCGATACGCTCGACGGCTTCGCGTGCTCGTCGTGGTACTTCCTGCGCTTTGCGTCGCCGCACTACGACCAGCGGCCGTTTGATCGCAAGGCGGTCGAGTACTGGCTGCCGGTCGATCTCTACGTCGGCGGCGCCGAGCACGCCGTGATGCATCTGCTGTACGCGCGGATGTGGACCAAGGTGATGTTCGACGCGGAGCTGATCGCATTCCAGGAGCCGTTCCCGATGCTGCGCAACCAGGGCGTGGTGTGGGCTGCCGACGGCCAGCGCATGTCCAAGAGCAAGGGCAACGTGGTGACGCCCGATGCGATGATCGAAAAGTACGGCGCCGACGCGCTGCGGCTCTGGGAGCTGTACATGTCGCCGTTCGACGAGGCCACCAACTGGAACGAGACCGGCGTCGTCAGCACCGAGCGCTATCTCACGCGCGTGTGGACGATGATTCGCCGCTTCGTCGAGGCCGGAAGTCCCGCCGGCGCCCCGTCGCTCGACACGCTCAAGCGCGTGCACAAGGCGTTGCGCGTAACCACCGAACATATCGAGCGCTTGCGGTTCAATACCGCGCTCGCCGCGATGATGGACCTGCTTAACCATCTGAGCCGGCTCAAACCCGAGGGGCTGGGCCGTTTCTCTGCGGAAACCTACGTGGTGATGCTCGCTCCGATGGCGCCTTATGCCGCCGAAGAGATGTGGCGCGCACTGGGACACGCGACGTCCGTGCATCTCGAATCGTGGCCGAAGTACGACCCCGAACTAACGCGCGAAGAAACGGTGACGGTAGTGGTGCAAGTCAACGGCAAAGTGCGCGATCGACTACAGGTCGCCGCCGGCGCCACCGAAGACCAGGTCCGCGAGCTCGCGCTGAACAGCGAAGCGGTCAAACGTCATCTCGGCGGCAAGACTCCGAAGAAATTCATATATGTTCAGGACAAGATGCTCAGCATCGTGACGTGACGCGGTGCGCGCCCGCGGCGCGCGACCGCGTCGATCCCGCGCTTGTAGGAGCAGGAGTCGCGTGCGATGCTGCGCGCGTACCATCTTTGCAAATCAACCTCTCTCCGTTGCCCAAGGAGTGATCGCCATGGCCGAGCAAATCCTCAAAGTCACGCGTCGCGCAAACTATGCGGTGCTGAGCCTCAACCGTCCGGAGAAGCGCAACGCGCTCAACCAGCCGCTGATCGACGAGCTGAACACCGCGCTGGCGTCGCTCGAAAACGACAAAGAGGTACGTGCCCTGGTGATCCGCGGCGAAGGCGCGAGCTTCTGCGCGGGAATCGATCTCAAGGAAGTCGACGAGTCCGGCGCCAGTGGACACAATCCCACCTCGCTCGAGTTTGTCTTCGGCCGGCTCGAGAAGTTCCCAGTGCCGACCGTCGCCGCGGTCCAGGGAGCGGCGCTCGCCGGCGGCCTCGAACTCGCGCTGCATTGCGATCTGCGAATCGCCGGTGAAGGCGCGAGGCTTGGGATGACCCTTGGGCGCGTTGGCCTGATGGTGCCCTACGATTTCACGCGCAAGCTTATCGAGGTCTGCGGCGCGGCCAATACCGCGTGGATCCTCTATACCGCCGACCTGATCGACGCGCGCCGCTCGCGTGAGATGAACCTGGTCCACGAAGTTGTAACCGACGCGAAGCTCGATGAGTCCGCGACCGCGCTCGCCGAGAAGATCGCATCCAACGCTCCGCTGTCTCTACGCGCAATGAAGGCCACCGTTCGGCGCTGCATGACCGATACCTTCGATGCATGGCACGACGATCTGCTGCGGATGGCGCGCGAGGTGCGACAGAGCAGCGATGCCAAGGAGGGAGTGCGCGCGTTCCTCGAAAAGCGCAAGCCGGCCTGGCGCGCCGAGTAACACGCGACCTTCGACAGCCAGCTTCGGGAGCAGTGGAATGCAGGAAACCGCGGACGAACTTCTCGACTTGCAAGCGCTGCTCGATCGCGGCATCCAGGAAGCCTCCCCGATGCTGCGGAAGATATTCAGAATTCCCGAGGGCTCGCTATCGGCGCGCCAACTGACGGGCCATCTGCAGGGTTTCAAAACGCTCGCGATGGCGACCGTGACCGCCAAGGGCGAGCCGCGCGTCGCGCCGGTCGATGCGATCCTGTTCCACGGCAAGTTTCACGTCGCGACCGACCTCTCGACCGCTCGCGCGCGCCATCTCAGGAAGCGCCCCGCCGTAAGCCTCACCTACTATGAAGGCGACAATCTCGCGGTCATCGTCCACGGCATCGCGACTATGATCGAACCCGGCCATCCGCAGTTCGCCGCCGTCGACGTGGAATTCACCAGGCTCGTCGGCATGAGCATGGATGAGGTCACCAGACAGTTTGATGGAAGGGGACCGGTCGTCCTTCGCGTCGAACCGCTGACGATCTATACGTTCGCGCGCAAGCGCGAAAAATTCGCTGAATAGACCGCGGCTACGGCGTGCGCTCGAGCGCCTTGCGGATCGCCGCCGCGCTTTCGAGCAACGTGTGCGGCAGGTTCAGAGTCCCGGCCACGTTCGAATACGGATAGAATCGCGCATTGATGTGCGCGTGGATCGGTAGTCCCTCGCCCTGGTGAATTTCGTAGTCGAGCGGGAGCGGCCCCAGGATGCGCAGGATCCTGAACAGCGCATTCGCAAACTGGCGCATCGCGTCGGGCGCCAACTCCGACAGCAGGCCGTGATAGTCCGTCATCACGACGTCGTAGCTGCGCGGGAATGCGCCGACCGGACTTGCGTAGCTGACCACGCCGCCGCGCCTTTCGATCACCAGTCCGAGCCGCTCCATCAACGCGACGATCTCTTCCCACAGGCCCGGGTTCTCACGGGTGGCGTGCGACTCGGCGGCGACGGCCGGAAACGGTTCCGGCGAGCCGATGATCTGCTGATGAAGATGGGGCTGTGAGGCGCCCGACTCGCGACCCTGGTTTTTTCGAATCACTACCGATCGAATCGCGCGATTCTCTAACGCATGGCGCATCACGCGTGCATCAGCCGCCATCAGCGCGAAGAAATGTCCCTCGCTGAGCGCGCCGGTGCACATCAGATCGGCGAGTGCGCGCGGCGAGTCGAGGAAGTGGCGCGGATCCTCGACCACGATGTACGACTCGTTGCGATTGCCGGTCAACTCCGCCGGCACCCGCGGGAACAGGTTGTTGAAGACGCGAATTACCCAGCTGGCGTCGCGCATCTCGGCCCGGCCGTTCCAGTCCCCCACCTCATCGGGCGTGACGCGAAACAGTTCCCGTGTCGCGAGTCCCTCGTTTCTCGGGCAAAATGGACAACCCTCCGTCGCGTGGCGAATTGCCTGCGCGGTGAGCGGCGGCGCGTCGGGCTTGAACTCTTCGCGGCCGCTGAGCGTGAACGCGAAGCTTTTGCCGCGCACATCGACGACGTAGGAGATGACTCCGTTGATTGGATTCCTGATCCAGACCAGCGCGCCGTCGCGGATTTCGTAGTCGATTGGCATCGCGTGATCACCTTTAACAACCGAGGCCGCTTCATTACAACGCGCGAGCGAGGTTTGGGGGCCGTCCGCTCGCGCGCCGGGACATCACCTTGACTCTCTCACTTGGCTCCGTTATCCACATACTCGGGACGGGGCCCGCGAGGGCTGGAGGAAATCGGGGTCTGGCGTTCGCGTTCGCGGACACCAGGCTTTTTTTTGGCTGGCTTAAATTCGCTCGCATTCCGCACATAAGTCATAGTGCCACCGATCAAGAAATATCTGTTCACACCAGGCCCCTCGCCCGTGCCGCCCGATGTGATGCTCGAAATGGCGCGGCCTATGGTTCACCATCGCACGCCCGAGTTCAGCCGCGCGCTCGACCGGTCGCGCGAGCTCGTGAAGCCGCTGTTCGGCACCCGAGCGGAGGTCGTCCTGCTCGCCGCGACCGGAACCGGAGCGATGGAAGCGTCGGTAACCAACCTGCTGCAACCCGGCGAGCACGCGGTGTTCGTCAACGGCGGGAAGTTTGGCGAGCGATGGGGCAAGCTGCTGGCCGCGTTCGGGATGATCGGTCACGAAGTGAAAGTAGAATGGGGCCGCGCAGTGCGTCCCGAGCAAGTCGACGAAGCGCTCGGGGCGCATCCAGAATCGCGCGCGGTGCTGGTTCAGGCCAGCGAGACCTCGACCTGCGCGGTGCATCCGATCGCTGAGGTTGCCCAGGTTGCCAACAAACGCGATGTGATGCTGATCGTCGACGGGATCACCTCGGTCGGCGTATTCGAACAGAAGATGGACGAATGGGGCGTCGACGCCCTGGTCACCGGAAGCCAGAAGGCGCTGATGCTGCCGCCCGGGCTGGGGATCGTCGCGCTATCGCCACGCGCGCTGGAAACGGCGCGCAAAAACCGGAAACAGCGTTTCTATTTTGATTTGATCAAGGAATTGAAGGCGGAAACCGAGGAGCACACCACCGCCTATACGCCCGCCGTCTCGCTCATCTTCGGGCTCAACAAGAGCCTCGAGCTGATCCATGCCGAAGGCTTGCCGCAGGTCTTCGCCCGCCATTCGCTGATGGCCGAGGCGACGCGCGATGCCGCCGCCGCGCTCGGGCTCAAGCTGCTCGCCGCCGGTAACCCCGCACCGGGCGTCACCGGGATACTCACCCCCAACGGCCTCGACGGCGGGAAGCTGGTAAGGTACCTGCGCGACGTGCTCGGCGTGTCGGTGCAGGGCGGGCAGGATCAAATGAAGGGCAAGCTGGTGCGCATCGGACACATGGGCGATCTGAGCCCGTTCGACATGCTGACCGCGATCAGCGCACTCGAGATGGGCCTGCGCCACTGCGGCATGGAGTTCAGGACCGGCGCCGGAGTGGCCGCGGTGCAGGCGCGAATCGCACGGAGCATGTGAAGCCACGATGGCGGAGAACTTCCGCGTACTTCTGAGCGATCAGCTCGCGCCACAGGGGATCGAGGTCCTCGCCGGCTACCCGCAACTCAAGGTCGACATCAAGACCGGACTCAAGCCTGCGGAACTCGCCGCGATCATCGCGCCCTACGACGCGCTGGTGATCCGCAGCAGCACCAAGGTCACCAGGGAAATCATCGAGCGCGCCGGCGCGCTCAAAGTGATCGGCCGCGCCGGCGTGGGCGTTGACAACGTCGATCTCGACGCCGCCACGCGGCGCGGGATCGTGGTGATGAACAGCCCGCTCGGCAACAGCGTGACGACCGCCGAGCACGCCATCTCCATGATGATGGCGCTGGCGCGCCATATCCCGGCGGCCAACGCCGCGATCAAGGCGGGCAAATGGGATCGGACGAAGTTCACCGGCGCCGAGGTCTGCAACAAGACGCTCGGAATCATCGGGCTCGGAAATATCGGCCGCATCGTCGCCGACCGCGCGCTGGGACTCAAAATGAAAGTCGTCGGCTACGATCCGATTCTCACCTCGGATGCGGCCATGCGAATCGGCGTCGAGCTGGTCAGTCTCGACGAGCTGTTTGCGCGCGCCGACTTCGTGACGGTGCACACTCCCCTGACCGGTGACACGCGCGGAATCGTTGGCGCCGCGGCGTTCGCGAAGATGCGCAAGGGGGTGCGGATCATCAACTGCGCGCGTGGCGGAATCGTCGACGAGGCGGCGCTCGCCGACGCGATCAAGTCGGGCAAGGTCGCCGGCGCCGCGCTCGACGTGTTCGTCGAGGAGCCGCCGCCGCCCGACCATCCGCTGCTCCAGCTCGAGAACGTGATCGCGACGCCGCACCTGGGCGCCGCGACCGACGAGGCGCAGGTGCAGGTCTCGGTCGATATCGCGCACCAGGTCGCCGAGTTCCTGATCGACGGTACCATCACCCATGCCGTCAACATCCCGGCGGTCTCGCCCAAGGAACTGGAAATCCTGGGACCGCATCTGATTCTTGGCGAGAAACTCGGCCGACTGGCCGCGCAGCTCATCACCGAGGCGCCGAGCGAGCTCACGGTGTCGTTCGGCGGCGAGGCCGCGACGCTCAAGTCCGACGCGCTGGCCGCCGCGGTGCTGAAAGGATTGCTCAGCAACTTCCTCGACGAGCAGCTCAACTACGTCAATGCGCCGTTCATCGCCCGCGAGCGCGGTATCAGCGTGATCGAGCGGCGCTCGCGCGAAGTCACCGACTACCTGAACACGCTCGCGGTTGGAGTGCGCAGCAAGTCCGGCGATCACGAGGTTGCCGGCGCGGTGCTCGGCAATCGCGCGCTGCGCCTGATTCGGATCGACGGCTATCGCGTCGAGGCAGTGCCAGAGGGTTACTTCCTGATGCTCCACAACCGTGACGTTCCGGGCGTGGTGGGTGCGGTCGGCACGATGCTCGGGCAGGCGGGAATAAATATCGGCGGTCTCGAACTCGGCCGCGACCGGGTCGGTGGGATGGCGCTGAGCCTGGTCGAGGTGGACACTCCGGTGCCGCCCGCGACCCTGGAAAAGCTCAAGACGATTCCGGCGATCGTTACGGCATCGCTTCTGAAGCTCTGAATATATCGGCTTCTGAAAATTCGCATCGATGACAGAGGCCAATCCGCGCGTTCGCGCGCGCTCGAACTCGCGCGCGGCGCACGCACGCGCGAAAAATACAGAACGAACGGAACCACTTGGGGAAGCTCGGTCGGGGAAAAAATGAAATGAAGACAGTAGCTGTGGTCGGGACGCAGTGGGGCGACGAGGGCAAGGGCAAAATCGTGGACTTGCTCGCCGCGGATGCCGACGTCGTGGTCCGCTTCCAGGGCGGCAACAATGCCGCGCACACCCTGGTAGTCGACGGCGAGAAATTCATCCTGCGCCTGGTGCCCGCCGGCGCGCTCTATCCTGGCAAGGTCTGCGTGATCGGCAACGGCACGGTGGTCGATCCGATTGCGCTGCTCGGCGAGATCGACGACTTGAAGCGCCGCAACCATCTCGTCGACGACAATCTGTTCAAGCTCAGCTACGACGCCCACATCGTGTTCCCGTATCATGGCGCGATCGATCGCGCTCGCGAGGCGCGCCTGGGCAAAAATGCGATCGGCACCACCGGGTTCGGAATCGGGCCGGCCTACGAGGACAAGATGTCGCGGATGGGCTTGCGATTCGACGACCTGGTGAATTTCCGGAGCTTCGAGGAAAAGCTGCGGCGCAATGTCACCGACAAGAACGCGTACTTGAAAGCGGTGCTCAAAGCCAAGCCGTTCAAGGCCGACGAGATTCTTGCCGCGATGAAGATCGCGCGCGGCCGACTGATGCCATACCTATGCGACACCAGCGTCTATCTCAACGACGCGATCCGGATCGGCAAGCGCGTGCTGTTCGAGGGCGCGCACGGCACCATGCTCGATATCGATCATGGCACTTATCCGTTCGTGACCTCTTCCAACTGCGTCGCGAGCGCGCTGTTCGCGGGCACCGGCGTGGGGCCGGGCAGGCTCGACGCGGCACTTGGCATCAGCAAGGCATACACGACGCGGGTCGGCGCGGGGCCGTTTCCCAGTGAGATCCACGGATGGCTGGCCGATGCGCTGCGCGAGGAAGGCGTCGAGTTCGGCAGCGCGACTGGACGCCCGCGGCGCCTGGGATGGTTCGACGCGGTGCTCGCGCGTCACGCGGTGCGGGTCAACGGCCTGTGGGGACTCGCGCTGACCAAGCTCGACGTGCTGACCGGAATCGATCCGCTCAAAGTCTGCGTCGCGTATCAAGTGAAGGGTCAGCGGATCGAGGAAATGCCGCCCGGGCGCCGTACGCTCGACAGCGTAAGGCCGGTCTACGAGGAGATGCCGGGATGGAAGGAAGGAATCACCGGTGCGCGCTCACTCGCCGACCTGCCTGAGAACGCGCGCCGCTATGTCGATCGGCTGGGCGCGCTGGCCGGCGTGCCGATCGCGATCGTCGGGGTCGGAGCGTCGCGCGACGCAACGATCGTGCTGCAGAACCCGTTCCATTAAATGAAATGCGGTTAACTGAAATCGCGTGATGCCATTTATATGAATAGCCCCGCCTCCGCACCCTCCGCCCCCGGCCCGTTCGCCGTCTGCACCCACACCTTCGAAGCCCGCGACCCGGCCCGCGACCGTCTCTTCTCCTGCGATATCTGGTGCCCCGACGAGCCCGGCGCGTGGCCGCTCGTCCTCTACTCTCACCACAGCAGCGGCAACCGTCGCTCCGCCACCTACCTCACCACGCATCTCGCGAGTCACGGCTACCTGGTCGCGGCCCTCGATCATTCCGAAGTCGTCGCTCCGGAGATCGCCGGCAATCTCCAAGGCTTCATCGCCAACCGCGTTCCCGACGCCCGCTTCCTGCTCGACTACATGCTCGCCGGCGCGATTCCGTGTACGGCCAGGCCCGATCCCGATCGCATCGCGATCGTCGGTCACAGCTTCGGCGGCTGGACCGCCTTGGCCTTGCCCGAAACCGACACGCGCATCCAGGCGGTAGTCGCGCTCGCCCCCGGCGGAGCGTCCAACCCCAAGCCGGGAATTATCCCCGCCACCCTCAGTTTCAACTGGCCGCGCCCGCCGGCCACCCTTTACATTGTCGCCGAGGACGACGTCCTCACTCCCATCGCCGGCATGCACGAGCTCTACAGCCGCACTCCTGGGGTCAAGCAAATGGTGGTCCTCCCGCGGGCCGACCACCTGCATTTCGTGGACAACGTTGAGCAGGCCCACGAGCAGCTCCGCGCCGCCAGCCTCCCGCCCGAGGCCTCCTGGATTTCACGCGAAATGCGCCCTGTCGCCGAGCTCTGCAGCGGAGAAGAAGCCCACCGCCAAATCCAGAGCCACACCCTCGCCCACCTCAACGCCGCTCTCTCCCGCCGCACCGCCCGCTAGCCCGCTCCATGCCGATCGCAGTGGCGACAGCAGCAGGGAAGCAGGCGGCGGCGCCGTGGCGCAGGCTCGCAGCCGGCAGCGCCGAGACTCATCTCGGGTTATTTGCGATCAGAGGGATTCTCGTGCTCTTTGCTCGCCAGATGTCGCTTGAGTTCGATATATTGCCGCGCAGTGTCTCGGATGCTGCTTAAAAAAATCCCGGAAGAGAATCGGGGCTCGTCGTTCGGGCGAGCCACGTTCGACGACATACAAATGATGCGCTCGAGTTGACCGGTGGTCTGGTCCGGGCGGTTTGTTGAAGAAACGTCGACTGGGATTTATGGCTCAACAATAGCGAGAAGAGGAAAATATGCAAAAGTTTCTGATCGTCTCACTCTTCGGTCTCACGGCACTGATCGGATTCTCGACTCGCGTGGTGGCCGAAGGCGCTCTGGCCATCGGCACAACTGGCAACGTTGTGGCGGATGGAGCTGCAATCGGTGGAAGTGTCGACGATGCAACGCGCGACGAGGCAATCTCGGCAGCATTGGCGAAGTGTCGTTCGCAACCAGACGTTCGGAAAGCAGCAGCGCGATGCAAGATCGTACGGACGTTCACGGGGAAGTGTTACGCAGTAGCATTTGATCCCAAGCCTAACACACCCGGCTTTGGCTGGGGCCTCGGACCGGACGTTGCGGCCGCCACGAGAACGGCGATGGCATATTGCCAGAAGTCAGCTAAGGAACGCGCGCAATTTTGCCAGATACAGGACGATATCACCGCTTGTGATCGACACAATTAAACGAGCAAGGAAGAGCGTCGCTGCTTGAAGAAGCGACCCGGCACCCAACCACCGATGTTCAGGTCCTCAGCCGAGCTGAGGGCCCTGTATCGCGCGGAACGCAGGGTTAAAAAGTCTGGTTTGGGTCGAATCATCGCCAGCAGGGTGCTGACTGAAGAGAACGCCAGGGACAGTAAGATCACCGTCACCATCGGAGCGCCGCGCCGGATAGAGGCCGATCATTGGCTCTGTCCGTACCTTATCGAAGGAATCGTCGAGTCCGGCGTCAATTACGGTTATGGCGTGGATGCGCTGCAATCCCTCCTGGTGGCACTGGGCAGTGTCAGGCGGGACCTGGAACGGACGGAGCGACACTTCATCTGGTTTGGAGACGACCACGGCATTCCATAGCAGGTTCCGACGGATTACGGCAGAGCGTTCGAGCAACGCGTGGGACGCGCAATTGAGCGGGAATCAAAACGCGCATGGTTGGGCAGGTTGCGAGCTCGCAAGGCGGAAATAGCCGCGGCAGAAGCGCGGCTGAAGGTTCTTAAGAAAGGAGCTTCTCGATGGAAAGAGCCTGCGGGCAAAGCAAATCTCAAGGCGGAAATCACCAAACAAGAAGTCAAGATCAAGAGGGCGAAAGAGGTCAGTGCAGACTGGGAAGCGAATCTGAGAAAGTGGAAACCCGAACAGAACGTGCCGCGACCGTCTAGCAGCAAACATAGTCAGAAGACTTCCGACTGATTGCCGGCGATCATCGGCGTCGGCGCCTCGCGCGACGCAACGATCGTACTTTAACGCGAACCGGTTGTCTGACGATCTCAATCGCGCTGCCGACCGCGCCGACATTCGACCGGCCTTCCGAGCCGCGTCAGCTTTCGCTCCATCCGCGTTGTCGGAGTGCGGCCAGCGTTTTTTTCAGCTTCTCCTGGCCAGAGGTCCATTGTTCCGGGTCGTCCTTTTCAGAAATTGCGCCGAGGACTTCCCGGAAAGTCGTAACTGCCTCGGTGAGTTGCGTGGTTCCGGACTCCCGTATACCCAGGTCTGCCTGGGCACTTCCAAGAGCGAGCTTGGTTTTTACCCAACCAGCCGTTTCGTTGTCTTTCGTGAAAACTTTCAGCGCCTGATTGAAAGCATCAACCGCCTGCTTCAAGTCATCGAGGTTCGATGTGCGATCTCCCAATCCGGCGAGTGCATTGCCGAGACCCGCTTGGGCGGTTGCCCAGACTTCGGGTGGAGTATCCGGAGGTAGTTTCCCGAGCGCCGCGCGCAGCGCTGCCACGGCTTGCTCAAAACCTCCGGCACCGGACTCCGAATAGGCAAGGGTGGTCAGATCATTGCCCAGCTCAATCTGGGCGGCGACCCATACTCCTGTGCCTGCGTGAGGGAAGCGATCCAGGATTTCGCGATCCGCTGAAACGGCTTGTCTGAGGTAATCCGGCTTGGCCATACGCAGGCCTAGCTCACGTAGCGATTGCGCCAGCGCGGTTTGCGCATCAATCCACTCCAAAGGATGCGAGTTCGGCAGGAAGATCGTCAGCGCGGCGCGATCCGCCGTGATTGCGTCTTCATAGTCGGAGCTGGTCGATTCCATGTCGCCGAGAAAACGAAGAATCCATCCCAACTCGCCCTGAATTTGCGCCCACGTCAGCGGGTTATCCTTCGCGGTCACGCCGTTTAGCGCGGCGCGATACGCTGCGACCGCCTGTTTTAGATCGTCGGTTCCGACCTCGTGTGCACCTAGGTATCCAAATGCGTGGCCGATAGAACTCTGCAGCAGCACGTAACTGCGCCGATGGTCCTGGAGCGTGAACACCTGAAGTGCTTCCCGAAATGCTGCTATCGCCTCCCGGAAATGGGCGCTGTGGTGGTCGAGATGGTCGAGAATTATCAGCGTGGCGCCGAGGTTAGATTGCGCTGCGGCCCAGACGACCGGGTCCGACTCGCGGCTTAGTTCGCCAAGTGCGCGATGATAGTAAGTCAATGAAGTTTCCAGAGACTCCTTCGACCCGGTTTGTTGACCTGAAGTGGCGAGCGCCGCACCGATAATCTGGTCGACTTGTCCTTGGGTATCGGGAATCCATTGTTTTCGTTGTTTGGAATTGTCCGCTATCGCGCGCGCCGTCTCGATAAGTGGTTCGAGCGCATCACCGGACGCTCCGCCCGGTTTACCGGACTGGGCGTCTTGAGCAGCCACGTCCAAGGCAACAAACGGACCGAGATCCTCGACCGGCAATTCCATCGGACTTGGCGGTCCCCCAGTAATCTGTGCAGCGGTCGCTGATGTTCCACCGGAGAAGAGAGTGACAGTTTGACTACCGGCTGCGCCGCGAACCGAGCCCCAGAAGATCGCCGAGGCCTGGGTCTGGTATGCCGTTCTGGAAAAGTCCGCTTGCGTCACCTTGTTCGGAATCGGGTGGCTGATCGCGATTGCGCGAACTTTCAGCGTGGAATCCAGTCGGTTCAATGTTTCTACGAGCTGGTTCTGGACTTGATTGCCAAGGTCGTTTTGAAACTGAGCGACGGCGACGATGAAGGCGGAGGAATCTGGCGGCCACAGTCGGAGCGAGGAACGCTGTACGGCGAGAATTGAGAGCCCGACCAGCGCAACCATCGCGGAGGTGCGGCGGACGTCCTTGTAGCGGAGCTTGCGGCGCCCCATCTGCACGCGAGCTTTGGCCCAGAACGTGAACCCGCACATGGCAGCCGCGAGTGTCCCGGTGACCGTCGCGATGGTGACGACTTCCACGACCAGTCGGGCGTGCGGCCAAATGAAAACGCTCAGCAGGGCGATGCCGAGTGTCCCGAGCGCCGCGCTTCTCCAGGTGAGCTTTGCGAGCGAGCTCAACAACAGCTCGCTCCAACCGCCCGTTTTCAAAAGCGAGGACATAAGAAGTGAAGTGACAAAATGATTATCATTCCGTTCGCCGAGCGGCGAGTCTTCGTTCGTGAACGGATGAAAGCAGGCGAAGCCTTTACGCTCCGGCAAATTTAGTTAAATTCATCTCCGTAGGAAATCGACTCTGATCCGACTTTTTCCGCATCCACCAGTGATCGGTGTGCTGTCCTGATCACTTAAAGCCGGGGTTTGAGAAAAGCGGCCCTTGATGTCACGGTAGGCTGAAGAATTCGAGTGGAGCGAGCCGATGAGTATCTGCAGGAATCTGAATGTTGGGCTGCTCTTTCCGTTTCGGAATCCGCCGGCGTGGCGCAGGCCATTCGCTGAGTTCTATGCCGATCAGCTCGCGCAAACGCGCCTGGCTGAAGACCTCGGCTACGACGAGATCTGGCTGACTGAGCATCACTTTGCCGAGGACGGTTACTCACCCGCGATCCTGCCGATCGCGTCGGCGATTGCCGCGATCACCAAACGCATCCGCATCGGAACCTACCTGGTGCTGCTGCCGCTGCATAACGCGGTGCGCGTCGCCGAAGATGCGGCGACGATCGATGTCATCTCAAACGGCCGATTCGATTTGGGGGTTGGACAAGGATACGCGCCCGGTGAATTCGCGGCGTACGGCGTCGATCGCAAGACCCGTGCGGGACGCCTTGAAGAGGGCATCGAGGTGATCCGCGGCGCGTGGACCAGGGAGGATTTCTCGTTCGACGGACGCCACTACAAGGTGAAGAACATTCGCCTGATGCCGCGGCCCGTGCAGTCGCCGCACCCTCCCCTGTGGATCGGCGCCGGCGCGCCGAAAGCCATCGAACGCGCGGGCCGAATGGGATGCCATTTCATGGGTCTCGCGAATCCGGCCGCACAAAAGACCTACGACGCGGCCTTGCAGCAGGCCGGCCGCAATCCAAAGGATTTTTCCGCGGCGCAACTCCACTTCGCTTATATCGGGCGCACCACCGACGAGGCGTGGGCCCATTCGCAAGAGCATCTCCACTACATGCTCAAGTGGTATAGTCGTTGGCTGGCTGAGGCGGGCGACTTCCTCGGAGCGGATATGCCGCCGTTGCCGGAACCGTCGAAGCTTCGTGATTCGCAGCTCTTGTTCCCGCTGCTGGTCGGCGCGCCTGACGAGGTCGCCGCGAAGCTTAATGAATCGTTCGCGAAGGTAAGAACAACGCACCTGGTGCTCGGGATGCATCTGCCGGGTCTCGCGCCGGAGCGCAGCCGCAGTTCGATGGAGCTGTTCGCACGCGAGGTAGCGCCGCAACTGAAGCCGCCTTCTGCCGCTTAGGATCCTGTCGGGTAACGTACAGGATGCTCCTGGTCGGCCTGTCCTCGGCGCCACGGTCACACTGAGTTCGCCCCGCGTGCGCGAAGCCGCTCTCAACCGGCGCGAAGCCTCTCAACCGGATCGTCGTGAATCACGATGGCGTGCTTCCCTTCGGTTTGGATCAGAGCAGCCGCCCGCCACCCTCTCACGCAGTCGGGGCCGTGATCGGAATTTTGAGCTGTACCGGAAACATGCTATACGCCGATCGCTGCCCTGTCTTTTCTCGCTCATGACCGAAAAGGAGCTGAGAATTGCCTCCGCCCAGTTCGCCTCATCCGGAAGAGAGACCGTCGGCCAAGGACGTGCTCGCGATGCTGAGCGAGCCGCGAACAGTGGTCAGGATGGCGATTCTCGGTGCGCTGGTTCTGTGCGTCGTGGGCAGCTTTGCGTATGTGGCGCGGATGGCTCTCACCGGGCCTGTTGACGCCGAGCCGCTTCGTGGATGGATTCGAAGAGGTCAACGGCGTCCATCCTGGATTTCGCCGTAACCACGCCAAGGGCGTGTGCGTCGGCGGCTATTTCGAAAGCAATGGAAACGGCACGCGCCTTTCCAAGGCGAGCGTGTTCGAGCCGGGCCGCGTGGCGGTGACAGGTCGTTTTTCGCTGGCCGGCGGGCAACCATATGTGGCAGATGGGCCAGCGGCAGTGCGGGGATTTGGGCTGCGCTTCGAGCCTCGCCACGGCGAGGAATGGCGCATGGCAATGGTCGACCTTCCAGTGTTTGCGGTCAGGACCCCCGAGGGTTTCTACGACCAACTGCTGGCCTCGAAGATCGATCCGGCGACCGGCAAACCCGATCCGGCGAAAATGAGCGCATTTCTAGCCGCGCATCCCGAGACGGTGCGCGCGCTGACGATTATCAAGGCAAAACCGTTCTCATCCGGATTCGCCGACGCCACCTATAACAGCCTCACCGCATTTCGCTTCGCGAACGGAGCGGGCGTCTCCACTCCCGTTCGATGGTCGATGGTTCCCGTCGATGCGTTCGCTCCGGAAGCGCCAGCGCCCGCGCAGGACAAGAACTACCTGTTCGACGCGCTAATCGCGCGCCTGCGGCGCGGTCCGGTGCAATGGCACCTGATCATCACCATTGGGCAACCGGGCGACCCCACCGATGACGCCACCCTCCCCTGGCCCGACACTCGCGAGCATGTCGATGTGGGCACGCTGACGATCGACAGCGTCGCGGCTGAAGCGAACGGAAACTGCCGCGTTATCAATTTCGACCCGCTGGTGCTTCCCAACGGAATTGCGCCTTCCGATGATCCCCTGCTCAGCGCGCGATCTGCCGTCTATTCACAATCCTTTACGAGACGAGCCGGCGAAACTGAGGAGCCCAGCGCGGTCACGCCCGCGGAGATAAACCAGTGAGTGGCAGCGAGCGAGTAACCCGATGGACGGGCAGCGGACAATTCGCGCTGCCCTCCCGGATACTGCATTGGACGATGGCGGCGATGATCCTGACGATGCTGTACATCGGCGTCGGGATGGTCGCCTCGCTGGCCGACTACCATGTGCTGGTTTCGATTCATCGCCCGCTGGGGATTGCGATCCTGATTCTGGTCATAATTCGCTACGTGAATCGGAAGCTCAACCCGCCGCCCGAGTTCATCGCGACTATGCCACCCGCGGAGCGGAGGGTGGCGCACGCTTCAGAAATGCTGATGTACGCGATGATGTTTGCGATGCCGCTGATCGGATGGGGAATGCTGTCGGCGGCACGCTATCCGATCGAGCTTTACGGCCCAATCCATCTGCCTCCTATCCTGCCGCACAGTCCGATGCTCTACGCGGTCCTGCGCAAGACGCATACTATCGTCGCATACTTGTTCTTCGCGACATTCATTGCGCATTTCAGCGCGGTCCTATTCCACACGCTGATCTTGCGCGACGGCCTGATCGACAGGATGGTGCCTTGGCGGGTCCGCGCACCGGAAATCGGAAATTAGCTCTCAGACCAAGCCATCGACACCGCGCGGAAATCCGCATCGAGTCCTGTTATCCCTTGCGTTGAGCGCGTGCCCGCGACGATCGTTTGGTCGAGCGGAGTCGGAGCGCGTTGGGCATCCCGTCATGTCGGCCCCATGCGGTGTTTCGGAACGTCGCCCCACCATTCGCTGCTCGGCAAGTCGTCGCGGCGTTGAGGATGAACAGGATAGTAGATCCGGTTGTCGAGCTTTGAAGCCTCGCCTCCCACCAGCAGCAAGGCGTCATGCTCGCCGTTGTTCAGGAAGCAATGGCAAATGCCGGTCCCGGCGGGGAAGGCTGCGAAGTCCCCGGGCCGCATCGCGTGGATAAAGCCGTCTATCCAGGCGTCGACCTCACCGTCGAGCACGTAAACGAACTCTTCCTCTTTCTCCTCGGCATGCGGCCAGGAACTTCGCTCTCCCGGCGCCAATCGCATCAGGTTCACGCCAGTCTTGAGGAGGCCCGCAACTCTCCCAATGCTCCGTTGAGAACCGGTGTATTCGTCGCTGTTAGGGTACTGGTGGCGCGTCTCGGGAATTGATGCGGCCGAAATGATGAATGGGGGTCTTTTCGGGCGAGTCGGCATGCCCCTGCTGTAACACAGCCATAGAACGGAACGGAATGTGTCTTCATTTGCCGAACATGATAGAAAGGCGCAACTCAGGCTGGAATCATGACGGCCTGCAAACCTCCAAGGTAGGAACTGCGATGAAGAAACTGATGATACTGGGTGCGGTCTTAGGAGCGATCGCTTTGTTTGTTTTCGCGCGACAGTCGAGCGCGAAGGAAAGCAACGAAGCGGAAATCCGGGCGATGGAAGCCGCTATGATAGAGGCTTACGCGGCTAAGGATTTGGACAAGGGGCTCGCCGCATACGTTCAGGATGAGACCCTGTTCGTCTTCGACGCGATTCCGCCTCGGCAATACGTCGGGATCAAAGCATGGCGCGCCGACAATGAAGGCTTCCTCGCGCTGTTCCAGGGACCGCTCAAGGCGGAGATGTCCGATCTGAGTGTCACTGCAAACGGCAAGCTTGGCTTCGGACACAATATCCAGCACTTCAGCGGCACCGACAAGAACGGCAAGCCGATCGACATGACCTTTAGAGTCAGCGACGGCTATAAGAAAATCGACGGAAAGTGGATGATCGCGGAGGAGCACATCTCTTTCCCGGTCGATATCGCGTCCGGAAAGGCGGATCTGAGCTCCAAGCCGTAGCGGATGTTCATCGACTCCTAGTCATCGAGCCTCTCCAGGCCTGGGCGTCAGCGGCTCAGGCATAGGCCGAGAGTCTGTGCAGCTACGCGTTCGCGCTCGGTCGCGATGCGATCGCGCTGTACCAGCGGCTGACTTCTTTGAGCCCTGGGTCGAGCTTGACGCCGGCCCGCATGCCGAAATCGATCGCGACCAGGCCGTGAATGTCGGCGATCGTATAGCGCGAGGCCGCGATGAATTCTTTTCCCTTGAGCTGCGCGTCGAACCAGGCTAGCTGCAGTTGCGCGAGGTCACGCTGCGACGCGCCGTAATCCGGAAACTGCCTTATAGGTAGACCTGCGAACCTCGGGTCGGTGTGCCAGAAGGCGCGGCCCACCGGTCCGAAAAGATTCAGCTCGATCCGCCGGCTCCACATCTCGATGATCGCTTGCTCGGTAGCGTCTCTTCCCATCAGATTTGGCTCCGGATACTGACCTTCGAGGTAGCGGCAAATTGCCACCGACTCGGCGATGCAACTGCCATCATCGAGTTCGAGCACAGGAAGGCTGCCTGCGGGATTCTTTGCGAGGAACTCAGGCGACCGGTTTCTACCGGCCTCGACAGTCTCGCAGGGAATCTTGAGTCCCTTCTCGGCCACGAAGATGCGCAGCCGCCTGGGATTCGGAGCGAGTGGACGATCATAAATTTTCATCGCCGAGGAACCTAACACAAGATCAATGCCTCTTCACGCGAGCCGAACTCGCCAGGCACGCTGGCGCGAAAAAGAAAGGGCGGCCGATTCGACCGCCCGTTCATCGTCACGTTGCTGTGAGCGTTAGCTCGCCGCGCACACAGCCGCGAGGCTCGAGATCGCGACGCCGCGACGCCCCTGGCGCAAGTCGTTGCGATCGAAACCGTTGGTGCAGTATCCGATCGAAATTCCGGTCGCGGGATCGCCCCATCCGATCTGGCCGCCCGCTCCGCCGTGCCCGAACGCGAGCGGCGAGCTGGTCTTGCCGAAGCCGCGGTAGTTGGCCATCCCGTCGCCGCCGGCGACCACCACGCCGAGCGCGCGATTGCACTTGACGCCGAAGACCGGATCTTTGTAATCGCCGGAGCGCACGCGCAGCGCCTCTTTGAGCACTTCCGGTTTCCAGATTTGCTTGCCGTCGATGCCGCGGTTGCGCAGCAGCCCCTGGTAGAAGAGCGCGAGGTCGCCGGCCGTCATGATTCCGCCGCCACCCGGCACGCCCGACTCGCGCACAGTGGCCGAGTTGAATCCGAGGATCGCTTCCTCGGTGACTTCGGTCACCGGTATCGGCGGCAGGCCGAGCTTCTTGCGCTCCTCATCGCTGATCGCTTCGCCGACGTAGCTCAGTTCGGCGAGACGGTTGTGAAACTCGCGCGGCAGGCCGACCCGCATCTCGGGAAGTCCCAGCGCAAGTGCGATCCGCTCGCGCACGAAGTCGCGGAAGTCCTTTTCGGTGCGCCGTTCGATGATCTCCGCGATCACCCAGAAGCCGCTGGTCGGATGGTACTCGAACTTGCTGCCGACCGGCCATTCCAGGCGCCATTTCGAAAACCGCTCGAGCCGCTTTTTCCGATCGCCCCACTCGCCCTGCGGATAGGGCGCGTTGGGAAATCCAGAAACGTGGAGCAGCACCTGCTCGACGGTGATGTTCTCCTTGCCGTTGGTGCCGAACTCGGGGATTATCGCGGCCACCTTTTCGTTCACGTCGAGCTTGCCGTCGCCGATCAGCAGCCACGCCGCCGACGACATGATCGCCTTGGTGCACGAGAAGATCACGTACAGGGTATCGTTGGTCGCGGGCTTCTCGACGCCGCCCTGGCGCGCGCGTCCCACCGTGCGCATCGCGCCGACTTTGCCGTTGCGCGCGATCGCGATTTGAACCGAGGGCAGCAGCCCGCCTTTGACTTCACGCTCGGCGCGCTGGAAGAGCGCTTCGACTTTTTCCGGGTCCAGTCCGACCTCGCGCGGGCTTTCGGCTATTAGCTCTTGTGCCGGCATCGGCGATTCTCCTTATCGGTTTCAAAGGTTGTGCGCAGACACATACCATATTGAAGCAGCAATCGTCAGCGCGACAATCATGCTCGCGGCGGGCCGCGAAGCGACCGGCGCGGGACCTGAATTGAGTCCCCGGATGTGATGGGTCAGTTGGACTGAGAGGCGCGGACTTCCGGGCCTTGCGCCGAGATCCATCCGGAGCGGCCCGGCAGTGTGCTGCGAATCAGCTCGCAGGCCGGGAGTTCCGCGTTCTTGAGGCGCGCCGCCACCATGCCGAGCTGAACGAAAGTCGCGCCGCGCTCCTTGAGCGATCGCACCAGCGCGGTGAACGATTCGAGATGCGCCATGCCCTCGGTCTCGGCATGAATCGTGTGGACGTTGAGCGCATCGGGCTTGAACCGCTCGAGGTAGAATTTCAGGATCGCGGCGTCGTCGCGGAGCTCGCGCCGTCCCATCACCTCGTCGAGGGTGGGCAGCGTGGTGGGAATCTCGGGCGTCACGAACGTGCGCCCCGCGAGGACGCATCGATAGGGAGCGGTTCCGCGCGTGTCACTGCGATAGTCGAGGCTCATCGCGTCGAGCGCGCCGAGCGCCGCAGCGTTGGTGCGCCATCCGGGGGCGGCGAAGCTCCGCGCCGGCTGCCCGAAGATCGCGCGGTATGCTTCGAACGCGTCGCCCAGCTCCGCGCGAACTCCGTCCTCGCCGATTCGGTCGATGCCATCCTGCCATCGCACGTGATCGAAGCCGTGAACGCCGACCTCGAATCCGCGCGCGCGCAGGTCGAGTAGCAGGGTGGGAAATGACAGCGCGATCGGCCGCGCGGGGAGAATGGTGCCCGACAGGACGGTGCGCAGCCCATACATCCCGACCGCCTTGGTGCGGAACATCTTCGCGATGAATCCGCGGTTGCGAAATGCGCGCAGGATCGCGCGGCCCGAATTGTCAGGACCCATCGAAATGTAAAAGCTCGCCGCGACGTCCTCGCGCTCGAGCATCCGCGCGAGCCTGGGCACGCCCTCGCCGAGGCCGCGATGGGTATCGACGTCGATTTTCAGCGCAATTTCCAATGTATCTGATTCAACCGAGGCGCCCGATTTGAGGCAATCGGCGTCGCGGCCAGCGTCACCGCAACGGTTCCTGCTCTTTGCGGAACCATTCCATCGAGCGCGAGCATCCTTCGCGCAGCGACACTTTGGGCGTGACGCCGAGCAGAGTGCGCATCTTGCTGTTGTCGGGAACGCGGCGCGGGATGTCTTCGTAACTGTTGCCGTAGACTTCTTCCTGCGAGACGAACTTGATCTTCGATTTGGTCTCGCCGAACAGCTCGAGCATTAGCTTGGCGAAATCGAGCACCGTGGTCTCGACCTCGACGCCGATGTTGATTGCGTGGCCGTCCGCCTCAGGCTTCACTCCGGCCGCGACGGTCGCCTCGATCGCGTCGCTGACGTACGTGAAGCATCGCGTCTGCTTGCCGTCGCCGACCACCGTCAGGTCTGCGCCGCGCAGCAACTGCCCCATGAAGATGGTGAACAACCGGCCCACGTCGACCTTATCCAGCCGCGGCCCGTAGACGTTGAAATAGCGCACGATGGTGACCGGCAAGCCGAGCTTGTGATACGCGAAGCAGAAGTGCTCGCCGACCGCCTTCGAGGTCGAGTAGCACCAGCGGTCGATACTGGTCGCGCCGAGCACGCGGTCGTCGTCCTCGCGCCACGGCACCTTGGGATTACGCCCGTAGACCTCCGAGGTCGAGCTGAATACCAGCCGCTTGCTGTACTTGTAGGCGGCGCGCAACACGTTCTGCGTGCCGTTCACGTTGACGTTGAGCGTCTCGTAGGGATCGGCGACGTAGTGCTCGACGCCGACCACGGCCGCGAGATGATAGACGAGGTCGGCCTTCGACACGAGGCTCTCGATTAGTTCCAGGTTGAAGACCGTATCGTGCACGTAGTGGAAGCGCCGGTTTTCGAGCAGATGGCGCACCTTGGCGATCGAGCCGGTGTCGAGCACGAAGACCTCGTCGCCGCGCGCGATAAACGCGTCGGTGAGATGCGACCCCAGAAATCCCGCGCCGCCGGTTATCAGAACCCGCATTTGACCTCCGCTATTCGAGCGCGACCTTGCCGCGCAGCAATTCCGCCGCCAGCACGTTACGCGCCGCGCCTTCGGCGCTGTCTTCGAACTGCGCGCGCATCAGCAGCACACTGCCCTCGCCCGCCGCGACTTCCAGCGCGCCGCCGGCCGCCTCGCTGATTATCTCGCCGGGCGCGCCGACGATGCCGTTCTCGCTCACGATTGTAGCCTGCCACACGATGAGTTTGCGCCCTGCCACTAAGCAGAATGCGCCAGGATAGGGATGCGTTACGGCGCGCACCAGGTTGAATATCCGGCGTGCAGGCCATCGCCAATAGAAGCGTCCGTCGTCAGGCGTGCGGCGGCCGAAATAGCTTGCCCGCGAAAGATCCTGCGCGTGCCTCGGCGCGTTGCCCGCCGCGATCAGCGGATGAAATTCGCGGATCAGCTCGACGCCCAGCGGCACCAGCTTGCGATACAAAGTCAGCGCCGTGTCGGAGTCCTCGATCGCGATCGCGCGCTGGCCCACGATGTCGCCGGCGTCCGCGCGCGCGACCATGTGATGCAGCGTCACTCCCGCCTCGCGCTCGCCATTGACCAGCATCCAGTTGACGGGCGCGCGCCCGCGATATTTCGGCAACAGCGACCCGTGAAGGTTGAACGCGCCGAGGGGAGCCAGGCGCAGCACCGCGGACGCGATCAGGTTGCGGTAGTAGAACGAGTAGATCACAGCGGGTTTCAGCGCTGCGATTTCCGCGGCGTCGAGCTTCTCGGCAGTCGCAACCGGAATCGCGTGACGCGCCGCAAGCTCCGCGCAACTGCGCCACCAGATTTCCTCGTGCGGGTCGTCGCGATGCGTGAACAGCGCCGCGATCGGCGCTCCCATCTCGAGCAGCGCCTCCATGCACGCGTATCCCATCTCGTGGTAGGCGAACAGCACGCAGGCCGCGCTGGTGACCGGCGTGTTGTTGCCGGCCGTGGCCGGCGCGGCGCCCGAGCCTTCCAACGCCATCGCTACTCGCGATCCTGATCCCTGGAGACCTGCGCGCCATGAACGGCGCGCACGATGTAATTGGGCCGGTGCCGCACCTCGGTGTAGATTCGGCCCACGTACTCGCCGATCAGTCCCAGCGCCAGGAAGATGAGCCCGACGAACAGGAACAGCACCGCGAACAACACCCACAGCGCGCCTTCTTCCTGCGGGCCGTAGATCATGCGATGCGCCAGCAACACGATCGCGAACAGCGCATCGAGCAGGAAGACGCCGATGCCGGTCAGGCTGAGCGCCTGGATCGGCAGCAGCGAAAATCCGGTGATCAGGTTGAGGCTCAGCTTCGCCAGGCCGAACAGATTGTACTTCGATTCGCCGCTCTGGCGCTCGGCGTGACCGACCGGCACTTCTGCGACGCGCTTGGCAAACGAGTTGGCGAGCGCCGGCACGAACGCCGCCTTCTCGTCGCAGTCGACCACCGTATCGACGATATGCCGGCGGTACGCGCGCAGCATGCATCCGTAGTCATGCATCGGCACGCCGACGATCAGCGAGGTGAGCCGATTGTGCAGCGACGAGGCGAACTTGCGATAGGTCAGGTCCTGCCGCGCCTCGCGCCATCCGCCGACCACGTCGTTGCCGGCATCGATCGCGGCAATCAGCTTGGGAATTTCCTCGGGAGGATTCTGCAGGTCCGCATCGAGCGTGACCACGACGTCGCCGCGCGATTCGCGAAACCCTGCGAGTATCGCCGCATGCTGTCCGAAGTTTCGCGCCAGCTCGACCACCCGGACGTGGCCGCCTTCTGCCGCCACCATCTGGCGCAGTATTGCGAGCGAGTCGTCCTCGGACCCATCATCGATGAAGATCGCCTCCCACCGGCGCGCGAGGCCGTCGAGCACCGGTTTCAGCCGCGTCCACAGTGCGCCGAGATTCGCCGCTTCGTTGTAAACCGGGATCACGATCGACACCAGTTCCGGCGCTCCCGCGCCCGGCGCTGAATCATAAATCGAAGTTATTTTGCCGGGGGAACTCAAAGGGCGATGGGGGAGCGCGGCGCACGTCACCATGCGCGCACTATCAACCGGTTTCGATGCATTCTGACAAACGACAGCGGCCAGTGAAAGACGACCTTGCGGGACGCGCGGTTGCAAGCCGACACGATTGCAGCGGAGCGCGCGACCTCTGCGGCGGCGTCGCGATTCTGTTAGTTTACGCGCAAGTTGAGGTTCGACTTGATGTTGGGCTCGCGAGTGACGTTTGCATGAATCGTCGCGATGGATTCCGCCGGTGATGTCGCCGGAGCGTCGATGGGCTCGCGTGGCGATGTGTGCCCTTGCCGCGGCGATGCTCTACCTTCCTGGGCTCGGACGGCCCGCGCTCTGGGAGCCCGACGAAGGCCGCTACGCGGAAATCGCGCGCGAGATGGTGCTCACTTCCGACTACGTGACGCCGCGCGACGACTGGGAGCCGTACTTCGAGAAACCGCCGCTGGTTTACTGGGCGAACGCCGCGGCGATCAAGATCTTCGGCGCCAATGAGTTCGCCGCGCGGCTGCCCTCGGCGATTTTCACCATCGGTGAAGTAGCCGCGACCGCCGCGCTTGCCGACGTGATGTTCGGCGCCGCCGCAGGTCTGCTCGCGGCGCTCGCGCTCGGGTTGAGCCCGCTCGTCTTCGGATTCGCACGCTTCGCAAGCCTCGATCCGGCGCTCGCGTTTTTTCTGACCGCCGCGCTGGGATCCTTCTATGCCGCCGCGCGCGCGCCAGATTTTGCAACCGGCACGGGGCGCCGATGGTTTCTCCTCGCGGCCGCGATGCTCGCGCTGGGAACACTTGCCAAGGGCCCGGTCGCCCTCGTGCTGGGAGGCGCGGTCGCTCTGATCTGGCTTCTCGGCGAGCGCCGCGGACGTGAGGTCGTATTAGTCCCGTTTTTCAGTTGCGCGGTCGTCTATGCGGCAATCGCGGTGCCGTGGTTCGCGGTCGCCGAGCACCGCAACCCCGGCTTCATGACGTTCTTCTTCATCCACGAACACGTCCATCGCTTTCTCGAATCGCGCGAGCACGGATGGGGGCCCTGGTTTTTCATCCCGGTCGTGGTCTGCGGAGCCTGGCCGTGGTGCCTGTTCGTACCGCTCGGCGTGCGCGAGATGATGCGGCCGGCGACAGGCGATGACAGCCCCCATCGCGACGCGCGGGTCTCGGCGCTCCGGCTGCTCGTGGTATGGTTCGTAGTGATCTTCATTTTCTTTTCGATTCCCAGGTCCAAGCTCGGCTCCTATGCCTTGCCGATGCTGCCGCCGCTCGCGATCGTGGCTGGCTACGCGCTCGCGCGACTCGAGGTGATTGGGGCCGCCGCGACGCGGCGGATGCTCGCTGCGTTCGCGGTCGCCAACGCGGTCGCCGCGTTGGCTGCGATCGCGATCGTCTGGACGTTCGCCGCGAAAGCGACTCTCACCTTCACCGCCGCGGCCGATGCCACCCTGATCGCCGTATTGATCCTGCTCGGCGCACTGGCAGCCTCGGCACTCGCGCGCGGCGGCCGGCGTCCCGCCGCGGCGATCGGCGCGATCGCCGGAACTATGGTCGCCGTGATGGTGCTCGGCGAGCGCCTCCGCGCCGACGCTGCACCGACCTATCGCCGGCTCGCGACCGCCGTCGAGCCGTACCTACGCCCCGGATGCGTGCTCGGTTCTTATCGACACTACGTCCAGTCGCTCCCCTTCTACACGCACGTGCGCGAGACGCGCGTTGAGTACCGCGGCGAGATCGGCGAATTCGTTCCTGGGGCCAGCGCGGGCGAACCTCAGCGTGAAACCGCGACCAGCTTCACGATCGGCAAGGAGTCGAAACTTCACGAACTCTGGGCTTCGGGCGCTTGCGTGGTGCTGATCGTCAATCAGCGCGACTTGCCACCGCTGATGACCTCGCTTGCGCCAGCGCCAGTCACGATCGGATGCGAGGGCAAGAAGGTGGCTATCTATAATCGCGCTACAGCGCCCGGCAGCAGCCCGCCTGATTGTGGAAAAACCTGGCGCTAGAAAGCGCGCCGAGGGTTTGAGAACCATAAGCCCGCGAGACAGTTCAGGGTCGGGGGAGATGACCGCGCGGCCGGCCGATGCCGCCTGGCTGATTGACCCATGACGGGATTTTGATGTCTGGCTTCAGCTTGTAGGGGCCTCGCTGATACAGGCCAAAGTTACCCTGAGCCGGATCGTCGAAGGCCATGAACACGAAGAGCGGTATGATGCTGGCAACGCTTTGCCCCTCCAGCCATTGGAATATCTTCGCGATAACTGTCGCTTCGTTTGCCTCACCGAACTTGGAGTTGTAGCCGGTTTCACCGACGAACATTTGTGGTGAGCCGTTGAGGAAAGTGATCAGGTCCTGAAAATATGTTTTCACCGGATCAAAATCCGTGCTCATTCCGCCATTCTGCGTATATTGGTTGAACATCACGAACGGCTTGTCCTGGTTCCAGACCGAGCTCCAATTGTCGTTGATGTATTTCGTAGTGGATTGTGCGACCACGTTGGTGGCTGACCCCAGGGGATAGTTGGCGATCGTCGTCGAGATCGAAATATTCTCCAGCCCCTGCGCTTTTAGCGATGCCTTCAGGTTGTCAAACGAATCTGGAATCCAGCTCTGGTAATACGAGTTGAAGCTCGGGTCGCCTGGCGGCGGGCCATTCGCGTCGAGCTCGTTTCCCAACAGGATGCCCTTGAGGTGCTGCTTGACCTGGTCAACCCCGCCGAACGCGCCTATCAGCATTTGGACCCATTGATTCGTATAGCTCGTGCTCGACATCAGACCGGCGCTCCAGGGCTGTCCGAAGCCTCCCTGGGCGAGCGCATTGTTGTTGGTGCCCATGACCAACTGAATTTGTCGGCCGCCGTTGCTGTGCGAGGTGACGTAGCTGATGACCTGCGCTTCTCCGGGATCGATTAGCGGAATTTCCGGGTTGCTCGTCCCGACTGCGGCGTCGTGATAGGTCCTGATCAGCGCGAAATTCTGGGTTACCGCCGTCAGGTCGGCAGCAATGTTGGTTGTGTTGAAAGTCTCGTAATCGACGCCGACGCTGTACCGAAAAGGCGATACTACCGGCACCGCAGTTGTTGCCTCGGCGATGCGGGCAAACGCTGAAATCGTAATCAGAGCCAGGATTCCTGCCGCCGCAGCGGCGGACCGGCCGATAGCGCTGGAAGTGGTCGTATGTGGTCTCATCAGTGCGCGCCACTCAAGCGTGATCATCCTTTCCCAGGGACTGTCGGCTGCTGAAATCCAGATGCGGAATTTCGCGAACCCGGCTGAGATGCGAAGATTGCCAAACGCGAGCGCACGATGCCACAGTCGCGTCGTCAACGCCGCGAGGATAGAGAACCATGCCGGGTGAATCGAAACCGAATGGCCGCATCGACGTTCACGCTCACTACCTGCCTCCAGGCTATCTCGAAACTGCGATGGCCGCGCTGAAGGGTATCCCCGATGGCATGCCGCGCATGCCGGACTGGGAGCCCGAAACTGCGCTCGCGATGATGGACCGCCAGGGAATCGCGACCGCTATGCTTTCGGTGTCATCGCCCGGCGTTTACTTCGGCAGCGTCGACGCCGCGCGCAGCCTCGCCCGCATCGTGAATGAATTCGCGGCGCGAAACGCGCAGGTCCATCGCGGCCGTTTCGGCGCCTTCGCGAGCCTGCCCCTGCCCAACGTTGACGCGGCGCTGGAGGAGATCAGCTACGCACTCGACGTGCTCAAGGTGGACGGCTTCGTGATGCTGACCAACGTCGGCGGCGCCTATCTCGGCGACGCGAAGTTCGATCCCGTGTTCGACGAGCTCAACCGGCGCAACGCGATCGTATTTATCCATCCGACCTCGCCGCCGTGTTGGGAGCATATCGCGCTCGGATTTCCGCGGCCTATGATCGAATTTCCATTCGACAGCACGCGCGCGGTCACCAATCTCGTGATGAGCGGTACGCTCGAACGATGTCCCAACGTGCGGATTATCGTGCCGCACGCCGGCGGTACGCTGCCGTTTCTGGCTCGGCGGATCGCGGCGATGGTGTCGCTGATGAGTCCCGCGGGCGGGCGGCGCCCAAGCGGGAGTTTCATCGCCGCCTTGCAGCGGCTTTTCTACGACACGGCCGGGTCGTCGGGCGACAATGCGATCGTGTCGCTGCTGACGCTGGTCGATTCGTCGCGCATACTATACGGCAGCGATTATCCATTCACGCCGGAAGCGATGGTCGAGGCAATGATAAAGGAATTGAACTCGACCCATCTCCTGAACGCTGACGACCGCCGTGCGATGGAGCATGGGAACGCGACGAAACTGTTTGCGCGGAGTTGATCGCGCATACAGGTTTCACCGGCACTCTCGCAGCCGGATATACCCGGTTGCCGCTTACCTGCTGCTCGACCGGGTTGTTGCCCGTTCGCGGTCGGATGCGAAGGCAACAAGATGGCTGTCTATAACCGCGCCGCCGCGCCCCGCCTGATTGTGGAAAAACCTCGCGCTGGAGCGCCGCCATCGCGACGGCGCCACTTGGAATCGTCGCCACGCGCCGGTACCTTTCAGGCAGACATTTATGACTCGAATCACGGTCGCGATCCTCTGCATGACCCTTGCCGCGACGATCTCCGCGTGCACCCCACTTAACTGGGATCGCGCGCAGACTGAGCTGGCCCAGGGCCGGCTCGACGAAGCCGTCAACGATGTCCAGGCCGCGTTGTCCTCCGACCCGGATAACCTCAAGCTCAAGAATCTCGCCGCGCAAATCTTCACCCAGCGCGGCATCAAGTATTACCAGGACGGACAGATGATCGGCGCGCGCCAGGATTTCATAACCGCGGTCAGCTATGACCCGACCTACGCGTCGGCTTACGACTATCTTGGGATGCTCTCCTTCCAGCAGCACAACTGGCAGGACGCGATAAGCTACGGCGACAAGGCGGCCGGGTTGGAAGGGCAATCCGATCCGGACTACGTCGAGTCGGCGCGCCAGAACCTGCGCAAGGTGCAAAGCGGCGGCTTCCCGCCCTATAATCCGCCGGCCCGCACAACGCGCGCGCCCGACTATAATCCGCGCACAACGGTGCCGTCCTACGCTGCGCCGCCCGCAACGGCGCCCTCTAACCACTATTGAGCGCGAGGCCGATGAAGGCAGCGAACTTTTCCGTGGAACAAACCGGTGGCTGAAAAGAAACGCAACACTCCGGTCCCGGGTGAGCCCGCGGCAAAAACCCTCGGCCAGGTTCTCGCCGATACCCGCACCAACAAGGGCCTCTCGACCGAAGAGGTCGTGACCGAGACCCGCATCCCGCCGCATTACCTAAAGATGCTCGAGAGCAACAGCTTCTCGATGATCTCCGATCAGCTCTATTTGCTGCCGTTCCTGCGACGCTACGCGACCTTCCTCGGCCTGGACCCCGAGGAAACCGCCTCGCGCTTCGTGCACGACGTGCAGCGCGCAGAAGCGTCGGCGACCCGGATGCAGGAGCCGATCGAAATGACGGCGAGCAAGGGGATTCGCTGGAGCGAGATCCTGGTCGCGCTAATCATCTTCGCCGTCATCATCGTGGCGGGCGCTTTCGCATGGCGCGCTTACGGTGGCAAGCTGATGCGGTTGGTCTCGCCCCCGGTGCGCTCCGAGGAGTCGCCCTCGACGGTGGTTCCGAATCCGTCGAACGACCCCGCGCCGCGCTAATGCAGCAGCGCGTTGGCGATTTCCTCGGCTACCAGCTTCTTGGCCTGATGCACGTCGTCGCCACCATGCACCACCGCGACCACGATCAGCTCTCCGGACAAGCCGCCCACCGTTGCGCGCGCGATGATTACGGTGTCGTAAATCTTGTCGGCCATCTTCTCGTAGGGATTTCCATTGCCGACGCTCTCGCGCAGCGCCTGGTAGCTGCGGAACTGCGCGGTTATCGGATCCTCGTTGAGGGTCGCCTGGCGGCGCGCATTCTCGGCGTAGGGATCGAGCTGCTTGCTGCCGCTGTCGCCGAGCGGCGGCACTTCCGCGCCCGCATCTTTCATCATGTCGACGACCGATTGATCGCCGGGAAATAAATCACTGAGCCCGACTCCCGGCTGGAGCAGCTTCTGCGTAACCGTCACCGTGATCGAGATTTCGTGGAGCGGCGCACCCTGCAAGCCGCGCCGCGACGCCCACAAATCGTCGTTCAACACGCTTTGCATTACCGGGTCGGTGCAAATGGCGACGCCCGCACTGCCGGCCGGAACCTCAATCTTGCCCGAGGTTCTGACTTCGGTCGCATCGGCGAAGCGCGGCAGCCCAATCGCAGCGATCAGCGCGAGCGAGGTTACGAGACCTGTGAGCCGCACGAGTTTCATCGCCACTGTACCACGGTGGAATATTATCGATATGCGCGCGCGCCCTCTATCGGCCATACCGCGATGACTTCTTCGCCGCGCACCACGTAATACTCGCTGTGAAGATTGATGGTGGTGTCGCCGTGGCTCGGCACCAGTTCAATCTTGGTGCCGGCCGCTATCTCCAGGTCGGCGGGCGCCGACAGATGTCCGTGCTCTTCGCTGAGCCGCGACACCTTGACGGCGAGGTTCTTTCCCACCGGCGGCCCGAACTCGTTGGTCAGCGCTTTCATTCCGGCATCGATAATAAGCCGATCTCCGCGCCGCGCGATTACAGTCGCAAGCAGCGTCAGCGCCGTCGCACCCAAGTCCGGGCGCACGATTCGATACGCGCCGTCCATGAATACGTACGAGCCCGCCTGTACCTCCGTTACCTCGGGCCAGTTGCCCGCGATGTCGTAGGTGCCGGTGCCCCCCGCGCTGACGATTTCCGGCGCCAGACCGGCGCGCCGCAGCGCTTCGACATGGCGGCTCAGGATGCTCAGCGCTTCGCGCGCGGTAAGCTCGCGCTTTTGCTTGTCCGGCAGCAGCACGGCGTGACCCTCGTAGCCCATCACGCCGCGATAGCGCAGCGCGCCGCGCGAGCCTGCTATGCGCCGCGCCAGCTCGACCGTCTCCTCGACCGACTCGGTGCCGCATCGATGCATCCCGGTGTCGACCTCGATGATCGCGTCGAGCGCCGCCCCGGCGCGCGCCGCGCCCGCTTCGAGCTCGCGCACGTTGAACTCGCTCTCGACGGTCGCGATCACAGGGACCCGCGCCGCGGCCGCGAACAGGCGATCGATTTTCTGCGCGCCGGCAATCTGGTTGGCGAGCAGAACCGGGCCCAGGCCGGCGCGCGCCAGCACTTCAACCTCGCCGAGCTTGGCAGCAGTGATTCCGATCGCGCCCGCCGCAAGCTGGCGGCGCGCCACTTCGGGCGTCTTCGGAGTCTTGAAATGAGGGCGCAGCTTCTGGGGGCGCTCCGCGAAGTACGCGGCCATCGCGCGAATATTCTCCTCGACCACGTCGAGGTCCAGGATCAGCGCCGGCGTGTCGATCTCGCGCTTGAGCATCACGGAATTTTCTGCTGCAGCAGGTCCTGCACCCGCGCGGCCCGCCACTTGGTCAGACGCTCGGCGAGCTCCTGGTCGGAGAGCGCGAGGATCGCGGCGGCGAAAAGGCCGGCATTCGCGGCACCTGGTTTTCCGATCGCCATCGTCGCAACCGGCACGCCCTTGGGCATCTGCACGATCGAAAGCAGTGAATCGAGGCCGTTGAGCGAGGTCGATGGCACCGGCACGCCAATCACGGGGATAATCGTCTTGGCCGCCACGACCCCGGCCAGATGCGCCGCGCCGCCGGCGCCGGCGATGATAACCTTCAAGCCGCGCTCGAACGCGCGCGCCGAATACTCCAGCGTCAGGTCGGGTGTGCGATGCGCCGACATGATCCGAAGTTCATGTGAAACTTTAAGTTCCTCCATAACTTCGGCGGCGCCCTGCATCACTTCCCAGTCGCTCTTGCTGCCCATTATCACGCCGACCAGCGGCGCAGGCGATACTGCCATTCCCCAAGGCCCTCCGCGCGAAACTCTTCGAGGCTCGCCTGCGACGCGGGCGCTTGTCAAGCCGCGACGATTCGTGACGATTGGAATGACGGGGCACGCGGAATGAGGCACAATGGCCCGGCATGACGACGCCGATTCCTACCAACCACGCCGAATTCACGCTCGCGGAGGCAGCGCACGCGACCGCGGGCGAGATCTTCGGCGGTGACGGCGCCATCCGCGCGCGCGGCGTCAGTATCGACACGCGAACGATCTCTCCCGGTGCGCTGTTTGTCGCTCTGGTCGGCGCCGCTCGCGACGGCCACACGTGGCTCGGCGAGGCCGCCTCGCGCGGTGCTGCCGCGGCGGTGGTCGCGCGCGGCCGACGCCATCCGTCGTTGGCCTGCATCGAGGTCGCCGACACGCTCGAAGCGCTAGGGCATCTCGCGCATCGGCATGTGGAACGCGCGCGCGCGACGCGCGCGATTCCGTCGCTCGCGATCGGCGGCGCGGTCGGCAAGACGACCACCAAGGAACTGACCGCGGCCGCGGCGCGCGCGCTGTTCGGCGCGACGCTGTCGACGGCGGGAAGTCTCAACAATCTGATCGGCGTGCCGATGACGATGCTCGCGCTCAGCAGCGAGCATCGCGCGATGGTCATCGAGTGCGGCACGAACACCCGCGGCGAGGTCGCACGACTGACGCGAATCGTCGCGCCCGACGCCGCGATGGTCCTGAACGCTGATATCGAGCACAGCGAAGGCCTCGGCACGCTGGAGGAAATCGCCGACGAGGAGTCAGCGCTGTTCGACGGCGCGCGACAGATCGGAATCACTTGCGCGGAGGAGCCGCTGGTGCTCGCGCGGATGCCGGCGCGTCTTAAGAAGATCACCTTCGGCGAATCGAAGTCCGCCGACGTTCGCCTGCTCACGCGCAAGGTCGTCGCGACCGGACGCGCTCGCATCTCCATTCAGCTAGCCGCCGCGTTGGTGCAAGGCGGTATCAGCACTGTCGTCGAAGCGGATCTCGCGATGCTCGGGCGGACGTCGGCGCTCAACGCTGCCGCCGCGCTCGCCGCCGTGGCAGCGCTGAGCGCCGAAGCGCTCACTCCCGAGCAGCTTCGCGCGGTCGCAAGCGCGCTTAGCGCGGTGCGTCCGGTCGAGGGCCGGCTCGCAACCGCGACCGTCGGCGGGATTTTCGTTATCGACGATACCTACAATTCGAATCCGCGCTCGGTGCGCGCCGCGCTCGCAGCCGCGCGCGAAGTCGCCGACGGGATGGGCGCGCGACTGGTTGTCGCATTCGGCGACATGCTCGAGTTGGGTCCGCTGGCGAAGCAGGCGCATGCCGACGCGATTCGCGACGCATCCGCCGCGCACCCGGCCGCGATCGTGGCGGTAGGCCCGGAGATGACCGCGGCCGGCCTGGCCGCGCATGCCGCCAACTCTCAGCTCGAAATCGTGACGGCGCCCGACAGCGACGCCGCCGTCCCGATCGTCCGCCGCATCGCGCGCGCGGGCGACGTGCTGCTGGTCAAGGGTTCGCGCGGAATCCGGATGGAACGGGTAATCGAATTGCTGGCGGACAGTCGTTAGCAGCCGGCCGCGCGTATCACTGATTCGGCCACGCAATCCACAGGTCTCGCTTCCATACCCACGAGCGCGCCGGGACCATCTCGATGCGCGGGCTGGCGCTTATCGCGGTCGGCGGCGCCGCGCCCGGTGCTCCGATCCAGACTCGATATGCGCCCCGCGCCTGACCTTTGCTCCGCCGGTTTTGTCGCGCCGATACGCGACCAGCTCGTACACCGGCGCGAGTTCCTTGAGCGAGCCGCCGTCTCCCACATCGACTAGCTGCGCGCCGGGTGGGAGCGCCGCCGCCAGAGCCGTCTGAACTTTCGCTTGTGCGCGCAAATAGTTTTGATGAAGCGCGCTCAGACTCGCGAACCCCACGACGAACACCGCGAGCGCGGCCAGGCGCAGCGCCGCCGGCCAATTCGCCGCGGGCAGCGCGAATCGCGAGCTGAGCCATCGCGCCGCCGGAACGCATGCGACGACCGAGACCGGCAGCAGGAAGCGCTGGCCGGGTATCGCTCCTGCTATCAGTGCGACCACGCCGGAAAAGTCGCTGGTTAGCCCGTCGCGATATCGATACAGCGACGCGGTCACGATCATCACCGCCGCGGACACCGGCAGCGCCCATCCCCGCGACCATCGCGGCGAGAGCACGCTCAGGCCCGCGATCGGAAAAATCGCGAGCGATGCCAGGTAGAACGGGAAGTACGCGATGAAGGATTTACCGGCAAACCAGAACTCGTAGCCAAGAATCACGTATCCACTTCTGTATGGCGCGCCGGTCGTGAGGTAGTTGTAGACGCCGAGCACGAGTATCGCAGGCAGCGCACCGGTGGCGAGCGCGAGCGCCCTCGGCAATCGATTCTCCGCTCCGCCTTCGAGCCACCAAACCACCGAAAACGGGATCGCGAAAAATGCCATCCACGGATGGAGCAACACGGCGGCGCCAAATGCGAGCCCGCCCAGTAGTGGACGCTGCCGGTCGCCGGTCAGCGTCGACACCGCGAGCAGGACCATCACCGTTGCCGGCACCGCCGCCAGCAAGGTGCGGGAGTAGTAGAGCATCCCGGCGAGCAGAAAATAGAGGATGCACCAGTCGCTGCTGAAACCCTCGCGCACGAGCATCGCGCGGATCGCGAACGCACCGAGAATCAGGAACCCGGCGGCGAGCAAAAAGTCCAGCTTCCAGTCGACGCGCAGCGCCGGCGCGAGAAGCGCGGCATGCGACGGCGAATAAATAATGATTCGATGGCCGCCGGCAGGAACCTCGAAATTCGAATTGTAGGTGGCGAGCCCGGCCTGGTCCGGAAAGAAAGTGCCGTGGTCGATGCTGTAGGCGAGCGAGAGGATCTCACACTCGTCGGCGATCGCAAACGTCGCGGGATACTGCGCGAGGTAGATGGCGGCGAACGTCGCCACCAGCGCCGCAAACAACCATTCGCGGCGCAGCGCTTCGCGGAAAGTTTCGCGTAAAGTTCCAGGGCTCGTCACGCTGCGCTGAGCCTGCGGCGGCTCGCCGTAACATTACCTGCCAAGAACCGCCTGATTTGTCGCGAGCATCGCGGCGTCAAGCTCGGTAGCTGCGATGACGAAAGCAATCAAGGCGATGAAGACCAATTCCCAGATCAGTCCACCAATTGCCAACGATGCGGCCGTATTGCTGGCCATCTCTATCGCCAGGTAGGTCGCCGCCACTATCGCGCCCAGGCCCATCCCGCGGTGGACGAAAGCATCGAGCACGATCCGATAGAGCAGGCCATACAAGAACATACCTATGACCACACCGGCTATGCCGAAATTGCAATACAGCTCGACCATCGGGGACAGATTGAAAGAAGTCTCCCTGTTCGCTTGCGAAAGAAACCCGTATCGATGCGGGAATATGCCTCCGCTGATATCTTCTGGTTTTTCCGGATACAGAAAGCGCGGAATCGGCTTGAACAGGAGCGGATAAAGGGTTTCTCCCCGCCAGTATGGAATCTGCTCGGGTGTCGCCAGGATCACTGCCGCGAAGGTGTCGATGTCCGCCATGCGCATCGCGACAGTCTGAATGAAGAAGTCGCTCCGAATCTTGGGATCTTCGAAGACCCTCTGGGCCAGGCCTTTGTAGATCGAGAGCTTCTCAATCAGGGAGGTATTCGCCATATTTCCGGTTCCCCAGGCGTGCGAGCGGAAGGGTATTTCCAGGGGACGCACAAAAAAGATCAGCACGACACCCAGCGCGATCATTTTCCATGGCATCACCCTGCGTATGGCCGCGTACTCGATGCCCAGGCCCAAGGCCACTGCTATTTCCCCGCCCAGGGAACCGCTGCTGAGTCCAATTGCAAGCCGTGCCGGAATAAGAAAGGTCCAGAGCAGGATCTTGCTGCCGCCGTCCAGACATCCGACCAGTTGCATCGCGAAGAGTATCAATATGCCTATCGTGCAGAGATCGACGCCGTAGCCGCCGATTTGCACTATGCTCTTGGGCAGTCGAAGAAGAGAAGTCGAAACCGCGAACCCGATTCCAACGACCGAAAAGACCAGACCCCAACCTTTCACGATACTTGGATTGGTCCAGTTTAGATTGAACCGCGGGATCACGGACTGGAACAGGAATCGCAACGGCCCGTAGTACCCTGCATATAGACACAGGATTCCGGTGATTGAGAGCTCGAGCGCGCGCACAATATAGGTATGAGAGATTTCCTTGCTGAAGATATCGAGCCCGAAGCGCCTGAGAAGAAACAACGGGATTGAGTAAAAGGCTGCGAAAATCAGCGCATAAAAAGACATGAATGGAAGCTGCCGGTCGATCGCTCTCATCTGGAGCCAGATCGGGATGGTAGCCGACGCGATAATCATCGAAGCTAATATTCGCTCGCTCAGTGAGAGGGCGGGCGATGCGAACCAGTTGAGCGCGCCGACGATGAGCGCGAGAGCGCAGAGCCTGCGCAAGCCGTGCAGCGGAGACAGAGCGGCGCCATAGGGCCGCGTGACGATCGCGTACCAGTCATCCGGCAGCGTTGGCTCTGCCGCGGCTCTCATCGCGATGCGAGGGACCGCGACTGTTTGAGCGGAGGTTCCCGTGCTTCGATTGATTCCCACCAGAATTCTCGACGACCATGCTGCCGCAGAAGCGGTACTTTGGGAAGAGACCTCGCCTCGACTGCCTTACTACTATATGTGCCGAAGATGGGACCGTGGCTCCGATTTTCAGGACTGGCATCTTCAATTACGACGGTCCGGGCGACAATGAAGATTTGTGCCAGTAGCGCGACGATTCAAGAGGCGCCCATAAACGGCGACTCTGACTCATGGGTCCGATACCTGATAACACTCTACGCCGCTTTTGCTCCATGGACTGCCGCGCGCGTATGCCAGGACAATTACTCGTCGCCGCTACAAGCGTGAATCAGCGCGATGCTGGCCGTTTCCATGGTCACAGCACAAATGCGCCGCTTGCCATTCGCCGGTGCGCCCCACGACGAATCGGCGTGATAGTCCGAGCCCAGCGTGATCGCACCCAACGTGCCGCCGCTGTTATTGAACAAATCGATCTGCCACATATTTCCCGCGACGGCGTTAATCGGATTCGCCATCGTCCACCCCGTCCCATTGGTCACGACGATCTCTTGAATCATGCTCTTGGAAAGATCTGGCGTGACCGTCGTTCCATAAGTCGGAGCAAACGCCGGGCTGGCGAGACCATTCTGCTGGCTGAACCCAAGCGGACCAGCCATTATGGTGTTTAACGCAGTGCCAGTGTTGTCTCCCATCGATACGAAGTTCGGCACTCCCTGACCGCCGCTTGAATCAGTGACCGGCAGGCTGCCTGGCGTGGCCGGATAACTGCCACCGCTGTTGCTGTTGGACAGAGCGTCCTGGTAGGTGTTGCCGATGCTGATGAAATTGCTGTTGTTGGAGTTGATCGCGATATTGACGGAGGTAGTCCCGGAAGAAGTAGTCAGATCACTGTTTTCGAGAATCAATGATTGTTTCGTGCCGCCTCCGAAGGAAATTATGTATCCTGCCGGTCCCGGCCCCGGCTCCGTCTTCATTGAGTCGAGGCGGACGTTGCCACCGCCCCAATTATCAAACGCCATTGCGCTACCCATCTGGTAGCCATTGATGGCCAGCGTCGAGCCCTCATTCCCGTTTCCGAAGAAATCAATGAGGTTGCTTGTGTTAATATTTGCGATGTTGCCGGCGCCGCCAATCGATGTGAGGTACCAGCCGAAATCGCGGCCGCTCACGTCTCCCCGCGACCAGTGCTCGTTGTCGGTTTGGCTTGAACTGCCGTAGAAGCAGGCATACCCGTTTTTGTTATTCCCGTTGTCGCAACTGAAATCTTCCCACGAGAAATCTTCGACATTGCCGATACTGGCATTCGTATCAAGCGTCCACGCTACGCCGGCTGATCCCACCTCATCATGCGCGAACTTCCATGCAGTCAGCGTCGTTGCGCTACGGCTATCGGGATTGCCGCCCGGGCCGACCGAGGTATTGTAGTTGTCCGCTGAGTAAACTAGGCCCGGTGTGTTGCCGCTGTGGCCGGGAAACGCCAGCCCTTCGATGAAGCCGGAGTTGCTGGCGTTGAGGTTAAGCACGATCCCGCCGGTCGGACCGTCCCACTGAAACGCGCTTCCAAACGAGCCTTGCGCGGGGCCATTGGCGCCGACAATCTTGGGCCCATTCATTCCATAAAAGCTCACCGCCTGACCCAACTCCCAATACCCGCTGCACCTCGGAATATCGACTGTGCCGCAGTTATTCCCGTTTGCCACCGGACACACCGCCGACAGCGCGGATTGAATCGCCGGGGCATTGTCGTGATGCATAATAAACGTGCCGGTTTGTCCGGCAGCAATGTTCAGCGTGACCGTGTTCCCGTTGATTGAGGCGATGGTGGTATTCAGATCGGCGGCAACCGCCGACGATTGCTTCGTCGTCCCGAAATCCTGATCGCTGCCGAAGTGGTTGCCCATGTCGTCATAGACCTGGGTAACGCCCGTGGTCCCACCGACGGGAAAACGCGGTAGGACCGCGAACAGCGTTGGCGTACAGCTCGACCCGCTGCACCCGTAGATGAGCGTGCCAACCGCGTTAGGATCCGTCGTCCACGACAGCCGGTTGTAGTTATCGGCCGAGAGGGTAGCAGCACCGTTAGTGACTGTAACGACGCTGCTAGGAGCGCTCCACGAACCATTTTGCGCGACGTTCACGATGGCATAGCTCCAGGACGTCGTGCAGGTGGCGTTCTTATAGGCGCTGCCGGTGGAATCCGTTTTGCACCCGGCCGGATCGGTGCCTGGCGCGTGAGTTATCGGCTCCGGGCGCGGATTGAGGTTGTAGGTGTATTCGGTAACGCTGCTCAGGGTGGGGGTACTGAGCGCGCTCGCCGCTCCCCCGTGGTCAAAATGAACATGCTGGTTGACCTTGAAGTCGCTCGAGCTGATTCCACTGCACGTGGCACTGGTCGTGCCGTTGAGCGTGCAGCTGGCGGTAGTGTTGGAACATACGGCGCCATAAGCCTTTATGTCCTGTACGCCGTTGACGCTGTAGCTATCGATCGTGTTGCCGCCGTCTCCGCGCGTGCCCGCCAGCTTCTGTAGCGTGGTGGTGGCGCCGATGACCTGTACCTTGGTCATGTCGCTGGCCAGCTTGTAAGGCCACTGACTCGCCTCGACGTTGTTGATGTTGGCGTTGGTCAGCGTCACCGGAGCGAGCAGACCGCCGCTGCTGTTCGTTATGCTGATCGGCGTCGCAGTGTTATCGACCGAGATCTGGGTGCCATCGAGGTTCACCTGCAGCCCGTTGGGATTGATGTTCAATGCGGGCGACCCCGAGCCGCTTACCGTCCCCAAACTCCCCTGTATGACGTGGTAAATGCCCTCGCTCGAGAAGCGCAAAGGAATTACGCTGCCACCGTTTTCGGAATCAAAAATCGGGTTAAGGAAATAGTATAGATCGTCGGACAGACCGGATGCGGAAATGCCGGTCTGCGTGGGCGGCTCGGTCAGGAAGTAGCCGTCATCGTATACGCCGCTCGAGTTGTTCAGACACATTTGAACGATGCCGCCGCTGACTTTCAAGTGCCGTGAGTTGACCACCCCGGAAGCGGAAGATGCCTCGTATCCGCACTGCCCGTATCCGTTGGATTGGATGTAGATGTTGTCTTCATCCCAGCCATAGCTGACGTTCCACTTGAAAAAGCCCGCCTGACTCATACCCGCGATGAAGAGGTTCGACGCGCTCCCATTGAACGACCAGTTGGTCAGTACGCCGTAGGAGCCGTTGGTCATCGACATATCCGAAATGTGATGCCGCTCGGCCCCGGTCACGCCCGGAAAGTTCTGATAGGCGTAGATCCACGCGCCCGCGCCGCCGGTGCCATACACCTGGTCAACGTACATGAGCGCATCGTTGAAGGCGGTGCCGTTTATCAGGAGCATCGTGTTGGCGTCGGAGGTGAGCTTTGCGGTTGGGGCGGTATAGTTCGCAGTATGGCGCGCAATATTCGACAATCGAACCGAGTCTAACTGCCCGACCCACTGAAAAGTCGTAGCGTCCTCCCACACCGCCGCCTCTTGTGCGCCCAGGGTAAGCGCTTCCGTCACTGCCTCGACGATCGTTCCAGTCCCGGAAGCGTTGGTGCCGGCAACCCCATCGACGAACAGGCGCACAGTCGAGCCGTCATAGCTGCCCTCCAGGAAATGCGCCGCGTTGGTGCTCATCGAGTTGGTGGCGCATACCCGGCCCGAGGTGCTCAAGGTCAAGCAGAACTGTAATGACGCTGTGGTGCCGGAGACACTGACGACGTTGAAATTGAGCGCTCCGAAGGTGTTGTGGTTGTTGTCGTTCCCGGTGCTGGAGCCGATGTAGTAGGCGGCGTTGGTAGTCGTCGCGAGATCGGCAAACGACTCCCAGGTAAAGGCACTCATCCCGTTAAGCGGCTGGCCGTTGTTCCAGGGGCCGGAGGCGCTGCCGCCGGCCTGCGCGTCCTTAAGCTCATACCAGTGGGGGCTGTTAGCTACCCAATTGAGTGCGTGGGTGCCCGCGGCGCCCGTCGCCAGATTGGCGGCCGTCAGCGTGCCGAGTTCGGCAACGTATCCCGACGGCTCAAAGATGAAATGCGGAATGAGTGTCTGACTGTTGGCGAGATAGGTACCGGTGTTTTGTTCGCCCGCACCTACGATGCTCATCGCGGTCGTACAGTTGATGATCCACGGGAAGCTGTGACGATACGATCCGTTCGGGAAGTAGACGGTGGGAATTTGAAATGGACTGTTGCCGCTGGTCGCCGCGCACGCGGCATTGATAGCATTCTGCACGGCGGTCGAGTCGTCAGTGTTATAGTCGCCCTTCGCGCCATAGGCCTTGACGTTAAAGACGCCATTGACGTTGAAGTTGCTGAGCGCATTCGAGCCGTCGCTCTTCGATCCTGACAGCGTGTTGATCTGTGCGCCGGTCTGCCCGTAAGAGAGCGCATCGCCCGCGTTCGAGGCCGCAGCGAGGCTCGCGACTTTGAAATTGTTGGCGTTGAGGTTGGCCTCGAGCGTTCCCACCGTGCATTGCCATGCTCCGCGTTCGCCGCGCGCCCATGCCCCGCTTCCGCCCGCGGCACAGGGACTGGTGCGCAGGCAGTTGTTGCAAAAGTAGAGAAGGCCGTCCTGTTCGGTGGGCAAATTCGCGAAGGTCAGGCTCGCGACCGCGGGCGCGATGGGCTGCGCTCCCGAAAAGCGATCGTTGATCGCGCTTCGGAACAGCAAACCGGCGCCCACCCCGGAGAAATTCGGAATCGGCTGATAGGCTCCCGGCGGTGGGTTGTTCGGCGGCGGGACTTGTGCGACCGCGCGCGCGATCACGACGAGCCCGGCCACTATCGCGGGCACTGCCAGTATCGCTGCGCGCTTGCAAAGCCGCTTCAAATCCATCATCTCACCTTTTTTAGCGCCGGCCGAGCCTCAGAAACCAATCGCGAGGAAGTAAATTCCGGTGATGCCGTAGGGCAGGCTCGAAATATTCGGCTGTCCGGCCACATGAAATACGATCGAACTGACGGACAGCGCAGCCACGTTGACTTGCACCGGAATGTGCGAGGCGTTGAGCGCGCCGGCCGCCGTGCCGATGCCGAACAGCGCCACGTTCGGGAAAGTAATCGGCAGCGCCGCCGTCACCACGAGAAACCCGGACCCCGACACCGACGCCGTCGCCAATCCCCATTGAACGATACCGGAGACCTGCCCGCGGTTGATGTCCATGATCGGAATCTTCAGATATCCCTCCTGCTGCAGAGACCCGACCTGGCTCGCCATGAAGTTCAGCAGCACTCCGATGTTCGTGATGTTGGTGTCCTGGCGCTGCTTCAGGAACGCGGTGCGGTTGGCGAGTTGTTGATGCGGCTGATTGGAAAGCCCGATCCCTCCGAAGCTGGCGCCCGAGGCCGCACCCTCGACCGCATCGGTCGCCTGGATTTCGTAAATTTCGTTGCTGGTGAATTCCGCGCTGTCGATTAAGGTCGCCATCATTCACCTCGTCAGAACGTGAGCGTCCAGGTGCCCGCCACGCTCATCCCGGTAGCGAACGCGATCGAGCTGATGGTCTTGCGCGCGAGCATCGGCGAGGGCGAACTGCTGCCGGGCAGTCCGACGCTGGTCTTGTTGGCGAACAGCGCGACCTCCTGGATGGTGATTCCCACCGCGCCGGTGTCGGCCGAGGTGAGACTCCAGTTGAAAGTGACGCTGCCGTTGCCGTCTTCGGAGTGGCTGTCGAGAGCCTTGTAGTACGCGGGCGCGGTGAGTCCGGTGTCGCTCACCGTCGGCACGTTGGATCCGGTGCCGACGCCCACCGCCGCGGCGAACTCGCCGGTGGTATCGCCACCGACCAACGCCGCGAGGGCAGGCAGCCCGGCGTTCACGAACAGGTTGTGCTCCTCGAGCGCGAAAACGATTCGCGCGCCTTCGAAGAGAACGATTCGTACCAATCCCAGTGGCCTTCTCATTCTAACCTCCGTACAGGACCGCCACGCCGTTGAGGATCAGCGCCGGGTCGGCGACGATCGGCTCGTTCGCGCCGTATGTGATCCCGCTGTGGCAGTAGTGTGCGTTGTAGAGCGGCGCGATCGGACCGAAAGGATCCGGCAACGCCGGCTCGGCGACATGTAGCGAAAGCGCGGCGTCCGAAGGCGCCGGCGCCGCGTCAGCTTGATACCCCGGCACACCGCCCATCGCCAGCAGGTCGCTCGGCACCGGCGCGCCGTCCAGCACCGGTGGCGTCACGAACCACAGCGAGTCGAGCCACGCGCGCGCCGGTTTGAAAAAATTCACCGCGGCCACGATGGTGTCCGCGGCCACGCTCTCGACCGGCTGTCCCGCAGCGAGATTGATCATCACCCGAAATACCGCCCATCCCTGATTCGATGGGTATTGCGTGCCGCCCCACTGCCCCTGGCCCTCGAGCAGCGACACGCTGGTCCATCCGAGCGACGCCAGCGCCTGCTTGATCGCGAATGGAGTGCCGCGGAAGCGATGCAGTGGGATCGCTTCCTTCAGCAACTCGCGTTCGGCCGCGACCGTGGCGTTGAGCACCACATCGTCCGGGCCGGTGAGCAAATCGATGTCGGTGAGCGAGTCGATATCGGTCAACGCGTCGATGCTCAGCGCGACCGGCGCGACCAACTGCCACAGCGGCGACAGCACGTCGAACTGCCAGGCCAGGAACGACAGCGCGCTGGCCGGCACCGAGTCGAATCGATAGACCAGCAGCGGCGTGAGATCGATCTCGCCCAGGCGCTCGATAAGCGTGAGCAGCGCCTGGGTGCGAGCATCGTTGATCGAGGGCGCTGCAGTCAGTTCAGGCACAACCGCCATCCCCGCAGGTCACGTGCGTAGCCGTCGCAAGGAAAGTCTCCGCGTGCGCGCTCATCGCTCAGCTATGCTCCGTGCTGAAGAGCGAGCCCAGGGTGATAGCGGTGCAGTTCGCCCATTGTCCCGGCGCAAGCTGCGTGTACGCGGGCGACGTCAGCACGACCTCGTAGACGCCGGGCACCGAGAGCGCCGCAACCAGCTGGCTCGGCACGATGTCGCGCTGGATCTTCGATGCGAGCGCGATCGCAAACTGCTGCGCGGCGGCATTGGCGGCCAGCATCGTCGCGGTAGGATCGGCGTCGGAATACAGCGTCACCGTCCCGACGATCTGGTAGTCGACCTCGTCAACCTCGAGCACGTTAACCGTATCAGTCAGCGGCCGCACCGTGTCCGCGCTCAGCACCGCGGCGGCCTCCTGCAGCAGAATCGATCCCGCGACGCCGGCGTTGTTCGGCGATGCCGCGGGCTGCACTGTGATCGGCCCGGTGAGCAAATACACATTCACCGTTCCCGGCTGCGGACTGACTATCTGAGCATCTGCGACCGACGGGTCTACGCTGAGCGCGAAGAAACGATACGCCCCCACCGGACCCGCGACGCTGAACTGGCTCGGCGCAGCCTGGATCCGCGCGCGCAGATGATCGTCGCTTTCCGGGGTCGCGCCGCCGCCGGTGACGATGGTGTTGCTCACGCTACCGATCGCGGCGTTCGGATTGAGCTGCACGTTGACCTGGCCCGGCAGATAGCCGTTGGCCGCGGCGCCTGCGGTGGTCGCGGTCGCGCCGACGCTGCCGATGGTCTGGCCGGGCGCAATCACCAGCGGCGTGTTAGTCGCGAACGCGAACTGCCCATCGTTGGTTCCCGCCAACGTGCCCGCGGGAATCGTCAATGCGACCGTCAGCGGATTGATCAGCGTGAACTGCAGCGTGGTGGTCGCGCCTTGCGAGGAAAGCCGCGTCACGCCGACCAGCGCGCCCAGGTAGTCGAGCATCGGGAAGTTTGCGAACGCGAGCAGGTTCTGCTGCCCCGCGTACTGAATCGCATTGCGCACCAGCGACTCGCGATACGCGTACAGGTTGATGAGCAGGCGCTCGACCTGCGCGGGCTGCAGCGTTCGCCCCGCCGCGGCTTCGAACGCGGCGATCATGTCGGCGAGAATCAAATTCGGGTCGAGTCCGTCCGCGTCGTTGACGAACACCGGCGGCGGAAGCGTCGGAATACCTGCGGCCATCAACCCATCCTTTCGATGCGCCCGCGGGCGCACATCGCATCGCGCTGGTCCACTCGCTGGCGAATCATGACAACGAAGCTCCGGGGATCGCGACGCTGGTGGACTGCGCGGGCGCTGGAGCGCCATTGAGCTTGAGTTGCCAGGTAACCGTCACGCTCAATTGCGCGCCCGACTGCGTCGAGCCGTCGAGAACTGGAGCGACCGCGATGTTGAGGACCGTCACTCGCGGCTCCCAACTGGTAATCGCCGCGGTGAGCTCGCGTACGATCGACGGCAGCGCGATGTCGATTGGAAAATCGATGTAGCGCCAGATGTCGGAGCCGAAAGTGGGGCGCAGCGGGTCGCTTCCCAGCGGCGTGGTCAGGATGATCGCGATGCACTGGTCGACATCCGCAACCCCCTGCACCACCTGTCCGATCGCGCCCAGCTTGAGCGACCAGTCAGCCGACGTGATGTCCGCAAGCGTGACCGCGTCCGCCGACATCAGTCCGCCTCCACGATCGAACTCGCGCTGGTGATTACCCCGGTTCCGGCGGGGCATTGTACCTGGTCACCGAGGCGTGCGACGCCCTTGAGCGCGCCCGCGCCGAGCTTTATCTGCGCCGCCGAGATGATCTGGACGTTGCCCGCCGCGTCGATCGCGATCGATGCGCCGTTCGCCGATACATTCACCGTGCCGCCCGAGGGAATCGCGATCGACAGCGCGTGCGCGCTCGCGTCGTATTTGATCTCACCGCCGTCCAGGAACTTGAAGTCGAGCTGATGCGCACTGGCGTCGTACCTCAAGTCGCTCGAGTCCGTGAAGTCGAGATCGAAGAGATGGGCGGACGCGTCGTACTTGAGATTGGTCCCGTCGTTGAAAGAAAAATACAGCGCGTGCCCGGCCGCGTCGTACTTAATATCGGTCGCGTCCTGGAACCTCAGATCGAGCAGGTGTTGGCCCGCGTCATATTTGAACTCGGATGAGTCCTGGAATAGCAAGTCGAACAGGTGCTGAGTCGCGTCGTACTTGAAGTCGGAGGCATCCTGGAAGTGCAAATTGAGCAGGTGCTGAATGCCGTCGTAGACGAAGGTCGATGAATCCTGAAACTCGAGCTCCAGCACGTGAAACGCGCGGTCGTACTCAAAGAACGTTCCGTCCCGGAACTGCAGATGCCACTTGTCGGCGCTCTGCACCGGGGTCAGGTCGACCGCGGAGTAGATCGCGCCGAGCACGCATCCGGCTTCGTCGCGCGAGTCCATCAGGCATACCACCTGTTCGCCGACGTCGGGCATCCAGTATTCTTTGTCGTTCTGGGTCTTCGCGAACAGGACGAATAGCCAGTAGCTGATTACCTCGTCGTAATCTGGAAATACTACTCGCACCTTGGCGTTCACCACGTCCTGCGCCTGCACGATTCCGACCCGGAACGACGGCGCCTCGTCGATCTGCCGATGCCTTTTGAGTAGCCGTTCCATTCAAAGCGCCGTGCAGGTACCCGCGGTCGTGTCACAGCTCCAGCCGCTGCCCTTGCCGCCCGCGGCGCCGGTCTGACCGGTGGAAACCGGCGCTCCGCCGCCCGCGCCGCTCGAGTTGATTGCCTGGCCGAACGCCGCCGCCGGCGCATTCAGCACAATGATCAGCAGCGCCGCAAGGATTGATCTCTTAAGCACGGCAGACCTCCGGGTTTGCATCACGGCGAGTTACCCGACGCGCCTCGCCTCGACCTCGGTCGTGTAGCCTCGCGCACGATCGATCCGATGACGTGCCTCCTCGATCAGGTAGATCCCATCGAGCGCGCCCCATCCGCTGATCGTTACGTTGAGTCCTGCGGCAAGGGTGGTGGTGCCTGGCATCGTGAGCTGCGCCTCGAACAACCACATGTCATTGCGATGAAGGGCGGCGTTAGCCTTCACCAGCGCTTGTTGTCCGTTCTCACATCGCAGCAGGAGCTTGATCTTGTCGGTGGTGGGCACCGCCGACGTTTCGGCGGCACTCTGCAGAATGAGCGCCTTGGTGTCCGGGTCGAAATACGCAGTCTGCCCGTTCTGATAGATACTCTGTGTGCGATTGCGGAACCTGAAGCGCAAAGTGTTCGCACGCGTAATAGTCATTACCGGCGGCGCCGCTTCCAGCGCCGCAACGGCATAAAAAACCAGCGTCGCGCCGCGTACGCTGAAATCATAGCCGTGCTCGTTCGCGAGCCGCTGTAGGAACTCGAGATCGGTTTCATGGCGCTGCGTGATGCGCGCGAATACCAGATCAGCCGACTCCGGTGCGGCTATCAGAGTGAGCTGGTACTTTGATGCGATCGTCGAGGCGATTCCGAGCAGACTCTGGTTCTCGTAGCCGACCGTGTTGCGCGTGCGCATCGCTTGCGTCACATAGGTGGCAAGGCATCGCAGCCGCATCGCATCCGGTGGTCCTTCCAGTCCGATCTCCTCGACCTGGAAGTCGCCGCATGGCAGCAGATCCTCGCCCAGGTAACCGATCGACAGGTTCAACGCGTCGCCCAGGTCCGGATACCACGGCCCCTGCCAGCGCTTGGCGTGATCCTCGAGCTCGATCTCGGCTTTACCGGAAGCGGCCTCCAGCCGATCGACATAGCCAATCGAGAGCACCATCTGCGATATGTCGCCGGTGATGTTCACGCCCTGGTAGGTGATTACCCACTGCGGCGCGCGCACTGGATATGCGATTGGAGACGCCGCCATCAGGAGGCCCCCTGCTGCGACTGCGGCTGTTTCCATGGCGGCAGGTTTACCGATCCGCTTGCGCTCTGTTGCAGAATAGGCACTGCGATAGCCACTCCGGCGTCGAATACCGGTTCGATTGGCACAGTGGGATTCGCAAATATAATCGGGCTATACTCAGTTGGATCGCCGTAGTATCGCCATGCGAGCAGATCCCATCGCTCGCCGGCCCTGGTCACATGCACTATGAACTGCCCTGACGACATTACAGGCTCACGCTCCTGGTGATCACCGCGGTTGGCACGTCGCCCGGCAGCAGGCTCGGTCCTTCCGGAACAGACGGTCCGAAATTGTTCAGCAGCGGTGAAACCCCCGTGCTGAGCAGCGGCACCGACGCAGCCGCAAGTGGGCTGGCCGCAGTGGTAAGCGCGCTGGAGGCGGTCGCAGCTGGCGCGACAACGATACCGATTGGCGTGAAAGAGGTAAGCGGCGACGCGGTGGCGTTAAGCTCGGGATCCTGTACCCACTCTTTGAGCGCGAGCCTTACCGTAATCGCGATTGGATCGCCCTGCGCCGAGAACTGCAGCGACTTGGTGGTGATCGATTCGATCACATAGTAGCCGCGAAACTCGCCGGTCCCGAATACCAGTGGGAGCGCCTGATGCGCATCGGCGGTAAACCGCAATAGCAACAGTTGCGCTGCCGGATTAGTGAATGAGTAATGGAACAGGAGATCGAAGCTCAGCCGCTCCAACTCATTCGCTAGCCACTGTAGGCGTGGCGCAGCTTCGATCACCCGCTGCTCGGCGTAGTCGTAAGCCTGGCTCGCATCGAAGCCTTGCGGAGAGCCAACTACTTCGAACGGAATATCGCCCAGAAGTGCAAACATGGATTCCACGGCGGCGCGCATCGATGACTGCGCCGCAAATCAGGGCGTCAATGAAAGCGTGGCGCGAGCCGACGCTCCGGTTAGTGGCGGGCCTCCGAGGTCCTGCGTTCTGCGGGCCTGGTTGAGGTGGCGGCTTCGACGCGCATCGCGCGCCCACCGAGTTCCTTGCCGTTGAGCTCGCGCGCGGCGGCGAGCGCTTCTTCCGCGGTCGCCATCTCGACGAAACCGAAGCCGCGGGAGCGGCCGTCGAAGCGGTCGCGCACCACCTCGGCACTGGTAACCGTGCCCGCAGCCGCAAAGGCCTGCCGCAATGCATCGTCACCGATCGAGAAACTCAGATTTCCGACAAATAGTCGCGCACTCATCTTGTCACCGCCTGGAGGGTCCGCTTTGGGTTCACACGCGCTCTCTGCTCCGATCCCGGAGTCATCATGAGGGCTTCAAAATCTCGGGAGGCTGCTGATTGATCATGTTGCCGATCGTCGCCGCGAGAACCCGCCCCGCCTCCAGCGTCGGGAAATCCAGAACCGCCTCGGCGATCACCAGGTTTCCATCGGCTATGAGGAACAGGCGCGGACGGTAGCGGCCGTCGCTCGATCGTTCCATCCGCCAGCATCCGCACACCTGGTGCATGCGCGTGGCGCCCGCGCCCGGGACTGCGCCGTGGTTGTTCGGCTCGCTCATCACTGGTTCCCTCCGCCGCGTTCGCCGAGCGCGCGATGGTACTTGTCGACCGCGCCCGTCCAGTATTCCAGTTCCGCAAAGTCCATCGCTTCTAGCTCGCGGATCGAGAATCCGAATCTGACGAGGCCGGCGAAGCCTGCGGCGGAGGGAGCGGAAAATTTTCGCCGACCACCTCGGCCTGGAGCGCGATCACGTCTGCCAGATCCATCGCGAGCACGTCCTCGTACACGATTCGGCGCCCGTCGATTTCCGCGAGTTCCGCTATCAGCGCGAACACCACCGCGGTTGCGTCGGCGCCCACCGCGGCCCGTTGCGCGCGCATCAGGTCGCGGCCGGTTCCCTTGCGCACCTCGGCGCTCGCCCCCGAGGGCAGCTCGAAGCTTCGAGTCTCGCCTCCGAATTCGCCGGCGCGTGCGCCAATCCGCACTCCATTTACGGTGAGATCTTCAGCCATCGCGCATCTCCTGAAGGAAAAATTCCTGGTCTCCGAACTCGGCGGCGGGCGATCAGGTCATCCGCCGAGATTTGATCGGAAATTGGCGAGCTGATCGACGCCGCCCACGACGTAGATGTTCGCGAACACGTCGTACAGGTAAATTTGCACGCCCGCGACATACAATTCCGAATGATAGACGCTGATAACCGAGCTGGTCTCGACCATCTGATGCTGCCGGAAGGTCGCGATTCCCGCGTCTTTGAAAATGCCGGTCATCAGATAGATCACCGGAAGCTCCGAGGCGCGGCCCTGGCTGGTATACTGTTCGAGATCGCCCCGCACCTGGAAATTGTGCGTCTGAAATGGACTGGTCGCCATCGTGAGCGTGTCGGCGTCGAACGATACCCACTTGATCTTGGACTCGAGTTTGTCGACTCCTGCCCACAGCTCCGCGCTCCCCGCCATCCCGAGGCCTTTGTAGTCGATCATCTTGTGCCGCGGCTGCGCAACTTCGATCTCCTCGGCGCGTCCGAGCAGCCCGACGCCGTCGATGTATATATTCGCATTAGTCAGTGAGTTGATCTGAATATTCATTCTTGTCCCCAGGCTAATTGACTACTGGCCGCGCTAGCTCGTCACACCTAGCTGCTGGTAGTGGTAGTGGAAGTCGTCTGCCCGAGCTCCTGGAGCAGCGTCACGTCGAGGAAGCTCTGGAAGGTGATGCGCTCCGCGGGAGGCGGCGGCATCACATCGAGATCGAATACCAACTGCCCTGCGGAAACCTGGCTTGGCGGGTTCTCGGCGGGATTGTAGCTCGCCGAACCGTCGACCAGCGCGCCGCGCTGGATTAGCGAGCGGAGAAACGCGTTCACGCTCGCCAGGATCGTGGTGATCAGGGCGTTTGAAATCGGCTGATCGATAAACTGCAGCATCGCCAACTCGACCGACTCCTCGATCACGTCCATCGTGCGCCGCACACTGATGAAGTTGTCCGGCGCGGTGCTGGTCGGATACGCCGCCGAGCGGTTGCCCCACACCAGCATCCCATTACCGAACGCGTTGAAGACGGTGACGATCCCGGCCGCGTTGAGGTTGTTCACGTCGGAAAGCGGATCGAGGATCGACGCGTAGAGCTGCACGTCGGGCCCCAGGATTCCCTCGGCCTCGGTGTTGGAAGGCGACCACCAGTAACCTTCAGCAAGATCCTTGGCCGCGATCGCGCCCGCCACCCACTGCGAGAATGGACCGACTGCGTTCGCGTTGAACGGCGCGGTAAGCGGCGCACCCGACGGGCTCAACGTCACGCCGGTCGGCACCAAACCGGCGTCGAGGAAAGTTTCCTGCGGATAGCACAGGATGGCGCGGTTGCTGCTCGTGTCGAATGCGTTGCCGATCAGGCTGCGATTCGAGATCGCGGTGGCGACCGGCGTTGACGGCGGTGAATCGACCAGTGCCATGGCGCGGATCGCGTTTGCGAGCGAGGTGAGTGCGCTGGCGACGTCGGCGTTCTGTGAGTAGCCGGGCGCAATCAGGATTTTGGGGAAGAACCCCATCGTGCCATAGGTCGTCAGCAAGGCCTGCATCCCGGTGTACACGCCAGAGGTCACTGCGCCGATAATGTCGGCGTCGGCGACCTTGGTCGGATCCGCGTAGTTGAACGAAACCAGCACCGCGCCGGCAGAAGGAATATGACCGCCAGACCCTGACGGTACCGCCGTGATGACTCCATTCACGGCATCCACGGTGTAGTCGGTGCCCGGCGCGTAAGTCGTGCCCACCGGATTGCTCGTGACCACGACGCTGGAAACACCCATATGCGCCAGGTTGATCACGTTCTGCGCGTTGAAAGTGAAGGGCGTCGCCGCGATTGCGGTGAAATGCCGCGTCGGATCGAAAACGTTCACCGTGATCACCTGGCCCGCGCCCTGCTCCTGGATGGCCGCGAGCGCATAAGGAATCGAGTATCCCCGTACCAGCGGGCCGAACATCGCAGCGTCGAGGGCGGAAGAGACCAGCGTGGGCACGCTGGGCGCCGGCGCGACTGAGGGTGACTCCACCGCCCAGGTGGGAGCAGCGCCGATCAGCCCGATCACGGCGGACTTCACCACCGTGACCGGCACCGGCCCGCTGGGCACCTCGAGAACCTCAACTCCGTGAATGAAACTCGCTGCCATCTTTCACCTGCTAGTCAGTCGTTCGAAGTTGCTAATGGCTCGATGCATAGTCAATTAGTCAATCGGTTGGTGCGCTCTGTCCCGCGGATGCGACTACTTCGTCGGAGTAGCTATATGCGATCTGCACCGTCTCGCCGGCCGAAGCCGCTCCGCCGGCAAGTACCGTGATGATCCCGTTGACCGGATCCAGCGCATAGTCGACGCCCTGCGTGAGCACCACGGGGCCGGGGCCGGTGACGACTACCGAAAACACGTTGCCATGCGCGAGCTGGATCTGGCCCGACGAATTGAACGTGTACGCGGCGGGAGCGAGCACGATCGCGGTCTGCCGCGCTTCATCCAGTGCGAGGCCGCGCGTGAAGAGCGGGAAGTTCTGCGTCGCCGGAGCTTCGATCGCGACGGTCGAGAGCGCGAACGTGATTGCATAGATCCACACGCCGCCCTGGCGATCGCGCTCGACGAACTTCTCGCGCACCGGGAACATCTTGCGGCATCCCGGCACCACGAATCCCGCCAGCGCCGCACGCACCGCCTCGATCATCGCGTATGCGCCGGGACTGGTACCGCCCGGATCGGCGCCAACGGCCCAGCCGAGATCGCGCATCATCAGCGTGACGTCGAACTCGAGCCGCCGTTCCTGGATGATCGCGGCGGTGGCGAGCTGCGGGCCGTAGCTCGCGCCCTTGTACTGCACCAGCGCCGCGCCGATTCGATGCGTGAGCCGCCACGACTCGGGGCGGTCCGGGTAGTGCGCGATCTCGATGGTCGCGATCTGCGATCTGAGCTGCGCGAGGATCGCGTTTTCGATCGTCGCGATGTCCAGCGGCGTCGGCGGCGAGAAGGTGGTGCCCGCCCACGGTGCATCCAGCATCGCCGCCATCTCAGTAGCCCTTCAACTTCTCGCGGCTGAACGTGCGCACGGGGCCCTGCGTTCCTTCCGCGTCGCCTGCGGCGGGCGGCTCCTGATTGTCGGTCGCGAGGCCCAGGGTCAGCTCTCCAGCCGCGACTTTGCTCAGCATCGCGATCGCGTCGTCGTAGCGACGGCGCGCGTCTTCGAGATCATGCAGCGGCCGCAGCGACTGCAGCCGGTACATCGCGATGTCGCACGCGAGGCGATTGAGCACCGCCGGCGGATCGCTCAGCGGCAGCGCGAAGCGTGCTTCCAGGTAAGTATCGATCTCCGACGACGCGTCAGTTAGCGCCTGCTGCAGCGGCGCGTCGTTGACCGTGGTCGCCGTCGGATCCTCATTAGTCAGTTGCACGAGGTCGCGATTCGGGTAGCGATTGATGATGTCTTGCGGAGTCGCGTAACTCACTGCTTCTCATGCCGGCGGCGGCCGCGTGCGGAAAGCATCGCGATCCTGGCGCCGGTCCTCGCTGCGATCGTTTCACGAGCCGCACCGGAGCGCCGCGCGGCGAGCGTCGCTCCCGCAGGCGTGGGGGACGCCTGCGGGAGCCGGGGACGCTTGCTGGCCCGGCGGGCAGGAGGAGAACCCGCCGGTGCGCAGCCCAGGGAAGCTCTGATGCTCATCGCGGCGCTTCTCATGAGAGGTACTCGCTCACGATCAGGTCGGCGCTGTTGCGCCAGATGTTGGTGGTCGCGACGCTCGCGCTGGCGCCCGCGCCAGCCATGAACTCCGAGTTGAGCAGCTGGCGCGCCACCTCTTCGAGCGACGGCGGCACCACCAGGTAGACGCCGTTGCGGCTCGAGAGCGCGCCGAACGGCACGCCCGCGTCGGTGGTCACCGCGCGCATCGCGGCGCGCGCCGCGCCGTAGTTCGCGGGATTCGAAAGATCGGTGTTGCTCGCGTACGCTAGCTGCCAGAGCCCGACTCCGGTGTTGGCGCGGCCGTCGACGCCGTAGCGAAACTCGCGCCGGTTGAACACCGCCTCGTCGCTCAGCGTGCTCATCCGGGTCACTGCGTATTCGCGCCGCAGCTGGAAGATGAACGGCCGGATCGCGCGCGATGCGTCGAGCAGATACCAGTACGCGCCCGAGCCGCTCGAGTTGACGTTGGAAGTCGCGGTGGTCGGCTGGCCCATCAGTCCGACCGGATGGCTCGCGGAGAAGAACGGCTGGCCATCGTAACCGATCACGTCGCTCGGCGTGGTCACCGCATCCTTGAGCATGAAGAACAGCAACATGTCGGGATGCACCTTGGTGTCCCAGCCGAGCTGCTCGATGATCGGTTCGTAGACGCCGTAGGTGTCGTCCTCGATATCGTTGCGATCGATCCCGACGGTGTCCTCGAAATTTTTGTTCACGATCGTGTAGGAGTGCGACTCGAGCGCCTGCACCACGCGATCGCCGAGCCATTCGCGGAACTTGGTGGTGCGTCCGAGCCATGGGTAGGTGGTCTGGCGCGAGCCCGAGCGCACCACGCTCGCGATACTCTCGTAGTACGACGGCGGCTTCTCGAAGCCGCGCTGGAACACGACGTCGAAGCCGGTGAACAATGCGGTCAGGTTTGCAGCGCTGATTTCCATTTACTTCACCCTGCCTCTGAAATTGTCGATGCCCATTACGCGGCCACCGTCGCCTGATGCCAGAAGTCGACCCACACCTGGCCGCTCGGATCGATCGCGACCACCTGGCCCGCGGCCGCGTACTGCTGCACCGTCGCGCCGCTGGCGCGATCGGTGGCGGTGACGGTGTTGTCGTCGAGCGCGAAGCACTGAAGCCCGACCTGCGCCGCGGTGATCGAGTTGTCCTGGTTGAACATGAACACGCCTTTGCGCGCGACGATCGAGATCGCGCCGGCCACGCCCGGATTGTTGATCGCGTCCTGCCCCGGGATGCCGTTGTGGACGCGCTCGGCGCGGCCGATCGCCTTGAGCGTGTTCGCGGTGGTGGTGGTCGCCGACGCCGGCACCGCGTTGCCCGCCGCGTCGAGCGCGACGATCCCGCCCAGGTAGATATTGGTGTTGGCCTCGACCGGGTACACGCGCATCCGTCCGCCATCGGCCATCTCGGGCGTGTTACGAGAATTGGTTAATGCCGCCATCTTCTCACCTTGTCCCTTGGTGCCGCGTCGCGCCGCAGCGCGCGCGGTTCGCTTGGAGGGTTACTTCTCCGGATCGGAGAGCCCGCGCTCGAGGCTCAGGAAATCGCGGCGCCCAATTTTGCGTTTGAGAAATTCGGAATGCTTGAGGCCGAGCTGCGCGCAGATCGCGACTTCCGGCGCGCTCAGCAGCACCGACGGCGGTATCTGCGCGTCGCTCGGAAACGCCGGCTCGCCCCCGACGATCGTCGGCTGCTTGGCCGCGAACGCCTGGAAGCCCTTCAGGTCCGCGGTGCAGTATGCGACCGCCCACTCGCGCAGCGCCGGGACCAGCTTGCCGGCCCGAATCGCGTCGTCGACGGCGTGCGCCGCCTTCTCGCGAGCGCGCTCAGCGCGCATCGAGTTCAGCTCGGTCACCGCGCGCTGGTACTCCGCGATGCCGACGAAGCGGGCCGGGTCGGGAAAGCGCGCGTTTACCGCGTCGTCGCCGGCGCCGGTACTCGCGCACATCTCGCGAACCCGCTCGGCGACCGCATCGGGACTCGCGTCGCCGTCGAGCTGCAGAATCCCGCGAAGCTGTTTCAGAAACTCTTCCATGATTCCGTCCTTGTGTTCCGCGCCGGTGACGAGCGGCTCGGCGCTGGCAATCGCGGTCAGGTAAAGGTTTGGATTATTGGTGAGACCCGCGCGCAGCAGGCGCGTGACTTTGCCGTCGCTGCCTTCGAACTGAAAAACCGGCGAGATGTAGCGATACTCGCGCGCGCGAATCGCCGCCGCCGCGCGCCCGGTCCATTCCACCCGCCCCCAGATCGCGCCGAGGCGCGCCTCGAGTTGCTTGATCCAGCCGGCGGCCGGCGCTGGACGCCCTTGCGGCGCCGCAAAATCGGTGGCGTGGTCGTAGTCGATCGGAATTCCCGCTGCCATCTGCAGCGCGACGGTCGCCGCGATCACCTGCTCCGGATGCTCCAGGCGAAACGGCCCGCGCCCGTCGCGTCCGAAGAACACTCCCGCCGGCACCAGCTCGATCCATTCCGGCGGCACCGGCGCCGTAGCGATCTGCCCGCTCGCGGGCGCGGTGTCGATCGCGGTGGCATGCACGCCGGCGGAAGCCGCGAGTCCGGCGCGAGTGGCGCTGCGGTCACCCTCCCCCTCGCCGCTCCGAGTGCCGACGGGGAGAGCGGCAGCGAAGTCTTTGCCCGAGGGGGCGGGCACGCTGGCGGTATTGATCGCAGTCGAAGCGAACGGCTTGCCCGCGTTCCGACTTCGATCACCGCCAGCGCGTGTAAGGAGGTCATCCATCGCGCGGAATTTTGACGCACAATCGAAATTTCCATAACCCTGAACTGTTCAGGACAAAGAAATTTCTCTAAAAACCTCGCGCGATGGCTCTGGAAGCGAGGCGGCGCGATTTCCGCCGGATCAAATCGGACGCCCTCGCGCGCGCGATATTTTCGCCGCGATGCCGCAATCGCCGCGCCCGGCGACGGCGCCGTCTAACTATCCGAATGCTGGCAGAATGCTGGCCGAATGCCGGCCAATGCTGGTGAGAATCCGTGAATGCGGCCAGGTCGCGCTCGCGCCCGAGCGCGCCGCCGCGATCCGCCCGAGGGTCAGTGCTCGTCGAGCTTGAGCGGCGCTTCAGACTGCGGCGGCGATTGCTGCTGCATCATGTACGCGCCCACCGCGACCAACGCCGCCACGATCACGATCGCTTCGACGACGATCAACGCCCTGGACCGCGCCGGCCGCAAATCCTTGTCGGTGGCCCGGTAGGTGATGATGACCTGATGTTTGCTGCCGCGCAGTCCCGATCGCGTCGGCCCCTCCTCCACGCTTCGCACCGTTAACACGCGGATGCGCGAGCCGGCGATTTGTAGCCAGTTCTCGTATTCTTCCTCGGAAGGAAAACGTTTGGTGTGGACCGACATGGAACTGTCTGCCTTCGCGGCGAGCCGCCCTGCGCGCGGCCTCCGCGGAATTCCCGCTGATCGCGGCATGAAGAATAGTCGATTGTAAGGGTATCGGGCAATGTCGCCCCAACCCCACTCCGGGTGGGCAAACCGCCTCTGCGCGCGGGCGCGAAAAGACTGCGCGCCCCCGCAATTTTGCGCTATAAGCGGGAAGCGCGAAAAAGGAGAACTGCAATCGGTGCCCAAACCAGTCGCCGGAAAATTGAATACTCAGGAGACCAGGGCCTACGTCGAGGGAGCCGCCGAGCCCGGCGCCGGAAATGTCGCGACCAGCCAGACCCCGCGCACGCTGTGCGTGGACATCGGCGGCACCGGCATCAAGGCGCAGCCGCTCGACCGCTACGGAAAACCGATCAAGGAGCGCGAGCGCATTCCGACTCCGAAAAATGCGACCCCGAAAAAAATTATCGCCATCGTGCGCACGCTCGCCGAGATGCAAGCCCCCTTCGAGCGCGTCTCGGTCGGCTTCCCGGGCGTGATCAAGAAGGGCGTGATTTACACCGCTCCCAACCTGGGCAAGGGATGGAACGATTTCAAACTTCAGTCCACGCTGAGAAAGAAGCTCAAGCGTCCCGTGCGCATCGCCAACGACGCCGATGTGCAGGGGCTCGGTAGTGTCACCGGGCATGGCCTGGAAATGGTGATCACGCTGGGCACCGGTTTCGGCTCCGTGGTGTTCATCGACGGCCACCGCATCCACCTGGAGCTCGGCCATCATCCGTTTCACAAGGGCAAGACCTATGAGGACGAGCTGGGCCATTGCGCGCTGGAAAAGAAAGGCAAAAAGAAATGGAATCGGAAGTTAGGCCAGGCGATCGGCGAGCTGGCGCAGACCTTCAACTATGACCGCTTATACATCGGCGGCGGCGACGCGAAATACATCAAGATCAAATTGCCGCCAAACGTAAAAACCGTGAGCAACCTGGAAGGACTGCTGGGAGGAATCAAGCTCTGGGATCAGTCGGACGAAGGGCCCGATAAGCCGGACGAGAAACCCGGAAAGATTCGCGCCGTGCCCGCCTGAAAGCGCGCAGCCCGATACGGGTGAACCAGGGAGCGCGAAACCCGCCGCGGTTTCGCTGGTCCGGGATTAATTTTCCTTCCGCAGCACGTGCACGACGCACACCGCGCCGACTCCGACCATATGCGCAAGCCCGGTACGCGCGCCGGGCTGCTGGCGTACTCCCGCCTCGCCCCGTAGCTGGCGCGTGATTTCCGCGATCTGGCCTGCTCCGGTAGGCCCGATCGGATGGCCCATCGCGAGCAGCCCGCCCGACGCGCTGAGCGCGCACTTGCCTCCGATATCGGTGGCGCCGCTGGCGACCATCGCGGCCCCCTCGCCCTCGCCGCACAGTCCCAGCATTTCCGCGTAGAGCAGCTCCTCGATCGTAAATGCGTCGTGCACCTCCACGACGTCGAGATCGGCCGCCGTGATCCCGGCCTCGATGTATGCCTGCGCCACGGTTTCGCGCGTCAGCTCCGCGTCGAAGTTTTTGGCGCCGCGATAAACCCGCTCGGTCCGCGTCACCGACGCGATCACGCGCACCGCGCGCGAACGATCGATCCCGAGCTCGGCTATCGCATCGTCCGACGCCACGATCACCGCCGCCGCGCCTTCTCCGACCGGGCAGCATTGCAGGCGCGTCAACGAGCCCGAAATCGCGGGCCCCGCCATCACCTCGTCGAGCGTCACTGCCTTCTGCCGCTGCGCGTAGGGATTGTTGGCGCCATTGCGATTGTTCTTCACCGCCACCGCCGCGATCTGTTCGATCCTGACGCCGTAGCGATTCATGTACTGATTGGTCAGCAGCGCGAAATGGGTGAACGGCACCGCGCGCGATCCGACCAGGTCGCGCAAATTGCTCTTCGCGGGACCCGAGCCGACCGGCCCCGGCTTGTCCACGCCGATCGCGATCGACACGTCGCTGATCCCGCTGGCCACGTCGAGGCACGCGTGGCGGAACGCCGTCGAGCCCGAGGCCGACGCGTTTTCCACCTGCGCCATGGGAATTCCGCTCGCCCCCAGATGGCGCAGCATAGGCCGCGACGCCGCCATGCCGATAAGCGCCGTGCCGGTGTATGCGGACTCCACCGCGCGCCATTCGATTTTCGCATCGGCCAGCGCCTCGCGCACCGCCGTGAGCCCGAGCGTGACGTACGACGTCTCGCTCATGCGCTGATAGCGATGGAGTCCGATTCCGACCACGTACACCGGACGCATCTCGCGTAACGTCTTTTTCATCGGCTCGCCGCCCCTTTCGCGAAGCGCAGCTCCACGATTTCTTTTCCATCCTCGCTCGCGCCCGCCGCAACCAGCACCGCGCGCATCTGATCGCCCACCCGCAAGCCTTCATCGGTGCGCGCGGTCAGAGTCGCGCGCACCGCGGGGCCGTCGTCGAGCACGATCAGCCCGATCGTGAAGGGCGTCTCGATCCCCTTGCCCGCGTGATGATGCACGGTCGCGAATGAATTGAGCACGCCGCTTCCTCTCAGCGGAACGGACTCCAGCTCGGACGGCAGCGCGCCGCACACTTCGCATCCGTAATGCTGCGGCGGAAAGAAAACGTAGCCGCACGCGCGGCATCGCCCGCCCTTCAGCGTCGGCACCGCATCGCCCTCGACGGAGGCCGCATAGAGTTCCGGCTGTGCCGCGATCTTTTCGTCCATGCGATCAACCCCTCCGGGCAACTTCCCAAAACACCGATCGTCTACCACTGACTATGTTGCCAGCCAATTAGCAAGCGTGTTACCGCTCAACTCAGGAGTTAAATCATATGCCGGCCGCAAAATTCTTCGCCGATAGTCCCGCTGAAGTTGGACTCAATCCCGACAAGGTTCAGGCGCTGATGGATCGCGCCGCGCGCGAGGTCAAGGAAGGCATCTTGCCCGCATGCCAGGTTGCGATCGCGCGCAACGGCAAGATCGCCGCGATGCAGACCTTCGGGCAGGCAGTCCAGGGCGGTGTCGACAAGCCCGCAACCGACGAAACGGTTTTCGTCGCGATGTCGGCGACCAAAGCGATCACCTCGTCGGCGCTGTGGCTGCTCATCCAGGAAGGAAAAATCAGTCCCGCCGACAAAATCGTGAAGTACGTGGCTGAGTATGGGACCAACGGTAAGGAGCCAACCACCGTCGAGCATCTACTGATTCATACCGCGGGAATTCCGACCGCGCCCGGCTCCTTCAAGGATTGGGGCGATCATAAACGGCGGCTGGAGCGGTTCGCGCAATGGCGTCCCATCAATCCTCCCGGCGAGAAGTTTTTCTACCACGTTCATGCGAACTACTGGCCGATCGCGGAGGCGATCGAGCGCATTACCGGCAAGCGGCTCGGTGATTTCGTGCGCGAGCGGATAGCGGAGCCGCTGGGCCTTCCCGATCTGCGCATCGGACTGCCGCGCGCCCAGCAGCATCGGATGGCGGACGTCAAATGGGTGGGCGAACCGGCCAAGGATGAGGAATATCAAAAGCTCGGCATCACTCCGCCACGCGCCGCGCTCGGCACCATCACCGAAAGTGCGATTTTGGAAATGAACGATCCCGAGATGCGCGAGACCGACTTTCCCGCCGGCGGCCTGATGACGACCGCGGGCGACATCGCGCTCTTCTATCAGGCGCTGCTCAACGACGGCAAAGCGCACGACGGCACGCGCATCTGGCAATCCGACATGCTGCGCGAGGCGCGCCGTATCCGCAGCGGCAAGCTGATCGATCCCGCGCGCGGCATCGTCGCCAATCGCGCGCTCGGCATCGTGATTGCCGGCGACGACGGCAAAGGGAATCTGCGCGGCTTCGGACGCACCAACTCGCCGGAGGCGTTCGGGCATCCGGGCTTCGGCGGGCAAATCGGATGGGCCGATCCGGCCAGCGGGATTTCCTTCGGCTATCTCACCAACGGATACGATCGCAACGACCTGCGCGAGGGGCGTCGCGGCGTCGCAGTATCCAGCCTGGCAGGCGCCTGCCGCGACTGAGGAGGTATCGATGAAAGGCTACGGCATGACTCTTCGTCCGATGGTGCCCGGGCTGTCCACCTTCGTTCAGCTCGCGCGCGAGACCGAAGACGCCGGCTTCGGCGGCGTCTACATTCCCGAGGCGGTCAACGACGCGCTGCTGTGCTCGTTGGCGGTGGCGAACGCGACCAAGCGGATCGATATCGCTACCTGGATCGTGAATATCTATCTGCGCGACCCTGCATTGTGCGCGATTGCGGCCGAAATGGTGCAGGACGCGGCGCAAGGGCGCTTCATTTTGGGGCTGGGCGTCAGTCATCGGCCGGCGCTGGAAGCGCGCGGCATCGAGATGGGCAATGCGCGCGACCGCTTGCGCCACGACACGGACATCATCCGCAAGGCCTTCAATGGCGAGCTCGCGATGTTCGGGACGAAGTTTCCCAAACCCGCCCATCCGATCCCGATCTACTTTGCGGCGCTGGCGCTCGACACCTCGAAGCTCGGGGGCGAGATGGCGGATGGGCTGATGCTATACATGTGCCCGCCGGAACGCATGCGCAAATCGATCGATGCCGCGAACCGGGTCGCCAAGGAGAAGGGACGCGCGCCCGGCAGCCTTACCATGACCTGCGGTGTGCCGCTCTTCCTGCACGATGATTTGAAAACCGCCTATGAGGCGGCGCGGCGCGGACTTGCATTCTACGGCGCGCTGCCGTTCTACAATCGCATCATGGCGAACAGCGGCTTCGCCGACGCCGCCGGGCGCATCATGGAAGCCTCGAAACGGCGCGACTCCAACGCGATGGTGGCTGCGGTCACCAACGAGCTCGCGGATGCGGTTGCGGCGATCGGACCGGCCTCACGATGTATCGAACGGCTGGCCGCGTATCGCGAGCAAGGCGCCGATGTTCTCATTCTTGCGGCAAATGCGGTCGACGAGGACTACCCGAGCGCAGTGCACCGAGTGCATAAGACCTTCGCAAAATTGAATTAGGAAGAGGTTCGGAGCGCCAGGACCAGAACGCTTCGGGTCTCACGAAAGCCGATGTGAGTCGCGCCCGCCGCTATAAAATGTCGGCAATCACGTGACCGTAGTCGCTGGGCGAAACGACACTGGAAAGACGGAGTTTAAATGGGCACCAACATTCTGGATCTGAAGGGACGCGTCGGCCTCATCACCGGCGCTGGCCAGGGCGTCGGACGCGCGGTCGCGCTCCGCTTTGCCGAGAACAATGCGGCCGGCGTCGTGGTCAATGATTTCCGCCTCGAACGTGCCGAGGCGGTCGCGGCCGAAGTCGAGAAGCTCGGCGTCAAGGCGCTCGCGGCGCAATGCGACGTGACCGACTTCGCCGGTGTCTCCGCGATGTTTGATAAGGCGCGCGCGAAGTTCGGCGCAGTCGATATCCTGGTCAACAACGCCGGCAATGCGGGGCCCGATCCGACCAAGGTGGTCCGCAAGCCGTTCTGGGATCAGCAGCCCGAAGACTGGACGCCGTTCATGGCGACCAATCTCTACGGCGTGATCAATTGCGTCCGCGCCGCCGGGCCCACGATGATCGAGCGCAAGTACGGCAAGATCGTGACCGTAATTTCGGACGCCGGCCGCGTCGGCGAGCCGTTCCTGGAAATCTATTCGGCCGCCAAGGCCGGCGCCGCAGGCTTCATGCGCTCGATCGCCAAACAGCTCGGGCGCCAATGGATCACCGCTAACTGTGTCGCGCTGGGAGCCACCCGCACCCCCACCACCACAGCGCGCCACGAAGACCCGGAAGCAACTAAACGTGTCCTCAAGGTCTACCAGGTCAAGCGGCTCGGCGAGCCCGAGGACGCCGCCAACATGATCCTGTTCCTGAGCTCCGACGCCTCGAGCTGGATCACCGGCCAGACGATTCCGGTCAACGGCGGATACTCATTCGCGATGTAATCAATTACTCACTCCGCGCTCTGCCGATCTGAGTATTCGCGTACGTTGCACGAAATGGAGTTCAGTTTAATGAGCTACGAAACCATCCTGCTGGAAAAGAAAGAAGGCATCGCATACCTCACGCTCAACCGTCCCGATCGCGCCAACACGATCAATGGCCAACTCGCCAACGACGTGGTCGCCGCGATGGCTGAAGTCGATTCCGACGCGCAGGTGCGGGTCGTGATCCTGACCGGCGCGGGACGTCATTTCTGCGGCGGAGCCGATCTTCGCGACCTGCGTCCCAGGCCCGCTGCCGCCGCGGCGCCGGCGCCGGAACGCGCCAATCAGATGGCTGGGCCGCCGCGCCGCGAGCTGTTCAGCGCCCTCGAACTGTCACGCGTGCCAGTCATCGCCGCGATCAACGGCGCCGCGATGGGCGGTGGATGCGAGATCGCGCTGGCCTGCGACCTGCGCATCATGTCCGATACCGCAACGATTGGTCTGCCCGAGATTCGCTTCGGCGCTCTGCCCGCGGGCGGCGGAACCCAGCGGCTACCGCGCCTGGTAGGTCCGGGAATCGCAAAAGAAATGATCTTCACCGGCCTCCCGCGCACTGCCGCCGAAGCCCTGTCTATCGGCCTGGTAAACCGCGTGGTGCCGCCCGCACAATTAATCCCCACCTGCGAAGAACTGGCCGCAGTCCTGATCGAACGCGCAGGCTACGCGCTCAAAACCGCCAAAGCACTGGTGAACCAGGGCCTCGACGTAACCCTGCCGGAAGGAATCGCGCTGGAACGAAAAATGATCGCCGAGATGGCCACCCCGGAAGAACGCCGCGAAGCCCAACAACGCGCCGCCTCCACCCAAAAAACCTACGCCAGAATCTTCAACGAACGCTCCTGAGCAGCGGAATTTATTTACGCGCAGATGATTGCGTTCCAGGGATGCCAACATTCCCGCAACTGCCTGATGGGGCCTCCTCGAACATCGTCACATCGCGGTCACCACTAAAATTCTTCGCGCTGGTTTTCGTTCTCTCCGTCCCATTCTGGTTGGCCGGCGCCGCTACCAAAGCCCAACTCTTACCTGGCCTCCCAATTGCTGCGCTCATGTTCGTCTGCCCAGTGACAGTGGCGCTGATTCTTGTATACGGGGAGAACAAGACCGCGGGCGTGATCGCGCTGCTGAAGCGATCTTTCGATTACGATCGAATCAGATCGAAGGTCTGGTACGCACCGGTACTTCTCCTGATGCCCGGCGTCATGATCCTGTCGTACGGACTGATGCGCCTGATGGAAGTGCCACTTCCAACCCCGCGATTCCCGGTTCTGGCAGCACTCGCAATATTCCTCGCGTTCTTTATCGCCGCGTTGGGTGAAGAGCTGGGCTGGTCGGGATACGTCACTGACCCGATGCAGGATCGTCTGGGCGCGCTCCGGGCGAGCATAGTCTTGGGGCTGGTATGGGCTGCCTGGCACGTCGTACCGCTGATGCAGGCTCATCGATCGCCAGCCTGGATTGCCTGGTGGTCCGTCGGCACCGTGGCGGCGCGGGTAGTCATCGTCTGGCTCTACAACAATACCGGCAAGAGCGTTTTCGCCGCGGCTCTCTTCCACACCACGGTCAACGTCACCTGGCAGCTCTTTCCGATCCACGGTTCATTTTACGATCCGCGTGTCACCGGCTTGACCATGACTTGCGTGGCCACAATCGTCGCAATCATATGGGGCCCACGCACACTAGCTAGGTACAGCAACACCTGACTGGGTGGGCTCTACGCGGCATCAGGGCGGCGTCATCCGTCCAATCAGGTTCATCGCGCATGCCGAGCGCAGGCTGCCGGAGTCGAACCCCCCTACAGATATCGCGATACCAAGCCATCAGCATGGCGATGCAACAATGTTGTTCGCCGGCGACAACGGAGCCGGTCTGGGTAGTGAGTGCAGGGGTCAGCCCCTGCCGGAGCTGGTCCGGGTACTGGGTGCAGGGTCACGCCTGCCGCCGCAGCCTTAGCAGGTTCCGCGCGATCACCCAGCGATGGACTTCCGACGGTCCTTCGTAAATCCGCATCGTGCGGACCTGCGAGGCCATCAACTGCAGCGGCATTTCCTTCGTCATCCCCATCGCGCCGAACGTCTGCATCGCGTTGTCGATAATCTCCTGCGCCATCTCGGTGCCGAAGACCTTGATCATCGACGCCTCGCTGCGGGTCTCGCGGCCCTGGTCGATTTTCCACGCGGCGTCGTAGGCCATCAGGCGGCACGCGTGAATCCGCGTCGCGGCATCCGCCACCCACCATTGGATCGCCTGGCGCTCCGCCAGCGGCGCGCCGAACGTGATGCGCTGGGGCGCGTACTCGCAGATCATGTCGAGCGCGCGCTGCGACAGCCCCACGCACCACGACGCCATCTGCACTCGCCGCGTCGAGAGCCGAAGCTGCATCGGCGCGAACCCGCTGCCCTCCTTGCCGAGCAGCTTTGAGCGCGGCACCCGGCAATCTTCGAGCACGATTTCGTAGGTGTACGCGCCGCCGATCATCGGAATCTTGCGCACCACGTTGAAGCCCGGCGTGCCCTTGTCGACGATGAACGCGGAAATTCCGCCGCGCGTGCCGGCATCCTTGTCGGTCACCGCCATCAGGATCGTGAAGTCGGCGTCGGCCGCCCTGCTCACCCAGATCTTGCGTCCGTTGATTACCCACTGGTCGCCGTCGCGGACCGCGCGCGTCTTCATCGCGGCCGGGTCGGCGCCCGCGCCCGGTTCCGAGATTCCAATTGCCGAGGTCATCTCGCCGCGCGCATACGGCTCCAGGTATTTCGCGCGCTGTTCGTCGTTGGCGGTCGCGATCAGCATGCGCAGGTTCGGCGAGTCGGGCGGCAGCGTGTAAGGCGTGACCGTCCGTCCCATTTCTTCGTTGACTCCGATCATCGCGACCATCGGCAGGTCCGAGCCGCCGGCTTCCGTGGGCGCGTCAAGTCCCCACAGCCCCAGCTCATGCGACTTCCTGTCGATCGGCGCGCGCTCTTCGTCGGTGAGTCCCGCGCCGCCGCCGGCCGCCTCGCGCGCCAGCACCGCGCGCTCCAGCGGCATCAGTTGCTCGTCTACGAAACGCCGTACCAGGTCCTTGAGCATCTGATGCTCTTCGCTCAGTGCAAATTCCATTGGTCTTCCTATCCGCGATCCGCGGCGAGTCGCGCGTGCGCTTCGACTTAGTATCAAAGCATTGGCGCCGCGCTGGTTTGACAGCAGTTCCTATGCGGTCATATAGTCGCGCCCCGAATTAAACTCAAGCGCGCGCCCGCGCGGTAGAAACCGCAATACTCATACGGTATATCGCCTACTAGTCAGTCCAATAGTCACTCCAACAAAAGTCTCGGAAAATGATCGGATAGTCGGTATGCTTGCGAAAAAGCTATTGGTCGCCAACCGCGGCGAGATCGCGATTCGTATCATGCGCGCCGCCGCCGAACTCGGAATCCGCAGCGTGGCGGTATTCTCCGAGGACGACGGCAACTCCCTGCACACGCGCAGGGCCGACGAAGCGATCGCGCTGAAAGGCGTCGGCGCCGCGGCCTACCTCGATCTCGAGCAAATTATCGCGGTCGCCAAGGCCGCCGGATGCGACGCGATTCATCCTGGCTATGGCTTCCTGAGCGAGAACGCGTCGTTCGCGCGCCGCTGCAATCAAGAGTCGATCACTTTCGTGGGTCCGCGTCCGGAAACTCTCGAGCTGTTCGGCAACAAGGTGCGGGCGCGCGAGCTGGCGGAGCGATGCGGCGTTCCGGTCCTGCGCGGAACCGCCGGCCCGACGACCCTGGAAACGGCGAAAGCGTTCATGGCCTCGCTCGAGGGCGGCGCGGTGATGATCAAAGCGATTGCGGGCGGCGGCGGGCGCGGGATGCGCGCGGTTTATCGCGCCGATGAAATTGAAGAGGCGTACCGGCGATGCCAGTCCGAGGCGCTCGCGGCCTTTGGCGACGACGGCGTCTACCTGGAGCAACTCGTCACGCGCGCGCGTCACCTGGAAGTGCAGATCGTCGGCGACGGAAGCGGCGAGGTGAGTCACCTGTGGGAGCGCGAGTGCAGCATCCAGCGCCGCAACCAGAAGATCGTCGAGATCGCGCCCAGTCCCACGCTCGACCCGGCGGTCCGCAAGCGGCTGATCGACGGCGCGCTGAGCATGGCAAGGGAAGTGCGCTACCAAAGCCTCGGCACGTTCGAGTTCCTGCTCACCGCCGAGGTTGCCAAGCCGTCGCGGCGAACAATTAGCGAAGCCGACCGGGATCAACTGGCAGTCGTCGAAGCCAAGTCACACGCGCAGTGGGAGAAACTCGCGTTCATCGAAGCAAACCCGCGCCTCCAAGTCGAGCACCCAGTCACCGAAGAAGTCGTGTTTGTCAACCTGGTCGCCTCACAGTTGAAGCTAGCCACTGGCGCCTCGCTCCGCGACGTCGGCCTCGCGCAGGCGGAGATTCCGAGTCCGCGCGGGTATGCGATCGAGTTGCGGATCAATATGGAGTCGATGAATCGCGATGGCACCGTCAAGCCGTCGGGCGGGACGCTGACCGCGTTCGAAGCGCCGTCGGGTCCCGGCGTCCGCGTCGACACGTTTGCGTACACCGGTTACACGACCAATCCGCGATTCGACTCGTTGCTGGCCAAGCTGATCGCGCATTCGCCGTCGGCGGACTTCGCCGAGGCGGTGCAGCGCGCGTATCGCGCGTTGTGCGAGTTGAGGATCGATGGCGTCGCGACCAATGTCGGCTTCCTGCAGAACCTGCTGCAGCATCCCGACTTCGTGGCGAATCGAATCTACACCCGCTTCGTCGAGGACCATGCCGCCGAGCTGAGCGCGCCGCGCGACGCCGACCATCGACGATTGTTTTTCGAATCGCAGCCGGCGCATCGGCTCGCGGGTGCGAGGATCGATTCTCGCGATCCGCTCGCGGTGCTCGATCACGGAAAGTCCTCTGCCGACGTGACCCCGCGCGACGGCGAATCAGCGCCGGCGATTTCGAGTGCGCCCGTTTCCGCGATCACCGGACCCGAGAACACAGTCGCGGTGCTTGCCCCGATGCAGGGAACGATCGTCTCGATCGACATGCGCGAGGGCGACAGCGTCGCGCGCGGGCGGCAGCTCCTGGTCATGGAAGCGATGAAGATGGAGCACGTCATCCACGCACAGACGAGCGGCGTCGTGCGCCTCATCACGGTCGCGCGCGGAGATACGGTCTTCGAGGGCCACGCGCTGGCATTTATCGAGGAGCGCGAGGTCGAGTCGTCCGCCGATGCGCAGCGCGAGGAAGTCGATCTGGATCGCGTGCGTCCCGATCTCGCAGAGGTGCACGAGCGCCACGCCATCGGGCTCGATGCGGCGCGTCCCGCCGCGGTGGCGCGGCGGCGGAAAACCGGACAGCGAACCGCGCGCGAGAACATCGAGGAGCTGTGCGACCCGGGCACCTTCGTCGAGTACGGGCCGCTAGTGGTGGCCGCGCAGCGCCGGCGCCGCACGATGGAGGACCTGATCAAGAATACGCCGGCGGACGGGCTGATCACCGGGCTCGGAACCGTCAACGGCGATCTGTTCGGCGCCAAGCAAGCGCGCTGCGTCATCGTCGCGTACGACTACACCGTGCTGGCCGGCACACAGGGGCATCTGAATCATCGCAAGAAAGATCGCATGTTCGAACTCGCGCGCGAACTGCGCATGCCGACTGGTGCTGTTCGCAGAAGGCGGCGGCGGCCGGCCCGGCGACACCGACGGCGGCATTCAGCACTCGCACCTTCAACGACTTTCGGAAGCTGAGCGGACTGGTGCCGATGGTCGGAATCACCTCCGGCCGATGCTTCGCGGGCAACGCCTCGCTGCTCGGATGCTGCGACGTCGTCATCGCGACCAAGGGCTCCAACATCGGAATGGGCGGGCCCGGCGATGATCGAGGGCGGCGGCCTGGGCATCTTCCGTCCCGAGGAAATCGGCCCGATGGACGTGCAGGTGCCCAACGGCGTCGTCGACATCCTGGTCGCCGACGAGACCGAAGCGGCGCAGTTGCCCGCAAGTACTCGTCCTACTTCCAGGGCAGCATGGGGACTGGCAGTGCGCGGACCAGCGCCTGCTGCGCGGAGTCATTCCCGAGAACCGGCTTCGCGTTTATGACATCCGCACCGTCATCGAGACATCTTGCCGACACCGGCTCGGTGCTCGAGCTGCGCACGAACTTCGGACTCGGGATGGTAACCGCGCTGGTCCGAATCGAAGGACACCCATTCGGCGTGGTGGCCAACAATCCGAAACATCTCGCCGGCGCGATCGACAGCGACGGCTCCGACAAGGCCGCGCGCTTCATCAGACTGTGCGACGCGTTCGACATTCCGCTGTTGTTTCTGTGCGATACGCCCGGCATCATGGTCGGCCCGGAAATCGAGAAGACCGCGCTGGTGCGGCATTCGTCGCGGCTGTTCGTCACCGCGGCGAACGTAACGGTGCCGTTTTTCACCATCGTATTGCGCAAGGCCTATGGGCTCGGCGGCATCGCGATGGCTGCGGGAGCCTACGAAGCGGCGCTGTTCACAGTGGCGTGGCCGACCGGGGAATTCGGCCCGATGGGACTCGAGGGCGCGGTGAAGCTCGGCTACCGCAACGAGTTGGCGGCGATCAAGGATCCGGCGGAGCGCAAGAAAACGTTCGACGACATGGTCGCCGCGATGTACAAACGCGGCAAGGCGATCAACAACGCATCGCATTTCGCCATCGACGACGTGATCGATCCAGCCGACTCGCGACGATGGATCAGCGCCGGACTCCGCTCAACGCCCCCACCGGAGCCGCGCACCGGAAAGAAGCATCGCTACATCGATAGCTGGTAGCGCGCCGCGTGCGAGCTTTCGCCGTACGATGACCGAGCCCGTCGGCTCAGCCGAGAACGCCGGCCTCGGCCAGCTGCGCGATTTCCGTTTCGGAAAAATTGCAGATGCTCTCCAGGATCTCGCGAGTGTGCTCGCCGATAAGCGGTGCGCGTCGGGTCTCGACGTGGGGCGTGCGATGCAGCCGGAAGCGGGGACCTTCGATCTCGGCCGCGCCGAACACCGGATCATCGATCTTCCTCAGGTGGCCCACCGCCGCCAGGTGCGGATCGCGAGAGAGATCTTCGCCACGCGAAACGATGTGAGCCGGCACTCCAATCGCTTGCAGGCGCTGCTCAACGGCGTTCGGCTCCTGCGGCCGCGTCCAATTGGAAATTACACCGTCCAGCTCGCCGCGATTTCTGAGTCGCGCTACGAGTGTGTCGAAGCGATGTTCGAGGAGCGCGCTTCCGACGACTTCACGAAATGCTTGCCAATACCGGGCGCTCGACGCGTCGATGGCGACCCATCGATCGTCGCCCGTACACGAATAGATTCCGTGCGGCGCTCGCAGCGGAGAGCCGGCGTCTCCGCGCCGCGCGGGTATCGTTCCATTTGCTGCGTATTGGTAGAAGGCCGGTGACATGAAATACAGGCCCGTCTCGGCCTGCGCCACATCGATGTACGTTCCGTGCCCAGTGCGCGAGCGATTGTGCAGCGCTGCGAGAATGCTCGCGACGATAAATCGCGGCGCGACCCCGTCAGTCCACGGGCCAAAGGGTCCGCACGGCGGACGATCGGGCCATCCCAGCAGGAACGTAGCACCGGACATGGCGGCGCCCATCGTTCCAACGCCGCTGGTGCCGAGCGCATGCGGTCCCGTCTGCCCCAGGATGCTGGTCGAGACCATGATGAGATTCGGATTGCGCTGCTTGAGGTTGTGGTAATCGAGCTTGAGGCTTTCAAGTACGCCGGGCGTGAAGCTCTCGAGCACGACGTCGGCCCAACACGCGAGCTTGAGGATGATCTCGCGACCGCGCTGCTCCTTCATATTGATCGCGAGGCTGCGCTTGCCGGCGTTGAGATTGTGATAGGAGACCGATCGTTCCGGACCGGGCTTCCCATCTTTGAACGGGCCCAGCGTCCGCAACGGATCGATCCGGCTCCGACTCTCGACCTTGATGACGTCGGCGCCAAGGTCGCTCAGGTAGCGGCCGCTCAGCGGCCCGACCATAACCCAACTCAGATCGAGCACATGAAGCCCCTGCAGCGGTGCGTTCATTTCACCACCCTTCTAGATTACGCCCTGGACGAACAACGCCTGTATCTCGAGGCTCGAGAGACCGGCTTCGGCTTCGAGAATCTCGACGGTATGTTCGGAAAGCATCGGAGCGGGACGCGTGATCTCGATCGCGAAATCGGAAAATTGCGCGAACCGCGCCGGCGTGCCGAGTTGCCGCCCGTCGGGCCGAATCGAAACCGGCGCCCACAGTCCGCGACCGCGATACTGCTCGGACTCCGCCACGTCTTTCATGTCCATGATCGGCGAGGTCAGCAACCCGAGGCTTCGCGCCGCCGCGCCGAGTTCCGCTTTGGTTTTACTCAAGCATAGCGAGCGGACGCCGGCGACCAACGAAGCGAGCGCGGCCGGTGAAGTTTTCTTGCTCGCGAGATCCGCCGGGAACGTCGACCAGTTGAGGTCGGCAATTTCCCGCGCCAGATGTCCTTCGTCCGCCGCCCACTTTGCCAGGCGCTGCGTCATCGGCCCGAAGGCGGGCCCGAACGCAGCGACCGTCACGAGCACGTAGCCATCGGCACATTCCAGGACGCCCGGCACATCAACGCCCGCGACGCTGGTGCGGCCCACCATGCGCGGGATCTCGCGATTGCCGGAACCCATCACGACCGGCGCGCTCATCGCGGCCGTCATCGCGGCAATCCGCGCCGAGACCTCCGCACGCTGGCCCACGCCGTCGCGATCGCGCGCGGCCAGGCCTGCCAATGCCGCGATCGCGGCCTCGGCCCCCGCCTCCATCATCGATTGCGGCACGCTGAAGAAAAGCGGCGGCCGGTCGTAGTCGCCGGTCATGCCGGGAGCGCCACTCGACGCCATCACGACGATATCCGATGACGCGTATTCGCTTTTCGGCCCACTGCTGGCGAAAGGACTAATGGAGCAGCGAATAGTTTTCGCCGGAAGATCAATACTGCCCAGCGCAGATTCGCCCTGCGGGCCAAGCGCTTCGAGGATCACGTCGAACTTCGTGGCGAGAGTTTCGAACAGCTCGCGACCGTCCGGATCTTTGAGATCGAGCGTGATCGCGCGCTTGTTGCGGTTCAATGCATGCCAGGTGAGGCTCCGTTCGAGACCGGGAGTATCGTCAAGAAAAGGTTCAAGCCGCCGCGCTTGCGATCCCGACTGCGGCTCGATCACGACTACATCGGCGCCAAGGTCGGCAAGGATCTCGCCCGCCACCATCGTCTCGGGCGCGGAGATCTCGAGCACGCGGATATCATGCAGCATCAATTGGTACCGAGGCCGGAGTAACACACTTGGCGGCCGACTTAAAATCGGCACGCGCATCTTCTCGTTCGGCGCGTGATATAGATCTAATCCCGCTGGACAAAGGCGCGAAGCAGAAACGCACGAAAGGATAAAAAATGGACAGCAGAAAATCGATCCGCCTCACCGCCGAAGAGTCGAAGCGCTATCTCGAGGCGGGACGCACTGCCGTTCTCGCCACCAACGGACCCGGAAATTATCCGCACCTCGTCGCGATGTGGTACGCAGTCAAAGATGGCGACCTGCTAATGACTACCTACGGCAAATCTCAGAAGGCAGTGAACATCCGGCGGGATCCGCACGCCACGATGCTCCTCGAATCGGGACAAGCCTACAACGAGCTTCGCGGCCTGATGATGCGGGGGCGCGCCGAGATCCTCGAGGACCTGAAAGTGACTGCGGACGTGCTGCGCAGAATTGCCGCGAAAATGAGCGGCCTGCAATCCGTGAGTCCCGAGCAGAACCGCGTGCTGCTCGCGCAAGCCGCCAAGCGCGTGGTGATACGGTTCCATCCGGAGAAGTTCGCGAGCTGGGACCACGGGAAAATGTAAGGCGCGCGATCGCGGTCAGAAAGCAGCGGTCGAGAGTCGGCGGCGCTCGGTCGATTTCACCAGTTCGTTCCAGATCTCATCTTCAACCTTGCGCGCATCCGCTCCGCGCCGGGACTCGACGTGAGCGTGCAGCTCGATCAGCGCCGCTCGAAGTGCGCAATTGTTTTTCTCCAGCGATGAAATGTGGAAGTCCTGCTCGCGGCTCTCCGCGAGTTGCAGCACGCGGCGCTTAAGAGCAGCGTCATTAACCACGCGGGCGGAGTCGCGGAACAGTTCGCGAATCCGCTGATTCTCTTCGATGCGCCGGCTCGCAGCGCGATCCCATTCTTCGCTGACGATCGCCAGCATCGAGGCGATCATGCCGGCAGTGCCCTGCTGATAGCTGGTACCGATTGCGGGTATCACGCGCTCCAGCAGGTCCTGCGCCGCTTTCTGAAATACGGGTACTACGCCAGGTCTCATCGTAGATGCCCCATCAATTCCAGCGCCGCGCGATCCTGACTATTCATCAAGGCCCACGAGCTGAGGACCAGGATCGGATCCTTGTTCTCGCCGGTTTCCCAAGCGTGCGCGCTCGAGACCCAGATCCCCTGCCCCTTCACCGTCGCGAACAACTCCCACCAGCGCAGCGCATCGGGATCGGCTTTCAGCCCGCTCGCCTTCTCCCAGATTTCAATCGCCTGCTCGCGGGAGACGAGTCCTCCGCGACGATCATCGCGCGCCCAACACCAGACCCGATTGAGGCTCCATCCCAGGTCCTCGAGCGGATCGCCGAGATGAGCCATCTCCCAGTCGAGAATTCCGTGAATGCGCCCTTGTTCGTCGAACAGAAAATTCCCGGTGCGATAGTCGCCGTGCACGACGCTGATTTTTTGCGCGGGCGGCGGCGGATTGCGGCGCATCCATCGGATCGCCGCGCGAATTATTGGCTGCGGAATCAGCTCGTCGGAGTCGAGCACTCCCTCCCAATAGTCGAGCTCGCGCTTCCAGCACTGGTCCGGCTCGACCCGCTCCATCGGTCCCACCAGTCCGAGCGCGACGGGATCGGCCGTCGCGATCGCTCCGAGTATCGACCACTTCTGCTCCGCGATCTCGCGCTGATGCGATGCGTACGGCTCCATCTGGAGCAGCGCGGGCGATGTCTGCAGGCCGGTCATCTCGACGCTGATAAAAAACGGACTGCCGAGATGACTCGCGTCGTCTTCGAGCCAGAGGACCTCCGGCACCGGAACGGAAGTGCCGAAGAAGGACTTGTAGGCCGCAAATTCGATCTTGCGATCGGTGTCGATAAGACTCGCGGAAGGGTCGCGCCTGAGTATCAGACGGCGCTCGCGCGCTTGTCCGTTCGACCGGTACGACAAGCGGAACCGATACGTCTGCCGCGAGGCGCCGCCGGAAATCTGGGCGAGCTGATCGACGCGGATCTCGGCCGCATCAGGCATCCGCAGCCGGATGTAGTTCGCCAGCGATTCTTCCAGAGAGGCCACCCGTGAATTACCTACTCCATTCGGGCCGAGCCCAAGCGTTCCAGTTTTAAGCCGAGCGCAAGCGCTCGAGCGTCTCTTCGGAGAACGTTTCTGCGGGAAGGACTTCCGGCCCAAGGAAAGTTGCTGGCGCCAGGTCCGGGAAGTTGCCGCGCGTGCGCTCCTCGCGAACCCGCAGGCGCCGCTCCAGCGCGCGCGGTCCAAACTCCGCGTTCAAGATCGACAGCGACGACGCGGTTATTCGCAAGCGCCGCATCCGCTCCGCGCGTTCTTCGGCGTAAGGACGAAACCCTTCGCACGTCCAGTCGCGATTTCCCAGCATCAGGTCGCGCACGATGCGCACGTCGCGATAAGTGATCGAGAGTCCCTGGCCGATGATCGGATCGTTGTGACCCGCCGCGTCGCCAATCAGAACCATGCCGGGTGCGAAGGGAGTGTCGGTCCAGGAGTCTTCGTTGCCGTAGGAATTGCACGGTCCGGCCGGCGTTCCCGCCGCGAGATACTCACTGCCCGGAACCGTCCTGAGTTTGAATGCGTCAAGGAACCGCGCCTGGTTATCCGCTCCGGCGAAACGCCGCTTCTCGTCGAGTCCATAGCAGATGTACAGGCGGACACGGCTGGCGGACTGGGGAAACGCGAGAAAATTGATGTTGTCCTCGGTTCCAAATATCTGCAGGTCCGCCGGCCATCCGTCGGTATTGTCCACCAGCAACCCTGCCATAAGATGATGCGTCGGATCACGATGCAGCGCGATCCCGATCTGACTTCTGACGATTGAGTTGCGCCCATCAGCGCCGACCACCAGCCGCGGATTGAGATTCTGCTCGCGGCCGTCGTGACGAAACCGCACTTGCGGAGCAGTTCGGGCGCTTACCAGCAAATCGCTGATACCGCGCAGGAGTTGGGCGCCATTTCTGATCGCTTCCGCATTGAGGATGTCGCACATATGCGGATGACGCATGCATAGCGGCGGCTTCAGGCCGGCTCCTTCGAACGCGGTCATGTCCAGGGTTTGCGACTCGGCGGCCGCGGCATCGACGTCGTCGCCGAAGGAGATGTGCCGCTTCAGATGATGGCCGCCGGCCTCGAGCAATAACTCGTACAATCCGAGGCGCTGCGTTTCGGCGACGCCCCAGGGCGCCAGCCATTCGCCACGAACATGATCGATGTGAACGGTTGATTTCTCGAGTACCGTGGTCGCAATCCCTTCGCGCGCAAGCACCGCCGCGAGCGCGCTGCCGCCGATCCCACCTCCGACGATTACTACTTCCGGATTTTCTGCATTACTCATTGCGTCGAACTGCCTATTGGGCCTCTAGCGATTGAGCTCCGGAATGACGTGTTTGCCGATCAGCTCCATGCTCCTCATGATTTTGCTGTGCTCGAGTCCTCCGAACTGAACCCAGGTCAGTATCTGGTCGACGCCCATGTCGCGATAGATGCGGAACAGCTTGATCAGATCGTCAGGCGTCCCGACCGCGATAATGCCGTCGTGAATTCGCTGCTCGACGTCTCCCGAGACCGAGGAGGCAGCGCCGGCGCGCGCTTGCGCCGGCTGTTGGGTCAGATAGCGGTAGCTTTCAGCTTTGCGCTCGCGTCCTTTTTCGGCCCAGGGCAGAAATAGTTCGGCTGCAAGCCCTGCCACGACCTCGAGCGGGCGGGTGACGTCTTTGATCGCCTGCTCGCGAGTCTCGGCGCAGTAGGTCTGAATCAGCACCGCGGACTGATCGTTGATGAATCCGCCCACCGGCTCGGCATGCTTGACCGCTTCTTTGTAAGCGGCGATTCGCGGCGCCAATTCTTCCGGCGTGCCGGTCACGAAACCCAGCATCCCGAGTCCCTTCTGCCCCGCCAGGTTGAAAGTCGCGGGGTTGGTTCCGGCCAGCCACAACGGAGGATGGGGTTTCTGAATCGGCTTCGGGACCACGTAGCTCGAAGGTATGTTGTAGAATTTGCCCGCGAACTGGACCGGCTCATCCTTCCAGCTTCGGACCAGAATCTCGATCGCCTCCGCCCACATCGCCTGCGTGTCGTCCGGATTCACTTCGAATCCGTCCAGCTCCTGGAGCGTGACCGCGCGGCCGGTCCCCAACTCGACGCGCCCGCCGCTCAGAATGTCGAGGACCGCGGCGCGCTCGGCAATACGCAGCGCGTGATTGAAATTTCGCGGCAGCAGCGCGATGCCGTGCCCGATCCGGATCTTCGAGGTGCGCTGGGTGATCGCGCCGAACAGCACTTCAGGCGCCGGGCAGTGCGACCATTGCGGCAGCAGGTGATGCTCCACCGCCCAGACGTATCCCCATCCAAGCTGGTCGGCGAGAACGACTTGCTCAAGCACCTCGCCATAGGTTCTCGCCTCGATGCCGGGCGTCCACGGTTTCGGAATTTGAATTTCGTATAGTAGGCCGAGTTTCATTTTTAATCTTCTCCGACTCGATCGAGCACTCCGTTCAACGACTCACGCGCGGATCACGCCTTCTTCTGAGCATTGCCGCTGCGAGGGCGGACCTTCAGAAAATCCGGATGCCTGAATGGATCACCGGGAGAAAGGCTCCCCGGAAGTTTCCTGAAGACTGGCTCCGAGCTTTCGCCCGCGTCTCCGCGCGGCCGTTCGGATGCCGTGAAGACGCCGGCCATGCGCGGAGTGTAGACGGCGTCGTCGCCGAAGAAGCGCAGCGACAAGGTGCGGCGGCGCTGACTGGGAAGCGTGGGCGCTCCGCCGTGAAGCATCGCAGGATGGAACACCAGGACGTCGCCCGGCGCCATCGCCCACGACACGATGTCCCACCGAGCGCGATCGGCCTCGATATTCGGCAGGCGCGGCAGAGTTTCCTCTGGGTAAATCGGCGCGGTGTCGTCGGCGACGTCGAAGCGCGAACCGTTGTACAAAGTCCCGTGATGCGACCCGCGCACCAGCTCCAGCGAATTCTCTTTCGCGAGGCGCTCGAACGGAATCCACATGACCGCAAGATTCTCGCCGTCGACGGGAAGATAGGACGAGTCCTGATGCCACGGCGTGCGCCGGCTTTTTCCGCCCTGCTTGAGAAACACCTGCTCGTACATGAACCACACGTCCGACGTTCCCCAAATCGCCGCGGCGATGTCGGCGGCCGGCGACGCCTCGAGCATATCGCGATACGCGGGAACCGCATTCGGATTGGCGAGATCCTGATAGAAGACCGCGGCCGCATCCTCCTTGCTCGGAAAATTCGCGGCGCCGGAGCTCGGATGCTTAAGGCTCCAATCGAATGCGGCCTCCGACATCCGGAGCGCTTCAGCATCGAGCGCCTGCTCAAGGAACACGACTCCGTTGTCGCGAAACTCTTTTCTCACAGCATCGGAAACCACGCTGCTCATGTTATTTTCTCCGGCGCCGCAGGGCCGTCACGATCATAGATCGCACATCTAACCCGTCTCGTCACCTGTTTGGCATCGCAAGCCGTCAATTTGGTATTCGGGCATCGTTTTGTTACTCAGGTGAATAGGCAATTAGCAAACTCTATCGCCGTGCTGCGAAGGCGTTCGAAAGAAGGAGACAACCCGTGGACGAGCCGACCGGAATTGGCAAACTCCTGCGCGACCTCACGCGCGCGTATGTGGACGGCCTCACCAGCATCGGCAGCGCGGTCGCCGATCTCGCTGCGCGCCGCATCCCCGACGCCGAGCGGCAGGTCGAGCGCTGGATCAGCGTCGCACGCACCGCGAAGGACGGTTACGTGGCAGCGATCAATCAGGGCTTCGCGATGTGGGAGCGGCAGATTCGCCGCACGCTCGCGCGCGCAAACGCGCATCCTGAAAAGGAGACCAGGCGCGAGCATAAGGCGGCTGGCAGCCCGCTCGAAGCGTGGATCGAGGAATGGCGCAAGGCCAACGAGTCCTTCACCAAGTCGTTGAGCGAGAGCGGTCTCGGCGAAGAGGCGCTCAAGCAGGCGCGCGAATTTCGAAAGACTTTCGAGGGCGGCCTCAAGAATCTGCAAAAGCTCTGGCAGTCGGCGAGTGAAAGCGGCCGGAAATAGAATCGCGCGGCCGCTCGCTTGACGAATTTCTTGCCGGGTGTAACGTGCGAACACTGAGCCTCGAGTCACGCGCTGTCTGTGCTCAGCAAAACGGCCAGGAGCGACGAGCCTATGGCAGATCAGCGTAACTCCTCTTCCGATCCATTGTCGTCGTGGCGCGAGTGGATGTCGCAGTCGGAAACCCGGTTGAATGCGCTCTTCAATGAGGTGATGGCGACCGACGGCTACAGCCGCGTGATCGGCACGCTTACCAAGGTTTTCGTCTCGATGCAGAAGAACATGGGCGAAAGCATGGAGCGCTACTTCACCGCGCTGAGCCTGCCGACGCGCAGCGATGTGATCGACCTTGGCAAGAGGCTCTCGCTGATCGAGTCGCGCCTGGCGGCGATCGAAGCGGAGCTGGGAAGGCTTGCCGGGCCCGCCGCGCTCGATCTTAACGGCGATTCAGCGCCGTCAGTGCCACGCCCGCCCCGCACCAAGAGGCCGCCGGGCAAAGGAGGCGCCGCGTGAGCACCAGCGCAGCAGCGGCCGCCGAACCGTCGATCGGAGAGCGCGTTCGCGACGTCGTACAGCGCACCATTCAGCGCAACATCAAGGGTCTCAACTACCTGCTCTCCGACGATCCCGCACTAGGACTGACGCCCAAGGACACCATCTACAAGCGCGGCACGCTCGCGCTGTACCACTATCGGCCACTGGCTAGTGAGGTTTACCGGGTGCCGGTGCTTTTCGTGATGTCGCTGGTGAGCAAGTCGTACATTCTCGACCTCGCGCCGGGACAGAGTTTCATCGAGTTCCTGCTCAAACAGGGTTACGACGTATACCTAATCGATTGGGGCGTGCCGCGTCCCGAAGATAGTCAGTTGCGGCTAGACGATTACGTAGTCGACTTCATTCCGGATTGTATTTCGCGGATTCTTGCCGACAGCGGCGAGCCGGACCTCTCGATAATTGGCTATTGCATGGGCGGGATGTTGGCGCTGATGTATGCGGCGCTGCATCCAAGTGGTCCGCTCAAAAATCTCGTCTGCCTGACGACGCCGGTCAACTTCGAAGGGATGAAGCTGATGCGGCAGTGGACCGACAAGCGCTACTTCGACGTCGATCGCATCGTCGACACTCTAGGCAACGTGCCACCCGAGTTGATCTTCGCGTCGTTCGATATGTTGCGGCCCGCCGCGCGCATCGCTTCGCAGATTCGGCTGTGGGACAACATGTGGAACGATGACTTCGTGAAATCGTTTCGCATGTTCGATCGCTGGGCAGCCGATCAGATTCCATTTCCCGGCGAATGCTTCCGGCAAACCACCAAAGAACTGATGTGGGACAACAAGCTGGTCAAGAACGGGCTGGTACTCGGCGGCCGGCGCGTCGATCTCAAGCAAATTACCGTCTCGTTCCTGGCCGTCATGGCCGAGCACGACCATATCGTTCCCTACGAATCGGCTAGGGAGCTAATAAGCCTGATTGGGAGCACGGACAAACGCGACATCATTCTCAAAGGCGGCCACGTGAGCCTGGTCGCGGGACCAAACGCCGTCAAGCGGCTGTGGCCGCAGCTCGATAACTGGCTCTCAGAGCGATCGACATGAAAAGCAAAACCAAAAAAGAGACTGCGCGCAAATATCCGCGCACCTTCGACCTCAAGGGCATTCCCGTAACCTTGCGCTACATGAGCGGCACCGACGGTTCCGTCGCGCTCGCCTTCGCGCGCGCCCTGCCCCATCACGACATCCTCTTTTTGCGCCGCGACATCACCCAGCCCGAGGCAATCGACGTCTGGCTCAAAGGCATCCAGCGCGGCCGCATCACGAGCGTGCTCGCCGAGTCGGGAGGCAAGGTGCAGGGCTATGCGACCGTCGATCGCGGCGAGCTTTCGTGGTCGCCGCACGTCGCCGAGCTCAGGGTCCTCGTATCGGCCGCGATGCGTGGTAAGGGCCTAGGACGCCTCCTCACCCAGGAAGCGTTCGCAATCGCGCTCGGGCAGGGCATCGAGAAGATGGTGGCGCACATGACGGTCGATCAGAAAGGCGCGATCGCCGTCTTCGAGGGCATGGGGTTCCGGCCGGAAGCGTTGCTGCGCGATCAGGTGAAAGATCGCGAGGGCCGCAAACACGACCTGCTGATCCTCGCTCACGAGGTCGCAAAATTCCAGGCGCAGCGGGACGCTTACGGCGTCACCAAGGCGCTCGAAGACTAGCCGATTACTCAGTCGGGCATTTCGGACAGTAACCTACAGACATCGCACGATGGTAACTCAGTAGTAAGAGGAAACCGAATGAAGCTCTACAACGAAAACGATCCGGCACCCAATCCGCGCCGCGTGCGCCTGTTCATGAAAGAAAAAGGACTGGCTATTCCACTGGTGCGTACCTCGCTCGCGCAGCGCGCGCACAAGACCCCCGAGTACCTGAAGAAGAACTCGCTCGGACAAGTCCCGCTGCTCGAACTTGATGACGGAACCTGTATCGCCGAGAGTGTTGCGATATGCCGCTACCTGGAAGAGCTGCATCCCGAGCCCCGCCTGTTCGGCCGCGATGCAAAGGAGCGAGCATTGGTCGACATGTGGATCCGGCGCATCGAATTCCGAATCATGAATCCGGTCGGCAATATCTGGGTACACACTCATCCCTACACTGCCGCCGTGGTCGCCGCGATGGGCGGCAAGCAGTACAAGGATTTCGGCGAATCGAACCGAAAGACCTTCACTGCCGCCTGCGAATGGCTCGACCGCGAGATCGCCGGCCGCGCGTTCATCGCCGGTGACACTTATACGATGGCCGACATCGTCGCTCAGTCAACTTTCGATTTCGCCCGCGTCATCGACGTCACCATTCCCGAGCAGTGCAAGAATTTGCGCGCATGGTACGCGATGGTATCAAGCCGGCCCAACGCGGAATTCGACGCCGGCAATTTTCAGAGCCGCGGTGCGCAGCCTGGCGCACCCGACGCGAACCGCTGAGCTGAGCCGCGCGGTCGCGTCAGCGCGCCATCAGTTCGCCAGGTTGTAGGCACCCCCTCGCTCGAGCGCCTTCTTGTAGGCAGGCCGCTCGTGCAAGCGCTTGGTCCACGCATCCAGGTTGGGGTACTGCGCGCGCTTGCCGAACGCGCCGGCCACCTCGCCTACGAAGCTCATCTGGATGTCGGCGCCGGTAAGGCTGTCTCCGACCAGGAACTGCCGAACCCTTCAAAGCGCCATCGATGTAAGCGAGGTGATTGGCAATCTCGCCCTCGATCCGCGGCATCAACGGCGCCGCCGCTTCACCCAGGCGCGCGACATACAGGTTGAGCATCAACGGAAGCATCGCAGAGCCTTCGGCGTAGTGCATCCATTGCGCGTACTCGTCGTAGGCCGCGGTCTCGGGCGCGGGCTGCAGCCGGCCTCCACCGTGGCGCCGGATCAGGTAATCGATTATCGCGCCTGACTCGATGATGTTCCGATTACCATCGGTGATGACCGGCGACTTGCCGAGCGGGTGGACCTTCTTTAATTCCGGCGGCGCGAGTCTGGTTTGCGCGTCGCGCTGATAGGGCCTGATCTCGTAGGGCAGGCCGAGCTCTTCCAGCAGCCACAGGATACGTTGCGAGCGGGAATCGTTGAGGTGATGAACTACGATCATGCGGGAATTCCTCCGTTGCTACCGTTGTCGAACCGAATCGCGAACCTAAATTGCATTCATGCAGTAGCTGCCTTATCACAAATCCGCCACAGCTTGCCGCCCCTCCGCGATGCCTTCAGAATCACCTCGTCAGATCTGAAAATACGGGTTTGACAGCACGCAATCAGGCGCTCTATGTTGGGGACACGTCGTACATGAACGATCGTTCAATTACGCGGGAGGTTACTTATGGCTCGTGAATTCGAATTCAAACAACTGCTGCGTGCGTACCGCAGTGGAATCCTCAGTGAGTCGATGTTCGAGGCCGAAATGGCCGCCCTCGAAAATGGCGATCAGGGCACCAATGGCCACGCGTCCAATGGCGCCGGGTTCAAAGCTTTCGGCAAGACCTATAAGTCCGAACGCGCAGCGATCATAAGCTTTCTCGACAAGGTCCGCGCGGGCGAGGCCGGCGGCGCCGAGGCCTTCAACGCATGGGTGAAGGCCTGCAAGACCGAGTGTATCTACACCGGCCTTCAGATGATCGCGGAGCGTGAAGCTTATCATTCGCGCGTCTTTGGCAAGCGCCTCGCCGAACTGGGCGGAGAAGAGCGCGCCGGAGCGACCGAAGAGGGCCGCAAACTTACCGCGCTGCTCGGCAGCACCGAAATTCCCGACAACGAAAAGTTTCTGCGCCTTACCTCGAATCGCAGCAACCCCGAAGACGGCAGCCAGCCGATTCGGGATTTCGCCGCGCTGATTTGCGAAGACATGAGCACAAAGGAAGCCCTGCGGCTCTTCGCCGAAGATGAACTGTCGACGGCGAAGTGGATCTGGGACACCTGTGCAGCGCTGAACCCTTCGGCGTCGGCAACCAAGGCAGAACCCATGGCCAAGTCGATGTCAGGAAGCAAGTCGATGTCAGCTAAGTCGACGCCCGCGGCGAAATCGATGAACGGGGCGAAGTCGGCCAGCGCGATGAAGTCTGCCGGCGCGAGCAAGTCCAAATCGATGTCCTCGTCGGCTGCGAGACATTAGCACCCACGTCACACAAAACATGAGCGGAGCCGCGCGTGGCTCCGCTCCTTTCTTTTCTGCTGACAGGCGGTTCGCACCGGAATCGACACGTCCACTAATTGAACTGACCCTGACGAGCCCGGTTAAGATGGAGTTCAGGCGATGAAGTTTCACTGGTTTGCAGAAGTCACCTATCCGCACCTTCCAGCTGATTTCCGCGAGCGCTATCCCTCGGCGTGGGTCACGCCGCCGGCACATCTCGGGGACCCGAAGAAAGTCGGCGAGATGTACCGGATGTTCATCAGGCTCCTGCAACTCGCGGACAAGGTGGGCTTCGACGGACTCACCGTGAACGAGCATCATCAGACTCCGCTTGCGATGACGCCGTCGCCCAACCTGCTCGCGGCGAGTCTTGCTGCGACCACCAGGAATGCCACCATCATCGTGGTCGGCAACTCGCTGGCGCTGTACAATCCGCCGACACGTGTTGCCGAGGAGTACGCCTATCTCGACTGCCTCTCGGGCGGCCGGCTGACTGCGGGTTTCGTGCTCGGCACTCCGATGGACTCGGTGTATGCCTACGGGATGCCACCCGGCGAGATGCGCGAGCGCTTCGAAGAAGCGCGCCAGTTGATTCTGCGCGCGTGGTCGGAACCGGAACCATTTTCGTTCAACGGCAAGTACAACCAGCTACGTTATGTGAATATCTGGCCACGCCCGGTGCAGAAGCAGATGCCCATCTGGGTGCCCGGGGGAGGCGGCAGCGTCGAAACCTGGGATCTCGTAGTCGACCACGACTATTGTTACGGGCACTTGTCGTTCTCTGGACTGTACTCGTCAAAGCCGCTGGTCGACGCCTTCTGGGAGTACGTCGACAAGCGCGGCGGAACGACCAACCCGCATCGCATGGCCTTTACTCAGATCGTATGTGTCGCCAACACCGACGCCGAGGCTGAAAAGAACTATTACCAGGCGGTCCGCTACTTCCATCGCAATGGCGCGCCTGCGCCGGGTTTCCTGAATGCGCCGGGTTACACTACGCTCAAGTCGACGAAGTTCATGGCCGACCTCGCGAAGGCGACTCATAGCAAGCTCAAGCCCGAGGACCGCCTGCGTGCAAGCCGCGGCGAAATGAGCTTCTGGGAATACGACGAGAAGGGCTACATCATAGCCGGCACACCCAAGCGGGTCCGTCAGCGGCTGCGCGAGCTCATCACGGATTTACGCGTCGGGCAGCTTATCGCCACTCCACACGTCGGCAATCTTCCCGAAGAAGTCGGCGCCGAGAACACCCGCCTTTTCGGCACTGAGGTCGCTCCTTACTTGCGCGACCTCTGGGCAGATCAACCCGACCACTGGACGCCTGCGATTAGCCAGTCGCTGGTCGCGGCGAATGCACCCAAGCCCGCGACGGAGCGCGAAGCAGTCCACTCGCCAGCCAAATGAAATGTAGCGGATTCAATATATTCAAAAACCCTGGAGAACTAACCCCCATCATGCCTCAAATCAAGGCCAACGGAATTAACCTCGAGTATGAGAGCTATGGACCCACCAGCGGGCCGACGATTCTTTTGATCATGGGCCTCGGCGGTCAGCTCACGCGTTGGCCTCTGCCGTTCATCGAGATGCTGACCGCGCGCGGTTATCGCGTGATTCGCTACGACAATCGCGACGTCGGGCTATCGAAGAAATTTGATGAAGCAGGTCCTGTCAACGTACAGAACCTGATGGCCGATGTCGCAGCCGGCAAGAAATTGAAGGTCCCTTATAGCATGGGTGACATGGCCGCCGACGGCGTCGGCTTGCTCGACGCGCTAGGGATCAAAAAGGCGCACATCGTTGGCGCGTCGATGGGCGGCATGATCGCGCAGTGGGTGGCCGCTGACTTCCCCGAGCATACGATCTCGTTGACCTCGATCATGTCGTCGTCGGGAAATCCGGCCCTACCTACTTCCACGCCGGAGGCAACCGCGATCCTGTTCAACCGGCTGCCTGCCGACGCCGATCTCGACACGATCCTAGACTACGGCGTGAAGGGCTCAAAGGTCATCGGCAGTCCCGGCTATCCGCAGGATGACGCGGTGTTGCGCAATCAGATCGCGTCCGACTACAAGCGCAGTAACTATCCCGACGGCTTCAGCCGGCAGATCGCAGCCGTCATGGCAGATGGCGACCGGCGTCCGGTGTTGAAACGAATTACCGCACCGACCGTCGTAGTGCATGGCGCGGATGATCCTCTGGTTCGGGTGGATGCCGGCAGGGACAGCGCTGAGAATATCTCCGGCGCCGAGTTGCGCGTGGTTCCCGGGATGGGTCACGACTTGCCTCCCGGCTTATATCCAACGCTGGTAGCCGCTATCGAGGCGGCGGTGTCCAGGTCTCGCGCGCGCGGTTGAAGCGTCGCGATCGCGAGGCTGTCACAGTTCAATCCTGACTCTGAAGGGACGAGCGCCAGGGCGCGCCCAAAGATTGAGCGGCCCTGGCGCTTCGCGGAGAGGCTATTGTCACTCGCCGTCGTGGCGATCGACGTAGATCTGCTTGCTGACCTGGTTCTCTTCCGTGTTGAGAACCTTCTGTTCGGGTTTCGAGATATGCCCGTCGTCGTAGTGAGCGTACAAGTCTTCCTGCTTTAGGATGCTGCGATCCTCGGACCGAAGCTGATGCACCTGGGCGGGGTCCAACTGGCCGTCCTTGACGCCTTGGCGAATCCGGTAAGACTGGTCTCCAAGGCGATGGTTGACCTCGGCGCGCCGCGGATGGCGGAATTGCCAGGGACCCGCAAAGCTGGTGCCGGTCCCGAGTAAAAACGTCGCCGCAACTGCCGCAAGAGCCGCCGATTTGATCTTCAAATTCTTCATGATTTTCGCACCCCTGATTTAGTCTTGGTGGCTTTAACGACCACTCACGAACTTAGACGGCCCGGCGCCGGGTTCGTTTACATGGCGATTTACCGACGCGGCCAGAAAGCTTTTGTCGGCAATCGCGCCCACGCGAGCTACATGTCGCGCGAAATCGGCGCGAGAACCGCGATGCGTGGACTCGATACGTGAAATGGTGCGCTCAGCGATCCGGGCGCAGATCGACTAATGCCGCTTCACCGCTGCCGCCAACCCAACAGCCGCACCGCGAGCGAGATGGAGCACGCCGGCGCGGTAGCGGAGGCGTGCTCCGATTCAATTGACTGGTCGCAACAATGCCCCAACCGATCCCGCGTTCGAGATAGGAGAGGCCCCCCAGGACCCTCAAGCATTGTTGTAGCGAGGCACTCGCCGCGCGCACCCTAGAGAGGCACCGCGGCTTGTGCCGCACTCGAATTCCCGATGAGCGCCGCTAAGCACCCATCAGGTCGGATGGTCTTTCTTCAAGCACCCTTCTTTCGGCGCTCCGCCCACCGCTTCTTCATCATTTCCGACAGGCGCTTTCGTCCCGCCGCAGTCAGACCGCCGCGCCTTTTCTTCGGCGCGCCAGGGGGGCGGCCCCTCCTCTTCCCTCCGGCTGCCGATCCAATACCTAACAGCGCGGCGACCGCTCGACCGAGCCGCTCCTGTTCCTTCTTCAGGTCCGCCACCATTTTATCGATGTCCATCGTCTCCACCTCGTACCAGTTAAGGTTAGCAGCTAGGACCTCTCGCCCATAGCTCGTCGCCAAAGGGAACTCCTCGGCGCAAGTTCATGAACACTGGATAAGCTAGCCGCTCCCCTCTCGTTACAACTACTATCCTAGGTCATAGCTTCGTCCGCCTCAAGGCTCTTACATGCTGGGAGGAGCGGTTACTGCTGGTTCGCGATCACAGCTGGGTTCGGCATTTCCGGAGAAATAACGATGCTTTGGACGATCGACTCAGCTCAGTTACCGGAGAAGGAGAGTATTGCACGCCTCGTCATGGCGCGAAGCTCGAAAACGCTGTAAACATTTGATCGATAAGCTTTGGAGGGGTGGCCGAGCGGTTGAAGGCACCGGTCTTGAAAACCGGCAGGGATGAAAGTCCCTCGTGGGTTCGAATCCCACCCCCTCCGCCAGACCTTCCACCCGCAACAGCTATCGCGGCCGCCTAGCCGCGTCTGACCATAAAATTCGTTCTTGAGGACGGCGCAAGTTCTTTAAAGTGCACGCTCGCGCCGCGCCGATGACTCGATATGCCATCGCGCGTTCGTATGATAATAGCCAGTTTCGGTTGGCGCGCTGACTATCGAACGAGCCGTACATCGTCCGCGACAGAGGCGCAATGAGAGTCCTCAGGCCGAAGGTCCTTCGACGATTCGTGCTGACATTGGTTCTGTTGGCGGCTCTATCGTCAGCCTCGAAAGCAGCTGAAGCAACGCCTGACGCCGGTTCGCTGAACTCTCTCGCCGCCGAAAGCTACCCTGATCTCAACCAGACCGAAAACAATTTCCTCCGGGCCGCCGCGTCCGGCGAGACCATGCTCGCTGGAGACGTCAAGGACGACAAAGATCCCAAGAACGATCCCGCTAACGCCGACTTACTTAACTGGAAGAGAGACCGCTCAGTCCGTGCCGACTTGATCCGCTGGTTGTGCGAGAACCGCGACGCCGGAAAGCTCGTCTCAGCCAACGGGATACAGCTCAAGAGCGCATGGATTGACGGCAACCTGGACCTTTCTCATGTGATTATTCCGTTCCCGTTGATTCTAACCAAATGCAACATACCCGACGGGATAAAATTGAATTCGAGCGAACTACCACTACTGATCCTGGTGGGCAGCCATACCGGCGCTATCAATGCTCGAGGCGTCGTGGTGCGCAGCGACGTTTTGCTGAGCAATGAATTTCATTCCACCGGCGAAGTTGATTTCTATGGCGCCAAAATCGGCGGCAACTTTTACTGCGCCGATGCGACGTTCTCTAATCCGGGAAAAGAAACCCTGTCGATTGAACTAGCTTCCGTTGATGGTGGCGCATCGCTCGATCAAGGATTCCAATCCGACGGGATCGTGCAAATGACCGGCGCCACCATCAAGGGTTACCTCTCAATGGACCACGCAAAGTTCGCCACCGATGCCGAAAACGGCCTCGACGCGCGAGGCATGAAGCTCGACGGTGAATTTCAATGGACCAATGTCGAGCGCTCTCCGTCGACCATCCTGGATCTCTCCTATGCCAACGTTTCGACTTTCAAGGACGACGAAAAGAGCTGGCCCAATTCCGGGCACTTATCAATCGATGGGTTCGTCTACGGCGCGATAGACGGGCTGACCAACACGATGAACCCGAGAGAGGTCACTCGGCGCCTCGACTGGATCAGGAGACAAGCGGGCTTCAGTCCGCAACCCTATCAGGAACTAGCTGCGGTGCTTCGCCAGGGCGGCCGCGATGGTGACGCCACACAAGTATTGATCGCTAAAGAAGTCGATATGCGAGAGTACGTGGCACAAGGAACGGTCGGGTCTGCGTCTTCCTCGCAAGGGCGCGGAACAGCGGCGTCTAACTCCGGCGCTGACGCGAGCACGGCGTCCGCAAACGCAATGGCCAGGCCACGATGGTCGAAGGGCTGGGTCAAGGGTCTGCTGACCAGGTTCGTAGGCTTTACTCTGTGGATTACTATCGATTACGGATACCAACCTCTGCGGGCGCTGTGGTGGATAGTTGGTTTCGTGATCGCGGGCGCTCTCATCTTTCGCTGGGGATACCGAACCGGAATCGTGCTGCCGAGCGATCATAGTGCGTTCGAAGTCTTCTCGAAGAGCGGAACTCTTCCGGAAAATTATCCGGCGTTTAACAGTTTCGTTTATTCGCTGGAGACCTTCCTGCCACTGGTCGAACTCTACCAGGCGAAGTACTGGACACCGGCGCGCCTGACCGGCGGCCGGCGCTCCCCGCGGCTGTTGCGAATCTATCTTTGGATTCACATCCTGCTCGGATGGTTTTTCGCGCTGATGCTGGCTGCGGGCCTTAGCGGTCTGGTTCGGGCAACCTGACCCGCGGAAGTTCCCACCGCACAGCGCGCAGCCGCCAATTGGTGCGCAGCTACGAATCACCGAGCCGCGACCGCCGCTCAAAGCGCGACGCACATCAGCGCGCCGCGATCGCAAATCAACGATCGTTCAAGCTCGGACACTAATCTCAGTCACAGCCGTCGTCCCGCCGCCCAGATAACCCGGCCAACAATTCCTACTCCTTCAGCCGCAACCACCAGCGGCTCGTAGGCCGGATTGTCGCTGCGGATCACGAGCTTGCCGTCGGGCCTCCGCTGCAGCCGCTTTACGATCAGCTCGTCTTTGCGGCGCAACACGTATAGGCCGTCCTGGCGAAAGCGCGGCTCGCTCAAATCAACCAGGAGCAGGTCGGAATGCTCGAGCGTCGGAGCCATCGAGTCGCCGACCGCTTCGATCAGAAGCAGGTTGCGCGGATCGGTGTTGAGCCGCTGCTGCACCCATTCCGTCTTGAACGCAAGATAGTCGACGACCTGTTCGCTGCGAATCGGCGCGCCGCGTCCGGCGTTGGCGCGAAAGTCGTAGCGCGGAACGAAAGTATATTCCGCGCCGCGGTCGACCACTCGGCTCGCCGCTCGTTTGCTGCCCGGCGCCTCGCGGCCGGTCGCGAGCCATTCTACGGAGACGCGGCCGGCGCGGGCGAGGGCGACCAGGTTGCCAACCGAGGGCTGGCCGCGGCCGGCGATCCATTTGTAGATGGCGTTGTCGGAGACGCCCACCGCGCGGGCGAGGCTGGCGACCGAGCCGAAGCGCGCGAGGATCTGGCTCAGGCGCGCGCGAAGATCTTCCTCTACTATTGTAGTTGACTCCTTTTTACACTTGTGGAAGATTGAAGCATAAGCATGCGCCCCGGGCAAGGCGCATCTCCTCTCCTATGAGTCCCCACCACCCACTCCCCTCCCGCACGACGGGCGCCGCGGATCTCCGCCGCAATGGCGGTATTACTCCTGGCAGTACCCACCCTGGCACTCTCCGTCTCAATCATTGTCGCCGTTGGTTCGATGCTTTGCGTTGTCTGCGTTGGTGGTTCGACTTTCTGTGGAACTCCGGTTCGCCATGAGCTCTCAGCTTTACCGCTTCGGCCGTTCTCTGCGTTGGTTCGTTGACTTTTCGGGGAACTCCGCTTTGCCATGATTTTTCAGCTGCACTGCCTCAGTCGTATTTTTCATTCGCGTGTTATGGCGACCGACGACTGTGTTTGCGCCACCTCCGCGCGACGCCAGTCCCTCGCGGCCGCTGGCCCGAAGTTCGAGGCCCGGTTCTGCAGTTGCCCGCGCCCACACGGCGAACGCCGTCGCGGAGGTTTTTATGCGTCCCCATGAGCTCACCCTGGAGCCGTCCGCTCCCACCCTAACCGCGTCGCATCGGATGGTGCGATGCCTCTGGTGCCGCGAGCCGGTGCGGCTGGCGCTCGCGGTCAAACATCAGGGCATCTGCCCGCAATGCCTCGAGGAGACCACGACGCTGGCCTGGCGCGTCATCTACGATCGCGACCAGAAAATCGGCGCGATCCCGGAAAATCTCCGGGCTGCATACAACTTATGAGCGCGCTACCGCAAACGGTCCCCACCCGGGCGAATCCGCCTCGGCCTCCGGCGGCCTCCCGCGCGCGCGCGCAACAACAGTCGAGGCGCGTCTCGCTGCTCGAGGAAATCAGCCGCCTGGTCGGAGCGGAGCTGTTCGCCAAGTTGTGCGACGACTTCGGCGGGCGCCGGGTCTATATCCCGAGCACGCCGGCGCGCGGCGATCTGCTGGCGCGATCGATCGGGGTTGCCGCCTCGCACAAGCTGGCGCGGATCTACGGCGGCGATCGCCTCGACATCCCGGTGGACCGCGAGCATGCGCGCCGCGGCGCGCTGATCTTCCGGCTGCGCGGCGAGGGCACCAGCGTGTCGGCGATCGCGCGCCAGCTGCGCTGCACCGAGCGCTACGTCTACAAGGTGCTGGCGGCGTCGCGGCGCGCGCAAGCGAGCGAGGTGGCCGCTCGCGGCCATTGAATTGAGCGAGAGCGCGATCGAGGCCGAGGATCAACCGCCCGCGTTTCGCGTCCGCGCGAGGTACGCAGTGGCAAGTAACGAGTCCGCGGACCGCTCCTATCCGGAAAATTTCGCCGGCGCCGTCGCCCGCGTGCTGCGCGACGAAGGCGGCTACTCGAGTAATCCCGCTGATTCCGGAGGACCCACCAAGTTCGGAATTTCCGCGCGCGAGTATCCCGCGCTGGATATCGCCGCGCTGACCCGCGACGACGCGATCGCGATTTATTACCGCGACTGGTGGCTGCGTTTCGGTTTCGGAAGATTGCCCGAGCCGATCGCGGCGAAAAGTTTCGACCTCGCGATAAATATCGGCGCGGCGCATGCGATTGGATGCGTGCAGCGGGCGCTGCGGGCGTGCGGGCGGCGAGTGAGCGAGGACGGGCTGCTCGGCGACGAGACGGTGAGCGCCGCTGCGGCGGCCGAGCCCTTTGCATTGCTGGCCGCGCTGCGTTCCGAGGCCGCTGGATATTATCGCGCGACTTCCGCCCTCTCGCGTGGCCGCCGCCGCAACGGCGACCGCGAATTCCTGGATGGATGGCTCAACCGGGCCTACGAATGACGAGGCCGCGCACGCGCGCCGCCTCCGGAGGTATTCGATGCTCAACGTTACGGACCTGTTGGTTATCGTGGGACCCGCATTGCTGGCGATTGGCGGCTTTGTGATCGGCACGATGTTCGGCCGCAACCTGTTCAGCGACGCCGGATCGGCGGTGAGCGCGCTCGATTCGCGCCTGAAGTCGGTCGAGACCAGCGTCGCCAGCAAGCTTCCGCCGGCCGCTGCCGCCGCTCCGGCAGTAACCGCGCCGGCGCCGGCCGTAGCGGCGACGGTTCCCGCCGCGGCGGCTCCTGCAGCGCCTGCGGCGCACGCCGCGCATGCCGCCAGCGCGCCTGCGCCCGCGGCGGCGACGCCCGCTGCGGCCTCGAGCGCGGCGGTTTCGGCGCCGGCTTCGCAGTCCGCGACGGTGGTGGCGACGCAGCAGAACACCGCGGCGCTGGATCGTCATTCGGCAGCGACTTCGCAGCTCGCCGCGGCGATGACACAGCATGCGGCCGCGGTTTCCCAGCATGCCGCCGCGATCACGCATGCGAGCCTCGCCGCGTCTGCGGCGACCGCGCCGGTAGCAGCCGCCGCGACGGCTCCAGCGGCGGTATCCGCGTCTCCTACTGTGGTAGCAAGCGCACCGGCCGCGGCCGCAGCGCCCGCCACGCCCGCTCCCGCCGCGACCGTAGCGGCGCCTGCAGCGCAGTAAACGGCGATGGCTGCGCTCCCGCTCATCGCCTACTACTGGAAACCGATCGCGATCGTGCTCCTGATCGCCTCCGCGTTCATCTATGTGCGCGTGATCAAGTTCCAGCGCGACGAGGCGCGCGCGAAACTCGCGACGGTAGCCGCGCAGGTGGTCGATCTCCAATCGGCTGAGGCCGCGTGCCAGGCGGCGGTGACGACGCAGAACCAGGCGATCGCCCGCTTGCGCGCATCCGCCGAGCGCGCCGTGAGCCTGGCCGCGACCCGCGAGGCAAACGTGGCGAGTGCCGCGGCGGCCGAGGCGGCGCGCGCCAACGACCATGCGATCGCGCTCGAGCAGGCGCCGGTCGGACCGGGCTGCGACGAGGCGATCCGATGGGGCAACGCGCAAGCGCCGGAGTTGGGAAAGTGGTGACCCGGAGCGCGCCGCCGGCGCGCAGCGAGCGCGGGCTTTCGCGCCGGCGACACGCCCGCGCGTCGGAGAAATTCGACGCCGACGCGCGCGGGCGCGCCCCGGTTTCACTTTGTATCGTTGGCCGCGAGCGTGGCGCGGATCGACAACCGGTGCGCGGCCAGCGCGAGGTCCACGGCACGCGCAGGGATCAAGCAATGTTGGAACGCCGGCTTGTGGCGATAGTGATCGTGCTCGCGATTCTGCTCGCGGCGGCCGCGATTACGTTCTCGCTGAGCGGATGCGCCGGGACTTTCACGCCCGCGCCGCGGCCGGTGATGGTGAACATTCCGGTCGCGGCGCCGGTGTATTGCAAAGTGCCGCCGCTGGCCCATCCGGCGCTGCCGGTCGCGGGGCTGAGCGCCGATTCGCCGCCCGCGAATACGATCCGCTCGTATGCCGCGACGGTGGCGATACTGAAGGCCGCGGTGGTGCAGCGCGATCGAGTGCTGGCCGGATGCGCGGCGCCCGCGGCCGCGCCGACGACCGCATCGGCGGATGCTCCGGGCGTTGCGTCGGTGGATGCGCACGACGCCGGATTGGCGGCTGCGCCGCCCGTGGAATCGGCGGCCGCTTCGACTGGAGCATCGGCGGCTGCACCGGCGGGTCTTCAGGATGCGCAGAACGCGGACGCGAACTCGATCACGTCGAAACTGGCGGCGATTCAATTTCAATGGAAGCGGTGGCGGCCATGGTGAGCCGCGACTGTGCCGTTTTGGTTTCGAGCCGGAAGTGGTTTTGCGCAGAAGGATCAGGACGGCCTGAATGAAACTCATCACCGACATTCTGACCGGCAAGGACAACCTGACTTATGACGCGGCGCGGGTGGTGGGCGTGCTGGGTGCGTTCGCCTACATCATTTTCTGGTGCGTGCAGGTCTACCAGTCGCGCCATTTCGATCCGCAAGACGCCGACGCGTACGGAAAGGGACTCGCGATCGTGCTGCTGGCGATGGCCGGCGCGGTGCTGATCAAAAAATCGACCGAGCCCGAAGCTTTGCTCCAGGAAGTGGACCATCACGACGGGGAGCATCGCGAGGGCGGCGAGCGCCGCTGAGGCCACAACCATGAGCTGGGAAGCAATCGCGGGTTTCGGCCTGGTCGCGGTGACGCTGGCCGGGCTCAACGTGGGCGCGATCAAATGGATGTTCGAAAGTTATCGGGAGACCGTGGTGCGGGAAACCTCGCGATGGGAACAGATCGAGCGCTCGGTCTACGAGCTGCGCGCCTCAATGCCGATCGAATACGTCCGGCGCGAGGACTGGATCAGATTTAGCGGCACCCTGGACGCGAAACTGGACGTGATGCGCGAGGAAATGCGCCAGGAGATTTCCGCGATCAAGGAGAAGCTGTATGCCGGACGCGATTGATATCGAACAAAAGCAGCGCGAAGAAGCGCGCTGGCGGATCATGAGAGTGATCGACGCGGGGCGGCCGATTGCGGTCAGCGAAAATATCATCTGGCGGGTGCTGGCCGACATCAAGCTGGCGATTTCGATCAACGCCATTCGCCGCGAGCTTTCCTACCTGCGCGACCTTGGGATGATCGAAATCGAGGGCGAAGGCGGCGAGACCTGGTTCGGGAAGCTCACCGCGCACGGCGTGGACGTGGTCGAGTACAACCAGGGCGCGCCCTCGGGAATCGCACGGCCGAAGAAGTACTGGTGAGGAGCGATCGGCGATGGGAGCAGTGAAAAGCGATCGCGCCAAGGACAATCAAAATGGAAGCGCGGCGGCGGAGACCGAGAGGGGCAGGAACCACGCCGCGCTCCGGCACCATAAGATTCGCCGGCTGCCGAAAGAGCTGAAGGAAGAACTCGACCGGCGGCTGCAGGAAACCGATTTCAAGAGTTTTCGCGATCTGTCCAAGTGGCTGCGCAAGTGCGGCTACACCATCTCGCACCAGTCGCTGCAGAAATACGGCACCCGGTTCGAAGCGATGCTGGACGCGGTCCGAATCGCGACCGAGCAGGCGCGCATGCTGGTCGCGAGCGCGGGAGACGACCCCTCGCGGCTGGACGAAATCATGCTGCAGATGGTGCAGGCGGAGATGTTCACGCTGCTGGCCAAGCTACACGAGGCCAAGCTGCAGATCGACGCGCCGGGGCTGGCCACGATCATACGGAGCGTCTCGGGATTGGTGGAGACGCGGCTGGACTTGGTGAAATGGCAGCAGCATGAGCGGGACAGGGTGGCGGCGGGAGTGGTCGCGGCGGAGCGCAAGCTGGACGACGCGCGCGACAAGGGGCTGTCGGCGGAGGCGGCGGAGGGGATCCGGAGCGCGTTGCTGGAGATCAAGGCGTGAGGGGAGTCCGACGATGAGCAGCCAATCGAATCGAGAGCATCCGGTTGCGGAGGCGATCCAGGCGTTCGCGCGGACGCGCGAACGCCTGGATCGGCTGAGCGGGGCGGCGGCGGTGGCGCGGCCACTTGCGGCCGCGGCGCGCGCGAACGGGATGGTGGGGCGGGCGGTGATGGGCGCGGAGCGCGTGGCGGGCGTCACCGCCGCCACGCGCTCCGCCGCCGCGACGCAACTCGCGCGCGCCGATCGAATATTGGGCGATGCGCCGCGGATTGCGCGGCGCGCGGCGGCGGCGATTGAGCCGGCGCGCGGCGCGCCGTCCGCGGCGGCGATTGCGATGCTTGGGCGGCGCCAGGGTGCTGCCGGCACGCGCGATGCGCGCGCCGGCAGCACGCCGCACGGCGTGGTTGCGCGCGCGCTGGCGGGCCTGGGGCGCGCGGCCGCGCGCCTCGAGGCCGCAGGTGCGGCCACGGACTCCGGAGTGGGCGCGGATGCGGCGCGCGCTACGCGCGCCGCATCCGCGCCCGTGCCGGGGACGGCGGCGATGCTGAATCCGATGCTGCGCGCGGCCCGCGCGGCTGACGCGGCCGTGGCCGGGAACCGAGCCGGCGCCGCGCGCGTGCCGGATGAACTGATCGCGCCTGCGCGGCGGGAGAGGCTGGCTCTGAGCGCGCCGCCGCTCGATTTCGGCGCGCGGCTCGGCGGCGTGCTCGCGCGCTTCGCGCGCGGAGCGGGCGGCAGCGGCGAGAGCGCGCTTTCAGCGCCGCCGCGGTCGGGCGGGGGCGCGCCGGTCACGATCAATTTCTCGCCCAATATCAAGGTCGAGGTCGCCGGGGGCGGACCCGCGGCCCCAGGCCAGGACGAGATTGGCCGCGCGGTCGCCCGGGCACTCGAAAAACACGCCGAGGAACTTCACAACCTGGTGCTGCGCGTCGCGGTCGGACGCGATCGCACGGACTATTGAGTTACTAATCGCCTGAAGTCGCTGAATCGGGTTTCCATCCATGGCTGATCAACTGTCAATACTGCTTCCTTACCAGCGCCGATGGGTCGCCGATCGCGCGCAGGTCAAAGTGATCGAAAAGTCGCGGCGCATCGGAATCACCTGGACCGAGGCCGCCGACCGCGCGCTGGCCGCAGCCGTCGGCGGGCGCGCCGGCATGGACGGCTGGTATATCGGCTACAACAAGGACATGGCGCTGGAGTTCGTGGAGACCGCCGCGATGTGGGCGCGGCGCTTCAACAAGGCGGCGCGCGCGATCGAGGAAATCGTGGTCGGCGACGAGCGCGCCGATATCCTCGCCTTCCGGATTCGCTTCGCCTCGGGACACAAGGTCGTTGCGCTGTCGTCGCGGCCGTCCAATCTGCGCGGCAAGGAAGGCTGCGCGGTTATCGACGAGGCGGCATATCACGACGACCTGCCCGGCCTGCTGAAGGCGGCGCTCGCATTCACGATGTGGGGCGGGCTGGTGCGGATAATCTCGACCCATAACGGAGCCGACAATCCGTTCAACGAGCTGGTGAGCGAGGTGCGCGCCGGCCGCCGCCCCTATTCACTACATCGGACCACGCTCGACGACGCGATTGGCGAGGGCCTGTACCGCAAGATCTGCCAAAGCCTCAAGCGCGAGTGGAGCCCCGAGGCGGAGCGCGCGTGGCGCCATGAGATAGTCGAATTTTACGGCGAGCACGCCGACGAAGAGCTGTTCTGTATCCCGCGCGCGAATGCGGGAACGTTCTTGAGCTCGGTCGTGATCGAATCGCGGATGAAGGCGGGGATTCCGATCCTGCGCTGGGAGCCGCCGGCGGACTTCGCGAGCCGGCCCGAAGAGGTCCGCCGCTCGGAGGGGCAGGCGTGGTGCGAGGACAACCTCGCGCCGGTACTGGACGCGCTGGATGCGAACCTGGCGACCTGCTTCGGCGAGGACTTCGGGCGCTCCGGCGACCTGACCGTTATCTGGCCGTTTCAGATCGCGCCCGATCTGACTCGCCGCACGCCGTTCATTGTCGAGTTGCGCAACGTGCCGTTCCGGAGCCAGGAGCAGGTTCTTTTTTATATCGTCGATCGGATGCCGCGCTTTTTCGCAGGCGCGATGGACGCGCGCGGCAACGGACAATTCCTGGCGGAAACCGCGGCGCAGAAATACGGCGCGCGGATCGCGCAGGTGATGCTGTCGGAGGCGTGGTACCGCGAGAACATGCCGCGCTACAAGGCCGCATTCGAGGACGGCACGATCGAGATCCCGCGCGACGCCGATATCCTGCAGGACCATCGCGCGATCGTGATGGAGCACGGGGTGGCGCGGGTTTCCGAGCGCCATACGGGCGCGGACGGCAAGCGCCGGCACGGCGACTCGGCGATCGCGGCGGCGCTGGCGTATTTCGCCTCGCGCGCCGAGGTCACGGAAATCGCATATCGGGCGGCGCCGGAAGCGCGCTCGCCGTTGCTGTTCGAACGCCCGAGCGATCCGTGGGGACCGCCGCCGCCCGACGACGGGATCGCACCCGGCTTACGCAGCCGGCGCTTTGCCGACGGCGTCTGGTGAGGCAGGGGTGACCCTTGCACTCACCAACTTACACAAGAGCCCGGCTCCGTTGTCGCCGGGGGAGTTACGGATGTTGCCTGACCTCCCTGTAGTGCTTTCCGAGCAGTTGCTATTCCGGCCAATGAGTATCTGACGGTCTACTGAGTAATCGAATGGCTATTTATTGGAAATGGAAATGCGAGGAATGCGGGCATGAGTTTACGATCGCGCTGCGAATGCCCGACGCGTGCCATCGATGCGGCGGTTTGTGGTTCCTGAGAATCGGCGAGTCCGACCATAAGGAAGGAGAACGGATCAGCTAATGAAACTCTACGACGCATACGGACGCGAAGTTGATACCGGCCTGCTCGGCGAGGAGCAGGCCGCGCCCACGCTGGCCGGAATCCGCAATATCTATTCGGTGATGCATCCGTCGGTCGGGCTGACGCCGGAGCGGCTGGCCGGAATTTTGCGCCAGGCCGAATTCGGCGACCCGTTCCTGTACCTGGAGCTCGCCGAGGAGATGGAAGAAAAGGACCTCCACTACCTGGCGGTGCTCGGCACGCGCCGGCAGGCGATTCCGCAGCTCGATTTCGTCGTGCGGCCGGTCTCCAGCGACGCCGACGAGATCAAGGCGGCGGAGATGGTCCGCGAGATGATTATCGACGGGCCGCTCCAGCTCGAGGCCGCGATTTGCGACATCCTGGATGCGATCGGCAAAGGCTTCTCGGCGACCGAAATTATCTGGGACACCTCGGGGCGCGAGTGGTTCCCGCGCAACCTGGTGTGGCGCGACCCGCGCTGGTTCATGTTCGACTGGGTGTCGGGCGAGGAAATGCTGGTGCGCACGCTCTCCAACGAAGGCCAGGCGATTCCAGTGGATGGCGAGGCGCGGCCGAATCCGTCGCATTTCGCGGGCTCGGGATTGTATGGCGCGTTTCGCGGCGGGCTGGGAATCCAGCCGATGACCGCGCCGCTGGCGCCGTTCAAGTTCGTGACTCACGTCGCCAAGGCCAAGGCCGGGCTTCCGATCCGCGGCGGGCTGGCGCGCGCGGCCGGGTGGGCCTACCTGTTCAAAAATTACGTGCTCAAGGACTGGGTCACGTTCACCGAAATTTTCGGGCAGCCGCTGCGGGTCGGCAAGTACCATCCGGGGGCGACCGAGCAGGACAAGCAGACGCTGCTGTCGGCGGTCGCGAATATCGGGACCGACGCGGCCGCGATCATTCCGGAGTCGATGCTGATCGAGTTCACCGAGGCGCGCCAGGGCGGAAGCTCGGAGCTGTACATGAGCTTCTGCGAGTACCTCGATCGGCAGGTGAGCAAGGCGGTGCTGGGGCAGACGCTGACCACCGAGCTGCCGACCGGGGGCGGCTCGCTGGCGGCGGCGGAGGTCCATGACGCGGTGCGGCGCGACATTTTGACGTCGGATGCGCGGCGGCTGGCGGCGACGCTGAATCGCGACCTGGTAAAACCGATCGTCGATCTGAACCTGGGGCCGCGGGCGCGCTATCCCAAGCTGTCGATCGGATTGCCGGATGATTTCGACGTGAAGGTGTTTGCGGACATGATCGCGGAGCTGGCGGATCGCGGATTACGGATCGGGCAGCGCACTATCATGGACAAATTGGGGCTGCCGGAACCTGGAGCCGATGAGGAGGTCTTGCGGCCTGCCAAGTCGGCAACCGAATAGAAGAAAGAAACCCGATCCTGCGAAACCGCTCGGTGGGTTTCGCGCTTCCTGGTAGACTAATACGGGTGCGCTGCGCGCTTTAAGACAGGCGCGCGTCTTCGCGCTTTCCTTTTCAGTCGTCGTGGCGCTCGCGGCGCTCGCTCTGGTCGCGGCTTCCGTGGCTGCGGTGATGGCGGCCGCTGCTGCTGCTGCGGCCGTTGTGGCTTCTGGGTGATTCGTTCTTGTCCGGAGTGCCGGGCTTCAGGATTGGGAGCTCGGCCCTGCGGCTTCTGAAGTAGCGTTTGAGCTGGCGTTGCATCGCGCGGCGTTGATGGCGGATCGCGAGCACGATGTCATCGTAGATGATCTTGCGAATCTGATAGCCCTCGCCGTAGAGCTGGGGCTTGGCGCCGCGGCGGCGGGAGCGCTGATAGCGGTAGACCTGGATTCCATTCCACCAGGTCGGCGAATGGTTGCGCGGGGTGCGGAGGTCGAGAATCAGATCGAAGTGGTCGACCTGGCGCGCGAAGAGCGCATTGGCGGCGCGCGCGGCGCGCTTGTTGGTATCGTCAATGATTATGATCGCATCCGAGGACAGATGCGGCAGCGCGTAGACGAGACCCTCGTACTGATCCTTGAAGGAATGGCCGCCGTCGTAGAAATAGGCGCCGATGCTTTTCGGGTCCCATGGCGCGGTGTCCATCATCACGCGGAAATCGGAATCGAAGAACGAGACCTGTCCCGGCGGGGTGTAACGGGCCAGGGTGGCGCCGAGTTTCTCGGCGACGCCGTCGAACTGGGAGAAATTGTCGCACGCGTAGAGGTGGGCGTCGGGATGGCCGAGCGCGGCGCCGACCAGGCTGGCGCCCTTGTAGCATCCGACCTCGACGTAGACTTCGTTTTCGGCGAGGCATTCGACCGCGATGTTGAGCAGCTTGAGCTTGTTCTCGGTCGCCATCCCGGGAATTTCTTTGAGCACTTCGGAGAGCGAACGATCGGAGGGATGGCGGGCGCGCGCGAGGTTGCGACGGGTGCCAAACTGCGGCCATTCAGCAAAGCATCGCTCGGTAAACCGTTCGAAATTCATCGCCCTGTCAAAAACGAGCGCGCGTGATCAGAACACCATTCCGGGACCGACGGTGCCCAGCCCGTAGGGATTGAACTGCTCCATCTGGAGGTCCATCTGTTCCTGCTGATAGCCCGCGAGATTCATGCGCGAGGAGCTGAGTGACGACTCGCGCGCGGTGTCGGCTTGAAGCTTCATGTTTTCGTAGCGCTGGTAAGCCTGGTCGGTGCCGTGGAACAGACAGTGACACGAATACGGGTCTGCCATCCAGTAGTGTAGTTTTCCTGTCTTGCCGACATAGTAGCTGACCTTGAGCGGGACCAGCGACTGGAGCTGCGCGCGTTTCTCGTCGGTGTCGGCGGGCAGCATCACGAAACCGGCGTCGGAGAGCATCGAGTCGAGGCCCTGCGCGATCGACTGCGGCGAGGGCGTGGGCCGAATCTTCTCGCGCATCTGGGGAATCGAAGTGGCGCAGGCGCCGGCGCCGATGACGGCCGCGGCGATCAGCGCCAGGAACGACAGTGCGGCGTTTCTAATTGGGCGCATCGTGGATGAAGCGGCGGCCGATCGAGCTCGAGTCCGATTCAGATCAGGTCAATTTGTATAATGCGTGGCTATTGTCCGCGAGCGCATCGGCGCAATCAAGTAACAAATGCGTTTCGTGGCGCCGCACAGATCGCATTTAACAACGTGGCGCGAATATTGTCACCGGGGAGATTTCGATCAGGGCACTCCCGAGATCACTTTGCCGTTGGCATCGAACAGCGATAGCGAGCCGGCGCCGTCGGTGTTCAGGGTGAGCGAGGCGCGGGTGGCGCCGTTGGTGCCGAGCAGCGCAAAGCCAGGGCGTCCGTCGGGGGTGAGATCGAGGCCGATGCGCGGGCCGGTCTGATCGGCAAAGCGCAGGGTCGGGGTGCCGTCGGCGCCGATGTCGATGGAGGCGCGCACCTTGCCGGACTTGTCCATCAGGGCGAGGGCGGGATGGCCGTCAGCGGTGACGCCGAGGGCGGCTTGCGGGGCGCCGGCGGCGTCGAAGAGGCGCAATCGCGCGGTGCCGCCGCCAAGGGCTAGCTCGGCGCGGGTGTTACCGTCCTTGCCGTAGAGGCCGAGGCCGGGGGCGCCGTCGGAGGCGACGCCGAGGCCGCCGCGCAGGCGCCCCTCGCCGTCGAAGACCGCGACCTCGGCGACGCCCTTGTCGGTGACGTCGAGCTGGGCGCGGGTAGTGCCGTTGGCATCGACGAGCAAAAATTTGCGCGCGACGATTTGCTTGGGAGCGGAGGCGGCGGCCTGCACCGCGGAAACGGTGACGAGATGGCCGGAGAGCGCGCCGCCGACCATCGCGGATACGATCGTGATCGCGATCCAGCCGAGTTTTGTGCCGAGGGAATTTTTCATGTTCACGGTTTGCCTGCTCATAAGTCGAGGGTCTCCTGTCGTCCGGGGAGACGGGTTATCGGGCAACATTAGCAGGCCGATGCGCAGCGGTTCAAAGCGTCGCGAGGGTGGGAGTTGCGCTGCGGCAGGCGTCGTGGGCGAGCGCGATTAAGTGATTTTAGAGCTATTTTAATATCGTTTCATAAGGTCTATGATAATCTCACAGTTTCACTCGGATTCTTCACTACGCCGCATTTGACATCTATCCGGGTTCGGCAAAGGGGAGCGGATGTTGTCGAAGGCGCGCGCGCGCTTTCGCCTGTCGCGGATGCTTGCGGCGATTGCCGTGGCGATCGTCGCGACCGGCGCGATCGTAGAGATACTGGCGGCGTCGCCGGGCGAGCTCGTCGCGGCGCACGTGCTGGGGCAGCTCGGGTTCACGAGCAAGGCGGCTAACCTGGTCGATGGCGCGGGGGTTGCGTATCCGCGCGCGATCGCGATCGACACCGTCGCGACGCCGAATCACGCATACGTCGCGGACTATGACAACAGTCGCGTGCTGGGATGGTACGACGTCGGCGAGTTCTCGGCGTCAGCGCCGCCGCCCGCGGACATCGTGATCGGGCAGCCGGATTTCAATTCGTACGCGTGCAACGGGACGGCTGACGCGCCCGACGCGGCCACGCTGTGCAATCCGGCAGGCGTCGCGGTGGACTCGTCGCACAATTTGTACGTCGGCGACAGCCTCAACAATCGGGTGCTGGTGTTCGACGATCCGTTCGCGGGATTCGTACCCGGCAGCAGCAATCAGACGGCGGGATTCGTCGCGGCGACGGTGTTCGGACAGGGCGGCAGCATGTCGTCGATCTCTGCGAACCTGGACGGTATCAGCGCCGACAGTCTGTGGGATCCGCAGGGCGTCGGCGTCGACGCGCAGGGCAATCTGTTCGTCGCCGACGTGCTCAATAATCGCGTGCTCGAGTATTTCGATCCGATCCCGCTAAGCGGCGCGCCGCCCAGCGGCCCGGGCCTGGCCGGCGATACGACCGCGGACGTCGTTATCGGGCAGACCAGCTTTGCGGCGGGCGTATGCAATCAGGGCGGCCTCGCGACGACCTCGACGTTATGTCTCGATCCAAACGACTTTCACGGGCTCGGGATCGCGCTTGACAATAACGACGATCTTTTCGTCGCCGACTTCGGCAACACTCGCGCCCTGGAGTTCAACGGCCCATTCGGCATCGATCAGAACAACAGCATCAGCGCGAACCTGGTGTTCAGCGGCAACGGGCTGGCAAATCCGTCGGGGGTCGCGGTCGATTCGAACGGAAATTTCTTCGTGTCGTCGTCGGCGACCAACCAGATCTTCATCTACGAATCTGCGGTCGCGCTACAAAACGTGACGCCGAATCTGATGATCGGCCCGGGGGCGTTCAATCCCAACGGAGCATCGCTGCAACTCAACGAGGGACTGGCGGTCGACTCGTTGAACCGTCTGTATGCCGCCGACACCGGCAATCATCGCGTGTTGCAGTACTCGACTCCGACGTCGAAGATCGCCAGCGGCGTCGTCGCGCAGCACGACTTCGCGCACAACGTCGCGAATTTCGTCGACGGTCTCGGAATGAACCTGCCCTCCGGCGTGTCGATCGATTCCACCGGCGCCGTCGGCCATCCGGGGCTCTACGTAGCTGACCCGGCCAATAACCGCGTGCTCGGATGGGAAGACCTGAGTTCGTTCACCGATGGCGCCGAGGCCGATGTCGTCATCGGACAAGTCGACCTGTATTCCTATCGGGCCAACCAGGGCGGAGTGCCGAGCGCGACGACGCTGAACGATCCCACCAGCACCGCCGTCGACGGCTCAGGGAATCTCTACGTCGCCGACTCGGGCAACAATCGGGTGCTGGAATACACCGCGCCTTTTCACACCGGCACGGCGGCGGGCCTCGCTGCGAGCGAGGTCTTCGGCCAGGGCACCATCAATAATTTTAGCGGCAACGGATGCAACAGCGGCGGCGCAGGGATGGGCACGCTATGCGGCCCCGCGGGCGTCGCGCTTGACGCGCAGGGACATCTATATGTCGCCGATACCGTGAACAACCGCGCGCTCGAGTTCGACAGTCCCCTGTCCGGCTTCGCCAGCGCGAATCACGTCTTCGGCCAGGACAACAGCCCGAACACGATCGGATGCAACGATGGAACGGGGGCGGGCGATTCAAGCGGCCTCGGAGCGGACAGCCTGTGCGCGCCCGCCAGCGTCGCGGCGGACCCCGCCGGCAACATCTATATAGCCGACGAGGGCAACAACCGCGCGCTCGAGTACAACCTCCCGCTCACCACCGACACCAACGCGGACCTGGTGTTCGGTCAGCCGGACATGAATTCCAACGTGGCCAATTACGGCGGCGTGTCGCGCGCGAGTCTCGATTCGCCTTCGACCGTCGCGGTTGATTTCGGCGCGAATCTCTATGTTGCCGACACCGGCAACAATCGCTTGCTCGTATATGACAACCCGCTCAATGCCTCCAACCCGGAGATAGGCGCGGGTGATAACCTCGCCGACTATGTGTTCGGACAGAACGCCGACTTCACTACCGCACTCGCCAACGCCGGCACCGCCGCAGGCGATGTGAACGGCCTTGGGCCGGACAGCCTGAGCGGGCCTGCGGGAGCCGCGATCGATTCGACGGGAAACCTCTACGTCGCCGACACCAACAACAATCGCGTTCTCGCCTATGATATGCCGGTGCCGATCGCGACCGCCACGCCGACTCCGACCGCGACTGCGACGCCGACTGCCACTCTTACCCCGACGTCCACGCCAACTCCTACGGCGACACCGACTCCCACCATCACGCGAACGCCGACGCCGACGCTGACGCCCACCGTCACCAGAACACCCACGCCGACGGCGACTGCGCGCAAACCGCCGACGCGCACGCCGATCCGGCGGGCCACGCCCACGCGCACACCGTCTCACACTTCGACGCCGGGTCACACACAGACGCCAACACACACCTCGACGCCGGCTCATACCCCGACTCGGACGCCGACTCGCAGAGCCGACTCGACCGCCCGCGTGTCACTACTCCGGCGCGCGATCGGCGTCGAACATTGACATCGGACTTCGTCGAAGCTTACCGGCGCGCGCTCTCGTGGCTTGTTCGCGGTCCGCTTGATATACCGGCGCAGTAGGCGATCTTTAAGTGAGCGTCATCGAGCAGGCCCGAGCGTGGTTTCACCGCGCCTCCGAGCACGCGACCGCCGCGAGCGCTCGCGCGGTGCAATACAGCCGCACGAAGTGGCCGCGCCGGATCGGCATCGGCATCCTGACCGTCCTCGTGCTGTTCGGCTTGTTCGGTTTCTTTGGCGTGCCGCCGATTCTCCGCCATGTCTTGACCACGCAGGTGGCCGCCAGTCTGAAAAGGCCGGTCAGCGTGGGCCATATCGGTTTCAATCCCTACACGCTGCGCCTCGACGTCGACCAGTTGCATATCGGCGACCGCACCGCTCCCAAACCCTTCGTCGATATCGGACACCTGCGCGTCAAGGCTTCCTGGACTTCGCTGTTCCGGCTCGCGCCGGTGGTCCATCAAGTGTCGATCGACAAGCCGTCGATTCACCTGGTGCGGACCGCGGATCAGAGCTTCAACTTCTCCGATCTGATTGCGCCGGGACCCGCGCCCGCGACGCCGGCGCCTCCCGGCAAGCCTTTTCGCTTCGCGGTTTCCAATATCCAACTGCGCGACGGCCAGGTGCTGTTCGACGATCAGATGCTCGGCGAGCAGCACAGCATCGAGCACCTCCAGGTCGGCGTCCCGTTCATCGCTAACCTACCCTCGTACGCCGACATCTTCGTGCAGCCGCTGCTGCAGATGATGGTCGATGGCAGTCCGGTATTGCTGAGCGGCAAATCCAAGCCATTCACTTCGACGCGGGAATCTATCGTCGATTTGGATCTCCATCAGCTTGATCTCGCCCGCTACCTTGCCTACGTGCCGCGCAAACTGGCGATCAGAGTCCCGCAGGGAACGATGTCGTGCGCCCTGCAAGTGCATTTCGTGAGCGCGGCGGCGGGTTTGATCATCGCGATCAATGGACCAGTGTCGCTGGACAAGATCGACGTGCGCGACGCCGCCAACGCGCCTCTGATCGCGCTCAATCACGCGGTCGCGGAGTTGAACGACGTGGAGCCGCTGGAGAACGTCGCGCACCTGGAGCGAATCTTTATCGACGGCCTCGACACCCACCTGGTGCTCAATGCCGACGGCACTACCAATCTGACCGCACTGATGGGTCCCCCCGCTGCTGCGCCTGTGACACAGACAACGGCTGCCGCCGAGGCGCCCACGACGCCGCCCGGCTCTGCGGTCGCGCAGTCCGCCGCGGCCCCGGCAGCCGCCGCGCCGAACGCGACCCCGACGCCGTTGCCCACGATACCGCTGACCACGGCCGCCCCGGAGCCCGCGCCCACCGATTTTTCGCTGGCAACGTTCCAGCTCTCCAACAGCGCGGTCAATCTCACCGACAACAGCGGCCCCGCACCCGCGATGGTCGCGCTGAACGGAATTCATATCGGGCTCAAGGACTTGCGCACGCTCGGCCAGACCGCGCCCGCACCCTTCGACATGGGCGCGAGCTTTGGCGGCGGCGGCACGCTCACGGTCAAGGGCGGCCTGGATCTGAAGGCGTCGCAGGTCACCACCGACGTCGCGCTCGATCAGATCGACCTGCCGGCCCTGCAAGCCTTCGCCCAGACTGTGGTCGCCGCCACGATCCCATCGGGAAAGCTGACCGCGAACGCGACCGTCAAGACCGATTTCAAAAGTGGGCAGTTCAATGTGCATGCGGAACCGGCCAGCGTTGCGCTCGACAACTTCGAGCTGCGCGCCGCGGGTCAAAGCGAAGCTCCGATCGGATGGACAAAGTTCAGCGTGTCGATCGGACAAGTCGATCTCGCCTCGCATCAGGCGGTTGTCAAAGAGGTGCGCTCCGATGGACTGCATGTGTATGTCCATCGGGCGCATGATGGTCAGCTAAGCCTCACCTCGCTGATGCGTCCCGCGACGGCGCCACCGTCGCCAGCGGCTGGCGGCGCCGAGGCCGCGGCGCAGGAGAAACCGCGCGCCCGCCTATCCGCGCGCGAGCGCCGCGAGGAAGAGGCGGAGCGCAGGCGGCGCGAGGAATTGGCCGCACGGCAGCGGCGCGAGGAAGCCGAGCGCAAGCGGCGCGAGGAAATCGCCGCGCGCAGGCAGCACGCCGCGCCGGCGCCGGCCGTGGCGGCCGCGCCCGCGGCGCCGGCGTGGAAATATCAAATCGAATCGGTGGCGCTGGATAAAACTTCCGCTCACGTGGTCGATGACTCCGGGCCGCAACCGCTGGATCTCACTGTCGCGCCGCTCAACCTTCAGGCCAAGGACGTATCGAGCGATTTCGCGAAACCGTTCACCATGGCGCTCGACGGGACGCTCAACCACAAGGGCAGCTTCGACGTGAAGGGTAACGCCGCGATCACTCCGCTCAAGGCCGACTTGCACGTGATCACTAAGGCCCTCGATCTCGCGCCCGCCAATCCGTTCGTGGCCAGCCGTCTCAACACCACGATCACCAGCGCCGCGCTCTCGATGAACGGCGCCGTCGCGGTGGAAAACGCCCGCAACGTTTTTCACGCTAGCTATCGCGGCGACGCTACGCTCGGCAACGTGCGGATGCTCGACAAGGTGACAGGCGACCCGTTCGTCAGATGGAATGCTTTCAGTTTCAGCCGTATCGATGCGGACTTCGGCGGCGCCAAGCCGAAAGTGCATGTCGGCGGTATCGCGCTGTCCAACTTCTATGCGCGTATCATCCTCAATGCCGACGGCAAGCTGAACCTCAATGACATCACCTCCAATCCGCAGGCTGCCCCCGAGTCACTGACGCGCGCCCACGGCGAAGCGGGTGGTGCTCCGCTGACGGCGCCCAGCCCCGCCGCGACGCCAAGTGCGGCAGCGGTGCCGAGCCCGGCCGCCGCGCCGAGCCCGGCCGTCCCGACAACGACCACGGGAACGACAACCGCAGGCGGCGAGGTTACGACGGCGACGGTCGCGCCGGCGCCGCAGCCAATCAACGCCGACATCGCGATCGGGCGGGTCACGCTGGAAGGCGGCAAGATCAACTACACCGACGACTTCATCAAGCCTAACTACACCGCGAACTTCACCGACGTCGCAGGCAAGGTCGGCGCGTTCGGCACCAGCTCCAGCGATCCCGCGGACGTATCGCTGCAAGGCCAGATCAACGGAAGCTCGCCGGTCAATTTGAACGGATCGGTAAATCCCCTGGTGCCGATGGCTTACGTCGATCTCAAGGCGAAGGCGGACGGCGTCGAGCTGACCGGGCTTTCGGCTTATTCGACCAAGTACACCGGGTATCCAATTGTAAAAGGAACGCTCACGGTCAACGTCGCGTACCTGCTGGACCACAGCAAGCTGACCGCTGACAACCATATCTTCATCGATCAGCTCACCTTCGGCGACCACGTCGACAGTCCGACTGCGAGCAATCTGCCGATCCGGCTCGCGGTCGCGCTGCTCAAAAATTCGCAAGGCCAGATCGACCTCGACATCCCCGTTTCCGGCTCGCTCTCCGATCCTCAGTTCAGTCTCGGCGGCGTTATCTGGCATGCGGTGCTCAACATTATCGTCAAGGCCGCCACCTCGCCGTTTTCCCTGGTGGCTGCGGCCGTCGGCGGAATAGCCGGTGGCAGCGCCGAGGAACTGGGCTATGTGGAGTTTGCTCCGGGCTATTCGACGCTCACGCCCGATAGTCAGAAGAAACTGACTACGGTCGCCTCGGTGTTGAAGCAGAAGAGCGGCTTGCGCCTCGACATTGTGGGCCGCATCGATCCTTCCGTCGACAAGGACGGCATGCGCGACGCCAAGGTCGATCACCAGGTCGCGGTGCAGAAAGTGCGAGACGACGGTAAAGGAGATGCCAGCACCATCACGCTGACGCCGGATGAGTACAACAAATATCTCAAACAGGTTTACAAGGCTGCGAAGTTTCCCAAGCCGCGCGATCTGGTCGGTCTCGACAAGTCGATTCCGCCCGATCAGATGAAGAAGCTCCTGGTCACCAATACCACCGTGAACGATCAGGACCTTGCTCAGCTCGCCAACGACCGAGCCAACTCGGTGCGGGCATTCCTCAGCAAGGACGTCGAAGCGGGGCGCCTGTTCGTGATGGCGCCAAAACTCAACGCCAACGGAATCCAGGGCAAGGGCAAGACTACGCGCGTCGACTTGTCCCTCGAGTGAAGCGTGGCGTCGTAACTGAGTGTTGTTCCGTGACGGGTCCGTTCAGGAAGCGAGTACGACCGGAGCTTCGGCGGCTACCGAACAAATGACCCGCGCTGACCTCAGTTCCGCGCGGTCGGTGCCGACGGTGCGCAGCGTCGGAATCAGGACGTGCTCGACAAAATTCCTCGGGCTGATTCCCGCTCCGCTGGATTTGAGCTTCTCATGGTAGCCGGGAATCAATCCATCGCCCGGCATTTTGAAATTGCCGACTACCAATGCGAGGTCCGCCAGCGTTCCCGGACGGTCCTCCGCGAGCTCGAACTCGATAACTTTGCGATAGAAGCCCCAGTGCGCGGCCTCGTCGCGCCCAACGAAGTTGAACAGCGCGCTCAGTACCGAATCGCCGTCGCGATCCGCCCGGTCCTTTTGCGTTTTGTACGCGAGATAGGTGGCGCCCTCCTGCAACGCGGCGTAGCAGCACATCTGGCGGCGAGTCTGGAAGGGGGCCTGCCACGGCGATGCCAGGATGGTTTTTTCCAGCGCCGCGAATTCCGCGTCCGAGCGCATCCCCGATCTGACCAGGTACTCGCGGAAGACCAGGCCATGCTTGGACTCTTCGAAACTCCAGCGCGCGTGAAACCATGACAGTCCGAAATTAGTCCGCAGGACGTCCATCCCGCGCGAACTATAGTCCGGCAAATAGAGTTCTTCAGCGCAGAAGGTCTCGATACCAATTGCCTTCTTCTGACTATTGCGCGAGGAGTCGAGCTTGTCCCACGGAATATCGCGAAACAGATTCCAGTTGCGCTTCTGTTCGGCGACCTCGAAAAACTCCATCGCGGCGCGATAGAGTTTCTCACGCATGGTGGAGACTACATCCATAGATTCAAATCCCGCTCCCGCCGCGGCGAATCCGATGCGTCCTGCGGGCAGTACGCGCATCGCATCTGGCCGAGCGGCATCGCCGATAAACTCCCACCTTCGCCGCGAGCGATCGCGACGAATGTCCGAACTGTTAGCCTTTTGAGCGACTGCGAAAGAGGCAGGACGATGATCTGCTGGGTTGAACCCTAGGGCAGTTTAACTCCGACGCCAACACGGTCAGTCTCACCGGCGAGGGAATAAGAGTCAAGCTAGGGTGCCGTGACGCAATGCTGATTCTTACAGTACATTCAGGTAACGCCAGTGTGGCACTGCGTTAAGCAATGGGAAGAGAAAATGCCCGATAAATCGCCCCGGCGCGAGCGCGTATGGCTGGTTCATTGGAACGCCGCCGAGGCTGCGGGGCGGGCGCGAGAGCTTGCGGCCGCCGGATACCTGGTCGTTCGCGACCAGACGTGGAGCTCCGCCGCTTTGAGCCGGCTCAAGAAAATCCTGCCGTCCGCGATCATAGTCGATCTCTCGCGGGTTCCGTCGCGAGGCCGTGACCTGATCGCGGCGATTCGATCCCACGCTGCGATGCTGCGGGTGCCGATCGTGCTGGTCGGCGACGACGGCGACAACGCAGCGCACCGATCAAAATCAGATGCGCTCGGCGCGATTCGGACAATCGCTCCCGATGCGGTTAGCGGCACCTGGGCGCGCATCGATGCGACTTTGCGCCGCGCGATCGCGAACCCGCCGCACGGCAATGTGCGGCAGTCCGTGTTCGCCGCCTATGCGGGCACGCCATTGCCGAAGAAGCTCGGCATCAAGGCGAACGCCGTAGTCGCGCTCGTGAACGCGCCCGCGGGAATTGCGGAGACGCTAGGAAAATTACCCGAGGGCGCGCAGTTGGTCCGCGATGCGCGCGGCGCGCGTGACCTTACCTTATGGTTCGTTGCGTCGCGCGCGGAACTGGCCGCGCGCGTCGGTGCGATGAGCGGGTTCGCGGCCGGCGGCGGGCTCTGGATCATATGGGCCAAGCGCGGCGCCGCAGCAGACGGCGGACTCTCGCAGGCCATCGTCAGAGAAGCCGGGCTTTCGGCGGGGATGGTCGATTTCAAGATAAGCAGAATCGACGAGACCTGGGCCGGACTGCGTTTCACCCGGCGCGCCTAAGCGCGGCGAAATCTCAGGAGCCGGCGCTGGTGTCGGCGGCGAGCGAGCCGGCCGCGCGCGCGATGTGCTCCTGGGTCATCTGCAGCTTGCGCGTCTGCTCGCTGTAGAGCTGCGCGTAGACGCCGCCGTGCTTGAGCAACTCCGCGTGCGTCCCTGCCTCGACCAGGCATCCTTTCTCCAACACCACGATGATGTCGGCGTCGACCGCACTGGCGAGCCGATGCGCGATCAGGAACGAGGTGCGCCCGCGCATCAGCCGGCGCACCGCATCGTGGATCAGATTCTCGACCTCGGAGTCGAGCCCCGAAGTCGCCTCGTCGAGAATCAGCACCGGCGGATCCTTGAGGAACACGCGCGCCAGCGCGAGCCGCTGGCGTTGGCCGGTGGAAGGCTTTACGCCTCCCTCGCCGATCATGGTGCCGAGGCCCGCGGGCAGCGAGTCGACGAACTCGCGGATGTTCGCGCATTCGAGCGCGCGGCGCACGTCCGCGTCGGACGCGCCGGGGCGGCCGTACTGCACGTTCTCGCGGATCGACGCGCTGAACAGCACCGCGTCCTGCGGCACGATGCCGATAGAATCGCGCAGCGACTTGAGCGAGACGTTCGCGATGTCGACGCCGTCGATCAGGATGCGGCCCGCCGACGGCTCATAGAAGCGCGGGATCAGGCTCGCGAGCGTGGTCTTGCCCGCGCCCGAGCGGCCGACCAGCGCGACCGTGGTGCCGGCGGGGACGTTAAGGTTGACGCGGTCGAGAACAGTGCGCGGCGGTCCGCCGTCGTTGGGCCGATACGCGAAGCTCAAGCCTTCGACCACAACGTCTCCGCGGCTCACCTTGAGGGCGCGCGCGCCGGGCGGATCACTGACCTCCGGCTCCTCGTCGAGGAAATGGAAGATGCGCTCGATCGCGGCCAGTGAGCTGGCGACGATCACCGACAGTTCGGAAAATCGCTGCAACGGCAGGTACAGCGCGCCCAGGAATGCATAGAACGCGACCATCGTACCGAGCGTCATCTTGCCGTGCATGATGAACAGCGCGCCCGCCCAGATCACCATCAGCGGAGCGGCGCGGGTGATGAATTCGGTGAACATCTGATGGCGCGAGGCAAGCTTCACGTTCACGATCGTCAGGTCGTAGAGCTCGGTGGTGCGGTCGTGGAAGCGGCGCGCCTCCTCGGCCTCGCGCGCGAACGACTTGACGGTCGCGGCGCCGGCAATCCGCTCCTGGAGCTCGCCGGAGAACTCCTCGACGACCTCCTGCAGCTCGTGGCTGGCCTCCTTGATGCGCGGCGAGAGAACCCGGATCACGGCTACGTAGAACGGCACCACGATCAGCGAGATCCACGCCAGGCGCCAGTCGAGCTCGAACAGGATCCAGATCACGATGCCGAGCGACGCGCCGTCCATCCAGATGTTCACCATCGCGGAGCCCACGAAGTTCTGCGCGAGCTGGATGTCGGAGGTGAAGCGCGAGACGATTCCGCCCGAAGCAGTGCGATCGAAGAACGAATGCGACAGCCGCTGCATATGCAGGAACAGCGCGTAACGGAGATCGTGGATGAGACGATACCCCGCCATGCTCGCCCAGTAATTGCGGTAGTAAGTCGCGATCGCCTGTACCACGAACAGTGCGAACAGCGCGGCGGTAAGCGCTTCCAGCTTAGCCGCGGGGCCCATGCCGAGATGACACCAGCGCGCGATCGCGATGCACCAATTGTCGATCAGCCGATTGAAGCGTTCCATTTTCGGCTGCGGAATCAGCAAAACGTCGAACACGTAGCGGAAGGCCAGCGGGAACGCGAGCGGGAGCGTGAACTTGAGGATTCCCATCACCGAGCCGCCGGCGACGAGCCACAGGTACGGACGCACGTACGCGAGAAAGCGGAACAGCGGAGTGTGGAACATTCGCGCGACGCGCGAGCGTGAATTTACCGCGGCGCTGGTACTCATCGGCGTCCTCGCCTCCACCTCATCGCCCACTACGCCGCTCTTCGCCCGCTCGCCCGCCACGTCACCGCCCGGTGCCACCGAGCCGCCCGCGCCGATTCCCGGCGCGGGCGAAATATCAGCCTCGTCGTCGGGTGCGCTGTCCTGCTCCAGCGCGCGATCGGAACATTCCGGCGTCATCCGATGGCCGGATTCGGAAGAACCTTGATTTTGGGGCACGTCGGGAGTTTAGCAGCGCGTCAAAAACCAGCCAAGATGCCCGGCAATCGCACTGGTTCGAGCGGAGGCTCGTTGCGAAACCGCGCCGCGCGCGCCAGATTGAAAGGACGGACTGAACTGCGATGCCGATCTACGAGTACCAGTGCAAGAAGTGCAAGCGCATCAGCAGCGTGTTGACCACGCGTGTCAGCGCGAAGGTCGAGGCGGTGTGCCGGCATTGCGGGAGCGCGCGGATGAGCCGGATCATGTCGCGGTTCGCGATGCCGAAGAGCGAAGAGGCGCGCCTGGACTCTCTCACCGATCCCTCGCATCTCAGCGGGTTCGACGAGAATGATCCAAAGAGCGTCGCGCGGATGATGCGCAAGATGGGCAAGGAGATGGGCGACGAGTTCAGCTCCTCGGAGTTCGACGAAGCCGTCGAGGATCTCGAGTCGGGCGGCGGCGGCGCGGGCGGAGAAGACGACTCCGGCGACGACGATCTCTGAGCGCGACGTGCCGCCCGACCACGCTGGCCGGGCTAGTCCGCTTCGAGCATCACGATCGCAGCCGCGGCCATCCCGTCGCCACGCCCCAGCGCGCCCAGGCCTTCGGGGCTCGAAGCCTTCACGTTCAGCAGCGTGCGATCCGCATCGAGCGCGGCCGCCATCCGCTCGCGCATCTGATCGAGATACGGCTTCAGCTTTGGAGCTTGCGCAAAGATCGTAAGGTCGGCGTTGCCAAGGCGCCATCCGCGGCCGCGCGCAAGAGTCCAGACCTGGGCGAGGAGCTTGAGGCTGTCGGCATTCGCGTAGCGCGGATCGGTGTCGGGAAAGTGGCGGCCTAGATCACCCTCGCCGATCGCACCGAGGATCGCGTTGGCGAGCGCGTGTGAGGCCACGTCGGCGTCGGAGTGGCCGCGCAGTCCGCACTCGTGCGGGACTTCGACACCGCCCAGAACCAGGCGGCGTCCCGCTTCCAGCGGATGGAAGTCGAACCCGTTGCCGACTCGATAGCGCATCAGGGTTCAAGCGTAGCTGCCGGCGAACGCATTTTCGATGGGGCAAGATCAGGCCGGCGCGCGCTCGCGCGACTGCACCGCCGCAGTGGGATTTGCGCGTTGACAAGGCGGCGGGCGACAGCCAAGCTTTTCCCTTCGAGGAGCCAGCCATGCCCGCATTCGTCAAAACTCCCAGGTTTATCGTCGGCACGATCCTCGTACTCTGGGTGGCCTACGTCATCTACGCAAATTTCCAGCTCGACCCGGTCCGCTTCTACCTGTTGCCGTTTCACGTCCTGGAGTTGCAGCTAAGACTGTCGGCGGTGCTGATCGGCGCCGCGATCTTCGGTGCGATCGTGACGTTCGTGGTTCAATGGCTGTGGCGGCGCTCGAAGAACGGCTCGGCGCCGGCGGTGGTGAGCAGCAGGACGATCCCCTGAGCGCCGGCCGCGAGCATCGTCTCGGCCGCGGGGCCGATCAACAATCCGTCGGCGCGCGATAGCGAGCTCAAAATCCCCGAGCCTTGGTCCCCGGTCGGCGCGGCGAATATTTCGCCGTCGCGGCGCTCGAGCTTGACGCGCACGAACTCGGTCAGATCCTTCGCGAGCTTGATGTTGACGGCGCATCGCGCATTGACGCGCGGCAGGCCGACCTCGTGCCGCCCAGCCATCTTGAGCAGCGCGGGCCGCACGTACAGATAGAAACAGACCAGCGTCGAGACCGGATTGCCCGGCAATCCGAACACCGGCCGCGCGTTTATGGTACCGAACTTGAGCGGGCGTCCCGGCTTCTGCGCGACGCCGTGAAACAGCGGCTGCATCCCGAGTTCGTCGAGCACTACTTTGACGTGATCGAACTGACCGACCGAGACGCCGCCGGTCGAGAGCACCACGTCGAAGGCGAGCGCTTCCGACAGCCGCGCCCGAACCTCGGCGGGCGTGTCGCGCGCGACCTTGAGGATGATCGGCTCAGCGCCGGCCTCGCGGATCGCGGCCGCCAGCGCGTACGCGCTCGAGTTCACGACTTGCGCGCCGGTGGGAATCTGATCGACATCGACCAGCTCGTCACCAGTCGCGACAATCGCGACGCGCGGCCTGCGATACACCTCGACCATCGAACGGTTGAGCGACGCGAGCGTGCCGAGGTCGGCGGGCGCCAGCGTCTTCCCCGGCGTCATCGCGGCTTCGCCCTTGCGCAAGTCCTCGCCGCGTGGGCGCACGAAACCGCGCGGCTCCACGGCGGCAAGGAATTCCACGACCTCGTCGCCGGCGCCGCCGCGCGTGCGCTCGACGGGTATGATCGCGTCGGCGCCGTCGGCGATTGGCGCGCCCGTCATTGTGCGCGCCGTTTGCCCTGGCCCCACGCTGCGCGAGGGCATCGTGCCCGCCGGCACCGTCTCGGTCACGCGCAATTTAACCGGGTTCGTTTCGCTTGCTTTTGCCAGGTCGGCGGCGCGAACCGCATAGCCGTCCATCGCCGAGTTGTCGAATGCTGGGATGTCGCGCGGCGAGCGAATTTCCTCGGCCAGCACGCGTCCTAGCGCGTCCAGTATCGCGACGCGCTCGACGCCGAGCGGCTTGGCGTTATCGAGGACTATCTGCAGCGCGTCGTCAGGACTGATCATAGTCGGGACTGATTATTACGAGGGCTGATAGCGCAATCGACCAGCGCAAAATCTCGGAGCGCCACGGGGCCCAGAATATCCACGAACCTATCCGGAGCAAAGTGCGCTGACGGGAGAAAGTCGGGAACCGGGCCGGGACTCAGAACGTGGACGAGGCTGCGGTCAGCGGGACGCGCAGCGAATAGTTGCGCGCGTCGAGCGGGACGCGATCGCTGAGCAGCGCCGGATTCAACTCGCGCAGCCGCGAAAGCGTGGTGCCGTTGAGCGTCGCGATCCGGCTCAGAATCGCGCCGCCCTGCACGAAGATCTGATGATACGCGCGATGCTCGCTGTATTCGACCGGCGCGAGGCCGTAGGCGTTCGCGTGATGCGCGATAAATGCCACCGCCATGAAACGGCCGAGCAGTGTGCGCGTGCGGCGCGGCAGGCGGCTCGCGAAGCGGGTAAAGTTCTTGCCGCGCAGCGACCAGTAGCGATCGATCGCGCCCTCGCCCGCGTTCCATCCAACCACCGCCAGGCGCCAATCATAGCCGGCGGCGTCGTGGAGGTCGGCCAGGTACTCAGCCGCCGCGCGCGTCGAGAGGATCGGATCACGGCGCTCGTCGACGTCGTCATCCACCCGCAGTCCGTAGCGCCGCGCCGTGTTCGCGTCGAATTGCCATGGACCCCGGCCCTCGCGCGAGAACAAGCTCTCCGCGAACGCGAGGTACACGAGATCTTCGGGCACGCCGCGCGACCTGAGCTCGGTCATCATGTCTTTTAGATAGGGCTGGCTGCGATCGAAGGTATCCTGGAGCTGATCGGGCTGGCTCAGAAAGTCGTTGACGTAACGTTCAACGGCCCGATTGAGCAGAATCGGAAACGGCGCGGCAGGCTCCGGTTCGGCAACCACGAACGGCGAGGAAGCGTCGCGGAATGGGTCAGCCGGAAGGTTCTCCAGATCAGTTGCAAAGAGGTGAGAATCGGTCAGGACCGGCTCAACTTGCGCGGCCGACGTATCAGCGACAGGCTCGTGCCCAAACGCCGACCCAATGCCCACAGATCCAATAAACACTGCGATCACAGAGAAATATCGCAGCAATTACGGACCTTTTGTTTTCCTCCCCGCTCAAACCGTGCTCACCCTAACGGCCCCGGCGACCAGGATCAACCCATGATGGGCTTTTCTTGAATTAAAAATCCTAATGTCACTATAGCGGGACTGTTGATAACTCTAGCGCTCAAATAAGCCTTGGGACGCTGCGGTGACCTACTTCGCGAGATGGCCGCCCACTTGGATGTGTTCATCCTGTGCGTCTTGCCCCACATCCCTCATGACCTTAACCTTGTCCATCGTGGCTTTATCCTTCGGGCCTTCCCTTTGTGGTAAGTTGAGTTCGATTCCCGCCCAGTACCCAGAAACATCCATAGGATTTGCCGGCGACGCGATTTGAGCCTCTGGCGCGACATCATTGACAGCCTGACCGACGCGATCATCGTGTTATCACCGGCGGCGGAGCTGCGCCTGGTAAATCCCGCCGCGGAAACGTTGCTCGGCGCCTCGCAGGTGAGTAGCGCCTCGATAGCCGAGATCATGCGGCAGAACGAATGGCTCGCGCACATGGTTCACTCGTGCCTGGAGAGTGGACAGAATCTGGCCATTCCGGAGGCCGCGTTGGTGCTCGGCCCACGCGAGCTGCTGGTCGGCGCCAACGTCGCACCGCTGCTGAATTCCGAGGGGAGTCCCGACGCCGCCATCATCATGCTGCACGACCTGTCGCATCAGAAGAGCGCCGAGCACGCCCCGCAGGGCGGCGACGTGTCGCTTCGGCTGTCGCCAGCAGGCCTTGCGCACGAAGTGAAGAATCCGCTTACCGGGATCAAGGGCGCTGCAGAGCTGCTCGCTACGATGTTTCCGGACCAGGACCGCGCGCAACAATATTGTGGGTTGATTCTGGATGGCGTGAACCGCATCACCTCGCTCGTCGAGCAGGTGCTCGCGGTGAGCGCGCCGCAGCGCTTTGCCCAGGACGCGATCAACATCCACCAGGTGCTGCACCAGGCACTGCGCCTGGGGGGCCTGTACCCGAATCCGCCCGACGGGGTCGCTATCGAGCAGGACTTCGATCCGAGCCTACCCGACGTGACCGGCGATGCGGCGGCGCTCGAGCGCGCGTTCCTGAACCTGGTCAAGAACGCACACGAGGCGATCGGCCCCGCGGGCACGATTCGCCTCCACACCCGTATGGAGACTGAATTCCGGATGACCGCCGAAGGACGCCGGCGTCAATACCTGCGCGTCGAGGTCAGCGACAGCGGCCCCGGGATGAGCGATGAAAGTCTCGGGCAATTGTTCACTCCCTTCTTTACCACCAAACCTGCCGGCACCGGCCTCGGGCTAGTACTGAGCCAACGGATCGTCATGCTGCACGGCGGCCGTCTGTGGGCGGCGCGCGGCGGAGTAATGCGCAGGAATACCAACGGAGAGAACGCCGGCGAAGATGGCAGGCCCGGCATGACATTCAAAGTCACGCTGCCGGTGATGCGCGCATCGTGAAGCACGCGCGATTTGATCTACTCGATCTGGTTCCCTTGGCGGAGGAGCGATGTACGCGCTCATTAATGGACTGAAGATTCATTACCTGGTCGAGGGCGACGGGATTCCGTGCGTGATTCCGAGTCTGTCGGGTACGCCGGTTTACGAGCGCACGTTCTCCGCGAACTTGCGCCGGCATCTCAAGCTGGTGTTCGTGGAAATTCGCGGCAATCGTTCGGACGTCGGTGACATCGGATCGACCACTCTCGATTCGATCGTCGACGATCTCGACTCGCTGAGGGCGGAACTCAAGCTCGAGCGTATCGCGGTCCTCGGCCACTCTGGTAACGCGTTCCTCCCGCTGCGCTATGCGACCCGGTACCCCGACCGCATCTCGCACGCGATCCTGGTCGGCGCGGTGCCCGCCTTTGACGAAGCGCGGATTGCCGAGGTCGCGAAGCACTGGGAGATGCTCGCGACGCAGGAGCGCAAAGACGTGATCGCGCGCAACCACGAGCGCATACAACCGGCTCTCAGCCGCGCCACCGCTGCCGAGGCGATGATGCTCAACCTCATGGCCAACGGTCCGGTTTATTTTTACGACGCCCACTTCGATTCCACGGATCTGTTCAAAGGCCAGGAGAACAACGTCGAACTGTTTCAACGGTTCTGGGGTCCCGGTGGAGAATTCTCGCGATTCGATGGCGCCGCGGAATTTCCGCAGGTTAAATGTCCGGTGCTGATCGCACAAGGCGTCTTCGATTTTGCCGCGGTTGCAACCGCATGGTACGGCCGTAAGGACCTGTTCCCTAATCACGCGTACCGCGCTTTCGAAAAGAGCGGACACTATCCGTACCTGGAGGAGCAGCGCCTGTTCGATGAAACCCTGCTCGAATGGCTCAACCACAATTGATCTTCGGCGACGAGACTTTTGTCGCATTGGGGACACCCGACCCACTCGCTACAAGACTGATGTTGTGGTTACGATTATCGTCAAGATTCTGAAGACGGGCTGACGATGACCTCGACCGATCCCAACTATGCCGAGCGGCTCAAGGACCCCGGCACCGCGCCCGCGGTCCTCATTGCCGACGACGATCCCGCCATCCGCCTGGTCCTGCGCCATCGCCTCGAGGCTGACGGCTTCCGCGTCGAGGAAGCCGCCGACAGCAATGCCGCTCTGGCGGCGCTGCGCACCTCGCGATGCGACGTTGCCCTGCTCGACATCATCATGGCCGGCCAGGGCGGCCTCGAGGTGCTGTCCGCCGCGCGCGCCGAAAATGTTCGCACCCTGATAATCGTCATCACCGCCGCCAGCACCATGAACAACGCGGTCGAGGCGATGAAGCGCGGCGCCCACGACTATCTCACCAAGCCGTTCGCCAATCTCGATCTGGTCGCTGCGGCGGTCACGCGCGCGGTCGAAGTCGCGCGGCAGGCGGCCGACCTCGACCGCCTCAAGGAAGAAGTAAATCCCAAGCTGGTCGGCGGCGAGATCATCGGGCGCAGCCCCGCGATGCAGGACGTCTATAAGCTCATCGGCCGGGTCGTCACCAACGATGCCACCGTGCTGCTCAGCGGCGAGAGCGGGACCGGCAAGGAGCTGGTCGCGCGCGCGATCCATTTCAAGTCGGCGCGCTGGCGCGCCCCGTTCGTCGCGGTCAACTGCTCGGCGATTCCCGGCGGCTTGCTGGAGAGCGAATTCTTCGGCCATGAGCGCGGCTCGTTCACCGGCGCGACCGAGCGCCGCGCGGGCAAGTTCGAGATGGCCGAGAGCGGGACGGTGTTCCTCGACGAGATCGGCGACCTGCCGCTGGAGCTGCAGCCCAAGCTTCTGCGCGTGCTGCAGGAGCGCGAGTTCACCCGCGTCGGCAGCGTCGAGACGCTCAAGGTCAAGGCGCGCGTGATCGCGGCGACCAACCAGGATCTCGACAAGCTGGTAGCCGCGCGCCGCTTCCGCGAGGATCTCTACTTTCGCCTGCGCGTGATTCCCGATTCATCTGCCGCGCGCTGCGCGAAAAGCGCGAGGACATCCCGGAGCTGACCGACTACTTCGTATCCAAGGCGGTGCGCGAGATGGGCGCGCGCGTCACCGCGATAAGTCCCGAGGCGCGCGCCAAGCTCGCCGCATACGACTGGCCCGGCAACGTGCGCGAGCTGGAGAACGCGGTGATGCGCGCGGCACTGCTCGCGCCGGGCAATACCATTCGCGCCGAAGACGTCGACCTGTCGCGCAACCCCCTGATGCGCGCGGCCGCCGACGGCGCGGCGCCCGACGGCGACGGCGCCGAACTGCCGGATCTGGTCGCGGGCCGGGTTGCGGCGTGGCTCGACGCCAACGGCGACGAGGAGCCGCGCGACCTCTATCATCGGCTGGTCGCGGAAATCGAACGCCCGCTCATCGAGGCCGCGCTCCGCCGCGCCGGCGGCAACCAGGTCAAGGCGGCGCGGATGCTGGGGCTCAATCGCAACACGCTGCGCAAGAAAATCACCGACCACAAGATCGTATTGACCAAGTATCCCGGCGGCGCGTGATGCGCCTGCCATCGCACTTTTACGCGATGGTCGATACCGCGGGCGGTCACGAGCCGGTCGCACTCGCGCAAGCGCTGCTCGAGGCGGGCGCGCGCGTGATGCAACTGCGGCTCAAGGACGTGCCGGCGCGCGATTTCCTGGTGGCGGCGCGCGAAATTGCCCGGCTCTGCCGCGAGCGCGGCGCCGTCTTCATCGTCAACGATCGCGCGGATATCGCGATGCTCTCCGACGCCGACGGCGTGCATCTCGGGCAAACCGATCTGCCCTTGGCCGCGGGCCGCAAGCTGCTCGGCGCGAAAAAAATAATCGGCGTGTCGACCGCCAGTGTCGAGCAGGCGCGCGCGGCCGAGGCCGGCGGCGCCGACTATATCGGCTTCGGCCCGATGTACCCGGGCGGCCTCAAGCAGAACCGGATCGGCCAGGGTCTCGAGCGCCTGCGCGCGGTCCGCGCGGCGGTGAAACTTCCGATCGTCGCGATCGGCGGCATCACCGAACAGGCCGTGCCCGAGGTGCTCGCCGCGGGTGCGGATGCGGCCGCGATAATCACCGACGTGGTGAAAGCGCCCGACCTCGCGGCCAAGGTCCGCGCAATTCTCGCCGCGGCCGCACCCGTCGCGATCAGCCGGGCCGCCGCGCAAATGATTAGTCAGTTCCCCGCCTATGCGGTCGCGGCGGCGGGCTCCGGATTGCGCCGCGCTTGCTCGGACTCGAACGACATGCACGCCAGCGTCGCGCCAGCGCCCATGATGCTCATCACCACGAATATCTCGAACGCGATCGCGTAGCTCCCGGTCGCATCGTAAATCCTGCCGGTCGCGATCGGCCCCACCACCGCGCCCAGAGTGTTGAAGATTCCCGAGATCCCGCCGATCGAGCCGTAGCGCTTGAGCCCCATGCATTCCGCCTGCAGCAGCGGTATCAGCACCAGCGGCGCGCCCAGCGTCAGTCCGAATACGATCACGAACGGCACCAGCACTGCGACCCTCCCGGCGCCGAAAATCAGGATCATCCCGAATGCCGCCGCGACGAAGTTCATCGCCAGCGCGACCCGCGCGCTGATTCGATCCGCCAGCACGCCCATCCCGAGTTTGCCGAACGAAGTGCCCACGTAGACCAGGCTCATCATGGTGGCCGCAAAGGTCGCGCCGTAGCCGAGCCCAATCAAGTAAGTGATGAGATGAAGTCCGGTCCCCGCCGCGACGCACGCGAACAAAAATTGTGCGGCCGCGAGCGTCCAGAACGAGCGCGTGCGCAACGCCTCGGCCAGCTCGAACCCCGGCAGTGCGGAGGCCGCCTGCGCGACCGTCAGGTGCAGGTTCTCGGTCTGCGGTGGACGGGTGCGCACCATCACGATCACCAGCGGTATCACCACCAGGATCATCGGCGCCGCCAGCGTCAGGTATCCGGCCCGCCATCCGCCGAAGTGGATGATCGCCTGGTTGCCGAGCAGCGTCATGCCCGCCCCGCCCAGCGAGGTTCCCGCGAACGTCAGGCCCATCGCGAACCCGCGCCGCGCGCCGAACCAGTTGGCGATCACCAGCGAGGCGGGCAGCAGCGTCGCCGCGCCAATTCCGATTCCCAGCACCAGGTACGCGATCAGCATCGGGGTGAACGAGTTGGCCTGGCTCGCCATGATGAACGCGAGGCCCGACAGCGCCGCGCCCGTCGCGATCACCATCCGCGCCTCGAAGCGATCCAGCACGTATCCGATCAGCGGCGCGCTCAGTCCCGCCGAGAACGCGAGCGCTCCCGTCAGTACCGAGAGCTTGGTGCGGCTCCACGCGAAATGCTTGAGCAGTTGCGGGAAGAAGAGGCCCGCGGTGTCGTAGCCGGAGCCGAAGACGAGAAACAACGTGACGAACAGACTCGCCACGATGAGCCATCCCTGCCGTTCGCGTTGCGTCATCGGAACTCCCCAGACGCGCCGAAGCCGTCGCGCGTCGCGCGTGCTGCGTGCGATGGGATTTATAGCCGCAGCGTGCGCCTCCGTCGAGACGCACAGGCGATCAGTACGGCGGCGTCGCGCGCCTCGTCAACTCCTATCGGCGGTCGCCGCACTCCTCAGACGCCGGCACATCTGCAATTGGCCATGACGAAACCCGCTGTGTTCGGGGTTGGGGGGCTGACAGAGCCGCGCGCTCGCTCGTCAGTTGTATGTCCACGCCCTTCGGTGCGTTCAAAGTGCGCACGACCATGGGCGGTCAGTGAGAGAACTCTAATCGCAGTGGCGATCTTTCGGCAATCCGCGATCCGTTATCTGCGGAACCAACAGAATCGAAAGCGCTGGCGCAAACCGTGGGTGCACTGGCGTCTGAGCGGTTCTCGATCGGGAAGTTGAAAGCGATGCCTGATACGTAAGACGCTTGATCTGCAACAAATCAATTGTCTCTGTATCTAAGGGAGTTGATATCGACATGCCGGCACGCAGGATATTCCTCATCGGCGGCGCTCCGACCGCCGGCAAGTCAACTGTCGCACGCGCGCTCGCCCGCAGCCTTGCTATTCCCTGGATCTCAACCGACCAAATCCGCCGAATCATGCGAACCGCGACCACTCGGAAGGAGAACCCACGTTTATTCGGCCCCGAAGGATACGATGCGCAACGATTCCTGATGGAATTTTCTCCTGAGCAAATCGTCGAGCTGGAATATGCGCAGGCAGAAGCGGTATGGCCGGGAGTTCGCAGATTCATAACCGCCGATCACGTATGGAACGAAGGATTTATTGTGGAAGGAGTAAATCTCTTGCCACATCTGATCGCATCCGACTTTAAAAGTGACCCGGCAATACAATCTCTATTCCTTATAGATCGAGATTTAGCGCGCACACGACAAGTCATTTTCAATCGCGGCCTCTGGCATCAAGCCGCCAGCTACCCTGACTCGGTGAAGGAAAGGGAAGTTTCCTGGGTGAACTTATTCGCCATCCGCCTCGCGGAGGATGCGATCAAGTACCGCTATCCAATCGTAGAGGTTCAAAAAAGAGAGCAAGACCTGCAGCGAACTATGAAAGCGTTTGGACTGGCGTGATCCATAAGGATGTGTTGCCGCGTATTCGGGAGTTCCTGACGAGCGTCTCGCGGGTTTTTCCGGCCGCGATGCTTCGAGGTATGCTTCGCACGCATTCCGTTCCCAACGGAGGTTCGGGCGATGTCCAGCCATCAGAGTTCGAAGGAGATCCGCGCGCGCCTCGGTCATCCGGTTATCGACTGTGACGGACATTACATCGAGTTCGGCCCCTCGATCATCGACTACATCAAGAGAGTCGCTGGACCGCGCGTCGCCGACGCCTTCGTCGCGCCGCATCACCGCATCGCCGCCGCGATCGGAATGATGCCGGCGGAGCGCTGTGAGCGGGGCCTGCCGGCAGAAGGCTTCTGGGTGCAGCCGTCGAAGAACACGCTCGATCGCGCCACCGGGATCATTCCGCGCCTGCTCTACGAGCGGCTCGACGAATTCGGTTTCGATTTCACCGTGCTCTATCCAAGCGCCGGATTGGTCGTGCCGCGCATCGAGGACAACGAGATGCGCCGGGCGGTGGTGCGCGCGTTCAATATGTATATCGCCGACCAGTTTCGCGGCTTCGCCGATCGAATCACTCCCGCCGCGATCATTCCGATGAATACGCCCGAGGAAGCAATCGACGAGCTCAACTACTCGATCGGCACGCTGGGACTAAAGGTCGCCATGATGGGTCATCCGGTGCCGCGTCCGATTCCCGAGGTGAGCCGCGAGCATCCAGAAGCGACGCGATGGGCGCGGCGGATGGACGCGTTCGGGCTCGACAGCGCGTACGACTACGATCAGGTGTGGGCCCGATGCGTCGAACTTGGCGTGCCGGCCTCGTTTCACAGCGGCTCGCGCGGCTTTGGCTTCCGGCTCTCGCCCTCGAACTTTACCTACAATCACATCGGCCACTTCGCCGCGGCGCTGGAAGCCATCTGCAAAGCGATCTTCATGGGCGGAGTGACGCGGCGTTTTCCAAACTTGAACTTCGCGTTTCTCGAGGGCGGCGTGGGATGGGCCTGTCTGCTCTATAGCGATCTCGTCGGCCATTGGAGAAAGCGCAATCGCGCGGCGCTCGAGGAGGTCAATCCGGCCAATCTAGATCGCGCGCTGTATCGCGGCATGATCGAGCGCTACCTCGGCCCGGAAATTCTCGGACACTACGACCGCGGGTCGATGAAGCTGGAGGGACTCGACAACGAATCGCCGCCCGAGGGGCACGAACTGGATGACTACGCGGCCTGCCGAATCGAGCGCGCCGAAGACATTCGCGACCTGTTCGTGCCTCGCTTCTATTTCGGATGCGAGGCTGACGACCCGATGAATGCGTGGGCATCGAACACGCGCATCAATCCGTTCAAGGCGAAGCTCAAGACGCTGCTCGGCTCGGATATCGGCCACTTCGACGTCGTCAACATGAACGAGGTGCTCGGCGAGGCGCGCGAACCTGTCGACGAGGGCCTGATCACGGAAGAAGACTTCCGCGACCTCGTCTTCACCAATCCAATTCGGTTCTTCGGCGATATGAATCCGCAATTCTTCGCGGACACTGCGATCGCAAGCGCCGCGCGCAAGCTACTCGACAACCCGTCGGCGCCTGCCTGACGACGCGCAGGGTTAAGAGTGTCGCAAATTCGGATGATCCGCAGCGAAAAGCAACACCGGATACCTACGCGTGTCTCGTTCTGTAAAACTTGGTACTTGGTCTTATAGGCGGCTAAGTCCCGACGGGTCGGCTTAAAGTCCAGCATCAGTATCGAACCTGCCGATCGCCCCCGAGCGGCACTGCATCACTTACCGTCGTTGACTTGGCTCACATAAAAAATGAACCGAATCGCGTTCATCGTGGTCCTGTCCCTGTGCATTCTGTACGTCGGCGACGCGCTCGCACTCTGGCTTCCGATTCCGCGCGGCCGCCAGCAGTATGGAGTCGTGCAGGTTCGGCGCTACTACGCGATTCCGCTCAAGGGCGGTAAGACCTGGTACGGCTACGACGGCACCGAGAACCAGGACTGCGCCAACTCGCTGTTTCCGCAGTTCGGCCTGCTTCCGTGCTGGTACGAGAGCCGGAAAAGCGTGAAATGGGTGTCTCAATAGCCGCCCCCAAGGGAGAGTAGCGGTATCAAAGATCGCGCAAGTCGTTCACACGCGGCGCGACTGCGCTACTTGACGCGAAGCTTCACCGCGGCCCTGTCTTCCTGAACCGTCACCGCCGCCGAGGAGTCCTTTTCGCCAAGTCCGTTGGCAAGCGCGGCCAGAAAATCCTGCTCGACGAGGCTCGCCAGCGGCATCGGGACGTTGAGTTCGCGCCCGACTTCGGTGGCCAGGCCCAGGTCCTTGCGCGCCAGTTTGAGCGCGAACGTCACGCGGTCGAAGTTGCCACGAAAAACCATCTTCGGCAGCGTGCCGCTGAGCAACATCCCCTGCCCGTAGGCGCCGTCCTGCACAACCTTCAGCAGGGCCTCGGGTGCGACGCCGGCCTTGACGCCCATGGTAAAAGCCTCGGCCAGTAGCTGCGTCGAGCAAATCGCGATCATGTTATGAACCAGTTTCGCGACCGAACCCGCCCCGCTCGCGCCGACATACGAGACCTTGTCACCGATCGCATCGAGGGCAGGCTTGATCTTCTCGAAGGCCGAGCGGTCTCCACCAGCCATTACCGCGAGCTTTGCATTGCGCGCACCGGGAATTCCTCCGCTCACTGGCGTATCGAGCACCTCGACGCCCTGGGTCTTGAAAGCCGCGTGAAGCCGGCGGATCAGTGCGGGTGAATTGGTCGAGAGGTCGGCGTAGACGGCGCCGCGCGCAATCCCGCTGATAATACCGCCCTCGCCCGTCGCGACTTCCTCGATCTCCTTCGGCCCGGGCAGCGAGGTCATCACCAGCTCGCAATCGGCGGCGGCCGCGGCCGGCGAATCCGCCCATCGCGCTCCCGCAGCCAGATGCGGCTCGGCGGCCGCCCGGCGCAAATCATAAACCGTCAGCGCATGTCCCGCCTTGATCAGGTTAAGCGCCATCGGCCCACCCATATTGCCCAATCCAATAAATCCAATTCGCATCCAGCACCTCTCAAGTCCGCCGCCGCCGACAACCCGTCGCGCCGCGTCAAACTTCACCACCTATACACCACCCGCCACCACCACCGGCAACGAAACGCTCTCGATTGATTTTAGTGTGACACGCGAAGGTGCCAATTTGCTTGCCATTCCAGATCGTATCTTGAAAGGGGCGCGTTTTCGCACGCCGTGATGACTGAGATGTGACCGTCACGTTTTTTTGAGAGGGGAAATCTTCTGGTGGCGAACGGAAACAGAGGCAGCAAGAGTGAGGCGCCGCGCGAGGCCGAAACCTATCGCCATCCGGAAGCGGAAAGCCCGCTACGCCCCGAAGTCGGCACGCAGCCGCAGTTCAAAAAGCGCAAACCGCCAGTCACCTACCGTTACGATTCGTCGCTCGCGCCCGAATTCGACTGGGACGGGCAGAACCATGCTCGCGAAGAAGCCGAGGAGCTGATCCGCGAAATCCTGGAAGCGAAGTCGTTGGAGGACGCCAAGGGCGCAGCGGAGCGGCTCAAGGCGATGAGCCGGCCGTTCCTGAATTGGGCGGGCAAGGCTGAGCGCCTCTCGTTCGACGTTCCTACCCTGCCGCTGTTCGTCCATGAGCGGCTCTCGACCAAGGGTATCATCGAGACGCTCAAGGGCCACAAGCTCGACCCGCAGCTCGGACTCAACCTGTTCGGCGACCCCGGCCACTCAATTACCGACCAGGTGCTCAAGGCCTACCAGTACCGCGACAAATGGGTCAACCGGATGATTCTCGGTGACACGCTGGCCGTGATGAACTCGCTGCTTCACTACGAAGGGCTGGGCGGCCAAGTGCAGATGATCTACATCGACCCTCCCTACGGCGTGAAATTCGGCTCGAACTTCCAGCCCTTCGAGCGCAAGCGCGATGTGAGCCACAACGACGACGCGGACATGACGCGTGAGCCCGAAATGGTGAAGGCGTACCGCGACACCTGGGAGCTTGGGTTGCACTCGTACCCGACCTATCTTCGCGATCGCCTGTTGCTCGCACGTGAATTGCTTAGCCCAAGTGGAAGCATCTTCGTCCAGATTAACGACGAGAACCTTGACGGTGTCCGCCAAATTGCGACCGATGTTTTTGGTGGACAGGTGCCAGCGTACCATGCGCCGGGCTCGCTCCTATGTCCCGGGCTCAGCCAGAAAGTATGCTCGACCGCAAGCGCGCGCTCGCCTTCGGCTGCTTTGCGAAACGCGGGCGGACGCGTTGCCTCAGTCCAGGTGCGGCCCATGTCGGTGGTGCGAAAGATCGTGGGTCCGAGATGACCGGTGCGCGACGCCGCGAGCATGGTGCGCCCGTCGCGCGGGTCGAGCACCAGGTGATTGATAATGTGGCCGAGGAAGTGCGGCCCGTCCACGCGCCACGTGCGTCGCGACAGATCACCATGATAAATGAAGGCACCCTTGCGGGTGCCAACCAGCAGGATTATGCGCGCGCCGGCGCAGCGAGTAGAGCTGGTGCGGGAACGCCGCGCCGGACGCAGCCTGATTCTGGATTTGATTCGTCCGCTTCCGCGCTTCATCATGCCCCCATCAGCAAAAGCGGTAACGGCAGGTGCTAGTTTTGCGGCCCACCAAATTCAACCGAAGATGCGTGAGTCGAAACGTGCTGAACCTGCGATGTAGCGTGTCATTCGCGCTAAACTGAGAGTTGAGCACTAGCGCGCGCACGAAACGCGCTTATAACGGAATTCGCTTATGAGAAATGTGCCCGGATTGTGCTTCGCGAAGCGGCGCTCGATGCGGCGATCGATAGAATCCTGCTCCGCCGCGGCGCTGGTTCTCGCCGGATGGTTCCTGATGACGCCGCCGGAAAGCACCGACTACGGGAATCCCTACAACGCGGACGCGCCGCTCGCCCAATGGTCGAAGTATCCGATGCAGAATCCTACGGTCTATGACTCTGAAGAGGCGTGCGAAAACGATATCAAGGCGCAGAGCGCGACGGTGCTGAAGCTCAACGCGTCATTGGCAAAAATGTTCGAGCTGGCGCGCTGCGTGTCGACCGACGACCCTGCACTTCCGCAGGCGCGCTTCAATTGAATTGACGGTCTCGACCTGAGAACACATGGCGCTCGAACGCTACCGCAGCAAGCGCAGCGCGGAACGAACCCCGGAACCGTTCGGAGGTTCGGGCGCGCCCGGCGCGTCGTCGAGCGCGGGCCCGTTCGTGGTACAGAAGCACGCGGCGCGCCGGCTCCATTATGATTTCCGGCTCGAGATGGAAGGCGTGCTGCGCTCGTGGGCGATACCGAAAGGACCGTCGCTCAACCCGGCGGACAAGCACCTCGCGGTGATGGTCGAAGACCATCCGATCGACTACGCCGATTTCGAGGGCTCTATTCCCGAAGGCAACTACGGCGCCGGCGCCGTCATCGTGTGGGACCGCGGATGGTACCAGGTGATCGATCCGCCCGGCGCCGACGCCGCGCAATTGGTGCGCAAGGGCAAGCTCGATCTCGAGCTCCACGGCTTCAAGCTCCACGGGGCCTTCACCCTCGTGCGCACGCGGCAACTGCCGGGTCAAAAGTCCGACGGCAAAGAGAACTGGCTACTGATCAAGAAGCGCGATGAGTATGCGATCGAGGGCGACGTCGGTTCGCTTCATCCGCGCTCGGTGCTGTCGGGACTCACGATCGAGGAGATGCGCGCGCCTGCCGCGCTGAGCGCCGCGATCGTCAAGGAGCTCACGCGCGAAGGCGCACCGGTGCTCAAGGGCGCGCTCGACAGGAAGCGCTTCCCGCTGAGTCTCGCGAAGCTCGCAGAGCGTCCATTCGACAGTGACAAGTGGCTATTCGAAATCAAGTACGACGGCGTGCGCGCGGTCGCGATTCGCGACGGCGGCAAGGTCCAGCTATACGCCCGCAGCGGCTCCGATATCACCGAAGCGTATCCCGAGGTCGTGCTCGCGCTGAACGCGATGCCGTTCGAGCGGTTCGTGATGGATGGCGAGATAGTCGCGCCCGGCGACGACGGCCGCCCGAGCTTCCAGCGCCTGCAGCCGCGGATGCACGTGCGCAACGCGGCGCTCGCGCGCCGGCTCAGCGTTTCGATTCCAGTGCGCTATTTCGCATTCGATCTGCTCGCGTTCGACGCGTTCGATTTGCGGCCGCTCGCGACCGAAGTGCGCAAACGAATTCTCGCGCGAATCGTGAAGGGGGACGGGCCGGTGCAGTATTGCGAGCACACCTTCACGCACGGTAACGCGTTCTACGAAGCGGTCGGCGAGAGCGGACTCGAAGGGATGGTCGCGAAGCTGCGCAATGCGCCATACCGCGGGGCGCGCACCGGCGACTGGCTCAAAATCAAATGTCCTCTGACGCGGCGCTTCGTGATCGGCGGATATACCGACCCGGAAGGGACGCGCTCGCATTTCGGCGCGCTGCTCCTAGGGTTATGGGAGGCCAACGGCGCGTTGCGGTTCGTCGGCAGAGCCGGGACCGGATTCTCGGATGAGAAACTCACCACCATATATCGCCTGCTCGAGGCTCGCGCGCGGACCGGCTCGCCATTCCGCCGCACCGAGGACGGAGAAGCTTTACTGCCGCGCAAAGCGCACTTCGTCGAGCCCAACCTGGTTTGCGAAGTGCGCTTCGGGGAAGTTACCGACGACGGATGCATCCGGCATCCCGCGTTCCTGCGCATGCTCGACGACGCGGACCCTCGCGAAAGCGTAATCGAACCGCCGTTCGCCGTCGCGCCGGATGCGATGGCCGCACAGGAAGTTAGTATTCCCGATGGCGCGGCGGCGGAGACAGAAATCGCCACGCCGCGAAAGCGAGCTATAGTCGAGACGCGGGACAGTGACGCTCACGACGACAACGACGGCGAACTGGTCAAGGTAACCAACGCCGACAAGGTATTCTGGCCGCAACAAGGATTCACCAAGGGCGACCTGATTGACTATTACCGCGCGATCGCGCCCTGGATGCTACCCTATTTGAAAGATCGGCCGGTGATGATCACGCGCTACCCGGATGGTATCGAGGGCAATAGCTTCTATCAGAAGGATGCGCCCTCGTGGGCGCCGAAGTGGATACGTACTGAGAAAATATACTCAGAAGACTCGCATCGCGAGATTGGCTATTTCGTCCTCGACAGCCCTGAAGCGCTCGCCTACATCGCCAACATGGGCACCATTCCGATCCATATCTGGTCTTCGCGGATACCTCACCTGGAGCGTCCCGACTGGCTACTGTTCGATATCGATCCTAAAGGCTCGACTACCGCGAAAGCTGCGTTGGTTGCGCGCGAGACGATGCTACTGCTGAGCAAGCTCAAGCTGCGCCCGGTCGTGAAGACTTCGGGTCAGGCGGGATTTCATGTCGTGGTGGGCCTCAAGCCACTCTACACTTACGAACAGGCGAAGAACTTTTCGGAACTGGCAGCGCGCCTGGTGGTGGGCCGGATGCCGGAGCTTGCGACGATCGATCGCAACGTCAACGCGCGCAAGGGCCGCGTCTATATCGACTATCTGCAGCTCGGCCACGGCAAGACGATCGCCGCTACGTTCTCGGCGCGTCCGATCGCGGCAGCGTCGGTTTCGGCGCCGATCGAGTTGCGCGATCTGCGTGCCGATATCGACGTGACGGAATTCAATATCAAGACAATGCCGGGCCGGATGACGCGCCAGGGGCGCGACGCATTCCTCGGCGCGATCAATGATCCGCAACGTCTCGAGGACGCCCTCCCCCGCCTCGAACGCGACCTGAAAGACGCGCGCCTGCTCGGCTAGCTGATCACTTGCGCTTGGCTCCGCGGCTCGACGCCGCCGCGGGACGCGTGCCGCGCGGCGCCGCCGACTTGCTGCGACCCGCCGCCGCGGCCTGCTTCATCGGCTCCTCGTCGGCCTCCTGCTTCTCGCCTTCGGCGAGACGGACGCCGCGCCGCTCCAGCGAGGCCTTGAGCGCGCCGTACAGATCGATGACCTTGGCCTTGTGATGTTCAGGCGCGGCCGCAGCGACGGCCTCGTGGCCTTCGACCTTCTGATGCGCCGCCTCGATCACGCGATCGCGATAGGTATCCTTGTATTGTTCGGGGTCGAACTTGTCGTGAGTGAGATCGCTGATGAGGCGTTTGGCGAGCGTCAACTCCTGCGGCCCCACCTCAGCGGACTGCCCGCGATCGATCTCCTTATCGCTCACTACTTCGTCGGCATAGTACATCGTGTGCAGCATCAGGCCTTTCTCGTACGGCCTAATCACTACAAGGTATTCCTTGTTGCGCATCGTGAACCGTGCCAGCGCAACGTGCTCGGTCGTCTGCAGAGCTTGCGCCAGCAGGCGATAGGCGCGCGCCGACTCGGGCGTGCATCCTAGATGGTAGGAATTCTCGAAGTAGATCGGATCGACTTTGGCCAGCGGCACGAACTCCTTGATGTCGATCATGTGATCGTCGTGCGCCTCGAGGTTCTTGAGCTCCTCGTCGGTAAACGTCACCGCGACTCCCTTCTCGATCTCGAAACCGCGCACCAACTCGCTGCGGTCGACGATCGCGTCGTCGACGGGGCAATAGATCTTCTGCTGAATGCGGCTCTTGTCCTTCCCATGGAGGAGGTGAAAGCTGACCGCCTTCGAGCGGGTGGCAGTGAAAAGTTTGACCGGTATCGATACGAGTCCAAACGAAATCGAACCGGCGGCAATCGGTCGTGCAGCCATAAACGGTGGCTCCTGGGCGGTCTCAGTGGGACGCACTCCAAGTCTAAGCTGTGCAATCGAGGCTGCGCAATTGGGGTTGCGCATCCTTTCGCCAATTCTTCGCCAAAATTCTTAGCCCGATGTTCGCGTGCAATAATTCTGTGCGCGGTAACTTTTGCGCGCTTCCCGCGATTGCAATTTGGATTTTCCAGTCTCCGACCGATGTTCGAATTGGCATCTATGATGCAACCGTACCCACAACATGAAGTTGAAAAAAATCGTAACTGTAGCGATAGGTGCGGTAATGCTAACGGCGCTCGCGGGGTGTTATGGTGAACCGCTCACGACGCGTGAGCAGGGAACGCTGATTGGCACTGGAGTCGGCGCCGGCGGCGGCGCGTTGGTCGGCGCAGCGGTCGGGGCGCCGTTGGCTGGCGCGGCAATCGGCGGCGCCGCCGGGGCGGCGACTGGATTCGCGGTCGGCAACCACATCCAGAATGAACAGAACGGAGACTACCGCAATTAGTCAGCCATTAGTCAGTTGGGTCACTGAGGGCGCGCGGGGCTGAGGACGAAATCGAATTCGATCGAGTCCATCTGACTATCAGCGCCCGCGCGCTTTTTGTCAGCGGGTTGATAACTGACTATTAGCGATTGTCGGGATCCGAATACTACGTCCGAGTCCAGGTACTTGTCGCCGTTTATATACAGCGCAGTGACCAGCGGCTCGTGGCCAGGCGCGACGACGATGAAATGGATATGCGCGGGCCGATATGGATGGTGCGCGAGCGCAGCTAGCATCCGGCCCACCGGCCCATCGTGCGGGACCGGGTAAGAGGCCGGCTTGACGGTGCGAAATCGGAATCGGCCTTCGCGATCGGTACGAACCCGTGCGCGGAGATTCATCGCGGGCTGGCCGTTGGCCTGCTGATTTTTCTCCTGCACGTCGTAAAGCCCCGCGGGCGAGGCTTGCCAGACCTCCAACAAAGCGCCTGCGATCGGATCGCCATCGGCGGAGGTCACGCGGCCGCGCACGACGATTCGCTCGCCTTGGGTTGCGCCGCTGATGTCGGAATCAAGCGTCATCTCCGGCGCGCCTTTGCGATAGAACGGGCCGAGCAGGCTCGACTCGGTTGCCTTGGCGGACTTGCTGCGGTTGTGCAGCAGGTCGACCAGCGCGCTCAGTCCGAGCGTGTCGGACAACAAAATAAATTCCTGGCGATTCTCGTCGGTGATATGCCCGGCCTCGGTCAGGAATGCGATCGCGGCGCCCCATTCGTCGGTCGTGAGTTCGACCTCGCGCGAAAAGTCGTGAAGATGGCTGATGAGCGCGGTCATCACCTGCTTCAGGCGCGGATCGGGGCATTGCGCGATGCGCTCCAGGGCAACGTCGGTCAGGTTTTGTGCGTTGAGATTGCGCATGCGCCGCCTTTCACGCCGCCGGCCGCGGCCTATCGCGGACGTCTTGGCCGTCAAGCATACGATCGACGTCTTTCTCCACCGACGTGCCCTTGAAAAAGTCGCGGTTGAGCGCGGTGAAATATCGAACCGGATTTGCGAACACGAAATCGCGGAAATCGTCGTCGGTAATCAAGCCGTGCTCGACCAACTCGTATGCTTCCGCAGCGGCGTCGCGCATGTCGGGCAGATCGAAGTGGCCGAGGTCCGAGCTGTAGAGCGCGTTGAGGCGGCAACCAAGCGCGTTCTTAGCACGGTCGAACGCGAGCGCCGTCAGCCGATCGTCGCCCTCACATCCGAAGTAGAATTTCGGCACGAATAGATCGCGGATGTCTTCCTTGTTGCGGATTTCGCAGCGCGCCCATTCGTCGAGGTCGGCCGGGTCCTCACGTGTTCCCCACAGCAGCTCCGAGCGCTCGCTCTCCGGCTCGAGGCGCCGGTTCCCGTAGCGCTCGCCATATTTCAGAAACAACTCGCGCATCAGCTCGTGGTCGAGAAGTTTTGGATCGCAGTTTTCGATCGTCTTGATGTTGTGCTTCTCCCAGTGGCCGATCAGATCGGCGAACAAGGTCGCGGCCCATGCGACCCCGCCCTCGAGAAACGAAAAGCGCAGCTCCGGAAAGCGTCGCGTCACCCCGCCCAGGAAAATCGATTTGCAAATCGCTTCGGCGGAAGCCGCGAAGTGGCCGATGTGGTTGTACATGAAGTTGTTGGTGGTGGCTCGGAACCCGGTTCCCGCGCTCGGCGAGTGGAAGCTCGGACATACTTTGAGCTCGAGGCACTTCGCCCACACCGGGTCGTAGTCGTACTGGCTGTCGAGCGCCAGGGTGTCGAGCCAGTACGCCCAGCGGCTCGACTCGGGCGACTTGGCGGCGGCGGCGATTGGACGGCGCACGTATCCCGCCATCAAGATCGCTTTCATCTTGAGCTGGCCAACCGTGTATTCGAGCTCTTCGATCGCTTCGCGCGGCGAATGCATCGGAATGATCGCGACCGGCGTCATGCGGTCGGGGAATTCACCGTAGAGATCGCTGTTGAGCTGGTTGAATGCGCGGCAGATCGCGGGGCGCAACTCGTCGTCGCCGACGTGAATCGCGAACAGGCCCATGCTCGGGTAAATAACCGTGAAGTCGAGGCCCATCTCGTCCAGGCGCTCGTGCAGCAGCTTCGGCAGCGAGCTGGTCGCGCGGTCGAGCGTGTTCTTGCTCGGATGAACCCACCAATGGGGGCGCGGCACGCGCTCGGCGCGGCGCTCGTCCCACGACATGCGATGCCATCGAAACGAAAACGGCCCGGCCGCCGACTTGCGGATGAAGTCGACGGCCTTGGCGCCGCCGAACTCGCGCACGTAGTCGAACAGCGTGGGCTCGAATTCGGCGGTGTGGCCGTCGGAGTCGATGATGGGATGATTTAGACGCGCGCGTATCGCGGCCGATTTGGAAGTTTCACTTTTCACTCGAAGCTTCTCCGCAGTGCGCCGTCTCAGCGCTGGTAGTACGGCGGAATTGCCGCATCGACGTTGACCCACACCGACTTGGGCGTGTGTATTCGTTCATCGCCTCGAAACCCATGTCGCGCCCGTAGCCGGAACTGCGCACGCCGCCGAATGGCGAGCCGGGATTCGCGCGCTTGTAACAATTGATCCAGACCATACCGGTGATCATCGCGCGTGCCACGCGATGCGCGCGCTGCAGATCGCGCGTCCATAGACCGCCACCGAGGCCGTACACGGTGTCGTTTGCGATCGCGATGACCTCGGCTTCGTCCTTGAAGGTCGTCACGGTGACGAACGGCCCGAAGACTTCCTCCTGGCAGACGCGGTCGTGCGGCCGCGCTCTCACCACGGTCGGCGCGAGGTAGTATCCGTCGGCGAGCGCGGGACCGTCGGGAGGCTTGCCGCCGAGCAAAATCTCGCCGCCTTCTTCGCGCGCGATCTTGCAGTAGTTGAGTACGCGCTCGCGATGCGCCGCCGAGGTGAGCGGCCCCATCTCGGTCAGTGGATCGAGCGGGTTGCCGAGTCTGATCGACGCGGCGAGCTTCAGGAATCCGTCGAGGAATCGATCGGCGATTTTTTCGTGCAAGAGCAGGCGCGAGCCCGCGATACAGGCCTGGCCTTGATTGTGAAAGACGGCGAACGCGCTGCCGCCGATCGCGGCGGGCAGGTCGGCGTCGTCGAACACGATGTTCGCGCCCTTGCCACCGAGCTCGAGCTGCACGCGCTTCAAGTTGCCTGCCGATGCTTGCACGATCTTGCGCCCGGTCACCGTCGATCCAGTGAACGCGATCTTCTGGAGGCGCGGGTGGGCTGACAGGTGGTGGCCGGCGGTGGCGCCGTCTCCTGCGACCAGGTTGACAACACCGGGGGGGAAGCCCGTGTCACGTATCAGTTCTGCGACTTTTAACGAGCTTAACGGCGTTAATTCGGCTGGCTTCATCACTACGCAGTTTCCCGCTGCGAGCGCCGGCGCCATCTTCCAACTCGTGAACATCACCGGGAAATTCCACGGCACGATCTGGCCCACGACGCCGAGCGGCTCGCGCGTCACGTAGTTGAGGAAGCCGCGCTCGACGGGGATCACGCTGCCCTGGAGCTTGTCGGCCATCCCGCCGAAGTAACGAAATGTCGCCGACGTGCGCGGCACGTCGAGCCCGCGGGTGTCGCGAATCGGATGCCCGGTGTCGAGCGATTCGATGCGCGCGAGCTCGTCGGCGTGCGCGTCGATCGCGTCGGCGAGCCTGAGCAGCAAGCGCCCGCGGTCGGCGGCGGCCATGTCGCGCCAGGCCGGGAACGCCTTCTCCCCGGCGTCGACCGCCGCGTCGATGTCGGCCTCGCCCGCCGCGGCGACCTCGGCGAGCGTCGAGCCGTCGTGCGGATTGAGCGTCGCGATAGTGCCGCCGTCGCGCGCGTCGACGAATTCACCGCCGATGAAGAGCCTGGTCTGGAACTGCATCAGGCTGGACTCCCGCGCAGGAGATTCCCGCGCCTAAAAGTCGACCGGGTTGGGCTTGAGCTTTTTCTTCGCGTACAGCTCGGGCAGCGTCGCGTCGGCGTTCTCCCACACCAGCAGCATCGAGCGCTTGGGCGAGTAGCCCTGATGGCGGATGTCGGCCGGCATCGCGGCGACGTCGCCCGCCTTCATCACCAGGCGCGCGCGCGGCGCTCCGCTGTCGCGGTCCTGCACGTCCCAGTGGATCTCGTCGCTCAACTGCACGAACCATTCGACGCGATCGTTGCCGTGGATGATCGGCAGCACGAACTCCTCGGTGGTGGGGCACAGCAGGCTGTCCTTGACCACCGCGGTCACCGACGGATTCCAGGTGACGTCGGAGCGCGAGAGGTAGCCGAAGAAGTTGAAGGCATGGACTTCATTTTCGAAACCCGGCTCGGCGTGGACTTCGGGCTCGTTCTGATCGACGTCGGCGAACTGGCGATTGACCGGGTAGCCGTTAGCGTCGCTGCGCAGCGGGCGATCGTCGGCGAGTCCGACCATCCGACTGGCCACCACCCGGGTCCGCGTCACCGCGACGCGATTGTTGCCGTGCTTGGCGCCGAACGCGCTGCCGGTTTCGTCGGGCGCGGCGAACGGATCGAAGCCCTCGTTGGTCCAATCGTCGAGCATCGCCTCGAACGCCGCGCGCACCTCTTCGCTCTTGAAGGTCTCGACGTGATGCTTGTTCTGGGCGCGATAGCCGGCGTTGTAGAGGCCGGCGAAAACGTCGACGGTGCCGTAATGGTTGACGGTGCCGAACACCTCGTCGAAGTTGACGATGCCGTAGAAGAAGTTCCACGCCGCATCGCGCATCAGCGCCTTCAGGAACTTGTCGACCGGCATCGTATGCGTACCGCCGGGCCATCGGAGATGCGCGAAATACTCGTCGCGATCGAATTGGTAACCGCCGAGTGCGAAGCCGCGATAGCCGTACTCGTTGGCGCCCTGCGCAACTGGTTTTTTCTCAGCCATTGGTGCTCGATGACTCCGGTCGATTCACTTTGATTTTATTCAATAGCAACTCGAATAGTCAGTTGGTTCTTCGCCTTGCGGGCAGCCGCGTCACTTTTGACAGATGTCGCGCCATCGCTCGACGGTCAAGTCGCCCGCGATCGTCTGGAGCAGAATCACGCCCGGCCGGGCCGCATGGAACTGGTACGCCGCGCCCTTGGGCAGCAGCGCCATGTGTCCGCGGCGCGCGACGATATGCCCCATGCGCCGGCCTTTGGGATTACCCTCGAGCATGGTGGTGCCCTCGTGCTCCTCGGCGACCGCCGCGCTGTCGAGCTTGACCAGGCGAATTTCGACCTCGCCATCCATCACGATTGCCGCCTCGTCGTGCGAGGCGGTGTACCACGGCGAGGTGCCTTCGGCGCGAATCGCCTCGAGCACGTACTTGAGATTCTTGCCGACCGCGATTTTCTCGTACGGCTCGGCCTTCGAGGCGACTTCGAAGACGTTGGAGAACACGTAGTTGCGCGGATCGTCGTTGATTACCTCGACGGCGCCCTTTTCGTATTTGTCCAGCGATCCGAACCGGGTGCTCCGCCGCATCATGGGCGAGTCCTCCGCGCCAGCATCGACACGACGTCCGGTCCGTTCGGCGATCTGTTCAAATAATTCTTCATCAGAGACTTGATTCTGCATCAAATGATACGCGGTCCGATACTACGCCGGTGCTTCAGTGATGTCCCGCCGCGCGGACGACCGTCGGACCGCGCGTCGGAGCCTCGGGAGCGCGCTTGCGGCTCATCGCTTTCTCGGCGATCCGGCGGCGCATCGCCGCTTGTTCTTTTTCCTGCCGCTGATCGCGTTCCTTGACCTCGGGCAGCACTTCCCTCCCGAACAATTCGATCGATTCGGCAAGCGTCTCGTGCGGGATACGGCCCGCCTGCGACAAGAAGATCACCTGGTCGACGCCAGACTCCTCGAACTCCTTGAGCCTCGCGCGAATCTGCGCGGGCGTGCCGATACAGTCCTGGGTCTTGCCCTCGGGCGGTGCGAACCGACCCGGGCTGTTCTTGAAGTTGTTCCAGATATTGGTCTTGCCGGGTTCGTGCTCGCCGAAGAATGCGTAATGGCCGAGGCCGTAGATGAAGAAGCCGTGATTTTCCGCCGAGATGTCGCGCACGCGTTTTTCATCGCGGTCGCACAGGAACGGACAGGTGATCGCGATCTGCGGATTGACCGCGTAGCCAATCGGCTCGCACTCGTTCTCCAGCGTCGCGTAGTAGTCGCGCACCCATTGGCGCGACTCCTCCGGCGACACGAACGAGAAGGTCAGCGCGCCGATTCCGAGGCGCGCGGCGAGCAGGATGGTTTCGCGGCGCGAGCACGCCAGCCATAGCGGCGGATGCGGTTGTTGCAGCGGTTTGGGAACCACGTTGCGGACGGGGACTTTGAGGTACTTGCCCTCGTGGCCCGCGAACGGCTCCTCGACCATCATCCGCGTCACCACGCTGAGGCCCTCGAGCCACATCGCGCGCTTCTCTTCCTGCGCGACCAGGTAGCCGCCGAGCTCGACCTCGGTCGCCCCTTCGCCGGTGCCGAACTCACAGCGCCCGTCGCTAACCAGGTCCAGCGTCGCGATCCGTTCGGCGACGCGCGCGGGATGATTGATCAGCGGCGGCATCTGGACGATCCCGTGTCCCAGGCGGATGTTTTTGGTGCGCTGGCTGCATGCGGCGAGAAAGACCTCGGGCGCCGACGAGTGCGCATACTCTTCGAGAAAGTGATGCTCGGTGGCCCACACGTAGTCGAAGCCAAGGCGGTCGGCCAACTCGACCTGGTCAAGGGCATCCTTGAACAAGCGGTGCTCCGCGTCGCGGCTCCAGGGCCGTGGCAACTGATGCTCGTAAAATCCGCCGATTTTCATTCACCCTCTGAGGTTCCGAGGTCATTGGGGCGCGCACGCGAAGCCGAGCGCTATCACGGCAAAAATAGATGGTCAACCGCAGGGGCCGGCCCCTGCACCCGGGCGGGGGTGACCCCTGCACCCCGGCAGGGGGTGACCCCTGCACCCACTACCTACGCAGCCGGCTCCGTTGTCGCCGGCAGGAAGTGGCGGATGCTGTCGCGCAAGCGGCGGCGCGTCGGCGTTCACCGGGCTGTTAGAAGTGGGCTCCGAAGCTGCTTTGTCAAGGCGTGGTGGGTTGCGAGCGCTGAAATCGTAATATCGTGAGGACGTGCCCCTGTTAACTCTCAGTCGCCGAGCGTTGATCGCCACCAGCTTCGTTCTGTTCTTGTTTCGTGCCGAGGCCGCATTCGCTAATGGCGGTCCGGTGGACTGGACAGAAGGCACCCCTCAGGGCGGACTGGCTCTCAAGCAGGAGACCAAAATCCGACTCATGACGGAGGATCTGTCGATCAAGCTCGACAGAGATCTCGACCACTATCAGGTGACGGCGGTCTATTGGCTGAACAACACCGGTGCACCGACTGACGTCAATTTCGGTGTCCCGATGCAGTGGGGCGGAAAGCGGACACCATCGATTGTGGCCAGGGACATCTCGTTCGAAACGCAAGGCAAGCGAATTTCCTGTCAGCCTGCCGAAGTCAGGACTGCGCCGGTCACGGAAGAAGAGGAAGACGAGCCTGGAAGAGTGCCGAATGGCAGCGCTTGGTGCGTCGGGACAATCTCGATTCCAAGCGGACCGGAGATCGCACTCAAAATGACCTATCGCGCCGATCTGGATTTCGAAGACATGATTTATTCCGAGTCGGCATTGAAGGTTTTTGGCCATCGCACCCTCAAATACCCGTTGTTCCCAGCGGGATACTGGGCCGGAAAGGCCGAGCGCGTTTCCGTCCGGATTGACCTCGGCCCGTATCGGCGCCGTGATCTGGTGAAATTTCCTCCGGGAGCTGAAATCTCTGGATCCGAGATTCATTGGGAACTGAAAGACGTGGACCTCAAGCACGCTCCCGACCTAGAAGTCGAACTTGATGGCTCCGCAATGCTGGATAGCAGAGAAATTGCCACCTGGAACGCGAAGGCACCCGACTACGCGCGATTACCTCTTCGCGCTCGAGCGTCCAGTACGTTCAGCGGAAATGCAGCCGCTTCATTCGGTGCCAAGCACTTACTCGACGGACGACCTGACACAGCCTGGTGCAGTGCAGATTCCGGCGATAGTGATTGGGTCGAGATTTCGATACCTAAGTCCGAAGCTTACCGGTTATGGCAGCGATATGGTTCAGAACAGACGGGACCCGAGAGCCGGACTTCCCTGGAGGCCATCGGGTTCGTACCTGGACTCGCCGCGAGCGCCGACACCTACCAGGAGTATGGCCGACCACAAAAGCTGCTTATCAGTCGCTGCGGAGCGAAGCCTGACAGTCCACTGGGTGAAATAGATTTCAGTCGTTCGATGCCGTACGACGAGTCCGCAGTGACACTTGATCGTATAGGGCCAATCCGAAGTTCCCTCGATACGGACAGGGCCGACGGTAAGGATCCGTGCCTCAGGTTCACGGTCCGTGGAACAACCCCGGGCCGCTTGCCACACACGTGTATCTCCGAAATCACATTGATTCTGAACGGCGGCTGACAGTGCGTTGGGCGACGAGCACCCTGATCCTTGCGGTCCTGCTTGGTCCCGCGACCGGGAGCGGTACTCGCGGTTCGGGGACATCCGCGTTGAACGGAATCGTACGCGGAAAGCATTTTGTCAGACTTCACGAGGCGGCGGAGCTTTCAGCGCTGGTGCGCACGGACCGAGCTGCTGCCACGATCAGTTGGTACGTAGCGGTGCCGATGGCCGAAGACTACGACAACTATCGGTATTGCGGCGAGCACCCCGCCATTGGCTGCCATCAACCGATTCATTACAGACTGCTCGAGTTACCAGAGGTGTACGGGAAACTGTCGTTCGATGTACGGAGTGTCTATGCTTTCGCTTCGCCCGGAACATATCTGATCGGAATCCAGACCGGCGGCGACGCGTCCCTGGGCGGTCGGGACATTTCCGAATCGGAAGCGCAGCAGCTCTTCAAATTAGTGATTCGGCGCGACGATACTTACGTAGGTTACCTGACCGAACTATTTGGCGTCCCTTTCGTCCTCTGGCCTCAACGCCTGCCCGGCAGAGGCCATCAAACGGATCTTCAGATTGGCGCTGACTGCGTGGCTCTCGTCATCTATGGAAGGCGCCGCATGGGATCCGAAGTGCCGTATGTCGCGCCGCTCGCCCTCTCCCGTTTCATGACGGTCGTCAGCGACAGGTCCGCTACCGGCGCGCGACGAATTCGAGTTGGCGACGTGCTGAATTTCGGCTTTCAGACTGCGGTTGTTGCAGAAGACCGCGACCCTGCAGGAGTGTTGAGCGACAACGATCTGATCATTCATACCTACCACGGCGCTGCGGAAGAGATTCCATTCTCGCGACTTCCCTATCGTAATCATCCTTTTGAGATACTTCGGTGGAGTCCAGCCGTGGTTGCGCGTCCCGCGTTACAACCATCTTCGCCCCCTGGATCCAAAATGGGAGATGTCGCTGGTGCCGCTGCGTTCCCTTGAAGCGCTATTACCTGTAGGTTATATTCGAGCTTGAGGGGAATGCCGGACTGGAAGATCGAGGACTACAAGGATCGGAACGGGCATTCCCTCGTACGCGAGTTCATCGACGCCCTCAAGGATACACGCGCAAGAAAAGAGGCCGCAGCTCTGATCAGGGTTTTGCAGGCGCGCGGCAATCAGATGCGGAGTCCCGCTTCTGACCCGCTCGGTGGAGGGTTGTTCGAACTCCGCGGTGATCAGGTGCGAATCTTTTACTGCTTCCGGCCCGGTGGCCGTATCTTCCTGATCGACGGAATGATCAAAAAGCGGGACAGGATTCCAGCCGATGTGCTGGCGAGGATACGAAAGATCGAAGCGGAGATTCCCAGATGAAACGCGAAAAGCCCTTTATGAACTGGCTCGACGACAAGGTCCACGAGTGGGACCTCGGAGCGGAAGTCGAAGAAGAGTTCAATCGGCTGATGCTCCACCAACGCATCGCCGACCTTCGTGAGAAGGCCGGCCTCAGTCAGGCCGACCTCGCGAAGAGAACCGGAGTGAGTCAGCCCATGATCGCGAAGCTCGAATCGGGGCGCGCCGATAACCTGACATTGCGTACCTTTATCCGCTACGCACTTGCGCTCGGCTATGCGCCGCGGGTGGATTTCGTGCCCCTACAACCTGCCAAGTCACGGCGACCTCGACGGCAAGTCCGGCGGATGACACATCGCGCATCAGCGTAGTTTGGCTGGCTTTTCATTCACTTGAGCTTGCGCTTCAGATCGTCGCCGCCGGAGTCAGAAAAAGAGAATGTTGCCTGAGAGGCGCGGTGCGGATGCAACCCGTGGGTTGCATTTGGTTTCGGCCGGCGGTTATGGTAAGTGCAACTTGGAGGTTGCACATGGCCACCAACACCGATCGGATCGAGAAGAAGGTCCTCTTGCGCGCTTCGCGCGAGCGCGTGTGGCGCGCTATCAGCGAAGCGCGGCAGTTTGGCAGCTGGTTCGGCGTCGAGTTCGACGGCCCGTTCGTCGCCGAGACCCGAATGAAGGGAAAGATTGTCCCCACCTCCGTCGATGCCGAAGTCGCAAAGAGCCAGGAAGCGCACGCCGGGGTCACCTTTGAGATCTCCATCGAGCGCATCGAACCCGAGCGGCTGTTCTCTTTCCGTTGGCATCCGTACGCCGTGGAAGCAGGCGTCGATTACTCGAAAGAGCCTGGCACGCTGGTGGTATTCGAACTGGAAGAGGTTTCCGGCGGCACCATGCTGACCATCACGGAGTCAGGCTTCGATCGGATACCGCTGGAACGGCGCGCCACGGCGTTTGCCCGCAACGAGCAGGGCTGGACCACGCAGACGAAACTGATTGAGAAGTACCTCGCGCTTGCGCTCTGAGCGCCGACCGCCTGCGATGTCACGGAGGCGCGCTTCCGCCGGCGCGAAGCTTGCCAGGTCTGCGCCGGTTTTCGCGGCATTGGGTGATGCGACGCGCTTGCAGATCGTCGAGCGACTGTGCGGGGAGGGGCCACTCTCGATCGTGCGGCTGGCTGAACGCGCGGCGGTTTCGCGCCAGGCGATCACGAAACACCTGCTGGTCCTCGAAGAGGCCGGACTCGCGCGCGGTTCGCGCGCCGGCCGCGAACGCGTCTGGGAGCTGCGGACCAGGCGGCTCTTCGAAGTGCGACGGCATCTGGATCAGATTTCACAGGATTGGGACGCCGCGCTGGGCCGACTCCGTGCGTTGGTGGAAGCGGAGGAGCAATGAAGCTGGGCCGCGAGGTAGGCGTGCGCCCTGACAATTCGCCGTCTCTCCCGGAACAGCTCGATCTCGAACTGTACCGGCCGAGCCGCACTTTTCCTGCAGACGGGTAAACGAACTGGTAAAAAAAAGTATGGGCCCCATACAAACTCTCTCGGGAGAGGAACTTGCTGTCGATCTCTGATGTTAAGGCGGGATTCCGCAGGTTGAAGGATGCGGAATTTCCGGAGCTTGCGGGGCTTACGCGGGCGCAGATCTATGACGGCAAAATGGGGCCGGGGGGTCTTTACCTTGCCGCCCGGATGGCGCGGACATTGTCGCTCGAGTGCGGCGCGACGATCATGGATTTGGGCTGCGGCAGAGGCGCCACCTCGGTCTTCCTGGCGCGCCAGTTTGGCGTCAACGTCGTGGCGGTCGACTGGTGGATCTCCGCGAATGAGCTTTATTCGCGCACCCGACAGGCGGGCGTGAATATCGTCCCGATGCATCTGGACGTCACGCAGGAGCTGCCGTTTGCGGAATCCTGTTTCGATGCGATCTTCTGCATGGATGCGATCCATTACTTCGGCGCGAATCCGGGTTTCCTGCCGCATCTGATCCGCCATCTCAAGCAGGGCGGCCGGCTGTCTATCGGCAGTCCGTGCTTCAACGAGGAATTCGATGCGGCGCAGCTCGAGAACCTTCCGCACGAGTATGACGACGGCACCAGGCTCTGGCCCGAGGAGTTTTCCAGATACCATTCGCCTCAATGGTGGGCCGATCTGTTGCGGCAGACGGGGTTGGTGAATGTTCTATCAGTCGAGGAACTGCGCGATGGCGTTGTGATGTGGGAGGACGAGGTACTGTGGAATCTCGAGCGCGGCGGAAAATCGGATGAAGAAACGCTGATCGATTCGCGGCAGATCGCATATGGCTACGACCATCGGCCGTATCTGACCCACTTTGTTCTCACTGTCGAAGCTAAGCCGGCGAGCGCGCGCCAATAAGAATCCGCCGGCAGGCCAATGTGACGTGGCGAGCCGGTGTCACTTCGCGCGGCGTGAGGCAGTCGACGGCGCCGGCTTTTTCGATTTGCGCGCTGCGGCTGAAGGCGTCCTTGGCTTGACGGTCAGGACCGGGCAGTTGGCGGCGCGCACCAGGTGCTCGGCGACGCTGCCGAGCAGGAAGCGTTTGAGGCCGGAGCTCCCGTGGGTCGCGATCACGATCAGATCGGCGCCGAGTTTGTCAGCCGCGCGCACCAGGTCGGGGTCGATGCTGCCGACGCGCACGTGGACGTCATATTTTACCTTGCTGCCGAGCCGGCTCCGCGCGAGGCGTCCGAGTTTTTCCAGCGCCGCTTTTTCCAGCTCCGCAAACGGGATGACCACGCCGGTGCGTGGTTCTTCCGGCATCTCGATCACATTGTAGAGGTGAACCGTCGCGGCGTTTTGCACGGCGAGCTGCGCTGCCAGATCGATGGCCAGCATCGAGTTCGGATCGAAATCCGTCGGCACCAGAATCGTGTTGAAGACTGCCATGCCAGCTCCTGTCCGGACGCGAGCGCGCGTCGCGCGCGGCCGCGATCGGCTCGAATCGGCGAGCCCCGGCAGCCACCATACTTCGTCCCGCGCTGAAGGTGCCAACCGCGCGAAACGCGCGTCCCGGGCGACAGGAATTTGGAAAACCGGGCTGGGTTTCGCCAGGCTAAAATGAAAGCGCGGCGGGCGCGCCTGGCGCGCCCGCCGCTTGATTGTGCCGCGAGTTAAACTTTGTCAGTTCAATTCGGCGCTGCGAACGCTCGAAGCCGCAGTGCCGCATTGATAAGGACTTCCGTCTGACCGTTAGAGTCGACGGTCTCGGCCGAGGGTATGATGTTGCACAAGGTCGGATCGCAGTTCACGTTAGAGCCGCAATTGTTGACGATTGAGGCCTCGACGTAGAACAGAGCATGGTTGTTCGACTGTTTCGCTCCTAACTGAGAGCGCGTCAACGTTACTGAACCTTCCTGTCCGGGCATCAACGACACTTGTTGAGTCTTGACCTGGTTGCTGTTGGAATCGAAGAAGTCCACTTCGGTGACGCATGACGATGGCGCCACGACGGTTGTGTCCGCCTGGGCCGCGGCGGGCGGATAAAGCAGATCCACGCGGGCCGTCTGCGGAAGGCCGAGGCCGACCAACGCGGTAACCAGAATCTGAAAAGCTAGAGTAACCATAAAGTAATCCCCTGGGATTTCGGCAAAATTAATTCTGTTAGCGTTCGCAGTGACCGCCGCTTCTGAACCGTCATTGCGCGACAGCCGGTAGAGCAACGCCTCCCCCCGCCGCCCTTACCGGCGAGCTGACCAGAACGGTTGTCACCCCGGTGAGGAGATCGACGACCTCGACCGACGCCTCAATCGAGCACTGGGTAGGATCACAATTGGTATCGGTCGGATCGCAAGTGTTCTGCACATCGCCCTGGGCATAGAAAAGGTTGTGACTGGCGGCTGCGAGGGCCGATCGCGACAAGGTCATCGTGCCGGACTGACCGGGTTGCAGGTCAAACTCCTGCGACGCCACCTGATTGCTCTCCGCGTCGAGGAACTGCACGTCGACGACGCACGGAGATGGCGGCACGTCGGTTGGCGATGGGGGCTGGCTCGGCGGAACGTACAAAACGTTGAGACGGGCGCCCTGCCCGATACCGAGTGCGAGTAGCGTGCTTAGAAGAACAGAACCAACCGCAAGTGCCATAGCGAGCACCTCCCTTGCCAGGGGGATCGCCCCCGTATGGGAGTTGTAGTAGCGGATTATGCTCTTCAATACAAGTTGTAATTTAATCTATCTTTCAGACTGTTAAATTATCTAACTGAAACGTTGCATCCGAAGGGAGACACCATGGGCGGGAACCGGAAAAAACGGCGATGCTGAGGCTGGCGCTCGTGGTGCGGCGGGGTGTCGCCGCCAGAGCCGGGACCGGTCAGGCGCGCGGCGACCTGCGCACCGCGCGGCGGGCGATCGCGCGCGCGCGCGACTGCTGGCGGCGGCCGTCCTGCGCGCGCTGGTTGATCAAGTCGATCATCGCCTGCTGGCAGTCGCCGGAGTCCGAGGTGCGCTGATAGCTGCCGTCGGGGCGCATCTGCCAGGCGCATCGGTTGGGCGCGAGCTGGCTGTCGAGCACCGCGCGCAGTTCCTTGCGCAGCGCCGGATCCTCAACGGGCGCAATCACTTCGACCCGGCTCTCGAGGTTGCGCGTCATGCAGTCGGCCGAGCCGATGTAGTACTCCTCGCCGGCGCCGCCGTTGCGGAAGTAGTAGGCGCGGCCGTGCTCGAGAAAGCGGCCGACGATGCTGACCACGCGCACCGTCTCGGAGAGGCCCTTGATGCCGGGGCGCAGCCTGCAGGTGTCGCGCACGATCAGATCGACGTTCACGCCGGCCTGGGACGCGCGGTAGAGCGCCTGCGTGATGTCGACATCTTCGAGCGCGTTCATCTTGAACTGGATCAGGCCCGGGGAGGCGGCGGAGTGCGCCTTGATCTCGCGCTCGATCTTCTGCACCAGCGCCTTCTCCAACAGCGCGGGCGCGGGAATGATTTTGCGGTAGGCGCGATCGGGCACGTAGCCGGTGGTGAGATAGTTGAACAGCTCGGTCAGGTCCTGGCCGATCACGTCGTCGCAGGTGAGCATCCCGAAGTCGGAGTAAATCCGCGCGGTGCCAGGATGATAGTTGCCGGTACCGATGTGCGCGTAGCGGCGCAGCCCGTTGTAGTCCTGGCGCACGACCAGGATCACCTTGCAGTGGGTCTTGAGGCCGACCACGCCGTAGGTGACGTGGATGCCGAATTCCTCGAGGCGCCGCGCGAACGAAATGTTGGCGGCCTCGTCGAACTGCGCCTTGAGCTCGACGACTACCGCGACCTGCTTGCCGTTGCGCGCCGCGTTGCACAGCAGCGCGATTATTTCGAGATCGCTCGAGGTTCGGTACAGCGACATCTTGATCGCGCGGACCTTGGGATCCTCGCTGGCCTCGCGCAGGAAGCGTCCGACCGAGGTCGCGAACGAATGATACGGATGAACGAGCAGCATCGGGCCGGTCTCGCGAATCAGGTGGAAGATGCTGCGCGGGCTCTGCAGCTTGGGATGATCGACGGGTCGATGCGCCGGATCGTGCAGGGCGTGATCGTCGATGGTCGCGATCTCCATGAGGTCGCGCATTTCGATCATCCCGTCGGTTTCGAATACGTCTTCGCGCTCGTCCAATCCCAGCTCCGCCGCCAGCATCCCGCGATGTACCGGATCCATCCCCTGCGCCACCTCCAGCCGCACGATCGGCGCGAACCGCCGATCGCGAAGTTCGGACTCGATCAACCCGAGCAAATCCTCTGCCGCTTCCTCGTCGCGCTCGGTGTTGGCATTGCGCGTCACGCGGAACAGTTCGCATCCCTCGACCTGCATCTGCGGGAAAAGCAAATCGAGCGTATGGCCCATCACGTCTTCGAGCGGCACGAAGCGGCTGGGGGCGCCGTCGACGCGGAGCATGCGCGGAATTCCCAGGCCCACCGGCACCTTGACGCGCGCCATCAGGGTGTCGGCGTCGCCAGGATGGCGCACGGTGACCAGCAGGTTGAGCGACAGGTTGGAGATGAAGGGAAACGGATGCGCGGGATCCATCGCGAGCGGCGTGACCAGCGGGAAAATATTCTTGAAGTAGTAATCGCGCAGCGACTTCTGCTCGTCGGCCGAGAGCTCGGCCCAGGTCGCGACTTGAATTCCACGCGCCTTCAACTGCTCGACGAGCTGCGGCCATAGCTCGCGCTGGCGGCGCTCGATCTCGCGCACGCCGGCATAGCATTCGGTGATTTGCTGCTGCGGGGTGCGTCCGTCGGGGGTGAGCTGATGGATGCCGGCGACGACCTGCTGCTTGAGGCCGCCGATCCGCTTCATGAAGAATTCGTCGAGGTTGGACGAAGTGATGGCGAGAAACTTGACCCGCTCCAGGAGCGGGCTGCGCTCGTCCTCGGCCTCGCTGAGCACGCGGCGATCGTAGGTGAGCCAGGTGAGTTCGCGATTGAGGAAGAGCTCCGGGGACTTGAGGTCGGCGTCGATCGAGGGCCGGGGCGGGGCGGCGACTGCCGCGGCGCCGTCGCCATTGGCGACGGCGGCCGCGGCAGTCGCGGGGGCCGGGCGCGCGTCGCGCGCCGGGGCTGGGCGCGCGGCGCCCGCTGTCGACGCGCCGTCGGGCGCGTCGACGGCGGGCGCCGCGACGGCCTTCTCCGCCGCGGCCGCGGCGGAGAGGCCAGGCTGGTCGGCGGTCGCCTTCGCTACTTCTTCAGCCATAGTGCTCTTCAGCCATCAATCGCTCAGCCATGAGTCGCTCTGCAGTCGTCAAGCCGCGCAGCTATTATGCCGGAAACCGCCCCCACCAGTGCAACACGTCCTACGACTGAACGATCAAGCTTATTCAGTCGTTCGACCGTTTGTAGATCGCCTCATTTTGGAGGGCAGCAGCGCAGGTAAATTATACTATATCGCCGCAACGCATCGCGGCTCCGGCATAAAAAAGCTCGCGGTTTATCGTGAAAAGATCGTGAACAAAAACATGGCCCGATTCCTGCTCAACGTTAGACAGACTGAACACGACCCGTGCTTGATGGAGAGGAGTTCCATGCTCACGATAAAACGTATGCTGCCAATTTTCGTTCTCGTCAGCGCCGCTCTTATCGCTCCCGCATGCTCGACGCAGGAAGGCGCTTACAAGACCAACGAGGTGACCAATCAGACCGGCACCGCCGTCGGCTCAGTGCTCGACAGCGTAGGCACGGTCGTGATGTATCCGTTCCATCTGGTCGGCGATCTGTTCTCGTAGAAGGTAATCGCATAGTCCAACGGCGCGTGAGTCGAACGCCGCATATCGGCGGCGTCGACCACGCGGCGGTTGAACGCTCGACTATCAAGTGCGCGCCGACAGGAAGCGCCTGACTATTGCCGCATTAGTCCGTGTGGCCCGATCGTGACTTCGAATAGAGAAGTTCAAGACTGACTAGTCGCGCGATAAATATCGCCACGTAAAATTGCCCCGTCATTGCTTCCAGCACGGCCAAAGTCCGCGCTACTGGAGCGACCGGAAGGATGTCTCCAAAGCCGGTCGAGGTCAGCGTGACGAAGCTGAAGTAAATCAGACTGAGTAATTGTGAACGCGTCAGAAAGTCAGAGCCCGGAAGCACCCTTGGGCCAATCTGAAAGTTGAACGAACCCGGATGCATCAACTCGACTACTGAGTATATGAATCCGAGCGTCAATCCGACCAGAAGGTAACCGCAGATCGCACCACTGATCGTGTCGAATGTCACCACTTTTGAGCTGGCAACCAGGGTAATGATTACAAACCCGGTGTAGGCGAGGAACACCGCGGTCAGGACGGTGACTGCCGCGAACCAGTCGATGTTCCAGTTGTATTCGGGAAGCCACCTGCCCACCATCGTCGGAATTGCGATGGCTAACGCGACTATCAGATGCAAGCGGCGATGACTGACAGCGTAGATTCCGGCAAACAATACCGCGGTCAGGGCGATCCGAACGAAAATCATCGCGAGCCGATGACCCTCGAAAATCGGTATTGAAACCAGCAGTCCGAACAGGAGAACCAGCAGGATCTGAAACCGGCCCTGGTTCTGGAACCGGGCGCGGGAGCGTTCCGCGATCGTTGCCATCGCGTATAGACCTATCGGTTTGCGGCTTGCCGACCAAGTATCCGCGCTGTCTGCGCGCCAAGCTTAGCGGCAGAGTTAAAACCGATCTTGCACTGAAGCTCGTCTTGCGGCATTTTCGCGTGACGGCGAAGGAGGATCGGAATGGTAACTCAAATGATAGATGAGGCGCGCAAGGTCAGCAGGAGCAAAAGCAGCAGAGTCACCGAAGCGGCCGTGTTCGTTCTGGTGGCGGCCTGTCTTGCGATCGCGGCAAGCGCACCGCTCGCCTCCGCCGACCAATGGCAGATCGATCCTTCGCATACCGGCGTTGAGTTCAGCGTGCGTCACATGATGATCTCCGACGTCAAAGGGCAATTCGAAAAAGTCTCGGGCACCATCTCTTCGAACGGAACCGATCCAACCTCCGCCCAGATCGATGCGACTATCGATGCAAATTCGATCGACACCCGCGTCGCCAAACGCGACGCCCATCTGAAGAGCCCCGACTTCCTCGACGTCGCCAAATACCCGACCATCACGTTCAAGTCTAAAAAGGTCGAGGCAGCCGGCCCGGGCAAGTGGAAGGTCACCGGTGATCTGACGCTGCATGGCGTCACCAAGGAGGTCGTACTCGACGTGACCGGACCGTCATCGACAATCAAGGATCCGATGGGAAACATGCGCGCCGGCGCGGAGGCGACGACCAAGATCAGCCGCAAGGACTTCGGGCTCACTTGGAATAAGGCGCTCGAGACCGGCGGCGTCATGGTCGGTGACGAAATTGCTATCACGATCGACGTCGAGGCGGTGAAGAAAGCGGGCGCTCCCGCAGCCGGCGGCCTCTGATCTTCGCAGATCGGCGACCAGCGCGACTATTCTGCGCTCGTGCTGAAGCCTCGCGCGGCAGCGGCGGCTCGAAACAAACCAGATCTCACTTTTTCACTGGTCTTGCGCTAGCTATTTGACCGCGTGGACCGCCGTTTTTGGAGGGCAGCTAGGATGCGCCATCCAGACCATGATCGTATTCGAAGCGAACTCGAGGCGCGCTATCGAAGCTCGTTCATCGAACTGGGTATTCAGCTCGAGCGGCGGGACTTTGGGTTCTATCGTAACAACGTCCACAGTCCGGAAACCGGACGAGTGCTGGTTTGCGACTCGTCGCCGGCGCAGGTGCCCGAGCTTATCGCCGACGCGCGCGCCTACTTTCCTGGCCGCGCGCTGGAATTCTGGTTTGACGACGCTGGCCTCGACCTCGCACTAGGCCCCGCGCTGATTGCCGAGGGATCTGTCAGGCAGTCCGCGACCGTGTATCTGGCTCACGTCGGAGCCGTTCCTCGAAGCCAAACGCAAGCAGGCGCAATCGTTGAGTCCGTCAGCCCGGATACGATCAGAGAATACGCGGCAGTGAAACTGAAAGGTTTTGCCAACAGCGAGAGTGAGCCGCCACCCGAAGCGCTGTCACAGGAGGTCGCCGTGCGGACCGCCGAGTCGGAGGACGCCGGACGATTTTTGCTCGCGCGCGTCGGCGCAGAGCCGGCAGCGATTGTCGGCTACTACGACGGCCCCAACCGCCTGATCTTCAACCTCGCAACGCGGATGCCGTTTCGCGGCCGTGGCCTCGCGCACCAACTACTATGTCAAGTTATCAGCGACGGATACGATAGCGGAGGCCGTTCAGTGACTATCAATACGAACCCGGACGATACTCCTATCCAGTGGTACCGCCGTCTCGGGTTCACCGACGAAGTATATTGGCACTGTAGCTACCTGTACGGGACTCGCGACTAGTCAGTTAAATTTGCGAGCCGGTTGGTCGTAAAGTAATGAACGACCACCCACTGAGATGTTCGCAAGAGCATGAGCGATGGGAATCGAAATGGCAGCTATTACCACTCCGGCCACGACATCCGCAAAATAGTGGCCTCCGTAAGGTGCGATCGCCGCTAACATCAGAAGGTTCAACGCGGCGACATAAACAAACGTTCGGCACGGAGGGCGATGCACATACACGAAAAGAACGCCCAGCACGGCATGATAGGAAGGCATCGTAACAATGCCTTGCATATTCCTGAGGTCAAACCGCGCGTTGGTATGATGATACGCTGCCAGTAGGTCGGGCAAGTAATCCGGCTTCTGGTTCAAAAAGTGAACGCTGGCGCTGACCGCCGGAAAAGCTCCGCATATCAATCCAGTTGGCAGTATGCCGATCATAGCGCCTAGCAGAAGTTCAGCGTTGCGGTCCTCGCGTCTGGTGTGCGCGAAGTATAGGACTGATCCTACTATCTGGAGGAGCATCGAGTTGTAAGCCGCGAGAAGAATGAACCTGAGCGCTCGATGTAGTTCGAGGAACTGATACCACGACAACCAATTGAAACCCATGAGGGCGTCGATTCTTACCAATTGTGCGTCGTACAGAGGTCTATCCATTGTGATGGCTACATAAGTGAAAATTGATCCCGCCAGCGCGAAAGCCAGCCACAAGGCCGTATAGATACCGGCATCGCCAAGCCTGGCACTTCGACCGGAAAGCTCGTAGAAGAGTCCGATTGCGGCCAAGAAAACGATCGGCACAATCACATAGAACCAGTCAACGAAGGTCAGTCCTGAACGAGTCGCCCAGATCCAATCAACAATGCCGAGAGAGAAAATGAAGAGGCAGGCAAAGACCCTCGGTACAGTCTCTTTTCTCATAGCGCCGCAATACTAGCGCACCTTGCACGCGCCACGCATATTTCGACGATCTTTTCCGGAGTCATCATGGATGAGCGGCTGAAAACCAATCTCGCGAAATGGAACGCCGTGGTGCCGGTGCATGCGCGCTCGAAGATGTACGACGTCGCGGGCTTCAAGGCGGGGCGGATCCGCTTGCATGAGCTGGAGGTGGCGGAAGTCGGCGATGTGCGCGGCAAGTCGCTGCTCCATCTGCAATGTCACTTCGGAATCGACACCATGTCATGGGCGCGGCTCGGCGCGACAGTCACCGGCCTCGACTTCTCGGATGAGGCCATTAAGCTGGCGCGCTCGCTCAGCGACGAACTCAAGATTCCGGCGCGCTTCGTGTGCGCCGATCTCTATGACGCGCCGTCGGCGGTCGAGGGTAAGTTCGAAGTGGTATTTACGTCCTATGGCGCGATCACCTGGCTGCCCGAAATGCGGCGATGGGCGCAGGTGATCGCGCATTTTCTGAAGCCCGGCGGGTTTTTCTACATCGCCGATCAGCATCCGTTCGCGAGCATCTTCAACAACCAGGACGACGCCACCGAACTGGGAATCCTGTTTCCATATTTCCGCGAGGACATGATCCTTTCATCCAGCGGCCGGGACTATGCGGACCCGACCTACCTGAACGAGCACGACAACGCCGAATGGATTCACACCGTGGACAGTATCGTAAGCTCGTTAATCGACGCCGGACTGCAAATCGAATTCTTCCACGAGCATTCGTCGTGCCCATGGCAGATGTTTCCCTTCTGCGAGCCCGACGGCCGCGCCGGATGGCATATCAAGGGCGATTTGATTCCGCTCATCTTCTCGCTGAAGGCCCGCAAACCGTAGCCGCGTCAGAATCGGCCGACTGGATACTCAGATCCAATGGGCAAATTGCCAGGTTGACGCGATAGTAGCTATAGCCATTAGGCTGTAGCTACTATCGTTTTCGCCAACCTGGGAGCCGTCCAACCCGCTGGTCTTGTTCAGAGCGTGCCGAAGAGATCGGCGGGCAGCCCGTCCCACGCGCGACGCTCGTCGTCGAGCGGAGCATCTTCCAGCTTGCTGTTCTCGCTGAAGACCATGGTGGCCCTGCGCGCCTCGGTGTACCCGGGCCACGCGCCGAGGCTGGCGCAACTCGGATCGCCTTTGCGCGCGAAAGCAAGCCACGCGTCCTGCATCTGGGTGGCGAGCCTGTCGGCGGCGGGGCCGCTGCCGGCGAATCGATCCATTCCCGGCACGTCGTTGGTGCCGAAGACGAAGCCGAGCTCGAGCGCGTGGCAGGCGCCCAACGCACCGTGCATCGCGGGCGAGTGCCAGGAAAAGAGATAGCTGTAGGTCCGAGGCTCGCGGCGTCCCTGGGTCTCGGCCAGACGTACGCCCGGCATGCGAAATACGCGATCGGTCTCGATCGCCGAGAACAACTCAGGCGGCATGGTGGGATCACCGCGGCGCGCACGTGCTTTCTGATAGGTGTCGATAAGCGCGTCCGCCGCCTGCGGGCTCAAGCGCCGGCTGACCCGCGCGGCGAGTCCTTTCGCGTCGAGTTTCAGCGCGTTCGGATCCATCGCGGCGAACAGTTTCCATTCCTCGAGACACGAGCCAACCAGCACCGCCACTCCCGAGGCTGATCCGTCCGCTACCATGTCGAGCGCTTCGCGCGGCAGGATAGTACCGTCAAGGACCGGCTGGTACGCCATGCCCAGCTCGCGATCCGGAGTCTTGCCGTCGGCGGACAGCGTGCCAGTGAGCAATTGCGCGGGCGTCAACGCGCGTATCGCGTCGCCATTGGCACTCGAGACGCCGAGCTTCGACAGCACGCGCTCCGCGACGCGGTTGGCGCGCGCCGTCGACGCGGTGGTGTTGCACGAACCGCTCTGCGGAATCGCCTTATGAAAGAGGCCGCGCGCCGGCGGCATCCCAAGCAGCGCACCGACGCTCATTCCGCCCGCCGATTCTCCGAAGATGGTAACGTTCTCCGGGTCTCCGCCGAACTCCGCGATATTATCGCGCACCCATTCCAGCGCCGCGATCTGATCGAGCATCCCTTCGTTGCCGCTCGACGCGATTTTGCCGTTGGTCACATCCGCCAGACGCAGGAAGCCCAGCGGCCCGAGACGGTAGTTGATGGTGACGACGACCGTATCGCCGCGCCGCGCCAGCACCGAACCGTCGTAGATTCGCTGCGAGCCGGCGCCGATGGTAAATCCGCCGCCGTGAAGCCACACCATCACCGGGCGGCGGGCATGGTCGAGTTTCGGCGTCCATACATTGAGGTAGAGGCAGTCCTCCGACATCGGCTGCTCGACCGTCATCGCGCTGAGCACGGCAACCGCCGTCTGGTTCTGATGGGCGATAGCGGCGAACTCGCGCGCCTCGCGGACCCCTGTCCACGCTTGTGGCTTCTCGGGAGCGAGCCATCGCCGCGCGCCCGTGGGAGCGGCCGCAAAGGGGATTCCCTTGAAGACGAACAGTCCGCCTTGTTCCTCACCTGCCAGTTTTCCGTAGCGAGTCGATGCCGTCGCGCTCATGTCGTTATCCTCTGACGAGTCGCGATCAGAGTGATGAGAGAATCGGGCGCTTGCGCTGACCTCGAATCCGCTCTCAACACGCTGTCGCCGTTGGCTTAGGGTTCCGTCACTATATCCCGACCGGTTTTCGCCCGGTCGCGACCGACTTAGTTCTTGGCGACGTTCACCACCTGGATCTCGGTGAAGCCGAGGAGACCCCAGGGGCCATTTTCCACGCCAATTCCCGACCACTTCGCTCCGCCGAAGGGCAGATTGGGAGCGATTGCCAGATGCTGATTCACCCACGCGGAGCCGCAATCGAGCTGCGCGGCAACCTCGGCGCCACGCTCCGGATCGCTCGACCACACCGAGCCGCTGAGCCCGTAGTGCGTCGCGTTCGCGCGCCGCACCGCGTCGTCCACATCCTTATATGCAATGATCGGCAGCGCGGGTCCGAACTGCTCTTCGTCGACCAGCCGCACGCCGTCGGAGATGTTGCTCACGATGGTCGGTGCGTAAAAATAGCCGTCGGTGCCGATTCGGTTTCCGCCGGTGTTGATCTTGGCGCCGTGCTTCTTCGCGTCCTCGACCAGTTCCGTGACGCGCTCGAACTGCGGCTTGTTGTTGATCGGGCCGAGCTGGGTTCCCGCGTCGAGACCGTTGCCGACCTTAACGCCCTTGGCGAGCTCGCCAAGCTTGTCGACCATCGAGGCGTACATCTTTTCCGGAACGTACACGCGCTTGATGGCGCTGCAGATTTGCCCGGAATTTTCGAACGCGCCCCAGAAGATTTTCTCCGCGACCTTGCCGGGCTCGACGTCGGCAAGCACGATCGCCGCATCGTTGCCGCCCAGTTCCAGCGTGAAGCGCTTCAAGTCGGGCGCAGCCGAGGCAGCGACCTTCTTGCCGGTTTCCACCGATCCGGTGAACGACAGTTTGCGAGGTATTGGATGCTTGGTCATCATCGCGCCGAGCTCGTCACCGCCGGAAATGACGTTGAGGACGCCGGGCGGAACGATCTCGCGCAGGATCTCACCGAGCATCAGCGTATTGATCGGCGTGAACGGCGAAGGCTTGAGCACCACCGTGTTTCCGGCCAGCAGCGCGGGAGCGATTTTCCACATCGCGAGCATCAGTGGGTAATTCCACGGAGTGATCGCGGCGACCACGCCAAGCGGCTTGCGGCGGATCTCGATGCGGCCGGTCGCGTTGTCCTGCAGCACTTCGTTGGGAAGATCGAGGCCCGCGGTGTACTGTGCCCAAATCGCAGCGCCCACGATTTCCTGGCCGGCCTTGTCCAGCGGCTTACCCTGCTCCTGCGTGATGGTGCGGGCGAGACCCTCGGGCATCTGCATCAGCGCGGCGCCGATATCATTGAGAACTTTCTTGCGTGCGCCGACATCGCGGCTCCAGGCTGGGTACGCGCGTTGCGCCGCTTCCATCGCCTGGTCGAGTTCGGCCTTGGTGCAGTCGGGGACCTGAGCGAAGACCTTGCCGGTTGCGGGATTGATCACGCCGACGGTTTTCGATCCCTTCACTGCCTTGCCGTCGATTGTCATCGTAAATTCGGGCATTTAGCTGCTCCTTTACACCGTATTCCGAGGGTAACGGTTATTTTGTTCGTGTGTTATTTCACCATAGCACCTTCCGGGCAAGATTCGTGATCCGAGCCGAAACAGGGCTGGTGGACCCCCACGGAGCCCGACGGCCATCTTCCGCTTCGCCGCCGGAAGGCATAGGAAGATTGCGCGGAGGGGGGCCCGTGTCCGAACATAGAGGCGGGTCAAAATCATGGGACGCTACGACGATTATAAGCGGCAAGTCCTGAACATGAGCCGAAAGCTGTGCGACGGAGGTTTCTTCGGATCGAAGTCGGGCAGCGCGGGCAACGTCTCGATGCTGGTCGACGGCGAGCAGGCGTTGGTGGTGACGCCTACGCGGCTCCCGTACGACCGCATGAAGATCGAGGACGTATGCGTGGTCGGTTTCGATCTCCGCAGAATCGAGGGCGAGCGCAAACCCTCGATCGAGACGCCGATGCATGTCGCGGCATATCAGACGCGCCCGGACGTCAGCGCCGTTATCCATACTCATCAGATGTACGCGAGCGCATGCAGCGTGCTGAACGAACCTATCCCGGCGCTGTTCGACGAAGTAACCCTCGCGATCGGCAACATAGTCGATGTAGTTCCCTACGCACTATCCGGCACGCGCGCGTTGCACGATAACGTCGCGCGCAAACTAGCCAATCGATGCCATTGCTACATCATTCAAAATCACGGTGCGCTGTGCGTCGGTACGGACCTCGATAGTGTTTTCACGTTTGTCGAGTTGCTGGAAAAGATCGCCGCGATCTATGTAACCGCGCTGGCCACCGGAAGGCCCGTGAGCAAGCTTCCCGAACCGATCGTTGCGGAGCTATTCTCCGCGGTGATTGCGCGCCAAGATCGCGAGATCGCGCGCAAGCAGGCGATAGTCAATGAGCCAGTGTCCACTCCCCGCGCGTCTCATCAGTGAAATAAAAATTAAATGAGCTGCGATGCCGTGACGCTGGGGGCGCACGTCCTCGATATACTCGGCCGCCCCGTCACTCACATCCCGCCGGGTCAGGGCAGCATCATACTCGACGAGATTCGCCTCGCACCTGCCGGTTCGGCTGCTGGATGCGCCGTCGGCCTTGCGAAACTGGGAGTATCAGTCGCTACGGTGGGCGCAGTCGGCCGCGACGCGCTCGGCGATGTTCTAATTGCGGCGCTGAAATCGTTCGGAATCGACACCGGTGCTGTGGTCCGCAAGCCAGGCGCGCAAACTTCCGCCAGCATCCTGCCGATTCGACCCAGTGGTGACCGCCCTGCCCTTCATGCGATCGGCGCCAATCCTCTGTTCAGCATCGACGAAGTACCGTGGCCGTTGATCGAAGGCACGAAGCATCTGCACCTGGGAGGTAACGACGTGATGCGCGGGCTCGGCCGCGATGGCGCCGCTGAGATCTTGCGCCGCGCCCGCGAGCGAGGCGCCAGCACCACGATGGATATTTTGAGCGAAGGGTCGCCGAAGCTGCTCGCGATCCTGGCGCCCTGCTTGCCGCTGGTCGATTGGTTCATGCCCAACGCGGAACAGGCTTGCAGGCTCACCGAGGCTGGCAGCGCCGAGGACGCGGCGCGCCGGCTGCTCGAGCGAGGCGCGCGCGGCGTCGTGCTCACGATGGGCGGTGACGGCAGCATCCTGATGACGCGCGATGCGATACTACATCTCGCCGCACACGCTATTGACGTCGTCGACACTTCCGGATGCGGCGACGCGTACTGCGCGGGGTTCATCCGCGGGCTGCTCCTTGGATGGATTCCGGCCGAGTGCATGAGACTCGGCAACGCCGCCGCTGCGCTAGTCGCGACCGGTCTCGGATCCGACGCCGGCATCCGCGATCTGGATGATACAGTCCGCTTCATGAATGAGACGCCGCTGCGCTCGCGCTGACTGTTGTCCAGATACAAAGCCCATTAACTGTCCGTTCACGTTGGCGAACCGCGCAGGCAGCGAATTTTGCCTTGGGAACTTCGGCGCGCTTGGATATGATCGTTTGATGCTGACGTGCCACCCCGGCACCGGCTCCGAGAAATCTCATCTATGAATGCCGCCAACGCCGCTCCGCTCGGAATCGCGCTGCTCGGCCTGGTGTTGGGCATGCGCCATGCCACCGATCCCGATCACGTCATCGCGGTGACGACGATTCTGAGCCGGGAACACCGCCTCGCAGTGGCGACCCGAATCGGCATCGTGTGGGGACTCGGCCATACGCTGACCGTGTTGATCGTCGGCGCGGCGATCATCATTTTCAAAGTAGAAATTCCAACCCGGCTGGGACTTGCGATGGAATTCGCAGTCGCGATCGTCCTGATCCTGCTTGGCGTCAGCGCGGCGGCGAGGCTCGTCCGCGATGGCGTCGCGCGCCTGTCGGGAAAGCCGCGGCCTGATCCGAGCGGCGCGAGTGGCCCAGTGGTTCACGGCCATCTTCATACTCACGACGGATCGACGCATTCGCATCCGCACGTTCATCCGCATCCTCATGACATTGGCGACGCGGTGCATCGCGATCATCGGCTGCCCAACGACGCAATACCGTCGACGTTCGCGGCGCGCCGGCCATTGCTCAGATCGTTCGGCGTAGGCCTCGTCCACGGACTGGCCGGCAGCGCCGCGATCGCATTGCTGGTTCTAAGCGCGATACCGAAGCCGCTGTGGGCGACCGTCTATCTCGCGATTTTTTGCGTCGGCGTGATCGTCGGGATGGCGCTGATCACCACCGCAATCGCAACGCCGTTTCTGGTCGCATCACGACGGCTGTCGTGGCTGCACCAGGGATTCGTCACTGGCTCAGGACTTTTGAGTTTCGCATTCGGCCTCTTCCTCGCTTATCAAATCGGAATCGTGGACGGGCTCTTCAGCACCGCCCCTATCTGGATTCCGCACTGAAAATGGCCAGGAAGAAACCAGCGCCTGAGGCGACTGGTGAGTCGGCCGGTGAGCTCACCCAGGCCGAAAAGGAAATCGCCGAGGAGCGGACCGCACTTCGCGCGGCGGTAATCCACGAGGCGATTCGCGCCGAGGGCGAGGGCGAGTTGCGCCGCCCAGTGGGAGCGCTCATCTGGTCCGGTACAGCCGCGGGACTCTCGATGGGTTTCTCGATGGTCGCTACCGGACTGCTGCGGTCTTATCTTCCGGATACCAGTTGGCGGCCGCTGATCGCGAACCTGGGCTACAGTGTCGGCTTCCTCGCGGCGATCCTGGGCCGTCAGCAGCTCTACACACCTAAAATACGTTGACTGTGATCCTTCCGCTGCTGACGCTCCGCGATCTGCCGACCTTGCTGCAGGTAATCCGGCTGTGGAGCATGGTGCTCGCCGCCAACCTGATCGGCGCGTGCATGTTCGCCTGGGTATGCGCCAACACCAATGTTTTCACGCCAGAGCTGCGCGCGATCTTCGCCGCGATTGGCGCGCCGATGATGAGTACCGGATGGAGCACGCTACTCATCCGCGGCGTGTTCGTGGGCTGGCTCATCGCGATGTTGGTCTGGATGATGCCGACGGCGGACTCCTCGCGCGCCGCGATCATCGTGGTCATGACTTACCTGGTAGCGCTGTGCCAGTTTCCGCACGTAGTCGCGGGTTCAGTGGAGGCGGTTTTCCTGGTCGCTAGCGGGACGCTCTCGTGGGGCGGCTTCTTCGGCCATTTTCTCGCGCCGACTCTGATCGGCAAACACTGTCGGCGGAGTTCTTCTGTCGCATTCTTCAATCACGCGCAGGTCGTCAGCGAGGACACCACCTCCGCGCGCATGACACCGACTTGGGAGCGAGTTCAGTTTTCGGCTTAGCTCTTTTTGGCCCCGGCTCTAACTATTGCGGCACGCGGCGGCTTTCGCTCGGATGATGCAGTCTGACCTCCGCCGCGCGGCCGCGCGAACTTGAAGGGCGAGGACATCAGGTATCCGTCGTTCAGGATCGCGGCAAGTTCGTTCCAGTTCACCTTCACGTCCAGGCGCACGCCAACCCATCCCTTGTGACCCACGTAGGGAGGCTTGAAGAAGCGCAACGGATCGGAGCGCACCAGGAACTCCTGCACCGTCGGCGGCGCTTTGACCCAGACCGCTACGTGACCGCTCTCGTGATGGTTGTTGTCGGTCATCGCGAACATCTTACCGCCAACCCGGAAGGTGCATTCCCCCCACGCTTCCTTCTCGGTGGCGTCGGGCAGACTAAGACAGATCTCGCGCAACCGCTTTATCGGCCCGTCGGGATCGTAGTCCTTATGTGGATGCGCCATCAGTACCCCGGTGCGGGCTCCCACAGGTTGAACTGGGTGCCCTGATCGTCGCGGCACGCGCTGTTCCAGCCCGAGTCGCTATGCTGCGGCTCCTCGGCATGGCCGCCGAGCTCGCGAACCCGCGCCACCGCGGCCTTGATGTCCTCGACCTTGAACCACACCTTTGGACTGGTCTCCTCATTTACGTTCAGGCCGCCGGGCGGGTTGGTATTGCCAATGTGCGCGTATGAATCCGATGACGCCTCTTTCAGGAACTCCCATCCGAACAGCCCGCCGTAGAATGCCCTACCTCGTTTCAAGTCGCGGATGGGAATGGTGAAATATCCGAGATCACCTTTACTCATTTCGGTGGCTCCTTGCCGGCGGTGCAATGCTGAGAGGAAGTCATCGCTCTCCCTGCTTCATGAGCGCATCGAATCGCTTTTGCATTTCCACAGGCGAAACTTCTTCGATGCGGCTGGAGAGAAACCAGACGTGCCCAGAAGGATCCTTCAGATGCGCGTTGCGCTCTCCGAAGAATTCGTCGACCGGTTCCTTGGTAGAGGTTGCGCCGGCCGCGATCGCCCGTTTGTAGACCGTGTCGACGTCTTCGACGTATAGGTGAATTCCCACCGGGGAACGCGCGACGCCGATCGAGATCGGCGACAGGAAGCCCATCTCCGGGAACTCATCGGCCAGCATGATCGACGCGCCGCCTATCGTGATTTCGGCGTGACCGATCCTTCCGTCGGGCTGCTTCAAACGCATCGTCTCGACGGCTCCGAACGCTTGCCGGTAAAAGTCGATCATTGCCGGAGCGTTCTTGACGCTCAGATAGGGGGTCACGCGGCTCGCGCCCGCCGGAATCGGACTGACTCTGCTTGCCATGGTTCTCCTTCACTAAAGCTTCGTGAGCATTCCTGAGTTTTGCTAGCGTACCTGATCGTGATCGAATGAACTAATGAGACAGGTTCTTAAGCGGCGTCGCGATGTACCAGATGTGGCCGTAGGGGTCTTGCACTCCGCCACAGCGATCTCCCCAGTCCTTATCTTCCATGGGGTCGACGACCTTGGAGCCTGAATCGAGCGCCCGCCGGTAAGTGGCGTCGGCATCCGCGACGTGGATGTAGAGATGCAATGGCGTCCCGCCGAGCTTATGCGGCGTGCTCGCGAAACCCTTTTTCCTATACTCGGCAAGGTCCTTGGTGGTCGCATCGCGAAGCATCACACGCGTCTCGCCGATGGCCATCCCCACGTGGCTCACCTTGCCGCCCGCTCCCGTTACTCGATGCATCTCGGTCGCACCGAACACCTTGCGGTAGAACTCGAACGCGCCGGCGGGATCCTCGGAGTACATGAAGGGCATGATGCTGCCCGGCCGTTGATGCTTGGGCACATCCGAGCCGAGCGTTTGCAATTGCGACTCGGGCACATCCTTCTTGTGCGTCGCGATGTACCATACGTTGCCAAACGGGTCCGTGACGCCCGCCGCGCGATCGCCATACGGCTGGTCTGCCGGCTCGTTCAGCGAAGTAGCGCCGGCCTCGAGCGCACGCCGGTAAACGCGGTCCGCGTCACTGACATAGAGATGAAGTGCTGGGGGCATCGGCCCATACGGTCCGTGCGCGTCGCCCATCGCGATGATCGAGTCACCGATCCGGATCTTCGCGTGATGGACGGTGCCGGCAGCATCCTGCGCGCGGAAGATCTCGTCGGCGTCGAAGGCCTGCTTCAGGAAATCAATCACTTTGCCCGAAGCGATCGGATGCAGGAACGGCGTCACGCTGCGAAGCTCCTCGGGCAGCGGCTCCGCATCCTCGCGATGCGTGGCGATGTACCAATGGTTGCCGAACGGATCTTTGATGCTCGCCTCGCGGTCGCCATAGTCCTGGTCGACCGGCTCGTGAATCGAGCTGGCCCCGGCGCGCATCGCGCGCGCGTACACTGCGTCCGCATCGCCGACGAACAACCAGATCGCGGTCGGATTCGGCTGGTACTCAGCCGACGCGTCCGCAATCTCGACCATCGAGCCTTCGATCCTGACTTGCGCGTGCGCGATCGTGCCGTCCTCGCGCCTGACGCGCAGGATTTCGTCGGCGCCGAAGGCCTGCTTGAGGAAATCGATGAGACTCGCTGCGCCTTCAACCTGCAGATACGGCGTGATGCTGTGGAAACCCTCGGGAACCGGCTTTACCGCGATCGGTGATTTCTCCGGCCGAGCCTGAGCAGCTTGCTCGCGCGCGTAGGCTTCCATTCGCCGGCTCATTTCCTCGGGCGGCACGTCTTCGATGTGGGTTGATACGCTCCACAGATGCCCGAACGGATCGGCCAGGCGCCCCCCGCGGTCGCCATAGAACCAATCCGAGATTGGGAACACAACTTTGGCGCCCGCGGCGATGGCGCGGGCAGCAAACGCGTCGACGTCCTGGACGTACAGACCGATGATCGTCGACGACCCACCTAGCGACTGCGGACTCAGATTATAGTCGGGCGCCTCGTCGGCGATCGCGATGCGTGTGTCACCGATTCTGATTTCCGCGTGCACGATATGTCCGCTGGGATCCGCCTCGCGCATCAGCTCGGCCGCTCCGAATGCGTTCTTGTAGAACTCGATTGCGCGCGGCGCTTCTCTCACTACCAGGCAGGTGGTCGCGGTCTGATAGCCCTCGGGAATTGGCTTCACTTTCGGCCGCGGCGAAGCAGCCGGAGCGCTCGGGGGATCGGCGGTGCCGGACAGGAGTGCCTCCTTAAGGCGCGCCTTGAAATCTCCGCGCGGGAGATCGCGCAGATCCGCGGCGACGCGAAGGATCGCGGCTATACGGGAATTGACCCGCGGAAGCGGAGCCTTACGATCGGTCATGATCCTCTCAACCGCCTTGTCGAGCTGCTGCGGCAACGCGGCCCGTTGAGACAAAGGCTTCACCCGTTTCATCGCGCACCCACCATGGTCCGCAGACTCTGTAAACCTCGAAATTGAAGCTGCTTGATGGCGCCCTCACTACGCCCGATTTCTTCGGCGATTTCGGCGATGCTTTTCTGATCCGCGAAACGCATCGTGATGACGCGGCGCTGATCCAGCGGAAGTTTGTCCACCAGCTTGAACAGCCGCGCGCGATGTTCGACTTCCAGCAAATCGGCTTCGCTGGATTGATCGATCTCGATAAATTTCCGCTGCTTGAGCGATTCGAATTGCGCTACGCGTCTGCCGCGTTCGGCGATTGCGTTGGCCGCGATGCGATACAGCCAGGCCGCGAAGGGCACTCCTCGCCACTCGAAGCGCGCGAGATTCTTGAGCGCGTTGTGAAACACGTCGGCGGTCAGATCCTGAGCCTGGTCGCGATCGCCGACGCGTCGGGCCACGAACGCATACACGCGCTCGAAATTTTTTTCGTAAAGCTCCGCGAAACAGCTCGGGTCGCCCTTAGCCGCCTCAATCAGGCGGCGTTCGGTCGCATCATTTCGCAATTTGTCCCCGGCTTCGCTTCCTCGGCCGCGGACCGCGCCAAGCGCATCACGACGACGCTTCAACTCAGACTCTCCAGACACTCCGACCCTCTAACCTGTAAATGTCCGAGCCGAGAAAAGGTTACGGTCGTTATGATCGTTACCATCAATTCTTTCCGCTAGGCGCAGACACTTCGAGAGACATGAAGAGAGCCGCCATCGAGATTCGTCAGTCTCGCGACATCCTGGCTTTGGGTTCCGCAATCGGAAGCGGCCCACCGGCTCGCGTGGCGCCCCGGCGCGCGATCCATATCAGGAGCGCAAGCGCCGGCAGCGTCGCAATAGTCGTGAGAAAGAAAAAGCCCATCCAACCCAGTTTCTCGGCGAGCACTCCTCCCGACGATGCGACCAGCGTGCGCCCCACCGCCGCCAGCGAAGAGAGCAGCGCGTATTGCGTCGCGGTGAAGGCCGGCGAGCATAGGTCGGAGAGATAGGCTACCAGCGCCGCGCCCGCCATCGCGCCGGTCAGGTTCTCTGCCGCCACGCACATCGCGAGATAGTCGAGCCTATGACCGCCCACTACCTGCAGCACGTAGAACAAATTGCCCGCCGACTGCAGCACACCGCATAGCAGAAGCGCGCGGATCACGCCGAACCGTACGGTCACCATTCCTCCAATCAGCGCACCGGCGATGGTCGCAAAAAATCCAACCAGCTTGGAGATGGCGGCAATCTCGTCGAGCGAGAAGCCGAGTGAAATGTACAGCGGGACTGCCATCACACCGGCCATCGCTTCGCCCAGTTTGTAGCCGACGATGAATATGAGGATCGCGAGCCACGACGGCCGGCGCATAAAGTCGACGAACGGCCCGACCAGCGCGGTCGCGAGCCACTCGCGGATTGCCTCGCGCCCTCTCGTCGGGACACGCGCGGCGGCCTGCACCGGCAACTTGGGCTCGGGGCCAAATAGGAACACGAGCATTCCGACGCTGAGCAGCGCGGCCATCGTGGCGTAGGCCGTGAACCAGCCGGCGCGCGCAGCAATCATCAGCGAGCCAGCGCCTGCTACCAGCATCGCGATCCGGTAGCCGGTCTGAATCATGCCAGCGCCCGGCCCCTGCTGATCGGGCGCGAGAATCTCGACGCGGAATGCGTCGATCACGATATCCTGGCTCGCGGACAGAAACGCGACCAGCACCGCGAGCGCGCCCATGGTGCCCAGGTTGTGCTTTGGATCGCAGGAACCCAGCGCGAGCGTCGTGGCGATGAGTGCTATCTGGATGGTCATTCCCCATCCGCGCCGGCGCCCGATCGGAATCGGCGGCGGCAATCGATCGATCAGCGGAGACCACAGGAACTTGAACGCGTAAGGGGTGCCGACCAGGGCAAATGCGCCGATCGCGGCGCGGCTCACGCCCGCGGTGGCGAGCCACGCCGACAGCGTCGAGAAAGTGAGCAGCAGCGGCAGGCCGCTGGCAAATCCGAGCGGCAGGATCAGCAGCACGCTCCGATCTGCGTAGGCCGCAAGCGAGCGCCGCCAGCCGGTAAGAGTATTGTTGCCGATCTCGTCCATAGCACGCGCGGCTATGCGTCCAACCATCCGCCGCGAACTCATTGGATGCTACAGGGTTTGCAATTTTTTTCTATTGGTGCGATCGCGATCCGGGGTAACGCTACTGTAGGTTACGAGAAGCTGCTTAGGGTGTATTTCGGCCACGTAAACTTTCGCGCGTGGTCGACCGCTTTTTCTCTTGCGCACGTTTCAAGATTTTGTTACAAGCTGCGCGTTCCGTCGAATCTCGACCCGAGTCGGCTTCGGATGGAGTCAGTACAGATGGGCGGCCGCGGTGGTGGATGAATTCAGTTGGGTTCGCACGCTAGGCCATTAACGTTCGCCCTTAATAGCACTGCTCTTTAGTGGATGAGCATGTGGCCGGATTTGCGCCCCTGGTGGCGCCACCGGAAAGCCTTGCCATTTTGTTCAGTCTCTTTTGCAGTGCGCGTTCCGCATCAGCATGGATCGATGCGCAGCATAAGGAGATTGAAATCGCGACCATCGGAAATACTGCGGTCGGTGCCAGTCATGCTTGACGGCGCTCTCAGCAGCTAATAGCTACGCGGCGTTTAAGCATCGGGCTTAGGCCCGGAGCATCTCGGGCTTTGCTTCGCCGATGAGTTTTGGTTCAGCGCGAGCGGACCGGGTTACTGGGCGCACCATTACCCATAGCGGTGAGAGACAAAGACGAATATTGCGCAGCGTAGGCGATCTTCCGACTCGCAGATTCTTCATTACTTATTGTAGCGTCCAAAACCTTTAAGCGGCGCTCCGAGTGTTCAACTTGAAGCGGCGGCGGGCCGCCCATGCTCCAGATGACGCGTGTGGCGTGCGCGTTTCTGACGCTATCGAATCGCGCAGTGGTTTCAGATTGGGACACCTGATGTAACAAAAAAGAGGAATTTGTAGCTTTCGGTGATAAAAAATGTCATATTGTAGCCGCGCTAGGTAAAGCGAAAGGCACATGGATTGCTCCATCACCGGAAGAAATTCGTTTTGTGAGCCAGGTACTTGGGTTGGTGTTTGCCCCCGCGGTGCCGGACACATTCGACGCGTAGGAGGTCGTGCAGCATGAGGCGGGCAAATCTAACTCTCACTATCGTCTCTCTACTTTGCATCGTCACCTTAGTTCTTGAGGTTACCGATGTTAGTCCTGCGTTGGCTGAGTTGAATCGATCCGGCCTGCGCACCCCGAAGCCGGTGGCGACGGCGGCGCCAGACTCTATTCTGAGTTTTTTCCGTTGGCCGTGGGATCCGCCGTCGCGCAAGTTGACCCCGACTCCAACTCCTGATCCGCCAGCTCCGCCAACTGCGACCCGCACCGCGACTCCGACTCGCACTGCGACTCCCACCCCCACGGCGACTCGCACTGCGACTCCCACCCCCACTGCGACTCGCACTGCCACTCCAACTCCGACGCCAACTGCGACGCCCACCCCGGTGTCAGGCGCCGGTTCACTTTGGAGTCTGCAGCAGACCGCTAACAGCTATCAGTGGGTTTCACCGACTGGCACTACGCTCTGTAAGTACGCTGCCCCTTCAATAGTCAGTAACAACTATCTGACTGCGAACGTGGTAGGGAGCGGACTCAAATATTCAACCTGGCCCGCGTGGGCTGCAGCACAGAACACGCGGCTGCAGACCTGGGGCTTTACTTCCGCCGGGCAAGGATCCTGGGAGTACATAAGCCCGAACAATTGGCCGACGGGCGGCCTCCCGGGAGTGATCTCCAACAACACCAGCGGACAGGTCGAGGGCTCACCCAGCTATATCAAGACCATCAATCAGGGATATGGCTCGATGGTTTGCGCCGCGGATTTCTACCTTCCATACGGCGGCGGCCAAATCGATGCCTATGACCCGGGTCTGGCGGCCGCGTACAACACTAATGTCGCCGCCTTTAACACCACCTACTCGAGTTTCTTTGGACACAGCATCTGGTTTAGTCCCGAGGAGGGAGATGACCCTTATGGATTGAATCGAACGGACCATGAGGACCTCGGCTACATCATTGCCGCACACAATCCCAGTGTTTCGGAGGACGCGCTCGGCACGTTCACGTACACCGACCAAACCCTGTATGCGAAGCTGGCGCTGCGAAATTTCCTCACCAATGAATATGGGACTATTGCGGCATTGAACGCGGCGTGGGGAACCAGCTACACGACGTTCGACACCTCCGATCCCAATGGCGACACGGGAATTTCCAACGGCAGCTACTCCTCCTATGGCACCGGCACCGGCTTGCTGGATGAGAATGGCAGCCATATACTCGCCAGCGGGTGGCTTTGTTCGGAGATGGCTTCCACGTACTCCTGGTCCGCGACGCCGGCGATCGAAGGTGACCTGCATAACTTCGTCGGGCAGTTCGCAGGCACCTACGCCCAGAAGCTGATCGCGGCATGGAATCAGATTTCGCCACGTCCGCCAGTTTTCATGCCGCTCTATGACCCGCCGAGCTATGTCGCTGCGGCGATCGCGCCTTATCTAAATAACGGAGACGGCCTATGGATAGCTCCGGACTCTAACCCGACCGAGGTTCAGAACATCATCAACGCTCTCGGTCCCAACAAGCCGGTGATTGCGGTTGACTATACGACTGCTGACCCGGACTCTCCCATGTCGGCCATTCCGTGTCCGCAGTCCGGTCCTGAATGCCAGGCTACTCAGGCCGCCCGTGGCAACCAGATGGTGTCCTATTGGCAGCAGGTACTACATCTGAAGGACGCCAATGGCCGGTACACAGTCGTAGGAATCGAGCACTGGGGCTTCTACGACCAGACCGGCCAGGGAAACTTTGGCCTGGTCACCGCCGATCAGGACAATCCTTACGACGGGAGCGCGGACACCGCCAATGGCGAGCCGGGCAACTATGGAAACGCGCTTGAACCGATTGAAACGTTCCTGACCGCGGGAATTTGCGACTGAGACGCAGGCAGTTAAGCGGGCCTCCTCTAGTGGGAGCATCAAGTTGATGGCATCCGACGCGAGGAGCGCCCGCTTGATCCGCCGAGGAAGGATAACGGCGACGGCGCGAAGCTCCGCAGCGAGGATTCGCTGTCGCTGCTCGTCCGAAATTCTGACCACAGCGTGCCGCCTGCTCAGATCGAGTGATCAAGCCCGCTGCGAATGCGGCGGCTAAGACCATCCTCCAGCGCGTTGAGCACGCGCCGTTGCGATTCGCCAGCCCCGCCTCATCTTGAGGTGGGGAAACGTACTCCCCATTCCTCGAGCGGCACTCGAACCCCGTTGGCGACGAAGCTAATCGCGTGGTACCAGCCGGCCAGAACGATCAGATCGAGTAACTGTTCGGAATTCCATCGAGCGGCCAATGACGCCCACAAATCATCGCTTAGTCGGCCACTATCGTGGAGTTCATCCACCATGCGGATCAGCAATCGGTCCGCATCCGTCCAACATGACGCGTCGGCATCGCCTGTGACCGATGCAGCCAGTTGAGTGCCGTCGAGACGCGATGCGTCACCGAACACGCGGGCGTGGACGCCCCATTCGTACTCGCACCCGCAGCGGGCGCACACCCTATCGATCACGACTTCCCGATCGCGAATTTCCAGCGAAGAGGTGCGGCCGAGAAAGTAATGACCGAGTGGATACATCGCGCGTGCCAGTGGCAGGTGGCGCACGAGTGTGCGGAAGAGCGCAATGGGAGCCGAATCACCCGGCTGCCAGCGCGATAGTTCAGCCGCTGTTTCCGGAGCAAATGGTGGCTCGGCCGGCGTAATTCGTGGTTGCGGGAAATTGCTTTCGGGCATTGCTCGTTCTCCATGGCAGGCTCGCTACGGGGTCTCACTACGATTTCCGTAGTACATTGCTATCACTTCGAAAACCGTAGTACAAGCCTGGAGCATGATTCCGAAACCCGGAAGACCAGTTCGCGGATCGCGTACTGGACGCCCGCTGATGGCGCTGCTGGATTTGCTTGGCCGCCGATGGACGTTGCGAATCTTGTGGGAGCTTCGCCGGGGACCGTTCACCTTCGCCGAACTGCAGACGCGATGCGACGCGATGTCGCCCAGCGTCCTGAATCAGCGCATCAGCGAGCTTCGCGACGCGCTGATCATCGCTCGTACCGCCGGCGGCTATCGGCTGACTGCTGAAGGTGAAAGTCTGCTGGCGTCGATCGCGCCACTCGACGACTGGGCGAAGCGATGGTCCCGCCGCGTTTAGCGGCCGTGCGCGTGCGGGAGCATCCGGAGTCCTTAGGGTCTCCGGGCCAGTGATCTGGTCGGCTCGGCAGACCGCTCAGAAACCGCGCCGACCTGGCAGAGCCCTAACCGCCAGCAGAAGCCTGGTACGAGCTCGCCAGAGGAGTTGAATGTTTATGCGCTGGCTGCGGATCGCGTCAGTAGGGATGGCGATCCTTTTTCTTCTCCCAGGCGCGGTAGGCCGTGACGCCGACGTCCCGTTCGAAGCCCGGCGTCACCTTGATCCCTTTCCGTTTTTCCCATGGGAGCTGGAAGTCCTCGTACTGGAACGCATCAGAGAAACCGATGTGACTGGTATCCTCCAGGCTGCCACCGAAATACAGATGGTCGATGCGCGACCAATAGATAGCGCTCATGCACATCGGGCACGGCGCGCCGTTGACGTAGAGCTCGCACCCCTTCAGCATCCGCGCGCGCTCGGGCACCAGGTCTGGAGAACCGGCCGGGCGCGGGATCATCTCGAGCATGGTACCCGCGGCATAGTCACTGCCGAGCAGCCCCTTGGGGTTCAGCCGAGCTGACGCATCGATGATCGCGGTGATCTCGGCGTGGTATACCGGGCATCCCGTGAGGAGAACGCGGTTCTGTCCACGCCCGATGATTTCTCCATCCTTGACGATCACGCACCCGAACGGCCCGCCCCAGCCTTTCTCGACCGACTCGATCGCCAGCCGCGCCGCTTCTTCCATGAATTTGCGATCCATTCCATCTCCCTCCTTTTGCTCAACTGGCCGCACGTAACACGGCCCTTACATCAACGAAACCCGAAAAACCCTACCTGCCTTATCAATATCGGGAACTGTAATGGAGTTTAGATTTTTTAACAAGCTGTAGTGGAAAAATTGTGAATTGGCCGTGGGATCGGGAGCGCGAGAGGATCTCCCCTTCTAGGGGCGCGAATATCTAATGGCGCCAACCGCTGCTCAAAGCGGTCTTGTTCGGGTTCTCCAGGACGGTTCTCCAGGTGCTGGCGCTATCGGACGACAAAATCGCCAAATTGGCAGGCTCGCGAACGTGGGATAGAATCTACGGCCCGACCTCGTTAGATTCGGGTGGGCGGGATCGGGTGCGGATCTCGGAAGAACACTGTTTTGGGCGGGTCCACGATTTCAACGGAAGCCGTGGCTGAGGCCGCTCGCATCATTAGAGGCCGCTCGCATCATTAGATGATCATTCTCGGCATAAGTGGACTTGAAACCTCGGCCGATTTCAAAAGGGCCCAATGGCCCGGATTGGAGGAACGGGAGTACCGGATCTCCCAAGGCTATGATTCCGCCGCAGCCCTTGTCGTCGACGGGGCTATCGTCGCGGCTGCCGCGGAAGAGCGTTTCAATCGCAGGAAGCACAGCGGAGACTTCCCGGCCGGAGCAATCTCGTTTTGTTTGAAGCAGGCCGGGGTCGCTCTGGCCGATGTGGACGAAATCGGCCACGCATTCGATTACTCGCCCTATCGCGAGATTTATCTGCTCGACCGCGTGAGTACCGAGCTCTACGAAAAAGTCTTTTCCAAGCAAGTCCTGCTCGCGCAGATTGCCCGTCATTGTCCGGGACTCGCGCCCGAGCGGGTTCACCAGGTGAATCATCACCTTTGCCACGCGGCCAGCGCGTTTTTTACCTCCGGCTGGAACGAGTCTCTGGTTGTAGTGCTCGATGCGATGGGCGAAGCACAGAGCGTTTCCGTATTTCACGGCCAGGACGCCCAGCTTCACAAGCTGCGCGAGCTGCCGGCGAACGATTCGCTCGGGATCCTGTATTCGCTGGTAACGTTGCACCTCGGCTTCGATTTCAACTCGGATGAATACAAGATCATGGGGCTGGCTCCCTATGGCGACCCGCTGCGTTACCAGGAAGTCTTCGCCCGGATGGTCGAATGCCGGCCCGATGGCGGAGTGCGAATTCCCTGTCTGCGTTTGAACCGCACCCGCGATGAGCGCGAGCATTACTCGCGAACCCGGGAATGGCTCGAAGCAAATCTGATCGCGCGCCGCCAACCAGACGATCCCATCACGCAGGAGCATTGCGATGCCGCCGCGGGACTGCAGGCCTGCCTCGATCGCGCGATTCTGCACATTTGCGGCCATTTCGCCGCCACTACCGGTTTGCGGCGAGTGGCGATGGCTGGGGGAGTAGCATTGAACTGCAGCGCAATCGGCAAGCTGATGCGGTCGGGCCTCTTCGATGAGGTCTACGTGCAGCCGGCGGCGGGAGATGACGGCGCAGGGCTCGGAGCGGCGCTCTTGCGCGCCTCTGTTTCGGGCGTCGAAAATCGGCGCTTTCCTGTGCCGTTCCTGGGACCGTCCTATCCGCCGGGCGAGATCGAGGCGTCGCTCAAGTACTTTGACGACCGGGTTTGCGTGACTCGATTCGAGAGCCTGGAGAAATGCAGCCAGGAAGCCGCGCGGCAGATCGGAGAGGGCAAGGTCGTGGCATGGTATCGGGGCAGGATGGAGTTTGGACCACGCGCGCTTGGTAATCGCAGTATCCTGGCTGACCCGGGGCATCCGGAGATGCGCGACCGCATCAATGCGATGGTAAAGAAACGGGAAGCGTTTCGCCCTTTCGCACCCGCTGTCACGATCGAGGAGGTGCATCGCTGGTTCGACGTTCCGCCGCTGACGTCTCTACCGTACATGATAGCGACGGTCGACGTTCGCCAGGAGCATCGCGCGGCACTTCCCGCGGTTACGCACGTCAACGGTTCGGCCCGCGTGCAAACCGTCTCGAGGACAGACAATCCCGAGTTTCACGCGCTGCTGCGCGCGGTTGGCATCAGCACCGGCCGGCAAATGGTCCTGAATACGAGTTTCAACGTGAAGGGACAACCGATAGTGAACACACCGCGCGAGGCGATCGAAACGTTCCTCGGTACCGGAATCGACTCTCTGTTCCTGGAAAACGCGCTGGTTGTTCGCCGCGAGAAGGAGCGTGTCAGCCCTGAATTGTGATGAATCAGCGGCGGCGGAAAGCTTCTGGCGAGAAGCGCTCCGAGGCTGGACCAGCGTCACACGGCTGCCCTTTTCTGCGCAGCGACCGCAAGCGCCGGATCGGCATGCTCCATCGCGCGGACGCATCGCCTCTACCTCGGCAACAATTTCAATCGGCGAAGACGTACTCCGAGATTACGAGATAAACCTGGAAACCTTGCTGGTTGGCGCTTTGGCTCTGCTGCTGAACCGTCTCACCGGCGAGGAGAAGGTGTTGTTTGGCGTGATCGCGGATCGAAGCTTCCCGCTGGTTGTGACCATTGGCGAAGATTTGTCCGCGCTGAATTTTCTGCAATCTCTCGAGGGGCTGATTGCCCGATTCCGCTCGCGCGCGATGGTGTCGCTCTCACAAATCCGTGCCTGGAGCGAAATAAAAAGCGGCGAGCCATTTTTCGAATGCGCTTTGGTCTACAATTCCGCTGCCGCTTCTCTTGTCGAGAGTGAATGCCCGCTGCTGATCGACGTCGCGAAAAAAGGCGCCTCGCACTGTGCACTGGAGCTGCTCTACGACGCGAGGTCTTTGGCCACCGATCTCGCTGAGCGGTTTCTCATGCAGTTCACGAAGCTCGTTTCCGATATTGCATCCGATCCACACCGGCCACTGGGCGCATACTCCGCTCTTACCCAGTGGGAGACCGAGAAACTACTCGTAGATTGGAATCAAACGAAGGCAGAGGTCGACCAGCACAACTGCATTCATCAGCTCTTCGAGCAACAGGTCGCGCGTACGCCAAGCGCGCGGGCGGTGATCTTCCGCGATGAAGAACTCACCTATGCGGAGCTGAACCAACGTGCCGAGCGGCTCGCGTCGCATCTGCGCGATCATCTCGGCGTCGGTCCTGAGAGGGTTGTCGCGATCTGCATGGAACCGTCCGTGGAATTGATGGTAGCTCTGCTGGGAATCCTGAAGGCAGGCGGAGCGTACCTGCCGGTAGACCCGGCGTTCCCTGCCGAGCGAATCACGTTCATGTTACGAGATAGCCGGGCGGCGGTAATCCTGACGCAATCAAAGCTAAATGCCCGTTTTGACGGACAACCGGCTCGGGTAATAGTCGTCGATAGCGTCCTGAAAATTGCGGAGCCGCCATCGAAAACGGGATCCGGCGTTCACGACAGCAATGTCACTGATCGCGTTCACAGCAACAACCTCGCCTATCTGATGTTCACCTCCGGCTCGACGGGAACTCCCAAGGCCGTGATGGTGGAGCACCGCAACGTCGTGAACTTCTTCGCTGGGATGGATCGGGTTATTGGGACTGAACGAGGCGTATGGCTTGCAGTAACCAGCATTTCGTTTGACATTTCCGTGCTGGAATTGCTGTGGACTTTGACTCGCGGCTTTACCGTTGTCCTACAGGCTGAAGAAGACAAGCTGATTGCCGAAGGAGACCATTCGCCGGCGGCGCAACTCCGACGCCACCACATAACTCACCTGCAATGCACGCCAACTCTCGCTCGGATGCTGACTCGTCTGCCGGACACGTTGTCAGCCATGAAGTCGCTGCGCCAGCTGCTGCTTGGAGGCGAGCCCTTTCCGCTGGCACTGGCAAATCAGCTTTGCAAAGAGCTACCCGCCGAGATCCACAACATGTATGGACCTACCGAGACCACCGTATGGTCGACCACGTTCAAACTGAGTGGGATCGAACCAGACGCCGTCCCGATCGGGAGACCAATTGCGAACACCACGACCTACATCCTCGATCAACAGCGCCGAATGGTGCCTGTTGGGGCGCGTGGAGAGTTGTACATAGGGGGAAACGGAGTAACGCGGGGTTACTGGGATCGACCGGAGCTGACCGCCGAGCGATTCATATCAAACCCTTTCAGCCGCGATCCCCGAGATAGACTGTACAAGACCGGAGATCTCGCCCGCTATCGCGCCGACGGAACGATCGATTTCCTGGGACGTATCGATCATCAGGTAAAGCTCAGGGGATTTCGGATCGAGCTCGGCGAAATCGAAAGTGTGTTTGGAAAGCACCCAGGAGTTCAGGAGGTGGCGATAAGTATTTCTGAGACTTCGACAGGCCATCAGCAGCTCGTAGCGTATGTGGTTACGGCACCCGGCCAGAGAATCACCGTGAGGGAGCTGCAGATCTATGCGCGTCAGAAACTACCGGAGTACATGATTCCTGCAGCAGTGGTGCTGGTCGATCGTCTGCCGATGACTCCAAACGGCAAAGTAGACCGCAAAGCTCTGGACGGACTCGTTTCCACTAACAAGGTCCACACGACGAACGATTCCGCTTCAAGCACCGATCTGGAGGCGACGATTTCGCAAGTTTGGCGAGATATTCTCGGACTCAACGCGATCGGGCTGCACGACAATCTTTTCGATCTAGGCGCTGATTCGCTGACTGTTGCTGAGGCAGCGGTAAACCTCAAGGAGATGTGCAAGGTCGATGTGCGGCTGACCGACCTCTTTGTGTATCCTACCATCAGCGCGCTGGCGAAATACCTGAGTCGTAATGGCGATACTCAGAACGTGGCGCGCAGCGGCTCGGAGCGCGGCGCAGTGCGCCGGGAAGTTCTACTGAGCAGGATCCGGACCGGGGCCGATCGCAAAGGCCGTTAGGTGATATTAAGGGGCTCCCGTGGCGGGCAATTTAGAAACGAAGGCTCCCCCCGAAGGTTCAGGAGCCACCTGGATAGCCGTCATAGGAATGGCGGGACGATTTCCAGGCGCCCGCAACGTAGCTGAGCTGTGGCGTAATCTCCGCGATGGCGTCGAATCGATAAGCTTTCTCTCTGCTGAACAACTGCGCGCCGCAGGAGTATCGGCCGCCGAGCTCGCCAATCCTGACTATGTAAGAGCAGCGGCAGTCCTCGAAGGTGTGGATCTATTCGACGCGGCATTCTTTGGGCTCAGCCCTAAGGATGCGTCGATAATGGACCCCCAGCATCGGCACTTTCTCGAATGCGCCTGGGAGGCCTTGGAGAACGCCGGCTGGTGCCCCGATGAGTTCGACGGCCGCATCGGTGTCTATGCGGGCTCGGGGATGAATTCTTATCTCATTCACAACCTTCTGGCCAATCCTGAACTTGTCGCCGAAGCTGGCATCTTTCTCCTCAAGCAGACTGGTAACGACAAGGACGTGCTGAGCACTCGAGTCTCATACCAGTTGGGCCTGACAGGACCCAGCCTTTCCGTACAAACAGCCTGTTCGACGTCGCTGGTCGCGATTCATCTGGCCTGTCAGAGCCTGTTGAACCACGAATGCGATATGGCCTTGGCCGGTGGCGTGACGATCGAAATACCCCACAGCCGCGGCTACGTATATCGTGAGGGTGAGATTCTCTCGCGCGACGGTCACTGCCGTGCGTTTGACGCCGACTCCAGTGGTACGATTTTCGGCAGCGGAGCCGGTGTGGTCGTACTCCGGCGTCTTGAAGATGCTCTGAACGACGGCGATTTCATTCACGCTATAGTTCGCGGCACCGCGATCAACAATGACGGCGCAAGGAAAGTAGGCTACCTCGCTCCGAGTGTTGACGGACAAGCGGAAGTGATAGCCGAGGCACTGGCCATCGCCGACGTGGATCCGGACTCCATATCCTACGTCGAAACCCATGGGACTGGCACATCGCTAGGTGACCCGATCGAGATAATGGCGCTGACCAAGGCCTTCGGCCAAGCTACGGACCGAAAGAGTTTTTGCGCGATTGGTTCGCTGAAGACAAATATTGGACACCTCGATGCCGCCGCGGGCGTCGCTGCCTTCATCAAGACAGTGCTCGCTCTTGAGTATGCGCAAATACCTGCCAGCCTCAATTTTTCAAAACCAAACCCACTGATCGACTTTGGCAACAGTCCATTTTTCGTAAATACCAGGCTTCGCGATTGGGAATCGACCGATCAGCCGCGTCGTGCTGGCATTACTTCGCTCGGAATTGGCGGTACCAATGCTCACGCGATTCTCCAGGAGGCTCCGGCGGCGGTTTCCGGGGCTTCGCGTCATTGGCAAGTTCTAACGTTATCCGCAAAATCGCCATCCGCCATCGACGCACTAAGCGACAATCTCGCGGAGCACCTTGCGGATAACCCGCAGAATCTCGCGGACGTCGCTTATACCCTTCATCTTGGACGCAAGGGTTTCTCCACGCGCCGCGCGATAGTTTGCCGCGACGCGGCTGATGCCGCCGGCGCTCTGCGACATCCGGCTTCTAATCGAATTATTTCGGGCAAGGCGCGACCAAGGACTCCCGCTGTGCTGTTTCTGTTTTCGGGCCAAGGTTCGCAGTACGGCGGAATGGGCCGAGGCCTGTACGAGTCCGAACCGGAATTCACAAAGATAGTCGACTTTTGTGCCGAATTCCTACAACCGCGCATCGGCGTAAATTTGCGCTCCCTTCTGTTCCCATCCGAACTCGAAGCTGAAGAGGCCGAGCGATCTCTGAACGAGACCCGGCTCACCCAGCCCGCTCTTTTCGTCATCGAGTACGCGCTGGCCCAGCTGTGGCGGTCGTGGGGCGTCGAGCCTAAAGCAATGATCGGTCACAGCATTGGCGAATTTGCAGCCGCATGCATAGCGGGCGTCTTTTCACTGGAGAGCGCGCTCGAGATCGTGGCGGAACGCGCGCGATTGATGCAAACCATGCCACGCGGCGTGATGGCGGCGGTGGCTCTGCCGGAGGATCGCGTACGTCCCTTGCTCGGCAAGAACGTTTGTCTTGCGAGTGTGAACTCTGATCTGCAGTGTGTCATTTCAGGCCCGGAAAATTCGATCGGCGAGTTGGAACGATCGCTCGCTGCGGAAGGCGTGACCTGCCAACGCCTGCGTGTGTCTCATGCTTTCCATTCGAGCCTGATGGATCCAATCCTCGAGCCCTATACGAAATTTCTCCGCAAGTTCGACTACTCTGCGCCGCGGATTCCCTTCATCTCCAGCGCAACGGGAAACTGGATCACGGACGCGGAAGCTACTGACCCTACATACTGGGCTCGGCAGCTCCGAGACACGGTGCGCTTTCGCGACGGGATGACCGAATTGCTGAAAGAAGAGAGCGCACTTTTGCTGGAGGTTGGTCCGGGGGGAACACTGCTCGCACTCGCCGCGCAGCACGAGAATTTTGGGAACGGACATGAACTCATCGCGTCGATGAGATCGCGTCGGGAGTCGCAGTCTGACATCGAAGTATTGCTGCAAGCGCTGGGCAAGTTGTGGGTGGCGGGAGAGAAAATAAATTGGCGCGCCTTCCACGCTAACGAACGACGCAGACGCCTGCCTCTTCCGACCTATCCCTTTGAGTGGAAGTCCTTCTGGATCGAGCCGCAACCCCGACTCGACACCCACGAATCCGCATCAAGCATCACGCCCGATGCGTCGGCGACGTCGGATGGATTTTTCCGCCCGGTCTGGAAACGCCACGATCTGGATTGGACCGTACCGCGCCACGGCTTCACTCGTGAAACTGTTGGGGCGTGGGTGGTCCTTGGGGGGGCGGGGGGGTGGGCGACCAGGTTGCCAAACTGGTGCGGCGACGTGGTGAGGAGTGTATCGAGGTCTCGATCGATCGCGATTTTGCCCGGCTTTCACACGATCATTTTCAGCTGAATCCGTCGGTGCGAGCCGATTACGATCGGCTGATCTCCGAACTTAATGCGGACGGCAGGTTGCCACGCACTATCGTTCATCTCTGGTCGATGGTGGATGCGAACGCGCCAGGTGAGTCTCTTGATGACCTGGACGCTATCGAGGACCGGAGCTTTTACAGCCTGCTGTACCTGGCTCAGGCTCTGGGAGCCATTGATATTGAAGTCGACGTAACTCTAGGCGTGGTTTCGAACAGTTTGCAGCAAGTCGTGGCGGGTGAGCGCATTTTGCGGCCCGAGCGGGCGCTGCTACTTGGTCCGTGCGGTGTCATTCCGAAAGAGTTTCCTAATATCCGCTGTCGCAGCATTGACGTTTCGCTTCCGCTTGGGGTGGAGATCGCGACGACACTCGCGACGAAGCTCTTAAGGAAATCGGCTCCCAGATTTCGTCTGAGCTTCGCCTCGAGTCCCCGCACTCAGTGGTCGCGTATCGAGGTAACCGGCGCTGGGTGCGAAGCTTCGAACCACTACCTCGCCACGATCACCCGGTCCCTCTTGTCGATAAGGGCGTGTATCTGATTACCGGAGGCCTCGGCGGAATCGGCCTTGCTCTGGCCGAGTCACTCGCGCGATCGCACAGCGCTCGACTGGTGCTGGTTGGGCGCAGCGCGTTTCCCCCGCGCGAGGAGTGGAATAGCTGGCCGCGGCTTCATCATAGCCACGATGAAATTGCGGATAAGATTTCCGCGATCCGATCGATCGAGAAGGCCGGTGGCGAAGTCATCGTGCTCGCCGCGGATGTCACCGACGCTGACGCGATGCGCCGCGTAATCGCGACGGCGCGTGAGCGCTTCGGCAGAATTAACGGAGTCATTCACGCCGCCGGCGTGCTCGAGGATGCGCTCATCGTCAAGAAGGAGGCGGCCAGCGCGTCCCGCGTCCTGGCTCCCAAGGTTAAAGGCACCTTGGTGCTTGAGTCGGTTCTTGCCGATGACCCCCCTGAATTGTTTGTCGTGATGTCATCGGTCAGCGCGCTGCTTGCGCCGCCAGGGCAGGTTGATTACGCGGGCGCGAATGCCTTCCTCGACGCCTATGCCGCCGCGCGGTCATCAAGCGATCGACTTACCATCTCGATTCAATGGCCGCGTTGGCGCGACGTTGGCCTCGCCGCGGACTCACATCTCAATGGCAGGCCGGTTGCCCCGCCGCTACATCCGCTGCTCCAGAAACAAATCAAGAACGACGAGTCCGAGCAGACCTATGAGAGTGATCTAAGTCTTGAGCAGGACTGGATCGTCAGCGAACATCGGCTGCGCGGCGGCGCGGCGTTGTTTCCGGGTACCGGCTATATCGAGATGGTGCGAGCCGCGTTTGCCGATCAACATCGCGGCGGAGCGCTGTCGATACAGGATCTAAGTTTCGAGGCTCCGCTGCGAGTCGATGCCGGCTCCAATCAGGCCATCAGGCTGACGATTCGCAAGCAAGGAAACCAGGACACCTTCACCGTGGCCGAGCGCGCAGGCGCGGTGTCTAGCGATTGGATCATATGCGCGCGCGGAGACGTGGCTTTTGTGGACGCGGTCGCCGCGCGGCCGGAGAGTATCGAGGCCATCCGCGAGCGCTGCAATGTGCGCGAACTTACCTTCGATGCTGATCGGCAGAACCCGAAGCAAGAACGATATATCAACTTCGGTCCGCGCTGGCGAAACCTGAAGAAAATCTTTCTCGGCCGCGGCGAGGCTTTGAGTGTGGTTGAGCTCGCGAGCCAATTCACCTCCGACCTCGACACCTACCACGTACATCCGGCGCTCCTGGACATGGCAACCGGCTCGGCGATGTTTCTGATTCCCGGCTACGATCGGCTCGAGTACCTGTATGTACCTGTCTCTTACGGTAGCATCACGATCCGGGGACCGCTGCCCGCCCGTTGCTATGCTTACATCCGCGCAAAGGAGGGTTTGAACTCGGATAGCGCGGTGGCGACCTTCGACATTTCCATCCTGGATGAAAGCGGCAGCGTTATCGTCGAGATCCGCGACTACGCCTTACAGCAGATTCGCGATCCGGCCGTGCTCGACCGGGGAAAGCGGACTGCCGGGCAGCACGTTCCTGAAGTGTCTCGAGCGCTGAGTGGCGACGGCGCGGCGAGTGAGTCCGCGGACTCGATTTCGTCGCAGCAGGGAGTTCAGGCATTCGAGCGGCTGTTGAGCGGCTGGTATGCGCCCAATGTCACCGTGTTCATGTCTGACCTGGTAGCGGCGCTGGAAAAATCGGAGCGCGCGCCGGGACCGGTCAAAAGCGGAGTTTCCCGGAGCGCTGACGGCGAGCCTCCGGGCGACGAAATCGAGACAACTCTGGCGAGCTGGTGGAAGGAATTGCTTGGGCTGGCCGAAGTCAGCAGGCAGGACAATTTTTTCGAGGTAGGTGGTCAATCGCTAACCGCGATTCGGCTGATGGCGAAGATCAAGAAGACCTATGGCCTCGAACTTAATTCGGCAGTTATGTTCGAAGCGCCGACTATTGATGCGCTCGCGCGACTGATTAGGAAGGACGACGTGCAGGTCGCTCACTCTGCGGTGGTCCCGATGCAGACCCAGGGCTCGGTTGCACCGTTGTTCGTGATTCACGCCCTGGGCGGCAGAGTGATCGGTTACAACGAGTTGTTAAGGCATCTGAAGCGCACGCAACCGGTGTACGGCGTCGAATTCGATTATGCGGCCACACAGGCGGATCAGATGCGGATGGAATACCTCGCAGCGCATTACATCGAGGAGATTCGCGCGGTCCAGGCACGCGGTCCGTATTACCTGCTGGGCTATTCGTTTGGCGGACTGATGGCGTTCGAGATGGCTCAGCAGTTGCACTCGGCCGGAGAGCGGGTGGCTTTTCTGGGCATGCTCGACACCTGGCAGACGGGACATATCAAGTCTCTCGACGAACAACGAAGTCCACCGAAACGGTTACTCAGGCAAGTGGAACTACGAATATTGCACGCCAAGAGCATGCTCGCTTCGCGGGATCCGTCCACACTCAGGAGCAAGCTGCAGGAGCGGACAGTGCGGTTCTGGAACAACTTGACCGGTCTTGGGCTGCGGACAATCTATGCGACGTTCGGTGCGTTCGGGTTAGCGGTACCAAGAGGTTTGCAGCGGGCTCAGGATGTCAACTGGTTCGCGGTGTCGAAATATACGGCGCGTCAGTATCCCGGGCGGCTGACTCTTTTTCGGGCCGAAGAAGGGATTGGCGCGGTCGACGACCGCTATGGCGAGGAGCTTGGATGGGGTGGTCTTGCCACGTTGGGAGTCGAGGTGCACAAGGTGCCGGGCGGCCATCTCGAGCTGATGAGAGAACCGAACGTCGGGATCCTCGCGCGCGAAGTCAGCGCTTGCCTGGAGCGATGCCAGGGCGAAGTGACAAGGGCCGGGCGGGGAGTGAGCGTTAGCGACGCGGACAAGATAGGTTCCGTGAGAGAAGCGGAAGGCACGCCCAAGTTGCAGCTGGCATAATCCTACCCCAATCGTAGTTTCGAACGCGCGTGCATCATGACATAGGCAGGATTCTAGCTGCCATTCAGACCAGTGATAGCGTCTGAGCGTGATTTCGCCAAAACAATTCAGGATCTTCCGCATTTTGTAGTTTCTTCGATCGAAAAGGCGGAGGCCGTGGAGTTGGTCTCACCGCCATATGATGGTAAGAACTGATCCTCGGAGGCAACACTCAGTTATGCCGCTACTTGGAGCAATCTGCCACGTTGGTATCACGGTCAGCGATCTCACTGACGCTATGGAGTTCTTCAAGCCGTTCTTGGAGTTCCTCGGCTATGAGATTTGGGATGAGATCCGGAATCCGAATGGGCAGCGCGATAGGTTGGCGGTCAACCATGGGAATGGCGCGGTGTTGAATCTCTGGGAAGCAAAGCCTGAGTTTGCCAAGCATCCATTCGAGGTTTACGAGGTAGGGCTGCATCACATCGCCTTCTACACCGATACGCGTGAGCAGGTTGATCGGGCATGCGATCTGGCGAAGCGCCTCGGTGCGAAGGTCCTCGATGGTCCCGGCGAGTTTCCGTACGATCCGGAAGGCTGGTATGCGGTGTACTTTCTCGGACCGGATGGACTGAAGTTCGAGGTAGTCCATCAGCCATCAGCCGTGAAGAGGTATGCGGAGATGATGCGTATCGCCGAGCAACTGATGAAACATTGATCTCGACCAGTTCGCTACCGCCTCCCGGTCTTCCCCGAAACGGCGAGCAGTCCAGCCTTGCGCTTGTCCTTAAGTCTGAAGCTCTCGCCGTTGATGCTGACGATGATCGAGTGATGGAGAATCCGATCGAGCATCGCTGCGGTCAGCACACCGTCGCGGCCGAAGGCGCTATCCCAGCTGCCGAAGGTGAGATTCGAGGTGAGGATCATCGAGCCCCGTTCGTAGCGCTGCGCCACGACCTGGAAGAACAGGTTGGCCTGCTCGCGGCTCATCGGCCATTTTAGTTTGGAAACCTAAATGCGCGAAGTTTTCGAATTTCGAATCATTGAAGAGTTTGCGTTTCGGCTCTCAAACCCGAAGGTGGGTAGGTTGTTGGGAGAGCATGTGCGCCAAGTAATGATTGCAGCCGACGATCCGCTCGTAGCAGAAATCGGAAGGGTAAATTCCGACTTATATGCCTCGATAAAAAGGCACTTATTCGCGTATTGGCAGGTAACGCGCACCTACACTTCAACCGAAATCGAATCGGCTGAGCTTTTCAGGATGTTCATCGGCGCCACATTCGAGCCTGCGGGTGAGGAATGCGGGACGCGATACGATGAGACCGGCGCGTGCGTGGATTGCGGAGCTGGTGCCGAGCAAATTTCCGATTTATTTCTCGATCTCAGGAAACTTCCGCGCGGAAAGAACATCGCGCGCACTATCGCGGACGAATGGATCGTTTCGCGACGACTTGCCGAAACGCTGATGGCGGCGGAAATTCGAGGATTGGAGTTCCGTCCGGTGCGGCATCGTGGCGAATTCAAAAGCGACCCAATCAACCTGCGTGCAACTCAGTCCGGAAGGCAGCTACTCGAGCGCGCAAAACTTGAAGGCGTATATCTCGAGGATAGGGACTCCTACAAGTGGATCTGTCGCCCGGAAAACAGAGTACTCTTTGACGCTGCGCAGAACGAATATATAGCGCGCCGACAAGCGCAAGAGAGCGGACCATTAAGAAGGGTCTGGCCTGACTGGCGTCAACTATGCATCGTTTCTTCTCGCCTTCCGGTTATTCCACCGACGCTTACCGGCGTCAATCCATTTGACGAGGATCCGGAGGGACGATACCGATGCACGCGTGGCGACAATATTGGCCATAGATATTTGTCAGAAATCCATGTGCAGCGATCAGGATGGGACGGATCCGACATCATGCTCACCCGGGAAGTGACGGGGCCGCGCAGCGGAGTGATAAGACCGCAGGCTGCGATCCTGGTCACGCCCCGCTTGCGGCGGATTCTATTGGAACATCAAATCAAAAGCGTCGATTTCGAAATCGCGCACTTCGACCATGGACCAAGTAAAAGTAACAAAGACGCCTGAGATTCGGAGCGCTCTTTCCTAGTCGGCGATGCGCTCAATTCTCGATGGTTAGATCGATGAAGTCAATGTTGCGGAATCAGTTGCGCTGACTAGGGCACGGCCTTTGCCGGCCATTTCGTCTGCTGTGATTTAACTCCGGTTTCCAAGTCCACAAGGACTATGATCTCATTGTTTTTGCCGAAGCCTTTGACGGAATAAAGCGTCCCTGAACTTACTGTCGCAACCGAATGTGGCGCAACGATTTTGAACGTCGGATCTGCACCTTGTTCGAGAACGACGCGATGGGTGAGTTCCTCAAGGTTACGAATTGCATTGCTCCGTCGGCTGTAAAAGAAAGTCGGTGAGTGCCAGGCCTGATGGCCGCCGGACGACGTCGTATTGTAGAGAAAGAAGAGGGAGTCTGGGGTCCAGCGCCCTTTCTCGACTTTGTAGCCGTGATCTCCGTCGCTCGAAAAGTAGTCCTCCGTGCAGAGTAGCTTGTCGTCGGCGCCGCGGATGGTCGTGTCTGTCAATTGGTAGAAAATCGTCGAGGCGTAACAGCGAGTTCTATAATTACAATTATAATTACTCTCCCAATCTCGCCAGGCGCCGACAGCCTAACGCCGCCCGGCGTCCAGCTGCGACGGGGCGAAATGCCCAACGAACAGACCGTCCGGGTCGAACTTGAGCCGCAGCGCCTGCAGGCGCTCCCAGTTCGGCCGCGCATACGAACGCTCGGCGCGCCGCGGATCGGCCGCGATGTCAGATTCGCCGACATAATGGCCGACCGCATAGCGGTCGAGCACTGCGATGGTCGCGCGATGCCACGCGGCATTGGCCGTGTCGTCCTCGGGGCGCTCCCAGACTGCGTAGCAAAGTGCCAGCGCGTCACCCGCCATCGAGTAGGCGCCGTCGGGCAAGGGTGCGCGCTCGCCGGTAGACAGAACAAGGACCCCAAATGATTTCGACGACGGCGCGGACGCGAGACAATCGCGCGAGGCCGCAAGCACCTCCCCCGGCGGCGAGTTCGTCCACAACGTATCCGCGAGGTAGCGATGGCCCTCTGGCCAGAGCATCGCGCCCATGTCATGCAGCGCGTCGATCGGTGTCGAGAGGTTGCGTTCCTCCAACATGCATGCGTTGGCCGCGGGACAGCTATCCAAGGGCCTGAGCATCGAAGCCGCCTCGCCCGCACTCTCGGCGAATGCGGTGCCGCTTACGACACAGGCACGGCCGCGCTGAGACGCACATCGATCAGCGATCGGCGGGGGAGCCGCGGCCACGAAGATCGTTAGCTCGACTCGTTTTGGCAGGTTTCGTGCCGCGCCGCCAGCCCATGCGCCGACCTCCTCAACGTGTTCGAGCGGATAATAGTAACTGCTGGTCGTGATCGCTTTGGGCCCAGGATACAGCCTGAGCGTGTATTCAGTCACGACACCGAAGAATCCCGGGCCGCCGCCACGGATCGCCCACAGTAGATCCGGATTCGCCTCCGTGCTTGCGATGACCACGTCGCCGGCGGCGGTAACCACCCTTGCCGCCTCGACACTGAAGCAGCCAGGCCCCCACTCGTTGAAATTCCATCCTAGCGCACCGTTCAGGATGAATCCGCTCATCGGAACCGTCGGGCAGTGTCCAACCGGAAAGGCTAACCCTTGAGCGGCGAGCGACCGGCTCAGTTCGCGGCCGCGCACCGCGGGTTGAATCACGGCACGCTGAGAATCGCGATCAATCGACACACTGTTCAGTCGGCCGAGGTCGATCAGCAGAGTCCCGTCGCGCAGTGAGAAGCCAACCCAGCTATGACCACCGCCGCGCAGGGCGATCTTCAACCCGGCAGCGCGCGCAAATCTGACCGCTTCCACCACGTCCTGCTCAGAGGCAGCTTGCACGATCGCCCCAGGATGCCGCTCGGGCGCTAGTCGATTCCACACCATCGAGCGCCGCAAGCTCTCGTATCCTGCGTCGGCCGGTGTGGTGACGTCACCTCGAACTCGGTTCCGCAATTGCCTCAGGTCCATGTTTCGCTGCCTCCGGTCCTACCTAACTGTCTCTTACGCTGCCTTCAATTGAGCTTTTGGTTTGGGCATATCATGGCGGCCATCGATGCGCCGCAGCACGATCTGACCGCTGCGCAGTAGGCCGTATAGCAACAACAGCACGGCATCTTCACCCGGCAATGAGGCTTGGGTCTTGGTGCGCCGACGGAATTCTTCATTGATCCGCTCCAGTGCATTGGTAGTGCGCAGCGCCTTCCACTGCAACGGGGGGAACTGCAAGAAGGTGAACAGTTCATCGCCGGCTTCTTCGAACGAGCTGACCGCCGCTTTGCATCGCAGCCGCCACTTGCGGAGAAAGCTCACACGCGCTTGTTCGACCGCTTCGCGAGTTTCGGAATACATCATGCGCCGATAATCCTCGGCCAATTCCTCGCGCAGATGCGCCGGGGCTTTGGCGAGCAGGTTGCGCAGCTTGTGATTGGTGCAGCGCTGGACCGCAATCTCTGGCCACTGCGCCCGCAGCGCCGCGTGCAGCCCGGGATTGCCGTCGATTACTGCCAAGACCGGCGTACACACGTGGCGCTTCGCCAGTGATTGCACCAGCTCACGCCAAGCCGCCTCACTTTCCTGGCCGGCGATCCGCATATCCAATACTATGCGGCGGCCATCGGCACATACGCCCAGGGTGACCAAGACCGGTACGCGAGCGCGCTTTTTGCCGATTCGCACGCGCGGATACCAACCGTCCATAAATATGTAACAGACCTCTTCTGAGGCCAGATCTCGCGTCGACCACGCGATGAACTCTTCACGTAGCCGCCCGACCAGCCGAGATACCGCATCCTTCGATAAAGGCGCTCCGCGCAAGAGCGGCGATAGGGCTGCGCGCACCCGGCGAGTGTTGATGCCGCTGAGATAGGTGCCGAGCAGCGCTCCGTCCACCCGCTCGGTGCGGCGTTGATAACGCGGGACGATCTGGCTTTGCCATTCGCTCTCCGCGCCGTCGGCGCCCTTCAGGCGCGCGCGTGGCAGCATAATCGTGGTCTTGCCCAGACTGGTGGTAAGTTGACGTTCGCGCGCTCCGTGGCGATAACCAGTGCGCGACGCACCGACTCGCTGGGACTTGCCGGCGCCCAGTGCCCACTCCAGCTCCTCCTCGACAATCGCTTCGATCATCCCCCGGATCCGTCCCCGAATCTCCGCCTCGATGGTATCGGCCCCCCACTCAAACCCTTCTTCCCTAACCCCCTTCCTGCTATCCCTTTGCATACGCGTCATCTTCCTTTACTCGCCTGCCAGCGAGTGCGAGCCTTTGAGCGAACTCGCTAGATGATGGCGCCTTTTCCTTTTTCCACCAACATCGCGACACTACCCCGCGGATCTCGACACGGCTCTCTTCAAACCCTCTCATGCCAGTTGCAGAGATTACGATTGCCCGAAGAGCTCCGTCTGGAGAAACGATCACATTTCCAGATCTATCGGGCCTGGGCATCAACCTGGGAACCGAAGGTAAGAGTCTGCAAGACGAGTAACGCGGTCACCAGTTTAAACATGCTTGTGGGCCAGAAAATCCAATCACAAACGTCACCCGTTTGCGAGTTCGTGAGCACGCTGGCGCCGACGAAGGTGGTTCGAGCCTGACTAACTGATGCAGCGCGTCTATTGCATGCGCAGTGAATTCGACGCGTTGACTCTTAGGGCCTCGGCGCTACAGTCTCGGGGCTGATGCCTGTCCACTCTTCGTTGGCCGCTTCGATGAGAAGACAATCGCCATGAAACGACGCCCGCTGCTTGCCTTCTTCGCGTTGACGTTTGGCCTCACGTGGGGCTTGGGCGCTTGCTTCGTAATGTTCCCGGCTCAGTTGACCGCAGTGTTCGGAAAGCTGTCGGTGACAAATCCGTTGTTCATCCTGGCGGTGTATGCGCCCAGTATTTCGGCCATTGTCGTGAGCGGCTTGATCGATGGGCCTGCCGGAGTCACGCGACTGCTTGGCGGATTGCTACGCTGGCGAATCGGCATCCGATGGTACGTTGCGATCTTCGCCGGAATCCCGATGCTGAGTGTGATCGCGATGCTCCTAAGCGCGGCGCTCGCGCGGACGCCGCTGGTTGTCGATCACTGGTACCAACTTTTTCTGCTCGGGCCTACCGGCCGTCAGATCGTGCGGGCAGCCGGCGCCGGCAGAGTATGGAGCGTGATTCCCGCCATCCTCGGATCGTTCCTGGCCGATCCGGGACCACTCGGAGAAGAACTGGGATGGCGGGGATTCGCACTTCCAAAGCTGCTCAAGGATCGGAGCGCACTTTCGGCCGGACTCATCCTCGGCGTCATCTGGGGCGTGTGGCATCTGCCTGCGTTCATCCTCGCCGGCACACCGCAGAACAATATGTCTTTTCCGCTTTTCATGAGCGGTATCGTCGCGCTCTCGGTGCTCATGACCTGGGCCTTCAAGGGCACCGGCGGCAGCGTGCTGGCTGCGGTCCTGATTCATTGGACCTTCAACACGTGCAGCGATATGACGCGGATGCCGCTCGCGATCGTTTCGGTCGGAATTCTCGCGATCACCGCGGCGGTAGTGGTCGCAATCGCGGGTCCGGGACTTTCCGATCAAGGGAATACGAAAGCAACTCTCTCTCCGGCAGCCAGCATGTGATCGTGGCCTTCGCCGCTCTGTCTATGCTTTGCGATCTTGCTCGCAGCAGGGTGCAGCCAGCCATATCAGGGACGCCTGGTGGCGAGGATCACACCACGGCCCGCTGACCGCATTGGACAGCGCTTGATCCGTGTGGCAATGGTTAGCGAAATTCCCGCGGGAGAGTGCTACGATGCTCGATCACATTGCCATAACGGTTTCTGACCTCGCCCGCAGCAAACAATTTTTCGTCGCCGCGCTTACGCCGCTCGGCTACAAAGTGATTTACGACTTAAGCGCCTCGGTGGGGATGGGCTCGGAAGGATTTCCAGCCTTCTGGATCGGCAGGGGCCAGCCGCGCGGTCCGTTGCATATCGCGTTTTCCACATCTGATCGCGGAGTTGTCGATTTATTCTATCGGGAGGCGCTTGCGGCCGGCGGCCGCGACAATGGACAACCGGGAGTGCGAGCGGCCTACCACCCCAACTACTACGCCGCATTCGTGTACGATCCGGACGGCAACAATATCGAAGTTGTGTGCCGTAAAGGCTGAGAGGGGTGCGTAATCGCAATCCCGGAGCGGACGAATCGGTGGCGCGTCCTTACGCTTACTTGTGAGCCCGAAGCGATCGCAATTTGCTCGCGATGATCGTTCCCGGTATCTCTGGTTACATGCTATCCAACGAGGCTGACGTTTTCGAGGTGACTTATGATCACGGGCGGATGCTTATGCGGAGCGGTGCGATACCGGGTTGCGGGGAACCCACAGTTTGCGATCCTCTGTCATTGCCGTGACTGCCAACGAGCGTCGGGAACCGGACATGTACCGGTAATGGGCATGCCGAAGACATCGTTCACTGTTCAAGGCGAAACGAAGGGCTACGCGGTAAGTGCGGCGAGTGGACGAAGTTCCGTCCGTCACTTCTGCCCGACCTGCGGCAGCCTCCTGTTCGGAATATCCGGAATCGCTCCGGACGCCGTGTCAATCTATGTCGGCACCTTGGATGATCCGTCCGTGTTTCATCCCGAGGCGGTGCTGTTCACGCGCTATCGGCACAGTTGGGACGTGACTGCGGGAGCGCTCGCCGAATTTGAGACGATGCCTCCCGCAGCGAGCGATACGAAATGACGGGCGGCCTGTTTCGCTGATGGCGATAGCCGGTGAAGACTAGAGCTCGCCAGCTCGCCGTCTATTGTTCCTTTTAAAAACAGAGCGGCGAGGGGAAGGTCCCCTCGCCGCTCACAGTTATCGTTAGGCGCCGGTGTCGGCCAGTTTTCGTTTGGCGACTTCCGGCAAAAGGCGGGTAAAATTTAGACCGGTGCTGACAGCCTTCTCACCTGCTTAGGGGGGTGGGACTGGCGGTCGATCGTGCGGTCTCCTTTCCTTGCAATCTATCGAGTTCCGGTTGCGTCACCAGGACTTTCAACAAAATCGGCCTTCCGATTGCGTGCTCGACTGCGGGAGTTACGTCGGTGGTGTATTGCCGCAAGGCGTCAGACTCTGCCGGGGTTATTTTGCCGCCGTATAGAGCGCCCTTCGGATCTACCACGTAAAAGGCCAGACGCCCTTCCTTTAACTCCTGGACGAACGAGCCGAAGTCCTGGTGAGTGTAATAGGTCTCCCAGTAACTGCCGTTCCGGTACGTGTAGAACTCCAACGCGGCATATTCGGGCGCTTTGAATACTTTCTCCTGCGGGGCGTAAGCGTCGAGACTCGGCGTTAGATATCCGGCGATCTCGCGATAAAAGGTGCGCTCGGCCATGGTGGTTCTGATCGCTACCAGGTCGGTGACTAGCATTACTGCCAGCGCGCCGGCGAAGAGCATCATTTTTGCCACCGGAATGTCCATTCCACCGAGCGCGATAGCCAGGTAGAGCAGGAAGAGTACGGTGACAGCGGCTAATTCGCCGCGTCCCAGAACGCCAGCTTCATAGCAGAGCACCAGCGCGACGATCGAGAGCACAGTTGCGAGGACTAATCCGTTGCGCGGACCTCGAATAAACTCCACGGTGCCATAAGCGAGTAGAAAAGACATCGCGGGAAATGCGGCGTAGACGTAGCTGGTTTGTTTGACGACGAATAACGAGAAGATCAGAACCGGGGACAGCAAAGCGGCGAGAATAAGAATTGGTACGAGTCGACGCTCGCGGATGAAGGAATAAGCAGCCAAGAATACCAGGGGCATCGCGAAGAACGTGGCTTTGAAGCAGGCTGCCAGGTAAAACCACCACGGCCGAAACCACATCGCCGGGTCGTGCCCCACTCCGCCCACCCGGCTTTGGAAGCTTTCCACGAAATAGACTTGTAGCCAGTGCCTTAGCTCCGCAGGCGTCCACAAACTCACCAGCATCAGATGCGACGCTGAGCCCAGGATGAACACGAGCCCGGCGAGCAGAGCGCCGACTGCGGCCTTGCGGCCGGGCCTGCGGATAAGCGTCGCCACGAAGATCATGGAGCAGGCAAGCACGAACGGGAAGCAGAGCCATAGCTTGCTCAGAAATGCGGCCGCGAGTGCCAATCCACAGACCAGCGCCAGACCCGGTTTCAGTTCTCGGGCGAACCGCACGGCCGTGTAGAGAGCTATCGAGCCCCACAGCACTACCAGAGGCTCCGGCATTGCCACGCGCGCATAGGTGACGGTCCACGGATTGAGCAGGAAGAAAAACAACGTCGCGATCGCGAGCCATTCGTCTTTGAAATACGCCTTAACCGTTAAATATAGAAACCACGCGGCTGCCGCGAGCGCAATTACATTGACAAGTCTTAAGGCGAATTCGGTCTTGCCGAATATTTGGGTAGATACCGCCAGAGAAGAAGCGTACATGAACGGCTTGGTACCGGGTCCGCCCAACGGATCTTCGGACAGCACCGCGAGCTGGCGATGATCGTGAAGGATGTTGATCGCGACGATTCCGTAGTGCGCTTCGTCAACGCCGAGATCCGTCCAGCCCAAGCGGAAGAGCGCAAAGCATCCGTACAGGACGAAGATAGTGACCTTTGTCCACCAAATGAGCTTCTGTCGATAGAGGCTGTCTGCCCCAGCTGAGGTCCGGTCAAAATTCGAGGCGCTCATAGGTGTCTATTGATCGCAAAGGCCGGCGTTCAGAAAGTTCGCGATCGGCGTGATCGCGTCGCCGTAGGCGGAATTAGGAACGGTAGCGGTCGCAGGAACGGAAGTTTCGGCGAGCAGCGCCGCTGAGCCCTCGTTGCGCCAGGTACAGGTACCATCAGTGGTCGTCGTACCGTTCTGGGTCGCCCAATTCGGAGTCGAAGCAGCACTGACGCAGGAGGCGGTGAGGCCACCGCTCAGGGCCTCGAAGTTGGCGCCGTCGAAAATTGTCGCCGGCGCATTGTAGGTGTTGTCCGCGATCCACTTATTAGCCTGGGTGGCGGCAGCGGTAGATGCGGAACCATCGTAGGGATTGTCGGTCAGGGTGGCGATGAGGCCGAAATTTCCCTGGTCCTTTTGATCGTAAAGACCCCAGTGCTCGAGTCCTACCACAGCGTATCTGCCGCCGGGATCTTTCAGGTGAAGGCTGTTGCGCCAGAACGATACCATCTGCGCGGCGCGCGCCTGCTGCTTGTCCTGGCATTCCAGCCCCGACTGCGGACATGGAACCTTTGACTGTTCAGAATCAGGATCGGCGGTTGCGTAGTCGACCGCGATGACCGTCTTGTTGGGGCCAAGCGCGTTGACGATGTTCTGGACCTCGCCGGCGACCGCGAACGGTGCAACCCAAAGACCGTCGCCATTGTTAAGATAAGGGGCTACCTGGCTAGCGACGTAGGCAGGCGGGTCGTACAGGGGCGGAAACATGGGAGGCCGCGGCGAGATTTGATTCCAGGCTGTCACCAACTGCCTCATATACTCGCCCGCGAAGATGCCGACGAACTCGTGAAGGTCGGTCTCGATCGCAGGATGTCCAGTACTATACCAGTTATCGGCAGCGCTGATCTTTCCGCACGACGTCCCTCGCGCTAACAGGCCAGTGCCGTTTTCGTCGAGAAACCCGGTGCCCTTGCCGTAGGACGCATAGGCGCCGCTGGTGATTCCCGCAAGCCCGTTGGGGTCGGAGGTATCCCAGGTAGCATAGCTGGTACCCCAGGCTTTGTTTAACGAAGCGAGCGACGAGGCAGCCAAGGCCGATCCGCAATAAGTCTCTCGAATTGGATCGCTCGCAAGCGGTGACTCTGCCGCGGCGGCGGATCCGCCGTTGGCCGCTGCGAGCTTTTCGGTGTTGTTGTAGTATTGAAACCCGGTACCGGTTAAACCAGTGGCCAGGACCCTCCATACGCCATTGAATCCGGACACGGACGATCCAAAGATCACAACCATCTGATTCGCAGACAGCCCATGCGCGACGGTAGTGGTTACGGTGACAGTGTTCCCGGTCTCGCTGAGATTCGAAATCGGCGCTCCGGTCCCTTGGCAGCCGTACTTGCTGGCCAGAAAATCGACCATCGCGAATTTGGCATACAGCTTCTGGTCGCTATAGGTGTGTTTACCGTTGAAGCTGCTAGCTTCGTTCGGGCTATGCGCCGCGATGATGTAGCCGAAGTCCTCGTGAGTCGGCCTGTTGAGACCGTACAGGTCGTCACCCTCCTCCGGACTAATCCACATCACGTGGTCGAGGAACCCTCCGTAGCTGGTGTCGAACGCGCTGACATCGTTCACATAGGCACTAGCTATGCCCGGGTCGTAGGCATCGATCTGACCGCCACCGTATGGAAGATAGAAGGTGGCGCCACACTTCATCGCGCCGTAAGCCTGATTGACCGTCTTGATAAAATCAGGGCCGCCGGCGGCGTGACCGCTGGTGTTGTCCGAGGCCACTCCTGGTAGGCCGTCAGCCGGGTAATAGTTTGGATTAATAAATTCCCAGGAGCCTTGACCAGCAGCAGTGAATCCCCAGGACTTCAACCTGGCATTTTGCGCGGAAGCCCAGTCATTCCAGGAACTGTACTTGCGGCCGCTTCCGACCACGCTCGCGACCAGGTAGTTATTGCTGACGATTGAGGGCGCGGCGTACTTGCAGAGCGTCGCAGATTTCGGCGACACCCATTGCCATCCGGTGGCGGTCTGCTGAAGCGACCAATATGCGGCCCCTTGTGTGGATGACGGTAGCGCAAACGTAGTCACAAGTACCAGTAAAAGGTTACGCAGCATCCAGCCGTATCACTCACGCTCCCGATTCCGCGGAAGTGTGTTTTTTTCTCAGCACGAAATCACTTCGAACTACTCTTATCTCCTCCAGATCATAGGACGCGAACCGGGGTGAAAGATGTAACCGGTCAAGGCTGGCGAGAATTGCAGTATCGGGCTTGGCGTCCACCTGTTCCACGATTTCGAAGCCGGCTTGATCAAAGACGGCCATATAGTCCGAGCGCCGCAATCGATTCTGGTAGTGGAGACCGGGGTTCCAGCGCCGCCATTCCTCATCGGAGAATTGAAGAAAGTTATATGGTCCTATACTCGAATCGGTATAAGCATAGTGATCCCGGTAGTCGACGACAAATGCAGCCAGGCCGTCGTGACGCAGGATACGGTGGCATTCGGTTATGATTTTCCTCAGGTCTGGCTCCGGGATATTCGCGAGGACCTTGGTCGCGGTAATGTAATCAACACTCCCAGAGGTCCAGCCCGTGTTGCGGGCGTCGAACGGTGCTGAATAGTCGATGCCGCAGTTATCGTGCATCACCTTGCCCAGAGAGCGCTCGCGCAGCGGCCCGTCAAAACCATGCAGAAGGCGCAGGCCCTCTGAGCGCTCCGCAAGTCGATTCAAGCGTTCGACAGTTAGAGCTACCAATTCCGGGCGAAGGAGCCGGCGCAAATCCACTACGCGCTGTCGATTCGCGCCCATCGAGTAAAAGGTAAGCGGAGCAATCAGGTTCCAACCGGCGCCGAATTCGTAGAAAGCGCCTTCCTCGATCGGCCTAGCGCCATGCTTGCGAAATGCCGCCAGGTATTGAGCCGCGAACTCGACGTCGCGACGGAAGGTGGCCTCGGTCGGGGGAACCTGCCCGCTCACGTATCGACTCAGCAAATAGTTGAGACGGTGCCCTCCCGGCGTATGCGAGAGGACAGTCTGTATAGCAGCCTTGTAGCGCCAGTTAATTGGACTCCGCCTCCTTCATGAAGCTGAGGTCGTTGCGGTCGTCACGAACGGGCTCCTTGGTATCGCGCATCGCCGCACGAAGGGCCTTGTAATTAATTAACCTGACATCCGCGGCGCAGAGCAGCGAGCGCGCTCGCTCTGAGGTGAAGAATTGGAAGTCAGCTTGGCGGCTGGCCAGGTCAGTCATGTAGCGTGCGAGCTTCGGGCTAGCAATCGCGGGATGGCAATAAATTTCTGTCACACCTGCAGGCAAGCGACGAATGACGTCAGCCCAGAACGAAAAGGCGTCCTCGGAATCCGCCGGACCCATGATAACGAGATTGTCAGGAAACAGGACTCTCAGCCTTCGAGCCACCTTCAACACCGAGGCGAAACCGGAGCGCAGACGCATCGCCCGTCTGGCACCGCGCAACGGAATCACCGGGTGTCGCGCGGCAGAAGTCAAACCGATAGGCAGGAGTAATGTGCTGGCGGCGCGAATCGGCAGACGGTAGTCGTCGGCCAGACGGGCGTACAGTTCGCACCAGGGCAAATTTCCAGAATGCATCGTGAACATATGACTATCGAGGTGGCTCACGTCGATGCCGGCATTCAGCGCGGTGTCTATTTGGGCTCGGAGCTCGCGCTCCACGTCGACAATGCTGGCTTGGTGAAACAGCGGAGCGGCGTTACGCCACATCGTACCGTCGATATCGGCCAATGACGGCACCGTAGTCGAGGGAGCCACGGGGCCCCACCTGTTCTCATCCCACTCGCTGGTAAGAGTCAGGTGTATTCCGATGTCGAGCTGGGGATGTATTTTCGCAAATTCAACCACTGCGGGAAAAGCCGCGGCCGGTACCATCGCGGAAGTCGAGGTGAGCACCCCGCTGGTCAAGCCGCGCATGATTGCCTGATTGACCTCGTCGCTCATGCCGAAGTCATCGGCGTTGACGATCAACAGCCGCGCATTCGAAGAGTAACCCAGTCGTTGCGCGAGACTAGGTCCAGGTTGCGAATCTCCACTGGTAGGTATGCGCAGAATTGCCAAGACACGATCTTCTTAAGCGAGGTTAACTGCTTTGACAAGCAGCGGCTCAATTATCAGCGAAAAGGAGACCTGACAAGTGATAAGACCGGCCATCGAGCTTACGCCAGTCGGCGCTCCTTAGTGTTAATCGTTCGGTAAAGTATGTAGAGGAATGGCAACGGCAGCGCCGCCGACACCACTGCGGCGATCGCGGTCCCCACAATGCCGAACCACAAGGTGAGCGGGTACACCAGCGCCATGAACACGATCGCGCTCGCCGTCTTCAAGCGAAAGGCGGCCTGCGGAGCATTTATGCCGTCGAGAAATTCGGCACCCAAAGTGAGGATTCCCTGGGCGGTGGCGGCGAGGCACAGAATCTTCAGGGGCTCCAGCGAGCCCAACCACTTCGCTCCCACCGTCGCGGAAATTATTTTGGCGCCAAAAGCGGACATCGTAAGCCAGTACGCCAGCCCCAGCAGAATCGTTGCGAGGACGGAGACCTTCAAAAATCGTCCAGAGACGACGCCTCGTCTCCGCGAGCGCGCCCCCGTTGAAAAGGAGAGAATTCCGGCGGTGAAAGCAAACTCGGACGCTGGCATCTCACCGACGCGATACGCCATTTGATATTCGCCCAGAGCGTGTGCACCCATCAGATGGCCGATGGTGAGCTTGTCTAGATTGCGGACCGCGTATTCCGCCCACATCCGAAACGTTACCCAACGGCCATACGAAAACATCTCACGAGCCCGCGCTCGATCGACTCTGATTCCCGGGAGGTAAGGATAGTACCAATAGCTAAGACCGCTGCGGGCGCACTGCGCTGCGATATCCGCAAGCACCAGACCTTTCCAGTCGCGCCAAACAAGGATCCCGGCCAGTCCGAAAATGAATCCCCCAAGCAACTCCGCTGTATTGAGCGAGAACAAGATATTGAAGCTCATGTCCCGATAGATTCGCGCCGATGCAGCTGGACTCCTCAACGCTTCTACAAAGGCCAGAACGGCTACCGCCCCAAAAACATGATAGTAGCGATCGATGTTGAGAAAATGCGAGAGCGGTTTCGCCAGGACTACCAGTGGCACTGCTACCAAAAGGGCCTGCAGCAAACCCACCACCCATATCGTGTCCAGGTAGGGCTCGATCTCCTCGACCTTGGGTACCAAGGCGCGATCGAAGTGCAGGTTTGATAACGTACCTACCAGCGCTTTTACCGAGTATGCCGCGCCGACTATTCCAAAGTCCGCCGGTCTGAGTAGTCGCGCGAAAGTTATATACTTTGCGGCTCCGCCCAGCGCCGTGACCAGCCTGCCACCTGCAATCCAGCTGAAGTTCTGGAATAGAGCCGAGCGCCAGTCCGAGATAGTCTCAAAAAATGACAACCGAGCTTCGGAGTTCGGAGCTATGCTGGTGCTCGACGACAATGTCTCTAACTCACTCGTCGACTTCCCTTTCATACAAACATCCACACAAGCGTCCTTGCCACTTCGGTTACGGGACAGGCTGCTCGCGGCCTGATTCAAGCGCTAGCTCGACCTTGAAGGTTATCCGCGTGCGGTGCTTCAACACAGCCGAGCGCTGCGGCGATACTCGACTTGAGAGCGCTGAAGCCATGGTTTCGTTCTACCCAGCCTCGAGCGGCAGCAGCTAGAGATTTGCGGCGCTCGCTGTCCCGTAGAAGGCCTATAGTCGCGGAAGCGAAAGTGCGTGCATCGTCCGCGATTACCAGTTCTCTTCCATTCTCATAGTCCAGGCCTTCCGCACCTAAGGAGGTCGACACGATCGCCTTCCCCATCGCCGCGGCTTCCAGGATTTTGATTCTCGTGCCGCTTCCACTGCGCAACGGAACGACCGAAACTGCCGCGTTCGCCAGGATCGGGCGAAGATCGTCGACCGATCCCGTGAACTCGACATTCTCGATGCCGGCAAAGCGCTCTCGAAATGCTGCGGGAGGAGTTCGCCCAGCGATCAGGAATCGCGCATCCGGAATGGCCTGGCGCACCTGCGGAAAGATGTCCGAGACAAAGTAGCTTGCCGCATCCTGGTTAGGGGCCCAATCCATCGCACCGACAAAGACAAGGGTCTTACCGTCATCATCGAGCACCGGCGAATAGGCATCGGTATCGATGCAATTCGGCACGACTGAAACGTCGGTCCCAGGAGATCCGTGAAGAAGTATCTGCCGATCGCGTTCGCTACACGCGATGATCGAGGCGACCCGTGAGCATGCTCGCAGCTCCCAGCGCCGGACTTTCGCATATTCCATCCAACCGTATAGCGCCTTGAGGGGGTTCATCTCGTGTTTCAGAAAGCGGCCCAGCGCCTCATGGGTTACAGTGTGTTCGTTCAGAACCACAGGTGGCATGCCAGAGTCGGGAAGGTTTTGCATTTGGTAGATGCCATCGCAGAAGACAGCGTCATAGTCGTCGCTCGCCAGCCGTGTAGCGATCGCGCGCTGCACTTCAGCGGATTTGAATCGCCATGCTCCATAAGGATAAGGCGATCCCAGCGCTTGAAGCCGGCTCCAGTAAGCACTGTCTCCCTGCTTTCCCACGCCAGGGATGTCAATAAGATCGACGCTCGCGCACAATTGTTCCAGCTCGGTGGCGGGGCGGTCTCTCTCTTCACGATCGGCAAAAGATATGAGCGAGACTTGATGACCTTCCTCGAGCAGCGCGCGCAGCATCACATAATTGCGCATCGTGTGACCATTGTTAGGTCGAAAGGGAGGCAAGAGCATCACGAACAAAATACGCTTCTTCATACCGTGATTGGAGCGAGCGGGGTTGTTTTGCATCCGGTGTGAAGCAACGGTCTGTAGTCTTCCATTTTTCGTCATAGTAATAATATTCCCATGGCGCCTAAGTGCCCGCGCGTCAGTCTAAAGGGGCCGAAAGGCGGGAGCAGTCGTAACGTTGCCGAGTTCGGTGATGATCCAAGTATAGTTGTTTGCCAGCCGCGAATCAGCCGGCAGGAATGCCTAGCCGAGGGTCAACCAAGCCAAGTAGGCTCACTTCTGAAGGACTCGTCTCCAGAACGGTAGGACCGCCTACGGCTCGCGATTTGGTAGTGATGAGAAACGAACTTCAGGATAGCTGGCGGAAGGACCCGATAGTATAGGTTCGTTGGCGCCGTTGAGATGTTTCTGGAAGAAGGCAACGATGTAGGCTCTGACGATGGCCATCGTCCGCTGCGCATCCAGCCGACCGGAGTCGAGCAGATAGTAGCGAAGCGTGGGCGATGTTGGGGGTGCTTCGAAGTTCACATGACCGGTTCCATCAACGGCGATCAGGTAGTTTCCGTGCGCTTCAACTGAGTGCCGCTGTTGACGATAGTCACGTAGCTCCAATGCCGCATTTCTGCGCTTTTCCGGAGCTCGCGCGGTCAGCTTATCGGGCGGCGGCGGCTCCAGCGTTTCCGTCATGAAGAGAAAAGGCTGACTAACGCCAGCCTCTGCGACATCACCCCACATCGATCCGTCCACGTTCATTCCGGCCTTGAAGTCTGGATCAATGAAGCAAGCCTGAGCCGCGACGGCACCACCGAAAGAGTAACCAAAGATTCCCAGACGATTGAGATCGAGACGATCACTGAACGGATCTCCGGAACCAGGCTTGGCGAACTGTTTCAGCTCTCGCGCGACAAATTCGACGTCCTCGACCCTGACAGCTAGTTGCCGCTCGATGTATCGAATCGAGGCTTGCAGCGACGCTTCGGAGGAGAGCACTTCGAACTCTACCAGTTCTGCATAGGCTATCCGGCCATCGGGGAATACCGTAACCCTGGAGCCGTAGGGATGATCGATCCCTACCACCACGAATCCGTAGCTCGCCAGTTCTTCGGTCTGAAAAGTGTTCTGGTCTCGTTGCCCATGCCAGGACGGCGAATAGATCACGACCGGGTAGCTGGCTCGGGCTGCCGAGATCGGCGCTCCCACCGTCGCAAAGCAGTGGCATGGCAGTGAAAAAGCCGCGAGACTGTTCGCCGGCCGGGTTGCCGTATCGGCACTTGGGATAGCTGGCTTGGAAGTGCCTGGTCTCTCCGCGGGATACCAGATTTGAATCATCAACTCGCGCGGCCCGTGTGTATCCGCTAGCGTCTCGGTCCGGTTCGGATCCACGAGGTGGCGCACCACAGTTCCAACCGCGAATGGACCGGTTGGCTTCGGCACTTCGCAAGTCGGGACGACGATGACTAGAACCGTGGCGAGAATCAGCAGCGTCCAGCCTGTCCAGCCTTCGATCCACGAAGTGAGAATCGACCTCTGAGACGTTAAGATCCACGCGACCACCAGCACCCCGGTCAAGACGTACGCGGGTACCAACTGCCATCGATATCCCTCAATCCCGATTTGAGAGAAAAGCGTGATGGCTGCAAACGCCGTGAGTACGCGGCGCCAGCGTGCTGCAGGAGCCCATGAACTCCGCAGCAAAAGCAGCGCCGCTACATCCATCAGGAGCAGTAAGAATTCGAGCACGCGCGTGGGAGTGTAGGCGAGCGCGGAAATCATATTCATTGAAAACAGGTGTGCCGGGCTTCCGTAGAGCGAACAAAAATCTTCCAGAGCCACCTACCGGCGCACCCTGCCGGGTTCTGAAGGTTCTGCCCACCGCAGTCGAGCCTCAGCTTCGAAAACTCCGCAATGGCTTACTGACCAAACGCGCACCCTGAATCGCATTTGCTTTGACGACGTCGCGTATTCGTGATCGTCCCGGAGGCGTGGGCGTGATGCCAAATTTCCGCAGGTAATAATTGGCTCTGTACAGATTGGCCCTATAGTTGTCGCTGAATTGAAAATTGACGCTCAGCGTGATTGAGCTATCTCCTCCGTTCTGCACCCAATGAGGAGCGTTCACCGGCACGTGCACACCGTCGCCGGGTCGTAAGTGAAACGCCCTTGCTCGATTCTGATATTGCGGCTTGTAGGTTGCCGCGTTGTTGTCAACCGACCAGAAGCGTTCCAGCTCCTGCTCGGAGAGCACTTCACGGTCATTCTGATCAAAAATGTAGACGATTTTCTCTCCACGAAGCTGCAAAATGAAATTGCATTCCCGATCGATGTGATAAGTGCTAATCCGGCGAGGAGAGCTGATGAAAATAATGGCATTCTGTTCAACGCGCAAACGATGATGCCAGCTTCCGCCGTTGAGGTCTTTCAATTCACTCATGCATCGGCTAAGCAGTGCGCCGTATCTTGCATCCAGCTCGGCTCGACGGAGGACGATCCACGCCTTGCTTTCCGAAATGTTGGCGATTACCTCATCTACCGGCATTGACGGACGCGGAGTCTCGTTCCAGCGCTGCTCGATACGTTCAACGCCGACATCAACATAAACCTCCCCGGGACGAGCAGCGAGACCGCACGCGAGCTCGGTCAGGGGTGGCATCTGCAGGAGCGGATGGCTCGCGAGGTTGTGACTTAGCGTGAACGGCTCCCGATTGAATTTCTCCCTGAAAGTCTGCCGGTCGCCTTTGATCAGCCGTTCATCCACGGGGAAAATCTGCCGGCTGGTTCTCTCAGTCTGGCGTTCGTTAATTGCCGAGCTCATAGGATTATCTACCGGGCGCGCATCTTGCTCGCGATTCTGGCAGCCAATTGGCGCGCGGGTATTGCCGCGCGCATTGCGTCGGCTTTGATCGCATCGACTGCCGGGCGAGTTCCCAAAGCGGCAGGGTTCAGCCGGATCTTGCGAAGGTAATGGTTAAAGGCGCGTGTACGGGCGAGGGCGCGAGTCGCATCAGTTTCGAAGACGACAGTATAAGAGATCGAGCGGGACTTTCCGGTCTCGACCCAATGAGGTGAATATTCTGGTTGATGAAACCCTTTGCCATCACTGAGATTAAGTACGTACTCATGAACGGAATCACGGCCTTTGAGCTCCACAGGCGCGAGCGCCACCGGGCCGGCAATAGAAAAACGCTCCAGTTCCGTTTCACTGATGACGGTTGGAGAGTAGACGTGGTAAATCTTTTCGCCTTCAACCTGCGAGAAGAATCCAATCTCGGGATCACAGTGAAAAGGAGTAATGGTAGCGGCCGAACTGATAAGAATCCCCGATTCGAGGCGGACGATCTTCTGGTGAGCTAGTAAGCCGTCGAGAAAGTCGATTACTTGCTTGAAGATGGCGTCGATCAAATCCCTGAACCTGCGATCATGGTTCTCTGCGCGCTTCAGCAAGATCCGATACGCTCCCGTCTCAAGCTTTTCGATCGCTTCAGGCGGTTTGTAGTCGATCATAGGCACGGAAAAGAAAGGCGTCCCTGGCAACGGCGCGCTCGCAGCTATGAAATAGTCCCGCGAGTCTGCCATTTTCTCAGCAAGAGTATGTAGCGACTCGAGCTTGAACAGTTCTAACCCATTCAAATTGTGGGAGAACTCCATCGGCTCGCGGTCGAACGATTGTCGCAATTTCGCGGCGTCGAGCTCGAGGAGAGCATCTGCGTAACTAATCATTGCAGTTACCTCGTTTCGGCCGAGGCAAAAGACTCAAAGGCGTACAAGAGCTCGACGAACTCAACGGAGGCCGTATCGGCGTACTAGAGAGACGTAGCTTGCCCTGGGCGATAGAGCGTCGCCGCCGTGCGAGCCGAACAGTTAGAATGGATCAACTTGAAAGGGTCAGACTCATCCGATTGCGGAGAGTTCGGTTAGAAAACCTAAGCGCCGATGCTGGCTACTCAACATCATTCCCGCAATTTAAAATACATACCGCTATAGGCTCGGACTGCGCGTTCCGGATGGAACGGTATGTAGCAGGAATACTCCGGTGTCTCCCAGGAATCCGTCAAAGAGTAACCTAGCGACTCAAACCCTTTGACGAACTCCGCTTTGCTAAAGACCTGGTAGGGGCAAATTCCTTTGCCGTAGTTATTAAGGGTTGTGTAGGCCGTCCCTTCGCATAGCGGCGTTCTGTTTATCAATAGGTGCGGCGGCTTAGAAGTCAGCTTCGATAGTGTGAGCGACAAGGGGGTCTCGACAAACTGGAGCGAGCCCGAAGCAAGCAGAACGTCTGCTCCGGCCGCGTCTTCGATATTGCTGGTGAAAGAAAGTTCGTCCGCTTTTCTCGATTTTGCCAAGTCCGTTCCGCGTTGGGCCACGGCCGGAACTTCACACACCTTCCACATCAGCCCCCGCGGATATGCCAGATATTTCTGGAAAACAAAGAACGTGATTCCAGGTCCGCCGCCGAGGTCAAATACGACTGTGCTTTCTCTGAGCAAGGACTTCATCCAGAAGAGAACTGGATAATCGCTTACCCACATGCGGCCTATTTCCGATGCCTGGCGATCTGCGGCCTCTGGGTGGTCGTGGCCGACCCGCGAACCCTTTGGAATCGCACTTAACGCTGACTCGAAACTGTCGTAAACACCCGAGAACATCCGGGCCCAGTCGGAGTCGTTGGCGAAATGCTGCTCGTACTCAAACCTATGCCAGGCTCGTAGGGGCGGCACCTTCTCTTCCAAGATGGACACTGCCCATCGGACGAATCGCGACCGCAACACAGTATTTGCCAGCCTAGCATGCGACTGCCATTATCCAAAGAGACGGAAATGGATACGCAAGTGAAGGAGTCTTGTTCTGGTAGACTCGGTCCGTCACTATAGAGATAGCACTACTTCCAAGCTGATAAATCGCGATTAATGAGCCTTTCGAGAGCTTCGACTTCGGTCCGTAGTTGATCAGTCAGGCGTGTGGCTGTTTCACGCGCTACTGGAGCATACCTTTCGCCACGCCCGCGACAAAACTCAAAGAAGCCAACTCGGTCAATAAGATCGATGGTCCGGTAATACTCGTTATTCTGAAGTGTTAGCCTGATCTTCAGAGCCAGCCGAGCCAGGAAAGGGTTCTTTGGCGGAGACTCAAACGAATTAATGGTCACTTTGTCGAGTGGAACCGGCCGACGATGCGGTACACCAATGAAGTCGCAAATCCGGTTGAGATAGAGCTCTTCGTTGGCGCGAAGGTCGTCATATAAACAGACCAACACCCTGTCGGTCCCGAATCGCTCCTGCCATTTTACAAGATGCGAGGCGTACCGGCTGCTGTCGATAATCGACGGATTCAGGACCAGGGCTTCCTCGAAGCTAACGTTCCCGATGTATGCGGCATGCCGAAGCAACTTGTATTGCGAGTATGCCCGCTCCACCGGGTGGCGCAGTGTAACGATTATCTTGCAGTTTGGAACGTCGTGAGCGATCCGATCAAGTACATCCTGGCGCTGGAAATAAGTGGGGCAAAACTCGCCGAACGGCCGATCGGGCGGACAGTCGCGGAAATAGTCCGCATACCATGCCAGCCCTCGATCGTAGTACCAATCGAAGAAGCGGCTTTCTTTGCTTAACGGCAACCCGACGTGGTTCTTCAGCTCTTCATGCAGCCAGGTTGTGGCCGTGCGGATCGGACCTACCCCAATGAAATCCGGGAGACGCAATCCACTGCGTCCATTCTGAGCCGTGCTCATTTGGTCAACCTCATACACCTCCCCGGACGGTTTTCTGCGGCAGCAAACGACTCAGGCGTGTTGTACTCTTTCGATGCCGAAGTGATCCCACCTCGGTGGAGCAGCTCTAAGACAGGCTGCGAGCTTCTGAGCAAGAACGTAGGCGTTGGGTGAATCAGTCATAGTGTCGTGGTCACCCGGGACCTCGTGCACTTCCACTCCGCCTTGCGCCAGCGGCCCCCAACCGAGGCAGTAGTCATCGATTCGTGAAGAAATGCGTCTGGTTCGAAAGAGATTCAGTTTGCCTGGATAAGTGCGCGGAACGTAATTTGCCGCCGCAAATCGATTGATGTCTTCAATAGTGCCGGCGCGCTGAGGGACCGGCCGACCAAATACCCGGTAGGCCGCGAAAATCAGGTTGGAAACCCGGCGGCGAACAGCGTTGCGCACGTATTCCGATCGTTTAGGTTCGAACACTATTCGGATCAGGCGGCTTCGAAGACGGTCCATCTTTTCGCGGAAGGTCATCGCTTTGAAATATTCCATTTCGTAGTGCCACTCGGGCGAGTCCAGGAGCGCAACAAAGTTCGCGTCGTCGCCACGATCTGCCAGTTGGCAAGCCATTTCAAATGCGACCAGGCCGCCAAAAGAATAACCTGCCAGCTCGTATGGGCCGTGTACCTGCCTGGCCTTAATTTCATTGATGTAGTACTCGGCCATGTCCTGGACGCGCGTGAGATAGGCGCGAGTCCCGTCGAGTCCCGGCGGCTGCAGCGCATACACCGGACGATCTTTTGGGAGATGTCGCGCGAGTTCATAGAAGCGGACGACGTTACCCCCCAAACCGGAAATAATGAATAAGGGAGGCCGCGTCCCTTCTGCCCGAATCGCAACCAGCGAGGAAGCCGGCTGAGGGCAGCTGTCCTGCTGGAGCAATTCCGCCAGTTTCTCAATCGTCGGGGCGTGGAACAGCGTTGAAAGCGGAAGGCTGCGGCCGAACTGCGCATTCAATCTTGCAAATAGTCGGAGCGCCAGCAATGAGTGACCGTGAAGCTCAAAGAAATTGTCGGTAATCCCGATTGGACTGACGCCCAAAAGTTCTTCCCAGATCTCCACCAACTGGGATTCTAACGGATTGCGCGCCGCGACCACTGAACTATCGAGGATGGAGTCTTCGGCCTTTGCCGCCGGAACGGCGCTCAGGTCGGTACGTCCGTCCGCGAACCGCTTCAGCCTTTCGACGAGCACAATCTGCTTTACCGGCGGATAGGCATGACATTGCTCAGTCAATCGTGATTGCAATTCCCGAAGCAGCGAAAATTTACGTTGTTGGCTTTTCGCGTCTGCTACTCCGCGACCGATCGATACGTAGGCGACCGCTTGCTGATCGCCCGTTTGTACCTCGGACGGCAACGCGACCGCGTCTTCGACCGCCGGATGGCGCAGCAAGGCAGCTTCCAGTTCGGCGAGATGAATTCGATATCCCTGGAGATTCAGATGACGATCGGTTGGCCCAAGGAATTCGATGCGACCATCGGGCAGATAGCGGCCCAACTCGCCGGTCCTGAATGTCGGCCTACCGCTCAGGGGATCAGAAACGAATCTCTCCTCCGATAATTTGGCATCGTTCACATAGCCTTTAGCGAGTGTTGCGCCCGCCACACTGATTTCCCCATGCATCCCGACGGGTACCGTCTGCAGAGCCTTATCCACGAGACGAATCTGGACTCCAGGCGCAGGCGCGCCAAGACATAGCGAAGGAGTCGTATCAACATCAGCGCTGCCAGGCCCTACTTCACAAACCGCCGCTAATGGACCGGTCTCGACGCCGCCGTAGGTGCTGACCCATCGCACAGATCCTCGCGTAATCTTCCGAAACTCTCTCAGCACGCTCGGCGCCGGCTGGTCGCCGTGCACCACAATTGAGCGAATCGCGGGAGGAAATCCCGCCTCTTCCTGACTGCACCAGACCACGAGCTGCTCCCAAAATCGCGAGGAAAAACCAACTGCAGTGCATTTTTGCTTGCCGAGGAACCGTAGGAAAGTCGCATAGGAAGTCACGGCCGGAGCTGGCACGAAAACCGTAGTCGCGCCGCAAAGCAACGCAGACAGGATCTGCTCCTCTGCGATGGCTTCACCCTGCCAAGCGATTCGATCGCCGAGCGCTACTCCAGATACCTGTGCTGCAGACTGAACCCGGGCGAGCAGCGCCTGGTTGGTTATGGCAACAGGCTTTAACTGACCAGCGACGCGAGCAACTTGAACGCAAGCGACACTCTCGACGCTTGAGTTCGAGCACGGAGCGCTGATTTGTTGATCAGTGCCAGCGGAAACGATCCTGTCAATACATATGACCTGCAGACCCCACTCATGGTAGCGCTTCTCGTCCCGGACTTGCGCAACTATAACTTTCAACCGATCCCGGCAGATATCACGAATAGCCGGCTCATCCATCGAGTCCGGCTGCAGCCACCAATACCTGGCACCGGCCTTGAGCGCTGCAAGGACGCCAATCAACATCGTCGTCGAGCGGTCGCAACAAATGCCAACCAAGCCTTCCGTACCCAGATCGACTTCACTCAGGACTCGCGCAAGGCGGCCAGCACGAGCATCCAGGTCTCGATAACTGAGCTTCTCATCTGCAGAGACGGCAGCGATCGCGTCGGGGATCTTGCGGACCTGGTCCTCGATGAGGCTTTCGAGCGATTGAGAGTTGCAATTCGCGGCGGGAGCGCACTCGCCAGCTTGCGATATCAGGAGTGCTTCTGCCGAAGTTAGGAGCGGTAGTTCCGAGATACGCGCGTCGGGGTTCGACATGATGGCGTCGAGAATTCGGCGCATATGTCCCAGCATTCGCTCGATCGTGGGGGCAGTAAACTTCTCAGCGTTGTACTCCAATCGAGCGACCACACCTTCAGGGCGTTCGACCGTGGCCAGATGAAGATCGAAAGTGGTCGCGCGGCTGACCCAGGTAAAGGGCGTCCATGACAAGTGATGCGTTCGTACTGCCTTCACAAACGCAACCTGGTGAAGGAAGTAGACCTGAAATAGTGGGTTACGTCCCTGGACCTGCTGTACATTCAATTCATCGACGAGAAGACCGAATGGCAGGTCCTTGTGCTCAAGTGCTCCCACTACTACGTCACGGACCCTGCCCAACAGTTCCCGGAAAGTAAGATTGCCGGAGAGACTGGTGCGCAGACTGATTGGATAGGAGAATGGACCTATAACTCCCTCGGTTTCAGAAATCCGGCCAGCGATCGGAGATCCAACCAGGATGTCCTCTTGCCCAGTGTAGCGGTGCAACATAGTCTTGAAGATCGCGAGAAAGAACATGAACATTGTTACTTCTTCCCGCTTGCAGAAGTCCTTCAAGGCGTCGACCACCACTGGATCGAACGTGATAGTTTGGGTCTCGCAGGGCGATACTATAGTCGACTTCGGCGATGCATCGATCGGCAGATCGAGTAGCGGCAATCTGCCGCGAAGTTGCTTCTTCCAATAGGACCGATCGTCCTCGAATCGCTCGCTCCTCAACCATTGGTTCTGCCAGTGAGCGAAATCTGCATACTGAAGGTCTGGTTCCGCCAACGGCGATCTCTCATCACGCGAAAAAGCATCGTACAGCGTGGTGAGTTCACTAATCAGGACACCATTTGACCATCCATCGCAAATGATATGTGGCATCGTGATCATCAGGATGTGATGATCGGCACTCAGACGGAGCAGCGTAGCCCTTACGAGAGGAAGACGCGAAATATCAAACGGTTCGAGCGCCTCTTCACGGATCGCTCGTTGAGCATTGGACTCGCGCGCGGATTCGGGCAGGTTTTCCAAGTCAACGAAGTTAACTGTAAGCATCAGCGACGGATGAATTACCTGAACTGCGTGACCATCGAGTGAGGTAAACGAAGTTCTCAGCATTTCGTGGCGCGTGATCACTTCATTGAGACTGCGCTCAAGGGTTTGGCAGTCCAGCGGGCCATTGAGCCTCATGGCGATCTGCATGTTCAGCGTCGGAGTGCCACGAGTTAGTTGCTCGAGCATCCAAAAGCGCTCTTGAACGATCGTGATTGGAAAGGCGTAAGTCTCGCCTTGCGCCGGGTTGGCCGACGGAGCGCCAGTGGATTGCGCCGTAGAAGTACGACTGCCTGAGGGTGATTGCGAGGCGTCCGGCGTCACGTGGTCCGAGACGTCGCGAGCTATCGTCCTGTGACTATCGATCAAGGGCGACTTTGAGGTGCGAGCCATGACGGCGAGTTGTGAGATTTTCTGTAAGGGTTTCTCGGCGACATTCTCAAGAATTAAGCGGTAGTTCCCTAACAATTCAGTAATGGTGCTTTCATCGAAGAGATCAATATTGTACTCGCAGCTTAGCCGCCAACCCTCTGTTCGAAAGATCAGGAAGAAGTTCAAATCGTATAAAGCGCCCTGCGATATCGATGGTATCCCGGTCAATTGAATGCCCGAAAATGCCAGCGGCTTTATCTCGTCTCGCTGGCAGACGATATTAACACGAAACAGGGTGTGGTGGCTGGGATAATGCTGAGGGCGTAGTTCTTTTAGCAACTGCTCAAATCGCAGGTCCTGATTTGCGATCGCCTGTGCCCCGCTCTCTTTGACCCGGCCAAGAAACTCACTGAACGAAGGGTCACCGTTCAGATCCATCCGCAGAATCGCGGTGTTAATGAACATGCCGACGAGCCGCTCAACCTCTTCACTCGGCCGCCCTGCGAATTGAGCTCCAACGCCGAAATCCAGTTGCCCCGTGCAGCGATAGAGCACGATGGCCAGTGCAGCCAGCGCGGTGTTAAAGAAAGTTGCGCCCTGCTGATTGGAGAACTCTCGAATCGCGTCGGTCATCTCAACCGGCAGCAATACCGATTTGATCCTGGAGTTGTTGGTCGGCGAATGGAGTCTCGGGTGATCGACGGGAAAATCCAGCGCCGGAAGGTCCCGAAGCTGATCTTTCCAATAGTCTAGCTGTTTGAGTACGAGGGCGCTGTCCGACTGCTGCCGTTGCCATATGGCGTAGTCGCCATACTGTATAGTGAGCTCGGGCAGGGAAGACTCGAGGCCGCGCGAGTAGGACTCGTACAAGGAACCCAGCTCACCTGCGATCAGACCTACCGACCAGTAATCCGCGACCGACAGATGGCAGGTCAGCATCAAGATGTGTTTATCATTCGCGATCCGTATAATACCCGCGCGGAACAGAGGACCCCTGCTTAAGTCGAAGCAGCGGCGTGCTTCGACAAGACACAGGCGCTCGACTTCGGCATCTCGTTCCGGCTCAGCAAGGGAGCTCAGGTCGGTTTGCGGGACTTCGACCTTCAGCGAAGCCGAGATAATCTGCGCCGGCTGTCCATCCACCACTTCGTAGCTGGTACGGAGTACCTCGTGGCGCCGCACGATTTCGGTGAGGGCACGCTCGAGCACGGCTACTTCAAGCGTGCCGGCGAGCCGGAAACGCACGGCCAGGTTCCAGGCCGGATTTCCCGCTTCCGCGCGATCGAGCGCCCACAAGCGCTCCTGACCGAGCGACATCGGCAGGACGAAGAGGCCTTCCGATTCTGCGTTGGCCTTCCCGCCGCTATCTGGCGAGAGGCCAGCTTGCTGAGCCGAGGTCACGCGGATCCCTTGGTGTGGAGCGCGGATGAAGATCGATTGAGCCGGTACTTCTCGCGCGAGACAGGAACAATCTTGGGAATTGAAGTCGCGCCGGGGTTTTCCTTTTGCTCGTTGAAGTCCGCCAGCAGCTTCGCGACGGTGCGTTTCTTGAGGAACTGTGCCGGTGCGATGGTGATTCCGGCTTTATTGGCGCGTGCTGCGATTTGGAAAATGTGCAGAGAGTCGGCGCCCAGCTCAAACAGGTCATCGTGGATTCCAACTCGTTCGAGGCGGAGAACCTCGGCCCAAATGCCGGCCATGATCTTTTCGCGAGGCGTCGATGGCGCGACAAATTTTTTCGTGGCACCGGCGGGCGCCGTCTGCCGCGCCGGAAGCGCTCGCCGATCGACTTTTCCATTCGGCGTCCGCGGGATCGCGGCCATCCGCACGACCATCGACGGCAGCATGTAATCCGGCAGCTTGCCAATCAGGAATTCCCGCACCGCGGTTACAGTTAACGCCTGCTGATCGGTCGCGACATACGCGACTAATCGCTTCTCTCCGATCATATCCTCACGGAGAATGACTACTGCCTCGCGCACATTGGGGAACCGGGACAACGCCGCCTCGATCTCCCCGAGCTCGATACGGAAGCCTCGCAGTTTTACCTGGTGATCCAGCCGGCCCAGGAATTCTATAGAGCCGTTCGGGAAATAACGGACGAGATCGCCGGTCTTGTACAAGCGGCAAGGAGAACCATCGCGGAATGGATCAGCAATAAACTTTTCGGCGGTCAGCTCGGGAAGGTGGCTATATCCGCGTGCGAGACCGTCACCGCCGATATGGAGTTCTCCCGGCCTACCAATCGGCACGAGTTCATTTCGACTATCCATCACGTAGAACTGAGTATTGTCGATCGGAGGGCCGATAGGCACCGGACCGTCGCCGGGCAGAACCTGAACCGTCGAGGACCAGATCGTCGTTTCGGTTGGGCCATACATGTTCCAGAGCGACGTCGCCCTCTTCAGGATCGCATTCGCGAGCTCCCGCGAGAGCGCCTCACCTCCGCACAAGACCTTCAAAGGAGTCTTCGCACTCCAGCCCGCCTCGAGCAGCAACTGGAAGGTTATCGGCGTCGCCTGGATCACCGTTGCCTTGGCGCTTATGAGTTTCGCGAGGAGCTGAGCGCCGTCACCCACCGTCTCGCGCTTCGCGATGACCAGTTTGGCTCCGACTGACAATGGCCCCAACAATTCAAGTGCTGCGATGTCGAATGACAGCGTCGTCACCGCGAGAAGCGTATCTTGCGCGTTGAAACCCGGCTTCTTTGCCATTGCGGATAGCAGATTGACCACGGCACGATGCGGAATCTCGACCCCCTTCGGATTGCCGGTCGATCCGGAAGTGTAGATGACGTAGGCGAGCTCATCGGAACTCATTGCTGGGCTGCGACTGGCAGTCGCGGAACCCTTCTCAATCAGCTCCTGGTCGGCGTCGAGAAGGACCATCCGCGCCGCCGACGCCGGCAGAGTCTGCGCAAACCTTTGCTGGGTCAGCAGAATCGGCACTCTCGCATCTTCGAGCACGTAGGAAATGCGCTCTTTCGGATAGGTAGGATCCATCGGCACGTACGCGCCGCCCGCCTTCAGGACTCCGAGAAGCGCCACCAACATCTCTAGTGAGCGTTCAACGAAGACGCCGACCCGCACGCCCGGTTCAACTCCGAGTGCGGCAAGGTGATTCGCAAGCCGGGTTGCCCTGTGATCCAGGTCCCTATAAGTCAGCTCCTGATCTTCGTATGTGACTGCGACGGCGTCGGGCGTGCGCGCTGCCTGTATTTCCAACAGCTTGTGCACGGTCATATCGCGCGGGTAGTCCGCATAAGTGTCGTTCCACTCGATAAGCATCCGGTGCCGTTCCTCGGCCGACAGCAGAGGCAGCCGCGAAACCGGCTTACTGGCGTTTGCTATTATTCCCTCGAGAAGAGTTTCATAGTGCCCAAGCCAGCGGTCGATGGTCTCCTGATCGAACAGACCGGTATTGTAGTCGCAGTCCAGGGTCAGCCCGTTTTCCGATTCGACCAGATTCAAGAAGAGATCCTGATTGACGAATGACTTGGGGTTAGGGTCGACTTCAACCTCGAGTTCCGCGAACTTCATCGCGCCGCCGACGCGTTCAAGGTTGAACTGCACTTCGGTTAACGGGAGCCGGCTCGGGTCACGCTCGATGCGAAGCTTTCTGATCAGGCGGCCGTAGGTATAGTTCTGGTGTTCGTACGCGTCGAGCACCGTGCGCTTCACCTGGCCGAGGTATTCCGCGATGGTCGGATCAGTTTCGATCCGTCCGCGCAGCGGGAGAAAGTTAACGCAATGGCCGACCAGGATTTCGTCTCCCAGCAGCGACTGACCCGCCGCTGGAATGCCGATCACGACATCGTCCTGGCCGCTCAGGCGGCCGAGCAGGACCTGGAGGGCGGCCAGCAGAGTCACGAACAAGGTGCATTTCTGCTGCGCGCTGGCTTTCTTGAGGTTCCGATAAGTGTCAGCGGAAATTCTGCGCCGGCAGGTAGCGCCCTGGTACGATCTGACGGGCTGGCGCGGGCGATCGAGCGGCAGGTCGAGTAGCGGGGGCGGCTGCTTGAACTGCTCGATCCAATAGCTCTCGATCGCAGAACCTTCCACGCTTCGGAAGTGTTCCGCTTGCGTGTGCGAATGAGCACTGAACGCCATCGGCGCGCGCAGCTCGCAAAGCCGGCCCTGGCACGCGGCGCTATAAAGCTTCGACAGCTCATCGAGAATGACGTTGGTGGACCATCCGTCGCACGCGATGTGATGAGAGGTGAAAATCAGATGATGCTCGGTGGGACCGAGCTTTATCAGCTTCGCCCGGACCAGCGGACCGGTGTCCAGGTCGAATGGCAGGCGCGCGTCGACGTCAATGATCGCGTTCAGACGAGCCTGACGGGTAGCGGCGTCGAGCTGCGAAAGATCCTCGACGGGAATGTTGAGCCGAACCTCGGGTGTGAACTCCTGATAGCCTCCGTCGGGGCTGAAGGTGGCGCGCAGCGCTTCATGCCGCGCGATCACCTGGTCAATTGCCCTGAACAGAGCGGAGGTGTTCAAGGCGCCCTTCAGCTTCAGGGTGAATGACTCGTTGTAACAGCACGACGCTTCGTCGCTCATTTTGGCGGAGAGCCAGATCTCTATCTGTGACTCCGTCATGGGCGCGCGACGAACGTGACTCGCGGCGCTTGCGCTCCCGTTCAGCGCCGGGCGCGCTGCGATCGGATCATGGTCAATCCCACGTGGCGCCAGCGGCGCGGCTTCAGCCCCGTTGAGGAGCGGCTTCGGCTTGGCGCCGTTGCTTGCGGCCGGCGCATAGGACGATGGCGTCGCGGGAAGAAATTCCGCCGCCTGCATTTCGAGGATGGATTCCTTGAACGCGGTGACTACCTGCGCGAGGTCCTCGTCAGTGTGCGCGGTGGTGAGGAACATCGGGAAGCCTTCCTGAATATGTATTCCCCGTTCCCGCATACAGACATAGAACATGCTTGCGAACTTGAACTCCGCCGGAAAAGTGAAGTTAGCGATCGATCCGAAGGTGTCGATACGCACCGGCAGCAAACGTTCGGCCAGAAACCCGTTCAGTTCCTCAGCCATCCGCGTGGTCTTCGCCGCCAATCCTGCCTGCAGCGAGGGACCCTGCTCTTTCAGATAGTTAAGGACCGCCATGGTCGCCGCGAGGGCCAGCGGATGGCGCACGAATGTTCCAGCAAAAAATGTCACACCGGTTTCGGGATAAGACTGATCGCCAAACTGCCACATGCCACCGTCGAGAGCGTCCATGAACGCAGCCCTGCCGGCGAGGACTCCTATCGGCAGGCCGCCGCCGATGACTTTTCCATAAGTCGCGAGATCAGCCTTGATCCCGAACAACGCCTGGCACCCCCCCTGATGCACCCGGAAGCCGGTAACCACTTCGTCGAATATAAGTGCAGTTCCCGTACGTTCCGTGATTTGACGGACCTGCTTGAGAAACTCTATCGGTTGAAGCGCAGGATGCCGGCTCTGCACAGGTTCAACCATAACCGCGGCCAGTTCATTCCCATGAGACGCAATGTAGTCGAGCGCCTCGGATGAGCCGTAATCGAGAACGACAATGTTCTCAACCATTTCCCGCGGGATACCGGGAGCAACCGGTATCGAGCGGAGCCCGGTGGCGGTTTTCACTCCTTTGACTACCACTTCGTCGAACATCCCGTGGTAGGCGCCGGTGAAGATGACGATCTTATTGCGTGCCGTGATGGTGCGCGCGACGCGCACGGCCGCGACCACAGCCTCGGAGCCGGTGTTACAGAAGGTCACGCGCTCCGACCCTGTCATCTCACAGATTAGATTGGCGACTTGACCGGCCAGAGGTGACTGCGGCCCGGTCTCGTAACCGAGCTTGAGTTGATCCTCGATTGCCCTGGTGACGAACTCAGGAGCGTGGCCGAACATGATCGGTCCGTATCCATTGACCAGGTCGACGTATTGGTTGCCATCAACGTCCCAGAGCTTAGAGCCCTTGGAGCGGACGGTGACGATTGGGTAGATGAGTTCTTTCCACTCAGAGCGGAAGCCAGCCGCCGTGCGCGGATCCGCCAGATGTTGCCGGTGCTCCTGCGCGAGCCGCTTCGAACCCGCGGTCTTGCGGTTGTAGCGCTCGGTCAGGGTGCGCAGCGATTGCTGCTGGGCTGCGGTGAAATCACTGCCGGGCTCCGAGTGAACGGGCCGAAACGGGATAAACTTTCGCGGTTGCGGTCCCTGAGAATTTCCGATCGGCACGCCGTTCGCCTTCGCGCCGTTCGGAGTTAGCGGCTGCATCGCGGCGTCCGCAGCTTTGGGCGCCTGCTGAGGCGCGGTGCCCTGAGCCGCGATGCCAACACCGCGCAGCACCTCTAACTGTTTGGACATCAGATCCGACATCATCTTGAGCTGGTTCTTGAAGAATGCGTCGAGATCGGCCGCGCCCGCCGCGGGCCCGTCAGTCATCGTTGCTGGAGCCGCAGGAGCCGGCTTTGGCAGCGGGTCGGACGGCACGGTCTCGCTCAGGTACGAGGAAAGCGATTCCAGCGTGGAGAATTGATCCAGTAACTGCCGAAATGTGATCTTGATGCCAAACCTGGTTTGTAGGGCTTGTGACACCTGAGTAAGAAACAGTGAGTCGAATCCCAGTTCCAGGAACGAAGTAGAACCGGCGGCGTCTGACATATCGATGCCTGACAAGTCTTCAAAGATAGACTTCAGGATCGATCTGATCGGCGTCTGCCTGTCGTTCAGGTGAGCTGATTCCATATTGTTTGTTCCGGCCGAAGGTTCGGCGCGACCAGCCTGGTCGGAGTACCTAGTCCCCGTCGCAGTGGTTTCTGGTTGCCGGTCCGCGAAACTATCGAAAGCCGTCGCCGCGTCCTGATGGCCGGTGCTAGTGGCCTGATCCCACGCCTGATCGACTTTGTCGGGTCCAATCCAAAATCTTTTTCGCTCGAATGGGTACAGCGGCAGCGAAACTCGACGGCGCTGCTCATTGGCGTATAACTGCGACCAATCGGGCTCGGCCCCGTAAAGCCACAAGTGGCCGAGCGCATTCAGAATCGACTCGTCATCAGTCTGCTTGCCGGCGCGATCAGGCAACGACGAGACCACGAGTTGTTCGCTGTGCCTGGCCGGATGCTGCCGGGCCAGCACGGAAAGGGTATTGCCCGGACCGGCTTCGAGCAGCGCGCAATCTCCAGCTCGCAGTATCTGAACGGCGCGAGAAAATTGCACTGGCTGGCGAAGGTGACTGGCCCAATATTCCGGGTCGGTCGCCTCAGCGTCAGTTATCCAGGTGCCGGTGACACTGGAGATAAATGGAACCGTTGGAGGATTAAGGTGCACGCCCCGTGCCAGTTCGGCGAAAGGCGCGCGAACCTGGTCCATCATGTGCGAATGAAAGGCATGAGAGGTGCGAAGGCGTCTGCAAGCGATGCCTTCCTGTTCGAATTGGGCAGCCAGCTCACTAACTGCTTTGTCTGTTCCTGCGACAACCGTGAGGTTAGGTCCATTAACTGCTGCGACGCTGAGTTCGGCGCCAAGATAGCCGGCCAGGCGATCCTCGCCAAGGCGCACCGAAAGCATCGAACCGCGTGGCAGGTCTTGCATCAGGCGGCCGCGTGCCGCCACCAGGCGCAGCGCGTCTTCGAGCGAGAAAACGCCGGCCAGTGTCGCAGCGACGAATTCTCCGACGCTGTGGCCTAGCATCGCGGTGGGCTGGATACCGAGACCTATCCAAAGGCGTGCCAACGCATATTCAACTACGAACAGAGCCGGCTGCGCGTACTTGGTGTCGTCGAGTCGCTCGGCGCTCAGTTCACCACTGAGACCTGAAGAAAAACCCGCCTTAAGGCAGATTCCCGAGGTGGTTTCGAGCGATTTCAGACAAGTGTCTACGTGTTCCCGGAATAGCGGCTGATCTTCATAGAGCCGCTGTCCCATACCGGGATACTGCGCGCCCTGTCCCGGAAACATGAATGCGACCGCGAGCCGCTCCGCCTTCGAGACCCGAGTGAACACACGTCCTTGCGGCAATTCGGTCAATACCGCGGCCGCTTCGGCCGAATCGTGAACGACTGTCATCCGCCGAGCATCAAAGGCACGACGACCGACCATGAGCGTATACGCGACGTCGGCGAGCTCGGCGCCGTCACTTGCGGAGAAGTGACGCGCGAGATTCGAGGTAGCCTCGTCAAGCGCAGTCGGTGTACGCGCGGAGACGAGCAGCAGGTGCGCGGTCCGCTGCGACGGCGAGCGCTCAGCCTCGGGAGCCTCTTCAAGAATTACGTGCGCGTTCGTGCCGCCAATGCCGAAAGCGCTAACGCCGGCACGCAAGGGTGTCGCGCCGCGCTGCCACGGCGTCAGCTCCGCGTTGACTCGAAATGGGGAGTCTTCAAGCTTCAGTTCGGGACTGGGAGACTTAAAGTGTAGCGTAGGCGGCAGGGTCTTATGGCGCAGAGACAGCGCCGTCTTGATAAGACCGGTCACTCCGGCGGCGACGTCGAGGTGACCCAGGTTGGTCTTGGCGGTGCCGATGGCGCAGAACTGGCGCGCCGAAGTTGTACGCCGGAATGCTTGTGTGAGCGCTGCGATCTCGATGGGGTCTCCGAGCGGTGTGGCGGTGCCATGGGTCTCGACATAGCTGACCGAGGCTGGATCGACACCCGCGGCGGCATGTGCCATCGCGATGGCCTTAGCTTGTCCGTCGACACTTGGTGCGGTGAAGCCGACTTTTTCTGCGCCATCATTGTTGATGCCAAAGCCTTTGACCACGGCATAGATCTGATCGCCGTCGGCGACAGCGTCTGCAAGCCGCTTGAGCAGCACCACGGCGGCTCCGTCGCCGAAGACCGTGCCCTGTGCGGCGGCGTCGAAGCTCCTGCAGTGACCGTCCGGAGAAACCATTCCGCCCGGCTCATACAGGTAGCCACGCTTTTGCGGAAAGGTTATGGAAACTCCGCCGGCCAGTGCCAGGTCGCATTGATAGTTCTGCAGACTCAGGCACGCTTGACAGACAGCGACCAGGGACGTCGAGCATCCGCAATTCAGCGAATGAGCGGGTCCCCGAAGGTTAAGCTTGTAGCTGACTCGAGTTGGCAGAAAATCGAAGTTGCTGCCGAGCGTGGCGATGAAGTTTTCGACCTGGTATCCGGCCGTGTACAGATCCCTGAAGCCGCGATCGCTACAGACCGAATTCATGAAATAACTGTTGAAGCTGCAACCGGCATACACGGCCGCGACGCCCTTGTACTGGAGCGGGTCGTAGCCGGCGTCTTCAAAGGCATGCCAGCAGCATTCGAGAAAAATCCGCTGCTGTGGATCGATAAGCTCGGCTTCCCTGGGATTGATGCCGAAGAATGCCGCGTCGAACTTGTCGGCGTCCTCGATGATGCCGCGTGCGCGAACGTAGTTGGGCCGTTTTGCCAGCGCAGGATCGACCTCGAGCTCGGCTTCGGTAAAGCGCGAAATAGATTCCTTGCCGGAGCATAGGTTGCGCCACAGCTCGCCGACATCATGAGCGCCGGGAAAACGTCCGGCCATCCCAATGATTGCAATGTCGGTCAGATTGTCGCTCATCACCAAAAACCCGCTCTAAGCCGCACCTGATATTCGTGCGCGACGGACGAGAAGCTCTCGTTGCCGCAGCGCACGGAGGTTCGCCTCGTCGTTCAGCGATCGTGGCTGCGCGCCGCCGCCCAGCCGCTCGGCCAATGCCGACACAGTTGGGTACTGAAACAGATCCGTGATGGTGAATTTCACCGCGAGCAGTTTCTGCAGCTTCGAGTGAACCTGGATGAGCTGCAGGGAGTCACCGCCGAGATCAAAGAAGGTGTCGTGGGTTCCGATCGACGCGAGATTAAGCACCTCTCGCCAGACGGCGGCGATGGTTTCCTCGAGACTGTTGACGCGCAGGCCGATCTTTTCACGATGGCCGGCGGCGCGGTCCTGAGCCTTGAGCAGCGCCGCTCGATCGGCCTTGCCGTTGTGGCTTAGCGGGATCTCGTCGACGCTCACCAACACCGCGGGAACCATGAAATGCGGCAGCTTCCTTTGCAGGAAGGCGCGCAGCTCGAGTTGGTCAGGGCCGGGAGCAAAGGCCGGCACCACGTATCCGACCAGGTGCTTGTCCCCGGATGAATTTACTTCCGCCAGGACCAGCGCGTCGCGGACCGCGTGATGCTCGCGAAGAGCAGCGGCAATCTCGCCGGGCTCGACACGATATCCTGAAATCTTGACCTGGTCGTCCAGGCGGCCAAGAAATTCGAGTGCACCGTCCTTGCGATAACGGACCAGGTCGCCGGTACGATACAGGCGCATCGAAGGGTCGGGGGCCCAGGTGGGAACCACGAACTTTCCCGCGGTGAGATCGAGCAGATTCAAATAACCACGCGCGACACCATCGCCACCTATGTACAGCTCGCCGGTTTCTCCCACCGGAACCGGATTGAATACCGAGTCCAGCACCCACACCGGTGTGTTCTTAATCGAGTAACCTATAGGCACCGAAGAGCCCGACAAGTCCTCGGCACGAGCGGTCAGGCAAACTGCAAAGGTCGTGGCCTCAGTGGGCCCATAGCCATTGACGAGCCTGCAATGGGGGACAGCCTCAAGCACTTTAAGGAAGTGAGCGACGGATCCGGCGTCGCCGCCGGTTACCAGTTGCCTGAGCGGCTCAAGCATCTCGGGGTGTTGGCCTACCATCAGGTTGAACAGCCCGGCCGGCAGCCACAGCGTCGTCACCTGGAATTCACGAATGGCGTCGGCCAGATCCTCGAGCGACGGAGTACCGGGCGGCATGATCGCGAGACTGGCTCCGTTCAGCAAAGGTCCCCAAATCTCAAAGGTGGAAGCGTCGAAGGATATGGGCGCCAGTTGGAGAAAGCGATGCGATTCGTCGAACGACACGTAGTCGGTGTCCTTAACCAGATGAATGACGCCGCGGTGTTCGATAAGCACTCCCTTGGGCCTTCCAGTCGAGCCCGAGGTGTACATGACGTAGACGAGATTGTTGGGCTCGATCGGCACGCCGAGGTCGCCGCTCTCATAAGCTTCGAAAGAGTCCGCATCGCGGTCGAGACGCACGGTCGTCGCCACGCGAATCGGCAGCGCGGCAGCATAAGAGTCGACGATGAAGATCGGGGCGCGAGTATCCTCGAGCATGAACGAGACGCGCTCGGGCGGATAGTCAGGATCCAGCGGCACATATGCGCCGCCTGCCTTAAGGACGGCCAGCAGGGCAACGATCATATCCAGTGAACGTCTTAGACAGACTCCTACCAGGACCTCGCGTGCTACTCCCTTGGCGCGCAAGTGACGAGCGAGACGGTTGGCACGCTCGTTGAGCTCGCGATAGGTGAGCCTCTCCTTGCCAAAGAGCAGCGCGATCGCATCAGGTCTGCGCGCGGCTTGCTGCTCGAACAGCTCCTGCACGCTTCGCGGCGGGTGCACGGCTGCTTGAGCGTGGAGACTTCGCGGCACCGATGTTAGTCGAGGCGCATCGGCGTCGTTCAGTCGCATTGACGCGATCTCGGGCTTCTTGGCGTTGTTTGCGTTTGTCATCGTGGCGTCACCCATACCGGTGGTTCGTGGAATTACAAGCGATACCGCGAAAGCTGCTGGCTTAGCGTTCCTGGCTATCAGGAAAGTATTCTTTCCCGCGAACCGAATAATCTTTCTGCGCCGATGCCCGACGCGCGCGCCGTTTCAATCAGCTTGTTGGATTCGATGATTGGATTCGATTTCTCGTCGTAGTGAATGCTGCTGATAAAATTGAGCCAGGGCTCCTGCCCCATCGCGTAGACATAGAGCTCGCGACAGCGAAACTGCTCTACCAGGCTCAAAGCACTTAGATAGTCCGAGGCGTTTGCGCGACGCGATTGATCCATCGCGCGCTCCAGTCGCCGGCTAAGCAATGGTCCATAGATCCAGCTGAGCGGCGCGCCGTCGCACTCCATTCCGACGAAGAGCGTTTCCACATCGCCGGTTTGATCGTGAACTCGCCGGTACAGGGCCGGATCTATGTTTCGTGAGTCGGCAAGGAACAGCATCGAGTGCAACCCAATTCGAACCAGCCAGCCAGTCTTACTACGGATATCGAGATCGCAGTGTTCCCCGATAAACGGTATGGCCTGGATGGTTCCTGGACCACAGGAAACCTGTTCCATTTCGTCGAGCTCACGCACGTTCTTGAAGCCGCACGCTTGCAGGATCAAGCGCAAGGAAGGATCCTGCAGGTAGCCACCCGAATTTCGCGGCACCAGAATCGTCCCGATCCGCGAGCGCAGTTGTAACAACGTCTCTAGCAGGACGTGATCCTGATGTGCATGTGTCAGGAGTACGAAGTCGATCGACTCAGGAAGATCCGCGTAGGTCAATCGATCGGACATGCCGGGGTATGCGTAACCGATCGCTGGATCAGTGAGTATCGTGCAATCACGGGTCTCAATGAGGACGCATGCGTGACCGAAATATTTCCAGCGCACGCCGGAGCCGTCGTAGCGCGTTGGTACGGGCGGTTTGTTGTCGGTGAGCAGCGAGCTCAACAGCGATTCCTCGTTATGCGAAAGATCGAAAAGGTCCTGAATCTCGCCGATCGAGGCGGGCTTGTACCGAAGCCCCAGAAACATGTCCACGAGCTCGCTATCGAACGGAGTCTGCCAATGGAACGTGTCGGCCTCGTCCAGCCGCGGCGTACTGAAGATAAAGGGCCGGCTGTCGTCACGTATTTCGAACATAGCAAGGCTCTGAGTCGCGGAGTTGTAAAAGCGGCTCTTGTAGAGCAATCGCTCGATGAGCCGGAACGAAGGTTGATTGCGAAGGTCGTAGGCCAACTCGGTATAGCCTTGCAACGCGAGCGGGACCGATTTGTACAAAGGCTCGAGTGAGAACCCCTTGGCCTTTTCAGCGAGCAAAGAATCGAGTTGCACAAGCGCGGCCGACAATTCAATCAAGTCACGCCGCGCATCCTCGGTTTGTTTGCGCAGCGCTCTGACTTCGGCCACCCGCTCGCGGCTGTAGTTCATAAACGGTCCACCGGCCAGATTTGGATCTTGTACCGCGGCAGTATGCGCATGCGGATCGCAAATGTAAGACTCCATGATTCGCAGATGCCGTTCGGTGAGATTGCGCGCTGTGGTAGCGGGAGCGATGAGATGCGGCCACGCGTACCAGCGGTCAACCAATGGCTCGACCGCTATGTTCGGCCGCAAGTAAAGTCTGTCGGTACGTCGACGCACTTTGTTTCTGATTCCTCCGGAACTGTTGGGCGATTACTCGGATGAGTGTGCTGGGCGATTCCAGGCGGCCTGCGCGTGAAAACGGCCTACGTCGGCCGATAACGTATAGGTCGCCGGTTGGGAGATCGGCTGAATGCGTGGGACTGCGACGATCTCGCGCAGATTCTGTGAAATAAAAATGATTAACCAGAAAGTGACGACATATTCGGCCGTGACCGCGCCGGCGCCGATGATGAATGCGAGCAGCGACAACTGCATCGCGATCGCAAGGTCGGCAAGCATCGCGTCGCTGCTGCGACGGACCGCCCGGCAGTTGACTACCGCCAAGACCAGCAGGGCGAGAAATATCGCCAAAGTCGGCAGACCGCCTTCAGCCGCTATCTGGATGTAGGTGTTGTGGGCTATGTGGTCCGCATCGGCGACGGCGGCGAGCGCAGGATTGTATTCGTTCGAAACTGACTTGAAGTTGTCCAGCCCGATCCCCAGAAATGGATGGCTCCGAATCATATTCATACCCGCGACCACAAGCTCGACGCGGGTGCGGGTCGCTGACTCGTCGCCGTTGGACGGCATGCCGGAGATCCGAATGCTCTGGAACCGTGAGTTGAGGCCTGCCGGAGCAAGCAGGACCAGTATCGCTGTCGCGGCGGCAAGTAGTGTTAGGGTTAATATCTTACGTCGCGAGTAAAACACCGCCGCAATTCCCAGTACGCCAAGCGCGATCAATCCGCCGCGAGACTGCGTGAGCAAGGTGGCAAAGGTCATGAGTACGAGACTCACGACCGCCTCACGCCGCCACCATTTGCCGAGCTCGTGACGTATCAGCCAGATCGCGAGCGGTATTCCCATCACCAGTGTCAGCGCTTCGTAGTTCGGGTCCTGTTCGATGCCTCCAGGGCGATCCAAATCCTGCATGAAATGCTGCCGGAAAACCCATAGGCTCCCCAACGCGGATGCCATAACCATCACGCGGATCACTTTCAGCGCCCGCTCGTCGGTCGTCACCAGGAGACGCGTGGCCACCAGCAGCAGTCCGTACGAGATTAGAGAGGATATCGATGCCGACGGAGTCGGCACACCTAAGGCTAGTGTTAAGATGATCGGAAGGGCGGCGAACGCGACAAAAAACAATGGCAGCAGATTCGCGCGGCGAGGCGCGGCGTTGTGGGCGGGCGTGAGCAACATCGCTGCGAGCACTGCGAACAGCCCGACCACCTTCACCGGCGTCACGAACACGATGCCGGCGTCGAACAACTCCGCCCCGACCCGAGGATCGCTATGGAAGCGGCTCATGATGAGCAACAAGTAGTAGATGCCCATCAGGACCGTCCCTTCATATGGGAGTGGTTAATCATTGGATTCCGAAGGTCCATCACGCCGCCGCCGATCTGAGATGCGTCCGCCATGCGCGTAGAGTCCGCTCAGCCAGAAGCCGGCGGTGTACCGGTCCGTCGGTGTCGGTGACGCCGAACAGCCTGTTCAATCCGTCGCCGATCTCTTCTCCCGCACCGCGACCCGAACCTATTTGATCCCAGAAAAAATAGAGCAGATAGCCGGCCGCGTAGATCGCGTTGCCGAATGATCCTGCCCGACTTACTTCTTTCAACGACCCGGAGCTGAGGTTGCTGGCTGCGCTAGTGCGCAGTAGTAGCCTTCCCCAGTCGCGGATTCGCGCCGCCGTAGTCTCGACACGCCTCAGCCGTGTCGTCACGTCGCGCCAGCCGCCGCGTCCAGTGCTTTCGCCGAGCAGCCAGCCCGTTTCCCACCACCAGATGCGCGATGCGATATCGCCCACGCGCTCAAAGTCTCGCTCAGCACAGTATTGCTCGGTGTTGATGCGTCCGAGTTTCAGCGCCATCGCCGCGGCCAGCTCCGACTCGAGCACTTCAGCGGCTTTGACACCTAGTACACCGCTCTCAGACGCGAGCGCGTTGGCAAGCGCGGCGTGCCGGGCCCGATAGCTGGTCCTATAGCAGTCCAAGAATACCGACAGTGAAGTCCCTAGCTCGATCCAGAACTTGCTCAGCGCATAGGCGGTGGCCGCCGTTCGCCCGGCGCCCGATTCGACTTCGCAGCTCAGTTTAACTGCGACCTGTTCTACGATCCGGTTGTTCAGGAGACGGAATGCGTCGCGACCGAGCAGATCACGCGCCAGTTCGAATCTGGGCGGCATCGGAATTTCCTCGGGCTTGCCCCACAAAAGCTTGCCGTGCTCGAGCAATTCGCAGGTAAAAATTGCCGGCCGCATCGCACCCAGCCGCGATGCCAGGATTGGGCTCAGTTCGATTGCCAGGCCCTGGCACTTGCGACGCGAGTCTCCGTTTGCATGCTGCGCAGCTTCTTCAAGTGCCTGTCTTATCCGAGGAAGCTCACTCCGCGACGAGTCAGGAATTACTACCAGACACTCGACGTCGCTCAGCCATCTAAAACCATGGCTGGTATCGCGCACTATCACGCCCTCGCCGCGCGCGAAGCTGCCGGTAAGAAGCAGGCCGGCCGGCGTGAAATTAGAAGTCGACTCCCTAACTGTGCCTACCAGGCACTCTAACTCGTCGGCAGCTTCACGCTCGAACGCCTGATCGGCGCAGAGCGGGAATGACCCCGGAGGCATTAGTTCAAGCATTTGGAAGAAGAGGCAGTGAAGAAAGGATAGGCGCGACGATCCAGGACTTCGCAGCAGCTGAGCGATGACTGCTTAGCCGTTGTGCTCTCCGTCGTTCACCGCATTGCATACTTAGCGGGATAGTTGACAGCCGCGGAGCGGGGCGCTTCGAAGCGATTGAGAGCGAGGCTGAAAATTGGCGTCCCCTTCACCTTTTCAATCGTCTGATGCACAAGCTCACGCGGGGTGCGATTCGCGGCGACCACGACCACCAACGCATCCATGAGCCCGCTCAAAATCTCGGGCTCCGGAACTGCCGAAGCTGCGGGCGCATCTACAATCACATAGTGGCTCGGAACCAGTGCACGGGCGTCGCGCAGAAATTCACGCATCCTGGGACCCGCCAAAGTCTCCGCCGGCGTATAGCTCATGCCACCCGCCGCAACCAGGACCAGGCCCGGAATCGAGGTGGCCTGCAGACATTGCGGCAGATCGACCTCGCCCTTCAAGTAGTCGATCAATCCGTGCAGCGGCGCGAGGTCGAAGGCGTAGTGAAGAGTCGAGGCCCGCAGGTCCGCATCGACCAGGATAACCCGCTCGCCGATCTGCGCGAGACTGGCGGCGAGATTCAGTGCGAAGAAGCTCTTGCCTTCGCCACTGACCGAGCTGGTAATCATGAACACGCGCTTTTGTTCTTCCACCGCCCAGCGCTGCATGCCGGCCGCGAACAGATGGAACTGTTCCGCAGCCTTCGCAAATCTTGACTGATTCATCACCAGCAGCGGGCCTTGGCCGTTACGTTTTGCAAGAGGAAGCGGTTCGGCGCGCGCAGCCGGGAGAGTTATCTCATGCGGTGACCTATCGACGTGTAGCGGCGGCAGATCGAACCCATTCGACGAATGATCAGCGCCGTTCGATGAATGGTCGGCGTGATTCGGCGCGTGCTCGATCTGGATCGGGGGAGTGTCGGCTTGAATCGCTGGACGCTCGACGGCGACCCGTCGAAGCGGTTCGGCCGGGGCGGCGCCGCCATTTTTTCGGGCCTGCTCGGCGGCACGATCACCCTCGGCCTTCTTCAATGCTTCATAGACTCGGCTCATAGAGACGTCCTCGGATGCGACTGAGAATCGAAAGGAAACGGAACGGAAAGGAAAGACGACTAAACTGATGCGAACAGCTGGAGCTAACTAACCAAAAATCCAGGACACCGCGTTCTGCAGAAATCCCGTGATTTGCGCCAGCGGCGAACCGGAGGTGGAACTTCCCGCCATCGCCAGGGCGGCCAGCGCGAAGACTGCCAGGGCGCTGGTTACTACTACGAACGCTATCCGGTGGCGCGCCGGATAACTGATCGCGTCAGTCAAATACACTTCATTAGCAACTGCGACCGGGGCCGGGGCGGGATAAGCATACGCCAAATCAGCAGCTGTGCGGCGGAACGGAGGAGCTTCGACCTCAACCGGTGCAGTTGTGATAGGCGTCACGATGGTACGAACATTGCGCGCTGGCCGCAGCCTTAAGTCGGCGGCAACTTCGTCGATCTGCGGACCGTCGATAGTTCGGCGGTCGCTGGCGTAGCCGGCCAGCAGCGCATTGTCACAAATAACATTGATCAAGCGCGGAATGCCGCCGGAGTAGCCATGCACTGCGCGGCAGGCACTCAGTGTGAACGGTGACGCGTCGGCGCCCGCCGCGCTAAGACGGAAGGATATATAGCTGACGGTGTCAGACTCGTTCAGCGGCTCGAGCAAGCAACGGAAAACCAGCCGCTGGCGCAGCGCCCTTAACTCCGGAGCATCGATCTTCGCGTTGAGCTCCGGCTGTCCTGCAAGGATCACCTGCAACAGCTTGGCGCTGTGAGTCTCCATGTTGGTGAGCAGTCGAATCTCCTCGAGGAGCTCCGTCGAGAGCGACTGAGCCTCGTCGAAGATCATCACAGCGGTCGCATCCTTCTCATAAGTGGACAGGAAGTAGCGATTGAGTTCCCCCGCCGGATTCTCCGAGCCATTCAGGTGAATGCCCAGCTCTTCAGCCATCGACTCGAACAGTGCTCGAGTCGTGCGCGGAGGATTGAAGACATAGCCGGTCTGGACGGTCGGACCTACCGAGCCGATCAGGCTCCGCAGCAGCAACGTCTTGCCGGTGCCAACCTCGCCGGTTATGACCGCGAACCCCTTACGCTCCTGCACCACGTAGCGCAGTTGCGCAAGTGCCTCGCGATGCGCTGGCGAGGCATACAGGAACGAGGGATCAGGACTGATGCTGAAGGGCTCGCGCCGTAAATGATAGTAAGTTTGGTATACAGCCATGATGGTCTAAGAAAGCACCGTTACGTAGACCCACAGCGCCGCGGCGATCACCAGCAGGCAGGTCGTTGACGCGAGCATCGCTTTAAAGGTCGCCGTTCGCCGCTCGGCCTTCGACTCGATCAACGGGATAGCCGCTGCGACCCGGATTCCGTATTCGCTGTGAAGCTCTTCCGTGCTCTTGAACGAAGTGTCCGTATAGAAAAGCCCGAAGGGCGCGAGTAGCGCCAGGACGAAGCTGAAAACGAGGCCCAGGCACAGTATCGAGAAGCGGCTCGGCGCTTCGGCGGCCTTGGGAAAGCTGGCTGGCTCGAGCAGGCGCAGGCGCTCGTCCTGCTGCCGCTTCTCGAGTTTTTCCTGAAGGTCGGCGGCGAGTTGCTTGTCCAGCAGCGCGTGATATTCCGCCGCGGAAGCGTCGTGGTCCCTGGTTAGCGCCGCAAGTTGTTCACCGTGCTGCGCCGAGGACGCAATCTGCGATCTGACAGTGGCAATGCGGCCTTCGAGCTCGGAGGTTTCCCTTTCCAGCGGAGCCGAAGGAGAGGAGCTCTGCGCGCTGGCCCGGTCATCGTCGGCGCCGTCCTTGCCGCCGTCTTGCTGCACCTGCGCCTTGAGATTTGCAATTTGTGACTTCAGGTCTATGACGTCGGGATAGTCGTCACTGTACTGAGCCTTGAGAGCGACCAGGTTCAGCTCCAGGATCTTAAGTTGCTGGCGCGGAGTCACGGCTATCTGTTGTCCGGTCACCGGGCTCAAGTTGGGAGTATTGATCCTGTCGTTGAGTGCCTGTAACCGGTCTTCCAGCCGGGACAATTGGTTGGAGTTAGTCTCCAGATCCTCCGGTAAGCTTCCCTGGTAACGGCGCTGGAACTGCTGGATAGCGGTATCTTGCTCGGCGAGCCGCGCCTTGGTCTGGGTTACCTGGTTCTGTACGAACGCTGCTGCGTCAACCGCGCGTTGAATTCGATCCTGGTAGCCCTGGTCGATGTAGAGGCTGGTGAGCTCGGCGGTTACCCGCTGCGCCAGCAAGCGATTGGGGTACACGAAACTGACCCTCAGGACCTCAGGCGCCTTAAATACCTGACGGGGATTGTCATTTTGGATCGCGTCCGGCGGCACCGCCAGTCCGATATGCTTGCGCATGCGGTTGACGATGACCTGCGTTGATTGTCCCGACAATCCGGGATAGAGCCCGTACTTATCGATGATTTGCTTCAGGCGCGGCTGGGTGAATGAGGTGCGCGCGATTGCCTCCAGTTGATCAGCTACATTGGCCGGCTGTTCCCTGCTGTTGGCGCTGGCCGAGGGGAGGTTGACGTAGGCCGCCGCAACCTGCGGCGCCTCGATCATGATCAACGCAGAGGACTTGTACTGATTCGGCAGCAACGCGGCCAGGAAGACCGTCGTCGCAAGTCCTACTACCAACACGCACACCGCCGCGAGCCGATGCCGGTAGATGATGTCCATGTAAGGACTGACGTTAAAGGGTGCGGTCCGTGAGAAAATCACGGGAACCCAAACTGGCGACGAGTCTTGCTGATTTGGCATTACATACTCCATCTGAAAGGACGAGGCGTCAGAACCACCCCGAACATGAAAAAGTTCGCGACCGCCTCGCTGCCCGGTGACGCCACCAGGGCACTTGCGCTGGCACCGCTGATCAGGGCCCGGTAGCCGAGATATTGGCCGGTGAACGAGATAGCAGGGTTCACCTGGTAGGCCAGGCCGGCGGTGTAGGTGATGATCCGTGAGAAGCTGCCGGAGCCGCTGATATCCAGGTAGCCGGAGTTAACAAATGCGGTCGTCTGGCGCGTGAGCCGATACTGGCCGAGCAGTCCGAAGATGCGGTCGGTTGCCGCCCCTGAGACACCTGCGCTGAGCCCGGGAGTTTGGCCCGCCGTGGCCTCGATACTCCAGCGGCGGGCCGTGTAAGTTGCGGCAACCAGGAAGCCCGCATCGACCGTCACCTTGGAGGACACCGACTTAGTCCCTACCGTGCCCGCTGAACTGTTATAGATGATAGGCCCGGCCTGTGCCGTGATCGAAAAGTTGGTCTTCACGCCCCAACCGATTCTGAGTTGCGGCCAATTGTCTTCGCTGGTCGGCAGGCTGGTGTTCGAGAAGCGGAAATCGTCGAACTGGTAGCCGAGTCCGGCGGTGAGCAGTCCCGCAATCCGGTAGTCAGCCGCCGCTGCGCCGCCTTGGCCAAAGTTATACTCGGACGCTGTCGTGGAGCTGCCACTGGAAGTGTCGACCAGAAGATATTGATGAAGGTTTGCCGACCAGGTGAGGTCCTCGCTGTATTTCGAAATCATGTCGAGCGCAAAGTTGTTGCTAATGGCGGAAGACTTGTAAATCAGCGACTCTGACAATTGCGCCGTGATAGGACCGTTGGCTCCCGTGAGGAGCCCGCCGCCGACCGCGTTGCCGACCAGGAAGCTGTCGGTGACATAGAGGTCGGTGTTGGCTGTGAGATGCTCCGCATCACGCAGTCCGACGAAATGGTTCTTACCGAAGCTGTCGGCGCCGGGGTTGTGGGCCGCCTCGAACATCAGGGTCTGATAAGTAAGAAAGAAGGAGCGCCGCGGGGCTTCAGCCTCGAGGGTCGCGCTCAGCAACTCGGTGGTGACCCAGTCGCCTTGCCTACCGATCGGGGTGAAGTGGAAATTGTCATCGTAGATTTCAGCGATCTGGGCGCCCGGCCACAGCCAGAACTGGGCAGCGTGGCTCGGAGAAGACGCAGCCAGCGTCGCGACCAGGGCGAAGACTGTGAACAGCCCCCATCGCCGGCTCATGGCACCATGATCGTATCGCCGCGTTGTAGCGGCACATCGGCACTTAGGTCTTGCCCCGACTGGACCAGCGTGTAATTGACCGTCATCTCGACCTGCTGCCCCCCGTTTCGATGAATGACTTTGACCTTCCTCAGGTTGGCGAACTCGGTCGTGCCGCCGGATTCGGCCAGACCCTGAGACAATACCTCGCCGGACATCAGTCGGTACATACCAGGCTTCTGCACTTCACCCAGTACGTAGAATACCTCGCTGGTCGGATCGAGGACGCGGACCGTGACGGTCGGATCATGGACGAAGTGCTGCAGCCGCTTGGTTAGGTCATCGTCGAGCTGCGCGGTAGTCAGTCCGACCGCGGGAACCTGGCCAACCAGAGGCACCGTTATGGTGCCGTCGCCGGATACGCGGACCTGGCCGCTTAGCTGAGGCTGCTTCCATACCATCACATCGAGTAGGTCGTCGCGGCCAATTTGATATGGCCCGTTGTCGGCCTTCACCGGTTCGTGATTGACGGTCTGCACCGCGTTGCCGCCGCACCCGCAGATGAACATCGCAAGCGCAAACAGTAACAGCTTGCAGGGCGCGGCCAAGCCCGGACGGCTGGCCTGCAGACCGCTTCCGGGAGCGGCCGGTTCGATTGAATTTTTTAGATACATCCCCCGCCTGAAGGAGATTAGCAGAAATTCGCAGTAACGCGACTGCCGCCAAACTCAGCTATTTTTCTACTAACAGTATTCGCACATCACGTCGAAGATGTCGGTGATGCTCTTCAGTTTGCCGTCGTAATCCTCGGATGAAATGAACGAGGCATAGGAGTGCGGCGCCGACGGGTGAAACCCGTGCATTCCGCGCGGCGCCGAGGCGCCCATATGACTCGGCTCGGCGACCACACCTTCGTTCAGCAGGAAGATCTCCTCGCCATAGCGGTCGTCGGGAAAGTACGCGTTCATCCCTTGCAACTCGCACTGGTTCAGCCAGCGTCCGTAGTCTCCGTCGGTAAGCGCCTTGTGAATCGCTTCGTGCGCGCCGCCATCGAAGAACCAGAAGCGCGCCATGGTCGAGTCCACCAGCGCCAGGTACGAACTCGGCACCTTGAACGGCAGCCCGGCCAGGGTCGCCATTATGTCGACCGTGCGCCGGGTCGGCGCCATCCCGTGATCCGAAAACAAATGAAACCGCACCTTGCCGTGACGCGACGCTGCCGTCTCGTAAACCCGGGTGAGCCTTTGCTCGTATTGCGCCAGCAGATTGGCCACCCGCGCCGGTTCATCGGCATGAGCGTGCAGAAACGCGTCGACCTCCGCCAGATACACGAAGTAGAAACTCGCCGCACCCTGGCTGACGTCGTGGTTGAGCGACTCGAGCAACTGAAAATCCGATGCCTGATGATAGGAGTAGGTACGATACGGAACCCCGTTAGTCTCCAGGCGGTCGAAAATTGTAGTTGACCCGGAAATTCCGCCGGGCTGATAGATGTCATGCTTTTCGCACACGTCAAGCATCGGCAGATACTTCAGTGGTATCGCATAAAGATCGAAGTGGCCGCCGAAACCGTACAATCCCTTTACTCCGTACTCGACCACGTGGCGCAGGTAGCGGTTCTCCACCAGTGCCGGCGGCATCGAGCACAACCATGCAAAATTGCGGAACGGAGAATTGGCGCGCGGCACGCGATGGAACATCGCCATGCGGCCGTGATCCTCGGGATAGCGGCCGGTCAGGATCGAAGGGATCGCGCCGGCACTGTAGCCCAGGGTGGTCGCCAGCGAGCGGCGATAGGGAGCCTGTTTTTTGAGAAATGGGATTGACTGCAGCCACTGCCAGCCAAAGCCATCGACGAGAACAAAGATATTCGGTGTGTCCGTCATTACACTACCCATCCTAATTTCCTCCCGGCGCCGGGTTCCGGGCGGCAGCAGACGGAAGAATCGTTGTTTCCCAATCGGTCGGCAGATGTCCCTGCCAGAATTTCCACAGCCCAATAGTCCCCGCCCAGTTCAGCGTCACGAAATCCCATGCGAAAGTGAGGCGACTGTTAAACCCGAACACTCTTGAGCTCGCGCCCGCCAAGACCGCGCACCAGAACAGCAGTTGGGCGCAGAATGCGACGGCGTAAAACGTTCCCTGTGAAGCGAGAAGCATCGAGGCGACGGCCAGGATCGCCAGGTACGGGACGGTGAGCCAGCGCAGCGCCTTATGCGACGTCAACACGAACAGCGAGCGCCACTTTCCGGTGAAGATCAGAACCGGGAGATATTTGATGTAAACGAACGCGGCCAGGGAGACCATTCGCACCTGCCGAGTGAACTGAACTCGCGACTCCGGCGAGTACGACTCGGTGCACACCGCCTTGGGCGCGACGACGACGTAGAAGCCGCGCAGGTTCACGAGTATCGGATGAAAGAAATCATTGGTCAGGCGCGAATCGTGAGGGCACGACAGCGATCGGCGCAGCGCGTACACGCATCCGTGAGCGGTCGAGATGACGCCGCCGCGCGCTTCGATACTTTCGATCGCCTCCTCGTACTTTCGGTAGAGGCCGGCGACCGCGGACCCTTCCACCCTGACTCTTCCCGTCACCAGCCCGACCTTTTCATTGGCAAACGGCCGCACCAGTTCGGTCAACGTCTGCGGCTCAAACACCGAGGTCGCGTCGCTGAAGACCAGGATATCGCCGCGCGCTCGCGGCAGCGCCCGAGCGAGCGCCGCGCCCTTGCCGAGATGGCTGGATTGAGAAACCAGCCGCACCCGATCGCACAGGAAGCCTAATGCGATCTCCGCAGTCCGATCAGTGCTGCCGTCCGAGACGATCAACAGTTCGGACTCGCCGGGGTAGTTACTTTCCAGGAAACCCCGGATGGTCCGCTCGATGGCCTGCTCCTCGTTGTAGGCAGCGACGATCATCGAGATGAAAGGGAACTGCTCGACCGCTTGCCCCTCGCATGAGAGTTCGCGGTCCTTGCGCGGGATCGACAAAATCGCGAGCAGAGCGGGATAGAGAAACCAGACGTAGAGGAGAAGCCCACCGGCGGCGTAGAAGGCTACGTACACGAGCGAGGCCGGAGAATCAGCGCCGGGAAAATGTGCGCTCATTAAAGTGCCTCTCCTTCCAGCGAACCATGCCGCGTCGGGCTGTCCTGAGACTTTCGCAACTCATTTTTTCGGTTAACCACTCGTATCTGTCCTTTCTCGAGAAGCGTCCGATATAGCCGGACGGTTGCTGCTATCTGCATCTGCACGTCGAAATTCCGCTCGACGAGGCGGCGGCCGCGTGCGCCCAACTGAGCGCCCAGCGACGGGTCCGCGAGTATTCGTTCGATACCGACAGCCAATGCCGTGGGATCCGATGGGCGAACGAGAATCCCGGTGTCGCCGTCGGCAACGATTTCGCGCGTCCCCTCGACGTTGGTCGCAACCATAGGTCGCGCCATCGCAAGCGCCTCGACGGCGACCAGGGGCAAGCCCTCGAACAAGGAGGGAAGAACGACCATGTCCGCGGCGGCCAGCAAGCGCACGGTATCGTCGCGCTGCCCAAGGAAAGTGATCCGATCGGCAAGACCAGCAGCACTCACTTGCGCTTTCAACTCCGCTTCCAGCGCACCAGTCCCGGCGAACAGCGCCACCAGCTTCGGCCATCGCGGCGCGAGGGTCTTCAGAGCCTCGATCAGGAACACGTGGCCCTTCTGCGGCTCGAGCCGTCCGAGCACCATCACGACCTGCTTGCCGGTCACGCTCAGCTCGGAACGCGCCGCTTCAATGGCGGCGTTTGACGGCGGCGCGAAGTGCGTGAGGTCGCGGCCGTTGTAAATTTTCACGATTTTCGAGGGCGCGATCCGCTTGTTCTCGATCAGATGGAGCTCGGCAGCCTGCGAAACCGCGATGTAACGATCGACGAAGCGGCTGATTTGCCGGTCGATCCAGAAGCTGCCCTTGAGCCAATGGCCCTCGCGCCAGGCCTCGCGCAGATGGAAGGTTTCGACCACGGCGGGGACTCCAGCCATACGCGCGAGTGGCGATGCGAACAGACTGGCCACGAACAGATGCGAATGTACCAGGTCGATTCGCTCCGACTTCAGAAAATTCCAGAACCGCTTGCCGTGTCTCCAGTCGCGGATCGAGTTCCGCTCGATCGCGATGTAACGCGAACCGAACGCGGCCAATCGCGAACCCATCGTTTCGAGCAACCGCGGCGATGCAGCCAGGTACGGGATCAGTCCGTGATCGGGCATCGCCTCGAGAAGCGAGAGCGCATGCTCTTCGGCGCCACCCCATGCGGAGCTGGACAGGTAGTGAAGGACGCGAGGCCTCTCGATGGCGCCGGCGCTCGAAACTGAATTGGTCGGCGACATCTTCACACGTACCTGTCGAGAGCGTGGTCGAGGTTCAATTCGGCAAAACCCATAAAGCGGCGAATCGTGACTCGCTGCTCGCGCGCGAAGCCGACCAGCGCATGCATCTCGGCCGCGGACAGGCGGCTGTCGGAGGCGATGAGAATTTCGTTGAAACCGACGGCGTCGTGGATTCTTCTAAGCTCGCACGTGGGACCGAGAACCCGCCGGCCGTAGAGAAATTTACCCAGCTTGAATTCGTCGTTGTCGATAAACCCGAGCAGGATGTGCCGATTGCCGCGCTGCGACAGCACGTGATGAACCGCCTCTTCGGCGCCGTCGCCCGCTCCTATCACGACCATCCGGCTGGTCTTGGCGGCGAAGCGGCCGATCATGCGCATCAGAATTCGGAACGAGAACCGGCTCACGAGCAGGAAGTTGAACAGCAGCACCGGGAAGATCGCGGCCTGCGAAACCGAAGTCTGAATCGACAGCCCCAGGCACAGCGCGATCGTCAGCACCTCGGCGAAGAACGCCGCCTTGGCAAATCGCAGCGCGTCGTCGAGGCCGGTGTATCGCCACATGCCGCGATGCACGCCCGTCAGTAGAAAGGCGACCAGCGAGGCGGCCACGGTGCACTCGAGACCTCGAACGAATGAGACGATCTGCGCGGGCTGCAACTCGAACTCGTGGCTGAGAAGGAACGCCCCGCAGTAGGCCGCGGCGATCAGAACCGCATCGAGGCCGATTTCGACGACCCGGCGTTTGTAGCCAAGGCTGAGAATCAGGCGCGCGATCCCAGGAAGCTTGGTCAGCGCACCGGGCTCATCAAACGACTGATCCATCAGGAAGAGTGCGAACAGCGCGAAGGGCAACCCGACGAACGGCAGAATCAGAACGGCAGCGAGCGGCGGTACGGCCACCAGCGCGATAGCAGCGGCACTTCCCAGTGCCTCCACCACGCACAGCAAAACCACGACGCCCAGTTCGGACAGTCCGAGACGGGCCAGACGATCGTGAGTGTGATCCAGGCCGCGGCGCGAAATCGGTTTGCCGGTCCCGGCGCGCGTGACCATCACCGTGATCACGTCCAGCAGCGGAACCGCCATCAGGAGCAGCGGCAACGCGGCGCGGATCAGACGGGGATATTCCTCGAAGTTGCTGACCCGGATAGCAAACACGCCGAGCAGCAAGCCCACAGCCAGCGCACCCGCGTCGCCCATGAAGATCGACGCGGGCCGGAAATTGAACAGCATGAATCCGGCGAGCGCGCCGCCCAGCGCGAGCGCCCAGGTCACCAGCGACGAATGGCCGTGCAGCGCGGCGATCGCGGCAACTCCGAGCGTCGCGGCGATCCCGACTCCGGTGGCCAGCCCATCGCGGCCATCGATCAAATTGAAGGCGTTCATCGCGATGAGCAGCCAGACTCCGGTCAGCGCGCGATCAATGACGCCATAGCCGGTCAGCGTGAAGGTGATCCCGTAGATCGCGAACCAGGCCACCACAACGACTTGGAGCGCCAACTTGGTCCGCGCGCGGAACTCCAGGATGTCATCCGCGATGCCGATCGCTAGAGTGGCGCACAGCGCGATGACGATCGGGAGCGCATGCTCGGGAAACCAGGTCGGCCCGGTGAAAGCGCAGAAGGCCAGGACCAGGCCCGCCACGATCGCGATGCCGCCCAGGAGCGGGATCGGCTCGCGCGGCGAGTCGCCCGCGGTAGGCATCGCGACGGCGCCAAGCTGGCGAGCGAGCCTCCTGATCAGCGGGATCGGCAGGACCGTGATCACGAGCGCCGCGCTGAACACGAGCGCCCAAGACGGCCAGATCGCCTGTACTGTCATATTGATGAGGAGGTCCTGCTTAATGTGGAGCAGGTCGTGCGACCCAGATAGAGACGGAGCTTCGACGGACGGACCGTAGATTCGACGATTCCCGGTCGACCAGGCTCGACCGCGCTACCTACCGAGTCGCCCGATGACCGCGTCGGCCCGGGTCCGACGCCGGTTTCGCAAAATTCAAAAATTCTTGATTTTTTACTGATCGAGCTGGAGGCGACCAGGTTGCCAACTGGATGCTGGCTACTGGTCTCCTGGGGATGCCTAACTATCGCTAACGCTGACTACCCGGGCTATGAGACGGCTTGATCACTGAACTGAGTCTATAGAGCCGGCGGGTTGAAGGTCGAGGATCTTAGGCCGACCACGCGTCCGCCACCCCATCTGCATAAACTTTATACAGGAGGGTGAGCGCCTTATTAGCGCAATCACACGGTCTAGCACTCCCAAGCATCATTCAGCCACATTCCCCGCTGGCTAATGACCGTCAACTCCGTAACTAACGTTACACCCCGTTAATCGCGTTGTTGCGAGTCTATAGCCAATCTTTAAAGCCATCCTCTGTCAAGATCGAATTTTTTCGAGGCATTTAAACCTATTGTAACCAAAAACGAACGTTCTGACGTCTTTTCGCATATACGCAAAAAACGTCAATAAATTCAGATACTTAGCTGATGTTTACTTAGTGTTTTCTTTAATAGCTGCGTTGATATTAGAAATTGCTACCGACATTTTAGTCATCTACGGAACCGATCCTGACCGTTTGGGGCGCGACGACAGCCTAACACGTCGGTTTTAATGTCTACAAACTGTAAAGAATTTACCGGTCGGTAAAAACCGGTCGGCGAACTTAGTGCGGGGCTTTCAGGTCGGTGGCGCCGGCAGGCACGAGCGGCACCAGAGGCCCCAAGGCGCCCGATGCGCCCAGGTTCTGGGTGCCCAGAGGAGGCGCCGCCGCCGCTCCGACCGGTTGCGAGAAGACGCCCTGCGGCTGCATAGGGTCTGTATAGCCAAACGCGGGCTGCCCCTGGCCGTAGGCGGGGATTTCAGATGCCTGCGGGCCGAATCGGGGCTGCGTGTTGACGGTGGTACGAGCGCTCATGCCGCCCAAAGGCCGCCCATATGGCGTGGATCCAACACTGCCAGGCGAGGAACCCGCCTCGGCGGGCGCTGCTCCCGGCCCCGGCTGCCCGGGCGCATAGGAGGGCTGAGCATTCGGCGCGGCCGCCCCGTTGGACGGCTGTATCGCGGGCGCAGCCTGCGCCAGCTGCGTGGGATTCGCACCGCTGCGAGCCTCCGAGCCGGCGTTCTGTGCGGCCACCGGCGACGCGGCCATCAAAACGACGAGGACCGGTATTACTATTGTCCTGGAGAGCATCGGCTAATCGCGCACGATTCGTATCCGATCACGCGATATTCCATTCAGCTAACACCCGCGCCAGCCGGGTGCAAGGATTTTGCCGTCACATGCCGCCGCGATCGTCGACGCGCCCATCGAAGCGGACATCTCTTTCGCATGATCCGAACGTTACCTCCCGGCGATTAAACACCTTGAAGCATTTTATGCGAAAACCGTAACTTCGAGGCGAAGATTCGGAAAACAACTCCTTGAATCTACCCAGTGGATGGTTTCGAGCCTTCTTGTTCCCGAGGAAAGCAAAACGCGAAATCAGGGTGGGCCTTGGCAGGCTGGGATCACCCGGGAATCCAAGGCCAGATGATGGGCAACGAATGCTTGCAAGTCCCCGCTGTCGGTCAGTCTTTGCGGACGAGGCCGGTCACTCCGGCGATAAACATCGTGGTGAAGAACCAGCCCGAAATGATATGCAGCCAGAAATACCATCGAAGGTGCTCTCCGAAATTGGGACCCGAATTGATGCTCCCAATCGGGCAACCAGCTGAGTGGCCGGTACTGCGACAGGGGCTTCAGCAGGTCGACCGGTGCATTGAGGGTAAGATTCCGCGGCCCGGGGGAAGCCAATGCTTGGCGTGCTGCAGGTCGACCAGCGGCAGGAAAGTCTCGAGCGAATAGATGAAGCCATTGAAGGGTTGGTAAACGGTAGCGTTTTCTTTGTCGGGAATCTGGATGAGAACGCCTGCGGCTTGCCCCCAGGAAAAAAGGAAGAAGCCGATGAGAACGAAAAGGGCGACCCCCAAGCCGGCGCGCAACGGCCGATAACCATAACCAATTGTTGCCCAGAGTACCCAAGCCCAAGGCCACGACCACCAGCGAAGATTCCGAACTTCAGGCGCGAGTTTTCCATCGCGACAAGGACGCTCCGCGCGCCGGAGTCGTCGCCCGCTTCGCGCAGTACCCTGGCGAGTTGCCGATACGGCTGTGGCCAAAAACCGTCTCCTTGCCGTCCTAGCCACTCCAGCCTGCTCTTTGCGTCGACTGGCTCGGCGCGATTCGTGTGTAAACGAAGCCGTCGAGATGAAGCCGCCATCAAGGGCCAGCTGTTTTTGCGTCGGAGATTGGCCCGACCGTCGTATGTTGGAATTCCGCGCCGGCAGTCCTGTTACGGGCAATCGGACTGCGCGTCGGGCCCGTTGGGATTCGTGAAGTAGACAAAGACCGCAAACTGAAGCCTGTCCGCATTCACATCGACTGTCAACTACTGCCTATGCGTCGTCGGCCATTGGACCGAACCAAGCGCATGCCGTAGGTTGAGCCTCCCGTGATACGGAACCCACTTGGTGCGTGCGCGAATTGAGTAAATCGCCGGTGTTCTAAACGCCCTTTAGCGCATCCGATGGTCACCATCCGACCTTCTGCCACAAGAAAGGTCCGTTGACCGACGCCTGCTCTGAGAAATTCGAACCAGTCACTCTTAATCGTGGTCAAAGAGCGCAATCCGCCCACGTTCGAAACCCTGTCGCATCCGAGGTTTCCCCCGATATCCGCGCCAACCAATCGGACTTCGCCTTCGATGATGAAGCAATCGGTGAGAAAAACATCGCCGCCCACTTTGATTCCATCCGGCAGAGAGAGCAACTCCTCCCGCGTTCTTGAACTTGCCATCTTCGCATTCGAGGTTTCCGCCAATGTCTGCTCCAACCAGTCGCACTTCGCCCTCGGCGTTGAAGCGACCGCGTGAGAAACACGTCGCCGCCCACCTTGATTCCATCGGCGGACAACGCGGTACCGCCCAGCGTTCTTGAACGTCCCTTTGTCGCATTCGAAATTTCCGCCGACATCCGCCCCTATCAGTCGCACTTCGCCATCGACTCTGAATCCATCGCCAGAAACACGGAGCCGCCAACCTCGATTCCATCGGCCAACAGTCCTTTTTTGAACGTCGAGTGGTCGCATTGAGAGGTTTCCGCCAATGTCGGCATCTGCCAGTCCCACTTCGCCTTCGGCGTTGCCGTTGCGGAAAAGTAGGTCACCGCGCACCTTCAACCCGTCGGCCATGACCGCCGCAGTCCGGCTGGCTTCCAAGTAAAATGCTTCAAGCTGGCCGTCTTCCAGGACCATCGTCACTGGCGAAGACGACAATTGTTGAAGCGAGAGGAAAAGGCACGATTGACGAAAGAGAGGTCCAGAGCATCCGCAATTTTGCGGCATGGACCCGGATGCCGCGAGGATCGACGAGGCCTTTGGCCGCGTGGTCGACGCACAGCCATCGAATCAAATCGGCTCGAATGGTTCGCTCGTTACCCCATCCGGCGCCCTGTGCAGGATCGTTACGCGAATCGGCGGCGCGAGCGCTTGGCCGCAAAAGGCAAATTCGCCGATAGTGGCGGCGCGCAAAAGTTTGAGTTCGCTCTCGCTCAATGGATCGAATTTCGCGCGGGCGAGCGCTGACCAGGTCCGGCGTCTCAGGTGTCAAGCTACTCATTGGGTTCCGCTCTCTTCGACTCCCGGTTTAAGGTTCCACGCATACTCCGGACGGCGCGGCTTTGCACGGTTAAGCGCGTGGCAGTAATACTGGTGAGTACTGAGATTACACGCCGATAGCATGTTCATACAGCGGTGCGATGGAGACCCGACCCTGTGACCGGCTGCGTTGTCGCCGAGGAAAAACATTGCATCGCCACGCGAACGGCTTCGTATCGCGATAACGGGAAGGATCCTTCGACTCCGACAGCCTGCGCTCAGGAGGACCTCCGTTTTTTGGCGAGCTCTTAAGAGTACAGTGGTTTCCTGTTAAGTTCCCCTCGTTCGCAATGGAACAAATCACAGGCTCTCAGGATAACCTTCCTCCTATACCGTTTCGTCGGGACTGCGGTGGTTTCCGTGAGCTTTCTTTTATTGCTGTTCAAAAAAGTCACAAACGCTCAGCGATGACGGTCTTCTTTTTTTGCTCGCTCGTGACAGCAGTCTGTGCACCTTCGATCGCGCACAATTCTTTTTTGATGCATTTTGCAGGCTCTGAGCGAATATCCATCTCAAGTAGTAGGTCGAGAGATTGGCTTCGATCCGGAGCCTGTCCTGAGCTGGCCGGAGGGACTTCGGCAGCCTTAGCTCGGGATGACGCACCTTCTTTTTCGTTACGCGGCTGAGAGAAGTTTGCCGATCCAGAAAGATGGAGACTTTGAGGATGACTTCGCTCTTCTTGGACTCATTGAGCGACAGTGATTTGCGCGCTCGATCTTCGCGGCGGAGAGAAGTCACAGATTCCGGATGCGGGACATTCCTTGAAACCTTTGATTGGGTTTCGGCGTTCTAGATCTTTGTAGCGTGAAGAGCTGGCGGCCTTGTGCGTTCCTGGGTGGCCTCGAGGGCTGTCCTATATCTGGAGGGCTGTCCTATATAATGATCGTTTTCAGGAGTTCTCGTTCTAAACCTTGTTTCTGAACTTTTTGTCAGGATTCTGGCACATGGCGGGAGCGCGCGTCTTTTTGGGCACGGTTCCGGCTCGGGTATGTGCTTTGTAGCAAAGTTGCAACAAAAGATGGAAAACTGATCAAACGGTTATCGGAAAAAATTCCATGGTGGCAGATGCGGGACATTTTTCCGACCCTTCGGTGGCATCTTCTTACAGCCGGATTTTCCGTCCCGTGGCTGAATATCCGGTGCCGCCGGCTCGTCCATTTAAACCAGTAAGGGCCGAATAAATATGAAGATTTTCTCTTGCTCCCCGGTCCGCGCAGGTGATACTTAATGTAGCTGTAACAGGCGAAGGCATTTCTTGCTACACTCAGAGGCTGTTAACTACAATTTGTAGTGTCGGTTTCGAAGCTTCTGTTACCGCCAGTAGCAAAATCCAGAGTGGCCAGGACGTATAAATAGCGGAACCAACTTTTTGTTTTTCGTTCGTCATCCCAAGGGAAGTGGAGTTCGAAAGAGGAGCGCAGACAAATGGCACGAACCAAGGAACGCAGCTTCGGACAAATCATCCGTGAGCGTCGCAGGCAACTGGACCTCACCCAGGAAGAGGTTGCGAAGCGCATCAAGACCTCGATTCCGTACGTCGGTCATCTGGAGTCCGGCAAACGGCATCCTTCGGACAAGATCGTCGCGCGGCTTGCCGAAGTACTCGCGCTCGACCGCCGCGAGCTCTTCTTCCTGGCCAATCCGCATACCCAGGCGTTGCTCAGTCCGGCATCCGAATCGCAGCACGATTCGGGCTGGGACGAGTTCCGCAAGAACGATCAGCTGCGCCGCATCCACAGCATCACCAGTGCCGAGATGGAAGTGTTGTCGCGAGTAGCGCTGCTGGGCGAGGTCGCGTCGACGCGCGACTTCATCCATATCCTGAACGTGGTGCGGCACGCGGTCGGAAGATAACTTAGCGGCGCGCCTGGCGCGCCGCAGGTTAATAATCGAAGGGGGGCGGACACTTTATCCGCCCCTTTATCGAAAGGGGCGGAGCAATCCGCCCCTTCGTTAGTCGCGTCGTGCGCCTTTGCCAGGCGCGCGCGTTTTTCCAGTCCGCGCGCGACTTTTCCCCTCGCCTTTTTTGCTGACACCGCGGGCATCGCCACGCTCACGGCCTGGTATCGCAGCGACGGCCGGGATCCAGAGCCTACCGTGAGCTACGGGGCGAGAACGTACCCGGTTTGCCTGCATGAGTAGAGGATGCAGGCGTCCATCGCCGCGATACGAAACCGCCGGCATCGCGAAGCGGAATGTTTTTCCGCCGGCGACAACGGAGCCGGCCGCTTTGCATAGGTAGTGGGTGCAGGGGTCAGCCCCTGCCTTCTTTGCGTAGGTGGTGGGTGCAGGGGTCGGCCCCTGCCCTTAGACTGTTTTCCTGAACGCGTCGGCCGGCGTCCCGCGCGTCGCACCCATCACAGGAATCACCGCGCTCAGGATACTGATCGCGATGGCCGCGACCAGCGCTTCGAGCGCGGCGTCATAGGTGACCGTCAGGTACCCTACCCTCTCCAGCACCGAATGCAGCGTGGTGCCGCTGTTGAACTGCCACATCGCAAGTCCCGCTCCGAGCACGCCGCCGGCCGTGCCGATAAGAGCGCATTCGCCGAACAGCAAACGCGCGACGAACCATCGGTTGAAGCCAAGGGTGCGCAGCACGGCCACGTCCTGCAGGCGCTCCCGCACCAGCATCGACATCGCATTGGCGGCGATCAGAAAAACCGTGAGCGCGATCGCCGCCGACACGCCGCCGATGATGCCGCGGATATCGCCGACCGTGGACATCAGGCCCGAGATAGCTTCGCTCTCGGTCATGGTCGCGGTCTCATAGTCGGAGTTGTGAAAGGTGCGATCGATTGCGCTGATGACCGAGGGGACCTGCTCGGGCGAGGCGACGCGAGTGACGAGAAACCCCGCCGGATGCTTTTGCTCGGGGATGCCGATCGCCTTTTCCGCTTCCACCAGGTAGTCGCGGCGGAACATGAAAAAATTGGGATAGTTGCTGGAAGGAATTTCACCGACCAGCTTGAAACGGATGTTAAGCCGTCCGGAATCACCCTTGAGGGTCACGATGTCGCCGATCTTCCATCCCTGGGTGCGCATCAGGATGCGCCCGGCGACCGCCGCGCTCCGCTCATGGGTGAACTGCTGGAGCACGGTGGGCGACAGATCGTAGTCGGGGTAAACGTCGGCGACTTTATCGGCGTCGATCGCGAAGGTCTGCACGACCTCGTGTTCGTGCTGATAGGTGGCGCGCAACACGACCATCGGAAGGCATCCGACCACGCCCGGGATCTTCTCGATGTCTCTGCAGTAGCGCGCGGGAACGCCGATGTAACGTCCGTCGCCGTTGTAGGAGTACAGGCGCAACGTCTGCGCCGTAGTCGCGAGGATCATGTCGATCGAGGCGGGGATGGCGGCGAGGACGGTGAAGATGAAGGCCGCCATCGCGAAGGTCAGCACGGTGAGAATCGCGCGGCGCGGCTGGCGCATCAGGTTGCGGAAAATGAGGCTCAGCGTTTTCAAATCGTTCACGCCTCGCGAAGTGCGTCGAGGATCGGGATGCGGGAGGCGCGCCATGCGGGCAGCAGTCCGCCGGCGACTCCGATCAGCAGGGCGACGACCAACCCTGCGCCCAGGGCGGGGAGCGAAAAGGTGGAGGAGAAGACAAAGGCACCGACGTTCATGAGCCGGGCATTGAGGCCGGTGGCGACGCTGAACAGGATAGCGAGGATTACGCCGGCGACGCCGCCGGCGATTGCGAGAATCGCGCTCTCGAACAGAAAACTCATCAGCACCGCGCCTCTGCCGAAGCCGAGCGAGCGCAGCACTCCGATTTCGCGCGCGCGGCGCGCGACCGCGGCGTACATCGTGTTCATGCCGCCGAAGGCCGCGCCGGTGCCGACGATTATTCCGACGATCAAGACGAGGGTGCGCAGCCGGTTGGCGACCTTGGTCTGCTCCGCGACGAACTGCTGGTCGCTGATCGCGTCGACGCTCAGGCGCGCGTCGTTGGTGAGCGCCTGCTTGAACGAATCCTCCGTCCCCGGCTTGAGGATCACGTGAAATGAGGAGTAGCCGTTCTCGAACCTGACGTCCTGCTGGAGGACGTCGAGGTCGGCCCAGAATTCGGATTCCAGCTCGCTGCCGCGGTCCTCGAATACTCCGACGATGGTCCACAGGCGGCGTCCGTACTTGAAGGTCGCGCCGACGCCGAGTTCGGGAAAGCGCGCGGCCTGCTTGCGTCCGATCATCATCTCCTCGCGGCCGGCGGCGGGCGCGCGCCCGGTTGTCATTTTCAGCCCGCGATGCATCTGGTAGGCGATCGGCGTGACGCCGCGCAGCGTCGCCGGCTGAAATTGATTGGCTGGCCGCTTCACGGCGGCGTTGAATGGCACCACCATCTCGGGCGAGATGAGTGAGGCGCCGGAAGCGGTAGTGGCGATCTCGGGACGGGTGCGCAGGATGTCGAACTGATCGCGCGAGATGTAGCTTTCGCCCTCGGAGGTGGTGCCGCGGCTGAGCACGATCCAGCTCCCGGGCTCGGCAGCGAGCTCGAGGCTTCGGCGCAGGCCGCCTACGAAGCTGAGCAGGATCACAACGACCATCACGACCAGCGCGACGCCGAGCGCGGTCATGATCGATGTGGTGCGCCGGACCATAAGACTGCGCAGATTGTACGTGATCGGGATGACAGTCATGCAGCGACTAGCGGTTGCGGCCGGGCGTCACTGCGATGTCCCGCAGTAAATCGACTTGTCAAACCGGACTCACTCCCCAAGTGCCGGCACGCCCCACGCACAATCGAAATACGCAACGGCGTTTACCGGGTTACGTTCACCCGAGTCAACAGCGGAGCTGGCGCCAACTCGTCATCCGCACCGCGCGCGTGGCGCAAGCCCGTCACGCGGACAGGCTAATCGCATTGGAGCGATACGATTGCGTCGAGCCGGCGACCGGCTGTTTTCGTCACGTATACATCAAGTGGAAACCGCCTCGGCCACGATCAGTCCGTTGGATTCGACTTCGCCATCAGAGTCGACTTGCAGTTTACCGCAAACATCCGACGGTCGCAGCGCACCGCGGACCGATTCGCCCAGCACGCCCCAGTAGGAGGCGGTAATATGCGCGCCCTCGCGATAGCCGGGTTTGGACATCAGGAGTGCGTGAAGCGCGGGCAGGCGATAGAAGGGAACGCTGGGAAAGAAGTGATGCTCGGTGTGATAGTTGACGTTCTTGGGCGCCAAAAATATTTTTTCCAGCCACGCGCCGCGCACGGTCCTGATCAGCGGAAATTGGCTGTCGCTGGAGTCGATAGCGGAATGCTCCGCGATGCTGCGCACGTGGAAGATAAACAGAAACCAGGTGAACAGCGGAATGATCCAGAACAGGAGGAAGCCTTTGAACGCGCCGGCGTAAATGATCGTGGACAAGACCGCGAGATAGAAGCCATAACGCACTGCCAGGAACGAATAGCTGACGGTGTCGCCGCGGAGCAGCGAGCCTGCGAGTCTGAGCAGGCGCAGGGTGTTGAGTCCGAGCAGATCGCGGATCAGCAAGGTCGCGAGATCGGACGCGGGTTTCGGAAACACCCAGGCCTCATCGCCGATCCTGCGCTTGAAGTCGGGATCCTGCTCGGTGTTGAGAAACTTGTGATGCCCGAAATGATTTTTGCGATAGGCGCGCGCCGAGATCAGATGCGGCCACGCCAGCACCACTTCCGACACCCAGTCGTTGATCAACCGGTTGCGGAACAATCGATAGTGGACGCCGTCATGCATCAGGATCGTCAACGCGTGCTGACGCGAGCCGATCAGGATCACGGCGAGGATATACAGGTACGGATGCCAGAAGCGTTCGCAAAAGTAGATCGCGGCCATGATCACCGCCCATTCGGCGCCGATGTGCGCACAGGCCAACAGCGGATTGACCTTCGACAGTGCGCTCAGCTCCTCGTGGGTGAGCTTGACCGGAATTTTTCCTGGTGAATCGCCGAGCTGGCGAAGCTCGATTATTGGATTATCTGCCGATGTCTTGTACATACTGGTTCCCTCTTTACCCCTCCGAAAGTTCGACTGAGCGAAACTTGACGGCCGAACGCATTTGATTTGATCGAACACACGCGCGGCGCGCTCGCGACCAAATCGGGTGGCCTGTAGGCCACGTCAAATTTTTCGTTGTGCCCCTTTAGCTTACGCTGCCGCCTCGACCTCCAGATTGTTGTAGCGATACGCGGTCCGGGCGTTTGCGCCGTGAGCCGGACGTTCCGCCTGCGCCTTGCGCTGCAGAAAGTTGCGGAAGCGCAGCATGCTGCAATCGGCGCTGGCCTCGATCGTCAGGCTGGAGAAAACCTTGGTCAGTTTCTCGAGCGCCTCGCCGGCGAGGATCATCGGCTGAGCCAGGATTTTTTCGCCGGATAGAGTCGCGAGATACGGGTACTCGAGCGGATCGCCGACCTTGACGAATCCGGAGGCCGCGTAGAACGCGGTGCCGTCAAACGGCTTGACGCCGAGGTAGGCGAGGATCGCCTGCGCATCGAGCAGGCCGGCCAGGATGGCGGCGCCAGCACGCGCGAGCGCTCCCGCGCCAACCGCACACGACCACAGCTCGCTGACTTCGATGACGCTGCGCGGCGGCAGATGGGAAAGATCGGGCCGCGGGCAGGTCTGCGGGAACATCTCGAGATCGTGCATCACCAGCCCGGCGATCATCTTGCGGGCCGGCGCATCGTCATTCTCGTAGAGCCCATAGAGATTGCCGAAGGTCAGGTGGATACTGCCGAGCCGCGAGCGCGGACCCTCGCGGAATCCGTAGCCCTGCTTAGCGCGAACTTGCTCGACACGTTCGGTGAAGATTCTTCGCTCTTCTTCTGTTGTTACAAGACGCAATTCCATTCGTTGTTCTCCTGAGATTGAAATTTAGTGCAGTGTGCGCGCACGTCGAGGAACCTTGCTTCCTACGCTCAATAGGAGGGCCGCGCTGCATTCTGCGCAGTCGTGACTGCGGACGCGAGGCTGGCATCGTGGGGACGGACCGTTGGAAGTGTCCACGCAATTCCGCCCGTGCGAGGTGTTTGCACAATCTCGCCAGTGCAATAAGATGATCGGGGTGGATGGGGGCGGGCGAGCGGAGGGGCGAAAGGCCCGAAAAATGGGCATAATTTCGCGTGTGGAAGAGGGTAGCGGTTCCTTGTTGCCTGATCGGCATTAATATTGTACTGTTCGTTTTAATCTGTTATAGGAATTGTCTATGAGCGGAGAGAAGCGCAACCCGCGGATCGAAGGACTCGTTGCTGAAGTTCTCGCCGGAATTGGCAAGAGCCAGCGCAAGCCCGCATCCAACCTAAACCTGTTGCACGACGAAGGCAGCCGCCTCCAGCGTCGCGAGTATGGCCGCTCGCTGCGCAAGTGTCTGGGGCGGTCCGAAGTTCGTGAGATAGTCTCGGAAGCCAAAAACACGGCTTGGCCGCATTTGAACGAGGCGGCCGTCAGGCTCGGTTCGATGCAGGAGTTCGCCGCCCGGGCATTTAATCTGGGGGTGGATTTTCGCATTGCCAAGATGCCGTGGCCATCGGGTCTCGCATTATTTGGCTTCTACGTAAGTGGCGGTCCGGGCTTCGATAAGCGGCCGATAATCTGCGTCAACGGGGCCCATCATCCGGCGGTCGTCGGGATCGCGTTCGCGCACGAAGTCGGTCATCACGTGACGGCCGACCTGTTCGGAGTGCGCGAGGAGGCCCCGCAGCTTTTGGCGCATCGCGGCTACGAGGCGCATCTGAGCGATCCGCGCGAGCTCGCGGCTGACGTGATGGTTAGCCTGGGTATCTATCCGCATCAGACGGCGATGAAACTGTTCGGTCGCAAGGTGCGGCGCGAGAGGGTCGAGCCGGCCAAGCGTCAGCTCAGTCCCGAGAAGCTCTCCGCGGCGATCTCCTATGTGCGTCCCCGCTATGGCTTCGACCTCGAAAGCGTATCCAGCCAGAAGCGGGTCCAGTATCAGGCCGGATTGATTCATTTCACAAAGTTGCGAGAAGCGCTCCTGGTCGAATACGGCATATAAACCGGCACGCTGGTCTCGGGTTGCCGCCCCCGAGGCGTCGGCTCGACATCGAGCCGCGCAAGGCACGCCGAAAGTCAGCGTCGCAGGCTTTAGCCGCTAACACACGCTAGTCTCTTCCGATCGACGTTGCCAGTTCGCCGGAAATAAACTGGCAGTCGCAAATCTAAACCGCATTGTATTCAAGCTGACTTCCTACAGCCAGTAGAGAATCTTTCAAATCGAGAGGGGCGGCGGTCTGGCAGAAATGCTGGACGTGGCCGGTTGCCGGCTAGGCGCATACGCCGGCCTCGAGGTTGTTGCCGTCGAGGTCGATGAGGAACGCGCGATCGTAGCGCCCGCGTCGAACGCCCGGGTCGCCAATGTTGGTCGCACCGCAGCGACGGCCGGTCGCGTGAAACCGATCCACCGCGTCGCGCGACGGTGCTCGAAACGCGATATGCACCGGGCTTCGTGCCGGAGCGTTCGCATCACGCCAGAATGAAGGCTGGCCCGCGGTCGAGCACGAAGAACGGCGCCTCCGGAGCTCCCCTGGCGAATACGAGCCATCCGGTTCCGTCCGGCTGCGTGTGATCCTCCATGAGCTTGAGGCCGATCTCGCCGAGAACCTTCGCGTAGAAGGCTCCGCTAGTCTCGAGGTCGCGGAAAACAACGCCCAGGTGGTCAAGCATATTTTGGATAGCAGCAAACTGTTCGCGAAGTTTTGCGTGCTGAGCTTTTCTTGACTGTAGCTCAAAAGTTAAGGCGTTTCAGCTTATGTGCCTTGCGTGAGAGAACTGCACCAAGTCGGATTTTGCGGATTGCCATCGAGTTCGAGGTTCTGGTCTCCGCCGCCGATCGTAGTGAGAATCATTTTGACAGACGCGAGTCGGTCCTGCCGAACCCGCCGTGAAGATTGCACCGCCGGAAGTCGTGACAACTTGCTCCAACCCGACCCATATGAAAGAAGGGGCACACGCGGAAAAGAGTCCGCCAGGGAGGCTTCTCATGGCCATCGGAAGCGTTAGCCAAGGCGATCTCAAACCGGGCGACGTCCTGATGTTCCGCGGAACTGACCTGGTGTCGCAACTCATAATTGAGTTCGACGGCGGTCATTACAGCCACGCTGCGTTGTATGACGGAGCCACAGTTGTCGAAGCGGTAGCGGAAGGCGTGCTTCGTGATCCACTTGCCGATAGCATCTCGCGCCAAGATCCCGAATACGTCGACATTTTCCGGTTCCTAAGCGACGATCATGTTGTTCTTGGCGATAAGAAGTTGCCCTATACTCCAGTTGGAGATCGGGCCGACTACTACGTTGCCCAGCATGATCGCTATGCCTACGAGGACCTCATGCTGCTCGCCCTGCTTACCACCATCAGGCATGTTCCCATCACAGGGCCTCTGTTGCGTCCGTTTATCGATGCAGGCGCCGAGGCAATCACGCGCGTCACGGCAGAAGGAAAGACCCCGTTGATCTGTTCCGCGCTCGTGTACCGATGCTTCGAGGAGGCAAGCAAACAAAAGCCCAATCCATATCATCTCCATATTTCAGACGCGGATCTGCTGGCGAGCATTGGGGCGCCGGCAAACCCTCCGTCGTCGTCAGATCCGGTCGCAGCCGCGTCAGCCAGGATTGACGATCAACGCAAGCTCGGCTTCCTGCGAAAGTTTACGTTGATGACCGAAAATTTTTCGCTTGAACTTACGAATACTCACGACAATGCTCCACCGGCGGTGCCTCAGATTGAGCCGGGCCCCGATTTCGTGACGCCGCGCGATCTCGAATTCAGTCCCAACCTGAATCTGTTGGGCAGATATAAGAAATGATGACCGTGGCGAAAAAACGCCTGTACCCAGGATCGAGGTGGTGCGCAGGTTCGCGATCGCTCGCGAGTCTGGGTCATTCGAAAAATGAGTAGCTCGGGCGAATCGGATGCTGGGATTTCGCGGGGCAGCTTCGTCGGGCGAAACCATGAGATGACAGAACTGCGCGGCGCTCTGGAGGATGCGATCTCAGGGCGCGGCCGTATGTTTCTGATCGGAGGGGAGCAAGGCATCGGCAAGACGCGCCTGGCCGACGAACTCGCGATTGACGCTGAGCGGCGCGGAATGCGTGTGCTGTGGGGGCGATGCTGGGAGGGTGGCGGTGCCCCGATCTATTGGCCTTGGGTGCAGGTAATCCGCGCCTGCGCGATCGACGTCGCTCGCTTGAGCGAATTGCTGAGGTCGGCTCCGCCCTACGCCGCTTACGACATCGCTCAGCTGATTCCTGAATACCGCGAGGCTGCGCGTGAGGACGTTGAGTTTCAGGCGACGCGGCTACCCGGTCCTGAGCAGGCGCGTTTTCGGCTCTTCGATTCTTTGACTACCTTGCTGCGCAGCGTGGCCAGCGCGACCCCGCTCATGATCGTGTTCGACGACCTGCATGCGGCTGACCAGCCCTCGATGCTGGCTCTGAATTTCTTCGCGCGGGAACTTAGAGGGATACGCGTGTTAGTGCTCGGAACCTACCGCAGCGACGAGATGTCACGTTCTGCGGAGCTCTCGAAGCAGTTCGGAGAATTGACCCGCGAAGCTCATCACATTCCGCTCGGCGGGCTAAACGAGACCGACGTCGCGCACATGCTGGTCAATGCGATTGGTCCTCAGCCCGGCGGTAAGCTGCTAAGCGCTGTATTCAGGGCTACTGACGGAAACCCGTTTTATGTCGAAGGAGTCGTCCGCCTGGTCGCAGCCCAGGGAAAGCAACAACTCGAACGCGGTGGTCTCACCGGTTTCAACATCCCCGAAGGAATACGCGAGTCGGTCCGGCGCCGGCTGGCAGGGTTGTCGTCCAACGCCAACTCGCTGCTCGCCTGGGCCGCGACGATCGGAGATGAGTTTGACGTTCGCGTAATCCGAAGTGCGATAGAACTGCCTGTTGAAGTCGTTCTCGAGCTGATGGATGAGGTCAGGAAAGCTGGAATCGTTACGGAGCACGGCGGTCGACACCGATTTTCCCATGGCATTATCCGCGAAACCGTCTATGCGGGTCTGGGCGCATCGAATCGTGTAAGCATGCATCGCAAGGTCGCCGAGATTCTCGAGGCGCTCTACGTCAACGACATAGACTCGCATCTCGCGGAGCTGGCTCATCACTTTCTCCAGGCGGCCGAAACAGGTGCGACGGAAAAAGCTCTCAGCTATTCCCGCCGGGCCGCTGAGCTCGCGTCGAGCAGGTTTGCCTTTGAGGAGGCGGCGCGGCTATATGCCGTAGCTCTCGAAGCGCTCGAGCTTCACAACCCTCGCGATCGGATTCAGCGCTGTGACCTGTTGATAGCCCTGGCCGAAGCCCAGGAGTGGACGGGAGCGAACGGGGAAGCGCGCGAAAACCTCAAGCGCGCGGTCGAGCTGGCCGGCAAACTTGGCGCGCCCGAGCGGTTAGGCCGCGCGGCCCTGGACTTCGGCTTGACTCAATCCGACACCCATCTGGTGGATACGGAAGCGGTGGATCTGCTGGAGCGGGCTCTGGATGGAATCGGACACCACGATAGCGCACTCAAATGTAAGCTGATGGCTCAACTCGCAGTCGAGCTCTACATATCAAATGAGCGTCATCGCCGCTCGGACCTGATCGAAGCTGCGGTCGCCATGGCGCGCCGCCTGTCGGACTCCAACGCACTATTGTTCGCGCTGAGCGCAAAACGCCGCACCTTGTGGGAGCCCGAAAATGTTGAAGAGAGGCTTGCGGTGGCAGATGAAGCCGTGGAACTGGCACAGCGGATTGGTGACCTCGAGGCCGCTCTTGTCGCTCACCGCTTGCGCATCATCGACCTGGTAGAATTCGGCGACATAGCTGCAGCCGACGCGGGAATCGCGGTGTTCAGCCAACTCGCAGAAAAAGTTGGGCATCGCTACCACCTATGGGAGGTCGCCGCGGTAAAGGCGATGCGCGCGTTGTTGGAGGGCCGCTACCAGGACGCCGAGATCAAAGCCAAGCTGGCGCTCGAGATTGGCCAGCGCCTTGGCTCGTCGGACGCGATCGACAGCTTCGTGGTGCAACTCTCGGTGATCTATCGCGAGCAAGGATCGATCGGCGACCTCGAGAGCAGCTTCAAGACAAATGTCGACCGCAATCCGTCGACGCCGATTTTTCGCTGTGGACTTGCTTATCTTTATATGGAAGCCGGTCGCGAGACGGAAGCCCGGCGCGAGTTTGAGTACCTGTCAAAAGGAAGCTTCGTCGACCTGCCCCGCTTCGGTACTGAATGGCTGGCCGTATTGTCGCTGCTCGGAGGCGTGTGCTCCTACCTTGGCGACCGGCGGCGTGCACAGATGCTCTATCCACTGCTGCTACCCTTCGCCGCAAGGTACATCACGATCTATCACATAGTCAGTTTCGGTTCGGTTTCCCATTTTCTGGGTCTGATTGCGGCCACTATGGACCGCTTCGATCTGGCTGAGGCTCACTTTGAAGATGCTCTGCGAATGAACGCCGGCATCGGCGCGAAGCCCTGGCTGGCCGATACACAATGCGAATATGCGGCTATGTTGTTGAACCGCAACGGCCGCGGTGATCGCGGGCGAGTGTCAGAGCTTCTGGGTTCGGCATTTGAAACGGCTCAATCGATCGGGAGCAAGCGGCTGGTGGCCAGGATTGAAGAGCTCAGAGCTCGCAACGAGAGTGCTGCAATCACGGTTTCTCAAACAGCGATGAGCGTCAGATCCGACACCGCATCGCCTGTCTCGAGCGGCGCGCCCGTTCGCGCGGATGCAGCTACGACTCCAACCGCGTCGCAGGCCTTCTTCCGGGAAGGTGACTATTGGACCATCGCTTACCAGGGGAAAGTCATTCGACTTAAGCAGATGCGAGGTCTTTCACTGATGGCACACTTGCTCCGTTACCCGGGGCAGGAATTCCACGTGCTCGGATTGGCGGCATTGGGCGAGCAGCCTGGAGTATCGCGTGGATTCGAACCGACCGGCGTGCGGGCGGACATCAATCGGAGACAGGACCAGGAGGCAGCGGAGGTTGGGTTTGGTGACGCCGGCGAAATGCTTGATAGTGAAGCCAAGGACTCCTATCGGCGGCGACTTGCTGAGCTCCGCGAGCAGTTTGCGGAGGCGCAGGAGTTCGGTGACACCGATCGTGTGGCGCTGATACAGAATGAGATAGACGCGCTGGCGCGCGAGCTCTCCCGCGCGATTGGATTCAGAGGGCGCGACCGGAGAGCTGCGTCCGCAACCGAACGGGCGCGGGTTAACGTTACTCGCGCTATAAAAGCTGCGGTGGAGAGAATCACGACCGGTAATCCGGCACTGGGCAAACATCTCGCCGCGGCGATCAAGACCGGAGCGTTCTGCTCCTATCTTCCAGCCGCGAACGTCGAGACCGTCTGGCAACTCTGAAGCCCACTACCCGCGTGGGCACAACCTGCATCCGCTGACTTGCCTCACGCACGCCATTCATTCGCGCGAAAAATTTGGCGCCCGCGACGATCGACGGACATTCGCCGCTGACCTACTGCGTCACCGGACACGTCAGCGGGGGATTGGCTGTGTAATGAGGAAATGGGAATTTGCCATTAACCTGTTTCCCAGGCATCTGCGCCTGATCTACTGGCGTCTCAGTTCCGGCAAGGACCAGAGTGTTTTCGTTCATCGGCCCATCCGGCCATTCGTATCCTTCCGTATAAGGATCTCCGCAGTTGGACTTGCCCGGAGTATAGCTCTTGTCGTTCAGGACAATTCGGTAAGAGGGGCATCCCTGGGCAGGACAGACATAGTAGCTCTCGCCGGTGGTTTGGCTCGGACAATAGACCGGATCGGTTGTCTTGTTTCCCGTGCAATTGCCCAGCGGTGACGGACCTTGCGCGTTGGGCTCGGTCTGCGCCACCCAAAGGAACAGCCACCCGTTGGTACTGTCATAGAAATAGTTATTGATGATAGGAGGTCCGTTCGGCACACTTGGCCCATCGGACGGGGGCTTGGTCATTTCGGCGTAGGTATTTACCGGTGTAAAATTGGTGACGACCGGAGAGCCAGTGGAAGAAGCTGAAGGACACTGTGATGGCATAGTCTTCGTGTCCGTGGCGGAATCCCCATTTTGAACGGCGAGCGAGTTGTCAAGCCCGTTACAGGGAATAAAGCCTCCCCAGTACTTGCTGAGAGCGGGATTTGCAACGACGTTGCCGCCGCCATAGGAACGATAGCCCTTCGATATCGAAAATAAGGGGCCGGTAACCGAGGTGGGATCGGGATGACCGCCGCCCGCATTCGTATAGCAGATGCCCAATTGTATATAAAAAGGGGTATCGGGGGTGACGGGTTCGGATTCATTAACGATATCGGTCAAGGTCAGATCCACGATCGAACTGATTCCCGGATTTGCGGTTGGAGGCGCCGTCTTACAAGTGGGGGAACTGGGGTACTCAAAGGTGCCCGCGGTGATGGTGTAGCCGTAACCGTCAGTGACTTTTGGCTCCCAGTCACCCAACCCGTTGCGGCTCTCAAGAGGCATCGATTGGTGATGCTCGACGTTTGGCAAGGTATCGAAATCGATGTTGTTCTTGCTGAACGTCAGAAGTTCTTTGTGTGCCAGAAAATTGAGCGGATTGCTCGCTGGTTGTGGAGTAGGAGGATACAACTGTTCAAATTCCAGTTGACCGAGTGCGCTTGGAACCATCGCGCTGGTAGGCCTGCCTTGCAGCAGTGTGTCCTCAGCGCCCGCTGACAGACACTCATCTACCGAGTTCGCGGAAGCATTAATACCCAAGTTGTTGAGCGAAATCGTCGGCACTTCGTGGTCCTCGGGGTCTAATGCGGTGACTCCCGAGAGCGACCCGTCAAGGTCGACAATGGTGGTGTTTTCGTCACCGTCCGTGAAGCCACCTCGGTTTACTTGCTCGGTGTAAATCTGATGGCGTAAATCGACGTTGGTGAAGGTCAGGTTGTCGGTGGTGGTGGCAGCGGGATAGGAGCTTTGATTGGTGTTGAACCAGCCCAGCGCCGCGTCACCTTCGTAGACTGTATAACCGGGAGGCGTCGTTGGACACCCACTTATTCCGTAGAAACCCCAGGCGGGCGTTGAGGGGCACCCGCTCAAGATGCAATCATCTGCGTTGGTGAGCAGCTTGGCCGCGGTATAGCCGGTAGTCGCCTTTGATCCTGGCGCGACCCGAAAATTGACGAAGCGGTCCGTAATCATCAGAGGAGGACCGTCGTAAATCAGGAAGCCGAACATGGGCCAATCGGGAGTGGGATAACCCCTATCGGTGAATTCTCCGCCGACTATCGACGTCCCGGGTTTGGGCACCGTCTGATCGATACAGCCATACGCGCCGCCGCGGCTCTGGGGGGAACCAGGGATTGTCACTTTCGCACCGCAGGGACCCCATCGATCCACGTTGTTGGTGCTGATTCCCGCTATTACCGAGTTAAGAAGAAGCCCCCAAACGCCGGGGAAGTTGCCGTCCACGCCACCTGAGGTTACCGTCGAAACTCCATCACGCGCGGTCGCAAGCCGGGCGTCCTTGACCACAAAAAAGGTGGGACGCAACCATACGCCTCGATCTTTGATACGGGATAGGGTGACGCCGTCGAACTCGTCGACCACCGCCTGATGGGCTGGGTCGTGAATGCCGTTCTGAGTAGGGAAGAGCTGGTCGGAGGTGACCAGGCCATCATCTTCGGCATAGACTCCCGAATAACAGCCGTGGCCACGATTGTTCTGAAAGAGGCCATAAGTCGACGTAGTGTTGCCACTATATTGGGAACCGATCGGGATGAACTTTACTGCGGTGCTGGAGGGATCCTTGGGTGGCACGTACCAATAAGCCTTGCCCACGTCCTGGCATCCGGCGATTGAGTTACCCATGAGTTTGGTGCTGGGGTTGGTGAGCCAGAAACCGTTGGGCGCCTCGAAATATACATCGCCCACGGCGGGATTGCAGGTGGGGTGATCTTTTGTGAAGGGTCGGTCCAGAATAATTCTGCCCTCGCTGTTGAAGGAACCGCAGCTCCCGCGCACGCGCGGGATCCCCTCTGCAAACTCTTTGACGAACTGGTTATCGGTATCGAATATGTCGAATTGGTCAAACGTAAGCGGCGTCTGCAGGTTGTCGCCGGGCCAGTAGTACTTGGCGACGAGGGTTGTGCGGCTGCTATCCACCGTTTCATGGACATCGAACGAGTTACTCATCGCGCCCATTCCCAGGTTGTTGGTGAACGTGATGTTGCTCTCGTCGCTAATCTCTTCGTAGAAGATGTTCCCGGTGATGCGCGCGCATACATTGTTCTGGACAACCAGGTTCTGCGTCGAATGAACCGCGATACACTTGTTGTAGCTATGATGAATGCTGTTCGCATTGACCAGTGTGCCGCCCGATCCTGAATCGGTGGGCAGCGAGCCGTCCATGTGAAAGTGAATTGGATAGCTGCCTAACTGTTCCTTGCCGAATTTCTCGATCTCGACGCCCTGCAGCGCGACCTGCTGGTATCCCATGACAAAGCGGATCTCGCCTCCCCAGTGACGACTATCCCCGGTAGCGGCTACGTCAGCCGTCAACTTGATATTGCGGCTTATCAGGCCGACTTCGGCTCTTTCATCGATGCCGAAGTTTTTGCTCTTGTCATCGCAGTAAGAATCAAGCAAGGCGGGATTCTTGGCGTCACACTTTCCGGTGGCGCCTGTAGTGGGGGCCGTTCCGCCGAAATGATAGAACTGAAGCGGCTGGCTGAGCGTCACCTGGCTGCTGACACCCGTGACGATTGCCTTTGGATCACTGGCCAATTGCACGAACTCGGTTTCAAAGGGGCTGAAACTCGTGGTCGCTACCGCGATCCAATCACCCTTCTTCCAGCCGTTCGGACCGGTGACGTCATTGGCCAGATTCAGCGTGGTGTTGCCGCCCGACGGAACCGGGTTCGCTACGCCGGCGCCGGCATTGTAGCTAACGGGTCCCGCGGCCGCCGTCAGATAGGTCCAACTCACTCCCGGGCTAGCGGGCGTCGTCGATGGGTTCGGCGCGCCCTTGAGTCCGTACATTATCAGGCTGCCGCCTGATTCGACCTCGATTCCCTTGACGCTGCCGGCACAGCCCCCAGTGCATGTCTTCTTTGGTCCGCTGAAGGTAATGGTCACCCTGGTATTTGGATTGGTTGTGCCGATAGGGCAATTCGGATCGCCAATTTGCAGCGTACCGGTGACACTGATTCCTGTCGTTTTGATATTGACCGGGACTTGCGCCGTCTCGTCGGGTAATAACAGTTTACCTCCCGCGCCGATCGTGATTGCACCTAAAGCGTAAGACGTTTGATCGGCGACCACCTTGCCTTTGCAGGCAGCAATGGTCGCACCCGCCCCGATGACAACGTCGCGGGAATTCCCGGCCGGCAGGCACTGGCTCAGCGGGGTATAGCCGCCGGGAGTGGTGCAGGCTGGCGGCAAAGCGGCGGCCGGGAGCACCGAGGTCAGCGCCTGCGGCGCGAAGCCGGACAAGGGCGGAGAAGGGGGCGCCGCTTTAACGTCGGCGGCGATCGGAGATATCGCGATCAGAAACAGCAGCAACCCCAGACACACGCTTACGTGGCGACTCGCCCGCGCTTCGAGCTGGCTTGGCCGATCCGTTCGCTTCCCAGTCGTAACTACCGTCATTTTCGAGCCTCGTCTGATTTCGGATTCGGCTGGATCTACCAGATCGCGCCGCATCAGAATCGCATTCCGATAAATTGTTGACTTCCATTCTAGTCGACAATTCAAACTACCTGTAAGCCGGAATGATTAACATAGTGAAGTTTTTTTGCTGGCGCCTCCTGCGGGATTCGAACCCACGGCCCCCAGGATTAGGAACCCCGCGATAACGCGAACGATGACGCCTGATCAGAAACAATCAAGCACTTTAAAGTACTTTTCGATCCCTGATCAATGGCGATCAGACCTCTTCGGACCGTTAGTTTCCGGTATGTCTGCCAAAGTAGAGCCAAAGTCAAAGACGGGATTTTCGATCCCGCCTCCCTCCAAATTTCCCGACTCCGATCTCGCCACCGACCCCGCCCGTGGCCGTTGGGCCGCAGGACACGCAATCCTGTGTCCCCGATATTCCAGTCGACTTTGGCTGAACTTTGGCGGTCGCGCCCTACTCCGCGCGTGGCCATGCGCGACAAGCGAGGTGCATCCTATGGACGCAACCCTCTACGTGGAAGCGCGTCGGGAATGGGATGAACGTTACGCCGATCTCGTTCTCGGCAAACGCAACTGGCAGATAGCGGCTGGCGGGCTGCTTGTGCTCGCGCTGATCCTCGCGATCGGCATCGTCTGGCTCATCAGTCGAAGCCGCTACATTCCCTACGTAGTCGAAGTCGACAAACTCGGATACGCATTGACCGTCTAGCGACGCGCAAGTCGAGCACCAGATGCTCAATTCGCTGCTCGCCCATACGCACGGAGCGGCGGACAGATTCCTCGACGCTTATTTCCACTCCGACGACTTCACCCACAACCCGTTCAAGATCGCAGAGAAGCAAACCGTGTCGATTCAGATCGAATCGATCCTTCAGCTTTCGCCGAGCAGCTACCAGGTTCGCTGGTCGGAACAGCAGCGCGATCTGAACGGAGTTCCGATTGGCGCACCGACTCACTGGGAGGCCGTTCTCCAGACACAGATCGTTCCACCCAACTCCGACTCCGCGATCATCAGCAATCCACTGGGATTTTACGTGACCCAAATCAGCTGGACCGAACAGCAGGAATAGCCGGGACCGAAGGGAGGTAGCGCGATGAAGTCGATCGCCGTAGGCAGTATGACACTCGCATTCGTATTGAGCGCATGCGCGAGTCAGCAACAACCACCCACTCCACCGCCGCTCAATCTGGTTACGGAGGCAGCACCCAAGCCCGAGGCGACCCCCGCGGCGCCGACCGGAGCGCAACTGCTTCAGGAGCACCTCGGCGGCGGCCGTTTCAATCGCCTTCTTGGCGTGGTTGTCGTCTCGTTCGCGATGATCGGCGGCGTCGCGCTCGCCCTCGGCGTGCAGTCCTCTGGAACCAGTCAAAGTTCCACTTCCCAAAAGTCGGTAGATGACTCCGGTTCAGCAGTCCGGAACCGCGGCGAGATCGAAGACCTGGCGGCGCATTTAGCGGAGCCGCAAGCGGCACCAACGACCACGCTTACCGAACCCGTGCAGACCTCTCAGCAACCCGTTCAACCCAGCGCGCCGAAGCCTCCCAGCCGGTACGCGCAATGGGCCGAAGACAAATACATGAAGGCACTCGAATCGCCCGTCATGGTTCGGGCGTTTCACAGCGGCGGAACCCTCGAGATCGCAAACGCGAACAGACAGGAAAGCGACTCGTACACTTCCGGTAATCAAAACGATTCGACAATAGGAGTTCATCCCGCCGCTTGGCCGTACACGGTGATGGCGGGAAGCATCCTGCCCGCGGTCCTGATCAGCGGCATCAATTCGGATCTGCCAGGACCGATCCTCGCGCAGGTCAGCGAGAACGTCCTTGACAGCGCGACCGGCAGATCGATTCTGATCCCGCAGGGCAGCCGCCTCATCGGCGCCTACTAGAACGCATCTTCATACGGCCAGCAGCGCGTCCAGATCGCGTGGCAGCGTCTCATCTTTCCGAACACCGCCAGCATGAATCTGCCGCAGATGCCGGGCGCCAATCAGAGTGGCTACGCCGGCTTCTCAGACCAGGTCGACAATCACTACCTGAGAACGTTCGGAACCGCCGCCGTGATGAGTCTGATCAGCGCCGGACAGATGGTCGGCCAGATGGCGACCTTCGGAGGCGGCGCGTCCTACGGACCGCTCGGTTACTAGCAGCCGAATCAATGGGCGGTGGCCAGACGGCCGGTTCTGCCGCGTCAGGACAGTTCGGAGCGATGGGTCAGCAGATGATGGGGCAGGGATTAAACCGGCCGCCAACACGAGAGATCCGGCCGGGCTACCAGTTCGACGTGATGGTGACCCAGGACCTCGTGTTCCCCGGCCCGTACGGGAAGTGAGTCTGCATTTCCAGTCCACGAAGGAGAAGTGCGATGGGAGTTCTTAAACGCAAACAGGAAAGCGAACCGATCACCTTCAAGCTGCCGGCCGCGCTTAAGCGTGAGATCGAGAAACTGCGCAACCGGGCCGAAGACGCGGGCTTCGATCTTGGCGAGACGATCACGGCTGCGATGTGGCGGCTGTGCAAGCAGATAAAGGCCGAGCTCGAAGGTGCGTCCCGTTCGGGCCGGAAGCTGAATGGGCACGCAGGCGAGCCGTCGGCGGAGAAACTGCAGTGAGGATTTTGCAGAATTTCTCAGCCGCTATGCGGCGGGCGGAAATAGGGGATTTGGAGGCTGCGTCAGAGGGGAGAAAGGGCCGGTCGCGTGCCGCCGCAACCAGAACTCATCGCCGAGACCATCAAGCTACTCGGCTTCATAGTCCGCACGCCTGCGGGGCGACGAGTCACGGAGCTCGTTCGGGTCGCCGGCCACAACGCCCGCGAGGGATTCTCGCTGATACCCGCAAAAACGGATCACGAATTCGAAGCCGTCACGGCTTGAGGTTGATTCAATCAACAAAGGAGGTTCGAGAAATGAAACGCTTTGAAGGATTGAAGGGTTGGTTGGCAAGGTGGGCAGCAATGTTCACCTACGGTTGCGCTGTTGTGACCATTGCCTGGCCGGCGCCAGCGTTTGCCGCAGTCGCAGCCGGTGGCGCACTGCCGTGGGACGGCCCGCTCACGACTCTGCAGAACGACCTGCAAGGTCCGGTCGCTCACGCGGTCACCACCGCAGCGATTATTGGCACCGGGATCATGTGGTCGGTCAGCGAACATGGAACCGGCGTGCGCAAAATGTCCGCTCTTGCCTTTGGAGGCTCTTGCGCACTCGGCGCGACCACACTGATGACGACGCTCTTCCCGCTCGGCGGAGCACTTTTCTAGGCAATGGAGGACGGCTGATGACTGAAAGCGAGCGCAGAGTGAGTACGATTCATCAATCGCTCACCCAGCCGATTCTCCTCGCGGGAGCGGAACGGCCTCTGGCCATAGCCAACTGGATCACCGCTGCCGCCTTAATCTGCGGCGGCGGACTCCACTGGTACACAATTGCCATCGGAGCGTTCCTGCTGTCGGCCGGGCATTGGGCATTGGTGCAGGCGGCGAAATTAGATCCGCTGCTCAGCCGGGTTTATGTCCGGCACATCCGCTACCAGGACTACTATCCTGCTCGCGCCTCGGTTACCGCCCCGCCGCCGCGTATCCGGCCGTCTGTGCCGACGCCGAAGGAAATCCGCGCGTAATGGTGGAAAGGTGGGAATATGTTTCTCAAAGAGTTCAAGGATTTAAGGCCTAAGCGGGACAGGCTGCTCGGCCTGCCCGATCAGCTCAACTACGCCATCCCGGTCGACGACCAAACGATCGCGTTGAAGGACCGCGCCTTTCTGTCGGCCTTCGAGTGCTCCGGTCTGGACCTCAACTCGGCGAGCGTCGAGGAGCTCGACGCGCATCGCGCCCAAGGCAATCGCGCGCTTGCGCGTCTCGATGACGGGTTCCAGTACAACATTGACCTCATCCGCTATCCGAGCGTCGATTACCCGAGCCGGAAGTTTCCCGATCCCGTGAGCGCGGCGTTCGACCGCGAGCGCGGGATTCAATACTCCGCCGAAGGCCAGCACTTCGAGACCAGATGCGTTCTGACGATCACATATCGTCCGCCGACTGATTCACAGACGCTGATCGCCGGCATCTTCCTATCGGGTGGGCCGAAGCGTACTCACTGGCGGCGGCAACTTGACTGGTTCAAGCAAAAGCTCCGCGAGTTTGAAGATGCGATCAGCCCGGTATGGAAGCTGGCACCGCTCGATCTGGAAGCACTGCTTTCCCATCTATGGAAGCTGGCACCGCTCGATCTGGAAGCACTGCTTTCCCATCTGGCGAGTTGCATCAATGAGCGCATGTGCGAGATCGCCGTTCCGGGAACGCCCGTTTATCTGGACGGAGTTCTCGGCAATCAGGACCTGATCTGCGGATTCAAGCCGCGCGTCGGCGGACGGCACATCCGCATCGTCGCGTTGTCCGGTTTTCCCCCTTTCTCGTTCGCAGAAATGACCGCACTCCTGAGCGAACTGCCGATCTCTTATCGCTACTCGATCCGCGGAATTCCGGTCGGGCCGAGAACGGCCATCAGCCAGCTGACCGTTTACCGGCGGAACTGGTTCCAGAAGTGGCTGGGACTCCGCGGCATCATCAGCGAGCACTTCGGCTGCGGCACCGGCGCATTTCAAAACCAGCATGCACTGAAGATGGCAGCTGATGCCGATGAGGCTATCACGGAGGCCGAGGGCGGAGCGTGCCTGTCGCTACCTATCTCTTTCATCGCATCGACCAACGGCTCGACGGCAGACCTACACTGATCGTGCTCGATGAAGCCTGGATCATGCTCACGAACAGCCTCTTCGGCGCAAAGGTGGAGGAATGGCTCCGCACCCTGCGCAAAAAGAATGCCGCCGTCGTGTTGGCGACGCAGAGCCTCGCCGAGATCGCCAACTCGCCTCATCGCGACGTGATCCTCGAGTCGTGTCCAACCAAGCTCTATTTGCCTAACGCTGAAGCGAAAAATGCGGCGAGCCGCGAAATGTACAGACGGTTCGGACTGTCCGATCGCCAGATCGACATCGTCGCGGACGCCACGCCCAAGCGGCACTATTACTACGTATCCCCGCTTGGACGCCGCCTGTTCCAGTTCTCGCTCGGCCCGGCGGCGCTCGCCTTCATCGCCGCCGGCTCGAAAGACGACGTACTGTCCGCGCGCCGGATGATCAACCAGCACGGCGACCGTTGGACTGTTGAATGGCTTCGCGCCCGGGGTCTGCCGGACTGGGCGGATTATCTCGACAAGCTCTATGGGCTCTTCGATCCGCCACTGAAAGCGATTATCGGAGCGAACGGAAATTCTTTCCACACCAATGGGAAAATCAGTCAGGGGGAAATACGCCAATGAATTGCAGCAAGCACTCCCGGCGATTACTCACGATAGTGGTCGCGCTGGTTTGTCTGTTTGGAAGCCAGGTACCAGCTCGCGCACAGTTCGGCGGCGGCTCCATCGTCTTCGATCCCCAGATGTTTGCCCGCCAGATGCAGCTCGAGCAGTAGACCGCCACCGTTACGAACCTCGCTCAGCAGCTTCAATACGCGATTAAAAACACGACCGGCGGTGGCGCAGGAATCTGGCAGTCTAACCAGAACCTGCTCACGAACCTCGGAAATCTGATCAACGAGCAGGAAGGGCTTTCGTACACCTTTCAGGGTCTGACTCAGCAGTTCCAGCAACTTTATCCAGGCTTCAACGCGGCCTCGACCGCAGGAGTTCAGAGTCCGCAAACGACCATCGAGACAACGCTGGACACTCTCAATGGGGCGCTCGCTTCGCACAGGCTCAGGCCCAGAACTTCCAGGTAGAGCAGGCTTCGCTGCAGACGCTTGAGCTTAGGAATCAAACGGCGATAGGCAATCTTCAGGCGCTTCAGGTCAGCAACGAAATCGCACTCGCGCAGCTGCAGCAGGTTCAGATGCTGCGCCAGCTCGTGATGGCCCAGATGAATTCGCAAAACGTCGCGGCAGCCAATCAGGTCAACAATCAGGTCCAAAGCAACCTTGAGGCGCAAGCACTTTTCTCGGCGCGACCGCCCAGTGGTACACCAGACTTGTCACACGATGCTGCTCCGCCTCCGCAGCCATAAGACTCTGGAAACAAGGTGTGGAAGATGAAATCGGCCAGAAACCCGTTGATTGTTTTTCTTGCCATACTTGGAGTGTGCGCTTTGGTCTTCGGCGCTTGGCATCCGTATCAACAGAAAATTGCGCAAGATCAGGCGAGAACATTTTTCTCGTCGCCACCACCGAAGGGCTTGCCTAATCTATCACACGACGCCCCGCCACCACCGCAACCATAGCCGTCCGTATCTTTCTGGGGTTAATTCCATGAATTTCGACGAAATTGCGACCCAGTTCTACAGCGCTGGCACGAATTACAGCGCAGCGATCCAACCGTATGCAGTTAAGCTCTTCGTGGCTCTCCTACTCATTGACATACTCATTACATGGATTCAGTTCACTGCTGAGGGCCAGCTCGATGCATCGCACTTCTTGGGCCGCCTTATAAAGCAGGTGCTGAGCGCAGGTTTCGTCTATCCTATGATCGTAAACGCGTTTTCCTGGATGAGCTCGGTCCTCAGGAGCTTCTCTGCGATCGGAGCGGCGACGACTGGCCTGCCAGCGCTCAGTCCAGAGAGTGTTCTCCAGATCGGCATTAACACTGCCAACACTATCTTCGACTCTCCGGCTAATACCAGCATGGTAACCAACTTCGAACAGGCAATCGTACAAAGCGTGGCAGCATTTATCGTTCTTCTCGCGTTTGTGATCACTGCTTCGATGCTCCTACTCACCCTGGTCGAGTCTTATCTCGTGATCGGTGTCGGCGTAATCCTGCTTGGATTGGGTGCCAACCGATTCACCGCTCCCGCGGCGGAAGGCTACTTCAGCTATGTCGTTCGCGTCGGCGTGAGACTTCTTTTCTTCTACCTAGTGCTCGCGATCGGAGTGCAGATGACAATCCAGTGGAGCGCCGCGCTGGCCGCCGGCTGCAAACCCGTCACGACGACATTGCCTGCGTACTCCACTTACGGCGTGGCATCCGGCTCAGTCGTGACAACTGTTTGCTCAGGAACTATTCCTGCATCAGCCATGCTCAACTATGCCGCACTATCAATCGTCTTCATGATCGTAAGCGTTGCCGTACCATACATGGCGGCGAGCATCGCCGGTGGCACTATGGGCTTGGCGCTGAGCCACGCATTTGAGGCCGCGTATATGGCTCAGACAATCATTCGGCCTGTCACGAGCGCACTCCAGACAGGGTTCAACAGGATCGCACCAGTCGGCAGCGTCAGCGGAAAGGACGGTGACGCGACTGGCTGGGTCAAGGCGATGGATTTCGGTCGACAAACGCAGCAGCTCAGCAACCTCGGCACTGATAGCGGACAGCGGGTACCGGCCCCAAAAGACGTTCGCGGCACTTCTGTCATGCCATCGCGTGCTCCGAGCACCACTCCGATGAATTCTCATACTGCGCGCTACGGAAACGGCAAGAGCAATACAACGACGATGGATAAGGCGACCCGAGAAATCTAGGCAGATTCCTCGGCGGGAAACGGCGGCGGCGGAAGCAGGAAACAATGAGCGCTTCAATCACGCGATCGGTCGTCTGTAAGCAGCTGAACGCTATGGGCTGCAAGCTATTTGATATCGGAGTTCATCGCCAGGACGCGCGGATGTTACTCCGCGAAGGCCGCTGGCCCGACTAAGTCGTAGCAGCTAAAAGCGAAATCAAGGTCCGCATTTGGCGGACGAAAGGAGTAAATGTCATGTCTCTGAATAGAGGGATGGTAATTGGGAATCTGGGCGGTGATCCGGAACTAAGGTATCTGCCGACCGGACAGCCGGCGGTTGGGTTCTCAATCGCAACCTGGATACGCTGCCACCTGTGGGGCGGATTCGCGATCTTCCACTGGCGATGCTTCGGCGAGTACCTGCGAGCCGAGAGCGAGCAGCGGGTCGCCAGTCCCCTGGAAGATAGAGAACCCGTGACCTCCCTTGGGTCGCGGGTTCTCTCTTTCAAGGAAGGCAAGCACCTCGCACGGCGCGACAATCGGCTTTGTCAGTGGCGGGGTTCGCAAAATCCAGCTTCTCTCTGTCCGCTGCTCCAGATCGAGGACGGAATCGCGATTCCGGTGTTCGGGGCTCAATCACACGGCCTGCCCAGTCGCAGTCCACGCTTCGTAGGGTGGATTACTCCACCGCCACGCAAGACTCGCTTCCGGATGGCTGGCCAGCCGTCCGGGCGGGACTGACTACCCGCTGGGCCCTACCGAAAGGTTTTCAGGTTATTCCATCACAACTGTGTAAAGAGCCGCGGAAATGCATTAGAGCCGCCTGCCACCATGATCGCTCAGTCCTTTCGCTTTGCATGCCCGTCAATTCGGCTTTTGCTGGATGGGTTGCACCTTTTCACCTTCGCTTGCTGACTGACCCAGATTGAGCGCGATTAGATCGTTCATGGCGATGCCGCTGGTAGCTTCGACGGAATAACCATTGTCGAAACCGAGCGTCACTGGCGCGAGGTGTATTTCCGAATTGCGGACCAGTGGCACGAACACTTTGCCGTCGCGGAAGATGAGCTCATCGTCAGGGACGAGCGGTGCCGACGTCGGCACTTTCACCGTGAGCGACATCGTGCCGTACATTCCCGGATACAGCGCACCGTCGGAGTTGAGGAGGTCCGCCTCTACCAGCATCATTCGTGTCGCGGGATCCAACGCTTGCGGGTGTCGAGAGACCTGAGTGCTGATATCCTTGCCGGGGCGCTGCAGGACTGAGATGACGGCTGGAGTTCCATCGTCAATGAAGCTCGCCACGTTCTGGGGCGCGTTCGCGTAGACACGCAGAGGGCTAAGGGTCGCAAGTTGGACCAAGGGCGACGCAGTTTCGGTGAGATGACTCAGCAAATAAGTCCTGGTTGGGGTAATGGTCTGGGCGATCAGAACGCCAGGATCGACGTATCGTGCAGTCACGATCCCGTCGAACGGCGCAGTTATCACCTCGTACGACTGCAAAGCGAGCAGTTGTTTGTAGGTGGCGTCTGCCTGCAGAGCGGCACCGTGCGAATTGTCGGCGATCTGCTGAGAGATCCCGTGCTTGAGTACAAGCCCCTGAGCTCGCTTGTCGGTGACGGATTGCAACCAGAGGTTGTCTTTGGCGTCTGCGACCTGTTGGTCCAGTTCAGGAGATTCGAGAATAGCGATGACCTCGCCCTTTTTGACCCGATCGCCCTTATCTACCCGGATCTCTTTTAGGTATCCTGCGATCTTGGCGAAGACCGGGGTTTCCACATAACCCTGAATCGTGGCGGGAAGTGTCAGCCGGCGCTCGGCAGACGCGGCTTGAGGATGAGTTACGAGAACATGCGGGCCTGCTTCCGCAACCTTGTCGAGTTCCGAGCGCTGCGCGCTGATAGCGTAAATGCGTGATACCACGACCGCGGCAGTCGCGGCCAGAACCGCGATCATCGCCCCAAACCATCCCATAACATGCCGACGGCGATCTTTCTTCGACTGTTCTTTTTGGGAGGAACTGGCTTCCATTCTATTCTCCTAAGTTAGTCTTCGGTGCGAATTTCATGATCCTCGCGTCGCGCTCATTCTTCCCGAGGTATTCTCGGCTGAAGATCGAGTAGATGCTGGGCACGACGAAGAGGGTCATCGCAGTGGCGAATAAGAGTCCGCCGATTACAGCGCGCCCCAACGGAGCGTTCTGCTCGCCACCCTCGCCGAGTCCTAGCGCCATCGGCAGCATGCCGAGAATCATTGCGAGCGCGGTCATTATAATCGGGCGGAAGCGGATATGACCGGCCTGGATTGCAGCGCTGACAGAATCTGAGAACTCTTTGCCTTCCTCGCGCAACTCGTTGGCGAAGGTGATCAATAAGTTACCGTTGGACACGCCCACACCGACGGCCATGATCGTTCCCATCAGCGATTCGACATTGATGGTCGTGCCGGTGACTATCAGCGTCCACAGCACTCCCGCGAGCGCACCCGGTATGGCCATCGTAATGATAAAAGGTTCCAGCCAGGACTGAAAATTGGCGACCATCAGCAGGTAGACCAGCACGATCGCCAGCAGGAGTCCCGCGCCAAGGGTTATGAAGGATTCCCTCATCGCCTGGCTCTCGCCGCGAATTACGATTTTCTGCTCGGGCGGCAACTTCCCAAGAGAGGTGATCGCTTTTTCCACGTCCGAAGTGACGCTTCCCAAGTCGCGTCCGGATACGCTGGCGTTCACGTCCATAACGCGCTGCACAGTATAGTGGTCGATCACGGCTGGATCCGCTGAGCGAGAGATTCTGGCGACATTGCCAAGGAGCTGCGGACTTTCGGCGCTCGGCTCCGAAGCCAAAGATCTGAGCGGCGTATTCGAGATAGCATCGATCGAGTTCAGTCTATGTTGCGGCGTCTGAGCGATTACCGAATAGTTGACTCCCGTTTTCGGATCGACCCAGAAACTAGGCGCTAGCAGCGAGTTGCCGCTGGTCGAGGTCAACAGACTCGAGGCCACATCCGATTCAGTTAACCCCAGTTCCAACGCCTTGGCACGATCGACATCAACCTTAAACGATGGATAGTTGAGCGGTTCGGCAATCCTGAGATCGACGATTCCCGGAATGCGCTGCATCGCTGACTGCAGCCGACTAGCCAGCATATAGTCGGAACTAAGGTTTGGACCCGACACTTGCGCGTCGATCGGAGCGGAAAGCCCGAAGGTCAAGACCTGGCTTACGATGTCCGCGGCCTGAAAATATGCTTCGACGCCAGGAAAGTCGTGCGCAAGGCTGGCCCGAATCGCCCTTTCATAGAAAGCCGTCGGGCGGCGATGTTTCGCCTTCAGCTCTATCATGATGTCCGCGTCCTGATCGCCGACACTGTCGGTGGGGTAGTAGGCGAGAACGAAGGACTGCGGAGCCCCGACGTTGTCACTAATACTTTGCAGCTCGTTGGCGGGAATAACGCCACGGATATCGCGATCGATCTTGCTGACCAAGTACGCTGTTGATTCGATACGGGTCCCAGTTGGAGCGCGGATGTGAAGCCGCATAAGTCCGGTATCGACGCTCGGGAAGAAATCCTGGCCGACGACCCAGAACAGCGGTAGTGAACCCACGATCATCACAGCTACGCTCATTAGGGCTAGCCGCCGATGCGCGATGAAAGCCGCCAAAGCGCGGCTGTATGCGTTCCTGACGCGGTCGAAGCCGTGTTCGAATCCCGATAGGAAACGGCCTAAGAGCCCGGAAGCTGGAGCGGTCTCGGCAAAGTTGGGCAACAGATGGCTGGCCATCGCCGGTACCAGCGTTCTCGACAGGAGATAAGAGGTCAGCATCGCGGCCACTACCGCCAGCGCCAACGGTGGAAAAAGATAGCGAGCCACGCCCGATAGCAACACCACCGGAAAAAACACGACACAAATCGAAAGCGTGCCGACCAATGTAGGCGTGGCGATCTGGTGAGCGCCCTCCAGAATCGCAGTGACCAGGGGCTTGCCGGGAGTATGATTACGGTGAATGTTCTCGATTTCCACCGTCGCATCGTCGACCAGCATCCCTACCGCAAGAGCGAGTCCGCCCAGCGTCATAGTGTTAATGGTCTGCCCGAAAAGATTCAGTGCTATGATGGAGGTCAGAATGGCTAGCGGAATTGACGTAATGACGATCAGCATGCTGCGCGCGGAGCCCACGAAGATGAGCACCATTATTGCCACTAGCGTAGCCGCGGTTAGTGCTTCCTGAAGTACATCCCACAAAGCGGCTTTCACGAACACTGACTGATCGAATGTAAGAGCTATCTTCAGTCCTTTGGGGGCGACAGCCATAATGCCGGGTAAGCGGGCCTTGACCTGATCGACAACTGTTATCGTCGAGGCGGCAGCCTGCTTAATTACGAGCAGGTACGTGGCCGGCCGTCCGTTAATTTGCACAGAGTTTGTCACGGGCTGATGGGTATCGCTCACCGGCGCGATTTGCCCAAGTAGAACCGGCGTGCCATTCGCTACCTTAACCGGCAACTGGTTGAATTCCGGTACTGTCTGCGGGCTCATGTTGATGTCGACGTCATAGGTATGCCCGCCTACACGAATCGTCCCGGACGGAATCACAGGGTTGGTCAATGAAAGTACGTTACCGATGTCCTGAGGCGACAACTGGTTGCCGTAGAGAGCCGCCTGATCGAGATTGACCATCACATTGCGGGGGACGCCCCCCAACGGCTGCGGGCTGGAAAATCCTGGAATTGTGAACAGCGCGAGCCGGATGAAATTGAATCCGTAGTCGTATAGCTGCTCCCCTGAAAGAACGTCGCTATACACATTGAGTTGAGCTACAGGGACGTTCGAAGCGTTGTAGTAGATGATCTGCGGCGGTTCGGTACCCCGCGGCATCTGATGAAGGATGGTATTGGAGACGGCACTGACCTGCGCCATCGAGGAGCCCGGATCCGCATTGGGCTGAAAATAAATCTTTACGATGCCGATCCCCAGGATCGACTCCGACTCCATATGTTCGATTGCGTTGACCGTGGTTGATAGGGCGCGCTCGCTGATTGTCACCATCCGCCGCTCCATGTCGTACGGAGAGAGGCCGGGATAGTTCCAGACCATCATCACGACCGGCAGATTGATCGCCGGAAAGATGTCCGTGTTCATGTACGCGAACGATAAAACGCCGAGCACGAACATCAGCAGGGCCATCACCGCTACTGACAACGGGCGGCGTAGGGCGACGAGTACCAGCCACATCATGGGATCAAACTCCGCGGGTCCTTTGGCGACGCGTCGGACGCGACGACATCTGACCGGTTCCACCAGCCGCCGCCAAGCGCTTGAAACAGCGCTGCCGTGTCCGCGAAACGGCCGGCTTCCGCCTGCACCAGGCTGATGATCGTCTGCTGATAAGAATTTTCGGCGACAAGCAGTGATAGATATGGGATATAACCGGCCTGATACTGATCACGCGCGAGCCGGAAGCTCTCTGCTGCAGAGCGTTCGGCGATTGCGTCTGCCTTGAGGGCGTCAGCGTCGGTTTCAATCGCATGCAGGGAGTCCGCAACATTCTGGAATGCGACCAGAACCGTGTAGCGATACTCTGCCAAGGCTTGGTTGTAAGCCTCGATTGCCGCGCGTCGTCGATGCTTAAGTGTGCCGCCCTCGAAAATTGGTTGTGCGACTCCGGCGGCGACACTCCAGGCGAGTATCGCGGGATTGACCCCCTCTGCTGCATAAGTTCCAAGCCCGCCGCTGATCGTGAACTGCGGCAGCATATTTGCCGTAGCAACGCCGACCTCGGCGCTTGCTACATGCAGGAGCGCTTGGAACTGGCGAACGTCCGGCCGTTGCTCGACGAGCTGCGAAGGCAGACTCAGCGGGAGTTTTTGCGGCAGCAGGAGTTCCGATAACTCGAAGTCCGTGCCGACATCATCGCCGGGAAAGTGACCGGTGAGAAGTCGGAGCAGATCCTGCTCGCTCTGCAATTGCTTGTTTAATGGCGGCAGCGTCGCCTCGGTTTGCGACAAGGTTGTCTGCTGCGCCGCCACATCAGCCTGCGAAGCACCGCCGAGGTCGAATTCGTTCTGAACGATACCGAGCTGATCACGCTCGTCATTGATCAGCTTATTTGTTGCCGAGATCTGGCCACGTAGCGAAGCCTCCTGAATCGCCGCGGTGACGACATCAGCAGTGAGAGTCAGGTAAGTGGCTTCCAGCTGAAATTGCTGGTACTCCGACTGCGCGTTGGCTGCTTCAACCTGTCGGCGGATTCCGCCGAACACGTCCAATGTGTAGGACACATTGACGCCGACATTCAGTAGGTTGAAAGGCGAGCTGATCCCATTAGGCACACCGCTCTTATAGAAGAGTCGCCGCTCACGGATTCCGCTCACACCGGCAGTGACGCTCGGGTACAGGTAACCCTTTTCGGCAGCCGCGCTCTCATTCGCCTCACGCAACGCTGCCTGGGCAGCCGTGACATTGGGATTCGCCTCTAAAGCCTCGTCGACGAGCCGGTCAAGTTGCGCGGAATGAAAAAGACTCCACCATTGGCCGGGTATGTCCCCGCCGGACTGCAGACTTTGTGGATCCCCACCGATCACATCGGCGGAGGCGGTGTGAGCGGGCAGGGGCTTCGATGTGTAACCGCTGACTTCGGGAGCGGCGACCGGGTGGAAGTCCGGCCCTACCGCACAACCAGACACAGCCGCAGCTGATACAAATGCGCCAATAGCGCTGAAAATACGCGTGCATGTTGGCCTCGGTCGTGAGGCGCTCGTATGCGCCTCCACATGACGTAGAATCACCGTCATCCTCCGACAAAAAAGGCGTGAAAAATGACCGCACGTGGTCGTCTGGAGCCGCCTTGCTGCTGTGGCTGGCGTTATGCGCCGTCACCGCTGTTTAGGGAGATACCAGGGCACATTCACGATCACGATCCTGTGCTTCCCCTTCCTTACCAGACCAACCGCAAGAAGCCGGGCGCGCTGGTTGTGGAGAAAATATTGGTACCATCGCCGTTCGACCAACTCCGGCAGCAGCACCGCGATGGTGCGATCAGGGTTCTTCCGTTCGATCTCCAGGACATGATCGATGATCGGCTGCACCACGAATCGAAACGGTGACTTCAGGACAGTGAGCTGCGGGACCTGCCGCTCCGCCTCGCGCGCCGGCTCCTCTACGCACGACGGCCAAATTCGTTTCAGCGAGTTGGTACCGTCTTCGCGCTCGATATGCAGCACTTCGACCTCACGCGACATCGTAATCGCAAACCGCAGGGCGTTCTCTTCGATCAAACTCCAATCGACGATCGGCACTATCACGATGGGTTCTTGCAAATTGTCGAGCTTCAGACTGCCGGGCGCCGAAATGTCTTGTTCGATTCGTCGATAGTGGCGGCGGACCGCGAGCATCAGGAGGATCAGCGAGGGCACCAGCAGCACCACCACCCAAGCGCCGGCCATGAACTTGACGACAGCCATGATCACTACCGTGACGGCGGTGGCGCTTGCTCCAAGTCCGTTCACCGCCATGCTGGCACGCGCGCCACGCCCCTGCCTTTTCCACCAATGCGCGACCATCCCGCTCTGGGACAGGGTGAAAGCCAGAAACGCACCGACCGCGAACAGTGGAATCAGCCGATCGGTGATGCCGTCGAACACGATCAGCAGAAGTCCGGAGAGAATCGCGAGAAGCCAGATGCCCTCCGAATAGACCAGCCGCCGCCCCTGGTTGGAGAACGAGATAGGCAGATATCCGTCCTCGGCCAGCGCCCGGCAAAGTCTCGGGAAGTCGGCAAACGAAGTATTTGCCGACAGACACAGCACCAGCAGAATCGAAGCCATGCTTACCGAGTAAAAGATTCCCCGGCCAGCGACCGCGCCGATCAATTGAGAAAGAACACTCTGGTAGTTTGATGTCCCCGGTTCGGTCGCGCCGATTTGGTAAGCATGCCCGAGATACGCGATGCCGAGCAGCAGCACCATCAGGATGGCAATGATGACCGTGAGAGTGCGGCGCGCAGTCGCCACTACCGGCTCGCGAAACGCCTGAACGCCGTTGCTGACGGCCTCGACGCCCGTCATCGCGGTGCATCCGCTGGCGAATGCGCGCAACAAAACCCACGGGCCCAGGGCTTCGGTGGCCTTGGCGAGATGCGGCGGCGAAACCATGGGATGCGGATGCCCGCCAGAGGGAGGAAATCGTTGTAAGCATCCCCCAGAACACCATCATGCAGAGACTCAGTATGAAGATGCCGGTCGGCAGCATAAACAGTGTGCCGGCCTCGCTGATGCCGCGCAGATTCACGAAGGTCAACACAATCAGAATGAGGAGGCATAGCGTGAGCGTGTAAGGCTGAAGGGCCGGTAGGGCCGAGATCAATGCGCCGACACCGGCTGAGATTCCGACCGCGACATTCAGCAGGTAGTCAGTCATCAGGGCGGCGCCGGCCACAAGACTGGCGTTCGCGCCGAGGTTGTCGCGCGTCACCGTATAGGAACCGCCGCCGCTCGGATAAGCCGCGATGGTCTGCCGATAACTGAAGTAAACGATGCCGAGCAGAATGACGATCGCGACGGTGAGCGGAAAGATGAACGTCAGTCCAGCAGCGCCGAGTGGCAGAAGTACGGTTAGTGCTGCCTCGGGGCCATATGCGGCGGAACTGAGCGCATCGAGTCCGAAGGTCGGCACGCCAGCGGCTGAACCGATACGCTGCTCGCCCGCCTCATTGGAGGCAAGAGGACGTCCAAGAATCGTGTCGATCAGTGAAATTTTTGGGGCCGTGAGTACGCGCCGAACTGTGCCTAGTTGTTTTATCATCGTGAGCTTCGCGCCTCACGTGGCATCTGAATTTCTGGCGACCGCAAATTGTATTATCCGCCGCCCTCCAGCATTCCGGCAACATTATTTCTGCTAAAATTGTAGCGGCCGTGAACTACAATGTGCCGTACTGTTCGTAATAAATGGCTCGGTGTTACGGACGATGCGTTGTGATGCGTCACACCTCCCTTGGCTGTGGAACTCTATCGATGAGTTCCTGCGACCTCTTGGCTCGTTTTTCAGTCTCAGGACAGGGCCGAGAAAATCGTAGGAGATGACTTCTCGAGTTTTTGGCCGGGACCGAGTTCTGGCGTGCGCTGCGTCTACTTGACGGGAGAGGTCGTTCAATTCGTTCACAATCGCCTCTAGCCGTGACATGCGTTCGTCATGCGGCTCGCGCTCCTCATTTGGTACCTCTCCGTGGGCGCGCAAGTACTCCGGTCTGCACTCGGTCAAGTCTATCGCGAGAACCTTCAACCTGGCCGAGAGACGCGGGTTCTCTTTTGATGGGGCGAGGAGTTTCGTGAGTATATACATGACGCAAATTGGGCGTTAGGGGCTAGCGTACTGGATCGAATATGGTCGAGCCTAGTGTTCCGTGAGACCCGCTAAGATTCTCTCTTACGTTCCGATCATCAACAGCGATCCGCGGAGCGTACATATCGAGATTCGATGTTCAGTGTGCGGCGAGGTGGATTCCCTCGTATTGAGCCTGCATGACTCTGGCTGGGGGAGCGCGAGGGGGATCTCCCCCTCGCCAGTTCGTGCAGTACTTCGCTCTAGCCTAGAAGATCGTCTACTACGGTTGCTGAGCAGCAGGTCCCGTATCAAGATCAACGAGTGTCGTTGAACAAGACTGACGAAGACGGCATTTGCCGGAAGTAGAGAATGCCAAAATCTGACAAGTGGTCACAGTGGCTCGCTGAAACGCGCTTCGGGGGTGATTCCAAGACCGCTGATATGCAGATGCGGGTTCTCACCCAGGTGCGCGATCACTTGCTAAAAAAGGCCGGTCTCGAGGAAGGCAAAGTCGTTCTCGATGTGGGTGCGGGCGAGGGGCTGATCGGCTTTGGTGCGCTCGAACTCGTCGGCACTACGGGCCGCGTGATCTTCTCGGATATTTCCCAAGCCTTGCTCGAATTTGATCGCTCGGCAGCCGAGCAGATGGGGGTGCTCGACCGGTGCTCCTTTGTTGAGGCTGCCGCGGAAGATCTGAGCGCGATCGAAAGCGAGTCGGTTGACGTTGTGACAACCCGTTCAGTCTTGATTTATGTAGACGACAGGCCGAGAGCGTTTCGGGAGTTTTTTCGCGTGTTGAAGCCAGGCGGGAGGACGGCCCTGTTTGAGCCGATCGACGATCAGCGAATGAGCGAGTTTTCCGAGTACTGGCGAAGAAGGGCTTGGGCCGATCCTGATTCGGAGGAAACTGGGCCTGTCAGGGATTTGCTGGAACGACTTGCCACGCATTGGGAGACACACTACAAGCACGTCAACACCGCAATGTTGAATTTCAACGAACGAGATCTGGTTCAAATGTGCGTTGCAGCGGGATTCGTTGGGGTGCGCACCGAGTTGTATCTGAATGTTGGTCAGGTCCCGGCGATGAATTGGGAAGCGATGATGAGATCGTCCGGGAATCCTCTGATACCAACTAACGGCGCGGTAATCGGCGAAATTTTCAACGTTGAGGAGCGCGGGCGCTTCGAGAAACACTTGCGACCGATCGTAGAGCGCGGCGGAAGACTATGGCGCACACAATCATCTTGCACCTGGGCGTTCAAGGCGCCGATTCCGGATAAGCCTTGGCCAGAGGATGAATAGCTTCGGGTTCCAGATCGCCTCACAATCAGACACACACTCGAACGCTAAGATTCAATCTTTCACGAGTTTGTATGGCTTAGCGATGAGGCCGGCGTTGCGCTTGTCCTTGAGTCGATAGCTGTCACCACCATGGTCCAGGTCAATGACGACACTTAGGATTGTTTGAGCGTCTCTGCTCGCGTGTAGACGTGGCCGCGCACATAGCTGCAGACAAAATAGGCCGGTTCGGCGTAGGCTATCGCAAGTTCCGCCTTTTTTTGGTCGAAGACTTCCAACGTTCAGGGTCTCGTCGCCACAAAAAGCGGGTGACCACCAGAGATGAAGGATCGAGTCGGCCAGAACGAGCACCGCGATCTGACGCTTTCGATCCGATATATGAGGCGGATCGGATCCGGGATCTTCGCGCGCGGCAAATCGTTTACTGAATCCGCCGACAGAGTCGGCCGATAATGAGAATTACGCACCTGGAGCTGGCTTCCGATCGCAGCGGTCTTCGTCGCGAGTGCCGGCTCCGCCCTCGCCGATTGGCATCGAGGAAGCTATCAGGTGGATGGCAAACCGGTAATCGAATTCCACTGCGCGCCTTCTTCGAAGCGGAGTGCCCCGGCCGTCATTATCCTGCACGTCGCCGGACCGCGGGGCGCGGACAATGCGGATTGCGAGCAGCTCTGTGAAAGTCTTGCGGCCCATGGCTACTGCGCCGAGTTCATCGAATACTACAGTCAGACCGGCGCCGTGGAGCCGAACCGCGACGAGATCAAAGCCGCCTTCCCGGCCTGGAGGCGCGAGATCAGCTCGGGAATAAGCACTCTTCGCGAAAATCCCTCCGTCCAGCCGGATCGAATAGGACTGCTGGGATTCTCGCTCGGCGCAAATATCACCCTCGTATACGCTGCGTTGAGACCGGAAGACGTGCAAGCGGTAGTCGAGTACTATGGCTGGCTACCGGCGCGGCTCTCACCGCAAGCCGCCAAGATGCCGCCGGTGCTGATTCTGCAGGGCGCGCAAGATCAAGTGGTTAAGGTACAGCCCGCGACGCAACTGGATACGCTCCTTTCCCAGAAGCGCCGGCCACACGAGATCAAAATCTACGCGCACGCCGGGCACGGCTTCAACTTCGACGCGCCGGCCGGCACCGACGGTACTGACACCTGGCAGCGAACCGTGCGGTTTTTCGATAAGTATCCCAGGCGGTGAGCCATACAGAGCTTCTGCCGGGTAATGCACCGCCGCGAATTCATCCGAATCGCTGGTCTGTCGCTCGCGGCTTCACTCATCGTGAGGGCCGGCCTCGTCTGAGGAAACTACTTTCGACCCCCTAGGCGGCGACAGACTGTATGCCGATGTGGTGGAGTATTGCGCGCTCGGCGACCATCGCACCGCTACCGCATGTGACTTCAAGACTTCGCGGTGGCTGGGGGATGAGCTATCCAAGGTGGGGGTCGCGACCCGGCTTCATAGCTTCACCGTCCGTCAGTTCTTCCTGAGCTCAGCGCAACTGAACGTCGGCGGTCGTAGCGTAGAGTGTTTTCCACTGTGGCCGCCTCGCGCAACGGCCAAGCCCGTCGTGGCCAGACTGGCTCCTATCGATAGCGAGGTGTCGCGAGCGAAGGGACGAATCGCGCTCGTAAGGTTCCCGAAGCGAGGCGGTGATGGAGTAGGCCCGCGTTCCCCGGCAACCCAGATCGTGAACACTGCGATAAACGCCGGCGCGGTGGGTCTGCTCGCGGTTACAGAAGGTCCTACCGGCGAGATTATTGCGATGAACTCGGTCGGCGATCTGCCGCCGTGGCCTATCCCGGTCCTGCTTGTCGCTCCACGCGATCTCTCGAGGTTCGACGCGGCGGCGCGCGCCGACGCTAATGCGTCGATGTTCATCGACGGGCATTTGAATGAAACGGCTCCCGCGCGAAATGTAATCGGAACCTTAGCCGCCACGAGAGCGGCCCCGGGCCAGCGTGCTCAGATGATTGTGTCGACGCCGATCAGCGGGTGGTTTCGCTGTGGCGGAGAGAGGGGACCCGGTATCGCCATGCTGCTCGGTCTCGCCCGCTCGATCGCCGCGCGTGAAAGAAAGTGTGATTGGTTATTTCTCGGGCATTCCGGTCATGAACTGGGGTTCGCGGGAATGCGCGCCTATATGCGCGATGAACCGCCGGCGAGAAATCGGGTGAAATGTTGGATGCTCTATGCTGCCGCAGTGGCAGTGTGGGACTGGCAGGAGACTCCGCAGGGACCGACGCGGCTGGATCGGGTCGACGCACGCCGCCGGCTCTACGCCAGCTCTGACCTGATGGATATCGCGCGCGCGGCTTTTCGCGGACTACCGTGCAATGGGCCGGTCGTCGATCAGGCCGGCGGCGCGCAACGCGTACTGCTCGAGCACGATTATTCGCGGATGGGCCTCTCGCTGGGTAACTCCTTCCATCACCTGCGCAGCGATGGTCCCGAGATGACCTCGGCGGCGCTCCTCGAACCACTCGCGCGCGCATCCGCGAAGGCGCTCGCGATGGTTGAATCGAAGTGACAGTGTTATTTTTGCCGCGCTATCGCCGCTACATTAATCAAACAACGCTCCCTTGTTCCCTACTTTCGGCACCGGTCTGAGCGTTTAGCCCTAAGCTGTCCGAACGGGTAAAGATAGAGGGAATCCGTGGCCCTCCCTTTGGCCGCAGGTTCTCTTTTAGGGATCGATCTGGAAAACCTGCTGAAATAGCGAGGAACGATTGAGGTACTTTTCGTTCGGTAAAAATCGCGTCCGGCGTGGCGGGCGAAGGCATTGGCTGCTTTTCCTGCTAACGGTGGTGCTGCTCGCCAACGCAACCGAATGCAGCTACCTGCAGCGCACACCTGCCAACGGCAAGATCTCAGTGCAGGCTGTTTCCTGGAAGCTCGTTAAGAAACTGGCTGAGCCGAACGCCGGATTGACTGGACATAAGGTGTCGGTGTTGAATCCCGCCGATCAAAGCGTCGTCGCTTCTGGGGCCACTGATAGCGCCGGACTGGTTGAGTTCGACGTTCCGCCGGGGACTTACACATTGGTAGGCGCCAGTGATCAACCGCAGAATGTCCAAGTCCAGTCCGGGCAAACATCCAGTTTCAAATTGGTCGTGCATTGATTGAGGCGTTATGCTCTCGTCTGTCGCGCGGCGTGGCCCCGACTCTCACTCAACCGCGGGCGAGGGCCGAGCTGACCGACTCCGGACGTGTCCCTAGTCAAAACCTAATCCCGGACGTATTGATGATGGGCCCCTGACGCTTGGCCATGTACCTCGACAGGGTTGATTCGGCGACTTCGATGCCGAGCACCAGGAGCTCGCCTCGTACCGCGGCGCTCCCCGCAGCGGGTTCTCCTTGCTCATCCGCCGGATGATGGCAGATCTCGCCGTCGATTCTGGGGCGGCCACCACGCTTGCGGGACTTCCACCGCCAATCGGCCCGAAAGCCGCGGCGATGCCACCGGATCACCGTCTCGGGCTTAACCACTGTGATCGCATTCAGAATGGAGGGGAACGGTCGGTACAGCTAGAAGAAGATCAGCCGGTCAATGTTATGAGCCATACCCGAGACCCGGACTTGCGGTTGAGGACGATCACCTGCTGCCGCAGAACCAGAATGTCAGCTTCGAGTCTCGCCCGTGATTTCAATGGACATCGGGCTCGAGCAGGAGCTTGGTTACAAGCGCAAACATTGCGCCCCCCACTAGCACAGCTAACGCGCTCCGTCACCCCGGACGACGTTTTCGGTAGCGGGAGGGTCGGAGCAGGGCCTAAACTGCTAGTTTTAGATATCTTCGAGACCAGTCAACTTAGTCTAGTTCCCTTCCGTTTCCGCATCTCCTGCCTGAACGGGCGCGCTGCTGAGGATGTTGCCCTGCTGATCACGATCCATGAAGTACTTCACTTCCTTCGCGTTACTGCCGATCGAGCAAGTTACACCGCTACCCGATCCGCACTGCGCTCCAGGGAATAGTCCGACCATGAAGACGTTGTTGATTTGCACCCACGGTCCCCAACCGCCGTCGCCGCCGTAGCCGACGTTATTTACTGTGGCCAGATCGGCTGGACTATCACCCGAATCACTCTGCCATTGGCCGCCCTCGGCCATGATGTAGGAGTATGAATTGGGACCGCCGAGATTAAACAGTGAGCCGCTCAGCTTTGAGAATTCGATGTGCGAGTTGGTCAATCGTAGAGCTCCGGTGCCGCTAATCGCGACGTTCGCGATGCTTTCTGTATCGAAATCGAACGAGGTGTTAGTGGAGTTGAGTTCGCAACTTTCGGTGTCTATCGCGACATCGCTGTTGTAGATCGATCCGTCGACGATGCTCATGTTCTCACCCGCATTAGTGAGGCCTATGGGGCAATACCAGCCCGTTCCATCGTAAAACAGTTGCGGGTTTATCCAGGTGACGACAAAGGAATTGTTGCCGATCTCGACCCCATAGTTGAAGTTAGCGGCAGTCAGGTCGATGTAGGTCGCTCCCGCAGACTCGCTTAGCAGTCCAACCGTGCCGCTCGAAGTGCTCTGCCCGGGCCCGAGGAGCTTCAGGTCGATGATCGCGACGTTGGCGTTATAGGGAGAGACCTTGTCGTCATCGGTAGTGGTTACCGCGGCGGTGCCAGCAGGAATTCCGCGGAAATCAAGAGTGGCCCCATTTCCGCGCAACCCCACACAACCAGTGTCAATTGTGATGCCTGAGTTGAGCTTGCATACCTTACCGGGCGGGAGGTCGACGGTGGCTTGGCCCTCCGCTATATTACCGATGACGCTGCAATTGGCCTTCGCCGCCGCGAGCATCGCCACAAAGGCCGGCTGATCGTTGGTATTATCGTCGCACTTGGCACCATAGCTCACCGCATAGTAAGTCGGCTGAGTGGCCAGGAGCTGCGCCTGAGGCGCGGCCATCTTCCCGCCCTCCGCGAAGCTCAGAGTCGGGTGAGTGGGAACCGTCAGCAGCACGACTATCAGAGCCGCCACTTTCTTGATATTGGACATTTATCCCCCCCTACTAACAGACGTAAGTTATAACATTTAGATACTCCAAGGGGCCACCCGCTGCAAGGCCCCAACGCAATATGACAGCCGTCGGATGCTTACTCGCGCGCGGAAACGAAATCGCGCCGTCATTCAGAGAGGAGGTAACTCAGTCGGTAGAGTAAAAGACTGAAGAACCTGTATTGATTGTTTAATCCGCCCTTGACTGGCAAATTTAGTCTTTGGGCGTCACCTTTGTGCTGTTCCCCACCTCACTGATCCGTGACACACATCGTTGGTATGTCATGGAGCGCTACGAACTTCGAGTGGCCCACGTGACTTCCTCCGGTTTAAGTGTTTCCGACTAAAATTCGCTCGCGTCGACCGCCATTCCGTACGTCGTAAGCCGGACTGTGGTTGCGCTTGACGGCGTGAACTCTTTTGTCGAAGTAAGAGTAGGGCCGCGGCGTTGCCCTTATCTCGTGGTTCGCTGGCGACAACGATGGAGAGAGAAGTTCAAGGCGGTGCTACGCAGGCGGAGCGACTGAAACCAGCGGCTAGTGTTTCAGCACGCTGCGGACAGCGAGGACCGTCCACATAGCGAAGATAGCCAAGCCGGCGATTCGCAAAGATGCGCGCTGTCGTGCACTGATCAATATGATGAGGCTCAACACCAGCAGTTCGGCCGTTGCTCGCATGAAGGCCCAGTCCTCCACCCAGACCGCGCCCGAGAGCACACAGGCAAGAATCAAATAACATATCCACGCAACCTTGACTCCCCTTTCAATAGCGGATCGGTAAAGTGCGGTAGCTGCGAGCGCAGTCGTTCCTACTACAACCGTCAAGTCTGCCAACAGCAAAGGATGAAATCTGACTGCCAATTCGAGTGCTTGCACGATAAGAAGAGCCAAGGCTTTGAATGGCACCTCTGAGAGGATACCGCTCTGGCCGAAGATCCCCAGCCTACCCCAGGCCGCAAAAATCCATAGCTGCCAAGTTGCAAAACTCGCGAGCGGAATCAGAAGGCATGCGCTTTCGGTCCAACTCGTCCGTCTTCGAAGTGTCCGCCAAAGAGATTCCGCGAAGAGCGCGCCCGCGAGGAGCACGACCGTCTCGCGCGCCAGAACGGCAAGCGCCAGCATGCTCGCGCCGAGAAGTAGACGCCTTGAATGAAGGAGATATACCGCGGCTAGCATGAGCGATATCGAGAGGGCATCCGGCAAATCGCGATCCAGCGCGAGAAGGACGCCCGGATAAAATGGTATCACGAGTCCTTCTAATGGGTGCATGCCGAAGGCTCTGGCGAATAAGGCGGAAGTAAAACCCAACGCACAAATGGCAAGGTAGCTAACGAGGATCATCGTCCACGGCACCCATTGCGGCCGAGCCAGAGCCAAAGCGCGAGCCAATAGCGGATAGAGGATCCGCTGCTCGCGATATGGAGGGTAGTCAATCGTAATTCCGTGCACAGTTCGAGCGGTTGTCCACGGATCCAGCGCGATGCGATAGTAGAATTGGCCGTCATATCCGCTGACCGTATCGACGCGCAGACCATCCGGTACCATCGCAGGTTGGCAGAAAGCGTATCCTGCAGTGACAAAGAAGGAAGCGTCGAATTGATGGGCCGTGATACGAGCGGCGATTACCGCCCCGTAAAGCAATGCCGTAATCGCCGCGGCGTAAGTGGTGCCCCATTTTCCCCTGAGGCGTGAACGAAAGTTACCGCCGTCGGACAAGCTCAATCGGGCTGCAGTGCTATCGCGTACCGGTCTCTGCGCCGAACTCAACCCGGCGGCTCTTGATGCTGGCGTCATTCAGGCCTAGGTGACACTTACAGAAAAAGGATGTGGCCGCAGAGCGTTGATTTCGGCCTTGGGTAGTAAGATAACAGTGTCCGAATGCGACGGTCAAATGTTTTAAGAAATTTTGCTGCGCTGTGTGACCTCGATTTGATTTCATTGGTGGCGTTCCTCGTCTGCTCAGTTGAGAGCAGAACGCTTCCTCATCTAGAGTGCCAGGAATAAGAGTGGAAGAAAGTCTGGAGAAGACATGGCTGGAGCCAACGCTCGCCGATTCTATCCCAGGCTTCGTACTGCTCTGTACAACGCCGCCGCTCGACGTAAACCGGACGACCTTTGCTGAAGAAAGGGTTAAAGACGAGAGAGCGGTATAGCCCGTGACGACGCCTCAGTTGGCGCTGCGGCGGGCGACACCCCTTGAACCTTCTCTTTATCTCGACTCTCTCGCTCATAAACTGACTCGGCCGGGGCTTCGCAGATAAATGCTTTACGAACACCGAATAGCTTGCCAAGTCACGCCGCTGGGTGGATATTTCAATCGGTCGAACTTGGTCGATATAAATGAGTTACCGCATTTGGGAGCCACAAGAACTAGCGCCGCGTACCAATTGTCCTGTTTGCGATGCGCGCGCTGAAGGCCCTGTACTGGCGCTTCGATGGGATGGTCTATCCCTTCGTCGCTGCATAGCTTGCGCGCTATTGTTCGTCGATCCGGTGCCGACTTCGGCCGCACTCGCGCGATGCTATGGTCCCGACTATTTCCGGTCGTCCATCTACCGAAGCCGAATCGGACCGGATCGTGATTACCGCGACATTTCAGACCATGACATCCGCGCTGGTCAGATCGAGGGACGGGCCACTTTGACTGACAATTTCGACCTCCGCGGCAAATCCATTTTGGAAATCGGCTGCGCTACCGGAGCCCTCTTGCAGAGCCTCAGGCAGCTTCATCCACAACGGCTCGTCGGCATTGATATCGCCAGCGAACCCATCGAGTTCGGACGGAAACGATATGGGCTGGATTTGCGATCCTTGACATTGGAAGATGCTCGGTTCGGCGATGCCGAATTCGACCTTATCGTAGCTTTCGATGTGATCGAGCACGTGGACAACATTCGCACCTTTCTTGCCCAAGCAGTTCGATCCGTGAAACCAGGGGGCGCAATCGTTCTGCGAACCCCGAACGGCGATTCGCTGGCGCCATCTGGTCGCCGATGGACTTACCTTCACTATGGGCTCGAGCACGTGGTTTACCTCTCGCCGCGAACGCTTAAGTATTTGGCTGATCAACAGAAACTGACAATAGAAAAACTTTGGTCCGATGGGTGTCCTGCTTATGTCCCTTATCGCCGACAAGAACGATGGCGGATTTTCAAGATGATTCGAGAACCAGTAAATTTTTTCCGAAACACTTTCGATCGCTGGCGCCTGCACGCCCTGGCGCGCAAAAACCAAGGGCTCGATTTTGTCGCCATTCTGCGCAGTTAAATTCGCTCACGTGCATTGAATCAATACCAAGTGAGCCCGGCCTTTTTTTGGCGCCGTGCAAGTTTTTCATGATTCAAAATAGAGAGTTAGAGAGACGACCGCTCTTTCGCCTTACTTGCCGCGCAGTAGCACTTAACATTGTCTGCATACGTTAAAGTACGACTGAGCACCTCGAATAACACCTCCAAGCACTTCAAACCTCCACGCGCTGAAAGCGCATTCGATTTATCTCCTTTCATCTCCTCGCTCGTCATAAAATAACCCTGAAATGTTCCGAAAAAAGCGACAGATGCTTATGGCATATATTATTTGCTTGTCCAAGGAATGAACTGCCTGTTCAGTGGGCTGATGTTTTGCGCATTCAACAGGCTGATGTCGAAAATCCTAGCAGCGAGCATTAACGGCACAAGGCTTGCTCGCTGCCAAGTCCATTAGGCTGTCGCTCCTCCCAAGCTGAAGGAATATTTAGATACGCCTGATTAGAACTTGCTCATGTAAATGAATTGTTGGTTAATAGCGTCAAAGCAACTGGCTAGCTACGCAATTCACTGATTTAATCGATCTTGCCGAAGCTTGATGAGATCGAAACTGGGATTAAGGAAGTACCGTAGAGGAGTAATGATCACGGGATTGCTTGTGTGAGAGCAGGTGGAAATCGCGAACGAGTTGAGCACGATTGTCGTTTCTCTAATTAGCAGCCGTCGCAATCCTGGGGGCGTATCGAACTGCGCGGGCATTTGGACTACCAAGCTGAAAGTGGGTTGATGCGCCTAAAAAGCGCGATTATGCGGCAAACTCATGCTCGCAAGATAGGGCAACTCGATGCCCATAAGGTAGGCTGTTGCATTTTTTGTATTCGGATTCTGACTTCTAGAAACTTGATTCTATCCCTGCTGGCCGTATGTCTTCTGGTGATCGGAGCGTGCTCGAACAATACCTCTGATTCCGCCACATTGGCTGCGAAAAGCACGAATCCATCGAAGCTTCCTTCCGACCCTTTAATGGGATTGACCACTGAAGCCGCAGGCGAGCCTTGTAATGCGACCGGGCCTCTTCACGATCTCTATGAAAAACGGATGCTGGAAGGGAGTTCATACGACTTCCCGATCGGTCCAGCCGACGTGTTATCGATATCGGTTGCCGACTTGCCGGAGATGACCAAGCTGAGTGCCCGCGTTTCCGGCGATGGCAGCGTAGAATTGCCGCTTATCGGAACGGTGCAGGTCGCTGGTTTGACCGAAGAACAGGTAAAAGACCTACTGTCCACGCAGGTCCGAAAATACGTAGTGCACCCGCGCGTCGACCTGTTTGTCGAGCACTACTCGAGTCGAAACGTTGCCGTGATGGGTATGGTCGCGGTTCCTGGATCATACCCGCTTACGAGTCCTGGAGAATCAATCCTCAGCCTGATCGGTCGCGCGGGTGGCCTTAAGGCCGAGGGAGGAGAACGCGCGGCAGAGAGAGTGGTGCTCTTTCCAGCTGCCCCACCCTCTAATCCCGAACACAAGATATCTGCGCTGGACGCAAGTCGGGGAAATCAGGTTTTGGCCAGCAACGCGGAAAGCATCGCGGAAAACGTCGTAAAGGCTAGTGACGCGAGCGGTCAATCTGTGCCAATTCCTGTGAACACCGCTGAGTCCTCTGCGACTCCCGCCTATCGCGTGAAGATTCTCCCCATCGTCATTGACCTAAATATGCCGAGCATGGCTGGCTGCCTCGATATTCCTGCTCGTCCCGGTGACGTTGTGTTAATCCCTGCAGCAGGCGAAGTCGGTGTATACGGCTGGGTTCAGAAGCCAGGGACTTTCCCCGTCACGGCTGGCATGACCGTTCTAGGAGCGATTACCTCGGCGGGAGGAGCGATGTTCAGTTCTAACGTAGAGCTTCTCAGAACATCCCCGAATGGCCAAAGAGACTCTATCCCGATCGACCTTAGTAGAGTCGAAGCAGGCACCGACTCGGATGTTGCGGTTCACGGAGGAGATGTCGTTGAAGTGAAGAGCTCAGCTGTCGGGGCGGTACCATACGGTATCTACTTCTTGGTTGAGCACTTCGGAACCGGAATGTACCTCGCTCCCGCGTTCTAAACATGCCTACTACAAATCTTTCCCCATACTTCAGCGAGAAGGCTCCGCCTGATCGCTCATCTCTCCGTGCCTACATTCAGCCACCACCTCTAAAGACTGCCGACGCAGCCGGCATAGGCCTAGCGGAATGTTGGAAGATTATGCGAACTGGATGGCGTTTGATCGCTTTCCTGTTGATTTCGGCCTTAACACTGACCGCGATCGTCGTATTGTTCATGACACCTCAATACACGGCGATTGCGACCGTGATGATTAATCCGGAGTCTGCACAGATACTGGATGTATCCAATCTGGTCCAAGGAATAGAGAGTCGGGACGTAACGGACTACGACAAAACGCAATATGCACTGTTGCAGAGCGATCAACTCGCAGCACAAGTCATACACGACCTCGAACTTGAGAAACTTCCTCTGTTCAACGAACAGGGAATGGTAACCAGTTACGTCGGTCAAGCGCGTCTTGCTCTTAACCTTCTGCACGGCCTGGTGAGCCATCGCCCATCCACAAAGGGCCGTCTCGGTGTGAGCCCTTTTGCGATCGATCTTTACCTTTCATTGCTGAAGGTACAACCGCAGGTCGGGACTCGCCTCGTCGACATTGCCTTTAAGAGCCCCGACCCTTCACTATCGGCTCGCATCGTCAACGCGCACGTTCAGGACTACGTGCTCCTCAGCCAGAATGTGCAGGCGCGGGGCGGCGAGGCTGAACGGCTGTTTCTGGAAAAGGAACTCGTAGAAATAAACAACAAAGTACAGCAGGCTGAAGCTGCGCTAAACGCCTATCGCGATCAGGCCGGAATCCTCTCTTTTGGAATCAAAGATGAGGATAAAAATGAAATCGCAGAAAAGGGCATGGAGGAATTGACCAAGGCTTTGACCGAGGCACAGGAGCAGCGCATTAAAGCTGAAGCTGAAATGGAGGAAGTCAAGTCCGGTGACTATGACTCCCTTCCGGAAGTTGTCAACAATCTCATGGTTCAGAACTCAAAGCCCGAGGCGGACCGCCTCGAGGCTGAATATGCGGAGTTATCGGCCAAATACACCGATGGCTATCCTCCGCTTATGGAGGTGAAGGCGAAACTTGTCGAATCGCGTCGTCGCATCAATCGCGAGGTCGCCTCCATAGCTCACGCAGTCGAACGAAACTACAAGGCGGCCCTGGGACGAGAACAAGAGCTCGAACGACTGGTTTCAAATGAAAGGCGGCATGACTTCGCGCAGAACGATGCTTCCCTTAAGGACGCCGTTTTGGCACGCGAAGTAGATACGAATCGCGAATTGTATCAGAACGTGCTCAAAAGGATGCAGGAGATCAGCGTAGACAAGGCCGCGCCGCTCTCGAACATCAGCGTGGTCGAGGAAGCCGTGCCACCACCTTATCCGTCTAACCCTAAAAAGCTGAGGAGTCTCGCTCTCAGCGGATTTCTCGCGCTGATCGGCGGTATTGCGTTCGTGTTCCTGCTTGATCAACTAGATGACCGATTAAAAAGCGTCGAGGAAATCGAAAGCTATTTGCAGCTGCCGGGGTTAGGCATGATCCCCGATTTTACCAAATTCTCCGGGAGCCGGCCTTTGCGAACCTTCGAAGGATTTCTCTCTGCGTCTTCAAACGGTAATGGCAAAACCGCGACGAAAGACTCCGATGCCGTGGTCAGCTCGCGACAGTCCATAGACATGCGCATGGAGGCGTACCGATCGCTCCGCACCGCACTGCTCTATTCACGCGCTGGCGGGGCGCCAAAAACCATCCTTTTTGTGAGCGCACTTCCCGCCGAAGGCAAAAGTACTACCGTTTCCGGAACGGCGTTGGCATTCGCGCAAACCGGCGCGGAGACGTTGTTGATTCATGCCGATTTGCGCGCGCCGCGCCGTATGAGGCCGGAAGTCAAGTCTTCTGGTCTGAGCGAAATTCTGGTTGGACAGGTTGAACCTAAACAGGCGATTCGGCGATTGGATAATTGGCGCACGGAGGATTACGGCGGATTATACCTAATTAGCGCAGGGTCCGCGGTGCCAAATCCCGGTGAACTCCTGACTTCCAAGAAAATGCATAAGGTTCTCCGGGAACTCTCCAATGTTTATAAATTCATCCTTTTGGATTCCGCGCCTTTTATATTTGCAAGTGACTCCATAGGGCTCGCGACGATGGTCGACGCTGTTGTTGTCGTGGCCCGCTCTACAACCCCCAAGCAAGCGGTCCGTTCCGTATGTCGGCGTCTCACCGCCGCGGGGGCAAAAGTTTACGGCGTCGTACTCAACGGTGTTGATCTCTCGCGCTCACCTTATCCAGACTACACTCGATACTACGCCGCCTACGAGAGTCATACCGGCACAGGCACATGATGACGCCTGCATTCGTCGACTCAGATGACGTCGCTCCGTTCGGGGCCGCCGGCGGACGGAAGATTGCGCGCAATACGATTTGGAACATCGCCGGCCAAGCCTCACCCATATTGGTCGCCATCATTGTTCTGCCAATTCTGATTCGAAGTCTCGGTACCGCCAAGTATGGAGTATTAGCGATCGCATGGGCGGTGATCGGTTACTTCGGCATTTTCGATATGGGTCTGGGAAGTGCGCTCACCAAGATGATTGCGGAACGCGTCGGCGAGAATGCCCGGGAGGAAATCAGGCAGCTGTTTTGGACGGGATTCACCCTGTTGATGATCTCCAGTGTTATCGGCAGCATTGTTCTCGTCGCGATATCCAGGCCGCTAGCATACTCTTGGCTGAACGTACCGACCCAGATGCGTGTCGAGACTTTTCAGGTATTTCGCGTGTTCGCTTTAGGTCTGCCGTTCGTAGTTACGGCTGATGCATTCCGAGGAGTATTAGCTGCCTACAATCGGTTCGATCTCATCAACAAGGTCAGGATTCCGCTAGGAATCCTCTTTTATGCCGGTCCGGTGGCGATCCTGCCATTCTCAAGGAGCCTGGTCGCGATAATTGCTTTGTTAGTGGTTATCCGCATGGCGGGCTGGGTAATTTTCCTTGTGATGTGCCTTGAGATAGTGCCCGGCCTCGACTACATTCCGCGTCCACATTTAGCGTCTGTGCGACCGCTGGTTACGTTCGGAGGTTGGATTACGACCTGCAATGTCGTCGAACCGCTTTTCATTTATTCAGACCGGTTTCTGCTCGGCGCGATGGCGTCGATGAGCGCCGTAGCTTACTACGCGACCCCGTTCGACATAGTCACAAAGTTGTGGATCATACCAGACGCGTTGGTAGACGTACTATTCCCGGCTTTTGCTGCCAGCCTCCGGTCTGACGGAGGAAGGGCGACCTTTTTATTGGAGAGAAGCGTAACTGTTCTTTTTCCAATGTTGTTTGTACCCATTCTGGGAGTTGTCGCGTTCGCGCCTGAAATTCTGACTCTGTGGCTGGGATCCGGATTCGCCGTTCACAGCGCGCGAGTGCTGCAATGGTTGGCGCTTGGTGTGTTGATAAATAGTATGGCTCGGGCTCCCTACTCGCTGCTGCAAGCGGCTCACCGGCCCGACTTGCCCGCTAAACTCTTATTGGTAGAGACTCCGATTTATCTGGGTCTCTTGTACGTATTGATTCACTCTCACGGCGTGGAGGGTGCAGCGGTCGCATGGACGATACGGATGGCGATCAATGCTTCCGCTCTGCATACGATGACCTGGTATCTGCGGCCAGACACGCACAGCGCCATCCGCAAGACCGCTGCGATGCTATTTGGTGGCGCCTTGGTCCTCGGTTGCACTGCTCTGCTGCCGGAGATGCTCAGCCTTAAGATCCTCTACTGCGGCCTGATGATCGCCATCGTAGGGCTATTCACCTGGTTTCGGCTTCTTTCTCCGGAAGAGAAAGCATTCATGGTACCCAGTTACCTGCCATGATCACCAACTCCACACATCGATCTGAAATCGTGAGCCTGAGGCGGGAAGCGACGTCGACACTGAAGACCTACGGACGTGGCCTCCAGAGACTTAGAGCCTTATCGTCCAGTACGGTTCAATGGCTGTTAGCTCGCTGGTATTGCGTACCGGGTTCTTATTTTCAGAGGTACCGGCTAGCGCTCGCAGCCTCGGCGCTCGCTAAACAAGGATCCACCTCTCCGACGGCACTGCGCCTTATCTTGCATGATGTGTTGAGCCCTACCTGCTATTTCGACTTTGATTTCGCGTGGAAGGCGTTGCGTCCTCGCGACACTCTAAAGGCTTATCTTGATATGTCATCGCCATGGCTGTTTCCGATCTTGCTGCTCAGGAAGCAGCGATTTGAAACCGCCAGGCTACTCTGCCATCCGATGAATCTCGCCGCTACGCGTTCACTGCTTCTAGCAGCAAGTATTGACACGACGGCGCAGTCAATATGCACGCATACGGAAACAATGTCTCTGCAGCCCGAATCATTCGACGTGATAACCAGTCTCGGAAGACTCGGGAGCGCCGAGCACGATACCACCATGCTTCGCCGTCTGTGGAGCGCACTCAAGCCCGGTGGCGACCTTATCATATCGGTGCTATGCGCCCGTGAGGCCGAGGAACAGTTCCTGAGCGCGTTGCCCAATAGGTCTTCCGAAATCGCTGGCGATGTATTTGTTCGCCGATTTTACGACGCTCAACTGCTTAGGGAACGAATTTTCAACGTCATCGGCGAGCCAAGAAGCACTGTGGTTTACGGAGAGACCACGTTCGCCCAAAAGTCGACTGCTCGCGCTTTCAGAGAGCCTTGCAATTCTCTTTGGAGGGATTCGCTGACCGTGGGACGGCACTGGCGTTGCTACTCAAGCGTTAGCGACCTTCCCGCGGACGGAATTATCGCGATGAAGTTTTCGAAGTTCCATCCTGCGACCCCGGAAATGTCGGAGACAACTTCCACCGTATCGTTATAGCTGTATCTCCGGATACGAATGATCACTCAGGCGACCCATCGTTCTGCATGCACATGATAAGCAGAGACAACAGCACCGGCGCCTTTCAGGTCGTGATAGACTTTGCCTGCATCTGCGCGGGTTACTTCCTGGCGGAGCAGTTGGTCACATGGCTCAGCTCGAAGCAACTTTTCATTTTTCCTCGAAGCGCCGAGTGGACCGCACAGTACTCCACTTTGGTCCTTATAGGGCTGCTTTCCTGGACCGGCGTCAGTGCCTACACGGGCATTTATCACTCTCATCGCTCGGAGCGTTTGGCCTTTGCCGCCACCGGGTTACTGCGTGCTTTGGTTCTATGGACGATGATGACGACCGGCGGCGTCTTCTTACTCAAGCTTCACAAGGTCAGCCGGCAATTCACATTGTACTTTCTACTGTTTTCGGGCGCCCTGATCGTCTTGCGTCAACTGACCGTCATGCTCGTTATGCGCCGCCTTCGGCGTTTCGGTTACAATTGGCGCACCGCGCTAGTGGTCGGCGATTCAGGGAGCTGTCAACGGTTCGCCAAGTTGCTCACTACTACCTATCCGATGGGATTTCGAGTGGCTTTGGTGCCCTTGAACGGCGCCGGGACTCTTCCGGCGGAGCAACTGCCCGACGCCGATGACGCCTTTTTGATCGCGGCTGGCTTGGCGAACGAAACCCATGCACTTAGGTTTCTCAAACAGGGGAAAAGCGTACACATAGTTCCGGAATTTCTGGATGCTCGTTTGTTTCGTCAGGCTCTGGGAGACGTGGCCGGCGTACCTGTGATCTCGCTGAGCAACGGGAAGCTGAGCTCGGTGCAGGCTGCGGCCAAAAGAGCCGCGGATATCACGGGAGCGCTGGCACTCCTGGTAGTTCTTGCTCCTGTGTACGCCGTAATCGCAGCCATTACCAAGCTGATCTCTCCGGGTCCAGTGTTGTTCAGCCAGGTGAGATTGGGAAAGAACGGAAAGCCCTTCAAAGTCTATAAGTTTCGTACGATGGTCGCGGACGCCGAACGGATTCTAAAGAGTACACCTGCGCTTTACGAGAAATACGTCGCTAACAATTTCAAACTGCCGGAAAGCCAGGATCCGCGTGTCACCAGGCTCGGTTCATTTCTTCGCTCCACGAGCCTCGATGAACTGCCCCAGCTTCTTAACGTCTTAAAGGGCGAAATGAGCCTGGTGGGGCCTCGGCCGGTCGTTCCTGCCGAGGTCGAAAAGTACGGTGACTATGCGACTCTCTTCCTGTCAGCAAAACCTGGAATGACCGGACACTGGCAGGTCAGCGGTCGAAGTGAAATTGAAGAATATGCCAGGCGCGTCGAGCTGGATCTTGAATATCTTCGCGACCAGTCTCTGGGTAAGGACTTCGAAATACTATTGCGTACGGTGCCCGCCGTGCTGTTGCGAAAGGGAGCACACTAGAGCCGCGATCAGTCTCCGTGCGTGAGCCAGGCAACCGATGCTGTCGATCACTCCCATTGGCGCTATCCTGATACCGGTTAGTCTGCTTATTTTTGCGGTCAGACCCGCATACCTGATGCCGTGGACGATCTTGATGGCCACCTTCCAGGCCGCGGCAGTGGTGAATATTGGAGGAGCCTTTCCGATCGGCGTAGCTCCCTACTACTTCTCAATCGTACTGATCGCAATTCGATTCGTGCCTATGTGCATCGCGGGCCGCGTGTCGTTCACTTCAAACGAAAGGTATTTGTCGCGACCGTTGCTGATCTTGACACTATGGGGCGTCGTCTCTGCGTTCACCCTCCCTGCTCTGTTCGCGGGCGTTAACGTCGATGCACCACGCGCAGGCATGGACGCCGCGATGACCGTTCCGCTGCAATGGACATTTAGCAACGCCGCGCAGGCTGGCTACCTGACGCTACACTGCATATTTCTCCTCTACGTGATTTGGATGTGTACTGATCACGCTCAGATGCTTAACGCGATAAGTGCTTTTCGGTGGTCTGGAGCGATTGCCGCAGTACTAGGTGCTTATCAGCTCACGTCGCACCTGACAGGTCTCCCGTACCCGCTCGAATTCCTCAATAGCAATCTCGTCTGGGCTCAACTGACCGACCAAACCCTGGCGGGCACTTGGCGAATATCGGCCACTTTTACGGAACCGTCGGTCGCTGGCGCCTTCTTTGCCGTCTGGTCCACGTTCCTGCTCTTCCTTACTACCGACTCTCGAACCAGCCGCCCTCTGGATTGGTTGTTTTTATGTTTCGGCATGGCGATGGTCGTTCTGACCACCTCGACGACCGGTTACATAGTAACCGGAGCCGCTATAGTTCTGTTCGTGTGGAAGGTGATTACTCGATTACTCACAAAGCGAACCATAGATCCGAAGATAGTTCTAGTTGCTGTAATGGTGAGCGCCGCGATTTTCGCGGCGATCTGCTTCATACCGAACTTCCGCGGTGTGCTCACCGAAGTGCTGTGGGAAAAGAATCTCTCCGTGTCGGGTCAAGATCGCGGCAACACCATCTGGCAAGCCTTCGCGATCACGATAGATAGCCTTGGACTAGGCGTCGGTCTCGGTTCAAACAGACCGTCGGGCATGCTCTTCTACATAATGAGCAATCTAGGCATCCCCGGTCTCGCGATTTTTTGCTTCCTGGTCTACGTAACTTGCCGCTTCGCACTTAAATCGGGCGTATCGGTCCGGAGCGATTCACCGGTCGGCGGGTATCTCAACGCCGCCATGTGGGCCTTCGCGATCGAACTTCTGGCAATGGTGGTTTCCGGCGCTGACATCAGTGCGCCTCAGCTATGGGTCGTCTGGGCTCTGGTCGTAGCGACTGGCAGCCACGCATGGGTGGTGGCTCGCGCTGCCGACGAATCGGTGGACGATGAACTGGGCGCAGTGGTGAGCCGTCGTCGGGACAGAGCGACAATGGTCGTATTGACTCCGGACTTGCGCGCCGATTGAGCGCCTTGAACGTGTTTCCAGCAAACCACATAAAATCCCACTGGGCGCGGATCGTACTCGTGCTCGCTACCTTCACCCTGGTTTACAAAGCTGCAAATACTCGAGCAGCCGAAGACGATTCGATCTCGTCGGACATCGCCGTTTCGGCAGAGTCGCCGCCGCTCGGACTGGGCGTCGTGGCAAAGATCGGCCAGGACCCGGTGCAAGATGACCTGCAACTCAATTTGATCAGACAACTAGGCGCGCGCGTCGTCTTTCTCACGCCCGGAGAATGGGCGACTAATGAAAGTATAGCGGGCAGTTACGCTTTAACTCCCGAAATCCGCCGCGTCGTCACAGAAATCACGGCATCAAAGATAAGCATTGTTGTACTATTGTTCAGAGCGAACAAAATATACGCAAACCCTCTGGATCCAGCGGCTTTCGCTCGCTATGCCGCCTGGACCGCGACCATCTTTAAAAACACGCCGCTCGTCGCGTATCAAATCTGGAACGAGCCCTCGAACTTCGATTTCCTGTCACAGTACGGCGGAAGCTGGAATGGGCGAGGAAGTGCTGCGTGGCTGGACGCCTATTCGGAACTGGTGAGACAGGCAGCCGCCGCGATTCGTCAAACGAATCCGCATGCCACCATCATCGCGAACATCGAGGGTCCCGCGTGGATCTATGCCATGCAGCGCCATGCTGCCGACTTCAAAGGTCTCGATGGTATCGCTCTTCATCCATATACCTTCCGGCTTCCCGCTGAGAGCGTCCCATGGGGCGGATCGTTGGTCGACCTGCGCGACGGGGTCTCCTCCGCTGATGCAGACCAGAGTCTAAGTTCATACGTCCGCCTCGCGAGCATCGACGGTCCCGACAAATACCTTGGACACTCGCTTCTGCCCTTCGTAACCGAGTATGGTTTTCCAACCTGCGGCCCGGCGACTACGCACACCTTGTATGCCTGCGTCTCCCTCGAAATGCAGGCCGCTTATCATGCTCGCGGCCTGATACTCGGTCTGTCGCACGGAGTTCGGCTATGGACGGTATACGAACTGGCCGACGAAGGTCAGAACCCTTCCGATGCCGAACAGAACTTTGGGATCGTGAGATGCGCGAGTCGCCGCTATTCTCCGAAACCCGCGTACTTCGCGCTGCAACGAATCGCTCGGTTATTGAATCCTGACTGGACATTCCTTCCTGGTCCCGCGGCGAGTGTTGAGACCCAAATAGGCGAGGCGCCGAGTCCGACCTGGTCGGCTCTCCCGGCGGTGCGTTCAACAGTAGAAGGCGTGCAGGCATTCTGTTTCGCCACTCGGCGCGGATACACGGTATTTCTCTGGAACGCCGGTCCATACCAGGACAACAAGCAAATTAATGGGCGCCTCGTCTGGAACGCAGCCCAAGCGAAGCCTGCGAAAATTCGCACGCTAAATCTCGTGACGGGACAGGTGCTAACTCCCAACGTTCAAGTCAGTAATGGCCGTCTAATCGCCGGAAATTTGCAAATTAGCTCACAACCGATAGCCGTCGAATGTGATACCGGTTCGTGACAAATGGCTTCACCTGCTCTTTAACATGAAGGAGGCGGACATGAGTCGGGCACGCAAGCCTGTACATATTGAACCCAAGGGATGGGGCCGAGAGGTCTGGATCGCGAACAACGCACTCTATTGCGGCAAAATTCTGGAAATCGACAAGGGGAAACGCTGCTCGCTCCATTACCATCAACTGAAAACCGAGTCCTTCTACCTCCATAGCGGGCGGCTGAGGATTCGCGTGAAGGATTCACCGGATAGCGAAACAATCGAGGAATTCGAGATCGCCGCCGGCGATTGCATGGACGTCCCTCCGGGCCTGGTGCATCAGATGGAGGCGCTGGAGGATGCCCAGTTATTTGAATTTTCGACCCAGCATTTCGACAGCGACTCGTATCGACTGATTAAGGGCGACTAAGTAATTGGCTTCGCACGATCCATTGCAAGTTCCCGAGGTCCGCAGGCTCGTGAATGACTTAACGAATCGCCCACAGGCCATTCCGCCACCGACTAGTGAACGGCCGACCCTGACCGCCTGGTGCGAAGCCGCCTTGCTGCGGTTGTTGCGTTCCGATGCACAGATGGACGCCCGGCCGCTCCCAAAGCTGCCCAGCCGACTCCTGGTAGTGAAGGTTCACGGTATGGGCGACAGCATCATGGTTCGCTCGCTGATCGAGCATCTGCACCTCATGCATCCGGAAATCCAAATCGGAATCATGGCCGGGAGCGCCACCCGCGATGTCCTTACACTTGGCTCCGATTTTGAATTGCATGAATATAACCAACAGAATTTGGGTATCGCGGCGATTCTGAAAACATGGACCGGCATCCGAAAAGCGCATTACGACGCGATCATTAATTTTGAACAAGGATCTGTGACCGGTACCGCCTTCCTGCGTGCGACTGGGATTCCCGTCCGGATCGGATTTCTGCCGCTGGCCGCGAGTGTCAAGGGAGCGTTGTTGACTCACCCACTGCGTTTTCGCGAAAGCGACTCGATGTGGGTATCCTTCGTGCGTCTCCTCCAACTGGTCGATCCTGAGTTTCCAGAATCGGTTTCCGCGCTGCCACTGCCGATCGGCGATGACTTCAAAGCTTCAGTGCGAGACTGGATTCACACCAGTCTGGTGGGAGCAGTCGCGGCGCGAACCAATCGACGACTGGTCGCGCTGCACATGGGTTCCGGCCAGAAACGGCCGTTCCGGCGCTGGCCCGTTCAGCAATTCATCGCGCTGGGCGAACGTCTGAATGCCCTGGTCCCGGGGCTGGCGATCATTCTTACCGGTCAAGGTTTTGAGCATCCCCTGATTCGGGAATTTATCGAAGGGTTTTCAGGCGTCGCGATCGACGCTACCGGTATCGGCTCGATCGAGAGGACCGCGACGCTGCTCGCCGAATGTGACCTCCTCGTAGCCAACGACACCGGCATCATGCATCTTGGCGCCGCGATGGGAACTCCAACAGTGGGAATCTTCGGTCCTGAAACTCCGCGACGATGGGCCCCCGTCGGTCCCCGCGCGATCTCGGTCTGCGCCACTGGCGTATCTTGCAGTCCCTGCGCCAACACCTATCGCCTGCAAGACGCACGTGATTGCGTGAATCCGGACCGGATCCGATGCCTGCGCGAAGTGAGTATTGAGATGGTGCTCGATGCCGCGCGGCAAGTGACTATTGGCGGCTGGATCAATGGCGCCTCCGAAGCGCGGCGGTTTGGGTAGATGCCAAGGAAGATCTACATAAATGGCCGATTTCTCCAGCAGCCGATAACCGGCGTTCAGCGCTACGGCCGCGAACTCCTGAAGGAGTGGGACGATCTCATTACCCGCGGCAGGATAGATTCGCGTCAGTTCGAGTTGCAGGTGTTTGCCCCGCGCGGCCCGATCGCGATGCCGACATTGCGCAACATCCCGATACGCCAGATGGGCCTGCTTCGCGGTCACTTGTGGGCGCAACTGGAGCTTCCGCTGTGGACGCGGGACGGACTACTCTTTTCGCCCGGTAACATTCATCCATTAATCTCACCGTTTCTGCAGCCCGGCGTGGTCACGGTTCATGACCTCGCGTATCAGCTCTATCCCGACGCGTACACTCCCGCCTTCAGACTGACTTACCGGCTCCTGGTACCGGCGGCGATGCGGCGCGCCGATGCGGTAATAACCGTATGCGAGTCTGAGAAGCGCAACCTCCTTAACCACTATCCGTTCGCAAACGACCGCCTTTTCGCGGTGCATCATGGCGCTCCCGCGAATGACCTTCAGACTGGGAATGCGGTGGCTCACGCGTCGACCGAAACTGGCGATCGTTATGTCCTATGGGTGGGCACTCCGATATCAAGAAAGAATCCACAGGGTGCGATTGACGCGATATCGCTGCTCAACCGCGACGAGCATCTGCCGCTCGTGATGGTCGGCCGCAATTATCGGGGCCTCGAAAATGCCGGCGCCAAGATCCCCGATGGAGACATCGTGCGGTTGGCCAGCAACGTGGACACCCATGAAGAGCTGGCCGGCCTTTACCGCAAAGCTGTGTGCCTTCTTTTTCCGTCGTTCTACGAAGGATTCGGCTTGCCGGTATTGGAGGCGATGGCGCATGGCTGTCCGGTCGTAGCGGCGAACATACCCTCGCTGCGTGAGATCTGCGGTGACGCGGCTCTCTTCTGCGATCCGAAAGATCCAACCGATATCGCGGCGAAGATTCGAATGTTGGAAAAAGACCAATTGCTCGCGGTTCGGATGCGTTCGCTCGGAGCTGCACGGGTAAAGGAATTTTCCTGGGAAAAATGCGCGATGGAAACATTCGCGATCCTCACTCGGGTAATCGCTGAGACTAACTAGCTATTGGGAGAAGTGGGACCTTGGCTCGCAAATCGTCAGTGGCTTCCAAACAGCCGGGCCGTGGCAGTAATCTCCTGCGATCCATCGATCGGTGCCTTGGAGTTCCCGCACTCGCGATTTGCGGGGTACTTCACCGAAAGCGCGAATTGCCACGGAAGATCGCCAGGCTCGGCATTCTGACCACCGCCGCAATGGGCGACACTATTTTGCTGAGCGCGGTGGTCGCGGATTTACGCGCAGCCCTGCCCGACACTTCGATCACATTCTTTGCTGGCGAAAGTAATCACTCGGCCGCCAGCCTGCTGTCTGGTCCCGATGCCGTGGTGCTCCTACCGGTACAGCGTCCAATCGAAGCGGTGCGGATCGTTCGCGAAAAGCAATTCGATGTTCTGCTGGACTTCGGTCCCTGGCCGCGCGTCAACGCTCTAATAACTTTCTTCTCGGGCGCCAGGTTCACTGCCGGTTTTCGCACCCCGAGGCAGTATCGTCACTACGGATACGATCTGGCTATTGAGCATTCCGCGGACGTACACGAGATTGAGAATCATCGCCGCTTCATTTCCACACTTGGTTTCAAGCCCACTCATCCTCCTATGATCGATCCGGGGACGCTTACCGACGATCCAGGAATAGCGGTTGGCGGACCGTACGTAGTTTTCCACCTATGGCCTGGCGGAACCTGCAGCGATTTAAAGGAATGGCCGGTCCATCAATGGATTCGCCTCGCGAACCAGCTCACCGCCGAAAGATTCAGCATCGTCTTGACGGGTGGCCCTACCCAGCGCGATGCGAACGATTTCGTGATCCGTGCGGTCGACTCGAACCGTCGAAACCTCGTTCACAATGCCGCGGGACTCAAACTATCGGCGACCGCCGCGCTAATAGCCGGTTCGCGGATGGTCGTGTCGGTCGACACCGGCGTGCTTCACCTGGCGGCCGCACTTAACCTCCCGCTCGTGGGACTCCACGGGCCGACGCATTCGAAGCGATGGGGAGCGGTCAGTGACAAAGCCATATCAATCGATTCTCCGGCGCCCAAAGCGGGTTATCTGAATCTCGGATTCGAGCGGCCCGCAAAGCCGCCAAAGTGTATGGAAGCGATCGCGTATGAAACCGTAATGGGGCACTGCCGGAAGATTCTATCTGGCCAAGCCTCTTCGGCAATCTCTCAAACGGCGGGGTGAGCGCACCGCCGCTCACGTTGCCCGTTGGATCAAACGGTTAAACCAGCCATGCGTCAGCAGATTAACGGATCTTCGCCGGGCGGAAGCGTCGACGGACTGATCCCCGATAAACTGCCCCGACTCAAACCACCGCGAATACTTGTCGCCGGTGAGGTTATTCTCGATCGCTACATATCCGGCGATGTGGAACGAATCTCGCCCGAGGCGCCGATTCCAGTGCTGCGGGTGAATCGGCGCGAAGAGAAGCCCGGAAACGCCGGCTTCGTGATGGCGAATCTTCGCGCCTTGGGCGCGCGTCCCACAACTTTGAGCGTGGTCGGAGCGGATCGTGACGGCGAGTTGCTGCGCGCTACGCTCGATGCGCTCGGGATTGGCACCCGATCACTGCTGGTCGATCCGGATCGCCCCACGATCGTTAAGCAACGGATGTTTGGTTCAGTGCAGTCGGCGAATCGCGGTACTCAGCAACTGCTGCGTGTCGATGAAGAAGATATCACTCCCCTGACGCCGGCCCGTGAGCGCGCTTTGATCGCGCGGCTGCCCAGGGAACTCGAACCTGTCGCCGGCGTACTGGTTTCCGACATCAACAAAGGACTACTTACTGCGACGCTGCTGCGGGCGTTAATCGACGGTTCACGGCGGCGCGGACTACCGATTATCGTCGATCCCCGCCTCGGGGACGACTTTTCCATATACCGTGACGCGACCGCGCTTACCCCCAATCGCTATGAGACCGAACGAGCGACCGGGATTTCGCTGAAAGATCGCCCGGCGTGGGAAGCCGCGGCCCAGTCGCTGATCGAGAAACTCAACCTGGCTGCGTGCCTGATCACGCTTGACCGCGACGGGATGTACCTTGCTGAACGGGGCGGTAAAGGCCGGCACATTCCGACTACGCCGCGCGAGGTCTACGACGTGACCGGCGCTGGAGACGTCGTGCTCTCGGTGTTCGGCTTCTTTGCGATCGCGGGAATCAAGCTTGGCACCGCAGCCGCGCTCGCAAATCTGGCAGCAGGCATCGAGGTGTCACGGTTGGGAGCTGAAGTGATCTCGCGCGAAGACTTGAAGCGCGCGATTCTGCCCCGACACGACGGTTTCGAGCGCAAAATCGTGCGCGATTCGGAACTCGCCATTATGCTTGACGGCCACAGACGCAACGGCCGGCGCATCGTGTTCACCAACGGATGCTTCGATCTGCTTCACGCCGGTCATCTGCAGATCCTGAGCTATGCGCGCGCGCACGGAGATTTGCTCGTGGTGGGGCTCAATAGCGATAGCAGCGTACGCGAGCTGAAGGGTGCCCAACGCCCAATCAATCGCGACATCGACCGCGCCAAGCTGCTGGCCGCGCTCGAGATGGTTGACTATGTCGTCGTCTTCAAGGAAACGCGCGCTGAACGGGTTATCCGCAAGGTCCGGCCCGACGTGCTGGTAAAAGGCGAAGACTATCGCGGCCAGCAGGTGGATGGGCAGGCTTTCATCGAAGCATACGGGGGCCAAGTGCTGCTCGCGCCGTTGCTCGATGGCCACAGCACGACGCAAATGGTCGGCCGACTACGCTCGAACCGCCACCTGCGCTCGAACCGCCAACTGCGCTCGAAGCGCGCAGTTGGCAACCTGGTCGCCCTCAACTCTGGTTGATCCCCTCCCAAAACTCCGAAACCCGGAAATCACCGAGGGAGGATATATCCATTTAGCCAATACGGCATTCACTCTCAATTAGGACACTACCCGGGCGTTCCAGCAGGTCGCAGAAGCCCACGCGCGATCAGTGCGCCGCTTACTCCGATCCGTCGATGAATCGGACAGTTACTGCCAACGCAAAGACGATCAATGGCGCGCGCACGTTGGCCTCCTCATGAGGTAACGACGAAGTGAGGCCCGGTATACTGCCGTCCGGCGCAGTGATGCAACTGCTGAGCGCGGAAGAGTCGCAGTTGGCTGCTGTGCCGGTGAGCGAGAAGAGCCGAGAGCGCGAATCGTACAGCAAGGCGGTCGAGAAAAACCTGCGGCGAGTTTCAGAATGCCGCTGATACCCAACTCCTTAAAGAGTCGATCGACAATTGTTAGCACCAAGCAAAAAAGCTTCCACTCAGCTCTCGCTTATCGCCGAATACCTGCATGGGCAGGGGAGCCTACGATGCCAAGCTCTTGCCGGCTCGAGCGCCGTCCGCCCGCAGCTTGGGGCCGGCCATCACGACGTGTGTGGAGTTGAGCAAGCTTTCGAGACGATCCCGCCTGACCATCAGATGGCGGTTCTCTCGCGAAATCAGGAGCTTGCGCTCAAATCGGATCAGCTGTTCCATAATTCGTGGCCGCGAGGCTCCCACCAGCTCCGCAAGATCTTTGTGACGGACATTCACCGACAGGCGCACCCTCTGGCTGCCATCCTGCTGTCCGAAATTGTCGCTTAGTTCCATCAGAATCAGCGCCAGGCGCTCCTCGAGCGTACAGCTCATGAAATTGGAGCATCGCAACTGAACCAAATCCCATCGTCCGGAATAACTGGCGGCGATCCGCTTGAAATCCGTCGACGTGATTCCCAGCGAAATCTCGATGAAAGTATTGAGATCGACGGTGCCGACCTTACAATCGGTGATCGCCTAGCAACAGAAGCCGTACCTGATTCCGAGCACCGGCGGAGGAAGGCCGGGAATTATCCCCGGCGCGACCATGATCACTAGGCTGCGCGCACCTTTGCGATTGCGGCATGAGATGCGCGCGACTCCGGAGAGCAGTACGTACGCGGAATCGTCCGCATGCTTGTCGTCGAAGATGACGCCGCGCTTTTCCACCTGGCTCACCGTGAGCGCTTCGGCAAGGCGGTCGAGCTTGCGTGACGTGAGCCAGGAAATATTCCTGAGTCTACGCAGTTTCCGGATTCCCGTCGTCTGCTTCGCACGCATAAGCATCAGTAGCATAACCGTTGCGAGCGCATAGTTTTAACGCCCGCGCCTCGTTACCTATGTAACAAAAGCCGAGGGTCACACCGTGGCAATGTGGATCACATGCGGATAGCGTGAAGATTGGCATCGACAGCATCACGGGTAAGCCGTTCGTAGATGGTGGCGAGATGCCCGGACGTCAGTGGAGTGCGGCCAAGCTTGCGTCCACCAGCAGTCAGTCCCAAAGCAAGTGCAGCTTCGGGGTCATTTTGAAGTTTCGCGACTGAAGCCAAGTTATCGGTAACTATCGCCTAGTGTGATGTCCCATTAATAAGTCTACCAAGACGTTGCAGTTTTTCGAGGATTCAGTGGGCGCTGGCGGTCCGGAACGGAAGTGAAGTCTCTCCAAACATGACCGGCAAACGGCGAATTGGTAGAGGGCTGGTGTTGGCGGCGCCCTCAGATACCAGCCCTGAGAATTGTTGATCTCTTGGCAATCTGCTAACTGACAGACATGAACCCGCCGCGCCACTCTGAAACCGTTGGCTTTTTGAGGTCATAAGCGCAGCGCTAGCTTCGGTTGCTCGTCGCATACTTCTGCCAGGAGGCGCTTTCCCCATCGACCGCGACTTATGGAACAGCCACAACTGGTCTGTCGCTGAAGGGCGTCGAGTAGAACTCGAGCCCGGTAAACCGCTCATTCAACGGCACTGTTCGCGATGTAGACGTGACTTCGTCGAAGACCCACTGTCCGGCGAACAATACGCGGTATACGTTTCAGTATTCAGGTTTCGGAAATTTCCGGAGCAGATTACCAAGCAGTGGCTCGGGGAGCTGTGTCCCGGCGCACCACTTCCCTATGACGTCGAGGTTCGCGCCCAATTGATTCAAAATCGCGTCAAATGAATCGCTCGAATAGAGCGCGCGCCTGAAGGTCCGCCGCACCATCGTGCTCGCGATTGCGGGCTGGTATCTGATGGCCCGCCCGAGCATCGGGTTTGCCTGGGAGCGAGCAAGAATTGTATGCTCACGCACCTTGAGAATCCTCCTACGCGAAGCCGTGAACCGTCGTTCTTCGCTCGACCTTAATGAGCTACTGAATCAACTCCGTGATGCGGGTATCGACGCTGTTGGCGGCGGTCGTTTTGGCGAGCAGGACATGATTCTCATCGACCGAGAAACAGACATTCCGCGCGCGATCGACATGCTCGCCGGAATTGGCATCCACGCCACGCGCGGCTGACCGCATGTTTGCAGGGCGGATGATGTACGACACCGCCCCCTCCGCATTTGCCGGCGCGAGCAAAGGGCTTAGAAAACCCGAGCGACGCTGTAAGGAGAGCGATCGTGTGCCTTGGTGCTTTATCTGCTGGTTGGCGCGTGCGGCGCGCTCAGCAGCTTGGTGGCAGAGATCTTTGAGAATCACACCCGGATGCAAGTGATCGAGGCGTGCAAGCCCGACACCAGGGCGAGCGGCGCCGAAGAAGCGTCAAGCACAACACAGTTCCCAAAATTTTCATCCGCAACTAGTGCGCTCAGTACAAAGGAGTATTGGCAGCGGTAGTGGCGTTAGGCCGGAGCGCGCGGGTCGAATCCTGGAAGGATCGCGTCGACAAAACGCATTGTGCAGCGGCGGCACAATCGCCTGCAAAGTCGATCTCTGGACTGGTAAGTCGCTTCAGGTCTACCGCGTTACAACCCGCTCGGTGCGGCGATTCTTGAAGAGATGGGAGGCGACTCCAATCATCAGTTCTTTGGCCTGATGCAGGAGGCCGGTGCCTTGTCCTTCTGGTAATTTATTGACTTCGAGATTGGCGAACATCGGCTTCACATAGCCGTTCATGTCGCCGTCTTTTGATGCCGATCTCCGAAAAAGACGGAGAATTGGCCGGCCGCCACCTCGAATCGCCCTTGGAGGCGTAGGATGTCGTTCATCACGTTCGCGTTTATCGGCGCCTGCTTCCTGTTATGCGGTCGGGGGTACGACAAACAAGCTCGGCGTCTCGCGGCGTCGAGCATCGGCGGTTGCCTGGCGCTCGGCGCGATTCGACCGCTGAACTTCGTCTTTCCGTAATTCGACCTTCAGGTGACTCAACCCCCAGCGATTTGGAGGTCCAAATGAAGCTCGCACACATCACCAAGCGAAAAAGACGAAAAATCATAGGTATCAGCCTGTATCACGGTATAGCACGAAAACCCTTCTCGCAGAAGGGCTTTCTGCGTTCGACCCCCTGTGACTGTCACCGCGCCAGTCATGACTGGGTACCTGATCGGCGTTCGAGCAGGGATCGCTCTTCCCCTTCGGAAAAAATATGGAAACTCAGCAAGCTCGGATTTCATTCCCAACACTTATGGAAGGTTCTCTTTCGCTGCTATGCGGAGGTAAAGGAGAATCCTCTTCAAACATCCCGTATTCGATGGTCAATTGCTACGGGTGCTCAACCATATGTACTACGGCGGGCTGATATAGGTTAGTGTATTTTCAAAAGCCACTCGCATCCGCGAAGGCGATGCCACGCAAATGGCACGATGAATGGTACACGACCTCCATGCAAGCTAGTCATTCGGTGCTCCTGCTCGCTTCCGGAAAGGGTGCCGAACTCGCCTCACCAGCGCCGGTATCACCATCTTCTCCGCTCTCCTCTTTGGAACCTTCCAAAAGTGAGAGAAAGATCGCTTGCATGTCCTGAGTAAGTTCCCAACCATCGCGAAATGCCTTCAATCCTCGATGGGGACTTGGTGTGCCCTTTAAGTTAGGCGCTACCCGTCGCTTCAGTTGATGGATTGGCCGAATAAGTCGGCGGCCGTGATCGAATATTTCCCAAAAGCACATATCCTTCCCGATTTGATCTTCGTCTCGTGCAAAACCTTTCCCCCCGAGGACCGTTTGGCGCGGTCTCACCTGGAGAGCAGCGCGATGTGCCTTGTAGTCTGCAGCCTCGTAGTCTGTAGTCTCCGCGAGATCTTCCGGCTTGATCTTCAATCTCGCGCGCTGACGCAGGACGTAGGGCTGAAATCGTTTATACCGTTCCTGATCGTTTGCCCTGAGCCAATCCTCTATGCGCGTGGCATCGTTCTCGAAGTCGCGAAGAAGGAACTGAATCTCCATTACATCTCGCATCTGGTCGGCAACTACGCCGCGCGCCCCACTCATGGTCGCTTCAATCGCCACTTCAAAATCGTCGCGCGCTCTGGAAAGTAGGAAGCTCACCTTTGCAAGACGTGGGTGGCGATCGAATACCTCTTTGGCAATACTTAGATAGTCGAGCAATTGCTCCAACCCACGTAGCCGCGCCCCAGAATGGTACTGTCGAAGCATCGCGATGCGCGAATTTTCGGCTCTCACGAGAACTGTGGCAAGTTGGGGACGTGTCCTTGAAATTCCTTCCAGGAGCTCGGTGTAATCGGAGCTAAGCACCTCAATGCGCGGAACTTCTTTTACGCGGGCGTTCGCGCGAGTGACCAGTTTGCTCATCTCACCTCCGGAACATTTCGCGTTGGCGGTCGTCTGCCGAAACCGGCGCCTGACGATCGCCGGTGCCTTTCCAATCGCGTTGCTCCTGCTTGGGCAGGGCAGCTCCGATCCTTTTTCAAAGATGCCTCGGCCCGGACCGTCGGTTAGTGATCGCCCGTTCGAGCTGAAACCGTGAAACCGGAGAGAGCAGTGCCGAACTCACGCAAAACGTTCGCTCCCCAACTCGATAATGAAGACGCCGCGATCGTTCCGAGGTTTCTTTTGTCTCGAGGCATTGTTAACGTTTAGTTAACCGCCCTTTGCAACGAAGAAGTGATTCGTTGACAGGCTATCCACCCGGTTTCACCGAACGGGCGGGCGGGGGCTGCGGTATGGTTGTGATTTTCAGGACCTCGCGAGAGAACATTAGCTCGCTGCTTCCTTTTCGAGAGGATTCTTGAAAAACACGCCCCCTGAAGTGGTTTCACCCAATAATTCAATTGCGCGAGGCAGGGACGTAGGCATAACTACCGGTCAACACGGGAAAATCGCGCGCTCCCAGCCTTCCCGATTAAAGCCGGTAATAAATATGAGCTCGGGGTCAGACTATAGTAAAAGGACGATTTTGGTCAGTCGAGAGCTCGAGACCATTTTCCGCCTCTTTTCGGAAAAGGGCGCAGCCGCTCGGACCACACGGAGGCGACCGATTATTCAAACGTGTGATGCCTGAAAACTCTAGCAATCAGGGGAAGCTTTAGGCAGCACTGCCCACCCAGTGCCCACTTTCTCCGGCTGACTTCGGACGCCTGGAGGCACACGGCTAGGCTTCACACATGCGGCCTATGGCGCCCACCTACATCAGCCGCCGCGCTAGTTTTTTCCTTCTGACTGCGATCGGCAGGTCGTTCAGGAAGGGCGCAATTGCGACGGTAGACGCAATTCGCTGACTCTAAGCGGCGCTTTAGCAAGCAGCTTCGCCTCTCAGAAAGACAAAGAATTGGTCTCTAGCTCGGGCGACGAAAATCGCTCTTTCAGAGGCGTGATCAGACCCCGAGCTCATGGGCGTTAGCGGCTTATTCGGAAAGGCCAGAACGAGCGATTTCCTCCGTACTGACGGGCAGTTGGGCCTATATCCGGCCTCGCGGAATTGCATTATCGGACGAAAATGTCCCGCGCACGTCGGGGGCTGAAACTCCGATGCCGAGCCATGGCCCATCCTCCGACAAGCCCGTCTCCTGGTCCACTTCGTACCTGCTTGGCTGTCCAGTTTTAGGGGTTCACTCCAGACCCTGGGTCAGTTTCGCAGCGGCGGCTACACCGTAGGAAAGGTTGGCGCCAGATTCAATG
>CAVWMQ010000008.1:0-123254 GCA_963756155.1 uncultured delta proteobacterium
CTGTGAACACGATCGCCTGCGCGCCGTGAATCCAGAACGATGCGTCCGCGCCGCCCTCCCCTATCAGCCGCCGGCTCGTATCATGCGGCCACACCATGGTGAAGAAAGTCAGGTCGCCCACGATATGAACCACAATTCCCGGCAGGATCGAGTTGACGAGATACGCCATCACGCCGAACGTCGCGCCGGTTAGAAATAGAAAACCAGCTTGGGCCACAGGACGGCGTGCGCCGGCGGATGCGGTAGCAGTGCGAACAGTACCGCCGTGACGACGATCGCGCCTGCGCCGAACTCCCGCTCCAGCATCACCTGGCAGTAACCCCAGAAGCCCGCCTGCTCCAGCAGCGACCGAGGATCGAGCCCATCGCGATCAGCAGCGTCGTCGTGAGCCACGGATACTTAGACATGTCGGGCAGGACGTTGGCCGGTAGCCGCACGATCTGCGACATCACGATCCAGTATCCGGACAACGCGACGATCGACAGCGCACCCGCAAGCAACGCCCACGCAAACTCCTGTAGCGATACCGCGTTGGCGCGGAGAAGGCGGCGGCGCGCGTCCGAGTTAGTGCGCGGCGCCCACTGCCGCCCAGGTAACGCCACATCGCCCAGATGATCGGCGCCTCACCGCTATCGCCCAGGGCACCGCTGGCGTGGTCCTTAAATTGGCGACGATCAGCGCGGACCAGATGCCTTGTCCGAACAGTGCGATGACGACGGCGAGGATCGCGGCGTAGACGACCGTCGCGATTGCGCGGGCGAGCGAGCGCATAGCAACTTCCTACTCCGCCCGCGTCCGCGCTGCTACCTACGAGTTGATACGAGGCGGCGCGCCAATGTCGAACAGACTAGCGCCTGACGCGACGGGACCTCCGCGCCGCGACGGGCGTAGAGGTCCCGAATGAATGCCCGCGCCGGATCGGCGCGATGCTACATATTGTCGACGATCGCCTTGCCGAACTCCGAGCACTTCAGCAGCTTCGCCCCGCTCATCAACCGCTCGAAATCGTAGGTCACGGTCTTGTTCGCGATCGTCTTCTCGAGCCCGCGGATGATGCCGTCGGCGGCCTCCTGCCATCCCATGTGCTCGAACATCAGGACGCCCGACAGGATCACCGAGCCGGGGTTGACCTTGTCCTGATCTGCGTACTTCGGCGCGGTGCCGTGGGTCGCCTCGAAGATCGCATGGCCGGTCAGGTAGTTGATGTTGGCTCCTGGCGCGATTCCGATTCCGCCGACCTGCGCCGCGAGCGCGTCGGACAGGTAGTCGCCGTTCAGGTTCATCGTCGCGACCACGTCGAATTCGTCGGGACGCGTCAGCACCTGCTGCAGCGTGATGTCCGCGATCGCGTCTTTGACCAGCAACTCGCCGGGCGGCGGCTTGCCGCCGCAATCGTCCCAGCCCATCGCTTTGCCCTTGTACTCGCGCTTGACCAGCTCGTAGCCCCAGTCGCGGAACGCGCCTTCGGTGAACTTCATGATGTTGCCCTTATGCACGAAGGTCACGCTCTTGCGCTTATGCCTGATCGCGTAGTCGAGCGCCGCGCGAATCAGCCGCTCCGAGCCCTCGCGCGAGACCGGCTTGATTCCGATTCCCGAAGTATTCGGGAAGCGAATATTCTTCACTCCCATCTCTTCGATGCAGGAACTGGATTACCTTCTTCGCCTCGGGCGACTCGGCGGCCCATTCAACGCCCGCGTAGATGTCCTCGGTGTTCTCGCGGAAGATCACGACGTTGAGCTTCTCCGGATGCTTCACCGGGCTCGGCACGCCCTCGAAGTAGCGCACCGGGCGCAGGCATACGTACAGATCGAGCATCTGGCGCAGCGCCACGTTGAGCGATCGGATGCCGCCGCCGATCGGCGTCGTGAGCGGGCCTTTGATCCCGACCAGGAACTCACGGAACGCTTCCACCGTCTCGTCCGGGAGCCAGGTGTTGAACTGGTTGAATGATTTCTCTCCCGCGTAGACTTCCATCCACGCGATCTTGCGCTTGCCGCCGTAAACTTTCTTGACCGCGTTATCGAAGACGTATTGCGACGCGCGCCAGATGTCGGCGCCGGTGCCGTCGCCCTCGATGAACGGGATGATCGGTTTATCTGAAACCTTCAGAGTGTGATTTGCGCCGAGCGTGATTTTGTCGCCGTCGGCCGGGACCTTGATATTCTTGTACGCCATCGATGTATTCGCTCGCCTCTATGATGTGATGATTCGGCGCGCCGCTTGCCCCAGACGCTCCGACTCACGGATGCGATCATCATATAGCATCGGTGCTCCGATGCCAGCGGGTCGCGCCGCGACCGTTAACGCGCGCGCCGCCGAGGCGCTATACTCCCGCGCGGATAGAGCGGCGCAACCTTTACGCACTCGCGGAGCCGATCGAGTCGGGTAGATCAATTCAAATGGATTTCAGCTACACACCGGAACAGGATGCGTTTCGCGAGCAGATTCGCGGATGGCTCGAAAAGAATTCCGCCGAGGTCTTCGGCCGCAAGCGCGACAGCGTCGGCCAGACCACAGCGAGCCTGCTCGACGTCGGCGACGATGCGCGCTGGAAACAGATGCTCGAGTATCATCGCCGGCTCAACGATGCCGGCTACATCGCCCTGCACTGGCCCAAGGAATGGGGCGGTGCCGGCGCGGGCATCATCGAGCAATCAATCTACCAGGACGAAGTGTTGCGCCTGGGCCTTCCGCTCTATGGCGCCAATCAGCTCGCGCTCGACCGTATCGGCCCAACCATCGCGTTCATGGGCAACGAGGAGCAGCGCCGCCGCTTCCTGCCCAAGATGCTCACCGGCGAGGAAATCTGGTGCCAGGGATATTCGGAGCCCAACGCCGGATCTGATCTCGCCGGAATCCAGACGCGCGCGGTGCTCGACGGCGACTCATTCGTCGTCAACGGGCAGAAGGTATGGACCAGCCTCGCGCAGCGCGCGCATTGGCAGGTGCTGCTGGTGCGCACCGATCCCGCCGCCCCCAAGCACAAGGGAATCTCGTATCTGCTGGTCGACATGAAGAGCCCCGGCATCACTGTGCGGCCGCTCGTTCAGATTACCGGCGACGCCGGCTTCAACGAGGTCTTCTACGACAACGTGCGGGTGCCCAAGGAAAACCTGGTCGGCGGACTCAACCAGGGATGGCAGGTATCGATCGCCACCTTGATGTACGAGCGCGTCTCCGGCGGCACGCGCCATCCCGTCGAGCGCACGATCGGCGAGCTGCTCGAACTCGCCAAGCAGGTCCAGTTCGAGGGCCAGCCCGCGTATCAGCATCACTACGTGCGCCAGAAGCTCGCGCAGTTCGCGATCGAGGCGCGATGCCTGAGGCTCAGCCGCTACCGCTCACTGACCGCGCAGCTCAAGGGCAAAGTGCCGGGGCCGGAAAGCTCGTTCGGCAAACTGTTCGCGACCGAGCTGAATTTGCGCGTCGCAATGTTCGCCGATGAGATGCTGGGCGCGTTCGGGAACCTCGAGCACGGCTCCATGGGCGCAGTCGAGGGCGGGCGCTGGACGACGCGCACCCTGGCAGCGCGCGGCCTCACGATCGCGGCAGGCTCCAGCGAGATTCAGCACAACATCATCGGCGAGCGAGTGCTCAAACTGCCCAAAGGCTGATCACCGGTTCATCGGTTGCTTCGCGGGACAGCCTGGTTTTGGGGCTCGAGCCGGTCCAGAATCGGCGGATTCGATTCCACTTCCGAGTCAGGGCGCACGCCTTCGGCGTGCGATTTCATCAATGTAAACGTAAAGGGCCTTATTTTAACAAAAAGTAGCTTTGCATGTGGGCTTGTGTTATAAAGCACGGAAACTCGCTACAGAGGGGAATTCATGTCACAACGTGCAAGGCTACAAACGGGTGGGCTGCTGGCAATCCTGCTGTTCGGCATTGCGATCCCGGCCGCGGCGCAGCAGAACCAATTTTTTCCGAACGTGCAAACCTTTTGGGATTTTTCCAAGAATTGGACGTCAAATTATGGACCGGCCTACCGAGACACGGTCGAGGTCCCGGATCAATTAGTCCCATGCTCGTCGCAGTTTGCGCTGTGCTTTCACTCCGGTGCTCAGCCATACCCCTGCACCCTTTCCCTGGACGGCCGCTCAGCCCAGTGCAAATGTACCGTCGCGACCGAGACCAACTACACGTTAATTAATGCGATTCTGAATTATCCGGTCTACCTTTCGACGCTTCAGGCTTGTGGCGCCGACGGTTCGAATTGCACGACTACGGGCTCAGCCCCTGTCTGCGGATTCCTGAACGGTGGAAAATTGATCCCTGGAGCCGACGTAATCTCGACCTTCGATCCCGGGACACATTCCGACATCCTTGCGGCAATTGCAGAGGGCCCAAGCGCTGTCACCACGTGCAACAAGGCGCCTTACGCAGCTTGTATGACGGCGCCGTGCCAGCTCAACAAGGGCGGTTCCACCGCGACCTGCAAATGCCCTGTCTTTTACGGCAGGTTTGAACTCGTAGGTGTCGGGGCCCAGTGTTCCCTAGGCGGGAGGCTCGTGCCTTCAGCCTCGTACATTCCGGAGTTAGACGACAATCCCAACAACTAGGGTTCGTATTGAAAGGTCATTGGCGGCGGCGTTGATTCGGACCTTACCGCCGACCGCACGCGGGCCGCGCGCAGCCTCACCATCGCTGCCGGCTCCAGCGAGATTCAGCGCAATCTCATCGGCGAGCGCGTCCTCACACTGCCCAAGGGGTGATCCCTAGCGCAGCGCGGAATCGATCAGCTTCTGCAAATTGGCCGTGTCGCCGCGCGTCGACGCGGTCTCGCACGCGCGATCGTAAATCAATCGCGCTCCAACCCGGCGGCAGAGTGACCGCGGCCAATATCGCGGCTGCGAAGATCGTTGCGGTTGGCGTTTGCTTGCTGCAAATCGTCGTAATCATCCAACGGGGTCGCTCGCTGAAATGTCCGTCCAGCCAGTAATTCTCACGCAGCAGGCGAAGACCCGCGCAGTTGGCTCTTGATCGCAATAAGGAGCGATTCATGAATACTAATTCAGAAGACCGATCGAGCATTCGGGAGTAAGCTCGGAGTACAAGCCACTAAGAGAAGCACGGAGCTTTGGGGTCCGGAGCGGTCTCCACAAGGAGTGTCTATGGAACACAAAGTCGCAGACGTCATGTGGGAGGTGCTGGCGAAGGCGGGCGTCAAACGCTGCTACGGCATCGTCGGAGACGCGCTCAATCCGGTGATCGATGCGCTCCGGCGCAACGGCGAGATCGAGTTTATCCACGTTCGTCATGAAGAATATGGCGTGTTCGCCGCGGTCGCCGACTCTTACTTTAGCGGCAACCCGGTGGCCGTTTGCGGAACGCCGGCCCCGGCGTGACGCACCTCTTCAACGGACTGATGGATGCGCGCAAGGAGGGAGCTGCGATCATCGCCATCGCCGGCGATGTCGAGACCGAGCTCATCGACACCGCCGCCCTCGAAGAGATGAACCCGTACAAGTTCTTCGATACCGCGTGTCTCTACATCGGGCGAGTTGTAAATCCTCATCAGGCGCGGGCCGTGGTCACCACCGCGATCATGACCGCCGTGGTCGACAAGGGGCCGACCCTGATCTCGATGCCCGGCGATATCGCAGCGGCGAAGGCGCCGGACCATTCTGCTCACCCGTTCACGACTCCCGCTCTCCCCGTTTTACGGCCGGCCGACTCGGATCTCGACAAGCTGGCCGAAATGGTCGAGGCCGCCGGGAAGGTGGCGATTTTCGGCGGCGACGGCTGCCGCGATGGGCGCGATGAGGTGCTGCAGCTCGCGGCCAAACTGAAGGCGCCGGTAGGATTCTCTTTTCGCGGTAAGCAATGGCTGGAGCATGACAATCCCAATGCGGTCGGGATGACCGGGCTGCTCGGCTACGGCGGAGCGTACAAGGCCATACACGACGCCGATTTGCTGCTAATGCTCGGCACCGACTTTCCGTTTTGGAATTTCTTCCGGGGACAACGTCAAGAAAGTCCAGATCGACAAGAACCCTAAGCACATCGGACGGCGAACCGCAGTTAATCTGGCGCTAGTCGGCGATATCAAGACGACCGTCGCCGCGCTGCTACCCAGAGTCCGCGAAAAGAGTGATAGCATCTTTCTCGAAAAGCATGTCGCCGAGACCGACTCGTTTCATAAACTTTTGCAGCACTATGTCCAGAAAGGACCAGAGATTAAACCGATCCGTCCGGAATTCCTGGCCGCGACCTTGAGCGAGCTGGCTTCCGACGACGCGATGTTCTTCGCGGACACGGGAACGGCCTGCATCTGGCTGGCGCGGCATGTGACGGGTGGCACCAATCGGCGGCTCTTCGGCTCGTTTTCAGCCCGCTCCGTTGTCGCCGGCGGAGAACGGGGTTGGCCATCGCGACGGCCTCGCATCGCGGTGATTGCTTCTTCTCGCTGGCGGAGCCGGCTACACAGCTACATTGTTGACAAATTGTTTAGTGACTGCTAGCAAGTAGTGCGCAGAGCGCTTTGGCGGCAAGCCCTCGGCCTGATCATCCCTGACTCGCGGACGAGGCGTTGTCAGTCACCTACTCCTCCTGCTTCGCCAACGCCGGACGTTCACATCGAACAGAACCCAAGGGGGGTTTTGTGGCGGAAGATTGTGCCGGAATCCGACCGAGCTTCAACTCGCGAATTTCGCTGAGTCACGATTGCGGCGTACCGGTCGGCGGCAACTGATTCGGGAGGGGGGAACCACCATGTCATCACGGCGCGAGCGTGCGGATGCGCGCAATTCCACGATCGGCAGGATCCGGTTCCTGGCGTCCCTGGCCGCACTGACGTTCATCGTGGCCGCGTGCCATCATCATTCCAACGAAGCCGTCTCACATCGAAAGCCGACGCCGACCCCTACCGCGACTCGCACGTCGTTTCCGACTCCGTCGCGAACTCCTACGCCGACCGCGACTGCCACCGCGACGGCGACGGCTACCGCCACCGCGACGGCAACCGCCACTGCCACTCCAACTGCGACCCCGACTTCCACACCGATCGTGGTTTCGGTCAATCCGCCACTCTCAGGATGCGGAAGCCAGGCGGTCGCGCTCAATCAGAAAATCGTGGTGAGCTTCAATCAGCCGATGAAAGCTTCGACTATCACCACCACGACCTTTACCGTGACCGCGCCGGGTCCGACTGCGGTGACCGGAACGGTGACCTACGACGCGACCAACGATATCGCGATCTTTACGCCGACAGCCTTGCTCACGGCCAACACTGTATATACCGGCACCATCACCACCGGGGCGGAGAGCGCGAGCGGAGTCGCGCTGGCAAGTGATTTCGTATGGACCTTTGAAACCAGCGCGTCCTCCAACACCACCGACCCAACTGTCATCTCGACCAATCCGGCTAACATTGCGATCAACGTGCCTACCAACCAGAAAATCATCGCGACGTTCAGCGAAGCGATGGACTCCACCACTATCGATGATTCGACTTTTACCCTCACCGGGCCCGGCCTGACGCCGGTTTCGGGCACCGTGACCTACTCAATCGTGGGCGCGACGGCGACCTTTACCCCGACCAGCCCGCTGACGGCCGCGGTGTTGTATACCGGGACGATCACCACCGGCGCCGAGGATCTGTCGGGCAACGCGGTCGCGACCGCATTCACCTGGACCTTCACTACCGGCTCGGGGCCGGACCTCACGGCACCCGCGGTGACCTCGACGAACCCCGCGAACCTGGCGACGCTGGTACCGCCGAACGCATCAGTGAACGCGACGCTCAGCAAGGCGATGGACCCGTCGACGCTGGACCCGCAGACCTTTACCTTGACCGGGCCCGGTCCGACTTTGATTCCCGGAAAGATCACATACGTCGCGACCGATTCGATCGTGACGCTTACTCCCACTGCCGCGCTCGCAAACAGTACGTCATATACTGCCACGCTCACGACCGGGGCCAAGGACCTCGAAGGCAATCCTCTGGCCAGTGATTATTCATGGAGCTTCACCACCGGTACGACACCGAGTCTTTCGCCGGTAAATCTTGGCGCGGCCACCGGCTTCGATGTTCTGGCGCAGGCGACGATTACCAACACCGGCAACAGCATCATCGATGGGGACATAGGTTTGAATCCGGGGACGTCGATAGTCGGATTCCCACCGGGAGTCGTGAACGGGACGATTCAACTCGACAATGGGCCCGCGATCGCGGCGCTGGCGGCCTTGAACACCGCTTTCGTCGCGGCGGCCGGACTGCCGGGGGCAACTGATGTGCCCGAGAACCTGGCGGGACAGGTCCTGACCCCGGGCATCTATACCTCGCTGGCGACGTCGTTCGAGATAACCGGAGGCAACCTGGTGCTCGACGCCCAAGGCGATGCGAATGCGGTCTGGATCTTCCAGATGCCCGCGTCCACCCTGACCCTCACCACTCCCCTGTGCGACGTCGTCCTGCTCAATGGCGCGCAGTTCTCGAACATCTTCTGGGTGGTGGGTAGTTCGGCGACTATCGGAGCGGACTGCGTGCTGGAAGGAAATGTGCTGGCTGACACGTCGATCACGATGGTCGCGGGCTCAGCCCTGCAAGGGCGAGCATTGGGCGGCGCGGTCGCTCCCAGTGGCGCAGTAACACTGGACGACAACAACGCTTCCCTGGCGGGCGGGTGTAATCAGTAGAGGTTCGCGGCGAGCAGTGGTGACCCCAGGTCACCCCTGTACTCACCGCCCACACAAGCCGGCTCCGTTGTCGCCGGCTGAAAAGAAGCCATCACCGCGATAGCCGGCGGTCGCGATGGCTAACCCTCTTTTCCGCCGGCGACGTCGGAGCAGGCTCTTGAGCAAGTACTGGGTGCAGGGGTCAGCCCCTGCCCCCTGCGCTCACCCCTGCCTCAGCGTTCGTTCGAGATTTGATTTCAGGTCTTTGCACACGCGATCGAGATCGAACGAATCGCGATTGAGCATGTACTGGATGACCAGGCCGCGCAGGGTCGCGAGGATCATCGCTGAGTGAGTCGCGGGATCGACGCTTGCACGGATCTCGCCGGCGCGGATGCCCTGCTCGATCTGATATCGAATCGCGAGGCGGGTATTTTCGTCAGCCTTGGCCAGGTCCGCCCTGATTTCAGGAACCGCTCCGAGCGCCTCGCCGATCAGAACGTAGAGCGCGTGATGCTCGATGTTGGCGGCGGCGCGCAGATATCGCTCGGAAACCAGCTTCAACGCACTGATTCCTTTTTTGCCCTCGAGCGCCGGGAGAACCGATTTGACGAAGCCGCCCTGGAGTCGCCGGATCAGTGCGCGGACCAGCTTTTCCTTGGAACCGAAGCGATGGCTTACCAGGCCGTGGGTATATCCTGACGCCTCGCCGATTTGGCTGAGCGTGGTGCGGCTGCTGCCCTGGCGCGCGACCAGCGCCGCCGCCGCCTCGAGCATCCGATGGTGCGAGAGTTCGCTGCGCTCGCGCTGCGTGCGCCGCGGTTGTTTGTGCGGATTTGGCTGCGAGCTCATCGTGGGCAACTTCCAGTAGAGACCGCTAGCATATTTATTGACTGGTCAGCAAGAAACTGGTTATGGTTCGGTTTCGACGCGAAATTCTTCGTGGAGAAAAGCCGATGCGTGCAGCACCAAAGAGCGCCGACGTCTCGCGGCCCGATATGGGAGACCTGGCAGAACCGCTTCACGTCGCGGCCTTGACCGCGGGCCGAATCGTAGCCGCCCTGCTCGCGCTGGCGTTTGTGGCCGCGCTCGCGCTCCTGGCGCATCAGGAGAACGGCGGACCGCCGCACATGGACATGGAACTGCCCGGCAATGAACCGGCGACGCTCTACCTGCCGCCTGAGTTCGGCGCGTTCCCGATCACGCCAGCGCCCGCGGCAGAGCGTCCAGCCGCAGTCGTGCTGGTGCATGGCTACGCCGGTGATCGCCTCGGGATGAGCGGGCTCTCGCGCCGCATCGCGCAGAACGGATATGTCGTGCTCGCGATCGACGGTCACGGGCATGGCGCGAACCGCAATCCATTCACCGACTTCGGCGCCCCCGGCAAAGAGGCGCTCAGCGGCGACATCCGCAACGCGGTGGATGTCCTGCGTGCCTTGCCGTTGGTCGATCCCGCCCGGATCGTCGTGATGGGCCATTCGAAGGGCGCCGGCGCGGTGCTCGACTACGCACAGGCCGACAAGGAGCTGGCCGGCAGCGTGATGATTTCGGGCGGGCGCGGTCTGTGGGGAGCGGAGCGCCCGCGCAACGCGCTGTTCATCTTCGCGCAGCGCGACGCACGGTTCACGCGGACCGCCGCGACCGCGGCCGCGGCGAAACTCGCCGGCGTGCCGGAGGCGGAACTCGGCAAGATCTACGGCGATCCCGCGCTCGGTACCGCGGTGAAGGCGATGGAGGTCCCGCGCGTCGATCACGCGCAGATCCTCAACTCGCGCGCGGCGGCATACGACATCATCGCGTGGCTCGACGGCGTTACCGGGATGAAGCGGGCGAACGCCAACGCGATCGCGCTTGGTGATCCGCGCCGCTCCACGACTGGGATCGCGTTGCTGCTATTCATTGCGCTGCTGGTACCACTCGGGCGGGTGTGCGCGAGGCTCGTCCCCGAATGGAAGCGCGTCGAGGGCGGCGGATGGCGCGGCCTCGCGATCGTCGGCGCCAGTCTGGTCGTCGCGATGCCGCTGGTTGCGGTCGCATCGCCGGCCGCCTTCCTCTCGACGGAGGTGAGCGACGAACTGTTCTCGTGGATCGGCGTGGCGGGCTTGATCCTGTTCGCGTTCCTGGCGGTGGGAGACTCGATCGATTGGCGTCGGATCGGCACCGGGCTGGGCCGGACGCTGATCGCCGCCGCGATCGCATTAGGACTTATCTATGCGGCGACGCTGCCGATGATGGTCACGATACATCGGCTCTCGTTCACGCCGGAGCGCCTGGTCGCAGCTTTCTTCTCGACGCTGCTGGCACTCCCCTTCTTCTTCGGCTTCGAGATGCTGGTACGGCGCGGCAGCGTCGGGATGTCAACGCTGCGCGGCGCGCTTGGCCGCGTCCTGATGCTGGTCCTGCTCTTCGGCGGAATCGGCTCGGGCGTGATGCCGATCGAGTTGGGGCCGGCATTCCTGTTCATGTTCGTCATCATGTTCGTGATGTTCGAGATCTTCGCGGCGTCGGTCTACAGCGTGTCCGGCAATATCGCGCTGATCGCGATCGTCGAATCGGCGTGGCTGGCATGGCTCGTCTCGGCGTGGATGCCGATAAAGATCTTCATCTGAGGTAGGGGTGACCCTTGGGTGACCCTGCACCCAGCACCTACACCGGAGCGGGCTCCATTGTGCCGGCGAAGATCAGTAACGTTTCCAAAATTCACGGAAAAATTCGCATGGCAGTTGCCGAAGCGCCTCGGAAGGTGGATTCTTTTGGGTGGTGAGGTTGATGTCGTTGGGAGGTGGGGTGATGAACTCCTTGCTACAAAGCGCGGCGGCACTAAGCCGCCAATCACGAATCGCAATCATCGTCGCGGTCGCCGTGTTGGGCGTCGCGGTCGCGCGGCCGCCTGACGCGCTCGCGTCGCGACGGCGCCGCGCGACGAGCGCCGCTACCGAACCGGCGGCTGCCAGCGCCGAGGCGCAGGGCGATTACGCCGAGGCCTGCGTGCTCGAGCCCGTCAGCAACACTTTCATTTTCGAGAAAAATGATCAGGCACCATGGCCGACCGCGTCGCTCGCCAAGATGATGGTGATGCTGATCGTCGCGGAGAAACTCCACGACGGGAGCCTCAAGCCGACCGATCAGGTGACCACCTCGCGCGCAGCGGCCAAGATGGGCGGCTCGCAGGTCTATCTGAAAGAAGGCGAGACGTTTTCGCTCGACGACAGCATGAAGGCGATCGCGGTGCATTCGGCCAACGACTCCACGGTCGCGGTCGCGGAATATATCGCCGGGTCAAGCGAGGCGTTCGTGCAGATGATGAATCGCAAAGCCGCCGCGCTCGGGATGAAGGACACGCACTACTACTTCGTGCATGGACTGCCGCCGGGGCCGGGCGAACAAGCCGACGTCTCGAGCGCGCACGACGAGGCGATCCTCGCGCGCGAGCTGGTCAAGTATCCCGACGTGCTGCGCTGGACGTCGATCACCACCGCGCCGTTTCGCAACGGGACCTTCACGCTGCAGAACACCAACCACCTGGTCTTCACCTACAAAGGATGCGACGGGCTCAAGACCGGCTTTTACGACAAGGCGGGATTCAACGTCGTCGCAACGGCCAAGCGCGGCGACCTGAGGCTGATCGCGGTGGTACTCGGCAGCGTGCGCAAGCCCGCGAACTTCAAGACTGCAAGCGAGCTGATGTCACAGGGATTCCTCGACTACGAGATGCGCTCGGTCGCGAAAAAAGGCAGCACGGTTCCGCAGGCCGTCGCGGTGAACGACGGCACGGTGGCGAGCCTCAAGCCGGTGTTCGGCGGCGACGCGGCGGTGTTCACCAAGCGCACCGACGACGCGAAGAGCAGCATCCTGAAAGTCGCGTACAACCTGCCGCCCTCGGTCCCGGCTCCGATCAAAGCCGGCCAGCAGCTCGGCACCGCCGAGGTGACCGAGGATGGCAAGGCGGTTGCGACGGTAGCGCTGCTCGCGCCCACCGACGTCCCGCGCGAAAGCTCGATCGTGAAGCGGCTGCTGAGCAAGTTCTAGCGCGAGCTGCGGCGCGAAATTGCGGCGTCAAAACCCGATGCGATGCCGTGCAGGCGATTCGCTGCACTCGACGCTTGCCTCGCCGCGAACGATAGTGCGAACTGTCGTGCATGACGCTCAAGCGCATCATCGTGATCGTTGCCGCGATCGTTGGCTTGTGGATCGCGGGTAGCCTCGCGCTGCATTTCGGCCAGATCCATCACGACTATCTCGGCTACAACATCGACGAGCATTTCCCGCCCGGCAAGCCGACGGTGCCCGGCGAAATTTTCGCCTCGACGCTCGCGGCGATCGTGGAGCACGAGCTGCACACCGGCTTCGGATGGCGTCCCAACGATTTCTTTTTATGGGGGCCCAAGGTCGCCGCGGACAACAACTCTGATCGCCAGCTCGGGATCATCCTGGCGGTGCGCGAGACCACGCGGGTGTTCAAGGATCACCTCACCAAGGTTTCCTCCAACCAGTACGATCAGAACCTGGTGATCGCCGACACCGACTTTCGCAACGATGCCGAGCGCTGGATTCTCCCGGCGCCCGAATCAAAGTACGACGACGGCATCGAGCACCTGCGCGCGTACGTCGCGGGACTGCACACGACGCCGCCGACTTCGCGCGAGCTGAACCTGCGCGCGGTCGAGCTGATCCGGCTATTCCAGACCTGGACCGACATCCTCGGCGACGCGCATGCAAATCTTTACCGCGCCACCAAGGACGACGGAACCCCGGTCCATAGCTGGGACTGCGATCATTATTTTTATCATTCGCAGGGCTACGCTCACGTCATGTACCACATGATGCAAGCGCTCGAGCGCGAGTATGCCGACCAGCTCAAGGACGACCCGGTGCTCAAGACGCTGTTCGACGACACCATCGACGCGCTCGGCAAGGCCGCTGTGATGAAGCCGCTGATCGTGATGAACGGCGCGCCCAGCGGACTGTTCGCGAACCATCGCCGCAACCTCGACGGCTATATCTCCGAGGCGCGCCAGAAGATGTACTCGATCCGCGAGGAGCTGGAGCGCTCGCCCTCGTCCTGAGTTACAACTCCAGGAACGGGCACAGCAGCATCACGCCGCCGCGCGCCAGCAGCTGGATCATCGCCGGCGCCCATCGCACCGGCATCCCGATAGCGCGCGCCGCGACGCCGACCGCCCACGGCATCGACTCGCCCATCATGCCGGCCAGGCGCAGGCTGAGCAGGCGCCGCTCCGGCGCGTAGCGGACCAACTGATGCACCTCCTGCGGCTGCATGAACGCCAATCGCCGCGCGACCTCGACCGCCTTCTGCAAGCCGCCCAGCTCGTCGATCAGACCGCGCTCCTTGGCCGCGATTCCGCTCCACACGCGTCCGCGCGCGACCGCCTCGGTCTGCTCGGCGCTGAGCTTGCGTCCCTCGGCGACCTTGGCGGTGAAGTTGGCGTAGGTATGCCCGACGGCCTGGTTCAGCTGAGTGAGTTCCGCCTCGCTCATCGCGCGCGCCATCGAGAGCGCGTCGGCCGTCTCGGCGCTCTTCGCATACTCGAAGCGCACGCCGAGCTGATGCATCAAATTGCCGAAGTTGGGCTTGGCATAGACGACTCCGATCGATCCGGTGATCGTCGCCGGCTCCGCCACGATCGAGTCCGCGCCCATCGCGACGTAGTAGCCGCCCGAGCCGGCCACGTCGCCCATCGAGACCACCACCGGCTTGCCGCGCGATTGCGCCTCACGCACCGCGCGCCAGACCAGGTCCGATCCGACCGCGGAACCGCCCGGCGAGTTGACGCGAAAAACGATCGCGCGCACTTGCTCATCGCGCGAGGCGCGCTCGAACTGCGCTGAGGTCGTCTGCCCGCTGATATATTCGCCGGTCGGCGGCGCCTCGCCCGCGATCACCGGCCCGACGCCGTGGATCAGCGCGATCCGTGCGCGCCGCCCGCGCTCGCGCCGGTACATCGCGTGCCGAAAATAGCGCCCTATTCCCACGAAGCACTTGTGCTTGCCATCGGGATCGAGCTCCGCGCGGATGTCCTCTATATAGCCGTCGCGATCGATCAGCCGCGCCTCGACGGCCGCGCGCGTGGTGAGAAACCCCGCGCCGGCCAGCTCCTCGGCGCGCGCGCGGTCGAGCTTGCGCCCCGCCGCGATCGCGTCGACCACGATCGTCTGCCAATCCGCGACGATCGCGCCCAGGCTCTCGCGCATCTCCGGCGACATCGCGTCGCGATTCACCATCTCGGCGGCGCCCTTGTACTCCTTCCACTGCAGCGTCTGTACCTGGATGTTGAGCTTGTCGAGCGCGCTCTTGAGAAATACGTTGCCCGCCGCGACGCCCAGCATCGTGAACATGGTGTCCGGGTTCGCGACGATCTCGCCGGCGCCCGCCGCCACCAGGTAGTCGCGCACGCCGGTGGTATCGCCGGTGAGGATCGCGACCACGCGCTTGCCGGCGGCGCGGATCGCGCCGAGCAGCCGGTTCAGCTCCAGCGCCGTCGCCATCCCGGCCTCGAGCCCCGCTATCTCGACGACCACCGCGCGCACTCCCGGGTCGGACGCGGCCGCCTCGAGCGCGTAACGCAAATGGTAGAGCGTGAGCGCGCTCGGCCGTATCAGGCTCTGCAGCGGCGAGAGATGCGCATCCTCGTTGAGCGGGCCGGCCAGGCGTATCATTACAACTGCGTCGCCGGGAACGCGCGCGGGACGAACGACCAGGTACCAGAACGCGGCCACCATCGCGATCGCCGCCGCGATCAGCGCGGGACCCAGGGTCCATTTTCCGTAGCTGCAGGCGGCGATTCCGAGCGCGGCCACAATCGCCACCAGGATCGCGAGTCTCAGCTCGCGGCTTGGCAATAGGTTCGGGAAATATTTTTTCATTGGCTAACCGTCGCCTTTTCGTAAGGCCCCATCTACACTAGCGGTTTTTGATGAACAGGTCTGTCTTCATGGTACTGGCGGTGGCGGCATTAGCCGCCGCATGCTCCACCGCGCCTCCCGCGGAACCGCCTCCCGCACCGCCGCCGGTCGCTTCCACGGCCACGCTCAGTGTCACTCAGGGAATCAGGGTGATCGCGACCTTTGCGCTGCCCGTTGGCTTTGTTCCGATCACCGGTCGTCCTCCGATGTGGCTGCAGAATGGGCTCGAGATCGGCGTGGTCGGCAGCCAGGAGGGACATATCAAGGTACTCGGCTTCGGCGGTCCGGCGTGGCGCAACGCGCGCGTGCTCGCAGCGGAGACGGGAGATCAGGCTGCCGAGCAGGGGTCGATCCTCGATGTCGCGGCGAGTCCCGATGGACTGACATTGGCGATCGCGGTGGTGCCCAATGGCACCCGCCGCCTCGACATCATCATACGCGATCTGATCGCGACCGGATCCGGCTCTACGATCGCCAGCTTCGATGGCAACTTCGACTCCGCCACGATGGCGTGGCTCAACACCACCACCATCGCGCTGGCGCTGCGGGCGCATGCGGGCCAGCCGCCGCTGCCGGCGCCGCCGCCGGATCCGGACGTGCCCGGTCCGCCGCCCTCGGCGCCCGAGCCCGCCGACGGCCTGCAGATGATCGTCGTCAGCGGAGTGGGCTCGGTGGAATCGGTGAAGCTGGATTGCCCGATGTCGCCGCTGAGCTGGAGTCCCAACGGGATGTTCGCGATCGCGCAGGGCGATGACACCGTGGCGCCCTTCCTGATCGATCGCCAGGAGGGTACCTGCCGCAAGTTCATCGCGCCGGGACCGATCCGCATTCTCGGATGGGCGCACGGCGCCGATAACACTTTCCTGTACGTGGGGCCGGACTCGACGCACCGCGCAATCGGCGTTTTCAAGTTCGACCTCACCACCAACACCGGCAGCATCGTCGCGGTCTCCAGCGGCGCGGCCGCTTACACCAGCAGCGGCACGCTGGTCGCAGCGGGCAATCAGAAGCTCACGTTCCGGATGGTCGCAGAAAATCCGGAGATGCGCTTTGCGACCGAGCTCGCGATCCAGGATCCGCAGCAGGGTGAGACCAATCTCAAACAGCTCGGCTTCGATACGACTCCGGAGCTGATGGCGGAAAGTACGATGGTGTTTTCGCGCGCCTCGGACGAGGCCGCGATGCAAATCTACGCCCCTGACACGAGCGGCGGCGGCACGATTCGCAAAATCCTGACTTACGTGGTGCAGCGCGACAACGCGTTCCTGGTCGCGCAAGGACCCGCCAAGGGCATCGCACTGCTGAGCTGGTCGCTGCGTGGGCGATGGCTCGCGATTCTCGACAGCGACGGCACCTCGAGCACGCTCTCGGTGTTGCAGCCGCCCCTGTAGCGGCCCGAAGGTGGAAATCCAGGGCTGGAATTCGCGCCTAGAATCCCTCGACTACCAGGTCGGCCTTTTCCATCGGCCGGATATGCTCGAGGTACCAATCCTCCGCCGCCATCCAGCGCCCGATCCAGTTGGTTTCGTTCTGAGCGCGCGCTTGCATCCGGGCAAGCCTGGCCGCGCGCGGCGTCTCCACGAACACCGCGACGTCGATCAGATCACGCAGCTCCGGCCGCATCGCGTACACTCCTTCGAGCACGATAATCGGGTTGCGCTTCACTTCGATCGTCCCGCGCAGTTCCCCGCTCGACCAGTCGTAGGGCTGGAAACTGGCATCGCCGCCGGCGCGCAGCGGAACTAAAGCCTCGGCGCGAATTCGTTCCCAGTCGAAATAGTTTCGATAGCCGTACTCAGCATCGGCGAGGGCCTGCCGGTCGCCATGCAGCGGGCGATAGAAGTCGTCGGCGCGCACGATCGAAACGTCGACGAGCGCATCGCGAATTCCCGCCGCGAGCGTGGACTTCCCCGCACCGCCCGCGCCGTCGATCGCGACCACGATCACGCCGGCGCTCGGCGCCTTCCTGATTAGTGCGACCGCGGCTTGTACTGCCTGCTCGGGGCGCATCTACAACAGCGTCCCGCCGGAAGGCACGTATCTGTCGAATTGGCCGAAAGCCCGCGACGACATGAACTGCAGGAGATGATCGATCCTGAATCCCAGTTTAAGCAGCGCGCTCATGACAGTCATATTGATTCCCGGGACACGCATCTCGAGAGTCCCGGCGCCCTCTTCACTCATCGCATCGCCGATCGCGCGCAAGAGCAGAAGCTGCAATCGCGCGGTGCGCGCGGCGATCGGTCCGACGCGGCGCGGCTCATACTCAGAGGCCTCATAGTATGCATAGCCGAGGAGCCCGCCTGACGCATCGGCGATCGTAAGGCAGGTCATATTGAACGCGCCGAGCCAGAACCGATGGTCAGCGTCACGCCGGCGGCCCCAGACCATCTCATCCAGATCGCCGAGCCTGCCAATCCAGGTCCTCGAAGGAGCCGCCTGCCTGATCGTCCCGGTGGCAGGAGCCAGCTCCTTAAGTCCTCGCACGGGTCCTATGAGTCCGAAAATTGAGAAGCGGGGAACCATCCCAGCGCGGATGTAAAGCGCCTGGGCGCCCGGATCTCCGCTCGACACCACCGCCCTGATGCGCGTGCCGCGCTCGACACCGCCGTCGAGACACCGACGCATCAGCTCGCGCCCGACGCCCTTGTTATGGGCTTCCGGAAGCACGAACAGGTCCGACAGGAACCACAGCTCGTCGCGCACAAACCCTACGCTGAAACCGATCGGCCGCCCGCCTTCGATCGCAAGCCACCCCAGCTTCGGGTTGTTCATCAGCACGTGTCCCATCGACAGGCTGGGCTGATCGGTGAGCGGCACTTCAGAGGCATTTCTACCCCCCTGAGTTACCGCCAGATGGCGCAGCGCGGTGCTCTGAATCAATCGCATCGCGGAGAGATCTCCTTCGCATGCAAGCCTATACGTTACGTCGCTACCCAAAACATTCCTCTGGAATCGCCGGCTGCCGGAACGGACTGCGAAGAACCCTTTTCGCCCCGCTCAAATAGCATTATTCTCCAACCGCCAGAAGGTCCCGCTTCTTCAAAGGTCCAGGTTAAGGCGGTTCGATAATGCGCACACACCGAAAAGCGATCACACTCTATCTCCAATTGATCACCTTAGGTCTTCTCGCGCTGGTCTTGTCGCCCAGCTACGCGGCAGCGGATTCAACCAGTGCCGCCCAGGATCAGATCCGAGCCGCTCTGATGAAATGGACTCAGGACTTCAACAGCCGCAATACGCAGGACGTATGCTCGCTCTTTGCGCCGGATCTGATTTCAGCCTACCAGGGCATCCCCGAAAAAAACTATGAGTCCTTGTGTAACCGGCTGAAGAAGTCGTTGAGCGATCCGGCCAAGACCTATCACTACGATCTGGATATCAAGGAGATCCTGGTCTCGCGCTATCAGGCGATGGCAAGGCTCAAATGGAGGCTGACGGTGCAGCAAAAGGGACTACCGGATGAGGTGACAGTTGATATGGGTCTCGACGTTTTCCGCCGCCAGCCGGATGGCACCTGGAAGATCGCCCGCTTCATCTCCTTCCCGATACCCGGATTCGAAACCCTGCAACCCACCCGCAAAGGCAGAAGACCAACCAACTACTTCAAGCAAATCTCAGGAATCCAATTATTGACCTTTCCATAATATAGTTACAGCGGAAAGAGCTCCGCTTGGGCCGGCTGATATCAGCTCTGCGTCAAGCAGTACGTCTCATTCTCCAGTTTCAACCATAGCTTGGAAGTACCTCGCATACACTTCTTCCAGCGGAATGTCGGACGTGTCGATGACCCAATCGTCTTGAATAACCGGCGATACCAAGCACCGGAGCTGCTGCTCCGCTTGAGCACGGCGTTTCTCCATATCCGCGTCCCTCGGTCTCCCGCGCTTTATCATGCGTCGCAACACTTCATCGGCAGATGGACGCAGAATTCTAGTGGTAAACGGAATGTCCCGCGATGTAAGGGCGGACTGGTAGTTCATTAGCGGACGTGGCGGATCTTCATAGAGAATGAACTCCAGGACCACATTCTTTCTTCTCGTTACCAGGTCGACGACTCGCCGCACCACTTCCTCTTGAACGGCGCTTTGTTCCTCGGGCGTCCGTAATTCTCCCCACGGGTGCCCTTCCTTTATCTTGACCCAATAATCGTCTTCGGACACATGTTCCCAGTCCTGATTCTGAGCGATGCGCGCTGCGGTGCTCGTTTTGCCTGCTCCTCCCGGACCGGCAAGCAAGAGGACGTGCGGTTTGCGCTTCACATGAAAATGTTATCACGAATATTTGGACAGCTCAGATTCATCAGCGCATGTCCAAAGAAAAAAGCCAGAGGTGTTTTTGGAGACGAAATAGCGTAACCCCAACTTGCTATTTGGTCCAATGCACGTAGAAGGCGTAGCCGCCAGCTGACTCGCCGCCGTTGACCGAAAGCTCGGTGCCAGTTTCCACGACGGCATCGGGCTGTGGGATTGTATTGCATGTAAACGTCGGAGTTGGAGGTAAAGCGACCTTGATAAAGCCCACACCTTGGCTTGCTGCAGTGGGATCATCCGCCAGCGTTGCGACCGCACTCTTTGGTTTAAACTTAAGCTTGAAGCAATACAGCCCGTTGCCCCCCGCCATTGCAATGACGTTCTTTGAGTCGACAGCGTCAAGCGTGCCATTACCGAAAACGTGAGCGTAGGCAACTTCCAGAGAGGCCGCGTAAGCACTTCCAGTCGATACTACGCCACATACCATTACAGCCGCACATTTGGAGAGAGCCAAGATTCTTCGCGACGATGGACTATGCATCTTAACCACTCCTTCTACTCGCTGTGAATTTGTGACCTTGTCTCTTACTACAGTGAAATAGAGAGCTGTTTGCTGCGCCTCTAGCTATTAATCCGAATGCTTCTGGCCGTACCCCTTTAGGGATCCCACTCGCAAGTTAGTGGTGTCGGGGTTTTGGGTCACTTTGACCGCTCTGCGTTGGTGCCATTTCTTATCACAGTTTTTCCGGCCGTAATTCACTGTTTGAGGGTGACCGAAAAACTGTCAGGTTTTGGATCCCAGCCGCTGCCACGATGCCAGGCCGTCGGCATGACGATGCAGCAATGCCTTTCCCCGGCGACAACGGAGCCGGTCTTGTGTAGGTAGTGGGTGCAGGGGTCAGCCCCTGCCAGGGGTCAGCCCTGCCAGGGGTCAGCCCCTGCCTGCTCAGAAGCCGCCCATGCGGGGTTCGCCTTCGGGGGCGCGTGGCGAGGCGTGGAAGTGCCACATCTTCCAGACCGGCCTTCCTTCGTGATCTTCGCGCACGAATACCTCGGTGGTACGGAACGGCATTTTCAAAGTCTCGCCGGGGCCCGGCAGACTCGCGGATTGCGCGTCCGAGGTCGCCGCGATCTTGGCCGAGAACATCGCCTCGGCGGTGAGGAATGCCATGTCGCCGCGAATCTCGAGCCGCACGTCGTGCGGCTCACCCATCGCCGGCGCTCCATCGACACTCGGCGTCATCACGTGGCCGAGATACTCCCAGAGCCGCACCCATTCGCTGATCGTGTAGTAGGTGTGGCCGTTGAGATTGAAGCCGTGGAATTTGTCGGCGCCGACGAACGCTTCGACCATCATCGGGATACTGAACTTGCGATTCGCGTCCCACCACATTTTGGATACGGCGAGAATCTCCGCGCGATCGCGCGCGAGATCCTGCGCCGGCGCGGCCTTGGGCCGCGGTGCCGGTACCCGCGCGGCCTTTGACGGCTTGGCAGCCGCCTGCGCTTTCCGCGGCTTGGCGGCCTTGGCCTTCGGGCGCCGCGCGAGCTTCGCCGGTTTCGATACTTTCGATGCTTTTTTCTTGCCCTTCACCCTGGATGCCATAAGTTCCTACCTCTGTGTTCCCTTCCCCCGCGCGGTTCGCGAGCGGCCTTTAGCTCGCCCGCGAATGATTCTGCCAATAGTCAGTCGCCACTTTGAACGCGGCAGCGGCGCGCTCGAAGCTGTCCAAGGTGACCAGGCCGCGCTCCCGTGCCAGCGACTTTGCACGAGCCACGATCGCTTCGACATGCGCCGGATGCATGATCACTGCGAACGGCTTGCTGCTGCCCTTCGCAAATCCCGCCACCTGGTCGAGCAGCGCGGTAAGCTCGTCCTCATGCCGCTCCCATCGCTGCGCGCGAAAGCCGGTGCCGATCTCGAGCACGATCGCGTCGATCACCGGATCGCGATCGAGAATCCCGAGGATTCGCTCGAGGTTACCGTGCTGGATCCCGCCGCCGATAGTGCCGCCCGCGTCGAGCGGATTGCGGTAGCTGCCGCCGATTATATTGAAGAACGTCTTCAGCTCGTCGTAGGAACTCTCCGAGAGCGTCGGGACCGCGAGTCCCGCCGACGCGAACGTATCGGTGATGACGACCGATTGGCCGCCGGTCATCGCGACCAGTCCCAGCCTGTCGCCGGCAGGACGCTTGCCGCATGCCAGCAGCTCGACCGCATCGAGCATCGCGTCGAGATTCCTGACTTCGACCGCCCCGCTCTGGCTGACGACCGCCCGCCACACCGCCTCGGCGGTGGCGAGCGAGCCGGTATGCGAGAAGGTCGCGCGCGCGCCCGCCTCGGTGGTGCCGCCCTTCCAAATCACGACCGGCACGCGCGCGGCGGCGCGCCGCACGCTTTCGAAAAAGCGCCGTCCGTCGCGCACCCCTTCGAGATACATCCCGATCACTTTGGTGGCCGGGTCAGCCGCCATCAAGTCGACATAGTCGGCGGCCTCGAGCATCAGGACGTTGCCGATCGACGCCGCCTTGTTGACCTTGATTCCGCGCGACGGCGCCTGCTGGCAGAAATTGATCGTGTGGGTGCCGCTCTGCGAGATGAAACACACGTCACCCGGCTCGCCGACCTTTTCGTCGGGATAATTGCACAGCCCGATTTCCGGATTGTAGAGGCCCATGCAATTGGGACCGACCAGCGCGATATCCGAGGCCGTCGCGACCTCGCGCAGCTCATTCTCGAGCCGGATGCCCAGCTCCTCGCCGGTCTCGGAAAAACCGGAAGTAAAAAATCCGATCGAGCCGACGTGGTTGGCAACGCAGTCCTTCAAGATCCGCGGCGCGACCTGGCGCGGCACCGCGCTCACCGCGTAGTCGATCGGCTCCTTGATCTCGGCGAGGCTTTTGAGGTTGGTCACACCCATCGCCTCGATGCCGGGAATTTCCTTCGGATCGATCTGCACCGAGTAGAGCTTGGTCTTGAGCCGCGCCATCGCGCGGAGCCACATGTAGCCGCCCATCTTTTTGTCGCCGATCACGGCGACCGCGCGCGGGCTGAACGCGCGCTTCAGGTTTTCCACGCGCGCGGCGCGATTCGGATCAGCGGCACGCGCATCGGCGGGACGATCGCCGGTGAGCAGCACGCGCGCGTCGAGGACGGTTAGCCCGCTCGGATAGGCGACCACCGGATTGAGATCCATCTCCGCGATCTCGGGGTTGGCGGCGGCGAACTCAGATAGCGTCACCAGCATCCGCGCCACTGCGGCGCGATCGACGCCCGGCTTGCCGCGCACGCCCGCCAGGATCGCGCGGCCGCGCAGTTCGTCGAGCATCGCGAGCGCCTCGCGCTCGGTGACCGGCGCCAGTCTCAGCGCGGTGTCGCGCAACACTTCGACGAAAATTCCGCCGAGGCCTGCGACTATCATCGGGCCGAAGCGCTCGTCGCGCGTGATGCCCGCGATAAGCTCGACCCCCTCGGGCGCCATCTTCTGCACCGCGACGCCCTCGAACCTGGCAGCGGGCGCTTTGGCAGCGAGGTTGCGCTGGATGCGCTCGAACGCGGCGCGCACTTCGGACTCGGTGGCGAGTCCCAGCTCGACGCCACCCACCTCGGTCTTGTGGCTGACCTCGCGCGCGACCACCTTGAGCACCGCCGGAAACCCGGCGCGCGCCGCGAGCGCGGCCGCTTCGTCGGCGGTGCGCGCCAGCTCCGGCATCGCGGTGTTAATTCCGAGCGTCGCGAGGATTCGCTTGGACTCGATTTCAGAAAGAGCGGTGCGCCGTTCAGACCTGGCGTCCGCGATTATTTGTTTTGCAATGGAGTCGCTCACGCTTGAGGCGTATAGCAGAGCTTCAGCCGGTTTTGAAACCGCGCCGCTCGGAGGCTCCGTTGCCGCGCATCGTCAAATTGCAACCGACCGTTTTCGTGACCCGGCCGATCGCGGATGCGGCGCTTGCAAAACTCGCCACCGCCGCATCGGTGGATTTGTGGAATAACGAGATGCCGCCGCCGCGCGCGGCGCTCCTGAAGCATCTCAGCGGCGCCGACGGCATCCTGAGCATGATCACCGACCGGCTCGACGCCGCCGCGATAGCGCGTGCGCCGAAGCTGAGGGTGATCAGCAACCTCGGCGTCGGCGTCGACAACATCGACCTCAAGGCCGCCACCAGGGCCGGAATCGTAGTCGGACACACGCCCGGCATCCTCACCCAGACCACCGCTGACCTCGCGTTCGCACTGCTGATGGCGGCGGCCAGGCGTGTTGCCGAGGGCGATCGCTACGTGCGCGCCGGTCGATGGCGCACGTGGGGACCCAAGACGATGCTGGGACGCGACGTCCACGGCGCGACACTGGGAATCATCGGATTTGGCGCGATCGGGCAGGCAGTGGCGCACCGCGGACTGGGATTCGGGATGCGGATTCTGTATTCGAGCCGCCGCTCCGGCCGCAGCAAAACCAACGGCATCGCTGACTCGGGCAAGTTTCGCTCCGCGTCATTGCCGCGGGCGGGGCGGCCGCTGCAGGTCTCGATGGACCGGCTCCTCAAGGAATCGGACTTCGTGTCGCTACACGTCCCGCTCACGGCGGCGACGCGTCACCTGCTGGGCGCGCGCGAGTTTGCGCGGATGAAGGCGGGCGCGATCCTGATCAACACGGCGCGCGGTGCGGTGATCGATCAGCGCGCGCTCGCCGATGCGCTCGGGTCGGGACATCTGGGCGGCGCCGGCCTGGACGTGACCGATCCGGAGCCGATCGAGCGCCGCGATGCGATTCTCGAGTTTGGCAATGTCGTGATCACGCCGCATATCGGGAGCGCCAGTATCGCGACCCGGGAGCGGATGGCGGCAATCGCGGTAGACAACATCCTCGCAGTCTTCGCCGGGCGCATGCCGCGATACTGCGCGAACGCGGACGTTAAGCCCGCGCGTTCGGTGATCGAGGCTACGTACAAACAATAGCAGCGCCGTCAAACGAAACGGATAACAGCAGCCGCCAAGCGGTCCTGAGACGGATGAACCGCCGCTACGGCCTCGCGGCAGAAGCGGCCATTCGCGCAACTATTCCGTCGGTCGAGCCACGTTTAAGGCTCGCAACGACGACGGGCACCTGGTTCCGAGGCCGCGCGGGCCGCGCACGACCCCGCCACGGACCCTAGATATCGCTGTTTAAGTTGTTGACCTGCGTCGAGATATTGCTGCCCAGCGCCGTATAGGCGGCGAGCGCAACCACCGCGATTGCAGCCAGGATCAGCGCGTACTCGGTCATCGTCTGTCCGCGAGTCCAACGCCATCGATACTGAAGATAAAACCTGAGAAGGTTCATCATAGCTCTCCTCTCCCCGATAGGCATCCGGGCGGGGGCTCCAGCCCCCGCCGTTCGGACCCACGTCTTAGCTCAACCGGCGGCTCTATTTCTAGAGGTCTGTGTTGAGGGTATTCACCATGGACGAGATCTTGGAGCCCATGGTGGTGTAGGCCGCCAGAGCAACCACAGCGATCGCGGCCAGGATCAACGCGTATTCAGTCATGGTCTGACCGCGCTGATACTCTTTCACTTTGACGTAGCCTTTCGTGATGAGATCCATTTCGCTTACCTCTCCGCTGATGGGTCCGGGGTCCCCGGTGATTCCCATGTGTCCGTTTCTTGAGCCATTCCGGTCGTCGAGGACCGGGTTTCCACTCTCGCCTCTGTTCCGCTTGCTCCCGCTGCGCCCTGATCGTCTTGCTTATTCGGGCGGGTATGCAATTTGTAGGAAAAGTCGTCTTGTCGTTAGCTTGCTTTGCTTCTTCTTTCTTACTCTGTGCCTTGGCTAGATACCCTTACCAACGCATGTGTAAATTTAGTCCACGCATTTTCTACTTGTGCTTAGCATATGTCAAGAGCGCTTTCTCCTCATCTTCTCGTTTTATCAGTCAATATCGCCTAAATTCCTCAGCAGGCGGGCGACGGGGGGTTGTCACACTGCAAGGTTAGCGCTATTGGAAAAATGTAGGGGCGACTAAACGAGTTAAGACGAGCTATTGCGACAGCCGAGAGCTGAAGAGAGGGAGCGACCGCACATAAGGTCGCAAGCAGAGAAAATCAATCAGCAAGCAGTTGCAATAGCCTCAGAAAGGGTGAATCGACTTTCGTAAAGCGCGCGTCCGACGATTACGCCGACTACACCGCGATCAAAGCATACAGACAATTTGTATACATCGCTGAGCGTCGCCACTCCCCCCGACGCGATCATTGGCAACCTGGTCGCCATAGCGATCGCCGCCGTCGCGGCAGCGTCGACGCCGGATTCGGTGCCGTCGCGCGCGATGTCGGTGACGATCGCGGCGGCGACGCCAGCGTCGCGGAATCGGCGCGCGGCCTCCTCGACGCTAAGCTCGCTGGTCTCCACCCATCCCTTGACGGCGAGCCTTCCCGCGCGCGCATCGATCGAGCCGAAGACGCGCCCCGGGTATTCCGCGCAGGCCTCGGCGAGCAGTTCCGGCTTCAGGAACGCCGCCGATCCGATCGACACCCGGTCCGCCCCTGCCGCGATTATTCGCCGCACCGATTCGAGGCTACGAAGACCGCCGCTCACGTCGAGCGCGCATCTCACCGCGGCCCGAATCGCGAGCACTGAATCGAGGTTGCGCGGCTCGCCCGCGATCGCGCCATCGAGGTCCACGATGTGAATCAACTGCGCGCCCTCGGTCTCGAAATGCCGCGCCGTCGCGGCCGGATCGTCGCCGTACACGGTCGCGCGGGCCATCTCGCCGCGAAGGAGCCGGACGACCTGGCCGTTCTTCAGGTCAATCGAGGGAATTACGGTGAAGCTTTCGAACAAGCGCGACCATCTGGACGAGCGCGGCTAGGTGAGCGTCCCCTTGGTGGATAGGATGCCGGACACGCGCGGCTCCAGGGCCGTCGCCTGGTCCATCGCGCGCGCGAGCGCCTTGAACGCCGCCTCGATTATGTGATGCGGGTTGCGGCCGCCGAGCAGCTTGAGATGCAGGTTCATCCCGACCTCGTCGCTCATCGCCTTCATGAAGTCGTGCACCAGCTCGGTCTGGAAGCTGCCGACGCGCTCCTGGCGAATCGGGAGATCGTATCCCAGATATGAGCGCCCGCTGATGTCGACCACGACGTTGCAGAGCGCTTCGTCCAGCGGCACCGTCGCCTCGCCGAAGCGCCGGATTCCCGAGCGGTCCCCGAGCGCCTGCCGGAACGCGCGGCCGAGCACGATGCCCACGTCCTCGACGGTATGATGCTCGTCGATATGGAGGTCGCCCTTCGCGTCGATCTTGAGATCGAAGAAGCCGTGGCGCGCGAAACTCTCGAGCATGTGATCGAGGAACGGGACGCCGGTGCGCGCCTCGCCGCGGCCGCTGCCGTCCAGGCGCAGCGATACCGTCACGGCGGTCTCGCGAGTCTTGCGATCAACGTCAGCGGCGCGACGCGGAGTGTTCGGCGGGTTTATCGCGACGACGCTGGCCCGCGAGCTCGCCTCGTCCTTCGCCGGCAATGCCCTCGCCTTCGCCGACGATGCGATGCGCTTGCGTGATGACGATTTTGCTTTGCGCCTGCTCTGCATCTTTAGTCCCGCTCCCGCTGCGCGCTCCTGACCTTCTGTTTGTGGCCGGAGCCATCAGCAGCTTTCCCACGAATCCTCAGCTCCACCGCACGCGCGTGACCCTCTAGATCCTCCATCCGCGCCAGGTGCGCGACCGCCGGCCCCAGTTCCGCGACCGCGCTCATCGACGCCTCGATTATACTGGTTCGTTTGAGGAAATCGTATGCACCCAGCGGCGAGGCGAAGCGGGCCGCGCCCCCGGTCGGAAGCACGTGATTAGGCCCCGCCAGGTAGTCGCCCAACGGCGCGGGCGTCAACGACCCCAGGAACACCGCACCCGCCGCACGGACCCGCGGGAGCCATCGCGACGGATTCTTGATCGCGAGCTCGAGATGCTCGGGCGCGATTTCATTGGCGAGGTCGAACGCCTCTTTGAGATCGTCAACGATCACGACCGCCCCGCGCTTGGCGAGTGCGCCCGCCACCGCCTTGGCGCGTGGCAGCGTCTTGAGCGCGCGCTCGACGCTGTCCACAACCGCCGCGCCCAGCCGCGCCGAGGTGGTCATCAGGATCGCCGCCTCGTCGCCGGAACCGTGCTCGGCCTGCGCGATCAGGTCGGCTGCCACCCAATCGGCGCGCGCGCTGTCGTCGGCTATCACCAACACTTCGCTCGGCCCGGCCATCTTGTCGATATCGACCACGCCGTAAACCTGGCGCTTGGCGGCCTGCACCCACGCGTTACCGGGCCCGACGATCTTGTCGACCGGCCGAATCTGCTCTGTTCCATAGGCGAGTGCCGCGACTGCCTGCGCGCCGCCGACGCGATAGTACTCGTCGACTCCCGCCAGCGCCGCCGCTGCGAGCACTGACAGGCGCTCGCCGCTGCGGGCCGGCGGCGAGACCATCACGACTTCCTCGACGCCGGCGACTTTGGCGGGTATTGCGTTCATCAGCACCGTCGATGGATACGCGCCCGCGCCGCCGGGAACGTAAATTCCGACCCGCTTCAGCGGCTGGACGATTTGTCCCAGCCGCATGCCGGCGCGGTCAGAGAAAATGAAGGATTGGTCCATCGTGCGCCGATGGAACGACGCAATTCGGCGTGCGGCCAGGTCGAGCGCCTGGCGATCCGCCTCTGGCAGCCGCTCGCGCGCGGCGTGAAGCTCGGCCGGGTTAACCCGCAGCTTCGATGGCGCGAGCGTGACGTGATCGAACTGACTGGTGAACTTAATCAGCGCGCGATCGCCGCTGCGGCGCACTTCGGCGATTATATCTGCGACCTTGGCCTCGATTGCGCTGTCGCTGCCGCCGCGCCGCTCGCCTATCGCGGTCAGGAAACGGCTGAGCTCGGGGCTCCCGGACTTCAGAATGCGGAGCTTCATCCGGACTCGTTATTCTTTGACCCGCTGGATGCGAGCGCCGAGCGCGCCAAGCTTCTGATCGAGCGCCTCGTAGCCGCGATCTAGATGGTACACGCGGCTGATCTCGGTGGTCTTGTCGGCCGCCAGTCCGGCGAGAATCAGGCTCATGCTCGCGCGGAGGTCGGTGGCCATCACGGGCGCGCCGGAGAGCTTGCTGGGCCCGCGCACCACGGCGGTCGAGCCCTTCATCACGATGTCCGCGCCCATCCGGGCCAGCTCGAGTGCATGCATGAAGCGATTTTCAAAAATGGTCTCGGTTATGACCGAGGTGCCCGCCGCCTGCGTCAGCAACGCCATCATCTGCGCCTGCAAATCGGTCGGGAAGCCTGGATATGGAAGCGTGCGCAGCTCGACCGGGTTCAATTTGCCGTTGCGGCGCACGCGCACATCGCCGTTGTTGGCGGCGACGTCGACGCCCGACTCGGTGAGCTTCGAGACGACGGCTTCCAGATGTCTTAGCGGCGCGTTTTTAATCGTGACGTCGCCGCCACTGATCGCCGCCGCGACCATCAGCGAGCCGGCCTCGATACGGTCGGGAATGACTTCGTGCTCGCATCCGTGGAGGCGATCGACGCCGTCGATTTCGATCACATGCGTGCCCGCACCAGAGATCTTCGCGCCCATCGAGCAGAGCATCTGCGCGAGGTCGACGATTTCCGGCTCGCGCGCCACGTTTTCGATTTGCGTGTGTCCGCGCGCGCGCACCGCGGCCATCATGATATTTTCGGTCGCTCCAACCGAGGGATTGTCGAGCCACAGGCGCGCGCCGCGCAGGCGCTTCGCACGCGCCTCGACATAGCCGTTCTTGAGCTGGATCTTGGCGCCCAGCGCGCGCATCCCGGTGACGTGCAGGTTGACCGGGCGCACCCCGATGGTATCGCCACCGGGCGTCGCGACCTGCGCGCGGCCTTCGCGCGCGAGCAGAGGACCCAGCACCAGGAACGACGCGCGCATCGTCTTGACCAGGTTGTACGGGGCCACCGGAGTCCGGATCGCGCTCGCGCGCACCTCGACCTCGTTGTCGCCGCACCAGCGTGCGTCGGCGCCGAGCTCGCCCAGCAGGGCAAGCGTGGTGGTCACGTCGCGCAGGCGCGGGACGTTGATCACGCGGACCGGCTCGTCGGTCAGCAGCGCGGCAATCAGGATCGGCAGCGCGGTGTTCTTGCTGCCGCTGACCGCGACGGTGCCCCGGAGCGGCACTCCGCCGCGGATGATCATTTTGTCCATCGTGAAACTTGTCCGCTAACGCCGGGCGCGTACGACGCGCGGGATAGCATCGAGATCATTTATCATACTCGTGCGGCGCAATCCCGCATCGGCCAAGCCCCCAGTCAGAATCGCGGCAACGGCGGCGGCCTGCCCTGCCCCGACTTCGACGATAACTTCGTCGTCGCTGCCGCCCTCCAAATGCACCCCCGCGCCGCTCGCGATGGCGCGGAAGAAGTCGAGTCCGTCGCGTCCGCCGGCAAGCGCAATCTCGGGCTCGTATAGCCGGATATCGGGATCGAGGCGCTCGCGGCCTGCGTCGTCGATATAGGGCGGATTGGAGATGATGATATCGAAGCGTCCGAGCGGCGCGCCACCGTCGGTAACGGCGAAGAGGTCGGCGCGGCGGAACTCGATTCGCGCCGCCAAGTCATGGCGAGCCGCATTGCGGCCGGCCACCGCGAGTGCTGCGGCCGAGATATCGGTCGCGACGATGCGCGCGCGCGGCGCATGCACCGCGAGCGCGACCGTGATCGCGCCCGAGCCGGTGCCGATTTCGAGAACCCGCACCTCGGGCTTGTGCACGGACACCGCCGCGACCGCGTCGAGCGCCACGGTCACGAGGGTCTCCGTATGCGGCCTGGGAATGAGGACCGCGGGATTGACTTCAAGGTCGAGCGAGTAAAATTCCTTGTGCCCGACGATGTAAGCGACCGGCTCGCGCGCGACGCGGCGCGCGAGCATCTGCTCGAAGCGCTCGCGCTGCTCGGGCGACAGTGGCGATGCGGGCTCGCGCGGCGAGCCCGCATGCGCCGCGCCCGACCTCGCGCTGCTCGCCGGCTGGCGCGCCCGCGCGCGCAGAGCTGGCCGGCAGGATGCCGGCCAGCACCTGCGCGCGCGTCGCGCCGGTGGCGGCGCCAAGCAGCACCTCGGCGTCCAGCCGCGGAGACTCGACGCCTGCGGCCTCAAGTCTCCGCGCCGCCGCATCGAGTAGTGCGGCCACGGAGGATCTCTGCTCAGCGGTCATCTGATTAGCTACCTGCGGCTATTCCCGATTCGCGTTCTTGCAGGAATGTATGTTTCCAATCGATATCCGGCCGTCGAGCTGTCAACTTGCCTTCCTTTGATAGCTGCCACGACGTGAGCCCGAAGCGATCCGCGTTCTTGGAGAGTACGTAACCGGGGTGCAGGCTGCCAGCGCTGACGATGCTCCGACTTTTGAGAGAAGCGCCTCAAGGTTCGGCTTCGGACCCCAGGAATTCTGATTTTTGGGCTTGCAATTGGCACACCATTTCTACTACCGTGGGTAATACTACTGGTGTGGAGGAAACTCGCCATGAGCGTTGCAAAATTATCGGTCTCACTTCCCGACTCGCTGGCCGGGTTTGTCGAGGGTTATCGCAAAAAGCGCGGCCTGAAGAGCCGCTCCCAGGTCTTCGAGGAAGCGCTCAAGCTGCTCAGAAGCCAAGAGTTGGAGGCAGCTTACCGGGAGGCGGACTCCAAACACGACAAGGCCTGGGACAATGCGCTGTCGGACGGGCTGAGCGATGAGACGTGGTGAAATATACTACGCCGACCTGGGCCCTACGATCGGCTCCGAGATCAACAAACGCCGGCCGGTGCTGATTGTCAGCAACGAAGCGAATAATCGTGCCGCGAGCACGGTGACCATCCTGCCAATCACCTCCAATGTGAGCCGGATATATCCCTTCGAGATTCCACTTTCGCCAAGAGACAGCGGCTTACCCAGACCTTCGAAGGCACAGGCGCAGCAGATTCGCACCATCTCCAAGGAACGCATCCGAGGCGATGCGGTGGCGCGACTCGGGGCGATCCCGATGCGCAAGGCGGCCGATGCGATGCGTCTTCATCTAGACCTGTAGGAGCGCGCCGGAGAGCGCGGCGCATCTTGCTGGAACAAGTTCCCCCAAACACCTCCGATCCTGCCTTGCCCACCGAGCGGCGGCTATCGGACGGACTGCGAGGAATCACTCACTGAAACCTCAGCGAGGTTTCAGTGCTCGCTCCGGGCCGAAAGGGAAGCGTGAAACCCGAGTGGGTTTCGTTGGGCTTAGATTAAAGTGCATGCATCATACTGATGCATTTGCGGATTAACGGTAGAAGGTAATCTTCGGGTCGCGAAGACGGTCGCTGCTCCTTCTTCACACGTGCGGGATTACTTCCTCGCCGAGGCGGCGGATGTCTTTCTCGCCCATTCCCATTGCGGTGCTGAAAATAAATTGGGAAATGTTCCATTCTTTGGCGCGGCGTTTCAGCTCGACGATGCACTGCTCGGGCGTGCCGATCAGCGCCAGCGCCGACTGGAGTATCGACTCGGGGCTGAGCTGGAACATCGGCGCCATCATTTCGGCGGTGCTGCGCGCGGCGGCCGGCGAATCAGCGATCACGGGGGCAAAGATGATGTTGCTAAACTTGATCGAGTTCGGATCGCGGCCCAGGCGTTTCGCTTCCTCGCGCGCGAAGCTCACCCGCCCTTGGAACGCCTCGCTGGTCATGCGGCTGACATTCTCGACGGAGAATTTCCCGGGCTTGCCCGCGTCAGGAATGATGTTGATGTAGTCGGCGTAGCGCGCCGCGATCCGGAGCAAGCCATTGCCACTGCCCCCGATGATTATCGGCGGATGCGGTTTCTGGAGCGGCTTGGGCCACAGAATTGCGTCGCGGAGATGATAGTACTTGCCCTCGAAGGTGGTCTTCTCATTGCTCCACAGCGAAGTGATGCAGGCCAGCGATTCATCCAGCATCTCGAGCCGTTCGCGGATCGGCGGAAACGGTATGCCGGTCATCCGGAACTCGGTCTCAGTCCATCCGGTGCCAAGGCCAGCGACCAGCCGGCCGCCGCTCAGATGATCCAGCGTCACCAGGCTTTGCGCCGTGATCGCCGGATGGCGGAACAAATTGCACAGTACCAGGTGACCGATGCGGATCTTTTTGGTGGCGTCGGCGACGGTGGCGGCAATGACGATCGGATCGTAGGCCAGCGCGTGCGGATCGAACTGCTTCTCGGGACCCTCCAGCACGATGTGATCGGGGAACACGACCAGATCGTACTTGAGCCCTTCGGCCGCCTGCGCCAGAGCGCGGAACCGGGCGGGTTCCATGTTAAACAGTTGAACTCCGAACTCCATTTGCGCCTCCTCACGGCTGATTGGAATGTCAGCGGATGACGAAGTGGAAACTTGACCGGGAAATTTGGCGCGCCCGGAGGGATTCGAACCCCCAACCCTCAGATCCGAAGTCTGATGCTCTGTCCAGTTGAGCTACGGGCGCGCGCGCATCTCAGATGTCAATCGTAGCTCGCACTCTCACGACCAAATCGCAACCGGACATACTATAGCGCTGAGAACTCCTGAGGCCAGCGCGAGTTGATGAGATTTCTTGAGCTTGGCCGCGTGCGGGTTCAGAATGGGATCGCGGAGGCATCATGGCGATCAGCTTGTCTTTGGATACTGCGGAATTGGCCGAGGAGTACGAACGGATCAGTGCGGAGCGCCAGTTTCGCGGCGGGCAGCTTTTGATCCGCGAGCTGGAGCTCGCGCCCGGAGAAAAGCTGCTTGACGTCGGATGCGGCACCGGGTTGCTCGCGGAATATGCCGCCGGCGTGGTCGGCCCGGAGGGCGCGGTGGTCGGAGTCGATCCGCTGCCGCTGCGCGTGGAACTTGCGCGAAAAAAGACGCTGGCGAATCTCAGCTTCAAGGTCGCGAACGCGTACGACCTGAGCGAATTTCCTGCCGAAGCTTTCGACGTGGTCTGCATGAGCGCAGTTTTTCACTGGCTCCCGGAGAAGCTCGCGCCCCTGCATCAGGTCTGGCGCGTGCTAAAGAGCGGCGGACGGTTCGGCCTCACGACCGGTTCGCGGCGCAACCCCAACCCCTTGCATGTGATCCGCGCCCGGGTGCTGGCGCGCGAGCCCTACAACCGTTACCCGGCGGCGTCCGTCAGCCAGGCCTATCGGGTCGACGCCGACGAGCTCGAAGCTCTGCTGAAGCAGGCCGGTTTCGAGGTGAAGAAAATCCAGGAGCGATCCTATGCGGACCGGCGCAGCGGCGGACAGCGTCCGACCGCGGAGGCGGCGATCAGATTCAGCGAGGCGAGTTCGTTCGGCAATTTCCTGGGCCATCTACCGGAGCATCTGCGTGCGTCCGCCCGCGACGAGATCAAACGCGAGCTGGAACAGCGCGTGTCCGCCCGCGACGAGATCATGCGCGAGCTGGAGCAATCGGGGTCGCCCGATGCGGTCCGGCGCGAGCGTGCGCGTGGATCGTGGATCGTGGCAATTGCGGTGAAGCCCTGAGCGGCCGCGCTCAGCCAGCCAACTATCGACCTTAGGACTTGAGTCAGCCTTCAGGCGGGTCCTGCAGCTTACGGTAGATCGTTCTTTTCACGACACCTAAGGTCAGAAGACATCCAGGGTCGGAAATTTCGCGGTTCCTCTGACACAGTTCCATAAGTAGATTGCGAGGCCTAAGTCTCCGGTCCACAGCGAATACTTGCGCTGTCCGTACCTAGCGAGCGCGCGTTCGCATTGGACGATCGCATGCATCGCAAATTGGCGCGCGCGATTGAGCCATTCATCGTTGCCGGTCCGCGTATACAGTTTCAGGAATGCATAGCCGCTGCCCGCCGCACCGTGACATAGGACCGGAAATTTGGCGAGCGGCCCGGCCTTCCACACCAGGTCGCCTGCCTGCCGCAACAAACCGTCGATCGGCCAGCGCGCGTCGTCGGGAAATTCCGCCATGCAGGTGATTACCCCTGGGGCGCCATTGCAGTGTTGAACGACCAGTGCCAGCGGCTTCGGCCGGTTTGTCGGTCCGACGTTGTTGGGCCAGTTCGCGTGCGGCCCTTCGATCAATGCGGTCGCGTGAACCGTCTCGTGGATTCGGCGCAGCATTTCCGCTGCACGAGCCGGCTCGAGCAAGCGGCGTCCGCGAAGCATCACATATGCGTTGGCAGCAAACCCGTGCAGGGCGCCGATGCGCATTTCTGTAACGCCATACAGACTCGACGACCAAAGATAGCAGCGCGCTTCGTCAGCGTAGGTCCATTGCTCCCAGAGCGGTTCGAAGCTTCGCAGATAAAGCTCTTTCCAGCGCGCGTCATCGGTGCGCTCATACATGAAGAGCGCCACGAGCATCGCGCCGGCGCTTCCCCACGCCACTCCGCGCGGATCCCCTATTCTTGCTTCGAGATGGTCATAGAGTTGCCGCGCAACATCTTCGGACGGCGCCAGTTTCCATTGCAGGAGAAGAATGCCGGCCTCGCCCAACATATAGGAGGCGAGTTCGCCGACCATGTACTTTCGCATCTCAGGATACTTGTCCATGTCGTCGCGAATTCGGCCGATTAGCTGACGCACCGTCGGAAGATAGTCGCGTTGGAGAGCCGCGGCTCCCGTCTCATCGAGATAATGGAGCGCCCAAATCACGCCGGCCGCACCGTGGTACATGAACTTGATCGAATCCGGCGGCCGTTCGGGGGAGAGATCGAACGGATGGATTGGCCACAGGCCCTGCACCGTAAAACTTTGATTGGTGTCGGCGACGATCGCTTCGATCGCGGCACGCGCGCGGTCTTCGCTCCACGGCGTGGCGATCAACCGTTCATGCCGCTCTGGCTCGTACAGTGCCATGGAATGAGATTCTCCTGCGCGGCTATTCCAATCGTGAATGCGCGGCGCTCGACTATCAAGGTTGCGTCGTGGCTTGTCGAACTGCGGCGAGGTCGACAAAATAGAAAGCTGGGTCGGGAATTCGGTGCCAGGGTCAAGGTAACGATGAAAATTAAGTTAGTAATGGCCGCGCTGGTTGCGCTGGTGGGTCTATCGATTGCGGGCTCGCCCAGCGCGGGAGTCACTCCCGGAGACACCATCACCAAAGATCAGGCTGACAAGGTCGCCGACCTGGTGAGTCCGGGAAACCTCATCCTGGTGAAGCAGGGCATGACAATGAAGATCGTGCCGACGGAGCGCCTGGAGTGGCCGCCGCCGTACAAGGCGGCAACCGAAAAATATTCCTCGCAAGTGCAGCTTGGCCCAGATGGAACATTGAAGAACTACCTGGCCGGGTTGCCGTTCCCGCTGGTCGATGCGAACGATCCAAAGGCGGCGCAGAAAGTGATGTGGAATTTCAGCTATCGGCCGCTCTACAGCGACGATGCGGTATCCAAGAACGTCGAGATCGCGAGCTACAAGCCGGGATCGGCACCGGCCGATCCAGTCGAGCATTTCACGATCGGCAATGTCGGGTTCTACCACAACACCGGCCGCACCGAAGTCGAACCGATACCGACCGATCCGGAGGCGACCAGGGCGGGAATCCGTTATCGATTCGGCGCGTACCCGTTTCTCGAGCCGTCGGAGATGCGGGGATTCGGGTTTATCCGCTATCGCAATCTCGATCCGAAGGTCGAAGACAACTGTTGGATGTTCAATCCGCGCTCGCGGCATACGACTCGCGCGTCCGCCAACGAGCTTTCGGACATCCTGGGCGTGATCCAGACCGGCGCGCAGGGTGCGGGCGCCGCCACCTATGCGAGCAACCTCGATCCGGATTCGTTCTTCGGTTTCGCGGCGAAGATCGAGGACTTCGATTACAAGTTCCTCGGCGAGAAGCCGATGCTTGCGGTGGTCAACGCGGAGAACTCCCCGTCCAAGGCGTGCCCGACCGATGGCGGGCGGACGATCTGTCCGGAGAACTGGGAAATGCGCCGGCTCTACGTGATCGAGGCGGACGCGAAGCAGACCTCAGTTACAGGGAGCGGCGTTTCGATTCCGAAGCGGATCTTTTATATCGACTCGGAAGGATGGTTCATCACGGCCTCGGATCAGTACGATCGTGACGGCAAGCTGTGGAAGACGGTGGCGACCTTCAATGCGTATCGCGACCGGCCGATTCCGAGCGCGCGCGTCGCGATCTGGCCGTTCAAGCGGATGTTCCAGACGGCATTGGTCGATGAAGACGTGACCAACGGCTTTTCAACCGTGGTGCTCTCGCCCGGATTCGAGACCGAAGAGCACGAGAGTTGGTACATCAATATGGGACTCGCGACCGACAATTTTTTCCATCCCACGACGATGGCCAACGAGGCGCATTAGCAGATCTCACCTGCGCCGGTTGATGCGGGCTGCTCCCAGAGCCAGCCCGCATCGCCGGCGACGCTTTGAGCGCGGCTATACGATTCGCGACACGCCCGGGATGCTGCGGACCGCGGCGCTGGTTCCCCAGCTCAGCAGCAGCACGCCGGCGAATACCAGGAATCCTTTCTCGATTGCAGGTAGCGCGGAGCCGAGAATCGCGAGCTGCAGCCACGATACGAACATGTAGTGGATCAGGTACATCCCGTATTCGTTCTCGCTGAGACTATCCCAGATCCAGCGGCGCCGAGTCGCGAAGCGCACGAACAGCGCGAGGAAGGCGAACGATATCGAGGCGCAGGCAAGCGCGTAGAATGCGCTGCCGACCAGGTTCGCGGTGGTCATCGACATGATGCTGTTCTTCGATATCGCGACCAGGAAGAAAACTACGCTCGACAGGAACGCAACCACCATCCAGGCAGTCCAGCGCCCCCAATGGCGCGCGAGTTTGCCGTCGGGGGCGAGCAGGCCGCGCTCGATCCCGTAGGCGCCAACGCCGATTCCCGCGAGAAAATAGACCAGGTAGTGAAACAGACGGGCGGTCTGGAACTGGAACGGTCCGACGCTGGTCCAATCCGCCGGGCCGAAGATGAGGACCATCGGAAGGTATGCCGCAGCGGAAGCGCCGACCAGCAGTAGGAAGAATCGCACCGGATGCTCCCGCGCATTCGAGGCAAGGCGGCCCAGCCTCTCGCCGAAGTTCGGCGCTATCGCGAACAGCGCCGCCGTGGCGAGATCGAATGCGAGCAGCAGCCAGATGAACCACGCCGGGCCTGTCGGCCAGTCGCCAAACGATAGCCAATCGTGAATGTAGCCGGACACGGTATGGGGGCCGGTCGTCAGCAGGTAAGACGGATAGTACGCGAGAGGAGCGATGATCGCCGCCGCGAACAGAAACGGAATGCCGAGGCGCCGCAGTCGCTCGCGCATGAAGTTCGAATTGCCTTTACGCTGAAGACTCGACCATACGAACAGCCCGGAAACGAAAAACATCAGCGACATAAAGAAGGTGTCGTTGAAGCCGGTGAAGATACTGAATCCCACCCAGTGCTGATGATCGATCACCATGAAGGCGCGCCAGTATGGCGGCTGGGCCAGCAGCGAGGTGGCTTGCGGCGGCGGCGAGTCGATGTACGCGAGCACCGAGTGATGCGCCAGCACCAGCACGACCAAGAAGCCGCGAAGATAGCCGAGTGCGAGGTTGCGTGAGGGGCGTGCGACCTCGCTAGGGCGCATCCGCGCGGGCTCTAACGATTCGGGTTTGAGATGCGACGGCGCTGCTGACGATGCCATTGGAGTACCTCCGCTACGCGCGCGGTTTGCGAGTGGCCAGATCGAACAGGGTCGCCAACTCGTTCGCGTACGACTTGAGATCCAGTTTGGGGTCGACGGCCATAAGCGATGGGACTGCGTCGATCGCATTCCTGATCGCCACCGCCATCACTTTGGTCGAGAACTCACGGAACTCGCCACTCTCCTGCCCATGGCGCAGGAGATTTTCCAGCGCGCTCACGGCGGGATCGAATGTCGTCATGAAATCGATCAGCGGTTTGCCATCGTCGTCGCGGGCGTTCATTACGATGTTGAGTATCGCCTGCGTGTAATTGCGTTCTGAACCCAGGTACTCGAGGTTGCTCTCTATGTAGGCGCGCAGCATTCCGCCGGCGCTCTGCTCGGCGAGGACCCGCGGAAGCATCGCGGCTGTGCCCTTGTCTATCACCGTGTGAACGACCTGCTCGATAAGCTCGCGTTTGCCGGAGAAGTGATAGGAAATCACGCCCTTACTGACTCCGGCGCGCTTGGCGATCTCGGCCAGCGAGGCGTTGGCGAAGCCGAGCTCGGCAATCGCATCGATGGCGCATTCGATGATTTGCGCACGCCGCGCCGTTTCGATGAACGAACGGTTCTCTGGACCGCTCGACCCCTCGCGAACGGCCGAGCGTGTATCGTCGATAGTCGAGGCGTCCCCTTGACCGCCACGTCCATCTTCCTGACCGTTCGAATCAGTTTCTGACCGCACGATCAGAATCCTAGCCATCTGGCCAACGCGTGTCAAGCACCCGCTTTTACATCGTTTCCAATATTTGAGATTGCGCCGAGTTCTAGGCCCGCGATATCGGTTTACATCGGCCGGATCTCTTTCGGCGAGAGCTCTGGAATCAGGCCTGAATCGCTCGGCTACAGAAATGAACATCCTGGATCAAATGGACGACAAGGCTGCCGAGGTCGATAAGCTTTTCAGCAAATGGGACAACACCAGCAGCCCGGGGTGCGCGCTGGCAGTGATGCACAACGGCCGAATCATCTGTGAGCGCGGGTATGGGCTCAGCGATCTGGACCATAACGTTCCGGTCACGCCCGCCACGGTTTTCCACGTCGCATCAGTGTCGAAACAGTTCACCGCGGCATCGATCGTGATGCTTGCACAAGAAGGGAAGTTGTCGCTGGACGATCCGGCGCGGAGCTACATTCCGGTGTTGCCGGACTTTGGCGAGCCAATCACAATTCGCCAGCTCATTCACCACACCAGCGGGCTCCGTGATCAGTGGGAGCTGCTGGGACTTGCAGGATGGCGATACTCGCTCGATTTGATCACCGACGACGACGTGCTGGCGCTCGTGTCGCGGCAGCAAGAACTTAACTTTCAGCCTGGCTCCGAGTTCATGTATAGCAACACGGGCTACACACTGCTTGGCCTGATCGTGAAGCGCGTCAGCGGACAAAGTCTTCGCCAGTTCACCCGCGCGCGCATTTTCGAACCGCTGGGCATGAAGGACACCCATTTTCGCGACGACCACGCAGAGGTCGTGAAAGACGTTGCCTATGGTTATGTGGAGCACGGTGACCGGTTCAAGTTGAGCATTACTAACTTCGATACGGTCGGCGCGACCAGCCTGCTGACGACGGTGCGGGATCTGGCTCGTTGGGACGCTAACTTCTACACCGGAGCGGTCGGCGGTCCTGCGTTACTGAGCCAGATGATAGAGCGCGGAAAGCTGAACGACGGCGAGGAGTTGGAATATGCCTCCGGACTTATGATCGGCTCATATCGCGGCTTGCCGACCGTGGATCATGCGGGCGCCGATGCGGGTTACCGCGCCGACTTGATTCGCTTCCCCGAGCAAAAGTTTTCGGTCGCCTGCCTCTGTTGTCTGGGAAATATCGAGCCGGGCAGTCTTACCAGAAAAGTTGCCGATATCTATCTCGCAGACCAGCTTGAACCCGTAGAACCCCAGGAGAGCCTTAAGGATTTGGGCAGTGACTTCGCTGGTCGAGCCGGTCTTTATGTAAACCGAACTATAGACAACGTGCTTCGCGTTGGATTTAAGGGTGGAAAGTTAAACGTCATGATGCCCGATGACCAGAGCGTCGAGCTGGTGCCGCTGACTGCGAATCGCTTTCGAATGGGATCGTTCCCGGTTGAGTTCGAGTTCGCAGGCGGTGAGCACGACGCGTCGACTCGAGTAAGTGTCAGCTCGCCCTTGCAGAAGCCGCAGACCCTGGAACGGGTGTCCGAGTTCGAGCCGAACGGCCACCAACTCCAGGAATTCGCCGGGACCTATTACAGCGACGAAGTCGAGGCGCGGTATCACGTGACGATCGACAGTGGCCGGCTGATGCTCAGCTCGATGAAGCTGAAGGCCACTCACTTGCGGCCAGCGACCGAAGATCTCTTCACCGGATGGTTCGGCCGCATGCGGTTTACCCGCGACTCGCACGGCCACGTCTCGGGCATGCTTTTCAATTCAGCAAGAATCCGGCATTTCCGGTTCAACAAGATTCGGTAGTTGGGCCTGAGTCAGTCGTTCGCGAAGCCCGCAAGCGCTGCAGACTTGTCTTCAGAATTTTAAGTAAGCCAGCAATTTCGGAACCAGGGTCTGGTTCCGAAATTCAATTATCTCGACTGCGAGGCAGACGAGTTGGTACTGGTGCGAACCATTCGCGCTGCCGAAGCGAGCTTCGCCGGATCGAAGGCGATCACCATCAGACCGCGCGTATCTGGTTGCGGCGCGCGTAGGTCGTGCTGATAAGGAAAATAAATTTGCGCCGCACTAGGTCGGTAATGCGCGATTATCGGTTCGAGCGCCGCGTAGGAACCGTAGACGCCGACGCCGGGCCGCCCGTCGGGCATCGGGCCGAGCCATGCGCCGCAAAAGTAGCGTCCGCTGGAATCCATTACCGGATTTTCGAGTATCGACCAGCCTGCCATGGTTGGCCCCGTGAGCCATGATGCCGGGAGCAGGCCGTGCTGCTGCGCCCTGAGCGGAGTCAGCAGTGCGAGATTGTTTCCTTCGGAGAGCCATCGGTCGGCCGCAAGCAGTAGCGTATCGAACAGCGTTGAGTCGGCCTGCTGCTCCATCTCAGCTGCGGTGACCCCCGCGTAAGTCGCCAGCTCTCTTGGCGCAGCACGGTAGATCGTCACACCGCCGGCGCCAGGCTTCGCGGCGCAGCATGCTGAGGCGAGCGCATGCCATGCCTTGGCGTCGGCATCACCATCGACTACCGCAATCGTGCTGACTGCATGATGGGCCATGAATGCGCTGAGTTGCGCGCGAGCGTCGGGAACGTAGGCCGCGTTCAGAAAGGCGCGAACGATCGGCCAGTTGCGAAACTCCGGCGGCAGCTGCCCGGTGTTTCCACCGACCATCCGGAAGTACATCTCCGTTTCGGCCTGCCAGAGCATGCTGCTGCCACGAATCCCAAATGGCAGGACGAGGACAGTTTCGCCTGGCGCAAGATAGTCGCGATGGAGCGTGCTGGTGAAAAAGGTCGGCGAGTCGTCCGGGCGCGTCCAGTAAGCCGCGGACAGGTTCGGCAGCGTGGAAACCACGATCGTCGCGGCAATCGCGACTTTCAGCGCGGAACTGAACCGGCTCTCGGCGAACCAAATCGACGTGATGATCGCGAGCACTAAAAAGGCATACGTCATCAAGCGCGCCGGGAGCGCTTTATTGAGCACCGGCAGCAGCGGAAGTATTTTGCCCGGCAACCCGCCCAGCACCGTGCCGCGAAAGTGCAGCAGCGGCCCCATAGCCAGCACGCAAATGACAATGAGCGAATCGATCAGGAGCTTGCCGGTCGGCTCGCGCCAATGGCGCCATGCATACACCGCTGCGAGGATGATCAGAGGCAGTCCCAGGTAGGCGCTCACTTCGCCGATGCTATAGGGGCGAAATGGCGCCGAAACACGGCTGATAAGAGGAATCACGCCGAGCGTGCTGGTTGGCGCGGGCACCACGAAGTTCAGCAGGTCGGCGGAATAAGCGTCGAGTGACCAGATCTCTCCAGGCGGCGCACCGAAGGCGAACATGCGGTAGAGATAAGGGCTGAGAATAACTGCTGCGATCGCATAAGCGACCGCGATCCGCAACGACGTCGTTACAATAGGCTTGTTCATGTCGGGCGGCGCGAATGACCATGCAAGGAACAGAGCCATCCCGCCCATCGCAGTCATGGTCGCGAAGACCTCGACCGAGGTAAGGAACTGCGCGACCAGCAGCGCCGCCATCGCAGCGATAAATTCTCCTGCCGCGAGTTCGCCTGCAATTGCGCGCGCTGAAAGCAACACTGCAAGCGGCACCAGGAAAATCAGGGTCTGGTTCAGGTGGCCGCAAAGCTGATGGCCCAACATGTAAGCTGAGAAGCCGAAGATGTAACCGCCGAGCAGCGCAGGCCACCACGCACGACAGACGTAACGACAGAGAAGAAAGGCGGTCCATGCGGCGAGCGCGGGGCTCGCCAGACTCATCGCATTGTAGGCTGCAACCGGTCCGAGGCTCGCCGTCACCGGCCAGATGAAGAAGCTCGGCAGCGAGATCGCGGTCGTCCAGGCCAGGTTGATGCCATGCGGCACCCAGAGCAGATCCGTGAAGAGCGGGTCCAGGCGATGAACTAGCGCATACGGCCACCATACGAAGAACCACATCGAGATCGAGGGATCGTTGCCGGTCCCGATATACACGTCGGGAAAATGACCGGGCAGCGTGCGGCCGAAGAAAAACAGCGACAATCCGAGGTAAACGGCGAGTGCGCCCAGGCTCGGCGGATCAAGGACGCGCTGGTGCCCAGCGGCATCGTCCCCTCGCGAACTCAAATCAACCCCCTACCCTCGGTCCGTCGTCTGATGCTCCGTCAGGTTGAGTCACAGGCGCGCCCGACTCAATCGGAAAACCCCGGTAGAGTCAACATTTGTGGAGCGCCAGAACAGAATCAGAGTGTCTAGAAGCGGATGCGCGACGCTTCGACACGGCTCAGTCGTGAGTCGTTACGGCCGTGGCTTGGTGGCTTCCGTCTCGCCAGCGCCGCCGGTCTTCATCGCGCTGATGAGGCGCGGAGGGATGACACGGCGCGTCGGCATCGCGGCTCGGACCGCCGCGAGCACGCCCGCCGTCAACATCGTTAGTGCGGTTACCCAGATACGGTTGATATCATGAACCATGAGTTTGAGCGACCGTGTAGCGATCTATTCGCGTTGACTGAGTAACCTCAATCCAACTGACTAATACCCTGAGTATTGAACTTTCACCGGGGCAATAGTTACAAGCTACTACTAGTGAGTATTTGGCGGGCATCCCGGGAGGGGGAAGTCTCCCGGATGCCCGCCTTTCTGACTCGCGCCTTGCGGCGATTGCCACTTGGCCCGGGGAAGTACAGTAGCGACGACGCGGCTAATCGCTATCAATTTTGTTGTGGTCTTCATATCTTCATTAACTTGACGCGAAGTTGCGGGTTTTTCACTTCGATCGTGGCCACAAGTTTAGTGCAGAGCAGGAAAATGCACGCCCGGAATGGGTCCCATCACACCGAAGACCTGTAAGACCCAGACCAGAACCACTACGAAGACCACGATGTTCAGTAAACTTTTGATGGCGCCGGCCATCGGAATGTAGGTATTGATTAGCCACATCACCAGGCCAACTACGACCAGAATCACGACGATATTCACAAGTGTCATTCGAGGAACTCCTGGCACCACACGTTGGCTGGCGCGATGCTGTTGCTGTCTATCTTCACGGTAGCGCCATGCGATCCAGATTGCCAAGCTGCGACCGTCGCCTTTTGTTACATAAGTAACCAAGCACCGGTCGGCAAAAACTATGCGCTCGCGATTGTTCTGCTAGATTGGTGTTATGCGCGCGAAGCACCCGATCCGGAAACTGCGGGGACTCAGGAACATTTCCTGGCTCGACGCGCGCAAGCTAGAGCGCCTCGCGGCGGCGCTCACCGTGAGCGAGGTGGAAAAGCGCGGCGTCATTTTCGACGACAAGCACTCCGAAGAATCCGCATACGTGCTCCTCACCGGAGTCGCGCGCATCTCATGCCGCAATCGAAAGGGTCAGCGCACCCTGGTAATCATGGTCGCACCCGGGATGATTCCCGGCCTTCCACCTCCGGTGCTCGGAATCAGCTACAGCTTCCGTTGCGAAGCGGTCACCGATTGTAAAGTCGGGACCATCGATCTGGATACGTTCATCGAGATTTCCCTGGGAATCACTTCTGTTGATTTCAAGCGGATGGCCGCCAGCTATTCCGGACGATGGGATCTGGTTCAGTTGCGATGCTCAAATTTCATGAGCTGCACGCTCGAGGAGCGGCTCGCGCTGATCCTGATGGAATTGAGCGACAACTTCGGCGAACAGGATGGCGGCAACGGAGTGCTCCTGTCGGTGAACGTCCGCCACAAGGATATTGCGGAGCTGGTGGGAGCCTCGCGCCCCCGGATCACCGAGCAGCTCCTCCGATTTGAGCGCAAGCACATGATAGCGCGGGAGAATCGCCATCTGGTGGTAAAGCGCGATCGTCTCGAGAGCTTCCTCAACGCCACTCACGTTCTGGAGTCCGGTTCCAGAGCGTCCGGTTCCAGAGCGCGGACCAACGGCGCTAAAGCGAGCAGAAGTTTGTCATCGTAGACTTTCCTGTCCGCGTATCTGAACGATTCCACTGCATATTACGACTGAGAACAGTGCTGGAATGGCTATTCCTGGTGCTGGAAGTGTATATTTCGCGGTACTGCAAATGCATATTTAGAGGTTATGATCGGCACATGAAAATTGTCATCCAGGTAACATTTCGTTTGCTTTCGCCCGAAGTAAGGAATACGGTCGGTAGTATCCTCACAGGGTGAAAATTTGAATGCAACGAAGAACCCGCATGACACCGACCTCGACAGGCTGAGCCGGCTTCAGGCTTTGTCCTGGCTCTCCTCCACAGAGCTTTCAATGCTGGTGGCAGCGCTCGCGCTGTCCAACTTCAAGCGGCGAGAAGTGATCTTGCGCGCCGCCGAGCTCGCCACCCAGGCACACATTCTGTTGGCCGGCATCGCACGCATCACCTGCCTAAGTGCCCGCGGCGAGCGTGTCACTGTGGCGATGCTTGCGCCGGGTCCGATACCGGAATTTCCCGCACTTCCGATGAGCCAATCCGACTTCCGCTGCGAGGCTTTCAATGACTGCCGGGTCGGCAGCGTGAGCTGGGAAGATCTCGACGGCATCACTGTGAATGCCTCCGAATCGGCATTCAAGAAATTCCATCAGAACGATCTGAAGCAATGGTATCGGCTGCTGCTCCGCAGTTCGAGCTCCTTGAATCTCGGTCTTCACGAACGGATCGCGATGACCCTGCTGGAATTGTGCTCGGACTTTGGGATCGAGGAATCGCGCGGCACTCTGCTGCGAGTATCTTTCAGCCACAAAGACATTGCCAATCTGGTCGGAGCCTCGCGGCCAAGAGTCACGGAACATCTTGCGCAATTGGAGCGCGAACGATTTGTGGTCCGTCAGGGACGTCAACTCGTCGTCCGCGTGGGCAAGCTCTGGGACTCGATGACGGTGCATGCCGCCTGAGGAAAAACTCTTCCAATCGGAACTCGCGGTAGCTAAAATTAGCGGCGCTGTCGAGGAGCAACGACCGGGGGCGCTGAAGTCGTAAGGCTAGATCGCCGGGCAACGGCTTGGCAACGTCCGACGTCATCCTCGGCATCAGCATCGGAACTTCGCGCATTGAACGAAGGGAGGAGGAACCTCAATGCGGAGCGAAAGTTGACCGGTCGATCTTTACTCGCCTGATTGTATGAAATAAGCATCGGTGCGTCGGGCGCGGGGCCCGGCCTCGGTCTCAATCGTGAGTGCTCGTTCGGGGGGCTCACCAGAAAAAGGAAGGTCGATCGTGCGAAGAAAAATCGGGATACACCTGCTGTGGATCGCGATGCTGGCGATGGTATCGGGCTGCTCATCCTGGACGCCTCAGCAAAGGGAATACACCGCCTATGGAGCAGGCGGCGGCGCACTGCTGGGCGGTGGGCTGGGATGCGGAATTGCCGCGGCCACCGCAGGTCGCGGTCACGTGGGCGTGCAGGGCGCAGCTGCCTATGAGATCGGATGCCCCGTCGGCGTTGTGGCCGGCGCTCTCATCGGCGGCACGGTTGGCTACCTGATGGCGCCGAAACCGGTGCCGCCTCCGCCGCCACCACCACCTCCTCCGCCGCCACCACCTCCGCCGCCACCTCCGCCACCGCCGCCGCCACCGGAGAAGATCATTCTGCGCGGCGTGCACTTCGACTTTAACAAGTCGAACATTCGTCCGGGCGACGCTGCGGTGCTTGATGAAGGCGCGGCAATCCTGAAGGCGCATCCGAATGTGAACATCAACGTGGACGGATACTGCGACGCCATCGGAAGCGAGAGGTACAATTTGAGGCTCTCCGACCGGCGCGCCAATTCAGTGGTCAGGTATCTGGCTGGACAGGGGATTGCGGAAAGCCGCCTGATCCCGCACGGCTACGGCAAGACCAACTTCGTCGCACCGAACGACACGGCAGAGGGACGCGCGCAGAACCGCCGCGTCGAACTGGTGCCGCTGGAGTAGCGCCGGGCTGACAAGTGCCTACTGAGTGAAGAGCGACCAGGTTGACGAGCCATCGGCTCGTCAACCTGGTCCGCATCAACCTGGTCCGCATCAATTGCGCTAGGCCCGTGTACGGCTTGGAGAATGCGGCCGAACTTGAGAAGCCGCGCCTACGCTTGGTGGGATGTGGCTGAAATCGAGAGGCCGTGCCTACGCTTGCTGGGATGCGGCCGAAATCGAGAGGCCGTGTCTACTCCTTTCGGGATTCGGCTGAAACCGAGAGGCCGTTGTCCCCGGGATGCGGTCGAAATCTAGAGGCCGTGCCTGCTCCTTCTGGGATGCGGCTGAATCCGAGAGACCGTATCTACTTTTGCGGGATGTTGCTCGAATTCGAGAGACACCTCTACGGCAGGCAGGATGCGGCTGATTCGAGAGGTTAGGTCTACGGCCGGCGGGATGCGGCTGGACTTGAGAGGCCACCTATACGGCAGGCGGGATGCGGCTGATCCCATAGGGCGGCGGTCTACGACGGGCGGGATGCGGCTGAACTTGAGAGGCCGCATCTATGCCTCGGGGATGCGGGCGAAATCGCGCGTAGGGCTCCGTCCCCGGCTGGGGATGCGGGTGAATTTTGGAGGGCGGGTTCATGGAGAATGGGCGCGGGCTTTTCCACCTCCGGCAGAGCGCGATCGTGGTCATTTCCCCGCGCTTGATTGCGCTGATTAGTGGTACTCATTTGACTGCGATCGTTGCGCGGCCTTACACTTAATTTGTCGGCATCGACATACGAATCGGGTCCGGCTTTGATCCAGCTCGACAGTGGCCCTTCCGCTCGCCTTTGACCACCTTCTCGCTAGACCAACCTGAATTGTAAGTGACCAAGGCTTGTGGAGGTCCTTCATGGGACACTCTGGGCCGATGCGTACGTGGTTTCAGCCCGAGCGCTCGATCGAGCTGCCCGCGCTTTCCAACGAAGCTGTCTCGAGACTGAGCATGTTGTGCGGCCTGGCGGCGGCGGAAGTGTTTTCAATCTACGCCGTCTTCGTCGCGCACGCGCTGATGCCGGTGCAGGTCTTCATGGTCGACCGGCTCACCAATCGCATCCTGGTGCCCGGCTCGATCGGCAACCTCGAGGAAGTCTTCAACTGGAACGGGCTGCTTCCCTGCTTGCTGTTCACATCGATTACTTTCACCTTGACCTGGTGGACAGTTCGCTGGGCCACTTCGATGCCGGTGAGTCCAGCCGCCGCACCTCTCGATAGCATTGAGACAATAGCCGGCCGTCTGGCGATCGTGAGCGAATGACTAATCGAGTTACTACCGAAGAAAATCAACTGGCTACAGGAAATAGTATGAAATCCACATTAGGCATATGGGCTGTGCGATCGCTGGCCGCGCTTTCACTTCTGACTATTGCCGGATGCTACTCCGGATGGCGCGGCAACGACGCCTACAATTCAAGCTCGCGTTCCAACTGGAACCACAGCGATCAGCAATCCGAAGACTGGAAGGTGAACCGCGACAGCGGGGATCGCGCCGGCGCCGTCGCTGACCGCAACCCGGAATATTCCGCGGACTACTCCGATCGCTACTACCGCGACGTCAACTGATGAAAGTCGACTATCCGAGCGTGGACGAATGCGTGCTCGAGGTTCTCTACAAGGTGCAAAGCTGATGAAATCAATCCTATGGTTCGGCGCATGCCTGGCTCTGTTCGGGCTTCTTGGGCTGGCTATTCCAAAATTTACCACTTCACCAAACGGCGACATCGGATGGTCGCGCGATTCCGGCGTTAGCAACATCACGGAATCGATGCAATCGATGCATCTGATCACGCGAACCTTCAGCGCCGGATTGCTTCTCCTCGGTATCGTTCTGATTGGCGCGGAAACTTACCGGCGGCGTGGCGCCGTCGCTTAAGTGGTTCGCTTGGTGGCGGCCGGGAGAAAGCTGTAAAAGTTTTGCCCGCCGCCACACAATTTTCGCGCGCCCTCTAAAGCCCGCATCACTAACCGCCAGGTCACCACCAGGGCCCGGCGCCCCTAACGATCGTCAGGGGCAGCCCCGCTCCAGCCTAACGCTCGTCAGGGCGATTGCCGCCCCGATTGACTCGCGCGCGCAGTCTCGGCAAATGTATGACTGACTGGTCAGTTTATGAAGAGAAGCAACGGAAAGATGCCAAAGCCCAGCTACGGCAGGACCGCCGCCGACCACCATAATCCCGCCTCCAAGCGCGAGCGGATCCTGGCCGCCGGCCTCAAGCTCTTCGCCTACCAGGCATACCAGGCCGTCACCATGGACCGCGTGGCGGAGGCGGCCGGCGTCGCCAAGGGGACGCTCTACCTCTATTTCCCCTCCAAGGAGGCGCTCTACCTGGGAATTTTGAGCGAGGGGATGGAGTCGGTCACCCGCGCCTACCAATCGAGCGTGGACGCGAACGCCGACCTGCGCGAGCGCCTGCGCCGTGCCATTTCCGTGAGCATCCAGTACCACGACAAAAATCGCGACCTGCTGCGCCTGATTGCCACCGAGGAGCCGCGGATGGCACAGGCGCGCAACCGGCTGCTCGAGGCGTGGCGCGAGCGCGGATTCAACTTTTTCACCTCGCTGGTCGCGCAAGGCGCCGAGGCGGGGGTTTTTTCACCTCTCGATTCGCGCCTGGTCACGATGGCGATTCTCGGCTCGATTCGCTCGGTCCTGCTCTACTACGGGCCGGACCGGCCGGTGGCTGAACTGAGCGACGAGCTCGCGCATTTCTTCGTCAACGCACTGGCAACTGTTCCGTTCGCGACTCATCAGGCAAAGGCTGTACAGACCGCATGATCAGGAAAATCCTGCGCCGGCTAATCTCCCTCTCGATCCTGGCGGCCCTCGTGGTTGGCTTCTTCATTTTCGGCCATCGTTATCTGTGGCCGGAGGTGGATCGGAGCTCGATCAAAGTGGTCGGGATGCTCGAGGCGCCCGAGGTGAACCTCACCAGCCGCATCGCCGGCCGCATTTCCAAGCTTGATTTGATCGAGGGCGATCACGTCAAGCGCGGGCAGGTGGTGTGCGAAATCGAGGACATCGACCTGCGCAACCAGGTTGCCAAGGCCCACGCCGACCTGGCCAAGGCTAACGCCGACCTCGCCGACGCGCGCCGCACCATGGGCCGCGAAACTCAACTCCTGGGCGAGCACATCATCTCGACCAAGGAGCACGATGACGTCACCACCACGCTCGCCGACGATGACGCGGCGGTGGAAAGTGCGCGCGCCAATCTGAAGTTCTATGAAGATCAGCTCGCCGACACCCAGATCAAGTCGCCGGTCGACGGCGTGATCGTCAACAAGGCGCTGGAAGCCGGCGAATGGGTCACGCCCGGCGTGCCGATCCTGACGATCGACGACCTGCAGACGGTGTGGGCGCGCGTCGACGTCGAAGAAACCGACCTCGGCACGCTGTTCGTCGGCAAGGCCGCTGAGGTTTCGCTGCCGACCAACCCGCCGCAGGTTTACAGCGGACGGGTGATGGCGATCGGACAGGAAGGCGACTTCGCCACCGAGCGTGATGTGCGCCGCGGCCGCCAGGATATCCGCACTTTCTACGTCAAGGTGCAGGTGTTGCAGAGCGGCGGAGAACTCAAGCCCGGGATGACCGCCGAGGTCACTTTTCAGCGCGCTGATGGAACCAAACTCACTCGCAATACAGACACAAGCGCTTACTAAGCGCTTCGGCTCGTTCGTCGCCGTCGACTCGGCGACGTTCGAGGTCAAGCGCGGCGAAGTGTTCGGCCTGCTGGGCCCCAACGGCGCCGGCAAGACCACGCTGGTGCGGATGCTGACCACGCTGCTGCCGGCCAGCGAAGGTCATGCGACGGTTGCCGGCCAGGACATCGCCCGCCATCCGACCCGGGTTCGCGAGCGGATCGGCGTCATCCCGCAGGCACTGACCTCCGACCTCGATCTCACCGGATGGGAGAACGTCGATATCTATGGGCAGTTCTACTCGGTGCCGCGCGCCAAGCGGCATGTGCGCGCGAAGCGATTGCTCGACCTGGTCGGGCTGAAGGAGCGCGCTCACGATCTCGTCGCCACCTACTCGGGCGGGATGCGCCGGCGCCTCGAGATCGCGCGCGGACTGATCCATTCGCCCGAGGTCCTGTTCCTCGACGAGCCGACCATCGGGCTGGACCCGCAAAGCCGGCTCGCGGTCTGGGACCTGCTCCGCGAGCTGCGCGCGGAAAGCGAGATCACCGTCTCGCTCACCACTCACTACATGGACGAGGCCGAATCGCTGTGCGACCGAATCGCGATCGTCGACGGCGGCAAGATAATCGCGCTCGACACGCCGCAAGGGCTCAAGTCGATGATCCAGGGCGGCGACCGCATCGAACTCGAGATCCAGGGCGACGGCGCGCGCGTGGCCGAGGCGCTCAAGCCCAAGGAGTATCTGCGCGAGGTCAAGCACGACGGCAACGGCAAGCTGATGCTCTCCTCTGACGACGGCGCGCATGCGATGCCCAAGGTGCTCGACGATATCGAGGCCGCGGGCGGGCGGGTGTCGTCGATCGCGATGCACAAGCTCTCGCTCGAAGACGTCTTCATCCATTTCACCGGGCGCACGCTGCGCGACGAGGCCGCCAAGAAAGTGAACTTCCTGGTGGCCGGGATGCCGGCCTCGGCGCTGAGAAGGTAAGCCGCAATGAAAATCTGGGCCATCATGCGTCGCGACCTGCGCAAGCTGCTGCGCAATCCAATCACCTTGGTCGCGGTCATCATTATGCCGATGGTCTACCTGGTGATTATCGGCAACTCGTTCGAGGGGCAGCTCAAGCATCTGCCGCTCGCGGTGGTGGTACAGGATCACGGCGTGTTCGCGCGCCGCGTGATCGAACAGTTGCAAGCACTCGAGGCCGGGCCCAAGACCATCGACCTGACTTTCGTTTCCGATCCGGGACGCGCCATCAACGAAGTCCGCGACGGCGTCTACAAAGGGGTGATCGTGATTCCCCCCAACTTTAGCCACGACGTAGCCGAAGGACGCATCGGCGAGATCGGCTTGTTTGACGACAACGTCGACTCGGTGAGTTCGGCGGGACTCGAGGGCGTGATCTCGGCGGCGGCCGCATCGGTGCGCGTGAGCTTCGTCACCGCGCGCGAGCCCAAGCTCGATCAAATCTCATTTCGGCCGAGCTGGCTGTTCCCGTATGTCGACTACGATCGCTCGCTGATTCCGGGCGTGATCGTGATGGCGTTGTTCACCGGGTCGTTGATGTCCGGTGTGTTCAACTGGGTAATGGACAAATTCATGGGGGTGACGGAGTGCTACCTGGTAACGCCGCTCTCGCGATGGGACATTGCGGGCGGGATTCTATGCAGCGGGGTCACCGTCACCAGTATCGCCGGGATCATCGTGATGTTCATGGGGCTGCTGATCACGCGCGGCCATATCGAGGGCGGTTTGCCCGCGTTGGCCACGCTCATCGTGATCATAGTTCTGAGCGCGATGGGATTGCTGGCGATGACGTTCTCGATGCTGGGGCGCGCGGGGCATCCGCGCCTGGTAGGAACTTTCTCGGGCTTCCTCAACGTGATCCTGTTTTTTCCCAGCGGCGCTATCTATCCGGTCGAAAGTTTTCCCCCGTGGCTCAGATCCTTCGCACGCTATAATCCGGAGACGCACGCGGTCAGCGCCATCAAGCAGATACTGTTCAAGGGGGCAGACTTCGCCGCGGTCACCAACGACATCGCATACCTGGCGGTGTTCACGGGAATCATGCTGGTGCTGGCGAGCATGTCGTTCCGCCGAACGCTGTAAATCCACAATTCCGTTTCAGCGCGGAAAAAAGCGTGAAGCGTCTACCGGTGGTGGACGCCGAAGGCGAGCTGGTTGGAATCGTGGGCCGAACCGAAATGATGCGGGCGTTGCTCGCTAGTTCCGTCGCGATTGACTGAAGATCACCGCCGGTTAATTCCGATCATCGAAGTGCTTCGGATTTCGCCGGCAACCGCATTCCGCAAAGTGGTGTAGCCGGCTAGCCGCCGGCGGGAATCGATTTGCCCGCGAGCTGCTTCATCATGTTGAACAGGGTCTGCATCTGCGGACCGTTCTTCTGCGCGTAGTTCGAATTTGTATAGCCCCACCAGTCCCAGCATCCTTCGCCGTTGTCTGGGATAGTGGGAATCGCCTGCGGATAAACGACGACAATTCGATTCGTGTCCGCCCACTCATTCAGCCCGGCATCATCGACGTAATCAGTTCCCACCGCGCTCGCCGACTGTTCGCATCCGTGAAGCGCGAGAATCAGTCCACAGGAATTTTTCGCCGTGCAATCGGCCGGGGTGAACAGATATCCGGTGTCATCCATGCTGATCGCTGCCGCAGACCCGCCCGGGACGTATGGATTCTGATCGAAGGTCGAGAGCGTGCCGGTGAGCGTGCCATTGTTCTTCGGCTTCAGCTCACCGAACCACTGGCTCAGGAAGACCTGCTCGGAGTCGTACACCGCGCCGTTTTGATCGCAAACGATCACGTATGGGCTTCCGAGCTGCTCACATGCGTTGGGACCATATGGCGATTCCCATCCATGTTCGGCAGGAAAGTCGTTGTCGTATTTGAAAACGTTCGCGCCGAAATAGTCGTAGAACGAATCGACATTGTTCATCGCGCCCTGCGCGACGATCGTGTCGAGCTTTCCCGACCAGAGGTAGATGGGCTGGTTTTTTAGATTTTTGGTCGAATCGATCACGCCGCTTTTGGCGAGTGCCTCAGTGTCGCTCTCCAGCGCGGCGATATCGATTGCGGGAGTGTCCTGTTCACAGGTGGTTAGCGCGGTCTCGAGACTGTCCTGCGCGCAATCGTATGGAATGCCCGCATAGATCGCCGCTCCCTTGAAAACTTTCGAGTACGCCACATCCATCTGGATCGCGACTGCGGCGCCCGATGAAATTCCCGCCACGTAGATGCGCTGCGGATTGATTTTCAACGCCGGTAAATTTTGCGCGAGCACGGGCGGCGACCAGATCAGAACGCTCAGCATGATGAGTGGGTAAAAAGTAGCGACCCAGCGAGCGCGAATGAGGTGCATGGGCGGCCTCCGGGAAGAAGCTCTGCTCCAAAAAGCGTAGCATCGCGAAGTTCACTATTGAAGAAAAAACAAAACGACTCACGGGCATCCGAGGGCGACGCCCGTGAGTCTCTTCCGTCCTGGTTCTTTCGCTAGCGTCTTATCCGATCAGCGCTCGCGGCCTGACCAGCGCCGCGGCGATTAACGCTCGTCGTGATTCACTTTGTCGGCTGCCGCATGATTCTCGGCCGGTGCACGGTTGACATGAGGCTCGGAAGTGGTGCGAGTCTCGGGAACAGCGCGGCGTTCCGGCGCGACCGCACGCTCACGCTCTGGCGCGGCCGCCACGCGAACACGCTCCGGGGAGACCACGCGCTCGTTTTCGACCACGCGCTCACGCTCGTTGGTCACATAGACGTTGGACGGAGCGGCGTAACCGGGAGCATAGCCGTATCCGGGGGCATAGCCGTATCCGGAACTGTAGGCCGGTCCCGATTCATATCCGGGACTGTAGGCAGGTCCCGAGGCGTATCCAGGTCCGCCGCCGTAGTAACCTCCGCCACCGCCATAACACGCTTGCAGTGAGACCATTCCCAACAGCAGCCCCGCCGCCGTAGATATACGAACTATATTGCTCCTCATCTTCATTACCTCGTTTACCAGTAAGGAGAGCATCATCAGTGCCAGCCAAAAGAGTAATGAAAGCGCCGCTTTCGCGATGCGCGAAGCGTATTGGAGTACGCATTCGGGAATAACAACGCAGAGCGGCGAAGGCTGTTCGTGGATTCTTACTGGGTATTCAGGTCAGGATCCTGAACGATTCGATGAAGTAGTCAGGCGAACCGCAGACTGCCGTACTGATGTTGCGTGGGAAGCGGACTTGCCGCGCGACGCGCGCGCCGGCTGATTGAGAAGTTACCTCAGCCGGCGCACGTCATCTCGCGGGCTGCGTAATTAACTGACTATCTATCTGCGATAGCCATAGTGACCGTGACCCCATCCGCCGTAGTATCCTGGTCCGGGTCCGATCCAGCAGGCCTGAGCTGCGAAGATTCCAGCTAAGAGCAATAGCGTTTTCGCCATCGCACCGATTTTTTTCTTCATTGTTTTTCACCCACGGAGATTCTGTATAGTTTCTGTACCTCCTGATATTTGGACGATCCGCCGCGCCGCGCCGTTCAATCCCTGGGTTTTCAGAAAAGCATGCGCGGCGCGCGGGATTTTTCCGCCCGGCGCGACGCCCTACCTGAACGAACATTAATTTGCGGTTAATTTCGCCGACATGGAAAAAGAGGGCTGCTGGCCGTCAGCGCATAGCGCGCACGCCAGACGTTACCGGCAGCGACATCGAAGCTGTTTCCGCCGCTCAGGTGCTGAGGCTCGGCCCCTTGCTAAGGACGGGGACCGGGGAGGCGCGCCTGCATCGCGCCGGGATACTCGGGCGGCAGCGCGCTGGCCTTGTCGAGCGCCGCAAGCTCGGCTGCTTCGAGTTTCAGGCCGAGGCTGCCCAGATTTTCGTCGTTCTGCTCAACGGTGCGGGCGCCATAGATCACCGAGCTGACGCCCGGCTGCTGATTCACCCAGGCGAGCGCGATTTGCGATATTTTTCGCCCGCGCTCCTTGGCGATCTGTTCGACGGCCTCGAGGGTGCGATAGTTGCGCTCGTTGGCGAGCCGGTTCCACAGGTCCATCTTGGCCAGGCGCGAGTCTTCAGGCGGCTTTTCGCCGCTGCGATATTTCCCGGTCAGGAAGCCTCCACCCAACGGACTCCATGGGATCACGCCGACGCCTTCGTTGCGGCACAAGGGCAATATCTCGCGCTCGATTTCGCGCGATATCAGGCTGAATTGAGGCTGGAGCGAGTCGAAGCGGGAGTAACCATGCTTATCGCTTTCCCACAGGCTTTTCATCAATTGCCATCCGGTGAAATTAGAGGCACCGAGATAGCGCACCTTCCCGTGACGGACCAAATCGTCCAGCGCGCGCATCGTCTCTTCGATCGGCGTCTCGAAGTCCCACGAATGGACCTGGTAGAGGTCGATATAGTCAGTATTAAGGCGCTTCAGGCTCGCCTCGACCTCCGACATGATATGGCCGCGCGACAGGCCCCATTCGTTGGGACCCACGGGCTTGCCGGTGAAAAGGTTCGCATTGAAGCGGACTTTGGTAGCGAGTACCAGGTCATGGCGCCGTTTGCCGACGATGTGCCCGAGGATTTCCTCCGATGCGCCGGCGGCATAAACGTTGGCGGTATCGAGGAAATTCCCGCCCGTTGCAATGTATTTGTCGAGAATCTGGCTGGCAGTTCCCTCGTCGGTTTCCCGCCCAAAAGTCATGCATCCGAGGGACAATTCCGACACTTTAAGCCCGGTCCGGCCAAGTCGCCTGTATTCCATTTCGAAGCCTCCGACGACGAGTTTCGTCTGTTCGAGATATTCGCGCAAACGAATTTTCCCCGGCGTGAATTCCGACTGAATATTGTGAAGGTGCCCACGTCTAAAACTTCGGGTGCATAGATGGCTCTGGCACCCACTCTGGTTGGATGCTCCTCCCACCAACCGGGTACCGTCCGCCGCGTACGCGGACGGCCGCTACGAACAGGCGGGCATCAGGGAGCCCCCCCTTCCTGACTGCCCGCCATTTTTTTGCCCTCAATTTCTCCAGTCTTTCGTTGTATTCCCTGAACGCGCCGCGGTACGACGCTGGTCGCGCGCTTTTCCTTGACATGATCGAAAGGTGCAGTCATAGCTTTTGGTTCGATGTCGCGGCGTATCAGATGGTTCGTGATACCGCCGGTTCTGCTGTTTGTATTCGGAGCGTTGGTTCTGAGTTGCGGCGGTGGAAGCAGTGGCTGTCCGAGCGGCGAAGTTTGCGGTCCCCCGCCTACCACAGGATTCCAGCTACAATCGATCGAGATTTGTTTCGGCTCGCCGGCGCCGCCCACGCCGACGCCCAGCCCCACGCCCAAGACAACTCCGACCCTGACCCCGTGCCCCGGCGCAACCAGCACCGCGATCAGCGTTCAAGAAACGATCAACTTCATCGCGCAGGGAACCTTCACCCTGGGCACAAAGACGGAGATACTCGGCCTCACCGACAACTCGACTACGCTGTGGACCTCGAGCAATAGCCAGGTGCTGCTGCCGCCGCTGTCCGGCCAGGGCGGACAGTTCCTCGGTCAGAGCTCCGGATGCGCCTGCGTCAACGCCAGCTCGGGCTCACAGGTAAGCTTGCCGGTCGGAGTTGCGGTCGAGACATCGGCGGCGGACTGCATATGCCCGACGCCGGCGCCGACTCCGGCTCCGACGCCGAAGGCCGGCGCAGTGTCGGCGTCGGCGCAAACGGCCGAGGCCACACCGGCGTCGGCGCCGGGCGCGGGCGGCAATAGCGCCGGCGTCCTGATGTGGCGCTACGACGCCGGCGCCAGGCTCGGCGGACCGATCGTGCCGGCACCCAACGGACACGCTTACTTCATCACCGAGAATGGCGTCCTACACGCGATCGACAGCCTGGGGCACAGCGTCTTCACGCGCCTGGCCGGAGGATCGACGGTCGCGGTGGCGCCCGACAATACGATCTATGCGGCCGGGACGGGCGGCGATATTGAAGCGCTCGACGCCGACGGCGTGCTCGAGTGGAAGGCTGACAGCGGCGGCGCGGCGAACATCCTCGCGGCGGGTGATGGCTACGGCTATGCGGCGGTGGGCAACGAACTGGTCGCGGCGAGCGCGCCGGGCCAGGTCGATTGGCGCGTGGCGCTCGCCGGAATTCCGCTCGCGGTGCTCCCGACCAGCGAGGGATTGCTGGTGGGCACCTCCAATGGCGCGGTTAGCGCGCTGTCATCGGACGGCGTGGTGCAGTGGTCATTTACGCCCACCGGTGGATTCGCGGGGCAGCTCGCGGCCTCGGACAGCGCGGCCTACGTGGGCGCGGGCGGCGGCATCTACGCGATCGATTTGAGGACGGGCTCGGAGCTCTGGCATGTCGGCACCGGCCACAGCATCACGTCGGGGCCGGCAGTCGGATCGTCGGGGAATATCTACGTCGGCGCGGGGCCGCTGATCGCGATCGATCCTGACGGACACGTTGCCTGGAGCGTGGATGCGGTTACGCCGGGCAACACGCCGCTGGCAGCTACGACGGGCGGCGGAGTCTTCGGCGTCGGGTCGGACGGCCTTGCCGCGGCGATCGCGGCCGACGGCGGATACATCTGGACCACGCGAAGTTTCTCGAAGGTGACGAGCGCGGCCGCGTCATCGTCGGGAGTGATCTACGTCGGAACGGACGCGGGTCACATTTTCGCCATCAGGTAGACTCGCATCGCGATCGCGAGCGTCGCGTCTTGACTGCCCAGGTCTGGCGCGCGGCATTATGGATCCATGAGCGCAATCGAAATCATCAAGCGTCGGCTCAAGGAAGATCGCGTTCCGGAGACGCCTGACGAAATCTCGCAAAAGAAAAAGCGGCCGCGTGAAGTCGCCTTCATGGACGTCAACCTGTGCTTCCCGTGCGGCAAGTGCCCGGAGTTTTGTCCGGTCCAGTGCATCGAGTACCTGCGGCCGGGGTCGGTCCCGAACCGCGGTGTTCAGCCGGTGCAGGACCGTTTTCAGGAGTGTATCGGGTGCTACATCTGCGTCGAGGTCTGCGCGCTGCTCACCGACTATGATGCGGTTCGAATGTACGATAGCAACCTGGTCGAGGATGTGCTGGGCGTGAAAATTACCGACCACGTGCCGCCAGAACCGGTTCCCGCCGAGCCGTACGAGGAGTTTTTCTCAGAGGGCGGACTCTATCGCCATCTCGGCAAGGGCTCGCGCATCCGCGAGAAGATGACGGCCGAGGAACGCGCGATCTTCGCCCGCGAGCGAGTGCGCAGCTAGCGTCTCCTAGCGGCGCGCCACCCCAGCAGCGGTTTGTCCTTGTCGTAAGCCAGCGTTCGTATCGCGATGACTGAGGTTACGCGCGGTTGTTTATGATTCTTGAGCCGAGGTTTGACAGTGCGGAAAAACGCGGATAGCGTCAGGGCTATCGTAGGGAGCACCTGAATGGAACGACAGGCCAGGCGCGCGCAAGTGCTGCGCCATGCCAAGCGCATCTTCGCCCGCAAAGGCTACCATCGCACCAACGTCGCGGACATCATCGCGCGCGCGCGCATCGCGCGCGGGACCTTCTACCTCTACTTCGAGAACAAGAAGGACCTTTTCGAGGAGCTGTTGGAGCAGGTGGTAACCGAGCTGACCACCCGGATTCTGCGCCTGCGCGTCGGACCCGACGAGGCCAGCCCGGTCGAGCAGTTGCGCGAGAATCTTCGCCGCGTGCTGACCTACGTTCTGGCCGAGCGCGAGCTGACCGACATCCTGCTCAATCATTCGGTTGGGTTCGATCGCGAGCTCGACGCCAAGATTCGCGATTTTTATGATCGCATCGCGGCGATGATTCAGCGTTCGCTGGATCTCGGCATCCAGATGGACCTGGTGCGCAAGTCCGACACGCGCGCGGTCTCGTATTGCATCCTGGGAGGAATCAAGGAAGTCATTGGACTTTTGTCGCGCAATCATCCGACGGACATCACGGCACTGGTCGAGGAGATCCTGGACTTTGGGCTGCGCGGCGTGGCCCGTCCCGAGCTGTTGGAAGCGGTCCGAAACCTGGATGCGCCCCCTGGGGAGGGCGGCTTTTTTATTACCCGTAACTAGACTGACATGTCAGTTTATCGAAAAATTTCGCCTCGCGACGGACGCCAGACGCGTCGTCGGCGCGCCGCCTTCTACGACCTCGACGGCACCCTGGTCGATCTGAACTTGATCCACATGACGCTTTTCATACTGGCCAATATCGGCGAATGGAGCGCGCGCATTTCCTACCTGCTCAGTTTTGTTGTGCGGGTGCCGCGGCTTTACCTCGCCGAGCGTGACGATCGCCGCAAGCTCAACACCGTCTTGTTCGAATCGTTCAAGGGAGTGTCGCACGACCGGCTGGTCGAGCTTGGCGAGGAATATTGCGATCGCATCCTGATCAAGCATCTGTTCCCGCGCGCGATTGAGATGCTCGAGGCGAATCGCGCGGCCGGGCTCGAGCCGGTGCTGGTTACAGGCTCCCCGGATTTCATCGCCGCTCCCCTCGCCCGTCATCTCGGCGTCGCCGATTTCGCGGGCAACCGGCTGGTAATCAGCCGCGGCTGCGCGACTGGCCGGCTCGCGGAACCGGTGATGGCCGGCGAGGACAAGGCGCACTGGTGCGAGGATTACGCTGCGCAGCGAGGAATCGATCTCACCGAATGCTGGGGCTACGCGGATTCGAACTACGACATGCCGTTCCTGGCCGCGCTGGGTCATCCGGTGGCCGTCAATCCGGATCGCAAGCTCAGAGCCGCCGCGATGAGCCGTCACTGGCCGATCATTCACTTCGAAATGGACGGGGCCGACGCGACGCCCTCCGACGACGACGAACTCAAACTGAGCGAACTGGAACGGAGCGAATCGGATGGCGCGTCCTGAGTCGAAGATTAAGGAGCTGAAGCCCGCCGATCTGCGCCACGAGGTCGGCGCGCGCCGCGATCTGGTCGTTACGCTTAATCGTCGCTCCGAGCGACGCCTGATTGCCTACGGTGACGATTTCATGTTCGAGAAGTTGCCGGTCGGCACTCGCGTGATCTATCCACCGCCGCCGCTCGAGGCGCTGCCCGACCCCGACCAGGCGATTCGCTATGCGCTCCTGCGGCCCGAGAACGCCGACCCGCTGTTCGCGCAGTTGAATCCCAATATGCGCGTGACCGTCGCGATCGACGACATCAGCCTGCCACTGCCCCCGATGCGCCGGCCCGATATCCGCGAGCGCGTCCTGAACCAGGTGCTGCAGACGCTAGCCGACTATGGCGTCGACGACGTGCATCTCATCATCGCGACGTCGTTGCATCGCCGCATGACCGAGGCTGAAATTCGCCGCGCCGTCGGCGAGCGCGCCTTCAAGCAGTTCTGGCCCGACCGCCTCTATAACTTCGACGCCGAAAATCGCGCCGAGCTCGCGATGCTGGGCAAGACCGACCATGGCGAGGAAGTGTGGCTGAGTAAGCGTGCCGTCGAATCCGATCTCGTCATCTATGTGAACATTAACCTCGTTCCGATGGACGGCGGCCACAAGTCGGTTGCCGTCGGCCTCGCGCCGTATCAGAGCCTGCGCCACCATCACAACGCCGCGACGCTTCGCGACAGCCACTCGTACATGGATCCGACCCGCTCGGCGCTCCATCGCTCTGCCGATCGAATGGGCAAAATCGTGAACGACAACGTAAACGTGTTCACCGTCGAGACCGCCGTCAACACGCGCATGTATGGCGGGATGCTCGACTTTCTCCACAAGAACGAAGACCGCTTCACCGACTGGGATCGCACGCGGCTTGGCGGCTTCAAGTGGACTCTCAAAAATCTCTCCAACGACTTGCGGCGCAAGGCGTTGCAGAATTATTCCTCACCGTACGGGATGACCGGCGTGTGGGCCGGTGAGACCGAGGCCGTCCATCAGAAGGCGCTCGCCAAGGTCTTCCAGCAATACGCGGTGCCGGTGAAGGGCCAGTCCGACATCCTGATCGTCGGCGTTCCGTTCATCTGCCCTTACAACGTCAACTCGATCATGAACCCGGTCCTCGTGCAGTGCACCGGGCTCGGCTACTTGTTCAATATGTATCGCGGCAAGCCGCTGGTGCGGCCCGGCGGCACCGTGATCATATGCCACCCGCTGCGCGACGAGTTCCATCCCGAGCATCACCCGAGCTACATCGAGTTCTTCCATCGATGCCTCGCTGAAACTACCGACGCGATCGAACTCGAGCGCGCCTTCGAGCACGAGTTCGCCCGCAACCCGACCTACATTCACATGTATCGCTACGGCCACGCGTACCACGGCGTGCATCCGTTCTACATGTGGTATTGGGGCGAGCCCGCGCGCCAGCACGTCGGACGCGTGATCGCCGCCGGATGCGAAGAGCCGGAAGTCGCGGCGCGGCTCGGATGGGATTCCGCTGACACCCTTGACCAGGCGATCGCGATGGCGACTTCCGACCTCGGCCGCTCGGCCACCATCACGTATCTCCATTTGCCGCCAATAGTGATTGCCGATGTCGAGTAGCAACAACGGTAACGGCAGCGGCCGCAACGGAAACGGCCACGGCAACGGGCGCGTGAGCGCCTCCGCGATGCCACCGCTGGAGCAGGTGCTGCGCAAGCGGCGGATCCTGCTGACTGGCGCGACCGGATTCCTCGGCAAAGTCTTTCTCGAGCTGCTCCTCCAATGGCATCCCGAGATCGAACGCGTCTATTTGCTGATTCGCGGCGACCGCCGCTCCAGCCAGGGCCGCTTCCGCCGCGAAATTCTCGACTCACCGGTGGTGGCACCGCTGCGCGAGCATCTTGGCGCCCACTTCGATTCCTACATCGAAAGCAAAATCGCGGTCGTCTCCGGGGACATTACCAATGAAGGCCTGCTGAGCGACGACGCCGAGCCTTTCAAGCGCGGCAGTCTCGACGCGGTCGTGCACAGCGCCGGCCTGGTGAACTTCGAGGCGTCGCTGGAGAAAGCGCTGGCAGTCAACACCATCGGCGTCGCCAACGTGATCGAGTTCTGCCGCAAGGTCGGCGCCGCGATGATCCACGTCTCGACCTGTTACGTGGCAGGCAACGCCGACGGTCATCGCTTCGAGGACGATCTGCCGGAGAACTGGTGCCCTGCGGGCCGGCGCAAATTCAGCCTCGAACGCGAGGTCCGCGACGCGAGCGCGGCGATCGCTCGAGTCGAAGCCGAGTCGCGCGATCAGTTGCGCCAGTCCGAGCTGCACGCCTCCGCCGAAGAGGACGGCCAGTTCCTCGACGGCCACGAGACCGCATTCGAGCATCGGCGCAAGCGATGGGTCGAAGATCGCCTAAAGGACATCGGGCGCAAGCGGGCGCTCAGCTGGGGATGGCCCAACACCTACAGCTACACCAAGAGCCTCGGCGAACAGCTCGTGCTGGCAGCGCGCGATGCGATCGACGTTACTGTCGTGCGCCCCGCGGTTATTGAGAGCGCGCTGCGCGACCCCTTTCCCGGATGGAACCAGGGCGTCAACACCAGCGCGCCGCTGACCTACCTGGCTGGCCGCGGCTACCGCTTCTATCCGGCGAAAGCCGAGCTGGTTCTTGACGTGATACCGGTCGATCTCGCCGCGCACGCGATGATTCCGATCCTCGCCGCGACTCTCCTCAAGCGCCAGAAGCCCATCTACCAGCTCTGCACCTCGGATCGGAATCCGCTCCCGATGTACCGGCTGGTCGAGCTCACCGGCCTTGCCAATCGCAACGAGCATCGCAAGCACGGCGGCCCGATGGGCCGCCTCGCGCGCCATCTGGAGGCCACCGTCGTCTCGCAGACGACCTACGACCTCGCGAGCCTCACGCTTCCCAGGCTTCTCAAGCAGGGCGCGGAACTCGCGCGCAGTGTGCTTGGTGAGGATTCCGAGCGCGGCCGCAGGCTCGTGGCCGGTGCCGGCGCGCTCGAAGAGACCATGGACCTCGCGCGCTCGCTGGTTCAGGTCTACCGCCCCTACATCCAGGAGCTGGTCTACACTTTTCACTCCAACAACATCCGCGCGCTCTACGCCTCGATTCGCGAGGCCGACGCCGCCAACCATCCCTTCCATCCCGAAAAGATCGACTGGCGCGACTACTGGATAAACGTGCATATGCCCGGGCTGCGCCGGCACATCTATCCGCAGCTCGACCTTCACACCCGCGGCCGTCCGCGCCTGCTCCCGCGCCATCGCACGCTGGTTGATTTGCTCGAACGCGCCGCGGAGCGTTACGGCGCCGACACCGCGTTGATGGCGCACAAGCCGTCCGGCGAGCGCACCTCGGTAACTTACCGTGAGCTGCGCGACCACGCGCGACGCGGCGGTATCGTGCTCGCGCAGCGCGGGATCAAGCCCGGCGATCGTGTCCTGCTGATCAGCGAGAACTCGCCGGATTGGGTGCTCGCGTTCTTTTCGATTCTCGAAGCCGGCGCTATCGCGGTGCCGCTCGACCATCTGATTTCCGCCGAAGAGCTCGCGCCCATCTGCAAAATCGCCGAGCCGCGCGCCGCCCTCCGCTCCGCGTCCGTCGCGCGCCGCCTGGGCAGCGCGGTCCGCGACACGGTCGCGAAAATCGTCGAGCTTGATCTCGCCGAGCTGAGCCGCCCGTTCCTGCTCCGCGCCGACGCCGCAGCACCGCCCACGCCCGACCGCAAGACCGTCGCCTCGATTGTGTTCACCTCGGGCACCACCGGCGCACCCAAGGGCGTGATGCTCACCCACGGGAATTTCTGCGCCGAAGTCTCGATGCTGGGCCGCGTGTTTGCGCTGGCCGGCGACGACCTGGTGCTCTCGCTGCTTCCGCTCCATCACACTTTCGAGTTCACCTGCGGGATGCTGCTGCCGCTTGCCAGTGGCGCGACCGTCGCCTACCCGCTCGAGGTCGACGCGAAAAATCTCTCGCGCACGCTCGCTGATATCCGCCCCACCGCGCTCATTGGTGTGCCCGCGCTGTGGGAAGCGGTGCATCGTCGCATCGTCGACGAGGTCGAATCGCGCGGACCGTTCTTTCACGCCGGGTTCAACAATCTGCGCGACCTCAATCGGCGCCTCGATCGCGACTCGGGTCTCAATCTCGGCTCGATCCTGTTTCGCCAGGCGCATTCGGCTCTCGGCGGCAGGCTCAAGCTCGCCGTCAGCGGCGGTGCCGCCCTGCCCCACCGCGTTGCCGAGTTTTTCAATGACATTGGAATCCGGCTGCTCGAGGGCTACGGCCTAACTGAGGCGGCTCCCGTGCTATGCGCGGCGCATCCCGACGAGCCGTTGAAGCTGGGCTCCGTCGGCAAGCCGCTCAATGGCGTCGAAATCAAACTCGCCGCCAACGGCCACGAGAACGGCGAGAGCATCATCGGCGAGATACTGGCCCGCGGCCCAAACGTGATGGCCGGCTACTATAGGAACCAATCCGCGACCGACGAAGTTATCCGCGACGGATGGCTGCATACCGGCGACCTCGGCCGCTTCGACGAGGACGGACGGCTCTCCGTTGTCGGCCGCGCCAAGGAAGTCATCGTCGATTCGGGCGGCAACAACATCTATATCGACGAGCTCGAAGAAGCCTATGGCCGCTCCCATTACGTGAAGGAGATGGCCGTAGTGGGCCTCACTGTCGGACAGGGTGAGCTGGTCGCCGCGTTGGCTGTGCCAGCGTATGCGCGCGGTGAGAGCCGCCGCTCGGTCGAGGACAAACTCCGCAGCCACTTCGAGAAGGTCGGCCAGGCGCTGAGTCCGCACAAGCGAATCAGGATCCTGCGCTTCACCGACGCCGACCTGCCGCGCACGCGTACCCGCAAGATCAGGCGCGCCGAAGTCGTCGCGATTGTCCGCCGGATGCTCGAGAGCAAGCCCGAGCAAGCCGCCTCGGCCAGCGCCGAGGTCGAGCCGTGGCTCGCCGAGACCCTCGCCGCAGTCTCCAGCGAGCCAGTCGCCATCACTCCCAGCACCCGCCTGATCGAAGACCTGGGTCTCGACTCGCTGGCGATGGCGGAACTCGGTGAGCATATCGCCGTGCGCGCGGGACGCGACATCGGCCCGGAAGAGATGGCCAATCTGCGCACCGTTGACGACCTGCAGCGGCTCGCGCTTGCGGCCAACGGCAACGGCAGCCGGCATCGGATGCCTTCCTACGCGCGCTTCGCGGAGCCGTATACACCGAAACTCCCCCGGCCGCTCCGATGGCTCGGCACCACGATCGCCCGCAATGCGCAGCGCGCCGCGTTCGAGTCGTGGCTCAAGCCAAAGATCCTCGGACGTGGGAACATCCCCGCCAATCGCAACGTGCTGGTGGTCGCCAATCATTCGAGCCACGTCGATTTCGGGTTGGTCGGCTACGCACTCGCAGCGATGGGCAACGATCTGCGCGTGCTCGCCGCCAAGGATTATTTTTTCAACACCCCGGCGCGCCGTTATATCGCGACTAACTTCACCTCATTGATTCCCTTCGACCGCGAGCGTGCGCAGCTCGAGTCGCTCGACGACGCGCTCGCAGAGCTGAGCGCGGGCCGCAGCGTATTGATGTTCCCTGAAGGCACCCGCTCGGCCGACGGCGAGATGCAGGAATTCAAGAGCGGCGCCGGCTACCTGGCGCTGCGCAGCGGATGCGACGTGCTGCCGATGCATATCAGCGGGACCTTCAAGGTCCTCGGTAAAGGCAGCCTGGTCCCGCGCCGCGCACCAGTCGAGGTCCGCATCGGACGCGTGATTCCCAGCGCCGAGTTGCGCAACCTGGCCGAGAGCTCGGAAGGGATGGGCGCGTACCGGAAGCTCGCCGACTTCATGTACGAGGCGGTGATCGCGCTCAAAAGCGGGCGCAGCGTGCGACGCATCGGTCTGCGCGCCGCCGAAGCAGTGGTGCTGGCCCCGCAACTTCCGGCGCCCCAGACTCAGGAGCAGTCACAGGAACCGCCGAGCGCGAGGCCTCACAAGACGCATGCGACGGGCACTCATGCGCGCGGACACGCCAAGGGTTGATGATCGCGCGCGCAAGGGGGGATTGCCGTCGCGCGATTCGCGCCGCGGTCGCCTCGCTCTCGTTCGCGATCATCTTTTTCCGCGCCACGAACGGATTCGCCTGGGACAGTGCGACCCATAGGTTGATCACCCGGCTAGCGGTCCGTGCGCTTCCCAAGTCTCCGCTGAGTGTCGAATTCATGTTGAACGAAGACCACCTCGAACGGTACTCAGTGGAACCCGATTCGGTCCTGAAGAAGGAATACGGCCACAAAGAAGAAATTCGTCACTATATCGATCTGGAAAACCTCGGCCCCGATCCTTTTTCCGTGTTGAACCCCAATTTCGCTGCGATGCAGCAGCGGTTCGGCGAGCTGCTCGACCGGACGGGTACGCTCCCGTGGACGATAGACGTAATGGCCGCCAAGCTCCCGGGAGAGTGGATGCGCAACGACTGCACCGACGTGATTCGCGACGCCGGCTACTTGGCCCACTACGTCGGCGACGCGAGTCAGCCGCTGCATACTACCGCGAACTGGGACGGTTTCGATCGCGGCGATCGCGGCCTCCATGCGCGCATCGAGCTTGCGGTCGATCACAATGTGGAATTGCTCGGCGCACTCACTTCGGGCCAGGTGCACGCCGCAGACATTACCGCGGTGTGGCCGACGGAAATCACAGAGATTCGGCAGGCGCACCAATACGTCGCCAAATTTATCGATGACGATCGCCAGTTGCGCCATCTGGCTCGGAGCGGCGACACCGACGCCTATGAAAAGGCGCTCGTCAGGCGCGACTTGCAGCTCTTTTCCGGCCAGATTGCATCGGCAGCTTCCACGCTCGCATCGATATGGCTGTTCGAATGGCGCAAGGCGGGAAGCCCGACGGGATGTGCAAAACGACTCCCTTCGCGCCACGGCAGACGCGATGGCCACGACGGCCGCTTACTGGATTACCACCCGTTCTGATAGTTAAACTTGGACCAATGGTAGACTGGTTCAGCAAACGCCCAGACGGACATGCGCGCCCCACCCGCCATTGGGGCCGGCCCGCGGTCGCCGAGATTACGCCCACGCTACTGATCGGCGAATATCCGCGCGACGAGGATGTCGACTGGCTCAAGGAAACTCACGCCGTCACCGCGGTGCTCAATCTCCAGGACGAAGAGGATCTGCGCGTCAACGGCATCGACATCGACGCGATGCGCGAGCGCTACGCTGAAAACGGTATCAAGCTGGTGCGCACTCCCATCCCCGACGGCAGCGCCGATGCGATGAAGGACCATCTCAAGGTCGCGCTCGACGATCTGCACGAATTGATCGGGGCGCAGGAGCGCGTATTTTTACACTGTAACGGCGGCGTCAATCGCGCGCCCACCCTGGCGATCGCATATCTGCGCGCGTTCGGCGGGCTGTCGCTCAACGAGGCGCAGGCGCACGTCAAAACGCGGCGCGCATGCGGTCCGTTCATGACCGTGCTCGAGGAATACTTCGGGCCGCGTGACCTGAAGCCGGACGCATAACTTGGCAATCAGCGGCACCGCGAGAACTTTTCCCGAGACCATGCCGAGGCGGCGTTTCCTGCTGGCCTGCGCGTGGGGCGTTCATCTGTACACCGCGCTCGGCGCGGTCGCGGGGCTGCTTGCGATTTACTTCGCGAGCCGATGGGAATTCCGCGCGTCATTCATCGCGATGGGCGCGGCGACTTTTATCGACTCGAGCGACGGGCCGCTCGCGCGCCTGGTCAACGTGCGCGCGCGAGTTCCATCCTTCGACGGCGCGCTGCTCGACAACATCGTCGACTACCTGACCTACACCGTAGCGCCCGTGTTCCTGATGATCGAAGCGGGAATCACGCCGCCAGGATGGATCGGGCTCGGCCTCGCGTGTTTCGTGATGCTGGCCAGCGCCTATGGCTTCTGTCAGACCGCAGCCAAGACCGACGACCATTATTTTCTCGGTTTCCCGAACTACTGGAACCTCATCGCGTTCTATCTCTATTGCCTTGGCCGCAGCCCTACGTTCAACGCCGCGATCCTTGCAACCTTTGCCGTGCTGGTCTTCGTGCCGATCAAATACATTTATCCCAATCGCACAGTCGCGCTCCGCCCGCTGACGCTCACCCTCGGGATCATCTGGGCGGTTATCACGATCGCGATGCTCGCGATGCTGCCCAGCGTGAATCCGGTGCTGCTGTTCGCCTCGCTGAGCTTCATCGCCTACTACCTGATCGCCTCTTTCGCACTCCACGCGCGCTCCGCGCTCGCCACACTGCGATGAATCGCAAATCGCAATGAGCGCTTCCGCGTCCGGCCCGTTGACATCCCGCGCGCCCGTCGAGCCCTGGCTCGAAACTATCGACACCGACTCCCCGCTCCTTCTGATCGCGCCGCACGGGGGACGCGCGGAGCCTGCGACGCGCTCGATGCTGAATCCCAAGGTCAACGATCTGCACACTGCGGACATCACGCGCGAGTTGGCGCGACGCCTGGACGCGGCGGCACTGATCAACGCGGGAATGGATCGCAATCGGCTGGACTGTAACCGGATTCAGCAACTGCTCGCGCGCGCCCCGTGGCTGCTCGAGATGATCGCCGATCGGCTCGAACAAATCGTCGACCGGCACGGCCACGCGGTGGTCCTGCTGATTCACGGCTGGAACATCATCGAGCCGCGCGTCGATTTTGGACTGGGACTGCGCAACATCGGTGGCGAACTGCATCCGCCCGGCACCGCGTGCGTCTCCGCGTGCGACGAATTCATCCACGGACCGCTCGCGCACTTTGCCGAGCGGCTTCGCGAGCACGGAATCCGGCCTAGCTTCGGTATGCGTTACCCGGCAGGCGGACTACAGAACCTGGTGCAGGCATTTACCGGGCGCCACCGCGACAATCCGGCGGAGCCGCTCAGACGCATCGCCGCGATCGCGGAGCGCGCGCAGGTCGACGCGGCACAGCTCGAATTGTCGGTCGCGCTCCGGATGCCGGGGACGCTGCGCGCGCGATGCCTCGATGCGATCGAAACGTCGTTCGCATCCAACGGACACGCGCCGTCGCATCATGACCTCGACACGCCATCGCGTCCGGGAATCGTCGTAAACCGAACCCCGCGGCCGCGTTTGGCGCCCCCGAAGTCCCCCGCGGCTGCATCGGCGCCCGCTCCGCCAGCACGCGTCGGAGTCGAGTTCTTCGACCCTGCCACGCGCATCGGCGCGATGGCCAGCTTCGATATTGGAACCGGCTTCGGCGCGCGAATCATGATGCTCCTGGGCGGGCGGCGGGTCGCGCTCTTCACTGGGGAGGGCGCCGTCACGTGCAAGGCAGGCCGGATTGCGCTCGGACCTCTCGCACTTTCCGAGGATGGCCGCGAACTCCTGCTAACGTTCAAAGGACCCGCGGTAGTCGTTCCGGATTCATCGGCGTACTTGAGCATCGAGCGCGCGCTCGCCTCGGGCCGGCTCGATGGCGCGGCCGAGGTCTCGGCGCGGCTCAAATTTCCCGGCCGCAGAATCAATCTCGACGAAATCACCTCCGGCGCTGGCGCGCGCGACGCGAGCGGGCAGGCTTTCTTCGGAAGACTCACCGGGACCGTCTCGGTCGACGGCATGACCAGCCCGATCGATGCGGTCGTGCGCGCGGGAGTTTCATTCACTGGGCTCGGGCCGCAAAAGTTCGTCGCGCGCCGGATGATATGGGCGTCCTTACCGGACGGCGTGTCACCGTCGGCGCTCGAGCTGCGGGTCGTTAAGACTGACGACGGCACGAATCAAAGTGCACGGGCGCTCGGACCGGTCGGATGGTCGCCATGCGAAATCAATCAGCTCGTCCTCGAGACGGCGTCGGTCGAAGAGCCGCCGCATCAACTCTCGGCGCTACTGACGGTTGACGGCGCCCAGCCCAAGGCGCTCATCGGCCAGGTCGAGAGCTTCATCCCGCTCTCACGGCCGGGCCCCGAGCAGACGCGCATCTACACGTCGCTGGGCTTCGCGCGCTTCAGCTTCGGCGGGCGAGCGGGAGCAGGCATGTTCGAATACTCGCGGCGCGCGGAGACGGTGCTGACCGCGGCCGAATCCGACGACGAAGACTCCGACTGAATTTCTGAAGAAAGGCTGAGCGCGAGACGGCCGTCACGCGACGGCGCTCGCAACCCGTGCGCGCGAGGCGAGAATCGTTTCGACTCGCAGCGCCAGCTCGGTGAGGCTCTTACCGATCGGCGTGTCCGCGTACGCATGCACGAACAGGACACCGCGATCCGAGGCTTCGGCCAGGCGCGGATCGAAAGCGAAACGCGCGAGGATTGGCACATCGGCCTCGCGCGCGATTGCGGGCAGGCCGCCCTCCGGCCACAGCGGACGCACCGAACGGCATCCGTCGCAATGAAAGCCGGCCATGTTCTCGACGATTCCGATCACCGGCGTGGCGGTCGCCGTAGCGAGGCGGACTGCGTCGCGCGCGGCGCCCGCGGCAAGTCCGGACGGATTGCTCATCAGGATAATCCCGTCGAGCTTGACCGTCTTCGAGAGCAATTCGAGGTTCCCGAGTCCCGGCCCGAGGTCGACTACCAGGTAATCAAGCGCGCCGAATCGCGACTGCCCGAAGACCAGCCGCAGCGCCTGCGCATAGCTCATCGCCTCCGGCCGCTCAGGTGGACGCGGTGCAGGCGCGTCGTCATCGCCGAGGAAGCTCACCGGCGGCGGCTCCCCGCCCGCGATCAGATCGCTGGCGACCACGCGCAATCCGTGCGGCCCCGCGACCGGCTCGATCCCCTCGGTCATCGGCAGATTGCGCGGCCGCTTCATACCGAGCATCGCGACCACGCTTGGCGCGTTGAAGTCGGCGTCGACCAGCGCAACTTTGCGGCCCTTGAGCGCCAACGCTCCGGCGACGTTGACGGCCACGATGCTCTTTCCGACGCCGCCCTTGGCGCTGGCGATCGCCACGATCGCCTTGACGCCGGAAAGGTTGCTCCTGATGCGTTCGAGGTCGTGCTCGAGTTGCGCCTGCGCCTGTGCGTCTGCCGCGTTCGCGAGCTCAGTGAAGATCTTCATCAATTTTTCGGCGCGGCAATCAAATCCGCGTATCTATCATTCTCCGGCGCGGCATTCCGTATAGGATGCCCCGTTTGAAGTGGCTCGTAAAGAATGGGGACGAGCGTTGCGCGAACAACTCATCCGTAACACCTTGTCGCGTATCGCGAGTATCGCTCGTGCAGGAACGCTCGGCGCTTATGGCGCGGCAGCACTCGTCGCGTGGTAGCTGCCACGCGATCACACGGCGATACGGCGCTGGCCCGGCTCGCGAGAACGATCGCGCTACATGTTCTCTTCGTCGGCGTCGGTCGAGCCGAGTTTGCGATAGGTATTGCGCTCGTCTTCGAATTTGCGCTGCGACTTCGCTTCGTGCTCCTGCTCCTGCTGGCAGTCGCGGCACAGCCGGGTGAACGGCATCACGTTGAGCCGTTCCTCGGCGATCTCGAGCCCGCACGATTCGCAGACGCCGTAGGTCGAATCCTCGAGCCGCTCCAGCGCGTCGTCGATCTGCTTGATCTTCATGCGCTCGCGATCGGAGAGGATGAAATTGATTTCGCGGTCGCGCTCTTCGGAGGCGAGGTCATAGGTGTCCATGCCCTCGTCCTTGTTGCTCTCGCGTTCGGCCTTGAGCTCCGAGTCGATTTCGCTGAGCAGTTTGGTCTTCATGTCCGACAGGCGCTCACGGACTTTAGCCAGGAACTTTTTCCGGTTCGAGGCTGCGGGTTTACGCGCCATGATTCACGACTCCTCTTCCTATATTAAAGAACCGCGCCCACGACCCTGCCCTGGAGATCGTAGCTGAGAGCTTTTTCGATTCGCGCGCGCACGAATTCGCCCGGCTCGGCGTCGCCAGCAAGGAACACCGCGCCGTCGATATCGGGCGCCTGTCCGGAGGTTCGCCCGCGCATTCGCGTGGCGCGTCCGGGCATCGGGCCTTCCACCAGAACCTCGAGTTCGCGGCCGACCAGGTCGCGGTTCTTCTTCAACGAAATTTCCGCCTGCATGCGCATTAGCTCGGCGCGGCGCGCGCGCTTGACGCGCTCCGGCACCTGACCCGCCATCTCGAAGGCGGCGGTATTCTCCTCGCGCGAGTAAGTAAACACGCCGAGGCGGTCGAATTGTTCCGCGCGCACGAAATCGACGAGCCGATCGAACGCCGCATCGGTCTCGCCGGGAAATCCGACGATGAATGAGGTGCGCAGCGCGACGCCCGGGATGCGCGTGCGCACGCGCTCGAGCAGCCGGCGGAGTGCCGCGCCGGAGCGCTCGCGGCGCATCGCGCGCAGGATCGCGTCGTCGGCGTGCTGCAGCGGGATGTCGATATACTTCACGACCTGGGGAAGCTCGGCGACCGTGTCGAGCAGCTCGTCGGTAACGAAGTTCGGATAGCAGTAGAGCAGCCGGATCCAGCGAATGCCGGCGACCGTCGCAAGCTCGCGCAGCAGCTTCGCGAGCGAAACCGCCGGCCTCAGATCGCGTCCGTACGCGGTAAGATCCTGCGCTATCAAATTGAGCTCGCGGACACCGTCGCTGGCCAGTTGGCGGGCTTGGGCGACCAGGTTGCCAACGGGGCGACTTTCGTGGCGGCCGCGGATTTTCGGGATGATGCAGAAGGCGCAGCTGTGATTGCAGCCCTCCGAAATCTTCAAGTAAGACGTGAAGTATTCGCCGAGCCGGACCCGCGGCGCTGCCGCATCGGGCAGTAAATGAGCCGCGCCTGCCGATGGAATTGGGCGATTCTCGAGGTTCGCCGCGCCTGCACGATGGGATTGGGCGATTTTCGAAGTTTGCCGCGGCTGCATATGGGATCGAGCGATTCTCGAGGTTTGCGGCGCCGGCGAACAGAATCCGCCTGTCCTCGATGTGCGACGCGTTTGCGTATGCGATTGGGTGGTCTTTGAGGTGGGCGGCGCCGGCGTAGGGGATTGCGCGGTCTTCGGGGGACTCGGTGCGGCGGAGGAGCTCCGGCAGGTCGAGGAAGTTGCCGGTGCCTACGAAAACGTCAACCTCTGGCAACCTGTCGCGCAGCTCGGCGCCGTAGCGTTGCGACAGGCATCCGGCGACCACCAGGCGTTTGCCGTGCCCGCGCTTCTTGACCGCCGCAGCTTCCAGGATCGCGTCAATGGATTCCTTCTTGGCGGCTTCGATGAACGCGCAGGTGTTCACGACGAGCACCTGCGCCGCCTCCGGGTCGAGCGTGATCTCGAACCCTGCGCTGGTGAGCGCGCCAAGCATCAACTCGCTGTCCGCCAGGTTCTTGGGACAGCCGAGAGTGAGGAGATGAACGGTTTCCATGGCTATGTCAGGATTTCCGAGGGAGTCTACTTGTACTCGCCATGTCAAAACGACGCAATCGGGTGTGCCGCAGCGGACGTTCCAGGCGTGTTACTTCCGGAACAAGAAAAACTCGCGGCTGATCGATTATCCACAGGCGATGGGCTGAGGTCTCCAATTTCAAGCTAAACTCGTCACTCAGTTTTGCTGCGCCTTCGACGCCATCGGATTTTTCGGCGCCGTCACGACGTCCGCGCCGGCTGGCACCGTGAACGAAAACTGCGCATCGTCGAGCGCGACGTTGTCGCGAACGTCGCTGAACTCCAGAGTGGTCACGTCGCCGAGCTGATCGGTCATCGTGAATCCGACGATGTCGTACGTTTTAGGATCGAGCGCGACTTCGAAGCGGTCGTTGCTGGCCTTGGGTTTCAGGGCGACATGAATCCGTCCGTCGGGCGCCTGCGCCTTGGGAGCGGAGACGTCAAAGTCGCGCGAGATGTCGCCGATTCCGAGCAGGAAGCCGGCCGTGCCGCTCGAGCTAATCGCCTGCGCCAGCGGGGTTTCGACGACCTGGTTGAGATCCGGCTCGTAGCTGTAGAGCTGCTTGCCGTCGCTCACGATGGTCTGCAGGTCGGGTTGCGCAAACTCCCAGCGCATCCGGCCCGGCTTGTGAAACAACACGGTGCCCTGGCGCGTGCGCTTGGGCGCGCCGACCGCGACGATCGTTTCCTTGAACTTCGCGCTGAAGGAATTGGTGGTGTTGTAATGATGCTGCATCTTGTCGACGACTGACTTGAGCGAGACTTTGTCCGACGGCGGAGTGGCGAACTTTTCCGCCGGCGCAGTCGGATTCTCCGGCGCAGCCGGATTTTCGGGAGCGTTCGAGTTTGCGGTCGGCGGCGGCGCTGACTCGGCGGCGAACACGCCCGAGGCGCCAAAGAACATCGCCGCGCCTACGGCGAAAACAATCGAGATCGTAATGCTCATTTTCACGGGAAGCCCGCTCCTTCGCGGGCCAAGGCCAGAAAGGCCGCGGATCCGTTAAGTTTTGAAGGATCGACCTGGAAGACCCGCAAGATCCGGTAGAACGCGACCTGCTACCAGTGTAGACCAATTCCGCGCGCGACGCTTCAAGGAAAATCCGCGGCGGTCAGCGTACGCTGCGCAGGCGCACCTCGCGGGGACGCGCGCCGTCGGCGGGCATCACGATTCCCTCGTGCTCCATCAGCTCGACCATCCGCGCCGCGCGGTTGTAGCCGATGCGGAGCCGCCGCTGGATCATCGAGATCGACGCCTGGTTGGTCTCCATGACGATCCGCACCGCCTCATCGTACATCTCGTCGCGACGCTCCGGGTCACCGTCGTCTTCGCTCTCGCTGGGCGGCCTGGTCTCGAGGATTTCCATCCGGTATTCGGGGGTGCCCTGCGCGCGCAGGAAGTCGGTGAGCTTGCGAATCTCGTTCTCGGAGACGAAGGGACCGTGCAGGCGGCGCAGTTTCGCGCTGCCCGGCGGCATGAACAGCATGTCGCCGGCGCCCAGCAGGCGTTCGGCGCCGATCGAATCGAGGATGGTGCGCGAGTCGACGCGCGAGGTGACCTGGAAGGAGATGCGCGCCGGCAGGTTCGCCTTGATTATTCCCGTGATGACGTCGACCGACGGCCGCTGGGTGGCGAGTATCAGATGGATTCCCGACGCACGCGCCTTCTGCGCGAGGCGCGTGATATTGAGCTCGACGGTCTTGCCCTCGCTGAGCAGCAAGTCGGCGAGCTCGTCGATCACGATGACGATCTTGGGGAGCTTGCGATGCTCGATCGGCGCGGCCTGCCCATCCGCCGCGCCGGCGGCGGCGCCGCTCACCTGCTCGATGGGCTTTAGCTGTACGACCTTCTCGCCCGAGGCGAGCGCGCGATTGTAGCCGTCGATATTGCGCACGCCCAGCTCGCGCATCGCGAGGTAACGGTTCTCCATCTCCTGGGTGGCCCACAACAAGGCGGACGCCGCCTTCTGTGGGTCGACGACTACCGGAACCAGCAGATGCGGGATGTTCTCGTAGACCGACAGCTCGAGCATCTTGGGATCGATCAGGATGAAGCGCACGTCGTCGGCGGTCGCGTTGAACAGGATCGATGCGATCATGGTGTGAATGGAGACCGACTTACCGGTGCCGGTCGCGCCCGCGATCAGCAAATGCGGCATCCGCGCGAGATCGGCGGCCATCGGGCGTCCCGCGATGTCCTTGCCGAGCGCGATCGCGAGCTGGCTTCCCGACGAGGCAAACTCTTCGGCCTCGAGGATTTCGCGCAGGTAGACGCGCTCGCGTTTGCGGTTGGGAACTTCGATACCAACCACCGCCTCGCCGGGCACCGGGGCCTGGATGCGGACCGCGGCCGCTCGGAGAGCCATCGAGAGGTCGTCGGCCAGGTTCACAATTTGGCTCACCTTGATTCCGGAGCCGGGCTCGAACTTGTACATCGTGACCACCGGCCCGGGCTGCACCTCGACCACCCTGCCCTCGACGCCGAAGTCGGCGAGCTTCTGTTCGAGCACGCGCGCGCTGCGCTCGAGCTGCTCTTCATCGACCTGGGCATGCTCGGCGGGCGGATTGTCGAGCAGCGACGGCGCGGGCAGTTTGTAGCCGCCCTTGCTCCGCGGCGTGGGGGCCTTGTCGCGCTTGTCGCGCGCCGCCGGCGCGAGCGGCTCGATGCGGCGGACCTTGAGCGCGCGCGGCTTGCCGTCAATGTCTGTTTCGATGTCGCGAAAGCGTTCGCCGTCGCCTGAATTGTCGCGAGACTCAGCGCCTCCGAGCGTGAACACGCCCCCGTCGCGATCCGAATCGCGATCGTCGCGAGTATCGCGGCGCGGCCGGATTCTGCCGGCCAGCCCGCTCACGACCTCGGTAGGCGCCCGCTTGACCATCAGGGCGAAGCCGAGTGCGAGCGCGAACAGCACAGCGAGGTAACCACCGGCAAGGTTGAGCGAGCCGTTGAGCGCGCCCGCGGCCATCGCGCCCGCTTGCCCGCCGAGGTGCGCGTCGCTTAAGTCCCAGAGGCTCGCGCCGGTCGCGAGCGCCGCGATCAGAATCGCGCCGCCCAGGACCTCGCGGGCCATCGTGCGAAGCGGCGTGCCGGTCCACACCCGAATCGCGAGCCAGACGACCAGGGCCGTCACCAGGTACGACTGGTAACCGATCGCGACGCTCAGATACGCCGCCATCGCATCGCCGACCGGGCCGCCGAGGTTGGGCCTGCGGCGCGATCTAAGCATCCGAGGCTGGTCGCGCCGAACGCGGCGCATGCGATCATCGCGAGCGCGAGCAGCTCGCGCGCGATCCGATTGTGACTCTCGTCGGCCGGCTGGAGCTCGATCGGCGGCGGCGCCGGAACGGGATCGGACGGTGGCGATTTGGGCTTCTGCGCGATCGCCTCAGACCTCCGTCAGATGGGTGATGACCAGCGGGCGCTTGCCGAGCTCGTCGATGAAGTAGCGGCGCAGCGCGCGCATCACCTCGTCCTTGATCTCGTCGTGAATTTCGCTTTTGAGCCTGGAATCCCCGGCGCGCAGGCTGCCGACCTGGCTGAGCCGCGCTTCCAGCTCGGCGCGCGCGCGGCGCATATGCTCCGAGGTGCCGTCGCCGTTGAGCAGCCCGCGCGAGACCAGCTCGGGCCCGCCAACGATCGCACCGGTTTTCGCGGAGACCACGATTACCGCCATCACGGTGCCGTCGCGCGCCAGCGCGCGGCGCTCGCCGAGAAGAGCCGGCGAGCTTTCCTCGCCCGCCTCGTCGATCATGCGCCGTCCGGACGGGACCGCACCGCCGCGGCGCGCGCCGGCGCCGTTCATCACCAGTGTCTCGCCGTCTTCGAGCAGGAAGCAGTCGCGCTCGGCGATGCCGCTCTCGACGGCCAGGGCGACGTGATGGGTGAGATGACGATACTCGCCATGAATCGGGATGAAGTTTCGCGGGCGCGTCAGCGCGATCATCTCGGCCAGCTCGTCGCGGCTGGCGTGACCGGAAACGTGCACCGGCGCGATCGCGTCGTAGACCACCTCGGCGCCCTGCTTGAACAGCCGGTTGACGACGGTATTGATGGTGCGTTCGTTGCCCGGGATCGATCGCGATGAAAGCACCACCACGTCGCCGGACTCGATACGCACGCGCGGATGGGAATCGACTGCAAGCCGGGACAGCGCGGAGAGCGGCTCGCCCTGGCTGCCGCTGGCGAGATAGGTGAGCCGATGCGGCTCGAGAAACTCGGCCTCGGTGGGTTCGATGAAGATGCCAGCGGGCAACGGCAGCAGGCCCATCTCGAGTCCGAGCCGCACGCTCTCTGCCATTCGCCGTCCGAGCGGGACCACGCGGCGGCCGAATTCGCGCGAGACTTCCGCGGCCTGGCGGATGCGATGCAGATGCGACGAAAACGCGGTGACGAAAAAGCGTCCGCGAGTGCGCGAGACCAAGTCGCGCAGTATCGGCTTGAGCGAGCTTTCGGAGCCGGAGCGGCCGGGGCGCTCGACGTTGGTTGAATCGGAGAGCAGGAGCGCCACGCCCTCGGCGCCGAGCGCGGCAAAGCGCTCGCGATCGAAGCGCTCGCCGTCGACCGGGTTCTCGTCGATCTTGAAGTCGCCACTATGAACGATAAGACCGGCGGGCGTGCGGATGGCGAGCGCGAGCGAGTCGGGCGTCGAATGCGTGACGCGGAGCGGCTCGACGGTAAACGGTCCCACGGTGAAGGGATTGCGCGGCGAAATGGCGCGGAGGTCCGCGCCTTCGAATGCGCCCTCGCGAAGACGGCGGCGCGTGAACGCGAGCGTCACCGCGCTGCCATAGACGGGAGCCGGCGCGCGTCTCAGCAGATGCGGCAGCGCGCCGATATGATCTTCATGCGCATGAGTCAGGACCATGGCGTCGATCGAGAAGCGCTCGGTGTCGAGGGCCGCGAAATCGGGGACGTAAACGCCGCCGCCGAGGGCCGGCTCTTCGGGGAACATCAGGCCGCAATCGATCACCACGGCATGGCCGCCGCACTCAACCGCCATCAGGTTGAGCCCGATCTCGCCGAGCCCGCCGAGAGCCAAAATTCTTACTGGAGGCGTCGTGGAAGCAGCCATCTCCCTAATCCCCCCGCCCTACCGCCGCACCGCTCCCGAGTATATAGGTCGCAAAATAGCTGCGAAAGCGGACCGCGCGGTCCCATAATGCGCCGGGGCCGCGAAGCGTTTTCCACAGATGGGCGTGCGGTTTGGGCCGATCTTCTTGCGTTCAGCGGGGGGCGGGGTTAGCTTCGCTTCCAGAGGCAGTGGGAGATGGCAGTTAACAAGGTGATTCTGATCGGCAACCTGGGACGCGACCCGGAAATCCGCTACCTGAATAACGGCAACCCAGTCGCGAACTTTTCGGTCGCGACCTCCGAGTCGTTCACCGATCGCAACGGCGCCAAGCAGGAACGCACCGACTGGCACACGATCGTCGTGTTCGGCAAGCAGGCCGAGCTGTGCGGCCAGTACCTGAAGAAGGGCCGCCAGGTTTTTATCGAGGGCCGTATCAGCTACCGCCAGTATGAGGCCAAGGACGGAAGCGGCAAACGCTACGTCACCGAGATCGTCGCGCAGCGCGTGCAGTTCCTGGGCGGGCGTGCGGCAGCGGGCGGCGACGAGCCGGGCGAGTTCCGCGGCGGCGGCGGTGGAGGCGGAGGCGGCGGCGGACATCCGGGCGGCGACGAGGGCGGCGGGCCGCCAATGGACGACGAAGACATTCCGTTTTATCGTTCGCACGGTTGATACTGGGAGTTAAGTCTTCCGCGGCAAGTTCCACCGCCTGCGCAAGGAATCGGCGCTAAATGGCAAGACGAGCTTCGTGCGTGATCAGCCGCGAAGTTTGCCACGCAGCCACGCTCGCGCTGATGGGCTGGTATCTGATGATGCCGCCGTCAACAACAGTGAACGGCAAACCTGGCCTGGACTTACGCGCTCCTTTCGCACAATGGTCGGGTGGCGGCAGAGCATTCGCGTCGAGACACGATTGCGAAGCGGCAAGAGCCGCAGTGCGGAAAATTGCGGAGAAGCACCTGCCAGAGGACCACCCTGACTCGGGAGTGTTTTTAGACTCCGGTGGTCGGCAGGTGGTCATCACAGTAGATCCTCTTGTTTTCACGAAAACCGACGCAATGGAGTGTGTCGCGAGCGACGATCCCCACCTCAGAGGAAATTAAGCCCGCCGCAATTCCAAACCCATCACTTGCGCTCAATTAGCGCGATTTCTTTCAGAGGCGGCGGAGTTTTGGCGGCGGCGGTAAGGCGCGATCGTCGCCGGCCAGTGCTATCGCGAAAAAATCGGTGAGGGCGTCGCGCAGCTCTCCGAGCGCGAGGTTCATGTGCTCGGGCGGCAGCTCATCGAGCTTCGCGCGCGATTTTTCGTGCAGAGAAGCCGCGCCCTCGAGATTTCCGCGCTGGGCGTGCAGGATCGCGACGGCGGCCTGGATGATTCCCTGGTAGAAGACTTTTTCGGGGCCGGCGCTGCGCTTCCAGACCTCCTCCCATGCCTCGTGGCATTCGAAGAAGCGGCCCTGGTTGAAGAGGTCGATGCCTTCCTCGTAGAACTCGGCGGAAGATTTGCGCGGTGCCGTCATAACCTCGGATGAAGCATAGCGGTGGCGCGCTTGACGGATAAAGCGGGCGCGATCGAGTATCGCGCCAGAGGTGTCTCATGAGCCAGGCATACGCCAACAAGATGATCGCGCTCCCCGGCGCCATCCTTAAGATGCGCGAGCGCGACCTGATGCGCGGCGGCAGCGAAGCAATGCTCGAAATTCCGGTGCCGTCGTTCCTCGTCGAGCATCAGCAGGGGCTGGTGCTGTTCGACACGGGAGTCAATCCGCGCGTCGCCGAGGACCCGGAGGGTTACTGGGGACCGGCCGCGAAATTTCTGAACGTGAGCTGCACGCCGGAGCAAATCGTCGACCGCCAGGTGCGCGCGCACGGCTATAAGCCCGAAGACGTGAAGTTCGTGGTCGTCTCGCATCTGCATCTGGACCACGCGGGCGGCCTCGCGCTGTTCCCCAACGCGCAGTTCGTAATCATGAAGGGCGAGCTTCCCTACGCGTACTGGCCCGACCGGCGCGCGCGCGGCGGATTCATCCTGGGTGACCTGCTTCCGACGCGCGGCTTCAATTGGCGCGAGCTGACCGAGGACACCGATCTTTTCGGCGAGGGCAGCGTGAGCATTCTACGAACCACCGGGCACACTCCCGGCGAATGTTCGATGGTGGTGCGGCTCAAGAATTCGGGCCCGATAGCGCTCACCGGCGATACGATTCATATCCGCAGGCAACTCGACACGCTGGCCGCGATGGCCGGGGATTTCGACGAGAGCGAGGCCAGCCGATCGATCAAACGGCTCAAGGAGATGCAGGACAGCAAGCGGCGCGGCTGTGGATCAGCCACGCGCCCGAGGACTGGGCGAACTACCCGCACGAGATGGATTAGCGGCCATCAGATCAGGCCGGCCTGCCTGCTTCGTTTCTTTCGGTCGCCTGCGGCGCGTAATGTCGCGTCATACAGGGGCGTCTCGCCCCGCGGCTCGACACTGTCGAGGCTGGCGATGGCAGCCTGATGGTCGGTTGTGAAGGGCTCGACCAGCTGAACCGGGGTCTCTTCCGAAGTTGAGCTGTTGGGAGGACCGCCACCGAAAGTGAAAACGGCGACCTCGTTGCAGGCGTTGAGCTTTTGAACCGCGCCGGAGAGCAAGCTATGAATGGTTTTGAACTTGCTCTCGCCGTTAACCGATAGCTTGTCCTTCATACTTCCGGAACTATCGGTGATAATCGCAAGCGCAATAGGCATCGTTCCTCTGCTCTCTTGAAAATATGAGATTGGCACCGGCTTGCCCGCGATTGAGACAGCGAAGTCCGACTGCTTCAACGCCTCGATCGGTCGACCCGAATTGTCGGTGACAATTACCGAGTACTGTGCGTATCCGGGCGTTGACGCGAGATTTTTCGGCCGAGAGTCGGGCAGCGGGCAGAGCGTGAGCGGCGGCGGCGAAGCCAGTTGCCGCTGAACCGGTGGAGGTGGAGGTGAAGACGGAGGTGGAGGTGACTGGCTGCTCGAGCACGCGGTTGCAAGCGCAATCGAACAGGCGACTACCAGTGTGCGGCTGGAACCACCAGTTAGCATTACCTCCATATCTTAAACGTTTCCCTGCCACCCGGCGAGATCGCAGAGCGACACGGTCAATTCACTAGAGCGAGTTGATAGCTCAACTTGCGTGCGCCGAGTTTGCGCTACATGGAAGCTCGGTGTCGCCGTCGCTGAATAGAGCGGAGTTACTTAAAAGCCTTCCAGGTGAAGTTGGTGGTTCCCGCGTCCGGGGTCGCGGCCGTGGAGAGCGTGTTTCCAGTGGCGCTGTTGCTCATCGTGATGTTGACGCTGGTGGAGCCCAGGCAACAGTTGACGTAGCCCTGGTGACGCGCGCTGTTCGGACGCCGCGCATAGGCCCAATAGATCGAACCGCTGCTGTAGTCCGCGAGGTCTGCGGGCGTGGTGCCGAAAGTCGGCCGCTCCATGATCCACTCCGCCTCGCTGCCGCCGACGGTGGTGCTGCCTATAGGGGTATAGATGTAGGTGGAAGTGGACGTGGTCAGATCACTGACCAGAAAGACGCCGAAGGGGCCGCTCAGCGAAAGCGACCCGCCCGCGGAACCCATCGATACTTCGACGAAGATCTGATCGCCGGGATTCACGGTGAAGTTGCTGATGATCGATTCGGTCGCTTCCTGGGGGAGAAACTGGGTCCACGCGCGATAAGTCGTGACCAGCGTGCCGCCGGTGCCAAAGGCCTCCTGTTCGGTTCCGGCCTGGACAAGGTCGGTGGTCCCGTCGCCGTCGATGCCGATCCAGGTGGAGGAGTCAGTGTTAGTGTTGGCCTCGCCGGTGACGCTGACAACGTTCCATGCGCCAGTCACCCAATCGTAGGCGCCCGCCGTCTCCTGCAACTCGTCGCCGCTCCAGATATTGGATCCTTCCGGGGAGTTGCTGGGAATCAGCGTCGAAATGGGAATCGAAACCTCCCGGAGCCATTTGCTGATCGCCAGATTGGATTTGTTGTCAGTCACAATGGGCCGCGGGGGATAGCCGCGCAGTTTCAGCTCCGCGGCGGACATACGGAGAGCTTGGTCTCTGGTGAGTCCGGGGAGCACCTCATTTATCTTGGGGATCACGAATTTTTTCGGCGGATATGGGCGATAGCAATGGCAATAGTCTTCGCGCACCTCGGAGCTAAGCCTGGTTTGAGCCGCGATTGATGTGACTGGAACCGATACGGCGCGCAGCCATCCCTGGTAGGCCTTGGGTGCTCCCTCCGGGCTGGGACGCATCGGATAGCCTCGCTTGATCAGTTCTTCATCAGAGAGATTGGCGATCTCATCCTTGTTGAGAGCGGGAAGGATGCGGCCTGCGACCGGGCGGCGGATCTCCTTCGCCAGCAAGGGCATCTCCGCGGTCGGGGTGGTGTTGGCGCGGAGGTCGACCGGGTAGGTGGCGGATTTAGCGCCGGCGACACAGTCGGCAACCAGATGAGTGAGCTGCTCGGAGGCGGCGCCGGGATGCACGAAGAATCGAATCATGCCGTCCTGGTCCGCATAGATGTGGATGCGATGGACGCTATCACCCACCGCGTGAAGGGTGCATTCCGCATTCGGAAGCGTCGTGAGCACGATCGGGGAGTTGGCCGAAGGCGGAATGGTGAGCCGTAGCGCCGAGACCGGATGTAGTTGCGTCGCGGAAGTTTGCGCCTCGCTTCGGGTAACGCTCACAATCAGGACCAGCGCGAGGACAAATACACCAGACGAAAAAATGAGGCAGGAGAAGGAGTTCGGTCGTTTCATGTTGAGCCCTCACTGCGACGGTTCGGGCAGCGGAACTAACGCGGCCGACGTTTTGAACAACGGCGTCGTGTAACATTATCCGCCCAAGCGGACAATCGAACTTTCGATGGAGAGCGCTCGCAACGCTCGAGCGAAAATTGACTATCGGGCAGGCGCGAGGACCTCGCGATACAGCGCCGGGTCGACGTTGCCGCCGCTGAGAATCAGGGCGACGCACTTGCCGGCCATCGCGGCGCGCTCCTTGAGCATCGCAGCCAGGGGAGCGGCGCCGGCGCCTTCGGCGAGATTGTGGGTGTCGGTGAAGTAATGGCGCATCGCGTCTTTGATCTCGGCGTCGGAGACCGTGACGATCCGCTCCGCGTATCGATTGATGAGCTCGACCGCGTCCGCGTCCGGCACCCGGAGCGCGATTCCGTCGGCGATCGTGTCGGCGCTGTCAGTGGAGACGGGACGCCTGGATGCGAACGAGAGCGCATAGGCGGGAGCGCGCTCAGAAACCACGCCGACTACCTTGGTGCGCAGGCCGAGCGCCTCGCGCGCGGCGATCACGCCGCTGATCCCGGAGCCAAGGCCGATCGGAACATAGACGGTGTCGAGGTCCGCGACCGCGCGGAACAATTCCATCGCGTAGGAGCCGACGCCGGCGATCAGCAGCGGATGGTAGGGCGGATAGAGATGCGCGCCGCGCTCCGCCGCGAGCGCCTGCGCATGCTCGTACGCGGCCTGGTAGTCGTGGCCGTGCTCGATGAGCGTGGCGCCATACGCGCGCATCGCAGCGTTCTTGGTCTCGCTGTTGCCGCGCGGAACCACGATCGTCGCGGCGAGGCCGAAGCGTCGCGCGGCGAACGCGACGCTCTGGCCGTGATTGCCACGCGTCGCCGCGACCATCTCCGTCGGGCGCGTGGAGGAGCGCATCAGGTCGTCGACGTAGACCAGGCCGCCGCGCACCTTGAAGGCGCCGGTCGGGAGATGGTTCTCGTGCTTGACCCAGACTTCCGCGGCGCATCGCGCGGAGAGCATCGGCCAGCAGATCTGCGGCGTCGGCGCGAGGACGGAGTGTACGAGTTCGCTCGCGGACTCGAGTTGCGCGCGGGTGGGGAGTCGCATGGTGAGACGATAGCGGGGATTGGCGACGGCCGGAAGGACGGAGCGGCGGAGCGCCGGAGGCGAAACCTGGGACAGGTTTCGCCTCCGGCGCTGGGGTGGTCGGCAAGGACGCGTACTGAAACCTCGTACGAGGTTTCAGTACGCGTCCTTGCGGGGGCGGGAGCCTGCGCCGCTGCGTTGCGGCGAACGCCGCAACGCAGCGGCGCAGGCCGGCGGGCGCGCGCGCCGCAGGCGTCGCGCGTGCCCGCCGGTCACGAGCACGTACGCGGGTCAGTGTTTCGTGGTGCCGGGTTCGAGCTCGACGCCGCAGGGCACCAGCACCCGCACCACCTGGTTGTAGAAGGCGACGTTCTGCACCAGCTCCATGATCCGCCGGGTATCGAGAAATGACTTGAGCGCGTTCCAGGTCGCGTCGCTGACCTTCACGTTGTTGGTCGCCTCGACGGCGTAGCGGATCACGGCGCGGTCGTCGTCGCTGAAGACCGGGGATTTTTCCCAATCGGCGAGCGCCTCGAGCTTCTCGCGCGGGACGCCGGCGCGGCGCGCGAGATTCCAGTGATGGACAAATTCGTACTCGGCGTTGGTGAGACGGCCCACCGTCATGATCGCGAGCTCGCGCAGTTTCGGATCGAGGGCGGTGCCGTTGCGAAGCTCACCGCCGAGCGCCAGGAAGCGGCGCAGGAGCTTCGGCGTATGCGCGAGAGTGCGGAAGATGTTCCCGACCGAGCCGCGCTCCGCGGCGAGATTGTCGAAAAGTTCGCGATCGGCTTCGGGCAGGTCTTCGCGATTGAGATATGGAACGCGCGCCATTGGTGACTCTCCTTGTTGACGGAGAGTCTGTTACGAATCGAGGCATGAGGGCAACCGCGCCGCGCGCGTGCGCACTCGCGGTCATGAGATGTCCGTCATCATCCGAGGTTCGCGGAAAAGGGAATGCGCCGGAGAGCGCGGCGGGGCTTAGGCGAACAGCATTTCCGACATCGAGCCGCCGGGCGGGATCATCGGCATCACGGCTTCTTCCTTCGGAATCACGACGTCGATCAGCACCGGCCCCGGCGTGGCGAATGCTTCCTTCATGACGCGCGAGAGATCTTTGGCCTTCTCGATTCGGAAGCCGTGCGCGCCGTACGCGTCGGCGAGCTTGACAAAATTCGGCACCGACATCGCGGAGTACGAATAGCGCTCGTCGTAGAATTTTTCCTGCCACTGCCGGACCATCCCGAGGAAATAGTTGTTCAGGATGATCACTTTGATGTCGACGTTGTACTGGACCGCGGTCCCGAGCTCCTGGATGTTCATCTGGATCGAGCCGTCACCGGAGACCACCACTACCGGACGGCCCGGCGCCGCGAACGTGGCGCCGATTCCCGCCGGCAGCCCATAGCCCATCGTGCCCAATCCGCCCGAGGTGAGCCAGGAGCGCGGATGCTCGAAGGGAAACATCTGCGCGACCCACATCTGATGCTGGCCCACGTCGGTGGCCATGATGCAGTCGCCCTTGGTTATCTTGTAGAGCTCGGAGACGACGTCGATGGGCGAGACCTTGTCGCCGCGCTTGCCGTTCTCGTACAGCGGCTTGTCCTTCTGCCACTTGAGGATCTGCTGATGCCAGCGGGTCCAATCGGCGCGCCGGCGCGCGATGCTCTCGCGGCCCTTAATCACCTGGAGCATGTCGGTCAGCACGTGCTTGATGTCGCCGACGATCGGGATATCGACCTTCACGTTTTTCGAGATCGAGGACGGGTCGATGTCGATGTGGATGATCGATTCGGCGTTGGGCGCGAAGTCCGCGATCCGCCCGGTGACGCGATCGTCAAAGCGCGCGCCAACCGCGATCAGGCAGTCGGTGTTGGTGACCGCGGTGTTGGTGCCGTAGGAGCCATGCATCCCGAGCATCCCCAGTCGCAGCGAATCGGAGGCTGGAAACGAGCCGAGGCCCATCAGGGTTTCAGTGATCGGAATTCCCAGTCCGCGCACCAGCTCGCGCAGCTCTGGCGCGGCGCCCGACCATTGCACTCCGCCGCCGACGTAGAACAGCGGCTTGGAACTTTTTTCGATCGCTTCGATCGCGCGCTCGATCTGGCGCGGATTGCCGCGGATGGTCGGCTTGAAGCCGCGCAGCTCCACCGTGTCGGGATACTTGAAAACGTGCTCCGCCTGCTGCACATCCTTGGGAAGGTCGACGACCACCGGTCCCGGCCGCCCGGTGCCGGCGATATAGAACGCCTCCTTGATGGTGCGCGCGATGTCCTTGACGTCCTTCACCAGGTAGTTGTGCTTGGTGCAGGGGCGCGTGATGCCAACGATGTCGGCCTCCTGGAAAGCGTCGTTGCCGATGAGCGAGGTCGAGACCTGCCCGGTGATCACGACCAGCGGAGTGGAGTCCATGTACGCATCCGCGATTCCGGTGACGGTGTTGGTCGCGCCGGGTCCCGAGGTCACGATCACGACGCCCGGGCGTCCACTCACGCGCGCATAGCCCTCAGCCATGTGCGTCGCGCCCTGTTCGTGGCGGACCAGGATGTGCTTGATTTTCGAACTGAGCAGCGCGTCGTAAGTCGGCAGGATAGCGCCGCCGGGGTAGCCGAAGATCACGTCCACGCCTTCGGCGATCAGGCTCTCGATAACGATCTGTGCACCTGTGAGTTTTTTCATCTAAAGCTTTAAGTTGTGCTCGGGGCGTTTGAAACATCAAAAGTACACTACGCGAGCGAGCCGAACAACTTCGACTCTGTCGTGAGTCGGCGCGGATCGGGCTTCTGAGAACCGAATTGCGCCTTTCAGGCGAAGCGGACCATATGCGTCAAGTGTCTTGGGAACCGCGGCGCAATACACTCAAAAGGCAATGAAGGTCCGTAGTATCGAACGAACCCAGATAGTGCGGCGGCCCATCGCGGAGACCTTCGCCTTCTTCTGCGATCCGCGCAACCTCGAGCGCCTGACGCCCGCGTTCCTGCGTTTTCAGTTCCTGCGGGAGCCGCCGGCCACCATGGCGCCGGGGACGGTGCTCGACTATCGAATCCGGCTCTATGGCGTTCCAGTCCATTGGCGCACCCGAATCGAGATCGTCGAGCCTCCGGTCCGCTTCGTCGACGTCGAAGAAACCGGGCCGTATGCCTACTGGCGACATACTCACACCTTCACCGACCTGGGCGAGGCACAGACCGACATGCGCGATCACGTTGAGTTCGCGATGCCGCTCGGTCCGCTCGGCGAGATCGCCTATCGGCTGTTCGTCGCGCGAAGCCTGAAGGAAATTTTTGACTATCGCGAACGCGCGCTCACGGCGATCCTCGCGGCAGAGCGCCGCTAGGGCATGCCGGAAAGCGGCGCCAGATTAAGTCCCTTGAGTGAGTCCTATTGTAGGTCTGGTCAGTAAGTTTTCGGCGGGGAGTAAGTGCCACCTTCCACCTGCGTGCCCACCACCTCGAAAATGCGGTTCAATGGAGCGAACACGCCTTTCACAGTCAACGTCTGGCCCGGCTGGAACTTCGCGAAAATTCCCTCGTCGAGCCCTTGCACCACGAACATCGGCTTGTATTGCTTCACGTACTGCCACACGTCAACCCAGTGCACGATGCCGGTGGGATCGTCGACGTAGGCGTCCTTGAGAACGAATTTGTAGGTTTTGGAGCCGACGCCCATCAGGACCACCTGCTGGTCGCCGTAGATCTGTCCGGGCGCGGGCATCGTGAGTACGAGTGTGGTCGGTATGGGCGGGCCGCCGCGCAGAGCGGCGCTCGCGACGCTCGCGATCAGCAGAGTGGACGCGATCGTGGCAAGAAAGAGCGAGCGGTTCAGATGCTTCATAATAATAAATCTTAGGGCCGCCGCGCTCGAGCGATCAACTAATATAAGTTCGAACATCATCGCTGCGCCCGGATGAGTATCGAAGCATACGCGGACTTTCTGAGGGCTCCCTAACTACTGTAAGATGAGGTTGGGTTAAGCGGTGGCTGCGCCGCGACGCCCTTACGATCACACTGTCCGGAGGATGCTATGCGATCGTTTTCTGCAATCAGGTTCGGTACCTTGTTGACCGCATTCGCGATGGCATCGATAGCGGCGCTCGCCGCCGCGGGCGTTGCCCAGGCGGTGGTGAAACCGGGCGACACCATCGACAAGACCAACTCCGCCAACGTTGCTGACCTGCTGAGTCCCGGCAACTACGTCATGGTGCAGCGCGGCATGATGCTGAAAATCGTGCCGACCAGCAAGCTGGATTGGCCGCCGCCGTTTCGCGCCGCGACCGAAAAGTACCAGGCGCAGGTGGCGCTCGCGCCTGATGGCAGTCTGAGCAATTACGTCGCCGGGCAGCCGTTCCCACTGGTCGATCCAAATGACCCACAGATCGCGACCAAGGTGATGTGGAACTTCAGCTATCGTCCGATGTACAGCGACGACGTCGACATGCGCTATCCAGAGGTCGCGAGCTATGCCGCCAGCAGCACCGGCGACCCGCTGAGCTACTTCACCGTCGGACACTTCGCGTTCTACAACAACGTCGGACGGATCGAAGTGCCGCCGATTCCGACCGATCCCGACGCGGCTTCCAGCGGCATCCGTTACCGCTTCGGCTATTACCCGTTTCTCGAACCGTCGTCATTGCGCGGGTACGGGCTGGTGCGTTTTCGGCATATTGATCCGAACAAGGAGGACGACGTCTGGGTGATGAATCCGCTCACGCGGCGGCTGCGCCGGCAGTCGGCGGACGTGCTGTCGGACGCGATCGGCGCGCTGCCGGGCTTCTCAGGCGGAGGCGGCGGCGGAATGGGCGCTGGTGCGGGCGGGACCTCTGGAGGGTCGGCGTATGTGAATACGATCGATCCGGATTCGTATTTCGGCTTTTCGGCCAAGGTCGAGGATTTCACCTACAAGTACCTCGGCGAGAAGGACATGCTCGCGTGCGTACATGCGGTCACCTCACCCGAGAAGCCCTGCCCTTTCGACGGCGGACGTACCATCTGCCCGGAGAATTGGGAGATGCGGCATCTCTATGTCATCGAGGCGGACGCCAAGCCTGGAACCGACCTGTCGATTCCCAAGCGCATCCTGTACATCGATTCCGAAGGATGGTTCGTGACCGCGTCCGATCAGTATGACCGCGACGGCAAGCTGTGGAAGGCGATCGCGACTTTTCAGACCTATCGGGACCGGCCGGTGCCTGACGCAACGGTCGCGATCTATCCGTACCCGCGGATGTTCCAACTCGGCCTGGTCGACATGGATCTCCAGAACGGCTCCAGCACGCAGGTCTTGATGCCGGGCGGGCACAGCCAGGAACGCGAGTGCTGGTATATCGACATGGGAATCGTGGACAACGCGTTCTTCACCCCCACCGCGCTGCAGAACGCGGGTCACTGAGCAGGGCGCATCAGCGCCGTCACCGGCAACCCTGCCAGCCGGCTGCCGACGTGGCGCAAGGACTCCGCCGCTGCAAGCGCGGCACTGCATCGCCGCGCGATCGCTGCGCAGCCCGCGCGCTGCACTTTCTATCTTGACTCGTTATATCAAGTCGAGCTATTGGGTCGAGAGGTATGGCGAATTCCCCGGCGAAAGCAGTGCGCGGCGAACCGCGCGAAGTCCTGAATCGTCTGCCGCAGGCGCTGCAGGCGCTGGGACACCCTCATTCGACGCAACCGGTTCGCACTGACGTAAAGTTTCCGATCCTCGGATTCCTGATGGAATCCGCCATGACCGGCTACGATCTGAAGCGCCGCTTCCAGGACTCGGTCGGCTACTTCTATCGGGTCAGCGACGGCTCGCTCTACCCCGCGCTCAAGAAGCTAGCGCACGACGGCCTGGTCACGATGCGCGCGGAGAGCAATGGCCTGCGCACTCGCAAGGTTTATGCGATCACCCCCAAAGGACGGGAACGCTTTTTGCTGCTCCTGCGGGAGCCGGCGGCGCCGCTATACGTGTATGACGAAGCGCAGGTCAAAATTTTCTTCGGAATATACGATCCGCAAGCGGCGCTCGCGCATATGAAGCGGATGCGCCAATTCGATACCGCTTCGGCGGCCGCACTGCGCGAGCTGGCGGTGGAAATGCAGAGCAACCCGGAGAACCGCTATCGCAGGATCATGGTCGAATTGGGGCGCGTGATAACCGAAGCCAAGGCTGCCTTGATGGCCAAGCTGGAAACCAGCCTCGCCCGCGAGCTCGCCAGCGCGCCGCGGACGCGCGCCGGGGACAAGACTCGCAAACCGGCGGCTGGCAGGATCAACCATCGGCATGGGAGGGCGTAATGGACGAAACTATCGCGATCGACATCGACCACGTCAGCCGCATCTACCAGCGCGACGAATTCCAGGTAAAGGCGCTCGACGACGTCACCATCCGGATTCCTGCCGCTCACTTCGTCGCGATTATGGGACCGTCGGGCTCCGGCAAGACCACCATGCTCAACCTGATCGCGGGCATCGACCACGCGACCTCGGGCAAGGTCGCCGTCGGCGGCGAGCAGATCACTGGCATGAAGGAGCGCGAGCTCGCCGGATGGCGCGCGCGGCATATCGGGCTGGTGTTCCAGTTCTACAACTTGATCCCGGTGCTCACCGCGTTCGAGAACGTCGAGCTCCCGCTGCTGCTCACCAGCCTCAGCAAGGCCGAGCGCCGCGAACACGTCGAGACCGCGCTCAAGGTCGTCGGCCTCGCCGACCGCATGGATCACTATCCGCGCCAGCTCTCCGGCGGACAGGAGCAGCGCGTCGCGATCGCCCGCGCGATCGTCACCGACCCGACTATCGTCGTCGCCGACGAACCAACCGGTGACCTCGACGCCAAGTCCGCCGAGGAAATCCTGACCCTGCTCGTCGAGCTCAACCGCCAGTTCCACAAGACCATCGTGATGGTCACCCACGATCCGCGCGCCGAGCGCTATGTCGACACCGTCTATCGCCTCGACAAGGGCGTGCTCGCCGGCGTCGAGCCGGGCAAGGGCGCTGCGGCCTCCGAGGCGGCGCGCGCCGGCGCTTGAGGAACAGCTCCGCCCAGGAGTCGCTCTATGAAGTACATGGTCCTGATTCTGAAGAATCTCACGCGCAGCAAGCGGCGCACGCTCCTGACCATATTCTCGATCGCGGTCTCGCTGTTTATCTTCTCGGCTCTCGTCAGCCTGCCCGCCGTCGTCAGCCAGGTCCTCGCCGACACCGCGTCGTCGACGCGCCTGGTAGTCCACAACAAGGCCGGCCTGACTTACTTCCTGCCCGAGGCTTACAAGCAGCGCCTGCTGGCGACTCCGCACGTCGAGGCGGTGATCGCCGAGACCTGGTTCGGCGGAATCCTGCACGACGTGAACGATCAGTTCCCCAACCTCGCGATCGATCCCGATCAGGTCTACGAGATGTGGCCCGACTGGGGCATCAGCAAGGAGGCCGCCGAGGCCTTCGCAAAAACCCGCACCGCGGCGCTGGTCGGCAGCGGCACCATGAAGCGCTTCCACCTGCACGTGGGCCAGCAGATCATGTTGCGCGGGACGGCGTACAACTTCCCGGTCACGCTCACGATCGTTGGCGTCATGAGCGGCGGCAAAGCGCCGCCCGATTTCCTGTACTTCCGCCGCGACTACTTGAATGAGGCCGCGGGGCGCCCCGGCACCGTCGGCAACTTCTGGGTCCGCGTCGACAAGTCCTCTTCGGTGCCGCAAGTGATCGCCGCGGTCGATGAGGGCTTCGCCAACTCCACCGAAGAAACCCAGAGCGAATCGGAAGCCTCGTTCTTCGGCGGCTTCATGGAAGGCTACCGGATGTTCTTCCACCTTGCCGAGGCGCTGGGATTTATCGTGGTGCTGACGATCGGCCTGGTCGCCGCGAACACCGCCGCGATGTCGATTCGCGAGCGCCGCAGCGAAATCGCGGTGATGCGCTCGATCGGTTTCACCTCGCGCACCATCCTGAGCCTGCTGCTCGGCGAGTCGCTGATCATCGGCCTTACGGGCGGGATCATCGGATGCGGCGCCGCATTCATCGTGCTCAAGGTGTTCGCGGTGGGATCGCCCGCGATGGGTCCGCTCGGCACGATCCGGATGCCGCCCTCGATTCTCGTCGAGACACTTATCGCCGCTGCCCTGATCGGCGTGCTGAGCGCGCTGGTTCCGGCCCGCGCGGCCGCGCGCCAGAATATCGTCGACGCGTTGCGGATGGTGGCCTGAGGATGGCAATTCCGCTCAAATACAACGTGCGCAGCCTGCTCGTCAGGCGCGTCTCGACCGCCATGACGGCGGGTGGAATCGCGCTGGTGGTCGCAGTGTTCGTGATCGTGATGGCGATGGTCGCGGGGCTTGGCGCCGCGATTACCGACACCGGCTCGCCCGACAACATGGTCGTCGTGCGCAAGGGCGCGACCACCGAGACGTACTCCTCGATCCAGCTCGACCAGTTCGATGCGATGAAGTTCCTGCCGCAAATCCGCCGCAACCCCGGCGGCAGCACCTACGTATCGCCCGAGTTGCCGGTGCAAGTGCTGATGGAAAGGATCGCCGGCGGCCGCGAGAACATCGTCGTGCGCGGCGTTCTCCCGGTCGCGCTCAAGGTGCATGACAAGGTCCACATCATCCAGGGCCGGATGTTCAATCCCGCAGTCAACGAGATAATCATCGGCAAGGGTCTCGTCGGACGCTATAAAAACGCGACCGTCGGCTCCACGATGCATTTCGGGCGCGGAGCGTGGAAAGTCGTCGGCGTTTTCGACTCCGGCGGCAGCTCGTTCGACTCCGAGGCGTGGGCCGACGTGCACAACGTCCAGGATGACACGCAGCGCGGCGCGTACTACGCTGACGTGCGGATCAAGATGGCTCCAGGAGCCGACCAGGCCGCATTCGTGCGCCGCATCGCCGACGACCCGCGTATCAATCTGCAGGCCGAAACCGAGCCCGAGTACTACAAGGATCAGTCCGTGGTCGCCAACCAGTTGCGCCTGATCGGGATGGTGGTCGCGATTATCATGGCGGTCGGCGCGATCTTCGGCGCGATGAACACCATGTATGCCGCGGTCTCCTCGCGCACCTCCGAGATCGGCACCTTGCGCGCGCTCGGCTTTCGCCCCGGCGCCGTGATGACCTCGTTTCTCGCCGAGTCGCTGGTGCTCGCGATCGCGGCCGGCGCCGTCGGCGTGCTGCTCGCGATGCCGATAAACGGGATTTCGACCAACTTTCAGAACTTTCAGACTTTCTCCACGATGGCGTTCGACTTCCGCGTCACTTTCACGATCGTGCTCGAGGCGCTGATTTTCGCCGCCGTGATGGGCGCGCTCGGCGGATGGCTGCCCGCGCGCCAGGCAATGCGCCTCAGTGTCGTCGACGCGCTCAGACGGAGCTGAATCGATGGCGGAATCACCTCGCAACCCCAATATCAGGGAACTCGAATCGTTGCGCATCGCGCGCAGCGCCGAGCCGACAACAAAAACGCCGGCTGATGCCGCTTGCGATCATCGCCCTCATCGTCGCGGTGCTCGGCGTCGCCGGCTACGAAATCTACATCCGCACTCTCGGCAGTCCGCCCGAAGTGCAGACCGCTTTCGTCACCGTCAAGGAAAAAGGCCAGGCGGGCGTGCTGCTGACCGGCTCCGGCTACGTGGTGACGCGCCACAAATATATTTCGATCGGCACCGTGCTGCTCGGAAAGATCGTCTCCGAGCCAATCGAAGAAGGCCAGATCGTAAAGAAGGGCGACATCCTCGCGAGGATCGACGATCGCAACTACCTGGGGCTGTACAACCAGGCCGTCGCCGACCGCGACCTCGCCGATGCCAACGTCAAGCTCGACCTTGCCGAAGCGATTCGCGAGCGCGCGCTGCACAAGGAAGGCGTCACGTCGCAGGATGAACTCGACACCGCGGAAAACAAGCTGCTGGTCGCGCAAGCCGCGCTTGAAAGAGCGCACGCATCGGTGGCTTCCGCAAAATATTACCAGGATGAAACCGTAATCAGGTCGCCGATCAACGGCATCGTGCTCAAGAAATACCACGAGGTCGGCGACACCATTAATTACGGCGCGCAGGCCGAGGCCGGCGCCGGCGTCACCGACATCGCGCAACTCGCGGACACCGAAGACATGCGCGCCGAAGTCGACATCAACGAAAGTGACATCTCCAAAGTCGCGATCGGCACGCCCGCGCAGGTCATCCCCGACTCCTATCCCGATATGCCATTCAGCGCCAACGTGGTGAAAATTTATCCCGCCGCCGATCGCCAGAAAGGCACCGTCAAGGTCGAAGTGCATATCCTCCAGCCCGATCTCAAGATCATCAAGCCGGAGATGAGCGCCAAGGTTTCGTTCCTGGCCAACGGCGAGCAGAAAGCCGAACAGCCTCTCGTGCTGGTGCCGAAGAAAGCTCTCGTCGGCGACCAGTCGCCCGCCGTGTGGGTGGTGCGCGACGCGATGGCCGAGCGCGTGCCGGTAACCGTCGGACGCGAGTTCCAGGAAGGCGTCGAGGTTAAGCAGGGACTCACCGGCGGCGAGCAGGTTATCGTGGTGCCGCCGCCCAACCTGCGCGACGGCATGAAGGTCACGCCGGTGGCCGCGTCCTGATTTTCGTTAGGAGCCTCAATGAGCCAGCAGCCCGAGATCTATTTCAATCCCTTCGACGCCGACTTCCGCGCCAATCCCTATCCGCACTACCCCGCGATCCTTGAAGGACCGCCGCGGCTTCTCAACCTCATGATGCCCACCGCGCTGATCGCGCGCTACGACGACGTCACCGCGGTGCTGCGCAGTCCTGACTTCTCGACCAAGCGCCCCGAGCTTCCGATGCGCGAGCGGGTCGACGTGTTCGGCGGAGCGCCCACCATCCTCACCTCCGATCCTCCGATCCAGACCCGGCTCCGCAAGCTGGTGAGCAAGGCGTTCACGCCGCGCCGGGTGCACGAGCTCGAGCCGCGCATCCGCGCGATCACGTCCGGCCTGCTCGATCGCGTCGCTGCCAAAGGCGAGTTCGAGGCGATGACCGATCTCGCCAATCCGCTCCCGGTGATCGTCATCGCGGAGTTGCTCGGCCTCCCGAGCGATCATCACGAGCAGTTCAAGCAATGGTCGAACGCTCTCATTTCCGGGTTTCAGGCCGAGACCGGTGGACAGGTGCCCGCGGCGAGCATCGACGCCCGAAACTCACTGCGCTCCTACTTCGCCGCGGAAATCGAACGGCGCCGCACCGCTCCCGGCGACGATCTGGTCAGCGCCCTGGTTACCGCGCGTGACGAGAACGAGGCGCTCAGCGAAGAAGAGTTGCTCGCATTCGTAATTCTGCTGCTCCTCGCCGGCAACGAAACCACCACCAACCTGATCGGCAACGGCCTGCTCGCGCTGTGCCGCAACCCCGAGCAGTTAGCACGGATGCGCGCGCAGCCGGAGCTCACGCCAACGGCGATCGAAGAGATGCTGCGCTACGATCCTCCGGTCCAGATGACCGTGCGGACCGCCAAGCAGGACATCAACGTCGGCGGCGCCGACATCGCGGCCGGCACCTTCGCCTTCGTGCTGCTGGCCGCCGCCAATCGCGACCCGAAACAGTTTCCCAATCCCTCGACGTTCGACGTTGGCCGCGATCCCAACGACCACGTGGCCTTCGGCGAGGGAATTCACTTCTGCCTCGGCGCTCCGCTGGCGCGCCTCGAAGGTGCGATCGCGATCGGAGCCGTGCTCGAGCGCTTCCCCGGCTTCCGCCTCGCCGACGCCGGCTTCAAACCCACCTACCGCGGCTCGATGGCGCTGCGCGGCCTCAACCAACTGCCGCTTGCGATTCGATAGGCGAACTGGCTTCCGATTGGAGACGACGCGCGATGGCTGATAACTACGTGCTGGTCCATGGATCATGGCATGGCGGATGGTGCTGGGCGGGGGTGATCGCCGAGCTCGAGATGCTCGGCCAACGCGCGTTCGCGGTCGATCTCCCGGGCCACGGCGCCAGCGCCTTCGACCGCTCCAAAGTCACGCTGCCGATTTACGTCGACAGCGTCACCCGGTTTATCGAGGACAACGATCTGCACGACGTCGTGCTCGCCGGCCACAGCATGGGCGGCCTCGTGATCGCCGGCGTGATGCTGAAAATTCCGCGGCACCTCAAGCGCGTCATCTACGTCAGCGGGATGGTTCCGCGCGACGGCGAGCGCCCGATCGAATCGCTTCCTCCAATTCCCGGCGCCGAGGAAGCCATCGCCGCCGCCGCGTCGAGGCCCGATCGCTCCGTCCCGATCGAACCGATCGCGCGGCAGTTCCGCGATTACTTCATGCAGGACGCCTCCCGCGACCTGCAGGACTTCGTAATCGCCGCGCTGTCCCCGCAGCCGCTTGCACCAATGGCCGAGCCGGTCTCGATGAAGGGCCTCGACACCTCGACGGTGCCGCAAAGCTACCTCATCTGCGACGACGACATCGCGCCCAACGGCCAGCCCGGTAACTGGAATCCAACCTTCGTAAAGCGCCTGCGCAACCCCACCACGCAAACCATCAAATCGGGCCACGAAGTGATGTTCACCCAACCAATAAAATGCGCCCGCGCCCTCCACGATCTCGCCCGCTCCTGATCGCGTAGTGACTCAAATCGCGTAGCGCTGTAACAGCCCGCGCGCTATCACCAGCGCCTGGATCTCATTGGTCCCCTCGCCGATCATCATCAGCGGCGCGTCGCGATAAAACCGTTCCACCGGGAACTCGGCCATGTACCCATACCCGCCGAGCACCCGCATCGCATCGAGCGCGGTGGTCGCGCACGCTTCCGACGCGAACAGCTTCGCCATCCCGGCTTCGACGTCGCAGCGCTCGCCCGCGTCCTTCTTGCGCGCCGCATTCTCCACCAACAGCCGCGCCGCTTCGATTCGCGTGCCCATCTCCGCGAGCATCAGCTGCACCGCCTGATGCTGGCAGATCGGTTTGCCGAACGCGCTCCGCTGTTGCGAATACCGGATCGCGTTTTCGAACGCGGCCTGCCCCACTCCCACCGCGCGCGCCGCGACGTTGATGCGGCCGACCTCAAGCGCGCTCATCACCTGCTTGAATCCCTGCCCCTCAACTCCGCCGATCAGCGCCGCCGCCGGCACCGCGAGGTCCTCGAACAGCACCTCGCACGTGTCGATTCCCTTGTAACCGAGCTTCTTCAGATTGCGGCTCACCGTCGGCCCGCGCTCGTTCTTCTCGACCGCGAACATGCTGATTCCCGCGTACGCCGGCGCGGCCTTGGGATTGGTCTTGGCCGCGACCGCCAGCATGGTGCCCTCGCGCGCGTTGGTGATGAACATCTTGCTGCCGCGGAGCACGTAGTCGTCGCCGCGGCGCACTGCCGTAGTATGGATCGATTGCACGTCGCTGCCAGCGTGCGGCTCGGTCAGCGCCAGCCCGCCGCGCTTCTCTCCGCGCGCCATCGCGGGCAGGAAATAACTCTTCTGCTCGTCGGTGCCATGATGGGTAATTACGAACGCCATGATCAGATGGCTGTTGATTACGCCGGCCAGACTCATCCATCCGCGCGACAGCTCCTCCATCACGCGGGCGTAGGTGGTGAAGCTTAGGCCCAGTCCGCCGAACTCAGCCGGGATCGTCGCGCCGAACAGCCCGAGCTCGCGCATCGTGGCGACCATCGCATGCGGGTACTCGTCGCGATGCTCCAGTTCGGAGGCCGCCGGAATCACGTCGCGCTCGACAAAGCGCCGCACCGCCTCGACCACCTCGCGATCGACGCTCTGCTCCTGGCTCTCGTCATCCTTCATCGCAATTGCTCCCTGAAGAGTTTGTGAACTTTTAAAGAATAAAAAAATTTCGGCCGCGCCGCGAACGGAGAAAAACCACTTTGTCCCGATTGAACGGAGTGAAAAGCGGCTTCAGTGCTGCGCGCGCTGGCCGAGAATACGCGCTGCGATAGTGTGCGACATAGACCTGGCGGCGGCATAAGATTCGGGCCATTCGAGGAATACGGAATGGCGCAGGAATCAGGCACCTTCTGGCAACTTGAGCGGGCCAATCGACGCCGTACGGTGACGCTGGTCGCGGCTCTGATCCTGATGTTCGCCGGATTCGGCCTCGGACTCGACTTCCTATTTCACACCGTGCGCTTCAGGGACGGCCGGGTTTCGGGCATCCCGTGGTTCACCGCGGCTGCCGTGATTCTGGCCGTCGCGAAATCGATGCGCGCGAATTTTGCCGGCGCGGACCTCGTGCTCGGCGCAATGGGAGCGCATCCGATCTTAGACGACCAGCCGAACAATCAAACTGTCATCGACGTGGTGCGCGAGATGGCGCTGGCCGCGCGGATACCAGCGCCGCGCATCGACGTGATCGACGATCCCTCGCCTAACGCCTTCGCGATCGGGCGCGACCCCGAACACTCGGTTATCTGTGTCACCCAGGGGTTGCTGGACCAGATGGATCGCGAAGAACTGCAAGGCGTGATCGCGCATGAGATGGCACATATCCGCAATTGCGATATCCGGCTGACCACGATGGTCACGATGATGTTTGGTGGCTTCGGCGGGTTCTCCGGTCTCGTCTTTGGTTTTCCCGAGCCCTCCGACTGGAATAAAGGCAGAAAGCAAATCGGCATCGTCTCGCGCGTCATTTCAATAATTCTCTCCCGCGAGCGCGAGTACCTCGCCGACGCGTCCGCGGTCGAATTCACGCGCAATCCCAAAGCGCTGATCCGCGCGCTCGAACAGATCGCGAAGACCGAATCGCCGCTGCGATGTGCGACCCAAAGTACCGCCCAGCTTTTCATCGTTGACCCGTTCGAAAGCGCGACTGGCGGCGGTGGCAGGAGCTACCAGGAATTCATCAATGAGGTAACCCGCATCCGATCCCAGCCCGGTAAAACCCCGGAGCAGCGCGACGAGGAGGCCAGGAATTTCGCCGCAACTGAATACCCGCGTAACCTCGTCGTGGAAACGGTGTCGAGCCATCCTCCCCTGCGCGAACGGATCGCGCGCCTACAGGCGTTGATTGGCGCCGCGCCCGGCGCCGCCGCAGCCTCCCGGATAGCGGACGATCAGCTACGCGCGCAGTTTTCGGAGAGCGTCCGCTTCGTTCGCAACGCGGCCAAAACCGATCCCGAGGTCGCGGCCAAGGTACTGCAATCAGCGCTGCTGGCTTCCGAAGGCGGGAGACAGATGCTCCAGGAAAGATTCGGCGGCGCTCAATCTGCCCCGGAATCGAACGCGCGCGAGCCAGGCGCGTTGCCGCCAAACTTGTCCGGCATTCCGGCGAGCGTCACCGGAATCGGCCTGCCAGATTCAGCAGCCAGCGAAGCGCTCGAAGTCGAGGCCCTCGCAAAGATGCTCGGTCCGGTGATAGCAGGGATGCGGCCAAAGGCGGCCGCTATTCAACCCGCAGCCACGAACCGACCGCCCCGCTCCCTCGGCATGCTCCTGTTCTGGCTGGCGCTCGCAATTTCAGCCGGCGCGCTCATCGCCGTCCTCACAACCAGATAGTCGCGGGGCTGTATGTGGGACCTAATTCTTCGACCAAGGGATAGGTCCATCTCCGCTGATCCTCAGAAATCAATCCCAGCAACGCCGAATTGACGGCTTTGGCTGACCCCCTTGCGGACCCATCTAGCTTTTTGTCCAGCGGCTCCCGGAAAACTTCTTCCCAATACGATCCTACCGAGAGACTTGACCCATTGTCGTTGGACCGGTTCCGGGAAAAGAGTGTCCTCTCCTTAGATGAAATTGAGAAAATCGGCTGCGTATTGATCTAATCGCTCGAATCTTCGTTCGCCGAGTTTTCGTGTGTATATTTTGATGACTGTTTCCCAAGGAACGCCCATCATGTCTGCGGACCCATATGTCATGATGCCAACGGGGGCAGATGAAGAAAGCTGAAACAATTTCTCGGCAGTGTGGTAAATCTTCTGGACGTCTCCCAGCGTGACGGCGCTGTCCGCAGCCAACGCGACACCGCGCTTGTTCATTACGGCCACTTCGCAGGTCATCGCCGCTAGTCCTCCTCTGACATTTTGTGAAAAAACGGCTACGGCTCTAGCCGCCCTGAGTTTCGGTGCGATCTAATGCCGCTGTCGGAACCTGAACGACCCCCAAGATTCGTGCTCACGGTTCAACCGCGCTTTCACTACGGATTAGAAAGTGTTTGATCTAATATACCCAAATACCGTTCTGCCGCTAATCCGATAGCAGGATGCGAATCGATGGGCGGAGAAGAATTTGACGGCTTCGTTATTTGTCGAGGCGACCTTGTTGGTACCCCATGGTGTCGCCAGCGCCGTCGCAGGTCTTAAAAACTCACAGCCGGGAATCCTTGCCGATTTGGACCGGGGTCGGCGCATTCGGATCTGAAAGAGACGCGAGGCGACAAGTCTTTGGTTCTCGAAATTCAACGCGAATATCGGCTCGTATCACAGTCTGCCGTCTAAGAAATCTACGACGCGCAATGCGTCGCCACCGACGATCGCGGCTCAAGCGAAACTGAGCCTCTCAGCCTCAATATTCAGACTTTGCTGCGATGCCAGCCCGCTCGGTGGCGTTACAGAATTTTTCTCCGGCGACAGCGGAGCCGGCTTTGCCCCTGAGTGCAGGGGTCACCCCTGCCTTGCGCGGTGCGCCCGATCGCACTATAGTAAGTGTCAGATTGACGCAAAGTACGCGCAAGGCGCACGCTTCTGCCCCCCGGGAAGCGAACGAAAAAGCCCGTGAGGGGTTTCGCAGGTCTGGTTTTGACCGATTGAGGCAACGATTTTGAACCTATCTACTGACACTCCCACTACCGCATCCGCGCTCCGCGATAAATTCGCCGCACTCGGGCAGGACGGCTACGGCCTCGACGCCTGCCAGCGCTACCTGGGCATGATTACCGAGGTGAAGCGCCTGAAGGCCGAGCGCCGCGCCGTGGTCCTCGCGCATAACTATCAACGCCCTGAGATTTTCGAGGTCGCCGACTTTATCGGCGATTCACTGGAGCTTGCGCGCAAGGCCCGCGACGTGCGCGACGCCGAAATAATCGTCTTCTGCGGCGTGCACTTCATGGCCGAGACCGCCAAGGTCTTCAATCCCGAGCGGATGGTGCTGCTGCCGGACTTGCGCGCCGGATGCTCGCTGGCTGACAGCGTCACCGCCGAGGCGCTTGCCGACCGCAAAGCCGAGCTCAAGCAAATCTATCCCGACTTGAAAGTGGTCTCCTACGTGAACTGCACCGCCGACGTGAAGGCGCTTTCGGACGCCTGCTGCACGTCAGCCAACGCCGCCCAGATCGTCGAGCGAATCGATTCCGACAACGTGCTGTTCGTGCCCGACCAGAACCTCGCCAACTACGTGCAGAGCCAGACTCGCAAGCGCGTCATCTCGTGGGACGGCAACTGCTACGTGCACCATCAGATCACGCCCGAGGAAGTCAATCGCGTCAAACGCTCGATCCCCGGAATCAAAGTGCTCGCCCATCCCGAATGCCGCAAGGACGTGCTCGCGCTCGCCGACGCGGTCTTGTCGACCAGCGCGATGATGAGCTATGCGCGCGCCAGCGACGCCGACAAGTTCCTGGTGGTCACCGAATGCGGCCTCAGCGACCGCCTGCTGATGGAGATGCCGGAGAAGCACTTCTACAAGGCGTGCAAGCTGTGCCGCTTCATGAAGATGATCACGCTCGAGGGCACGCTCGATTCGCTGAAAAACCTCCGCTACGAGATCGAATTGCCCGAGGACGTGCGCGCCGGAGCCAAGCGCGCGCTCGAGAGGATGCTCGAGCTGAGCGCGTGAGGGTGGTAAAACCCGGGGCGGTGCCGCCCGCCGCAAAGCGGCCCGTGCCGAGTCAGCGCGCGGCCAATCAACGCGGAACCAATCAGGACAACGAACTCCGCCTCGCGCGGCCCAAGGTCGCCGTCGACACCGTAGTGTTCGCGGTCGACAGGGGCCGGCTCAAGACTTACCTGGTCGAGCTGCGCGGCCCCGCCGAAATTCGTGGCGCAGCGGCCCAGCGCGGGATGCCGGTGCGGGGTGCTTCTGACGGCCAGCACGGGCCCGCCCGCGACGACAGCCGGTCAACCGGCAAGTGGGCGTTTCCGGGCGGCCTGGTGCGCGTCGGCGAGCTGCTCGACGACGCCGCGCGGCGCGAGCTGGAGGCCTCGACCGGACTTCGCGGCGAGTACCTCGAGCAGCTCTTCACCTTCGGCGATCCGTCACGCGACCCGCGCGAGCACGTGGTCTCGGTCGCCTACATGGCGCTCATCTCCTCTTCCGGCGCGGTCGATTCGACCTCGCCCAAGTACGCGCGTGGAGCGTGGTTCGAAGCCGCACATCTGCCGCCGCTCGCGTACGATCACTCGCTGATGGCTGCGTATGCGTTCAAGCGCCTCAAGTCGAAGCTCGAGTACACCAATATCGCGTACGCGCTGCTGCCCGAGGTTTTCACGTTCGCCGAACTCGAGGAGCTCTACGCCACGATTCTCGAGCGGCCGCTGGATCGCCGCAACTTCCGCCGCCGGATACTCGCGATGGGCCTGCTGAAGCCTCTGGCCGCGACCCGGCGCGGACCGCATCGGCCCGCAGCCCTGTATAGTTTCGCGCAGCAGAGCCTTCACTTCATCGAAATGCTATAATTCCGGGCCTTGGAGAAATGCATGCGCACAATCGGCAAGAGCATTATCGGCATCGCGGCACTCGTCGCAGTCGGCGCCGCGGTGGCGTATTCGGGGCTGAAGAGCCTGCATCCCACCTCCTACGCCGCCTCTGGTCCTCCTGCGGCGGAAGATTCGGTTGACGCCGCCGGCCAGCAACTGCGCATCACGCTCGATCCCAATCTGTTCCAGGGCGACGTGCGCAAGGCGTACCAGGTTGCGGAGCGCCACCCCGCCCTGCTCTCGCAGATGCATTGCTACTGCGGATGCGATCGCACCGAGGGTCACAAGAGCCTGCTGGATTGCTTCCGCGACAAGCACGGCAGCAGTTGCGGAATCTGCGTCGGCGAGGCGATCGAGGCGGAGAAACTGGCCACCCAGGGGATGCCGGTCGAGCAGATTCGCGATTCGTTGCGGGCGCGTTATGCTCACGGGAGCTGACGCTTGATCGGACTCGTCTCCGCCTACATCGAACACTTCACCTACGCGGGTTTGTTCATCATCCTGCTGCTCTGCGGGCTGGGAATGCCACTGCCCGAGGACGTGGCGCTGCTGGCGGGCGGCTACATGGTGCATCGCGGGATCACGCGCTATCCGATCACGCTGGCGGTGGCGCTGGTCGGGGTGGTGGCTGGCGACAATTCGCTGTTCTTCATCGGACGCAGGTTCGGTACCGGAATCGTGAAATACTTCGGCGTGGCGCGGCCGGGGCGGCAGCTTCAAATCGAGCGCATCCAGGCCTTCATGCGCCGCCACGGGCATCGCGCGATCTTCTACGCGCGCTTCCTGGCCGGGCTCCGCGCATTGATCTACCTGTCGGCCGGTTCCTTCGGCGTGCGTCCTACGCAATTTTTGATTTATGATCTTGCCGGCGCGATGATCTCGGTACCCGTCGTGGTCTCGCTTGGATACCTGTTCGGAGAACAACTCGAGACCCTGGTGCGATATATTGGCGGCTTCGAGCGCCTGATCCTGGTCGTAGCGGCGCTCTCGCTTGCGATCTATGGAACCCGGACGCTGGTGATGGCACGGTCGGCACAACCCAAAACTTGATCAAACGCCTGCCCAACCCGCGCGCGCCACGGTTGAGTGGCCGTCCGCCGCGCGCCGCTCGAGAGCCGATCCCTTAATCGGACGAAAATCGCGATGGCACTCAGAATTCCCGCCCTAAATCTCAAGGCCAAGCTGATCGTCCTGATGGTCGTGCTGCTCGCGCTCACGCTCGGCGCCGAACTATGGGTCAGCCTCGGCACGCAGGCCGCGATCGTCGAGAGCACCCAGCAGAAGGTCAAAGACCTCGCCAGCGCGATCCAGATAAGCGTCCAGGAGCTGACGTCGGTAGGCAACACCGACCGAGACCGCCTGCACAACTACGTCAGCAGCCTGCACAGCACCGGCCTTGAGGTGTCGATCGCCTCCGATCAAAACTTGATCATCAACAGCTCCAATCCGAGTCTCATCGGCGCGGAGCTGCAGCCGCATACCGGCGAGCTGTTGAGGAACGAGCAGCGCCATCCGCATCAACTGCTCACCATCCCGGCGGGCAAGCTGGGGCCGGAGGCGCCGGAAACCACGATTTACCTGATCCCGGTCGAGGTCGAGGACCATCTGCTCGGCTACGTGCAGGTGGCGGCGAACTTCGGCGACTTCGCGCAGCCGCTGGCGCAGAGCCGCTCGCGCCAGATCGTGATCGCACTGGTCATTCTCGCCATGGGGCTGGTGTTCGCATACGTGCTGGCCGATCGTTACGTGAAACCGATCCACGCGGTCGCGGCCGCGGCGCAGAATATCGCGGCGCGCGGGCTTGAAGAGGTGCCGGAGGCGAACCGGCGCGACGAGATCGGCCTGCTCACGCGCAGCTTCAACGACATGGTCGGGCAGCTCCGGCGCGCGCGCGAACGCGAGCTCGAGCTCAACCGCCTCGAGCGCTTCACCGCGCTGGGGCAGCTAGCGGGCGGCCTCGCGCACGAAATCAAAAATCCACTGAACTTCATCAGCCTCGCCATAGACCAGCTACGCGCGCGTTATGCCGGCCAAGTCGATTACGACCGCGAGAGTTTCCTGCGCCAGTTGGGGATAATGAAGGACGAGCTGCATCGGCTATCCGATTTGGTGCAGAGTTTTCTGCAATATGGCAAGCCAATCGAAATCCATCCGGCGCCAACCGACGTTCGACAATTGGTCGACGGCGTCTTGGCGCTGTCGGAATCCAAGCGAAAAGATCAAGGAATTGAACTGATCGAGGAACCAAACGGTGTTCCAGCCGTGCTCAACGTAGATTCGGAAAAACTTCGCCACTGCTTTGTCAACGTGGTCGCAAATGCCATCCAAGCCATGCCAGAGGGCGGCCAGCTCAAAGTCGGGTTCCGACGCCTCGACGACGGATTGATCGTCAAGTTTTCGGATAGCGGGCGCGGGATCGAGCCGGAAGTCGTCAACCACGCGTTCGAGCCGTTCTTCACCACCAAACGTGAGGGCATCGGCCTCGGGCTCTTTCTATCCAAGGCGATCATGGAGCGGCACGGGGGTACGATCGCGATCGCGCCCAACGACGGCGACCCCGGAACCACCGTGACTTTCACCTTTCCGCTCGGCGGGGTACAGAGACCATCATGAGCCAGGCTTCCGTTCTGGTCGTCGAAGACAACGACCTCGAGCGTCAGATCACCGCCGACACGCTGCGCGAGGAGGGCTTCGCAGTCGAAGAGGCGGCGCTCGGCAAGCGCGCGATGGACCTGCTGATGCTGAGCCGCTTCGACGTGGTGCTGACTGATCTAATGATGCCCGGGATGTCGGGCGAAGAATTGCTCGCACAGGTGCGCGGCACGTATCCCGCGAGCCAGGTCGTCGTGCTGACCGCGCATGGCACTATCGACAGCGCCGTGCAGGCGATGAAAAACGGCGCGTTCTACTACCTCACCAAGCCAACCGACCGCGAGACCCTGGTGATGACCGTGGCCAAAGCGGCGGAACTCGCCAACCTGCAGCAGGAAAACCTGCTGCTCAAGCGGCGCCTGGAAGGCAAGTTCGAGATCGAAGGCATCATTGGGCAGGACCCCGCGATCCTGGAAGTGATCAGGATGGTGCGCAAGGTCGCGCCGTCCAATTCAACGGTTCTGATCCAGGGCGAGAGCGGCACCGGCAAGGAGGTGGTCGCCCGCGCGATCCATCGCATCTCGCCGCGCGCCGCGCGCCAGTTCGTCGCGATCAATTGCTCGGCGATCCCCGACAACCTCATCGAGAACGAGCTCTTCGGCCACGAGCGCGGCGCGTTCACCGGCGCGACCGAGCGCAAAATCGGCCTGTTCGAGAGCGCCGACAAGTCGACGCTGTTCCTCGATGAAATCTCCGACCTGGGACAGGGGTTGCAAGCGAAAATTCTGCGCGTGCTGCAGGAGCGTGAGCTGCGGCGCGTCGGCGGCAACGACTCCGTGCGCATCGACGTGCGCCTGGTCGCCGCCACCAATCGCAACCTTGCCGAGGAGGTCGCCGAGGGCCGCTTCCGCGAGGACCTCTACTACCGTGTCAACGTGGTGACGATCACGCTGCCGCCGCTGCGCGATCGGCGCGGCGACATTCCTCTGCTCGCCAATCACGCTCTCGCCAAGTTCGGCCATCTGCTCGCCGAGGTCAGGGCGAGAGAGATCGGGCGTGAAGCGATGGAGGTGCTGCTCGACTATGGATGGCCGGGCAACGTGCGCCAGCTCGAGTCCGCGATCGAGCGCGCGGTCCTGCTATGCGAGGGCGACAAGATCATGCCGCGCGACCTGCCGCAGGAAGTGCTCGAGCGCAAGGCTCCCGGCCGCGGCGGCGGCGATCGCGTGCGTCCCGACAAATTTGAGATCCCGTCGGAAGGAATTAACTTCGAGACGTTCGAGCGCGACCTGATTCTTCAGGCGATGGAAAAAACCGACTGGGTGATCGCCAAGGCCGCCAAGCTGCTCGGAATGAGCTACCGCACGGTGCAATACCGAATCGACAAGTTCGGCCTCAAGCGATCGGAGTCGAAGTCACCGCCCCCCGCCGACTTGAAGCAGTAACAGCCGCGGACAAAGCATCGTGCGCCGCGAGGAGCCGGCGAGGCGCGATACCACCCAAACCCTACTTGTGCTTCCCGCTGCTGCCTCCACTGCTATGGCTGGCGGAACTGGTGGACGCGCTTGAGTGAACGGTCGAGGTAGTCGTGGCAGGTGGATGGTAGGTTGTGCCGGGTGCATAGTATTGGCCGGCCGCGACATTCTGATGCGCGGTGGTCGCGACTCCCGCATGAAAGCTCTCGCCATTGTGCTCGACAGCACTGCCTGCATGATAGGCCTCGTGGTTCTTGAGATTGGCCGCATTCACAGGGTGGTCATGCTCGTACTCGACGTTCCTGGCCAGAGTCCTGCGGTACTCCTCCTCAGGATGGTTCCAGTCGCGAGGATGTTCGTGCCAATACGTCGATCGAAACCAATCCGGGTGCAGGCCGTAGTCAGAGCGAATCCAATGCGGATACGGCTCCGCCCATTGCGGATGATGAGCATAGAACCAGGCTGGGTCGTGCTTGTGCCACCATGCCGCATCGCGCCAGACATGATTTCGGTCATATTCTCCATAGGTCCACACTGGATATTGCCTCCAGTACGGAGAGGTGAACCATTCGGGATGACTGCGGTGGTCGGCTGACCACCACTCCTGGCGCGAGACCGCCCACTCTGGATGGAACCGATACACCCAGTCCGGATGCTTGTCGTGCCAATAGTCCGCGTCATGCCAAACGCCGTGCGAGTCGGCCAGTCCCTCATGCGCGGCAGGCGCCTCAGGCGCGGCATTCGCGGCCATTGCCGGCGCTCCCATGCCGATGGCGGCGGTGACGAAGATCATCGTAAGCAGCAGTTTCGCCGACTTCATTTTCGCCTCCTGCTGAATAGCCGGTTATCACTCCGCTCTTCATTCCGATCGATCGATAGTTCCGCAAACCGACACTTTCATCCGTTAACTGACCTTCCATCCGTCAACTGGTGCTGCCGCGGCTAACCGATCATTCCGGCGGCGTATCGGGGCCTTCGGGTCGATTCTCCGCAGCACCAGGCGACGGGCCCGCGCCATCGGGTGGTGCGGCGGGAGCTTCGGATGCCTGCGCTGAGCCTCCGCCCGAGCTACATTGGTACACGCAATGTTCGCGAGTCTGTTGACAGTCTTCGTTGCATTGCTTCAGTTGGGTCGCCGACTGTCCAAACTGGCCCAGAAGTCCCTGGACCGAAAGTCCACCGGCTGCGGCGCCGCCGGCAGCCTGAGTCTGGCAAGCGCTGTTGCAATGACCCTCGTCCTTTAGACACAGGTCGGTGCACGGGTCGGCCGCAGAAGTCGCTGGCGCTGCAGTCGTCGCGGCGGCGGTCACCGCGCCAGTGGCTGGGGCGGATTCCACCGGGGCGGAACTCGCCGCGGAAGGATTCAATGCGAGGCTGGCGTTAACTTCGATGTGGTTCTGGATCCGCAAGTCCGGCGCGTTGGTGAAATCGCGCGACTTGGTCTCGGCGTCCTCTTTGCCGTGCTCGGTGCGAACCTGGCCATCCAGCGTCACGGAAGTTGGCGTTCCGGCTGCGCTGCCGAACACCAGCGCATCGACGTACGGCAGGTGATGTTGGTGGAGGTACTGGCTTAAGTCGTTGCTGAGACTCTGGTTCAGGACTGATCTCGAGAGCGCTCTTCGACGAGGATGTGGCGCCGGCGCAGCCGGAGGCGAACTTTCTTGCTGAGACTCGGTCGGAAGAGGCACCTTTGCGCTGTCAGATTGCTCCGGGGCCGCGGAGGACTGGTCTTGCGCAACGAGCAGTAGCGTCGACGAAGCTTGTTTCGCCGATGCGAAAGCATACCGCTGCTCGGCGGCCGCGGCACTAGCTGTCGATGAGCACGGCGGTGCGCAGATAGCCAGCGCGACGATCGCTGCGAGCACGACGTGCATTGGCAGCCTTCGGCTCGCGGCGCGCTGCGAACGCGGCGGCGGTGGAAACGCTTCGGGCGGTGAACACTGGGCACCCTGGGGTGAAGTAACTATCTCGGTTCCCGGAAGCACTCTGTGAGCGGTTGCTCCAATCCGGTTTGACATGGCTCTCTCACCAACGATGTCTGTTTCTGGTTGCCCTGATTTCTGGTCGCTTGACCTCTAGACGCGAGCTGACGCCCTACCTACTGTTAGTTATCAAATCCGCAAATTAGCCTTATTCTCTCGTGTTTTGGCTTATGGTTTCCAAATTTGGTCCTAAGTAAGCCAGCGATGTACTCCAGATGCCCTGTTAATGCAAGGTTGGTGATCAAGAGCTATCACATCTTATTCCGGCTGGGGTGTGCAGACGCGTGCGACGTATATCCTTAATGGGCAAGGTTTTGAGCGCGAGCACTTTTTCAGAGGCGGCTGGAGTTCGGAACGGGCAGCAACCCCGGGGGAGGACGGCGCCGATGCGTGCTAGGGTAGGCTCCGTGTTCGCGAAGCCACCTCGATTGCGAATCGGTGATACGGTCGCCGCGATTTCAGTGTCGAGCGGGCTGCCCGCCCTCTTGCCGCATCGGTACGCCGCCGGCAAGCGCCAGATTGAAGAGACCTTCGGCGTCACGGTGATCGAAACACCCAACGCACTCAAAGATCCCGACTGGCTCTATCGCAATCCCAGGGCGCGCGCCGACGATCTGCATTGGGCACTGGAAAATCCGGAGGTACGCGCGATTTTCAGCACCATCGGCGGGAACGAATCAGTGCGGATCCTTCCGCATGTGAATAGCGGCATCATCCGCAAGCATCCGAAAATCATGATGGGCTCCTCCGACACCACGATCGCGCTTACTGCATTCGTCCGCGCGGGCGTGGTTGCCTTCTACGGTCCGCCGGTTATGGGCGACCTCGCTGAGAACTGCGGGATTCGTCCCTTCGTTAAAGAATCGGTGCGCACCGCGTTATTCGAGGCCGAACCATCTCGCATCGAATTTCAAGCGGCGGAGGAATGGAGCGAAGAATTCCTGGAATGGGGCGACCCCAGCCTGGCATCGCGCGCGCGCAAGTTCGTTCCGAGCGAGGGATGGCAATGGCTCCAGGGCGGCGCGCGCGCCAGTGGACGGCTGGTCGGCGGATGCCTTGACGTGCTCGAATTCCTGAAAGGCACGCCGTGGTGGATTCCGAAAAAACTCTGGGACGGCGCAATCTTCGTGGCCGAAACCAGCGAAGAGGCGCCGCCACCGACCACCGTCAGCTATTGGCTGCGCAACTACGGCTCGCAGGGAATTTTGCAGCGCCTGTCCGGGATGCTGGTCGCGCGCCCGATGAGATACACACGCGAGATGACGGACTCGCTGTACAAAGAGATCCGGCGCGTGCTTGCGGAATTCGGCCGCGAGGATTTGCCGGTGGTCGCCAATCTCGATTTCGGCCATACCAGCCCACAGATGGTGGTGCCGCTGGGTTGCCGTGCGCAGATTGATCCGGAGGCGAGACGCATCGCGCTCCTGGAGTCTCAGGTCGCGTAACGCCCTGCTCCCTTTCCGCGCTACGCGCCGCCGCCGCTGGTTGCCCAGGCGGTCGGCAGATAGATCCAGCATTCGAGCGGATGTCCTGCTGCATCGATCACCTCGATACGTTCACGTGTGTAAAGGCGCGGCACGTCTTCATAGCGATCGAGAATTTCGAAATCGCGATCCGTCAGCTCGACCAACACCTCGCCATCGGTTTCCGCGCCGTCGCGTTTCGCGACGAAGTAGTATTTCGCGCGTCCGCGGAAATATCCGCGCAGGCGCGCCGGAGTGGCGCGAATCGACCGCCCCAGCAGGCGCGATCGCTCAGCGGGTTGAGTCAGCGTGCCGTATACGAACAGCTGCGAGCTTTCCGGATCAGTCATGAGTCAAGAATCGTCAGTTCATAGTTCGTATCGTTGCGAATCATCACGTAGGCCGGCTTCCGCTTCCCCAACAATATTGCCGACCCTGCCGCCATCCCCTACCCTCAGGACGGCGCGCGGCAAGATGCTCGAGCAAATATACCTGTTCCTCGACCAACTGGGCGAAGTGGGCATCCTCACCCGCGATTTCTTCCGCTACCTGCTCCGCCGCCCCTTCGAAACGCGCCTGTTCCTGGACCAACTCGACGCGGTCGGCGTGCGCTCACTCAACGTTGTGAACCTGACGGCAATTTTCTCCGGGATGGTGCTGGCGTTGCAGATGGGCCAGTTCCTGGAGAAGTTCGGCGCCAAGATTTACGTGAGCCGGATCATGGGACTTTCGCTATTGCGCGAGATGGGCCCAGTGCTGAGCGCGCTGATGATCGCGGCGCGGGTCGGCGCGGGAATCACCGCCGAGCTCGGCACCATGAAGGTGACCGAGCAGATCGACGCGATGCGCGCGCTGGCGACCAGCCCGGTCAAGAAGCTGGTGGTGCCGCGCGTTCTCGCGACGATCGTGATGATGCCGATCCTCACCGTGCTCGCCGACGCGGTCGGGCTGCTCGGCGGCTATCTGATCGCGATCTCGCAGCTCGGCGTGAGCGGCGACTATTTTTACAGCTCGCTGATGCAGAACATTTCGCTGGGCGACCTGTTCAGCGGCCTCGGCAAGTCGATTTTCTTCGGCTACGCGATCGCGATAATCGCCTGCTCCAAGGGCCTCAGCGCGACCGGTGGCGCCGACGGCGTGGGGCGCGCCACCACCAGCGCGGTAGTCGCCGCGTCGATCACGGTGTTGATCTCGGATTTTTTCCTGACCAAGCTGTTTCTCTCGCTCTGATGGCTACCGGCGGCAAGCGACCCTATATGACGATCCACGGGCTCGAGAAGAGCTTCGGCGACAAGCCCGTGTTGCGCGGTATCGATCTCGAGATCGTCGAAGGCGAGACGCTGGTCGTGCTGGGCGGCAGCGGCGAGGGCAAGAGCGTGCTGCTGCGCCATCTGAACGGGCTGGAGCGACCCGACCGCGGCGAGGTGATCGTCGGCGGGCGCCGCCTCAACGATCTGGACGAAGATGAGCTCGCCGGCGTGCGCAAGGACGTCGCGATGGTATTTCAGACCGGCGCGCTTTTCGATTCGCTGACAGTGTTCGAGAACGTGGCCTATCCGCTCCGCGAGCATCACGAGATCGACGAGCCGGTGATCGCCAAGCGCGTCGCGGAGCTGCTTGCGATGGTCGGGCTGCACGAGGCCGACCATCTGTACCCCGCGGAGCTCTCTGGCGGGATGAAGAAGCGGGTGGCGCTCGCGCGCGCGATCGCGCTGCAGCCCAAGGCGGTTCTCTACGACGAGCCGACCACCGGATTGGACCCGCTGGTGACCCACAAGATAAACTTGATGATTCGCGGCTTGCAGAAGCAACTTGGTTTCACGTCGGTGGTGGTGACGCATGATCTCAAGAGCGCGTTCCAGGTGGGCGACCACTTCGCCCTGCTCGACCAGGGCCGCATCCGCTTTCGCGGCACCGCCGAGCAGGTTCGCACCACCGACGACGCGCTGATGCGCGAATTCGTGGAGACCGCGCTCTGACCGCTGGAAGGTTACGATGGCTCAGTCGGCTTACTCGAGAATCCGCGTCGGGCTGGTAATTGCGATCGGGATCGCGATCGTATGCTTCGCCATTTTCTCGATCGGCCATTCGCGGCTGCTGACCCGCGCGGAGACTCTGGAGGCGCACTTTCATCGCATCAACGGGCTGCAGACCGGAGCGCCGGTGACGCTGGCGGGAGTCAGGATTGGCGCGGTCGACAAGATCCATTTCCCGAAGGATCCGGCCGAGGCGTACGTGGTAGTGCAGATGTGGATCCAGGAGTCGTCGGCCGATCGGGTTCGCACCGATTCAATCGCATCGATCAATTCGATGGGCCTGCTCGGCGACAAGCTGGTTGAGGTATCGGCCGGCCATCCGGAATCGCCGGTCGCGGAGCCGGGCAGCGTCCTGCCCGCGCGCGATCCGATAGACTACGAAGCCTTGCTGCAAAAGGAAGGGACCGACGATCTGATCGCCAACGTGATCGCGATCTCGGGCACGATGCGCTCGGTGCTCGATTCCATCAATCAGGGCCACGGACTGCTGGGTCAATTGATTCGCGGCGAGGATGCGCAAGGGCCAAACCAGCTCACCACCCAATCGATCGAAAAGACTCTGGAAAACGTAGACCGCCTCTCCGACCAGATGAATCAGATCCTCGCGCGCCTCAACAAGGGCCAGGGTGTGATGGGAGCGCTACTCAGCGACCAGACCAACGGCAAGCAGTTCGTCACCACGCTGGAGAACACGGCCGGCTCGCTGCAGCAGACCAGCCAGCGCCTGGACAAGTTTATCGCGCGGATCGAGCAGGGACAGGGCGTGATTCCGCAACTCGTCGACAACAAGCAGTACGCCGACGAGCTGCTCGGCAATATGCGCGAATCGTCGAAGGACATCAAAGACATTCTGCGCAAGATAAATGATGGGCAGGGAACGCTCGGCTTGATGGTCAACGATCCGAAACTCTACCGGAAGATAGATTTCCTGCTCAGTGACAACGGAGGCTGGGCGTTGCGGATGCTGCGAGGGATGTACAGCCTCACGCATCCGTTCACCACGTCCACGTCACAGGCGGCGAATCCAGAATCCGCGGCGCTGACGACCGATACGGGAGCGCCGTCGACCGTGCCCGATACCGCGCCGCAGGCGCCGATGACGGTCGCGCCGCCGAGCCACGATCCGAGCGGCGATTCGCAGCCGTCCGCGTCGTCGGTGACGTCAGGACCCGCCATGCCCGAGCCGGCTCCGAACTGAACTGGACTGAACCGAGTGAACGGAAACCCTCGCACGACGCGAACCGCATCCTTACGCGATGCTTGTCTTATCTGGGCGGATTGCCGCACCTCGTTCGGTGTGTTAGCTCCATCCGGTTGGTGGTTGAAGTACCCTATGTCGATAAAATCGGCTTTGGCATGCGCCGGCCTGGGACTCGCCGCATTTGCGCTGGCCTCGTGTTCCGTGTTTGGTGACGACAGCCAATCACTCGCCCCCGGGATGACCGAGCAGCAGGCGGTCGCAAAAATGGGGCAACCTGATTTGACCGACACGGTTGCTCCGGCCAATCACAACGGTTTCACGCTGCTGCGCTACGTATGGCTCGATTCGGGCAAAGCGGGATTATTCGGCCCCGACCAGCATCTGGTCAGTATCGAGAAGATTGAGCCGGCCACCGCTCCGACCGCCAATTCGGCCGCGGGCTCCAACTCTGGCGGAACTGCCGGTCCGGCCGCGAACGCATCCGTGAACCCCGCTGCGACGTCCTCTGGCGCCACTGAAACGGTCCAGATGGAGGCGCCGCCGGCAGAACCGCCGCAAGAGTTCGATCCGATCAATACGCCGCTGAACTATACGTTCTTCCCGCTCAAGGCCTTGTTCATATACATCGGCGCGGGATTGGAGTGCGTCACCGGCGCCGGTTGTCATTCGCCGAATCTCCCCTCGCCTTCGGCAAGCTGATTTTGACCGCAGCGGCCAGGCCTTTCGGCCCGGCCGCCGCGTCATGGTGACAGTGCTTGCGCGGATCCCTTCGATGACTTCGCGCCACGCCTCCTAGGATTGCGCCCCGTCGTTGGCTTCCTCGCCCCGGTTGCTGGATTCCACCGGAGGGGTTTCCGCCGACAGTTGCAGCGATATCGCGGGACGATCAAGTGACGGTTGAAACGCGAGCGGGTTGTCGAACCGAATGATAGTGCCGCGCCCGGCGGTCTCGAACCCCATCTCAAACACCCAGTGAATCAGCTTCTGCAGGTTATCGCCTTCCAAAAGCATAGGCTGCACCCAGATCTTGCCGCCCTCGAGCGTCTGGCCGTATGGCCATTCGACCTCGTCGCATGGCTTGACGAAGTTGGTCTCGGCGTACGAGATCGTTCCGTCCCACGGCTTGCTCACCGGGTAGACCAGGATCGCGCGGGCTTGCATCAGCCCCGCGATGATCGAGGCGCCGCGGCGCGCGAGCAGGCCCGCGCCCTTGGAGAACGACCACAGCTCGCCGCATTCCAGCACCGCGCGCGCGGGCAGATGACTCATGTCCGGCTTCGGGTAGGTCTGCGGGAACGACGCGAGATCGTGCATCGAGAAGCCTGACATCATCCGCTCGGGGGGCTCGCCAATTTGCTCGAAAAGACCCCACAGTTGAGAGAAAGCGAGATGCACCTTGCCCAGCAACGATCGCCTGGTCTCAGTGAACCCGATTCCCCTTTTGGCGCGCGCTTCAACCATTCGCTGGGCGAAGATGCGCCGTTCGGATTCCGTTGACAAAACACGTAGCTCCATAGGATTCCCCTCCTTTGCGCGCGGTTTTGTCCGCGATACTGCCTTGCAATGCGCGGTCTAGATTGAACCGGGATCATCCTGGGACAGGGAAAAGAACGCGGGCGTGCGGAGATGAACGATTTGGCGGACGGGCGAAAAAATAGAGGCGAGAGCCCCTCTTTACTCTCGCCTCTTGACGAACAATGCAGCGACTTCATGGTACGGCGCCAAGAAATGCGCCGCTTGAGCTTGTTACGGTCGTCGTCGCTGCTGCCAGATGTCACGTCGCGTGAATGCCACCGTACGCCATGAACTCGCTAACTTCTTGTGTAGGTAACACAGTCAGTGTGTTTACGCAACAGATCGTTCCCTCAGATGACGCAATCATTCGAATTCTGGCCCTACTGGCATTCTTGCAACTTGTGACGAGTCGTCTTAGAATCTTGACTGCTTGTTCAAAGGGGGGTGTCGCTGCAGGGTGACAACGGCCGAGCGCAAAACTGCTATCGACAGACTGGTGCATCAGATTCTCGCGCGTGCGCCGAAAGCGGGCCGCGCCGGTCTCCGGGCTTGGCGACGGCCGCGCCGCGAGCTGGAACGGCTCGCGCGACGCGACTATGTGCGCAACTTGCGCGAGAACCTCGGCTATCACGAATTGCGCGAAGTGATTGCGAGCGCGGCCAAGGTGTGGCCCAACCTCAACCGCGAGCAACTTACCGCGCCGCCACGGCAGCGCTTCACTCGGATGGCGGCCGAGCGGGCCTCGAAACTGGGGGTCCATTTTCAGGCTCGGCCTTACGATGGACCTGAGGGACTTGCGCTTCTCGGCTTTTACATTGAAAATGAGACGACGCTGTTGAAGCGTCCGCTGATTTACGTGAATACAGCGCATCATCCGGGCGCCGTATCGACGACATTTTTACATGAGCTGGGCCATCACGTGACCGCCGCAACTGTCAAAACGCATCACAAGCCGGTGCATTTTTTCTTCGATGCCGACTACGACTCGCATTTGCGGGATCCCGGTGAACTGGCCGCGGATATCATCGTCAGCCTCGGAGGTTACCCGGAAAAAATTGCCAGAAAAATATTTGCCGAGCCGTGGGACTGGGGATTGGTCGCCCGCGCAGGCAGATTGAGCGACGAAGTTTTTTGCAAAGTTCTCAAACATGTGCAAAAACGTTACGGGCTCGACTTGATGTCACGGACTCCGCCCGGCCAAGGTCTGCACTATCTGACTGGAATGATCCACTACGCCAAACTCCGATGGGCTTTACTAGCCGAGTACGACTTATGAAAAAGAAAACTCTGGGCCAGGTTCTCAAACAGCAGCGTGAGGCGTTCGAACTCACCCAGCGCGAGCTCGCGCGCAAACTCGGGGTCAAGGCAAGTCACGTCGCCTATCTCGAAAACGGCCGCCGCCGCCCTTCGCTGTCGCTGCTGGGGCGCCTGGCGGACACGCTGGGACTGGAAAAGCAACGCCTGTTCGTGCTCGCGCATCCGGAAGCGCGCGCGCTGATCGGAGCGCATCGCGAGGCGGCGCCGTCAAATCGCCCCGACCAGGCGTGGCGCAAGTTCGTCGCCGATCGCGCGCTACTCTCGCGTTACAAGGTGACCTCGCGCGAGCTCGGAGTGCTGCGCAAGATCAATCTGCTCGGCCGCGTCTCGGCACCGCGGCAGTTTCTGTTCATCCTCAATTCGATTCGCCAGGCGGTGGACGAGGAGTTCTAGACAAGTGGATTGAGCGCGCCGGCTCGGGCTAGCGTCCTTTCGCCGCCGGCACGCCGACCCCTTTGAGAAACTCGCTCCGCGCCGCCATCGGATCGCGCGCGACCTGCTGGTTGTACGCGTTCATGATGGTGCGGCCGTCTTCCGAGCACATCACGTCGCGCATCTCGCAGCGCTCGATGTAGAGCGCGCTCTGGAGGTCGCGATCTGCGCCTAAGTGAACGGCGCGCTTGATCGCGGCGACCGATCGCGGCGGCCGCTTGGCCAGCGTTGTCGCCCACTCCATTGCCAACGGCATCAGCGCCTCGGGCGCCACCACCCGATTCACCATTCCCATCCGCTCGGCCTCGCGCGGCGGGTAGACGTTGCCGAACAGCATCACCTCGAGCGCCCGCCCGCGTCCGATCAGGCGCGGAAGGCGCTGCGTGCCGCCGCCCCCGGGAAGAATCCCGAGCACCGCCTCCGGCAGCCCGATTTGATATGGGCCGTCCGCGGCGAGACGAAAGTCGCAGGCCAGCGCGAGCTCGTACCCGCCGCCCATGCAATCCCCGTTGATCGCCGCGATGACCGCTTTCGGCATCAGCATGATGCGGTCGAGCAGGCGGTGGAAGCCGGCGGACAGCGTGGGAAAAACGCGCGCGCATTCGGCGGGATCGGCGGCCATCGCGGCCAGCTCGTCGACGCTGTAGTGGGTGATGAACTTGCCCTCGACGCCGCCGGTGATCACCAGCGCGCGGGTGTTCTCGTCGGCCTCGAGTTTGCCGGTCAGCTCGAGCAACTCCTGCGTCATCGGACCGATCATGTAATTCATGGGCGGATTGCTCATAGTCCAGACCTGAACGTGAGCGTGCTGTTCGACTTTGAAGTGCTTCATCGTTTCCCTCCGCACGCCCGCGACTAGCCCTGGCTTGCCGGGATGTCAAGCCGGTTGAGGACGCCGCGATGATCGTCTACGCTCAGGCTGAGCGCCGCACGGCGCTCGGGCAATGAAAATAGACATCGATCTCAAGGCCGGCTTTCTGCAGAACCTCAAGCGCGAGGTGCTCGCCACGCTCACCCCCGAGGAGCGCGCGATCATCGAGGTTTCCACCGGCGAGATGGGCAACAAGCCCGACGCGGTCAAGCTCGGATGGCTCAAGATGCGGACCAAAGAAACCTGGACCAAGCAGCGCTATACCAAGGCGCTCGGCCGCACCATGGACAAGCTGCGCGCGGCGGTCGCCCAGGCCGAAAAGAAAGAACCGGACTCAGACTGAAGAACTGCGCGTCGACTTCAAGGCGCGTCGAGCGCGCGTTGAGTTAAGGTTCGATCCGCGCTACACGCCGCTTGCCGACTTCCAGAATTTTGTGCTCCCCCGGAACGAAGCGGAAGTTCACATCGCTGATCGCCTGGCCGTCGACTCGCACCGCGCCCTGGCTGAGCAGCCGGCGCGCCTCGGTGGTCGAGGAGGTGAAGCGCAGTTGTTTGACCAGCTCGCAGATCCATATCGGCTCATTGAGGCGATAGACCTGGACGTTGGAGGGGACTTCGCGGCGCTGAAACTTCGCCTCGAAGTATGCCTCGCCGGCGCGGGCGCCCTCCTCGCCGTGATACTCGCCGACGATCGTCCGCGCCAGGCGCTTCTTGGCCTGCATCGGATGAACCTCGCCTGACTTGATCGCCGCGATCTGATCGGCGGGTACCTCGGTCATCAGCTCATAGTACCGCACCATCAGCGGATCGCTTACCTTCATGAGCTTGCCGTACATGTCCTCGGGCCGGTCCGTGATGCCGACGTAGTTGCCGTACGACTTCGACATCTTACGCACGCCGTCGAGCCCCTCCAGCAGCGGCATCGTCATCACCACCTGCGGCGGCTGACCCACGGCGCGCTGGAGCTCGCGGCCCATCAGCATGTTGAACTTCTGATCGGTGCCGCCAATCTCGATATCGGCGAACAACGCGACCGAGTCGAAACCTTGCACCAGCGGGTAGAGCAGCTCGTGCAGGAACAGCGGCTCCTCGGCCGCAAGGCGCTGCTCGAAGTCGTCGCGCTCGAGCAGGCGCGCGACGCTCACCCGCGCGGCAAGCTCGAACAGCTTGCGCACGCCGATCTCGTCCATCCATTCACTGTTGAACCTGACCTCGGTGCGGTCCGGATCGAGAATCTTGAAGGCTTGGCCCCGGTAGGTCTCGGCGTTCTGGGTAATCTGCTCGCGCGAGAGCGGCTTGCGGGTCTCGGATCGGCCGGTGGGATCGCCGATGCTCGCGGTGAAGTCGCCGATCAGGAAAACCACGGTGTGCCCGTCGCGTTGAAAATCGCGGAGCTTCTTGAGCGTGAGCGAATGACCGAGATGGAGGTCGGGCGCGGTCGGATCCAGCCCGAGCTTGATCCTCAGCGGCCGATTGAGCGCGAGCTTGGCCGCAAGCTCCGGGGGCGAGATTACCTCGGCCGCGCCCCGCGAGAGCAGCGCCGCGCGGCTGGTCGCTTCCTTTTCGTCCGCCATGTTCGTCGATTCGATCGGCCCGAGGCCTCGCGGAGATAAAGCCTACAGGAAATGGCGCGCGTTGGAAGAGCGGGAGCAAATCAGCCAACAAGCCGAGCGAATCAGCGTAAGAACGGAGCGAATTGGCAGCAAGGATCCCGCCGTCGGCGCGCCTGAACGGCCGGACTATCGACATCGCACCGCGAGTTGGAAACCCAAGCCGGCGGCCCGGTCGATCAAACCGCGCGCAGACCGCGCACGACCCTTGAAACCGCGTGCATCCTGCCGACGCGATCGCCGGTGGCGCGCTGGCTGCGGGCGCAAATTATCAACCCGTCGCGCTGCAGCCGGTCAGCCACCGCGTCCAGCGCAAAGCGCTTGATATGCCCGAGCATCCATGCGGTGACGCGCCGTTCCGGGAAGCGCAGCCGCGCTGCCACGCACGCGCGCGCCACGGTCCGCTGGCGCGCCGCAAAACCGGTCGGGCCATAAAGCTCCGCCAGGAGCCACGACTGGAATTCGTCGAGGCCACGAACGCAGCCGTCAACCGCCAGGTAATCCTCGATCACGCAACGCCCGGATGGGGGCGACCCATTCGCCAGTCGAGACGTGAAGCCAGGAGTCTGATGGTCGCGAAAGAGCTCGTGCACCCGGAAGTAAAAACGCAACGCTGCCGCCGGCGAGCTGAACCGGGGCCTACCCCGCGCTGCCATGCCCTCTTCCCCCTTTTACATACGGTCATCATGTTCTCCACAGTTGCCAAAAGAAACTGGGAAAAATCCCAACGCCCGCTCCGGATGGAGAGGTGAGCCGAGGCGGCTCCGGGACCAGGCGCACTCGCCCAAACATGCTTGCGAGAGACTTCATTGATTCGCGTTTGTTTAGCGCGCCCGAAGCAAATATGTCAACTGACAGGTTGTTTCACTAATCAAATAGTTATTGTACAGTCAATTTCAGTTTATTGTCTGACTGTAGTGTAAATATGCGATCGGCCCTGGGTGTTGTTAGGGACGCTGATTAAACCGGTTCATCGCCGTCTCGAGACCCTCCGCGATGACCGCCTCCACAGCATCTGCCGCCCGCTCGACGGACTTTGCAAATGCTTCGTTCTCCGCCGTTGTTGTCGCTCGCAGCAGAAACTCGCGCCCCTCTTCATCCTCGGGCGGGCGCCCTATTCCAATTCGCACCCGGACGAACTCGCGGTTTCCCAGCGACCCAGCGACCGACCGCACTCCGCGGTTGCCCGCATCGCCGCCGCCGCGTTTCAGCCGGAGCCTTCCGGCCTCGAGGTCAAGCTCGTCGTGTACCACAATCAAGCGCTCGACCGGGACGCGGAAGTAGCCCAACGCCGCCGTGACACATTCGCCGCTCAAGTTGTAGTAGGTCTGCGGCTTGACCAGGAGCACCGGAGCGCCGGCGATTTGCGCGCGGGTGGTGAGTCCCTTGAAGCGCCGCTGGTCGATCTCCACGCCGTGCGCCGCGGCGATCCGATCGACCGTCATGAAGCCCGCATTGTGGCGCGAACGGCTGTACTTCGCGTCCGGATTTCCCAGCCCGACGATCACCCATTGAGTTTCGGCGGCAGTTTCGGGCGCGCGTTCCTTTTCCGTCCCCTTGGAGGAGCGGAATCGATCGAACAGCCGCGTGAGCCGGGCCATTATCAGCGGAGCGTCCCGTTGCGTCGCGCGGCGACCAACGGTCCGGCCAGCGGTGCCAGCGCTTTGAACAGCGCCGCCATCTCCACGTCGGTGCCGATCGAAATCCTGAGCGTGTCGGCGAGCAGCGGAGTAGAAAAGTAGCGCACCAGGATTCCGGCGCGGCGCAATCCCCGCGCGACCACGGCCAGGTTCTGGCCGGGCAGCCGGGCGAGCACGAAGTTGGCTTGTGACGCCGGCACCTGGAAACCGAGTTGGCGCAGCAGCGCCTCGGTCCTCGCGCGGGTGCGCTTCACGCGGGCGACGTTGCGGCGCATCCATGAAGTATCGGCGAGCGCCGCGGCGCCGGCCGCCAGCGCAATACGGCTCAGGTTGTACGAGTCTTTGACCTTGAGAAGCTCCTCGACCACAGGCGGCGAAGCGAAACATAGGCCCAGGCGCATCCCAGCGAGCGAGAACGATTTGGAGAGCGAGCGCAGGATGACGACGTTGCGATTTCGCCGGATCAGGCCGAGTGCGTTCTCCTGGGCGAAGTCGACGTAAGCCTCGTCGATCACCAGTAGCCTGCCGCGAAGCCGGCGCGCGAGCTGGTCCAGATGCCGGGCCGGCGTGCTGGTGCCCGACGGCGAGTTGGGACTGCACACGATAGTGAGCCGCGCCTGCGCCTGCGCCAGCTCGTCAAGTGGAATACTGAAATCGTCGCGCAGTGGAAAGCGCAGCACCCGCGCTCCCTGAATAGACGCGAGTGTGTCGTAGAGCGAGTAGGTCGGGACCGGATACGCGACCGTATCGCCGGAATCGAGAGTCGCGCGGAAGAGCATCGCGAGCAGTTCGTCGGAACCGTTTCCGGCAATGATATTGCGCTTCGCGACGCCGTACAGACGCGCGGCGCTACCGATAAAATCGTCGGCGCGCGGCGCAGGATAGAGCCGCAGCAAGGCGCCCGCGGCAGCGCGCGCCACCGCGCGGAGCACGCGCGGCGAAGGCGGATAGGGATTCTCGTTGGTGTTGAGCTTGATCAGGCGCTCGCCCGGACGCGGCTGCTCGCCGGGCTGGTAGGGCGCCATCTTCTGAATCGATTCGCGAAACATCGGATCGTGCGGCCGCTTCTGCAACCGCTATTCGAGCGGCAGTTTTATCCGCGCACCGCTCTGCGATGAACGGTAGCATGCCTCGATGGCTTCGATCGCGCGCATCCCGTCCGTCCCGTCCGGACTCGGGGTGGCGCAGCCGTTTATCGCATCGACGAAATTCGCTGCGAGCGCGCGCGACGGCGCGAGCAAATCGCGCGGATCGAACCGGCTCATGATCTCTTCGCGCGTGTAGCCCGGCGCCGCGCTGCCGTCGGCGCGTTGAATCGCGATATCGAGGCGCGGATATCCCATCATTACGCGGCCCTCACTGCCATAAATCTCCAGCGCCGAGAGCGGAGGCCGGCTGCTCCAACTCGCCTCAACCACTCCGAACGCGCCCGAGCGGAAATGCAGCAGCATCACGCCGTTGTCGTCGACCGCGATTGGTTTCGCCAACGTCCCGACCTGACCCGACACCGAGTCGACCTCGCCCATCATCCAGATGGCGAGATCCGCGACGTGCACTCCGAGATCGAGCATTGCGCCGCCGCCCGCTTGCTCGGGCGTGACGAACCAGCTCTGCCCGGGCGCCCAGCCTTCGGGACCGCCGTGCGACAGGCGCGCGCGGATGAAATGCGGGACTCCGATCGCGCCGCCGACGACCGCCTCTTTTACGATGCGCTCGAGGCC
>CAVWMQ010000009.1:0-260798 GCA_963756155.1 uncultured delta proteobacterium
GAGCGTGGTGAGGTCGGCGCCGCCGTCTGCGTCATGGTCGACGGCGAGGCCGTGGTCGACCTGGCCGGCGGCTGGGCCGTCCGGCGGCACGCCCTGGCAGGGTGACACCCTGGTCGACTACTACTCGGTCGGCAAGGCATTCCTGGCCCTCTTGGCCCTGCAGCTGGTCGACGACGGGCGCCTCGCCCTCGACGAGCCGATCGCCGCCGTGTGGCCCGAGTTCGCCGCCGGCGGCAAGGGCACGGCCACGCTCCGCCAGGCCCTGTGCCATCAGGCCGGCGTCCCGGCCATCCGGGAACCCCTGACCGACGACGACCTGTGGGACTGGGATGTCATGGCGGCCGCGCTGGCGGCCACCGAGGCGTGGTGGGTGCCGGGCACCCGGCACGCGTACCACACCAACACCTACGGGCATCTGATCGGCGAGGTGGTGCGGCGGGTCAGCGGCCAGAGCGTCGGGGAGCGGCTGGCGGCGGTGGCCGGTCGGCTCGGCGCCGATGTGCATGTCGGCGTCCCGGACGACCAGCTGCGCGCTGCGCCGAGGTGCGCTTCGTCAGCGCCGGTGCTGCTCGACCTCGCTGGACGACCGCGCTCGAGGGAGACCGGCGCATGGAGATGCTGAGCTACGTCAACCCGCCGGGCTACTCGTCCATGGGCGTGGTCAACACCGCGGGGTGGCGCGGGCCGAGGTGCCGTCGACCAACGGGCACGGAACGGCGCGCGGTGTGGCCCGGCTGTACGCCGCGTTGCTGCAGCCCGACCGGCTGCTGTCACCCTCGCTGCTGGACGAAGCGACCTCGCCGCAGTCCGAGGGGTACTGCCCCATCCTCCACGAGGAGGTGACGTTCGGCTTGGGCTTCAAGCCCACGGTGCCGCGGCGCCCGTTCGGACCCAACCCGCACAGCTTCGGGCATTTCGGGACCGGCGGCGCGGTCGGGTTCGCCGACCCCGACGCCGGTGTGGCGTTCGGGTACGTCATGAACCACGTCATCCCGCGCTGGCAGAGCACACGGAACCGGGCCCTCATCGACGCCGTGTACCGCAGCCGTTGACGTCACCGGTATTCGGTCCGAGCCCATCACCCCGCGCCATCCGCACCGTGTCCTGACCTGTCGCCAGGCGTCCGCGACGAGGGCGCGAAGGGGACATCACGATGGACGCTGCCATGGCCATGCCCTCACGACGGGTGGACGTGTGGTTCACCGGGGTCACCGAGCAGAACCGCCTGACCGTGCTCGTCCGTTTCATCCTGCTGATCCCCCAGTTCATCATTTTGGTCTTTCTCGCCCTCGCAGTGCTCTTCGTCGCCATCATCGGCTGGTTCGCCGCGCTGATCACGGGTCGTCTGCCCGAGTGGGCCCACACGTTCATGGGCGGTGTGGTGCGTTGGTACGTCCGGGTGGGCCTACTACTTCCTCATGACCGATCGATACCCACCCTTCTCCTTTGACGACGCCGACTACCCGCGTGCGCCGGTCCTCCCGTCGGCCCCGGGCGAGCTCAACCGACTGGCCGTGTTGTTCCGCTTCTTCATTGCCATCCCGGCGCAGCAGTTCGTGCAGACGTGACGTACGGGTTGACTTTCCGCTCTTGTTGGTCGTCTGGGTAGAGCGCCGCTGTTCGCCGGAGGGTGCCGCGCCGCTCTACACCTGCGGCCGGCCTAGTTGCGCTACGAGGCTCGGCATGGTTGCTACTTCCTCATGCTGACGTCGGAGTACCCGTGGGGGATGCTCGGCGACCGCAGCCACGTGGTCACCCCGATGCCGCCGGCGTCGTCGCCCGTCCCGCCTCCGCCGCCGGCGGTGGGCATGACGCCACCGGTTGGAGCGCCGCTGCCGCCGGGAGCCCCTGGAGCCGCCCCGGGCGGCGCCGCCGGCCGCCGCGTCCGAATGGGAGCGCTCCGTGCCCGTGCCCGTGCCCGTGCCCGGGCCGGTGCCGGCGGCCGGCTCGGGCTCGGGGTCGCAGGGGAGCGGGTGGGGCACGCTCATCGTGGCCGGCGCCGCCCGCGGCTGGATGATCTTCGCCATCGTCTGGGGCTCCCTCCTCTTCCTCGACAACGCCCTGCGACACTGACCGCGTCGCCCCCGTGTCCTTCGAGGACCTGGTGGCGGAGGGTGCCGCCGTTGCGGTCGAGGGCTGGGACTTCTCGTGGTTCGAGGGCCGGGCCACCGAAGAGCGCCCACCCTGGGGCTACGCCCGTCAGATGGGGGAGCGCATGGCGCACGCCACCGCTGCGCTCGACATCGAGACGGGCGGGGGTGAGGTGCTGGCCGGCCTCCCCACGCCACCACCGCCGCTGCTGGTGGCCACCGAGTCATGGCCGCCCAACGTGGCCGTCGCCCGTGACCGGCTGCGGCCCCGGGCGCCCACGTGGTGGCCGTAGCGGACGCGCCGTCACTGCCATTCGCCGACAACACCTTCGATCTCGTCGTGAGCCGCCATCCGGTCCTCGTCCTGTGGGACGAGATCGCCCGCGTGCTCCGTCCCGGTGGGACCTACTTCTCGCAGCAGATCGGGGCCGGGACCAACCGGGAGCTCACCGAGTTCTTCGGCGGGCCGCGGCCGCTCAACCCGCTCCGCAGCGCGGCGGGTGCCCGGGCTCCGCCGAGGCGGCCGGGCTGCAGGTGGTCGACCTGCAGGAGTGCGCGCTCCGGGTCGAGTTCTTCGACGTGGCGGCGGTGGTGTACTTCTTGCGCAAGGTCGTGTGGACCGTGCCGGGATTCACACCCGAGGCCTCCTACGAACGGCTGCGGGCCCTGCACGAGCAGATCGAGCGGGACGGGATGTTCGTCGCCACAGGCCGGCGCATGCTGGTGGAGGCCCGTCTGCCCGCCTGAGCTCGGCCCACCCGCCGGTTCCGCCGGGCCGCCCGGCGTCGCCGCCCGCTGTCTCAGCTGGCCTGGCTCACCGTGCTCATGTTGAAGTCGGGGATGCGCAGCGGCGGCATGATCGTGCGGTTCAGGTACTCGCCGAACTCGCGCCCGAGCGAGCGCACCGGCGTGCCGACCTCGGTGGCCCGGGCCAGCAGGTCGACCGGACTCTCGTTGAAGCGGAAGTTGTTCGACGCTCCGACGACCGTCCCGTCCTCAATGACGTAGACGCCGTCGCGGGTGAGACCGGTCATCAACAACGTGGCCGGGTCGACCGGGCGGATGTACCACAGGCACGTCAGCAGGAGGCCCCGCTCGGTGCGCGCCACCATTTCGTCCAGCGATCCGCCGTCCGGCCCGCCGCAGCGCAGGATCAGATTGTCGACGTAGGGCGCCATGGCGCGCCCGATTTGGCGGCACCGGCCCGGTGGTAGCGCAGGTGCGCCAGGATGCCGTCGCGCAGCCAGTCGACGCGCCCGAACGGCAGCCCGTTGTCGAAGACCGACACCTCCGAGCCGGACGCCGACGTGGCCACGAAGGGCGCGCATCGGACCCCGGCCTCGTCCGGGTCGCTGTAGAGCGTGAAGGGCAACGCGGAGATCGTCTCGCCCACCCGGGTGCCGCCGCCCTCCTTGGAGAACACGGTGCGGCCGTCCTCGCTGTCCTGGCCCCCGAGGGCGTCGAAGGCGAGCATGGCCATCATGTCGCCCACCCCCGACGGGGGCAGGATGACCTCGTAGCGCCCCGCCTCCACCGACAGCTGCTGGGTGCCCCAGTCGAGGCGGCGCCACGCCGTAGCGGCGCTGCATCGCGACCATCAGCACACGATTCGCCTTTGCTGCCGCGGCAACCATCCGGCGCGCCTTGGCCGCAGTCGGCGCCATCGGCTTTTCCACCAACACGTGAGCGCCGGCCGTGAGCGCCTTGAGTGTGTATTCGCAATGCAGATAATTGGGCGTGAAGATGCCGACCGCGCCGGGACGCTCGCGCTCGAGCATCTCGTCGAAGTTGTCGTAGGCGCGCGGACGGCTGGCGGCGTCGGGCCACAGCGCAGTCGCGACGCGCTCCGCCTTCTCGCGCGTGCGGCTCTGGATCGCGGCAACCTGCACGCCCGCAATGGCTTTGAGCGCAGGAAGATGCGCGCGTTCGCTGATCGCGCCGGCGCCGGAAATCGCGATCTTGATCATCTCGACTATGCCGCCCGCCGGCGCTGCTTGCGCTCCGGCGCAGTCGCATCGAACAGCCAGTTGAGGTACGGACGCGAACCTGCCGCGACGGGGATCGCGATCACCTCGGGCACTTCGTAACTATGAAGCTGCCGCACCCGTCGCTCGATTTCGACGAACCGGCTCGCCCGCGTTTTGATCACGAGCATCCATTCGCTCGTGTCTTCGATCTTTTTATGCCAGCGGTAGATCGATCGCACTGGGGCGACCAGGTTGACACACGCGGCCAGGCGCTCGACGACCAACGCGCGCGCGATCGTCACCGCTTGCTCCTCACTGCCTGTCATTACCAGCGCTACGATTGCGCGATTGGCTGCTGATGGCATCTAGACGCTGACCTCGCGGTCAAGTCGCTTGCGCAATTCGCGCTGCGAACACCGATATTTGAACGCCTTGCGTTGGTTGACAAAAAGGACCGGTACCTCGAGCCCGAAGCGCCCCTCGAGCTGCGGATTTCCGTCGATTTCGATGCGCTCCAGCCGCGCGCCATAACGCGCCACCTCGGGAGCGACGATCTCCTCCATCTCCCGGCACAACTCGCAGTCGGCGCGCGTATAGAGAATCAGTTCGATCATGTGATCGCCGCCTGGGGCAGCGCGCAGATTGGTACTCTAGCGAGCGCGCCGGGACCGTCCAAGCACGGCGCTCATTTGATCGTATTGGGCCGGATTATATTTATCGGCATCCCGAGCGTCCGTTTTAAAAACTCGAACACCGACGTTAGCGGCTTGGGCGTGATGCTCGGGTTGCTGATCGGCCCGCTGACCTGGAAATACGCGGCGACCAGCTTGGAGGCCGCGACGCGTTCGCCGATCAGCGGAATGTTGGTGATCAGCCAGTTGGCGGTGTTGAACGGAAACATCCCGACTTCCATGTCGAGGTTCGCGTCGCCCACCTGGATGCTTCCCACCGCCACGATGTCCATGACCGGACCCTTGACCGTGAGGTTATCGGTGTAGAAAAGGCCCTTCTCCCCTTTGAAGTCCGCGATCAGCGAGTCGAACGGGATTCCCGCCACCCGCGGATCGGGAATCTTCGCGGTGAGCCAGCTCTTCAGGTCGATGAGCGCGAGCAGGCGCGAGAGCAGGGTAAATTTGTCGAGGTTTCCTTTGCGGACCGTGATCGCGGTGTCGCCGGCCAGCGTATGGAAAAAAGTGAGGCCGGAATCGCCCCACAGGTCGAAGGCGACCGACAGGCGACCCAGCAGCGGAGAGCGCTTATCGCCTGACATCTTGAAGACCTCGCTGGTATCGACGTCCGCGAGAGTCCCCTTCATGTGTATCCAGTGGTCCGGCTTGCGGCCGGCCACTTCAACTCCCACCAGGCCCTTGAGCGATCTCGCCGAGCAGTTGAAGATGCGCCAATCGCCGTTGTTGTAGGTGAAGTCGGTGCGCACGTCGGTCATCATGAGCTTGTCGAGATTGCCATTTCGAATCTCGACGTGGCCATGCACCGGTTCCTTGAAAAAAGTCGCGGGGCCGGTCTTGGTCCATGGCAATTGCACGAACTTCATCACCTCGAGATCCATCTTCTGCGAGACCGCGTCGATGCGCAGTGACGGATGTTCCACGTCCGGGACCTCGAGCCGGAAGTCGAGCGGCTGGCCTTCGAGCTCCGACCCCGGCATCGAGAGAATTATCTGGTGGCGATGCATCGAAAGCGTCGCACCCTCCGCCAGGATCGAAGTACGCAGAAACCCGAGCCCCACCTCGCCCTTGACCAGCGTCAGTTTGCCTTCGAGCAGCATCTCGCCGGGACGCGCGGGGTCGCTGTCCATCGTGACGTCACCGCCGATGGGGCCGGTGACGGCAAGGTCGCGGGTATTGACGACCAGTCCGAGCCACGGCCCCGCCGGCATCTGATGGAGCTCGATCTTGAGACCGCGAATCGTCCGATTCTGTCCGGTGCTGATTTCGCCGTTGATTTTCGCGTTGCCGCCGGTGGCGACCACCGCGATGTTGTCGAGGCGCACGACACCAGGCTCGACGACCACGCCGCCGCGGGTAAACTCAACCGGGCCCGGTGCTCCCTTGAGCGTGACCTTGGTGTGCTCGAGATCGACCTTGACGACATAGTCGGCAGGGGTCTTGAAGCGCGCGCGGCTTAGCCTGCCGGAGGCCTGCGCCTCGACCTCGAAACGCCCAGCCAGCGTGCTCAAACGATCGCGATTGGGGACCTGAAACCAGTCGAGCGCCTCGGCGATCGCGGGCTGCAGCTCCGCGAGGTCAGCGCTGGCGCCGAGCGCGACCTGGTACGGCGCGTCGTCGATACCGCCGTTGAAATTGGCGTGCAGGGCGAGACGATCGATGGTCGATTTGCCAAGTCGCGCGCCTCCCTGGGTGAGCTGCAGGGTGCCCTTGGAATAGCTGAGCTCGCCGCTCAAGTCCGTGACTGGCGGCAGCTTCAAATCGGCGGGAAGCGAGAAACCGGCGCCCTGCAGGTCGGCAGTGACCTCGAGATTTTTCTGGAGGGTGGCCAGCGGCGCCACCTTGATCTCCTCGAGCGCGCCGCTGAAGTTTGCCACTCCCACCCGCATCCGCCCCGAGGTGATTTCCTTCATGGTGGCGACCAGCCGCTCCGGCAAACCGCGCAACTCGAGCATCCGCGCCTTGAGCCGCGTCGCATCGATCTCGAAATTGCCCAGGCGAATGCCGACTTTAGGCTTCGCGCCGTAGGGCTGGCTCAACTCTGACTCGCCCGACAGGACCTGCTTCCCGACGTTGCTCAGGGTGAGTTTGCGCAGCGCGTAACCGCCCTCGGAAATCGCAAACTCGGTGTTGAGCGAAAAGTCACCGAGCATGATCGGCGCGGCGAGCCGCGCGCCCTTCAACTGCACGTGCTTCGCGCCAAACTCGCCGTGGCCGGTAGCCGAGCCGTCATCCTGCAGTCCAAAGTTGAGCGTGCCCTCGGTCATTGTGGAGGCTTCGAGCCCCGCCGCCAGCGGTCCCGCCAGCGGCGCGCCCCAGAACCACAGGCGGCCAATCGCGACCTGATTCTGGCTGCGATTGCCGACCCGCACGCGCCCCGCCAGATGGGCGCCGTTGAACGGCGCGCGCGTCACGATCGCATCGAAAGAGATTTGCCATATCCTTGGAGTGCGGCGCTGCCGATACGCGAGCAAACCGATGTGCTCGGCGCCGGCGCTCCCGTCGGCCCATCGCACCGAGCCCTCGACGGTGTCGACTCGCCACGCGACCCGCGAGAGCGCACCGAGCGCCTCCAGCATCCCCTTGACCGACTCGGCGTCGGGTTTCGGCACCGCGATCACCTTCGATTGATAGGGGGCGACCGGAAGCGTGACTTCGGGATTTTCGAGAATCAGCGCGTAGAGCGGCAGGCCCTTACTGAACAGCAGCGAATGGTAGCTGATGACGACGCGCAGCGACTGCAGTTTCACCAGCTCCACGCCGCCGGAGGCGACATGCGGTTGGTCGAGGACCACGACCAGATGGTTTTGCAGCAGGACGTGACTGGCGCTGGCGGTGATGTCGATCCCGCTGCGAGCTTTTACCGAAGCCAGCGCGGCGCTTACGATTTTATCCTGGTTGTGAAGTATCAGTTCGGCGAACGCGCCGAGAATGAGGATCACGAGGGCGAGACCAATCGCGGCGATACGGCCGAATCTCATGCTTGGCGGGGCGGGTTTTCGCGCTCCCCGCTCGATGATTTACGGTGAGCCTCGCCTTGAGGTGATTGTAACGGTAATCAGTCGCTTTCCGATAACTCCGCGCTGGGCGGCGCGTCGAGCCATCCTGCGCGATGCTTGTTGCGCAGCGCTGTCTTCAACACGCGGTTGCGCATCCGCACCGACTTCGGCGTCACCTCGACCAGTTCCTCTTCGTCGATCCACTCAAGAGCGAGGTCCAGGGTCATCACCTGCGGCGGCGACAATCGAATCGCCTCGTCGTGGCCGGAGGAGCGGATGTTGGTGAGCTTCTTCTCGCGGCATACGTTGACGGGCAAATTAATTTCCCGCGCGTACTCGCCGACGATCATGCCCTCGTAGACCGGCTCGCCGGCGCCGATAAAGAACCGGCCGCGCTCCTGCAGATGGAATATCGCGTAGCCGGTGGTGACCCCTTCGCGGTCCGAAATCATCGCGCCGTTGGCGCGCGAGCGGATCGTGCCGGCCCACGGCGCGTAGCCGTTGAAAAGCGTATGCATCACGCCCATCCCGCGCGTGTTCTCCAGGAACCGGCCGCGAAAGCCGATAAGCCCGCGCGCCGGAACGTCGTACTCCAGGCGCACGCGGCCGCTGGCGTGAGTGGTCATGGTGCGCATCTTGCCCTTGCGCGAGGAGAGCATCTGGGTGACCACGCCGATGCATTCCTCGGGGATGTCGACCACCAGCAGTTCCATCGGCTCGAGAATCGCGCCGCCGTCCTGGCGCGTGATGACGGTCGGCTTGGAAACCTGCAACTCGTAACCCTCGCGGCGCATCGTCTCGACGATAACGGCCAGCGCCAGCTCGCCGCGGCCCATCACGCGCCACGCGTCGGGCGAGACCTGCTCGACGCGCACGCTGACATTGCGATGCGCCTCGTGATCGATCCGCTCACCCAACTTGCGCGAGGTCACGTAGTCGCCCTCGCGGCCTGCCCACGGCGAGTTGTTGACCGAGAAGGTCATCACCACGGTCGGCTCGTCGATGGTAATCGGCTTGAGCGCGAGCGGGCGCTCGGGGTCGGCGATGGTCTCGCCGATGTTGATGTCCTCGATACCCGAGACGATCGCGATGTCGCCGGCGTCGGCGCGGTCGCGCTCGACGCGCTTGAGCCCCTGCCATCCGTAGAGATGCGCGATTTTGCAATTGACGATCGACCCATCCAGGCGGCATAGCGCATAGCTCGCGCCCGCACTCATCGAGCCCGCGATGATGCGTCCGATCGCGAGCCGGCCGACATAGTCGTCGTAGTCGAGATTGTTGACCTGGAATTGGAGCGCCGCCTCGGGGTCGACTTCGGGACCGGGCAGATGACTGACGATGGTTTCGAACAGCGGGACGAGATTCTCGCCGGGCGTGTCGAGGCTCAGCGCCGCGGTCCCGGCGCGTGCGTTGGTGTAGAGCACCGGGAAATCGAGCTGCGTGTCGTCGGCGCCAAGGTCGATGAACAAATCGTAGACCTCGTCGAGGACTTCGACGGCGCGCGCGTCGGCGCGATCGATCTTGTTGATGCACAAGACCACTGCGAGCTTGGCTTCGAGCGCCTTCTTGAGCACGAAGCGGGTCTGCGGCAGAGGACCCTCGCAGGCGTCGACCAGCAGCAGCACGCCGTCGACCATCGAGAGCGTGCGCTCCACTTCGCCGCCGAAATCCGAATGGCCGGGGGTATCGACGATGTTGATGCGGGTGCCTTGCCACAGGATCGAGGTGTTCTTGGCCATGATGGTGATGCCGCGTTCGCGCTCGAGCGCGAACGAATCCATCACCCGCTCGACCACCTGCTCGTTGGCGCGAAAAACGCCCGACTGGCGCAGCATCGCATCGACCAGGGTGGTCTTGCCGTGATCGACGTGAGCAACAATCCCGAGATTTCGAATGTCCTTACGACGCATAATTTATCGCAGTGAATGCTAAAACGCGGCCGAGCCGCGAAGGGTTCGCCCGCGCAATTAATCAGTCTAGCTGTAGCGGGGCAGAGAGTAAACGTGAGGGTCGGCGCGCGATGGTCAGAGAAACGGAGAGCAGAGAATATGCGAAACCCCTCACGGGTTTCGCGCTTCCTGGGGGGCTAAGATGCGCGCTTCGCGCTCAGGAAATTCCGCAGGATCGTTGCCCTCGTCGAGAAAGTCGGGACGGCGGGAGTACACGATTCAAGCCTGTTCGAAACCCGAAGCGGGTTTCGACAGCCGTGGTTTAAGTGGCACATGGCCATGCGGACGGTTTGGTTGGGCGATACGGTGAGAGCCTCTTCAGTAAGCCGGTGAGGTCACCGTAGTCGTCTGCTTTTGGACTGTGTTGCCGTAGTCGTCGGTGGTGGTCGTGGTGCGCGTTGTTGTGGTTGCGGGCGTTGTTACAATTGGAGCGGTTGCTATTACCGGGGGCGTTGTCACGACTGTCGTTTCGGGCACCGCCACAACCGGAGCCGTCGCTACCATCGGTGCGGGCACCGTCACTACTGAAGCGACCGGGGGCGTCGCTACGACCGTGGTCGCATACGGTGGTCCGACGGTGGTGTATGCCGGATTGTAGCCGGTGGTCGTGCGCTTCTCGACTGTGCCGTTGTTGAATTGGGTCGTGACCGTCGTCGAGTTCGCTGACGCCGGTACCGTCGCCACCGTCGTCGGCACGTCAACCACCTGCACAGGAGGCTGCGTCGTCGTGGAGTATTCCCGCGTGGTCGTGGTGGTCTCTGCGCTATCGGAACAGGCGACCAGAGCTACTGCGCCGACGGTGATAAACCCGGCCATCACTGCGTTCATAATGGTTGTCTTCTTCATGAGTTCACCCCATTGCAAAGGCGATCTCCAGCGACGCCATCGAGCCAGCATCGACATGTGTTTTGATCACCAGCTCACTATAAGGGACGCAATTGATGTGCCGAAAATGAGGCGCTGGCGACTAACCCGGTGAATATGGAATTAAATAGTTTCTTGTCGTTTCGGATATCCATAGGAACTACTGACTCGGAAGATTTTTCCGAAAGTATGTCAGATGGTTGCGACCGCGCCGGCGCGCTCTCTCATGGCCCGTTACCTCATTCTGCGCGGATGACTGAGGCTTAGGTTGGCCTGACGGGCGCTATTCAGGGGGGCGTGCTACAACGCCAGCATGGAGCTTCGCCGCGGTGTTGCGATCACCAAGCGAGCGTCCTGGTTCGCCGCTCTGCTGGCCGCCACGGCTTTCATCGTAGTTGCGGGCTGCGAAATTTTCTGGGCGCTCGGCGGCTCTCGAGGGCTTTCCGGCGCTTGGGGCGGAACTCACGACCGTCTGCCTGTGCGGCTCCGAGTCGCGAGCGCGTTCGCGGCCATCCTGCTCGTTGCCGGCGCTATCATCGTCCTCGGTCGCGCGCGATATTGGGCATCACCCGACCGGTTCGGAATCTTGCGTTGGGGGACATGGGCGCTGGTCGGTGTAATGGGGCTGAGTGCAGTGGCTAACTTCGCCTCGTCGAGCAGTTCGGAACGGTTCCAGAACGGACCTGTTGCACTGGTCCTGGCGTTCCTCTGTCTGGTCGTTGCAAGAAGTGATTAACAGCTACGCCACTTCGGCGCGCTCGCATGCTCACCGGAGAGACGGATGAGATCCCTCGGAACGAAGTGGGAAATCCGTCAGGGGGTTTGTATATTCGGCTGGTGCCTTAGCTTCTGCAGGAGTTGGCCGACGTTTTTTACTTCGACTACCTGCCAGTGGCCGTCGACGGCCCGCGCCAGGTGAACCTCGAGCGTCTGGCCCTTGTTGTCGGTGAAGGTGCTGAAGGCCGTGTCGCCGTTGCGATGCAGCACGATCAGCGAGCCGGCTACTGCCGACCCCGGCATCTGCAGGTCCTTGTTGCCGTCGTTCACCTGCTGAATGACCCATGCCTGCAGCGCACCCGCCATCGGGGCGGTGAACAGATCGACGGCGGCCTTGCCGACCAGGTTGCTCAGCGGATCGGAGCCGCTCTTGTTCTGCACCATCTCGTAGCCTGCATGCTGGACGACGCTTTGAAAATCGACGTAGCGGGCGGCCTCGTTGCCGTCGCGTGCGTCGACCGCCTGCTTGAGCCGGAAGACCGACCAGGTGGGAGTGTAGGGCAGATAGAAAATTCCCCACGCCGCGATCGCGGCCAGAATCAGAATCGCGGTGAAATGCCGGTACGCGAAGCGGAGCATTTCTGATTCTTAGTGTGCGGAAAGCAGGCTGGCGGCGCTCTTGTCGAGCAGCCAGATCAGCTCGCCGTTAACCGGCGCGACGATCTGCGCGGGGAAGCGATCGGGGTCGCGCGGACCCTCCAACACGTCGCGCACCGCCTCGGCCTTGGACTGCCCCTGTACCAGGAACATCACGCGATGCCCGTTGTTGAGCACCGGCGGCGTTAAGGTAACGCGATCGCGATGCACGTCGTCGACCTGGACCGGCACTGCGATCCGGTTGGTCTCGTGAATCGCCGGGCTCGCCGGAAACAGCGAGGCGGTGTGGCGATTCTCGCCCAGGCCGAGCAGGATCACGTCGAAGCGCGGAACCTCGGTCTCGGCGATCGCGAAGGCGCGGCGCAATTCCTCTTCGTAGTCGCGCGCGGCGCCGTCGGGCGGCAGCTCTCCGCGAATCCGATGTACCTGGCCCGGCTTGAGCGCGAGCTTGCTCAGCATCGTGCGATCCGCCATCGCGAAGTTGCTGGCCGGATCGGCCGGCGGAACGCATCGCTCATCGCCCCAGAAGAACTGGACCTCGCTCCAATCGATGCTGTGCTGAAAGCGCGTGGCGAGCAGGTCGTAGGTCGCGGCGGGAGTCGAGCCGCCGCTTAGGCACAGCATGAATTCGCCGTGGCTACAGATCGCATCGCCGGCGAAATGCGCGATCTCCTCGGCGGCGTGAACGTAGAGCGCGTCGGCATCGTCCAGGATGACGATTTTTTTCTCGCTCATATGGTCGCCTGATCAGAGGCTAGCCGAAACGGCAGGTGCCAAGCCATACTTGCGCGCGCGAACTCGCGCCATCGGCAGGAGAAAGATCCGGATACTGAAACCTCACCCAGGTTTCAGGCTCCCTTTCTCAGGTGCGCGCTACGCGCTCTCAGACCTTTCGCGCCAGCAGTTTCTGCGCGCGGGCTACCACGTTTTCCACCGTGAAGCCGAAGTGGTTCAGCACCTGCTGGGACGGCGCCGACATGCCGAAGGTGGTCATGCCGATGACGTCGCCGTCGAGACCGACCCATCGGTACCATGAGAGCGGCGAGCCCGCCTCCACTGCCAGGCGGCATCGATTGCTGGGCGGCAGCACCGAATCGCGATACGCCTGGTCCTGCTTTTCGAACAACTCGAAGCTCGGCATGCTCACCACGCGGACCGCCTTGCCCTGCTTCTCGAGCTCGGGCTTGGCGCCGACGGCGAGCTGCAGCTCGGAGCCGGTGGCGATCAGGATTATGTCCGCCGCGCGTCCCTTGGTTTCGGTCAGCACGTACGCGCCGCGCGCGAGGCCGCTGGCCGGCGCCATCTGCGCGCGATCGAAGGTCGGGATCTTCTGGCGCGTGAGCGAGAACATCAGCGGGCCGCCCTTGTGGGTCATCGCGACGCGCCACATCTCGGCCGCCTCGTTGGCGTCTCCGGGGCGGATCACGGTCATGTTCGGGATCGCGCGCAGCGAGGTCAGATGCTCGATCGGCTCGTGGGTGGGGCCGTCTTCACCGACGCCAATCGAGTCGTGGGTGAAGACGAAAATCACGTGCAGCCCCATCAATGCGGCGAGCCGAATCGCCGGCCGTCCGTAGTCGGTGAACACCATGAAGCTCGAGCCGTAGGGGATGAACGGGCCGAACAGCCCGATGCCGTTGAGTATCGAGCACATCCCATGCTCGCGGAGGCCGAAGTGAAGATTGCGGCCCGCGTAGCGGCCGCGCTCGAAGTCGCCGCCGTCCTTGATGTCGGTGAAGGTCGATTCGTTCAGGTCCGCAGAGCCGCCGAACAATTTCCATACTTTCGCGGCGATCGCAGCCTCCGCCTTGGAAGCGGACTCGCGCGTGGCGAGGTTGTCCTTGGGAGTGAACACCGGAAGCTCGGCGTCCCATCCCTTGGGCAGCTCGCCGCTGAGCGCCGCCTTGAACTCGGCCGCCGCCGCGGGCTTGGCCTTGCCAAGCTTGCCGTTCCAATCGGCCTCGAGCTGGGCGCCGCGCGGCACGCATTTGCGGAACTCGGTGAGGGCCACGTCGGGCACGAAGAAAGCCGGCTCCGTGGGCCATTTGTAGAATTCCTTGGTGAGCTTGACCTCTTCAACGCCGAGCGCCTTGCCGTGCGCCTCGCTGCTGTCGTGCTTGTTCGGGCTGCCATAGCCGATGTGAGTGTGGACGCGAATCAGCGACGGGCGCGAGGTTTCGGCGATTCCATTCTCGATCGCCTTTCCCAGCTCGGCCAGATCGTTGACGTCCTGCACCGTCTGCGTGTGCCACCCGTAGGCGTCGTAGCGTTTGCAGACGTCCTCGGAAAAAGTCAGCGGCGTGTGACCGTCGATCGTGACGTGGTTGTCGTCGTAGAGATAAACGATATTGCCGAGCCCAAGATGGCCCGCGAGCGAGGCGGCTTCCGCCTGGATCCCTTCCATCACGTCGCCATCGCTGATGATTCCGAAAATCCGCTGATCGAAGACTCCAGGCGCGTCGGCGCCGAAGCGCGCCTCGAGATGCTTGGCCGCAATCGCCATCCCGATGCCGTTGCCGACGCCCTGCCCCAGCGGGCCGGTGGTGGTTTCGACGCCGGGTGTCAGGCCGTACTCGGGATGCCCGGGTGTGCGGCTCTCGAACTGGCGGAATTGCTTGATGTCGCCGAGGGAGAGGTCGTAGCCGCTCAGGTAGAGGCACGCGTAGAGGAGCATCGAGCCATGCCCAGCGGAGAGCACGAAACGATCGCGTCCGAACCAGTGCGGGTTTTTCGGATTGTGGCGGATGAAGCGGGTGAAGAGCAGGTACCCGGCCGGCGCCATCCCCATCGGCATCCCGGGATGTCCCGAATTGGCTTTCTGCACCGCGTCGATCGCGAGCACGCGAATCGAATTGATGCAGAGCAGGTCGAGATCCTCGGGCCGATTCACATTGACTTTTACTGCGGTCGCCAAGTTGTCACCAGTTAAATGATTGGAGCGGCAGGTTTTCGTGCGGGCACGGCGCGAAGTCTGCCGCCGGTTTTCAGACCAATTGTAGTGGCCGTCGTGCGCCGCGGCGCAGCTCAAGCTGCGTCAGTGGTCAGGCGAATCACCAATCAGATTCGTCGTCCTTGGTGTCGCCGGCCTTATGGCGCATCACGCCGACCACGTCCTTCGCCTCCCCTTTGCGGCCGGTGCTCATCGCCGCGCTGAAACGCTCCGCGATCATGCGCATCATGGCGCCTTCGTCGGCGTCGAGATCGGCGCCCAGCGCGGCGAGGCGCTCCATCGCGCGCCGAATCGCGGCCAGCGCCGCGGGCATGTCGCCACGCTCGCGCGCGGCGATAGCGTCGTGGAGTCCGGCGCGGACCTCGCGCACCGCGGGCCGCGCTCGCTCGCCGATCACAACCTCGAGCTCGCCCAGGTTCTCTGCGAGCTTGGCAAAAGGATCGGATGCGGGGTCGGCGAGCGCCACGATCCAATTGTTTCACTTGTAGCGCCGCTTCTTCAAGGTTTGGTTGCGTTTCGCGAATGTTGCGCTGATCGCGTCGCGCGGGCGTCGAGGATGGAGTTCGATCCTTGCCAGCCATTCTCGACCACGGCCGGGTTTTGTTAGATGATGGGGGTTAATGCTGAGGAGGGATGAGGGTTCCCGATGAGAGTAATGCTTAATCGCCGGGTGGTGGTGACCGGAGTCGGGATGATTACGCCGCTCGGAATCGGAGTCGAGCAGAACTGGGAGGCGCTGATGGCGGGCCGCTCGGGTATCGGCCCGATCACGCGCTTTGACGCCTCGCTGTTTCCGGCGCGCATCGGGGGCGAAGTCAAAGACTTCAAGCCCGAGGACTGGATCGAAAAGCGCGACATCAAGAAGATGGACCTGTTCATCCAGTTCGCGATGTGCGCGGCGGCGCAGGCGATGGAGCAGTCGGGGTTCAAAATCGCCGACGACGAGTCCTCCGAGCGGGTCGGCGTGCTGGTGGGAGTCGGGATCGGCGGCCTCAGCACGATCGAGGAATGTCATAAGCAGTACATGGCGATCGGGCTCAAGCACGTGACCCCGTTTTTCATACCGAAGCTGATCTCCAACCTCGCGCCCGGGCAGATCGCGATCAAATACGGCGCGCGCGGCGTGAATCTCTGCACCACCAGCGCGTGCGCGTCAGGCAGCCACGCGATCGGCGAGGCGTACCGGATGATCCGGCTTGGCTACCTCGATGCGGCGATCACCGGCGGTGCGGAGGCGGCGCTGACCGCGCTGGGAGTGGGCGGTTTCATCGCGATGCGCGCGCTGTCGACGCGCAACGATCGTCCCGAGGCGGCGAGCCGTCCGTTCGATCGCGAGCGCGACGGGTTCGTGATGGCCGAGGGCGCGGCGTCGTTGATCCTCGAGGAGCGCGAGGCAGCGCTCGCACGCGGCGCGAACATCCTCGCGGAAGTGTGCGGATACGCCACCAACGGCGACGCCTATCACATCACCTCGCCGTCGCCGGAAGGACGCGGCGCAGCGCGCTGCATGCAGTTGTGCCTGGAGGATAGCGACCTCGATCCCGGCGAAGTCGACTACATCAACGCGCACGGGACCTCGACGGAAGTGGGCGACGTGGCGGAGACCCAGGCGATCAAGCGCACCTTCGGCGAGCGCGCGGCGAAAATCGCGATCAGCTCGACCAAGTCGATGACCGGGCACACGCTGGGCGCGGCGGGCGCGATCGAGTCGGCCTACACGGTGCTCGCGATCACGCGCGGAATGATCCCGCCGACCATCAACCAGGAGTTCCCGGATCCGCAGTGCGATCTCGACTACGTGCCCAACAAGCCGCGGGCGCGCAAAATCCGCATCGCGCTCAACAACTCGTTCGGCTTCGGCGGCACCAACACCACGCTGGCCTTCAGATCGGTCAGTTGAGCTGAGCAAAAAATCATGGGTTCCAGAGTCGTTGCCACCGGGCGCGCACTGCCGCGCACCGCGATGACCAATAAAGATCTCGAGCGCTACATGGAAACCTCGGATGAGTGGATCCGCTCGCGCACCGGGATCCAGCAGCGCTATACGATGCGCTCGGGCGAGTCGCTCGCCGACATCGCCGCCGACGCGAGCCGGATCGCGCTGGAGCGCGCGGGCATCAAGCCCGGCGAGCTCGACGCGATCGTCACCGGTACGGTTTCCTCGGAGTACGCGTTCCCGTCGTTCGCCTGCCAGATCCAGAGCCGGCTCGGCGTCACGACGATCCCCGCGTTCGACGTCGCAGCCGCATGCTCCGGGTTCATTTACGCGCTGTCGGTCGCCGACTTCGCGATGCGCGCGGGCGAGTATCAGCGCGTGCTAGTGGTCGGCGCCGACGCGCTCTCCACGATGGTCGATTGGAACGATCGTCGCACCGCGGTGCTGTTTGGCGACGGCGCCGGCGCCGCCGTGATGGTCACTGAGCCGGGAACGCGCGGCGTGCTGGGGAGCCTGCTGCGCTCCTCGGGCGAGTACTGGAATCTGCTCTCGGTGCGCGCGACCGGAATTCGCGGCACGCTCGACTCCGAAGCGCGTCGCGACGCCGAAGATTCCATCAAGATGAAGGGTCCTGAGCTGTTCAAGATCGCGGTCAAGAGCATGGAAGACGTGAGCCGCCAGGTTGCCGCGCGCGCGGGAATCAAGCTCGAAGAGGTCGATCTCATCGTGCCGCACCAGGCAAACCTGCGGATCATCAATGCGGTCGCGGAGCGGCTCGGCCTTCCGCGCGAAAAGGTCTTCACCAATGTCGATCGCTACGGCAACACCTCGGCCGCCTCGGTGCCGATAGCGCTGGACGAGGCCATCGAGAGCGGACGCATCCGCGACGGCGACCTGGTCATGCTCAACGCGTGCGGCGGCGGCCTGACCTGGGGCGCCAATCTCCTGCGCTGGTAGAACCGGCGTCCCGCCACTGTCTTCTAGCTTCCATGCTCGCGCGATCGTGAACCCGCGCGTCGCGCGACTACCCGGATGCTGAATCAACTTCTCGCCCGCCGCGTGCTGATCGTGCTCGGCAAAGGCGGAGTCGGAAAGACCGCGGTGAGCGCAGCGCTCGGAATGCTTGCCGCGGAGTCGGGCAAGCGGGTGCTGGTGATGGAATGCGACGGGCGCGCGCCGATGGCCGCGGCGTTCGGGCAGTCGCGATCGCTGGAGCCGGTCGAAGTCGCGCCGAACCTCTCGCTGATGGTCCTCGACGGAATTGCCGCGCTCGAGGAATACCTGCGGATGGTGCTGCACGCGCGCATGCTCCTGCGCGCAGTATTTGCCAACCGCTTCTACCAGTTCTTCATGCAGGCAGCGCCGGGGGTCCGCGAGCTGATGATGCTGGGCAAGGTTTACTACGAGGCCGATACGAAGTCGTCGCGCAAAATCGCCTGGGACCTCGTGATCGTCGACGCGCCGGCGAGCGGGCAGGCGCTGAGCCTGCTGAAAATGCCCGCGGCCGCGCGTGAAAGTTTCGGCGACAGTATCGTCGGCCACGAAGCGGCGAATATCGCGCGGATGCTTCGCGACAAGTCGCATTGCGCGATCATCCAGGTGACCACGCCGGAGCCGCTGGCGGTTTCGGAGACACTCGAAACGATGTCCGCGCTCGAGCGGATGCATCTGGGCCCCGGGGCGTTGTTCTTCAACCGCGCCAGTACGCAGGAATTCGACGCCCGCGACGTCGCGATCGTGGCGCGCGCCGCGGCCGCTTCGATCGATCGCGACAGTGTCGCGCATCTCACCGGTCTGGCGAATCGCGAGCTCAAACAAGCGGCGCGCGGGCACAAGGCACTCTCGGAAATTCGCGCGCAATCGCGAATCCCGGCCTTCGAGCTTCGCGAGCACAGCCGGTTGTCAGGCGCCGACCTGGTGCGGGCGCTTGCCGCCGAGCTCGCGGCGCTCTCCGCACCGGCACCGGCCGCAAGATCCGCCCGCCGGCAGTAAATCGTCGCGGGTCGCTGCCATCTTGCGGTGGGCCGCCGGTCAGCGTATGTGGTGATAGACCTGAAGTCCACTGTAAGTGGGCGAACGTTCACTTTTAGACAGCTAACGTTGATGCAACAAGAGGGGCAGAGGTGCGCAACTACGCTGGTCTCTTTGAGAGTCCTGGCCTTCGCCGGATCAAGCCGGCACTTCATCTTCTGACACTTATCCTGACCCTCGCAACGGCGCTCGGCGCGGGCTGCAATGGCAGTGGCGGCGGGTCGCCGCCGCAGGGAATCGTTCACTTTGTTCCGAATTCACATGCGTTCTGGAGCAGTCAGACGAACTGGACCACCAGCTTTGGCCCGGCTTACGCCGACATCACCGTAGCGTCCACCAACTTTCTGCCCTGCCGAGGCGGACCCTACGCGCTCTGCTATTACTCGGGACCAAGCACTGGCTCCGAGGATCTGTCCTGCACCTTGACCGCAAACGGCCACTACGCCAACTGCCAATGCTTCGAGATTCCCTACGGAGTGTACTTCGTAGATATCAACGCGATCCTGAACCACAAGATCTATCTGGATACCATCGCGCAATGCGGGACTGACGGCAGCTTGTGCGGGACGATTAACTCAGCGCCGGTATGCCAGGCGGTCAATCAGGGAAGTCTGATTCCCGGGACGAAGCTCTATTCGACCTTCAGCTTCGATTGCGTCCCCACCAACGGCATCGGCATAACCGATTGCGGGCAGGAGCCTTACGCGGGTTGCATGACTGCGCCCTGTTTCAAGACTAAGACGCCCGGGATCGTCCGATGCTCCTGCCCGGTGTTCGACGGTCCTTACCAGGTCGGCCAGAACGATCAGGCATGCACTCTCGGCGGTGACCTCGTATGGTCGGGCGCTTATGAACCGCCAGCAACAGCGGCGGACGCGTCTGCCTTATCCGCCCTGTCCGATCTACCGGCGCCCGCGCCTGCACGAGCGGCTTCCGCGGTTCCCGCCGTTCCCAGTCCGGGAACCTGCCTGCCCGACGCTCCGGGAGCTATCGGATGCCCGCTGTACGTCCCCGGCAGCACGACTCTGCCGCCGGGCAGCGGGGTCGACTGCGCGCGGGTCTGCGAGGAGTACGCCAGTTGCCAGCAGACGGGAGCAGTACAGACGGGTTTTACTTGCGACGCGACGCTTTGCACTGACGAGTGTAGCGATCGGAACCTAGTGGGTACTGCCTGCGCCGAGCTCTCCAAGTGCGACCTATCCGAAATAATCAAAGCCGAGACGGCCGCTGAATGCAGCTGTTGTGCGAGCCAGTTATGCGGATGCGATCCTAACAAGAACACCAACGCCGCGATTGCGACTCTCGTCCAGGAGCAGCGCGCGCTCGGTATCACGCCGCAATGCGACGTGAACGGCACTCTATGCGGCACCCAGTGATTCGCGTCCCCAGTTACGACAGAGCTTTCACCGCGCATTCAAGCCAGAAGGAACCCTATGCCAGTTCGGCACTTCCAGCCGGCAGGTTCGCCTTACTGGACTGGCAGCGCGTTTCGCTTTAGAAATCGGCGCACAGCTCCTTCGCGTACTCCCAGGAACTGCCGTTCTAAGGAACCACTATGAAAATCGAAGGCCGATGCCACTGCGGACGGATCACTTTTGAGGCGGAGGTTGATCCGGACACCGTCACCGTTTGCCACTGCACCGATTGCCAGACGCTTACCGGCTCCGCATATCGCGCCAATGTTCCCGCGCCAGCCGCGACTTTCGTCCTGCGCAGCGGCGAGCCCAAGATCTATATAAAGACCGCCGAGAGCGGCACCAAACGCGCCCACGCCTTCTGCCCGGATTGCGGCACGCCGATCTATGCCGCTGCGATCAAGGACACGCCGACCTATTCGCTGCGTATCGGCACGATCAAGCAGCGCGCCGAGCTGAAGCCTCCACGACGCCAAATCTGGTGCCGCTCCGCCCTGCCCTGGTCTATGGATATAAGAGGTGTGGCGCAGCATAGCCGCCAGTGATTTTCTAACTGGCCTAAGGTAGCGATCGATCAACCTTAATCACCCTGCCTAAGTGTCATCAGTGACACCTGGACGATGCGCCGGTCGCGGTACTGAAGAATCGATTCCCGACTGAAGCTCGACGCCTCGGGCTCCGCTGCGCTCTAAAGGCCCAACGCCGCGACGCCGTCCCTGCTGGAATCCGCCGCCGTGCGCAACTAACCTTGAAACCACGGCGATGAGCGAAACCAAGCGCAATCCATCCGACTCGGCGAAGAAACCTCGCGAGCCATGGATCATCCGCACCTACGCCGGCTTCGGCGACGCGCGCGCGGCCAACCAGCGCTTCCACGCCAATCTCAAGGAAGGACAGCGCGGACTCTCGATCGCCTTCGACCTTCCCACCCAGAACGGCTACGACCCCGACGCCCCCGTCGCGCGCGGCGAGGTCGGCAAGGCCGGCGTCTCGATCTGCCATTGGCAGGACATGGAGTCGCTGTTCGCGGGAATCCCGCTCGGCTCGATCAACACCTCGATGACCATCAACGCGACCGCGCCATTCATCCTGGCGCTGTACCTGGTTGTCGCCGAGAAGCACGGCGTGCCATGGAGCGAGCTTCGCGGCACCACGCAGAACGATCTGCTCAAGGAGTTCGTCGCGCGCGGCACCTCGATCTTCGAGCCGGAGTTGTCGTTGCGCCTGTCGACCGAGCTGATCAAGTTCGCCGTCGAGCGCGTCCCCAACTGGAACCCGATCAACTGCTGCGGCTATCACTACATGGAAAGCGGCGCCGGGCCGGCCGAGGAAATCGGCTACGCGTTCGGCAACGCGATGCTCCTGCTCGACGCGTTACGCCCGCAGCTCAGCGGCCAGGCGTTCGAGCAGACCGTTCGCCGCATCTCATTTTTTATCAACAGCGGAATCGAGCTGGTGCCCGAGATCTGCAAAGTCCGCGCGTACTTCCAGCTGTGGCGCGAGCTGTGCCGCTCCGAGTACGGAATCGACGACGTCGCGTTTCGCGCCGGATGCCAGGTGCGCTCGCTCTCGCTTACCGAGCAGCAGCCCGAAGTGAATATCATTCGCATCGCGTACGAGGCGCTGCCGGTCACGCTCTCCGCAGCGGCGCGCGTCAACGCGCTGCAGCTCCCCGGTTTTCGCGAGGCGCTCGCGCTGCCCGATCAGGCCGAGCAGCTCCTGAGCCTCCGCACCCAGCAGGTGCTGATGCATGAGACCGGGATCGCGCGCTACGGCGATATCTTCGAAGGCAGCAAAGTTGTCGAGAAGCTGACCGGCGAGACCGCGGCGCGCGCGAGGGAAATCGCGATGCGGATGCGCGAGAGCGGCTACACGCGCGCGATCGAGATGGTCAGCGTGGAACTCACGCGCCAGCTCGCAGAGCGCCAGCGCAAGCTGGAAGCCGGCGAGATCGTGCAAGTGGGAGTGAACGCATTCATGGGCGATATCGATCTCGCGCCGGCGGGCGCCGACCCCGACCGCGCGGCCGCCGCGGGCCGCAGCCAGCTCGAGGACGAGCGCGAACGCGTCGAGGCTATCCGCAAATGGCGCGGCGCGCGCGACGATCGCGCGCTCTCCGCTGCGCGAGCGGCCCTGGAACGCGCCGCGCGCGAGGGCGGCGCGGTCATGAACGCGACTATCGACCTCGCGCGCGCCGGCGGCACCGTCGGCGAATGGACCGCGTCGCTGGAAAGCGTCAGCCGCGGGCGTTATACGCCGCCGATTCTCGAGACCGGCGGCGCATTCGCCAGGCTCGAGGTCGCGCACGGCAACCATCGCATTCGCGTCGCGCTCGCCAAGGCCGGACTCGACGGTCATATCAACGCGATCAAGCTGCTCGCACTTGCCATGATGCAGGCCGGGATGGAAGTCGTGCTCGCCGGCTTCAAGCAGACCTCGGCGCAGATGGTTGAAACCGCGCTGCAGGAAGACGCCGACGTGCTCGCGATCTCGTCGCTGGCGGGAGCGCACATGTCGATCGCGCGCGAGACGCTGGCGATGCTCAAGGAGCGCGACGCCGCCGACATCAAGGTCGTCATGGGCGGCATAATTCCGGAATCCGATCGCAAGCCGCTCCTCGACCTCGGCGTGAAGGCGATCTTCACGCCGAAGGACTCGAGCCTGAGCGCTATCGTCGAGCGGATCGCGGCGCTGGGCGCGCGGAGCCGGCTATGACGTCGCGCACTTCGACCGCGCCGAGGCTTGTGGTTGTCATGCTGATTTTCTCATCGATGGCCTGCGGAGTGCCGCTCGCATCCGCCGCGGAACCCAAGCCGTGGAACTGCAGCGGCAAGCAGAGTTTCCAGAATACCAACCCGATGACCTTCACGGCGAAGTCGCACTCGAACCGCAATTGGCGTCTATTTCTGATGGAGTACGAGCAATACACCGGCAATCACGGGTACAGCGTGGTGACCGCAAACGATCTCGCCAACCCCGGCGCCGCCGCGGACGGCGTGCTCGGAACGGGCAAATTTTTCGCGATGGCCGAGTACAAAGACGCCAATGGCAACTGGAAGTGTCCGAGCAGCAGCGGCCCAGCGGATTCGCCCGCCGCTGACGCGCTGTTCGATTTCTGCTTCGGCGAAGCGGACAACGCGTGCGGCGTCGCGCTCACTATCCGCAAGCAGCACCTGAGACCGCTGGTCTCGCCATGAACGCGCTCAGCTCGAAACATCACGCGCACAACTCAAAAAAAGGACCTTGTTTATGAAATTTTCAGGCGCTCGGCCGCTCGGCGCACTCGCGAGCACCGCGATGATGATCGTTCCCATTCTCACCGGCATCGTGATCGCTATTGTTATGACGGCGAGCATCGCGCTCGCGGCTGAACCGCGGCCGTGGCTGTGTCGCGACAAGCCGGTCTTCTCGTACGATCGCGGGATGGAGTACGAGGCGAGCGCGCGGCCCGGCCGTCAATGGCAACTCTTTTTCATGCAGTTCGATCCGAGTGGCGGACACGACGGATTTACCATCGTCAGCCAGCGCGATCTCGGAATTCGCGGCGAGCCGCTCACCGGCCAGCTCGCGGCGGGAAGATATTTCGCGGTCGCGCTTTATCGGGCCGAGGGCGGCTACTGGGTTTGCCCGGCAACCGCGCGCGACAGCGGAGCGCCCAAACTCGGAACCGTGACCGGCCTGTGCTTCAGCGAAGGCGGACCGGTGTGCCGCGTGACGCTGGCAGTGAAGCCCGATCACACCTTGGTGCCTGCGGGACGGCCGGCGACGCCGTAACGGTTCGAATCGATGTCAGCGAATTTGATTGGAGGCGGCGAGCGGACTCGAACCGCTGAATGGAGGTTTTGCAGACCTCTCCCTTAGCCACTTGGGTACGCCGCCCCCGGTGCTACTTTCCAGCGCCTGCGGAATCGAAACAAATATCACGCGCGTCGGGTCGCATCAAAGAGCCACGGTCTCGCGAGGGTTCCGAAGCTATGGCGCGGGCGATCCGAATGGAACAAAACGTCTGCCTGTCGTTGATCCCTTCCCATACTGCCATATAGGATTTGCTGCCGCCCGCATCATGAGCGCAAGCCGCGCGGAGGGATCTTGGACAGGCGTCTTCGCGGCTTTGTGAAACCGCCATCGCGGCGATGCTGGAGGCAGAGCGAGATGAAATCAAACCGGCGAAAATCTTGTGTCTCGTTTGCCGCCGCGCTCGCGGCCGTTATTGTGATAGTCGTCGTGCTGTGCGCGTCCAGCTTTGCCGCCGAGAGCGCGGGCGGAGCACAGGGGCAGATTCGCGAAGCGACGCTGCTGTTTTACGTCGCGCTCAACAGCGCGCTTAACGGCGACGTCGGTCCGATGAGCGAGGTTTGGTCCCACGGGCCTGACGTGAGCGATTTCAGCCCCTTCGGCGGGCGCGCCGTTGGATGGAACCAGGTCTACACGCAGTTCCAGAATGAAGGGCGGACCAACCTCGCCCGGCAAGTGACACCGTCCGATATCCTCATCGTGGTGGACGGCGACATGGGCTACTCGATATGCAACGAGGCCAGCCAGGTGCACACCGGCCCGGGCGCCAACACGACCCTCACTTATCGCGCGACCAACGTGTTCCGTCGTGAGGACGGCAAGTGGAAGATGGTCCATCATCACGCCGACCTGACCACTCCCGCGCAGGACACGCAGGCAACACCCCGCAAGCCGCTCGTCAGGCGCGCGCCGGTCGCGGCTCCGGCGCCGCAGCCACCTTCGGCCGAGGACGCACCTCCGAGTGATCAGCCGCCGCCGCCTCCTCCCCCGGGGTCGCCGAAGACCGACGACTGAAGCCTCGCGCTTCGCGACCCCACGATCAGCGCCCGAACAGGTCGGGCTCGGGCTGGAGCAGATCGGGTGAGTCGAACTCGGTGCTGTTGAGCAGCGGCGAGACCGGGCGCGCCACCAGCAAATCATCCAGGGCGGGAACCAGCAGGCGCTTGAGGTCGAGCGGCTGTGCGGCGCGCGGATTCATCCAGTCATCCGCGTCGCGGTCGCAGAGGATCACCGGCATCCGGTCGTGAACCGGCGCGAGCGTCGCGTTGGCGGCGCAGGTGATGATCGTGAAAGTCTTTTCCCATTCGCCGTCCGGTGGACGCCATGATTCGTAGAGGCCGGCGAAGAGGAGCAGGCCCATGTCGTCGCGATGGAACCATAACGGGCGGCGCGCTTTCTTCGGACCGGTCCACTCGAAGAATCCGTCGGCCGGAACGACGCATCGATGGCGCACGAATGCGTCGCGGAACGCGGGGCGCGTGTCGACGCTCTCGACGCGCGCGTTGATGTATTTCGCGGCCTCTTTTGCGTCCTTCGCGAACCGGTTCACCAGGCCCCACTTCGCGGGGACCACCTCGCGGTTCTCGAACTTGGTGCGGACGATGAAGTGCGGCTGCGTCGGCGCGACGTTGTAGCGCGGCGTGTAATCGGCGAAGCCGTCGATAGAAACGCCGAGCTCGGCGGCGAGCGCATTCTTGTCGCGCCGGGTTAATGTGAAGCGCCCGCACATCGCGGGATCAATGTTACACGAGTCGCAGCGGTCGCGCGTCAGGCGCCTTCGCGCGCGCGCGGCGTGGCGCGCGGATGCGGTGGCAGATTGAGCACGTCCTTCTGGTAGAAGCCGGTGATGTACTCGATCAGATCGCGCATCGATACCACGCCGATCACCGAGTGGTCGGCGTCGACCAGCGGTATGTGACGGAAGCCCTCGACCGCCATCTTGTTGAGCGCGTAGGCGACCGACGAATCGGCCGGCAGCGTCTCGGGGTCGGCGGTCATGTAGTCGGCAACCGGCGTGGTCTCGAGATCGATCGCGTTGCCGGCGATTTTCATCAGCACGTCGCGCTCGGTGAAAATTCCGGCGAGCCGGTTGTCATTCAACAGCAGGATGCATCCGCGGCGATTCTCGCGCATCTGGCGGATCGCCTCGCCGAGACTGGCGCCGGACTCGAGCACGATCGCCGGGGCCTGCGACGCGTCGCGCAGGGTTTCGCTGAACAGGACTGATTCGAGGTCGGCCGGCCCGGGCCGTTCCTCCTCGAGTATGCGTTCGCGGTCTTCGTTATCGTGGGTCGACATCGTGGACGCCCTCCTGTGCCGGATGACCCCCCGCCGCCTGCCTCAACTCGATGGTTACACTCGCGCTCGCGAAGGTCCAGCCATGCCCGCATGAATTGGCCGTTATCGGCCGATGGCGCGACGCGATCACGTCGCGGCTCACTCCGGAGCGGCGGCGTGCTAACTTGCCCCTTCGGCTTCCATAGGATGGCGACAGTAATGGCGATGCGATCGAGTTGGTTCCCGCGCAGTGCGACCGCCGACGGCAAGCGGCTGCTGGTGACGCGCGCAATCCGCGGATTCGCCGACGGCGCAGTAAGCGTCCTGCTGCCGAGCTACCTGGTGAGTATCGGCTTTTCGGCCGCGCGGGTCGGAGCGATCATCTTCGGGACGCTGCTCGGCTCCGCGGCGCTGACGCTGTGGGTCGGTCTCTTCAGCCATCGGCTCGGCCGGCGCCGCGTCCTGGTAGCGGGATCCGTCCTGATGTTCTTGACCGGCCTGGGCTTCGCGTGGGTGCGCGCTTTCTGGCCGCTGTTCATCGTGGCCGTGATCGGAACGCTCAACCCCTCGGCCGGCGACGTGAGCCTGTTTCTGCCGGTCGAGCAGTCCGCGCTGGTGGAAGCGGTAGCGATCCATGACTTCACCGCGATGTTCGCGCTGTACAACGTGGCGGGAGCGTTACTCGGCGCGTTCGGCGCGCTGGCAAGCGGGGTGCCGATCGCGATCGCGGCGCATCACGGATGGAGCAGGCTTGCGGCCGAGCGCTCCGGCTTCATCGGATATGCGATCATCGCGATCGTCGCCGGCGCGCTGTACGCGACGCTGTCGCCCGCGATCGAGGCCGAGCCGGTACCGGCCAACACGGCTCCGCTGGCCGAATCGCGCCGCACAGTGTTCACGCTCGCGGCGCTGTTCAGTCTCGATTCGTTCGGCGGCGGATTCGTGGTGCAGTCGTTGCTGGCGCTGTGGCTCTTCCGCCGCTTCAACTTCTCGGTGCAGATGGCGGGATCATTTTTCTTCTTTGCCGGCCTGCTCGGCGCGATGTCGCAATTCGTGTCGTCGGCGCTGGCGGCGCGCTTCGGACGAATCAACACGATGGTATATACCCATCTGCCAGCCAACGGACTGTTGATTCTCGCCGCCCTGATGCCAAACGCGACGCTCGCCATAACTTTCCTGCTGATGCGCTCGGCGCTCTCGCAAATGGACGTGCCCGCGCGCCAATCCTACGTGATGGCGGTGGTGCCGCCCAAGGAGCGCGCGGCCGCCGCGAGCGTCACTAATGTGCCGCGCAGCCTGGCGTCGGCATTCTCGCCGCTGTTGACCGGATTGCTGCTCGACCTCTCGGTCTTCGGATGGCCGCTAATCTGTGCGGGCGCCTGTAAGACCCTTTACGACATCCTGTTGTTGATCCAGTTCCGTTCGGTGCGCCCATCCGACGAACAGTCCGAGTGAAGCGACGAACCGCGCCTATCCGGCGCGGTACGGTCGAGGCGATCGTCAGAGTTAGTTCCCAACGGGAGTCGCAGGGACGATTTCCTTCACCATCGCGGTCGAGCCGGGCATCGGCTCCAGCGGCGCCGGCTCCATGCGTCCGCCGAGATGCTCGGCGAGAAATCTTTCCTCGCGCGCGGCGAAATCGAGCCGATTCTCCGCCCGGCCAAACCCGTGGCCTTCGTCGCTGTAAAGCACATAGGTCGCGCGCCCGTTGTTGTTCGCGACCGCCGCGACGATTTGCTCCGACTCCGCCTGTTTGACGCGCGGATCATTGGCTCCCTGTCCGATCAGCAGGGGAATTTTGATCTTGTGCGCCACGCACGCGGCTCTCGCTCTGGCCGTCAGCTCCGATCACATGCGCGAGGCGGATGACAAAATTATCGTCCACAGTCCATCCGCCGACGTCACCCGGATTTTCGGTATCGAGTGTTGCCTCGCCGCTCACGAGATCGATTCGGTAGACGTCCATGAGTTTTGCGGCTGCGCACGTTAGCCGTGACCAGGAGTTGATCTGGAAATTTCCGGTTCATACCGATTGAGCGCACGCATGCGCCGGGCCATGGCGTCAGATCGCGCGCCACATTGAACGCTTTGGTCGAGAAACGGCAGGCCACGCCTGCCGCGCCGCAAGTCGGTAACGTCCAGACAAAAAAGAGCCGCGGCCTCCGAGATGGAGGCCGCGGCTGCCAACAGTCAGTTTACGTTCAACCCGTCGTCAATCGAGCGGCACCAGTTCGACGCGCCGGTTCTGCGCGCGGCCCTCAGCCGTATCGTTCGGTGCGACAAAGTTGGTCTTGCCGTAGCCGTGCGGGATCATGCGGCTTTCCGGAATGCCCTGTCCGGCCAGATACCTGACCACCGAATTGGCGCGCCGGTCGGAAAGCCTCAGATTGTACCTCACGCTTCCGATCGCGTCGCAGTATCCGTCAACGTTGATGTTCACGTTGGGATGCGCCTTCAGGATTGCCGCGCCTTCATCGAGCACCGCAGCGTCGCCCGGACGGATGTTCGACTTGTTAAAGTCGAAGTGCACGCCGCGCAGAATGATCTTCTCCGGTGCCGGCGGCGGTGGCGGAGGTGGTGGCGGCGGTGGCGGTGGCGGCGGCGGTGGCGGCGGTGGCGGCGGCGGGATCAACGGATCGCAATAGTAGTGGCCGATGAGCGCACCGATCAGCGCTCCGGCAGCGGCTCCACCAAGACCGGCCGCCAGTCCGGGAGCGGTACGGCTGCCGTCACCGACCTCGACGGCGGTCACACCTCCGGCTGCGCCTCCCAGCGCGGCACCGATCAAGCCTCCTCCCAGCGCACAACCGTCCCATCTCCGCGGCGGCTGATTGGCGCACCCCGCGAGCATCGCGGCGCACATTGCAGCGCCGGTGAACGCGGCGACCGATTTAGATAGTCGCGATTTAAATTTCATGAACTCCTCCAACCCCCTGGCGCGCATTTGCGCGCGATACTAACGATGCGCCCCATTTTCCTGAAAATATAACTATATGGCAATGCTTTTTGCGAAAATTACGAATATTGCGCCGAGCCTGATTTTTTGCGCTGAGTGCCCAAGCAGGGAACGAAACCTTATGCCTTCGACTGGTTGCGGGAGCTAGGCGAGTTCAACAGGCGGGGACCATATTGGACCGCCATTCGGAACGGACGAATCACCCAATACAGTGGGAACAGCGTCCTTGGCAGCGGGATGAGCTGGTAGTCGCCCATCGAGGGCGCCAGTATTCGGCGGACAAGGTAGGTCACCCGCGCGCGCGTGCCGCTGATCGAGCGCAACGGTACGGCCCACGGATCGAAGTCGGGGTGGCGCTGCACGGCGCCGTTGAACAGTTGGTTCGCGATGCGCGCTGCCAATGCGCCGACGGCGCGATCATCGCGCGCGATCGCGATGAGATAATCGGAAACCGGCGCGCCGACGAGTTCGTGCGCGAGGCGGATGCCGGTCAGGAACATGCGCCGGCTGCCGCAGGCGCCCGCTTCGTCGAGTACCTGCCGGAAATCGATTTCCGGCTGTGCGCGAATCGTTTCCGCGACGTCGCAAATCCATTCCAGCGTGATCCATCCGTGCTTGGCGCCGTGGACGCAGATGTAGAGCAGTAAATCCTCCGGCGCCAGCGCCATCACAGCGCCGCCCTCGAGCTCGACTGCGCGCGCGCGCCGCCACAGGCGCTCCTCGTCGGGAGCGAAGCGGAACGAACGCGGCGTGATGTTCCAGTGGACGTCCACGGCTCCCAATCCGTCGGGACCGATGAACGCGTCCTCGAATTCCTGGAAGTAGCCGGTCGCGAGACCTTCGCGCCTGGTGTGCGGCGAGAGGTATCGCTCGGCGGTGAGGATTTCTGCGATGCGGGGCAGATCGCCCTGATGCACCAGGATGTCCAGATCGCTGAACTGGCGGAGCTCGATCGATCCGTATGATCGCGCCGCTAGCACTGGGCCCTTGAAGGTGAGCGCCGGAATCCCGGCCTCCTGGAGCAGGCACATCAGGCGCACCAGTTCGCCGGTCAGATGACGGTTGTACAGAATGATCAACTGCCAGTGCGTCCGCAGCTTCGTCAGCGCATCGCGTGGAACCACAGCCTGGCACTCGCGGTTGAGATAGCGATGCACCAGCGGGAGCACTCCGTGACGCTTGGCGATATCGACGACGCGATCCCAATTGCCAACCCGCCCAGCAAGCTCAGTCGCCATCGCAGTTCGCGCCGTCGACGGGGCGGTCGTAGCGCTGCACAGGACGACGGCGGCCTCGGGCGACCAGGTTGCCAACTTATCGACGGCGGCGCTGGACGCCGGTGCTGCGCTGGCGGCGGGCGCTGCGGCGGGGGCTGGGGGGCTGGCGGATGGTGCTGTGCTTTGGGATGCCACTGAGCCGTCGGATGCCACTGAGCTATGGACAATATCCCGCGCTTAAGCGCAACCCAAGTAGAATTAACGCCGTCCTGCAAAATCTGGATTAACTCTGCTCAGCACTCTTGACCTTGTCGCCACAAAATGAAAATATGCGCTGGCGATTACAAAAGTCTACAAATATGTAATTGTCTCACGTAAGCAACTGTAAGAGGAATGTAACGTAGCGGAAAGAGGAATGTAACGTAGCGCATCACGCCCTGTTTGGCATCTCAAAGAGGGCAAAGGAACTCAAACCTTGTTTAAGGAGCTGGAGGGATATGAAAGTAACTAAACGATGCCTGTTTTCTCTAACAATCGCAGTTCTGATGCTCGGTCCGGCCCGGTGGGCCGCAGCCACCAGCATCAGTGTCCTGCCGGTCAATGACGGCTTCAGTTTCTACATGACTGGCACCAATGCGATCTTGATCCACAACATCCCGAGCACAAGCGTCTCGGGCACTTTCACCGTCAAAAGCACCAGCAGCACCGCTTTCAATATTACCAACGGCACCCTGGTGTTGAGCGACCCAGCAAACTCGGCGTTGCCGTCAGATGACTTTACCTGCACCGCAAACTTCACCGGCACCGGGGTTGCCGATTCGAGCACGCAAAACTCCGGCACGATGACCTGGAATCTCACCAGCATCAGCGGCGCAACTGCACCTTGCACCGTCCTGACTGATAACCCGACGGTGACGATCTATTACGGAGTAGCGAGCAACCCGGCGCTTCTGGTGCGGGGTAACAACACGGTGTTGTTCATCGAAGATGCCACGCAGGATACTTACACGTTGCTCGGCACGGCGAATGCGCAATAGCGCGTGTGCTTGGTATCGCGAGAACACAACCAGAAAGACAACGATGATGATTTCATCCCGGCATCGCTCAGACGCTTCCTGGTCTAAGACGATGCTACAGGAGCAGGAGCTGGAAATGAAAAATTACACTAAACAAGTAATGCTGCTCGCACTCGGTCTGATTCTATCGAGTGCCTTTGCCACCCGGGCCGCCGCGGGCATCTTGAAGGGTGGACCATTGGTGGGAAATTCGACTTACGCGTTCAATCTGTTTGGCGGCGACTCAACCACGGTTACCAATCCGGTCATCACCACCTTCGTGGGCTCTTTTTCCACCAATTCGACCGGCAAGTCGATCACCGGAATTCTCACGCTGAACGACAATGGCGGAGTGTGCAAGGACACTTTCACCGGCACTCTGACTCCGTCGGGCACCAGCAACATCGGGGCGATGACCTGGACGGTTACGCCCACTTCGATTTCGTGCGCCGCTTTCACTCTGCTCTTCACCTACGATAACGCGCCGAACGCGAACGTTTTGTATTTCTCCAGCAATGGCAATGCCGACGACACCGCATTGACCCTGGCCGGATTTGCGCAGTTCGCAAACTAGGTAAACACCCCGGATGCCAGCTAATCATTGCAAATCGGCTGGCATTCGGAATGACCTGACCAACCGGGCGGCACCTCGATGAGCGGACTGAGCGCAATGTTCAACCTCGATGGACGGCCCGCCGATCCGCGAGCAGTTGGACGCATGCTCAACTCGATGCGTCACCGCGGTCCCGATGGGCAGGCATCGTTCGCGAGCGGACCGGCGGCACTGGGTCACTCAAGGCTATGCGCCACCGAGGAATCGATCCGCGAGCATCAGCCGCTGCGCGACGACGCTGCGCAGCTCGCGATGGTCTTCGACGGCCGCGTCGACAATCGCGAGGAACTGAAAGACGCGCTGATCGCGCGCGGAATGCCGCCGCGCGATGACACCGACGCCGAGTTGGTGCTGCGCGCGCACGAATGCTGGGGCGAGGAGTCGGCGGCGCGGATCCTCGGCGACTTCGCCTATGTAATCTGGGATGGAAAGCGGCAGCGGCTCTTGTGCGCGCGCGATCCCCTGGGCGTCAAGCCGCTCTACTACCATCTGGGTGCGAAGCGATTCGTATGCGCTTCTGAGCTACAAGCACTGCTGCTGGAGCCAGACTTTCCGGTTGAACCGAATGAAGGGATGGCGGCCGAAGCGCTGTGCATGCGGGTGCTCGATCCGGAAGAGACGCTCGTCCAGGGCATCGTTCAGCTGGTGCCGGGACACTATCTAACGATCGATGCCGGGAAGGTGCGTATCCGCCGCTATTGGAACCTGAACAGCATCGCCGACGTCCGCTACTCCAACGACGAGCAGTACGCGTCGCATTTTTTCGATCTGTTCAGAGATGCGGTGCGCTGCCGCATGCGCCATCCGGGAGGCGGCGTAGCCGCGCAGCTTAGCGGCGGTGTGGATTCGTCGTCGGTAGTATCGATGGCGGCGTTCCTCCAGCGCGAAGGCGCGTTCTCTGAATCGTCATTGGAGACCTTCTCGCTGATTTCTCCCGACCCCAAAGAGGACGAGAGCGCCTACATCGACCAGGTGGTGAGCAAGTGGCATCTCCGCGCGACACGGCAGGCGCCACGGCCGTTTAATGTCTCTGCTGCCGGCGCGCAGGTGCGCCAGTTCAATCAGCTCCCGGACAATGCCAACGATACCGCGATGAGTTCGCTGTATCAGCAAATCCAGGAGCGCGGCTTTCGGGTGATGTTCACCGGCATCGGCGGAGACGATTGGTTCTATGGCAGCCCCGACTACTACGCAGAAGCAGTGCGCGGACTGCGGGTCGGAAGCATAGTTCGGCGCTATCGCGACGATCAGCGCCTGAAAGCAATCGATCCCACCACCATTACCGCGTGGCATAGGCTGTTTCGCTACGGAATCGCACCGGCGATTCCGCGCCCAATTAGACAAGCGACCAGGAGTTTTCGCAGACCCGCCAACTATCCGCCATGGCTCGAGCCCGAGTTCGTACGGCGCTCGGGCCTGGTCGAGCGGTTGAGCGGCATGCACTGGCGCGGGCGTAGCGATCAGAAGCCGGGGGAGCGTGCGGCGCCGATGGGTTTGTCCTACACGATGGACATTCTCGACCGGCTGGGGGCGCGCCATGGAATAGAAGTGCGCCATCCGCTGAATGATCGGCGCCTGGTTGAATTCGCAAGTGCGATTCCCGACGAGCAGCGCCGAAGAGGCACCTGGCAGCGCTACGTGATGCTCCAGGCGATGTCCGAGCTGTTGCCTGCGACGATCCAGCGGCGGACGGACAAGGCGAATTTCGACTGGTCATTCTCGGCGGCGATCCGAGACAAAGAATTCGGCCGCGTGCTCGAGTCGCCCCGGATGGCGGCGGCCGGCTGGATCGATGCTGGAAAACTTCGCAGCGAATGGGAAACCTATCGCGGCGAGCACGGCTGGCCGATGCTGCGGCTATTCGCGGCCGGTCTGGTTGAGATGTGGTATCGGGAAATGTTCGGATCCGAGAGAGCGATGGACGCCGGCGAACGGGTATGTGCTTGACATGCAGGGGCAGAGATCAAACTATCTAGCCGGTTAACTTTTGTGAATTCGAAGTTGATCTAACTTCCAAACGAGGTATAGGGTGTGGCAATGAACGACGCAGAAAAGAACCAGGTAATCGCAAAGAAGCCCTACACGACCCCCAAGCTGGTCGAATACGGCACGGTTTCCGAGTTGACTGAAGCGAAGTCAATCGCCGGAAGCGACGGCACCCAGACCGGTAAAAACTAAGCTCACCGGGGGGCTGGTCCTTGTTCATCGCCGGGACCAGCCCGTTCTCGCAAACTCGCGAGCCGAACGCGTATTGTGTTCGAGTATGCTGTCTATGGGCTCGCGATCAGTTCTGACGTAGTTCTCCCACAGTTAAGTCGGCTCAAAGCGCGCGAGAATCTCGAAGGTTGCCCGCGCGTGCGGCTGCGCCTGCGGCCGTCCAGATACCAACAGGTCCGGGCTTCGGACTGGTTTCATACCTACACCGCGCCGGATGGAAAGCCGGTCCTGCGCCAAGCGAAGGTCGACGGCGGTTACCTGCTGCACTTTCCCGACCTGGCGGATTTTTTCGTCGCGCAAAACGGACGCGAGGTCACTTGTTGCTGGCCCTATGCGCACGGATCGATCGACACGATTCGCCATCTCGCACTTGACCAGGTGATCCCTTGCGTAGCGAATGTGCTGGGGCTCCTGGCGCTGCATGCCACCGGCGTGGTTACGCCGCACGGAGTCTGCGGCTTTATCGGATCCTCAGGCGCGGGCAAATCTACCCTCGCGGCGAGCTTTGACCTCGCGGGCTACCCGGCGTTCTGCGACGACTGCATGGTGGTGGTTGAGCGCGGGCCCGAGATGATAGCCGAGCCGGGCTACGCGAACGTTCGGCTGTGGGAGGACTCCGCGCGCTCGTTGCTGGGACCTCGCGCCGCGGATCATCCGACCCTCGGGCATTATACGAAAAAGCGCGGAGTCGAAGGCGCGGCGGCGGAGACGACGCCCACGCATCGGGCGCCGCTGGTTGCGATTTACCATCTGACGCGCGAGGCCGCGGACAAAGGCGCGCGTGAGCCAGGTGCGGCATCGAAGCGTCGCGCGCAGCATCGCGAGGAGCCGGCGATCACGGAACTCTCCACGCGCGAGATATTCGTCCATTTGCTGCGCTCCACTTATCGCCTCGACACCACCGACCAGGCGATGCTCGCCCGGGAGTTCCAGGCGCTGCACGCGCTGGTCGATCGGGTACCGATAAGAGAGCTACACCTGCCCAGCGATTTCGAGGCATTACCCGCAGCGCGCGCGATGGTGCTCGCCGATCTCGCGCGCATCAGAAAGTGATCGATTGGGCCGAGAGGCGGCGTTTTCCCGTAGTGGAAAAAGGATTCGCACAGGACGACTGTCGCTCGATGAGCCGGCAAAACGAGGGACGCTAAAAGTTTTGGGCGTTTTTCCTCTTGTCGAAGATTTTGCGGGCTGCCTCGATGTCCTTTCTTCGGGAGAGCGCCCACGTTGCGAGAGCGGCGACGGGCTCTAAGGCGTCGCTTCCCAATTTTGTCAGTTCATAGTCGACCCGAGGCGGAATGCTGGGCGTGACCTTGCGTGTCACGTAGCCATCTCTTTCCAGCCCACGAAGTGTTGTCGTCAGCATCTTCTGCGAGATCGAGCCAAGGCTACGTTTCAATTCGCTGAAACGCATGACTCTTCTGGAAAGCGTGTAGATAACCAGCACCGACCACTTGTCTCCAACCCTTGCCAGGACGTCTCCAACCGATTGGCAGACATCGGCAGGAAGTTGGCGCATCGGCTCCGCCAAACCGCACACGACAGGGAGTTTCGAGTGACCAGGTATCCTCGAAGTGCCTTCTTGTGAGCCGCCCTGGTTTCTCATAGTACCTGAGTATGCGTTGGAAACTGACCCCGGATCAATCCCGGAACTGAATGGTGCAAGACGACCACCCCGCAGCGCACGGAGGCGCGAACTATGAGTATCGAAGGTGCGAACCGAACTGTTCTGGTGACAGGTGGATCCGGCTTTATCGGCAATTGGATGATCGCCGCTCTGCTGCAGCGGGGTTATTCCGTTCGCACCACGGTTCGCAACCTCAGCCGCGAGGCCAGCGTGCGCGCTGCCATTGCAAAGCAGACGCACGCCGGCGAACGCCTTTCGTTCTTTGCCGCCGATCTGCTTGGTGACGCAGGTTGGGATGCAGCCGTGGAGGGCTGCGATTTCATCATGCATGTGGCGTCTCCGATGCCGGTGGGTGAATTCAAGGGAACCGATGTCATCCGCCCGGCGCGCGAGGGAACACTGCGGGTGCTGAAGGCGGGGATCCGTGCGGGCGTCCGCAGGGTTGTGATCACATCGTCGCTGCAGGCTGCGTTGCCGCCCGCCACCTATGCCGGTGGCCCAACCGATGAGACTGTGTGGACCGATCTGTCCGGCAAGGCCCTCAACGATTACACAAGAGCGAAGACGTTGGCGGAGCAGGATGCCTGGGCGTTCATGCAGCAGCAACCCGGCTCGATGGCATTGACGACGATCCTTCCGGGGATGGTGCAGGGCCCGGTTCTGGGACCGGATTACTCGGGCTCGGTGGAACTAATCACCCGCATGCTGACCGGCAAGATTCCGCGCTTTCCACGAATCGGCTTCAGCCTGATCGATGTTCGCGATCTGGTGGACCTGCACATCCGCGCAATGGAATCCGCGAGTGCAGCGGGGCAGCGCTATATCGGAACCGCCGACTTCCTGTGGTTCAGTGAGGTAGCGCGCATTTTGCGTGAGAATTTCGGAGAACGCGCCGCGAAGGTTCCCACTCGCGCCCTGCCAGACTTCGTAGTGCGGCTGCTGGGCTGCGTGAGTTCGGATATGCGGTTCTTCGCGCAAATGCTCGGGAAGCGGCGCGAGTTCACGACGCAAAAGGCGGCCACCATGCTGGGCTGGCAGGCCCGTCCCGCTGCGGACGCGATCGCCGACACCGCGATGAGTCTCATCCGCCAAGGGCTGGTGGAGACCCCGCGCCCAGCAACAGAATCATCCTTCCTTGCCGATCATTGAGACGACAGTGGCGTGCTGTTTTGCAATTTCTATATTCGCAAACTCTGACTTCTTCTGAAAAAGTTCGAACGTCAGGAGTGGCGTTGTCGCTTCCAGCTATCGTTAGATAGTCACAACAGCGGCTGCTGGAAGCCGCGCACGGGCATCACGTGGACCGGCGCGCGGTGAGGACTCTCAGCGCGCTTTCCAGCGCGGCTCGCGCTTTTCGATAAACGCCATCGGACCTTCGCGGGCGTCCTCGGTCTGGAGGATTCGCTGGAACTCGGAGAAGGTGTCGCGCCAGATCGCGTCGTCGTCGTCGGTGAAGGCGCGCGCCGCCAAATTGCGGCTGGCCTGCACGGCGAGCGGGGCGTTGGCGGCGACGCGTTCGGCCAGCTCGATCGCGACCGCGAGCGCTTCGCCGTCCGGAGCGACCCGGTTGATCAGGCCCAGCTCGTAAGCGCGCGCGGCCGTGATCGGATCGCCGGTCAGAATGATTTCCATCGCGTTGGCCATCCCGATCGCGCGCGGCAGCCGTGGGAGCCCTCCGGCGGCGGCAAGCAGCGAGCGCTTGACCTCCGGGAGGCCGAACCTGGCGTTCTCGGCGGCGACGATCATGTCGCACGCCAGCGCAATCTCGCATCCACCGGCAAGCGCCGGCCCGTTGACCGCCGCGACCAGCGGCTTGTTGCGCTTGCGGGTGACCAGCCCGGCAAAGCCGCCGCGCGCGGTCCCCAGCTCGCCGCCCCGCCCCGCCGCGATCGCCTTCAGATCGGCGCCGGCGCTGAACGTCGAACCGGTGCCGGTAATGACGCCGACCCATAGCTCGGCGTCAGCCTCGAACTCATCGAGGCGGGCTTCCATGGCGGCCGCAACGTCGCCGTTGACAGCGTTGCGCGCCTCGGGGCGGTTGATGGTGAGGACGGCGATATGACCACGAGCCTCGAGCGTGACGACCATCGGAAATTTCTCCTCGACAATTTCGCGCAGACTACTGCCGCAGATGATCTAGCATCGATGCGGGCGTAATGCCTGCCCCGAGCGGAGGAGAAAACCAAGTGGCTAAGCTGCGCGCTTCGGGACTGTTCGGGTACAGCACGAGAGAGAAGCGAATCGAAAACGCTGGAGCGGGTGATCGGTTTCGAACCGACGACCTCGTGCTTGGCAAGCACGCGCTCTACCAACTGAGCTACACCCGCTCCGCCACTAAAACAGATAGATGGGTTTATCGGCCTGATGCGTGCGTGTCAAACCGCGGCGCGCTTGCCCGGGGTGATTGCGGCGCTCGGCTGCAGGGCCCGGATCACCTTGACGTAGTAGTCCACGCCCGACCACACGCTGACGACCATCGAGATCCACAGCACGAACATCCCGGCCGCGAAGAAGTCGACGTGGAAGTAAGTGTAGTGGATCAAAAGCCCGTGCAGCGCGATCGCCTGCAGGACCATCTTGTACTTGCCGAGTTCCTCGGCGGCGACCACCATGCCCTCGGCCGCGGCGATCGCGCGGATGCCGGTGACCATGACCTCGCGCGCGACCAGCACCACCACCATCCAGGCCGGAACGTGGGGGGTGCGCGCCATCCCGCAGAGCATGATCAGCGCGGCGGTCACGACCAGCTTGTCGGCGAGCGGATCGAGGAACTTGCCGAGCGTGGTGACGGTGTTGTAGCTGCGCGCGAGATAGCCGTCGAAGTAGTCGGAGAGCGTCGCGAGAAAAAAGACCCCGGCGGCGACCGCCGAGATCAGCGGACCGGTGTAGAACAACAGCCACACCAGCACTGGCGCAGTCGCGATGCGAAACAGCGTGAGCAGATTTGGTGCCGTGAACTGCAAGGCCGCGAATACCTCGAATACCTCGTGCTAAGCGCGCGCAGTCGACTGGTTCGACTGTAGGGTAATCGCGCGAGCGAAACAAACCATCGCAGCGCGGCTGGCTTGACTACCCGCGCGAAGCTCGCATAGCGTCGAAATCAAGCGGCGCTCATCAGAGGAATATACGTTTTCGCGCGCCGATCGTTTCACGCCTCATGAAGCGCAACTCGCAACTGACCAGCGACTATCTTGTGATCGGCGGCGGAATCGCAGGCCTGATGTTCGCGATCCAGGCCGCCGAGAGCGGCACCGTGATCGTGCTGACCAAAGCGGGCAGCACCGAGGCGAATACCAATTACGCGCAGGGCGGAATCGCCAGCGTGTGGAGCGTCGACGATTCGTTCGAGTCGCATATCGACGACACCATGCGCGCGGGCGCGGGGCTGTGCGATCGCGCCGCGGTCGAGACGATCGTGCGCGCGGGACCCGAGGCGGTGCGCGAGCTGATTCGCCTCGGCACCCAGTTCACGCGCGTCGAGCAGGGCAGCGAGGACGAGTACGACCTCGGGCGCGAGGGCGGGCATAGTCATCGCCGCGTGCTGCACGCGCAGGATCTGACCGGGCGCGAGATCATGCGCGCGCTGACGGCGGCGGCGGCCGCGCGCCCGAACATCCGCACGCTGGAGAATCACGTCGCGATCAACCTGCTGGCGGAATCGCCGGCGGCCAGCCGTCCGGGTGCCTGCTGGGGCGTGTACGCACTGGACTGCAAGACGCAGGAAATAAAAAAGATCGTCGCGCGCGCCACGCTGCTGGCAACCGGCGGCGCGGGCAAAGTCTACCTGTACACCACCAATCCCGACATCGCCTCGGGCGACGGCGTCGCGATGGCCTACCGCGCGGGCGCGCCGGTGGCGAATCTGGAGTTCTATCAGTTCCATCCGACCTGCCTGTACCATCCCGCGGCCAAGTCGTTCCTCATCTCCGAGGCGCTGCGCGGCGAGGGCGCGCTGCTGAAGCTTCCCGACGGCACGCCGTTCATGAAGCGCTATCATCCGGACGCCGAGCTCGCGCCGCGCGACGTGGTGGCGCGCGCGATCGACGCGGAGATGAAGCGGCACGGGCTGGATTTCGTGTACCTCGACCTGAGCCATCGCGACGCTGAATTCATCCGCACCCGGTTCCCGAATATCTTCAAGCGATGCTTGAGGTTTGGCTTCGACCTCACCAAGGGGCCGATCCCGGTGGTTCCCGCGGCGCACTACATGTGCGGCGGGGTGCGCACCGACCTCGACGGGCGCACCGCGATCCCGCGCCTGTACGCGGCCGGCGAAGTCGCGATGACCGGGCTCCACGGCGCCAACCGGCTCGCCTCGAACTCGCTGCTGGAGGCCGCCGTGATGGGCCGGCGCGCATTCGCGGCGGCGTCGACGGAGCGCGGCGGAGCGCCGCCGGAGTTCCCGGAATGGGACCCCGGTCGCGCGATTCGCAGCGAGGAGCGCGTGCTGATCACGCAGAGCTGGGACGAGATTCGGCGCATGATGTGGAACTACGTCGGAATCGTGCGCAGCGATCGCCGGCTGGAGCGCGCGATGCGCCGCATCGAGCTGCTCAAGGACGAGGTCCACGCCTACTACTGGCATCACGTGCTGGATTCCGACCTGATCGAGTTGCGCAACCTGGTACTGCTCGCGGAGCTTATCGTGCGCTCGGCGATTTCGCGCAAGGAGTCGCGCGGTCTGCATTACAACATCGATCATCCGGAGACCGGCGGCCCCGAATGGCAGCACCCGACGGTGCTGCAGAAGCAGTGACGCGCGCGAAATAATTTTCGTGCTGCAGCCGTCTTCGCGCGGCATCCCAGGGAGACACATCATGGCAGAGCGACTGTTTGCGACCGCGCCGGACGGCGCGCGAATCCACTACGAACTTCGCGGCACGGGCACTCCGCTCGTGATGATCATGGGCTTTGGCGCCGCAATTCCATTGTGGGGCGAATTCGTGCTCGCGCCGCTCGCGCGCCGGCATCGGCTGATCCTGATCGACAATCGCGGCACCGGTTACAGCGACAAACCCGACAAGGCGGTGACACTCGCGGAGCTGGCCGCCGATGCCGCGAGCGTGCTTGACGATGCCCGAATCGAGCGTGCGCACGTCATGGGCGTCTCGATGGGCGGAATGATTGCGCAGGAGTTCGCGCTCAACTTTCCCGGGCGTACCAGGGGCCTGATACTCGGATGCACGAACTGCGGAGGGCCGCATACCATCCAGCCGCCTGCGCCTCCGCCCGCGCAGTTCGTCATTTTTCAACCGAGCACGACACACGCGGAGCAGGTCCGCGCGATCCTGCAGGCGTGTTGCACGGAGGAGTTCTGGAACGCACCGGCCAATCGCGCGCGGATCGAGGGGATGGAAGCGGCCGGCCTGGCATGGCCGCGCACGCCACTTTACACGATGACGCGGCACCTCGACGCGATCCAACGCTTCGACACGTTCGATCGGCTCGGACGCATCAAAGCGCCCACGTCGATCATCGCCGGCGATGCCGACGCGATCGTGCCTGCGGAGAACTCGCGAATTTTAGGCGCCGAGATTAAGGGCGCCAAGGTCAAGATTTTCAAGGGTGTCGGCCACGGGTTTCATCTCGAGCGGCCCGAGGAAACCGTGCGCGAGGTGCTCGAACACCTCGCTGATGCCGAGCGCGCCTGATCGCGCCCGGCTGATTACGCGACGGGGGCAGCCTCCTTCGCGTTGCGGTACGAAAACGTGAGCTTGTCGCCCTCGATGTCGACCGCGGCTATGCCGCCCTTGGTGAGCCGCCCGAACAGCACTTCGTCGGCGAGTGAGCGTGCGATCTCGTTTTCGATCAGCCGCGCCAACGGCCGCGCGCCGAAGCGCGGCTCGTAGCCGTGCTCCGCCAGCCACTTCTTCGCCGCCGTTGACACTTCGAGCTTGACCTTCTGCTGGTCCAGCCGCGCCTGCAACTCGCCCAGGAACTTGTCAACCACGCGCTCGATGACGACGGTGCCCAACGGCGCGAACTCGATGGTCGCCGAGAGCCGGTTGCGGAATTCCGGCGAGAACATCCGCTCGATCACCGACTTGGGCGAGCCAGTTCCGACTCCCCCTCCGAAGCCAATCATCGACCGCGCGAGCTCCTGCGCGCCCGCGTTGGTCGTCATGACCAGGATCACGTTGCGGAAATCCGCCTTGCGCCCGTTGTTGTCCGTAAGCGTTGCGTGATCCATCACCTGGAGCAGGATGCTGAACAAGTCGGGATGCGCTTTTTCGATCTCGTCGAGCAGCAGGACGCAATGCGGTGTCTTGTTGATCGCGTCGGTCAGCAGGCCGCCCTGGTCGAAGCCGACGTAGCCGGGAGGCGCGCCGATCAGCCGCGACACGGTGTGCCGCTCCATGTACTCGCTCATGTCGAAGCGGATGAATTCGACGCCCATCACTTTGGCGAGCTGGCGCGCGACTTCGGTCTTTCCGACGCCCGTCGGTCCCGCGAACAGGAACGCGCCCACCGGCTTGTCGGGATGACTGAGCCCTGAGCGTGCGAGCTTGATCGCGCGCGCGACCGCCTCGAGCGCGGGATCCTGTCCGAAGACCACCTGCTTCAGCTCGCCTTCGAGGTTTTGCAGCCGCGAGCGATCCGTCGAGGAGACGGTGCGCTCGGGAATTTTCGCCATCCGCGCGATCGTACGCTCGACGTCGCGCGTGCCGACCATCACCGGCTCGGTCTGCCCGTTGGCGCGCAGATGCCCCGCCACTCCCGCCTCGTCCATCACGTCGATCGCCTTGTCGGGCAGCCAACGATCGTTGATGTAGCGCGCCGACAGTTCGACCGCCTCGCGGATCGCGGCGCCGGTGTAGCGGACGTTGTGATGCTTCTCGTAGTACGACTTGATCCCGTTGAGGATCAGCACCGCCTCTTCCTGCGAAGGCTCCAGCACGTCGATTCGCTGGAAGCGGCGCGCGAGCGCCTTGTCGCGATCGAACGAACGCTTGTATTCCTGGTAGGTCGTCGACCCGATGCATCGCAGTTCGCCGGATGCGAGCGCTGGCTTGAGCAGGTTGGATGCGTCCATGGTGCTGCCCGACGCGGAGCCGGCGCCAACGATGGTGTGAATCTCGTCGATGAACAGGACGCGCTTGGGATTGCCGACGACCGCCTTGATGACGGCCTTGAGCCGCTGCTCGAAGTCGCCGCGAAAGCGCGTACCCGCGAGCAGCGCGCCCATGTCGAGCGCGAAAATCTCGACGCCCTTGAGCGCGTCGGGCACCTCGTTATGATGGATCGCGAGCGCCAGCCCCTCGGCCAGCGCGGTCTTGCCCACGCCCGCCTCGCCGACGAACACCGGGTTATTTTTGCGCCTGCGCAGCAGCACGTGTATCGAGCGTTCGAGTTCCTTCTTGCGGCCGACCAGCGGATCGATCTGACCCTTGGAGGCCTTCTCCGCGAGGTTGATTGCGTAAGTCGAGAGCGCCTTTGACGGCGAGACTTTGCGCTCGCCCTCGTCGTCACCGTCGGCGTCTTCATGCTCTTCGTGGTCGTCGCTCTTTTTCGCGCTAGTGCCGCCCGCGTCGCTGTTCTCGTCCGCGCCAATTTTCGAAACGCCGTGCGAGATAAAGTTGATCACGTCGAAGCGGGTGACGCCCTGCTCCTGCAGGAAATAAAGCGCCGGCGACTCGGACTCGTGAAACATCGCGACCAGCACGTTGGCGCCGGTGATTTCTTGCCGGCCCGCCGACTGCACGTGGAGCGCGGCGCGCTGCAGCGTGCGCTGCACGCCCACCGCGTAGCGCGGCGCGACTTCCTCACCCTTGGGCATCCGCTCGACCTGCTCATCGAGATAGCGCGCGAGCCTGCGCCGCAGCGCGTCGAGGTCGCCGCCCGCGTTGCGGATAATTTCGCTCGCGGTTACGTCATGAAGCAGCGCGTAAAGCAGATGCTCCAGGCACACATACTCGTGCCGGCGATTTACCGCCTCGGTCATTGCGAGCTGCAGGGTTACCTGCAATTCGCGGCTAATCATAATGTCCTTCGACGGAGGCATATTGAGCCCGCGGCGCTACTCCTTTTCCATAGTGCACTTCAAAGGATACTCGGCCTGGCGCGCGAGTTCCTCGACCGTGTGCACTTTGGTTTCTGCGACTTCGAACGGATAAACACCCGCAACGCCCATGCCGTTCTGATGCACGTGCAGCATGATGCGCGTCGCTTCGGCATGCGGCTTGTGAAACACCATCTTCAGAACTTCGACCACAAACTCCATGGGAGTGTAATCGTCATTGAGCAGGATCACCTTGAACAGCGGCGGCTTGGCGGTCTTGGTTTTGGTCTTGGTGCGGCGCTCGGTGACGGTGCTGCCGTTACGGCCGTCTGCATCTTTGATGTCATCGTCGTTCCCGTCGTCACCGCCGCCGGCGTCGTTGACACGCGCGACGGCGATCATGCGCCGACACGCCAAATCTAACCATTCCTGCGTGCCAAATCTCGGACCGTCCCCCGACATATCAATAGGATAGCAAATATCCCGCACCTGAAGGGAATCTCCCGGCGCGGAGAATTTCGCGAGCGCGTCCGCGGCCACTTCCCCGTGCTCGCAGATGATTGTTAAGCTCGCGTGCGGGAATATGAACGACGCTGCGCCACGGATGGAAGTCGAGATCGTCGAGGGGATCGGGAAGATCTCGCGCGAGACGTGGAATTCGGCACTGACGCCGGACGACTCGCCGTTCGTCGAATGGGACTGGCTCTCCGCGATGGAGGAATCCGGGTCGGCGACGCGCAAGACCGGATGGGCGCCGTATCACCTGGTGGTCCGCGACCAGAAGAAAAAACGGCTGCTCGCCGCCTGCCCGCTCTACCTCAAGAGCCACAGCATGGGAGAGTTCGTGTTCGATCACGGATGGGCCGACGCGGCCGAGCGCGCTGGAATCCGCTACTACCCCAAGCTGCTGGTCGGGGTGCCGTTCACGCCGCATACCGGGCGCCGCATTCTGACCGCACCCGGCACCGATCGATTCACGCTGATAAATCTGATCGGGCGCGCGCTAGCCGGCATCTGCACCGATAACAAACTCTCCTCGCTGCATGTGAACTTCTGTGCGCCCGACGAAGCGGCCGCGCTCACTTCCATCGGCTACCTGGAGCGGCTCGGCTATCAATACCATTGGCAGAACGCAGGGTTCGCGACCTTCGACGACTATCTTGCGCGGCTCAAGCACAAGCGGCGTGTCGCGGTCCGCCACGAGCGCGAGGCGGTTGCCGCCGACGGCGTCAAAATCCGGGTCTTCGCGGGCGAGGAGACGCCCGACAATATGTTCCCCGCGATGTACCGGATTTACTGTTCGACGATCGAGAAGCTCTACTGGGGACGCCAATACCTGACTCCGGAATTCTTCACGCTGCTGGCCGAGCGCTTCAAGCGCAACACCTGTTTCGTGGGCGCGTACGCGGGGCGCGAGCTTATCGCAGGCGCGGTCAATTTCGAGAAGGCTGGCGTGCTCTACGGCCGCTATTGGGGATGTTTTCGCGAGGTGCGCTTCCTGCATTTCGACGTGTGCTACTACGCGGGGATCGAGCACTCGATCGCGCGGGGCAATCGCCGCTTCGAGCCGGGCGCCGGCGGTGAGTACAAATGGCTGCGCGGCTTCGACCCGGCGTTGACGCGGAGCGCACACTTCATCGCAAACGCGGGCCTCGCCAAGGCGATCGCGAATTTCCTGAAACAGGAGCGGCGCGAGGTCGAGCGCTGGATCGTCGCGGGAAACGAGCGTAGCCAGCTCAAGCCTCCACCACCCAACGACGCAGAAACCGAGTAACCACTTCGAGCTTTCAGGAACGCGCCGGAGGGCCTACTATGGCCGGCGCGGGCGGCGGGTCCGGCTCCGGGGCTTCCAGAGCCAGCGGCATCTGATCGACTTGCGCCAGTTCCTCGATCTCTTTGCTGCTGGCGACGCCCAGCTCCTTGAAGCGGCGCGCGGCGGGCAACACCCGCGTCTCGAGCGAGGCCGCAGCGCTGTTGAAGGCTTCGACCGAGCGCTTGAGTGAAGTGCCGATTCGGTTCAGATGCTCGACCAGCGTGGCCACGCGATCGTGCAATTCCTGTCCACGCCGGCAGATTTCCTGGGCGCTCTCCGCGAGCTGTTCCTGCCGCCATCCGTAAGACACCGCCTTGAGCAGCGCGATCAGAGTCGTCGGCGTGGCCAGGATTACGTTACCAGTCGCGCCCTGCTCAATCAGCGAAGGATCCTGCTCGAGCGCTGCGCTGAAAAAAGTTTCGCCGGGAAGAAACAGCACCACGAACTCGGGCGTGGGCTGCAGATGCTCCCAGTAAGCCTTGGCGCTGAGCGCAGCGACATGGTCGCGGACCTGGCGCGCGTGCTCCTTGAGCCTGGCGAGACGGATTTCTTCGCTCGGCGCCTCCAGCGACTCGAGATAGGCGAGTAGTGGAACCTTGGCGTCGACCACGATGTTCTTGCGGCCGGGCAACTGGACGCGCATGTCGGGCCGGCGACGGCCCTCTTCAGTGTCTTGGCTTTCCTGTTCGAAGAAGTCACACCACTTGACCATCCCGGCCAGCTCGACGACCCGCTTCAACTGAATTTCACCCCAGCGGCCGCGAACGGTGGGACTGCGCAGCGCCTTGGCCAGGTTTGCGGTTTCCGCGCGGAGCTCGCCCTGTGAATCGATCAGCGAGCGCACCTGTGAGGTTAGATCGCCGTAGGCCTGATTGCGCGCCTGCTCGATCGCACGGATCTGCGCGTCCATCTTGTCGAGCGATTCCTTGACCGGCTGCAAGCGCTCGCCGGCGAGCTTCAGGAACTCGTCGTTGTTGCTGCGCAGCGCCTGCGAGGCGAGCGCGTTGAAGGTGTCTTTGAGCCGGGCCTCCGCCTGCGCGAGCATCAGCTTCTGCTCCTCGACCCGCAGATGCTCCTGTGCGGCGCGCTCCTCGACCGCGGCCTTCGCGCGCTCGAGCTCGACGATCTGGGTACGAGCCCCGCTGACTTCGGCTTTGTTCGCGTCGAGCTCGGCCCGGATGGCGCCCGCTTCCGCATTCGCAGCGGCAATCGCGCGCTGCGTGACCAGCCATCCAACGGCCGCGCCAATCGCCACTCCCACCACCAACGCCACCAGCCATTCCATCGCGTTACTCCACGCCAGTGATTCTATCTCAGCGGGCCATAGCGGCTAATCCACCCCGCCGAGAGCAATGCACAGGCTCGACTGCCCTGATAAATTGGCGCGGCGAGAGAAGGGCCGTTTGAAGGAACTGCTAAAGAAAGGCTCGATTCTGATCCTGCTCGGCACCGGCGGAGTGGGAAAGACCACGATCGCAGCGGCGCTTGGCGTCGCGAGTGCGGCCTCGGGCCTCAACACCGCGGTGATCACGGTGGACCCGGCACGCCGGCTGCGCGATGCGCTCGGGCTCGAACGCCTGGGCGGTGAGCCTGTACGGCTCGACGCGCGGCGCCTGAAGGCCGCGGGTCTGAGTCCCTCGCTACCGCTCGCGGCGATGATGCTAGACGTCAAGGGCGCGTGGGACGCGGTGATCGAGCGCTTCGCTATCGATCCAGCCACGCGCAAGCGGATTTTCGAGAATCCATTCTACCGCAGCCTCAGCGCCGAGTTCGCCGGCTCGGACGCGTTCGCCGCGCTGCAGCAGCTTTACGATTTGCATCAGAGCGGACGGTTCGATCTCGAAACGGTGGACACGCCGCCCGCCGCGCATGCGTTCGAATTCCTCGAGGCTCCTGCGCGGTACATGCGGCTGCTGGACTCGCGCGCGGCGCGCTGGCTGTTCACGCCGTCTCTTGCGGCGGGCCGACTTGCGGCGAAGCTCGCGAGCGGCGCGGCGCGCTTCGTGGTCCGCGAGCTCGAGCGCTTCGCCGGAGTCCGGATGCTGTCGACGATCGCGGAGTTTTTTGCCGCCGCTGCCGAGAGCGTCGACGCGATCCTCGATCGGCTGCGCAAGACCGACGCGTTGCTGCATTCGCCCGCGGTCCGCTTCGTGCTGGTCACTACCGCCGAGGCGGACCGACTGCTGCGCGCGCGCGAGCTCATCGAGGAGATGGAGCGCGACGGCCTCAAACTCGCGGCGATCGTTATCAACCGGTTTCTCGACGAGCGGATGTGGGGGATGGCCGGCGCCGGGAGCGCGCTCAAGCATCTGCAGGAAATCCCGCGCCTGCGCGCCGCGCTCGCCGGCGAAATCGACAAACACCGCGGAGTCGGCGCGCTGGTCAGCTACTTCGAGGAGCATCGCGCGCGGACGCTCGCTGATATCGAGCGAGTCGCGCGTTTCGCGGGCGAGTTACCCGGCGGCGTGCGCCTGGCGATCGCGCCGGAAATCGACCTGGGCGTGCGCGATCTCGCGGCGGTCGCGCGCGTCGCCGACTATGTGATCGGCGGTGCCGCTGCATTGCGCCCGCTGGAAGCCGCTGCGGCGCGCATCTGGCGTCGCGCGCATCAGTCGAGGAGCGCGGCAGCGAAACCGGAGTGAGTCTATAAGCCGGGTTCTGTTCCCTTACGGGCGGCGATCATTCCTCTGGGCGCGTGATTGCTCGCGCGCTCGTGCGACCATACCCGAGGGCTTGAGAGCGGGCCGCTCACCCTCCTATTTGGTCTTGCTCCGGGTGGGGTTTGGCATGCGCGCACGATCACTCGCGCGCCGGTGGGCTCTTACCCCGCCATTTCACCCTTACCCCCGAAGGGGCGGTCTATTTTCTGTGCCACTTTCCGCGGATCGCTCCGCGCCGTCGTTAGCGGCCACCCTGCCCTATGGAGCCCGGACTTTCCTCCCCTTGCGGGGCGATCACCCGACTCACTCCGGCAGGCCGGAGTGTAGCATCGCGCCACGCCGTAGTCGCGCCGCGGCAGTCGTCGAGTGAGCGTGGCGGCGGCGTGATCCGTCGGAGGGAAGCTGATTTCTGCGCGAGTCTCGGCGAGGACGAAACCCCCTTTCGCCCTTGTTAGACTGTGATGACATTCAGTGCTTGAAAAAACCGTTATGCGGCGGGTCGCGGACGCATCAGGGCACCGGCGTGGTCGTGGTGGTCGTCGTGGTTGAGCTTGAAGTCGTAGGAGTTGCCGGCTCGACTACCACAGAAGCCGGCTGCGGCTGCACTTCAGTGCAGGAAAAGCATCCGCTGGTCGCGATGCACGCGCCGAGACTCATTACGACGATCAACATCTGATGGCTCGATATTTTCATATCATCTTTAGTGCGATAAATGGCCCGGCCTGTCAAGAAGATTTCGCGAAAAGGCGAGCCTTTCTGCGCATCAAATCGAGACGAAACCCCTTCTTTGACGCTTAGCCGGATTGGCCGACGGCCGTGTTAGCCCGACCGGACCCAAACGTTAGCTTAGGCCCAATGCTGAGGCCGATCAGCCCTCGAAATACAGGATGCGCTGGCAGTTGGGGCAGAAGTGAATCTGCCGATGCTTCTGGATCTCGTTGAACAACTGCGGCGCCAGGCGCATCCGGCATCCCTGGCAGGTGCCCCCCTTAGCGAGCGCGACCGCGACGCCGCCGCGGCGGTTGAAGATCATGTCGTAGCGCTGAACCAGGTTCGCGTCGATCCCGCTTACGACCTGGTCGCGCTCTTTGCGGGTCGCGGCGATCGAGGACTTGAGCTCCTCGACTTCGGCGGCGATCTCGAGCTCGGCCTGCGCGAGTTCCGTGCGTCCCTGTTTGAGGGCCTCGCCGATTTCCTTGATCCGCGCGGTGCGGCCGTCGACGCTCTCCATCGCGATCAGCAACTCGCTCTCGAGGCGCTGGTTGTTCTCCTTGAGCGACTCGACTTCGTGAGTGGTTGCCTGCAGCTCCTTATCATTGCGGACCAGGTTGAGGCGCATCCGCTTGTTACGAATTCGCGCCTCGCCCTCGGCGAGCTCGCGTTCCATTTTTTTGCGGGCCGCGGCAGCCTGGGTATCTTCTTCGGTAAGGCGCTCGAGCTCGGACTGGTTTTTGAGGGTCTCTTCGCGAAGTTGATCGACTCGCCCCGCTACTTTTGAGAGAGATTCCTCGAGTTCCCGTAATCGCCGATCGATGGTTTGCAGGCCCATCAAACGGGTTATCTCTTCAGGCAATTCGACCTCCGCACGGCGCCGAACACTCCGCGCCCGGCCGCGTTCCGAGGAGCGCAGCGCGGCGCGAACTGTGCCGCAGACATAATGATATGGGCCCACCAGGATTTGAACCTGGGACCAGCCGGTTATGAGCCGGCAGCTCTGAACCTGGCTGAGCTATGGGCCCTCTGAAATGCATCTGGATGCGCGATCCTAGCAATTTAATCGCGCGGAATTAAGGGCTTCGCGACGGAACATTTGTTCAAACCACGCCGCCACCGTCGCGCGCGGCGCGCCGCGCTTCGATGACCGCTTGCGCGCGGCGGCTGCCTCGCCGGATTCGCCCTGCGAAACCGCGGCCGCATTTTGACGCAATCCTTCGATCTCGCGCTGGCGGCGGCGGCGATCGAGCGCGCTGACAAAGTCCTTCGCAAGCCCGCGCGCCTGCGTCTCGTCGTCCATCAGCGCGCCCACCGCGAGCGCGCTCAGCCGATCTTGATTCTGCTGTGAGAGCCGCTCCCCTATCCATCCCTCGAGTGCGAAATGTGTTTCGTCGGTGCCGCACAGCTCGACGAACAGCGCCGCGAGCTCGCGATCCTCGAAATTATTCTGCGGCGCCGCCGCGAGCAGCTCCGCCCGAAGCGATGGATACAGCAGCGCGACCGCGACCAGGCCGATCTCGGCCTTGGCGCCCGCGCCCGATTCCACCGGCGCAAGCCTGGGCGCGGCCTCGCGCTGGCCGCGCGGCGGAGCGCCTGCGCCGCGATTGGATCGTCCCTCGCGCCGCAGCACTTCCTCGCCAACTCGAAGCGCGTCCGCGGCCTTGCGCGCCAATATATTGAACTGGATCGCATCGGGAACGAGATTCAGTACTTCAGCGACGCGATGCGCCGCGCGGTTGCGCGCCTCGTCCGACTTGTGCGCCTCGACTGACTGCTCGGCGAGAAAATAGTCGATCAGCAAATCGGCTTTGTCAGCCAGCGCGCCGAAAGTTTGCGCCCCGCGCTCGCGAATCAGGGTGTCGGGATCGTAGCCCTGCGGAATAAAGATCCCGCGGCCGAGCAGTCCCGCCTGGAGAAAAATCTCCAGCGCGCGCAGCGACGCCTTGCGGCCCGCTTCATCGCCGTCGAAGCATGCGATCACGCTCCGGGTGTGACGTCCCAGGATGCGCAGTTGCTCGACGGTGAGTGCGGTGCCGCATCCGGCGACGACTTCCTTGAAGCCCGCTTGCGACAACGCGATCGCGTCGAAGTATCCTTCGACGAGAATTGCGCGGTCGTGCGATGCGATCGACTGGCGCGCCTCGAACAGCCCGTAAAGCGTGCGCGCCTTCGAGTACAGCGGCGACTCGGGCGAATTGATGTACTTGGGCAGGCGCGCGTCGAGCACGCGACCGCCGAAGGCGGCGACGCGCCCCTGCGCATCGCGAATCGGGAACATCACGCGTGCGCGAAACATGTCGTGGGCGCCGTCCTGGTCCTTGCGCACCAGCCCGAGTTTGACGCCCGCCTCGCGGAGCCCGCGGCGCTCGAGCGCCTTGGCCAGCGAGGCCGGACGCGCGGGCGCGAAGCCAATCATGAACGCGCGCGCGGTCTCGCGCGTGATCCCGCGCGAATCCAGGTAGCCGCGCGCGAGCACGCCGTCTTCGGTGTTCCACAACACGTGGGCAAAGAACTCGGCTGCGAGCTGGTTCGCCTTGAGCATCGCGTCGCGGTCACCCGCTCCCGGACCGCTCGCCTGGAATTCGGGCAGGGTGACGCCGTAGCGTTGCGCGAGCGAGCGAACCGCCTCGGGAAAGTTGAGGCCCTCGATCCGCATGATGAAGTTGAAGACGCTGCCGCCCGCGCCGCATCCGAAGCAATGGAAAAATCCGCGTTCGGCGTTAACCGAGAACGAGGGTGTCTTTTCGTTGTGGAACGGACATAGGCCGACGAAGTTGCGGCCCGCGCGCTTCAGGCGCACGTGCGCGCCGATTATCTCGACGATATCGGCGCGCATGCGGACTTCTTCGATTTTGTCGTCGCCGAAACGTCCCATCAGCCGCTCAGCACCGTCCGCAACCGCTCCGGATAGTTGGTCATGATCCCGTCGACGCCGTCGGCGACCAGCGCGCGCATCTTGCCGGGATTGTCGACCGTCCAGGTATAGAGCTTGAGGCCGCGCTGATGCGCCGCGTCGCAGAGCGCCGCGTTGACCATGTCGGAGCGAGGATTGATCGCGTGCGCGCGCATGGAAACCGCATTCATCAGAAGCTGAGTCGGATTGTCCTCGGCGAGCAGCCCGACCTTGATCTCCGGAGCAATCGCGCGCATCGTGCGCAGCCACTCCCATTCGAAGCTCGACACCATCGAGTTCGCGATCGCGTCGCGCGCGCGCAGTATCTCCGCGACCTTATGCTCGAGACCGCCGGCTTTGATCTCTACGTTGATACCGCAGCGTCCCGCGACGGCGGCGAACACTTCGTCGAGGGTCGGGATACGCTCGCCCCGATACGCTCCCGCCTTGAGCTTCGCGCCGGCGTCGAGGAGCTTGAGCTGCGCCAACGTCATCGCGGCCACTTCTCCGAAGCCGCCGGTCGTACGGTCAACGGTGTCGTCGTGGATCACAGCCACCGCGCCATCGCGCGTGAGATGAACGTCGAGCTCGCACATCGCGGCGCCGGCCTCGATAGCCGCCAGAAAAGCACTGAGCGTGTTCTCCGGAAAGATGCCGCTGGCTCCGCGATGGGCTATGTTCAAGCAAGCCCGCGTCACCACCGTCGAGCGGCCCACCTCCTCCGCATCGCTTAAGTTTACGCGGTCGGTATCGGCACGCGCAAACCGCAGTTGACCAAATCTCAACAAGCACCCGGCGCGGTACCCTCTTTTGCATCGGGAGTCGTAGTATGGTCGAACTCCATCAATGACGGCCGCTGCAAAAAGAGCCAGCTACACCAAGGTCGCGTTTCACACCCCTGCCGCGATGGCCGATGAGGCGGCGGGCTTGCTGATCGCGGGCGGCGCGCTCGGATGCGCGGTCGCCGAGATGGCGCGGCCGGGGAGGCGGCCCCGCGCCGTCGTCACGCTCGAAGCGTACTTCGACAGCATCGCGCCCGCGCGGTTGGCCCGGATAAAACGCGCAATGGCCGACGCCGGGATGTTGCATGCCACCGTGCGTGACGGAGTGGCGCGGCGGGTCGTCGACCCTGGTTGGGCGACGCTGTGGAAGAAGCGCTTCGGCCCGTTTCGCGTCGGACGCCGTATGCTGATCGTGCCGCCGTGGAATCGCGCGCGCGAAAAAGGCCGCGTCACGATCGTGATCAGTCCGGCGCGCGCCTTTGGCACCGGGCATCATCCGACCACCGCCGGCGCGCTGCGAGCGATCGAGGACCTGGCCACCGCACGCGTGCGCCACGCGCTCGACGTGGGAACCGGCTCCGGCATCCTGGCGCTTGCGATGAACCTGCTCGGCACTGGCAGGGTGCTCGCGATCGATATCGATCCGGATGCGGTCGAGAACGCGCGTGAAAACGCCGTGCTGAGCGGTATCGGCGCTGCGCAAATTCGGTTCTCGTCGACCCCGCTCAAGTCGATTCGCGGCCGATTCGATCTCGTGACGGCAAATATTTTGAGTTCCTCGCTGACCGAGATGGCGCCGCGTCTGGCAAATCTGACTCGTCCTGGCGGCCGCCTCGTGCTGGGCGGCATCCTGGCCGGAGAAGCCGGCGAGGTGCTCGAACATTACCGTCCGCGGTTTCGCTGCCTGCATCGGCGGGTTAATCGCGGATGGGTGACGCTGGTGTTCGCGCGATGAAACGCCCTCCCCGCTTTACGATCGCGGCGCCGCCCGATGCGGCCGGAGTTGCGCAAGTCGCGGACACCGAGACGCATCACATGCGCGATGTGATGCGGCTGCGCGAAGGCGCCGAGGTTTTTGTGCTTGACCCCGCCGGCATGGAGCATCGCGCCACGATTCTCCGTTTCGATCGCGATCGTGCGGTGGTGCGTATTTCTGCGGCCGGCGTGGCGCGTGCGGTCAACCGGTTGGTGCTCGCCGCGGCGATTATCAAAGGGCCCCGGATGGACTTCATCGTCGAAAAGGCCGCCGAGCTCGGCGCCAGCGAGTTGTGGCCAACGCTGTGCGCGCGTGGTGTCGCCGGCGCGCCCGGACGCGAGCGGCTCGCGCGATGGCGCCGGCTGGCAATGGCGGCGGCCAAGCAGAGCCTCGCACCGCGCGCGATGCTGATGCAGGAGCCGCTGAGTTTCGCCGACTTGATTCGCACCGCGCCACGCGACACGCTCCGGGTGATTTGTACGATCGCTGCGGAGCCGGTCGGCGCGATACTGCGGCGTGAACAGCCGCGCAGCGTTATGCTCGCGTGTGGACCCGAAGGCGACTTCGATCGCGACGAACATCGCGCGGCGCTGGCCGCGGGGTTCGTTGCCGCCGGACTCGGCCCGAACCGGCTCCGCAGCGAGACCGCGGCGCTCGCCGCACTGAGCATCACTGCGGATTTTCTCCACGCCGCGGCGGCGGTGCCGACCGAACCGGCCCAGGAGTGAGAACCGTGCCCTACAAGCTGGCGTTCATAATGGATCCCATCGAGAACGTGCTGGTCGACAAGGACACGACCTTCGTCTTCATGCTCGAGGCGGTCCGGCGCGGCCACCAGACCTATTACCTGGGCATCCGCGATCTTTTTGCGCGTGCCAATCAGACCTTCGCACGCGCGCGCCGAATCGAAGTCGCGCGCGCTAATCCGCATTACCGCTTTCTCGATCAGAACGCAGATTATCCGCTTGATGCGTTCGACGCCGTCTTCATGCGCAAGGACCCGCCCGCAGACGCCGCGTACCTGTATGCGACGATGCTGCTGAGCCTGGCCGACAGCCGCCGCACTTTCGTGTTGAACAATCCTGCCGGTCTGCGCGAGGCGAATGAAAAACTCTACGCGCTCAACTTTCCGGGCGCGATTCCGCCTACGCTGGTGACCTACGAAATCGCACGGCTGCGCCGGTTCATGACCGAGCAGGGCGGCGAGATGATCGTCAAGCCGCTCGACGGGCACGGTGGCGAGGGCGTGTTTCTGGTCACAGCCGGCGATCGCAACCTGGGCGCGATCCTGGAGACGGTTACCCACTTCGAGACTCGCCCGATCATGGCGCAGCGCTACATTCCGGAGATTCGCAATGGCGACAAGCGGCTGATCGTGCTCAACGGCGAGCCGCTCGGATGCACTCTGCGGGTGCCACGCGCCGATGAGCATCGCGGGAACATCCACGTCGGCGGCACTTGCGTAAAGGCGCCGGTCAGCACGCGCGATCGCGAGATCTGCCGGATGCTGGAGCCACGCCTGGAGCGCGACGGGCTCTACTTCGTCGGCCTCGACATCATCGGCGACTACCTGACCGAGGTGAACGTGACCAGCCCGACCGGAGTACAGGAGATCGATAGCCTCGACGGCGTCAGCCTCGAGGCCAAGGTAATCGATTTCGTCGAGGCGCGCGTCGCAAGCCTGATGCGTTGATATCAAGCGCGGTCCGCTGATGCCGTCGCGCGCACCAGCAGGTTGCACGGCGCCCGCGCTATCGGTAGCTATGAATGTTCGCGCTTGCACGAATGCGCGAACACGGCGTCTCGCCGCGGTGGGCAGGTAGCTCAGTCGGTAGAGCAGAAGACTGAAAATCTTCGTGTCGAGTGTTCAATTCACTCCCTGCCCACCAAAATCCCGAATCGATAAAGACTGCGCTGACGCTGCGGTAGGCTGTCGGCGATTCTATTGCCCTTTGGGAGCGGCCATCGCAAGTGGCACCATTTGGGCTATGTCGCACTGCACTAACGCTCTGAGCTTGTTGTCGATCTGAAAAAATCTGGTCACCTTGATCTGGGTCGTCACCGCTCTGAACTTCGGGACGTATGCTTTCTGCGTGTCCAATCGGGCCTGTTGGATGGCGATCACTTCGTCTAGTTTCGCGGCCGCGTCCGTGTCGGTGAGAGTCTGATACTTGGCGGCAAAATCCTTCAGCTCCTTGATGTGCCGCCCGTCGATCTTGTCCATCTTGGCTTCGTACTCGTCGAACACGGGCCAGAATGCGGAGGCTTCCGCGGGTGTCAGGTCCATGTTTGCGCCGACCACTGCCTTGCGTTGCGCGCGCGCAGCCGCGATATCCAGTTGCTTCTGCGAGGGGGAATTCTGCGCCAAGGCGGGCGCCGCCAAGCCAAGCGCGCAGACGGTGAGTGACATCGCGATCGCGCCGATAACAGTTCTCTTCAGGTTCATGGAGTCTCCCGGGTTTTGCGTTGGATCAAAGCCGCTGGATGCTCATGTATCGAGCGTCCGTAGTCAAGTCCCGCGCGCCATCGCGTTCTAGCTGGTCGCCGCCCTATCAGCAGCGCCTGGAAGCACGGCGGCGCCCGGTTCGATTTTCGCGGACTGCACCACGACGATGTGAGGTTCGGCGCCCTGGATGCCGTCCAGTGGCAGCCCCAGTTCGTCGATCAGGTTGGTCCCGATTATCACTAGCGGTCCCGGCGTCTGCAGTGACATCTGAGCTGCCGTGCGCTCGGCAAGGACATCGGTATGCAGCCATCTTCCGGCGCGCCGCGCCGCGTCCTTTACGATCTGCAGCAGCTTTTCGTCCGGCTCCATCCCCGCCTCCGGCACCATCACGGCGTGCAGAGTGCATTGCCGGCGCTCCGCGATTCGTGCGGCGAGCTCCAGCGAGGCACGGCCGTGCGGCCCCGCGTCGACCACCGCAAATACGCGCTCGAGCGGCAGCTCGGCGCCATAGACCAGAATGCCGACGTTGAGCGGAGTCTCGCGCGCCTTGTTGAGGACGTCGCGCACCACGCCACCGCGGAAGTCAGTGCCGAAGACCGGGCGATGCGATCCAAGCAGCACCCATCCGATTTGCGAGTCCCCCGCCGCCGCCATAATGTCGCGGCCCGGATCGTCGCTCCAAATCGTCTCGGGCGCGATGTGCGCCTTGCGCGCGCTCGCATGCTCGAGCGCCACCGCCAGCGCGCGCGGTTGTGGAACGACGCGCCGTTCCAGCTCGCGAAGTCCGGAACGGATTCCGCCGGCAGGCGGCCTAACCAGCGCCAGCACGCGTGGCGCGGGATCGTCGGGCCGCGTGGCCGCCCACGCCAGGTTGAGCAGCGCAGGAACGCCCTCGGGATTTGCGATCGGCACCAGGATTCCGCGCCGATGCTGGGCGCCAACCAGGGTCGGAAGCGGTGCCGCGGTTTCCTCCTCCAGCGGGTCTCCGCGCGTGATCAAATGCAATATCGGCGTGGTTGCAAACGTGGTCACCAGCGCCATCAGCACCAGCATCGCGAATAGCTCGGGCGAGATGACCTTCAAGTCCAGCCCGATGTTGAGAACGATCAGCTCCATCAGCCCCCGCGTGTTCATCAGCACGCCGAGCGCCGCAGCGTCGCGCCAGCCCAGGCCGGTCAGGCGCGCCGCGACAGCACTTCCACCGAACTTACCGACCGATGCGATCGCGATTATTGCCGCCACCAGCATCCATTGACCGATGCCGTTCACGAGGCCGATCTGCGTGCGCAACCCAGTGAACGCGAAAAACGCCGGCAACAGCAGCACCACGACCAGGTCTTCCAGGCGGTCGGTGATCTCGCGCGCCATTCCGCTGTCGTGCGGTATCACGGCGCCCAGCGCGAATGCTCCGAACACCGGATGAATCCCGATGAGGTCGGTGGCAAATGCCGACAGCAGCAGCGCCACGAACACCACCGCGAGCACGCCCTGAGTGAGCCGTCCACGATTGCCGTAGACCAGAGACAACCTCGCCATCGCCGGCCGCACGATCAGGATCATGGCGGCGATGTAGGCCATCGCGAGCGCTCCAGTGACGAGTGCGCTGCTGCTGCGCGATTCGACCACGCCGACCACGAAGGCCAGGAGGCACCATGCAGTCACGTCGTCGACGGCCGCGCAGGTGAGCGCGATCGCGCCCATCCGGGTCCTGTGAATGCGGCGGTCGGTCAGAATTCGCGCCAGCACTGGGAACGCCGTTACCGACATCGAGACGCCGAGGAAGAGCGAAAAACAGGTGAACGGAACGTCGCGGGAGGAAAGCTGTGGGTATATGAAAAGCGCGAACGCCGCGCCGAGAATAAACGGCGCAATGATGCTCGCGTGCGATACCGCAACCGCGGCGTGCCCGCGTTTGCGCAACAGCGCGGGATCGAGTTCCAGACCAACCATGAACATATAGAGAATCACGCCGACCTGCGCGATGACGTTGAGAAACGGCGCTACCGACGCAGGTAGTACGTACGCGTAAACATCCGGGGCGAAGCGGCCCAAGAGCGAAGGCCCCAGCATGATTCCCGCGAGGATTTCACCGACCACGGGCGGCTGGTGAAATACCCGGAACAGCGAGCCGACCACGCGGGCCGCTATGATCACGACCGTCAGCGCGAGCAGCACGTGGAGCATCTCGTCCACCTGCGTGCGCGCGATACGCAAGCCGAAAGGCTCGCTGCCCAGCGACGGCGCCGGAGCGGCGAGCCGTTCACCATACTCCCGGATGACGAGATAAATGATCACCGTCGTGGCGATCATCAAACCGTAAACGAGGGCGGCACGAAGGCGGTCGCCCTCTCGGACCTCAGGCGAGGACATGGTCAACAGCGTATCAGGTTGGCGTGTCACAAGGCAGGCGCAGGCTCAGATTCTGGCAGATTCGCGCGCCGCGCTGTGGAAAAATCAACGCTCAACCCGCGGCCGCGCTACCGTCGACGCGGCTTCTCGCACGAGATTTGCGCTTGCATTGATTATGGGTGGCCGAGTCGTTAGCATCGCAAGCCTCGATTGAATTCCTTTCAAATTCTCGCGGTCGGCGAATTGCAGTCGCTGGACCAGCGAGCGAGGCGAGGCCGTAAAAAGGGGGTGCGATGAATTATAAGCTGCGGCGGGTAACCGTGAATGACGCGCTCCAGCTTCCGGCGCTCACGCTTGCGGTTAACGGCCCGTCTTATGTGCATGCCGAGCTCTATCATCCGCATCGGATAATGCGGCTCAACGAGAGCGGCGAACTGATCTCAATCGTGGCAATCGACGAGCAGGAGCACGTGGTCGGACATTGCGCGCTGGAACGGCCGGGGCTCGGACTGGTGGCGGAAGTCGGCGAGGCGATGGTGTTGCCGGAGCATCGCCATCATCATTTGCTCGACCTGATGCGGCAGGCACTGGAGGAAGAGGCCAAACGGCTCGGGCTGGTCGGACTGTCGGGCGATGCCGTGACGCATCACGTGTACAGCCAGAAAACCGAGGAGCGTTTTCACGGCGAGCCAACGGGCATCATGCTTGGCGCACTGCCCGCGAGCGCGGATCACCTTGAGGGCGTTTATCCGCAGCGGCTCAGTTTTCTCAATTGCTTCAAGTATCTGAGTTCACCGGACACGGTGGTATATCATCTACCGCCGCACCATCGCGAGATTGCGCGCAAAATCACGCAACAGCTCGGCCGAACCATTGAGTTCGCCGAAGCACCTAGCGGCTCGCATCCTGGAAAACTCGAAACGTCTTACGCGCCCGACTGGCAGCGCGGGTTGATCGAGGTGCGGCAAGCGGGCACCGCCCTCGCCACCGAAATCGACCAAGCGTTCAAGACGATGCGTGACAGCTCCGGGGCGCAGGCGGTGTTCGTCGACCTTCCGCTCGGAGAGCCGGAGACTGCGGACCTGTGCGTCGAGCTGGAAAAACTGGGCTTCTTTTTCAGCGGCCTCAAAATTCGCGATCCGGGCACCGGCGACGCGCTCCGGCTTCAGTTCTTGAGCGCGCCCATCGATTTCACGCTCCTGAAGATCGATGCCGAGTTCGCGCGCGAGCTATTGGATTACATTGCTCACGAGCGCGATCGCGTGACCGCCACGCCGCGTTGAACACTTCCACGCCGCGCAATCACGCGGCGTTCGTCGCGCCTTCTGCCGCCTCGGCCTCAGAGTGCTCGCGCTGGGCCGCTGCGATGCGTGCTTCAGCGGCAGCCTCGAGCTCCCGAAACACGGCCTCGACGCAGTCGCGCATGAACGTCACGTCCGGCATCACGTTCGGCTCGGCCATCAACCCGAAGAACAAATCCTGGTTGTAGCTCACGATCGCGACGCCGTAGCCGAGATTGCCGCTGAGTGGAATCAGCCCGACGTAGTCGACCATCTTGTGTCCCGTTAGATACAACGGCACCTGCGCGCCGGGCACGTTGGTCGCGATGAAGTTGATCCCGGCCGCCGGTGGCGTGAGCATCCGCGCCAACCACGGCGCGCGGCCACTCAGCCACGCCGCCGCATCGAGCGCCGCAGTCGCGAGCGTCGACGTGAGACCCATCAGCGCCGGCGGGATGACGTCGCTGGCGGTCATCAGCGCCTCCATGGTCTGCGGCTCCTGATTCATCTTGATGCGCTCGGTTTCCTTGGTGACCGCTCTTAGCCGCTCGACAGGATCCATCGGGCTGGAGTCGAGCTCGGGGAACATCATCGAAACACGATTGCCCAGCGATGCGTCCTCGCCTCCACGACGCACGTTGACCGGGCATCCGATACGCAGCGGCAGGCCTGCGGTCTTGACCTGATGCTCCACGAAGTAGCGCGCCGCTCCCTCGCCGAGCATCGTCAACACGACGTCGTTGAGGGTGCCGCCGAACTCCGCGCGGATTTTGCGCAGATCACCAAATGAAGTTCTGACCCACGCCAGCGAGCGCGACTGGGTGACCGGCGCGGCGCTCCACGGCGCGGGGACGATCGGGCGCCCGAGGCGCTGCAGCACCCGAGTCGCGCTGGTGAGCGCCGACGCGTTGCGGCCCGCGATCGTCGCGGGATTCTCGAGCAACTGCTCGGCGGCGCGCCGCGCAGTTTCGACGTTGGCCTGCGCGAGATCGAACGCAGCGCGGATCAGCGCGCGCGCCGGCGTCGGCATCGCGTTAGGCTTCCACGGTTTCTCAGGCGGCGCGGGCGGCGCCGCATCGGGGCGGAAATCGAGCGTGATGGTGAGCAGCTCCATGCCCGAGACGCCGTCGACCAGGCAGTGGTGCACCTTCCACGCCAGTGCCGATCGCCCGTCCTTGATGCCGTTGAACAGATGCATCTCCCACAGCGGGAGTTTGCGATCGAGCGGGGTTTCGTAGATGCGCAGCATCGCTTCGACGGCGTCCGGCACGTGGGTGTCGCGAGGCAGCTTGTGACTGAAAATATGGTGGCGGAGATCGAACTCCGGATCGTCTTCCCAGGTGGCATGCGCAAGATTGAACGGTACGAACCCCAGCTTTTGCCGATAACGAGGCAGCAGATGCATCCGGCGCTCGAGGTGCTCGAGCAGCCGCGCGTAGTCGACTTCGCCGTCGAAAATCGCGAGCGATCCGATATGCAGCGGGCCGCTGGTCGACTCGCCGTAGAGAAAAGACGCGTCCTGCGTGGTCAGGCGATGCGCCAGATTTTTTGAAGGTGGAGCGCCTTCGGCCATGTTCAGCCTTCACCTCCGAGTTGGATTCGCCTTAAAATGTGCGGCTGGACCATGATTGCGCTACATGGACGACTTAGGTCAAATGACCAAAAGTCACCCGCTGTCACCGCCGGAACACATCCGCGCGAGCCGGTTCGATATCGGAGCGCGGCCGACAAGGAGCATCATGTCCGAATTCACTTTCCATCATCACTCCGCGACGGTGAACCATGTGCGGCTTCATTACGTGACCGCGGGACATGGCGATCCGGTGGTGCTACTGCACGGATGGCCGCAGACCTGGTATGAATGGCGCCGCATAATTCCCGCGCTCGCCGAGCGTTACACCGTGATCGCGCCGGACATGCGCGGGCTCGGCGACTCCTCCAAGCCGACCACCGGCTATGACAAACGCACCATCGCCGACGACATCTACCAACTGGTCCGCAAGCTCGGCTTCGAAAAGATTTTCCTCGTCGGTCACGACTGGGGCGGCCCGGTCGCGTATGCGTATGCCGCCGCGCATCCCGACGACGTGCGCCGGCTCGTGATCCTCGACGTCGCGATTCCCGGCGCGGGCCTCGAAGATGCGCTGCGGCCGCGGCGCGGCGGCATCTGGCACATCCAATTTCACAACGTCCCCGATTTGCCCGAGGCGCTGGTCGCCGGCCGCGAGCGCACCTACCTCACCTGGTTCTATTCCACCGCGTACAATCCGGGCGCCATCACGGCGGAGGAAATCGACGAGTACGTGCGATGCTATTCGGCGCCGGGCGGCCTGCGCGCCGGATTCGAATACTACCGCGCGATCTGGGATGACGCCGAGCACAACAAGGAAAACGCTAAGACCAAGCTCAAGATGCCGGTGCTGGCACTCGGCGGCGAGCGCGGCTTCGGCGCCGCCGCGCTGAAATCGATGCAAGCGCTGGCGGACAACGTGCACGGCGGCGTCATCGAGAAATGCGGCCACTGGATCGCCGAGGAGCGCCCCGACTATCTCATCGAGCAGTTGCTGCGCTTCTTCGCCGAGAAGTGACGGCGTTAACCGCGCTCGCGCAGACGATCGAGCGAGCGCAGGATGCGCGCCTCGGTCTTGGGGCCGAAGCCGCGAATCGTCCGCAGCGCGCCGGACTCGATCGCTCGCGCGAGGTCGTCGCGGTTTCTGATTCGGGCAATCTCAAAAAGCTGCCTGATTCGTTTCGGCCCCAAGCCACTGACCTGCCGCAGCTCGAGCAGGCCCGCCGGCACCCTCTCTTGCAGCTCGATATACTGCGCCATCTCGCCCGTCGCGATCAGCTCGAGGATTTTGCTGGCGAGGTCGGCGCCGATGCCCAGCGCGCCGCGCAATCGCTCCGCGTCGAGCTCGGCTAGCGGCTGAGTAAGATCCTCAACCGCATCACCGGCGTAACGGTAAGCGCGGATGCGAAAGAAGTTCTCATCGCCGCTGATCTCGAGCATGTCCGCGATGTCGTGGAGCACCCGCGCCACTTCGTGGTTGTCCATCGCGCCGTCACTCAGCGACTATATATTGATATCGATAGCCAGTAGCCGATCGCTGCCGCAACTAACGTTATAATAAGTGGAATAGTCAATCGCAACGCAAGGCGCGGCCCGGCGATCGCATACGCGAACACCGGCCTGATCAGGGTATTCACAGCCGCCGCGATCAGTATGGCGCCGGCCGCCGGCGGCATGGACACTTCGCCGCGCGAGTACATAGTCGCGACTGACAGAGTAATCGCGTTGACGTCTGCCAGTCCGGCCGCCGCGGCCGCGAGGCAGAGGCCGCCGTCGCCCAGCCACACCTTAAGCCCGTGCGCCCCCACCATGATCACCGCGAGCAGCAGTGCGAATTGAATCGCCGTCCTCAACTCCAGCGGATTGTGAACCACCACCGCTCGTTGCGCTTCGACGCCGTGCTCGTGACGGACGTGCCGCATGTACCAGCCCGCCAGGACAAAGCCGGCCACCCCGCCAAGACCCAGTGGCAGTGCGAGCGGCGGCACCAGCGCGGCCGCGACCGGTGCCGCGATCGCCAGCATCCGCGGAAACATTATCGCCGACGCCACCACGATTCCCGGGACCGCAGGCGCCTCATTCGAAGGATCGATTTTAGCGCTCCGTGAAAGATCCAGTGTCACCGCCCCCGCCGACACAAGCCCGCCAAACATTCCCGTCACGATCACGCCGCGCTCGCCGCCCAGAACTTTTACCGCGAAGTAGCCGACGTATGAGATCGCAGCGACCAGCACCACCAGCCACCACAATTGATACAGATTGAGCGCCTGCCATGGGCCGAAGGTACGGTTGGGCAGAATCGGGAGCAGCACCACCGAGATGAGAAGCAAGCGCAGCGTCGCGAGCAGTTCTTCCCGATCGATCCAGGTGAGCAGCTCGTGAAGTTCAGGCTTGAAGCCCAGGATCAACGCTACGATCACGGCAGCTGACACCGCCGCGGTCAGATCGCCGATGCCCGCCAGAGCGCCGAGCGCAAACGTCAGCAGCGTCGCGACCGCGGTGGTCTCGCCGATTCGCGCGGAGGCGGCCGACTCGCGCCAGTAGCCGACCGCCGTCAGCATTCCAATCGCCAGGAAGAGTGCCGCCAGCGTGAGCTCGCGATGCGGTGAGAGCACGGCGGCGACGCCGCCCAGCAGTCCCACCAGCGCCAGCGTCCTGAACCCCGCCACTCGCGCACCCTCCGGCAGCGTGCGCTGTTCCCATCCGCGCTCGAGTCCGATTAAGAGGCCGATTCCCAGCGCGACTCCCAGGCGAATAAGCAGTTCAGTCTTCTCGATCGCTGGCATGATTAGTCAGTGGCTATTGAGTTGGTATCGCGTCACCGCATGAACCTGAGGAACGGCGGGATCGCAAGTACTACTTCCACCAGGATTAGCAACACCACTGCGATTTCCAGCAGGAGCATCCGGCGGTCGCGCGCCACGTCGAGCACGAGAACCAGCGCCTCCTGGATAGTCTGCAGCTTGGCTTCCAGCGCCTCGTAGCGCGCCGAGAGATCGAACTCGGCGCGCAGGTCCTCGTAGATGCGATCCATCGCCGGGTCCTCCCACGCGGCCTCCGGCTTGTCGAGCAGGTGCAGCACCGAGAGCGCCTCGCTGCGCGTGCTGAATGCCTCGCCGATAAACCGATGCAGCGGGCGGGTCCGAAACGGAACCGACCCGCGGCGCTCCAGGCGCTCGACCAGGGTCAGCGAGCGCGCGAAGAGCTGCTCGACGATCCGCTCGTAGTACTCCATCGCGGCGCTCTGCGCGATCGTCAACGCGACGATTCCGGCGCGCGGCTGCGTGAATCGATCGACGCGCAGCATCCCGTCGCAGATCCCGGTCTCCACCGAAGGATCCTCGACGACCGCATACTCCTCGCGAACGACCCGGGTCGTCAGCTTGGGCAGCGCGCGGCCGAGCGCCGCCAACGCGGCCGCGCGGCTCTCAGCCGGGACGTCGTGAACGACCATCGCGCCGAACGGGTAGATATAGATGCCGCCATCCGGTGGCACGGCGAGATAGAGCTCCAGCGGCGTGATCCGCGCCGTGGGGAAAAACGGCGCAAGCTGGCGAAGGGAAAAATTCTCCTCGAACGCGATAGCGTAGAACTGATGGACCCGATTCGGCACGGATCGGTACCGTTGCAGACTCCCGAGATGGGGTCAAAAGCGCCCGCGCGGCCGCTTCTGGACGGCTGGCGCGCCTGCCGATACCCTCGCCGCAATGGAATCGACATCACGCTTTTCACAATTGATGCGCCGCTCGACGCTTCGGAAATTCGTCGTCACTATCACGACGCCCGCACGGTCGGCGACGATCGCGGCGCTCGCTGCGGCTCTCATGATGCTCGCAGCTTCGCGTGTGGCGTCAGCCCAAGCGTCGCCCGTCGCGGCCGCGCAGCCCACGCAGGCGGACAACGCATTCCAGAAACAGAGCGCCGCCTTCATCGAGGCCGAGCTGCGCCTCTACCCGGAACGGGCGACCGCGCTCGGCGACCATCGCTACGACAATCGCATCGACGATCGCTCCCGCTCCGGCTTCCAGGCTGTCATCGGCCACGCAAAGAAGTGGACGCGGACCTTCAAGGCGATCGATTCGAAAGTGCTCAGCGCGAACGCCGAAGCCGATCGCGAGTGGCTACTCGCTCATCTCGACGGCGAGCTGCTCTCGGCCGAGCAGCTCCGCGAATACGAGCGCGACCCGGGAATGTATATTCCAACCTCCGCCGTTTACTCTCTCATCAAGCGCAATTTCGCGCCGCTGGAAGTCCGGATGGGCGCGGTGGTCGCGCGCGAGACTGCCGCTCTCACGAATTTTGCCGACGCACGGCAGAACCTCAAGCCCGAGCGCACGCCCAAGGTCGCGATCGACATCACGCTCGAGCAGATGCCGGCCACCATCAAATTTTTCGGCCGCGACCTTCCGCAGGCGTTCCAGGACATTGCCGAGGGTCCCGCGAAGGAAGCGTTCCGCAAGGCAAACGCCGGCGTGATCGCCGCGCTCCAGGGCTATGAAAAATGGCTCAAGAACGATCTCGAGCCGCGCGCCTCAGGCAACTATGCGATCGGCGCGGACGCCTATCGCCGGATGATCGCCGACGCTGACATGGTCGACACTCCACTCGCGCGGCTCGAGCAGGTGGGCGAGGCTGAACTCGCGCGGCTGCAGGACGAGTTTCGCAAAACTGCGGCGCAAATCGATCCGCATCGCGAGCCCGCCGAAATCGCGGCTGCGATGGGCCGCGAGCATCCCGCCGCCGACCAGGTGATTCTCACTGTCACCGCAGGATTGGCCGCGATTCGCGCCTACGTGATCGCGCACAAGCTCGCGACGATTCCGTCCGAGGTGATGCCGCTGGTGCGCGAGACGCCGCCTTATGCGCGCGCGACCACCTTCGCCTCGATGGATTCGCCGGGGCCGTTCGAAAAAACCACCGAGGCGTACTTCTACGTCACACTTCCCGACCCGTCGTGGCCTGCAGCGCGCCAGCAGCAGCTCCTGGCTTTCTATTCTCCGCCCACCATTTCGGACACTTCTGTGCACGAGGTCTTTCCAGGCCACTACGTCCAATTCCTGAACACTCGGCTCAATCCCGATCGCATCCGCCAAATCTATCACTCGGGCGCGAACGCAGAAGGATGGGCGCTGTATTGCGAGCAGATGATGCTCGACGAAGGACTGCATAATGGCGACCCGAAATATCGCTTCGCGCAAGTGCAGATGGCGCTGCTGCGCGCGTGCCGATACCTGGTCGGACTGCGAATGCATACCCACGATATGACGGTCGACCAGGCTGCCGCGTTCTTCGAGAAAAGCGCGTACCTGACGCCGCAGAACGCGCGGATGGAAGCGTTGCGCGGCACCGACGATCCCGGCTATCTGCGCTACCAGCTCGGCAAGCTGATGATTCTGAAGCTCCGCGAAGACGTGCGCGCAAAACAGGGCGCCGCCTTCGACCTCGGCAAATTCCACGACGCCTTTCTGGCCCAGGGCGGGGTCCCGATCGTGTTGATTCGCCGCGCGATGCTTGGCAACGACGGCCCGATGCTCTAGAGGCGTGGCGCGCGCGAGCGCCTATCTAACCTGCTCCCAGTCATCGTGGGAATGGTCGGCGGAGTCTTCCTTCTGATTGCCACGTTGATCGGAATGGGAATCGTCGACGCGAACCGACTCAGTATGTGTCGAGCCGCTGTCATCGCCGCCCGAATCGTCATTGGGGCCGAACCCGGGCCTCATCTCCAGAGGCGTCTGGGGTCCACTCGAGGGACCCGAGGACAGACCGATGCCACCCCCCGTCGTATTACCGCCCGTCGTGCCATATTCGCCCATCGTCTGGGCGAAAGCCGCCCGCGTCGATATCAGCGCAGCCAACGCGATAGTCAGTACAGCAAGACCCGCTGCCAGGATAAAAATCTTTCCGGCGCTGCACATAGTCAGTTCCCTCCTGCGCTGATCAGGCCGTCGCGCAAGCGAAATCGACGCCCGACTAGGTATGCATATTGCCAAGTCGGCCTTCCTGGGGCTAGTCCCATTGCGCCGGCACAATATGCCCAGCGGGCGTAGCGACCAGCACTGGAGCAACTGCGATTGGACACGGGTGCGGCGCGGCTGCGCGCTCAGGAGACGGACTCTAGCATCGGCTCGCCGCAATGCCGCGGTATGTCGAGGGTGCTGCAGCTCGCGCCCATCCAGCAGACCAGCTTCGATTCGCCCGCGACGCGCTCGATGTGCATCGCTTGATTGCAGTGCTTCGGAATCGCGGCTTCCTGCCCGCACTTCGCCCACTTCAACTTCGACGCCACCGAGCTTTCGCCGTTCCCAAACGTCAGGACGGTTTGCTCGAACGGCCGAGGAGCACTTGGTCTATCAATCCGTACTCGACCGCCTCGGCCGCGGACATAAAGTTGTCGCGCTCCGTGTCCTTCTCGACCTTCTTGATGTTCTGGCCGGTGTGACGGGCGAGAATCTCGTTCATGACTTCGCGCTGGCGCAGTGCCTCACGCGCCTGGATCTCGATATCGGTGGCCTGGCCCTGGAATCCGCCCGAGAGCTGATGGATCAGGATGCGCGAATGCGGTAGCGCGTAGCGCCGGCCTTTGGCTCCCGCCGCGAGCAGCACCGCGCCCATGCTCGCCGCCATCCCGACGCATAGCGTGGAGACCGGAGGACGCACGAACTCCATGGTGTCGTAGATCGCCAGCCCCGCGGTCACCGAGCCGCCGGGCGAATTGATGTACATGTTGACTTCGCGATCGGGATCCTCGGACTCCAGGAACAGGAGTTGCGCCGTGACCAGGCTCGCCATCTCGTCGGTCACCTGCCCGCCGACGAATACGATCCGGTCCTTGAGCAGGCGCGAGAAGATGTCATAGGACCGCTCGCCGCGCCCGGTCTGCTCGACTACGAATGGTATGAGTACGCCCATGAATCAAAACTACTACGCGCGCGCCCAAGGGTCGATAGATCGAAAGCCGCAGGTCAGGAACCAATCATGAATCCGGTCTCACCCGCCGCCACGCAAACACGATGGCGCTCAATAGTCGTCGCCGTCGCGGCTCTGTCGATCCTCGCGCCGGCGTGGGGATGCTGTGCCGAGGCTCCAATGGCGGCCGGCGCAACTCCATCCGCCGAGGCCTCGCATTTCTATCTGCCCGACGCCGCCGCGTCGAAAATCGTGAGCGTCAGCAAGGCTGGCAAGCCCGCGGCGGAGGTCATCGTGCTGACCGAAGCGGTCGCGATCAAGGAAACCGGCCCGAAGGATACCGTCGCGAAGTTCGGCGAGGTCTACGCTTTCTCACCCACCTTCATCGCGGTGCGTCGCGACCAGCCGACGATGCTGACCTTCTGGAACCTGCAATCAGACGACGAGCACGACTTCATGCTCACCGCGCCCGGGTCGCAGGTGCTGATGCATCTGCGGCTCGCGCCGCTCAGCAAGACTTCCTACGTGTTCACCTTTCACCAGGAAGGAATTTTCAATTTCTACTGCGTGGTGCATCAGCCGGAGATGAGCGGCCAGATTCTGGTCCTTCCCGCGCGCTAGCCAGCGTCGCCTTCCCGCGACTGAGCGCATTCTACTTGGAATAACTCTACAGAATGTTATGGTTGGGCTGACTGGATTCGATCGCATCCCTGCACGAGCGGAAGGAGGAACCGTTCATGAGGTCAGCGAAGAAGTCCGTTGTCACCGCTCTAACTCTAAGCCTCGTCATTTCGTTCTGGCTGGCCGGATGCGGCCCCACCAATAACCTGCCGTCGGAGGTAGGCGAGTTCCTCTACGTCGCCAACGAAGCTGACGGCGTGATTTCAGAATATTCGATCAACACCACCACCGGCGCGTTGACCAACGTCGGCCCCTTCAATGCTCTGCCCGGCGGCGGACTGTTCCTGATGGCGATGCACCCGACCAACGAATTCATTTACGCGGCCGACCAGAATGACAGCGATGTGCTCGGCTTCGACACTGGCGACGGAAGTTTCTCCGGGCTGATCTTTGAGCGCAACAGCGACGCGCCGGCCATCAATGCGCCGCGGGTCGAGGCGCTTACGCCGCACGGCGGATACTTATATGCGACCAACAGCGGCGGGACCGCGGCGGAGGTATCGGAGTACGTGATAGACCTGAAAACCGGCGCGCTGACCTCGAACGGCACGGCGCCTTGCGGGCAGATCCCGGTCGGTGTGGCGGTCGAGCCGAGCGAGCTTTACGCGTACGTCGTGAGCCTCTTCGACCAGACCGTATCGCAATATACCCTGCATCCCCCGGGCAAGCTGGTCACCAACGGCACGTTGAATCTGCCTTTCAACGAGAGCTCGACGCCCGAGCTCATCGCGACGACACTGCCATTGGCCGAAGCTGAATCGACGGAGTGCGCTTACGTGACCGATGACGGGCTGGGCGTGCTGCACGAGTTCACGATCAATGTTGTAACTGGCGCGCTCACCCAACTTCCGGACGTGTCGGCCGACAGCCTGCCATTCGGAATCGCGATACACCCGACCGGGCGTTTCATCTACACAGCGAGTGCAAAGTCAAACTCGATCTCGGTGTTCTCGCAAACCTCGGCAACGGACGTAACCGCGTGCACGGCTCCTCTGACTTCGCAAGTCACGAGCAGTCTAGCGGTAGTGACCAATCTCTCGGGCCCCATCAGCATCGCGGTAGAGCCGACCGGCCAATTTGCTTACACGGCAAATTCAAGCAACGGCACCGTCGGCGAATACTCGATCAACACGACAACCGGAGCGCTAACCCCAATCGGCGAAGTCAACACAGAAACTCCGCCAAACCCAGGCAGCCTGCCAATTTCCGCGGTAACGACGTACTAGAAGGATGGCCGGACCGGACCCAATCACGATCCAGGAAACGGGCAGCTAACCCGTGTCAGACAGTGGCGGATTCGATTCGCATCAGCGCGGCGCGGATGCGCGCGACGGTGCGTCGCTTTCCGAGCACCGCGATGACCTCGTAAATTCCCGGACTTACCGTGCCCCCGGTCAGCGCGACGCGGACCGGCTGCGCGAGCTGGCCGAGCTTGAGGCCGAAGCGCGCGAGCACTCGCTCAACAACTGCTTGCACCTGCGCCGCGGAGAATTCGCCGTCGAGCGCTTCAAGCTCGTCGGCGAGCACCTTGAGCGGCTCGGCAACTTCCGGCTTCAGGAACTTCGCCGCGGCCTTCGGGTCGAGCACGATTTCGTCGGTCAAATAGAATGAGGCGAAATCGACCAGCTCGACCAACGTCTTGGCGCGCTCGCGCAGCGTCTCGACCATCTTCTCCAGCCACGCCTGGTCGCCGGGAACGGTCCAACCGCGCTTTTCAATGAACGGCCGCACCTCGCGCGCGAGCTCGGCCGGGGTGCGCTGCTTCAAGTAATGGAAGTTCAGCCACAGCAGCTTCTCGGTGTTGAACACGCCCGCCGATTTGCCGCACGCGGCGAAATCAAAGTACTCGATCAACTCCGCCTTCGAGAAAATCTCCTGGTCGCCATGCGACCATCCCAGCCGCGCAAGGTAGTTGAGCAGCGCCTCGGGAAAGTAGCCCGCGTCGCGGTAGGCGAACACCGAGGTCGCGCCGTGACGCTTGGAGAGCGGCGCGCCGTCCGCCCCCAGCACCTGCGGCGCATGCGCGAATGCCGGCGGCGCGTAGCCGAGCGCCAGCAGCATCTGGATCTGGCGCGGCGTATTCGGCACGTGGTCGTCGCCGCGCACGATATGCGTGATTCCCATGTCCGCATCGTCGAGGATGCTGGCGAAGTTGTAAGTCGGCGAGCCGTCGGAGCGGATGATGATCAGATCGTCGAGCTCGGCGTTCTCGAACACCATCCGGCCCTTGACCAGATCGTCGACCACCGTCTCTCCGCTCAGCGGCATCGCGAATCGGATCGTATAGTTTCGTCCCGCTGCCTTGTCCGGCAATGGCAGGTCGGCCGGGAACTCGAGGCCGCGGCATTTGCGATCGTAAACCGGCTTGCGCTTCTGCTTCTCGGCCAGCTTGCGCTTCGCATCGAGCTCTTCCGCCGAACAATAACACGGGTATGCCTTGCGCTCGCGCAGCAGCTTGCGCGCGGCCTCGCGATGGCGTGCGACGCGATTGCTCTGGAAATAGTTCGGATCCGGCGGACCCGCGTCGTACTCGATACCGAGCCAGCGCAGGCTCTCGAGAATCTCTTCGAGCGACTCTTTCGTCGAGCGCTCGCGATCGGTGTCGTCGATGCGCAGGATGAAGGAGCCCTTCTCATGACGCGCGAACAGGTAGGCGAACAGCCCGGTGCGGACGTTGCCGATATGGAGCGAGCCGGTCGGGCTCGGCGCGTAACGGCTGCGAACCGTCACCGTCACTCCCACTCGATGGTCGCAGGCGGCTTCGAAGTGATGTCGTAGACGACGCGGTTGACGCCCTTGGCCTCGTTGGTGATGCGGCTGGAGACGCGTGCGAGAAAGGCGGGATCCAGGCGCGCCCAATCGGCGGTCATCCCGTCCTGCGACTCGACCGCGCGGATCGCGATCACGCTTTCGTAGCTGCGCCCGTCGCCCATCACGCCGACGGTCTTGAGCGGCAGCAAGACCGCAAACGCCTGCCAGATTTTCGCGCCGAGGCCCGCCGCGGCAACCTCCTGCATCACGATCTCATCGGCGCGGCGCAGCAGATCGAGCCGCTCGCGGGTCACCTCGCCGACGATTCGCACCGCGAGTCCGGGTCCGGGGAACGGCTCGCGGTCGACCACCTCGGCGCGCAGCCCGAGCTTGCGGCCCACCTCGCGCACCTCGTCCTTGAACAACTCGCGCAGCGGCTCGACCAGCTCCAGGCGCATCCGCTCCGGCAAGCCGCCGACATTGTGATGACTCTTGATGACCGCCGACGGCCCCTTGAACGAAACCGACTCGATCACGTCGGGATAGAGCGTGCCCTGCCCCAGGAATCGCGCGTCGCACAGCGACTTCGCTTCGTTCTCGAACACCTCGATGAAAGTGTGGCCGATGATGCGGCGCTTCTGCTCGGGATCGAGCACGCCCGCCAGCCGCTCGAGGAAGAGGTCGGAGGCGTCGACGACCTTCAGATCGAGGCCGAGCGTGGTCGCGAATTCGCGTTCCATCCGCTCGCGCTCGCCCGCGCGCAACAGACCGGTGTCGACGAACACGCACTCCAGGCGCTGGCCGATCGCGCGATAGATCAGCGCCGCGGCAACCGATGAATCGACGCCGCCTGAGAGTCCCATCAGGACCTTTCCGCCGGCGCCAACCTGCGCGCGAATTTCGGCAACCTTAGTGTCGACGAAGCTCGCCATGGTCCAGTCACCGGGCTCGCCGCAGACTCCGAGCACGAAATTGCGCAACACCTGCATACCGCACGGGGTGTGGACGACCTCGGGGTGGAACTGGATACCGCGCATCCGCCCGTCAACGGTCCTGACGGCCGCAAATGGCGAGTTGTCGCTATGCGCGATCGCCTGCAGCACCCCTGGAATCGACTCGACACGATCGCCATGGCTCATCCAGACCCGATGCTCGCGGCCGTCGAGGCCCTCGAAGAGTTTATCAACCTGGTCTATGACCAGCGTCGCGGGCCCATACTCGCGCGCTCGCGACCCGGCGTTGTGGGCGCCCAGGTGCTGCGCGATTACGTAGAGCCCGTAGCAGATTCCGAGCACCGGGCATCCCGTGTTCAGCACCTCGTCGGCGATGTCCGGCGCGTTCTCCTCGTACAGGCTCGCGGGGCCGCCGGAGAGGATGATGCCACGCGGATTCAGCGCGCGGATTTTTTCCGGCGCGAGATTGAACGGATGAATCTCGCAATACGCCCGCGCCTCGCGCACACGCCGCGCGATGAGCTGCGTGTACTGGCTGCCGAAATCCAAAATTAGAATCAATGACGTGTGTCCCGAGCGAACAATATGCCCGCCAAGGTTATATCGATCGGGATCATGTCGATCATGTTCACATCGCGCGCGATCACATCTACTGCGACCATACGACCAGAATACCGGACGGATCGCGCGCTACGAAGCCCGCGCCTCCGCACCTCTCCACAGCCACGTCAGCGCTCACGATCGCTCGTGCCCGCGCGACGGTTGGCGGGGTGGGCGGTGGAGCGACCAGTGCGACAACATTCTAGTTTGAGGGGGGTGCCGATCAGGCCGAGGCCGTTTCGAAACCGTGTTTCCAAAAACCGCATGTAGTGGGCAGGTATGTCGCGCTCGACGTTGGTGAAAAAACGCAGTCGCGGCGGCGCCTTAGCCACCTGCGTCACGTACATCAGGTTGAGCCGACGGCGCGCGACCAGCGGCGGATCCATCGCAGCGGTTGCCTCGGCGAGCAGGCGGTTAAGCCGCGAGGTCTGAAATTCAGCGCGCCAGGAATCTCCGGCGCGGATGGCCGCAGGCAGGATGTCGCTGATGCCGTCGCCGGTCAGCGCCGAGGTGAAAATCATCGCGGCATAGTCGAGAAACGGATAGCGCTCGTGCGCGTCGCGAACGAACGCGGGAACTTTTCGCTTGAGCTTCGCCGCGACGTCCCACTTGTTGCACACGATCACCATCGCGCGCCCGTTGGTATCGACCAGCCGCGCGATGCGCGCGTCCTGATCGGTGATGCCCTCGGTGGCATCGATCACCAGCAGCACGACGTCGGCGCGACGGATCGTTTCGATCGCGCGGCCGACCGAGTGATGCTCGAGCTCGCCCTCGACGCGCGTCGGCCGTCGGATGCCCGCGGTGTCGATCAGCAGCACGGTACGGCCGTCGGCGGCCAGCCGCACGTCGACCGGATCGCGCGTGGTGCCGGGCGTCTCGTCGACGATCGCGCGCTCGAATCCCGAGAGCCGGTTGAGCAACGACGACTTTCCGACGTTGGGCCGTCCCACCAGCGCGAGCTTCAGGTCCGGCGAAGACGCGCTGGCGGGCTCGCGCGCGGGCAGCCGCGCCACGATTTCATCGAGCAGCTCGCCTAATCCGCGGCCATGCGCCGCGGAAATGAAAAACATCTTGTCTGCGCCGAGCGCGTAGAATTCCGCGGCCTCAGCCTCCTGCGCGGGACGATCGATCTTGTTGACCGCCATCACCAGCGGACAGCCGGTCTCGCGCACCAGCGCGAGCGCTTCCTTGTCGGCATCGCTCAGCCCGGACCTGCCGTCGAAAATGAAGACCACGACGTCGGCGGTGCCGACCGCGCCCAGCGCCTCGCGCACCACGCGCTCCGACATCCTGCTCTTGCCGCCAAGTTCGAGGCCGCCGCTATCGACGACGATAAAGTCGCGATCCCCATGCGCGGCGCGCGCGAAATTGAGATCGCGGGTGGTGCCCGGAATCGGGCTCATGATCGCGCGCGCGCCTTTTGCGATGCGATTGAACAGCGTCGACTTGCCCGCGTTCGCGCGCCCGACCAGCACCACAGTCGGCAGCCCGTCGGCGATCGAGCGCGCCGCGCCGCCGCCGTCGCGCTTGCCGGCGATTCGCTCGGCGGTCAACTGCCGATCTCCGCGACCTTGCGCGGGTCGCGCGTCCAGTTGCGCTCGACCTTGACGTGCAGCTCGAGAAAGATTCGCGCCGCGAGCATCGCTTCGAGCTCGACGCGCGCCTCGGTTCCGATCTCCTTGAGCGTGCGGCCGCCCGCGCCGATCAGCATCCCCTTGTGCGAGTCGCGCTCGACAATTATCAGCGCGGAGATCCGCTTGAAGTTGCGCTCCGGCTCGTCTTCGAACTGCTCGACCTTGACCGCGGTCGAGAACGGGATCTCCTCGCGCATGATGAGGAAAATTTTCTCGCGGATGATTTCCTCGGCGATCATGCGCTCGGTCTGGTCGGTGTATTCGTCGCCGGGCATCAGCGGCGGGCTCGCCGGCAGCAGCTTTTTGATGGTCGCGACCAGCTCGTCGACATTTTCGCCGGTGAGCGCGCTGATCGGCACGATCTCGGCCTCGGGAAATCCGAGCGCGCATTCCTGGATCAGCGGCAGCAGCCGTTCGCGGCGCCCGAGGTCGATTTTGTTGATTGCCACGACGGTTGGATGCTTGAGGTCGCGAATCTCCACGAGCATCGCGCGATCGGCCGGCTCGAGCCGATCGTTCGCCGCGATCACCGCGAGCAGAACCTCGCCCTCCTTGAGCGCGTGGCGCGCGGTCTCGACCATCCGCTGGTTCAGCAGCCGGCGCGGCTGGTGAATCCCGGGCGTGTCGATCAGCAGCATCTGCGCGTCGGGATCGTTGCGAATCCCCAGGATGCGGCGGCGCGTGGTCTGCGGACGCGGCGTGACGATCGCGACTTTCTGCCCGACCAGCCGGTTGAGCAGCGTGGACTTGCCGACGTTGGAGCGCCCGCCGATCGTGACGAAGCCTGCGCGATGCTCACTGCCGGCGCTCATGACGCTCCTGATCGATATTGCTGAGCGCCTTGCGCGCGGCGGCTTGCTCGCTTTGTTTCTTGCTTCCGCCTTCGCCGATGCCGAGGTCGCGGCCCGCGATGCGAATCCGCGTAGTGAACCGTTTGGCATGATCGGGCCCATGTGCCGCGACCAGCTCGTAGACCGGCTGCGCGCGAAAACGGCGATACGCCACTTCCTGAAGCTCGGTCTTGTAGTCGCGCTCGGCGGACGGACCGCCGATGTCACCCTCGAACAGGCGCTCGACCACCTGCTGCGCCGGAACCAGTCCGTTGTCGATGTAGATCGCGCCGATCACTGCTTCGAATGCCGCGGCGAGAATGGAAATCTTTTCGCGCCCGCCGCTTTTCTCCTCGCCTTTGCCAAGCTTCAACATTTCACCGAGGTCGATCGCCTGCGCCTTGAGCGCGAGCGTTCGCGCGTTGACGATCGAGGCGCGCAGCTTCGAGAGGGGACCCTCTTTGGCGGTCGGAAACTGACGCATCAGCAAGTCCGCGATCGCCAAATCGAGCACCGCATCGCCAAGGAACTCGAGCCGTTCGTAATGGGTGTCGGAGCCGACCGCGGCGCTGGGATGCGTGAGTGCGGTTTCGAGGAGTTCCCGGCGCGTGAAGGCGTAGCCCAGCGAACGCTCGAGTTGGGCCCGCGCGTTTTCAGGAGGCTCTTGCGGCGGCCGCGGTTGCGGTCCCTTCCGCCCGAACAATCTCCCCAACCAGTTGAGCGCCTTCGACAATCGCCGCCTCCACCTCGACTTCGTGATTTGTCAATTCCACGGGACCGCGCGTCAATACCCGCAGGTAATTCCGGCTATAACCCTGGAGCGTGCCGTCCTCGCCGCATTCTTCAAGTAACACATTAAGTCGCGTCCCGACATGGCGCGCCGCGAATGCCCGGCGCTTGTCCTCGCCAAGCCGACGCATCGCCGCGGCGCGCCGCTTTATCTCCGCGGGATTCACCCGCCCGGCAAGCTTCGCCGCGGTAGTCCCTGCCCTGACGGAATACGGGAACACGTGGAAATATGCGAGCGGAATCGATTCGATGAACGCGAAGCCCGATTCGTACTGGCGCGCCGTCTCGCCCGGGAAGCCGACGATCAGGTCGGTGCCGATCGCGGCGCCGGGCATCGCGTCGATCACCCGTTCCACGCGATCGCGGAAGTAGCCGCGATCGTAGCGGCGGCGCATCCCGGCCAGAATTCCGTCTTCTCCGGCCTGCAGCGGCAGATGGAGATGCGGACAGAACTTGTCGCTGCCGGCGATTACCGAGAGAATCCGGTCGCTCAGTTCTTCCGGGTCGAGCGAGCTTATCCGAACCCGCGAAATTGGCGAGCGCTCGGCGATCATTTCGAGCAAGTCGGCGAGATCGACCGGAGGATCGAGGTCCTTGCCGTAGCCGCCCAGATGAACTCCCGACAGGATCACTTCCTTGAAACCGCGCGCGGCCAGATCGTCGAGCGCGGCAAAGATCCGCCGCGGCTCGACGCTGCGCGAAGTCCCGCGCGAAAACGGCACGATACAAAAGGTGCAGAACTGGTCGCATCCTTCCTGCAGCTTGAGGAACGCGCGGGTTTGCCCCGACAATGCGACCGCGCCAAGCTCGATCGCGGCGCGCTCCTTGCGCAGGTTCGAGACCATCACGCGCTCGCCCGCTCCAGAAGCCACCGCGCGCTCGAGGTCATCGAGCCGCCCGAGGCCCACGACCGCGTCGACCTCGGCGGCGCGCGCGAGCACGTCGGGACTCGCCTGCGCCAGGCATCCGGTCATCACGATTCGCGCCGCGGGATTAAGCCGCCGCGCGCGCCGCGCCAGCTTCAGGCTCTCCGCGTCGGCGCGATCGGTAACGGTGCAGGTGTTTACGATATAAACGTCGGCCTGCTCGCTGAAATCGCGCCGAGCCATCCCGCGCGCGAGCAGGCGCGACTCAATGATCGCCGAGTCGTAGTGATTGACCTTGCAGCCGAGGGTTGTGATCGCAAAGCGCATCGTCGCTACGCCTCGAGCGCCCGCTCGATGAAGCCGCCGCCGAGCACTTCGTTGCCGCGGTAGAAGACGCACGCCTGTCCGGGTGTGACGGCCGGCCCGTCCGACGCGAAGCGCACTTCGGCGCGGTCGGCCGAGCGCATCGTGAGCGTCGCTCTGAGGCTCGGATGCCGGTAGCGAATCTTTACCTCGATCGGAGCGTCGCCACTTGCCGCGAACGACGGATCGACCATGCGAACGCGCGCGGCCTCGAGGCCGCGCGCAGAAAGTCCCTCGCGCGGCGCCACCACTACCTCGCCGGATGCGGTCCTGATCTCGCGCACGTAGAGCGGTTCGCCCGCGGCGACGCCGAGTCCGCGGCGCTGGCCCACGGTGAAGCGATGCACGCCGCCGTGAGACGCGAGGGTGCGCCCGCTCGAATCGACCACCCGGCCGGGGCGAAGCTCGGCGGGATCCGCCAGCCGTTCGACGAGGCGCGCGTAGTCGTTGTCGGGCACGAAACAAATTTCCTGGCTCTCGGGCTTGTCGGCGTTGGCAAGTCCGAGCGCGCGCGCGTGCGCGCGCACCTCGGTCTTGGTCATCGCGCCGAGCGGAAACAGCGTGCGCGCCAATTCGGCCTGCCCGAGATTGAACAGGAAGTACGACTGATCCTTTGAAGGGTCCGCGGCGCGCAGGAGGCGATAACGCGCTTCTTCGCGATCGAAATCGATCCGCGCGTAGTGGCCAGTGGCGACCAGGTCGGCGCCGATCGCGCGCGCCCGATGCCACAAGCGATCGAACTTGATTTCTCGGTTGCACATCACGCACGGATTCGGGGTGCGGCCGGCGCAGATATTCCGCGACGAAGTTGTCGACCACGCGGCTTGCGAATTCGGCGCGGAGATCGACCACGTAGAACGGGAAGTCCATCAACTCGGCGACGCGGCGCGCGTCTTCGAAGTCGTCATGGGAGCAGCAGGTGCCGCGGCGCCTAGTCACCGGTGACGACGGCTCCGGCGCCAGACGCATCGCAACGCCGACCACGTCGTAGCCCTGCTCGCGCAGAAGTGCCGGCCGCGACGCTGCTGTCGACGCCGCCCGACATCGCGACCAGGACGCGCGGTGCGCTCATCGCGTGTTCTCCATGCCAGCCGAAGCGGGCTCCGCTTCGGCGACGCGGCGCCACACGCGCGCGATGATCGCTGCGGCGTCGTCGATTTCTTCTGAAGTAGTGCTCCAGCCGAGGCTGATCCGCAGCGAACTGCGCGCCTCGGCAACCGAGCGGCCCATCGCGATCAAAACATGCGACGGCTCGACCGCGCCGGCGGCGCACGCCGAGCCCATCGAGAGCTGCACGCCTTCCAGGTCGAGCGCGATAAGCATCGACTCGCCGAGCACGCGCGGGAAGGTGAGATTGAGTGTGTTGCCGATTCGTCCGCTGCGCGGACCGTTCAAGACCAGACCGGGAATGGCCGCGCCGAGATTTGTGAGGAGTCGCCCGGCGAGTTCCGCGATTCGCACGGACTCCGCCGCCATCAACGAAGTGACCGCATGCGCCGCCGCTCCGAAAGCCACCGCGCCCAGCAGATTCGGCGTGCCGGCGCGCAGCGCGTTTTCCTGCGGACCACCGAGAGTCGCCGGCGCAATCCGCGCCGCGTTGCGGACGTAGAGAGCGCCGATTCCGGCCGGTGCGCCGATTTTGTGGCCCGACAGCGTCATCAGATCGCATCCGAGCGACTCCACGTCGATGGGGATGCGGCCGGAGGCCTGCGCCGCATCGATATGAAACATCGCGCCCTCACGCGCGGCATGCGAGCGGATGGGCGCCAGATCCTGGATGGTGCCGACTTCAGCGTTGGCGAGGGCGAGGGTCAGCAGCGCGGTATTTTCGTCGAGCGCGGCAATCACGCGCGCGGGCGCGATACGGCCGTCGCGGTCGGGTGCGATGCGGACGATCTCGAAGCCGCGCGCGTCGAATTCGGTAAGCGGCGCGAGGATCGACGAATGCTCGATCTCCGAAGATACGATGCGGCGGCGGCGCGCGCGTTGGCAGTTGCGCCGAAAATCGCGAAATTGTTCGACTCGGTGCCGCCGCTGGTAAACGCGATCTGCCGCGGCGCTGCGCCGATCAATTCCGCGACCTCGGCGCGCGCCCGCTCCAGCGCGCGCCGGGCACGCTGACCTGCGCGATGCACCGAGGCAGGATTGCCGCCGGGCTCATCGAGCAGGTTCGCGATCGCGGCGCGCGCCTCGTTCCTTAACGGCGCGCCCGCGTTATGGTCGAGATAAATCGGCATCTGCGATTTGATAGCCCCTGAGAGAAGCTAATAACCTATCCTAACCCGGATCACCGAAAAAGAATGCCTGACATGGCCGATACGGCGAGGAAGAACGGCGCGGACGTGATAGTCGTCGGCGCGGGCGTGGTTGGTACCAGCCTCGCGTTCCATCTCGCGCGCGCGGGCGCCCGGGTGCGGGTGTTCGACAAGGGCGGGATTTGCGCGGGGATGTCGTCGCGATCGGGCGCGCTGGTGCGGATGCATTACACCTTCGCGCCGGAGGCCGACCTCGCGTGGAAGAGCCTTCGCTACTTCGAGAACTGGAATGAGATCGTCGGTGGGCGATGCGGCTTCGTGCGGACGGGATTTGCGATCCTGGTGGGCGCGCAGAACGCGGACCGGCTGCGAGCGAACGTCGCGATGCTCAAAGCGGTCGGCGTGGAGACTGATCTCGCCTCCCCGGCGGAGCTGGGGAAACTCGAGCCGGAGGTCAGGCTCGACGACGTCGCGCTCGCGGCGTACGAGCCGCGCAGCGGTTACGCCGATCCGATCGCGACCACCGAATCATTCGCCGACGCCGCGAAGCGCAACGGCGCGACGTTCGCGCTGAACGCGCCGGTCGCGCGGATCGCGATCCGCGATGGCCGCGCCGCGGGGATTGTCGATGGCGCAGGGCGCACGCATGAGGCTGATGCGGTCTGCGTCGTCGCGGGTCCATGGACCGACGCTCTGCTGGCCCCGCTCGGCGCGCAAATTGGCATCCATGCCGAGCGCGCGCAGATCGCGTTTTTCCGGCGACCGCCGGCGCTTCGGCATTGCGTCTATATCGACACGATCGCGGGCAGCTACTTCAGGCCGCACGGCGACGAACTGACGCTGGCCGGGCTGGGCGCGCTCGCGCCCGAGCGCGAAACCGATCCGGATAATTTTCGCGAGGCGAACGACGAGGATTTTATTCGCGAGGTGAGCGCTCGCCTCGCCCAGCGCATCCCGCGGATGGCCGCCGCGCCATACGCCCGCGGCCATGCCGGTATCTATGACGTCAGTCCCGATGCTCGCGCGGTGATAGGCCCGATTCCCGGTGTCGCCGGCCTGTTCGTCGCGGCGGGTTTCAGCGGCACGGGATTCAAGACCGCGCCGGCGGTGGGCGCCGCGATGGCGGAGCTGATCCTGAACGGAAGTTCTCCGAGCGCGGATCTCGCGCCATTCTCATTCGACCGGATCCGGCGCGGCGAGCTGATCGAAAGTCCCAACGAGTACACGATGGGCGCGGGCTTCGGGCACAAGATCTGAGCGAGCGGAGTTGCGGCGCGCGCCGGTCAGCGATTCTTCGCGATCGCGTTGTTGCGATCGGGAGGATGATGCTCGCTAACCGTGTCTTCGAGGCAATCCTGGCGTTCTTCGATTTCTTCCATCCGGGCGCCGATCCGGTTGAGCTTCTCGACCAAGGTGTTGAGTGCGCGCGCGACCGGGTCGGGCAGTTTTGCGTGATCCAGATCGGCCACGTCCTGGCGCGCGCTCTCGCCTTCGATCACCTTGCCCGGGATGCCGACGATCGTCGAATACGGAGGCGCCGAGGAAACCACCACTGCGCCCGCGCCGATTCGGCTGCCGGCGCCGATCCGCACCGGTCCGATCACGGCGGCGCCCGCGCTCACCATCACATGGTCTTCGAGGGTGGGATGACGCTTTTCCTTTTTGAGGCTGGTGCCGCCGAGCGTCACGCCCTGGTAGATAAGGACGTCGTCGCCGATTTCCGTGGTCTCGCCGATCACCACTCCCATTCCATGGTCGATGAAGAGGCGGCGTCCGATTTTCGCGCCGGGATGAATCTCGATTCCCGTCATCCAGCGCGCGGCTTCGCTGAGCAGCCGCGCGGGGAGCTTTGCGTGATGCTCCCAGAGCCAATGCGCGGCGTGATGCAGCCAGATTGCGTGCACGCCGGGATAAGCGAGGACTACCTCGAGGGAGGTGCGGGCGGCGGGGTCGCGATCAAAAACCGCCTGGATGTCTTCGCGCATGCGGCTCACAACACCCATTGGTCGTGCCTCTGATGCGGGAGCGTTCAGGCCTTGGCCTCGGCGCCGTGATTGGCGGCGCGAGCTTTCCCGCGCGCGCCGTCCTTACCGTTTTTGCCGTTCTTGATTGCGACGGCGCGTGCATGGGGCGCTCGATGCCGCGGCTTCACGTTATCCTTGTGCAGCTTGTATTCGACCGAGTCAACCAGCGCCTGCCAGCTCGCCTCGACCACGTTGCTGGAGAGGCCCACGGTACCCCAGCGCCGCTTGCCGTCGGTCGATTCGATCAGCACGCGCACGCGTGCGCCGGTGCCGGCGCCGTTGTCGAGCACGCGGACCTTGTAGTCGACGAGCTGCATCGCCGCGAAGCTCGGGTAGTACGGAACGAGCGCGGAACGGAGCGCCGAGTCGAGCGCGTTGACCGGCCCGTTGCCGATCGCCGAGTTGCGCGTGCGCACGCCGTCGGGCCCCTCGATCACGACCACTGCCTCGCTGAACGGTGCCTGGTCCTCGTGCCACTTGTCGTCGAACACGCGGAAGCTGACGAAGTTGAAATGCTCCCTGGTCAGTCCAAGCGCCCGCAGCATCACCAGCTCGAACGACGCGTCCGCGCCGTCGAAGGCATAGCCGAGGCCTTCGAGGCGCTTGAGCTCGTCGAGCAGCGCGGGAATTTTGTCGCTCGCAGCTTCCAGATCGAGTCCGAATTCGCGCGCCTTGTAAACGATATTGGCGCGGCCCGACAGCTCTGAGAGCAGCACGCGGCGATCGTTGCCGACCTGGGTGGGCTCGATATGTTCGTAGGTTTTCGAGTTGCGCTCCACCGCCGAGACATGCAGGCCCGCCTTGTGCGCGAAGGCGCTGCGTCCCACGTAGGGCTGGCGCGCGAACGGAGTGATATTGGCCAGCTCATAGACCAGCATCGAAACTTCGCGCAGCGATTTGAGTCTGGCGGGCGGCACGCAATTGTAGCCGAGCTTGAGCTGCAGGTTGGCGATTATCGAAACCAGGTTCGCGTTGCCGCATCGCTCGCCGAACCCGTTGATGGTCCCTTGCACCTGCACGGCGCCGGCCTCGACGCCGGCCAGCGTGTTGGCCACCGCGACCTCGGAATCGTTGTGGCAATGGATCGCGACGTCGCATTCCACGGCGTCGCGCGCGGCCCTGACGCCCGCATCGATCTCGCCCGGCAGCCGCCCGCCATTGGTGTCACACAGACAGATGATGTCGACACCCGCGGCGTCGACCGCCTTGAGGCAGGCCAGCGCGAAGTCGGGACTGGCGTGATAGCCGTCGAAGAAATGCTCGGCGTCGAAGATCACTTCGTCGAAATGCTTTTTCAGAAACGCGATAGTGTCGCCGAGGATGTCGAGATTCTCCTGGTTGGAGATGCGGAGCGCCTCGCGCACGTGCATGTCCCAGGTCTTGCCGACCACGGTCGCGACGGGAGTCTCGGCGCGGAGCAGGAGCTGCAGATTGCGATCGGCCGCAGCACGGATGCCGGCGCGGCGCGTGGAGCCGAACGCGGCGATCCGGGCGTGGTGGAGCTTGCGCTTTTTGATTTCCTTGAAAAAGGCCGCGTCGCGATCGTTCGAGCCCGGCCATCCGCCCTCGATATAGTCGAACCCGAGATCGTCGAGCCGCTCGGCGATCTGCACCTTGTCCTCAACCGTGAGCGAAACGTCCTCGCTCTGGCATCCGTCGCGCAGCGTGGTGTCGTAGATCTGGATATGTCTGGCAGCCGCCATCTGGCTAAACGGTCTCCGCCGGTGCGGCGTGCGAGCCGCTGTTCAAGAATGCGTCGTGCAGCGCGCGCATCGCAAGTTCCGCGTATTTCGCGTTGACCACCACCGACACTTTGATTTCGGACGTCGCGATCATCTCGATATTGATCCGCTCGGCAGCCAGCACCTCGAACATCCGGGCCGCGACGCCGGCATGGGTGCGCATCCCGACGCCGACGATCGATACCTTGGCGACCTGATCCTCGTGACGCACGCCGGTGGCGCCGATCGCGTTGGCGACCGGCCGCACCAGCTCGAGCGCGCGGCGCAGATCCTCGCGGCCGACGGTGAAAGTCATGTCGGTGCGGCCGTCGGCGCTGGCGTTCTGGATGATCATGTCGACCACGATTCCGGCATTGGCAATCGGGCCGAAAATATTGGCCGCGACGCCGGGACGATCCTCGACGCCGTTGATGGTTATCTTGCTCTGATTCTGGTCCAGCGTAACGCCGGAGACCAGCACGTCCTCCATGGAACTGTCTTCCTGGCCCACCCAGGTTCCCTCCTCGTCGTTGAAGCTCGAGCGCACCACCAGCGGCACATTGTAGCGGCGGGCCAGCTCGACCGAGCGCGTCTGCAAGACCTTGGCGCCGAGGCCGGCCATCTCGAGCATCTCATCGTAGGAGATGCGCTTGAGCTTCCTTGCCTTGGGACAAAAGTTGGGGTCGGCGGTGTAGACGCCGTCGACGTCGGTGTAGATCTCGCAGGCGTCGGCTTTGAGAGCCGCCGCCAGCGCGACCGCGGTCAGGTCGGAGGCGCCGCGGCCAAGCGTGGTGACGTTGCCGTCGGAATCGATTCCCTGGTATCCGGCGACCACCGCGATTTGACCCTGGTCGAGTGCGTGCATCACGCGCGCCGAGTCGACCGACTTGATCCGCGCGCGGCCATGATTGGAGTCGGTCGCGATCCGGAGCTGATGGGCGAGGAACGACACGGTCGGATGGCCGAGCGCCTGCAGGCGGATCGCGAGCAGCGCTGCGGAAACCTGCTCGCCGGTGGACACCAGCACGTCGGTCTCGCGCAAATTGGGCACCTCGCAGAGTTCCGAGGCGAGCTTGAAGAGGCGATTGGTCTCACCCGCCATCGCGGAGACCACGATGACCAGGCTGGTGCCGCGCTCGCGGGTGCGCGCCACGCGTTCGGCGACGGACTTGATCCGATCGATCGAGCCGACCGAGGTGCCTCCATATTTCTGGACAATCAGCGCCACGTTGCCCCCCTCCGGGTATAGCTTGGGGGTAAACCGCAATTATGATCGGAAACGAAACGCCAAACCAGTCCCCTCGGAGAGGCGGCTGATCCGCTCACGCAAAGCGCAGCTTGAGCTCGGAGACGATCGCGCCGTAGCGATCGCCGGTCGCGGTGAACTCGATACGGCGGAGATTGGCGCCCGCGTAGCTGATTCGGATCGCGAGGCAGTCGAGGGTGGCGAACTCATCGAGGCGCTCGAACCATTCGACCGCGGCGACGCCGTCGGAGAACAGATATTCGCGCAGCCCGAGGTCGTCGAGCGCGACGGTTTCGAGGCGGTAGAGATCGATATGGAAGAGCGGCAGGCGTCCGTGATGCTCCTGGATCATCGTGAAGGTCGGGCTCAGGATGTCTTCCTCGCGAAGGCTCAGCCCGTGCGCGAGTCCTTTGATGAAGCAGGTCTTGCCGGCGCCGAGCTCGCCGATCAGGCCGAGCAACTCGCCACCGGAGAGCATCGATGCGAGCCGGCGTCCCCACGCCTTGGTGTCGCGCGGCGAGCGGCTCTCGATGATCAAGGTGGCAGCGCTGGTGCTGCCTGTCGGGGATTGCGTTTCAACCATCGTGGGAGTCCTGTGCCAATTTCCGCGAGCGTCCTGCGCGCTGACGGCTGTAATTTATATTGCGTCGGGCTGTAACGCGCTGCAACTGCGATCTGCCTAGGAGCCAATCGCTTCGAGCGCCGCGGGCATCTCGTCGATCAGATCTCCGGCGAGATAGCCGATCCTGCCGAGCCGGGCGGCGACCAGATCGGCGGCGTAGCCATGCGCGAAGACGCCGAGCGCGAGAGCGTCGAGCGGGCGCATCTTCTGTCCGAGCAGCGCGCCGACGATCCCCGACAACGCGTCGCCCATCCCCGGCGTCGCCATCCCGGAGTTGCCGGTCGAATTGATCAGGACCTCGCCGCCCGGACCTGCGATAACCGATCGTGCGCCCTTCAGCACGACGCAGGCGCCGGTGCGATCCGCGATACGGCGGGCGGCCGAGACGCGATCGGCATTGATCACGGCGGTCGTTTCATTCAGCAGGCGCGCAGCTTCGCCCGGATGAGGCGTCAGCACGATCGGACCTCGCGCGCGCCTGGCGGTCTCGCATCCGAGTGCGGCCAGCGCGTTGAGGCCGTCGGCATCGATCAGCAGCGGGCGGTCCGGCGCGGCGCCCTCTTCTATCAGCCATGTGACGAGCCGTTGGGTGTCGTCGCTGACGCCGATGCCCGGTCCCACGATCAGCGAACTCTTGCCGTCGAGGAGCGCGGCGATCGCGGAAGTGGCGTGCGCCCCGTCAAAATGGCCATCGCGATCGGCGATCGGTTCGGTCATGAGCTCGGCTTGGCCCGCGGCAACCAGCGGCTGAACCGAGGCAGGGACGGCCGCAGTCACCAGCCCGGCGCCGGTCCGAAGCGCGCCTCGCGAGGCGAGCAGCGCGGCCCCAGATTTGCCGACGCTCGCGGCGATGACGAGCGGATGCCCATACATCCCCTTGTGCGCGTTCACCGGGCGCTCGACGATCAGCGTCGAGACGTCGGCCAGCTCGAGAAAGCGCCCGCGCGGTTTGATCTCTCCAACTGCGCGCGGGTCGAAACCGATTTCGGCGATCTCAAGTTCGCCGCAGCACTCGGCGCCCGGATACGAGACGTGCCCGAACTTGGCATGGCCGAAGGTCACCGTATGTGAGGCGCAGACCGCCGCGCCCATGATCGCGCCGGTGTCGGAGTTCACGCCCGAGGCGATATCGACGGTGACCACGGGCACACCGAGCGAATTCGTCCACTCGATCGCATCGCGCGGGACGCCGGTTACTTCCGCGTTGAGGCCCGTGCCGAAGATCGCATCGATCACGGCGCCGGGACGATCGCCGAATGCATCTCCGAGCTCGGCGGGCGACGGCGCCTCGTTGAGCGAACCGCCGGCTGCGCGATATTCGTCGCGGGCGCGCGCCGCATCGCCCTTCAGCTCCGCTTCGCGCGCGAGCAACACGACGCGAACGTGAACGCCCATCTGCCGAAGCGCGCGCGCCGCGACGAAGCCGTCGCCGCCATTGTTGCCCTTGCCCGCGATCACCAGGGCGCCGGCGTGGGCAGCCTCGCGAAATCGCGTCACGAGTGCCGCCGCGACCGCCTCGCCCGCGCGCGTCATCAACGAATACGAAGCGATCCCGTATTTCTCGCGGCTCAAGCGATCGAGCTCGCGGCTTTCCGATGCGGTGAGGAGGATCATTTTCCGAGTCTATCAAAAACGCTCGCGCGTGATCGTAACGCGCTAACGTGTTATCGCGAAGCACTCGCGCGTCCTCGCGGCCGGCGCGTATGGCACCTCCCGCAGCGGGCGCGCATTAGGAATAATAGCCGCCACGATGATCCGGCTGAGCGTCAACGTCAACAAGATAGCAGTGATCCGCAACTCGCGGGGCGGCGCCCTGCCGAGCGTGCTCGACGCCGCGCGTACCTGTATTAAAGCGGGATGCCACGGCATCACGGTGCATCCGCGGCCGGACGCTCGCCACATTACGCATCGAGACGTTTACGAACTCGCCACGCTGCTGCCCGTCGAGTTCAACATCGAGGGCTACCCGACGCCCGAGTTCCTCGACCTGGTGTGCGCGGTGCGCCCGACGCAGGCCACACTGGTGCCCGATCCGCCCGACGTGCTGACCTCGAACGCCGGTTGGAATCTCGACCGTGGCGCGGATTGGCTGCGACCAGTGCTTGCGCGGCTTAAGGACGCCGGTATCCGCACCAGCGTGTTCGTCGAGCCGGACGTGAAACAGATCAAGCGCGCGCGCTCTCTCGGCGCCGATCGCGTCGAGCTTTTCACCGGGCCGTATGCCCGGGCTTTCCACACGCCCGAACGAAGCGCAGTTCTGGCGAAGCATCGTGAGGCGGCCCGCGCCGCGCGCGACGAGGGGCTCGGCGTCAATGCGGGCCACGACCTGAACCTCGAGAACATCCCGGCTTATGCCTGGGCAGTGAGGGGACTCGCTGAAGTTTCGATCGGTCATGCGCTAATCAGCGACGCGCTCTATATCGGTCTGACTCGCGCGGTTAAGGCCTACCTCAAGGCGCTCGGCTCGCGGCCCGCGAACGCGAAGCCGGTCATGAGGCCGCGAGCTTCGCGGCGTTGACCGCAGGCGCTACTCAATGCCGACGCGCCGCTGAATCGCCGACGAAATCTCGTGCGCGAGCACGCCGATTTGACCCGCGTCCTCGCCCTCGACCATCACCCGCGCGAGCATCTCGGTGCCCGAGTAGCGCACCAGCAGGCGGCCGTTGCCGGCCAGGCGCTGCTCCGCCGACGCGATCAGGCTGGTCACGTCGGGCATCTCGCTGAGCGGCATCCGCGCCCTGACGCGCACATTCTCCAGCACCTGCGGCACGCGGCGCATCGCACGCAACTCGCTCAGCGGACGCCCGCTTTCGGCCATGTAGCTCAGTACCAGCAGCGCGGTGATCAACCCATCACCAGTCGTCGAGTGATCCATGAAGATCACGTGGCCCGACTGTTCTCCGCCGAGGTTGTAGGAGTTCTGCAGCATCTCGCGCACCACCGCGGGATCGCCCACCTCGGTGCGGACCAGGCGCACGCCCACCGCGCGCAGCGCGAGCTCGAGGCCGAAGTTGCTCATCACGGTCGCCACCACGGTGTTCGAGTGCAGCCGCCCCTCGACCGCCATCTTGCGCCCGAGCAGCGCCATCACGTCGTCGCCGTCGAGCACTTCGCCGCGCTCGTCGATCATGGTGACGCGATCGCCGTCGCCGTCGAGCGCGATTCCGACGTTGGCGCGCTCGAGCAGGACCAACTCGCGCAACGCCTGGGGATGAACCGCGCCGCAATTCAAATTGATGTTCTTGCCGTCGGGATCCGCCGCCATCGAGACGACGTCGGCGCCCAACTCCTCGAGCGCCTCGGGGCCGACTTTGTACGCGGCGCCGTTGGCGCAATCGATCGCGACTTTGAGGCCGTCAAACGACAGCGCCTTCGGCACGCAACTCTTGAGGAACACCAGGTAGCGGCCCACCGCATCGTCGATGCGCGCGGCCTTGCCGATATCATCGGCGGCGGCCCGCAGGCCAGAAATCTTGCCCTCGTCGAACACCAGCTCCTCGATCTGCCGCTCAGTGTCGTCGTCGAGCTTGAACCCGGCGCGCGAAAAAAACTTGATTCCATTGTCCTGAAAGGGATTGTGCGAGGCGGAAATCACCACGCCCGCATCGGCGCGCATGCTGCGGGTCAGGAACGCGATTCCCGGCGTGGGCAGCGGACCGACCAGCCATACATCGACGCCCATCGAGCAGATCCCCGACGCCATCGCGGTCTCGAGCATGTAACCCGACAGGCGGGTGTCCTTGCCGATCAGAATCCGCCGATGGCGTCCCGTGCCTTTGAAGACGTGGGCGAGCGCGCGGCCGAGCCGGAGCGCAGTTTCCGAGGTGATAGGTTCCGCGTTGGCGACGCCGCGCACGCCGTCGGTTCCGAAAAGTCTACGATGATCGCCCATCTGCGTTGCTGGTCAGCCTTTCCCGATAGACCCTGAGTCTAACCTTGTCCGGCGCCTGACGCACCAACTGCATTCCGTCCGGCAGCTCGACCTGCACGTCCACCTGATGAGCGCCCGGCGTGACGCCCGCCGCGTCGACGTAGACGAGCCCCTTGGTGTCGAGGCCCTCGAGCTTCAACACCGGTCCGCGCAGGGTGACGTTGGCCTTGGGCGGTTCCACCCTGGATTTGTAGTCCGCGTCGCGCACCTCGACGTCGATGCTGCGGAACTCGCGGTCCGCGATCAGTTCGCCGATCACCACCTTGGCATCGACGCGCGCGGTGGCGAGCCTGACCATCGGATTTTCCAGCGTGATTCCGACGTTGCCGTCCACTTCGCCGCTGGCGCCCTTGACATCCAGCGGCTCGGTATCGGCGCGGGTGAGCGGCGCCAAGTACCGGCTCGGACCGCTGACCACGACGATCGAGGGCTTGGTCTCGATGGATGCGATCTTGTAACCGTCCGCCACGGTGCCATCGACGTTCAGATGCACCGGCAGCTCACGGCTGGTCACCCGATCGATATCGAGCGTGACGTCGTCGGGAGTGATTCGCGTGACTGTGGTCCCGCGTGGGACGTTGAACATCTCAGGAGTTACCTGGAAATCGGAGTTGCCAGTGGTCGTGACATTGGTCAGGTCGAGCCGCAGCGCCAGCCGTTCCGGATCGGCAAGCGAGAGCAGTTGCCGCGGGCCGCCGAGTTCGACCTTCACGAAGTCAGGTGGATGGTTGAGTATCACCATCCCGGGCGGCAGCGAGCGGTAGCTGATCGGGACATCGAGGGTGGAAACGCCGCCGCGTTCTCCGGCGTTGACAAAAAACCACAGCGCGATCGCGATCGCGAGGGCGAGCACGCGCAGCATGAGGTTGCGCTGCGCGCGCTTGCGAAGCGCACCCCATTCGAGCTTCGCTATCAAGTCTGCGATCCGCATCTTCTACTTTTCCGCGCCGCCATCCCCTATCCAACAGACTTTCGGTCTACAAATCTTCGCGCCGCAAAGCGTCGCTCCGCAAATCCCGGCCAACGCCGCGCCGGCTCAGGGCCGCAGCTTGCGCAAGGTGTCGAGAACTTCGGGAGGGTTGAGCCCCCGGATCAATTCGCCGCCGCGCGCCAGCGATATGGTGCTGTCCTCCTCCGAAACCACCAGCACCACCGCGTCGGTGTCCTCGGTCATTCCGATCGCCGCGCGATGCCGCGTGCCGAGCGCCAGGCTAACGTTGGGATTGCTCGACAGCGGGAGCAGACACGCGGCGGCGACCAACTGGTCGCCCTTGACGATCACCGCACCGTCGTGGAGCGGCGAGCCGTTGATGAAGATAGTCTCCAGCAGTTCGGGCGACAGCCGCGCTTCGAGGATGCGCCCGGTCTCGACGAACTCGTTGAGGCCATCTTCCTGCTCGAGGACGATCAGCGCTCCGAAGTGCCGCGCGGAAAGCCATGCGGCCGCGGTCGCGATCTCCTGCGCGGCGGTCGCGACGGCAGCGCGGCCGCCGAAGAACGATCGCGCACCGACGCGGCTCAGCGCGCGCCGAATATCGGCCTGGAAGATCACGACCAGGATAACGATCAACGAGGAGAGAAAATTATTGAGCAGCCAGTTCAGGGTGAACAGGCCCAAAAGCTGCGAGGCGAGGAACGCGACACCGACGATCATCAGCCCCACCACCATCTGCATCGTGCGCGTGCCGCGGATCAAAATTGCGATCCGGTAGATCACGTATGCGACGATCAAGACGTCGACTACGTCCTGCCATCGGGGCGGCGGAATCATTGGCATATAATTCGGCATGGCGTTTCAGCGGCGAACGCGCCGGCCATTTTTCCGCGCGGCGAACACTCCGATGCGTTCGCGGACGCGGCCACGCGCGGTTCCCCCGCAATAGGTCCCAATTAATTATGCTCCGCGAGTCCCACAAATCCGAGAGGGGGAGACCCGGCGATCTGAACGTTTGTTTCGGAAGCGGAGGATTGGCTTCGCCGCCTGGCAGCCGGCTGCAGGATCTCAGGCAGACGGCCGGCTCGCGATCCTGCCGCGTATTGGAGCTGGCGACGGCGCGGGAAGGACGCGGGTCAGAGCGATGCGGTGCGAAATTTCGAGGCGAGCCGAGCCCTCGCGACGGTTTTGCGCACGCGGGCAGTGAGTTCGAGAAGACGTCAGACCAGTACTGGTTTGGGAGGCAGCCCCGTAACGGGACCTTGATCCTCGGCCGGCTTGGGCTTTTCCTTGCCGACGTCCGGACGCTGCGGTCCGCCGGTGTTGGCCACCGGGAACGACGGCGGCATCTCGCGGCCTTCGCGGTACGCCGTGACCATCGCCTCGACTTCAGCGCCGTCGAGCACCTCTTTTTCGAGCAGGCGCTCTGCCACCTTGTGCAGCAAGGGCAGACGGTCGGAAAGCAGTCCGCGCGCCTTCTGATAGGCGTCGTCAATCACACGCCGCACCTCGCGATCGATCTCGACGGCGGTGTGCTCCGAGTAGTCCTTATGATGCGCGATGTCGCGGCCCAGGAAGACCTGCTCTTCGCGACGGCCGAACGTCATCGGGCCAAGTTCTTTGCTCATGCCCCATTCGCAGACCATCTTGCGCGCAAGCTCGGTCGCCTTCTCGATATCGTCGCCGGCGCCGGTCGTCATGTGGCCGAAGATCAATTCCTCAGCGGCGCGTCCGCCGAACATCATGGCCAGCCGCGTCATCAGGTATTCGCGCGAGTAGGTGTAGCGATCGTCGAGCGGGAGCTGCTGCGTGACGCCGAGCGCCATGCCGCGCGGGATGATGGTAACCTTGTGGACCGGGTCGGCGCCGGGCAGCAGCATCGCGACCAAGGCATGGCCGCCCTCGTGATAGGCGGTGTTCTTGCGCTCGGACAGCGACATCACCATCGAGCGCCGCTCCGCGCCCATCATGACCTTGTCCTTGGCGAGCTCGAAATCGTTCATCTCGACCTTGTCTTTGTTGCGGCGTGCGGCGAGCAGCGCGGCCTCATTGACCAGGTTTTCGAGATCGGCGCCCGCAAACCCGGGCGTCGAGCGTGCGAGTTTGTCGACGTTGACGTCGTCAGAAAGCGGAACCTTGCGCGTGTGGACGCGGAGGATTCCCTCGCGGCCGCGCACGTCGGGGCGCGGCACAACCACGCGGCGATCGAAGCGGCCGGGCCGCAGGAGCGCGGGATCGAGCACGTCGGGGCGATTGGTTGCGGCGACCAGGATTACGCCTTCGTTCGCCTCGAAGCCGTCCATCTCGACCAGCAACTGGTTGAGCGTCTGCTCGCGCTCATCGTGGCCACCGCCGAGGCCGGCGCCGCGATGCCGTCCGACGGCATCGATCTCATCGATAAAAATTATACAGGGCGCATGCTTCTTGCCTTGTACGAAAAGATCCCTCACCCGCGAAGCGCCGACGCCAACGAACATTTCGACGAAGTCCGAACCGGAGATCGAGAAGAACGGCACTCCCGCCTCGCCCGCGATCGCGCGCGCGAGCAGCGTCTTGCCTGTCCCCGGAGGCCCGACCAGCAGGACGCCCTTGGGAATTCTGCCGCCCAGGCGCGTGAAGCGTTTGGGGTCGCGCAGGAACTGGATGATCTCTTCGAGCTCGTCCTTGGCCTCGTCGATTCCGGCCACGTCGGCGAAAGTGACCTTGTGAGTATTTTCGGTGAGCAGCTTGGCGCGACTCTTCCCGAACGACATCGCTTTGCCGCCGCCGATCTGCATCTGGCGCATGAAGAAGATCCACAGCGCGGCGAGCACCAGGATCGGGAACCATTGCACCAGGATGACCATCCACCATGGATCGCCTTCCTCAGGCTTCGCGGCGATTTTCACGCCTTTGTCGCGCAGGATCTTGACGAGGTCGGGATCGCGGGGAGCGTAGGTCTTGAGATGCTCGCCGGAGCTGGTCTCTATCTGGATGTGGTCGCCCTGGATAGTGACCTCGGCGACCTCGCCCTTGTCGACGTCATGCAGGAAGTCGGAGAAGATGATTTCCTGCTCACGCGGCTGCTGCCTGCTGAAAATATTGAACAGCAGCAGGAACATCAAGCCGAGAACGAGCCAGAGAGCGATGCTACGTGAAAACTGATTCATTCCTTTTTAAAATTTATCACGCTGATTCATTGGCACGCAACGCATTAAGCGAATTAATTCCCGACGCCGCGAGCCGCGACCCTGAGCACCGTTTCGGTCGCTGAAGTCAGCAGCGCGCCGCGGCCGCGCGCCAAGCCTGGCAGCCATACGATTTCGCCGCGCAGGGTAACGACCGGATAGCTTGCGCGGCGTGCGCGCGGCACCTTGCGATCGATAAAGATCTCCTTGAGTTTGCGGCTGCCTTCCATTCCGAGCGGCGCGATACGATCGCCGCGGACGAAGTTGCGCACCGTCAGCGGAGCGTCCGCCGCGCCCGCCTGCAAAGCGCCGAGGTCGAACAGCGCGGAGTCATTGTCGCGCGGCAGCGCGGCGTCGGTCGCGTCCAGGATCTTCGCATCGAATGCGAATCCGGCCGCGGCGACGATCGTGGTGCCTTCCAACGCGAGCGGCATCGCGAAGTTCTCCTCGCTACGCGGAATCGCACGCTCCACGGACAGAAACTGGTACTGGCGCGCCGCGCGCCATCGGCCGGGCAAATCGATTTCGCCATTGGAAGGACCGTCGAGGCACAAGCGGCGGAGCGCCTCGACGTGCGCTCGCGTCACGCCGCGCAAGCTGCCGCGGCGCTCGGCGATGAACATGCGCAGGATCGACGCCTGCAGCGCCGGATGGATCGCCGGGAAGCGCGCGAGGCCGAGTGCGGAATCCGGACCGGTGCGCATCGAATGAAGCTCGCGCGACGCGAGCGAGTCCGCGAGATCGTCGAGCGCGCGCATCTCGGCGCCAAGCTCGACCAGCCGGCGGCTGAGGCCCGGCGCGTATTCGCGCTCGAGCATCGGGAGCAAGTGATGGCGGACGCGGTTGCGCACGAGCGACATCGAGGCGTTCGAGGAGTCGTCGACGTGGGCGAGCGCGCGCCCCGCGAGCCACGCGAGAATTTCAGCGCGCGTCACCGAGAGCATCGGGCGGATGATCCTGCCCGGTCCCGCCTCCGCCATCGCGGCCAGTCCCGCGGCTCCCGCGCCACGCAAGATTCGCATCAGGACCGTCTCGGCCTGATCGCCCGCATGATGCGCCAGCGCGATATGCGCGGCACCGACACAATCCGCGGCGCGCGCGAGAAACTCGTGACGCAGCTCGCGCGCCCGCTCTTCGAGATTCGCGCTGCCGGGCGCCAGGTCGTCTTCATCCACGCGTTCGACGCGAAGCTCGACGCCACTGCGCGCGCATAGTTCGCGGACGAAAGCCTCGTCGCGATCGGACTCGGCGCCGCGGAGCCGATGATTCAGATGGGCGGCGGCAACGGAGATGCCAAAGCGCTCGCGAAGTTCGAGCAGCGCGTGCAGGAGTGCGACCGAGTCGGCTCCGCCGGAGACCGCCGCCAGAACGACGGCTCCAGGACGGACCGGCACGCGCGTCAGCGCGGACGCGACGGCGTCGAGGAGCGAGTCTGGCGCGTAGGAACGCATCGATTAGAGGCTAATATTAACGGCTAAGCGCAGCAACGCGACGCCGATGCGCGGCAACGGCGGTAAACGCGCTTCCCGCCCGCCTCAGAATAAGGACCGCGACGCGTCAATGGCCGAGCTGATCGAGCAGATGCAGGATCACGCCGATTCCGGGCAGGTTGACCTCGAGGTCCTCGGCCAGCGAGCGGATGACGCGAATGCGATGGAGCGCTTCGCGATCGTAGAGCGGCTCCTCGCCGGCGGTTCGACGCGGCGGCTCGGCGGGCATCACCAGTTCTTCGCGTTCCCAGACTGCGAGCTCCGCCTCGCTTACCCCGCCGAGCGAGCACAGCACGGTGCGCGTTATGAGCACGGTTTCACCGCGCGAGCCGCGGCGCACCGTGGTTTTGCTGACCTTGCCGATCGTGCGAGTCCTGCGCGCCATCGCGAATCAGCTCCTCATCAACTCGGCGCGCGGGTCGGGAATCGAGCGCGCGCGGCGATGGTCGGCGAGCTTCTGCATCAGCTCGCGCTCCTCGGCGGTGAGGTCGGTGGGCGCCAGCACCTTAAGCTCGTAAAGCAAGTCGCCGGCGGGCTCCTTGCCACGCGCGGGGAGGCCGCGCCCGCGCAGGCGCATCACGCGCCCGGTCTGACTGCCGGCGGGAATCTTGAGCTCGACCTTGCCGCCGACTGTCGGCGCGGTTATCTCGGCGCCGAGAGCGGCCTCGTAGTCCCACACCGGAAGCTGGACGCGAAGATCGCGGCCGGCGAGCGCGAACACCGGATGCGGCGGGATACGGATGGTGAGGAACAGGTCGCCGTTGAGCTCAGGGCGCGGCGCGCGGCCGCCCTGCCCTTTCAGACGAAGCTGGGTTCCGTCGGCGACACCGGGGGGAATGGTGACCTCGAGCGAGCGCCGAACCGGAATCACGCCGCTGCCGCCGCAAGTCGGACAAGGCCGCGCGGATCGGATTACGCGGGCCTTACCTTTCTTTTCCTCCTGCGCGATCATCCCGCTGCCTCCGCAGGTCGTGCACTCGTCCTCCGCCTGGAGATCGAGCCGCCGCTTCGCGCCGGTCACGGCTTCCGGCAATGAGATTTGCACTTCGGCGCGAAGGTCGGGCGCGCGCGACGGCTCGCCGCTGAAGTCGAAGTCGGAGTATCCGCGCGGAGCGCCGGCGCGAAAGCCTCCGCCACCGCCGCCGCCGAAAAACTGCGAGAAGAAGTCGCTGAAGTCGCCGCTCGAAAAGCCGCGCGCTCCGCCCCCGCCGCCAGCACCAGCCGCGGCCTGCTCCGCGTAGCGCCGGCGCATCTCTTCTTCGGTGGTGCCGCGTTCCCAGTCGGCGCCGAGCTCGTCGTACTTCTTGCGCTTGGCCGGGTCGCTCAGGACCTGGTAGGCCTCGTTGATTTCCTTGAAGCGGCGCTCGGCGTCCTTGTTGTTGGGGTTGACGTCGGGATGATGCTTGCGGGCGAGCTTGCGAAAGGCGCTTTTGATATCGGCTTCCGAGGCGGTGCGTTCCAGGCCCAGCGTCTTGTAGTAGTCGCGGAATTCCATCGTGGGTTCAGTTATCCAAGATGCGCACTACTGAGCGCAACGCAATGGGGAGGGAAATGAATGCCGAAAAGGACGCTGACCTTGGCGGTGCTTTTCGATAGGATCGCCGGCGGCTCGCAGGTTGACCATGAGATACCTGGCTCGTATCCGGCCGATGGTCCTGATCATTGTCGCGCTGATCCCCGTCACGCTGCTCCACGCCACCGCGGCCGCTGATGCCGCGTCCGTCAAACCAGGCGACCTTATCACTCCCGATAACGCGTCGGCGGTTTACTATCTGGTCAGTCCCGGGAACTTCGTGCTGGTGCGGCAGGGGATGCGGATGAAGATCGTCGCGACCGGGCAGTTGGACTGGCCGCCGCCGTACAAAGCGGCGACCGAGCAATACTCGGGGCAAGTTCAGCTCAATGGCGAGGGCGAGATACATAACTACGTCGCGGGGCTGCCGTTTCCGTTTATCGATCCGAATGATCCCCAAGTCGCCACCAAGGTGCTCTGGAACTTCAGCTATGGACCGCAAACCACCGACGTCGTCGACGCGCGCAACGTCGAGACCGCTAGCTATCGGGCGTCGGGACCGATCTGGGGCGGAGACGTGTTCCATGCGACGGCGGGGAAGGTTTTTTTGTACGACTATGTGGGCCGCACCGAGGTGCCGCCGATTCCGACCGACTACTACGGCCTCGATATCGGCGTTCGTTACCGGTTCTTCGTGGGTCCGATCCTGGAGGGCGGTGGATCGCTCCTGCGCCTGCGTTACATCGATCCGGACCGGGAAGACGACGCCTGGTACTTCAGTCTCGGCAGGGTGAAGTCCGCGACGCTGTCCAACTCGTTCGGCGGCAGCACCCTGGATGCGGACTCCTACTCCGGGTTTGCGGCGAAAGTGGAGGAATACAACTACCGGCTGCTCGGACTCAGGCCGATGCTCGCGTCGGTACACGCGGACTCTCCGGCGCAACCGTGCAAGTTCGACAATAACCGCACCGTGTGCCCGGACAACTGGGAGATGCGCCAACTGTACGTCGTCGAAGCGACGCTCAAGCCGAAATTCTGGCACCGGTTCGCGCTCAAGCGCATCCTGTACATCGATTCCGAAGGATGGTTCATAACGGCATCGGATCAATACGATCAGGACGGCGAGCTCGCGAAGACGCTGGTGGTTTTCAACGCCTATCGCGATCGTGGAACGCCGCAGGCGCACATCGCGATCTATCCCTTCAGGCGGATGTTCGAGACGGCGCTGGTCGACGAGGACGTGCAGACCGGATTTTCCACCGTGTCGTACATGCCGGGCAGGGAAGCTGAAGAGCACGAGTGCTGGTACATCAACATGGGAGCGGTGAAGCAGGCATCGACGGCAGCGAGTACGGTCGTCGTCGAACCGCATCCGGGCGGCACTCGATAGAGACAGGGTAATCTCTCACTGCGAGAGGCAGTTTTTGCTGCGCGCCTTCGACTCGCACACGAGTGCTCGGGCACGTTCTTGGCTTTTGCTAGTTTTAGCCCGTTTTGCTCGCCGACGACTAGCGCGGTCTGGAGTAATTTAGCGCGCTTATCGCATATACTTGCTCACGACGGCGTCGGGTAGTATCGCAAGACTGTTCTAAAGGGGAATCCATAATGGGCAGTACTGTTTTGTCCGGACCGTACTTGCTGGTAACCGGCGGCATCAACCACGCAGTTACCAGAAAGTCGCCGGGGATCTATTGTCTGGGAAAGACCGACACCAGGATCAGGAAGTTCATCATCTACTACACCGGGCGCGCCGACGATGACCTGGCCAAGCGCCTGAAAGATCACGTCCGGAAGTGGTATCCGCAATTCAAGTTTGCATACGCGTCATCGCCACAGAGCGCATTTCAATGGGAATGCGAGCTTTGTCACGACTTCGGAATACTCGGCGGCGGCGGGGTTCATCCGGCGCGGCCCGCGGATAGCGGATGGAAATGTCCGCGCTGCGACGTCTTCGACTAGCTGAGAGGCTCGCGGCGCTTGCGGAGTTGGGCGAGCGTATCGGTCAGAGCGGACAGGTAGCCATAGTGCCAGTAGGTTCGCTCCGCGGAGCCCTCGTCCAGATGCTTCTGCTCGGTGGCGCAATCGGGTCCGTGCTCGCGGAGCCATTCCTGTAGATCGCGAATCCCGGCTTCCAGTGCGCCTTCCAGCGTACCTTCGTCAGATCGGCGGACCACGTTGTCGGTTTTGCTATCCATGATGTCGCTCACGTCGATGGTAGGTGCAGGCTGGTTTCGTGCTCAATAATAGGTCGCGCTGCGACGGAGGAACAGGGACTCGCGTTGCCTTGATCCTGGCGACGTCGACAAACGATCGGCACTCGCACGAAGAGTTACTTCTGCGGCGCAGGATCTGATGGGCGCGGCGCGGTGCGGGCGCTTAGCTCCGCGAGCCGGGACTCGACCGCGCGAAGTTCCGCTTCGAGACTTTTCTGGCGGCGCCAGATGAACATCACGTACAGGAAAATCACTACGAAGATTATCGTGTAGGCGGCGAACAGATAGCCGAGGTGGTCGGTCATTAAATTGCTCCTGGGACCGCGCCGGGAACGTTCTCCGGACCGCCTCCGGCGATACCGCGTGCGAGGCGTTGCGGCATATCGTTCGCGGCCGCCTGCGCCATCGCGAGCCCTTCGGCGAGATTGGCGAGCCTGGTGCGCGCGCGGAGCTCGCTGAATCGCAGCAGCAGGATCCACGCGAACAGCGCCGTGAACGCCAGCGTCGAGACCGCCAGGGTCGCGATCATGCGCGGGTCTTCGAGTCCGTGGCCGCCATTGCGCATCACCAGCACCGCGGGATGAATCGTGCGCCACAAGCGCACCGACACGATCACGATCGGCACATCGAGCGCCGCGACGATCCCAACCACCGCGCCAAAGCGCGCAACCTGCGGCGTGTCGTCGGCCATCGCGCGCAGCATCAGATACCCGCCATACATCAGCCACAGCACGAAGGTGGTCGTGAGCCGCGAGTCCCACGTCCACCACGCGCCCCAAATCGGCTTGGCCCACAGGCTGCCGCTCACGAGCATAAGCGTGCAGAAGACCATCCCGCTTTCCGCGGCGGCGTAGCCAAGATCGTCCCAGATACGGTCGCCGAGCCACAGGTAGAAAACCCCGGAGATCGCGACCAGCCCGAAGGCCATGAACGCGACCCACGCCAGCGGCACGTGGAAGTAGAAGATGCGCTGGACTATCCCCTGCTCGGCCTCGGACGGCACGTAGAGAAAGATCATGAACAGCGCGGCGAGCATCATGACGAGGCTCGCGACGCCGAGCGAGTTTGCCGCGGTTCGATTCATCGCAAATCAGTCCTGGTCCTCACCTACCACATGCTCGAACAGTAGATAACCCGCGGCGACGAACAGGACATCGAACGCGGCCAGGATTCTGATCCATTGGGTCATCGCGAGCGCGTTGGCGGCCTGCGGCGCGCCGGAGAGCGCGATGGAACTCGCTTTGACGCCCGCGATCAGCGCCGGCACGAACATCGGAACAGCCAACAGCGGCAACATCAGATCGCCCGCGCGGGTGCGCTCGGAAATTGCGGCGAGCAGCGTCGCGAGCGCGGCGAATCCGAGCGCGCCGAGCATCATCACGGGCACCAGGCGAGCGATTCCCATGCCGAAGTCGAGATTGAAAAACAGGACCGCTAGTACGATCGCGGCGGCCTCCGCGACCGTCATGAAGATAAACGACGCGCCGAGCTTGGCGACGAAGATCGCGGCGGGATCCAGCGGGCTCAGGAGCAAGCCGCGGATGCATCCGTTCTCGTGCTCGGCGTTGAGCGCGCGCGTCGCGCCGAGCATCCCGGAGAACACCAGCGCGACCCACAGCGCTCCCGCCGCGGAGTCGGCGCGGCGCGCGGCGCTCGCGCCGCTTGCGAAGACCAGCACCACCATGATCAGTAACGACAGTGCGATAAGCGCGATAGTGCTGCGGCCCGAACGCAGCTCCAGGCGCAGGTCCTTGCGCATCATCGCGGTCAGCGCACCCATCGCTAACGACCGAGCAGCGAGCGCAGGCGCCCGCGCCGGGTCTCCTCCTTGACGGGAAGGAGCCGCCCCGCCGACAGCTCGAACAAGTCGAAGCTAACGCCTTCGATTTCGGGGACCGCGTGCGCGGTGACTATCACCGACGCGCCGCGCGCAACCGCGGCGCGAATCAGCGTGGCGACCAGCGCGGCGCCGCCGGCGTCGAGCGCGGCGAACGGCTCGTCGAGCAGGAGCAGCGCGGGCTCCGCGAGCATCGCGCGCGCCGCGGCCAGTCGCTGTTCCATCCCGCGCGAGAATGCACGGACGCGGACGTCGGCAACGGTCTCGAGGCCGACGCGCTCGAGCCAGCCGGCGGCGGCCGCGCCCGGATCCGGAAGCGAGTACAGCGCCGCGTAGAACTCGAGATTCTCGCGCGCGCTCAGATTCGGATAGAGCATGCTCTGATGCGCCATCATGCCGATTCGTTTTCGGTAGCGCGCCTCGAGCCGGCGGGTGTCCTGGCCAAAGACGAGCGCAACGCCACTGGTGGGCAAGCACAGGCCGGCGAGGATGCTTATCAGCGTGGACTTGCCCGCGCCGTTGCCACCGATGATGGAGGCGCCGTAGCCGGGGAGCAGCCGCAAGTCGATTTCGCGCAGCACCGGCTCGCGCATCACCGGCGTACGTCCGTAGATTTTGCTGAGGCCGTGCGTCTCGATGACGGGCGCGGCCATTACTCGGACCAGCCGGTGGCGCGGCTCACGGGACGGAGCGCGACTCCGCATTCCGCGCAGAAATTGGCGTCGTGAATGGTGCGCTCGCCGCACTGCGGGCAAAAGCGGATGCGCCGCGGCGCGGTCGACGGCGCGAGCGAATCGGCCCGGCGCGCGGGAACCTGTGCCGCGGGTTCGGTGCGGCGGGCGAGCGTGATGACGCGCGCGCGTTTGCCCTCTTCGGCGCCTTCGGTCTCGGCGTTGACGCGCGCCCGTTCACTTTCGATCGTCGTCATCGCGGCGAGCGCCCGGTTCTCGAGCGCCTCGTGCATCGACTGGTAGTCGGCCTCGGAGAGTTTGCCCATCTCGCGATCGAATTCGAGCTCGCGCAGCCCCTGCACCGCGAGCCCACGTTCGCGCTCCAGGCGTGCGACCTCGAGTTCCGCGGGAGTGCGGCGCCGCGCCGAGAGCAGCCCGACGCCGAGCGGCGCCGCGACGAACAGCGCGACGCCGATCACGATCAGAGCGGCGGCCACGTAGAACAACGGCTTAGGACTCCTTGAGCTCGGCTTCGAGCTTGCGGCGGAGTTCGGGGTCGAACACAGGATCGCGCGGCGGCTCGCGGCTGTCACCGCCGGCCTCGACCAGCGGCGCGTGATGCCATCGCTTGGCCGCGATCGCGATCAGCCCGCCGCCGAGAACGAGTGCGATGAAGGGCATCGTCCAGGCGAGCAGGTTGAAGCCTTCGGTGGTCGGCGCGGAAAGAATTTTTTCGCCATACTCCTTGCGGAAGAACGCGACAATCTGCGCGCGGCTCATCCCCCTACCAATCATGCCCTCGATTTGAGTGCGCAGCGGAACCGAGAAGCCGCAGGTCGGCATGTTGCAGTTGGCGACCGTCAGGCCGCATCCGCATTGGCAGGTAAGCGATTGCGCGACCTGTCCCTCGCTGGTGCGAGCGGCGGATTGCTGCGCGCGCGCCGGCGCGGCGCCGATCGCGATGGCGCCGACGACGCTCGCGATCATAATGCCTACGGCCACTACACGGGCGGCGTCGATCGAGATGCGAGGTGATGCCGCGAGGCGCGAATGCACTGACTCAGTCTCCCCCGGGCGCCGGCTCGGCTTCGATTTCACCGGGAGCGCCGGCGGGCCGTAACGCGGCGGCGATCGCGACGCGCTCGCGCACATTGGGCCACATGACGACCAGGGTCCCGATCGCCATCACCAGGCCGCCCGCCCATAGCCAGAACACCAGCGGGGTGAGGAAGACCTCGAACGTGACGAGGCGGCCTTCATCGTCGATGCCGGCGAGCACGATGTAGAGATCGTAGAGCGGCGTGGATCGAATCGCGACGTGGGTCGCTGGCTGTTGCGGTTTTTTGAAGAACAACTTGGCGGGCTGCATGATCGTGATCGCGCGCCCGTCCTTCGTCACGATCACGCGCGCGGTCACGGTCGCGACGTGAGCGTTGTCCTCGCCGGAGACTCCCGCGAAGCGCAGCGTGTACGGACCGACGGCGAAGCTGTCGCCCTCGCGCACGGTCTTCTTGACGTCGGTCCTGAAGAACGACGATCCGACGATTCCGACGAACGCGAGGATCACACCGACGTGAATTATGTAGCCGCCGTAGCGACGATTGTTCTTTGCGACCAGGTTGCCAAGAGCACGGATGCGCGGCTCGCCGACCAGGTGCTGACGCGCGAGCGTGCCGCGACGGAATTCCGCTACGATCGTTCCCAGCACGAACGCCGCCAGCGAAACTGCGCTAAGCACGTACCACACCTCGATGCCGACACCGTATGCGATGACGCCGGTAACCGCGCCTAGAAGCGCCGGTGCAGCGAAGATGCGCGCAAGCTTGCCCGCGGTGGTGCGCCGCCATGCGATCAGCGGCCCCACTCCCATCAGGAAGATCAGCGCCAGCGCCAGCGGCGCGTTGACGCTGTTGAAGAACGGCGGCCCGACGGTGATCTTGACGCCGCGCACCGCCTCCGACAGCACCGGGAAAATCGTGCCCCAGAATACCGCGAATGCGATCCCGACTAGCACCAGGTTGTTGAACAGGAACGCGGCCTCGCGCGACAGGTACGATTCGAACTCGGCCGGACTGCGCAAATCGCGGCTCCGATACGCGAGCAGCGCGCTGTAGGACACCACCACGACGATCAGGAAGGTCAGGAAGTACGGCCCCAGCCCCGACTGGGTGAACGAATGCACCGATGAGATGACGCCGCTGCGCGTGATGAAGGTGCCGAACAGCGTCAGCGAAAACGCCAGCCCGACCAGCGCAAGGTTCCACACCTTCAGCATGTCCTTGCGCTCCTGGATCATCACCGAGTGCAGATACGCCGTCATCACCAGCCATGGCATGAACGCCGCATTCTCAACCGGGTCCCACGCCCAGTAGCCGCCCCATCCGAGCACCTCGTAGGCCCATCGCGCGCCGAACATGTTGCCCAGGGTGAGAAAAAACCACGAGAAGATCGCCCAGCGCCGCGTCGAGCGAATCCATCCGTCGTCGAGCTTGCCGGTGATCAGAGCCGCGGCCCCAAACGCGAACGGCACCGTCGCGCTGACGTAGCCGGTGTACAGCGAGGGCGGATGTATCGCCATCCAGTAGTTCTGCAGCAGCGGATTCAGGTCGGAGCCCTCGGCCGGCGCGATCGCCAGAAGCTGGAACGGGCGGGTGACGAAGTTGAGCATCAGCAGGAAAAAAATTTCGACCGCCGCCATCACCGCGAGCGCGTAGGGCGCGGTGTCGGGATTGCGGCGCCGATTCTGGAACGCCACCACCGAAGTGAAGATCGAAAGCAGGAAGGTCCACAACAATAACGAGCCCTGCTGGCCGCCCCACAACGCGGTGATTTTGTAAATCGTCGGCAGCGTGGTGCTCGAGTAAGCCGCGACGTACTCGAGCGAGAAGTCGCTCTGCAGCAGGCCCGCCCACAGCACCGCCATCGCGATTGCGATCATCGCGCACATCGCCCACAACGCATGGCGCGCGCTCACGATGAAGTCGGCCGAGCCGCGGCGCGCGCCATAGACGTTGGCGAAAATCGAATAGACCGCGAGCAGCAGCGCAATCGCGAGTGCCAGTTGACCTAGCGCGGGCATCGGCCGTTATTTTCCCTGCTGCGGCTGATACTTGGAAGGGCAGCTCGTCATCACCTGGGTCGCCTCGATCACGCCGGCCTTGTTGAGCCGGCCTTCGACGATCACGTCGCGATTGGGCGCGAACATGTCGGGCTTGGGCTGCCCAACGCAGATCACCGCAAATGACGTCGTGTCGCTAGTGGCGACCACCGGCGTGACCGGCGCGGCGGCCGGATCAGGAATCGCATACATCGAAAACTTGAGCGTGAGCGACGCGGGATCCCAGCTAATCGAGCCGGGCTTGACGCGTCCAGCCACCCGGATCGCCTCGCCCTCCAGCTCCGGGGCGCGTGCGGCGGCCTCGGGCACGGTGAGGTAATACTCGGAGGTGTTGCGAACCGCGGTCGTGATCAGATAGCCGACCGCGGCCGCGATAATCGCCGCCCCGACGAAAAAACGGGAGCGCACTCGCATAGTGATGTTGTTTATCCGGCTGCTCGCGGCTCCGCAAGGAAGCGGGCGCGATGCGGTTGAATTCGAATTCTAAAAATTGCCCGTCGCTCTCCGAGTCTACTCTTCGTATGCCGCGTCCTACTCTTCTATTTCCGTTTCGCCGCCATTCTTTGGGCCGAAAGCGACGCCGCGTTTTGCCGCGCGGATGAATTCGATCAGCTCGCTGACCTCCGGCGTCACCGGGCCCGCGGCGAGCATCCGCTCGATCGCGAGCTTCAAGTGCTGGCGGGTGCCGAACAACGCGGTGAACGCATGGCGCAGCGCGTTGATCGAGCCGGTGCTGAAGCCGGCGCGGCGCAAACCTACGACGTTGATTCCGCGCAGCGTGTGGGTGCCGTCCATGATGCAGAATGGCGGGACGTCGCGGCTGGTGCGGCTCAGCCCGCGCATCATCGAGAGGCGCCCGAGCCGGGTGTACTGATGCACCACGCAGTTGCCGGAGACCAGCGCGCGCTCGCCCATCTCGACCCATCCGGCGACCAGCGCGCCGCCGGCGATGATCGCGGCGTTGCCGATTCGGCAATCGTGCGCGACGTGCGAGTTCTGCATCATGAAGATGTCGTCGCCCAGGATGGTGACGGAGCCGCGCTCGCTGCCGCGATGAACGGTGACGCCCTCGCGGAAGATGTTGCGACTTCCGATGCGCACGGCGCGCGGCGCCCCGCTATAGGTCAGGTCCTGCGGCTCGTCGCCGATGACGACATTGGGATGGAGCAGGTTGGCCTCGCCGAGTTCGGTGTCGCCGAGAATCGTGACGAGGCCCACGAGCCGCGTGCCCGCGCCGAGCCGGATACGGCCGTCGAGGATGCAATGCGGTCCGATTTCGACGCCGGCGCCGAGCACCACGCCGTCGCCGACCACCGCCGTCGGATGCACTCGCGGCGCGCCGCGCGGCCCGGCAGGCGCGTCAGGCGCCATGGCGGATGTTGAGGCTCATGGGAATGTTATGAAGCTCGCGCCTGAATCGATCAAACTTGCAAACTCGCGCCCGTCTCATTCAGTGCAGGAGGCGGCGCTTCTTGCGATCGTCGGGATGCTCGTCGTCGGGGGCTTTGCCGCCGGGGATTCTGTACTCCTCGCTGGCCCAGGTGCCGAGGTCGATAAGCTGGCATCGTTCGGAGCAGAACGGACGATATTTGTTGTGCGGCGAGCGCTCGGTAGGTTTGCCGCAGGTTGGACAGCGCATCGACCTGCTAATTAGTTACCCGTCGGTGTTGTGTACTATCTGCGCCTCGGATTAAGCGCGTCGCGCACGCTCGCGATCCAATTCCAGCGGTAACTGCTCCGGTTACAATTGCTGCAGCAGAACAGCGCCGCTCTTGGTGATTTTGACGCATTGGACATCGTTGCGGCTGTAATCGGGATCACACAACGGAGCGTCATAGCCGGGGCATCGGTAGAGACTCGGCTCGAGCACTTCACATTTGCCGAGGTCGAAGTTCTGCACCGCCTTGTTGTCCGCGGCTGATCCCGTGTTGGTGGAGCATCCGGCGATCGCGAGCAGGCCGATGAAGGCAACGGACGCGGCGCGGGCTCGGAGCCCGCGCCTGCTCCAGTTATCAACCGCGTGAGCGGTGACCGCTTCTGCCTTGACCAACTACTCTCTCAACCCTGCCCGCCAAATCATGCGGGAATCAGTCCGGTGCGTACAGAACTTATTGGCGCGTTGCTCGCCCGCCTTACTAGCGCGTCCGACCCCAAGAGCGCGATGCGCTCATGCCCCAAGAGCGCGATGCGCTCAACCCCATGATCGCGATGCGCTCAACTCGCGCGCCGTTTTTGGCCCGTGTTACGGAGCACCCGTAGCGCCGGCGGTGCCGAGCTGCTGTACGAACACGTTGCCCTGATGGCCGATGCGCAGACACTGTATGCCGGGGTTATTGAAGTTCGGCTGACAGATGGGCTGGTCGACCGCGGGGCACTTATACAACCCGGCCTGCAGCGGCACGCACTTGGACAGATCGAAGGTCAGCGCGATCTGCTTCTCCGCCGGGCTCCACTGCGTCGGCGTCACATCCGGAACCGACTTCACGGTATCGATCCCGCCGGTGTTTGATCCGCATCCTACCGTCAGGATCAATGCTGCGCCGATCAGCAGGGAGCGGGCCCCGGTGCGGATCGCGCGTTTCCCGAAATGAGTCATGATCTCTCCTCCCGATTCCACTTTTGTCAGCCTGTCGCCCAAGGCGCGCCCTCGGCGCCAATGTTCCGCCCGCGCGTGGGACGGCGTTCAAACTCTGCCATGCTCACCAAGCGGCGATTTGCCATAGGGCAAAACGCCACAAGCCGGATAATATACGAAGCGCGCCAAGTAGCAATGTTCGTCCATGGCGGTCGATTCATCCCTGGTGACAGGCGCGGTTATGGCGCCGGCACCCTACCCGCAGGCCCCACGATAACGGAATCCTTTTACCAGTGTGCGCGTCAGTTCCCAAGAGGGGGTCAGAAGGCCATTGCGGCCAAAAGTAGACAAACAACCCCCGCGGATACCCCCGGCCGTCCATTCGACATTCCGGCCAGTAGATGTCGCTGCCGCATCGGTCTGCCTCCCGACTTGGAACAAGAAACGAGGCGGACCGGACGTTCTTGTGTCACCAGAAATGGTGGAACCGGGACAGCTACTCGGCGCGGACCGCAGCCGGCGCCATTCAATGAGTACTGGCACACCTGCACTGCGACGACGGAATTGGCCGCCTGCGCTCGCGTTCGCTCTGAATCGACGACAGCGATCTGAAGAGATTGAGACTTGCTGAGCGGCCGGATTGCGATGGGCGGATCGGCGACTTTCTTCGGGACATTCTGACTATATCGATTGCGACGCAGGAAGGAAATCTCCAGAGCGCTGGAACGCCACTGCCCAGAGTGCTCACAGTTGCAATCCGGACACTGACCAGAGGGAACGTCCGACTCCATTGAAATCTTGAAGGAGCAGTAATGGACAACGCGTCGAGGCCTGACTTTTACTTCAATCCCTTCAATCCCGAATTCCGCGCCAACCCCTACCCGCACTACCGGGCTTTGCTGAATGGGCCACCTCGGCGCGTGGTAGCAAGGCCTCGTTCGCCGCGGCCCGAAGTATCGCCCCAATCGCCCCCGCCGAGCAGTTTCAAGGGCCAGCGCGTACGCGGAAATCCACCCGATGCCGTGTTGGTTGCGCGCTATGCTGATTGCGCGATGGTCTTGAGAGATCACGAACGATTCTCGAGCGCACCGGGTGGCCCGACACCCGCGGGGCTTTTCCCCGATGACGACCCGTTCGTCAACGGGAAAACCATGCTGACCCAGGATCCGCCGGCGCACTCGCGGTTGCGGCGCCTGGTGAGCCGTGATTTCACTCCGCGACGCATCCGGGAGCTTGAGCCGCGGATTCAGGAAATGGCCAATCAGTTGCTCGACCAGGCCGCGGCCAGGGGCAAGCTTGACGTGATCGAGGATCTCGCTGGCCCCCTGCCGGTGATGGTAATCGCGGAGATGCTGGGTGTGCCTCCGCAGCAACATGCGACTTTCAAGCATTGGTCCGACGTGATGATCTCGGCCGACAATACCCCGCCGGGCATGCCGATTCCGGAGGAGGTCATCGCGGCGCGCCGCGAGCTCGGGGCCTACTTTGCCGCCGAGATTGCGCGGCGCACCAGCCAGCCCGGAGCTGACCTGATTAGCGCGCTGGTCGCGGCGCATCGTGACACCGAGGCGCTAGATGCGAAGGAGCTGCTGAACTTCGTCGTGATGCTTTTGATGGCCGGGAATGAAACCACCACCAACCTGATCGGCAACGGGATGCTCGCCCTCGGGCGTCATCCCGAACAGATGGAGCAGCTCAGGCGCGATCGATCGCTCATCCCGCGCGCAATCGAGGAGATGCTGCGCTACGACGGCCCGGTCCAGGCGACCGCCCGGCGATCCACGACCAACGCGAACATCGGTGGCACCGAGGTGGCCGCGGAGACGACGTTGCTCCTGATCCTGGCGGCCGCCGACCGCGACCCGGCGCAGTTCCCGAACCCGGACACCTTCGATATCAGGCGCGAGCCTAACGACCATATCGCGTTCGGCGAGGGCATCCACTTTTGTATTGGTGCGCCGCTGGCGCGGATGGAAGGACGCATCGCGATCGAAGGCGCGCTGGCAAGGTTCCCACGCATCAGGCTCGCGGATCCTGGTACTAAACTTTCCTACAAGGGAACTTACACACTGCGCGGACTGACAAGTCTTCCGATGGCAATTGACTAGTCACCCGGAAGGTTTTCGTGATCGCGACGGTCACCGATCTCGCGCCCGAGGTCCCAATCGTCAATCCATGGGACAAGACCAGTCCGATCAGTAGATGCCGCTGCCGCAGCGGTCGGATGCGCCCGACAGCCGGAACGAGGCGGACCGGAAGTCATGCGCGACCCGCTCGAAATAGCAGTATTGCCGCCCGAGTTCCGGCCCGCTGTCCGTCGCCCCGCTAAATGAACATTACCGCAACGCGAAGGCTTCGGAGGGCCGTAGCGCTGAACGCTAGCTGACCTTTATGCCCGAAGTGATGAAGAAGATGAGGGAATAAAGAAAACTTTTTGCGCGAACCGTTTCGTCGAAAAGCGCCTCATATCTTTCGGCATCCGCGGACGCCAGGAAGCCATTGGCGGCTGCTGTGCGCGCCCATGTTCGGAGCCCCATAACGTTGTCGACCGCACGCGGATCGCGGACAACCAGTGTCATCGTTTCAACCTGTACTGAAGAAAGTCCGGCGTCCCGAAATATCGAGCCAGCGCGATGCGCAATCGTACCGTTGCGTAACATGTGGTCCGCGCGATATCGCAGGACGCGGCGCGCAAGAGCCTGGTTTGGCAACTCCATCACCTGCGTGCCGTAGTCGGGATCGACTGCGATCACTCGCCCTCCCACTTTAGTGACGCGAACCATTTCGGCCACCGCCAACTCGGGGTTGTGCAGATGCTGAAGAGTCCGATCGGCACGACATCCGTCAAATGTCATCTCCGGGAACGGAAGATCGGAGGCATCACAGACCAGCGCCAGCACCCCTCCGCGGGCGCGGCATGCCATTGCCATGGTGAGTGATCGGTCCCCTGCGACTACCGAGCACTTCGCTTGCGCTTTGATCAGGCGGGCATCCCGTCCGGTGCCGGCGCCGAGGTCTAGATAACTGGCTCCGTCGCGCGGTTCGAGAAGCTCAACGCTCCGCTTCTTGTACGCGGCGTAAAATGGTTCGGCACTCAGTTTGTCGAGCACGGCCACCCAGGCTTCCGGATCGGCCTGTTGGTCAACAGCGGTGAATCCGTGCGCCGGCACCATGACAGCCTAACATGACCGAGTAGCCCCGTTGGCCTCGACGGTACTCCAGTCGCCACTACTCATTGGGAAGCGGCGCTCGAAACCACGATAATTTCCGCGACCTCGGACTCGTTTTCGTGATGATGCCATACGAACACGCCTTTGAATGGCGGCCGTCCCTACCATCGGCCCTCGAGCCACCGCTCGACCATCGGCAGCCGATCGCTGCCCCAAAAAGGCTCGTCGTCGACGATGATCCAGGGCGAGCCGAACACGCCGCGGGCGACCGCCTGCTCGCCTTGCTGGCGCGCGATGACCTTGACCTCGGGATCGGCGATACCCGCCAGGATCATCTCCGGGTCGATCCCGAGGGGAGCCGCGGCGCCGGCGATGGCGTTGGGATCGTCGGTATCGAGACCGTCCTGGAAGTAGCCGATGATAATGCGCTTTGCCAAGGCGGCGGCGGCACGCGCATCCGTTCGCTCGAGATGATAAAAAGCACGGATCGCCGGCAATCCCGTCCTTGGATGATTTTCCGGCAGGTTGAAGGGCACGCCCTTGAGCCTTGCGAGGCGCTGCCAGTCGAGGCGCGCATATTCGCGCTTGAGGGGAGTACGGCTCAGCCCTTGCGCGCCGGTGACTTTGAACGCGGCGCCGAGCGTGAAAGGCCGCCACGCGACCGTCCGGCCGTGCCGCTCGGCCAGCGCCTCGATTTCCAGCGCGGCGAAATAGGCATAGCCCGAGGCAAAGTCGAACCAGAACTCGATTGGCGTCCCGACACGCCGCGTTTCGCTCATTTTCCGTCTCCACGCGACAGCGATGAACTCTCCGGGTCGCTCATTCCTTCGGCCGCCGCCGCTGTTCTCACCCTTCGCCTACTACATTGGGGACAAATCGCTTTCTTGTATTCCCCCCGGTCCCTGGACGCCTGTTTCAATAGATCGCAGTGTTTCATCGTTCGGTGAAAACCGCTCGTATGACTCAGTTTCGCCTGTTTCCAGTCACACCGTCGCAAGCATCATCTGCGAATGTTCCACGGCCGCAAGGCCATCATGACGCCCGGCGAAGTAGCGGGCCTGCGCAAGTTCGGGAGTCAGATGAAACACCGACGAGAAACCTGCTCGTTTGAGTATCTCCATCCATTCCTGAGGAGCCAGCATTGTCAGTTGCCGCTCGCCTAACGTTTCCGCCCATTTCGCGCTCATATTCCGGTGCTGGCGGGCGGACCCGCCAAGTAGCGACTCGGGCAGGTTGAAGGTGAGCGCGATTGACGACCCGCCAGGAAGAGCCGCAACGAAACCCAAAGTGGCCTCGATAGCCTCTACGCTGAGATAGGCTGTCACGCCCAACCACGAGAAAATCGCTCGCGCGCCGGTATCGAACGACGCTGCCGACAGTACTTCCGGCAGCGCCTCCCGTTCGAAGTCACACGGCACAAAGGTCAGATTTGGCGGGCGCGGGATCGCGCGAGCATCAAGGCGTTCGCGCTTGACCACCTGCGTCGCAGGATGATCGACCTCGAAAATCCTGAATCCCTTGGCCCATTCGGGTTGTCGGTAAGCGAACGTGTCGAATCCGGCCCCGAGCATGACGTACTGCCTGACGCCGTTTGCAAACGCGTCCTGGAAACAATCCTCGGCGAAGCGGCTTCGCATGACCGACCACGACCGGGTCGCCTTTAGCACTGCGCTTCTGAGTTCCTCGGCACGCGCCAGAAGTTCCTCGCGGCCGGAGCCCTCGACGAGCCCTATAGAAACCGGGTCGTCAAGTATAAGCGGAGCGTCATCCAGGACCTGATGAGCGGCCCGCATAAGCGCGGCCCCCGCCGCCGTTTTGCTTGATCTATCCTGCTGCATAGCGCCCACGCTCAATGAGGCTATCGCCTGAGATGCGTTGCGACGGTCCACACACACCCAGACGGATCTTCGAAGCTGGCAATCCGATCACCCCATGGTCGATCCGTTGCGGGCCGGATCGTTCTGGCGCCTTCCGCCACTGCCCGCGCTAACACCGCATCAGCGTCAGCTACGTACAAATAGAGGGATGCCGACGAACCTCCGAGAGACTTGGGACTCTTTGGCCATCCTTCTCCAGCGTGTTGCCTCGAGTGTTCTGAAAATTCGTCGGACAACATCAGCGATGAGTCACCTATCGCGAGCGCCGCGTTGCTGACTTTCCCGCCCACCTCATCGTGTCGCTCCAGGACTCTCGCATCGAAAACCTTCTCATAAAACCGGATCGCCGCTATCGCATCAGAGACGCTCAAGACAGGTGTGAGCGTAGCGAACCCTTCGCGAACCTTCATCGAATCTTTCGCCATGACCAAGCCTCCGAACTTCGTGACTGTCTGATGGTGAACGATAGCGCTGGTGCGACAGATCGTATTGTAAAAAATTGCCTGAACAGTGCGACGTTCAGAGGAATCTATCGATCTTGATGGAGAAACTCGACGGGGGTGAGTCCCGAGAACCCCTGGAATTCCTTGATGAAGTGGGATTGATCGAAGTAACCGCAGTCGGCAGCCATCTCCGCCCATCGAATCTGTTCGCCACCCGGGCTAGCCGCTTTCGCGACCTCGATGTAGGGGCGGCTGACCGGCTCGATAATCACGTCCCGGCCGAGCCGGTTCACAAGTTGCACCGCGCGATTGAAACGGAGCAGCCTGGCGATGGTCTTCGGTAACAGCCCGACGCTGTCTCGAAACTGCGTGATCAGTTGACGATGGCTGCACTGGAGCTCAGAAGCCAGCAAGCCAAGTCCGATGCGACCATGAGCGTCACGCAGCCTGTTCCATGCTGCCAATACCACTTCTGTCTCTGAGGCCATCGATATCACGCGTTCAGCGACCAAAGACTCCATCACGCCAAACCGAGTCTCCCAATTCGGCAGAGCGGCGAGCCGGGTTCGCAGCAGTCTCGCGAGCTTGGGATCGAACTGCGCCAATTGCACCGTTTGATTCTCGATTAGATCCATTGGCGCACGCAGAAAGAGGTGAGCGCCTATGGGGCTGAACCGAACCACCATGAACCGCCGGGCGCCGACGGCTTCCGTGAGGTAATAAGTATTGTGAAGCCCGACCACCCAAGCGTGGTCAAAGGTGGTCCACCGTTTCGTTTGCGTCGTGAGTGTTCTGTGCGGCGCCCCGAGATTTATGAGAAGGACGACCTCCGTCGAGGGCAGGTGGCGTTCCCGGATTGCCTCAGCACGATAGCCGTCAACGGCGAGATAGCCATGGACGTAGGCGTGAAGGCGCGCATCGGCACGCCGCTGCGTCACGCGCCATTGTCCAAGTTCTGATCTGTGCTCGATGACATCCACCACGTATCACTCACGTTACCGTTGCAGGGACATGCCAGGCGCACAAGCTTCTTTCCAGGATAACGGCAATCGTCAGGCAATCGTCAATCGATGGACAAGACCATTCCGATCAGTAGATGTCGGGGCCGCAGCGGTCGGATGCGTCGAGGGGCCAATTCTATAGCGCCACGCGGGACAGGTTGCTATCGATTCGGAAAGCGGGCGCCGCGTTGATTTCTCACGCGCGCTTCGGGAGCGTTGCCATGGGGTCATCAAAAGATTCTCCGCAATCGAACAGAGATCCTGCACAAGCCAATAGTCCCGCATCGGCGAATCCTGCCGCGTCACTCGATCTTCCAGTCGATCCGATGATGGGACAGCTCGAAGTCCTGGACGCGGGGCTGGCGATGTTCCACGGGTTCGCCAACGTCGGCTTCGCGTATGGACGCGGCGAGATGCTCGCGGCCGACACCAGCTCGCAACGGATGGGCGCGATGGCGATCGCCGCGATCCGCAAGGAGAGCGACGAGCCGCTGGTCTTTATCGTCTATACGCACGGGCACGGCGATCACGCGAGCGGCACCGAGGCGTTCATCTCCGACGCGATCGCGCGCGGCTATTCGCGGCCGAAAATCTGGGCGCACGAGGACGTCGCGGGCCGCTTCCGGCGCTACGCGCGGACCGCCGGATGGCAGGGGCATATCAACCGGCTCCAGTTCGGCGTGCGGCTCCCGGTCGATGCGATGTTCGCGGAAAAAGCATTTCATCATCCCGATCTGACCTATCGCGGAACGCAAGTCCTGGAGCTCGCCGGGGAGCCGGTCGAGTTGCATCATGCGATGGGCGAGACCGACGACGCGACCTGGGTGTGGATACCGCGCCGGCGTGTCGCGATGGTCGGCGATCTGATCGTGTCGTCGATGCCGAACACCGGCAATCCCAACAAGGTCCAGCGCTATACGCTGGAATGGGCGGAGGCGCTCGAGGCGATCGCGGCGAAGAAGCCGCGCCACGTCCTGCCCGGGCACGGACCCGCGATTTCCGGCGTCCGCTGCGACGAAGTCCTGCGCGAGACCGCGCGGGCGCTGCGCTTCATCCACGACGAAGTCGTCGCACGGCTCAACGCCGGACGGTGGCCCATCGACATCATCGAGGGCGGCATTGAGATTCCCGCCGATCTCGCGGCCAAGCCATATCTGCGGCCGATCTACGGGTGCGTCCCGTTCGTTGTCCGCGACGTGATCCGCCGCTATGCAGGATGGTGGTCGGGCGAGCCGTCGGCGATGTTCCCGGCCACGCGCAGTGAGCGCGGACAGGATTTGGTGGCGCTGGCGGGCCGCGACGCGATGTTGTCGCGCGCGCGCGAACTGGCGGACGCGGGTCAGCTGAAGCGCGCGCTCGCGCTCGCCGAGACGGTGGCCAATGCAAACCCGGCGGACCATGAGGCGACGGCGCTCAACGCCGAAATTCTGGAGCGGATGGCGGCGCAGGAGCCCTCGTTCATCGCGCGCAATTTTTTCCTCGGCGCCGCGCGCGATCTGCGCGATCGCGCGAAGGGCTGAGAGCGATCGCTCGCGCGATGCGGAAGTGCGGGTGCTACGCCTGCTTAGTGGGCTAGTGCGTTTTGGATCACTCGCTGCAGCTCGGCGAAGCGCACTGGCTTCAGCAGGCATGCTCGCGCGCCGGCAGCCTGCGCTTCTTTTACCAGCTCGGGCGTGTTGTGCCCGGTCATCACGATCACCGGCGTGTTGGGCGAGGTCGCATGGAGGTGGCGGACGATCGCAAGCCCGCTGGTGGTAGGCAGGCTCAAGTCGGTGAGCACCAGGTCGGGGCGCTGCGAATCAATCAGTTGAATTGCTTCATCGGCGTCGAAAGCCGGCGTGCATGAATGACCGGCGCGCTCGAGCAGGCGAACGTAGGCGTCGACCAGGTCGCGCTCGTCGTCGACCACCAGGATGCGCGCGCGGCTCACTGCACGCGCTGCCCTTCGGAGGCCGCCGCCGCCATCGCGGGCAGTGTGATCACGAACCTTGCGCCGCCGCCGGGCTCGTCTTGCGCCTCGAGCGAGCCGCCGTGTTCCTGCACGATGCGATGGCTCATCCACAGGCCCAGGCCGGTGCCCTTGGGCTTGGTGGTGACGAACGCCTCGAACAGATGCGCGCGGGTCTCCGCATCGATTCCGCTGCCGTCGTCGGCGACGGTCAGACGCACGAACCCGGGGCGGTCGGGCGCGTGCGCGCTTTCAATTCGAATCCTGCGCGCACGAGCCTCGCGCGCGTTCATCACGAGGTTGATCAGCACTTGCTCGAGACCGGTCGGATCGCCCATCACCGGCGGCAGGTCGCCGGCCAGCGCGAGATCGACGTGGACGCTATTGTCGCCGGCGTCGCTGTTCACCAGCGTAATCGCGTCTTCGACGGCGTCGTTCAGGCTCAGCGGCTGGCGCGTGCCGGGGCGCTGGCGGGCGAGCGCGAGCAGGTTGCGCGAGATGCGCGCGGTGCGTTCGACGTTACGCTGCAGCACGACCAGGTCCTCGCGGATCTCGGCGGGCAGTTGCTTGTCGCCGCCGAGCATCAGCTCGATTCGCGAGGATACCACCGCGAGCGGATTGTTGAGCTCGTGGGCGATTCCCGCGGCCAGCGCGCCCAACGCGCTCAGCGTCTCGCTGCGGCGCCCCTCGCGCTCCATGGCGCGGCGCTCGGTGATGTCGGAAACGAAGCCCACCACCAGGTCTCCCCGCTCGGTCCGAACGAAGTTGAGGCTGACCTCGGCGGGAAATTCGCTGCCGTCCTTGCGCCGCGCACTGACTTCGAGCCCCTGCCCCATACGGCGCGAGCGCGGATTCGCGAAGAACGACGCACGATGCATCAGGTGGCGATCGCGGATGCGATTCGGCAGCAGCACCTCGATCGGATGCCCCACCAGCTCGATGTCGCTATAGCCGAACATCTCGAGCGCGCGCGGATTGGCTTGGCGGATGATGCCCTGCTCGTCGGTGCTGACGATCCCTTCGACCGACGATTCGAAGTAGCCGCGCGAGCGCGCCCCGATTTCGCGCTCCGCGATCAGGCGGAGTTGGATGCGGGCCGCGTAACGGCTCGCGACGACGTAAAGGATGACCGCGTTGACGGCGACGAACACGAGCCGGTTCAGATCCATCGAATGCTCGGGCAGGATGCCGAGCACCCAATCGGAAACCGCGACCCACACCAGGCCGCAGACCAGATAGGTAAACGCGATCCGGATGGGCCGGTTGCGGCCGAGGTTGACGGGATTGGTGTGCTTGCGTTCCATGTGCGCGCGCTTGCTCCGGAATCCTCGGGACGGCTTAACGCAGTCGGCTGGTAATGTCCAAGTTAAAAGCTTAATCCGATAGCGCGCCAATGAATATCGGGGCCGGGCCGATTGCGCCGCTGAGACCAGTTAAGCTCGTCGCGAGCGCAAGGCTGCTCGGCGGCGGAACAATTTTGTTACGGGGCAGCGGAACATTTTTGTTACGGTTTGTTACGTCGAGGTTACCGCGCCGAAAACCGCGCCGGCGTGGCCCGCGGCGATCTCATAGACTGCTAAAACCGGCAATGCCGGATACTGCAAACATGCGCAGCCCCGCGTGCGCATCGTCCCATCTGTTGAGCATCGGCGGCCCCGGTCAAATCGCGGCCGCCCGCGCGTGCGCCAGCGGGTCTGCCAATTGCAGAGTCGGATGCTGCCTGCGTGTGCGCCATCGTGGCGCCGCGGTCATCGCAAATCGCAATGTCGATGCCGCGAGAGGCGGCGCGAGCCCAGATTCTGTGCAGTGTCCGCGGCCCGATGCCCAGCCGCCACGCAAGGTTAATCAACCGGTCACGTTGGCATGGTCGATGCTGCTGGTTGCTCCCAGTCATTCTCGCAGACCTGAGGAGGAAGGTGTCGATGATGAGCCGGAGACGGAACCACTTGCACGACCTCTGGAAAAACTTCGCAGCGGCGATGGGAGCTACGTCATGACTACCCCGGCACTTCGGGAGGGAGTTCTCGAGGACACGATGAAATCAGCGCCGGTCATGGAAGCCTGCTCGCAGCCCGACCCGTGGCTGCGCGGCGGCTTCGAGCCTGATCTGCTGGTGCCGGTGCAATACTACGACCTGGTTCGCCGGCGCGGCTCGCTCGATGGTGAGACGCGACTGGTTTTCGCGGTGCTCGAGGACGCGGTACGGACTTACGTCAAGTGCATGAACTCGGAGCGGCGGCTGGACCGCGAGCAATTCGAGGAAGTCGCGCGATGGTTCGGGAGCGACGGCGCGACCGGGCCGTTTTCGTTCATGTACGTGTGCGACGTGCTCGGCTTCGAGCCGAAGTCGATGCGCGCGCAGCTTCCGCGCCTGCGCCTGAACGATCTGCCGACCAAGCAGATGCGCTCGGTGGGGCGCCGCCAGGTGGTGCGCGCCGGCCGCTCGCAGAAAAAGCGCGCGCGGCGCTCGGCCGCGATACCGCATCTGCGCAGCGCAGAGTCGTCGGCGGGACTGGGCGCGAACGGCTAGCCTAGCCGGTATCGATAACGACTGCGTCGAGCGGGGCCCCGCGCCCCTGCGACGCCAAATCGACGTGCCACGGTATGCGTCAGCATCAGTCCGCGCTATAAATGAGGTGTGGCAGAGATACAACCAAGGTACGAGTTTCGGGTCTGGGCGAAGAGCCTCGACGAGCCGCGCAAGCGCCTGGAGGCCGTAGCGGGCGGCAAGCCGCAGGAAAGCACCGAGACCTATATCCTGTCGGCCGCGACTAGCACGACCAACGTCAAGATTCGCGCGGCGCTGATGGACATCAAGGAGTTGGTGCGCGAGCAGGACGGCCTCGAGCAGTGGAACCCCACGCTCAAGGAAGAGTTTCCGCTCGCCGCCGCAATAGTCAGCGGCAAGGTGCTGCCGGGCCTGCGCGTGGAGCCGGCCAAGCTCGCGCGCGCTAGCTACACGTTCGATGAGTTCCTGCGCGAGGTCGTCGCGACGCATCCCAAGCTCAAGGCCGTGTCACTGACCAAGTTCCGCACCCAGTACAAAATCGACGGATGCACCGCTGAGTTCACCGAAGTCCGCATCAACGACACTCAGGCACAGACCGTTCAGACTGTCGCGGTCGAGTCCGAGGATCCGGTTGCGGTGCGCGCGGTGGTCGCGAAGCTCGGCCTCGCCACGACGCCCAACGTGAATTACATCCGCGAGTTGAAGCGCCTGGCCGGGATGGGCGGCTGACGCGAGTCAATAAACGAGGCGTTGCGATGGCCAAGGAAATCGAGCGCAAGTTTCTCGTCAAGCCGCGCAACTGGAGCGAACTGGGCACTGGCAATCGCATCCGACAGGGCTACCTCAGCACCGCCAAGGAAGCGACGGTGCGCGTGCGCACTTACGGCCCCAAGGGTTTCATCACGGTCAAGGGCCTGACGGTTGGCGCGACTCGCGACGAGTACGAATATGAGATACCGGTCGCCGACGCCAACGCGATGCTCGATAGGCTGTGCGCCAAGCCGCTGATCGAGAAGACCCGCTACCGGATTCCGTACGGCGGCCTGACCTTCGAACTCGACGAGTTCGAAGGAGTCAACAAGGGGCTCACGGTGGTGGAGGTCGAGCTCAAGTCGGAGCAGGAGGCAGTGTCGCTGCCCGATTGGATCGACAAGGAAGTCACCGGCGATCCCAAATATTACAACGCCAACCTGATCGCGCATCCCTATACGACCTGGTAAACGTCGGGCGATTCGCCGCCGTAAGTGAGTATCACGGCGGTTACCGATCGAGTAGCCGGTCCAATAGTCAGTCAAATAGCCAGTTCAATAGCCATAAGGCGGGCGGCACTCGCCAGTCAGCTTCGGGTGGCGGCCGTCGAGGACGCGCTGACTTGCGGCTCGCGAGTGGCGGCGACTTCAGGCGCGGCATCGTCCGGCGAAGCGCCATCGTCCTTGAGCGCGAAGCCGGGAAGTTCGTGCGCGCCGCCGGGGATCCGCGATCGCGCGCGCTGCAGCACGAATCGCCTGACGGCGCGCCGCGCCGCCCCGCGGCTGGTGCACACCTGCGAGCATCCGGCAGCCAGCAGCTCGGCAGCCTGCGCGATCGCCGCGGCCCCGCCGGCGACTATGGTGAGGCGCGGCGAGATCATCTTCAGAGCGCGCGTCAGTTCCACCGCGGCCGGGACGCACTCCGCCGTCGTGCACGACAGGCAAACGATATGCGGGGCGAAGCGTCTCACCAGGTCGCAAATCTCTTCCTGCGATTTGTTCTCGCCCGCGATACTTGCCGCCGCTCCGTCCTGGCGGAGCAGCTCGATCAGGATCAGCAGCCCGAGATCGTGTACCTCGCCTGGCGCAGAAACGCCGAGCACGCGAACGCTCGGCGAGGTGCGCGGCTTGGCAAAGCGATTGCCCAGCTCGGTTATCAACTCGCGGCTAGTGTCGACGATGAGCTGCTGATTTTCCTGGCTGATGTGGTTCTCCGCCCGCTCCTCACCCATCAGGACCAGGGCCGGGACGATAACGTCGTTGAAGGTCGGCTCAAGGCCATTCTCGTCACAGTAGCGAGTCGCAAGCCTGCGCGCACCTTCCGGGTTAATTTCGAGCAGCATGCGATAGTAATCGTGATAGTCCTCGAGCACCCGATCGGCGCCGAGCAGGATCGACAGGAAGCTGAGGGCGGGAATGAAGTCTCCCGCCACTTTGAGGCACGCGGTCATCGGAGTGGCGAGCAACAAGCCAGGCAGCCCCCAGAGCCACGACCAGTAGACCGCGGAGACCAGCAACGCGACCGGGGAAACGTCGATGCCGCGGCCGATCAGAATTGGCTCGGCGAACTGCGCCGCGATCTGATCGAGGATTAGAAAGGATGCCAGCACCTCGAGCGACTTGCTCCATCCGGGGAAGATCGCAAAGGCGACCAGCGCCGGCAGAAACGCCGAGGTGATAGCGCCGACGTACGGGATGAAGCGGAGCAGGAACGCGAGCAGTCCCCACAGCGGCGCACTGGGCAATCCCAATAGCCAGACCACGGTGCCGGTCGCGACGCCGAATGCGAGGTTGGTTAACGTGAACAGCAACAGGTAGCGGCTGATGGTATGGCCGGCGGTCTCGATGGCTTTGGAAGCCACCGTGATGCGCGCTCGCGCGGCGAGCCGCACAAAGCGGTCGCGCAGATCGCGTCTGCTATACAGCAGGAAGAAAACCAACAGTATAATGAGTAGTGCGTCGACGATGCCCGCCAGCACCGGACTGAACAGCTTCAGATTGTCAGTGATACTCGGACCGACCGGCTGCTCCTGCACCACTCGCGGCGCGCTCGCCGGCGGATTGGCTATCTGCAAGCGCCGCCGCACATCGGAGATTCCATACTTGATATGCGCGAGCCACGGGGGCGACGTCTTCTGCAGCGCAGCAAGCTTATTACCAATATTGTCCGAGTAGCCGGCGACCTCGTCGGCGATGCCGGTCAGCTCGACCGTGAGAAAATAGCCAATTCCCACGATGAGGCCGATCGCGAGCAGCACGACCACGGCCGCGCTCAGGAAGCGTCCCACGTAAGGCTCGAGGCGAGAGACCAGGGGACTGAAGACGACGCCGAGGATCAGCGCCATCACCAGCGGCAGCAGCACGTCGCGGGCAAAATAAAGCGTCGCCGTAGCGATGATCAGCGCGAGGATCGGCGCCGCTGCCCAAGCGAGGGCGTAACTTTCGTCGCTGTCGGCGTCGGATGAGAGTGCGAGTTTTTCCTGATCGTCGGGCGCCGTGGAACCCGAGGGATTGAGGCTGGATGCGGTTTCAGACGGAGTCGACGAACTGGGACGCGATTCGGAGGGACGCGGTTCGGTGAGCTGCACGTCTTGAGACAACTGGCTATCGCAAATTAAATGGCATCTGGCCGGCTGAAATCCTAGTCTTCAGCCGACCAGTAGCTATTGTATCTGTATCATGTGGAGCTGGTTATTTCTTGCCCTTGACCGCGTCCTTGACGGCGTCGACCACTTTTTCCGCCGCTTGCTTGGCTTTGCCGGAGGCTTGATCGATTTTGCCTGACCTCCGCAATTTGTCATCGCCGACAATAACGCCCGCCGCTTCCTTCACGCGTCCCTTCGCTTCTTCTGCCTTACCACTCATGTTTCCTACCTCTCGACTGTATTAGCAAATTAGTATCGGGACCCTGTCCAGTCCCGCTGCGATTTGACAATTTCAGGAGGAGGCTCACGCGCTCAGAGTAGATGCGTGATCAGGTACCAGATCACGAGTACGGACACCGGCACACCCAACAACCACGCTATTCCGTAACGCATCATGGCGACATCTCCTATTGGCGGTTAGTACAGTATTTCGTTCGTGCAAATTTACGTGATGCTGCCTGATTAGGAGCACGTATCGTGCCCGGTAAACCTCGCTTCCCAATTAGAAACTCGCGAAAACTCGGTCGCTGGAAAGAGCGTCGAATCCGCTGACATTCCTTGCTGGCTGGTGATGGCGCCGACGCCAAAAAGGGTTTCATCCACCAACGGCGAGACCAAATACCCGAAGTGTAGTCGGGCTTTTTTACCGGTTTGGATTTGAGAGTTGCGCTGGAGGCGGGCACACACCAGCGCGACGTGACGCTCGACGAAGATGAAAGGAAAGTCAGCGATTTAGGACCGTGGAGTCACTACTCGTGCGCGTTGGGGGGATTGCCCTTGAGCCGATAGACCGCCCCGGTCTTGGTGGTTGCGAGTGCGAGCCAGTCCTTGGCGGCATACTGCAGCGCGATGAAGAGTTGCTCCGCGAGCTTCATCGGCTTGGCGTGTATTTCATCGCCGCGCTTGAACTTGCATTGGAATGCGAACTCTCCGACCAATTGCTTCATATCGCCACGGGTGCGCCATACCGCGACGTTGGCCTTTGCTTCGACACCCTTGCCGAAATCCAGCGTGGCGATATCGAGCAGCGATTCCTCGACGGCGGTGTGATTCACCAGCTCGACTTTCTCGCCGCGCGACAACTTGAGCGAATGCAAGGCCGGAAACACGTGTGAGAGAGCAGTCATCGCGGTGCGGTCCGAGTCACTCGCCTCGGTCAACGGGAATTGAACGTTGTGGGAATATAGCAGTCGCAGCCCCCCGATCTTGTCCTTCAGTGGCAGCGCCTCGGCTTTGAACTTGATTTCGTATCCGCGCGCGATATTCGGCCGCACGTCCATTTCGGCGGTCTGCTGAAGGTCCGGATGGCGAAACTTGAAGACTACCTCCGGATCGCCCACCGGAAAGCCGTCCTCGTACATGAGCCGGCGGCGCAAAATGAACGCGTTGTTGTAGAGCCTGAAGTCGGCGGTATCCAGGAACAGAACTTCGCGAATCTGGGGGCGCACTCCCTCGAATTTTTTGGTCGAGTATCCGACTCCGGTCTGCTCCGCGGTCTGGCGCACAATTTTCGCGAAGTCGCGGAAGCTCTGGACCGAAGTGAAGCGCTCACCCTTCAGGATGATCTTGGACTCGAGATATTGGACCGTGTCGAGCGGATGACCGTCGCTGTAGCTTCCGGCTTTGAGGCCCGTAATCCGCTCCGGCCAAGCCGCTTCGGTGGGTTTGTCGCTCATATCTCGATCGATCGCTCCTGCCGTTTAGTGTATCCGTTGGCCCGGACGTTCATAGAGGTACCCCGATTCGATGCAATCCTCGGGTAAACCAGGACTACCGTACGGTCAAGAGAAACCGACCTCGGCGTAAACCGCGTCGAGTGTGGAAATCATTCGAGCGTCGTGGCGATTTTCCTGCGATTCGAGCATCCCATTGAACACCAGCGCGACCACCACCTTATTGTGCGGGTCAACGAAGCCGACCGACGACATATAGCCGCCATGGCCCCAGGTCCGCCGCGAGCATCGGTTGCCGAACCAGGTCGCCGCGTTGCAGTACTGCTTCGAATCGATCACGACCCCGAGGCCGCGATCGAGCGGATAGCCGAAGGTGTGGTCACGCATCCCGACCATCTGGCGCGTTGAAATTGCCTCGACCGTCTGCGGCCGGATGATCCCGCCGCCGCCCGCGAGCATCGCTTCGTAAAATCGTCCGAGGTCGTGAATCGGGCCGCGTGCACTGCCTCCCGGACGGCACACGGCGAGCGACTCGGCGCTGTCGTTCCAGAACGCGTAGGTATGAGGCGTCACCTTCCCGATTCCGGTCGCGAAGTGCATCGGCGCGATCCTGCGATCGGCCACGTACTCGCGATGCCGTTCCGGCGGCATCCCGAGCCAGGTGTCGCGCATGTCGAGCGGCTCGAAGATCTCCTCGCGCACGTATTGCGAGTACGGCCGGCCGTCGAGGCGCCGTACAACCTCCGCAAGGGCGTACCATCCTGAGGCGACGTGATAGCCCATCCGCTCTCCCGGCACCCAGCCGGGGGCCAGTGGCGCATCGCAGAGCTCGGCGATGATTTTTTCCCAGGGTTCGGCCGACCACGCGACGACCGCGCCCGGGAATCCGCCGGTATGCGTGAGGACATGCCGGATCGACACATGCTCCTTACCTTTGGAACCGAACTCCGGGATGTGGGCCGCGACGGGATCATCGAGCTCGAGCTTGCCGCGCTCCCACATCTGCGCGATCGCGACCGCGGTGATCGGCTTGATCGACGACATCCACAACATCAGCGTGTCGGGGCGCATCGCGACGCCCTCACGCGATTGTCCGAACGCCAGATCGGCTACCGTCTTACCGTCGCGCGAGACGTAAAGCTGCGCGCCGAGGTGGAGGCGCGCCTTGATTCCGTTTTCGATGACGGCCGCCGCTCTTTCCAGTACCTGGTCTTGGCTCATGGTGTAGTTCTAGTGCACGGGCGGGATTTGCGCACTACATATTCGGGCCAGCCGTTCAGCTCCGACGTTAAACCGGCTCACAGCGGCGAGTCGTCGACGTACACGATGTGCTGAGCGGTATCTGGAAGATTGGCGAGCGCGTCAGTGAGGAAACCCGGAACAAGGCGGATCCCAGGGAGCTTGTCGATGGGGTGCCACGCGAACTCGAATCGCGCTCCATCAGCCTCCTCGCAAGCGAACTTTGCGGAGAGGTCGGCATGCGCGTCGTCAGGGAGAGTTACCAGGAAATACAAGGCGAGCTCGTGATGCATCGTTTCGCCAAGCCGGAAGAAATTCTCATTGGTCCACAGCAGCCGCTCGATTCGCCCGGTGACGCCGAGCTCCTCCGTGATTTCGCGCGCGATCGCAGTGTTCGCTGACTCACCGAGCTCAACTCTTCCGCCCGGAGTAAACCAGTAGTTGTCGGAAAGGTTCCGGGTTAAGAGCACATAGCCGTCGCGCATCACGATCGCGCCGACGCGATACGTGAAGCGCCACGCGCCGACCGAGAACGTGAGCATGGTTCGCGGCGGTTCTTTCATCGCATTTCTCGTGCTTCAGCGGAATGCAACCACGCCGAGTGCGATCAGCCGATAAATCGCGTTCTCGATAACGCCTGGGTAGTCGCGCGACGGAATGCCGGGGCAAGGCTCGTGATTCCAAAGAAGTGTTTCCGCTCGCGACAACGAAAACACGCGATCGATGCACGGCTCCATTGGCAGGTCAGAAGTTCAGAAGTTATGGTCCATCCGGATGGTTCAAGAAAGCCGAGCCTTCGGTACCAGAGCGCATTGGTCTGGCTGCTCGAAACTTTGAACCGCCAGACGCGGCCACAACCTCGACATCTCCGTAGCGAACAATGGTTCCAGACCCCAATATCGATCGAACTTATGGCCGAGCTCTTCCAAAGCGGCTTGGAAGACCGCCGGTGTTCCCTGTGAGTGCTCCATTAGCGTCCCTCGTTCACTTGGAGGGAGTCTAATGATCGCGCAGGAAGCGGGAAAGCGCTCGCCGGTCGCACTTAAGGCACGGATATTTGAGAGCGGAACTTAAGAAAAAGACCGTGCGGGCGGTCTCAGGGTTCCCTGATGAGACCTACCCGCACGGCGGAGGAACGGTGTTGGTCAAGCAGGCTTGGAAACGAGAACGGTGTCCTTACCTCGCTTCTTCGAGTTGCGGACGAAGTAGATTGCTCCGTAGACGCCCCAGATGATGGCGATCCCGACCGCCATCAGAGGCTCTTTGACGCTGCCGAGTCCCTCGATCGGGCCGATGATGTAGAAGGCCATGCACGCGAAGTTCGCAAGTGCGCCGAACACCGGTATCACCATGTGTTTCAGGCCGTGGAATTGATGGTGCTCGCGGTACGCAACTATGCAACAGACATTGGTCAACCCATAGACCACGAACGTTCCGAAGTTCGAGATCAGAGTGACCAAGGCCAGTCCGTTCGGCATTGAGGTCAGAGATGCGTTGGAGCTCATTCCGATCGCGTACCACAAGTTATGCGGCAGGGTAGCGATCGTCTTGTCGTCCGGTGCGGAACTGCCGGCAAAGAAATAAAGCGCTGCGTACGCGCCCAGCACCGCGGAAATCGCCGCAAGGGTCCAGATCGTGCGATGAGGCGTGAGGTTTTCGCCATGCAGCATGCCGAAGTGCTCTGGTACTTCCGCGTCGCGGCCCATCGCGTAGGTCACCCGCGCACCCGTGTTGATACAGCTAAGGGTGGTGCCTATCAGGGCCAGGAACACGGTCAGCGCCTCGATCATCATGAACGCCTGGCCATGCCCGCCGAGCAGGGTGTTACCGATGATCGTCATCATGTCGCCGATCGGCGCCGCTGAGCCTTTTGCGTCGGCCAGGCTGTAGGCGCTCGACATGAAATAGTTGGCGGCGAAGTATTCGATCATGTAGCAGAATAGACCCTGGATCGTCAGCGAGAGCAGCACCCCGCGCGGGATGTCGCGCTTGGGGTCTTTCGCTTCCTCGCCGAGCGACGTGATCGACTCGAAGCCGACCAGCAGGAAAATCGCGATCGTGGCTTGCAGCATGACATAGCTGAAGTTGTGCGGTGCAATGACCGAAAACGCACTTGGATGTGCCGGCGTGTCGCCACTCAACGCGTAGTGCAAGACCTTGGTGGTGCCATCGAGGGCCAGGCCGTGCGACCCTTCCGGATGACCGACCCGGTACGCGATCGCCAATGCGGCGAAGAACAGTAGTGCCGCGATTTGGATCGCATTGATCGCGATGTTGACCATCGTCGAGCCGTTCACGCCACGAAATGCTATGTACGCGATCGCGAAAGCAGAGATGATCGCGACCAGCGCCATAAATACCGGGCCCGGTGTGCCGGCGTTCAGGGTGTTAGGCGCGAAGTTGCCGACGATATATCCGATCATGATCCCGATCGTGGCGACCATGGCGCCGGGATAGACCCAGTAATAGAGGTGCGACGCCCATCCCATCGTGAATTTGGCGATGCGGGCGAAGCGGTAAGCGTGCGTCTTACTGAGAAACGCCTGTTCCGCAAAGAAATAGGAACTCCCCGCGCCCGGATAGAGCTTGGCAAGTTCCGAGTACGAGATCGCCGTCGCGTACGCGAGCAGCAGGGCGGCGAAGATTCCTGCCCACATGCTCACGCCGGACGGGTACGCGTAGCCGGCCTGGACGACAAACGTAATCCACAGGAAGGCTCCCGGCGCGATCAGCGCCATCGCGTTGACCGTTACTCCGGTCAAGCCCAAGGTCGGTTTCATCTTTGGTTCTGTTGATTCGGCCATCCTTACACCCTTAGGTTTCGACGAAAGGTTAGCGAGCTGCGATCAATTCCAATGCGATTTTCAAAGCGAGCTACAGATGCGCGGACGGCAGCATTAAACATGCCATTAACTGCCCGATTTCGGCCGGAGCGGCAACTCGAATCGAAGCCATCAGAGCTTTTCAAAATGAAATATTAACCATGCATACTGAAAGTTTTGAGACCCAGATCACGGGTCTCGCAAGGCGGGAAATTGCAAATTGCATTGCAGGCGAATTACTCCTAGTGTTCGAAATTTCCTTCGGTCTCGGGACCAAGCGTCGAACTGTCGGTCATGCTTGCCGCAAGTTTGTGCAATGCTGAATAGAAAGGCGCTCGTCTATTCTGCAAAGGTGCGGAAAGGTCCCCCCACGCTAACGAACGCGGGCCAGTTTAATTCCGAATTGACGCGTCGACCTAATTCCGATTTAGAACGCCGACATACGCCGGTTCTAACGGCAAATTTCAAGCCTTGAATTTCCTCGACAACTGCCTCGTCGATAGTAGAAGGACGCGTTACTTGGTTGCCGCTCGCTGCGCCACACTTAACGCGGTTGTTTTGAGACGTGAAGCGGTTTCAGCAACAAAATCGACTTTCAAGCGTTTTGAGAGAGATGGGCGATGCTCCAAACGAAGCAACCCGTGGGAGTCGATGAGGCAAGAATCATGGGAAAATCGCTGTTGAAAGAATTCCAGGGCTCGGAAGGGGCATCGCGTTTGATTGAAGCTCTGATGTCTCAGCCGCTTGTCCACGACAAGGACTTAGCGGTACCAATCGCGCGATGCTTAAAGCTGGAGGAGATATCCGCAGGGTCGAGGCTTATCGAGCAGGGTGCTTCGGATACTGATCTCTTTCTAATCCTGGGCGGCACGTTTTCGGTTGTGGTCGACGGTCGCGTGGTCGCGCGCAAGAAAGCCGGTGAGCATATCGGCGAAATGGCAATGGTTGATCCGCGTACTCCGCGCTCGGCGTCGGTGATCGCGACTTCGGACTCGCTGGTGGCCCGGATTGCTGAGCGTGACTTTTCGGCGCTCGCCGACCGGTTCCCGCGACTCTGGCGCAGAATCGCGCTGGAATTGGCGAGCCAACTGCGCGCCGAAAGTGCGGTCGATCGCGGTCGCGAGCAAGCCGCACAGTGCGTTTGACGCTGAGAGTGCGGCCCCTGCTCTTACCTGGAGTTAAGTGGCCGTCGTTTGCTGCGCGCGCGAACGGTCTCGAAAGCTCACATCAGTGAGCGCGGGTTCGAAGCCTCCCGTCACTGAGACTTCGCAGCCCTTCGACAAATCTCGAGAGATAGCCGGCAAGTCGAGTGGTGAGCTGAAGCTCGGAGGCTGGGTACTCCAGGACCTCAAAGGCGGGACATTGTCCTCCCGGAAAGGTCATGATGCGCAGGGAACTTTCGCGTTCAGGCAAATGCCTGCCCCACTCGTCCAGCGCAATGATCGAACCGCGCGAACCATCGACGCGAAAAATCCATCGGCAGTGAACGCAAGTATATAGATACGGCTGAGCGCCGCTGGAGCCGGGATTTCCCAGCGGCTCCATCGCGAATTGGTGGCGCGTTTGCTCCGTGGTCAATGCCATCTGCCGGCCGGCGCGGCCTGCGCCTTCATTCGACGGTGACAAGAGGACGCTTTGAGCCGCAGGGTTCTGTTGCGCGGCGTACGGGTCCGATAGATGCACTTGCATAAATGAGATCTCCTCCACCATCACGCCACGTAAAAGAGCCGTCAGAAAACGGAGCCGAATTTCCCGAGTCGAATTCATGAAGCTTCGCGGGCGTGACTGTCTTCGTCCACTCCAGTGCTAAAGCAGCAAGTCCCACGCCAACAAGGACGCGGAGCGATCGCGCCGACTATTTGGGTCGTCCAGCCAGGAAAGTTGTCAGCTAGTAAAAGGGATTAGTGGTGAAAAGACCCAGCTAGCCGCGAACCGCAACCTGGCTCACAGGCACCGGCGTAACCTGCTTCGATGCTGCCGGACATTTCAAAATGAAAGCCCTATCCTGCCCACCCGAAGCGCGCATCCTGCGGCGGATTGTTTTGTAAACGAGCCTCGATCAAGCCTCGCGGATGCCGATCACAGGCCGCCGAAGAATCCGTGGAACAGTTGCGCTGGATCGTATTTGGCCCTTAACTCCTGCAAACGCTTCCAGTTTGCGGGTGAGAAACAATCCTCGGCGCGCGAATGATCATCTAGGATGTCAGACTCGCCGAGATAGCGGCCGCACACGAAGGGCTTCAATATGTCACAGAGCTTGCGATGCCATTCTATGTTCGCGACGTCGTCCTTCGCGTCATCCCACATCGTCCACGGACCGCCATATACGCGCGCGGCCATCGAAAGCGCCGTCTGCTGCTGTGACGGGACGCCCTTCGCCCATCCGGGATAAAGCGCGAACAGCACGACCGATTTCGGGTCGGGAGTTCGTGTGAAGTGGTCGCGAATCGCGCACAGCACGTCCGCAGGCGACGAGTTTGACCATAGACTCTCGACTTTGTTGCGAAGAAATGTGGGCCACATGCTGCCCGACAGATCAAACAGGTGCTCAAACGTTGTCGGCTCGGCAACCGTCTTGCGCAAGGCTTTGTGGGGGCATCGCTCGAGGATGGCCAGCGTCTCTGTCGCCTGCTGTTTGGTGTCTGCGAAGACCGTAGCAGTTACCATGCAGAGCTTTCCGTTGTCCGAACGGCAGGACTCTGCGAGGTCTGCCGGCGCGGAAACCAGGAATAACGTCAACTCGACGTTCGTCGGCATCGTTTCGATCGCGCCGGAAAACCAATCAGCCACTTCGCGAAGGAGCTTCAGCGGATAGTAGTAAGTGCTCGCATGGATAGCCTGCGGCTGCGGATATAGCTTCAGGTGAAAGCGGGTCGCGACCGCGAACATTCCTGCGCCCGCACCTCGCGCGGCCCAGAACAGCTCCTGGTTGTGTTGGGCGTCGGCGGTGACCAGCCTGCCGTCGGCGGTAACCATCTCCACGCCGGTGACACTTAGGCAGCCGTGTCCCCACTCGCTGCCGTTCCATGGGATACCGCCGCTCAGCAGGTAGCCGCTTGCTTTAACTTGCGGGCAATGGCCGGTGGGAAACGCCAGCTGAAAGGGTTCCAGCGCGCGCATCAGGTCCCGATTGGAGATGATCGGCTGAATCGCAGCAGTCCGCGCCGCGGAATCGATCTTAACTTCGCTAAGTCGCGAAAGATCGATAAGCATTCCACCTTTGCGCAGTGGCGTCCCGCACCACGCATGTCCACCGCCGCGCACGGCGACTTTGAGCCGGCTCTCGGATGCGAACTTTATCGCCTCGACCACGTCATGGTCGCTCGCGACTTGAACGATGACGTCCGGATAGCGTTCCGGGCGAAGCTGATTCCAATTGGCTTCCCACGCCGGCCGATACTCGCGATCTTCGCGGCCGATCACTTTTCCTCTTACATGACTCTGCAGGCGGCTAATATCCATTTGATCAGTCCTCGTGACCTTTGTCCTGGCGATCGTGCAAACGAGAAAAACAGCTGCGGCGGCCGAATCACCGGCACCAGATCATTTGCGCGCGCCTCACAGAAGGCGCGACAGTACCGCGATTTCGATCGCATAAAGCACTATCAGCAACAGGACGCCGGCCGGATTTATCCGCCGGCGCCGTCCTTTCGTGGCAACAGCCACCAGCTCATCACCATGATGGCTATCGGCAAGAACGGCCACGCGAGCGCGATGACGTTGCCGACGAAGGTTGCCGGCACCGTACGAAGTCCCCGGAGCATCGGGTTCAGGAAGCGCATCTCGAGCACGACGATCGGAAACAGCATCAGCACGACGAGCATCGACTGTTTCCAGCCAGGGGGAGACTGCCCGCTCGAAGGATCGGTAGGGAACCATCCGGCTAAGGAGCTGGGCACCCGGTGATGCTCTCACGATTCGACCAGGTCGTCGTGTTCGCGGAGCAGATCGCGGCGGACGGCCGAAGCCAGCCACGCATCGAGTTGCTCGGCTCTCGCAAAACGCACCAACGTCGTCCAGTAACGCTGTCGCTCGGAAGCTGGAGGCTGCAAGTATCCGCCACGATAGCCCGGAAATTGCGCCTCGATGCGATGTATCTTTTCAGCCCATTGCCGATACTCGCGGTCCTTACCAGGCTTGACGCAGGTGGTGACGACTTCGGTCACAGCGCCGTCGGCAAGTCCTTCACCAACTTCGTCCTCAGATAAGGCTTGCGCGTCGGCGCCATCCACCAGGAATTTGGCTTCCTGAAGCAGACCGCGATGTTGTTCAGAAGTGCGCCAGGCATTTAACTCGCTGGCGCTGCGAAAGTGCTGGATGACGCTCCATTGCTCGCGATCGGATGGCGCGGGAGCGTTAACTTCAGCGCAGACGAAACCGGCCAGCCCCGCAGCCACGGTAGACATTTTTGCGTGCCACGACGAAAACTCGGCGTCGACGCCAGGGCGCAATCGTATCCTCGTCATCAACGCTATCGGCGAGCCGACGTTTTGCGCGTGACTGTTGAGATTTTCTGGAATGCCCCCCTCCGCCATCAAGACCAGAAGTACAAATAGTCTACTTTCCGTCCATTGGGCAAGCGTCCCTTGCCCCTGCTCCGCGGCGGAGCCCGCAACGCTACGACAGTTGGTTGGTTGAGGTGTTAGATATGCGGTTGGTCAGGGGAAGTGGCTGTCTCATGGATAGATACCAACCAGCGGTTGGCGACACAACCGCAGCAATCGTGGAGGCCGAAAGTCGATCATGAGCGTCTCGCGACGGCTACGCTCGCGTGCTGCCGCTACTTGGCCGGGGTGGTTACCTCATTGAACGCCCGAATTCCCTCAATCGCGGTGGGGACGCCGCTGTATTGCGAGAAGTGCACTATGATCTCCTTGAGCTCTTCCGGCGTAATGCCCAGGTTCAGCGCGCCGCGCATGTGGAGCCGCAGTTCCTGCCCGCGTCCAAGGGCCATCAGCACCGCAATCGTGATCATCGACCGCGTCTTGGCGGGTAGTCCGGGACGGTTCCAGATTTCGCCGAAAACCTGCTCGTTCAGGAACTTCGCGAAGCCTTGGTCGAAGTTCTTGAGGAATTCATCCGCACCCTTGAGCGCTTGTTCGCCCCACAAGCGGGTGCGTATTTCTCTGCCTTTGTTTTCAAGCTCGGTGGCCATGGTCATTACCTCCGAATGTTCGTCGTTACCTGGTTAGTCGATAGTAAGAACTATCTTCCCCACCTGCGCGTCACTCAGCATATAGGCGTGCGCGTCCGCGATTGCGTCGAACGGGAAGGTCCGATCGAGCACTGGTGCGAGCGCGCCGCTGCGGAACGCATCGAGGCAACCGGCGGCGAACCGCTCGCCGCACATAAAGCTCTCTTGCTGGGTGCGCGTCCGGAAGGTGACGCCAACGATGCTTGCACGCTTGAATGCAACCTGATCGAGGTCGCATTCGCCGACGTTGCCCGCGGTGCGCCCGACACTCACGAGGCGGCCTTTGATCGCGAGCACGCGGATATTGCCCGCGAGCATCGGTCCACCCACATTGTCGATGATGACGTCCACGCCGCGCTTTTCCGTGGCCGCCATCACCTGATCAATCCATCCGGATTTGCTGACGTCGATCGCGATATCCGCGCCAAGCCTGATCAGACTGTCGCACTTGGCAGCCGCCCGGGTAGTCGCGATAACGGTCTTGGCGCCAAGAAACCGCGCAAGCTTGATCGCCGCCGTTCCGACTCCCGACGCAGCCGCCGTGATCATCACCGACTCGCCGCTCCTAAGCTCCGCAGCCGTTGCGATCGCGTCATGCGCGGTGACAAAGACGTTGGGTATCGAGGCGGCCTCAGCCCAGGTCAGCGAAGCGGGAATTCGCATCAACTGCACCGGATTCACCACGATAAACTCGGCGTAGGAGCCGGGCGCCCGGCCCATCACTCGCTCGCCCACACGCCAGCCGGTCGAGTCCGGGCCGACCTCGACGATTTCACCCGCGAACTCGCTCCCGCCCGGCATCGGCTTCAGCGCCGGATTACTCGAACGGAACATTGGACGCGCAAGCAGTTCTCCGCGATTGGTTCCCGTCGCGCGCACTTTTACCAGCACCAGGTCCCCTTTGGCCGGCGGCGCCGGAACTTCGCGGTATTCGTAAACGCCGCCATCAGGCCCCGGCACCAGAAAAATCGCTTTCATAGTTCGCCTCTCTGATTACAACCCGCGGCAAGTCCTTTAGTACCAAGTGGGAAGCGAAAAGGAAAAACACGCGTTCAATCGGCTCCTGAACAAGATCGCGGACGCCTCAACCGACTGGACCTGGTTCAGCGCCGCACTTTCCATGGTCGACGAAAAGGAGGCATCAATGGGCCTTCACCCTGCGTGTGCGCTTCCCGGCTACCGGTGGTGGGTGCGCCATGCGAAGGCGCACCCACCGCGCTTGAACCTCGGCTCGATCACAAATCCCCCACGCGATAGCGCTCCCAAAGCTGGTGCGCGATGCGCTGAGGATCGGGCCGCAGCCTCATGCGCGCGAAATGTCCACACACGTTCTCGAGGTCGCGCTCCAGCAGGCCGCGGGCATTCTCGTTGAAACGCGGATCGACCGCCTGCGGAAAATCGATCATCACCACCTCGCCGTTGCGATACAGGATGTTGTACGGCGATAAGTCACCGTGCACGCGATGGTTGGTGAGCCACAGGGCGATATTATCGATGATGCGCCTTAGGCACAGTTGCCCTTCCTCGGGCGCCATCGCGACTCGCGCAAGCATCGGCGCAGGCGCGGCGCCGTCTCCGATGAACTCCATCAGGAGCGCCTGACCTACGCATGCGATCGGCGCCGGGACATCGGCGCCGGCGTGATGCAGCAGGGTCAGCGTCTCGAACTCGGAATGAACCCATACCCCGGACTGCACGATACGGCCCTGCCGCGACTTGTTCGCCAGCGCGCGCTTGGCTCTCCCATTGAGCACGCGGTCGCGTCCCCCCTGGTAAACCGCATCGTTGCGGAAACCGCGTTGCTCGATCGCGCGGTAGACCTTGGCGGCGACATATTCACTTTCCGTCTCGCTCGATCCGCGGCAACAATAGACATTGGCCTCCTTGCCCTTGCGAACGAGGCCCAGCACCTCGGTTATCAGCCCATCGGTGAAGAGCGGCTCCAGCGATGCCTCGATTTCGACTCGACGATCGCGAGCTTCTCCCAGTCGTCTGGAATCAGTACTCGACATGACTTCCTCATTTGGTTGTTTACTGTTTGACGAGACCTCAGGTTGAAGTTCAGAACGGGCATTGGACACCTCCGGAATGCGAACTGGTTGGCGCGCGACGCGAGCGGCCGCAAAGCGCTCGCGCTGCGCCGCGACGCCGGCGCTCAAGCCGTGCCGCGGGCAACAAAAAACCACGGGGCCGAAGTGCCACCCGTGGCTCGAATGTAAGTGAAGGCCGGCCTGTTACCGGCGGTGATTCGAGACGAGGCGCACCTCGACGCGTTTATCTGCAAGAACAGTCATCGCTTGTGCACCTCCTTCCGAGATGTCGGCACTATAACCTTGCGCCCGCCGCGATGCCAGCGCCCGGTGCCGCGAGCAAGCCTCCGCGCGATCGAGCCTCGCCTCGACGCTCTGCGCTATGCTTCAGAATTGTCTCGTTCGCGGCGTCCTTGCTCTATTGTACCAAAGTACCATTTCCAGCCCTTGAGCTGAGATGCCATTATCGAAGCCGGGAAAAACTGTCCTTCGCGATTTCATGAACCAGCTTGAACCGCACAGCGAACAAGGAACTGTCTCCCTGTCTCGCGAACAGAATTCGCGCCTGCTGATCAGGTTGTCGGGTCCATGGCACCTGACGCGCGACGTGCCCTCGATCGCGATCGTGCGCCGGGAGCTCGAGGTCGCGCCTAAACCCAGGTCGGTGACCTTCGATACCTCATCGCTGGCGAGCTGGGACAGCGGACTCATCTCATTCCTCGTGCAGACCAGCGAGTACTGCAGGGCGCACGGAATCGATCAGAATCGCGACGGCCTGCCCAACGGCTTGCGGCGCCTGGTCGAGCTTGCCGAGGCGGTCCCCGAGAAAAAAGGCGCGCGCAGCGAGGCCACCAGGCCATCGTTTTTCGAGCGAGTCGGCACTCTGACTCTGGGCTATGGGCTCTCATTAAGCGACTTCATGAGATTTCTCGGAGAGCTGGCGATCGCTTTTGCAAAGTTCGTCCGCGGCAAGGCCCGTTACCGCGCGATGGACCTGATGGAAGTCATCCAGCAGTGCGGCGCCAGCGCGGTAGGTATCGTAACTCTGATTGCGTTCCTGGTCGGGGTGATTCTCGCCTTCATGGGCGCGGTTCAGCTCTCGCAGTTCGGCGCGTCGATCTACGTCGCCGATCTGGTCGGCATCGGCATGGTGCGCGAGATGGGCGCGATGATGACCGCGATCATCATGTCCGGACGCACCGGCGCCGCGTTTGCCGCCAAGCTCGGCACCATGAAGGTGACGCAGGAAATCGACGCGCTCACCACGATGGGCATCTCGCCGATGGAATTTCTGGTGCTTCCGCGCGTGCTCGCGCTGGTCCTGATGATGCCGCTGCTATGCCTTTACGCGGACTTCGTCGGGATCCTCGGCGGCATGTTCGTCGGAGTCGGCATGCTCGACCTCTCGGTCCCGCAGTTACATGCGCGAGACGATATCGACCTTACTCTGGTCAACTGTTCGGCGGGGTGATCAAGGCTACCTTCTATGGCCTGCTGATCGCGATCGCCGGATGCTTGCGCGGCTTCCAATGCGGCAACAGTTCGTCGGCGGTCGGCGATGCGGCGACCCAGGCGGTAGTGATGTCGATCGTGATGGTGGTCGTCGCCTGCGGCTTGTTCGCGGTGGTCTTCAACTTTCTCCACATTTGAACGGCAGACCTAGTCAATGGCCCAGCAACTGCAAAGCGATCGAGCCCCAGAACGGCCGCGCCGCACATCATCGTGCGCGACCTGACCATGGCGTATGGCAGCTTCGTGCTGATGCGCGACCTCAATTTCACCGTCCAGCGCGGCGACATTTTTATCATCATGGGCGGCAGCGGATGCGGCAAAAGCACGCTGCTTGCGCCATCTGATTGGACTCAAGGAACCGGCCACCGGCGAGATCTTCTACGAGGACGTCAACTTCACCCGCGCCGGTCCCGAGGAGCGCGAGCGCCTGCTGCGCCGCTTCGGAGTCCTCTATCAGAGCGGCGCGCTATGGAGTTCGATGACGCTGGCGGAAAATGTGGGTCTGCCCCTCGGCGAGTTCACCGATCTGACGCCCGCGCAAATTCGCGAGATCGCGGCGCTCAAGCTGGCGCTGGTCGGGCTCAAGGGATTCGAGGACTTCTATCCCAATCAGATCAGCGGCGGCATGCAGAAGCGCGCCGGACTCGCGCGCGCGATGGCGCTCGATCCGGAGATCCTGTTCTTCGACGAGCCGTCGGCCGGCCTCGATCCGATCAGCTCGAGCCTGCTCGACGAGCTGATCCTGGAGCTGCGCGACAATCTCGGCGCGACGATCGTGATCGTAACCCACGAGCTCGCGAGCATTTTTGCGATCGCCAACAACAGCGTATTTCTCGATGCGGAATCGCGGGTGCAAATCGCCAGCGGCGATCCCAAGGAGTTGCTCGCAAATTCCGATGATCCGCGGGTGCGCAAGTTTCTGACCCGGGGTAAAGAGGGAGGCGAATCAGCGGCCAGTCATGGGTAAACGAATCAGTCCCGCCATGATCGGAGTTTTCGTAGTCGGCAGTTTTGCGCTTTTGATCGCCGCCATCGTAGTGGTGGGCTCCGGAAGCCTGTTCTCGAAACCCCAGCGCTTCGTCCTGATGTTCAAGGGCAGCGTCAATGGGCTCAAGGTCGGCGCGCCGGTCAAGTTCCGCGGCGTTCAAATTGGCAGTGTCGAGCAAATCAAACTGGTGCTCAACCCGGAGGAAGGCGAGCTGCGCCCTGACATTCACGAGCTGCGCTTGCCGGTGATCATTGGAATCGACCGCCAGATGATCACGCAGCGCGGCGGCACCGGACACGCCCTTAGCCAGGAGGGTTTCGGAGACATGATGGGCCGCGGGTTGCGCGCGCAACTCGATACCGAGAGTCTGCTCACCGGATTGCTGTTCATCGATTTGGATCTTCATCCGAATGCGCCCCTGGATCTGGTGCTGGTTCCGGGCAGCGGTGACTTGCGGGAGATTCCGACCGTGCCGACCGATTTCGAGCAGATTCGCGAACAGGCAACTCATGCGTTGGCCAAGCTCGATCAGATCGATTTCAATGCGCTGGTCAGCTCGATTACCGAGGCCGCCAATTCGATCAAGGATCTCACCAGCGATCCTTCGGTTAAAGCGACCATCGTTTCGCTCCGGCAGACCACCATCAACCTCGATAAGACGCTCACCTCGGTTCGCAACGCTGTCGACAACGCAAACAGCAAGATCGATCCTCTGGTAACCAGCCTGCAGAAAAGCGCCGAGGAAGCCAATGCGACTATGAAGGATACCCGCGCTGCGCTGCTCGAGGTTCAGTCCACGCTCGAGCCCGACTCCCCATTCACGGTCAACCTGAATCAAGCGCTCGATGAGTTGGCGGAAACCACTCAGTCGATCGGAGAGCTCACCGATTTTCTACAGCGCAACCCGGCCTCCCTGATTCGGGGCAAGTACGTGCCCGAGAAGGACCGCTGATGGCCATGAGGTTTCGAACTGCACTTATCGCTGTAGGCGCACTGGTAGCCGCCGCGGGATGCTCTCCGCTCGCGCCGCAGCCCGATCGTTCCAAATTTTTCATTTTAACGCCGCTGTCGGATAGCGCGACCGTGGCCCCGGCGTCCGCATCGGCTCAGCAGCTAACCATCGGCGTCGGCCCCATCGACTTTCCCGACTATCTGCGCCGGCTCGAGGTGGTAACCCGCGCCTCGCCGAATCAACTTGATCTCGCGGCCGAGAAACGCTGGGGTGAGCCGCTCGACAAGAACTTCGCGCGAGTGCTGTCGGAGAATCTTGCGGTGCTGCTGAACGATCGCAAAATCGAAAAATATCCGTGGTCGCGAAAAACCGAGGTCGACTACCAGGTCACCGTCGACGTGCAACGGTTCGAAACCGGCGCCGACGGCCAGTCGCAAATGGATGCGCGATGGATCATAAAGGACGGGATCAGCGGCAAGGACCTGTATGCGTCGGAGACATCGTCCACTTCGGCGGTTGCGGCCGGGGAGACGGGAGCATCGATCGCGCTCAGCAACGATCTGGCGGTACTGAGCAGACAGATCGCGTCGAAGATCACCGATCTCAATCAGAGCGCGCCGCGAAGCGCGAGCTTGAGTGACGAGCGAAACACCGCGGCCATCGCTCGATAACTGCGGACAATTTAACTGCGATACGCACGGTTGCTAACCGACGCCGAGGACTATCGATAATGAAGTTACTGCGCAGGCATAAAGGCCGCACACTGCCAATGATCCTGGCGACAGCGGTCTTGCTGTCCACGATGCCGATCGTCCCCGGCTGCTCGCGCGGCGACGAGCAACCCGCCGCCGCGGCATCGCCACAGGCACAGCCGAGCGTTGCCGCCGCTCCCACGCCTGCCCCTCCCCCCGCTCCAGCGCCTGCCCCGCCCGGGCCCCCGCCGGGAGCCGCCAGCGCGGAAGATTTGCAGGAGATGGTCTCGCCCATCGCGCTCTATCCTGACGTGCTGGTCGCGCAGATCCTGGCCGGATCGACTTATCCGACCCAGGTGGTGGAAGCCGAGCGATGGCTAAAGCAGAACCCCAATCTCACCGGTGATCAGTTAGCCGCCCAGGTGAATCCGCAGCCGTGGGATCCCAGCATCAAGTCGCTGACTCAGTTCCCGAGCGTGCTTCAAACCATGAGTGACAATTTGGCGTGGACTTCGGCGCTGGGCGAGGCCTACTACAACCAGCCCGCCGACGTGATGGCCGCGATCCAGACGATGCGCAACATGGCAGTGAGCGCTGGAACGCTGAAGACCACGCCGCAACAGAAGGTCGAAGTCCAGCCGGCTCCTGCGGCAGCTCAAGGCGGCGGCTCGCAGCCCTCGATGCAGCAAACTGTCATCATCCAGCCGGCCCAGCCGAATACGGTCTACGTTCCCCAGTACAACCCGACGACGGCTTATGGAGCCCCGGTGCAGGCGCCTCCCGGATACAGTGGTAGTGACCTGCTCCTCACGGGAGTCTTGTCCTTCGGAGCGGGGATGCTGCTAGGTTCGATGATTAATTATGGCCACAACGACTGGAACTGCGGATGGCACGGCAACTCGAGCTCGGTCAAATACAACAATAACGTCTACATCACTAACAACAACACCTATCCAACCCGAAATCCCAGCGGGGGTTACCCGAAGCCCTACCCACCATCCAATGGCTACCCCGGATATCGTCCTCCCAACGGCGGCAACCAACCCGGGTATCGTCCCCCCAATGGTAACCAGCCGGGATATCGTCCGCCCAGTGGAGGTAACCGGCCGGGAAATCGTCCGCCTGGCAATGGAAACCCCTCACGCCCGGAATTTCCATCGCGACCGGGCGGCAAACCACCTTTGAACGGTGGTGGCGGAAACAATCGTCCGAGTACCCTTCCCGCGACAAGGCCTTACGATCCTAAGACCGCGCGGCCGTACGAAGGCAAGAAACCCACCAAGCCAAATTTCCCCGAGGCGGGCACGCTTCCCAACAATCCGGGCGCAGCCAAACCTAACCGCAAGGAAGCGCAGAAAAATCGACCCAACCAACCGGCTACTCAGCCTGCCGCTCCAAATCGTCCCGGCACGGGTCAGCCGTCGAATCGCGCATCAGACCCGGCTCGCGGCTACACGAAAGATCGCAGCAGCACCGGAGGCCGCAATAGCGCGATAGGTGGCTATGAACCTGGGGGAAAGGCACAGTCGTCCAGCCGCCGCGGGCAGGACAGCTTGAAGGGAAACCAGGGCGCGGGAGGCGGCGGCAACGGCGCTCGTGGCGGCAATGCCAATCGCGGCGGAGGCGGTGGGAATCGCGGCGGAGGCGGTGGCGGCGGGAATCGTGGTGGCAACAAAAAGAATAAGTGAGGAATTCCAATGACACCTGATGTAGTGACTAAGGAATCCCTCAACAGCCGCATGCGCAACACGCACGCGACACGGAAGAGACTCATGTCGAACTCTCTCGACTATTCCAGGATGAAAGTCTCCGCCGCTCTTATGACGGTCGCTATCCTCGTGCTCTTGGCGACTGGCCTCGCAGTCCCTGCTCTCGCCTCGGCCGAAGAAACCAGTGCGCAGCAGGTTTTCCCGTCGCCCGCCGCCGCGACCGCCGCGCTGGTTGCAGCTGCCAAAGCGGACGACATGAAAACACTGAGGTCCATACTTGGCCCGGACGCGGATCAATTACTCTCATCGGGAGATCCGGTCGCCGACAATAACGCTCGCGACAACTTCGTGCGCCGCTATCAGGAAATGAATCGGCTCGCCTATGACGATGAGGGCCGCGTCATCCTATATATCGGCGCCGAGAACTGGCCGGTTCCGATTCCGCTCGTGCAGAAAAATGGCGGTTGGGTTTTCGATACGGCAGCCGGCAAGGACGAGCTGCTGTACAGGCGAATAGGTGACAACGAGCTGTTCACAATCAGGGTTCTCGAAGACCTCAATGATGCCCAGACCGAATATGCCAGCGAAGCGCGCGATGGCGAGACAACTGCTCAGTACGCTCAGAAAATCCTGAGCGATACCGGCAAGCAAGACGGTTTGTATTGGGCATCTGCCGAAGGAGAGCCCGAGAGTCCGATCGGACCATTGGTGGCGGAGGCTACCGCGCAAGGCTACAGGAAGGACAGTGGCGGCAATCCGGTTCCATTTCACGGGTACTACTACAAGGTATTGACGAAGCAGGGCCGCAATGCACCGGGCGGCGCGAAGAACTACCTGGTCAATGGTAAAATGACCAAAGGTTTCGCTTTCCTGGCTTATCCCGCCGAGTATCGCGTCTCGGGAGTTATGACCTTCATGACTAGCGATTATGGCGTCATCGTACAAAAGGATCTCGGACCCAGCACCGCCGCGGAGGCCAGCAAAATAACTGAATTCAACCCCGACAAGACCTGGCAGGAAGTGGACGAGTAGTCCGCCCTTCCATCGTCGATTCGACAAGACCACCGGGCTGAAGCGGTCTGTTCCCGCGAACAAGCGGCACAATGAGATCTCGCGCAGTTTCTCTCGAGGCGGTGAGTTCTCGCGCATCAGCCGCGACTGAGTCCTCAGCCGCACATCACTTCAACGCGTTAGGCAACTGGACCGCCGCACTCGCGCTTATTGTTCTATTCACCAGCGGTTGCGCGACGCCGGTCGGCGTCAAGCGCCTCGACGAACAAGCGGCTCATCGCGAGCTCGGCGCGAACATCCTGTCGGCCGGAACCCCGAGCGCTTATTCGAGGCAGCTTCTGGAGCGGACGGCGCTCAGCGATTCCTTCAAGAGCGATCCGGAACTGGTACTTGCCGAGTTGAACTCGGGACTAGGCAGAACTGACGAGCGCGACCGTCTATTCGCACTGTCGGAGCTGTCTTTTGCGCACGCCGAGGACTCCGGTAAACAATCTTATTACCTGGCGTCGGCAGCCTATGCGTATGCCTTCTTGTTTCCACCGAATCCGGCCAACGCTCCCGGCCCATACGATCCGCGCCTGCGCCTCGCGGTCGACCTCTATAATCGCGGCATCGCGTTAGGACTCGCGACCAAAGACGGAAAAGAAGTTGACCTCAGCGAGCGGCAGCTAGGTCTGCCTTTTGGATCGCTCAGCCTTGACGGTCGACCCTGCAGGATTCAACTACGGCGGAAACCATCTGACCAGAATTCGTCTCGACCGCGGACCTGGAAGTGCGCGGGCTCCGCAACACCTACCGCAAAGCCGGCATCGGCGCTGCGCTCTCAGCCCGAGTCGAGCCGCCGCCGGATAGGCCCGCGAACCGCTGGATACCCCCGAATGCGAAAGTTCCGGTGACGGCCTTCGTGCGTTTCGACGATCCGCGCCGCGCGATGAGCGACGGCCGGCTGCATGGGACAGTGGAGCTTTACGACGAAGATACGACTGCCGCGATTCAGGTCGGTTCATACGTCCGTGCCGCTCGAGGCGGATCCCAGCGCTGCCCTCGCCTACCGGCTGGAAGGCGCGCCGGTGTGGGACTTCGAGATCGCGGGCTTTCGGCGCGGTGACTTCTCGCTCCTGAGCAAGGGCGATAGCGATAGCGGCGGCCTCTATCATGTTGCATCCCTACCATCCCAATATGATCCCGGTGGTGTTGGTTCACGGGACCGCGTCGAGTCCCGCCCGCTGGGCGGAGATGGCCAACGATCTGCTCGGCGATCCTGCGATCGCCGCGCGCTATCAGATCTGGTTTTTCATTTATAACAGCGGCAATCCGATCGCGTTGTCCGCGATGCGTTTGCGGGAATCGCTCCAGGCGGTGCGCAAAGACGTCGACCCCGACGACAAAGACTCTGCGCTCGACCAGATGGTCGTGATCGGCCACAGCCAGGGAGGCCTGCTGACGAAAATGCTGGTCGTCGATAGCGGCACTCGCTTCTGGGACAACATTACCAAGGTCCCGTTTGATAAGGCGGATCTCGACCCCGAGACTCGCGATCTGCTCGCCCGCGCGATGTTCGTCAAGCCGCTGCCGTTCGTTAAGGAGTGATCTTCATCGCCACGCCGCATCGCGGCAGCTACCTGGCCAGTAATTTCATCGTCAAGTTCGGCAACAAATTCATCAATCTGCCCGGCAGCCTCGCCAAGTCCGCGGCTCAGATTGCAAAGCTGCGCGAGCCCAACATGCTGGGAACGCCTTTTGCTCTCCCGACCGCGCTCGACAATATGGATGCGTCCAATCCGTTCTTGAAGTCGCTCGCCGCGATGCCGATCGCCGCCGGCGTGCATGCCCACTCGATCATTCCGGTGAAGGGAACCGGGCCGATCGAGGACGGCGACGACGGCGTCGTCGAGTACAAGAGCGCGCATATCGACGGCGTCGAGTCGGAGCTGGTCGTGCGCTCGGGTCACTCCACGCAGGGAAGGCCCGAGACGATCGAGGAGGTCCGCCGCATCCTCTATGAACACGCCGGAATCCACTAATTCACGGTCCTGATGGTTCGGCGCGCAGTCCGCTTGATAGCAACAGTGACGCTGTCGGTGATCGTCGCCGCCGCGATCGCCTGGGGCGTGCTGGCGTTGTGGTTCGACGGACCACAGTCGCGCGTCCTCGCGGCGACGATGGCTGCGGGCCTGTTGGTGGTCAGCATCCTTCTGGCCGCATGCGTTCGGCCCTTTCTGAAAGGACTCGTCATTGCGCTATTGCCCGTGGGCGCTGTCGCTCTCTGGTGGACCTCGATTCCGGCCAGCAACACGCGCGACTGGACGCCCGATGTCGCTCGCACCGCGCGCGCGACTTTTGACGGGAGCCGCGTCACGATCCAGAACCTGCGAAATTTCAAGTACCGATCCGATTCGGACTACGACCAACGCTGGGAGACGCGGACTTACAATCTTGATCGGATTCGTGGCGTGGACCTGTTCCTGTCGTTTTGGGGACCGACCCAGATTGCGCACACGATCGTGAGCTGGGACTTCGACGACGGCCAGCATCTCGCGATCTCGATCGAGACGCGCAAACAAAAGGGCCAGTCATACTCGGCGCTGCGCGGCTTCTTCCGCCAGTACGAGCTGTATTACGTGGTCGCCGATGAGCGCGACCTGGTCGAGTTGCGAACCAATTATCGTGGCGAGCAGGTCTATCTGTATCGCATCCGCGCTCCCGCCTCGCAGGCGCGGGCGCTGCTGGTCGACTACCTCGAGGAGGTCAATCGGCTCGCCGATCATCCGCGATGGTACAACGCGTTGACGCAGAACTGCACGACGACGATTCGTGGCCATGCGCAGAACGTGGGAGCCGGCGGGCGCATCGACTGGAGGCTGCTCGCCAACGGCCACCTCGATCAACTTCTATACGAGCGCGGTCAACTCGACACGGATATTTCCTTCGACCAGCTCAGAAGTCGCAGCGACGTCACTGCGAGAGCGAAAGCCGCTGACGACTCTCCGGATTTTTCCGCCCGCATCCGCCAAGGCTTGCCGGAACCCTCGGCTCAATGATCGCTAGAGCCTGGACGGCGCCCGCTGAAGGTCCGCGATAGAAAAGTTCTTGCGGAAAAACGAAAGTGCGAGTTGACTATTTAAAGAACGTCAGACGACCCGACGCCAGGATGTTGCGTGCACGAACTGGCAATCATGGAGAGCGTTGTCGATGCGGTGAGTGAACGCGTCGGTGATGCGCACGTGGTCAGAGTGCAACTCGAAATCGGCAAGCTCTCGGGCATCGTCCCCGACGCGCTCCGCTTCTGCTTCGATTTGTCTACCGAGGGAACGCCCCTTGCCGGAGCGGCTCTCGAAATCATCGAAATTCCCGGACGCGCGCGATGCGTCGACTGCGCAGCAGACGTCGAACTCGAGAGCGTGATCGCGCTGTGCGGGTGCGGAAGCGCCAACCTCAAATTTCTGAGCGGGCAGGAACTCAAGATCAAACAAGTGGAGGTAGCCTGAAAATGTGCGCCACCTGCGGATGTTCCGACGACGCCCGCGTCCGCGTGATCGATCTCGACGAACAACCCGGTCACGACCACCATCATCACGAACATGATTCGCATGCGCATGGCGTCCATGCTCATGATCATGAGGATCTTGCGCCGCATCGTCATGAGGGCGGGCGCACGATTCGTCTCGAGCAGGACGTGCTCGCGAAAAACAACTTGCTCGCGGAGCGGAACCGGGGATGGCTCGAGGGCCGCGAGATATTTGCGCTCAACCTGATGAGCTCGCCCGGCGCGGGCAAGACGACGTTGCTAGAGCGCACCCTGCGGGAACTTAAAGGAGAGCTTGAGATATCGGTGATCGAGGGCGATCAGGAGACCGCGCGGGACGCGGAGCGAATCCGCGCCACAGGTTGCCAGGTGGTGCAGATCAACACCGGCAGCGGATGCCATCTTGACGCGCACATGACATACCATGCGATGCGTAAGCTCAATCCAGCGCCACGCTCGCTCGTGATGATCGAGAATGTTGGCAACCTGGTCTGCCCAGCGCTGTTCGACCTGGGCGAGTCGTCGAGGGTGGTGATCATGTCGGCGACCGAAGGCGAGGACAAGCCGCTCAAGTATCCTCATATGTTTCGCTCGAGCCGGCTTATGATTCTCAGCAAGACCGACCTGCTGCCGCATCTGCCGTTCGACGTGGACCGTTGCCTCAAGTTCGCGAGGCAGGTGAATCCGAAGCTCGAGATCCTGCAAGTATCCGCGCTTACTGGCGATGGGATGCATGCGTGGTACGGATGGTTGCGCGACCAAGTCAGGCGGCCCGCCGTGGACGTTGCGGCGGACTAGACACGAGAAAGGCGCGAGTTCAAATTTGCTACCGGCGCTAGATTTAGCGGAGACCGTGAGTGCGTTGAACGTAAGCAGGCATCGCGCGACGACCTGAGTACGCCAGGTGCTCGATGAATCCCAATCCATGGAAAGCGCGCTATACCTTCGGCGACATTCTCGGTGATAGCGAACCTTTGCGCGCGGCGATCGGCTTGGCGCAACATGCCGCGGCTGGCGACTATCCAACCGTCCTGGTCGGTGAGTCGGGCACCGGAAAGGAGTTGCTGGCGCACGCTATCCACAACGGCAGCGCGCGCCGTGAGCGGCCTTTCGTCGCCGTCAATTGCGGTACTCTGTGCGGCGAAATAGCAGTTGCGGAGTTGTGCGGGTACGAGCCTCGTTCGTTCACCGGTTCTGATCGCCATGCCCACGTAGGCTTCCTCGATGCGGCGCGTGGGGGCACGCTGTTTCTCGACGAACTGCAGGACATGCCGCCCACTCCGCAAAGTGTGCTGCTGCGCTTTCTCGAAACCGGCAGCTTCGTGCGTGTGGGCGGTACAAACTTGATCCCCTCTGACCTACGCGTCGTCGCCGCATCAAATGTTTCTGTCGATGAGTTGGCGAGCAGGAGCCTTATCCGCTCGGATCTACTCTACCGGTTGAATTGCCTAGTCATTGAGATTGCGCCGCTGCGTGAACGGCGCCGCGATGTTCGCTCGATTGCTGAGAAGTGCTTGCGCGAGGATCTGCACTACCTCGGCGAAGTCGATGAAGGCGTGTGGCAGGCGCTCGAAAGCTGTCCCCATTCATGGCCCGGAAATGCCCGCGAAGTTCGCAACGTGCTGCTCAAAACGATCCTGTACTCGTCGAAGGATCGGCTGATGCCCTGCGATCTTCCGCGCGAACTCTGGAAGTCCGCCGGCACGACGTCCAGGGCGGGCAACGGCCGAGTGGCGACTGGCAACGACGCGCACGTTGTCCGAACCAACGGCGCTGCGAACAATGGCAACGGCACCAACGGCAACGGAGTCAACGGAACTGCGGAAAACCGCGACATGGTGGCATTGAAAGCAGTCTTGCAGGCCAGCGGTCAAAACGTGTCCGAAGCCGCGCGCCGGCTGGGAATCCATCGATCGACGATTTATCGGCGGCTCGGAACTTCGTCGAAGTAGACTGCCGTCAGTTGCGCGGACCCGAAGTGCGGCTGGTCAGCTCACGCAGTGTGATCACGGAACCGATCACTTTGCCGCTGTCGTCGCGGATCACTGCGCTGCTCTCCTCGATGGGAATCTCGGAACCGTCGCGGCATACCAGCAAGCCCTGCGCTTGACCGCCGCGCAATCCGCCCGGTCCGCTGCCCATCGGTTCGGGCGACGAGATTGATACGCGGAGGATCTCGCGGAGCTCATGTCCGAGCGCTTGCTCGGCGGACCATCCGGTAAGGGATTCCGCGACCGGATTCATGAACTGCACATGCCAGCGCGCGTCGGTCGCGACTACGCCGTAACCGATGCTGCGCAGCATAGCCAGCAGCCATCGTTCCCGTTCTCGGAGCTTGCGATCTGCCATAAGCATCGACGCAGTCGCGGCGCTGATGAGCGCGAATCAGCATGAAGCGTTCCAATTTCTTTGCGCCCCCAGCGTCTTCAGTCCATGACGGGTTGACGCGAAAAAACTGCGACGGTGTCGCGATGGTTGACCAGGTTGCCACGACGCTGCGCGACACCCATCCGCGACGCTGCGCAGCCACCACTTGACTTGCGATGACTGGTCTACAGCGCATTTAACTCATTATCGTTTCGATAATTGTTCGCGTCCCGAATCGAGGTTGACTGTCGCACATCGTCGCACTACGCCGCCATCTTCGATTTTGAGCGTTTGTCAACCTCCCGCTTCGTTTCGGCTCTCACAAGTCGCTGACGGCTGAGATCGAGCCCGTTTCGGCTCGATCGGCACCTGAACTCCCACTAACCGCACTGGCATTGGCATTGCTCATATGCGTTGACGGACGCGAACCAGGAACCAAGGAGACTCGCTATGGCAGATGAGAAGGAGACCGTTGTCCACATCCTCTGGATCAATGCCGGACTTAGCTGCGATGGCGACTCAGTTGCGTTGACCGCCGCGATGCAGCCCAGCATCGAAGACATCGTCCTCGGTACTTTGCCGGGCCTGCCCAAGGTCGACGTTCACTGGCCCCTGATCGCGGCAAACACCGGACCGGTCGGCGGCGACGACGACTTCATCGAGTGGTTCTTCAAAGGCGAGCGCGGCGAACTGGATCCTTTCGTCCTCGTCGTCGAAGGTTCGATTCCCAACGAGGCCATCAAGAAAGAGGGCTACTGGTGTGGCTTCGGCAACAACCCTAAGACCGGTCAGCCCATGACCACGAGCGAGTGGATCGATCGTCTGTCGCCCAAGGCTCTGCTCGTGCTCGCGGTCGGGACTTGCGCAACCTATGGCGGTATCCATGCGATGGCCGGCAATCCAACCGGCGCGATGGGCGTTCTCGACTACCTGGGGTGGGACTGGAAATCAAAAGCCGGCATTCCGATCGTGGCGGTGCCGGGTTGTCCTATCCAGCCCGACAATCTCTCTGAGACGATTGCCTACTTGCTATACCAGGCGGCGGGCGCGGCTCCGATGATCCCGCTCGACAATGAGCATCGCCCCAAGTGGCTATTCGGCGCGACCGTCCACGACGGTTGCGACCGCGCCGGTTACTATGAGCAAGGCGACTTCGCTGCCGACTACAACTCACCCAAGTGCATCGTGAAACTCGGATGCTGGGGACCGGTAGTCAATTGCAACGTTCCCAAGCGCGGCTGGATGGGCGGGGTCGGCGGATGTCCCAACGTCGGTGGAATATGTATTGGCTGCACGATGCCGGGGTTTCCCGACAAGTTCATGCCTTTCATGGACGAGCCGCCCGGCGCACATGTTTCCACGTTAATCTCGACCGTGATGGGCAGCTTAATTCGCACGCTGCGAGGCTATACCCAGAACACTTTGAATCATGAGCCGAAGTGGCGCCGGCGCGGAACAGAGCTTCGGACTGGCTATCGGCCAAGATGGTAACCGCGCGGCGAAAGGAGATTTGCGCCAGTAGTCAGATCGAAACCAATCACGCTCCGCAATCGGAACGGCCGTAAGTTAAGCGCCGGTTAGAAGGCTCGCAGGAGGTTTCCGCGATGGCATCAGCGACTACTCAGAACGGCCTCGTCGAGATGAATTGGGATCCGATTACGCGGATCGTCGGCAGCCTCGGAATTTATACGAAAATAGATTTCTCCCAGCGCAAAGTAGCGGAGTGTTATAGCACTTCGTCAATCTTCCGCGGCTATAGCATCTTCATGAAGGGCAAGGATCCGCGCGATGCGCACTTCATCACCAGCCGCATCTGTGGAATCTGCGGCGACAACCACGCCACCTGTTCCTGCTACACGCAGAACATGGCTTATGGAGTAAAGCCGCCGCATGTCGGCGAGTGGATAGTCAATCTCGGCGAAGCCGCCGAGTACATGTTCGATCACAATATCTTCCAGGAAAACCTCGTCGCCGTGGACTTCTGCGAAAAGATGGTCCGAGCCACCAACCCCAGCGTCTGGGAGCAGGCCGCCAAGACCGAAGCGCCGCATGCCGCCGACCATGGCTATCGCACTATCGGCGACATCATGAAGGCGGTGAATCCGCTCGAGGGCGAGTTCTATCGTGAGGCGCTGCAGGTCAGCCGCTACACGCGCGAAATGTTCTGCCTAATGGAAGGACGCCACGTGCATCCCTCGACGCTCTATCCGGGCGGCGTCGGAACCGTAGCGACCGTGCAGCTATTCACCGACTACCTGTCGCGCCTGATGCGTTACGTGGAGTTCCTGAAGCGCGCGGTCCCGATGCATGACGATCTGTTCGACTTCTTCTACACCGCGATGCCCGGCTACGAGCAAGTTGGCAATCGCCGCATCCTGCTTGGCTGTTGGGGTTCCTTCCAGGATCCCGCGGTCTGCAATTTCAATTACCGCGACATGACCAACTGGGGCCGCGCAATGTTCGTAACCCCCGGCGTGGTGGTCGACGGCAAGCTGGTTACCAACGACCTGGTCAAGATCAACCTGGGGATCAGAATTTTGCTGGGTAGCTCCTTCTATGACGATTGGCAGGGGCAGGAAGTATTCGTAAAGAACGATCCACTGGGGAATCCGGTGGACGTAAGGCATCCGTGGAACCAGCACACTATCCCTAAGCCGCAGAAGCGCGAATTCGGCGGCAAGTACACCTGGGTAATGTCGCCGCGATGGTACGACGGCAAGGATCACCTCGCGCTCGACACCGGCGGCGGCCCGATTGCGAGGTTGTGGTCAACTGCGCTCAGCGGTCTGGTGAATATCGGATACGTAAAAGCCACCGGCACCAGCGTCCAGATCAATCTTCCCAAGTCCGCGACCAAGGGACCGGTAAGTTTCGAATGGAAGATTCCGCAATGGAGTAACACTATCGAGCGCGATCGCGCGCGCAGTTATTTCCAGGCCTATGCGTGCGGCTGTGCTCTGTATTTTGTTGAGCAGGCACTTAAGGAAGTCCGCGAAGGCCGTACCAGGACCTGGGAGCCCTTTACGGTTCCCAAGGATAGCATCGGATGCGGTTTCACGGAGGCGGTGCGCGGCGTCCTGTCGCATCACATGGTGATTCGCGACGGCAAGATCGCAAACTACCATCCCTATCCGCCTACCCCCTGGAATGCGAACCCGCGCGACACCTATGGCACCCCGGGCCCCTATGAGGATGCCGTCCAAGGCTCGCCGATTTTTGAAGAGAATCCCGCGGGCGACAAATTCCGCGGCATCGACATCATGCGCACGGTGCGGAGCTTCGATCCGTGCCTGCCGTGCGGCGTGCATATGCATCTCGGCGGCGGACGGGTGCTGAAGCAGATCCATTCGCCGACCATGATGCACAACTCGTAGGCGCTCCGGATGGCTCTGAGAGCCGTGCGGCGTTCTAGAGAGGAAAGAGCAGATGACTGATGGCGCAGACCTTCGACAATCCGGCGAACGTATCGAGCGGCTGCTCGAGGAGGTTCGCGCGATGGCGAGCCGTCCGGCATGGCAGCGCGTCGACGAACTGGTCCGGCTGATCGTCGAACTCTATGGAACCGGCCTTGCACGAATTGTCGACCTGCTCGACTCCGACGACACCATCGAGGAGGTGCGTCAGCATCTCCTCAAGGACCAGCTCATCACCAGCCTGCTCCTGCTGCACGGGATCCATCCGCTGGACCTTGCGACCCGAGTAACGCGGGCGCTCGAGCGCGTCCGCCCTTACCTTGGCTCTCATGGCGGCGGCGTCGAGATTGTCGACATCGACGAAGCGGCCGGCGTCGTGAAGCTCCGGCTCGGCGGGAGCTGCGACGGCTGTCCGTCGTCGATGGTGACGGTCAAGCTCGCTGTTGAAGGCGCGATAAGAGAGCAGGCGCCGGAAGTGACGCGCATCGAAGTCGAGGGAGTCCTCGAGGAAACCGAAGTTCCGCGGCCTCTCGAATCGATCCTTGCCAAGGCGCACGCGAACCACGACAACGGCAACCATAACGGCCACAACGGCGCGAGCGGGAAGCTTCCGGTCTGGATGCCGTTCGAGCAGCCAGCGCCGAAAAATCCCGGCGAGCTGCTGACGGCGGAGGTTACCGGCGAGCCGATCATGCTGTGCCGGGTCGGCACGCAACTCTATGCGTATCGGCGCCGATGCCCGTCGTGCGGATCTCTTATCGAACATGGCGATCTGAATGGCGACGTGCTCACCTGCGCGTCGTGCGATGAACGCTACAATGTCAGGTTTGCCGGCCGCTCGCTGGGCGGCCGCGAGCTTCATCTCGATCCGATACCGCTGCTCGAGAACGAGCACGGCGTGAAAATCGCGCTGCCGGGAGCCAGCTTGTGAGCGCCACCGGCAAAGTTGAGTCGGGCGCGGGGCCGCGTTTGAGCGCGCTCAGCCGCTTCGTCACGCCGCGAACCGGCGCGAGCCCCGGTGAAGTCTGCGAGATGTGCGCCGCTCCGATCGGCGACGAGCATTCTCATGTCGTCAATATCGAGCGCCGCAGCCTGATGTGTTCGTGCCGGGCGTGCTACCTGCTCTTCACTCGGGAAGGGGCTGCGCAGGGCAAGTACCGCGCGGTTCCCGATCGCTACCTGCATGATCGATCGTTCCAGCTCAGCGACGCGGATTGGGACGATTTGCAGATCCCGGTGCGGATCGCGTTTTTCTTTTTCAACTCCGCGATCGGCCGGGTGGCCGCGTTCTATCCGAGTCCCGCGGGCGCAACCGAATCGTTGTTGTCGCTCGACGCGTGGCGCGGCCTGAGCGCGGCAAATCCGGTGCTCGCATCGCTTCAGCCCGACGTCGAAGCGTTACTGGTTTACGGCCGCGGGCGCGAAGGGTTCGAGTGCTTCATCGTTCCGATCGACGCGTGCTACGAGCTGACCGGATTGATCAGGCGCCGGTGGCGAGGATTCGACGGCGGCGAAGAGGCGTGGCGCGACGTCGAGGCCTTCTTCGCGCGCGTGCGAGCGCGCAGCGAGTCGCCGGCGATCGGAGCGGCGTCGTGAGCGAACTCAAGTTCAAAGTCGAAGGCGTCCAGCCGGAGCGCTATGCCGCGGTCCCGACGCTGAATTTTGCGCTCCGGGTCGAAGACGACAGCGCCGCGACGGTGCACGCGGTCGCGCTGCGATGCCAGATTCGGATCGAGCCGCATCGCCGGCGCTACTCGCACGAGGAGGAGGCGCGGCTGACCGAACTGTTCGGCGAGACTCCGCGATGGGGCGATACGCTCAAGCCGTTTCTGTGGACCAACGTCTCGCAGATGCTTACCGGATTCGAGGGCTCGGCGCTGGTGCAGATGCCGGTGGCGTGCACTTACGACTTTGAAATCGCGGCGAGCAAATATCTCCACTCACTCGACAACGGCGAAATCCCGCTGCTGCTGTTGTTCAGCGGAACCGTGTTCACCAAAAACGGCGCCGGCGGATTTCAAGTGAGCCAGGTTCCCTGGCATGCCGAAGCGCCCTGCCAGCTCCCGGTGCGGGTGTGGCGCGAGATGATGGATCTTTATTTTCCCAACGCCGGATGGCTGAGGCTCCGGCGCGAGACGCTGGACAAGCTGATGCGCCTGAAGGCCACGCTCGCGCTGCCGACCTGGGACGATGTGCTCGAGGTTCTTATCAAGGAGGCGCGCGCGTAGCCGATGAGTTTCGAACGCGCACGCAAGATCGCGGACGCGGTCCTCTACGAGGGCTACCTGCTCTATCCGTATCGCGCTTCGTCGCGAAAAAACCGAATGCGATTTCAATTCGGCCTGCTCGCGCCGCGCTCCTGGAGCGAGGCAGGCGGCTGCGAGCATTGGTGGATGAATACCGATTGCCTGGTTCTCGAGGCGGGAAATCCGAAGCTCATCGGAAAGCTCCGCTTCCTCCAGATGCAGCGGCGAACCGTCGAGGCGCCCGCGTCGGAGACCGCCGGCAACCGCGATTACAATCGAGACCGGTTCAGCGCGGTCGATTCAATCGAGATCGACGGACGCCTGCTCACTTCGTGGGAAGAGGGAGTCGAGCGCGAGGTTGATTTCGAACTAGCGGTCGAAGAGTTGAGCGCCGGTCCACGAAACGTCAGCTTCGCGTTTGAGCCCACCCGCACGATCGAGCTGGTGATGAATTCCGCGGGACAAGCGGCGGCGCGAATCGTCCGCGAGACCCGCGCGATCAGCGGCGTGGTGCGGATCAGCGCCGAGCGGGTCGGCGCGCAAGCGCTCAAGCTCAGCGTGCGAGTCGAAAACGATACGCCCTTTGAGAACCTGAGCGCGTCGCGCGACGAAGCGATCCAAGCCGCGTTGGTCGGCGCTCATACGCTTCTCGCGATTTCCGGCGGGCGTTTCATATCCCTCACCGATCCGCCCGAGTCGGTGCGTGCCGCGGCTGCGTCATGCAAGAACGTTCGCTCTTGGCCGGTGATGGTCGGAGCGAAGGACGAGCACGACGTAATTCTTTCCTCGCCGATCATCCTCTCGGACTATCCGGAGATTGCACCGGAGAGCCCGGGCGATCTCTTCGATGCGACCGAGATCGACGAAATCCTGACTCTCAGGACCATGACCCTTACCGACGAAGAAAAGCGCGAGGCGCGCGCGACCGATGCGCGGGCGGCTGCGATCATTGATCGCGTCGACGCGATGCCGCAGGAGATGCTCGACCGCTTGCACGGCGCGATGCGCTACCTGCGCGAAGCCACCAGCGACCCAGCCTCTGGACTCGGCGGACTCGGCTCCGACGTCGCCGGAGCGACTGGAGAGAATGCACCGTGGTGGGATCCGGGCGTCGATGCTTCCGTTTCGCCTGACACCGATAGCGTCGAAATCGAGGGCGTCGCGGTCTCGAAGGGACGCCGCGTGCGGTTGTGTCCCGGAACACGGCGCGCCGACGCGCAGGACATGTTTTTGGAAGGGCGAGTGGCGACGGTGCAAGGCGTGTTTCTCGACGTCGAGAATCGAACATACATTGCGGTGACGCTGGAAGACGATCCAGCCTCGGAATTTTACCAGTGGCACGGCCGCTACTTCTATTTTGCTCCCGACGAAGTGAAGCCGCTGGAGGCTCGCAGTTGAATCCGCGAATTTTGATCGCCGGCGTCGGCAACATTTTTCTCGGCGACGACGGCTTCGGCCCCGAAGTGGCGCGCAGCCTTGGCCGCACGTCGCTGCCCGACGGAGTGATCGTCGAGGATTACGGAATCCGCGGCGTACATCTCGCGTATCAACTGCTCGAGGAGTTCGAACTGGTAATCCTGATCGACGCGGTCAACCGCGGCGAAAAGCCCGGGACATTATATGTGATCGCGCCCGACAGCGCCGGCGATCCGCACGACGGCGAGCAGGCGCCGATCGCCGACGCGCACGACATGGTCCTCGAGCACGTCTTCGCGCAAGTCCGCACGCTGGGCGGCAAGCTCGGCCGCGTCCTGCTGGTCGGATGCGAGGTCGAAGACACCGGCGAACGGATCGGCCTCAGCACTTGCGTGAAGGACGCGGTCGACGAAGCAGTTCGCGTGGTTCGGGAACTTGTCGAGCAGACTTCCGCGCTCGCCGGTGATCCCGCAAGAGAAAATCCTCGCGAGGCGAAACTGGGCAAGGAGGCATGATGCTAGCTCTGGAGATTATTGTCGCAATCATAGTGCTCGCGGGTCTGGCCGTGCTGGTGATCTCGCTTCCCGATATCGCGCGCTACATCCGAATCAGCCGCATGTGACGGCGCCAGTTTTTTGGATCGGAGGTGAGCGCGATGTGCCTGGGAATCCCCGGAAAGATCGTTGAGATGGTGGACGCGGCGCGCGGAATCGCGAAGGCCGAGGTCGGCGGCGTGCGGCGCAACGTGTCGATTCAACTGCTCGAGAATGAAGACCCGCCGATCAAGGAAGGTGACTGGATTCTGATTCACGTCGGGTTCGCGCTGTGCAGAATCGATGAGCAGGAGGCGGAAACGACGCTGCGGCTGCTCAACGGCATGGGCGCCAGCTACTCGGACGAGCTAAGAGCGCTCGCCAAGAGTGAGATCACATAGTGGCGGACGCTGCGGCAATTTCAGCTCCTTCAACCCGCGGAGCGACAGTGCCGGTTTCTACGGCGCGCGCGAGGGCGAAGGAAAAGATCGCATCGTGTCTGGCGCGGCGCTCGGAGGCGGGCCTGCTGCTGGCGGATGACCCGGAACGCGTTGCGCGCGCCTGCCATGCGATGGCCAATCGATTTCATCGCGGCGGCAAATTGATCGTGTTCGGCAGCGGCGGTCCCAGTTCCGACGCGCAGCACGTCGCCGTCGAGTTCATTCATCCAGTGATCGTCGGCAAGCGCGCGCTGCCCGCGATTTCGCTCACCAACGATGTCGCGACTGTCACTGGCGCCGCAAGTCGCGCGGGCGTCGAGCAGACTTTCGCGCATCAGATTCGCTACCTCGGCGCGCCCGACGATATTGCGATGGGGATCTCTTCCGATGGCTACTGCCGCAACGTGCTCCACGTTCTGCGGCTCGCGCATGAGAACAACCTGCTCACGATCGCGATGACCGGGGGCGACGGCGGGGAAATAGCCGGAAGCGCGATGGTCGATTTCGCGTTCGTCGCGCACGCGAACGATCCGCTGGTCGTCAAGGAAATCCAGGTGACGACTTACCACATCCTGTGGGAACTGGTGCACGTGTTTTTCGAACAACCGGGAGTTCTAGAGCCGGGGTTTCTGAAATGACGCGCGCGGCGCCACAACTTCTCGAATGTCGCGACGGCGTGTGTATTACGTGCTCGGACCAGGCTGTCCTGGTTCGCGTCGTCGAAGTGATGGAAGACAGCCTGGCGCGCGTCGATACGGGCGCGGGCATCGAGGTCGTTAGCGTGGCGCTAGTCGATGCGCGGGCCGGCGACGTCGTTTTGATTCATGCGAAGGAAGCGATCGCAAAGATTGAAGCGTGAAGAACCAGACTGAAAAAAACGGCAGCGCGGGGATCGAGGCGCTCTACCCGTTCCTGTACGCGAAAGCGGGCAGCGTCGATGGAGTCCTCGACCAGGTGCGCAAGTCGACGGCCGCCAAGGCCCGCGAAATCGTCGCACTGAGGGAGCAAACGATTGCTTCGGTTTCCGATCAAATCGTCGAGTGCGGCGCTGCGATGGCGCGCGCCTTTGCGGCCGGCGGCCGGCTGCTGACCTTTGGCAACGGCGGCAGCGCGACCGACGCGGCGGCGATCGCGAACTCGTTTCTGCTTCCGGCGCGCGGACGTCCGCTGCCCGCGATGTCGCTCGCAGCGGACACCGCGGTGCTGACCGCGCTCGGCAATGACGTCGGCTTCGAAGTGGTGTTCGCGCGGCAGATCGGCGCGTTGGGACGCCGCGGCGATATCGCGATGGGCGTCTCGACCAGCGGCAATTCGATCAATCTGCTCAAAGCGTTCGAAGAAGCGGCCCGGCGCGGGATTCTCACGGTGGGATTGGCGGGCGACCGCGGCGGAAAAATGGCCGAGTCCGAGACTATCGACTTCCTGTTCGTGGTGCCTTCAACCTCGGTGCATCGCATCCAGGAAGTGCAGACCACGCTGTCTCATCTGATCTGGGAAGTGACGCAGGATTTTCTCGATAGCGCGGGAGAGTCGCGATGAAATTCGTCGATGAGTTCCGCTCCGAACGGGTGGCGCATCGCATCGCGAAGGAGATCGCGGAGCTGGCGCGCGACCGGCGCTACCAGATCATGGAAGTGTGCGGCGGCCACACGCATACGATTTACAAACACGGGCTCGAAGACTACCTGCCGGAAAACGTTTCGCTGATTCACGGCCCCGGATGTCCGGTGTGCGTGATTCCGATGGGCCGGCTCGACGACGCGATTTTCATCGCGGAGCAGCCCGACGTCATCTTCACCTCGTTCGGCGACATGGTGCGGGTTCCGGGCGGACGCGGATCGTTCCTGGACGCGAAGGCGCGCGGCGCCGACATCAGGATCGTCTATTCGCCGCTGGACGCTTTGAATATCGCGCGCCGCAATCCGGACAAGCGCGTGGTGTTCTTCGCGATCGGGTTCGAGACCACCGCACCCTCGACCGCGGTGACGCTGATGCGCGCGCGGGCGGAAGGGCTCAGAAATTTTTCGGTGTTCTGCAATCACGTGACGATCGTCCCGGCGATCAAGGCGATCCTCGAGTCTCCCGACCTGCGGCTGAGCGGCTTCATCGGACCAGGGCACGTCTCGACGATCATCGGATGCCGCCCATACGAATTTATTCCGCGCGACTATGGCAGGCCGATCGTGGTGGGCGGTTTCGAGCCGCTCGACATCCTGCAATCGATCCACATGATCCTCAAGCAGATCGCGGAAGGCCGCGCCTGCGTGGAGAATCAATACACGCGCGCGGTCAGTTGGAACGGCAACGCCAGGGCGCTGCAGGTGCTGAACGAGACGATGGAGCTGCGGCCGTTCTTCGAATGGCGCGGACTCGGGTTCATCTCGCACTCGGCGCTCAAAGTGAGAGACGGGTTCGCCCAACACGATGCGGAGCGCATTTTTGATTTGCCGGAAGTTCGCGTCGCGGATCCGAAGGCATGTCAGTGCGGCGAAGTCCTGAAGGGAGTTTTGAAACCGTGGGAGTGCAAAGTGTTCGGCACCGCGTGCACGCCGGAGACGCCGATCGGCACCTGCATGGTTTCGTCGGAGGGCGCGTGCGCGGCGTATTACAACTACGGGCGCTTCACGCGACAGCGACTGCATGACGCGCTCCGCGCCGTGGAAGCGGCGAAACCGAATTGAGCGGCGCGATCGCAAAATGGAAAAGGAAATAAAAGTCGAAGGCGCGGCGCGAAACGGCGCGGCGCAAAATGCGGGGCCGGCGCGCTCGGCGGCGTGGGCCGAGGAGGCGCTTCGCGAGCATCGCGAGCCGCTCGAGTACCGCGGCATCGGCACGCCAAACATCACGCAGAGCCAGGTGCTGGAGCGAATCGAGCTCGCGCGCAACAAAAAAGCGCGGCTCAGAGACGAGCGCATCACGTTGGCGCACGGCGCCGGCGGAAAGGCCACGCACACCCTGGTCGACGCGGTGTTCGTCGAGGCGTTTCGCAATCCGATCCTGGAATTGATGGAAGACCAGGCGGTCTTCGATCTCAGCGGCGCGCGGCTCGCGTTCACCACGGATTCATTCGTGGTATCGCCGCTGTTTTTCCCGGGCGGAAATATCGGTGACCTCGCGGTCAACGGAACCGTGAACGATTTGGCTGTCGGAGGCGCGAAGCCGCTTTACCTTTCCGCCGGATTCATTCTGGAGGAAGGATTTCCAATCGCCGATTTGCGGAAGATCGTGACTTCGATGCGCGATGCAGCCGCGGCCGCCGGCGTTCAGATCGTCACCGGCGACACCAAGGTGGTGCAGCGCGGAAAAGGCGACGGCTGCTACATCAATACTTCCGGAGTCGGGCTCCTGGAGCGGCCGGCGGCGTTCAGTGCCGCGGGTTGCAAACCGGGCGACGTGGTGATCGTCTCGGGCCCGATCGGCGAGCACGGCATCACCATCATGCTGGCGCGCGGCGAGCTCGAGCTGGAGGCCGACATCATGTCGGACACGGCGCCGCTGTCGGAGTTGGTTGCGCGCATGCTGGATGCGACGGACGAAGTGCGATGCATGCGCGATGCGACGCGCGGCGGCGTCGCGACGGTGCTCAACGAGATCGCGGCGGCGTCGCGAGTAGGCATCGTGCTCGACGAGAGCCGCGTCCCGCTCAAGGAGGAAGTCGCGGGCGCTTGCGAAATTCTCGGCATCGATCCGCTCCACGTCGCATGCGAAGGGCGCCTGGTCGCCGTCGTGAGCGAAGCCGCCGCCGGCGCGGCACTGCGCGCGATCCGCTCGGCGCCGCATGGCGATGGCGCGGCGATCATCGGTCGCGTCAAGGCCGATCCACCCGGAATCGTGCTGCTGAAGACGCGCTTCGGCGGCACGCGCATTCTCGATTTGCTGATCGGAGATCCGCTGCCGCGAATCTGTTGAGACGGTGAGGTGCGCTGATGTGTTTGGGAATTCCCGGCCGCGTAGAGGCTCTGGACGCAGAGCATCCGGACCTGGCCGACGTCAAGGTCGCCGGCGCCGTGCGCAAGATCAACGTCGGCATTCTCGAAGAGCGCGCGCGTCCCGGTGATTGGGTGCTCATCCAAGCCGGGTTCGCGATCGAAAAAATCGACGAACAAACCGCGCGGACGCAGCTCGCGATCCTCAATCTATACACCGGCGATTCCACGCTCCGCGAAGATCCGGAGTTTGATTGGGACACGATGAGCGCGGCATCGCAGCCGGGCGACGCGGGAGATGGCGATGACTAGGAGCGTGCGACGGTGAAATTCCTGGTGATGTGGCGAATCGACATCGCCCTGATGTCGCGCGGCGTCGTGGACGCCGTCCTCAAGATGGCAGACTACGCAAAGCCATTGCAGGAGAAGGGAAAAGTGCTGTCTCGCTATCACATTCCGGGCGCTCACGGCGGCGCCTGGATTTACGACGTCGAGTCCAACGAAGAGCTCGACATGCTGCTCGCCCGCGCGCCGGTCTACAACGTCTCTCACTACGAGATTTTCCCGCTCGCCGAAATGACGCCGCCCGGTCTTCGTTCCAAGGCTTGATGGAAGACGGCGGCTCGATCGCGCAGACGATAATGCTTGATCGTCAAATTGAATCGCCGGCCGCGCTCTCAACGGATGCGTATCGCCGCGCGCGCGTTCGCATTCACGTCGACGGAATCGTGCAAGGGGTGGGGTTTCGACCGTTTGTCCATTCGCTCGCGACGCGCCTGGGCCTCAGCGGAATGGTTCGCAACGACGCTCGCGGAGTGGTGGTCGAAATCGAAGGTGCACCGATTCGAGTCGACGCGTTCGCCGCCGCACTGCAACACGAAGCGCCGCCGCTTGCGGTCGTCGAGCACATCGCCAGCCGAGCGATTGCCGCTACCGGTCAGCGCGGCTTCACGATCGTGGAGAGCAGTGCAGATGGAACCCGCTCGATTCTCATCGCGCCGGATATCGCGACCTGCGCCGCTTGTGCCGCTGAGATATTCGATCCCGGTAACCGCCGCTATCGCTATCCATTCAACAACTGCACCAATTGCGGTCCGCGTTTCACGATTGTTCGCGACGTGCCGTACGATCGCCCCTTCACGACGATGTCCGCCTTCGCCATGTGCGCGAACTGCTCGCGCGAGTATCACGATCCCTCTGACCGGCGCTTTCACGCGCAACCGATTTCATGCCCCGACTGTGGTCCGAAGCTTTTTCTCAAGGATCGGGACGGTGCGGTCGCCGATGGCGATTCGATTCGCGTTACCGCGCGGCTGCTGCGCGGCGGACATATCGTCGCGATAAAAGGAATTGGCGGATACCATCTGGCCTGCGATGCGACCAGTGAGAGCGCGGTGGCTGCATTGCGTTCGCGCAAGCATCGCGAGGATAAGCCCTTCGCGATCATGGTGCGCGACCTCGATGCGGCGCGGCAGCTCGCGAACATCGACGTGTCGCAAGAGCAGCTCCTTCTCAGCCCCCGGCGTCCGATCGTGCTGCTCCAGCGAACCCCGCGCGCCGAGCTGGCGAATTCAGTCGCAATGCGCAATCGCGCGGTCGGCCTGATGCTGCCCTATACTCCCGCGCATCATCTGCTATGCGACGAGGTCGGCGCTCCGATCGTCCTCACCAGTGGCAACGTCAGCGACGAGCCGATTGCCTATCTCGATCACGATGCCTTCGAGCGTCTGCGTCCTATCGCTGATTTTTTTCTGACTCACGATCGCGCGATTCACACTCGCACTGACGATTCGGTGATGCGCGTGTTCCGCGCCCGCGAGTATCCGCTGAGACGCTCGCGCGGTTATGCGCCACAGCCGATTTCGCTTCCGTGGAACCTTCGCCGCCCAATCCTTGGCTGCGGCGCGGAGCTGAAGAATACATTTTGCCTCGCCAAAGGGCGCCACGCGTTTCTCTCCCATCACATCGGCAATCTCGAAAATTACGAAACCCTCCGCGCCTTCACGGAAGGCGTCGAGCACTATCGGCGGCTCTTCGCGATCGATCCATCGATCGTCGCCTACGACCTGCATCCCGAATATCTCTCGACCAAGTATGCACTCGAGCTCGACGGCGTCGAACAAATTGGCGTGCAGCATCATCACGCGCATGTCGCGGCCTGCCTCGCCGACAACAATGAAGAGGGGCCGGCGATAGGTGTGGCCTTCGACGGTCTCGGTTTTGGAATCGACTCGACGTTGTGGGGCGGAGAATTTCTGGCTGCGGATTTGCGCGACTTCGAGCGCGTCGGCCACTTCGAAAGCGTCGCGATGCCCGGCGGCGCGAGCGCGATCAGGAATCCGTGGCGGATGGCAACTGCGTACCTTGATGCGATTTTCGGTGACTCGATTCCTGACTATCTGGAAATGACGCGGCGCAACGCGCGTCAATTGCCGCTGGTGATTCGCATCCTGCGCGCGAAGGTCAATGCGCCGCTGACTTCCAGTGTGGGCAGGCTATTCGATGCGGTTGCGGCGCTGCTGGGCATTCGCGACACGATTAATTATGAAGGGCAGGCGGCGGTGGAACTCGAACAGCGCGCGGATCCGGCCGAGCACTCCGATTACAATTTAAATGTTGGTCTCGATGCCGATGATACCTTGCTGCTTCGCGGTACGGATCTGATCAGCGCAGTGGTCGACGATCTCCGCGCCGGTACTGCGACGGAAATAATCGCGGCGCGATTTCACAACACGGTCGCGAAAATGATCGCCGACGCATGCACAACGATTCGTTCGCGCCGCGGACTGGAGGTCGTCGCGCTTAGCGGAGGCGTTTTCCAGAACATGCTCCTGCTGAGCCGGAGCGTGGACACACTCGAGGAATGCGGCTTCCGCATACTGACTCATCGCAGAGTCCCGACCAACGACGGCGGGATCAGCTTCGGACAGACGGCGATCGCGGCTGCCCGCGATCGGGATCGCGTTTAACCCGCGGCGATCGCTTCCGGCCGCACGGCTTCGCGGCGCAACGGGAGTTTCGGAAACAGCAACGCGGCCACGTGGTACGCCTCCTCCAATCCGGGATAGCCGGAAAGCACAAAGGTGTCGATGCCGATATCCTGGTACTCCTGGAATCGATCCGCCAGAGTTTTAGGGTCACCCACCAGCGCGGCGCCTGCGCCGCCGCGCACCAGTCCTACGCCCGCCCACAAGTTAGGACCAATCTCCAGGTCCTCGCGCCGTCCGCGATGGAGGTCCACCATGCGGCCTTGACCGACCGAATCCATCCGCGCGAACGTCTGCTGCGCCAGCGTAATCGCGTCGTCAGTGACGTACTTGATCAAATCGTTTACGGCGGCCCATGCGGCCCGTGCGGTTTCCCGCACAATTATGTGTAGCCGGATGCCGAACCTGACCGTGCGTCCAAGTTCCGCTGCGCGACGCCGCATGCGCGCAATTTTCTCCGCGACCGCGGCGGGCGGTTCGCCCCAAGTCAGGTACATGTCGACGTGTCTGGCGGCGACCTCAATTCCCGCCTCCGACGAGCCGCCGAAATAGAGCGGCACGCTCGGCTTCCGCTCGCGATCTATCAGAACGCGCGCGCCGCTGACCCTCAGATGCTTTCCGCGAAAACCGACTTCCTTTCCTTCCAATGGCGGTCTGAAGATACTTAGGAACTCGTCGGTGACTTCGTAGCGAGCATCGTGGGAGAGATAAAGTCCCTCACCCGCAAGCTCGACAGGATCGCCTCCCGTAACGACGTTGATCAAGCAGCGGCCGCCCGAGATCCGATCGAGCGAGACCGCCATCCGCGCCGCGACGGTCGGTGATATGAGTCCCGGCCGCACCGCCACCAGGAATTTCATTTGCCACGTCACGGGCGCCAGCGAACTCGCGATCACCTACGCATCTTCGCAGGAGCGCCCGGTCGGCAGCAGCGCGCCAGCGAAGCCAAGGCCGTCGACGGCCTCCGCGATTTGCCGCAAGTAAAATGCGGTCGCGGGACGATTCCCTTTGTTAGTCGCGAGATAGCGGCCGTCGCCGTGAGTCGGTAGGTACCAGAAGATATCCATAAATTAATCGCTTCGGCGGTCAGCGCCGGCCGCCCAACCCATCGGGATCAATTCAACTCCGTTACGATCGCGCCGCGCCCCGTACTCATCGAGGTAACCTGCATCTGAAAGACTCGCGTTTAAAAGGGGGACGCGGGCGCACGGCTGATGGCTGTCAACCTGCGCCCGCGTTTGCCAATTCCCCCGGGAGGAACCTTCCGTTCAGGATGCCGCCGCGGCCTCTGGCGTTGAGCGCGCCGGCTCCTTCTTGCGAGTCACGCTGCGACGCCCATCGATGCTGACCGGCACGTCGCCGGCGACCGTCACGCGCCGATGCAACCGTGGCTGGTCTCCGTAATCATCGACTGCTACATGCTGCGTGGCGCGATTATCCCAAATCGCCACGTCGCCCACCGACCATCGCCATCGCACCGTGTTTTCCAGCCGCGTCACGTATCCTTGCAGCAGCGCAAACAGTTGCTTGGAATCGGCCTGCGGCAAGCCGACGAACTTTCGCACGAACGCGCCTAGCACCAACGTGCGCTCCCCGGTCTCCGGATGCACGCGCACTACGGGATGTTCGGTCTCATAGACCGTGGAAGTGAAAACCTCGAAGTAGCGCTTGAGCGCGTCTCCGCGGACCTTCGGCGCGGGCACCGAATAATCGTAGGCGTTGCTATGCACCGCCCACAGGTTGTTCGCGATTTCCTGCAGCTTGGGCGGCAACGATTGATACGCCGCCGCAGTGTTAGCCCACGAGGTGTCACCGCCGTAGCTCGGCACGATCAGCGCGCGCAGTATCGAGGCCAGCGGATAAGCGTCGACGAAGGTCACGTCGGTGTGCCACGCGGTAGCGCGATTGCCATGCGTGCCATCGATGTCCAACACCGCCTTGGTGCCTTTGACCGACGGTACGGTGGGATGCGGCACGATATCGCCGAGCAGCCGGCCGAACGCCTCGTGACTCGCCTCGTCCAGATGCGCCTGCCCGCGAAAAAAGATCACCTTGTGTCTTGAACAGCGCTTGCCGGATCGAATCCACTGTTGACGCGTCCAGATCTCCCGACAACCGCACGCCCGAAATCTCGGCGCCGATACGGCCCGCGACGCGCCGAACTTCCAATTTACTTTGCGTTTTGACTGCGCCCATTGCTCTTCCCTCTCACACCATTTGTTGACTACTGATTTCTCTGCGGCTGAGCCGCGTGGCCCACCGAATCGCTCGCATGCTCCAGCCCGGCAACGAAGGATCCTGCCTGCTCACGAGTCCAGGTGCTGGAGCCCGGACTCAGTTCGTTCAGCAGGACGCTTGCGATCGTTCTCGCTTGTCGGCGGATTTCACTGATCGCCGTCGACTCAACCAGAGTTCCGCGGCGCGCTGGCCCGAGCGTGAAGAGCGTGCGCCACGCGGTTCCGCTCGAATTAATCAGCGCGCCGATTTCGTCCGTCAGGAGGCCGAGACCGTGCGCATCCACCTGCACGACGCCGCGCTCGAGCAAGTCCTGAATCAATGGATCGTCCGACTTGCGCAAATCCGTCTCCGGGCCGGTGCAATTGATTATGCGCGCCGCCACAAACGTGATTTCGCCGCGACCGCCGCGGAGCGCAACCCGCACACGTACCAGCCCATCTTCCTGCGCAACGGCCGCAACGATTTGACCCGCATGATGAAACAATTGACCTCGCGATCTCAAGTCATCGATTTTCGCCGCGACCTGGATCGGCGTGATCGCTGTCGTCGGCGAACGCGCTCATGTTTCCGGCGCGAACGTTGAGCAGATGCGCGTCGCAAGTCGTCGAGTACGCGATACCGCCGCCCAGGTTCGGGCGCGGCTCGATGAACACGATCTTCAGCGGGACAGTGGTCTGCCGCAGCAGATGGAGCGCGGTCAGCACGCCGCTCGCTCCGCCTCCAACGATCGCGACCGTCCGCGCCCAGCCCCGGTATTGCGATCGGCGCATGGCCCTCGAGCGCATTTCCATCAGCATCCTCCCCGGCCGGCGGAGCCTGCGAAACGCCCGCTCCAGAAGCAGGCTTGTGTGGTCGGATCGCATGTTAAGAACGTGAACCGTTTTCGCCGAAGTGTTTGTGCTTACGCCGTTTTCCAGTCTTATTTGATTTAGTCGATTGAATTACTGGATTAATCTCGGAGCGTACTCGGCGCGCAGTTTCAACGCAAGTGCGATTCGATGAAATTTAAAAGACGGAGAGAAATTCCGGCGCTGCCTGGGCGCAGGAGTTCGCGACGCGCAAGTCCACCGCGAATCAGCCGCGATAAAAAGGCCGATCGCCCGCGACCGTCACGCGATGGCCGTAGCGGCGATGCGGGTAGTAGTCCCACAGCGCCAGATGCTGCGCGCATCGATTGTCCCAGAAGGCGACCGAGCGCGGCTGCCAATGAAATCGACATTGAAACTCCGGGCTCTCGATATGGCGATACAGCATCTCGAGCACCGCATCGCTCTCGCGATCGCCCAACTGCGTGATCCGCGTCGTGAACATGCGATTGACGAACAGCGCCGGCCGGCCGGTCTCGGGATGGGTGCGGATCACCGGATGCTCCGCGCGCGGGAACTCGGCGCCGCGCTCCGGCGCGGCCTGGCGTCCGTCATAGTTGCGGCTCCCGTCGTGAATCGCGGTCAGGCCGGACAGAAATCGCCGCATGGAATCGGAGAGCCCTTCGCACGCCGCGTACATGCTCGCGAACAGGGTGTCTCCGCCAAGCGGCGGGACTTCGGTGACGTACAGTATCGATCCCATCGGCGGCTCCGCGTCGCACGATACGTCGGAGTGCCAGCTCTCGCCCGCAATCCGTTTTGAATTCTCGTCCGCCTTGACCACGACGATTTCCGGATGCCCCTGCAGAACGCCGAGCGGCGCGGGATGAATATGAAGTTTGCCGAACTTGAGGCCGAAGGCTTTGTGCTGTTCCGGCGTCAGCCTCTGCTCGCGAAAAAAGATCACCAGATTCTCGAGCAGCGCCGCGCGAATCTCGGCAAACTCCTCGGGCGTCAGCGGCCCCGAGAGATCGACGCCGTCGACTTCCGCGCCGATCGCCGGAGCCAGGCGCGTCACCGATATCGTTTTGAAGTTCATGACTCGCTCGAGAACTCTATAAACGCGGCTCAGTTCAGTACAAGGTCTCGGTGCTGCTTGACAGAACTCGGATATTACCCTACTAAATCAATCGACTTTCTTCTAATTAATGGATCGGGACGAAGCTCCGGAATCACGCTACACGAGCGGAGGCCGCCATGCCAAATTGGTTCGAGGACAATTCCAAATCTATCGGGCATACCCCGCTGGTCAGGCTCAACCGGGTAATCGACGGCGCGCCTGCAACCGTGCTCGGAAAAATCGAAGGGCGCAATCCCGCTTACTCGGTGAAATGCCGAATCGGCGCCGCGATGGTGTGGGACGCCGAAGAGCGCGGCCTGCTCGGCCCCGGCAAAGAGCTGGTCGAGCCGACCAGCGGCAACACCGGTATCGCGCTCGCCTTCGTCGCCGCCGCTCGCAGTATCCCGCTGACGCTTACCATGCCCGAGACGATGAGCCTGGAGCGCCGCAAATTGCTGATCGCCTACGGCGCAAAGCTGGTGCTTACTGACGGCTCCCGCGGCATGAGCGGCGCGATCGCGAAAGCCGAGGAGATCACAGCCTCCGCGCCCAATCGCTATGTACTGCTCCAGCAGTTCAGGAACCCGGCCAACCCAGCGATTCATGAAAAAACCACCGGGCCGGAGATCTGGAACGATACCGGGGGCGCGATCGACATTTTCGTTTCCGGAGTCGGAACCGGCGGCACCATAACCGGAGTTTCGCGTTACATCAAACGCGACAAAGGAAAGAAGATCATCTCGGTCGCCGTCGAGCCTTCCGCCAGCCCGGTTCTCTCGCAACAGCGCGCCGGCCAGCCGCTGAAGCCGGCCTCGCACAAGATCCAGGGAATTGGCGCGGGCTTCGTCCCGGAGAATCTCGATCTCTCGCTGGTCGATGAAATCGAGCAGGTCAGCAACGAAGAAGCGATCCTCTATGCGCGCCGTTTGACGCGCGAAGAAGGAATCCTGTCAGGCATTTCATGCGGCGCCGCGGTGGCAGTCGCCGCGCGAATCGCCAAGCGCCCGTCGAGCGAAGGCAAAACCATCGTGGTCGTGCTCCCTGACTCCGGCGAACGATACCTGAGCACCACTCTGTTCGAAGGCGTCTTCGACGCCAAGGGCCTCGCGGCATGAACGCGGCCAGTAAGGACAACGGCCACGACGGCTCGTCCGCCGCGCACTGGGAGCTCGATCGGATCGTCGCGGAACTGCGGACCTCGCGCGGCAAGGCGCGGCGCGATCGCAACGGCACCGTCGCGGTTTTTGAAATGCCGTCGCGCGACGCGCTCCATACCATCATCGACGGATTGTTCGCGGCGCTGTTCCCTACTCACTTCGGCCTGCCCGATCTTACCGACGAGGGAATTGACTACTTCGTTGGACATACTCTCGACGCAACCCTGAGATCGCTCCTTCAACAGGTAAAGCGCGAGTTACTATTCGCATCATTAGACAGGGAAGAGAGTAAGGCAGAGCAGGCTCGCCGCGCGTTCGAGATAACCCACGAGTTTGCCCGGCAGCTGCCAAAACTGCGCGCGCTCCTCGAGACCGACATACAAGCAGCCTACCAGGGCGATCCCGCAGCGAAATCGATCGAGGAAGTCCGCTTCTGCTATCCGGGCATCACCGGCATCGCCCACCATCGGATCGCCCACGAGCTGCATCTGCTCGGCGTTCCACTGCTCGCGCGCATCGTGGCCGAACTCGCGCACTCGTCGACCGGCATCGACATTCATCCCGGCGCGACAATTGGCGGCAGCTTCTTCATCGATCACGGCACCGGCGTCGTGATCGGCGAGACCGCCGTGATTGGCGAACGCGTGCGCCTGTACCAGGCGGTCACCTTGGGCGCGAAGCGGTTTCCGGTCGGCGACGACGGCGTCCTCGTCAAGGGCACGCCGCGGCATCCGATTGTCGAGGACGACGTGGTTATCTATTCCGGCGCGACCATATTGGGCCGTGTCACGATCGGCCACGGCTCGACCATCGGCGGCAACGTCTGGATCACGCGCGACGTGCCGCCGGGAAGCCAGGTCACGCAGGCGCTCGCGCGGAGCGAGGCTTACGACGATGGCGGCGGAATCTGAAACCGCGAAAGTCTTCTCGCGCATCAGGTGCGTCCGCACCTAAACTCTTCTTCACCGTTACCAATTCGCGAAGCTGAAAAACTGCCTGGTCTCTTTTGCGATGAAAAGGGGCGCGTTGGCTCGCAAGCGGTGCCATCGGACCTTATTCATGGTAGCGATCCGGTTACGGACGCGTATGATTGAATCTGAGTTGCGAGGTTGCGGAGTTTGCCTGCCGTGTCTCGACCAGGAAGCGATCCCGGAGCAGCCGAAAACGCAAAGCCGGCTCGCGGACCATTCATCAGCAGCGGTATGCGCTCGCGCGGTTTTCTGCCCGAGCACGATCCGTTGATCGGCTTCCCTTCCAATTCAGAATTTGCCCGGCTCGACGAAATTGGCCGCGATCTCCCAAGCCTCCTGCAAGACCCGGGCTTTCGCGCTTACGCGCGCTCACTGGATATCCCGCTATGGCCGGAAAATCGCGTGGCGGCGAGCGACCTTCCGGGACTCAGGTTGTACTACGTGCGTGTGGGCTTCCTCGCCTCCGCCTATATCAACCAGGTGGGCCAGGAACCGAGCAAAGTGTTGCCGGCCAACCTCGCAGTGCCGCTATGCCGCGCCTGCAAGCTGCTGAGCCGTCCGCCGATTCTGAGCTACGACGGTTACGCTTTGTACAACTGGAAGAGATTTCGCAAGGACGGACCGATCGCGCTGGGAAACATCGACACCGTTCAGAATTTCGTGCACCTCTACGACGAGCACTGGTTCATCCTGGTTCACGTCGAGATCGAGGCAATCGCCGCGCGCATCCTGAACGCGATCGCAACTATTCAGGCAGCGCTCGACGCGAACGCGCCCGCCCCCATCGATGATGCGGTTCGGGATATAGCCGGCGCGGTCAATGAACAGGTTCGGGTGCTGCGCCGAATCCCGGAAAAGATGGATCCGGCGCTCTACTACAAGACCTTCCGGCCCTATATCCGATTTATTGAAAACGTTGAGTACGAAGCAGAGGTAGCCGGCGCGCGCGTTGCGGCCGGCTCGGCCGCGCGCCTGCGGATAAGCTTTCGCGGCGAGACCGGCGCGCAAAGCAGCATCATGCCGTTGCTGGTGGCGTTCATGAAAATTCCGCATCGCACATCGATGCTCACCCATCACCTGATTGACATGCGCAACTACATGCCGGCGGAGCATCGCGCGCTGATCGAGGCGGTGGAAGCGATGCCGAGCGTCCGCGCGATGGCGAGCAAACAGAACTACAATGCGGTACTCGATGCGATCGCGGAATTCCGGTCAGTGCACTACGGATGGGCCCAGGAGTATATCAACCGATGGACCGATGATCCTCGCGGGACCGGCGGCACTCCCTACATGCAGTGGCTGAAGCAGCTAATCGACGAAACGCTCGCATTCAAGATTGACTAGCCCCGAGCTTTCGTCGGATTTCGCGCCCCTCGAGACCTATCAACCTCTGCAGCTGCTCTCAGGAAACCTACGGAGACTAAGTCCGATGTCGAGGCTCTCACGCATGGCATGTGCACAACGCCAGCGGACAGGACAAGCGCCGACCTCGCAACCCTTCTTAAGACTTAAGACGGGGCGACCGGAAACGCCTATCAACGGAGCATTACTAACATTTCGATCACGCCGGTGTCCTTGTCCAATCTGCCCAGCGCCTTACCGACAACCGTGCCCGGCTTGGGATCAGATGGGGCGCGCATCGCGTGACCTAAGGTCGACGAAGTTACCAGCAAGTCTCCCGGCCTGATAAATCCGTGCTCCGCGGTCACTTTGACCGGGACGCGGCCGGCGAGTGCCAGTTGTGGTTGCTTGTGGGTCGGGGCATCCGCGGCATTCTTAGTGTTCAAGGTGACGCCGGGCGCGGTGGAAATTACGCCCGCGACAGCAGTGCTGTTGGGTGTCGCGGCGAGACGGAATCGGCTGTTGTCATTCGGGTCCACCTCGACGACGTCACCAGGCCCGAGCTTTCCGGTACCCTCGATCGCCTCCGCCACGTCCGCGCCGCCTGTCACGTACCCGCCGTCCGCAAAGACTTTGCCGGTATTGTCCACGCGGAACATGTTGCCCGTGCAGGCCGCCAGGTTGCCAACACAGCCCGTGAATAGATTTCCGCTACCATTCAGAATAATGGCGCCTGTCACGCCGGTGCCGGTGGAACTCTCTCCCAGCACCCCCGTACCGGTGTTGGTCCCACCAATCACACCGATACCGCCCGAATCGACGTTGCCATGCACACCGGCGCCGCTGGTGGTCGAAGTGCCAAACACTCCCGTGTCGCCTCCCAGGCCGTAAACGCCCAAGCCGGTTTTGCTGGTGCCCATAACACCGTAACCCGCCCCGCTACTCACACCCACCACACCATTGGGAACACCCAGTGTGTTGTTGGTGCTCGTGTTGGTCACCGAAAAAGCATTGCCGTTGGTCGAAACGCTGCCCGCATAAGGCAGAGTGAAGCTGCAGCCTGCGGTTAGCGTGGCTAGCAGCGCAAGCGGGGCGATTCTTGTAGCTAACAACTCACGCGCATTCTGCATGACCGTACCCTCCATTTTGTGGCGAGTCGCAAATCTAATCCGCTTGTAGTCCCCGCAGCGAACTCTGGCAAGCGCGAATGCAGCGAACCGTCTCAGTGCTTTCCCGATATCCACTATGTTGTACTAAGATTCGATCGAGTAACCACGGCTTCTACGCACCGAGCTGAGTTTATGCCGGTAGCAGAAAGCCCGGTAAAGACTCTGGCCGCGGACGGGCTGAGGCGTCTGGGAAGTCGAGGAGGAAACGCCCATGCAAGTCGCTTTGATGATTCCCTGTTATATAGACCTTTTCTATCCGCAAGTCGGTGTCGCCACTCTCGAGCCACTGGAGAAGCTGAAGTGGATGTCGACTACCCTTTGACCAGATTTGTGCGCTCGGCCGATGGCGAATGCGGATGCTATGAGGAAGCCCGGGCAACGGAAGAATATTCATCAGGAACTTTTCGCGTTCAATCACATCGTGACTCCTTCCGGCAGTGCCGGCTCATCTGCGCAACAAATTCACCGTCGCGCCCGACCCGGATCGTCGAAAGATTCAGCGCGCGTGTATGACCTCGTGGAATTTCTGCATGACGTTTTGCAGGTACATGAGTTCCCTTGGACGAAGTTTGAACACAAAGTGGCATTGCACACGAGCTGTTCCGCCATCCGCGGCCTCAGCTTGGCTTCGATGGGCGAACGCGTACACGACGCGAAGTTCCCCAAGCCGAAAGACCTGTTGGAGCACGTCCCGCGGATCCAGTTCGTCGACTTCGAAAGGCCGGAAGAATGCTGCGGCTTTGGCGGAACGTTCTCGGTTACTGAGGAAGCGGTGGCTGCCAGGATGGGATACGACAAACTCGAATTCATCGGTAAGGCTGGCGCCGACTATCTCGTCTCTTCCGATATGTCGTGCCTGATGCATCTGCAAGGTTGCGCTCATCGTTTAGGCGCGCCCCTGAAGGTTCTCCATATCGCGCAGGTTTTGAATGGAGTCGACCAATGAGCACTATCGACCAGGCTGAGAACGCGGTCGCGTTTCTCAACGATAAGACTCACGAGCAGCACCTGGATCAGTTGCTGTGGATGCTGCGAACCAAGCGCGACGAGACCGCAAGGCGAGTAGCAGAATGGGATCAGCTGCGCGAGCTCCTCGCAGATCCAGGAGCATACGCTCGTCCAACGTCGCGCATTACCTTGAAATGTTCGAGAGCCGTGCCACGGCTAGCGGCGTTACCGTCCACTGGGCACAGGACGCGCATGAGCACAACCAGATCGTCGATAAGATTCTGAGCGACAGGAAGACGGACACGCTGGTCAAATCCAAGTCCATGCTAACCGAGGAATCGACACCCAGCGCTTCCGAGAATCGCGGCATCCAGGTAACCAAGAGATCTCGGCGAACGCTTCCGCAGCTCGCCGATGAACCGCCCAGCCATTAGTCGGTCCCGCCTGGCATAAGGCCACCAGGACGTAGCCAATGTCTTCGCCAGAGCATTTGGCTCCGACAAGGACACCGCCGATCCCGTCTACCTGGCGCACGTGATGCGCGGGCACACCCGGCCACTATTGGTGCAGGCCGAGGCGGAATGACCGGCGCCAATATCGCCGTGGCTGAGACTGGCGCTGTTGTCCGGTGACCAATGAAGGCAATGCCGATCTTTCCGCAAACGCACCTGAACTGCGGATCTGCTCGGTAGGGCTGGAAAAAATCATCCCTAAGAACGAGCATCTCGCCGTCTTCATTCGCCTGCTTACACGTCAGGGAATCATTTTCGCAGGAATGTTCAAAATCTGCAGGAGGCTCGGTAACCACTTCGCCGCTGCGAGCTGCCTGCCATTTCGAAGTTTCATTCCGGACAGCCGCTGGACCTCAAGCAGCGGTTCGGTCCTGTTTTCAGAGGAAGAGTTCCGCGTCAACACCATTGGCGTCTTCGCGCACGACATCGTGATCTTGCTCGACCCCGCGGAAATTGTAGAGAACATCCACGATGCGTACGCTCATCCCCATTTCCGGGATAGAGCATACAGCTTGCTGATGTCCGGACCGTCCGGCTCCGCAGATATTGCGGGAACCACCGTCCATCCGGCCCAGGGAGTAATGACGCTTACCGTAATATTCTGGCCGCGCGCCCAGAAGGGAACGCAAGCAGTCTAGCGGCCTGTTGATAAGGCGGTTTAGTCTCAACGAGATCGCCGGGACCGCCGCGCGAGCGCGGACCGTATGACGAAAAGGAATTTCAATCCGTGCCCGGGGCCTAACTTGGCGCGATCGACCCCTACTACGAGCGTGCCGGACTAGGCGCGCCGCTGCTCTCTATCTCCGGCACCGGAGGCGACCTGCGCGTCAAGCCTAACGTGCTCGATGAGCCGCTCCCCAGGCGTCGCGCGTTGCGGCCGGCCCGGGAAATTAGGGAATACTTTTCGCTCGCGGTATGCGTCGGCCTAATGCTGTCGAGCCTGGCGATTTCTACCCAGCGGGCTGCCGATTACGGCCGTTCAACGTCTGTATATCAGTGGCTGACTGGACAAGGCGGCGAGCGACGCCTTTGATAGCCATTAATCAAACGAATGGCGCTCGATGGCTGGACCACTAATATACTTTCGCCGACTAACCTACTCGACTGAATGTCTCTTTCCGGACTGATTAGTCTACCAAGTACTGGTACTACCAGCTATTCGCTCACCTGCGCCTGCACGAAACAGACTTAGTAATGAGGACATAGAATGAAATTTGGAGTAAGTCTGTACCACCACCCGATGCTACACCACCCGATGCTATAAGGTCCTGGTCATCGTTACCGGCTCGCGAAACTCAGACGCTGGGTTTATTTCCAGCTAATAAAAAGGAAGTTCAATGCCAGATCCGCAACGTCCGTTAGCTCCTCATACCCTCAGCGTTCCCGCCGCTCGCACGCTCTCCCATCCGACTCTTACCGTACCCCAGATGCTGGCGGAGACGCCGCGCTGGCTGCTGCATCTTTTGCCCTGGTTGAACATCCAGGGAGGTGTTTACCAGGTGAACCGTCGCCGAATCGTGTTGCGCCAGAGCGATCGCATCGCGAGCACCTTCGTCGACGACAAGGCCGCGCTCGAACCTCCCGCGTTGCGTGGCCTCTCACTGCTGCGCGGCGCCGACGAGCCGCTGCTCGCCGCGATTTCCGGATTGCTGGTCGAAGAACGGCGCGGCGCCGGCGAGGATCTTTATAAAGAGGGCGATACCGGCGAGAAATTCTACATCATCGTGCGCGGCAAGGTCGAAATCGCCACCACCGACGCGCACGGCGAGAAGCTGCGCCTCGCACTTTACGGCGACGGTGACTTCTTTGGCGAAACCGCGCTGCTCAACGACTGGCGCCATACCACCACTGCGCAAACGTTGATTCCGAGCGTGTTCCTCACCCTGGATCGCGCGCGCTTCCGCGCGCTGCTCGATGGATCCCCGGAATTGCGCGCTAAGTTCGAAGCGTTGGTCCGCCAGCGCGAGGAGTCCCCCGCCAAGCAGAACGAATCCGGCGAAGCCGGCATCGACATCGCGTCATACAATGTAGGCGAGGAGCCCGAGCTGCAGCGCACCTTTGTCGACTACGATGAAATCCCGCGCCAGTACCAGTTGCAGACCATCCAGACCGTCATCCGTCTGCATACCCGGATCACCGACCTCTACAACAACGTCTACGATCAACTGCGCGAGCAGCTGCGCCTCACCATCCAGGGAATGAAGGAGCGCGAGGAAGCCGAAATTTTGAACGACCCCGAGCACGGCCTTTTGCATGCAGCGGTGCCCTCGATGCGCATCCGCACCCGCTCGGGTCCGCCGACGCCCGACGACCTCGACGACCTGCTCGCGCACGTGTGGAAGGAACCCGCGTTCTTCCTTGCTCATCCGCGCGCGATTGCCGCGTTCGGACGCGAATGCACGCGGCGCGGTGTTCCACCGGCCACGGTGCAGATGTTCGGCTCGCCGTTCATCACCTGCGCGGCGTTCCGCTGATTCCGTCGAACAAGCTGCCGATCAATCGCTCCGCGGGCGCGCGCGTGCCCCACGTCACCAACCGCGACGTCGAAGGCACCGCCGGCTTGACCAGCATCCTCCTGATGCGCGTCGGCGAACAGAAACAGGGCGTGGTCGGCTTGCATCAGACGGGACTTCCCGGCGAGCAGATGCCCGGGCTCTCGGTGCGCTTCATGGGCATCGATAATTATTCGACTGCGTCGTATCTCGTGACGTTGTATTTCTCGGCGGCGGTGTTGACCGAGGACGCGCTCGGAATTCTCGAGAACGTCGAAGTCGGCAACTACCATGACAACAACCATGACAGCGAGTGACGGCCCGGGCGCGGCCAGCAGTCTTCCGGGCGTGACCGCGCTCGGCGCGCCGGGAGTCGACGACGCGACGCTCGATCTGATCGCGAGCAATCTGCTCGGCGCAATTCCCGGCGCGGCGAGTCCCGAGTCGGCGAGCACGGCCGTGCTGACCGCGGCGCGCACGAGTAGTCCGCTCGCGTCGACGCCGGGGTTGCCAGGTCCGGTCGCGGGCATCAGCAGCGTCGCGACGCCATTTCCGGGAGCACCAATTCCTGCGGCGCCGGCGCTCGATGCGGCGATTCATCAGTCACAGGTACCCGCTCCGGGAAGCATGGCGGCCGCGGCCGCTCAGACTGCGATTCCAGAGGCGCCGACGGTAGGCAGCCCTTCACCCGCGGGGGTTTGGAGCACTCGGTCGCTTCCGCCCAACGTCGAGATTCACGATGGGGCGATGCCGCGCCTGTTCGACGACGCACCTTTGTCGGGAAAACCGCCGGGCGTAGGCGCAACGCCGTCATACTATTTCCTGACGCCGGCGCTGGCGCCGCGGCCCGACCCGGCGGCGCCAACCTTCTTTCGCCGTCTGTTCGACGTCAACGACATCCGCCGCGATTTTCCAATCCTCGAAGAGCGCGTTCACGGCAAGCGCCTCGTGTGGCTCGACAACGCGGCGACGACACAGAAGCCGCAGGCAGTGATAGATCGCCTCGTGCACTACTACTCGCACGAATACTCGAACGTGCATCGCGGAGCACACGAGCTCGCGGCTAAATCGACGGAGGCATACGAAAACGCGCGCGAGAAGATACAGCGCTTCCTGGGCGCCGGCGCGCCCGAGGAGATCGTGTTCGTGCGCGGCACCACCGAGGCTGTCAACCTGGTCGCCTTCAGCTACGGTCGCAAATTTCTGGCCGAAGGTGACGAGATCGTGCTGTCGACGCTCGAGCATCACTCGAACATTGTGCCGTGGCAGTTTCTGGCGCAGCAGATCGGCGCCGTCATACGCGTCGTGCCGGTCACCGATCGTGGCGAGATTCTGCTGACAGAGTTCGAACGCACGCTCACACCGCGGACCAGGTTTGTTTCGCTGACTCATGTTTCGAACGCGCTCGGCACGATCTTGCCCGTTCGCGAGATGATCAACATCGCGCATCGACGCGGCGCACGCGTTCTGATCGACGGCGCGCAGGCAGTGTCGCACTTTCCGGTCAACGTGCAGGAACTGGACGCCGACTTCTACGTGCTCTCCGGGCACAAGATGTTCGGCCCGAGCGCGATCGGCGTGCTCTACGGCAAGAAGGCGCTGCTCGATGAGATGCCGCCGTGGCAAGGCGGGGGCAACATGATTCAGCACGTGACGTTCGAGAGCAGCACCTTCGCGGATCCGCCCTCGCGCTTCGAGGCAGGAACCGCGGCGCTGGGTCCCGCTGTAGGCCTGGGCGCGGCCGTCGACTACCTCGAGCGCATCGGAATGGACAACGTCGCGCGGCCCGAGCGCGAGCTCCTGAGCTACGCGACCGACGCGCTCGCGCGAATTCCCGGAGTGCGGCTGATCGGAACCGCTCCGGAAAAAGCCGGCGTCGTGTCGTTCGTAACCGATCAGGTGTCGATCGAAGAGATGGGCAAAGCGCTCGACCTGGAAGGTATCGCCGTGCGCGCGGGGCATCATTGCGCGCAGCCCACGATGCAACGCTTTGGACTCGAGGGTACGGTGCGTCCGTCGCTTGCGCTCTACAACACTCACGACGAAATCGATCAGCTCGCGCGTGCCGTGCGTCGAATACTGCATCGTTAGCGCGCGAACGAACCGATTCCTCGATTGATGCATTCCTTCTCGGTCGCGACTCCGCTGCTCGGCGGCATTTTGATTGGTGTGGCCGCCAGCGGCCTCTTGCTACTGAACGGCCGAATCGCGGGCATCAGCGGTATCTGCGGAGAACTGCTTCCACCGTCGGGCGCCGACTCTCGATGGCAACTCGCTTTCGTCGGCGGACTCATCACGGGCGGTTTGATTCTCTTACTCGTCCATCCCGCTTCATTCGGCATTTCGCCGTGCTCGCTTCCGATACTCACTGCGGCAGGATTGCTGGTGGGACTAGGTACGCGAATCGGCAACGGATGCACCAGCGGGCACGGCGTCTGCGGCTTGGCGAGGCGATCGCGACGTTCACTGGTCGCAACAGCGACCTTTCTGGCCGCCGGAATTATCACCGTCTTCTCGATCAACCGTTTGTTTGGTTCCTCGTGATGAAGCACGTCAGTGCGTTTCTCTGCGGCCTCATGTTCGCCCTCGGCCTGGGCCTGGGCGAAATGACGCAGTCAGCAAGGATCATCGGGTTCCTGAACGTAGCCGGTCGAAGGGATCCGACTTTGATTTTTGTGATGGGTGGTGCGATCGCGGCGAGCGTCACGCTCTTTCCGTTAATCCTGAAACGGACCCAGCCAATTTTGGCAGGCAGCTTTGTGCTCCCGGAAAAAAGACATATCGACCTGCCTCTGATTGCCGGAGCTGTATTGTTCGGCGTGGGTTGGGGTCTCTCGGGTTATTGCCCCGGCCCCGCCTTGGTCTCGCTCGTGACTCTGAGATCGGGAGTGCTTGTCTTCGTGATCTCGATGGCGGCCGGTCTGTATGCCGGTAAACCGCTCCTCAAGATTCTGGAGTCAAAAATTTCGCCAGCCGCGGCGCAGGTAGGGGCGCCTTCCTCGCATCCGTTCTGAGTTCGCTCGCGCCACGACTCATTTTCCCTCCTCAAAAATTTTAGCCTACATTCCTTGACTGACAATTGATTGCGATATAGCCTCCACGATAACCTAGTAATCCAATGGACTGTATCGAGTTTAATGAATTCAGGAACCTGAACCATAATCTGAGCCGTAAACAGCCCTCGCGGCGAAAGGAGAGATCCGCCAATGGATAGAATCTCGGAAAGTCAGACCCCCGGTGAAAACAATCGTCAGGCAGGAACCTTCGTCGAGACGACGCTGAACTACATCGCCGAATCGTCGGAGAAGCCCGTCTACTATGCGTACGAGCCGCCTGCGGGAACTCCGCGCTCGACCGGAACCTTCACGCCGACCACAGTCCAGGTTCGCAACGCGCGCACGGTGGTTGGCGAACTCTCGCTGGACAGCCAAGGCTTCGAGCTTACGCATCAGGAGACGGCTGTTCGCGACTTCTATGACCGGGATGAAGTGGAAAGGGTCTACTATCCCGAAGTCGAACGGTTACTGAAAGAAGCGACTGGCGCCGAGAAAGTAGTGGTCTTCGATCATCAGGTGCGCAATATCGAGCTGGCCACGCGCGGAGAAAAGAACGCGCGTGAATATGGCAAAGCGGTTCACAATGACTACACCGCCAAGTCTGGACCGCGCCGCGTCCGCGATCACTTGCCGCCGGCGGAGGCCGAGGAGCGGCTGAAGCATCGCTTTGTCGAAATCAACGTATGGCGCCCGATACGCGGACCCATCGAATCTACGCCGCTCGCGGTCTGCGATGCCAGCTCGATCGATCCCAAAGACTTCGTCCCGTCCGATCTGATCTATCGCGACAAAGTCGGTGAGACCTATCGCTTCACCTACAATCCGAACCATCGCTGGTTCTACTTTCCTCGACTCGAAAAGAGCGAGGTCATTCTGCTGAAGTGCTACGACTCGAAGGAGGACGGCCGCGCGCGCTTCACGGCTCACAGTGCGTTTGAAGATCCGACCAGCGGTCCCGATGCTGCGCCTCGGGAAAGCATCGAAGTGCGCGCACTGGTGTTCTATCCGCCGGAGGAAACTGTCTGATCGACTGACTAAGCCCTCATGGAGCGGGGTGGAAAGACCGTAACGTCGAGGTAGCTAGTGGCGCGGAGAGATTAAAGCTCCGCCTCCTGCGCCATTGGTGCGTACCCCGGCCCTCGGCGTCGGCCACCCCGCTCACCTCACCGTTTCGACTCATCCAAGATTAATTCAATAGAACATCTGGGTCATGAGGAATGCGGCCTTCCAACTGCCCAAAGATTCCGCGGGCCGATGTTTCCCTGCAGGCCGCATTCGCGAGGGCTTAGGCAGGTGAAAAACGGTCAACGTTGGATCAACCTGGGCGCCGTCGGATTCGTCGTGTTGGCGTTCGCGCTGATCTTCGCCAAAAACGCTCCGGGCAACAGCAACAACCAGCTACTAAACGTCTCGTACGATCCGACGCGCGAGCTCTACCAGAAGCTGAACGCTGAATTCTCGGTTGAGTACGAAAAGCAGACCGGCCGGCATATCACCGTCGCGCAATCGCACGGCGGATCATCACGCCAGGCGCGCACGGTTATCAGCGGCGATCAGCTGGCGGACGTGGTCACCCTGGGAGTGTTCTCGGATGTCGACGCCTTACGCAAACGCGGACTGATCGCGAGTGATTGGGCTGATCGGTTGCCAAACCACTCCCGGCCTTACACTTCAACGATCGTTTTCGTAGTCCGGCAAGGCAATCCGCGGAACATTCACGACTGGCCCGATTTGCTGCAATCCGATCTGCAAATCATCACGCCGGATCCGAGAACGTCAGGCAACGGCAAGCTGAGCGCGTTGGCCGCCTGGGGAGCGATCGTGACGCGCGGAGGAACCGAGGGTCAAGCGCGAGCCTATCTGAAAAGCTTTTACCAGCATGTACCGGTGATGGATCCGGGCGCGCGGACCGCCGCCACGACCTTCGAGTTGCAGGAGATCGGCGATGTTCAGTTGACCTGGGAAAATGAGGCGATCCGCGAAGTCAACGAGTCCGGTGGCAGGCTGCAGGTCGTGTATCCGCCCGTGAGCATCCTCGCCGAACCCTACGTCGCGTGGGTCGACGCGAACGTAGCACGGCGTGGAACGCAGGCCGCGGCGCGAGCCTACCTAGAGTTCCTCTTTAGCGAGCAGGCGCAGGAAACTATAGCGAGCCTCGGCTATCGGCCGTACAAGGAGGAAGCGCAGCGAAGATCGAGCGTCCATCTTCCCTCGATCACTTTGTTTCCGATAAGCGCAGTGGCCCGCGACTGGGATGACGCTCAGCAGAAATTCTTCGCCGAGAACGGAATTGTAGACGCCGTCCTGAGCTCAGGACCCAAATGAGTAGCGAAGCAAACTTGAAGCTGGTGCCGCCTCAAGGCGCGCCGTCCAGCGAGCGCCGGATCCGTCTTCCCTTCGGATTGACTTACACCTCCGGCGACTTGAGCAAAGATCTGTTGGCTGGCCTCACTGTTGGTGCGATCTCACTGCCGCAAGGGATGGCATACGCACTGCTGGCCGGCGTGGATCCGCGCTATGGACTCTACTCGGCAATCGTAGTGACGGCGGTGGCGTCGATCTTCGGAGCGTCCTCGCATCTGATTAACGGTCCGACCAGCGCGATTTCGCTCGTGGTATTCAGTGCACTGTCGTTCTTCGATCCGGAGCAGAAGATCGAAGCTGCCGAGGCAATGTTCCTGCTCGGCGCGATGGTCGGCGCGATCCAGATCTTGATAGCGGTTTTTAAGCTCGGCGATCTCACGCGCTACATTTCGGAATCGGTAATCCTGGGGTTCATGAGTGCGGCTGCCGCTATCCTCGCTATCGGTCAGATCGGCAACGCTCTCGGCGTCCATGATAAAGGGACAGGCGCACAGCAGGTGCTCTACCGTCTCTGGCTGACGCTAGCCAAGGGCGATGCGTACAACTTCAAGGCGCTGGGAATAACCATAGTCACACTCGTGCTGGCCGTGATTTTGCGCAAGGCGGCGCGACGATATCGGCTGCCACAGTTCGACATGCTGATCGCCCTGGTAGTCGTAGCGGTTGGCGCCTATCTCCTCGGATGGACTCAGCCTGGCGCAGGCGGGAAAATCGCTATCGCGATTGCGGGCACCGTCCCGGCGAGCCTGCCCACTCCAGCACATTCCAACCGTCAAACTTATTTGGGTCAAAGATCTCGCCTCGAACGGCGTTGCGATCGCGTTTCTCGGCTTGCTCGAGGCGTTGGCGATTGCCAAGTCGATCGCAAATCAGACGCATCAGAAGTTTGACTTCAACCGGCAGTGCCTCGCCGAGGGCCTGGCAAATCTGGTCGGCGCCTTCTTTCGCTGCCTGCCAGGATCAGGTTCCCTGTCGCGTTCCGCGATAAACTTTCAAGCGGGTGCGGTCTCGAGGTTTTCGGGTATCGTCACCGCATCTTTCGTCGCGCTCGCAGTGTTGGCGTTCGCTCCGCTGGCGCGCTTCGTCCCCAAGCCAGCGCTGGCGGCGCTGCTGTTGCTCACCGCCACTCGCCTGATTGAGCCAAAACGCATCGTCTATACGATCCGCGCCTCCGCCCTCGATGCGGGCGTGCTGGCGATAACTGCGATAACCGCGCTCGCGATCGGTCTGGATGAAGCAATTCTGATTGGCGTCGCCTTATCGATCCTCCTTTTCGTTCCACGCGCCGCCCAGCTCAAAGCCAGCGAACTTGTGATCGATGACGAAGGTGTAGTGCGTGAGAGACTGCCCGACGATCCGCCTTGCAGTTCATTGGTCCTGTATAATCTCGAGGGTGAACTGTTCTTCGGTGCGGCGCCCGAACTGGATCGCTATTTCGACGAACTGACGCGCCGCACTGAGGCAGAAGGCACTCATCACATTGTTCTGCGTCTGAAGCGGGTGCGGCATCCGGACGTCGTGTGCCTCGAGCGGCTCGAGCACTTCCTTAAGGGCTGCGAAAGTCTCGGCATCGAAGTGCTGCTCGCGGGGGTGCAAGCGGATCTCCTTGAGGCTTTGCGCCGACTGCGATTCGGGGAGTGGTTTCCTGACGACCGTATTTTTCCTCAGAGCGCCGACGAGGACTCAGCGACGCTGGCCGCTATCCGCAGCGTGTACGGACGACTGGGCGATACCAACGAATGCGAGCATTGCGTACCAAAGAGGGCAGCCAGCGGAGGCGCCGGGCGGCTCTACTATCGGGTTTAACGATTCCACTAGGTCTGCCGGTTGCGGTCCGCGCTCCAGTTAGAGCCTCGCTCTAAACACCAGCCGAACCCGCTCGCGTGCGAATTCACCGCTCCTCAGCGAGCGATGATTCAATTTGAAAGAACTGGCGAAGCAGGCGACCAGGTCGAACCGGCGGCGTCCACTGAAAGTGACTTGCGACACGAATCCGTCGCGCTATTTCACCGCCTGAATTCCTGAACGGCCCGTAGCACAAATTGAAAGCGGCTGCGACAGTTTCGGCGGATTCTTCAACGAACTGACGGCCTTTAGCGTCGAGCACGGACGGGCGTGACCTTATTTTCGGGCTTCAAAACGAGCCGCGCCCCCCTGTGGACTGTCTCTCCGCTTCCGGCCAACCCTCTGTCGCGAACGGAATAGTGGTCGGCCGTCTTTGCGTACCTGGGTTGAAGGGCATACGATCAGTTCACCTCGCTCGAGAGTATCCGTAAATCTGTAACCTCTGCTCGAGGAATAGTTGCCGTTGGCATGCGTCGCGGGCGCTGGGAATTTGCGCGTAAGCAAAAGTCCCGGATGCAGGAGAGCGTGCCGGCGATTGGCCGTCTGTCTTAGGAGTTCTTAAATTTTGAGCACCTCATCCTCCCGAATTTGGATTCCTGCTCTTTTGTTAACCGCGTTTGTCGCACCTTTAAGTCTGCGGCCCGCGATGGCACGAACCGATACCGTGCCCGCGCCGGCCACAGAGGCGAGGGCTGGTTCTGTCGTGGACGCGTGGTTGGTGACGCGGGGCTTGCTTGGCCGCGGAATGGTCGGTGAGCAATCCGGACGCAATGTGATGACGCCACCACCCGGCGTCGAGGTCGACGAAACCCGGCAGACAGAGAACCGCACCGGCCAGCTGGTGATGCAGGCTAAGTCATGGAACGAGGTAGTCGGCGACGACACGGTCCATATCGAAGTGACCACCTTGTCCAGCGATCAGTTTGAAGTTGGCTTCTGGCTGCTTCCAAATCATCGCCATGGCTGCACCATGTACCAATGGACGCTCTACGATCATGGTCGCGCGCTGCAGAGCGCGTTCTGGCGGAACGATGCGGCGGTACTTCGGCTGGCCGGGGCCGCCGATCTACCGCACGACTTGTATCCGGACGCGGTTCCATGGATGGCGTTTTTGCGCGCCTTCGACACGCCACCACGCAATGGCGCCGAAGGCACACTCAATCAGCAGCTCACACCCTATAGTTATGTTAGCCAGGACGTTTCGGCCGAACCGATCGAACAGCTAACTGTGCCGGCCGGCAGCTTCTCGGCGCTCAAGGTTATCGCTCAAGTCGACATCGCGACGATCATGCCGAATTGGCCGCGCTTCGTCCTGCACGTCATCAAGCCGGTAGTTCCGAAGGTTACTCTCTATTTCGAATCGACGGCTCCCTACCGGCTGCTGAAGCAGCAGGGCAGCACCTTTGTCGGCGGCCCGGAGGTGACGACGGAACTTATTCGCTTCTATACAGCTGGCGCACCCCCAGTCGTAGCTGTACCGGCCGTGGCGGCAGCGCACGCGCCAATCACTGCCATCCTCGGGGGTCCCTCGATTCCTGAATGACAACGGGGCGGGTCAGGCAGCTCCGTTAGCGGCCGCGACTCTATCCTGCGCATCATGAGTCTCGTCGCTCGCTATCCATCCGTCTCGCAAACGGATCAGGCGGCGAGCGCGCTCCATGACTTGAGGGTCATGAGTGGAGAAGATGAAAGTCGTACCGGTGGCGCGATTAAGTCGTTCCATCACGTCGAGAAGCGCGATCGCGGTGGCAGAGTCCAGATTCGCCGTCGGCTCGTCTGCCAGGATAAGTGCAGGTTCCGTCACCATCGCTCGGGCGACAGCCACTCGCTGTTGTTGCCCGCCGGAGAGTTCAGCCGGACGACGATTCTCGAGGCCCGCGAGACCTATCTCCCGAAACAGCTTTTCGACTCTTTCTTTACGCTCGCGCGCGGGCACGCCCTGAAGAAGCAAAGTAAATTCCGTATTCTCCAACGCGGTAAGGACGGGCAGCAGGTTATAGGTTTGGAAAACGAAACCGATACGTTGCAAGCGCACGCGAGCCAGTTCACTCGAGGATAAAAGCTGGAGGTTTTGCCCCGCCACCCATACCGTCCCGGAATCCGCGCGGTCGAGTCCGCCGATGACGTTCAGCAGCGTGGTCTTGCCAGAGCCAGAAGGACCGGCAGTAGCTACGAATTCCCCGGGCTCAATTCGCAGAGAAACTCCGCGAAGGGCCGGGACTTCGATTGCACCCGTTCGATAGGTCTTTCTGACGTCGGTCAGTTCTACTGCCGGTTGAATCAATTCACTCTCCAATCAGTCATGCCACTGGCCAAGAGACTTGCGCGTTAAAAGACTTTCAATGCGTCGGGGAGCTCAGTTCGCGCTGCTTTAAGCGCCGGATAAAAAGATATGACGGTCGCCATTATGAACACGATGCTCACTGAGGAGACGATTCGCGCCAGGCTCAAACGCGAATAGAGAATCGGATCAAGAACAATCGTAGAAGGAAGCCCGGTTCTGAATAGCACGCGCAGATCCAACCCGGAGGTTGCAAAATAGTGGGCAACGCTCAAACCCAGCACCAGACCAAGAGCAAGGCTCATTGCAGTGAGTGCGAGAGACTCAATCACGATCATCACGGCGAGCTGCACAGGTCTAAGGCCGAGAGCTTTGCAGACGCCAAATTCATAGCGGCGTTCGAGTACGCTCATCAGAATAGTGTTGAGTATTCCCAATCCGACCATAGCAAGAACCACACCGTTCATGATGTAATTAAAGGAATGGTCCAGCCCAAGGATCTGCGCCAGCATTGGCATCGATTCCCGCCAGGTCAGAACTTCTACTGGCGCTCCTACGAACTGCTCGCGCAAGCCCTTCGCCACCATCACTGAATCGCCCTCCTGCCGAAGAAAGAGGGCAACCTGAGTCACCTGGTCGTCCGGCACTCCAAGCAGGATCTGAGCTTCGGGCAGCGGCAAATGGATGACGTCGGCATCCACCCCTGACATCCCGGTGCGAAAGATCCCATTCACGCGCAGCATGGTGCTTTGCATCTCGCCCGCAGTGACGTCCTTAACTTTCGTGCCTGGTTGCCGCACCGCCTGCGTCATCAGCACCACTTTGGAACCTATCTTCACCTCGAGCTTGCGAGCCAGCTCGACGCCGATGACGACTCCAGAGGGTTTGTCATCACTAAGATATGTCCCGCTCACCATGCGTTGCGGGATCAGAGATACAGCGCGTTCGTCCCGCGGTATGACACCGACAATAGTCACACCCACAGAGTTGGCTGTCGAGCTCAGCAGTCCTGTGGCCAGAAGCCTGGGACTCACGCCTAACAGAACACGCTTCATGGGCGCGGTCTGGAGGAACTCGTTGGTTGTCGAGACCACCCGGGCCGGGAGCAGCAGCTCCTGAGAGCCGGTGTCTTGAAACCCTTTGGCCTGGATCACGACGTGGCCCGGACCAAACCGCACCCCGTTCGCAATCGTTTGCTCGTGGCCGCCGTCGAGCAGGCCCAAGGAAATCAGCAATAAGGCGAGCCCCAGGCCTAGAGCCAGCGCGGTCAACAGAGTGCCTCGGGGATTGCGCCATAGATTGCGCCAGCTGACTTTTATCAAAAGGAGAGCGCTGGTCATTGTTAGACCTTGCGGATCGCTTCCGCTGGCCGGAAATGAGCAGCGCGCCAGGCGGGATAGAGAGCGGAGACAAGCGCCGTGATGGTCAGTCCCACTGCTGCCTGAGCGTATGCGGGAAAGTCCTGTCGCCCGTACCACAGATGGCCCACCACGACTCCGGCGACAGAAACGACCTCGCCTTTGGCGCCGCCCATGTCGATCCCATGCTCCTGCAGGTACCAGAGCAGCGGAGCGCCAATAGCTCCTCCCACTACCAAACTGGCCACAGCCAAGCCCGCAGCCTCGGCCATTATGAGGCTAACCACCTGCATAGGACGCATTCCTAAGGCCATGAGCATGCCCAATTCCCGAGTTCGCTCGAACACGGCCATTAGCATAGCGTTCATGATGCCGATGACCGCTAATAGAAAAAAAATAAAAAAGAGAACGAATGTGACGCCGTGATTGAACTGCACATAGTTGGCCAGTTCCGGCGCGAGTTCGGGCCACGGACTCACCTGAACGGGCAGAATGTTACGCAGTCGGGCCCCAAGTGCCGACGCTACCGTGGTAGCTTCGGTCGTGTCGTGGAGCTTGATACCAACTTCATCGATCCTCCCGGGCACCAGATGCGACAGGTCCTGTAACGAGGCGAGCTGCATCAGTATCAGGCCCCGGTCCATCGCATCGAGGCCGGTGTGGAAAATTCCTCCGACCGTGTACAGGTCATTTCCCAGCGAACCATCAGCCGCTTGCGTGAGTAGAACAATTTCCGACCCGATCTGAACGCCAATTACCCCTGCGAGCTTGTCTCCCACTGCGACCTGCTTTGGCATCGATTTGGTGAGATAGCTCCCTCTTACGATCTGAGTATTCAGGATCGTAACCTTCGATTCCTGATCGGGCACCACGCCCAGCAGAGCCACCCCTGCTGACGAGCCATGAGAAGCGCTTACCAAGCCATACCCGTACACTCGCGGAGCCGCGGCATAGACGCGAGAGTCAGCGCCGATGGCGGCAAGCAAAACGCGGACATCTGTTCCTTTTTCACCGCCCAAAGTTTTTTGCGTGGAACGGTCGGGGTAGTAACCTGGGGCGTGCACCTGGATCTCGGAAAGAATCAAGCGCGTTCCGTTCTCGATCATCTGCCAGCGCAGACCCGCCATCAGACAGGCAACAAACAGCAGCATCGCGTAGCCGAGCGCGATCGCGGCCATGGCGATAGCCGTACGCCGGGGATTGCGCCACAGATTCCGCCACGCAAGCTGGAGCAAGCGTCCGCTCATCGGCTCAGATTGGGCAGGGAAAATGTCTCTGCGCTGATCGGCACTGCGAATTTGACGTCATCGTACACGATGGTCGTTTTCTGATCGGGCTTGTCCACGGATTGCATGACCAAGCGCGTGGGTATGAGCCTGCCACCCATAGTCGAGTAATCGGAGAAGGTGAGTTCGCGCACCAGCTTCCCATCTTCATCATAGAAGCCTTGCCATGCCGGCATCAGATTCGCCTGGCGGATTTGCAATACAATCTTTCCCCACACCACCGCCGCGTCGGGTTTAGGCGTCAACGTGTACTCGTACACCTCAACCTCGCCACGCTTACCCGCAAAGGAATTCGCGATAGAGTAGTCGCGTTCCAGGCCGCTTTGCTTCACCAGATCATCTAGCGTGAAATCACTTCCCATCCATGACGTCATCGTCATCGAAGAAGGTGCCTTGATGGTGCGCTTCACCTTAGGCAGGTAGTACCAGACCTGGCTGCCTATTTTTAGAATACACGTGCCAGCGTCCTTGTCGGGGCTCATGATGCGGACCAGGTTGTTATCTCCTTGCGTCCAAATCTTCATCGTTAGATCGCGCTGCCCCGCTTCCGCGAAGATCTGCATCTGCAAAGTCGCGATACTGGACTTACCGCCGAAGAGTTGAGCAACCCGATCAACCAGTTCACTTCCCCGTTGATCGTTGGCAGCGTGTGAGAACTGACCCAGACTCAGCGAAACCAGCCCCACGACCAACGCCATGATTGTTTTGTGCCATCGCATAAAAGGACCTGCTATCTCCGGAAAAAAAAATGAATAATGCGGTTAGCTGCCAGCACCACTACGTAGTACGTTCACCGCTGGCACGGACTCCGCCGCATATGCGCGTTTGACCTCGACTACCTCTTCGAGCGGCGCTCCCATCGCGAGCCCCATCGGTATTCGGATGAGAAGGTTAAAGGCGCACACGGCAAGCGAGAGCGCGAACAGATCGCTCTTGTCGGCAAACCGTGCAAAGCCGACGGTGAAGACGAGTTGAGTAGACCCGAGTCCGCCGGGCGAAAACGGCGAATTTCCTATCGCCACCACCAGCGGGGCCAATGCCAACACCTGTACAATCGGTATGTGGATGTGAAAACTCGCGAACTGTCCGTACAGCGCGAGGGCCGCTCCCAGAGCGATCACGGACCTGATGGAAAGCAGCTTGGCCACTTGCGAAGGACGCACCGTACGGAAACTCGACATCGACGGCCGTTCGTAAAGCCACCGCAGCCAAGTACCGCGCCTGAGCCGCGCTCCCCAAAAGCGCCAAAACGACGCGATGAGGCACCCTGCGACGAGTACGCCCGCCACGTAATAGCGACCGGGCCAAATAGGTGAAGTAGGCACGAGAGCGATCGCGCAAAGCGACAACCCTGACAGCAGCATTACGTCGAGATATGCAAGAAACAGCAAGGTACATCCACTGGCTATCCACGGTACCCGCTTGCGCACGTGGAGAAAGAGCACATATGCGCCACTTGCGACGTAGGAGTTGATCAGTTGTAGGAAATAGACCGACGCCATGGTCGGAAGCAGCTCACGCACTTCAGTCGGCCCATAGAAATAACTGAAGAGGCGCGAATACAAAATCGTTTCGCCGACAAACCAGCATAGGAAGCCGCCGAGGCTCGCGACGAGGAACAGCCAGAGCGTGGCGTGGTCCGAGGCGTCGGCCACCTGACTCCACGAAACGCTGCGCGCGCCCCAGTATACGATCGCTCCCGCGACCGCAAAGGCTACAAGGTTTCGCAAAACTGACTTGTGTGGCGGAGCTTCGTTCATTCATCTCACCAGCGCGACACCCTCCTTGATTCAAGTTCCTCCGCTACTACTCCGCCCAATCGGCGTTCATTCTCCAATAACCTTCGCTGTATGTGAGTAGCGCAAGCGGCTGGTCCGGCTACAGTTGCTATAGTCTCCTCGCCTCCTGAGTCTCAGTGCAGTTCCTGGGAAAGCATCTGAAGAACAAGCGGCTGGGTAGTGTTCAAGAAAAGATGGTCACCGGGAAACATTCGCAACGAGAACGAGGCTGTCGTCTGATCGCGCCAGGCTTCGAGGTCAACGCGCCTCACCTTCCTGTCGTCCAAGCCTCCAAAGGCCGAGATTGGGCAATTCAAGGGAGGCCCTGCTGAGTACCGGTAGGTCTCGTAGATTGTAAAGTCTGCCCGTAAGCGAGGGAGTATGCTCTCCATGACTTCCTCGTGTTCCAGGATTTGCATCGGGATGCTTTTGAGGCGCCGTATTTCCTCTGAAAATTCGCGCTCCGGCAAACCGTGGATGGGCACGCCGCGAGAAAGGACCTGCGGCGCATGGGCGGCAGAGACGAACAGGTGAACAGGATTGACGTCATACTGTCTGCGCAACTGGCGCGCGAGTTCAAAGCCGACCAGTGCCCCGAGGCTATGACCGAACAGAGCAAAGGGCTTATCCAGCAGTGATGACAGTGTTTGCGCGAGGGCTTCGACCAGCGCTGAAAGCTCAGTGAAAGGACGCTCGAACAACCGATTACTGCGTCCCGGAAGTTGAACCGGACAGAGCTCAACGTCCGCGGGCAACGCGTTCGACCAGTTGCGAAACATTGCGGCACTCCCACCACCATACGGGAAGCAGAACAAACGGAGACGAGCCTGCGAGGCGGGCTGGCGGCCTGCTATCCAGGAGGCTGTCGCGGGGTTGGAGGTCGTGGAGCTCATCAGAATTTCGCGCCTCTATCTGTCCTGCTTATCCATGTTCGTTCGGAGTGTGAGCGGCCTCATGTCAGTCCAGACTTCTTTAACGTAAGCCAGGCACTCTTCCTTGGACCCAATTCTTTCTCCATCTTTCCAGCCAGCAGGATTCTCGCGTTCAGCAGGCCAAATCGAATATTGCCCTTCGTGATTGACTACGACTTTGTAGTTTGTAGTGCGTTCGCCTTCGTCGATATTCATGGCGTGTCCTTCATCAAGCTGATCTCTGGATTGATTGCATTTGAAAACCATTCTTCGTCCGACTGCGCTTGGCGAAGACAAGTCCTTAGCTTCTCGGCTAATACTTCAACGTGAGGCGCGTAAACCATGTTAGCGTGATTGCCCGGCACCACATGGACTTCGACTCCGCCGGCGGCCCATTCGCCCCAGCCCAGGGTCGAGTCGGTCGGTGTTTTCGAGAGATCCTCGCCGGCCTTCAATAGAGTGATTCGACCCGGGTAGCCACGCATCAGGTAGTTCCGGGTGGCGCGAAAGTCGGCCTTGCAGAGCTCGACGAACCGATGAGCCTGCGACACCTCAACCTCCTGGGGCACCAGACCAGCTTTCTTAGCTTGCTCTAGCACGAGGCCTATCACTTCGTCTTTTGGAAGGTGCGATAGGTCCGCAGGGTCCAGGGCAAGACCGAAGTAGCGGATCACATCGACCAACAGCGTCGACTCGAACTCCTGTTCGGTAAGCGTTTCGTCGGCAGTCGGCACTCGGCTATCCAGTAGGACCAGCAGAGCCACCTTCTGGCCGCGAGCGTCAAGCTGCTGAGCCATCTCGAAGGCTACGGTCCCTCCCATGGACCATCCTCCCAGGCAGTAAGGACCCGCAGGTTGGACCGCCTGGAGTGCTTCGATGTAGTAAGCGGCCATATCTTCGATCCGCGTGTGCGGGTCCTGTCCTTCTTCCAGCCCTCTCGCTTGTAGTCCGTAACATGGTTGATCGGGACCCAGGCAGTGCGCCAAGTGAATGTAGGGGAACACTTGTCCGCCGGCCGGATGGATGAGGAAGAGCGGCCGTTCGTCGCCCTCTGGCTGGATAGCCACTAACGATGATTGCGGCGCGGGTTTAGCCGGTTCGCGGAGCAGAGCGGCCAGGTGTTCAATTGTCGCGCCCTGAAAAACCGCCGCCAGCGGAAGTCTCTTGCCAATCCTGTTCTCTATCAGAGCGAACAGACGCACCGCCGCCAGCGAATGACCTCCAAGCTCAAAAAAGTTGTCCGTCACTCCTATAGGTCCAATACCCAGGACCTCTTCCCACAGGCCAGTGAGTTGAAGCTCCAAAGCATCTCGTGGCGCCACCAAGGCTTTTTCCAGCTCAGGCCTTACGCGATCAACCGTAGGCAAAGCGCCGCGGTCCACCTTCCCGTTGACCATCAGTGGCAGTTTGTCCAGCAGCAAGTAGGCCGACGGAACCATGTAATCCGGGATTTTCTCTTTCAGAAAGTCGCGGAGTTCATTGGTGGTAAGGGCGAGGTCTCGCTCGGCGACTACATAGGCCACCAATCGCTTCCTTCCGGGAGTGTCTTCCTGAGCCAAAACGACAGCTTCCCGAACGGCCGGGTGTTGGCCAAGCGCTACCTCGATTTCCCCCAACTCGATACGGAACCCGCGGATCTTGACTTGGCGGTCAACGCGGCCGAGAAATTCGATATTGCCATCAGATAGGTAACGTGCCGAGTCTCCGGTCTTATACAGGCGTGATCCCGGCTCGGTGCTGAAGGGATTGGGAATGAACTTCTCGGCAGTCAAGTCGGGTCGGTTTAGATAGCCTCGCGCCAGGCACGCTCCGCCGATGTGCAGCTCACCCGGAATTCCAACCGGAGCCGGGCTGCCATACTTATCGAGAATGTACGCTTCTCTGCTGGAGAGCGGCCGACCGATGGGGATTCTCTGAGGTGTTGTTGTCGCGGAAGATCGAGCTTCGATTTCGAAAGCAGTTGCCGTTACAGTATCCTCGGTCGGCCCGTAGACATTGAGCAGACGGATCGAATTCGCTCGCGTTCGCTGCCAGAGCTCAAGAACGTCGGGCATCATGACGTCTCCGCCAACGGTAACCAACCTGGGTTGAGTGCTTGATGCCGATTCCGGAAAGTCGGCCCAATCGCGAGCCAACTCTTGCCAGTAGCCGGTTGAAAAATTGAGTACCGTCAATCCGAATTCAGAAATCTTTCGGTGGAATTCCCCGGCGTGCCATACGTCCTTACCCATCATTACCAGCCGTGCTCCAACGATCAGCGTCGGAACGATTTGCTCCAATGAAAGGTCGAAACTCAGTGAAGCGCATTGGAGCACGCGGTCGCTCGGGACCAGTTCGTAGTACGCTTGGACGTCACGACTGTGAGCGGCAAGCGCCCCATGCGAGATTAGAACTCCCTTGGGCTGGCCTGTGGATCCCGAGGTATAGATTATATAAGCGAGGTTCCTCGGCGTGGTTGAACTAACCGGGTTCTGGTCGGTTTCCCCCGCAATCAGATCCCAATCTGAATCCAGACAGAGTACTTTGGCCTCACATTCCGGCAGCGCTTCCACCAGCCGGTTCCGCGTCAATATCACCGGCGCTCGGGCCGCTTCCAGCATGAAGGCCAGGCGCTCTTTGGGATACGCCCGGTCCAAGGGCAGATAAACGCCACCCGCCTTAAGAATGCCCAGCAACCCGACGACCACTTCCGATGACGGCTCCAGGCAGACTCCGACCGGTATCTCGGGTCCCACTCCCAGAGCCCGCAAATGATGCGCGACAAGATTAGCGCGGCGGTTTAGTTCCGCGTATGTCAGCTGCTCATGTTCGAGGACAATCGCAATCGCGTCAGGCGTTCGTTCGACTTGATCCTCAAAGAGTTCATGGATGCACAGATCGTTTGGGCACTCGCTCCTGGTATGCTTCCAACCGACAAGCAGTTGCCGCCTCTCCGCGTCACTCAAGATGGACAAGTCCGAGAGCCGCGCCTCAGGATTAGCGACAACCGCCTCCAGCAGGATCCTGAAATGACCGAGCATCCGAGCAATCGTGGCAGCCTCGAACAGATCGGTGTTGTAGGCCAACGTCGCGATCAGTCCTTGCTCGCTATCCGCGACGTGCAGGGTCAAATCAAAGTGGGCAGTCCCGGTGTCCGCCACCACCGGAGTTAGAGTCAAACCTTGCAGCCCTATAGCTTGCACCGGCGCATTCTGCAGCACGAACATCACCTGAAAGAGCGGATTGCGTCCCAGGTTCCGTTCCAGGTGCAATTCCTCCACCAGTCTCTCGAAAGGCAGGTCCTGATGCGCGTACGCTCCTAGGCACACCTCCCGCACACGCCGCGAGAGCTCGCGAAAGCCAGGATTGCCGGACAGGTCAGTACGCATGACCAGCGTGTTCACGAAGAACCCGATAAGTCCCTCGATTTCGAGCCGGTTGCGATTTGCGATCGGCGTCCCGACGATGAGGTCGTCCTGACTTGTGTAGCGATGCAACAATATCTGGAAGGCCGCCAGCAGTGTCATGAACAGGGTCGTTCCTTCCTGCCTGCCAAGCGCCTTCAGCCCGTCGCTCAAAGTCCTGGGCAACCGCAACGATTGATGTGAGCCTCGAAAAGTTTGCGCAGCCGGCCTGGGGTGGTCGGTAGGCAACTCCAGCAGAGGGGCGTCGAGGAGTCGCTCCTTCCAATAGTTGAGTTGGGTCTCCAACACTTCGCCTTGCAGCCACTGCCGCTGCCAATGGGCGAAGTCTGCATACTGTATGGCCAGCTCGGGCAGCGACGAAGACCTTTCGGAAGAGAATGACTGGTAAAAGAACGCCATCTCTCGAATCAGTATTCCGGTCGACCAACCGTCGGAAACGATATGATGCATCGTCAGGAGCCCTACGTGCTCCTCTTCGGCCAGCCGCAGCAGCGTGACCCGTAGCAGCGGGCCGCGGGCCAGATCGAACGGCTGGTGCGCCTCCGCGATGACCAGTCGCTGGACCTCCGCCTCTCGCGCGCTTTCAGACAGTTCCTGCAGACTCAGCACCGGAAGCGTGACGATCACCGTCGGCGCGATAACCTGGGCGGGGCGACCGTCCACCGTCACGAAAGTCGTGCGCAGGGTTTCATGTCGCTTGACGATCTCGTTGATGCTCCGCTCCAGCGCCGCGACGTTGAGCTGGCCCTTTAGCCGGAGTGCGGCGGGAAAATTATAAACGGAGTTTCCCGGATCCAATTGATCGATGAACCATAGCCGTTGCTGGGCGAAGGAAAGCGGCAGGTCCCCGTCTCGTGGAACAGGCAAAATTGGTGGCGCCAGGAGATTCCGCCCTGCCCGACCGCCCCCGTCGATGCTTTCGGCCAGGGCCGCCACGGTGGGCATCTCAAACAACCGCCGCAGCGGTATCTCCATCGCAAAGGCTTCACGAATTCGGGAAATCGCCTGAGTCGCCAGCAGCGAGTGTCCGCCGAGATCAAAGAAGTTGTCGTAGACACCTACCCGTTCGATTCCGAGGACTTGGGCAAAGACCTCGGCCAGCAGTTCTTCTGCGGGAGTCCTTGGCGACACGAACAGATGTTCGCGTTCGAGTAGCGTTCGATCGAACGGCGGCAGTGCGCGTCGGTCCACCTTTCCATTGGGCATCAACGGCAGGGCCTCGAGCACTACAAAAGCGGCGGGCACCATGTGCTCGGGCAATCTGGCTTTGAGAAAGCCGCGCAGCTCGCCGGCCGTGATCGGAAGCTCTCGCTCCGCGACCACATATGCCACCATCCGCTGGTCTCCAGTCGCGTCTTCCTGAGCGACAACGATCGACTGGCGCGCACCCGGATGTTGGTTGAGGACAGTTTCGATTTCTCCAAGTTCGATGCGAAACCCGCGTATCTTCACCTGATGGTCGCCGCGGCCAAGGAACTCGATATTCCCATCGACCAAATGGCGGGCCAAATCACCGGTTTTATACAGTCTAGCCCCGGGAATGGATCCAAAAGGGTCTGGAATAAATTTTTCGGCGGTCAAGTCGGGACGGTTCAGATAGCCTCGAGCGAGTCCCACTCCACCGATGTAGAGATTGCCGGCGACGCCAATCGGCACGAGCCGAAGCTTCTCGTCCACTATGTATATGGATGCGTTCGGTATCGGCCGTCCAATAGGAATCGTAGGAGGAGTAGCGTTTCGATCGCATAGGTCAAACGCCGAATCGATAATCGTCTCAGTCGGCCCGTACACGTTGTACAGGCTCGCACAGGAGCGCTGATAGAAGCGCTCTACGACCTGGGCAGGCAGAGCTTCCCCACCGCACATGACCGCTCGTAAGGCTAGCGGGGCTTCGAAGGCAGGTTCTTCGACTAGAAGGCGAAGGAAGGACGGGACGCAGTGAAGAATTGAAATTCCTTCGTTCCGAATCGTTTCTGCTATGTACCGACAATCGCGGTGACCATCCGCCTCCGCGATCACCAGAGTTCCACCCGCCGTCAGGATCGGAAAGAGTTCCCGTCCAGCAGCATCGAAAGTGATCGGTGTTTTCAGAAGACACCGATCCTCCGACGACAGTTCGAGCGTCTCCTTCAGCCAGCTGACCGCGTTGACCAGTCCCCGATGTTCGACGACAACTCCCTTCGGCTGCCCAGTTGAGCCTGAGGTGTAAATGACATACGCCGCGTTCCTATCCGTCCCCCCTCCTCCGGGGTTTTCTTCACTCTCCCGAGCGATCGCGTCCCAGTCTGAATCCAGGCACACGACTCGGATGCCTGGGGCGACGATGCCTTCTTCCAGTGTTATCTTTCGCGTCAGCAACACCGGCGCGAAGGTATCCGCCAACATGAATGCCAGGCGCTCCTTCGGATACGCCGGGTCCATCGGCACGTAAGCCCCGCCGGCTTTAAGAATGCCGAGCAGCCCGACCACCATCTCGAAGCATCGCTCCATGCAGATGGCCACCGGCACTTCGGGCCTGACGCCCAGTGTCTGCAGGCGATGAGCGAGTTGATTGGCCCGAGCGTTGAGCTGAGCGTAGGTCAGATGCAGGTCTCCTGACACGACCGCAAGATTGTCCGGCGTACGCTCGACCTGCTGCTCGAACAGTTGATGAACGCACTTGTCGGTTGGGTAAGCGGTCCTGGTATCATTGAACTCGATAAGCAGTCGCTGTCGCTCGGCTTCGCTTAAGATCTCCAGCTCGCCCACCGACGCTTCGGGATTTCTGGCGACGCTCTGCAACAGCGTCTGGAACTGTTCAACTAGGCGCTCGATATCTTCCGCCCAAAACGAGTTGCAGTCGTAGTGAAGATCGATGCGCAGACAATCTTCGATTTCGACGCAGGATAGCTTCAACGCGAACCGGTCAGTGCAAGCGACCTGCTTCTGGAGCGTGAATGTCACGTCACCGACGGAAAACCGCGCGGGCTGCTGGCTGAATTCAAAGCTAGCCGGGAAGTAAGACGAATCCTCACCATCCGCGTTCGATCCGGTAATCGAATCCCAACCGAAGTATTCCTGTCCTTCGCGTGCTTCCCGCGTCGAGTCGGCAACCTGCTTCAGAAGCTCACTGAAAAGGAGCTGATCTACTAGATGACACTTAAGGGGCACAGATTGCGCCAGCAGTCCTGGAGTCTCTCTTAGCTCGTCGTAAGTACGGCCATCACAGGCGATCGCGGTAATGAAGTGCGATCGACCGCCAAGACGCCGCAGCAGAGTCTGCCAGCACGCCATCAACAGCACGGACATCGACGTATCGTAATTCCGCACCACTGCTTTAAGTGCCTCAGTCAAATCAGGCATAAGCCCGATGACTACCGATCGCGGATCGAAACCCGTCGTCGCGGAGGCTTGATGCTCAGAGGGGAGAGTCACCCGGGGAACGGAGAAAGGCTTCTGCTTGCGCCAGTACTCCGTTTCGGCTTTCGTGTCTGGCGACTCCAGGAGCTCATTCTGCCATTGTGCAACATCGGCATACTGCAACGCTGCAGCCCCAGGCGTTTCACCACGCAACAAGGCTGAATAAGAACTGCTCAATTCACGGACGAAAATTGAGAGCGTGGGTGCATCTGCGCAAAGGGCAGACACAGCGACAAACAACATGTGCCTGTCTGCTATTAGTGTCGCCAGCGACAGATACGCAAGCGGGCCGTTGCCATAGTCAAAAGCCACGTCGGCAGCGGCTTGAAAAAGCGCTTCGAGTTTTGCCTCCCGGTCGGGAGGCAACCAGCTATCCAGATCGTGGATCTCGAGCGACGGCTTATGGCTGGTAATAATCTGCAATGGAATGTTTGTTGTGGGCGGGCAGATAAAGGCGGTGCCAAAGATCTCATGCCGAGAAAACACGCCTTGCAATGCCGCTTCGAATATCTTCAGGTCCAGTCGTCCTTCGATCAGAATCGCACCGAGGACTCGATAAGACGCTGCGTGGCCGTCCTTCAGCAATGACCACAGACGTTGCTGCTGAGGTGAAAGTCGGAACCCTTCAATCATCTTGCCACGCATCTGGTACGTCTAGGACGGTGCATCGACCGACTGCTCAGTAGCTGGAGCCGGGAGAGTCTCCGTTGAGATGTAGGAGCGGTCGATCGTTCGGCGGGCGAGGGGTTATATAACCGTTGCCGCCATCACTGGCAGGTTGCGAGATGCCGATCGGGACGCGCTTGACGGCCTTCAGCCTTTGCAGGTTTACCTCTCTGCGCTGTTGTCGCGACGCCGCCTGTTGCCGCTTGTCGAGTTGGACAAGCACGTCTCTAAGAGCATCCAACCTGGTATCCGGCTGCGCAGTGACAGAGTTCAGGAGCGCTTCGAAATGTGTTGCCATGCGCGCGATGGTAGCGGCGTCGAACAACTCGCTGTTGTAGCGCATGGAAATAGACAGCGAGTTCGCGGTTTCGATGGTTAGCATCACCAGATCGAGAGTGGCCGCCCGATGTTCCAGGGGCAGAGCTTCCAACTCCAATCCGCCAGGATTCATGCGCAGCCCGCTCTCTCCGAGCGCGAATGACGGCGCTCCCGGTTCTGCGAGTTGATGCGGCTTATCGAGCACAAACATCACCTGGCATAGCGGGGGGCGGCTGAATCCCGGGTTGGTCGGAGCCGTTCGACCAGCAGCAAGGTCGGATAGTCCTGATGCTCGAGCGCGGCCAGCACGGTCTGGCGGGTGTGGCCGAGAAACGCCTCGAAAGTCGGATTGCCGGAACAATTCGCTCTCAGGATCACCGGGTTAGTGAAAAGGCCCACGATCCCTTCGAACTCGGCCCGACTCCTGCCGAGCACTGGAGAACCGATCAAAAGATCTTCCTGATCCGTGTGATGGTGAAGCAGCACCTGAAATGCGGCCAGGAGAACCATGTACAAGGTTGCGCTCTGCGTCTTAGCGAGCGCCTTGAGCCGCGAGCTCAGTTCGTCGCTCAAACGGAAGTCGAACGAAGCGCCGTGATAGGTCGGAACGGGTGGCCGGGGCCAATCGGTAGGAAGCTCGAGCAACGGCAACTGTCCGGCTAGTTGCTTGCGCCAGTAGGCCCATAGCCGCTCACCCTCAGGGCCCGCCAGCATTTCGGCCTGCCATCGAACATAGTCGGTGTATTGCGAATCAAGCGCAGGCAACCTCGCGGGTATGCCGCCCTTTTCCGCCGGATACAAAACGCCGAGCTCGGTGAGCAGAATCGCGAGCGACCAGAAATCGATCGCGATATGATGGACCACCAGCAAAAGCACGTGTTCCGTTGGAGAGCAGGTGAACAAGTTCACTCGCAGCACTGGACCTTGTTCCAGATCGAAAGGGCGATAGGCTTGCTCCAGAAGCTGGGCTTTCAGAAGCTCGGGCGACCAGGTTGCCGCATCGGTCTCCTCGAAGTGGATCTTGTGCTGACGGTGGATCTGTTGAACGGGCTTGCCGGAGCGGACCTGGAAGGTGGTCCGCAGGGCGGGATGCCGATCAACCAGTGTTTGAAACGCGCGCTTCAAGGCTGGAATGTCAACCTCGGACCGGATGCGCGCGGCGAAATTCACATTGTAAACCATGCTCTCTGGCGCGAGCTGGTACAGAAACCATATCCCCTGTTGGTTATAGGATAGAGGCTGGAACGATTGAGCGTGACCCGCCTCTTTGCGAAGGAGCCTGCCGAGCAGGGCGCGCCGGTCGCTTGGTGAAAGATTGGCGATTTGCTGGGAGGCGTTGCTCATTGACTAACTTCCGCTTTGTCCAACAGCTGACTGACTTCTTTGCGACGGAGGTTGCCAAAGCGTCGCGCGCTCTCTCCTGGTGAAGGATTGGCGATTTGCTGGGAGGCGTTGCTCATTGACTAACTTCCGCTTTGTCCAACAGCTGACTGACTTCTTTGCGACGGAGGTTGCCACAGCGTCGCGCGCTTTCTCCTGGTGACAGATTGGCGATTTGATGAGAGGCGTTGCTCATTGGCTGATTTCCGCTTTGTCCAACATGTCTATGAGCATTGAATTCACTTCGTCGTCAGAAAGCTCATCGAGTTTTGCCAATAGTTTGCCATCAGCGTCGTCGTCCCCGTTCTTAGACTTTTCATCGCGATCTCCGACTGCCGGGGTTAGCGATACCGGCGAAGTGGAAAGTTCCGCAGTCAATTGCTCAAGAATCTGCGTCGCGGCTTGGGCGACGCTTGGACCTTGGAGAAATTTGACCATCGGGAGGTTGACGCCTAAGTCGACTGAGATGCGGTTTTTCAACTCGACTGCCATCAGGGAGTCCAGCCCCAGGTTGCTGAGCGGTTGATCAACGTCCAGTCTGGATGCGGAAAACCCGAGTACCCGCGCGACTTGTTCGCCCAGGTAGGCCTGCACCAGTTGCAGGCGCGCCGCGGGCTCTGCGGCGAGGAGAGCTTCCCGATGCTTTCCGCGAGGGCTCGCCGCGAGGTTGACAGCCTCCTCGCTGGCAACCTCGGAGAGCGACGGCGACTGACTGAGCGCCGAATAGAACTGGTGATATTGACGCCAGTCGACGGGCACCACCGCGACCTGGGTTGCACCCTGCCTGAGCATCCGCTCCAGCACTTCCAGCGCCTGCCCGGGCGCCATGCTCCTGATTCCGACCATCGCGAGGCGCGCGGCGAGACGCTTGCCGCCCGTCGTATCTCCAAAGCCCAACTCGGCCCAAGCGCCCCAATTGACGCTCAAGGCCGGGCGATGTTGCGCACGTCGATGATGCGCAAGGGCATCGAGGAAGGCATTCGCCGCTGCATAATTGCCCTGGCCGGGCTGACCCAGGAGCGAGCCGGCGGAGGAGAAGAGCACGAAGAAATCCAGTGGGGCGTTCGCGAGCAGGCGATGCAGCAGCCAGCCGCCCATCACCTTGGGCCGCAGGACTGTGGTCAGCGCGGCCTGATCGAGCTGCGTGAGCAGGCCGTCCTGAAGGACGCCGGCTGCATGCACGACGCCGCGGATCGGCGGCCAACCTTCGGCGCTGAATTCGTTCAGAAAAGTGCCGAGCTGTTCTTCGTCGGCGACGTCCACTGGCGCGAGGTGGATGCTCGCGCCCATCGCTTCCAACTCCCGAATTGCCCGAATCTGATGCGCCAGGCGCGTGCCTGTCTCCACCGCGCTCCAGCTTGAGCGCTGCGGGAACTTCGTGCGTCCCAGAAGGATCAGGCGGCCGAGCCCCGCGCTCGACCATCCAACGCGCGACGACGAGGCCCAGGTCGCCCAATCCTCCGGTGATCAGATAACTGCCATCGGTGCGGAGCGCGAGCGCACGCTGCTGAATCGCCGACTCGGGCTTGCGAACTGATCGAACGAGGCGGCCGACCAATCGCCGTCCGTCACGAAACGCGATCTGATCCTCTCCGTCCGGGCGGGAGATTTCTTCGATACAACTGATGAGCTGCGGTATCGAGCGCCGACGCGCCGGCTGCAGGTTCTATGTCGACCAGTCCGCCCCAGAACGCGGCGTGCTCCTGCGCGATAACGCGGCCCATTCCCCACAACGGCGACTGCGCCACATCTATAGGTAGCGACTCTTCACCGGCTGCCTGAGCCCCGCGCGTTACCAGCCACAGGCGCGGCGGATCGCGTAACTCGGCGCCGGCCAGTTCCTGGACTAACTGGAGCACGGCGCCGCAACCAAGACTCTGAGCCTTGGTCAGCGATGCGAGCGTGATCTCATCGGGCGCAGGAGCATCGAGACTCCATAGATGGACAATGCCGCGGCCAGTCCGATGGATTGGCGAGTGCCGTCGCGAAGAGCTGTCTCAGGTCTTCCTGGTTTTCCGCGCGAATCCGATAGTGCGTATTGTCGGTGGCCTCGTACCAATCGTCGCAAGAGACAAGGATGCTTCGCGCGCCCTGCCCTTCTAACTGTAATGCGAGCGCTTCGCCTACGCCGCAGCGATCGGCGAAGATAAGCCAGGTTCCGCATTTGACTTGCGAAGTGTTTTCCAGCTGCGAGGAGGCTTCGGCCTTTAGTTCTTGCTCCTTGGGGCGCGGTTTTTCTTTCCACTGAAACTCGTATAGCCAGTCATCAACGTTCTCTTCGACGGCGCGCCGCGCGGCGCCTTCCAGGGAGTCGAAGCGAAGTCCCAGAATCTCGACTAGCGTGTGGCCCTCGTCGTCCAGGAGCCGTGCATCACCTCTGGCAGTATCGGCGTCCCACTCTTTAACTCTGGCGTAGCTCCATAGATGCGATCCCGGACGGCTGTGTACGTTGATCTCATCGATGCGGGTCGGCATGAAGATGCCTTGCTTGCCATTTGCGACCGCTTCGGTCGCGAGTGCGGCTCCCGCGGCTTGCAGGCATGCATCGAGGCTCGCCGGATGAATCTGATACTTATTGAATTCAGTGTCAGGGCCTTCAGGAAGTTGTAGTTCACCCAGTACGTCACCGCCCTTGCGCCACAATTGGGTGATGCTCTTAAGAATCGGACCGTAGTAGACGCCGCTTTCGGCAAGCTTGGCGTAGTACTCTGATCCCGAGATCGTTTCCGGGCATCGCGCCTGGATCTCGGCGAGCGTTTCCTGCCGTGTCGGTAAGACGCTGCCATCCGGCTGGGGACAAACGCGGCCCGTCGCATGCAGCGTCCACGACTTACCGGCCTCGTCCATTGCCGCGGCGCGACTGTAGATCTGAATCGACGCTGCGCCATCGGCTCCAGGAGACAGGATTAGCTGGAGATGGCGAGCTTCGCCGTCGGGCAGGAACAGCGCGCGACGAAATTCGAAGTCTTTAATCGTAAAGGCCTTAGCAAGTCCTGGTGATGTAAAGGACTCTGCCGGTTCTAGAGGCTCGGCTCTGAACGCCTCGGCCGCGGCCGCCAGCGCCATTTCCACGTATGCCGACGCAGGCAGCACCGCGACTCCCTCGATACGATGGTCATCGAGATAAGGAAGGACGCGCTTGTCGAGCGTAACTTCCCAGAAGTGGGGCCCCGCGGGATGTGCCGATTTGAAATGCCGGCCCAGCAGCGGATGCCGCTCTTTCGCGCCGCGCGGAACCTGCTCCCATTGAGGATCAGAGTCCCCTGCCCCGCTCTCCATCCAGCATCGCTCGCGATTCCACGGATGCATCGGGAGGCTGACGCATCGCCGCGCCACGGGATAGATGCGCTTCCAGTCGATCGGGTATCCGAGCGAATAGAGTGCGCCGAGCGAGCCCAGCATAACTGTGCGCTCGGCTTCATCGCGCCGCATCGAAGGCAGCACCGTGCCTTGCTGGTCGGCATCCTTGCTAAAGTGATGAACGCCTTGCTGAATGCTGCTGAGAAGAATCGGATGCGAGCTGATTTCGAGGAAGAGGTCGTGACCATCTTCCAGCAGGCGTTGAACCGCCGCTGAAAAGAGCACCGGCTCTCTCAGGTTCCGCGCCCAATAGTGCGCATCGAACGCGAAGTGCTGGGCGAGCGTGCCGATAACGGTCGAGTAGATTGGTACCGGCGCCGGTTGTGGCTTTAACTCTTTCAAGGCGTCGAGCAGATCGGCGCGCAAAGGATCCATCTGCGGGCTGTGGGAAGCGAAATCCACTTTCACCATCGCGCAGAAGATTTCGCGGCGCCGCAATCGATCGAGGATCGTCTCCAGTGTTGCCGGATCGCCGGACAACAAAACCGAGGTGGGACTGTTGCTGGCCGCGATCGACACGCGATCTTCGTAGCCGCCGAGAACGCCGCGCGCATCTTCCATGGACAGCTCGACGGCGGCCATCGCTCCCTGTCCAGTCACGCGCTTGACCAACTGGCTGCGATGACAGATGACCCGGACGGCGTCTTCGAGGCTGAGCGCGCCGGCGACGTGCGCCGCCGCGACCTCGCCCATGCTGTGGCCGATGACGGCGTGCGGCTCGATACCCCACGAGCGCCACAAAGCGGCCAAGGCGATCTGAATCGCGAACAGAGCCGGTTGAACGATATCGACTTCGCTCAAGCGAGACTTAGACGCGTCGGTCGCAGTCAGCTCGGCGAGCAAGGACCAGTCACCGTAAGGCCGCATCGCGAGGTCACATTGTTCGATGACCTCGCGAAAGACCGGGTCCTGCTTTAGGAGACTTCGCCCCATGCCGAACCATTGCGATCCTTGTCCCGGAAACACGAAGACGAGCTTTCTCTGACGGCCCGCATCTTTGCGGCCGGAGGACAGACCGGGACGCGACTCTCCGAGCAGGAAAGCCTGTAGTCCGTCGCTCAGTTGTTCGCGTGAGTTCCCGGTTACGGCGAGACGGTAGTCGTGATGACTGCGCCGGATACTGGCGGTGTAACAAAAGTCATCGAGTGCCCGCTCGGACTCCGGAGTTGCGAGAAAGTCCTGGTAGGCTCGAGCGAGAGACTGGAGCGCCTCGGGACTGCGCGCCGACAGCGGCAGTAAGTGTCCGATGTTGCGGTCGCCGACCTCTCGATTTTCGATTCCGCGATCCGTACTTCGATTTTCCAAACTAGGTTGCGGCGCGGCTTCGAGAACCACGTGGGCATTGGTGCCGCCGAAACCGAATGAGCTGACGCCGGCCAGCGCCGGGCCCGACTCGACCGGCCACGGACCGAGCGCGGTCTGGACGCGGAGCGGGAGCCGATCGAAAGGAATGTGCGGATTGGGCTCGGTGAAGTGCAGGTTGGGCGGGATCTCCCGATGCTGGAGCGCGAGCGCAACCTTGATCAAGCCGGCGATACCGGCGGCGGCCTCGAGATGTCCGATATTGGTCTTGACTGCGCCGATTGCGCACGGCCTGTCGGGCGAGCGATCGATGCGGAGCACAGCGCCAAGGGCCTTCACTTCGATCGGATCGCCCAGCAAGGTGCCGGTGCCGTGCGCCTCTACGTATTGAACGTCGCCGGGCGAGACGCCGGCGCGCTGATACGCTTCTTTGAGGACGGCTTCCTGCGCAAGAGGGTTCGGCGCCATCAGGCCGTTGCTGCGTCCGTCCTGATTTACCGCGCTGCCGCGAACCACGGCGTAGATCGGATCGCCATCGGCCAAAGCTTTGGACAGCGGTTTCAGCACGACGACGCCGGCGCCCTCACTGCGGACGTAGCCGTCGGCGCGCGCGTCGAAGGTTTTGCAGCGGCCGTCGGGAGCCATCACGCCGGCCTTGGAAAAGTTGATGGTGATCGCGGGCGAGAGGATCAGATTGACGCCTCCGGCCAGCGCGAGATCGGACTCTCCGTTCCACAGACTGCGGCAGGCCAGATGAACGGCGACCAGCGACGAGGAGCATGCAGTGTCAATCGCGATGCTCGGTCCGCGCAAATCAAACAAATAGGAAATGCGATTGGCCGCGATGCTCAGCGCGTTGCCGGTGCCCGCGTAGGCGTCGATACGAAGCGGATCGCCGAACTGGATCCGGCCGTAGTCGTTGTTGGAGATGCCGATGAATACGCCGGCCTGGCTGCCGGCGAGCCGTTCGGCAACCTGCCCCGCGTCCTGCAAAGCTTCCCACGCGACTTCGAGCAAGAGGCGCTGCTGCGGATCCATCCGCGCCGCTTCACGCGGCGAGATACCGAAGAAGTGGGGATCGAACTGATCGACTTGATCGAGAAAGCCGCCCCATCGGGTGTACGTTTTGCCCGGAGCAGCCGGGTCAGGATCATAGAAGTCGCGCAGGCTGAAGCGATCTTCAGGGACCTCGGTGATCGCATCGACGCCGTCGCGCAACATCTGCCAGAACGCGTTCGGGCCGCTGGCGCCGGGAAAGCGGCATCCGATTCCGATGATCGCGATCGGTTCGTTGGTCGCGGCCCGCTCGGCCACGACGTGTGAATAGGAACGTTCCGCGGCGCCTGCCAGATGGCGGGCCAAGGTCTCGACGGTGGGATACTCGTACGCGAGTTCGGGAGGAAGCGGCCGTTCCAGCCACTCCGCCAGTTCGCCGGACAGGGAGACCATCTCGGTCGATCCGAGGCCGTAGCTGGCAAACGGCTCGCGGACATCGATTTCGCGCGGCTCAATTTCCAGGATCGCGGACAACCGCGCGACCAACCAGCTTTGAATTACTTCCGCGGTCCGGAGATCAGTCCGCAAATCAGTCGATGGGCCCGTCCCGTTACGCGCGTTTGCATAGGTGGAACCCCGCTCGGCAGAAATCGGTGACGAGCCGTTGGTGGAATTTGCCGCCATCAGGCACTTCTTCTATCGAGGCTGGCCAGGGTGCCATTGAGGAAACCGGCCTGGCACAGATTGCGCTGGACCTTGCCGCTGCTGGTCTTGGGAAGGCTGCCGGCCTTGAGCAGCACGGCTGCATGCACGCGTACGTCATGCTCCTGCGCCACCGCCTGCCGAATCGCCCGCACCATCGCGTCCGCATCCAGGGGCATACGCCCGTTTCCATTGCTATGCAGATGCGCTACGCCATTGGACCCGTTGTGCGCGGTACCGTTGGTCCCATTTCCGTTGGACGCGGTTCCATCGTAGGCGGCGCCATTTTGCTGATCGTGATCGACAGTTTGGTAGTGACGTTCGAGCTCGGCGGCGACAATAAGACGTTCTTCGTCGGCGACATCGACGGAGAACGCCACGCAACATCCGGCCTTGATCGCCGGATGGCTCTGCTCGACGGTGAGTTCGATATCGTGCGGATAAAAGTTGCGGCCCGCGATGATGATGAGATCCTTCAGACGGCCGGTGATGAACAGTTCGCCATCTTTGAGGAAGCCCAGGTCTCCGGTGCGGAGGAAGGGTCCCTCGCCGCTATCTGCCAGGTAGGCGCGGTAAGTGTGCTCGGTTTCTTCGGGCTGGTTCCAGTAACCCTTGGTCACACTTGGGCCTGAGACCCAGACCTCGCCGACGGTATCCGGTGCGCAGGCGGTCAGCGACTGGGGATCGACGATAACGATCCTGGTACTAAGGATAGCGCGGCCCGATCCCACCAGGGTCCGCACGTTCTGTTCCGGACCGCTCGCCTCGGCCACGCGGTTATGTTCGAGCGCGGCGGCCTGTGCGTGGCGCGGGTGGCCATCCTGCAAAGCTCCGCCTGAAACCAGCAGAGTGGCTTCAGCGAGGCCATAGCAGGGGTGGAAAACACCGGGGCGAAAACCGCACGACGAGAACTTGGCAGCAAACTGATCCAGGGTATCGGTACGGATTGGTTCCGCGCCGTTGAAGGCTACATCCCAGCTACTCAGATCGAGACTTTCGCGCTGTTGTTCAGTGATCTTGGTGGTGCATAGCTCATAGGCGAAGTTCGGACCTCCGCTCACGGTAGCCCGGTAACGCGAAATTGCCTGCAGCCATCGCAGCGGCCGCTGAAGGAAGGATTGCGGCGACATGATGTAACACGGCCGGCCCTTATAGACCGGCTGAATAATCCCGTTGGTAAGTCCCATGTCATGGAAGGCGGGCAGCCAGACCACCGTTATGCCGTCAGGTATGGGATCCAACAGATGGTTGACGCAGGCGGAGTTATAGAGAAGGTTGCCGTGACTTACCATTACACCCTTAGGTGTAGCGGTGGATCCCGAAGTGTATTGAAGCAAGGCCAGTGTGTCGCTGGTAATTGCCGGCGGGTCCCATCGCGGCGCTAATGCGGCTGAAACCTTGTCGCTGGCGACCCATCGAAGACGGGCTAGCTCCTTGGCCTGCGTGACCCACCCTTCGACCTTGGCAAGGAGCGCTGAGGTGGTGAGCACGATAGCAGGTTGTGCAGCGTCGGCGACTGCGCGCAGCTTTGGAAGGGTCCGCTGCGGCTGAGCCGGATGAGGCGGGGGCAAAGGAACGGCGGTAACGCCGGCATACAGGCAGCCAAAAAACGCGGCTATGAACTCGAGCCCGGTGGGGTAGAGCAGGAAGGCGCGCTCGCCACGAGCGTTGTAGCTTTGCAGCAGCGCGGCGATGGCGCGGGCCTGCAAATCCAGCTCCGCATAGGTCAGATGGCCGCCTTCCGTTTCCCCGTCGAGCAGATACGTGTAGCCGCGGTCCTGGGCCTGATGGAGCGCGCGCCAACGGACAATATCAACCAGGGTGGCAAACTGAGCCCGCTGATCTGCAGCGGCGCGATTAGTGATCGAGGCAGTATTTATCGATAATCCCATGCTGCCTCCTCTTGTTTGCCTATGGTTACGAATTCATCCAGGCGCCGCGTGATTGCGGTCAAATGACGCAGCGGCAAAACGTTCCGCCAAAATGAACCGATGGGGGGACTCGGAGCACGGGCGCTCCCCGAGTAGGTTCAAGTCGCACCGGTTGACTGATATGAGGTTACTCCGGTTACCAAAAGGAATATGTAGAATGTCTCCGGCAAGAGCAATTAAGTGTCCCGAGAAGAACCAAAACTGGGTACTTCAGGGGGCGCCACCATCACCTTCAATGCGTTTATTAGTAAAGCGGAGCTTCAGCAGACGCGCCGTGGCAACTGCTTTGCGCGCGAAGCTGGAAACGGACCGCAGGAAGGCGAGGCCTCGCCTTCCTGCGGTCCGTTTCCGGGTTTGTGGGGCCGACGGCGCTCGGCCCTACGGGCCAAGCGCTGTCATATAATCAGTTGGGCGCGCAGTGCTGCGATCGTCGCGGCGCGGAGCAAGTGGACAAACGCGGCGGCGGATTAGTAACCGACGCGGTTACTAAATCGTCAGAGTCCGCCGCGACCTACCAGCAGCCAGACCACCAGGATGACGAGTAAGATCGGCACGATACCACCGGCGGGACCGTAGCTATTGTAACCGTAGTAACCACCACCGCCGCCGAACAACAACACCAGAATAATAATCAGTAGCAACATGACATTCTCCTTAATCTCTTGCGCTCTTGATCTAAGGTGTACTCCAGCGGCGGTGGATATACATCAATATGTGCCGCGCCGCAGTTGAATTGGGTTACATTTGGAACCAAATGTTACGCTGTGGGGCATATCAGGTGCTTACATAGGAGGTCGATGGCCGCGATGGGCGGGGAGACCGGAAGGCTGAAACCTCATCGAGGTTTCAGCCTTCCGGTTGGTGCTAAAGAGGCAAGCGATGCGAAACCCGAGTCGGGTTTCGCATCGCTTGCCTTGGACGTGAAGGAGCGGCAGCCCCCGACGCGACTATAGGTCGCGTCGGGGGCTGCCGCTCCGGGCGGAACAGACAGACTTCTAGTAGTTGCTGGTCGTGCTCGAGGTGTGCTCACTCGAGTTGCCACCAGGCGAGCTGTTGCTCGTGGATGACGATGAGTGTTCGGTAGTCGCGGCAGGCGCCACTTCGGCCGGGACTACAACTACCGGCGCGGGCGCTACGACGACCGGTGCCGGATACATCGCGACCGCCGGGGCAGGAGCCGCAGTCGTGGTCGAGCTCGATGAAGTGGTGTCAGTTGTTTGCGCGAATCCCACGCCTACGCTTCCGAACAGCGCGGCGATGCCAAGGGCCAGAGCTGCAGTCTTGAGTGAGTGTTTCACAATGATGTCTCCATTCGTTCTTCCGATGTTGGGTTCTAATTCAGAGTAAGGACGTGGCGAGCAAGGTAGCAAGGACGTTTGTGCTGCTGCATGCAGTTTGAGTGCTCTGGGGAACTGGGAGTTTACAGATTTAGAGGCCGCGCCTGAGAGATGGGAAAAACATCAGCCAGTTATCAGGGCATCAGGCCGGCGGCGCGCCATTTCGGCGCGATTTTCGCATCGATGACGTCGATTTCTCTCAGGAACGCAACCAGATCCGACGACATCTCGCGTTTGATACGTGCGCGATGCGGATTGTTCTTTGCCATCTCCTTCGCTTCAGGCGGCAGACCGAGGTTCTGGTAAATGTCGGGATGTATCAGTTGCCAGATGATGACCGAGGTCGAGAGCAAGCCGTAGTTTCGCGCCAGCGCGCGCTTGAGCTTTCCGAGCTGCGGCCAGGTTTGCCTGAGATATTGATGAGCGTAGCCACGATGCCGCGCTTCCTCGAGGAGATGAATCCTCGACATTTCGCGCATCACCGGATGACATTCCGGATCCTGCTCGGTGCGGCTGTGCAGATATCCGGTGACGTCCTCGGCGGCGAGCGTGCTCAGCATCATCGCAACCCGGGAGGTCAGGTACTTGGTGAAAATGGTAATTACGGCCGAGTAACGCGGCTTGTACCACGGCACCGCGCAGCGCCTGATCGCCTCGCCGAACATCATGGAATGACGGCATTCGTCGGCCACTTCGATCTGCATCCAATAGAAATGCGGGTCGAGCGGGCTCTGGTCGATTAGATAATCCACGAGCTTGAACGAGAGCTGATTCTCGAGCCAGATCAAGCTGGCAAAAGTGCTGCACGCCTCGTGCATCGAGAGCTTCACTCTCTGCTCACGAGTCATCTGGGCCCATAGCGGCGTCCCATACAGCGAAACCATGTCCTGCGGCATGTAGAAATGTGAGTCGTCGAAGGGAACGCTCCAGTCGATATCCTTATATGGGTCGAAAGACTTGCGATGAGACGCATCGATGATGTGCTGCAGGAAATGGCGGTCGATCGCGTCTTGAGTCATGGCTGGCCGGAGATCGCAGGGGCGGAGCGGGTTCTTTGCCGACACTTGCGCATCACGCTCGACTCCACTGCCCCTATTGTGGGCGCGTTTGATCGGCGGCGACATACGGCCGCTAGAGAAACCGCTCCCGAGTGTGACCCGCGGCACTTATCGGCGCGATTTTTGCCTTTCGGACCGCGTGGCCGCTCAACCGCCTGCGGGCGCGCCTCGATGGGCGCTCGCAGGCATCGATCCAGGGAGACTGGTGGTGGGTTTTCCGGAGCCGGCGAGTTTCGTATTATAGCGAAGGTCTATATCAACAAGTTACGGCTTGGGTTAAGAACAGCGCAGTGGGCTTGATGCGGACTCAAATCGAAGGCAATGAATCCGCGCGGCTCGAAAATTTTTGCAATGGGGTGGAATAGAATCGATGGACAAGCACATAAGCAAACATCCGGAAACGCAGCATCTCGCCAGCGACGTGGTCCACTATCGCGAGTTCAAAATCCTGCTGCAGCCCGATCGGTTCACGAGCAAAAATGGCTTCCTCGAATTCTGGGCAGCAGCGTCGAAGACGCTCAAGAAACTCGGACTTAAAGTAGACGTCGACGATCACGCGTTCGACAGCCAGGTTCGCGAAGTGCTGTTCTACGACACTCCGGAGTTTGACCTCTACAATCATCATTTCATCTTGCGCAAACGCACCTACTACGATCAGGGATGGCCCCGCCCCGGCCACGAGCTGACCTTCAAGTATCGCGACCCGGATATCAAAGCCGCGGCCGCCGTCGACGTGCATCCGCAGTTGGGAGGTCACGACGAGATAAAATTCAAGGAGGAATTGTTGCTCGAGCGCGACAAACTGGGCGGGATGCGCAGCGTCTATTCCCATGGATGCGTTCTTACCTCGCCCAACATCGAGCTCGAGCGCGGCGTCGAGGACATCGCGCGCGCTTTTCCGACGCTCAAGAAGATAGACATACGGCCCCGGACCAAGATGATGCTCGTCAACAACGTGGCGGTGGAAGAGGTGCAGAATACCATGGGCGTGATCCACTTCGGGCACCACTTCAAGGGCAAGACCACGATCGCGATCTGGCGGAGTCGGGCGCTGGAAAAGTCGCTATCGGGCGAGTTCGCGTTCCAGTGCAAGTTCGAGCGCCTTGAAGAAGTGAACAAGGAGTCCCTCGAGCTCTCGGAAGAGTTCTACAAGAAGGTGCAGCTCGATTGTGCGGAATGGGTCAAGCTCGGCACCACCAAGACTGCGATGGTGTATGGGCTGACCGATGCCGGACATCTGAAGAATCGTGAGTGAGGCGCTGAGCGGCTGCGCAACTCGCCGCTGGACGGCAACGATACCTAGCTTTTGTCGAAAGACGACCCGACCCACGATTGTTGAGTCATGATGAATAGGTCGGGTTGATGCTGATCTCGCCGCGGAACGGCCAGTCCAGAGCGATGATCAAGACCACGACCAGCGCAAGCGTCGCCGCGACCATGGCGGTCTCTTCGACTCCGCGCCATGACTCCAGCATCGCGCCGCATCGGTCAGGCTACTTGCCGAGATGCGCGATGGCATTGCGCAACGGGGCACCGGAAATCTGAATCAGGCCCCCGAACGGCCGGTCCAGTTCCAGGATCAGAAAGATCGCACCTGAAACCGATATTGCACACACAAATAGGGTAGCAACGACGGTCGCATTCGGAGGTGCGAAAAGGCCAAAGCTGACAAAGATAATCGTCACCCAGAAAACCAGCAGCACCAGGAAGGCCATAGGAATCGAGCGGCTGCCCTGCTCGACCAGCAACCAGCGCGTCTGTCCAAGGTCGAAGCTCATCTTCAGTGCTTGAGCCTGAAGCGAGCGCTGAACTTCATTCTGCGGCGAGAGTTCTTGGACCTGGTCGTAGAACTTTTCGCTCAGGGCCGCCGGCGGCTCCATGTCGACAGGTCGGGAAGTGTTCTCTGGCCAAATCTGATCGAGCGCGCGCGTGACATAGCGGCGGAGTAGATCGCGAGCTGCCTTCGTCTCGGGCCCGTAGTGGGCCAGCACGCGATCGAGCAGGATGACGTTGGCGGAGAGCTGTGTGAGTTCGCTTCTCTGTGCATCGTAAGAACTCTTTGCCGAGGCGATCAGCAGCGCGAGAACCAGGGCCGACATCGTCGCGGTCAAGGCCATCGCAAGCTTTATTACGTCCTTGGAATCCGAGCTCAGATGATGCTCGGGCAGAATCAGGCGAAGATACATGCCGATCAGCGCACCTCCAAAGACACACCCCAACACGATCAAACCGATGCTCATCGAGTTCACGAATGTTTCCTCTTAGTCTTGCGCGGCCCATCCCTGAGCGCAGCGGTTCGCCCTGCGGACGACTCACTTCACCGGTCGTCTTCAGCTGACTCTTTTAGTGTCGGCATCGAGGGTCCTACGCTCTGCGTCTCGACTCGCGGATTGAGTCATCTGAATTCCCACCAGCCGCGCAACAAGGATCGCCAGATAGAACTGCCCCGTAATACCTTCAGCGACCGCGGCATAACGGGCTTGCAGACTTAGAGGAGTAATATCGCCGTATCCGATGGTCGCCAACGTAGTCAGGCTGAAATAGATCAGAATCGGGAAGTCTTGCTGCTCGGATGCGGGGCTCGAGTTAGAAATCTGACTGCCACCAAAGCTGAAGGCTTGCGACTGCACATTATTAATTACGATAAAGAGAAGCGCCCAGGTGAATCCGAGTAGCAAGTAGATTGAGATCGACAGGCTGATGGTTTCTCGCGTGACTTCCTTTTGCCTCAGCACTGCGCGCAGTTCATTCCATGTTATGAAGACGAAGAATAGCAGCCAACAAATCGAACCGGCCAGGTATAGCGAATGGGTCGGCGTAAAGATGGCGGCAAACCGATCCCCGGCGGCGAGCACCGCCAGTGTCCAGCCAACGATGCTTCTCCGTCTCTTCTCGGCCAGGAGGGTTTTTTGCTCACCCACCAATTCCTCTGTCTGGATGCTGTAAAGAGCTACCAGCATGAGGACCAATAGCGCAATGCTGAATACGACCGGTCCGCTTCCCCTGTCACCTAACAGTGGCCGCACCGCAAGTGCCAGCACGATGGCCCCGAGTAGAATGGAATGCCTGCGCGGCAGAAAATAACCACGGATGGCTTCTCGCATATTTCCCAAGACGCTATCCTCCGCTGTCACATGCGTGCAGTCCGCTGCTACGGCTTCTGCTCGGCTTGCGTCCTGATTGGGCGGCGGCGCTTCGAAGGGATTGCCTTGAACCGGCTCGCGCGCCTGTGTTCAGCCTGAGCGCGTATCGAAGAGAATCATTCGAACACATCGAGTCGATGCGCTCGAGCGACGACCGATCCGGGCCTCCTAGTTGTTCATCGGCCCCTGTACGAAGACGCTGCCCTTGGGGCCGATGCGAACACATTGAACACCGCCGTTGTAGTCGGAGCTGCACACTGGCTTGTCGACTGCGGGGCATTTGTACAGACCCGCGCCTTGCGGCTGGCACTGATCAAGACTGAAGTGCAACTCAGCGGCGCCCGTTGCCGCAGGGACAGCGGGCGTGGTTGGCGGCGTCGATGCGGTCGAGGACGAACATCCGCCGAGCGACAGCAATCCTAGCACCGCGATCATCGCGCAGCTTGGACTTATTCGCCTTGCGATTCTAAAGGCTTTCGAACCCGATTTTCGATTTGCCATTGCAATGTCTCCCACAGTTCCCAGATCGGTTTAGTTTTGAACCAATGCTGGCGTAACAGGTTGCCACAGGACGGAGCGGCGCTCCATTTAAACCCAAACACTCAGTAACTTGAACCAAAACCTACAGTGGAGAGGTGCAACTATGATATTGTACCAAAGTACAATACCGCGTGATTGGAAGGACGCGTTCTGAAAGGGGAAGGATATAGTTTCTACCGAAAGTTACCTAGTACTGCCACGTTGTAGCCTTGTTCTAAAATTTCCAGATGACATTGAGCGCGACGAAGTTAAGATAGTTCGTTGAGTAATGCCCTTGCAGCGTCCCGGCGAGCGGTCCGCGGCGAGCGCTGAAAGGACCGGGCCCTGCATCCATAAACTCCTCTGCGACGCCGGCGGTTACGTCACGATTGATCGCGTATTGGATGCCGGTTCCGTATCGTAGCTGGCGATCGAGAGGTAAGACGGGAACGCGGTTCGTTTTCGAGACCGGCGAACTGTCATACGCAAATCCCGCAGACCAAAGCCATTTCTCACCGATCCGAAACTGCTGCCCGATCGCAATCTGGCATGTGTCCGAGAAGTGCAGGTTGGCGGTGACAGTCCTTTGCTTGGCCGTGGAGATTCCTATCGGGAACTCACTGAACGCAGACCAGTTCTGCCATCCAACATTGCCCATGAGGCTGAAGTAGGGCGTGACGTCGTAGAGCGCGCTCAACATCACCTGTTGCGGCACTTCCATCGGAATATTGACCGTCGCTCCGCCGATTCTCTTGCGGAGAAGAGCAAGGACTGGACCTAGGTCCGTGAGGTGCGGCCGAAAGCCGAACTTGTAATCTACCGGGGACTGATAGGTGAGCCCTATTCGAAGCTTGGCGATCGGCTTGAGCAGTATACCGACGTTACCACCGAATGCTTCGTCCCATGACTCTAGCGCGAGGCCGCCGTCCTGCGCGCGCGGAAGAACGTTGTTAATCTTCGATTGAAACTTGAGGCGCCCGACCGAAAAGCTGAACCCTGCGCCCACCGAGAGCCAGTTGTTCACCTCGTAGGCGATTGACGGGTTGACAGCGCCAGTGATGATTGACTCGTAGGTCACGTAGTAGCGTCCGACCCACGTCTTGCCGGAGTCGGCGGTAAGACCGAAATTTGAGTCGACCGCCACGCCGAGCCGTAACTGCTCGGAGAGTTTGTAGACATAGAAGAACCCCCCGAGCGGAAAAAACACGCCGGAATTGCCGCCACCACCCCCCGAGGTTGTCGTTTCAGGTGCTACGTCGAAGTTAGTCGAGGGCAGGAGCGCCCCGGACGCACCTAGCAGTTGTGAGCGGTCGAGCTGAGTCATTCCGGCAGGATTGGCGGCGGCAGTCGAGGCGTCCGCTGCCATTGCGGCCCGCCCCGCGCTCGCTGTGCCGAGATCAGGTGCGCCTGTTTCATATAGCAGTATTCCGGCGCTTCGCGCGGACGTGACAAGTGTTAACAGAATGAGTGTCGCAAGAGGGATAGTCCTATGAACGCTACGCAATAGCGATTGCACGCGAAGTTCCAATTTGGGTTTGAGAGTACGCTGCAACCTTCGCTCTTTCATATGAAAGCACCTCTCTTGGCCAAAATACGTGGAGCGAGGATCTCGATACGTATGGGTCGTCTTCATCTAGAGCAGGAAATCAGGGAACAGCAGGGTCAAGCCAAACCTGACGGTGTACATCGGCGTGATCTTTGTGTATTGCCGGTAAGCCGTCCACTCACCGGTCACGAATGGATTGACCTGCAGCCCCTCGAACTTAAAGACCCGCCCGACGCCAAGGCTGATGGGAATCGTGGTCGAACTGCCATGCCGCCAATTGACCGTCCACGTGGAGTCGGATGATTTTACGTACCAACCGCGGCCGAGCGTGTATGAAATCACGGGTTGGAATTCGAATTGACTCTGCGGTGTCGCTGAGGAATTCGTGTACCCAAACGAAATGGGATTCTGGAAGAGGAAGCCGACGAGCAAGTGCGGAACGCCCAGGTATTTGACTGCGGCTGCCGGTCCCACTTCCCAGGCGTGCTTTCCGGACGCCGGATCTCTTCCCGTCGGAAACACAAAAGTCGGTCCAATGCCCCAGCCAAATCCTGTTTTCTTGGGATCGGGCCAGTTCGAGACGAACAAATCGAACAACTCCATATCGGTGAATTCGGTTACCGTAGAGCTGCTTGGCGAAGTCGCAAGCTGCTGGACTCTGAACGTAGGGCGAATGACTTGCTGAAACGGAAACCCTGAAAATGCCTCTATCGGCACAATTGTCCGGAGCTGAATCGTATTGGTCTGCGCAGACGTCTGAAAATTCCTCGGCGTGTATAAGTCTTGGAATTGCAGCTGGGTTAGAATCGCGGTCGGATCATTTACTTCCTTTGCCAGATAGTCTTCTTCGGAGTCGGCGCGGGCTGAATAAGGAGTGATACCCCGCCGCGAACGCTGCAGGTGAGCACGACTACGAGAACGAGAGCACTTAGCAGGATCCGCCAAGGCGTCACAGGGATCATTGATAGCCGATCAACCTGGAGGTGGCACCACGCGATAGTAGACGCCGTTCGCGCCGAACGACGGCTGGAACCAGGTATTGCCGCACAGAGTAGTAGGTAATGCCACCCACGATGGGTTGAGCACAGCCGCCAGGTACCTGTGGATATATCGCCCCCATCGCATACGCAGTGTCGGTACTGCCAGCGGCGTAGCCCGAGTTGTAGGCGTTCGCCGCGACCGCACTCGTGTTCGCAGAGGCCGCAGCAGCGCCAACCGCCAAGCCAACCGCCGCGCCTGCGACCGCCGCGCCTGCTGTATTCCAACCTCCACAATTATAACAACCGCTGCTGTAGTAGTTGACCGCAGTGGGCGGGTGATACGCCGGGTAGTAGCCACCATAGTAGGCTGTGGAAGTAGTCGTCGCACCATACCCAGCCCTGCCATACGCAGTCGTGCCATACGCGCCGGTCCCACTCCAGGTACCGCCTCCGCCTGACGCCGTGCCCCCATGAGCGCCATAAGCGTTCCACGAACCACCCCCGCCAGATGCCGTGCCGCCATAGGCGGTCTTGCCGCTCCACGAACCACCCCCGCCGGATGCAGAACCACCTTCTGCGCCATGGGCGTTCCACGAACCGCCTCCGCCCGATGCCGTGCCCCCCCACGCGCTCCTGCCACTCCACGAACCGCCGCCGCCGGATGCCGTTCCACCGCGCGCGCCGGTGGCGTTCCAGGAGCCACCGCCGCCAGATGCATGGCCGCCATAGCTATTCGCATGCGACCAGGCCGCCGCAGGCCCATTCGAGAGCGCCACAACCACGATACCTACAATGCCGATAACGCTGATTTTCATGGTTCGATCTCCTTAAGGGGTCGCGGTACCCTTGGGCTTGGGCGGCGGCTTGATGCCTTGCTGCGACCACGGATCCGGACGCGCGAATGCTATGCGCTTGGCCGCGGCGGCTTTAGGCGAGGAGAAAGCGTCAGCGGGAATCTCAGGATCGATCTTCCAGTCGGTCAGCTCCATCTCGTTGCGCAGCCTTAAAGGATCGTTACGAAAGACTGCGCGGAGCATCCTCGGCAGCTTGTCATCGGCGCCGATCCATATCTGCGAGAACACATTGTCGTTGGCGTACGCCACTATGTCCGTTGTCGTTCCACCGACGACGTGCGACTGGCCAATGTAAAATGCGAGCCTTAGTCCATCGGCGATATCCTTATAGGGATCGGCGACTATCACGTCGCTGAAGGGGAAATAAGTGGCGGCGGTATCGTAGGCCTCTTCCAGGGCAGCATCGATTGTGGGCGGAGCCGGCGCGATCGCGACGAGGTCCTCAACCGGTGCGAATGCCGTCATGGTCTTGCCGTCGTAGTAGAACTCGGAAGGAGGGCCGTCGCCGAGCGTGATCACGCGAAGTTTGTCGGGCCGCTCCATGGTGACTTCCGATTCCGTCGTATAGGCAAGCGGCGGACCGAGCCGGCTGGGATTCTCGTAAGTGACGATCGACGTGAACTCCATCGAATGCGCAGCTGCCAGGCGAGCGCTCGCGGCCTTCAGGATGTCGATTGCTTTGGGCTCCAGACTAACGATTCCGGGAGCGGGCACCGTAATCGTGCTCGCCGCCTTGGCCTGCTTCGATGCGTGCGGCGTGGGCTGCGACTGCTGGGCGTTCGCGGTCGCGCTTAGCAAGCAGACTCGACGCGACTAGCAGCACGTGCGCGACGAACCTGGATCGGTTCATCACTGCGCACGACGCGAAACCAAATCGAAAAGCGTCTTTAGCTGTCGCCATAGGATCAAATCGCACTCAATTCCGTGCTCTCCGTCGATTCCGTGCTGGATTTCATCTTCTTCGTGAGCTTGGTCGCCGCCCGCCTAGTCCCTGGCCCTGGCGAGTTGTTCCGCCATGATTTTTCTATCTGCGTCCGTCAACTGCTCAGGCCCAAGGTTGAAGGTCAGCTTGTTGATCGTACCGGTGAAGTGAAACGGCAACTGGTAATCGTTGTTAACCGCCGTGCGGGTATCCGATCCAATGTCGAAGGTCTCGTCTATCGACATGAGTAATGGAATCGTGTGTTCGATCTTCTTGCGGGCCAGCTCCTGGCCATCAACCGTGAGCACTCCCGTTCCACCTTTGCCGGGCCCCGGTCCGTCGTATTTGAAGTCGAACACTATCGTGTGCTTGCCAGGCTTGAGCGCGTCCGCCAACAAGCCGCGGCTTAACGGTCCCCCTTCCCAGCGGTAGTGAGTCAGGTCGAGCAGGTTGTAATCGAAGACTGGCTTGCCTTTGAGCAGGTATAGGCCATAGCCGCCGAAGCGGCCGCCCAGCGTCACGATCATTCCTTCCGCCCCGCCTTTTGGGATCGTCACTTCGGCGGTGATGGTGTAGTTCTTGTCCAGGATGCTGGGCGCATTCCCGACCGGAATGCCGGTATTCTCTCCCGTGTAGGTAAAAACTGTTCTCCCGGCGACCGCGCTCGGCCGCGGCGTCAGGATGCGCGAGAAGCCCGTGTTATCCAGTGGCAGGACCTGGTATTTCGCGGCTTCAGTCATGAACAACGACTGCATCTCTTTCAGTTTGTCCGGCATTTTCGCGGCAAGGTCGTTGTTCTGCGAGTAGTCGTCGGTTAGGTGATAGAGTTCCCAGTTGTAATCGTTGACATCTGTCAACTTGCCCGTCGCCAGGAGCCAGGGCGCGGAGGGAGGCGTCGTCGAGGCAATCCAACCGTCGTGGTAAATCGCGCGATTGCCAACCATCTCGAAATACTGCGTAACGTGCTTCGACGGAGCATCGGCATTCGCCTTGTCGAAGGTATAGGCCATGCTCACGCCTTCAATCGGTTTCTGCTTGATGCCATTGACCTCGTCGGGAGCCTTGATGCCGGTGACTTCGAGCAGAGTCGGCACAATATCGATGACATGGTGGAACTGCGTGCGAATGCCGCCAACATCCGTGATGTGGCCGGGCCATGAGATGGCTAGACCCTGCCGGGTGCCGCCGAAATGCGACGCCACCTGCTTGGTCCACTTGAACGGGGTGTCAAACGCCCACGACCATTGCACCGCCATGTGGGGGTAGGTCTTGTCCGAGCCCCAATCTCTGTAATGCAACATCTGCGCAACCAACGGTAGGGTCAGGATGCCGTTGTAGGCGGTCATCTGGTTGAACGTACCCTCCAGGGTGCCTTCTGCGCTGGTGCCGTTGTCACCGCATATATAGATGATGATCGTGTTATCCAGTTTGCCCTCGTCCTGGACCTCCTGGATAACGCGGCCGATTTCATGATCGGTATAGGCAGCGTAGGCGGCGAAGACCTCGGCTTCTCGCGCGTAGAGCTTCTTTTCGATCAGCGAGAGCGAGTCCCACCTCGGCAGCTTTGCGCCGCCATACGCGGTCTGTCCGTCCGGCCATGGGGTGAGCTGGGTATCCGCCGGAATCACGCCAAGCCGCTTCTGGTTGGCGAATATCTGATCACGCAGCTTTTCCCAGCCCATGTCGAACTTGCCCTTGAACTTGTCAATCCATTCGTGGGTCGGCTGATGCGGCGAGTGAGTGCCGCCGGGAACGTAGTAAACGAAAAAGGGCTTGTCGGGGGCGGCCGCGTTCAGACTGCTAATGTATTTGATGGCGTCGTCCGCCAGGTCGGTAGTGAGGTTGTAGCCGGGCTTGCCGATCCACGGAAACACCGGGGTGGTATTGCGATAAAGATAGGGCGTCCACTGGTCGGTTTCGCCGCCCAGGAACCCGTAAAAATACTGGAAGCCCTCGCCGACAGGCCATTGGTCGAAAGGCCCAGCAACGCTGTATTGAAAGGCGGGAATGTTGTGGTCCTTGCCGAACCACGCGGTGGAATAGCCGTTGTCCCGCAGGATCGTACCGATAGTGGCGTTGTCGGGCCCTATGATTGAGTCATAGCCCGGGTAACCAGTGGACAACTCGCCGATCACGCCATAGCCCACCGAATGATGGTTGCGACCGGTGATCAGCGCCGCCCGCGTCGGCGAGCACAGCGCGGTCGAGTGGAACTGTGTGTAGCGCAATCCCGCCTTGGCGATACGATCCATCGCGGGCGTCGGGATCACGCCGCCGAAGGTGCTCGATACGCCATAACCCTGATCGTCGGTCATGATCAGAAGGATGTTGGGCGCCCCCTTGGGCGGCACGACGCGTGGCGGCCAGTAGGGCGTGGAATCCTTGGCGCTTTCCTTGATCACGCCGCCGAACGGTATCGGCGGCGGCGGGAGTTGCTTCCCTTCGAGCGTCACGGTGGCGCTTGGCGATCCAGGTACCCCGTTGATTTGCTGGGCGCGTACATTGATGGCGGTCAACAGTGACGCCACCGTTAATACTGCGCCCACTAAGACGTTGCGCCGTATACGCTGTTTTGTCCTCATACTCCCACGCCTGCTTTGCTCGCAGTTAGCGGAACCTTCATCCTAAGTGACTTCTATGGTTGCGGTCCCTGGTGCACTCTCCAGCCGTTGGCTACGAGTTGCTGATTGGCGAGAGGCGTCATTCCGCCTGTGATCCAAAGCACGCGGTTTTGCAGACCCATCAATTGAGGATCGGTGGCAAAGCCCGCGATACGCTGAGTCCACGATACGTAGTCGACCGGCGCGGGCATTATCGTGGCGCCATTCGAATCCGTCCCAATCAGCAAGCCCGGGCGCCTGAATCCCGGTGATCGGACTCTTCTGCTGGCTCCACTCGGCGAGCATGTGTAGCGAAGTCACGATGAAGCGCGCCTGGTACTCGGTCATCAAATTGCCAAGGTCCACCGCTGCCGCGTGCCGGCCCGGAATTTGGCCGAGAGCGTCCAGGTCTTTGACCGCGGAAACCTGCAGGCTGATTGGGATCGCCGAATTGCTGATGAACGAAGCGATCTCTTCCTGCGACAGTCCGAAGTTCTGCAGCTTGTTCTGGACCAGGATAATCAGGTCTGCTTTTGGTTCCTGGTAGACCAGGTCGTTGGTGAACTCCACGCCGCTGATGATTATCGAGGCCGGCACCGCCATCATGGCCGCATCGACCGTAAGCCGCGCCGAGAACATCACCCAGGCGACCTTGTTGAGCTTCTTGGTGAGAATCGGATTCGAACTGTAGGGATCGACGTGCAGCTTTTTCGCCAGGTCGCGACGGACCTGGTCATAGCCCAACGCGGTCATCGTGGCGTTGGCCGTCTGACCGGCGGCTGCTCCGCTGCCGAAGGAATTCGAGGCCGACGATGCTATTTGTCCCACCCCGAGACTGACGCGGTTAAAAAAACTTCCAATCCCGCTGGGCAGTCCGGTTACCGTATCCATCGGATGGATAACCATATTTGCCGTGGCCGCCACCGGACGTAATGCGCTCTGGGCCAGCGCATTGGCGAATACACCGGTCTGACTTACGTTCGTGAGGTACGCGATCGCCGGCATCTCGGTCAGGCGTATCTTCAGCAGATCGAGACTTTCGACCTCATAGGTCCCCGCATCATTTTGAAATACTGACGGATCGGCGACGATCGTGTATTGGCCCATCGCGCCATTGGTCGGCACCTGCTGCTGAACGTAAAACCCGTTGCCCGATAGCGCATTCGCGGGCAGAAGTTGCGAAGCGTTTATGATCGGTGCTTCCTCGTAATTGCCGCCCGGCGCGGCCGGTGTGGAAGGCTGGAAGGGCTGTGCTTGCGCGACCTGGATTGCTTCCTGTGCGGCTGCCTGAGACCAACCGACCAGCAAAAGTCCCGCGCACAAGATGGACAACAAGCTGGTCGCGCGTTTCATACTTACGGAGTTGAAATTCATTTTCTCCTCGGATTCCTTCTTGTCATTGTTGCGATGCGAATCGGCGCACCGCAGTTCCGGACTATCGGCCTTCACTTCCCAGGTTGTTCGAGCACCTCGAATCCCGCGGCGGCGCGCGAAGTCTCCTCTTACGCGCCTTCTGCAAGATCATCGTTTTGTCCGCGAAGCGATATTGTACTTTGGTACAATGGCTAAGCGTCCGCCGCGCGATGCACAATGTCCCTCGACGCAATGACGCAGATCTTCCGCTGCCATTGCTCCGCACGTCCGGTATCGTTAGTTGCAAAAACATTCGACGGCGACAGCAACCGTAGTTGTGGTAGATGACGACGCGTCTATCTGCCGCGCGCTGCGAAGACAGTTGCAGATTCTGGGATTCAACGTCCTGGTTTTTAAGTGCGGGCAGGATCTACTCGCCGCCGAGTTTCCAACCAGCGCCACGTGCCTCCTGCTCGACGTTTATATGCCGGGAATGAACGGGATTGAACTGTGCCGAAGTCTAGCTGCGGCTGGCCGCGGCTTGCCGACTATCCTGATGAGCGGCCGCGACAATCAACAAACCAGGCAAATGATGCGCAAAGCGAGCCCGATCGCCAGCTTGTTCAAGCCCTTCGACGAAAAAACCTTGCTACGCGCGCTCCGGAAGGCGTTGCGCAATTAGACTGATTAGGATCGCGTCATGCGCATAACCGGCTCGTCTTGAAAATTTAACTTTTCTCCCGAACGAATTTTGATGCTCGCCTCAACGCGATCTTCTATGTATCGTGCATCGACAAGAAGGCGCACGCTCTAACCTCGTCCACCTTCCCTACTTCTGTCACTTCCTGGGAATTCCGGCTCGTCGCGTGCACTGCTCACTCATGCGACGACCAGCGACCAGCAGAACCGTCCAGTCGACTCGTGATAGGCCGGGCGGCGGCCGGGCTCGTCCGCGAGAGGCCGAGCGCTTCCAATCGCTAGTGGACGAACTTTCTGCCGCGATGGCGCAGGCGCCGGCCGACGCAGTCGATCGCGAAGTTGACTTCTGGCTCGGCAAAATCTGCCAAACTCTCGATCTCGATAGAAGCGCCATCTATGAGCGCGACACGCCGGACGCGCTGGTACATACCACGCATACCTGGCTGCGCGCGGGGTTCCCGCCCTTTCCGCGGCGGTATGAACCGGAGAAGCTATTCCAGAAGACCACCCGGATGGTCATGGCGGGCAAATCGATTACCTTCGCGCGCCCAAGCGATATTCCGGCTGAAAATGAGGATATGAGGCGTTGGGTCGAGCGCTACGGACCCAAGGCTTCCGCGGTGATCCCGATGTTGGCCGGTGGCCGAGTCATTGGTGCAGCGAGTTTCGGCAAGTTCCGCTCGGCTCGGGAGTGGCCGCCTGAATTGCTCGATCAACTCGCGCTGGCGGTGCGGCTGTTCGGCAGCGCGATCGAGCGCAAGCAGTCAGAGATGGCAATCAGGGCGGCGCGCAGCGAACTCAGAGTCGCTGCGCGGCGCAACTCGATGGGCGAACTCGTCGCCTCGCTGTCGCACGAAATCAACCAGCCTCTTGGCGCAATATTGAGCAACCTCGGAGGTCTCGCGCGCTTGCTGAAGCAGGGAAATCCCGAACCCGCGATGGCCCTGGAAGCGGTCAACAATGCGATTGAAGACACCAAGCTGACCGCGGAAATCGTACGGCGCATTCGCTCCATGTTCAAAAACCACGTGGAGCGCAAGACCGCCGTCGGCATCGGCGCCGTGGTCGACGAAGTGGTGAAGCTGACTGCCGGCGAGGCCGCGATTCGCAAGATCTCGGTGCAGACTCAGGTTTCGCCCGCAGTGCAGCGAGTCATCGGCGACAGCATCCAGCTCCAGCAGTGCGTCCTGAACCTGGTCATGAACGCCTTCGACGCGATCGCAGAAGCCAAGTCTGACCGCCGCGACGTAACAATCAAATTGGCCCCGGAGAAACCCGGATGGGTAGGCGTTAGCGTATGTGATAACGGCAAAGGTATTGACCCCAGCGTCGCCGACCGCGTGTTCGAGCCATTCGTTACGACCAAGAGCGATGGAATGGGATTGGGTTTATTGATCACCCGATCGATTGTCGAGAATCACGGCGGCAGAATCTGGTCGACGCCGAATCCCGACCACGGCAGCACGTTCACCTTCACGCTCCCGGTCGCTGAACGGAAACGCGCCGGCACCTCGAGAAGCGCGCAGTAAAGATCTCGCGTGGTGCGAGCGCTCGGCACCCCGAAGAAGCCTTGCCAGGTCGGCGCCAAAATCGTTCCTATCAAGCGGAAGTTTTCGACGGGGACTGGACCTCCAGGATTCCAGCCATTCGCACCAGCGCGGCGAGTGAGTCGGCGCCCATTTTGCTCATTACGTTGGCGCGATGCGCCTTGACGGTTCGCTCGGTGGTCCCCAACTCGGCGCCGACTTGCTTGTTCAGCAAACCGCTGGTTATCAGGGTGAAGACTTCGCGTTCGCGGGCCGTAAGCGAGCGAAGGAGCTCTTCCAGCTCGATCCGCCGGAATTGTTCGGCGCGCCGTTTGCGCGAGAGCTCGGCGCCGCGTGCTATCGAGCTCAACAAAGCGCGATCGTCAAGCGGCTTCTCGAGGAAATCCACAGCACCGTTCCTCATCGCATGCATCCCGAGCGACAGATCACCGTGACCGGTGATGAAAACGATCGATGCGTACCCAACTGTGCGGATGAGTTCCTCCTGCAGCTGAAGGCCGTTCATTCTGGGCAGGTAGACGTCCGTCAGGACGCAGTCGAATTTGCTCGCATCCGCCGCCTCAAGAAGTTCTTCCGCGCAGCAGTAAGGGGTGACCTCGAAGCCGGCAGTGCGGAGCTGGAAGATGAGGGCCTGCCGCAGACGCTGGTCATCTTCGATTATTGCAACCCTGATCATTTTGGTCGTAGCCAGAGTTTTGACGTCCCGGATCTCCCTCGCGCTGCTACTTTGAGCTCTAATAGAAGTCTGTGCCAATGACACCGTCTTCCTCCCAAGTGTTCGCGCCACACGTAACGAAACAGTACGACTCGTCGATGGAGCCAGGCAATTGAACTTTAGTACCGTGTGCGAAATTTGCGGTTCTCTAAATAACAAATGTCATTCGCGGGCAAAGTGGCCGTCCAGCACTGGCAGGATCGATGATTCAAGCGATGCGCTCGGATCTCTATACCTCGTCTCGGTGATTGCCGGCCGCCGGCTCCGAGGATTTCAAGAGTTGATCGTTGAGTAAAGAAGAAAAGCCAGCTTTCGGTGAAGGGCTGGGGAGGGAGAGGTGTCTATGAAATCGATTGGAAAAACGGCATTTCCGGGGTTAACATGGCCGCGAGACGCTAAACCGACCCCTCCCGGCGCGGCTGGCAGCGCCGTGGACCAAAACCGGGCCAAAAACCTGCCGGGGGAGTACGCAACCGGCCCCTTTTCAAAAACTGGCGCCGCAGCCTCTGCCGGTGAGTTCCGATTGGTCACCGGTTAAAACCTACGGCGGATATGCGCGCCGAGATGAAGCGACTCAGACCCACGCCGCACATCAGTGGGTTCATACGATGGGTATGAGATTGCGCAAATGGGCGGACGGTTCAAATCCATGGAATTTGGGCTGTGATTGCCTGGCTTTTGTCTGAACGCGGAAAACAGCGCAGAACTATCGAAGGAGCAAGCAATGGATTTCACCCAAAGAGTCTTGAATGCGTACGAACAAATTGACAACCCGAGGCTAAGATCGATCGTTTCAATTCTGATCAAACATCTGCATGCGTGCGTCAACGAGATTAGGCCTACCGATCAAGAATTCGAGTTCGCCTGGGACTTCATGGGGCGCATGGCGGCGATCACAAGCCCTGAAAGAAGTGAGTTTATCTTACTGTCCGACGTACTCGGCGTGAGTCAGCTGATCGAATCCCTCAATCACGATAAGCCGGGCCAGCCGGTTGGGTTTGCGCTGGTCGGACCTTTCCTTCGGGCCAACGCACCGTTTCGCGAGAGGGGAGCAGCCGACATGAGCGATGATACTCCGGGAGCGCGGGTCCGGATTTCGGGAAAAGTATATGACTTCGATACCAACGCTCCCATTGAGGCCGCAATTCTCGATACCTGGCAAGCTGCCTCCAATGGCCTTTACGAAAACCAGGATAACAATCAACCTGATTACAATCTCAGAGGCCGCTACAAATCCGACCGCAACGGCACATTCGATCTGGTAGCGCTGATGCCAACTGCCTATCCGGTCCCGACTGACGGGCCTGTCGGTGAGCTCTTGCGCGCTGCCAAAAGACCGCCCGATCGGCCAGCTCATATTCACTTCGTCGTCTCGGCTCCCGGTTACGAGACGCTTATCACGCAAATCTTTGTCAAGGGCGATAAGCAAATCGAAGAAGACGTCGTGTTCACCGGAGATGAGAAGATGGTTGGGGAATTCAAAAAGCAGGGTGACCGTTTCGCGCTCAGCTATGACTTTCCTCTCCGGCGTGGCGCCTCGATGATGCCCAAGGCCCCTATTCCTGCTTAAGGAGATATGGTCATGGCAGATGTAAGAAACCTATTCGTGGGGACATGGCGCCTGGTCCACTCGATCAGCATCAGCCCCAGCGGCGAAAAGGAATATCCATTCGGCAGCGATGCAATTGGATATATTTACTACAGCGAGACCGGGATCATGGCGGTGCAGATAAGCCGCCGAGGCCGGAAGCCGATCACGGATCCGTCGAATTTGGTGCATGAATACCTGGCGTACTTCGGCCGTTATGAAATCGACACCCAGCGCGAGGCCGTCCGCCACATCCTCGAAGGCGAGCTCTTTCCCGGCGGTCACGGTGAGATTCTCGAAAGGCGATACCGGTTCGAAGGCGATTTGATGTCACTGAAACCGCTCGACGGGACCAATCGAGAAATCCTGTGGCAGCGGGTTCCAAATCGCTGACTCGCCATTCTCGTGAGGTGGAGTTAGCCGATGCGCGCACTGCAATTCAAGGAATTCGGTCCGGTCTCCAATCTGCGTCTGATTGAATTACCTGATCCCAAGCCTGATGCGACGACTGCGATCGTCAAAATCGCAGCCGCGTCCATCACTCCGAGCGATGTTAAGAATGTCGGAGGCTTGATGGAGCACACGACGCTGCCTCGCGTCCCCGGTCGTGACTATGCAGGCACAGTCGTCGAGGGTCCAGCCGAATGGCTTGGCGCCGAAGTCTGGGGAACCGGCGGCGAAATTGGTTATTCGATCAATGGCAGCCATGCCGAGCTGATCGCAGTTCCCGTCGCAAGCCTTCGGCGCAAGCCCGCCACATTGTCGCTGGAGCAAGCCGCAGCGGTGGGTCTGACGTACCTGGCCGCCTGGCTTGGACTGATCGAATACGCGCGGCTTGCCGCCGGTGAGACCCTGCTGGTTATCGGTGCCAATGGCGGCGTTGGCGGCGCTGCGGCGCAGATCGGAAAGTTGCGTGGCGCGCGAGTCCTCGGGGTGGACCGGCGCCCGCCGATGCCCGATGCGTCCGCGGCCCATGCTATTGACGATTTCTTTGTTCTCGACGATCAACCCTTAGAGGGCAAAGTCCGCGGCGTGACGCAGGGGCGCGGGGCAGAGGTCATTTTCGATACCGTCGGCGGACCAATGTTCGAGCCGGCGGTGAAGTCGTTGGCACATCGCGGGAGGATGCTTGCGATTGCATCGACGAGTGCCCGCCGCGTCAGTTTCGACCTCATCGATTTCTATCACCACGAGAGCCAACTGTTCGGGGTCGACACTCGCGCCCGTGACGCTATCGCGTCGGCCGCGCTGCTTGAGGTAGTTACTCCGCTCTTCGATCAAGGGCACTTTAAGCCGCCCGCAGTAGATCTGATTCTTCCTCTATCCGAGGGCGTGTCCGCCTACGAGAAGGTTGACCGTGGTCAGGTCCGCGGGCGCCTCGTTTTGGCGCCATGACACGTTTGAGCCGCCGCACTTCGGCCTCCTCACCGACCGGCGCGCTAAGCACCTCGTCCGCACTCGGGCGCCCTACCACTGGGCTTTGTGGATTCGATGTACCCCGGCGAGTCCCTGCAACTCGACGTCACGGCTTTCCTCGAAGCGCAGGTCGCCCGCGCTCTCGGTCATGTCTTTCAACCGCGAGGAGACCAGGATTTCGCCGCCCTTGGCCTCGGCCGCGATTCGCGAGGCAAGGATGACCGTCTTACCGTAGAAGTCGCCAGCCTCCTTAATCGCCTCGCCGGTGTGCACCCCGATGCGGACTCGAATCGGGTCCTCGGGATGTTTATCGCTCCATGCTTGGAAGGCGCGTTGGATCCCAATTGCGCACAGCAATGCGCGGCGCGCGCTGGAGAACGCCAGCATGAAGCCATCGCCCATCGACTTGACCTCGAAGCCCTGATGGGCCGCGAGCTGCTCACGGATGATCGCGTTGTGCTCGTGCAGGATCTCATACGCGCGCAAGTCGCCAAGTTTTTCGAACATCGCGGTCGAATTTTCGATATCGGTGAACAGAATGCTGACGGTGCCATCGGGCGCGGCGTGTCCAACCAGATCGGGCCGCTCTCGCGCAACCGCGGCCGCGACCACGTGAATCGAATCAGTAAGCGGGGCTGCAACGTCATCCTGGCTCGACTTCGAGCCTTGCGCGCGCATCTTGTCCGCCAGCACGTATTCGATAAAACGCGTGCCGGCTCCGTGACGAGTGGTAGATGTCGATCGCGGCGTCGAACTTTTCGATGGCGCGTGTCCGCTCATTTGCTGCGAGTAGCGCGCGGCCCCAGTATTGAAGGGTGTCGGCCTCCTCCCACGGCAGGGAATAGTGGTGGAAGGTCGCGATCGCTTTCTCGAATTGTGGCTTCGGCCGCCTGTGTACTCGCCTTGCGCTGCCGCCATCACCGCCTCGGCCCGCTCGACGGCGCCCGCGAGCCCACGCCAGTTCTCGCCAGCGCTCGACGAGCTCGCGGCAGCGCTCGAAGGTGCGGCAATGCTGCGGCGGAATCGCCGGCGTCCGCAGCCATCGTCGCGAGCGTGGACCTCGTGGTCAATTCATAAGGTATGTTCTCCGCCCTCCACGGAAATATCGAGCGCCTTTTGCAGAAATTGCAGAGCCAGTGCGCGCTCTCCCGTGAGCCTGTGCAACCGCGCGAGGGCGGTCGCGCTGCGCAAATCATCCATGCGGTGCCCGGTAGCGCGTGAAGCGCTCGGACCACGCCGTCAGCGCCTTGCCCGCAAGCTCCCATTCACCCTCAATGAACAAGAGCTGGCAAGGTGTCCCTGCATAGTCGGGAACTCGGGTTTGTTTTGGGCGTAAGGTCAGCGAGGTAGGCCCGTGCTTTGGCGAGTTCTCCTGCATATCGATGCACGTGCGAAGGCCGACCAGATTCTGCAGGGTTGCCCGCCGCCACGCCGCCCGCGCGGTGCGCGGCTTGGCCAACTCACTCGTGTACCAGTTTTGCGCCTCGCCGGGTCCCATAGCGATTTGATAAATACCGCCCCCCAACCAGCCGACGTCGCTCCGAGCGTTCGGGTCATTAATCGGTTCGGCGCGCTGGCGCGCCTGATCAGCCAGTCGGAGGCCCTCTGTCACCGATCCGGAGTAGACGAGAAAAAGAGAGGACACCATCGCGCCATATGACCATAGCCCATCGCTGCTCAGGTGCTCGCCAATTTCCGTCGCGCGCTTCGCCGCCTCAAGCCCATCGCCGATCCGCCCTGCGGTACCACAAGCGGAGCACAAGCCGAGGTAGAACAACGCGGAATCCCACGACTCGGGCTCCTTAGCCAGTTGCGCTTCGGCCTTCTTGAAGTGGTCCATCGCGCGCGGCATGTCCATCACACCAAGGGTGAACCGACGAGCGGTAACTCCCGAGGCGAGAGTGCACGGCACCAGCGGCTCGCTCAGTCGCCTAGTTCCTCGTACAGCGGAAGGGCCGCCTCCAGGTATTCGACGGCCTTTGGGCCGCTCCGAAATGAGTGAGTCGCCGAGCCGCAACAAAAGGTCAACCCGCCGCTTCCGGTCGCCTCCGCCTTGTTCATCCATGAGCTCGAGCGCCGCCCGCCAATGCGCCTCTGCTTCCTCGCAGGCAAAAATTGCAAAGGCAGCCTTGCCCGCTCGAAACGAGTACTCGATGGTCTTCTCCGCGTCCGCCGCCACGCCCGCCATCCGGTAGTGATTCGCCAGCGCTGCCAGGTGCGGTTCGAGATTGCGCTGATGCACAGCCTCAATCGCTTGCGCGGCGCGCAGATGAAGACGCTGCCGGCGGGGCAGGCTCAGTTCTTCGATAAGCGTCTGACGCACCAGCGCATGGGTAAACGCGTAGCGCGGCCCGCCACGGCCCTGGCTCTCGACCACCATTCTGGCACTGAGGCCCTCTTCAACTGCGGACAAAATAGCGTCCTCGCCAAGCTCGCTCATGCGGCTTAGCACTTCGAACTCGAACTCGCGGCCGAGCATCGCGGCAGCGGCCAGCAGGCGATTGGTGGTCTCGGATAGACGCGAAAGCCGTCGCCCGATCACGTCGCGAACGCCCTCGGGAATACCCAGCTCGGAGATAGACTTGGCGTCGGTGACCCATCTCCCCTCGCGGCGATAAAAACTTCCTACCTCGGCCAGGTGACGCAGCGTTTCTTCGATAAAGAACGGATTGCCCTCGGTTTCGCGCACGATCGCACGGACGAACTCTTCGCCGAACTCTTCGCCGCCTGCCGCGACTTCCTGCTGTGAGATCGCCTCGATGAGGTCTTTGACCTCGGACTCGGAAAGTCCGCGGAGCAACACCCGCTCGTAGAGCCGCTCGCGCCTCAGTTCGGCCAGCGCTTCCGAAAGCGGATGTCGCCGGTCGAGCTCGACGTCTCGATAAGTCCCGACCACGATAAGGCGGCTGCCCTTGAAGCGGCGCGCGAGATGTTGCAGGAGCAGCAGCGACGGTTTGTCGGCCCAGTGCAGATCGTCGAGCAGAATCATGATCGGATTGGCCTTCGACGCATTGATCAGAAACGATGAAACGCTGTCGAACAGGCGCATTCGCTCCTCATTCGGATCGGTAGCGCGTGCGTGAGGAAGGTCGGGGATGCGCCTGCGGATCTCGGAAACCAGCTTCGCCACGTCCGAGCCGCCGTCACTAAGCTCAGCCTTAAGAGCATCGTCGGGACGGGTCGCTACATAGTCGCGAATCGCCTCGACGAAAGACGAATACGGCGTTGCGGCCTCGCCTTCATAGCATCGCCCTACTAACACCTGAGCACCGCGCAGCCGTGCATACACTCCCGCTTCTTCAGCCAGCCTCGTCTTACCGATACCCGGCTCGCCCGCGACCATCACCAGCGACGCTTGCCCGCCCAAAGATGCATCGATTGCGGCGCGCAGCGCGCTCATCTCGTCGGCGCGGCCGATGAACCGTCCCCATGCCAGCCGTCCCGCTGCAGGTGCGGAAGGGGCCTGCGGTTGCCCCGGTTGAGCGGGAGGCGATGCGGAAATTCGTGCGAGGCGCTCGCGCACCTCAACCGCCGAGCGCGGGCGTTCCTCGGGCATTTTGGCCAGCAGCGCCATGATGACCGCCTCGAGATCGCGTGGAATCTCCGGCGTGTGCCAGGACGGCGCGATCGGCGCGGTATTGATGTGTTGCGAGATAATCGCAACGGCGCTGTCGCCAACAAACGGCGGCCGGCCGCAAGTCATCTCGTATAAGATCGTGCCCAGCCCATAGAGGTCGCACCGCGGGTCCGGCTCGCCGCCCAGCGCCTGCTCCGGTGCCATGTACGCCGCAGTGCCGACCATCATTCCCGCCCCGGTCAGCCGCGTACGCTCGACCGAGAGCGCAAGCCCAAAGTCGCCGAGCTTGATGCCACCGTCTTCAGCGATGAACAAGTTGCCTGGCTTGAGGTCGCGATGGATGATGCCGCGGCTATGCGCGTGCGCCAGCGCCTGGCAGATCTGGTCCGCGATGCGCAAAGAGTCTTTGAGTGGCAGCCGATGGCCCTCGGCCTTCTTGAGCAGATCTTCGAGCGAGCCACCCGCCACGTACTGGCTTACGATAAAGAGCTGGCCTGCGTCCTCGCCGATATCATAGATATTGACGACGTTGGGATGCTCGCCGAGCTGGCCCATCGCCCGCGCCTCGCGCCTCACCCGGGTCCTGCCGTCATCGTCAAGACCGTCGGTCTTGATCAGCGCAAACGCGACATCGCGCTCCAGGCGAGTGTCGCGCGCCAGATAGACGATCTTGCTGCCGCCCTCGCCGAGCAGGCGCTTGACCTCGTATCGCCCGCCTGAGAACTCGGACGGCAACGATGGCTTCGTGCTGGTCAAATCGATCACCCGCCGCGTCTGCAACGCGCCGCATCTACCAAAGCGCCGAGCCTGTACGGGAGCGGCGGCGCGCTATGACGCTATCTCCACGCAATTTTGGGTAGTGTCCTAATTCGGAAAACGCGCGTCACGCATCACATTCCAGGTGAATGTCTTCGGGTTCCAGCTCGAATAGCTCTGGGTCTGGCTCTGCAGCAACTGCACAACCTAACCGCAGGTAGAAGTTAACAGTGTTTTCGGAAGGCGAGGCCGAGATGTATAGCCGCCTGGCTCCCCTCTCGCGTGCAGCAGCCTTGGCGCGTTCAAATAGCTGTGTGCCCAAGCCACTATTTCGATATGACCTGCTCACGTGAAGGAACTTAAGCTGGAGTTGATCTTTTTGCTTGCCGATAGGCTTGTTCTCCAGGACGACGACTCCGACCAGTTCTGTGCCCTCGAACGCGCCATGGAACCATCCGCCCCGGTCGAAGCAGTCAAGGAGGATCGGCGTCCATTCCTCAGCTTGGCCAGGTGGCCAGCCGGGGACATCGACATGATGGGGTCTGAGCACCAAAGTTCCATTCTCAAAGCGATAGATGTTTTCTATCATTTCACTGCGGTCGATATTCCAGACCTGCGCGATTTCTTCCCGGAGCAGTTTCCTGCTGCTAATCACAGATGACCTCCGGTCCTGGCCGGCTTCAACCACAGTCGTTGTGCAGCGGGTTAGTCGGGTCCGTAGGCCCTTCGATGCAGGGGATGGCGCTCAGATATTCGTAGATGGCATCGAGGTCATGATCGGTCATGTGCGAAAATGTTGGCCATGGCATGACTTGGAGAAGACTGCCGTCAACTGGAGCGGGAATGCAATTTGGCGGTGTCGGTTCCGGTTGTAGCATCAAAACAGACTGTCGACTTTGCGCACGTTGGGAGCAATGAAATCGAGATGAAACCTGGCTGATATGTGGCTGACATATGAATCGGATCAGACTAAGGTAAACTTCTGAATTCGTGCCTGAGTCTTGACGTTTTATAGAGCCAGAGTCACGCCAAGAGGGGTTTCCCGGGTGTCATCCTCGGATTCGTCACGGGCAAAGATTCGTTTCGGTGAATTCGAGTTCGACCCTTCCGCGGCCGAGCTTGAGAAATCCGGGGTCAAGATCAAATTGCAGGGCCAACCCGTAGAGATACTTGGACTCCTGCTTGAGCGGCCGGGCACGGTGGTTACGCGCGGAGAGCTACAGCGCAAACTCTGGCCGGATAATACATTTGTAGGTTTTGAGGATAGTTTGAACGCCGCCGTCAAGCGGCTTCGCGCGGCGCTTGGTGATTCGCCCGCGAAACCCCGGTTCGTGGAGACCCTCGCCCGCCGCGGATACCGTTTCATTGGCGCGGTTGAATTTGCCGAACGGACGGAAGTAGCAAGGCCGGCGATACGGTCACTCGCCGTGTTGCCGCTCGCCAACCTTTCCGGCGACCCGCAGCAAGATTACTTCGCCGATGGAATGACGGAAGAACTGGTCACGCAACTCGGCAGAATCAGCGCCTTGCGAGTGGTTTCGCGAACCTCATCGATGACCTACAAGGCGACCACCAAACAACTGCCGGAAATCGCGCGCGAACTGCGCGTGGACGGGATCGTGGAAGGCGCTGTGCTGCGGTCGGGAAATCGGGTGCGCATCACCGCGCAGTTGATCGAAGCATCGACCGACCACCATCTGTGGGCTCAGGACTATGAGGGGGATATGCGCGATGTGCTCTCTCTCCAGAGTCAAGTGGCAGTTTCGATTGCCCGAAAAGTTCAGGCCACGCTGACACCTGATGAGCAAGTGCGCTTCGCGAGTCCGCACTCCACAGATCCGGGGGCCTACGATGACTACTTGCGAGGCCGCTTCTTCTGGAACGCGCGCACCGAAGACAGCGTTGCCAAGGCCCAGAATTATTTTCAGCAGGCCATCGCAAAAGACCCGCTCTTCGCGCCCGCCTACTCCGGTCTCGCCGACTCTTTTGCTTATCGCGGATGGCGCTGGGGCCGATTGGCGCCGCGCGAGGCGATGCCGCTGGCAAGAGCGGCGGCCCTGAAGGCGATCCAATTGGACGAAGATTCGGCGGAGGCTCATACTTCCCTCGGGCAAGTCGAGCTTCAGGTACGAGTGGCATTTCAAAGGCGCTGAGCAGGAGTTCCTACGCGCCATCTCGCTGAACCCCAACTACGCGACGGCCCATCATTACTATTCCGTCGCCTTGTTCGCGATGGGACGCAACAACGAATCTGTCGAGCAAGCGCGCAAGGCGGTCGAAGCCGATCCGCTCTCCATCCCGGCCAACATCACACTCGGGCAAAGTCTCAGCGGAGCGGGTCGCTATGACGAAGCGATCGCGCAATTCCGCAGGACCCTGGAAATGGATCCGAATAATCCGATGCTGCACGACGATCTTCGTGATTGCTACCAGGCCAAGGGCCTCCCGGACGAGGCTTTCGAGGAAGAAGCGGAGTCGCTAATCGCTTCAGGCGCAACAAATCCGAGCGGCGTGGAAGCACTCCGCGGGATATACAAATCCTCAGGATGGCCCGGCGTGTACAGAGTTTTTCTGCAACATCTCACTGCCAGCTGGGACAAGGATCATTGGCACTTCGACGCTTTTGTCATCGCGGGACTTCATGCGATGCTCGGCGAGAAAAACGCAGCTTTTGACTGGCTCGACAAATGCCTTGAGCTTCGCTCGGGGCTGATGATCACGGTTTATAACAATTATACGTGGCGGTGGCGGGAATTGCGCGCTGATCCCAGGTTCGCTGAAATCAAACGAAAGATGACACTTCCGCCGTGAGGTACCTTTCCCACATCCTTTGAGCAACGGCGACGCGATTCGATCGAGCAAGCTCGCGATCAACAAGTGGCTCAAGCAGCAGTCCAACCTGATCATGGACGCGTCGCTCGCTTACGAAATGATGACCTTCAATACCAGGGGTCATCAGGAAGCTCTGAAAGCATTCGTCGAAAAGCGCAAGCCTGATTTCGTCGGGCGCAAGGAGTAAGCGTCCTCTGATCTAGCCTCTTTCCAATTCCGTCGCTTCGCAGGTTGTAAGTCCACTTGATTTGGATGTACAGGTGGTTTGGATGTAGCCGATCGCTCCCGGGGCGCCCGCGAAACATCGCCCACTCCTCTCAGAGGTTCGCCGCAATGGACGCACGCTCATGAGCTTTTCGCAAACCCGGGTCCTCGAGCAGTATCCCCAGGGCGCCCATCGATGGACCCTGCTGCTGCTCACCGTCCTCGCGGTAATCGTCGCCTCCTACGAATTTCAGCTCGCGCCGATACTCTCCCTGCTCCTGCCCTACTTGCACATGAGCAAAATCGGCTACGGCTACTTCGTCTCGTTCACCGTGCTCATATCCGCCATCTCGGCCTTCTTCGGCGGTCCGCTCGCCGACCGTTATGGACGCGTGCTCATCATCGACGCGTGCCTCGCAGTCGTAACCGTGATGGTCTTCGCCAACCTGCTCATCGTGGGCGTCAAGTCGTTCATTGTAATTCGGGTCACGATGGGTATCGTCGCCGGCTTGATGGCGGGCGCGGGTGCTGCCCTGGTCCGCGACATGTCGCCGCGTCTCAGTCGCGCGCTGGCCTTCGGCTTTCTCACTATCGGACCCGTCGGCGCGAACTACATGGCCAACTTCATCGCCGGCGTTACGCTGCCGATCTATCACAGCTGGCAATCGCAGATGTGGATCATGGGCTCCCTCGGCATCGCGATGTACGTCCCCATTCTGCTCTTTCTGAAAGATCTAAGCCCTGCCCTCCGCCTCAGAATTTATCAAAGCGAAATCGCGGCCATCGAAACCGAAGGCCGGCTCCCGACCGCCGCCGAACTTCCGTCGAGCGCGCGCGCTGCGTTCGCGGCGCTGCTGAAGCATTTCGAGCCATGGCTGATGGTGGTGCCGTTCACGGTCGGCCTCTCTCTCTACATCGCGATTCAGGCCTTTGGCCCTCTCATGTTCACCGAGTCGTTTCATTACTCGCCCGCCGAGGCGGCTGCGATGTGCGCGTACTTTTGGCTCGGCAACATGGGCGCGCTGATCGTCGTCGGCGTAATCTCGGATCGTCTGCAACTCAGGAAACCGATCGCCATACTCGGTGCGATCCTCACCGTGGGCCTACTCGTGTGGTGGATTCCGACCTTCGGCGAGACGCTGCCGCGCAACACGATGACCATCGTCGCGACCATCCTCGGATGCTGCCTCGCGATTTTGTCGGTGCCGTGGGCTGCGCAATACTCCGAGGCGCTGGAGGAAATTTCACCGGCGCTGCAGGCGACTGGCTGGGCTTTTTACGGTTTGATCACGCGCGCCTGGGTCGCGATCTCAGCACCCCTGATGCTGATAGTCGCAGTCCACTACGGATGGGCCGCCTGGATGAAATTCGCGCTGGTCGCATACGTAATCTTCGGCATTTCGATGTTCTTCACGCATCCGAGCGCTGTCCCAATTCGCCCGCCAGCCCGCGAACCATCTCGGCCGGCGCAGGAAGCAGCGGGTACTCTAGAATAACTGCCAGAGCTGAATCCTCGAGAACTCCGTTCGAGGACCCGGCGGCTGCTTATTATTGGCGTCCGTAGAAAAAGTAATCGGCTGTATAAGAGATTCGCGCCTGCTGACCTGGGTGCGACCTATCGCAACCTTTTGATGGGGCTTTACCACCTTTTGTCTGCAAACGCTGGATGCTAGAAACGTTCCTCATCACACCGTCGCCGCTATGACCGGTCGCGGTTAACAATAGCCATGGAATCGATGCCGGATCGGAAGTAGCACTGGCTATAGGTCTGCCGGTTACCTGGCTGCCGTCCGACCACCGCCAGGTTGGCCCGACGAAGTGAGACCCCACCTTTTGGCCGGCTTCATCAAAGAGTTTGGCATTGGGTCCGCTGAGAATCCATTTTGAGCCATCGCAGACGTAAATCTGCTGCCCGGATGCGTGCGCGTGCGCTAGCAGATGTTCACCCACGGGCGGCTTGAGATTCTCCGGTACTGATGGCTGAGTCTGCGCCTGAGCGCTATGCAACCCGACCGCGACTGCTGCGAGGACAACAGCGCTGAACAGGATCGGTACTCCCCCGCCAACCTTACTGTTGGATTTCAAATATTGATCCTCCCTCGGGCGTTCGGCGATCCTAAACGGTCCTGAGTATCTGAGTCGGCGGCTAACGCTGCGTCAACCAATCGGAGAAACACTGTCCTCCGCAAAAAAACACCGGCGAGACCTGAAACCCCTTCCGAGAACACACCCTCGATTACCTTTACGTTTATCAGTGGCATCAGCGTTTCTGCGCTCGAAAAACGTGGCACGGGCGCGGAAGCACACCACTATCGCGTAAAACGGATTCGGTAGGTTGGCTGGCCAAAATAGACATCCGTCAGCCATTTGTCGCTCGCGCGGCAGTTTGCTAACCAACTGCTGAGAATCTTTCGTCAGGTAGAACCTGCGTGAAAATGTGCGCACGTGAGGGCGCGCAGTATCGGGGTGGCAAGTTCGTTACATTTGCCCTCGAAAGCGCGCTGCGAGCCAAAGTCCTGAGGGCGAGCAGGCAAAGCTCAGGAAGTGGTCTGACCATAGCGCGATCGGATTTCCGCACGACAAGATTGGCCCTGCCCGCCCCAAACCGCACACTGGGGCCGCAATCCACGATTGATGGGGCAAGCCCTGGGGGAACTGACTCGCCCCGGCGCATCGAGTGCGGCTATCCTGTAGCCACTCCGTGAACGCGGCTTGACCTACCTGTCATTTGCTATTCCCTTGTCATGCGGCGATGTGATAATGGCGCAGACTGGCGTTTTAGAATTAGAGGCCGCTGGTGATGCTAAGCGCACCAGATGCATTCGCCGAGGTTGCGGCGGTGTTCGGTCTGTCTGAGCCTTGCTTACCGCAGCTCGCGATCTGGGTCCCGTCGTGATGACGGTGAGTGCGAACCAGTGGGAGGACACTGAGGTGGCACGCGCCTTCGAAGATTTCCGAGTTCGTCATGGGTCCGAACTTGCCGCGCTATACCAGCGGGCATCTGCTGCGCGTTGGAAAATCACTGAGGAGCAATGGGCGGCGGCGATCTATCGCGCGGCATTTTCAGGAGCGCCTCCCCAGGACGCGGCTCAGCAGGAGCCAGCAATGAGAGCCTGGCTGAGCTCTCTACGCGCGCAGGATTTTGCGTTTGCGCTGGCCGTACGGTTGGAGTGTCGCGATGCTATCGAGCATTTCGAGACCGAGTACATGTCGCTGCTTCGTAGCTGTGCCGAGCGCATCACTCGTGACGAGGGCCGCATTACTGCACTCACGAAAGAAGTGTTCGACGAGCTTCACGGGAGTCGGGACGTGGACGGGCGCCGGCGATCGCTGTTCGATGAGTTTGATGGGCAAGTCTCCTTAATCACCTGGTTGCGCGAAGTTATGCTCCAGCGAGAGATGGGCGGACCTCCGCCTGCCGTCCCGCTGCTACTTCAACCTGCATCCGGCGATTCGGATGCAAAGCGCGAATTTCTGGACGCATTGGACACTGCGGCTTGGCCAAGCCGCCGATTCAAGTTCCGATTGTGGCAGGCACCCTTGGCGCTAGTGATCCTGATTTTGATCTCCGTGATAGCGACGGCGACGAGAAGGCAAACACGGCGATTGGCGGCTCCTCCTTTGTCGGCGTTCGCCGACAATCGTAGAGCCAGCGGCGTATCCCCGCGACAATCACAGCGATTCTCAGCCCCTTCCCGGTCGGCGACCGTCGACAACGGTGGCGACGGCGGCATACTCCAATCAACTTTGCTCGAAGCGTCGCCCCAGTTCGAGCAGTCCACCTTTACTTGCGCATCGTATGGTCTCGGGTTGGCCTCCACCTCGAGCGGTCCCGAGTCTCGCCAAGCCGATCGATTCGCCGGCGATATTGAAAGTCTGTTTTCTCGTGCAGAAGCCGGTGCTCGATTCGCTATGGCAACAGGCTCGCCTATTCCCGCATCTGCCGCCCCCGCGCAGAGTGTTGCGACGGCACCACGGCGGAGCGTTTTCGCCAGCCGCGCATTGGCTCGCCCCGCGTTGAGTTCCGCAGCGTCGAAGCCATATCCGTTCGCGCGCGTTGACAAAGCAAGGTACGCGACGAACCGAGCACGGCTGACTCGGTCGACGCTTAGTCTTAATCAAGCGGTGGTGACGAAATGGCGGAAGATCAAAAGAGATACTTCCGCCAGGCATACCCGGGTGGTTGAGGCCTACCGCTCAGGCAATTCCAGATTGGATGCAGACTCCCGAAAAACAGGAGCGGCCTCCGGCGTCGCGCTCAGTGACGCTGTCGCGAGGAAGCCGATAACGGTCGCAGCGCCCGAAGACCTGACTCGCTGGATGCTGACCTCTCGCGGCGTGATCGCTCGCTCCAACGACGGAGTTAGCTGGCAACCACTCCTGAGCGGAACCGACCATGACCTGATCGCCGGGACGGCGCCTTCGGCGGAGGTCTGCTGGATAGTGGGCCGTGCCGGAACAATTTTGCGTACGACCGACGGCGAACAATGGGAAAGTATCCCGTCGCCAACGAGAGCCGACTTGCTGAGCATTTCCGCTACAAATGAGTACACTGCGATCGTCCTGACTGCCGATGGGAGAAGATTTACGACCAATAACGGCGGCAAGACCTGGGAGCCGACCCAGAATTAGAGCCTGGCGACTGCCACTGTCGAGCGCTCAATCCGTGATTCATCTCACAGCAACGAAGTACAACCAACAAAGTGAACAGGTGAATGCGTGAGTCACCGAAACCTACGCTGGTCGACAATCGCAGCGGTCATGGTATTGGCTCTGCCGTGGCCCGCGCGAACTTTCGCGCAGGTCAAGCCAGGCGATTTCATCAACTCGGAAAACGCCGCAAAGATTGAGGATCTCGTGTCGCCCGGAGTTTACTTCAAGGTGAGAAACGGGATGACCATGAAGATCGTACCTAGCCGGCGCATCAGCTGGCCGCCTCCATATTGGGAAGCAACCGAAAAATACTCTGGCCAGGTCCGGCTATCCGAGGATAACCGTAGCCTGATTGGCTATGTCGCAGGAGAGCCTTTTCCGTTGCTCGATTCGAATGACGCTAATTTCGCAGTCAAGATCATGTGGAATAACGTGTTCCGGCCGATTGTAAGTGACGACTACGATCTGCGTTTCTTCGATTGCGAGACCGTGCAGACTGGGCTTGGCGCCGAGTCGAGGGTCATCAACTACATTCAGATCGGTCACTACGCCGGTTACAATCTGGTCGGCCGTACCGAAGTTGAGCCCCTGCCGGTTGATCCCGATTTCAAAATTAGTGGGAGGCTATGGGCTTTTGCACTCTATCCGCAATTGGCGCCCGCGGAGAACCGGGGTACCGGTTTACTCCGCTACCGTTATGCCAATCCTAAAAAAGCCGATGACGCGTGGAGTTGGAACCCCGGCGATCGGCGCTTGCGACGCCTCAATGAGGCGTTCCTGAGCTCGGCAGTCGGCGCACAGACTTTCGACCCGGATCACTACTCAGGCTTTAACGCCAAAACCGAGGAATACAGCTACCGGTTCCTGGGTGAAGGCGAGATGCTGGCTGTAGCGCATGCCGAGAACTCGACCGAGGTCCGATGTCCTAGCGACGGTGGCGGCAGTGCCTGTCCGGAGGCTTGGGAAGCGCGCCATCTTTACACCATCGAAGCCACGCCGCGCCCGGAATTGACACGGCAGGCTCTTCACGGCAAGTCGATATTGTATATCGATTCCGAAATGTGGTTCGCACCTTACGTTGATACTTACAATCGTGACGGGCAACTTTTTCAGAACGTTCTGTTTTGGCTGGCCTATCGCGATCGCACAGTGCCTGAAGCACGGGTCGCCATCTATCCCTTCAAGCGCCAGTTCGTGGTCGGCGCCGCGCGAACCGACCTGCAATCCGGCTCTGCCACCATGTGTTACCTGCCTGGCATAGAGACACCGGAACGCGAGTGCTGGTACATCGATATGGGTGCGCTTAACCAAAGCTTTTTCACCACCCAAGCGATGGTGCGCGCCGCGCATTAGCATACGCAGTCGGGACAGCGCTGTTCGGGCTCGAACTTGAATAGTGGAGTCCGCGCCCGCACCAATTCACCGGAGAGAAATAGCACTCCTTAGGCCTACGGCCGCTCGTGTCGCAGTCCGCTACGGATGGGCCGCCTGGATGAAATTCGCGCTGGTCGCATACGTAATCTTCGGCATTTCGATGTTCTTCACGCATCCGAGCGCTGTCCCAATTCGCCCGCCAGCCCGCGAGCCAAACCCCCAACCAGCCGCCACCTGATCCTCCGCCTGTCTCCTCTCCCTCTGAGGGAGAGGATGAAGGTGAGAGTGAAAAAGTCCGAATGCGGCGCCCCTTACTGTCCAGGAGACGGAGAATCTGGCTGAAGAGCACGACTATCAGCAGATCGGCGGCAAGCTGTTCCACTACATCGATGGCGAACATGGCTCAATGTCCTTCGCCGTATCCACCTATCCTTGCGGGGTTCCTGCCACGCGAGGACGGCCGCTGATACGTTGTTGGAGCTTTTTATTCCGTGGGTCAGGAAGTAAAGACATCTGGTCTCAATGGCCTCGGGCGCAACTCCAAAGGTGAGCGCCCTATGCTCCCCACATGTCGCGACCTGTTCCGGAATCCGACCAGGTCAGGCCTTCAGCTCCAGCCGCGGCTTTGGTCCGCTTGCGTTTACGCGAAGCAACGCGGGAAGGTCCTTGAACGGTCTGCTTTCCAACTCCTTCGGAACTTCGAGGATGACGTGCTTCTCGCCCGCAGCTGGCACGTATTTGACAGACACTTTGTCGCCACGCTCCAGCTTTTCCGGGTCAAAGAGGGTGACGATGTTACCTTGTTCGTCGTAACTGACCGCTAGTTTCATGCTGATTTCTCCTTTTTCGCTCCTGATTTAACTCCACGATACCTGAATGTAGTAATTGACACCGGACGGTCCGGGGTTGGTAAAGGCAGCCTGCCAGCTGTAGGTGGCGGGGTTGCCGTTTTCTGCTAGCTGAAAGAAAATGCTACCCAGTTCGTAATTAATCCGCTGGTTGCTGGCGCTTACACCTTTATAACCCACTGCCTGCGGCTGCATAAGCACACAGCCTGGCCAATCTGTAAACTGGACCTCCCAGGTGTGTTGCCCTCCATTACCTGCTAGGTAAACTTCTCCCGTTCCACCCAATTGGCTTGACATAACCGAACCTCCTACTGTTTGCACAACCCGCCGTCCGAAAAGGCCGGCGGGGCAACGATAGTGTAGCAAACTTATTTACCGTTAGTAGGCAAGCACATCCCGATTAGCCCAGCGGTTTGCCGCGGTTTTTGGAACGGTTCGAGCATGTCTAGGCAAATCGCAAACCACTTCCCTCGGGGGAATCCGATTGCCGGGTTGAGAGTCTCCCGTCATCTTGAGATTAAAGGGAGCTTTCGGGCGGTCGGGTTTGCCTCCCGCCTCAGCGCAGTGTCCGCGACGACGCCAAAAGGCTGCGCAAATAAGACGTTCGGGTTCGCCCCCAGCGCGGCGTAGCCGATGTTCGAGCTCTCGGCGGTTCCGCCGGTAAAGCCGATACAGCTCGGCCACCAATCGACAGTCAGTGCCTGATCGGCCTCAAGAATCATGACGCCTGCTCCCGACGAGAAGGTGGCGTAAGCGCCATCCATTGCGCCGCCGAACGTGACCTGGAACGAGGCTACTGGTGACAAGTCGCCCGGCGGCACGCCGCCGCCTTCGGTGTTCGATAGGGCGTAGGTGGCGCTGCCAACAGAATTGCCTGAGCCGTCGAGAACATCCCAGGTGGCGGCAGTCGCCCTCCCTTCCTTATCGTTCACCAACGCGATGACGATCGAATAGCCGGCAGGGATGCACGCCGCCTTGGGCATGGTGGCGAGGGGCGTATTGACCGTCTGAATCCAGAGCGCCTCTGGTTCCCCTGATTGCGGCTCCCAAATGTTGATCCAGGGCCAGAGATTTTGATCGTTCCCGATGTGGACAACAAATTGCAGCCAATCCAGCGGTTGAGTGTTATTTGTTTCCGCGTTCAGCTGAATCGAAAACCCTGGGACACTGGGTTTGTTTGACGATTCCCAAACGAGATCTTCGGTGAAGTAGATCGTCACTTTGACCCCGGTGAGCGTGGCACAGCTCGATCCACTTGCCTGGACATAATTGTAGTACCCGGAATTGCCCTGGGAGCGCTCCGCCACCGTCTCAATCACCGAAGGAAAGCTTCCACCGACCACGGTCCAGAGCTGATTATCGTACCCGCTGAATTTCCGCGGATAGGCGTCGAGCGGCGCGCCGGGTGTGGAGGACGCGCCCTGGATATCGATGACGTTTCCATTGAGCTTGCTCGAGATGAAGTAATAGCCCGAACCGGCCGGATCGGCGATAAACTCCCAGAGCTGGTTGTCGGTTCCGCTCGATTTTTGCGAATAGGCGTCGAGCGGCGCTCCGGCTTTGGTGGACGCCTCCTCGATATCGATAACGTTGCCGTCGAGCTTGCTCTTGATGAAGTAATAGCCCGAACCGGCCGGATCGGCGATAAACTCCCAGAGCTGGTTGTCGGTTCCGCTCGATTTTTGCGAATAGGCGTCGAGCGGCGCTCCGGCTTTGGTGGACGCTTCCTCGATATCGATGACGCTACCGTCGAGCTTGCTCTTGATGAAGTAGTACGATGCCATGGCGCGCTCCTTCTTGCTCTTGCATTTCGCGGAGATAGTGCCGCCGTTCGTAAGGTGGACTGTCGGCTTTGCGCCGGTCGGGAGCAATGAGATCGAGATGACATCTGGCTGACATCTGGCTGACATGTGGACGTGCTATAGTCACCGAGAGGTTTTCCCCGGTGGCATCCCCGGAATCGTCACGGACAAAGATTCGTTTCGGTGAATTCGAGTTCGACCCTTCCGCGGCCGAGCTTGAGAAATCCGGGGTCAAGATCAAATTGCAGGGCCAACCCGTAGAGATACTTGGACTCCTGCTCGAGCGGCCGGGCGCGGTGGTTACGCGCGGAGAGCTACAGCGCAAACTCTGGCCGGATAATACATTTGTAGGGTTTGAGGATAGTTTGAACGCCGCCGTCAAGCGGCTTCGCGCGGCGCTTGGTGATTCGCCCGGGAAACCCCGGTTCGTGGAGACCCTCGCCCGCCGCGGATACCGTTTCATTGGCGCGGTTGAATTTGCCGAACGGACGGAAGTAGCAAGGCCGGCGATACAGTCACTCGCCGTGTTGCCGCTCGCCAACCTTTCCGGCGACCCGCAGCAAGATTACTTCGCCGATGGAATGACGGACGAACTGGTCACGCAACTGGGCAGAATCAGCGCCTTGCGAGTGGTTTCGCGAACCTCATCGATGACCTACAAGGCGACCAACAAACAACTGCCGGAAATCGCGCGCGAACTGCGCGTGGACGGGATCGTGGAAGGCGCTGTGCTGCGGTCGGGAAATCGGGTGCGCATCACCGCGCAGTTGATCGAAGCATCGACCGACCACCATCTGTGGGCTCAGGACTATGAGGGGGATATGCGCGATGTGCTCTCCCTCCAGAGTCGAGTGGCAGTTTCGATTGCCGGGAGAATTCAGGCCAAGCTGACACCCGATGAGCAAAAGCGCTTCGCGAGTCCGCACCCCATGGATCCGGGGGCCTACGATGACTACTTGCGCGGCCGCTACTATTGGTACGATTCTGTCGGCCGCGGATTCATCCGCCTCACCCTCAGGCTGCGCAGCGATGAAGATCTCTCGAGGAGCGGAAGGTATTTCCAGCAGGCGGTCGAGAAGGATCCCGCCTCTGCGTTGGCCTATACGGGATTGGCGGGTTACTACGGCGTTTCCGCAAAGCGCGGTCTGATTCCGTCCAGAGAAGGGTGGCGGAAAGCAGAGGTAGCAGCACGAAAGGCACTGGAACTAGACAGTTCTCTGGCGGAAGCCCATCACATGATGGCTGGCTTGAAGCTTTTATTTTACTGGGACTTTGTCGGCGCCGAACAAGAGTTCTGTCGGGCGATCGAACTGAACCCGAGCTATCCTGAAGCGCATCGGTTGTATGAAGACCTGCTGGCGATCTTGGGTCGGACCGAGGAATGTTTGGCTCAAGCGAAGATCGCAGAGGAATTAGACCCTGTGACCTTTCAGGGAACGAAGGCACTCGCGTTGCTCGATCTGCGCCAATTCGATAACGCGATCGCAGAGTTCAAAGAAATCCTGCGACTCAACGACAGCTCTACAACCGCCCACTATAGCTTGGCCACGGCCTACCTGGGCAAGGGCATGGATAAGGACGCGATAGAGGAGACCCAGAAGGCTTTGCTGCTCTCCGGTGACCCAAACAGCGCTGACATCATCAAGAAAGCTTACGAAACGGCTGGCTACGAAGGCGTCATCCATCTACGTCTGCGTCAATTGCGAGAAAAGAGCAAGACTGCCTATGTTTCCGCCATGGATTTCGCGGAACTCTACGCAGAACTTGGGAATAAGAAAGAAGCGTTCAATTGGTTAGACAAGGCATAGGATGAACGCGCCTCGCTTCTCATCGAGATCGGGTTCACTCCCTCATACGACAAGATTCGCAACGACCAGAAGTTCAAGGCGTTGCTGCAGAAGATCGGTCATACCTCATTAGGTAGCAGACGAGGCCGTGGTTGCTCGCAAACGGAAGCCAGGCTTCGAGATATTCGACGACCGCCGCGATTGGCGCTAACCGCATCGGCTGGCGGCGTGATTAAAGGATCTATCGTAAGACCAGGGCCTGCCGCAGCCGCCCGTCATCTTCGAATATTGCAACCCTGATCATTTCGGTCGTAGCCAGAGTTTTGACGTCCGGGATCTCCCTCGCGCTGCTACTTTGAGTTCTAATAAAAGTCTGTGCCGTTGACACCGTCTTCCTCCCAAGTGTTCGCTGCCAGAGGTGACGAAACAGTACCGACTCGTCGATGGAGCCGAGCAATTGGACTTGGGCCGCCGGCTCCGGGAAGAGTTGACCGTTGAGTAAAAAGAAGAAAGCTCGGAACCAGCGGGCGAAAAAAACCGGGGCCGGACCCGCGGCGCCACGAGCGCAACCGGCCGCGGCGCCGGCAAACTCGCGCCGCAGGCTCCCGACTCTCGCCTGGATCCTTCCAACGGTTATTGCGATCGTCGCCGCGATCGCATTGGCGGCCCGATGGAGGGGCGGGCGCGTGGCTCCCGTCGCTTTATCGAAACAGCCCGGCGTGCTCGCGCCGAAATTCGTCGGAGCCCGCGAATGCGCGACCTGCCACCAGCGCGAGAATGATCTGTGGCGCGGCTCGCATCATCAACTGGCTATGCAACCGGCCGCAAATTCCACCGTCCTGGGTGACTTCAACCACGCGAGCTTCGACAACAATGGCATCACTTCGACCTTCTATCGCAGCGGCTCGAAGTTCATGGTGCGGACCGATGGCCCCGACGGCGCGCTACATGACTACGAAATCGGATACACGTTTGGCGTATATCCCCTGCAGCAATATCTGATCGCGATGCCGGGCGGGCGCCTGCAGGCATTGGGAATCGCATGGGACAGCCGCCCACTTAAACTCGGCGGCCAGCGCTGGTTTTTTCTGTATCCGGGCGAAAAGATCACGCATCAGGACTCGCGGCACTGGACCGGCATCGATCAGAACTGGAATTACATGTGCGCCGACTGTCATTCGACCAACCTGCGCAAGAACTACGATCTGCGGACGCGTACCTATGCCACCACCTATGCCGAGATCGACGTCGCATGCGAGGCTTGCCACGGTCCCGGCTCAGATCATGTGGCGTGGGCGAAAAAGCAAGGCGATTGGCAACGGCTCGACGCCGGGCATGGACTGACGATCGCGCTCGACGAACGTGAAGGCGTTTCGTGGTCGGTCGACCCCGTCAGCGGCAACGTTCGCCGCAGCAGGCCGCGCGAATCAGAACGGGAAATACAAATGTGTGCGCAATGCCATTCGCGGCGCGGCCAGATCCACGAAGACTACGAGCACGGCCAGCCGGTGGGAGACGACTATCGCGTCGCGCTTCTCGATCAGGACCTCTACTACCCGGATGGTCAGATAAAGGAGGAAGACTACGAATACGGCTCCTTCATCCAGAGCCGGATGTTCGATGCCGGCGTGACCTGCAGCGATTGCCACGAACCCCACAGCTCCAGGCTTCGGGCGGATGGCAACGGCGTCTGCCTGCAATGTCATGCCGCAGATAAATACGATTCGCCGAAGCATCATTTTCACCGGGCCGGATCGGCGGGCGCGAAGTGCGTCGAATGCCACATGCCGACGCGCATATATATGGTTGTCGATCCGCGGAGAGATCACAGCATCCGCATTCCGCGCCCCGACCTGTCGATCAAGCTGGGCACACCCAATGCGTGCAACAATTGTCACATAGACAAATCAGCTCAATGGGCGTTGTCGTCAGTAAACAAGTGGTACGGGCACGTGACCCAGGGCTTTCAGCGCTTCGCTGAGACGCTCGATGCGGGGACAACCGGCGCACCCGGCGCGGCTCAATCGCTCGAGCGATTAGTCATCGATCGCGAACAGCCGGCGATCGCGCGCGCGACGGCGCTCGCGATGCTCGGCGCCTACGCCCCGCCTCCAACTGACCGCGCGGTTAGTGAGGGCATCGTCGATGAATCGGCGCTGGTAAGACGCGCCGCCCCCCACGCGTTGGCAACCTGGTCGCCCTCCGATCCAGCCGTCGCAAACCCGGCCGCGCCTCTTCTGCATGATCCGGTTCGCGATGTACGGATCGAAGCGGCGGAAGTTCTTGCCGGGGTGCCCGTGGAAAAGTTTGCCGGGGATTCTGCCGCCGCATTCAGCCGCGCCACCGATGAGTACATCAGCGCGCAGCAATTGAACGCGGACCGTCCCGAGGCGCATCTCGATCTGGGATTGCTCTACGCCAGGAAGAATCACTTCGACGAGGCGGAGGCGGAACTCAAAACCGCGTTGTCGCTTGATCCCGCCTTTGCTCCTGCGGCGGTCAACCTCGCCGACCTTTATCGTGGCCGGCACCGGGACCAGGACGGTGAACGGATTCTCAAGGATGCCATCAATCGCTCGCCAAACGACGCGTCGCTGGAACACGCGCTCGGTCTGTTGATGGTGCGTCAGAAACGCAGTGCGGACGGGCTCGATCTGCTGGCCGCCGCCGCGCGTAATGATCCCGGCAACGCCCGGTACGCTTACGTCTACGCGGTCGCACTGAACGATGCGAGCCGCACCGGCGCCGCGATCGCAACGTTGGAGCGCTCGCTCAAAGCGCACCCCTACGATCGCGATTCACTGGTCGCACTCGCGACATATTTGCAACAGAATGGTGAACCCGCCAAAGCGCTGCCATACGCGCAGCGTCTCGATGAGCTCGACCCCGGAAATCCAGACGTTCGCCGCATGCTGAAAGAGCTAAGGGTTGGGAGATAGCGCTGACTGATTTATGACGCCATTCAGCTTAACGAAAACTGATCGGCTTCGCGATGAACGAGATGATGGTTCCTGAACATACCGGTTCAGGAAATATAGACCTCCGCGCCGTCGGATTCGCCGCCGTTGTCGCCACTGACCTGACGGGCGATTGGGCGCCCTACGCATAGGCACGCAAATACTGGCCTCAGATTGCTTTCGTCTTTGCCGGCGACGATGATCTCTATGATCTGATCCAGATTAAGGTCGAAAAAAACTCCGCTCCATGTGTCTCACAGCCGTGGAGCTGGCCAACTTTTCGGCGCGCTTCGCGCGTCTATAACTTTGACTCCATACCAGACCGACAAGGCTTAACCGCCATCTCCCCTTAATCGGTTACCGCCCCAACACTGCTCGACGACACTTGGGCTGCGTACTTCGACAATACTCCGCGCGTGTAGCGCGGCTCCGGCGCCTTCCATGCCGCCCGCCGCCGCGCGATCTCAGCTTCGGGTACATTCAGAGTAAGCAGACGTTTGTCCGCGTCGATCGTGATCGAATCACCCTCGTGCACCAACGCTATCAGTCCGCCCACCTGCGCTTCGGGCGCGACGTGGCCGACCACCAGGCCGTAGGTTCCGCCCGAGAAGCGGCCGTCAGTGATCAGGCCGACCGCGTCGCCCAGCCCTGCGCCGATAATCGCCGAGGTCGGTGACAGCATCTCGCGCATCCCGGGCCCGCCCTTGGGTCCCTCGTAGCGGATCACCAGCACGTCGCCCTTTTTGATCTTGCCGGCCAGGATAGCGGTTAGGCTGTCTTCTTCGCGTTCGAACACGCGCGCGGGTCCGGTGATCTGGTGATGCTTGATGCCGGTGACCTTGGCCACGCAACCCTCGGGCGCGAGGTTGCCCTTCATGATCGCAAGATGACCCTGAGGGTAAACGGGAGCATCCCATTGATGAATGACCGCCTGGTCCTTGCGCGGCGCGTCGGGAATTTCGTGTAGGTTCTCGACGATCGTCTTGCCGTTGATCGTGATCGCGTCACCGTGCAGCAGACCGTGATTCAAAAGCATCTTCATGACCTGCGGGATACCGCCAACACGGTGCAAATCGGTCGCCGCGTATGGACCCGAGGGCTTCATATCGCACAGCACCGGCACCCGCTCACGAATCGTTTCGAAGTCGTCGATCGTCAACGGCACCTCCGCCGCGTGCGCCATCGCGAGCAGATGGAGCACGGCGTTCGTGGATCCCCCAACCGCCATCACCACCGCGATCGCGTTCTCGAAGGCGTTGCGCGTCATGATCTGGCGCGGCAGCAATTGCGTGCGGACTGCCTGCACGACGGCTTGCGCCGATTTCGCGGCGCTATCGGCCTTTTCGGCGTCCTCCGCCGCCATCGTCGACGAGTACGGCAGGCTCATGCCCATCGCCTCGATCGCCGACGACATTGTGTTGGCGGTGTACATGCCGCCGCACGACCCTGCGCCGGGACACGCGCGGCGCTCGACTTCGAGCAACTCCTTCTCGCCGATCTTGTGAGCGCTAAATTCTCCGACTGCCTCGAACGCGCTCACGATCGTGAGATCGCGGCCGTTGTAGTGGCCCGGCTTAATCGTTCCGCCGTAAACGAAAATGGCCGGGATGTTCATCCGTGCGATCGCGATCATCGCGCCAGGCATGTTCTTGTCGCATCCGCCGATCGTCACGACACCGTCCATCGACTGCGCGGTACACGCGGTCTCGATCGAATCGGCGATCACCTCGCGCGAGACGAGGGAATACTTCATCCCCTCGGTTCCCATCGCGATGCCGTCGCTCACGGTGATAGTGCCGAAAACCTGCGGCATCGCGCCCGCGGTCTTGAGCGCCGCTTCCGCCCGCTGTGCGAGCACGTTCAAACTGATGTTGCACGGGGTGATGGTGCTGTACGCGTTGGCGACACCAACAATCGGCTTTTCGAAATCGGTGTCGGTGAATCCAACTGCGCGCAGCATCGACCGGTTCGGGGAACGCTGAACGCCCTCTGTTATCATCCTGCTGCGAAGATTCTCTGGCATCTGTCTTATATTCCCCGGTTTCGTAGTTTAGCTCGAAAAATAAACCCCTACGGGCGCGGCTCGCCCAGCAGGGGACATCAGCTTCAACGAGCCGAGAGCGGTTATTGGGTGAACCCCATCACCACCAGGGGAGGTATGTTCTCAGCACCAGGCCGCAGCCGTCAAGCGGAGTTCCGCAGACGTTTCGATCGCTTGCGGCCAAGTCGAATTCCAGTCAGAAGGCGTTAGTCGCCCTCGCCACGTCCAAGACCAGTGTTATCAGCGCTAGCCTTGCAAATCGTCGCAAACCATTGATTCTAAAAGTAACCTAATGGAGCGGGCGAACGGGATCGAACCGGCGACGTCCAGCTTGGGAACGATACCGAGGCGGGAGAGCCCGGGAAGCCCGAGGATGAAAATCCTTGAGCCGCGCGGTTTCTTCGATCTTCGACTTCCCGCCTTTGACCCCGGTTTTCGCCGCTCTTCCGGCAAGTTTGACAGAAATTTGCCAGAAAGTCTTTCGCACCTTGGGCAGCCGAACTCCTAGGGCCGGATTAAAGCGAGGCCAGATTCGGGGTCAACGAATTTCAGGCACGGCGAGAATGGGACGGGCGCTACGGCGACCTCGTCCTCGGCAAGCAACCGGCAGATCGCGTCAACGGGGCTGATGCTCCTGAGCCTCATTCTTGCTCTGGGCATCGTGTGGATGAGCGCGCGAACCAAAGTGATCCCAGGAAATTAGCGTGAAATATTACTAATTCCACACAGGCTAGAGAACCGGGCGGCAACGGCGCACACAGCAAGGGGCGAGAAGGAAACGTGTGTGGCCTACGTTGAACTGGCGACCGTCACGATGATCACTCTGAAGTCGGGAGGTGACAGAAAATGAGCGGAACGCGGAAGCGCGACGGGACGCCAATCGAGTTCTGGTTCGACTTTGCTTATTTCGGCGCGCTCGAAATCGAAGGCGCTGGCCGAGCGGCACGGCTGGACGGTCGCGTGGCGACCTTTTCAGCCTCGCAATTGACGCGATCGATCGAATGCCTCGTTTCCAGGTCACGCGAGCCGGGTGCGCGAGCCGCGGCTCAACCATCAGATTGCGGCCAAGAGCCACGCACACAAGTTCGGAATCGACCCGCAGGACATCTTGAATTGGCAGTTGCCATTAATGACGATTGAGGAACTGAAGTCATGAGTGAGATGCTACCCGTCGTTTACCTCGCAAGGCACGGTGAGACCGCGTGGAGTCTCTCGGGTCAGCACACCGGACTTACCGATCTGCCACTAACCGATCGCGGCAAACGCAACGCACGCCGGCTTGCTGAACGTTTGAAAGGAATTAGTTTCAACAAAGTGTTCAGCAGCCCGTTGCAACGCGCCGTCCGCACTTGCGAGCTGGCGGGCTTTGGCGATCGAGCCGAAGTCGATCGCGACTTGCTTGAATGGAACTACGGCGAATACGAAGGGCGACGCACAGCGGAAATCCATGCAGAACGCCCGGACTGGGAACTGTTTCGTGACGGTTGTCCAGGAGGCGAGACCCCGCAGCAGGTCGGCGCGCGTGCGGACCGAGTCGTGAAGAGTATTCGTGAGATTCAGGGCAACGTATTGATTTTCTCGAGCGGCCACATTCTGCGCGTACTAAGCGCGCGTTGGCTCGGGCTGGAACCTGTCGCCGGCAAATACTTGCTGCTGACCACTGCGAGCTTGAGCGCGCTGAGCTACGAACATAATTTGTCCCAGCCAGCAATTCAGCTGTGGAACGATACGAATCATGTGGGCTCGTGAGCGATAGCAGGAAAAAACAATGCCAGCATCTCGCAAGACGGCAACCGCCGACCTCATTTCGAGACTCACCGCGCAATACGGATGCGGCCCCGTAAAGTTCACGGGGGCCGAAGACGCGCTTTACGAGCGCCATCTCCTGTTTGACAACATTGTCGATGCACGCCAGGTCAGCTTGCGGGAGCGCTTTGAAGCCCTCGCGCGATCGGTGCGCGACATCCTATCGCAGCGCTGGATACGCACCGAGCAAACCTACGAGCGCAGGAATCCGAAACGCATCTACTATCTCTCGATTGAGTTTCTGCTTGGGCGCTCACTCGCCAACAATATCGAGAATCTCCTGCTCGATCCGATCGCGAAACAACTGATCATCGATAAGAAGCTTGATTGGCTCGCCCTGCTGGAACAGGAACCCGACGCTGGTCTCGGTAATGGCGGGCTGGGGCGTTTGGCGGCGTGCTTTCTGGATTCGATGGCGACGATGCAACTGCCCGCAACGGGGTACGGGCTACGATACGAATATGGAATGTTCAAACAGTCCATTAAGGATGGCTGGCAACAGGAACGGCCAGACCATTGGCTGCGCCGTCCCGATCCCTGGCAGATCTTGCGGCCTCAGGAAACCGTCGAAGTCAAGCTAAACTGCTCATTCAAGATCGCTGGCGGAAGCTTACACGCCGAGATGGGAAAGCCATCCAGACTCTTCGGCATCCCTCGCGATCTACCCATAGTCGGATATGGCGGCCGGACCACCAATTCACTCCGACTGTGGGCCGCCGCAGCGCCGGATTACTTTGACTTTCAGGAATTCAGTCACGGTGATTTCGTAGGCGCTCTCGCGGAGAAACTGGCCGCCGAAACTCTGACGAGAGTCCTGTACCCCGACGATTCCACAAGCCTCGGACAGGGGTTGCGCTTCGTGCAGGAGTATTTTCTTGTCGCGTGCTCGCTTGCCGATATCGTGCGCCGGTTCCGACGCGACAACGCCGATTGGAGCACGCTTCCCGAGAAGGTCGCGATCCAGCTCAACGATACACATCCGACGATGGCGGTGCCGGAGTTGATGCGGATTCTGCTCGACGAGGCGAAGCTGGGATGGGATGAGGCCTGGGATCTGACGCAAAGAACCTTGGCGTTCACCAACCATACCCTATTGCCTGAAGCTCTCGAGAAATGGCCGGTAGACTGGTTTGAGATGATGATACCGCGACACCTGGAGATCATTTTTGAGATCAATCGGCGGTTGCTCGACGACGTTCGGACCCGCGCCCCGGGCGACGAAGGTCGCGTCGTGCGCGTCAGCCTAATCGAGGAAGGCCCGACCAAACATGTGCGCATGGCCAACCTGGCCATCGTCGGGTCACACAGCACCAACGGCGTAGCCGCGATTCATTCTCATTTGCTGCGCGCGACAACGGTTAAAGATCTGGCCGAGATGTTTCCCGACCGCTTCAACAACAAGACCAACGGTGTCACGCCACGGCGCTGGCTACTGCTGGCCAACCCCGCGCTGGCCCGCACAATTACTGATGCAATCGGTGACGGCTGGATCACCGATCTCAGTCAACTGAGCAAGCTCAAGCCGCTAGCCGGTGACAAAGGCTTTCGCGACAACTTCCGCAAGGCGACTCGCGAGACGAAGGCCGGGTTGGCCAGCTGGCTCAAAGCGAAGTCCGGAGAAACAGTGGATCCGTACACGATTTTTGATTGCCAGATCAAGCGCATTCACGAATACAAGCGGCAACTGCTCAACGCGCTGCGCATCGTCGTGCTCTACAACCGACTGCGGGAGAACCCCGGACTTGAGATGGCGCCGCGGACATTTTTCTTCTCGGGTAAGGCGGCGCCAGCCTATCATCTTGCAAAGCTCATCATAAAGTTCATCAACAACCTGGCCGGCACCATCGACGCAGATCCAGCGATGCGCGGGCGGCTCAAGGTCCTGTTCCTGCCGGAGTACAATGTTTCACTCGCCCAGTGGCTTATTCCTGCCAGCGATGTCTCCAACCAGATTTCGACCGCCGGGTATGAGGCGAGCGGCACGAGCAACATGAAGTTCATGATGAACGGCGCGTTGACGATCGGCACGCGCGATGGAGCGACCATTGAGATGGCGCAGGAGGCGGGCGAAGAAAATTTCTTCCTGTTCGGCCTGACCGCGCAGCAGGTGGCGGATAGTCGCGGTTGGTACAACCCGCACTGGCATTATGAGCACGAGCCTGAGACACGAGCGGCGCTCGACCTGATCTTTTCCGACCACTTCAGCCGCCACGAGCCTGGCGTCTTCGAGCCATTGCGCGACACCCTTCTGACGCACGGAGACTTCTACATGCACCTGGCAGACCTCAAATCTTACCTGGAGGCCGACCGCAAGCTCGTCGAACTATACGCGAACTCGGAAGAATGGACGCGTAAGACGATCCTGAATGTGGCAGCCTCCGGAAAGTTTTCAAGCGATAGGACTATCTCCGAGTACGCGAGAGAGATTTGGAACGTAGAGTCTTGCCCCGTTGATTAGCGGATAGCGCATTTTTTCCAGGGAGCGCCAGCTATGGAAGTCAGCCCACTTGCAGGTAAGCCCGCCGACCCGTCGATTCTCATCGATGTTGAAAAGCTGGTGGCAGCGGAGTTCCGAGGACGTTTTTCGATCGCTGGCAGCCAGGTCGAATTGCGATTGAGTTCGGGCGGCGCCCGAGCGAAAGCTCGCGCCGAGTAATCGCAATTCTTCCGGTCGTAAAGGGTCGAGGCGGCTCCAGCGGCGCACGGCTGCTCAAATCATAGATTATCTCCGAATGGGTTTTAGATTCTCTCCCCCGATCTTCGTCCTGCGTTGCTGAACTGCAGTGTTGCCTGGACAGTTTCAGAATCTATAGGTCACCCCGACATTGGAGAACGCCACGTTACCCGCGGGCCCGGTGTCCTTGAGGAACCCCTGGTAATAAACCCCGCCAGATTTATTGCAATAGTAGTATGCAAATCGATCGCCCATCGCAGTTCAAAGTTCGCCTGACTGCCTATATATCTCGCTCTGCTTCCATCGCTCGGTCGCACCAGCGCGCCACCGATCTGGTAGACACCGTCATCGAGGCTTTTGCGCCAGAACCAACCCCAATCGAAATCGCACGTGACGTTTCGGAGAGGGCTAAAGAACAGCACCGGAACGACATCGAACAGATTGTACGGGCCGAACATATTTAGCTTCGGGCCAAAATATGCTCCGCGCGGAAATAGAGGGTTGAATGTGTTTAGTGTTCCACCGTTAGGATGCTGTCCGCCGCTTGCTACGTCTGCTCGCAACGCGAGCCTGGACGTAAAACGAATCGGAAAGGTAAAACCCGTTTCGGTCGAGACAGTCCAGGCGTTGATATAGTTTTGCGCGAATGTGCCGGGCTGATAGACCAACTCCCAGTTATAGTCGAAGCCGGGCTCAAACGGAGCGCCCGCTTGATGATTGAACAACCGCGCGCCGATACTGTGACGGATCTCACGCCCACTACCCTGCCGATAGGTAGCGCGTGTCGTGTCGAGGCCCAGTTAATAGAGGTCGGCTTGGCCGCTGCTATCAAGAAGATGGAGTGGCACCGTTCCGTAAGCTCCCCAAACGTCTGCTGCGAAGAGGGACGATCCTCGAAGGTTCCAGTATTCTGCTCCGTCGGTTTGACGCCAAACAGTTCAAGTCGAAGTGTCTCTGTTTTGGCTATGATTCTGGCGCCGTAGAAACTCGATTTGACATTGACGCCCTCGTTGTTGTCCACAAGCCTTCCAGTACCATAGACGATTTCCTGCTCGCCTAGCCGCGTCGTGATCGACCGTTGGTCGTCAAGTCCGGTGCTCATGTCCAGAAAGGCTTCATGGAAGTCGCCTTGATCCTCATCGATACCCGGCCAGGGACCAGCGTTGTTGCCCATCTCCTTCTCGTACTGAAATGAGGCAAACACGCGAACATGAGACTCTAGCGTAAGGCTGGCTTCTGGAATGACGCGTTGTAGCCAATAGCCGCTGACGGTCTGCGGACTTTTGCCCCACATCTCATTCTGGAACCATTCATGTTCCGAGCGGTCCTCGAAACCAAAAGTGAGGTAGTACTTTCCGGACGAGCCCAGCGGAATGTACTTGAGGGGATCCCAAAAAATCCGTCCGATCGGCTGGATTCCTGAGGAAGGAGAAGTTCTCGTCCGATTGATCGACCGGTCCCAACCCGGGCCGTAAGGGATTCTGTGGCGGCCCAGGGGGCATCGGCTCAGGCGTCTGCGCAACGGTGCAGCTGACGACATCAACAATATCAGGAGCGCGACCAGGATAGTCCGAATCGATCTCAGGTCTCCTCAAGTCCTCCTCACCAGGCCAGCGAGGGGAAAACGGGTTTTAGGGCGACAGGACAAGCCGCCCGCGAATCTGGCCTCGGACCGCTTCCTCATAGGCCTTGACTCCGTCGGTCAGAGGAAAAACCCGGTTAACTGCGGGTGGGCCGAAAGTGCCCTGCTCGAAGAATTGCGTTAAGGCGTCGAGCAGCGTGCTCGACGCGACGGCGTTGCGGGAGCGAGTGTCGACCCCGAAGAGCCGACTCTCGTTATGATAAAAGTCTATCAGAGCGAAGCTGACTCGGCGGTCGCCGACTGACGAGATCTCCAGCAGCCTGCCGCGATTCGCCAACGACTTCAGCGCTGACTCGAACATCGGTCCGCCGACCGCGTCGAAAACGACATCGGCCCCACGACCCTTTGTCAAATTCGCGGACACCGATCTCCAAATGAGCGGACGTCAGACCGCTCGGTCCGCCACAATCGCCAGAGCGTTTTGCTGGTGACATTGCCCATCGATCCACCGCGATGTATCCGATCGTCATCGTCATCACAAGGAGCGCGCCCAGGATCATTGGCGGTGCGGGCGACGGGATTCCAAATGCACGGCAGGCGAAGCCCAACGCGAATGCCAGCACAATTCCTATCAGCCGTTTCACGGCCTGCTCATCCCCACGAGCGTTTTCGCTGGTGGCAAAACATGATCGGCTGTTACAAAGCCCGCGGTCATTGCCAGCAGTAGGAAGGCTCCAATCAGACGCGAGGGCGCTGGCTGGAATATCAAAAAAGCCGGCATCCGGCAGCCGGTTCCGAAAGCTGCGGGCGCGCCGGATTTTTTTGAACGGTACGGCGAGGAGTTCAATCCGCAGACCGGGCTCGGCGGAATCGAGCTGTGGATACCGATCAAAGCCGCGTGAGGGCACGACCGATCTGGTGGCTCTCGTCCGGGACGAGTTTTTCGAACGGCCTTTCCTGCTTTCGCGCGGCGAGAACCCGCAAATACGTCGCGCATCAGATGGGGCACAGTACGCTCGAGATGATCATTCGGCATTACGGAGATGTATGCGCAAACCGGAAAGAGTTGGTCGCGTGGCCGATCAACTTGCCTCCAAATTCCCGCCGAGTTTGCGCGAAATATCCACGAAAATCGCCGAAGATGGTGCGCTACGCGAGCACTCCCAAACCCGGCGATCGTCGCAAACCGTTGATTCCTAAAAGCAGAAGTGGTGGAGCGGGCGACCGGGGTCGAACCGGCGACGTCCAGCTTGGGAAGTCGCCGCATCGATTTTCGCGGAAAATCCTCGCTACCACCGCTTGTTTGCAGCGTAGCGCCGGTACTCAACCCGTTGGTTTCTTTCCCATCAGTTGCCATCGTTTCCCGCCAATTGCCCGCCAACTTTCGGTGATGGGTGGGTGATGGCGCGCTCCAAATTTTCGAGCGCGTTCGCTGGCCGCTCCATCCATCGCGCGTAGACGCGGAACACCATCTCGACGCTAGTGTGCCCAAGCTGCGCGGCCACGTGTTGCGGCGTATCGCCGTACTCGATCGCGATGCGCGCGAACGTGTGGCGGCACTGGTAGATCGTTCGCTGTCTCACTTTCGCGCGCGTGAGAATGCGCGGCCAGTTGCGAGCGCGGAAGTTTGCGAGATCAATCGCGGTTCGTGCAATTGACGGGAACACCAGGCTCGCCGCGCATCTGCGATCGCGTGACGCTGTTCCTTTAGCGCGGCGCGTACCGGCGCGATCATCTCGACATCGCGCTCAGAACCCGGCGTCTTGGGCAAGCCGCGCCCGTAACTGCGGCTCTCGGTGTGAAGCGCACGAGTATCACGCCGCGATCCCAGTCGATCGCGTCCCAGTGAAGCGCTAATGCTTCGCCTGGGCGCATCCCGGTCATAGAGCAGCGTCGTTACGAACGCACGCTCCCATCCTTCGGCGGCTTCGATGATTCGACGCGTCTCGTCGAGGTCGAAGGGATCCGCGTCGTGGCGAGGCTCGCGAAGGTTCTTGACGTGATGCATCGGATTGTCCGCGATAAGCTTCCGCCAGTGAGCGGTCGCGAAGACGCTTCGCAGCCGCGCGATCACCATGTTGATTCGCCGCGCCGAGATCGCGGCGCCCGGCTTCGGCTCAGACTTGTCGTCGAGTTTCTTTTTTTTTCGACGGCTTCGTTTTCGCGAGTAGGTCACCGATTAATCGACTCACGTCGCCGTCATCGATTTCCGAAAGACGCATCGAAGCGATCGCGTGCGGCAGAATGTGGAATGTCAGAAGCGAGTTATAGTCATAGCGCGTCGAGTCAGTGAGATTGGTTTTCTCATCGAGCCACTTTTGCGCGAACTCGCCGAGCGTCAGCTCGTCACTCGTCTCCGACTCGAACCGCGCGAGATTCTTCGAGTCGGGAAACCGCGCGCGAAACTCGCGCTCGAACGTCCCATCTCGGATCGCGTTCTTGAGCGCCCTCTTGATTCGCTTTGCCTTGCGCTTGTTCTCGCGCGATGTTGCAGCCAAGCCTAGGTATTCGTCGAAGTGCTCGCCCCGATAGGGAATGTGCGCGAGCAGCAACCAGCCGTGATTCGATTTTACGAACACGACGCGTCGCTCCCGGCGAAGTCGCCGCGGTCAAGGCATGCCTTGAAAATCGCCCAATCGATCCGATGGCGCTTTCCCCAAGTCCGGAGCCCGTGCTCGCCACGCAATCGCTCGCGCTCGATCCAGCAATACAGCGTCTTGGGTTTAAGAGAGATGCGTCGCGCGGCCTCAGCCACGCTGATCAAGTTTTCTCTGGCCTCGCGCTCGAAATCCGCGATGTTGCCGACAAACTCGAATTGAGTATCGACCAACGGGCGCAGATACGCGCCCGCACACGGATCGATCAGGAGGTGACAACTGCTCTTGACTAATTGCTTCTTATGATTTGAAGTGCGCATAGCATTTAACCATGCTGCGAGATTCCGCGCGGCGACCGATGAAGTCAACCTTCCCGGCACCGCGCGCTCGCTTTTCTTGCTTCCGATTTCCCGTTTCTTCCCTTCTCTTCCCATCCAGTGCGCGCGCAATTTCGTATCGCCGACACGTCCAGCAAGAATCCAGCACCACGGCGCTTCGCCAGCGCTTCCGCGCCAGCGCGCGTGAAGCAATCAGATTCGCTACTATTTCCGCGCATTCAATTAGAGCGTACGATCCAGCGACAATGTGGCTATTCGATGCCAGCAATAGACGCAGATCAGATCGCGCTACCAGCGATTTGCTCGAACGCATCCAGCGACTTGAGCGCGAACAAGCAGCGCTTCGAGCGCGGCTTGAAAGCGAGCGCCAGCTTCGAATTCTCGCGGCACAGATAGTCGCTGCGGCGCAGGTCGCGCCGGTCATAGGCGATGCTGTCGAGAAATTCGCTCAGGCGATGAGAGCACCTCTCCCGCGCGGGCGCGCTGGCGGCCTCGCACGCGCTCGAAGCGCATGGCGCTATTTGGATGGATCCTTCATGCCTGACTCCGAAAAATTCGAGGCGTCTCTCCTTGAATACGAACGCTACGCAGCCGGCGGCCGCGCCCGCGCGGCGCAGGCGCGACGAATGCGTGATGGTACTTTCAAGTCTACAGTCGAACTTGATCGGTGAGAGAGTCGAGGAAGAGACGTTGGTAGAGCCAAATAAACCGGACGGGAAGGAACTCTATGAGAAGGAGCTTTTGAAGCAGGGACTTTCTCCCGAAGACGCCCGATTTGGAGCGAAGTTCTTTGAAGACATTTCGGGTGAAGACACGTTAGCGATGGTCATTCGAACGCATCTCTATCTCGAATCTTCGTTGAATGGGTTGATCGAGGAATCACTTGCCGAGCCGAGAGAGATCGAACTAGAGAGACTGCCTTTCGGAGTAAAGGTCGGTCTTGCTGTAGCGCTCAAGGCTCTTCCCGAAAGGTTCAAGCAGCCCCTGCTTATTGTGAACTCTTTGCGAAACCGATTAGCCCACGACCTAAAAGCGAATATTACGGCTGCAGACGCGAAACGCCTGTTTCAGTCTTTCGTCAGAGAGGACCGAGAGCAGATTTTAGATCCGGCTGAATTAAAAAACCTTCTCATAGCACTTCATGGTCACGTTCACGGCAACTATCGCGTCGCACAACAAGCCAATCGGAAAAAATAAAGGCAGTGGTGGCGCGCTCGCTTCGCAAGCGCGCACTCTCCCCCTTAATCACCGATCCTCGCGCGAGCGCTTGCCGCGAACGCGACTGTCCCAAGATGGGCAGGCCTTCGGCTAAAGAGACGCTTAACCATGGCCCTTATCGTTGCGTCTTGCTGCGAGTCGTGAGAGCGTGATCACGCCGAAGCGTGAACTAGAAG
>CAVWMQ010000010.1:0-170926 GCA_963756155.1 uncultured delta proteobacterium
AGCGCTCTTGTGTAGGTACTGAGTGCAGGGGTCAGCCCCTGCCGCTCAACCCTGCTGCTCGGGCGGTTTGCGCTTTCGCTCCAGCCATTCGTCGTATTCGGAGACTGCGCCCTGGACCGGCGGTGGGAGATGCCGCCCGAGCCAAGCGGCCGCCGGATTGGATGCCCGGATCAGGAACGGGGACAGGAACGCGGTGATGGTCGAGATTCCCACTGCCAATGAGTACAGGAAGCTATTCGTCGTGCCTCCCACCTGCGCGATCAGGAATGAGAACACGCCGATCTGCGCCATCGCGAATCCGGCTTTGATCGCGATATCGGGACGCTCGCCAACGAATATCGACGCGAACGACACGCTCACGATCTTGCCCACCAGGACCACGGCGACGAGCGCCGCCAGCGCATGCCAATGCGTTACCAGCAGATTCGGGTCGATCAGCATCCCGACCGAGACGAAAAAGATCGCGCCGAAAATGTCGCGCACCGGCTCGATCAGCTTCTCGACCTCCGCTCCCTGTCCCGACTCCGCCACCATCGAGCCGGCCAGGAACGCACCCAATGCGACCGTGTATCCAGCCCGTTCCGCGATCGTCGCGAAGGCGAAGCACAGCCCCAGGCTGGTAATCAACAACGTTTCCGCGCGCCGGAACCGCCCGACCCGGCGCACCATGCGCGGGACGGTAAACAGCCCCGCCGCGATCAGCACGATGATAAATAGACCGAGGCGGTCCGCGGTGATCGAGAACGCATGCAGCGACTCCCTGCCGCCGTTGGCCATCGTGGTCAGCACCGCCAGCAACAGGATCGCGACCACGTCCTCGCACAGCACCACGCCGAAGACCAGTTCGCGCACGCTCGGATCCACCGAGGCCTCTTCAAAGGCCTTGGCGACGATCACGGCGCCCGAAATCGACACAATCGCGCCGGTCAGCAGGCTCTGCCACGGCGTCCAGCCCATCAGGCGCCCGATCAGATGGCCGAGAAAGATCATCACGGCGACCTGGATCAGCGCGACCAATCCGGCGGTGGGAGCCAGCCGCATCAGGCGGCGAAACTTGAACTCCAGTCCGATCGAAAAAACCAGCAGGATAACTCCGAGCTCCGAGACCAGCTGGATCCGATCGGTATTGGCGTACACCCCCGGCACATGCGGCCCGACCACTATCCCGGCGATCAGGTATCCCACCACCAGCGGCTGATGCAGGAACTGACAGATGACGATCGCCAGCGCCGCGACGCACATCACCAGCGCCATGTCCTCGAGAAAGTTCTGCGTGACAAAAGCCATCAGCCGGTTCCATTTATTTTTGCTACAGAAAGAAAAAGCAAGTCAGCGTGACCGCAGGGGTTACCCCTGCAGGGTTTCGGCCAGGCTTGGATAGAATCGTTCATCTGGTTATGTGGATAACCAAAAGCCGTGAAGGTCAGCATTGGTTTTGCGCAACACCTGCTACGGTGAGTGAATGCCAGCCAAAAGAACTTCTGAAGTCCGCAACCTGGGCCAACTTAAAAACATGTCGTGGCTTTCCGCGCAGCGCATGGAACGGCTCGCGCGCGCCCTGATGGTGAGCAAAGTCGAAAAACGCGAGATCATTTTCGACGACAAAAACGTTCCCGAGTCCGTCTATATCCTGCTCTCAGGCATCGCGCGCATCACCTGCCGCAACCGCAAGGGGCAGCGCCGATTGGTCTTCATGGTGGCGCCGGGAATGATCTCGGGGCTCCCGCTCCCCGTCAACGGCATCAGCTATGACTTTCGATGCGAGGCGATGACCCCCTGCCAGATCGGAGCCATCGAATTGGAGGCGTTCATCCGAATCTCGCTCGGCATCGAATCGATCGATTTCAAGCGGATGGCGCTCAACTATCTTGGCCGCTGGAGCCTGGTGCAATTGCGATGCTCGAACTTCATGGGCTTCAACCTCCAGGAGCGCATGGCGCTGGCATTGCTCGAACTAGGCGATGATTTCGGAATCGCCGACAACGGCGGCCTGCGCCTCACCCTCAACGCGCGCCACCGCGACCTGGCCGACCTGGTGGGAGCCACGCGCCCGCGCATCACGCAGCATCTGAGCCACTTCGAGCACGATCGCTGGATCGCCCGCAAAGACCGGCAGATGGTCATGCAACGCGATCGAATCGAAAAATTCCTGTCCCGAGGCTACGCAGCCCTGACCAGCGGGCAGAGGTGAGCAGGCAGGGGCTGACCCCTGGCAGGGGTGACCCCTGCACCCACCTACTTATACAAGAGCCGGCTCCTTGTCGCCAGGCAGGGGTGACCCCTGACTCAGTACCTACACAGCCGGCTCCTTCGTCGCCGCAGGACCGCTTGCGTATTGGGCAGGATGCGCGAGTTATGCCGCCGGAGCGCGACGGCTGCCCGGCGACAACGGAGCCGGCTCTTGTGTAGGTACTGGGTGCAGGGGTCACCCCCTGCCGGGTCAATTGACCAGGCTGTCGGCGAGGCGCGAACGAGCCCTGCGCGGGGGCCGTACTGTCTCAGGAGGATCGCCCTCCCAGTCGATATGCAGCGCGAAACGCATCGTCTGATGCCCTCCGCCGGGTACCGGCCGGAGCACAGTGATGTAGGTCGTGTCGCCAAGCTTGACGGTGCCGAGCGCCGCAAAGAGTTCCTCCCTGGTGCGCACGCGTTGATCGTCCACCGCCACGATCAGGTCGCCTGCCGTACCCAGCGCGCCGGAACGCCGCAGCATCGGCATCGTGATGATCGAGACCGGCAACAGAAGCACGCTCGCGAACGCGCCGAGGTCGCCCAGCGGCGTGCTCAGTGTTCTACCTCGCAGTCCTGCGCGCGCGGCTGCGCTGTCTGGCATCACCCTGAGCACCTCGAGGCCATGCTCCTCCATCCCGAAATAACAATGCGTGGTGTATTCGAGCTCGACTCCGAGGTAGGGCCGGTGTCCGCCGAGCGGATGCGGATGAAAGTTACGATTGAGCGCGGCGATATCGTCAGACGGCCGAAACGCTCGTTGCTGCGGGGTCTCGTTGCTCGCCGGAGAGCGCGCCTTTCCCCCCGGCTGCGGCGCGATTTCAAGAGTAGTCGAGTCGCCCGCCTGTCCCGCAGGGAGACGCTGATGCTCCGCGCCGTCGGATTGCGAGGCGATCGAAGCGGCATCACGGTTGTCGGCGGGGTCGGCTGCGGGGCAGTCGCGGGGCGCGACCAGAATGGCAAGCAACGGGCAAATGACGAGGAGTCTCCGACTTCGCATCGCCGATCACCTCAGCCCAGGCTCTTTGCTTCGGCGTGATAGTAGGCCCGAACCACGCGAGTCTCAAGCTGCAGCAGGGGTGACCCTGCACCCAGCAGGGGTGACCCCTGCACTCACCTACTTACACAAGAGCCGGCTCCATCGTCGCCAGGCAGGGGTGACCCCTGCACTCAGTACCTACACAGCCGGCTCCGTTGTCGCCGGCGGAGGGCGTCTCTGGAAAGCGAGAAGCCCGATTCGGAACGTTTATGAGGGCGCGGTGAATAGGGATGCGTAGAAGCGAACCTTCGGATGAACTAGAACCGGGCAATAAGGAAGCCACACTCGATTGCGCTACCTCGAGGAGAAGGCTAGACCCAAGCGGCAGGTATTAAAGACTCGTCGTGCCCTAGACGCCAATTACCCACGACGTGCACATGAGGAATTCCATCCCAAGTGATGGATCCGGCATGTTCGGTTACGATCACTTGAAACTGTCCCTCTACCTCGTCAAAAAAATGCGATAGAGTACTGAAGATCCGGCGGACGCCCTCAATGTCGGATGAGCGATCGATATCCTTTCGCTCATCAGGTGGTCCTGTTATCGACGGCCAAGCCTCGGGAAAATAGACCTGAGATGGTTGGTCAATGACGAGAAAGCGTGGCACCGAGTTATGCACCAAGCTTATGAAGTGTTCATGCAATGCCAACAATCCGGCGATATGGTATCCCACCCAGTTCTGTCCGCTGCCTACCTCCCAAAGAAAGTCAGTCCGACCAGAAAGTGGGCTAAATTGAAGTGTAAGCTCGCGAATGTTTAGACGAACGTTTTCCTTCGCGTGCTCGAGCTGGAGGAGATTTGCGTAGTCCGCGATTTTCGCGGACACGGTGTCGAGAGCCGCATTAAGTCGGTCGCGCTGCGTGCTCGGATCGAGGTCTCTCCTCAGTTCAGCAATCTGTTCCGCCAGTGTCTTTACCCGTTCGCGAAGTTCGTCGACGTTTTGACTAGCGCGCACATTGTCTAAAGCCTGTTCCACGCGGCCAACGAAAAGGTAAATTTGCCGGACGCGCTGCCGCTGGGCGGAAAGTGCGGTGGAACGATCTTCCAGAAATTTTCGCTTCTGACGGGCCTTGGAGATGGCACCTTCGCGGGCGCGAAGTTCTTGTCGCAACACCGCGAGTTCCTGGTCAAGCTTGGCGGGAGCTGAATGAACCGAAGCGGTGAGAGATTTCAATTCGCGCGCCAAGGTTTGCAGCTCGGTCAAACGAGGATTGGCCTCAGTATGAATCGCTGCGCAGACGGGACACTCATGCGTATCGCGCACTTTCGCTTCGAACCAGCCTACGCCTTGCAGACGGTCCTCTTGGCTTGTAAGCGTGGTGCCATACTCGCCAACCGAGGAGGAGAGCTGATCAAGCTTGCTCAGCCGTCGGCGAATAGAGCCGATTTCCTGTCCGAGTTGATCCTCTTCGTTAATGAGTCGCGTTAATTCCGTCACGGCAGCTTCGCTAGTACCTTCTTGAATATCCGGGATGTCCATCGTTCGGACGCTGTTGGGCACCTTCTGTAATTCCAGAACATATTTGTCCAACAGCCAACCGGCTTCTGGCGGCGGTGAATCGGGAAGCAGACCAAGCGCCCGGGCTTGCAAATAATAGCTTTCCACCTCTGCTTCCCAGGCACGCGCCGCAGCGAGACGTGCTTCCAATTCCCGCCGGAATCGATCATGTTCGCGCTCTAGATCCTTCAACTCGCGCTGTTTGGCGAGCGCACCAGCATTAATCGCGCCGAGTGCGAGTGGGAAAATAATGCGCAACTTTTCCCTATGTTCGGTAGTGTCTGCTTTGAAGAAAAAAGTGTACGGATTGGCAACGATGTGCTGAGGTTGAAAATTAAATGCCGCCATGTCTCGACAGCTAGCACGTCCGCCGAATCCCACATTATCGTCGGTGGCGAAATCGAGAGTTGGAAGATGCGAAATTTGATTGAAGCGGTTCTTCAAGTCCTCCACTCGGGCATTTTTATCGACGGTGCCCGGCACGGTCAGCTTCAAGCCCTCTGTCCAATAGATATCAGTCGTGGTCTGTTGCCCTTCCGGGTTGCGCCTCGCGACGATCATCTCGGTGTTGGCGAGCTGAAGATGGAGGCCGAACCATCCGGTCACCTCACGAATCAGGCCAACAGGAATGGAGCATTTTTCACTCCCGAGACAATAGTCGATGATCCAGGTTAGCGCGGATTTTCCCGTCGAGCTCGCACCCGTGACGATATTGATCTTGCCGGGCGCAAAAGGAATGACACGAGGACTTCGGTTCGAGTCCTTAGGCCAGAGAATCACTTTCAGAATCGCTAGTTTCACTAGAAGCTGACGTTCAGGTGGGTACAGAGTTGAACCAGCGACATTTCGGCAAAGGCTTGGCCAACCCGTTTGGCGGCGTTCAACACAATCTTCACTTCCTCAGTCGCATGCACGACCGGGGGCGTCTTTTTGCCCGGAATTAACTGACGCTCGTGATCTTGATCGAGCTGGAGGAGGCCGGTCTGAAAGGCAATCGAGAGAGCCTGAAACGTGCGCTCTGACATCGCCAGCATCCTCATCTGGAGACCGACGGTGATTTCACGATCGTCGGCGAGTGCCTTGTATAGTGCACCTGGTTGCGTTTTCGCTGCCAAAACTTTCGCGGTTCGCTGGTGAAAGGTGAGTGGCAGGACGAGAAACGCAGTTGGCAGGGACACTCCTTCGGTGCGACCTTTGCCGTCAAAGGCTGCATGCACGGCTTGCCAGATAGCTTCAGCGGCAAGGCCCGTGTTTTGGACGACCCGCTGCTCAAATAGAACGTCGATCATGACACTTCGAGGAGTTTACGCATGAGTTCCTCGAACCGCGGGTGCCATCCGACTCGGATCATATCAGCCAGGCGGTGATAGGTGCCTGACGTGAGATATACCTGCTCAGTATCGCTGCCAGCGAGTTTTTCGCGGTGCTCCTCCGTAGTATCAGTGAAGATTTCAAAGCCAACGTCTTCCTCCGGCGCTGCCTTCTTCATTCGGATAACACGCGCGCGGATCTTGTCCCAACGAGAGAGCAACGCCACCTCGAATGTCTTCCAATCGTCATCAGTGATGTTTCCCTCCGTGGACAAACGGCTCTTTTCGATATTGCAGCGGATGAATTCACGAATGGCGTTGTCCACGATGCTATCATCATCAGTGATCAAGTGAAGTTGTTTGACAAACGGACTTCCTTTTTCCTCGCCGAGCTTATCTTCAGTTACGGGAATCAGATGCTCGGCACGTTCGCGCGCAATTTGTCGTCTCCGTAGGTCGATGATCGCGTGCAGCTGGTTAACGAAATGATTTCGTTGAATCCAAGCTGGATGTCCTTGCTGCCACATTGCAAGAGCCGTCTTATGCAACCAACCCAAGAGCTCATCGACGATAGAATCCGCAACAGTCGAGCACCAGTCGGGCAACTGTAGATTAGCTATAGTTTCCCCGCGCAGTTCTCGTCCAGCGGTAGCTTGCGAGCCGTCGGCCAACTCACACCGCCTGATGAGGTTCAAGAGGCTGGGCCGAGATTCCGCGCGCAGCACACGATCCATGAGTGGTGCAACGCCTTCTGGCGGCGATTTGGCGGCCGCTTCCAACGCAGCGATGCAAGCCGTTATCTGTGCGTCGGACACTGCATGGCCGATCTGTCGCGCGATACACTCCGGCAGTACTTTGTTCGTAACCATTAAGAAAATGGTCGTATCGTCCGCCACTTCTTTAGTATCCAGCGCCTCGATCCAAATAGCCAAGGTGTTCCACAAATCGTTAGAGCGGTCACCGAACGGCTTGGCGTCGTCGCGAATGGAGTGTTTATCCTGCTCCAATAGCTCCGACGAGTCCGTGCAACTCACGGCTACGTCATCGTCGGTCTCAAGGCCAATGACCGAGCCCGCGTTGCTACGCGCCAACCAATATAATGCGCGTTCAAATTGGTAGTTGAACGCTGCGTTGACGCCGGGGGCCGAATGCTGACTGAGAGTCATGCCGCTCCTTTCCTATCAGACCATCTCAACCCCAGCCATAGAAGATGCTGAATAACAAAGGTCGCCTATTGTCTAATATAGGAAATCTCCGCCGATTCCGAGTGGAGGCTAGGTGGCCGTATAAAACAACCGGAATTTCACGGGCCCCTGAACTGTTCAGGAGTACGAGCTTCCAATAACGGCAATCCAGCCGTACCAACTGATCTTTCGGCGGTTCGCTCTCGCCGACCTGCCTGCGAGTTCCTAAAGCGCGAAGCGCGCATCTTAGCCTATAGGGAAGCGCGAAACCCGGTTGGGTTTCGCTTGTCCGGTCTGCGGCTGCGTCCTCGCGCCTGAAGCAAACCGGATCAGAAGCGGTCGGCGGTCCAGTATAGCGAGCGGGGGTCTGCGAACATTGCGAAGGCTTGTGCCGAGGCGGCCTCGGGCGGCATTCCGAGGCGGGCGCCGAGTTTGTCCGGGGCGACTATGCGCCACATGTAGTTGTTGTCTTCGTGATAGGCGACTGGGGAGCCGGCGGCGGCCAGTGCGGATTCGAGTTCCGGATCGTGTGACGTGTGCGTTACCAGCACTGACGGCGCTGACGACGACTTTCGCAGCAGGACTGAGCGCCGATGGTCGCCGCGGAGGGGGAACGGACTTGGGCGTCCTTCGGACAGCTCGCCGAAGTGTTTGAACAGCGCGAGCATCGCGGTCGTGCCGCCGGGCGGGTAGCCGTATTCCATCACCATCGGGACGCCGTAGAAGCCGCACACGCGCGCGTAGGCGCCGGGCGCTCCCGCGTCGCGGCATAGGACGAAGTACTCCTCGGAGCCTTCGCCGGGATGCAGCGGCTGGTTGCCTGCGAAGCTCAGGCTGGCGCGCCACGCCGCATGGTCGCGCACCGCGGCCACGTTGAAGCGTCCGCTGTACCCGCGATGGATCGCGGACACGGCGGCCAGGTCGCGTCCCGGCTCGAAGACGTCGATCTCGTAGTTGCCGGCCGTGGAGATATTCGCGGCCTGGCTCAGCACGGTGAACTTGCGGCCCAGCTCGCGCCATCCGAACTGGTTGTAGAAGGTCAGCCGCTCGGCGAACAGCAGCGAGACCTCGAAGCCCTCGCGCGCCATGGTGGTGACTGCCAGGCGCATCAGGTCCGACGCGACGCCTTTGTGCCGATAGTCCTCGCGCGTGAACACCGACCCGATCCCGCCCATCGGGACCGGATGGCCGCCGAGGTTCACGGTGCGATCGAAAATCTGCACGGTCGAGACCAGCGCCTTGCCGTCGTGCGCGACCAGGCACAGTTCATCGCGGAAGCCGGGATCGTTCTGATTGTAGCGGGCGAAGAAGACGCGGTCGTTGTACCACAGCGCGAGCAGGTCGAGCACCTGGTCGCGCTCGCCGGGGCGCGCCGCGCGGATTTCCATCGCTACTGGAGGTCGAACTGCAGCGTCATCGGCGCGCCGCCGCGCGTCACGCCGACCTTGATCGACTGGCCGCTGGTGATGGTCCCCATCTGGCCCATCGCCTGGAGGGGATTGCCGATCGGGTTGCCGTTGATGCTGGTGATTACGTCGCCGTCCTTGAGGCCGGCCTGCTCGAAGGGGGAGCCGGGGACGACGCTGGAGATCGTGTAGCCGTCGTACTTGCCATCCTGCAGGAGCGGGGTGGCCTGCACGTCAGTCATCAGGTCACCCGGCGCTCTCAGCTTGTCTTCCAAATCTTTTTTTTTAAGCGCGAAGTGGTTGTTGCCGAGCTGGTCGATGTTGAGCGAGTCGTCGTCGTCCGATGCGTGGGGCTGCATCGGATTGTTTCTTCTGCGCAGATTGAGCTGGCGGCCGTGATGCATCCGCACCGGCGGCATCCGCACTATCCCTGATGGATCGGAGGCGACCGGCACCGGGGCTCCGGGCTCGCCGCCGCCCGGATTTTCGATCTCGATCGCGACCCTCCGCCCGTTGTGGTCGATGACCGCGCGGCTCTTCTCGACGCCGACCAGGCGGCCCGCGTCGGGGATGTCCTCGCCGAGCTGATACAGATTCTGCGTGCCGGTACTGTCCTCGATAATCGCAAACGGCTTGGCCTGGGACAGTTGCGAGGTGCCAAGCAGCTTCAGGTTCAAGTCCTGGTCGGTAGCCACGACCGCCGGTTGCTCCTGCGGCACCAGGTTGAAGACGTCGCGGGTGACGATTTCCTGGTAGTAAGCGCGCGGATGGTTCGTCGAGTCGGCGGAGACCTCCGCCTGCGGACCCACCGGCGCGCCGCTGCCCGACAGCGAGCGCGCGATCAGGTCGTTAGCCGATGCCGCGGCGAAATACGCGAGCAGTATGATCGCAATGAAGTTAAGCGCGGTGACATGACGCTCGGTGAATCTGAGCTCCATCACTTACTACCCTTCGGCCCGGTACGAGGATTCCTCGATCAGGCGGCCCACGTCGTAATTCCAGCGGCCTTTCCAGCGGTCGATCGTGAGACTGGCCTGAGTTTGCCCGTTGCGCACCATTTCCGTCAATTTGAGCAGGTAGATGCTCTCATCCTCGCCGCGCTCGTTCAACATGTGCTGGCGCTCGAGTCCCTTGATCGCGATCGACAACAACTCGAGTCCCAGTTCCTGGAAGCGGATTCGGCCGGCGCGCGCGTCGAGACCCAGCTTGTGCGCGGCGTCGGTGAGCGCCAGGCGTTCCGGGAAGCTCCAGCGCTTGACGAGGTCCCACGCGGCCCCGAGACAATCGTCGTCGTAGAGTATGCCTTTAAGCAGCGCGGGCAGCGAGAGCATCAGGTCGGGCGGCATGCTGTCGGCGCATCGCACCTCGATATAGCGCTTGAGGCGGACCTCGGTGAAAATCGTGGTGAGATGGTTGGTCCAGTCGTCAACCGTCGCGCGCTCCTTGCCGTAGCCGCGTTCCATGTACTGGCGGAAGGTGAGGCCGGGCGGCTTGGTGAGGTCGGTGTAATGATGATCGCGGATGAGGAAGTACATCGGAACGTCGAGGGCGTATTCGGCATAGTCGTCGAAGGAGGCATCGTCGCGGAAGACGAAGGGCAGGATGCCGGAGCGATCGGGGTCGGTGTCGGTCCAGATATGGCCGCGGAAGCTGTGGTAGCCATTGAGGTTGCCATCGGAGAGCGAAGAATTGGCGAAGATCGCATAAATTAGGGGCACAATTCCCATGGAAACCCGCAACTTTCTCAGTGCGTCAACCTCGTCGCCATAGTCCAGATTGGCCTGCACCCCAGCCGTCTGCTTCATCATGCGCTGGCCGAGACGTCCCTTGCGCGCCATGTACGGATACATGATCTGATAGCGGACCTTGGGCAGCAGCTCGATCTCGTCGATGCGGCTGATCGGTTGCATCCCGAGACCGAGGATGCGCGCGCCGAGATCGTAGCCGACTTCGATGAGCTGCTGGATGTGTCCGGAGAACTCGCGCTGTGCGCAGTGGATCGTATCGCACTGCTCGCCGGAGAGTTCGATCTGGCCGCCGGGCTCGATCGTGATCGCGTCGCGCTTGCTCTTGAGCGCCAGGATGCGGCCGTTCTCGAATTCGGGTTCGTAGCCGAAGCGGTCGGCCAGCGCCTTGAGAATTTCCTCGACGCCGCCGGGACCGGAGAAGGGAAGGGCGCGGCCGTCGCGCAATGAGACCGCGACTTTCTCGTACTCGGAGCCGACTCGCCACTGCTCTCGCGGCTTGGCTCCGGTGGCGAAGTACCGAATCAGGTCCTCTTTTTTCTCGACCAACTCGCTCATTCAAGCGGCTCCCGAAGTGAAGGCCTGACCCCCAAGCGCGCCTATCATTGCCCCCACAATGACGCGAGGCAAGGCGGGTCGGCAAGCGTCGCGCGCTTCGCAGGGCGGCGCGCGACACCGCGAAACAGCAGCGGCGGTTGTTGCGTCACGCGGCCCGCATTAACATTCGCAGCGGACCGCGAAGGGTGATGCCGAAAATGATCAGGACCGCGACGACGATATCGACAACTTCACGCGCGGGGCGCGGCGATGCCTGAGATCGTGCTCGCGATCGATCAGGGCACCACCGGAACCACCGTGTTCGCGGTCGACGATCGCGGCCGGATACGCGGCCGCGCCTATCGCGAGATTCGCCAGTTCTATCCGCGTCCCGGATGGGTCGAGCACGACCCGCAGGAGATCTATCGCTCGGTCGTCGCGCTCGCGAAGAAAGCACTCAGCGCGGCGCGCGCGGGCGCCGGCGATTTGCGCGCCGTGGGCATCACCAACCAGCGCGAGACGTTCGTGGTCTGGGAGCGGCGCACCGCGCGCCCGGTGTATCGCGCGATCGTATGGCAGTGCCGGCGCAGCGCGGAGATTTGCGAGGCGCTCCGCGAGCGCGAGCCGGAGGTGGCGCGCCGCACCGGATTGCTCGTCGATCCTTATTTCTCAGGCACCAAGCTGAAATGGCTGCTCGACGCGAAGCCCGAGTTGCGCGCACGCGCCGCGCGCGGCGAGCTTTGCTTTGGCACTATCGACACCTGGCTCATCTTCAAACTCTCGCGCGGCCAGGATTTTGTAACCGACTACACAAATGCGTCGCGCACGATGCTGTTAAATCTCGCGCGGCTTGAGTGGGACGACGCGATGCTCGCGATGCTCGAGGTGCCGCGCGAGATGCTGCCGACACCAGTGAGTTCGCGCGGTCCCATGGCGGAGGCGGCGCCCGGAACTATCTCCTCCCGCGCGGTTCCGATCGCGGCAGTAATCGGCGATCAGCAGTCCGCGCTCTTCGGCCAGGGCGCCGTGAATCCCGGCGACTCGAAGGCCACCTACGGAACCGGCGCGTTCCTGCTGATGAACACCGGCGCGGAGATGATCGCGTCGCGCAACCGGCTGCTCGCGACGGCCGCGCTGGGTCCGATGGGTGAGCCGAAGTATGCGCTCGAAGGGTCGGTGTTCATTGCCGGCGCGGCGATACAGTGGCTTCGCGACGGACTCAAGCTGATAGCGAAAGCGCCACAGAGTCTCGCGCTGGCGCGCAAAAGCGCACAAAAAAACCGCGACCGCACGAGTCCCTACCTGGTGCCGGCCTTCGTGGGATTGGGTGCGCCGCATTGGGACGCAACCGCTCGTGGCGCGATCGTGGGAATCACGCGCGGCACCACCAGCGCCGACATCGTGCGCGCGGCACTGGACAGTATCGCGTACCAGGTGCGCGATGTATTCGTCGCGATGGAATCGGACGCGGGGCATCCGCTGTCCGAGCTTCGCGCTGACGGCGGCGCGGCGGCCAATCCCTATCTGATGCAGTTCCAGGCGGATATTCTGGATAAGTTGGTGCGCCGTCCTAAGGTCGCAGAGACGACTGCGATGGGCGCGGCGATGCTGGCCGGCCTTGCGGTTGGAATCTGGAAAACGCCGGCGGATCTCGCGGCGCTCGGACGCGGCGCCGACCTGTTCATACCGAAAATGGGCGCAGCGGAACGTGAACGGCTGCTCGCCGGATGGCACGACGCGGTGACGCGCGTGCTCAGCGGAGCGAACGCGAACTCGAACGCGAATGCGAAAATCAAGTTAGCCGCGAGCTCAAATCGGTCGCCAAGCTAAATCGGAGTTAATACACATAGTCGATGGCATCAGACGGACGACCACGAATCTCCACGATTTTCCCCGAACATTACGAGCAGGCCGCGGTCACGCTTGGCCGCGCCTTCATCAATGATCCACCCATGAAAATGCTGCTGCCCGACGTAACCGATCCGGTCCAGCGCGCGCTGCATCTGGCCGACCTGTTCCGCGTGATGCTCGCGGTGCAGCGGCGCAACGGGCAGCCGGTGTTTGGCGTTATCGAAGACGGTAAGGTGATCGCGGCTGCAGTCGTCGAAGGCACCGGCCTTCCCAGCGTCACATCGACCGTCGTCACCGGTCTCGGCCAGATGCCGCGCATGATCCGTGCGGTGGGCTGGGGCGGCACGGTTCGCGGGGTCAATTTCCTGAGCGTGCTCGCAAATAATCATCCGCCGGAGCCGCATATCTATCTGAATCTGCTCGGCGTCGATCCGATCTATCAGAAACGGCACTGCGGCAGCGTCCTGCTCGACCATCTGCGAGAGTTGGCGAGCATCCGCGCGGATCTTGCGGGCGTTTACCTGGAGACCGCGACCGAGGCGAACGTCGCATATTACAGCGCGCGCGGCTACGAAGTGCTCGGCGAAATCTTTCCGCTGGGCGTGCGGATGTGGCGGATGTTCCAGCGCAAGCGGTGAACCTATGTTGCGACGATCTCGACTGACGGCGCTGATCTTTCGACTATCCGCGATGCTCGCGATCGCTCTCGGAGCCTTTCCCAGCGCATCGGCGTGGAGTTATCCGGGCGGCCCGCTCGACGACGTGACAGACGCGGCTCCTTATTGCGCGGGCTGCCACTCCTCGGTCGGAGTCGAGCAGTTGCGATCGCTGCCTCCTGCGCGCGCCGTGAAAATGACCGCGCAGAGTCACCTCGACGCGATCAAGGCCGGCACTGGCAACTACTCCAAATTGAGCGCCGCGCAGCGCGCGCAACTGGCCGCCGACGTGCAGAGGGTCGATGACAACGCCACCATCTCACTGGAGGCGCCGCAGAGTGTAGCGCAGTTCCGAAACTTTACCGTGACGGTGACCGCGCGCGGAGGATCGGGCCCAGTGGTGGGCGTGGTCCTGCTCGACATCGACCTACGCAACCAGGCGCGACCCATCCAGAGCGAGGGCTTCCAGATCACTTCGGCGCCGCAGGTGACCGGACCGGACGGCAACCCGCAGAACGATTGGCTCAACCGCCGCTACGACGATCTCGCGCGCAACTTGAGTTTCATCGTGGTGTTCGGCGTCCAGGCGGACCTCGCGGCGAATCGGTTCTCGACCTCGCGCGTCACCTACAACCTCAAAGCTCCCGACACACCGGGCAAATACACGATCTGCGCGGCGTTCCTGTATGGAACCGAGAAAGCCTCGCCTCTCGGGCGCGTGATGGTGCACGGACGCACGATGCCGCTGGGCGGATTCGACGGAGCCTCGGGCCGGATCAGCTTCAGCCCAGTCAAAGTGATCCAGGTACAAGCGGCTCGATAGGCGACGCCCGTCAGTTGTTCGTCGCGCATCAGCGATCGGGGTAGTCGCTGTCAATTCGCGCGCGCGGGCGAATCGTGGTGACGCGCAGCCCGCGCGACGTCCATCCGACGTCGAAGCCGACCACGTCACCTTCGTTGATCAGATCGATCCCGGGCATCCGGCCGCCGATTCCCGCTCCGACTACCGCCACGAACGGGAACTCGAAGCGAATCTCACGGCCGCTGTGAGAGCGGACCACGCCGCGGCCGCGCGCGCGGTCCAGGCGCATGATCATGCCCTGGTAGAAGTTGCCGGGGAACCGCTCGCTGTCGAAGTCGTCCGTCATCATCTCAAGCTATGGACTAGCATCGCGAACCCGCGCGGAAAAGCCGGTCGCCCGCGCGGCGATTCACAGCGGCACCGCGGTCCTGAACAGGATGAAGCGGCCCAGCATCTCTCCGACCAGCGCCGACATGACGGCGATATAGAGCAGGCCGGTGGCCGCCATGGTCTGCGGAATTTTGAGCGTCTGCCAGCACATCCACACCAGCACCAGCGTCGCGATCGGCCCCAGCACCAGGCGGGTCGCCAGGAGCGCGAGATCCGAATCGAACAGCGTCCGGATCGCGGCGAAACCTGGGCCGCTGCCGATCGCGATCAATCCGATCGCGAGCATCAGTGCGATCAGGTCAGCGACCAGCGCGAGGCCGAGCAGCCGCACGAAGGTGCGCAAGTAGTCCACCGGCAGGTTGGGATCGATCAGATACCAGTGGCCGAAGAGCATCGCGCCGCTGACCAGTCCGAGCACCAGCGCCGAAGTGATCGCGGTGAGCGCGTACATCGCGCCCGCGATAATTCCGAACGACGCGGGCTCGAGCACCAACACGTTGGCAATCAGCGCCATCAATCCCGCGGCGAGCGCGAGCGCGTACAGGCGGGCGCGCAGCCGTCCGTTTTCGGTCCATAGCGTCGCCAGGTACATCGCCAGGACTATGCAGAACAGCGCCCACAGTCCCGCGGCGAACCATAGCGAGGTCTGCGAGAGCTCGCTTCCCTTGCCGCCGGCTCTGATCGCAAGCAGCCCAAGCCCAACCGCGCTGACCAGTCCCGAGGACAGGTAGACCGCGGCGCTGGATTTGTAGAATCCCCGCTCGATCTCGAAGAAGGGAGGAATTGCAAGCGCGAACGCTCCGCCGAAGGCAAGCTCTCCAAACACTAGGAGAAAACAGACCGCAAACTTCGTCACGCACGAATCTTACCGGTCCGGGTTGGCGCCCGACAGGGGCTCGCGCGGCCTCGATTCGCGGGGCTCGAAGCGGCGCTTGCCGAGACGGCCGATCGGTGAAATAAATCATTCGGGGAAAAGCGAAGTAAGAATGACGTTTGCTGCGCGGCGCCACATGCGATTGTGCTAACCCTACGCCGAGACTAAGTTTGATTCATATTCCATGGGGATGAGAACCACGATGCGTTTCTACAACATTGCGAAATTCCTTGTGATGGCGTCGCTCGCGACCGGCCTCGCGGCTTGCGGTGTAGTCGAGGCTCAGCGCCAGGCACAGGAAGCCAAGGAACAGGCCTTCGTGCACAAGGTCGATATCGCGCACATCTGGGTGAGCACCGAGTCGCCAGCGCCGGGCAAGCCTTACACCGTGCTCGGCGAGATGAGTTATACGGTGCCGTTTTCGCCGGACGCGATCGACGAGGATCAAATCCGCGACAAACTCAAGAAAGACGCGTATGAGAAGTGGCCAAATGATATCGATGCGATCGTGAAGGAAAACCAGTCAGTGTCGGCCGACGGTACCCAGGTGACGGTCACGGCGGAAGCGATCAAATACGACTCATCGGTCGATCGCGAAGCGCTGCATCATATGAATGAGGGCACGGTCGCGTCGCCAAGCGGCAACTAGTCCGCGCTGAAAGTTCGCACGGAAACGGGCAGGCACGGATTGCGATCGCAATCCGTGCCTGCCCGTTTGCTTCACCGCCGCCGTCGCGATGCTCCGGCCCGCCCCCGCCGGGCCCCAGAGCGAATATGCGAAACCCGTCCCGGGTTTCGCATGTTCGCTCCGCGCCACGCTGGCGCCGCTCCGACACGCGCGGCCCCGCGGCGATGCCGCGGGGCCGCGCGCGTCTGCGTATGCGAGCGATGCGCGCCGCCGCGCCCGCGCAGCCCGCGGCTACGCCGCGGGCCGCGCGAGCAGCGCGTCGAGCTTCTCTTCGTCGTCGAGCGCCTTCAGATCATCGTAGCCGCCCACGATTTCGCCGTTGATGAAAATCTCCGGCACCGTGCGCCGCCCGCCCGACATCTCGACCATCTTCGCGCGCAGCGCATCGTCTTCGGTCACGTCGATTTCCACGAACGCAACGCCCTTGCTCTTGAGCAGGTTTTTGGCGCGGGTGCAGAACGGACAATAGGTGGTGGTGTAGACTTCGACTTTGGCCACGATATTCCTCTCAAATTGCGATTCTCGCGCTTCGGTTACCTCGAGTCCAACCTCGAGCGGCGGCGGATCGGCGCCGCTCAGCTGAATGTCACTCCGCGATTTCCGCGCGTCACTTCGCCGACGATATAAGCCGGCTGTCCGCGCCGGCGCAGATGCGCCGCGATGCGATCGGCGTCGCGCGCGGCGACAATCGCGACCATTCCGATTCCGTTATTGAAGGTTCGGTCCATCTCGGCGCGGCTCACGCGACCGACGCCTTGGATCAATTCGAAGATTGGCGGAACCGGCCAGCTCCCGCGATGGAACACGGCACCGAGGCCGCTCGGCAGCACGCGCGGCGTATTTTCGACCACGCCGCCGCCGGTTACATTGGCAAGCCCTTTGATCGCGAAGCGATCGAACAGCTCGACTACGACTTTTGCGTAAATTGTGGTGGGCCGGAGGAGTTCATCGGCCAGCGTGCATCCGAGTTCGGCGATGAAGGCGCGGAGGCGCAGGTTGCCCTTTTCCAGCAACACGCGGCGCGCGAGCGCGAAACCGTTGGAATGAAGTCCGTTGGACGCGAGCGCGATCAAAACGTCGCCTGCGCGGATTTTCGCCGGCGCCGGAATTCGCGCGCGCTCGACGATTCCCACCGCGAAGCCCGCGAGGTCGTACTCGCCCGCGCGATACAGGCCCGGCAGTTGCGCGGTCTCGCCGCCGACCAGGCTGAGGCCGCCAAGCTCGCATCCGCGCGCGACGCCTTTGACCAGGTCGACCGCCGCGGTTTTTTTGAGCTTGCCGGTGCCGATGTAATCGAGAAAGAACAGCGGCTTGGCGCCGTGGCAGATGATGTCGTTGACGCACATCGCGACGCAGTCGATTCCGACGGTGTCGTGGCGCCCGGTCGCAAACGCAATTTTGAGCTTGGTGCCGACGCTGTCGGTGCCCGCAACCAGCACCGGCGAATGCATCGCCTTGGCGGCATCGAGTCCGATCAGCGCGCCGAAGCCGCCGATCCCGCCGAGCACGCGCGCGCCCGAGGTCGGCTTCGCAAGCTCGCGAAACAACGGGATCAATTTTTCTTTCAGCGCGATATCGACGCCCGCCGACTTATAGGTCATCCGCGCCGCCATGCTCAACTCCCGCGCCGCGCGAGCGCCGAGGCGCGCCACGCGTGCGACCCGTCAGGATAGACGGTCAAGCCTTCGCGATAGCTGAGCAGCTCGAGCCCGGCGAGCAGGTCGCGCAGCTCGTAGTGCTGCAGCATGAAATCGGGATTGCGCGGATGGCCGGTGGCGGCCTGGTCAATCAGAAACGTGTCGGCCAACAGGACGCCTCCGCGTTTCAGTCCGCGCGCGAAGGCGGGGAAGAGCGCGCGGTCGAGGTAGTTGATGTTCACGATCACATCATATCCACGGTCGGCGATCTGAAAGCTACCAAAGTCGGCGACGACCGGGAACACAGACAGCCGATTCGCGCGCGCAGTGGCCGCGAGCGCTCGCATCGTGTCGATCGAATAGTCGGCCGCGACCACGCGGATTCCCGCGCGCGCCATGGGGATCGCGTTGCGGCCGCGTCCCGCCGCGACGTCGAGCGCAAGGCCGCGCGGGAGCATCGGCAGCATTTCGAGCAGAAACGGCTCGGGATCGCCCGGCGGCTTGTCGCGATTACGCTGGTCCCAGTCCGCGCGTTCGCTCATAACACGCGCGCCAGCGTGAACACGTCGACGCTCTGCGCACCCGCAGCAAGAATCGCGCGCGCGCACGCATCGGCCGTAGCGCCGGTGGTCATGACGTCGTCGACCAGCAGCACGCGGCGCGCGGCGATACGCTCGGGATGCTTCACGGCGAATGCGCGATAGACGTTGCGGCGGCGCTCGTCGTGATCGCGCGAGGTCTGCGCCGCGGTCGCTTTCCGCCGCACCACCGATGCGGTGTCGAGAGGGCGGCCGATGCGCCTGGCGACTTCGCCGGCCAGCAGCGTGGCCTGGTTGAATCCGCGCCACCATAGGCGGCGCCAATGGAGCGGCATCGGCACGACGACGTCGTAGTCGTCCGCGTGCAGCGGCAGGTCCGCTCCGAGGTACTCGGCGATCGCGCGGCCGACGGACTGATCGAGCCCGTACTTGTGACGGCGAATGAGGGCGGGCAGGGTGCCCGGCTCGTCCTCCGCGGTGGCGCGATAGCGTGCGATCGAATGCGCATGCGCGAAGCTCGGCCGGCTGAGAAGGCATCGCGCGCAGACGTCGCGGTCAGAAGTGGTGGACTCGAGCGGACCGCCGCACACGATGCACAGCGGCTCGGGAAGCCGCTCGAGGCGCGCGAGGCACTCGGCGCACACGCGCCGCCCCTCCTCGAGTCCAAACCGTGCGCCGCAAGCAGCACATCGCGGCGGATACAAAAAGTTGATGAGATGCCCGAGCACCATTCCAGTCCCAGCCCGAGTCATTTGGACGTCGCTGTGGACGACGATCGCCTCCGCACGGCCGTCGGCCGCGCCTTCTGCCCGTGGAGTTCGGGAACCTCCGCGTCCGGGCCGATGCGCGCGGAGCGTTTCCGCAGGCGGCTGCCGAGCGGTGTCGCCGCGCGTTGCTTAGTCTTAAGGGCCTTGTGGAGAATCTTGCGCGCTTCCTCCTCCACGGTGCGGCCGTGAAGCTTCGCCCGGCGTCGAAGACGAGCCGCGAGACTTTCTGCGAGGTCTCTGACCACGAGATGAGCCATTGAGTTTCTCCGATTACTCGATAACGACGCTCATTCTATGAAAAGGATCCGGACACTGAAACCTCACCGAGGTTTCGGCTTCTTTTCGGAAAACTTGCGCGCTTCGAGGACTAAGACTTGGGTGCGGGGGCTCGCCCCTGCTATAGAGAGAACCATGAGTGCGCCTCTTACCGGAATCAGAATAATCGATTGGACGATCTGGCAGCAGGGGCCGGTGGCTACCCAGATGCTGGCCGACCTGGGCGCCGAAGTGATCAAGATCGAGGAGCGCGAGCGGGGCGACCCCGGGCGCGGAATCGTCGCGGTCGCCGGCGGGCCGACCGGGATGAGCGGGCGCAACTTTTACTTCGAGGCCAACAACAAGCACAAGCAGAGCATCGCGCTCGACCTCAAGCGTCCCGAGGCGCGCGAGATCGTCTACCGGCTGGCCGCCAAGAGTGACGTCTTCGTGCAGAATTTCCGCAAGGGCGTCGCCGCGCGCCTGGGGCTGGGCTACCCGGCGCTGAAAGCTCACAACCCGATGCTCATCTACGCGAGCTCGTCGGGCTATGGCCCGCAGGGACCGGATAGCGCCGAGCCGTCATTCGACTACCTCGGGCAGGCGCGCTCCGGAATCATGAATGCGACCGGAGCCGACAGCGGCGAGCCGATTTATATATACGGCGGAATTGCCGACCAGATGGGCGCGATCATGCTGGCCTACGGCGTGCTCGCGGCATTGTTCGCGCGCGAGCGCTTCGGAGTGGGGCAGGAAGTCGACGCCTCGCATCTCGGCTCGATGATCGCGCTGCAGGGACTCAACCTCGCGGCGCGAACTTTCATGGGCAAGGAGATGGCGCGGAACAAGCGCGCCAATGCCTTCAACCCGCTGTGGAACCATTATCGATGCGGCGACGGCAAATGGATCTGCCTCGGGATGCTGCAGCCGGACCGCTACTGGAAGGATTTCTGCACCGCCATCGGACGCCCGGATCTGATCGATGACGCGCGCTTCAGTGAGATGAGAACGCGCGGCAAACACGCCGTCGAGCTGATCGAGATCCTCGATGGCGTGTTCGCAACCAAGCCGCGCGACGATTGGATGCGCATCCTCAAGGCCGGCGGCGATTTTATTTTCACTATCGTGAACGCGGTCAACGACCTCCCCGACGACCCGCAGGTGATGGCCAACGAATACCTGGTCAGCCACGAGATTCCCGGCCTCGGCGCGACCCGCATGATCGGGATGCCGGTGAAGCTCAGCCAGACGCCCGGCGAGCCGCGCGGCCACGCGCCGGAACTGGGCGAGCATACCGAGACGCTGATGACCGAATTGCTCGGCTATAGCTGGGAGGATGTCGCGCGCCTGAAGGAAGCCAATGTGATCTGAGCGCCGGCCCGACGCGGCGAAGCTGCCCTCGGAGGACAAAGTCATGGCGAATATCGGTGGAACACTGGAAGACCGCGAAGAGATCCGCGAACTGTACTCGCGCTATGCGCTCGCGATCGACAACGGCCAATACGACGCCTGGGTCGATTGCTTCACCGAGGACGGCGTCTTCGAGAGCTCGCGTTTCGGGAAGCATACCGGCGTGCAAGGGCTCAAGCGCTTCACCGCGATCTACCGTGAATCGCTCGGCGGCGCGCAGGTGCGTCACGTGATCAACAATCTCACTTTTCAGATCGAAGGCGACAGCGCCATCGGCAATTGCTACCTGCTGTACTACCACTGCAAGGCCTTGAAGGTGCAGCAAATGTCGGTGGGGCAGTATCGCGACAAATTGCGCAAAGCCAACGGCAAGTGGCTCTTCGAAAGCCGCCAGGTAGCCCTCGACGGCAGCCGCTGAGAGCAGGACTGCCCGGGATCGAAGGACCGCGCTGTCACGTCCCACTGGTAGTGCTCTACCTCGGGTATGCTGAATCGATGGCACGTGTGTTACTCGATGAGGACTCAGCTTCGCCTCGCACCGCCACCGCCCACGCCGATGCTTTCCTCTTTTCTGTGACGGTATCCCAAGCTACGTTACGGGGAACCTGTACGGAAGCGTGAGGGAATGGGGAAGCTCGTCTTCGGAATGATGCAGTCGCTCGACGGCTACGTCGACGACGCGGCGGGCGGGCTGCAATTGCCGCCGCCCGGTGCTGCGCTCCATCGTCACTTCAACGACCAAGTCCGTGGCTTGGCCGGCATTCTATACGGTCGTCGCATGTACGAGGTGATGCGCTACTGGGACGAGGATCGGCCGGAGTGGGGCGCGCTCGAGCATGAGTTCGCGGCGGCGTGGCGGGCGCAGCCGAAATGGGTTGTGTCACGCACGCTGAAGTCGGTTGGCGCCAACGCCACGCTGGTCGGTGACGACGTCGAAGCGTTCGTGCGCAGGCTGAAGGCCGAAGTCAAGGGCGACATCGACGTTGCCGGGCCCGATTTGGCGGGATGCCTAACCGACCTCGGCCTTATCGACGAGTATCGTCTCTACTTCCGCCCGTTCGTGCTTGGGCGCGGCAAGCCGTACTTCGCCGGGGCCCGGCCACCGCTCCGCCTTGTCGCCACCGATTCCGTTGGCGAGGACGCGGTCAGGCTAACGTTCGTCCCTGCCTGATCGCGCTAGCCCACTGGCCCGGTACACTCGGCCCAGCTCTGCCGCCGCGGCCCTCACCGGATGCTTGCTCTTTGGCGAAGTGTCACGCACATCGAACCGGTCACCAGGAGACGGTCGGAATGTTCCCATTTCGGGTTCAAGCCTTCTACCGCAATCGACAAGTACCGAGGCTGACGAGCGCTGAGGCTGAGTCTGGAATTGAGAGAGATTCAGCGGTGGCCGTAATCCAAGCCGGACTCTCGCCTCGCAGTTGGCGAGAATGGTGATGCGCCGCGCACCAATCCGTCCGATCGCATCCTAGCTGAAACGGGTTCAGGCCATCAAATATAGGGGCGATCAGGTTGAGATCGCCTCATTTTTTTGTTCCGCTAAAGAACCTCTGAAAAAGGAAACGGGCGCAGGATCCGATTCCTGCGCCCGTTCGTTTCTCGTCATTTAATCGCGATCAGAAGGCCGCGTACCACGGCACCTCGTGCGGATCCTGCACCTGGAAGTTGATCTGATATTGCTGCAGCAGCGTGCCGTCGGCGTGGTACAGCGCGAGCTTCGCGTTCTCGAGGTCGGTCTCCGCCTGGACCTCGTTGCCCTCGGCGCTCACCTGCTCCTCCTGGAACTGCAGCAGGTCATGCGTGGTCGCCATTCCGACCCGGAACCGCACCTGCTCGTCGTGCAGTGACTGGCGCGCATAGTAGGTCGCCGACGCGGTCGCCTGTGCGCGCTTGTAGTCTGCGTACAGATTCGCAAGCCCGCTCTGCACATCGACCACCGCCTGCGACAGCGCAGCGCGATAAGTCAACCGCGACTGCTCGTAGCTCACGCGAGCCTGCGCCAATGCCGCGCGCGCGACCGCATTGTCCAACGGCATCGAGAACGTGATCACTGCGGCATAGCTGTAGAAGCCGAACGACCACATCCGGTCCAGCGCGTTGCCATAGATTCCGTTGAAGGGAAGCCGGTTACCGGAGTTCATTGGGGGTATCGGGTCAGCGATAGAGGGCTTTGGCGTGCAATTGCCCGAATCTATGGTCGGCGTACCGAGGCTGGGGGTGCATAACGTCTTGCCGGCGGTGGAAGTAAGTCCAATCTGCGCGCCGATATTGAGCTGCGGCAGCACCTGGTTCTCCGCAAAATGGACCTGCAGCAGCGAGTTGCGGATCGACTCGCGCAATCCGCCCAGCGACGGCCGATACTGCACCGCGAGCTCCAGCGCGCGCTCATGATCGATCACGATCTGTTCCTGCGGATTCGGCCGCGTGATCGGCTCGATCTCTTCGGGCAGGAAGGTGTCCTGCGGATTGAGCATCACGTCCTGGCGGAGCTGAGCCCGCGAGCTGCGCAGATTGGCCTCGGCGGTGTAGACGTTGGCCTCCGAGGTGGCCTCGGCGGATTGCGCCTCCTGCAGGTCGATCGGGGCCAGGGTGCCGACCTTTACCGAGATCGCGTTCTGCCGCACCAGGTCCTGGTTGAAGCGCAGCGCGGCGCGCGCGACCTCGAGGTTCTCTTCCGCCAGCACCACCGCCCAATATTCGTTGCCGATTCGCTGCACGAAATCCTGCAGCGACTGGCCATAGTTCCACTGCGACTCCATCTGACCGGACTCCGCGATCTCCACATTGATAGTCGCGAACTTCCATCCGAAGTTCTGCAGCAGCGGCTGCGAAACCGACAGCGCCAGCGTCGGGTTGTATGACGGGTTGACCGAGGCGAACGCCGAGTTCGAGAACGACCGCTCGTTGTCGAAGATGACTCCCCAGGTGCCGTTGGTAAGAGCCGACACCTTGTTGATCCCGAAGTTCCAGTCGTAAAGCTTCTGCGTGAACGCGTCGGAACCGCCGGTCTGCAGGACCGAGGTGGTCGGCGCGGTGCTCTTTATTTCATCGATCTGTGAGGTCAGGTTCGGATCGAAACTGCCGTTGGCCTCCCGGATCGTCTCGACTGCCCCGACCGGAGTGAGTTCCGCTGCCTTGAGCGAGGGGTTGTTGCGCAGCGCGATGAAGATGGCCTCTTTGAGGGTCAGTCCGCGCGCGGCCGTGTCGGTGGAGCGCATGTAGCGCTCGCTGATCAGGTTCTCGGGCGGATATTCCCTGGTGAATGACCATTGATGCCCGAGGATTCGCGGCAGCGAGAGGATGTCGTCGTGATGCTCGAACTGGTTGGCCGACGAGTTGGGCGTCACCACTTCCGGCGGAGTCTGCGGCTCGATGGGAATGGCCTGCAGCCGAATCGGGCCGCTGGTCGCCGGAGGAGTCGTCTTCTGATTGGGAGCGCCCTCGACCTTGAGCGAACCGGGTGGCGGCCATCCGGCATCCTGCGCCAATCCCGCCTGCGTGGCCGCGACCAGGAGCGCGCCGGCGCATATCGCCACAAAAATGATTTTATTCCGGAACATCTCGACAAATCCTCCTTGTCGTCGTGCCACTTGATGGGGTGGGACTTCGCCGACAAACTCAAACGGCAATCAGATCCAATACGAACCCGAAAGCGCAGCCGATTCACCTATATCGCAGAAACCATGAAGCTAAGGCTATCCTCGTTGCGCACAGGCGCTTGCGCCGCGCCAATTTGGCCGCGATTATAGCCAAGGCTCTCGGGCTTGTCGCGAGACCGGGACAGCGTAGATGGTCATCGACAAATTGGGAGTGGAGATGCGCTCAGCCAGACTGTTAATCGCGGTTTTCATCGCGACCCCGCTGTTCATGCTCGGGATCTGCGAGCTCGGACTGCCGTCGTCAATCGCGCGCGCGCAAATCGGCGGCGCGCCCGGCGCGCCGGTCGCGCCAAATCCGCCGCCGAGCGCGATCGCGCCTCCTGCGGTAGGCGCGCCGTCTCTGCTCGGGTTGCCGCCCGCACCGCCAGGGGCGCCTGCGGCATTCGCCACTCCCGCGGCAATCCCGCAGCTCAATCCCGCGCCCGCGGCGCCGTTGGCATCACTGGAGGTCGGGGCGCCGACCCCGCGCGTGTTCAGTTGCTCATGCGGCGGGCCGGGATTTCCCACCCAGTGGGTTGGCAACGTCAGCTCGACGAGTTTCCTGTTGGCCTCGCAGGCGGCCAGCAGCGCGTGCACCGCGTACAAGACCAACGCTCATGCGGCGTCGCCGTACATTACGCCGCCGTCGTTCGGATTTACGACGCCACCGTCGGCGCCTACCAGTCCTTACCTGGTCGGCAATGCGATCCCATTCACCAGCTCGATAGGATTGCAGCCCGGGGCGACGCAACCGAAACGGATCAACAGCCTGCTGACAACCGAAAACTGCTCGCGATGCGCTTGCGACTAGCGCGCGGCGTCGATTAACCCGGCAAGCTCGGGCTTGAGCGGCGCGCTCACGGTGATCGAGCCGCGCGCTGGTGATTCGAAACCGATCTCGCTCAGATGCAGCCAGAAGCGGCCCTCCGGCAGGCTCGCCACCGCCGGTCCGCCATAGAGCGTGTCGCCGACCAGCGGAAATCCGGCGTCGGCCAGATGTACGCGAATCTGATGGCGGCTGCCGGTCCGCGGCGCGACCGACACCAGCGTGTACGGCCCCGCGCGCCGAACCGGCTCGACGATCGTGACCGCGCGCCGTCCCGCGCGGCTGGGCGTGCTCGCGCCCGCATCGCCGATCGTCATCTTGCGCGGGTTCTTCGCGTGATGCGCGATCGGCGCGATGAGTTCGAGCGTGTGATCGAGATGGCCGGCTACCAGCGCATTGTAGCGTCGTATCACGCGGCCCGAGCGAACCGCCTCGCGCAGTTTCAAAAATGAATCGGAAGTGCGCGCGACGATCAACGCGCCTGACGTACCGTTGTCAAGGCGATGCACCAGCCCGCCCTCCAGCGGCTTGTCGCCCGCGCGCGCGGTCTCCGGAAAGCGCGCGACGATCGCGTTCATCACCGTATCGCGCTCCTCGGGGCGCAGCGGATGACACGGCATCAGCCCCGGCTTGTTGACGACCAGCACCGCGTCGTCGTCGTAGAGCAGGTCGATAGATGGAACGAGGCCGGGATTCGGAACGATCGCGATCGATGACGAGTCAGATGACGGCGCGCCCGACGATCCGTCAACTTCGATGCGATCGTCGCGGCGCACCAGGTCGCCTTTGCGCGAACGCCGTCCGTTGATTCGCACCAGCCCACGCTCGACCAGTTCGCTCGCGGCGCGCCGCGACCTGGCCAGTCCGGTACGCACCAGGTAACGATCGAGCCGCTCGGTGGATGTGGATTCGGATTCCACGCGCTGATCGCGCCGGACAATTATTTTTTTGCCGTCGCGGCGGGAGCCGCTGCGGGAGGTGCGCCGGTGCGTGGATAAATCGCGGATTGCAGGTACGCCGCGTAATACAGGATCGCAATGACGATCGCCGCGGTGAGCACGTCTCCGAAGCCGAGCCGGATAGCACCGCGCTCGGACCTGAAGCGACGCAACAGCCTCGTCATCCACCGCCGCGCATTTTTTGTCGCGCTGCTCACCCGCATCCGATCGCTCCTGCGAATCTCCCGCACAGATCAAGCTCCGGCGGCGCTGCGCAATGCCGAGCGCGCCTGCCGCCCGCTCTCGGGCAATCCAAACATCCGCCGGAGCTCCCGTCCCGTGATTGATTTGTCGGACCCCGCGACCGCCAGCGGTGCGCCCGCGGCGATCACGCGCCCGCCCTCATCGCCGCCCCCCGGTCCGAGATCAATGACATAGTCGGCGTTCGCGATGAACTCCAGGTTGTGCTCGATAACGACCAGCGTGTTGCCCTCGCTCACCAGGCGCCCGAGCACTTTGAGCAGGCGGCGGATGTCGGCGGAGCTGAGTCCGGTGGTCGGCTCGTCGAGCAGGAACATTCGCGGCAGCGGCTTACCGTCGCCGTCGAGAATCGCCGGTTCCAAATCGACCAGCAGGAAGCGCGCGAGCTTGAGCCGCTGCGCCTCGCCACCGGAGAGCGTCGAGGTGGTCTGCCCGAGGCGGACGTAACCGAGCCCGACGGCGGAGAGCGCGTTGAGGCGTTTGCCGATAGCGGGATTCTGCGCGAAGAACACGCGCGCTTCGTCAACCGTCAGATCGAGCACCTGGTTGACGTTCAAGCCGTGGAATCGGATCGCGAGGATGTGAGTCTGGAAGCGGCGGCCGTCGCAGGCCTCGCACTTGACCTCGAGGTCAGCCATGAAATGCATCTCGATGGTCACGGTGCCGGTGCCGCTGCATCGCTCGCAGCGTCCGCCGGCAACATTGAAGGAGAAGTGTCGCGCAGTGACTCCGAGCCGTCGCGCCTCGGCGCCGGAGGCGAACAATTTACGAATCTCATCGTAAATCTTGAGGTAAGTCGCGGGGTTAGATCGCATCGAGCGCGCGGGCAGCTCCTGCCCCATATGCACCAGTTCTCCAATCTGATCGAGTCCGTCAACCTGGTCGCATTCACCGGCCTCCGCCCCCCCAGCCTTGCCCCGTCGCTTGAGGTAGCCATTGTAGAGCACGTCCTCGACTAGCGACGACTTGCCGGAGCCTGAGACGCCGGTCACGCAGACCATCCGGCCGAGCGGAATCGCGACGTCGATATTGCGCAGATTGTGTTCGCGCGCGCCGGTGATTCGGATCGCCGGGTCGCGACGGGTGAAGCGGCGCTCGCGCGCGATCGCGCGCATCATCAGCACGCGTCCCGGCGTCGCGATCATGCTCTCCAGCGCGGCCTTCCCAATCTTTCCCGCGTGCAGCAGACGGCCGCCCTCGCTGCCGCCGCCGGGTCCCAGCTCGACGACAAAGTCTCCGCCTTCGATCATGGTCGGATCGTGCTCGACGACGACTACCGTGTTATCGAGATCGCGCAGATGGCGCAGCACCGCGAGCAGCCGCCGCGCGTCGGAAGCGTGCAGGCCCACCGTCGGTTCGTCGAGCGCGTAGAGCGTGCCGACCAGCAGACTGCCCAGCGCGCTCGCGAGATGGATTCGTTGCGCCTCGCCGCCCGACAGCGTGCGCGCCTGCCGCTCGAGAGTCAGATAGCCCAGGCCGACCTCGGTGAGATAGCCGACGCGATTGCCAAGCTCGCGGATCACGACGGCCGCGCGCGCCGCGATCGCCGGAATGCGCGCGATCTGACCGACCCACTCGGCGAGATCGCGCACCGCAAGTCGCCCGACGTCGGCGATCGACATCCCCGCGACGCGCACGTTGAGCGCCTCGGGCTTTAGCTTCGCGCCGCCGCAGGTGGGGCAGGTGACGAAGCGCCGATACTTGGCCAGCAGGATGCGGACATGGGTTTTGTAGCGCCGTCCCTCGAGCCATTTGAAGAAGCCGCGGACCCCCGGCCACTGGTCGGGATCCCACGCGTCGCGCGGACCTTCTTCACCATCGAGCAGCCAGCGCCGCTCCTCGTCGGTCAGCTCGCGAAACGGCGCGCTGGTACGGATCCGCCTGCGGCGCGCCAGCTTCATCATCAAGTCGTTCATCTCGCGATAAGCGGGCGTGCGCCACGGCGCGATCACTCCCTGGCGCAGCGACAGGTTCGGATTGGGGATGACTTTCTCGATATCGAGCTCGACGGTGCGTCCGAAGCCTTCGCATCCGGGGCACGCACCGAGCGGGCTGTTGGCCGAGAACAATGCGGGAGTCGGCTCGGGGAACGCGCTGCCGCATTGTGAGCAATTGAAGCGCCGATCGAAGTCGAGCGCGGCTCCGGGGTGCATCCGTCCGTTGTCACGCTCGACCCGCACCGTGCGCGCGCGGCCGCCGCCCAGGTAAAAGGCCTTCTCGAGCGCCTCGCGCACGCGCTCGTTCTCGGAGACGCCGTTGACCGCGACGCGATCGATCACGACCATCATCGGGCCGGCCAGCGCCGGCGTTCCATTGCCGAAGCCCGCGGCGAACTCCAAAGTTTCAGTCACGGCGTCATTGGCGAACAGGCGATGGTACCCGTTCTGGATCAGGAACGCCGCGGCGTCCGCGAGCGTGCGCGATCCGGTCTCGAACGGCGCGAGGAACAAGTACGCGCCCGGCGCCGCGAGCACGCGCGCGCTTGCATTGTCGACGCTGTCGCGGCTGACCTCGTTGTCGCATCGCGGACACACCGTCCGTCCCACGGTCGCGAAGAGCAGCCGCACGTAGTCGCTGATTTCAGTTACCGTCCCGACGGTCGAGCGCGCATTCTTGATGGTGTTCTTCTGCCGCAGCGCGAGCGCCGGCGGTATCTGCGAGATGGAATCGACGTCGGGCCGTTCCATCCGCTCCAGGAACAGACGCGCATAAGTGGAAAGACTCTGCACGTAGCGGCGCTGGCCCTCGGCATAGAGCGTGTCGAACACGAGGCTCGACTTGCCGGAGCCGGACACGCCGGTCACCACGGTGAGTTTGCCGCGCGGAACGTCGAGCGAAATATTGGCGAGATTGTGAGTGCGCGCTCCGCGGATACTGATCGAGCCGTCCAAACCGGAATTACCTGGGATCGCTGAGCGGCCGCGCTTTCTTTTTGCGCTCGCCGGGAAATTCGTCGGCCACTTGCGCGTAGAGCGCGCGCAGTTTTACGTCGAACTGCGCCTCGAGCCGCTTGGTCTCGGCAGTGCGCTCAGCGCCCGGCAGATTGGTGATTTTGCCGAGCGCATCCTCGAGTTGCTGCATCAGGCGGTTGCGCGCGATGAGATATTGATAGCCGTCCATATGGTGTTCAAAACCTCAAATTCCAAACCTTCAGATTATAGGTTATCTTTGACTGGGCTAACAACCAGAAGTGGGAACTCAAGTCGAATCGCAGTCGCATGCCGGCGCCGTTCCGGTCCTGCGTGCGTGGGATGATCGCGGGACCGATCACGCGCCGTCACATGGATTTCTGTCGCGCGAAGGCGGCGTGAGCCGTGGCGCGTTCGCCTCCATGAACCTGTCGTACTGGGTGGGTGATGATCGCGCCGCTGTCGATGAGAACTGGCGCCGGTTTCGAACGGTTCTCCCGCGGGACGCGACTGTCGCGCGATTGAACCAGGTTCATGGCGCCGTAGTTCGCAGAGTTACGCGCGAGAACGCGGCCGAGCGGCCGGCTGCCGACGGCATGGTGACTGCCGAGCCGGGAATTATTCTTGGCATCTATACCGCCGACTGCGTTCCGATCTTGTTGGCCGATCGCAGCGCGCGAATCGTCGGTGCGATCCATGCTGGATGGCGCGGCATCATCGCGGGAATCCCGGGGGCGGGAGTGCGCGCAATGATCGAGCTGGGCGGCGCGCCGGAGCGGATCGCGGCGGCGCTCGGACCGTCGATTGGTCTGTGCTGTTTCGAGGTCGACGCTCAGCTGGCCGAACGTTTCGCCGGCGAGATTCCGGGCAGCGCGGCGCACTCGCGGTCCGGGCGCGCGGGAAAGTCATATCTCGACCTGCGCGCGATCGTGCGCGACGAATTGGTTCGCGCCGGGCTTCCAGATGCGAATATTTCCAGCGTCGGGCCATGCACGCGATGCGCAAGCGATCGGTTTTTCTCGCGGCGCGCGGCGGGCGGGGCGACCACCGGCCTGCAGATGAGCTTCATCGGGTTCGGCGCCTGAGGGCGACGCGCGATGCCAACTCGCAAACCCAAAAAAAGTGTTCGCGGCGCGTTAATCGCGAAGCTGCGCAAACCGATGGCGCCGCCCGCGCGCGTCGACGAAGACCTAAAGAAGTATCAGCGTGCGCGCGAGCGCGAGCGGATCCGACGCGAGAGGGGTTCGTGATGGCTGCGCCCCTCACTGGCCAAATCCGCATCGGTCTTATCGGCGCCGGCCTTATCGGCCAGACCCATTCGATGATGATTCGTCAGATCGCTGACCGCACCGAGAACAGTGCGCGCGTGGTCGCCGTCGCCGACATGGCGCACGAGGCCGCCGAGCGACTTGCGGCGCGATGGCAGGGGGCGCATGCGCTGGCCACCGCCGAGGAAATTTTCCGCGATCCTTCAATCGACGCGGTATGGATTTGCACTCCGACCGCGACCCATCGCGAGCTCTGTATCGCCGCCGCTCACGCCGGCAAGCACATCTTTTGCGAGAAGCCGCTCGCGATGAGCGCCAACGAAGCCGCTGCGATGGACGATGCGATCTGCGCCGCCGGTGTCGCCAGCCAGGTCGGACTGGTGTTGCGCTTCTCGCCCGTCTACACGGTGATCAAGGCGATGTTCGCGGAGCCCGCGGCGGGCCGCATGCTCGCGGTCACGATGCGCGACGATCAGGATTTTCCGACCCGCGGCGCGCATGCCAGCGCATGGCGGAACGATCCGTCGCTGACCGCCGGCGGCACGCTTATCGAGCACAGCGTCCACGACTTCGATTTGATGACGTGGATGTTCGGGCCAGTCGAACGTCTCTACTGCCGCGTGCGCAACTTGAACGGCGCTAAAGGCGTCGAAGATTTCGGAGCCACCGAGTTGGAGTTCGCCGGCGGCTTCGACGGCCAGCTCACCTCGGTGTGGCATCGGATGATAGGGCGCGTGAGCAATCGCCGGCTGGAGGTGTTCGCGGAGAATCTGTTCGTTGCATCGGACCACGACACGATTGGGCCGATAATCGTGCAGCGCGGCGAGGCTGCTCGCGAGGAAACGATCGACGAGGGCGAAGTGATGCGCCGCTTCACGGAAATTATTCTCCGCGAACGGCCTTACCTTGAGCCGCTCAGAAACTATCTTGCGGTGCCGTACGCGCTCGAGGACATGACTTTTCTGGCGGCGCTGCGCGGGCAGTGTGAGACCGACCCGCCATTTGCCGCCGGAGTCACCGCGCAGCGGATGGTCGAGGCCGCGTATGAGTCGGCCCGGAGCGGACGCGCGGTCGAAATCAAAAGCTGAAGTGTTGCTTTAGATTTATCTCGTCCAGCTTCAAATATGCGAACGGCCTGGGCGCTATAGTTAGATGCTCCAATCCGGAGGTTGCGGATTTCGAAATGATCGACTTCGAACTGAGCGAAGAACAACAGATGATTCGCGACTCGGTCGGCAGTTTCGCGCGCGAGGAGATTCGTCCGGCGGCGCGGCCCGCGGATGAGTCGGGCGCGATTCCGCCCGAGCTCATTGCCAAGGCGTGGCAGCTCGGCCTGGTGCGCGGCCCCATTCCAGAGAAGTTCGGCGGTGACGGCGGCGAGCGCTCCGCGGTGACCGGCGCGATCGTTGCCGAGGAGCTCGGCTTTGGCGACCTTGCGATCGCGCTTGCGGTGCTCGCGCCTCGCCTGCTCGCATACCCGGTGCTCGAGATGGGCACCGATGATCAGCGCGCTAAGTACCTGAAGCGCTTCACCGGCGACAGCTTTGTTGCCGCGAGCGCGGCGCTGATGGAACCGCGTTACGATTTCGATCTCACCGCGCCGCAGGCGAGCGCGCGCCGTGACGGAGCGAGCTTCATGTTGAACGGCGCAAAGTGCATGGTGCCGCTCGCGAAGGAATCCGACACGATTCTCATCTACGCGGCGACCGACCCGGGCGCGGGCTTTGCCGGCGTCGATGGGTTTATCGTGCCCCGCGATGCGCAGGGCGTGAGCGTGTCGGAGCGCGAAAAAAACATGGGCCTCAAGGCGCTGGCAACCTATGGAGTCACGCTCAAGGATTGCCTCGTAAACGCGGACGCGCGCCTGGGCGGTGAGCAGCGCGCGAACTATTCCCGCCTGATGAGCGAGGGGCGCGTCGCGCTATGCGCGATCGCGGTGGGCATGATGAACGCGGCGTTCGAGTACGCGCGCGACTACGCCAAGGAGCGCAAGGCGTTCGGCGTGCCGATAGCGACCAAGCAAGCGATCGCGTTCATGCTCGCCGACATGGCGATCGAAATCGATGCGGCGCGTTTGCTGGTGTGGGAGGCCGCGTCGCATCTGGACCGCGGGGAGGACGCGCTCAAGGAAAGCTACCTCGCCAAGAACTACGTCGCGGCCAGCGCGCTGAAGGTCACCGACAACGCGGTGCAGGCGCTCGGCGGTCACGGCTATATCCGTGAGCATCCGGTGGAGATGTGGCTGCGCAACGCGCGCGGACTTTCCGCGCTGGACGGGCTCGCGACGGTTTAGGCATTCAGAAATTATTCGACGGAGACGACGATGATCGATTTTGAACTCGAACCGCAGGTCGTGAACCGGCTCAAGATGTACCACGCGGTCGCCGAGCAAATGATGCGGCCGATTTCGCGCGAGTGCGACGAGCATGAGCATCAGAAGCCGACGCAGTTTTATGAGACGATGTGGGCCGCGTCAGCGATGGCCGATTTCCAACCCGCGACCGACAGCGCGGTCAAGAAAAACGGCGGCGCCGAGAAGGCCGCCGATCGCGCTCCGCGGCTACGCAATCTCTACACCGTGTTGAGCACCGAAGAGCTGTGCTGGGGCGATGCCGGGCTGTTCCTGTCGACTCCCAACGCTGGCCTCGGAGGTGCCGCGGTGATGGCGGCCGGTACCGCGCAGCAGAAAGAACGCTTCCTCGCGCGCTTCAAGGGCGGCAAGCCGAAGTGGGGCGCAATGGCGATAACCGAGCCCGGCTGCGGCTCCGATTCCGCCGCGGTCACCACCACCGCGACTCGCGACGGCGACAACTGGGTCATCAACGGCACCAAGATTTTCTGCACCGCAGGCGAGATGGCCGCGGAGAAGTCGGAAGGCTTCGTGGTGGTGTGGGCGACCGTCGACAAGAGCGCCGGGCGCGCCGGGATTAAACCGTTCGTGGTCGATCATAATACGCCCGGGATGACCGTGACGCGGGTTGAGAACAAACTCGGAATTCGAGCCTCCGACACCGCCGCGCTGGTGTTCGACAACTGTCGCGTGCCGCTCGACCACATCCTGGGCAGTCCCGAGGTCAAGCGCGAGGGCGGTTTCAAGGACGTGATGGCGACGTTCGACGCGACGCGGCCGATAGTCGCGGCGATGGCGATCGGAGTAGGGCGCGCCGCACTCGACTTCGTCGCCGATTTCCTCAAAGAGCAGAACGTCACCGTCCGCTACGGCATCTCGCCGCGCAGGCTCACGGCAATCGAACGCGACTTCATGGAGATGGAAGTGCAGCTCAAAGCCGCGCGTCTGCTGACCTGGCGAGCGGCATGGATGCTCGACCTCGGCAAGCGCAACAGCCTGGAGGCCTCGATGGCCAAGGCGAAGGCGGGGCTGGCGGTGACCCAGATCACGCAGAAGGCTGTCGAGCTGCTCGGGCCGCTCGGGTACTCGCGAACTTACCTGGTGGAGAAGTGGATGCGCGATGCGAAGATCAACGACATCTTCGAGGGCACCCAGCAGATCAACATGCTGATTATCGCGCGGCGGATTCTTGGACTACAGCAGCAAAGAATTGAACTGAGACGAGGTATTGAAGTGAAGTTCAGAAAACTCGGGCGCAGCAATATTGCGTTGGCGGAGATTGGACTCGGATGCATGGGCATGTCGGACTTCTACGGCCCACGCGACGACGCTGAATCGCTCGCGACGATCCGCCGGGCGATCGACCTCGGCGCAAATTTTCTTGACACCTCCGACACCTACGGTCCTCATACCAACGAGCTTTTGGTCGGGCGCGCGATTGCGGGCCGCCGCAGCGAAGTGGTGCTGGCGACCAAGTTCGGGATCGTTCGCACCGTGAATCCTCCGTCGCGATCGATCAACGGCAAGCCGGAGTATGTGCGCAGCGCCTGTGAAGCGAGCCTCAAGCGCCTGGGCGTGGACGTGATCGATCTTTATTACCAGCATCGCGTCGATCCGAACACGCCGATCGAGGACACCGTCGGCGCAATGGCGCGGCTGGTGGAAGAGGGCAAGGTCCGCTACCTGGGGCTTTCCGAAGCGGGGCCGAAGACGATCCGCCGCGCGTGCAAAGTCCATCCGATTTCGGCCCTGCAATCCGAGTATTCGCTATGGAGCCGCGATCCAGAGGATGAGATTCTGCCGCTGTGCCGCGAGCTTGGAATCACGTTCGTGGCGTACAGCCCATTGGGTCGCGGCTTCCTGACCGGGCAGATCAAGCGTTTCGAAGACCTGGCGCCCGACGACTTTCGCCGCTTCTCGCCAAGGTTCCAGGGCGAGAACTTCCAGAAGAACCTGGCGCTGGTCGATCGTATCAGGCAGATGGCCGCCCAGAAGCGATGCACCGCGGCGCAGCTCGCGCTCGCGTGGGTGCTCGCGCAGGGCGAGGAGATCGTGACCATCCCCGGCACCAAGCGCATCTCGTACCTGGAAGAGAACCTGGGCGCGCTCAATGTGAAGCTGACCGCGGACGATCTCAGGAAGATCGACGACATTGCGCCGCGAGGAGTCGCAGCGGGCGAGCGGTATCCGGCGGGCATGCAGGTGACGAGCGAGTGACCGCGCGGAATAGCAACATACGATGCCCGTCGGGTGGCCTTCGTTGATGGCTACCGGCGGTTTGAAGGTCTCCTCTCAGCAGCCCGTCGCGCGCAATCGCGAGGGCACGCGACCGCTTGGTAGCCGCGTGATCGCGCGGCTTAGCTAATCAGTAGAACCACTTGTCGTGGTCCCAGCGGAAAATTTCGGTGGTGTGCGTATCGCTTAAGGCTTTGGGCGCAGCGTGCTTAGCCTCGTCCTCGGTCTTGCCGATGATGTAGTAGTTGAATTCCTCGTAGGTCAGCTTGCCGATCGCAAATCCGCCCTTGGACTCATGCGACTCGCAGCTCGTGACCTTGCCGTATCCGGTGTAGGTCGCGGTGTCCCATCCGTCTTTGATCTGGAAGGCGAGGTGATTGAGATTATTAGTGGTCCGATCGCGCAGCTTCTGCTCCCATTCGTGGCAGAAATCGGGAAACAGGGCCGCGGCTTTCTTGAACTCGCGATCCATCTTCATCCGCTCGGGCGTGAGCTTGGCGATGACCGCGGTGACCTTCTGATGAAGGGCGGACCTGGCCGGTGACGGCTGGGCCCTGGCCTCGAGCGACTTTTGAGCTTCCGAAGAGATCGAACGCACGGTCGCCTGCTCTCCCATCTTATTGGTGGTGCTGGGCGGCGGATGTGCCACAGCGGTGGCGCTTTCAGGTGACGCGGCTGCGTCGGGGGAAGCCGCTGTGTCCGAGGCCTGAGCCTGCGGTTGGGAAGGTTGCTCTTGGGCCCGCACGGCCGATGGCCATAGCATTCCGGCGATTGCCAGCGCCGCGAGGGCCGACCTGATTCCCTGCAATTGTGACGGCGTCATAGTCGGTCTGTATAGCAATTGATCATCGGGATGTTCAATAAAGGAGCGCCCCTGATGCCCAGCGCCGCCGGTAACAGAGCGATACGACACTACCTACGCTAGTTTTCCGGCATCAGCTCGACGCGGCGATTCTCCGCGCGGCCCTCCGCAGTCTGATTGCTCGCGAGAAACGCGGTCTTGCCATAGCCATGCGCGAGGAGCCGGTCCGGCCCGACGCCCTGCGCCACGAGATAGGCGGCGACAGCCTGCGCGCGCTGTTCGGATAGTTTCTGATTGGAAGCGGGGGAGCCTACGTCGTCGCAGTAGCCGTCGATGTTGATGTGCAGGTTCGGATGCGTTTTGAGAATGTCGGCGGTTTCGTCCAGCACCGCTTCGTCACCCGGGCGGACGTCCGCTTTGGCGGGATCGAAGTGCACGCCGCGCAGCACGATCTTCTCGTGTGCCGGGGTATTTTTCGGAGGCACCGCGGCGGGCGTCGTCGCTGCGAGTACCGCCGGCGTGGGAGCCGCCTCCAGCGGCGTCGGGGCCGGGGTCGCGCCTGCTGAGTTGGCCAGCTCGGGCCATGGGCGCTCGTGCGAACCAACCAGCGGATCGCAATAGTCGTGGGCGATCAGCGCACCGAGCGATGCGCCCATCGCAGCGCCACCCGCGCCGGCGGCGGCGATGGCACCCCCGTCGTGGCTGGCGGCGCCGGCGGCGACTCCAAGGCCGAGGCCCGCGCCGATTCCAGCGCCGATCAGTCCGCCCGCTAGCCCGCACACTCCCCAGGTACGCTGCTCCATCCCGCATCCCGACAGAACCACCATCAGCGGGGCGCATAGCAGCGCGCAGCAGACAACGGTCCACACCGATGGCCGGCGCGAGGGCGTGGTTGGAGGGCTCACACTCAGTTGATTCGCAAAATTGCCGGGGTGTGTCGATTCGATAGCGGAAGGGACAAATGTTGACGGCCGCGGCCCCGTGATCGGGGCCGCGGCCGCAGCTAGCAGTCAGTAACCGGACCGGGTCTTACTGCACCGGCACCAGTTCGACACGACGGTTCTGAGCGCGTCCTTCCGGCGTGTCATTGGTCGCGACGAAATCAGTCTTGCCGTAGCCGTGCGGAACCAGCCGGCTGGCAGGAATTCCCTGCTCGACCAGGTAATTCACGACGGCGTTGGCGCGGCGATCCGACAGCTTGAGGTTGTAGGCATCGCTTCCGATCGAATCGCAGTACCCGTTCACGTCGACCGTGATGTTCGGATTCGCCTTCAGGGTCGCGGCGGCTTCATCCAACACAGCCGCGTCGCCCGGACGAATGTTGTACTTGTTGAAGTCAAAATGCACTCCACGCAGCACTATCTTCTGCGCCATTGGCGGCGGCGGAGGAGGTGGCGGCGGTGGAGGCGGTGGCGGCGGAGGAGGTGGTGGCGGCGGAGGCGGCGGAATCACCTGATCGCACAGATAGTGACCCAGCAGCGTTCCGAGACCAGCGCCGATTACCGCGCCAGCAACGCCAGCGTACACGCGGCGATCATGATCGCTGGAGTTGCGATGGGTTTGCGTAACGATCGCGATACCCGAAGCGGCGCCGGCGCCGGCGCCCAGCAGGCCCCCGATTATCGCGCACGATCCCCATTCACGCGGCTGCTCGAGGTATGCGCAACCTCCCAAGGAGCTGGCAAGTAATGCAGCACCAGCAACCGAAGCGATTGCTTTTAACGCGGACTTCCGTCTCATGAGCTCCTCCTCACCCGAGTGCGTGTTGGCGCGCTGCCGAACCTACAACGCGCGCGCTATGTCCCCCAACGGCCCCGAAGCGTAGTGTTTCGAGGCGATAAGCACAATCTAAGCGAACTTTTTCTGGTCCCGAATATCCCCGTTCGAACTTCGCCGAACCCATCGGCGCGTCGTTCCGCGACGCTCGTCCACCGTCATCGCGGAGCCGATTCTTTCGCTTTTCTAATCCCCCAGTTCCCCAGCAAACGCTTCGTGAGCCCAATTGAGCGGGAAATATAGTTATATTTGGGACAGGAATGCAACTGGGCCGGTCGTATTTTCCAGCCTTATGCCGAATATTTGTCGATCTTGGTAAACTCTGAGTAATACGTAAGCAACCGCCTCCAGCCATGAGGGAAGGGGCCGAAACCGAGGATTCACGAATGAATCAGGAAGCAAAATTCGCGTGCAACCTCGGCTCGTAGCCGAGGCGAGGGCGGGGCGCATGCGGGTGAAAATGCGACGGCCGCATCGTCGCCAAGCGTGGCAGAATCGATGCGGCCGCCGTCGATGACCTGAAGCGTCGGAGGAGGTTCAGGTCGCAGCCCTAGGCAGTCGAAGTACTACTTGAATACTACTTCCTGTCTTCGCTGTGACCGCCTTCGGATTTTCCCTCCGATCTCGACTGCTGCTGATGAGCGGCTTGCTCGTGCTGCGGCTGCTGATGCGAGGCCTGCGCCTGGCTGTGCTGCGTACGCGACTGCTGCTCGGCGCGCGCCTGCTGTTGCTGCCCGCGATTGGCCTGCTGCTTATGGGTCGCATGCTGCTGAGTCGCAGTCGCATGCTGCTGCGTTGCGGTCGCGCGCTGCTGGCGGTCCTGCGCATTGCTTGCCTGCTGTTGACGATTCGCGTGCTCATGACGACTAGCCTGCTGCTTGCGGGTCGCTTCCTGTTGCGTTGCAGTCGCGCGCTGCTGACGATCCTGCGCGTTGCTGGCCTGCTGCTGGCGATTCTGCTGCTGCTGACGCGTGTTCTGCTGCTGGCGGGTCGCCTCCTGTTGCACCGACGCCGCGCGTAGGTTGCGATCCTGTTCGTTCATCGCGAGGTTCTGGTTGTTCATCGTGGCTCGATGATCAGAAATTTCGGTGTGCCTGGCCCAGTTCTGATGCTGGCTCATCCAGTTAGGATGATTGCTCGCCACCCAGCCCGGATTCTGGTTGTACCACCATTCGCCGTAGTGCCACGTGTGATTGGTGTCGTAGGCGCCGTCCTGCGCGAGCCACAGCGGGTTGAACGAAACCCATTGCGGATGATTGCTATAGAAGAAGTCGGGATTGTTCTGATGCCACCAATAGGCGTCGTGCCACACGTTGCTGTTGTCATAGTCGCCATAGCTCATGAGCTGAGCCCACATCGCGGGATTCGCGTTCAGGTAGGCCTGCAGCGCGGGATGTGAGGCGCGCCAGTTGGCGTTGTAGATCAGCTCCGGATTCTGCGCGAGTTCGTTGCCGACCACGGGATGATTGGCCAGGAACTGTCCAAAGCTCTCGCCCATCGGGTCGGAGAACCAGGGGTAGTTGACCGGGAAGCTCAGTACCTGCACAGATGGCGGTTCTCCATACTGTGCCCACGCCGGCGTTGCGAGTGCCAGCGCGAAAACCGCGCCGAGCACAATTGCGGATCGTTTCATTTCAAAACCTCCGGTTTCACAACCTGATGCCCGCAGCGGCGCGGCGGACCAGCAGGCCGGAAATATCGTCTCTGTAGGGACTGCGTCTCGGGTAGGGACTGGATCTCTGTAGGGACAGTATCGAGCCTACCACCCGCCGTCAGCCGCGTCGCTGAACGGTTCGCAAGGTCACCGCGAATCGCGGGTGATTCGTGACAATTGGTACCTCAGGGCACGGCTAATACTCATGCGCCCGCATCCCTGCTAAACTGGGTCAACTATCCGGCTGAACTGGAGCGATTGCGATGCTGTCATTGGCGCGCGGTAAGGAAGGAGTCTTCAAGCTGGTCTCGAGCTACCGGCCCGAGGGTGACCAGCCCGCCGCGATCGAGGCGCTGGTGCGCCAGGTCCGCGAGAGCGTACCGCATCAGGTGCTGCTCGGCGTCACCGGCTCCGGCAAGACCTTCACCATGGCCAACGTGGTGGCGCAGCTCAACCGCCCGACGCTGGTGATCGCGCCCAACAAGACGTTGGCCGCGCAACTCTACAACGAATTCAAAAGCCTGTTCCCGGAAAACGCGGTGCGCTACTTCGTCTCCTACTACGACTATTACCAGCCCGAGGCGTACGTCCCCTCGACGGACACGTATATAGAGAAGGACTCCAGCGTCAACGACGAGATCGACAAGCTGCGCCACTCTGCGACCAAGGCGCTGCTCGAGCGCAACGACGTCCTGATCGTTGCCTCGGTCTCATGCATCTACGGCCTCGGCGAGCCCGAGGTATACTTCGAGATGCTCGCGTTCCTGGAAGAAGGGCAGGGCCTCGAGCGCGACAGGCTGCTGCGCAAGCTGGTCGATATGCACTACCAGCGCAACGACTACGACTTTCATCGCGGGACTTTCCGCGTGCGCGGCGACACCGTCGAGGTATTCCCGGCTTATGAAGAGAGCCGCGCGGTGCGCGTCGAGTTTTTCGGCGACCAGGTCGAGTCGCTCTACGAGATCGATGCGCTGCGCGGCAAGGTGGTGCGCAAGCTGCAAAGCGTCGCGATCTACCCGGCCTCCCATTATGTGACCACCGAGGATCGCATGGAGCGCGCGGTGCGCAGTATCCGCGACGAGTTGCGCGAGCGCCTGGAGCTGTTCCGCAACGAGAACCGCCTGCTCGAGGCGCAGCGCCTGGAGCAGCGCACCATGTACGACCTCGAGCTGCTCGCCGAGATGGGCTTCTGCCCGGGAATCGAAAATTACTCGCGCCATCTGACCGGCCGCGCGCCGGGTGCGGCGCCGCCGACGCTGCTCGACTATTTTCCCAAGGACGCGCTGTTCTTCATCGACGAGAGCCACGTTACGGTTCCGCAAATCGGCGGGATGTATCGCGGCGATCGATCGCGCAAGCAGACCCTGGTCGAGTTCGGCTTCCGGCTGCCCTCGGCGCTCGACAATCGTCCGCTGAATTTTGAGGAGTGGGAGGCGCACGCGGCGCAGGCGATCTACGTCTCCGCAACGCCCGGCGACTACGAGCTGGAGAAATCCGGTGGCTTGGTCGTCGAGCAGCTAATCCGTCCGACCGGACTGGTCGATCCCGAAATAGAAGTCCGCAAGGCGGGCACCCAGGTCGACGATCTGCTCGAGGAAATCCGCCTCCGCGTCGCCAAGAACGAGCGCGTGCTGGTCACCTGCCTCACCAAGAAGATGGCCGAGGATCTGACCGACTACTACCACGACCTCGGCATCCGCGTGCGCTACCTGCATTCCGATATCGAAACGATCGAACGCGTCGAGATCATCCGCAGCCTGCGAAAGGGCGAATTCGACGTGCTGGTCGGGATCAACCTGCTGCGCGAGGGACTCGACCTGCCCGAAGTGTCGCTGGTCGCGATCCTCGACGCCGACAAGGAAGGGTACTTGCGCTCGGCACGCTCGCTGATCCAGACCACCGGCCGCGCGGCGCGCAACCTGAACGGTCGCGTCATCATGTATGCCGACCTCATCACCAAATCGATGGCGCAGGCGATTGGCGAGACGGATCGGCGGCGCGCAAAACAGGTCGCGTACAACACCGAGCACGGCATCACCCCGGCTTCGATCATCAAGGCGATCGACGCCTCCCTGGTCGAGATGTACTCGCCGGAATGGGCAGTCGTCCCGGAAGTCGACGACGCGCCCGCCAACGACGAATTGCTGCCCGCGCACGAACTGCCGCAGCGCATCACGAACCTGCGCCAGGAAATGATGGAGGCGGCGGAGAAGCTCGACTACGAACGCGCCGCCGACCTGCGCGACCAGATCAAACGGCTGGAGCGCAAGACCTTCGGGATGGACGAGATCAAGGCGCCGGCGCCCGGGCCGGCCCCTGGCTCGGCCGGGTCGCACGCGCGCGCGCAAGCGCGCGCGCGCATCGCGGGCGAAGAGGCGAGCAAGACGCGCGGCAAGCGCGGCGCCGGCGCCGCGACCGGCGCGGCCAGCGGCGCGCGCCGCTCCAACATCCCGCTGCGCCAGGGCAAGTTGAAGCTGGTCCCCGACCGCCCCGACTGATCACCCACGCGATCGTGCGAGCGGCACGCGCGATGCGCGCCGCTCGCACGATCGCTCCCCGCCCGCCGCGCCGCGCGCCGAAACGGCGCGCGCCGCACCAAATCGCCTGCGACTCGCTCAGCCCTCGAACGACGGCCCCATGAATCCGCCCGGCAGGATGAATCCCGCCCCATCCGCCGCCTGCGCGGCCTGGTAACTGGCCCCCAGCGTCAAGCCGCCGTCGACCACCAGCGCATGACCGGTGATGAATTCCGCCTCGTCGCTGGCCAGGAACAACGCCGCGTTGCAGATGTCCTCGGGATGTCCTGCGCGCGGGTACGGCTGCGACTTCGCGAGCATCTGCTCGAGCGCTTCGGACACGCCGGGCTGGTTGCGATGCAGGATCGGAGTGTTGATGCCGCCCGGGCAGATGCAATTGACCCGGATCCGATCCTTGCCGAACTCCAGTGCCGCGCTGCGCGTCAGGTTCACCACTCCGGCCTTCGCCGCGCAGTAGGCGTGCAGACTCGCGTAGCCGCGGATGCCGGCGACCGACGCGGTCGAGACGATAGAGCCGCCGCCGCGCTTGCGCATCTCGGACACCGAGTACTTGATTCCCAGGAACACGCCGCGCAGCAGCACTGCCTGCGAGCGGTCCCAGTTCTCCACCGTAATTTTTTCCAGCGGCCCAATGGCCCCGCCGATTCCCGCGTTGTTGTACGTGATGTCGAGGCCGCCGAATTCCTTGACCGCGCGATCGATCATCGCCTTGACGCCTTCCTCGGCCGACACGTCGGTTTTCTGAAACACCGCGCGTCCGCCGTTCTCCTTGCAGTCGCGCACCGTCGCCTCGCCGCCTTCCGCGTTCAGGTCCGCGACCACCACCGCGGCGCCTTCGCCGGCGAAGCGAATCGCCGTCGCGCGTCCCATCCCGCTGGCCGCACCGGTGATGACCGCAACTTTTCCATTCAGTCTGCCCATGTCGAATTACCTGCCTCGTTAAAATTGAGAGCGCCTCGGCGCTCTGCTTTCTCATCCGACTTGCTAGCACCAAGGAACCCGCACGCGCCAACCGCCGTCGGGTCCAGCGCAATGCCGCTCAAACCACATGAACGTAACTGCGCGTCGATGCCGCGGTTCATGCGGGCATGATCTTCTATTGCTAAAGAATAAAAAAACTTTACCGTTAAACTATTCGGTTGGATCCTGACCGAGAAGTTATTTTGCAGAGTCTCACCGAAAAACAAGTTCTGTATCTGTTAGCTCAGTTCGTGCTGCTGATGTTCACCGCTCGCTTTCTTGCCGATCTGATGCGGCGATGGGGGCAGGCTACGGTGATCGGCGAGCTGCTAGCCGGTCTGATTCTGGGTCAGTCGATTCTGGGCCATTTTGCGCCCGGCATTTTCCACCTGATCTTCCCGCCCGATCTCGTTGGCCCTCATTTGCTGGAGGGCTTGGCATGGGTCGGCGTCATCATGCTGCTGCTATGCACCGGCCTCGAGACCGAACTCGAGATCCTGCGCGGGATGGGCCACCTCGCGACCCTCGTATCGACGCTGGGTATTGTCGTGCCGCTCGCGGGCGGTTTCGCGCTCGGATGGTGGATGCCAGCGGCTTACCTGGCCGCCCCAAACCAGCGCCTGATCTTTTCCATGTTCTTGGCTATTACCATGGCGATTTCCGCGGTGCCGGTAATCGCGAAAATTCTCATCGACCTCGACTTGTTAAGGCGCGAACTCGGCTTGCTGATTCTCGCCGCCGGCATTCTCGATGACTCCGTTGGATGGCTGCTGCTCTCGATCGTTGCGGGACTGGCGGCGCGCGGCAAGGTCGATCTGCGCAGCCTGCTCGTGATTGTCGCTTACTCCAGCTCGTTTTGCGTCTTCTGTTACTTCCTCGGCTTTCGTTTGATCTCGCGCGTCATGCGCTGGGTGGACGATCACGCGGTCGTCGAATATGCCGCGGTGACCACGATGGTCACCATCGCTTTCGGATGCGCCGTTATCACGCAAGCTATCGGCATCCACGCCGTGTTCGGCGCATTCGTTGCCGGCGTGATGTTGCGGGGCGCGGCGCGCACGCGCAAAATCGATCGCGAACAGCTCGAGGCGGTCACGATGGGCGTTCTGGCGCCGCTGTTCTTTGCCTACTCGGGGCTCAAGACCGATCTTTTCAGTCTGACCGGCTTTGCGATTCCATTGCTGGTGCTGGGCGTTGCGTGCGCCGGCAAGATTGTCGGTTGCAGCTTGGGTGGCTTGCTCGGTGGACTCAAGTGGCGCGAGGCGATCGCGGTTGCCTCGGGCATGAATGCGCGCGGAGGCATGGAGATAGTCGCTGCGCTGCTCGGACTCAGCCTCGGAATCCTGACCCCGCAGATGTACACCGTGATCGTACTAGTCGCGGTGGTGACCTCGATCATGGCGCCGCCGATGCTTGCCTGGGCGCTGAGCGACGTTCCGGAGCGAGCCAGCGAGGTAGAGCGCTCCGAGCGCGAGAAAATTCGCGCGCTGATGCCCTTCTCGCGCGAGGGCGCCAAGCTCCTGGTGGTGGATGGCGGAGGGCCGCATACCCAGCTCGCGACGCACTTGGCGGCCGCGCTGGGCAATCATACCGAGGCCACTATCGCGGTTCTCCAACTGAGCAACGCGACCAGCGCCAGCGATGAAAAGGCGGACCTCAACGAACGCTTCGCCAAACTCAAGATGATCGCCGAATTGTGCGATGCCGCCCACGTCATCCAGCGCTCTGCCGCCGGCGAGTCGATTTCGGAAGCAATCATCCAGGAAGCGCAGCGCGGTTACGACGCGATCTTTGTGGGCGTGTCCCAGGTCCAGGGAGAGGAGTTGCTCAAGGACCCGGTCTTGCTCGAGGTCCTGCGTGATTCGCCCGCTCCGGTCGTGATCGTCCGGTATCTCGAAGGCGCTGCCGTGCCCTTCCAGCGGGTGATCGCGCCCGTAACCGGCGCCGCGTACTCGCGCCGCGGCGCCATTATGGCGATGCTGTATGCGCAGGCCATCGCGACCCGGGTCACTGCGCTCTACGTGATGGAGAATCCCGAAGGGCGCTTTCCCGGAATGCTCCGCGGAATTCGTATGGCCCGCACCGGGCAGCAGATCGTCGACGAGATCAAAGTGCTTGGCACCGAACTGGATCTCGTGATCGATGGGCAAGTCGGCGCCGGCCGCAAACCCGAGTCGGTAATTCTACATACCGTCGAGACCGGCAAGTTCGACCTGCTGGTCATGGGAGTACTCTCCCGCACCGCCGAGCAGCGTTTGTACTTTGGCCCAAAGGTCGATCGGCTTCTCAGAGACTCCAATTGCTCAGTCGCGATCGTCGTCTCTCCCGCCACTGAGACAGCGCTAAAGAACTAGTCGACGCGACGCTGTAAACGCGAGCGGCCCTCCGGGGGCTCCGGACGCGACGCTAGATCGCGACGGTAGAATGATGCCGCGCTGGAGTTCCCCTCCGCTTTGCGATTGCCGCACTGCCGCGGGGCATGTCAGGCTAGGCGCGTGGAATGGCAACTCGAGGCGGACGCGCGCCCCGACTTCGCGGCGGCGCTCCGTGAGCGCGCGCTCGCGCCGCTGGTCCGCCGCGGGCCGCGCACGTTGCAGGTCAACGTCGGCAAACTCTGCAACCAGGCCTGCCATCATTGCCACGTCGACGCCGGCCCCAAGCGCCGCGAGCAGATGAACGCGGATACGGCAGAGCGCGTGATACGAATACTCGAGCGCAGCGCCGGAGCGGAAACGATCGACATTACCGGCGGCGCGCCGGAATTGAACCAAAACTTTAGATTCCTCGTAGAAGCCGCGCGCGCGCTCGGCCGCCGCGTCATCGTGCGATGCAACCTTACCGTCATCCTCGAGCCCGCGATGGAATGGCTGCCGGAGTTTTATCGCGCCAATAAAGTCGAGCTGGTCTGCTCGCTGCCTTGCTATACCGCCGACAACACGGACCGCCAGCGCGGCGCGGGCGTCTTTCACAAGAGCATCGAGGCGCTGCACCTATTAAATGACCTCGGCTACGGACGCGCCGGAATCGCCCTGCGCCTTGACCTGGTCTACAATCCCGTCGGCGCAAGCCTGCCGCCGGCGCAGGCGGAGCTCGAGGCTCGCTACCGCGCCGAGCTTAGCAACGGATTTGGAATCGAGTTCGGCAATCTACTGACGATCACCAACATGCCGATCAGCCGCTTTGCCGATCAGCTCGCGCGCTGGGGCATGGAGCGCGAGTACATGAGCCTGCTGGTGAATCACTTCAATCCCGCGACGGTCGAGAACCTGATGTGCCGCGACCTGGTAAGCGTCGGCTACACCGGCGCGCTGTACGACTGCGACTTCAACCAGATGCTGGAAATCCCGCTACGCGGCCGCAACGCCCGCGCGCTCACCATCTGGGATCTCGACGACCTCGATACCCTCCGCGACGCGCCAATCGCAACCGGCGCCCATTGCTTCGGATGCACCGCGGGCGCGGGCTCAAGCTGCGGCGGCGCTCTAGCCTGAAAACAGGCAGCCCGCGCTCAGCAGACGACCCCAAGAATTTCGTAGAGTGTCTCCCTTGATGAGATCGGCGCCTGTTACGTGGGCGACGACATTCGCGCGGGTCCGCGGAGATTGCGCACTGCCGGATGCACGCCTTGATCGGGCGGACGTAGGTGTTCGACATCTGATACTGAAACGCGATGGCCGCCTCCGGCCTTGATGGCTACCGATGCCGGCGGTCTGACCGGCACACCGTCGATCAGTGCTCCCCTCACATCGCGCAGCATCATGACCGGCTCCGGACCCGCGACCGTGTTCGTGTGCAGACCGGTGATCTTTAGTCTCGCGACGTCGTCGAACCACAGGGCGGGCCGTTGATCGGGCTTGTTGCAGCGCTCACGCCAATTTGTGATCGCGAGCTCGTCGACGTGGCGGGCATACAACGAATGCGTGGGCAGCGGACCGAACATCTCGCCGCCGGGATAGTCAGCCGGCAGTTCCGGGACCTGGATTTGAACGAATGAACCGCCGCCCGGCTCGCTCACGTCGATATTGCGCAGAGCCACATCGCAGATCGGACTGCCGGGCAGTCCGGAGATTGAGCTGGGGCGCGCGGAATCCATCGCGATGACCCGGTCGATAGTAATGTTGCGCATCGCGCCGGGACGGCGCAGCGCCATTCCGCGCCCGCGCTCGCCCAGGCGCAGAAAAATGGGCGTGCGGACGCCGCGCATCACCACGCCAGAAATCGTCACCCCATCGACCGTGCCGCCATCCACCGACGTGATCGAGATGCCCGCGATCGGAGCGCGTCCGCGGCTGCGGTTCATTATCACGCAGTGGCACATGGTGACCGCGTGCAGGTCGCCCTCGCTTTCAGTTCCGAACTTGAACCCGTTGCAGGAGGTCCTGAGTATGCAATTGTCCACGGTGAGATTATTAGTGGCGAGGCGGCGGCCGAGTGCCAGGCTGGCCTTTGCGCAAATCGCATCATCGAACGTGTCGATATAGCAATTGGAGATACGCACATCCGAGGAATCGTCGGGGTCAATCCCATCGGCATAGCCATTTAGTATTCGGACATTGTCAATATCGACGTCGCGGCTGCCGACCAGGCTGATGTTGTAGTTCGAGGAATTGCGCAGGGTGATATCCCGGATGGCCACGTGGCGGCAGTTTTTGAGCGCAATCAACTTCGGACCACCGCGCTCGCTCCGATTGCCGTCGATGGCGCCCGCGCCGTCGATAGCTACATCAGTTACCCCGTCACCCGACAGAAGTGAGTAATGAGTATAGGTCGTGTCCGGGTCGTCGATAGTGCGCCGGAGCAGGGCGGGCCGGAATAGCGCAGCGATCGGATGATCGACGATGCCGCGCGCCGACCAGGTGACGGGACCATAACTGATGCTGGCGGCGGGCGGCATCTCGTAGGAGTCGAAGTCGGAATCGTTGCGGCTCGCAAGCAGCACCGCGCCGTCGGCTAGCCGCAGCATCACCCGGCTGCGCAGATGGATGGTTCCGCTGCGATAGGTTCCCGCGGGCAGGATCACGGTTCCGCCGCCGGCTGTAGCAGCGGCGTCGACGGCAGCCTGGATCGCGGCTGTATCACTGGAGACACCGTTGCCGCGCGCGCCATAGTGACGGATGTCGTAATACGGCGGCGGTCGGTTCTGGATCAGACAGATTGCCAGCACGAGAAGTGAAAGCGAGGCCGCCAGTGCGACTAGGCCCTCGACAGCCGAGCGTTTGCGGTTGAACAGGCTATTCAGATTCATAGTGGCGGGAAAGGAAACACCCGCCATCAGGATACAAGCGCGCCGTGGCTGCCGTCAAAATGGCGAAATCCAGTATTGGGCCTACCGAAAGGCTGATCAGGCGCAGCGCCCGGATCCGAATCCCTCTCCCACCCAGTTATGGTAGAGCAATTCGGACCTTAACTCGAATTAGCGGCGAATCATCTCGTCCCGAACACTACGCCGCCAGATCTTCGAGCAGCGCCTTTGCCTCTCTCAGGTCAACGGTGTCGAAGCCTTCGCTAAACCAGTCGTAGATTTCACCAAGCGCAGCGCGCGCCTCCTCGCGGCGTTCCTGGTTGGCGAGCAGACGCGCGAGGCTGGTCGTCGCGCGTAGTTCGTACATCTTTGCTGATTGCTTCTGCGCAATCTCGATCGCCGTGTGGAAGCAGTGCTTGGCTTCCGCAACGCGGTCGGCGCCGAGCTTGAGCAGCAGTTCGCCCCTGACCCTATGCAGTTGGGACGCGTCCACCTGGTCGTCGATTCGGGCCAGTGTCTCGAGCGCCGCGGTCACGCGGCAAAGGCTTTCCTGCGGGTCGTGGCCGGCGCCATAAAGCATCGCGAAACGGTACTGTGGGGAGAACTCCGAGGGGGCAGGAAACCCTTCGGCTTCGACCTCCGCGAGGATGCGACGCATTTCGGTCGTGCCCTTCTCCAGCTTTCCGAGGCGGCACAGAGCATCCGCGCGCAGCAGCGACGAGACGCGCGCGATGTGAGTGAGCCCATGATAGTTGGCGACCTGGATGGATAGTTCCGCGAGGTCCAGCGCCCGCCGCGAATCGCCGCTCTCCAGATGGAGCGCGCCGTCGCACATGCTCGTCACGGCGATCCAGAGCGGTTGGTCCAGCGTCTTGGCGTCGCGGACCGCGTCGCCTGATTCTCGCAACGCCTTCGCCGGGTAGCCGAGGTTGAAAAGCAGCGCGCTCAACCAATATCGGCTCCACCAGTAACGGCTCCACCAATAAGTGCTGGAGAAGTTCATGTCGTTGCGCAGCGCGGGGTCAAATAACTCCAGCGCGCGCTCATAGTGCCCCAGCGCAGCGGTGAAATCTCCCGCTACGACCGCCTCGTGGCCCGCGGCCTCGGAGGCAAAAGTGAGCGCTAACCGGCTGTCACCGAGCGAAAAGTCCCGCGCACCTTCCGCCATTCTCATCAGTTCGGCCGTGAGCTCGCGCGAGCGCGTAAGCTCACGCCGATTACAATGAAAAGCGCGCGCCACCGCGATCGCGCCAAACAGCTCCCGGTTATCACCGAGCTTCGCCGCCAGTTCACGCCATCGTTCCAAAGGAGTCAGGAGCTCGACGGCCGCATAGTCTCTGGTCAGCTGGATGCAATTGCACAGCGAGGCCTGCAGCCGCAGTTCACTCCGATCACGCTTTTCGCCATGAGGAAGCTCGGAGAGTTTGTCCAGCGCGCTGCGGGTCAGCCCCAGCGCGTCGCCGTAGGTAGCGCGTTTCGCCGCTTGCTTGGCCGCGAGGGTCAGGTACTCGACGGCGCTCTCCGCGTTGCCGCCCCGGTCGTAGTGATGCGCGAGCTCGGACAGATGATCGTCCAGATGGTCGTGCCACACCGCGTCGATCGCGGCCGCGATTCGCTCGTGCAGCATCTTGCGCCGCTCGCTCAGAATCGAGTTGTAGGTAACATCGTGCGTGAGCGCGTGCTTGAAGGCGTACTCGATGTCCCCGCCTGCCACCTGTTCGAAGATGAATTCGCGCTCCTGCAGCGTCGACAGCATCGGTAGCAGTTTTCCCTCCGAGGTCCCGACCACGTGCGTCGCAAGTTTCAGCGAGAACTCGGTGCCGATCACCGCCAGCGTCTGCAACAACTGTTTGTGAGCTGGCTCCAGCCGGTCGATGCGCGATGCCAGCACGGCCTGCACCGTTGCCGGAATGCGCAACTTGTTGACTGATCGCGTGATCTTCGTGTGGCCGTTGCGGACCAGCGTTCCGTCTTCGAACAGCGCCTGGATCGTCTCTTCGATAAAGAACGGCGTGCCTTCGCTTTTGTCGATAATCAGACGCTTGAGCGGCGCGACTTCCGCGCCCTCGCCCAACAGCGCGGTCAGCATCTCGTCGGCGCTTTCTTTGCCGAGCGGCTCCAGCCGCAGTCGCGTGTACGAGGTCCGGTTGCTCCAATCGTGGTTGTATTCGGGCCGATAGTTCACCAGCAGCAGAACTCGCGAAAACGGAATCGCGTCGGTCAGCAGGTCGAGCAGCGCCTGAGTCTCGTCGTCGATCCAATGGAGGTCCTCGAATATCAGCATCAGCGGCTGGTCGGCGCTCTCGCGCAGCAGGATGCGCTTGATCGCGTCGACCGTGCGCCGCCGCCGGATCTGAGAATCCATCTGGGCGAGCGGATCGGTGCCCTCAATCAGGGCCAGCAACCCGAACAGATACGGCAGCGTATCTTCCAGCGAGCGGTCGAGCGTGACGATTCTGCCGTTGACTTTTTCGCGCCGCGTGCGCTGGTCGTCCTCGGGCGCGATTCGAAAATACGAGTGCAACAGGTCTATCAACGGGAGATACGCGGACGCCTTGCCGTGCGATACCGAGTAGGCCTCCAGCACCATCCAGCCGCTCTGATGGCGCAGCTTGAACTCATAGAACAGCCGCGATTTGCCGACCCCCGCCCCCGCGACGACGGCGGCGATCTGACCATGTCCCGTCCTGGCCTGTTCGGCCGCGCGCGCGATCGCCTGGATCTCGGGCTCGCGCCCGACAAACCTGGTCAGACCGCGGCGCACCGAGAGCTGCAGGCGGGTGCGTAGCGGCCCCAGGCCGAGCGCTTCGAAAACCTCTACCGGCCCGCTGACGCCTTTGACCCGCGCCGGTCCCAGCGCTTTGAAGGTGAAATAGCCTTCACACAATTTCCGCGTGCTCTCGGTAACCGCGATCGATCCGGTCGGCGCGAGCGCCTGCATGCGCGCGGCCAACCCGGTGGAGTGTCCGACCGGAACGTACTCGGTATGCGCGTCCGCGGTTTTGAGCGAACGGACCACCACTTCTCCCGTGTTGATCCCGATGCGCGACTCGATCGGCGCCTGCCCCGACTCACGGAGCTTGGCCGCGTAGCGCCGCAGTTCCTCCTGCATACGCAGCGCCGCATAGAGCGCGCGCTGTGGATGATCTTCGTGAGCGACCGGCGCACCGAACAAAGCGAAGATACCGTCGCCGGTCGACTGCGCGACGTAACCCTCGTAGCGATGGACCGCGTCGATCATCAGCTTCAGCGCCGGATCGACGATCGCGCGCGCTTCTTCGGGGTCGAGATCTTCGATCAGCTCCATCGAGCCCTTGATGTCGGCAAACAGCGCGGTGACGCTCTTGCGTTCGCCGTCGGTGGGTGCGTCCGCGGTCGAGATGCTCACCCGCTCGCCGGCGCCATTTTTTTCAGCCGGTGGCTTGTCTGGCCTTGCGCTCGCGCTCCGCTCGGGCGCGGCGAGCGAATTTCCGCATTCCTGACAAAACTTTGCGCCGGCGGGATTCTGATAAGTACAGCGTGAACAGCTCTGAGCGAACGGCAGGCCACATCCTACGCAAAACTTTGCATCCTGGGGATTTTTCAAATCACAGCCTGAACAGCGCATCGCGACCCTCCCAAATGCTGCGGTACAATAACAAATTGTAGAACGAGCGAATATTTGTGGCAAACGACGCGGCGCCGATACCGGGCGGCGCATGCTCGAGGATTTTGCCGCGCTCGCGGTCTTAACCCGGCTAGAGATCCGATCGAAACCCATCGTTAACAGCTGGCGGCCCACACCTTGGGTGTTCCCGTTTCTTATTCTGAAAGAGCGTCAGAGAGGGGTTACGTGCAGCGGTCGACCTGTTGCTGAAGAATTCGCGCCGCGAAACCGAAGCAATCAGCGAAGTGTGGGCGCCCTATGACTGTTCACCGAGGGTTTTGATACTCCTATCCTCGCACAGGCCCGAACTCATCTTGACGAGCCTCGGTCCTGAAAGTCCCTGGCGATAGGCAATTTCTCCTGCGTCCTCTAATGATTGCGGAAAGGGTCTCGCAGTTCGAAGTGTCGTAGTACGGCTGGATGATTTGAAGATTGCGGACAACCGGATCGCGCGTGGCGGCGAGGTCCTGCACGGCTGCAGGCGTGTCGTACAGAAGCGGTGTCGTCTGATGAGGCAAGAGTTTATCCGAGCCGCTCTACTCGGGGTCCAGAAATGTAAGCTAGCTTTTCTCGCTTTCGTCAGTCCTGAAACTCCGCTGCTTCCATTGGCGATAGGCATTCTCCGGCGTCGCTTTATGGTTGCGGAAAGTGTCTCGTAGGAATCGCGAGCAGAGAAAAGTGGCTCATTTTCGCCCAGAGCGGAAACATCCTACTCTCTACGAGTGCCACGCCAACCGTGAATTCACGCGAGAGGATCGCAAAAGGGTACTTTCTGGAGAGTCGGTCGAAGAGAAGCCAGACGCTGCGACTCGGTAGCGGAGTGAGTGGGATTTTGAACCGCCCCTTTACCTCAGCGCTTTGCGCTCGGACCCGATCGCGCAGCAGCGCGCTCGAAGCGGACATTCTGCACTCGGTTCCAACGTCCGCTCATCAGAAATCCCGACACCTGGCCTCCCGGATCGCGCGTGAAACGAACGCTTATACCGTCGGAGATAGAGGAATTACTCGATCGAGTTCAGCCACTCGTCGAAACACTTGTGCGCCTGAATTTCCAGGCGCGCCGCGTAGCGCGCGGTTTCGGCGCGAAGCGCCGTGATGGAAAGCTTCACGCCCGCGAGTTCGCACGCGTGCCCGATGTACCATTGCTCGAGCCGTGCCGTGATTGCCTCCGGATGAAACTGGAAGCCGAGCGCGTTGCGGCCCCAGGAGAAAGCCTGATTGCGGCAGATCTCTGTCGATGCGAGCAGAGTCGCGCCCGCGGGCAAATCGAAGGTATCGCCATGCCAGTGGAGCACCGCAGTATTGTCCTGGCCTAAGTGGCGAACCACCGACTCGCATCCCGCGGGCCACAGCGTGATTTGACCCCACCCAATTTCCTTGCGTTGGCCCGGATAAACGCGCGCGCCCAGCGCGCGCGCCATCAACTGGGCCCCAAGACATATGCCGATCGTCGGCCGCTTCGCGCTCAGCCGCATTTCAAGCAGGTTCAGCTCGTCTTTGAGCGTCGGATAAAGATCATCTTCGTATGCGCCGATTGGTCCGCCGAGCACGACGACGAGATCCGGCGCGGTCGCATCCAGCGATGCGATGTCATCGACCCCGCAATCGGCGTAACGGACGCGATAGCCGGCGCGCTCGAGCGCTGGCTCCAGGCTGCCGAGATCTTCGAAGTGCACATGCCTGATCGCTATCGCAGTTTTCATGAGCGGGTGGACCCGAAGCAGTGCGTGCTGCGCGTCGAGGCGGCGAGTAAAGCGCCCTCTATGACGATGTGGGCGTAGCGGAAGCCGCCGACACCAGCAGCACCACCGCATCGCGCTTCCCCAGCGCGGCGAGGCGATGCGGCGTGCGCGCGTCGAAATGCGCCGCATCGCCGGGTTGCAGCGAATGCTCTTCGTTTTCGAAAATGAGATTCAACCCGCCCGAAATCACGTACAGCCATTCCTCGCCCTCGTGCCGATAGAATTTGTCGTGATGCCGGCTCGCAGGGATTCGCATCTCCATCGCCTGCAAGCCCGTCAGCGCGCCGCCGCCGGAGACTGCGCGATAGGCAAGACCGTTGGCGATTCTCGGCGCCGAAGTTCCCGAGCGAATAATTCTGCACGGCGGCATCGTCAGTAAGTCGCCATCGAGCAAGGTGCGCACCGGGATGTTGTAAACCTGCGCCAGGGTCAGCAGTGCCGCGAGCGACGGCTGGCGACCCCCGCTTTCCAGCCGTGACAGGTACGGTTCCGACAACTTGCTGAGCTTGCTCAGCCTCTCCAGCGTCCAACCGCGCTGACTGCGCAACGTCTTGAGCCGCGTGCCGAGCGAGGAGAGAACCTGCTCGAGCGGTTTCGCGATTCCGATTCCAACCGCCATCGAGATTGAACTAACATCAAGCATGCCTGCAGGGCAACCAAGATTGTCCACCAGGCGCGGTCGCTATCCCTGAGGAGGCAGCATCCCCACCACCTGGCGCCAGCGGGGAACCCAACGCATGCAAACGCATAACGTCTTACTCGAAAGCGGTTCTTTTTGTCCCTCGCTCTTCTCGACGGTGACCGTCATTCCCCGCAGGTTACGCCCCCTCGATTTTCACCACGTCGCCGCTGCGGATTACTCCTGAGCGTTCGACCGTCGCGTAGACTCCGACGTTTGCATGATTGGCCGAAACGGCGGTTTTCAGAATCCCCAGGTCCTTGGGCAGGGCACCCTGCGGCAGCGTGGTCATTACGCAGCGCCCGGTCGCGCAGGTGACTTTCAAACGCACCCCTTCGCCAATCACCAGCGTGCGTCCGACCCAGGAATTTTCGACGAAGCCCTCCTCCCTCGGCGCTACGATCAGGTTCGGCCGAAAGCGCCGCGCTTCGAAGCTGCCTTGCGGATAGACGCTCTGAAGTTGCTGCAAGGTCGCGGTGGTAAGTATGTGCACGACCGCGCCGTCGAAAAACGTGTCCGGCGGCATCGCCTCTTCAGTCACGGTCTCGCGATGGGCCAGATCATCAATATCGGGCCAATACTCCTCGAGCTCCGGACTTTCGGGCGGCTTCGATTGCAGCGAAACGCTGGCGCCCAGTGCGCGCGACAGCAAGCTGTCGAGATTGGCTTGCGTACTGACCGCCGATGCGCCATCGGGCATCGTGATCCGCACCGGAGGAATGCCTTCGTGCATGTCGGGAGGTTCGACATACGCCGCGCGGAAGCCGAACATGCCCGGCCACTTGCGCGGATTTTTTGCGCTGACCACTTTGCCGGTGGCCAGGTCGACCAACGCATAGGACCGATCGCCCAGTAGTCCGCGTTCGGTGACCAGGCTTGAATTAATTTCCTCCCCCATCATCGACTTCACCGGGTAGCGCCACAGCGAGACGATCGATCCGGCGGTGTTTGCTTCGTGTTCCATGGCTTGTGCGTTCTCCCTCATTTCCGTTTCGCCTCGTCTCGGGCCTTCGCGAGGTCCGATTCAAGCGGTCGCCTTTTCGCGGGTTTCGATGTCTGGGGCGGCCGCCACTACCAATCTGACCGGCGCGCTAGCGTGTTCAGCGTGAATGCGATTCTTGACGCTGTCGATGAACTCAGGATTGCGCCGCAGAATCATGAACCAGGTCATTCCGATCGCGAGATAGCCCAGGAAGATGTATGGGAAAATATTGACCGGCCACGATGGCACCGGATAGACGCTGCCGACCGCCGGGACCATCAGCAACACGACCGATGCTACCGAGAACGCAACCGCGCCCGCGCCGAGTTCACGGCGTTTGCTGAGATATACCGGGGCCGCAATCGAGATCAGAAAGTAGGCCCCGAGAAAGCCGAAGGCGCCAAATGTTCCGGCGTCGTTGAAGGCGTCGAGAATTTCGAGCTTGAACACCTGGGTCAGGGCGACCGCGGACAGGAAAATCAGGACTGACATGACGGTCACGGCGACGTGAGGCGTCGCGTTGGTTTCGTGCGAAGTTCCGATCGAGCTGTGAAACACGCCTAGCTTTCCCATCGGATAGAGGATGCGCGCGCCGGAGTTCATGCACGACAGCGCCAGCGAATAGAAACTCGCCATCGCACCGAAGGAGAGCGGCGCCTTCAGCCAACCGACCTTCATCATGTCGGAGAGCACGTTGAGCGGCGCATCAATTTTGTCCAGCGTGGTCTTGTAGCCGGTAAAGCCGAGTACTTCGGTGTAGGAAACGAGCACGAAGAATGCTCCGGTCAGCAGCAGGCTGACAATTACCGCTCTGGGAATCGTCGTGAGCGGATTTCTCGCTTCTTCGCCAAACGCGGTGGCGCACTCGAATCCGACCAGGCTGAAAATCGCGACCACCACGCCGAGGCTGATTCCTGAGAAGGACGCGCCTTGCAGCCTAATTTGGGCCGGGTCAATCGCCGATTTCTGGCCGAACAGAACGATCGCGCAGAGCAAAAGAATCAGCGCAACCGACAACCCCTCCACTACCAACATCAAGCCGCTCGAAAGCCGGATGTCCTTGTAGCCGAGGTACCAGATACTGGCGGCGCATACGACAAACAGCGCCAGAGCCGGCACGTGGATACCCATCATGTCGAGCAGCGTGCTGGCAAAGATGGTGAAGCCGGTCATGCCCGCGGTGCCGATGAACAGGTAGGCCCACACCAGACACCAACCAGACAGGTTGCCGAGAGTCGTGCCCAGGCCCATCACCGTGTAGGCGTACATCGAACCCGCGGAGGTCGAGCGCTTGGCAAACTGGTTCAGATTCAGCGCCACGAAGAGCAGCATCACGGTGCCGAACAGATATGCGAGCCAGCTCGCGTTGCCGGCGTTGCTGTACATCAACGGCACGATCAACGCCGCCGTCATGGTCGGCGAAATAAGCGCGATTGCCATCGCGGTGATGCCTGAGAAGCCGAGACATTCCTTGCGTAATGATCCGCTGGATTCACCCATGGAACGTACCTCCAAGCTGCGCGCGCCCGGCACCCGCGATGGTGCAAACGGGCTAGCGGTCAAAAATTGCCTGTCAGGCAACCATGCAAGTGAGATGCCTGACAGGCAATGACGCGACCTGTCAGGCAATCAAGGAGAAATAACCACCACGCGCAGGCTGGTATGACTCGGCGCGGGTCAGATGACGCCAAATCGAGCAGCGCGGCCGTCGCCGAACCCCCAACCACCGAAAAAAACTACTGCCGTCCCGATCGCTGGAAGCGAACGTTCCGCACTCGATTCCAACGTCCGCTCATCAGAAGGTTTGTCTCGCTTGGCGATCAGGCCGGCCTTGCGCTTGTCCTTGAGTCGATCGCTGTCACCGTTGATGTTGACGATAATGAAGTGATGCAGAATGACGATCGAGCATCGCAACGGTGAGGACGCTGTCGCCGGCGAAAGCCGAGTCTCAACTGGTCTCGCTCTCGTGGACTGTTCGAGCTCGATGCGCTGGTCGTTCCGCATGCCGACGTCGAGCAAGCGATCGAGGCGCGCGCACGGGAGCTCGGCACCAAAATCCGGCGCGCACACGAGCTGACCGATCTGCACCATGAGGAGGGTCTCGTGAGGGTGGGAGTCATGGGGCCGAGCGGTGCCTACGAGGAGCGCAGCCGCTATCTCGCATTCGCTCTGGCCATGGTGACACTGACCCCCTCATCAGGTACAAGGCGGAAGCACCGGCGGAGCGCAGGACTTAATTACACAGAGGTATATTCGCGGCTCGCGTTTGAACCGCGCGGAGGGTTTCGCCGCAATCGTTCCCGAAGGAAGAGGTCCCGAGTAGAAGTCACCGAGGAGATCCGATGACGGTTAACCGCCGGCGTCCTGCGTGGCTCTCGATACTCGTTGCGAGCGTCGCCTCTGCTTTGTCGTTCTCATTGCCAGGTCTCGCCGTTCTCCCTGCTCGAGCCCAGAACTCGCCAACGCTGCAGGGCACCGTTACCAACAATGTTCCCGCGACGGCGCTCTCCAGAAACGACCTCGACACCAAGCACCAGATCGACGAGGAAGACGATCAGCACGATGGCAACGACGCCGCTATCGACGGTGCGGTTCGCGCGGAGAACGTCGCGCATGATTACCACTTAGACCCGGACACGGGTCTGGTCTCGCAGGATGGGAATCACTTCTATAGCGATATCGACCTTCACGGGGTTTATGATAGCGAGGGCAACGATGTCACGCGGCAGTTTTTCAACGAGTTAATGAAAAATCCGCAGTACCGCGACGGCCCGCTACAGGACCTGATTCAGCATTATCCGCAGGATTGGTGGCAATTTAGAAATAACCCCGCGGTGGCGGGCACGAACTATGGCCACCAGGTAGGAGGCGGCAAGACCGCGACGGCTTATTTGCCGGACTCAACGGTGCGTCTGGATTCCATCGCACAGATGCGCGCGCTTTATGCTGAAAACCACATCAACTTTTCGTGGCTCTATCCCACCACTGATCGAGCCGTCATTGATGCGGCCGCTCGCGTCCAGGTCCGCCGCAATTGACTAGTGATACTGCATATACCGCGTAATAGTCAGCGCGTCGGCGGAGCTCACCTTCTCGAGACCACCGTAGAAAAGCCGGACCGCGTTGCACTTCTCCTCCGCGGCCACACTCCCGGAAGTATTCGTCGCCATCGCCCGGATAGCGGCTTGATCGGTGGGCGATATCGTCGCCATCAGCCGGTCCATCGCGGCATTGAACTGAACCTGCGGCGCCGCCGGCATTGCCGGTTGGTTTTTTATCGTCGCGAGCGCAGCCATGTCGAAAAGCTGGGCCGATTGACGCTGCTGGTCGTCGGGCAGCGCTTCGATCGCGCGCACCAGCACGTCGCTATTCCCGCCCGACCACATTTCCGAACAGGCCTCCGCGTTGGCGCGCCGGACGAAGTCAGACCGCAGCCGAGCGATCGGGATCAGAGTCGGATCGTCGAGGCGCTGGAATCCCTGCACCGCTGCGAGCCGGACCACCCCCGCCACGTCGATATGCGAGGCATCGATATGCTGCGCGTTGGCCTCGCGCGCACCGGCCAACAGCAGCGCCTCGACGATGTCCGGGTAGCCCTTCTGCAGAGAAGTTTCGAAGACCGTGGGCGCGGTGCCGGATTCGGTCGTGTCGGCGCCGGGCACCTTGTAGGTGCGCTGAACCACGAACCACAAGAGCACTAGCAGCGCGAGTACCGCTATCAAGGTCAGAAACCTTCCCATCGATCGGCTCTCGCCAAGGCGTCATTTGAATTCAACGATCGACAATCAGAACCGCGCAAAAAACCCGGCCACTCGGGTGCCGCTGGATTTCACGCGAGATATCATTTCATCGAAACTAACTGCGAATCACAACTGCCGAATCAATTCCCGGATTGAATTCAAGCAGCGCCGCGCGATTGCGGCGGCAATACCTACTCGCTTGTGCCCGCGGCCGGCCATTTGCGGCGATCTCCCTCGGCCCGGCGCCGGAGGCGGTCGGGGTCAGGGAATCGGACAACTGCGCGCCAACGCGAACCTTGCTGAGAGCGTTTTGCCCTGACCTAAGCTGAAGTCATATTTGAAGCGAACATCGTAGGAACCATTTTCAAAGATAGGACCCAGAAATTGCAGTGTGCGACCCGTGTCGAGGTCCAGATAGTAGGGGGCGTTGTTAAACTGTCCGCCGCTCGCGGGATGACGCGTCACGGCGAGGCTGCCGGCGGTCGGTCGGCCTTGGTAATCGATTACCGCAACAATCATTCCGTCGGTGCGGTAGCGCGTCGTTGGACACCCTTCGGTTCCTGTGATCGTCGAACCCGGAGGATAGATTTTCGTTGCGGCCGGAAGCTTCGCTCGCGACCCCTGTCCGGTCACCGAGCCGTCCACAAACGCGAAACCGGTCAGGCTGGCGTTCGCGTCGGCGCTGGCAGAGAAGGACCGTGTCGCATCAGACACCTGCATCGACGGATATTTCACGTTGATCGTCAGATTCAGCGTGCCGGTTCGGTAGGGAAACTTCGCCGCGTCGTAGCTGAGTAGTCCGGAGGGTGCGTTGGGGTTGTTCGACAGTCCAACGCCCTCGCGCGGAGTGCCATTCGGGTTCAGCTCGAGCACATGGGTGCTGTCCTCGTCGTGAAACACCAGGATCGCGTAAGAACCGGGGTCTTGACTCTCGAAGTCGCATCCGGCGCGTCGATTGGTGATCGTCGACGCAGTGCTCGCCGCGTTCCCATCGGTGTTCGAGGGGAAGTCTTGGGCCGACTCAAACAGCTGGCAATAGACCTGCCCCCGGTTGTTTCGCAGCCCCGCGATCTCGACATGGATAAGGTTGTCGGATTGACCTCCTTCCTCCTCCTGGTCGGAGTTGGCAAGTCTTGCGTCGTTTTGATCTGGCAACTCGGCTAGAACGACACCCTGCTCGTCGAGTGCCGAATCGATGACCCATTCGGTGCCGAAGACCCCGATGCTACCGGCGGCATATGAGCCGCGGCCATAATTTTCGAGATGCGCGCTTTTGATCCGCTTACCGCGCAGCCCTTTTGCTCGCAGTTTCGCCACCGCTGCGGGTAGATCCATAAAGCTCGCAGGTAACGCACGTTGATCCCTGGGATCGGCGCTGGAGCCGGGCATCAACTCGCTGGCGGGCGAATTAGGCATAAGGGTGAGCGTCTGCTGCTGTCCGGGAGAGAAGAAGTTGAACTCGACCAGCACACCCCCCTGCGGGGATTGCGCATTGCTGATACTGGAGGTCAGCTCCATCTGGATCGACGTCAGGAAGGCGTCGGGTTGCCATTTGGTCCGAACGTACGCGAGTGCACGCTGCGCGATCGCCGGCACGTCTCCGATCGGCCATTGGACTTGCTCCGGGAGCACCTGGCTTGCGGCCGCGCTCCGCATTGGGGCCTCGGACGAACTGCGGGTCCACTCGATATCGGCGCCGGGGGCGGTTCGGGTCGTCATATGTTTGCTGCCTTCGAGGCGAAACGCACCGACCATCCCCGAGATGCTGCCCCCCATGATCATGAACGTGCCGCTGTCCTTGCCGGTGACGTAAAGGTTTGGCGCAAAGGTACCGTTTGGCAGGCTCGTAATAGTGGCCTGCTGACTAGTCAGCGGCATCGGGCACGAATCGCCGTAGGCGATCTGCCCCGTATCGCCAATTTCCATCACGCATCGCTGACGTTGGCCGGCCGGGTTGGAAATTTCCGCCTGCCACCGGCCCACGGTCGTACTCTTCGCTGGCGCCGATGTATCGGACTCGGAATGTCGGCACCCCCAGATACCGGCGGCGATCACGATCGCGAGACTAAAGCGTACGATCGCGCTCATTTGGGACAATAGGACTCGGCGTAGGACTGAATGGCAGATGAACGGGTGATCTCTCTTTGCCGTGGCCCTAAGCTCCTGCGATAGGGTGGTGAGCGCCGCTCTCAGCCAGCGCCTTCAAAGACAATAATCCTGTAGGCGTTGAGAAATCTACGCCGGTTCCAATCACGTCCCCGCCAAAGTGCCAGATAGGAAAAGAAGTGCTGATGCAATTCCGCAACCGAAGCGAGTCGGCACCGAAGACCTTCATCTGCCCCGAAATTTCTCCGGTCCCCTCAGGCAGCAAAAAATCCGCGCACCTGCGGACTATTGTCGAGTTTCCTGCGGAGATAGCGAAATATGGAGACTGCTTGGCGGTGAGGGTGGGATTTGAACCGTCGCGCCCCTTGATTTTCAGCGGTTTGGTGCCGGTGCGCGGATCGAGCTGGACGCGCTCAGTGGTGGGCGAATACTAGAGGCCTTGTCCCGACTAACCGCGCGGCGGCCTGCGCACCGCCCTGCGGGCGATCGCGCGTGAGCGCGACTGCTGGCGGCGGCCGTCCTACGAGCGCTGGTTGATCAGATCGATCATCGCCTGCTGACAGTCGCCGGAGTCCGAAGTGCGCTGATAGCTGCGGTCCGGGCGCATCTGCCAGGCGCATCGATTGGGCGCGAGCTGGCTGTCGGGCACCGCGCGCCAGCTCCTTGCGCAGGGCAGGATCCTCAACGGGCGCAAGCGCTTCGACCCAGGGCCGCCGGCGGCTTTCTTACCGCCTGCTGACCCTGAGTCGTTCACAAGGAAAATCTACCTTAGTGGCCAGTCGTTCGCTTATAGCTGATGAGCGCGAAGTTGAGTTCCTGCGGTGACGAGGACTCCGCCTTGACGAAAAAGCCCACCGGCTCTGGGGCGTACCACAATGTTGTCCGATCGCTCGGGCCGTGGCGCGAGTCGATGCGATAGGCTTCGTACGTCCCTGCCGGCACGGTCACCCTCTCGACTCCAACCACCGTTCCAGTGCCCGTTAGTGGAATGAACTCGCCGCCAGCAGTCGACGCGGCATAGATAACTGTCCAAGTCTTGCCGATCGTCAGCGGAAAGTTGGCACTCTGATCGCACGGACGAAAGCGCGTCAACGTGTTATTGACCTGAAATTGCGTCGGGCACATGTGCGAGTCCAACTCCATCGTGAAAGCGCCGGCATCCGATTGAGGCGTTTGCTTGCTGGCGAATACGACGGAATCGCCGTCGTGCTTCACAACCAGGTCCACGTCGCCCGGAAGCTGAAGGCCTGATGCGGTATCCGTCGGGAAACGAATCGCGAAGTCGTCGCCGTCCGTAAACGTGGGCGCATTGACTGCCGGGCTGCCCGCCGCTATCGACGTGGCCGGCGCAGGAGTGCCGCCCGAAGGCGCCGCCCCCTGCTGGCCGGCACATCCCCCCGTAAGAACAGTTACTGCCAGCACAAAGACGATCAATGGCGCGCGCACGTTGGCCTCCTCAAGGGCGTAGCGATGAAGTGAGGCCCGGTATACTGCCGTCCGGCGCAGTGATGCAACTGCTGAGCGCGGAAGAGAGTCCCAGCTCTGGGTCTGGCTCTACCGATTGTGGCCGCGCTGTCAGGAGGGCGATGGTGTTGGTGAAGCCGGCCACGGTTGTCCGATGGCATCGTCAGGGCTTCCGCTTGTTTTGGCGATGGCGTTCGAGATCAGTGCGGCCGTCAGCCATGCCCCGCTCAGTAAAAAGCAGCACCGTATTCCCTCAGCGCCGCTCGGTGTCTGTGTCGCGCTTGTTCGCGAATACATGGTAGGCGGTGCTGTCCCATGCGTTGTGGATGCCGATGAAGAGTAACAAGAGCGCCGCGGCTCCGACGCCAAACAGGGCTTCGCGCGTGCGGGAGGGAGCCGCGAATGCCGATAGCGCGAGCATCGCGTACGCCGCCAGAGGTAGCAGAGCGTGAAATAGCCAGTCCTCGAACTCCGGTTGGTATACGGTTTGCCGACGAATCCGCCCAGTTACGATGAGCGCGTATGCTACCCCGCTAGAGGCCGATAAGGCCGCAAAGAGCTGCGGCGGGAATGATCGATTGCCATGGAACTCGTAGGAGTGTCGACAAAAGCAACGCGGTGCTGAAGTGAATGATTGTCGGCGTGGCAAATGCGGCGCCGGCCTCCGCCACACGCAGTGGAGGACTCGCGGCAACGAGCGTCATAACGACGAACTGCAATCCGATCAGGGCGCCTGCGGCCGAGCCGACGATTACGTAGAAACTGTCCCATGCGGTGAGCGCTGACATATCGACAAACTGGGAGCATACATCTCCTGGCGCGTAGCGCGGAACCGGATCCGAACGTGGCGCCGCGCTCCGTACGCAGATGCCGTCTACGGCTGGACGAGCTAGGGCACAGCAGCGCAGCATTGCACTTCGAGCAGCAGCCCCGGGACCATCAGCGCGGAGACGCCGATCGTCGCGCTCGTATATGTGGGTCTGGTCAGGAGGTTTTTTCTGACTTCGACATAGCGCTGCCCGTTGCGCGAAAGATCAACGACAAAGCTCGTCATCTAGAGAATCTGATCCAGCCCGGATCCTGCCGCCCGCAGCACCGCTTCGATGTTCTGGTAGGTCTTCGCAGTCTGCTTCTCGATGTCTTCGCCCACGATCCGGCCTTGCGGGTCGAGAGCGGAGATGCCCGAAAGGTACAGCACGTCGCGATAGCGCACGCAGTTGGTGAAACCGAACCGCTCCTACTGCAGTATCCCAGTCGTAGGAACGACTTGTATCATCGACGTGCCTCCTGTTTCGTGGTGCTGGAATATATTGGCTGAAGCCGGACCATCTGAAGAACAAACCAGGCTCCACAATCGCGGGAAGGACACCGGCTGAGAACGGCGGGTCGAAAACCCTCGGGCCGCTGGGGATTCGCCAAGGCGTGATATCCGGCAGCAGCTGTAAGGGCGCGGAGGTGATAGCCCTGATTCAGGCCGAGTGCCAGGGAAAGGGTTTCCGAGCCGAACGGAGGGTTTAGTCATGGATGAAACGCACGAATTTGAGACGATCAAGGTCGCAGTCGATGGCGCCCTGGGCAGACTGACTCTCAACCGGCCCGAACGGCTGAATGCAATCGGCGCGACAATGCTCCGTGAGCTGGCGGAGGCCGCGCGCTGGTTCGATACGCATCATGATCTACGGGTTGTAATCGTGAGCGGAGCGGGCCGCGCATTCTCCGCCGGCGCCGATCTCAAAGATTCACCACTGGCGCAAAGCGCTCCAACGTCGCGCAGATCGTGGCTCGCACGACGCGAAGGCGGGCAACTGGGACTGCGCGCCGCCGACGCGCTCGAGAACATGCACGCGGTGACGATCGCGCAAGTTCATGGCTACGCGGTCGGCGGCGGAGTCGTGCTGACGGCGGTATGCGATCTGCGGGTCGTTGCCGACGACGCATCGTTCTTTATTCCCGAGGTTGAGCTGGGGATTCCGCTAGCGTGGGGCGGTATCCCGCGCCTGGTGCGCGAAATAGGGCCGGCGCTCACCAAGGAGCTGGTGATGACATGTCGGCGATTCAGTCCCGAGGAAGCCAAATCGATCGGCTTCGTGAACCGCGTCGTGCCGCCCACTCGATTGAAAGACGAAGTAGAAGAACTCGCGCTGCAGTTGATTGCGATGCCGTCGGTACCGGTAGCGATTACCAAAGAGCACGTCAATTCGGTGGTGCGTGCGATGTCCGCGGGAACGACATCGTTTGCCGACGGTGACGTGCTGCTCGGTTCGTTCGGCGAGGAAGAGTCGCGTGCTGCCGCGGCCGCTTATCGCGAAAAAACCTTTGGCAAAGAAAGGCCCTGATTGCTTCGAAGGGTTTGACGGGAGACCCTCCGCCGTGCGTGATTACAGCAAACGATCAGGTTGCCACGCGGAGCGTCGACGCATTGATAGCGATCGATCGCACAGGAGGCGCGGCCATGGTGGACGATCTCGATTTGACCAATCTCGATTTGTTCCTCGCGGGCGATCCACACTCGGTATGGAAGGAGCTTCGCGCCACTGATCCGGTCCACTGGACCGAGCGGCAGAACAAAAGAGGCTTCTGGTCGATCACCAAACATGCCGACGCGCAGCGCGTTTATCGCGATCCGGCGACCTTCAGCTCGCGGGGCGGGGTCGCGCTCGGATCTGCCGACGCGCAGGATCCAACTCAGCCGCAGATGCAATCCGGCTTCGGCCAGATGATGATCCTCACCGATCCTCCGCGTCATGGCCGCATGCGCCAGATGCTGAACCGGCGTTTCACGCCGCGCGCACTGGCGCCGCATGAGCCGCACATCCGGGCGATAACGACTGAGATCCTCGATGCGATCGCCGAGCAGGGCCGCTGCGACCTGGTGGTCGATGTCGCGGCGAAGTTGCCCACCGCAGTTATCTGCGAGATGCTCGCCATCCCACGCGAGGATTGGGACCTCATGTTCGCGCTCGGCAACATGACGCTAGGCAGCGAAGATCCCGAGTACCAGGTCGATGGATCTTCGCAGAAGACCAGTGCGCAGGCGCAAAAGGAGATATTCAGCTACTTCATGAAGCTGATCGGCGAGCGCCGCAGCAATCCCGGCCCCGACCTGGTCAGCGCGCTCGTCAACGGCGAAATCGACGGGGATCGCCTGACCGACGTGGAGGTTCTCTTCAACTGCTTCCTGCTGATACTCGGCGGCCAGGAGACCACTCGCAATGCGATAAGCGGTGGCATGAACGCGCTGATGCGCAATCCGTCCGATCGCGAGCGGCTCTCGCGCGACGCTTCGCTGATGCCGTCGGCGATTGAGGAAATCCTGCGCTGGACTTCACCGATCACGCACATAATGCGCACCGCTACGCGCGAGGTCGAAATCCGGGGGCGCACTATTCAGCAAGGCGCTCGCGTGGTCATCTGGAATCCTTCCGGAAATCGCGATGAGGAAGTGTTCGATGATCCTTACCGTTTCGATATCGCTCGCCAGCCAAACGACCATATCGCGTTCGGGTACGGCGAACATTTCTGCATTGGCGCCAACCTGGCCCGCCTGGAAATGCGCGTGATGCTGGACGAGCTATTGCGGCGCATGCCCGACATGGCGCCCGCCGGGCCGGTCGAGCGGCTGCGCTCCAACCTGCTTGCCGGCATCAAGCATCTGCCGGTCACATTCAGTCCGGCCAAGCGCGCAGCCTGATCGCCGCGGCCGCTGATCGCGGAAAAGCCTTTGGCAAGGAAGGCCCTGGTTAAATCCGCGAGCCTCCCGCGTCGACATCCGAGCGGCCGACCGAATCTTATAGCTGGCCGCCGGGGATCACGCCCTGGCGAATCGCCTCGACCTGCTCGGCGGAGAACGGCGGGTCGAAAACCTCGGACCGCTGGTGATAGACGCGGAAGAGGTAACCCTCGGTGGCGGAGACGGTGGGATTTGAACCGTCGCGCCCCTTGATTTTCAGCGGGTTGCGCTCGGATCCGATTGCGCGCCGGCGCGCTCGGGTGCTCTCTCGAAGCGAACGTTCTGCGCTCGATTCCAACGTCCGCTCATCAGAAATCCCGATACCTGGCCTCCCGGGTCGCGACTGAAACGAACAGCCTAACCAGCGCCTTGAACTCGGCAGCGGCGCGTTCAACGCGCTCTGCTGTGAAGAAATGCGGCGCAAACGCGTCCCAGAACGCGTCGTCTGCCCACCACGAAGCCATCGCTTAACCTGACGGGCTAACATAGGGGAGGGCGTCGAGTTTCTCATGCGCGCAGGCAGGATCTGGCCGCGCCCGTGGAGCGGCCACCGAAGTCAAAGCCTAACGAATCCGGTGAGCCCTGATTAGCCCGCCTAGCGTGGCCTGCTAGCAGTCAGCTACATTCAGGCCGCGGGCCTGGAGATTAAACTGTCGCGCAAAGGGGGAGGACGCACCAGTGAGAATTCAGAAGGTAGCGCCTTTGTCGCTAACCCCGAAAGCCCGCATCGAGGCTGCGGCTCCTATACCGGTCAAAGGGTTTTTGGCGCACGAGCAGAAATCGAAAATCACCAGGTCCGGGGCCTCAATATAGAGTGAAGGGAATCGGAACTTTGCAAGAAGAGTGAACACCGTTTCGGGGGACGCCTGCGAAGCGCCGGGGACAACTGGGCAATGGTGATACGGCTATCTTTGTTCGACGCGGCAAAGTGTAAATCTCGTATAAAATCTCATGTTTGCCAAGTTAAACTGGAAATTCCGGAATAAGAGGGGAGTCGTCTTGAATACAAGAAACGTCCTGTCAGCTTCGCTAGTTTCATTTTGTAGCTTGCTCTTGTTTATCTCAAGTGCGAGCGCACAGACAGCCTGTACGCCTGTTGTTTATGCCTTCCGTCACGCAGAAGATGTGTCGGGGACGGCGCCCCAATCCGATTGCTTCCCCGGCTCCACTGTCAAGTGTTCTACTGCACTCAAACCGACGGGGACCGAGCACGCCAATCTTTACGTCGAGATGATAACCAGTTTCGAACACCTCAAGAAATATTGCCCCGTGGCGACTGTCTATTCAGTTAACCCGGTTTTGCCGACTGGTGGCGGGGGCACAAATAATCCATTTTATACAGCTCGGCCGTTAGCTAACACCGTGATGAATGACGACCCTATTATCACGATCGATGGTAAGAACCTGGATGAATTCTTGACGCAGGTCACACCGGAGAACTTACGCGCTGAACTGGTAAACAGCATGACATCAGGTTCAACGGCAGTGTTTTGGACAAGTGACGGTTTACACGACCTTGGTAATGCTATCGTTGAGGGCTTCCAGGGTATTCCAGTCAAAAATAAAGCCACAGGTGTGCCGCCGAGAAATGCGGCTTATGTTTTTGAATATAACGGGCTCGGCGGCTTTTCTCCACCAATGACCAACTCGCCATACGAGGGCAGTACGCAATTTGTACAATGCTTCAATTGGGCTCCCTTTAGGGCTGTCGGCGATGTGAGTTCTACAAAATACTTCTGTGGAAAAGCAATGGCGGCGGGTAGCATAAGCGATTTAATAGGCGATTCGAATCTCTATAAGTTACACGGAAGGATTTGTGATACATGCACCATCGCTTCTGCTACCTGCCCCAGCCCCCTTAAGGCCGTAACACAATCTGTGGACTATTACGGCTACTGTGAATCGCCGCCTTCGGCTCAATAATTGTCGCCAAGGCACAAGGCGGATGGCCTATACCTGCGCCAGCGTCGGTAACCAGCGCAACCTTACCGTTAATCTCTAGACTCCTTTTCAGAATGAAAGAGGAAAGGGAGAGCAATCAAAATGTACGCGGTCGCTTTCTTTGTTCGGACGCGCTGCGCGTGCTCGACCCTCGGCGCTCTGTCATCGGAATGGCTTCCAGCCCAGGACCGGGGACGAGTTGATCGTAGGAGACGCCTAGCAGCCAAACGAAGGCGACCGCGCCTGTTCCGGATGAGGCGTGATTGAGTGCGATTTGTGCGCCCACGTTGATCTCGAACGTATCGTTCATCCATGCGATTGCCGGGGTTAGCTCGAGATCGGGTGCCGAAGAATTGTTGTGTGCGCTCAGGTACTGCGCGTAGTCGAAATCCAGATGAGGCGTGAAGTTGCGCAACAGCGTCGCAACCGAATTTGCCGCGACATTGGCCTCGAGGTAGCCAAGCGAGTATTCGAGCTCCAGGTCGGCGCTCAGCAGGTCGTCGCGTGCGCCAGTGACTTTGCTGTCGAATCCCGCATCGCCCTCGATAGCAGCGGGGCGTAACAGACCGATCGACTCGGGCAAGTCGCCGAAGCCTTTCTGAAAAAGAACCTCGCCGCCGGCGCGCGTGTGGGTTTCGGAAACCCCGCTGTCGCCAACCGGCAACTCAAGAGTCGGGTTGATCGTGAGAAGGAATTCATTGGCAGGCAGCGATAAAAGCAGGTGTTTGTATCCGAGACCCAGGTTGGTGAATCCGCTGAGCGCGGCGTCCTCGCCTTCCTGTTCGAGCCGCTGGTAGCCGACGAAGAGCGAGAAGCTGGCGTCGGAGGAGATGGTTTTTTCGAGGTACAGCGACTCGAAGTTCTGTGCGCGATCGAGGCCGCCGGATACGGAGAGATAGTTTTCAACGGTCGCGTCGTTGCCGATGAAGTTGCCGACGAAGTTGCGCGGTGCCGGAGCCGATGAGCCGGCCAAGACCGAGCGCGGCAGGATCGAGGCGAGCGTTATCAGGAACATCGCGGCTAATGTGCGGAGGAGACTCATGCGATGATGCAGCGCGACTGCTGATAGTTTCGCGGTCTTGCACTCCTGATTTGGCATGGAGTGATCACCGATGGTGGGCAATTTCTACCATATAGTGGTCCGAGCGTATGGGCGCCACACCATCGGCAGCTTCGTTCCCTCCAAAATGTTTTTCGATGGGAGAGTGGAGTTTCCAGAAGAGTGGACGAGAGTACAGCGTGGTGCGCGATGCGCATGCGTCATTGTTAACAGGGTTAGAGCGTAGGCATAAGGCGGAAAAGTTCAGTGGTGGTGAAGCATGGGAACCTAACCCCTAACCCCTTGCGCAGAACCCTCACCCCAGGCGAGGACGCCGTTCCCTCTCCCGCAAAGCGGGCGAGGGTAATTCGGTACTCCGAGCGACACCGGGGAAGGGGGACCAGAAAAAAATGGAATCGTGTCGTCCTATCCCCCTCACCCCTTTCCGGTGGCGAGTATTCGGATGTTCCCTTCAAGCATTAGAACGCCGCACACACGCGGCATCTTTTCGCACATCTCTGAAATCGCAGACTGCTTGGCGGAGAGGCTGGTATTTGAACCGTCGCGGCCCTTGATTTTCAGCGGGTTGCGCTCGGATCCGATCGCGCGCCGGCGCGCTCGGGTGCTCTCTCGAAGCGGAACGTTCTGCACTCGATTCCAACGTTCGCTCATCAGAAATCCCGATACCTGGCCTCCCGGATCGCGAGTGAAACGAACGCTGATGCCGTCGGAGATGATCCTGCCGCGTCACGCCCAGATTTTCCGCCGGATTGGCGGAAGCCGCTGCGAACGTGTTGCTTTCTACGTCTCGCAGCTCGGTATCCCGCTGCCTCCGCGGCTACAGCATTTGGGACATTCAGATTGCAGGTTGTCTCTCTTGAGCGCTTCCATTCCATCGCAGACCGAGCAGCCGCTTGGATTTCGGTTCAGATGCAATTTTTGGTAGAGACAGGGGTCGTTCCCCGTCGGAATACTTGGTGGCTTGGTGATTCACTTGGAGCAATAAACGGTGCCGCTGTAATCTCCGGAAATTGACCTATCGGGTTTGATTATTGCCGAGTATGTGCCGGTCCCGCGAAGGCCCGCCAGACCGCCAGTTCCGCTCTCTTCAATCATTTGCCATCGTCCTTGAAAGTTACCTTTGCTGTCGGTAGAGAATTGCTGCTGATAAACCACGCTACCGGTGCCGCAACCACTGATCGTTCCAGTGAAATGGTCTACCCCGCCGCCGTACATATGGGCCGAAGGAAGTGTGAACAATCCGTATGTGTATTCGCTTTGACCTTGCCAGTCTCCGGTTAGCCTCATTGGCCCGGAGTTCCGAGCTAGTCCGCGACAGGTGCCCTTACTCGGTAGTGAAGTCAATGCCGAGCAGGGCGGCACCATGTCGAGGTGGTCGGGAGTGGTTTCGTAATGCGCCTTGATTTCTATTGGTCCTGCCTTCTTATCCGCCGCGGCGGCGTTCGCAATTCCGTGCAAGACTAGAAAGGTGCACAGCGCAAGGACCATCGCCACTGGGCTGGTTCCGGATGCGCTGGCTCTCCAATGGGAACGTTCGACTCGCGGTGATTTCTGCTCTCGCACGATTTGCTCCTTCATGAGGTTTTCACCCGCGCGCGTATGGATCGTCAATTACGAAACGCCAAGTGCCGTCATCTTGCCGACGCACGATTTCCATCACTTTGTGCTGCATACTGAACGAAGAACCATCCGCAATCTTTCCCGCATGTTCCAGTCGTTGTAGAGCACTGCGAGATTTTCAGCGAATTACCACTCGATCCGCCACAGGGCAAACAGGGGTTCGCCCGTGCGGTTCTTGTCGAGCAGGGACGCTGAGTGGCAAGGCCGATCCGTAAATGCTCGGCGAGACTTACAGATACGAAACCGCCCGCCGGCGTTGCCCGTCAGACGTCCTTGCAGCTAAGCCGCGTCCCCACGCTGACAGGCTCGTCTTCAGAGCTCCGGGTCACGGGGCTGGATTCTCTGGTTATGTATTATGGCGAAACAATCACTTGGGCTACTCGTTTGCGGCCCCGCCGGCGCCCTGCGGTTTGACAAACTTTAACATGAATCGGTCCTGCTCGCCCCGATGCTGGAACACCAGCCAACTGCGGTCGTCCTTGGGATTACGCAAGGCGTCAGAAGCGGCCACCAGCACAAAGCCGGCGCTTTTGATCTGATTCACCTCGTAGGCTTCGTCGATGCGATGGAGCGTGCTGACGTCACGAGCACCCGAGCCCGGCGCAGCGCTGTTGTCGATAATCCCATAAATCCCGCCCCGCTTGAGAGAATTCAACACCGCGGCATTGATTTTCGCGGTGTCATATCCGAATCCGACCATGTCGTGGTAGTTCATGTTGCAGATCACGGCATCGAGCGAGCCGGGCGGCACCGGCAGGATTTCATCAGGATTGGTGAACGGCTTTAGTAACTCGACTATCGCGCTCATCCCCGGCTCTTTGATCCGCCCCTTCCATGCATCTTCCGCCTCGCCGTTCTGTGAATAGACCTTCCCGCTCGGACCAACCACACGCGCAAGCAATTCAGTGGTGTAGCCGCCGCCCGCCCATAGATCCGCGACCTTCATGCCGGGCTCGATCCCGAAGAAGGCTAGCATCTGCTCTGGCTTACGTCCCGGGTCAAGCTGCTTGTCGGCGGCCGGACGATCCGGAGAGTTGACCGCGCTTAGAACCGATTGCGGAATCTTCGCAGGGTCAATCGCCTTCTCGTGTGTCGCGCCGGCCTCGGCCGCCGCGTCCTTTTCCTCGGCTGCTCTTGCCGCGGCTGGCGCAAGGGCCGCCGCTACGAACAAGAGGGCCGCAACTAAGGCGAAACGATGTTTCATCGCTGCACCTCTGATGTCTTTTGGTCTGAGCGTCGAGCCGTGATGCGGCGAGAAGGCCACCTCCGCGCAATCGTGTGCAGCAAAGCTCGGCGAGGCTAGCCAGTTCAATGCGGCGCGCCACCGCTCAATTGATCGAGCAACGCCTTCGCATCCGTAAGGTCGGCGGTGTCGAAACCCTCGGAGAACCAGCCATAGATCCCGGCGAGCATCGCATGCGCCTCGTCGCGACGACCTTGCTTCGCGAGTAGCCGCGCCAGTCCCACCGTCGCGCGCAGTTCCCACCATTTACTGCACTGCCTTCGCGCGATCGCGACCGCTTCTTCGAAGCGCCGTTGCGCTACCAGCGTATCTGCCCCGGGTCTGCGCAGAATCGCCTCCGCCATGACACGATGCACTTCTGGCTCGGCCCAGCCCTCTCCGGTTTCCTTCACAATCTCAAATGCTCGCTGGAGCGACGACTCTGCCGGGCCAAGCTCTCCAAGTTCGAGCTGTGACTCTGCGAGCCAGGCCATTCGCCAGGATGATCGATTGCGCGTGCCGAGAGCTTCGAGCTCCTCGATGGCACGTTTCTGTTGGGCTAAGCCGACTTCTCTTTCCCCTTGCCAGAATCGGCTGTAGCCTTCGTATCCCATCGCAAGATTGCGAAGCTCGGCGAAACCGTGTTCTTCACAGATCTCACGGCCAATGCGAGCACGGTCTCTTGCTTTGCCGAGGTCTCGTCTGATTGCCGTGATCCAACTGGCCGCGACCATCCCTAACGCCTTTGAGTACATGTGGGTAGATGATCCAGCGCGCTGGACCAATCGATTCTCCCACTCAACCAAGCCGTCCGGCCTACCGAGTATCAACTCGACGATTCCCGCAATATGCGAGCTGATCATCCACAGATCATGACCGAACGACGACACCAGCAACTCAGGCGGCACGTCCGCGAGCAGTCCTAGCGCCTTTTCGCACCACTGTTTCGCGGCAACTAAATCTCCGCTCCAAAAACAGGACTCGGCCAGGTTGTGCCAGGCACCTGCTTCCTGAATCTGATCACCGATGCTCTTGGCCAGACCAATTGCCCGCTCGGCTAGCTGCCGCGCTTCCTCCCAACGCAGCCGTTGGAGATAAAGCTGCGCGCGCTGAAACAAAAGTTTGAGCAATTCCGGTCGATCACCAACGCGATCAGACAGTTCCGTCGCTCGAATCAACGGCTCTTCACGCACTGAGACGCCCCACCCTTTGCCGATCAACACCTCGCTCAGCCCCAATTGGACTCCGAGCTCAAGGCGATCTCGCTCGGGCGTCGCCGGTAGGTCTTTGATGATGGATATGGCATCGCGATATTGCGCTTCCGCCTCGACGGCGGAAGAACGCTGCGCGGCTTGGTCGGCTGCTCGCTTCAGATAGACTATGGCTTTCTCGGTATCTGGACTGCGCCGGTAGTGATGCGCGAGTTCCGCCAGATGCTCTTCGAGGTGCCCTCGATAAAGCTCCTCGATCGCACCGCCGACCCGCTCGTGAATCTTCTTGCGCCGCTCGGCCAATACCGAGTGGTAGGCGACTTCCTGGGTCAGCGCGTGCTTGAAGGTATAATCGACATCGCCAGGCGTCGGCTGCTCGTAGATGAACCCGCCAAGTTCGAGATGCGTCAACTCCCGCTCCAGTTCGTCGTCGCCCTTTTGGATGGTGCGTTTCACCAGGCCCCGCGGGAACTCCGCACCAATCACGGAGAGCGTCTGAAGTAGCTCTTTCTCCGACGCGGGCAGGCGGTCGATACGTGAGGCGAGCATCCCTTCCACGGTGACCGGCAAATGCGCTTGCGAGAGAGGTCGCACCAGCTTCACCGTTCCATTGCGCGCCAGGATCCCCTGCTCGAACAGCGCCCGCACCATCTCCTCGATGAAGAACGGATTGCCGCCGCTGCGCTCGGCGATCAACCGCCTGAGCACCTCGAGTTCCGCGGCCTCACCGAGCAGCGCCCCCAGCATTGCGACGGCGTTTTCGCCCCCAACGGGTCGAGCCTGAGCTGAAGGTAATGGCCCGTGCCCGACCACGCATGCCGATACTCGGGACGGTAATTGACCAGCAGCAGCACGCGCACGGCGGCGATGCTCTCGGCCAGTAGATCGAGCAGCGCCTGAGTCTCAGAGTCGATCCAGTGCAGGTCCTCGAAGATCACTATCAGCGGCTGGCGGAGCGACTCGCGCAGGAGAATCCGCTTGATCGCGTCCAGCGTGCGCCGCTTCCTAACCTGCGCGTCCATCTCGGCGAGCGGATCGGGGTCTTTCTGGATCCCGAGCAGCCCGAACAAGTACGGCAGCGTGTCACTGAGCGTCGGGTCGAGAGCGGAAAGTTTGGAGCTCACCTTCCCGTGCCGCGTTGGCGCGTCATCAACACCCGCGATCCCAAAGTAGGTCTGCAGTAGTTCGAGCACCGGCAGATAGGCGCTGGCCTTGCCGTGCGACACCGAATGGGCTTCCAGCAATTTGCATCCGGCGGGCAGCTTCGCCTTGAACTCGAATACAAGCCGCGATTTGCCAGTGCCGGCCTCGGCAACGATGGCAGCGACTTGCCCATGACCGCTCATCGCCAGCCCCAGCGCGCGCTCGAGCTCGCTGAGTTCACGTTCGCGGCCGACGAACCTGGTCAGCCCGCGGCGCGCGGCCGCCTCGAAGTGACCGTGCAGCGGCCCAGTGCCTAGCACCTCGTACACGTTGACCGGCGAATTTATGCCTTTGACCACACTTGGCCCCAAGGGGTGCAACTCAAAGTAGTCCTCGACCTGGCGCCGAGTGTCGTCGCTGATTACGATGCTTCCCACCGGCGCTATGGTTTGCAGGCGCGCCGCTAGATTGGTCACATGACCCACCGGGGCGTACTCGGTGTGTCCGCCGGAGTGGATCGTACGCACAACGACTTCGCCCGTATTGACGCCGATGCGGACCTCGACCGTTGGTCGACCTTGGCGCTTGAGCTTTTCGGCGTGTTGCCGGAGCTGCTGCTGCATGCCGAGCGCTGCGTGCAGCGCGCGCTGCGGATGGTCTTCGTCTGCCGCGGGCGCGCCGAACAGCGCGAAAATGCCGTCACCGGTGGACTGCGCGATATAGCCGCCGTAGCGATGCACCGCCTCCATCATGAGATGCAGCACCGGGTCGACGATTGCCCGCGCTTCCTCTGGGTCAAGATTCTGTTCCAGCTCCGTCGAGCCCTTGATGTCGGCGAACAACGCCGTAACGGTCTTGCGCTCACCCTCGGGGACCTCGTGGTGTTCGAGTGGTGCGCCGAGGGCGATGGTGCCCTTTTCAGGTCGTACCGGTTGAGCTGCTCCAGAGGACCTTGTCCCCCCACGGACGCCTCCGAGCGAAGCCGCGCACTCGATGCAGAACTTTGCGCTCGTTCTATTCGATGCCCCACACAAAGGGCATTGCAGTGGGAACGGTGCTGCGCACCCATCGCAGAATTTCGCACTGTCGAGGTTTTCTGAGCCGCAGTTCGAGCAACGCATCCGATCACCCGGGAGCCAAGTGACTAGCCCATCTTGTAACACCTGGCCGCGGGAAGGGGCAGCAGGCTGCGGAAAGGCGAGGGGTGTCGGTCGGACCGGGGCTGACGACAATTGACCGAATGTGACGATCCTTGAGATCCGAGGTCCAGGTCCGCACGAAGGAACGGAGTGCGGCCTTGGTCGCGCCGTAGACACCGAAGGCCGGAGTACCTTTGATCCCCGCGGAGGAGCTTCTCCGGTGCCCCAGGTCAAAGAAAATGCGGGAACCTGCGCACTAATCTAAGGTTTTCCGTAGAGAGCACGAAAATCGAGGACTGAGTGGTGGAGAGGGTAGGATTTGAACCGTCTTCGACCGTTGATTTGCAGCGGGTTGCGCCCGGACCCGATCGCGCGCCAGCGCGCTCGGGTGCTCTCTCGAAACGAATGTTCTGCACTCGATTCCAACGTCCGCTCATCAGAAATCCCGACACCTGGCCTCCCGGATCGCGAGCGAAACGAACGCTGATGCCGTCGGAGATGAATAGATCATTCGCCAACGGCAGCAGAGTGCGCGGTGCCATCTTCGGCGGATGGATTACGAGGCTGCCACCTCCGAGTGCCACGTAATAAGGAACATCCAGCATCTCCCATGGGCGTGCGTTTAGAGCGGCGCTGCTATTAGGCGCTTGCGCTGGCCGGCTTGCCGGCTACGGCCGGATGAAGGCTGGCATTGACTCTTGCCAAATGGCGCTGATGGTTAGCAGTCCCAAGATGCATCAAGCGGTAAACCTCAACCTTCACCAGGTCGTTAATGAGAAACCACACCAGCGCATAGCCCCACACCAGCAACGCATATTTCCATCCGAGTGGCGTCATGCCCCATCCGTAGACTGCGGCGAGGGTTCCGATGATTTGGGTGATTTCGCAGGCCAGCACCAGGCGCCAATTGGGCCACGGCCGCCTCCAGAAAGTCCCAGCGCTGCGCGTGATGTAAATGGTGAGATGCCCGGCCACCAGCAGCTTCAGGAACATCAGGCTTTGAACGACAGGGCGGGGCAAGTGAAGGTAGCTCTCGGCGATCCAGAAGAGGCCGAACGCAGCGAGAACTCCCAGCACGCCGAGGACCGAGCTGACCGTCAGCACGCGTTCCATGTCCCAGCGGACCGGGCGCGGAGCTACGATGGTGTTGTCATAAGCGATCATCATAATCGGGAAGTCATTGAGGACTGCGATGAGCACGATCATGACCGCGGTTACCGGGTAGAAGTTGAACACAACGATCGCGAGCGTCATGAACAGCAGGACGCGGATGGTTTCGGAAATCCGGTAGATTGCATAGCTGTTCATGCGCTCGAAGATCTTGCGCGCTTCCGCGATTGCAGCGGTTATAACGGAGAGACCTGTCGCGGTGAGCACCAGGTCCGAAGCCGCACGAGCCGCGTCGGTCGCGCCGCTGACCGCGATCCCGCAATCTGCCTGCTTGAGTGCGGGCGCATCGTTGACGCCATCGCCGGTCATACCAACAATGTGTCCCTGCGCCTGAAGGGCTTTGACGATTTTGAATTTGTGCTCGGGAAAAACCTCGGCGTAGCCGTCGGCCGCGTCTATCTTCGCGCTGTCATCAGACTTGCCATCGGCAAAAAGATCGCTGGCAACCGCGATATTCGGTCCCAGCTTGAGTTCGAGCGAGACCTCGCGGGCAATGGCAAGATTGTCACCGGTTACCATGCGCACCTGCAGGCCCATCTTTCGCGCGGTCGTAATCGTCGAGGCGGAGTCGTCACGCGGAGGATCCGACAGCGACAGCAGACCAAGGAATTCCCACTTTCCCTGCGCATCGGTGCGCGCGACGCCTAGCGTGCGATAGCCTTTGCTCGCCAGATCGTTAACCTGGTCTTGAGCTTTTTTACGCGCCTCCGGGTCGGGATGCACAAGGTCGAGGATCACCTGCGGCGCCCCCTTCGAGACCTTGAAAGTGGCCTTGTCGTGTTTGACCTCGGCCTCCGTTCGCTTACTGACAGGGTCGAAAGGTGTGAAGTGAGTAATTTGATAGGTCTTCAACGCCGAGTTATCGCTGAGACCTTTGATGACGGCCTCGTCGATGCCATCGCCGCCCTCCGTTCGCGACGCCAGCGCAGCGCCAAGGATCAAATCCTGCGCGTTGCTTGCCTTGAAAGTTACCGGACTGCCCAACTTGAGTTCGTTCTTCGTGAGCGTGCCCGTCTTATCCGAGCAGAGAATGTCCATGCCGGCCATCTCTTCGATCGCAGCAAGGCGGGACACTATAGCCTTCATTCTCGCAAGCACGGATGCGCCGACGGCCATCGTGACAGAGAGCACGGCCGGCAACGCGACCGGTATTGCAGCTACTGTGAGAATCAATGCGAACAGCAGAGTCTCGACCAGTGGATCGCCGCGATACAACGCTACAGTCAGGATCAATGCGACCAGGCCGAGCGTGATCAGAATCAGGAAATTACCTATCTTGAGGACCGCCTTTTGAAAGTGCGAAACGGTCTTGACACTCTCGACCAACCGCGCTGTGCGGCCAAAAGCGTGTTCATTCCGGTGGCGGTGACTAACCCGTTCATCTGGCCCATTCGCACGATCGATCCCGAATACGCAACGTCATTTTTCTTCTTGTCGACCGGCAGTGATTCGCCGGTCAGCGCGGACTGATCGATGCTGAGATAATCGCCCTCAACCAGCTTCAGGTCGGCGGGGATGACGTTGCCGAGCTTGACCATGACGATGTCGCCGCTCACCAGCGTTTTGGCCTCGACCTCACTCCACTTGCTGTCGCGCAGGACTCGCGTATGCAGTGCGAGATTCTTTTTTAGCGCTTCGATCTCGTTGTCGGCCTTGAATTCCTCCCAGAAACCGACCACCGCGTTCAGCGCCAGCATGAAAAAGATGATGACAAAGTCTTCCCAATGCCGAACCACGGCCGAGAGTACCGCGGCAATTTCGATCATCCACGGGATAGGTCCCCACAGGAAGGTCAGAAACCGCTTGAGCGGGCTGATGTGCTTCTCTTCGATGGCATTCGGGCCGTCCTTCCTGAGCCGGGTCGCCGCTTCCTCCTGAGTCAGTCCATGCTCGATGCTGGAATGGAACTTGCTCAGCGCGTCCTGGATGGTTCCGGTATTAGCGGCCATCTGCGCACGGTTGGCAGCATCTACTTTGGCTCCATTTGCCTTGGGAGCATCGGCCTTGGAAGCGTCAGCTTTGGTCGCATCTGCGGAGACGGAAGCCTCTGCCTTTTGCCAGTCGCCGATCTCGCTTCCGGGTCCGCCGTGGCGCGCCTGGAATATTTCGTAGGCGCGCGTGCGAATTTCGGCTGCCCTGGACTTCGAGCCATTGGAATTGTCGGCGCCTGCCTTGGCACCGTTCTGCGCGGAGTCCTTTGGATCGGCTAAGGTCTTCGATTCTTCTCCGGAATCTCTCTGTGTAGCCATTCTTCAACTCCTGCCAAATCTTCTCTACACAGCGCCGGCCGGCCTTAATCACTAGCTCAGTTTGCCATGGCGCCTGGGAGCGGCTGCTGCGGTTGGCTGTGAGGCCACCACGCCAGGTCACCAGTCATCACATAGGTAAGCAGCGCGACGAGCATCAAACTCACAGCGACCCATAAACGCCAGTCATGATGCGCATGCTTCCAGTAAGGACGATGGAAGCCATGGTTGACATCGTCGCTGTCTGGACCTTCGTAACTGCGACTGTGCTTTGCCTTACTCACGAGCCTCCCGCCTTGGCGACTCTCCGTCGAATGATCTCGGGACGGCGTTGCTGCTGCTCGACGCTTGCCACTTCCAGTTGCGGATTTCCGGTAAGTCCTGGCCGTGCTCGTCGATGTAATGCTTGTGCTCGATGAGCTTGTCCTGCATCTTCTGCTTCAGATACGCGCCCTTGGCACCCAAATGCGGTAGGCGATCCACTACGTCTTGCACCAGGTGAAATCGGTCCAGGTCGTTCTGAACCCTCATGTCGAAAGCCGTCGTGATTGTGCCTTCTTCCTTGTAGCCGCGAACGTGCAGGTTTTGGTTGGTGCGGCGGTATGTCAGGCGGTGCACGAGCGTTGGATATCCATGGAAGCCAAAAATGATGTGTTTATCCTTGGTGAAGAGCGAATCGTAATCCGTTTCGTTTAGCCCGTGCGGATGCTCACTCGCAGACTGCAGCTTCATGAGATCGACTACGTTGATCACCCGGATTTTCAGATCGGGTAAGGAGCTGCGAAGGATGGAAACGGCAGCGAGAATCTCAAGCGTGGGCGTGTCTCCGCAACAAGCCATTACAACGTCGGGCTCGGCGCCCTGGTCGTTGCTGGCCCATTGCCAGATTCCGATACCTTCCGTGCAATGGACGACAGCAGCTTCCATGCCCAGCCATTGGGGCAGTGCGTGTTTGCCTGCTACCACGACGTTGACGTAGTGCCGGCTGCGCAGACAGTGATCAAAGACCGATAGCAGACAATTAGCGTCGGGCGGCAGGTAGACGCGCACTATATCGGCTTTCTTGTTGATGACGTGATCGAGGAAGCCGGGGTCCTGGTGCGTGAAGCCGTTGTGATCCTGCTGCCAAACGTGGGAGGCGAGCAGATAGTTCAGCGACGCGATCTTCCGGCGCCAGGGTAATTCCAAGGTCACCTTCAGCCACTTGGCGTGCTGACTGAACATCGAGTCGACGATCCGAATGAAGGCTTCATAGCTGTTGAAGAGCCCGTGGCGCCCGGTCAACAGGTAGCCCTCGAGCCAACCCTCGCACTGGTGCTCACTGAGCATCGAGTCCAGCACCCGTCCGGCGGGCGCGAGGAATTCATCATTCTTAACCTCGCGCGCGTCCCACTGACGGTTAGTCACCTCAAAAACCGCGCCCAGAAGATTCGAGAGCGTCTCATCGGGGCCGAAGACGCGAAAGTTACGCTGCTCCTGATTCAGCCTGGCCACATCACGCAGGAACTTGCCCAGCACGAGAGTATCCTCGGCATCGACGGCGCCGGGGGAGGGGACATTCACCGCGTGCTCGTGGAAGTCCGGCATCCGCAGGTCGCGCAGCAGAATGCCGCCGTTGGCGTGCGGATTCGCACCCATCCGCCGCTCACCCGTGGGTGCCAGTTCGGCCAATTCCGGCATGAGACGGCCATGCTCATCGAAAAGTTCCTCGGCCTTATAGCTCTTCATCCAACTTTCAAGCAGCTTGACGTGGTCGGGATGTTCGGGATCAACGAGCAGTGGCACTTGGTGCGATCGGAAGGTGCCCTCGATTTGTAAGCCGTCGACGACTTTCGGTCCCGTCCAGCCTTTGGGTGACCTAAGGACGATCATCGGCCAGCGCCGCCGAGTGGTGTCGTTATTGTTCCGCGCGTTGCTTTGGATTTGCCGAATGTCTTCGATGACCTGTTGCATAGTAGCTGCCATGAGTTGATGCATCTTTTCCGGCTCGTCGCCTTCCACAAAGTAGGGCGTCCAGCCGCAGCCTCGCAGGAACTGCTCCAACTCCTCATGTTCGATGCGCGCGAGCACGGTCGGATTGCTGATCTTGTAGCCATTGAGGTGCAGGATAGGCAGCACTGCTCCATCGGAAATTGGGTTCAGGAGCTTGTTGGACTGCCATGCGGTCGCCAATGGGCCCGTTTCCGCCTCCCCGTCGCCGATGACGCAAGCGACGATCAGGTCGGGATTGTCGAACGCCGCCCCGAAGGCATGGCTCAGCGAGTACCCCAGCTCGCCACCCTCGTGAATCGAGCCCGGTGTCGTCGGCGCGACATGGCTGGAAATTCCGCCGGGAAACGAAAATTGCTTGAACAGCTTTTTCATCCCGGCTTCATCCTGACTGATGTTCGGATAGATCTCACTATAGGTGCCTTCAAGGTAAGTGTTACCCACCAGCGCCGGACCGCCGTGACCGGGACCGGCAATATAGAACATATCCAGGTCATACTCCTTGATGATTCGGTTCAAATGCACATAGATGAAGTTCTGTCCTGGCGTCGTGCCCCAGTGTCCGACCACCAGAGGCTTCACGTGCGACAGTTTCAGTGGCTCCTTCAGCAGTGGATTGTCGTACAGATATATCTGGCCGACTGACAGATAGTTGGCGGCGCGCCAGTAGGCATCCATCTTGTGGAGCAGTTCCTGGGGAAGAGTGTTTGTCTTCATAATTCAATTTCCTTTTCTTCGGCCGGGCCTGGAACGCGGCATGTTCGCCTCTCTGAGGGAGCGATGCGGAAGATCGAGTCCTGCGGGAACACTTCCTGCGCGGCGTGATTGAGCTCCCGGACAGACGCAGGTCGCGCCTAAGGAACTCAGCTTCTCAAAAACGGTCAATGTCTTTAAGAGTCAATGTCTCTAAGATACGACTTCCAAGCTCCATTCGGGCTCTGCGGTTACCGGTCTGCGGATTCAAGAGCTGGCGGAGCGTCAGCTTTGGATCCTAAGCTCAGTGAGTTGCCGAAGCCTTGAGTTAGAAATGCTCGATGCGGGTACCGAGAACGCCTCGCAACTTAATCTTAACAGATTACGTATTCGGTTGGGTCCGCGATCGAGATGATTTGTTCTTCAGATAACACGCCGTGCTTTACGTGTTGATGGAGTTGCATGCATACTGAGCCTGGGTGTTGACAGGAGCTCGTAGCAAAACGACTCGGTTGGTATAACAAAACACAATCTCATGAATGCGGTACTGTCGAGAATCCTCGAATTCTTTGTCGGCCATGACTTCTTTGTCGGCTATGACCGGCCCGCTAAAAACGATACAGCGCGTCGCGACTACTGTATCTGCGGCGCACTTAAGACTGAGTTTGAGAGACGGAAACGTGAACCGTCACTAACCGCGACGAACCGTCCGCAGGCCCGTCACAGCTAGCTTGGCCGCTTGGAGGGAGGGACTCTTCGGCTTCCGCGAGGAATGCCAAAAGCAGCCTCAACGAACGGGATCGATTGCGGGTGGAGCGGAGCGCCGCGATTTTCGAAGGCGGCACGGCGCGAAACTCCAGACATCAAGTCGGCTCAACTATCTTAATTTCAACTCACGCGTATCTCACTTTGATTTGGATGCGGAAAGAGTTTCCGTTCATTAAACGTGTATATCCGTCTCGCAAATCCGCCGTCTGGCGTCGATGGAGCACGGCTCAGAAAGCCATGGAGAAGTCACATTATCTGCGAGACGCCCCCTTTAGCTCAGCGGTTTGCGCCCGGACTCGATCGTGCAGCAGCGCGCTCGAAGCGAACGTTCTGCACTCGATTCCAACGTCCGCTCATCAGAAATCCCGACACTTGTCCCTGCGGGTCGCGAGTGAAACGAACGCTGATGCCGTCGGAGATAAATAGATCATTCGCCAACGGCAGCAGATTGCGCGGTGCCATCTTCGGCGGATGGATTACGAGGCTGCCACCTCCGAGTGTCACGTAATAAGGAACATCCAACTCCTTGCTCAAATACCTTCCGTCGAACTCGCCCAACTGTGCCGTAGTTGGTCGGTAGTCCGGCACGCGTATATACGACGCCGGCCGCATTCCGATGACGGTCATGCGCGGATTGCCGTCGGTTCCGAATTCAATTTCCCCGACGTTGGGATAGCGAAAGCGATTCTTGCCGAGGACCTCGAGCTGAGAACCGGCGCCTACCTCACTGGGTCCCCAGAACCAATGCGCCCGGAGGCTGTCGCCTCGTGGCTCGATCTTCAGAATCAGGTTTTCGTTTCGATCGACAAAAGTGCCGGCATATGCGGCTGCTAGCTTCCGGTCTATGTGAGCCGATCCTCGGGAACCGGCTGCAGCCGACAAAGCCGCGCTCAATTTGCCGTCGAGGTAAATGTCGGCGACGCGATGACTTAGTTCGAGCGAATCGATCGGCCGGTTATTGCACAAGGTGGCAACTGACAAGTGATAGTCGGGAAAGCGGCTCACGTTGGCGCTGTAGCCCGCATCGCCCGCGTCTCCAGTCTCAACAATTCTGAGACCGCCGGAAGCGCCTACGAACATTCCTTCGGCGTAAATCAGGCGCGTCCCGTCATTGAGCTGTCCGCGCTCCTGCAGTTGTTTCACAATTTGCGCGCCGCCGACTCGCGCGGTGTAAAAGTTTTCGTCCCAGCGCGCCAGGTCGCCGACCGTGGTCAGCAGATCGGTGGCTCCTACGGTGTCGTAATTCGGAATACACAAATCGAAGCCGCCACCGCGCGCCAGGTAGGGGTAGGCGAGGTTCTTTACCGTCTCGCCATGGTTGTTTCGGAAATGGGTATGCTCCATGCCGAGCGGCTGGAACAGCCGAGTCATCGTGAACTGCGGGAATGACTGTCCGCTGACGCGGCTCACGACCTGCGCGAGAAGCATATAGTTGGTATTGCTGTAGGCGAAGTCGGAGCCGGGCGGAAAATTCAGCTCCTGCTGGCGCGACATCACGTAAAGGATGTCGCCGTCGGTGAGCAGGTCGGGACTGTCCAGGCGCCAACCGTCGAACCACAGCAACTGCTCGTAGTCGCGCAGGCCGCTGGTGTGATGCAGCATCTGGCGCAAGGTGATCGGCGCGCCAAAGTCGGGCAGCTCGGGGATGTATTTTCGAATCGGATCGTCGAGCGAGACTTTGCCGTCCTGGACGAGCATCAGGATCGCAGCGGCGGTGAATTGCTTCGCGATCGAGCCGACGTTGAAGACCGTGGCAGGCGTGATCTTCGCGTCGTGATCGAGATCGGCCATGCCGTAGCCGCGCTCGTATACGATCCGCCCGTCCTTCATCACCGCCACCGCGCATCCCGGAGAGGACGGCGAATCCCAGGGCTGGAACACCTGGTCGACGCGCGCCGGGTCGGCGGCGCGGTCAGGGGGCGCGGCGAAGACACGCGCGGGGCCGGCCGCAATCGCGGCCACCAAGATCATGGCAGTCATCAACACTGATACGCTCATCGGCGCACCTCCCGGCGGAAGAGTCGCGAGCGCCGCGGCCTCGGCGACGGGCCGGCATTCCCGCGGGTGCGGGTGGCATTGGTCCGAGACGGCGCGCTCCTATCTAAAGGATCGCGCCGGACTCATTTTCCTTGCGATTTTTCTTTGCGCGGGTGGCGGGCAGGACTTGGCGGAACGGGAGTAGGGAAGGAGTCGCCAGCTCGCGGAGCGCCGCTGTCGATCGCTTTGCCGTAGGCGGCGACCTGGCTTTGCCACTGCGCGCCGAACGCGAGGATCAACACCTGGTAATTGATGTGCGGGGTCTTGCTTAGCGAGCGCATCGTGCCGCCGCCGGTCGTGGCCAGCGTCTGATAGGCGGCCTGCGCCTGCCGGTAGAACTCGGGCAGCGGCGAGATGGTGGGCGGCTCCTCGCCATGCAGCTTCATCCAATACTCGCGCTCGAAGCGCTCGTGCTCCTCCGCCGCGACATCGATCGCGTTGAAGGTGCCGTTGCGGATGCGAAAGTCAGAAACCAGCGCGAGCATCGGCGCCCAGTCGTCCTTCGGCGGCGGCGCGTCGCCGACCAGCACGATGACCTTCTTCGCGCGCGGCTTCCACGCCATCTCCGCGACGGCGTGATTGCATCCGCCGAGGGTGTTGACCGGCAGCTCGCTGCCGTCGATTGCGATCATGTTTTCCAGAAACGCCCGCGCCTTGTCCGGTGAGCGGGTCAGCGGGTGCACCTGGAGCATCTCGCCCTTGCCGGCGAACAGGACGATGCCGGCGCGCGCGATCGGCACCAGCCGCTGAATCGCGTCGATCAGATCCATCATGCGCGCCTTGATCTCGCGGATGATCACCCGCATCGAGCCGGCGCAGTCGATGACCAGCACCACGTCGAGTCCGCCGTGGCGCAGCTCACCGATGAATGCGCCGGCGAGATCCAGCGGCCAGTCGCCGGTCGCGTAGTCGATGCATTGGCGGAGCTGATCGTCGGTCAGGCGGTGCTCGCGGCGGAGGCGTCGCTCGACTTGGCGGCGGATGTCGCGGCGGGTGCGGAGCAGATTGCGCGAAACCGTAGACTCATGTTCGCCCATCAAGGCACCAATTTTCGCCAGTGAGTACCCCTTGACATAATACAGCGAAAGCCTCCGTCGGTCGCGGTTGGCAACCTGGTCAACCTCGCGTCCCAGCACGTCGCCCAGCATCGCAAGGTACCCCGCGCGGTCAGGATCGGGCGGGCGATCGATGCTCGCGTCGATCGAACTGGACGCGCGGATCGCGCTGCTCTCGACGTTGCTCCGGCGGATGCTCTGACGCCACGCGTTGGCGTTGCGGCGCGCCATCACTGCGCGCAGCCACGGTCCCAGCGCGCTGCGGCTGTGATAGTGATCGAGCGGCGAGGCGCGCCCGCGACGCCCGCCGGCGTGTCCATACAGATCGCCCCACAAAGTATCGGCGAGCTCCTGCGCGCGGATCGGATCGCGCGCCAACCCGCGCGCGCAGCGCTCGACAGTCGCGTGATGAGTATCGTGGAACTGTCGCCAGGCGACCTCGTTGCCGGCCCGGCAGGCAAGTGCCAGCGCGAGGTCGGCAACATGCAGTTGATCGAGGAACTGTTGCACCTCGACGACGTCAGCCGCGCCTCGTGTGAAACGGCGCAGGCAAGCCCGGCAGAGCGCGGCGGAAAATTGCGCCCTGGAGACATCGAAACGCGCGCCGCCGCTCGCCTCGTAGAGACGGTCGATGATCGCGCCGTACGATCGCGAACAAAACTCAGCGGTATTCATCGCGTTTGCTGGCGGCGCCACCGGAACGGACGAGCTTTTGCTCTATCAGGTCCGAGGCCGAATGGTCGATAAACTTTTAGACTGCTCTTGTAACTAACAGTACGTCCATATACGAATACAAACGATTTCAGAAGACTTGCGCCGGAACGACTGTCTCTGGAGGACGCCATGAGCAGAGCAATTCTCACGGTGACGAAGTCCGTAATCGGCTCCTGCCTCTTCTCGATCGCCCTGGTGCTCAGCGCCGCCGGGCCAGCGCGCGCCGCTCTCGATTTCGTCGCTTCCAATCCGTTTCTTCTTTTCTTCGGCAACCAGGCGGTCGGTACCACCAGCAGCGCGAAGCCTGTCACGCTGAGCAATCCCGGCAACGACATCCTGGAAGTAACCTCCGTCTCAGCTGAGGGCAACTTCACGGCGACCAGCAATTGCGGCGTGCTGGCGCCGCATGCCACCTGCACAGCGACGATCGCCTTCGACCCGAGCGGCCTCGGACTTCGCCTTGGGGTACTGCTGGTCAGCGCGATCGATGAAAGCGGCCGTAGCCGCAATGACATTACCGGCGGGCTGGTCGTGCTGACCGGCTGCGGCGTCAAGCCCACCGCGCCGCCTCCGCCTCCGCCGGCAGTGCTAGCAGGCACTGCGGTGCAGGGGGCGATGAATGGCGCAACAATCACCGCCTATGCCGTGAACGCTGCGACGGCTGCCAACGGCGCCACGCTCGCGACCACGACCGCGGATGCCAACGGAAACTTCACCCTGACTATAAACCCGCCTCCCACCGGACCGGTGCGACTCACCGCAAGCGGCGGCTCGTACGTCAGCGAGGAGGACGGCTCGACGATTTCCTCTCCGAGCAGCGTATCGCTGCTGCTCGCAAGCGCGCCCGCCAGCGTAAGCGGTCTTTCGATCAATCCGCTGACCGAGTTCATCAACTCGATGACGGTGTTCCGGATCTCTGCAACAGTCCCGGTCGCGACTGCGCTCCCCGCAGCTACCGCCGCGATTGAGGCGGACTATGGAATCACCACCGACCCCGGGACCTTCCAGCCCGACTACACGCTGGCCGATGAGAATGCGGGCAGCGATGCGGACAAGCTCGGGCTGATTCTCGGCGCCCTAATCAACGAGGACGAATATTTGTGCCCCGGAGCGCCCGGCGGGCTGGTCGCGGCGCTGTCCGCGGATATCGGCGACGGAATTTACGACGGTCTCCACGCCGGAGCGCCGATCACCTACTGCGGCGGGACGCTGCCGGCAACCGCCGGCATCACCGACTTCCAGGATGCGCTGTCTGGATTGCAGCAGCTCCAGGATACCATTGAAGGGTTCGACTTCGGCCCGGCCAATGACATCTTGAACGTCAACGGGCTCGCCGACCTCGCCGTGCTCGGCGGGACCGAGACCTATCCGACCGCAACGCCGGCGGCTATCAATGTTGCGATCTGCCAGGCAGCGCCGGTGCCGGTCGACGCTTTCGCTAGTCCCGATTTAATCGCAATGAGCGGCGCGCGTGCTTTCCAAACGGCGACCCTGATGCCCAATGGCAATGTGTTGATCGAGGGCGGAGAGACGATTCTTCCCCCCGGAACCGGTGTGGACATCTACAACCCGGCAAATGGCTGCTTTGTGGGCGACGGCTTAGCCGGATGCGGCACTACTGCACCGCCGGCGATGCTGGTTGCGCACTATGAGGGGACCGCTGTCTTAATGCCCAACGGCAAGGTGCTGATAGCGGGCGGACAGGACGCGACCGGAACACCTACCGCCCACGTCGATATCTACGACCCGGTGAACAATTGCTTTGTGGGTGACGGCTTAGCAGGGTGCGGCTCGACTGCGCCCCCTCTGATGAGCGATTCGCGCTACGAGCCGACCTCGGTCCTGCTGCCCAACGGCAAGGTGTTGATTGCCGGCGGACAAGACGCTGACGACAACACCTTGACCACTAGCGAACTCTACGACCCCGTCGCCAACACCTTCAGTAGCGGCGGGACGATGAACGCCGGGCGAGTGTTGGCGGTATCCACCTTGCTGCTCAACGGCAAAGTGCTGATCGCTGAAGGAATCCAGCCATTTACTAACACCACTGAGCTGTACGATCCCGCCACGAACACCTTCGCAACTACGCAGCCTGCCAACATGGTACAAGCGCGCCACGGAGCGAGGCCAGTACTGCTGCCCAACGGCGAAGTGTTGTTCGCAGGTGGAGGCAACTTCGTGGAAGCTCTTACCAGTGCAGAGCTGTACGACCCGATTAACAACTGCTTCGCCGGACAGGCCAGCACGGCCTGCTCGAGCGAAACGCTGCCTGGAGCGATGAGCGATGGGCGCGTCGCGCCGACAGCTACCCTGCTGCCGGACGGTAATGTGCTGGTCGCGGGGGGCTGGGATTCCGACACAGAAGGCCCCAACGACGCGCTTGCCAATGCGGAAATTTACGACCCGGCGACTGCCACGTTCACCCTCTCCAGTTCGACGATGAATACAGCGCGCAAGAATGACACCGCGACGCTGCTGCCCGACGGCCAAGTGCTGATTACGGGCGGGCTCGACAACAACGGTGATCCACTCGCGAGCACCGAGCTCTACACGCCCTGACGGTGCGTCGAGCGGTCCGCTACAGTTGCCGGGTAGGCGGCGTGCAACGGGGCCTGCCTTCTAAGCTGCGGCGGTTAGACTGTTGAAGGTGGCTCCGGTGAGACGCTCGGAGACCTCCCAGAGCCGCTTCGCCGCCTCGAGATCTTTCGCTTGCGAGGGAATGCGCGCACGGCCCGGTGCGCCTTTCAGTCCGAGAAATCCGTCGGGACCATAATATGCTGCGGCCTTCGCATCGGGCGCGGTCGCGGCAAACAGTGTGGGCAGCGCGCCCTCTGCAGCCGATTGACTAGCGAACGGCGCCAGCAGGTTGCTGAGCAGGTTGGGGCCCGGGCCGTTAGGGATCAGCTCGGTAAGTGCATAACCGGGATGGGCGGCATTGCTCATCAAGCCCCATCGGTTGGCGTCGCTCCGGCGTTGCAGTTCGAGGGCGAACATCAGGTTGGCCAGTTTCGACTGCGCGTAGGACCGTGCCGGCTTGTAGCTGCGCTCCCACTGCAGATCGTCAAATCGGATCGCGCCCCAGTTGCTCATCCCGCTGCTCACGTTGACCACGCGCGGCGCGCGTCCACGCCTCAGTTGCGGCAGCAGATGCGCCGTCAGCGCGAAGTGGCCCAGGTAGTTGGTGCCGAACTGAAGCTCGAATCCGTCGGCGGTGGTCTGACGTTTGGGCGGGCTCATCACGCCGGCATTGTTGACCAGCAGATCGAGCGTGGAATGGTCGCTTGCGAAGCGATGCGAGAAATCCGCGACTGACGCCAGGCTTGCGAGGTCGAGCATCGCGAAACGAATTTGCGCGCGCGGAAACTGCGTCCGCACGTTTGCGACGGACTCGAGGCCCTTTTTCTCGCTGCGTCCCGCCAGTACGACGGTGGCGCCGGCCGCCGCCAGTGCGAGCGCTGTCTCGTATCCAAGGCCGCCAGTGCCGGTCACGATTGCGACTCTGTCCGCCTGTGAAGGGATATCCGCGGTCGTCCATTTGGCCATTTTCAATCTCCTGAACTTGCTACTCGCGCACAGAAAACGCGACGCTGCTGATCTCTCGCCGAGACACGATTCAGTGGACGGCGCGGAGTTCCGGATCCATCTCCGCGAGGTGCTCTTCGATCGTCACGGGCTTTGCGGTCTGTGCTTCGTCGCGGTCCGTCATGATCGGCGTCTCCTGTTGCGGACCTCAGCTTACTCACATATTTGCACTTGATGCAAGTTTGCGTGTACCGCAAAGTTGCATGAGGAGCGAAATTGCAATAGTGGTACCTCCATGGGTACGCGAAGCGGAGTCCGGATTTCAAAACAAACTCAGACAGCCAGGGCCGGGAAAGCTGCGCCACAAGGGGGCCGTCGAGCGCGCAAAAGGGAGGAGACCCGCAATCGGATCGCGAACGCGGCGATGAACCTGTTCCGGGAGCGCGGCTTCGAAGCGACCACGCTCGACGACATCGCCACTGCGGCCGACGTCTCCAAGCGCAGCTTCTTCGACTATTTCCCGGCCAAGGAAGATGTCGTGCTAGCCTGGCAGGACAACTTCCAAAGCGGCCTCATTGCTGACGTGGCCGCGCGTCCGGAGGACGAACCGCCCATGACCGCCGCCGAACGCGCGATGATCACGTCGCTGGGACGATTCGACCTCAAGGACGTGACGGCTCATGCGCGCCTGCTGCGTGAGACGCCGGCACTGCGGGCGCGGGACCATCTGAAGTACGAAGGGCTCGAGCGCGCTCTCGCCGAGGCGCTCTTGAGACGGGTGGATAGCAAGCGCGACGAGCTTCGGGTACGGCTGGATGCGATGGTCCTGATCGGGGCTCTCCGGGTGGCGAGCGCATTCTCGCTGGTTCATGGCCAGACCGAAACGCCGGCTGCGTTCGCGCGACGCATAGTCAGGATATTGAGAGCGGAGTTGAAGAACCTCGGCCAAACGGATCGGCGTCGGCGATGAGTCTGTGTAGCCCAGCGAGTCAGCGGACGTTGGCGTAGCGCCGGGCCAGGCGCGCGGGCGACACGCCGGCCAGATATAGCGCACGAATCGTCCACATCCGGAGTACCGTTCTCAGAATTCCGCGGCGCCGCCATCGCCGCGCCGAGGTGGTTACCTTCGCGCGCAGGCACGCCACGGGCCCCACGCGCTTCATGCGGCGGGCGAAATCGAGGTCCTCGCAAATCGGAAAATCGGGAAAGCCGCCGAGTGCGTCAAAAACACTGCGGCGCACGAAGATCGCCTGATCTCCCGTAGCGGTGCGGCTGAGGCGCGAGCGGACGCTGATCAGGAAACCAATCAGCACGCACAACGGATGCGGGTCGTTGAGCCGCACGTCGAAGCGTCCGCCGACCACGCGCTGATCGGCCAGCGCCTGTGCGATATCGCGCGCGAAGCTGGGTGGAACGATAGTGTCCGCGTGAACGAACGCGATCGCGTCGCCGCTACAACGGGCGGCGCCCGCGTTCATCTGCCGCGCGCGTCCGCGCTGCGCCGTGAGCGCAAGGTCGCAGAGCGATCGTGCGACTTCGAGACTTCGATCGGAGCCGCCGCCGTCAACTACGACTATTTCGGCGTCCGGCGCGCCCGCGCGGATCGCATGCAGGGTCGCGGCGATCGCCTGCTCCTCGTTGAGCATCGGAACGACGATCGAAAGTTTCATCGATTGCCCGCCAGCCACCTCGGAATATCAGATGTCGAAGCGGCGCATCAGCGCGGCGGTGACGGGGCAGGGGAGTTCCGGGCCGAGCGGCATCGCATGCGCGGCGGCGTGGCTCAAGTGTCGGCCCAGATGCGCGCGCAGGAGCGGGAGGTCGCGGGCGCGGTCCACGTCGTACCACCAGGGACCGAGCGTGTACGCAGCGTGGGCAGCGCGCAGCCGCCGAAGCGTTTGGCGGAGCACGCTCGCGCCGCCCCAGGTCATGCCGGCGAAGATATCCGGGATACTGCCGCGCACTCCGACCAGGTAGTAGCCGCCGTCCAGCGCCGGCGCGATTACCACCGCCGTTTGAGCGAGCAACTGCGCCGAGCGCGCCAGCAGCGCAAGCGGCAGCGATGGCGTGTCGGTGCCGAACAGGATGGCGCCGTGGCGGCCGGCAAACCGGCGCAGCATCCGCGCCATCCGCGCGCCGAGATCGCCACTGCCCTGGTCGACGAGGAGAGCGCCCGATTCGCGCGCCAGGGTGCGAAAGTAAGCGCTGTGGCTGGCACCGCGCGGCGAGCTTGCGGCGATCACCAGGCGTGCGGCGCGCGACCCTGCCATCTTGGCAATCAACTTCGCCGCCTTCGCGACCGCGTCGCGCGTGAACGCATCGGCGAGCGCGGCGGCGCCCTCCGCTCCCAGAGCCGGGGTGAGCCGCGTCTTGGTCTTGCCTGCAATCGGCTCGCGCGCGAACACGATTACCGTGACAGGCCGCATCGTAAATCAAACCGCAATCGAGCCGCGCCGATCGAGCCCCAATGGTTCAGACCCGACGGACTTCAAGGCAGTCTGCCGCGCCGTTGGCGAGCGCTATGCCCTGACTACAAGGTCACTCCTTGCAGATCACTTCTCGAATGACGGCCCGGAGTATCCATCCGGCGTCGCGCCCAAGGTAGCGCCGCCGCGCGCCGGGCCGGCGATGGTGCCGGAGAATCCCGCGGTGAGTCCGCCGTCAACCACCATCGCGGTGCCGGTCACCCATTGCGAATCGTCGCTGGCCAGGAACAACGCCATCGAGGCGATGTCATCGGGATGTCCCGAGCGCGGTATCGGTTGCAACAGCCCGAGGAACTGTTCGGTGACTTCCGCACCGCCGGGAATCCGCGCGTAAATCAGCGGTGTGTTGATTCCGCCAGGGCAGATGCAGTTGACGCGGATGCGATCTTTGCCGACCTCCAGCGCGACCGAGCGCGTCAGGTTGATGACCGCAGCCTTCGCGGCGCTGTAGGCGTGCGGTCCGCCCCCGCCACGCATGCCTGCGACCGAGGCGGTCGAGATGATCGAGCCACCGCCGCGTTTGCGCATCTCGGGGATCGAATGCTTCATGCCAAGGAACACCGCGCGCAGCAGTACGCCGAGCGTACGGTCCCAGTTCTCGACCGTGGTTTCATCGATCGGACCGACAGCGCCGCCCACGCCGGCGTTGTTGAATATGACGTCGAGGCCGCCGAACTCCTTGACCGCACGGTTCACCGCCGCCATGACCTCCGCCTCGGCTGAGACGTCGGTCTTCTGGAAGACCGCGCGGCCGCCGTTCTCACGACATTCGCGCACCACCGCCTCACCGCCCTCCTTATTAAGATCCGCAATCACGACCGCGGCGCCTTCGCCTGCGAAACGATTGGCGGTGCTGCGGCCGATTCCGCTTGCCGCGCCGGTGATGACAGCAACTTTTCCGTCAAGTCTTCCCATGATGATTTCCACTCTCGTTTAAGGGTTTTGCCGAGTGCTCCGGCGTTCGTGGCCCCCCGCCCACGCGCCGGTACACTGCCCTAATATCAGTTAGGGAGCGCCGAGGCTAAGCGCGTTGCAATCGCTGCGGGGTCGGCGCTTAGATATCGCAAGTACTTTTGTCATGAATGAGGGAAGAGGAGTCACTCGGGATGCTCGGGTCAACGCGAACGATACTGCTTTGCTGTTTGATATTCACCGGATGCTCACAGTCGTCGTATCTTAGTCCGCAGGTCGGCGTCGAAGGCGCAAAGTACAGATACGGCGGCAGCGGCCCGGTACCGCTCACCGAGGATCCAGAAGGCGTCGAGTTTGACCAATCAGGACTCCATTTTTCCGTTGGCAACCCGCAATGCGGCAAAAGCATGAGCGGGGTGCCGCCGCTCCCGGTGGTAGTGGCGACCGATCATCCCACCGCAACCTTCGGTGTCAAGGTCGCGATCAGCGGCGAAGGCATCAGCTACGACTATAAGCAGACGCTGCTGCGCACCAGCTATGGAAGCTGGGTGCAAGCTTCCAGCGCCAATCCAAGCAGCCCGGAGTCATCTGCGGCCGTCAACGATTTCATCGTGTTCGAAGCCGAGTGCGACGTCGCGAACACGTACGATCTGCATATCGACGGCGTCAAGAAGAACGGCCAGGTCGTGCAGGTGCCGGTGATTCATTTCTCGCGCGGCGGCGCGACCACGCTCGGCACAATGTAGCGCGCCTTCAGTTCGCGAGCAGGACGCCTCGTCAGCCCGCGGTTCGCGTCTATCGTTCGAACGACGGGCCCGAAAATCCGGACGTACCGATTCCGTCGAGCCGAAAGCGCGCGTTGCCGGTATTGATGCCACCGTCGACCACCATCGCGGTGCCGGTAATCCAGTCGGCTTCGTCGCTGGCCAGGAACAGCGCCATCGCGGCGATATCTTCCGGATGACCGGCGCGCGGAATCGGCTGCATCCGCGCCATCCGCTGTTCGGCGCCCTCATAGCCGCCAGGGACACCGCGATTCACCAGCGGAGTGTTGACGCCGCCGGGGCAGATACAATTGATGCGAATCCGATCATGACCAACTTCGATCGCGGCCGCCTGGGTCAAGTTGACCACCGCGGCCTTGGCGGCGCTGTAGGTCGCAAGCCCGCCAACCCCTCTGAGGCCCGCGACCGACGAGGTCGAGATAATCGAACCGCCGCCGGCCTTCTTCATCTCCGGAATCGAATACTTGATTCCAAGGAACACGGCGCGCAGCAGGATGGCGATGGTGCGGTCGAAATCCACCGCGCTCACATTCTCGAGCTTCCCGATCGCGCCCGCGACTCCCGCGTTGTTGTAGGTGATGTCGAGCTTGCCGAACTCCTTGACCGCGCGCGCGATGGCGTCCTTGATATTAGCCTCGTTAGTCACGTCGGTTTTCTGGAACACGGCACGGCCGCTGCCCTCTTTGCATTCGCGCACCACCTGCTCGCCGCCCTCCGCGTTGAGATCGCAAACCACGACCGCGGCGCCTTCTTTCACGAAACGGAGCGCGGTGGCGCGGCCCATTCCGCTCGCAGCGCCGGTGATTACTGCAACTTTTCCATCGATTCTACCCATGGACGTCCTTCCTTTGGCGCTGGCCGGTGTCGCGGCTGCGCGTCCGATGCGTTTCCTGTTGATCGTTCATAGCAGCAACGCCCGAAAATCTCTAAGCGCTGGCCAGCGCGCGTCAGTGAGGATCGCGCGAGACCAGCCGGCACACGCCAGCCCCGACAACCGATGCTATAATTGATGCCGCAATGGTCTCCGATTCCGAAGATAAGGCAGTTCCCGACAAGAACGCGGAACCGGAGTCTCCGCCGGAGACTGCGCCTGCGGAAACTTCCGAACCCGTGGAGCCGGGCATCGCGCAGACTCGCGAAATAGAAGGGCGGCGCTATGGCTCGCTAATCGAGTATCCGAAGGACCGTGAGTCGGCGGACCAGCTGGTGCTGACGTCGGCGCCCGAGGACGACGAGCTCGAGCGCAAGCTCGGGACCACCGCGCCGGCGCCGGGCGTCTACCTGCTTCGCGATCGCGCCGGCAAAGTTCTGTACGTCGGCAAGGCGAAGTCGCTGCGCTCGCGCGTGCGCGCGTATTTCCGTGGCGGCGTCGATGGCGAGGCGGGCGACAGGCGCTTCCAGGTGCGCTTCCTGATGCGCCGGGTGCGCGACTTCGACACCATCGTCACCACCAGCGAGAAGGAAGCGCTGATCCTCGAGAACAACCTGATCAAGCAGTACAAGCCGCGCTACAACATCAGGCTCAAGGACGACAAGTCATACCTGTCCGCGAAAATCACCAATCATCCGTGGCCGCGCATTACGGTCACCCGCAAGATCGTAAAGGACGGCGGCAAATACTTCGGGCCGTTCGGCTCCGCCGACGGATTGCGGGAGACGATCGACGTGATCCGCAAAGTCTTCCCGCTGCGCACCTGCTCGGACGCGGTGTTTCGCAACCGCTCGCGGCCGTGCCTCGAATATCAGATCAAGCGATGCCTCGGGCCGTGCTGCCTGCCGGTCGATCGCGACGACTACGGCCGCCAGCTGCATGCCGCGCAGATGCTGCTGGAGGGGAAGAACCTCGAGCTGCTGCGCGAGCTGCGCGAGCAGATGAAGGACCATGCCTCCCGCCTGGAGTTCGAGCAGGCGGCCAAGCTCCGAGATCGCGTGCGCGCGATCGAAAAGACCGTCGAGCGGCAGACCGTGTTGCATCACTGGGGCATCGACGAGGACGTGTTCGGCCTCTATCGCGAGGGCGGCTTCATCGAGGCGATCGTCCTGATCGTACGCGGAGGCAAGCTGACCAGCACCCTGGGATGGAGCTTTCAGGACCTCGAGTTCGCCGACCAGGACGTGATGGCCGATTTGCTCACACAGTACTACTCCGGCGCGCGCGGGATTCCCGACGAAGTCATCCTGGGCTTCGAGCTCGAAGATGCCGAGGTGCGCGCGGAGCTGCTCTCAGAGCGGCGTGGAAAGAAATGCGCGATCATCGTGCCGCAGCGTGGCGAGAAGCTCCGGCTGCTCGAGATGGCTAACGACAACGCGCGCCAGAGCTTCGCCTCGCGGCGCGACAACGAGCTCACTCGCGAACGGATGCTCGAGGAGCTGCGCGCCAAGCTTCATCTGCGCAACACCCCCAAGCGCATCGAGTGCTACGACATCTCCAATCTGCAGGGCTCGATGGTGGTGGGATCGCAGGCGACTTTCGACGAAGGCGAGCCGCGCAAGGATCTCTACCGGCGCTACCGGATCCGCAGCATCGAGGGTCAGGACGACTTCGCCAGTCTCTACGAGGTGCTCAAGCGGCGCCTGGAACGCGCGATCCGCGAACACGAGTACCCCGACCTGTGGGTGATCGACGGCGGCAAGGGCCAGCTCAACGTCGCGCTCGAGGTGCTGCGCGAGTGCAAGCTGCTCGACCAGATCGATTGCGTTTCGCTCGCCAAGCAGCACGTGCTGAACGATCGGCGCCAGAAGGAAGTCAGCAAATCAGAGGAGCGGGTGTTCCTGCCCAATCGAAAAGATCCGATCGTGCTCGCGAAGAACTCGACGGCGTTGTTCCTGCTGGTCCGGATCCGCGACGAGGCGCATCGCTTCGCGATCACCTACAACCGCGAGCTGCGCCGGCGCGCTCGGCTACGCTCGATGCTCGACGATATCGAGGGCGTGGGGCCGGTGCGCCGTCGCGCGCTGCTGCGGCACTTCGGCAGTCTCAAGCGGATTCGCGAGGCGAGCGTCGATGAGATCGCGGAAGTGAAGGGGCTCAATAGCGAGATCGCGGCCCGGGTTCGGCGGCATCTGGAGGAGATGGCGTCGCTACTCGATCGCGAAGAGCGCGAAGACGCGGAACTGTCCGCGCCCGGCGCGCCCGCTGAGCTTGCTGCGCCGATCGAATCGGCGGACCCTGCCGTCGTTCCGCCGCCTGCTTCATCCTCGACTGAAAACTAACGGCCGCGCCGCATTTGACTCGCGTTAACCACACGGTTAATTACGAATTAACCAGACGGTTAATCCTCCGGGCCGAGCAAAATTCCCGGGACCGAGGCGAGTGACTATGGCCGCGATACGTGATCTGGCACGCACCCGGGAGAAGATCCTCGCGGCCGCGCTCGCCGAGTTTTCGGCCAAGGGGTTCGCGGGCGCCCGGACCCAGGCGATCGCGCGCCGCGCCCGCGTCAACAAGCGCATGCTCTACTACTGCTTCGGCGCCAAGCAGGATCTCTATCGCGAGGTGATGCGCGCGAAGATCGCCGACAAAGCGGGCGCTATCGAGTCGTCGCCGGAGGACTTCGCGCAGGCGCTGCTCCATTGGTACGAAGTCGGCTGCAACGATCTGGACTGGGTGCGGATGCTCGAGTGGGAGGCGCTCGGCAGCGGCCGCGCGCGCCTGATCGCCTATCGAGAGCGCCGCCAACTGTTTCAGAAGGCGGTGGCCAGGCTCCGCCGCTCGCAGGTCCGCGGGCGGATCCCCGCCGGCGCCGATCTCACGCAACTGTTCATCTCGATGATCGCGCTCACGACGTTCCCCATCGCGTTTCCGCAGATGACGCGGTTGGTAAGCGGCGTTGGTCCCAACCATCCGCGTTTTCTCCGCAAGCGGCTGCAATTTTTGCGCTGGCTCGGCGAGCGTATCTGCGCGCCCGGCGCGGCAGCCAAGCCCGTCCCACCGCCAGTGCGACGAGCGCACGCAGCGCTTCCCGCCCGACGCACCCCGCGTCCCGGCGCCGGTCTGGCGGTTCGGTCCTGACTATCCTCCGATGATTTTGAGATGAGTTTGCGATGAGCGCCGCAGCAGTCACCGATGCCGCGCTGCTCGACCGTCAGCGCCTCGAGCGCGAGTGGCGCTCGCGGCACAACCGCTGGATCGTCGCGATGACGGTGACGCTCGCGACCTTCATGGAAATCCTCGACACCAGTATCGCGAATGTCTCACTGCCCCATATCGCGGGCGGTCTGTCCGCCGGTATCGATGAAAGCACCTGGGTGCTGACGTCGTACCTGGTCTCCAACGCGATCGTTCTCCCGATCAGCGGATGGTTCTCCAATTTTTTCGGTCGCAAGCGATTCTACATGGCCTGCGTTGCGATGTTCACGATGAGTTCGTTTATGTGTGGTCTCGCGCCGTCGCTCGCGATGCTGGTGTTCTTCCGTGTGCTCCAAGGCGCTGGCGGCGGCGGGCTGCAGCCGAGCGAGCAGGCAATTCTCGCCGACACCTTCACGCCCGAGGAATTCGGGATGGCGTTTGCGGTCTATGGGATGGCGATCGTGCTAGCACCGGCCATCGGGCCCACACTCGGCGGCTACATTACCGACCACCTCAACTGGCGCTGGATCTTTTTCATCAACGTGCCGGTCGGGATCATCTCACTGCTCCTAAGTTACCGTGTGGTCGAGGATCCACCCTGGATCAAAGAGGAGGTCCGCACGCGCAAGTCAGCGTGGGGCATTGACTATATTGGTTTCGGTCTGGTCGCGGTCGGCCTTGGATGCCTCCAGGTGGTGCTCGACAAGGGGCAGCGCGACGACTGGCTGCAGTCGCAATTCATCATCGGCTTCTCCCTGATCTCCGCGATTGCGCTGGTCGCCTTCGTATTCTGGGAGCGCACCGTCGAGACGCCGGTGGTCAACCTGCGGCTGTTCAAGGAACGCACTTTTGCGATGACCAACCTGATGATGTTCATGGTCGGCGTCGCGCTGTTCGGAACCACCGTCCTGCTGCCGCAATTTCTGCAACAGCTCATGGGCTACACCGCCGAGCAGGCCGGGATGGTGCTGTCGCCGGGCGGCTTCGCGATCATCTTGCTGATGCCGATAGTCGGCGCGCTGGTCACCCGCGTCGACGCGCGCTGGCTCATCGGAATCGGCTTCCTGATGATGGCGCTGGCGCTGTTCAAGATGACTAACCTCGATCAGCAAATCGATTTCCGCACCGCGATGATGTACCGCGTCTACCAGTCAATCGCGCTCGCCTTCCTGTTTGTGCCGATCACCACGATGGCCTACGTTGGCATCCCGCAGGAGCAGAACAACACCGTGTCGGGAATGATCAACCTGTCGCGCAATATCGGCGCGAGCGTGGGAATCTCAGTGGTCGAGACCATGATCGCGCGGCGCTCGCAGTTTCATCAGAACCGCTTGATAACCCGCCTGACGCCGTACGACATGCCGCTGCGCGAGGCGACGCGCGGCCTCGGCGCGCAATTGTCTCATCGCGGCGTCGTGGGCCCCAGCGCGGTGAGCCAGGCGTACGGCGCGATTTACCAGGGGGTCATTGGGGCTGCGACCATGCAGGCGTATATCGACGCCATCTGGGCCATGGGGGTCGCGTGCCTGTTCATGCTGCCGCTGGTTTTCTTGATGAAGAAGAATGAGCCGGGCAAAGGCATGCGCGCACATTAGACGACTGGAACCGGCGCCGCGCGACGGCGCATAATCGAGGAGTCGCAGCGGCCGGAACTCGAAGTTTAGCTTCGATTCGACGCTGCGCGAAAAGGGGGCAGTGGGCGATCGCAGCAGCGTCCACGTCGCAAGCGCTGGCAGATCAGGGCGCGGCCGAAATTTCCGGCCGCATCGCCACGCGAATTCCCGCATCGCGCGCGCTCAGCGTCGTTGAGCGCCTGCCGCCGATCTACGCAGTCGCGATCGCGATCGCAATGGGCGACGGTCTAGGCAACTTTCGTCTCGCAACTCCACCCGCGATCGCCGCGGCACTCGCTATCGCTGCGGCGCTGACATTCATCGGCGCTCGGCGCTCGCTCGGCCTGGTCTTCGCTTACCTCGCGATCGTCGCCAGCGCGACGATTCCCGCGTTTCAGCTTCTCAGTCCGCCGCCGAATTCCTCGAGCATCCGCATTTTCCCCGACGGCGCCGAGCTCACCGTCGAGGGGAGGCTCGTGCGCGAGACCGAGCGGATGCCCGATCTGACCCGGCTCTATGTCGCCGTCACGCGCGCCGGCTACGTAGGTCGCGAGCTGAGCTCTGCCGCCGGCTTGATCCGTGTCGCCGTACTGGCTCCGGGAGCTGGACCGTACAGACTTGGCGACGACGTCCGTCTCACATCGCGGCTGCGTTTTCCGCGCAACGACGGCAATCCCGGCGAATTCGACTACGAGGGTTTCATGGCGCGCGAGGGGATCGCCGCGACGATGACCGTGCGCGCTGCCAAAGGCGGACCCCCCGGCATCGAGGTGATCGGCTACCATCCGCGTTTTCCCGCCTCGCATATCGAGGCGATCCGCGATCGCATCGGTGCATTCATCGACGCGAATCTGCCGTGGCCCGAGCGCGCCGAGATGCGCGCGCTTGTGATTGGCGACCGCGATGGAATCGACGATCGCATCCGCAACGAATACGCGCGCACGGGCATGGCGCATCTGCTCGTGATCTCGGGGTTGCACTTGAGCTTCGTCGCGGCCGCGGCATTCGCTCTCGTCCGCCTTGTCATGATGCTCGCGCCGGGACTGGCCAGCCGCGGCTACGCCAACAAGGCCGCCGCGATCGGCGCTGCGCTCGTGGTATGCGCCTACGCCTCGATTGCGGGCCATCACGTATCGACTGTGCGCGCGCTGGTGATGGTGCTCGCGTACATGTTCGCGGTCGTGATCGATCGCGCGCGCGAGGCGCTGGCGAGCCTGGCGCTCGCGGCAATCGTGATTTGCATCGCAATCCCGGGGTCGACCGCCGACATCGGTTTCCAGCTCTCGTTCGTTTCGGTGATCGCGATTATACTTGGGATGCAGCGCTTCACGGGCTGGTATCAGCGCCGCGATGCGGCGCTCAGGCTTCCGGGCGAGACGCGCTCGCGTTCTTCGGCCGCCGCTTTGGGCCTGCTCGGCTACCTCGCGGTTTCATTCTGGGCGCTGACCGGCACTGCGCCGCTCACGGCATTTCATTTCAACCAGTTCTCGATCATCGGAATCGTTGCGAACGCGGTGGTAGTGCCGATCATGGGCTTCGCCGCCACGCTCAGCGGACTCATCGCCGCCGCGCTGAGTTTCATCTGGATGCCAGCGGCGCGCGCGTGCCTGTGGTTCGCGGGCCAATGGCTTAGGCTCGGCAACACGCTCGCGGGTTGGTTCGTTGAATGGCCGCTGGCGTGGTCGCGCATTTTCACGCCGACGCTGCTCGAGCTGGCCCTCGCATATACGCTGCTGATGATGTGGCTTGCGTCGCCGATCAAGCCTCCGGTCCCGCCAACGCTCCATCCCGATCGCGATGCGGGCACCGCGCGACGCATCGGCTGGCGCTTTGCGGTCACCGTTGCGATTGTCGCGGCGCTCGGCGTGGACGCGGGATGGTGGATCCGCGATCGCTACTTCAATCCCGGGCTGCGCGTGACGTTTCTCTCGGTGGGCGAGGGCGACGGCGCAGTGATTCGCTTCCCAGGCTCCGCAGTGATAGTCGTCGACGCGGGCGGAGCGTATGCCGGTTACGACAGCGGCGAGCGGATCGTCGCGCCATTTCTATGGTCGCGGAAAATCATGCACGTCGACTATATCGTGATGAGCCATCCCGACCTCGACCATTTCGGCGGCCTCGGCTTCATCGCGGAGAACTTCGCTCCAAGTGCGTTTTGGAGTACCGGCGCGACCAGTTCCGACGTTGCCTTTCCTGAGTTGCTTAAGGCCCTCAAGCGGGAGCGGGTGCCAATGCGGCTGGTCGATTCCGCGGTGCCTCCGATGCGCCTGGGCGGCGTCGCCATCAAGGTGCTGAGTCCGGCCACTGCGGCTAGTTCCTCTGATCTTAGTGCCAACAACGCCTCGATGGTGCTTCGCTTCGATTTTCCGGGCGCCTCGTTCCTGTTCACCGGCGACATCGAGACGCCCGCGGAGCGCACTCTCGTCGAGAGGTACGGGGCCAGTCTAGCCGCGACGGTGCTGAAGGTGCCGCATCACGGCAGCGCCACCTCGTCGACGGCGGCGTTCATCGAGGCCGTCCATCCGGCGTTCGCGGTCATTTCAGACGGCTACCAGAACCGCTTTCAATTCCCCTCCCAGGACGTGGTCGATCGCTATCGCCAGAGCGGCGCAACCGTCCTCCGCACCGACCAGGACGGAGCAGTCATCGCGGAAGTTCGAGACGGCGCCCTGTCGGTGCAAACCGGTCGCGGCATCGCGCCGATACCAGTTTCAAAATGAAATGGACCCGGTTATGATAATCAAGACTGGAGCGGAGTAGGGAGCACGCGCGCCTCACTGGCGATGGGGGGCCGCTCGATTTGACCCTGCCATGCGTTTGCGCCTTGGCGGGGGCGGGGTTGACGAATTTTCAGGCCTGTGGGAAACTCCGATTCGAAACCAGTACGACCCTCGTCGCATATTCTTGGCGGCGTTCGTCCTATCGAAGCACCCATCGTTCGGAGGAACATTAATGGCTGAGCAGGCTCAGGCAGCAACTAACGGCGGACCGCGTCCGATCGTTCCTTTTCTGAAACTCGATCCCAAACCCCATCTGGTCGGCATCAAGTGCTCCGCGTGCGGAGCAATCTTTCTGGACGCCAAGCGGGTCGCATGCTCAAAATGCGGCGCCACCGGGAAATTCGGTCCGATCGATCTCTCGCAGAAGGGCAAGGTCTACGTCTTCTCCGTGGTCCATCAGTCCTTCCCCGGCATCAAGACTCCCTATGTAACCGCGATCGTCGATCTGCCCGAGGGCGTCAGCGTGCGCGCCAACCTGGTCGACGTGGTTCCCGAGCAGTTGCAGAAGGAGCCCAACAAGTATTTCGATATGCCGGTAGAGATGGTCACCAACGTGGTCGCCAAAGATCGCGAAGGCCATGACGTGGTGTCATTCGCGTTTCGGCCGAGCAAGTAACCATCGCGTGAAGTTGAAGGCCGCAAGCATTTGATGCGGCCATTTGAAAAGACGACGAACAGTTAGACGACGAACCAATTAGACGACGGACTCAGGCCGCGTGCCGGGCCGCCAGGAGGATTCTAGATGAGAAACGTATACGTGCTTGGCACCGGGATGATTAAGTTCGGGCGCTATCCCGAAAAGACCGTTCCGGAACTCGGCGGCGCGGCCGCACTGGAGGCGCTGAAGGACGCCGGAATCGCGATCAAGGACGTCGAGATGTTCGCCTGCGGAAATCTCTACCAGTCCAACGCGATGGTGGGTCAGCGCATTCTGCAGCAAATCGGCCAGACCGGCATACCCGTCATAAACGTCTCCAACGCCTGCGCGACCGGCTCGACCGCTTTCCGCGAGGCATTCTTTGCGGTCGCCTCGGGGATGTACGACATCTCGCTGGCGGTCGGCGTCGAACAGATGGGCAAGCAGGGATTGCTCGGCGGTGGCGGCGGCGGAACCGACCCGGCCTACTCAACTGAGGGCAAGGTCGGCTCGGGCCTGATGCCCGCGGTGTTCGGGCAGGCCGGCATCGAGCACATGCGCAAGTACGGCACCAAGATGGAACACTTTGCCAAAATCTCGGTGAAGTCCCACAAGCATGCGACCCGCAATCCGTATTCGCAGTACCGCAACGAGGTATCGCTCGAAGACGTGATGAACGCGCGCATGGTCGCCTATCCCAACACTCTCTATATGTGTTGCCCGACGGGTGATGGCGCAGCGGCCGCGATTCTGGTCAGCGAGGACAAGCTGAAGCAGCTTGCCGGCGGCCGCAAGCGCGCGAAAGTCGCGGCCTCGGTGCTCACCTCGGATCCGTGGACCGATCGCGATCTCACGCTGCCCGACGTCAGCACGCTGACCCAGCGCGCCGCCAAGAAGGCCTACGAGATGGCGGGAGTCAGCCCTAAGGACGTGAGCCTGACCGAGCTTCATGACTGCTTCGCGACCGCGGAGCTGGTGCACTACGAAAACCTGTTCCTGTGCGGAACTGGCGAGGCCGGCAAGTTTATCGACGAGGGCGGCGGTGTGCATCCCGACTTCGGCGGCAAGAGCCCCGTCAACGTGTCAGGCGGCCTGCTTTCCAAGGGGCATCCGCTAGGCGCAACGGGCGTCGCCAACATCTGCGAAGTGGTGTGGCATCTGACCCAGGACGAGCGCGCCAAGGAGCGCCAGGTCCCCAACGCCAAGGTCGGCGTGGCGCACGTAATCGGGCTCGGCTCGGCGTGCACCATCCACGTGCTGACTGTATAAGTTGAAGTAACGCCTAATCGGCACTCCGAAAGAGGGCCGCCCGAAAAGGCGGCCCTTTTTCTTTCCCGATCGGACCAATAGATTTAATTTTTCAGACGCGAGGTTCTCGACGCTTCCAGGACGCGGGTTCTCCAATGTCGAAAAGTGAAACCACCGAACGCGAAGTGACCACTGCCGAAAGGCTCGGCTATCCGTCCGCCGCGCGCCTGTTGATCGTCAACGCAGACGACTTCGGGATGTGTCACGACGAAAACGAGGCGACTATCGAGGGCCTGACCTCTGGGCTCTTCACCTCCTCGACCATCCTTGTCACCTGCCCGTGGTTCGAGGAGGCGGCCGAGTTCGCGCGCCGGAACTCCGGCGCCGACCTGGGAGTGCATCTGACACTCAACAGCGAATGGGAGCGCTACAAGTGGGGGCCTGTGCTGGGCGCGAAGACGGTCCCTTCGCTCGCCGATGAGCGCGGCTATCTGTGGCCCGACGTGCCCAGCGTGTATGCGAATGATCGCCTCGACGAGGTGGAAGCCGAGCTCCGCGCCCAGATCGAAAAGGCGCTGGCGGCCGGAATCGACGCGAGCCACCTCGATTGCCACATGGGCCCGCTCCATCTGCGCGGCGACTATCACGAAATCTACGCGCGCCTCGCGCGCGACTACCGGCTTCCCATTCGGCTCACGCCGCGCAAGTTCATGCGGCGGATGGGGTTCGCCACGATTCTCGACGCCCTCGATCGCGAGGGGATTCTTTATCCGGATAATTTCCTGGTGCATCCGCAGCGCCGCCCCGACGACACCGAAGCGTTCTGGACCGAAACGATTCGCAATCTCCGCCCCGGCATTTCCGAGGTCTATTGCCATCCGGGCTACGCGCGCGCCGAACTGAACAGTTGCGCGAACGACGCGGCTCAGCGCGAAGCCGACTTCCGCTATTTCACGTCCGAGGAGGCTCGCCACCTGCTCGCAGACGAAGGAATCGAGCTAATCGGCTATCGCAAGCTGCGCGACGCGATGCGCGCGGCACCGGCGCGTGCCTGAGCCGAGCGCGATCAAACGGAAACCAAATTGGAACTCACCAGGCTAAGAGGATTCCGCGACCTTATCGGGGTCGACGCTCGCGCGATGAGTATGGTCGAGGATCGCGCCCGCGAGCTGGTGTCGCGCTACGGATTCCACGAGATTCGCGTGCCGATTCTCGAGCGCAGTGAACTCTACCGGCGCACCAGCGGCGAGACTTCCGACATCGTCGAGAAGCAGATGTACGTGTTCAACGACAACGACGAGGCGCATACCTCGGTTGCGCTGCGCCCAGAGGGCACGGCCGGCGTCGCGCGCGCATACATCGAAGCGGGCCTTGACCGTAGCGATCCCGAGCAGCGCTTTTTCTATACCGGTCCGATGTTCCGGCGCGAGCGCCCGCAGAAAGGCCGCTACCGTCAGCACTACCAATTTGGTGTCGAGGTGTTCGGGCGCGCCGACCCGGCCTGCGACGCCGAACTGCTGATCATGATCGATGCGCTGAGCCGCAGCCTCGATCTCACGTTCAGCTTCGAGCTGAATTCGATCGGAGACGCAAACTGCCGCCCCGCGATTCGCGAGGCAGTGCTGAAATGGGGCCGCGCGCATCTGGGCGAGCTCTGCGATGACTGCCACCATCGCCTTGAGCGCAATCCGCTGCGCCTGCTCGACTGCAAAAACGACGCGAAGCTGATGGAGTCCGCGCCCAAGACCCTCGACTACCTGTGCGAGCCGTGCCGTGCGCACTTCGAGACGGTGACTGCCCTGCTGGACGCGGCCGGCGTCACTCACGTCCTGAATCCGCGCCTGGTCCGCGGGCTGGACTACTACACACGCACCACTTTCGAGGTGATCGCGAGCGGCCTTGGCGCGCAGAGCACCGTGGTCGCGGGCGGCCGCTACGACGGGCTCATCGAGGCGCTGGGCGGCGCGCCGGTTGCGGGAATCGGCTTTGGACTGGGCCTCGATCGGATGGCGCTGCTACTAGCCGACGCGGGCCACGCGCCTGCCGTGTTGCCCGACGCGGCTATAATCGCGCTCGGCCCCGACGCTACACGGCGCGCCGTGACGCTCGCGCAAGCCCTGCGTGCCGCAAATCTCCGCGTCGAACTGCTCTCACCGGAGCGCAAGCTGAAGGCGCTGCTCAATCGCGCCGACAAGATCGGCGCGCGCTTCGCGGTAATCATCGGCGACAACGAACTGGCGCGCGGTGTTGCGCAACTCCGCGATTTGCGCAAAAGCGAGCAACGCGAGATCGCGCTCGACGACGCGGCGGCGGCAATCGCAAACGGTGGCCAAGACTGACTATCCACCACGCGAACCATGAACCGATCCAGCGAGACGGCTGTTTCGCGGCTCGCCACGCGCAGGTATCCTGCATCGATACGCGCGGCGTCTAGTATCAGTACTCCAGGCTCCTCAGGAGCATGATGCCAGCCAACTTCTAATGCCCAACGACGAACGCTATTCGCCGCTGCCGCCGTGGCAGCGCACTGATTATTGCGGCGCACTACGCGCCAGTGACACCGGCCGAGAAGTCGCGCTGTGGGGATGGGTGCAGACCCGGCGCGACCACGGCGGGCTCATCTTCATCGACCTTCGCGACCGCGAGGGAATCGTTCAGCTAGTCTTCAATCCGGAAATCAACCGCGTCGCACATCAGGCAGCGGAGAAGGCGCGCGCCGAGTTTTATATCGCCGCCAAGGGCAAGGTCGTCCGCCGCGCCGAAGGAACCGCCAACGCCGACCTTCCGACCGGCGAGATCGAAATCGTGGTCAGCGAGTTCGAGGTGCTCAACACCTCGCCGCCGCCGCCGTTTCCCATCGGTGACGGCGAGGCCGCCGCCGAGGAGATTCGGCTCAAGTATCGCTACCTCGATCTCCGCCGTCCGGCGATGCAGTTGAATCTGCGCCGCCGCCATCTCGCGCTCAAGGCGGTGCGCGACTATCTCGACCGCAACGGCTTTATCGACGTCGAGACGCCGATCCTTTTCAAATCGACGCCCGAAGGCGCGCGCGATTACCTGGTTCCAAGCCGGGTCAACCCGGGGAAGTTCTACGCACTGCCGCAATCGCCACAAATCCTGAAGCAGGTGCTGATGATTGGCGGCTTCGACCGCTACTACCAGATCGCGCGATGCTTCCGCGACGAGGACCTGCGCGCCAATCGCCAGCCCGAGTTCAGCCAGATCGATATCGAGATGACCTGTCCGCGTCCCGAAGACGTGATGTCGGTCGCCGAAGGAATGATCGCGTCGGTGTATCACAACGTGCTCGGCGTCGAGGTCGGGCCGCCGTTCACCAAGATGCCGTACGCGGAGGCGATGGAGCGATTCGGAATCGACAAGCCCGACCTGCGCTTCGGACTCGAGCTCCGGAATCTCACCGAGTCGTTCGCGGGCACCTCGTTCAAGGTTTTCGCCGAGGTACTCGGCCGCGGCGAAGGCGTCTATGGGATCGCGGTTCCGGGAGCGCATCAATTAAGCCGTCGCGAGCTCGACGAAACGGCCGAGGCGCTGCGCTCGCGCCACGGCCTCGGTCTGGCATGGGCAAAGGTGGGCGAGGGCGGATGGCAGGGGCCGATCGCAAAGCACCTCGGCGACGCGGAGCGCGCGAGAGCCGCTGCTGCTGCACAGCTCGGCGCCGGCGACACGCTGCTGATGGTCGCGGGAGCGCCCGCCAAGGTGCGGCCAGTGCTCGGCGATCTTCGGCTTCAGCTCGGCGACAAGTTTAACCTGCGCGAGAGCGGTGCGCTCAAGTTTCTATGGGTCGTCGACTTTCCGCTGTTCGAGTTCAGCGAAGAAGACCGCCGTCTGGTCTCCGTCAACCATCCCTTCACTTCGCCGCATCCCGACGACCTCGACCTGCTCGAAAGCGAGCCGCTCAAGGCGCGCGCGATCGCCTACGACATGGTGCTCAATGGCCAGGAGCTCGGCGGCGGCTCGATTCGTATTCATTCCCGCGAACTTCAGCTAAAAGTATTCGAGTTGCTCGGTTTCACGCGCGAGGAAGCGATGGATCGTTTCGGGTTCCTGGTCGACGCGCTCGGCTACGGCGCTCCTCCGCACGGCGGATGCGCCTTCGGCGTCGATCGAATTTGCATGATGCTGTGCGGGACCGACTCGCTGCGCGACGTGATCGCGTTTCCCAAGACACAGAAGGCGGTCGACCCGATGAGCGGCGCGCCCTCGGAAGTCAGCGCCCGCCAGCTCAAAGAGCTCTCGATCAAGGTGATCTCATGAGCGTCCTGCGCATAGCCGCGATGGGACTGCTCGCGGGATTGCTGGCGCTGCTCGCCGGATGCGCCGCGGTCGCCACCAACATCGCTCAAGGAGCCAACGACACGATCCAGGGCATCGCCAGGAGCCACGATCTTCAGACGCACGCGGTACGCTCGATCAAAACTGTTTCGGTGAACCGGATCGCGGTGATGCCGCTGCTCGACGCGCCGCCGCTCGGTGGCGAGCCGCTCGAAGGCAACGGCGCCGAGGCCGTCACCGCCGAGCTCTACAGCCAGGTTTCGATCGCCGGCGGATGGGAAGTCATCCCGTCTGATGACGTCGAGGCCGCGATGCAGAAGATGCCGCCGACCACGCCCGACAATCTCGACGAGAACGCGCTCCAGCTCGCGCACGAGGTTTCCGCCGACGGCGTGTTGTACGGAAGAGTCGAGCGCTACAAGGAGCGCGTCGGTCTCGACTACGCCGCGGCAAGTCCGGCCGCGGTGACGTTCTCGCTCAAGTTCCTCGACTACAAGTCCAAGCAGGTCATCTGGTCGGCGAAGTTCAACAAGTCACAGAAGGCGCTCTCGCAGAACATCTTCGACCTCGCGAATTTCGTGCAGCACTCGGCGCGATGGGTTCGCGCGCACGAGATCGCGCTCGAAGGCGTCACCCAGGCGGTCGCCGACTTGCACGGCAGCCTCAACCTGCAGAACAACTCGAAGCATTTCGAGGCCGGCAGCTATGGCGAGCTGAAATCCGGCCAACAGCGCTTCACGTCGGGAACCCAGGGAATTTTCTGATTGCACTTGCGTGCCGGCGCTCGCTATCCCCACGGCGAGTGCGGCTTCAGCCGCAGCGATTCCGCGACTGCCGGATGCACCACCTTGCCGTCCCACGTATTCAGCCCGTGGCGAATCGCGATACTGTGGCGGCCCGCCGCGAGCACGCCCTGATCCGCGATCTCCAAGGCGTATGACAACGTCGCGTTGGTGAGCGCGTAGGTCGAGGTGTGCGGCACCATCGCAGGCATGTTGGTCACACAATAGTGCACCACGCGGTCGCGGATGAAAATCGGACGCGCGTGCGTGGTCGGCCGCGACGTCTCCGCGATCCCGCCCTGGTCGATCGACAGGTCCACGATCGCCGCGCCGGGCCGCATCTTGCGCACCATCGCAGTCGTGATCAGGCGCGGCGTCCGCGCCCCCGCCACCAGCACCGTACCGATCACCAGGTCGGCCTGCGTGATTTCCTCTTCCAGCGTCGCGCGGTTCGACATCACGGTGGTGACGTGGCCGCCGAGCAGGTCGCTCAAGTAGCGAAGCCGCGTCGGATTGATGTCCATGATGGTGACGTCGGCGCCGACGCCCGAGGCGACGCGGCACGCATTCACGCCCGCGATTCCGCCGCCCACGATCACCACCTTGCCCGGCCTCACTCCCGACGCGCCGCTAAGCAGAACTCCGCGCCCGCCGCTGCGCGCCTGCAGGCACCACGACCCGGCCTGGATCGCGAGGCGGCCGGCGACTTCGCTCATCGGCGCGAGCAGCGGCAGGCTCCCGTCTTCGAGCTGGATCGTTTCGTAGCCGACCGCGGCGACGCGACGGCGCAACAGCTCGCGGGTCAGCCGCTTGTCGGGCGCCAGATGCAGATAAGTGAACAGGATCAGCCCGGGGCGCATCAGCCGATACTCCGGCACCTGCGGCTCCTTAACCTTCAGTACCATGTCGGCGCGCTTCCACACCGCCGCCGCGTCGCGCATGATCGCCGCGCCCGCGCCGCGATAGTCGTGGTCGCTGAAGCCGCTGCCCGCGCCCGCACCGCTTTGCACGATCACGCGATGCCCGTGCAGGCGGAATGCGGCTGCGCCCGCGGGCGTCATCGAGACCCGCCGCTCGTCGGACTTAATCTCGGTGGGAACTCCGACAATCATGCTGCCATCATTTTTCACCGGTGATGCCGGATGCAACCGTGGTCACGCCGGATGCAATCGTCATCGCACGCATTCAGTCAAGGGATAACGTCGCGGAATCGCGCACGCCGCCGCGATCCGGAACTTGACAACCGCTACCCTCCGCTCTTTAACCTCATTAGTGATATCGCGAATCGCCGTGCGGCGAAGTTTTCGCGCCGGCGGAATCGACTTGCGCGAATCCAGGATTGATACGGGGAGGCGTCATGGAAATCCCACAGGGGCTCAAGTATTCGAAGGAGCATGAGTGGGTCGCAACCGAGGACTCGACCGCGACAATCGGCATCACCGATCACGCCCAGGACCAGTTGGGCGAGATCGTGTACATCGAACTTCCTTCGGTGGGCGACAAAATCAGTAAAGACGATCCATTCGGCGTGGTCGAGTCCGTCAAGGCGGTCTCCGACATCTATGCGCCGGTCAGCGGTACGGTTATCGAGATCAACGAAGAACTGCCCGAGAGTCCCGAGGTCGTCAACGAGGATCCCTACGGCGATGGCTGGCTCATCAAGGTCAAGATGAACGACGCCACCGACCTCGAAGATCTGATGGACGGCGAAGAATATGCCGAGTTGATCGCGCGCGAGAAGGAATGATCGCGGCTAGGCGCCCGGCTCCGCAGGCGCCGCGGGCGCAACCGGCTCCGCCTTGGTGACCGATATCCTGAGCTTCGCCACCTGGGCGGGCGGGTCGATAAAGATCAGAAGGATCGGCGCCGACTTGTCGGGCTGCAGCGCGAAGTTCTTCTGCGGGTCGAGCCGTTGCAGAAACTCGATTTCGCGGGGCGTCATCTCGCCGATCATTTTCGAGGACAAGCTGTTCCCGCAGAACGACGCCTGCCCGGCCAGCTCGCGCTGCGTCCCGTCGAGCAAATCGACCGCGACCTGCACCACGTGAAGCGGGTGCGAGCCCACGTTCTGCGCGCTCCCGGTGATCACCAGCGCGCGATGCCCGCCCTTGAGCGTGCGATACTCGGCCTGCACGCCACTCAGCGCCACCAGCATCGCGGGGAGAATCGGCCGCTCGAGATGCTCGCGCATGACCGGGAGCTCGCCGAGCAGCCGCGCGCTGGCCGCCGGCGCCCCGCAGATCACCATGCTGACCACGCCGAATCCCACCGCGAAAATAAAAAACAGCAACAGGAACGCGCCCGACTTGTGCAGGCTTCCGCTGTTGGTGACATAGGCGACGTCGGGGTCGGGAACGTATGTGCGCTCGACGGCGTCGGACGCCTGCGGCTGTCCGAAGTCGTCACCCTCCATGATCGGATCGGGCTCTTCAATCGACAGGATCGGGCGCCGGCGCTTGCGCGCCGGCTCGGGCTCCGGCTGCGGCTCGCCGACCTCCCAGCGGTCGTCGTCGGGTGGGCGGAAATCCTCGTCAGCTTCCGGCTCGTGAACCGGGCCTGCCGACTCCTGGCTGAAATCGAAGGCGAGATTTTCGCCCGCGTCCGCCGCCTCGGTATTGCGCTCGAAGGAGCGCTCCAGCCGCGCGAACGGATCGTCGACCGCCGCCGCTCGCTTGACGCTCGCGGCGGCGGCCGGCGCCGATGCGGGCGTCTCCGCCTCGAGGTCGCGCGCGGGCGTTCGTCGAGTCTCATACCGCGGCGCGGTGTCCTCGACGTTTCCCGCCGCGGCCTCCGGCCGCGGCGCGACCGCGGCGCCCCGCTGGTCGCGCGACGGCCGCATTTGCGGCCGCCGCACGACCAGCTCCGCGTCCTGCGCGTCCTCCGCGGCGGCCCGCGACGCGACGCCGCTGCGCGGCGCCGCGTCGCCGGCCGCCGCGCTGCCCCCCGCCTCCGCCTCGCCGCCCGAGGCGGCGTCGCTCCGCGACGCCGCCTCGGGCGCCGCGGCTGCCGCCGGGCGCTCCGCTCGCGCTACGGCCGCCTTGCGCGGCCGCAGCGCGAGCGGATCGGCGGTAAACACATGACCGCATCGCGAGCACTTGAAGGTCGGCGTATCCTCGGGCAGGACCCGCTCGTCGATCCGGTAGCGTGTGTGACAGCTAGTGCACTGAATTTCGATCATCACCCCACCTCACATCCGCCGCAAAAAATTAGCATACCGGCCGCGCGCACGCATCTGGGCCAATGGTGGCCCGCATGGCTATCACGGGGCGGAGCATGGTAGCGGAGTCAGGATGCGAATTGCCCTCCTGACCCGGCGTTTCGATCCGCATGGCGGCGGCACCGAGCGCGATCTGATCGTGACGGCCGAGTTCCTGGCTCGTGCCGGGCACGAGATCACGATTTACGCCGACGAGATCCGGGGGCCGGCCGGAGAATGGAAAGTGCGGCGCATCGGGCCGCGGATTCCGATCGGACGCGCGCTGTCGCTGATGCGCTTTGCCTATGGCGCCGCGCGCGTGGCGCGCCGCGACGGCGCCGAGCTGGTGATAAGTTTCGCGCGCGTTCTCGGCGCCGACGTGCTCCGCTCGGGGGGCAGCGCGCATGCCAGTTATCTGCGCGCCGCGCGCAATTGGCGCGGGCGCACGGGGACGGCCACGATGCGCCTGTCGCCGTATCATCAGGCCCAGATGCTGATCGAGCGCCGCGCGTTCACTTCGCCGCGGCTCAAGGTGGCGATCGCGGTCTCGACGCTGGTGCGCTACGAGCTGATTCGCGAGTTCGGCATCCCGCCGCAGTACACGGTGACTATTTATAATGGTGTCGATCTGGACCGCTTCAGACCCGCCGCCGACAACGACGATCGCGAGATCGTCCGCGCGCGCTACCGCATTCCGCTCGATGCGCGAGTGGTGATTTTCGTCGGCAACGGTTTCGCGCGCAAAGGACTAGGCTCCCTGATCGACGCATGGCCGACTCTGGCCGGACAGCCGTACCTGGTGGTGGTCGGGACCGATCGCAGCAGCGCCACCTTCGGCCGCCGCGCATATCAACTGGGCATCAGCCAACGGGTAGTACTCGCCGGCGCGCAGCCGAAGGTCGAGGCGCTGTTTCACGCGGCAGACGCGTTCGCGATGCCCTCGATGTTCGAGCCGTTCGGCAACGTCGTGATGGAAGCGATGGCGTCGGGGCTTCCAGTCTTGACCAGCGAGCAATCCGGCGTGCAGGAACTGGTGCCACGCGAGATGCGCCCGTTCGTGGTAGAGCATCCCGAAGACGCCTCCGAAGTAGCTCTCCGCTTGAGCCTGCTACTCGACACCGGCGAATCGCTGGGCAAGATCGCGCGCGCAACCGCCGAACAGTACCCATGGTCCCGCTACGGCAAGGAACTGGTAGCCCTGATCGAATCACTAGTGTGAGCGAAGGCTGCCGCGGTGAGTGCAGGGGTCAGCCGCTGGCTTGTCTATCGAATGACAATCACTGACGGATCACATCGAGCATGCCCCGAGCCACCGCCAGCCGCCGCTCCTCGCGCGCGATACGCTCCGGCGCCGCGCCAGCCGCATGCGCGACGATCAGCCGCGCCCACGCGATCGCGACCTTGCCGAGCACTTCATTGGCCGTGTGATTCTCATGGATCATGCGGCAGCGTCCGCGCTCGCGCGCGATCCGGATAAAGCGTTCGCGATCGGCGCGCGCGGGATCGACTTCGTGAAAGACCACCGCCGCGGGCGCGTAGCCGATTCGCAGTCCAGCACGCCGGAAGCGCTGCGACATCTCGGTTTCCTCCTCATGGCCGCCGGCGCCCGGCCCGAGCCGCTCGTCGAACGGGCCGACCTGCTTCAGCGCCGAGGCGCGGAAGGCCATATTCGCGCCGAGCACGCCGCGCACTTCGATTACATCTTCGCCGTGATCGACGATCGGCAGGTCGAGATAGATCCATTGCGGGCCGACTTTCTTAAGCGGATCCTCCGCGGCGAGGATTCTGCCCTTCATCGCGCCGAACTCCGGATGCGAGCGGAAAAACTCCTCGACCGCGTCCAGATAAGCGGGCGCGACGGTGAGATCGTCGTCGAGCATGACGATTATTTCGCCTTGCGCCTGCGCGATCGCGCGATTCTGAATCCGGCACTTGCCGGCGCGCGGCTCGTGGAGCCGGGTCAGCGGCGCGACCGATTCGATCACCTTGGGAAGCGGCACCGGCGCGGGCGTTCCATTCTCGGCGACGATTATCTCGCGCTCGCCGGCGACGAGCTGTGGCGCGAGACTCGCGATCAGCCGCGCGAGCGAGCCGGCACGGTCGTGAGTGGCGATTATGACCGAGGTCTTCAATGCCGCGTTGTCAGCATGGATGCGCGCCGCGGTTCACTGCCGCGGGGCGCTGCCGCCGCTATCGACTTTCCGAAATCGCATCACGATATTCTCGTCCATCAGCAGGCTCGCGCTGGTCATGAAGCCGAACAGCTCGCGATTGATCGCGCGCTGGGAGGGGTCGCGCACGCCGCGCACGTAGAGCATCCAGGAAAAGCCGTACACCGCCGGAAAAAAGATCGGCGCGAAAATTCGCGCGCGCGGCTTGCGCCGGCTGTGCCCGAGCGCGTCCATGCGAAGGCCCATGCCGTAGCACATCCAATGGAAATCGTTGAGGCCCATCACGTGCCAGTTGCGCCCGTCCTCGACCCGGTAGCGATAGGGGAGGGGAGCGCGGCGCCCTTTGTAGAAGCCGCTCAGCAGGTAATGGATTCGCGAGGTGATATTGAGCCGGTTGGGCGTGGACAGAATCGCGACGCCGCCGGGCTTGAGCACGCGCGCGATTTCGCGCAGCACGTGCGGGATATCGGGCAGATGCTCGACGACTTCGAGCATCATGACGAGATCGAATTTCCCGGCGCGGAACGGCAGATCGTGATTGAGGTTGGCGGCGACCCACCCGGCGCGCCGCGTATGGTACTCGGTGGAGACCACGCGCCATCCGCGCTCCGAGAGCATCCGGCTCGACAGCCCGTCGCCGGCGCTGAGGTCGAGTGCGAGCGATACCTCGGCAGGCGCGGGCACCAGTTCGATCGCACCGCGAACCCGCTCACTCATCGTGAATAAGGATTCTCACCGCCCGCCGCCCCCATCTCAATACGGCAGGCAGGGGTGACCCCTGCACCCACTACCCGGACCGGCTCCGTTGTCGCCGGGGAAGAATCATGGTGGATGAGCGCCCGGCTCAATACGCCCATCTTGAGTGCAGGCCGCAGCAGTCCCTTCGGCAGGCATGGGACCAGCCGGTATCTCGATACAAGCCGTCAGCATGGATCACGCACCTTCCTCCGCCGGCGACGAAGGAGCCGGCTTCTTGTGTAGGTAGTGGGTGCAGGGGTCACCCCCTGCCCGCCTTGAATCGAGGGGCGGCGCCGGTTAAACCCTAGGTTCCTGTATTCGAGTCGCACGCGCGTGCGAGAGTGGCGGAACGGCAGACGCGCAAGGCTCAGGACCTTGTGAGCGCAAGCTCGTGGGGGTTCAAGTCCCCCCTCTCGCACCAGATCCCAATCCTGCGTTGACGAACCGCGCTAGGCCCCTGACCGCAGAACTACATCGGAGGTTTGCCGCCGGCGCCGGAGTCCCCGCCGCTGGGCGCTGCACCCGAATCGCCGCCAGCAGGAGCTGCACCGCCACTGGGAGCTGCACTGGTGTCTCCGCTGGGCGCGGCGGCGCCAGTATCTCCGCTCGGCGCAGCTCCGGTCTCCGCGCCGCTCGGCGGCGTGCCTGATTCCATCGAACCGCCTGGGATCACGCCGGTGGCGTGACAACTCGCCACGTCGGCTTCGCTGGCCCCGATCGCCGAGGCTATCTCCGAATTCGACCGTCCGGACTGCGCCTGCAGCCGGACCACGTTGCAATCGACATGATTGGTGCTCATCGAGCTGCAGCCGGCCATTCCCCCCGCGAGCAGCAGCGCCCCAACAGCAGTCCCGGCTGCGAACCTCAGGCAGGATTGAAGCATGAGAGATCCCCTCGCTCGACGAAATTCGGTCCCCACCGTCGAGCCATGCGCAAGATATTATCGGCGCCGAAATATTACAAGGCGCGATCGTTTTGTACCGATCCGAAGCGCCATTACAATCAAGAGTACGTTAATTTATTAAAAAGCGCTTCAAAAAAATTCGCCCAGCCGCTGAAAAGCCAACGCCCGGCACAACCCGCGCGCGCATTTCGATCCGGCGCCGCGCTAGCAACCGCATCAGCGACCAGAATCCACGCACCGAAACCTCGACGACGTTTCGGCGTCCGGAATGTCGAAGGGAAGCGCGAAACCCATCTGGGTTTCGCCCGGCTGAGATCAAGTCGTCCCTGACGGCGCCTTGGGCCGCCATGTAGTCCTTGGCTAACGCCGGTGATAAGACGTGAGGCGGTCGCTCTCTCAGAGGGATCACGCGATGCGCTGCACGAAGTGCGGCATCGACAATGCCGCAGGTTCGAGATTCTGTAATCAGTGCGCGACGCCGCTCAGCCGGGTGTGTCCAAAGTGCGCTCATCTGAACGCGCCTGATGCGAAGTTCTGCGCGGAGTGCGCCGCATCGCTGACTTCGGACGTATCGAAATCCACCGCAAGCACTTCTTCAACGTCAGCGGTGCGGATCGCGCCGGAGCAGACCGATTCTGAGGTCGCCGACGGCGAGCGCAAGACGGTCACCGCGCTGTTCGCGGACATCAAGGGCTCGACCGAGCTGGAGCAGGACCTCGATCCTGAAGAGGCGCGCGCGATCGTCGATCCTGCGCTCAAGCTGATGATCGACGCGGTGCACCGCTACGACGGCTACGTGGTGCAGTCCACCGGCGACGGGATTTTCGCGATGTTCGGCGCGCCGCTCGCGCACGAGGACCATCCGCAGCGCGCCATTCATTCCGCCATGCGGATGCAGGACGAGGTCCGCCGCTACGCCGACCGCTTGCGCGCCGAAGGGCGTGCGCCGCTGCAGATACCGGGTCGGCGCGAACACCGGCGAAGTAGTGGTGCGATCGATACGCACCGGTGAAGCCGAAGACCGAGTACACCGCGATTGGGCATCCGGTGAACCTGGCGTCGCGGATGCAGACGCTTGCCAATCCCGGCTCGACCGTGATCGCGGAGAGTACGCGCAAGCTGGTCGAGGGATATTTCACGCTCAAGTCGCTGGGCGCTTCGCGGGTCAAAGGCGTCAGTGAGCCGGTGAATGTTTACGAAGTCATCGGCCTCGGGCCCTTGCGCACGCGCCTTCAGCGGGCGGTAGGGCGCGGGCTGGTGAAGTTTGTCGGCCGCAATCGCGAGATGGACACCCTGAAGCACGCGGCCGAGCAGGCCAGGGCGGGGCACGGGCAAATCGTCGCCGCGATGGCGGAGCCGGGAGTCGGCAAGACGCGCTTGTTTTACGAGTTCAAGGCGACTTCACAATCCGGCTGGATGGTGCTGGAGACGTTTTCGGTCTCGCACGGCAAGGCGTCTGCGTTTTTGCCGGTGATCGATCTGCTCCATGGCTACTTCAAGATCACCGGCGATGACGACACGCACGCACGGCGCGTCAAGGTCAACGGCACGGTGCTCACGCTCGATCGCGCGCTGGAAGACACACTGCCGTATCTGTTCGGGCTGCTGGGAATAGTGGAAGGCGACGACCCGCTTGGCCAAATGGATGCGCAGGTCCGAAAAGCGCGCACGCTGGACGCGATCAAGCGCATCCTGCTGCGCGAGTCGCTCAACCAGCCGCTGATGGTCGAGTTCGAGGACCTGCACTGGATCGATGACGAGACGCAGGCGCTGCTCAACCTGCTCGCCGACTCGATCGGCACCGCGAAGATCCTGCTGCTGGTGAACTATCGGCCCGAATACTCGCATCAGTGGAACAGCAAGACCTACTACACGCAGTTGCGGCTCGACCCGCTCGGCAAAGAATCGGCCGAGGAAATGCTCTCGTCTCTGATCGGAGACGGCAAGGATCTGATCCCGCTGAAACGTCTCATCATCGAGAAGACCGAGGGCACGCCGCTGTTCATGGAAGAGGCCGTGGACATGCTGCTGGAAGAGGGCGCGCTGGTGCGCAACGGCACGGTGAAGCTTGCCCGGTCGCTGAACCAGCTAAAGATTCCGCCAACGGTGCAGGACATCCTGGCCTCGCGTATCGATCGTCTGGCGCCGGACGCGAAGGATCTGCTGCAGACGCTGGCGGTGATCGGAATGGAATTCCCGTTCGGCCTGGTACAAAGGGTGGTCCCAAAATCGGAAGACGAGCTGGACCGCTTACTGCATGCTCTGCAGCTCGCCGAGTTCATCTACGAGCAGCCGGCAGCGGGCGAAAGCGAGTACATCTTCAAGCACGCGCATACGCGGGAAGTCGCGTACAACTCCCTGCTCAACGAGCGCAGAAAGCTCCTTCACGAACGGATTGGTTCTGCGATTGAAGCGTCATTCGCTCAATCAATCGATGATCATCTGAGCCAGCTTGCTCACCATTACAGTCGCAGCTCGAACGTCGAAAAAACGGTCGAGTACCTGGACCGCGCAGGGCGGCAGGCGATCATGCGCGGTGCCTTCAAGGAAGGCGAGCTCTATGTGAGGCAGGCGATCGCCGCGCTGCGCACGGCACCCGAAACCCCTGAGCGCACAAACCGGCAATTCATTCTCCAGAACGCACTCTGTCAGGCGCTCTTCATGACGAGCGGCTTCACCACGGATGAGACTGTGCAGGCGACCCGGCGCTTGCTGGAGCTGGGCGAAAAAACTGGCGACCCGGAGCAACTCATCGCCGCGCTGAGGTCCGTTTGGCTCTCGACCTCTTCGCAGGGCGATTGGACCGCCGCCCAGCAGATCGCCGAACGACTAATAGAGACTGCCCAGCGCTGCGGGAATCGCTACGGTCTGGCCACGGCCCACTACTATCAGGGATGGTTCTTCATGATTCGTGGCGAGCTGACTCGGGCAATGCAACATTTCGAGGCGACGATCGCGTCATACCGCGATGCTGACTTCTACGGGGACATCTGGAACTCTCGGGTCGGGGCGCTGGCGCGGATGGGTGCGGTGTTGTGGCATTTGGGGTTCGCCGATCAGGGTCGCGCGAAAATGCGTGAAGCGATTTCCTCGGCCGAGCGCTTGAAGGCTCACGGAAGTATGGCGGTCGTGCTCGTGCACGCCAGCCTTCTGTACATAGGTTTACGCGAGCACGCCAAGGTGGATGAATATGCCGCACGTCTGTTCACTCTCGCGAGCGAACAACAACTCCCCCAATTTGTTACCGGCGCTGCGGTTGTTCGCGGATGGGCATTGGCCGAGCTGGGTCAGATTGAGGAAGGCCTCGCGCTGATTCGCCCAGGACTCGATTCCAACCCGAGGCTCGTCCTCTGGGGGCCGACGTATTTGACAGCGTTGAGCGGGGTGCAGGCGCGCGCCGGTCAATTGGAAAAGGCACTGGCCACGATCGAGCAAGCCTTCGCTACGGTTGGGGAAGAGCAACTCTATTTGCCGGGTGTGTTGTGGTGGCGCGGCGAGTTGCATCTGCGGCTTGCCGATGAAACCAAGGCGGCCGGTGATTTCCGGGAAGCGATCGCCGTGGCCCGGCGCATTGGCTCGAAAGCATTCGTGCTGCGCGCGACGACGAGTCTCGCGCGGCTAATCGTCAGGCAAGGCAATCGCGACGAGGCGCGCGCAATGCTCGCGGACATCTACAATCAATTCACCGAAGGCTTCGACACCGCCGACCTGAAAGACGCCAAGTCCCTGCTCGCCGAGCTAAGGGAGTAGCGGCCCCGCCGGGAGGATCTCATGTACGCGAACATTAACGGACTGAAGATTCACTACCTGATTGAGGGCTCTGGGATCCCATGCGTGATTCCGAGTCTGGCGAGGACTCGGATTTACGAACGGACGTTTTCCGCGAACTTGAGACGGCATCTTAAGCTCGTGTTCGTGGAACTTCGCTCGAATCGGTCGGACGTGGGTGACATCGGGTCAACGACTCTCGATTCGATCGTCGACGATATCGAGCGGCTGCGGGCCGAACTCAAGCTTGAGCGTATCGCAATACTTGGGCATTCGGGACACGGGTTTCTCCCACTGCGCTTCGCGACCCGGTATCCGGAGCGGATTTCGCATGCAGTCCTGGTCGGCGCGGCTCCCGAATTTCACACGGCGCGGCTTACTGCCGAATGGGAGAAGTACTGGGAGATAGTCGCGTCGAAGGAGCGCAAAGACTTGCTCGCGCGCAACCTGGTGCGCGTGAAACCGGTGTTGAGCCGCGCTACCGCTGACGAGGCGATCGCTCTTAACTACGCGGCCAACGGTCCGTTGTTCTTTTACGACGCTCATTTCGATTGTACGGGCCTGTGGGAGGGTCACGCGAATAACGCCGAACTGTATCGGCGGTTCTGGGGCCCGGGCGGAGAATTTTCGCGGTTCGATCTGGCGGTGGAATTTCCGAAGGTAAAATGTCCAGTGCTGATTGCGTCGGGCGTTTTTGATTTCGGCACGATTCCCACCGCGTGGCACGGGGTCAAGGACAAGCTCGCCAATCACGAGTACCGCGTATTCGAGAAGAGTGGACACTATCCACAAATGGAAGAGCAACGCCTGTTCGATGAAACCCTGGTCGAATGGCTGAAGCGCAATTGAACTTCTACAATGAACTCTTCGCGCGGAAGTGCCGATTTCGTTGAACTGCCTCAACAAGAAAGAGGCTCGGCCAATTGAGTTTGAGCTGACTCAAGTTCAGCAGCGAAGCAGCGAAGGAGTATTGCAAAAGCGCTTCAAAAAAATCGCGCCAAGCCGCTGAAAAGCAGCCGTCCGGCACAACCCGCGCGCATTTCGATCCGGCGCCGCGGTAGCAACTCCACCAACGTCCACGATCGACGCACCGAAACCTCAACGAGGTTTCGGCGTCCGCGAATAGTCGAAAGGGAAGCGCGAAACCCAGTTTGGGTTTCGCTTGACTGAGATCAATGTGCCTTGTCCATCATCCCCCCGACGCCTAATCCGCGCTTGAGACGCGCGCCACACGTCAATATGATTTTGAGTTCGGGCGCGCCGCGCCCTTTCTATTTGACTTGATGCCGGAGCCCCGTTTGGAACTCGCCAAAACATACGACCCCAAAGCCGCGGAACAACGATGGTTCCAGCTCTGGATCGATCTCGGCTACTTCAAAGCCGATCCCGCGCGCCAGGGCGCCCGCCGCGACGCGCACGGCAATGACTACTTCTCGATCGTCATTCCGCCGCCCAACGTCACCGGACAGCTTCATCTCGGCCACGCGCTCAATCACACCCTGCAGGACATCATCGTGCGCACGCGCCGGATGCAGGGCTTCAACACCCTGTGGCTGCCCGGGAATGGATCACGCCGGCATCGCGACCCAGAACGTGGTCGAAAAGCAGATCGCCAAGGACGGCAAAAACCGCCATCAGCTCGGCCGCGATCTGTTCGTGCGCCGGGTATGGGAATGGAAAGAAACCTACGGCGGCAAAATCCTCGAGCAGGATCGCCGCCTCGGCGCGTCACTGGACTGGAGCCGCGAGCGCTTCACCCTCGATGCCGGCCTCTCGCGCGCGGTGAGCAAGGTCTTCGTCGACCTGTACCGCAAGGGACTCATCTATCGCGACCGCCGGCTGATCAACTGGTGCCCGCGATGCGAGACGGCGCTCTCCGATCTGGAAGTCGAGCACAAGGACGCGCAGGGGCATCTCTATTACATCCGCTATCCCTTCAGCGACGGCAGCGGCACGATAACCCTGGCGACCACGCGGCCCGAGACGATGCTGGGTGATACGGCGGTGGCCGTTCATCCTGACGACAAGCGCTACGCCGCGATCGTGGGCAAGAAGATCCGGCTCCCGCTGATCGGCCGCGAAATTCCGATCATCGCGGATGCCGCCGTCGATCCCAACTTCGGCACCGGCGCGGTGAAGATCACGCCCGCGCACGACTTCAACGACTTCGAAATCGGCCGGCGCCATCAGCTCGAACAGATCAGCGTGATGGACACGCGCGCGCACATGAACGAGAACGCCGGGCCGTACCGCGGGCTCGATCGCGAGGAATGCCGCCGCAGAATCATCGACGATTTGAAGAGCGCCGGGCTGCTCGAAAAAATCGAACCGCATCAGCTCGCGGTCGGCACCTGCTCGCGATGCGACACGGTGGTCGAGCCGATGATCTCCGAGCAATGGTTCATGCGCGTCAAGGAGATGGCGGAGCGCGCGATGCAGGCGGTGCGCGACGGCCGCACCAACTTCCATCCCAAGTTCTGGGAGAACACGTTTTTCAACTGGCTGGAAAATATCCACGACTGGTGCATCTCGCGCCAGCTATGGTGGGGGCATCGCATTCCGGCCTATCGATGCCAGCGATGCGAGCATCTGATGGTCGCCGAAGAGCGCCCGCCGAAATGCGAGGAGTGCGGCGGCACCGACCTGGTTCAGGACGAAGACGTGCTCGACACCTGGTTCAGCTCCGGGCTGTGGCCGTTCTCGACGCTCGGATGGCCCGACGACACGCCGGAGCTGCGCCGCTACTACCCGACCAGCCTGCTGGTAACCGCGCACGACATAATTTTTTTCTGGGTTGCGCGGATGATGATGCTCGGGCTCGAGTTCATGAACGACGTGCCGTTCCGCGACGTTCTGATCACTGCGCTGGTGCGCGACGAGTACGGCAAGAAGATGACCAAGTCGAAGGGCAACGTGGTCGACCCTATCGATTTGATGGAGCAGTACGGCACCGACGCGTGCCGCCTCACCTTCGCGCAGTTATCGGCCCAAGGCCGTGAAGTGATTCTCTCGCACGATCGTTTCGCGGCCTCGCGCGCGTTCGCAAATAAAATCTGGAACGCCGCGCGCTTCGTGATGATGAATCTCGAAGGCGCGCCCGAACCGCTGGCGCCGGTCGCGACCGCGAAGCTCGGGCATGGCCGAGCGATGGATCCTGAGCCGGCTCGACGCGGCGATCGAGGAAGTGAGCGGCGCTATCGATCGCTTCGAGTTCAACGTGGCGGCGATGGCGATTTACCAGTTTATCTGGCACGAATTCTGTGACTGGTATATCGAACTGTCCAAGGAGCCGCTGAAGGCCGGCGGCGAGCGCCGCGACGCGGCGCGCTACGTGCTGGTCACCGTCTTCGACCGGATGTTGCGCCTGCTGCATCCGTTCATGCCGTTCATCTCCGAGGAAATCTGGCAGGTGCTTCACCCGTACCTGAGCGAAGCGGACGGATCCGCGCTGAGTCCGCACTTGGTGATTGCGAAATGGCCCGAGCGCGCGCCCGCCAATCCGCTCAGCCAGGCGGAAGCGGCCGCGATGGGGCACTGTATCGAGGTGACAGAGGCGATCAACTCGCTGCGCTCGCTGCTCGGATGGCATCCCGGCCAACGCGCCCGCGCCAAGATCAAATTCCTCGATTCGGTCGAAAGCACCGAGCTGGAAAGCTGGCGATTTTATTGCGACACGCTGGCCAAAAGCGAAATCGAACCGCTCACCAGTGAGTTCGATGATCATAAGTGGGTTGCGCTGGACCTGGGATGGGGCAAAGTGTGGGTGCAAGCCCCGGAAAATTTCGACGTGACCAAAACCCGCAACTCGTTCGCCAAAAAGCTCGCCGAGGTCCAGGCTCATCTCACGCGTCACGAGGCCCGAATCAAGGATGCGGGTTTTTTTGAGCGGGCCAGCCAGGAAGCGAAGGACGAAACGTTGAAGCGAATCGAGGATCTCAAGTCTGAGGAAAAGACCCTGAAGGGACAATTGCAGCAACTGGAAAGCGTCGGTTGATGAGATGGAACTGCTTCATCAGATCGATCTCACTGACCTGCTGAGACGCGCGCTTGTCGAGGATCTCGGGCAGGGCGACGTCACCACCGCCGCCACCGTAAATTCCGGACAGCGCGGACGCGCCAAAATCACGGTCAAGGAACCGCGCATGATTCTGTGCGGCGGCCCGATTCTCGTGCAGGTGTTCGCGCTCGCCGGCGCGGGCCCCAACCTTACTTTTCTCGCGCCGGAAAGCGTCGAGCTCAAGGCGGGCGATCGGATCGCGCAAATCGACGGGACGCTGGCCGGGATGCTGATCGGCGAGCGCGTCGCGCTCAATTTCGTGCAGCTCCTGTCGGGCATCGCGACGCTGACGCGCAAATACGTCGACGCCGTCGCGGGCACTGGCGCGAAAATAATCGACACCCGCAAAACCCATCCGGGTCTGCGCGCGATCGAGAAATACGCGGTGCGCGCGGGCGGCGGCTTCAACCATCGCTTCGGCCTCGATAGCGGCATCCTGATCAAGGACAACCACATCGCGGCGGCCGGCTCGGTCAAAGAGGCGATCGAGCGCACGCGCCGGCTCGCTCCGCATTCGCTGCGCGTCGAGGTCGAATGCGAGACGCTCGCGCAGGTCAGCGAGGCGCTCGAGGCGCGCGCGGACGCGATCCTGCTCGACAACATGGCGCTCGCCGACCTGCGTCGCGCGCGCGAGATGACGCGCGAGACGGGACACGGCAAAGTGATGCTCGAGGCGTCGGGGGGAGTGACGCTCGAGACTGTGCGCGCGATTGCCGAGACGGGAGTCGACGTGATTTCAATAGGCGCGCTCACGCATTCGGCGCCTGCAGTAGACATCAGCATGAGGATTGAAGCAGTCTGAATCGCAACCGGCGCCCGTCCGCACCTCAGCCGTTCAATGAATTCGCCTTACCAATCGATTGAGCGTGGAGAGTCAGGCCGCGGTCACGTGGGCTGGCGGATCCATTACTTCGAGGAAACCGACTCGACCCAGGCGATCGCGCGCGAACTTGCCGCCCAGGGCGCGGCCGAGGGCACCGTCGTCATCGCGGAGCAGCAGACCGCCGGGCGTGGCAGGATGGGCCGATCGTGGCATTCGCCGCCCGGTGTCAACCTCTATATGACGATAATCCTGCGTCCGAGGTTGACACTCGGCGAGGTGCCGCGGCTCAGTTTGGTCGCGGGAGTCGCGGCGGCCGAGGCGATCGAGCCGATCGCGCCGGGGATGGTTTCGCTCAAATGGCCCAATGATATATGGCTTCGCGGCAGGAAGGCCGGCGGGATGATAGCGGAGGCGGTGACCGATTCGAGCCAGAGGCTAACGTCGGTACTCTTGGGCATAGGCATCAATGTCAACCTGGTCGCCCTCGACATCCCGGAGGACCTCCGCCCCAAAGCGACCTCGATCCGAATCGCGACGGGGCGGCCATGCGATCGAATTGCGCTGGCCGACGCACTTTTTAATCTGCTCGACACTCGCTATATGGAGACGCAGGCGATGGGCTTCGCGGCGGTCCGCCCGCATTGGGAGCGCTACTCGGCGCTCACCGGCAAGCGGGTCGCGATCGTCGACGCGGGCCGCCGCGAGACTGGCGTCGTCAAGGGAATCGACGCCGACGGCGCGCTACTGCTCGATACCGGCGCTGCGCTGGTGCGAATCGTCGCCGGCGATGTTACGATCGAAGGTGCTTACGATTAATTTGTAACGATCAAGTAACCGGTAGATAAATCGCTTCGCCGCAGGCGTCGCGCTCCGGACTCGGCCTCGCGCGCGAAGCGCCAGAGAGGTAGCAGCTATGGCTGTCGAGGAAATCGGGCGGCTCAGGACCATCGCGATCGTCGGCCAGGGCGGCACCGGCAAGACCCAGCTCGCCGAGGCGATGCTGTTCACCGCCGGTGCGATCAACCGCCTCGGCCGTCCCGACGACGGCAGCGCGGTGATGGACTTCGAACCGGAGGAACTCCATCGCCACGTTTCGATCAGCTCCACGTTTCATCATCTTAACTGGAAAAAGACCGAAGTCATCCTGGCCAACACGCCCGGCTACGGCGCGTTCCTGCCCGATACCGTCGCGACTCTGCGCGCGGTCGACGGCGTGGTGCTGCTGATCAGTCCCGGCAATGACACCAAGGTCGAGTCGGAAAAAATCTGGGAGGCGATTTCCGAGCTCGGCCTCCCGCGCATCGCTTTCGTCTCGCGACTGGATCGCGAGCGCGCGAGTTTCGACAACGCGCTCAGGGACCTCGAGAAGACGCTCGGTGCGAAGCCGGTCGTGATGACGCTGCCGATCGGCGAGGAGCTCGGCTTTCGCGGCGTGGTCGACGTGCTCGCGATGAAAGCGCTCGTGTACGGCGACACCTCGGGCAGGCCCAAGGAAGAGGAACTCAGTGGCGAACTCAAGACGCGCGTGGAGGCGGCCCGCAATGCGCTGTTCGAGACGGTCGCCGAGTCCGACGACGCGCTGCTCGAGAAATATCTCGACCAGGGATCGCTCGAGGAAGAGGAAGTGCGCACCGCGCTCCACGCCGGCGTCCGGGCGGGCACGCTGACTCCCGTGTTCTGCGGCTCGGGCACCAAGAATATCGGCGTCGGCCCGCTGCTCGATGCGATTAACGTGCTGATGCCAGCGCCCAACGAGCGCCCCGCCGTAAAGGGGCAGCACTCCTCGACCGGCGAGCCGGTCGAGCGCGCCGCCGATCCCGGCGCGCCATTCGCGGCACTGGTATTCAAATCAGTGATCGATCCGTTCGCCGGCAAGCTTTCGATCTTTCGCGTGGTCTCCGGCAAGGCGCTCAGCGATGCGACGGTTTACAACGCCGCCCGCGAGTCACGCGAGCACTTCGGTCAGTTGCTGCGCCTGGAAGGCAAGAAGCAGGCGCCCCTTGCCATCGCGCTCCCCGGTGAGATCGTCGCGGTCGCCAAGCTCAAGGACACCACCACCGGCGACACGCTATGCGACGAGAAAGCTCCCCTGCTGTTGGCGCCGATCCCGCGGCCGACGCCGGTTATCTCGTTCGCTATTCGCCCCAAGACCAAGAGCGACGAGGAGAAGTCCTCGGCCGCGATGCACAAGCTGCTCGAGGAGGATATCGCGCTCGAGATGCATCGCGATCCCCAGACCCACGAAATCATCCTGTCGGGCACCGGCCAGATGCATATCGAGGCGACCGTCGAGAAGCTCAAACGTAAATTTAATGTAGAGGTTGAACTTCAGTCGCCCAAGGTCCCCTACAAGGAAACCCTCAAAGGACGCGCGGAAGCGCAGGGAAAGTATAAGCGCCAGTCGGGCGGCCGCGGGCAGTACGGCGACTGCTGGCTCAAGGTCGAGCCGCAACCGCGCGGCAAGGGTTTCGAGTTCGTCGACGAAATCGTCGGCGGCGTGATTCCGCGCAACTTCATTCCGTCGGTGGAAAAGGGCGTGCGCAGCACACTCAACGAAGGCTTTCTCGCCGGATTTCCGGTGGTCGATATCAAGGTGACGGTCTTCGACGGCAGCTATCACGACGTCGACTCCTCGGATATGGCGTTTCAGATCGCCGCTTCGATGGGACTCAAGGCCGCGTTCGAAAAAGCCCGCCCGATCATCCTTGAGCCAATTCTGGAACTCGCCGTAGCCTGTCCCGACGAATGCATGGGCGAGGTGATCGGCGACCTCAATGCGCGCCGCGGCAAAGTCCTGGGAATGGATCGCAAGGGCCAGAGCCAGGTCATCAAGGCACGGGTGCCGATGTCGGAAGTGCTCAAGTACGCGCCCGACCTGCGCTCCATCACCTCGGGACGCGGATCGTTCGAGCAGCATTTCTCGCACTACGAGGAGGCCCCTCCGCAGATCGCCGAAAAGATCATCAAGGAGACTCATGCCGCGCGCGAGGCCGCCAAGGAACGCGCCCACGCCTAAGGCCCTTGCGAGCAGCGGCCCAATCCCCCGCCCGGACGGGTATTGCTGATGCGCGCAGTCGGATAGACTCTCTCCGAGGCTTATGCCGCCGCTCGGAAAAGGACTGATCGTCGTCGGGCTCATCCTGGTCGTGGCGGGAGTCGCGGTATGGGTGTTGCCGTCGATTCCTTATGCGGGCCGGCTAGGGCGGCTGCCCGGTGACATCTACATCAAGCGGGACAACTTCACGCTTTACTTTCCACTCACCACCGGAATCCTGATTAGCGTCGTACTCACAATCCTGTTGTCGCTGATGAGGCGATGACGGTGGCCGATGAGACGAAGCTGAGCACGCATCGGCTCGCGGAGCGCAAGCGGCGCCGCCGCGAGCTGATCGCCGTCGGCATCGCGGCCGCGACGCTGGTCGCCTTCGTGCTGGCGCAGACCGAGCTTCCGCCGCTGACCCGGCATACGTCGCTGGTCTCCAACCTCGCGGTCATCACGCTCTTCAATTTGAGCTTCCTGCTCCTGGGCCTGTTGCTGTTCCTGGTCGGGCGCAATCTCGCCAAGGTCATCTTCGAGCGCCGCCGCGGACTCATCGGCTCCAAGTTCCAGGTCAGGCTGGTGGCCGGCTTTATCGCCGTGGCGCTGGTACCGAGCGCTTTCCTGCTCTATGTGTCCGGCGTTTTTCTGCACGCTGATATCGGTAGCTGGTTCAATCCCGAGTACGAGCAGGTGCTCGACGACTCGCTCGAGATCGCAAAGACTTATTACCTGAACTCCGCGAACAACGCGTCGCACTTCGCGCGCGTACTGGCTGAGGAGGTCGCCAAGCACGACCTGCTCTCGACCGCCAAGCGCCCCGCGCTCCGCGATTACATCGAGAAGCGCCAGCAGGAGTACAACCTCGGCACCATCGAGGTGTTCTCCAAGGATCGCAAGCTGCTGCTGCTTGCGCTGAGCCCCAAGACTCCGACCGGGGTCGGCGTGTCGCCCGACTCAACGCTGATTTCCGAAACGCTGAAAGGGCAGGCGATGACGCGCACTGATCGCCTCTCGCGTTCCGACGTGGTGCGCGGCTCCGCGCCGATTTATTCCTCGACCGATTCCGACCAGGTGCTGGGCGCGGTGGTGGTCGACTACTTTCTGCCCACCAGCCTCGCCACTCGCGCGACCGACATCTCGCGCACCTCGGAGGACTACTTCCAGCTGCGCATCCTGCGCCAGCCGATTCTCAACAGCTATCTGCTGGCCCTGGTGCTGATCGGCCTGGTGGTAGTGACGCTCTCTAGCTGGTTCGGGATGTACCTAGCGCGCGGAATCACCGGGCCGATCAAACTACTCGCGCAGGGCACCGAGGCGATCGCCGCGGGAAATCTGAACTACCAGATTCCCGAGGTCGGCGACGACGAACTCGGCCGGCTGGTCGATTCGTTCAACCAGATGACCACCGACCTGCGCGTCTCCGGCGCCGAGCTCGAGCGCCGCCGCCGCTACACCGAGACGCTGCTCCGCAACGTGTCGGCCGGCGTCGTCGGGCTGGACGCGCAAGGGCACGTGACGGCGATAAATCCCTGCGCGGAGCGGTTGCTGGGGATGGCCGCCGCCGACCTGGTCGGGCGCAACTATGCGTTTGCGTTTCCGCCCGCGCTGGCCCGTGTACTGGAGGATATCTTTGCCTCCCCGACGCGCCCGCGCGAGGTGCGCGCGACCATCAAGCTGGACTCCAACAGCAACGGCGACAGCGAGCTGATGATGACCGCGAGCCCGCTGGCCGAAGGCGCCGACGAACCCGGCGGAATGGTGCTGTTCTTTGAAGACGTTAGCCAGATCGCCAAGGTCGAGCGGATGGAAGCGTGGCGCGAGGTGGCGCGCCGCATCGCGCACGAAATAAAAAATCCGCTCACTCCGATCCAGCTCTCCGCCGAGCGCCTGCGCCGCCAGCTTGGCGGCCGCGACGGCGGACCGTCAGCGCTGGTCGACGAATGCACCCGCACCATCATCGGCGAGGTCGAAGATCTCAAACGCCTGGTGAACGAATTCTCCGGCTTCGCACGAATGCCGCATCTCAATCCGCTCCCCGGCGATCTCAACGCGCTGGCCGCCGAGACGGTCGCGAATTTCCGCGAGGCAAATCCCAACGTCGAGTTCTCGGTCGCGCTAGACCCGGCGCTGCCGCTCATCGCGATCGATCGCGAGGCGGTGAAGCGCGCCCTGGTCAACCTGCTCGACAACGCGGTCGCAGCGACCACCACGTACAACGGCAATCGCAATGGCGACCGGCCGCGAATCGAGCTTCGCACCACACTCAAACCGGATAAGGTGGTGCTCGAGATCGCGGACAACGGACCTGGGATCGAGCCGCGGCTTCGCACCCGCGTTTTCGAGCCGTACTTTTCCAGCAAGAAGGGCGGCACCGGACTCGGCCTCGCGATCGTCTCCGCGATCATCTCGGATCATCGCGGCTTCGTCCGTGTCGACGACAACCAGCCGCACGGAAGTAGATTCATCGTCGAGTTTCCGCTAAAAGAGCAGCAACTCGCCAAGGCAACGGGCTGAAGGGCCGCGCGCAACTGCGCGCATCGCGCATCTCAGCAATAAAGTTCCTATAGAGAGAGCATTGAAGTGAACGAAACCGTGTTGGTGGTGGATGATGAGGAGCGGATTCGATCCTCAATTCGCGGCATCCTGAGCGACGAGGGCTTTCGCGTGGTCGAGACCGGCGACGCGCCCGCGGTGATCGATCTGATCGCGCGCGAGCATCCCGCGATCGTCCTGCTCGACGTGTGGATGCCCGACCTCGACGGCATCGAGCTGCTGCGGCGGATCAAATCTGAACAGCCACAGGTGCCGGTGATAATGATTTCCGGCCACGCGAATATCCAGAGCGCGGTAGCGGCGACCAAGCTCGGCGCCGCGGATTTCATTCAGAAGCCGTTTTCGGTCAGCGGATTGCTCGCATCGATCGCGCGCGCCCTCGACGACGGGCAGCCTGCCGCGCAGGTGGCGAGCGCGCCGGCGCAGGAGAGCGCCGGCGTCGCGAATCGCAAACAGACCTCGCGGCTCGGTGCGCGACCGCAGCGCACCATCGCGCGATCGATCGTGATGGGCGGGCAGGGGCTCCACACCGGGCTCAAGACCGGGGTGATTCTGCATCCCGCGCCCACCGGCTCCGGAATCGTGTTCTCCTCGCTCGCCGATGAAACCGCGGTCGCCGCCTGTCTGGAGAACGTCAGCGACACCGGTTACAACACCACGCTCACCAGCGGCGGACGCTCGGTGCGGACTGTCGAGCATCTGATGTCCGCGCTGCACGCATTCGGGATCACCAACCTGCTGATCAAGACCGATGACGAGGTCCCGGCGCTCGACGGCTCCGCGCTGGAATTCTGCCGCCAGCTCACCGAAGCCGGCGTGACCGATCAGGATCGGACCGTCGAACCGATCCGAATCACCAAACCGATCGTGATCGGCGAGGAGGGCGAAGGATGCGAGTTCATCCGCATCGAGCCCGCCGACGTGCTGACTATCGACTACACGCTCGACTATCCGGAGCCGGTCGGCATCCAGCGCGTGCATTTCGAGCTGTCCTCACCCGAGTCATACACGCGCGAGATTGCGCCGGCACGCACCTTCACTTTCGTCAAGGAGTTTCGCAAGCTCTGCGAGATGGGACTGGGAGCGGGCGGGCGCCTGGACAATCTGATCCTGGTCGACGAGGTCAAGGTGGTGAACACCACGCTGCGCTTTCCCAACGAATTTGCGCGCCACAAGGTGCTCGATCTGATCGGCGACCTCTACCTGTTTGGACGGCCGATCGTCGGGCATGTCACCGCGTCGAAGACCGGACACTCGGACAACCTGGCGATGGTGAAGGCGATCCGCGGCTCGCTCGCAGCATAGGACGCACCGCGCATCACCCAAATCGAGCGCGCTATGGGACCGTCGCGCGAGATCGTCGAGTGACACCGTCTAAATGGACCTCAACGGCAAAGTAGCCCTGGTCACCGGCTCCGGGCGCCGGGTCGGCAAGACGATCGCTCTCGCATTGGCGGAGCGCGGAGCCACCCTCGCGATCCACTATCGCAGCTCGCAAGCCGAAGCCGACGGGGTCGTCGCCGAAATCGCCGGCCAGCACGGAAAACCCGGCAACGCAACCGTGTTTCACGCCGACCTCGAAAAGGTCGCCGACATCGAAGTGATGATCACTGCGGTGCTCGCCGCCTTCGGCCGCATCGACGTGCTGGTCAATTCCGCGTCGATTTTTTATCGCAAGCCGATCGAGGAAGTGACCGAGCGCGACTGGGACGTGAACCTCAACACCAACCTGAAGGCGCCGTTCTTTCTGGCCAAGTTCGCGGGCGCCGCGATGCGCCGGCAGGGCGCTGGCAAAATCGTGAACATCGGGGACTGGGCCGGGATACGGCCGTATAATAACTATCTTCCCTACGTGGTCTCCAAGACCGGGATTCTCGGGCTCACCAAAGCTCTGGCGAAAGCGCTCGCGCCGGAGGTGCAGGTCAATTGCGTGGCGTTGGGCCCGGTGATGGCGCCCGAGGAATATGGCGCTGACGAGATCGCGCGGATGGTCGCCGGCACGCTGACCAAAAAGATGGGCACGCCGGAGGACGTCGCGCGCGCGGTGCTGTTTTTCTGCGAGGGCACCGATTTCGCGACCGGCGCGACGCTGGTCCTCGACGGCGGCCGCCTGATCGCGTAGCGCCTTGAAAGATTTCCGCGTCACTCCGGTTCCATCGCGCGTCGCGGTGCTCGCCAGCGGCGGGCTCGACAGCAGCGTACTGCTGGGCGAGGTGGCGCGGCGCGGCCGGCGCGTGTTTCCCGTTTACGTGCGCGCGGGTCTCAAATGGGAGGACGCCGAGCTAGCCGCGCTGCGCCGTTTTCTGCGCGCGCTCGGGCGCAAAAATATCGAGCCCGTCACTGTCCTGCGTTTGCCTACAGATGACATCGCCGCCCATCACTGGAGCGTCACCGGGCGCAACGTCCCCGGCTATCGCGCCGCGACTGCGTCGAACTACATCGCGGGCCGCAACTTGAGCCTGCTCGCCAAGGCTGCCGTGTTTTGCGCGCTCAGGCGGATCGGGGAGATCGCGATGGCGCCGCTGGAGAGTAATCCTTTTCCAGATGCGCGCCCGGAATTCTTCCGCTCCTTCGAGCGCACCGCGGAACTCGGCCTGAGACTGAGCTTGCGCGTCACGACGCCCTTTCTCGGCCTCACCAAGGCGCAAGTGATCCAGCGCGGCAGCTTGCTTCCGCTCGAGCTGACGCTCTCATGCGCGCGGCCGCGCGGCGCGCTCCAATGCGGCTCGTGCACCAAGTGCGCCGAGCGTATCGAGGCGTTCGCAGCGTCCGGCGTCGACGACCCCACCCGCTACGCGCATCGCCCGCGGCCGGCGCGGGCGCATATCGCTTGAACGCAGCGGCGGCTCGAGCTACTTTACGACTCGCTGCCGGGCGGCTTGCGGTATTCGATTTTGCTCTTTTTCGCGAGTTGCTTGAGCATCGCCTTGACCACCGCTTCCTCGTTGAACGAAAGCAGTGCCATCGCGATCTTCGACTGGACTTCACTCAACGGTGCTATCGTCGTTCCGCGCCGTGCCGTCACCAGGATGAAGCTGGGGCCCATGTTGGAGGTAAATACCGGCGTGAGATGCCCGACCGGCGTCGTGAAGACCTGTTTGTCCACGCTGGGAGGAAGCTGGCCGGGGCGAAAGTAGCCGAGGTCTCCGCCCTTCGCAGCGGACTCGGTGTCGTCAGAGTCCTTGCGGGCCAGTGCGGCGAAGTCCTTGGTCTTCAGCGCCTCGGCGTAGAGTGCCTGGATCTTTTTATCCGCCGCTGCCGTCTGTGCGTCCGTTGCGTCGGGCGGGAGCTTGACGGCGATGTGCGAGATCCGGACCTCGCCGGGATCTTTCACGAAGCGGTCTTTGTGCTCGTCGTAGTACTGCTGGATTTGCTGCGGGGTCGGCGTCACGTGATGCGCGCGGAACTCCTCATCGAGCATCTTCTCGACCTCGAGCATGCCCCGCGCCACGTCCATCAAGTCCGCGTCCGGCGCGCTGCCCGCCTCCTGGACCGTCTCACCGCTCGCGCCCGCGACCTGGAACTCGCGCGCGCGTTGCGCCACCTCGGCGTCGGGAATCGTTATCTTGCGGCGCTGCGCTTCCTGCAGCAGCAGCTCGCGGTTGATCAGATTTTCGGTCGCGTCTTTCCACACGGCGTTGGTTTCTTCGGTCGAGGTTGCGTTGATGAGCTGCGCCTCGGTTTTCGAATATTCGTCGATCTGGGTGACGGTGATCGGAGTTCCATTGACCATCACCACGACCGGATCCTTCGCATTCGGCTTGACCATCGGAACGATTCCGAGAAAGCGCTGCTGCCAGCTCAGATTTGATTCCCCGAGCGTCTGCGGGCCGGGAAGACTGTCGGCATGCGCCGCGGGCGCGAGCATCAGCGCGAGTACGGCCAGCGCAAGTGCCGCGGCCTGCGGGGCGGGCGCGACAGTCCTAAGTCGTGTCCTCATCGCCTGATCCTTGTGCTCATCAGCGAACCCATATTGAATCAGTTCAATCCGGTTGGGGCGCACGCAACGCCGCGCTACGCCCCGGCCGCCAACTCCCGATGGCGCAGCTTCGTTCCGCATGCCTGGTGGTCGCGATAATCGCGAGCATCTGTGCGTTGATCTCGGTCGTGGTCCTGTTCTTCGCGATCGAGCCTCCGTTCCTGGTGTCGATTTTCATTGCCTCGGGCGCTATCGCGATTGCATGCTTCCTGATCGCCGGCGCCACCGCATACTTCATCGAATAAGCTCACGCACTGGACTCAGGCTGGGCGCGTTCCGGAACCATCGCGGGCGCATAAGCGGTGTTGCACGGCGCCCCGGGCGCGAACCAATGCTCGACGTGTCCGGGCTCGGTGCCGAGGAAAATCAGGCTGGAGGAGCGAGTGCCGTAGCCGTCGAGGTGGAGGCATAGCGAATTGGGCCGGTCGCCGCCGCGCGAGTCGAGCTGGGTTTCGTGATCGGCGAGAATCGCGCCTAGCTCGTCCTGCATCGCGACCGGATCGCGGCGGAACTCGGCGTGCTCGCCCAGGCGCGCGAACTTGCTGTAGGAGCGGCTGATCTTCGGACATTCGAAATCGTCGACGTCGAGATTGGTCAGCAGGTGAAGGCCAGGCGTCAGCGGCACCATCGCGATCACGCCGTCGCGATTGTGCGCGACCCAGGCTTCCTCACGCGAGGCGATCAACAGGTTAAACGGATTGTAGTCGCTGCCGCGCTGCGCGCGCGCGAAGCGGGCCGCGTCGGCGGCGTTACGCTGGCCGAGCGCATCCAGGCATAGCAGCCCGCGCGAGCGAACGTCGGGATTGGCGCCCTCGACCGCACGACGGTTGAGCAACCCGGCCACCACTCCATACTCGTTGATTCCGAGCCACGTGCCGCCTGCCTTCAGATCCTTTCCACCGACGACGTGCGGATGATGCGCGAGCGTGGTCGGGTTGCCGGCCGGACGCGCCAGGAACTCATCGCGATTCGCCGCTATCACGACCGGATAGCTGCGGGTCACTTTGAAATAAATCGCCAGCGTACACATCACCTTCATAATTGGCAGGAGCGGACGCTCCTCAGCAAGGGGCAATACGCAATCGTTCTGGTACACTTTTGCTGTGGCGGCGCACCCTCTCGAGAAGGCCCATTTCGACGTGATTCTGATCGGCGCCGGCGTGATCGGCAGCTCGGTCGCGATGGGCTTGGCGGAGCGCGGGCTCAAGGCGCTCGCGGTCGATATCGACCTTAGCGGGCGCCTGAGCTCGAGTGAGAAAAACGCCGGCGGCGTGCGCGCCACCTGGTGGCAGCGCGTCAATATCGCGCTGTGCCGCGCCTCGATCGAGTACTACGAACGGGTGCGCGACGAAGTCGGGTTCCGCCAGAAGGGCTACTTGTGGCTCTACGGCGACGACACCTGGGACAAGGCGCGCGAGCATCTGACGATTCAGCGCGAGCTCGGACATCCGATCGAAGCGCTGACTGCCGCCGAGGTGAATCGCCGCTTTCCGGAGATCGACCAGCTCGAGGGAATCGCGGGCGCGACCTTCTCGCCCGCCGACGGGCTCATCAATCCGAACCTGCTCAAGGAGCACTACCGGGCGCGCGCGCGTGCGGCGGGCGCGCAATTTCTCGACCGCACTTTCGTGCTCGCGATCGAGCCGGGCGGCTCCGAGGTGCGAATTCAATGCTGGCAGGCCGACGATGCGCTGAGCGACGCCGAACTCACGCGGATGATGACGCAAGATCCACCGGTAGAGCCGGGGCAGGGAGAATCCGAGACCGGGCGGCTGTTGGAGCTGCGCGCGGATTCGATCGTGATCACCGGCGGCGCATGGTCGCCGCTCGCGCTCAAGCTGCTCGGACTCAGGAACTGGAGCCAGCCGGTTCGCCGCCAGGTCTGCATCGTTGACAGCCGCGTCACCAACCTCGCGCAATACGGGATGATCGTCGACACCTCGGGCGTATACTTTCACAACGAGGGGCCGCACATCCTGGCTGGATACTCGCCGCGCGAGGAGCCGCCCGGCTATCACTTCAACTACGACGGCGAGCAATTTTTCCTTAACGAGATTTGGCCGCGAATGTTCGCGCGGATGAGCTCGATGGAGCGGCTGAAGCACGTCACCGGATGGGCCGGGCTGTACGAGGTCTCGCCGGATCGCAGCGCGATCGTAGGGCGCGCGATGGCGCGGGTGTTCGAGGCGCACTCGTTCAGCGGCCGCGGCGTGATGCAGTCCTACGGGGCGGGGCAGGCGCTCGCCGACCTGATCGCGACGGGCAGCTACGGCCGCTTCGACGCGAGCGCGCTCTCGCGTGATCGCTTCGAGACCGGTGCGCAAGTCTGGGAAGAGCTGCACATCTGATCTCGCCCGCGACCTGCAAAATCGCATCGCAAGCCCATGAAAACCGCGCGATGGGTTTGTCTCCCAGTCGTATATAATCGCTCGGTCCGGGGGACGCGGCGGGCATAGGGCGTCACCGGCACTGGCGACGATGATCTGTAATTCATGCGGATGTCCGAACGCAGCCGATCGCAAATTCTGCGGTGGATGCGGAAAGACGCTCGTGCCCGCAAGTGGCGCGTCGCGAGCGCAAGCGGCGCCGCAGTCGTCCGGCGCGGCATCGCAAACCTCGATCATATGCAACGCGTGCGGATGTCCCAACGACGCGGGCCGCAACTTCTGCGGCGGATGCGGCGCGGCGCTCGCAGTCGCATGCCCGTCGTGCGGCGCGCCGCATCGCGTCGAAGAGCGATACTGCGGCGCGTGCGGCAAATCGTTGGACGGAGCGAAGTCGGGATCGGCAGGGGCGTCGTCGCAACCCTCGACGCTGTCCGCGGGAGCGTCGTCCGCGGCGCAGTCGCCGATGCCCACTTCGATCGCCGGCGGCCGCTATCGCGTGCTCCAGCTGCTCGGCGAAGGCCGCAGCAAGGTCGTCTATCTCGCGCATGACGCCGCGATCGATCGCGACGTCGCCATCGCACTGTTCAAGATCGATCAACTCGACGAAGCCGGTCGCGAGCGCACCAGCCGCGAGGCGCGCGCGATGGGCCGCCTCGGCGAACATCCGCACATCGTCAACATTTACGACATCGGAGAGGAGGCCGGCCGGCCGTACATCGTCAGCCAGTACATGCCCGGCGGCTCGGTCGACGATTTGATTAGGCGCCGCGGCCGGCGCGGGCTCGCGCTCGACGACGCGATCCGGATCGCGACGGAGGTGGCCGACGCGCTCGACTATGCGCACTCGCGCGGCGTGATTCATCGCGACCTCAAGCCCGCCAATGTTTTCATCGCGCAGAACGGGCAGAGCATGCTCGGCGACTTCGGCCTCGCGATCGCGCCCGACCAGTCGCGACTCACCGTGCAGGGCATGATGGTCGGCACCGTCGCGTACATGCCGCCCGAGCAAACGCTCGGCAAGCCGCTGGAGCCGCGCAGCGATCTCTACTCGCTCGGCGCGATGCTGTTCGAGATGCTGACGGGACGGCCGCCGTTCATCGGCGACGATCTGATGGCGATTCTCACGCAGCACGTGAGCGCTGCGCCGCCCGTGCCGTCGTCGATCGCGCCCGAGGTGCCGCGCGCGCTCGACGACTTGGTGCTGCGGATGCTCGCGAAGACGCCGGAGGCGCGGCCCGCGAGCGCGGCGACGGTGCGCGATCAGTTGCGCTCGATGACGTCGGCACCGCCGGCGGCGATCGACGTGATCGCATCGACGGTCATGATCGAGCGGCCGAACCTGCGCGCGCAGTCGGCGCCCGACGGCACCGTCAGCATTTTATTTTCGGACGTCGAGAATTCCACGATCATGACCGAGCGCCTGGGCGACCTTCGGGCGGCCGAAGTGATGGGCGTGCACAATCGGATCATACGCGACCAGGTTGCCAAACAGCAGGGTTTCGAAGTCAAGGCGATGGGTGACGGCTTCATGATCGCCTTTGCCAGCGCAAGACGTGCCTTGAATTGCGCTATCGGCATCCAGCGTGCCTTGGCTGACTATTGCCGCGATAACCCCGGCGTACCGATTCGCGTGCGGATCGGGATCAACATGGGCGAGGCGATCCAGGAGGAGGGCGATTTCTTCGGCAAGGCCGTGATCCTCGCCGCGCGCATCGGGGCGGCCGCCAAGGCCGGCGAAATCCTGGTCTCACCGACGGTCAAAGAGGTGACCCAGAGCGCCGGCGATCTCCGCTTCGACGACGGCCGCGAGATGCAGCTCAAGGGCCTGGCCGGCAACTATCGCGTCTATCGCGTGAAGTGGGCCGCCGGCGAGCAGAACTGTCCGCGATGCGCCCGGCCGCTGCCCCCCGGCTCCGACGAATGTCCGTTCTGCACCGCGAGCACTGCGCGAGGCCCCGTGTCGACCGAACCTAGTATCGCGGCGGCCGACACTCGCGCCGTCCGGCGCCGCGACCGGGTGCGGAGTCCGACGCGCCGCTGGATCGTGCTTGCGATCATCGCCGTCGTCGTGATCAGAGGCGCGTTCGCCGGCCACGGGTTTTTTCACGATCAGCAGCAGACCCCCAAACAGGCGCCGGAGAACTTGCAATCCGGATCGCCGGCCCCAGCCCCGGCTGCGATCGCGCCGAATGCTGCGACTGCCGCGCCGAATCCGCAAGTCGCCGCGATCGCTCCGGCTCCCGCGGCGTCCGAGCTGCAGGAGACGACCAGCAACGGCTTCGCTCCGAAGAACGCGGTCGTCGAGCTCAACCATTTGCGCCGCGCCGCCGGACTGCTCGCCGTCCTCGGCGACCCAGCGGCGCACGAGGCCAACGTGATCCGCGCGCGCAAGGTGCTCGATAAGTACGAGGAGGACCACGGCTCGGCGTCGCAGGGCGAGACCGGCTCCGCCGCGATGCCCGATCTGAACGATCGCATTGTCGGACGTCCTACGTACGGGCCTGACGGGCTTGGCGCCGCGCCTACCGCCTTCGTGTTCAAGGGCCTGGGCCGGCGCTTCACCGGCGCCGAGATCCTCAATCGCATGGCGGCGATGCCGTTCGCGGCGCTCAGGTTTCTCGATCCGCAACTCGCCGAAATCGGATTTGGCAGCGCGTGCTCGAAGGGCGAATGCTGCGCGCTGGTCACGATGCAGCGCGGCCTGGCGAAGCCGCTCAGGATCAAGATGTTCGTGGCGACCGAGCGCGATCGCACCTGGAATGCCGCGCTCGGTCCGATACCGCCGACGCGCGGCCGGCTGAAGATGCCGGTTGAATTTCCGCCGCCGGGCGCGGCGACCACGACGCTCGCGTATCGCGGCGGCGACTGGCCCAATCCGATCGCGGTGTGCCCCGGCTACGCGCTGCCGACCGGTCCGGCGGTGATCCTCGAACTCGGCGCGGGATCAAACGGCGCGGACGATCCTCTGATCTCGAGTCATTTGATCACGCGCGCCGGCGCCGAGGTGCCCAACTGCCTGGTACGGCCGTCCGCGTTTCGCAAGGCCAACGAGCTGTGGGGGCAGGCCGCGCGCGGATTTCTGAGCGGCGCCGGAGCGGTGATGCTGATCCCGCGCGAGCCGCTGGTGCCCGGCAGCTCCTACACCGTCTCGATCACCGCCGACTCGACGCCGTACACGTGGTCGTTCACTGCCGCGTCAGCGCCGGCGGCGCCGTAATGGGTTTCCTCGATGTTGCTGCGCGTGATATTGGATTTGGACTGCGCCGGTGCGTGGGTGACGCCGCTACCGTCGAGGAGGGTTGATGTTTTCATCGATCGAGGATGTCATCGAAAGATTCGCCAGCAACAATTATATCGCGAGCCGGCGAATCGCGACCGTCATCTACCTGGCCGCCGAGCTTAAAAAGCCCGTGCTGGTCGAGGGCCCCGCTGGTGTCGGCAAGACCGATCTCGCCAAGGTACTCGCGCTCGCGCTCGGCTTCGAACTGATTCGGCTGCAGTGTTACGAGGGCCTGGATGAGGGCAAGGCGCTGTACGAATGGGAGTATGCCAAGCAGCTTCTGTACACGCAGATTTTGAAGGACAAGATCGGCGAGGTGCTGGTCGGCGCGCGCGGGCTCAAGGAAGCGGTCGACATGATCGCGAAGGAAGACGACGTGTTCTTCTCCGAGCGCTTCGTGCTGCCGCGCCCGCTGTTGAAAGCGATCTCGAGTCCGCAGCCGTCGGTGCTGCTGATCGACGAGATCGACAAGGCCGACGCGGAGTTCGAGGCGTTCCTGCTCGAGTTGCTGTCCGATTTCCAGGTCACCGTGCCGGAGCTCGGCACGCTGAAGGCCAAGCATATCCCGCTGGTGGTGCTGACCTCGAACAACGCGCGCGAAATGTCCGACGCGCTCAAGCGCCGCTGCCTGCATCTGTATATCGACTTCCCGGATCGCGCCCAGGAGCTTGCGATCATCAAGATCAAGGCGCCCGAGGCGGCGCAGAAGCTCGCCGAGGAAGTCGTGACGGTGGTGCAGTCGCTGCGCAAGCTCGATCTCAAGAAAGCCCCGGGCATCAGCGAGACGCTGGACTGGGTGAAGGCGCTGACCCTGCTCAACGTGCAGACGCTCGACCAGGAGCTGGTCAACGAGACGCTCGACACGATCGTGAAGTACGAGGGCGACGTGCGCAAAGCGCAGGAAGAGTTGAAGGACTACGTGCGGCGGGTGCGCGCGCGCCGCGGCACCGAGGCGGGCAGCGACAAGGACCTGCTGAACTGATCGAGTCATAAACGATGGAAGAAAAGCTCGTCGAATTTGCAAATCTGCTCCGCGAGAACGGCGTGCGCGTCTCGCTGGCGGAGACGCTCGACGCGTTCTTCGCCTCGGAAGTGACCGGCCTTGGCGAGCGCGACGCGTTCCGGTCGGCATTGCGCGCCACCATGGTCAAGCGCGCCTCGGAGCTGCCGGTTTTCGAGGAGCTGTTCGACATTTATTTTTCCGGCCTGGGCGAGATCATCAAGCAGGCCAGCCAGGCGGTGCAGAACGCGCTCTCGATGTCTGACCAGGAATTCCAGAAGTTCCTGGAACAGGTCGAGGAGATGCTCAAGAAAGAGGGCAAGAACCTCTCCGATCTCGCCAAGAAACTCCTGCAGAACAACTCCGGCGAGATGGAGCGGCAGATCCGCGACGCCGCGCGCGCGGTGCGCCTGAAGGGAATCGAGCGCACCATCGAGGAGAACTATTTCGCGCGCGCGCTCGCGCGTCAGCTCGGGCTGGACAAGATCGAAGCGGAGATCCGGGAGCTGCGCGAGCAGCTCGAGAAGATGGACATCGGCTCGGCGCTGCGCGGCAAGCTCGAGGAGTACCTGGAGCGGCGGCTCAAGGCGCTCGACGACATCATCCGGCGCTACGTGCGGATGGAGCGCGAGAAGCGCGACATCAAGCAGAAGGAAGATCCGCGCTTCAACCAGATCGGCGAGAAGAGCTTCTACTACCTGACCGAGGAAGAGCTGCGGAAGATGAACGAGGCGGTGACGCGCCTGGCGCAGCGCCTCAAGAACGTGATCACGATCCGGCGCAAGCGCGCCAAGAAGGGCCGCTTCGACATCAAGCGCACCCTGCGCCAGAACATGGAGAACGGCGGGGTGCCGTTCAAGCTGCGCTTCGAGCGGCGCAAGAAGGAAAAGCCGCAGGTGCTGATCCTGTGCGACGTGTCGGATTCGGTGCGCAACGCCTCGCGCTTCATGCTGCAGTTCGTGTACTCGCTGCAGGATCTGTACTCGCGGGTGCGCAGCTTCATTTTCGTGTCCGACATCGGCGAGGTCACCGAACATTTCCGCAACAACGACGCGAAGGAGGCGCTCGACGTCGCGCTCAAGGGCGACGTCATCAACGTCTACGCGCATTCCAATTTCGGCTATGCGTTCCGCAACTTCGTGGCCGACCATCTTGGTGCCGTGAACAAGCGGACTACCGTGATCGTGCTTGGTGACGCGAGGAATAACTACAACTTGCCACACGACTGGTGCCTGCGCGAAATCCGCCAGCGCGCCAAGCGGGTCATCTGGCTCAATCCCGAAAGCCGCAACACCTGGGGTTTCGGCGACAGCGAGATGGAACGCTATGCCGTGCATTGCGATCTGGTGGAAGAGTGCCGCAATCTCAACCAGCTCTACCGGGTGATCGATCGCCTGGTCGCCGCCTGATAACGTGGCTCGCCGCCACGCGCGCCCGGGTTCGGTTGACCACGAGGCGTGTTTGGGCCAAGATATTTTCCGGAAGAGACGCGCCGCGCCCGCAATCTCGCGCACTGCAGAAGCGCCCTCCAGCGAGCTCGAATATGGCTGTGGATAGAAAAGACTACATCCTGATGATGGTCGGGGGGATTACGGTCGAGCCCAACAGCAAGACGCCGGTAGTGGTGCTGAAAGATCCCGACAACAAGCTCAATCTGCCGATCTGGATCGGCCCGCTGGAAGGACAGGCGATCGCGATCGAGCGCGAGGGCGTCAAGCCGCCGCGTCCGATGACTCACGATCTGATCCGCAACCTGCTCGCCGAATTCGGCGCGACTGTCGAGTCGGTAGAGATCACCGATCTGCGCGACCAGACCTATTTCGCGCGCATCCAGCTCAAGACCCGCGAGGGCAGGGCGCTCGGACTCGACTCGCGCCCCTCGGATGCGATCGCGCTCGCGCTGCGGACCAACTCGCCAATCTACGTCGCCAAGAAAGTGCTCGAGGACTCCAGCGAGTTGCAGGAGACGCAGGGCGAGTCGAGCTCCGCGGATCAGAACCTGGCCAGCGTCTCGCGCGACAAGTGGGCCGAGATTCTCGAGCGGATGTCGCCCGAGGACTTCAAGTACAAGATGTGAGCCGGGGCGCCCGCCCCACGCTCGACTGACGCTCGCCTGAGCGGCGCCGCCGCAAGCCGACATGCCGACCACCCATCGCAAGCTCAGCCGCAAGGAGCTCAAGCAGCCCGACGAGTTCATCACGCTCTTCGGGCAGGCGCAGGAATTCTTCGTCAATAACCTGCGCCAGGTTTTCATCTCGGCGGGCGTGGTGGTCGGAGTCGCGGCGATCGCGTTTCTCGTCTACACCTACGAGCGCCATCGCGACACCGTCGCCGCCGATCATTTCTATGCGGCGCTCTCGGCGCTCAACGCCAGGAATTACAAGGAGGCCGAGGACAGCTTCGCGAAGCTGGCCGACGCGGAGCCGGGACGCAGCCTCGGGCGTTTGGCGCGTTTTTATCTCGGCGAAACCTACCTCGCCGAGAACGATCTGCCGCGTGCGCGCGACGCGCTGGTTGAATTCCTGGCCGAAGAACATGATCCGCTGTTCATGAACATGGCGCGCGCCGACCTGGCCGTTGTGTACGAACAAATGGGCGACTACGCCAAAGCCGCCAACGCCTATGCGCAGGCCGCCAGCGTGCCGGGACCGGAGCAGGTGAGGGCGGAGCTGGGAGTGGCGCGGATGCTCGCGAAGCAGGGCGATCAGGCCGCGGCGATCGAGAGCTACCGCCGCTTTCTGGACGAGCATCCGTTCGCGCCGCAGCGCCAGGACGTGATCGAATCGCTCGCGATGCTCGGTGCGCCGGCAGAGCCGCCCAAGCCGGGCAGCGGCGCGGTGATGCCGATCGTTCCGGGGCCAGCGCCCGCGTCAGCCTCAGCGCCGCATTAAAATCAGACCTGACTTAAAATTGAATTAGAACGGGGCGCGCGCGCTAGCGCGACGCGTGCGCCGTCTGCGCCAGTTCCGAGCCCACCACGAAATCGAGAATGCGGTCGTCGGGCAGGCCGAAGACCGGGATTCCGTTGATGAAGAACGACGGCGTCGAGTTGACGCGCGCCGCGGTCGCATCGGCAACGTCCTGCTTGATGCGCTCGGGCGCGCTGGTGCCGGCGATGCAGGCGTTGAGCGTCTTGTCGTCAAGCTTGAGGCTCGAGGCGAGGTCGTCGATATGCTGCTGCAGATTGGCGGTGCTGATGCTGCCTTGCTTGTTATAGAAGTGTCGCGCGAAATCCCAGAACGCATCGGGGTTCTGCAGCCGCGCGCATTCCGCGGCGAGCGCGGCCTTGTATGCCCACGGATGACCGTTGATCGGATAGTACTTGAAGATGACGCGGACCTGTCCCTTGTAGGTCGAATTCTCCAGCGTCTCGACCAGGCCGAACGCATGCGCGCAGAAGGGGCATTCGAAGTCGGCGAACTCGATCACCGTCACGGGTGCATTGGCCGGTCCCAGCGATCGGGCGATCCTCGAGATGCATCCCGCTGACATTCATGCGGCCCCACGGATCTTTGGAAAGGTCGAGCATCTGCTTTGAGGGATCGACGATCAGGGCCTTGGTCTGATCCTTATCGACAAACAGGACCACTGTGGTGCTCTGGCCCTTGTCGTTGGAGACCATTACCGGGCGGGCGAACATGCCGGGGAAGGGCGACTGCACCATCGGGCCGAGCTTGATTTCATCGGGACTCGGAATCTTGAAGCGCCGCTGCAGGTAGGTCTTGAGCGCCGCGTCGCGCGCAGGATCGGCGGGGACCGTGACGACGCTGGCGTTTGCCGGCGCGTCAGGTGAGGCGGCAGCGGCGATCCGCGCGCGAGATGCGACGCCGATCGCGATCGCGGCGCAAAAAATCACCGCCGCAGGAATGAATCGAAGACGGCCGCAATGGAGGTGAAGTATCGGCATGAATCGTCCCATAATCCGCCAATGATACGGGGCGTGGGCGCAATGTTCCAGCACCCATCGAAAGTGGCCGCAAGTGCGCCAATCCAGGCGGCGCACTTCGGCTTCGTCGTTCACTTCCGTTTTTGTGAAACCCCCGGCTCATGGACTGTCCGTCGAGCGAAGGCTACGCGGGCCTCGATCGAGTCCATCCGCAGTAGCCGATCACGCAAACGAAGCCGAGTGCCACGGCGGTCATGGAGGTGTCGGCGGCAATGTGGATCGGGGCGAACGCCCATATTGCCGCATAGGCCAGCCCCGCGAGAGCGAATGCCCAGCCGGCGACGCGCTGAACAGATTGGCCTCTGGCCGAATGTTGCGAAACCGATTTGGGAATGACGTTCGCGTAGAACACCAGAACAAGGCCGGCCAGCACCATGGTCCCGCGCACGGGCACGTCGGCGCCCACGACGCCGAACTTCCTGGCATAGGCGAGGCTGGCCGAGACCGCGAGCAACAGTCCGGCGAGCGCCAAGCTGGATGTGATCCGATTAGTCATCATGAGATGCCTCCTTCTTACCGTTTTTATCTTCTTTATCCGGGGGTTCGTTTCGGCCGGTGCGCCATTGGAATCCGAGCCCAAACCAAACGTGTTCGCGAAGCCCATCAGGGCGTCTTCGAGCACCGAGAGTTTCAGATGGTAGATGACCAACTTGCCGGACTTCTCGGCATGGACGAGGTTGGCCTCGCGCAAGACTGCGAAGTGGGCCGACATGGTCGGTTTGGAGACCGCAAAGTGATCGGAGAGGTCGCCGGCGGTCTTCGGCCCTTTTCGCAGCAGTTGGAGCACGCGGCGGCGAGTGGGATCGGAGAGAGCTTTGAAGACGCCGGCCATGCATTGATATTTAGCTAATCATCTAACTGTTGTCAAGTGGCTGGACGCAGCGGTGGGATCTTCGATAGTGGGTCAGTTCGAAATCAGCTTCAGATGGAGGGCAGCATCGGTGGCGGAATCAGGTGACTTCAGTCTGCAGGCACTCTACGAAGCGCTCGACGCGCAGCGGCAGGCGCGTGGACTCTCGTGGTCGGGTGTGACGAGAGAAATGCATCAGGCACCTGAGCGTCCTGCAAGGCGTCGGCTGAGCGCGTCTACAGTGGCGGGCATCGGAAGCAGGTCAGGTAGCCGAGGGAGACGGCGTACTGGCGATGCTGCGCTGGCTGAATCGGTCACCGGAGAGTTTCGTGCCGGGCCATCAGGAGTCGGACGAGATCAGAGCGCGTCTGCCGGACATTCCCAAGGGCAAATTCTTTCGCTTCGACACCATGAAGCTCTATGCAGCGCTCGACGCTCGCCGCATCGAGAGAAACATGACCTGGCCACAAGTCGCACAGGAGGCCGGTACCGGCACGTCGAGCCTGATACGCCTGTCGCGAGGAGGGCGGACGGTGTTCCCCGGCGTGATGCGAATAGTCAGATGGCTGGAGCGCCCAGCCGCAGACTTCACGCGGGTAACGGATGTTTAATGATGCGCCATCACTTGCTGCCCAATTACAAGTTCGCATAAGAAATATTATGTCAACTTGATGATCAGGATCGCGAAGCTCGCCAACCCCTTGCGGCCGTGATGGATCGCGCATTTCGAGGGCACTAACGGAGCGTCATTTGCGGGTGGTGCGGGCGGAAGGGCCTGGGCTGTTTGGGCCGGGTGTGGACTCGCGGCCCATCGCGCGCAGCGCGCGGCGGGCGTTGAAATTTCGCGGCTCGAGTTGCAGGACGCGATCGTATGCGGCGATCGCGGGGACGCTGCGCCCCAGGCGGGCCGAGTATTTTCCGATCGCGAGCAGGACTGCGACGTTGTCGGCGCCGAGCTCGCGGGCGCGCTGCAGGGCGGTCAGCGCTTCGAGCAGGCTGCCCCGCTCGCCGAGAGCAAATCCGAGGCCCGCGAGCGCATCGGCGTTGAGCGGATCCATGTCGAGCGCGTCGCGATACCTCGCGGCGGTGTTCCGGCGCACGCCCTTGGCTTCCAGATCGCGCGCCAGCGCAACTAATTTCCCCGCTTCTTCGGGCCAGCCGCGCGATTCCACTTCGACTTCGATCTGATCGCGCGAGACCTGCGCCTTGATGATCTTTACTTTGGCGCCGAGGTAATCGCGCAGGCGCGTGATGATCTCGTCGTCGCGGCCGTCGGGCGGCTCGAGAAACACGATGCCGAGCGGGCCGCCGATGTGGTCCTCGCGGCGGATCACTATCGAGCGGCGTTCGCGGAGCTTGAGGCCGGGCCGCGCGCCGTCAGACACGTTCATCGGGGTCGAACAACTTGCGATATTCATCGAGCGCGAAACGATCGGTCATCCCGGCGATGTAGTCGGCGACGATTCGCGGCACCGCCTCGCCGTCGCGCTGGCCGCGGGTGAGCACATGCTCGGGCATCTGGCGCGGGTCGTCCATATAGGCCTCGAACAGGCGCGCGAGCACCCTGCCCGCTTTGCCGGTCATCCGGCTGACGCGATAGTGGCGATAGAGGCGGTCGCGCATGATCTGCTTGAGGGCCTCGACCTGCGCGCCCATCGCGGGACTGAAGCCGACCAGCGCCCTGCCCGCCTGGCGCACGTCGTCGAGGTTTTTGATTTTCGAGCGCTCCAGCTCGGCGTCGATTTGCTTCATCAGGTCGGTCGACATCGCGTCGATCATGCGGATGACGGTCTGGTAGCGGGTGACGCGCGGCTCGGCGGCAGGATTCGCCGTCAGCGCGGCGCCGGCGGCGTCGCGATAGAGCGCGGAGGGGTTCAAGTCGTCGACCGAGAGCATCGCGGCGGTGAGGCCGTCGTCGACGTCGTGCGCGAGGTAGGCGATTTCATCGGCGAGGTCGACGACCTGCGCCTCGAGGCACGGGAACGTCGCGGCGTCGAATTCCTGGGCCGCGGGACGCTCGCGGAAATTCGAGTGCTTGATGATTCCCTCGCGCACTTCGAAGCTGAGGTTGAGGCCGCGAAAATTCGGATAGCGGATTTCGATCCAGTCGACGGTGCGGAGGCTCTGCGCGTTGTGGTCGAAGCCGCCGTAGGGTTGCATCAGCTTGTTCAGGACCTGCTCGCCGGCGTGGCCGAAGGGAGTGTGGCCGAGGTCGTGCGCGAGTGCGACAGCCTCGGCGAGTTCCTCGTTGAGGCCGAGCGCGCGCGCGACGGTGCGGGTAATCTGCGCGGCCTCGAGGGTGTGGGTGAGGCGGGTGCGGTAGTAGTCGCCCTCGTGATTGACGAACACCTGGGTCTTGTACTCGAGGCGCCGGAACGCGGCGGAATGGATGATGCGATCGCGGTCGCGCTGGAAGACGGTGCGGATGGGATGCTCGGGCTCGGGGAAGCGGCGGCCGCGGCTGGCGCGCGACAGCATCGCATAGGGCGCGAGGGTGTGCGCCTCAACCTCCTCGAGCTCCACCCTGGTCCGCAACATAGTTCGATCGCGCTTCGCGTCACGCGCCGATCACGATGCTACCACGGCGGATTGGACGCTCGAAGCGCGATCGCGGTGAGCGCTCAACAGGAACACGGAACTGCGCGGGGGTGCTTCATCGCGCGCGACGGGTCTCCTATAATCGTGCGCGGTGGTGGAAGTGGGTCAGGTGGGTGGAGTGAATTTCCGCGCGCTGGTGATGCGCGTCGCGCTCGCGGCCGTCGCGGGGCTCGCGTTCGTGGCGTGCTCGACGTCAAGTGTGCCTGCGCCAGAGCGCCCTGCCCTCGCGCCGATCGCTGCGCCCGGCGCGCCGCCTGCTCGCCCCGGATCGATCATCGGAACCGCGTCATGGTACGGGCCGGGCTTCAACGGCCGTCCCACCGCCAGCGGCAGGATTTATGATCAGGAAGAACTGACGGCGGCCTCGGAGCTGTTCGTGCTGGGGACGCGGGTGATGGTCACGCGGCTGGATACCAACCGATCGGTAGAGGTGACGATCAACGATCGCGGGCCGTATGCGAAGGGGCGCAAGATCGATCTGTCGCACAAGGCGGCGGTGGTGCTCGGCATGATCGGGCCGGGCACGGCGCGGGTGCGGATGGACGTGCTGAGCGCGCCGCCGGGCTCGCGGGCGGCGGGCAGTCCGATGATCTACTTCGTTCAGATCGGATCGTTCTCGCGCTCGGGCAACGCCGATCGGCTTCGCAGCCGGCTGGCGAGCTACTATCCCGACGTCCGCGTCGATCAGCTTGATGCAGGTCAACGGCGATATTACCGTGTGCGGATGGGTGCGTTTACGACACGTGCCGCGGCTGAGCAGCGCGCCAGTTCCAGCGCCCGCTTCGGGCTCCCGATTGTGATCGTGAGTGAATGAAAGACCGGGCGGCCGCATCTCCGGGGGCAGCCTGGCGGCGCCTCTGGCCGCTGGCCGCGTGCGCTTTTCTTTTGTCAGCGTGCGCGTACGAGCTGGTGAGCGGCGGCCAGGTCAATCAGCTTCAAGCCGCGAAGATCGAAGCCGGCATCCAGCAACTGCGGCAGTTGCCCTTCAAGAGCAAGGTGCCGCTGGTCGTCAAGACTCCCGACGAGGTCGAGAAACTGCTGGTCGCCGACATGGCGCGCGATACCACCGACGATCAGTTCGAAGTCGATGGCGCGGCGGGCGCGCTGCTCGGGCTGTACCCGGTGGGAATCGATCTGAAGGCGGCGACGCTCAAGCTGCTGAAGAGCCAGGTCGCGGGCTTCTACGATCCGCATCAGAAGCAGATGGTGCTGGTCGAGGGAGGATCGAATCTTGGGTTCTGGAGCGGCACCACCGAGTTCCTGGTGCAGCGCGACGTGGTCGGCGAGTTGCTGCTCGCGCACGAGTTGACGCACGCGCTGCAGGATCAGAACTTCGGCATCGAGCAGAGCCTCGACAAAGTCAAGAACGACGACGACCGAGCGCTCGCGCTCAAGTGCGTGATCGAGGGCGACGCGACGCTGGCAGGGTTCGCATACGTGATGGGCGGGATGAGCGACGCCACCGCCGATACGCTGGTCGATCATCTGCAGGACCTGCCGCAGGCGTTCGCGGCGGAATCCGCGGACACGCCGGAGGGGCTCAGCGCGCCGCTGCTGTTTCAGTATTCGCAGGGCGCGAGCTTCGTCGCGGAGGCGTACCGGCGCGGAGGATGGGCGGGGGTCGACGCGCTGTATCGCAATCCGCCGCAATCCAGTCATCAGATCATCCACCCGGCGTTCTACTTCGATCGCCCTGCCCCGCCGCTCAATGTTTCGATCGGCGGCTATCAGAGCGTGATGGCGGGATGGACCAAGGCGGACGAGGACACTTATGGCGAGCTGCTGCTGCGCACGATCCTGGAGCGCAACCTGGGCAAGGACTCGTACGACGTCGACCTGGCGCGGCTGTGGGCCGGCGATCACATGGTCATCCTGCAGGAGGGGCGCGGGCTCACCGTGATCTGGATGCTCGCGTTCGACGACCAGCAGACGGCGAGCCATTTCGCGGAGGTGTACGCGACGCTGCTCGATCGGCTGCTCGACGGCGTCACCGAGCATCGCATCGACTACCGCGGCAACGCGGTGCTGGTGCTGATCGGCGAAGGCGCGCAATATTTCAACACGCTGGCGCCGTCGATCTGGAGCGCCAGCCGAATCGATTCGCGTCCAGCGGGCGGGGTGGTCGAATCGGCTGACTCGCAGTCACCGTAGAACGATCGCGCGCAATCGCAAATAATACGGGGCCGCATGACTAGAGAATCCGCGGCGGGGTTCGGCACGCCGGCGATCGGCGCGCTGTTGGTGCTGGCGAGCGTCGCGATCGCGAGTGCGCAGACCACAGTCCTCGGCCCCGACGATACCGCGCGCGTCCGCGATCGCGTCCAATCGATGCGCGGGCTCAAGTTCAGCAGCAAAGTTCCAATCTCGTACCTCACCGTCGGCCAGGTGCAGGCGCGATTCAAGGCGGAGTTCGCGCGCGAGGTCACCGAGGAGCAGCTCGCGACCTCAGTCGAAGAAAACAAGATGATCGGGCTCTACCCCGCCGACTTCAAAGTCGACATGGATCGCATGGCGACGGTGGGGATGGAGTTGGCGGGCTTCTACGACTCGCGCCGCAAGGACCTGGTTATAGTCGATCGCCCGCTGAGGGTCGCGGTTCCCGAGCGATTGCGCGACGCCGTCGAGATGTACGAGAAGCTCGAGACCGCCGGCGTGCTCGCGCACGAGTTCACGCATGCGCTTCAGGATCAGAACTACGATATCGGAACCACGCAGCAGCATAACAAAAGCAACGACGATCGCGAGCTGGCGTTCAAGGCGGTCGTCGAGGGTGACGCGACGCTCTCCGGCTTCGGCGTGGTGTTTGGACGGTTGGATGACGCCACGATGGACTACTTTCTTTCCCATCTTCAGGAGATCGCGCCGGTGTTCATGGCGCGCACCGAGGGGATGCCGCGCGCGATAATCGAGCCGATGATGTTCGAGTACTTCGACGGCGCGCGGTTCGTCGCGGAAGCATTTCATCGCAAGGGCTGGCCGGGGGTGAACGCGTTGTTCACCAAGCCGCCCCAATCAACTCAGCAGATCCTGCATCCGGAGCTGTACTTTGAGACACCCACCGCGCCGAAGATCGTGAAGCTCGCAGGCTACGAGAAGAGCCTCCACAACTGGACCAAGGAGGACGAGGACACTTACGGCGAGTTGCTGATCAAGATCATCCTGGAGCGCACCATGGGTGAGTCGACGCCTTACGTCCAGGCCGCGAGCAAGTGGAGCGGCGATCGAATAATCGCGCTGGCCAAAGGCAAGTCGGTCACAGTTTTGTGGATGATCGTGTTCCGCGACCGCGACTCCGCCGACAACTTCGCCCGCCTCTACCCGCGCGTCCTCGACAAGGTCCTGCCCAGCTCGACGGCGCGCCGCGTCGAAGAGCGCTCCAACGTGGTGCTCGCGATGATTGGCGATGGCGCGATTCGCTCGCAGCAGTTTCTTCCCGAGGTGTGGAAACAGAGCACCGTCGACGGTGCGGCGATCCCGGCGTCACCGCATCCGTAGATCGCGAACCCGTTCGTCTATCGGCGTTTCGCTTCGGCAGCCGCGGAGCCGGCCAGCTTCGCGTGCGCCTTCTCCAGAAGCTCGCGCTCGTTTTTGTAGCTCGCACGGCGGATCGCTTTGTCGATCGGCAGCCAGAGGACTTCGGCGGTCTCGGCATCATGCGCCGACGCGTCGCCACCGGTATGCGCCATCAGGAAGTAATGTACCCGCTTGAAGATTCGCACCAGCGGCCCGCCGTCGGGCTCGCGCCAGGAGAAAACGTAAGAGACGACGCCGAGCGGCTCGACGCCCCCGACTTCGAGGCCGGTCTCCTCGCGAGCCTCGCGCATCGCGGCGTCGATCGCCTGTTCGTCTTTCTCGAGATGCCCCTTCGGCAGCGTCCAGCGGTCGTCGGAGCCGGCGGGCCTGATGAGCACAACTTCAAGTGTTCCTTTAGGATCGCGCCGCCAGATGACTCCGCCGGCCGAGACTTCGCGGCGCCGCTCGATGTCAGCGGACGAGCCCTTCTGATTTTTTGGCGAAGGGCCTTTAGGCGACGTCACCAAGACTGAACCCCAGCGAAAGCATCCGTTTGAGCGCGACGCGCGCGCCCGCCGAGGCGGGACTGTCGAGCGCGGGGTCGCGTGCGAGCCATCGCTCGGCCAGCGCGCGCGCCCGCTCAATTGTTTGATGGTCGCGCACGAAGTGCACGAACTTTAGCGGCAGCGCGCCGGCTTGGCGAGCACCCAGTAAGTCGCCAGGTCCGCGCATCCTGAGATCCGCCTCGGCGACCGCCGCGCCGCTCGTGCTCGCAGTCATGATCTGCAGGCGCTCGAGCGCCGGCGCGTCGGCGCCACGCGACGCGACCAGGCAGCATCGCGACGCCCACTCGCCGCGCCCTACCCGGCCGCGCAGTTGATGCAGTTGCGCGAGTCCGTAGCGCTCCGCCGCGATTACCACCATGACGGTCGCCTCGGGCACGTCGATTCCGACTTCTACAACGGTGGTCGATACCAGCGCGTCGAGCGCACCATCGCGAAACTCCCGCATGACCCGGTCCTTCTCCGCCGAGCGCATGCGGCCGTGCAGCAAGCCGACCTTGAAGCCCTTGAGAGCGCCGCCGCCAAGCCGCTCCGCCATCGCGATCACCGAGCGCAGATCCTCCTCGTCCTCCGTCTGGTCGCCGTCGATCAGCGGCAGGATGTAATAGGCGCGGCGACCGGCGCTCAGTTCCTCGCGCACTATTTCGTGAACGCGCTCGAGGGCGTCTTCGGCGAAAATTTCGGTCGCGATCGGTGTTCTGCCCGGCGGCATCTCGTCGAGAAACGAAACATCGAGGTTCGCAAACAGGCTCATCGCGAGGCTCCGCGGAATCGGCGTTGCCGTCATCATCAGCACATTCGCTTGCGGCCCAAGCGCTTTGAGCCGCGCGCGGTCGAAGACGCCGAAACGATGCTGCTCGTCGATGATCCCGAGACCGAGGCTGCGAACTCGCACCGTTTCCTGGATCAGCGCCTGCGTGCCGAAGGCCATCGCGATCGCGCCCGAGGCAAGTCCGCGCAGTAGTTGCGTGCGCGCCGACCCGGTCACCTTGCCGGTGAGCAGCGCGCTCGAAATCCCGAGGCGTCCGCACAGGCGCGTGAAACTGCGCTGATGCTGTTCGGCGAGGAGCTCGGTCGGCGCCATCATCACGGCCTGATGCCCGCATTCGATGGCGCGGAGCGCAGCCCAGAACGCGACGATGGTTTTTCCACTGCCAACGTCGCCCATCAGCATGCGGTTCATCTGCGAGCTCGTCGCGAGGTCGGCGCTTATCTCGTCGATCGCGTGATGTTGTGCGGCGGTGAGCTTGAACGGTGCTTCCGCGAGCAAACGCTCAGTGAGCTTGCCGGCGCCGTCCAGCGCGATTCCGGCGCGACGAGCCGCGCGCTTGCGCTCGATCGCCAGCGCCAGTTCAAACGCGAACAATTCATCGAACGCCAACGCTCGGTGCGCCGGCGTTGCGCCCAACCTGAGCGCGTCGAGATCAGCGTCGGCCGGGGGGTTGTGCAAAAAGGACAGCGCCTGGTGAATCGGCAACATTTCCGCGCCAGGATCACTTTCGCGCAGGCTGTCGGGTAGAGCGCCGTGAATCGCATCGCCGAGTTGGTCGAGAGTTTGCGTGATCAGGCTCGCAAACAGGCGCTGGCCGACGATGGCGGGCAGCCGATAGACGGGGCGTATCGGCTGCGGTTCGGCGGCTGCGAGCACCTGGATTTCGGGATGCACGATCTCCAGTCCACCGCCCGGCGTCATCGACACGCGGCCGCATGCGAGCACCCGATCGCCGCCGGGGAGGTGGCCCCGCATATACGACGGCAAGTTAAACCATACGAGGCGGATTGCATCGCGACCCGGCCGCCCGCGCGTGCCTGGCCCAGCAGATTGTGCGGGAAATGGTGCCGTGAGCCAGCCGGTCGCGAGCCGGCGCCACCGCGCGCCCGGCATCGGCCGTTCGGTGATCGCCGACATGTTGCCTTCCACGACGGCGATCATCCCGGGCTTGAGAGCCAGCATCGGGGTGCGGATGCGCCAGTCCTGGTAGCGCGCTGGAAGATGAAAAACGAGATCCGCGGCGGTTGCGATTCCGCGCTCGGCCAGCGCCTCGGCGCGCTTGGGTCCGATTCCCGCCATCGCGGCGACGGGAGTATCGGCGTGCAGGGATGCGAGCGTTGGAGGTGAGACGACCCTGGCCATCGGCGAGCTGTTCTGCGATTCGCGCCAAGGCGGCGCGCGGTTTTCTCCGGCGCGGCGGCTAGCCGTGATGATAGTCTTGCAGCGCGCGCACCTCGAGCGGCCCGCTCTTGAGCGCCAGGATTCCTTCGACGGCGGCCTGCGCGCCCGCCATCGTCGTGAAGTATGGAAGCCTCAGTTCCAGCGCGGTGCGCCTAATCGAGAAGGAGTCTGCGGTGCCGGTCGCATCGGGCGTGTTTATCACCATCGCGATCGTCCCCTGCTTCATCGAATCCACGATATGCGGGCTCCCTTCGAGCACCTTGTTCACCGTCGCGCAGCGGATGCCAAGGCGCTCGATGTGGCTTGCGGTACCGCGCGTCGCGACCAGCTCGAAACCGGTCGCTATCAACCCGCGTGCAATCGGCTCGAGCTGCGGCTTATCCTCGTCACGCACGCTGATGAACACGCACCCCGATTTCGGCAAGTCGGATGACGCCGCGAGTTCCGCCTTGGCGAACGCCATCGCAAAGGTGGTGTCGATCCCCATCACTTCGCCGGTCGACTTCATCTCCGGGCCGAGAATCGTATCGACTCCCGGGAACCGCACGAACGGGAACACCGATTCCTTCACCGCCACATGTGTGGGAACCTTCTCGGCGGTGAAGCCCAACTCGCCCAGTTTCGCGCCGGCCATTACCTGTGCCGCGAGCTTCGCCAGCGGCACGCCAATCGCTTTGCTGACGAACGGAATGGTGCGCGATGCGCGCGGGTTTACTTCCAGGATGAAGACTTCGCCGCCGAAGATCGCGAACTGGACGTTGATCAGACCAACCACATTTAGTTCGCGCGCGAGCACTTTGGTTTGCGCCGACAATTCCCGCTGCAGCGCCGCGCTCAGGCTCCGCGGCGGCAGCGCGCACGCGCTATCGCCGGAATGAATTCCGGCGTGCTCGACGTGCTCCATGATTCCGCCGATAACCACCGTTTCGCCGTCGGAGATTGCGTCGACGTCGACTTCGATCGCCCCCTGCAGGTAGCGATCGATCAGCAATGGATGCCGCTCGGAGGCTTGCAGAGCCACCGCTACGTAGCGGCGGAGCGCTTGCTCGTCGACGATCACTTCCATCGCGCGTCCGCCAAGCACGTACGAAGGCCTGATCAACACCGGGTAGCCGACCTCGGCGGCGCCCGCGACCGCCTGGTCCAGTCCACGCGCGAGCACGCCCCGGGGCTGCTTGAGACCGAGCTTTTCGACCAGCACGTTGAAGCGCTCGCGGTCCTCCGCGCGATCGATCGCATCGGGACTGGTGCCGAGAATCGGGACACCGGCCTTCTCCAGCGGCATCGCCAGTTTGAGCGGGGTCTGGCCGCCGAACTGCACGATCACGCCGAACGGCTTTTCGCGCGCGACGATCGCAAGCACGTCCTCGAAGGTGAGCGGTTCGAAGTAGAGGCGATCCGAAATATCGTAGTCGGTCGAGACGGTCTCGGGATTGCAGTTGACCATGATGGTCTCGAAGCCCGCCTGTTTGAGCGCCATGCTCGCGTGCACGCAGCAGTAGTCGAACTCGATTCCCTGCCCGATCCGGTTCGGACCGCCGCCCAGAATGATGATCTTGCGGCGGTCGGTCGGCACGGCTTCATCTTCGCCCTCGTAGGTCGAGTAGAGGTACGGAGTGAAGGCTTCGAATTCGGCGCCGCAGGTATCGACGGATTTGTAGACCGGCGTTACGCCGGCGGCGATTCGCGCTTGGCCGATGGCGGCTTCGTCCTGACCGTTGCGGCCGCGTAGATCGGCGATTGCGCGATCGGAGAATCCCATCGGCTTGAACTCGCGGAAGAATTCCGCGCTGAGCGGCTCGGTCGCGACGCGGGTCTCGACGCTCACCAGGTCCGCGACTCGCATCGATAAACCAGGGATCGATCTTGCTGAGATCGTACAGTTCTTTGGGTTTGAGCCCGAGGCGAAGCGCGTCGGCGAGATGATACAGGCGATGGCTGCTCGGACTTGCGACCTGGGCGCGGATTTCGGCCAGCGCCTGGGCGCGGTTGGTTTCGGTGAGCCGGCTCTCGAGCCCGTAGGAGCCGATTTCCAGTGAGCGCAGCGCCTTTTGCAGAGACTCCTTGAAGGTGCGCCCGATCGCCATCACCTCGCCCACGGATTTCATCTGCGGCCCGAGTTCGTCCTGCGCGCCGCGGAATTTCTCGAACGTGAAGCGCGGAATTTTGGTCACCACATAATCGATCGTCGGCTCGAAGCAGGCCGGCGTCATCCTGGTGATGTCGTTGGGAATTTCGTCGAGGCGGTAGCCGACCGCGAGCCGCGCCGCGATTTTCGCGATGGGGAATCCGGTCGCTTTGGAGGCCAGCGCAGAACTCCGCGACACGCGCGGGTTCATTTCGATAACGACCATGCGGCCGGTGGAGGGCTCGATCGCGAACTGGATGTTGGAGCCGCCGGTATCGACGCCGATTTCGCGGATGATGCGCTGCGAAGCGTCCCGCATCAACTGATATTCCTTGTCGGTCAGCGTCTGCGCCGGCGCCACCGTGATCGAATCGCCGGTATGCACGCCCATCGGATCGAGATTCTCGATCGAGCAGATGATCACGACGTTGTCGGCGCCGTCGCGCATCACCTCGAGCTCGAACTCTTTCCATCCTTCGACCGATTGCTCGATCAGCACTTCGTGATTGGGCGACATCTCGAGCCCCCACGCCATCTTGGCGCGGAAGTCGTCGGCGGAGCGCGCGATCGAGCCGCCGGTGCCGCCGAGGGTGCGCGAGGGGCGGATGATCACCGGCAAGCCGAGCTTCTGGCGCGCGCGTTCCGCGTCGGCGAGCGAGTGCGCGATTTCCGAGCGCGGCACCTCGAGACCAATCGCCAGCATTGCCTGCTTGAACAGGTCGCGATCCTCGGCCTTTTTAATCGCGGGGAGCTTGGCGCCGATAAGCTCGCACGAATAGCGCTCCAGCGCGCCCGACTCAGCGAGCTCGATCGCGAGGTTGAGAGCGGTCTGCCCACCGACTGTCGGCAGCAATGCATTGGGGCGCTCGCGCGCGATGATTTTCTCGAGGACGGCGGCGGTCATCGGCTCGATATAAGTGCGGTCGGCGAGTTCCGGGTCGGTCATGATGGTCGCCGGATTCGAGTTGACCAGGATGATCTTAAGCCCTTCTTCGCGCAGCGCCTTGATCGCCTGAGTGCCCGAGTAGTCGAACTCGCATGCCTGGCCGATGACGATCGGTCCGGAGCCGACGACCAGAACTGATTTCAGATCCTTGCGCAGCGGCACGTCAGCGTTCCTCTTCGGCAGCGATCCGATCGAGCGAATCGGCGCCGTGGCGCGGAAAAGCCTCGACCAGCCGCTTGAAACGCGCGAACAGGTAGCTTGCGTCGTGCGGTCCGGGCGAGGCCTCGGGATGATATTGAACGGAGAAAAATGGCACCCCGGCGCCGCGCAGACCCTCGACGGTCTTGTCGTTCAAGTTCAAATGCGACAGCTCCGCGCGTCCTTGGAGCGAATCCGAGTTGACCGCGAAGCCATGATTCTGGGAGGTGATTTCGACCCGCCGCGTGCGCAAATCCATCACCGGATGGTTCGCACCGTGATGGCCGAAATCGAGCTTGTAGGTAGTCCCACCTAGCGCCAAGCCCAGAATCTGATGGCCGAGGCAGATACCGAAAATGGGTTTCTCGCCCAGCACTCCGGCGACGGCCGCGGTCGCATAAGGGAGTGCGGCGGGATCGCCGGGGCCGTTGGAGAGAAAAACTCCATCGGGATTGAGCGCGAGAATTTCTTCGGCGCTGGCAGTCGCGGGCAGGACGCGGACGCGGAAGCCGGTCGCGACCAGGCGGCGCAAAATGTTGAGCTTGATTCCGTAGTCGATCGCGACGACCAGCGGCGCATCGCGGCGTTGAGCCGCGGCGGCGCGCCGATAGCCGTGTCCCAGTTCCCAATCGCCAAGGTCCCAATCATACGGCGCCGGGCAAGTCACTTCGCGCACCAGGTCGCGGCCGATGAGGCCGGGGGACGCCTTGGCTTTTGCGCGCAGCGAGTCGGGGTCGAGATCGGCGCTGGAAATGATCGCCTCCTGCGCGCCGTGGGTGCGGATGTGGCGGACCAGTGCGCGGGTGTCGATTCCCTCGATTCCGACCACGCCGGCCTCGGCAAGGTATTCGCCAAGCGCCATCTCGGAGCGCCAGTTGGAAGGCCGCGCCCAGTACTCGCGAACGATAAACCCTTCGACGTAGACCCGGCGTGACTCGGCGTCCTCGCGATTGATTCCGACGTTGCCGATTTCCGGGTAGGTCATGCACACGAGCTGGCCTTTGTACGAAGGGTCGGTAAGGACTTCCTGGTAGCCGGTCATCGCGGTGTTGAACACGACCTCGCCGACCGCCTCGCCGACGGCGCCGAACGAGCGGCCGCGAAAGATTCGCCCGTCGGCCAGTGCCAATATTGCTTCGCGCGCGCCGCTCACGACCGTCCCGCTTCCTTCACGCCGCTCGATTTCTTCAGCTCAGCCTTGCGACCGTCGTAAACGATCTCGCCCGCAACAATTGTCATGACCGCCCTACCCTTCAAGCGCCGCCCCGCGAACGGAGTGTTGCGGCTCCTGGAATGAAACCGCTCCGGCTCCACCGTCCAGATCAAATCCGGATCGACCAAGGTTATGTCGGCGAGCGCTCCTGTGGCCAACGTGCCGGCACCCGCTTCCATGCGCAGCAGCGCCGCAGGATTGAGGGACATCATCTCAACCAGTCGTGCGGGAGCAAGCAATTTGTGATTCACCAGGTCGAGCGCCAGGCCGAGCGCGGTCTCAAGCCCGACGATTCCGTTTGCCGCATGCGTGAACTGCTCCGCCAGCTCCGGGGACAAGTGACGCGCGTCGGCATCGGGGCCAAAGCACGGCGCGAGTACCTCCATCCGCTTGGAGGCGGGATCATGCGGGGCATGATCGGTTGCGATCATATCGATGGTCCCGTCAGCGATCGCGGCGCGAACCGCCTCGAGATCGTCGCGGTCCCGGAGCGGAGGGTTCATCTTGGCCGAAGGGCCCCATCGCAGCGCCGCGGATTCGTCGAGAGTGAAGTGATGCGGCGTGACTTCGCAGGTAACGCGCGCGCCGTTGCGCCGCGCGGCACGGACGAGATCGATCGACTCGGCGGTCGATACATGCGCGACGTGAACCGCTGCCCCGGCGCCAACCGCGAGGGCCAGATCGCGCCGCACGCGCCGCGATTCGGCGGAATCGGGATAGCCGGTGACGCCGAGCCGCTTCGACACCTCGCCCGCGTTGAGCGCGCCGTCGCGCGACAGCGCGCGATCTTCCTCGTGCAGCGAAATCGCGAAACCGAGCCGCGCGGTCTCATCAAACGCTCGCGACAGCACCAGCTGGTCGTCAATCGGGATGCCGTCGTCGGAAAATAGCCGCGCGCCCGCCTCCGCCATCGCGGCGAAATCGATCAATTCCACGCCGCCGAGCCCGCGCGTGACCGCCGACACCGGCACCAACCGGCTCGAGTGCCTTTCTTTGGCGCGCGCGAGCATGTAGCGCGTCACTTCAGCGCAGTCGTTGACCGGCTTGGTGTTCGCCATCGCAGCGACAGTGGTAAATCCGCCGGCCGCAGCCGCGCGCAATCCGCTCGCGATAGTCTCTTTCTCCGGAAAGCCCGGGTCGCGCAGGTGAACGTGCGGATCGATGAGGCCCGGAATAAGCCACCATCCGCTGGCTTCGATTATTGGCACGCCCTCGGGCGCGGTTAGACTGCCGGGTCCTTCGACCGCTTCGATCTCTCCCTCTATCACCAGAACGTCGAAAGGGCCGTCAAGTCCGCTGGCGGGATCGATCACTCGGCCACCGCGCAGGAAAATCGAATTCGCGGCCGAATTCAAGTGGCGCTCTCCGGCTCCTTGAGCGGCTCGACCATCGAGTAAATCGTCACCTTGTCGCTGAGCTTGTGCTTGCCGTTGGCTTCGGGGCCGCCGAGGCGGACCTGCACGCGTTCGGTGCGCGAGGTCGGAATATTTTTGCCGACATAGTTGGGGCGAATCGGAAGCACGCGATGGCCGCGATCGATCAGCACCGCGAGCTTCACCGCCGCGGGCCGTCCATGCTGCCACAGCGTCGCCATCGCGCGCTGCACGGTCCATCCGCTGTTGATCACGTCGTCGACCAGGATGATGGTGCGGCCCTCGGCATCGAACTCCTCGGCGCTGCCGATTGGGCGCACGGCGTCGGCGGGACTGAACACGTCGACGGCGGCGCAGGCCGGACGGATCGCAGTGCGCGCTTCGATCAGATCGCGCAGCCGCATCGCGAGCATCGCGCCGCGGCTAACCACGCCAACTACCGCGACTCCGCTGAGATCGGGAAGGTCGGCGATGACCTGGTCGGCGAGCGAGTCGACCGCGCGCGCGATTTCCTCGGCGTTCATGATCTCGCGCTGCGGACCGCGCTTGTACGGCTCGTAGCCGGCCTCCTCGGCCTGCTTGACGCTCTCGAAGACGGCCAGCGCGCCGTCGTCGATCCAGTTGCGCACATAGCCGTAGAGACTCTCGTCGTAGCGATAGTAGCGATGCGAGCGGGCGTGGCCGACGAATTCGATTCTGAGTTCGCGCTCACAGAAATCGCATCGCAGCGGCAGTATCGAGCGGTCGACGCTGCGCGCGAGCAGGAAGCGCGGCGCTAGATACGCGCCCTCGAAGCGGGTGATGCAATTCGGATTGGCGCAGCGCGGCGGCGTGGGCTCGCCCTTGAATCTGATCGGCTGCTCGGCGCGAGCCGCGCGGACGCGGGGCTTGGCGGTGTTCTCCATCATCCATGCGATCAGCGCCATCCGCACCGGCACACCGGCGGCAGCCTGCTCGAAGTAAACCGCGCGCGGGTCCGCGTCGAGCTCGTAGGCGAGCTCGCTGGTGCGCGGCAAGGGATGCATCACGACTGCTTCGTGGGTGCGGCTGGTCTTGAGGGCGCGCGCGTCGAACCGAACGTAGCTTTCCGGCGCGGCCTCCTTGCCGGACAGCCGCTCCTTCTGCAGCCGGGTGACGTAGAAAGCGTCGAGCGCGGCCGGCGGCTCGGCGACCGGAATTTTCTCGAGCGGTACGTCGCCGGTGAAGAGCGCCATCTGATGCGGCGCGTTAGGCGTCAGGTAGAGCGCGTCGAGCCCGCCGGCCAGGGACTTGAGCTCGTCCATGGTTACGGTCGAGAGACTGTAGTTGCGTTCCGCCGCCAGCCGTTCGAGAACGTAGGCGGGCACTTCCATTCCGCCGGTGGGAACCGCGAGAATATTCGCGCCGAAGCGCGCGAGCGCGTAAATCAGCGAATGGACGGTGCGGCCGAACTTGAGATCGCCGCACAGGGCGACCGTCAGTCCTTTCAGCTGCCCCTTTTTCTTGCGCAGGATGAACAGATCGCAGAGCGTCTGCGTCGGATGCTCGCGGCTGCCGTCGCCCGCGTTGATGATCGCACACGGAGAATAGTCGGCCGCTACGCGCGCGGCGCCGTCGCGCGGATGCCGAATGACGATCAGGTCGGCGTAGCCGCTAACGACGCGCACGGTATCCGCGAGGCTCTCGCCCTTGGCAGCAGAGCTGGCCTGCATGTCGGCGGAGCTGATCACCGCGCCGCCGAGCCGATGCATCGCGGACTCGAAGCTCAGGCGGGTACGAGTCGACGGCTCGTAAAAGAGCGTCGCCATCACAAGGCCGCTGGCAACGTTGAGCGGTTCGCCGCGCTCGAGTTTCTGCGCGAAGCCGTCGGCGAGCGAAAAAATCCGCTCGATCTCGGGAACCGCGAGATCCTCGATCGAGACCAGGTCGATTTTCGCAAGGCGCGGCATCGTCGTTTATGGGCGGCGCGGATTTATTCCCGCCAGCTGCATCACTGTTTACCGTCTCCGATCACGACGGCGTCGGCGCCGTCCACCTCGGCAAGACGGACGTAGACGCGCTGGCCCTTGGGGGCGTGGACGTTTTTGCCCACGTAGTCGGCGCGAATCGGAATCTCGCGCTCGCCGCGATCGACCAGCACCGCCAGCTGAATCGATTCTGCACGGCCGAGATCGGAGAGCGCATCGAGCGCGGCGCGGACGGTGCGCCCGGTGTAGAGCACGTCGTCGACGAGCACCACGCGTTTGCCGTCGAGCGGGAAGCGAATATCGCGCGCGAGCAGACGCGGGTCGCCGGGGGCGCCTTTGCCATCGTCGCGATACGAGGAGATGTCGAGAGTGCCGACCGGCACGCGGCCGTCGCCGTTTCTATCGAGCTCGGCGGCGAGCCGCTCGGCGAGGTTGGCGCCGCGGCGCACGATGCCGACCAGCACGAGATTGCCGGTGCCGCCGTTGCGCTCGGCGATTTCGTGCGCGATGCGCTTCACCGAGCGCGATACCGCGGCCGCGTCGAGCGCGACCTCCCGCTTGACGGCGGGACTTTTGCCGGCGTCGCTCACGAGTTCAAGGCTCCTGCGACGCGCCAAAAAAATCCCGGCCGCGGATGCAGCCGGGTATCGTCATGTACACTTCCATCGTCGTCCCTTCTCACCCTCTCAGGGGCAAGTTAAAGGTCCATTACTTTTGTATCGGCGCCGGCCGCGGGGGTCAAGGCTCGGCGCAATTTCGCATCAACAGGAGGCGAAAAAAAGCTCGCGCCAGCGGAATCAGCCGCTGCCTTTGCGCTCGATTTTGCGCAGGCGCTGATCCTGGTCGCGGGTCTGCACGGTGATGCGATCGTCGAAGCGATCGAACTTGCGCGCGAGGTTGGCGAGCGACTTGTTGGTCGCCTTGAGCTCGACGCCCAGGCGCTTGGCGGCGAGTTCCGCGGAAGTGGCAATTTCGCGCTTGAGCGTCTTGGTGGTCTCCGACATCTCGCGGCTCAGCTCTTCGCGTGACGTGGTGAGGCTGCGGGCCATCACGTCGGCGGTTGCGGCGCCACCGTCGCCGGACGCGCGCTCGGCTGCTACGGCTGCGAACTGATCGCGGAACTCGACGCGGGTCGCGCCGATCGCCTCGCCAAGCCGGATCATCTCGGCACTCAGGTCGGCGCGCAGCGCGCTGATGCCTTTGCGATTCTCGGCGATTTGCTCGGAGAGAAAGCGAATCTGTCCGCCGACTTCCGCGAACTGGCCGAAGATTTCGTCGCGCAACGCGTCGAGACGCCCGCCGAAACCGGAGACCGCCTCGACTACAAGGTCGAAGCGCGCGCCGAGTTCCTCGAGCATCGCGCCAATTTTTGTCACCGCTTCGTCAGCCACGTTCCACCCCGCGCGTCAGTGCACGATTTGGCCGAACCTGCTCCATCGGATCGGCAGGAAGCCCAGGCCGTCGCTGTCCCACGACCAATAGATCATCATCGCGCGTCCTTCGACGTCGTTGAGATCGACGAATCCCCAGAAGCGGCTGTCGTAGCTGCGATCGCGATTGTCGCCCATCATGAACAGCTTGCCCGGGGGAACCGTCACGGGACCGAAGTTGTCGCGGGGCGAAACCGCGGAGCGCTCCTGCGCTGACACTTCGAAGTGCGCATGCGGGTCGGGAATCTTTACGCCGTTGAGAATCACCTGGCCGTCTTTGACCTGGACGGTGTCGCCGGCGACACCGACCACGCGCTTGATGAAGTCCTTGGTGCGATCGGGCGGGAACACGAAGACCACGACGTCGCCGCGATGCACCGGCTCAAAATGAAACAAATAACTGCCGTAGGGCGGACCAGGAATCTGCAAGCCGAGAATCGAGTCCGGCATGCGCAGCCCGAAGACGATCTTGTTGACCAGGATATGGTCGCCCACCAGCAAGGTCGGCTCCATCGAGCCGGAAGGGATCTTGTAGGCCTGGATGAAGAACGTGCGGATGAACATCGCCAGCACCAACGCGACGATCATCGCCTCGGCGTACTCGCGAGTGGTGGACTTGCGCGGCGGCGCACCGGCCGTAGGGACGGAGCCGGCGTGCGGCGTTGGCTTCTGGAGCGGTCGTGCTGGATTTCCCACGAAGAGGCCTACTCTCCTACCTTGAGCAGGGCCAGGAAAGCCTCCTGCGGAATTTCTACCTTGCCGACCTGCTTCATCCGCTTCTTGCCTTCCTTCTGTTTCTCGAGCAGCTTGCGCTTGCGCGTAATATCACCGCCGTAGCATTTGGCGGTCACGTTCTTGCGCAACGCCTTGACCGACTCCCGCGCAATTATGCGCGCGCCGATGGCGGCCTGGATCGCCACGTCGAACATCTGGCGCGGTATCAACTGACGCATCTTTTCGCACAACGCGCGGCCCCGTTCATAGGCCTTGTCGCGATGCACGATCATGGAAAGCGCGTCGACGACGTCGCCGTTGATTCGAATGTCCAATTTAACCAGAGCGCCGGGCCGGAAGTCCAGAAACTCGTAGTCGAGCGATGCGTAGCCGCGGCTGATAGATTTCAGGCGATCGTAAAAATCGAAGACGATTTCCGCCAGCGGCAGCTCGTAATGCAAGATGACACGTTTCTCTCCGGGGAAGCGGAGGTCTCGCTGCGTGCCGCGGCGCTCCTCGCACAGCTTCATCACGGCGCCCAGATATTCTTCCGGCACATGAATCGAGGCGAGGATGAACGGCTCGTCGATCGCCTCGATCGCGTTCTCATCGGGGAGAAACGCTGGATTGTCGACGGTGAGCACGTCGCCATTGATGGCGCGCACGCGGTACGCGACGGTCGGCGAGGTCACAATCAAATTGATGCCGAACTCGCGTTCCAGCCGCTCCTGCGCGATCTCCATGTGCAGCAGGCCGAGGAAACCGGCGCGGAAACCAAAACCGAGCGCCTGCGAGGATTCCGGCTCGCAGACCAGGCTCGCGTCGTTGAGCGTGAGCTTCTCGATCGCATCGCGAAGCGCCCCGTACTGATTGGCCTCGGTCGGATAAAGGCCGGCGAAGACCATCGGCTTCAACTCCTTGAAACCAGGGAGCGGCGCGGCGGCGGGATTCTCGGCATCGGTGATGGTGTCGCCCACGCGCATGTCGGCGACGGTTTTGATTCCCGCGACGACGAAGCCGACTTCGCCGGGGCCGAGCACCTCGGTGGGGTTCGGGTGCGGCGTGAAGTGCCCCAACCGCATCACCTCGCCGGTCTTCGCGGTGCCCATCAGCAAAACCTTGATGCCGGGCTTGAGCGCGCCGCTGAACACGCGAACCAGGCCGATGACGCCCTCGTAGCTGTCGTACCAACTGTCGAAGATGAGCGCGCGCAGGCTCGAGTCGGCGGGCGGCTGGCGCGGGAATGCGCGTGACGATCGCCTCGAGCACCTCGTCGATGCCAATGCCTTCCTTGGCACTGGTCAGGATCGCGTCGGTCGCGTCGAGGCCGATCAGGTGTTCGATTTCGTGGCGGGTGCTCTCGACGTCGGCGCCGGGCAGATCGATCTTGTTGATCACCGGGATGATTTCGAGCCCGTGATCGAGCGCTAGATAGACGTTGGCGAGCGTCTGCGCCTCGACTCCCTGGCTAGCGTCGACGACCAGCAAGGCGCCCTCACATGCGGAGAGGCTGCGCGAAACTTCGTAGGCAAAGTCGACGTGGCCCGGCGTGTCGATCAGGTTGAGAACGTAGTCGCGGCCGTCCTTGGCGAGGTAGTTGAGCCGCACCGAGCGCGCCTTGATGGTGATGCCGCGCTCGCGCTCAAGATCCATCGAGTCCAGGAACTGCTCCTTGAGCTCGCGCTTGCTGAGCGCGCCGGTGCGCTCGAGCAGGCGGTCGGCAAGCGTCGACTTGCCGTGATCGATATGCGCGATGATCGAGAAATTGCGGATCGATTGCAGGGTCGGTCATTAGACAGTCAGACGCTTTTCCGGATTTGAAACCGAGCGACAAGGCCTCCGCGACGTAGCGCGTCGGCGAGCGCGAACATAGCACGTCTGCTCAGTCTGCTTGAGCGTTCCTGGAAGAAGGCAAGGTGCGCGCGAGACCGTCCTTGAGGGCGACCTCGGGACGCCAATTGAGTTCACGCGCGGCGCGCCGGGAAATCACGGAGCGGCTTGCTCACCCGGCCGGGCGGGCGTGGCGCCTTACCCTCTGCCCGCGACCGCGGCAAGCTCGCGATAGAGCTGTTAACGCTGGTCTCGACGCCGGTGCCGATATTGATCGCGGCCGGTAACCTTGGCGCCAATCGCCGCGACATTCGCCCGCACGACGTCGCCGACGTAAACATAGTCGCGCGTCTGCTCGCCGTCGCCGAAAATCGTGCACGGCTCCGCCTTCGAGCAAGGCGCCCGCAGAAGATCGCGACCACTCCCGCCTCGCCATGAGGGTCCTGGCGCGGCCCGTAAACATTGGCATAGCGCAGCGCGAGCGTAATCGATCCCGTACTGCACTTGTAGAAAAACAGATAGGCCTCGGTCGCCATCTTGGCGACGCCGTAGGGGCTGACCGGACGCGTCGGATGGTCCTCATCGCAAGGAAAGGTGTCCTGCTCGCCGTAAATAGCGCCGCCGGTCGACGAGAAGATCACGCGGCGCAGACCGTTGCGTCGCCCCGCTTCCATCAAGTTCAGAAAGCCGACCAGATTGACCTCGGCATCGAATGCAGGTTCGGCGACCGAGCGCCGCACGTCCATCTGCGCCGCCAGATGAAAGATTACTTCGGGCTTCTCGCGGTCCGACGATCATGCTGACTTCGTCGGCGTTGCGGATGATTGGCCTGATAGAAGCGGGCGCGCGGGATTGACCTGGTCGCGTTTGCCCGCGGAGAGATCGTCGAGAATCGACACTTCGTGCGTGCCCGCCGCGACCAGCGCGTCCACCGTGTTCGAGCCGATAAAGCCGGCCCCGCCAGTTACCAGAATTCGCATACGACACACTCCACCCGCGATTTTGTCCGTGCGCGAGTTCCTCCACCGGCACCCGTCTAAACCGGCGGCCGCCGATCGAGTAGTACTTGAACTCCAGCGCTTTCATCAGCGCCGGTTCATAGAGATTGCGGCCGTCGAAAATCACCGGCTGTTTGAGCTCTGCCTTGATCCGCTGGAAATTCGGATGGCGGAACTGGTTCCATTCGGTCAGGATTATCAGCGCGTCGGCGCCCTTGAGCGCCTCGTAATTGGCACGATGATAGCTCACCCGGTCGCCGAAGATCTTGCGCGCGTTTTCGAGCGCCTCGGGATCGTGGACTTGCACCTTGCGCCCGCCGCGAGCAGTTCCTCGACCACCACCAGAGAGGGCGCCTCGCGCATATCGTCGGTACGCGGCTTGAAGGCCAGCCCCAGACCGCGAACGTGCGGCCCGTCAGATCCGTCGCCGAAATGTTGCTTCACGCGGCTCCGCGACGATACGCTTTTGCCGGAGTGTTGACCGCGTCGGCCGCCTTGAGCAGCGTGAAGTCGAGATGATCAGACTCGCGCTATGGATCAGCGCCTGCACGTCCTTGGGAAAGCACGATCCGCCGTAACCGACGCCGGGAAACAGGAACTGTGAGCCGATGCGGCTGTCGGATGCCCATCCCGCGGCGCACGTCGTTGATCTCCGCGCCCACCGCCTCGCACAGGTTCGCCATCTGGTTGATGAACGAGATCCGCAACGCGAGCATCGCGTTCGACGCATATTTGGTCAGCTCGGCCGAGCGCGGATCCATCACGATGATCGGATTGTCGGTGCGCACGAACGGGGCGTGGATCTCCCGCAGAATCGCGGTCGCCTGTTCGCTGGTGCTGCCGATGACCACGCGGTCGGGCCGCATGAAGTCCTCGATCGCCGATCCTTCCTTCAGAAATTCGGGGACCGAGCAGACGTCGATCTTATGTTTCGCGATGCGGCCGACGATCTCGCGCACCTGGTCGCTGGTGCCGACCGGGACCGTGCTCTTAACCGCGATGATGTGATAGCCGCTGACCGATTTCGCAATATCTCGGCCGCCTTGAAGACGCCGCGACAGATCGGCTGCGCCGCTCGCGCTCATCGGCGTGCCGACCGCGATAAACGAGACCATCGACTGCGCCACCGCGTCCCGAGTCGGTCGTGAAACTGAGCCGCCCTTCGTCGACGTTGCGCCGCACCAACTCCGCAAGACCGGGTTCATAGATCGGAACCTCTCCCGCATTGAGCTATCCGATCCGTTGGCGGTCGATATCGACGCAAACCACTTCATTGCCGCTTTCGGCAAAGCAGGTGCCGCTCACCAGCCCCACGTAGCCCGTCCCCACTACTGCAATATTCATTTTGCGGGCCTCAGAACTCCTCCTTGATCACATAGATCGGCTTGCCCTGGGATTCGTGGTAGGTGCGCGTCAGCATCTCGCCGATCAATCCGAGGCTAACGAACTGCACGCCGACCACCACCAGCAACACCGCCAGCAAAAGCGCCGGCCGGTTGCCCAGCGGATGGCCAAGCACGACCTTCTCGAACACCAGGATCTCATCCACACCGCGCCAATCGCCCCCATCACCACACCAAGCGGGCCGAAAATCTGGATCGGGCGGGTCGAGTAGCCGGAGAGAAAGCGCACGGTCATCAGGTCGAGAATCGTGCGAATGATGCGGCCAGGGCCGTATTTCGAGGCGCCGGTGCGACGTGCGCGGAAATTCACCTCGACTTCCGCGATGCGCGCGCCTTGTTCTGCTGCGATTACGGGTACAAAGCGATGCATTTCACCATATAGGCGCAGATCGCTGTGCCAAATCGCGACGATAAGCCTTGAGCGTGCATCCATAGTCGTGCAGTGCGGACGCCGGTAAGCCACGAGATCAGCGAGTTGGCCGCCAGTCGAGGGCATCCTCCGCGTCAGCGGCGCGTCTTGCCATCGTTCCGTGCGCCATCCGCTGGCGAGGTCGTAGCCGTCGTCGATTGCCACCAGGCGAGGGATATCGGCGGGATCGTTCTCGCCGTCGCCATCGATCGCAACCACCACCTCGCCCGCCGCGTCTGCGAGGCCGCAGGCCAGCGCCGCGGTCTGTCCCGAATTGCGCGCCAGCCGGATCACCCGCACATGAGGATCCGCTGCTTTGATTTCGCGCAGGACCTCGATACCGCCGTCGTTGCTGCCGTCGTCAACAAAGATCATTTCGTAGGATCGATTGAGCGCCGTGCATCGCGCGCCCCAGTTCCTCATGCAGCGGCGCCAGGTTATCCCGCTCGTTGTAGAGCGGAATAACTATTGAGAGGTCCATCTCGAATGATGCGAATCGGTCAGCTCGATGAAGCGCGATAGCGCCGGTCGATCTTCATCCAAGCCAGATCGGCAAGCCCTCGAGCCGAAAATTTCTCGACCGCGAGCGAGCCGAGCACGCTGCCGTATACTACCGCGGTTCGCAGAATCGATTCCGTCAGCCTGGCCGTTGCGCGCGAGCCATCCCATGAAAGCCGCCGGCGAAAGCGTCGCCCGCGCCGGTCGGATCGATAACCTCTTCCAGCGGATAGGCGGGCACCGCAAACAGCGAATTCTGGCGGAACAGCAACACGCCGTATTCGCCGCGCTTTACCAGCACCGTGTCGGGACCCATCTTGAGGATCGCGCGTCCGGCTTTAACCAGGTTATGCTCGCCGCTCAGCATCCGCGCCTCTTCGTCGTTGACCGTCAAAATATCGAGGCGAGGGAGCAGGTGAATCAGGCCGGCGCGTTCGTTTTCGATCCAGATGGTTCATGGTGTCGGCGGCGACCACTTTCGGGCTCGTCACCTGCGATAGCACGTGCTGCTGCAGGTCGGGCGAGATATTGGCGAGAAACACGTAATCGGATCGGCGCTGGTCGGGGAGCAAGATCGGCATGAAATCGGCAAAGACGTTGAGCGCGACGCTTATCGTGTCGCGGACATTCATGTCTTCGTGGTAGCGCCCATGCCAGCGGAAGGTCGGGCCCTCGCGCTGCGCCATGCCGCGTATATCGATGCTCCGCTCGGCAAAGAGACTGATGGTCCTCGGGCCGGAAGTCGGTGCCGACTGCGGCAACGATACTTACCGGCGAGAAAAATCGCGCCGCCAGCGCAAAGAAACTGGCCGAACCGCCCAGCGCCTCGGTCACACCGCCTTGCTGGGTCTCAATCGTGTCGT
>CAVWMQ010000011.1:0-46990 GCA_963756155.1 uncultured delta proteobacterium
TGAAACCGTTGGCGTTTCGATGCAATAAGCGCAACACTAGCTTTCCTTGTTCGTCGCATATTTCTGCCGGGAGGCGCTTCCCCATGGACCGCGACGTATGGAACAGCCACAACTGGTCTGTCGCTGCAGGGCGTGAGTAGAAATCGAGCCCGGTAAACCGCTCATTCAACGGCACTGTTCGCGATGTAGACGTGACTTCGTCGAAGACCCGCTGTCCGGCGAACAATACGCGGTATACGTTTCGGTATTCAGGTTTCGGAAATTTCCGGAGCAGATTACCAAGCAGTGGCTCGGGGAGCTGTGTCCCGGCGCACCACTTCCCTATGACGTCGAGGTTCGCGCCCAATTGATTCAAAATCGCGTCAAATGAATCGCTCGAATAGAGCGCGCCTGAAGGTCCGCCGCACCATCCTGCTCGCGATTGTGGGCTGGCATTTGATGGCCCGGCCCGAGCATCGAGCAGTTCGATTTTTTGACTAAGACGCCAGCGCTCGTATTCCGGCGCGCCCAAGCGCCGCGAGCGCCCCCGGCGTGTCGCCTTCATATGAGAGAAGGATTCCTGCCGAACTGTCCGCGAACCTTCCTCCCCCGCGAGTTCGAATTAACGCGTCGTGCAGCACATCAAAGGCGCGGTGAAGCTCGCGGTCGGTCTCCAGCTCAGTGGCCCGATCACCCGGCGGAAATATCGTGATTCTCATGGCCAACCTCTGATTGTGGTCCGATGGAACGGTGGAGGAAAACGCAAGTCAGCCTAGTCCATTGACGATGCGCGCTAATATGAGTGTAACGCAAACCTGTCCCCCGTTCGCACCCGATCCGTGCGGATTCATTGGTCTTTACATCGCCCTGCTCACGAGCCCCGGCCGATGTTATCGGTCGAGGGCCGCGACAAGACCGGTACTGGCCTAAGTTGAAGCGAAGTGGCCTGGTTTGGGGAGTCGAGTGGCCTGATTTGACCAGACGCTCAGTCTGAATCGTGGCAAACAGCCTCGACGTTGTTTCCGTCTGGATCGAAAACGAAAGCACCGTAGTAATTCGGATGGTACTGTGGCCTCAGTCCCGGTGGTCCGTTATCCCTGCCACCTGCCGCGATAGCAGCGTCGTAGAACGCCTTCACCGCTGCGCGGTTTGCTGCCGCGAAAGCGACGTGCGGCGCACCGCGCGAGTGCCCAATAGCAATGAAGAATTGCGGACGCGCTGCTGGTTTTCCAAAGCCGACTGCCTGGCCGAAGTCTTTCAGAATATGAAAGCCAAGCGGAGCAAGCGCCGCCTCGTAAAAGCGCCTGCTCCTGGCGACATCGGAAACCATGATCTCAATGTGATCGAGCAATTTGTTTCCCTCCAATTTTCGCGATTCAGCGAGCATGTTTCTCCTCAGTAGCCGATTTCGTCCAGTACCACACAAGACCAGTGTGGTTCGCGGGCAAAGGTATGGCGAAGACGATGGACTTCGACATCGAACTTATCGGCATCGCCGAGCGAGTAGGACGACGCTCGTTGTGCGCAATGCCCGTGGGTCCCTCGTATCCAGTTTTCGGGGGTTTTGCTAAGGGCTCGATATGCGCACAATCAATCAAGCCCAAATCACCAAGCCATACTGGGTCATCATGCTCGCGCTGGCTATCCTGGTTTGCTGCGACGAAGGCTGCGGCTTCCTTCGTCTCAATCCGGATCCGGAGGTTGCGCCATCCGCAGATGTTACCCATGTGTGGCGCCCGCCAACCTCCATAACCGTCGCCAATGAGGCCGGGCCCAAGCTCGCGGAGCTCCGGACTATCGGAGACGCCAACGGGCTCCAGGCGTCGAACCCCGCCGGATACGACCTGCCTGCGCTAATCGACCTTGCCCTGAAGACGAATCCGCAAACGCGGCGCGCATGGTATGCGGCGCAGGCTGCGCAAGCGCAGCTGGGTCGATCGCAAGCCAACAACTATCCGCAAGTCGAGGCCGACGCTGAGGGCAACTATCTCAAACTGCCCATCCAGTTCCCTGGGCAAACGCTGGTCATCCGCAACGAGGCGTTCCTGCCGCAAATCAAGGTCAGCTACGATCTGCTCGACTTCGGCCGCACCAGCGCCGCCGAGCGCGGCGCCCGCGAGCAGTTAGTCGCCACGAACTTCGCCTTTAATCGCGGGATTCAGGACGTTGTTTTCAACGTCGAAAAGGCCTACTACGTCCTCTCCGCCGCCCGGGCGAGCGTGCATGCGGCTGAGACCAATCTGACGCTGGCGCGTACGAGCCTGGGCGCGATCCAGGAGCGCCACCAAGTGGGTCTGGCAACCAAGCCTCAAATCCTGCTCGCCAGGCAAGTAGAGGCGCAGGCGGTCTACGATCTCGAGAACGCCAAGTCCATGGTTCATGACGCCGAGTCGGCCCTATACGAAGCAATTGGCGTCGCGCCCGACGTGTCGATCACGGTCCAGAGCGCCGACCACCAAAACGTTCCGGCAAATCTGAGCAACGATGTCGAACAACTCATAGCAGACGCGATAAAAAACCGGCCCGACGTCGCCGCCCAGATTGCCGCAGTCCGCGCGGGCGACGCCGCCATCGCCGGGGCCGAATCGGAGTTCTATCCCGAGGTAGGAGTAAGTGGAAATTATGGACAGATAATCTGGAGCTACACTGTAAATGGCGGTCATACCCAGGATCTTAACCAACCGTTCTACGGAGCGCTGCTTTCGCTGCGATGGAATCTCTTCACCGGATTCGACCGCTACTATGGTGTGCGCAAGGCGACGGCGGAACGGAATCTCGCCCGCTCGGAGCTCAAGTCGCTGGAGCTGAGCGTGGTTGCGACAGTATGGCGGGCTTATTACGACTTCGTCTCGGCAAAAAAGAAGTACGACGCTTCCGAAGCACTCGCGGCGGCATCAGAAGAGTCTTACAGCGCAAACCTTGAAAGCCATCGGCACGGCCTCGCGACGATCACGGACCTGCTCGGTGCGGAACGCGATCTGATGGCAGCACGGTATACACTGGTTCAGAGCAAGGCAGACCTGATGGTTTCGTCGTCCGCCCTGGTCCATGCCGTGGGTGCAGAGTCAGCGTCGAATGCTCCATTACATTAGCCCTGGTCCGAGCATCCTTCGGGGCCGCCTGGTCCGCGCCTCTTCTGCGTTCCTGATTTCCGGGTGCGCCCCCGTGATTAGCGTTGCCGGTGCGAATTTTCCGGTGTGGATGCTATGCCTGTTTGCGGGAATCCTGGGTGCGCTGATCTTACGGCCGCTCCTGGTGTCGGCCGGCATCGACGAGTGGATGACGCCGCGCCCGATGATCTACACCTGCCTGGCGCTGGCGATCGCCTTCATCTGCTGGCTGGTGATCGGGCGATGAGCGCGGCCGGTCCTCGCAAGTCAGACGCCCATAGGGCGACGTCGGCACGCCCATGGGCGCGCGTTATCGGACGAACGCTCAGCGGCGTTCTGGTCCTTGGGGCGATAATTCTGGGTTGGTACATCTATCGGTTGTATTACGCCAACCCTCGAACCGACGACGCGTACGTTCATGCCAATACGGCTGCGCTGGCGGCCCATGTCAGTGGTGAAATCGTCCAGCTTCCGCTCACGGATAATCAGCACGTAAACAAGGGCGACCTTCTATTCGTGGTCGATCCGCGTCCCTACAAGCTGGCACTCGATACGGCGAGGACCAAACTGAACCTGACCGCAATTGATATCGAAACACTTAAGGACACGATCAATTCAGCCACCGCGGAATTGGCCGAACGCAAGGTCGACGCGGCGAACGCCAAACAATACCTGGACCGAATCGTCCCGCTGCGCGAGCACGACTTCGTCACTGACAACGACGTGGTCGAGGCGCGCAACAAGCTCAAAGCGGCCGAGGCGGCGGTGGTGAGTGCGAGCTCGGAACTCCACAAAGCGCAGGATGCCCTGGGGATGCTGGGCGACGTAAATCAGCGGATGCGGGCGGCGCAGGAAGCGATCGACGACGCGCAACTGAACTACGACTACTGCTCGGTGCGCGCGCCGTTCGACGGTTATGTCACCAATCTGAATATTTCCGAGGGACAATACGCGAACATGGGGCAACCGGTACTGACCCTGGTGGATGATCGTAACTGGTACGTGCTCGCGTATTTCAGGGAAGACCTGCTGAATCGAATTCGGCCCGGGATGCGAGCGGAGGTGTCGATCCTGAGCTATCCGGGCAAAAGCTTTGAGGGCGAAGTCGAAGGCATCGGATGGGGACTGTTTCAGGAGAACGGCGCCACCGAGGGCGGCCTGCCGAACGTGGAAGAGACTCTTAACTGGGTGCGCCTGAATCAACGCTTTCCGGTTCGGATAGTTTTGAAACGCGCTGACACTGACCATCCGTATCGTATGGGACAAACCGCCGTCGTCACGATACGAGGGCGATAGCTCCGGTGTCGGTGCTGGGGTTCTTCGCCAGAGAGTTAGCGCCGAGTCAGCGGCGGATCGTCGAAGCAGCCAGAAACGCCGCCAAGAGCACCGTCACGACGGGGCTCGCGGCCGTGATGCAGATACTGGGACCGTTCGGTCCTTTGTTCGCGTTCCGAATCGGCCAGCCGGGAATCTCGCTGGGCATTTTTGAAGGAGCGCTGATTATCGCGTGCGCCGCGGCTATGCAGGCGGCGATCGTGCCGATAACCGGCCAGCTACTCGACTACCCGGGCCTGCTGATGGCGTTTCTGTTCGTTGTATTCGCGGCCGTCGCTTACCTGTTGTCGAATACTCGACTCTTTCTGATCCTGGCTCTGGTCGCGGTCGGGACGATAACGACGGTGTACACGGGTATCTTCGAGCCCGGAGAGATCGGCTGGGGATCGACTTACACTTTCGACGGTATCCTGGTGGCGACGCTGGTGATGGTCGCCTTCGACACATTGATCTGGCCGTCTCCTCCCGAACCACGATTGCTCGAGTCTATCGCCGCGGACCTCGAACGCTCACGTGGCCGCCTGGCGGACGTTGGGCAGCGCTATCTCGATCCCTTCGCCGCTCCTTTACCTGCTCCGCAGATTACCTCGATGCTCGCGCGCAATCTGATGCTCCTGAAGTCCGTCGAGGAGCAGATGAAACCCACGCCGCAGCATCTCGCCGCCTTAGTCGACACGGTCATGACATCGGAGCATGTCTACCTGGAAGTGGAACGTCTCGCGGTGCTGGCCGATGAACCGGTATCTGACGACATCAGACAAAATCACCGCGAAGAGATCGAGAGCGCTTTCCAGGCTCTGGACCATGCCCTGGCAGAGAGAGCCCAGGACGTACGCGCAGGCCTCTTGAGTCCGCGGGAGTCGGCGGAGTGGATCGACCTGCGCGGAACCATCCAAAATTTGACTGACTTGACCGCGCGGACATCGCCAGCCAGCGATGAAATCGCGCCGTCCGGACGATCGAACGCTCTGGGCTTTCTCGGCGGACTCCAGGCGATACTCGACCTGCTGGACTCGCAAGAGCGTCCTTTGGGTTCGACCAGTGCGGAAACAACCGATGCCGAAACAGACCTGGAGCCGCGACCTTTTATCGATCCCGTCGCCTTTCGATTCAGCATCAAGCTCGCAACTGCGATCACACTCGGGCTGCTGGTCGGATTGACCACGCAGCGCGTTGATCTCCAAACGATCCTGTGGAGCACTATCGTTGCGGGTCAGCCAAACCAGTACGGCGCCGTTGTGCGGAAGACAATTTTGCGGCTCGCCGGATGCGTCTGCGGCGGGCTGGCTGCACTCGCGGCGATGATCCTCATATCGCAGAACTTCGACTCACTACCTCCCTACCTCGTAGCGATGTTCGTCGTGACGATGTTTGCGACTTATGTGGCGCAGAGCAGCGAATGGCTGGGCTATGCGGGCATTCAGGCCGGCATCACGTTCCTGGTCTGCTATGTCGGCCTCGCGCCGACCGCCGACGTTTACAAACCACTGTGGCGCTTCTGGGGTATCATCCTCGGGGTTCTGACCACCGGATTCGTGTTTCTGGTTATGTGGCCGGAATACGCCAGCGACAAGGTGATCGATGGGCTCGACAAATTGCTTCGTACCACGCTGACTTTCGCGAAAGAGGTTGCGGACGGACAAATCGCCGCGGAGCGGATCGCCGCCGTCGAGCGTCGCTTGAGCGCAAACCTGCTCGAAGTTCTTAACATGGCCGATCAATCCCGGCTCGAGGGACGGCGCGGCGCCATTAACTCAGCAGCCGCCATCGAGGCGGCGTATATAATTGTCAGAATCGCTTACCGCTTCGAGATCATCACTCGCGAGCGAGCAGCTGGATCACCGATCTTTCAGTCCGCGAAAGCATTAGAGCAGCAAGCGACGTTCGAACAAGCGTGCTGTGCCGCTCTTGAAGGCCAACTTGTGAAACTTGGGGCGAGTGACCCATCCGATTACGTCGCCCAGTCTTTCGCGCTTCCATTAACGGACTTGGCCCCGATGACTGCCGATGCCGCCACCGATACTACGCAACTATCATCGCACGCCAGGATCAGTCTGGCGACGCAACTCGAGTCCTACCGCCGTCTTAGAGTCCTTCTCATGAGACTCGATACTTCACTCTCAAGAATTGTCACGCCCTAACCCAACGCCGGCCTCTTGCTAATGTCGCTAACCGGCATCCAGAATCGTGCGGCGTGGCTCAGCCACCCTTCTTAACTAGCGGTGGCGACCAGGTGCCGTCGAGAATCGAAGGTGGGGTCTCCCTCGGCCAGTACATCCGCATCATCAGGATGAACTGGGCGGCCGGTGCGGGCAGCCAATTTGCCCGCGGAGCGTTCGCTGGCTTCTGGTGCGAGAAATAGAGATCCAGCGACCCGTCGGCATTGAACGTCGGATGATCGCGCAGGCTGACCGTGAGCTTATTGAGCGGATTCGGATAGAAGTAGTACTCGCTATCGTACATCGTGATCGACCAGAAGCCGTTGACGGGTGGCGTTTCACCTTTAGCGAAATGGACGACGTAAGTATTCGTGCCAACCAGCGGTGCGCCATCGGCGTCTGCTTTGGTACTGGGATAGACGGCGTCCTTGGTCAGGTTTGCGCCCCAGCCAAAAGCGGAAACCCCGGCGCGCCAAAGGTAATTGGTGCCGTATGCGCCAGTACCGGTGGTGACTAACCAGCCGTTGACGGTCTTGCCGCCTTTCTTTTGCTGTTCGTCGATCAGGGCGAAAGCAGTTTTTCCGACATCGGCCAGGGCCTTTTGCACGTCCGGAGGTTGCTTGCTCAGATCGAATGGCTGCCCGGGCACGAGGCCAATCTTCGCCATCTCCGCAACGATGGGCGCGTCTTCCGGTAAAGTCGGCGGGTTGACGGCCATGGATTTGGCCAACTTGCCGAAATAGGTCTGCGTGTCCATCGCGCTGATGAGGTTCCGAACGATGTCTTTAACGCTCGGCGCGTTCGGATCAATCGTTCCAGGCGGCGGGCTGTAAGGCTTGCCATAGGAACTCAGCGGGACGAGCTTGAACTGTTCCTGTAACGCGTTCACCGCCGCGTAATCCTTCGCGGTAGCTTCTGCATAGACGCGCGCGATAATAAAAACTGAACCGGTCGGAGATTTGACTTGCTGGGTGATCCCCTGCGGCAAGGTTCCTTGCCATCCAGGTCCGGTGATGGCGATGGTCTGAGGACCTGTACCAAGTGTTCGTTTGCCGGGCGCGCTGACGACGTTGGTCCATTCGGAATATATGGGAAAAAGAAAGTACCGGCCGTGCATGTCGGTGTAGGAGAGTATGATCGGTTCTTTCGACACGTCGATGAATGCGCCGGAGTAGAGCGTGTCAGCGTTCGGAGCCGTAACACCGTGATAGTCTGCGGGCGGGTACTTGGGCAGACTGACGAACTGGTTCAACGGCGCCTGGAAGGTTCCTGGGGCGGGCGCCTTGACGTTGATGAACGCCGCACGGGTGACATCGCTGGTGATCAACGAGTAGCCATAGATGTATGCGTCGACGCCTATCTTCTGAGCTTCTTGCGGAGTCGGGTCATTGGCCTCGCTCGGTATAGCGGTGAATCCGGCCAGTGCTGCCACGGCGGCAGCTATCAGTAGCCGAAGCGGAAAGACTCTCAAGCGCTTCAGATTCATCACTTGAAGCTCCACCGTTGTTGTTGAAACTGCATCAGCCGGGATTTGCGTTTTGACGCTCGATTCCGCTGGGCATATAGACCGAACTGCCCTCCTCTGCAAGCTAACAGCCCGATTGGTCCACGATACTTCGGCGGCTCGCTTCTCCAAAGATGTCGGTGCCATTCCGATACCTGACATCGCGGCCGTGAAAAGTGGCCCGGCTCGGGGGCGCTTTCCCGACGGGCTACCATCTGGTTGAATCGGGGTGACACTCGCGCTCGGATCGGCGGGCGCGTTTTGGTGGCTTAATTCAGATGCTGCGATTTCTTACTGCCGGCGAATCTCATGGGCCTGAGCTGGTCGCCATGGTTGAGGGCTTTCCGGCCGGGTTTGAGATTGATTTTGCCAAGGTCAACGAGGACCTTGCGCGGCGGCAGAAGGGTTATGGACGCGGCGGGCGGATGCTGATCGAGCGCGATGAAGTCCGGCCGGTTTCCGGAATCCGCTTCGGGAAGTCGATGGGCAGCCCGATCACGTTCATTATCGAGAACCGCGACTTCAAGAACTGGCAGAAGAAGATGTCGGCGGATCCGCGCGACCGCGCCGAGGCGCAGCCGGTGACGCGCCCGCGGCCCGGGCACGCGGACCTGGCGGGAGTGCTCAAGTACAACCTCGACGATATCCGCGACGTGCTGGAGCGGGCCTCGGCGCGCGAGACCACGGCGCGGGTCGCGATCGGCGGCCTGGCCAAGCAGATCCTGAACCCATTTGGAATTACGGTCCTCGGCTACGTCGCGAGTATCGGCGCGATCGAGGCGCATACGCCGGCGGACCTCAGCGTCGAGCGGCTGCGGCGAATCACCGAGGACTCGCAAGTGCGGGTCGCCGACGCCGAGGCCGAGCGCGCCATCATTGCCGAGATCGACGCGTGCAAGAAAACCGGCGACACGCTGGGCGGCGTGGTCGAAGTGATCGCGACCGGGTTGCCGGTCGGGCTGGGCAGCCACGTGCAATGGGATCGCAAGCTCGACGGGCGGCTGGCGCACGCGCTGCTGAGCCTGCAGGCGGTCAAAGGCGTCGAGCTGGGGCTGGGCTTCAAGGCGGCGGCGATCCACGGATCGGAACTGCACGACGAGATCGGCTACGACGCGAGCGGGCGGCGCTTCACGCGCCATTCCAACAACTCAGGCGGCACCGAGGGCGGCATGACGACCGGCGAGCCGCTGCGGGTGCGGGTGGCGTTCAAGCCGCTGTCGACGCTGATGCGGCCGCTGCGCTCGGTCGATATCAAGAGCAAGGCCGAGGCGCCCGGCGCGATCGAGCGCAGCGACGTATGCGCGATTCCGGCGGCGGCGGTAATCGCGGAAGCGGTGGTCGCGTTCGAGGTCGCCTCCGCGTTCCTGGAAAAGTTCGGCGGCGATTCCTTCGTCGAGATCGACCGCAACTATCGCGGCTATCTCGAACAGGTCAAGAATTATTAGGCGCGGGGGCGCATCGCGATGACGCCCAAACTGATCCTGACCGGCTTCATGGCAACCGGGAAGAGCGTGGTGGGACCGATTGTCGCGCGTCGGCTGGGGTGGATTTTCGTCGACAGCGACGCGGAGATCGTGCGGCGCGCGGGCAAGCCGATCGCCGATATTTTCAGCGCCCACGGCGAGGCGCATTTCCGCACGCTCGAGCGCGAGGTGATCGCAGAGATCGCGGGCGACTTAAGCCAGTGCCCGCAGTGCCACGGTCCGCGGCCGGCGGTGATCGCGACCGGGGGCGGCGCGATCGTCGACCTGGGGAGCTGCGCGGCGCTCAAAAGCGCGGGCGTGATCATCTGCCTCACCGCGCGGCCGCAGGTGATCGCGGCGCGCGTCGAGCGCTCGCGCCGCAAGCGGCCCAAGCTCGCCGAGAGCGGCAAGCCGGTGATCGAGCGGGTGCGCGAGCTGATGGCCGAGCGCGCCGAGGCGTACGCGCGCGTCGACGTGACGATCGACACCTCGGACCTCGCGCCCGAGGAAGCAGCGGAAAAGGTCATCACGGAATTTGCGCCGCGCGCAGTCGGAAGATGCAGACCGTCGGCGTAGAACTCGGCGCGCTGTCATATCCGGCGCACGTCGGCGCGGGAATTCTCGACGACCTCGGGCGGCTCGCACGCGACGCGCAGGTGAAGCCGGGGCGCGCCGCGATGGTGACCGACACCAACGTCGCGAAGCTCTACGGGGAACGCGCGCAGGCGTCACTGCGCAAATCCGGTTTCGATCCGATCACAATTACGATCGCGGCGGGCGAGGCGAGCAAGTCGCTCGACACTCTGGCGACGCTTTACGATCGGATGACGGAGGCCGAACTCGATCGGCATAGCGCGGTGTTCGCGCTCGGCGGCGGCGTGGTCGGCGACCTCGCCGGTTACGCCGCGGCGACCTACCTGCGCGGTATCGCGATCGTACAGATCCCGACCACGGTCGTCGCGCAGGTCGACTCGGCGCTGGGCGGGAAGACGGGCGTGAACCATCGGCGCGGCAAAAATCTGATCGGCGCGTTCCATCAGCCGCGAATCGTGGTCGCCGACGTCGCGACACTCACGACGCTGCCCGAGCGCGAGTTTCGCGAGGGCATGGCCGAGGTGATCAAGTACGGCGCGATCCGCGACGCGGCGCTGATCGGTGATTTGGAAAAGCAGGCCGATGCTATTCTCGACAAGCGCGACGCGGCGGTTCTGGAAGCGATCGTGGCGCGGTCGCTGCGGCACAAGGCCGACGTCGTCGCGGCTGACGAGCGCGAGACGGGGCTGCGCAAAACCCTCAACTTCGGGCATACGGTGGGCCATGCGCTCGAGGCGAGCGCGGGCTACGGCGCATTTCTGCATGGCGAGGCGGTGGCGATCGGGATGGTTGCCGCGATGCGGTTGTCGCGGGCTTACGCGGGCTTCAGCGCGGCGGACGCGGCGCGCATTGAAGCGCTGATCGCGCGCTTCGGACTGCCGACCGCGATGCCCGCGGGATGGCGCGGCGAGGAATTCGTCCGCGCGATCCGGCTCGACAAAAAGCGCGCGGGCGGCGGCGTCGAGTTCATCCTGCTCGACCGGATCGGCCACACGGTGACGCGCACGCTGACGGCCGACGAGATCGTGACGCATCTCGCCGTTGGGAAATAAGCGTTCACGCGGCGAGGTTGCGGCGTCAGGATCTCACATTTGCCCCATTTTCAGGTGTGAATTTAATCTAAAAAAATTGCACGAAAATTGTTGAAACGAGTAATTCAATGTGATGGACTAACGATGCGTAGCAGGAAGGCGAATTGCCCGCCTGCGTGACGGGAGGAAACCAAGGGGGTGAGGCTTAAGCAGCCGAGGTGTTTAGATGGATCGAGTCGAAATCATCAAGAGCAGGGTGCTTACGGTATCCGAAGTGTCGAAGTACCTCCGAGTGCATCCGTCGACGGTTTACCGGATGCTCAAGAAGAACCAACTCCCCGCCTTCCGGGTCGGCAGCGATTGGCGCTTCACGGTCGAGTCGATCGACCAGTGGCGCTCGGACGTGGAGTCAACCGGCCAGGCCCCCGCGGGCAGCGTGGAGCCGGGCAACAACAAGTAGTATTTGCCAGCGTCGAGGCGCGGCATCGTGTCGCGCCTCGACATCGGCCGCGCGCGGCCTCGAGCCTCGAGCGTCCGGACGTTCTCACGCCTTGCGGCTCCGCTTGCCGGTTCCGCCCGCTTTTCTATTCAGGTCGCGGTTCAGTAGCTCAGTTCTGGAAATAGCGCCGCGGATTGTCGACCAGCATCGCGCGAACTTTCGCGTCGCCGACTCCGGCCCGCTTGAGGGCGGGCACGATGTTCTTGAACACGTGGGTGGGCTTCCAGTTCTCGACCAGCTTCGCGGTCTCGGGCGGCAGCGCGAGCCCGCGTCCCAGCCAGCATGCGACCGAATCGTGCGAGAGCACGATCTGGTTCTCGTAACCAACGCCCAGTAGTCCGATCAGAGCCGCCAGGCGCAGCTTGTCCGGATGCAGGAAGTCCAGGCCGAAGCGGTCGAAGCCGAGGAAGCATCCGCGGTCGAGCATATCGGTGTGATAGCGCAGGTCCGACGCGCCGCAGCTATGGCCGATGATCACGTGGCCCAGCTCGACGCCCTCTGAGGCGAAAATATCCAGCTGCTCGCGGCCCATCGTGCCGTCGTCGGTATGCGTCGTGATCGGCGCGCCGGTCTGGCGATGCGCGCGTGCGGCGGCGCGCAGGCACGCCTCCTCATACGCGGTGACCTGCCCCTTGCCGGTCGCGCACTTGATGATCCCGGCTTTGACCCCGGTGTCGCCGATCCCCTTGGTGATCTCGGATACGTAGACCTCGGCGATTTCGTCGACGGAGCGCTGCTTGAAGTACGAGGTGATGCCGAGGTCTTCCTTGTAGAGGCCGGTCGCGCAGATGATGCGCACGCCGGAGGCCGCGGAGACCTCGGCCATGAAGGTGACGTCGCGGCCGATGTCCATCGGGCACGGGTCGACGAACGATTCGAGGCCGAGGTCTTTCAGCTCCTTGAGCCGGTCGACGCAGTTCTTGAGCGCGGCCTTGCGCTCGAAGCGCGGGATCGCGCAATCGAGCTCCCATCCGCCCCATCCGATCATTAGATGCTCATGCATCAGGGTGGTGCCGAGCTGCTCGGCGCTGGCGGAACCGGTGACGGTGTTGATTGCCTTCATGGGAGTACGCTCCTTGTCCGCGCGCGCAAAGCATCGCGGGCGTGAGTAACGAGGCGCGCGAGAGGATAGATCGGGCGCTCTCGAGCCGTCAAATGGGGGCCTGGGGGAGCGGGAGAGTCGACGCCACTGACTGAATGGGGCATCGAGTAATTAGCAGTTTGACAATCGGAGACGACCCGTACTTATATGCGCATACGAGAGTTGGAGAGGGACAGGATAAGTACACGCGCGCATAAAAGTGCACTCAACAGCGAGGAGGATTTCATGTTCGCGAGAAAGAGCTCGTGGGGAGTTGGCCGGTTAGCGGCGATGGTGACCGCGCTCGTGGTGTTGGCGGTCGGAACGCCGGCACGCGCGCAGGTGAAGCCGGGGGACTTCATCACCGCGGACAAGGCCAACCAGGTGCGCGACCTCGTGTCGCCAGGCGTGTTTTACAAAGTGCAGCGCGGAATGTCGATGAAGATAACTCCGACGCAACGCATCGATTGGCCGCCTCCATACAAGGATGCGACCGAAAAATATTCCGAGCAGGTAACGCTGTCGCCGGACCATCGCACGGTGATCGGATACGTCGCGGGGCAGCCGTTCCCGCTGATCGATCCGAACGATCCTTACGCCGCAACCAAGATCATGTGGAACAACGTATTCCGCCCGATTTCATCGGACGACTACGATCTGCGTTTCTATGACTGCGACGTGGAATACACCGGGCTCAATAAAGCCTACTTCCAGATTGCATACGGAACGCTGGGCCACTACTCGGGCTACGACCAGGTCGGACGCACCGAGGTCGAGCCGATTCCGACCGATCCGGATTTCAAGCGCAACGGCCGGCTGTGGCTGTTCTACCTGGGACCGGAACTGGCGCCGGCGACCTCGCGCGGGACCAGCCTGTTGCGCTATCGATACGCGGATCCGAAGCGCGCCGACGATTCGTGGACCTGGGAAACCGGCTCGCGACGCCTGCGCCGGCTGGACGAATCGATCCTGTCGAGCTCGACGGGATCGCAAACCTGGGACCCCGATCACTACTCGGGATTCAATGCCAAGACCGAGGAATACAACTATCGCTTCGTCGGTGAGAAGAACATGCTCGCGTGCGTGCGCGCGGAGTACGTTCCCGAGCATCGCTGCCCGACCGACGGCGGCGCCAGCGCATGTCCCGAGATCTGGGAGATGCGCCACATGTACGTGATCGATGCGACGCCGCGGATGGCCGAGAACACCACCAGTTTTCTTCATTCACGGACCATGGTCTACATGGACTCGGAAATGTGGTTCGAGCCGTACATCGACACTTACGATCGCAAGGGCGAGCTGTGGCAGAACCATATCTACTGGGCAGCGTATCGCGACCGTCCGGTGCCGGATGCGAAGATCGCGATCTATCCTTTCAAGCGCGAGTTCATCGTAGGCGCGGCCTCAACCGATGCGCAGTCATCGCTGGCGACGATGTGCTACCTGCCCGCTATGGAAACGCAGGAGCGCGAGTGCTGGTACATCAATATGGGCGCGGTCGACAAAGCATGGTTCACTACCGAAGGCGTGGTGAAAGCGGCCGAGGTCGGCTTGATGCAGTAGCCTCAAGATCAATCATCTGATCGTTCTGCGCCGGCGGGATCATCGGATCCCGCCGGCGCTTTTTTGTCGAAAGAGAGAAGTCTATCCGAGGAGACCGCGGCTGTTCAAAAATGGACAAATTAGTAGATTGACAGTCAGCGACTAGCCATACTTATATCGATATGTAAGAGATATACAGAGTTCGCATAAGTACACCCGTGCAAACGATGATGCACAACTGCCAGGAGGGAGTGATGACTACGAGGAAGAGCTCGTGGGGATATCGTCTGTCAGCGGCGATGGTGATTGCGCTGGCGGCATTGGCTTTGGGAGCGCCGGCGCGCGCGCAGGTGAAACCGGGAGACTTTATCACCGCCGACAAGGCAAACCAGGTGCGCGATCTCGTGTCGCCGGGCGTCCTGTACAAAGTGCAGCACGGAATGTCGATGAAGATCATTCCGACCCAGCGCATCGATTGGCCGCCTCCGTACAAGGACGCGACCGAAAAATATTCCGAGCAGGTAACGCTGTCTCCGGATCATCGCACTGTGGTCGGATATGTGGCAGGGCAGCCGTTCCCGCTGATCGATCCCAACGACCCGTACGCGGCGACCAAGGTCATGTGGAACAACGTGTTCCGTCCGATTCAATCGGATGACTACGACCTGCGTTTTTACGATTGCGACGTGGAGTACACCGGGATCAACAAGCCGTTTTTCGCGATCACTTATTTCGAGATCGGCCACTACGCAGGCTACGACCAGGTCGGACGCACCGAAGTCGAGCCGATACCGACCGATCCTGACTTCAAGAAGAACAACCGGCTGTGGCTGTTCTACCTGGGACCGGAACTGGCGCCGGCGAGCGGGCGCGGCACCAGCCTGCTGCGTTATCGCTACGGGGATCCGAAACGAGCCGACGATTCGTGGACTTGGGAGACCGGATCGCGCCGGCTGCGCCGCCTGGATGAATCCATCCTGTCGGGCGCTACCGGAACGCAGACCTGGGACCCGGATCACTATTCGGGGTTCAACGCGAAGACCGAGCAGTACAACTACAAGTTCGTGGGCGAGCGCAACATGCTGGCGTGCGTGCGCGCCGAGCATTCGCCGGAGGTCCGCTGCCCGACTGACGGCGGCGGCAGCGCGTGTCCCGAGATCTGGGAGATGCGTCATATGTACGTGATCGAGGCGAATCCGCGGATGGCGGACTATACCACCGTCTTCCTGCATTCGAAGACCATGGTGTACATGGACTCGGAAATGTGGTTCGAGCCGTACATCGACACCTACGATCGTAAGGGCGAGCTGTGGCAGGGACACATCTACTGGGCCGCTTATCGCGACCGTCCGGTGCCGGATGCGAAGATCGCGATCTATCCGTTCAAGCGCGAGTTCATCGTAGGCGCAGTGTCGACCGACGTGCAGTCCTCGCTGGCGACCATGTGCTATCTGCCGTCGATGGAAACCCAGGAGCGCGAGTGCTGGTACATCAATATGGGCGCGGTCGACAAGGCGTGGTTCACCACCGAGGGCGTGGTGAAAGCTGCCGAGGTCGGCTTGATGCAGTAGGCCGTTAGCGCAGCAACTATGATCGAGCGCCGGCGGGATCGCATGATCCTGCCGGCGTTTTTTATAGGCGGGCGCTAGTCGGAGTCGCTCTGGAAGAAGGCCGCGTACAGGATCAACGTTACACCGACGGAGATCGCGCTGTCGGCAACGTTGAAGATCGGATAGTTCAGCGCGTAGTAGTGCACGCGGATGAAGTCGACGACCTCGCCGCGGACCGCGCGATCGATGAGATTGCCGCTGGCGCCGGCGAGGATCAGCGCGAACCCGATCGAAGTCGGCGTGATGCGGTCCGATTGCGTAAGCAGCACCAGCAGCGCCACGATCGCGGCGATCGACAGCGAGAACAGGAAGGCGCCGCGAAACCACGGCGGCAGGTTGGTGAACATGCTGAACGCCGCGCCCGCATTGCGAGTGTAGGTGATGTCGACGAAATTGCGGATGATCGGGATGCTCTCGTAGAGCGTCATGTGCGAGCGGACGTAGAGCTTGGTGGCCTGATCGAGCACGAGCAGGGGAATGGTGACGAGGCCGACGAGCGGCAGGAAGACATGACGCCGCGGCGGCGGAGGGGGAGCCGCACCGGGAATCGGCGAGGAGGCGGCAGAACTCACGCGCTCACGCCTCTTTGACGACGACGCGGCATCGCGGATCCAGCTCCGAATCGCCGCCATCGTCGAAATAACGCCAGCATCGATGGCACTTCACGCCCGACGCGCGGCGCGCCGTAAGCGTCAGCGGCTGATGCGCGGCGACGCGCGCGAAGGTGCCGTCGACGCTGAAGGCGTCGCGGCCGGCGGCCTGCGCGTGAAGCCTCGCGACTTCTTCGGGTTTAAGAATGTCGACGCCGGAGACGATGAACAGATCCTTGAACGTGTCGCGATATTTCGCGAGCAGCTCTCCGAGCGCACCGCCGTCAGCGCTACCGTCGCCGCCGGCGCCTAGGCTCACCGTCGCCTCGAGCGGCGCGCCGATGACGCCCGCCTGGCGCATCGCCTCGAGTAGCTTGAGTGCCTCGTCGCGGATCTTGAGCATCTGATCCCAGCGCGTCTCAAGTTCGGCATCGCGCCATTCGGGACGCGGCTCGGCAAAGGTCAGCAAATGCACGCTTTGCGCGCTCCGGCCGGGAAGATGCGAGTAGACTTCCTCCGCGGTGAACGGGATCAACGGCGCGAGCATCCGGATGAGCGCGTCGAGCACGAGGTAGAGCACGCTCTGCGCCGAGCGGCGCTCGCGCGAATTGGCGCCGTCGCAATACAAGCGGTCGCGCGCGACGTCGATATACAGCGAACTTAAATCGATCACGATGAAGTTCAGGATCGCGTGGTAGGCGGTCTGGAAGTCGAACTTGTCGTAGGCGCGGCGCACGCCCGTCTTGAGATTCTCCAGGCGCGAGAGGAAGAAGCGATCGAACTCGAGCATCGCATCGAGCGCCGGCGCGTCGCGCGCGGGATCAAAGTCGGCGAGGTTGCCGAGCAAAAAGCGGCAGGTGTTGCGAATCTTGCGATACGACTCGGAAACCGCGTTGAAGATGGTCGGTCCGAGCGCCATCTCGGCCGAGTAATCGATCGAGGCATACACCATCCGGATGACGTCGGCGCCGACGCGATTGGTGACGTCGGCGGCATCCTCGGCGTTGCCCAGCGACTTGGCCATCTTGCGACCCTGCTCGTCGATGGTGAGGCCGTGGCTCACGACGTTGCGGAACGGCGCGGTGCCGCGCGTGGCGACCGCGCATACCAGCGACGAGCCGAACCATCCGCGCGCCTGCTCGACGGCCTCGAGGTAGGCGTCGGCGGGCCAGGTCAGCTCGGCGCGCTTATCGAGCACCGCGGCCTGCGAGCATCCGGAGTCGAACCACACGTCGAGCACGTCTTCTTCCTTGGCGAATTTGGCCGCGCCACAACTTGGGCATCGGAAGGCGGGGTCGGCGAAGTCCTCGACCGGTCGTCGATACCACGCGTCCGATCCTTCGCGCGTGAAAATCTCCTCGACCCGCTTCATGGTCGCGGGGTCAAGGCTGACGGTGCCGCAATTCTCGCATCGCAGCGCCGGGATCGGCACTCCCCACGCGCGCTGGCGCGACAGCGTCCAGTCGGGGCGGGTCTCTGTCATGTTGCGAATCCGATCGCGCGACCACGCCGGAAACCATTGCACGTAGTCGATCGCGTCGACGATGCGCCGGCGCAAGTCCTGATGATCGATGCGCAGGAACCACTGCTCGGTGGCGAGAAAGATCAGCGGCGTATGCGATCGCCAGCAATGCGGGTAGCTGTGCGCGAGCGTCTGTGCGTGGAGCAGAGCCCCACTGTTGCGGAGGTCCTTGACGATCGTGTCGTTGGCTTCGAAGACGCGGCGGCCCGCATACTTGCCAGCCTCAGCCGTGAACACACCCGCGCCGTCGACGGGAGTGAGCATCGGTAGCCCGTAGGTCTGCCCGATAACATAGTCCTCGTAGCCGTGGCCGGGCGCGGTGTGCACCAGTCCGGTGCCGGCGTCGGCGGTCACGTGATCGCCGAACATCAGCTTGACGTCGCGCGCAAACAACGGATGGCGGAACACGTCCTGGCCGTCGAGCGCTTTCAGCGCGGCGCGGCTTAGTGCGATGCGCCGCTCGACCTTGAGGCCGCATTCCTTTTCGACCGCGTCGGCCAGGCGCGCCGCAACGACGTAGTAATTGTCGCCAACTTTCAGTGCCACGTACTCGAATGCCGCGTTGAGGCTGATGCCGAGATTGGCGGGCAGCGTCCACGGCGTGGTGGTCCAGATGACCGCGGAGAGCTTGCCCGCGCGATGGGCCGTATCGAGCTCGGTGCCGTCCCTGGGCTCCGCCGCGAGCGCGCCGGCGTCGGCGAGCGTGGAGTTGAATGGGAACGCGACATAGATCGAAGGCGAGATGTGCTGTTCGTATTCGACTTCGGCCTCGGCCAGTGCGGTGCGGCAATCGACGCACCAATGGACCGGGCGGCGGCCGCGATAGATGTAGCCGTCCTCGACCAAGCGGCGCAGCACGCCGATCTCGATCGCGTCGTACTCGGGATTCATCGTGAGGTACGGATTTTTCCAGTCGCCGATGCATCCGAGGCGGCGGAAGTCGGTGCGCTGAAGGTCGATCCACTTCTCAGCTTCGGCGCGGCATAGCGCGCGCAGCTCCAGCTTCGGCATCGTGCGCGCCTCGTCGCCCAGCTCGCGCGAGACTTTGTGCTCGATCGGCATCCCGTGGCAGTCCCATCCGGGGACGAAGGGCGTGCGATTCCCCATCATCGAGCGCGTACGCACCACGAAGTCCTTAAGAATTTTGTTGAGCGCGGTGCCGAGATGGACGCGGCCGTTGGCGTAGGGCGGGCCGTCGTGAAGGACCCAGGTGGGCGCGTCGGTCCGCGCCGCCATGAGAAGAGCGTAAATCTCAATTTCCTCCCAGTGCTTGAGGGTCTCGGGTTCCCGTTTCGGCAGATTCGCCTTCATCGGGAAGTCGGTTTTGGGAAGCTTGAGTGTCGCTTTGTAGTCGGTCTCGGCCACGGATGGTACGCGTCGGCGTGCGGGCGCCGGAGCACTCCTTCGACTTGGATGATTTTTATGCTGCGCTGATTGTGCTTTTACTTTATCCGACAAGATTATCCGACCCGGTCTCGCCGCGCGACCCTGCGCCCAAGTGGCGTTTTCACCGCTGCGGTGCGATCGTCCTGATCGGAGCAGTACCAGTTTGAAATCGGCGGCGGCGCTTCGTATGCTCGCAACCGGCAATTTGGCAGATTGATTTTATATGGGACTTCGCAAGGTCACTTACTTCGACAAGGAAGGTCCGGCGCTGATTCCGGTCGACGAGGACGGACAGGCCAAGCCGGCAGTGCTCGGCGTGCGCTGGGTGAATCCCGACACCTTCGAAACCATTCGCGTGCGCGGCGGGAAACGCACCGGGCCGCATAACGAGGTGCTGGAAGAAATTCCGGCGACGACCGATCTCAGCCCGTTCGACTTCGAGGAGATTCCCGAAGCTCCCGCGAAGCCCAAAGCCGCTAAAACGCCCGAAGCGCCGCCGAAGGCTTGAGCGTGAGCGATGCCGGCGCGCTAGCGGGCCTGCGGGTCCTCGACCTCACCAACTATCGCGCTCAGCTTGCGGCGCGCCTGCTTGCCGACATGGGCGCCGACGTGATCAAGGTCGAGCCGCCGGGCGGCGACGCGGCGCGGCGAATCGGTCCGTTCCTCGACGACCTGCCGCATCGCGATCGCAGTCTTTTTTTCTGGTTCTACAATCTCAACAAGCGCTCGCTGACCCTGGACCTCGATCATCCGCGCGGCCGCGATCTGATGCTCGCGCTGGCGCGCTCCACCGACGTAATCGTCGAGAGCTTCGCGCCGGGGACGCTCGCGGCGATGGGGCTGTCATGGGAAGTGATGCATCGCGAGAACCCCGCGCTGGTCCTGTGCTCGATAGCACCGTTCGGGCAGACCGGGCCGTATCGTGATTTCGCGGCTGACGACACGGTGTTGACCGCGCTCGGCGGGATGCTCTACGTCAACGGCTTCCCCGGGCATCCTCCGGTGCGGCCGCTCGGCCTCCAGGCGTACCACTCCGCGTCGTACTATGGCGCGATCGCAATCATGACCGCGCTGCTCGCACGCAATCGCAGCGCGGAGGGAAGCTGGATCGATCTCAGCATGCAGGAAGCGACGGCCGCGGCGGTCGAGCACGTCGCGGGCAGCTACTTCGAGCGCAAGATCGCGGAGCCGCGGCGCGGGACTTTGCACTGGAGCCGTTTTTTCCGGGTCGGTAAATGCCGCGACGGTTACATCATGCATTGCACGCTCGGCGACTGGACCTCGCTGGTCGAATGGATGAAGGGCGACGGCAAGGCGCAGGACCTCGATCAACCGATGTACAACGAGGTGATGAACCGCTACACCCACGCCGAGCACGTTTTCGACGTGCTCGACGAATGGGTGAAGGACTACGCGCGCGACGAACTGCTGGAGCGCGCGCAGCTGCTGCGCCTGCCCTATGCGACGGTGCGGCCGCCCGAGGCGCTGTTCGACGACGAACAGCTTGCGGCGCGCAGCTACTTCGTCGAGGTCGAGCATCGCGAGCTCGGGCGCAAGTTCCGTTATCCCGGTGCGCCGTACCTGTTCAACGGGACGCCGTGGCGCGCGTATCGACGTCCGCCACTGACGGGAGAGCATAGCGCGGAGATTCTGCGCGACTCACTCGGACTTGAATTCGACGAAATCGCCGAACTGGCGGTGGAGGGAGTCATCTGACGATGGCCGAGCTGCCACTGAAAGGTCGTGCGCGTGCTCGATTTCACCTGGGTCGTCGCCGGGCCGGTGGCGACGCGAATCCTCGCCGATCAAGGCGCAGAGGTGGTGAAGATCGAGCGAAAGGTGCCGCCGCCGATCGGCTCCCGCAAGATCGGACTGCAATGCGACCTGCATCGAGACAAACTCTCGGTCGCGATCAACATGAGCGTGGCGCGCGGCGTCGAGCTGGCGCGCAAGCTCGCGGCCAAGAGCGACCTGGTGATGGACAACTTCTCGGCGCGCGTGATGCGAGGCTGGGGGATGGACTACGCGAGCCTCCGTGAGGTCAAGCCGGACATCATATGCATCAGCATGTCGGGCCTGGGGCACACCGGGCCGCGCTCGAACTACGTGAGTTATGGGCCGACGCTGCAGGCGCTGTCGGGTTACACGGCGCTGATGCAGGAGCGCGACGGCACGCCGGCGGGCTACGGCTACTCGTACGCGGACATGGGCGGCGGCTACACCGGCGCGCTCGCCGCGCTGATCGCACTGTGGCATCGCAATCGCACCGGCGAGGGCCAGTTCGTCGATCTGTCGCAGTTCGAGGCGGTAACGAGCGTGATCGGCCCGGCGCTGCTCGATATCTCGGTCAACGGACGCAAGCAGCCTGCGCCGCTGTACAATTCGCAGGAAGGACCAGCGGCGCCGCACGGCGTTTACAAGTGCGCCGCGATGGGTGATGACGACGATCGATGGATCGCGATAGCGGTACGCTCACAGGCCGAGTGGGAGCGCTTCGTCACGGTGGCGGGAGATCCCGCGTGGGCGCGGGAGGCGAAATTCCGCACGATGTATTTGCGGATGCGCAATCGCGACGAGCTTGACGAACATGTCTCACAGTGGACGGCGCAGCGCAGCGCCGAGGATGCGATGGCGGCGCTGCAAGCGGCGCATGTCGCAGCGGGCGTGGTCTCTAACGGCATCGACTTGTGCACGCGCGATCCGCAGCTACAGTCGCGCGGCTTCTGGCCCGCATTGAAGACGCCAACGCACGATGGCGTCGCCACGCAGGTGACCGGAATTCCGTTCCGGCTCTCGGCGGGATCCGGAGCGGTGCGCACCATCGCGCCGGAAGTCGGCGAGAACAACGACTACGTTCTCGGCGACTTGCTGGGTCTCAGCCGCGCTGAGCGCGAGGAGCTGATCGCCGCCGGCGCGATCTGGCCGTAGCCGCCCGTCCAGGGACACCTATTCCCGCACCGGCGCAATGCGCTAGCATCGCGGCAGCCCGGCTGCGGGTTAAAGGGGTTCCGAATTGCTCGCCAGCGTGCTCTCCTCGACGCTTGTAGGCGTCGATGCGTCTCAGGTCGAAGTCGAAATCGACGTGGCCGGCGGCACACCGAACATCAGGATGGTGGGCCTGGCGGAGGGCGCGGTGCGCGAGTCGCTCGACCGCGTCAAATCCGCGATGAAGAACTCGGGCTACGAGTGGCCCAATCGCAGGATCACGATCAACCTCGCCCCCGCCGACATGCGCAAGGAAGGCTCCGCGTTCGACCTGCCACTCGCGCTCGGCCTGCTGGCGGGCAACGGTACGCTGCGCGACCGCAACCGGCTGCGCCAGTACGTAGTGCTCGGCGAGCTGGCGCTCGACGGCCGCATCAAGGGGATCAAAGGCGCACTGCCGACCGCGATCCTTGCGCGCGCCAACGGCCTGGAGGGCGTCGTGCTGCCGCGCGAGAACGCTGCCGAGGCGTCGGTTATCAGCAAGGGATGCGCGGTGCTCGGGGTCGAGAGCCTGCGCGAGGCTTTCGAATTTTTCGAAGGACTGCGTGAGATCGAACCGAGCGTCGCCAACCTCGAGGAGCTGTTTGGTTCCGCGGGCCGCTACGACGTCGACTTCAGCGAGGTCAAAGGGCAGGAGCAGGCCAAGCGCGCGCTCGAAGTCGCCGCCGCCGGCGGCCACAACGTGCTGATGATCGGGCCGCCGGGCTCCGGCAAGACAATGCTCGCCAAGCGCCTGCCAACCATCCTGCCGTCGATGACGTTCGAGGAGGCGGTCGAGACCACCAAGGTCCATAGCGTGATGGGCGTGCTGGACGGGCGCGCGCTGATCGCGACGCGGCCCTTCCGCTCACCGCATCATACGATCTCCGACGCCGGACTGATCGGAGGCGGACCGGTGCCGCGGCCCGGCGAGGTCAGCCTCGCGCATCATGGCGTGCTGTTCCTCGACGAGCTGCCGGAGTTTCGGAAAAACGTGCTCGAGGTTCTCAGGCAGCCGCTCGAAGACGCGAAAATCACCATCTCGCGCGTGATGGGCACGCTCACTTTTCCGGCCAGCGTGATGCTGGTCGCTGCCATGAACCCGTGTCCGTGCGGCTTCTACTCCGACCCGCAGCACGAATGCACCTGCGCGCCGCTTGCGATCCAGCGCTACCGCTCGCGCATCTCGGGTCCGTTGCTTGATCGGATCGACATCCATATCGAAGTCCCGGGGGTGAAGTACAAGGAACTCACCGACCGGAGCTCGGGTGAGATCTCCGAGACGATACGTGCGCGGGTCAACAAGGCGCGCGCGATTCAGCTCGAGCGGTTTGCGGGGATGTCGTTTTACTGCAATGCGCAGATGGGCGCGCGCGAGTTGCGTGCGAATTGCCAGGTCGAGGCCTCGGGCGAGCGGCTGCTCGAGCTCGCGATCAACCGGCTGGGGCTCAGCGCCCGCGCCTACACGCGCATCCTCAAAGTCGCCCGCACGATCGCCGACCTCGACGGCACCACGGCTATCGAGGCCCATCATGTCAGCGAGGCTATCCAGTACCGCTCGCTCGATCGCGCGGCATTCTAACCGTCGGTGCGCCGGCAATGATACGCCAAACCAATCCTCGACTATCGCCATAGGTAAGCATCCCGGTATCCAATCCTTTAACAGGGCCCTTGAATTTGGCCTGATCGCGCGATATCTAATTTGTCGGATAAGTCAGGTTAATGACCGAAATCTGAGAAGGGTTGCGATTTCAGCGCTCTTCGGGAGGAGGTCGACGATGAGTAGCATGGCGAAGATGGCCCTGTTCGTCGTCATAGCGATCGTGATTACCGCCGGTGCGTTGGCGGTAGCGAGTCTGCTCTCCGGCACGGCCGGCTAGACCTGATTGCGCGCCCGCGGCCACCCAACCGGGCGCATCATTTTCTGATTCCCATCATCCGGTCTTTGAACCGGAGCGGCTGAAACCGTGCCTGCTCCGGACTATTCTTTCCTTCACAGCTGCCGCTCGCCGATGGGTCTGTTTCGTACAGATGGCGGACGGCGGCGCGAGCGATCGTGAGTTACGCAACGCAAGAATTCCGCATACGATACGCATCCGCGATCGCGCGGCTCAAGTCGCGCGGCAATGCTTTGCGATGGAAGCTCGATCGCGATGACGCGGCGATCGTCGACGCGCTGGCGCGCAGCGTCGAAACCGCGCAGCAGGCAGACGATGCGATCGAACAGTATCTCGATTCGATCCACGCCGAAGACCTGGTTCTCGCGTGCGCATGCCGCACCGGACAAGATGCAGCGTGGGAACATTTTATCGCCCGCTACCGCCTCACGCTTTACGCCGCAGCTCGCGCGATCGCGGGCGACGAGGAGCGCGGCCGCGAGCTCGCCGATTCGCTGTACGCCGATTTGTACGGACTCGAGGTGCGCGATGGCCGGCGCCGATCGCTGCTCGACTATTTCCACGGGCGCAGCTCGCTTGCGACCTGGCTGCGCGCCGTGATGGCTCAGCGCCACGTCGATTACGTTCGTGGGGCGCGCAAGTTCGATCCGCTCGACGGCCGCCCGGAACCGGTGTCGCCGCCGATCGACGATTCAGTCGACCGCGCGCGCTATGTGCGAATCGTGGGCGCGGCGCTCGACGCTGCGCTGCTCGAGCTGCCCGCCCGCGATCGGATGCTGCTCGGCTACTACTACCGGCAACAACTTACGCTGCTGCAAATCGCCCGAGTGATGGGCGAGCACGAATCGACGGTGTCGCGGCGCCTGGCTCGCATCCGAAGCAACATCCGGATGACGGTCGAGCGCGCCTTGCGTCGTGAGCATCGCCTGAGCAACGAGCAAATCGCGCTGTGTTATGATTATGCGAGCGAGGACCTGCCCCTCGACCTCGCCCGCGTGCTGCCAGAGGCGAAATGAAAAGCAGACGCCGAAATCACGCAAATAGAGTTGAGCGGATCGTTCTAACTGATGGAGCATCACGTTGAGTCACCACGATCAGCGAACTAACAAGGGTTCTGACCCGTTCGACGCTGCGCTCGCGCGGCGCGTAATTGATTGGTCCGAGCGCGCCGAATCGGGCGGGACGGCTGCGAACTGTCCGGACGCCGAACTTCTCGCCGCATATTACGATCGATCGCTGGGGCGCGCGGAACGCGACCGCCTCGAGACTCACTTCGCGACCTGTGCGCGATGCCAAGCTGCGCTCGCTGCGATGGCGCGGGCGGACGGCGGCGCGGTTCCCGCGCCGCCGTCCATCCGCGCCTGGCGCCCCACCTGGCGCGTCGCGGTCCCCGCGATCGCGGCCGTGCTCGCAGTGGTGGTGGTAGCCGGCGTGATGCGCCACGGCGGGCGCGAAGCGCCCGCCGTGCAGGTGGCTGCGCTCTCGGCCGGCGCGCAGCGCGCGCCGGCCGAGAGCGCAGCGGGCCCGGCAGCGCCGGCTCCGAACGCGGAAATCGCGCTCAATCAAAATGAAAGTCAGGCAACCTCCGTGGCTCCGGCTGGCGCGGCGATCGCGGCCAAATCGGAGGCCAGTCCCGAACCCAGATCCGAACCAATGGCACTGGCGCCGCGCGCGCTGGGCGCCTTCGGCGCGCTCGGCGCCGCGGGTGTCACCAGTCGTATGAGCGCGGCGCCGAATCAGCCCGCTGCGGGAGTGCCTGCGCCGCAAGCGCTGCAGGCACTCCCGCAGCCGCCGAACGCCGCGCCGGCAGCTCCGCCGCTGCTCGCAGCGGCGGAATCTCCGCGCGAACGCGCCGAGCGCTCGATGTCGACGGCTGCGCGACTGCGCGTGCAGTCGTCGACATCGAGCGCTGCCGAAACCGTCGCCGGCGGCGCGCCCGCCGCCGGCGACCAGAGCGGCATGGCGCCGATGGCGGCTCCGCCGCCATCGGCGCCAGCCGTCGCGGCAGCCGCGGCGGCGGCCGGCGCGAGCAAGCTCGCGAGCAGCCTCCATACCCCCGGCTACCGGGGATCGGTCGTCGTGACCTCTCAGCAGGGACTCGGCTTCTGGAAGGTTGGCGCGCGCGGCTTGATCGAACAGTCTGACCATGGCCGGACCTGGCACGTGGAGCAAAGTGGCGTACCGGCGGACCTGCTGGCAGGCAGCTCGCCGTCGCCCACCGTTTGTTGGGCAGTGGGCCGCGGCGGCACGATCGTCCGCACCGTTGACGGTGATCAATGGGAACGGACGGCGTCCTCGCCGACCACCGCGGATCTTATTCGCGTGAACGCCGACAGCGCCGACTCCGCATCGGTGACTGCCGCCGATGGCAGCGCGTACACGACTGCCGACGGCGGCAAAACCTGGACCCGCAAATAGAACCCGCTCCGGGACGGACCCGCGCCAGAACGGGCCTTCGCTCCTGAAGTGCAGCGCGGGAGCAGCTGAAGCCTTCCCAAATAAAAGGGGCGGCAGCGGAAAAAAGTCTGCAAGAAATTCTTACGACCCCGTTCAGAGAGTCGAGGACGACGACTCGATGGACGCGGTAGCCCGAATCACCAATTCCAGAATCGCGTTAGAACGGATGCGGCTTGCGACCATATTCGCAGACCCGCGCCTGTTCCAGATTTCCGCGCTCGGAGTGCTGCTTGCATCCGGGGTGTTCCTCCGCGATTTCAGCCTCCGCCCAGCTCAAATCGTCCTGACCTTTGCCGCGGGACTGTTGTCGCAGCGACTGTCGTGGCGTTTCAGCCCGCCCAAATCCCGCTCTTATCGCAGTGCGATCATCACCTCGCTAAGCCTCGCGCTGTTACTTCGCGCCGATAACCTGTATGCGCATCCGATCGCCGCCGCGACCGCGATCGGCTCGAAGTCGTGCCTCCGCTTTCGCGGGAAGCATCTGTTCAATCCCGCGACCTTCGGCGTGATCCTGGCTCTTCTCTCGATACCGGGCACTTGGGTTTCGCCGGGGCAATGGGGCCAGGATCTCGCGATCGCCGGATGGCTCGTTGCGCTCGGCACGATGGTCACCGCGCACGCGCGCCGCAGCGACATGAGCTGGACCTTTCTCGGCTTCTACCTGGGCGCGCTCGCGATGCGCGTGCTGTGGCTCGGCCAGCGATGGGCAGTATGGAGCCATCAACTGAGCAACGGCGCGCTGCTGCTGTTCGCGTTCTTCATGATTTCGGATCCGATGACCGGACCGAATCATCGCTACGGCCGAATCGCGCACGCGGCGGTGACTGCCGCGATCGCATACGAGTGGCAGTTCCGGTTCTACGCTTTCAACGGGCTTATCTGGGCGCTGTTCTTTGCGGCCGCCGCCGTCCCGATTTGGGACGTGATTTGGCCCGCGCCGAAATTTGAATGGGCTCTTTCTTTTCAATCTCGAGGAGGCAGTCATGAAACTCTGGTTCGTGCGGATAATGCAGGTGTCCATGTGCGCGTTGATAGTCGCGGTCGCGGCTCTCGCGAGGCCGCCTGAAGCGCGCGCGTTTTGCGGCTTCTACGTCGGCAAGGCTGATGCGAGCCTTATCAACCACGCCTCGCAGGTGGTGGTGGCGCATCTCGAGGACAAAACCGTCATCAGCCTGATGAACGATTACCAGGGCGAACCGTCCGAGTTCGCGCTCGTGGTGCCGGTGCCGACGGTATTGCAGAAGGGACAGGTGCACGTCGGCGATCGCGAGCTGTTCCGCAAGCTCGAGGCATACAGCGCGCCGCGATTGGTCGAGTACCACGATCCGGATCCGTGCGAGCTGATCCAGCCGATGGCCGGGCTCGCGATGCGGTCGATGGGAGCGGCGGCCGCGATGCCGGCGCCGATGCAGGAGGCAAAAAGTCTCGGCGTCACGATCGAGGCGCAATACACGGTCGGCGAATACAACATCGTGATTCTGTCGGCCACGCAGTCCGCCGGGCTGGAGACCTGGTTAATCCAGAGCGGCTACAAAATCCCCTTTGGCGCGCAGCGCGCGCTGGAGCCTTACATCCGGCAGGACATGAAATTCTTCGTCGCCAAGGTGAATCTCGGCGAGCATCAGCGCAGCGGACTGACCTATCTGCGGCCGCTGCAGTTCGCGTTCGAGTCGCCGAAGTTCATGCTTCCGATTAGGCTGGGGATGATTAACGCGCAGGGGCCGCAGGACCTGATCGTCTACATGCTGACTCGCGACGGCCGCGTCGAGACGACCAACTATCGCACCGTCAAATTGCCGACCGGGATGGACATTCCCGAGTACGTCCGCGACGATTTCCCCGGCTTCTACAAGGCGATGTTCGACGAGCAGGTCAAGCGCAACGATATGCGCGCGGTATTCACAGAGTACGTATGGAACATGGGATGGTGCGATCCGTGCGCGGGGCCCCCGCTCACCGCCGACGAGCTCCGGCAGCTCGGCGTCTTCTGGCTCGACGGCGATGCGCCATCGTGGAACTCGCGGTTGCGCAGGCCAGGTCCGATGTTCGGGGCGGGAGGGTCAATGCCGGTGATGCTCACGCGCCTCCATGTGCGCTACTCCGCCGACACTTTCCCCGAAGACCTGGTTTTTCAGGAGACCCAGGACCAGGAAAATTTCCAGGCGCGCTACGTGATGAGGGAGGAGTGGGCGGGGTCTCCCGATGCCTGCTCGGCGGCGAAGAGTTACTTCGATGAATTGCGGCATCGGCACGCGCTCGAGGCGCAATCGCTGGCCGACCTGACCGGCTGGAACCTCGACGAGGTGATGAAGAAGGTAGGGGTCGGTCCGAGCTCGATGCCGAAGCCGTGGTGGCAGGGCTTGTGGAAGACGTCGGACTGATTTCGAATCGCTGTATCAAAATTTAGCAGGGGGCGAAGCGCCGCAGGCCTGACTGGCTGCGGCGTTTCGCTGTCGATGGCAATCACAAAATTTGTTCTTTAGAGAACAGGACTATTCCCCCCGGCCGCCACGTTGACTCGGTGACGGCGCTTCGCCTAAGGTTGCCGGTTTGCTAGGATGTAACCGTTTTCTGGTGCCGAAACTTCCCCCTGAACTCCTTATATCCCGGGATCTAACTTATGTTCGACACGCTCAGCGACCGACTCGAAGGGGTATTCAAGAGACTCCGCGGTCAAGGTCGCATCACTGAGAAAAATATCGACGAGGCGCTGCGTGAAGTCCGCCTCGCCCTACTCGAAGCCGACGTCAATATCAAGGTCGTTCGCGACTTCGTCGAGCACGTCAAGCAAAAGGCGCTCGGCCAGGATGTGTTGCGTTCGCTCAGCCCCGAGCAGCACATCATAAAGTTCGTCGCCACCGAACTCGCACAGGTGATGGGTGGGAGTGCGCGCGAGCTCGATCTCAAGGTCAAGCCCCCCGTCAAGATCATGGTGGTCGGGCTGCAGGGCGCGGGCAAAACCACCTCGCTGGCCAAGCTCGCGCGATGGCTCAAGGACGAGCGCAAGCGCCATCCGCTGCTGGTCTCGACCGACGTGCGCAGGCCCGCCGCGATGGAACAGTTGCGCGTGCTGGGCGGACAGGCCGGAGTGCCGGTGGTCGAGAGCCGCGAGACCGAGGACCCGATCGAGATCGCGAGCCGCGCGCTGGCGCGTGCCGAGACCAGCGGCGCCGACGCGGTGCTGATCGACACCTCGGGCCGGCTCCAGATCGACGAGGAGCTGATGGAGGAGCTGTCGCGGCTGAAGGCTGCGGTGCGGCCCCATCATATTATTTTCGTCGCCGACGCGATGACCGGCCAGGAGGCCGCCAACGTCGCGGCGGGCTTCCATGAGCGCCTGCAGGTCTCCGGCGTGGTGCTGACCAAGCTCGACTCGGATGCGCGTGGCGGCGCCGCGCTATCGGTGCGGACCGTCACCGGCGCACCGATCCTGTTCGCGGCCATCGGCGAGAAGATCGACGCCTTCGAGGTGTTCCATCCGGACCGCCTCGCATCGCGAATCCTCGGGATGGGCGACGTGCTGACTCTGATCGAGAAAGCGCAGTCGAACTACGATCAGACCAAGGCCAAGGAGCTCGAGCGCAAGTTCAAGAAGAACGAGTTCACGCTCGGCGACTTCGCCGAACAGATCAAGGCGATTCACAAGATGGGCTCGCTCGGCGATTTGATCGGCATGATCCCGGGACTGAAGAAAGTCGCGGGGGCCGCGGATTCCGAGGAGACCAAGCACGAGCTCAAGCGCATCCAGGCGATCATCGGCTCGATGACCAACGAGGAACGTGGCAACCATCTGATTCTCAACGGGCGCCGGCGCGCGCGAATCGCGTCGGGCAGCGGCACCTCCGTTCCGGAGGTCAACCGTTTTCTCAAACAATTCGAGCAGACCCGCAAGATGATGAAAAAGCTGACCCGGATGGGCGGCGGGCGCTCGATGATGCGCGGGCTCGGGCTCGGAAGCTAGACGAGGGTCAAGGCTAAAACAGGTCAAGGAGAAACGCATGGCACTTGTTATCAGGCTGCGCCGCCATGGCAGCCGCAAAAAACCCTATTACCGAATCGTCGTTGCCGACTCGCGCTCGCCGCGCGATGGACGATTCGTCGCTCAAATCGGCACTTACGATCCAGCGTTCGATCCGCCGCGCGTGACGATCAAGCAGGAGCAGGCTGATCGTTGGCTGAAGGTGGGCGCGCGGCCTAGCGATACGGTTAGAAAACTGATCCGGCAGGCAACGGCGGCAGCCGCGACGGCCTGACAACTCCTGCTCCGGATGAGGCAGTAAGATGAAGGAGCTAGTGCAATTCCTGGCCCAGCAGCTGGTGAACAACCCTGATGCGGTCGACGTGAAAGAGACCCAGGGCGACACGGCATCCGTGCTGGAATTGCGAGTGGCCAAGGAAGACCTTGGGCGCGTGATTGGCAAGCAGGGTCGCACCGCGAAATCGATTCGCACGATTCTGAACGCGGTCGCCTCGCGCACCAATCGCAAGGTCGTCCTCGAGATTATCGAAGACAAGTAAGCGCGCTCGCAAAATCGCGACTCTTTTTCTGTCCGCTCCCTCGGAACGACGACGGAATTACCGGTTCAAAAATCCGCCACCGACGCGACCATGCTGCGGCTGGGACGAATCAGCGGCGCGCACGGGCTCAAGGGTGCGCTGCGTTTTCGTCCCGAAAATCCAGGCTCCGACTCGCTCGAGACGATCGCGCGCGTATTCCTCGAAAGCGGCGGCATTGAGCGCGAATATCGAGTCACCGGCGCCACCCGGCTCAATGCCAGCACCATCCGGCTGACCCTCGATGGCATTGACGACGTCGACGCGGCCGAGGCGCTCAAAGGCGCCGCCGTGATGGTCGCCGTCGCAGACCTTCCCGAGGCGGGGCCCGGCGAGTTCTACTACTACCAAGCGATCGGATGCGAAGTGTTCGTAGCGCGCGGCGATTTGAGCGGCGACGAGAGAATCGGCGCAATTGAAGAAATCTTCTCCAACGGCGCGCACGAAGTCCTAGTGGTTCGCGACGGCGAACGCGAGGTGTTGGTGCCGGTCATCGCAGACGTGGTCAAGGCTATCGACCTCGACGCGCGCCGGGTTACTATCGAGCCGATTCCCGGCCTGCTCGATTGATCGATCCAATTAAAGCAGATGGAATTTCACGTCATCACGCTGTTCCCCGAGATGATCGAGTCGCCGTTTCGCGCCGGCATCATCGGACGCGCCGTGGAGCAGGGCCTGCTCACCATCCGCGCGCATCCGCTGCGCGAGCATGGGCTCGGCAACTACCGGCAGGTCGACGACACGCCGTACGGGGGTGGAAGCGGGATGGTGATGCGGCCGGAGCCGCTGGCCGCGGCGATCGAAGCGGTCGCGGCGGAGCACCCGGGACTTTGGCGGGTGCTGATGACGCCGCAGGGCGAAGTATTCGATCAGGCGCTGGCGCGTGAGTTCGCCGAAAAGCGGCCCGGCCTGATGCTGATCGCGGGACGCTACGAAGGAATCGACGAGCGCGTGCGATCGCTGGTCGACCAGGAAATTTCAATCGGCGACTACGTGCTGAGCGGTGGCGAGCTGCCCGCGATGGTCGTGATCGAAGCCGTCGGGCGATTGCTTCCCGGCGTGCTGGGAAATCCGGATTCGCTCAGCGAAGAATCGTTTGCCGCGCGCACGCTCGAATATCCGCACTACACCAGGCCCGAGGAGTTTCGCGGGATGCGCGTGCCCGAGGTGCTGCTTAGCGGCGACCACGCGAAGATTCGCGCCTGGCGCGAGAGCGAAGCCAAACGCCGCACCGAGCGCCGCCGCCCCGACCTCGCCGAGCGGCGCAAGCCCTGACCGCGGGCCGGGCTTCCCGTGGCTGAGCTCTTCCTGGCGCTGCTCCATCATCCGGTGGTCGATCGCAACGGCCGCATCATAACTTCCGCGGTCACCAGTCTCGACCTTCACGACCTCGCGCGCTCGGCGCGCACCTACGACCTCAGCGCGGTGTTCGTCGTGCATCCGATTCCCGAACAGCGCTCATTTGCGCACAACGTGATCGATCACTGGAAGTTCGACTTTGGCAGGGCCTTCGACTCGCGGCGGCGCGAGGCGCTGGAGCTGATCGAAATCGTCACCGAGCTGGACGAGGCGATCGCAAGCGCCGAGCAACGCGCGGGGGCGCGCCCACTGCTGATCCACACCTCAGCGCGCACAGCCGGCGGTACCGGCTTCGCCGCGATGCGCGCGTGCCTGGAAGCCGCCGACGCGCCGCCCGCGATGATTCTACTCGGCACCGGATTCGGCCTCGCACCGGAGGTCGCGGAGCGCGCCGACGTTGTGCTCGCGCCGGTGCGCGGTCCGGGCGACTACAACCATCTCTCGGTGCGCGCCGCGGCGAGCGTGATCCTCGATCGGCTGCGCGGACGCTGACCGCGTTTAGCTGATGAGCAGCTCGGCTATCTGGATCCCGTTGAGCGCGGCGCCCTTGCGCAACTGATCGCCGACCACCCAGAAGTTGAGCGCGTTCGGACAGCTCAGATCGTCGCGGATGCGGCCCACGAAACAATCGTCCTGTCCCTCGACCACGATCGGCATCGGGTAACGGTTCTCGGCCGGGGAATCGTAGACGCGCAGTCCCGGGAAGCTCGCGAACGCGTCGCGCGCGCGCGCCGCACCGACCGCCTGCTCGGTCTCCGCGTTGACCGAAATCGAATGCGCGGTGAACACCGGGACGCGTACCGTGGTCGGCGAGATGAGCAACTCCGGCAAGTCGAGAATCTTGCGAATCTCGCCCACCAGCTTGATTTCCTCGCCGGTGTATCCGCCCTCGACGAATTTGTCGATATGCGGAATCACGTTGAAGGCAATCTGATGCTGAAAAAATCTCGACTCGAGGCGCTCGCCCCGCGACCAAGCGAGAGTCTGCTCGCGCAGCTCCGCAACGCCGTTGACTCCAGCACCGGAGACCGCCTGGAAGCTGGTCGCGACGACCCGCCGCAGCCGCCCCGCGTCATGCAGCGGCTTCAGCGGCATCACGGTGACGATCGTGGTGCAGTTGGGGCACGCGACGATTCCCTTGTGCCGCTTGGCGGCGGCGCCGTTGATCTCGGGCACCACCAGCGGCACCTCGCGATCCATCCGGAAGGCGCTGGATTTGTCGACCACCACCGCGCCGGCCTTTACCGCCGCGGGCGCGAACTCGCGCGACTGGCTGGCGCCGGCGGAAAAAAACGCAAAGTCGATTCCCTTGAATGCGCCGGCCGTCAATTGCTCGACGCGAATCGATTCGTCGCCAAATTTGAGCTGCTTGCCCACCGATCGCTCGGAGGCGAACGCGTGCAACTCACTCACCGGGAACTTGCGCTCGTGAAGCAACTTGAGCGTGGTCTGACCGACCGCGCCGGTCGCGCCGACCACTGCGATTCTATTTCCGTTAGCCACTGTCCTTACTCGATGTGTCGAAGATTTGCGCGATTACAATTTACGCTTGCGGCCTGCGCCCCACGATCGCCTTGAACTGCTGCGGCCCGCGCACTTCATTTAGATGCAGCACCACGTTCTTGTATCCCGCCGTCTCCAGCATCTGCTGGTACTGCGAAAGCGTATAGGTGTCGCCTTCGCGGGTCCAGATGAGCATCGTCAATGCGAACGCGAGCGCCATCCGGTCGTGCTCGCGCGCCTCGTCCGGCACGAAGTCGACGAGCATGATCGCGCCGCCGCGCGCGGTCGCATCGAACAGCCGGCGGCTGAGCGCGACACAATCCGCGACATTGAAATGATGGTAGATGTTCACGGCGAGTACCAGGTCGTAGCCCGCGCCGAGATCGTCCTTGAAGATATCTGCGGGGCGGAACTCGATGCGGTCGGCAACTCCGGCCTGGCGCGCGTTCGCCTCCGCGAGCTTAAGCACCCCTGGCCAGTCGACCGACACCAGGCGCGCGTTGGGGAATCGCTTCAGCGCGCTGAACCCGTAGAAGCCCGAGCCGCACGCGATGTCGAGAATCTTCGCGGGTCCTGCGGCGCCGAAAAGCGCCGCGGCCGCGTCGGCCACCGCCGGTCCGGTCATTTGCGCCATCTGGCGCGACCCGCGCGCGAAATCCTGCCAGAACGGATTGTCGGGCGTCTCCGCGGATTGTTCGACCAGCGTGTGACCCGCCTTGACGATGTCGGTGAGCCGCGCCGCCTCGTTCCAAATCATGCGGTTGCCGACCAGCGACGCCATCCCGCCGGCATACATCGGCGATCCCTTGACCAGCAGCATCTGCACCGCCGGCGGCAGCGTATAACGTCCGTCCGCTTTGCCGAGCACACCGAATGCGAGCAGCGCGTCGCACAGGATCCGCGCGGCGCGCGGCGTCAGGCCCTTTGCGGCCGCAATTTTGTCGGCGGTGTCGGCACCATGCGAAATATGCGTGAAGATCTCGAGGTCGATTCCGGCCTTTAGCGCGGCCGAGCCCATGAAGCTCTGCAGGATTCCGATGAGTTTCTCCGGCGAATCGGCGCCCGGCGGTGATTGCGGTTGCTCTGCCATGATTTTTCCCTTCTTATTTTGTGCGCTATGCCCAGGTCGATTAGTCAGTCTCGTTGATTAGCCAGTTCGCCGATTAGCCATTCCTGTCAATTAGTCAGTCTGGTCGATTAGCCAGTCTTGTCCATTATCCACTCCTGGACCGTCGCGAAGACATCGTCCGCCGCCTCGGCGAGTCCGTGGCCGACTCCGGGCAGGAGCTTGAGCGTGCGCGGGTCGCCTGCGTGATCATAAAGCCGCTGCGAGCTTTCGTGCGAGAGGATCGTGTCTGCGGTGCCGTGAATCAGCAGCAGCGGCTTGGGCGCCAGCTCGCCAACTACGTGCGCGCCGCCGAGCTGGCTCGACAGTGCGATCACCGTCGTCACCAGGGGGCTCAGCGTGCCGGCATTGATCGCGACCGCGCCGCCAAAAGAGTGGCCCACGATCGCCGCGCTTTTGTATCCGACTCCGCGCAGGAAGGTCAGCGCCGCCAGCGTATCGAGCAGGCATTCGCCGAACTCGTTGGGAGCGCGATAGTCCAGGCGCGCGACGGTGATGCCGCGCGAAGGCATCTCCAGTCCCAGGCGAGGATATAGTTTTGACGGTCCGTTGAGGCCGCCGAGCGCGCCGCTCACGCACACCACCGCGCGCCCCGGCTCCGAGGCCGCATGAAGTAGGAGCGGAATCGGACCGCGCGTCGTCGCGATCGTGATCGGCCGCGCGCCGCCAGTCTCCTCCCCGGCCTGGACTCCAGTGATTCGCAGATTTAGTTCGTCCGCCACCAGCTTACTTCCCGAGCGATCAGAGTGCGCGAGGCAAGTCGCGCCGCGCCTGGCGCTTTTACTCCGGGCGTGCGCGGGCCGGCAAATCCAGGCCGGGATCGCCGCCGCGTCCGAGCATCCGCATTCCGTAGCGGAGCAGCGCCGTGAACCGTTCGACGCGCCGCAGCAGCTCGTCCTGTTCGGTGGGCGCAGCGTCGACCAGTTCGGTCGCAGCCGCGGCGAGATTCTCGCGCAGGAGCTGGACCGCGCGCTCGAGACTCTCACGCTCGGCGGCGCGGCCCGCGGGCCGGCGGCGGGCTGCCTGGATTTCGGCGAAATCGATTATCTGAGCCATGGCTACGACCGCAAACCTGAAGCGCGGATGCGATTATCGCGCATTCACGGGCCGCCGCGCCACGCCGCAAAGGTACGCGCCCTCCCCGCTTCGCTCACCGCAGCTTCTTGCCCGCACGGCGCTTGCCCGCAATCGTCTCGGCGCCGTCCTCGCCAGCCCATCGAATCTGGCGCGCCATCCCGTTGAGGATGTCGAGCTCGCGCGCGGTCAATCCGCTGCGTCCGAACAGCCCGCGGATCGCGAACATGATGTGCTCCGGATTGTCGGCGGGCAAAAATCCGATCGCGACCAGCGCCTCGGCCATCCGCTCGAGCATCGCATGAGTCTCGCCCGCTCCCACCAACTCGAGCGCCTCGGTAATCCGCGCCTCCGCGCGCAGTGCCATCATCAACTCGTACGCGACGACCACCACCGCCTGCGCGAGATTGAGCGACGGGTAGTCCGGAGCGGTCGGAATCGTGACCAACCGATGGCATCGCTTGAGCTCGCGATTGGTGAGTCCGCGATCCTCGGGACCGAAGATGATCGCGATGCGGTTGGTGGTCGCGAGCGCGGCCAGTTCTGCCGCGGCCTCACGCAGTGGCTGTGCGCCACTGCGATACAGCCCGGTCCGGCAGGTCGTGCCGACGGTGATCGTGCAATCCTCGACCGCCGCGCCGAGGTCCGGCCAAGTCGAGGCGGCGGCGAGCACGTCGCCGGCGTGCACCGCCATCGCGGCTGCCGCGCGACGGTTCAGATTTCCGGGCGCGGCCATCCGCAGGTCCGCGAAGCCCATGTTCTTGAGTGCGCGCGCCGCCGCGCCGACATTTCCCCCGAGCTTCGGCCTGAACAGCACGAACGCGAAACGGTCGCCGTCACCCATCGTCCCAGTTATACGATGTCTCGCATCGAAATGGGCGCTGCCCCGAGCGCCTCGCGGCATCGGCTCGATGCCTCCGTTCACGCTGGCGCGGGCGAATCGGCGTCTCTATGATACGAGCACTTTGAATCTCCGAATGATGATCCGCCGCGCACTGGAAGCCGCGATTCTCGCCATCCTGATCCTTGCGATTCCCACGCTCGGCGCGACGGCCACCACCGGCACTCTCAAGCTCGACGTGCTCGGCGACATCGGCGCGGGCGCGAAAAATCCGGCGCACGTGATCGCCGCCGACGGCAAGCCGGCCGGCGACGTCGCGGCGGGCGCCACGATCGATCTGCCGCCCGGCAACTACAAGCTGGTGCTCCCAATCGTCGGCGGAGAGATCAAAAAAGACGACATCAAGATCGAAGCGGGCCGCACCCACACCGTCCTCATCCAGGCCGTCGCGGTGCTGCAGGTCAGCGTGAAGGATCGCACCGGAAAAGATCCCGGCTTCGGCGTGACCGTCACCACCACCGACGAGCCGCACGCCAAGGTCGCGAGCTTTTTGAGCGGCGACAAATTCCTGTTCGCGCCCAACGAAGTCGACGTGCACGTCGACGCTCCGCCGCAGGGCTACGATTGGCACGCGGTCAAGCTCGAGCCGGGAGCGCGCGCGCGGCTCTCGCTCGACGAGGTGGTGCCCGCGGATTTGAGCGTCCAGACCACGCTGCAGAAGCTCGCGATTGACGAGGCGACGCGCGTGGTGATCTATCACGCCGGCACCCAGAGCCAGGTTGCCGAGAGCCAGCCCGGCCGCGATCATCATTTCACGCTCACGCCCGGCGACTACGACATCTACGTCGAAAACCGCACCGGCAAGGGCAAGCCCTACGCAACCACGACCGGAGTGCATCTGGGCTCCGGCGCAAAGGTGGAACGAACCGTTCCGCTCGACTAAAAGAGGTCTCGATGGCATCCGAACGGCAACGCGAAATCAAACGCCGGCGCAAACGCAAGAAAACCCGGATTAAGGCGAAGATCCGCGAGGCGCGCAAGCAGCACAAAAAGAAACGCGCGTGACCCGCTCATAAAAAGCGCGGCCGATACGCCTGAATCAAACCGCGCCCCGGCGCGACGATCGTTCGCGCGCGCGCGGGCGCTGAGGAGCAAAGCTATGGCTTACGAAACGATTCGCTATGAGGCAGCCGACGAGATCGCGACCGTCACGCTCGATCGTCCTGCGAAGATGAACGCCTACACCACGCAGATGGGCGTCGAGATCGCCGAGGCGATGCTCCGCGCGGACGCCGACAGCGACGTTCGCGTCATCGTGATGACCGGCGCTGGCGACCGCGCGTTCTGCGCGGGCGCCGACATGGGGATGTTCGCGCGGGACATCAAGTCGCGCGAGGGCGGCGCTGCCGACGACAAACCGCGCGAGGCCAAGGACAGCGAGACCTCGCAGCAGCGCCGCGCCGGCGTCGGACTCCCGTTCATCATGCGCAACCTCTCCAAGCCGACCATCGCCGCGATCAACGGCTTCGCGCTCGGCGTCGGATGCACGATGACCCTGCTGTTCGACGTGCGGATCGCCTCGGACAACGCGAAGATGGGCGTGATCTTTCCGCGCGTCGGCCTGATGAGCGAGCTCGGTTCCAGCTACCTGATGCCGCGGCTGATCGGCCTGTCGCGCACCGCCGAAATGATGCTGACCGGGCGCCAATACACCGCGCAGGAATGCCTCGCGATGGGACTGGTGAGCCGGGTCGCGCCGCAGGGCGGCCTCGCCGCGGCGACCAAAGAACTGGCGGGCGAGATGCTGCAGTGCTCACCGACCTCGCTTGCGTATACGCGCAAGGCGATTTACTCCGGCCTCGACGGCACGCTCGAGACCGCGATGGCATTCGAGGGCTTCGCGTTGGAGAAATGCTACGTCAGCCCCGAGCACAAGGAATACGTGACCGCGTTCCTGGCCAAGCGCAAGCCGGACTTTCGCGGGCTCAAGCGCCGCTAATCGCGTGGCGACGAAGAAATTTGGGCCGAGAATTTCGAAGAATTGTCAACGGAAAGGGCATACTTGCACCGTATAGGCGGCGCGACTATAAATAGATGAGTTAGTTGGTCTGATTCATCACATTCTTGCTGAATATCGCTCGAGCGACCCGGTTTTAGTCTTGGGCGGCAGCCGAAGTTGTGGTTAGGTTCGAGTCTGGATTGGGGAATATAGAAAGTCGATAAAGAAAAACGCCTTGTCGTCGCCATCCGGCGGCGATGAGAGAGGCAGGTAAAAAACATGGCACTTCACATCGGAAGCGTGGCCCCGGATTTCACTCAGGAGTCGACGGAGGGACCGATCGAGTTTCACAAATGGATTGGGAACAACTGGGCGGTCCTGTTTTCCCATCCCAAGGATTTCACTCCGGTCTGCACTACCGAGCTGGGCCGGGTCGCCAAGCTCAAGCCCGAATTCGAGAAGCGCGGCATCAAGGCGATCGGCGTCAGCGTGGACAATGTCGAGTCGCACAAGCGGTGGATCAAGGACATCGAAGAGACCCAGAACGTCAAGATGAACTTCCCCATCTTGGGCGATGCGGACAAGAAGGTCTCCAAGCTTTACGACATGATTCATCCCGAATGGAGTGACACGCTGACGGTGCGCTCCGTATTCGTGATCGACGCGAACAAGAAGGTACGGCTGATCATCACCTATCCGGCCAGCACCGGGCGCAATTTCGATGAGATCCTGCGCGCGATCGACTCGCTGCAGCTCACCGACAAGTACTCGGTGGCGACGCCGGTGGACTGGAAGCATGGCGACGATTGCATCATCGTACCGTCGCTCACCGATCCGGCAGTGCTCAAAGAGAAGTTCCCGAAGGGATGGAAGGAAGTGCGGCCGTACCTGCGGCTGACGCCCTATCCCGGGAAGTAAGCCGGCCGAACCAATTTAAAGCGAAAAACCCGGCGCCGGAAAATTCCGGCGCCGGGTTTTTCTTTTCCGCCCGGCGCCAAGCGCGGCGAGTGTGCGCCGCCGCGGCGGCGCACACTCAGCGCGGCACCGCCGGCGCCAGCCGCTCCGCCAACTCGCGCGCGCGCGAGTTGCGCGGATCCAGCGCCAGCGCCCGCCCGCATTCCGCCAGCGCGTCGTCGCGCTCGCCGAGATTGTTCAGCGCCACCGCCCGCATCAGATGCGAGTCCGAGCTCTGCGGCGAGATCGCTATCGCGCTGTTGGCGTCGGAGAGCGCGTCGGCGGCGTGGCCCACGCCGAGGTTGGCGGAGCCGAGCAGAATCCACACTTCGAGATCGTATGGATTGCTCCGCGCGAGACCTTTGAGGATCGTATCCGCGCCGGCATAGTCGCGATGCGCTAGCTTCAGCTGCGCCCGCGTGATCAGCACGGGCTCCGGCCCCTCGCGCATCGCGGCCGCATGCGCCAGCGCGCGCTCGCTCGCGGCGCTGTCACCGGCCGCGTCGGCAACCCGCGCCATCTCCAGGTACGGCTGCACCGGCGCGTCGGGCAGGAGCTGAATCGCGCGCGCCATCTCGTTCTCCGCCTGCTGATGAGCGCCGAACCGATCGTGCAGGAGCGCCAGGTTGTATAGTGTGCCGCCGTCGTTGGGATGCAACCGCTCGGCGGTTGTCAGCTCGAGCGCGGCGCCGTTCCAATTTCCCGCCCCCTCGTACGCCATCGCCAGGCGCCCGTGGCACAGCGTCGAGTCGGGAAACATCTCGATACATCCGCGGAACAGGGCTATCTCGTCGTGCCAGTAGTGCTCGACCCGCCACAGCGACGCCCCGTATGCGATCGCGAGCGCGCCGACCGCGACCGCGATATGCCGTGAATATTGCGCGTAGGCCTCGATCAGCCCCGACGTCACCGCGGCGAGAAAGATGCACCATGCCACCGACGGCAGGTACAGGTAGCGATCCTCGACCAGGGCGAGCGGGCTCAGCGCGCCGAGATTCAGCACCGGCAAGATCGGAATCAGGATCCATGCGGCGCAGAAGAAATAGAGGCGCCGGCGTGGACTGCGATCGACCAGAATCGCCACCGCGGTCAGCGTCGCGGCCAGGCCGAGCGCCGGCAGGTAGAACTCCGGCGCAAGCGCGCTGTTGGCGGGCAGCACCGGATGGGCCGGGCCGGCGCGCCATGGCGCGACCAGCAGGATCAGGTAATTGGCGAGCACCGCCGGGACGGTGAGCAGCTTCTCGACCATCGTCATGTCGTTGGTGCGATTGGCGCGGCTGATGAAGCCGAGCACCCACCAGCGGATCGCAAGGTAGACGATCACTTCGGCAAAGAACGGCGCCGCCGCGATCGCGCTGCGCCAGAGGCGATCCAGCATCCGATTGCGGAGAGGTTCGGCGGCGTCCTCGCCGGTCGGCTCGAGCAGGAACGCATACGCCATCAGGATAAATGGAAACACGATCGACGATTCGTGGCTCAGCAGCGCGCCGGCGAAGAAGCCGAGCGCGAGGGTGAGGTAGCGCTCCGGCCGGTGCGCGCGCCGGATAAAACACAGCATCGCGGCGATCTCGAAGATCGCGCTCATCGGCAGCGGAATCGCCGACGGCCACACGATCGCCTGCGCGTGAATCGGCATCAGCCCGAACAGGGCCGCCGCGATCGTCGCGCCCATCCGGCTTCCGATGAGGTCGCGCGCGAGCGCGAACACCAACGCCACGGCGATCAGATGGACCGCGATCATCATCGCGTGCCATCCGGCCGGATTGAACCCGAACAGATGGTAGTTGATCCCGAGCCACACATCCTGGAGCGGGCGGTAGTAAGAGCTCTGCGGCAGCCGCAGCGGATCGCGGAACCACCACGAGTCGTTCACCAACGACTTCCAGATGAACGACCAGCCGCCGATGTAACGGTTGAGCGTGACCATCTCGTTGTCATCGTAAACAAACCCGTTGCCGAGGCAGCGCAGATAGGCGGCGAGCGTGATCAGGACTGGAATTCCCATCGCGATCGCATCGGCACGCCGCTCCGCGCCGGTCCGCACGTCCAGGAGCTGCGAGCGTGATACTTTTAGGCTTCTCGAGGACAATTAAAATTAAAATCCCAGAAAATTACTTTCGATTCGAGTGTCGCCGGCCGACTGCGGATCCTCGTCCAGCCGTAACCGGTTATATCGTCGCTATATTGTAAAGAGCGCCGAAGAAATGCACGAATCCGCCGCGGGTACGTCCACCCAATACTGAAACCTCAACGAGGTTTCATCCGGGCAGAAAGGGAAGCGCGAAACCCGGTTGGGTTTCGCATGTCCGGGATCAACTTGACGCCGCCCGCGCCAGCGGGAAGCTCAAGACCCGCGCGCCTGAATCATCGCTCGACCGGGAGTTGCGCGCCGCTCCATTCGATCATGCCGCCCTTCAGGTTCCACACATGCTCGAAGCCCAAACCGGTGAGGATCGCGGCGGCGGTGGCGCTTCGAACTCCGACGCGGCATATCGCGACGATATCGCGGCCTTTCGCATTCGCAAGCTCGTCACTCCGCTCGGGCAATTCTTTGAGCGGGATCAGGCGCGCACCCGCGATATGCCCCAGCTCTCCGCGATACTCGTCTTCTTCGCGAACGTCGACCAGCAACGGCGGATTGGCGCTCGCAATCCGATCGCGCAACTCTGAGGCGCTCAATTGACGCACCTGGTTGAGCTGCGAGAGCGTCGGGAACTTCAGCGTGCCGGCGTCGAGGTCGGATTGATTCGGTTGCAGCGCCTCCTGGATGCCTTCCGGCAGCGGCAAGCCGAGGTTGTTCATCAACTTGACGTAGTCGTCGCGGGTCTTGCCGGCCAGGCGCGGATTCGAGCGCTTCTCTTCTCCGATAGTCGATTGCGTATGCCCCCGGTAATCGTGCGCGGGAAACACCAGCACCTCATCAGACAGCGTGAACAGCTTGCGCGCTATCGAATCGTACTGGATGCCCGCGTCGCCGCCCGCAAAATCGGCGCGCCCGGTGCCGTGGATGAACAATACATCGCCGGTGAAGACGCGATCCTTCGCGAGCAGGCTTATCGAATCGGGAGTATGGCCCGGGGTATCGAGGACGCGCAGTTCCTCCTCGCCTACTTTGAGCGCCTGCCCGTCTTCGACGTGGATGCTGACGTGCGGAGCCGGCGCGAGACGATGCATCACGACGGGAGCGCCGGCCAGCTCGCCCAACTCCATCGCGCCGCTGCGATGGTCGGCGTGAGTGTGGGTGTCGATAATCATATCCAGACGCCACCCGTGATACGCGAGGACCGCGAGGTAGCGCTCGATCTCGTCATGCAGAGGATCGATGACGGCGGCCCTGCGCGAGGTCTCCGAAATCGCAAGGTAGGTTTTGCACTTGCCATGATTGAGTTCGCGAAAGATCATTTGACTGCCCCTTCAGTAGTAGCCGCCATGCACCTGCGAAGTCACTTTAGGCGAGAGGATTGGCCAGAGCGCCACCGATTGCAACCTCGGCCGGCGCCGCCCGCGCCAAACTCCGCGCGTTGACAAGGCTCCGGCATCGCCGGACAATCGTACCCAATGGCAAGAATTACCGTCGAAGATTGTCTCGATAATATTTCCAACCGCTTCGAGCTGGTGCTGGCCGCCGCGCGCCGCTCCAAGCAGCTCCTGAAGGGCGCCCGTCCGCTGGTCGAATCGGACAACAAGGAAGTCGTCACCGCGTTGCGCGAAATCGCCGACGGCAAGGTCACCATCGAAGAGCCCGAAGAGGAGTAGCCGCGCTCCGTCCGCGCGATGCCCGAGGCGGGTGTGTCGATGCGGACGTTTTTTTGTTCTCATCCGCACCGCACGGTGGCGGATTTCACGTCCGGCCGGTATCGTCGAGTGGCCCGGAAACCCGGTAAGCCCCGCAAAGCAAAGCCGACGGCGTCCCGCGCGCCCAAGGCCAAGCCGCGCGCGCCGATCGTCGCGACGCTCAAGCCAGTAGCGCCGGCGCTCGACGACGAGCCCGCCGTCGAAGTCAAAGAGTTCCATCCGATCGATAGCGAAGCACCCGAAGGCGCGGACGCGGCCGAGGACCTTGCGGCCGCCGAGCCCATCGAACCTGCTGGGCCGATCGAAATCGACGACGGCGATCATCCTGCTGCCGAAGCCGAGCCCGACGCCGACAGCGACGAGAGCACTGCTGTGACCGAAGGCGGCGCGCTGGTCACCGTCGATCCGCTGGGGCGCTATCTCGCCGAATCCGCCGCTTCCCGCTGCTGAGCCGCGAAGACGAAACCGTAATCGCTAAGCGCTACGCGGAGACCCACGATCCCCAAGACGCGTACCGGCTGGTCACCGCGAACCTGCGCCTGGTGGTGAAAATCTCGCTGGAGTTCGCGCGCGCGTCGCGCAACGTGCTCGACCTTATCCAGGAAGGCAACGTCGGCCTGATGGAGGCAGTGAAAAACTTCGACCCCTACCGCGGGATCCGCTTCCCCTCGTACGCGGTATGGTGGGTGCGCGCGTACATCTACCGCTTCCTGATCAACAACTGGCGGCTGGTGAAAATCGGCACCACCCAGGCGCAGCGCAAGCTGTTCTTCAACCTGCGCAAGGAAAGCGAGCGGCTGGAGGCCGAGGGCTTCACCGCGCAGCCCAAGCTGCTGGCGCAGCGCATAGGAGTGAAGGAAAGCGAAGTGCGGGAGATGCAGGAGCGGATGGCGCAGAGCGAGGTCTCGCTCGATCAGCCGACCGGAGGGTCGGAGGACGCGCGGCTGCTCGACGTCATTCCCGACGGCGCGCGCAATCCGAGGAGGAAGCGGCGGAACACGAGTGGCGCGACTTTGCGCGCGAGCGGGTCGAGGAGTTCGCGGCCACCCTGCACGACAAGGAGCTGGAGATTTTCCGCAGCCGCCTACTCGCCGAAGATCCGGACACGCTGCAGGATATCGGAGCGCGGTTCGGCATCAGCCGCGAGCGCGTGCGCCAGATCGAGACGCGGCTCAAGCGCCGGCTGAAAGAATTCGTCAAGGCAAAATCCGGCGGCGTCGACGTCTCCGGTGTCTCGTAGCCACCGCTCCGGTCCTCACCGAACGTTCGGCCGAACCTGGCGTCGGGCGTATTTGCGCTTGCCATCGATGACGCGTCGTACGGGCGGGGCGATTCCGGGCACAGGTCGTGTCCTTGTCAACTCGTCCATGCCAAGTTTACGCCCGTTGATTGGTTGGCACGCGAAGAATGTCAAGCGCTGTATCGATCAGTCGGGGCGGCGGCGTTGAAATCGTTCGATCGTGGCGAGCAGGGTTTCGGACGTGACCGGTTTGCGCAGCAGATGGTCGGCGTTGATTGGTTTGACGATTTCACCGACCGCTGAGAGCACGACGACCGGGATGCTTTTCAGCCTCTCATCGCGCAGCTGCGCCTCGCGAAATCCCCATCCGTCCATCCGCGGCAGCATCATGTCGAGCAGTATCAGGTCGGGCAATTCGCGGCTGCCAAGCGCCTTGAGCGCCGCGACGCCATCAACCGCGTGCGAAGCGCGATAGCCCCGCGAGGTCAGGATATCGCAAAGGGCCTCTGCGAGGTCAGGATCGTCCTCGACCACGAGGATTTTGAAGACGGCGGCTTCGCGAACGTTTTGATCGTTACGCCGCGGGCGTAGTTTGCTACCCATGGCCAGGTCGAGTGCTTAATTTTTTCGCCTGGCTTCCGGAGTGCGATCAGCGGTAACTCGATAACGAAGCGCGCCCCGCCGTGGGAGCGGCTTTCAGCCCGTATCGATCCACGATGTTGCTCGATGATCTGGCTGGCGATGTACAGTCCGAGTCCCAGCCCGCCATAATTCCGGCTGTTGGTAGTTCGCTCGAAACGTCCGAAAATCCGCGCCAGATCCTTCACCGGGATTCCGATGCCGCGGTCCTGCACGACCAGAACGGCCTTGTCATCATTGGTCTTCAGCTCGACATCGACGGGATGTCCAGCGCCGTACTTGATCGCGTTGGAGACGACGTTGCTGATGGCTTCATCGAGGCGGAACTTATCCGAGCGAGCGCTGATGCCGTTTTTCACGTTCAAACGCAGTTCGCTGCCGGCGTCCGACGCCTGCTCTGAGAGCCGCTCCGCGACTTCCTTGACCACCTCGCTGAGATCGCAGGGCGCCAGCTCCAATTTGAACTATCCACTGGCTAATTGAGAGACGTCGAGCAAGCGGTCCACCAGGCGGGCAATTCTTTCGGTCTGATCCTGGGCCCGGCGCACGCTCGGTTGAATCTGCGCCAGGTCGCCTTTTGCGGCATGACACTCCGGCGACCCAACGAAGAACCAGGGTACTCAGCGGCGTGCGCAGTTCGTGCGAGGCAATCGCGAGGGAACTCATCGCGCATGCGGACGGCAGCCTCGGCCTGCTCGTTTCGCTTCCGCTCACTCAAGTCGGTGACGATCACCCCAATCGACGGACCCTCTTCGAGGTTTATCGGATTGAGCAGGAACTTCAGTTGGGAGACTGGCTTGCGAAATGACCAGCAGGGTCATCTCAGCGCGCAGCGCATCGTGGGCTCCGCGTTTCACCAGCCGTTTGAGCGCCTCGTGCTCTTGTCCAGCACTAAACTGGCGCACTTCGCAGCCCATGATCTGAATGAGCGGAACGTTGACCATGCGCGCGAACGCGGAGTTGCAGTACAGGATGATGCCATCGGTCGACAGCGGAATCGCGCCCTCGTTCATGCTCTCGACCAGGACGCGGTAGGGATGTTCCGCGCCTTCCAGGGTGAAGACCTTTTCGCCCGACGGTCCGGACACCACCAGCGCATCGACTTCGCCGCCGCAGTACGCGTTGAGAGTTTCTTCGGCTTCCTGAAGACGCTGACGAAGTTCTTCCAGTTCGAGGCGAACC
>CAVWMQ010000012.1:0-837763 GCA_963756155.1 uncultured delta proteobacterium
GCTCAGAATCGCTGGGTAGCGGAAACACCGGGATCGCCAGTGAGGGCTCGCGGAATACTGCGGAACCTCGGTTCTGATGATCGAGCAGAGCTACGGCAGGTTGACGCGCATGGACTTCCTCGGGCCGCTTATCGGCGCGCGTTCAGAGAGTCTGATCAATGCAGCGGTTGGGTGGAGACCGGACCCTCCAAAAGGGTTTAAAAAAACGCCCAATTTCCTACCCGAATTGTGGTGGAGGCGGGGAAATCGAAAATCCGGTACAGGGAGTACTCGGTAAGAAAACGTAGAATTCCCGCGGCTCTTTCCAACGAATGCATCCTCCAAAGTACCAGGACTTACCGGTTGTTGTCCCTCGGGACAGTGATTTTTCACTTGGACATCGGGGGCATCGCAAGACAGCGGATCAGATTTGTACGGTCCTCAACGTCTGCTCGCGGAGATGCGGGCGGAGGAAGACGTACCATGTGGTGATGCCCGTCTCGTTGTTGGGATTGAGTGGCGAACATAGTCAGCCGGGCGGCCTTTTCGCTTGCGTCAACTCCCGTCGGGTACGAGTGAATTGAGTATCGCGGGTGCGGAGCGCAGCGAGCACGCTCGGCATCGCGCGATAGCCTGCCAGCTTACGGAAGCCACGTGCGGCCTCGAGCACGCTGGCCGGCGGAGAGGCATCACGATCAGGACAATGTTCACGCCGGTTCAAAGTTGATCGGCCATTGCGCGAGATAACCGAAGTGCCTTTCCCCCCGCCGTTCGTTGAAGGCTTCAATCCCTCCGCCGATCTTGTGTTTGCTTTATAGTGGACTATAACTATTGGCGATCTGAACAACAAACGCGGGATAGGAAAAATGGATGATGCAACCTTTATCGCCGACTTGAAGCTGGACTTCGATGCGGACGCCCTGCGTGAGAAATACAAGCAGGAGCGCGACAAGCGCGTTCGCACCGACGGCAATGCGCAATACGTCGAAGTTGCCGGCAAGTTCGCCCACTATCTGGACGACCCTTATGTCAAACCTTTTGATCGCGCTCCGCTGACTGACGAGGTCGATGTAGTAGTCATCGGTGGAGGTTTCGGCGGATTGCTGGCCGGCGCGCGCTTCCACGAAGCCGGTATCAAGGACGTTCGAATCATCGAGTCCGGCGGCGACTTCGGTGGCACGTGGTACTGGAACCGCTATCCGGGCGCCCAGTGCGACATCGAAAGCTACTGTTACCTGCCGCTGGTCGAAGAGCTCGGCTACATGCCGAAGGAAAAGTACTCCTTCGCGCCCGAGATCTACGAGCACTCGCGGCGTATCGCAGAGCATTACAACCTCTACGACAACGCATGTTTCCAGACGCGGGTGTCGGAACTGCGCTGGGACGAGGACGCCGCGCGCTGGATCGTCTCGACCGACCGTGGCGATGCGATGCGGGCCCGTTTCGTGGTTATGGCCAATGGTCCTCTCAACCGTCCGAAATTGCCGGCCATCCCCGGGATAGACAACTTTGAGGGACACACCTTCCACACCAGCCGCTGGGACTACGACTACACCGGGGGCGACCACTCGGGCGGCCTGACCAAGCTCGCTGACAAGCGCGTGGCGGTTATCGGCACCGGCGCTACCGCCATCCAGTGCGTGCCGTTCGTCGGCGCGCACGCCAAGCAGCTCTATGTCTTCCAGCGCACCCCCTCGTCAGTGGATGTGCGGGGAAACAAACCCACCGATCCCGAATGGGCCAAGAGCCTGCAGCCCGGATGGCAACGAGAGCGGCGCGAGAACTTCAACAACATGGTTATCGGCGTTCCGGTCGAAAAGGACCTCGTCAACGACGGCTGGACCGACATCTTCCGTAACCTCGGCATCGCGGCGAAGAAGTCCGCCCGCGCAGCCGAACTCTCGAAGCGCCAGACAGCGATGCTCATGGAAATCGCCGACTTTCATAAGATGAACGGCGTCCGCGCACGGGTCGACCAAACCGTCGCCGATCCGGCCACCGCGGAGGCGCTGAAGCCCTGGTACCGGCAGTTCTGCAAGCGGCCCACGTTCAACGACGACTATTTGCCGACCTTCAACCGACCTAACGTTAAGCTAATCGACACCAGCGAGAATCAGGGCGTGCAGCGGATCACCAAGATTGGCATCGTTGCGAACGGCGCCGAGTACGAAGTTGATTGCATCATCTTCGCCACGGGCTTCGAGGTCGGAACGGCGTGGACTCGGCGGGCAGGCTACGAGGTGATCGGTATGGACGGCGTAACCTTGACCGAATATTGGGCTGGCGGGATGAAAACCTATCATGGCTTCTCCAGTCACGGCTTCCCCAACTGCTTCATCCTGGGGCAGTCGCAGAACGGCTTTTCGGTTAACCTGACCTCGGTTCTGGACGACCAGGCCCAGCACATCGGCTACATCATCAAACAGGTGATGGACCGGGGCCTTCGCTACTCGCATCCGACTAAAGAAGCTGAGACGGAATGGGTCGCGGAAATCAAACGCCTCGCTGTTGTCGCGGCGCGCTTCCTGGCGAACTGCACGCCGGGCTACTACAACAACGAGGGCCACTTCGAACCTGGTGCCGACGGCTTTGGCGCCAACGCGTACGCGCCGGGCATCAACGCGTTCAACGCACTGATGAAGAAGTGGCGCGAGAAGGGTGACCTCGAAGGCCTCGAGTTAGGTTAAGCAAACGAACCGAACATCATTTCTTAAGAAAATGCGCCGCCCCCGATCTGGAGGGCGGCGCGTGTCGTGGGTTCAAATCCCTTCTGCTCCACATTAGAAGAACCTGAAGACGTTATCTACCTTCAAGACGTCTCCGGTAAGTGTAACGATATATGCGGTGTTCCCGATGAAATTGAGCGACGTCGGGAGATTAATATTATCCACCACGAACGTGAATGTGCCGTCGCGATTGGCTCTTACCAACGCACCGCTGTTGGGTTGCGCCGGCGAACCCGGTGGTGCGTTCGGCACTCCCGGACCCTGCGATAAGGCATAAAGGCGGCCGTCGTCACCGAATTTGACATCAACCAGAAGGCTCGCCCCCGAAGCCACTTCCGCCACGTTGGGTGAGTTCGGCCGGAACTGCACAATCTTGCCATTCTGAGGAAGGTGAGGAACCGGACCGGCCTCTGCCATAAAGACTGTGTCGCCCCGGACGGTCAAACCAGTTGGGACGATATCGTCGAACGCTTCTACCACACTGATATTTCCACCTAGGGTGACAGATAAGACCCGGTTGAGATGCCCGTCCGTGACCAGGAAACCACCTCGATAGGGCCGCATCGCATACAGGACGCCGGTATCTATGAAGAAGGGAAAAGGAATAGTAGGCGGATTGTCCAGATTAAACTGCCCGATGTCGGCAATAATAGTGAAGTGGTAAGGATCGTCCACGCGATAGATTCCGTCAATGCTGTTGCCGCCGAGATCGGAACTAACGAGAGTGACGAGCACATACGCGGTCCTGCCGAGAAACGCGACGTCGATCGGGCCGCCGAGGCCAACTGCCGGGATTGTTTGCGGAAGACCGCTCGCGAACGTAGAAATTTGACCGGTGCGCGGGTCAACGCGCGAGATCCGTCCAAGTTCGCCTTCAACAACATACAATGCGCCGTCCGGCCCGACAGTGCTGCCCAGAGTTCCTTGCAACCCCGAAGCCAAAACTGAAACTGAGGGAGGGCCGAAACTTGGTGGTGCACAATCAGCAGGACGGATGCTGCCCGCTATCATAAGCGCGGCCAGAATCAGCACGAAACAGACCTTGATTCGAAGTTGTTGTTGAGGTGAGTTCATTTCGTCCTCCTTGCGGTTGCCGCCCGCGAAACGACTGCTTCTGCGATGCACAATTCGACCTCCCCGGAAGTCGAATGGTTTCTTGTTGGCGGTCATCTTCGGTGCAAAAGGATTGCAATGCCATGGCGGAAATCTGTCGCTTTTCTGTAGCTTTCATCTTGGCGCAGCGGTATTGAAGGGTTGCTGCATGTTTCACTTTTCCCGAGGGGAGGTGAAGTCCAAATGTTGACCGGCGCGATTTTCCGTTTCGGCGATTTTGAGCTCGATCGAAACCTCTATGAACTTCGGCGCAAGGGCCGTCCGATAAAGCTCGAGCGAATTCCGCTCGACTTGTTGTTCTGGTTAGTCGAGCAGCACGAACATCTGGTTACGCGAGACGAGATCCTGGCGCGCATTTGGGGCAAAGGCGTGTTCATCGATGCCGACAGCGCCATCAACTCAGCTGTTCGAAAAATTCGTCGTGCTCTGAGCGACGATCCAGAATCTCCGCAATTTGTAGTTACCGTACCGACGAGGGGTTATCGTTTCGTTGCGGAAGTCCACGAATCGAATCCGCAGTCCTCGCAGAACGCTGATGCGAACGCCGAAGATTCAATCCTCCTGCGGATGTCACCAGTGAAGTACGCTAAATGCGGTGACGTTCACATCGCCTATCGTATTTTTGGTGATGGTCCGCGCGATTTCGTGATGATTCAAGGAACACTTGCTCATCTCGAGTTGTTTTGGTCCACTCCCGCCAAGCAGCATCTGCTTGAGCGGCTCACCAAGTTCGCTCGCGTTATCATCTTCGACAAGCGGGGTCAGGGTCTTTCGGATCGAGTGGTCGCAGAGCAAACGCTCGAGGAAAGGATCGATGACGTGCGAGCGGTGATGGACGCGGCGGGTTCAGAGCGCGCCACTATCTACGGATGGTCCGAAGGTGGTCCGATGTCATTAATGTTCGCGGCCAGCTATCCCGAACGTGTCAACGCGCTAGTGTTGTACGGCACATATGCGTCGGTCAAAGACAAGCCATGGGCCGCAACTCGGAAGGAGTGGGACGATATGCTTCGTGAGTGGGAAGTTCGGTGGGGAGAAGGAATCCTGCTTCGGGTAAATGCACCAAGTGTCGCCGACGACCCCGCCAGCAAAGAGTGGTGTGGGACATTAGAGCGGGCAAGCGCAAGCCCCGGTTCAATCGTCGCATTGATGCGAGCCAACTACGAGTTGGATGTTCGACATATACTACCGACGATAACCATTCCTACTCTTGTTATGCATCGCACCGCCGACGCTTTGGTTCCCGTCACCGCCGGCCGTTACCTGGCGGAACACATTCCGGGCGCCAAGTACGTTGAGATTCCCGGATCCGATCATACTGTGACTGACAATGCCACTGAGGACTTCATTGCCGACGAGATCGAGAAATTTCTGATGAGCGCGGTATACAGTACGGAACATCGCCGCATGCTGACCACCGTCGCAGTTGCGCAAATCGACGCGCCGAACGCGCGCACTGCCAAGAGCGACGCACAGCAAGCGTCCCGACTAATCGAAGACTCGCTAGCTATAGTCAACTCGGAGTTGATAACTTTTCGCGGACGCAGGTTCCGGACCCCCAATGCTTATTTCTCGGCCACTTTCGACGGACCGGCAAGAGCAATAAGGTTTGCCTGTTCCGTGCGCGAAAAGCTAATCGCGCTCGGAGTACACACTCGCGTCGGAATTCATACCGGTGAGTGCGAGCTGATCGACAACGAAGCACGCGGTACAGCCGTGGATATCGCTGCCTTGGTTGCCTCGCGTGCAGCAGCGGATGAGGTCCTGCTATCGAACACGGTAAAGGATCTGGTCGCCGGTTCAAACCTTCAATTCGAAGACCGCGGTGCGCGCAACTTAGACGGTGTAGGAAAGTGGCGCTTGTATAGAGTTAAGCATCAAGCAGTATCAAGGGTTTGAGTTGTCGTAGATCTGATCGTATGGGCCGAGGGATATCGACGTCGGCACCAGCAATGACGATTGCGGCAATCGTGTTCGCACAAAGCGCCTGACCGTGAATTGGCTTCACGACATATCCTACCTGTTCGGCGGCGCTTTTCTCGCGAATGCCGTTCCGCATTTCGTCAGCGGCATGATGGGACGGCCCTTTCAGAGCCCGTTTGCCAAGCCGCTGGGCAAAGGTCTTTCATCCTCGACCGTGAACGTGTTTTGGGGATTTGCGAACTTCGTCGTCGCCTACCTTCTCATCGCCCGTGTGGGAAACTTCGATCTCCACGCCGCCAATCACGTCATCGCCGTTGGTGTGGGCGTTCTGCTTATCGGTGTGATCGCCGCGCGCTCGTTCGGGCGGTTCCACGGCGGCAATTCGCCCACGGGCTGCTGACGCGACTAAAGAAGCGGAGACAGAATGGGTCGCGGAAATCAAACGCCTCGCTGTTGTCGCGGCGCGCTTCCTGGCGAACTGCACGCCGGGCTATTACAACAACGAGGGCCACTTCGAACCTGGTGCCGACGGCTTTGGCGCCAACGCGTACGCGCCGGCATCAACGCGTTCAACGCACTGATGAAGAAATGGCGCGAGAAGGGTGACCTCGAAGGTCTCGAATTGGGCTGACCGGATGGATCAGGGGAAGGCCACGAGCCGCCCGGAACGCGACGGTGCCGGTGACAGATGCGTTCGCACCCGCAATCAACCAGTGCCTCGGTTTCATCGTCGACGAACCTTTAAGATTCACCGGCAAAATCGCCGACACCTCTGAATGCGAAGCAGCGGGCGGTAAATTCCTTAAACAGGCGTTCGGGTTGGATGGTCCACGTCTGTCCGTTCAACGGCGGCGACTTGATAGTCGGCATTCGGCATGGGCGTGCCGAAGCCTCCCGGCAGCTGACGCAATCCTGCCGCGCCAGATGCGCCTTGACGCCACGCGTGCGGGGTTAGGCAGGCTTCGCCTCGACGATCTGACGAACTGGACCCACAAGGTCATCGATTCGCCGGAGTTTTGTCGCCGGGATTTTAGCGGTCCTGAAGGGTGACCAAAAGTGTCCAAGATGATTTGAATTCAGTGAATCACATCGGACGCTTCCCCGAATGTCGCGGAGTTCGCCGGAAATCATTAATTTCGACGAGCAGGAAAATTTTTGAGGCAATGGCAGAAGATCAGCTGCACCGAAGTGCCGCAGACCCTTACAACTCAGCGGAGATCCTCGTCACCAAGGACGCGGTCGGCGTATCGTGGCGCGAATAAACAGGGCAAGCCGACAGGCGCGATTGTCCGCACGGAACGCAGCGTAGGCGGTCAATTCCACGGCTATGGCTGCCCAATTTTCTTGGAGCTGAGTTGTTTAACAGGGCTTCGCTCGGCAGGGTCTCATACCGATTCCGGAGGGTCGGAAGCCCCGGAGACGAAGCGTTCATTCGGCTCAACGCGGGCAGTCGGTCTTTCCGAAAGAAACGGGCGCGCCAAAGCAGGGAACAATAGCAAGGCGAGAATCCCACCACCGACCATTGCCGCCGCCTGAGGGCTGGGCATAAAGCGGCGTTGCACCGCGATGGCGGTGATCGCGACCACCAGGGACAGCCGCGTGCCGCTGTGGAGAGCCAGTGCAATCCGTTGGTTGGTCGACAAGTCTTGCCGATAAAGCAGCAGGCTATCGCAAGCCACGCGCGCCGCTCGGCTCGAACGGCACAGATTCGGTGGCAGTCAGGTCTTAGCAGGTCGCCGCGACGAGGCTTCGGAACTCGCCCCAAGAGTGAACTTTGGCGTCGGCTCCCACGACATCTAGCGTCGGCGAGCCGCCTCGCTCGAACCACACCGCCACCATCCCGGCCGCGCGCGCGCCCGCGATGTCGGTGTCGATCCGGTCACCCAAATACCATACGTTCTGTGTCTGCAGTCGCATCTGCCGAGCCGCCGCCTCAAAGAGGTACCGGTGGGGCTTTCTCAAACCGAAGTCCGACGATGAGATCAAAAAGCCGAAGAACTCTCGCAGTCCTAGCTCGCCGAGCTGGTCAGATAGCGCGGATCCCGAGAACGCAGAGTTGCTGATGATGCCTAGGGGGATACCCTCCCCACGGAAAACCTCGAGAACAGACCGAGCTCCTTCCACGGCGCCGATGGGATTCGCTGCTTTCAGGAACTCTCGCTCGATCTCTTCCCACGTGCCCCTGAACGCCAGACCGTGCCGGCTCGCCAAGATGCGGATGAAGCTGACAAAGGGAACCTCCATCGGGCTCGACTTGCGACGCTGCAGGTCCTCCATCTGCTCCAATGAGAGCTCGTACAGATCACGAAACCCTCGCGAACCGACTAGATACACTTCAATCCGTTCGTAGCCCCGTCGCACGTCAAACGCGAGGTCGTCCACAATCGTCTGGCCGAGATCAAGGACGATCCCTTCAGGTCTTTTGCGGTTTATGCCCTCCATACATCACATGACATCGCGGTACGCCAGAAACTTTCGGTCCTCAATTCCCAGCTGCTGCTGCAGTTCATCCATGCGCCTCTTCGCGCTTCCGATCTGTATCTGGTCGAGCGTCCTCTCGAGGCACCGCTCCGCAAATCCCTCAGGGTCATCCACCACATCGTTCGGCGCCGCCCGTATCCGATCGAGGACAAGGTAGAAGAACTCGTAGCACTGCTGATCTAGATAGTCCCGAATGCTGCCGAGATCTCCGAGATTTACATCCTCACTGAGCAAAGACCGTTCCTTCTCGATGTTTCGAATGGTCTCTCGGACTTCATCGCTCCCGAGATGAAATGCGAGAGGGCCCTGAACACCGCGCGAACCTCCGGGTGCCTGAACTCCCACCTATACTCGCCCCGCATCAAACCTTGGCCTCCAGTTGGTTCGCATTCTCAGCGACAAAAACCTGTAAAATGAAGTACTTAGGTGGAGGCGGGGGGAATTGAACCCCCGTCCGAAGGCTTTCCGGCGATGGCCACTACACGCTTATTCCGCGATTTCTAGCTCGCCCTCGAAGCGCCCGCGGACGGGCTCATCGGAGGCCAGCCGGTTTAAGTTTCGGTCCGCCGCCCAACCGGTGAACGGTAGCTTCCCTAGCCCACTAAATGACGCCCCGACCCGCCGTCATGGGCGAGCGGCGGCGGGACGCTAGCGGCCCTTAGGCCGCCAGAGCGTAACCGTTATTGTCTGCGGGTAAATTTCGCAGTCCGCCTTTTTTACGGGTCAGCGGGAACCCGGCGTGCGACCACGACCATCTTGTCTCCGTCGAACCCGGTTCGCCCCCACGCGTTTTGAACGTGAGCATCCGGTCCTGAGGCCGGTCGTCAACGGTTATGCACTTATAATCTATGGCCGCGTGCGCCCGCTCGCAACCACTGCGAAATCTCGCGATTGCTCCATCCGGTTGCGCAACTCGTTCCGGTTAGCAAATGCCGATAGACTCGGGACCCTGATGGCGCGCGATGCAAAACCGGCCGCGGGCGACGGCTTCGACCTGGTCGTCGACAACCGCAAGGCGCGCTTCGACTTCTTCATCGAGGAGTCGGTGGAAGCGGGTCTCGCGCTCACCGGCACCGAAGTGAAATCGCTGCGCGCGCATAAGGCGAACCTCCACGACAGCTATGCGCGGGTCAAGAACGGCGAGGCGTTTCTCGAGGGCGTCCATATCGGCAGCTACGCGCCCGCCGGCCAGTTCAGTCACAAGGAGACGCGGCCGCGCAAACTGCTGCTCCATCGGCGCGAAATCAATCGTCTCTGGGGCCGCGTGCGCGAGAAAGGTTATTCGATCGTTCCGCTCAAGATTTATTTCAAGCACGGGATTGCAAAGGTGGAGATCGCGCTCGCCAAGGGCAAGCACGCCTACGACAAGCGTGAATCGATCGCGCGCAAGACCTCGCGCCGCGAGATCGAGCGCGCGATGAAACAACGCAACCGCTGAAGACGAACCGCTGACATTTAATCTACGTGACGCTCAAACCTTCGACAGCCGCCGGACTTGCGCGACAAGGCGCTGGACCTCTGCGACGCTTCGTGCGAGCGCGGTCGGCGTCCGCCCGGGATTCGCAAGCACGCGCGCGAGCGCGGAGTGAAACCCGCGTGAGCGAATCGGAAATTCTCGCGATTCGGCAAACGAACCCTTTTCATTCAGGAAGTAGCGGCGATTGAGCGCGTACAGAACCAGCGTCAGGAAGCCCGCCGCGCGAAACAGACACCCCGCGACGTACATCACGTCGCCGCGCCGCGTCGGCTTGTCCGCAATTCGCAGCTCGAACTCCGCGTCGAACAGATGCTTGTCGATGATCGCGCGCCGCAGCGCCGGCGGATATTTTCTGACCATTGATTTCAGCTCCGCGATCACGCCGCCGGGGTCGTGGAGCGGGCGGCAGCAATTCACCTCGCCCACGTAAATCTGGTTGTGGAAGCCGAGCGGGTGACCAAGCTGGTAGATACTGCGCGGCCGTCCCGTGCGGCATTCGTCGATCGCCTCGCGTACCGCGCTCAACTCACGGTAGATAAAATCGACGTGGCGGCCGCCGACCAGCAGCCATCCTCCGCCGTTCACGCCCGGCCCCCATTCGCCGAATCTGGTCACCTGCCGCGGCGTATGGCGATCGTCAAGTTCCTGCGCCGCGCGGTCTAGCTCGTCAATCGAAAACGGCTCGTTGGATTCGTAGTAGAGGCCCAGGTCGATATCGGAGTTGCGATCGGCGGTGCCGCGGGCCTGCGACCCGCCCAGCACGATCGCGGAGACGCCATCGACCTGCGCGACACGGCCGATGATCGGTTCGAGAAAACGTGCGAGCGTTTTGTTGTCTGCCACGCGTCGAGACTAGCGCGCCGGGTTGACGCGAAAAATATCGGCGTCAGCGATTCGTGAGGGTGGCTGGCGCGGGAGCCGCGCCGTGCGGCGGGGCGCCAGTGCTCGGGGCCGCCGCACCAGCCATCGCGCGCAAGCGTTCGATTCGCCGAGCCAGCGGCGGATGGGTCGAGAACAGATTGTTGAAGAACCGCTCGCCGTCTTCGCGCACGCCTTCGCGTGGGTTGACGATAAACAGATGTGCAGTTCCCGCGGTGCCCTCGCGCAACGGAGACTCGACCTTGGCGATCTGCTCGAGCGCGCGCAGCAACGCGAGCGGATTGCGCGTGAACTCGACCGAACCGGCGTCGGCGAGATACTCGCGCTGCCGCGATACGGCCATCGCGATCAACTGGGCGAACAGCGGCGCGACCACCGCGAGCACCAGTACCGCGATCGCGACTATCGCGCCCGCATCGCCATTGCCCTTGGAACCGCCGCGCCCGCCGCGGCCGCCGCCACGGAATCCGCCGAAGAACATGACCCGGTATATGAAATCGGAGAGCATCGCGACGCCGCCGACCAGCACCGCGATCATCGTCATGGTGCGGATATCATAGTCGCGCACATGCGCCATCTCATGTCCGATCACGCCCTGTAGCTCTTCGCGATCCATCTGGTCGACCAGGCCCTGCGTAACGCAGATTACCGAATGCGCCGGGTCGCGCCCGGAGGAAAACGCATTCACCGACGGATCGTCCATGACGTAGGCTTTGGGCATCGGCATCCGCGCCGCCAGCGCCATCTCGCGTATCACGTCGAGCACGGCCTGATGCTGCACAGTGTCGGGCGTGAGCTCTTTGGCGTGGACCGAAAGCAGTACCAGCGACGCGCCGCCGTAAAACGACACCAGCGCCTGAATGGTGGCGAGAAAAATAGCCGCGACGGCCAGCACGGGAAAGCCCACCACCTGCCCGTCGACGATCGCGAAATCTCCGGCGAGAAAATCCAGTCCGAGGCCGAGCGCCGCGACGATGACCGTGAACACGATCACCAGGATCACGGTCTCGCGGCGATTGGTCGCCTCGAGAGCGCGGAAGTCGCTGGCTCCTGCTGCCGCCATCACGCAGCCTTCGCGATCAGTCCACGTTGGTAGAAATACAAAGTCGGGAAACCCGGCGCATCGAGGGCGCCGCTACGCGCGCGGTGCTCCCATCTGCAGGTCGACTTTCGGCACCGCCTGATCTTCGGGCGCGCCCTTGAAATATTCTGCGGGCTTGAAGCCGAAGTTGTTGGCGATCAGGTTGGAAGGGAAGGTCTCGATCCTGGTGTTGAGCTCGTAGACCACGTCGTTATACGCCTGGCGCGAGAACGCGATCTGGTTCTCGGTGGTGGTCAGCTCTTCCTGAAGCTTGAGCACGTTCTGATCGGACTTGAGCTGCGGATAGTTTTCCATCACCGCCAGCAGGCGCCCGAGTCCCGCGGTGAGCTGGTTCTCGGCCGCGATTCGGGTGCCCTGGTCGGGAGCGCTCACCGCTTTCGCGCGCGCCTCGACCACCTGGGTCAGCGTGTCGCGCTCGAATTGCATGTAGCCCTTGACCGCTTCGATCAGGTTGGGAATCAGGTCATGACGGCGCTTCAGCTGCACGTCGATCTGGCGCCACGAATTTTCGACGCCGTTGCGCAAGCTGACCAGGCGATTGTACGCCAGGATCGCCCAGCCCACGATTGCGATCACGATGATCGCGCCCACTATTGAGCCCATCTGATTCCCTCCGCTGCGAAAATTTCGAGCGGGGCGTGGCTTCGTCGGCTGAAGACCGCAAGCGCCGGCAGGAAGGTTTCCCGCCGGCGCCGGGGCTCGCTACTGACTTGAGCTGGAAGCTCGCACCGCGACTACCTAGTTCTCGACCTTGATTTTGAGCGGCTTGCTCTCCGGGCGTTTGGGCACCGTGACTTCGAGCACGCCGTCCTTGTACACGGCCTTGATATTGTCGTGGCCCGCGTTGTCGGGCAGCTCGAATGAGCGATGCATCTTGCCGTAGCTGCGCTCAGAAAGGTGCAGCGCCGCTTCCTTCGGCCACTCCGGCCGCTTGCGCTCGGCCTGAATCGTCAGGCGCCCGTCTTCGATTTCGAGATCGACCGAATCGGCCTGAAGACCCGGCATCTCGAAGTAGAACCGATACGCCTCCGCGTCCTCGACCACGTCCGCCGCCGGCGTCACATGGCGCGGCACCGCGCGATCCAATTCCTTCCACAGCGCGTTCCATCCGTTGGGGCTGTATCCGTTCGTCGTGAGCACTTCCATCTTCGAACCCTCCTGCTTCCGGCGCATCGCTGTGCGCCGGTGTAGTATGTGATTTTCGGGACGCGGCGAAGTGAAAAACCGTTTATGGCCTGGCGCTTCGCCTCACGAACCCAAGTCAAAAGTAAGTACGAACCTTCGTCCGTCAAGCGGGGTATCAGCGCCGGCGGTGGGGTCCGCGGCAGTTAAGAGAGGCCGCCAATACCGCTATTCGCCGTCTTTGGCAGGAGCGGTAGCGGATTTGATCTGGGCTGCGAAGCGTTCTCCCATGATGCGATCGCCGAGCCCGGCGGCCAGCTCTTGGCCTTCCTTCAGGACCGCGACCGCACGCGCTATGTTGCCCTTGGCGAGGAAGACGCCAGCCTTGCGGAAGATTCGCGCGTAGCGCTGGCCCTTCTCGGCGGGAGTCATGACGGAAGTCACGGCCGAAGAATTAGCAGCGCGCGGCGAAACTTGCGACTCGATCCTGGACGGCGCGCTGACGTTGATCCAGCCGCGCAAAGGATATCGGTTTTCGCTCGAGGCGATCCTGCTAGCGCGCTTCGTACGGCCGCGCGCCGCCGATCGCGTGCTGGAGCTCGGCGCCGGATGCGGGGTGATCGCGGTGATGCTCGCGGCGCTGTATCACCCGCGCGAGATCGTCGCGATGGAGTTGCAGCCGCGCCTGGCCGCGATGATCGCGCGCAACGCGGCGGCCAACTCGGCCGCGGCGGTGCGCGCGCTATGCGCCGACCTGCGCAGCCCGCGCATCGCGACGCTCGCGCCGGCGCACTTCGACCTGGTGGTCGCCAATCCTCCGTTCCGCGCACTCGGCGCCGGCCGCGAGAGCCCCGACCGCGGCCGCCGCCTGGCGCGCGGCGGCCGCGCCGCCGCGCTCGCCGACTTCACCGCCGCGGCGCGCCGCTACGCGCGCCACGGCGCGCGCGTGGCGTTCGTATTTGCCGCGAGCCGCAGCGCCGAGCTGATCGCCACGATGCGCTCGCATCGCCTCGAGCCCAAGCGCATCCGCTTCGTGCATCCGCGCGCAGACGCGCCCGCCTCGGTAATCCTCGTCGAGTCGCGCCACGGCGGCGGCGTCGAGGCCGCCATCGAGCCGCCGCTGATCCTCTACGAGCGCCCCGGCGCCTACAGCGCCGAGGCGCTCGCGATGCTCTCGCACCCGTGACGCCGCCCCCGTCCGCGATGCCCCGACGGGGCACCGCGGACGGCACCGGCCGGGCGCACCGGCTCCTTGCCCTGACGGGCAAGGCGACGCCGCCCCTCCGATCGCTATCTAAGGAACTCGATCGCCTGCTCCGCCACATACTCCGGCTTTTCCATCGGCAGGAAGTGCCCGGCATCGGGGGCGTCGATCACGCGCCCACCTTTAAGCTCGCGCGATATCCGGGGCGACAGCGACGCGCCCAGCGAATCGCCGCGCGTGCCGAACAGGATCAGCATCGGCACGCTGGCGCGCAGGATCCTGCCGAGGCCGTCGAAGTCGCGCGCGCTATCGTAGAGCTTCGCCTCGACCTCGGGCGCGCACTTGAGCTCGCGCTTGCCGTCGGCGTTGGCCCGCGTGCCGAACTCGCAGTAGTCGCGCAGGATGTCCTTGCGCCAGGTGTTGTAGGGAGGCTTGTTGGCGAAGTTCTGGAACATCGCCTCGACGCTGTCGAAGACGCGCCGGCGCTTGAGGGTCCGCTCGATAAACGGGTTGCGCCATCCCAATTCCGGCGCGGTCGGCGACTCGAACACCACCGGCTCCGCCAGCACGGCGCGCGCGATCAGGCCGGGGCGCTCGGCGGCGAGCCCTCCGATCGCGGTGGCGCCTGCGGAATGGCCAAACGCGCGCACGCCGGTTGATTCCATTCCCATCGCGACGATGAAACCGGCGAGGTTGTTCATGGTGTTATCCCAGGTGTACTTGCCGTCGGGAGCGGGGCCGCTGTCGCCGTGGCCGCGCTGGTCGAAACTCCACACGTGTCCTATCGAGCGGAGCGCCTCGGCGATCGGACGGTAGATGCGGCCGAGGAAGCCGGTTGCGTGCACGACTACGATCGGTGCGCCGGCGCCGCCCCAGTCGAGGTAGTGAAGGCGGACACCGTTGACGTTGATAAAGGCGCTGTCCGGTTGGTTCTCACTCATCGAGTAATAGTCCTTCACAATGGCCAGTCATGGAATGCGTCAATCGTCATCATTATTTCGATCAGCTCGCGGGCGGTGCGAAAACGTAGCGATCGATGTTCGGATAATCCGCGCGCGTGCTAAGCTCGACGAACTGGATCCATTCGCCCGCCGTGGCGGAGTCCTCGCCGGGCTGCGGATCGTCGAGCCTGCGCGCTTCGATATCGACTACGGTATCGCCTTTGAGCCACAGCTTTCCTTCCGGGCCGCGCGTCGCGCCGCTGTGAAGCTGCTGATCTTCCGCGTCGCGATAGACTTCGTGCCCGGTCTGCCAGTTGTCTCCCTTAAGGCGGACGCGCAGGGCGGCGTTGGCGGCCTCGAGTTGCGCGCGCGTCATCTTGGCCGACGCGGTGCCGACGTTGATCGACTCTATACGGTTCGGGTCGTGCGAGTCGGTAGTGACGTAATAATAGCGGCAGCGGGTAAATTCGATTCCGGTGCCCGCGATCCGGAAATTGAAGATCGCGCCGCCCGCGTAGGTCGCGCCCGCGGACATCGGGAGCTGCCCGGCCATCTGATTGATCTTCAGGCTCGAGCCGCGAACCATGTCCGCGACCATCATCCCCGGCGCCGCCACCAAATTTCCCTGCACCGGCATGCTCGCGATCTGTTTTGCGATCTCGGCATCGCTGTTGGCGTTGCTGGTGCTCGTTGCGTCGCCGGTGCCGGAGCTGGCCGCATTGCCGCCGCCCAAATCGGTGAAGAAGCCGCTTCGAATCATTGTCGGCAGCGCAATCGCGAATCCCAGGATCCAGATACCCCATATCCCGTAGATGACCGCGAGCTGATGCCGTTCGAGCAGCCTGATTGGTCCTTTGTCGGCATTGCCGATCGACGCCTGACCGGCGAGGAACAGCTTGACCATGGTCGGGATCATGGAGAATGCAAACGCGATGAAGATGGTAAAGAAGATGATCTTCATCGGCGTCTCGAGAGACTCCGGATGCTTGATGACGCCGGAGGCCTGCAGCGCATTGCCGCCCCATCCCAGCACCAGCATCAGGGCGAACAGTGCGCCGGAAATCTTCGCATGGGTGCGTGTGCTGAACATGGAAGCGCCTGTAGTCCGAACTGCTGCGGAATGCAAAGATCCGGAAACTGAAACCGCAAGAGGTTTCAGAATGTGCGAGCAAAAAGCGAAGCGCGAAACCCCGGGTGGGTTTCGCGTGGCTTTGATTGTGACGATCGAAGGGAGCAACACGATGAGCGACAGCGCCCCTCCGGCCTACTTCAATCCGTGGGACCCGTCGTTCCGCGCTAATCCGTATCCGCATTACGGTCCGTTGCTGGCGGCTCCGCCGCGGGTCATGTCATTCGGCCCGATGCCGGGTGCGATCATTGCGCGCTATGCGGACGTCGCAACGGCACTGCGCGATCACGAGCACTTTTCAAACGTCCCTCCCAGTTCCATTCCCGAGCCCGCGTACAAGGGCCCGTTTAATCCGGAGCGCGATCTGCTCGGGCAGGACCCGCCCAATCACGCCCGCCTGCGGCGGCTCGTCAGCCGCGACTTCACCCCCAAGCGGATCCGCGACCTGGAACCGCGCATTCGCGAAATCGCGCGCGAAATATGCGAGCGTGCGGCGCGTCGCGGCGAGTTCGACGTGATGGCGGAGCTTGCCAATGTCCTGCCGGTAATGGTGATCGCGGAGATGCTGGGAGTGCCGTCGGAAAAGTACGCGATGTTCAAGCGATGGTCCGATCAAGTGATCGAAAGCGGCAATCAGTTCCCGGGCTCCGGCCCGCCGCCAGCCCAGGCGATTGAAGCGATCGAGTCGCTCGCGGCGTATTTCCGCGAGGAGGTCGCCCGTCGCCGCCGGGAGCCCGGCCCTGACCTCGTAAGCGCTCTGGTCGCGGCGCGCGATCAGGCCGACGCGCTGAGCGAACCGGCGCTGCTCCAATTCATCGTCCTGCTGTTGCTCGCCGGGAACGAAACCACAACCAACCTGATAGGCAATGGCACACTGGCATTGATGCGCAATCCCGATCAGCTCGCGATACTCCGGCGTGAACCGGCGATCCTTCCGCGGGCAGTCGAAGAGATGCTGCGCTACGACCCTCCGGTGCAGTCCACCGGCCGTTTCACAAAATCGGCGGTCGAGTTGGGCGGCGTGGAACTTCCCGCCGGCGCGCTGGCCGTGATGGTCCTGGCAGCGGCCAATCGGGACCCGAAGCAGTTTCCCGACCCGGAGCGCTTCGACGTAACTCGCGACCCCAACGATCACCTGGCATTCGGCGAGGGCATCCACTTCTGCATCGGCGCCCCATTGGCGAGGCTCGAAGCGCGAGTAGCCTTCGAGGAAATGCTTGGCCACATGCCAAGGCTCGATCTAAAGCATCCCGAACAGGAACTAACCTACAAAGGCTCATACTTCCTGCGCGGCCTGAGCACGCTGGAGCTGACGACGACCTGAACAACGAGCATCAGAGCCGCTCTTGAGAGGTCAACCAGGTTTCAGAATGGTGAGCAGAAAGGGAAGCGCGAAAACCCGGGTGGGTTTCGCATGCATGGGATCAGGTCCCTCGAGGGCAGTTTGTAGACAAGCCTCACTCTCGATAGGTTGAGCGCCGGAACGATCGCAATCATTCGCTCCAAGCAACTCTTCTCCAACGGAGAGAAGTCGTTTGGGGTGGGGAGAGAATCGCGATGGACAAGAATCTGGCGCTGGACATCTATAAGAAAATCATCCTGAGCCGCAGGCTCGAGGAACGGGTCGCGGAACTGATCAAAGCGGGTCAGGTCGGCGGCTTCATGCATCCCGGCGTCGGCCAGGAGACCCTGCAATGCGCCGCGATCGCGGCGCTGCGCAAGGACGACTACCTGCTCTATGCGCATCGCGGCGTCGCCTACTGGGTGGCGCGCGGTATCCCGCTGGAGAAAGTGCTCTGCGACCTTGCGTGCAAGGAAGGCGGCACCAATCACGGCAAAGGCGGCGTGATGCGCGTCGTCTATCCGGAACTCGGCGTGCTCGGCGAAAGCGGCACGCTAGGCGGATGCTTTCCGATCGCGACGGGCGCTGGGCTTTCGATCAAAGTCAAAGGCGAGAACAAGGTGGTGCTGTGCTTTTTCGGCGATGGCACCTCGAATCGCGGCACCTTTCACGAGAGCCTGAACTTGTGCGCCGTGCGCAAGCTGCCGGTGGTATTTCTGTGCGAGAACAACGGATGGGCGGTCTCGATGCCAACGGAGCGCTCGACCGCCGTCAAGGATATCGCCGATCGCGCCAAGGGCTACGCCATTCCGGGCAAGACCGTGGACGGCAACGACGTTGACCAGGTGTATGACGCCGTGAGCGAGGCGATCGCGTATGCGCGGCGCGGCGAGGGCCCGTCGCTGATCGAAGCGAAGACCTACCGGCTCTGGGGCCATTGGATTGGCGACCCGGAGTCATACCGCTCGCGCGAAGAAGTCGAAAAGCACTGGCGGCGCGATCCGATTCCGGTTTACGAGCGCAAATTGATGGATGAAAAAATCCTGACCGAGGCGATCAAGAAAGAAACCGAGGAGCAGGCGCGCGCCAAAATCGATGCGGCCGTCGATTTCATGCAGAAGCAAGCGTTCCCCAGACCTGAGTCCGCCCTCGAAGACCTCTACGCATAAGGCAGGAGCGCGACCATGAGAACCATCAGTTACGCGCAGGGAATCAAGGAAGCGATCGAAGAGGAGATGCGCCGCGATCCGATGGTGATCCTCTACGGTGAGGACGTTGCGAACTTCGGCGGAATCTTCCGCATCACCTCGGGCCTCAAGGAGCAATTCGGCGACGAGCGCGTATTCGACACTCCAATCTCGGAAAACGCGCTGGTCGGCGCGGGAGTCGGCGCGGCGCTCACCGGACTGCGGCCGATCGTCGAGCTGCAATTCGCCGACTTCCTCTTTACCGCCGGCGACGAGATCGTGCTCAAGGCCGGGATGTGGCGCTACGGACACGGGGGCGCATACACGGTGCCGCTCGTCGTGCGATGCCCCTCGGGCGCGGCGGGCGTCGGCCCAGAACACGGCCAGTGCCCCGAAGCGTTTTTCATGCATGCGCCGGGGCTCAAAATCGTCGTGCCCTCGACGCCCGCTGATGCCAAGGGGCTGCTCAAGAGCGCGATCCGCGACAACAATCCGGTCCTGTACTTCGAACACAAGCTGCTCTACGCGACCAAGGGCGAGGTGCCCGAGGATCCTGACTACCTGGTGCCGCTCGGCAAGGCGGCGATACCGCGCGAAGGCGATGCGCTGACGCTGGTCGCGATCTCCGCGATGGTCCCGAAGGCGATCGCGGTCGCGGACCGCCTCGCCAAGGAAGGACATCATATCGAGGTGATCGATCCGCGCTCGCTCAATCCCTTCGACCGTCCCGCGATCATCAACTCGGTGAAGAAGACCGGCAAGATCGTGGTGGCCGAGGAGAGCTACAAGACGCTCGGCGTGGGCGCCGAGATCGGCGCGATGCTGATGGAAGAGGCGCTCGAATATCTCGATCGGCCGCTCAAGCGCGTCGCGATACCGGACGTGCCGATACCGACTTCGCCGGTGCTCGAGAAGTTCGTCATCCCAAGCGTGGAAGGTATCTATAACGCCTGCCGCGAACTTCTGAATTGAGCGGCGGGCGTCAGGCCGTATGCCGTTCGTAATCCAGATGCCGAAGCTCGGTCACACAATGACCGAGGGAACCGTTCTGAAGTGGCACAAACGGGAGGGCGATTCGATTCGGCTCGGCGAAGTGATTCTCGCGGTGGAGACCGACAAGGCCGAGGTCGAAGTCGAATCGCCTACCGCGGGCGTGCTGAAGCGGCAAATCGCTGGCGAAGGCGAAGTGGTGCGGGTGGGCGAGCCGCTCGGCGAGATAACGCGCGAGGGCGAAGCGCCGACCGCGTCCGCGCCGAGGGCCGCCCCGGCGGCCGCGGCGCGGAACGCGACACCGCCGCAAGCCCCGGCGCCGAAGCCGTCCGGGCCTGCGGCGGCTCCGCGCGGGCGCGTGATGGCGTCGCCGCGCGCCAAGCGGCTTGCCGCGGAGCGCGGCGTCGACCTGGCGGGGCTGGTGGGCAGCGGACCTGACGGGCTGATCACCGAGGACGACGTTCGAGGCTTCGCCGCAAGCGGCGAAGCCGCGCACGCCGCCGGTCAGGCGGCGGCGTCCGCCGCCGATCCGTCAGCGCACGCCGCATCGGCGGACGCGGCCCCGTCGGGGCCGCTGGCGCCGGCGCGGCGCGAGAAGCTCACACGAGTCCAATACGCGGGCGCGCGCAATCTCACCCGAAGTTGGAAGGAAGTGCCGCACTTCGTCCAGATGGTCCGCGTCGATATGAGCCGCGCGCTCGAGATGCGCCGCGCGCTCGCCATCGCCGGCAATAAGGTCGGCGTCACCGACATCATCCTGATGGCTACCGTGCTGGCGCTCAAGGAAAATCCCCGCGTCAATGCGAGCTACGCCGAAGGAGAGATGCTGATCTACGATCGCATCAACCTGGGCGTCGCCGTCGATGCGCCCGAAGGGCTGATGGTGCCGGTTATCCACGACGCTGGCGCGCTCGACCTCGCGGGGCTGAGCGCTCGAATAACGGCGCTGGCCGAGCGCGCGCGCAATCACAAGCTCACTCCCGCCGAGCTCGAGATGGCGACCTTTACAGTATCAAACCTTGGCGCGTACGGCGTCGAGAACGGAACGCCGGTGATCTTCGCGCCGCAGTCGGCACTGATGTTCGTCGGCGCGATTCGTGACGAGGTGCTCGCGATCGACGGCAAGGCCGAAGTGCGTCCTGCGATGCAGCTCGCGATCGCCTACGACCATCGCGGCATCGACGGCGCGACCGCCTCGCGCTTCACGACCAAAGTAAAAGCGCTGCTCGAGGCCCCGGAATTTATCGGAGCGCCCGCCGCGGCCACCGATCCTTCGCCGCGGCGCCATCGCGACGTGATGATCGAGGCGGATGGCGACACGATGCGCACCATCGCAAGCTACCTTGGCAATCGATGGAACCTTGACGGCGATGCCTCCGCCGGTCCCGATCCGGTGTCGTCGTTTCTTGCCGCGCTTGGTTCCTGCCTGCTGATGTCCCTGCGCGTCGCCGCGCGCGCCCGCAAGATCGACCTCGGCCGCGCCTCGGTTCGGGCGACCTCGAACGAGAAAGGACACGTGAAGGAAATTAAAATCGAACTAAGAGTCGAGACCGGCCAGGACGACCAGCGGCTCCATCGCCTGATCGAGGTGGCGGAAAAGGGATGCCACATCCGTCAACTAATCCGCGACGACGTAGCAGTGACACTGGAGACCAGCCGATTCTAACCGCAAAACGCTGGTCTCATTGGCTACTAATCTAGCGGCCGGCCCTTCTGAAACCTCAACGAGGTTTCAGAATCTGTGAGCACAAAGGCAAGCGCGAAACCCGGGTGGGTTTCGCTGGCCCGGATCAACAAACGATAGTGTCTAACGAGCGAGTCGAATCTTGCCTAACCGGATAATCAAACGTGCAATCGCCATAGTTTCCGCCGCCGGCACGCTGGTAGGCTTCGGCGCGCGCGCCTTGGCACTCGAGCCGACGGGAGGGCTTCTCAACCGGCCCTTCGCGGAGATCCAGAAGAGCCAATTCGTCACCTGGTTCCAGTTCGCGGAAACGCATCGCGAGCCGGTCGCAGGCGGCGGGGAGAAAATCGATTTCCAGCCGACCGGCGACAAGTTCCACGACCTCGCGCTAATCGCAGTCACGGTGAACCCCGCGATGGTAATTCAGCGAATGGATCTGGTGCTGAAGCGATCGTTCATCGCCAGCCCCGCCAACGGAATCTTCGCGAGCGATCTCGCAAAGAGCTTCGTCCGGGGTGTTCCATCGAGCGACGATAGCGAAGCGATGGGTACACTTGCCGACGAGATCCAATATCGCGCGAAGAGTTCGCAGACCGTACTGGTAGGACCGGGCTACTCGCCTCCCGCGCTGCCCGATCCGCCCACCGCCTCCTACCAGACCTACCTCGGCCAGCGCCGCACCAACTCAAAGAAGCTCTCCCACTGCCTCTTCAGCATCGAGAACGAACAACAAGCCGGCATCGATCAACTACGCATCAACTTCACCGCAAAATAACAGCCCGAAGTTCCAACAGCGCGAAGCGCGCATCTGGGCCGAAAGGGAAGCGCGAAACGCGGGTGGGTTTCGCTAGCCCCGATCGAAATCACAACTGGCTTTGGTCAAGTCACGAGAGGCCGATTCGGTTCACGCGCGGGATTCGGCGGGATGCGCTGCCAGCGCCGCGTCGGCCGGCGCAGGGATAGCCATAAGTTGCGCCACCGTGATCGATTTCAGTACCTCGTTGCGTGCCGCGCTGAGTTCCGCAAGCACGCGCCCGACGCGTGGATCGGCGTCGCTGTTGGCGAGGTCGGGCACGACGCACGCTATCGCGTCGGCGAGCAGAATCGTCGCCGGGTCGCGCACCAGGAAGAGCCCCTCCCCATTGGCGGCTTCCACCACCAGACCGCCATCCTCGAGTCCTTCGAGAATCGGCGCGAGCGAGGCTTCCGGAACCCCAAGGTCCAGAGCCAGATGGTACGGTGTGATCGGATCGCCGCCGCGAGCGTGGCGTTCCGCCAGCCGCGCCAGCACGTGGAGCGCCGCCGCGAACGGAAAGTCCGGCGACAGCGGATGGCGCATCGGACGCTGGACGCCGCGCTGCAGCGCGGCGGTGACTTCCGCGCCGAACAGCACTACCGACCACGCCACGTAAATCCAGACCAGGAAAATCGGGATAGTGGCGACCGCGCCGTAGATCGCGCGATAGTTCGCGACGCCGACCTGAAAGCGGATATAGCCCCACTGCGCGAGTTGGAACAATATTGCCGTTACGAACGAGCCGATCAGTGCAGGCACATATCTCACTTTGGTATAGGGAAAAAATACGAACAGAAAAAAGAAGCCGGCCCAGATGAACAGGTAGGGCATCACGCTGGTGAGCAGCGGGATTCGGGAAATCCGCACCGAGAATACCGCTGTCACCGCGAGCGCGGCCGTGATCAGAAGCGGCACCGTGAACAGCACGCTCAGATAGTCGGAAAATTTCCTGAGATAACTCCTGCTCTGTGGCGCGTGAAAGATAGTGTTGAGCGCCTGCTCCACCGTGCCCATGGTGGAAATCACAGTGAGCAGCAGGAACGCGCCACCCGCCGAGCCGAGCGCCGCGGCGTTGACGTTCTGGATGTATCCCATCAACTGCTCGCTGACTCCGCCGACGGCGAGGTAGCGCTCGATCAGCGGGCGTAATGAGTTCTGCTCGCCGAAACCCTTCAAGACTGAAAAGGCCAGCGCGAGAATCGGCACGATCGAGAGCGCGACGGTGTAGGTCAAAGCGGCCGCGCGCAACTGATCGTTGTTGGAGAGGAAGTTCTCGACCGCGTCGCTAAGCACCAGCCATGCGGAGAACAGATAGGTGTGCGACGAGGCCCGCGTCTCGAGGCTGGAGGCAGTGGTGGTGAGCCAGTTGGGGCTGCGTCTTGGCACGGAGGGCGGGCCGCGTCGGGGCGGCTCGTCAGGAATTGTCACGAAGCGGGTTTGCTCCTGTCAAGCGCGGGAAAGGCGCGTTGCGCGGCCGGGGGCTTTACGATTAGCTCATCGTGATGGCTCGCCTTCTCGCGCGCGGAAAGTATTTGTTCGAAGACGGGCGCAAATTCTTCGCGCGCGGCGTTTCGTACGGCACCTTCGCGCCCAATTCGCGCGGCGAGCAGTTTCCGGAGCCGGAGCGCGCGGCGGCCGACTTCGCCCTGATGCGCGAGCTAGGCGCCAACGTGGTCCGCACCTACGTCGTCCCGCCACCGTGGGTCGTCGAGCAGGCGGCGGGAGCGGGACTGCGTCTGCTAGTCGGAATCCCATGGCCGTCGCATCTGGCGTTCCTGGACTCGCGCGAGATGACGCAGGAGATTCGCAACACCATCCGCGACGCGGTTACTGCCATGCGCGGGCTGGACGACGGCATTTTCGCATTCAACCTCGGCAATGAAATCCGATCGGACATCGTGCGCTGGCACGGGCCGCGCGCAGTGAGCCGCTTCCTTCGCGAACTGTTCGATTCGGGCAAACAGATCGCGCCCGAGGCGATGTTCACCTACTCGAACTATCCCTCCACCGAGTACCTCGACCTGAGCTTCCTCGACCTGGTCTCGTTCAACGTATACCTGCATCGCGAGAGCGATTTTCGCCGCTACCTGACGCATGTGATGGGCCTGGCGGGCGAGCGGCCGGTGATGCTCAGCGAGACCGGGATGGACACGATTCGCGAAGGCGAGGCTGCGCAGGCCGAGCTATTGCGTTGGCAGACGCGGGCGGCGTTCGAAACCGGGCTGTCGGGGGTCGTCGTGTACGCGTTCACGGATGAATGGTACACGGGCGGGGTCGAGATCACGGACTGGGCGTTCGGGTTGACGGGACGCGATCGAAAGGCGAAACCGGCGTTTGCTGAGGTTGCCAAAGTTTACAAGGGCGAATTGCCGCCGCGGCTGTCGATGGCTCCCAGAGCCAGCGTCGTCGTTCCAGCCTGGAATGCGGCAACCTCAGTCGCCCTCTGCCTAGCGTCGCTCCGGGATCAAAATTATCCGGATTACGAGACGATCGTGGTTGACGACGGGTCATCCGACTCGACCGCGACGATCGCGGAGCAGGCGGGCGCACGGACGCTGCGCCTGGAGCATCGCGGTCTTGCCGCGGCGCGTAATGCCGGCGTCGAGGCGGCGTCGGGCGAAGTCATCGCGTTCATAGACGCGGACGCGCGCGCCGATCAGGACTGGCTGTATCACCTGGTCGAAGCGATCACGCGTCGCGGCGCTGCCGCCGTCGGCGGTCCGAACTTTGCGCCGCCAGCCGTATCGCCACGCGCTACGGCGCTCGCGGCCGCGCCGGGTCTGCCGCGCGAGGTTCGCTCCGGCGACGATCGCCTTGCGCAGCTATGCGGATGCAACATGGCAATCGCGAAGTCAGCACTACTCGCGACCGGGGGATTCGATCCCGCCTTCACCGCCGCGGGCGACGACGTCGATCTCTCCTGGCGACTGGCCGATTGCGGCAAGACGCTCGCATACGCACCCGGCGCGACGGTGATCCACGATCGCCGCGCGACGTTGCGCGCCTACCTTCGCCAGCAGCGCGGCTACGGCGCGGGCGAGGGGCTTCTGTTCCGTAAGTATCCGCTGCGCAACGGCACCGAGGGCGGCGTCTACGGCGGCGCCTCGTGGATCAAGTCATTCGGAGTTTCACCGCAGGTATACTACGGCGCGTTCGGACGCGGACTGTTCCAGAGCATCTACGCATCCGGCTCCTCGACCGTGCTCGACGTTCCGCTGACAATTCAGTGGATCGCGGTCTCGATCCTGATGCTGGTCTGCGGCGCCGCGAGCCGGCTGCTACTGGTCCTCGGATACGCTGGAATCCTCGCTACGATTCTCGCGGCGGTTGCCGGAGCGGCGCTCGCGCCTCTCGATCGCGGACAATCAACGCTGCGCGCGCGATCGTGGCTGTGGGTGCTCAACCTGGCAGGGCCCCTCGCGCGCGGCTTGGCGCGCGAGCGCGTCAAGTGGCGACTCAAGCCCGCCACAGTTTCCGTCACGCGTGCGACGCGTTTCGCGACTCGGGGAGAGTTCGTGTTCGCCTCGGTTGGCGGCGCGGTCGTGGTCGCCGACGTGTCGATTGCAGCCGGCGCGGAGTCGTGCGCCGCCGCGAGCACGGCGGCGCACGACTCCGCGCGCCTGCTCGCCGCGATGCGCGCGGCGCTGGTGCGCCGCGGGCTGGCGGTGGCGGTCACCGACGGCTTCCAGGCCTACGACCTGGAAGCCGTGGTGCCTCCGGCGCTACGCGTGCCGCTCAACGCCCTTCGCGCGCGCGACGATCGCACGTCGCTGCGTTGGCGCATCAGGCTCGCCTGGCGGCGCCCGCTGATCGCGGCCGCCGCAGCAATCCTGCTTCTGCTCGTCGCGGGACTGCCGGCCGCCGACGCGGTGGCGGCGGCCGCTATCGCGGCCGCCGCCAGCGCGCTCGTCGCGATCAGCCGCGCGCGGCTGATCGCGTCCATCCTGAGCGCCGCAGCGGCCGACGCCGCCGCGGCGCTGACGCGCGGCGCTGGGGGCGAGGGCGTGTGATGGGCACGCTTGCCCTCTACCGAGAAGCGCTGCGCCGGACGCGGCCGCATCTGGCGCGGCTGCTGGTTGCCGTCGGCGTGGTGCTGGCAGCCGCGGCGGCCGAGGTCTTCAAACCGTGGCCGCTCAAAGTCGTTATCGACAACGTGCTCCGCGGCGCTCCGCTACAGAGCCGCTGGATCGCGCCACTGCCGCGCGGCGAGTTGCTGGCCGCGGCCTGCGTGAGCCTGGTCGTAGTCTACGCGGTGGTCGGAGTTTTTGGCGTCATCGCCAACTATCTCACCATCTCGATCGGACAGCGGATGGTCAACGACTTGCGCGCGCAGATGTTCGACCATCTGCAGCGCCTCTCGCTCTCGTTCCATCGCCGCCGCGAGGTCGGCGATCTGATGGTGCGAATCGCATACGACACCTACTCGGTCCAGACCATCGCGATCAACGGATTCTTCCCGCTGCTGTCGGCGGGTGTGCTGCTGGCGGGAATGTTTGCGGTGATGATCAGGATGGACGCGACGCTGACGATGGTCGCGCTCGCGGTGATTCCGATGCTGATCCTGTTGATCGTGTCTATCAGCGGCAGGATCGATCGTCTCGCCGGCGGGGCGCGCATCAAGGAGAGCCGCCTTTATACCGTCGCACACAGCGCGCTGGCGTCCATCCACGTCGTGCAGGCGTTCACCCGCGAGAGCGAGTCGTATCGCGAGTTCGTGGAGTCGAGCAGCGCGAGCCTCGGCGAGACGCTTAAGCTCTACACGCTGCAATCGATCTACGCGGGCGCGATTAACATTATGATCGCGGTTGGAACTGCGCTCGTGATTTATCTTGGCGCTCGGCATGCGATGAGCGGGAAACTGACTATTGGCGATCTCATCGTATTCATCACTTACCTCGCTTCGCTGTACCAGCCGGTCAACCAGATCTCGCAGACCTTCGGGCAGATCGAGGGGGCCAAGGCGGGCCTCAGGCGATGCCTCGAGCTGCTGCAGATCGATCCCGAGATCAGAGATCGCGCGGGAGCCGAGAGCCTGGGACGCGCGCGCGGCGAAGTCGAGTTCGACGGAGTGGTATTCGGTTACGATCCGGCGCGGCCGGTGCTCAAGGGAATCAGCTTCCAGGCGCATCCTGGCCAGACGGTCGCGATCGTGGGGCCGAGCGGCGCTGGCAAGACCACGATGGCGAGCCTGCTCGCGCGCTTTTACGATCCGCAGCAGGGGAGCATCCGGATCGACGGCCGCGATCTGCGCGAGCTGAAAGTGAATTCGCTACGCGGGAACGTCGCGATGGTTTTGCAGCCGCCGCTGGTGGTCGGCGAGACCTTGCGGATGAACATCGCATTTGGAAAGCCGGGCGTCAGCGAGGCGCAGGTGAAACGCGCGGCCGAGATGGCGCGGCTGGGCCCGGTCCTGAAAACTCTGCCGCAGGGTCTGGACGAGACGGTTGGGCAGGGCGGGCACAGCCTGTCCGAGGGCGAAGCGCAGCGCGTCACTATCGCGCGCGCGCTGCTCAAGGACGCGCCGATTCTGATCATGGACGAGCCGACCAGCGCGCTCGACACCGAGACCGAGTCAATGGTGCTGGCGGCGGTTCAGGAGGCGATGCGCGGGCGGACCACGCTGGTGATCGCGCATCGGCTGTCGACGATTCAAAACGCCGATCGAATCCTGGTGCTGCGCGACGGCGAAATTGTGGAGCAGGGGACGTTTGAGGAGCTGCTCGCCAACCAGGGCTTCTTCAATTATCTGTACAACATCCAAGCCTGGAGCCGCGAAGCGGCGGGCGGCGGCCGCGGCTAGCCACGGCGGCGAAATGGGAGACGCGATGCTCACGATAGGACTCACCGGCGGAATCGGTTCGGGCAAGAGCACGGTGGCCGCGATGCTGGCGGAGCTGGGCGCGCCGGTGATCGACGCCGACAAGGTGGCGCATACCACCTACGCGCCCGGCGCTCCCGCCCATGCGCAGGTGGTCGCGGCGTTCGGCGACGGAATCCTTGCGCCCGACGGCAGCGTCGATCGCAAGAAGCTCGGTCCGATCGTATTTGCCGATCCCGCGGGTCTGGGCAAGCTGACTGCGATCGTGTGGCCGCGCATCTTCGAACGAATGGGCGTGATGGTGGCGGAGATGCGCGCTGGCGGCGAGCGCAAACCGATCGTGATCGAGGCGGCGGTCCTGTTCGAGGCCCATTGGGAACCGCTGTTCAACGAGATCTGGCTGGTGACGGCGTCGCGCGAACGCGTGATCGAACGCGTCGAGCGCCAGCGCGGAATGAAGCGCGCCGAAACCGAGGCGCGAATTGCGGCGCAGCTTTCCGACGAGGTTCGGCGCGAGCGCGCGAGCCTGGTGATCGAGAACCACGGAACGCTGGAGGAGCTCCGAGGGAAGGTCGCGGAGCTTTGGGCCGCGGCACTCGCGCGATCAATCGGAGTACGACAGCTCGAGCCAGGTCGTGGATAGACGTCGATTTAGTCGCCAAGCGCCCGCCGAATCAGACGCGGAGCGCTGCCAGCAGCGCGACCACCACGAGCTCTGCCATTGCGCTCGCTCCTGCCAGCGCGAAGCCGGGTGCGCCGCCGAGGCGGCGGCTGAACAGCAGGCGCATCGCGAGAATGAGCAGCGCCAGCACCACGATTACCGCGAGCCCGACGTTCTGGTACAAGCCCATCACCAATCCTAGCGCCACGACGCTCGACACCGCGAACTCTCGAAACGTGATTCCGCCTTCGTACGGAACGCCGAGGCCCCATCGCTCGATCGGCTTGAGCCCATAGCCGATCGGCACGATCGTCCACCGCGAGAGCAGGAACGCCATCACCAGTGCGCTCGCCCGTCCCGCCGGGTCGGCGATCTTCGCGAGGCATAAGACCTCGATGGCGAAGGCGGTTGACGCGATCAATGCGCCGACCGGCCCGATTTTCATGATCCCGGTTGCCGGAGGCCGCGAGCCCAGCCGCAGCGAGTCGGCGGTATCGGCCAATCCGCGCGAGCCCAGTCCGAGCGTCGCGGCGAACGCCACGAGCATCACGACCAGCGATCGCGCACCCAGGCCGAGCGCGTCGGCCATCGAGCGATCCACCAAGGCGAGCAGCACGCCGAGAATCAAGCCGACGAACGGAAGGAACATCAATGCGCGCGCACGTTGCGCAGTGGTGCCGCAGGAGCGCTCGTCGACAAGTGGCCAGAACGTAAGCGTCGCGAGCGCGAGTAGGGCCTCGAAGAGCAGTTCGCTCAAGCCGAAAGCGAATGGTTGGTCGTCCTCATCCATTGCGATCCCGTAAGACTACTTAGCGGACCTGACGCGCACCATCACGGTGGACTTTGTTCTCGAGCGCGCGGCGCGTCGCATCGAGCCGCATGATAAAGTCTTCGCCCGATAGCCGCGACATGGCGGCAGTTAATCGCAAGATATGAAAATCCTGGTGATGGGCGCGGGCGCGATCGGATGCTACTTCGGAGCGAGGCTGCAGGCTGCCGGCGAAGCGGTGGCGTTTTGCACGCGCGGCGAGCATCTGCGTGCGATGCGCGAGCGCGGACTGGAGGTCGCCAGCATCCGGGGCGATCTAAAACTCCCGGCGGTGAACGCGATCGAACGCCCCGCCGAGCTTGCGCCGTACGATCTGATCCTGTTCTGCGTGAAGGCTTACGACACCGAAGCGGCGGCGCACGTTATCGCGGGATGCCTCCGGCCGGGCGGCGCGATCCTGACGCTGCAGAACGGAGTGGAGAACGAGGCTCGCCTCGCCGCGGTCTTCGGCGCGGACGCCGTGATGGGCGGGAACGCGCGCGCCGGCGTTGAAATTGTGGCGCCGGGACGCATCGCGCATCTCAGCAGCGGGTTCATCGACTTCGGCGAACTCGATGGCTGTGAGAGCGAACGCGCGCGTACCTGCGCAGAGGCGTTTAGCCGCGCCGGAATTCTGGGCGAGCTGACGCCGCGAATCATGACGCTGCGATGGGACAAATTGATTTGGAACAGCGCGTTCAACACGGTGACCACGCTCACGCGCCGGCGCGTGGGCGAAATTCTGGACGATCCTGAGAGCCTTGGGCTGGTGACCGCTTTGATGAGGGAGACGATCGCGGTCGCGCGCGCGGAAGGCGCCGATCTGGGCGAGGACCGCGTCGATCACTACCTGGCGCACTCGCGCAAGAATTTGCGCGCGCTCAAAACTTCCACGCAGCAGGATTTCGAGCAGGGCAAGCGCCTGGAGTACGAGGGGCTCTCGGGCGCGGTGGTCCGCGCCGCGCGCCGCCACGGGCTGCGCGTGCCCGCGACCGAGGCGGTCTACGCGCTGCTCCGGCTGCTCGACGGCGGCCTGTAGCGCGGCGCGTAGACTGATATCAGCCGACGAGCGCCTGCTAGCGCTTCTCGAACTGCTTGTTGCCGAACAGGTTGTTCCAGCTTTCCTTGTCGTGCGGTTGCGCCTGCTGGGCCGCCGCCGCGCGCATCTTGGCGACTTCCTCACCCGTCACCGCAAAGCCGCGCTGCACCGCGGGGCGGTTGCGGATGTTCTCGAACCACTTGTGCAGGTGCGGAAAATCTTCGAGGTTCTGTCCCTGCATGCTATGCGGCACGAGCCACGGATAGGTCGCGATGTCGGCGATTGAGTACTCGCCCGCCAGATATGGCGACTCGCTCAGGCGCTTGTCGATCACGTTGTAGATGCGCTTGGCCTCGTTGGTGTAGCGATCGATCGCGTACTCGAGTTTCTCCGGCGCATAGCGGCGAAAGTGATGCGCCTGGCCGAGCATCGGGCCGACGCTGGCCATCTGGAACATCAGCCACTGGATGGTTTCGAACTTGCCGCGCGTGTCGGTTGGCATCAGCTTGCCGGTTTTCTCGGCGTAGTAGATGAGGATCGCGCCCGACTCGAAAATCGAGATTGGCTTGCCGCCGGGGCCGTCGGAGTCGGTAATCGCGGGCATCCGGTTGTTGGGACTGATCTTGAGAAAGTCGGGCTTGAACTGATCGCCCTTGCCGATATTGACCGGGAGGATGTTGTACTTGAGCCCCAGCTCCTCTAGCAGGACCGTGACTTTGTAACCGTTGGGAGTGTGGGCCAAAAAAATACGTCAATCATGTGCAGCTCCTTGGAGCGGTGTGGTGGCGCGGCGCTGCGCCGGATTGGTCCCCCGCAATTAGTCGGTTTCGTATTGCAACTGTGCGCGCGGCGAGCAGCCGACGCAACCGAAAAATCGCCGCAGTACTAAGCCGAAGGAATTGCTGCGGTTGAAAGCAAAGCTCTGCGCGCGGCTAGCCGGGCAACTCGCCGGCGTCACCTTTGCGCACGCCCATCAGGTAGGCTTCGATAAACGGATCGATCGCGCCGTCGAGCACCGCGTCGGTATTGCCGATCTCGACGCCGGTGCGATGGTCCTTTACGATACGGTACGGTTGCAGGACGTAGGAACGGATCTGGCTGCCCCACGCGATCTCTTTTTTGTCCTTGCTGAACTTCTCGAGTTGCTCGCGCTTCTTGCGCTCCTCGAGCTCGAACAGGCGCGCGCGCAGAATCTTCATCGCCAGAGCGCGATTCTTGTGCTGCGAGCGCTCGTTCTGGCAGCTCACCACGATCCCGCTTGGGATATGCGTCATGCGCACGGCCGAGTCGGTTTTGTTGACGTGCTGGCCGCCGGCGCCCGAGGCGCGGAAGGTGTCGACGCGAACGTCGGCCATGTTGATAACGACTTCGACCTTGTCGTCAATCGCGGGGAACACGAACACCGAGGCGAACGACGTGTGCCGCCGCGCATTGGCGTCGAACGGCGAGATGCGCACGAGACGATGGATGCCGGCTTCCGAGCGCAGATAACCATAAGCCCAGTCGCCCTCAACGGCGAAGGTAGCGCTCTTGATTCCGCCGCCCTCACCGGGCTGCAAGTCCGCGATGTCGGTCGGATAGCCGCGCCGCTCGCACCACCGGAGGTAGAGCCGCAACAGCATCTCGGCCCAATCCTGTGCTTCGAGGCCGCCGGCGCCCGGATGGATCGACACAATCGCCCCGAGACGGTCGTACTCGCCCGACAGCATCAGGCGCAATTCCTGGCGGTCGAGCTCGGTGCGCGCGGCGTCCAGCGCCGTGGCGGTTTCGCGCGCAGCCTCGGAATCCTCGCCGCCTTCCTCCTCGGCCATTGCGAGGTACACTCGCGCCTCGTCGAGGCGTTCGCGCAAACCCTGATAGCCGGCGAGCTGGCCCTTTACCTGGTCCTGTTCGCGCAGCGCTGCCTGGGCGGCGTCGGGCCGGTCCCAGAAGTCGGGCTTGGATGATTGATCGAGGAGCTGTTGCTGGCGGGACTTTAGGCTGGGGACGTCAAAGACGCCTCCCGAGCTTGTCGGCGCGGAGCTCGAAATCGGAGAGCTGTTGTCGCATGTCGCTGAGCATTTCGGAGGTCACCTCGGTCCGGCTGCGCATCCGCAGCCGGTGCATAACGATATTGTGACACACCGCCGCGCGCGAATTAATGGGGCCGCGCGGTGATGCGAGTCAGACGCGGCCGTTGGCGGTCGCGATTTCGATTTCCTCGACTACCGCCTCCAGCGGTTTCAATTTGCGCGGCCGGACGCGCGCGAGAATCACGCCGATCAGCGTGAGCGCGAAGCAGAACTCGGCGAACAGGTCGCCGACCATGGTGTAGACGGTGCGCATCGGGCGCCACGCGACGGTTTCGATCTCGGTGCCGCGCTTGAACAGGGGAGTGCGCGCGGTGACCTCGCCGCCGGGCTTGATGATCGCGCTGATGCCGGTGTTGGCGACGCGAACCATCGGGACCTTGGTCTCCACCGATCGCATCGCGGCCATCGCGAGCGACTGGTATGGCGCCGAGCTCTCGCCATACCACGCGTCGTTGGTGATATTGACCAGCATGTTGGCGCCGTTCTTTACCTCCAGGCGGGTGAGGTCTGGAAAGATGCTCTCGTAACAGATCAGGACTCCGAGCAGAGCGCCTTTCACCGGGAACAGGGTCTGTACTGTGCCAGGAAACATGTCGCCGAAGCCGGGCACTACGCGATTCACCAGCGTGCCGAGCAGCGCGCGCGCCGGAACATATTCGCCGAACGGCACCAGTTGCATTTTGTCGTAATGCGCGACCACCTCGCCCTTGCCGGATACCAGGTAGGCGCGATTGTAGAAACCCACCTGGCCGTTTTCGATGCCGAGCGCGGGCGCGCCGAACAGGATCGGAACGCCGCCTTTGCTCGCGAGCTCGAGCAGCTCGGCGCGATACTTCGCATCGTTGGCGAGCTGGACCGGATAACGATCGTCGGGCTGGAAGTAGAAAGCAGCCGCCGCTTCCGGCCAGACCACGAGATCAGCCTGGCGCTCCGCCGAGCGCGCGGTCTCATCTTCATAGACCTTGAAACTCTGCGGCAGGAAGTTCGGGTCCCACTTTAGCGACTGTGGGATATCGCCCTGTACCAGTGCGACCTTCAAGGAGCCGGTCGCGGGAAGCTTCTCGAGCCGGTTCAGACGCCATCCGCCGAAGGCGACCACCATGACCATCAGGCCCGTCAACACGCTCAGGCTGATGGTCTGCATGCGCGCGCGCCCGCGGCGAAAAATAACCACGTAGACGACCATGTTGAAGAACACGATCAGCGCGGAGACGCCGTAGACGCCGGTGAATTCCGCGAACTGGATCAGCAGGAGGTTGTGCCACGCGGCATAGCCGAGCAGGTTCCAGGGGAATCCGATCGGAAAGTAAGTGCGCAGCCATTCGACGCCCGCCCATGCGATCGGCATCGTGATCACGGCGGCGATTCGCAGCCGGCGCGCGATGTACTCGCCGGCCCAAATCGCCAGCGCGCTGTAGATCGCGACGACGCTCGCCAGCAAGAGCATCGGGATCATCGCCAGCTCGAATCGCACGCCGGCGAAGTCATGCAGCGGAACCACGATCCAGTAGAGTGAGCCGACGTAGGTGGCGAGTCCCTGCAGATAGGCCCAGCCGAAGACTCGCTTCAGCGGCTCGCCTTCGATCGCGTAGAAGAGCGGCACAAATGCGACCCACGCCAGCAGGTTGAAATCGAACTTTGGGAAGGCGAGTGCCAGGGCGAGGCCGCTGGCGATTGCAAACGCCGCGCGCGATGCGGTGTTGGAGCTCATCACGCGCCGCGCCCGAACAATTCCGCGAGCGGAATCACGCCCGCGCACGGCGGCCGTCCGCCGAAGCGCTCGTAAATTTCGTCGGCGTCGCGCCAGGTTTCGACCAGCGCGGCCAGCAGGCTTGGCTCCAGCGGCAAGTCGCTCGCGATGCGCCATTCGCGCTCGAAGCTCCAGTCGAGCGGGGGATTTTTGCTGAGGTCCATGCTCACGACGCGCCAGTATTGCGCGGGTTCGAGAATCCGCTCGGCTTCCTGCGAGGGAAGGTAGATGACCGGGCGCGCTCCCATTCTAAAAGCATAGCGTTTGTCGATCGCGAGGCCGAACGGCTCGTAGCGGCGCCGGTTGCGGCGATCGAGGACGCTTTTGAGCTCGGCGAGCGGCGCGTCGAACAGGCACACGGCCGCAGTCTGTCCGCGCACCATCCGGCGCGCCGCGCGAATCACGCCCGCACTGAGAATCGCGGCCAGATTATCGAGCGCGGATCCGCGCGCTGATGCGCGCGTGAAGTGCATCAGCATCGGCGCGGACGGAAGCTTGAGCGCCGCGCGCTTCATCGCGCCGCCGGCCGCGCTCGCGCGGTCTCCTCGCGGATCCGGCGTGCCAACACCCGCTCACGCGCGAACATGCGGCGCGCCTCGGCGGGTGAGCGCTCGTGGTCATAACCGATCAGATGCAGATAGCCATGTATCAGCAGCGTGCGCAGGCGATCGGCGGGGCGGATTCCGAGCTCGCGCGCCTGACGGATCGCGGTGTCGACGGAGATCACGACGTCGCCAAGCGGAGCGCCGTCGCGAGCTGCTATCGCGCGCGGGTCGTCCGGCGCGCGCGTGATGCGGCCCGCATCTTCGAGCTGCGAGAACGAGAGCACGTCAGTCGCCTCGTCCTTGCCGCGCCAATCGCGGTTGAGCGCGCGTATCCTGCGATCACCGACGAGCATCAGCGACAGCTCGCATCGCGCCAGACCCGCGGCGAGTTGCAGGCGCTCGGCGTCGGCGGCAAGCTCATGCGCAAAGCTGCGGCTGCGAGCGCTCGCGCATCGCACCTCGACCGTCACGGCTGTCAGCCCTGGGGTTTGCCGTCGCCGGCGGGCGGCCTGGCGGGACCATCGTTGTTGAACGATTCGTACGCGTTGATGATCGACTGCACCAGACGATGACGCACCACGTCGCGGTCGGTGAAATGCACAAAACGAATCCCTGGCGTATCAGCCAGAACGATCGCGGCTTCCTTGAGACCGGAGAGCTTGCCGCTCGGAAGATCGATCTGCGTAATGTCGCCGGTGATGACCGCCTTGGAGCTGTAGCCGAGCCGGGTCAGGAACATTTTCATCTGCTCGGAGGTGGTGTTCTGCGCCTCGTCGAGAATGATGAAGGAGTCGTTGAGCGTGCGGCCGCGCATGAAAGCGAGCGGCGCGACCTCGATAGTGCCGCGCTCCAGCATCCGGCGCGCGCGATCGAAATCGACCATGTCATGCAACGCGTCGTAGAGCGGGCGCAGATACGGGTTGACCTTTTCCGCGAGGTCGCCAGGCAGGAAGCCGAGTTTCTCGCCCGCCTCGACCGCCGGGCGGCATAGCACCATCCGCGTGACCTGGTTCTTCATGAGGGCTGCCAGAGCCATCGCCATCGCTAGGTAGGTCTTGCCGGTGCCAGCAGGACCGATGCCGAAGACGATGTCGTGGCTGCGGATCGCGTCGATGTAAACTTTCTGGTTTACGCTCTTGGGCGAGATGACGCGCTTGTGCGCGGAGACGTAGATGGTGTCGAGGAAGATATCCTTAAGCTCAGCGTTGCGATCGCCGCGCAGGATTCGGGTCGCGTACTCGACATCGCTCGGATAGACGGGGTAGCCGCGCTTGAGAACCTCGTAGAGCTCGCTCACCACTTTGCCGGCGAGCGTCTGCTCCGCTTCGGCGCCCTGAATTCGAAGTGAAGTTCCGCTGACGCCGATGCGGACTCCGAGCGCCTGCTCGATAGTTCGGACGTGCGCGTCGTGCTGGCCGAGCAGGTCGGAGAACAATCGCGGATCGTCGAAGTGGAGTTCGAGCGAGTCTTCGCTGGCTAACTGGGAAATCGCCTGGCCTCTTCGCGTACTGATGATCTTCTCCGGCTACTAAGCGGCGGCCGGCATCGCAATCGTAATCCAATTCCGCGGCGAAGTGAATGTGTGCAGTCGAGAGTGATCGGCGCAGCGGAAAGATCTCACGGATTCGACGCCTCGCTATCCGATCAGTTCGGCGACCTTGGCGAGCGCGGCATCGAGCTTGGAGGGATCGCGGCCGCCCGCCTGCGCGAGGTCGGGCTTGCCGCCGCCGCTGCCGCCGACGATCGGCGCGATCTGCCGGATAATCTCGCCGGCCTTCACGCGGCCGACGAGGTCGGGCGTCACCGCGACCAGGATCGCGACTTTTCCGCCGCCGACGTCGGAACCGAGCGCGAGCACCGACGATGGATACTTCTCGCGCAGGCGGTCGGCCATCTCGCGAAGCGTACGCGCCTCGACGCCGTCGAGCTTACGCGTCACGACTTTGACGCCGTTCACCTCGCGGATCGATTCGGCGTCGGCGCCCGTCGCGCCGCCGCCGCTGGCGAGCTTTTGCTCAAGGCCGCGCAGCTTCTTTTCCAGCTCCCGTTCCCGCGCGAGCAGTTTCTCCAGCCGCTCGAGCGCGGCAGCATCGTGTGCACCGAGCTGCGAGCCGATCTCGTCGAGGATTTTCTCCCGTCGGCGGATGGTCTCAAGCGCGCCGCGTCCAGTGGTCGCTTCGATTCGGCGCACGCTCGCGGCGACGCCCGATTCCGCTTCGAGCTTGAACAGTCCCACGTCGCCGGTCCGCCGCACGTGCGACCCGCCGCACAGTTCGACGGAAAAATCGCCCATCCGGACCACGCGCACGCGATCGCCGTACTTGTCGCCGAAGAACGCGAGCGCGCCCGCCTTGAGCGCGTCGGCGTAAGCCATCTCTTCGGTCACCACCTCGGCGTTCTCGCGGATACGCGCGTTGATCTCTTCTTCGATCGTCGCCATCGCGTCATCGGACACGGGACCCTGATGGCTGAAGTCGAAGCGCAGCCGATCGGGATCGACCAGCGAGCCCGCCTGATGCACCTGGGCACCGAGCACGTCGCGCAGCGCGTAGTGCAGGATGTGAGTCGCGGAGTGATTCAGCGTCGAGGCGTCGCGCCGGATGCGATCGACCCTGAGCCGCACGCGCCGCCCGCGCTCGAACTCGCCGGCGTTGCCGCGCAGCAGGCGCCCCAGGTGCACGATCGAGCCGTCAGACTTGCGCGTATCGACCACTTCGAGAATCGCGCCGGAATCAGTCTCGATGACGCCGCGGTCGCCGACCTGGCCGCCGCCCTCGGGATAAAAGGGCGTCTCCGCGACGACGATCGCGAAGTCGCCGCCGTCGCTGCCGCCCGCGGCGAGCACTTCGGAGTCCCCGTCATAGCGATCGTGACCGACGAAGCGCGACGCGGTGCCGGGACCTAGAGCGATCGTGGGCGCCGCGGCTTCGTCCTTGCGCGCGGCGCGGCCACGCTCGCGCTGCGCTTCCATCAGATCGTTAAAGCGCGCCGCATCGACGCCGATGCCGCGGTTGCGCAGCGCGTCTTCGGTGAGATCGAGCGGAAAGCCGTAGGTGTCGTAGAGCTTGAACGCGACGTCGCCGCTTAGCGTGCGTCCGCCGGTTTTGCGGATTCGCGCGAGCTCATCGTCGATAAGCTCGAGGCCGCGATCGAGTGTCTCGCCGAAGCGCGTCTCTTCCTGGGTGATCACCTCGGCGATGTGCGCCGCGTGCTCGCGAATCTCGGGATACGCATCGCCCATCGCCGCGACCACGCCCTCTTGCGCGAGCGCGAGAAACGGTCTGCGGATTCCGAGGTATCGGCCGTGGCGCGCCGCGCGTCGAATTATGCGCCGGAGCACGTACTCGCGATCGGTGTTGCCGGGAACGATTCCCTCCGCGATGAGAAAAGTCATGGTGCGCGCATGGTCGGCGATCGTGCAGAAGGCAACGTCGGTCTCGCCGCCCGCGCCATAACGCGCATGGTCGCCGAACTTGTTGGCGGCTTCTTCAATCTTGTGGATGATGGTCTGAAACAGGTCGATGTCGTAGTCGCCGAGCGTCCGGCCGGTCTCGATGCTCTGCAGCGCTGCCGTGATCCGCTCAAGTCCGCTTCCTTGGTCGACGTGCTTGGTCGGCAGCGCGACGAGCTTGCCTGAGGGTTCGCGGTTGTACTGAATGAAGACCAGGTTGGCAATCTCAATAAACCGTTCACATCCCTCGACATTTACCGCACAGGCGAGGTTGCCATGCGCGTGGCCGTCGCACGCCGCCGCACCGCGATCGGCGCTGATTTCGGAGTTGGGGCCGCACGGCCCCGTCTCGGCCATCTCCCAGAAATTGTCCTTGTCGCCGAAGCGCAGGATTCGTTCTCTGGGAAGAACGTTGAGTTTTAGCCAGATTTCCTCGGACTCGTGATCGTCCTTGTGGACCGTCGCCCACAACAAGCTTGGCTCGATTCGCCAAATCTTCGTGATCAATTCCCAATGCCACCGGATCGCTTCTTCCTTGTAGTAGTCGCCGAACGACCAGTTGCCGAGCATCTCGAAAAAAGTGTGGTGATAGGTGTCGCGGCCGACCTGCTCGAGGTCGTTATGCTTGCCCGACAGTCGTAGACACTTCTGGCAATCGGCGACGCGGCGGTGCGGCGGCGTGCGCAAGCCCAGGAAATAGTCCTTGAACGGGACCATCCCGGCGTTGACGAACAGCAGAGTCGGGTCGCCCTTGGGGATCAGGGACGCCGAGGGCAGGATGACGTGCCCGCGCTCGGCGAAGAAGTCGAGGAACGATTGGCGAACATTGGCAGTAGTCCAGCGCATCGCAGGCCCATTCTATCCAACGCGAACCTGCGAGCCCACATCCGCGCCGCGCTCAGCTCTTGCGCTTCGGCGCGGCGGTTTGCGCGGGCGGCGCTTCGCCGTTGGCCTCCGCGCCGGGCGAGGCGTCGTCGGCGGGGACTGCTACCTTGGCGCGCAGCTTGGCGCGGATCTTCGCCTCGACCTCGTCGGCGATTTTCGGATTCGCCTTCAGCAGGTCGCGCGCGTTCTCGCGTCCCTGGCCGATTCGCTCGCCCTCGTACGAGTACCAGGCGCCGAGCTTCTCGATGACGCCCAGGTCCGAGCCCAGGTCGACGAGCTCGCCTTCCTTGGAGATTCCCGAGCCATAGAGGATGTCGAATTCCGCTTCGCGAAACGGCGGCGCGACCTTGTTTTTTACGACTTTGACCTTGGTGCGCGAGCCGATTACCGCCTCGGGAGTCTTGATGGTGCCGATGCGGCGGATATCGATCCGCACCGAGGAATAAAACTTGAGCGCGTTGCCGCCGGTGGTGGTTTCCGGATTTCCGAACATCACGCCGATCTTCATCCGGATCTGGTTGATGAAGACCACGATGGTGCGCGAGCGGGAAATGATCGAGGTCAGCTTGCGCAGCGCTTGCGACATCAGGCGCGCCTGCAAGCCCATCTGCGGCTCGCCCATCTCGCCCTCGATTTCGGCGCGCGGCACCAGCGCCGCGACCGAGTCGATTACCAGCACGTCGATCGCGCCGGACTGCACCAGGGTCTCGGTAATCTCGAGCGCCTGCTCGCCGTTGTCGGGCTGCGAGATGAGCAGGTCTTCGACCTTGACGCCGAGTTTGCGGGCGTAGCTAGCGTCGAGCGCGTGCTCGGCATCGATAAACGCGCAGGTGCCGCCCTGCTTCTGCGCCTCGGCGATACATTCGAGCGCGAGCGTGGTCTTGCCCGAGGATTCCGGTCCGTAGATTTCAACCACCCGGCCGCGCGGCAGGCCGCCCACGCCGAGCGCGATATCCAGGCCCAGCGACCCGGTCGAGATGACCGAAATGTCGGCTTCGATCGATTGCTCGCCGAGCTTCATGATCGAGCCTTTGCCGAACTGTTTTTCGATCTGGCTGAGTGCCAGGTCGAGCGCCTTTCCTTTGATTTCTACTGCCATTGGATTGCCCCCTTAGGGGTTGGTTTACTACTCAGCAAAGTTTGTCACAAACGAAGAGTGATAGCGCTATGGGGGGCGAAGCGGCGGTCCACAGGCAGGTTCCGTCGATGACCCGAGCTGTGGATGCGCGAGCTGGCGTGCGGGTGCGGAGGGGCGCCGCAGGGCGTCCCTCCGCACCCGCGGCAGCGCAGCCGCGGTCGCGGCGCGGTCAGGACTGCGGCGCGCGCATGCGGTCACGATCGCGGTGCGAGCGGGAACGTTTCGAGCGGGTCGTAGAGCGCGCCGTTGGGGGTCAGCGTGCTGCGGTAGAGCGTCAGCGACGCAATGCGCGAGCTGGCCGAACTCGCGTTCCGCGAGTTCGGCCATCGCGCGCCGTATCCGGCCGAGTCCTCGCGGCGCGCGGACCCGGCCGATAGTGAGATGCGGCGACCATCGGCGCGTCTCGCGCGCGAAGCCGGCACTCGCGGCCGCGTCTTCGACGCGGGCCGCGAGCGCCGCCAGCTCCGCGCTCTCCAGCCTCGCCCATAGCGCGCGCGGGCGGCTCATGTTCGGGAACGCGCCCGCGCCGCGCGCGAGCACGTGGAACGGCGCGGTCTCCGCGGCCAGCGCGCGCAGGCTCGCGGCCAGGGCCGCGAGCTGCGCGCGCTCGACCGCGGCGCCCAGGAACTTGAGCGTCACGTGCAGGTTCGCGCGCGCGACCCACTTGATGCCGTCGCCGGGGTTTTGCAGCTCGTCGATCAGGGCGGCGAGCGCCGCTTCGACTTCCTCGCTCATCCGCACCGCGACGAACGCGCGGACCCGGTCTTGTTCCATCGCGGTAGGGCGCTTCGCGTTTTGATGGATCGGGCGCTTCGCATTCTGACTGATAAGGCGCTTCGCGCCTTGGCAGACACTGTCGCGAGCGCCAGTCAGCTACTCGCTTTCGACAGCGCCCACTCGACCAACGCGAGCCGGTCATTGCCGAAGAACATCGAGCCTTCGACGAACATGGTCGGTGAGCCGAAACCGCCGCACGCTATCAGCTCATCGGTGTTGTTGCGGAGTTTGGCCTTGTACTCATCGGATGCGATCTTCGCGAAGTATTCTTTTTCGTCCAGGCCGACCGCGCGCACCACGTCGCGCAGCACTTCGTCCTTGCTGATATCGCGGTCTTCGCCCCAGTAGGTCTCGAACACGCGGCGCGAATACGGCGAGATTTTGCCATGTTCATGCGCCACGAACGCACCGCGCATCGCCTTGACCGAATTGACCGGAAAGACGGTGGGACTGCCGATCTTGAGGCCGTAGAATCGCGCCCAGTCCTGCAGATCCTTGCCGTAGTATTTGGCTTTGACCTTGACCGGATTCTGGCGCGACTCGTAGACCGAGGGATTGACGGTGTTGAAGACGCCGCCGACCAGGAACGGCTTCCAGACGATCTCCGCGCCCGCGCGGCGCGCCAGCTCCTCGATCTTGCTGAACGCGAGGTAGGTCCACGGACTCGAGCAGTCGTAGTAAAACTCCACTTGCTTGGCCATCGTGATCGGCTCCCTTGCCCGTCAAGGTCTGTTGAACGTTGACCAACAATTGCAGAGTCCGCGCCGAGACCGCCAGAGGTCTGATAGGGGAAGAGAGAACGAATATGCGAGTGTGATGAGCCAGGAGTCGCGGCTGTAGTTATAGATCCTCACAGGTTTCCGCTTCCCGGGGGCTAAGATGCGCGCCGCGCGCTGTTAGGAATGCTCTGAGAAGCGCCTATCGCGGAGTGCTTGGCTGGTCGTTTGCGGATTCGTCACCGACTGGCCAGCCGTCGATTTGGACCAGGTCTGCGCGCACGGTACCGATATACGCTGACGCTTCGATTCGGAGCGGTAGATGGCGCGCGTCGGCGCTCACCCACAGCGTGGTCTCGCGCGCCTCTTCGCGGAGTTTCTCGTTGCTCATGTAGACGAGCTCGGGCGTGATTCGTATGGCATCGAAGTCTCCGGCTGGCACGCGGACGCGCGCGCGCTCGCCGACTGCGAAATCGATCACGTAGCGGTTGTTGCTGGTGAACACGTCGAAGGCGAGCTTGCGCTCGGGTTCCAGATGCTGCGATAGGGCCATCGCGGCGCCCGACAGGGGACCCCAGGGATTATTCGAAATGAATTCGTGCCGCTCGATACCCTTATGGCTGCGCTTGGTCATGGTCACGAGATCTTTGGCGCGGTCGAAGGTCGCGTCGTATTCGTTGACCCGATTTTTTTCGTCCTGACGGAAATAATTGTCGCGGGTCTGCAGCGAGCCGATGTCGAAGCGCTCCTTCATATAGTCGCGCATCCGGTAGAAGAGGTCGGCGAAGCGGTTGGTTTGAATCCACACCTCGGCAATCCAGAGGTCGGGATCTTTCCCGCTCTTGTGGAACTCGATGCGCGCGTCGGCCGCCGGAATGCCGAGCCAGGTGGCGTGAAAGGCGAGCCGTTCGCCGTCGTGGAACGGCAGCGGCCCCACGGAGTAGACGGGAATTTTCATGCCGTCGGGCAGTGCGCTCGGCGTCGGCACGGGCTTGGGTCCTTTGCGATGTTTATTCACCGGCGGCGCGGTGGAATCGCCGGCGGCCGGCGCCGTCGCGAGCATCGGCGGCGCCAATGAGGCGAGCACCAGAACAAATAAAATAAAAGTGAGCGCCGCGGAGCGGGCGAACCGGTTGCTTGCAATGGCGGCGCTCATGGCGAATAATTCTGGCCCATCGCGGAGGGCCGTGAAATGACCAGATCCCGCATCATCATCGCAGGGGCTGTCCTGGGCGGCCTGTTCCTGACATCAGCTTTGGCGCCAAGCGCCGCACGCGCGCAGTCATATGGCGGCGAGGGCCTCGGCAGCGCCACCAGCAACAGCCCCATGATGCATCAAGGCATCACCCACGCCGGGGTCGACGACCTGGTGGGGCGAGCGCAGAAAGAATCGCCGTTCAAGATCATCAAGGACGTGAAGCTGGGGCTCAAGGACGCAGATCCCACCGTGCGCGTCGGCGAGCTGGTCAAGCTGCGCTATCTGCAGGATCCCGAGGTCAACAAGATCCTGATGAGTTCGATGGCCGATCCGGATATCCGCGTCAAGATTAAGGCGGTCGATATCCTGGGCGCGCGTGAGGCCAACGAGGCGGTGCCCCCGATGTCGCAGCTTTTGTTCCTGCGCTCGACCGAGCCTGCGGTGAAGCTGCACCTGGTGGCGGCGCTGGGGCGAATCGGCGACGTGCAGGGAGTCCTGCCCGTGATCCAGTACCTGAATACGGAGACCGGCGATGAGCGCGCTCGCGGAACCGCGGTGTTCGCGCTCGGCGAAATCGGCAGCGACCAGTCGACCGTCGTGCTGACCAATGCGACCGCCGAGGACGAGAGTCCGCTGGTGCGGCGGCTGGCGAAGGAAGCGCTCGAGAAGATCGATGGCGAGCTTCCCACCGCGCGGCCCAAGGAGGTCGCCACGCAGCAGAGCGACGCGCAGGAGCCGACGGATCAGAAGCTGCAGAAAGTCCGCGAGATGACGCAGAAGATCGACGAGATGGACCGTTAAATCGCGAGAGCGATGAGAACGGCTTGATCCATGCCTGGCGAAACCTACCCGGGTTTCGCGCTTTTCTCTCTGCTCAGATGCGCGCCACGCGCTTTCAGAACTTTACTGGCTTCGAACGCTAGGCTGGACCACGGGTTAGCCATTGGCCCGGGGTTACGGCTTCGCCGCACCATTTGGCGTCGGCTACTACCGGGTGGCCGTTGACTAGCACGTGTTGGATTCCCACCGGCGATTGCGCGGGACTTTGTGCGCTTGCTTGCGACGCTACTGTTTCGGGATCGAAGAGCGTCAGGTCGGCTGGGTAGCCGGCGCGGACCAGGCCGCGATCTTTCAAACGCATCCGTTGCGCCGCCATCCCGGTCATCTTGTGCACCGCGTCTTCCAGAGTCAGAAGGCCTAGATCGCGCACGTAGCAACCCAGAATTCGCGGATAGGTTCCAAAGCTTGCCGGATTGTGATGACCGCGAGAGGTCAGGATGGTGTCCATCTCGAACAGGTTGAGCGGATGGCTCATCGCGGCGCGCAACGCGTGCTCGTCGTGGTCGTCGCCGCTGTAGAGATGATTCAGGACGCGTGCGCGAGTGCCGCTCTCGCGCGCGATGGTCAGATAGGCTTCGACAGGATCGAGCTTCAGCATCTCCGCGATCTCGCCGAATAATTTTCCTTCCAGATATTTCAGTTCGGGCTTGACCGCCCACATGAGCTGGACCGCCTCGGCGATGAAGCGGGTCAGCGGGCGGAAGCTGTCGCGCAGCCGCGCCCATCCTTCGGCGCTGTCGAGAAGCTGCTCCAGGCCGGTCTGCGACCACGCGGGAAAAATCACGCGGATAGTGGTGTTGCCGCAGGTGTAGGGAAAGGTGTCGAAGGCAACGTCGGCGCCGTCATTCCGCGCGCGCTCGATCTCATCGAGAGTTTCCTTGACCGTGTCCCAGGTCCGCCGGCCAACGAAAATCAGATGCGAGATCTGCAGCGGCACGCGTGCCCTGCGCGCCACCTCGACCATCTCGCGCACCGCCAGCAGGTTGTGCGGCGTCTGACTGTCGTAGAAGAGCGAGCGCACCGAGTACGCGCGCAGATGCGAGGTCAGGATGCCGCCCGCGGCGGCGGCAACTTCGGCCAGCGCCGCGAGCTCGGCCGGCTTCGCGATCATCCCGGGAAAATAGCCAAGCCCGGTCGAGAGGCCAACTGCGCCGTCGGCCATCGCGCGCTCGACCATCGCGCGCATCTCGCGGAGCTGCTCGGCGTCCGGCTCGGCGGAGCTGGAGCCCATCACGCTGAGCCGGATACTGCCGTGGCCGGCCAGATGCGCGACGTTGAGCGCGAGTCCCTGCTGCTGGAGATACGCGCCGAGCTCGGCGACTTCCTGCCAGTGCCATTCGAACCTGCGCTCCGTGAGCATCCGGCCCGACTCATCGAGCATCCGGGTCAGCCCGCGGCGCACCGGCGCGGTGGAGAAGCCACAGTTGCCGCCGACGATAGTTGTCACGCCCTGGAGCAGGAACGGGCGGAGAATTTCGCGATGCTCGGGAAGCGGCACGACCCAGTCGGAATGGGAGTGGAGGTCGATAAAGCCGGGGGCGACTACCAGGCCGGTCGCGTCGATCTCGCGCGCGGCTGTTGCGGTGTCGGCTGCGGCGGGGACGATCAGGGCGGCGATTTTGCCCGCGGAGATGGCGACGTCGGCGTGGAAGCGCCTGGCGCCGCTGCCGTCGACGACGGCGCCATTGCGGATGATGAGGTCATATTCCATGAGCGCGATATTCGCGCCGCCGGGATGCTGAGGCAACCAGCCGTAGCGCGCGGGCGACGATCGCGCGCGGATTGGAATTAATCAATTGCTAACCGAGCAGTGATTATTCCGAACGAAAAGTAGGGGTACAAATCGCGCTCGTAAGCCCTCTGCACCGACATGCGCCGGCGCCTGATCTCCCACCCCGCGGTTGGGTGTCGGCATCGGAAAGGCGGGCGCGCCCGAGGCGCGCCCGCCTACTCCCCCGTTTGCGGACACCCTCCGATGTGGACCCTATAGTCCACATCGGAGGGCGTTGCTGGCGTGGGTTCGTGGCGATGCCATATGAGGTGGACGGGTCCACCTCGTATCGCGTCGCTGATGCGGGGGGCTGAGTGGCGCGCGAGCCGCGATCGCGGCTCGCGCGCGCTACCCTTTGATCAAGCCGGCGCTGTGGCCGCTGTACGCGGGACGCCCGGGGAACACCCGGTCGATTTGCGCATCGGTCAATTGGAGATGCGACTTGAGCACGGTGGCTATCGGGTCGCGGAAGTCGGTCGTCACCGCGAGATCGCGCTCCTGGTACAGGTCCGATGTCGACAGCCCCGGCCAACGGCCGTAGATCTTTTTGCCGCGCACCGGCCCGCCCATCACCCACATCACGTTGCCATGGCCGTGATCGGTGCCACCGTTCCCGTTTTCGTGCATCGTGCGGCCGAATTCCGAAATTACCAGTATGACGGTGTCATCGTATGCGGGGCCGAGCGCTTTCGAGAAACTGGCGAGTCCCTCGGCCAGCGGCTTCAAATGGCCGGCGAGCTGGCCGTTCGCTGCACCCTCGTTGACGTGCGTGTCCCATCCGCCGAGCGCCAGGAACGCGACGCGAATCGAGGGATCGCGATTGATCAGATGCGCCAGGCGATCGGTGTCGTTGGAAAATCCGACCGGCGACGGAGCGCCAGCGTTGGCCTGCGTCATGTCCTGGGTGAGCTCGCTCATCAGGCGCTCACGCGCGGCGCGGCCGTCGCGATAGGCGCGGCTCATCGGATCGTTGCCGAGATAGAGGCGATCGAACGCGGCCTCGATCGAGCGGCCGGTCCATCGGCATCGGGCGCTCGGCGGCGCGGCCGAGCGCGATGTTCGCGACCGGAATCCTGCCGCTCATGATGCGCGGCAGCGTCGGGCCGAGGCTCAGCGCCTCGGTCGGAGTATGCACACCGGGGAGCGCGGCCAATGTCCGATTGAGCCATCCGTCCGAGGTCGTCTTGATGCCTGGCGTTCCGCTCTCCATGTAGTCCTGTGCGTCGAAGTGCGAGCGGGTCGCGTCGGGCGAGCCGCACGCCTGGACGAAGGCGAGCGTGCCGTCTTGCCATAGCGGCTCGACTGGGGCGAGCGCGGGATGAATTCCGAAGAAGCCATCGAGATCGATCGCGCCGTTGGCAGCGCCCACGCGGCCGATCGAGATGGTGGGACGCGCGTCGTAATAGGCGCTCTCGCCGTGCGGCACCACCACGTTCATGCCGTCGACGGCGCCGCGCAGGAACACGACGACCAGGCGCCGCTTGCTGTCGTCGGCGCCGAGCGTGCGCGCGGCCCACGCGTGCGGGCTGAGGAGCACGATTCCCGACGCGGACAAAATCGCGGCGCGGCGGAGAAACTGCCGGCGTGAGAGCGGGGTGGCGGCGCGCGGCGCGCACCGGGCGCATTCGAGCGCGCCTTCAAGTTCCTTTTCGTCGATCGGGTCCATCTTTAAAAACCTGCACTCGCTTTAAAAACCTGCACTTCTGGAAAAACTCGGGCGGCCGGCGGCCGTGCAATCCTCCTAGCGCCGCATGAATTCGGGACTGCCCAGCATCAGGGCGACGCGCAAACGGGGCTCGGCGGCTTCCAGAGCGTTTGCGGTCGAACTGGAAAATTTTCCGCCGAGCGCGGCAGAGACCTGGCCGTAGTCCGGCGGCGTCATGTGGTGCGGCTTGGGCTTGTCGGGATCGGCGTCGAACTTGACGGCGCCGACGCCGCCTTTTCTGCTCACTGCCTGCGGGAGCTTGCGGCCTTCGTCGGCGGAATTTTCGTCGAACGGCGGACGATCGAGCGGCAGGTTGCCGTTGCCGAGCGCGGTCACGAAGCTGAGCCGCGTCATCATCGCGTCGGGATTGAGCCACGCGTCCTCGGTGTTCGCATAACCGTTGGGCGTCTGGCATCCGTAGATCGGCATCCCGAGGAGCGCCATGGTGCCGTAGAGGGGACGGTAGTTGGTGATCGGCACCGCGGTCGCGCGCGCGCACGAAATCACATACTCGTAGGGCGTTTTGAATTTCGCGCGATAGTAGCGCGGGTCCCAGAACTCGGGCGAGGTGAAGAGGATCTGCAGCACGGCGCGGATATCGCCGTCGCTTTCGAGGTATCGCGACGCCATCCGGCTGACCAGCGGTTTTGGCGGATCATCGGCGACGAAGTATTGCGCGAGCTGGAAGCTCAGATGATTGGCGGTCGCGGGGCTGCGCGCGAGAAGGTCGAGCGCCTGCTCGCCCTCGTCAATGCCGGAGCCCTCGATGGTATGGCCGAGGAGGGTCTTGCTGGAGAAATCGTGGCGCTCGGGATCAAAATAAAATCCGCTCGGGCTGACCGGCGGACCCATAAGGCCAAATCGCTGGCCGCCGCCACCGCCAAGTAACGCCCGAAATCTGTTCGCGCCGCCGCCATCGTTTCCACCGCCACCGCCGCCGCGGCCCTTGGGCAGGCCCCATCCGGTGAGGATGTGCGCGAGCGCGATTACGTCGTCCTGCGAGTAGCCGCCGCCCACGCCGAGCGTGTGCAGCTCCATCAACTCGCGCGCATAGTTCTCGTTGATACCTTCAAACTTCTGCTTCGCTCCGGCGCTGCCCGGCGCGGTGTTCTGCCAGTTGTCGAGGTAGAAGAGCATCGCGGGATGCCTGGCGGTCGCGCCGAGCAGATCGCGGAACCTGCCCATCGTATGCGGTCGGATCGCGACCTCCTCGAACGAGGGGGTCCAGATATAGTCGAGTCCCTTGCCGGCGAAAACGTTGAAGTGGTTGAACCAGAACTGGGTCATCACTTCCTGGAGCTGGCGGGTGCCATCGATGGCGCGCGCGAGGCGCGCCTGGACCGCCTCGAGGGTCACGATGCGCTGGCGCTCGCGCGCCTCTTTGATCGCGTCCTTGCCGTCGGCATTGTCGCCGGCCTTGTTCTCGCGGCGAATCTGGTTAAGTGGGCGCTGGTACTCATAGAACAGCGCGATCGGGGACATGGTGAGGGTGCGGTAGCTGCGGACTTGGTCGACGAGGCTCTGTGGAATCTCGATCGATTCGGGATGGAGCTGCAGGTCGACGTAGCGCTCGACGCCCATCACGCGGACCGCCTCCAGATCGCCCGGGCGGGGTCCAAAGGCGAGCCGATTTAGCGCGTGCAGGGCGCGATCTTCGGGGATGTCGCCGTATTCCTCCAAGGAAGCCTCGCTACAATAGTACGTACCCTGCGGCTGGGAGATTCATATATTGATACGTTGGAGGGGCTGGATTCGTTTACCGAATACCGTCTATTGTGCGCGCTTCGCGGATTCGGCGTAAGGGTCGCGGAACAAGGCTCATCGAGAGGCGCGGCCCCAGGCCTCGACGAGGCTTTCGAAGGCACGGCGAAGCTCGGGGTCCTTGACGTTCGGGAACTCGATCGCGTGGCGCGGCGCGCGCGGTACGGTGCGCAGGCGCGTCGTCTGGCGGCGTCGAAGTTGACCGCGCACGAAGCGCAGATCGCGCACGACGTCGTCGCCGATCTGCGCGCTGAGGCGCTCCAGGATCTGCGCCTTCATCAGCGTCAGCTCCTGTATCCACATCGCGCCGGAGACCTTGACCACCGCGGTGTGAAATTTGAGCGAGACGACCTCGGTGCGCCGCGCGATCGTCTCGCCGACGACGTCGGGCCACGCCCTCAGCAGGCGCACGATCCCGAAGTGACCTTCGCTGTCGAGCCGATCGATCAGCGGCTGCATCGCAGCGCCGATCGTCTCGGGAAACCTGTCGCGCCGGCGCGTCATCGCGCGACCACGATAGCGCGATTACTGAAACCGCGTCGAGGCGACCAGGTTGCCAACCTCGCGCCTCGACGCCGACCCTCCATAAGTCGCGCTAATGTGAACGATGCGTTAGTATAGTATTATTTGTGATCGATTCGATCGCGGCGAACATTTACCAAAAGTTATCAACAGCATAATATATGGGTTGTGCACAACTCGATCATACTACCTGTAGCGGTACGCACTTGACAGCACGCCGATCGAGCGCGCATATTTTCGCGCACAGGGTCGATTCGGAGGATCGTCCGACGCGCGCCGGATTCAGTTCAGTTCAGTCAGGATGGTCAGGTATCGGGGCGGGTTTCAGAGGAGGCGGTGATGGCGAGCGGGGGAGCGATAGATTTAGACGTGAAAGCATCCAAAATCACAGAGCGCGCGAATAACGGAGCCACGCCGGGCCTAGAGCAAGCCGGCCGCGGCCTCAGGCTCGAGCGCTATTTTACCCGGCCCGGCGCCGACCCCTTCGACGACCTCGAATGGGATTCGCGCAGCGCCGTTATCGCCGGCGAGGATGGCCGCGTCGTCTTCGAGCAGCGCGACGTCGAGGTGCCGCGCGGATGGTCGCAGACGGCGACCAACGTCGTCGTCTCGAAATATTTTCGCGGCCCGCTCGGCACCCCGCAGCGCGAGCGCAGCGTGCGCCAACTGGTCTCGCGCGTGGTCGACACTGTCGCCGGATGGGGCGACGCGCAGGGCTACTTCGCCGACTCCGCCGCGCGCGAAACCTTCCGCGCCGAGCTGGCGCATCTGCTGCTCACCCAGAAGGCCTCCTTCAATTCCCCGGTCTACTTCAACGTCGGCATCGAGCCCAAGCCGCAGTGCTCGGCCTGCTTCATCCTCAAGGTCGACGACAACATGGATTCGATCCTGAGCTGGTACCGCAACGAGGGCATGATCTTCAAAGGCGGTTCCGGCTCGGGCGTGAATCTCTCCGCGCTGCGCTCGTGCAGGGAGAAGCTCTCCTCCGGCGGCACCGCCTCGGGACCGTTGTCGTTCATGAAGGCGGCCGACGCCTCGGCGGGCGTGATCAAGTCGGGCGGCAAGACCCGGCGCGCGGCCAAGATGGTGGTGCTCAACGTCGATCATCCGGATATCGAGGACTTCATCAAGTGCAAGGTCGAGGAGGAGAAGAAGGCGTGGGCGCTGATCGACGCGGGCTATGACAGCTCGCTCGACGGTCCGGCCTACGGCTCGGTGTTCTTCCAGAACGCGAACAACTCGGTGCGGGTGCCCGACGAATTCATGCGCGCGGTGCTCGACGACTCCAACTGGCAGACCCATTTCGTCAAGAGCGGCGAGTCGGCCGGCGAGTACCGCGCGCGCGATCTGATGCGCATGATCGCGGAGGCGGCGCACGCCTGCGGCGACCCCGGGATGCAGTTCGATTCCACTATCAACAACTGGCACACCTGCCCGGCCAGCGGACGCATCAACGCCTCCAATCCGTGCAGCGAGTACATGCACCTGGACAACTCGGCGTGCAATCTCGCCTCGCTCAACCTGCTCAAGTTCATCGACGAGCGCGGCGAGTTCGACGTGCGCGCGTTCCGCCACGCGGTCGACGTGATGATCACCGCGCAGGACATCCTGGTCGACAACTCCTCGTATCCGACCGAGGAGATCGCGCGCAACGCGCATTCCTACCGCGAGCTGGGCCTGGGCTACGCGAACCTGGGCGCGCTGCTGATGGCGCTCGGGATGCCGTATGACTCGGACCAGGGACGCAGCTACGCCGCGGCGGTGACCGCATTGATGACCGGCGAGGCGTACCTGCAGTCGGCGCGGGTTGCCGATGCGATGGCGCCGTTCGAGGGCTACGCGCCCAATCGCGATCCGATGCTGCGCGTCATCGGGATGCATCGGCAGGCCGCCTACAAGCTCGACCCGACGCTGGTGCCGCTCGACTTGCTGCGCGCCGCGCGCGAGGCGTGGGACGAGTCGCTGAAGCTCGGGCAGAGCGCCGGCTATCGCAACTCGCAGGCGACGGTTATCGCGCCGACCGGCACCATCGCGTTCATGATGGATTGCGACACCACCGGCATCGAGCCCGATATCGCGCTGATCAAGTACAAGAAGCTGGTCGGCGGCGGGATGCTGAAGATCGTCAACGGCACGGTGCCGCGCGCGCTCAAGCGGCTGGGCTACGACTCCAAGGAAATCCAGGAAATCGTCGAGTACCTCGACGAGCACGAGACTATCGAGGGCGCGCCGCATCTGGCCGACGGCAATCTCGCGGTGTTCGACTGCGCGTTCAAGCCGCGCGCCGGCTCGCGCACTATCCATCACAACGGCCATCTCAGGATGATGGGCGCGGTGCAGCCGTTCATCTCGGGCGCGATCTCCAAGACCATCAACATGCCGGCCGAGGCGGCGGTCGACGAAGTCGCGGAGGCCTACGTCACCGCGTGGCGGCTCGGGCTCAAGGCGGTCGCGATCTATCGCGACGGCTCCAAGCGCACGCAGCCGCTCAACACCAGCAAGTCGGCCAAGGAAAAAGAGGGCGCGGGGGGAGAGGCCGCGGAGCGTGCGAGCGCTCCCGCCGACGATTTCCGCGCGCGGCGCCACAAGCTCGCCGACGAGCGCAAATCGATCACGCACAAGTTCGATATCGCCGGACACGAGGGCTACATCACGGTCGGCATGTACGAGGACGGCTCGCCGGGCGAGATTTTCATCGTGATGAACAAGCAGGGCTCGACGATTTCCGGCGTGATGGATTCGTTCGCGGCGGCGATCTCGTTCGCGCTGCAGTACGGGGTGCCGCTGCAGTTCCTGGTCGACAAGTTCGCGCATATGAGGTTCGAGCCGTCGGGCTTCACCAAGAACCCGCAGATCCCGTATGCCAAGTCGATCGTCGACTACCTGTTCCGATGGCTCGCGTCGAAGTTCCTCGACGAGGAAGCCAAGCGCGAGGTCGGAGTAAATTTCGAAACTGGCAGCGCGCCGGCTGCGGCGCCGGGCGGCGGCTCGCATCTGCATCTGGCGGCGGCGCCGACGCTGCGCGAGGGCAAGGACAGCGGGATGCGCCAGGCGTTCATCAACCAGGCCGACGCGCCGCCGTGTCCCGATTGCGGGAGCATCATGGTGCGCAACGGCGCCTGCTACAAATGCATGAATTGCGGAACCACGAGTGGATGCTCGTAGCGGAAAGAGAGTTTGGTCCCGGGGAAGTGAGTGGAGGCGGTGGAGTGAAACGCGCGTGGAAGATAGCCGGTGGTTGCGGGGGATGCGGTTGTGAGGGAGCAACGGCGCGGCGAGCGATATTTCCGGCGAATTTCACGCGCGGGTGAAGAGGGGAGTTGAATTTCCCCGGGACCCACACATTGAGAATGCGCGGAGCGGGGGCGCGCATCTGAGTGTGGTGGTGGGGTGGCGGATGTGGTGACGGAGGAGGGCCGGCGAAAGCCGGCCCTCCGATTTCTGGCGGCGGGGGCGAAGATGAAGCGTCGCTGTATCACTAAATTTGCGAAATCTGCTCCGGCCTCGCTGCGCAAATAAACCGCTATTCAAAAATGCCTATCCACTCCGACGTGCAAGAACTGCTTGTTTCGTTAGAGCTCGGTCGGGCTCGGAGTCCCGATGAATTGGCGGCTGTCGCTGCTGAAATCGAACATGCGTTTGTCGACTCTCCAGAACTTAGGAAAATGTCCCGTCCACCGAAGGGACTATGGAAAAAGTATTTGGAAGAAGTATTCCGTTAATTCACCTAGTGCGGTGGTTATACCCGGAGCGTGAGGTTTTGTGTCAGCCCAACCTGGCCGACAGCGGAAATTACGACGCGACCATAACCTTTCCGAACGGAGGAGATGTAGAGAAATTATTCGTTGAATTCACCTACGCGAAGGATGGCTATGAAGAGTCCTTGCGAATGGAGGTTTTGAACGACAAGGGTCGGGTCAATATGCTCGGCGAACTCACTCATTGGGGTACCAAGAATACCGGTCGTAAGATCGACATACGGGATGAGGTAGTGCTGAGGTCGCGCACGCTGGAAAAGCTTTGGCGCGTAATCATCGACCGAATGAAAGCCAAGGCGAGCAGAAAGTACGGCTTGGAACTCCTTGTAGTTGTCTTCGACGATTATGTGGGCTTCCGCTCCCACCAAGATTTGGTCGAACTAGATTCATCTCTCGCGTCAGAGATTGACCTCTCGACGTTAGACTTCGGGAGCCTTTACCTTCTCGGTTCCTCGGGCAACATTCTCCGGAAGTTGCAGCAAGGTGTTAATGGCGGCTTCGCTGATCCGGCTCATTACGATACGCCCAGGACTCAAGGCTGTCTGCGCCAAGAGAGTGAGAATTTTTTCGGCTGGACAGTCGCTGGTGCAAATTGGAAGAAGAAGGCGACGGTGCCTCCTCTGACGTCTCACCAGTGACTGCGCGGGCTGCCGGAGTCGAAGGATCCTAGCCGTTGCTTCGGTGCCGTACCGTTCGCATGCGAGCGGTAGTACAGAGGACACCCATCTCTTATGTTTTGAACCGAGAGGTCCGCTTCGATCCTTCGACTCCGGCAGCCTACGCTCAGGATGACGCCGTTTGTTGGCGAGATAATGGGACGACGGTGGTTCCATTGCTGTACCGGGCAGTAGTGCTCATAGAATTCATCTTCACTAAAAAAAAATCACAGACTCTCAGGATGACCTTCGTTTTCCACCGACTCAATGAGACGGCAGTGGTTCTGGTGGCGTTCCGAGCAGCGGTGCGCATAGAATTCATTTTCACTCTGATTAAAAACTCACAGACTCTCAGGATGACGACGCTGCTTCATCGATCGTCGGGACGGCGGTGGTTCTGTTGGCGTTTTGAACAGAGTCTGCCGTAGAGAAATCTTCTTAATCCGAATATTTTTCGTCGGGCTGCGAAAAGAGAGAGTGTACAGAAACCACTGTCGCTCAATGAGTCGACATAAAGGGGACGTCATCCTTAGGGTCGTGATTTTTTGTAAAGTGAAGATGAATTCTATGCGCACTGCTGCTCGGTACAGCAATGGAACCACTATCGTCTCATTATCTCGCCAAAGAAAACGAACGTCATCCTGAGCGTAGGCTGCCGGAGTCGAAGGATCGAAGCGACCCTCTCGACCTGATACTTAGAGATGGTTTCCTCGGCACCATCGTTCGCTGTCTTCATAGCGCTGGAGAGTTACTTCTTGTCGAACCAGCCGGCGCTCAGATCTTCCAATTTGGGATTAACCGTTCGTATCAGTTGCAGTTTCCGTTCGCGCCGCCATCCTTTGAGCTGCTTCTCTCTTGCGATCGCTGCCCTCGCGTTGTCGAAGCGCTCGAAGTACACCAGTAGCGTTATTCGGTAGCGCTGTAGTGAAGCTGGGTATCGTACCCTTTTTATGCTCCACGGTTCTTCGATCCAGGTCATTGCTGATGCCGGTGTACAAGGTGCCGGTATAGCTGGAGAGGATGTACACATAATAGTTGGCTACGCGTGATGGCATGTGAGCATTGCGCCGGCACTAAGTCATCAGGACAACATGGCGATACTTCGGTGCCGAGGAGATTCAACTATTAGTAGCAGGTCGAAAGGTCGTTTCGATCCTTCGACTCCGGCAGCCTACGCTCAGGATGACGTTCGTTTTACTGGCGAGACAATGCGAACGACGGTGGTACCATTGCTATACCAAGCAGCAGTGCGCAAAAATTCATTTTCACTTTTATAAAAAAGTCACACACGCTCAGGATCGACGTGCTTTTACTGGCTATACATTGCAACGACGGTGGTTCCCTTGCTATTCCAAGCAGCGGTGCGCACTGAATTCGTTTTCACTTTTATCAACAAATCACAGACTCTCAGGATGACCTGCTTTTATTCGCTAGATGTCGGACGACGGTGGTCTCGGTTCGCAGCCCGTCAACGGGTTTTCAATTTCAAAAACCACTGACACTCTCGCGTCGCGTCATCCGCTCCATGGGGTGCCCCATTTGTTGTGGATTGCTACTTCGGTTAGGGGTTTGCGGCGGAGTGGGCCGAATTTGTCGACTGGGTATCCGATTGGCATCAGGGCGAAGGTGTCTACTTCTTCGGGGATTCCCAGCGCGGCTTTCAGCTCGTTTTCGAACAGCAGGTGATTGGTCGTCAGCACCGTGCCCAGGCCTAGCGCGCGGCAGGCCAGGATTACGTTCTGCACTGCCGGATAGATGCTGCCGAGGGTGGTGCAGATCGCCTGGCGCATCGCCGGCTCAGCGAGGTTCGCGGGGCCCGGGCGCGGGCCGCGGCTCCGGCCGCATACGACGAGCAGCACCGGCGCCTCGTGCATGTGCTCATGCAGGTAGAATCCCGCGGTCTTGAGATGACGATCTTCCTTCTCCGTCATGTGTTGCGGAACCGGACGATTTTCATAGAACGGACGCACCAGCATCGACGCCTTGAGATAGACCGCTGCGACGCGCTTGCGCTGCTCGGGGTCGGTGACGACGACGAAGTACCAATCCTGGGTGTTGCCGCCCGACGGCGCGCAGGTCGCCGCCTCGAGAATTTTTGTGATCAATTCAGGCGGCACCGGATCGGGTTTGAACCTGCGCAATGCGCGCGCGGTGTGAATCGCCTCGAATACTCCGAGCTCCGCCATCGACTCACTCCCTTTAAATGCCCATTTCCATACCTAAGTCTTTTCCATTCTCCGCACGTCCCCGATTCTGGAGGTGAGAATCCTGTAAGCGTCGCTCCTCAGGCCTGGTTCGTGTAGTCGAAGATAACGTGCTCCCTGGTCAGGAAGCATCGCGAGCGCGACATCTCGACGAAGCGGCGTTCGTCCTCGATTAGCTTCGTAGACGCATCAGCCCCGCGTGGCGTGGCGGAACCAGCGCTGAGGTCATCGATCGATTTCCACCATACCTCCGTGATTCCATCCAGCGGCGCGGCGAAGCCGCGGCTCTTCACCACGGCTGCGTTGAACTCCGGTGCAATCGTATGGCTCTGGATATACTTCGCGGCGCGCATATCTTTCGCGAAGCTGGTTACCAGCGGCCCATGATCGTTGAGCCAGGTCTTATGGCATTCGGCGACCGACAACGAATCGCGCTTGCTGAGCAGATAGGTGACTTTGATCGCATCGGGGCCGAGCCTGGCGCCGCCGGTGTAGTCGAAGATGGTATGCTCCTCGGTCAGAAACACTTGCGAGCGCGCGATGTCGATGAATTTGGCCTCGTCTTCCGCCAGGTCACGGCTTGCCGCCGTGCGCGCCGGGTCATCGCCACCGCGCTCGAAGTCGGCGGGCGAGTCCCACCAGACCTCGGTGATGCCGGCCATCGGCTCCAGCATTCCGCGCGGTTCCTGAAATGCGCGGTTGAGAGGAGTGTCGATCAGGTGGCTCTGGATGTACTTGCGCGCGTGGATCGCTTTGGCGTGGCCGCGCACTCGCGGGCCGTGCGAATTGAGCCAATAGTCGTAAAACTTGTCGGCAGGCACGTCCGCGCGCCGCGCCAGTACGTATACGATCTTAACCATGGTTGTTTTTCCTTTTCCTGCCGCTCCGGGCCGGGTTCGCGATGCTAGCAATGTTCCATCGCGAAAGTCTCGCTCCGCTAACCGGTTACTTTGTAATGCTCATAGTGGTTGTACTGACAGGGTGAGATTTCGTATCTGAGCCGTTTTCTTTGCTGATGCCATCGTGATGACGATGGTTTCTCCCGGTATCCGTTTTGCGCACAATGGCCTGCGTGAAGGGTTTGGAAAATCCGGCTGCGAGCGATGCGCGCGGGAGCGCGGTTCCCCTGCTCCCGATGCTCACCTGCGTTGCGGCCGGTCTTGCGCTTGCCTTTACTCCCGTTCTCGCCTGGCGCGTTAAGTCCGGGACCTGGGTATGTCTGCAGCAGCCGGAGACCTTCTACTACCTCCAGATCGCGGCGCAGACTTATTACAACCATCCCGGTGTTATCCGCGATCCGGTCGTTCCCGGTGGAGTCACGTTCTACCCGTGGCTCCTGTATGTCCCAGCCGTCGATGTGGTGCGCATTCTCGGACTGAGTATTTTCTCGGTCGCATTGATCTGGTCGCTGGTGGCGGGAGTGGGTATTGGGGTTTCTTTGTACTTGCTATTCTGGAGGTTTCTCCATCGGCCATGGATAGCATCCGGACTGACTATATTGTGCATGTCGGATTTCGGATTCTGCGGTCCCTATGTAATACTCACTCAATTGCGCCGCCTCGGCAGTGCGCTCGTCGTCCATCCGACTGGAGAACTCCTGTTGTGGCCGTATCTTCAGTGGCGCGCGCCGGATCCCGCGCTCAATCTGCCGTTTCTGTTCGTGCAAATCATGGCGCTGTCGATCGCGCGGGAACGGCCGCGGCGCCTGAACCTGTGGATTTCGGGAGCGGCCTTCGGCGTGTTGTTCTACGTCTTTTTTTATTTGTGGACGATGGCGGCGGCGGCCTTGTTTATCGCTTTTATTCTCGATCGCGCGGGCCGCAAAGTTTACCTGTGGACGCTGTTGATCGGATTCGCGATCGGCCTGCCGCAATTGTTGCTCAGCCTCCACCTCAGAAAGATGGCGTCGGCCGAAGCGATCACGAGGCTGGGATTATTCGTACATGCCTCGCGAACGCATCTGCTGGATTATCCGATCCTGTCCGTCGCGATCGTTATCGTCGCAGGCCTCTGGATTTGGAGGACCGGCAGATTCGAATTGATCTACCTATTGAGCCTGGTGATCGCCGGAATACTACTTGGCTATGGCCGCGTGATCACCGGTATCACCTTTCATGAGTATCACTACCAATGGAATTGGTGGCCGATCCGAATGATCCTGGTACTGATCGTAATAGCTATTGTCGCGGGTCCTCGAATTCCGCGGCGATCGAAGTGGGGAATTGCGTTCGCGGCGTTTGCGATGCTCTACCTGGTAAGCGCCATATACCTGAACGCGATCGACGTGACCCGCGACCGCGGCAGCCGGCAACAGATCCAGGACTTCGTCAGGTACCGCGCGCAGCGGCTCGGTCCGGGCGCCGCTCCGATGGTCCCGCGATCGATGGTCGCCGGATCTGAAAACTTCTGCGAATTGGCGGTGGTCGCCGAAAATCAACAACAGCTCAACGGATTGTTCGTTCCCACCAGCCCGGAACTCGATGATTCCAGCTGGGAGGCGCGCGTCGCTCTGAACGCATACCTGATGGGAACCGGACGGGCGGAATTCGCGCGGGCGACTGCCGACGATCTGCTCGACTATTGGTTTCTCGAACCGTCGTTCCGCGCGCAATTGCTCGACGGTTTCATGCGCCAGTTCGACGCGGTGACCCGGGACCCCGATCGCTCGGTCCGCGCGCTCGAAGTGCGCTACGTCGCACTACCCGCCGAGCTGCCCGCACCGCCCTACGTATCATCGCGATTCCATCTGCTCCAGGCAGGCCCCTACTGGCAACTCTGGGCAGCAGGGGCCAGCCCCTGCACCCTGAGGGGCGGAAACGGCTCCGTTGTCGCCGGCGGTAGCGTCTGATCTTCATCAGTATCGTTTTGCTGCGCTCGGCTAGGGTTTGGGTTAGGTGAGCGCGATACTTGTGACCGTTGCGCGCGGTCCTTAGAGCTAATTCGGCTCGCCGCCTTCGGCTGCTCGCCTTAGACTCTCGACCCAGTTCTGATGCCCTCGGAGCAGCATCGGGCGCAGGTACCACCACGCGAGCTTCGGCACGATTCCGTTCTGGCATTCTTCGGTGATGACGCGGCATCCGGCGCCAGCCGAGGCCGGTTCGATCAGCCATCCGTGATACGCGCTGAGCACGCCGCGCGCGTCCCATCCGAGTTCATGCGGCGGTTCGAAGACGATCACTTTGCTGCGCACGTTCGCGCCGAAAGTCTTCCACTGAAACTCGGTGCCGGGCGCAAGGTCGGGCGCGGCGCCGCTTAAGAATTTCACGTTGGCGCTGTTGCTGTACCATTCGGGCCATCGCGCGGCCCGAATCAGCCATCGCCACACGCGCTCAGGGGGAGCCGCGATCGCGATTTCGTTGCGCGCATAGACGGAGGAGTTTTCCGGCTCGAATCCCGATGGCCACTTCATGCGATTGGGCGCCTGGCTAGGCGCCGGCGAGGCGCACTTCGAAGGCGCCCCACGTATCGCGCATCATGCCGAGCGCGGTCAGCGTGCGCGCCGTCCAGAAATACGGGATCGCATACCAGTATTTGCGCTGCGCCAGTTCCAGCGCACGGTCGCGCGAAGCGGCGTCGTCGAGCGGGCGCGCCTCGCCGCTGAAGGTCTCGGCGCCGATGCGGAGCAGGACCTGCGGATGCGCCTTCACGTTGCGCACCCAGTTGCGATTCACGTTGGCGGTGGGCAGGAACATCTTGTCGCCATCGACCATGAACCAGATGGTGACTTCGTAGGGCTTGCCGGAGCGGCGCCCGTGATGCGTCAGGCGGAGCGTCGAATCGCCCGCGACGCGCGCCAATCGTTCCGAGAGCTTCGCTTCCATCTGGTTCCCCTCCGCGGACTCGAGTCCCGGCCGCTTCAAGTCAGGTTGATGCCGGTTCGTATTCGGTACGGATCAATCCCATCACGATCGCGTCGAGATATTTTCCGTCGACGTAACTTTCCTGGCGCAGCGTGCCCTCGCGCTTGAAGCCGCATTTCTCGTAGGCGCGGATCGCGCGCGCGTTGGGCGCGAGCACCGTCAGCCAGACGCGGTTCAGATTGAGCTTCTCGAATGCCAGCCGCGTCACGGTCCTGACCACGTCGGTGCCGTAGCCCTTGTCCCACAGCTTGCGCTCGCCGATGGTGATGATGAACTCGGCTTTGCGGCTCTTCCAATCGATGTTGCGGAGCCCGGTCTCGCCGATCAGGCCGCCCTCGACAGTTTCGATCGCGAAGATTTTCGCGTCGTGGCTCGGGCGCGCGCTGTCGTCGATGAAGCGTTCTACGCCGGCGCGGGAAACCGGTAGCTCGGGCGGACCGAGAAAGCGGATCACGTCCTCATCAGTGCGCCATCGCAGGATCGCGTCGAGGTCCGCTCTTCTCGAAGGCGCGCAGCCGAACCAGCTTGCCCTGCATGGACGCATCTTAACTTAATTCGGCAGCCGAAGAATGACTCAATTCGCGGCGCGAAGCGGCGGGAATCACTCGGTCATGGTCTGCATCACGTTGCCGCTGACGCCGTCGACGATGTCGACTTCGACCTTGCCGGATACGCCGTACTGTTTCTTGGCGCTGTCGATGCCGTCCTTCAAGTCGGAGAGAAATTTATCTTTGGCGAACGGCGGCATCTGATCCATCGGGAAGTCTTCCATCATCACCCGGGCCTTGAGCTGGTCGGGCCACTGCACGGCGCCGACCTTGGGTCCGGCGAACGGGATGCTGCGGACCATCTGCTCGATCGCGCCGTGGAAGGTGGTTGCTGGAGCGGCGGATGCGCCGGCCGCTGCGGCGCCCGCGTCCCCCGCTGCGGCGATAGCCGCAGCGGGGGACGCGGGTGCTGCCGGGGCGGTGCCTGTGGAGGCGGCGGCGGAGCTCGCCGCCGGCGCAGGGGCTGCGGGGGTCGGTGGCGCAGGCGCCGCGGCTTCCGCGGCGCCTGCGCCACCGGCGGTGGGGGCGGGCGCGCCGTTAGGCGCGCCGCTGATGCGCGCGATCAGCTCGCGCACCTGCGACTTCGCGTTCTCGTCCGGCGCCAACTTGAGCGCCTGCGCCAGCGCCGCATTCGCCTTATCGGCCTGGTTCTGCTCCGCGTATGCTACCCCCATGTTGAAGTACGCCTGGTAAAAGCCGGGCTTCGCTTTGATCGCCTTCTGATACTGCACCACCGCCTGGTCCGCGTTGCCCGTGTAGAGGTACATCGTGCCAAGATCGGTGCGCACCTCGGGATCGTTGGGCCTGCGCTTGAGGTAATGCTCGTAGGCCGCCACCGCCTGGTCGTAATTTTTCTTGTCGTAGTCGATGTCGCCGATGCCGCGCAGCGCGTCGAGGTTGTCGGGTGAAAGCTTCAGCACGTGGCCATACGCTTCCTCCGCCTTCGCGTAATAGCTGTCATCGAGCATCGCCGCGCGCATCGCGACCGCGCCGAATCGCGTCCACAACACCACGTCGTTCGGCTTGGCGCGCGCGTCACGCTCGACCTTGTCGATAAAAGTGCGTGCCTCGGTCGGGAGCTCGATCTTCGGATGGCCCGGCGGGAGCTGGCCGCCCTGCGTTTGCGCGGGCGCGCTCGCTTCGCCGCCGCTTGCGCCGCCATTTGCCGCGGCGCTTCCCTGCTCGGGCGCGGACACCGAGTTGGATGGGGCCTGCCCGGGCGCGCCCGTGATACCGCGCATCACGTTCGGAGTACCGAGCATGATCCACCCTGCCGCGCCCAAACCCACGATCGTGATCGCGAGGAACACGCCCACGAATGCGGTCGTGATCGGGATGTTGCTGAGGCTCAAATCGCCGCGCGTACGATGGTCAGGCGAGCGGCCGCCTGCGGGCGAACCGCCCTGCAGCGCGCGGCCGCATTCGACGCAGAATCGGGCGCCAGCAGTCAGCGGCGCGCCGCATTGCGGACAGAATCGCATCAGCAGATTCCTACATTACGGCTTCGGTGGCACGCAACGCGCCGGTTCCGGGTTTGCGCGCCGATATTGTATAGTCGCGACCGGATTAAGAATCCTAACAGGAGAATGACGATGCTTTTGTACGATTCATTGGGACCCAATCCGCGCGCGATGCGGATGTTCCTGGCCGAGAAAGGAATCACGATTCCGCGCAAGGACGTCGATTTGCAGAAGGCCGAAAACCGCCGCCCCCCGTATACCGATCGCAATCCGGGCGGCCAGCTCCCGGCGCTGGAACTGGACAACGGCAACTGTATCGGCGAGACGGTCGCCATCTGGGAGTACCTGGAGGAAAAGCATCCGACGCCGGCGCTGATCGGCGCCAATGCCGAAGAACGCGCCGAGGCGCGTCAGTGGCAGCGGCGCGTCGAGCTGGGAATCACGGAAAATCTCTACAACGGTTTTCGCTTCTCCGAGGGCGCCGCGATGTTCAAAGATCGGATGCGGATACTGCCCGAGGCGGCGCCCGGGATGAAGCAGGTCGTGCAGGATCGTTTGAAGTGGCTCGACGCGCTTCTGGAGGGCAAGGACTATATCGTGGGCAAGCGGTTCACGATCGCGGACATCATCCTGTACAACGCGCTCGACTTCGGCGCCGGAGTGGGGCAGAAGATCGACCCGTCGCTGAAGAATGTCAATGCATGGTTCCAGCGGGTGGATGCGCGGCCGAGCGCGAAGGCGAGCCTGCATCCGGCGTCGGCGAAGACGGGGATCAAGGGATAGTGCGCGACGGCGCGCCCCGTGCGCGGCGGCGTAGCCGCCGTGCGCGGTACGCGCGCTGTGTGGAGGCCGGTGACGGCGCCGGGGCGCCGTCACGCACCTCGCGCAGCGCGAATCGCGGCACGGTTGAAGACTGCAAGATGGCACCATGGCGGAAAATCTCGAACTGATCACCGCGCAGACCACAGCCCTGGCGCGCGCGAAAACCGCGGACCCGGCGGCGCGCGTGACCGAGGTCACGCCGCTGCCGGGTCACGCCGGCTTCGGCTACAGCTTTGTGCTCGCCCGCGGCGCCGCCGGCGCAGAGCCGGCGGGCAAGCTCGTGCTCCGCGTCGCGCCCGAGGGCGTCAGGATCGCGGGGCCGGCCGACGTGGTTCGCCAGGCTAAAATCATGGAGTCGCTCGCCGACACCGACGTGCCAGTGCCGCCGATTCTATGGTACGGCGACGAGGCTGAGTTTTTCGGGCGCCCATACTTCGTCGACGGTTTCGTCGATGGCTTCCGGATGGTCGACCGGCCCGACCTGCCGCGCGCCGAGGCGCGCGAGCTCGCGCGCGCCGGCGTCGAACGCCTCACCGCGCTGCATCGCGTCGACTGGCGGGCGCGCAGCGCCGCCTGGGGCGGCGCGCCGACGCCGCTGAGCGACGAGATGAAGCGCCTCGACCATTTGCTCGATCGCCCGACACTCGACCCGGGGACCGTCGCACGCGCGCCCCAGCTGCGCGAGAAACTCCGCGCGACGATTCCCGATTCGCCGCGCATCGGATGCGTTCACGGCGACTTCCAATGGTCGAACGTGATGTTCCGCGACTGGGCGGTGGTCGCGCTCATCGATTGGGAAATTGCGATGCTGGGGCCGACGCTGCTCGACCTCGGATGGCTGTGTTTCTTTTCTGATCGCGACAGCTTTGTCGGCCGCGAGACTGCCACTCCTTCCGTGATGACGCCCGACGAGCTGGTCGCCGCGTACTCGGAGAGCGCGAAATTTCCGGTTTCGATGGACGAAGTCCGATGGTTCCGCGCCTTTGCCGGCTATCGCTTCGGCGTCATCACCTGCTTCAACCTGATGCTGCATCGGCGCGGCAAGCGGCACGATCCACATTGGGAAGATATCGCGCTGTCGGCGCCGCTCATGTTCGATCACGGCCTGGAACTGATAAGCTGATCTTTCCTTGCTGCGATTGCGATGCCTCTGCTACGCCTCGGAGAGCAGCGGTTCGCGCGCGCGAGATTCGCGAGGGAGGGCAGCCATATGGGCGGAGCAGCCAGCAGGCAAATCGAGACCCGGGCGGCGGAAGAAGAACATCCCGCAATCAACGCGATCCTCGGCGCGAATCCGTTTGTCGGTCTCGACAACCAGGAAATGGTCGAGACGCTCGCGCGGTTTCTGGGCAGCCTCGCGATGCGGCCGGCAAGCGTCGCGTCGCGCGGATTTCAGCTAGCCGTCGAGCTCGGCGAGATCGCGGCGGGAGTCTCCGACCTCGCGCCTCAAAGCGGCGACAAACGCTTCATCGATCCCACCTGGTCGGACCATCCAGGATATCGCCGCCTGATGCAGACGTACCTGGCGTGGCGGGCTGCGATGCACGATCTGGTTGCCGAGGTTGACAACAAAGACTGGAAGGACGTCGAGCAGCAGCGCTTCGCGGTCACGCTGATGACCGAGGCGCTGGCGCCCACCAACATATTCTTCAGCAATCCCGCGGCTATTAAGCGCGCTTTCGAGACCGCAGGGATGAGTCTGGTGGCGGGCGCGCGCAACTTCCTGACCGATCTTTGGGACAACGGCGCGATGCCCGCTCAGGTTGACAAGCGCCCATTTGAGGTTGGCAAGAACCTCGCGATCTCACCTGGCGCCGTCATTTACCGCAGCCCGCTATGCGAGGTCATTCAGTACGCGCCGCAAACTGAAACGGTGTTTGAGCGTCCGTTGCTCCTGATCCCTCCCCAGATCAACAAGTTCTACATCATGGATTTGGCTGCGGGCCGCAGCTTTATCGAGTATGCGACCAAACACGGCGTCCCGATGTTCGCGATAAGCTGGCGCAATCCGACCCCGGCCAACCGCGACTGGGGCCTCGACGAGTACATCACCGCGTGCAAGGAGGCGATCGACGCGGTCTGCGACGTCTCCGGCAGCCCGGATTGCAACGTCGCGGGCGTATGCGCCGGCGGAATCACCACCGCGCTGCTGCTGGGACATCTCGCGGCGCGCGGCGAGCGGCGTGTCAACGCAGCAACCCTGCTGGTGACGATGCTCGATACCAGCATGCCCTCGATGACCGGGATGTTCGCGACCGAGGACGCCATCAAGGCTGCGATCCGCAAGTCCGCCAAAAGCGGCGTGCTCGACGGCGCCGACATGGCGCGCGTGTTCGCATGGCTGCGTCCCAACGACCTGGTGTGGAACTACTGGGTCAACAATTATCTGCTCGGCAACTCGCCAGCGCCGTTCGATATCCTCTACTGGAACAGCGACTCGACCAATTTGCCGGCCAAGCTGCACGCGGGGTTTCTCGACCTGTTTCTGCGCAACCCGCTGGCGCATCGCAACGAGGTCTCGGTGCTCGGTACGCCGATCGATCTGCGCAGCGTGACCGCCGACATGTACCTGGTAGCCGGGATGACCGATCACATCTGCGCATGGCGCGCCTGCTACCTTGCGACCCGGATGTTCGGCGGCAAGAACGAGTTCGTGCTCGGCTCCAGCGGCCATATTCAGAGCCTGGTGAATCCGCCCGGCAACTTCAAATCACGCTACTACGTTAATCCGAAACTGCCCGAGGAACCCGATCGCTGGCTCAAAGGCGCCACCGAGTACAAGGGGACCTGGTGGGATCACTGGATCAAATGGCTGGGTGCGCGCTCGGGTGGAGAGCGGCCGGCGCCGACCGCGCTCGGCAGCGAGCGTTTCAAGGCGGCAGAGCCCGCGCCGGGGCTCTACGTCCACGAGCATCATTAGAGCGAGTGCCGCCGACGGCGCATCGAATGCCGCCGGCGCCGCAAACGGGAATCAGCCGCTCTTCTGTTTGGGGAGCGCGGGCGAATCCTCGCCGTGCGCGGAGCCGAGCACGAGATCGTAGACACGGCGATCTCCTGTCAGCTCGGGATGAAACGTCCCGGCGAAGACGCGGCCCTGGCGCACCAACACCGGCTCGCCGTTCCATCGCGCGATGATCTCGACCCGCGGCCCGACGCGCCGGATGCGCGGGGCGCGAATAAAAACCCCCGCGTAGGGCGGATCGAGGATCGCCTCGAAGGAATCGACCTGGCGCCCGTAGGCGTTGCGCTCGATATCGATGTCGATCAGGCCCCACGACGGCTGCGGCGGATTACTGACCTGGCGCGCGAGCAGGATCGCGCCGGCGCAGGTGCCGAAGATGGTCCCGCCGCGCTCCAGGAGCCGACAGCGCCGCATCTTCGATTCCGGAACCGGCCAGCAGCTTCAGCATCGTGGTCGACTCGCCGCCGGGAATTACGAGCACGTCGAGCGAATCAATTTCCGCGGCGCGGCGCACCTCGACCGCGCCCTCGATCGCACGCACATGCGCCGCGAAGTCGCCCTGCAGCGCGAGCACCCCGGTTTTAATTCCGGGTTTCGCGATCTTGATCGCAGCGTTCGCGCTCGCCATCGGGTGACTACCAGCCGCGCGCCTGGAGCAGCTCTTCCTTCGGGATCGAGGAGATCTCAAGCCCGGGCATCGCGCCCCGCAGTCCGTCGGACACCTCGGCGAGCACCTTGGGGTCGCGGAAGTGCGTGGTCGCGAGCACGATCGCACGCGCGCGTTCCGCGGGATCCTCGGACTTGAAGATACCCGAGCCGACGAACACGCTCTCCGCGCCGAGCTGCATCATCAGCGCCGCATCGGCCGGCGTCGCGATTCCGCCCGCCGCGAAGTTTGGCACCGGAAGCTGGCCGTTGTTGGCGACCCATCGCACCAGCTCGTAGGGCGCGCCGAGTTCCTTCGCCGCCGCCATCAGCTCTTCGGGACGCAGCGTGGTGAGCCGGCGGATAGCAGCGGTGACGGCGCGCATGTGGCGCACCGCTTCGACGATATTGCCGCTGCCCGCCTCGCCCTTGGTGCGGATCATCGCGGCGCCTTCGCCGATTCGCCGCAGCGCCTCGCCGAGATCGCGCGCGCCGCATACGAACGGCACCTTGAAGGCGTGCTTGTCGATATGAAACGACTCGTCGGCGGGCGTCAGCACCTCGCTCTCGTCGATAAAGTCGACGCCCAGCGACTCCAGGATTTGCGCCTCGACGAAGTGCCCGATCCGCACCTTGGCCATCACCGGGATGGTGACGGCGGCCTGGATCTCGCGAATTTTCCTGACCGGCGACATCCGCGCGACGCCGCCCTCTTTGCGGATATCGGCCGGCACCCGCTCCAGCGCCATCACGGCGACCGCGCCGGCCTCCTCGGCAATCTTGGCGTGCTCGGCGGAGACCACGTCCATGATGACGCCGCCCTTGAGCATTTCGGCGAGTCCGGTCTTGAGTCTGAGCGTTCCGGTCTGTTCCATTATCGTTGCTCTCCTAGTCGTTTTTAAACTCTACTAGATGATCATCTAAATAATCATACCGAGTCCGCTTGGCTGGCGGCCGTCGGCGCCGCGTGAGACGAGCGATTCGATAATCGCGCCCAGGCGGCGGACGCCGGTGCGAATCTCCTCCGGGGTGCCGTGCGCGTAGCCCAGCCGGAACGAGTTCAAGTAGCGGCCGTCAACGTCGTGAGGAGGACCGGGAACGATCGAGACCTTTTGCTCGATGCCGCGCAGGAAGAGCTGGATCGAGGAAACCCCTGTCGGCATCGTGACCCAGAGCTGGAAGCCGCCTTGCGGGCGCGTCCAGCGCACGCCCTCGGGCATGAACTCCTCGAGCGCGGCGAGCGCGGCGTCGCGGCGCACGCGGTAGTACGCGCGCATCTTGTCCAGATGCTTGCCGTAGCCGTTGCGCAGGAAGGTGGCGGCGATTGCCTGGACCAGCGAGGGCGCGGCGACGTCCATGTAGCGCTTGTAGGTGAGCAGCTCGCCGATCATCGGGCGGTCGGCGACCAGGTAGCCGACGCGCAGGCCGGGCATAAAAGTTTTTGAGATCGAGCCGATCAGAATGCGCCGTCCGGGCGGCAGAATTGAGTAGAGACTCGGCGGCTCGGCGCCCTCGAAGCGCAGCTCGCGGAAAATTTCGTCGACCATCAGGCAGGCATCGTTGCGGCGCACGAAGTCGGCGAGCTCGTGACGCTTGTCCGACGGCATCGTCTGGCCGGTCGGGTTTTGAAAATCGGGACACAGGTAGCAGAGCACCCGCTGGCCGACCGCGAGCGCGCGCATCGCCGCCAAACTCGGGCTGCCGTCTTCCCACGGAACGCTCTGCACCGGATGGCCGAACAGCATCAGGGCGCCCGGAACGCCCGAGTAAGTGGGAGTCTCGGCGATTCCGACGCGGCCGTCGTCACGCGCCCATGCCGCGACCATCGAGACCGCCTGCTGGGAGCCGTTGGTGATGATGATCTCGTCGGGCGCGGCGGGGACGCCGCGGCGGGTCAGCGTCTCGCTGAGCGCCAGGCGCAGCTCCTCGAGTCCCGACGGGCCGGAGTATTCGTAGAGACGGCGCGGATTGGTCGCGAGCGTTTCCTGGGTGAGCTTCTCGAGCAGGCCGTCGGGAATAGTGCCCGGACTGGGCACGCCGCCGGAAAGATTGATCGTGCCGGGCGGGCGCTCGACCGCCATCAGCTCGCGCAGGCCGCGCGCAAAGCCCTCGCGCAGGCGGCGAACCGAGCGGGTCAGGTCGGGGCGCGGCTCCGGCGCCGCGGGCAGCGCGGATTCGCCGGCCGAGGCGACAAAGGTGCCGCGGCCGACTTCGGAGCGGACCAGGCCGGCCTTTTCGAGCTGCTGAAAAGCCTTGACCGCGGTGAGCTTGTTGATGCCGAGATCCTTGGCGACGTCGACCGCGGACGGGAGGCGATCGCCGGCCTTCAGTTCACCAGTCTCGATCGCGCCGCGCACGGTTTTTTCGATCCGGCGATAGAGGGGCGAGGAGCCGTCGGGTTTCAGTTTGAGCTTGAACGCCATTCGAGTGATATATACTACAGTATATACTACAGTCAATGAGTGTGGGCGTATCCGAACCCGAACTGGTTCGGTCTGAGGCTGCGTGATATTAACCGCTCACCGCGCGCGGCGATCGTAGCGATCAGGAAAATTATTCATGCAGTTTGACCCCAGTGTGCTCAAGGCTGAAGCGCTCAAAGTGGTCGGCAAATTCCAGTGTTCCAAGGACTGCACCGCAGGCGGCGTTGGGGCAGCAGTGCTCTCCGCTTCAGGCGAGGTATTTACCGGCATCTGCATCGATACCGATTGCAGCCTTGGATTCTGCGCAGAACATGCTGCGATCGCTGAGATGCTGAAGCATCGGCAGACTCGAATCGTCGCCGTGATTGCCGTCAACGCCAAAGGCGCAGTCATACCTCCATGCGGACGTTGCCGGGAACTACTTCATCAAGTCGATCTTGCGAACTGGGACACAAAGGTCATCCTGGACAACACTGTCGTCACTCTGCGCGACCTGCTTCCGTTGCGCTAAAGCGCAGCGCAAGGATCAGTACTCAGTTTTTCCAACTGCACTAACCAGCGCCGGAACCGGGAACCCTACCCGGGCTCACGCTGGCCGGACAGATTCGGACACTGAAACCTCACCGAGGTTTCAGGCTTCCCGTTGGACTAAGATGCGCGCTTCGCGCTTTGGAAATTGTGCTTCGCGCGGGTCAGCGCGACGGCGAGGATTTCTGCCAGGTGGCGGGTTTCTATTGCGAGGCCGGCGCGATGCAGGCCGCCGCCGATTTGCATCAGGCATCCGCAGTCGCTGGCGGTTACCACCTCGGCGCCGCTTTCCTTGATGCGTGCGATCTTGTCCTCCAGCATCGCGCCCGAGATGTCCGGGAACTTGACCGAGAACAGGCCGCCGAAGCCGCAGCATTCCTCGCGCTCGCGAATCTCGCAGAGCCGAATTCCGCTTACCGCGCTCAATAGCGCCGGTGCTTCATCGCGCGCATGCAACTCGCGCATCAGGTGGCATGACGGATGATAAGCGACCGCGCGCTCGAAACGCGCGCCCAGGTACTTGACCTTCAGCACGTCGACCAGGAACTGCGAGAACTCGAAGACCCACGGGCGAATCGCGGCGACTTTGGCCAGCAACTCGGGCTCGCCGGCGAGCAGGTCGGAATAGAAAATCTTGACCATGCTCGCGCAGGAGCCGGACGGAATGACGATCGGGACACCGGGCGTGACCGAATCAAGGAAGCGGCGCGCAAGGGCGGTTGCCTCCGCGCGCATCCCCTCGTTGAACGCGACCTGGCCACAGCAGAACGCGCGGCGAAGCGGCAGGACCTTGAGCTGGAGGCGCTCCAGCACGATGGCCGCCGCCTCGCCGGCCTCGGGGAAAAATTCCTCGGCTAGGCAAGTCGAGAAAAGCTGGACTTCAGTCATTGCGCGGCCAGGTCACGAGTACGTAAAGCGCCTTGGGGCCGTGCACGCCGAGCACGATGCGCTTTTCGATATCCGCGGTGCGGCTGGGGCCGGTGATGAGCGACACGCGATGGCTCCCGATGAGGTCGGGGCCGATCATCGCGAGCGCGGCGGCGAGGTCGGGGAGGATCGCGATCGATGTCCACGATGATGAGGCTCGCGGGCGGCAGCAAGGTCAGCGCGGCGGGGCGATGCTCGGTGGCGATGACCGCCAGGGTGCCGGTGGCCGCGATGGCGCAATGCGCCTCGGCGATGCCGAGGTCGCTTTGCGCCATTCCCGCGCGCATCGCGGCGCGCTCGGCGGCGCTGCGGATGGGCGCGGAGTGGACGACGGCAAGGCCGGCGTCTTCGAGCGCGGTTGCGATGGCGCGGGCGTCGTTTACGACGCCCGCGCCAATCGCGACGCTGCGCGCGCCGATTTCGCGCGCCAGCGCGACGGCGCGCGCGGGCGCCTCGGCGGGCGCGACCACGCCGAGGAAGCGGCCGGCAACCGCCTCGAGCTCGCGCGCGAAGCGCGAGGCGAGCTCGGCGCGCTGCGCGGTGGAGGTCACCGGGACTGCGCTGGAGGCGGGCGGCGACGGCGGCGGCGCCGCAGTCGCGCCGGCCTCCAGCGCGGTCTTCACCGTCGCGACGATCTTGTGCAGCTCGGCCACGGCTATCCCGGCGGCGCCTGCTCCGCGTCGCGCCGGCGCCATCGGCGCGGACGCGGACGCGGGAAGTCGCGGAACTTCGTCCAGTTGCCAAACGGCGGCGGCATCCGGCGCAGGTAGCCGTCGCGCGCAAACGGCCGCAGCATCAGCGCCGCGAGGCGCCCGAGCAGGCGCACGGTGCGCGGATGCCGCGCGAGGCGCGCGAACCTCCGCGCGCCGGAGCGCGCGCGCCGCAGCGCCCCCGGCCATTGCAGAGCGTCCTTGCCGGTGGCGCTGCTTTCCTTCCAGCGCAGATGAAGCAGGATGCGCGGGATGTCGATTTTCACCGGGCAGATGTCCTTGCACGCACCGCACAGGGTCGACGCGAACGGCAGGTAGCGCGCCGCCGCGCCGAACAGGCTCGGACTGATGATCGATCCGATCGGCCCCGGATAGGTCGATTTGTACGCGTGCCCGCCGATACGCCGGTAGACCGGGCATACGTTGAGGCACGCGCCGCACCGGATGCAGCACAGCGCCTCGCGCATTACGGGGTCGGCGAGCATCGCGCTGCGGCCCGCATCCAGAATGACCACATGCATCTCGCCCGGCCCGTCCAGTTCGTCGTCGCGCCGCGGCCCGTTCATGAAGTTGGTATAGGTGGTGAGCTTCTGGCCGGTCGCGGTGCGCGCGAGAACCTCGAGCAGGTGGCTCAAGTCGGAGAACCTCGCGATCACCTTTTCGATTCCCATCACCGCGACGAACACCTCGGGCATCGTGCTCGACATTCGTCCGTTGCCTTCGTTTTCGACCAGCACCAGCGTGCCCGTCTCCGCGATCGCGAAGTTGACGCCGGTCACGCCCATCTCGGCGCCGAGGAAAATTTCGCGCAGCCGTACGCGCGCCTCGGCGGTGAGTTTCTCGGGCTCGGCGGTGTAGGTCATCCCGAGCTTGTCGCGGAACAACTCGCCGATGTCTTCTTTGGACAGATGGATCGCGGGCGTGATGATGTGCGAGGGGCCCTCGCCGCGGAGCTGGACGATATATTCGCCGAGGTCGGTCTCGACCGCCTGGATTCCCGCGCGCTCGAACGCCGGGTTGAGCGCGATTTCCTCGGTGGTCATCGACTTGCCCTTGACCACGCGCTTGACGCCCGCGGCCTTGGCGACCGAGACGATATAGTCGCGCGCCTGTGCGGCGGTCTCGGCGAAGAAGACTTCGCATCCCTTGCTCTCGAGCTTGCGGGTCAACTCGATGAGCAATTCGTCCAGGCGCGCGATCGCGTCGTCTTTGATCCGCCGCGCGGCATCGCGTTCGTCTTCGTAGGGCGGGAATTCGGCGCGGGTCTCGGCGAAATGCTCGAGATGGCGGACGCTGGCGTTCTCGAGCTTGCGGCGCAGTTCGTGATCGCCGGACGCGTCGCGGCTGGTCTCGAAAAAATCGCGGACTTTCGGAGTGGCGGCCATCCGGGAAGCGGCGAGCGTTTCAGTTGCGACCAGTTACGCTCAGTTGATTAATGCGACCTGCCGCACCAGCCGCAGCACCGCCTCGCGCGCGGCTTCGGAGGCGGGATGCTCGGGCGCCTGCGACAGGAAACTCTGGTAGTCGTCGAGCGCCGGCTTGAAGCACTCCAGCCGCTCGAACAGCGCGCCGCGCTCGACCAGTTCATCGAGCGCGCGCGGGTCGAGCAGCAGCACCCGGTCGAGCGCCGCCAGCGCGCGGGTCCAGTCCGATTTGCTGACGTAGGAGATTTTCAGATTGCGCAGCATCCGGATCAGGATGTGGCGGTTTTTGACCGATTGCAGAAACGACGGATGCACCTCGACCGGCTGATTGTAGAACTGGGTGAGGCGCGCGCGGATCTCGTCCAGGGTCAGGATCGAACCGCCGTTGAATGGATCGATGATGAGCTCGCCGCGCTCATCGACCGCCTTGACCAGGAAGCGTTCGGGGAACGAGACGCCGTACAAATTGATCCCGAGTCGGCGGCCGACTTCGATATAGATCAGCGAAAGCGTGATCGGCAGGCCGAGCCTGCGCTCGAGGACGTCGTTGAGATAGGAATTGCGCGGGTCAGCCAGGTTCTCGCGGTTGCCCTCGAAGCCCTTCTGCTCGAACAGGAAATGCGAGAGCAGTTGCACGCGCTCGACGGTGTCGGCGCCGGCGCGCACGATGGGCTCGGCCTCGCGGGCGAGCGTGGCCAGACGCTCGATGTAGTTGTCGATATTGAGCGAGGGATATTCCTCGCTGGCGATCAGCAGGGCGCCGCGCGCGAGCGGAACCGGCTCGCGGGCTGCCAGGTTGGCGAACTCTCTGCGCGCGTCGGTCGTTGTGGTGATCGAGCTCATCGCAAATCTTCTCGTCAGTGTCGTCCTGCGCCGCGCAAATGACAAGTGTTCACGGGCAAAGCGAGTCGAGCGCGGCGCTTGCCTCGCGCCTGACTTCGCGATCATTGTCGCGCCGGAGCGCGCGCTCCAGCACGCGTTGCGCCGCGGCGCCGCCGACTTCACCGAGCGCCCACGCCGCGTGCGATCGCACGAGAGGCTCGGGTTCGGCTTCCAGAGCCGTGGCCAAGGCCGCGGCGGCGTCGCGGTTGCGCGTGTTGCCGAGCACCACGGCGACGTTGCGGAGCAGGCCGCGCCGATGCGCGCGCTTGACGGCGCTCTTCGAGAAACGGCGGCTGAATGCGTCGGCGTCGAGCGCGAGCAGCTCGGGCAGATGGGGCGCGAGGCTTAAGTCCTCGGCCGCGGGCGGCGGCAGCGACTCATTCCACGGGCAGACTTCCTGGCAGATGTCGCAGCCGAAAATCCAGTTGCCGAGTCTGGCGCGCAGCTCCGGCGGGATCGCGCCGCGATTTTCGATGGTGAGATAGGAGATGCACACCCGCGGCTCCATCACAAAGCCGTCGCCGAGCGCGTTGGTCGGGCACAGATCGAGGCATCGGCGGCAGGTCCCGCAATGCTCGCGGTACGGTTCCGTCGCGGCCGCGAACTCGGCGTCGGTGAAAATCTCGGCGAGAAAAAAGTACGAGCCCTGCGCGCGGTTGAGCAGCGTGGTGTTTTTGCCGAACCATCCCAGGCGCGCCTCGGCAGCCCATTCGCGCTCGAACACCGGGCCGGTATCGACGTAAACGCGAGTCACCGCGCCGGGACGCAAGGCCTCGATCGCCGTTGCGACGGCGCGCGCCCTAGTCAGCACGCGGTCGTGATAGTCGGGGCCGAGCGCATAGGCGGCGATTCGGCCGCGAAGTTCCGTGCGCCAATCGAGCCGCGGGTAGGCAGGAGCCGCGTAGGGATAGCCGAGGCTGACGACAGATTTGAGCCGCGGGTCGAGCGTGCGCGGATCGAAGCGGCGCTCGGGCGCGCGCGCCAGATACTCCATCGCGCCGTGACGGCCCGCGTCGAGCCATCCGCGGTAGAAGTCCTCGCGCTCGCGCAGGCGGCGGATAGCTGGCGAATCCGGCCAGCGCGAATCCCTGCGCGCGCGCGGCCTCGGCGACGATATGCTCGGCACTGGTCACGAAATCGTAACCTCGTCACGAAAGTCGAAATAAGCCTACCACGGCATCGATCTCGATGGCGGAGCGCCAGGAACCCCTCGATTTTGGCCCTGAGAGCACCCTTCTCAATATCCTCAATATTTCGTAAGGCATGCCACTTAATCGGGTAGCGTGCTCAGCGCGCAAGCGAGTAGGATAGGTTACTTTTGTCTGCCCGATTCGGTTCCAGGGGGCACTGGTCGATTTCAGGAGGACCCTGGGGAGGGGACGCGCCGCTCACGCGGAATCATCGAGCCTTGAAAAGCAACAGAAAATTATCGATTGCGGCGGCTGTGATCGGCGCCGCGATGATGATCGTGGCGCTGCTCGCGCGGGTGTCGGCTGATGAAGTCGACGGCGACGTGGTGCTGCTGCAGGTCGACCCCGAAGTCACCCTGCAGGTGCAGCACGACGTCTCGCAGCCGCTGAGCGTGATCGCGCGCGCGGCCAAGCGCAGCGCGAATCATCAGGCCGCGCTGCATCATCTGTCGATCACGCAGCCCGACGGCGAGGGCGACCTGGCGCTGCAGCTCGAGCCGGGGCCCAAGCTCGCGATCACCAACGGTCTGAATTTCGACGGGCTGGGCAACGGCAAGTTTGGATTCAGCGTGGACGCGGCGCCGCCCGACGCCAATGGCGCGGTCGGCGAGACGCAGTTCGTGGAGTGGGTCAATTCGTCGTTCGCGGTGTTCGACAAGAGCACCGGCGCACTGGTCTCGGGACCGGCGGCGGGCAACTCGCTATGGTCGGGGTTCGGGGGCGGGTGCGAGACCAATAACGACGGCGCGCCGATCGTGGAATACGACAAGGCGGCCAACCGCTGGGTGATGTCGCAGTTCTCGATCAGCAGCAAGCCCCATCTGCAGTGCGTGGCGGTTTCGGCCACCTCGGACGCGACCGGTTCATGGTACCGGTACTCATTTCTGCTGGGCGACGCGTTTCCCGACTACCCGAAGCTGGCGGTGTGGTCGGACGGCTACTACCTGTCGTGGAATCAATTCAGCGCGACTGGTTTCACCGGCGCGAAAGTCTGCGCGCTGGACCGCGACTCGATGCTGTCGGGTTCCGACGCGCTCTCCGAATGCTTTCAGACCAGCGCGAGCTTTGGCGGCCTGCTGCCGTCGGACCTGGACGGCAACAATCCGCCGCCCTCGGGGTCACCGGCCTACTATCTGAATATCGCGGGCGGCGCGCTCAACCTGTGGAAATTTCATTCCGACTTCACCGCCCCGCACAACGCGACCTTTATCGGACCGACCAGCGTCTCGGTCGCGTCCTACGTGCCGGCCTGCAACGGCGGCGCCTGTATCCCGCAGCCGGGGACCAGCCAGCAACTGGACGCGCTCGGCGACCGGCTGATGTATCGGCTCGCGTATCGCAACTTCGGCGATCATGAATCGATCGTTGCCAATCACGCGGTAAGTCTCGGGAGCAAAAAGAACGCGCACGTCGGCGTGCGATGGTACGAGGTGCGCGACCCCGGTGGCGAGCCGAGTCTCTATCAGCAGGGGACGTTTGCGCCCGACTCGGCCTCGCGATGGATGGGCAGTATCGCGACGGACAAGATCGGCGACATCGCGCTTGGTTACAGCGTGTCGTCGCAACAGATCCATCCGAGCATCCGCTTCACCGGCAGGGCGGCGGGTGATTCGCTGGGCACGATGGGCTCGGAGGCAACCGTGATCGCGGGCAGCGGATCACAGAACCAGGGTCTCAAGCGATGGGGCGATTACACCAGCATCGCGATCGACCCGGTCGACGATTGCACCTTCTGGTACACCAACGAATATCTGCCGGCTAACGGATCGTACAATTGGCGGACGCGGATAGCGTCGTTCAAGTTTTCCGCCTGCCAGTGATGCGACTGTCGCGGATTCAGCTCGACGCGCAGCTTAAGCCAAGATGCGTTGACTGGTAATTTCAGGTAAGATTAGTTTCTGACAGAGCGGCGAGGTTATCCCGCTCTGACTTGATATTCCGCAGATTTTCGGAGGACCGCACGATGGCCGAGCATTCGGATCAGGAGCATGCGCATCAGGAGCACAGTGAAGAAATGCCGCGCGAGATGGATCTCGCGTCGCTGCCGGACGTGATCCTCACGCCGAAAGCGGTCGAGATGGTGCGTAAGATGCACGTCAAGGAAGGCGTCGCGGCCGAGCAGGGGCTCAGAATCGGCGTGGTCGGCGGAGGATGCTCCGGGTTCCAGTACTCGCTCAACTTTGACAACGAGAAGGAAGGCGACCGGGTCGTCGATTTCGACGGGATGCGGGTGCTGGTCGATGAGATTTCGCTGCCGTACGTGGCAGGCACCACGCTCGACTACGTCGAGGGGCTGCACGGCGCGGGGTTTAAGTTCGACAATCCGCGGGCGAGCCGGACCTGCGGGTGCGGGTCGTCGTTCAGCGCGTGAGCGCATTCAGACCGCGCGTGTCCTCGCGCGCGCGCTGAATCCGCGCCGCCGGTTTGAATGCGAGCAAATCAGCCGCCAGCCGCCGCGTCCGACGACGCGGGCGGCTGATTTTTGCGCCGTGGCCGCGGTAAGTGGGGAGGATTCCGCGCGCGGGCAATGCCCGCGCGTGGAATCCTCCACTCGGACGGGCAGCCAGCACGCCTCGCCTTCCAGGCCAGGCGCCGTGGCCGCGGGACGGCGCGACGCGAACCGGCACTCGTGCCGGTCCGCGTCGCCACCCCGCCGGCACCGACGCGACTTGCGATATTTCGCCGCCGCGTAACCCATCGCATTGGTTTGATTTCTCGCCAGATTGCTTCGCCGGATTTCATTTGCGGCGCGGGTTGTGTTAGACCAGCCGCCGGATGGTATCCGGCCTCCTGTTCTGGCTCTCGCCCGCGCGGCGCCGCTTCATGCGCCGGCTTGCGCGGCCCGGCCTCGCGAGGTTCCGCGAGCGTCTCGATCAATCCGGCTCTGAAAGCGCGGTGCGCGTGCTCTCGATCCTGCTCGAGGCCAACACCGAATTTCTCGCCTACGCGCTCTCGCCGAAGGGGCCGCTGCGTCCGTTTGCCGCTGGCGCGACGCCCGACAGCGTCGAGGCGTGTCTGGCCGCGCTGCTGATTTACTCGGCCAACCTCTTCCTGCGTGACGACATGGCCAAGAACGAGAGCGAGATGATTCCGCTGCTTGCCCACGTGGTCGACACCGACCCCAAACGCGTGATGCTGATGCGGGACAATTTGCGCAAGGCGCCGCGCTCGGAGGAATGGCTGGTGGTCACGCGCCTGGCACAGGACCTGGGCGCCGCGCGTCCCGAGTACGATGCCGAGCTTGAGCGCAGCTTCAGTTACCAGTACCTATCGTACGTCGATCAGTACCGGCCTCTGGTGATGCGCGAGCTCGAGCGAGCGGACCTCAACTAGCGCGAGCCAACCGCGGTGTTTCCGCCATCTTCGTGGAGCAGAGGCCGCGAGTCGCTGAAATTCAGGACGCGCAGGAATTGAAAACCGTGAAGAACCTCGAGGGCAACGGAATAATCGTGACCGGCGCGACGCGTGGAATCGGACGCGCGATCGCGCTTGAGGTGGCGCGTCGCGGCGCCAACGTTTCATTCAATTATGTAAAGAGCGAGAAGCAGGCCGAAGGGCTCAAGGCGGAAATCGAGGCGCTCGGCGTCAAGGCGCTCGCCTTCAAGACTGACGTCGGCGAACTGAAGAGCGTGCGCGAGATGGTCAACGCGACCAAGAGCGCGTTCGGCCATATCGACGGGCTGGTCAACAACGCCGGGCTCACGCGCGACAAGCTGATCGTGATGATGACCGAAGACGACTGGGAGCAGGTTATCCGCACCAACCTGACCGGCCCGTACAATTTCGTGCGCGCGGCGGTTTTCATGATGATGAAGGCCAAGCGCGGCTCGATCCTGAACGTGACTTCGGTGAGCGGACTGGTCGGGATGGCGGGGCAGGTGAACTACTCAGCCTCGAAGGCTGGATTGATCGGGCTTACCAAGGCGCTCGCCAAAGAAGTGGGGCGCTTGAGCGTGCGCGTCAATGCGCTCGCGCTGGGATTCGTCGAGACCGACATGACCGCATCACTGCCCGAGCAGAACCGCGCCGCGGCGCTCAACATGATTCCGCTGGGCCGCTTCGGGACGGTCGAGGACGTCGCGCCGACGGCCGCGTTCCTGCTCTCGGACGCGGCATCGTACATCACCGGCGCAGTGATCCAGGTAGACGGCGGCCTCGCAATGTAATGCCCGCCCGCTGTCGTCGCGCGATCGCCAAGACGGTTCGCCTCACCTTTTGTTATCGGTGATCGTCAAACGATGCTATCGTGAAGTACATGGAGTTACCCATCATCCTGATTCCTGGCGACGACGGTTATGTGGTCGTGGAATGCCCGGTGATCCCCGGCTGCATCAGCCAGGGCCGAACGCGCGAAGAGGCCATCCAAAACATCCGCGAGGCAATCGAGCTTTGCCTGGAGAACCGCGAAAGCGAAGGCTGGCAACTACCTACAGAATACGAAGTCGTGCGCCTCGCAATTGCCGGGTGAGACTGGCGGGCTTGTAGCGCATCAAACTGCGGATTTCGTGAGAGCGATCGCAAGTGCCGAAATCCGTGGCTCTTCCCGTGATTTCAGGGCGCGAGTGCATCGCTGCTCTGCTTAAGCTCTCCTACCGCGAGGCCCGTCAGAAAGGGAGCCATGTTCGGCTGGTTTGCGAAGGACGAAATCCCGTGACCGTGCCCCTGCACGACACGCTGGATCGAGGGACGCTACGCAGCATCCTCCGCACCGTGGAGATCACTGCCGCGGATTTCGCCACGCTCCTTCGTTAACGGCTATTCAGTAGTGACGTCCGCAGCTTCGTCCTGGTGGCGCAGTTCGGAAAAGATCAGGGAACCACCACTGAGCCGCCGCTGATGCTGATTACTTCGCCGGTTATGTAGGACGACATGTCGCTGGCGAGGAACAGGGCGAGATTCGCGACCTCGCGCGGCTCGCCCAGGCGGCCCATCGGATTGCGCCGCTTGGCATTTTCGAACATCGACTTCGGGTAAATTCGTTCCAGGAATTCGTTGTAGATGACGGTTGGCGCGATCGCGTTGACTCGTATTCCTTTGCCGGCCAGCTCCCCGGAAGCGGCGCGCGTCAGACCCATCACGCCCGCCTTCGCCGCTGAATAGGCCGCCTCGCCGCCGCTCGACGCGAGCCATCCGGCAGCCGACGCCATATTCACGATCGCGCCTTTCCCCTGCTTGATCATATGCGGCAGGACCGCGCGCATCGTCCAGAAGGTCCCTCTCAGGCACACGTTCATCACCAGGTCCCAGGTTTCGTCCTTCAATTCCCAGATCGGTTCGAGCTTGTTGATTCCGGCATTATTGAAGAGCACGTCGATGCGGCCGAACTTCTCGATTGTTTTCGCGACCGCATCTTCGATCTGCTTGCGCGCGGTTACATCCACGACGACTCCAAGCACGTCGCGCTTGAACTGCTTGCTAAGTTCCTCCGCGAGTTCGCCGGTACGGCGCGGATGAGCGTCGGTGATTGCGACGTGTGCTCCTTCTTCGAGGAAGCGGGTCGCGACCGCGTGGCCGATTCCGGCTCCCGCGCCGGCAGTTATCAATGCGACTTTGTTTTCCAGCAGCATGTTTTCCTCCGACATCGAATCGACATTGGATCGTTCGAAAAATTTTCACACCGAGGTACCCGGAGCTTTGTTACTCACTCGTCGTCTGTTGCCAGCGCGCTATCTTTTGAAGGACGGCCCAGTGTAGCCACTCGGCGGCGTTGTCTGCTGGCCCGTCGCAGCCAGCGCCGGCAAATTGGGACCGACCGTCAGGCCGCCATCGACGACGAGCGCCTGACCGGTGATCCATTGCGATTCATCGCCGGCCAGGAACAGCACCATCGAGGCGATATCCTCCGGCTGTCCTACGCGCGGAATCGTCTGCGCATGGCCGAGCGCCTGCGCCAGAATTGCGGGGTCATCCATTCCCGGAATCGCGCCCCAGATCGGCGTGCTGATGACCCCCGGGCAGATGCAATTCACGCGGATTCGATCGCGTCCAAGCTGCATCGCCGCCGCGCGCGTGAGGCTGATGACCGCGCCCTTGGAGGCGGCGTATGCAGCGCCGTACAGCCCGGGCAGAAACGCCGCGACCGACGAGGTCGAAATGATCGAGCCGCCGCCCGACTTGCGCATCGGCTCGACGGCGTATTTGATTCCCAGGAAAACCGAGCGCATCAGAACCGCGACGGTTTTGTCCCAGTCCTCGGCGCTGACCGCCTCGATCGGACCGACGGCCCCGACCAGTCCCGCGTTGTTGAACATGATATCGAGACGGCCGTATTGCTTGACCGCGCGATCGACGGCCGACTTGATGTCTGCTTCGCTGGTCACGTCGGTATGCTGAAACACCGCGCGGCCGCCTGCGGCCGCAATTTCGCCGATCACGCGTTCTCCGCCCTGCGAGTTGAGATCAGCGGCCACCACCGCAGCGCCTTCCCCGGCCAGGCACAACGCTGTACCGCGTCCAATTCCGCTCGCCGCGCCTGTGATCACCGCGACTTTGCCATCGAGTCTTGCCATTGAAATTTCCTCCGGTTTCGATTCCATTCAAAAACTCCGAATGGGTCGAAAAGTCCAGACCAGTCGGAACTAGCGACTCCATCCGAGGGCGGCCTCGCAGGAGCGGTGTTGCGCGCGAGGGCGCGCGCGAGGCGAGCGGCCTAATGGCCGGGTGATTTGCCCCAGCGCGCGGCGCACGCGAGGATGTCGACGGACTGTCCGTCTTTGGTCGCCTGATACTTTGCCCAGAATGAATCATCGACCTGCTTGTGCGCCGGCGTCTCCGCCAAGCGCCATCGATTGTACGCGTCGGGGCCCCCGTTGTAGGCCGCATAGGCCGAGCGCGCGAGATGGTCGGGAACCGGCACCGGATCGACGACCGGCCTGGCGATCACGTAGCGCGTCATGCGCATCAGGATCTCCGCGCCCGCGCCGGCGTTGTACAGCGCGTCCCACTCCAGCAGCTGGGGGCGATAAAAGCCGCGCCACACATGCTTGTTCACCTGCATCAGGCCGATATCGCCAGTCGAGGATTCAAGCCATCTGATTCGGCCGTTGACGCGGACGAACTGGCGCCAGCAGCTCTCTTGCCAGGCCGTGCCCTTGACCAGGTTGACGTACACCGGCGGCCACTTTGCGTCGAGATCGGTTGCGTAGGCGACTTCGCGCTCTGCGCTCAGCTCGAGCAGGCTCGCCATGTCCTCTCGATAGAGCAACGCATTGTTGTTGTCGATTACGACGTGTTTTAGTCTCTGCCCCACTTCTTTCAATTGCTCGTCGAATCGCATCTGCGCGTTCGCTCCGGTCTCGCTTGCTAATGCCTCACGCGGGGCGAACGGCGGGCGAATCCAGCGGAGCATCCAGTCGAGCAGTGAGGTTGGACTCGATGCGGGCGTGGGCGCCGTCGGCGCCATCGGCGGTTCGCGCAACGGTGCGATCGTCGTCGGCGACGGCGTGGCGCTCGGGAGCGACGCCGCTCCTATGTCGGTCTCCTCGATCGGCCCCGGGCTTTGGAGCGGCGGCGCCACCCCCGGCGAGGTGAAGAGCTTTCGCAGTTCCGGATCTTCCTGGAAGCTGAACGCGAGCGGGTCGGCGGTCGACTGGGGTGCCATGATATGCGCGAGGCGGCGCAGGTCTTGCGCGGAGATGCGCATCCCGAGCGCGGGCGCGGCCTGGTCGAACGCGAGTAACGCGTCGCCCGCCGACACGAACGACAGGAACTCGAACGAGCGCGCGCCGAGCATCCCGCGCTTGGCCGCCGCGCGCACCGCGTCGTGCAGCTTCTGCCATTCATCCAGGAACAGCTCGCGCACCGGATCGCTCTCGCCGGCGACGGGCGGATTGGCCAGCGCCGCGACCAGCCGGTAGCGGCTTTCGATCAGGATGCTCATGAGCTGATCGCGGAACTGCTGATCGCCGACCGTCTCGCCTAGCTGCTTGATCGCGAAGACCAGGAACGCGTCCCATTCCTCGAGCGTCTTCTGGAACGCAGCGAGCTCGGCCGCGGTCGGCTCCGCCGGCGATGCGACCGCGGCGGGCGCCGCAAACTCCGGAATCGTGATCGCGATCGTCACGCGCACCCCGTCGTCGAGCGCCGTCACCTGCGGCTCGGCTCTGACCGTCGCGAGCGCCGCGTTGATGCGCGCGGCGACCTCCGGCGTCGACGCGTTTTCCGCGAGCTGATCGAGCTGGCGCACGGCGGGATTCAAATCGTAGGTGAAAGTCTCCAGGCGCGGGATCAAGTACTGCTTCACCTGGTCGAACGCCTGGCCGACGATCAGGGTTTTTTCGTGCGCGGGGTTGAGCAGGTTCAGATCGCGCACGTGAAAGCGCAGGCGCAGGCCCGGCGCGATGTACGGCTCGGTCTCGGCCTCCGCAATCCCGTTCCACGAGACCGGACTGATGCACCTGCCGCCGTAGCCCATCCCGATACTGAGCGCCGCCACGGTTTCCAGTTTCACCGCCGCGCCGGCGCGCGAAAATTCCGGATTCTCCGCGTACAGGAACTGGCACTCGTTCAGACCCTTCCATAGATCGGCGCGTCCGCCGGGCGCGGTGTAGAGCTGCTGCTTGAGCGCCTCGCGCAGCATCACGTAATCGATGGTGAGCGGAATTTTGACTTCGCCGGCGGCCGCGGGAGCGCGCGCGGCGGCCACCATGGCGATCGCGATTGCCGCGCGCGCCGCGGCTTTCGCAAACCGTCGCGCCGCGTCGCTCAGGCGCAGGCGCATCGGCGGCGAACGATCGGAGCGTGATGCGAAGAAAGTGGCCTGTGCATAACAGTGCGCGTACTCGATGTGTCAAGGATTATGTTATCCGCATTTTCCTTGAATGGTAGATGGACGCTCATGATAATCGAGAGGACAATTCAACGAGAAGCATCCGTATGAGCAGCGACCGCCAGACTGATTTTTACACCGCCGAGGCGCCGCAGGCCTCGCGCGAGCTCGCCGAACTCCGTACCGCGCGCGACTACATGGCACCCTTTGAGGTGGTGCGCCGCCGGGTGATCGACGATTTCCACCAGGGCAAGATGACGATCGACGCGACGGTGGTAATCCGGGTCGGCTCGCTCGAGGAGACCGAGGCCGCCAGCGGTGTCGGCGTGGTCCACGCGCTCGACGTTGCGCTCAGAAAAGCGCTGCTCAAATACTTTCCGTTCCTCGAAGCGGTCAAGGTGACGGAGACCTACACGCACGCCAGCGGCGACTCGACGGAGGCCGAGGTCGTGTCGGTCAAGAAATTTTCCGACGGCCAGTCCACCTGGACGACGCTTGCCAAGAGCGCGAACACCGTCGAGGCGGGCTGGAAGTCGCTCATCGACGGTTACGAGTGGCGCATCTACACCGAGGGACTGCGGCTGCGGCGGATGTCGTCGAACCCGCGCATCTCCAAGCGCTAGCCGCCGAGCCTGATTGTGATGGCCGACGGGCCCGCGCAAATTTTAGCCAAGGCATCGCCGGGCAAGCTCGCGATCCTGTACGACGGATCGTGCGAGATGTGCCGCGCGTCGATCGCGGGAATCCGCCATTTTGACAACTCGGGGCTGATGGAGCCACTCGATCTCCAGGTCCCCGAGGCGCGCGCAAGTTTTCCAGAGCTCAAGCTCGAAGATCTGCTCGAAGAGCTGCACGCGGTGGACGATAGCGGCCGGGTGTTCCGCGGCGCGCGCGCTATCAACGAAATCCTGCGCCGACAGAATGGCCTCAAGGGATGGCTCGCGTACCTCTGGTATGTGCCTGGCTACGCGTGGCTGGCCGACCGCCAGTACAAAAAAATCGCGGCCAGCCGCTACGCTCGCGACGCCAGCGGCAGAATCAAGACGCCCACCGTTCCGGAGCATTAGCGCGCCAAATGGTCAAGCTGGTGTTCATCATTCGCCGGCACGAGGACCTCGGTGCCGAGGAGTTCCACAAGTACTGGCTCGAAAAGCACGCGCCGCTGGTGCGCTCGTTCGCCGGAGCGATCCGGGCGCGCAAATACGTTCAGAGCCATACGGTGCGGCCCGATTTCAACGCCTTGCTCGCGCAGGCGCGCGCGATGGGCGAGGCCTACGACGGCATCACCGAGGTGTGGTGGGAGAGTGTCGAGGACATGATGGCGGGTCTCGACACTCCCGAAGGCCGCGCGGCCAATCGCGCACTGGCCGAGGACGAGGCGAAGTTCATCGACCACAAGCGCTCGTTCATCTTCATGACCGAAGAGCACACTATCTTCGATTTGTAGCCGCTGCCCGCGCACGCACCCCTCCGGAAGCGGCGCAAAGTTAAACAAGAAAGAAAACCCTGAAATCTCACCGAGGTTGTCGGTTGGCTCATGCGCGTGCGTTTGCGCCGACTACGAAATTATCGGAGGCGCGGGTCCGAAAGCGGCGCTTAAGCTTGTTGGCGACGTCCAAAATACTGTGCCGAGCGGAGAACGAGGACTCCCTTGATCCGTTTTCCGTAGAGGTGCTCGAAGTGCCGCGCGTCGCCAGTCAAAAGATATTCGGCCTTGCCATGAATCGCGGCCAATAGAATTGGCTGGTCCTTCGACTCGAGTCGAATATTTCCCGGAAGTTTGAGGGTCTGCGGCGCGTCGACAGTTGAAACGCTGGCCGCGAGTCTTTCGAGGCGCGGAAGAGCTTCGCGCCGGACCACGGCAAGGTTTCTTCGTGCCTCCTCGATCGCGTAGGCCGAACTCAGCAGCTCCACATCGTCGAGCGTCCATAGTCGCGCCAGTCCCGAGAGCTCCATGTAGGCGGCGGAAAAAAGAACATTGGCGTCGAGGAAGATGCGGTCCAAGACTATATCAGCCGCCGGCGCCCTGCCTTACCCACGACGCTTTGACGGCCGATGATGCTTGATCCGGTCGGCATCCAGGCCCAGGCGTTTCACCTCGGCACGTGCCCGCACGTAGTCCTCGGCACCTACGGCGTTGTTCAGGAGAAATTCGGCCCTGCGCTCAGGCGTGTAGACCTCGATCGGTAGCACCGCCGCCGGCCGGATCAGGATGCCGTCTTCGCGCTCTTCGGCAACCACGAAAGACCCTTCTTCGATCCCGAGCCGCCGGCGCAGCTTCGCCGGCAGCACCACGGTGCCGCGCCGGCCGACCTTACTGGCTGATGCTTCCATCAACTGACACATTAGCGGAAAGTCAGAATGTCAGACAATCCGCCCGGGTCTCTTTGTCGATGAGCCTTTTCCGCTGGGTCTTTCGAATTTATTTTTTATAGTTCACTGCGCGCAGCGGCTTGAGCCCGAAGCAAATCAAACCGACCGACTTCGGCTGGTTCGCTGCCCGTTGTTTCGGCGCGCGAGGGCACGCTAAGCTTTACGCTTCGCCTGCCGTGAAGCCGTTCTACATATTCAACACGCTGAGCCGTAGCGTTGAGGAGTTTCAGCCGCTCCGTCCGTCCACGGTGGGCATTTACTCGTGCGGGCCGACGGTTTACTTGCCGCAGCACCTGGGCAATTTGCGCGCGTACCTGTGCTGGGACTTTTTGCGCCGCGCGCTGGAATTCAACGGCTACAACGTCCGCCATGTCATGAACGTCACCGACGTCGGCCACATGACCAACGACGACGAGGAGGCCGGCGAGGACAAGATCGAAAAGAGCGCGCGCGAGCAGGGAAAGTCGCCGCTCGAGATCGCGAACGTGTATCTCGCGAAATTTCAGCGCGATTGCGCCGCGTTGAACCTGATACTGCCGACGCCGCCGCTGCTGTGCCGCGCGACCGATCATATCGCCGCGATGCAGGCGCTGATCGCGCGCATCATCGAGAAGGGCTATGCCTACGTCACGCCCAGCGGCGTGTACTTCGACGTCGAGAAATACCGCGGTCCCGACGGCGTCGGGCGGCTCTCGCGCCAGCGCCTCGACGAGCAGGACTCGGGCCAGCGCCTCGAGCATTCCGGGGACAAGAAGAGCCCGCACGACTTCGTGCTGTGGGTGCTGGATCGCTCCGAGCACGTGATGCAGTGGGACAGCCCGTGGGGACGCGGATACCCCGGATGGCATATCGAGTGCTCGGCGATGTCGATGGAGTACCTGGGCGAGACGATCGACATCCATACCGGCGGGATGGACCACATCCCGGTGCATCATGAGGACGAGATCGCGCAGTCGGAGAGCGCGACCGGCCAACCGTTCGTGCGCTACTTCGTGCACAACGCGTGGCTGGTCGGCAAGGAAGGGGCGAAGATTTCCAAGAGCGCGGGAAAATTTCCGCTGCTCGACGATCTGGTCGCAGCCGGGATCAACCCGCTCGCGTTCCGGCTGTTCTGCTTCGGCGCCAAATATCGGTCCGAACTGACGATGGGCGACGAGGGAATTGCGGCGGCGCAGAGCAACCTCGAGTATCTGCGCGAGTTCGCCCGCAACGTATCGTCCGCGGATGTCGCCGCCGAGGACAGCCCCTGGGCGAGCGAATATCGCAAGCGCTTCCATGAGGCGTTGAACAACGATCTGAACACGCCGCAGGCGTTTGCGGTGGTGCTCGAGCTGGTCGCCGAGGCGTACCGCCGCGGCGACAAGCGAATCTGGAATACGCTGTCAGCGCTGGACCGCGTGCTCGCGCTCGATCTCGAGAAGACTCGCTCCGATTCGCAGAGCGCCGAACTTCCCGTGGAGGTCAAAAGATTGATCGAGGAGCGCGCGGCGTCGCGCAAGGAAAAGAATTTCAAACGCGCCGACGAACTGCGGCGCGAAATCGAGGCCCGCGGCTACGAGGTCAAGGACAATCGCGACGGCACCGCGACCTACCAGTTGCGCCGCTCCTGAGGCAGGCGCGCGCAGCGGCGCAAATCCGCCGCGAAATTAGCATCGCCGCGCGCCTTGTATGGTCAGGCCCTGCTCTCTTAGAATCGCGCGTGACCCGGTCTGCAAAAGAAAAAGGTAACAGATGCCGATTAAGCTGAAGACGTTTGATACCCGGATGTCCGCCGAGGGTCCCGAGGTTCGCCATCTCGACCCGGCCAACGCTCCTTACTACCTGCCGATCCATGACGAGGTCGAGATTTTCTCGGCCGCCTACAAGGCGCGCCTGCCGGTGCTGCTCAAGGGTCCGACCGGATGCGGCAAGACCCGCTTCGTCGAGCACATGGCGCATCAGCTCTCGTCGCTCCCGAGCGGCCCCAACGAGCTGATAACGGTCGCCTGTCACGAGGACCTGACCGGCAGCGACCTGGTCGGGCGCTTTCTGATCCAGGCCGACGAGACGGTGTGGATCGACGGTCCGCTCACCCAGGCGGTGCGGCGCGGCGCGATCTGCTACCTCGACGAAGTAGTCGAGGCGCGCAAGGACACCACGGTGCTGATCCATCCGTTGAGCGACCATCGGCGCATCCTGCCGATCGAAAAGCGTGGCGAGACTATCGAGGCGCACGACGGCTTCCTGCTGGTGATCTCCTATAACCCCGGCTACCAGAGCATCCAGAAGAACCTGAAGCATTCGACGCGCCAGCGCTTCGTGACGATCGAGTTCACTTACCCGCCAGCGGAGAAGGAAGTCGACATCATCGCGCACGAGGCGGGCGTCGATCGCGACATGGCACTGCAGCTCGCGCTATTGGGCGAGAAGGTCCGCAACCTCAAGGCCTCGGGACTGGAGGAGGGCGTTTCGACCCGGCTGCTGATCTACGCGGGCGAGCTAATCCGCCAGGGAATCACGCCGCGGCGCGCCGCCACGGTCGCGGTTACCTGGTCGCTCACCGACGAGAGCGACAGCAAGCGCGCGATCGACGAAATCGTCAAGGCGATTTTTCCGTAGGTAGAGCCGCCGAGGCGCCACGTCCGCGGGCCTGGGGGGGTTGAGTTAAGATTTTCCAATCCGTCGAGCGGATGGTTTAGCGCGGCCGATTGCAAACACGAGGTCCGAAATGACGACGATCGCTTCCGTTCTCAAACCGCTCGGCGCGCTGCTCGCGATGATCGTGGCGCTCGCGGTGGCAATCCCGGTCCGCGCTCAGGACGAAGCGCCGACCACGCCGGTGCAGACCGGCCCGCGCCTGGACTTCCCTGCGGGACTGGCGACCGACGGCCGCACGGTCTACGCGGCCAGCTCGCGCAACAACACCGTCAATGCGATCGACATCGCCAGCCGCAGCATCCAGCCGCTGGTCGGCAAAAGTTTCCAGGAAGGCAGCAACGACGGCACCGGTGATGCCGCGCGCTTCAACAGTCCCGACGGGATGACGATAGTCGGCCAGAATTTGTATCTGTGCGACACCAACAACTCTGACGTCCGCCAGATCAATATCGGCACCAGGGTAGTTTCTACCGTGGTGGGTACCGCGAATATTTCCGGCAGCGAAGACGGCAAGGCGGAAGCGGCTCACTTCAACCTGCCCACGCAGATCGCCACCGACGGCACCAGCCTCTACGTCGCCGACAGCGGCAACGACACTATCCGGCGCATCACGATCGCCGACTGGTCGGTCAAGACGATCGGCGGTCAGCCACAGACGACCGGTAACGTCGATGGCCCGCCGGCCAAGTCGCAGTTCAATCAGCCGCGCGGGATCGCTACCGACGGCAAGAGCGTATTCGTCGCCGATACCGGCAACGACGTGATCCGCAAGATCGATCTCTCGACGATGACGTCGTCGACGATCGCGGGCACCGGCGAGACTGGCGATGCGGACGGTCCCGGCAACAAGGCGCAATTCTCGAATCCGGGCGCGCTATGCACCGACGGCACGATCCTCTACGTGCTCGATGCGGATAACCACGCGATCCGCAAAATCAATATCGCGACCAACGACGTTACCAAGCTGACCCTGGTCAACGGCCATCTCGGATCGGGATGCGCAATCACCAGCGATGGCAAGCAACTGTATTTCTCCGACACCACGGAGAACTCGGTGCAAGTGGTCGACACCACCAGCGGCAACTTTCAGCCGCTCTATCCGCCTAACGGGCAGCAGTGAGCGATGCGCGCGGGCGAAATGCGCGCCGCGTCTGATGAGCCGGCGCGAGATCGCCGCGCCGATTTCAGCGGAGACGATGTGGCCCGATGCGGAGCGGCGGAGGTCTTAGCGATTATCTTGGCGAGGATCTTTAGTTGATAGACCTGCGCAGCGACACCGTTACTCTGCCGACGTTCGAGATGCGCGAGGCGATCGCTCACGCCGAGCTGGGCGACGACGTTTACGGCGAGGACCCCACCGTAAACCGGCTCGAGGCGATGGCTGCCGCGATGATGGGCAAGGAGGCGGCGGTGCTGGTCGCGAGTGGCACCATGGGCAATCTGATCGCGATGCTCACGCACTGCCCGCGCGGCACCAAGGCGATCGTCGGGGCGGAGTCGCATACCAACCTGTACGAGGCTGGCGGCGCCTCGGCGCTCGGCGGAATCGTGCTGACGGCGATTCGCAACAGCGAAAACGGCGAGCTCGACGGTGATGAGCTCCGCCGCGAGCTCGCGACGTCGTCGGACGAGCACTTCGCGCAGCCGGCGCTGGTGGTGATCGAGAACACGCACAACCGATGCAGCGGCGCTCCGGTGAGACTCTCGCACATGGCGAAAGTCTCGGAACTGGCGCATCGGCGCAAGCTCCCGCTCCATCTCGATGGAGCGCGCATCTTCAACGCCGCGATCGCACTGGAGACCACCGCCGACGAAATCGCCGCGCACGCCGACTCGGTTTCATTTTGCCTGTCGAAGGGACTCGCCTGCCCGGTGGGTTCATTACTATGCGGCAGCCGCGAGTTCATCACTCGCGCGCGGCGCACGCGCAAGGTGCTGGGCGGTGGAATGCGGCAGGCGGGAATTATCGCGGCGGCGGGAATCGTCGCGCTCACCACGATGGTTGAGCGCCTGGCCGAGGACCATCAGAATGCGCGCGCACTCGCGCAGGGGCTGGCATTGGTCGCGGGACTCAACGTGCGGCCGGTGGCGCAGCGCACCAACATGGTGGTGTTCGACGTGGACGGGGAGGCGCCGGTGGCGCGCAAGTTTGCGGCTGCGATGAAGGAGCGCGGCGTGCTGATTTCGCCGCGCGAGGCGACCTCGTTCCGCGCCGTCACCCACTACGGAATCACGCGCGCGGAAATCGATCGGGTGGTCGCAGCCGCCGCCGGGGCCGCGGGCGAAGTCTTCGGCGATGACGATCAATGACGAGTCTTCCGAGATTGGTGCCGCAGCGGCCGCATTGCGGTTCGGCTGTGGTGCGCGTCAAAGCAAGGGCAACCCATGGATTCGCTTGAGGCGCTGTTCTCGCTGCGCGGGCGTCACTCGCTGGTGACCGGCGCATCGTCGGGGCTCGGCGTCGAATGCGCCCGCGCGCTGGCGATCGCCGGCGCTGACGTCGCGATGGTCGCGCGGCGCGGCGATCGGGTGGCGGCGCTGGCGGGCGAGCTCGCGAAGAAATATGGCGTCAAGACGATCGGAATCGGCGCCGACGTGACGATCGAGGCGGACCTCGATAGCGCGCTCGCGGCGGCTGCGGCGGCGCTCGGCACGATCGACGTGCTGGTGAACAACGCCGGCGTCTCGCCGACCGGGCGCGCGGAGAATATGAAGCGCGAGGCGTGGGACTCGGCGCTCGCGGTTAACCTCACGGCGCCGATGATGCTCTCGCAGCGGGTCGCTCGCGCGCTCATCGAAAACAAACTGCCGGGCAGGATCATCAACATGGTCTCGATCTACGCAAGCGTCGCGAGCTCGGTGTACCGGCTTGCCGGCTACGTCGCGACCAAGGCGGCGCTCGCGAATCTCACCCGCCAGCTCGCGATCGAATGGGCGCCGCATGGAATTCTGGTCAACGCGATCGCGCCTGGATGGATTCCCACTGAGGCGACGGAGGGCGGAATCGCCAAGCCGGCCAACAAGCAGCGAATGGAGTCCGCAACGCCGCTCGCGCGTCTCGGGCGTCCCGAGGAAGTACGCGGCGCAGTGATCTTCCTGGCGAGCCCGGCGGCCAGCTACGTTACCGGCTCGGTCCTCGCCGTCGACGGCGGTTACACGGCGTGGTGATGAGGCGGAGGGCGTCCCCGTGGCCGTCGCGAGGCGAGCGATGAAGCAACACCCACTGCGGGAGCAACTGCTGCGGCGCAAGCCGGCCGCGATGTTGATGGCGGAGGCCGACTCGCGCGCGGCCGGCGGGCTCAAGCGCGCGCTCGGCGCGCTCGATCTTACCCTGCTCGGGATCGGCGCGATCGTCGGAGCGGGAATCTTCGTACTGACCGGCGTCGCGGCGGCGCAGTACGCGGGGCCCGCGATCGTACTTTCGTTCGTGGTGTCGGGGTTCGCGTGCGCGATGGCGGCGCTGTGCTACGCGGAGTTCGCCGCGATGATCCCGGTCGCGGGCAGCGCGTATTCGTACTCCTACGCGACGATGGGTGAGCTGGTCGGATGGATCATCGGATGGGACCTCGTGCTCGAGTACGCAATCGGCGCGGCGGCGGTGGCGGTCGGATGGTCGGGCTATCTGCGCGTGATTCTCGAGGGCCTGGGAATTCATCTGCCGAACGCGCTTACCCACGCGCCGGGCTCCTACCCCGGAGCGATCATCGATCTCCCTGCGCTGCTGATCGTGCTGCTGATCACCGCGGTTCTCTACGTCGGAATTTCCGAGAGCGCGCGCTTCAATTCGATAATCGTCGCGGTCAAGCTGCTGGTGATCGGAATGGTGATCGTGGTCGGCGCTTTTTTCGTGCGCCCCGCCAACTGGAGGCCATTCGCGCCGATGGGTTGGGAGGGCGTGATGAGGGGCGCGGCGGTGATCTTCTTCGCCTACATCGGGTTCGACGCGGTCTCGACCGCGGCCGAGGAAGTGATCGAGCCGAACCGCGACTTGCCGCGCGGGATCCTGGCCTCGTTGTTCGTATGCACGCTGCTCTACATTTTGGTCGCCGGCGTGCTGACCGGGATGGTGCCGGCATCGCTGATCGACGTCAACGCGCCGCTGGCATCAGCATTCGTGCTGCGCGGCCTGCATGCGATATCCGGAATAATTTCGCTTGGCGCCGTAGCGGGGTTGACCTCGGTGCTGCTGGTGCTGCTGCTCGGGCAATCGCGGGTCTTTTTTGCGATCTCGCGCGACGGACTTCTGCCTCCCGCCTTCAGCCGGGTGCATCCGCGCTTTCGCACGCCGTACATCCCGACCCTGCTGACGGGACTTGCGGTGGGCATCACGGCGGCTCTGTTGCCCATCCAGGAAATCGCGGAGCTCACCAATATCGGCACGCTGTTCGCCTTCGTATTGGTGTGCGCGGGCGTGTGGATCCTGCGGCGCGTCGAGCCGAAGATGCATCGGCCATTTCACACCCCATTGGTTCCGTTGGTGCCAATTCTCGGGATGCTCTTCTGCCTGTACCTGATGGCGAACCTGCCGGGCAGGACGTGGATCAGGTTCTTCGTGTGGATGGCAATTGGGCTGGTGATTTATTTCAGCTACGGGCGCTTCCACAGCCACGTAGCGCGCGCACACGATCGTGAAGAGGCCACGCGCTCAGCAAGACGAAGGTGAGATTGAATTCGAAAACGCGAGCTTAGTCGTGGTTGGCGGCTTTCTGCGCTGCTTCGGCGGCGGCGGCCGCCGCGGCCTTCACCTGCGCAGACTTCTCGATCGCGGCCTTGCGCTGATCGCCACGGATCTGATTCTTGGTCATCTGCTTGCCCGCCGCGGCGCCCAGCGCCTGGCTCTCCCACTTGGGCTTGGTGATCTCGACCCACTTGCCGTTTTGCAGCGCGTAGGTAAAGACCAGGTACTTGAGGGTGCCGGTTGCCGCGCCCTTGCTGCTGCCGGGCTTGGACGGGTCGTACTCGGCGCCGCCCATCTTGGCGCTCACCACCAGTGAGTTGTGCGGGCCCCAGTTGGGCAGGTACTCGAATTTCTGCTGGAGGTCGACGTAGACTTGATGGTTCGCCTTCTTCTCGTCTTCGGCGTCGAAATACTTACCCGCCTCATCGGAGAGATGGTCCGAGAGCGATTGCTGCAGCGCGGGTGGAATGTCGCGCTGCTGGCGTGGATGACGTAGATCGGCGGCGCGCGCGGGGCCGATAGCCAGCGCCAAGAAAAACGCGGCCGCGAGTGCGGCCGCGCTGCTTTCGCTCAGTCTTTTCATGCCGTCGCGTCCATAGTCGTTAGACGTTGGACGAGCCCCGAAAACCTCCCGGACGCGATCTAATTACTCGACGTGCTCGGTTGGTTTAAACCACGGCCAAACGCGGAGACCTGGTTCTGCCATTCCTCGCCGAAGGCCAGGATCAACACCTGCTGATTGATATGGGTGTCCTTGGTGAGGCTGCGCATCGCGCCCCCACCGGCGTTGGCGAGCACCTTGTAGGCGGCTCGCGTCTGTTGGTAGAACGCCGGCAGCGGCGAGATCTTCGGCGGTTCCTCGCGATGCACCTTCAGCCAGAACTCGCGCTCGAAACGCTCGTGCTCTTCGGCCGCCACGTCAACCGTATTGAACGTGCCGTTCTCTTCCTTGAACTTGCGAATCAACGCGATCAACGGCGCGAAATCTGCCTTCTCCGGCGGTGAGTCACCGACCAGTACCACGACCTTCTTGGCGTATGGCTTCCAGTCCATCCCGTTGACCGCTTTCTGGCACGCGCCCAAGGTGTCTTCTTCCCACTCGCCGCCGCCCTTGGCGGTTATGCTGTTGAGGAAGTCGGTCAGCTTCTGCGGCGACAGCGTCAGCGGCTGCACCTGCATCGCCTCGCCCTTGCCACCGAACACAATGATGCCCACGCGCGCGATGGGCACCAGGCGATGGATCGAATGGATGAGCTGATCCATCTTGGCCTTCACGTCGCCGATGATCAGTTTCATCGAGCCGGTGCCGTCGATCACCAGCACCACGTCGAGACCCTTGCGCCGCAGTTCACCGATGAACCCGCCGAAGCCCGAACCGATGCCGTGGCCATAACCGGAGCCCATGCCGCCGCCACGTCCGATGCCGATACCGCCGCCACCGGCCGCGCGCACGTAGTCATTGGCCAGGCCGACCGCCTGCGAGGTGTCGACCGCGGTCGGCTGTTCCATCTGCTGCGGCGCCGTGTCGGGCATCGGCACTTCGGGCATGTCGAGATCCTGCATCTCGCTGCCGCCGCCACCGCCGCCGCCCGCCTCGAGGTTGACCATGATCAACTCGCGGCCACGCTGCTCGTGCACCGTGATGATCAGGAAGAGGAGGGCGAGAACGTGGATCGCGACCGAGAGCGGAAACGGGCCGATCATCAGCCGCAGGGCGTCGCGGATTGACGCGAGCCGATTTACGTCGGCCTCGTCAACATCGCGATTCATTTCGGCCTGGATCTCCCGTTTCGACATGATCCGGTACAGGACGAATGCGGTCACGAACGTCGAGATGACAAGGAGAATGACGATTACAGCGATCATATAAAAATGTTCTCCTCGCTCGGGGCGCAGCACAGGCGCGCCGTGGCCGAGGCCCTCATTGGCTTAACTTCGAGGCGCGTAGTGGCGGCGCCTGCGCCATTGGTACTTCATCATTACGACACAATGACAAAATTACGCTCCGCCCCCCGGCGCGCCGGCAGGCGGCCCGCCGCCCGGTGGCAACGATGATACCGCGATCGCGATCGCCTCGGCACCGGCGGACTTGGCGATATCGAGAATGCGCACCATATCTCCAAGTATAACCTTGGGGTCGCCCTGGAACACCACAATTTTATCGGCCGACGCGGCCAGCGCGTCATGCAGCGCCGGGGTCAACTCCGGCTCGGTTACCATCTTGTCGTTGACGTAGATCTGATGCTCGGCCGTGTAGGTTACGACGATGCCCTTGGGCTTGTCGGTCGGCGCGGCGGCTTCGGCCTTGGGCAGATCGACATGCGCCGCGGACTCGATCGTTACGGCCGTCGTGACCATAAAGATGATCAGCAGCACCAGAAAAATATCGGTCAGCGGGGTGATGTTGATCTCCGCGAAGATCCCACCTTCACCGCTCGGGCCTGACATAGCCATCTGCAAAACCTCCTGAAAGTGGCCGCTAAAGCGGCGGCCTCAAACCGATCAGGCCTGCCTCAGCCACCTGAGGACGCTCCGTTGGCCAATTGCGCACCGGTGACCCGCTTCGCCGCGATCGCGATCTGGCCGGCGCCGGCAGCCTTGGCAATATTGAGGATCCGCACCATGTCGCCCAGCAGCACCTTGCGATCGCCCTGAAACACAACGACCTTGGCGTCGACCTTGGCCAGCGCCTCGCGCAGGCTCGGCAGCAACTCGCGCTCCGGAACGTCCTTGGAGTTCACGAACAGTTCGTGCTGCGAGGTATAGGTGACGATGACGCCCTTGTTCTCGGGCGCGGTGTTGGTCGCGGTCGGCAAGTCGACATGCGCCGCCGACTCGATGGTGACCGAGGTGGTCACCATGAAGATGATCAACAAGACCAGAAAGATGTCGGTCAGCGGGGTGATGTTGATGCTCGCGAAGAGCCCCCCGCCTCCGCCGCCTGGACCGCTAAGCGCCACGCGCCTGCCTCCCCTGCAGGGCAGCGTCAATCAAGCGGTCGGCGTTGACATGCATCACGGCGTTGATGTTCTTAATTTTTTCGTTGAAGTAGTTGTAGAAGATAACCGCGATGATCGCGACTGCCAGTCCAAGCGCCGTCGAGATCAACGCTTCCGAGATACCGGCCGCGACGACCGAGAAGCCGCCGGTGCCCATGATTGCCATCGACTGGAAGGCGACCAGTATGCCAACGACGGTGCCGAACAGCCCGATGAACGGTGCCGAGGCGCCCGCGGTTGCCAGCACCCAGATGTAGCGCGTCAGCTCGAGCTGCTCCTGGTACAGGCGCTCCTCGTCCAGCTCCAGCAGATGGTCGCGATCGAGCGTCTGCGAACCGCTGATGATGGTGTGATAGACGCGCTCGGCCGGATTGGCCCGCGCCTGCGTCGCCTGCAATGCCTCGTTAATCTTGCCCTGGCGCAGTTGCGGAACGAGCTGATCCGCGAGTTTTGCGGCTCGCGAACTGATTCCGCGCAGTGCCCACAAACGTTCGAAGATTATCGCCAGGCACGCCACCGAAATGAACAGGAGCGGATACGTGGCGTAGTAGCCCTGTTGGATCATCCCCAAAATACCGAACTGATTCTGCATCGCCTATCCCCTACGTGTGATTAGATTTTGAGCGGCGCAATCGAGGTCCCGCCCGAACCTTCACTTAACTAACCAGTGCCTATCAACTAATACTAATTGCAGCCCCAAACTGCTAATGACAGCCCCAAAATGCATGCGCGGTTCTTCTCGGAACAGCGCGTGCCGAACCTGGCCCGACCGCTACAACTCAATCCCCCGACCAGCAGGCAACGAGCAAAGCTGCTTGAGGTGGCGCGGAAAGCTTGAATGCAACAATGTTGAATATTTGTCAAGAGCGACGATCCATCGACGCTCGCGAGCGCTCCAAATTGAACGAATCACGATCATGATTCGCACGCGCGCAGCGTATCGAATCGACGCGAGCCCCACGCTCGTATCGATTCGACGCGATGCCTTGCGCGGAGGCTTCGGTAGCGTCCGCCATCGAACGCGGGTTCGCGTGCACCATCGCCCACGCGCTCATGACCGTTGGACCCTGATACTTCGCCTTGACTTCTTTGGGCCTCAAGTCTATCCAGAACGTGCCAGAATATGCTCGATTCGCTGAAACCGTCGGGCGGCGTTTTTTCCCGGGCGGAAGCTTTCGAAGACTTGGAACTCGCGCTTTAATTAAGACGGTGCAACATCCCGTTCTGTTCAATTTGCAAACCCAGGCTGGGGCCCGCAAGCCGCGCCCCAGACTGCTTGATGGCGATTTTGCCGCCAGCCTGGCGCTCGCGATTGCCGCCTGCCATGCCAAGCCGGTTGACGCGCCTCCTCCGGTGATGCCCGAGGGCAGCCGCGCGCAGACCGACGAGAGCACCAAGGCACTGCCAGCCGACCTGTACACCGGGATGCCGGTTTATCCGGGCGCCGTCGTCGAGCACGTCCACAAGCCCAAGGGCGTGATGCGCGAGATCATTTTCGTGAGCGACGCGCCGTTTCCGGAGCTGCTGTCTTACTACAAGGAGAGCTTGGCCAAGGCTAACTTCAAGATTACATCCTCGCTGATAATGGCGGCGCGCAAAACCTGGTCGTGCGATTTCCATCGCGAGGGACGGCCCGGCACGATCATGCTCTACCCCTCCGATGCCGACAAAGCCAAAACCACCATCGACCTGATATATGAGATTCCGCAGAAATCCGACGAGGCCCTCTTTGAACCCAGAGAAGACTTCGACGTAATAGGGCCGGGCGATATTGCCCAGAAGGCTCCAACCCCGAACGAGAAGTGAGGAATTAGAACGATGGCACTACTGGATGGAAAAGTTGCGATCATAAGCGGCGCCGGCCGCGGCATCGGCCGCGAAGAGGCGCTGCTCCTGGCCAAGCAGGGCGCGAAGATCGTGGTGAACGACCTTGGCGGCCATTTTGATGGCACCGGGCAGTCGCGCTCGCCCGCCGAGGAAGTCGTCAAGGAGATTCGCTCTGCCGGCGGCGAGGCGGTCGCCAACTACGAGAGCGTGACCGACTTCAAGGCCGCCAAGCGCATCATCGATTGCGCGATCGACAATTTCGGCAAGTGCAATATTGTCGTCAACAACGCCGGCATCCTGCGTGACCGCATGATCTTCAACATGAATGAAGAAGACTTCGACGCGGTCGTCGGCGTACATCTCAAGGGCACCTTCAACCTGGCCCGCCACGCAACCGCCTACTGGCGCGAGCAGCACAAAGCCGGCAATCAACTCAACGGCCGGCTCATCAATACCAGCTCAGACTCCGGCCTGCTCGGCAACGCGGGGCAGGCTAACTACGGATCGGCCAAGGCCGCGGTCGCCTCGATGGCGATCATCATCGACCGCGAGATGAGCCGCTACGGTGTCACCGCCAACGCGATCGCGCCGGTCGCCCGCACGCGCCTCACCGTCGACGCGACCCCACAGACCGCCGGCGGTATGGCACAGCCAAAAAGCGGCGAATGGGACCCCTTCACACCCGCGCACGTTGCGCCGCTGGTCGCATGGCTCTCGAGCGACGACGCCAAGGACGTCCACGGCGAGGTGTTCCGCGTCGGAATGGGAACCGTGTGGCTGATGCAGGGATGGCATTCGGTCGGCAAGGTCGCCAAAAAGGGTTCGATGTGGGATCCCGCGGAGCTCGGCGCCAAGCTCAAGGAAGAGCTCGCCAAGGGCGCGACCAAGAAGGAAAACATGGGCCAGGTGATGGGCGGAGGGGTGTAGACGGTTACGAGCCATCACAAAAACAAGCACGAGGGCGCGGTTGCCGGGCAGCCGCGCTTTCGTTCGATCCTGTTCGTCTGCGCCGCCAACACCGCGCGCAGCGTGATGGCGCATCACGTGCTGCATCGCGAATTGAACGCGCGCGGTCTGGGCGATCGCGTGCAGGTCAAGAGCGCCGGCATCGCGCCGTATGCGCGCGACGGTGCGATGGTCTCGCTCGACACCCGCCTCGTGCTCCGATCCGACGGTATCGCGATGGGCGAGGAGGCGACCTCGACCGACTTGAAGCGGCATCCCGAGATGCTCGAGGAAGCCGACCTGGTCATCGCGATGACCGACGCGCAGGCCCGCCAGTTGCTCGAGAACTTTCCGCTCGCCGCGTCGCGTCCGGTGTTTACGCTGCGGTCATTTGCCGGTGAGCAGGGCGATATCGACGATCCGGCCGAGCAGGGCGACCAGGTCTTCACGCAGTGCTACCAGGAAATCAAGCGCCTCATTCCGCTCCTTACCGAGCGCCTGCTCCAGGATTAAGATTAGACTCGTACGGGCTGAGCCGCGCACAAAGTTTCCCGATGCCCGCGAGGCAATCCGATGAATTTTGAAAATCCGCCCGACTCGACGATTCGCGAGATTCTCTCCACACCGGTAACCGTCGCCGTGGTCGGATGCTCCGATTCGCCCGCGCGCGACAGCCTGCAAATCGCGAGGCTCCTCAAGAGCCACGGCTTCCGCGTGATTCCGGTCAACCCGGCGCTCGCGCCCGACGCCCTCCAGGACGCACTCGGCGAGCGATGCTACCCCGACCTCGCTTCAATTCCCGGGCCGGTCGAAATCGTCGACGTATTTCGCCGGTCAGAGCACGTGGCGCAAGTCGCCAACGACGCGATCGCGAAAGGCGCGCGGGTGCTGTGGTGCCAGCTCGGCGTCATCGACTTCGACGCGGCGCGCCGCGCGCAGAACGCCGGGCTGACGGTGGTGATGGATCGCTGCCCGGCTATCGAATACCGGCGCCTGTTCTGAACTGAGCCGACCGAGCTGGTGAAAATTCGCAAGTGGAACACGCTCCGTAGCGACGCGGTTTTCCGCACTCCGATCTTCGACCTCCATCGCCGACGCTCGGGCCATCCCGGCCGCGGCGAGCGCGACTTCTTCATCCTCGATGCGCCCAACTGGGTGAACATCATACCGCTCACCCGCGATCGCAGAGTCGTGATGGTTCGACAGTTCCGCCACGGCATTTCCAGCTTCACGCTCGAGATTCCCGGCGGCATGATCGATCCTGAAGATGCCTCCCCGATGGCGGCGGCGCGCCGCGAGATGGTCGAGGAGACCGGCTACGACGCCGCGGAGATTGTCGAGCTTGGCCGCGTCCATCCCAATCCTGCGATCCAGCCGAACTTCTGCTATTCGTTCCTCGCACGCAACCTGCGCAAGGTCGACAAGCCGGTCTCGCACGGCGCCGAGGAAACCGAGGTGGTGCTGATCCCGGCGGCGAAAATCAAATCACTGATCGCGACGGGGAAGATCACGCACGCGCTGGTGATCGCGGCATTCTCGTTCTTCCACGTCTACAACCCGCCGCGATCGCGCCGCCACTGAGCCCCGCGTCTATCGCGATGGTTTCGGCGGCGCGCCCGACGGCGCGGGTGCGATCCGCTGCCAGAGGGTGAAGTGATCGGTGCGCATCGCAGGGCGAAACCCGTTCTGGACCAGAAACTCGGGGCTCAGGAGGACGAATGGCACCAGCTGCACCGGTGAGTCGGGCACCACCGCAGTAACCCGGCCAGAGCCGATCGCCCGCTTGATCGGATCGGTCCAAAAGTGCGCGGTTTGGTCGATCAGCTCGTAAAAGTCGGCGCGCCCTAGATGCGCACGCGCGGCCCGGAAGCCGTCCTTGTCGTACTCGGCGCGCGCCTGGCGGTAGACGCCGTAAGTCTCGGGAAAGCGGATGAGCTGGCGCCGATTGGCTTCGAAGGCGATGAACGACGGTGCGATCACCTCGTCGTCCGGCTTAGTTGCGGAACGCAGTGCGGCCGCCATCTGCCTGATTTCATCGCGCGGGATGAAGCCGAACCCGTAGACTGCGCCGTGAAGCCAGTTCTCATTCGGCGTGAGCCAGAAGAACAAACCTGCCGTGAATGCCACGCCGCCAAGCAGCCGAATCCAGGCGGTGCGGCCCCGCTGCGGCCCGAAAACCTCGCGCCCCGCGTCAATGACGTACTGGAATCCCACTCCCGCGACGATCGCGATGAACGGAAGCACCTCCAGGTAGTTGTGCGCCCACGCAGTCGGGCTGATGAACCCGAAGAAAGCGTACTCGACCGCGACCATCGCGAGCACCAGAGCGATGCCGCGGCGGCGTGCGCGGCCACTTATAATCGCAACCACGCCGAGAATCAGCAGCGGCAGCAGCAGGTCGAGAATCTGGCCGGGATACGTCGCGAAATCCTCCCCCGTCTCGCGGCCCTTGAGAAAATGGAAAATGAAGGTCTGGAAGACGAATTCGAATCCGTAGCGCCAGTAGCAGAGTGCGCTGAACGCGGCGAGCGCCGCCGCGATCAGAAGTCCGCCCGCGATCGCACGGAGCCATCGGCGGCTCGCAATGGCCAGGTACGCGAGCACGACCGCACACGGAATGGCGGCGGTCAGCTTCACCGCGCATGCGAGCGCGCCGGCGATTGCGACTCGCACACTCTGCCCGGTGGCGGGCAGATCGTCGCGCAGCGCCGCGAGCGCTGCCATCAGGATCAGAGGGGCTTCGAAGCATTCGCGCTCATACACGTGATAGCGAAAGACCAGGGAACTGTATGCGTATAGAATCGCGCCGAGCACCGCGGCGGGCCGCCCCGCCACGCGCCGCCCGAGCGCGTAGGTGAGCAGGCTGGTCGCGTAAATCGCGGTCTCGTTGAGGATCTCGAGCGACAGGTGGCTCGCGCCCACCATCCTGAGGTACCCTCCCGCAACCCATTCGAGCGCCGGCATATGGGGATGAACAAAATCCAGGTACGGACGCATCCCGAGGCTGACCAGGTACGCACTCTCGAGGTAGAAATCGTCCTCGACCCACACCTCCGGATAGATGATGCGTGCGATGCGCGGGAGCGCGAGCACGATCAGCAGCCATACGCTGACCTGCGCCGCCTCCGCGGCGCGCGATGCGTCGGCGCTGCGGGCCGTATCCGCACCGCGCTCGGGATTGTCGCGGATAGCTGCGCGGGCGCGCCGCGATGAGCCGGCCGTCACCGGGGCGCACTCCCGCGCCGCGCGCCGCTTCGTTCCCCGGCTCCGCTGCGAACCGATTCAGTCTCCGCGACGCCGCCCTGCTGATCGTGCCGATCCTGCTCGCCTTCATCCTGATGGCGCGCAGCGGTGCGCGCCGCGGCGTCGAGCTGATGCCGTGGCCGGACGGGCTGGAGTACGCCGCTGCGGCGGTGAATCTCGATCATGGTCTCGGCCCGGTGCTCCATTTCGGGGGCTATTCTTACCCGTCGCGCTACCCGGAAGGATACCCGCTGATTCTGGCCGCCGGATATCTGGTCACCGGCCCCGAGATCGCGCGTCTGTATTGCGTCACCATCGCGTTTGGACTGCTCGCGATCGCCGCGCTCTACGCGCTCACGATGCGGTTGTTCGGACGCCCGAGCGCGATGATCGCGGCGCTGATTCTGGCCACCTCGCCAATTTTCCTGACCTACTCGACGCTGGTGCTGAGCGACGTTCCAACCCTCGTCAGTGACGATCCTCGCCGCATTGGCGCTCGCGCGCACCGTACCCGCTGAGGCCGATTCCAATCCGAACGAGCGCGGCTCCGCATCGGCCTCTGGATCATCGCGCCTGATTCAGGCGTGGGCCGCGTTCGGCCTGCTCGCGGGCTTCACCGTAATGATTCGTCCGACCAACGCCGCGATGCTGGCCGGCGTCGCGCTCGCGATGCTCGCAACGCGGCCCGCGGGCGCGACGTTCGAGCGCGGCGGCCGTGGGCCGGGCCGGATCGCATTGGCGATGGCGGCATTCGCCGCCGCCTTTGCGATCCCGGTGCTGATCCTGATCCGCGAAAACCTGGTGACCTTCGGCAGCGCGTTTGCCAGCGGCTACGCGTTCTGGGTGCCCGAGGTCTACGGCTCGTTCCGCCACACCTTCAGTCTCGGGTATTTGTTCGGTCCCACGATGCCGCGAAATCCGCATGGCAACGTGCTCATCTACCTGACCGCGCTCGGCGGCGTCGACGGGCTGCTCGGTGACCAGGGAGATCCCCGCTACTTCCTGTATCCGTTCGCGGCGGCGGCGTTCGCCGCGATTGGCATCGTGTTCGCGCTGCGCGAGCAGGACGGCAATCGCGAGGCCCGGCGCGTGCTGTGGTTCGGACTCGGATTTCTGGCCGCGCTCGTCGCCATCTATTTCCTGTACGTGTTCACCGAGGTCGCGTTCATCCTGCCGGCGACGTTCGTGATTTTCATCGCCGCCGGCTACGGCGTGGTTGCGGGCAATCGATGGGCCATGCAGACGTTGACGATCGCCTCTCTCGGTGAGCCGCTGAAACGCGCCGCCGCCGTCGCGATCTTCCTGCTCGATCTGATGCTCGCCGTATCGACCGGCGCGGAGCTCTCGGTTCGCCTCGCGGCAAATCCCTCCGCGTCGCGAATGGTGCCGGCGCTCACCGAGGCCGCCGCGCGCATCGAGCCGGACGCGACCGTGGTCAGCAACGTATCGCTTCAATTCCTGGAATTGTACGTGCCTGGCAGAAAGTTCATCGGTCTCAACTCATTCGATCCGAACGAACATTTCACCGACTACCATCTGCATCGCCTGTACGTGAAGCGCGACATGGGGTACCGCGGCGCAATCCCGCCGGTGGTGTTCGACGCCACCAGCATCGCGCAGACGACGATCGATTCGCTCGCGGCGGCAATTACTGCGAAGCAGCCGGTGTACCTGCTGCTCTGTGCTCCGGAATCCCCCGAGTACGCGGATGTGCTGAAAACGGAGGTCGATCAGTTAGGTGCGAAATTCCCGCTGACGTCCGTGGTGCAAAACAGCGCGCTCGCGCTGTTTCGATTTACGTCACATTAACGCCTGGCGCTGAATTGAAATCACACCAGAGCGGGTGCTGGGCCGCCGTAGCGGCGGCGCGCGATTGCGTAGGTTGGCCATACGCCGATTGCGAGCACTATCGCGAGAATGAAATCGCTCTTGCCGCCGCCCGCTGACACCGCAAGGCCGAAGGTCGCCGTCCATGTCAGCAGCGGCAGTGCGGCCATCACATACAGTCCGAGCCTGCCGCCTCCGATCACGAACAGTCCGTCGCGCGCGGGCCGGAGCGTGCGGAGCTTGATCAGCGCTGCCATCTCGAGTGCCAGCGCCGCCATGTAGAAAAATACGTCGAGCACCACCAGCGCCACGAAGCCGACCGGCACCAGGAGTGTGAACACGACGCAGCACAGCAGGATCGATTTCCCCGGCGTCGCGTGCGCGGCCCATATTTCGGTGAGCGGCCGCGGCAGGTAGCCCTCGCGCGCCAACACGTAAGGCATCCGCGACACCCACAGCATCGCGGCCTCGAACACCGCGAACGACATCACCGAGCCGCCGATCGCGAGCGCCGCCCCGAGCCACGGACCGCCCAGCCGATGGCCTTCGTGCGAGAACCAGCCCATCCGCCAGTCCGCGCCGCCGGCCGTGCCGGAGACCGACACCGCGAGCGGCAGGAGGTATCCGAGCACGATGAGCGGCAGTGCGATCGCGATCGCGCGGATATAGTTGCGGCGCGGATTCTCGATCTCGGCGGACACCACGCTCAGATTTTCCCATCCGCCGAAATTCCAGATAACCACCGTCAGGCCGGCCGCCAGCGCTGCCCACGGGTCGGCGCCCAAAAGCGGCTGCGCCGGCATCGCAAAGTGGATCAGCTTCGGAAATCCGACCGCCACGAGCGCCACGAAAGGCGCGAGCAACGCGCCCGCCAGAATTATCGAGGCGTTGCCGACCGGCTTCACGCCGAGAAAATTCATCAGCCCTGAGAGCCACACCAGCGCGACGCCGATCGCCATTTGCGCGATCGGCCCGAGCGGTACCAGGAACGCCAGGTAGCCCGCGAACAGCACCGGGTAGATCGCCATGTCGACGGCGGTATAGAGGATGGTCAGGTAGGCCTCGGTGAATCCCCAGAACGGACCGAGCGCTTCCTTCACCCAGAAATAAAAGCCGCCCTCCACCGGCATCAGCGCGGTCAGTTCCGCCGCCATCAGAGCGGTCGGGAGGCTCAGCGTCAGCGGCACGATGAGGCAAAGCAGGAGCGTGAGCCGCGGACCCGCCATCCGCACCGCGTCCTCCAGGCCGTAGGCGCCGCCGCTGACGACCAGGTACATGACGCAGACCAGAGGAAACAGGGCGAGCCGGCGGCTTGTACCCATAGCCCGGCGATCGGCGTATTGATCTGAGAGCGAATCTGACAAGGGGTCGCGTGACGATGCTGCATCGCGTGACGATACGGCGTCGCGCGCGGAGGCGTCGCGAGCGATGGCTTGGCGTGGTACGTCTGCGGGAGGGCGCGGCAAACTCGATACAGCTCCGGTCTCAGGCTCTAACCGAGGCGGTCAGGCGTGGCAAGCGCGCGAAAAATTTTCTCCGATGATCGATTACGCCGTCGCTTCCCGACGCAAAAACCTTTTATAATGGAGCAACAGGAAGCGAGCGCGGATTCAAATCGCATCGTTCCATTCAATTGACGGTCCCGAACCAGTGGTGTTAGCTGTAATCTGGAGTCGCTCCCGAACTTTCCAATCACCGATGAAATGGATCGCGAAATGCGGGCTGACGATGCTCGCCGCCGTGGCAGTCGCGTTGCCCGCTTGCGCCCACACCGTGGCCGACGGGAACGAGCCCACACGCACGGCCAGCGCTGGACCGGATAATCCATTCGGCGGCACCCCGGCGGTCGAGATTCCTTCCGACGCGAAAGCGATGGGGGCGTTCCTGAAGGCCGAAGTCGCCACCAACGAGGGCGATCGCGAAGAGGCGATGCGCGACTATGCCGAGGCGGTTCAATACGACCCCGGCAACGCCGCGCTGCGGGTCAGGCTCGCGACTTTGTACGTGCGCGACGGCAAGCTCAAGGAGGCGCTCGAGCAGGTCAATCGCGCGCTGGAAACCAATCCCGATTCGGCCGATGCGCGCCTGCTCGCGGCCGGGATCAGCACCGCGCTTGGCGACGAGGCGACCGCCGAAAAAGATTACCAGGACGTTCTCAAGCTGAACCCCAAGAGCCAGGAGGCATATCTCTACCTCGGCACGCTCTACGCGAAGAAAGGCAACTTCACCGAGGCGGAGCAAACCTTCCAGAAGCTGATCGCGCTCGAGCCCAATTCGTTCTTCGGCTACTACTACGCGGGCCGCGTGATGGTCGCCGCGAAGAACTACCCCGAGGCCGAAAAATATTACCAGAAGGCGCTCGAGCTGAACCCCCAGTCGGAACTGGTGCTGCTCGATCTCGCGCTGTTGCGCGAGATGGAAAACAAGCCGCAGGAAGCGATCTCCTACTACCAGAAAATCGTCAAGATAAATCCCAACAATGAACTGGTGCGCAAACGGCTGGCCGAACTCTACGTCGGTCAGAAGAACTACGACCAGGCGCTCGGCGAGCTCAAGCGCCTGGAGCAGGTCGAGACCAATCCGACCGACACCCGCACCAAGATAGGAATCGTGTACCTCGAGCGCGGCGACTACGACGAGGCCGCGACCGAGTTCAACCTGGTGCTCGGCGCGGAGCCCGAAAACTACCGCGTCCACTACTACCTGGGCACCGCGTACACCGAGCTCAACGAGAACGACCACGCGATTTCGGAATACAACAAGATACCGGCCGACAGCGACCAGTACGTCGAGTCGCGCCTGCAGCTCGCCTACATCTACGACAAGGACAACAAGTACGACGCCGCGCTGGGAGCGCTAAGTGCCGCGCTCGACAAGAAGCCCAACGACACCGAGATCATGGGCTTCATGGTCGGCGTCTACCAGGAGAAAAAGGATTTTACGACCGCGATCGGAATCGCGCGCAAGATGGTCGCGCTGGAGCCCAAGAACGACAAGTTCCACTTCACGCTCGGCGCGCTGCTCGACCAGGACAAGCAGAAGGCCGCGGGCATGGCCGAGATGAAGAAAGCGATCGAGCTCAATCCGTCCAACGCGCAGGCGCTCAACTACCTCGGCTACACCTACGCCGAGGCGGGCACCAACCTCGACGAAGCGCAGAAGCTCATCGAGCGCGCGCTCAAAATCGAGCCCGAGGACGGCTTCTACGTCGACAGCCTGGGATGGGTCTACTATCAGAAGGGCGACTACAAAGAGGCGGTCGAGCAACTCGAGAAGGCGGTCAATCTGACGGGGAACGATCCGACGATCACCGAGCATCTCGGCGACGCCTATCGCAAGACCGGGCAGCTCCGGCAGGCGAGCAACGAGTACAGCGACGCGCTGAAGAAGGCCGAGGAGACCGACCAGGTAACCCGCCTCAAGGACAAGCTGATGGTCCTGCAGCGCGCCTCCAATGCGTCGGCGCCGACGGGCCATTAGAGCCGATGGGCCATTAGATCGGACGCCGGCCGCGCACGCCAATCAGACCGCGCCGTCGAACTCGCGGCACCGAAACAGCGCCATCGCAAACCGTTCAGATAATCGTTCGCGCCGTCGCGCGCCCGTCGCGCCAGCGATCGCATCGGCATCCGCGTCGGCACTCGTCACGTTCGCGGCACTGGTGTCGGCGGTCCTGATAGCATCGTGCGCAACGCTCAAGACGTCGCCGCCGATCGCTCCTGGAGCGGCTGCGGCCGCAACCTCCGCTGACATGGCTCGCGTCCACGATTTGACCCGAGCGCTGGCCGAGCGCGACAAGGCGCTCATTTCGGTGCAGTCGGGCGCGGTGATGCAATATTCCGCGGCCGGCAACAGCATGAAAGCCAAGGAACAGATAGTCGCGCGGCGGCCCGCCAGCCTCAGGGTCGAGGTGATGCAGCCGTTCGGCGTCGCGCTGATTCTCGCCGCGAGCGGATCGCAGCTCGCGATTTTCTCGCCGTCGCAGAAAAAGCTGATCCACGCCGCCGCCAGCGCCGATACGCTCAACCAGTACGTGCAAATCCCTATGGAGCCGCGCGACGTCGTGGCGCTGCTGATGGCGCTGGCGCCCGCCGATTTCGATCTCGATACGGCGCCAGCTTCGGTGCAACGCGACGATCCGATGACGGTGGCGGTCTGGCAAAAAAGCGAAACGGCGACCCGGCAGCTCGGCTTTACCGACGGCCTGCTCACGATGGTGCGCGAGACCGACGGCGACTTTGTCCAATACGAGGTGCGCTACTCCGACTATCACGATATCGGCGGGGTGATGTTTCCGTACACCGTCGATGCCGACTTCCACACTGCCAGGAGCCACCTCACGCTTCGCTACCTGCGGCCGATCGTCAACGGCCAGGTGCCGGACTCGACGTTCGTGCTGACACAGGCCGAGCCGCCCTCCTGAACCGCGCTGGCACGATCGAGACAATCCTGAACAGTTCGTCTTTACGCATTTCGCCCCGGGACTATAAAGTGGAGTATGCGCCACGAGATGCGGTGAACCGAAGGCGGCGAAATTGAAAAGCGATACGGCCGGATCGCGGCGATGGTTAGATCCCGGAAAGTCGGAGGCGCTGATCAAATCAGATCGCAACGTTTACGCGAACGTGCTGGTTACCGCTTTGGCCTATTTGGCGGCAGTGATTAGCGGCGGTATCTGGGGCGTTCTGGCAGTGCAGATCTGGTGGTCGATCGCGATCGTCGCGAAAGGCGCAAGCGCCGCGACGTTCCTGATGGTTCCGGTTCTGATGCTGCCGTGGGCCCTGATTTCGGCGCGGCTGATGCTTCGCTTATTTGACGAATGGCACGACTATCTCATCGGAGACTTATGATCGCTGCTGCGGGACGACCGCGAACCGTGTTCGATTGTTTGTGGTTCTTGCCGCGCTTGCCGCGGCGGTGACCCCGGGATGCCGCGTGCATCGGGCGCAGGATAATCACGAGCGCGAGCAGATTCTCTACACCGCCAACCCGGGCGACCCGCGCACCTTCAATCCAATCCTGATCACCGATGCGACCTCGGGCGAGATGACGAACAATCTGTTCGAGGGACTGATTCGCGTCAATCCGATCACCACGCTGCCCGAGCCGGGACTCGCGGAGAAGTGGGAAATTTCCGCCGACCAGAAGACCATCACCTTTCATCTCCGCCACGGCGTGAAGTGGTGGGACGGACAACCGTTCACCGCGAGCGACGTGCTGTTCACGATGAAAGTGATCTACGACCCCAACGTGCCCAACAGCATGCGGCCCGGACTGCTGGTCGATGGCAAGCCGATCAAAGTCGACGCGCCAGATGACTACACCGTCGTGATTACGTCGCCGCGAGTGTTCGCGCCGCTGATCTACGCGATCGCCGTGCCGATAATTCCTGAGCACGCTCTCAAAGCGGCGTATGATTCCGGCAAGTTCAACCAGACCTGGGGCATCAACACTCCGCCCGATCAGATCATCGGCCTGGGCTCATTCAAGATGACGCGCTACGTGCCGAGCCAGGCGGTTCAATACGCCCGCAATCCGGACTTCTGGATGAAGGATGAACACGGCGGCGTGCTCCCGCGCCTTCACGGGCAGACCATTACCATCGTGCAGGATCAGAACGCGGCGTACCTGCGCTTTCTCTCCGGACAAGTCGACATCCACTCGCCGCGTCCCGAGGAAGTGATCGATCTCCGCGACAAGGTCAAGCAACTCGACATCACGCTCAAGGACATCGGCATCGACACCGGCACTCTGTTCTTCAGCTTCAATCGCAATCCGCGCCATTTCGTAAAAAATGGAGTGACCGATCCGAAGCTGGACTGGTTCACCGACCCGAAATTCCTGCAGGCGATGGCGCATGCGATCGACAAGAAAGCGATCGTGGATTTGTGCTTCCACGGTATGGGCGAGCCGGCGGTCGCGGACATCTCGCCCGCGAACAAAATTTTCCACAATCCCAACTTGAAGGATTACGACTACGACCTGAAGCTCTCCGCGCAGATGCTCGAGGCCGGCGGCTATCACCTGGTCAAACCCGGCGTGCGCGCCGATGTGCACGGAAATCCGCTGGTCTTCAATCTGACCACCAACACCAACTCGCCCGAGCGCATCCAGATCTGCACCATCTTCAAGCAGGACCTCGAGAGCCTCGGCATCAAGGTCAACTTCCGCCCGCTCGAATTCACCACCCTGGTCGACAAGCTCGACTCGAGCTTCGACTGGGACTGCATCTTGATCGGATTCACTGGGACGATCGAGCCCAACGACGGCTCGAATTTCTATCGCTCCTCGGGCAACCTGCACATCTGGGATCCCAACGAGCCCAATCCCGCGACGCCATGGGAGGCGGAGATCGATCAACTGATGGATCAGGGTACTGCCGTGATGGATCCGTTCAAGCGCGCGCCGTACTACTGGCGGATTCAGGAAATTCTCCACGACCAGTTGCCGATCCTCGAGGTGGTCCGCCAGCAGAGGTTCGACGCGTGGAAGAACAGCATCGAGGGATTCCAGCCCACCGTTTGGGGAATGTACAAGCCGGAGTGGATCCAGTTCAAATCGCAGTGAACAACGCACGTCTGCGCGACGGCGCGCGAGCCCGCTGATCCGATGGCCCGGTTCCTGGTCAAGCGCCTGCTCAACATGATCCCGCTGATCATCGGGATCACGTTCCTGTCCTTCCTCATCATCTCGATGGTGCCTGGCGATTTCCTCTCCAACCTCAAGATGAATCCCACCGTCTCGCCGCAGATGATTCGCGAGATGGAGTCGCAGTTCGGTCTCGATCGTCCGCTGCTGGTCCGTTACTTGAAGTGGCTGTGGGCAGCGCTGCATCTCGACTTCGGCATCTCGCTGGCCTATCGCGTGAACGTGACCTGGCTGATCGCCTCGCGCGCCTGGAACACCATGATCCTCGCCGCGTGCAGCATGCTGTTCGCATGGGTGCTCGCGATTCCGATCGGGATCGTCGTCGCAGTCAAGCAGAACTCGATTTGGGATCGACTGCTCTCGTTTCTCGCGTTTTTCGGAATGTCGATACCGAATTTTTTCCTCGCCTTCCTGATGATGTACTTCGCGCTGAGCACCGGATGGTTTCCGGTCGGCGGAACGTTTTCCATCGACTACTCCTCGCTCGACCCGTGGAGCAAAGTCGTCGACCGCGCGAACCATCTCTACCTGCCGGTGTTCGTGCTCGGCGTCTCCGGGATGGCCAGCCTGATGCGCCTGATGCGCTCGCAGATTCTCGAAATCAAAAATTCCGAATTCGTCCGCACCGCGCGCGCCAAGGGCCTCCCCGAGCGCGTGGTGATCTACAAACACGTGCTGCGCAACGCGCTCAACCCGTTCGTCACGATGGCCGGCTACTCGCTCGGCGACCTGCTCGGCGGCGCCGCGCTGGTCGAGGCCGTCATGAACCTCCAGGGACTCGGCCTGCTGCTGCTCGACGCAGTCCGCTCGCTCGACATCTACCTCGTGATGGGCTCTGTGCTGATGGGCACGGTGCTGCTGCTGGCCGGTAATCTGCTCGCCGACATCGCGCTGGTCGCAGTCGATCCGCGCGTCGACTTTTCCTCGATCGCATCCGAATGAGCGCCGCCATCGACACCACCATCGCGCGCGGCATCACGCCGCTGTCCCCCGCGATCGTCCCCGGGTTCTCGCGCGAATGGCGCCACGCTTCGTGGACCGTGCGCGCGTCGACGCTATGCCTGGTGATTTTTTATCTGCTCGCCGCCGCCTCGCCGTTCTTTGCCTCTTACGATCCGGCGTTCCAGAATCGCGCGATGCCCGATTGCCCGCCGATGCGATTGCATCTGAGCGCGCCGTCGGATTGGGGCCGCGGCATTTTCTATACCCATCCAATGCAAATGGTCGACGCCTCCGAGCGCCGCTACGCCGCCGATCCCACGCGCAAAACCTACCTGCACCTTTTTTCGCACGGCCATCTGTTCACCACCGACTCGCCTACCGAGCCGTTCTATCTGCTCGGCAGCGAGGCGCTCGGCCGCGATCTCTGGTCGCGCATCGTGTACGGCGCGCGCGTCAGCATGCTGGTCGGCTTGATCGGCGTCGCGATCAGCTTCTCGCTCGGGATCACCGTCGGCGCGCTCTCCGGCTACGTCGGCGGCCTGGTCGACAATCTGATCATGCGCTGGTCCGAGATAGAGATGTCGCTGCCCTCGTTCTACTTCCTGCTCGCGCTCGCCGCGATCATTCCGTCGGGTCTCAGCACGGTCGCGACGTTCTTCATAATCGTCGCGATCATGAGCTTCATCAGTTGGGCGGGCTTCGCGCGAATCATCCGCGGGATGTCCGCCTCCGTGCGCACCCGCCCCTATGTCGAAGCGGCGCGCGCTCTAGGCGCCTCGCGATGGCGCATCATCACGCGCCACATCATACCGTCGGTGCTCGGCTACGCGATCGTCGCCGCGACGCTTTCGATCCCAGGCTTCATCCTCGGCGAGAGCGCGCTGTCCCTCCTCGGCCTCGGCATCCAGGAGCCCGCAGCGAGCTGGGGCAACCTGCTCGCGCAGGCGCAGGATCCGCAGAACCTCGCGCGCTATCCGTGGATCCTGATCCCGGGCATCTTCATTTTTCTCGCCGTGATGTCGTTCAACTTTTTAGGCGACCATCTCCGCGACCGTTTCGATCCTTCGAACGCCGGCTGACGCGCCGATGCTGGCTCGCCAACTTGATAGCCTGATAACCTGATTCACACCCGTGCAGCCGCTGCTTGAAGTAAAATCGCTCCACACCTCATTCTTCACCGAGGGGGGCGAAGTCCGCGCCGTCGACGGCGTGAGCTTCAAGGTCGACGCCGGCAAGCTGATGGGCCTGGTCGGCGAGTCGGGCTCCGGCAAGACTGCGAGCGTGCTCTCGATCATGCGCCTGCTGCCCGAATCCGCGCGCATCACCAGCGGCGAAATTTTGTTCGAGGGACACGACCTGCTCAAGCTTCCCGAGCCCGCGATGCGCGAGATTCGCGGCGCCCGCATCGCGATGATCTTCCAGGAGCCGATGACCTCGCTGAACCCGGTCTTCACCATCGGCAGCCAGATCGGCGAGGCGATTCGCCTCCATCAGCACACCGCGCGCGCCGAGACCCGCGAGCGCACCATCGAGGCGCTGCGTATGGTCGGGATGGCCGATCCCGAGCGCCGCATCGACGACTACCCACATCAGCTCTCCGGCGGGATGCGCCAGCGCGTCATGATCGCGATGGCGCTGTCGTGCAATCCCAAGTTGCTGATCGCCGACGAGCCGACCACCGCGCTCGACGTCACCATCCAGGCGCAAATCCTCGACCTGCTCCACGAGCTGCAGCAGCGCCTCCAACTCGCCGTAATCCTGGTGACGCACGACCTCGGCATCGTTGCCGAGTATGCCGACGACGTGACGATTCTCTACGCCGCGCGCGTGATGGAGCAGGCGCCGGCGGCGGAGCTGTTCCGCGCGCCGATGAACCCCTACACCAGGGGCCTGCTCGAATCGATGCCGACCATCGACGGCGCGCATCGCCGCCGCCTGCAGGCCATCCCCGGCACTATCCCGAGCGCGATGAATCCGCCGCCCGGATGCCGCTTTCATCCGCGCTGTCCAATCGCGATTCCGCAGTGCTCCGCCGTCAACCCTCCGCTCGAGGCCAAGGCTCCCAACCACCTGGTGGCGTGCATCCGTGTCTGATCCCGCCTTCAGCGCAAATCCGCCTTCGCCCAACGCCGCTTCCGGAGCCGCGCTGGTGCGTGTCGAGGGCCTCAGCAAAACATTTCCCGCCGGCCAGCCCGGACTGTTCGGCGGCCGGCAGCTCACGGTCAAGGCAGTGACCGGCGTCAGCCTCGAAATTTTCGCGGGCGAGACGCTCGGGCTGGTCGGCGAGTCGGGCTCCGGCAAGTCGACGCTCGGGCGGCTGATCCTGCGCCTGCTCGATCCGACCGCGGGCCGCGTGTTTTTCGACGGCCGCGATCTCTCGACGCTCACCCGCGTCGAGCTGCGCCAGCTCCGCCGCGAGATGCAGCTGGTGTTTCAGGATCCGTACTCATCGCTCAATCCGCGCATGCGGGTGCGCGCGATCGTCGGCGAGGGAATCGAGATTCACCACCTCGCGCGCGGCCGTCAGAAGGAAGAGCGCATCGTCGAGCTGCTCGAGATGGTCGGCATCGGCGCCGACGTCCTCGACCGTTATCCGCACGAATTCTCCGGCGGCCAGCGCCAGCGCATCGGCATCGCGCGCGCGCTCGCGGTGAATCCGCGCTTCCTGGTGCTCGACGAGCCGGTCTCCGCGCTCGACGTTTCGATCCAGGCGCAGATCATCAACCTGCTGCAGGATCTGCAGGAGCGCCTGCGCCTGACCTACCTGTTCATCGCGCACGACTTGCGCGTGGTCGAGCACATCAGCAACCGCGTCGCGATCATGTATCTCGGCAAGATCGTCGAGACCGCCACCCGCGAGGAAATTTATTCCAACCCGCGCCACCCCTACACGCGCGCGCTGCTCTCCGCGATTCCCAGCGTCGACGCCGCCGCGCGCCCCGAGCGCATCAAGCTTCCCGGCGAGATGCCCTCGCCTGTGAGTCCGCCTTCCGGTTGCAGCTTCCATCCCCGATGCCCTTATGCAAAAGATCAATGCATCAAGGTGGAGCCTGCGCTCGAGGTTGGCCGCGGCGGACACGCGGTCGCATGCCATGTCTTCCCTCCGCCGTAGCGGATTTTTCCGATGGCTATCCGATTGATCGAAGGAGAAGCGGCCCGCCGCGCCTCGGGCAACGCATTCGACCAGGCCGCCGCCAAGCTCGCGGCGATGATCCCGCAGGACGCCAACCAGAAATGGATCGAGGAGCGCACCCGCGTCGCCGTCGGCCCCCGGATCATCGTCTCCGGACGTTTGATCTTCAACGAGCCGGTCCGCATCGAGGGATGCTTCCGGGGTGAAGTCAGGTCGATCGACCTCGTGGTAATTTCAGAGGACGGCCGGGTCGAGGGAAAGGTCTACGCGCCGCGCCTGCTGGTGATGGGCGAGTTGCGCGGCGACGTCACCGCGGCGGAGCGCGTCGCGCTCGGGCCGCGCGCTCGTGTCTACGGGAATATCGATACCCAGCGGCTGACGGTCTGCGAAGGCGCGCATTTCGATGGCCGCGTCTCGATGACCGGCCTCGCCGAGCTGGCGCGCGCGAAGTAGCGCCGCGCTAGGGTCGGGCTTCGGTCGCGACGTCCAGGCGCGCCGCTTTACCGGACAGCTTGCGCAGGTAGTACAGGCGCGCGCGCCGCACGCGCGAGCGGCTTAGCACTTGCAGCTTCTCGATCCGCGGCGAATGCATCGGGAAGATTCGCTCCACCCCGACTCCGTAGGAAACCTTGCGCACCGTGAAGGTCGCGCGATTTCCCCCGCGATTGATCTTGAGCACGGTGCCCTCGAACGACTGCACGCGCTCCTTCTCGCCTTCGATTACCTTCACGTGCACGCGCACCGTGTCGCCGACGCGGAATTCCGGCAGGTCGGTGCGCAGGCCTCGATCTTCGAGCTTTTGAATGACGCTATTCATGGGAAAACGAACCTCGGGTGAGCCCCTATACCTATCCAATTGCCGCCGGCGACTCAACGGCCCGGCCGCCCCACGGTAGTGCCCTAACTTGACGGCTTCACCTTCTGCGCCGCTTTGATCAGGTCGGCGATGTTCCAACCGGAGATCGTGAGCCCCGCAATGTTCGCGTCGCCGATACGCACGTTGGCAAGATTCACATTGGTTAGCTTCGCGTCTTGCAGATTTACGTTGCTGAGCGTCACGCCGCGCAGATTCACATCGATGAATTTTCGACTCTGAAAGGTCCACGCCTTCAAACTCGGCTTGTGCCAACCCGCATTCGCGGAACCTGGCATTGCGCAACTGTTCGTTTTTGAATTCCTTACCCTCGCTTATCGATCTCTCCTCAAGCGGACGTTCGTTCGACTGCTTCGCGCCCGACCATAGCCGATCCGTCACGCCAGCGGCCATCGCATCAGGGGCCAGCACGCAGCCTTGGAATATCGGCTTCATTGAGACGCTGCGAATTCATTGAGACGCTGCGAACGGGAAATATTGCGTTACGCGTCGCCGATTGCGATATTTGCCAGGTATGAAAAGGCTCGGAGGACTGGTCAGGCTGATACTGAAGGCTGCGGCTGTACCGCTGTTGGTCGTGTTCCTGCTTTGCATGGGTGGGCAGTCCGTGGGCCGTGCAACCGGACTGACGATGCGAAACTATATTCCGCCAAACCTCAATCCATCCGCCGAAATCGTGTGCATCGTGGTTCAAGAGAACCAGGCATCCGATTTGTTCCAACTTCCAGACTAAGCCACTCTCGATCTGCAATTCATACAGCAGCCACGAATCGGCACAGTATCCGCCGAAGCCCTAATTTCGTTTGACCGCTTGTTTCTTTGGTCGCGGTTTGAGATGCCAGAGCGCCAAACCGCCCAGTGACAGAAGAAAAACAAAGGGCGCCCAGGCAGCACCCACAATGACGGCGTCGCGGATACTGAAGACGACCGGCTTGCAAAGCAGATATCCGAACACGCCACTCACAAAGCCGAGCAGTAGCACGCGCACGCACCATGCCCATCCGAATACAAGTTTCTTTGGCGGCGAAAACCAGTCTCGCATCATCTGGGCAGCTCGAGCGCGGCGGAGCTTCACGCGTAGCAAAGAAGCCTGAAAGGCGTTAGGAACGAATGGCGCTAGGTCATATTTCTAACCAGGAGTCCCCGCTTTGGCTATACCGGCCGCTTTGCTAGACCGAAAACCATGAAGCTCCGCCATGCTGCCGCGCTCGCGCTGGTAGGCTGGTATCTGGTATTGCCGTCAAGCGTTGCGCCTTCCGCCAATCCGAATCTCTGGGTGGGTTCTCCTTATGCCGTGAAAGGACCGTTCTCAACCGCTGAAGGTTGCGATCTCGCCCAGCGCTCTCTGGAGGGTCAAGGGCTCCGGCATTCGCTCGACTGGCCCAGGGATCAAAGCTCGCGCGGCTTCCAGAGCTCGGTTCGAGCAAAATGCATGTCAGAAGGAGAGTTTCAAAGCTGGAAGAAATTGGCCGAGAAATATGCGGCAACCCATCCGCAACTTAAACCAAATTAGGCAATTTAACATTCTAACCACAGGCCGCTCGGGCTGAAATCAGGCCGATGCCCCGGCCTTTCGGAGGTGCCTGCATTGGACTCGTCGGGCCGTTTGCTTATTCAGGCCTCTTTGCCTAGACCCCAGACCATGAAGCTCCGCCATGCTGCCGCGCTCACGCTGATAGGCTGGTACCTGATGGTGCCGCCCCTGATACCGGGTACCGGCCAGGTGAATCAGGGCGCTCCATTGAGCCAATGGACCAACCGGCGCACCTTTCCCCATAACCAGGGATGCGAGGCCACCAAAGCCAAGCTTCACGACGAGGCGCTGGCCGCCCAGGCTCAGCGCGATTCCACCGGTAGGCAGGGCGAACGCGATCCCAACTCGCGCTGCGTGCTGTGCAACGCCCAATGCGTCGAGAGCACCGACCCGCGCCTCGCAAAATAAGCGATCCTCCGGAGCGCGAAAACGTCGGAGCGTGAAGCGCGCATCTATGCCCCCAAAGGAAGCGCGAAACCCGCCGAAGAACCCGTCCGGGGAGCTGCGAACCCCGTCGCTAATGTTTAGGATTCTCGACTTCGCGGGAGACGTGCTGGCCGGGGCAGGGACGCTCATATTCGTGCTGGTTGCCCTGTTTGGTGTGATTCTTCGGTTAGATGACTACATGCGCTGGACTTGGAACTGGGCGCTCATACTTTCGGGCAGTGCTGCAATGGCTGCTGTCGGGGTCTTGATCAGGCGTTATGCCAACCAATCAAATTGAGTCACTACCCGCCCCGCCCGTCTGATTGACACCCCAACCTCGCTCCTATATCTGTTACCTGTCTTATCGAGAGCGGCGGAGGGACTGGCCCGAAGAAGCCGCAGCAACCGGCCCCCCAAAGGGTGTTGGTGCTAACTCCTGCAGGGACCCCACGATGGGAGAACCTGGTAGATAAGGCGAGAGTGAAGCCCTCGTCCTTATCGCAGGATGAGGGTTTTTCGTTTGTACGACAGGAACTTAAATTCGCGAACCGCCAAAGCCGCCCCTCGAGCGTGGGTAGGTGAGCGCCTTGGCTGAGCCTCGCGAACATCATCGCAAGCGCGCATCCGGCGACCGCATCCTGATCGTCGGCGCCGGCGGTCTCGGCGTACCTGCCGCATGGACGCTTGCGCGCGCCCGCGCCGGCCGCCTGACGCTTATCGATCCCGAGGCGGTGGAGCTATCGAATCTCGCGCGCCAGGTCATCTACCGCGAGGCCGACCTCGGCACGCCCAAGGTCGCGGCCGCCGCGCGCCGGCTCCATGAATCGTTTCCTGCCGCTCAAGTCGAAACCGATCGCATCGAGCTCGACGCCTCCAACGCGCGCGCGCTCGTCGCCGCGCACGATTTCGTAATCGACGCGACCGACAATCCCGCCGCGAAATTTCTGATCAACGACGCCTGCGTCGCAGAGCATCGCCCGTTCGTCTACGGCGGCGTGCTCGCGATGACCGGGCAGGCGATGACCGTCGTTCCGGGCAGCACGCCGTGCCTGCGATGCCTCTTCGAGGAGCCGCCCGACGAAGCCGAGATTGCATCCTGCCGCGAGGCTGGAATCCTGGGCCCGGTCGCGGGTGCGATCGGCGAGGTCCAGGCCGCCGAGGCGATCGCGTCGTTGCGCGGCGAGCCGCCGCGCCTGGCCGGCATCATGCTCACCTACGACGCCACCAATATCCCGCGCATCCGGCTGACTCCCGTCGCCGCGCGGCCGGGATGCGGATGCGGCGCCTACCAGCGCGACGCTGGCGCATCGGCCCATCGAGCAGCGCACCAATAACGAGGAAAGATATGAGCTACGTCACGATGCTGAAATGCCGCGAATGCGGCCAGGAGTACCCGGTCAGTCCGCTCCACGTGTGCGAGACCTGCTTCGGGCCGCTCGAGGTCACTTACGACTACGCGAAAGTTCGCGCCGCCGTCTCGCGCGCCAAAATCGAAGCGCGCCCGCATAACCTGTGGCGCTATCGCGAGCTGCTGCCGGTCGACGGCGAGCCCGAAGCCGGCCCCAACTCCGGCTTCACTCCGCTGCTCCACGCCAAGCGGCTCGGCGCCGAGGTCGGCCTCAAGAACCTCTACATCAAGGACGACACCGTCAATCATCCGACGCTCTCGTACAAGGACCGCGTGGTGTCGGTCGCTATCACCAAGGCGCGCGAGTTCGGCTTCACCACCGTGTCATGCGCGTCGACCGGCAACCTCGCCACCGCGGTCGCAGCGCACGCCGCGCGCGCCGGCCTCAAGTGCTACATCTTCATGCCCGAGGGCGTGGAGGCCGGCAAAATCGTCGGCTCGACGATCTACGGCGCGCAGGTGATCACGATTCGCGGCAACTACGATGACGTGAACCGGCTGTGCAGCGAGATCGCCGACAAGTACGGATGGGCCTTCGTGAACATCAACCTGCGCCCGTACTATACCGAGGGCGCCAAGACTTTCGGCTTCGAGGTCGCCGAGCAGCTCGGCTGGCGGCTGCCCGATCATATCGTGCTGCCGACCGCCGGCGGCACCATCCTTCCCAAGGTCGCCAAGGCGTTCAAGGAACTCAAGGAAGTCGGCCTGATCAAGAGCGCCGACTGCAAGATTCACGCGGCGCAGGCCGCCGGCTCGGCGCCCGTCATCCACGCGCTCCACAAGGGCGTCGATCTGATCACGCCGGTCAAGCCCAATACCATCGCCAAGTCGATCGCGATCGGCAATCCCGCCGACGGCTTCTACGTGCTCGGCGCGGTGCGCGAGTCCGGCGGATGGGGCGACGTGGCGAGCGACCCGGAAATCATCGAGGGCATCAAGCTGCTCGCGCGCACCGAGGGAATTTTTGCCGAGCCCGCCGGCGGCACCACCCTGGCCGTCGCGCTGAAGCTCGCCAAGCAGGGGCGGATGAAGCCCGACGAAACCGTGGTCGTGGCGATCACCGGCAACGGCTACAAGACGCTCGAGGCGGTTGCCGGCTCGATCGCGGAGCCGTTCAAAATCGACGCGCGGCTCAAGGAATTCGACGCGCTCTTCGAGCGCCTCACCGATACCCGGCGCACCGCCGCGGCATCGTGAGAGGGTGTTGTCTGCCTACGCCCCCAAGCATAAGCATCTGAATCAGATACCAGGAGGTTCAAGTCCAGCCATGCCAGTCAGGGTCAGAGTACCTACGCCACTGCGCCGCTTCACCGCCGGCGAAGGCGAAGTCCCGGCCGACGGTGCGTCAGTCAAAGCGGTTATCGAGGACCTCGAACGGCGCCATCCCGGCGTGCGCGAGCGCCTGCTCGACGACAAGGGCGCGTTGCGCCGCTTCGTGAACATCTACCTCAACGGCGACGACATCCGCTTCCTCCAACAGCTCGATTCCAAGGTCAAGGATGGCGACGACATCTCAATCGTCCCGGCGATTGCAGGCGGACGCTAGACCATCCGCCGGGCCGAGCGAGGTAGTGCCGGCTGAGCGCGCCAACAACGTGCTCGAGCTTATCGGCAACACCCCGTTGCTCGAGATCCGCCGCCTCACCGCGGGACTGATCCGTCCCGAGGTCCGCATTTTCGCCAAGCTCGAGGGTTTCAACCCCGGCGGCTCGGTCAAGGATCGGCCCGCGAAGAAGATGATCGAGGTCGGACTCGCCAGCGGCGCGCTCAAGCCCGGCAAGGTGATCCTCGATTCGACCTCGGGCAACACCGGAATTGCGCTCGCGATGGTCGGGGCGATCATCGGATATCCGGTCGAGCTGGTGATGGCCTCCAACGTCAGCCGCGAGCGCAAGAAAATCATCGAGGCCTACGGCGCCAAGCCGATCTATTCCGATCCGATGGAAGGCTCCGACGGCGCCATCCGCAAATGCCGTGAACTGATCGCGGAAAAGCCCGAGCGCTACTTCAAGCCCGATCAGTACAACAATGAGGCCAACTCGCTGGCCCATTTCGAAACCACCGGTCCCGAGATCTGGCGGCAGACCCGCGGGCAGGTGACGCATTTCGTCGCCGGCATCGGAACCGGCGGCACCATCATGGGCGCCGGGCGCTACCTCAAGTCGCAAAATCCCGATGTCAAAGTCGTCGCGGTCGAGCCCGACGATGAGTTGCACGGACTCGAGGGTCTCAAGCACATGGCGACCTCGATCGTCCCCGGCATCTACCATGAGCAGGAGCTCGACGAGAAAATTTCCGTCGCCACCGAAGAAGCCTACGAGATGGTCTACGCGCTCGGGCAGAGCGAGGGCATCCTGGTGGGACAATCCGCCGGCGCTGCGATGATCGCGGCCCTGCGCATCGCGCGCACGCTGCGCGAAGGATGCGTCGTAACCGTGTTCGCGGACTTCGGCGACAAGTACCTGTCGACCAACCTGTGGATCGGATGGCAGGAATGGCGCCGCGAACGCCTGGCGCAAGTCATCAGCAAATGGCGGAAGAAGTGAGCCGGATATGGAACGTGTCCACGAGCGCTATTACCTGAGCTACCCGCGCGCACTGATCAAGGAGCCGCTGCTCTACCAGCTCGTCAAGAAATTCGACCTGGTCTTCAACATCCGCGGCGCCAGCGTGTCCGAGGAGATGGGCCTGGTCGCCGTCGAGTTCGAGGGCAGCCTCGACCAAATCGAGCGCGCGCTCACCTGGCTGCGCAGCACCGGCGTCACCGTCGAGCCGATCGAGAAAAACGTCATCGAATAGCAGGAGGCGCGCGCTCCAGTGGACGCAGGATCCCCGCACCAGCCGCACACCAGCAGGAAAAACGCTCCGCACAAATCTACCCTTCGCCAGTATCTCGAAACGCTCGCGCTCGGGATCCTCGTCTCGTTCGCGATGCGCGCCTCGGTGGTGCAGGCCGAGGTGATTGCGTCGGGCTCGATGCGGCCGACGCTGCTGGTCGGCGATCACTTCCTGGTCAATAAGCTGATCTACGGACTGCGCGTGCCGGACTCGATTTTCGGCCTGCGGATGCCGTGGGGCCGCTACCTGTTTCGTCTCGAACCGATCCATCGCGGCGACGTGGTCGTCTTTCTTCCTCCGCAGGAGCAGATTCCCGCCGAAACGCGCGGCGAGGACTGGATCAAGCGGGTGATTGCTTTGCCCGGCGACACGGTCGAGATGCGCCAGGGCGTCGTATGGCTCAATGGCGCGCCGATGGCCGATCCGCACGCGTACCACGAGTCGCAACTGGGCGGCCGCCTGAGCGCTCCGCGCGACAATTTCCCGCCGACCGTGGTGCCGGCGGGAAAACTGTTCGTGATGGGCGATAATCGCGACGACAGCTTCGACAGCCGCTACTGGGGCTTCGCGGACCAGAGCCAGGTCAAGGGACGCGCGATGGTGGTCTTCTGGTCGTGGGACAGCGGCGCCAGCAACCCGATTCGATGGGACCGGTTCGGCAAGCAGGTCGATTGAGAAAGCTCCACGCTCCGGCGCGGGGATAACGATACCTGCTGAGAGCTTCGCGAGCGCATCATGGTTCTCAGCGATCAGCAAATCGAGCGCTACAGCCGCCAGATAATCGTGCCGCGCCTCGGCGGCGCGGCGCAGGAGCGCATCCTCGCGTCGCGGATGATTCTCGCCGGCGACGTCGACGGCCTCGAGCTTCCGCTCGCATACCTGGTCGGCGCCGGAGTCGGAACAATCGTGCTCGAAACGACAGATGGGGATGTCGCGAAACGTGACGCGCTGATCGCGCGCAGCCGCGAATTGAATCCGGAGGTCGTCGTGAGCGCGGCCGCTGGTGCGGAATCGGCGGCGCTCGTCCTCGCGATCATTGCAAGCGAAGGCGCGCGCGATGCGGCCGAGCAGCTGAGCTCGGAACGTCCGCACGCGGCGTTCGTGGCCGCGCGGCTCGATACTCCCGCGAAAATCGCGATACTGCCCGCGCCTCCGCCGCCGTGTCTGCGATGCGCCGACGGCGGCGCGATGCTCGCGCCGGTCGCTGTCCGCGATGCAATCGCGGAGTTCGTCGCGATGGTCGCGACGGCCGAGGCGTTCAAGCTGCTCGCGGGATACGCGTCGGCGCCTTCGCCTGTGATAATCGACTTCGATGGCTACCAGTCGCGCTCGCACGCCGCGAAGGCCTCTCAGGGATGCGCCTGCTCCACGCGCGAGCACACCGACGCCCGCTGACAGCCGCGAATCGCTAATGGGCAAAGCGAAAAGCGTCGCAAAGAAAGCGCGCGAGCGTTCCACGCCAGGCGCTTCGAAGGCGCGGCCCGCCTCGCACAAAGCGCGGCGTCGGCGAGTCTCATCAGACGGCGCGCTGGCGCTGTGGCTCTTCGATTTCGACAACACTCTCGCCCAACTCGAACCGTGCGTCGATTGGGCGGCGAGCCGGCGCGAGCTGGAGCCCGCGCTGCGCGCCGCCGGCGTCCCGGAGCATCTGTTCGAGCAGCATCCGCGCGGCAACCTGCTCCTGTACAACGCGCTGCGCTGGCTGTTTCTGTCGCCGCACGCCGCCGAGCTGGACGGTAGCCCCGCTGAACAGGCGCGTCCCGATCCGAAATGGGCGCGCGCGATCATCCGCAAAGCCTCAGCGATAATCGAAAAGTACGAACTCGCCGGCGTCGACCGCGCCGAGCCGCTCCCCGGCGCGCTCGAGCTGATCCGCGCGCTGCGCGCCGCCGGCGCCACGGTTGGAGTCGTCACGTCGAACTCGTCGCGCACGGTCGCCAGGTGGCTCCGGCGCAATCGGCTCACCTCGGCGATCACGACCGTCGTGGGGCGCGACAGCCTGCTGCCGCTGAAGCCGGCGCCCGACATGTTGAAGGCCGCGCTAGAGAAGTGCGGCGTCCCGGCGGCCGATGCGGCCTACGTCGGCGACAGCGAAGGCGATTTGGTTGCCGCGCGCAAAGCCGGCCTGCAATTTTTCGCGATCGCGCCGACGCTCGCGTCCCGCGACCGCATGGTCACCGCGGGCGCAGAGCGAATCTTCGCCTCCCCAGCCGCGCTAGCCATTTACCTCAACCTCGCAACCCCGCGCGCAACCGCGCCAGCCTCGAGCGCAACAACATCAACCTCGAGCGCAACCGCGTCGACCTCGAGCGCAACAGCGTCGACCTCGAGCGCAACCGCGTCAACCACGCGCGCAACCGCGTCGACCAGGAAACGCGTCGAGCGCCACCGCGCCCACTCGCAATCAGCGCAACGCCCCCGATGCCCGCGTCCGCGAACAGTCCCCACGCTGAACCTCTCGCTCACGCCCTGTACGCCGCTGCAGCGAACACACGTGACGCGAGGGCGCAAGCTCCATAACTCTTAACTCCATGATTTTGCTAGCGATTCTTCAACTCACATCGCGATTACAGCGCGCAGATCGAGCAGTCTTGTTTGCCTACGCGTTCTTAAGTAACTTATCAAGCCTACCATCTAATCTATTCCAAAGCCCAAGCAATCTATTCGAAGGAGTAATACCTCAAGCCCATGGATAATGGCTTTACCTTATGGTTCACCGGCCTGTCCGGCGCCGGCAAGTCCACTCTTGCCAACCTGGTCGCCCTCGAGCTGCGCCGCCGCGGCCATCGCGTCGAGGTCCTGGACGGCGACGAGGTCCGCACCAACCTGTCCAAGGGCCTGGGCTTTTCCAAGGAGGATCGCGACACCAACATCCGGCGCATCGGCTACGTATGCCGGCTGCTCGCGCGCAACGGCGTCATTGCGATCTCCGCGGCGATCTCGCCGTATCGCGAAGTCCGCGACGAGGTCCGCGGCCTGCACGATCGCTTCTTCGAAGTCTACGTCCGCTGCCCACTCGACACTCTGGTCGAGCGCGACGTGAAAGGCCTCTACAAGAAGGCGCTCAAGGGCGAGATCGGATCGTTCACCGGCGTCTCCGATCCCTACGAAGAACCGCTCAAGCCCGAGCTGGTGATCGATAGCAGCGCCGAGAGCGTCGAGCAGAGCGCGACGCGCCTGCTGCGTGCGCTCGAAGCGCAGAACCTGATACGCGCTGCCGGTGAGCGCCGATGAGCGTGCGCGAGGACGCGATGTCGGCGCACGGCGGCGGCGAGCTGGTCGATCTCAACGCTCCCGCGGCTGACCGCGCGCGGCTTGCCGCGCACGCCGCGACGCTCGCGGCCGTCACGCTCAGCGCGCGCGATCTCGCCGACCTCGAGATGCTCGCCTCGGGCGCATTCTCACCGCTGACCGGCTTCATGGGCGAGGCCGACTACATCAGGAGCCGCGATCAGATGCGGCTTGCCTCCGGCGTGCCGTGGTCGATTCCGATCACGCTCGGCGTGGAAGAGGCCGTCGCGCGGCCGCTCAAGGCGGGCGCCGAAGTCGCGCTCGCGACTGAGGACGGAACACGCCTTGCGATTCTGAAGCTCGACGAGATTTATCGTGTCGACCGTGTGCGTGAGGCCGAGGCGGTATTCGGCACCGCCGAGGATGCGCATCCGGGCGCGAAGAATGTAACCTCGACTCCCAACTGGTGCCTGGCGGGGCGCGTACTGCTGTTCGCGGAAATTCCCGGCCGCACTTTTCTCGAGTACCGGCTCGAGCCGCGCGCGACGCGCGCCGCCTTCCGCGAGCGTGGATGGAAAAAAATCGTCGCCTTCCAGACCCGCAACCCGACCCATCGCGCGCACGAGTACATCCAGAAAGGCGCGCTGGAAATCTGCGACGGCCTCCTGCTCCATCCGCTAGTCGGTGAGACCAAGGGCGACGACGTGCCGGCCGCGGTCCGTATGGAGACCTACAAGGTCCTGCTCGACCTGTACTATCCGAAAGATCGCGCGATGCTCTCCGTGATGCCAGCGCATATGCGCTACGGCGGTCCGCGCGAGGCGATCCTGCACGCCATCATCCGGCGTAACTACGGCTGTACTCATTTCATCGTCGGACGCGATCACGCCGGAGTCGGCAACTACTACGGGAGTTACGACGCGCAGAAGATTTTCGAGCGTTTCAGCCCTGCAGAAATCGGGATCACACCGCTGATGTTCGAGAATACTTTCTACTGCCGCCGATGCGAGTCGATGGCGTCGTTCAAGACCTGTCCGCACAGCGACGCCGATCGCCTCCTGCTGTCGGGAACCAAGGTGCGCGAGATGCTGCGCGCGGGCCAGGCGCCGCCGCCCGAGTTCACCCGCCCCGAGCTCGCGGCGATTCTGGTCCGGGCCATGAAAGAAAAGTAAGCGGCTCTTCGCTCCGCCTGCGCTTCCGCGCGCAGTCCTTCCGATGGTTCGGGGTCCGCATGACTCCGAACCTTGGGTGCTGGCCCTCTAGCAAAGGTCGCGCAGGAGCGAAAGCTGTCGAGCCCGCCGCGACGGTGGTAGCCTCGCTGCAATCTTCGGACACCAAGCTGAGAGGTTCATGGGGTCGGTGCCAAATAAGAAAGTCATTGTGGTCGGAGCGGGGATGGCCGGTCTGGCCACGGCCTTTCGACTCCGGCAAGCCGGCGTTGAGGTCACAGTTTTAGAGTCGAGTCATCGCGTCGGCGGCCGAGTCGCGACTGACTCGCGCGATGGCTACGTGATCGAGCGCGGCGCGCAGCTCATCTCGAGCACCTATAAAAACGCGCTCGGTCTCGTGAAGGAGCTGGGCATCAAGTCCGAATTGAAGCCGACCAGTCCGTGGTTGGCTATCGTCAAGGACAACGTCCCCCGCCGCCTGCCATCGGGCGCGACGTTTCCGATTTATGCTTTGACCAGCGGCCTGGTCAGTGTCGCGGACCTGGGGCGTTTCATTTGGCATACCACCAAGCTGCGCTGGCCGCCGGTGGACAACTACGCGGCCTGGTCGGAATACGACGATGAGGACACTGCCTCATGGTGTAAGCCGCGGATGGGCCGCGCCACCGATTACCTGGTCGAGCCGCTGGTTGCCGGCGGGCTGCTCGTGGCGATGGAGGAGACCTCGCGCGCGATGACGCTCGCGACCCTGGCGTTGACCGACAACGGCCGCACCAGGGAGATGACACTTAGCCGCGGGATGGGCACGCTGCCGGAGGCGCTGGCCTCGCGAGTCAACGTCAAGCTCGAGGCTCCCGTACAAATTATAGAAGCCGGCGAAAATGGAGTTAGCGTGCAGCTATCCGGTGAACGGTTGCACGCCGATCATGTGGTACTTGCTACCACCGCTAACATAGCCTCGCGTCTGTACCCCGGCGGTGACGAGCTGGAACGAAAGCTGATGGCGACCGAGTACGCGTCGACGGTCAGGATTTCCCTGGCGACCAGCCGCAACTGGCGCGATGATCCAATTCTGAAGAATGTGTGGGGATTTTTAATCCCTCGTCCCGATCGCAAGCTGGTGGTCTCGGCGACTATCGAATCGGCCAAGGATCCCGGGCGAGTACCGGACGGCGAGATGCTTAATCTAATCGTCGACTCGAAGGTCGCGAGTGCGATGCTCGATCTTCCGGACGAACGGATTGTCGATGCGGTCCTCCCGGACATCGAACGTTACTTTCATGGTGCGACCAGCACCAGGCGCTTTGCGCAAGTCGGGCGATTGCCTCAAGCGCTGCCTAAGTCTCCGGTAGGACGTAGCCGCGACCTGGCAGCGTACCGAAGCTCGCGCCCGCGAGGTCAGCGCGTACTGCTGGCGGGAGACTACATGGGAATGCCGCACTTTGAGTCAGCGGTGGAAACAGGGATGTGGTGCGCAAATCGCATCCTGGGTGCGTCGGCTTAAGACTCAACGCGGGCGCAACCTGAAAGCCGTTCTTGATAAGAGCTGAGCGCGAAAACCCTGGGGTAGGTTTCGCCAGCAAGTCATTGTGGCGCGCGGGCGGCGGCGCGGCGGGCTCGCTCCGGGTCACCTGACCAGGTCCACGCGTGTTCGGTGCGGCTCACGCCGACCAGCACGCCTAGAAACGAACCTGGGTGGATAAAGCCATTGGGAATACCGGCCGCGTCGGGCGGCTCCGACGCAAAGCGTCCGCCGCGCGCTTCGAGCCGCTTTGCGATCGCGCCTACGTCGCCAGTCTCCACATAGAACATGTAAAGCGAATCACCGCGGCGCTTGTGAAAACGGCCCATCGCGAGGTTGTAGTCGGTGATTTGCGTGATTTCGATTCGATCGAGCCGCGCCGGCGGATCGAACATCATGAGCGTTCCGGTGTAACCGAAGTGCGCGCTGGTCAGCGGCGAGAACTTCGCCGCATCGAGCGCGAAGAGCTTCGCGTAGCGGTCGGCGGCGGCGCGCCAGTCGGCCACTACGTTGGTGACTTCGTAAATCGATTTGATCGCGCCGACGGGCGCGCGCTCGTGATGAACGCTGATGACTGCGCGCATCCCGCAGGTCGCCGATGGGTCCAGGAATAACTGGCCGCCCGCGCGCTCGAAGCGCCCGTCCATCCGCTCCAGATGCCTTGCCGCGGCGTCGAGGTCGTCGACCGAAAAACCGGCGGCGAACAATCCGCCGCCCCACGCCTCGATGAAGTCGCGCACCGGACCCGCGCCGTCGGGTTCCAGCAGCTCGAGCAGGCTGCTCCCTGCCTGCATCGTGGTCCGCCGCGCGCGCAGAGGAGCGGCCTCGTCGCGGCGCACGAGTTCGCCGCCGAGCACCTCCGCCGCGGAGCGCTCGGCGGCGGCGGTATCGGCGACCGCGATTTGTACTCGATCGACACGCTTCAGCATCGGGATTCTCCTTACGAGATTGCGGGCTTGCGCGGCAAGCCGTGGGACCGAGCGCGACTTACTGCAGCGGCGGCTCGTCGTTGGGGGGAGCAACCACCGGCGACCCATGATGCATCACCAGCAGCCATCGATTGCCCACGCGCTCAAAGACATTGGTGGCGAGCACCGAGGAGCGCGAGGGGCCGTCGTAGCCGCGCTGCGTGAGCTCCTCTTCGACCACCACGATGGCGAGGCCGCCGCCGATGATTACGTCGATTTCGCCGAGATCGAATTTCATTTCGAACACGTTGTCGAAAATCCGCTCCCAGCTCGACATTATCGGGCCCCATCCGGAAAGCTTGCGCCATCCGGGATGGATGCAGATGATGCGCGGGTCCTGGAGCCAGACCGTTTCCATCTTTTCGGCGTCGAGGCTCTCGAACGCGTCGTAGAAGGCGCGATTGGCGGCGAGTACAGCTTCGCGGTCCGACATGGTCGTCTACACGAGTATTCGGGCTGGACACCAATAAGGTATCCGCTGCGTCATTGTCCCTCAATGGCTAATCGCGGCGCGGGCGCAAATCCCGGCAGCCGCCGCTACACGCGCTCGGTCAGATGCTGCGCGAGGCTCGCGCCGGTCGCGCGGATTCGAATCGCGTCGTCGACCAGCGCCGCGATCTTCTTCGCGGCCGCCGCGATCGTGATCCCGCCTGGATGAATATTAGAAATCACGGTGCGCTCCGGCTCCAGCGACTTGAGCGTCGGGCGATATATCAGGTAGGCGCTGAGGCTCTCGGAGGTGGCCAGTCCCGGCCGCTCGCCGACGAGCATGCAAATAAGGTCAGGGCGGACAATTTCGCCGATGTGGTCCTCGATCCTGACGCGGGCGTTGCGGACAAAAAGCGCGGGTAGCAGGCGGTACTTTCTTTTGAGCTCTGAAGTGAGCGCGCGGAGCAGGGGCGCCGCGTTGCGCTCCACCGCATGCGAAGAGAGTCCGTCGCCGACGCAGAGCAGCACCGACGGTTTCGGCGCGGCGCCGCGCCGCTTCGCCTTGGATTGAAGGCTCTTCAGGCGCGCCGCGTCGCGGGCTTCGAGACGGCGCCCGAGTTCCGGCGCGAGCAGATATTCATCGCGCGAACGCGCGCGGCTATGCACTTCGAGCAGCCCGCTGCGCTTCACCCAGCCCGGCGAGACTTCGGTCCTCACCGCGTCGACCGCGCGCGCCTGATCGGCGCGCAACTGAAGCATCGCGGCCGTCGTATAACGGACGCCCGCGCGACCGACTCCGAGCCGTGCCGGAGTCGCGCGGCGGAGCGCGGCAAAAGTCTCGTCGGACTCGGTCATCGTCGATTGATCGCGGCCGCGCGCGGACGCGGCATCAGCAGTCCTGGATCGCCCGCGCGCGCCGTCAGCCTCCCGTCGGCGAGAATACCGAGCTCTTCGCACCAGGCCTCGAACTCGGGCGCCGGACGCAGATTCAGCAGTGCGCGCAGCGCCGCCGCATCGTGAAAGCTGGTGCACTGGTAAGAGAGCATCACGTCGTCGCCCATCGGCACCGCCATGAAATAGTTGCATCCCGCGGCCGCGAGCAGGGTTGCCAGGTTTTCGCAATCATTTTGATCGGCGCGCGCGTGGTTGGTGTAGCAGGCGTCGGCACCGAGCGGCACACCGAGCAGCTTGCCCATCAGATGGTCCTCGAGCCCGGCGCGCGTGATTTGCTTCGCGTCGTACAAATACTCAGGACCGATGAAGCCGACCACGGTGTTGACCAGCAGGGGAGCGTAGCGGCGCGCGAGGCCGTAGCATCGCGCCTCCAGCGTCACCTGGTCGGCGCCTTCGTGCGCGCCGGCCGAGAGCTCGGAGCCTTGGCCGGTCTCGAAGTACATCAGGTTGGGGGCGTCGAGCGCGCCGCGCTCGCGGATCGCGGCGGCGCCTTCGTCGAGCATCGCCACCGTGATCCCGAAACCGGTGTTGGCCTTCTCGGTGCCGGCAAGACTCTGGAACAGGATGTCGATCGGGGCGCCGGCCTCGAGCGCGCGCATCTGGGTAGTGATATGGCCGAGCACGCAGTTTTGCGTGGGCGCGCCAGAGCGCTCGATTATGCCGGCGGTGAGATCGAGCAGGCGGCGCAGATTGTCGGGCTCGTCGATACACGGGTTGATTCCGATCAGCGCGTCGCCGGTGGCGTAGGCGAGGCCTTCGTAGATCGCCGCGGCGATACCCTCCGGATCATCGCGCGGATGGTTGGGCTGAAGGCGGGTCGAGAGTCGCCCGCGAAGTCCGATGGTGGTGCGCGCCTTGGTGACCACCCGGATCTTCGCCGCGATCGTGATCAGGTCGAGGTTTGAGCACAGCTTTGCCACCGCGGCCGCGACTTCGGCGGTGATTGCGCCCGACGCCGTGGCGATCGCGTCGGGAGTCGCCTCGTCACCGAGCAGCCACTCGCGGAATTCGCCGACGGTTTGATTGCGCAGCCTCGTGAAAGCGCCGCGATCGAGTGCGTCGTCGATGACGCGTGTCACCTCGTCGCGCTCGTAAGCCACCACCGGGTTTTCGCGGAGGTCGTTGAGGGTGAGATCGGCGAGGACCATCTTGGCGGCGATCCGCTCGGGCTCGGATCGCGCCGCGACTTTCGCGAGCACGTCGCCGGAGCGTGCCTCATTGGCGCGGCCGAGCACTTCGCGCACCGAGCGGAAGCGGTAGGTTTTGCCGAACAGGCGGGTGGCGAGTTTCATTGCGCGGCGCTGGCGCCCTGCATCGGCGCTGGCGCCATCGGCTAAGTGTGATATTTCGCGGTCGCAGTTTCCAGCGGCGCGATACGCTGCCAGCGCCGCGCGCCGATTAGCGGCGGGCCGGGATTACCGGCAGCGTCAGATGCGATGCGAAGCTCCGATCGTGCATCACGGTCTGCATCGCGGGTCGCATCTCGGCGTCGGCGAATAGCTCGTGCCCGGTGTTCGGATTGCGATCGAAGCGCGGGAAGTTTGACGAGCTTACCTCGAGCCGCAAGCGATGGCCCGCCTTGAAGACGTTGGCTGTCGACCACATATCAATTTTGAACTCCGCGACCTTTTCCGGGGTCAGCATCGTCTCGCGCGATTGCGACTCGCGAAAGCGCGCGCGGATAATCCCGTCGGTCAGGTTGCGCGCGAATCCACACGGCTCCACGTCGACCAGCTTGGCGGTGAAGTCGGTGTCGGGCGCCGACGACGACGCGTAGAGCGTCAGCACGATCGGCCCGGTCACTTCGAGGTCCTCGGCGAGCGGTTCGGTCGAGTACACCAGCACGTCAGCGCGATGCTCGACGCCGGCCTGGTCCCATGCGCCGCCCTGGAGCGCGCCCGGATAGCAGCACAGACCGCCGCCCACGGTCGGCACCGGGTCGATTGGATTGTAGAGAAACGAATCGGGTGGTTCGGCTGCGGGCGCCTCGGTCGAGAGCGCGCCGTCGCCGAACGCACTGTTAGCGCGCCCGCAACTATGCAGGTAGTAGCAGCGGAACTCGGTGCCGGGAAGCGGCCATTGCTTTTCCTCGCGCCAGCGGTTGATGCCCATCACGAAAATTCGCACCGCGGAGTCGCGATCGGCGCCGTTGTCGACTTCCTTGAGCCAGCGATCGAACCATCGGAGCTGCATCCCATCGACGTCCACGGAAGCCGGGCTTGCCTGGAGCCCGAAGTCGACCGCGCCGACCAGATTTTGAAACGGCACCGCATGGCTCCATGGGCCGACCACCAGCCGCGAGCTCCGCGCCGCGTCTCCCGCTCCGCGCGCCTTCATCCCCAGGTAGTTGCGAATCGTGCCGCCCTGGAAGATGTCGTACCATCCGCCGAGATTGAGCGTGGGTACGTTTATCTTCGGATGATTTTCCTCGATCGAAAGTGCGCGCCAGTAATCGTCGTACGAGGGATGCTTGAGCCAATCGAAGAAGTAGGGCGCGCCGCGCTGGAACATCGGGAACTCGCTCAGCGGCAGCGCGTTCATCGTCTCGCGCATGGTGTCGATAGAGCTGATCACACGGCCGAGTTCAGGTACCACGTCGGGATTTTCGCCGCGTTCGCGGAGCAGACGCGCCGGCGCGAGCGCGCCCATCGTCCAGCTCACGTTGAAGAACAGCGCGAAAGCTCCGCCCTGGTAGGTCCATCCGTCGTGATAGTCGCTCGCCGTGATCGAGGGGACCATCGCCTTGAGGCTCGGGGGCGCCTGGGTCGCGGCCAGCCACTGCGTCGCGCCCATGTACGACGCGCCGAACGTGCCGACCTTGCCATTGGCCCACGGCTGGCGCGCCGCCCATTCGATAGTGTCGTAACCGTCGCGCGCCTCGTCGACGAAGCAGGTGAACACGCCGTCGGAGGCGAACCGTCCGCGGCAATCCTGCGTCAGCACGTTGTAGCCGGCCGAAGCGGCGCGGAGCGCGTCGATCGTCATCGCATAGACCATTGGCATCGCTTTGTTGTAAGGCGTGCGGTTGAGCAGCACGGGGAGCTTCTCGGTGGTCTCGGGGCGGAAGAGATCGCCCCGCAGGACGCATCCGTCGCGCATCGGGATTTCGATATCGCGTTCGAAAACGATTCGGGGCATCGGGTTGACCTCGACGGTTTGGCGCTCGCTCGATGATCGCGCTTGTAACGCGATGCGCGCCGCTTCGGCAAGCCGCGGAGATGCGCTTGGGTCTCGCGCGGCTACCAGCTGCAGAGGAAGTTCGCTAATTTAAATGGGTTAGATTTATGAAAATCGTCTCGTTCGGCGACATCCATATGGCGACGCGCAATCTCGAGCGGATGGGCGAGGTGATGCGCGAATGCGACCTGGTGATCGTCTCCGGCGACATCACGAATTTCGGCGGCATCGATGACACCCGCAAAGTGCTGGACGCGGTGCGCGGCGCGTGTCCCAACCTGCTCGCGGTGTCGGGGAATCTCGATCAGCGCGAGGTGATCCCGTTCCTGGAGCAGGAGGGAATCGCGCTGCACGGGAAGGGGCGAGTGGTGGCGGGCGTCGGCATCTTCGGATGCGGCGGTTCGAATATCACGCCTTTCGGCACGCCGACGGAACTCACCGAAGACGAAATCTACGCGGCGCTCAGGGCCGGCTACGACCAGGTGCGCGAAGTGCGGCCGCTGCTGATGATCTGTCACACGCCGCCCTACGACACGAAATGCGATCGCATCCTAAGTGGCAGGCCCGTCGGCAGCACCGCGGCGCGCCGCTTCATCGAGGAAGTGAAGCCCGAGGTCTGCATCTCGGGGCACATCCACGAGTCCGCGGGCGTGGACCAGATCGGCCCGACGCGGATTCTGAATGCGGGACCGTTCAAGGGCGGCGGTTACATCGTGGTGCGGGCCGAAGGTGGCGCGCTCGACGCGAGGCTCGAGTTTCTTTGACGTGCCGCGGCTCTCGCGCGCCGATCAGTCGCTTCGCATGTACTACGGCAAGTTGATCAACGGATGGCCGCTGATAGTCCGTCACGCGTGGAAGCTGATTTGGCGCTTCCGGCCCGGCGTTTCGCGCGCAGCAAAGTAGTGGGCGCCGCGGGCGAATCGGTAGTCGAAAAATGGAACAAGGGAGTGAGAACCTGAGCATGGCCGCGAGTGAAAAAACCCGGATGCGATTTGACCACGTATCGATCGCGGTGAAGTCGATCGATCGCGCGATGGATTTTTTCGCGCGCTATTTTCCGATTCAGCTGCGCAACGACAAGCGTTCCGAAGAGCAGCTGGTGGGCGGTTTCATGTGGCAGGATTTCTACCTGGGCGGGTTCTGCGTCGAGCTGATCGAGGACCCGCCCGGCAAGCCCGGCTTCGTCACCAAGTTTATCGAGCGACACGGCGAAGGGATGCATCATCTGTCGATCGAGGTCGACCACCTGGAGCCGCTGGTCGCGCGGCTCAAACAGGGCGGGGTGCGGGTGGTTGACGAGCAATCGTTCGACCATGGATCGAGCACTGCGTTCATCTCGCCGCGCAGCGCATTCGGCGCGCTGATCCAGTTCTGGCAGGTGCCCGACTTCGACGCGCCGCATCATGCGCAGCCGGCGCCCGACGGGCTCGCGAACTTCGATCACGTCTCGCTCGCGGTCCGCGACATCGGCACCGCGTACGATTTTTTCGCGCGCTATTTCGACGGCAGAATCACCCACGATCCGCACATCAGCAACTCCGAGGGCAACTTCGTGCTGGGCCACATGGAGGTCGCGGGATTCAAGATCGAGTTCATCCAGAGGCCATCGCACAAAGTTGAAAACGACTTCGTCGGCAAGTTTATCGAACGTCATGGCGAGGGGATGCATCATTTTTCGTTGGATCTGAAAGATTTCGACGGCACCTTGGCAAAGCTCAAGGCCGACGGAATCCGAGTCGTCGACGAGAAGCTCAACTGGCGCGGCGAACGGCAGTTCTTTATCTCGCCGCGCAGCGCCTTCGGCGTTCTGATCCAGGTCTGGGACGGTCTGTAGGCGAGCCAAACGGCCTCGTGGCGCGATGCGATGCTGAAAGCGGTCTTCTTCGACGCCGCGGGAACCCTGTTCGACGCGCGCGAGCCGGTGGGCCATACCTACGCCCGGCTGGCGCGCCGCTACGGCGTCGACGCCTCCGACGCGGCGGTCAGCGCGAGTTTTCGCCGTGCGTTCGGTGCCGCGTCCGGGCTCGCTTTTGGCCCGGGGCGCCGGCCCGCAGAGTTGCGACGATTGGAGCGCGAGTGGTGGCGCGACAAGGTTGCCAACACCATGGAGCCGCTTGGCACGCTGAGCGACTTCGACGCGTATTTTGACGCCCTGTTCAGTTACTTCGCGGATCCCGACCATTGGCAGGCTGACGATGAAGCTACGGCGGTTCTGCAACGTCTAAAAGATCGCGGACTCAAACTGGGCGTGATTTCAAATTTCGACCATCGGCTCTACCGGATTCTGGACGGCTTGGGCCTCACCCCGTACTTCGATTCGATTACGATCTCGTCGGAAGCCGGCTACGCGAAACCCAGCGCCAGGATTTTCGAGACCGCGCTCAGCAGCGTTGGCGTCGCGCCCGGCGAGGCGATGCACGTCGGTGATTCCGAGCATCTGGACCTGGCTGCTGCCGACGCCGCCGGACTGCTGGCTGTGTTGATCGATCCCGCGCAGGCGCCGGGACCGGCGGTGGTCGCGGGGCGCCGCGCGCGAATATTCGCACTTGCCTGTATGCCTGACCTTGAGCGAGAATTCCAATTGGCTTGATCTTATCCGCAGGTTGTCCTTATCTAGGGCCACCCTGACTCCGGGGACATGATTATGTGGGGTTTACGAACATGAAATCTTTGCCATTCAAGCACCGTCTCGCGGTGCTGATCGTTGTCGTCGCGGCCCTGACTTTTGTCGCCGGAGCGGCCTACGCTCAGAGCATGAGCGACTTGAGCTCCGAGCTCTCGTCACTGCAGGGTCAGATGAGCAGTGCGGAATCGAGCGAAGCGACCGCCAACGACGTTATCAACCGCCTGGATAAGGCCGAAGGCGACTTCGCCAAGCTGGCGTCGGCCGGAAAGGCCGACAAGAGCGAGTTGATTCCGCTCTACCATGAACTTGACTCGATGCTCGATCGGATGGTCACCGTCTACTCGAAGAAGAAGGACGACTGCATCACGACAATCGACAACGGCGGCCAGTGCGATTACGACCAGCCCGAGCAGCTCTCGCTGCGCGCGGCGTATCCACTGTCGTGGCTGCGCTTCCAGGCGGCGACCACGCTGTTCGACGACAACGCCGAGCAGTCCAAGAAGCTGCTGAACGAGGCGATCGACGGGTTCACCGCCAGCACCCTGGCGATGCCGGATCCGAACCTGGTGCGCGAGAATACGCTGGGCCGCGCGTACTGCGAACGCGAACTCGGCAAGTTTGACCATACCGACTACGATCGCGCGATCGCCGACTTCAAGAAGATCATGGAAGACGGCACCGGCACGCAGCAGTACAAGGCCGCGCAGCAGGGCCTCTCCACCACCTACATGAAGATGGGCAATCCGCAGGAAGCGCTCAAGTACGGCGGCGGAGCCACCAACACAGGCGGCGGTCAGATGCTGCAGTTGCAGACCCTGTTTGCCGCGGAAAAGGCGACCAGCGATCCCGGCAAGAAGGCCGCGCTACATAGGCAGATCATCGACGCGATGAAGACCAAGGAGAACGACAAGGAAGGCTGGGCGATCGACGTCGCGGCGGGCTCCAAGTACGGCGGCAACGCGGTCGAGGAGTTCGGCAACTCCAGCGATCCGTTCGAGAAATGGCTGCTCGCCAACATCCTGCTCAATCGCAAGGACGAAAACGGCGCGGCCAAGTACTACGCCGAGGCTGGCGCGAGCGGCAAATATCCCAAGGGCTACAAGTTCGCCGCCGACATCTACCTGCGCCAGAAGCGCTACGACGAGGTTGAGTCGCTGCTCAGCAGGATCGCGGCCGGCGGCGGCGGCGATGCGCAATGGGCCGAGTATATGAAGTTCAGCCTGTCGCATAGCCGATGGGAGCAGGGCGGATCCAAGGACAAGGCGCTCGAGGATCAATGGGTAAAGGACGCCCAGGACTATCTGCAGAAGTATCCGAAGGGCGAGCACTCCGCGGAGCCGCGTTTCCGGCTGGCCGAGCGCCTGCAGCATCAGGGCAACTACGCGGAAGCGGCGAAGATGTATGCCGAGATCAGCGGCGATAACGAGTTCAGCTACACCGCGAAGTTCAACGGCGCAGAATGCAACTACATGGCGCTGGCCGCTGCGGAAAACAACAAGGACAAGAACGCGCCCAAGGTCGATACTGCTGCGTTGAGCAAAGCCGCGATCGACGGCCTGATGGAAACCGTCAAGATGGAGCCGGAGGTCGAGCGCACGACGCCGCCGGCGAGCAGGAAGTTCGTTCACGACACGCGAGGGCGCGCGATTTATATGCTGGCTGGCCTGCTCGAGCAGCAGCCGAAAATCGACTACGCGCAGATTGGCCCGCTGCTCAAGGACTTCGAGACTAACTATCCGGGGATGAGCGATCGCTTCCAGGATGTTGAGGAGTGGCGCATCACCGCTCTCGACGCGCAGGGCAACTACGACGAGGTCGAGCGCGACGTGAAGAGCCTGGTCGAGAAGAACAAGAACAACATGGCGGCGAACGACTTCATCAAGGGCCTCGGCCTCGACTTCTGGAAGCAGGCGCAGACGGTGCAGAACACCGACCAGAAGCGATACCTCGAGAACGCCAAGCTCACCGCGATCGCCTACAGCTATTTCTCCGACATGGTTGCGGCCGGAAAGATCCCGGTGAAGAACCTGACCGGTACGCTGTCGATCCTCGGCCAGGCGGAAATCGCTCTGGGCGATGTCGGCAAGGCGGAGACGATTTTCAACGAGGTCGTGAAGGCTGATCCGGCCTCGCCCGATGCCAACGCAGGATTGGCGCGCATCGCGCAGGCGCACAAGGACTGGAAGAACGCAGTGACGATGTGGACCAACGTCGAGAGCACCGCGGCCGAGTCCGACAACCTGTGGTACGAGGCCAAGTACCAGCTTGCGGTGGTTTACCACGAGCAGGGCAACACGACCGAATCGTGCAACAAGCTCGCGTCGACGCGCGCCGAGCATCCCAGCCTCGGCACTCCGGAGATGAAGGCGCAGTGGGATTCGCTGCAGCGCAAGCTGTGCCTGGACCACACCCAATAGGCGCGATGAGGTCTCGATGCTGAAGCGGATCCATCACGTGGGCGTGGTCGTGCCGAGCCTCGAGGCCGGGCTCAAGTTCTGGCGCGACACACTCAAGCTCGAGCTCACCAAGAGCGCGACCATCGAAGAGCAGGGGGTCCGTGCCGCGCTGCTCAAGATCGGCGAGAGCGAAATCGAATTGCTCGAGCCGCTCGATCCGGAGAATGGAGTCGGAAAATTTCTCGCGCGCCGCGGCGGCGGACTACATCACGTCTGCTTCGAGACCGACGACGTCGCGCGTGAGCTGGACGCGGCGCGCGGCAAAGGAATCGCGCTCATCGATCAGAAACCGCGCCACGGCCTGGCCGGCCTGATCTGCTTCCTGCATCCCAAGGCCACGCGCGGCGTGCTGGTCGAGTACGCGCAGCCGCTGCAGGAGTAATTGCGCGATGCCGATTTACGAATATCGATGCACCGACTGTGACCGCTCGTTCGAAGCGCTGGTGCGCGCGGGACGCAACGACGCCGAGTGCCCGGACTGCCACGGCTCGCACCTGGTGCGCGAGATGTCGGTGTTCGCAGCGCGCGGCGCCAACGGCGACGGCGTGGCGGCCGCCGCGCAAGCGATCGCGTCAAATGGCGGCCTCGCACGCAGCTCGGGTGGCGGCGGATGCTGCGGCGGCGGCTGCGGCTGCCACTAGGATTTTCCGCCGCCTCGCTATCTCGCTTCGATCAGCCCGCTTCTGATTTTCGACGCTGCGGCCAGTTCGCTCGAATCGGTCAGCTTTCATGGCGATGCTCGAACTCGCTCTTTGCCGCCTTCAATAGCTCCGGGTCCGCCAGCAGATCATAGGCGGTCAGCGCGAGCGCCTTGGCCACCCGAATCATCTGAGCATAGGCGTGCGGTTGGTCGGCGTGTTTTACGAACGCGTCTTCGTGGCAGGAGCCATCGCCGTGGCGCGAGATCGCGAAGATCGGATGGATCGCCGGCATCGCATGACTCACGTCGCCCATGTCGGTTGAGCCGGTGGGCATGTCGGGCGGCGCTTCGACCGCACGCACGCCCAGCGACTCGGTATGCGCGGAGTAGCGGTGCGCGATCGACAGGTTGTTGATCATGTTCTTGTAGCCGCCGACCAGGTGCGGCTCGACGGTGGTGCCAGTTGCGGTCGCGGCCCCCTGGGCGCATCGGATCACCCGCTCCGCCATCTCGGCGACGTACTTGCTGGTCTTGCCGCGCGCGAGGAACTGGCACTCGGCCTTCTCCGGGATGATGTTCACCGCCTGGCCGCCGTTGGTGATGATGCCGTGAATGCGAGAGCCGTCGCGGAAATGCAGCCGCGCCGCATCGACGCTCTGAAACGTCTGCAGCATCGCGGTCAACGCGCTGAAGCCGTCCCATGGCGCCAGCGCGGCATGGGCGGCGCGGCCGTGGAAAGTCAGGCGGACGTGGCGGGTCGCGAGCGCCGGCATCGTTGACCATTCCGCGTCCATCGGATGCGCCATCATTGCAGCATCGACGCCCTTGAGCGCGCCCTTGTCGACCAGGATGATTTTGCCGCCGCCGCCTTCTTCCGCGGGCGTGCCGAGGAACACGATTCGTCCCGGCAGATTGCGCGCGACCGCGTTGAGGCCGGCGACCGCGCTCAGCGCCGCGCCCGCGATCAGGTTGTGCCCGCACGAATGCCCGTTGGGCAGCGCGTCGTACTCCGCGAGGATCGCGATTTTCGGCCCGCGCCCTCCGAACTCAGCGCGAAACGCGGTCGCCAGTCCGCCGACTCCCTTTTCCACTTCGAGCCCCATCGCGGAGGCGGCCCCGGTGAGTTGCTCGGCGGCGAAGCGCTCCTCGAACTTCATTTCGGGATGCTCGTGAATCTCGTGGCTGAGCTTGACGGCCTGGTCTTTGTACTGATCGATCGCGCGGCAAATCTCGGCGTGAATATCCATCGCTAAGGGCCTCCTGAGATGCGGATTAGCATTGGCGCGCGCACGATCCAAACGCGCCGAATGCCGCACCTGAGATGTGTGCAAAATCTGCACATGTACCACTCGACCTCTCGCGTATAATCCTCAAGGCGAAAAACTCGCCTTCGCGCTTGTCTTAGGCAGCGGATCTGATCTAGAAGCAGAGTGCGAAAGGGAAGGCTCCAAGTGGGCATCTCAGTCCAAAACCCCTCCGATGCCGATCACTTTGCGCGCGATCCGGCCGATCCGCAGCGGATAGAGTTCAGTTTTATTGTTCCGACGCTGAACGAAGAAAAGCTGATCGAAAGTACGCTGGCCAGCCTCCAAAAATGCCAGCGGTTCTCGCACGAGATAATAGTCTCCGACGGAAACAGCACGGATCGGACGGTTGAGCTCGCAACTCCCTACGCCGATCGGATCGTGATGGCCAAAAGGTCGGCGTCTAGCGGAAGAAACACCGGTGCCCGAATCGCTCGCGGTCAATACCTCATCTTTGTCGACGCAGACACCGCCATCCCTTCGATTGATGATTTTATGACCATCGCGGTCCGGCGTTTTCGGGAAAATCCGAAACTCGTGGGGCTGACAGTAAAGGTAAAAGCGACGCCTCCCGATGATCGAAGTGTTGCCATGCGGATTTTCTATGGCGCTTCCAATATAACTTGTTGGCTTTTTAACAACCTGCTGCGTAAAGGATGCGCGCCAGGCATTTTTCAAATGATCAACGCGGATGTATTTCGCGCGACTGGAGGCTACAACGAAGATCTTGCCGCTGGCCAAGATGTCGAATTGTTCGCGCGCGTTGCCAAGTTTGGGCGCACCGCATACGAGACATCAATCCACGTGTTCACATCACCGCGAAGGCCCGCTCGACTCGGTGTCGCCCGATTGTTGACGGTGCAACTGATAAATGGCATCTCGGTTCTGATCTTTCGTAAATCTCTCTACAAGGAATGGAAGTCTGTCCGCTGAAGGGCCCGCTGGAGAACCGCGTCGGTCAAGCGCTCGGCGTAAATATCCATCGCTAAGGGCCTGCTCAGATGCGGATCAGCATTGGCGCGCGCACGATCCAAACGCCGCGCCGCCGCGTATAGTCATTCGAATCAGTCAAATTTAGGGCTCGACCCTGCAACTGTGGCGGGAGCGACCGAGCGTGCCGTTCAGGGGCGGACGCGGGTCATCGGCTGGCTCAGCATCTCGGGAACTTTTTCGCCTTTCGCGGCTTTCTTCTCCGCGTATTCATTCATCGCGGTCGTGATTCCGTTTATTGCCTTGCCGAACAGCAGCTCGCGATTTCGCTGCGCCCATTCGTTGGAGTACTTGATCTGACTGGCGAGCACGCCGTTGAATTGCGGCGCGACATAGCGCGCCCACAGCTCGTACGATCGCAGGGTTTGCTCGCGCGTCGTCCATTCGTGCGCGAGGCTCAACATCCCGCCGATGCCGCCGGTCGCCTCCTGCAGCACGCGCAGTTGCGCGATCGCGTCGTCGGGCGTGCCGACGATCAAGCCGCCGCGTTCGATCATTCGATCGACGGTCATCTCTTCAGTGGGCTGGTTCGGATACTCCTCGAACTGGATCCGCGCGCCGAGCGTGGTGACGAAGTATTCCTGGATCCAGCGATTCGCGCCCTGGCGGATCTCGTCGATCGCTTGCTTCTTCGATTCGGCGAGATGGACCGGAAAGACCAGCCGCCAGTTTTTTCGGTCGACGGTCTTGCCGTGTTCGGCGGCAGTCTCCTCCGCCATCTCCCAGCGCTTCATCAGATCGTTGAGGCCGCCGGGCGCGTATGAAGCGACCGACAACACGCCGCATCCGAGCTCGCCCGCCGCGACCATCCCCGACGGCGAGACCGTGCTCGCGACGAAAATTGGCATGTGCGGCTGCTGAAAAGGCTTTACCTGCAGATGCGCGTCGTTGAGCTTGAAGTACGAACCGTCGATATTGATGCCGCCCTCTTCGGTGAAGAGCCGGACGATAGCCTGGATGCCCTCGACCATCCTGCGCCGCTGAGTAGGGGTTTCGATGCCGAGCATGTGCGCGTCGGCGGCCAGCGCGCCCGGACCGCATCCGAGCATCACGCGCCCGCGGGTCAGATGGTCGAGGAGGGCGAAGCGGTTCGCGATGTGAAACGGATGATGGTACGGGACGCTGACGACGCCGGAGCCCAGCATGATGCGGCGGGTGCGAGTGGCGGCGACCGCCATGAAAATTTCCGGCGAGGGGATGATTTCCCAGCCCGAGGAGTGATGTTCGCCGATAAACGCCTCGTCGTAGCCGAGGTCATCGAGCCACTCGATGAGCTGCATGTCGCGCTCGAAGCAGAGCGTCGGGTTTTCTCCGACGCGATGGAACGGAGCCATGAAGATGCCGAATTTCATCGTTTACCTCGCGCGGCGGCATGGCAGGAGGGAGCGTTGAAATTGATGCGCCAGCCGGAGGCTGAACTTACGATGGATTCGGGCTGGCGGACAAGTGACCTGCGCCTGAACGGTCGTTCAAGGGCGTATCGGTGCGATAGTCACCCGCGAGCCGATCGAAACGTGAGAAGCGTCGCAGCGCCGTTTGAGTTGCGGCGCGATTTGCGCGAGCCTGCCATCACAGAGGAGAACCAGCCATGGCGGAAATGGGAGTTTACGAAGCGATGCGAACGTTGCGCGCGGTGCGCCGGCTCAAGCCCGACCCTATTCCCGGCGAGGTGCTCAACCGGGTGCTGGAAGCGGCGAGTTGGGCGCCGACCGGCGGTAACAGGCAACCGTGGCGAATCATCGCGGTCAAGGATCGGGCGCGCAAGGAACGCCTGGGCGCGATGTACGCGGAGCGATGGGCGGAGTTTTCGAAGGGCTACCGCGCCGCGCTTCCCTCGCTACCCTCCGAGGAGGCGCGCACGCGAACCAAGCGCACGCTCGATGCCGGCGACTATCTCGCGTCCCATTTTGGCGCGAGCCCGGTGATCGCGATCTTCTGTTTCAATCCAAAAGAGATGGCGATAACCGACGCGAAGCTCGATCGAGTTTCGGTGGTCGGCGGCGGATCGGTGTATCCGGCTGTCGAAAATCTGCTGATCGCATGCCGCGCCGAGGGTTTGGGTTGCGTGCTGACCACGCTGCTGTGCCAATTCGAACCGCAAGTGCGCGAGCTGCTCGCAATCCCCCAGCCGTGGGGGACTTGCGCCGCGATTCCGATCGGGTATCCGGTTGGCCGCGGTCATGGCCCGCTGCAGCGGCGTCCGGTGAGCGAGCTGACCTATCTGGATTCGTGGGGAACGGCCTGGATGTGAGATGAGTGCTTTCGAATCCGTTCGCGATCGCGAGGATGCAGTGGAAGCGAAGAAAATAAAAATGTACTCGGACTACAAGAGTCCGTTTGCGTACCTCGCTTTCGAGCCCGCGTTCGCGCTGGAGAAACGCTACGCGGTGCGCATCCGATGGATTCCGTTTCAGCTTCTGATCAAAGGCAAGGGCGCGCGAAGCACCTACTCGGAATACAAAGCCCGCTACTCATATCTCGATGCGCGGCGCTGGGCCAAGCCGCGCGGGCTGGTGATCCGCGGGCCGCTCAAAGTTTACGACACGACTCCGGCGCTGATCGGCGGGCTGTTCGCCGAAACGCGCGGACGGCTCCAGGAGTACTCGCGCCGGGCCTACGAACTTTTCTTCCGCCGCGAATTCGAGGCTGACCAGCCCGAAGCCGTCGCGCGAGTGATCACGAGCCTCGGTCTTTCCGCCGGCGAGTTTCGCGAATATCTGGCGGGCGAGGGGGCGCGCGCTTACCAGGCGGCGCAGGAAGAGGCGGCGGCCGATCATGTTTTCGGCGTACCGTTGTTTTTCTACGAGGGCGAGCCGTTCTGGGGTCACGACCGGATCCCGCTCCTGGAGCAACGCCTGATCGAGGGCGGACTGGCTATTGGTAGAAACGCTGCACGCGCCGAGTCGCGGGAAAAAGCCTGAAAAGCGGACGGTGGCCGCCAGCGCCACCGGATTGCGCGGCTACTTCTGCTCGTCGATGCGCCGCGCGGTGGTTGGGAAACGCCAGCCGTCGTTGGTCATCGCGCTGCTGATTCGCACTTCAACCGGGAACTCGCGACCGTCACGATGGAGCATCACGATTTCGATCGCGCGGTCAAGCAACGCGCCGCGCCGCGAGATTAGAAAACGCTTCAGCCCAAGCTCGTGCGCCTCGCGCTGGCGCTCGGGGATAATAAGCGCGGAGAGCCTCTTGCCCACCGCCTCGGCACGATCCCATCCGAAAATCGCCTCGGCTTGCGGGCTCCACTCGACGACGACGCCATCGCCGTCCATCGTCAGAGCGGATTCGGGGTCGGTGGAGGGTTGCGGGCTCTGCGCGGCCGGCTTTTCAGATCGGGTCATCGGGTAGAATGTGCCCTCGGCGGCAAGATCCTCGCCAATCCTAAGCTCAGCGCTGGCGTGACTCAAATGCCCCGTTCCTAAACGAACCGTCACACGCTTTTCGAGCCGGCGCTGAAACATCATGGCCGCGCAATCGTCTATGATAGTGGAGCATGGCGCGATCGTGTAAAGACTTGTCAAACAAATGGCTTGCTCAACGTCAGGGCAAATAGGAAAATCTCGATTGCGGACCGGTGGCGCCAGCGGCTACCGAATTGTGCCAACTACCGTGCCCAAAATGAGGAATAAGCAGCCGATTCTGGCGGTCGCCGGAATCTTCGCAGTGGTGTTCGGGTTGCTGGTGTTGAGCCACACTCCCGCCATCGCGCAGCAGCAGCTTTCCGTGCCGTCGCAGGATTCTGCGCCGCAACCTTCGCTGCCCCCGAACCTCGTCATCCCGCATGCGCAGGGGACGGCGAGCTCGACGTTGGAGCTGCCGTCGATGCCCGCGAAGCAGGGCGGTGATTCGCTCAACATTCCGCCGATTGCGCCGCAGCCCGGTGGGCAGGTGACGGAGATTCCCACCCGCGAGATGCGCGAGCAGCCCGGTTACGAGCAGGTGACCGTGACGGTCACCGATGCCCATGCCAACACTTATGTCACCGGCCTGCAGAAAGACGACTTCAAACTTTTCATGGACGGGCAGCAGCGCCCGATCGAATTTTTCCGCCAGGACACCAACACTCCCGTTTCAGTGGGGATCCTGGTTGATACTTCGGGCAGCATGGAGCCCAAGATCCCGCAGGCGCAAGCCGCGATCGCGCAATTCCTGCAGGACCTGAATGCCAAGGATGACATTTTCCTGTTCGCATTCTCGAGCCATCCATTCCTGCTGCAGCCGTTCACGATAAATCACGAGCTGGTGATGCGCCGGCTCGCGCTGCTTCATGCCTACGGGCAAACCGCGCTGTTCGATACGATCATGAATGGTCTGCAGATGGTCGAACGCGGGCGCTACGACAAAAAGGCGCTGTTGGTGGTGACCGACGGAATGGACAATACCAGCACGTCGAACGTTGGCGACGTCGTCGCGCAGGCGCGGCGGATGGGCGTGCTGGTTTATTCGATCGGAATCGGAGATCCCAACGCGAGCTCGATGCCGAGTATCGCGGTTGGCCCGTTCGTGATCGGCGGCGGCGATATCGAAAAAGTCGACTCCGAGACGCTGCACACTCTATCCGAAGAGACCGGTGCGAAGACCTATATCGTGCGCCAGGTCGGCGACGGCGAGGCGCTCCGCCGCGCGTGCGAGAACATCAGCCTCGAGCTTCGCGAGCAGTACACGATTGGATTCGTCGCGCCCGATCCGACCGCGGGCGGATATCGAAGTCTCAGGGTTGACGTGCCCGGCAAGCCGACCGCCGAAGTTCGCGTGCGCAAGGGCGTAGAGGTCGGCGGGCACTCCGAGTCGGCCTCCGCGTATGCTCCCGCGATGCCATAACGGGCGCGGCTGCTTCGCAATCGGTCGCATCAGCGATACCTCGCGCACGCTCTGACCCACGTCCAGCGCTACGATTTCCTGACCAATTCCACCAGCCCCGCCCGACGCTATCAGCATGATAGCGGCTGTCGCGATCCGTCCCGTCAGAAAACGCTCAAAAAAACCGTCCCGCCTGTGATTTTTTCAGACCTGGTGCGAATAACAGTGTGAGACGAATGACGATATGAACGGACAAGCGCAGGCTATGATCGCAGCCGCCATAAGAAAGGGAAGCGGATGACCGCTCCGGCACTCCAGCAGGAGTTCCAGGACTTGATCGAGGAGCACAAGAAAATCCTCTACAAGATCTGCAACTCGTACTGCCGCGATCGCGACGCTCGCGACGATCTTGCGCAGGAAATTGTCGTCCAACTGTGGCGATCGTTCGACAAGTTCGACGGGCGGGTTCGGTTTTCTACCTGGATGTACCGGATCGCACTCAACGTCGCGATTTCGTTCTACCGTCGCGAGAGAACCAGGACGCGCCATGTCATTTCCGACGAGCAGCATCTTCTGCGAGCGGCCGATGAAACGGAAAACCAGTCGGAAGAAATTCGGCTTCTCTACCAGTTCATCGAAGGACTCGACGCGCTCAACAAGGCGCTCGTGCTGCTCTACCTGGACGGGAACAGCTACCAGGAAATCGCAAGCGTGTTGGGCGTCAGCGAAACGAAGGTCGCGACGAACCTGAACAGATTGAAAAACAAGATGAAGCAGGAATTGCGCGGACCCGCGCAGACTCAATCAAGGAGCGGAACATGACTGAGCTCGATGCATTCCAGGAGAAGTGGGCTGAGCAAGATCGAAAACTCGACGCGAGCATCCGTCTGAACCGGCAGCTCTTGATGGCGATGAACCTGAATCGGGTGCGATCGCCATTGCGACGATTTGCTTTCTTCCAAGGCGCGGAAGCGTTGTTTGCGCTGGCAGTGGCCATAATTTTTGGCCAGTTCATTTACAGCCATCGGGCCGAGCCACGGTTTCTGCTGCCTGCGATCGCTCTGCAGATCTGGACGATCGCGAATATCGCGACGTCGATTCGGCAGATGGCGATGGCCATGAGTATCGACTACGACAAGCCGATCGCCGCGATCCAGAAGGAGCTCGAGTCCCTGCGCGTGCTGCGAATTCGGGCTATCCGGTGGGCTTTGTTGACGGGGCAGCTGGTGTGGTGGGTGCCGTTCCTGATCGTTGTGCTGAAGGGAGGTTTCGGAGTGGACGCTTACCAAGTGCTCGACAGAACGTACCTGGCAGTCAATATTCTGTTCGGGCTGGCGATCATTCCGCTGGCAATTTGGGTGTCCAGGAAATATGGCGATCGCATGGGCCGCTCTCCGATCATTCAGCGGCTGATGAGGATACTCGCGGGGTACGATCTGAACGCGGCCGCGAGCTTCCTCACGACGCTTTCTCACTTCGCCGACGACCAGCGCGGAAGCTGACGGCGCGGAGCTACGATTTGCTTTTGGATACGAACGGAGCGACGAAGGCGCGTGCGGGGTCGGGCAGGAGGTTCAGGAATTTCACCTCGGCGAAATCACCGACCAGTTGGACCGCGGAGAAGGTCGCATTGTCGATTCGGATGCGCCGGAAATGCTCGAGCTCGAGCTTCATGAAGTGGCACAGCACGGTTCGGATGATGTCGCCGTGCGACACGAACAGGATGCGCTTGCCTTCGTGCGCCGTGACCGCGCGCATCACGGCCTCGACGCCGCGCGATTGCACCTGGTAGATGGTTTCGCCGCCGGGAGTGGGTATATCGAGCGGCCGCTCGCGATATCTGACGTAGTCGTAGTCCTCGATCAGATCGTCGTAAACCATTCCCTCCCAGCGTCCGTAGCGCACCTCGCAGATCTGTGGATCGTCGAGTACCGCGACACCGCCGAGGCCGCTCGCGATAATTTCAGCCGACTGCCGCGCGCGCGCCAGCGGGCTACTCACGATGAGCTCGGGCTTGATCAGTCGCGCGAATGGAACTGCCGCTTCGACCTGCGCGCGGCCGTGCGCGTCGAGCTCGATCGGATTCTGGCCCATCACGCGGCCCTCGCGATTCCACGCGGTCTCGCCGTGGCGCATGAAGAGCGCGGTGCCTTTCACGCCGGCGCCTCGCCTGAGCTTATCCGCGACGTAAAATGGACCAAGCGCCATCGGTTCCTCTTTTCCGAAATTCTGCTTGTGGCTTCGCCCGGGACGTTGCCCGGAATTCTGCCTTGGATGTGATGCTGTCGCAAAACAAACGGCGGACGCCGTGTCGGCCGTCCGCCGCTATCTATTCGCATCGTTACTGCGCCGAGCGCCCGTGCGCGTCCTAGCGGACCGACGCTCCTACCTGCGCGCCGGCGGCCGGCGCCGGATGCGCCGCGCCATTTTCGGCGGGTGCCGCCAGTCCGCAGAACGCCTCGTAGTCGATGAGTCCGGTCTGGGTCGGATGATCGCTGCAGATGGGGCATTGCGGATCGCGGCGTACCTTGAGAATTCGCACGTAGTCGCGGTCGGAGAGCGTGTCGAAATAAATCATTCGGCCGATCAGCGGATGTCCCGCGGCGAGAATGAGCTTGATTGCCTCGAGCGCCTCGATCGATCCGATCAGCCCCGGCAGCGCGCCGAGCACCCCCGCCTCCGCGCATGACGGCGCCATGTCGGGCGGCGCGGGCTCCGGATACAGGCATCGGTAGCAGGGCCCGCCCTTGGCCGGGTAGAACACCGTCGCGTTGCCCTCGAAGCGGAAGATCGCGCCATCGACCAGCGGCTTCTTCGACAGCACGCACGCGTCGTTGATCAGGTAGCGCGCCGGGAAGTTGTCGCCGCAATTCACGACGACGTCGTAGTCCTTGATGATGTCCATCGCGTTTTCGGAGGTGAGCCGCAGGTCGTGTCGATTCACCTTTACGCCCGGGTTCAGTGCGTTGATCGCCTTCTGCGCCGATTCCGTCTTGAGCATCCCGACCCGGTCCACGGTGTGGATGATTTGGCGCTGCAAGTTGGAAAGATCGACCACGTCGAAGTCGACCAACCCGATCGTGCCGACACCCGCCGCTGCCAGGTAGAGCGCCACCGGCGAGCCCAGCGCGCCCGCGCCGAGAAGCAGCACCTTGGCATCGAGCAGCTTGGCCTGCCCCTTCTCGCCGACCTCGGGAATGACGAAGTGACGCGAGTAGCGTGTGATTTCGTCGGCGGTGAACTGACGCTCGGCGGTCCACGGCAGCCCGCGATCCTTCCACGCGTTGAAACCGCCGGTCATGTTGTAGACGTTCTCGTAACCGAGCTCCCGGAGCGAGCGCGCCGCGAGCAGCGAGCGCGTGCCCGAGGCGCACTGCAGGATGACCGGGGTTTTGTGGTCGGGCACCTTTTCCTCGATGCGCAGTTCAAGGAAGCCGCGCGGAATTGCGACCGCGCTCGGGATATGTCCCTGGCGCCATTCGTCGCTCTCGCGCACGTCGACCAGCACGGTGCCCGGTTTCTCGATCATCCGGCGCGCTTCGTCGATATCGATCTGCTTAATTTGCGCGCGCGCTTCGTCGAGGATGTTCTTTGAAGTCTTGGCCATAGGTTTTCACCCTCCCGCCACGAGTTGGCGGGCTCGGATTATACAAATATAACCATCGCGAGTCGCCTCGGCGCGCCGGTAGTGCGCCCGTCACCCGCCGATCATGCGACGCGATTCGACCAGCGAGCGCACGAAGTTCAGGACCTGGGCGGCGTGGCCGCGCGGCGTCACGTCGTGGAACGTGCGCCGCAGGTGCAGATCCTGATCGAGCACGAACGTCGATCGCGCGGCGACTCCGCCGCGCAGCACGCCGAACGCGCGTGCCAGGTGGCCGCCCGGATCGGCGAGCAGGATGAACGGGAAGGCGTGCTTCTCCGCAAATGCGCGATGGCGTTCGACCGAGTCGGTGCTGACCCCGATCACCATCGCGTCGAGCGTCTCAAACTGCTCGAACTGATCGCGGAACTCCTTGCCCTCGACGGTGCATCCCGGCGTGTCGTCCATCGGGTAAAAGTAGACGACCACGTGATGGCCGCGGAAGTCCGCGAGCTTGCGCGCAGCGCCGCGATCGTCTCGCAACTCCATCGCGAGCGCCGCGGGAAGATCGCCGTCGGGAAGCTGCACTCCGTCAGTCGGCGGCATGAACCCCGGCCTCGGCTTCTTCGACGGCGCGGCGCTTGCTGAACTTGATCGCAGCGTTGTCGATATTGATGGAGCACAACGAACCGCACATCGAGCAGACGTTGGAGCCGGACGCCTCGCTTTCCTCTTTGTAACGGCGCGCCTTGTCCGGATCCATCGCCATTGCATACATCCCTTCCCAGTTGAGCGACTTGCGATAGCGCGACATCTGATCATTCCAGACCTTCGCCGCGCGCACGCCTTTGACGAGATCTCCGGAATGCGCCGCGATCCGGGTCGCGATTACTCCTTCGCGGACGTCGTCGATATCGGGCAGGCGCAGATGCTCTGCCGGCGTCACGTAGCACAGGAAGTCGGTCCCGGCGCCCGCGGCGACCGCGCCGCCGATCGCTCCGGTGATATGGTCGTAGCCCGGCGCGACGTCGCAGGTCAGCGGCCCCAGCACATAGAACGGCGCGCCCGAGCACACCCGCTTCTGCAGCTTTACGTTGGCCTCGATCTGATCGAGCGGCACGTGGCCCGGCCCTTCGATCATCACCTGCACGCCGAGCGCGCGCGCGCGATCGGTCAGCTCGCCAAGTACCAGCAGTTCGGCTATCTGGCCGCGATCGGTCGCATCGCCGGTCGCGCCGGGGCGCAGACCGTCGCCGAGCGACATGGTGACATCGTGCTCGCGCATGATCGCGCATACTTCATCATAATGTTCGTAGAGCGGATTCTCTTTGCCGTTGCGCTCGATCCACGAGGCCAGGATCGCGCCGCCGCGCGAGACGATACCCTCGATACGCTGATGCCCGCGCAGCCGGCTCACGCTCTCGCGCGTGACGCCGCAGTGCAGCGTCATGAAGTCGACGCCCTGGCGCGCCTGGCGCTCGATCACGTCCAGGAACGCGTCGCCGTCGAGGTCCATGATCGAGCGCTCGCTGCCGAGCTGATAAATCGGCACCGTGCCGAGCATCACCGAGCATCGCGACAGCAGCTCGACACGAATCTGGTCGAGGTCGGTGCCGGTCGACAGGTCCATAACCGAGTCGGCGCCATAGCGCACCGCTGTGTAGAGCTTTTCCACTTCTTCTTCGACGAACTGATGGAAGTTTGATGCGCCGATATTCGCGTTGACCTTGGTGCGCAGCTTCTTGCCCACCCCGATCGCGCGGAAGTTGTGATGCTCGTTACGCGGGATCACCACCTCTCCGGTCGCCACCAGCGCACGGATCTCTTCCGGGCGCAGGCCTTCGTCTTCGGCGACTTCGTTCATCTGTTCGGTGACAAGACCCTTGCGGGCCGCTTCGATCTGAGTCATTGCGCCACCTCGACGGACGCCTGGGCGTCCGGTTCCTTTCTGCCACTGGCTGCTTCGATCAACAGTATAGCCCAAATCCTAGTCTTCGCCGTACGCGATTCCGTTCTTCTCGCAAAGCGCGCGCAACTCCTGAATCATCCGCTCCGCGCGCGCGAGATGGGCTATCGCGATAAAATTCGCAAGCGCCACCGCGAGCATCGCCGCCGTGGCCCAGTACATGTGCGCCAGCGGACTGCCGCCGTGGATCACGCCGACGCCCTCCGCGTAGGCGATAAACAGAATTACCAGGCCGAGAAGGGTCAGCGCGATCGTTACTCGCGTCATCGCTTACTTGCCGGTGCGCGGCTGGTGCCGATCGATCGCTGGTAGCTCGACCGGCCCAGGCGCCGCTTCCCAGTGATGGTCCCGCTGACGGTCGCTGTAGGTCTTGAGCTCGGGGCGCTGCGGATCGTAGACCTGCGCGGCCTGCTCGTCGTACCACTTGAGCATTTCCTGCATGTTGCCGTCGCGTCCCTTCTCGGCGAGCACGCGCGAGCGATGCATCAGTTGCTCCTTGGTCTCGACGAAGTCCTTGCGATCGAAGCCCCAGATGCGCGGATGCACGTAGGTATCCATCCGGATCGCGTCGCACGGACATGCCTCAACGCACAGCCCGCAGTAGATACAGCGCAGCGTGTCGATTTCGTAGCGCACCGGGTATTTCTCGATATGCGGGTCGGGCGCCTCGCCGGCCTCGATGTAGATGCATTGCGCGGGGCACGCGGTCGCGCACAGGAAGCATGCGGTGCAGCGGACGCTTGCGTCCTCGCGCAGCGTCAGGCGATGGCTCCCGCGGAAGTTGTCCGGATAGCGCTTGCGCTCCTCGGGATACTGGGTAGTCGCCGACGCGCGCCGATCCTTGGCGAAACCAAAGACGTGCGCGGCATGCACCGCAAGGTTGCGGAGGAAGTGGTAGTTGGTTATCACCATCCCTTTCAGGATTTCCGGCAGGTAGAGCCGCTCCGAGAGGGTCATTTCTTCGCGTCGTTTCATATCGGGCCAAGCGCGGAATCCATTGTCAGGATTGGGTTTTGCGGGCGCCCAGCGCCCGAAACGATCGCTGGACTGGACCGTTCAAGGCAACTATAAGGACTCGCTCGAATCGCAGTCAAGTTAGCGTCTGCTGCTTGAAATGATGAGCGGGAGAACTCGCTTGACCCGCGCGCTAGTAGAGCCCGGGAATCAGCCGTGAGGTCCGCGCGCAGTAGGCGCCGTAGTCGCCGCCGAACTGCGTACGCAGCATCGCCTCTTCCGCGCGGATACGCGCGAGAAGCGGCGGTACCAGGAGCGCCGTCAGCAGCACGCCGACCCCCGAACGAAACGCCAGGCCCCACCCCAGCGAGTTGAGGAGCAGCCCCAGATAGCTTGGGTGACGGATGACACCATAGACGCCGCAGGTGACCAGCTTGTGTCCTGGCTGGATCGCGACCAGCCCGCTGAACCGGCGGCCGAGCACGAAGACCGGCCAGAGCCGCAGCGCGCCGCCGGCAGCGAAGAGAACGACGCCCAGCCAGCGAATGGTATCGCCGTCGATGGTCCAGAACTCGATGCGAACCGTGTACGCCGGCAGATAGACGTCCAGCAGCAGGATCACGCCGAAGACCGCGAGAACCAAGCGGTTGCCGCGATCCTCGCGCTCGCCTGGGTTCACATTTCCGCCGGCGAAAAGCGCTGCGCCGACCAATGCGAAGGTCACGATCCCGAGAGCGATCAGCGCCGGGTGGGAAAAGAAAGCCGCAAATCCGCCCCAGCCGACTACGGCCAAGCCGAAATTGGCGGCGGTGCCCACCAAGATAAGCGTCCATCTCACGGCTGACTTCATCATCGCTGAGTCTCAAACGCGCACCTTTGGTTTTGCGGGTCACTCTGCTAAAAGGCTTGCAATCATGAAGCTTTCCTACGCCGTTGCGGGCATGATCCTCGCTCTCGCTCTCGCAGCGTTAATAGTCACACGCCACTTGGGCTTGTTTTGATGAGCTAGCAGCACGTCGCTGCGCCGCAGGGTCTGAACTCTGCACCTGGGGCTGAAAAATGAACGGGCTTCGCGCTTGCTAACCTGCAGACGTGTCCCGAGCGACAGCGGAGTCGGCTTACGAAGGACGCGGCTAGCCCTCCTACCAATGAGAGCGGAGCCGAACCATTTGGGTGCAGAGGCTAGACGCCCTGCCGACGACAACGGAGCCGGTTCCGCCACTCAGGTGCAAGGGCTGGCCCCTGCCTACTGGAGGCGCGTGTAGAGGCGGACCGGATTGTCCGCAAGGATCTTGCGCTGTACCTCGGGTGGAAACACTTCGGCGCGCGCCGTCAGCTTTACCGAATGCGGGAAGCGCCCGTCGAAGTGCGGATAGTCGGACGCATACAGGATGTGATCCGCGCCGACAAAGTTCACCACGAACGGCAGCGTCTCCTCATCCGGATCGCACGAGATGAAAAAATTCTCTGAGCGAATTACTTCCGACGGCTTGCGCTTGAGGTACGGCACGTACTCCGGCATTAGTTCGAAATGCTCGTCGAGCCGCTCCATCCAGTACGGCAGCCAGCCCACTCCGGCCTCCAGGAATGCGGCGCGCAGCTTCGGGAATAAATCCATCACTCCGCCACCGATGAACGACGCGATCCCCCGCATCACCTCGAACGGGTTGGTTGCCGAATGCTGGATGAAGAGATTGTTACCCATTTCGAAAGTGCCAAGGCCATAGGGCGGCCGCGCGGTGCCGCCGTGGAAGCACGCCGGCAGATCCTCTTCGACGCACGCGCGCCAAATCGGATGGAACGAGGGATGGTCGAGCAGCTTGTCCTCCATGTGACTGGACAGGTACACACCGACGCACCACGGCTCCCTGGCGACGCGATGAATCTCTTCGGCGGCGAGCTCTGGCGCGCGCATTGGCACCACCGCAACGCCCTTGATCCGCTTGGGATACGCCGCGCAGTAATCTGCGAGCCAGCGATGGTACGCACGCACCATCGCGGCCTCGAAGTCGACCGACTTGAGCGCGCAGAAGCTCGACACGATCGTCGCGAAGCAGACCGCGACGTCGATTCCCTCGCGATCCATGTCCTTGATGCGAAGCTGCGGGTCCCATCCGCCGCGCGGGTCGGGCGTCTCGCCCTCCGGTTTGCGCCCGCTGCGGAACAGCGGCTGGTCGATTTGCGCCACCCCGAGCGGCCGCCCGGTGTTGAGCTGATGAAAGAAGCCGAAGAAGTATTTAGACGGCCGCGTCGCCGCGATTTTCTTCAGCTCTTCGAGCTCGGGCTTGAACTTGCTTTCCAGGTAGCGGTCATAGAGCTCGTTGGGCTCCATCACATGCCCGTCGGCGTCGATTACCCTGATACCGTTGAACATGGATACCTCCGCTGCGCGCATCGGTGCGCGCTCACGAGATTCGATCTTTCTTATCGCGCAGCCGGCGCGCGAAACTCAAGCCCGCCGCAAACCGGCTACGCGGCCTGAAGCCAGGCCGGCCGCGCGCCGCGACACTTTTCGGCGAGCGGGCGCTAGCGCCCCATCTTCAACAGGTCTTCGCCGGCCCATCCTTCTTTGAGCGGTACCATAAAATATGGGGTAAGGCTCATTTTGCTGAATTTCCAGCGCCCGTCGCGCTTGACGTACTCATCGTTGTAGCGCGCCGCTACTACGTAGCTCTCGCCGTCATAGACCGGTTTGGCTTCGAGATAGGCAAAGCCGTCAGCTTGATCGCCGTGCAAATTAACCACGTGATTGTGGATGAACTGCTTCACACGATAGAGGCCGCGTCTGCGCTTTCCGTCGGGGGTGGAACGATCGCTGCCCAAGCCCGAAAAGAAGGCCTTGATCTGCTCGCGCCCCTTTGCGCGGCCGAGATGGCCAAACTCGAGCTCGCCATCCTCGGTGAAAAGCTCGGGGATCTCGGCCAGCTTTCCTTCATTGATGCATTCGTGGTACCGGAAGCGCAGATCGCGGATCGCCTCGCGCTCGTCGAGCGCTGCCACCTTCGCTTCCAACTCTCGCACTCTATCTTCGAGGTTGATCGCCACGTGCCGGTTCCTCCTGCTTGTTCGTTTGCGCATACAATCGCGCTCTGCTGTGGCATCATGCAAGGACAACCGGCCGATCGTCGGATCGTGCGACGGGCAGCCGCCGCTGAATCTCAAGACTCTAGACTTTTCAGCCTACTCGGGGTTTATGTTAAGGACCGGTTATAGCCTTCGTCGAAAAAGCGCAAACCCTATTTCCTCGAACAGAAGTAGCAAGCCGGCTGATATTTGAATGACTTAGCCCCCTCCGCCGCAGCGACGCCACCACGGAGCGAAGATGCCGAAACCCAGTCGAGTTCATCTTATCATCGGAGGATTTCCTCCTGGTTCCTTCGCCGGCCATGACATGGATTATGTGCGTCTGCGCCTCCTCGGCCTTCTGCAACAGAACTCGCAGGTGCTCACGACGAGCGCCTGTGATTTCGCCGATGTCGCGAGGTGGCTGCCCGGCAGCCAGTTTCTAATCAGCTATGTCGCCGGACCGTATCCAAATGATGAGCAGAATCGATTCATTCGCGACTGGCTGGAAGCGGGAGGCCGATGGCTTGCGCTTCACGGCACCAGCGGTGGAAAGGCTGTGCCAGTGGGCGAAAGTCGCCGCGTCCGAAAAATGGTCAAAGGCAGTTATCACGACACGCTCGGCTGCTTTTTTCTGAATCATCCGCCGGTGCGTAAGTTTCGTGTTGAGGTGGCGGATCCCGGGCATGCGCTCACTCAGGGCCTCCCGGCCTCTTTCGAGGTCATAGACGAACTCTACCTCATTGAGCTTCTGGACCCTGCCAATAGCCACGTGATACTCACGACCGCGCTCGAAAAAGATCCATCGCCGCGCGGATTCGGTTTCGTGTACGACAACGACACGTCGCTATTGCCCGACGGCAAAACCCGCGTACTCGGATACACACGCGAGACCGGCAAGGGCGGCGGCGTGGCCTACTTGGCCCTCGGCCACTGCCACTCACCGCTAAGTAACGTTCAGCTATTTGTCGATTCGAGCGTCGAGCCTTCGGGAATTACTCCCAAGGTTTTTCGCGGCTCGTGGAAGACGCCGGAGTACCGGACGCTGATTCGCAACGCGCTGAATTGGGGGATCGAAGCGCGTTTATAACGCGTGTCTCCACTATCGCGACATTGGAATTAGCCGCAATAGCGAGCGGAGACCCCTTACGCTCTTCCGCCGGCATCCAAACGACGATTCCCACTTTCAGACGCTGACAGTGGTCCCCGGATAGTAATGCTGCAAGATTTCTGGGTAGGTCTTGCCGTCATTTGCCATGACTGCCGCGCCGATCTGGCATAGACCGACACCATGTCCCCAGCCGGCTCCTCTCAAGACAAAGCGGCCAGGCTCTTTGTCTACGACGAATGCAGAGCTGTACAGATGCCTGCGCGATAAAGCGCGGCGAATTTCCAGTTCTTTACCGATGATGACGTAGTCGCGCTCCCCGGCGATCTTCAGTCGATATATTCGGCCTGAAGGTCCCCGAGCGAGCGCCTCCATGTCGCGAATTGGACCAAGGTCCAAAGCAAGTCTCGATCTGATCAGATCGGCGAGTTCTTCGGGCGTGTACACCACCCGCCATCGATAGAAGTCGCGGGTCTCCTGATCGAATCCTGGGAGAACGCGTGAGAGGAGTTCCGAGTCGTCCGTATTGCAGTAAGCCGGCGGGTTGGCGCGTATCCATGCCTCACGACTGTTAGAGCAGGATTGAGCCTGAGCGTCGCAGACAGACTCAAGATAGGGAATGTCTTCATCTTCCCAGGCGGTCGCATAGCGCTCGGTTATTCCGCCGCACGACTTGGAAAACCGTGCGTCGCAGATAGCGCCGTTATAACGGAGAAACTCGCCAGCTGTCGCGCGAACCGCGTCGGCTGCAGCCGCAGAGAACGCTTTCGTGATGCCCTGATACCGCTGGCAGTGGTCGTCGGCGCATACATCAAAATAGGGATGTGCTTCGCGGCCGTACCAGCGAAGGATTTCGTGAGAATCGAGAGCCTCACGCTGCCCTCTCCTGGATCGCCCGGGATTTACTTTCGGAAACCACAGCCAGCTGCGCGAAATCACCGCGTGCGCTTTCAGTAGTTCAAGAGGGCAGGACGCGCTCATTTCGGATGAAATCACGCTCGTGACGTACTCTTCGAGCGAAACGTCATTAATCACCGTCAGTCCGGCTTCCCGCTTCTCGAGGCGAAAAGCTCCACGGAATACCTGGCGCTCTTTGCGTTCCCAATGAAATCCGATTCCAATCGTGACGTCGTCCAGCGCAAACGCGCACGATGCCAGGTCCGACGGAGTAAGCGTTACTTCCGAAGTAAGTCTGTAGCGCCCGGGAATATACGGCTTGCCGGAAGTATCAGTAAACGTGCCCGTCAATTCGACTTCGACGGAGGGTTGTCCCTCGATCAGTCCTACCGATACGTTCAACGCTCACTCTCCAGCCTGCTGGCGACTTCCCGAAACTGACCGTCAGGCAAGGTGACCTCTCGAAAAATTGCGGCAATGGCGTCACCCGTGATTCTTTCGAAATCTCTTGCCAGCGGCACGACAAATATTCCGCACAAATCAATCGATGCGGGACTTACCGTCAGTTCGCCCGTGTGAAAGACCTCTGGCCGATGTTTTCCCCGCGGGAACAGATACGTGACCCACGCCCCCCACTCATTAAAGACCGCAATGTTGACCAACGGTTCTGCTCGTTTGCCAGTCGTTTCCGCGAGTAGATCGATGGCACGATCCATTCGATCGATCAAAGCGGATCGATCCGATCCACGAAATAAGAACACATTTCTTCCGTAGTTCGGCACGGTAACGCCAGTCAGTCCAGCAGTGTCCTTCTCGATCGGAAGCAATCCTCGCGAGCCTGCCTGAAAGTGCATATGGTCTGGTGCGGACGCACCACATTCCGGACCGTTGTAGATGACGAAATATCCAGGCAACGCTGTCGCAAGGTCCAGCATATTTCCGAACTGGTCTGCGATGCGCTGCAAGCTGTGCTCTCTGTGAGCGATCGTGAGGTGATGATCCACGATTGGAAACGGATTGCAGTAGATCGTGAAGTCCTCGTCAAACTGCACACCCTCCTCCTCCGGAGGCAGATTTCCCGGGCATAGGAAGCAGGGACGTTTTGCAACCGACTCGCGGTCGACCGCCGCCGTTGTACTAGCCATACGATGGGGAATGTGACGGATGAAGATGTCGAACCAATCGACCCGTACCCACCGCGTCTTCGCGCGCGCGAGGCCTTCGATGCCTTTTGCGAGCTGCGGCCATGTCCGCGCCTGCCGCTTAAACAATTCTTCCAGTTCGTGGATCATCCCCGCATTCGAGCCTGAATCTCGATAGTTCGGAGCCAGTCCTTGTACAGATCGTATCGATTCGCAACCTCGAGCGGCAGGGCGCTGTCGCTATTGCCTTCCCAACGGCGGCAAAGATAAACGGACTCGTAGATCCGGCCGATCTCATACTCACGGCTGATGCGCAGTGCTACGGCATAATCCTCGCCATAGCTGACATTCGGGAATCCGATACGGCGCAGAACCGACGTATTGAATGCGCGCGGCGCGCCAAGACCATTGACACGAAGCGCATTGTTTCTTCCATTCTCGCGACTCCACTCGCGATGGTCGATAAGACCGGGCGGAATCTCCTTCAACGAAAAATCGACCATCGCGTAGGATCCTATGACCATCGCATAAGGTCCCGCTTCAAGTTCCGCAACGATCCGACGAAGGACGCCGTCATTAATGTAGAGATCGTCAGAATCAAGCTGGATGGCGTATTGTCCGCAGTCCCTGGAGTAAATCGCCTCGTTCCAGCATCCGCCGATTCCCAGGTCGCGGCGCTCGGGGACGATGTGTTTGATCCGCGAATCGCTGATACCGCGCAGGATTTCTGTCGTCCGATCCGTCGAATGGTTATCGACGACGATCACATTGAATTCGAAATCAGCGCTCTGGGCGAGGGCGCTTTTAACGGCGTCGAGAATTGTCCGCTCGCGATTCCGAACCGGTATGACGACGCTGGCTTTTACCGGAAATGCTTCCGCTGCAGCTGGAACTTTCTCGAACTGTGGCTGCAACCAGGCGCCGATTCGTTTTAGATGAGCCGTCGCGATGCGTTCCATTTCGATTTGGTAGTCACGATTGCGCGGATCCACATAGTCGAATTGCTTTTGACCCGTCGGCCGTGCATCACCAATTGACGCGCTGTACAACGGTTCGGGAATCCGCACGATGGCGTATTTTTCCGAGATCCTTAACCGCAGGTCGTATAGGCCTCCCCATTTCCAGGCGCTGTCGATTCCTGACTTTCGCGCGGCCGGAACGGACACGCCAACTACCGGGCCGAAGTCGAAACCGTCGCGGATGCTCCCGATTTGATAGTCGATACGAGGATGGCCTACTGCGTCGGCATAAACCCAGCCGCCGCCGGTTTCACGGATGACCTGCGCCATTCGATCGAACATGCGCGGTCCGGGCTCGATGTTCACACGCGGATCCCCGAGAAACAGGACGTCGGAATCGGCGGCGTCGACGAGTCCCTGAATACTGGCGGATGAGTAGTCTTTTGGATAAACGATGTTCACATTTCACCGCGCCGCTTCGCGCTATCTCTCGGCTGCGAGGAGGCAATTCGCCTCATCGTCGAGCGCGTCATCCTAGTTCCTAACCGCACTGCGTCTTGTATCCCCTTGCGGCCGCACCACGATGACGCCGGCCATTCGATTTGCCTTGAGAAATTCTCTCAAGTCCTGTTCCACGACAAAGCCTTGGCTACGCGACGCGTGACGCATGAGCATGCTTCTGCCATCGCGCACGATGATTCCGGCATGGAACACATCAAGATTCTTGCGTGTCGACACGAAAAATATCAGATCACCGCAGTGCAAATGCGCCGCGAGACGCGGGACTCTCGGCTTTGGTATACATTTCACGCGAGTCCGCCGTGCAGCGAGTCCGGGCACGACATTAAGAACGCGTTCCCTGCTGAGCGTCGGGACAGCCGGAGTTGAAACCGGCCTGATTATCCCTTCGCGTACATTGTTGCGAATCCAGAACGTCATGTAGTGATTTCGCCGTTCCCATTGAATGCTGCCGTGATCATACCGAATCTTTCGCAGCCACTCGGCGAAGTCATCAACGTTCGAAGCGCGCGCGAGAGCCAAAATTGTTTCGATGTACGTGACGCAGTCGAATCCATCGAGGGAAGCCGTGAACACTTCGGATGTATCGGCAGATCCAATCAGCGGATTTGATTGGTAGGAATGTCCAAGGAAGTGTCGGGAGAGAACGTCTATTCGGCTACCGACGCAATGGTCATACTTCGTTTCCGATAGAAGCTGCTCCACACGCCGCCGGCTGAGACCTAGTGGTTGCGCGTGCCTCATCAGACTTTTATTTTAGCATGCGCCTTCGACCGGTTCAGGCACGGCCCATCCCTGCCTGAGCCAGATCGATAGATTGATCGTCGCGACTTACAACTCGGTGCCTGACGCCTCAAGCAGCAGGGCGAATCCATCGGCGTCATGAAAATCCGGTTTGCCCGCCGGATGGCGAAGCGCCCAATACGAGTGCCCATCGCTCGCTTCGATGACCGCCGAGAGACCGATACGGAGGGAAGCACGCGGGTGGATGGCAGACAGGACGTCGAGCCGCACAACGGCGTCTAGTTCAAGCCGGCTGCCAGTAGAGCGCACCGCAATGTGCGGACGCATCATTTCGTTCGCGAGAGGACCGCCGTTGCGATAGCCGCAGAAGGAGTAGACGACCCACTCCCCCGACGGGGCAAAGTTGAACTCGTGGTACGCCGATTGCCCTTCAACACCGATGAAGGCTTCGAAGCAGGTGTGGCGCCATAGTTCTGTAGCGATGCCGGGCACGGCGGACGAGGAGACGCAGATCCGAGGAATATCTCCGTCGAGGCGGAAGGTCATGCGAAGTTCAGCGCTGGCCGATCGGCATATGAGCACCCGAATGGCGTGCACCGCCTCAGGTCGTGTCGACGGATGGCACCTGAGGTCGACCCAGTGTTCGACGCTCATGACAGGCTCGGTAGCCGGATCGGGTTGTTCATGAGACTATGTGGCGAGTCGCACGCTCACATCGTTAAAACACCCCGACACTCGCGCCCGCGACTCAGGGTAGGTATTGGGCTTTGAACTGCGTCGGGACGACGCTTACCCGTGTGACCACGAACTGTTCGCCGCCGCTCGCGTTCTGAAAGCGTAGCAGCCCCGCGATGAATTGCTGCGGATCGCGCGTCGGAATCAGGCGCTCGTCGCTCAGCACCGGATTCGCGACCGTGAGTGTGAATTCCCTCGACTCACCCGGCGCAATCGGCGTGTTCGGTTCAACTTCGAGCTGTCCCACGTAGTCATGCGGTCCCGCTTTCGCCTGTTCGTCGGCGCCACCGTTCACGAAGGTTGCCATCGCAATGATGAATTCTTTCACCACGATTGGCGCCTTACTGATGTTGGTGGCCTGCACTTTCATGACCAGAGTGTCGGTGCCGTCGTCCCAGATCGCGCCTTCGGGTTGCACCTCGGCCAGCTTCTCATCTGCCGCGATAACCTTGGGCGTGAACCACGCGGTTTGCTGCGGAAGTCGAACCGGATAACGATTGGCGGCGTAGAACCATCCGACGATCAGCAGCGCGACGGTAATCGCTGCAAATACGTTCATCCACATCTGATCGCGCGGCGTAATGAGTCCGATATCCGGCGCGGCATCGTTTATGCCGATTTGCAAAGTAACGGCAAGGTTCGTCACGGTCCGCTTCGAGAGCGTCCAATAGAGCATCCACGCAACACCGATCAGGAATCCCGCGAATGACCACCACCACACGAACCGTCCATTGTAGCTTTCGAGATCGATCGTCTGTCCGTTCAGCAGGGTGAGTGGGAAGCTGAACTTCGAGGAACTCGGTGCCACGTTCACCCACTCACCGGGACCGATCAGCGTTCCCGTGCCCTGGATCGCAATTCCGGGATGCACATGCCATCGGCCGGGCTCGCGGCCCAGCATGACCATTTTGAATTGATACGTGCCCCCGCGGTCGACGAAGAACGAGCCGGGCGCGGACTGGCCGTTTACTGTGCGATCCTGAAGCGCAAACACTGGGCCCGGGACGACCGGAGTAATGTACGCAATCGTGGGTGGGTCGAGCGTATACGGCCAGGTCTCGAGAATCCGCACCGTGCCGGTAATCGTCACCGGCTCGCCGACGTGAATTGCGTTGGGCGAGACCTTCACATCGTAGAACGCCGTGGTGAGATCCTTCAGAAATGGCTCGTCGCCTGCCTCGCCATGAGCGAAGGCTTTCGGCGGTCCGATAATCATCGCGGCAGCAGCCAGAAAAAGGACCCTGGCAATGAGCGGTTTAACGGTCGCCTTCCTTCGCATCATTCGCCAGGATCCTTTTGCCAGCGTCGAGCCTCGTAAGGCGCTCCGACTCGGGTCCCGCCCTGAATTCCGGCCGGACGGCGGCGCGGTCGCTCGCTGCGGTTGCGCGATCTTCCACTATCTGGGCGCCCCTTGGTCTTGGGCTTGCGTGATGGCCACAGGATGACTGCCCAGTAACACACCGCCGCAAGGATCACCGAAGTGATCAGCGGACGTCCAAGCTCATCGGGGCCCGCCATCCCGCCGTGCGCGGTCGCGACGGACGCTGACGCGGCGATCCATGCGAGAGTGGCGCACGCCGATGCGATGCGATGGCGATAGTTCGATTGCATCGGTTTTACAGTGTTTTTATGTAACGGCGTATCGGCCACACGGCCAGATATCTACCGATGAATTGGCCGATCCAGTACCCTGCCACCGCGACGGTTCCGCCGAACACCAGCGATACGTACTGAGTCTCTCCCAGAAAGCTGCGGAGCGCACCACGCTCGATATGGCGCAGGTACTCGGGAGTCTGCGAGCGAATCAGAACGATGCCCTGCACGTCCGCAACCGTCAGCACGTGATTCATGAAATGCGCCGGCTGCAGAAACGGGGCCAATGGTATATAGTTGAACGCCCATACCAGCAATGCCCATATTGGCCCGCCAAACAACGAGGTCAGCACGAAGCTGCGGGTCTTGAGCAGCAGCCAATCAAGGATGATCGCCGCACATACGGTCGATGCGGGCCATACAAAATTCAGCGGGTAGTTTTCGGCGATGTGCCACTGAAAGTATCTGCCCACCCAAGCGCACATGAAGAAACACACTGCCGTGTAGGTCGCGCCGGTCGGAAAACGCCACGCAGCCCACTGAATATATTGCAGCGCGGACGGAATGATGATCGTCGCGAACGCGGTGATCACCGGCCACCATTGCGGGTCTTTCCAGTCCGTCCAGAAATCCCAGTCACCGGCAAATAGCTGCTTGGTAATGTCTGCCGCGCCGCCGACCACGAAGATCGCGGTGATCCAGAATACGATGTCCCACTTGCGATCGATCCACTTGTAGCGCTTGTTCAGCAGTGCGCGCAGTTCAAGCCGCTGCCGATCGCCAAGCGTCGCGGGCGCTGTTCCCATAGTCTCCCCCGTCCCCCGATGCGCCTTTATCAGTCGGCAACCGCTCGAGTGGTTGCCGCGCTCTCTTCTTCCTCGGCCTTTTCGATTTCATAGAGGCGCAGGATGGTCTCGCCCCACACCGCGAACATCCCGGAAGCAAGCCATCCATACATGACGAACGGCCAATGGAACGGGACTGCGAAGAACTCCTCCGAAATCCAGAGACTGTGCCCCCATTCGTTGAATGCCACTTCCATGCACTCGAGCACCGCCGCGCTGATCAACAAAAAGAAGGACCACGGGAAGCCTTTCTCACGGGAGTAGAGAGCGGGAATCCGGTACATTCCATAGAAATACGCGCCCAGCGCGAGCACTACCGAGAGCGGGAAGAAGAAGTAGAACATCGGGATGTGGGTGGGGGTGAGCGCGGTGTCGCGCACCAGCGTCTGATGCCATGCGCCATCCCAATTCGGCCAGAAGCTCGCTTCTATGTAGATTGAGAGACTGGTGACACCGATGATACTCCACAGAACCGCGATGCGGCGAACTTCTTCGGCGCGCGTGAACGGCTGGGCCGCGACTTGCCGCCCGGTGCGAACCAGCCATCCGTACCAGATGCCGGTAAATACACCCAGGATGATCAACTCGCTCCAGAACAACGATCGGAAATAGAGAGTGAATTCAGGACTCGCGGAGTTGAGTCCCGCCACAAACGCATACTTATAATCCCAGAACCAGAGAAAGACGTTTGCCCCCATCACCAGCGCGGAGCCCCAAAACAGCGATCGCCATCCGACCATCCAGTCGGTGGGATTTCGCTGGCTCCCCGCAGCGGCGCCGCCGCCCTCCCCGGTGGTCTCGATTTTTCGCGCTGATGCAGTAGCCATGGATGTCATCCCCGTGGAGGTTCTTGCCCCTGTTTAAGAAGCGCCTCCGGCCTGATTCATCAACTCCGACGCGACCGCCCGCGAATTCATCGCCATGCCTGGGTACTCGCGCTGCTCGCGCAGATCGGGGCCGAGCATAAATACGCGCGTGATGTGATTAGGTGATCCATCAGGCAGCCGCCGGTTATCAACCCCAAATGCCCCGATCACGCGACCGACATCCTGCGGCGTGCCGGTAAGAAACAGCCATCCCCGCATGTCGGCCTGCATCCCGCGTGCGAGCTTCAGCAGCGCCTCCGGACGGTCGTGCTCGGGGTCGTTGGTGACGGAGACCAGCACTACCTTGGAGCCCAGCTCGGGACCAATCGCATCGGCGATCTGGCCGAACTTGTTGATCAGGTCCGCGCACACTCCCGGACAGCCGATATGAATGAAATCGATGAGCACGACCTTGCCTTTGAGCGAGGCGAGCGAGACCGGCTGCCCATGAGCATCGATGAGCTGAACGTTGGGAAGCACGGCGGCCGTCGGCTTGGCGCGATCGCATCCTGCCGCAAACGATAGCGCCAGCGCCGCAAACGCGACGCACGCATAGCGGGTAGCGCGCCTTCGCCGGAAGCGGCGGCGCGCAGAGAGTCGATAGTAGCGAACGAATGATATGGCCACGATCGCCAACACGCCGAGCACCATCAAAACTGGAACTATCAATCCCCGATACCACGCACGGACCCGAATGGGAAACGAAAATACCAGCGGTTGTGCCGTGTCGCCCGCCACCGACACGCGCGCGACGTAGCGGCTGCCGGCGGCGAGCATCACCTGCGTATCAACCACGCCGCGCCGATAGATCGCAGGTGGAATCGAGGCTACGAGTCGCTGCGCGCCATTTTCACCGACGGATACGATTTGGAGGCCGATAGGCACTTTGCGCAAATCGTCACCGAACGTATCCACCACGAGCACTATATTCCCCTCGCGAGGAATATCGTCGCAGTATTCGGCGTCGGGATCGAACTGGGGTTGATAGAGGGTGATATGAATCAGCGAACGGCCGACTTTACGCTCGCAGGGATCGTTCGGACCACCGAAGCGATGCGCCCACGCGGGCGGCGCGAGCCCGCCTACCAACGAGCAAACCACAGCTGCGCGCGCGAGCGCAATCAGCAAACGCATTCGGTGCGCCCGCATCGTTCATACATTGCGCTTCGCGCATTGGTCCGCGATGTAATCGGCCTGGCGAATCGCCAGGCTCACGATCGTGAGGGTCGGGTTTTCGGCTGCGCTGGTGCTGAACTGGCTCCCGTCCGAAATGAACAGGTTCTTGACGTCGTGGGTCTGGCCCCATTTGTTGCACACGCCATCCGACGGTTTTTCGCTTTGCCGGCAGGTGCCGAGATTGTGCGTAGACGGGTAGGGCGGTACCTCGACAGTCCGGATCGCGCCGACCGCATCGTACACGGCTGCACCACGCTTGAACGCGTAGGTGCGCATCGCGAGGTCGTTGGCGTGATCGTCGTAATTCACGTTCGGAATCGGCAGGCCGAAACGATCCTTCTCGGTCGGATGAAGGGTTACCGCATTGCTCTCCTGCGGCATGTCTTCGCCGACGATCCACATCCCAGCCATGTTCGGGTACTGCTCGAGAAGGTCGGTGTAATCGCGCCCCCACGCGCCCGGATTCAGAAACGCCGCGGCAAACGGCAGGCCCAGCGAAATAGTCTCCAGCTCGAACCCACCGGCAAATCCGCGCTTGGTATCGTAGATCGCTTCATCCTGAATGATTCCGGCCATCACCGTGCCGCGATACATATGCACCGGTTGCTTGAAGACGCCGAAGACCGACCCAGTAGTATGCCGCATGTAGTTGCGGCCCACCTGGCCGGAGGAATTGGCCAGCCCGCGCGGAAACATCGTGGAGTGCGAGTTGAGCAAGAGACGCGGCGTTTCGATCGAATTGGCCGCCACGCAAACCAGGCGCGCCTTCTGCACTTGATGAGCGCCGTTTTCGTCGGCGTACAGCACTCCGCTGACCTTGCCGCCCTCATCGTGCTGAATCTGCATCGCCATCGAAGACGCACGCAGGTCCAGCCGTCCGGTCGCCTCGGCCTTCGGAATCTCAGTGTAGAGCGTCGACCACTTCGCGCCCGATTTGCATCCCTGAAAGCAGAATCCCAACTGCCAGCACGCGGAGCGTCCGTCGCGCGGCCGGCTGTTGATTGCCATCCGGCCGGTATGAACCGTCTTATAACCGACGCGCGTAGCGCCGTTGTACATCACCTTGAAATTGTTGTTGCCGGGAAGCCCGGGAATGTCGTTGGTGCGGGTCACGCCCATCTTGAGCTCGGCCTTCGCGTAGTAGGGCTCGAGCTCCTCGAGGCTGAGCGGCCAGTCGATCAGATTGGCGCCGCTGATCGTGGAGTAGTGCGTCTTCGCCCTAAATTCATGCTCCTGGATGCGCAGCGATGCTCCCGCCCAATGCACCGTCGTTCCGCCGACCGTCTTGCAGATCCACGCGGGGAGATTTGGGAAGTCCTTGGCGATTCGCCAGGTGCCGGATGTGGTTCGCTTGTCCAGCCACGCGAGTTGGTTGAACGCGAACCATTCCTCGTTGCGAAAGGTCGCCGAAGACTGGCGCTGACCCGCATCGAGCAGGACGACTTTCAAGCCCTTCTGGCACAGTTCGTTGGCCAGCGTTCCTCCTCCTGCACCGGAGCCGATTACTACCACGACCGAGTCGTCATTTGCGTCATATTTCGGCATCGCTCACCCTCTCTTCAGGCAAGCTTGGGGCTGGCTGATTCCGGCGGGTCGGGCAGCCATGCGAGATCGTTGAAGCCCTTGTGAATGTATCCGCCTGATTTGTAGGCGGGACCCTGGTACCCCAACGCCTTCCAGACCGCGGGATCGCTGTAGAGCGTCTGTAACTCGGCGCCGCGAACTTTTTGAAAAAACGGGCCGGCCTCCGCGGCTTTGAGCAGCGCGGTCTGCCGCTTTTCGCTCAGCGCGGCAAACTCGCCGTGCGATCCATTGAGCTGATCGACGCCGGATGCGAGCAGCTTCGCCACCGCGGGATCGTTCTTCGCCTCTGTGTCCAGTTCGCTGACCACCTTCCAGTAGGCAGCGTCGTCGATCCGTTGATGAGGAAATATCCGGCGCGCGACCGCGAGCAGCGTCGTGGCCTGAAGCGGCGTCAGCGTGCTGAACTGCGGCTCATCGGCCTGGAGGTTCGCGCCCGCGACGCCGACGATTCCCGAGGCTGCCGCGGCCGACCCGACGACTATAAGCGCACTGGTCTTAAGGAACTCCCGTCGCTTCATGCTGTAATTCCTCCCTCGCCAGTTAAGCTCGATCACTTACCCCAAGTGCGGATTTGCTCCACCAGCGCCCCGACCACATCCGGGCGTCCCACAAAATCCGGATTCGCGGGCATCGACGCGCTCACGCCGGCTGCCGGTCCTCCGTAGATGATCACCTTGACCAGCGTCGCGTCGCTCACGCTGCGCTGCCATTTGCGATCGTGAAAATTTTGGGGCCTGGGATTCAGATTCGATGCACCCGGACCGTTGCCGTCGCCGTTATCGCCGTGGCACACGGCGCATCGATCGGACATCAGCGCATTGGCTTCCTTGCGCGCATCGGCAGAGATCGCGGCCGCGCTGGTCGACGAAACCTGCGCTGCAACCAGCGCTATCGCCATGATCGCGATGCCGATCGGCGATGCCTTCAGAGCCGCACCCACGCGACCCTGATTAGTCGCATGAGCCCCGACCCGTCAAGGTAAACAGGAAACAGACTGCCCGGACGGCTGCTCGACTTTCGGGAATCGACGCAGCCGAAACCCTTCAGCTAAGAGGTTCAAAATGCCAGTTGGTTAAACGATAGCTTGCGCCCAACTTTTTCAGTTTCATGCCTGGTGACACATCATTGGTCACATTCGCTTCGTTCCTATCCACCGAACCGCGCAGAATTGGGGCTGACGATTTTGGATCGAGCACCGTAAATTCTATGAATTCTATCTCGGGAAGTTCAGAAAAAAGCCGATCGATCGCCGTGCCCGTATCATCGAGGCATTGCTTGGCAAACAGTTCTGTAACCCGGCTTTGAGAGAGGCCTCTGTCCCACGGATGTATGTCGCGCGCGCGCCACTCGATTTGAAGCCGGTTGCGGAAGTGGCTAAGCGAAAGACCGTCCGTCCGCACCTCTTTGGGACGCCTGTGTAGCGCCAGTGCCTTGACCATTCGCCGACAAAACCACCAGCGTGCAAGGCGCGCGCGCAATCGTTCACGATCTCTTGGCATGATTGCCACCCCGACGGCGACGCCTGTAATCAACTGCCACGGGACCGAGCTGACCGCGGCATTCGTTGACGAATTGGTGACGATGCCTAACAGCGCCGATCGAATGCATCATTGATCGAGATGGTTGGCGTCCCGTTCGTTGAAAAAGTGCGGAGCCAGTTTTCTCGCGCCTGGATCCGGGCGAGGTCCGCATTGCAGTGCCTCGCCCGGATCCCGACCTCGATCATGAGGGCTCTGGCTCAGGTTGGCTTGCTGACCAGAATCGTCGCTTTGCCCTTCTTCTTCGAGTTGCGCATGAAGTAAAACGCGCCGTAGGCTCCCCAGACCACCGACAGGATGACCGCGAAGATAGGCTCCTTCCAGCTACCGAGTCCTTCCAGAGGGCCGATTATGTAGAAGGCGAGGCAGGCGAAGTTCGCGAGCGCCCCGAACACCGGAACCACCATGTGCTTGAACCCGCTGAATTCGTGATGCTCACGGAACGCGACGATGCAGATGATGTTCGTCAGGCCGTAAAGCAGAAAGGTACCGAAATTCGAAAGCAGGGTAATCAGCAACAGCCCGTTGGGAAGCGACGACAGGCTCGCATTGGAACTCATCCCCAACGCGTACCATATGTTGTGCGGTAGCGTGGCGATCGTCTTGTCATCAGGAGCCGAAGCCCCGGCGAAATAGTAAATCGCGCCGTATGCTCCCATCACCGCCGAAATCGTCGCGAGCACCCAAATCGCGCGATGCGGGGTTAGATTTTCGCCGTGCAGGATTCCAAAGTGTTCCGGCACCTCTTCGTCCCGGCCCATCGCATACGTCACTCGAGCGCCCGTGTTGATGCAACTCAGCGTCGTCCCGATCAGCGCCAGGAACACGGTGAACGCTTCGATCAGCATGAATGCCTGCCCATGCCCTCCGAGCAACGCGTTGCCCAGGATCACCATCATGTCGCCGACCGGCGCCGCCGAACCCTTGGCTTCCGCCAGACTGTAGGCGCTGTTCAGGAAGTAGTTGGCGGCGAAGTATTCGATCAGGTAACAGAACAGTCCCTGGATGGTCAGCGACAGCAGGACTCCGCGCGGAATGTCACGCTTGGGATTGATCGCCTCCTCGCCCAGCGCCGTGACCGACTCGAATCCGACCAGCAGCAGGATCGCGATGGTCGCCTGCAGCATCAGCCAGTCGAACCGATGCGGCGAGATCACCGACAGCGCGTTCGGATGCGACGGATGGTCGCCGGTCAAACTGTAGCTGAGAGTCGCCGCCACCGGGTTGCCGTTGGCGTCGAGCCCGAAGCCGTGTGAACCGGCCGGATGGCCGATTCGGTACGCGATCGCGAGCGCCGCAAAAAACAGCAGCGCGCTGATCTGGATCGCGTTGATCGCGATCGCCACATTGGTCGAGCCGCTGACTCCGCGAAACGCGATGTATGCAACCGCGTAGCTGAAGATGACTGCTACCAGGGCCATGAAGATCGGCCCCGGGATTCCCGGGTTCATCGAATTCGGCGCCATTGAGCCGACGATGTAACCGACCAGAACCCCCATGGTCGCGACCATCACCGCGGGATAGACCCAGTAGTACAGGTGTGACGCCCATCCGATCACAAACTTGGCGATTCGCGCGAACCGGTATGCGTTCGTGGTCTTGAGGAACGCCTGCTCCGCAAACAGGTACGAACTCCCGGCGCCGGGATAAAGCTTGGCGAGCTCCGAATACGACAATGCCGTCGCGTACGCCAGCAGCAGGGCGACGAAGATTCCTGCCCACATCGCCATGCCGGAGGGATAGACGTAGCCGGCCTGCAGAACGAAGGTGATCCACAGAAATGCGCCCGGCGCGATCAGCGCCATGGCGTTAACCGTAACGCCAGTCAGCGACAGCGTCGGCACCATCTTAGCTTCGGATTTTTCTGCCATGGCTTTCCTCCCTGGGCTCTATCCGCTTGGCTTCCATCTTTAGTTGGAAGATCCGGCTTCCCCTCTTAGTTGGAAGACGAGTCGAACTTTAGTGTGGCCGTCTTCCGCAAGAAGAATGCCATGCAAAATGCATGGTAATTGCGATGCAGCTTGCATTAGAGATGATGCAAAATGCAGTGAAAAGAGGCAGGCCCCGGGGGCAAAGGCCTGTTTTACGGTCACCTGTGTCCAAACTCTGGAAGACCGCGGGGCGCCTTAACGTACTCATTTACAATGAATGCCGTGATTGATACGCCTCGGTGCAAATCGAGGTGATCGAAATGAAATTCGACGGCAAGGTTGGAATCGTGACCGGCGCGGGTTCGGGGATCGGGCGCGCGACGGCGATCGGGTTCGCGGCGCGGGGCGGCAGCGTAGTGGTCGCCGACATCAACGCGGAGAATGCGAACAAGGTCGCGAGCGAAATCGCGAAGGCCGATGGCGCCGTGCTCGCGATGACCATCGACGTGACCAGGCCCGCCGACATCGATCGCATGATCGCTGAAACCAAAGCCCGCTTCGGACGGATCGACTTTCTGCACAACAACGCATTCGGCTTGCCCGCCACCCAAACCGGATCGGTGGGGCGCGTCGCCGACACCGACGACCAGGTCTGGAGCGCGATCATCGACGTTGGCCTCACCGCGGTATGGCGCGCGATCAAGAAGGTGCTGCCGATCATGCGCGCTCAGGGCGCGGGCGTGATCGTCAACACCGCGTCGATCTCGGGGCTGCGCGCCGACCTCGGCATCGCCGGCTACAACGCGGCGAAGGCGGGCGTGATCAATCTCACCCGGGTAGTCGCAATCGAGTACGCGCGCGACGGTATTCGCTGCAATTGCATCTGCCCCGGTGCGATCGATACGCCGCTCCTCGCCGGTGCGCTCTCGATACCGGGCTTCGGCGACCGGATGCGCGAGGCGATTCCGATGGGCCGGCTCGGCAAGCCCGAGGAGATGGCGAACGTGGTGCTGTTCCTCGCCTCCGACCTCGCGTCGTTCGTCACCGGCGCGGCGTTCGTCGCCGACGGCGGCCAGACCGCCAAGACCGGCAGCCCATCCTTCCAACCGGAGTGACCCCGCGCCCGGGCGAAGCGCAATCTCAACGATTCGCAAACGATGGGATTCGCTTCGCCGTTCGAGATCGCGGCACGTCCGTTCGCTGTCGACATCGTCAACGGTGTAGCAGCAATCATTCGCGCCGCAGCATGGATCTAGCCGATCGTGCGGAACCAGGCCTTGTTATCTGGCGCGCGCGCCTGCAAAAAAACTTTGCTAGCTCGCAAAAGCTTTCCCCGATGGAGGAACCGATGACGCTCCACCTGAACCCACTGATCGCGGCTGGCGTAATGGCGTCGACCGCCGCCACCGACGCCGTGTACGTGATGTTCAACGCAGCGGTAACCGCGCGGCGTCCATCGCGAGCGGCGTCATGGAGCGCGCTATGGTACCTGCTGTCGGCGTTCGCCGTGATCAGCTACACCGGCAACTCACTCTACGTAATCTTCGCCGCAACCGGCTCCTGGATCGGCGCCTACCTGTCAGTGAAATGGCTAAACCGCGCAGCCGCAACCCCAACCCCAGGCGGCCCCGCCGCCTTGGGAAACCCCCCAGCATGATCTGCGATCCCCTGGCACACCTGCAGAGCTTCCTGCCCAAGCCGGTCCAACAAACCCAAATGTCCGGCCAATAGCTTTTCTTCCGCACCTACGGCCTGAGAGTTTGCGAGCTTTCGCATTTGGCGCTCGATTTTGCCTTTCGCGAACTTGGCGGGCCTCGGTCGCAACAGAATTCGTAAGCGCCAGTAGCGCGCGGTTTCGGGCATGGCTCTTGCGCCGTTAAGCGACTGCTTAATATAATTAAGTATCCACATAACGAAGCGTCCACCCGGGGAACAAAACGACAATGCCACAGCAGCGCGATTTGAATCGCACCCGCGAACGGATCATGGCAGCGGCACAGAAGGAATTCGCGGCCAGCGGCTTTGCCGGCGCGCGAACTGACGCGATCGCGCGCCGTGCGCGCGTCAATGAGCGCATGATCTTCTATTGCTTCGATTCCAAGGAGGGCCTTTACCGCGCCGTCCTTGCGCAAAAGCTGGACGCCAAGGCCGGCATGATCGAATCGAGCCCGGACGAGGACTTCATCAGCAGTCTGGTCAACGGGTTTGAGTCGAATTGCACCGATATCGATTCGCTGCGGATGTGGCAGTGGGAGGCGCTCGACAGAAGCAAACGCAAACTGGTCGCGGAAGAGGAACGGCGCGGCTACTTCCAGGCCGAGGTCGCCCGCTGGCGCCGAGCGAAGGCGAGAGGGACCTTACCGCCCGACGCCGACGTAGAGATGTTGCTGCTGGTCAGTGCGGCGTTGCGCACGTTTCCCCTGGCCCTGCCTCAGGTTGCCTCGCTGGTTACCGGCATGGACCCGCTCAGTCCCGAATTCCGGCAGAAGTGGAGTGCCTGCCTGGAATGGATAGGGCAGCGGCTCGTCGCCGCCCCTCCCACCAGCGGTGACGAGCTCGAGCGCGCAAAGGCCGACGACCAGGCCGAACAGATTCCAGAGCCGATCAAAACGCGCCAGCAGCATGGCGCGACAAGAGGGCCGGCGGGTGGAGTCAAGGCCCAGGTCTGAGCAACGTCCGGCGCCGCTACTGCGGTTGGTTGGCAAGTGCCTGCTGCTGATCGCGATGGCGCTGCTGATCGTTACGGTCGCGGGGTGCACGGTCGGTCCGAATTACCGGCCGCCCGTTATGACACTGCCAGCGCATTGGGACGGCATCGACGCGGTTGCGAAAACGGTGGCTAGTCCGCAGTCAGAAACCGATCTCGCGCAATGGTGGCGATCCTTCGACGATCCCCTTCTCAACCAGATAGTCGCGCAGGCGCTCTCGTCAAATCTGGACGAAAAGATCGCGCTCGCGCGGATTCGCGAAGAGCGCGCCTACCTGGTCATGAGCCGCGCCGGGCTTTTCCCGAGCATCGATATGTCCGGCTCGTACACTCGGCAGCGATATAGCGCCAACACACCCTTCGGGGAGTTTCCCCAGATCGTTCCAAGAGAAGAGAACATGTTTGAAGCCGGGTTCGACGCGAGCTGGGAACTGGATGTCTTCGGCGGAATCCGGCGCGGAGTCGAAGCCTCGAAAGCCGACCTGGCCGCTTCGATCGAGAACTCACGCGACGTGCGAGTGTCGCTGCTGGCCGAGGCTGCGTGCGACTACGTGGCGGTGCGCGCGCTCGAGCGTCGCCTCCAGATCGCGAGGGCAAACCTGCGCGATCAGAATGATTCATTGAAGCTGGCCCGGGCCCGCTTTGAGCAGGGCTTTGCGCCGGAACTCGACGTATTCCAGGCTGGATCGTTGCTGGAGACTACGCAGGCGCAAGTGCCGGAACTCGAGAGCGAGCTTGCGCAAACCGTCCATCGCATCGGCGTATTGCTTGGGCGCGAGCCCGACGCGCTCCAGGCGCAGCTCTCCGATACGGCGCCGATTCCGGGCATCGCCGATCCCGATGCGATCGCGGTGCGGATTCCCGCCGCCCTGCCGTCGGATTTGCTCCGGCGGCGACCTGATATTCGCGCCGCTGAGCGAGAGGTCGCGGCGGCCACGGCCCGCGTCGGCGTCGCCACGGCCGACCTGTATCCCAAATTCTCCATCACCGGCACCGCCGGGCTCGAATCGATAAGCGCCAGCGATTTTTTCTTCGGGACGAGCCGGATGTGGTCGGTCGGTCCAACGATGACCTGGCCAATCTTCGAGGGCGGCAAGATTCGCGCCTATATCGAGGTGCGCAACGCCCAGCAAGAACAGGCCCTCCTCAGCTACCGCAAGACTGTGCTGATCGCGCTCGCCGAGGTCGAAGACGCGCTGGTCGCTTATGCCAAGGAACGAACCAGACATCAGGCGCTGTCGGCTTCTGCCGAAGACTTCAAGCGCTCTGCGATCCTTGCGCGCGATCGTTACGAGGAGGGCTATGACACCTATCTCGACGTCCTTGAAGCACAGCGATCGCTCTACGGGGCGCAGGACTCACTGGCACAGAGCGACCAGCAAATAATCGACGACCTGATCGCTATCTACAAAGCACTCGGCGGTGGTTGGCAGACCGACACGCAATCCAATCAGCCGAAGGTCTGACCGGTTAGAGTGCGACACCGGAGGTATGTAACTTGAGCGGCGAATTTCCTTCCGCGCCTTCTGAGGCGCCCAATCGTAACGAGAATGACACCCACGATATTGGCTTTGATGGTGACGGGCACGACCGTCCGTCCCGGACTGAGGATCTCGTCAGCGACCGGGCTGATAACTCAGCCGCGCCAGAATCAGGAAGACCCTCATCGTCACGATCTCGTCGCCGGCGAAATCTCGTACTGGTCATCTTAATCGTTCTCGTCGCAGGGGCGGCGGCAGTACCGGGCTGGAGCTATCTGTCTTCTTATGAAGACACCGACGATGCGCAGATCGATGGACACATCATCGCGGTCAGCTCCCGGATCAACGGGACCATCGCACACGTCTATGTGATCGACACCCAGAAGGTCCGCGCAGGGCAGCTTCTGGCAGACATCGACCCAGACGACTACGTCGTCGCGGTCGAGAGTGCGCGCGCCAGGCTTGCTCAGACCGAAGCGCAGGTCGAATCAGCTAAGGCGGACTATGATACGGCGCTTAGCAAAGTCAGTCAGGACGAAGCGACCAGCGCAAAGGCTGAATATGATGTGCCTCGGCTGGAAATCCTTGCGGCCGAGGGCGCCGGCCGACGCGAGGACTACCAGGAGAGCCTACGTCTCGCGAAGGTGGATAGGGCGACGGTCGATGCCGATCGCGCGAGCGCTAACGCCGCAATGAAGAATATCGCGTCTCGTCAAGCGGCGGTTAAGCAGGCGCAGGCCGACCTCGATCAGGCCTTGCTCAACTACGGCTACACGAGAATCACCGCCCCGATGAACGGAGTGATCGGCAAGAAAAGCGTCGAGCCGGGGCAGCGCGTACAGCCGGGCGAATCGTTGCTGGCGGTGGTGCCGCTCGACGACGTCTGGGTCACCGCCAATTTCAAGGAGGACCAACTCCGCCGGATGCGGCCGGGCCAACCGGTGGACATCCACGTCGACGCGCTGGGCCGCACTTTCAAAGGGTACGTAGATGGCTTGGGCTCCGCGTCGGGTGAACGCTTCAGCCTGCTCCCGCCTGAGAACGCGACCGGCAACTACGTCAAAGTGGTGCAGCGCATTCCAGTTCGCATCGATCTCGCACCCGGCCAGAACCTCGACCATCGTCTGGTCCCGGGCATGTCCGTTGAACCCACCGTGTGGCTCAAGTGAGCTCGGCTCCGGCTGGAGGTCTGTCCGCGCCGGCCGGCCCCAGGTACGCGATCAATCCATGGCCGATCGCATTCACCGTGACGATCGCCACCTTCATGGAGTCGCTCGACTCGAGCATCGCCAACGTCGCGCTGCCGCATATTGCCGGCAGCCTGTCCGCGACCGCCGACCAGGCCACCTGGGTGTTGACCTCATACCTGGTCTCCAACGGCATCATCCTGCCTCTGGGCGCATGGCTGTCGGAAGTGATGGGACGCAAGCGCTTCTACATGACCTGCGTGGCACTCTTCACGGTCTGTTCGTTTCTCTGCGGAATCGCGCCCTCGCTTGGCATGCTCATCATGTTTCGCGTGCTGCAAGGAGCTGGCGGCGGCGGCCTGCAGCCCAGCGAGCAGGCCATCCTGGCCGATACCTTTCCACCTGAACGCCTGGGCATGGCGTTTGCCATCTACGGGATGGCGGTGGTGCTCGCGCCGTCAATCGGACCGACGCTGGGCGGTTGGATAACCGACAATTACAGCTGGCGCTGGATTTTCTATATCAACGTCCCGATCGGAATTATCTCGCTAATCCTCACCAACCATTTCGTCCAGGACCCCCACTATCTCAAAGAAAAATTGGAGGAACAGCGCCGGAGCCATCGCCCGCTTCGCATCGATTACATAGGAATAGGTCTGATCGCGCTCGGCATCGGCTGTTTGCAGGTGGTGCTCGACAAAGGTCAGGAGGATGACTGGTTTGCTTCTCACTTCATCGCGATACTCTCGGCGATCTCGCTTACCTCGATTGTGGCGCTGATTTTCTGGGAGCTCCGGCATAAGTCGCCGGTGATAGAACTGCGACTACTGAAGAACTTCAACCTTGCCGCTGCCAGCCTGATGATGTTCGTGCTGGGCCTGGCGCTCTATGCGGCCACTGCGTTACTGCCTTTGTTCATGCAAGAGCTGGCGGGATATACCGCAGAGTTAGCGGGTCTGGTGTTGTCGCCGGGAGGTCTCGTGATGATTGTGACGATGCCGCTGGTCGGGCGTCTGTCGTCACGCGTGCAAGCGCGATGGCTCGCTGCCACGGGGTTCCTGCTCACCGGGCTTGCGCTATGGCACATGACTCGGCTCGACCTGGATGCCAATTTCAACACCTATACGCTCGACTACCTCTATCAACGTTTGGGCGTTGCCTTCATGTTCATCCCTATCAACACGCTGGCTTATCTCGATGTACCGCCCGGGAAAAACAATCAAATTTCGAGCATGATAAACATGTTCCGCAATATTGGAGCGAGTGTCGGAATCTCCCTGGTCACGACTCTAACCCAGCGGCGGGCGCAGCTACACCAGGACACTTTCAGCATGCATACCAGCACCTACAATCCCGCGATGCGCGAGCAGCTCTCCGGCCTCACAAATAATTTGTTCCACGCGGGCATGAGCACCGCCGACGCCAGCCATCAGGCTCTGGGGCGCATGTACCTTATGGTGCAGACGCAGGCGAGCACCGAGGCCTACCTCGACACGCTCAAGATTCTCGCGATCATCTGCCTCTGCATGCTGCCAATCTTCCCGCTGCTCAAGGCCAACGACCCGCGCGCCAGGAGAACGACGGCGGTGCACTAACTCGGCGCTGCTCTCTCTCCTTCGTTGGTGCAATGCTTAGCGGTTGCGCGAAGCGCGCATCTTCGTCAAACGGGAAGCCTGAAACCTCAGTGAGGTTTCAGTGAATTACTCCTGATCTGCCTCTCCTGCGCTCTCCCCGACGCTTTCGTCGCGCGGGGGCTTCGACTAAACAATCGGGGACCATGGAACCGGAGATGGACGCGGGCGCCCGCGCGCTGCCGAGCGACGATCCCGACTTCGAGCGCCGCATGACGCGCTCCGAGGCCGCGCACACCCTGGTCGCGAGCTTCCTCGGCTGGACGCTCGACGCTTTCGACTTTTTCGTGCTGGTCTTCGTCCTCCCGACTATCGCCACCGAGTTTCATCGTCCGGTCGCCGACCTGGCACTCGCCATCACCGCGACGCTTGCGATGCGCCCGGTCGGCGCGCTGGTCTTCGGATGGATCGCGGATCGCTACGGACGGCGCACGCCGCTGATGGCCGACATCATCTTCTATTCCATCGTCGAGGTCGCAAGCGGCCTCGCGCCCAACTACGCCGCCTTCCTGGTCCTGCGCGCCCTGTACGGAATCGGGATGGGCGGCGAATGGGGCGTCGGTGCCGCGTTGGCCATGGAAGCGGTCGGCACGCGCCGGCGCGGATTCTTCTCCGGCCTGCTGCAGGAAGGCTATGCGGTCGGGTACCTGCTCGCGGCGGCCGCCTACTTTTTCGTGTTCCCGCATTTCGGATGGCGCCCGCTGTTCTTCCTGGGCGGCCTCCCCGCGCTGCTGACCATCTACATCCGGATGAAGGTCCCCGAGTCGGAGGCATGGGAGCGCACCCGCCCCGACATGCAGGCGATCATGGGCGCGATCCGATCCAACCTGCGCCTGTTCATCTACCTGGTGGTGCTGATGACGATGATGAACCTGGTCTCACACGGAACCCAGGACCTGTATCCGACCTTCCTGCAGCTGCAGCGCGGGCTCGACGCGCGCACCGTCGCGACCATCGCAATCATCTACAATGTCGGCGCGCTCGCCGGCGGCCTCACCTTCGGCTACCTGTCCGACCGATGGGGCCGGCGCACCACGATGGTGACGGCGGTCGGCCTCGGCGCGCTGCTGGTCCCGCTGTGGATCTTCCCGCGCTCGCTCGAGATGCTCACGCTCGGCGCGTTCCTGATGCAGTTCATGGTGCAGGGCGCGTGGGGCGTCATCCCCGCGCATCTGGCGGAACTGTCGCCGCCCGAAGTGCGCGGCTTGTTCTCCGGACTGGCCTATCAACTGGGCGTGCTGTTCGCATCCAACGCCGCCTTCGGCGAGGCGGCGCTGGCCCGGCGAATCGACTACGCCTCCGCACTCGCGCTCGTCGGCGCGACGGTGCTGGTCGGCGCGGCCATCGTCATCCTGATGGGCGGCGAGCGCAAAGGCCGCAGCCTGCACGCAACTCGCGCCGCCTCCGCCGCCCCGGATCATGATGCCCCCGCGCAACGCTAACCCCGCACTTCGCAGCGGGCTCGTCGATCGCGAACGTACCTATGATGATCAACCTGATAGCGCCGATCGCGGTGATCACGACCCAGGTGATCGCGGCGCTCGCGACCCCGCCGATCGCGCGCCCGCGATGGTCGAGGGGCGCTCGCAACCCCGCCGACAACGCCGAGCGAATGCTCGTGCTGCATCTGCGCACGTCCCGCCGCAAAGCGCGCGCCGCGGCAGCCGCGGAAGTGCTCGCCACACTCGCATCGGAGCGGACCCGTGAAACGTGATCGCGCTGATCGCGGCGCTCGCGCTCCCGCGGATCGCGCCGGGCGGACGCTCGTGCTGCATCTGCGCCCGTCGCGGCGCAAAGCGCGCGCCGCCGCAGTCGCGGTGGTGCGCGCGGCACTCGCATCGGAGCGGACCTGTGAAACGTGATCGCGCCGAGCGCGGCGCTCGCGACCCTGCCGCGATCGCGCCGAGCGGACGCTGGTACTGCACCTGCGGCGGTCGCGTCGCAAAGCGCGCGCCGCCGCCGTCACGGAAGTGATCGCCGTGCTGCGCGGGCTCGGTCTTGGTCTCGACGCTCGCGCCGCGGGCGCCGGCCCACTGTCGGACGTCGCCGGCGTCGCGTGGGTCACGCTCTCCGACAATCATCTCGAGCGCGCGCTCGCCGGGATCCGATCGCTTGGCTATACCGAGGCTGTAGACGTCGTTACTTTCACTCCGCTCGAGTACGCCCGTCTCAACTCCAAGCCACGCATAACGCGATGGAAAGGACGCGAGGTCGCGCTAGTTCGCGTCTATGAAGAATCCGACGCGAGTCTGCGCGCCATGGCTCCCGACCGCCGTACATTCCTCCTCGAATGCGCTGATGGCGTGATTCGCCCCATCACAGGATACCGTGGCGGCAAAGGGCCACTGGAGCATCGCGCGCTCCCGATGGCCGACGCCCGCCTGCTTGTCAACCTGGTCGCCATACCCAATGGCCGCCTGCTCGACCCATTCGCCGGCGCCGGCGGCGTGATCATCGCGGCCAACGCGATCGGGTTCGCGGCGGCGAGCATGGACTGCGACCGCGCACTCCGCTTCGGACTTGCGAAGTTGTCCGCGAGCCATGTCGTCGGCGACGCGTCGGCGATCCCGTTCGCCGACGGCTCGTTCGCGGCAGTCGCGACCGAGCCGCCATATCATGCGAGCGCGCTCGCGACGATCGTCGCGTCGATCGCCGAGGCTGCGCGAGTCGTCCGCCGCGGCGGAAGAATCGCGTACCTAGTCGCATCGCAGCAGGCAGTCGCGATCAGCGCCGCCGCCGAGCGCGCGGGGTTGACCCTAGAGCTGGAAGTTCCGATCGATCGTAAAGGCACCGCCGTCACCTGCCTATGCTGGCTGCGCTGACCTCCTGCGCCGACGCTGTAAGTCGGTTTCGCGGAGCTGAGACCGCGCTCACCGTCCCCTCGACTGCGATCCGATCCGCGATCGACCTTTCAATTGTGCGCGATCAGTTCCTCCGACACCGACCACAGCCGCTCCGCGTGCTCCGCGTCGAGCGCGTATGGCATCAGTAACTCGCGACGAAGGCGCGCACCGACGCGAGCGAGGCGAGATCGAGCATCGCGAATTCGATTGCGGCGCTCCCGGTTTCCTTGCGAAGCGTGGCGGTCACCGCCTCTCCCTTCGCGCGATCGCGGGTGGCCAGCACCACCCGCGTGCCCGCCGTCGCCAGCGCGCGCACCGTCTCGATGCCGATCCCCTACGCGCCGCCGGTGACTATCGCATCGCGGCCGCGCAGATCGTGACCCGCGATCACCTCGCGCGCCGTCAATCGCGCGCCAAACTTCGCTGCGCTTTCAGTTGCCGTGGTCGAATTTTTCTGCACCATTTTTCCTTGTCTCGCTTTCGTGACGATGACCTCGCCGCCTGAATTTTATGACGATGACTCTACGCTGAGACCGCGCTATGGATGCTTGTCAGGACGCGGTGCTTTCAGCGCCGCGAACAGCCGCGCGACACCTTGGTCGACTTCGCGCTTGGCGGCTGCGACGTCGCTGGCATGCGCGATCATCATCGCACCCTCGTTGAAAGCTCCGAGCAGCATGTGCGCGAGCGCGAACACCGGCTGCGGTTCGATCGATCCTTCGTCGATGCACGCCTGCAAGCCGTCACCGAGCAGGCGCAGGTTGTGCTCGGTTTCGACCTCGCGCCAGCGCTCCCATCCCAGCACCGCGGGCGCGTCGATCAGCACAATTCGCTGCACCGCCGGGTCCAGGCAGGCGTCGAGAAACGCCGCGCATCCTTTCAGCATCCTCCGCCACGCATCGGGCTGCGCGATTCCCGCCGCGATGATACCCTGCGTCAGCTTGCGTTCTTCGTCTTCGAAGACCGCGGCGAACAGCGCCTGCTTGTCGCGAAAATGATGATACAGCGCGCCGCGCGTCACCCGCGCGCGCCGCGCTACCTCCTCGATTCCGGTCTCCGCGTAGCCGCGCTCTGCGAAGAGCTTGCGCGCCACCTTCAGCAGGGCGTTGCGGGTCGCCTGGGTGTGCTGTTCCTTGCGGCTCTTGACTGCCATACCAACGTTATGTCAGATGATAACGGTATGTAGGTTAAATACCGCTCATGGAGGCATCATAGCGATGAATGCAAATGAGTTCCATCAAGCGCGCAAGTTCGTCGATACGGATTTCGGCCGGATTGCCTGGGTCGAGCGCGGCGGCGGACCACCCGCACTCCTCGTGCACGGCTTCCCGCTCAACGGCTTTCAATGGCGCAGCGTCGCCGAAGGGCTTGCTGGTGATCGTAGATGTATCATGCCCGACCTGATGGGCCTCGGATACAGCGAGATCGCCGAAGGTCAGGACCTCTCATTCAACGCGCAGGCACAGATGCTTGCGTCGTTTCTCGACGCGATTGGAATCGGCGCGGTTGATCTGGTGGGCAACGACAGTGGCGCCGCGATCTGCCAGGTGTTCGCCGCGCATCACCCGTCGCGGGTCAGGACGCTCACCTTGACCAATTGCGAAGTCCACGACCTGTGGCCCAAGCCTATGCTCCGCGCGATACTCGACGCGTTCGAGAGCGGCGCCGTTATGCAGGGACTCAAAGCGATGCTGCAGGACCTCGCGATGGCGCGCGCTCAACTTGAGTCGGTCTATGAGGATCCCGCGACCATCACGCAGGAGATGCTCGAGGTCTACTATCGACCCCTGGTTGCCGACGATCGTCCGGCTCGCAGATTCGTCAGCGCCGACGTCAATCGCGCGCAACTGGTCGCCGTCGCGCCGATGCTCCGCCAGCTAACTGCTCCGACGCAGGTGATTTGGGGCGATGCGGACACCGTCTTCGACGGTTCCGCTTCAGTCGGTTGGCTGCGCTTCAACCTTCCCGCGATTCGACGGGTGACGAGAATACCGCTGGCGCGTCTGTTCTTCCCCGAAGAGCATCCGCGCCTGACGAGCGTATTGCTGCGCGAGTTCTGGCAGTCGGCAGCGTCGAGCTCAAAACCGGCGTCAGCAGAGACGCGGCCGGTTTAATCGGCGCTTCGCTTTGATCGAGGGAAGTTTGTAGAGCAGGCAAAAAAATCGGGCAGCGGTCTTCGCGTGGAAGACCGCATGCCCTTGGCGGACGCTGCGCGGCTCCGCTTGCGAGGAATTCAGCAGTTAAGGATTGGTCGTAGTCGTTGTAGTGGTTGTCTGCTGCTGCTGGACGGCAGGCGCGTACGTGGAGTCATAACCGTTGTAACTGGTTGTGACTTTCTTCTGGACTACGCCGTTGTCGTAGACGGTAGTCTTGGTGGTCTCAGCGGCTGCCGGTGACGGAACCATCACGACTGACGGACTCGTTACCACGCTTGAGTAAGCAGGGGTGGTGCTCATTACGGTCCCGTTGGGATACTGGGTCGTGGTCGTGGTGCTGCTGGTCGATACCGGCGGCGCGACGTACACAGGAGACGGAGTCGTGGTGGAATATTCAGTAGTAGTGGTGGCGGGCGGCGTCTCGTCGGCGCAGGCGCCTACGAACCCGACCGATATCGCGACCGCAGCGGCGAGCGTGAGATTCTTCGCGAGTTTCATTCCGGATTTCATGCGTGATTACCTCCATCAGGCCAAGTTGTCAGGAGCAAAGAAGCCGAACTTCAATTTGGAAGATGACGCAAGCCTCGTGCCGCGAGCGCCGCGGCCGAATTGCCAGCATTTATGGAGTTATCCTGAGAAGCTCTGGCCAACCGGCCGAAAATTTTACGGTAAAAAATTCCCGCGGCCGGAAATGGCCGGAGCAAACTGATCGCCGCAAATTTATCGCGATTGCGGCTGCCAGTTTTTGACGCCGAATACGTTACCAAAGGAACATCTAGAAATTTTCTGGTGAGAACCTTATTGACCGCGAAAACGCGCTGCTAATAAAGTCCCTATTCTGCGCCCGTCTTCTTTACCACCCAGAGCTGCTCCGCTCCGTATGCGGGCGGAGAGCGAAAGAAGTCCGAATACTCGGCAACCACATCAAAGCCCGTTAACTCGAAGAGGTATCTCATCTCCTGTCGAGTCGACCATTTAAGACTCCACGAGGTCTCCTCTGACGCGACGTTCCTCCCGTTCGCATCGAATTCCTCGATTCGATACCGCTCGCTGACAGTTTGACGAATGGGATCGTTGATCCGCTCAACGACCCGGCGCACCAGGGTGTGTCCCGTATTGGTATCCTGCAGGCGCCGCTCGGGGTTTGGCGACGGTGCGCCGGGCGTGCAGCAGTCCAGCCGCGGATCAAACAAATCGATCACCAGATGACCGCCCGGGACCAGGCTCCGATTCACACATCGCAGCGCTTCACGTTGCTGGCCTGGGAGCGTCAGATGTTGAAACGCCCGAAACGGCACCAGCGCCAGCCGGAACGACTGATCCAAATCAAACGAGGTCATGTCGGCGTGACGGATGCTTACTCGATCTCTGGTCGCGGGGCTTTCCCGCGCGCCCTTGGCCCGGGCCACGGCGAGCATCTCCTCGGAAACGTCTATCCCGCTAATCTCGAAGCCAGCCACCGCAATCGGCCACAGCACGCGCCCGGTTCCGGTCGCCAACTCCAGAACCGGCCCACCGAACTCACGGGCGCATTCGAGATAAAAATCGATGTCGCCCCTCACCACCCCGTCGCGGTCCGCATCCTTGTTGAACACGTCGTAGAATGCGACCCCCAGCCCGCTGGTGTAGTACGCGTTGGGGTTTTGGTTATCGTCTTCGCTCTTCATCCCGCGCGCTTCGCTCATTTGTACTTGAAACTGTGCCGGTTTCCGCCGGTGGTCAGCGCACCAGCTTGAAACAGTTGCGAACCTCGCGCACGAAGGTCTCGGGCTGCTCGAATGCGGCGAAGTGTCCGCCTTTGGCAAGCTCGTTGAAGTACACCAGCTTCGCAAATCTTTTCTCGGCCCATCGTTTGGAGGTGCGGAATATTTCTTTGGGGAAAATGGAGCAGCCGACTGGAACCGTCACCGGATCCATCACGACGGAGCGGAAGCTCTCCCAGTACAGGCGGGCGGAAGACGCGGCGTTGGCCGGCAGCCAATACAGCATCACGTTGTCGAGCAATTCGTCTCGCGTGAGCACCTTCTCAGGATGTCCGTCACAGTCGGTCCACGACCAGAACTTCTCCAATATCCAGGTGAGTTGGCCGGCCGGCGAGTCAGTGAGCCCGTAACTCACTGTCTGTGGACGTGTGCTCTGCTGCTTGGAGTAGCCCGAGTCCCAATCATTGTAATGCTGCATGCCGGCGATCGCCGACTTTTCCTGTTCGGTCATATCGTTCGCGGTCGCCGGATCGGGCAATGCGATCGGCATGTTGAGATGGATCCCGATGCAGTTGCCGGGATCCTGGATTCCAACGCTGGTCGTCACCATCGCGCCCCAATCGCCACCCTGCGCGGCGTAGCGATGGTAGCCAAGGCGTTGCATCAGCTCCGCCCATGCACGCGCAATGCGCTGAACGTTCCAACCGGCGCGCGCGGGTTTGTCCGAGAAGCCGTAGCCTGGAAGCGAGGGACATACCACGTGCATTGCGTCGGCGGCATCGCCGCCATGCGCGGTCGGATTGGTAAGCGGCTCGATCACCTTCTGGAACTCGACGATCGATCCCGGCCATCCATGCGTCATCAGGAGCGGGAGTGCGTCGGCATGAGGCGAGCGGACGTGGATAAAGTGTATCCCGAGACCGTCAATTTCGGTTTTGAATTGCGCGAAGCGATTAAGACGAGCCTCTCTGGCGCGCCAATCGTACTTCTCGAGCCAATAACTGCAGATCTCCTGCGCGTATGCGAGCGGCAGCCCCTGCGACCAGTCGTCGACGCACTCGCGCTCGGGCCATCGTGTGGTACGCAGGCGGCGTTTCAGGTCATCGAGTTGCGCGTCCGTCGCCGCGATGCGGAAGGGTTCGATTTCTTTGCTCATCAGCGTCCGAGCCTCCGAAGATGATATGGGCAGCCGGGATGGATCTGTTGCCGAACCATTTTTTGGAGTCAATCCCGCCTCCGACGATCCCGCCTCCGACGATTGACAAGGGCGAATCTAAACAGTGCGAAACCCGCGTCCGGTTTCGCGCTTCCTTTTTTTAACTAACAAGGAAGGCTTAACCCGTTGGGGGCTTCAGTGCCCTATCCGAGAAGCGCAACTCGAAGAGACGTCAATCGCGCCCGAGCTCCTCGGGATAGTCATCGGTGAATCGCGACGCGCTGGCGAAATACTCGCGCTAGGATCGCGGGCGCGGCGTCAGGATGACACGCTCGCCTTCGCGCTCGATCAGGACCTCGTCGCAGGCGAAGTGGTACTCCTTCGGAATACGCACCGCCTGACCCCGCCCGGTCTTGAGCAGTTTGGCCGTTGCACGTTGGCCGGACTTCTTTGCCATAGATCGTTGGTACACCACGGAATGCCGGCAAGCCAGTGGGAGGGCTACATTGCATTAGCGCAGGCTGCTGTTTATCTTGCGCCGAGGAATTCAGAAATAGTCAAAACGATGGGGCAGCGGCGCGGATGTCGCCGCCCGAAGGAAGACGCGATGTTGAAGCTAAGAGGATCTGTCCTTGGACTTCAGTCCTCCGGCTATCAACTGATCCTCGCCAAGCACGCCCGCTACGAGCATCTCGTCGCTCTCTATCACGTGACCGATCCGCTGGCCGAGCCAACACTTGCTGCCATCAAAGACGCGCTGGAAAACAGAATCTGGAAGCTGGTTCCCTATCCCAAATATGACTACGCGTTTGCGCGGCTGTTCGAATTGCGCAACCTGTTCTGCCGGCAATTGCCGCTCGGAGAGCTGCTCGGGAGCCTGCTCCCCGACATTAGCGACGACCTGAATTATCCCGGCGTAACAGCCGAGCAGAGAAACGCAATCAATCCGGTCGAGGAGCGATTGCGCGAGTTGATCCTTGCCAATGCGCAGGATGATCCACTGGTCAGGTCCCAGCTCGAGGAGCTGTCCCAGTTGGCGGCGCAGGCGCGCGAGGCCCATTGGCTCAAGATCAACATGGGCAGAAACCGCCTGGCGATTATGGGTCTGCTGGGCTTGGCGCTGCTGCTGGTCCTGAATCGGCTGGCGGGTTCGTCCCTGGAATGGCTGGTCACGATGTACGGTATCCTGGGCGGCCTGGTAAGCGCGGTGATGACCACTGAATCAATCGAAGCGCGGATCAGCGAGTACTACCTGAATCGCCGCCTGATATACCTGCGGCCTATCGTCGGTGGAATCATCGCCTTGGTGGTTTACAAAGCTCTGAAATCGAAGGTGATATCGATCGTTGGGATCAGCGACTCATCGCCCGACAACGCATTTCTGGTCATCGCATTCATAGCCGGATTCGCCGAGCGAGCGTTCGTTTCCAAACTGCTCGCGATTGCCAATATCGGCGGCGGCTCTGCCAGCAGGCCCACGCCGGCGCCGACTCCGACAATGCATCCGGCGCCCATACCAGGCACAGCACCTAGAGCCCCCACCACCGCGCCAGCACCAAGTCTTGCGCCAAGTCCGACTCCGACCTCAGCGCCAGTTACAAGACCCACTTCGTAAGCGAAGCTAAGTCAGGCGTCGAAGCAAGACTCTTAGGCACCTAGCGATCTCTCTGTGCCGTGGCGAGTGCGGCCGCGATAGTTTTGAGCGGTAAAATAAGTTCCAGAGGATCATCCAGGAGGCGCATCGCTCCGAATCGCTCGTACCACGCCGCGGCCCGTTCGTTCTTCGCATCGATGGCGAGCGCCACGCCGCCGACGTCGACCGCAACCGAGAGTGCGCGTTTGCCGGCAGCGAGCAGGAGTTCGCTGCCCAGCCCGCTGCCTTGGACCTCTAGCCTGACTGCTAGCCGTCCCAGTCGAAACACCGGCACCTGGTAGCGCCCCAGCCTGCGGGTCAGCGCGGCAGGAACCTTGGCGAATTCAATCGCGCCCGGACTGATAGTGTAGTAACCGCGGATTATGTTGGGTTGGGCAGGTGCTACCGCAACGAAGGTCTTAGCTCCGCCGGACTCGTGATTCTGTCGCGCGTAACGGCGCAGATACTCATTGAGATCGGCGGAGCCGCAATCGAAATCTCTGCAGTCGTGGCGTTTGCTGGTAGGCTCTTCCCGCCAGACGACTGCTTTGCTCACGCGTTGGCGCGACGCCTCGCGGCGGCGATCAGGGCGCTGGTGGGCTTTGGCGGCCGCTCGAGAAGTTCCAACACCCGCTTCGAATCGCGCTCGGACAGGACGATCCGTTCCGAGCGCTTCACCACCTCGCGCGCAACCGGTAGAACGCTGCGCATTATGAAGCGCGTGATATCGAGCTGTTCCTGGGCCGCTGCTTCGGCGATGAGACGCTTCTCAGCCTCGGTCGCTCGCAATTCAATCCGCTCGTTCCGCGCTGGCAGGTTTGCCATCTGAGGTCACCAGGACCGGAGCGTAGCGCACGTACGCCGTCCGTACAAGTCCGAGCCAGGTAGATGCTCGCGGTATACGGCGCCGGTTGCCGATCAGGGCTTTTGCTGTCGCCGATGGGCGAGGGCAGCAGGATTCGCGATCCGGAGCGGCGCGCCAGCTGCGAACGCGGCCACCGCCTCCGCCGTGTCGGCATAGAAGGCGGTCAGGGTCTCGCGCGTCACGTAACCCAAATGCGGGGTAACGGTAACGTTGTCCATCGTGCGGAACGGATGGTCGGCGGGCGGCGGCTCTTCATCAAATACGTCGAGTCCCGCGCCTGCGATGCGCCCGGCGCGCAGGGCCGCGATTAGATCGGCCTCGACGACGATCGGACCGCGCGAAGTATTGATCAGATAGGCGTCCGGCTTCATCAGCGCGAGCTCGCGCGCAGTTACGAGGCCTAGAGTGCGATCGCTCAGACGGACATGGATAGAGACCACGTCGGAGAGGCGGAACAGGTCGTCCTTCTCCACCCGCTTTGCCCCGACGGCTCTAGCTGTATCGTCGGTCAAGTTCTGACTCCATGCGATCACCGGCATGCCAAAGGCGCGGCCATATTCGGCCATCCGCTGGCCAATTCGCCCAAGCCCCAGAAGCCCGAGCGTGCGGCCGGCGAGGTTGATTCCAACCGTGGTCTCCCACGCGCCCTCGCGCATTCGCCGGCTCTCGAAGCTGAAGTGACGCACGGTAGCGATCATCAGCCCCCAGGTCAGCTCCGGCGTGGCGTTGGCGATGTTGGCGTAGAGCGGGTTGGCGAAGTTGGAATGGGCGACGATCACGCCGTGCTCGGTCGCCGCCGCCATGTCCAGATTCGGCAGCGACATCCCCACGATGGTGACGAGCTTGAGATTGGGCAGGCGCTCGAACAGGCTCCGCGGTAAACTCATCCGTTCGCGGATCGTGCAGAGCACCTCGAAGGGCGCAAGGGCGGCGGCGGCCTCCTGCTGGGTGAGGTGCCGGTCGAAGACTGTGATCTCCGCCTTGCCGTCGAGCACTGACCAGTCGGCGCATTGGAGCGCGATCCTGGCGTAATCGTCGAGAATAGCGACTTTGATCATAGGATTTGAATCCTCGCAGATTTCGCGCGCCAATCGAAGTGCGCTCGGCCAGGCTCGCGAGGTCAATGAAAAAGCACCGCGCGAAGGATCGTCGCCGCGCTGGACCAGTTCGGCCAATTTGTCGTACGCTCAAAACTCGCAACTGGAACGAGCGCGTGGGGCTTTCACCCAACCCCGGATTGCGCTAAACGACCGGTATGCGGGAGGTGAGCCCATGAAATTTGGTCTATTCTACGAAATTTCGGTGCCACGGCCGTGGGGTCCCGAAACTGAGAAAACCGTCTACGACAATTGCCTGGAGCAGGTCGCGCTGGCCGATTCACTCGGCTTCGACCAGGTGTGGGCCGTCGAGCATCACTTCCTCGAAGAGTACTCGCATTGCTCGGCGCCGGAACTGTTCCTGACCGCGTGCGCGATGCGCACCAAGAAGATGCGCGTCGGACACGGAATCGTGGTCTGCGTTCCGGAGTTCAATCATCCGATCAAAATCGCCGAACGCACCGCGGTGCTCGACATTCTTTCCGGCGGCCGGCTCGAAGTCGGCACCGGACGCTCCGCCACCTGGACCGAACTGGGCGGCTTCCGCGCCAATCCCGACGAGACCAAAAAGACCTGGGACGAATTCGTCCACTGCCTCCCGAAGATGTGGACCCAGGAGCGCTACTCCTACCAGGGGCGCTCGTGGTCGATGCCCTCGCGATGCATCATTCCTAAGCCCTACCAGAAACCGCATCCTCCGATGTGGGTCGCGGTGACCAGCCCGGGCACCGAGATCGACGCGGCTGAGCGCGGCCTTGGCAGCCTCGGACTGACCTTCGGCGGCTTCAAGGAACAGGAAGAGAAGGTCAAGCGCTATCGCAACATCATCCGCAACTGCGAGCCAGTCGGATCGTTCGTCAACGACAAGGTCTCGACGGTGAACTTCCTTTTCTGCCATGAGGACGACGCGGAAGGAATCAAGGTCGGGCGCCGGCTGACCGGCACCTTCAACTACCTGGCCGCGCAACTGCTCGCCGCGCGCGAGGCATATCCGACCAAGTCCTATCCGTCACTCGGGCTGCTGCCGCAGCTTCGCCAGGACGCCTCGGGGCCGGGCGATGAATCCGGCGCGCCGGAAGGAATCGCGATGGGCAATCCCGCGCGCATCGTCAAGGCGATGAAGCAGTGGGAATCGGTCGGCGTCGATCGCGTCAACTTCCTGCTCAACGCGCTCGAGGTGGTGCCGCAGGAACAGGTGCTCAACAGCCTTCGCCTGTTCGCGAAAGAAGTGATGCCGCACTTCCAGTCGAGCGACGCCGCTGCCGCCGCCGCGGGAGGCCGCTGATGCCGCCGCGCTACGGAACCCTCAACCTCCAGGAGTGGGCCAAGGGCGTCTCGACGATCGCGGGCTACAAGACCGAGCCGTGGGTGCTCAAGGGCGCGCAGATCCTCGAGCTGCATTTTGAGATCGCAGATGAGCCGGCGGATGCGCTACTGCCGAAGACCATGCATCCGTCGATTCCGGAGTACGCAATCTTCAACATCACCACTTATCCGGATAGCCCGGTCGGCAAATTCTCGGTCGGCGAAGTGCGTATCGCGGGCCGCACCGGCGTGCGTCCGCGCGGCTTCGTACTGCGCAGCTTCTGCGACAGCGAGGCGGCGCGCCGCGAGCTATCGTCGCGCTGGGGCTACCCGGTCGCGCCGGGCGAGGTGAAGCTGACGCTGCGCCATGACCGCGTGGTGGGCCAGATCAGTGCCGAGGGACGGCCGGCGCTCGAAATCGAGCTGATCGATCGCGAGGTGATCTCGGGCGGCGACGTCCAGTTCATCGCGAGCATGCATCTGGCGCGCAACAAGGACGATCAGAAACTGGTGCTGGTGCAGGTCGATCCGGAATACGTCTTTAGCAAGGCTGACCGCGGGCGGCCGCGCCTGATCCTGCTCGACAACGACGCGTTTCGCGCGGGCAAGCATCTGCAGCCTGCCAACCCGATTTCGGCGTGCTTCATGATCGGCGACGTGACCCTGCCGAAGCTTCGCTACATCTGCGATCCCGAGCTTCCCGCGATGCAGGGGACGACCAAGATCGCGGCCTGATCCGCTACTGACTATTGAGTGTCTCGACTGACTATTCGACCGCGGCCAGTAAAATCGGCCGCGGTCGTTTTTTTCCGCGATCTGGAAGGCGGCGCAGCCATACGATGTGATGACGCGATGACCGAACCGTGTCACATCGAACGTCCCGCGTCTTCTACTTACTCAGCGCGATGCCTCTGCTATCGTTACTCGCCGTGATCAAAGCAAATTGTTTCCTGGCTTCTTCGCGCCGAACGTGCGTCAAGGTTCTGGCAGTTGTCGTGATCTCTTCTGCCACGATGATGCTCGCCGCGAGCGCAGCCCGTCCCGACGAGGTTCCCTCGCAAACGCAGCGCAACGTCGCCGGCATCGTCGAGCATCGCGGCGGCCGCTCAATACTGGTCGGCACCGCGTTCTTCGTCGCCGTTCCGAGCCAGGTGGTCCCCGGCCGCGCGTTCATTTACCTGGTCACCGCGCATCACAACCTGCTTGACCCGGCGCGCCACGCGCTTATCGGTCTCTCGCTTACCGTCGAGGATGCGAAAACCGGCGCGATGCGCGAGGAGCCGCTGCCTGCGGAGAGCCGTTGGGTGCTCGACCCGCGCGACGAAAACGCCGACGTCGCGGCGGTGCCATTCAACCCACAGAACGCGAACATCGCGCCGATCCCGCTGAGCTCGCTGCTCGGCGGCGAGGGTGATCCGCTGGCCCGTCCAGAGACCGGCGCACAGGTCTACTATCTGACTGCCGCGACCGTCGGGATGACCCGGCCGCGGTTCGAGGCGCTGGCGCGGTTCGGTCACGTATCCGTGCCGGTGCCGGCCGAAACCGGCGTCCCCGGCGCCGCCGCTCAGAATCTCTGCTTCCTTGACGGCGGCGGCACGCCCGGCTTCTCGAGCGGAGCGCCGGTCTTTGTCAGCGCGGGTCTGCGCTTCCTGTTATGGGGAATCCTGGAGGCGAACAGCGCCGCGAGCAGGGATCCGGTTTTCGCAGGACTGGCTGGCGTGCTGCCCGCCAACTGCGTCGCAGACACGGTGAATGCTATGGCGCAGATCCAGGAAAAGGCGCTGCGCGCCCAAACTGCCCGCTGATTCGCGCGCCCGTGCCCTGTCACTGCGCTCTCCAGCTTGCTTGATTTCGCTCGCTAAGGCAGATAGCAAAGAGGGTTCCAGTTCTTCTCTCTTAGTGCTCCCCGGTAGCTCAGTCGGTAGAGCGGACGGCTGTTAACCGTCATGTCGCTGGTTCGAATCCGGCCCGGGGAGCCATTCGCGCTACGACCTTTCCGAGTTTCCAATAGTCACAGACGCGGTGCCTTGCGCGCGACCCATCCCGCTGCGGCGAGCACCGCGAGAAATGGAATGGCCGGCGAACGATACCGCGCGTTGACGCCGGCGCCGAACGGCGATGCGGCCAGCAGCAGGATCGCGGCGGCCGAAAACAGGATCCATCGCTCCGCGTCCCCCGGCTCTTCCCACAGCGCCCGCGCCACTCCGATCCACAAGATCGCGATGATCAGTCCCTGGACCGTCGTGGAAGCGAAGTTTATCAATCGAAACACCGCCGGGTTTTGTACGAATCCATGCCATCCGGTTTCGAGCTGCAAGGGTATGAACGCAAGTTTCAGCAAGCCGTCGACGGTCACGATCGCGGTATCAATCGGATGTTTCACCATGATCGCAACCGCGCGCCGGAACATGAAGCTTGAGACCGCCGGCGCGTCATCCGGGCCCCAAACTCCCGTCCTCGATTCCGCCTTCGCTCGCTGGCCGGGAGGTTCGGTAGTGATCGCGGCATCATGCTCGCGCTGCATCGAAGCTTCGGCCGTCGCGAGCGTGACGCGATCGTGTCGCGCGATTACCGCCGGCGCGGTGTACCAATACAGATTGTAGCCGCCTTCCACACTTAGCGTGAGGTTTCCTGTCTCGCGATAGTTGCGCGCCGCCCAGCCTCCGATGATCAGGATCGATATTCCAAGTGCCGCCGCGGCCGCTCGCCAGTCACCGCGAATCCAGGCGGCTACTACGACCACCGGGACCAGCACGAGGCCGACCGGCCGCACCAGCGCCGACAATGCGACCGTCGCGCCGGACAGGATTCCTCTCCCTTCCAGCGATGCCAGCACCGCCGCGGTCGCGACCATCTGAAAGAGCGGCTCGGCCATCAGTTCCTTCCCTACCAGCATCATCGGCACATCGACCGCAACCAGCGCCGCGGCGACAATCCCCGCAAGTCTCCCATAACGGCGCGTGGTGAACCCGGCGACCAGCAGGCACACGATCGCTCCCACGATTGCTTGCGCCACGATCGCCCAACGAAAATCCGCCAGGAAAGGAATCAGGAACACTGGATAACCCGGTGTGCGCAGCACCTCCGGCGCGCCGCAGCTCCCGTCGTACTGGGCGAAGCCACATCCGTGCGCTAGCCCTCGCGCCAGCGCTACATAAAGGATGGAATCGGGACTAAGTGTCCAATCGGATCCGGAGCGAGCCAGCCACATCGCGCGTAGCACGAACGCGATGCCGGCGACGAAGGCTGCGCCCGGAATTCGACGCCAATTGAGCACTGTCGAGCCTGGAGAGCAGGGTTCGTTCTGGCCCAATCCGCCACTGGCGGCGGCTAGGGGGAGGTGGAGGAAATGCTTTTGAGCACTTCGATCATCGCCGGTCCGACGATCACTGCGATCATCGAGGGCAGCACGAAACAGATCAGCGGAATCAAAATCTTGACCGAGGCCTTCTGCGCCTGCTCTTCCGCGCGCAGCTTGCGCCGCATGCGAAGCTGGTCGGAGCTCGCGTGGAGCGCGGGCGCGACTTGCGCACCGAGCTGCTCGCTCTGAATCAGGGTCGCTGCCAGAGGCTTGATGTCCTCGACTGCCGTGCGGTCCGCGAGGGACCGTAGCGCCTGCCCGAGCGAGGCGCCGGCCGAGATGTCGGTCGCTACCAGGTTCAGTTCGAGGCCTATCTCCTGGCCCTGGCGCTCGCATTCTGCGCCGACGATCTTGATCGCTTCGTACAACCCGAGGCCCGCTTCGACGCAGACCACCAACAGGTCGAGCACGTCGGAGAGCTGACGCGAGATGTTATTTTGCCTGGTGCGTGCGCGCTGTCCGAGCCAGTACGCCGGAAGGAACAGTCCAATCCCGGCGCCGCCTAGCGTAAACAGAAGTATCAGCGTCGACGACCCTTTAGAGATCAGCACTCCGCCAATCAGTCCCAGCAGCGCGCCGCCAATTCCGGACAGCACGCGAACGACCTGGTAGGTTTGGCCGGCGCTGTTCTTGAGGAACCCCGCGTGCGCCAGGACCTGGAAGATCCTCTCTCCCTTGGCCGAGTCCCGGTCCGGCGCAGCGATGCGCTGGCTTGCCCACTTGAAAAGCGTGCGGCCAAAGTTTTCATCGGCCAGCGCCGCATCACCTTGCGCCGCTCGCATTTTGACGGCGATATCGGCGAAGCGTTCTTCGACCGCTCGATTCGAGCTGAACCATGCCAGGTACACTGAGAACGCGGCTGCGGCAACCAGGAACAAAAACGCGATACTCACGAACAATGTGCTCATATCAGTAAGTCACCCTCAGCAACCGGCGGATCGTGACGATCGCCAGGAAATCGAACACCGCGGCGGTTTTGAGAATTTTCTGCCCGGTCGGATCATGGAACAGATCGTCGGTATAACCGGGCTGGATCAACGCGAACACGCCGAGAATTGCAAGCGGCAGGAAACCGACCACCATGCCGCCCAGGCGCGCCTGCGCGGTGAGCGAGCGAACCTGAAGGCGCAGCCGCTGCCGGGTCCGCACGATCTCGGAAAGCCGGCCTACAATCTCCGCCAGACTCGAGCCCACCTGGTTCTGGACTTTGATCGCGACCACCAGCAACCGCAGATCGTCCTCCGGGATGCGCTTGAGTAAATCGTCGAGCGCCCGCGGCAGCGGCAGTCCGATGCGGGTCTGCTCGAGCAGGGTGCGGAATTCACTGCCCAGGGGATCGGCGAACTCGCTTACCACCACTTGGAGTGCGCGCTGCAGCGAATGTCCCGCCTCCAGCGAGGACTTGATCAGGTCCAGCGCGTACGGAAGCTGATTGCCGAACGCCCGCATCCTGCGCGTCCGGCGGAAATTTATGTACAGCAGCGGCAGGATCGAGAGACCGAGCGCGGTGGCGAACGCAAACCACGCCTCATGCCACAGCGCCTGTCCGAAAAACATTCCCGCCCCAAACAGCAGGACCATCACCAGTAGGACGTCGACCACCCTGGTATACATGCCGGCCTGCCACATCTTCTCTTCCAGCCGGCGCAGCAGGTTGGCCTCGTAGATCCATTTGAGCAATACGCCGTCCTGCGGCCGGCGTCGGCGCGTGATGTCGAGGTCGTCTTCTTCGGGGCGCGCGATGCGCCGCAGGACCTCGCGAGTCTGCTCGCCGGTAGCGGCGTTGCTGGTGAACACCAGCATCATGCCGATGAACACGAGTGCGAATATCGACGATGCGACCAAAACATCCATTTGCGATCAACCTGCGGTGCTTCGGAACAGCTTGGGCTCCAGCTTGTAGCCGGCCGCCTCCAGCCGCTGCGCGTATACCGAGCGAATTCCGCTCGATACGAAATGTCCCAGCACCTGTCCTTCGGGACTGATTCCGGTGCGCTTGAACTCGAACAGATCCTGCATCATTACCATGTCGCCTTCCATCCCGGCGATTTCTGAGATGCGCAACACTTTGCGGCTGCCGTCGGCCAGGCGCGAGACGTGGACGATGATATTGAGCGCGGCCGCCACCTGTTGGCGCATCGCGCGCTGCGGAATCGATAGTCCCGACAGCAGCATCATCATCTCCAGGCGGCCCAAGCTGTCGCGCGGGGTGTTGGCGTGGATGGTACACAGCGAGCCGTCGTGACCCGTCGACATCGCCTGCAGCATGTCGAAGACTTCCGGTCCGCGGACTTCGCCGACCACGATCCGGTCGGGCCGCATACGCAGCGAGTTTCTGACCAGGTCGCGCTGCGTGATCTCGCCCTTGCCCTCGACGTTTTGCGGCCGGGTTTCCAGCCTCACCACGTGCGGCTGCTGCAGCGACAGTTCGGCGGAGTCCTCGATAGTGACGATACGTTCGTCGACCGGCACGAACGCCGACAGGCAGTTGAGCATGGTGGTTTTGCCCGAGCCTGTGCCTCCGCAGATCAGCACGTTGAGCCGCGCGCGCACGATGGTGCGCAGGAAGTCGACGATTTCCGGAATCAGGGTGTCCTTCTCCACCAAATCGTCGATATTGTAGCGCTTGCGGCCGAAACGCCGGATTGATAACGCCGGTCCATCGAGCGCCAGCGGCGGAATGATCGCGTTAATACGCGAACCGTCCGGCAAGCGCGCGTCGACCATCGGCGAGGCTTCGTCGACCCGGCGGCCGACTTGCGAGACGATCCGGTCGATGATCAGCATCAGATGCTGATCATCCTGGAACTGGACGTCGGTGCTGAACAGCTTGCCGCGCTTTTCCACGTAGACCTGGTTGTGGCCGTTGACCAGGATATCGGTAATCTCATCATCCCACAGCAGCGGTTCGAGTGGCCCCAGTCCCAACAGCTCGTTTTTGATTTCTTCGGTCAACCGCGTGCGGTCCACCTCGGTCAGCAGGCGGCCGTCCTCATTGAGAATACCCGTGATCGCTTCGGTGACTTTCTGCGAAGCGAGCGCGGGCTCGAGGCTCTCCAGGCGCGAAACGTCCAGGGTTTCGAACAGTTCATTGTGAACCGCGAGCTTGAGCTGTTGGAAACTCTCGGTCTGGACGTCTTTCTTCGCCCTCGCGCTGCTGTTCATCAGCGAGCGCTGGAACGGCGCGGGGGTCGTGCTGGTCTGTTGTGAAATTCGTTCTACAAGCTTCATTGCCTACCTCAGGAACGGGCTCCGATTGCGAACAGAAGTTTGGAAACCAGCGAGTTGGCGGACTCGTTGTCCACCTTCTCGGGACTGTCGAGCCGGCGCGCCACCTCCTCAACCGTCCTTGCCAGCGCCGAGTGGGGCGCGACCTGCCACAGATCCTGCGCGCTCAGTTGTACGCGGTCGAGAACTTTCTCGTCGCGTGGGATCCGCGCGTAAAAAGATTTGGCCAGCGTGTGGCTCAGCTGATCCTCGCTAATCGGATGATGCGAGGAGTGCCGGCTCAGAATGAAATTCGCCTCGATGCCGCTAAGGCCCAGCCGCCCGCATAGATCGACGAAGCGCCACGCACAGCGCGCCGCTCCGATAGACTGATCGAGAACGTAGAACAGATGCTGGGAACGCTCCCAGGCCGCTACCGTGTTCGCATCGATGTGGGTGCCGCAATCGACGATCACGTAGTCGAACAGCTCGCGCATGATTTCCAGGATCGAGCCGACCACGGCGTCGTTGACCAGCTCGCCGTCCTCGATCCGCTTGGGTGCCGCCAGCAGGTAGACGCCCGAGGAATGTTTGCACAGCGCCGATTCGAGCTGGATGGAATCGATCTTCTTGGCGCCCTCGGTGAGCGCCAGGATGGTGCGCTCGGGATCGAGGTTCAGGAATACCGACAGCCCGCTGGTCTGTAGATCGAGATCGACCAGTCCCACCCGCTTGTCCAGAGCGTAGCGCATCGCAAGCGCCAGGTTGCCGGCCAGGCTGGTAACCCCGGTGCCGCCGACCAGGCTCACCAACGAGCAGATCTGGCCGCCTTCGACGCGATCTTCGCGCCGCCGCGCCTCGCTGATCTTCAGCAGCGCGCGGGTCGCCTCGCCCGCGTCAAGCGGCAAAAACAGCAGCTCGTCGGCGCCCGCCCGCAGCACCCGCTTCATCAACTCGGGCGAGCGGTCGTGCAACAGCGCGAAGAGCACCGGATGAGCCGGCGCGGCCGCTTGCGCCTGCAGGTACGCGAGCTCCGCGTCGTCATTGCCGTTGAATACCACCATCGTGACGTCGGCGGGAACGGCGCCCGATCCGTTGCTGTGCGGAGACAGTTCCACGATTTGCAGTGCCGGATCGCCGAGCGCTGCCAGTGCGATACGAGCCTCGGCGCGATGCTCGTCCTCGTGGCCTACCAGCCGGACGCGCAGTGTGCCGTGCCCCCCCTCATTTTTCTTGCCCAACCCTGCCACTGATCTTTATCTCCCTCAGTTGGTTGTGAGCAGCCCGCTTAAAATTGCGGGCTGCTCACCCACCCTTTGCTTACCGCCTCGTCACGCTAGAATCGCGGGCGCGTTACGTCGGGTTGCGCGAGTCTGCGGGTTTCGATCTGCTGCGAGGTCATTTGCGGCGTGTCGTACGGATTGTACGGCTGCCCGCCTTCGGGTAGTGGAGCGACGATCTGCGGTGTCACGCTCATCATCAGGTCGGTCTCGGTGTTGTTGTAAGTGGTGTTCCTGAAGAAGGCGCCCACGTATGGAATATCGCCCAGGTAGGGGACCTTCTGTATCTGCGTCTTCTTCTCATGCAGGATCAGCCCCGCGATGATCAAGGTCTGGTCGTCGCGCAGCCGCACCACGGTTTCCGCACGCCGCGTGATGAACGCCGGTACCGTGAAACCAAACAGCTGGACCCCCTGGGTCGGATCCGGTTCGGACACTTCCGGCTTGACCAGCAACTCGATGTCATTGAGGCCCACCACCGTCGGCACAAACTCGACCGAGGTGCCGAACTGCTTGAAAACTATCGAGGTGTTCAACGCTTGCGCGATGACGATCGGTATCTCTCCGCCGGACAGGAATTTCGCCTGCTCGCCCGAGTTGGCCAGCAGACGCGGTTGCGCGAGTATCTTCGCCAGGCCGTGCGTCTCCAGGTAGTTGAAGAGGATCTGCGTCTGGTAGTTGCTGTTTCCGGCCGCCAAACCGTAAACGATATTCGGCGACAGGATCAGCCCGGTAAGGGATCCGCCCGCTTCCAGGCTGTTATTGGCTTGAGTAACCACTCCACTGGGAGACGTGACACTCGTCGAAGGTGAGAACGGAGTCGCGACCGAACCCGGCAGGCCTACCAGCGAGACGCCGGCATGGCTCAGCGCGGCCGCAAAGTTCGCGCCCTGGTTTTCCAGATTGCTCCGATCAAGCTCGGCCACGATCGTGTTCAGCAACACCTGCTGCTTGCCGTTCGGATCGATCCTGACCTGGCGCTCCTCGTAGTGACCCTGGGTGTTCCACACCGCCAGCGTCGTGAATCCGGGCTTATGCCCGATCAGATTGATCTGGTACGGGTTGACGACCTGGATGTCGGCGATTCCGGTGTCCGCGATCGACACCCGGCGCAGTTTCGACGGGAAGTCGATAATCCGCGACGTTCCGGTCATCAGCAAAACCACGTCTTCAGGCAGGTAGTGCGTGCCGCCCGAAATCGAGTCGCTGTGATAACGTCCGGTCGTATCCAGCACGCTGGGGTCGCTGGAGTACGCACCGCTTCCCGCCGGCGCCATCTGTTGGCGGAGCGGGGGCGGCGCCTGACTGGGAATCAGCGGCATCGCCGGAACGCCTTCCGGAGCCGGTCCGGCAGTCGGCGTTGAAGGGTAAGGGGCCGGTGCTGAGAAAGGCGTCGGCGTCGTCGGCATACCCATCGCGCCGCCGGCAACTACCACCGGTGCGCTGGCCTTGGGGGTCGGCGCCGGAATCGTCGCGTCAGCTACAGGGGCTGATGCGGCAGCCACAGGAGCCGATGCGGCAGCCGCCACCGCGACGGGAGCCGTCAGGTCAGCTGAGGCAGCCGGAGTGGCCGACGCCACCTCGGTTCCGGCTGGGACCACGCTGGTCGCCACGTCTTCGGGCTTGGCAGCCACCGGCGCCGCGGTTCCGCTCTTTACGCCGCTGCCAGAGATCGCTGCCGGACTGGCGCCCGGATTGTTGATATCGAGATTGTTGGCTACTGCCCTGACCACCACGTCATACGTGACCGCGTCGCCACTGGCGAGCTTTACCTTGACCGCCCAGCGCCCCTTTTCGGCGCCGAGCAGGGTGACCTTGCCAGGCTCTTCATTGTGAACGATGAGCGCGTGCGGGTTGTCGATCACCGTGATGCTCGGTGCGTCGCCGGGACTGACATTATCGATGACGTAGGTCTCGCCGGCGTTGAGCGAGAGCGACATCTGGGTGGTCGGATCGTCAGCCGCGCGCGCAGGCGCGGGCCGGATCATCAGAAGGCAGGCCGCCGCGAGCATCCATGTAAGAAAGCCATATCGCCGTTTTGTCTTCATGATTTTTGTCTCGCCTTGATGTTGCCTTTATTCAGGCACCTCGATGGTCTTCGGAGTCGGCGTATAGTTCGCGTCCGAGGGACCGGTTGATGCCGGTGGCACGACTGCATTTACTCGAGCGCTGGAACCAATCGGCGCAGCGCCGAGCGCGGACGCGGTCATCGGCGCGCTCACCGGCACTCCCTCCGAGGAGCCCTCACTGCTGGACACCGGCGATATCGGCGCGGCGTCATCACTGGGGTCGGCTACGGGAGCCGGTGCGGCATGGCGAGGAGCGGGGGCGGCGCCGGTGTCGGTGGAACTGGCCTGCTGCGATCCGTTGATAAAGGAAACCGACTCGGAGCTCTTCCCGTTGCGCAGGATCTCGATCTCAAAAGGCCGGACGCGCGGCGCGGCCGGGGCCCGGCGCATCAAGGGCTGCGCGTTAATCACCGGCACGGTTTCGGGTTCGGTGCTGTAGGCATGCAGCATCTCCGGGACGCTCGAGCCGCTGGTCAGCACGATCTTGTTGTCGTTGTAGTTGCGCATCGCCAGGCGCAGAATCCCTTCGTGGGTCGCCAGCGTAAGCCGTTCGGCTTCCTGCGGCGTGACCAGCAGCGTAACCACCTTGACCACGGTCGGCTCATCCTTCTTCTTTTCGATTTCCTGGGCCACCGCCAGGACCTCTACGTTTTGCAGGACGACCTTGGAGAAGGGCTGGCTCTGGGCAGTGCTCATGCCGGTGCCGGAGACCGCAACCAGTACGTCAACCCGGCTGTGCGGAAGCACGAAGCCCGCGATGTCGCTGACTTCGTCGACCGGCACCGAGACCGCGCGCATCCCGAACGGGATCAGCAACGGCAACACGCCCGCGGTCTTCTCGCCCAGGAACAGTTTGCTGGCGACCACCGGCTCGTTGGTGGCCAGCGCGCTTTTGACGTAACTTCCGATTATCTGTTTTGGATCGGTGTACGCGCCTTCCGGCACGCTGTCGCTCGACCATCGCGCGAGCTTCAGTTCGTCAGACTCGATCTTGGTGCCCAGTGGCAGATCATAGGCGGCCACCACGACTTGCACGTTCTTGGCCATCGCTTGCTGCACTTCGGCCTCGCGCGACCTGAGCGCGGAATACACCACCACCCACGCCAGCACCGCCAACACGGCGGCGAGCGCGATGAAGATCACCGGTCGTCTCATATTTCGCCTCCCGTCCGGCGATCGAGATGCGCGCCGGCTACGGATTTAAAAGTTTTCAGTCGACTACTCATTCGCGCTGCGAGTTCAACCGCGCCGCGAGCACATTCACAATTTCCATCGCTATGCACCGCGAGCCGCCGTCACCGATGTGCGGACGGCAGTGCGATGGGCGGGGTCGCTTTGGTTGACCAGGTTGCCAAGCTGATGTTCATCAGGTGACGGGCTGGTTTTTCAGGTTGACTTGCCGCTCTTATCGTTGGGCTCATTGGCTTCGCTTTGTCACGTCCGCTCGCGGAGTTGCCGGTCGCTGCTTAGGAAAGCCGTCCCCGGGAGCCGACGGCTCGATCGCACCGTGCTTCTCGTCGAGCGAATAAAGCATACTAAAGATGTCACAGCGTAAAATCTATAGCCTATGACGACCTGCGGCGCAATTCGTTCAAATGCGATACAGAATTGCTTCGTCTGGCCAATTAATACTCCCTAAAGCCGCGTGGTTCGCGCTGACAACTCGACACTCATTGATTGTGTAAAACATAGGGGCGTAAAAAAGTAACAACTTGTATCATGTCGTTGGGGCACGTCAGTTCGTTATCGATGAATATCAGTCCATTAAGCGACTTGAAGCACCTAGAGGTCAGCATACATCGCGATTGCTCAGGGTCCGCTTTGAAATAGCCTGTAACGCAGCGTATGGCAAGGACCGTAGTTCACGTCTAAAATAGTGTAAACAGCCAATAACGTGTCATCGCATTGGCTATCCCAAAAGAACAAAAGAAAAATTTACGCCGATGGCTCCAGAACTATGTAGTCGCCGCGATCAGTCTGGCTCCGCGCCGCCGCCCCCGCCTCAAGCTCGAGCGCTCGTTTGGCGCCGAACACCATAGAGGAAACTCGCCACGGTTTGAGTTCGCGATTGATTTTGAGCACGCGGCCCGAGCGATCCAGGAACACGATGTCGATCGCAAAGCGCATGAAGAACATGTGCATCCACATGACCGGTGACAGCCGTCCCCTCTCGAACAACATTCCCTCACCCGGCGCGAGGCCGTCGCGTCCGAGCAGGCCGCGGCTTTGCCCGGCAACTCCGCCCGCGTCAGCGAGCTTCACGCACAGCACGGTGCCGCGCGTTTGATTGATCGCGCGCCAGAGCTTCGCCATCGTCGTTTCCCCCGGCGCGCATTTTGTGCCACGCCGCGGGCGTGGATCAATTCGATCGCGATCGGCAATCTCGCGCGATCGACATCGCGATGCTGCCGGCGCAACGCAGACTGGCCCGCTGTCTCGCGGCAGGCGGCTGTACTAGGATCGCGACAGCGACGGTTTTACCTATGGGATACCTGCCGATATTTCTCGACGTCTCCGGCAAGCGCTGCATGGTCATCGGCGGCGGCGCGATAGCCGAGCGCAAGGTTGCGAGCCTGCTCGAAGCCGGCGCCGTCGTGACGGTCACGAGCCCGACGCTGACGCCGGAGCTCAAATCGAGCGCGGCGCGCGGCGCGATCAGTCACGAGGCGCGCGCTTATCGCCGCGGCGACATGAAAGGATTCATGGTGGTGTTCGCGACCACCGACGATCGCGATCTCCAGCGCGAGCTTGCCGCCGAGGCGCGCGAGCTGGGAGTCCTGATCAACGTCGCCGATGCGTCCGAGCTGTGCAGCTTCATCGCGCCGGCGGTGGTCAGCCGCGGAGCGCTGCGGATCGCGATCTCGACCTCCGGCGCAAGTCCGGCGCTCGCGAGCCGAATCCGCCGCGAACTCGAGCATCAGTTCGGTCCCGAGTACGCGCGCGCGCTCGATATCCTGCGCGCGGCGCGCCATCATCTGCGAGGTTCCGAGCCGCGCAGCGAGGCGCGCGCACACAAGCTTCGCGCGCTCGCGGATTCCGCACTGGCCGACTATTTGAAGCGCGCCGACATCGGCGCGGTCGACCGCCTGCTGCGCGAGCATCTGGGCGTCGGCCTCGAAGCCCTGGGCCTCAAGGCTGCGGAGTTGAGCATGTCCGGCGCCGCTGATTAGATCGGCGCTTCATCATTAAGTTCCGATGGAAACGTTTTGGCTGATGCCCGCCCTGGTCTGCTACGCGGTTTCCGCTGCGATGTTCGTGGTCGAGCGCGCACGCGGCAAATCGCAGATGGTGGGTTACGCGGCCGCGATCCTGGCGCTCGGCGCGGTGTTCCATGCCTTCGATCTCACCGCACGCGGATTGCAGGCGGGCAACATTCCGGTCGCCAACTTCGCGGAATCGCTTTCCTTCCTGGCGTGGCTCACCGCGCTGGCGGGCCTGGTACTGATCGTGCGCTGGCACATGGCGGTAATCGGCGCATTCGTCGCGCCCGCGGCAGCGCTCGCCACCGGCGCGTCCTCGCTCACGACGCGCGCTGGGCACCTGGTGCTGCCGCCGACGCTGCGCAGCCTATGGCTTCCGATCCACGTCACGCTGGCGTGTTTCGGCTACGCGATGTTCGTGCTCGCGGCGATCGTGAGCCTGGTCTACCTGGTCAATGAGAAACGGCTCAAGGCAAAACGTCCGATGGCTCCCGCGCAAGAGCGCGCGCCGAGCCTCGAAAAACTTGATCGGATCAATTATCACCTGCTGGGCTGGGGCTTCATGATGCTGAGTCTGGCGATCGTGAGCGGCGCGATTTGGGCCGACGCGACCTGGGGACATTTCTGGTCGTGGGAGCCGAAGGAGTCGTGGTCGCTTGCGATCTGGGTGCTCTATGCGGGTCTGCTCGAGTCGCGGCTGGCGGCCGGATGGCGCGGCAGGCGCGCGGCCGCTCTGACGATCGTAGTGTTTACGGTGCTGCTCGGTTCGTTCGTCGGCGTGAGCCTGATCTTTCCCGGCAAACACGGAGGCAGCTTCGGCTAGGGCGATGGAGCAGACGCTGTTCATTGTGGGCGTGAACCATCGCACCGCGGCGGTCGCGGTGCGCGAGCGTCTCGCTTTTGCGGAAGACGAATTCGTGCTCGCGCTGCGCCGCCTCAAGGAGCACGCCCCGGCGGTAGCCGAGTGCGCGCTGCTTTCGACCTGCAACCGGGTCGAGTTCGTCGCAGTGGCGTCCGATCCGGCTCGCGCCACCGCCGAGATCATCGAGTTCATCGCCGCCGATCGCCGCGTCGAGCAGTCCGCGTTCGCCGACGCGCTCTACCGCTTCGAGGACCGGGAAGCGGCGCGCCATCTGTTCCGCGTCGCCGCGAGCCTCGACTCGATGGTGGTCGGCGAGCCGCAGATCCTGGGTCAGGTGAAGCTGGCCTATGCGCAGGCGGCCGAGGCCGGCACCGTGGGCATGGTGCTCCATCGCGCGTTTCACAAGGCATTCTCGGTCGCCAAGCGGGTGCGCAGGGCGACGCTTATCGGCCATGGCTCGGTGTCGGTAAGCTCGGCCGCGGTCGCTCTCGCAAATCAAATCTTCGACACGCTGAGCGACAAGACCGTGATGCTGATGGGCGCGGGCAAAATGGCGGAGCTGACCGCGCGCCAACTGAAGAGCATCGGAATCGAATCGCTGCTGATAACCTCGCGCACCTTCGACCGCGCGGTTGCGCTCGCGCGCGAGCTCGGCGGCACCGCGGTGCCATTCGAAAGCTACAAGCCGTATCTGAGGATCGCCGACGTCGTCATCGGTTCGGTCGCCGCGACCAAGCCGATCCTCGGCCCCGAGGAATTCGACGCGGTGGTGCGCGAGCGCCGCTACCGCGCCATGTTTCTCATCGACCTTGGCGTGCCGCGCAATTTCGACGAGCGGCTGAACGCCCTGGAGAACGTGTACCTCTACGACATCGACGATCTCGGCAAGGCGGTGGAAAAATCGCTCGGCGAGCGCGAACGCGAAGCCGAAAAAGCCGAGGAGATCGTCGAGCTGGAGCTGGAAGCGTTCTCGCGATGGATGGCGGGGCTCGACCTGGTGCCGACCATTAAGGACATCCGTTACAGTATCGAGCGCCTGCGCGACGCGGAACTGGGGCGCCATCGCGGATGGCTCTCCGCGCTCGACCCCGGCGAGCGCACGCGCGTCGAGCTGCTTACCCGCAGCCTGACCAACAAGTTGATCCATCGGATTCTGGCCGGTCTTAGAAAGGGCGGCGGCGCCTCGCCCGATGCCGCGTATGCGGCGGAGATCGCGCGCCGGCTGCTGGTCGGCGAGTTCGCCGCGGAAGATCCGGACGACGAGTTGTCCGAGTTGGACGATGAATTGAACGGGCTCGACACTTTTGACGTTGATGATGACGACGACGGTGAGCCCGAGCGTTGAACGCAAGCGAGCCTGGTCGCCGGACGCCGGAGCATCCATGGCGACATCGTTTAAGACCTGATGGCAGAATCGCTTAAGCGCTGATGGCAACCACGCTCAGGATCGGTTCGCGGCCGAGCCTGCTCGCGCTCGCACAAGCCGCCCTGGTGCGCGAGCGGCTGCTTGCGGTGATTCCGGGGCTGCAGACCGAGATCGTCGAAATCAGGACCAGCGGTGACCGGATAATGTCGGCCTCGCTCGCCAACGTCGGCGGCAAGGGATTGTTCATCAAGGAGCTGGAGCAGGCCTTGTCGGAGGGCCGCGTCGACCTCGCAGTCCATTCGATGAAGGATCTTCCCGCCGAGCTTGGCGCGGAATATCGAATCGCGTCGGTGCCGGAACGCGCGGACTCGCGCGACGCGCTGGTGTCCCGCGACGGTATCGCACTGGAAAAGCTCGCGCGCGGCGCGCGCGTCGGCACCTCGTCGATACGCCGCCAGTTCCAGGCGCTGAGAGTGAACCGCGATCTGGCGATTTCGCCATTGCGCGGCAACGTCGACACGCGGCTCAAGCGCGTCACCGACGGCGAGCTCGACGCGGTGATCATTGCGCTAGCCGGGATTCGGCGCCTGGGACGCGCCGCCGAAGTTAAGTTAGTCGAGCTCGACGAGCGCGACTTTATTCCCGCCGGCGGGCAGGGCGCACTTGCAGTCGAGACGCTGGCCGGCGCTTCGGCGGGAGGCTCCGGCGAGCTCGAGCGCGCGTTGGCTGCGATCGACGATCCGATTGCGCATTGCGAGACCCTGGCCGAGCGCAGGTTCCTGGCGACGATCGGCGCGTCGTGCGTTACGCCGGTGGGGGTTCGGGCCACGCACACTGACGGCGCGCTCAAGATTCGCGCGATTCTGTTCAGTGCCGACGGTGCGCGCGATTTGAAAGAAACTCTCGAGGAGCCGCTGCCGGCTCCACTCGATGCCGAGCTGGCGCGCGCGACCGCTTCCAGAGCAGGCGAGCGGCTGGGGAAGCGGATGCTCGCGCGCGGCGCGCGCGCTCTAATCGGCGATGAGTGAGGGCGCCGGCAGGGTGTTCCTGGTCGGCGCCGGTCCCGGCGCCGCGGATTTGATCACGATGCGGGCGGTCGACTGCCTGGAGCGCGCGGACACGGTGGTCTACGACGCGCTGGTGAATCCCGACCTGTTGCGCTTTGCGCCCGGCGGCGCCGAGTTGATTTTCGCCGGCAAACGCGGCGGCGCAGGCCGCGCAATCGAGCAGGACGATCTCAACCAGATGCTGGTCGAGCGCGCGCGGCGCGGCGAGATCGTGGTGCGGCTCAAGGGCGGCGATCCGTTTATCTTCGGGCGCGGCGGCGAGGAGGCGGAGGCGCTCGCGGCGGCAAATATCCCCTTCGAAATCGTCCCGGGCGTGACGTCGGCGATCGCGGCGCCGGCGTTCGCGGGAATTCCGCTGACTCATCGCGAGCGCGGCTCTTTCGTCGCGTTCGTGACGGCGCATGAAGACGAGAGCAACGCGGCGCGGCCCGCGACGCCGTGGAAAGAGCTGGCCGCGGCCGCCAACGGGCGCGGCACGATAGTGCTGCTGATGGCGTCGGCGCGGATGCGCGCGACGCTCGCCCGTCTACGGGAGGCAGGACTTCCCGCCTCGACGCCGGCTGCTGCAGTGCAGTGGGCAACCACCGCGGCGCAGAAGACGGTGCGCGGGACGATCGAGACGCTGGCCGAGCGATGCGAACGCGCGGAGCTGGGCGCGCCCGCTGTAATCGTGGTGGGCGAGTGCGCGGGGCTCGGCGAGTATCTGCGCTGGTTCGAGCGGATGCCTTTGTTCGGGCGGCGAATCGTGGTGACGCGCACGCGTGCGCAGGCCTCGGGGTTTGCGCGCGAGCTGCGCCGGCTCGGCGCGGAGGTGATCGAGTTTCCTACGATCGAAACCGCGCCGCCCACCAGCTACGCCGCGATCGACCGCGCGATCGCGCGGGTTGCGGATTTCGACTGGATAATTTTCACCAGCGCCACCGGCGTCGAGAGTTTTATTGCGCGGCTCAAGGCGCTGGGCCGCGATATCCGCTCGATGGGCGCCGCCAGGCTCGCCGCGATCGGTCCCGCGACCGCGTCGCGGCTGGGCGACTACGCGCTCAAGGTCGACGCGATGCCGGCGGAATTCCGCGCCGAAGCGATTGTCCCCGCGATCGGCGAAGGGCGAATTCGCGGCGCCCGGTTCCTGATTCCACGCGCCGAAGTCGCGCGTGAAGCGCTGCCGGACCTGCTGCGCGCCAAGGGCGCGCGCGAAGTCGAAGTCGCGGCCGCCTATAGCACCATCAAGCCGGCCGGTGCGGCGGTCGAACGCCTCCGCGAGCTGATCGCGGCGGGCGCGATCGACCTGGTGACGTTCACCAGCTCGAGCACAGTCAGAAATTTCCACGAGTTGGCCGGCGCGAGCGCAGCGGGCCTGAAGGCCGCGGCGATCGGCCCGATCACCGCCGAGACCGCCGCGGAGCTGGGTTTCGAGGTGGTGGTCAGGCCGGGGCAATATACGATCGCGGCGCTGACTGCCGCGATCCGCGACCATTTTGCCGCCAGCGGCGCCCCGCGCGGGGCTTCTTAACCGCGCGAGCCGCTATATAATCGACGCATGCGGACGGGTCTATTCTGATGGCATTTCCGATCAATCGGCCGCGGCGTTTGCGGCGCACCGAATCGCTGCGGCGGATGGTGCGCGAGACGCGGCTGGCACCCGAGGATCTGATCCAGCCGATGTTCGTGTGTCCGGGGCGCGACGTGAAGCGGGCGATCGGATCGATGCCGGGTGTGGCGCAGATGTCGGTCGACAATGTCGTCGCCGCGGCGCGCGACACGTTTGACGCGGGAGTGCCCGCGGTGATCCTGTTCGGAATTCCAGCGCGCAAAGACGCCCAGGGCAGCGAGGCCTGGAACGACAACGGCGAGGTCCAGCGCGCGGTCCGCGAGATCAAGGAGCGGGTGCCGGGGCTGGTGGTCATCACCGACGTGTGCCTGTGCGAGTACACCGATCACGGTCATTGCGGAGTGATCGCGGGCGGCGATGTCGACAACGACGCGACGCTCGAGCTGCTCGCGCGCGAGGCGCTTTCGCACGCGCGCGCGGGCGCCGATATTGTCGCGCCCTCCGACATGATGGACGGTAGAGTCGGCGAGATTCGCGAGGCGCTGGACGGGGACGGCTTCAGCCAGGTCGCGATCATGGCGTACTCGGCGAAATTCGCATCCGCGTTTTACGGACCGTTCCGCGAGGCCGCGGATTCGACGCCCCAGTTCGGCGACCGGCGCTCCTACCAGATGGACCCGCCCAACGGCGACGAGGCGATTCACGAAGTCGCGCTCGATTTGGAAGAGGGCGCGGATATCGTGATGGTGAAGCCGGCGCTCGCGTACCTCGACCTTATATATCGGGTCAAGCGCGAGTTCGGCGTGCCGGTCGCGGCGTACAACGTTTCGGGCGAGTACTCGATGATCCGCGCGGCGGGAATCAACGGATGGATCGACGAGGCGCGCGCGACGATGGAAGTGCTGACCTCAATCAAGCGCGCTGGCGCCGATCTGATTCTCACTTATTTCGCCACCGACGTCGCGCGCAAACTCCGCGCGTAATCCCCGCGCCCAATCAGCGAAGTTCAGAAAACATCCACCAGCCGCGCCGTCGCAGTTGGTAATGCCGTCAACTGGCTGGCGGCTTGGGGCGGAGGTGGGCTTCGTACCACGGGCGCATCGCGCGCAGCGAGCGCATCTGGTGATAGGCGAGCTCGTCGTCGGGGTAGCGATGCTCGGGGCCGAGTACGCATCCGGCGCGCGCGTGGCATCGCGGCGCGCAATCCGGCTCGACTTCGACGCGATGCTGCAGGCACTTCGGAATGTCCCATCCGGCGGGGAAACTCACGGCGCCGACCGGGCAGGCCGGCATGCACGAGCGCACGGTGCAGCTCGGACACGGATCGAAACCCAGACCAACGCCCGGTGCGTCGATCAGCTCGTCGACCAGCAGCGCGGCGCGAAATGCGATCCACGGCCCGTAGACCGGATGCACCACCACGCCGAGGATGCTGGGGCCGGCCAGTCCTGCGGCCTTGCCCAATTCGACGAAGTTCAAGGTGCTGCCAACGGGCGCGAACGGGTAAATGACTTCGCATCGCGCGCCGGCCGCGACGGCGGCCGGAACTGCATCGCGTTCAATCACTGCGCGGGTGAAGTCGTCGAGCGGATGCTCGCGATTCCACCATCCGGGGTGTTGTTCGGCGTGGCGCTTGAGCGCGTTCCAGAAGGCGCCGCCGCCATTTGCGATCACAATGATTGAGCGCGCAAAGGGCACCATCGGGGCGGCGCGCATCGGCGCCGATGCGACGGCGTCGTAGCGCTCGACGGGAATCGCGGCGACCAGGTTCAGGCCCTGCGGCGCGACCGCGGCGCGGATCGATTCGAGCGTGCTGCTCACGAACTCATCTTATTCGTGGTCGTTGCGAGATCCGATAACGCTCAGGCGATCTTGTAGGTGACCAGCGCGTCGGCGACCAGCGCGCCGGCGTCGTCGCGGATTTCAACGGTGAGGCTCGCGATGCGTTTGCCCTTGCGCCGCACCGTCGCGCGCGCGACGAGGCCGGTGTTCATCGCGAAGCCCGCGTAATTCACCGTCATCGAGATGGTCGCGCTGCGCGAGGTCTCCGCGAGGCTCCATACCGCGGCGCACGCAGCGAAGTCGGCGAGCGAGGCGACCGCGCCGCCATGGATGGGAGCGCTGGGGCCGCCGTCGTTGAGCGCCATAAGATGATACGGCATCCGCGCGATCGCGACGCCGTCTTTGGCCGACTCGATCTTCAGGCCGAGGGCGATGGCGAACGGCGCTTTTTCGAGCGATTCGATTGCGGCGCTGTGATTGGGGGCGGCCATGGCTTACTTTTCGGTCGACGCCTCTTTTACTTCTACGCTTTTGCGATGCGCTCGCGCGACTCCGCCATGCGCAGCGCGATCGCGACCGCTTCTTTGGGCGTGGTGGCGCGCTCGAGTTCTTTGATTTCAGGCCACGAGTTGAGCGCGACGATCGGCCGCTTGAGCTTCAGTGCAAATCCGATCTCCGCGAGCGTGCCGCCTTCTCCGGCCAGCGCGATTACCGCGTCGGCGCTTGCCACCACGATAGCATTGCGCGCCTCGCCCATCCCGGTTGCGATCGCAAATTCGATATGCGGATTTGCGGCGCCGCGATCGTAGCCGGGCAGGATGCCTATGGTGTGGCCGCCCGCGGCGCGCGCGCCGGCGGCCGCCGCGAGCATCACGCCGCCGAGTCCGCCGTTAACCAGCGTCGCGCCGGCGCGCACCACTTCGCGGCCGACTTCGAACGCGGCGTCGCACACGTCTTTGGGCGCGTCGCCGGCGCCGATGACGGTGATGACGCGCGCGCGAGCCATGTCAGCATCCGATCAGATCGGGCAATTCGGAGAGATCGTCGACGATAAAATCGGGCGGGGGCACGCCCTCGGGGATTTCCTTGTCCGGGCGCCGGATCCACGCCGCATGCATCCCGGCCCGCTTGGCGCCGAGCACGTCGTCGTGGGGCGTGTCGCCGACAAACAGGATGTCGTGCGCGTCGAGCCGCATCATCTCCATGATGCGCTTGAAGATGAGCGGATTCGGTTTGCGCATCCCGACGTCGGCCGAAATTATTATCGCGTCGAACAAATCGCGCACGCCGGTATCGAGCATTATTTCGTGGCCGGCTTGCGAGTCGTCGAAGTTGGAGACCAGGCCCAGCCGGTAGTGGCGCGCGATGCGCTTGACCGCCTCGATGCGCGCGGGCGGCGCCGCGGTGACGCTCCTGACCCCGCTCATGTGGATGCGGGTCAGGCGCTCGGCGATGGCGCGGCGCTCGACCTGGTCGCTGACTTCGAGGCGGGTGAGCGTCCGCACGAAGCGCTCGTGGCAGGTTATCTCGATCAGTTGCGAGTTGCGCTCGGTGTGGACCTCGTCAAGGGTCGTGATGTAGGCGCGGATGAACGCGTCCTGCTGGTAGCGCGCGCCGAGCGCCGACTCGGCGGCCTCGAAAATCCACGGCATGGTGCTGTGAATCTGGCGTCCCTTCCATTCCATCGCGGGCAGCCGCTTCGGATCCCAGGTGACGATGGTGTCGAAGAGGTCGAAGACGACGGCCTTAAACTTTATGTGCGGTTTATCCAACCTGATATTACCTTCGGGTCTGATATTACCTTCGGGCCGCGTATCAGCCGCCCGGATTCAAAGCTCCCGCGGATGCGGCCAGGGCGGCGAGATTCAGAAGCAGCACGGCGCCGTTCAGGAGCACGGACAGGTGGTGCAGATGATCGAACTCGGCCTTGCGCGCGGGGTCGGGATTGTCCTGCTCGGCAACACTGCGGATCTGATCGACGCGCGGGCGCACGATCATCCCGGCATAGAGCGTGAAGGCCAGCGCGATCGCGAGGGCGAAGGCGGCGGCGCCCCACCACAGTCGCGGTCCGCGCGCCGCGGCGAAGTAGATCGCGCTCGCCACCGCGATCGCGCCGGCGCCGTAGCCGAGGGCGTAGTAGAGCGGGAAGATCCCCGCCACCACTTTGCCTGCCTCGGCGATCGGAAGGCGGGTGAAAATGATCGGCGCGGTGAAGAACGAGAAGAACACCACCGACCCGAGCCAGCACGCGATGGCGAGCAGATAGACGAACAGCGCGATTACCATCGGACCGTCATTTTGCGAGGCTCACGATGCGCGCGGGTCAGTTGAGATAAGTTTTGCGCGCGCCGGGCAGCGGCTTGCGCTCCGAGAATCCGCTGTCCAGGGTATGCCATGCGAGCACCCGCGGCTCGCCGAATTGCCAGCACAGGAAGACGACTTCGTCGCCGGTGTCGCAGGGAAAATCGACGAGGCCCTGGTCGATGTCCTTGAGCAAGCATCCGAGCGCTTCGATCTGGCCGGCGGCGTCGGCCATGCTGGTGGTGAAGGGTTTCAGTTCCGGATGGAGGTCGACGATGTCCGGCAGTTCCATCCCGAGCAGCGAGGAGTCGTCGTCGGCGAGCTGCTTGATACGCTCGCGGAGCGAGTTGGCCTGCATCTGAAGTTTGCGCACGAGTATCTCGAGCCGGGGGACGAGTTCGTCGGCTTCCTCGGCGCTGAAGAGCTTTTCAAAGCGGTATTTGGCCAACGTTATTACGCCAGTAGCGCAGGCGTTCGACCGTGATTAGCTTAATTATCGGAGGTCACCTTGTCTGCCCGGTACCGCTATATTACGGTAAATCACGGATGCGGCGAAAGCCGCGGACGCGGTGGCCGTGGCGCAGGGTCCCCTCCTCAACTGATCTCCACCGATCTCTGATGAGAAGGACTAAATGGCGGACAAAACAAAAGGGGAGAAGCGCTTCGACCTCGAAGAGGACCTGACCAAGGTCGAGCTCCCCGACGTACTACCGGTGCTGCCACTGCGCGGCATCGTCATTTTCCCCGGTCAGATACATCCGTTCCTGGTCTCGCGACCGTCGTCGCTCAAGCTGGTCGAGGACGTTGGTCCGGCGCCGAAGACTATCGCGCTCGCGGCGCAGAAAAATCCCGAAGACGAGCAGCCCGGTCCCGAGGGAATCTTTCAGCGCGGCACCGCGGTTCGGATCCTGCGCGTGTTGAAGTATCCGGACCATAGCGTGCGGGTGCTGGTGCAGGGGCTGGCGCGAATCGAGCTGGGCGAGTTCACCCAGCGCGAGCCGTACTTCATCGCGCACGTGACCCGTCTCAGCGAGACGATTCCCGGCGACAAGGAAGTCGATGCGCTGCACGCGCATCTGGTCAGCCAGTTCTCGAAGTTCGTGTCGCTGGTTCCGTACCTGCCCGACGAGCTGCAGGTGCGGGCGATGCAGGCGCGCGACGCGGCGCTGCTCACCGACCTGGTCGCCTCGTCGCTGAAGATACCGATCGAGGAGGCGCAGGACCTGCTCGCCACGCTCGACGTTCGCGCGCGGCTGGAGAAGCTGATCGCGATCCTGAGCCGCGAGATCGAGCTGCTCGAGCTCGGGCACAAGATCCAGTCGCAGGTGCAGACCGAGCTCAACAAGAATCAGCGCGAGTACTATCTCCGTCAGCAGCTCAAGGCGATTCAGAAAGAGCTGGGCGAAGGCGACGGCCGTTCCTCGGAAGTCGACGACTTGGCCAAGAAAATCGAAGACGCGAAGATGCCGCCGGAGGCGCGCAAGGTCGCCGACAAGGAGCTCGAGCGCCTCAAGGTGATTCCGCCGGAGTCGGCGGAGCATACCGTCGTGCGCACGTACCTGGACTGGCTGGTCGCGGTGCCGTGGAGCGTGTCGACGGATGACAACCTCGACATCCGTCACGCGCGCGAGGTGCTCGACGAGGACCACTACGACCTCGAGAAGATCAAGGAGCGCATCCTGGAATTTCTCGCGGTGCGCAAACTGAAAAACGACACCAAGGGTCCGATCCTGTGCTTCGTGGGGCCTCCCGGCACCGGCAAGACCTCGCTGGGACGATCGATCGCGCGCGCGATGGGCCGCAAGTTCGTGCGTATCTCGCTCGGCGGAATCCGCGACGAGGCCGAGATACGCGGGCATCGGCGCACATATATAGGATCGCTGCCGGGCCGCATCATCCAGGGCCTGCGCAACGCGGGCTCGAACAACCCGCTGTTCATTCTCGACGAGGTCGACAAGCTCGGCATGGACTTCCGCGGCGACCCATCCTCGGCGCTGCTGGAAGTGCTCGATCCCGAGCAGAACAACAGCTTCGTCGATCATTATCTCGACGTGCCGTTCGATCTCTCCAAGGTGCTGTTCCTGACGACTGCCAACGTCCTCGACACGGTACCGCACGCTCTGCGCGACCGGATGGAGGTGCTGGAGCTGCCCGGCTACACCGAGGAGGAGAAGGCGGTCATCGTCGAGCGGCATCTGATCAAGAAGCAGCTCAACGAGAACGGCCTCGGCGACAAGAAGATCGAGTTCACCCGCGACGCGATTTACGAAATCATCCGCAACTACACGCGCGAGGCGGGGCTGCGCAACCTCGAGCGCGAGATCGCGCGCATCTGCCGCAAGATCGCGCGCGCGATCACCGAGGGCGAGCAGGCGCCCGAGCAGATCCAGCCCGCCGACGTGGAGCGTTACCTGGGCGCGCCGAAGTTCTTCTCGGAAGTCGCGGAACGGACCCAGGAGCCGGGCGTCGCAACCGGTTTGGCGTGGACGGCCAGCGGCGGCGACATCATGTTCATCGAGAGCACCCGGATGCAGGGGCAGAAGGGCCTGACGCTCACCGGCTCGCTCGGTGACGTGATGAAGGAGTCGGCGCAGGCGGCGCTCTCGTGGGTGCGCGCGCGTGCGGAGCGGCTCGGAATCCAGCCCGACTTTTTCGAGAAGTCCGACATCCACGTTCACGTGCCGGCCGGTGCGATCCCCAAGGACGGACCGTCGGCCGGCGTGACGATCGCGGCCTCGCTCGCATCGCTGCTCACCGGCAGATCGGTCCGGCCGGACATCGCGATGACCGGCGAGATAACGCTCCGCGGTAAGGTTCTGCCGGTCGGCGGCATCAAGGAGAAAGTGCTCGCGGCGCGGCGCGCCGGAATCAAAACGATCATCATGCCGAGGCGCAATGAGCGCGACCTTGAAGACATCCCCGCCGAGTTGCGCAAGGAACTCGAGATGATTTTCGTCGACACCGTCGATGAGGTGCTCGGCCATGCGCTCCGCGACGGTGACGGGGTAAGCAAAGCGGCCGATGGCGAAGCCGCCGAAGTCACGGCGACTGCGGACGCGGCCCCTGCCACGCCGGCCACTCCCGCGGCTCCTGCGGTGCCGTCGCCGCGGACCGAGCGGACTATTTTGAACTGAACTCAAACCTGCTGAATCCTGACTCAAGGTTCTCCACAGTTAGCTGTGCATGCGCGCCTTGGCAGCGGCCAAGGCGAGCTTGCGCCAGTTCTGTGCTCCTAATATTACGAAGGGCGGGATAATCAGTTCTCGGGGAGAGACGGGCTCGATGCCAGAACTCAGGAAGGATCCGGTCGTAGGCCGGTGGGTCATAATGTCCACGGAGCGCAGCAAGCGCCCGACGGATTTCAACAAATCGCGCGACGTCCGCAAGGGCGGCCCGTGCGTGTTCTGCGCCGGGATGGAGCATTTGACTCCGCCCGAGGTGCTCTCTTATCGCGAGCCGGGGACCGTGCCGAATCAGCCCGGATGGCGGGTGCGCGCGGTGCCGAACAAGTTTCCCGCGCTACGGATCGAAGGCGCGGCGGGCCGCCGCGGCGAGGGTTTGTACGATCTGATGAACGGAATCGGCGCGCACGAGGTCGTGATCGAAACGCCCGATCATGATCAGTCGATGGCTGACATTACCCCGCGCCAGATCGAGGAAGTGCTGTGGGCGTATCGCGACCGCGTGCTCGATCTCGCCCGCGATGAGCGCTTCCGCTACGTGCTGATCTTCAAGAACCACGGCGCGGAGGCCGGCGCCAGCCTCGAGCATCCGCATTCGCAGCTTATCGCGCTGCCGATTCTTCCGCTCAGCGTGCAGCAGGAGCTGCGCGGGTCCAGCGACTACTACCAGCTCAAGGAGCGGTGCATCTTCTGCGATATCGTCAGCCAGGAGTCGCAGGCGCGCAGCCGCGTGCTGCTGGAGAACGAGTTGTTCATCGTGGTGTGCCCGTTCGCGGCGCGCTTCCCGTTCGAGCTGGTGCTGATCCCCAAGGTGCACTCCTCGCACTTCGAGTTTGCCACCGCGAGCGAATATCGCTCCTTGGCAGTGTCGCTCAAGGCCACGCTCGGCGCGCTCAAGAACGCGCTGGCCGATCCGCCGTTTAACTACATCATCCACTCGGCGCCGCTGCGCGAGCCGGAGAGCAAGCACTACCACTGGCATCTGGAGATCACGCCCGCGCTCACCAAGGTGGCGGGTTTCGAAGTCGGCACCGGATTCTATATCAATCCGATGCCGCCGGAGGACTCGGCCGCGCATCTGCGCGCGACCCTGGCTGAGAGCAGCGAGATCCCGGAGAAGCAGGCCGCGCAGGCTTAGTTCAGCGTCGCGCGCGCGATTCAATCAGCGCAATTTGGGTTGCGGTTCGGAGGCGGCGAAATTGTTTTCGCGATCGCGACCGATTCCTTTGCGCTTGCCCGAATCTCCCTGCATGATGTGTGGGCGCGCACAATTAACGTGCGCGGAAACGAGCTTCTCAATCCGTGAAAATCGCGATCGTTGCCGCTGAAATCGCCCCGTTCGCCAAAGCGGGCGGCCTCGCCGACGTGATCGGCGCGCTGCCCGGCGCGCTCAAGGCCGCCGGCGCCGAGCCGGCGCTGATTGTCCCGGGGTACAAGGCCATCCTGAGCAAGCTTGCGACCAAGCCAGTCGGCAATGCGATGACGGTACGCGTCGGCGACCAGGCCGAACCGTTCACCGTGCGCCGCGGCGCCGATCGCACGGGAGTGCCGATCTATCTGATCGATCATCCCGAGTACTTCGGGCGCGACGGAATTTACGGAGAAAAGGGCGCCGACTACCCCGACAATCTGCGCCGCTATATCTTCTTCGGCCGGGCCGCGGCGCTGGTCGCGGCCGATGTCGTGCGTCCCGACGTCGTGCACGCACACGACTGGCACGCCGCGGTGGCGCCGATCGTGATGCGCGCCGATCCGGTTTTGCGCGCGCGCTTCGCCCAGACGCTGGCGGTGTTCACGATTCACAACCTCGCCTTCCAGGGCATCATGGAGCACGCCGACTTTCCGCTGCTCAATCTCGACTGGTCGTATTTCTCGGTGGACTATCTGGAGTTCTGGGGCCGCGTGAACCTGATGAAAGGCGCGGTGGTGCTGTCGGACGGCGCCTCGACAGTCAGCCCTACTTACGCGCGCGAGGTCACCACTGATCCCGAACTAGGCTTCGGACTGGAGGGCGTGCTGCGGGGCAAGGGCGATCGGTTCGTCGGGATCCTCAATGGCGCCGACTATCACGAGTGGGATCCGGCGACCGACTTGATGATTCCGGCCACCTTCACCGCAGCCAATCCGCTCGGCAAGCGCATCTGCACGCGCGAGCTGCGCGCCAAGCTCAAGCTTCCGCCATGGGACCATTTCCCGCTGGTCGGGATGGTCACCCGGATGACGACGCAGAAGGGAATTGATCTGCTGAAGGACGCGCTCGAGCAGGTGATGAAACTCGACCTGCAGCTCGTGATGCTGGCGAGCGGCGACCCCGAGATGGAAGCGTTCTTCCGCGCGGCGGAGCAGCGCTATCACGACCGCCTGCGCGTGCTGATCGAGTTCGACAATGCGCGCGCGCATCAGATCCAGGCCGGCAGCGACGCGTTCCTGATGCCGTCGCGGTTCGAGCCGTGCGGGCTGACGCAGATGTACGCGCTGCATTACGGCAGTGCGCCGGTGGTTCGCGCGACCGGCGGCCTGCGCGACACGGTAACCGAATTCGATCCGAAAACCGGCGCCGGCAACGGGTTCGTGTTCGAGGATTACCGCGCCGAAGAGCTGGTTGCGGCCCTTGGGCGCGCCGCGGCGCTGTTCAAGAACGCGCCGCGATGGCGCCGCCTGATGCAGAACGCATTCGCGGCGGATTTCTCCTGGGACCGCGCCGCCCGCGAATATCTCGTATGGTTCAAGCGGCTCGGAACGGCGCGCGCCGCCGCCTGAGCTCTGGACCCGGCTCAGAAAAGATCGATAAACCTGGCTGATGGCCGGCTCCCGCAAGCATTATCTCGTCTATGCCGACGGCTCCTGTATCGGCAATCCCGGCCGCGGCGGATGGGGCGCGGTGATCATCGAGGAAGGCGAGGGCGAGCGGCGCGAAATCAACGGCCACGATCCCGCGACCACCAACAATCGCATGGAAATCACGGCCGCGATTGAGGCGCTGCGCCACACCGATCCGGGATCGGCTGTCGTGCTCAGGAGCGACAGCCAATACGTCGTGCACACGATGACCAAGGGATGGAAGCGCAAGGCGAATCTCGACCTGTGGCAGCGGCTGGACGCGGAGGCGGCGCGCCGCCGCGTCCAGTTCGAATGGGTCCGCGGCCACGGCTACGACCCGCTCAATGATCGCGCCGACGAACTCGCCAACCTCGGCTCCGACGGTAAGATAGTCGGGTAGACGCGTCGCTCTCACCAGATGCTGGGAATGAGCGCGTCGGTCTCGCGGCGGTACGCCTCGTAGTCCTCGCCGAAGCGCTCGAGCAGAGTCGCTTCCTCGGCGCGCACGCGCCGCCGCGCGACGATCACTCCGATCACCAGGGTAAGCAGCGCAACAATCGGGGCGCCGTACACCAGGGGCCACGCGAACAGCACCAGAAACTCGCCCGCGTAGACGGGATGGCGGATGTAGCGGTAAAGGGCGCGCCGCACCAGCACGCGCTGCTCGCGGCCGGATCGATCGGAAGAAAAAAAGTGGAGCTGGATGCGTGCGCCCAGCGCCAGCCATAACCCCGCCAGTTCGAGCAGCAGTCCGAGCGCGCCCGCCCACGCCGGCGCCTCGCCGCCGTAGATGTAGGTGCGCTCAAACGGCGCGGCCGCAAACAGCACGAGAATTGGCACCTGATCCATGATGCGCGCGCCGAGCGAATCGCTGCCGGGAGTGTCCGCGTTGTCCTCGCGCACCAGCAACTCCGAGAGGCGGAACCCGCCGTACGCGAGGAGGTAGGCCGCGACGTAGTGATGGTCGCGGAAATACGCGGTGATGCCGAGGCCGAGCGCGACCGAGCCGATGATCGCGGTGAGAAAAACCGCAAGCTCGCAGATACGCAGCGCGAAGTCGCGGCTCATCACGAACCGCGGCCCGGCCGCCTTCAGTTGCGCTGCGAGCGGACCCGTCGCGCGCAGTGGACCCGTGGACTTGGAGGGTTCGGCGGAGTCAGGGATTCGGTCGCTGTCCATAAGGCAACTTTCTCAGATGCGCGTGGCGGAGCAAACAGGCCCGCCGCGCGCCGCCAATTACGGCCGCATCGCCGACGTTTTTGCAATCTTCCCTTGAACCTTCGACGTGGAGACCGAGCGCTTCCGGTCCTGAACGTAACGGGTTCTCCGAGCCAATGCTGCCGCAGGTCCGGCGCCAACTTCACTGCAGGTGGTTTACTGCAGCGCTTCGCAATTTTCGAAAATTAACCGCAACCGCAGATTTGCACTTTTCGCGCCTCGCAAACCGCGAAACACCTAAATGTGCCGTAAGATACTACGGTTTTGGCTTTGTGGACCATGTTTATGCACAATACGAATAATGGAAAACGCATAGGAAATCGAGAGAATTTTGGTGGCACGAGCATTGCTTCATGAGGGCTGAAGCTAGAATCCCACGGGAGGGATGGAAAATGGAAGCACGGACAAACGAGGCAAGGTTAGCGGGTCTGGATCAGAGAGCGAACGAACTCGAGTCGAACGAAGGAACCCGCTTCGCACAGAGCGCTCTGTTGAGCGAGTGGCCTGGCGCGATCTTCGGATTGCTGACCATCGGTTACATCGTGAGCTCGCTGGTAGCGCTGCTCTAATCACGACGGAAACGACTGACGGAGGAATGACCATGAACGCGACGACCACAGAAGCAAGAATGGCGGTGATGGTGGCTGAAGACAAGGCGTCGACCAACGCGGTGCGCTATGCGCAGAACGCGATGCTGAGCGAACTGCCCGGCGTAGTGTTCGGACTGCTGACGATCGGCTACGTCGTGAGCTCGCTGATCGCCCTGATCTAATCGCAACGCAAGCAACGGAACTTCTTAACGTAACTGACGGGCTGGAGGAATGACGATGAACGCGACGACTACTGAAGCAGGAATGGCGGTGATGGCGACGGAAGATAAGACGTCGACGAGTGCGGTACAGCAGGCGCAAAACGCGATGCTGAGCGAACTGCCCGGCGTGGTGTTCGGATTGCTGACGCTCGGCTACGTCGTGAGCTCGCTGATCGCCCTCATCTAATACGGTTGGCGAGAGTCGCACGAACTGTTCTGATCGATTGGAGAATGACCATGGACGCGACGACCACAGAAGAAAGAATCGCTAAGAAGGCGATTGAGAAAAAGGCGTCGACTGACTGCTCGACCTCTTACAAATGCTCGGCAGGCCAGGCGATGCCCAGGCTGCTGCCAGGCATCATGCGCGAACTCACCGCGCTCGGCTACGTCGTGAGCTCGCTGAACGGCCTCGACTGATCGCTGGCTGGCCGCCCACCTGCGGCTGGTCTCCCCGCGGCCTCCGAGCTCGACAGGTCGCAACGCCTCAAAAATCAGATCGCTCGAAATCGGCTGCGCGCGCAGTTATGCCCGGGCTGACCGAACTCTCGACGGCGCGACGGACCATCGTCAGCGACACCAGGATTACCGCCGCGGTCAGCACGATCGTTATCCACGTCATCACGCGGATGCGCATCAGGATCGAGTCGACCTGCTTGACGGTGAATGCCGGGCCATCGCCGTGCGCCGCGATTTCCTCCTGTCTGCCGATCCGGAACGCCAGGCCGAAAGTCAGGTAGGTCTGCAGGAAGATGAGCAGGAACGCGAGCGCGAGTTTCAGCTCCAGCGGCCCTCCGATGCGGCTGAAGTAGTCGAACTTCATCGACGCTTTCAGATCGGTCAAGCGCATCGCACCGGTGATGACGACTATGCCAAGCATCGCGATGGTAAACGGATTGTAAAAGCGCAGCCCGGTGATCAGGCTCGCGCGCCGCGAGCTTTCGTCGCGGGCGGTCGCCGCCGCGGGGATCAGCATATAGAGCAGTGCGAATTGCGCGCCGAAATACGCGGCCATCGCGCACAGATGAAGCCACATCAGGATTTCGCCGGATTCGATGCGCCCTAACTCCCTGACCGCACGCGCGTGAGGCTTAAGTGCCCGGGTCGAAGTCGAGCGCGTTGGAGCGCGCGAGGTTGGAGTACCATCGCCCGCTCTCCTTGACGATGCGCTCCTGGGTCTTGAAGTCGCACCATACGATTCCGAAGCGCTGCGCGAAGCCCTCGCCCCACTCGAAATTGTCGGTGAAGGTCCAGGTGAAGTAGCCGCGCACGTCGACGCCCTCGGCGATCGCGCGCGATACTCCCGCGATATAGCGGCGCAGAAAGCTGATGCGCCGCTGATCGTCAACCTTGCCGTCGGCGCCGGGCGCGTCGCCGTAGGAGCATCCGTTTTCGAACACGTAAATCGGCGGCTTGTCGAAGTCGGTCGAGATGCGATGGATCATTTCGTAGAGCGCCTGCGGATACACCTCCCAGCCGAAATCGGTGATCTCCTGCGCGTCGGGCCGCACCTGCCTAAGTTGCAGGTTGTGCTCGTGCGGATCGTGCTTCACCACCGCGCGCACGTACAGATTGATGCCGACGAAATCGTGCGGCGCCTTGACGATCTCCATGTCGCCGGGACGGATGTCGAGGCGGTCCTCGATATTTCCTTCGGCATAGACCTCGGGATAGCGCCCGTGCATCGCGGGCTCCAGGAACCACAGGTTCGAGAAGCGATGCCACCGCTCGGCCGCCGCGCGATCTTCCAGCGAGCTGGTCTGCGGATGCACCGAATTCATGCTGAATGCGGTGCCGACCGCCGCCGGCTTGTTGCGCGACGCTCGCAGCGCGCGCACCGCCATCCCCTGTGCCAGGTTGACGACGTGGGTTGCCTTGAGCGCCTCGCGCGGTTCATGGCGCCCCGGCGCGTGATGCCCCGTCAGGTAGCCGAGCATCGTGAACGCCCACGGCTCGTTGAACACCATCCAGTTCTTCACCCGATCGCCGAGCTGATCGACGGCCACCGCCGCGTAGTCGCGGAAGTACTCCGCCATGTCGCGATTGGGCCATCCGCCGAGGTCCTCGAGCGCCTGCGGCAGGTCCCAATGATAGAGCGTCACCCACGGCTCGAGCTTGCGCTTGAGCAGCTCGTCGACGACGCGCTGGTAGAAGTCAATTCCCTTCTGGTTGACTGCTCCCTTGCCGCCGGGAATTATCCGCGGCCACGACAGCGAGATGCGCGCCGCGTTCAGGCCCAGGTCGGCCATCAGCGCGATGTCCTCGGGGTAGCGATGGTAGAAATCGCAGGCGACGTCGCCGGTGTCGCCATTCTTGATCTTGCCCGGCACGTGCGAGAAGCGGTCCCAGATGGATTCGCCCTTGCCGTCTTCGCTGCGCGCGCCTTCTATTTGATAGGAAGCGCTCGCGGTGCCCCACAGAAATCCCTTTGGAAACTGCAATGCCGCCATAGGCGCGTTTGTTAGCACAACCCGCCGTGCCGAGGCGACCCCGATTCGATCGTGCGCATCAAATCAATGCGAGGCCGTCTGCCGCGACGCGCGACGCTGACTTGCGACACCCTTTTCCGCGCAACTCGCATCGAAATCGAGAAGACGCCTTGAAAAAACGGCCGGTCCTGTATACTACAAAAACTCAGATTGCTGGTGTCGGCGATTGGCGAACGTCAACGAATCGACTTCGACAGGAGAGGCTCAAGAATGCTGAATCGAAAGAACTCGGATTCAAGGGCGCGCACGATCGCAGCACGGCTGATCTCGACGGCAGTGACTCTCTCCGCGCTGGCGGCCTTGTCACTCGCCGGATGCTCCTCGTCGTCGGCCACTCCGCCGTCGGCGGCGTTGCAGCACGTCGAGTTGAACTTCAGCCTCGACCAGTGCCAGACGCTCGATACCAATCTGTACAAATGTCCGGCGGTCGATAAGCCCATTTGCAACCCCGATTACAACGGCTCGGTCATGTGTGTCCGAATCGGCAAGAAGAAGAGCGTCTTCGTCGAGCAGGACGTATTGCCATAGCGCAGCGGATTCGGGAGCGCGAAACCCTTCACGGGTTTTCACTTCCAGTTCTGCCCGGATGCGCGCCGGGCGCGGTTAGAGCTAAATCGTAGACATCCGCGATCTTTGCGGCGACCGCGGTGCCGGCTCCTCACCCGCGGGCGCGGAGGCAGGCCCCGCCCACTCCCTCTCTACAGAGGGTCGTATTCCTTGACTTTCGAGCGGCAAAATTCTATCCGCTGTAGTCGCGTAGAGATATAAGTTCATAAAAGTCGCAAAAGGGAGCGACTGCGTCCGCGGATTCACCCGGGCGTTCTCGAGATTTCCGCGCATCGATGGAGGCATTCATGAACCTGGCGAACATGAAGCTCGGTAAGCAGGCCCCGCGTTACGACTCGCGCACCCTGATGCTGGCTGACTACCTGCGGCCGAAAGTGCTGCCGCCCCCGCGGGCGAGCATCGACTGGACCCCCAAGGTGCACGGATGGGGAATGATGGGCAACGACACCCTCGGCGATTGCACCTGCGCTGCGGCCGGTCATCTGATCGAGCTGTGGAGCGCCAACGTCTCGCATCAGGTCACGCCGACCACCACGCAGATCGTCGCCGCCTACAGCGCGATCACCGGCTATACCCCCAGCAACCCGAACAGCGATCGCGGCGCGGTCGAGCTCGACGTCCTGAAATACTGGCGCAGCAGCGGAATCGCCGGCCAGAAGATCACCGCCTTCGTTTCGATCGAGCCCGGCAATCACGCGGACGTGATGGACGGCGTCGATCTCTTCGGCGCGGTCTATATCGGACTGGCGCTGCCCGTCAGCGCGCAGAAGCAGACCACCTGGTCGGTGCCGCCGGGTGGTGCGGTGGGACCGGGAGCGCCCGGCTCCTGGGGCGGCCATGCGGTGCCGATCGTTGCGTACGACGCGCGCACCTGCACGGTGGTGACCTGGGGCGCGCTCAAGCAGATGACCTGGCAGTTCCTCGATACCTACGGCGACGAGATCTACGCGGTGCTGAGTCCGCAATGGATCGACAGCGCCGGGAAGGCGCCCCCGGGTCTCGACCTCACCGCGCTGATGGCCGATCTGAATGAGCTCACCGGTTCGGGCAAGTCCAAGAGCCGCGCTAAGCGCAAATAGCAGGCGCCGAAGTCAGCAGTTTCTTGCGGCGACAGCGGAGCCGGCTTCTCGGTTCGCGCGCCGCGATCCGGCTACTCGCCCTGCTGCAGTTCCAGCCAGCGCTCGGCGTCGATCGCCGCCATGCATCCGGTGCCGGCGGCGGTCACTGCCTGCCGATAGGTGTGATCGACCGCGTCGCCGGCGGCGAATACGCCCTCGACGTTGGTGTAGGTCGAGCCGGGCTTCACGATCAGATAACCCAGCTCGTCCATGTCGAGCTGACCCTTGAAGATATCCGTGTTGGGCTTGTGGCCGATCGCCATGAAGATGCCGTGGGCCTTGAATTCGCTGGTCTTGCCCGTCTTCAGATTCTTGATCGTCGCGCCGGTGACGCCGCCCTGTTTGTCGCCGTGAATATCGACCATCGCCGAATCGAACATGAATCCGACCTTGGGATTGTTGCGCGCCCGATCCTGCATGATCTTCGAGGCGCGCAGCGTGTCGCGCCGATGCACGACGGTCACCTTCGGCGAGAACCTGGTTAGAAAGGTCGCCTCTTCCATCGCGGTGTCGCCGCCGCCGACCACCATCACGTCCTTGTCCTTGAAGAACGCGCCGTCGCAGGTCGCGCACGAGCTCACCCCGTAGCCCATCAGGCGCTTTTCCGATTCCAGCCCGAGCAGCTTGGCGGTCGCGCCAGTCGAAACGATCACCGACGCGGCGCGGACCACGCTCTTGCCGACCACCAGCTCGAACGGCCGCTTGCCGAATCTGACCTCGCTCACGTGCCCGCTCACGAAGCGCGTGCCGAAGCGCTCGGCCTGGCGATGGAAAATTTCCATCATTTCGGGCCCCTGCACGCCGTGCTCGAAGCCCGGATAGTTCTCGACCTCGGTGGTGATAGTGAGCTGCCCGCCGGGCGAGTCGCCCTCGATCAGCAGCGGCGAGAGGTTGGCGCGCGAGGTATACAGCGCGGCGGTCAACCCCGCGGGTCCGGAGCCGACAATTACCACCTGGTTGATTTCGTCCTGATTTATTTGCTGGGGCATGGAATCCCTTTCAGAGTTCGCGTCAAAGTTTCGCCGGGAAGCCTTCAGTAAAGATAATTATGGCTGCGGGTGTCGCGCGGTTTTCCTGTACCCATTGTACAGGAGATCGTCACGCCGAAGTTACCATCGGTTTTGCCGCGAGTCTGTATATCCGCGCGCGGTCAACATAAGCTCTTATCCGCTGCTGCGATGCCGGGCAAGAAAGCAAAGCCAGATTCCGCCGCGCCTGCGGGCCGCGAGGAGCGGGCGCTCACCCATCTGGACCGCCGCGGGCGCCTGCGGATGGTCGATGTCGGCGACAAGCCGGTCACCCGGCGCGAAGCGATCGCGCGCGGGCGAATCACGATGGCGCCGGCGACCCTCGCGGCGATTGTCGGCGGCAAGCTCAACAAGGGCGAGGCGATCGCGGCGGCGCGAATAGCCGGCGTGATGGCGGCCAAGCGGACCCACGAGCTGATCCCGCTATGCCATCAGATTCCGCTCGAAGTCGTCGAAGTCGAGTTTCGCCCCGACCGCGCGCATTCGGCGCTCGAGATCGAGGCGCGCGCCGCGACCGCGGCCCGCACCGGCGTCGAGATGGAAGCGATGGTCGCGGTGAGCGCGGCCGCGCTCACCATCTATGACATGGCCAAGGCGATCGATCGCGCGATGGAAATCGGCGCGATCCGGCTGGTGAAGAAGAGCGGCGGCCGCAGCGGCGAGTTCATCCGCGCCGGCGAGCGCAAATGGAGCGCGCGCTGAGCTCGCTCCGCAGAGATCGCATTCAGCTCTCATCGCGAAGATGGAAACTGTCGATCGCATGTCCGCGACGAAACCCTCGATAGCTCCTTTCGCGCGCGTGATCCTCAAGCGCGGCCGTGAGGGTCCGGTCCGCGGCGGTAACCCGTGGATTTTTTCGCAGGCGATCGAGCGCGTCGAGCCGCCGGGCCTCGCGCCGGGCGCGGCGGTTGAAGTTTACGACGCCGCGCGCGCGCTGCTCGGCGTCGGGCACTACCATCCCGCCACCACCATCGCAGTGCGGATGCTCGCGTGGGGCGCCGCCGGCGACCTAGGCGAGATACTCGCGCGCCGGCTCAACAACGCGCTCGCGATGCGCCGCCGCATGATCGCGAGCGACACCGATTGCTACCGGCTGGTCAACGGCGATGGCGACGGCCTCTCCGGCGTCGTCGTCGACTGCTACCGCGACGTCGCGGTGATGCAACTGCTTTCGGCCGGCGCCGATGCGATGCGCGAGGAGATCGCCGCCGAGTTGACGCGCCTGATCAGTCCGCGTGCCATTCTCGAGCGCAGCGCCGGCGCGGTCAGGCGGCAGGAAGGACTCGCCGACCGCGTGGGCCTGCTCGCCGGCGAGCCGGTTACCGAAACGGTCGTGAGCGAAAACGGAATCCGCATCGCGGTCGACTTCGAACATGGTCAGAAAACCGGATCATTCCTCGATCAGCGCGAGAACCGCGCGCACCTGCGCGCGCTTGCCGCCGCGCACGGATCGCCCGCGCGGATGCTCGACGCGTGCTGCTACAGCGGCGGTTTCGCGCTCGCGGCGCGGGCGGGCGGTGCGCGGCGGGTGGTTGCGGTCGACACCTCGGCGCGTGCGCTGTCGTGGGCCGCGCGTAATCTGGAGCTTAACGGACATCCCGCGGACGCGATCGAATTCGTCCATGGCGAAGCGGGGAAGTACATGGCGGAAACGGCCGAGCGCTTCGATCTGATCGTGCTCGATCCGCCGCCGCTGGCGCGCAGCCGCGGCGACGTCGAGCGCGCCGGACGGATGTACGTCGAGCTGAACGCGCTCGCGATGCGCGCGCTCGCCCGCGGCGGCCAGATGATGACCTTCAGTTGCTCGGTACATTTTCGCGGCGACGACTTTCTCCGCGCAGTCCGCATCGCGCAGTCCAAAGCGGGCCGCAATCTCCGCATGCTCGCGCGCCTCGGCCCCGGCCTCGACCACCCGGTGCTGCTCGGCCACGCCGAGGGCGAATACCTGACCGGCTTTCTGCTCGCCGATCTCGAATAGTCAAATCGAATCCGCAATTTGGCAGTGGTTCAGTTTTGCCTTACGAGGCTGACGATTCCTTCGATAGCCATCAGGTTACGCGCTAGCCCACCTTACGATAAAGTCGAGAGGGGACGCGGCGTGACGATAACACCAAACGCAATGAGATTAATTAAGCGAGGCGCAGGAATGGCAACCTACCTCGAATATACCGATGCGGCGCTCAGCCACGCACGGATTGAGCGTATGGAAAGCGGAAAATACTACGCGAGTATCCCTGACTTCGATGGCCTATCGGTGATGGGGGATACCGAGGAAGACGCAAGGCGTGAGCTGCGTTCCGCTCTGGATGGTTGGATCGACGTTCAAGTAAAGATTGGACATGACCGCGTGCCCGTTGTGGACGGAATCGATTTGTTCGCGCCGCCCAAATTTGTCGACGATCACTGTTGAGATTTGCCCGCCCCGATGCCCGCTCTGACCCCATGCAAACGGCGGGATTTATTCGCAAGCTCAAAGTGCTTCACTACGACGGTCCATTTGCGGGCGGCAATCACTGAGGACTCCGCAAGCTTCAGCCAGTTCAGCGAAAACGGTTATAGTCCCCAATACTGATATCGATGATATTGGGTTTCTTACGCGACTACTTCGCGATGCGAAGATCCCGCGCGATGATTTCATAGCAGCCTAGACCGCGCGGTGGTCGTTTAGTCTTTTCTCCTGGGTCCTTTTTTTAAGTTTATCTCGTTTTGATCCAGATCGGCCGCCAGAGCGGGAATTGATGAACTGATGTTCGAGCACACTTTCTGGTGCCAGAAGTGCGACCGGATGGCGTGGTTCAAGACCTGGCCGCACACCGACGCGGATCGGCTGCTGTTATCCGGCAAGAAAGTTCGCGAGCTGCTGCGCGCTGGCAAGGCGCCGCCGCCGGAATACGCCCGTCCGGAGCTGGCAGCGATTCTGATCGGCGCGATGCGCGAACGGAAATAAGCTTCCACTACCCACATCCGGGGAGCCATGGCAGGGTTATACCCTTGGCAACTCTCGGCAAAATGGGAATAGTTTCCCGTGGGGAAAGGTCATGCGCTCTTCAAGTCAGTGTGAGGTACATCGTGCGCGCCAGGCGCTGCGACCGATCCTGGGAGCGGGAATTTCACGCGAACGGATTGTTCTGAGGACGAAATCATGAAGACGACTGACGAGTTGGTTCGTGAGCTTCTTGACCGCGAAGCCATCCGCGATCTTCCGGTACTCTACTGCGACTGCTTGCGGAGAAGAGACGTTGATGGCCTGCTTGGTCTATTTACCGACGATGCCACCTTCGTCATGAAGGGCATCGAGGTTCAAGCCGTCTCGCGTGGGCGCGCCGAAATCAGGAGGATGCATGAAAAAGCGCTCGCTGAGACGAACCCCCGGCTGTTCGTCCACACTCAAATCGTAAATCTGCTTGGCGTAGACCGCGCGACCGGCCGATGCTCCGTGGAAGTGCGCAATATGACGGTCACCATGGAGTCGCTTGGCCTGGGTTACTTCGAAGACGAGTACGCAAAGGTAGGTGACCAGTGGAAGTTCGCCTCGCGCTACCACACCTTCGACGGACTGGATGACAAGCTATATTTGAGGACTTTCATCCCATAGGTCCTGCTCGCCGATCTCGAATAATTGGTGTGATTCGCACTCAGTCGCGCCAGTAAAAATCTGGCTTGCGAATACGCACGCTTTTACCTGAGTATCAAAACGCTGCGATAAGGCCGACTAGCATGAAAACTCTGCCATGCCGCCGAGACCGCGCACCGGCAGGTGCCCCGACGGGCGACAATTGGATGCGTCTTGAACAGGCAATCGACGCGGTAGCCGGATCGATTCGCGATTGCGCGAGTCGGCAGCGCGATGATTATTGGCGCGATCGACGGCGGAGCCGGCGCGGGAAAATCCACGCTCGCGAAAGGGACACGCGATCGTCTCGGCAAGGTCAGTATCCTCAGAGCTGACCATTTCTTTCGTCCGCTGAACGAATACCCTGCCGCGCGGCTCGCGCCCGACGAAGCATACCGCCTGTATTTTCCCTGGGAGCGGATGTGCGAGGAAGCGCTATCGCCGCTGCGGCGCGGACAAACCGCGCGGTACCAAAGATACGATTGGGAAACGGATCGGCTGAACCAATGGGTGATAGTTGAGCCGAATGAGATTGTTCTGGTCGAAGGCGTCTATTCGACCCGTCCCGAACTGCGGCCGCTGATCGATATTGCAATCTTTGTCGAAACGCCGCGTGACGAACGGCGAAAGCGGATGCTGGCACGCGGGCACCTTAAGAATGACATTAGGAACGATTGGTTAATCCCGTGGATGGCCGCGGAGGATTGGTACTTCGCCAATGTGCGGCCCGCCCAGCACGCTGACTTGGTCGTCGCGGGAATCTGATCTGCTGACGGAATTCCGACCCAGTCACGTCCCGGCCAGCCTTGCAGAGACGGTCGGTCAATTACATTAACGCGATGAATTGGCACCGGGATTCGCGCTAAATCGGTCCGAAAAAATCTGGCTTGCGAATGTGGACGCTTTGCCTGAGTATAGAGCCAATTTTTCGGGCGCGACGCACTTTGATGACTAAAAGCCTGATGATGCGATCGAAATCCGCGCACGCGTGCGCCTGCGCACTGGTGCTGATCCTAGCGATTTTCGCCGCGCCCGGATGCCATCGCGAGGTCCCCGTCCCGCCGATCACGCTGCGCAACATCACCTTTACCGACGACTTCTTCGACGTGTGGCCGACCAGTCCGACCCGCGCGTTCATCGTGGGCGCGCGCGGCAAAGTGCTGCTCACCGAAGACGGCGGACGCCATTTCCAGCGCGTCGATATCGGCACCACACTGGGAATTTTCGGCATCCAGATGACCGACGATCAGAACGGATACCTGTGCGGGCAGGACGGCCTGATAATGCGCACGCGCGACGGCGGCAAGAAGTGGGAGAAGATCAACTCGCGCACCCATCTGTTTATTTTCGGCCTGTCGTTTCCGGATCGGCTGCACGGATTTCTGGTCGGCGATCGCGCGCTGGTGCTCAGCACCACCGACGGCGGCGAAAGTTTCTTCAAGCGCCAGCTCCAACGCATGGTCGCGCCCGAGTTGCAGGACTACGCGCTGCCCTACGAAGAACCGGTCCTCTACAGTGCGAACTTTATCAATCCGCAGCGGGGATGGGTGGTCGGCGAGCTGGGGCGCATCTGGGAGACCGAGAACGGCGGCCGGACCTGGAACGAGCAGCAGCAATCGCTGCTGAGCCAGTGGAAACGGCCGCTGGGCCCCAACGACGATCCGCGCTTCGCGGATTTTCTGCTGCCGACGTTCTTCGGCGTTTCGTTTCGCGATCAGAATCACGGCGCCGCGTGCGGACTCGAAGGATGGGTGGTGCAGACCGACGACGGCGGCAAGTCCTGGCACTTCGCGCATCAGGCCGACAAGCCGGGCTCGCCGCCCGATTCGCTGGTGCCGGGTGCGCGGCAGTTTCCCGCGCGCGACCCGCTGTTCTCGATCGACCTGTATGGCGGCACCCAGGGAATCACCACCGGGCTGACCGGCACCGTGTTGCGGCTGCAGCCCAACGGCGCGTGGGCGCATGATTCCAGTGTGCCGTCGCTGCCATTTCCGCTCAGCCAGGTGCGCTTCTTCGACGACCAGCACGGATGGATCGTCGGCTACGGCACGATTCTCTACACCGAGGACGGCGGCAAGAGCTGGCGCTTCTGCCAGGGCTAGCGGCGCGCGCGGGAGCACACGATGGTCTGGTATCGATTTGGCGAATGGATCCTGCGCCGGCGTTACCTGGTGCTGGCGATCGTCGGCTTGCTGACCGCGTTCTTCGGTTACTTCGCCGCGCAGACCCGGCTGGTGACCAGCTTCGGCGACCTGCTGCCGCAGAACCATCCGTTCATCAAGATCGCGCATAAGTACGACGAATTCTTCGGCAGCGTGAACAACGTCACCATCATGATCGAGGCGCGCCACGGCACCATCTACACGCCCGAGATGATCGGCAAGATCGTGCGAATGACGCGCGACATGGACCTGGTCTACGGCATCCAGCACGGCTCGGTGCGCTCGATGGCGACGGCGAGCTACTTCCGCCCGCTGGCCGGCGGCGTGATCCTGAGCACCCCGGTGCTGCCCGGCGGCGAGGTTCCAAAGACGCAGCGCGACCTCGACGAGCTCAAGAGCAACGTGCACAAAAATCCGGGCGTGGTGTTCGGACGTTTCGTCTCGCTCGACGATCGCGCGGCGATTATCGAGGGCAGCTTCCTCGAGTCGCGCCTGGACTATCGCCAGATCTTCAACGAGGTGCGCAGCATCGTCGTCAAGCCCGAGCTTGACGACACGGTGCGGATTTACGTTGGCGGACAGCCGATTCTGTACGGCTGGGTTTATTATTACACACCGCAGGTTTTCAAAATTTTTATCGCGACCGTGTTCGCGGTCTGGATTCTGCTCTACCTGTACTTCCACGACTGGCGCGGCGCGTTGCGTCCCACCATCTCCGGCGTCATCTGCGCGATCTGGGGCCTCGGCTTCATCAGGCTGATCGGCTTCGGCCTCGATCCATTGGTGCTGGTCATCCCGTTCCTCATAACCGCGCGCGCCGTCAGCCATTCGGTGCAGATGCACGATCGGTACTATGAGGAGTTCTATCGGCAGCGCGACAAGGAGAAAGCGATTCTGTCGGCGTTCTCGGAACTGTTCGTGCCGTCGCTGTCGGGAATTCTCACCGACGCGTTCGGCGTTCTGGTGATCCTGCTGGTACCGGTGCTGTTCCTGCAGAAGCTCGCGATCACGGCGAGCTTCTGGATCGCCGCGATCATCGTGAGCGAGCTGCTGCTCAATCCGATCGTTTACTACTACCTGGAGCCGCCGCGCATCGAAGTGATCGAGCGCCGCGAGCACGGCATCTTCAAGCGGATGCTGCAGGCGATTGCGCGTCCGATGCTGGAGCGCCGCGGCCGCATAGTGACTCTGCTGGCGACTGTCGGCGTGATCGCGCTGTGCTCGTTTTTCTGGAGCGGGCTCAAGGTCGGCGACCCGTCATCGGAGTCGCCGATCCTGTGGCCTAGCGCGCCGTACAACCGCGCGATGGCGGCGATCTCACGCGAGTTCGGCGCGATCGAGGAATTCGTGGTGGTGGCTGAGCTGCAGAATCGCGACGCGCTCAACGATCCCAAGCTCTACCACGTGATGGATTCTTATGAGCGCTACATGGAGGGCGACCCCGCCGTCGGGCGCACCTTCTCGGTCGCCGATCTGCTCTCCAACAGCGGCTTTGCGTTGCGCGAGTTCCAGCCCAAATGGAATGTGCTGCCGACCAGCGTGCGCGCCACCGGGCAACTGGTCGGCGGCCTGCTCGCCGGCTCCTCGCCGCTGTCGACCGCCTACATCATCACCCCGCGGCGCGATGCGACCCAGATGACCGTGTTCACCAAGGACCGCGAGGGCGAGAACATCCAGCGCATCGTGCTGCGCACCCAGCGCTACTTCGCCGACCCGAAGAACCAGGTCCCCAACGTCAAGTTCTCGCTCGCCGCCGGACTGATCGGCGAGCTCGCCGCCGCCAACCAGGAAATCATCGACAACGACGTGCTACTCAACGTGCTCGCCTTCGCGACCATCTACGTGATCATCCTGATCACCTATCGATCGTTCATGGCGGGACTCTACCTGTTGTTCCCGCTCGCGCTCGCCAACGCGGCGATCAATGCTTACATGGGCGCGCACGACATCGGCATCAACATCAACACGCTGCCGGTGGTGACGGTCGGAGTCGGATTTGGAATCGACTACGCGATTTATATCGTGAGCCGCATCATCGAGGAGCTTGCGCTCGGCCGCGAGCTCACCGACGCGACCTACACCGCGCTGGTCACGTCGGGCAAGGCGGTCGCGTTCACCGCGCTCACCCTGGTCGCCTCGGTGCTGTTCTGGTACTGGTCGGACATCCGCTTCGACGCCGAGATGGGGCTGCTGCTCGCGGTCTGGATGTTCGTGTCGATGCTCGGTGCGATGACGATTCTGCCGGTGCTAATCGTCACCTTTAATCCGGCCTTCGTGCAGCGCGAGAAGGAACGCATACTTTCCTCGCGCCGTCCTGATCTCGCCGAGCGCACCGCCGTCGCGTCGTCCTGAACCGCGCCGCCGCGGCGCGCGCAGGTCGAAATGAGATCGCCGTTGTCATGAAGCTCGAGCGTCTCGATCATTTTGGCGTTGAAGTCGCCGACCTCGCGCGCGCCGAGCGCTTCTATACCGAAGTGCTCGGCCTGGAGGTCGCTATGCGGCTGGGCGACCAGCTGCTGCTGGATTGCGGCGGTCAGAATCTGGCGCTGTTCGAGGCGCCGCGTATGGCCGCGCTCAGCGCTTCGGAACGGCGGAGCCGGATCGCGAATCCACTGGGCAAAGCGCATCACGCCTTTCGCGTCAGCCGCGGCGATTTCGTCACCGCGCGCGAGCGCTTGGCGGCGGCCGGCGTCGAGAGCGCGGCGCCGATCGATTGGGGCGATCACGACTGCATTTATTTTCTCGACCCCGACGGCAACCTGCTCGAGATCGTAAGTTACCGCTGAGCCGAAGTTGACGAAGTCTCGCGCGCGCCGATGACTCAGTCGCGCATGGCGCGAGCGGTTGCGATCCACTACAACATCGGGGCATGGACGGCCTCGCGACTTTCCCGAGCGGCGCGAAACTTCCCGCCGCGGTTACGCAACTGGCCGAGCAGATTGGCGCCGACGGCGGCGCCGCGCTCGCCGCGTACCAGGAGCCGCTCGGCGATCACTGGCATCTGTTCGCGATGCTCCCGCTTAGCAAGGTCGAGCCGACGCCGTATCAGCGCGATCTCTCGCCCGCGCATCTGAAGCGGATGATCGAGGTGATGAAGAAGCTAGATCGCTTCACCGAGCCGATCGTCGCGATTCAATCCGGCGGCACCTACTGGACGCCCAACGGCAACCATCGCCGCGCCGCCGCGCTCAAGGCCGGCGCCAAGATGATCCCCGCGATCGTGATTCCGGAGCCCGAAGTCGCCTTTCAGATTCTCGCGCTCAACACCGAAAAGGCGCACAACCTGCGCGACAAGGCGCTCGAGGTCATCAGGATGTATCGCGCGCGGCTCGAGGAGCATCCGCGCAGCGCGGAGAAGGACTTCGCGTTCGAGTTCGAGCGCGCACACTTCATCACGCTGGGCATCGTCTACGAGCGCCGGAAGAAGTTTGGCGGCGCCGTGTATGCGCCAATCCTGAGCCGGGTCGACAACTTCGTCGCAAAGCCGCTGAAGGAGGCGATCGAAGAGCGAAACGAGCGGGCGGGCCAGGTCGAGCAGGCCGACACCACGCTTGGCAACCTGGTCGCCCAAGGCAAAAAGCGCGGCCTAGTCCATCCCTACCTGAAAAATTTCATCATCGCGCGATCGAATCCGCTGACCCGCGCGCGCAAGACGATTCCGACGTGCAAGGCCGCGCTCACCAGTCTGAACAAGGCGCTCGACGAGTTCGATCTCGCCACGATTCACTTCGGCCAGATTCGCGCCGCCGCGCAAATCGCCGCCGCCACCAGCGTCGAAGGCGCGTGATCGTTTTGGATCTCTGCTACGCGGCGGCGGGAGCCTGGCCGAGCTCGAACGCGCCCGGCTCGATGCCTTCCTTGGAGCGCAGCACGATCTTGGTCGCGAGCTTGCGCTCGAGCGCCTCGAGATCTTTCGAGCCCGCATCGTAGAGATGGCGCGCGACGTCCGGATTGAGCTTCACGATCAGCATGTCGCCGGGCGGCCGGCGCGCGGCCTGGCGCTGAATTCCACGCAGCACCTCCGCGGCGAGCGTGGGCACCGATTTCACCACGCGCCGCCCCTGGCATCGCGAGCATTGCTCGGTCAGCAGCGCCTCGAGGCTGTCGCGAGTGCGCTTGCGCGTCATCTGCACCAGCCCGAGCTCTGAAATTCTGAGCGCCGACGTGCGCGCCTTGTCGCGCTTGAGCGCCATCGCCAGCGCGTCGCTGACGCGTTTGCGATCCGCCTCGCGCGCCATGTCGATGAAGTCGACGATGATGATGCCGCCGATGTTGCGCAGCCGCAGCTGTTTGACGACCTCGTCTGCGGCCTCGAGGTTCGTCTTCAGGATGGTCTCGTCCTGGTTCTTCTTGCCGACGAAGCGTCCGGTGTTGACGTCGATCGCGGTGAGCGCCTCGGCCTGATCGAATACCAGGTAACCGCCCGACTTGAGCCACACCTTGCGATCGAGCGCGCGCTCGATCTGCGGTTCGATATTGAAGCGATCGAACAGCGGCTCCTGGCCCTCGTGCAGGGCGACGCGCGAGCGGAGCCGCGGCATGTACGACTGCACGAAACCCACGATGCGACCGTAGGTCTGCGCGTCGTCGACCCAGAGCCGCTCGACGTCGCTGGAGAACAGGTCGCGCACCGTGCGCAGCGCCACGTCGAGATCGTTGTACAGTATCGACGCCGGCGCGCTGCGCTCGCTCTTGGCGACGATCGAGGACCACAGCTTGGTGAGAAACGCGATGTCGCGCTGGATCTCGCGCCGCGAGAGTCCCTCGCACGCGGTCCTGACGATGAACCCGCCCTGCGGCGGACGCAGCTCGTTGACTACCGCGCGCAATCGCGCGCGCTCCTCGGCGCTCGCGATTCGCCGCGATACGCCGACGTGATTGCTGGTCGGCGTGTAGACCAGGTATCGCCCCGGCAGCGAAATCGCCGAGGTGAGCCGCGCACCCTTGGTGCCCATCGGCTCCTTCGCGATCTGTACGATGATTTCCTGGTTGCGCTGGAGCTGCTGCTCGATCGGCAGCCGGCTGCGCGGACGCTCGCGACGGCCACGCCGCCCGCGACGGCCGCCCGACGGCGATGGCGGCGGCGACTCGGCAGCGGTCTCGTCGCCGTCCAAATCGATCTCGATGTCGGCGAAGCTCCGCTCTCCCGCGCCGTCGCCATTGCCCGGCTCGGTTTCTACGTCTTCTTCGCCGACTACTTCGGCGGCGGTGGCGAGCGCCTCGATTCCGCTGTCGAAATCCGAGACATGCAGGAACCCGGCTTTCTCCAGACCGATGTCGACGAATGCGGCCTGCATCCCGGGCAGCACGCGCGTCACCTTGCCCTTATAGATGTTGCCGGCCAGCCCGCCGTGTTCCTCGCGTTCGAGAAAGAACTCGGCGAGCGAATTGTCTTCGAGCAGCGCCACCCGCACCTCGAGGGCGGAGGCGTTGATTGCGATTTCACGTTTCACTGGCGAATTTTCCTGGGCGGGACCGCCTCGGGATGCACGGCGGGAATACCCCTACGATGATTGGACTGAGGATAGCATCGCGGCCGCGATGAGTATCGGCAATCCGGCTGGCGACGATTGATTCCCTTCCGCCTCCACAACTTGGCAAAAGATCATACGGGGCACCCGTCAGCATAGCAAGGCAACGCTCTTTCGCCTCGATTTCACGCGGGTTTCATCGCCTCGCACCTTGACTTGAGTTATTGGGGCCGTTACTCGTTTTAGGATGTCAGCGGTAGCGGACACGATGGCGGGCGGGATGCCGGGTGGGGCGGTCCTTAACACCAGGGTCCTGATCCTCAACCGATCTTATCTGCCGGTGCACGTAACTTCGGTGAAGCGCGCGTTCGCGCTGCTTTACCAAGGGGTTGCGCGCGCCGTCGACGAGCAGTACCGCACCTTCGACTTCGAGAGCTGGCGCGATCTGGCGATCGAGGTCCATCACGAGCGTCTCGGCGTGGTCAACGGGTTCATCCGTGTGCCGCGCGTGCTGCTCCTGACCGCCTATGAGCGCGTGCCCCGCCGCCACGTGCGCTTTTCGCGCTTCAACATCTTCGCGCGCGACTCGAATACCTGCCAGTATTGCGGCCGCAAACTGCCGCGCACTGAGCTCAACCTCGATCACGTTATACCGCGCTCGCGCGGTGGAACCTCGACTTGGGAGAATATCGTCTGCTCGTGCCATCATTGTAATCGACGCAAGGGCGGACGCACCCCGGAAGAGGCCCGGATGGCGCTGGTGCGCCGGCCGCGGCGTCCGGAATGGACTCCATTCAGTGCCGAGATGTTCAGCCTGCGCCGCTATCGCGAGTGGATGCCGTACCTCTCGCAGGTCGACAGCGCTTACTGGAACACGGAACTGATCCAGGACTGATCGCCGACGGTGCGCTCGAAGCACAATCGGCAGGGGTATTAGTCGATTAGTGCACGACAGATTGTGGTGGTATTGACCCCCGCAGGATTTCTGCGATAAGCCCATGGGGGTGGTGGTGTGGTGGAGGCGTCGGTTGTATGCGTCTTAAAAGCCTCGAGTTAGTAGGCTTCAAATCATTCTCCGAAGCAACGACGATTAGCTTCGCCCTAGGGATGACCGCGGTGGTCGGCCCCAACGGATGCGGCAAGTCGAACGTCGTCGATGCGATCCGCTGGGTTCTCGGCGAGCAGGCCCCCACGCGCCTGCGCGGCAAGAGCGCCGAGGACCTTATCTACGCCGGCAACGATTCCAATTCCGCCGCCGGAATGGCGGAAGTCACCTTGGTCCTCGAAGCGGAAGAGGGCAGCAGCCTGCCCGAGCCGTACTCGACGCTGAGCGAAGTCGCCGTCACCCGGCGCGTCTATCGGTCCAGCGATTCCGAGTATCTGCTCAACAAGATTCCCTGCCGGCTCAAGGACATCACCGAATTTTTCATGGCAGCGCAGATTTATAGCCGCGGTTATGCGCTGATCGAGCAAGGGCGAATCGAAGAGATCATCCAGGCCAAGCCACACGAGGTACGCTCGCTGGTCGAAGAGGCGGCCGGACTCTCGCTGTTCAAGGGCCGGCGCGAAATCAGCGAGCGCAAGCTCGAGCGGGTCAAGGAAAATCTCGCACGCCTCGACGACGTGCTCAGCGAAATCGAGCGCCAGCTTAATTTCGCGCGCCGTCAGGCCAAGAAGGCCGAGGCATTCAAAATGATCAAGGCGGAACTTTCGGAGCTCGAGCGCCTGGCCGCCGCGCGCCGCCTGCTCGAACAGCGCGAAGAATTGGCGCTGCAGAATAGTCGCGACGGCGAACTCAAAGCGTCGGCCGAGTCCGCGCGCGCCAAGTCGGCAGCGGCGCAGACCGACGTCGAGGCCGCGTCGACGGCGGCGCAAGCATCGCGCTCCGAACTCGGCGGCTCCGAGCGCGAGCTCGAGAACCTGCACAATGGAGCGGCGGAGCGTGCGCGCAATCGCGGCTTTCTCGAGCGCCGGCTCGCCTCGATCAACGAACTTGAGCCGACGCTCGTCGCGCGCCTTGCCGAACTGGAAACCAAGGCCACGCTCGCACGCGCCGCGCGCGCCGAGGCAGGCGCACGGCACGCGCGCGAGCACGCGGGAGCCGGAGGCGACAGCGAAGCCGCGCTCAAAGAAATCCAGGCGCGCAACGACACCGCGCAGCGTGAGCTCAAGGACGTGGAGCGCCGCGCCGAAGAACTCAAGGACGATCTCTCCGAACTCATTCGCGAGGCCGCCGTGCTGCGCGGCCGTCTCGGCGATCTCGCCGGCGAACGGGCCGACCTCGAGGAGCGTATCCGCTCGACAACAGTCGACGCGCCGGCGCGCACTGCCGATATCGAGCAGGGGCAAGGCGCGCTCCGCGAGGCCGACGCGCAGCTCGAAGCGGTCCACAATGAAATCGCGGCGCTGGAAGCAAGCTCGCGCGAGAGCGCGGAACATGAGATCAAATCGCGCGCCGCGCTCGAACATCTGGCGGCGCGAGTTTCCGCGCTCCGGCTGAAGCTCAGCGCGCGCCGCCCGGACGGCGTCGCGGCGATCGACGGCGCGAGCGAGCGCCTGCGCACGGTGCTCGAATCGCTCAACGGCGATCGTCCGGCGCGCGACCCCGAGCTGTTTCGTGAAGTGGTGAAAGCGCCCGAGGCGCTGCTGCCCGCGCTGCGCGCAGTGCTCGGCGAGGAACTCGACGCGGTGGTCGTCGATTCGCCGATGTTCGCGATCCGCGCTATCGAAATCCTCAAGCAGAACAAAGCGGGCCGGCTGAGTTTCTTCCAGGAGCCCGACGCGGCCGCCGCGGCGTATCCCGCGATTGAGGCGCCGGGAATCACGGGACGGCTCATCGACATGCTCGAAGTCGAATCCCGCTTCGCGCCGGTGGCCGAGGCAATGCTGGGTCACGTGATGGTCGCCGACGATCTGCGTGCAGCGCTCGAGGCGTCGAACTTGAACGGGCACGGCGCGATGTTCGTGACGCGCGAAGGCGACGTGGTATGGCCGGGCCGCATGATTCGCGGCGGCAGTGCCGAGGACGACAATTCCAACGCCACTGCCGATGCGCACGACGCCTCCGCCGCCGAAGCGGAGATGCAGGAACTGGCGCGCGGGGAAGACGAGCATCGCGCGGCGATTGTGCGGCTGGCCGACTTGCACACGGCGCGCGCGCAAGTCGAGGCGGACCTCGACGCGGCTCGCCGCCGTGCGAAAGACGCCGAGCACGCCGCGGCCGAGCGCCGCGCCGCGCTCGCGCGCGCGGAGCAGACCGACTCGCTGGCCGAGGCGCATCGCGGCGCCGCGACGCGCCGCCTCGGCGAGATAGCCGAGACGGTCGCGGCGTCCAACGCCCGGATGGAAGAACTCGCGCACTCCGAGCAGGAAGCGCGCGAGCGCCTTGGTGCTATGCGTGAGGAGATTGCTGCCCGGCGCGCGGCGGCCGAGGAACTCGGCGCCGCGATGCTCGAGGCGGCGGCCCGCGTCGAAGCTCGCAAGTCGCAGCTCGCGGCGCTCGAGCGCGAGCTCGTGCACGCGGTTGAGAGCGCGCGCGATCTGGAAGCGCAAATCGACGAGCTGCGCGCGCGCCTGGAACGCTCGCGCGTCGAGCGCGCCGATTTCGAGCGCGAGCTCGAAAAGCTCGGCGCGCAGGACCAGGCCGCGCGCGCAAGAGAGGCGGAGCTCGCCGATTCGATCGCGCTGATTCGTGCCCGCTGCGAAGAGTGCGAGCGCGAATTGGAAGACAAGCGCGCCGAGCTCAAGCGCGCGCATGAAGAGCTGGCCGCTCTGGAAGCCGAAGTGGTCGAATGCGGCCTCAGGCGCGAACGCGCGCGCACGCTGAGTGAAGAACTGGCGCGCGGCTTCCTGGAAAAGTTCTCAGCCGAGTTCGACGCGGTCGCATCCGAGCTGGTGCCCGCGCTCGACGGCCGCGACGCGGTCCGCGACGAGCAGCGCCTGTCCGAGTTGCGCGCCAAGGCGGAGCGGATCGGAGAGGTGAATCTGGCTGCGGAGAGCGAGGTTCACGAACTTGAAGAACGCGCCAACACGCTGGGCACCGAGCGCGCCGATCTCAAACGCGCCGTCGACGATCTCTCGCAGACCATAACCCGGCTCAATCGCGAGGCGCGCAAACGCTTCGCCGAAACTTTCGAGGGCGCCGCCAGGAATTTCGCCGAGCTGTTTCCCAAGCTGCTCCGCGGCGGCAAGGGCCGCCTGGAACTCACGGAGGCCACCGACGTGCTCGAGGCGGGCGTCAACATCCTGGTTCAGCCCGCGGGCAAGAAGGTCAAGGAGATTGGCCTGCTATCGGGCGGCGAAAAGGCGCTCTCCGCGATGGCGCTGGTGTTCTCGCTGTTCCTGTTGAACCCGAGCCCGTTCTGCGTGATGGACGAAGTCGACGCGCCGCTCGACGAGTTCAGCCTGGCTGCATTCACCTCGCTGCTCGGCGAGCTCAAGCAGCGCTCGCAGTTCATCGTGATCACGCACAATCAGCGCACCATGCAGCGCGCCGACCAGATTCACGGCGTGACCATGGACCGGCCGGGAATCTCGCGCGTGATTTCCCTGCGCATCCCCGCCGCCGCCTGAATCGCGGGACCTGCGTCAGCGCGCTTCGGCGTTTCGGCCGCGCAGCATGCGCTTGACCGTGCATTCCATCACGTCTTCGCCTTGCTGGTTTTTTACCGTGTGACGGAAGGTGACGATCCCGCGATCGCCGCGGCTGGTCGGCCGCGTTTCGGTGACCTCGACAAGCACCCGCATCGTGTCGCCGGCGAACAGCGGGCGCTTGAAGGTCATGTTGTCGACCGACAGCAGCGCCAGCCCGACGCCGTGAATGCATCCGGTCAGGATGATGAGCCCTTCAGTGAAAGAAAAAATCAGCGCGCCGGGTGCGAAGCGCCTGGGATAAAGCGAGTTGCTGGCAACGTATTCGGCGCTGATAAAGAGCTCCTCGAAGAAGCCGCCCAGTGCCACGAACTGCGAAATCTCCGCGTCGCCGACGGTGCGGCCCATCGTCTCGATTCGATCGCCGACCTTCCAATCCTCGAAGTAGCGCGGCTCCATGTTCAATTCATCCGGCGGCCGCGCGGCGCCCGCTCAGGAATCCGGGCGCGCGGTGGCGCGCCGCGGCGGCATCGAGATACCCGACGGCATCTGCGAGTACCCGCTGCCCGGAACTTCGACGCCGATTCCGTGCGCCGTGTCCAGCAGCCCGAACTCCTTCAGCACCTGCTGGCTGTAAGTCACCATGCCGGTCACTTTTTCCAGCGGCTCGGTCGCCAGCAGCAGTGTCGCCTTGGCCATCAACTCGGGCGGCTCGCCTTCGTTCGGCCCTTCAACCAGGTGATGAAAGACCGTTCCCGGCGTCACCACGATTTCCGACGGCGAGAGGCAGGTCACCGAGATGTTGTATTCGAACACCTCTTCGGCAAGGCCCTGGGTGAAGCGCTCCAGCGCCGCCTTCTCGGCGCCGTAACATACACCGCCACGAAATACGCTGTCGGGATTGTATGGTCCGCGGCCGGGGCCGATCGCGGCGCCCGAGGAGATGTTCACGATCGCGCCTGACTTGCGCGGCACCATGTCTTCGAGCGCGTAACGGCTCAGGATGAACGGCGCGTGCAGGTTCACCGAGAACGAGCGGATCCATCGCCGCGATGGAAAGTCTTTGACCGGGATGAAGTAGGTTAGTGCGGCGTTGTTCACCAGCACGTCGATCGGGCCGTAGCGCGCGCGGGTTTCCTTGATGAGGTGCTCGATGGATTCCTCGGAGGACACATCGCATGCGATCGCCATCGTCTCGCCGCCGGTCTTCTTGATTTCCGCGACCGTAGTTTCCAGCGAGCCTTCCAGCGGATGCTCGCCTTCTTTCACGGTGCGCGCGCTGCAGACCACCTTCGCGCCTTCCTTCGCGAACAGCTCGGCGATCGACTTGCCGATTCCGCGGCTGGCGCCGGTCACGATCGCTACCTTGCCCTCAAGCTTGCCATTGGCCATCTAGATCGCTCTCCTCACGATGATTCTTTCGACTCGGCACGGGACTCGCCGGCGGCGCATCCGCGTGCCGTCCCCATATGTTCTTATAGTCGGACGCAGCATGGTTCGGCCACCGAAAAATGAGGCGCAACACGTTAAGCACCCGTTCAGGTCAGGCTGATCTCGCCACGTTGCGGCTCTATTCCAGGGCCCGTAGCCATGGTTTCGGACCTTCCGCGCGGCTGTTATCCTGAGGTGCGCCCGCGAGTGAGATTAGTTTCGCGAGAGGCCTTTCGTTGTGAGTATCACCGACAACATTATTGCGATTGCTATCGCGCTGAGCGTCGGACCGGCGCTGGTTGCGATAGGCATCCTGATTCAATGGAGTCTGCGCAAAGCGCGTCCATATTCGCGTCCCGAGGTTTCGGCAGAATCAGTATCTGCCGCCGCACCCGCGACGATCGCACCGGCGGCGCAAGAGGAACTATCCCAACAGACTCTGCCCGAAGCGCTTCCGGAAGTATCCGAAGCGCCTCCTCCTGCGCAAACGATCGCACGTCCGCCCGAACCCGAGCCTGGCGCAGAGCCAGCTCCGGAGGCGGCGCCAGCGCGGCAGCCGCCGAGATTTGGTCTCGGACTGCGCCGCACGCGGGAGAATTTTCTCCAGCGGATCCGCGCCGCGATCACTGGCGCGGGCAAGGTCGAGGAAATCTACGAAGGACTCGAAGAGGCGTTGATCGCCGCCGACGTTGGCGTCGAGGCGAGCATGCAGCTGGCCGCCGCGGTCCGCGCGCGGCTGGGCAACGACAATCGGCCCGACGTGATTCGCGACGCGCTCAAGGACGAGATCGCTGCGATGCTCAAGGCTGCGGAGCGTCCGCCGGCAGACCCGGGCGCCGCGCCGCTGGTCATCCTGATGCTGGGCGTCAACGGTGCGGGGAAGACGACCACCGTCGCGAAGCTCGCCGCGCGCCTCAAGGAAAGCCGTGGCCGCGTGATCGTCGCGGCGGCGGACACTTTTCGCGCCGCGGCGATCGAGCAGCTCCAGGTGTGGTGCGAGCGCGCTGGCGCTGAAATCATCATGCATCAGCAGGGCTCCGACCCGGCCGCGGTCGCCTTCGACGCGGTCCGCGCGGGCGTCGCACGCAAGGCGGGCGCCGTGCTGATCGACACCGCGGGACGGCTGCAGACCAAGGTCAATCTCATGGAGGAGCTCAAGAAGATCGCGCGCGTGGCCGGCCGCGAGCTGCCCGGCGCGCCGCACGAGACCTGGCTGGTGCTGGATGCGACCACGGGCCAGAATGCGCTCAGCCAGGCGAGCATCTTCGGCGCGGCGGTCCCGCTCACCGGGGTGGTGCTGGCGAAACTCGACAGCACCGCCAAGGGTGGGGTGGTAATCGCGATCGCACAGAGGCTAAAGATACCGGTGCGGTACGTCGGCCTGGGCGAAGGCTTGGAAGACCTGCGGGAATTTGATTCGCGGGAATTTGTTGACGCGCTGTTCGAGGGCGACCAGGTTGACGCACCGACGGCCAGCGGTTCTTATGCGGCTTGACAGGCTGATTAATCGAAAATTAAATGTAAAGGTAGAAGTTCTCTGTCATGGCGAATGATGTCTTAAAGCAACTTGATGAGCGAATTCAAGCTTCAGTAAATCGAATCCAGCAGTTACGGCGCGAAAGCGAGCAGCTTGCGCTTAAGCTTGCTGAAAGTGAGAAGCGCTATGCAGAGGCTGCCGCGCAGATTAAGGCGCTCAACGCCGAGCGCGCCCAGCATGAGCACGAACGCAGCGAGGTGAGGAGCCGGATCGAGAAGATTCTCGCCCGCTTCGATGGAATCGATCTCGGATAGGGGTAGATGAAGGGCGTCAGCGTCGAAATCATGGGCCAGAACCTGACGGTCGCCAGCGATGCCGGCGATGATTGGGTGAAAAGCGTGGCCAAGGCGGTCGACGCCAAGATAAAAGATATCCGCGCCGCCAGTCAGACCGTGAGCACGGTCAGTCTGGCAATCCTGGCGGCGATGAATTTTGCCGACGAACTCGAGCACCTGCGCAAGGAACATCAGGACCTGGTGAACCGGATCAAGGCGATGAACAAGCGACTGTCCGACGCGATCGACGGCGAGGAACTCTGAGCTGGCCGCCGGACGCGCAGGGGAGTCGAACGAGACGAGGGCGGGGAATTGGATTTCGAGACTAGCCACAACGCGGTGCTCACGGGCATCGTGCAAAACTTCCGCAGCCGTATCACGCCACCATCAATCGCTACCGGCATGAATTGCGCTGAATCGAGAGCTGCACGATCGACACGCAGTGGTTGAGTAACTGATCCAGATCCCGCCATGGAAAAAACCGTGGCGGACGACAAGAAACATCTTCGCGCGATCCTGAGCGATTGCCGCGCGGCGTTGGCGCCGGAGCTCGCGGCCGAGCTGTCGGCTGCGGTGCAGCGCCGCGTGCTCGCCAGCGATCTTTATCGCGACGCGCGCGCGATCGTTCTGTACGCCGCCCAGCAGGCCGGCCATCAGGAGGTTACCACCAGCCTGATCCTCGAGCATGCGCTCGGTTCCGGCCGCGCGGTCTTCTTTCCCCGGCTCGATCCGCGCATCGACCATGATCACGAGCGCGGGCGCGACGGCGTCGTCCGCCGGATCGTGGCCGCGCGCGTTCGCGACGCCGGCGACCTGGTGCCCGGCGCCTTCGGTATTCTCGAGCCGCCTGCCGGCGCCGAAATCGCCGCGCTCTCGGCGCTCGGCTCCGCGTCAACTTTAATCTGCGTCCCGGGGCTTGCCTTCACCCTCCAGGGCGATCGCCTCGGCCGTGGCGGAGGCCATTATGATCGTTTCCTCGCCGAAGTAGGCCCGGAAGCGATCAGTGTGGGATTCGCCTATTCGTTCCAGCTGCTGGATCGGATTCCTCACGAGGAGTTCGACCGGCGGCTTAACTTTATCGTGACCGAGTCCAACGTCCATCGGGCCTGCGAAGCGCCACTGCCGGCCCCGCGGACACGGACCGAGGAGGTACACCCGGGTGATGTGGATAGCAGCAATCCTGGGATTCATCGTTGGTGGCGCGGTCTTATTCGCATGGGGAATTTTGCAGCGGCGCACGGACGCCGTTGACCTGGAGGCCGCGCGAGCACAGGCCGAGGAAATAACCAAGGAGGCGGAGAGCAAGCAGAAACTTCTGATCAAAGAGGCTGAAGTAAAAGCCAAGGACCTGCTGGTCGGCGCGCGCGCCGAAGCCGAGCGCGATATCCGCGACCGCCGGCGTGAACTGCAGGCGATCGAAACCAAGCTCGAGTCGCGCGAAGAGAGCTTCGAGAAGCGCCAGGAGGCGTTCGAGCGGCGCGAGGCCGACTCGAACCGGCGCGAGCAGAGCCTGCGCTCGCGCGAGAAAAATATCAGCGACAAGGAAGAGCAGCATCAGCAGCTAATCGACGAGGCGCGCGCGCGCCTGGAAGCGGTCGCCGGGCTGACTCGCGAGGAAGCCAAGCGCTCCCTGATCGAAGAGATGACCGGGCAGGCCCGCACCGAGGCGGCCAAGCATATCCGGGTGGTCGAGGAAGAGGCGCGCGAGGAGGCGGATCGGCGCGCCAAGCGGATCGTGTCGATCGCGATCGAGCGCCTGGCCGGCGAGTTCGTCGCCGAGCGCACCGTCTCGGTGATCGCGCTGCCGTCCGACGAGATGAAGGGCCGCATCATCGGCCGCGAGGGCCGCAACATCCGCGCGATCGAGGCTGCCACCGGCGTCGACATCATCATCGACGACACGCCGGAAGCGGTGGTCATCTCGTGCCACAACCCGATTCGCCGCGAGATCGCGCGGGTCGGTCTGGAGCGGCTCATCTCCGACGGCCGCATCCATCCGGGGCGCATCGAAGAGGTGGTGCGCAAGGCCGAGCAGGAGGTCGAGGAGTCGATTCGCGAGGCGGGCCAGCGCGCGATAATCGAGGTCGGCGTGCACGGCATCCATCCCGAACTGGTGAAGCTGCTCGGGATGCTGAAGTACCGCTACAGCTACGCGCAGAACGTCCTGATGCATTCGATCGAAGCCGCGTTCATCTGCGGCTCGATGGCGGCGGAGCTGGGACTCAACGAAAAGCAGGCGCGCCGCGCCGCGCTGCTGCACGACATCGGCAAGGCGCTGACGCACGAGGTGGAAGGCTCGCACGCGCTGATCGGCGCCGAAATCGCGCGCAAGTACGGCGAGTCGGCGAAGATCGTCAACGCGATCGCGGCCCATCATGAGGAAGTGAAGGCGGAGACGATTCTCGCGCCGCTGGTCGACGCCGCCGACGCGCTCTCGGGCGCGCGCCCGGGCGCCCGGCGCGAAGTGCTGGAGAGCTACGTCAAGCGGCTCGAGGACCTGGAGGCGATCGCCAAATCGTTCAAGGGCGTCGAGAAGTGCTTCGCGGTGCAGGCGGGACGCGAGATGCGCGTGATCGTCGAGCCCAACTCGGTCTCCGACGAGGACGCGACCCTGCTCGCGCGCGACGTGGCGCGGAAGATCGAGACCGACATGACCTATCCCGGGCAGATCCGGGTGACGGTGATTCGCGAGACTCGCGCCACCGAGCTTGCGAAGTAGACAACTGAAATAAGCGCTCTATCGGAGGCCCGGTCGCTCGCAGCGATCGGGCCTACGTGCTTAATCGCAGGCATTGTTGACGTGCGCGATCGGAAGGCGCCAACGTTTCGAGCCCGGACTGCTTTGCGGCGCATCGAGGCGCGGGATATGGTAGCAACGCGATGCCTACCACGCGCGAAGTGCTCGAAATCACGATCGATCTCGAAAAGCAGAGCATGGCGCTGTACGCGCGCTTCGCGAAGATGTTCGCTGCCGACTCCCGGCTGCGGGACTTTTGGTTCGGGATGGCGCGCGACGAGGCGCGCCACGTCGGCGCACTCGACCTGGTCTCGACGGTACTGGAGCTGGAGGGTTCGCTGGACAAGCCCAGTCCGATCTCGCTGGAGGACTCCACGATCGTGCGGCTGCGCGCGCTGCTCGAGAAGTACCATCGAGCGGCCGTCGCGAAGATGCCGATCGAACAGGCGCTCGCGATCGCGCTGGACGTCGAGGAGACCGAGCTCGAGGACCTGGTCGCGGACTTGTTGAAGGCGGTACAGGCACCCGACGAGTACGAGCGATGCCTGCGGCTGTTGGTGCACGACCTGGGCGAGCTGAGCTACATGATCGAGCGGCACTGCCAGGATCCCGCGCTACTCCATCGATGCGACACGCTGGTCAACCGGCACGCCGAGACGCTGCGCAAGACCGCATCTGATCGCTGAGCGCGCGGTCGGTCGCTGCTGACGCGACGGGCAGGTCAGGCCGCCGCGCCATGGGCGGCTCGAAGATGGTTTCTGTACGGAGCGAAACCCTCGGAACCAATCTGATTGCGTTTGTTCGATCGCGCTTTGCGGCGCGAGCGTCTGATGGCGATTGCGGTGGAACGGATCGGCGCGAATCGTTATATTCCAATTGGCGCTGAGGAGTCGGCTAATTGGCAAGCCACCTGACTCTGGATCAGGCGATTGCAGGTTCGAGTCCTGCCTCCTCAGCCAAACCCCGCATCGATTGAGCGGGGCGCGCGTCGGCACGGTCCCATCGTCTAGTGGTTAGGACACCGGCCTCTCACGTCGGGAACGCGGGTTCGACTCCCGCTGGGATCACCATTTAGAAGCCCTGCGTCGGGAGGGAATTTTGCGCGCGCTCGCGGCTCCCTGGGCGGGCCCCAGTTTGGGCCCGTCTGCCCAAGGGAGTTCTAACCTGGCGACCGACTACTTCCGCGAACACGCGATCTTTGCACGCGTTCTGGAAACGCTCGCAGACTCCGGAAGACACTGTCCTGCCTGAGCTGGCCCTCAGACCGCCGAGAGCGGGTGCTCTAGCCGTCGCGAAGGCTTCCGAGACTGCCCGTCTCCTTTTCCGCCAATCGCGTGCTCAACGATCCGAGCAACGATGTCGTTGTGCGCTGGCGAAAATCGAAACCCTGGCTCACCGGCAGCGGGAACGGTATGCGCTTGGAGGCCAGGAACAGATTCCATCCAACTGCGGTTGAACATCGTCTTGCGAATATAGGCGCGCAGCTCCTCGGACTTGTCGCGCCTTTGATTGCGCCGAGCGACGAAAACATAGAACCAAGCCTTTGCCAGCGCTTTCAGAACGGGAAGTTCGTGCAATAGGGAATCCTCTCTGCGCCACTCCTTTAGCTGCAGCACGCTGGTCCAAAATTCTCGCGCGATCGGCAGAATTTCTGCGACATCGTACGGCGCGCTCTTAATCGTAGTCTTGCCGAGGAAGAGGAAACCGTTGATGGTAGCGAGTTCTCTCAGGCCAAGCTTTGGGCTTCCAGGCACCGCAGCCATCTGCTCTAGGACCCATTCCTTCGCAAACGTATTGATCGGGTTGCTTTGATCAAATTCGAGGCTCAGATCCATCTTCACCGGCTTTACATGGCAATTGTAGTTGGTGAACATCTGCCGGGCCTCCTCGACGCTCAACCCGATATGTGCTTCGAAGGAGATTAAAGTCCAGGTACGGAAAGTCTCGTAGATGGCAACCCAAGCCTCCATCTCGTCCGCCGTCATCGGCTTGTCCGAGTGGGGGTAGAACTTGCCTTTTGAGGGAATCCTCCTAGTTGCAATCAGGTCATTGAGAAAATCGCGAACTCTCCGGGCCGCTTCGCGCCGATGCTGGCCATCCGCTACGAAGAAGAGCCGCCCAGATGGTAGCGAGATTCTGGCAGCGACTATGTCCTCGCCTTCCTTCAGTGGAGTGACAGCAGGTTCGCCGGTAAGCACGAGCGTTACCTGCGGCAAACCGTAGTGAGCGCTGCGTCCGACCTGGTCCTGGAAACGTTCAAGGACTTCGAGCAGCGACGAGCCTGGCGCTTGATCAGGCAAACGTCGGATCGTTGCGTTTATCAAACCTTGGAGCATGAACGTCGCGAGTCCGTTCGCGTGGGCATCGAGGATTTCGCGTTGTGTGACGACGTCCATCGACTCGCCAGCGTCTTCCGCCCACTTTCGGTTGTGGACGACGGTCAATTCTGCGAACTGCTCGAGAGTCAATCGTCCTGTGAAAGTCGGTCGCCCCTGGTTCCTTTCCAACTGCCCGACGAGGCTCACGGCGCGTTGACGTGCCGCGGTCATAGCGTCCTGGATATTGGTCGACTCTGATTCTGTTATGGTTTTCATCCTGTAACTCTCTCCTCTGGCGGTCTGGTTGCTGAATTTTCCACCATATAACTCTTAACTCGATATTCTGTCAAGCCTGGACGAATTAAATTAACGCCTGGAGACAATAATTTGGTGCCTGGCTTCGATTTTTTAGGGAGTCTCCTGACTTTTAAGATTCTTTAAGAAGTTTAAGCCATTCTACATCGCTCCTGCAGTCTTCGTTATGCGAGAATGGCGTTGCGAACAGACGGACGGACGTCCCTGTTCTCCTCACAGCCACCGTAGCTCGCGTCGAGTGGATGCCAACGAGTTCAATTCAAAGGGATCTGTGCAGTTACAAGCGTCGCGAGAGGAAGAATTGATATAGCTGAAAAAGACCATGGGAACCGCTATGCGATGTTCGATCGCTTTTGGAACGCGCTTGAGCGGACACAAGAAAAATTGCCGCCATCGGAATCGAGGCCGCGCGCCAGCCTAATCGTTTGTGAGCGCGACGGATGCAATTGCCTAGATTCTTATCGCTTTCACCAAACGGGGTAGCTGGCTCCGATGCTATTGTTAGCCCGTTGGTCTGACTCCACCGGGCAGCGCAGAGTGGCGAGCACCTTCTGGGCCCGTTGCGTAGGCCCGGCGTACTTTAGGATTCAGACACGCCGCCGAGGCCGCAAAAAATCCGAAATGCGGTTACCACAGTCATTTACTTCTCTTTGTTTGGCGTCTAGGCGCTTTCAGTAAGGCACCGATTATTGGCTCGCCTGTCGCCAGGTAAAGCGTTTAAATCTGTAAAATGATAGCGGCTTGTCCCACTGGCCCTCCTCAATTAGTTGACCGATGTATCTGATCTGGCCTTCGGTTACCTTGCTAGCTCGTCGCTGTCGGGCGGGCTGGGTGGGCTCCGATTTCGGGAACACAGGTCCGAGCCCGATTATGTATGGCTTCACGCCCCTCATCATTCGCGGGCTCGGACCCTGGCGCATGCGTCTGCCAATGCTCTTATACACAGTTTCTCACTAGAGCGTTTCTTACGGCTTTAACATGTCCGACGTGAGGCTATGCCTGGGCGCTCTCTCCAGGACGCTTTGTTGCGACCAGACCGGGAGTCACTCAATAATCCGCTCCAGAAGGTAGCGTTGCGCGCCAGGGCTTGTACAAGCTAGCACGGCTCGGCGAGGACCGGCAGACGAGACGGTAGGACTGTTCGCTGGCAAGGTCCAGTTTCAAATTCTCATCCAGACCCAGATCAGCTAAATCTTTATCTGAAGCGGCAACCAAACGCTGCTCAAGGCGCAGTACCGCACGCTCTCCTCTTTCGATTCGTCGCTCATGGTCGCCTCTTTCCTTGTTCGCAAGTGCGCAATGTAACCCTGGAGAAAGCCAGCGTGCCTGCACGACATGCTGCTGCCCGGTTCTGACCGGCCTGCGCGCTCACGTGAGTGCGGCTTCCAGCGTTTCCGCCACGGCTGCTTGCAAATCGCCAATAGGGACCTAGAAAACACTTCAAAACTCTCTGCAATTAATTTTGCTTCGGGTTGACCTGAGCGCCGTCTCGATGGCTGATAGAGGCAGGAACATTGGCTTGGGGGTTGGGCGTTCTTCCAGGGCTCCCTCGATGATTTCGAGCTCTACGAAGCGTAACGCGTAGTAGTTCTCCGGCTCCGGGCTTTGCGTCGACTCACTCCTCCTACACAACTTGCTTCTCGCGAAGTTCGATCGCGATCGCGAACACCGAGCGCATCGCGATGTTCGCCGAGCTTCCCTCGGTTTCCTCGGGGCGAATTGAATCGGCTACGACCGCTCAACCTGGCTGAGTGACTTGACGCTCGGTTGGGTGAAGGGTACGAATCGGGTGCCTTAATAGTCAAAAAAAGGAAATTCCGGCTACGGGTAAAATTTCGGTCGGATCATCTGAGCTGAAGCGATTGCACTTACTGCTGCCGAATTCGACTCTGCGGCCTTGGCGGCGACTCGGATCTGCTGGCGACCGAACAGCGACGTTCCGATGATGAGGGGAGCATTTAGATTGGAGACATCATCACTTGCGGTCAGAAGGTTTGTACGCGCTTATCGCCGCTATCTGCGCCAGGATCGCGGCGCGTTCGAAAACGAGTTGGCCGTGAGTTCCATTCCCGCTTCCACATTGACGCGCAAGGAACGGCACTTCTTCCGCTCCGGCGGGCATACGCTTTATTGCTCGATGCATCGCGGCCGCAGACCGGATGCGCCGCTGATCTTGTTCTGCAATGGCTTTGCGCAGGACCACGTCTTCAACTGGCGTGCCGAGGTGATCGGCGCCGGAATCGTGGCGGAGCGTGGATATTCGACCTTCTCTTATCATGCGCGAGCCCACGGCGATTCATCCGGTGATTTCGAGTCGCTCCGCTTTGCAGACCTGGTGGACGACGCAATGGCCGCGGCGGACGAAGGGCTCCGCTGCACTGGCGCGTCACGGATCGTGTGGGTCGGTATCCGCTTTGGCGCCCTGGTTGCTGCCGCCGCGATGCGCGCGCGGCGCGACACGGCGGCGCTCGCACTATGGGAGCCGGCCCATCGCGCGAGCGACTATTTCCGTACGTTGATGCGTCGCGTCCTGTTTTTCGAAGTGTCGCGCGGCCTTCGCCCTTCACTCACGGTAGACCAGATGATCGAACAACTCGGCGCCGGCAACTCGGTGGCGCTGCTCGGGTTCGATCTTCATCCGACTTTCTATCTGAGCGCGATCGACGCCGATCTGCGGAACGATCTCGAACAGTGGCGCGGTCCGACGCTGCTCGCGCAGATTCAGCGCCGCTCCAGCCTCGCGCGCGAGCATCAGCAGTTGCAGGCGGCGCTGGAAAGCCGCGGCGGAAAAGTCCTCACCATCCTCATCAACGAGAAGCCGGTCTGGGACGATGGCATCGAGACGTGGTGGACGCTGGAGGGACTGTCCAGCCAAATGGGAGACTGGCTCGATGGACTGGCGTGAGAACCCACTGACCGCCTCGCGCGCGCACGCCGAGGAGCCGGTGGAGTTCGCGGGCAGCGCGGGACGCCTGTACGGAATTTTCACGCCGGCCGATCCAGCCGCGCGCCGAGGTCAGCCGTGCGTGATCTTCCCGGGACGGCCGCGGTTCGCGTTCAGCCGGATGCCGGTGATGGCGGCGCGCATCCTGGCGGCTGAAGGTTTCGCCGCGCTGCGTTTCGATCTTCACGGCAGCGGAGAAAGTGAGGGGCCTACCGACATCTCAACCCGGTACAACATCTACGGCGCTGACGTGGCCGCCGCGATGCGCTTCCTTCGCGAGACGCGCGGCGCAGAGCGATTCTTCCTGGTCGGATATTGCTTCGACGCGCTGTGCGCGCTCGACGCTTTCAGGCTCGAAGGCGGCGCGATCGACGGTCTGTTCTTCGCCTCGGCGCCGGTGACCGAGGTCAAATTCAAAGACCCGGATCTGACCCGGATCGCGCGAGCGGCGGCCAATCCGCGAAAAGTTGTGGCGCAGCTTACGCAGCCTGGCCAGTTGAAAAAGCGCGCCGCCCGGCTGCTTCGCCGCCTGCAAGCTCCGCCCGATGTCAGCGGGCGCAGCCGGATCGAACCCAACATCGAAGCCGGCTTCCGCGCGCTGATCGGGTCGCGTGCGCGCGCGCTGTTCGTCTATGGCGAGGACGAGCCGCTGCGCGAAGAGTTTCGCGCCGCCGAGCAGATGTTCGCGGGGCTGGACGACGAAGCGCGCCGCCGTCTTCTGATCGAGATCTGGCCGCGCCCCGTGCATAACATCGATTCCCACGCCGCCATTTTCGAGCGCGCCGTCGTGTGGGTGCGCGAGTCCACCGCAGGCATGGCCATTCCCGCCGGCGGCGAGGAGCGCCGGCCATGACCTCGGCGCCAGCAGTACTGCCCGCGCTGCTCGATCGCGCGGCTGAGCGTGACGGCGAACAAATCGCGCTGGTGATGGAGGGCCGCGAGGTTACCTACGCGCAACTCGCGTCGACGGCGAATCGGATCGCGCAATCATTGCGCCGCCACGGTATCGCGCGCGGCGATCGCGTCCTGCTGTGGCTGGAAAAATCGGTGGAAGCGGTCGCGGCGATGTGGGGGATCATGAAGGCCGGCGCGGCTTACGTACCGGTCGACGCGGCCACCCCGGTGGCGCGCCTGGCCGCAAGCGCGCGCGATTGCAAAGTTGCGGCATTGGTAACGACCAGCGACCGTGCGGCAAAAATCGAAAGCGCCTTTGGCGGGGATCCGCCGATGCGCGTCATCTGGACGCTCGGCTCCGCGGGGCCGGAGCGAATCGCCAATTGCCCGGTGGTCAGTTGGCGCGAAATCGAGCGCGAAAGCGGCGCTGCGCCGCCGCTTGCGATCGACGGGGAAGATCTCGCCAGCATCCAATACACCTCCGGTTCAACCGGCACCCCCAAGGGCGTGATCGTTCCCCATCGCGCGTTGTTCGGCCAGGCCGAATGGACGGTGGAGAAGTTCAAGCTGGTGCCGGGAGATCGGATCGCCGGCTTCACACCGCTCCACAGTTCGATGGTGAGCTTCGACATCTACGCGGCGGCGGCGGCGGGAGCGACGACGGTGCTGGTGCCTCCGCGGATAGCGGCGTTTCCGGCGGCGGTCGCGAAAGCATTCACCGAGCAGCGTGTGACCGCATGGTACCTGGTGCCGACGCTGCTGCTCATGATGTTGAATCGCGGCAAGCTGCGCGGGAAGCTGTCGTCGCTCAGGCTCATTGCCTTCGGCGGCGAGACGCTGGCGCTGAAGCCGCTGCGCGAGCTGATGGAGATGCTTCCGGGCGCGCGCTTTGTCCACGTGTACGCCAGAACCGAGGTGAAGATTCGCACTTATCACGAGATCAAGTTTCCGCCTGAGGAATTTGATACGCACCAAATCGGCGAGGTGCCGCCGGATGTCAGGATGCTGGTGCTCGACGAGGATCAGCGGCCGGCCGCTCCAGGAGCCATCGGGGAGCTCTGGATCGCCGGTCCGGGCCTGATGCTCGGCTACTGGGGATTGCCGGAACTGACCGCCGACGTGATGCGTGTGATCGAACTGAGCGCGACCGACAGAGTGCGCGCATCGCGCACCGGCGATCTGGTCACACGCCACGGCGATGGCCGGCTCGAGCTGATCGGCCGCGCCGATCAGCAGGTCAAAGTCCGCGGCTTTCGGTTGGAACTCGGCGAAGTTGAAGCCGCGTTGCAGCGCCACCCCGGCGTCGAACGCGCCGTCGTCGTGGCCGAGGCCGACGTTGATATCGGGCGCCGGCTGCGCGCAATCGTGGTGCCGAGACGCGATGGCGGCGCTGACCAACGATCGCTCAGAGAGCTTTGCGCCAAGACGCTGCCTCGCTACATGATTCCCGCCGTGTTCGAATTTCGAACGGAACTGCCACTCACCAGCAATGGCAAGGTGGATCGCCGCGCCCTGCACACCTCGAGCGCGACTGCCGAGGTGCGCCGCAAGCGATGAGTATCAATGCGATCGAATCGGTGCTGTGCGATTTCCTCGTTTCCGAGGTCTTCGCCGAGAAGCTGCAGGGTACGCTTGAGCCCGAGGACTCGCTCTTCGAACTCGGCGTGATCGATTCGCTGGCGGTGGTGAAAACGGTCGCGTTCTGCGAGGAGCAGTTCCAGATCGAGATTCCGGACGAAGACCTGGTCCCGGATAATTTCGAGACCGTGCGTGCGATTGCGGAGATGATCGAGCGCCTGAGCCCGGATCGAAGCTGAGGCTCAGAATGCGGTCTGCGCTGGCGCAGATGCGCAGTTCGCGATGCATTGAAGCGCTTTCGCGTCGTTCCTTCTTGTGCCGTGTGGGCGCCGACTTTATTGTCAAATGACTTGCCGGGAACGAGTCAGGAGCTGGTCGTGAAACGCAACCGAACGCCTGTCATCGACGCGCTGCTGCATAGCGAGGAGCCTTCGATTCGCTGGAAGGTGATGACTCGCGTCGTCGGCGAAGATCCGAACTCGCGGAAAATCAAAGACCTACAGGAAGAGATCAGAGAGTCCCCGCGCGCGAGAGCTTTGATCGCGGGCCGGGACCGGAAGACGGTTCGAGAAAAATATGTCTACGCCAACTGGCGCGGCGCGCACTGGACGCTGTCGGCGCTGGCCGAGATTGGCTATCCGGCGGGCGACGAGTCACTGCTCCCGATGCGCGATCAGGTGCTGGATAACTGGCTGAACAGCTCCTTCTACATGGAGCTCGAATCGAAGAGCAGCGTTCCGAAGAACCGGAGCGCCGAAGGCGTTCCGATAATTCAGGGGCGCTACCGCCGATGCGGTTCGCAGCAGGGCAATGCGCTCTATTCGATCACCAGGCTGGGTCTCGGGGACAAGCGCAGCGACGGATTGGTCGAGCGCCTGCTGCATTGGCAATGGCCGGACGGCGGGTGGAATTGCGATCGCAACCCCTCCGCGCACATATCGTCGTTCAACGAATCGTTGCTGCCGATGCTGGGCCTTGCGGCTCATGCGCGGCGGGCGAAAGACGATACGGCGCGCGCGGCCGCATCGAAGGCGTCGGAGGTCTTCCTGTTGCGGCGCCTGTATAAACGGCGCACCGATGGGACGGTGATTTCTCCGCATTGGCTGAGGCCGAAGTATCCGCGCTATTGGCATTACGACGTGCTGGGCGGACTCGTGGCGATGGCGGAAATGGGGCTGATCGAGGACCCGCGCTGCGCCGATGCGCTCGATCTGCTCGAGCGCAGGGAACTGCCGGGCGGTGGTTGGGCGGCACTGGGACGATTCTACAAAGTGTCGCGGAACCTGGATTTCAGTACGAGGTTCGGATCGGTTTCGCTGGTGGACTGGGGCGGGGCGGGAAACCGCCGAATCAATGAGTGGGTCACCGCCGATGCGCTCTACGTGCTGCATGCGGCGGGCCGCGTCTAGATCGCTTCGCGACACTCCGCACGCGCGCTGTTTGCCTCTTCCGTAGTCGTCTGAACCGCTCCGCTCAACATTTTGTCAGCCGGATGCGGCCATCCAGCCAGTACCAGGCTGGATTACACACATGCATGTGCTGCAGGGCACTTCCTGTGGCGAATGCGCGTGGAATTCCCGTCGCTATTGGCAAACACTTAAAAGTAGCCCCGCATATTGAACGTCGCCGCAAAGCGTATCCGAGGTGGAAGCAAGTGACGACGAAAGTTAACAGCGCGGAAGTTTCAACGTTCAGCCATGCTAGCTGACAGGGAGTTTAGATCATGACCCTTTTCACCAATCCGGCCGTACGCGCTGCTGGCGCCGCGGCAACTTTACTCGGCGCAATTGCCCTCGCGACCCCGTTGTTTGCGGCGCCGGGCGACATGAACAAGTCGTCGCAGGAGGCGATGGCGGCGCCATCGGCGGAATCCTCCAAGCCCGCGGCGGTCGAGGCGCGCATCAGGGACCTGCACAAGCGGCTCCACATCACCGCTGCTCAGAAGACTCAGTGGGACAACCTGACCCAGGTGATGCGCGATAACGCGCAGGCAATGATGAGTCTCGAGAAAGAGCGCACCGCGGATGTGCAAGCGATGAACGCAGTCGACGTCGTCAAATCCTATTCGACCGTCATCGAAGCGCACGAAGCCGGAATGAAGAAATTCATCCCGCCCTTCGAGGCTCTGTACGACACCATGTCGCCCGCGCAGAAGAAGACCGCCGACTCGCTGTTCCGCTATCGGGAACGGACCTCGGCAGCCAAACAGACCGCGGAGAACAAGTGAACCGGGAAGCGTTCCCGCAACGGAGAGACACATCATGCAAGTAACGTCGACGACGATGCCGAAAAAGGCATCGCGCTTTAAGATAGGCAGGATCGCGACGGCGATCGGGTTTGCGCTCGTGATCGGCAGCTTCGGGGTCGGACCAGCGCGCGCGGCCGACGAGCATCGCGGAGGCGGCGGAGGCAATCGTGGCGCCGTCGCGCATCGCGACAGCGGCTATCACGGCGCTCGCAGAGGCAGCGTCAACTACGCGGCCACGGACAACTACTACGCGCCTGCGCCGAACTACTACTATGCTCCTGAGCCGGAACAGTACTACGGCCCTGAGCAGGATTATTCTGCGCCGCCGCCCGAGGGAATCAGTCTCTTTTTCGGGCTCTAATAGTCGCGACGATCTCGACGGCGAGAGTTGATATGCGTTGAGCCGCGTCGAGCAGGCGCGCAGCGAAGTGAGGGGATCGGTTGCAAGACCGGTCCCCTCGAACTTTTTTGCAGAAATCGGGACTCGCGACGATGTCCCGCCTGAGATAAGAAGCGCTTATAGACTCTCGCGCTTGATTCTTATCTTTCGAATGCTTACTTTGTCGCAGGCCCTGATCGAGGGTTTTGCGCCTCTTTTATGATTCTTGCCACTGCCTCGCTGCTTTGCTACGCATAGAGGTGCTTTGATTGCGAACTTTTAGCTGCGCCGTCCGCGCCGAGGGCTCCTGAGAGATTCTGACAGGCGATCGGCTGCCTGCACGCTTCGGAGACAATGACCATAATGAAACGTCCGCGATCCACGAAAGCAACGCGTTCCGAGTCGGGCCAGGTTCTCGTCATCGTCAGCCTGATAATCGTCACCCTGATTGCGTGCACCGCGTTGGCCAGCGACGTCGGCTTCCTGCGCAATCTGCGCCGTCAGATGCAGACGGCGGCCGACGCTGCCGCGATTGCGGGTGCACGCGAGATCTTTTCCGGCAACGACGGCGAGGTGAACACCGCCGCCGCTACTGACGCCACCACCAATGGCTTCACCAACGGCGTCAACGGCGTCACGGTCACGATAAACAACCCGCCGACCAACAGCAGCTACAGCAATATCAACGGCAACGCCCAGGACGTCGAGGTGATCATCAACAAGGCGCAGCCGACCTTCTTCATGCGGGCGATGGGAATCTCGACGGTCAATGTTGCGGCGCGCGCGGTTGCCGGTCCGGAAAACAGTCCCTACTGCGTCTACCTGCTATCTCCCAACGCGTCTCCCTCGCTGAATTTGCTGAGTTTCGGCACTATCCAGGCATCGTGCGGCCTGGTCGTCGATTCCACCAGCAACAGCGCGATCCAGGATTTCCTGGTGTTCATCAATGACACCAGCACTGGCGTTGTCGGAGGCATTTCAGGATTCAGCTTCCTGTTCACTCCGACGCCGGTCACAGGCATCGCTCCGATCGGTGATCCGCTCGCTGCCCTGACGCAGCCAACGCCCGGTAGTGCACTGGCAGGAGGCCACCTTCAACTCATCGGCGGGTGCTTCATAACATTAGTCAGGGAACTTACTGCGGTGGAATCCAGGTTGCCGGTAGCGCGGAGCTGGTTCTTCAACCCGGCACTTATATTCTCGACGGCGGCGGTCTGTCGATGGTTGGAGCTTCGATCATACAAGGCACTGGCGGCGTCACATTTTTTAATACCGGGAATGCTGCGGCGTACAATGCCACCACCAATCCCACCGGCTACGCTCCGATCAACATGACCGGTTTTCAGGGCGTCAACCTGGTGGCACCGACCACCGGCAATTATGCAGGAATCCTGTTTATGCAGGATCGCAACTTGAGCTTTGGCAGCGGAGACTCCAGATATAACAACAATATGGGTACGGGCCTGACGATCGGGACCTATCAGGGGACGCTCTACTTTCCCACTACGGGGTTGACCTGGAATGGCGTGACTGCCGCTGCCTACACGCTGATCGTGGCCCAGCAATTGTCCTTCAACTTCGGCATCCCCTCGTCACCATCGGAAATAATTTTACCTCACTGCCGAATGGATCGCCGATCAAAACCATCGGAACCCTCGAATAGCCAGGGAGCGAACCGGACATGCAGCCCAAGCGTTTAACTATTGTTGAGCGGACTCGCCTGCAGCGTGGTCAGGCTACACGCGAGATGGCATTCTGCGCGGTGGCGATCGCAGGCTTTGATGATGGTAATTGCCGATTACTCGCGGATTTACTTATCGACTATTGCGCTCAACAGCGCTGCCCGTGCGGGCGCACAGTACGGGATTCAGAACTGCACTACCGCGGCAGACATCACCGGGATGCAAACGGCCGCGGCCAACGACGATCTCAACATCTCCATGAGTCCGGTGGCATCGCAATTTTGCAAGTGCTCCGTCGGCGGCATCGACGTAAGCTGTACCAACCCTGGCTGCAGCCAATCCGCTGGTCTACTGCGAGGTGACTACCTGCGCGACCTTCACCCCGTTTTAAGTGGCCCGGCATCAATGGCTCGGTCGCTCTCAGCGGAAAGGCCATGATGCGCGCGCAATAGGGCATCTGCTCATGAGAAGCGCAATTGTAAAACTGCTGAATAGCTCTCCTCGCGGACAATTGACCTACACCGAGTTCGTGCTGGTCGCGCCGCTGCTGTTCATACTGATTTTCGGAATAGTCAATTTTGCGCAGTTACTATACGCGTACAACTTTGTATCCTACTCTGCGCAGGAGGCCTCGCGCTGGGCCTCGGTCCGCGGCAGCCAGAGCAGGCCGCCGGAGGGACCAGCCACCGTCGCTAGCGATCCAGAGTTTCGTGAAGGGTGAAGCGGTCGGGCTCAACACGGCCAACCTCACCACGACTCCGAGCTGGACCAAGTGCAGCAGCTGCACCAACATCAACGACCCGGGCAGCACCGTTAACGTCACGGTTCAATACATTTACACCTGGTTCATGCCGATCGTGCATCCAGCGGCAAAGACGATCACTGCCACGTCGGAGATGGTCATCTCGAACTAATGTCGCGCCAGATCGCTCTTCGCGATCATCTTCTGATTCCGCGCCAACTGCGGCGCGCAATTTCGTCGCGCGAGTAAACCTGCATCTGCCCTGATGTACCAAGCTCGCGCGTCAAGCTAGACTTGGCGCGCTGAGTTGCCCCGGGGCTGCATCCTATGATTTTCAAAGTCGCGCGTCTTGGATTTCCCTCGGTCAGGTCGGAGGCTCAGCCGGTGCCCGCCGACCGAATCAGGAGCGCCGCGTTCCAGACGCTGATCGACAACATGATTGACACGATGCACGAGTATGCCGGCGTCGGGCTGGCCGCGCCGCAGGTCCATCTGCCGATTCAGCTCGCGGTGCTCGAAGTGGAGCATCATCCGCGCTACCCCGAGATGCCGCCGGTGCCGCTGACGGTGCTGGTGAATCCGGTGGTGACGATTCTCGACGAGAGCACCGTCGATGACTGGGAAGGATGCCTGAGCATCCCGGACTTGCGCGGCCTTGTCCCGCGTCACCGGCGCGTGCGCGTGACGGCCCTGGGTCGCGAGGCCGAGGCGCTGGATTTCGTCGCGGAAGATTTCCACGCGCGGGTGATACAGCACGAGACCGACCATCTGAAGGGCCAGGTCTATCTCGACCGGATGCGCGACATGCGCACGCTCGCATTTCTGCAGGAGTGGCAGCGCTTCCTGCTACCGCCGCCCAAGCAGTAGCGGCGGCAACGGGTAGCCTTGCTACCCGGCGATACAGCAGCCAGCGCCGCCCCGGATCCCTGCGGGCGCCATCACTTGGGCGGGTAGGCTGGAATCTGCGGCAGCTTGCCGGTGGCCTTTACCGACGCGATTGCTTTGCGCATGTCGTCGTTTTGCGCGGCGAGGTTGTTTTCCTCGGCCTGCACCTTGGCGACCTCGCTTTTCAAGTCCGCGTTTTCCTGCTCGAGCTTCGACAACTGATCGTTGAGCGCCGCGATCTGATTGGCCTGAGCATCATTCACCGCGCGGTAGTGTGATGACCATATGAAGAGCACGACGAACGCGATCGCCAAAACGACCACCTCCGCCAATCACCGCCTTGAGCATGGTTCAATTATCCGCCCGAACAACTGCCGCCGCCATCCGGAGTCGCCACGCTCGCTGAAACCGTGACTGGAGGCGCGCTCCGACTGACCGGGGGATTGCGCGGATGCGAATAAAAGCCGCTTCCCGCTTGGGAATTAGTGAATTGACTTCTCGCGCCGGGGATTCCTACAATGCGCCAGTAGCACTCGCCGGGCAGTGGGCGCCTGGACGGTTCGGCGCGCGCGCATCAAGGGACAAAAGCAAGCTTCATGATAGAGGTCCAGGACCTTACCAAGTACTTCGGCTCGACGCTCGCGGTAAATCACGTCTCCTTCAAGGTCGAGAAGGGCGAAATCGTCGGCCTGCTGGGTCCTAACGGCTCCGGCAAGACGACCATGATGCGCATCCTAACCGGATTTTTTCCGCCCACCTCGGGTCGCGCGCTGATTGCCGGGATGGACGTCGCCGAGCATTCGCTGGAGACCCGCCGGCGCGTCGGCTACCTGCCCGAGAACATGGTGCTCTATCCCGACTTGAGCGTGATCGCGTTGCTCGAGTTCGGTGCGCGGGTGCGCGGCCTTGATGCGAAGACTTCGCGCGAGCGAATCGACTACTCGATAGCAACCTGCGGACTGGGAGACGTGCGCCGCAAACTTATCGGCAAACTCTCCAAGGGCTACCGCCAGCGGGTTGGAATCGCGCAGGCAATTTTGAGCGACCCCGAAGTTCTGATCCTCGACGAGCCGACCGTTGGCCTCGATCCGCGCCAGGTGGTCGAAATCCGCGACCTGATTCGTTCGCTGGCCGGCCGCTCAACCGTGCTGCTCTCCACGCACATTCTGCCCGAGGTCAATATGACCTGCCGGCGCGTGGTGATTATCGACAAAGGCGTGATCGTTGCGCAGGACACGCCCGAGAAGCTGACGGCGAAGCTCTCGGGCACCGACCAGACCATCCTTACGGTCGCGGGCCCGGCCGACGCGGTCCGCGCCGCGCTCGGCAGCGTGCCCAACGTCGATCGCGTCGAAGATCGGCCGCCCGAAGGTCAGGGACCCGCGGTCTGCAGCTTCATGGCGTTCTCGAGCGGCGATGGCGACCAGGTGCGCTCGGCGCTCGCCGCATGCGTGGTGCAGCACGGATGGGGTCTGCTCGAAGTCAAACCGATGGCGCTCAGCCTTGAAGATTTGTTCATGCGGCTCGTCACTAAGGAAGACAGGGTTTAAGCGCGGGCCGGCATGGAACGGATCCCGGACGCCTGGAATTGACGCAGAGGTAAGCGATGCCCAACGGAGCAACCACCATGGAGGCCGCCGCGGCCGCCGGTGAAGCCAGAAGGCTTGCGATGCGCGAGGCGGGGACCGGCTTCTCGCTGGGCCGCATGCTCGCGGTGGCGCGCAAGGAACTGCGCTCCTACTTCGCGTTCCCGCTGGTTTACATCCTGTCCGGAATCTTTCTGCTGCTCGCGGGCTACTATGCCTACACCGATCTGAACGATTTTCTGACCATCACTTTCTCGCACGACATCATGCAGAACTACTGGCAGCTGCTGTTCGGCGATATCCGGCTATGCCTGATGCTGACGCTGCCGTTCGTCACGATGCGGTCGTTCGCGGAGGAGCGCAAACTCGGCACGGTCGAGTTGCTTTACACCTATCCGTTGCGCGACGGCGAAATTCTGGGCGGCAAGTTCCTGGCCGCGGTCGCGATCTTCGTAATGATGATCGCGCTAACGCTGCTGTACCCGTTTTATCTCCACAACATCCACGCGTTTCCGCTGTTCCCGCTGGTCGCGGGCTACCTTGGCCTGTTGCTGCTCGGGACCTGCCTGGTCGCGTTCGGAATTTTCATCTCGTCGTTGTGCGAGAGCCAGGTGGTCGCGGGCGTGACCACGATCACGCTGCTGCTGTTCCTGTGGATCATCAACTGGAACGAGGCGATTTTTGAGAGCTCGTCGCTGGCAGCGCTGCGCGCATTTTCGCTGTTCGACGAGTTCGAGCCGTTTTCCAAGGGCGTAATCGATACCGATCACGTCAGCTACTTTGTATTCTTCATTTTCTTCTTCTTTTATCTGACGCTGCGCTCGATGGAGACACGAAAGTGGACCGGCCGCCGCTAACCGATTCGCCGCGCGCGGGACGCGGCTCCGGATCGATCTGGCTCAACTACGCGATCTTGATCTACACCGCGCTTTCCCTGGCCGCGGTATTGATCATCGCCAATGCGATCCTCTCCGACCATAACGTGCGCTTCGACCTGACTCCGACCAAGCGTTTCTCGCTCTCCGAGTTCGACAAGCGGGTGCTGAGCGGACTTACCCATCCGGTCAAGGTGATGGCGTTCGTCAGGACCGAGGATCCCTCCTACCTCGACCTGGCCGAGCTGCTGTTCCAGGCAGCCGCGTTCACGCCCGAACTCACCTACCAGATTATCGACGTCAACAAGGCGCCCGGGCTCTCGCGCCAGTATGGGGTCGCGACCTATGGAGAGGTGGTGCTCGAGTCGGAGGGCAAGCGGCGCGATTTTGACACCGCGCGCGCCGATTTGCTGATTCCGGCGCTGCTGCAGATCTCTAACGCATCGAACAAGCATGTTTATTTCACTATCGGCCACGGCGAGCGCGATCCGTTCGACAACGATCGCAACACCGGATACTCGCAATGGCGCCAGTTGCTCGAGCAGAACAATTACCAGATCGACAACGTGTCGCTGTTCGCGGGCGCTATTCCCGACGACGCCAAGGTCCTGGTGATCCTGGGGCCGCGGAAGGACTTCCTGCCCGAAGAACTGGCGGCGCTACAGAAGTACCTGGCCAACGGCGGTCACGTGATCGCGATGATCGATCCGTACGGCTCGCCGAGCCTGGTCAACTTTCTCAAGCAGTACCACCTGGATTTCATCGACCAGGTCATCGTCGATCCCGCCTACCGGCTGAGCGCGGGTGAAATTCTCACCACCCAGATCCCGATTCGCTCCGAGGAAAATCCGATCAGCCGGTCGATGGCGGCGCCGGCGGTGTTCTCGATGGCGCGCGGCGTGACGCCCACCGGCGAAGTCGGCGCGACCGCGCCCGACAAGCTCGAGGTGCAGCAGTCGAGCAAGTTCCTGCAGTCCTCGCATGAGAGCTGGGCCTCGGGCGACGAGAAGGCGCTGACCACCGGCATCACGGAGTTCCAGTCCCCGCGCGACACCAAGGGACCCATCCCGGTCGGCTCCGAGGTCGACCTCGCAACCGCCGCCGACGCTCATCGAGCGGTCGCCGGGATGACGCGGCTGGTCGGCTTCGGCAGCACCGCGTTCGCGTCCAATCAGTTCATCGAGATGCTCGGCAATCGCGACCTCGCGGTCAGCGTGATCAACGAGTTGGCCGGGGACGAGATGCTGATCGCGAGCCGCGAACGGCTCAACCAGGCCCAGACCGCGGGGTTCTACATCACGGATCGGCAGGCGCGAAACTTTTTCCTGCTGAGCTCGGTCGTCGAGCCGATGATTCTGTTCGCGATTGGAATCGTGGTGTTCGTGCGCAGGAGGTTCTTCGCGTGAGCCCGCGCCCCGCGATCTTTTTCACCGTCCTGTTTCTGATCCTGACGCCGTTCTACTACCTCGTCGATCGGCCGGTGCCGATTCAGAACGACCTTCAGGAGAAACAGGAGAGCCTGCTCAAGCTCTCCGGCATCGACGGGATTACGGTCACTCGCGGCACCGAGACTATTCATTATCAGAAGACGCCCGACGGCAAGCTCTACCAGCTATTGGTGCCCGCCAAGGCATTCATTCCGCAGGATCTGATGCAGGCGACGGCGGAGTTGCTGCTGGGCGCCAAGTCGGTCGAGGTGGTCGCGGAGAACAACAACGACCTGAAGCAGTTCGGGCTCGATCAGCCGTCGGCGGTGATGCTGGTGCAGGCGCCGGGTCAGGACAAGCCGATTAAGATCACCTTCGGCGCCGAGAATCCGACCAAGACCGCGATCTATGCGCAAATCGAGGGTGTGCCGAAAGTTTTCCTGCTTGGACGGAGCCTCGAGTATTACCAGGACCTGATGTTCCAGTGGGTCGAGGGCAAGCAGGGCAAGAACGCTTAGCTCTGTACCGGTTTCAGATTATTTCAGTCCGGCTTCAGGCGGTCGTCGCGGATTCGATTTCGCGCAGCTTGAGCGCGAGTTCCGCCTCGCTCGCAATGCCCTTCTCGCGCAGGAGCCGTTCCAGCGCGCGCAGAAAGTGCTCGTAGTACTCGCCAGGATTCGCGCTGCCGTCATGTTCGCGCACCCGGTCGGCGTTTCCTACCTCGGCGATCAGGCGCTCGCGGAATTCATCCCAGGTGAAAAGGCCCGCCTCGGAGAGTCCCAGCGCCATCGCGAAGGCTCGCGCTTCCCACGGCGCGCTGAACACCGGCTCGAGACCGGCTTCGGCGGCGAGCGCTTCGAAGGTGCGCTGTGATTTTTCCGCGCTCATCTTTTTCCGGACGCTCTGGGTTTGGATGCTGTGGTTGGAGATGCTTTTGACGGCGGCTTGCCGGCCCCGCGTCCGTTTGGCGGGCTGACCTTGGCGACACCGACCATCGAGTCACGCGTCACCAGCTCCGCGAGCTCGCTCTCGCTCATCCGCTCGGTCCCACGCGGGCGCTGCGGAATCACCAGGTAGCGCATCTCGGCGCTCGAATCCCAAACCCGAACTTCGACGTCGTCGGGCAGCTCGAGGCCAAAGTCGCGCAGCACGCCGCGCGGATCGCTTACTGCGCGCGAGCGATACGCGAAGCTCTTGTACCAGACCGGCGGGAGCCCGAGCACAGGCCACGGATAGCACGAGCACAGCGTGCATACGACGAGGTTGTGCACGCGCGGGGTGTTCTCGATCGCCACCAGATGGCCGCCCTCGGGACCGGCGATGCCGAGCTCGCCGACCGCCGCCGTCGCGTCCTTGAGCAACCGCTTGCGGTACTTCGTGATCGGTCCACGCCTTGGCGACTACGCGCGCGCCGTTGCGCGGGCCGACTTTGTGTTCGAAGGTGTCGACGATTTGATCGAGCGCTTCGGATTTGACCAGGCCCTTGTCGGTGAGGAGCGCCTCGAGCGCTTTCACGCGCGCGGCAGGACCGGTGGGCGCGGCATTGTGATGATCATCGCTCATCGGGTCACGTTCCTTGCTTTCGGTTTTGCGGTTTTGCGCCGGGATGCGGGCCGCTTGGCCGCCGGCTTTTTGTCCGCGAGTTCCAGGTACTCGTCGCACAGATCAATATAGAGACGCTCGCGGCTGTGCGCAGGCTTGCCCCACAGCTCACGCGCGGAAAATTCAACACAGTAGACGTGCTGACGGTGGGTGCCGGCGTGTCGTGCGTTGGTGTCGGGGAACACGAACGCGCCCCAGTCGCGCCGGACCACACCGGTCTTGCCGCGCACGTAGCGCGGCATCCGGGTGTGTCCGGCGGGATTGAGATTGCGCGCGCGCACGCGATCGCCGAGGGCGAATCGCGCGCGGCGAGCAATCTCCGCGCGCGACGCGGTAGCGTCGCGCGCACGAGGCACAGTGGCGCTCGCGGCGGCGGCGATCGCCGGCGCTGCGGGCGCCAATTCCGGCGCGGCAGTGTGGGCCGCATCCGCCGCGGTGGCGTCAGCCACCGCGGCGGATGCGAGCCGCGCGTCCAGCTCGGCGGACGTGATCACGCCGCGCTCGATGAGCAGCGTCTCCAGCGCCGCCAGCCATCGCTCGTAGTAGGTCGAGGCCAGGTAAAGTGCCGGCGCGATCCGCTCGATCGCGTGACGGAGCTCATCGACGTTGATATTGGCGTTTCTGAACGTGCCGTTCACCAGCGCAAACACGCGCCTCTCCCACTCCGCATGGAACACAGGCTCGTTTTCCTCCCGAATCACGGGCCCGAATCCGTCCATCCCGCCCATGTCATGCACGCCGTTCATGATTTTCAGCTGCCCTTGACGCAATTCTTCGCGTTCGTGCGGCGGATTGGATTATGGTTGACGGTGATCGGTTTGGGCAACCCGGTCGTTTTCAACTAGTAGTTTTACAGTGCTGAGATGTGATTTATAGTCCCTTGATACGCTTAGTCCTCGCTGCTAGGGTCATGCATCATGTCGTCTGTCCGATTTCGATGGCCGCTCGACGTTCGGATCTTTGCCATCTTTGCTTTGATATGGTCGACGACTTTCATCGCAGCCATTTCCAATGATCCGGGCGTCGACTTCCAGGCCGTGTTCTTCGGCCAGGTATTCTATGGCCCCTCCGCGACGTCTGTGATGACGATGCAGGCCGCGATCATAATAACCTGCGCGCTGGGAATTCTCGTCGGACGCCGATGGGCGTTGCCCTTCGCGCTGGTCTACATGGCCGAGGAGGTGCTGAGCCAACTGTTCTTCAGCGTCGCGTACCTGGCGGACCCGGCTCAGATTGTCCACATTAAACATGTGGCTCTGGAAGGTCCACTGACGGTTGTGATCGCGTTGTATCTCTGGATTCGCACGAACGATCTGCTCTTCGCCACTGGCGCCGCGACCGCCGCTGCGCAACCCATCTCTTCCTCGAGCCGTAGCGAGTTCGCGACGCGACCCTAGTCTGGTCCGCGGCGGTCGCTTGCGGTGCCGCTCGCTTGGGCGTTGCGCCCGGCGCCGATGCGACCGACCTTCCCGCAACTTCGCGCACCGCGATGAAAAAAACCGGGACGCGAGCATCGTCGACGCGAGCATCCCGCCGAAAACCACCGTGCCGAGCGACTGCTGACTCGCCGCGCCGGCGCCGGTCGCGGTCAACAGCGGCACCACTCCTAGGATGAAGGCGATCGAGCTCATCAGGATCGGCCGGAAGCGCCGCCGGGTGGCTTCCACGGCCGCTTCGACGGTGCTCATGCCTTGTTCGGCGAGCTCGCGCGCAAATTCGACGATCAGGATCGCGTTCTTGGCGGCGAGCGAAATCATCAGCAACGCCCGCGTGCACCTCGCAGGCCACCATCGAGCGGTCGCCAAGCAGTTACGCGACAGTCAACTCGCGGCAGACCGCTAGGTTGGTGTCCTGCTCGAGCGGCCTCGCGATCCGGAAATGATTGGTGGCGGCGGTAGGAGTCGAACCTACGACACTGCGGATATGAGCCGCATGCTCTGACCAACTGAGCTACGCCGCCACCGAACGCACTAGATTAGCGGTAGTGGGGAAAGCGCGAAAGACGCTAGCGAAGCACGATGCTGCGGGAGCGGACCTGACGGCCCTTGCGATCGACCTGGTACACCACGCCCTCGTTGAATTCGACACAGGTCAGCTTGCCGCCATACACCAACCCGGTGTCGATTCCTATCTTGTACGGCAGATCGACCATCACCGTGCGCATCGGGGTGTGACCGAAGACCACGGTCGCGTCGATACGATGCGGATTGAAGATGAACTCCTGGCGAATCCACAGCAGGTCCTCGGCCTGCTGCTCTTCGAGCTGGCGCATCGGCATGATTCCGGCGTGGACGAACAGGTACGGCGGGCGCAGATAGCTGAGTGCCAGGCGCTTTTGCATGAAGTCGAGATGGCTGTCGGGGACGCGCTCGATCGCGCTGCCGAGATCCGCCTCGCCGACGCCGTAGCTCTCCAGCGTCGCGACGCCGCCATTAAACAGGAACGACTCGCCGTAATTTCCTCCCAGGCCCAGGAAGGAGAGCATCATGTCCTCGTGATTGCCTCTGAGGAACACGCACTCGGCGTCGCTGCGTTCGAGCTCGAGCACCAGCTCGACGACGTCGCGCGCTGACGGGCCGCGATCGATGTAGTCGCCGATGAACACCACGGTGTCGCCTTTGCGCGGCGCGATTGCTTTGAGCAGCGTCGCCAGCTCGTCGGGGCATCCGTGGATGTCGCCGATCGCGAACAGCCGTCCGTGAGGTTTGTTGCTCGGTGCCGCGGCGGTACGTGCCATCTAGTTCCCGCTTCCCTTCACGGCGCCATTGGCGATCAAGTCGCCGAGCGATGCACGATCTTCGAGCAGCTTGCGCGCAGCGCTGTATGGATTCAGCCTTCCGGCGCGCACTTCGCTCACGACGGTCGGCGCGCCGCCGCCTTTGAGCGCGCGTCCGGCGCGTTCTTCCAGCTCCGCGCTCAGCACCTCGAGGAACTCGTGCGCGCGGCGCTCCGCCTCGCGCGCGGGATCACGATTGTCGCGCAGGTAGGCCGCGTGCTTCGCGATCGCCGCGACCAGCGCCTCGACGCCCTGATCGATCGTCGCCTGAGTCAGAATCACCGGCGCGCGCCATCCCTCGCCCGGGCGCAGATGCACGCTGAGCTCGAGCTCGGCCTTGATCCGATCGGCGCCTTCGCGGTCGGCCTTGTTGACCACGAAGATGTCGGCGATCTCGTTGAGCCCCGCCTTCATCACCTGCACGCCGTCGCCGCCCTCGGGCACGGTGACGACTACGGTGGTGTCCGCGAGATCCATTATCGATAGCTCGGTCTGGCCGACGCCGACCGTCTCTATGATCACGATGTCGTTGCCGAACGCGTCCATCAGTTTGACGATCTCGCGCGCGGCGCGGCTGAGACCGCCGTGGCTTCCGCGCGAGGACAGGCTGCGGATGTAGACGCCGGAGTCCTTGTAATGCTCGGTCATGCGCACGCGGTCGCCGAGCACCGCGCCGCCGGAAAACGGGCTCGACGGATCGATCGCGAGGATCGCGATGCGCTTGCCCACCGCTCGGTACTTCGCGATCAGGCGGTTCACGATGGTCGATTTGCCGGCGCCCGGCGGGCCGGTGATTCCGATCACCTGCGCGTGCCCGGTTTGCGCGTAGACGCGTTCGATGACTTCGCTGGCCTCGGGCGCGCGGTTGTAGACCAGCGAGATCAGCCGCGCGAGCGCGACCATGTCGCCCCTGGCAAACCGGGCCAGCCACTCATCCAGCGTCGTGCCCGGCACCGGCGCGGTGGTCGCAGCGGGCTGCGATGCGGTCTCTCGCAGATCATCAACCATAAGGATTCGGTACCTCGATCATATGCGTTTAGGTTCGCGGCGCGCAACAAAAGGTCCGCCGCCGCGAGCGTTGCGCGCCTCGCGCGCCGCTTCGCGACGACGCCGCTCATCATTCGACGCTGTGAAGATCGCATTGGTTACGATCGGGGAGCGTTGTCTTTGCGCGGCAGGCGTCTTATCCTCACTGCAAGCATGAAATTCCCCGACCTTTACGGCGACTGGCGATTCGTCAGCGGCGTCGCACTGCTGGTGCTCGGCGCCGGTAACTGGATGATCGGCTTCGAGCGCACTCATCAGTACAGCCAGATTGTCGCCACCGCCTCGCACTCGCCGTCGCCCACCGACTTCCGCAGCTTCGACGAACTAGATAACCCCTCCGACTCCGCCGTGCTCGATCCTCTGACCGCCGAGGAGCGCAACGTCTCCTACGCCACCGCGCGGATGGATTTCTATCATGCGACATTCCTCTCCGGGCAGGTGATGGTGATCGCGGGCCTGCTGCTTGGACTGTGGGGAATGATCGCGGTGATCCAGAGCGACGCGCGACGGGCACTCAAGCGTGCGGCCGAGCGTTCGCATTCGATCGGTCCGCCCGGCGCGAGAAATCTTCCGCCCGCGTAGGCCCGCCGCATCCGGCCAATCAGGGCGATCAGAAGATGGCGGCAGTGAAACTGCTCGCGGAGTCCGCGCCCGCGAAAATTAATCTGTTCCTCAGAGTCACCGGGCGGCGCGCCGACAACTACCACGAGCTCGATTCGGCTTTTATCCCGGTCGCTCTCGCCGATCGAATCCGCGTCGAGATCCGGCCCGCGGCGTCGAGCTCGGTAGTGATGCGATGCGCCGATCCTGCCTTGGCCGGCGACGCGAACCTCGCGGTGCGCGCAGCGCGCGCGTTCATGAGCGAGTTCGGCCTCGCCGCGCAGATCTCGATCGACCTCGAAAAGAACATCCCGATCGGCGCCGGGCTCGGCGGCGGTTCCAGCGACGCCGGCGCGATGCTGCGGATGCTCGCGGCGCTCGAGCGCGTCGACGCGCCCGAGCGGTTGCACAAACTCGCGCTCGCTCTGGGGGCCGACGTGCCGTTCTTCATCCGACCCGCGCCGGCTCGTGTCGGCGGAATCGGCGAGCGAATCACACCGCTCACCGGGATCGCCTCGATCGCGATCGTGATCGCGGCGCCGCCGTTCGAGGTCAGCACCGCCGAAATGTTCCGCACGCTCGAGCCGACGGCATGGAGCGGAGCAGCGCCGCCCGAGCATCTGGAGGCAATTCTAGGCGGCGACATAACCGACGCCGTCACGATCAACGATCTCGCCGAAGCGGCGATTCGCGCGCATCCCCAAATCGCGCTGCTGAAAAACCTGCTCACGGACTTGGGCGCGCGCGCCGCGCAAATGACCGGCAGCGGCGGCGCCGTGTTCGGAGTTTTCGCCAGCTCGGACGAGGCGGATCGCGCGGCTCGCGAGGCGACGCGCCGGGCTCCCGACGCACGCGTTTTCGCGACCATTTCCATCAACAGCTAACCGCGTCATTCTCGCGCCCGCCAGCGCTTCGCAAGGCTGTGGAACAGTCGTTAGGACGCTGATTGACAGAGAAAAACACCCTCAATAACATCGCAATCCTACGATGCGGGCGCGGGACCGCGGCGTATCCCTGGCATGGCCGACTTGATCTTTTGTGTCCGCGGCGGCGGTTTCGAAGGGGTGTTGCTATGATAGCTGCCGGCGCTCTGGCCGGCATGAACCGGTAATCTGTCGAGGAGACGGGCCTCGCGCTGGGCGGTCGCCAAGCTGGTAAGGCACCAGGCTTTGGACCTGGCATTCGAAGGTTCGAATCCTTCCCGCCCAGCCATCGTAACTTAGGGTGTGGGCGTGGGGCGCGAGAGCAGCGGCGGCGGCATTTTCAAGCGGCACTAACGAGGCGAACGCAAACCGGCCGGGGAGACCAACGATGTCGGAACGGGCCAAAGACGAACTCGAGATTTTCACGGGCAACTCCAACCCCGCGCTCGCGCGCGAGGTTTGTGAGCATCTCGGGGTCCGCCTCGCCGAATGCGAGGTCGGCCGTTTTCCCGATGGCGAAGTGATGGTCGAGATCCGCGAGAACGTGCGCGGTGGCGATTGCTTCGTGATCCAGTCGATCTGCACTCCCCCCAACGAAAACCTGATGGAGCTGCTGCTGGTGATGGACGCGCTCCGGCGCGCCTCCGCCGGCCGCATCACGGCGGTGATTCCGTACTTCGGATACTCGCGGCAGGATCGCAAGGTGGCGCCGCGCGTGCCGATCAGCGCAAAGCTGGTCGCCGATTTGGTCACCCAGTCGGGCGCCTCGCGAGTGCTGACGATCGATCTGCATGCGGGCCAGATCCAGGGCTTCTTCAACATTCCGGTCGACAACCTGTACGCGATGCCGGTGCTGATCAACTATCTGAAAAAGCGCGTCGAGGGACAGCGCGTCTCGGTGGTGTCGCCCGACGCCGGCGGCGTCGAGCGAGCGCGCGCATTCTCGCGCCGGCTCAACGCGAACCTCGCGCTGATCAACAAGCAGCGCCGCCGCGCGAGCGAAGTCGCCGAGATGCAACTGGTCGGCGAGGTGCGCGACTCGGTCGCAATCCTGGTCGACGACATGATCGACACCGCCGATACCATCACCAAGGCCGCGCGCGTGGTGATGGACGCGGGCGCAACCGAGGTGATGACCTGCGCGACGCATGCTATTCTCTCGGATCCGGCGTGCGATCGGCTTACCAAGTCGAGCATCAAGGAAATCGTCACCACCAACACGATCCCGCTGCGCGCCAAGGCGCAGGCGGAGCTGACCAAGATCAAGGTGCTGACCGTGGCCAGTCTGCTGGCCGAAGCGATCAAACGAATTCATAATGAGGAGTCGGTAAGCTCGCTCTTCAACTGAGCGCGCCGAGAAATCGAAACACGATGGAAACTGGCGAACTGAATTGCGAAATACGGCCGGTGGGCCGCGCCCAGGCGATCCGCCGCGAGGGCCGCGTCCCGGCGATTATTTACGGACCTGGCAGCACGCCCACCGCGGTCAGCATCAATGGCATCGAGCTCAAGGCGAGAATCGCGGCGGCGGCGAAGATGCGCTTGATCAAGCTCAAGTCGAGCGCGCCCGAGCTCGACGGCAAGCACGTCATCTTCAAGGACCTGCAGCGCGCGCCGGTTTCCGGCAACATCCTGCACGCCGATTTGTATGAGGTCGATCTGAAGCGGCCGATTCGCGTCGAGGTGCCGCTGAAGTTCACCGGCCGCGCGATCGGCATCGCCAATGGCGGAATTCTGCAGCCGCTGGAGCGCGCGATCGAAGTGGAATGCCTGCCGCTGGAGATTCCCGAGTCGGTCGAAGTCGACGTCACCGAGGTTGACATCCACGACGTTATCCACGTCTCGAAACTGAAGTTCACCGGCAACTTCAAGCCGATCTTCGACACCGACTATCCGGTCGTCACCGTGCTGCCGCCGACGGTCGCCGAAGCTCCGACGGTCGCCGCCGCAGCTCCTGTCGAAGGCGAGGTGGTCGAAGGCGCCGCGCCGGCCGAAGGTGCAGCCGCCGCAGCTCCAGCCGCGGAAGGAGCGCCGAAAGAGGCAGCCGCTGCCGCGCCGGCCACCCAGGGCAAGAAGGGGGAAGCTGAGAAGAAGAAGTAACGCCACGCGCGGCGCCGCCGGCCGGCGGCGCCGCGGCGCGGTTTCGATCGGGATAATTCATCGCGGGCCGAAGATGCGGCCCGCAGGCTCGGGGGGAAGGGGCAGGCCCGGGGCAGGTCAGGGAGTCCGATGAGTTTCGTCCATCTGCACGTTCATACTCAGTACAGTCTTCTCGACGGCGCCAACAAGATCGAGCCGCTGGTCGATCACGCCAAGCACTCGGGCATGGAGGCGCTGGCGATCACCGACCACGGCAACATGTTCGGCGCGGTCGAGTTTTATCAGAAGGCGATCGCCAAGGGCGTCAAGCCGATCATTGGATGCGAGGCGTACCTGGCGCCGGGCAAACGCGGCGATCGCAGCCAGATTCCGCGCAGCGACGACTTCGACGGCGGCGGCAATTATCATCTAATCCTGCTCGCGCAGAATCGCGACGGGTACCGCAACCTGTGCAAGCTGCTGAGCGCGGCTTACCAGGAAGGGCTGTACTACAAGCCGCGCATCGACAAGGAAATTCTCGCCGAGCTGTCGGGCGGAATAATCGCGCTGTCGGGATGCCTGTCCGGCGAGATGGCGCGCTGGCTCAAGCAGGGCCGAATCGATAAGGCGCGCGAGGCCGCCGAGAGCTACGCGAAGATTTTCCCTGGCCGCTTTTACCTGGAGCTGCAGGACAACAAGCTTCACGGCGTGCTCAACGAACCGCTGCGCGAGATCGGCTGCGAGCTGGGACTGCCGCTGGTCGCAACCAACGATTGTCACTATCTGCATCGTAACGACGCCAAGGCGCACGAAGTCCTGCTCTGCATCCAGACCGGCAAGACGCTCGCCGACGAGTCGCGCTGGCGCTTTGATACCGACGAGCTATACGTGAAGACGCCCGAGGAGATGGCGCAGGCGTTCGGCGCGGACTCCGAGGAAGTGCGCAACAGCGTCGAGATCGCGCGCCGCGTCGATTTCGAATTCGAGTTCGGCAAGTTTCATTTTCCGCTCTACCAGTCGCCCGCCGGCCCCGGCACCGATCTCGACGCCGAGATGGAGCGGCGCGTGCGCGCCGGCCTAGAGGATAGGCTGAGCGAAATTCGCGCGCGCTACGGCGCGGTCGATGCGGCGCCGTATTACGAGCGCCTCGATCGTGAAATCCCGGTCATCCGCGACATGGGATTCGTCGGCTACATGCTGATCGTCGCCGATTTCATTAACTACGCGCGGGGGCTGGGAATTCCGGTCGGACCGGGCCGCGGCTCGGTGGTCGGCTCGCTGGTCTCCTACTCGCTCGGCATCACCGAGCTCGATCCGATCGAGCACAAGCTGCTGTTCGAGCGCTGGCTCAATCCCGGCCGCAAGTCGATGCCCGATATCGACGTCGACTTCTGCTTCGAGCGCCGCGACGAGGTGATCGATTACGTCCGCAAGAAGTACGGCGCGGATCGCGTCGCGCAGATAATCACCTTCGGCACTATCAAGGGTAAGCAGGCGATTCGCGACGTTGGCCGCGTGCTCGGGCTGTCGTTCTCCGAGACCGACAAGATCGTCAAGCTCTATCCGACTCCCAAGCAGGGCCGCGACCATCCGCTCGTCGACGCGCTCGAGATGGAGCCACGGTTGCGCGCCGAACGCGAGAATCATCCCGACCTGTTTACCTACGCGCTCAAGCTCGAGGGCCTGCTGCGGCACGCGTCGCGGCACGCCGCCGGCGTGGTGATTTCCGATGCGCCGCTCACCGACCTGGTACCGCTCTATGTCGACAAGGAGCGCACCGACGACGGCCTTGCGATAACTCAGTACTCGATGAAGGGCGTCGAGGAGATTGGGCTCATCAAGTTCGACTTCCTCGCGCTCAAGAATTTGACTCTGATCACGGACACGCTCGCACTCATTGCGGCCGGTGGGCGTGAAGTGCCCGACCTCAACCGTCTCAAGCTCGACGATCCCGAGACCTACAAGATGCTGTCGCGCGGCGACACCGTTGGCGTGTTCCAGATGGAAGGATCGGGGATGCGCCGCTTCATCACCGATCTCAAGCCAACCCGCTTCGACGATCTGATCGCGGCGGGCTCGCTGTTCCGCCCCGGTCCGCTCGACGCCGTTCAGGACGGCAAGACGATGGTCCAGCACTATGTGGACCGTAAGCACGGCCGCGAGCCGGTCGAATACGATCATCCGCTCCTGGAGCCAGTCCTGGCCGACACCCACGGCGTTATCGTTTACCAGGAACAGGTGATGCGCGCGGCGCAGGCGCTCGCCGGCTACACGCTCGAGCAAGCCGACATTCTTCGCGCCGCGATGGGCAAGAAGAACAAAGCGGTAATGGAAAAGGAGCGCGAGGGGTTCATCGACGGCGCGAAGAAAAACGGGCTGTCTGGCCCGCTCGCCAAATCGATCTTCGAGAAGATCGAGACCTTCGCTTCCTACGGCTTCAACCGCTCGCACGCCGCGGCCTACGCGCTGACCACCTACACGACCGCTTACCTGCGCGCGCACTACCCGCACGAGTTCATGGCGGCGCTGATGTCGCTGGACATGGACGACGCGGCGAAGACCTACAAAAATATCGCGGCGCTGCGCGAGATGCGGATCCGCATCCTGCCGCCCGACGTGAATCGAAGCCGGGTGAAGTTCGCAGTCACGGACGGCGCGATCCGCTTCGGTCTCGGCGCGATTCGCGGCGTCGGCGCGAAAACCGCGGAGGCGATCATCGCCGAGCGCGAGGCCAACGGCCCCTTTGAGGACGTCACGGGATTCTGCTCGCGGGTAGGCGCGCAGCTCGTGAACCGGCGCGTGCTCGAGGCGCTGATCAAGTGCGGCGCGTTCGATTCCACCGGCGGAGTGCGCGCTGCGTTGATGGCGCAAGTGGAGGACGCGCTGAAAATCGCGCAACGCGAGAGCAGCGACGCGGCAAAAAACCAGATGGGCCTGTTCGGCGGCGCGGTCAAGGTGCCCAAGCTCGCCGCGCGCGAGTCGCTGCCCGAATGGGACTCGCACGAAAAACTCAAATACGAAAAGGAAGCGCTCGGCTTCTACATCACCGCGCATCCGCTCGACAAGTACGATCGCGAGCTCGCCCGAATTGGAAAGCTCACCACCGGCGACCTCTCCTCAGCGCCCGACGGCAGCGCCGTGCAACTCGCCGGCGTGGTGCAGGCGATCAAGCTCAAGACCTCGGCGAAGTCGGGCAAGCGCTATGCGACCTTCTCGCTCGAGGATCGCGACGGCGCGGTCGAAGTGATCGCGTGGCCCGAAACCTACCAGAAGCACGAGGCGATCATCCACGGTGACGAGCCTGTGGTTGCGCGCGGCAAGCTTGATATCGACGAAGAGCGCGCGCAGATCATCCTGGAAGACGTGCGGCCGTTGAGCTCGGCGCTCACCGACTCGGTGCGCGAGGTCAGGATTCGCGCGACCCAGAGCCGGCTCTCCAACGGCGGGCTCGAGGCGCTCAAGGCGATGCTCGAGCGTTATCGCGGACGCTCGCTCATTTACTTGCACCTGGGCCTCGACGATGGCCGCGAGGCGGTACTGCTGCTCGGCGACAGTTTCCGCGTCACCCCCAGCGAGGCGTTCATCGCCGAGGTCGAGCAGATGTTCTCGGCCGGCGCGCTCGAGCTGCGCTAAGTCTCCAGCACCAGGACAGATAGTCAGTCGCTGGGTTCCGGGCTTTCTGCTAGGGTAACCAGTAGTATTTCTTTCATCGAAAGGTCTAACTCTGACCAGAGTTCTGACTTAGAGGTTTCGTCCTGACCAAATTGCACAACCTTACGACCGACAAGCAGGAACGCGCCGTACTGGTCGGAATCGAGCTGGGCCCCGAGCACGGAATCGCAAGCGAAGAATCACTGGCTGAGCTGAGCGCGCTGGCGGAAAGCGCGGGTGCAACGATCGCTGCGACCGTCAGCCAGAAGCTCAAGGCTCCCGACTCGCGCACTTTTATCGGCAAGGGTAAGACCGCCGAGGTGCGCGAGATCGCCGCGGCCAGAGGCGCCTCGGTCGCGATCTTCGACGACGCGCTGACGCCCGCGCAGGCACGCAACCTCGAGAACGAGATGAAGCTGCGCGTGATCGATCGCAGCCAGCTCATTCTGGACATTTTCGCGCAGCGCGCGCGGACCCTGGAAGGCAAGCTGCAGGTCGAGATCGCGCAACTCTCCTACCTGCAGCCGCGGCTCACGCGCCAGTGGTCGCATCTGTCGCGCGTGCGCGGCGGCGGCTCGGGCACCGGTGTCGGCACGCGCGGACCCGGCGAGACCCAGCTCGAGGTCGATCGCCGCAAGCTGCGCGAGCGGCTCACCCGGCTGCGCGCGCGCCTGGGCGAAGTGGAGCGCACTCGCGGCATCCAGCGCCGCCGCCGTCTCGAAGTTCCGTATCCGACCGTGGCGCTGGTCGGCTACACGAACTCCGGCAAGTCCACGCTGATGAACGCACTCACCGACGCGGGCGTCGAGGTCGCTGATCGCCCGTTCTCGACCCTCGACCCGACGATTCGCCGCCTCAAACTGCCCGGCCGGATGAACGTGATGCTCGCCGACACGGTCGGCTTCATCCATCGCTTGCCACACATGCTGGTCGAGGCTTTCAAGGCAACGCTCGAAGAAGTCCGCACCGCGACGCTGCTGCTGCATGTCGTCGATGCCAGCTCCGAACTCGCCTCGGAGCGGATGGCGGTGGTCGAGGAGGTGCTTAAGGAGATCGGCGCGGCTGCGATCCCCCGGATCGTAGTGCTCAACAAGGCCGACTTGATGGAGCATCCGCAGCGCGGCGACTCCGACGCGATCACGATCTCGGCGCTCCGTGGAGAGGGGCTCGACCGGCTGCTAGACGCGATCGCGCGCCATCTGAGCCGGACGCGCGAGGAAGTCTCGGTCACGTTTCCCGCCCGCCGCGGCGACTTGGTGGCCATGGCGCGGCGGGATGGAGAGGTGCTAAGCGAGGAGTACCGCGACGGACTGGTCTCGATGCGCGCGCTGGTGAGCGCGCCGGTCGCCGGCCGGCTGCGCAAGGCCGCGGCGGTATCGTAAGCACAGTTCGCGCGTCGATCCGCGATGGCGACGCCTCCAAATCCCAACCGGCTGGCTCATCCGCAGCCGGGGCACGACGCGCCGACTCTCGCGCATCTCCTGAATCTCCCCAACTTCCTGACCCTATGCCGGCTCGGCCTGATTCCGATTTTTCTCTCGCTGCTGGCCCGCCACCACTATACCTACGCGCTGTATGTATTCGTCGCCGCGGCGGTAACCGACGGCCTCGACGGCACGGTCGCGCGATGGTTCGATTCGCGCACCGAGCTCGGGGCATTTCTCGATCCGTTTGCCGACAAGTTGATGCTGCTATCGGCATTCGTACTGCTGACGATCAACGGCGAGTTCCCGGTGTGGCTGTTCAGCGTCGTGGTGATCCGCGACGTGATCATCGTGGTGGGCTATTTGATGGTTTCATTTTTCATCGACGAACGGATTCCGGTGCGACCCACTTATCTTGGAAAGATCAGCACCTTCTTGCAGATCGCATGCGTGATCGGAGCGCTGGTAGGCCTGGAAATCCGTTCGGTCGAATACTGGGATGCGCTGCTCTACGCGACCGTCGCGGTGACTGTGCTCGCGGGCGGCCAATACATGTATCGTGGTCTGGTGATACTGCGCTCGAACGAACCGGAGATGTTCGCGTAGCGATGTCGCAGAACGCGGCAATCCAGCGCACGCCGACTTCTCGCCGCCAGGAATCGCGGCCGAGACGAACCGAATCGAATCGCTAGACGATCACCTTGCCGGAGCGCAGCTCTTCGACATGGGTGCGCTCGATTCCCGCCTCGCGCAGAATTTCCTCGGTATGCTCGCCGAGCTTCGGCGGCGGCCGCCACATCCGCATCGGAGTCTCGCTGAAGCGCGCGCCCGGGCTGACGGTGCGAACCAGGCCCGCCTGCGGATGCTCATAGACGGTGAAGCTTTCATTCGCGACGATTTCCTCGTCCTGAAAAAGCGTGTCGTAGTTATGCACGGGACCGCACGGGATATCGGCGCCCTCAAGTAGCGCCAGCCATTCCGCGGTGGTCTTCTCGGGGAAGAGTTTTGCCGCCCCGCGCATTATTCCGCGCAGGCGCTCGGTACGATCTTCGGCCGCCGTCCACCATTCCGGATGCCCCACCGCCGCACACATCCGTTCGTACTGCGCGTCGGTGAACGGTGCTATGGTGAGCCATCCATCTTTGGTCTTGAACGGATCGAGCGTCGTCGAACGCGGCGCCTGCCCCTTGTAGTCCGCGTCGGGCTGGAAGGTGTATCCGTACATCGTGTCGTTAGCCGCGAACGCCATCATCGCCTCGAGCATCGGCACCCTGATGTACTGACCCACGCCGCGCGCGCGCGCCGCGTGCAGCGCGCTCACGATGCTGAGCGCGGCGGTCATGCCGCTGATCTTGTCCGCGAGCGCCATTTTGACCGCGGTCGGCTGTCCGCTCTTTCCACCTTGCACGAACGCCATCCCAGAATAGCCCTGGATGACAGGGTCGTAAGCGGGATGACTGGCAAGGCGGCCCTTGGGTCCGAATCCGCAGATCGAGCAGTACACGACCTTGGGATTTGCGCGCCGGATGTCCGCATAGCCGATGCCGAGCCGGTCCGCGACGCCGGGGCGATTGTTCTCCACCAGCGCGTCGGCCTTGACCGCGAGCCGGCGCACGAGATCGCGGCCGTGCTCCTTCTTGACGTCGATCACGATGCTGCGTTTGTTCCGGTTGAAGTTGAGGAACGCCGCTGTCACGCCGTTCTTCACCGGCCGCCCGATACGGCGCATCGAGTCGCCCTCGGGCGGTTCGATTTTCACCACGTCGGCACCGAGGTCGCCGAGCAGCATCGTACAGAATGGGCCCGATATGACCGCGGTCAGATCGAGAACGCGAAAACCAATCAGTGGTCCGTCAGCCATTTGGGCAATTCCTCGAGTGCACGCAGAATATAGCTCGCCTTGGACCGCTGAGTCACGGTCTGCGGCAGTAATTCGTCAAGATCAACTGCGATTGGAACCGAGCGGGGAACGATCACGGACGGAAGGGATCGGCGGTACTTGCCGCCATCAAACCGAAATCAGACATCTTCAGTTCACTTCAATGTGCGGGCGACTTCGGCACGTCCATTCCGTACGCGACCTTTAAATCGTCGCCGTTGAAAGGATAGACGTGTACCATCCATCCGAAGGCCATCGGCAGAAAATGTCCACCGGCATTCTGGCAAGTGGCAGCGTCCGCAATCTTGCCCGCAAAGCCGAAGCGTCCGTCGGCGAGGAATCCGGCCTTGCGGTTGATTTCCGCTGCCTGCGGGTTTGCTGCGACCGGAATCATCCCGGGCATATCCGCGCGATCCGCGCCCACGTCGCCGCGCAGCAGATCCTCTAGCGTGATCCCTTGCGGCAGGCAGATATTCACGTGTGCATGCCAGTGGCAGACGCTTAGCGGAATCAACTGGTCGAGCTGGTCGGGGGTGTCATCGGGCGGTGCGCTGTACATCGCGCCCACCAGGACATAATTGCCGTCCGTGCCGCGCGTATAGAGGATAGAGCCGGGCCGAGCCGGATCGAAGCGTCCCTGGTACTCCTGGCCCGCGGCCGTGTAGTCGGTGAAATGATAGACCTCCTGCGGAATGTTGGGCAGGAAAATCTGATAGCCCCGCGCGAGCGCGACGCGGTAGTCGCGATATGGCTGCAGCGCGCGGCGCAACGTGTCGACGATGTAGTTGGCGCGCTCGATATCAGCGGGAGTCGCGGCGCGCGTCGGCGTCATCACCATGTGCGCGCTCATGTCCATATGCGCGCCCATCGCATTCGGAGCACCCGAATCGCTCATCGCGGCCATGTCGTGCGCCAAAGCCGGCGAAGACGAGATCGACATGGCGAAGGATGCGAGCAGTCCGAGCGCGATGGTCGTTAACCGCAAGTTGTTCGTCTTCATCTGAATTCCGAAATGCGCGCGAGCTTTGCCGCGCGAGTTCAGTCGTTGCTCTCGCGCAGCAGTCGCGCGTGTTGGAGCGCGGGTAGCTCGCGCCTGACCCGCTCGAGATAGTCGATATCGAGCGGCGCCACCACCACGCCTTCCTGATCGGCGGCGCGCGCGAGGACGCGTCCCCACGGATCGACGATCATCGAGTTTCCATAGTCGCTGTATCCCTTCGCGTTCGGACCCCACTGCGCGGGCGCGATGAGGTAGACCTGGTTCTCGATCGCCCGCGCGCGAATCAGCGTTTCCCAATGCGCCTCGCCGGTCGGGAAAGTGAACGCACTCGGTAGCGTGATGATTTGCGCGCCGGCGAAGGCGAGGCGCCGGTACAGTTCGGGAAAGCGAATGTCGTAGCAAACCGAAAGGCCGATTTCGCCAAGCGGCGTCGACGCCGAGACCACCGCAGTGCCGGGCAGCTTGGACTCCGACTCGCGGACCGTCACGCGTCCGGGCAAGTCGACGTCGAACAGATGGATCTTGCGATACACCGCCAGCCGCTCGCCGTCGGGACCGAACAGCACCGAGGTGTTGTAGCTCCGCGTCGAATCGTCGCTCGTGCGCTCTGCGCTTGCGCGCTCATCGCTCGTGCGCTCAACGCTCGTGCGCTCGCCACTCGTGCGCTCGCCGCTCGTGCGGTCGGCGCTCGTGCGCTCGGCGATCGATCCCGCGACGAGATGAATCCGCAGTTCGCTAGCCAACCGCGCCATCCGTCCCAGCGATTCGCCGTCCAGCGCCTCCGCGGCCGCAGGGGCGTGAGGGCTGGGGCCGCGCCAGTTGAACATTTCGGGGAGGGCGACCAGGTTGACACCGCGGGCGGCCGCGACCCGGATCAGGCGCTCGGCGCGCTCCAGGTTGGCGGTCTTGTCTGACCCGGCGGACATCTGGATTGCTGCGGCGAGATAAGTCATCGAGTATTACGACCTCCGATGCATCCGACGGATTGCTGCGGCGAGATAAGTCATCGACTAATATGACCTCCGACGCATCCGATGGATTGCTGCGGCTAGGTAAGTCATGGACTAATACGACCTTCGATGCATCCGATTACTGCGGCGAGGTAAGTCATCGACTGTTACGACCTCTGATGCATCCGATTATCGCGTTTTGTTTAGCCAATTAGTAGTGACGCACCGGTAGCGGCGGTACTGGCGTTGTACGACTGATCAGTAGCGCGGAGTTGACGGGTCCGCGGTCTCCGACCATGCGTCGATTCCGCCTGCGAGATTCTTAACCTGCTCGAAGCCCATCCGCAGCAGGTAGGTTGCCACTTGCGCGCTGCGAATCCCATGATGGCACACCACGACCGTCTCGCGATCGGGGTCGAGTTCCTGGAGCCGCGCCGGCACGTCGCCCATCGCGATATGGGTGGCGCCGGGGAAGGGCGCGAGCGCGATTTCCTCGGGCTCGCGCACGTCCAGGATGAAAACGCGCTCGCCTCGATCGAGGCGCGCCTTCAACTCGGGCGGCTCGATCTCTCCAAGCTCAGCCATTTCTACCTTGCGATGAAGCCCGCGTCCGATCGCGGGAGAGCAGCCCGGCTACTCGCGCTGCTCGAAGGTCATCAGCTCGACTTTGGAATAGCGCGGAAGCTCGGAGCCGACGACCTGGAACGCGAAGGTGTCGGTCTCGCCCGGCTTGAGCGGGGTGAAGTGCGGCTTCTCGTTCAGGAGGCGCTGAACCTCGGCGTCGTCGTTGAGGCTCGCCGCTTTCAGATTGAACATCCGCTCGGTGTGGAGGACGCGGCCGTCTTTGTCCTCGAACGCGAAAATCAGTTTTACATAATCGATCGGCGCGGGGGTGACGTTGGTAATTTTGCCGGCCACCACCAGTTGCGGCGGGATGCAGCAGGAGCGCTGAATAACATCGTCGGTGATCGCGACTTTGAGGTTCTTGTTGGGCAGCACCGTGGTCAGCGGATGGTCAAAGATAGCCTTGTAGGACGGCAGTTGATGATAGTCGGTGACGCTATCCTTGATGGTCACGTGAGTGCCGGCCAAGGCAGCGCCGGCGCCGAATGCGGCAACGGTTGCGGCAAACGATGCGATCGCGATGAGCTTGTTCATAGTAGCGTCCCCACCAAGCCGATCTTGGTAGGGCAGTCGCGCAATGTCAATCTGTTGATTGGGTTATGCAGCACCGATGAGTACCGCCGATGACACCAGGTTCATGGGGCTCGCGCTCGAGGAGGCGCGCCGGGCCGCCGCCGCGGGCGAGGTTCCGGTGGGCGCGATCGCGGTGCTCGAAGGCCGTATGGTGGGCGCCGGCCATAACTGTCCGATCGCGCTCAAGGATCCCACCGCGCATGCCGAGATCGTTGCGCTCCGCGCCGCTGCCGCGGAGCTCAAGTCGTACCGGCTCGAAGGTGTTGCGATCTTCGTCACGCTGGAGCCGTGCGTGATGTGCGTGGGCGCGATGCTGAACGCGCGCATCGCGCGGCTGGTCTATGGCGCTCGCGACGCGAAGGCCGGCGCGCTCGGATCGGTCTACGACATCGGACGCGATGGCCGCCTCAATCACACTATCGAAGTGCGCGGCGGCATCTGCGAGGCCGAAAGCGCAGAACTGCTGAGCGGCTTCTTCAAATCGCGCCGCGCCTGACGGCGCGCTGCGAATTGAAATCTTAACGAGGTCGCGAAACCTCTCACAGGTTTCGCGCCTCCGGGTTGGCCGAGATGCGCGCGGCGAGCTTCTGGGACGTCGTTGAACGGAAACGTTGGCGGCGGTGGCGGGTGGGCGGCCGCGGAATCGTTACTGACCGTTGCGGATCGGCGGGGCGGCCAGCGGGATTCGTACTCTGAACGTCGAACCTGCGTTGGGCGCCGTCTCGACGCGGAGGTCGCCGCCCAAGGCGTCGACGTTGCGCTGCACGACCGCCAGTCCGAGGCCCATCCCGCGATGGCGCCGGGCGCTGGTGTGCGAAAGCTGCGCGCACGCCTCGAACGCGCGCGTGATCAGCGCCGGATCGATTCCGGGTCCGGTGTCGCGCACCTCGAACTCGATCGCGTGTTGCGATACGCAAGGCCTCGCGGGCGCCGGCGCGGGGGCGCATCGCACGACGATCTGGACCATCCCGATGTCGGTAAACTTGATCGCGTTGACGGCGAGATTGAGCAGGATCGCGCGGAGCGCGCGCTGGCGCGAGCGGATCGCGTCCGGGGCGTGCTCGAGGTTGAACTCGATGGTGAGTCCCTTGCCATGGTTGGCGGCCTCGAGCGCCGGAGTGATATCCGCGAGCAGATCGCGGATCGAAATCTCCTCCTCGGCGGAGGCCTCGGCCCTGGCGTTGGCGAGCGCGAATTCCATCACGTTCTCGACGGTTTGTGCGAGGTCGTGGGCGTTCGCGTTCATCTTTTCGATAATTTTCCGCGGACGCGCTTCGACCGCGTCGGACAGTTCCTCGCGCAGGATCTCGAGATAACCGAGCAGGACCTGGATCGGCGTCCTCAGTTCGTGAGCGAGATTGGCAAGCGCTTCCAAGCGAACTCCCCCGTGCCATCGCCGCGCGTCGGACCTGGCGAGGGCGGTGTGAGCCGCGATCGTTTCGGGTGCGCGAGCGCTATGAGTGAAACTAGCCATCGGTCTTCTTACTTATCGGGTAGCCTAACGGCCCCTTCGCAATCCCTATCCGCAGTTCCGGTTCGCAATCCTGCTCCCCCCGCATCACCGCCATCCACCGCGATTCCTGCTCTGCTGGCGCCGCCGGTTTGAGCGCTGAGGTTTTGCAGGGAAGGACTGCAGTGACCTTAAGTGATCGGTGCGGGGCGGGTAATCAGAAATTCAACTAGATGGACGGGAAAAAGCACTTAGTTCGGCGGGAAAAAGTGCTTAGGCGAGGGCTGCCCCCTGCATCCTAACTGCGCGACGGCGCGCATCGCGGGTGGCGCAGACTGGCGTCGCGCTCACGCGGTCGCCGGAGTAACATCCGGTCGGCTTTTCCTGGCTTGGCCGAACGAGCATCGAGAACGCGGCGTCGACTGCTATATGGCCTCCGAATCAAGCATAACTCACAGCGGCACGGTGACCTTGCTGTTCACCGACCTGGTCAACTCGACTCAGCTACTGTCGCGCGCCGGTGACGAGAGCGGGCATCGCATCTTCGAGGCTCATCACAAGCTGCTCTCCGATGCGGTCAAGGCCTACGGCGGGCACGAGGTGAAGTGGCTCGGCGACGGTGCGATGGTCGTGTTTCCATCGGCGGCCGACGCGGTGCGCTGCGCGATCGCGATGCAACAGCGTGCGTGGCGGGCGCCGGGCGAGCGGCTCCAGATACGAGTCGGGCTGCATGTCGGCGAGGCGCTCAAGAAGGAGAGTGACTATTTCGGAACGGCGGTGGTGATAGCTCGACGGCTATGTGACCGGGCCAACGCGGGGCAAATCCTGTGCAGCAACCTGGTGGCGGGACTGCTCGCGGGGCATCAGACGTTCAGCTTTCACGATCTGGGCCCGATGGAGCTGAAGGGGTTCAGCACGCCGACTGACGCGTGCGAGGTGCTCTATCAGCACGACGATCCCGCCGTCGCGGCGCAGCAGGATCGTGAGACACAACCTTCAGCTCCGCGTCCGACTGGCAACCGGCGTCGCGCGATCGTGGCTGGCGCGGGCGTGTTGCTGCTGGTGGCGATCATCGCAGGAGTCGTGGCCTGGCGGCGGTTCGCTTCGGGTCCCGTCGCCGCGCCTCCGGCGGCTAAGGCTCCGGGCGTGCGTTCCATCGCCGTGCTTCCGCTCGAGAATCTCTCCGGCGATCCGGCGCAGGAGTATTTCGCCGACGGCATGACTGATGAGCTGATCACTGACCTTGCAAAGATCAGCGGGCTTCGAGTGATCTCGCGGACCTCGGTGATGAAGTTCAAAGGTGAGCATCGCGAGCAGCTACCCGAGATCGCCAAGGCGCTCAACGTGGATACGATAGTCGAAGGCTCGGTCCTGCGGGTCGGCGACAAGGTGCGGATCACCGCGCAGTTGATCGATGCGCCGAACGACAAGCACCTATGGGCGGAAAGCTACGAGCGCGATTCCGGCGACGTGCTGACTTTGCAGGACGAGCTGGCATCCACCATCGCGCAACAGATCGACGTCGAGTTAACGCCGAATGAGCAGGCGCGCTTCGCCAAGCCTCGTCCGGTTAACCCAGCCGCGCTCGAGGCGGCCCTCAAGGGCAGATATTTCCTGCTGAAGCAAACGAGCGACGGATTTCAAAAAGCCAACGAGTATTTTGAGCAGGCGATCAAAATCGCACCCGACTTTGCGGGGGGCTATGTGGGACTAGCGGCGGTGTATGTCACTGCCGCGGACCTCGTGGTTTCCAACCAGGAAGCGATGCCCAAGGCGAAAGAGCTCGTCGCGACGGCGCTGCGGCTCGATGACACGAATGCCGAGGCGCATTCGATCCTTGGCATTATCCACTGGGACTACGATGAGGATTGGGTTGCGTCTGAGAGAGAGAATCTTCGCGCAATTGAGCTGGGGCCTGGAGACTCTGACGCCCACCGTAATTATGGATATATGCTTATCTGGCAGGCGCGATTCGAGGAAGCCGAGCGGGAGCTGAAACTCGCGCAACTGCTCGATCCACTGGATCCGATCAACTACGTCAGTATGGGTCAGTTGTTCAATGTTCGAGGCGACTATCTCAATGTTCGGGGAGACTATAGCAAGGCTTTGGAGCAATGCCGCAAGGCGGTGGAGATCGATCCTAACTTTTGGCCCGCCTACAGCTATGTGTTTCAGCTACAGCTACGCCGGGATGGGAAATTACGGCGAGGCGTTGAAAGCTTTGGAAAAGGGCGTCGCTATTGAACCCGGTCCCGTGCCCATAGCCATGCTCGGAGTCGAGTTCGCGAGGTTGGGAAATCGGGAGCAGGCGCGCAAAGTCCTCGAGCAGCTTAATCATCTGCCAGCGCAGACGTATGTCGCGCCGTGTTATCCGGCGTGGGTTTATCTCGCACTCGGCGAAAATAATACCGCTATGGACCTGGAAGAAAAGGCGCACCAGGAACGTAGCGGGTGCATGATTGACCTCAAGGTGAATCATGCCTGGGACCCGCTGCGCTCCGATCCGCGCTTCATCGCGTTGTTGAAAAACGTGGGACTCGACAAGTGAGCAGCAGAAGTTGATCCCTGCACCCGGTACCTACACGAGAAGCCGATGATGGGTACAAACGTCACGATCCTGCATGATGTGGTCATCAAAGAAGGCTCTACTTTCGACGCTTCAGCGGGAGGCCATAAGATCGATCAGGATATCTCGGCCTCAGCGCCTAACCATCGGAACGGCGCTACGTTTTTGCAGAACGGTGATGAATGCGTAATGGACCTGAACCTCGACTTCGTGCCTGCAGTACAAGACAGTAACTCTGTTACTGCCGAACCCACTCTTCGGTTATGGTTACGGCACTCGAGCCAATGCCGATGGCCTTTACGATCTGGCCCTTGCTACCAACTGCTATCGCTTCCGTGTGAGACCCTGGCGCACAATCGTCAGCAGACGCCACCGGAACTATCGTTATGGAAACCGTGCCAGTTCCGTCGGAACCGAGCTGATAGGTGCCAGTCGCTGTATATTGGCAGACGTTTCCATTGAAGTTTTCGGTTTCGACACCACTAAGGCTCCCAAAACAGTTGGAGGTATACTGGCCGACGCCCGAGAAGTAACCCTGACCATTCACCAAGACTCCCGAAAAGCTAACACTATAGCGCCCACAAATGCCGAACGGATTTGAGGCTTGGCTTACTCCAGGTTGCGCCAGGGTCGTCGTGGAACCTGCGACGATCAGGCCCGCAAAGACGGCAAGGACGGCGCGGGGTACCAGTGATCGCATCCGATGGATTCGTGCAAAACGCGGGATCAGTTTCATGAGATTCCTTACCGGGAATTTCCTTTTTGACTGTTCAATTCCAACGATTTCCATAGATCAAGCGGCTTTCCTCGGCAAGGTTTTATTCAATTTCGCCCCGCATAGCTACCGCCACTGCAGGAAGAGACCGGTTTCGCGTCTAACGGCTCCCGACGGCAGAAGATGCTGCTTTCTCGATCGATTCTGGCTTGCTCTCCTTTATCCATCGTTCGGCCGCGTCGCGCTGGTCGTATCAGGCCATGAAGCCTGCGATGGTCTTGTTTCCGACGCTTAAGATTCTTCTTTGCAGATCGCTGTTGAAGCCCACGTACAAGGTGCCGCCAGCCCTGGTGAGACTGGCTAGGAACCTTTTGTTTACTTCGTGGGTGGGCTGAATTTCACTGGCAGGTGGCGGGGGCCTGATATGAAGTTTGAGGATAGCCATTGTGCTGGCGCGGTCTGCTGGATATTTGGGAGGCGGGTTAGGATTTCACGCAGCATCACCTGGACTTCTACTCGCGCTATATGCGCGCCTAGACAGAAGTGCGTTCCGCCGCCACCGAATGCGACATGGTCATTGGGAGTGCGGCCGGCGTCGAACCGATCCGGGTCGGCGAACACGCTTTCGTCACGGTTGGCGGAACCGTAGTACATTGCGAGCTTGTCGCCCGCGCGGATCTTCTTTCCGCCGAGTTCCGTGTCGCAGGTCGCGGTGCGGCGCATATAGATGACCGGGCTCACGTAGCGGAGCATCTCTTCGACCGCGGCGGGAAGGAGCGCATCGAGATTTTCCGCAAGGCGCCGGCGCTCTTTGGCATTTTCGAACAACGCGAGCATCCCGCCCGCGAGCAGGTTTCGCGTCGTGTCGCCGCCGGCATTGACCAGCAGTAGGAAGAAGAAACTGTATTCGGCGGGACTCAGCCGATCGCCGTCGATCTCGGAGTTGAGAATTTGCGTCGCGAGATCGCGGCCCGGGTGCTCGCGTTTGAGGTCCGCGATACTCATTGCGTAGTTGATCATTTCCATCGAGGCGACTACGCGCTCCGGTCCCGGGACCGCCTCATCCGACGCATGCATTTTTTCAGTCAGGGCGTAGAGACGGCGTCCGTCCTCGAGCGGAATACCCATCAGGTCCGCAATTACGTAGGAAGGTAACTCACCCGCGATATCGCTCACGAGATCGCATTCGCCGCGCTCAATGACCCGATCGATGATTTTGTGCGCCAGCTCCTCGATCCGCGGTCGGAGCGCCTCGGCGCTGCGGGGCGTGAACTGTTGACTGACGAGCTGGCGATAGCGGGTATGCTGCGGCGGATCCATGACCAGCATCATGTTGCGCGAAGCCGCGAGCGACTCGCCCGCATCGGCGATCATTATTCCGCCCAGGTATGAGGAAAAGGTTTTGGGATCGCGGCCGACGGAGCGCACGTCGTCGTAGCTGGTCACCGCCCAGAAGCCGCGCCCGCCGGGTTCAGGATGCCAGTAGACCGGGTCGTTACGGCGCAGCCAGCTGAACTGATCGTGCGGCTGACCGTGCGCAAACGACGCCGCGCTCAGCAGATCGATCGCCGGAGGAGTCGCCATGTGGTGTCGATTATCACGATCGCGCGATTGACGACACCCGCTGTCGCTGTCGCTGAGGAATTTTTCGCGGCGGCGGCTGAGATGTGGAGCGATGGGTTGTTAGACGGGTGGCATTGCCCGGAGTTCGGAAACTGGCAAGAGATACGATCCCAAGTTGGAAGATCTGAGCGCCGTATGAAGACAGCGAACGATGGTGCCGGGGAATGCGCCTCTAAGTATCAGGTCGAGAGGGTCGTTTCGATCCTTCGACTCCGGCAGCCTACGCTCAGGATGACGTGCTTTCTTGGGTGAGATATTGGAATGACAGTGGTTCTGTTGCCGTACCGAGCAGCAGTGCGCATAGAATTCATCTTCACTTTATAAAAAATCACAGACTCTCAGGATGTCGTTCGGGCTGATTACTTTCTCATTTTCTTAAATGCGTCACGGACTCCCAGGGTTGACCTTCTTGACTACATGTTGAGGCTACGGTTGGGTGGTTCATTGCTGCGATGGGAATACGCCAGGGTTACAAATTGAATAGGTGAGGCCGTTGGGAGCCACCTTGCGCAGATCGGGAAGGGCGAAGGTTGTTTGTCCATCGCCTCCGAAATTAGTGCCCAGAAGGTTGAAGAGCGCAACGTTCTGGCTGATTAACAATAGCTGTCCGTTGGCGGGTAAGCCGTTGGTGACGCTGGCAGCGGAAAGGATTATCTCACCCAAGGTGCACTCCGCGCCGGTTCCGGCAAGAGCGGTATTCGTATTCGAACCAAAGAGGGTTTGGGTTCCGCTTGGTCCTGCCGGTCCTGGCGGCCCAGGAGGACCCGCGGCGCCGGGAGCTCCCGGAGGACCTTGCACTCCCATTGGCCCTGGCGGGCCCTGGGGTCCCGGAGTACCCGCGACGTTCAGCGTCACCAGCGTGTCATGCGAAGGACATTGCGGTGTGCCGACTTGCGGCACGAATTCGATAAAACCAGTTTTGTTGTTCACGCATGCACTGACCTGGGTAGGGCCGGCCTGGGCAGAAACGCTAACCAGCAGCGCCGCCATCGGGAGCACGGAGAGAGTCAGCTTTTTCAGCATCGCAATTCCCCTCATTCCTCTGGTTAAGCAGAAGTTTAATCCGAATTGCGGATATGCAGCCGTGATGTGCCTTTGCGTCGGGTTTTGTAGCGCACGATTAATGAAAATAAAAGTGCGGAGGCGATCAGAGGGGCGGGTGGTCCCGTCGCCTGAGCCAGGAATGCGCGCTAGCAGCAGTGGTTGGGGTGCCGATGCTTTTCCGCGAGGGCGGCTTTTACCGCGCGGATTCGTTCGCGGCGCGGCAGGTTCGCCGGGGGTGTGCTTCCAGAGCCAACTCCGGCGTTGTTGAGGCGGCGCAGCTCGTGCGCGATCGCGCGGACGATCGCGGCCAGTTCTGCCGCTGCCGATGCGAGCTTCGCGCGGAGTGCGCGCGGGGCCTCCGGCCGGAACTGAATGCGCGTCTTCATGCAGCGGCCTCCGCGGTGGCGCGTGCGACGCGCGGGCCGAGAATTAATTTCGTCCACACTCGCATCGAGTCGGCAAGGACTATCAGCACGATCACGATGAAGAGGGCGGTCACGATCGCGTCGATGCGATCGTTCCAGATGAGGCGGCCGATCTCGGCGGCGCGCGCCGCCGTCACGCCTGGCGCGGCCAGCTCGGCTTTGAGCAGGGCCACGTGGGAAAGGAAGCCGATGTTGGGCATCGGACTCAGGATTTTTTCGAATCCGGCGGTCATCGTGACTGCGACCAGCCATACCAGCGGGATCATCGTGACGAATGCGTAGCGCGCTTTGCCCTGGCGGACCATCGCGCTGGTCGCGACGCATAGCGCGATGGTGGCGAGCATCTGGTTGGCGATTCCGAACAGCGGCCATAGCGAGTTGATCCCGCCGAGCGGATCGACGGTGCCGAAGTAGAGGAAGTAGCCCCACGCGGCGACCACCAGCGCCGAGGTCGCGACGATGTTGGGGTAGGCCGAGGTGTTGCCGAGCGGCGGGTACAGGTTGCCGAGCAGGTCCTGCATCATGAAGCGCGCGACGCGGGTGCCGGTATCGAGCGTGGTCAGGATGAAGAGCGCCTCGAACATGATCGCGAAGTGGTACCAGAGCGCCATCACTTCGTGACCGCCGAGCGAGTGCGCGAATATCTGCGCCATCCCGACCGCGAGCGACGGCGCTCCGCCGGTGCGCGCGTAGAGCGTCTGTTCGCCGACCGCCGCGGCGAGTTCATGCATGTGCGCGTCGGTGACGGCGTATCCCCACGAGGAAATTTCCTCGCAGGCCGCGGGCCCCGCGCCGACCACGCCTTGCGGGCTGTTGATCGCGAAGTAGACGCCGGGCTGGAGCATCACGGCGGCGATCATCGCCATCACGGCGACGAACGACTCGACGATCATGCCGCCGTAGCCGACCAGGCGCGCCTCGCTCTCGTGCTCGAGCATCCGCGGCGTGGTGCCCGAGGAGATCAGCGAGTGGAATCCGGAGATGGCGCCGCAGGCGACAGTGATGAACGCGAAGGGGAACACCTTGCCGCCGAAGAGGGGCCCATCCCGTCGGTGAACTGGGTCAGCGGCGGCATCAGCGCGCGCGGATGCATCGCGACGATTCCCACTGCGAGCGCGCCGACGGTGCCGATCTTCACGAAGGTCGAGAGGTAGCCGCGCGGCGCGAGCAATAGCCAGATGGGCAGCACCGAGGCGAAAAATCCGTAGCCGATGATCCAGATCGCGAGCGCCGGCGCGTCCATCGAGAAGTAACGGCCGAAGCTGAAATTCTCGACGTAGCCGCCGCCGATGACGGCGATCGCGATCAGCACGACGCCGATCACGGTGGCCTCGAGCAGGCGGCCGGGGCGGATCAGCGTCATGTAGATTCCGACCACGATCGCGATCGGCACGGTGGCGGCGACGCTCGAGGTCGCCCACGCGCTGTGCTTCATCGCGTTGACGACCACCAGTCCGAGCACGGCGATCAGGATCACCATGATCATCATCACGCCGAACAGCGCGGTGAGGCCGCCGACCGGGCCGATCTCGTCGGAGGCCATCTTGCCGAGCGAGCGGCCGTCGCGCTTGAGCGAGTAGCCGAGGATGACGAAGTCCTGGACGCATCCGCCGAGCACGGCGCCGACGATGATCCAGATCGTCGAGGGCAGGTAGCCGAATTGCGCGGCGAGCACCGGGCCGACGAGCGGGCCGGGGCCGGCGATCGCGGCGAAGTGATGACCGAAGGTTACCCACTTATTGGTGGGCACGTAGTCGCGGCCGTTATCGAGGCGGACGGCGGGCGTGGGATTGCGGTCGTCGAGCTCGAGCACGCGGCCGGCGATGAAGCGGGAGTAGAAGCGATAGCCGACCGCGTAGACGCATACCGCGGCGACCAGGAACCATAGCACGCTGGGATGCGACTCGCCGCGCGCGAGAGCGATCACGGTGAGGCCGGACGCGCCGGCCGTCGCAATCGCGATCCAGAGGAGGATTCGCGCCGCCTTCACGAGGCGCTTTTATTAGGGATGGGTGCGGGCGCGCAAGGGCGAGCAGGGCGGGGCGGGGACGTCGGACGCGGCGCGCGCGATGCGGCGATAGCGGCGGACTTCAGGTGTCGAGGGGCGCTACGGAATGCGGGGGTCGGGCTTGACGTCGACTGACTTGCCATCGTCGACTTTGGCCTGGGTCTTGTTCGCGTCCTCGGGCTCGTTGATGGCCTTCTTGAAGTCCTTGACCGCCTTGCCCAATGCACCGCCGACATCGCCGAGTTTGCTGGGCCCGAAGATGATCAGGACGATCACCAGCAGAATCAGCAGATGGGTTGGCGCAAATAGATCTCCCATAAATAGCTCCGAGTCAGCCGCGCTCGGCGACTCTACGATGAGTCTATAACTCGTCCCTAACCATTGCTACGGCCCTCAGGCGGAGCGGGCGGGGGGTTCTTGATGAGCGCCGGGGGCGGCGGTGCCGTTGCCGTCGAGGTGGTAGCGCTGCACCTTGCGATACAGCGTCGAGAGGTGGATGCCGAGCGCCTGGGCGGCGCGCACCTTGTCGCCTTCGACCTTTTCGAGCACGCGCCTGATGTGCTCGCGCTCGAGCTCTTCGAGGGTCAGGCCGGAGTTCTCGATGCTGACGGTGACCGGCGAGGTGCTGCGCAGCTTTTCGGGCAGATCGTGGGAGTGGATGACGTCGGTCTCGGCGAGGATGGCGGCGCGCTCGACGCTGTTCTCGAGTTCGCGGACGTTGCCGGGCCACGGATAGTTGATCAGCAAGCGCATCGCGCCCTTGGAAAAACGCATCGCGGAGCGGTTGAGCGACTTCTCGTACTTGCGCAGGAAATGGTTGGCGAGCAGCGGGATATCGTCCTTGCGATCGCGCAGCGGCGGCAGAACGATATTAATTACGTTGATGCGGTAGAGCAGCTCCTCGCGGAAGCGGCCGGCTTTGACTTCGTTGTCGAGGTTGCGATTGGTCGCGCAGATGACGCGGACGTCGAAGGCGACGGGATCGTTGGAGCCGAGCGGGTAGCATTCGCGCTCCTGGAGCGCGCGCAGCAGTTTGACCTGCAACGCCAGCGGCATCTCGCCGATCTCGTCGAACAGGACGGTGCCTTTGTCGGCGGCCTTGAGCAGGCCCATCTTGTCCTGCGAGGCGCCGGTGAACGCGCCCTTCTTGTAGCCGAACAGCTCGCTCTCGAGCAGGTTCTCGGGCAGCGCGCCGCAGTTGACGGGCAGAAAGCGGCCGTTGCCGCGGTCGGAGGTGAAATGAATCGCGCGCGCAACCAGCTCCTTGCCGGTGCCCGATTCGCCGGTGATCAGCACGCTGGAATCGGTGCGCGCGACTTTTTCCATCATGCGGAAGACTTCTTCGAGCGGGTCGCTTTTGCCGATGATCGCTTCGAAGCGGTACTTCTCGCGCAGCTCCTGGCGCAGGAAGCGGTTCTCGTGGAACAGCTTCTTCTGCTCGAGCGCGTTGCGGACGACTTTTTTCAGATGATCGTTGGCGAACGGCTTGGTGATGTAGTCGTAGGCGCCCTTGCGCAGCGCCTCGACGGCGGTCTCGACGCTGGCGTAGGCGGTGACGATGATGCCCATCACCTCGGGGTCGAGCTCGCGGATGCGTCCGAGCAAGTCGAGTCCGCTGCCGCCGCTGGTCAGGTTGAGATCGAGAATCGCGAGATCGATTTTTTCTTTTTCGAAGATGCCGTAGGCGACTTCAGCCGAGGGCGCCTCGAACACTTCGTAGCCCTCGCTGCGGGCGAGCTGCACGATGATCGAGCGCATCAACGGCTCGTCCTCGACGACCATGATGCGGTAGGGACCGCGCGCCGGCGCGCTCCATGCGGGCTCGGTACTCATTGAACTGCGGCGGGTCGCTCGGAATTGGCGGCTTCTTCGTGCGCGGGCAGGAAGATCGTGACCGCGGTGCCTTTGCCGACTTCGCTCTCGACCCGGATGCGGCCTTTATTGTTGAGAATAATTCGTTGACATAGCGAGAGGCCCAGACCGACGCCGGCGCCAGAGGGCTTGGTGGTGAAGAACGGATCGAACACGCGCTCGAGGTTCTCGCGCGGGATGCCGATGCCGTTGTCGATGACCTTGATCATGATTGCCTGGGTGCGGTCGGCGTCGCCGGTCACGGGTTTGTTCTTCGTGATGACTGTGATGGTGCCGCCGCCTTCGCGCTGATGCATCGCGTCGGCGGCGTTGAACAGCAGGTTCAGGAGCACTTGCTGGATTTCGTTGTCGTCGGCGAAGGCGGGTTTCAGGTCGGCGGCCAACTGCGGTTCGAGTTTCACGCCGTTGAAGCGCTTGTTGTAGGTAACCAGGCGCAGCGTTTCGGTGATGAGGGCGTTGACCTCGACAACCTTGTGATGCGCGATCGAGGGACGCGCGAAATTCACCAGATCCTTGAGCGTCCCGGAGATGCGCGTGATCTGCGAGAGAATCGTGTGCAGGGTCTGGCGGCGCTGCTCGTCCTTTTCGTCGATGAGGAGCGACTGCACCAGGGAGGAAATCGAGGCGAGCGGGTTGTTCACCTCGTGCGCGACGCCGGCGGAGAAAGTGCCGGCGGTGGCCAAGCGCTCGGTCTTGAGCAGCGTGTCCATCATCTCGCGGCGATGAGTCACGTCGCGCAGTACCATCTGGATAAATTCCTTGTTCCCGTAGCGAATCAGTGCCGAGTTGACGTCGAAAAAATACGGGCCCAGCGGCCAATCCGGGCTCATGTCGGAGCCATTGGCGACCACCCGGCGCAGATGCTTGAGTACTTCGTCCTGGTATTCCGCCGGAACCATCTCGGTCAGTGGCTTGCCGTGATGAAGGTCAGCCGATTGGCCGGCCTCAGCGTCTTCGATTTTGTGCATCGCTTCGGCCGCCGCGTTGAAGCCAATCAGCTTCCAGGTGCCTGGTTCGATTTCATAGATACGGTCGGCGGACTGGTTGATGGAGTTGCGGTATTTTTCCTCGGACGCGCGCAGCGCCGCCTCGCGCGATTCGATATAGAACTGCGAGACCATCAAGCGGCGTTCGTCGATCGAGGCGACGACCACGTCGCGCACGCGGTCCCCCCGCTGGCCGCGCATCTTGGCGCGCACATGCTCGAGGATTATCTGCTTGAGCGCGATATGGATGGTGTTGAACTGCGAGGGCTTGGCCTGCGCGAGCATCCCTTCCTGGCAGTGCCTGCGCAGATAAACGTAGGTGGTGACGTCGTCGGGATCGCGCAGATGGCTGATCAGCCGGATCAGCGCGTTCGACATGTTGCTGCACATGTGGACCAGGTGCTCTTCGTTACGTTCGGCAGGCATGATCGTGATGATCGCATCGACCCACTGGTCGCGGATGCCATCGAAGTGGCTATCCATAAGGTCGGCCGCCATCGCGCGCGACTCGAGGCTCGACGGCTCGCGGCTATAGATCGGTCCGAAGATTCGCTGCAGCGAAGCTTCGATAACGTGCATTTGCTGGCGGATGGTTTCGATCTCCTCGGGCGTGGTGGTCAGGGGCGGGTCGGTGGTCACGCGATGGTTTTTGGTTTGCGACACACCGGAGCATCCACAAGTTCTGGCAAGTTTCATTGGGTTACTTTCCCGCGGCTGAGTTTGGCGTTGGATGACGACGATAAGATGAGGTTAAACCAGGATGTGGTACGTCAGCGCCCGTCGCTATCGGCCACGCCACGAACTCGACATATAACATTCGCAATTTAAGCAATCCAGCAATTCCCGCGTCAGTCTAAAGCTAACCATTTTGCCTCCTGTTCGCACGCTGCAAAGCGAATGCAGCGTCGCGTTCGCTATCGCGCAAAACGTAAAAACCCCATCCCAATTGGTCTGTGAGAGTCCCGCTGTGGGCGGGATATTCCGCGCAAACATTGGAGTTTTTCCGTGGCATGGCTCTCGCTGATAGAGCGTCAGAGACGAGGCCCGAAAAACTTGATCGCGAACACCTCCGATTCCGCCAGCAGCGTTCACACGCACGGCAAATTTTTTTCCAAGGCAGGCCAGAAGTTTTTTCTGAAGGCGATGCGGTTGCCGGAGGTCGGCGGCACGCTCGACTTCGAGCAGAAGGTCGCCCTGTGCCGGCGCTTCGATGAACTGAAGTCGCTGCATACCACTGGCCTTATCCTCACCGAGGCGCAGGCTAATCCGGTGCTGGACCTGGCGGGACAGGTCGGCCTGCTCGCGATGATCGAGCTTGCGGTCACCCCGGAAGAGCTTACCGATCGGCGTCACTTCGCCGGCGCGCTGTCGCGCATCGCGCACACCGCGCACGTGTTCGCGGGGCGTCCGGGGCTGCTCGGCTATCTGATCGATTGTCCGATTCACCAGGACGAGATCCGGGTGCACGGATTGAACGTCCTCCAGCGCCGCCTGCGCACGCTGATCAAAACGATCAAAAGCCGCGACCCGCACGCGATGGCTGCGATCAAGCATCGCCCGGCCACTCGCGCGCTCGCGATGCTCGACGAGGATTTGATTTACGCCGAAGTCTCGGCGCTCGACGCGCTCGAGCTCCACGACTTCGTCGTATCGATGCACAACCTTGCGGAAGCCCGGCCCGTCATCATCGAGTTCGCGCACAGCTCGCCGGGGCAGGACGAAGCGGTAGCGGTTGCGTTCGGAACAGGTGCGGCGGGAGTGGTAGCTCCGCCGGTTCCTGTCCCGGCGTCATCTGATTGGCTCGGGGTCAGGATGTTCAAGGCGGACGAAGTGATGCCGTTCGTGTCGCTCAACGGCACCTGCCCGCCACGCCCGGCGCGCACCCCGATGGTCTCGGTAGTGATCTGCGCATACAACGCGGAGCGCACCATGCAGGCGTGCATGGAGTCGCTCAGGAAGCTCGACTATCCCAACTACGAAGTCGTGATCGTAGATGACGGCTCGCGCGATCGCACCGCGGAAATCGCGGCGGCGTTTCCTGAGTTCCGCCTCATCCGCCAGCCCAACAAAGGACTCAGCGTGGCGCGCAACGTCGGCCTGCATGCCGCGCGCGGCGACATCATCGCCTACACCGACTCCGACTGCGTGGTCGATCCGCATTGGCTCACGCTGATGATGCGCGCGATGAACGAGGGCGCGCTGGACGGATGCGGCGGTCCCAACTACGCGCCGCACGAAGAGGGCAAGGTGCAGGCGTGCGTCGCCGCGTCGCCGGGTGCTCCGTGCCACGTGCTGGTCGGCGAGGATCGCGCCGAGCATCTGGCCGGCTGCAACATGATCTTCACCAAGGCGGCGCTGCTCCAGGTCGGCGGATTCGATCCGCAGTTTACCGCAGCCGGCGACGACGTCGACATCTGCTGGCGCATGCTGGATGCGTCGCTGAAGCTGGGGTTTTGTCCGTCGGCGTTCGTGTGGCACTTCCGGCGCAACACTATCAAGGCCTACTACGGGCAGCAGCGCGGCTATGGGCGCGCCGAGGCGATGCTTTACGCGCGCTATCCGGAGCGCTTCAACGCGCTCGGCCAGATAAAGTGGCACGGTACGATCCCGGGGCTGGCGCGAACGGTGCCGGGCGGGTCGCGCCGGCGCGTGCGATGGACCGCGGCGCGCCCCGGCTTGCAGACGGTGTTCGATCCCGCGCTCTCAGTCGCGGGCTTCATCCCGCAGACATTGGAATGGTCGATATTCTGGGTGATCGCAGCGATGGCCAGCTACTTCGCTGGATGGTCGGTCGTCCCCGCTTTAACGATGCAGCTTCTCGGAGTGGTGTGGGCGTTGTACTACGCCTGGCACGCACCGCTCGAGAAATGCCACGACAGCGTTGCAGCGCGCCTGCTGGTCGCGATGCTCGCATACACAGGTCCCATGACGCGAACCATAAGCCGTTATAAAACCCTGGCTCGCGCGATGAGCCGCACGACCACCGACACGCCCGCGCGCCAACGGCCGCAAATCGACTGGCGCGGCCGCGCGATCAAGCTCGCCTACTGGAACGAGCAGTACATCACGCGCGACGCGCTGCTCGACAAGCTGCTGAAATTTTTCGCGCGCGCAGGACATCCGGCGATCGTCGATCGCGGCTGGAGTGACTACGACGTCGAGCTGCGCCCCGACCCGTTGACGCGCATCTATCTGAAGACCGCCGACGAAGAGCATGGCGGGATGAAGATCAAGAGCCACGTCGTTGCGCGCCTGCGCATGAGCGCGCTCGGACGCTACGGCCTGGCGGGCGCGCTGCTCGCAACCGTTGCGGCGCTCGCGATGGGATTCCCGGAGGTCGCATTCGCGCTCGGCGCACTCACGATCGCGGGAGCAGTCTGTATCGCAAGCGAGATGGTCGAGGCGGGCGGAGTCGTCTATCAGGCGGTCGAAGCATGCGCCGCGGAGCTCAACTTGATCCCGCTCGGGAAGCCGCGCAACCAGTTCCTGCGCGATGCGATCGTTACGCCGATCATGCCGCCGCAACGCGAATCGAAGCCCGTGAGCGCCGAACTGACCGCTAACAGCATCGCCGATTAGACGCGCCGCGCGCGTCGGCGTCGCGATTTCACTGACAACAAATTGGGAAACCCTTCGCGGGTTTTCGCGAGGCGGGTCAGCTCTGCAGCATTCGGTGCAGGACCTGCAAATCGCGACGGACCTCTTCGAGCACGCGCCGCGTCGGCACGTCGATGCCGGCATTGGGACGCGCGGCCGCGTTCTCGATGGAAGCTGCAGGAGCGGCTGTGCGCGCCGAACGCTCGGCGGGCTTGCCCGACAGCAGCGCGTCGAGACTGCGCTCGCGGATATGCTTGTTGGCGCCGGCGATGGTGAAGCCTTCCTCGTGCAGGAGGCGCTTGATGAGGCGCAGCACCTCGAGGTCGCGCTCCTGGTAGAAGCGATGCTTGGTGCGGCTATGTTTCGGCTTCAAAAACGGGAACTGCGTCTCCCAGAAACGCAGCACGTAGGTCTCGACGCCGAGCGCGCTCGCCGCTTCGCCAATCTTCAGTCCGCGCTCCGGAACCGGCTGAGCGGACGCCGCGGAAATGGGCTTTTGCGACGGAGTTGACCGCCGCCTGCTATCCGGCCGGCGTGTGACGGGGGTCATGAGCGCGGCTTGATGCCATTGTTGACCCGTTCCTTCAAGACCTGGCTCGGCTTGAAAGACAGGACGCGCCGGGAGTCGATGGTGATCGGCTCGCCGGTCTGTGGATTGCGTCCGCGCCGCGCGTTCTTTTTATTGACGCAGAAAGTACCGAAGCCGGAGATCTTCACCTTGTCTCCGCGCCGCAACGAATCACGGATAATCGCAAACACCGCCTCGACCACTTCACTGGCTTCCTTCTTGGAGGAGCCCACGCGCTCGTAGATCAGGTCTACGAGATCAGCTTTGGTCATGCCCTGCGGCGTAAACGTTCCCCCGCCCGCTGTCTCGAGCACGCTCTACTGCCGCAACTCCGCCCCCAGCCGCATCCGCGCCTGCTCTACCAGCATCGCGTGAATGCGATTCACCTCCTCGTCGGTAAGCGTGCGATCCTTGGCCCGGTACCGGCACGCGAGCGCGACGCTCTTCTTGCCGGCAGCAACTCCAGGACCCTCGTACACGTCGAAGATCTCGACACTTTCGAGCAACGCCGAGGCGCTCTCCTCGATGGTGCTCACCACCTTCTCCGCCGGGAAATCCCGATCGAGCACCAGCGCCAGGTCGCGACGGATTGCGGGGAATCTGGGCGGAGCCTCGATCGATTTGCGCGGCGTGAAACCATAGGCAATTAGTTCTGCTAGGTCAAGTTCATATACCGCGCAGGCGCTATCAAGGTCGAGTCGCAGCGCTTCGGCCGGATGCAATTCGCCGACATAACCAATGATGTGCCCGTCTCGATCGCCGTCCTTCTCACTGTTTTTGCCGAAGCAGATCCACGCGGCGCGGCCCGGATGCAGAAACGGCGCGCGTCCCGCATCGGAGATAGGACGAAAAGAAACCTGATCGGCGGCGTCAAGTGCGCTGAAGTACGCCTCCAGAACTCCCTTGACCGTCGCGAAGCTCGCGGGCGTCGGCTTCTCGCCGATCGAGCCGAGTGCGAACGGGCCATAGCTGACCGCGCAAAGGCGGTTGCGCTCCTCGGGCGCGCCCGCGCGGATTGCGTACGCTTTTCCGATCTCGAAAGCGTGGAACGACTGCGCCTCGCGGTTGAGATTGAAGCGCAGCGCCGCGAGCAGCCCGGGAACCAGGCTCAGGCGCATCTCACTCAGCTCCGCGGAAAGCGGATTTTCGACTCGCACCGGCGCGGTCCCCGTCGCGAACCCCGGGTAGCGCACGTTGTCGGCGGGCGGGATGAACGCGATGGTGATGGCCTCGGTCAGGCCGCATCCAAGCATCACCTCGCGAGTGGCGCGATAGAAGTCGCGCTCTGGATTTGCTGGTACCAGGCCGAACAGCCGCTCGGGCATCACCGCCGGAATGTCGTCGAGACCTGACAGCCGCGCCACTTCTTCGGCCAGGTCGGCGGCCTCGTTCAAGTCGGCGCGCCACGGCGGCGGCGTCACCGCCAGCACCCCGCGCGAGCGCTTGCTTACCCGCGCGCCGAGCGCCTTCAGGCGCGTGGTCACGATCGGCGCCGCGATACTCGCGCCAAGCAGCGTTTCCATCGCGCGCAAGTCGAGCTCGATCTCCCGCTCCGACGCGGGCCGCGGCTCGACGTCGGTGAGCGCCGAGGCCTCGCGCGCGTGCGCGCTCTGGCGCAGCAGCTCCGCCGCGCGCATCAGCGCCGCGGGCTGCCCCGCGCGATCGACGCCGCGCTCGAAGCGGTAGCTTGCCTCGCTGCGCAGCCCCAGGCGCCGCGCGGTGCGCGCGATCGTGATCGGCTCGAAGTACGCGCTCTCGAGCAGGATCGTCCGCGTCGCGTCGCTGACCTCCGAGTTGAGACCGCCCATCACGCCGGCGAGCGCGAGCGCTTTTTCCGCATCCGCGATCATCAAATCGTCGGGCGTGAGCGCGCGCGTAATATTATCGAGCGTTATGAACTCCCGATCGGCACCGGCGCGGCGCACGATGATTTTCCCGCCGGCGATTTTCTCGAGGTCGAACGCGTGCAGTGGCTGGCCCGATTCCAGCATCACGTAGTTGGTCGCGTCGACGACGTTGTTGAGCGCGCGCATCCCGCACAGTTCCAGCCGGCGGCGCATCCAGATTGGCGACGGGCCGATCCGCACCCCAGACATCGCCAGCGCCGCGTACCGGGGGCATCCATCCGGCGCCTCGATGTCCACTGAGAACGCGACTTGCTCGCTGTCGGCGGGCGTTTTGAGCGCGCGCGGCTTCGGCATGCGGAGCTTCGCGCCGAACAGCGCTGCGATGTCGCGTGCGAGTCCGCGGATCGACAGGCAGTCGCCGCGATTGGCCGTGATCTCGATATCCAGCACGACGTCTTCGAGTCCCAGGTATTGTGCCGCGTCGGCGCCGGGAACGGCGTCGGAGCCGAGCGCGAGGATCCCCTGATGGTCGCCGCTCAGGCCGAGCTCGCGCTCCGAGCACAGCATCCCCTCGGAGCGGATACCGCGAATCGTCGCCGCCTGAAGCGGTGGCGCGGCTTCCAGAGCCGTCGTCCCGCTGTCCTCGCCATGGCCGGCGGTCAACAGCCGCGCCCCCACCATCGCGAACGCCGCGGTCATCCCGGCCTTTACGTTCGGCGCGCCGCATACCACGGTGAATTTGCCCGCGGCGCCGGCGTCGACTTCGCACAGGCTCAGCCGGTCGGCGTTGGGATGGCGATCGACTTTCTGCACCTTCGCGATCACCACGCCGGAGAACGACGGCGCGATCCGCTCGACGCCCTCGACCACCAGTCCGGCCACGCTCAGGCGCCGGCTCAGTTCTTCGACGGTGGCGTCGATCGTGACGAACTCGCGCAGCCAGCTCAGTGGCAGCTTCATGGCGCACCTGTGCTGAGCGCGGGGAACTGGCTCAGGAAGCGGAGGTCGTTTTCGAAGAACAGCCGCATATCGTCGACCCCTAGCTTGAGCAGCCCCGGGCGCTCGACGCCGAAGCCGAAGGCGAAGCCCGCGTACTCGTTGGGGTCGTAGTGGACCGCGCGCAGCACGTTCGGATGGATCATTCCCGAGCCCAGAATTTCCACCCATCCGCTGTGCTTGCACACCGCGCATCCCGCGCCGCCGCAAAACACGCAATGGATATCGGCCTCGGCGCTGGGCTCGGTGAATGGGAAGTAACTCGCGCGGATGCGCACGCGCGTCTCGGGTCCGTAGAACGCGCGCAGGAATTCCGTCAACACCCCTTTCAGATGCGCCATGGTGACGCGCCCGCGCTTGTCGACCATGAAGCCCTCGATCTGGTTGAACATCGGAGAGCCGCGCACGCTCAGCTCGTCGCGGCGATAGCAGCGGCCCGGGCACAACACCGCAAGCGGAGGCTTCCGCGTCTCCATCACTCGTATCTGTCCGTTCGAAGTATGTGTGCGCAGGAGCAGGCCGCCGCCCAGGTAGAAAGTGTCCTGCATCTGGCGCGCAGGATGGTCGGGCGGGAAGTTGAGCGCCTGGAAGTTGTGGAAGTCATCTTCGATATCGCGGGTCATCGCGATCTCGAAGCCCATCGCGACGAAGATGTCGAGCATCCGCTCCATGATCTGCGTCACCGGATGAATCCGTCCGCGCGCGATGCGCATCCCCGGCAAGGTCACGTCGATTCGCGCCTCACCGAGCGAGCGTTCCAGGTTGGCGCGCTGGAGCCGCTCCTGCAGCGCTTCGATCCGCGCCTCGACCTCGCGCTTGATCTGATTGATGAGCTGCCCGATCGCGGGGCGTTCGGCCTGCGCCACCTCGCGCATCCCGCGCATTATCTCGGTGAGCTCGCCGGAGCGTCCGAGCACGCGCACCCGCACGGCTTCGATCGCGGACTCGGCGGCATCGTCGCCGAGCTCGGCCAGCGCACGGCGTCTAATCTCTTCGAGTTGTTCTTTCATGGCTCTCCCGGTTTCTCCCGGCTCCAATCTTGAATCTGCTGAAACAAATTCCCCGACGCGCACAAACAAAAAACCATGTGGTAACCCACATGGTTTCAAGGTGCGATCCGCTGGAAACGCGCTGGCTCTATGCTGCTTCGAGGCCGAGCGCGTTGCGGGCGGCGCGCACCATCTCGGTAAACAATCCGTCGCGCTCGAGCGCGAGCGCCGCTAGCTGCTTGCGATCGATTTGCACGCCGGCCTTCTTGAGCCCCGCCATCAGGCGGCTGTAGCTGATGCCGTGCTCGCGCGCGAGCGCGTTGATGCGCGCGATCCAGAGCGAACGGAAGTCGCGCTTCTTGGCCTTGCGATCGCGATAGGCGTAGGTAAGCCCCTTCTCCAGCGTCGAGCGCGCCTGGCGATAGAGCTTGCGCCCGCCGGTGAAACCCTTGGCGTGCTTGAGTTGCCGTTTATGGCGGCGGCGGGTCTTGGGGCCGCCCTTGGCGCGTGGCATCGGTGTTCTTCCTTAGAAATTAAATCGGCTAAATCATTCGCGCGAGGCGGCTAGGCATACGGCATCAACTGATGCAGCGTCGCGGCGTCGGTCTTATTCAGCATTCCGGGTCGGCGCAGCCGGCGCTTGCGCCCGCGGCTCTTGCTGGTAAGCAAATGGCGCAGGTACGCGCGCTTGTGTTTGACCTTGCCGGTCTTGGTCATTGCGAAGCGCTTGGCGGCGCTGCGTTTGGTCTTCAGTTTCGGCATCGCTTCCTGACTCTCGTTAATCGATCAGCGCGGCGTCAGCAGGATCGACATGTTACGTCCTTCCATCCGGGCTCCCCCTTCGGGAGCCGCGATGTCGTTGACCATCAAGACGATCCGGTCGAGCAACGCCCGTCCCAGCTCGGGATGGGTTATCTCACGGCCACGGAACGAAATCGAGAGCTTAACACGCTGGCCCTCTCCAACAAAGCGCTTGATATGATTCACTTTGAAGTCGACGTCGTGCGCTCCGGTGCGCGCGCCCATCTTAACTTCCTTGATGATGCTGACGGTGTGTTTCTTGCCGTCGTGGGCCTTTTTCTTCTGCGCGTAACGGTACTTGTCGAAATCGGTCACGCGGCAGACCGGCGGTTGCGCGGTGGGCGCCACCTCGACCAGGTCCAGGCCGCGGCTCTCGGCGACCTTGATTGCTTCGCGCACCGGCAGGATTCCGACTTGCGAGCCGTCGGCGTCGATTACGCGCACCTCCTGCGCGCGGATTTGATTGTTCACCCGGATTGCGGGCTCACGTGAGGGCGGGGTTCTGAAATCTCTACGGATGAGACACCTCCTCCGGCGTCGGCGCCGGATTTTGTTTGGTTAGCCGGGGAGCGGCTCCTTTTTCAACCGCTCGACCAGCTCGGCCAGCGGCATCGGATTGGCTTTTTCGCCGCGGAGCAGCCGCACCGATACGGTGCGGTCGGCCGCCTCGCGCTCGCCGACTACGATCATATACGGCACTTTGGCGATTTCGGCTTCACGGACTTTGAAGCCCAGTTTCTGATTGCGGATGTCGGCGGCTGCGCGCCAGCCCTCGCGCTTGAGAAGCGCCGCGACTTCGTTGGCATAGCCCTCGACCTTTTCACTGAGCGCGAGCACGCGGACCTGCTCGGGCGCGAGCCAGAACGGCAGCACGCCGCCGGTATGTTCGAGCAGCACGCCGATGAAACGCTCCACCGAGCCGAGGATCGCGCGATGAATCATCACGGGGCGCTCTTCGGCGCCGGCGCTGTTGGTGTAGGTGAGATCGAAGCCCTCGGGCGCGTTGTAGTCGAGCTGTATCGTTGCGACCTGCCACTTACGCTTGAGCGCGTCGGACACGTAAATCTCGATCTTGGGGCCGTAGAATGCGCCTTCCTTTGGATTTATCTCGAACGCGATTTCGTTGCGCTTCATCGCGTTGGCGAGCTTGCCCTCGGTCATCTGCCACTGCTCTTCGGTGCCGAGATGCTGGTCCGGCATGGTCGCCAGCTTGAACTCGACGCCGTCGAAGCCAAGCGTGGTGTAGACCTCGCGCACCATCGCCAGGTTCGCGGTGACCTCGTCCTCGATCTGATCCTCGCGGCAGAAGATGTGCGCGTCGTCCTGCGACATCGCGCGCACCCGCATCATGCCGTGCAAGGTGCCCGAGCGTTCCGCGCGATGCAGCCGGCTGAACTCCGCGAAGCGCAGCGGTAGGTCGCGGTACGATCGCTTCTCAGCGCGGTACACGTAGGTATGGCCGGGGCAATTCATCGGTTTCAGCCCGTAGCCGTGATGCCATCCGTCGGGACCGGTGTCGATCGTAAGATTGTCGCTGTCGGGATCCGGCGAGAGAAACATATTCTCGCGGAAATTCTCCCAATGCCCCGACGTGTTGTACATCTCGTTCTTGAAAATCAGCGGCGTGACGACTTCGTCGTAACCGTAGCGGCGGTATAGCCGCCGCATGTAGTCGATGAGGGCGTTGAAGATGATGACGCCCTTGGGCAGGTAGAACGGCGAGCCCGGCGAGATCGGATCGAAGATGTAGAGGCCCATCTCGCGCCCGATCTTGCGATGGTCGCGTTGGCGCGCGAGTTCGAGCAGCCTGAGGTGTTCTTCGAGCGCCTCCTTGCTGGCGAACGAGGTGCCGTAAATCCGCGACAGCATTGCGTTGTGCTCGTCGCCGCGCCAGTACGCGCCGGCGACCGAGGTCAGCTTGAACGCGCGGATATAGCGCGTCGACGGCACATGCGGACCGCGGCACAAGTCCATCCAGTCGCCCTGCTTATAGATCGACACCGTGTCGTCGGCGATGCCGTTGAGGATCTCGACCTTGTAATGCTCGCCCATCGCGTCGAACTGCTTGATGGCCTCGGTGCGCGGCACCTCGACGCGCTCTACCTTGTGGTCGGCCTTCGCCAGCTCGCGCATTTTCGCTTCGATCTTGGGAAGGTCGTCGACGGTGAATGGCGTCGAGGGCGCGAAATCGTAGAAGAAGCCGTCCTCGATAACCGGTCCGATTGTCACCTGGGTGCCGGGGAACAGCGACTGCACCGCCATCGCCATCAGATGCGCCGTCGAATGGCGGATCACATCGGTGCCCTCGGCGCTGTCGGCCAGCACCGGCTCGACGGCGGAGTTCTCCTCGAGCGGACGGCTCAGATCGACCAGCTTACCGTTAAGGCGCGCTGCCACCAGGTCGCGGCTCGGGATACCGCTCAGCATCTCGCGCACGCGGGTGCCGCGGGGGACCGTGCGGGTCTCGCCGTTTACGGTTACGGATACCGAGTCGCTCATCTAGGAAATGAATCTAATCATTGCGGGGCAAGCGGGCCGTCGAGCTGGTAATGCCGGTAGGGCGGGCGTTGACCGGGGAGCGCATTGAAACAGAGGTGGAAGTGGTAGGCACGGGCGGGATTGAACCGCCGACCCCTTCCGTGTCAAGGAAGTGCTCTCCCACTGAGCTACATGCCTTCACGTTCGAGGTATGAAAGAAACGAAGTCAAGCAAGCTCCAGCGGTAACAGATATCGCAAGAGCGGGCAACCGAGTTTGTGCCGGCGGCCGCTGCGCGTCGCGCGAGCGCCATCACGTACGGCCCCAATCCGAGCTCGGGCAGCCTCGATTCAAAAGCAAGATCGATTCGAAGTTAGAAAGGATACGCGCGCTAGGCTCGATGGTTAAGGCCGCGCTGGCAGGCGACCCTCGCACGGCCTTTTGCTAAGCTTCCGCGCCGAGTCACGCCATGGATCGCGAGCGCATCGTACAGGTCTTCTTCTTCGGCTTCCTGGCCCTGATGGCCTACGAGCTGTACCTGCTCCTCAATCCCTTCATCTTCCCGATTGCATGGTCGATCCTGCTCGCGTTCCTCGCTCATCCCGCCCTGATCGAGACCAACCGCCTGGTCAAGAACCGCACGCTCTCCGCGCTAATCATCACTGTCGTGGTCGCGCTCGGCGTAATCCTGCCCGCGTTATGGCTCTCGGGACGGCTCGTGGTCGAAGCGCAGATGCTCTATCACCAGGTCTCCGCGTTGATGGGCACCGATGCCGGCGCCAGCGAGCTTCACGACTGGCTCCAGCATTCCATGCTGATCGCCGCGATCGACCGCCGCCTTGCGGGCCGCGGGGTCAAAATTGAGGACCAGGTTCCTAAGGTCGCCCTCCAGTCGGCGCAGGTGACCAGCCACTACGTAGTCACCAACATCAGCGGCGTGGCGCACGGCGTACTCTCCTACGTGATCGACTTCGGCATCGTGCTGTTCACGTTCTTCTATCTGCTCCGCGACGGCGAAGAATATTACGAGAGCGTTCGCGCTCTGACCCCCCTGCACGAGGATGACAAGGCGGCCGTCTTCGAGTCCTTGCGCTCGACGCTCTCCTCTGTGATGCGCGGCCTGATGCTGACCGCGCTGCTGCAGGGCGTGACCATTGGCCTGGGGCTGCTGGTATGCGGCGTTCCGTACTGGGCGTTCCTCGCGATCGCGACCGTTGCGGGCGGCCTACTGCCGGTCGGCGGCACCGCGATCGTATGGCTGCCCGCCGTGCTGTATCTGGCTTACGCCTCGGGATGGGTCCGCGCGATCGTGCTGCTGGTATGGTGCTCGATCGCGGTCGCAATCATCGACAATTTCGTCAAGCCGCTCGCGATGAGGCATGGCACCGGGCTGCCGACGCTCGCGTTGTTCCTGGGCATCGCGGGTGGGCTCGAGGTGTATGGCCCGTTGGGTCTCTTCGCAGGTCCCGCGATCATCGCGGTGTTCACCGCGCTGCTGCGCGTCTATCGCAAGACCTACGGACAGAGCCGCAAGGAAGCGGCGTGACAGTGAAATTGTAATTTCCGTGCAGGAGGCAGAGAAGTGAAATACGCAATCGTCACCGGAGGCGCGCGAGGACTGGGGCTCGGAATCGTCACGGCGCTCCTCGATGAAAAAGTCGTCGAGCAAGCCGTCGTGATCGATAAGGACCTGGCGCCGCCGCCCGCAGCGCTCGCCGCGCAGGTGGCAGGCTTTGCCGCCGACGTCACCGACGAGAAGCAGGTTCATAGCGCGATCGAGGAAATCACCAGCCGCTTCGGACCGCATCCCGACGTGCTCTGCAACAACGCCGGCGGCGGCGAGCGCGCGTGGTTCGAGTCCAGCCAGCATCAATGGGATAGCGTTGAGACCTGGCGCCGCTACGTCGACCTCAACCTCAACTCGGTCTACATCGTGTCCAAGGAAGTGGCGCCGCGGATGCGCAGCGGTGGCGCGATCTGCAATACCTCGTCGATCGCGGGCTTGCTGCCGTCGCCGGTGCTCGCCGCCTACGCCGCCGCCAAGGCCGGCGTGATTTCCTATACCAAAACGCTCGCGCTGCAGCTCGGCCCGCAGGGTATTCGGGTCAACGCGGTCGCGCCGGGATTGATCTACACTCGCATCTGGGAGCAGCTCGGTGCGGCGATCGGCGGCGCTGACGCGCGGGCGCGCGCCACCTTCGAGGACGTGGTGCGCCAGATGGTGCCGCTGGGGCGCGAGCAGACCCAGGACGATATCGGCCGCGCAGTCGCTTGGCTCTGCTCCGATCGCGCGATCAACGTGACCGGGCAGGTCATGTCGATCGACGGCGGCATCACGCTCGGCCCCGGCGCCCGCATCGAACGATAGGCGTCTCCAACCGCAGTAGCCTCAGGGTGGCCATGATCGCGATCGCCGCCGCGCCCACCGTATGGCCGGGCGCAGCGGGCGCTTGTAAACTTATCGCACGGGCGAGACTGATGTCGTCTGGCAGCGCGGTTACCGGCATGACGGACAAGGAGAAAAAAGCGCGCGACATCGTGCGTCGCCTCAACGAAGAGGGCTTCAAGGCTTACTTCGCCGGCGGATGCGTGCGCGACAGGATCCTCGGTGTCGAGCCCAAGGACTACGACATCGCCACGGACGCGCGCCCGGAAGTCGTGCAGCGGATTTTCGACGACACCATCGCGGTCGGCGCACAGTTCGGTGTGATCAACGTTGGCATCGACGGTGACCGCTTCGAGGTCGCGACTTTCCGCGCCGATGCCGCCTACGTTGACGGCCGCCATCCTTCGGCGGTCAGCTTCGGCGCGATCGAAGAGGACGCGACTCGCCGGGACTTTACCATCGGCGGGATGTACCTCGATCCGTCCAACGGCCGGATGATCGATCTGGTCGGCGGAATCCGCGATCTGCGCGCCGGAATCGTCCGCGCGATTGGCGACCCGGCCGCGCGCTTCGCCGAGGACCATCTACGCATCCTGCGCGCGGTCCGTTTCGCCTCGCGCTTCAGTTTCACGATCGAGCCCGCGACCTTCGCCGCGATGCGCGCCGCCGCGCCGACGATCGCGAGCGTCGCCGCCGAGCGCGTCGGCGAGGAGCTGGTGCGCGTGATGACCGAGGGCGGCGCCGCGCGCGGGATGGACCTGCTGCGCGACTCCGGCCTGATGAGCATCCTGCTGCCGGAGGCCGAAGCCATGATCGGATGCGCGCAGCCCGCCAATTTTCATCCCGAGGGCGACGTGTATGTGCACACGCGCCTTGCGGTCTCGATGCTCGAGGCGGGCTGCACCGAGACGCTGGCGTTTGGAATCCTGCTCCACGATATCGCCAAGCCGCGATGCCGCGCCGAGAGCAATGGCAAGGTCACCTTCTACGGCCATACCGACCAGGGCGCGGTGATGGCGTCGGAAATCATGGCGCGGCTCAAGCGCTCGCGCGCGGTCCAGGAGCGCGTCGCGTACCTGGTGCGCAATCATCTGCGCCTGTGCATGGCGCCGCGAATGCGCCCGGCGACGCTCAAGCGGATGCTCGCCGAGAACGGCTTCGACGAGCTGATGCAGGTCGCATTGCTCGACACCTTCGCGTCGTCGTCGTACCTGGGCGACTGGCATTTCGTGCGCCGTGCGATCGCGTCGATGACGCCGGCCGAAATTCGCCCGCCGCGCCTGATCGGCGGCGACGATCTGATCGCGCTCGGCTACAAGCCCGGCCCGCGCTTCAAGGCGATATTGAAGGACATCGAGGATCTCCAGCTCGACGGCGCGCTCCGCTCCCGCGACGACGCGCTCGCATACGTGCGCCAACGCTACGGCTCGGCCGGCTCGCCCGCCGCCTAGGTGCTGGTCGCCGCCGCCATATCCAGGCGCTTCGGCCGTCTGCTCGCGCTTGACCGCGTCGACTTCGAGGCGCGCGCAGGCGAGATCCACGCGCTGGTGGGTGAGAACGGCGCCGGCAAAACCACGCTGATGAACATCCTGGCGGGCCGCCTGCGCCCCGCCCATGGCGAAGTGCTGCTCGACGGCGTTGCGCTACGCGCCGGTTCGCCAGCCGCCGCGCTGGAGGCGGGAGTTGCCGCGGTCAACCAGAGCCCGATGCTCTTCGAGCGGATGTCGTGGGAGGAGAACCTGGCGCTCGGCGGCTTCGTCAGCAAAGCCGACCGGCTCGATCTCGCGATCGTCGCTGAGCGCGCATGCGCTCTCGCCAGGCGCCTGGGCTTCGAGCTTCCGCCGCCCGGCGCGACCGTCGAGGAGCGCACCGTCGCTGAGCGCGTGCGCCTGGAAGTGCTGCGCGCGCTCAGCTTCGATCCGCGCGTGCTGATCCTCGACGAGCCGACCAGCGTGCTCGCCCCCGCCGAGCTCGCCGCGTTTCTCGACCTGCTGCGCCGGCTGCGCGGCGAGGGCCGTATCGTCGTGATGATCACGCACAAGCTTGGCGAGGCGCTCGCGGTCGCGGATCGCATCACCGTTCTGCGCCAGGGCCGCGTCGTCGCGAGCACCGCAGCCTCCGCGACCAACGAGGCGGAACTCGCGCGCCTGATGATCGGACATCTGATGTCGCCCGCCGAAACGGTTACGCAGCCGGCCGCGAATCCCACCGACGCGACTGGCGCGCCGACTCTCGAGATCGAAAATCTCGCGCTCGAAGCCGGCGGCCATCGCATCCTCGACGGCATCTCGCTTAACCTCTCGAGCGGCGAAATAGCCGGCGTCGCCGGCGTTGACGGCAACGGCCAGGCCGAGCTGGTCGAAATCCTGGCCGGCGCGCGGCGCGCGAGCGCGGGCAATATTCGCGTGACCGGAAGGCCGGGCGCGATCGCGGTGATCCCGCAGAATCGCGATCTCGACGGCCTCATCCTGGACATGGAGCTGTGGGAGAACGTCATCCTCGCGCGTCCGCTCCTGGAGCGGTTCTCCCCGCGCGGGTTTCTGAGCCGCACGCGCGCGATCGATTTCTCGCGCAAGCTGCTCCGCGATTTTGCGATCCGCGCCGACAGTCCCGCGATGGCCGCGGGCGCGCTCTCCGGCGGTAATCGCCAGCGCCTCGAGGTCGCGCGCGCAATCGCGAGCGAGCCGCGCGTGCTGGTCGCGCACAACATCTGCCGCGGCCTCGACCTCGCCGCCACCGCCGACGTGCATCGCACGCTGCGCGAGTTCGCCGCCGGCGGCGGCGCGGTGCTGCTCATCTCGAGCGATCTCGACGAGCTGCTCGCGCTATGCGGCCGGTTGCTGGTGCTGAGCCGCGGGCGACTGCGCGAGACGATCGCCGCCGAGCGCTCGCCGGAGCGCCTGGGGTTGCTGATGGCCGGAACGTGGGATTGATCGTCGCGGGACTCGACGATCGGAACTGAAATGGAACCGCGCAACATGCAACCGCGAGGACCCGCGCGCGCGATGCGTGCGCTGGCGCCGCTCCTGAAGCCACTGGGCGCGGTCGCGCTCGCCGCGATGCTCATCTCGATCGTGCTGATCGGGCTGGGCGCGCCGCCGCTCGGGGTCTTCGCCGCGCTGGCCGAAGGCGCGTTCGGCAACTGGCTCGCGCTGACCGACACCGTCGTCAAGGCGACGCCGCTGGTCTTCACCGGACTGGCGATCTCGCTCGCGTTCTCCGGCGCGCTGTGGAATATCGGCGCCGACGGCCAACTCGTAGTCGGCGCGATCGCGGCCGGCGCGGTGGGGCCGCATCTCGGTGGATGGCCGCGGCCGCTCGCGATCGCGATCGTGCTCGGCGCCGGCGCGCTCGGCGGCGCGGCCTGGGGCGCGATCGCCGGATGGCTCCGCGCGCGCCGCGACGTCAACGAAGTCATCAGCACCATCATGCTGAACTTTGTCGCGGCGCAGGCGCTGAGCTGGACGGTGCACGGCCCGCTGATGGAAACCTCGGGCGCCTATCCGCAAAGCGCGCCGATCGCGGACTCCGCGCGGATGTACATGTTCGCCGCCCCCAGCCGCCTCAACCTCGGGATGGTCGTCGCGGTGATCCTCGCCGCCGGATGCTACCTGCTGCTGTACCACACCGCGCTCGGCTTCGAGCTGCGCGCGATGGGCCGCAATCGCCGCGCCGCGACTTTTTTCGGGATCCCGATCGCGCGCCTCACCATCGTGATCATGGCGCTGTCCGGAGCGCTGGCCGGACTCGGCGGCGCCGTGCAGATCTCGGCGATCACCCATCGCCTCTACGAGAAGCTCTCGCCGGGATGGGGCTTCGAGGCGATCGCTGTCGCCCTGGTCGCCCGCCTCAATCCGCTCGGCATCCTCGCGACCGCGCTGTTCTTCGGCGCGCTCGACAACGGCTCGCAGGCGATGCAGCGCTCGCACGGCGTCTCTCCGGTGCTGGTGCAGGTGATCCAGGCGATGGTGATCCTGATTCTGCTCGCGTTCGACACTCCCGCGCTGCGCCACGTTGCCGCCGGTTTCGCGCCCGCGGTGCCCGACGCGGCGCCGGCGGCTCCCGATGCTTGAAGCGTTTCTCAATTCGACCGTCAGCATGGCGACGCCGATTCTGCTCGCGGCGCTGGGCGAGTTGCTGGTCGAGGAAAGCGGCGTGATCAACATCGGCATCGAGGGCGCGATGCTCTCGGGCGCGTTCTTCGCGCTGGCCGCCGCGTACTTCAGCGGCAACGTGCTTATCGGGCTCGGCGCGGGAATCGCCGCCGGCGTCGCGATCAACGCGATTCTCGCGGCGCTGGTAGTCAACCTCGCGGTCAACCAGGTGGTCGCCGGGACCGCGCTCGACATCCTGGCGCTCGGCCTGACCGGCGTGTTCTATCGCAAATTTTTCGGCATCACCGGCCAGGCGTTCATCGTGAAGCCGCTGCGCTCCCTCGCGCTGTATCCTCTCGATCGCATTCCGATCCTCGGACCCGCGCTATTCGATCAGAACGCACTCGTGTACCTGGCGTTCGTGCTGGTGCCCGCGACCTGGTGGGTCGTTTCGCGCACCCGCTACGGGCTTCGGTTGCGCGCCGCCGGCGAGCGGCCGGAAGCGGCAGACGCGCTCGGGCTGGGCGTGTACCGGCTCCGATGGCATGCGCTGCTTGCCTCGGGCGTGATGACCGGGCTGGCCGGCGCCTATCTGACGCTCGCGTACGCCAACACCTTCGTCGAGAACATTTCAGCCGGGCGCGGATTCGTGGCGCTGGCGGTGGTTATCCTCGGGCGATGGAATCCGTTCGGACTGATGGCGGCGGCGATCCTGTTTGGCGCCGCGATGGCGCTGCAATTCGGATTGCAGGCGCTCGGGACCTCCATGCCGTACCAGCTTTTCCTGGCCCTTCCGTATGCGCTGACGCTGATCGTGCTGGCGCTCGTGGGCGGCCAGGCCGCCGCGCCGAGCGCGTTGGGAGAACCCTACACGAGGCCGTGATCATCTTGATCGACACATGATTCCCCGCGCCGCCCCCCCTGACCTGCCCGCGATCCGGCGAGATTCTGCCCCACGTGATCACGTGCTATACAAATAATCGCGATGCCCACGCTCACCCCCAGAGACGCGTCCTTTCCAATCGCGGATTGCGCGAGTTGCGAAAAGCCGGTGCTGACCTATGTCGCGCTCGACGACGACGGCGCCGAGCATCGCCTCTGTGTGCATTGCGACACCGAAATCGCCGACCATTTAAAGTGGGTCTCGCCCGGTGAACTCGAACAGGCGGGTTATTATTTCGGCCCACCACCCGCGGAAGGCGAGAAGGGCGGCTGCAGCACCGGCTGCGGCAGTTGCGCCGTCAAGAAACACTGAGCCTCGACGGACAACGTCTCAGGCGGTTCTGGCCAGGACTTTCCTCACCGCCTTCACTTCATCGCGCACGGCTCGACGCACCACCGTTTCGAGGCGTGCGCCTCGGATGTACTCGCGCAGTGCGTCGTTAATCAGGGTCTGATAGTTGCCACCCCCGGCACGATCAACCGCGGCCTGAAAATGCTCAATAACGTCGTTGTCGAGCCGAATCGTAATTCTGGTCTTTCCGGGAGTCGAAGGGACTAGCGGCCCTCTCCGGGCCTTGCTGAAATCGTATTGCCTTTTCATTTGCGTCTTCTCGCGTACTGCGCCCGCTCTCGGCGGGTGGCCTTGCGGACAGAAATGATGCTGGTGCATATATGTACACCAAAATTAACCCTGTCTCTATCGTGGCTCCCTCGCGTGTCTTTTTGGTAGAAGCCACGGGTGCCGTTCGAAGTCGTTGGCGAGATTACCGAAAAGCGAACCATCGCCGTCGGTCGGGGCATCCGCGAACTGCGCCGCCTGCGCAAAGTCTATGGCGTCGGTCAGTGGCGGAAATTGAAGGGCGTTGCCAGAGTCCGGCTTCCCGATGGTACAATCGGGTATGCGGAAATTCACTGGTACGAGGCGCATGGCATCGGGCGAACCGAACTGAAAATCAAGCGCCTGTTACCGAGGAAACGTGAAGCATAAGCCCACGAATTATCGCTTTGTGGTGTGCGTTAAGAACCGGGGTTTCGCGGCGTCACTGGAACTCCGCAAAGTCTACCGCGTGATTTCCGATTCAACTGCCGAAAGTCACCGGCTCGTACGCGTGGTAGACGAGTCCGGAGAAGACTATCTGTTTCCCGAGACCTGTTTCATGAGCATCGATCTCCCGGCCCCGGTTGCGCGCGCGATCGTCGCGGCGGGCTGAACCATTCACATCAGATTCACTCCCCCAGCAGGCCCGTGGTGCGCAGGGCCTCGTACACCACTATCGAGACTGCGTTGGCGAGGTTGAGGCTCCTCACCCCCGGTTCGAAAATCGGAATCCGGTAGGCCGATTCGATTCGCTCGGCGATGAACTCGCGGCCGAGTCCCTTGGTCTCGCTGCCGAACATCAGGTAGTCGCCGCGCGCGAAACGCGCGTCCACGTACGACTTGCGTGCGTGCGTTGAAAAGAACTTCATCGCAGCGCCGCCGTGCTCCGCAGTGAACGCGTTCCAATCTGGGTAGGTCCGCAAATCAACCAGCGGCCAGTAGTCGAGACCCGCGCGCTTGAGATAGCGATCCTCGAGCGAGTATCCGAGCGGTCCCACCAGATGGAGCCGGGTTTTGGTCGCCGCCGCCAGGCGCGCGATCGATCCGCTGTTCTGCGGGATCTCCGGGCGTACCAGCACGATATGGAGCGCCGGTTCCACGGCGGCCTGCTGCACGTTCAAGCTCGCCGCGCGTCCAGGTTAATGGGCGCGCGCCGCGTTGGAGTCCGCCGGCGCCATCCCGATAGGATGGCGCTTGCCCGCGATAGTCAGGAAGAAGCGCCCCTGCTCGTCAGCCTCGAAGCGGTCGCTCAGATGGTAGTACGCGCTGCGCAGGAAGCGCGCCCGCGACGCTCCTTCCTTTACCCGCGCGTAGAGCACGTTGTCTTGCCCGACCTCGATCGTCGCGGGGTCCAGCGGCTCGCGCGATCCGTCGTTGAGCACCAGGATAAAGCCGCCCAGCTCGTCGTCCTCGAGCGCCTTCACCACGTACGGGGTGTCTTCAACCGTGATCGGCGCGCGTTCGTCGCCGACCTGCAGGAAGTAGCTGCCGTCGGGATTGCGCCGGATACTCTGGCTGAAGAGCAGCGCGATGCGCGGATTGTCGATGCGCTCCTCGTCGGTGTACCAGTTGCCGTCGCGGCGAAACGAGATCTTTCCCGATTCGACCGCGTAGAATCCCGCCCGTGGCATCGCGCTCTATCGATTTCGGCTGTCGAGAATGATGGTGACCGGACCGTCGTTGCAAAGCTCCAGTTCCATCGCAGCGCCGAACTCTCCGCTCTCGACTGTAACATCGCCGCCACGGACGAGCGAGAGAAAGTGCTGGTAGAGCCGATTGGCGTCGGCCGGCGGCGCGGCCAGCGTGAACGAAGGGCGCCGTCCCGACTCGGTGTCGGCGAGCAGCGTGAACTGCGAGACCACCAGAATCGCGCCGCCGGTCTCGGCCAGCGCCAGGTTCATCTTGCCCGCCGCGTCGGCAAACACGCGCATCTTGAGCGTCCGATCGGCGATGAACTCCGCGTCGCGTTCGGTGTCCCCGCGCGCCACCCCCAGCAGCACCACGAACCCGCGCTCGATGCGCCCCAGGATGCGCCCCGCACAGGTGACCTGCGCACGGCTCACGCGTTGCAGAACTGCCCGCATAGTTTCCGAGATACGAGTAGCACGAGGCGCGGCGCTTTTCGCCCCGCGGGGAGGTTCGCCGAGCTTCAACTAGAAATCACAAGCTGTGATTTCAAAGCGACCGCGAAGTTGCTCAAACCGGCCCCAGGAGCCAGACCGAGACGTGCCCAGTAAAGATGAAATAGCTATTAGTACGGTTCAACGACTGATAGTATTGCGTTCATGGCGTGCGACAACTCGATGAACATGCAGATTGCGACCACGATCATAGCGAGAATGAACGCTGTCCGCATTTAGCTACAATTTGTATATCTAAAGTGCCCGAACGTCAATAAGCGGAGCTAGGGTCAGTAAAAGCGTGGAAGGCCAAGATTCGAGCTGCCGATGAGACGCCGCCGGATATGATCGAAGAGCCTCTGCCGTTCGACTATGTCGAAGAGGTTCGTAAGCGGATGAACCGGGTCGCGGCGCTGCTCGATCTCGGTACTGGCGGGGGTGAAGTCCTTCCGCAGCTCGCCCCCTTTTCCGCACGCACCTTCGCCACCGAGGCGTGTGCACTCAACGCACCGATCGCCTCCGCGCGCCTGGGGCCGCTCGGCGCGTCGGTTATCCTGGCGGAAGGCGCGCCGGAGAACTACGCGACAGTTGAAGCGCCGGAACTCGACACGCCCTCACTCCCGTTTCGCGACCGTTCGTTCGATCTCGTGATCGATCGCCACGAATCATATCTGGCCGCCGAAGTTTTCCGGGTGCTGCGGCCGGGCGGGCGCTTCCTGACCCAGCAATGCGGAGGGACCAATCAGGTGGAGCTCAATGACCTGCTCGGGATCCCTAGCCCGCGTTACGAATCCTGGAGCCTGGCTGGTGCCGAGCGTCAGCTTCAGGCGACGGGATTCAGAAACATAACCGGCCGCGAGGAGTTCACGAACACCTGGTTCCACGACGTGGGTGCGATCGTTTACTTCATGAAGGCGCTGGTGTGGCAGGCGCCTGATTTCGAGACTCGGAAAGTCTCTGCACCCGCTCAAGGCGCTACACACGCGTATCGAGCACGACGGGGCGCTGCCAATCCGCGCCCATCATTTCCTCGTCGAAGGAGTGAGACCGGCGTAAGAGCTCGGACGGTTATTTGGGACTTTGGCGGGTCACGGGTTGAAGAACTGCCGCATCGATGCGTCTAACCAGAAGTGTCGATCCTTGCGATGCAGCCTCGAGCCTTCCCGAATCAGCCTTCAATGACAAAAATCGCTGCGCCGCAAGGCGAAATTCGCCGGTGGTCACATCGTTCCGCCGCCGTATATACTGGTAGGCAACGATGATCCCCGTTCTGTTCCACATCGGCCCGCTGACCGTTTACAGCTACGGCCTGATGATGGCGCTGGGTTTCCTGGCCGCCGACCTGGTCATTTCGCTGGAATGCAAACGCCGCGGATTTCCCTCCGACTACTCGTCATCGATCGTGGTGTGGGCCGCAATCGTCGGAATCGCATGTTCCCGCCTCCTCGATATCTTCAATAACTTCTCCGCCTACATGGCCAATCCGATCTCGATGATTTTTTCCGGCTCGGGATTCGTGTGGTACGGCGGGATGTTGGGCGGAATCCTGGGCGTCTACCTGGTGTCGCGCTACTACCGGCTTCCCTGGCTGCAGACCGCCGACATGTGCGCGCCCGCATTGGCCATCGGACAGGCGATCGGACGAATCGGATGCCAGCTTTCCGGCGACGGCGATTGGGGCCTGCCCTCGACGCTGCCGTGGGCGATGTCCTATCCGCGCGCGATCGTCGGATGGAACTCCGAACACCGTGCTCAAACTCGACGATCATTGGCGCCTGGTGTCGGGCTACTTCCCGGGCGTCCGCGTTCATCCCGCGCCGGTTTACGAGACGCTACTGTACCTGGGCGTATTTGCGATCCTGTGGTCGCTGCGCACCCGCGTCCATCCTGCTGGACGCCTGCTGTACCTTTATTTCATGCTGGCCGGAGCGGCGCGCTTCATGGTGGAATTTGTCCGCATCAATCCGCGCGTGTTCCTGATGTTCAGCGAAGCCCAGATCATCGCGGTCGGCATGATCTTGTTCGGCGCCGCGGCCTGGTATTTTTCCGGCGCACAGAAACACTCGGAACTCGCGCCCAAAGAGGCTCTCAGAGCGTGATCGAGCCAATCACGACGACAGGAAACCTGATTCTGCCATGACCATGCGAAACCGGATCATGTACCTGGCCGCGGCGCTGATCGCGTTGTCCGGATTGCTGCTTGTGCTCGCCGCGCGCCGCCACACGAGCGCGACGGCGCCTCAGTCGGAGGAGCCGCCGGTCGCGGCGGGCGACCAGGCCGCAGACTTCAAGCTCGAGTCGCTCGACGGCACCACGGTCTCGCTCGACAAGTACCGCGGCAAGGTCGTGTTCCTGAACCTGTGGGCCACCTGGTGCGGACCCTGCCGCGACGAGATGCCCGCGATGGAGACCCTGTACGACGATTTCAAGAACAACCCCGACTTCGTGATGCTCGCGGTGAGCCAGGACACCAAGGGCCGCCAGGTCGTGGCACCGTATGTCGAGAAGAACGGATATCACTTCACGGTTTTGCTCGATCCGGAAAATAAAGTCGGCGAGCTGTATGACGTAAGCGGCGTTCCCGAGACATTCGTGATCGATCGCGAGGGCCGTATCGCGGCGCATCACATGGGCGCCTTCGATTGGTCACGTCCCGACGTCAAGCACGCGCTGCAGGATCTGCTCGATGCCAAGGACAGTAAGGACGGCAAAGCGGGCACCGCAGGTTGAGATCAGCGCACCGCGGATTGAGTTCAGGAGCGAAGTCGCAAGCGAAAAGAAACGCGGAAGGCCCCGGCACTAGAGCCCGGAACCGCAAAGACAAAGGACAATTCAGTCGCGGCGCCTCGGGGGTATGCATCCCGCGGCTCCATCTGTCTATAATATCAATCCCCAATTTTGCGAGAAGCGGATGTCAGTAACCAGAATGCCAGTTATAAAACGTCACCGATGGGCAATCACCTTCGCGGCCTTCCTTGTCGCCTGTTTCGTCGGGCTCGAGGCAGCCGCGGTTCGCCGCGCGCAGGCGCTTCCTAACGATACCTACGAGCAGTTGGAAACCTTCGCAAACGTACTCGCGATCGTGCAGAAACAATACGTCGAGCCGGTCTCGACCAAGAAGCTGATCGACGGCGCGATCACCGGGATGCTCGCCTCGCTCGATCCGCATAGCGCCTACCTGACGCCGGACCTCTACCGCGACCTCGAAGTCGAGACGCGCGGCAGTTTCGGCGGACTCGGAATCGAGATCACGATCAAGAACGGCGCGCTCACCGTGGTCTCGCCGATCGAGGACACCCCCGCGTATCGCGCGGGCCTCAAGGCCGGCGATCAGATCATCAAGATCAACGACGACTTCACCAAGGACATGACGCTGACCGAGGCCGTCAAGCAGATGCGCGGGCCCAAGGGCAGCAAGATCAAGCTGACGATCCATCGCGCCGGCGTGAATGAGCTGTTCACCGTGACGCTCGCCCGCGACGTGATCAAGATCAAGTCGGTGAAAGCCAGGGAACTCGACGGCGGCTTCGGCTACGTCCGCATCACGACTTTCCAGGAGAACACCGACGAGGCGGTCGAGCAGGCTATCGAGGACTTCGACAAAAAGGATCACGGCCATATCAAGGGCCTGGTACTCGATCTGCGCGACAATCCGGGCGGACTGCTGAACCAGGCAGTGAAGGTCTCGGACGACTTCTTGAACGGCGGGCTCATCGTCTATACCCAGGGCCGCAACGACAGCCAGCAGCAGAAGTACTTCTCGCATACCAAGAAGCCCTTCGAGGACTATCCGATCGTGGTGCTGGTCAACGGCGGCAGCGCGAGCGCGAGTGAGATCGTGGCCGGCGCTCTGCAGGACCAGAAGCGCGCAGTGGTGCTCGGCACCCAGACCTTCGGCAAAGGCTCGGTGCAGACCATTCTGCCGCTGGACGATCATTCGGCGCTCCGGTTGACCACCGCGCGCTACTTCACTCCCAATGGCCGCTCGATCCAGGCGGTCGGGATCACGCCTGACGTAGACGTCGAGCTGCCCAAGCCGACGCTCGCTTCGCTGGAGCTCGAAGGCGCGCAAATCGAGGACAACGACGAGATCCACGAGAGCGATCTGCCGCATCACTTCCAGAACGGCCAGAAGAAGGCCAAGCCTGGCGCCGGCGATGCCAACGCTCCGGCGGCCGCGCCCGATAACGGCGACAACGGCACCAAGACCGCTCCCGGTCCCGATGCCAAGAACGCCAAGCCGGAGAAGGATATCCAGCTCGATCGCGCGATCGAGATCCTGAAGCACTGGAATACCTTCAAGGTGCAGCTCGCCAAGGGCGAGGCCACCTCGGCGGCCGCCAACGCCAATCCCTGACCGACAGGTAAAGTCACAACGATGCGGGCGCCGATTGCGATCGATCGCAATCGGCGCCCGCGCTTTTTCCGGCGTTCATCCGGGAGCGGTATTTCCACCGCCGTTCTGGCGAATCGAGAGCCCGGCCATGATTGCGCGATGCTGCTCCTCGATTCGCCCGAGGATATCGATCATCACTTCGTCCTGCTGTTCGAGGTGATGCATGATCGACTTCACTTCTTCCTCCGCCTTGGTATTGACCAGGTAGTCCTGCTCCGCCATCAGGCGGTCCTTCGACGATTGCCGGTTCTGCGACATCATGATGATCGGCGCGGCGTACGCGGCCTGAAAGCTGAGCGCGAGATTGAGCAGGATAAACGGGTAGGGGTCCCAGTGATGAATCCAGGCCAATACGTTCGCCGCGATCCAGAGCGACAGCAGAATCGACTGCACGATGATGAACGTCCAACTGCCCATGATCAGCGCGAACGAATCCGCTACCCGCTGGCCGGTCGTCAGCGCTTCGGCGTGCGCCTGGTTGACGTTGAAGACCTGTGGATGCTGATGGCTGTGGCGGATGCGCGTACGCTTCCACTTCTCGACGAGGTTTGGCTGATCCATGGCGCTCCTCCCGCGGGTCCGCATCGCAGACCGTCCCTGCGCGCCAAATTTTAGCAGGGTGAAACCGTCGTCAAAATCGAGCCGCCGCGATGGGGCGTAATTTCATAATCGCCGGAGTCCGCGCCGACGTTGCCGCCGCGACCGTCGCATGCGCACTGGGCTTTGCGATGCGCGCGCGCGGGACTCGCGTCGGCGTCATGAAGCCGGTCGAAACCGGATGCGCGGAACGAGACGGCACGCTCGAGCCCGCCGGCGCGCTCGCGCTCGCATACGCGTCGTCGTGCAACCTGCCGATCGATCTCATCTGCCCGTACCGGTACCGCTCGGCGCTCGTGCCGCCGCTAGCCGCCGAGGCCGACGGCGCGCTTCCGCCGGACTTCGCGCGAATCCTCGAATGCTTTCGCCGCATCGCATCGGAGTGCGACGCCGTCATCGTCGACGCAGCCGGCGGCATCGCGATTCCAATCACGCATCACGACGACTACGCCGATCTCGCCGCGGCGCTGGGCCTCGAGGCTGTGACGGTCGTGGCAAACGACCGCTCTGCGCTCGATGATGCAGTCCTCGCGGTGCGTCACGCGCTCTCGCGCCGGCTCAAAGTCGCGGGCTATATACTGGCCGACACCAGGCTCGCCGTACCCGAAGACAAGGAAGCTACCGCGGACAATAGCGACGATGCGCTGGCGCTCGAACGCCTGACCGGAGTTCGCTATCTCGGCCGGATGCGGTTTCGCGAGCCGCTCGGCAAGGCGATCATTGAACTCCTGCTCTGAGTCAGGGGCCTGCGGTTGTGAAGCCACCTTCTGCTAACTCGCGAGGGCTTCTGCTAAGTTGCAGATGATGGACGAGCAGCTCGAATTCGGATTGCGCGCCACGCTCAGGCCGATCGGCGTGACCGAGCTGGTGCGCGCCGTGCGCGAGGCGCTGGAAACCAACCTGCGCGAATTCTGGGTGGTGGGCGAGGTTTCCAACGCGCGCCGGGCGCCGTCGAATCACTTCTACTTCACGCTCAAAGATGCGCGCAGCTCGATCGCCGTCGTGATGTTCCGCTCCGCGTTCGAACGCGTGCGCTTTCGCGTCGAAGACGGGATGAAAATAATCGTCCGTGGGCGCGTCAGCGTGTTCGACCAGCGCGGCGCGCTGCAGCTCTACGCTGAAGAACTCGAGCCGCGCGGAATCGGCGCGCTGCAGATCGCATTCGAGCAGCTCAAGAAGCGCCTGGAGGCCGAGGGCCTGTTCGACAAGGCTCGCAAGCGCGCGCTGCCGTTCCTGCCGCGCACCATCGGAATCGTAACCGCGCGCGGCGGCGCCGGTCTGCGCGACATCCTGACTATCATCGTCGGCCGCTTTCCGAATCTTCATTTGATAGTCCGGCCCGCTCGCGTGCAGGGCTTCGGGGCCTGCCACGAAGTCGCCGAGGCAATCGTCGATCTCAATCGCGACGGACGCGCCGAAGTGATCATCGTCGGGCGCGGCGGTGGCTCGCTCGAGGACCTGTGGGCGTTCAACGAGGAAGTCGTCGCGCGCGCGATCCATCGCTCGCGGATTCCGGTAATCTCCGCGGTCGGCCACGAAATCGACTATACCATCGCCGACTTCGTCGCCGACTTCCGCGCGCCAACGCCGACCGCCGCCGCCCAGATGGTGGTGCCGAGCCTGGCCGAACTCAGTACAAGGATCGACGCTGATTACATCGCGATGCTGTCCGCGATGCAGCGCGAACTGACCGGATGGCGCCAGACAGTCAGTGAGCTCGGCGCCCGTATCCGGCATCCCGCGACCCTGCTAACCCACATGCGTGGCAACCTGGTCGCCCTCGCCCGCGACCTGCCCGCCGGCCTGGCCGCCCGCCTGGCCGACGCGCGCGGCCACGTCCGCCAGCTCGAACTGCGCCTGCGCTCGCCCGCCGCGACGGTGCGCGAGCTCCGGCTCGGCGCGCGCGCGCTCACGATGCGTCTCGCGCATGCCACGGCTGCGCGCGCCCGCGGCGAGACGCGGCGCGTCGAGTCCCTCTCCACGCGCCTGCGGACCTCGAGCGCGGCAGCGCTCGAGGTCCGCAGGCGCTCGCTCGCCGCGCTCGCCACGCGCCTCGATTCGATCTCCCCGCTCAAGGTGCTCGAGCGCGGCTATGCGGTCGTGATTGACCCGCGCGACGGCCGCGCGGTGCGCGACGCCACGTCCGTGGCGGTGGGCGGCGCGCTCGACATCCGCCTTGCCAGGGGGCGGCTTGGCGCGCGGGTTACCAGCCGAGTGCTATGAGGGAATGATGACCGCGAGCAAGGGCAAAAAGTTCGAGGACGAGCTCAAGGACCTCGAGGAAATCGTAAATCGAATCGACTCCGGCGAGCTCACGCTCGAGGAATCCATCGGCGCCTTCGAGCGCGGCGTGGCGCTGGTCAAATCGCTCAACCACAAGCTCGATGAAGTCGAGCGCAAAGTCGAACTCCTCACCCGCAATGCCGAGGGCGACCTGCAGAGCGCGCCGTTTGCGGCCGTCGACCAACAAGCCGGCGCCCAAGGTGGCAACGCGCGCGACCGCGCCAACGACGACGGCGGCAGCGACGACGACGAAGATCCGCCGTTCTAATCACCTTCGCCGGACGGCGCCGGCGGCCGCGCCGCGCTGATGCGCGCGCGTCTCGACGCCGAGATGGCGCGGCGCGGCCTCGCGCCCAGCCGCGAGGCCGCCCAGCGTCTCATCATGGCCGGGCGAGTGCGCGTCAACTCGCGCCCCGCGCTCAAGGCCGATCTCAAGGTCGATGATGCGACCGACATCACGCTGACTCCCGGCGCCGACGAGTACGCCTCGCGCGGCGCTCACAAGCTGATCGCGGCGCTCGACCATTTCACGGTCGAGGTCACCGGCCGCCGCGCGCTCGACGTCGGCGCCTCGACCGGCGGCTTCACCGACGTGCTCCTGAAGCGCGGCGCCGCCGGCGTCATCGCGCTCGACGTCGGCTACGGGCAGCTCGCCGAGCGCTTGCGAATCGATCCACGCGTGGTCGTACTCGATCGAACCAACATCCGCCTCGCCACTCCCGCTGATCTCCCGTGGCGCCCCGGCCTGGTCGTCGTCGACACCAGCTTCATTTCGCTCAAACTGGTGCTTCCCGCCGTGCTTGCGCTGGCGGCGCCGGCGGCGGAGATTATCGCGCTTATCAAGCCGCAGTTCGAAGTCGGAAAGGGCAAAGTGGGCAAGGGTGGAATCGTCAGGGACGATGCGATGCGCGCGGAAGCAGTTGCGGAAATTCTCCGCTTCGCGGCCGGCCTCGGCCTGGAGGTGGCGGGTACTATCGAGTCACCAATCCAGGGCGCCAAGGGCAATCGCGAGTACCTCGCCTTGATGCGGATGCGCTCGGAGGGCGGCCGCCAGCCAGGATCCAGGCAAGGACCTAAACCGTGAGCTATGTGATCGGCCTGGACATGGGCGGCACCAACATCCGCTGCGCCGCGGTGTCGCCTACGGGCGAGGTCCTGATGCTCCGCCGCGCTCCCGCGTATGCGACGCGCACGGCTGGCGCGGTCGCCGAGAATATCGCTGCGAATATTCTCGAACTCCAGGAGCAAGCGCGCCGCCGCGGCCTCGGCACGCCGCGCGCCATCGGGGTCGCGGTGCCCGGGCCGCTCAACGTCTTCACCGGCGTGGTGATGGCGGCGCCGCATGTTTCCGCCTGGCGTGCCTATCCGCTCAGAGCACGGCTCGAGGCGATTCTCGGCCGCCCGGTGGTACTCGAGAACGACGCCAACGCGTGGGCGCTCGGGGAGTTCTGGCGCGGCGCCGCACGAAAGCATCGCGACGTAGTCCTGCTCACCCTCGGCACTGGCGTCGGCGGTGGACTGATCGTCGGCGGCAGAATTCTACATGGGCGCAGCGGGATGGCCGGCGAGCTGGGCCACGTGACCGTCGAGCCCAACGGGATGCTCTGCGATTGTGGCGCGCGCGGATGTCTGGAGGCGTACGCTTCCGCCTCTGGTCTTGCGCGCCTGCTCCGGCGGCGGCTCGGCTTGCGCGCGCGCGCACCGTTCCCCGCGCGGTTTTGCGACGACGATGGAAACTTCAGCGCCCGCCGGATGACCGCCGCTGCGCGCGCGCGCAACCGAATCGCGCTCGAGCTCTTCGCCGTCGCGGGCCGCTATCTCGGAATCGCGGTTGCGTCGTTCCTGAACATCTTTAACCCCGACCTGGTCGTGATCGGTGGTGGCGTCGCCGGAGCGCTACCCTACATGCGCGGCGCGATGATGCTCGAAGTCAAAGCGCGCGCTTTCTCGGCGGTCGCGCGCGAGGCGCGAATCGTGCGCGCCGCGCTTGGTCCGCAGGGCGGCGTGGTAGGCGCCGCCTATGCCGCGATGAATCCCACGCTGCGCGCGCGTTAACGGCCGTCGATTATTCTCGTTTGCTTCCGCCAGATAATCGAATAACCTAGACAGAAGGGGCCTATCTGTATGTCTGTACGGCGAATATCCTGTGTGTCTGCGATGCTGTTGGGGGCCTTCGTCCTCGCTGCGTCCGGACTCGCCATTGGCCAGGAGCCAGCCGAAACGGAGCGCTCGGGCCCGCCTTCCAGCCTGGTAAGCGAGCCTGCGGAGTCCAACCCCGCTCCGGTCAAGCCGCCGTCGACCGGCAGGAAAGGCTTCACGATTCCGTACACGGTTCGCGAGGGCGACACGTTGGGGAGCGTTGCGCAGATGTTCGGCGTGCAGGTCGACGATCTCGCCCACGCCAATCACATCACTCCAGACCATGAGTTGATGATCGACGACGTGCTCAAGGTGCCGAATCCCTTCACCAATGAAGTGAACGGACTGCGCGCACAGGTCGAATCGCTCAACGACGAAGCGCAAACCGCCGAGCGCAAAGCGGAGGCCGCGAACAACCAGGTCACCGCGCTTACCGACAAGGTCAATGATCTCAGCACCGACAATCAGAGCCTCGAGCACAGTCTTCGCGTTCTCCCGTGGTGGCGCGGCACCGCGATTACGCTGGCCGGCGCGGCTCTGCTGATGTTCGGCGTGATGCTGGTGACGGCGTTCGAGTGGTGGAGGATGCGCCGCCGCTTCGTTGCGCTGGTGGAGATGACCGACACGCTGGGGCATCTCGACTACAAGTACAAATCGATGCTGGCGAAGGCGGAGCTCCGCCTGCAGCAGCTTTACGGTCGGCGCCGCCAGGGAATCACCGAAGGCCAGCCGCGGCCCAAGACGGCTGAAGAAATTGAGATCGAGCGGCTGAACGAGGAGCTCAAGGAAATCCTCGAGCGTCACCTGGTGCGGCTTGGCGCGCGTCCACGCGGCGCGAAATCGCGCTCGCGATGGCGCGAGCTGGTCGGCGACGACGTGAATGCCGCCGCTGAAGGCGAGCCACGCACAGTCCGCCGCTAATTCCGCCCGCACATTTTGGTCGCTCCGATCGCCGCGCTCGCGCAGGCGCTTCCTATCATCGCGTTGTAACTGCGTGCGTGCGGCGCTATAGAGACATCATCATGAAGAAAATTGCATTCGTCGCGATCGCGACGCTCATTCTCGCAGGCCCGCTCGCTTTTAACGGCAGTGGCTTCACGACTGCGGACGAGCTCCCGGCCTGCTGCCAGAAAAAGGACGCCTGCTGCCCCGGCAGTTGCTGTCCCAAGGGCGAGCATATGCCAGGCGCGCACTGCCCGATGCATATGCACATGTAGCTAGTTCAGTACGAGTCGCCCATCGCCGCGCGTCCGCTGGTGAGATCGACCGGCACCGACGTATGCGAGTGCGTGATCAGCCACTGGCCGGCGCGCTTGCGGAACGACATCGTGAGCCGGCGGCTGAATTGCCGCCCGCGATTGCCTTTCCGATCCTGAATCGAGATCTGCATCACCCCATAGCCAACGGCCAGGCGGCCATCTCTTTCGATCTCGAAGTTGGTCTCGCGCACTCGCCACTTGCCCGGCAGCGCCTGGAACGCGTTCTTCCATTGTCTGCGCAACCCGTTGGCGGCGTTAATAACCGGTGGCGGAGCGACGTCGAACACCACGAGGCTGGGGTCCGCGACGTAGCACGATGTGATCTGGTTCAAGTCCTGCGCCCCGATCGCCGCGTTGTACTGATCGAGCAGCTTCCTTATCTGGTTCTCCTCGCCGTCGCGCGCGCGCTACCTTGCGCGAGCATCGCGATTCCAAGCACGGCCACAAATATTATTACGTTCCGCTTCATGACCGGTTCCTCCCGCGTTCGGTTTCGACTAGCACTCCGAATCGTGACGGGGCAAACTGCGATCAGAGGTAACCAATGAAGACAATCATAATGGCGGGCCTGGGCGTGGCGCTTTCGATCGGCGTAGCTGCAGCCGTGTTCGCCGAGGACAACGCTAAGAAGTCAGTCACCGGCACGCTCGAGGACAGCTACTGCTATGGGCTGATGGGCGCGAAAGGGCCGAGTCATAAGAAATGCGCGATCGTATGCGCCAAAGCTGGCATCCCGGTCGCGCTGGTCGAAAAGGGAACCGGCAAGGTCTGGATGGTATTGCCGGCCAAGAACGCGAGCCCATATCCCGACGACGTGATCAGCAAGATGGAAGACGAAGTCACGATCACCGGCAAGACCGCGGACAAGGGCGGCGTCCATTTCATCACCGCTGAACAAGTGAAGTAGCCGCGCGCGAGCTGTAGCGCCGCGCGCAGCAATCAGGCGCCAATCCCGATGAATCGTCTGCTGCCGGGAGCCACGCATCTCCAGAATCTTCATCCACTGGTGGTCCATTTCCCGATTGCCCTGTTGAGCGCCGCAGCGCTGTTCTACTTTCTCGCCGCGATAGTCGCGAGCGACTCGATCCGGTGGACCGCCCTCTGGATGCTGGTGCTCGGCGTCGCCAGCGCCGCGCTCTCGGTCGCGACGGGCCTCTACGCGAGCGGTGGCGTGATGGTCGCGACGTCGGTGCGCACAGCGCTGCTCGATCATCATCGCAATCTGATGATCGCGACCTCTGTAGTCGGAGGCGTGCTGACGATTTGGGCGATCGCCGCGCGTCCGATGCCATCGCGGGGCCGATATGTCTTCCTGCTCGGACTGCTGGTGATGCTCGCATTGCTGACCAGGGGCGCGGACTACGGAGGCCGGCTGGTTTTCGACTATAACGCCGGCGGCAATGCCTGCTCGCAGCCGATCGAGTTCACCCAATAGTTGCCAATTGAAACCCGCTGGCCGGATTGCCGCGGGGAGGATATAAGTCGGAAAGCGAAAACCTCACTGCGCGCGGAGGAAATCAAGCTATGGCGTACGAACAAATCCTGGTCGATATCAAAGAAAAAATCGCGACCATCACGTTCAATCGTCCCGAGAAGCTCAACGCCTACACCGGCCAGATGGGCGCCGAGCTGCAGCGGGCGTTTGCCGAGCTCGACGGCAACGACGACGTGCGCGTAATCGTGGTGACCGGCGCGGGCCGCGCGTTTTGCGCGGGCGCCGATCTTTCTGCCGCCGGCGGCGCCACCTTCGACAGCAGCCGCCGCCAGGAGGCGCAGCCGGGACGGGAGGAACGCCACGCGCTTCGACCATGGAACATGAAGAAGCCGATCATCGCCGCGATTAACGGACCGGCGGTCGGAGTTGGAATCACGCTGCCGATGCAATGGGACATTCGCGTCGCTGCTGAGAGCGCCCGCATCGGCTTTGTCTTCGTGCGCCGCGGCGTTCTGCCCGAGGCGCTCAGCACCTGGCTGCTCCCGCGCATCATCGGCATCGCGCGCGCAAACGAGCTCCTGATGTCCGGGCGGATCATCAACGCGCGCGAGGCGCTGGAGTTCGGCATCGTAAGCCACGTTTGGCCCGACGCGGAATTCATGACGAAGACGCGCGAGCTGGCGCTCGACATCGCGCAAAACGCCGCGCCCGTCTCGGTGGCGATCACCAAGCGCCTCATCTACGGACTGCTCGGCGAGACCGAGGCCGAAAAGGCGCAAGGCCTCGATACGCGAGCATTCGTATGGTCGGGCAAGCAGGCCGACGCACGCGAGGGCGTGACCTCGTTCCTCGAAAAGCGCAAGCCGGCGTGGAAGATGAAGCCCTCCAAGGACTTCCCCGACTTCATGCCGCCCGTGAAATAGTTTTTCGCTCGGGATGCTGACCAGGCGAATCATCGGCGTCGTATTTCTTCCGGCGGTCTTTTTTCCGATCGCGATTTTTGCGGCCGGTGCGCTCGCGCCGCGGCTTGCTCGCGCGCAGGACAGCGCGGCGCCTGACTCCGGCTATGGCAGCACCGTCGCCGGCTCGGCGTATGCCCGGCCTGACGCGATGCCGACGGTGGCAGCCGGGGATGAAGACAACTCGAGCTCGTTCGCGATTCCAATTCCCGGCGGCGGCGAGGTCACCGTCGAGGGTCCCGAGGCGCCGGTGAAAAATCCGCTCTCATCAACCGGCGGCTGGGGCGCTCAGAGGCAGGCCCCCAACATGTCCGGCACCGGCCCCATAAGCCCGGTTCCGTAGCGCGAGCGAATTCCTCCGTTTCGAAAAAAACCGGCTCTGAATGCAAGTGAGAAGGGGTAGTTTTATGCTCGCCGCCACTTTGAGCGGCCGCCAACGTTCGATAAACTCCTAGTAGGCTTTTTATATCGATAGGAGATCCGCCATTTGCGTGGCCAGGGTAAATCCTTGCGTGATCGGTTTGTCAATTCCTTGGGTCGGCGCCTGGCCCTGATCGCGGTTGTCGCGATCGCGGGTTGTACGCCATCCGCACAAAACACCTTGGTGCCGGAGCCTCAACCAGTCACCGCTTCAGCTCCGCACGTGGTCCACGCATTTGAGGACGCGCAAGTCCCGTTCACTCTGAATGCAACCGAGGGTTACGTGATTGAACGCCGTACCGGCGCCGTTCTTTACGAGTATAACTCCGGGACGCGCGTTCAGCCGGGCAGCGTTGCCAAGCTGATGACTTTTTACCTGACCCTCGACGCGCTCAGCGAACATCGAATCTCCAAGGACTCGCTGGTGACTGTCGGCGCGGACGTGGCGCAGTTGGCCAACGATCCGACCGTCTCGCGGATGCATCTCATGCTCGGCCAACAGGTCACGATCGACCAATTGCTATTCGGCATGATGGTCCATTCGGGATGCGACGCGGCGCAGGCGCTGGCGGACTACGTGGGCGGCAACAGCGCCAATTTCGTGTCAATGATGAACGATCAGGCGCGCCGGCTCGGAATGAACGATACCAACTTCGCGAAGCCCAACGGATTGCCGGTCGCGGGCGAATACACTACGGCGGCCGACATGACGACGCTCGCGCGTGCGCTCATCGCGCAGCATCCGGAGGCATTCATCTATACTTCCAGGCACTCATTCAAGTTCAACAGGTACAACCAGACCAATACCAACAAATTGGTACTGATGGATCCGCGCGTGAATGGCCTCAAGACCGGTCATGTAAGCGAAGCGGGGTTTCATCTGATTGCGTCGGCCGAGACCGGAAATCTACAGATCATTTCCGCCGTGCTCGGCGCGCCCAGCGATTCGAAGCGAATCTCGGAAAGTTACAAGCTGATCAGTTGGGCCTTCAACACCTTCACCACGGTCGCTCCCGATTGGCATTCCGCGTTGCCCAGCTCAATATCAGTGCGGGGAGGCAACGTTTCCACGGTTGCGATCGCCCCTGAACGCGCGCCGCTCTTCACCGTCATCGAGAGTGACAAACCCAACTTTAAATTTCGCGCCGATATCAGTCGTTCGGTTAGCGCTCCGGTCCACAAGGGCCAGGTCGTGGGTAATTTAATTGTCTCGCGAGGCGACCAGGCAGAATCAATTCCGGTCGAAGCTACCAATGCCGTCGACGCTATTGCGGCCAGCGCGGCGCATCCCAGTGAACCCGTTGCCCAGGCTCAATAGGTAGTCGGCGTCGCTATCGCTCACAGCAACTCGCGGCCCGCTGTCAGCGCTTACTTGTCAGAACATCTGAACTCCGGGCCTCCGTAAAATACCGGAATCGAGTTCACGCTTGCTCGTCTGAGTTCTTCCGGACCGAGGTTGTTGGGCGACCAGTGAAGCGGGTTCGGCAACACCGCGGCCAACCGTGTCGCCTCGATCACGTTCAATTGCGAGGCGTCCTTGCCGAAGTAGTGACGCGAGGCTGCTTGCACACCGAAGAGCCCGGGCCCGAATTCCACGATGTTGAGATACACCTCGAGCACGCGCCGTCGGGGCCATAGCAACGCAAGCTGCGGGGTGATCCAGAGCTCGGCGAGCTTGTGAATGAGACTGCGGCCGGGCCATTCGAACAGGTTGCCGGTGGTCTGCATCGTGATCGTGCTCGCGCCCGACGGCCGCCCGCCCGAGGTCCATATGTGGACCTGGTGATCGATAGATTGAAAGTCCATCCCGATAAATTCGCCGCAGAATCGATTGTCCTCTGCAACGATAACCGCGCGGCGCATCGTGGGCGCGATCGCGTGTAGAGAGACCCATTGGCGCTGGATGTGGTAACCCTGCGCGGATCTGATCAGCATCAGCGGCGTCACTGGCGGCGCGACGAAGCGGCCGACCGCGATCAGAACCATCGGCGCCAGCAGCAGCGCCGCAGCCGCCCACAGCAATCTCTTTGCGAGCCGTGGCTGCGATCGCCGCGCGGGTTTGGCGTCACCCGCCGCGGCTGCCTGTGCACTCATGCGGAGCCTCGATAATCAGCTTAAATCTGCGAGCATTCGCGCCGAAGTTCAGGCGTAGCGGCGATGCCCGCGTCAGCGCGCCGGGTTGGCCAGGTGGCGACGCAGCCTGCCACGATATCGTCCACTCTCCTTTCTCCGTTTTATACAACAAATCATAAAATAATATCAAACAGATAGTTTGTAAACCTTACAGATTGATGGTACGAGATGAGGATGGAGGAATTCACCATGAGAGCAACGGCACAAAATCTGAAAATACGCGTCGCGTATTGGTTGGGCGCGGCGGTGGCGGTGATGGGGTTTTCGGCAACTTCCGCATTTGCGGCTCCGAGCCTGTTTCCGACTTCCTTCGGAACCCATTGGGCGTGTGACGTCGATGCGACGTTGGGAGCGCCGCCTGTCGAGAGCTCGGGAAATGGCGGCAGTCTTTCCACTACCAGCGTGGAACAGGAGCCCGTCCATGAACTGGCCCAGCTGACGGTGCCTTTGAATGGCCAGGGCATCACCGGCACTCTATTTCATGACGCGGCTGAGAGTTGCACGGTGGCGGTGACCGCCGGCCAGGTCGTGCTCAACAGTAGCGGAGTCGGCACCTTGAGCCTTACGCTCAACATTCCTACGACCCCTGACGACCAGGGTGACATGCCTTGCAGCGCGCTGTTCGGTGGACAGACTTCGCTGGTCGAGAGCTTCCGCGCCGTGTTCTCGTTGTCGCAGGGTCAGCTCCTGCTGGTCGGCGAGGAGAACTACTTTCCTATCGGCGGTGCCGAAGCGATCGTTCCGGTCAGAGGCGCCTGCATTCACCAGTAAGACTTCCGCGGCGCACTATAGGTCCGATAGGTCCCTTGGCAAAGGTTGATCGGCCGGCCGTCGCTTCCATGCGACGGCCGGCAGACTGCTGAGGGCCGAGGCTGCTCGATGCGATTTGCCAGCCGGTCTTCCCTTACCAGGCTGATCAGCGCGGATCGATCGCGCGCGGCGATTCTCGCGCTTGGCGCCGCGGTATTGGTGGGATGGATTCGGCTCCTGCCGCTCCGGCTCGCACCAATCGACGACTATGCGCGGATGATCTCGCCGGCGCGCGGCCGGTCATCGTCCTCGTCCGATGCGACCGGCACGCTCGCGGCCAGCCTCAAATCACAGCTTGAATATCGCGGCGGCGACAATCGGATGCACGCCTTTCTGGGCGATGCGGACAGTTACTACTGGCTGCGAATGGCGCGTAACCTGGTGCGCACGGGAACCGTTTGCGATGCGATCGTCGATGGCCGCTGCTGGGACACGATGGCCAGGGCGCCGGTTGGGCGGCCGAACCTCTTACCGCACTCTTTGCATGTCTATGCGATAGCCGGACTGCATAGTTTGTTGAACCTGTTGGCGCCGGGTTACCCATTGGCCGCCAGTGCTTTCCTGGTTACGGTCCTCGCCGGCGTGCTGGGAGTTTTTCCCGCCTTTGCGATTGGTACCCGCTTCGGCGGAGCGCTCGGCGGATTCGCCGCCGCGATTATTATCGGGCTGAATCCGCTCTTTCTCCGGCGCAGTATCGGCAGCGATAACGACGTGTGGAACGTCGTGCTGCCGGTGTGCATCTTGTGGGCGGTGATCAAGGCGCTCGAGGCCGAGCGCAGGGCGGCGCAGGTCTCCTACGCCTTGCTCGCCGCAGTCCTCGTGGGGCTGCATGCCGGCGTATGGTCGGGATGGATATTCACTTACTATGTCGTTCTGCTCGGCCTTATAGCTACTATCGCCGCGAAGTTAGTATACTCACTAGTATACTCACTTCGTTTACCGGGCTCGCGCCAGGCTGACGAATCCAACTCATCCGGGATACGCCGCGCCGCTATCGTCGCCGGCACATTCGCGTTCGCAGGAATTATCGCAGTGATTGCGATTACCGGCTCGGTCTCTTTGCTGGCATCCAATCCTTTAAGCCTGTTGCCTGGCGCTGACGGCCGCGGCGCAAGCGCTTCCTCGTGGCCGACTGTCTTCACGGCCAACGACGCCACCAACGTCGAAGAGATGAAACCGCTCGGCCTCGCAGGAATTGCCGAAGCGGTGGGTGGGAGGATTTATTTCCTGATCGGAATTCTCGGCCTCGTGGTCATCGTGCTTCCGCAAGGCAGGTGGAGAATTGGCCGCTGGCGCGGATTCGAGATGATAGTAGTGCTCTGGTTTTTCGCGGGTATGTTCCTTGCCCTTTACGGATCGCGATTCGTGATGATGATGCTGCCGGGGTTCGGCTTTGCATTGGCGGCGGCGGTCGGCGCGGCGCAGCGGGCGTTGGTGGATTTAGCGGCGTGGCTGAAACCGTCGCGCGCGATGCTGGCGGAGTACGTGCCGGTCGCCGCGATCATCGCGTTCATCGCGATAGTGGCGTATCCGATTCGCGCCGGACATGCACAGGCGCGCGCATATCTTCCCGCGATGAACAGTGCATGGTGGGCCGCACTCTCGCATATTCAAGAGCGATCGCCGCCGGACGCGATCGTCGTAACCTGGTGGGACTATGGCTATTGGACTGAGTATGTAGCCGGACGCCGCGTGCTTGCCGACGGAGGTTCTCTCCGCAGTCACATTCCGTACTGGACGGGCAAGGCGCTGCTGGCTCCTACCGATGAACAATCGGTCGGATTGCTCAGGATGCTGGAGTGTGGTTCCGATGCGACGTCGGAGGGCGGCGGCAACCGTCCTGGCGCTTACGCAAAGCTCCGCGCGCAAGGTCTTGATGACCTCGCAGCCGACGATACGGTGATGGCGCTCGCGAGCCTCGATCAGAGCGACGCCCGCGCATACCTGTTGCGCCTGAGCCTGAACACGTCGGCTGCGGAAGACGTGCTCGCCTCGACGCATTGCTCTCCGCCGCCATCGTACCTTGTGCTTACCTCGAAGATGAACGACATGCCGGCATGGCGCTATGAAGGAAACTGGGATCGGCGACGGCAACTTGTCGCGCGGGCGCGAAATCGCGACGGCGGCGCGGCGCCTCCGGAAGACCTCGCAAGCCAGCTCGGATACAGCCATGAGGCGGCTCGCGCTTTGTTCGACCAGGCGCGCGCGCTTTCGTCGCCTGACGAAATTCAGAACTTCGTAGCGCCATCCGGCGGATACCTGTCGAACCGATGGCTCCCCTGCTTCTCCTCGGACGGATCCAGCGCCGAGTTGGACTGCCGTACGGAGGAACTGCGCGGGGTGCCATTGTCGCCGATCTTGACCTTGCGGGAGATCGTCGTCGATCCGGGTGATGCCCAGCGTGTGATGCTACGGATAAGCTCCGATCGCGCCGATCAAACGACCTCGCACACCAACGACGTCGCACCCACGATGGCAATTGTCGCGAAAGGCGGCCGCCTCGATGAGGTATCAGAGGCAAGTTCCGGACCTAGCGATCTGTCAGTGCTGTTCGATGCGGACCACAATCGCGTGTTGGCCGGCCCCAGCTATCTCATCGGTTCGACATATACGCGACTTATGTTCCTGAACGGACGGTATTCAAAGTATTTCGAGAAGGTCGACGACCAACGCGGGTATGGCGGCGAGCGAGTGACAACCTGGCGAATCGATTGGACTGGTCACGATGCGACGACAACCACTCAACGAGTTGGAGGACAACTCCGTGCCAATACAAACGTTGTCGAGAGCGCTTTGCCCTCACCTAAGTTGTAGTCGTATCGGAAGCGAATGTCATAGGAGCCGTTGTCAAAGATGGGTCCCAGGAATTGTAGGGTGCGGCCTTGGTCGAGGTCGATATAGTAGGGGGCGTTTTCAAACTGTCCGCCGCTCGCGGGATGACGCGTCACGGCGAGGCTGGCGGCGGTCGGCCGGCCCTGGTAGTCGATTACCGCGACGATCATCCCATCGGTCCGGTAGCGGTTCGTCGGACAACCGTCCGTTCCCGTGATCTTCGCGCCCGGAGGATAGATTTTAGTTCCGGGCGGGAGCTTTGCCCGACTCCCCTGCGAGGTAACCGAGCTGTCCACAAATGCGAAACCGGTCAGGCTGGCATTCGCGTCGGCGCTGGCGGCGATGCACCGCGTCGCATCAGGCAACTGCATCAAGGACAGAAGCGCGATAGCTACCATCAGCGGCCATGACTTACGATGCTTCTTGATCATCGCTCGAGAGTCCCGCAACGTGTTCCGCAACAACCTCGTCAGCGGCCGACGATTCAGGATCGGTAGCCCAGACGCGAGGACAACCCGTGCTTCTTGCGTAGGGCCGCGCTTTCATCATCGAGTTCAGGGAAGCACGCTCTGAGCAATTCGGCAACCTCGTCAAAACGAACGAACGGCTTCGCCAGATACCCGATCGCGCCCAGCTTCAGAAAGGCATGGGAATCTCTGACCGGCCGTGAGCTGACAACGAGCACAGCGGCGTCGCTATCCTCCCGCGAGATACGGCTAAGCAGGTCCATAGCAGTCATTCCGTCGGTTTCGGGCATCATGATGTCCAGCGTTACCAGCCGCGGATGCAAGGCCTCGAAGCGTTGCCACCCTTCAGCAGCGCATTCGGCCTCGCCGACCACCTGACATCCTATGGCTAGGATCTTCGACTTTAGCCAGTTCCGCGAGTCGGCCGAATCGTCAACGATAAGTGTGGTAACCGCCACTGCCATTACCTATCCATGAGGAAGCTCATAGTGTCATAGGTTAGATCGGAGGCATTGACGATCGCGGCCGCGATCGCCTGCTCGCGCTCGATAGGCTGCCGGCCGGTGATGTCTTGCATGATTGTTGTCTTCAAGAAGAGATTTCCTTAGGACTCGAAATTTTCTGACATAGTCAGTGTGACAGCGATGTCAGCACGAGTCGACCTGACATTCCATGTGCGCGAGCTTGCGGACCAGTCTCACTAGCAGGCGCAGTGTCTGAACGGCAACGGTGGATGGCATCAAACTGTCGCAACTCGACGGAGCTTTCGCGACGAAAACGGCGATACACAATCCGATGGACGAGCAGCCGACAGGTGGACTACTATCGCGGCAGGGCTGTACCGCTAGTCGGTGCGAGCCGGAATGCTTTCAAGACCTAACCGAGGAGGGCTGACGATGCCTAAGTACACGTTCGTAGTAATGACCAATCCGGTGGCGGGCAAAGACGCGGAGTTCAACGAGTGGTACAACAAAAATCACATCCCGGACGTGCTCAACGTGCCCGGCTTCGTCACCGCGCAGCGGTTCCGTCTGGCTGACACGCAGATGGGCGGCGAAGCCAGCAAGGCATACAAGTACCTGGCGCTCTATGAGATCGAGACCGATGATCTTGCGGGCGTACTCAAGGAACTCCGCTCGCGCGGCGGCACCCCCGAGATCGTTCCCAGCGACGCTATCGATACGAAGAACGTGGCAACATTCGTTTTCACGCCGGCCGCCGAAAAGGTGATGGCCAAGGACGTGCGCCGTCCGCGCCGCGTCGCCTGAGTTTGCACTGCCTGCTGGTGAGCGGCGGAGCCAGTCACGTTCGCGCCGGCTGGCTCAGAGCAGGGTTCGGATCTCGGCTTATTCAGCTGCGTGACGTCGTCCACAGGAGGAAGCGACGACAATACGACGACTTACAGGTACCGTCGCGGTTTGAGCCCTGATTAGCGACGGCTCATCGACACATTCCATCGCTCTGAAGCTGCGTTCCGGACGGGCACGTAGTAGTGGTCGTCACCGAGGTCTGCTGCGTTGGGTACGATTCGAAGGGCGCGCAGCCCGCCAGCAACGTCGCTGCGAGAATCAACAAGCTTAGCTTCTTAATCATAACGTCGTACTCCATCCGTGATGGTCTGCTACCCGCGGTCAAAAGGTCGACGCGGTTCGCAGGGTTGGTAGTCCGAAGTGTTTGGCAGGTGGAATAGTGATACCGCGCGCCCGCTGCCTTAGTAACCGCTTGGCCGGCGCGCCCGGCGGGAATTGCCGCCATATTGATGCCATCAGCCAGCCGAGGCTGCGCCGAAGACACCCCGCCATCGCCACCAACCGCCGCACCCTCAGGGTACTAGGTATGATGCTCATGAGCGGAGTGTCCCGGCACTAATCTCTCCAGCTTCAGTTCTGAGTTGGAGCGGACACTCGCAGATTGTTAGTAACACTTCGTACGCCCGTCGTATTTCTCGCGATCGACTCGACGCGTGCTGACATATCCGCATTCTGTACCCGGCCACGCAGCGTCACGACGCCAGCGCTGGTGGCGACATGGATATGGTTGGACTTGATATCCTTGCCACTGGCAAAAGCTGCTTTCACCGCGGTGGTGATTTTCGTGTCATCCAACGCGGTAGCCGTTCCGACATACGCGTTCTTCGCGGCCCCGGCGGTATCCTGACCTGCCCGATCCATCGAAGCGCTGGCCGGCATGGAAGAGCTGGTACTCGTGTTCTGTGCGAAAGCCGGCAGCGCCAGCCCAATTCCCAAAACCAATGCCGGTGCGATAGCCAATATCCTGTTTTTATTATTCATGACCTTTACCTCTTCATTTTGAATTCGACGTCTTAACGGCCTGCTCCAGTGAGCGAGGCGCCTCAGGCGCGCACAGCCACCACGATCCCTCCCGGAGAAATAGGGAGATACGTACAGGCCTCCTCAGGCCTTGTTGGTTTGACTATGGAGTTGGTCTAGCGGTACGCGGTCAAAGGCGAGTGGAAGGACCGCGGTCTGGGCTGGATCAATCAGGACTCGACTACTGTGTCGATCCCGACTCCTTCACAGTACTATCGGGCGCGATACAAAAGCCACTGTAAGGCACCTCCATTAGGTTACAGAGAGAACCCGAAGTGCCGATCCTTTTCTCGCTACGGAAAAAAAAATCACAGACCGTTGGCGCGGCCCGACGCCCACATGTCAAAGTAGAAACTGCGCAGTTCTATCGCTACGTCCTGACAGCGCGAGTGCGCATCTCGCCACCCGGGGCGCGGACGAAAAACCCGTGACGGGTCGCAAGTTTGGCGGCGCTGGTCCTGCTCAGTACGCCGCTTCGAGCAGTGTAATGAAGCGCTCAAACCGGAGGTGGCCGCGATCGTGAGGCCGGTTGACGCGCGCGCCGCCGCGCGGCTAAAAAATCGAGTGTTTGGAGGGATAAGCGAGCGCTTATCCGAGCCGCGTGTACCAGGGGCTTGGCCGAGCTTTTTGCGGCGGCATCATAACCGTGGATAGGTCGGTTTGCACAGCGCTGATGGTTTGTGCTCGAGCCCGGCACAACACTGACTCGGATTTGAAACCAGTCCGAACACGACGGGCAGCGTCACCTCGCGGATCTACGCTGGCGCGGGCGAAGTTTCGTTGATGGCAACTAGATTACCACATGCAATCACCGGAGCGGGTCGATGGTTACACCGGGAATTTATCGCCGCCCGGCCGGTGTTCCTCTTTTTTCTTGCCGGATTCCTGCTCCTCCTTTTGTTGATCAAGTTGGCGCTCGCCGAATTCTCGATCGAGATAGCGGCGCTTTCCCACGCGGTGGTGGGCGCGCTGGTCGCTGCCAAGGCGGCGCTGATACTTGACGAGACGCCGCTGGCACGCAGTCTTGAGAAATATCCCCGGATCGTGGCCGTCGCCGTCAAGACCGTTATCTACGGACTCGTCGTATTAATGCTCGGTTATGTGGAACGAGTTCTGGAAGCAATGCGTAAGGTCCACAGCTTTGACGCCGGCATCCGATACGTAATCGATCATGCCAGTATGGATCGGATCATGGCCTGGACGATGGGTATAAGTATCGTGTTTGCCCTTTACTTCGCGTTCGTCGAAATCAACCAGTGGATGGGCGGCGGTGGAGCGTTATGGACCCTGTTCTTCGAGTCCCCAGCCGCTGCCAACCATTCGGGCCGACCCGCGAAGAGTGCCGACCAGCGTTTGAGTTGAAGGACGCTGCGCCGACTCCCGCAGGCGGATAGAGCTAGTTTTTATTTCCGGCGTTGTCGCGAGTGGCGTCTGCGCAGCCTAACGCAAACTAATCGGTTGTCTCGTTAACGCGACCAGTGATGAAGTGAGTATCTCATGTCGATTTGGGACAAGGCCGCCGTTCTCAAAGATACGCTGGCGTTCATCGAACACCTGCAGAGGTTGGAGGCGGAGGGTTGCCGATGGCTGGTTGTTCCGCTCGCTGCGGATGAAACTTCAGGTCTGTTCAGATGCACTAAATGCAAGACGATCGCGCCGGACGCCGCACCCCTTTATTCACTTGCGACGCACATCGCGTTTGAACAGGAAGTGTTGCGCGCAATCGAGGCGAGTAACTCGCACATTGAGTGCGAGAGCCGCGTTTCCCGCATCGTCGAAGAAGAACCCACCCCGATGGTATGCGAAGCCTGCTGTCCTCGCGGCAGGCCCCACCGTCATGATCTCAACCATGCCTTCTAGTCGAGAATCGCGAAGGCGATAAAGTTTCATCGGGATGCGCAGTGGAAGAAAACCAGCTCAGTTATTGCGGCCAAACGCCGCCCTGCGCCGGGTCATCTGCTAGCGCGATCGAAGGAAGGGACGGTGGAAGGCTGTAGCCGCTAAGGCTGGAGCAAATCACGCCGCCATCCGCGGCCGCGTCGAAGGTAGATCTCACGGTCGTGCAGGCGATGTTCGCGATGCGTCCAGAACTCGATCGAGTCAGGACGCACGCGAAAGCCGGTCCAGGACGACGGTCGCGGCACTTCCCGGCCTCTGAACTTCCTTGCGAGGCGCGCGAACCGAGCGAGCAGCTCAGCGCGCGAGCGAAGCCGGGCGCTCTGATGCGACGCACTCGCGGCAAGCTGGCTCTGGCGCGGCCGGGTTGCCCAGTACGCGTCGGCCTCCTCAGGTGTGACTTCCTCTACGCGCCCCTCCACGCGGATCTGCCGGCCCTTCGGATGCCAGTAGTGAGCAAACGACGCGCGCGGATTGTCCCGCAACTCACGCCCTTTGCGGCTGCGGGCATCGGTGAAGAACACGAAACCTCGCTGGTCGACACCCTTGAGCAGGACGAAACGAACCGAGATCTTTCCGCCGCGCGCTGCCGTCGCAAGCGCCATCGCCTCGTAGTTCGGAATTTCCGCGCGCCGCGCGTCCTCGAGCCAGCGGATGAATTTCGCAATCGGGTCGTCGCCACCTCGCGCCATACCAGCAATCATGCCACGCAAGCCAGCCCGATATCGATCAACCGCAACAAGAATTTTTACTTGATCTCACTAAGCTCCATAGGTCTGAAACTTTCGATGAGGGGTTCTAAAGGTCCCGCTTCTTCCCAGCCCGTCGACGAAAACAGAGCGTAGGCTGCCGGAGTACCATCCGGCAGGCTCAGGTCAGGCTCACGCTCGTTACGTAGCTATGAATTCTTAGCGACAGTTGTTCGCGCCATTGATCGCTCGCCTACTTGTGTTCGCAGAACCAATCGGCACCCACGTCTGCAAACTTCGCATAACCGCTTGGATCAACGGTATTTTTTTCGCGCCGCCATCGTTCGAGTTATTTCTCTCTTTCGATCGACTGCCGAAGCGCGGTCGAAACGTTCTAAGTAAACTAGCTTCGCCATCCCGTGTTTACGTTGATCGTAATAGGTGCAGTCAGTATTCTTGCGCGCCAGCGATGGCGAGATGTTTGCGTGGGCCGGGCGAGTTGATCGCAACGTTCGTAAGCCAGGAGGAATCAGAAAATGTCCAGTCATGTCGTTTGCTCTCGCGAAGTTCGCGCGTTGACCGCCGCGACTGCGGCTGCGGTTCTCGCGTTGGTGCTAGGTAGTGCGCAACTCGCCGCAGCAGCTCCGGCCTGCGTGAGCCCAATTACTTCGTGTGGATGCACCATCAAAACGACGGGGACCTACAAGGTTGGCGCGGACCTGAACGCCTCACAGGGACTCACCGGCAGGGGCGATTGTATCGACATCACGGCATCCAACGTGACCCTCGAGGGCAATGGCTTTGACGTTCAGGGAAGCACCTCGCCTCATGCTATGGACGGGATTCGAATCCTGGTAGGGGCAGGACGCGCGGTGGTCGAAGACTTCTCCGAGGTCCTCGACTGGCCTATTGCCGGTGTCGAGGACGACGCTAACACCGCACAGATCGTAAGTTTCGATCTTATCGAAGACAACGGCACCGGCGTACTCCTTAACACGGTCAACAACACCTTAGTCAGTGACGTTGATTCCAACAAAAACACAGGCGCGGGCATCACAGTCATGAGCGGCTCCGGCGTTACCCTTGCCGATTTCGATACCGACAGCAACGGCGCCGACGGGGTACTGTTGAAGAATACCGTCAGGCCCACGCTCAAAGACTTTGACTCCAACAGCAATAAGGATAATGGGGTCGATGTCGTAAACACAATAGTCGGCGGCGTTCCCTCGATTTCCGACTTCGATGCTGACAGCAACACTCTTGACGGCATCTTCCTCTCCGGCACCACCAAAGCGAGTGTGGGCAACGGCGATGCAAACGACAACAAGAGTTCGGGAATTGAGCTAGGGTTGCTGGATAATACCTGCTCGGTCACGGGTAATACGACGATGGGCAATGGCGTCGATGGAATCCTGGTCGACTTTCGCTCGACGAAAAATACCATCAGTGGCAATGATGCGGATGACGGGAACAAGAAGTTCGACCTTCAGGACGGCAATCCCAACTGCGATGGCGACACCTGGACCGACAACCTTTTCGTTACTGCCAGCCCGACGAGCTGCATCAACTGAGGAAAGATGCAGCGGCATCTGACGCCGTCGGTCTGCGTCACGAGTGGGTCTGGATAGCGCAAGCGTCGCCGAAAAAGCGCTGCTTGATTACGCGTTGAAGATCAGCTCGCGCGTCCCAAAAGCGCGAAGTGCGCGATCCTGGCCACCCCGGAAGCGAATGAAAAAACCCGTGACGGGTTCCGCAAGGTCGGTGATCCTTCCTCTGCTCAGTACGCCGCTTCCAGCAGCGTGACCAGGCTCTCGACGGTGACGTTCGCGCCTACTGAGCGGGCGCGCTCCAGTTCCGCCAGCACCGTGCCTGCTACTCGCGACAGTTCTTCGTGCGGGACGTTCACGTCGCGCAGCCGCGTCGGCACTTCGAACTGGCCAATAAACTTCGCGGTGCGATCGGCGCATTCCAGCGCCGCGAGACGCGGATTGTCCGGATCGAACCTGACGCCGAATCCTTCCGCGATCGCGCCGAAGCGCTCCGGCGCAATATTGGCCATGAACCGCATCACGTGCGGCATCGTGATGCACGACGTATAGCCGTGCGGCACGTCCCAGTACGGACCGATCTGATGGCCCAACGCGTGCGAGATGCCCAGCCGCGTGTTCATCGCGCCGAAGATCGACAGCCACGCCGCATACTGGCATTGCACGCGATGCTCGATCTCTCCCGCGCCGCCTTGTAGCGACGGCTTCAGATGCGCGACCAGTAGCGCGATCGCCTTTGCCGCCAGCGCGTCGGTGATGATCTGGCGGCGCGACGAATACGCCGCCTCCACCGCATGGTCGAGCGCGCGCATCCCGGTCGACGCCCACAGCCACGCCGGCGTCGCGACCGTGAGCTCCGGATCGAGGATCACGACGCGGGGCTGCAGGCGCGGGTCCCAGACTCCTCCCTTCTCGCGCGTGGCCTCGTCGGTGACGCCGCCGCCGGGCGTGAACTCCGCGGCGGAGAGCGTGGTAGGTATCGCGATATGCAGCAGCTCACGCGTGGCGGCGCCTGCCGCGTCGCCTTCGCGCCGCGCGCTCCTGGTCGCGGCGCGTCCGCCGAGAATCGCCATCGCGGCGGCCTTCGCGGTGTCGATCGGACTGCCGCCTCCGAAGCTGATCAACGCATCGGCCTCGACGCGGCGCGCCTCGGCCGCCAGCGCGTCGACGGTCTTCGACGGCGAATGCTGCTGCGCGCCCGCGAATACTCCCGCAATCGCCGGACCGGCAGCCTGCTTCACAGCCTCGAGCAGCTTCGAGGCGCCCAGCGTCTTGCCGGTTACGATCAGCGCGCGCCTGGCTCCGCGCCGCTCCAGCTCGTAGCCGAGCTTCTCGATTTTGCCCGCACCGAAAATCACACTCTCGAGACGCGTGAAGTTGTATTCACCCGAAGTCGGTTCCATCGCGAATCTCCCCGGCTCCTTCTGCGCGACGATAAAATGCTGGCGTGCGTGTCGCGCCGCGCCGCCGTCTTCAGCGGCGCATCTTGTCGGAGCCTACGGCTTGATTATCACAAACGTGCCGATCGGGAGCAGCGAATCGAGCGTCAGGAGTGTCGCGCGCCGACGATCGCGACTGGCTGCCGCCACGGTCAGTCCGTCAGCGGATCCTGGGCGAGGAGAACGCGCAATGGAATGCCTTCGATGTCGGTCGGCACCTTCATCGGCTGCTCCACCACAGGCCGTCTGACCCTGATTACGATCGCCAACTGACCGCCGGGAAGCGATTCGACGCGATAGCTGTACAGTTGATACTCGCCCAACATCAGTAGCAGCTCATTCTGATGACGCCGCATCACATCCTCGACGCTCACCACCTTCACCGGGCAACCATCGAGCTGTTTTGGGATGAGCTGATCGAGGTCAGGTGTAAGTTTCCGTACTCGCACCACGATGCTGCGATCGTTGGCGACATAGACCAACGATACTCCGGGAATCTTCATCAGCTGGGCGCGATGCTCCTCCAGCGCCGCGTGTTCGACGGGGTTGACGTTCGGCGCCGCCTCATCGTAGGCGGCGTGTTCGTCCGCAAAAGCCAAACGTTCGGGTGCTCGCGTCAGCGATAGAAGCGTCACTAGCGCGATAGCTACGGCAATCCGGCGATGTATTGTCACCCTCATGGCGATGCCCGGGTTCCAACTCTATCATTGCAAATAGCGCTGCGATTCAAGATCGCGAAACTGTATCGTCCTCGCGGATTCTCCATTGGATTCGCGGAAATTTTGCGAATTTCGCCTGATTTGCGTCTCCGGGCGCAACCTGAAGCGCCGTTCTTTCGTCTTCATGGTTAACGAGACGTGGCGAATCGCCCGGGCCAACCGCTCAGGGCCAGGGTTGCCGCCGACTTTGGGGCATCGCTCAGAGGTATAAAAAGTTGAAAAAGCTTGGCGCAATCATAATAGCTGGGATGCTGTTTTTACTAATTGCCTTGCGCGCCACGTCGTTTGCGCAGAGTTTAGGAGGTCTATCACAACTGTTCGGCGGCGGGTCCGGTCATTCGAAGAATTCGAGTTCGTCCAATGCCGCGGTGACTGTACAGCGTAACGCGGCTCCCTTCATTGGCAAGTTCGATGGGACGCAAAAAGACGCCAATGAAGCCGATCTGGACGCACGGTTTGCTTGTTATCCCGCACACGACTCGGCCTTCCCGCAAAACCAGGCGTACTTATGTTACACGGCTGTTACGTCGAGCGGAGGCGCTGACTAAACCGCGATTGGACACCTTCATCTGACGAAAGGTTATAGCGCGTATGCGCCCGCTTTATCTCCGTGCTCGAGGAGATGACGTCGGGTCGCGAAAGGATCTCAGCCCACGCAACTCTGACAGCCCGAAGCGCGCGTCTTAGACACTCGGGAAGTAGACGAAAAAACCCGTGCGAAGTTTCGCAGGTTTGGTGATCGCAAATAATTCGCTGATGAGACCTTCGATCTCAACCCGTTATGTAACCCAGCGTTCATGGCAATGTAATTTGCAACGCAGAAATAGAAATTAGATAGGTTGTTCATCTGATCTCGCGCGATCGACGCCGCTCCTTACGTCTTCACTTACATAGCCCACTCACTTTTCGCGAGTCGCATAAATTTTTGGCGAAACGCAAATGACTAAGACTGCGCCTCTCGAAAATGATCCAATTGAATACACGACTTGACTATTGGCATCTGCCTTGCTGACTCCCTGCCAGCGACGAACTTTCACGCGAGGCAGGCAGCTACGCGAATCGCGCGAAAATCGATCGAAAGTGTTCGGCGATAAAGCGTTGCCATCCTGATGTTAGACCACTCAGCCGCCGTAAGTGATAGGACTGCGCTTCGCTCGACTCCGTTCAGGTCCAGACTGCGGACGCTCCAATTTTATTCCCGACCGCTGCTAAGCCTCGCTCGCGGGAATTTTCTTTTCACCCGCCCAGTCCTGGCCTGTGAAAGCGCCCGGCTCCAGGTGACTTGATGGAACTCTGAGCTGGGTCTGAGAGACACCAAACGATTTACACAGTGCGTCAGCCGAGGGACTTGTGCCGACACGCTTACGGTGTGGCGGAGCCCGAAAGACCGATCGCCGGACGATGATCCCGCGGCGCGCGCATCAAAAAAAAGGAAGGAAGGAGACACAATGAACAGGAAAAAAACGATAGCAGCATTCGCGGTGCTGGCCGCGACGGTAGCGATAGCGCCCGCAGGCGCGGCGTTAGCGTTCAGTGGGTTCGGCGGTGTGCCGGCGGGTGGTCTGACACCGTTGCCCTCAGTCAACGTCGGTGCGAACGCGATGTCAGTGGGGCAGCTTCCGGAGAGCGCGCTCTCCGCGACTCCCGACAACGCCTCGCCGGTAGCCTACTACGGCGAGCTTCCAATCGCCGGCCAGGTTGCCGCCGGATCAACCTTGCCGCAGGGCGCGACGATGGTGCAGTTGCGAGTGAACGGCCGGGTCATCCCGATGGCTCTGGATACCCAGGTGGCGACCGCTTCCCTTAACGCGGATCCGACCAATGACTACGACAAGTCGCTGTACACCTCGGTCCTGTACAAGCAGATGGTGGTGATTGGCAATGCCGACTTGCGCAACCAGATCACAGCCGCGGCCGAACTCTTCGACGCCGGTGGTGCTGCACGGCTATGTGTTTGATAGCACCAGTCCGTTCTTCGTGGTGCGCTCGGTAAATGAGTAGGCTTAGCTAGCGCACAAATTGGTTCCAGTTCGACGGAGCCGGCGGCGTGACTTATGTTTGGTGACGCTGCCGCGCTCCGTCGAGCGCTCGTTGATCGCGCCCACCTGTAGCTAATTAGCGCAGCTAATTTGACTTCATTGCTAGGACGGCCTATCGTCCGACTGGATTCGAACCGACACAGGAATCGAGTACGAATTCGTCCAGCCCGACAATGGCCCTTCCGCTGGCCTTTGACCACTGTTCTGCTAGACCGCACATATCCTAAACTTTAAGGCTTGAGGGAGGGGTCATGGAAGAACCTCGTCTTCATCCAATCCGGAATAGCCTCCTTGTAGCAGAAGTAGCAGGGATAAATATGCTTTCCACGAGCGCCCGGGTCGGCGGTGTGGTTGGACTCGGCACAGGAGCAATCCTGGGTGCAACTGTGGGCGCGCCAGGCATCGGAGCCGTGATCGGCGGAGCGGTCGGAACGGGCTTTGGATATACCGTAGGCAAGAGTTTGAAACACTCAGAGAACCATCGGGCGAGTTTCTTGATTTGATCTCCAAGCGATGGCGCCTGGGCGCTCCACAGATCGGTCAAGAGGTCGCCGATAGTCGCACCACCTGGACCAACACCCGCGGCGTAGCATGCTGACGGATGCCTGATTTCAAGAGTACGGTTTACGTTTATATCACTCGTATCGGATGTGGTTGTACTAACAGCTACGAGGAGTCTTAAGTTCAGTTTGCGGCCGACTGAGCCCCGACTCATCCGACGAATGAATACGTCAAGTTGTGCGGCTGGTATAATGACCTTGACCATGACCGTAGCGTAAAGGGCGGGACAACTGAGGTTATAGAATTCAAGAAACCCTTCAACAGGCTTTGGTGGACGCAGATAAGGAGCGAACGACGTGCCGCGATCGCATCCGGGATTACGACTCACGCCTCGTGCAGAAGAGAGCCGAATTAAAGCGTGCTCAAACGCAGAACACTGGCGCTAAGTTGGTCAATGAGGCTGCGGCGAGAACCTATCAGGAGTTGCTCGACCACCGCAGCCGTCTGGCAGACGGTAACGCGACAAATGCCCTGGCTTCTGATATCGAACGGCTGGCGCAAGACCAACAGATCGCGGTTTGCAACGTCCAAAAGGCGGCCGAGACGCTGGAACAATGCCAAACCCGGATAGCGGAACTTGAGAGAGTTCGCTTCTCTCTGCAGATAGATCTTAACTGGATAACCGAACGTTATTCACAAATAAAGAAACAAATCGAGGACTAAACCACGATCGGAACTTGAAGGATCCACCATCAAGGCACTCTTCTCGTTTGGCCGCGGTCGACTTCGGTCCCGCCCCGTTCACACCTGCGCAGAGAAACCACCCTAACTCAATGAGTCGACGAAAGGAGGGACGTTGTCCCGAGCGCCCGTGAGTGTTTTTCAGAGAAGGAAACGAACCGAAACCACCGCCGCCCCAATACCTCGCCAGGAAAAGCATGTCGTCCTGAGCCTCTGTGATTGTTTTGAGTAGCGAAAAAAGGAAGCGCTCGGAAACCACCGTCGTCCCGATGAATCACTAAAGCAGGAAGGTCATCCTGAGCGTCTGTGATCTCTTCTAAAGTGAAGATGAGTTCTATGCGCACCGCTGCCCGGTACAGCAACGGAACCACCGTCATCCCAATATCTCACCAAGAAAACCACGTCATCCTGAGCGAAGGCTGCCGGAGTCGAAGGATCCCAGCAAACCTCTCGGCTCCAGGCATAAAGATGGGTGTCCTCGGCACTGCTGATCGCACGCAACGGTTTGGTATCGCGGCAACGGCTAGGATCCTTCGACTCCGGCAGCCTACGCTCAGGATGACGACGCTGCTTAATCGATCGTCGGGGACGGCGGTGGTTCTGTTGGCGTTTTGAACAGAGTGTGCCGTGGAGAAATCTTCCTAATCCAAATATTTTTCGTCGAGCCGTGAAACGAGAGAGTGCAAAAAAACCACTGTCGCTCAATGAGTCGACAAAAGAACGTACGTCATCCTGAGAGTCTGTGATTTTTAATAAAGACGAATTCAGTGCGCACTGCCGCTTGGAACGCCACCAGAACCACTGTCATTCATTGGTCACGAAAAAGAGGACGTCATCCTGAGCGTAGGCTGCCGGAGTCGAAGGATCGAAGCGACCCTCTCGACCTGATACTTAGAGATGGTTTCCTCGTCACCATCGTTCGCTGTCTTCATAGCGCTGGAGAGTTACTTCTTGTCGAACCAGCCGGCACTAAGTCACCAAGTCAAGCATGGCGATACTTCGGTGCCGAGGACACCCATCTATTAGTAGCAGGTCCGAAAGGTTCGTTTCGATCCTTCGACTCCGGCAGCCTTCGCTCAGGATGACCTTCGTTTTTCACCGACTCAATGAGACGGCAGTGGTTCTGGTGGCGTTCCGAGCAGCGGTGCGCGTAGAATTCATCTTCACTTTATAAAAAATCACCGACTCTCAGGATGACGACGCAGCTTGATCGATCATCGGGACGGCGGTGGTTCAGTTGCCGTTTTGAACAGAGTCTGCCGCAGAGAAATCTTCTTAATCAAAGCAGATTCTTTCTGAACCGATTTACTTCCCATTGCCAGGATCGCAAACGCCCCAAAGGTGTCACGCAGCAACGGCGGGGAAGCCTAACAGCGCGAAGCGCGCGTCTTAGCCACCCGGGAAGCGCGAAACCCGTAAGGGTTTCGCAAGGTCGGTGATCCTTCCCTCGCTCAGTAAGCCGCTTCCAGCAGCGTGACGAGGCTCTCCACGGTGACATTCGCGCCTACTGAGCGCGCACGCTCCAGTTCCGCCAGCACCGTGCCTGCTACTCGCGAGAGTTCCTCGTGCGGCACGTTCACGTCGCGCAGCGGCGTGGGCACTTCGAACTGGCGAATAAATTCGGAGTGCGATCGGCGCATTCCAGCGCCGCGAGACGTATCGAACCTGACGCCGAATCCTTCCCCGGTCCGGGTTACCATCGAGCCAGCAGCAGCGCTTGACGACGCCATAGCGACCGCCGTGGTTCCTCTCCGATCTCAGGCCAAGCAAATCTAACAGCGCGAATCGAACTAACAGCTCAATGAGCGACGCGAGGCGAAGGTGTCGGGTTTGGTAAAGCGGCTACAGGCGTAACAGAGGTTGACGAAGACGAATAACGTCCTTCGTACGCCACTGCGGTCACCGCACTTCGATCTAGCGCGACCGTTTCGTGATGGATTTGTGTGTAGAGAGTGTTCAAAGGGGCGACTACCAGCACGCGGTCGGTTTCCAGAACGCAAATTACTGGGCCGATCCTCTTTCCATCAAGAGTCGAAGGGATGTCTTCACGGTCCGCGAACACCGGAAGCTTTTCCCTCAAAAATAGCTCTACAACAGGTTTTGCACCCCCGCCCCATTCTCGAGGAATTTCCGGAAATACGAGTGCAGTATAAGAAAAAAGCCCCAGCAGTCCAAAGCCGACCGATGCGGCCATTACCACGACGAGCACCAGCATACGCGACGACCCAATTTTTTCAGGCAGAGGCTCCTCGGGAGACAGCATAAATTGGCCCTCGCCCTTTATTACCGGCTTAAATAGAATGAACAGCCCAACTATCGCGGAGATAAGGAAGGCTTGTATCAACAGACCCATCACTAGTTTCAGGAACCAAGGACTAAGAACAAGATCAATATCGTCGTGACATACAATCTTCAAGACCAGTATATAAAGCACAAGGACCAAAGGAACGACGCTGACCACCACCGCAAGTCGGGCGGCCCACCCGGTAGCCTGGAACGGTGCGCCTGGCTGCGTTACATCATAGACCGACCAGATCATAAACCAGACCGCAACGATCGTCAGCATCACCAAAATGGCCCACAACAGGCCGACCATAACGTCTTCGGGGCGAACCAAATCAACCGCGATGACACCGAATCGACCGAGATCAAAGATTTACTATGATCAAGAGGCCGACAGCATGCAAGGCTGCGAGCGTCGTAGCGAAGTCGACAACGATGCCGCGTGATATCCGGTCCCACCAGTTTTCGTATTGGCGCTGGGGCTCTTTATCCGCCATGATCTCGTTCGAATGTAGCCATTGAGACAGACGGATACAATGCTGTATAAGGACAATTTCCGCCCGCTGTGCACGCATCTCATTCAGGTTGACTTTTTTGCCTAGGTGCTCCCTCGTTCCTCCGTTTTTAGTTTACGAAGAGCGCGGAGCATCGCAAACAGGCCCGTCAGAACCAGAGTACATCCCAGGTACTGGTGGTTGAACTCAAACACCATGTAGGGTCCAAAGCTGACTATGACCGTTGCGAGCGAAAGCTCCACCCAGAAAGTCTTTTCCTCTGACGACATCAGCAACTCCTCTTCGTACGCTTCTTCCAGAAACCCGAGATTCTCGAGCTTCCTTGAGCGTTCATCCCACGGAACGAACACCCTCAGGACGAAGCAGATGGTCCGAACAGTACCGGACCTGAAGAGGTAACGGATTGTTATCGAAAAATGGTGGCCTACTTAGCTCAAATGATGGGAAAGCGAGCACCGCGAAGGTCAGCAATCAGCTTGGGCGGTGGCTGTTGAAGGACGGAATACATGCGCTTCTGTTCTGCCTCACAAGTCACGGTCGGCAATTTGATGCCGCTCAAACTCGCGGTGAAAGGATAACAGACGCACCAATCCATCGTGCGCGGAGCGCGCAGTATTTTATCCAACAACATACGCACCGAGTCGGGAGAATCGAGCGGTACAAGCCAGCGTAGAGAATAAAACGCGTGCACTAGCGGAAAAGTCTGGCGTTGAATTCGATCGCCGCTCCCGCGGCAGCTCAGCGCAATTGCCGCCACCTCGTCGGCGACTCTCGGATTCATGCGGCCGCGGTGATGAAAGCGAGGATCATCCCAGAACCCACCCATAAGCACCTGGCTATTGCTCACCTTCGGCCCGGGAAGACTCATCTCATAGAGATAGCGAAGCAGATCGATTGAACGCTTCGTCCATTCGACTGTTGCCGACAGAAACTCGTCGTGCCAGTCAGCGTGTTCCGCTAAATCGATGAATCCTTGCCAGTTGGCCTTTGCTTCCGGAACCCGCGCGATCAAGGCCGCGAACAGGTAGATCAGATCGGCGCTTGCGTGAGTAAGAAGGACCGGCCAACCGTTGTGCACACCCCGGAACCAGGACGGAGCCCGGCGCAAACGGCTCGCACGATCAGATCCGAACGCGCGTACCGCGCCCGTGTACAATTCATCTTCAACCTCAGCACGCCGGCTCGGCGTGAGCGTGAAGGAGTTCATCTTCTTCAGCCTCCTCGCTGCACTTTACCACCGAACAAGAGCAGATCGCGCGCGCCATTTGTTATGAACCCTGCGACCGGCTTGGTATCGCGGTAACGGCTAGGATCCTTCGACTCCGGCAGCCTGCGCTCAGGATGACATCCTGGCTCGATCGACGATCGGGACGGCAGTGGTTCAGTTGCCGTTCTGAACATAGTTGCCGCAGCACAATCTTCTTAATCCGAGGAGATTTTTCCTGAAGCGGATTCACTTCTCGCTGCCAGGATCACAAACGGCCCAATGGTGTCCGCAGCAACGGCAGAGGAGTCCCAAAAGCGCGAAGCGCGCATCATAGCCACCCGGGAAGCGCGAAACCCGTGAGGGGTTTCGCAAGGTCGGTGCTCCTTCCTGCTCAGTACGCCGCTTCCAGCAGCGTGACGAGGCTCTCGACAATGACGTTCGCGCCTACTGAGCGGGCGCGCTCCAGTTCCGAGTCGCGCGCGCCGTCTTCAGCGCCGCATCTCTTCGGGGCCTACGGCTTGATTATCACCAGCGTGCCGACCGGGAGCAGCGAATCGAGCTTGAGGATGTCCGCGTTGTCGACCGAGATGCATCCGGTGGTCCAGTTGATGTCGTTCTTGTTGAGCAGCGGATTGTCGGTGCCGTGGATTCCGATTCTGCCGCCCGACCCCGATCGGATGGCCGTCTTCGACCGGCACTTCGCCTTCGTCGCGCAGCCTTATGTAGCGATCGCGGTCGATCACGTTCGGATAGTTCAGCGTGAGAAATACTCTCCAGCGGCGGCTGTAATGCTTCTCGATGATCTCGTAAACGCCCTCGGGCGTGCGGCGGTCGCCCTCCCACATCTTGGTGCCCGGCTCGAAGCTGCGTCCGAACACGGCATGGAAGGTCCGGTACCGGCGCCCCTTGTAGTAAACGATGAGCTGATGCTTTTTCTTGTAGATCTCGACCGACCAACTCGTCGACTCCAGGTAGGAGCCGTCGCGGGTTTGCATGAACAGGCGCTCGCCCGGCGTGTCGACATTGGAATCCGGAACCGGAGTGGGAGTCGGAGTCACGGTCGGAGTGGGATCGGGAAAGATTCCGGCCGCGCCCGAGCTCAGCCAATGCGGCGTCGGCGTCGAAGTCGGCGAGGGCGGAATCCACGTGGGTGTGGCGGTGGGCCGCGTCGCCGGCTGCGGCGCGGCGGACGGCCGCCACGAGGCGGTTGGAGTTGCCGCGGCGTGAAGGCTCGCGGCGCCGAGCGCGCCCGCCATCGCGCAGATCACGATCGCAAATGCCGCCAGCGCGGCCGCACGAACCAGCTTACCCATCAGCCCGAATCCACCTTCCCACGCTATCCATTGTGAAAAGCCTTGCTGCGCTCGTCAATTCTTCCTAGCTTTTTATTTGTATCGCAATGCAATCCCGCGCCGCCCGCGCGAAGCCGTCAAACACCGAGGAACCCGCAAATGGAAATCGATCTCAAGCGCGCGCTCTCGGCCCTGAGCACCGGAATCTACGTGCTGACGGTCGCCGAAAACGGGCACTGCCACGGGATGTCCTCGTCGTGGGTGACCCAGGTCTCCGGCGCGCCGCCGATGCTGATGGCGGCGGTCGACAATGCGCACTTCACCAATCCGCTGATCGCGCGCACCGGCGTATTCGGGCTCAACGTGGTGGGGCGGCGCGGCAAAGCGCTCGAGGATTATTTCTATTCGCCGCGCGCGCGCCGCGCCGACAACCTCGACGAGGTCGCCTACCAGCTCTCGCCCAGTCTCAAAGTGCCGTGGCTCGAGCTTGCGATGGTCGCGATCGAGGCGCGCGTGGTCGCAAGCCACGTCGCCGGCGACCATACGATGTTCACCGCGGAGCTGGCCGGCATCCGGATCGCCGCGAACGATCGGCCGCTCACCTCGCTCGATCTCGACTACGTATATCTCGGCGGCAAGGAAGTGCTCGCCCGCGATCGCTCAGGATGGTGAAGTCGCCGGATGGCGAAGAGATCGGATGGTGAAGCGGCGGGATCTCGCAAACCGGCTTGCAGCGGCGCGCGCGTCGCGCGGAGACTAAATTGACGATCGCGCAAAGCCTCTGATAGCATCGCGCGCGCGGAGAATCTGATGCCTATCGACAAGAATGAGCTGCGCCGCGTGATGGGTCATTTCGCAACCGGGGTGACCGTGATCACGACCGTCTCGGAAGCCGGCGAGATGCATGGGTTGACTGCGAACGCATTCACGTCGGTGTCATTGGTGCCGCCGCTGCTGCTAATTTGCGTCGATAAGAACGCCGAGAGCTACGCGAGCTTCGAACAGAGCAAAATTTTCGCCGTCAATATCCTGGCGTCGGACCAGGAGGCGCTGTCGCGGCGCTTCGCGGTCAGCGGCGGCAACAAGTTCGACGGCGTCGCCTATCATCTCGGCACCAATGGCGCCCCGATCCTGGAAAACACGCTCGGCCAGTTCGAATGCAAGCTCACCGCGGCCTTCGACGGCGGCGACCATACGATCTACCTGGGCGAGGTGATTGAGGCGGAGACCCGCGAGGGTAAGCCGCTGCTGTTTTTCCGCGGCGGCTACCGCGAGCTCGGCGAGTCGTGACGCCGGCCACAGGGCGATCTTCGCCGCCGTTTCGCCCCGCCGATTAGCGTTCGTGAAGTCAGTCACGCATCCCCAGCAGTCCACAGCTTGCAAGCAATCACGGTGAGTTCCGCGGCGCGGCTCCCCGGGCTCAGCGTTTTCCTGCCGTCACATAACGAGGCTGGCAACGTCGAGCGCGTCGTGCGCGGGTTCCTTGCCGAGTTGCCGCGGGTGGCCGACGAGTACGAGGTGATCGTCGTCGACGACGGCAGCAGCGACCGGACGCTGGAGATAGCGCGGGGGCTGGCGGCGTCGGATACGCACGTCAAGGTGGTTCATCACGAGCGTAATCGCGGTTACGGAGGCGCAGTCATCTCGGGCATCCGCGCCGCCACGATGCCCTACGTGCTGCTCGCCGACGGCGACGGCCAGTTCGATCCGGCCGACGTCGCCAGGCTCGCGGCGCGGTTGGCAACCTCGTCGCCCTGCGACGTAGCAGTGGGCCGTCGCGTCCGTCGCGCCGACCCGCTGATCCGACGGGTCAATGGACGGGCTTGGACGATCTTGGTGCGGGCGCTGCTTGGGATCTCAATCAACGACATCGATTGCGGATTCAAGCTGTTCAGGCGCGACTTGCTCGACGGGATGGAGCTCAAGGCGCACGGCGCGATGATCTCGACTGAGCTGATGGCGCGACTGGCGGGCCGCGGCGCGAAGATATGCGAGGTCGACGTCGGCCATCTGCCGCGGGTGGCGGGCGAGCAGTCCGGCGCCAGCGCGAAGGTCGTTCTTCGCGCATTCAAAGAGTTGTTTGTGTTGTTTCGCGAACTGCGCGCAGAGCGCCGACAGGCCGCGCGTGACCAACGAGGCAAACCGCGGCCTGGGCAACGCCTGTAGATCACAGGCGGATCGGTCCATGTACCGCGCGAGCAAAATGTCAGCAAACGCACCGCAGCAAGATCACGTACAGATCGATCTAGGGTAGCGCCCGAATGACGAGGCAAATGAGGGCCTACGCAAAGCGGATAGCTGACCAACGGATTGGTAGTTCGTTGCATAGCCGGCAGCGGAAAAGTATCGCGAGTCTTGCGAGATTTCCGGCGCGCCAATTTGGCACGCCAATAGCAATGATCTCTTACTGACACGGCGGCCCGACAAAGTGGCCGCACTGTAACAAGGAGATCGAAACGTATGAAGCGCACCCTCTCTATACTGACTGCCGCCCTGTTTGCCAGCGCGTTGGCGGTCCCGGCCTTCGCCCAGACCGATACTTCCAAGGGCGCTCCGGAAGCAGTCGCCTCGCCGGCCGCCGCGACCGCTGACACTTCCGCGAAACCGGTGAAGAAGCACCATCATAACCGTCACACCAAATCGACCGCTTCGAGCACCACTCCAGCGCCGGAAAGCGCGCCTTCCTCGGCCGCCCCCTCCGACGCGACCACGAAGTAGGCATCGCAGCTTAAGCGCCGGAGGCGGCTGACGCCTCCGGCGCCTGCCCGCGATTTCGGGGATGCCGAGATCGGCGGCCGCGTATGCCACCAGGCACGTCAGCACCCGCCAGTTAGTCTCCGCTGTCAGGCGCGCACCAGACGAAAACGCTGCGCGCATTTTTTTTGCTCCGCATTTCCTGCTAGCATCACGATGCTTGGGCGTGGCCAGAATCGCGCAAGCTAAAATATTGCGGAGCCTTTCGCGCCTTCTAGTTCTGTTGATGCTGGCGCTGGTATGCCAGTGGCCCGTGCTTGCGCGCGCATCGGCGAACAACAATTCGTTCTCGGACGATCAGGTATGCGACCCTCTGGCCGACTACTTCCTCGGTATGGAAGATTATCCGGAAGCGATTCAGCGTCATCGCGTGGTCATCAGGCAGCATCCCGGCAACGCGCTCGCGCATTACCATCTCGGCTTCGCTTACGGAATAATTGGTGAGCATCAACTTGAATTCTCCGAGTATCAGAAAGCAGTGAGCCTGGGACTCAACAACTGGCAGTTGTTCCTCAACCTGGGACTGCTGTATCTCGAGAGCGGCTTGACTGCCGATGCGACCGAAGTTCTGAAGCTTGCGACCCTGCTTGCTCCCGACCGTCCGGAAACGCACTTCAATCTCGCGATCGCGCATCAGCGCCGCGGCGAGCTTCCCGATGCCGAGCAGGAGATGCTGACCTCGCTGCAGATCGATCCCAATCAACCCGACGCGCGCAACACGCTCGGCGCGATCTATGCGCAGGAAGGCAAGTACGTGCGCGCGAACGAGGAATGGACCGACCTGGTCGCGGCCAATCCCGACTACCAGCCCGCGCGCGCGAATCTCGACATCCTGCAGCGCATGGAGCGCGGCGAACTCAAGGGCACCAGCGCGGGGGGCAGTTTCGCGACTCCCTGAACGAAGAAGGCTGAAGACTCGGATGGCAAGGCAGGTGGCGGAATTGGTTGAGCGGAAGAGTCTACTTCGGCTGACGACGCGGGCCTTGGTGCTCGCAATTTTCTCGATCGTGGCAATCACTGCGGCGGCACACGCGACTACGCTGCCGCATCGCAGGACGTCGCATACGAAGAAAGCGGTGCGGATCGGTGGCTCGGGCGCGCCACTCTACAAGGGCGCGCTGCTCGAGGACGCCGACAGCGGCAAAGTGCTGTACGAGCTCAATGCTGATATGCCGTGGCCGCCTGCCTCGATGGCGAAAATGATGCTGCTGCTGGTCGCCAAGGAACAGATCAAGATGGGTCGCTTCAGCGAAGCCGACCCGGTCAGAGTCTCGGAGCGCTCGGCGCATACCGGCGGCTCGCGGCTGGGGCTCAAGGAGGGCGACGTTTTTCCGCTCGGCGAGCTGATCAAGGCGGCGCTGATAAAGTCAGCCAACGATGCCGCGGTCGCGGTCGCGGAGAAGGTCGGCGGCTCGGTCGAGGCGATGGTCCGGATGATGAACGAGCGGGCCGAGGAACTCGGAATGAATCATACCGAGTACCGCACCGTCGACGGGCTGCCACCGCGGCCGACTCACGACGTCGATCAGACTGACGCCAACGACCTGGCGACGGTCGCGCGCGCGATCATTCGCGAGACCAATCTGCTCGAATGGTCGAGCCAGGAGCAGGCGCCGTTCGATGGCGGCGTCGCGATGCTGCACAACACCAATCATCTGATCGGTCACTTCGACGGATGCGACGGGCTCAAAACCGGCTTCACCTACCAGGCGGGCTTCAACCTGACTGCGACCGCCAAGCGCAGCAACCTGCGCCTCATCGCGGTGGTGCTCGGAGCGCCGTCGAATCAGCAGCGCTTCGCGCAGGCGGCGAAACTGATGGAGTGGGGTTTCGAGCATTTCACCTCCGTGTCGCTGCTAAGGACCGGTGAGCCGCTGCCGGTTCACGTGCAGGTCGAGTTTGGCCCGACCATCCAGCCGGTCGCGGCCAGCGACTTGAACGTGGTGCTGCCCAAGACCGACACGTCCGGCGTCAAGCTCGAGTACAAGGTGCCGCCTGCGATCGCCGGGCCGGTGCAGACCGGACAGCGCCTCGGCGAAGTGGTTGCCAACAGTCACGGAGAGATGGTCACCGAGATCGCGGCGGTGAGTCCGATCGCCGTGAGCACGGGCGCGCCAGCTTCAACCTACGGACAGTACCTCCCGAACGACAACTATACGCAGCCGTACGGACAGTACCTCCGGAACGACAATTATACGCAGCCGTCCCGCTCCGACAGCAATCAGCCAATCCAGGAGAATCAATGAAACCGGCTTCCCTCCAGCGCAATCGCCGCAACCGCAAGCTCGCGCGCAAGCGCCGCAATGATCCCGTGCAGGCCAAGGCGCGCAAGCGCAAAATGCGCAGGACGCGCCGCCGCGCCTGAAGATCGCAACAGACTCAACGGGTCCGGCATCGGGACACGAAGATGACGACGTCTTCGTGTCCTGATGTTTTTTGCAGGCAAATCATCCTCTGTGGGCAAACCTTCTTTCCTGTGGGCAAAGCGTGGGACGGAAATTTGACACGGTATCGGCGGGTCGGCTACCAATGAATGTGCCCCTTCGATCTGTAATCCCCCGCAACGGAGTGAACCACTGGCTGCCCTATCGGTAATCGCCGTGATACCGGCGCGTTACGCGTCGACTCGTTTGCCCGCCAAGGCCTTGGCGGAGATCGCGGGAGTGCCGATGGTGGTGCGGGTGTGGCGGCAGGCGAGCAGGGCGCGCTTGCTGGAGCGGGTAATCGTCGCGACCGATGACGAGCGAATCGCCGCGGCGGTCAACGGCGCCGGCGGCGAGGCGATGATGACCTCGGCGGAGCATCCCAGCGGCACCGACCGGATCGCCGAGATCGCGCGCAAGGTCCGCGCCGACATCTATTTCAACGTGCAGGGTGATCTTCCGTTTATCGACCCTGCGGACCTCGACGCGCTGGCCGCCCCGATGCTCGCGGACGAGACGATCGCGATGGCAACCCTGGCGACGCCGATCGTGGACGATGCGGAATGGATGAATCCATCAGTGGTGAAAGTGGTGGCCGCGCATAACGGCGACGCGCTCTATTTTTCGCGCAGTCCGATTCCGTTTGCGCGCGACGGCGGATTTTCAGCCGCGGCGCGGCGCCATATCGGCGTCTACGCTTACCGGCGCGATTTTCTTGCGCGGTTCGCGGCGCTCCCGCAGGGCGTCCTGGAACGAATCGAAAAGCTCGAACAGTTGCGCGCGCTCGAGAGCGGGTACCGGATCAGGGTGGTCGCTTCCGTGGCGCCATCGCTTGAGGTAGATACAGCCGAGGACCTTCAGAGGGCTCGGCTTGCGGCGGTTCACAGTGCGTAATGGGGTGGAGGGCATCAAGGTGGAGCGGGCCAAAACCAAATTTATATTCGTGACCGGCGGCGTGCTTTCCTCGCTCGGCAAAGGCCTCGCATCGGCCTCGCTGGGCGCGCTGCTGGAGGCGCGCGGGCTCAAGGTCACGATGCTCAAGATGGATCCGTACATCAACGTCGATCCCGGCACCATGAATCCCACCCAGCATGGCGAAGTATTCGTGACCGACGATGGCGCCGAGACCGATCTCGACCTGGGGCACTACGAGCGTTTCGTGCAGACCGGCATGAGCCGGCGCAACAATTTAACCGCCGGACAAATCTACGACACCGTTATTCAGAAAGAGCGGCGCGGCGACTACCTGGGCGCGACCGTGCAGGTGATTCCACATATCACCGACGAGATCAAACGCCGCATCCGCGACGCCGCCGGCGACGCCGATTTGATCATCGTCGAGATCGGCGGCACGGTCGGCGATATCGAGAGCCTACCGTTCCTGGAGGCGATTCGCGAATTCCGCTGGGACCTCGGCCGCGAGAACGTCCTCTACGTGCATCTCACCCTCGTCCCGTTTATCGCGACCGCCGGCGAAGTGAAGACCAAGCCCACTCAGCACAGCGTAAAAGAACTCACCGGCCTTGGGATCCAACCGGACATCTTGCTGTGCCGATGCGATCGGCCGCTCGACAAAAAGGTCAAGGCGAAAATCGCGCACTTCTGCAACGTCGAAGAGAGCTGCGTGGTCTCGGCGCAAGACGTCGAATCGATCTACGAATGCCCGCTGCGCTATCACGACGAGGGCTTCGATCAGCGCGTGGTCGAGAAGCTCAACATCTGGACCGGCGCGCCCAACCTCTCCAAGTGGCGGCGCATCGTGAAGGCCGCGCAAAATCCGAAAATCACGGTCAACGTCGCAATAGTCGGCAAATACGTGAATCTGCCCGATTCGTACAAGAGTCTGCACGAGTCGATCGCTCACGGCGCGATCGCAAACGAAGCCAAAGTAAATATTGAGTACGTCGATTCGGAGGAACTGGAAAAGGGCAGCGTCGAAGAGCGCCTGGCCAAGGCCGACGCGGTGATCGTTCCCGGCGGCTTCGGGGAGCGCGGGACCGAGGGCATGATCCGCGCGGTCCGCTACGCGCGCGAGAACGGCGTGCCGATTCTGGGCATCTGCTTCGGCCTGCACATGATGGTGATCGAGGCGGCGCGCAATCTGCTCGGGCACAAGCGCGCCAGCTCCGGCGAATTCGCCAACGGCTCACCCGACCCGGTGATCGACATCATGGAGTCGCAGAAAGACGTGACCAAAAAAGGCGGCACCATGCGCCTGGGCGCGTATCCGTGCGTGCTCAAGCCGGGCTCGCTTGCCAATTCGCTCTACCGCCGCACGCGTATCTCGGAGCGCCATCGCCATCGCTACGAGGTGAACAACGCGTACCGCGCCGAGCTCGAAAAGGCCGGCCTGCTTGCTACCGGAACGTCTCCCGATGATCAATTAGTCGAGATAATGGAACTCAAGGGTCATCCCTGGTTTCTCGGCTGCCAGTTTCATCCCGAACTCAAGTCGCGGCCGCTGGACTGTCATCCGCTGTTCCGCGGACTGATACGCGCCGCGGTGCAGCGCCGCTCGGCGCGCGGACTCAAGCACGGCAAAGTGCGGGAGCTCAGGTCGGCCTCGTGAGCGTGGCCACAGTCAAAGTCGGCGAGGCCGTCTTCGGCGGGCCGCAGCTCGTGCTGATCGCGGGGCCCTGCGTGATCGAGAGCGACGAGTCGTGCATTCGCCACGCGGTGCGCCTGGCTGCGATCGCGCGTAGCGCCGCGATGCCGCTGGTGTTCAAGTCGTCGTTCGACAAGGCCAACCGCACCAGCCACGCCTCCTTCCGCGGGCCAGGCCTCGACGAAGGACTCAAGATTCTCGAGCGCGTCAAGCGCGAGGCCGGCGTGGCGGTGCTGACTGACGTGCACGAGCCTGCCCAGGTGCGCGCGGCGGCGTCGGTAGTCGACGTGCTACAGATTCCCGCGCTGCTCTCGCGGCAGACCGATCTCATCTATGCGGCGGCGGCAACCGGATGTGCGATCAATCTCAAGAAGGGCCAGTTCCTGGCGCCCTCGGACATGCGGGCGGTCGTCGCGAAAGCCGAAAGTGCCGGCAATCGCCGCCTGCTGGTCACCGAGCGCGGAGCATCATTCGGCTACAACAACCTGGTCTCCGACATGCGCGCGCTGGTCATCATGCGCGGCTTCGGATACCCGATCGTATTCGACGCGACTCATTCGGTGCAGCTCCCGGGGGCGAGCGGAGAGCGTTCAGACGGGCAGCGCGAATTCGTAGCACCGCTGGCCCGGGCCGCGGCCGCGGTGGGAATCGACGCGGTGTTCATGGAAGTGCACGAGGATCCGGAGCACGCGCTGAGCGACGGTCCCAACTCCTATCCGCTCGATTTGCTGCTTGCGCTGCTCGACGACCTCAAACGCATTCACCAAGTCGCCAGCTCGCGTTCCGGTTCGGTCTGACCCGACTCCTGCGAGGCCCGCCTCTGACTGAATATAGCCCGGGTTGCAAGGCATGCCTCGACACGCTCACGCTTGCTCAGGCATGCCGGTTTGCCAAACTCGGTTTACTTGAAAAAATCAGCTTGATACCTTGAATTTAGGTTGATGGTTTGATGAGTCCCAGGCGAATCGCCAAGGCGCTGGCCGGCATGGGTGCGGTGGCGCTGATCGTGCTGCTGGGTGTTACTGTGTTGGTAGTGCGGCATAGATCGGACTCCTCAAAGTCGGCGCAGAATGCGGCCGGATTGGTTCCCGGAACGCTGCTCCATGTGCACAATTTCCATTGGACCCAGATGAAAGCCGGAGCGCGGCAGTGGGTATTGACTGCTTCCGATGCGAATTACGCCAGTGACCGGACTTCGCTTGCGCTGACCAACGCGGAACTGACGATGGTCTCTGACGACGGAAAAGCGGTGATGATCGATTCGCCGCATGCGGTAATTTTTCTCAACGGCAATCACGTTACGCGCGCCGACATGAGCGGTGGCACCGTGATCCATTACGGCGATTTCATATTCAGCACCGATGCGGCAAAGTTCCTGCCGGACGACGATCATGTGGAGGCGGACGGAGAAGTAACGGTGGAGGGTGAAGGATTGCGCGTCACCGGAACAGGTCTTTCTGGAAATTCCAAGACCCGTGTCTTCGAGCTCCATAAGCAGGTGAGCACGCACATACTTCCGAAGCACGAAAGTGAAAATGCAAAAGCAGGATAGTCGTGATCGCGGCGCCCGGGCGGTGCCGTGGCGCGATTTGAGGACGTGGGTGGTCGCCGTGGCAGCGATGCTGGCGGTGGCGGCAGTGCCGATGGCGTTTGCGCAGGATACCGGCGGCGCGGGTGGGGCCTCTTCGTCTGATGATTTCGATTCCGGCGGCGATTCGATTCATATCACCGGCGGGGTGCCGGGGGCCGCGGCATCGCCTTCCGCCGACGCGTCAGCGCCATCAGGCGCTGACACATCGGCGGACTCCACCGCATCCACGCCCGCTGCCCCCGCAGCCGCAGATGCGGCTGCGGGCGCAGCGAGCGCGGCGCCGGTGACGGCGGCGGCTCCCGCCGCGCCGCTGCCGGTCGCGAGTGCGCCCGCGGCGGAGCCGAGTGCGCCCGCAGTCGCGAGTGCGCCTGCGTCAGAGTCGAGCGCGCCGCTGCCGGTCGCGAGTGCGCCCGCGGCGGAGCCGAGCACGCCCGCAGTCGCAAGTGCGCCTGCGCCGGAGCCGAGCGCGCCTGCAGTCGCCAGTGCGCCTGCAGCGACGCCGTCCTCGGCTGAGGCCGCCGACAGCGCCGCCGCTAGCGGGCCGCCGCCGCTAGGACCCATCGAGACACACGCCGAGCCCAGCGTCCCGGTGCTCACCTCGACCTCTCCGCCGCCGGCGGTGGTCGAGACGCCGCCGCCCGCGGGGCGGGTCGCTGTAGACACGCCGCCGCCATCGCCGGCGCCGGTCGAGACCACCTCACGCAAGCCAGCCGAGAGCAGTGGCAAAGAGGTCGCCTCCAAGGAGCCGACCCAGGGACCGTTTGGCAGCTCGTTCTCGGGCGGCGGAAAGGGACCAATTGACATCAAGTCCGATACGCTGTCGCTCGACTATAATCACAAATCGGTTCTGTTCACCGGCCATGTCCACGCGTTACAGCAGGGCGGTACGCTTACCAGCGACACACTCAGAGTCAACTACGGCGAGAATTTCCACGACGTGCAGGAGATGTTCGCCGACGGCAACGTGCGCATCAGCCAGGGCACGCAATACGCCACCGGCGATCACGCTGTTATGGTGAACGCGCAACATACGGTGGTGTTGACCGGCAGTCCGATCGTGCACGACGGCCAGGATCAAATCACCGGCACCAAAATCACCGTTCACCTGGATACCGGCCAGAGCGTGGTCGCACATGGTCACGCGGTGTTGTTCCCCAAGTCGGGCAAAACAGCTTCCGAAAATGGCGCTCCATCTACTGACGGCGCGGCTGCCTCGGACAACGCGACGCCGCCGGATGACACTACCGCTCCCTGAGTTTCCTGGATGGCCCTGGAAGTAAAACTCGGACAGGATTTGCGGCTCCGCCAGCAACTGGTGATGACGCCGCAGTTGCAGCAGGCGATCAAGATTCTCCAGCTCTCGCTGCCTGAACTCGAATCGATCGTGCAAACCGAGCTCGAGCAGAATCCGATGCTGGAGCCGCTCGACCGCAGTCCCGCGGAGGCCGCCGCCGAAGGCGAGACCCACGACTCCGACGGCGCCGCGCCAGAGGCCGATGGCGAACCGCTCGCGCCCGAAGCCGCAGCGGTCGACGAGAACACGGATGATTGGGGCGGTTCGGTTGAGCCGCAATCTCCGCTGGACTTGAATGGCACGCAGCCTGAGGCTCACGACGCCACTTTGGAAATCGGACGCCTGGACAAGCTCGACTGGCGCGAATATCTGGAGACGTATTCCAACAACTGGCAGGAAAGCACGCCCTCGGATTCCGACGACGACCATCGCAGCGCACTCGAGAACACTTCGATCCGCAGGGCTTCGATTGAGGACCACCTGATGTGGCAGCTCAGGATGTCGGACCTGAGCGAGGACGACCAGAAGATCGGCGCGACGATTATTTACAACCTGAGCGACGACGGCTATGTCGAGACTCCGCTGGAGGAACTAGCCGCACAGCTCGAGGTCGAGCCAGAGCGCGTCGAGCGGGTGTTAAAGCGCGTGCAGCGCCTCGATCCTCCCGGGGTTGCGGCGCGCGATCTGCGCGAATCCCTGCTGCTCCAGCTCGCGAACCTTGGGATGGAGGAATCGCTGGCGGCGCGAATCGTGAGCGAGCATCTCGACCTCCTCGAGAAGCATCGCTATGCCGAAATCGCCAAGCAGGTTGGCGTGGCGGTCGAACTCGTCGGGCAGGCGGCGAAAGTTATCTCCGTTCTCGAGCCCAAGCCGGGACGCGACTACGGCGGCCAGGAGCCGACCTACGTCGTGCCGGACGTGTACATCCATAAGGTCGGCGAGGACTATGTCGTCACGCTCAACCGTGACGCAGTGCCGCGCCTGCGCCTTGCTGGCTACTATCAGCGCGTACTCAACGATCGCGACGTCGCTCCGGAAACGCGCGAGTATCTGCAGGAGCGTTTGCGCTCGGCGCGCTGGCTGGTGAAATCCATCTATCAGCGCCAGCAGACCATCTTCAAAGTCGCGACTTCGATCGTGAAGTTCCAGCGCGCGTTTTTCGATCACGGGGTAAGCCAGTTGCGTCCACTGGTGCTCAAGGACGTGGCCGAAGATATCGGGATGCACGAGTCGACTATCAGCCGCGCTACCGCCAACAAGTACGCGCATACGCCCCAGGGAATCTTCGAGCTCAAGTTTTTCTTCACCTCGGGAGTGAAGGGCGCCAGCGGCGAAGACGTGAGCGCCGAAACGGTCAAGGAAAAAATCCGCGCGATGGTGTCTGCGGAGACGCCGAGCAATCCTCTCTCCGACCAGGCGATCGCCGAAGTGCTGCGCCAGAAGCAGATTAATATCGCGCGTCGAACGGTCGCGAAGTATCGCCAGGCGCTTGGCATCCTGCCATCCGCAAATCGCAAACAGGTCGGCTAGCGGAACGCCGCAAGGGCAGGCCGGAATGAAAAACAACCAGGTCAAAGGCAAGCGCGCCCGGGCGGAGGTGCGAAAAGTCCGCCGTGCGGCGCGAATATCCGCGGGCGCGCCGGTGACAGTCACCGTCACCTTCCGCCATGTCGAACCGACTGCCTCGATACGGATCTACGCGGAGCGCAAGCTCGCGCATCTCGGCCGGATGCTCAAGCGCGACTGCGAGGCGCACCTGATACTGTCAGTTGACAAATATCGCCAGCGCGGCGAAGTTACTGTCAAATCAGGACGTCTGTTGGTGGCTGCACAGGAGGAAACCAAGGACCTCTACTCGGTCATCGATCTGCTCGTGGACAAGGTGAATCACCAACTCAAGAATCATTTGGGGAAGATTAAGACGCGCCATTTGCGTACGCCATCAACCGGAGAGGTTTTGAGCGCCGCGGAGGAGATCGATACCAGGAGCGCTTGAGCGCGTGGCGCCGAGGGCCTCGCCCGAGGCTGCCGTGGCCGCTGGCGAGCGCGCCGAGGGAGGAAACGGTGATCGGCGTCGACGATCGGAAGATGCGGACAGCATCGCGCGCCACCTGAGCTGTATTCTCGAGACACGCAATGAAAATAACTGAGATCCTGAATCCCGAGATGGTCATTCCAGGCCTCAAGGGTACCACCAAGACTGACGTGCTGCGCGAGCTTGCCGAGGCACTCGCGAAGAAATTTCCCGAGATCAAACTCGAGCAACTCACCGCGGTGCTGGCTGAGCGCGAACGGCTGGGCTCGACGGCGATTGGTGACGGAATCGCGATTCCGCACGGCAAGCTTCCCGGAGTCAAAAAAATTCTCGGCGCATTCGGCCGCCATCCCAACGGGGTCGATTTCGAATCGCTCGATGGCAATCCGACCCAGCTCTTCTTCGTGCTGGTGGCGCCTGAAGATTCCGCGAGCCTGCACCTCAAGGCGCTGGCGCGCGTTTCGCGGCTGCTGAAAGACAACGCGTTTCGCGACCGGCTGCTTGCCGCGCCCGACGCGGCCGAGATCTATCGCTTGATCAAGGAAGAGGACGCGAAATACTGAGCCGCGAAAAACGGCACCGCCCCACGCGCGCCCGGCCTGCGGCTCCGAAAACGACCCGCCGCGCCGGCACCAGCGCATCGAACATCCCCCGGCTCATCATCGTGACTGGCGTATCCGGGTCGGGCCGCGCGTCTGCGATGCGCGTGCTCGAGGACCTGGGCTTCTACTGCGTCGACAATCTGCCGGTCGCGCTGGCGGCGACGGTGGTCAGTCTCGCGGTCGGAAACGATCCGGCGCTCAAGGGTGTCGCGCTGGGAATCGACGCGCGCGAGCGGCTGTTTTTTCCGCAATGGCCAAAATTTCTGGCCGAGCTCGAGAGCGCACAAATCCGGCCGGAGATTTTGTTCCTCGACGCGTCCGATGAGGTGCTCGCGCGCAGGTACTCCGAGAGCCGCCGGCCGCATCCCATGGCCGAGAGTGGGGCCACCGTCGCGGAGAGTATCCGCCGCGATCGCGTCGCGCTCGCCGAGATGCGCGAGCGGGCGAGCCGCGTGATTGACACCACCACGCTGACCGTGCACGAGCTGCGCGAGATCGTGACCGCGTGGGTGAAGGGCGCGGCAGCCGGATCGCGGATGGCCATTTCGTTCACGTCGTTCGGCTACAAGTACGGCGCGCCGGTCGGGATGGACCTGCTGCTCGACGTGCGCTTCATCCCGAATCCGTTTTTCGTCCCCGAGCTGCGCCCGCTCAACGGGCTCGACCCGCGAGTGCGGGACTACGTGATCGCGCAGGAGGACACGCGCCGCTTCATCGAGGAAGTCACGCGCCTGCTCGGCTTCCTGATCCCTCTTTACCAGCGCGAGGGGAAGAGCTACCTGACCATCGGCCTGGGATGCACTGGCGGGCGGCATCGCTCGCCCGTGCTCGCGCGGGCGCTTCAGGAGCGGCTGCGGAAGAAGGGTTTCGAGATCGAAGTGCGCGATCAAGACATCGCGCGATAACCATGAGGTTGCGATGAAAAAAATCCGAACAGTTAACAGCACGTTGGCGATCGCGGCGGCTCTGCTCGCGATGCTGATCACCACGCCCGCGCAATCAGCGGGATTTTCCGAACGCGATCTCAAGGCGTTCGACGCTAACACTTTGGTCTATGTCGCGACCGTGCGTAAGGACGGCAATCAAAGTACGGCGGCGCCGGTTTGGTTCACGTTGAGCGACGGCCGCGACCAGCTGCTGATCCAGACTCATAAGGACACCTGGAAGGCGAAACGGATCCGGCGCGGCAGTCCGGTGATGGTCTGGATCGGTTCGAGCACCGGTCCTGCGTTTCTCGGCAAGGCGGAGATCACGACTGACGCGGCGGTGGAGACTCGGATCCTCACCGATTTTCCAAAACGCTATACGACCGACTTTCTGATGGGCCCCAGTCAGAAAACTTTCGACAGCGGCGATCGGGTCGCGATCAGAATCACGCCGGTAAAGGATCTATCCGACGGATTCCAATCGCAGCCGGGCACGTCGGCGCCGGCGATCGACGCGAAGTAGGCGGTCGGCGCCGAGTCGCGGTTTGCGCGAAGAGCAACAGGTAGCGCTAGTTCATGGCGCTGCCGCAATCGACGTTGAGCGTCTGTCCGGTCATGCCCCCCGACATGTCCGAGACCAGGAACACCGCGACGCGCGCGACTTCCTCTTCGGTCGCCATTCGGTTCATTGCGGCTTGCGAGAGAAATCCCTGGCGCACCGCTTCGTACGGCTGGCCGAGAGCTTGAGCGCGCGCGTGCATCACGTTTTCGATTCGCTCGCCCGCAATCGCACCCGGACAGATACAGTTGCAGCGGATTCCGCGCGAGCCCCATTCGCCCGCGATCGTTTGCGTGAGCCCGATCATCGCCCATTTTGCCGCCGCGTACGGCGAGCGCAGGGGGTAGCCGCGGCGGCCCGCGCCTGAGGATATGTTGACCAGGTTGCCAACTCGCTGGTGATCCATCGTGGGCAGGACGGCGCGGGTCGCGAGCCAGGTGCCGGTCAGATCGATGTCGATGGTCTCCTGCCATTCCGCGAGCGACATATCCGTCATCCGCTTGGTCGGTCCCGAGATGCCGGCGTTGTTGACCAGGACGTCGACACGGCCGAACGCCTTGACCGTTTCCGCGACCATCGCGGCGCAATCGGCTTCCTTCGCGACGTCGGTGCGCAGGTGAATCGCGCGGGCGCCGAGCGCCTCGAGGTCTTTACAGGTTTTTTGCATCGGCTCGAGCGAGCGCGCTGCGATCATGATCTTCATCCCGGCTCTGCCGTAAGCGAGTGCGATCTCGCGGCCGATTCCGTGGCCGCCACCAGTGATGATCGCGACCTTGTCCTTAAGCTCGTTCATCGGGAAACTTTCCTCCGTTCAATTCCGATCGACCCTACTCTGATCGCCGGCGTGTGCCGTCGCGGTTTGAGACTCTAGTTACATCGGCGGCGCGCAACAACGTGCGCGTCGCGAGCCTTGTCTCGGCGCCCGCGCGACCAATATCATAAGGGTTCACTGATGGCCGCTGTAAAACCGATTCACACGCCCGCCGGAAAACCGCGCGGCTCGACCCTGCTCAACATTTTCAAGCTCACATGCATCGTGGTGCTGGTGGGCGGCTCGGTGTGGCTGCTGATGCAGCACTCCGAATGGTTCCGCGACCCCAAGCAGTTGAAAGTCGAGGTCCTGACCTGGGGTGCGTGGGGCCCGGCCATCTACATGCTGCTCTACGCGGTCGGCCCGTCGTTCCTGGTCCCCGGCGCGGTGATGACGATCGCGGGCGGACTGGCGTTCGGCACCTTGTGGGGCTCGGTCTATTCGCTGATCGGAGCGGACGCCGGCGCGATCATCGCCTTCGGTGCGGGACGTTTCCTGGGCAAGACATTCGTCGAGCGCACCGTCGGCAAGCGCTTTCATTCGATGCTGAAGACCATCGCGCGCAACGGCTTCCAGATAATCCTGTACCTGCGGATGGTTCCCGTGATCCCGTACAACGCTCTCAACCTGTTGGCGGGCGCCTCGCCGATTTCGTTTCGCGACTACTTCTGGGCGAGCATGATCGGGATGATCCCCGGCACGATCGTGTTCGCGTTTCTGGGCGACGCGCTGTGGCATCCGCTGTCGCCCAAGTTCTTCCTCGCGCTCGGGCTGATCGCTTTCACCGTCGGATGCGGCGAGGTTTGGCGCCGCTGGTCGAAAGTCAAGATCGACGCGGTCGAGGCGTAAGCGGCGAGGCTGACAGTCCGCGCGTAAGTCACCGCCGCGAAAGTCCGCACCGTCCAGCAACGTGCGCGGACTCGATCAGGTCCCGCTTTCCCAGCTTGCCAGATAGTGCTTCTGATCGGCGCTCAGCGTATCGATCTTGATTCCCATCGCGGCGAGCTTGAGGCTCGCAACGTCGTCCTCGATTTTGGTCGGCACCGGATGGACCTTGACCTCGAGTTGTTCGCCGAGCGCCACCCATTCGGAGGCGAGCGCCTGAGTCGCGAAGCTCATGTCCATCACCTGGGCGGGATGTCCCTCGGCGCAGGCGAGGTTCACCAGCCGTCCCTGGCCCAGCAGGTTGAGCGTCCGCCCGTTGGCGAGATGATACGCATCGATGTTGTGGGTGACGCCGTGCTCGACCTTGCGCGCCGCGTCGTTCAGATACGCGATATCGATTTCGACGTCGAAGTGGCCGGAGTTGGCCAGGAACGCGCCGTCCTTCATCTCCTTGAAGTGTTGCGAGGTGATCACGTGCTTGTCGCCGGTCGCGGTAACGAAGATGTCTCCGGCGCGTGCCGCCTCCGCCATCTTCATCACCCGGAACCCGTCCATCGCGGCTTCCAGCGCGCGTACCGGGTCGACCTCGGTCACGATCACGTCGGCGCCAAGCCCGCGCGCGCGTGACGCGATTCCGCGCCCGCAGTAGCCATAGCCAGCGACCACCATCGTCGATCCCGCGATCAGAACGCCGGTCGCGCGGATGATCCCGTCGAGCGTGGATTGGCCGGTGCCGTAGCGATTGTCGAACAGATGCTTGGTCTGCGCGTCGTTGACCGCGACCACCGGGATTTTGAGCGCGTGATCTTTTTCCATCGCGCGCAGCCGGATAACTCCGGTGGTGGTTTCCTCCATACTCGCGCGCACGTCCTCGGCCTGCGCGCGATACTCGGTATGCAGCAGGCTCACAAGGTCGGCGCCGTCGTCCATGGTGATAGTGGGACGCTGCTCGAGCACGGCGCGGAGATGATTATAGTAAGTGTCGCGATCTTCGTCGTGAATCGCGAACACCGGTATGCCGTATTCCTTGACCAACGCCGCGGCGACGTCGTCCTGAGTAGACAGCGGATTGGACGCGCAGCACACCACGTCGGCGCCGCCAGCCTTGAGCGCGCGCAGCAGGTTGGCGGTCTCGCAGGTGACGTGCAGGCATGCTCCGAGCCGCTGTCCCTTGAGCGGCAATTCCTTCGAGAACCGATCGCGGATAAGCCGCAGCACCGGCATCTGCTTGTCGGCCCATTCGATTCGCTTGCGTCCCGCGGCGGCGAGACCCGGATCCCGCACGTCCCCTTCAGGAGCGCGCACGGCCGCTGGGCGAGGCTTGGACATGGCTTTACGCTGGCTGGCAACTGATCGCATCGAATTTTGACTCCGGATGTTTTGCTTGGGGCGGCGATTCAACGCCGTCCGTTGAGGCCGAAGGCGCTCTTGAGCTCTTCAGCCATGTCGACGCGCTCCCACGAGAACAGCCCGTCGTGAGGCACGCGTCCGAAATGTCCGTAGGCGGCGGTCGCTTGGTAGATGGGCCGCTTGAGGCTAAGGCGCTTGATAATTCCGGCAGGGCGGAAGTCGAACAGCTCGCGCAGGGTCGAGGACAGTTTCTGTTGCGGCACGATTCCGGTGTCGAAAGTGTCGACCAGGATGGAAAGAGGCTCCGCGACGCCGATCGCGTAGGAGACCTGGATCTCGCATTTGGTCGCGAGGCCCGCCGCGACCACGTTCTTGGCCACGTAACGCGCCATGTAGCACGCCGAGCGGTCGACTTTGCTGGGGTCCTTGCCCGAGAACGCGCCGCCTCCGTGACGGCCGTAGCCCCCGTAGGTGTCGACGATTATTTTGCGCCCGGTAAGGCCGCAGTCTCCATGCGGCCCGCCGATCACAAAACTGCCGGTCGGATTGACGTGATACACGGTCGCCTTGGTGAGGTACTGAGCGGGAATGGTCTTCTTGATAAGCTCCTCGATGATCGCCTGGCGAATCGCCTCGTGCTTGACGTCGGGGCTGTGCTGGGTGGAGACGACCACCGCGGTGACTTCGACCGGGCGTCCGTCGGCGTAGCGCACGGTCACCTGGCTCTTGCCGTCCGGGCGAAGCCACGCGAGCTTTTTCTCTTTGCGCAGGGCAGCGAGGTTTTCCATCAGGCGATGCGCGAGAGCGATCGGCAGCGGCATTATCTCCGGCGTCTCGTCGCACGCGAAGCCGAACATCAGGCCCTGGTCGCCAGCGCCCTGCTCTTTATGAAGTCCGGTTCCCTCGGTCACGCCCACCGAGATATCGGGCGATTGCGGTTCGATCGCGGTCAGCACCGCGCAACTATGGCCGTCGAAGCCGGTCTCCATATTGTCGTAGCCGATGTTGATCGCGGTCTTGCGCGCGATATCCACGTAGTCGGGACGCGCTTTGCTGGTGATTTCGCCGGCGAGAACGATAAGTCCGGTTTTGGCCAGCGACTCGAGCGCGACTCGCGAATTGGGGTCCTCGGCCAGCAGCGCGTCGAGCACGGCGTCGGAGATCTGATCGCACATCTTGTCGGGATGGCCCTCGGCGACTGACTCCGAGGTGAAAAGAAAATCGTTAAGCGGCATTTGCGATGGCTCCTGGAGGAAAGCTCCGTCCGGACTCAGTTCCGGGAGCATTCCCGGGAAAAGTGGTCATCGAGCGGGGAAGGTGGAATATGCTTTCAAGTCGATTTCGGCGTCGCCACGAGGTGCCCGCCGATTGGCAGGAGGCCCCTCGTGCGCGAACGTATGCTCGAACGCTGAGGTATAACTGACCGCTCGGACAGAATCAAGATGACGCGGCCACTGGCACCGTTATAATTCGGGGTCGTCTGAATTTGAAAGGTTGAGTGGCTTAACTTGCCTCGTACAGCCTGGGCCCTCCCATTGTTGCAGTACAGCTTGTTCGGAGGTAAAGAAATTCTTATCTCGACACGGAGGATTGCGACTATGACTCTCGAAGCACTCCTACTGCTGGTCGGTACTTTCCTCGTCCTGGCGATTGGTTTCTGGAGAGCGGCGGAGCGACCAAAAGATACTGGTAGCGACTTGGGCGCCAGCGCGTCAGAACTCCATAAAGTCTAGGACGGCCGCTCACAAGCGCGAGCGCAGCAGCCCGCCGCTTCACGGCTGTTGATTCCGGCGATCGATTTTCCGCGCTGGTTCCGCGGAGATGTGCATCTAAATCTTGTACGTTCTGCTCGGCAACCGCTAAGCCGCGTTTTGGCGTTTCGATCTGAACCGTCTTAATTTCCCCCTCAGTGTCCTAATTCAGACAGCACCCGCCAGCTGCAAGGTGATCATGCCGATTCCACTGATCGACAATCACAAGAAACGATTGAAGGCTTTTATCGAGTAGCTGTAGTCTTTGGTTGAATGAGGCTCTGCCACGCCGCGGTACTCGCGCTTGTTGGTTGGTACCTGATGATGCCGGATGGTCCGGGTGCGTCCTTGCCGAATGGTTTGACTCTCGTCTCGACTTACAAGACACGACGCGAATGCAAGAAGGCGGCTGCCGCGTTGCGAGCCGAGGGTTATGGTTCATCGGCGGTCGATAGGAACTCTGAGTCTGCTGGCGAGAGGGTTTGGCAGCAGGAAAATGCTACGTGCGTAGCGGTGGGCACTCCACGCCCCAAATCAAAATAGGCCCTGATGCATTTCAAGACCGCCCTCTCGCCGCGAAATCAGAGAGTCGCCGGTAGTCGCGCCCTTCGATTCACGGTGATGCGGACGATGTGACCCGAAATTTCCGATCTCGAGACTTCAGGTCGATAAAAAGCCAGCGTGAAACTCTTTCACCCTGCCGCTCTATCGGGGCTGGGCGGTTTGGAGGGCGGACGGCGGACGCCGCCCGCCCCCTGACTCGGCGCAAGGGGAGGCGGAAGAAACGAGGTCGATGATCTTGCGCCGACGGGCGAAAATTAAGCATGAGCGAATTGCGCGTCAAGTCTCATTTTCGACACTCTCAAAACATTTGGGACACTCGCTCGGATTGCCGCGGGCCCGAACTTCCGATCTCGGGCGGTTCGCGCTAAATGACCGAGGATGAAACTCCACCACGCAGCTGCGCTCGCGCTTTTGGACTGGTTTCTGATGATGCCTCCTGCGAACAATCGCGGCGTGATCGACCCCGACGCAAGCATCTCGAAATGGACCATCGCGAAAAGTTTCTATTCGTTCGGCGAATGCGACCAGACAGATCAAGTGACTCGGGAGAGGTTGGCCCGGATCGGCGGCGTGGCTCTTACCCCATGGCAGATAGGGCAGCGGGCATCGAACGCCGAGTGCGTCGAGGACGATGATCCGCGCCTGAAGCACAAATAGGGCACCGGCACCCACTGCAAGGTGCTGAACGCTTGCAATCCGTCACGCAAGAAGCCGGCTCCGTTGTCGCCGGATGACAGTGGTTCGGCTGCTGTTCCAAGCAGCGGTTCCTACAAAATTCGTCTTCCCTTTTTATTAAAAAACCAGCTCTCAGGATGGCGCACTTCTTCTTGGCGCGGTCCGGGAAATACGGTGGTTTCGGTTTTCGATCCTGGGAAAAGTTTGTCCTCGCTATCAAAGAGTTCCAGCAGCGCGTAGCGCTCTTCTTTTCCTAGATGGAAGCGCGAAACCCTGATGGCTTTCGCCGGGCTTGGATCACGCGTCTGACGTCACCCGAACTTCCGATCGGGGACTTTCGTAATGAAACAGATATCAAACTAATCTTGACATAAAGTTTTTGCCGCATTAGGTGGGGAAGCTCTACCAACAGGAGGCGCTCATGAAACCATCCATCATTGCCACGTTCGTCCTTGGGTTGCTGTTGGCAAGCTCCGTCCTCGCTGCGCCAATTTCCGACTCCACCGATTTTTCAGGCTACGAGATTTTTCCGGGCATCACTTCTTCGAGCAACCAGACCAGCTTCGGCAGTTGTGTTGCCACAAATACTGGCCGGGTGACGAAGGGTGCGACTTTCACTGGATGGCCTGACAATGCGACGGACGAATGGGTGAGCGCCAGTCATAGCACGGGCGGAATCGTCAGCGGCAGCATCGATTACATCGGAGCACCGGGCCTCGGCCATACGGTGTGCGTCATTGGTGGCATCTGGTCGTGGCATCAGTCGGACAAGATTTTCTTCGGCGGGGTGACCAGCGGAGAAGTCCAATGGCCTGCTTCCGGCGATGACATCGGATGTGGGACCGACATCGGCGTCTTCACTGCGAACCTCGCGGTCGCCAACACCCACGGAACGGGGACGATCGATGGCTGTCTCGACGACGAAGACGGATTGCTGATCCCCAAGATCTGGGGCGCGCTCACAGTCAACTAGCAGGGGTGAACCCTGCACTCAGTACCTACACAGGAACCCGCTCCGTTGTCGCCGGGGAAAAGCATTGCTGCACCGCCATGTGAAACCCGGTGGGTTTCGCATGGACTGGATCCAGGTTGTTTGAGTGGTTGCTCGCTAGGTCAGTCGCGCGAATAGCCTGTTAGGGGGCGGCCGCCCTCTACATAGGTGTTTTCGTCGTCGCCTACTACCACGTTTATTGACCACATTTCGTGGTCGGAGGCATCTTTTACTTTGACCGGGGTCACGTAGCGCTTGCCCGGTTTGAATTTTACCAGGTTCTCTTCGGACACCAGCCGTTCCAGATCTTCTTTCGTTGCGTTCTCCAGGCCTAGCGTCGAGAAAAGAAGGTGATGGTTGTGATCTGAATCCTGAGCCCAGAGCTCGCCTCTGAATGGCCGCCCGTCTCTCAGAACTCCCTCTTGCCAGGAAATATCGAGCGCGTCGTTGTCTTCAGTCTTCGAGAAGTTCGGCTTTATGTCGGAACGATCTGGCTTGGGATAGCTTGAGGCCATATCGCGAATATAGCCACATTTTCACGGCTGCAGAACCAATCTCGGCACCATGAAGTCAAAAGTTAAGAGGAGAGAAGTATGGAAGCGTCCCTAGCGACATGGGAGCCGGTCCGGGTGTAGGGTCAGTCCCTGCCTATTCCTCGCCGAAGCGTTCTTCGAACAGGGCCTGTACTGCCTTTACCGCTTCGCGCGCGTCGGGGCCTTCAGCGCGGACTTTCAGCTTGGAGCCCTTGCCGGCGCCCAGCATTATCAGGCCAGTCACGCTCTTGGCACTCACCAGGTTCTTGCCGCGTCCGATCATAATCTGCGAGGTGAAGCGCGCTGCGGTCTGCTGCAGAGTGGAAGCGGCGCGCAGGTGAAGCCCCAGCCGGTTCTTGATTTCCACTGTCGCCTCCGCCACGTGCACGCATCCAAAGATACGGATAACCGGTACCGCGGTAAACGAGCGAACGGAAAAATCAATCGACTTCAGGGAGCGACTGGGCGGTGGGTGCGATCGCGAGAGTCGAGCGGCGGCCGCTGACTTCATCGCCGGCATGATGCTCGAGCGGGAGGAACAACAGCGAGGAGGCCAGCGCGAGCAATCCCATGACCACGAATGCCGGCGTGAAGTTATGGCTCGACAGCGATGCGGACCCGCGCCCGTGCAGGCTCAGATGCAACAGCAGAGCGCCGGTGGCGACACCCAGGCTCAGGAACAGTTGCTGCGCCATGCTCGAGAGGCTGCTTGCGTTACTCATCAGCGAGTTGGGCACGTCGGCGTAGGCAAGCGTCCCCAGCGCGGTGAATTGCAGCGAACGGAAGAAGCCGCCCGACAACAGCGCGAAGATGATGACCGCGTGCGGCGTCGATGGCCGGAACAGCGCATAGCTCATCATGATGAATGCGCTTAACACGCCGTTGCCGATCAGCACCCTGCGAAAGCCCAGGCGCCGGATGATCGGCGTCGCGGTGGCTTTCATGAACAGCGCTCCCGCGGCACTGGTGAAGGTGAGCATCCCGGAGGCGAAGGGACTCAGACCGAAGACGACCTGCAACAGCATCGCGAGCAAAAACGGGAGCGCGCCGATCCCCATGCGATAAAAGCCGCCGCCGAGAGTCGCGACGCGGAAGGTCGGAATTTTCAACAGGCCCAGGTCGATGATGGGATACGAAATGCTCCGCGCGTGGAGAATGTAGAGCGCCATGCACATCGCGCCCGTGACCATCACGCACATGATGATGCCGGCCGGGACCAGGCCGCGGCCGATCGACTCGAAGCCGAAGACCAGGCCCGCGAGTCCAAAACCGGTGAGCATAAAGCCGCGCAGGTCGAGCGGCCCGACGTCGTCCTCGCGGATGTTCTCGATGTACAGCGTGACCAGGGTGATGCCGATAAGCCCGATCGGCACGTTGATGAAGAAAATCCAGCGCCACGAATAGTAGGTCACGATGAAACCGCCGATCGGAGGTCCGACCACCGGGCCGAGGACAGCCGGCACGGTCAGGTAAGACATCGCAGTCACCAGGTCGGCCCTGGCCACCGTCTTGAGCACGATCAGCCGGCCCACCGGCACCATCATGGCGCCGCCGAGTCCTTGCAGGATGCGCGCGGCGACCAGCTCCGGCAGCGAATTTGAAAAACCGCAGCAGACCGAGCCGATGGTGAAGATCACGATCGCGGAGCGAAATACGGTGCGCGCGCCGAAGCGGTCGGCCATCCATCCGCTCACCGGAATGAAGACGGCCAGGCTCAACAGGTAAGAGGTGATCGCGAGATTGAGCTTGATCGGATCCTCGTGCAGCGACCTGGCCATCGCGGGCAGCGCGGTCGCGATGACCGTCGCATCGAGCATCTCCATGAACAGCGCGCAGCCGACGATGATCGGCGCCAGGAACTCGAACCCGGCAGTGTCGGAGCGTTCGGAGGTCATCGCAGCGGACTACACATGGACCCTGTCCACGATAGATAAACCGGCGGGTACAGTAAAACGACTTCGCGCGCGCGGCGGCTCAGTTGCCGTTGCGCGGAATCGCGGCGCGGGGCTCGGGAGCCTCGGCGTGGCCAGCGATCGCTGCGGTAAACAGCTCGCGCAGGCGCGGCTCGATGACGGTATCGCGGGTGGTGCCCTCGCGCCGGCGCCACGCGCGCAGCGGGATGACTGCCTTGGCCATGTTGCGATGGCCGCCGGCGCTGGCGATATCGCCGAACAGGGTCTTCACCGTCTCGCCCGCGCTGCCGCGGCCGGTGCCGTGATTGCGCACCGAGATCACCAGGTTGGTGCCGAGCTTGCCGGCGACGGCGACCCACTCGACGCCCTCGAACTGCAGGCAGAAGTCCGCCATCTGCACGATCAGATCGTCGCGCTCCACCGGCCCGAGGTTCAGCACGATAAGCCCGTTGGACACGGTGAGCCGCTTCATCGCGCGCCCCAGCACCTGTGCGAATTTGAGCGGCAGCTCGGGACGATCGATCTGGCGCAGCAGGCCGTAGTTCACGATCGGAGTGAGGTGCGTGAACGCCTGCAGGTCGACGTCGGTCACCCGGCGCGAGAGTGCCAACGTGTCGCTGCGGATGCCGTAGACCAGCGCGGTCGCCAGGCGCTCGCTGATGTGCTCGTCGGCGCTCATCAGGTACTCGGTCATGATGGTGGCGGTCGCGCCGTACTTGATGCGCACGTCCTCGAACGGAGCGTTGCCGGGCGGGTAGCCGGGGTGATGATCGATCGCGACGTCGGCGCGCGGAATGCGCTCGCCAAAGAACGGCGGCTGCACGTCGACCATCGCGATCTTGTCGAACGCCTTCAAGTCTTCGGTGGTCGCAGTCTGAATTTCAATTTCGAGCAGATGCACCATGGTGCGGTTCTCGGGCCGCGTGACCGGCGTGAAGCTGAAGAACGGGGTGGTCTGCTTGTTGCGGCCGAGCAGGGTGCGTAGCGCCATCGCGCTCGACATCGCGTCGGGATCAGGATCGTCCTGCAACACGATCGCGACGCGGTCGCCCTCGTCGATTAGCGCGCGCAGTTCCTTGAGCTTCTGTTTGGTGAATGCCTGATCCATGACGCTCCCGCGATCACGATTGCGGGAAAAGTCCGGCGCGTTACTCAATAAAGGACGGATGCGGCCGCCCGGGAATTGACGAAGCTCGGCTGAAACGATGGAGGGTCGGCAGAATCGGTGGAAGAATCCATGGACTTCCGCAAGTATCACAGCGCGTCGAATTGAATCAAATGCTATACAATTGACAGCGCCATGGAAGACCAACCCGACAACTCGAAAAGCCCGCGCCCGTGCGAGATTTGCCGCCGCCCGGCGCCCGAATGGTTTCTGCATCTCGCGGTCGAGGACTCCTCGGGCTTCCGCCAGGAGGCCTTTGTCTGCGCCAATTGCGCGGTCAAGCTGCGGCTGGCGTCCGAGAAAACGCGCGACCTGCAGGTCGACCCGTGGTTCCGCGAGGCGGTCGCGCGGGTGTTGCGCGGCAAGCTGGAAGGGGACGAGTAGGCATCATGGCGGGCGCATCAGAATCGAATCCGGCGCGGCAGCCGGCGTCGGCGGCGGGGCACGAGCTGTGGCCCAACGAAGAGGCGGCGCGGCTCGTGGAGCGGGTCAGGGATTACGAGCCGTCGCGGCCGGTAGTCTTCCAGAGCGGCTTCGGGCCGTCGGGGCTGCCGCATCTCGGCACCATGTGCGAGATTCTGCGGCCCGCCTACGTGCGCCAGGCGTTCGCGATCCTGGAGCCGTCGCGGCCGTCTCGGCTGGTGGTGTTCATCGACGATATGGACGGGCTGCGCAAGGTGCCCGAGAACGTCCCGCGCCGCGAAGAGATGGCGCAACACCTGGGCGAGCCGGTCTCGCGGATTCCCGATCCGTTCGGATGCTGCGCGAGCTTTGCCGATCACATGGTCGGGCTGCTGATAAAGTTTCTCGAGCCCGTCGAAGTCGAATACGAGCTGGTGCGCTCGTCGGAAATGTACGCGAGCGGCGCGTTCGACAAGGCGCTTAAGCTGATTCTCGCCAAGCATGAGGAGATAATCGCGATAATCGCGCCGACGCTGCGCGAGGAGAATCGCGCGGGTTGGTCGCCGTTCATGCCGCTGTGCCCGCAGTGCGGGCAGATCGTCGAGCGCCTGGTGACGGCATACCATCCCGAGCGCGCGACGGTGGAGTTTACCTGCGAGCGCAGCGCTCGCGGCACGCTCGGATGCGGATGGCGCGGCGAGCAGAGCGTGCTCGGCGGCCACGCCAAGGTGCAGTGGAAAGTCGATTGGGCGCTTAGGTGGTACGCGCTGAAGGTCGACTACGAGCTGTACGGCAAGGACCTGACGGACTCGGCGCGGCTGTCGGGCGAGATCGTGCGGCTGCTCGGCGCGCGGCCGCCGCTCGGGTTCCCGTTCGAGATGTTTCTCGACGAAGAGGGGCACAAGGTCTCGAAGTCAATCGGGCGCGGCGTCAGCGTGGATCAGTGGCTTCGTTACGCGCCGATCGAGGTGCTGCGATTTTTCCTGTTGCAGAACCCGCGTCGCGCGCGCCGGCTGTTCCTCGGCTCGATACCGCAGTACACCGACGACTACCTGGCCGCGTTGCGCGAGTACGCGGCGGCGGAATCCGGCGATGCGCGGCGCAGCTCGCCGCTGCAGTTCGTGTTGCAGAGCCGCAGCCCGCGCCGCTTCGACTCGGAACTGAGCTTCGGCCTGATGATGAACTTGGTCGCGGCGCTGGGGAGCTCGGATCGCGATTTCATCTGGAGCTATCTCACGCGCTACGACGCGAAGATCGCGGCTGATCCGGAGACCGAGGCTATGGGGCGCACGTTGATGGAGTGCGCGCTCAACTTCTATACGGACTTCGTCGAGCCGTTGAAGAAGCCGTACATCCCGGCCGGTGCCGAGCGCGAGCAAATGGAAAAGCTGCTCGAGTATCTCCGGCACAACCAGGACGCGAGCGCCGAGGAGATCGAGAAAAAAATCTACGACCTCGGGCGCGAGTACTACGACAAGCCTGGCAAGATTTTTCCGTTGATGTATCGCGCGATTCTTGGTCAAGAGCGCGGCCCACGCCTGGGCGCGTTCATCCGCCTCGCTACGCCCGCGCGCATCGCGGAGCTGATCGCGTCGGCGCTGTCGCGCAGCGCATAAATTTGAGTTGCGCGGATGCGCGAGCGCGGCGATGTCCTGCATTTTTCGGGAAAGCAGAACCGCTCACACGAATTCGGCGAACACCGAGTCGGCCAGTTCGAGGCCGCGATCGCTGAGCAGGATTCTGCCGCGCTCGCGTAGCAGCAGACCGCTCTCGACCAGCGGCGCAGCCTGCGCGCCGAACACCTCGTCGAAGTCGCGGCCGAAGCGCGCGCGAAAATCGTCGAGCGCAAATCCCTGGCGCAGGCGCAGATTCAGAAAGACGAACTCGCTGGCCGCTGTGGGCGCATCGATCGTTTCAAATCCGGCTTCAGCGATGCCGCCCGCGATCGCGCGCTCGATGTAGCGCGCGGGCATCCGCTCGTTCCACCATCGCCGGCCGCCCGCCCCATCGCGCGCGAAACTGTGCGCGCCGGCGCCGATCCCCAGATACGTTTCGCCGCGCCAGTAAGTGAGATTCTGCCGCGCCTCGCATCCGGGTCGAGCGTAATTCGAGATCTCGTACATGGCATAGCCGCGGCGCGGAAGTTCCTCGCGCACCGCCTCATACATCGCCGCCTGCTCATCGCTCTGGAGCGGATGTATCCGACCGCGCTTCATGTCGGTGAAAAAGGCGGTGCCTTCCTCGAACGTCAGGTTGTAGGCTGAGATATGGTCGGGATCGAGCGCCGCTGCCTCGGCGATGTCGCTGCTCACGCCGGCCACGGTCTGGCCCGGCACCGCGAAGATGAGGTCCAGATTCAGATGCTCGAAGCCCGCGCGATGCGCCAATTTCGCGGCGGCGCGCGTGTCGTCGGCGCTATGCAGCCGGCCTAGAAACTTCAGCGTCGATTCGTTGAACGATTGCGCGCCGAAGCTCACCCGGTTCACGCCCGCCGCGCGCATCCCGACTAGCTTGGCCGCATCGACGGTTCCCGGATTCGACTCCAGCGTGATTTCCGCAGCTGGCTCGATCCCCGAGATGCGCTCTGCCGCGTCGATGATTTTGCCGATCGATGTGGGCGCGAACAGCGAGGGCGTCCCGCCGCCGAAGAAAATCGTTTTGATTCGATGCGCCGCGAATTCCGCCGCGCCGGCGCGATGCTCCAACTCGGCGATCAAGGCGTGCGTGTAGTCAGCCTCGGGCCACGATGCCGCCGCATACGAGTTGAAGTCGCAGTACGGACACTTCGATTGGCAGTAGGGGATATGAATGTAGAGCGAGTAGTTCATCGCGCTAGTGGCCCTTGAATGTGGGCGAGCGCTTCTCGAGGAAGGCGTTCACGCCTTCCGCCAAATCTTCGCTGCTCGCCACCAGCGCCACCATCTCCTTCAAGTAGGTGAGCGCCGCCGTGTAATCCATCGCTGCGGAATTGTAAATGGCCTGCTTACCGAGGCCCATCACCAACGGGCTGAAGCTCTTGAGCCGCCGGGCCAATCGACGCACTTCCGAATCGAGCTGTGACAAAGGTACGAGCCGGGTAACCAGGCCGAGCTCGAACGCCCGGCGCACATCGATTCGCTCGCCGCCGAGCGCGAGCTCCACCGCCGCGCGCGGCCCGCACAGGCGCAGGATCGGCGCCATCACGACCATCGGGAACAGCCCCAGCGTGATCTCCGGAAGCCCGAACTCGGCATTGTCCGCCGCGAGCACGAAGTCACATCCGACCGCCAATCCCATCCCGCCGGCGAGCGCGAAGCCCGCGACCCGCGCGATCACCGGCTGCGGCATCCGATGAATTGTCTCGAGCACTTCGGCGACGCCGCCGAAGTAGCGCCGCCGCGACGGGATGTCACTGAGCGTCGCGACTTCCTTCAGATCCGCGCCCGCGCAGAAGGCGATGTCGCCGGCACCGCGCAGGACGACTACGCGCACCGTGGAGTCCGCCGCGAGCTCCGCAAATGAGGTGCGCAACTCCGTGATGGCCGGTGTGGTGAGCGCGTTGCGCGCGGCCGGGCGGTTGATAGTGACGGTCGCGACGCCGTCCTCGCGCTCGACGATGATATTCTCGAATGCCACTGCGAGGTCTATCTTACGGCGCGCCTGACCTGGTTGGCTACGGCGTCGATCCCGACAAAGGACCGGCGCACTGCGTTCTACTCGCGCCGCGCGGCGGCTATACTGATCCGAACATTGGCCTCAAACGAAGTTTTCAAGGTCGCGGAAAATGCGCCCGGCGAGCCTGAGACTGCGGCGCAGAACCAGCCGCGACGCGGCGGCACCACCTCGGGCGGCTATGCCGGCATCGTCGCCGCGGGCGTCCTGCTGAGCCGCATCGCTGGCCTCATCCGGCAGAGCATCTTCGCGCATTTCCTGGGTAACTCCGCCGCCGCCGACGCGTTCACCGCCGGCTTCCGCATCCCGAACATCCTGCAGAACCTTCTCGGCGAGGGCGTGCTCTCGGCGTCGTTCATTCCCGTCTACAGCAAATTGCTTGGCGAAGGCGACGAAGAGACCGCCGACATGGTGGCATGGGGCGTCGGCGCGCTGCTGAGCCTCGGGGTCGCGATCCTGGTCACGCTCGGCGTAATCAGCGCGCCCTACCTGATCGACGTGATCGCGCCCGGCTTCGAGGCCGACAAGCGCGAGCTGACCATCCAGATCGTGCGCATCCTGTTTCCCGGCACCGGACTGCTGGTGATGTCCGCGTGGTGCCTGGGCGTGCTCAACAGCCATCACAAGTTCTTTGCCGCGTATGCCGCGCCGGTGGCGTGGAACCTCGCGATGATAGCGGCGCTGATCTATTACGGCCCGCGCCGCTCGCAGGACGGCCTCGCGATCGCGATCTCGTGGGGATCGGTGGTGGGTTCGCTGCTGCAAGTCCTCGTGCAGCTCCCGCAGACGTTCGCGCTGATGCGCCGCCTGCGAATTGACTTCGCGCGAATCCGCGCGCCGCTCAAATCGGTGTTCAACAATTTGACGCCGGTGATCGCGAGCAAGGGCGCCGTCAACGTGAGCGCCTACGTCGATACCGTACTTGCGAGCCTGCTGCCGACCGGCGCGGTAGCGGCGCTCAACTACGGCCAGATCATTTACATGTTGCCGGTCAGCCTGTTCGGTTTCTCGGTCGCCGCTTCGGAACTGCCGACGATGTCGCGCGCGGCCGCCTCGCCTGAGGACACCACTTCGATACTTCGCCAGCGGCTCGATCGCGGGCTCAAGCAAATCGCTTTTTGGGTGGTGCCTTCGGCTGCGGTGTTCATCTTTCTCGGCGACGTGCTCGCAGCGGTGCTATATCAATCCGGAGAATTCAAACACGCCGACGCCATCTACGTGTGGGCCGTGGTGGCCGGCTCGGGAGTGGGATTGCTGGCGGCTACCCTGGGCCGGCTCTACAACTCGGCTTTTTACGCGCTCTGGGATACTCGCACACCGCTGCGCTATGCGCTCATTCGGGTCGGCCTGACCCTGGTGCTCGGTTACCTGTTTGCGATTCCGCTGCCGCCGCTACTCGGTATCGCGCAGAAGTGGGGTGTCGCGGGATTGACCGTCTCGGCGGGTATCGCGGGATGGGTCGAGTTCGTGCTGCTACGACGCGCGCTCAACAAGCGAATTGGATGGACCGGCCTGCACAGCAGGTTTCTGACTCAACTCTGGGCGATGGCGCTCGCCGCTTCTGTAGTGGGTTTTGTGATCAAAACGCACGCGATGTTTCTTGGGCCGCGCATCGGCGGCCTCGCCGTGCTGGGAGCCTTTGGCCTCGTTTATATGGGCCTGGCGTGGTGCCTTGAGGTATCCGAGCTGCAGCCCTTACTGAACCGTATCGGCCTTGGCCCCGCGCGGCGCGCGCGATGAGATCGCGCGATCGCTCAGGCGCCGTCTGATGGCGTCCGGAAGCGCTCGATGACGGCGCTGGTGCTGCGCCCGGCCAACAGCGGCGCGAGCGTCACGCGTCCACCGCGCGCTTCGACAAACTTCTGCCCGTCGACCGTTTTGCCCGACCAATCCGCTCCCTTGATCAGCACGTCGGGGCGTACGCTGCGGATGATTTTTTCCGCGCGGGTATCGTCGAAGACCACCACGTAGTCGACCGCTTCCAGCGCCGCCAGGATTCGCGCGCGCTCCGCCGCCGGATAGATGGGCCGTTTCGCGCCCTTGAGCGCGTGCACGCTGCGATCGCTGTTGAGTCCGACCACCAGCAGGTCGGCCTGCGCACGCGCGAAAGTGAGAATCTGCACATGACCGGCGTGCAGCAGGTCGAAGCATCCGTTGGTGAATGCGACGCGTTTGCCCAGCCCGCCGCTCGCGCTCCAGCGCAGCCTTGAGCTCGGCGGCCGAAACAATCTTGCGCTCGTAGCCATCATGGGTGGGGCTGAGCGCGCGCGCCAGATCGTCGCGCGTGATTATTTCGGTGCCGAGCCGGCTGACCTCGATACTTGCGGCGAGATTCGCGATCCGAGCCGCTGCCTCGTAGCCGAGCCCGGCGATCGCGAACAGCCCGAACACGCTCAGCACCACGTCGCCCGCGCCGGTCACGTCATAGACGTCGCGCGGCATTGTGGAGATGTAAGTATCGCGGCCGCCGCGCTCGGCCAGGTACATCCCGTCGCGATCGAGCGTTACCAGGCAGGCGTCGAGCTCGAGCTTGCGCACCAGGGTCTCGGAGGCCTTGCGCCACGCGGCGCGATCGACCAGCCGCGTTCCGGTTGCGAACTCGGTCTCGTAGCGATTGGGCGTCAGTGCGTTGACGCCGCGATAGATCGAGAAGTCGTCATTGATCCGCGGGTCGACGATCACCGGGATTTTCCGGCGCCGTGCGCCTTCGATAATCGCGCGCACCAGCGTCGGCGTGAGAAGTCCCTTGTTGATGTCGGAAACCAGCACCCCGTCCGAGCGGCTGAGCTCCTGTTCGAGGCGGCGGATCAGCTCGCGCTCGCGCGCGGGCTTGAGCGGCGAAGGATCTTCCTCGTCGACGCGCAGCAGTTGCTGGGTCGCGCGATGGGCGGTCTGCACCGAGCCGAGCATCCGGTCTTTTACGATCGTCGGGCGGTCGGGGTCGGTCAGCAACGCGCGCGTCGAGATGCCGAGGTCGCCGAAAATCTCGCGCAGCATCCGCCCGTTGCGATCAGCGCCGACCACGCTGAGCGCGCTCACCTCGGCGCCGAGCGCGCGCAAGTTCGCCATCACGAAACCGGCGTTGCCGGGTTTCTCCTCGCGGCGCTCCACGCGCAGTATCGGGATCGGCGCCTCGGGTGAGATTCGCGACACGTCGCCCCACAGGTACCGATCGAGGATGACCTCGCCCGCGACCAGCACGCGTAGCGGCTTGAGCGGCGGGATTGCCAGCTCCTCGCCCGGCGGTTTTTCGCGCGCGGCGCCTCGCGGCTTTTTTGCGGCCATAGTTCGGGGGATGGCTCGGGCCATGACTTGCGAATGATACGGCATCGCAGCCGCATCTAGAAACAAAAACGAAACCCGCGCGCGTGCTCTATGCTAACCCGCGGGCGTTGCTTGGCAGGGCTACCGAATGGCGTAGCCGCCGTCGACGTAGACCGTGGACCCGGTCACGAAATCGGAGGCGCGCGAGGCGAGGAAAATCGCGGCACCGGCCAGTTCCTCGGCGGCGCCGAAACGCCCCGCCGGCGTGCGCGTGATTATCTCGTCATAAAACGGGGTGCCTTTCACGCCCGCCGTCATTTCCGTCGCGATCCATCCCGGGACCATCGCGTTGACCTGGATATTGTGCCGCGCCAGCTCGATCGCCATCGACTTGGTGAGTTGCACGAGACCGCCCTTGGCCGCCGAATAGGAGGCGACCCCTGGCGATCCGAAGCGCGCGTACTCGCTCGCGATATTGATTATCTTGCCGCCGGCCTTGCGCGCGACCATCGACTGCGCCGCGATCTGCGAGAGCATAAAGCACGAGCTCAGGTTGGTCTCGATGACGCGGTCCCAGGCTTCCGCCTCCAGCTTGAGCGAGCTGCGCAGAATCGAGATGCCGGCGTTGTTCACCAGGATGTCGACCGGGCCGAGCTTGCGCTCGGTCTCCTCGAACGCGGGGCGGAGCTCCGCACGTTTCGTCACGTCGAGTCTCAGAGCCATCGCGGGAACTTTGAGCTTTTCGAGCTCGGCCAGCACCGCGCGATTTTTCTCCTCGTTGCGGGCGAGGATGGCGACCGCCGCGCCCGCCTCGGCGAGCCCAAGTGCGATCCCGCGGCCAATGCCACCGTTGCCGCCGGTGACGATCGCAACGCGTCCACTCAGGTCGAACATGGGATGACTCGGCATCTGGAGATCTCCTCCTTTGGACCAATCAGCGGCTGCCGACAAGCCTCCGCTCCGACGCCGCGGCGGGCAGATGGACAGCTAGCGGCGCGGGCCCCTATATTGGCGTCTCGCGCGCGTCGATGTCGAGATCGAGACCGTGGTCGACGTCGAGATTGAAGTCGAAGCACCGGCGACGCGCGAAGGCGCAAATCAGCAGAGGTATCAGCGAGCATGGGACTCAGAACCGCCGAACAGTATAAGGCATCACTGCGCGACGGCCGCGCGGTGTACTTTCGCGGCGAGAAGGTGGCCGACGTCACCACGCATCCGGTCATTGGCATCGCGGTCGAGCACGCGGCGCTCGATTATCGGATGGCGGAAGACGCGAAGTATCGCGACCTGGCGGTCGTGAAAGACGGCGGCGGCGAGTATAGCCGCTACTACCATGTTCCGCAGAACGGCGACGACTTGCTCAAACGCAGCGCGTTGATCGCGGCCTCGACTCGCGAGGGCGCGACCCTGGTCGTGCTGATCAAGGAAATCGGCACCGACGCGCTGCTGGCGCTGCATATCATCGGCGACCGGCTCGCCACCGCGGGCAAACCCGAGTATCGCGAGCGCATCCGCAAATACTACTGCGAATGCCGCGACAACGATCTCGCGGTCGCAGTCGCGCAGACCGACGTCAAGGGCGACCGCTCGCTGGGACCCACCCAGCAGGAGCATCCCGACTACTACGTGCGAATCGTCGAGGAGCGGCCCGACGGAATCGTGGTGCGGGGCGCCAAGGTTCACACTTCGGTCTCCACCAACACCAACGAGGTGATCGTGCTGCCGACGCGTGCGATGCGCGCCGAGGACAAGGACTACGCGGTCGCATTTGCGCTGCCGATTAACACGCCAGGGCTCAAGCTGATCGCGAGTCCACACGGCGCCGGCGGCAAGAACGACTTCGAGCATCCGCTCAGCGCGCGGCACAAGATGATGGAGACGCTGACGGTGTTCGACGACGTGTTCGTGCCGCGCGAGCGCGTGTTCCTGCAGGGCGAAATAGATTTCGCTGGGCTGCTCGCGCTGACCTTCGTCCGCTTTCATCGCTTCACCGCGGTATCGTACAAGCTGCCGCTGCTGGAACTGCTGGCCGGCGCCGGCTACGCGATAGCCGAGGCCAACGGCATCGTGCGCGCCGGCCACGTGCGCGACAAGCTGACCCATCTCGCCGCCTACCACACGACGGTGCGCGGGCTCATCGAGCACGCCGCACGCACCTGCACCGTCGAGGACGGGGTCGCGGTGCCGAACACGCTCATCACCAACATCGCCAAGTATCACTTCGCGCACAATTATCATCTCGCGGTGCAGATGGTGCAGGATCTCGCGGGCGGTCTGCTGGTCACTGCGCCGGCCGCGGAGGACCTTACCAGCGAAGCGACGCGCGGCTACGTGATGAAATATCTTGGCGGCGCCAAGGGTTCGACGCCGAGAAGCGGCTCCGGCTGCTCAACCTGGTGAGCGATCTGACTTCGTCGGACTTTGGCGGCTACCAGGAGGTGCTCGCGGTTCACGCCGAAGGCGGCTTCGAGGCCGAGAAGCTCGCGGCCTATCGCGAGTACGACTTCAAATCAGTAGCGGCGTACGCGCGCAAGCTTGCGGGAGTTTAGTATCGCGAGCCGACCAAGTTTCACGGCTTGACGAATTTCAGCATGAAACGGTCGCTGGTGCCGCGCCGCGCTCCCGCCGCTTGCGGCGCCGTCACCCAGGTTCGATCGTCTTCGGGATGACGCAGCGCGCTGGAGGCGGCGGCCAGCTTGAAGCCGGCCTTCTCGACCTCGGCGATCAGAAAGTTCTCGTCGATTCGATGCAGCGCCACGTCGCTCGCGCCGCTGCCCGCCTTGGCGCTGTGATCGACGATACCGTAGACGCCGCCCGGCTTGAGCGCGGTGAAGACCGCGCGGTTGACCTTGTCGCGATCGACCTTGCGCAGTACTAGGTCGTGGTAGTTCATGTTCATGACCACTGCGTCGAGCGAGCCAGGCTCCGGCCCGGCGCTCATCCCACCCACCGAGCCGGCGGAGAACAAATGATCGGCATCATAGTTCTTGCTGATCGCGACGACGTTGGAGAGCGCCGGATTATTGAGCCGCGTCTGCCAGGCGTCGCCGATTCGTTTGGCCGCGGGCGGGAATACCGGATTTTGCGAGTACACCGCTCCAATCGGGCCGACTGCGATCGAGAGCAACTGCGTGGTGTATCCACCGCCGGCGAAAATTTCGCCGACCTTCATCCCGGGCCGGATGCCAAAAAACGCGAGCATCTGATCGGGCCTGCGCCCCGCATCGAGACTCCTGTCCGCCGCGGGGCGGGTCGGAGAATTAACCGCGTCTTTGATGTTCTGCGGAATCTGATCGGCGGGAATCGGCGCCGACTCCTGAACTGCGGCGACATCGGGTGAGGAATTTGATTGTTGCGCGAGTGCTAGATGTATCCACGCCGCCAGTAAGATTCCGATTGCGCCGGCCATCGCGAACCGACTTGCCATCCGCCTGAACATGATTCGTTCCCCTTCAGGCGAGGAGTCTGAGTTTGTCCTGCAGCTTGTCGGTGAAGCGGCGCATCTCCGGATCGCACCGCGCAAAGGGAATCGCGTCGAGCGCAAACCAGTCGACTCCGTCGAACTCGCCTGAATCGTGACCGATGGCGGACGAGGTATCGCCTCGAAACACGTACCACAGGGAAACGTCGAAATGACCGCCGGCCACCGCGCCCACGGTTTTCGTAACCGTGATGAACAGCGGTCCCTGGAAAAGCTGGGGAACGGAAATGCCCAGCTCCTCATGAAGTTCCCGTGGGGCACCGAGGTCCGGATCTTCGTCAGGCTCGACGTGTCCACCGCTTGGCAGCAGCCGGCCTGCGATCCGGTGATTGCCCAGCAGCACCTTGCGGCGATCGACGTCGAACACGACACAGTAACAAACCAGATGCTTGTCGGGCTGATCCGGCTTCTTGATCCGGAAGAGCGGCGCGCCCGATGCGATCCAGGCGAGTGTCCAGTCCTGGTCGGCGGCCTCGCGAGGGTCGTGAGGTTCTATCGCACGAACCAAGGACGCGATCTTCTCACGCATTTGATTTGAACGGCGCGCGGCTACTTCTCGGTTCGCAGCTCCACGGTGTTGCCGTCGGGATCGAGGATCCAGAGCTGGCGGCCCGCCATGTTTCCCGGCGCCTCGAGGAACTCGATTCCCATCGCCTTGAGCTCGCGCTTGGCCTCGTCGAAGTCCTCGACCTCGATCGCCATGTGAGGGCCGAGGGGGTCGGGCTTGCTACCGCGATTTTCGCTCGCGATTAGATGAATCGCGTCGTCGCCGACCGCGTACCACGCGCCGCCGAAGCCGAAATCGGGACGGGGCAGGGGTTTCAGGCCGAGCACTTTCTCATAGAAGTTCTTCGACCGTTCGACTTCCGTGATCCTGACCGCCGTATGGCTGAAGCGCCGTGCTTTGATCATGATGAATCTCCCTTGCGTGAAACTCTTGACTGGCTCGCTATCTATATCAGGTTGGTATCCATCTTCGCTTCCTTGAGGCTACTCGAAGGCGTTCTCGCCGGTGATGTCGCGTCCCAGGATCAGGGTGTGGACGTCGAAGGTCCCTTCGTAAGTGTTGACCGTCTCCAGGTTCATCATGTGGCGGATGACCGGGTACTCGTTCACGATCCCGTTGGCGCCCAGCATGTCGCGCGCGTCCCGGGCGATGAGCAGCGCCTCGTTCACGTTGTTACGCTTGGCGAACGAGACATGCTCGGGGCGCAGTTTGCCCTGGTCCTTCAGATGCGCGAGGCGCAGGCAAACCATCTGCGCCTTGGTGATCTCGGTCAGCATCCGGACCAGCTTGTTTTGCACGAGTTGGTAGCCGGCGAGTGGCCGCGAGAACTGTTTGCGCGACTTGGTGTAATCCAGTGCGCAGTTGTAGCAGGTGCGCGCCGCGCCGATCGCGCCCCACGCGATACCATAACGCGCTTGCGTGAGGCATCCGAGGGGACCCTTGAGCCCGCGCGCTTCGGGCAGATGCGCTTTGGCGGCGACGCGCACGTCCTCGAAAATCAACTCGGAGGTGATCGACGCGCGCATCGAGAATTTGCCGTGGATGTCACGAGTCGTGAAACCGGGCGCGCCCTTCTCGACCAGGAATCCGGTGATCCCCTGGTCGACCTTGGCCCACACGATCGCGATGTCGGCGATCGAGCCGTTGGTGATCCAGCGCTTGGTGCCATTGAGCACCCATCCGTCGCCGTCACGTCGCGCGCGCGTTTCCATCCCGCCCGGGTCGGAACCATGGTCGGGTTCGGTGAGCCCGAAGCATCCGATCAATTTTCCCTTGGCCATTTCCGGCAAGTAGCGGCGCTTCTGTTCCTCGGTGCCCCACGCATAGATGGCGTACATCGAGAGCGCGCTTTGGACGGACGCGAAGGAGCGCAAACCGGAGTCGCCGGCCTCGAGTTCCTGCATAATCAGGCCGTAGGCGACGTTATTCATCCCCGCGCAGCCGTAACCCTTCAAATTCGCGCCGAAAATGCCAAGCTCGGCCATCAGCGGCACGAGCTCGGACGGGAAAGTTTCGCCGGAGAAATGGCGCTCGACGTGGGGAATGACTTCGCGCGCGACGAATTGCTTGACCGTATCACGCGTCATTCGCTCCTCAGATGTGAGCAGATCGTCGAGATTGAAAAAGTCGAGGTCTCTCAATAAATCCGGCATCTTACGCTCCATTGATTAACGAGTTTCCCAGGGCATTCGGCCGCCGATCGCCAGATCCAGGGAAAGAACGTTCTGGCTTGAGGGTCCCGGTTTCGATGACCAAAACAAAATTGTGGGTCTCTTGACCGGCGCGCGTTGGTCACGCACCGTAAATGAGGAGTTCCGAGCGGCCATTTAACCCGGCTACTGCGTTGCGCCAAACTCCAGCATCACGTAGCCTTATACAAGAAGCTAATCTGATGCATATCGAAACGCTAAAGGTCTTCTGCGACATAATTGAGAGCGGAAGCTTTTCTTATGCCGCGTCGCAAAACTTTGTGACCCAGTCCGCGGTCAGCCAGCAGGTTCGCAGCCTCGAAGAAAAGTATGACTGCCGATTGATAGAACGCGGCCGGGCCGGAGTCAAACCAACTCCTGCCGGCCAGCTGCTCTACGCCGCAAGCAAGGAAATCGTGCGGCGCTTTCTGGAGCTGGAAAATCGCCTGCGCGAGATCGGCTCGGTGGTGGCGGGCTCGATTCGCGTCGGCACCGTCTACAGCGTCGGACTGCACGAACTGCCGCCGTACCTGACCGAGTTCCTCCGCAACTTCCCGTCGGTCAATGTGCACCTCGAGTACCTGCGCTCCAACAAAATTTATGAGGACCTGATCGAAGGGAAAATCGACCTCGGCGTGGTCGCGTATCCGGCCAAGCGAAGCCAGATTGTTTCGGTGCCCTTTCGCCATGACGAGCTGGTGCTGATCATCCCGCCGGAAAATCCTCTCGCGAAGCACAGCAAGGTCAAGGTCGGCGCGCTGGCGGGACAGAAATTCGTCGGCTACGAACGCGACATCGCTACTCGGAAGGCGTCGGACAAAATCCTGCGCGATCACGGCGTCAAGCCGCAGTACACGCTCGAGTTCGACAATATCGAGACCATCAAGCGCGCGGTCGAGATAGGGCTTGGATGCGCGATCGTGCCGCGGATGACTGTCGAGCACGAGGTCGCGCGTGGAACGCTCAAGATGCTCGAGTTCGAGGAGGGCACCTTCCTGCGCCCGCTCGCGATCATCTACAAGCGCGGACGGGAGCTGTCGCCGGCGGTCAAGAAATTCATCGACGTGCTGACCCAGAACGTGCCCAAGCAGTTCGCGCGCCTCGATAAGGACAAGGCCGACAAGGCTGAGAAGACCGAGAAGAACGACAAAAGTGAGAAAGTCGATCGCGTCGAGCGATCGATCGACAGCGCGCGCATCGATCGCGCCGAGCGTGGTGAGCGGCTCGAAAAGGCGGAGAAGTCCGCATAGCGAAGGCGCGGAAGTTATCGCCAAATTTAAAGCGGCCGGGTTCGATCAACCCGGCCGTTTCATTTTTCCGCGTCGCCGCTTTTCGATTTTGCCGCGCTCAAACCGGCGGTTTCTGGAAGCCGCCGAGTTCCTGCTCGAGTGCCTTGGCGACGGCGAGCACGCCGTCCTCATCGAATGCGCGGCCCACGATCTGAACGCCGATCGGCAGGCCGTCGCGATCCTGTCCCGCCGGGATCACCGCCGCGGGGAGCCCAGCCAGGTTCACCCACGTCAGCGGCCAGCCCGCGGCAAAGTAAGGAAAGCGACTGTCGTCGACTTCAATCTCGAAGGCGCCGTGCGCGAACGCCGAGGTGCAGAAGGGCGGACAGATGAGGATCGGATAGCGCTCCATGAAGTTCGCCAGCTCGACGCGCCATGCATCGCGACGCATCGCGATCCTGAAGAACTCGGCGGCCGACTTGCCGGGGCCGGGCGCGAACATACGGCGCAAGCGTTCGCGCGAGAGATGCAGCTTATCGCCAATCACCTCGAGCAACAGCTCGTTGCCGTCGGCGCTCATGTACTCCATCCACATCGCGGTGACGCCTTCGAGCGGCGGCGTCGCCTCCTCGACCGCGAGGCCGCGTTTCGAGAGAGCGCGCGCGGCGCGCTGCGTGGCCTCGCGAATTTCACGCGCCACCGGAATTCCGCCGCCGCCGGTGAAAACCGCGCAGCGGAGTTTTTTCAAATCAACTGCGTCGGGACGCGCGGGCGGCGTCGGCACCGTGTAGGGCGCACTTGAATGCGGTCCCTTGATGATGTTGTACGACAAGGTGAGATCGTCGACATGGCGCGCAATCGGACCGAGCACGCCCATCGCGGCGATCGGCGGCGGCGCCGCTGGTCCCGGCGGCACCAACCCGCTGCTCGGCACGCTTCCCCAACTCGGCTTCAGTCCCGCGACTCCGCAGAAGTGAGAGGGCAGGCGAATCGAGCCGCCAAGATCGGAGCCGAGTCCGAGCGCCGACATTCCAGACGCGAGCGCCGCGGCCTCACCGCCGCTCGAACCGCCCGGCACGCGCGCGAGGTTCCACGGATTGTTGGTGGCGCCGAAGAGCGGATTTTCGCAGTCGTAATCGAGCACCATCTCGGGCACGTTGGTCTTCGCGATGATCACCGCGCCGGCGGCGCGCAGCCGCGCGACGGTCGGCGCGTCCTGGGTCGGAACGAAGTGCTCGAAGATTTTCATCCCGATCGTTGAGCGGATGCCCGCGGTCATCATGTGATCCTTGACCGTGATCGGCAGCCCCTCGAGCGCGCGAACCTCGCCTTTGCCAGCCAGCCTGCGATCCGATTCCTCGGCCTCCTCGATGGCGCGCTCTTCGGCGAGCGTCACGATCGCATTGAGCTTAGGATTGATCGATTCGATCCGCTCCAGGAACGCCGAGACCACCTCGACGGCGGAGACGTCGCGCTTGCGCAGCATGGCGACCAGGTTGCCAGCGGAGCCAAAGAACAGTTCGTCGGTGAATGACATTACCACCTCGTGACGCGATCGTTAGCATCGCTAGCGACTTGGCGCCAATGCGCGACGCGTACGCGCGCTATGTCGTCGTCGCGAGCGCGTTGGCGCCGACGCATTCGCTATGCCACCATCGCGCGCGTCGACGCCGACGCGCGCGGCGTACACGCGCTATGCCATCATCGCGCGCGTTGGCGCCGATGCGCGCCGCGTACACGCACTATGCCGTCGTCGCGCGCGTTGGCGCCAACGCATGCCGCGTAGGCGCGCTATGCCTTTGTCGCGCGCGGCTACTCGATGCTCGACGAGGCGTGCGCGTTGCCGACCGGGCCGGCGCCGTTGTCCATCGGCTGGCCGCTGCCCGCCGGCGCCGTGCTCGAGGTTGCCGGGAGCGGCGTGATCGGCTGTACCGTGCTGCTCGAGGTGGCGCTTCCGGGGGCCGGGCTCGCTTCGGTCTGCGTCGGACCGCTGAAGTTAATCGGCTCCTGGCCCGCGATCATCTTCGGCGTCAACACGTAGTCGCCGCCCAGCGAGCTGCGCCACACGGTGTCCGCGGTCTGGGTATTGCCCGCGGTTATCAGCCAGGTCGCGCCGCCGACGAATGCGCCCAGGATCGCGTAGGTGAACTTCGTCGGGATGTACAGGATGTTGCCGAACACCGCTCCTGCGCCGTAGCCGACGCCCTGCCAGTTGACTCCCGCGTCGGGGGGTTGCTGTACCTGGGCCGACGCCGCGGCCGGCGCGGGCATCTGCGCTGGCGCGGCCGGCGCGGGCGTTTGGGCCGGCGCGGTCGCATCCTGGGCCATCGCGCCCATCGGGACGGCGAGCATCGTCGCGAGCGCGAGCGCCGCGATTCCGTTTCGTTTCGCTTTCATGAAAATGTCCTCCTCCGCACCACAGACTCGAGTTACTTATTCGGTCTTGACCACAGCTTCCTTTGGCAACAGTTCCATCAGGTGAACAAACGCGCGCTCGAGGTAATCCGGATCTTTGGACTCCAGCGTCAGCTTCACGCGGTAATTCGGATCACCGATCCGCGGATAAGAGCCAAGCATCAGATCGGGGAAGCGCGCAAGACATGCGTTCAGATGCTCCGCGATCACGCCCTCGCCGGCGCTGGTGTAAATCGCGCGCAGAAAATACGGGTCGCTCGCGAACCGCGGCAACAGCGCCTTGAGCTTCGCCTCGAACAGTTGCGGGATTCCCGGCAGCACGTAGACGTTTTCGATCTGCACGGTCGGAAAGCGGATGTCGCCCGAGGTGTGCAGCACCGCGCCGTCGGGAATTTCCGCCATCTTGAGGCCCGCCGCGTTGGCGCGCCCCGACGCAAACTGGTTGATCAGTTGCACCAGCTCGGGATGCGCGACGAGCTTGCGGCCGAACGCGCGCGCGACGCCCTCCATGGTGAGATCGTCATGGGTGGGACCGACTCCGCCCGAGGTGATCACGAAGTCGAAGCGCCGCGAGCAGTACGCAACTTCCTCCGCGATCAAGGGAAGCTCATCCGGAATGGTCACGATTCGCTGCAGCGCGACGCCGATCTTGCGCAGCTCGCGCGCCGTGAACCATGCGTTGCTGTCCTGAACTTTGCCGGAGAGAATCTCGTTCCCCACCACCACCAGCGCACAACTGCGTTCCCGAATCGGCATGAAACCTCAAATCGCAGCGTCACCACATTATCGCAATCCGCGCACGCGTGCGGCAAGGTGATCGTGCGCACATATCCGCGGAAAGTTCAGCGCGGACCGCGCTCGAGCCGGCATACCGATCGGTTTGGCGGATTTTCCGGAAACTTGATATAGGAAGTCAGGGTTCAGATTAAGCGTGGCGCGCCAAGTGCCGCTGCTTCGTGCAAGCGCAAAACTCACGCAGTCCCAACCTGGCAAGAGGAGGGAACCGAAAAATGGCGGAAATCGATCTCCAAATCAAAGGCGGAACCATCGTCGACGGCACCCGCGTCCCACGCTATCGCGGCGATGTCTTTATCAAGGACGGCAGGATCGCGCAGCTCGGCGGCCGCGCGCCGGGCTTCGCCAAGAAGACTATCGATGCGGACGGCCTGGTGGTGGCGCCGGGCTTCGTCGACCTGCATACCCATTACGACGCGCAAATCCGATGGGATCCGTGGTGCACGATTTCCGGTTATCACGGCGTGACCTCGGTGGTGCTCGGCAACTGCGGCTTCGGCTTCGCTCCCGTCAAGCCGGATTTCCGCGACCGCTCGATGCTCACCATGACGCGCACCGAGGCGATTCCCTACGAATCGATGAAGGCCGGGATGACCTGGGATTGGGAGACCATTCCGCAGTACCTCGATTCGCTCGGCCGCGCGCCCAAGGGCGTCAACTGCATTCAGTACATGCCGACCGCCTCGCTGATGACCTACGTGATGGGGCTGGAGGCCGCCAAGACGCGTCCCGCGACCGAGGCGGAGCGCGCCGAGATGCGCCGCCTGCTCAATGAAGGAATGGACGCCGGATTGTGCGGGTTCTCGATTCAGCGCCTCGGCAAACATTCGGCGCAGGCGGACTTCGACGGCTCCCCGATGGTGACCGACACGATGTGCGATGAGGACATCCTCAATCTCGCGCGGGTGCTGGCCGAGCGCGACGAGGGCTTCATCGAAATTACCCAGGCGACCGGCCATATCAAGGACGATTTGAAATTCGTCGAGCTGCTTGCGGCGACCGCGCAGCGTCCGATTCTGTTCCAGGCGATAACCGCGAGCACGCGCAACCCGGAGATTCACCGCAAGAGCCTCGACTGGCTGGAGAAGATGCGCGCCAAGGGGCTGCCGATTTTTGGACAGGGCGGCACGGTGCGCAGCGGCTTCGCGTTCACGCTCGAGCATTGGAATCTTTACGATATGGCGCCGGCGTGGCGCGACATGACCACCGGAACCAAGGAAGAAAAAATCGCCAAGATGAAGGACCCCGCCATCCGCGAGGCGGTCAAGAGCGAGCGCTCGATGAACGCGCTCGACAAGAATGCGCCGGGCATCGGCGGGCGGCTGGTGAAGCTCCTGGTGCAGTGGGTCGAGAACAAGCCCGAGCTGGAAAAGTACGTCGGCAAGTCGCTCGGCCAGATCGGCCAGGAAGAAGGCAGGCATCCGGTCGACGTGATGATCGATCTATCGCTCGCCACCGATCTGAAGGCGGAGTTCCTGCAGGCGGTTCCGCAATTCAACGCGGAGTACAACGCCGAGATCATCAACAACTCGATGTTCACCTTCCCGGGGGTTTCCGACGGCGGCGCGCACACCAAGTTCTTCACCGGCGGCGCATTCACCACCGACTTCCTGCGCTGGATGGTGCGCGACGAGAATCGCGTGTCGCTGGAAGAGGCGCACTATCGGCTTTCGGCGCTCCCCGCGCATGCGGCGGGCTTCCGCGATCGCGGCGTGCTGCGCGAGGGCGCGGCCGCCGACGTGGTGGTCTATGACTTGAAGCGGCTCGACATCGAGCCGGACTGGATCGGCGAGGTAACCCACGACCTGCCGGGCGGCGAATGGCGCCGGGTGCAGCGCGCGAAAGGCTATCGCTCGATCATCGTGAACGGAGTCGAGACCTTCTCGGAAGACCAGTGCACGGGCGCGACGCCGGGCAAGCTGCTGCGCCACGGCCACGCGTAATCAGTAACCATCAGGCGATCGAAGCAGAGCGGGAGTCGGCATCGCCAACTCCCGCTCCGCACATCTGGATGCGCTGCCCTGCAAGCGAGGAAGAAGCGCTTAAGACGATGAAAAAGACCATCGCCCACAAAAGGAAAAAGCGCGGACAGCGGAAGAAAAATGGATAGGTTGTCTCTCACTGCTGTAACTGGCTTGTGTTTTGCCGTCGGCAGTGTCGCGATGACCGTCTCCACGCTTTTTGTCATTTGGTTTTGGAAATGGTGGGCATCCTCCGCTGACCATCGCAGACGCCTACATATACTTTGCAAACTGGCCAATGGTCCTGGTCCACGGCACCGATTTCGAAGTCGCCTTCGGACAGTCCCTTTTGCTGAATGCCATCGGATGGAGTGTGATAGGACTCCTTCTTGGTGCTTGGCTTTCCCGACGTTCGTTCAACTAGCTCTGCTACTCACCACGAGGTCGAAGCGGAGCGGGAGTTGGCATCGCCAACTCCCGCTCCGCACATCTAGGAGAGCCGCGGCAGACTGGTCGCCGCCTCTAAGGTGGTCGAAGAAACCATCAATCACATGGTCCGCAATTCCGATAGAGCGTCCTTTACCAGGAATTCCATGCGTGCGGCACTTGTCCGCAGCCTTATGAAGCCTCCAACTATACTGACGACAATGGCTATGCCGACAAACTCTGCGGCTGATGGCCCGGCGGAGTCGGCGGGCATGGCCTGCGAGAAGAATCGGTGGGCCGTCCAGAAAAACAGCGCGATGACCACCGGTATGCCGGAGGAGAAGAAGATCTCCCGACTCGTGATGGCCTCATGCTTCGTGTTCAGTCTCGCGACCATTAGCGGCAATCGCAACCGGTTGAATCCCCTGGGGAGCAGCCAGATCGCCTCATTAGGCCTGTCCCAGTAGATGGTACCGTTGCGAAGCTTTATTTTCGTGTTGGCCGCCATCGAGTGAGGTATGGGCTGATTGTCGCCGGGTGCAGATCTGATGCGGAAAAACGTTCTTATATAGGGCAGGTACAAATTCTGAGTTGCGACTGCATCCAGAAGGTAAAGAAGCAAGAACAGATTGCCATACCAGGGAATAAAAGGTTTGACGCCCGTCTTGTTACTGTGGTTCGATCTTTGTTGGCCCGTATCGGGGAAGAGTTCGGTTTTTGCATAGTTTCCGATCGGGCCTTTAAAATCCCTGATCTCCAGCCGCAGGATCGCATTACCCTTCGGGTCGTAGCAGATACGAACATAGGTATTCTTGTCTATCGGTCCGCCATGCGAGGCTGTGTTGTTAAAGGCGTCGGTGACCAAGTAGTCTGAGTACTCGAATGGCACCCCTTGGACGGTGAAAGATTCCTCACTGTGTCCGGCATAGGGCATCGGCACAAAATTCTCAATCGGTCCCTCGACGATTTTGCACGTATTATCCCGAGCAAGCGTCCTATGTCTCTGATAGCTCGTAAAAGTTGCGAAAAAAGTAACACTGGTCCAGATGATCGCAAATCCGAAAAAGGAATAGCGAAATAGCCATGATGTCTTCGACTTGAAGTCTATGAAAGGGATCCCAGTCGCCTTGATGATACGTGGCGCAAAAAAGATGAGGACGCCGATGGCAACGAAGATAATACCGGACGCTGAGAACTGCCAATCCTTGAAGCCGGAATCCAGAACGTCGAAGACTTTGACAAATTGTCCTTCGTGCATGCGCTTAGTTCTATCGATCTTGAAGCTGGCGCTTCAACCTAGATGACGGCTCCGTAAGATAGCCATCCGAACGCCAGATCTCTGACTCCCTCGCTGCAAATACAAATGATTTCATACGTACTGTTACCCCAGGTGGGTCTCGTCCCGTGACGTTCATCCAAGTGCAACACTGACAAGTCGAAAGTAGATAGCTACGTGACCGAGGAGCGAGAATTCCGCTCAATACTTCTGTTTGAACTCCTGGAAGCACTGATTCTGAGACAATTACCGAGCCGCCTTTGACCTTGCGGTACCATCCTTCTTGTCGATAAAGAATCCTTGTCCCCCATCTCACCGTCTGGCGTAATCAAAGCGATGCCAGATGAGAGGGCCGCGTACCGTGTTTGCAGATCGCGTGTCTCATCGAAGTTAGCGATGAAGATGCCGACAGTATGAAAAAGAGCGCCACGATCCGTTGCATCGGCAGAACAATCCTCCCCCTTTTCATGGAATCGTTTTTTATCTCTATACGCGATGCCCGAATACGCGATGCCCGGAGATGTCCTGAGACTGTTGAGAATTGAGTGGCGGCGTTCCTCGGCCCGATCGGAAGAGGCTTCGCGTTCACGCTCGAGCATTGGAATCTTTACGATATGGCGCCGGCGTGGCGCGACATGACCACCGGAAGCAAGGAAGAAAAAATCGCCAAGATGAAGGACCCCGCCATCCGCGAGGCGGTCAAGAGCGAGCGCTCGATGAACGCGCTCGACAAGAATGCGCCGGGCATCGGCGGGCGGCTGGTGAAGCTCCTGGTGCAGTGGGTCGAGAACAAGCCCGAGCTGGAAAAGTACGTCGGCAAGTCGCTCGGTCAGATCGGCCAGGAAGAAGGCAGGCATCCGGTCGACGTGATGATCGATCTGTCGCTCGCCACCGATCTGAAGGCGGAGTTCCTGCAGGCGGTTCCGCAATTCAACGCGGAGTACAACGCCGAGATCATCAACAACTCGATGTTCACCTTCCCGGGGGTTTCCGACGGCGGCGCGCACACCAAGTTTTTCACCGGCGGCGCATTCACCACCGACTTCCTGCGCTGGATGGTGCGCGACGAGAATCGCGTGTCGCTGGAAGAGGCGCACTATCGGCTTTCGGCGCTGCCCGCGCATGCGGCGGGCTTCCGCGATCGAGGCGTGCTGCGCGAGGGCGCGGCGGCCGACGTGGTGGTCTATGACTTGAAGCGGCTCGACATCGAGCCGGACTGGATCGGCGAAGTAACCCACGACCTGCCGGGCGGCGAATGGCGCCGGGTGCAGCGCGCGAAAGGCTATCGCTCGATCATCGTGAACGGAGTCGAGACTTTCTCGGAAGACCAGTGCACGGGCGCGACGCCGGGCAAGCTGCTGCGCCACGGCCACGCGTAATCAGTAACCATCAGGAGTTCGAAAGCGGAGCGGGAGTTGGCGATGCCAACTCCCGCTCCGCACATCAGGGGAGCTGTTCGGCAGGCGATAGCCGCGGTTCACGTAGAATCGTCGTATTTTTAGTGCATCCTGGAGGTAGTAAGAATCGCCATCAGCGAGGCGCGATCGCGCTCTTGCTGCGCCTGAAGCTCATATTCGTTGCTCTCTTGCCGGGAGATTTCGGCGTTTTCGTTGTCCGCCGTGGCGCGGCATGCCGAAAGTTCTCTGTCGCGCTCGTTGTTTATCTTCTCCATCCGTAATTCAACGGAAGCGTCCGGAGTTGCCGCTATGCTGGCCATTTCGTCATGGCTACGTGTTAGCGTTTGGTCGATGCACTGTTTCTCGCGTTCGGCGATTATCCGGCTCTTTTCTTCCAACTGTGCCAATCGGGGATCCGAGTCGCCTGTCGAGGTATTGGTCGTGGCGCATCCGGCCAGCAGGATGATTGCGACCAGCGAGAGCTTCTTCATCGAGATCTGGCTTAGCCCTTGAACCGATAGCGCCATGAATCCACGTAGCATGCGCTTGCAATGAGGATTGCCCTGAAGGTCAAGGCTTGGCGTTGGGAGTGGAGTCACTCTTCTCGACCGAAGCCTGCGCCCCGGATTTTTGCGCGATTAGCGGAAGCACCACGGCCGAAAGACTGTCCTCAGTGACTGGTGTTTGATCGGGTGTAAGCTTTGCGCTCACCACGCCGTTTCTATCCACAATTACCGTCATAGGCAAATCACTCGGTGTGTCGAAATCGTTGACGGTAGCGTCATCCATCATCGCCGCAGGGTAGCTGAATGACTGCATGACCTTGGTCACATCAGATCGGTCGTGGGGGCGGTCGGCGCTGAGACCGATCATTTCAAGGCCTTGATCATGATACCGCCGATAGAAGGCGTCGAGAGCCGGCATTTCTTTGCGGCAAGGCGGACACCAGGTGGCCCAGAAATTAATGAGCACGACTTTGCCGTGGAGCTTAGCGAGGTCAAACGCTTGGCCGCCCAGCTCCGGCACGACCAAGGCCGGAGCTGGCTGACCGACAGTTGCGGAAGCGAACACCATCGCCGTCGCACAAACGATCGTCGCAACTACTGCTCCTCCGGTAGACCACAATGACGTTCGTTTCACGATCGTCTCCCTCGCTCCAGAAACGGTAACTACGATCAGGTTGCGCGTGCGAACAGCATTCATCACCAGCGCCCCGCTATTGGTCAATTTTCCCCGGCGAAACGCCTGCGGATCGCGTTTCGGATCTGATCGACCGGCGAACCCTGCTCCGATAGCTGCTGAGCCATCAACGCCTCCCCGATGCAGACTCCGCATCGCGAACCGTGGTCGCCTCGATAACAATCGAGCAGATTCTGATGGCCGTACACCCTGTCACATCCGCAAAAGCAATGTAGTTGCGTCAGCAGAGCGGGATTCTTCTCTGCAACCTGGTACGCCTGCTTTGCCGGACCAATGAACTGGTCGGGATCGAGCGTCACACGCCCGTTGGCCGCGTTGGCCGCGACAGTCTCTGCCTTCGCCCGTCCCGCGCAGCAGCAATGCCCCGCAATGCACATAATGCCACGCGCACTGCCATTTTCGACTGATGAAGCGCCGAACGTTGGCCACAGATACGCCACCACCAGGATGGCCACCGTCGCGGAGCCGACGATTATGGTCAGCTTCACGATGCGTCTCAACTCCTTTTCAGAGTTTTCTTGACGTCATCGACGATGTCCTGTGCCTTTACGATCTCGCCGTTATATTCGCGCACCAATCGCCCATCGGGTCCAACCAGAATCATGTCAACCAGGTGGCCAACCGAACCGTCCGGCTGGATTTCCCGGCTGAGTTTGAAGCCCGCCAGCGCCTGATCGATGTCCCCTGGACCACCGGTCAGAAAATACCATCCCTTCTCATCCGCCCCTTGCTGACGCGAGTAGTCGAGCAACTGTTTGGGTCCGTCATGCTCGGGATCGACGGTGATCGAAACCAGCGTCACCTTCGAACCGAGATCGTTGCCCAGCCGCAGTGCGACGTTCGCAAACTTCGCCGTCTCCATCAGGCATGGGCCAGGGCACGACGTATAGATGAAATCCACCACCAGCGGCTTGCCCTTCAGCGACGAGAGCTCAACCGTATTGCCATTCTGATCGACGAGCTTGGTGTCGGTTAGAACACTGGCAGGGCCCTCCGCGGTCGAGCCGCTACGGCATCCAGCAGCAGCAAACAAGCTCGACACTAATATTAGCGTGATTCCGACAGGTCTGAGATTGCGATGAATACTCATAGATGTATCTCTTAGTAGTAATGATTCTTTAGTTGCTGTTTGAGCACCGATACCTCCGTATCGTCCACACGTTGCTTTCCTCGCTTCAGAAGCTGTAACTCAGAATCAGCTTGCTCGCGAACGGGGCGGTCAACTGATAACCCTTCATGTTTTGAAAAAATGGAACCTCAATGTCAGCGTAAGCCCTGATGATCCCGAGCATGATCTCGCCTCCAGGAGCAACGATAAAACGAGTGTAGCCGCTGTCGCCGGGATCTGCGGTCGTCCCCGTGTCCCGCGTACGGTCGGAGGCGAGAAAGGTGAGCATCGGAGCAAATTCCTTAAGAGGACCGACTTTGCCGAAGTGTAGTAGGCTCCCACTGCACCATCGAATTCCCTGCCGGGCGTGTAGTGGTCCTGTCCCCAGAGCGGCAAATTGTAGTTGGCCTGCACGAAGTAGTTGAAGGGGCGCTCCTTGAAGGTCAACGGCAACCTCCCCAATTTGGTCGGTAACGTTCCGATGTGGTAAACTCCCATGAGAAGATCGGTGCTTCCCGTGCCAATCTGCGTGTCACGATCGTATTTTGGATAGTGCCAGTCGCCGCTCGGGACCTTGACCCCCATCAGTAATCCGGTCGACATGTCCTCTGAAAGACCTGTATACATTCCCTGGATCCGGATATCGCCGATGGAGTCGTTCTGGTACCAACGGATATCGGCGTTGTTGCCGTATAGGCACCCTTGTAATCGCGCGACCAATAGGGCACCTCCATCATCAGTCCCCAACTCCGATTGAACATCCACTGTCCGCCGGCTTCCATGAAATGCGTTCGGATGTACTTGTCGTTATTGTAGAAGGCGGAGGCTGGCTGGGTCGCGTGGAAGTTTATGTACTGCTGCATGAATTCATATTGAAACCACACTTGGCCTCCGGTCCCCTGCGGAATCAGTGCTTCGGTATCTACCTCGAAGACTCCACACCCGCAGGCGCAGGCCCAGCTCAGACCGGGCGTTAGAACGATCAGGAAAACGGCCGCCGCCAACAGGCGGCTGCACGTTTTTCCGACCTCATTTAGAGAGATGGCCGCTCTGGCCGAAAGGACAACTCCGAAATTCGTCGCATCGAAACTCTCCCTGCGGACACCTTGCGGTGCGCCGCTTGCACAAAGGAAAGAGTTTGGTGCCGCAATATTTGCGGCGGCGCAAACCCGATTCAGAAAAGTTGTCGAACAAAGCTTCTTAGACGGGGCGTTTTGGGGGCGGGGTGTCGGGGGCGACCTTATAGTCGACTAATCGCGGCGTTTCCTTTACCATGGTCTCCCAGTTCGCGGAGCACGAACTCCGGCAAGACCATCGCACGGCGTGCAAGCAACGTGCTCGACGCGCAGTCGAACACTTGAATTGGCTGGCAAATGTAGATGGTCCATTCCGGATGGCTCGGTCTGGAGACGATGATCAACCCGGCAGTCGAGGGGACGCTGGCCAACAACATGACGATGGCCACGGATTAAACTCAGGTCCCGCAAGTCCGTTTTGGAAAATAGGTGTCTCATACCGCGGCGACCCCTTTCTAAAACAGCCCTCGCTCTCGTTCAAGATCCGCCGGCTTGATGTTGACGGTGTGCCCAGTCACCTGCATCGGAAGTTTCACAGGCACGCATGATGCGAGCCCGGATTCCATTGCTTCCAACTTGTACCGCGTACCGCAAAATCTGCAGACGAGATTCCCGTGTGAGCAGACGTAACCCTTGCCATACATGGAGCAGCGCCGGCAGGCGTCGAGGGCTCCTTTAATCTGCCCCGTGGAGTCGCGGGCCAGAAGGAATCGAATCTGATCGGCCGCGTGATCGCGGTATGTATAAAAGCGCACATCACCTGGCCGCAGATTGCCAGTATCAATGCTGACAGACGGATTCGCGCTGACGGTGATGAATTGAGGACCGGTCGCCATCGCCGACAGCGAGACGGCGACTGCCATGAAAGCAGCAGCAATCAACAGGGCCATACGGCCTCGAAAACTTGGCACCGAGGAGGCCTTTTTTCGAAACCGCGACACCGGCGAGTCTCAGCTAAGCTCAAAGCGAAGGCAATGGCTGCGCCTTTTCAAAACTTGGTCCCACTGCGAAAAGGTCTTCATAGTAAAAGTCCTACTCCATGGTCGGCCGCCAAACGATCACCTGTCTCAATCAGCATTCAGATATGCAAGGCATTTCAAGGTGCAGTATTCGCGGCCGGCGTTATGCCTTTGGATAGCTGCTTCGCAAGATATTTCTTTGGCGTTTTCACGAAAGCGTCGCGCTCCATGTCATCACAAAAGTAGTAGTCCTTCCCATTGTACGTAGCACCTGGTGTGTCGGATTTACGGTAAGATGCATTCCGCAATATGCGCAGACCGTCTTCTTCCCAATGTCACTGGCTGGCGCTTGCGAAAGAACGGCCGCAATCTCAGGCGAGGCCGCACCAGCGGAATCTGAAACGTAGAGAAAGCCAACCAGAACCACCGCCATCGTTACTATTAAGACAATGGCCTTGTTTCTATACATTGCACTGCTCTTTCGTATCTCGATTGATGTGAAAGTCACGTGTATCTCCGAAATGTGCCGGCTGACGTTTTCACTATTAGATGATCGATCATGCTGCACCTGTCGCCGGGTCTGACTTTCGGTAGAAGGGACGCACCCCTTACCTGAACGAATAGCCTCGCACCGCCACATTTCGCGGGCGTCTGGCACTCAAATCGGAGAACTTGTCGAACGACGAAGCTCTTAAGATGGGGCGTTTTGGGGGCGGAGTATCGGGAGCGACCTTAAAATCGATTGGTCGCGCCGCCTCCTTTGTCGCGGCCGAGCCCAAGTCGCGGAGAACGAACTCCGCTAGGACAGCGGCGGGGCGAGCAAGCAATGCATTCGAGGCGAGATCCAACATCTGAATCGGCTGGCAAATGTTGATGGTCAATTCTGGATGGCTCGGTCTGAGACGACGATGAACCCGGTGGTTGAGGGAATGCTGGCCAACAACAGGACGATGGCCACAATCGAGCTCAAGTCCCGCAAGTCCGTCTTTGAAAACACCCGCCTCATAACGCAGCGACCGCCAATGAGGCCGCGACTACCACCAAAGCGGCACTCACAATCAGCAGGGCCATACGCCCTCGAAATTCTGTGCTCGAGGAGGCCATCGTTGGAAAGGGTGATCCCGGCACCGAGTCTGAGCCAATTTTAAAGTAAAGGCAATGGTACGGTCAGCGCATGCTCAGTGGTCCTCGCGCCGTATGCGGTCTGAAAGACGCCAATGCGTTGGCTGGCCGGTGAGGTTAGCCCAATCGAAGATGTCGAGCAGAACGAGATTGAGGGGAAGCGAACGCCGCAGAAGAAACCGCTCAGCACCCGGCGCAAGAATATGAGTCTGGACGTGCTCTGCCAGATTTTGCGCCTCGCCAAACGGCGCGGCTTGGCGAACGACAAGCTTCTAATCGACGCGCGTCCTTTCAAGAACGAGGAGAACGAGGACGAGGTCAATCCGTTTACAGAGGATGAGGTCGAGAGTCTTCTGAAGGCCTCGGAAGGATGGGAGCGTTCGCTCCTCTCAGTCTGCTTTTTCACCGGCATGCGCCGCGGAGGAGTCCTCGGACTGCGTTGGTCTGGTGTCTTCTTTGATCGGGAGCGCATCCTGGTCAGACGGAGTCTGACACGCCATGGAGAAAGCTCGCCCAAGAGCAAGACAAGTTTCCGTTACGTCCAGATGCTGCCTCGCGTCCGCGAGGAGTTGCTGAAGCGACGAGACCGGATCAAATTGAGGAGGGAGTTCGTTTTTCCTAACAGAGCCTGGAAGGCATTGAACGTGAACTGGGTGACGAAGGCGTTGTGGCCAAACTTGGTCGAGAAAGCCGAAGTTCCGTATCGGCCGCTTATGCAAACACGGCATACATACGCGACCCTCATGCTTCAGAAGGGAGCCCCAATCGATTGGCTCCAGAAACAAATGGGCCATCGAAATCTCACCATGCTGATCCGTCACTACTGGCGCTGGATCAATCCGGGCGAGCTGAGCCAGGAGACGTTGGCCCGATTGGGAGACGTCAATAATTCATCAAACCAACCCCAACCTGATCCCACCCGCACCGATCAGGGCGTTTCGAGAGAGGCTTGACGACGATGCTGAATGCCAAAAAGTGCAGCAATTTGGCGGAGAGGGAGGGATTCGAACCACTATGGAAGACTCACGGAGAGAATGGCTTCACGCTGGCGAAGAACCAGCGAACAGCTGAAATATACCCGAATCTATACCCGGTCGCGCTCGCGAATTTGGGGCGAGCTTAGGCTGGGCGAAGCGTTCTTGCGCTTCCGCTGGCCTTGTTTCTTGCCTTCGCCTGCGGCCTTGAGCCTTCTGCGGATCGCGCGGCCTGCTCGGCGCAATACGGGTGTGTTTTTCTCGTGATAATCGCCGCACGGACGGCAGAAAAAGAACAGGATCGGTTGAGCGTAGGTGCTGCTCATGGCCGCATTCTATGCGTTGGCGGGTAAGCGGGGAGCGCACTACTGTCAACAACCATGCTTAGCCGAGAATTTTGGGTGTGGTTCTTTCTCTTCGGCTTTTGGGAGTGTGTCACCTTGTCACTCCCCGAAAACCTGAAGCGCCTTGTTGGAATCTTGGGAATGATCGGATTTGGTTTAGGTCTCGCCTATTCTCAAGGGGCATTCAGTTCACTTCCGCCGATCAGATTACAACTCTGGCAGATCGTTCCTTTTACACTTGTCATTGGTGCGGTTTCGCTGACTTGGCCTGCACCCCAATTTCCCGCCAGTTATAAGTAGAGTCCGTCGGTTATTGACCTGCCCCGCAAAAGTGACCCAAAACCCGAAAAGCGAGCCAGGGATAAGTTGAGTTTGGCGCGGCAAGCGTGGTCCTCTGAAGCGATCGAAGGAGGACAGGAAGGTGGCGAAGAAGGGACATTCGGAGGAGCAGATTCTGCGCGCATTGCGGCCAGCGGAGAGCGGCACCAGGGTGGCCGACCTCTGCCGCGAGCATGGGATCAGCGAAGCGACATTCTACATCTGGAAGAAGAAGTACTCGGGACTGGGGCTGAACGAGCTGCGTGAGCTGAGGCAGTTGCGCGAGGAGAACTCGAAGCTCAAGCAGCTGGTCGCGGATCTGTCACTGGATCGGCACATCCTCCAGGAGATCGTGCAAAAAAAGCTGTAAGGCCTCGTCATCGACGCGAGCTGGGGCGGTGGACGCAGGCTGGTGTTCGCACTCAGCACGCGGCGGGTGGCGGGGCTGATGATGATCAATCGAGCGACGATGAACCACCAGAGCCGAAGAGATCCGCAGCACGCGTTACGGGTGCGGCTGCGCGAACTGGCTGCGAGCCGGGTGCGTTTCGGTTACCGACGGCTGACGGTGCTGCTGAGGCGCGAAGGCTGGGCGGTGAACGCCAAACGGATCTACCGACTATACACCGAGGACGGGCTTGCGGTGCGGACCAAGGTGCGCAAGAAGATCGCGCGGCGCGCACGTGTGCCGGCGCTTAGAGCGACGCGACCCAACGAAAAGTGGAGCATGGATTTTGTGGCCGCCCGTTTGCTTGATGGGCGCTGGTTCCGGGTGCTGACGGTAGTCGATCAGTTCACGCGTGAATGCGTGCTGCTGCTGGCCGACAGCTCGCTGACTGGCCACAAGGTGGCGTTAGCGCTCTCGCAGGCAATCGCCGAGCGTGGTGCGCCGATGTCGATCACGGTCGATAACGGCACTGGGTTCGCAAGCAAGGCCATGGAGGTGTGGGCGTATCAGCACGGGGTGCAACTCGACTTCATCCGGCCGGGCCGGCCGGTGGAAAATAGCTACATCGAATCATTCAACGGAAGGCTGCGCGACGAATGCTTGAACGTCGAGGTCTTTTTCGCGCTCGCTGACGTACGTGACCAGCTCAAGCGGTGGCGCCAGGACTACAATCAGGTGCGACCACACAGCTCATTGCGTGATAGCGCACCGGCGGTGTTTGCGGCGCAATGGGCAGAGGCCGCGGCGCCCGGTCCGGAACCAGTTCCGGCCCAGGCGGGAAAGCCCGCAGCGGGCACTTCACTGGAGATACTCACGTGAGTCTGTTGAGTGCAAAAAACGCCGGCCAGAGCGGCCTTAACCGGATCACGCAGGTCGTTTTCTCTACTTCAGCTTGGTATGCTTTTGCGGGGCAGGTCATCAGGCGACGGACTCTACCTCATTTCGGCGGAGTTTTCGGGGTGCAGGCCAAACCCAACCGCCGGCTGTCCGGTGGGCAGATACCTTAGTTCCGGATCACCGCCCAGATTTCCAATTACCATCGCTCTATTCAGAGACATGACATTTACTCCTTTCGTCCGCCAAATGCGGACCTTGAATTTCGCTTTTAGCTGCTACGGCTGGCTTCCCAAACCGCGCTCTCGACCCGCTGCTCGCTCTCGGCTCGCAAGTACTCGCCGAAGCATCGCCAGTGGAAGATCGCGAATCCGCCCCACAGGTGGCAGCGTATCCAGTTCTCCGCCGGTTGAACCTTTCGTCTGCACATCACGCACGCATCCATACTGAACCTCCTTCCCCTGCCCGCTTGCCGAAGGCCAGGGCCTTGCTTACTGTCTGCCTTTCACTCCGCGCCATTTTCGGGGCGCAACCGTCTCACCCGAACCTGGACGGTTGCGCATGATCTCGATCCGCCGGATGCGCAGCCTGCGAGCGTGACAAAGCAAAGCGGCCCGCAGGTTGGCGCGCTTGCAGTGGAGCAACCGGCGCACCGCATCAAGCGCGGCGAAGCGGGAACGGCAGGCATTACTGGCCGAGCGGCGGTGTGTTTTCGCCGCGCCGTCCATAGCGTAGCCGCGCGCTCAGGGGAGCGGCTCGACGGTACTGAGCGCCTTAATCGCGGTTCGCTCCGCGTAGTCGAGTTGCCGCTTAGGTCCGCCTTTTTTTGACAGGTTCCGAGCATATAGGATTTCGTCTCTGATTTTTTGTTCTGAAAGGCCGTAGCTCGCAGCGTGTAAAGCCCACGCCATATCAGCGCGATGAAGATCGCCACCGTACCGCGGATCCCGGTGAAACCTCGTGATGGGTCGGACAGAGTCTTCGGTCGAAGTCTTTCGAGATATCGTTCGCGGAGAGCTCTGCGCGCCGGCTTTCTGTGCGAGCGATTCAATTTCCTCGAGAAATTCGCGCGCTGCGGTGTAAGTGCGCCCCTCGCTTTGACGCAGTCGTACGAACGGTGCAAATCCATTCTGCAAGCGCCTCTTTGGCTTTTGATTCGTGAAGCCCGCGAGCCGGCCAAAGTGGCGCCAGTCGGCGCTGGATGGATCACCTCCGAAGCGACGTGCGAGTTCCTTCGCGACCAGGGTGCTAAAGGTGCGATCGAACAGTATGCGTCCATGGTTCACCCACGCCTGAAAGTTGCCGGGCGAAGTTTCAACGATGAGGGCCGGCTGAAATCCGGTGTCCAACATTCGAACAATCGCGTCGGAATTGAGATCATCGATCAGGCTCAACGGATGAGCGGCGTGAGGGCGGACAAAAATGTGGGCGCTACGAGCGTTCTCGCGCCTGAGCCAGCTGATTGCTGCGTTTACCCGGTCGGCGCTCCAGCCCTCGCGCAGCAACATCCGCCCGTCCTGTTGATGGACGCCGATGTCAAATAGCTCGCAGCCCATTGTGCGAAGCTGCTTGCGGACGACCGAATGTGTAATTGAAGCGTTCATTGGAACTGCTTCAGCCCCTGGCGCTCGCGGAGTGATCTCTCCTTCAGATTTTAGTGGTCGCCTTACCCATCGTTGTCGTGCTGTTGCCATTCCCGTAACGCGCGGTACCCGGATTCATCGCGGTGGTGCTCGGATCTCGCACCCGCATAACCGACGTGCCGCGAGCATCCTTGGGTGCCGGTACCCGCTGTCCGCTGTCAGGACCGAGATTGCTTAACTGTTGGGTGTGTCGGCCGAAGTCCATTGCCTTGACCCAGCCATTTGATGCGCCGCTATTGCCAGCGCTGCCGGTGCCGAGTTGCGCGGCTTTGCTAAGTCCGGTTTGGAGTGCGCTTGAAATTGGCCGAATGACGGTTTGAGCAATAAATGCGGCCTCGAACGCATGGCTCAGAGCGAGACCGACTGTGCCACCGGCAATGCCCGCTGCAGTGTGGGGAACAGCGATGCAAACAATCATGAAAACGATCGCGAAAGCGGTATAGTCGAGCATGACAGAGACGGGAATTGTTCCCGAACAAACGGTAGTGACGATTGAACTCGGTGGCAGGCCATAGGTGGTCCACCAAGGCAGGGTCGCCGGTATCGGCTTGCACGCTGCGGTAAGCGCGGCGCTCCATTGATTGGCAATCTGCACTCCGATGGCGAGTACGAGGTAGAAAAAGAGGAGGCGCACGGCAACACGGATGACATAGCCAAAGTACCCTTCCGCGGCCGGAGCGGTGAAACGGTTGGCTCCAAATCCGAGCAAAATGACTCCTCCACCCACCACCAAGTAGGCCTCGATAAGTGTGAGCAGCAGCATCGCCGCTGTGATGACAAAAGAAAGCAATACAACAAAAGCCGAAATGCTTTGTACAATAGCTAGCTCGACGTCTGCCATTAGGCTTGCGGTAGCAGAGGTATTGAAAATCATAGAAGCCATGTTTCCGCCGAGTTGCAGAATCGTTTGAGGGCTCAGTGCGGGCAATCCTGTCGCGGCGGCGCCGATGCGGCTGAAACTGCTTAGCACTGCTTCCATCCATGGGAGTGCATTAACGATCATTAGATATACGAAGCCACCGCTGAGGAGATGTTTAATCAGCCGACCGAGGAAGAAGGAACCGTCGAGTTGACCTTCGGCAGTGAACTGAATCCACGTAACGAGGATGTCAATGAGGAGAAGGGCTGCGAAGAGTTTGATGGCATATGGTTGGATAGCTGCTGAATACTTCAAGGCGGCGAGATTGAATTGATTTGCTATGTCGTCGAATGTGCCCATGGTGTTCCTCGCAGATCCAAACGAAGCTTGGGCTTAACGCTGGCCTTCAATGAGGCTGAATCGGTGGAGCTCCGGGTGTTGCGTGTAAGACGTCTGGGATTCCGGAAGGAGCGGGCGCCGTGAAGGCAGCGCGCGATTCTTCTTTCACTAATGCTTGTCGGTAGAGATACCAGGCGCCATAGAGCACGGCGCCGACGCCGATGGCAGCGAACGTGAGAATCAACGGATTTCTGCTTTGTTTCATTTGTCGTCTTTTAGCTCGGTTATTGCGGCTGCATGGGGATAGCACTTGGAGCAGTGTGAATGATGTCCGCTATTCCTGGCGGCGGCGGAGCCGAAAACAAGGCCTGTGCCGCTAGACTGCTTTGCACTTGGCTGTTGATCTGATTCGCCGCCGCGACGTTTTGCGAATTCATCTGGGCCATCACGAGCTGGCGGAGCATCTGCACCTGCTGCACCTGGGCGAGCGCGATTTCGTTGCTGACCTGCACCGCCTGCAGGTTGCCCATCGCGGTTTGATTCTTCAGCTCGAGGTCTGCAGGGAGGCCTGTTCGGCCGGAAGTTCTGCGCCTGAGCCTGCGCCGAGGCAAGCGCCCCGTTGAGCGTGTTCAGCGTTGTCTCGATGGTCGCTTGCGGGCTCTGGACTCCGGCGGTCGAGGTGACGTGATAGCCCGGATAGAGCTGCTGAAACTGCTGCGTCGAGACCCTGAAAGGTGTACGAGAGGCCTTCCTGTTGGCTGATCAAATCGCCGAGATTATTGAGCAAACTCTCGTTGGACTGCCAGACGCCGGCGCCACCGCCGGTCGTGTTTTTGATGACATATTGAAGCTGCTGCGCGAGGTTGTGACCGTGGCGGTTTCCTGCGCAAGCTGCTGCAGCTGGCGGGCGAACATCTGCGGGTCGAAGACGACTGTCGCGCCGCCGAACAGGGCGTGCGCCGGAGGGCGTCGCCGAGCAGACAAACCAAGGCAACCAACCGATCGATGAGAATCGGCGAGAAGTTGCTTCGAGTTCATGTTCATCTCACCTCGTGATGGACTTGCCATTGGCGTAAGGATTGCGACATTACTAACGAGGCATCGAGTTCGAGTCGAGCGTGTCGACATGCCCATAGCTTCGCGAGATAGTCGGCCCACTCTTCAAGACCCGCGCGCCGGAGCCACTCGGCGGGCCAGCCCTCGCCGTGCTCGCTCGATCATCCGCCGCGCGTCAGGATGTCATCTTTCGAGCTGGCACCGATGAAGGCCAGCGCCGCCGGTCCGAGGGCGAATTGGAAGAGACGGCGGCCGAGCGGCGAGACGTAGTAGTAATGCCGCTTGGGCGTGGCGTCGGCGATGATATCGATCTGTCGATCGGAGAGTCCGAATGTCTGATAAATCTCGCTGGTGTGCGGGCTGCTGCGCCTCCGGGTTCGGCAGATAGAGCTTGGTCGGGCACGATTCCAGGATGACGTCGCGATAGGGCGAGTTGGCGATTTCGCTGAGGCTCTGCGTCGCGAGAATGACGGCCGCATTCTTCTTGCGCAGGGTGCGCAGCCACTCCTCGATCTTGGCGCCGAAGACGCTCGTTTGCCAGCATCATCCAGGCTTCGTCGAGTACGAGCAGGGTGGGTCGCCCATCGAGCCGCTGCTCGATGCGGTGAAAGAGATAGGTCAGAACCGGAATCACGACCTTCGGGCCCATGCCCATCAGAGTCTCGAGCTCGAAGGTAATGAAAGCGTTATCGAGCAGGACGTCGTGATCAGCATCGAGAAAGCGGCCGAGCGGTCCTGGCCAGCGAGAGGCGCTCAAGCCGTCGCGCACTGCGTTGATCCTGCACCTGGGTGACCAGGTTGCTGATGGTGCGCTGCTCGGCCGGGCCTTCGGCCAGCAGGTTCAACGCACGCCACAGCGCCTTGCGCTGCGGCGGCAGCAGTTGAACGCCTGCAGCTCGATCCAGTCTTCGAGCAGACCCTGCAGCTTCATGCGATCGGTGTCATCGTCGATTCGCGCCAGCGGCTGCAGCGGGACCTCGTCCTCGCCCAGATCGAGATGCTGCCCGCCCAATGCCTTGGTCAGAACAAAAGCCGAGTAGCCCTTGTCGAAGAAGAAAATCTGCAATCGGGGACCGCACGGAAGTTGGCCGACAATCGTTCCCAGCGCCACGCTCTTGCCGCTGCCGGTTGGGCCCATAGATGCCGGTGTGGCCGGTGTCGCCGACGTGCAGATTGAGCCGGAACGGCGTGCCGCCGGTGGTCGCGCCATAGCAGAAGTGCCGGCGTGTCCTTCGGATAGTACGGGCATGGATTGGTCGCGAGGCCTGGCCAGATGCTGGTGAGCGGGATGATGTCGGCAAGGTTTTGAGTGCTGACCAGCGGCGTCGCACGTCGTACCAGCCGTGGCCTGGAACGATCCGAGCCACGCCTCGACGGCATTGATCGTCTCGATACGGGGGTCGAAGCCCATGTTCTGGCAGACCTTGAACACCAGCTGCGCGTTCTCATCCGCGACCTCGGCCTGGTCCTCGGTGATGACGATTTTTGGGGTGACGTAGCAGTAGCGGACCGCGCCGCCCTCGGCCTCGGTAATCGCATCGTCAGCATCGGCGGCCATTTTGAGCGCGTGCTGATTTTGAAATGCTGCGCCGGCGCCTGAGCCGAAGTGCTTTCGCTGATAATCGCCGCGCAGCCCCAGCCGCTTCTGAAACCAGTTGCGCCGGTAAACGGCAAGTTGGCTGATTGCCGTACTCGGGCCACCGGAATTCCGCGGATCGAGTAGCGATAAGAGATCGGCAGTTCGCTCAGGAGTGCGGCCATCTCCGCATATGAGAAAGGGGGAAACCCGGCCAAGGCGACGACGCGGATGTGCCGTCCGCCGATGCGTGGCTTGAATCCGCGATCAGAATCCTGATTGCCAAAAATGGCATCCAGGTACGCGGACCTTCCGGCGCGGCGCATCTCGCACATGCGACCGTTGATGCAGCTCGTCAGATGGGAGAGCAGTGCATCCAGGCCGAGCGGGTCAGCTTCCAGACCGGGCTGATCGCGTCTGTCGAACTCGCGGAGTTTCTGCTTGAACCATTCGAGTTGCGCGCCGCCAGTCGGGCACGTTTCGGCGCATCCGAGAGGAAGATGCCGGCGATCCGCGATCTGGGCGTCGGACGGCGGACGATAGTGATCGTCAGAACGCATCTGGTCTCGAAGTGCTGGCCTTCCGGCGGAGTATTGAATCTCTCGCTCGCGGTCGAACGCCGCGCTGACCGGATCGGGAAAGGCCCGGCTCGGATATTCGACGCTCGGATAGCGGATGAGATCGATGTTGTACTGGAAGCCGTCGTCCAGACGCGCAAGCGCACGATTGCCTTGGGCGCGATGCGCGTCGAGTTCCTCCACGCTCGCCGAGTTGAGGTCGAGCCCGGAGCACTCGAAGGCCGACAGGAAGGCGCCGTCCTTCATCGCGATGGTGTGGTCGTCGACGGGAATAGCGTAATTGAGCTGATCGGGCAGGCCCGAGCAGTTTGTCGCGCTTACGTCTTAAATCCTTGAATTCCTTTAGGAACATGATTCCACCTCTCCTCATTACGCGCGAATTTCCTTCGGTGTTGGCACGGACGGGCGGATTCGCGCGCGGCGGCGCAGTAGACCGAAGCGCGAGCAGGATAGTGGTCCTGGTAGCGGATGTGCCGGACATAAACCCGGCTGAGCTGGGGGTCGAATTTCGCCGCCTGCACCAACGCCCAATGCCCGGCCGTCAGCAGGAACGCTCCGATGGCGACCGTGTACCAGTGAAGTCCACCACCGAAGATCAAGGCGGCGGCGGTGATCCAGTTGGCGATCGCCAGAGGCCGTTCCGCTCCGGCCAGCAGAATCGGCTGGGTGAGCGATTGATGAATCGCGCTGACCCGCGCTCGTCTCCGCCATTGCCTGGCCTCCCTAAAAGAGCGCGCCGCCGAGCGGGAAGAGCGTCGTCATCAGCGTGGTCGCGCCGAGCGCGCAAGAGCCGCCAAAGGCGAGGGCGGACATTTTGCGCACGCCGGTTCCATGTTCGCTGACCGACCACATGATTCCCGTGCCGATGATCGCTGCGGTGGTGATGGCGTGAGCGACCGGACCCTGCAGATCGTTCTGCAGCGTCGTGAGCGGCCGTCCCACGGCAGCGCGCCACCGGCTGCGACCGCGGCGAATGCTCGCGCCGGCCAGGCGATGGTCACGACACCGAACGCATAGGTGAGTCACGACTGCTCACTTTGCCAACGAGCCTTTCATTCCTTTTAAGCGTTTCATTTCCCGGACCTCCTTGTTGATCGAATGAACCTTAAGCCGTCATGGCTTCGAATCCTTGATCAGTTCAGCGGGCGTCAACGAGAATCCGTCGCGCGCATCGTAGCCAGCGACGCGGACAAGTTCCGTGACTCGTCGTCCCGCCGGCGTGCGTACAATGAAGACGAGCAGATTGATGGTCTCGGCGATGAGTTCCGGTTGTGGCGGCACGCCGGCCTCCTGCACGAGACTCGAAAGCCTCGTCAGCGCGGCCGTCGCGCCGTTGGCGTGGATCGTGGTGACGCCGCCCGGATGCCCGGTATTCCAGGCTTTGAGCAGTGCGAGCGCTTCTGCGCCGCGCACCTCGCCGATGATGATGCGGTCGGGGCGAAGCCGCATGGTCGTGCGTACCAGCCGCGTCATGTCCGCGTTTTCGGCGGTATGCAGCTGGACAAGATTGTGAGCGCGGCACTGGATTTCGAGGGTATCCTCGATAATCACGTAGCGTCGTTCGGGTCGGAGCGCACGACCATCTCATTGATCATCGCTCCCGCGAGCGTGGTCTTGCCGGAGCCAGTGCCGCCGGCAACGACGATATTCAGCCTCTGGTCAATTGCGTCGCGCAGAACCTGGGCATGGCTACGGTCAGAATCCGTCGCGAACGTAATCGTCGAGCGTGTAGAGCACCTGCGCGGGCTTGCGCATCACGCAGCAGGGCTTTCGTGCGACTGGAGGAAGCAGACCTTCGAAACGAATGCCGTCGATCGGTAGTTCGCCTTCGACGATCGGATTGTCGGTGTTCGCGACCGTTCCGAGTGACGCCGCGACGGTTCCGATAAGGCTCTCGACCTGCGAGGCGGCGAGCCGCAGACCGGCTTCATGCATTCCCTTGCCGTAGGATTCGAACCAGACGCGGCCGTCCTCATTGACGATGATCTCGGTGATCTGAGGATCGCCGATGGCCGCCAGAATTCTTGTTCCCAGCTGCCGTCTGAGGAGCTCGTCGCAGGCGTCGTTCCTGAAGCTGCTGTGGCCGTGATCATGCGACTCTCCATTGCGGCCGGCGCCGCTTTTCTGCGTCGGCGGCGGCTCTTCCATCCGTTTCAGCGTCGCCTCGACCTCGGCGCGCAATCCACGATGGCGTCGCTGCCCTGAAGCGAGCGCCTGCTTGCGTTGCGCTTCGGGAATTTCCGGCAAATGACTCAACATGCTCAGAGCGAACTGATCGATCATGGCGAGCAGCGTGGTGAGCTGGTGAGCGAGCGGTTTCAGGTTTTCGGCCGTGGAGACGCGATTGGCCTGGATGATTCGCTTTTCAGTCGCGGCGAGTGCGGCATCCGAGAAAGTCAGTCCGGAACCGCCTTCGGACTGAAAGAGACGCTCCTTCACATATCGCGACAGCGTGATGCCGCGCTCGTCAGCTTCGTCGCGCAGCCGATGGAACTCCTCTTCACTCAGGTAAGCAGTGAGTTGTCGCCTCACAGTAGTCTCTCCTTCACGCCTTCCTCTTTCGGCTCGGCAGGCGCGGTGCCGTTTTCGACGGCGAATTTCAGAAACGAGAGCTGTTCCGCGGGAACTGGTCTGACGTGGCGAGGCTTCTCCGGCGACTTGCACTACGGGGCGCTGGTTGGACATCACCTGTGCGCGTCTCGTCCTTCTCCGCGCTGACATTTGATTGTTCCGTACCGTCGGCAACAGCCGGATCGTATTCGATGCGATCGCTCTTCGATGGCGGAGCGACCTGCGCAAGCCGTTTGAAGAATGGATCGGCGTAATAGCGAAGTTTCGTTGCCCGAATCGCTGGCCGGCCGCTGGTGAAGATCAGCGCCTCGTTGGCGCCGAGCCGCATCGCTTCGTCGGGCGTGAGCAGTGGCCTCGCCACTTCCGGTTCCGAAACGCTGGCACCTGAGTTGGAAGTTGTCCGGTGCGCGTGACGGACAGTCGTTTCTCCGGTCATCTGCGAGAGAAGCCGCGCTGTTTCGATCCGATTCGGCGCGAACGCGACGCGCGTATGGCAGTTGGAGGTAATGGCCTCATCATGGCCGTACGCAGCATGGATCTGGCTCAGGTCCTGCGCGATCAGGCACGCTTTGATCCCGTAGCCGGCAACCAGCGACAGGGATTCTGCGAACACATCGAGTCGTCCGAGACTCGGAAACTCGTCGATCATGAGAAGCAACCGATGGCGGAATCCGGTCACCGCGCGCCCGTTCCGGAATTCCAGATGTTCGGTAAGGCGATGAAGGATCTGAGCGAGCATCAGCCGAATCACCGGCTTCAGGCTGTTCTTGTGGGCGAGCGGAACCACGATGTAAAGCGACAGCGGCCGTTGATGATTCATCAGGTCGGTTATTCGAAAGTCGGAAACTGCGGTGTTCGCGGCGATGACAGGATCGCGATAGAGCTCGAGGAATCCCTTCACCTCCGAGATCACGCCCGAGCGCTCATTGGGGCTCTTGTCGAGCATGCTGCGCATCGCGCGCGCGATGATCGGATGTGTCCTGGTCGTGATGCCGCGCGAATCGGTCCAGCCCAGCGAGCCCGATGGATCGTGCTCGGACCGCATGATCTGCTGGATGGTGTCGTCGATGGGTTGCACCGGATCGCAGAGCCGCGCTTCCAGCCCACTGAGCGTCTTGTCGCGGCCCGCTATAAAGCTGGTCAAGGATCATTCCGGTCAGGAATGCCGATCCTTCTCGCGACCAATGATCAGGAAGTCCCTTGCCGTCGGGGTCGATGATCATCTGCACAATGTTGCGAACATCGCGGATCTCGTTGGGCGTGCGCAGCCTGACCTCCGAAAGCGGGTTGTAACGCGCGCCTTCGCTCTCGGCCGAAGCCGGCGCGAACTTGAGACAGACCTGGCCCATCCGTTTGCGCGCTCCGGCGGTGAGCGCCCAGTTCTCGCCTTTGAGATCGTGGACCAGTACCGAATGCGGCCAAGTGAGCAGCGTTGGAATCACGATCCCGACGCCCTTGCCGCTGCGCGTCGGGGCGAAGACCAGTACATGCGCGGGGCCGCAATCGCGCATCAGCAACTGCCGTCCCTTTTGCGCGCCATAGACCCAGATAGACTCCCGCGCGTTGCGGCAGCCGGCGGATAAGGCGCATGCGCTCTGCCAATGCCCTCAGTGGCACGACAACCCGGCTGCCGGAGTCGATCAAGTCGAGCGGCTCTCAGATCACGCGTCGTTGCCCAGCGCGCGGAACCATGAAGGTCGGAAACGTTCGCGAACCAGCCATGCCGCACCATCGCGATTGCGGCGCAGGAAAGCGCTGCCACGACTGCCATCGGGTAGAGCGCCTCGCGAGCGCACTGCGCCCAGAGCGGCTCCAGTTGCGGCGCCCAGTACCATCGCGTCCACCAGACAATCCACGACCACGGTGCGTAAATCGCTGCGCCCTGCAAGTGAAAGAGCGGGTGCCCAAGCCACGACGCATGCGAAGCACACTCGCGGCGTGCTGAGTCGTCACCCAGTTGATCGCGAAGAACGCTCCCGCCAGCGATAGCAGGGCGAGCCGCTTCGCACGCGCCAGCCTGCGCATCCACCGACGATCCGGGAACCCTGATAAGGACGATGCTCAGCCATTGCCCTCCCTCCTGGGTTCACGGACTCGATCCATGCCGGAGTCGATTCCGCGCTGGCGTTCGCGCGCGCGCGTCTTGATCACATCCTTGGAGACCTGGCGCTCACGAAGCTCGCGCTCATGATTGTCAGAGAGCTGCCAGCTTCGCTCATCTACCCGGCGGGCCAGTCCGAGTCCTGAGAGAAACTGCAGGCGATCGACCTCCTGCTCGGCTCGAATACGAGCTGCCTCGCTTTTCGGTTGGAACTGCTCGTACGTGACGAGGCCATTTCCATCGGCCTTTCTCTGCAAGCGCGCGGTCGATCTCGGTCCACTGTTCCCGGCGGACTGCTCGCTCACGCGCCTGCAGCATCTCCGGTTCCAGCCGCGGACCCAGTTCCCGTGTCGCGATTTCCTGGCTGCGGATACGGATGCCCGAGCGCAGATACTCGCGATTGATCTCCAGTGGCCTGCCGTTCTCGCGCACGCCGCGGACCAGCAAATGAACGTGCGCGTCGTCGGTGTTGTGATGATCGATCGCGACCCACTCGAGCTTGGTGTCGAGGTCGCGTTCCATTCTGCCGATCAGCTCCCGCACGTGGTCGCGGAGATTGAGGCGATCAGCGTCCTCAGGCGAAACAATGAATCGCCACATGAGTTCGTCGCTCTTCTCCCACGTTCTGACCGTGGCCAGCATGTCGATCGCCTCGCGCTCGGAGTCGAACCCCATTCCCTTCGTGAATTCCTGCTGAGCGCCCGGCCGCGACAGGTAGCGTGCATGCGCCACCCACGCACCGCTCCGGCGGTTGCGCGAGAAGGACGCCTTGACCACGCTGCGCCGGGCATAAGCCGGAGGCTCTGCCACCCGGACTCGCGCCGCGCGCATACCGCTCAGACTTCCGCTAACTTGCTGCCTCCGCAGTCCCTGGCGCATGCCTATCCGCCGCAATGCCCGCGCCCACCACGGCACAAGTTTGCGCGGACGCTCGGCATGCTCGTGGCGAAGCTTGATGTCGACCTCTTTCTGGCGGAGGAACCTAGGCCGTTTCATCGCACACCTCGGTCAACGCCTGGCTCAACGCGAGTACCAGCTTGGTCGGGTCGTCCGGTGTCCGTCCGCCCGAGCGCCTCGATGATCTCGCGCACTTGCCCGCTGCTCAGCGTGATCGCGTGCAGATCCCGCGCGCGCTGCCATGACTTCCACGCGCGCTTGCCGGTCGCCCGCTCATCGAGCTTCTTGCGCCCGATTGCCGCAACGTGCGCCCGCTGCGAAGCGCTAAGGCTGCTTGCCTCCTGCGCCACGCTCAGCAATGCGCCAAGCAGGAAGTCTGGCGGCTCCAGATCGAGACCTGCCAATGCGATCAATCCGCCGAGATTGGCGAGATGATGAACTCTGAGCCCGTGCTCGTGGCTATGTCCGTTTCCGTTGCCGTTGCTGCTCATGGCATTCACCACGCGATGACCTGCTCGATCTCGCCGCGCACGTTCGCGAGCGGAACCGGGCCGAAGTAGCGCGAGTCCCAGCTCCTCCGGTCGTTGAAACCGAACAGCCACACCTCGCCGCTTGCGACCCGATGGCGGCCCCACGCGACATGGCTAAGCGCACGGCCGGCGCTGTCGTGCGCTGCGACAGCGCTGCGTTTGAAACGCACGCCATTCACGGCGACCCATCCGCGGTTCGATCTCGACGATGTCGCCGGGAAGAGCGCCTACGATCTTGCCGACCGGTTCCGCATTGCCGGCACACGCGCCGGTGCGCAGATAACCGCGGGCGAGACCTTCTTGCGCGATGGAGAAGGGCAGGCAGGCGGCGACCAGATTCGCCGCGTTTGAATTCGGTCGAAATGACGCGATAGACGCCGGCGGGCGCAGCGCTGTCTGTGTTCGAAATCAGCACGCCGAACGCATTGCCGGCTGCAATTAAGAGCGCTGCTGCGAGTGCAATTCCTGTGATCGCCTCGATGGGTTTGCGAGCCGCCTTCCAGACGCTGGAAATGCAGTCGCTGCGCGAGCGATCCGGCGCGGTTTTCTGCCGTGCTGTACAGTGTGCTGCTCATTGACCGCCTCCGAGTGGGAAAGGCCGCGAGTTCGTTGAGGAATCGGTCGAAAATGCCGCACGGTACCGCAGGTCCTTTATCTTGCTCTACGAACGACCGGCCCTTTACCCCCTCCAGTCCACTCCCCAAATCAGCCCTTTCCGCGCGCCGCCAAGCGGCGGAGAAATTCCGGAAAATCTTCACTGCACTTTCTCCGTCGATTGCTGGGTTGCGCTGCCATTAAGCTTCCGGCCCGAACGAGTTACACCTTCGAGCTCGGCTTTTATCTGTTTGCACAACCGCCACATCGCAGCCGTCATCGTCTCGCCCAGATCGAAGCCGGCGTTTTCGGCCCGACTCCGAAGTTGCTCGATCTCACGCTTGAGTGCGGCCGGCAGCTTGAAGGTGATCGCTTCGCTTTCCTGTTTGCGTTTGAGAACTCCCATTGGACATCTCCCTTGGCGGATTGGATTGCAGACTCACTTCCCGTATGGGCCGGGGAATACGAGGTCCTGGGTCACCATCACGTCGAACTGGTAGCCGGGCCGGATCTCGAGAGTTGGCGGACGATTCAATCCCTGTCCCATCAGCTGCTGGCCCATCGCTCCGAACTGTTCCGAGGCGGCCGAACCGGCCGTCTGGCTCGCCATCGCCCATTGATTAGGCTGGTAGTAGCCGGTCCGTAGGAGGCGCCGCCGCCGTAAGTCGCCATCTGGCCGACCATCTGTCCGGCGCTGATCAGGCTCATGACGGCGGCGGCTCCGAACGTTCTCAGGTAGTGATTGTCAACCTGGTCCGAGAAGCCGGCGTAGCCGCTCTGATCGGCCCCCGGCATATGCGGCAGATTCATGCTGGCGGTGTTCGGAAAGATGAGCCGCTGCCACGCGATCTGAACGCGCTGCTGACCGTATGAAGACGCGTTCTGGTAGGCGCCTATCAGGCGGCTGCCCTGCGGAATCAGAATCGATCTGCCGGTCGCACTGTCGAGAACGTTCTGGCTGACCTGTGCGAGTATCGGTCCAGGCAGATCCGAATTGATGCCGCTGATGAGAACCGCGGGCAGGATGCTTCCCGCCATCACCTCGTACGGCGAAGCGGCCGGATGAACACCGATTGCAGGATCGCTTTGTTTACCGGAAGTCTCCTGTCCTTTTGCGCTGGCGATCTCGAGGGTTCCGCCGCTGTGAAACGCCTGCACCATCACCGGCGATTCCAGGGCCTTCATGTATTTGTCCTCGGCCCACTGCGCATAGCGGCTGGGAGGCTTTGGCGCGCTGGGTTGAACGGGTTGTTGAGAGGTCTGCACGGGTTCGGTGAGCGTGGTGGTGGGTGCCGCTTGCGGCTCCGCTCCGTGCGCCGCCAGGTCGTCGATCTCGCCGCGGTTCCGGGCTGCCGAACCGGAGTCGTCTATCGACTTTTGGGAAGTGGAACTTTGACTGGTTCCAGAGGACTGCACGCCGAGGGCGAGCGCGACGCCGCCGATCATCGCAAACGAGACGACAACCACGCCAAGAAGGCGATTGAAACGGCCGCCGCCGAGGTGCTCCTGTTCCTGCTCTTCCTGTTCCTGGATAACGTCTGCGGTTGCCATGCCTGTTACCTCGCTCCGCCCGTATAGGAGATGGTGACGCGGTCCTGATCGCGGCCCACGCCCGCGACCAGAATCGCGTCGCTGAAGAGCCGGTCGACGACGTAGTAATTTCCTTTGACCCGATAGTTCACCATCTGGGTTCCGCTGCCCGCGTTGATGAGCAGCGCGGGAGCCTCGCTCGACTTCATTCCGGCCGGCATCTGGACATACACGTGAGAGCCGTCATCGAAGGCTCTAATCGGCTTCCAGGGGACGTTTGCCCCGGCCACGGTGTAGGCAAAGTTGATCTGCGCCGGATCCACCGCTGCGACCTTCACGATGTTGTCCGAATCTCCTGGCGGATCGATTGCTTGCTGCTTCGCGCTCGCCGCGGCTGCGTCGGCATCCTTAATCGCTGCGGCCAGCTCGTCGGGATAGTAAAACTCCACCTCCTGCATCGCGCGTCCGCGCGAGTGGAGCAGCAGGTGATAGATGTGCTTCGTTGTGTAGATCGTCAGGTTGGTCTCGATGCCGGGTGCTTGAGGCTTCACCGCAAGATGAGGGACTGCATTGCGCGGGTCGCCGGAGGCGGCCGGCGTCGCCATCCAGCGCTCGGTATCTCCCAGTGCAACGTCGGTGATGGTCTCGCCCGGCTGCAGCTGGATGTCGGTAGTGCGCAGGGGCGCACAATCGACGGTCGGCTCCGGTTCCTGGCTGTATGGGTAGAGGGTGTATTCGGCTGTCTTGAAGACGGGCCATTCGCCGTCATCCTGATGCTCTTTGATTGCGGACTGTACCTCGGCGGGCTGCTGTGCGAGCAGTTGCGCTCCGGTCGGTGGTGGCGGCGTCGCGCTGGGCTGTGCCGGGGCCTCCGTGACGAGATTCAGTGGCGGTGGTGTCGGTGGTTGTTGCTGATTCGCGCATGCGCTCAATACGAATGCGAGAGTCACACTGCCTATGGCGATAGACTTCATCGCGCTTCCTCCTTCGGTCCCGGCTATTCCTGCTGTTCGGTCCAGCTGATTTGCGTCACGTAAAATCCGAGTGGATTGCTGATGATGGCGGCGTCGGAGTTGGGTGGAACGATCTGTGTCTGGAGTACGGCCTCCCAGTGAGTCGGTGCGCCGCTCGCAACTCCATTCAGATCGCGCTCCTGTTCCGACCAGCGAACCTGGTAGCTGCTGGGCGAAAGCTGAAGGATCGAATCGATCTGGATCGAGACGGTTTGCTTCTCTGCGATCTTGAATGGGTTATGACCGAAGTCGTCGGAGTGAAAATACGCGTCGAGGAATCTGTCGGCCGCGCCGCGCGCGTGCGCGAGCAGCGAATTGAGCATCTGATGCTCCACTTGCGCGTCGCTGGTTACCGATCGCGCATTGCGGATGAACGCCGCGATTTCGTAGCGCTGCATTCGTGCAGTCACGTCGGGAACAGAAGCGGGCGTGAGCCGCTGCGGGACGGTCAGTGCGTATCCGAGCTTGTCGACTTCAACGACGTAGGGAATGTAGCGGCTCCGGCTGATGAGCCAGACGATGCCGATGGCAAGAATCAGTGCGAGCAGAAGCAGTCCGCCGGCCGCTATCTGCCAGTTGCGTTTGCCGAGCACGAGATCGGCGTAGCGCTCATCCCATTCTCGACGTGCTTCGACGTAGATGTTTGCAGCCATGACTTCGCACACTCCTCGAGATAGGCCGGCCGCGGCGATGCGGCGAATTGCGCTCTGAGAATTGTCCGAGTTCTGTCCGAGAACTGCGTTCAAAAGGCTCCAACTGGAGCCAAGATGGAGCGCTAAAATCGCTTGATTTTATTGGATTATGCGGAGTTGGATTGGTGAGGTTTGCGGGCGGATTTCGTCTTTTAATCAGAGGGTCCTGGGTTCGAGTCCCAGACGGCTCACTCAAATTGCTGCAGAAAATCAAGTCTGAAGAACTAAACCTTTGCGATAACTTCCTCCTGTAATTTTTCGAGTGAACGCGTGATGGCGTCGGGGTTGGTTGCCGGCGGCAAAATCACGACTCGCGATACGCCGACGTCTGCAAGCGCCTTGAGATCATCCGGCCGGGTGGATCTCGCCATGCAGGAAAATTCGATTGTATCGGGGTTACGGCCCGCCTTTTCCGCTTCGGATCTTACGATGGCAAAGAGCTGCTTCAACTTTTCGGGATTTACAACGGTTGGGAAGAACCCGTCGCCATAACGTCCGGCGCGTCTCGCGGCGGCGGGGGAATGGCCGCCGACATGGATCGGGACATTTTTTCTCACCGGCTTTGGATACGAGTGCAGCGGGCCGAACTTGAAATGCTTACCCTCGAACGACGAGGTGCCTTCGCTCCACAGCGCACGCAGCGCCTGGATGGCTTCGTCGGTCATCGCGCCGCGACGGTGGAAATCGATGCCGAGCGATTCGAATTCCTCCTTCATCCAGCCGCTACCGATGCCGAGGAGCACCCGCCCGTCCGACAGCACGTCCAGCGTCGCGACCTCTTTAGCGGTGTAAATCGGATGCCGCTGCGGCAGGATCAAGATCCCGGTCGCGAGTTTGATTGTTTTTGTGATCGCCGCGAGATAGGCGAGCGGCAGCAGCGGATCCTGGATTGGCACGTCATCACCTCCGGGCATTTGGCCATCTTTGCTGCCGGCGTATGGCGTATGTTTGACGGGAATCACGACGTGCTCGACAGTCCACAGCGACTCGATGCCGCATCGCTCGGCAGTGGTCGCCAAATGGCCCATCAGTGCGGGATTGCTGAAAGCTCCGGAATTGGCAAAGGCGATGCCGAATTTCATATCCATTCTCCTGTGCGCGCTATTCTCAGAGCTAATTTATTGCGCGAACCGAGGTTTTCTACCAGCGGCGCTAAGAGAGATTAAATCGCATAGCTTGATTCGTTTTCTCGCGCGCTTCTGTCGCGGTATATGTAGACGACATCGAGGATCAAAAATGGCTTACGTCGAAGGGCGCGTCATCCACGACGCCGACGCGCACATCATGGAGGCGCCAGACTTTCTCGACGGCTACGTCGAGGAACGCTACGCGGAGGTAGTTCGGCGCAAGAACATGTTCAGCGCGCTGGGTGCGAAAAGCGGAAAAGATCTTTTCGCGCTGGTGCGCAATCGCCACGACGACGCTCAATGGCGCGCCCGCGGCGCCGAACAGATCATGACCCGCAAGAACTACGAAGCGCTAGGCTCCTGGCGGCGCGAAGATCGTCCCGGTGCGCTCGACAGCCTCGGCTTCGCGAGCCAGCTGGTTTTCACCACCATGTTCCTCAGCCTTCTCAACCTCGAACACGAAGGCGACCCTGCAATGCGCATCGCGGTCGCGCGCGGTTTCAATCGCGCGATGGTGGATTTCTGCGCCGTCGATCGGCGCCTGCTCGCGTCATGCTACGTGCCGCTGGCGGAGTTCGAAGAGGCCGCATCGATCGCGCGCGACGCAATTTCGATCGGCGCCAAGGCGTTGCTGATTCCGTCGCGCTGCCCCAAAGGTCATTCGCCGAGTCACCTCGGATTCGATCCGGTTTGGTCGATGGCGCAGGAGGCAGGCATCCCGATCCTTTTCCACGTCGGAGGCGGCGGCCAACTGCTCTCGCCCGACTACTTCATCAACGGGCTACCGCCGGTTCCTGATTTCCACGGCGGCGATGGAAATTTCCGGTCGGTCGATTACATGGCGATTCCGTATCCTCCAATGCAGACGCTCTCGACGATGATTTTCGATCGAGTGCTGGACCGCTTCCCTAAGCTCAAGTTTGGCGTCATCGAGCAGGGCGCATCATGGCTGCCCGGTTGGATGCGCGCGATGGATTCCGCCCACACCGCGTTCATCAAGAACGAAGAGCGTCTCAAGAAGATGTCGATGCGGCCGAGCGAGTTCGTGCGCCGCCAGGTGCGAGTGACGCCATACCCCGCGGAAGAGACCGGATGGATCATCGCGAATTCCGGCGAAGAGATATGCATGTTCTCGTCGGACTTCCCGCACGTCGAGGGAGGGCGCAATCCGCTCAAGCGCTTTCAGGACGCGATGGGCGCGACGCCCGAGGGGATAAGGCAGCGCTTCTATTGCGACAACTTCATCGACTTGATGGGCAACGGCCTCGCGCCCGACTTACGTCTTCCGACCGAGACGTCCGTGTCCTGAAACACATCGAGCGTTCTAGGTCGGTCTGCGAGACCTTCACTGCGATAGGACTGATGCAGCTCGCGAGCCGACCTTCATCGGCGCGGCGCGATTTATATTCTGCCTATCAGCAGCAATATCAGTACAATGATCAGTATGGTGCCGAGGCCTCCGGCGGGGGCGTAAACCCATTGACGGCTATGAGGCCATCGCGGGAGAGCACCTACCAGCAGCAGGACCAATACAATAGTCAGTATCAACCCCATTTTTCGCTCCTTTTCTTTCGCTATGGGTGGAGCTTTACGCTATATAGCCGCGACGCGCAGAACTACGATCGAAACCGCGAGAATCAGTCGGCGCGGTTCCACGCGTAACCAACCGCGGCGATCGTGAATTACTCACTGATCAGTGGTCCAGTAAATGTACGGAGATTGCGCGAAACTGGGATCGGCCGGAATAAGTATTAGCCCGTGACGACCGCCGCCAATACTCCGTCCGTTTCCGATTGGTGTTTACCGGCTAACCCGGCACGACTGGCCAATGACGAAACGCATGTATGGCGCGCCAGCCTGGACCAACCGCCGTCCCAGCTAGAGGGCTTCCGGAGAACTCTTGCGTCGGATGAAAAGGCCCGGGCGGAGCGATTTTATTTTCAGTTAGATCGCGAGCGGTTCATCATCGGCCGCGGAATTCTCCGCGCGATTCTCGGATGGTACCTGAACAGCGCGCCCGAGTGCTTGTCATTCCTGTACAACTCGTACGGAAAGCCCACTCTGGCCGGGCAATCCGGCCGCGATGCGATCTGCTTCAACGTCTCGCATTCTCACGGGTCTGCGCTCTATGCGTTCACTCGCGGCCGCGAGATCGGCGTCGACTTGGAACAAATCCGCGACGAGGTGGAAGTGGATCTGATCGCGAGACAATTTTTCTCGTCACGAGAAATCGCCGCATTGGGTGGCCTTGCGCCCGACCAGCGCAAGTACGGATTTTTCAATTGCTGGACGCGCAAGGAAGCCTACATCAAGGCTAGCGGTGAAGGGCTCTCGCTCCCGCTGGATCAGTTCGACGTCTCACTGGTTCCAGGCGAGCCGGCGGCGCTGCTCGCGACGCGTCCCGATCCGCACGAAGCGATGCGCTGGTCGCTGCAGGAACTGACGCCTGCCAGCGGCTTCGCGGCGGCTGTGGCCGTGGCGGGACGGATCGGTTCACTATCCTGTTATCAATTTCAATGGCCGGGATTGAACAGAAATCCTTAATGAGGCGAGCAGAAAAAGGTATCGTGCTAACGGGATACACCGCCGCGTGCCAACCACCAACCGCCTCCGGAAAAACCTCACCGCGACCATCCTGATTCCGTCGGCGGCGATGGCCGTCGTTACCGCTCTGCTATTGTGGCAATTCACCCGTCAAATTTCTGAAACTTCCTGGGTCGAGCACACCGACCTCGTGATGCTGACGGGCGAGTCAGCCAGGGTGCAGTTCCTGGAGGCGCAGAAGTCGCTAAGAGAGTATTTGCTCACTTCCGCCGCGGCCGAACGTGACGCAGTTCTCCGGCATTGGAACCAGAGCCAGCTCATCATCAAGCAACTGCTCAATCTGGTTTCCGACAACCCTGACGAGGAGCAACGGCTGGGAACTATCAACGGCTTGGAGAGCCAATGGATCGGCGCGGCCGAACCGGCTCTCTCTTCGCCTGTCGGCGGCCAGGGAATTGCGCTCCTGCAAACCCTGAACACGATCGGCCAGCGGGTTATCACCAGGTTTGACGAGGTTTTGGCCGCGGAACAGAAATTGCGGGTGCAACGCGCTGCGAGCCGTACTACTCAGACCCGGATCGTGTTGTGGGGAACTCCTATCGCCGTGCTGTTGCTGGCAATTATGCTCACCTATGTCGCCTGGATCGAAATACAGGATGCCAGCGTCAGGTTCTCCGATGCACTGAAAGCCGCCGAGGATGCGAACCAGGCGAAGACTAATTTTCTCGCTACTGTTTCGCACGAGCTGCGCAACCCGCTCAATTCGATCCTGCTGTGGTGCAACGCGCTGCTGTCGAGCGGCAGGCTCGAAGGAAGGGTCGATCAAGGGGTAAATGCGATCAGCCGCTCTGCGAAAGCGCAGGCGCAACTGATCGAGGACTTGCTTGACGTGTCGCGGATCGAGACCGGCCGGATGCGGCTCGACGTGCAGCCCACCGATCTTCCGGAAGTGGTGAAGGCGGCAGTCGAGAGCATGACGCCGGCGGCCGATGCCAAGTCAATTACCATTCAACTGATTATGGATCCCCGCGCGGGCATCGTCATGGGCGATCCGCTGCGCCTTCAGCAGGCGGTTTGGAACCTGCTTTCCAACGCAGTGAAATTCACGCAGAGCGGCGGGAAGGTCCAGGTGCGGCTGGAGAGAATCAACTCGCACTTGGAAATATCGGTGTCCGATAACGGTCCGGGGATGGACCGGGCAGCGCTGGCGAGAGTCTTCGAACGTTTTTGGCAAGGTCCCGATCGTGGCGGAGCCGAGAAGGGATTGGGCCTGGGCATGTCGATCGTCAGGCACATCGCGGGCCTTCATGGCGGCAACGTTACGGCGGACAGCGACGGTCCCGGGAAGGGCTGCACGTTTATCATTCGCCTTCCTACCCCGCTGACCACGGCCAGTCTCACGACGCCGGAGCGCCGGCATCCCACCGCGGTGTCGCCGGCGCTAATCGCGCGAGGACCGCGTCTCGATGGCATTTCGGTGCTGGTCGTCGATGACGACGGCGACGCACGCGACGCCCTGAAATCGCTGCTCGGCGCCCTGGGAGCCAGCGTGCGGGAAGCGGAAAGCGTCGAGGCTGCGCTCGATGCGTTGGCGCAGCACAAACCGGACGTGCTGATTTCCGATTTGGGGATGCCGGGCCGCGACGGCTACTCGCTGATCAGGGAAATCAGAAGCGCGGAAAAAGCGGCTGATTCGCCGGAACGCCTCGCCGTGGTGGCGCTCACCGCTTACGGCCGCGTCGCCGACAAAGTCGAAATTTTTTCATCCGGATTCGACAGCCATGTGGTCAAGCCGGTCGATGCGGCTGAGCTGGCCGCCGTCATCAGAAGCCTGGTTGAGTCTCGCCGCGGCGATTCGAGCAAGCCGCCACAGTGACAAGAGTCGCGCCGCTGGTCCAGCGCGCAGTCACTCGGGCTGAGCTTCTTTCCTCTCGATCAGTCCGACATGGCGCCCCACCAATTGCCACGCCCCTTGGCGCTTGCGCCACACATTCATGTAGCTGCAGAAAAGCTTGTACTGCGAATACGCGCCCGCGAGCTGCGAGGCTTCATTTCCGGTCACCACCGCCAATTCGCTGTTCACTTCGAAGCGTAGCGTGCGTCGCTCGAGGCTCTGCAAGCGAAGCCTTCCGGTCTGGATCATTTCGAGCAGGAGCTCTTTTCCCGCGATAAGGTTCGCGGTGCTGTTGACCAACATATCGTCGGCCCACAGGGTGCGGAGCGATGAAGTGTCGGCGCGCAAGAGCGCTTCAGCTTCCTTTTGCTCCAGCTCCTGGATCTGACGCTGACTCTCCGCCTGAGAGTCTTCGGAAGGGCTCATGAACCGGTCTCCGGAGTGCAGTAGTGGCTCACCGTTTCGAGCAACCGATCAACGTCGACCGGTTTTATGATAATTTCGTCGGCATCGACATTAGCACTATCGCTAAGCGCGGTGACAACTACTACCGGCACCTTGGCCAGTTTCGGGTCCTTTTTCTGCTCCTTGCGAAAACGCCAGCCGTCCATCACTGGCATCCACAGATCGAGAATAATGAGGTCGGGTCGGTCGGGCGCACTCTGCAGATAGTTCAGCGCCTCACGTCCATTGCTGGCCGGAACCGCAGAATAACCGCGCATCTCGAGGATGGCGATCAGCGCCTCGCGCGCATCCTCGTCGTCTTCTACGACCAGGATGCGGCAATTTGCATCCGTCCGCATATTGATAATATACCGCGCCCATCAGACGTTATCATCAACTTTTTTTTAACAATTCAGCGTGGTTTTAGTGGTGCTGGCTTATATTTGATAGCGTTCTGGCGATAAATTTTCGTCGCGATCGATTGGCGAATCCCCCCTATCACGCGTCCTGCGATTAGCTTTTTGTGATGAGGTGGCGCGGCCGCCGGCAGACTAGCCGACGACCTTCGGTCATTTTCCGATGGCGATCCCGACAGGCCAGGGTGGGTGCTTCGCCTACGCGACGCCTATCAAAATTCCGGCGTCCTTTGTCATCTTGATCGAGCCGCGCGTCGACAATTCTGCCTCGACGAAACTCTGCATCGCGGCCATCTGCTCGTCGCTCGCCCGCCACCGCATCGACATCGAGTTCACATAGTCCATCAGCGGCTTGGCTTCCGTGATGACCAGCGAATCCGGATAGCGGCTGAGGTCAACGCTCGCAAAGCAGTCGCGCATCATGTCGTAGCCATTCTCGAGACCAAAGTGGAGTGCTGCTCTGTTTTTGGAGTCGATGCCGACGAAGCGGCGGATCAACTCGCGAAGCTCGCGCATGTCGATGCGGCTGAAGGTCGCCGCGTAGCATCTGCCGCCGGGAATCAGCACACGCCGAATCTCGCGGAGCGCGCGCGGCACATCGGGCACGTGGTACAGCATGTGATTGGCGATCACGGCGTCGAAGCTGCAGTCGGCGAAAGGGATCGCCTGCGCGTCGAGCTGAATCAAGCTGAACGGCTCGCGCGATCGCGGCGACGTTTCTGTGCACCTCGCCAAGCATCCCGAGGGAAAAATCGGAGAGGGTGATATTCCATCCGGCGGGGATGCGATCGCGGTTGCCAGTCCAAAGCATCGCAGTCCCGGAGCCGAGTTCCAGGACGCGCGCATTTTCCGGAAACGCGAACTTGTCGAAAATCCAGCGGAACATCCCGTAGCGATTGGTGCTGAAGCGCCCGTGGAGCCGGATGCGCGCGCTCAGATTCGAGCCATCTTTGTACTGCTCGCGGAGTAAATTGGATCGATCAGCGACTGGAGTCGAAGAACTTGAAGACATGCTCGACAATTTATCGCGCACTCAAAAGCGACTCAATTCGTTAGGATGCGAGCACTCGGGGCGCGCGACAACCGTCGCGCCGAGCCCGATCACTTTGTGCGCATTGTCAGAATCGGCGCATCCGGCCTGTGCACAAGGTTGGGTTGACTTTGAGCTATAGCGTCATCTAGAAGAGTGCGGCGATAGGTTTTCCTTTTTTTGAGTGTCTCTAGAGACTGTGATGGATCTCATAGAGATTGCCAATAAAAAGTTTGGACCCCTGACTGACAGCGAGAGCGGATTGCTCCACGCGGCGGTGTACGGAGAATTGTTCTGGTGCGGCGGATCCAAAGAGTACTGGGATCCCTCCAATGATCCGGAAAACGGCGCTCATTGGAGCTCAAATCGAACCGTAAGAGCTTCCCTCATTGAATGGCTGGTGAGAGATCCCCTAACCGGCAAATACATAAATCCAAATGGTATCCGTATCGCCGGCGCCAGGATCGAAGGCTACCTGGATCTCTCCCATCTGCTGCTCAGATGGCCGCTCGGGTTGCCACGATGTTTTATTCCATCCGGGCTGACTCTCTTTTTTACCCGCGCAATGAACCTCGACCTCGCGGGCTGTTGGACTGGACCGATAAAAGCGACCCGTCTGGTTGTCGAAGGAAGTTTGCTGCTGGGCGCAGCATCGCGCGTTAGCGGCGAACTCGACCTCGCGGACGCCACCATCGAGGGCGACCTCGACTGCGCCGGCGGGAGCTTTCTGAATCCTAATGACGCCGCCATCAGGGCAGTGGGTTTGAAGGTGAACGGTAGCGTTATGCTGGGCACCCGCTCGCGTCCGGCAGATGGCGGTGTCGACGCTTTTCGTTCTTCAGGTGAAGTAAACTTTACCGGAGCTCAAATCGGCGGTGACCTCGATTGCGAAGGTGGGCGCTTTCGCGCGCCATCGGGAAAGAACGCGCTAGCGGCCAAGGCCATAAGGGTCAGCGGCAGCGTTCTCATGCGCGCGCGTCGATGGCACGGCAGAAGAGTCGATTTCTTCCTTGCCTATGGTGAAGTGACCCTCGAAGACGCTCAAATTGGGGCGGCTCTCGACTGTTCGGGCGGACATTTCATCAATCGGAACGCAACTGCTCTGAACTTCAATGGAGGTAAGGTCGAAGGCAATCTGTTCTTGAACCAGGGCTTCCACGCACTCGGCGAGGTAAACCTGGTGGGTGCGCGGATTGGGAGTTTTCTCGAATGCGCGGGTGGTCGATTCATCAACCTGAACGCTGCTGAGCGAAAGTTGGCACAGCTTGCCGGCAGCGCGCTGACCGCAGAGGGCGCAACGATCGGCGGCTCGATGCAGATGATTGCGGATAACGAGGGCAGAATTTTCCAGGCCCGGGGAATGGTGAGCCTCGCCGGAGCTCAAATCGGCGGCTACCTGAATTGCGTCGGCGGGCGCTTTCTGGACGGTGAGACTGCGCTGCGAATTGACGGCAGCACCGTACGCGGCAATGTTATGTTCGGAAGCGACAACGCGAACCGGCCGTTCATTGCTTGTGGAACGGTGAGTCTGGTCGGGACGGAGATCCGGGGTCGGCTCAATTGCACCGGCGGATGCTTCCTCACGGGAGGAAGTCCGGACAACCTCGGAAAGCCGACCATCGATGCCGCACTCGCAAGAGTCGATGGGCATGTTTTTTTCGACGAGGGCTTCGTAACTGACGGCGTCGTGAACTTCAACTACGCAGAAATCGGCGGACTCCTAAGTTTCGAACAAGCTGGATTTGCCAGAAATGTCCCAAATGGTTTGGTGGCTAGGGAAGCTTCCGTTAAGGGCGACCTGGTTTGGCGCCCGAGCGAGTCTTCAATACTCGTCAGACCATCACTATCGCGCCGACTGCGGACCTTCACGGGCTCACTGATTAAGAGGCCTTTGCCACCGTCCCCAACTAGCCTGCTCGCACAATATCAACTCGACCTTGGACACACCTCGGTCGGCAGACTGAAAGACGACTCGGCGAAATGGCCCTCTCCCGGCAATCTGAAAGTGGCGGGCTTCGTCTATGGCGCATTCCATGTGGACTCCGATTTCAAGGTGAGTAAGCGCCTGGAGTGGCTGACGCGTCAGGAAGGATATCGCCCGCAACCCTATCGCCAACTGGCAAAGGTGCTGCGGGAAGCAGGTCTCGAAGAAGACGCGATCAAGGTTGAGATCGCAAATGAAAAGGCCCTCCGCGCAAGCGGCCATCTGACCCGGCGTTCCTGGTTTTGGAAATGGATCCTTCAGGTAACCATCGGTTGTGGATACCGACCGCTGCGAGCCCTATGGTACGTCGCTGGCTTCGTCCTTCTCGGTACCTTCTTATTCAACTGGGGCTATCAAGCCGGGGTGATCACACCCACGGATTCGCATGCCTTCGATGCCTTTAGCAGGTACGGCGCGCCGCCCGAGTACTACGGCGATTTCAGTCCTTTCATCTATTCCCTTGGAACGTTTCTACCTTTGGTTGACTTCTATCAAAGCAAGCAATGGGGACCGAACCCCGAAGTAAAGCCTACGTGCACGGAACCTCTGTCGATACTCGAAAGCCTGCCAGTTTCCGATCGCCTGTCTAAAGTCTGCTCCACCAAGCTCTACCAGAACTTTGGGACCGCTCTGCGCTACTATTTGTGGGTGCACATCATGATGGGCTGGTTCTTCACGACATTGTTCGTCGCGGGTCTAACAGGCCTGGTCCGAGGCAAAGAGTAACAAAGCCCGTCGATTGGAGAGGACCCGGCGTCAGCTCGGGTGCTGATTTCCCATGTGATTTATAAGCGGCGCCGGATGAGGCTATAGTGGCGCCGTGGCCAGCGAAATTTCATCGTCGCGCTTCGGGACCATCCTGAGCGCGGTGCCGTGGGTGCTGTATTTCACCCTCGGCGGATTCGGACAGCCGGCGCTGGCCGTCATCGCAGGGCTGGCCGTCGTGGTTTACGCGACCCTCGCTCAGGTTCGCCGCGGCCAGAGCCTCAAGATGCCCGACTGGGTGACGCTTGCCTTCTTCGCGATCGGCACTGTGTCGATGACCTTGGGTGCAACTTCGCGCGCGTACTTCAGCGAATTCAGTGGCGTGCTCGTCTGGGTGCTGTTCGCGGGAGCGGCGTGGACGTCGATCATGATCGGCGCGCCGTTCACACTTCAGTACGCGCGCGAGTCCTCGCCGCCGGAGCATTGGGAAAATCCAATCTTCATTCGCACCAATGTTCTGCTCACCTTGATGTGGGCGTCGGTGTTCACCTTCAATCTCGTCGTTGCGATCGTGACGATGAATCCGAGTGGCTCGCCGCCGGCGTACGCGTACGTGGTGCAGACTGCGACCACGATCGGCGCGGCGGTCTTCACCGCGCGCTACTCCGCGATGGTGCGTCGTCGCGCGATCGCTGGAGCCGCTGTGCCGCAGTAGTTTCCGGTCGCGCCGGGATTTTTCACTATCTCACTTCTGCGCGCGCGCTTTTCGATAACGTCGGATCAGCGCGTTGGTCGAACTGTCGTGCGCGAGCGTCGGCTCGGTGGCATTCTCCAACTCTGGAATGATCCGCACCGCGAGCACTTTGCCAAGCTCGACGCCCCATTGATCGAACGAGTCGATGTTCCACACGATGCCTTGGGTGAACACGCTATGCTCGTATAATGCGACCAGGTTGCCAAGTGTCTCTGGCGTCAATTGACGTGTCATGATGACTGTAGACGGGCGATTGCCCTCGAAGACGCGATGTGGCACGAGCCACTCCGCCGTCCCCTCCGCCTTCACCTGCTCCGCCGTCTTGCCGAACGCCAGCGCCTCGGCCTGCGCGAACACGTTGGCGATCAGGATGTCATGATGCCGCCCGAGCGGATTCAGCGCGCGCGCAAATCCAATGAAATCGCACGGGATCAGCTTCGTCCCCTGGTGAATGAGCTGGTAGAACGAATGCTGCCCGTTGGTCCCCGGCTCGCCCCAGAAAATCGGCCCGGTCTGATAATCGACCGCCTCGCCCTCGAGCGTGACGTGCTTGCCGTTGGATTCCATCGTGAGCTGCTGCAGGTAGGCCGGGAAGCGCTTCAGGTACTGCTCGTACGGCAGCACGGCGACCGTCTGCGCGCCGAAGAAGTCGTTGTACCAGACCGACAGCAGCCCCATCAGGACCGGGATGTTGCGCTCCAGCGGCGCGGTGCGGAAGTGCTCGTCGATCGCATGGAACCCCGCGAGCATCGCGCGGAAGTTCTCCGGCCCCGCCGCGATCATGGTCGACAGTCCGATCGCCGAGTCCATCGAGTAGCGCCCGCCGACCCAATCCCAGAAGCCGAACATGTTGTCGGTGTCGATGCCGAACTTCTTCACCTCGGCCGCGTTGGTCGAGACCGCGACGAAATGTTTTGCCACCGCTTTTTCATCGCGCAGCGCGCCGAGGCTCCATTCGCGCGCGCTGTGCGCGTTGGTCATCGTCTCGAGCGTGGTAAACGTCTTCGACGAAATGATGAACAGCGTCTCGGCCGGGTCGAGGTCGCGCGTCGCCTCGGCGAAGTCGGTCCCGTCGACGTTGGACACGAAGCGGACGGTGAGGTTGCGGTCGCTGTAGAAGCGCAGCGCCTCGTACGCCATCACCGGCCCCAGGTCCGATCCGCCGATTCCGATATTGATCACGTTGCGGATCCGCTTGCCGGTGTGGCCTTTCCACGAGCCGTCGCGGATGCGGGTCGAGAACGCCGCCATCCGATCCAGCACCGCGTGCACCGCCGGCACCACGTCCTCGCCGTCGACCACGATCGACTCGCCCTTGGGCGCGCGCAGCGCCACGTGCAGCACCGCGCGCTTTTCGGTGACGTTGATCTTGTCGCCGTGGAACATCGCGTCGATTCGCGAGCGCAGCCCGACCTCGTTGGCGAGCGCTAGCAGCAGGCGAATCGTTTCGTCGGTCACGCGATGCTTGGAGTAGTCGAAGTACAGGCCCACGGCCTCGGCGGTGAGCCGCTCGCCGCGCTTGGGGTCCTCGGCGAACAGGGTGCGCAGATGCGTGCCGCGGATTTCTTCATAGTGCGCCTGCAATGCTTTCCACGCAGGCCGTTCGGTGAGTTTGGTCGATGCTGGCATGGGATGCCTCCGTTGTTTCAGATGTGGATCGGCGGCCGATGTATCCGGCTGTGGCCGGCGCTGGACGTTTCGAGATTCTGCGGCGCGAGCATGTGCAGCATGATCATCGCGGCGGGGACCAGGAAGAACAACGACGCCGGCACCCACATGATAGCGCCTGCGGCGATTTGATCATTGAGCGGCGTGATCCCGCCGATCCGCGGCACGCCCGCATAGAAAGGATAAATTACCCGCCCCGAGAACATCAGAAATGCCGACAGCACCGTGTTCTGCGCGTCGGCGATGAGCAGGTACGGGATCATCGCCCAGCGCGGCCAATGCGGCGTGCTCGGCCACGGCGCAACCACCGGCCACCAGAACAAGGTCGCGGCGGCGACGAAGCACGCGTGCTCGATGCCGTGCCAGTCCTCGGAACGCAGCGCGAGTTGGTAGAGATACGGCATGTGCCAGGTCCACATCGCGGTGGTGAGCGCGATCAGTCCAACCACCGGATGGCTCAGCCGATGCGCGGCGCGCCGGAACGCGCGCGACTTGAGGATCGGGCCGAGCGCGCCGTGTGCGATCGGAAAGGGCAGCCCGCGCACCATCGGGATCGCGGGCGCGCCGAGCAGGATCAGCGGCGGCGCCACGAACAGCAGGAGCAGATGCTGGAACATATGGACCTGCAGCAGCAGGTCGGCAAACGCGTCGATCGGCGAGGCGACCGCGAGCCAGATCGTCGCCAGTCCGCCGAGGAATGCGGCGAGCCGCCAGCGCGGGAAGCGCCGCGGCATCTGCACGTGGAGCTTCAAAAAGCCGCGCATGTAGATTGCGCCGGAGAGGATCACCGTCGCCAGCGTCGCGGGACTGAGCGTCCACGTTTCCAGCAGCGCCTGCGTCTCGGGACTCACGAGCGACGATCCCCTGATGGCTTCAGATCCGGAATTGCTCTCTCCGTGGACATTCTGAAGGCGCAACATCGAGATTCTGTTCCCGGCTTCTCGACAGCATCGATGCGCGCCGACTCGCCTGCATCTTCGCATAGCGGATCGTCGTAATGGAACGCGACCCCAGGATGCCGCCGGTTACAGGAGTGTTTCGGCAAACGCCGAAAACCCAGCATGCTCTTCAGGCCTGGAGGTGGCGAATCAGGGGATTTACATGCGACAGCGGTCGCGAGCGCGCCTGCGCCTCCGCCTCCGCAGATTACTCCGCACCTTCATTGAACCGTTTACAGCGAAGGCCGACAGCTCTGTCCGCGAACACTCGCGGTTCGCCAAAGGCCACAAAGGGCTTTATTGCGGGTATTTAAGGGTTCGCTTGATCAGGCGGCGATTGGACGGCTTGTCCGATCTCTCTAATGATCTGACCGGTGTCGGGGTCAATCAGGTAGGTTCTGCCGGTCTCGGGATCTCCCCATTGCACATCAGAATGGCTAACGGTACCGAGACTCTGCGTCGGAGTCTTCGAGAAACACAGTTCCGGATGCATCCGGCAGTGGTAATGAATGAGAGCCTCTCTATTACACGCGACGGGATGCGCCTCACAATAAATCTTGCGGTGTGCTTCCTGCTGCTCACGCTCCTTCGCAATCTGCTCCGGAGTGCGGTTCATGACGAGTGGATTCACAAATAGAGGCCCTACCGAGCAGCCTTTGCCGTCCTTGGTAACGCCATTTTCGTGAGGGCCGCAATGTGGCGGAAGCGGATTGCCCGGTACCACCGGACCATCGGGAGGAACCTGCGCTAGCGCAGTGAACGCAATGGCTTGGCATAACAAACCAACCATCGCGACTGCCATCGCTGCCCCGCAGATTGCGCTTACTTTCATCTCACCATTCAACGCGAGAATTAAGCAATCACGAGGAGCCCAAACATCTGAAGGCGCAACATCGAGCGTTCCGTTCCCGGCTTCTCGACAGCATCGATGCGCGCCGACTCGCCTGCATCTTCGCACAGCGGATTGTCGTAATGGAACGCGACCCGGGATGCCGCCGGCTACGGGAGTGTTTCGGCAAACGCCGACAAAACCGGCGCCCCTCCGACAATGCTAACGATCTCAAGCCCCCGCGAAGCGGGGGCATGAATGATAACGCACGGAGATTAATCCGCACTGAGCACCACCTCCCTACCTGCCACACCCAAGGCAAAGAAAAAGCCCGGGCCAGCAGGCCAAAAAATTTGGTCTGCCGACTCAGGCCTCTGAGCGAAAACGCTGGCGGGATTCCGAATCAGAGCGGCACTTCCACCGCTTGAGTTCTTCTATCAAATGGAGCGCAGCCCAAGCGATAACCGCTGCTTGACGCTCGCGCTGATGCGGCGCGATTCTTGAGCAGTTACAGGATCCTCCGGGCGGGCTCGGCGGATGGCAGGGTCAAACCTGTCCAATTTTTGTGAAGCTATCCGGTATTCCAAAGAAAAGAGTTCTTCCCAGAGACCCTGGATGGGTCGAGGTTGAGTTGAGATGCCCTCTCTGCGAGAAACCATCTGGATACATCCGCATGACAGAAAATCACGCGGAACAACTTAAGCGAGAAGACTTCTGCGTCCACAACGCGCCGAAAAGTTAAAACGAAGGGCATGAACCATCGTCACGCCGCTGCGCGCGCGCTTGTGGGGCGATATCTGATGCTGCTGCCAATCTCAGCCGTAGTGCTCTTGGCGGGCTGTGCAACATACGAGGAGATTGATCGGAAAAACGCTGCGAATTTACTTGAGATGCAGGCGGTGCAAAAGGAGGCAGAGCTCGAATGTCATGATGAGGTGAATGCGCTCTACGGCAATAAGGATCAGGACATGAAGGTGGAACCTGAAGCGTGTGAGCGAGCGCAGCGTGCTGCCAAAGCTACTGCGGCAGCTGAGGCAGAGCAGTATGCGGAGCCCAGACCTGTTTATGGTGTTCCCGGAGCGGAGAGTGTTGTATCCCCGTCGCCGCAGCCAGACGCTGGGCCGCCAGCGTCAGCCTACTACGTGCCGAACGCACCGGTGATCACACCGTTGCTGCCGCCCCCAGCCTATCGGAGCCTTCTCGTCCCGACGTCGCCATGGGGTAGCTTCTGATCAGCGCAAGTTCTGTCATCTATTGATCGAGGCGTCCACTTCAGGCCCCGAGTTGTCGAATCATGGGATTTACAGTCTCCGAAGTAGTTGCGCGACGGGTCGCGAGGTCAGGGTTTTTCGCGCGCCGCGAGAGCCGCTTCTTCCGCAGCGCTGAACAACACTACAAAATCAACCAACAATGAGGACTACCTGAGTGCCATGATTCACGTAACCAACGGCAGCGGGAACGTGTTCCGTGACCTCAACCTGCCTGACGCGGATACCCTTCAGGCAGAGGCGGACCTGGTGCATCAACTCTCTTTGATCATCGAGAAACGCGGCCTCAGCCAGGTCCAGGCTGCAGAGATTCTTCGAGGTCAGTCAGCCCAAGATTTCGGCGTTCCTCCATGGGCGGCTGGAAGGATTTTCTCTCGAGCGGATCATGCGGTTTCTCAGCGCACTTGACCAGGATGTCGAGATCAGGGTGAGCCCCGCTGCCGCATCCGCGCGCCGCCGACCTTATAGAATGAAACAACGATGAGTGTGCCCGTTGCGTAATGCTTGAAGTGGCGAGGCCAACAAACATGGCGAATGAAGACGATCTGCGACCCCCGCCGCAGCAGGTCGCGTGGAACGATCACAACGTCTATGTGATCGGTGCGGGATTCTCGAAGGACGCGGGCCTTCCGGTCGTCGACGAGTTCTTCAACCGAACCCGCGATAGCGTCCAGTGGCTCAAAGACAATCACTTCATGAGCGAAGCGGAGGCGGTTCAGCGCGTCCTCCACTTCCGTCTACAGGCCGCGGCGGCCGCGTTGAGAGTCGATCTCAACGTCGAGAACATCGAACAGCTTTTCAGTTTGGTGGCTGCCCAGGCGGATGCCGGCGACCCGGTCATGATCGATGTCACGCTGGCGATAGCGGCTACGCTAGAGTTCGCGCGAAGGGTTTCACGCACTCGAATGGTCCAGATTTATGTTCCGGAGGGAATTACGCCTCCGTCGAATTGGGAAAGGCAAGCGGGTGGAACTTTTTATGTGATTGCATCGGCGTACGAAGCGATCACCGGTGTAATGGCCGGCCGCTGGTGCGAGAAGTCTTGGGATACTCGCAACACGATTCTAACCTTCAACTATGACTTGACGATCGAAGAAGCGCTCCGAGGCCTGGGAACTTCGTTTAACTACGGCTTCAGCAAGTCAAGCATCCACAGGAATGATTCTGGTCACGATGAAAAGTCAGAACTACTTCTCTTGAAGCTCCACGGCTCGATCAACTGGTCCATCTGCAACGATCGAGTCGAAAATGATCAAACCATAATCGATCTCGAAAAGGTGGACCTGTACGAAGACTTCGCCGCGCTGAGGCAAGCTCGCGTGGAGCCCTTGGAGCCTCTGCTGATTCCCCCAACTTGGCGAAAGGTCCCATTTGGTGCCTTGTCCGAAGTCTGGAGAAAGGCCGTCGACGCACTGGCAACGGCTACTCGTATCATCATAGTTGGCTACTCGATGCCGGTCATCAATCAGCACTTCAAGTACCTGCTAGCGGCGGGTCTCCAACGCAACATTTCTTTGCGCAACATCATCGTTGTTAATCCCGCCTTCAAAGGTCAAAGAGAGTATGAGGCGCTAAGGGCGCGGATTTTCGAGGTCTTCAAACAAGAGATGGAGAGGCGTGGAACGATAGAGCTCTGGCCAAGCGGCGCTTCGCAGGCTTTCTTCAAGAGCGAATTTCGGGAGAAGATCAACCGTCGCTTGCCCAGAGGATTGGAAAAGGTGGAACCCGTACTCTTTCCCTGAGGACCAGTCGTGGAGAAGGGGTTGATGGCGGGTTACGATTCGATTTCCCACCTATTCAGCGGAGCATAAACGATCACCGATTCTCTAGGCGGCAGGATCAGATACCGGCCCACAAGCGCAGCTAGGCGGCGTGGCGGAGGCTTGTCATATCGTAGCTCCTTGATCGATTGCACGTTTCGCACAAAAGCTGGACGTTGCGCTCTGTGCTATCGCCACCCTCCGCTACTGGGATGATGTGATCAAACTCTAGTCGTTCGCGCACCGCATTTGATGCATTGACCTTTGTCGCGTTGCCATACAAATAGGCGAACCGATCCGGGGAATCAGCTCGCGAGACACGCTCCCCAACTTTTCCATATTTTCGAGTGCTTCTACTTCGCGGCGGATCTTCTCATAGCGCCTGTCTCTTTGCAGAACGTGGTGTTTTATCAGCAAAGCCTCTCTGTCTTCGTTGCGGGAATCTTCAGGCTCTTCGCTATCGAAGCGAACTACATTTCCGCGGTATGCCCAAAAGAGGCCTGATTCGACGAGCGGTTTCGGTTGCCGCATTTGCCGATCGAGAAATTCTCGCGTGGCCTGTTTATACTTCGGATCGGAATGAACGGACCGGTAAAAAGCTTCCCGGTCGCGCTCGCATTGCTGCTTTGCTTCATTGAAGGCGCCGAGGCGCTTCGGGCCGGGTATATGCTCAACAACTCTTGGATATTCCGGATATCTCTGCGGGCCGGGCCATGCACCACCTCCACTTCCATGGCTTCCACCATTAGTTTTAGGTGGTTTGCCAACTAAAATGAAAACTGAAGACCTCCTTCATCCGTGAGACGAAGCGTACCGACTATCGTTACCTTGGGTCGTGACATATGGGCGCTTATTTCGCCTTGAGGCGCAGATCCTCACTCGCGACACACAAGGTTAGGCGTCTCGCCATCGAGTCTGGGGGGGGCGGCACCATCAGGTACCAGCCCACAAGAGCGAGCGCAGCCAAGCGAGTCACAGAATCATCTACGTCGGCAGTTCTGCGAGCGGTTCCCAATTGTCTTCAACAAAAATTGCAAGACGTAGCAGTAGCGCCAGAGATGTATACGCCTCATTGTCTGTGACGCCTGACATTTTCCCGTGAGCGGCCTGATCACGCCAATATTTGAGAAGGGTTAGGTAGCCCATGCATTCTTCGCGCATCTCTTGGCGCGCTTGCCCGAGAATCAGCTTTTCAATGCGGCGACGCCCGCCGCTTCCATTGTAGATCTCGAACACGTCCGCTGCGTTCTCCTTCGCGATGGCAGCGGCGAGCAAAATACTTTCGGCGGCGGCGCCGCACATCGTGCAACACGCCAGGTACGCATGTGCCCCATAACATCGGATCGCCTCCTGCGCCCGTTCCTGAAAGGGTGGCCCAAAACGATCCCGATGGTTGGCTAGCATTCCCCCGAAACGCTCTGGCTCAGTCGGGACGAAATCATCGCTGTCGGCCTCAGATAACCACTTCTCCAAACGGTGTGATTGAGTAACCGTTTCCGGAAGCTCCGTCTGCCGTGCTTTGAGAATTATAAGCTTCGATTCCGGGTCTGAGAATGCCTCGCCGGCACAGGTCCCATGCTGCTGCATAAAGCATGGGCATCATCTCTGCCAGTTTTTGATCCCAGCTCCATCGGGTCGAATGCTTTGATCCCAAGGTAAACTCGAACGAGCGATGGGAGATAAACGCCGTATCCATCGTGAGGGTAAGAACCGTAGTTGGGGTTCCGAAGCCGCCCGATTAGTCGAGCTGGCAGCATCCGATTGCGTGAGCGTAGTTTCGTCTGACTGCGTTGCCATTCCGCATTCCCTTCCTGGTCGGCCAGATTCCTTGACAGTGAGTTATCAGACAGGCGCGCGACCGACAATGTAAACGCAAGATGCCACGGTTACTGGCGTCTTTCGGCGAACGCCGAAAAAAACCGGCGTCCTCTTCAGGCCGGAGGTTATCGAATCATGGGATTACAGTCTCCGAAGTAGTTGCGCGACTGGCCGCGAGGTCAGGAGTTTTCGCGCATCGTGCCCGGCTTTCCCGCGATCAAGACGCTTGATCGGGACGACTTCACTTTCGCCACTGGCGCACCACGCACGCAGATCATGGAGCTGGCGAGCCTTGCCTTCATGCGAGCGCGCCGAGAACGTGGTGTTCCTCGGACCTTCAGGCGTCGGCGAGCGATCTCGCGGTCTAGACCGCCGTGTAGCCGCCGTCTACCACCAGCTCTGCGCCGGTGACGAACGAGGCCTCGTCGCTGGCGAGGAAGACCACGCACCATCCGACCTCTTCGGGCTGGGCGCCGCGCTTCATTGGTGCGAGATCGATTAACGGCTGCAGTGCTTCGCGCGAGAAAATGTCGACCATCGGGGTCAGGATCACGCCCGGATGGACCGAATTCACGCGGATTTTGTCTGGAGCATACTGCACCGCCGCCGCCTTGGTCAGCATTCGAACCGCGCCCTTGGTGCCGTGATATGCGGCCGAGCCAGGCGAACCGATGATTCCGTAAATCGACGAGATATTAAACTCGATCAGCGCGATGACGAGCTACGGCCACGCAAACCTGTTTCTAATTGGCATCAACGGTTATCGCTGGCCGGCCGCGAAGCCGCGCCATTACGGCATCAGTGGTGATCTTCCTGCCGAGGCATCGTAGACCTCAGTGACCGGAGCCGCACCCCGGCCTTTGACCGCGATCGGGCGTCCGTGCCAGCTTTCTAAGCCACACCAAAACGCATCTTTCCAGCGCCAGGAGAGAATAGACGAGGCTTAGCAATCCAATAGCCCTGGGCTTGGGGAGAGACGAAACCGATACTACTTCGCTGTCCTTTTTGACAGTAATAAGTTTACCCAGAATCCGTTCCTGTCTTATCAGTCCAAACGCCATCGCACCGGTATTATCTCCTCGATGAACAATAAGTTTTCCGTGCGGAGTCCAGAGACTCCCTACTACGCGGTGCATAATCAGTGAATCAGCTACTGGAAAGACAACAATATCTCCTACCCTACAACATGACGGCTCGCTAAGTTCGACATATGCCTTATCTCCGACTTCTAGAACGGGAGACATGCTTCCGCCAGCAACGGTTACTGTGCAAAACCCTAATCTCCGCAAAGTCTCGATCCACAGATCTGTTTCAGCTTCGTTACTATTCATTTGCGAGCGATCTCGTGGTCTAGACCGCCGTGTAGCCGCCATCTACCACGAGCTCCGCGCCGGTGACGAACGAGGCTTCGTCGCTGGCGAGGAAGACCACGCACCATCCGACTTCTTCCGGCTGGGCGCCGCGCTTCATTGGTGCGAGATCAATTAAAGGCTGCAATTGTTCGCGCGAGAAAATGTCGACCATAGCTGTCAGGATCACGCCCGGATGGACCGAATTCACCCGGATTTTGTCTGCAGCATACTGCACCGCCGCCGACTTGGTCAGCATTCGGACCGCGCCCTTGGTGCCATGATATGCGGCCGAGCCAGGCGAACCGACGATTCCGTAAATCGACGAAATATTGATGATCGAGCCGCCGCCGCGCCGGCGCATCGCGGGCACCGCCACCTTCATCCCGAGCCACACGCCCTTCTGGTTGATGTTGACGACGGCGTCCCACTCTTCTTCGCTGGTGTCCTCGACGCCGCCAGTCCGGTAGATGCCGGCGTTATTGACCAGGATGTCGAGGCCCCCGAACTCGCGTTCGCACGTCTGGACGGCGGCCCGCCAGTCGGCCGCGCGCGTCACGTCGAGATGCATCGCGATAACGGCTGCCGCGCCGGCCTTGGCATTGATGTCACGTGCGGTCTTGGTGCAGAGATCGTCGAGCACATCGCCAATAACAACCTTGGCGCCCTCGGCGGCGAACAGCCCAGCCTCGGCGGCACCCTGTCCGCGCGCGCCGCCGGAGATCAGAGCGACCTTGCCTTTAAGCCTTTCCATTGGTGACCTCGTCAATGGTTCGCCCGAACAGGCGGCGCCGTGAGATGTCGTCTGCGCGGGTCGTGGTCGTGCCCGGGCGGATGAAGCGTTGGGGGAAGATGGACAAGGCACATCGATCTCGGTCAAGCGAAACCCAAACTGGGTTTCGCGCTTCCCTTTCGACTATTCGCGGACGCCGAAACCTCGTTGAGGTTTCGGTGCGTGGGTCTGGTCGTCGGTGCAGTTGCGGGCCGCGGCGCCGAATCGGATGCGCGCGATTTGAGAGGGGCGCCTCTTCGGTGTGCGGCCTTCACGCTGAGCCTTGAGATCAACCTTGAGCATCGATGCGCGTTGGATCATCTGCATCTATGCATAGCGGATTGTCGGAATGGAACGCGACCCGGGATGCCGCCAGTTACCGGAGTGTTTCGGCAACCGCCGAAGAAACCGGCGTCCTCTTCAGGCCCGGAGGTTATTTCTCCCTCGCCGCGCTTTCAACTAGCATTTTTGGTTGGGGGCCCATGGGCGCGTCGCCCGTGGGCCATTGATAAGCAATTCGCTGAATGGCTACAAAAAACTGTGGTAGCCCCAGTCTCGAAGGCGCCTTCGTACCTGGTCGGTGTTATCTCTGATACGCACGGCATGATCCGACCCGAGGCTCTGCAGCAACTCCGGAAATCGGACATGATTGTGCATTGCGGGGATGTCGGCGCCCCCGCGGTGCTGGATGCGCTCAGGGCCATTGCGCCCGTTCACGCTGTTCGAGGGAACAACGACAAGGGCTCCTGGGCTTCTCATTTGCCGACAGAGGACATAATCGAGGTCCGCAATCACACCCTCTACGTCATCCATGACCTCGCCGAACTGAGTCTCGAGCCGAGCGCTGCAGGGTTTGCGGCGGTCCTTTCGGGTCACTCCCATCGTCCGCTGGTCGAGCGTCGCAAGGGGGTTCTTTTTGTCAACCCGGGTAGTGCGGGGCCACGGCGCTTCTCTTTGCCGGTGGCTGTGGCTTTGCTCGTGCTCAGACCCGATTCGTGCAACTCCAGAATCATCAGACTCGTACCGTAAACGAGAAACCAGCCGGTCGGCAAAGATGCTCCCTGCTGGCGCCAGCGTAGATGTGGTTTAAACGGTGAGGCCAGATGGACGACAATCGCCCCTCGACGGATGAGCAAGCGGTAAGGGAACTGGACCGGTCGTGGAACGAAGTTTATCTGCGCAATGATCGTTCGGCGTTCGCTGAAATTCTGGCCGACGATTTTCGCGTGAATTTTTCCGACGGCCGAACCGGTGGCAAAGCCGACCTGATGCGACCGACGCCCGAGGGGGCGCAGGTTGCTTTCAGCGAAGCGGGCATGCAGATGTTCACGCCCACCGCGGTGACGTGGGGCCGCGTCCGCATTCAGCATCCCGATCGCGTGGTCGACCAACGTTACGTTCGCGTGTATTCGAAGCGTGAAACCCGCTGGCAGGCGGTGTTCGTCATCGTCTTTCCGGTTGGCACAGAAGCATAGCGAGCCTTTTGCGCGGTTATCGCCTGCGCGGCGGTTCTGTGCAACGACGAGCGCGCCGGTTGCGTCAGTCGTGTATTGCGCCGTCGCGGCGTTGGCCGATGTGCCAGAGCACTCCGGATGGATCCACGACATAAGCGACCCGGATGCCCCACGGCTGCATCGCGGGCGCGCGCGGAGGCGGAACGTTGAATTTTCCGCGCAGATCGAGTCCCTCGAGGTGCGCCCACCAGGCGTCGAGATCATCGACCATGAGCTGCATCATGAAGTTTTCAGCCCATTCCTTTTGATAATAGCGCTGCAGAATGAAACCGCTGGAACCGGCTCGGAAGATCGCGACGTCTCCGTCAAGAAGTTTTTCGAAGCCCAGCGCCTCGTAAAAGCTCTTGGAGAGGTCGAAGTCCTTAGCAGGCAAGAATGGGCGGGCGAGTTCTGTTCCGCTCGGAACTTGCGTCATCTGTTACTCCTTCAAATCCAAAACCGGTCTGGCGCTGTGAGGGTTCCGGCTGGCCGGTTGTCCTGACTAACGTATCGCGCTGGCCAGATGCTCTGGCCTTGCGATTCGGGCCTGATGCTCGAGCGCGTTCATGCGCTCGGCGAGCGCGTCGATTTGAGCGTCTTTTTTCTTGAGCGCGTCGATCTGATCCTGCTGCCCAACGATATGCCGCTGAAGGGCTGCGATCTGTGCATCTTTCTCCTCACTCGCGTGCGCCTGCTTCTGCACTTCGTTGAGGAGCATCGCGGTGAGCATCCAGTATTGCACCGACTCGACCTTGCCGTCGGCATCGCGAACGATCAGTTCCGGATACACCCGCGCAACCTCCTCGGCGATCAGGCCGTATTGCCTGGTTCCATCCGGGTCGTCCTTGTAGCGGAAGGTCACCGGACGCAGCTTCATCAGGTTACTGCTGGCAGTGTCCATGTCGTGAATGTCGCGCTTGTAGCGCGCCGATGACTTCACGCATCCGAGCCGTCCGGTTTTTTCGACCACGACTTCGCAGCCGCCCTTTGTCTTTGCGCCGAAGATGCCGGCGACGTAGGTGGCAGTCTGGGTGCCCTGGATGCCGATGCGGATAGTGTTCGATTCGTGCGCCACGCCCGCGTTGCCGATAACGATATTGTTGTCGCCGGTGACGAGATTGAGGCCCGCATTGAAGCCGACCGCGATGTTGCCATTGCCGGTGGTGCTATTGCCGAGCGCCCCGGCTCCGGTGGCCGTGTTGTTATTGCCCGTCATGTTGCTCGAGAGGGCGGTCGCCCCGCTGGCCGTGTCCGCATTGCCGGTGGTGTTGTCCAGCAGCGCATACCATCCGGTGGCCGTGTTCTCGACTCCCGAGGTGTTTACGTTGAGGGTGGCGAGTCCGGTGGCAGTGTTATCGAAACCGGTGGTGTTGCTGAACAGCGAGTCCCAACCGGTGGCCGTGTTGCTGCTGCCGGTGGTGTTGTGTTGGAGGGCGACTCCCCCCGTGGCCGTGTTGCTACCGCCGGTGGTGTTGGCGAACAGGGCGTTGTATCCGATAGCCGTGTTGTCGGTGCCCGAGTTGCTGCTGGTGAGCGCGCTGGCGCCGAACGCGCTGTTACGAGCGCCGCTTGAACCGGTTCCCGCCCCGGTTCCAAAAAACGCGCAGTCCGTGCACGCCGCGTGTGCCAACCCGCCCGCGCTGAACATCGCGAGAGCCAGAGTTGTCGCGAGAGAAATCGCGACACTTCTCACCGCAAAACCCGAGTACCTGGTCCCTACCATTTTCCTACCCTCCGGCTGGCGCTTGTGAGCGGTCTGTTGACGGCCTGTTATCCGACCAGCCTTATCTCACGTCACGCCCCGGATGCGTCAATGGTCATTCAACTGATCGTGTCTGCGGAGGTCAGACTGCGGCGGCGGATTTTTCTTGTTGCGCGCGGCCGCCAGCATGTAGTCTGAACACAATCACCGGCGCGGCCGCGTCGAGCGCGGACCGTCTGACGAAGGAATTTAGATCCATGCCGATGGCCAAACTTGGCGCGATCGATCTCTACTATGAGCGTGCCGGACATGGCGCGCCGCTGCTCTTCATCTCGGGCACCGGCGGCGACTTGCGCGTCAAGCCCAACGTGTTCGATGGGCCGCTGCCCAAGGCGTTCGACGTCGTGGCCTACGACCAGCGCGGCCTCGGCCGTTCGGCCAAGCCGGACGTCGCGTATTCGATGGCCGACTACGCCGACGACGCGGCTGCCCTGATCGACCACGTGGGTTGGCCGACGGCGAAGGTGATCGGCGCCTCGTTCGGCGGGATGGTGGCCCAGGAACTGGTCCTGAGGCATCCCGCCAAGGTCGAGAGGCTGGTGCTCGCCTGTACCTCGCCGGGCGGCGCGGGCGGCGCATCCTATCCGTTCCACGAAATCCAGCATCTCAAGGGCGAAGATCGCGCCCGTCATCTGATCCCGATTCTGGACACCCGCTTCGACGCGGCCTGGGCGGCGGCAAATCCCGACAGCTACGCCCAGTTCATGGCCATGGGAGCGGCGGACCCTCACGCCGGCGAGCCTGGCCGCGAGATGGGCGCGCGTCGCCAACTCGAAGCGCGCGCCGGACATGACACGTGGGACCGGCTCGAGCAGATCCGGTGCCCGGTGTTGATCGCGGCGGGGCGCTACGACGGCATCGCGTTGCCGGAGACTCAGCACAGGCTGGCGAGCCGGATCGCCGGCGCGAGCCTGCGCTTCTTCGAGGGCGGCCATCTCTTCATGATCCAGGATCGCACTGCGATCCCGGCGATGGTCGAGTTCCTGAACGGCTAGACGCAGACCGCGCATCGCGGTTGTGACACCGCGCGACGCTTATGCGCGATGCTCTTTAAAAACGGATTTAAAGTACTCCTTTAAGTTCCTGAACTGCCCGCCGGCGGCGGTGGCGCCGGGACTTCCGGCTTCGATGCAGTGCGAGCTGCCGGCTCGGCCGCTGGATGCATCGTCTGCAGGAACGCGACGATCGCGTTGACCTCGGCCGGGTTCAGGTTCTTTCCGTAGGCCGGCATGTTGCCGCCGCCCTGAATTATCTGGCGGACCATCTGATCGCGCGTGAGGCGCGTCGCGGTGTTGTCCAGCGCGGGCCCGCGCAGGCCGCCGGCGCCGCCCAGCGAATGACAATTGCGGCACTGCTTTTCCTGGATCAGCACGGCGCCCTGCAGCTCGAGGGGCGTGCGTCCTTTCACATAGTCGATCGGCGTCGGCGCGGCGCTCCACGCATCCATCACCGGCGACCACGGCGACGGGAACCCGAGCCAGGTCAGCGTGCCGAGCGCGGTGAAAATCAGGATCACGATCACGACCGAGAACGGGCGGCGGCGAAAACTTTTCTCGCCGGTGCCCGAAACGAACGGCAGAATAAACAGCGCGCCGATCGCCAGCGGCGGCGCCACCAGCATCAGGAAGGTCTCGGTCCATGGCGGCAGCAGCGCGAACATCGAGAACATGAAAAGGAAAAAGAAGTCGGGGCGCGGCACGGTCTGGATGATGGTCGGATCGGGCTGGCCGTTGGGGCCGAAGGGTCCCGCGACCGCGGCGACGATCAGCAGGCTCAATATGATCAGTCCCGCGAACACGATGTCTTTCTGCGCGGCCCATGGGAAAAACGACTCGCCATCTTTCGCGACCAGCTCGTGATACTGCTTGAGATAGGTTTCGCGGCGGACGACTCGTCCCGGCATCGGATATTCATTGATGCCGAGGCGCAGGACCAGGAACAGATGCAGCCCGACGAATGCGAGCAGCAGCGCCGGGATCACGAATACGTGCAGCGTGAAAAAACGCGACAGCGTCTCGCCCGCGATGATCGGACCGCCGAGGATCAGATGCACCAGCTTGAAGCCGATGATCGGGAAGCGGCCGATGATCGCAGCGCCGATTCCGAGGCCCCAATACGCGTTCTGATCGAAGCGCAGCACCTGCCCGGTGAACGCCATCCCCAGCGTGGACAGCAGCAGCACCACGCCCGCGACCCAGGTCAGCTCGCGCGGAAATTTGTACGCGCCGAACAGGAACACCTGCACCATGTGCACCAGCATCAGGGCGACCATGAAGTTCGAGCCCCATCCGTGTAGCGCGCGCAGGTACCATCCGAGCGGTTGCGTGTAGTTCAGATAGATCAGGCTCTTCCACGCGCTGTCGGCGGCGGGCGTGTACACGGTCGCGAGGCAGATGCCGGTGACGATTTGCAGGATCAGCACCACGAAGGTGGCGCTGCCGAATACGTACCACCAGCTCGCCGCGCTGCGCGGCACCGGATGCTCGGCGACCTCGACGATGGTTGCGCCGAGGCCGAGGCGCGCGTCGAGCCATGAGCCTATCGATTTGAGCACTTGCGTCAGTGGCATCATCGCTATCGCGGCTTGCCCGCTACACTTCGCGCTGGCCGAGCGTCGGGAGCTCGCCGGCAGAAATCCAAAGCTGACCCGCATCGACTTTGTATTTGTATTGATAGAGCGGCGCGGGCGGAGGTCCCGAGGCGTGGCGGCCGTCGGAATAGAAGACCCCGCCGTGACACGGGCACATGAACAGCTCCGACTCCGCGAACCATCGCACCGGGCATCCCAGATGCGTGCAGTTGATCGCGAAGACCTGGAACGCGTCACCGCCCAGCCGTCGTACCCAGCACGGAACGTTCGCGGTCTCGCCATCCCACGGCTTGACGAACGGATTGCGATAGCTGGCGAGACGCGTCTGATGCTCGGGGAAGTCGGCCAGCGAGCCGAGCGGAATCCATTTGAGCCAGGTGAAGCGGCGCACCGGCGAGAGCACGTAGCCCAGGATCGGCACCGCGAACAGTGCGATCGCGAGCGCATTGAGTGCGAGCCCGACCTTGAGCAGGAACGCGCGCCGGGTCGTTCGATTCTGCTCGGCCGCCTCTGGCGAGGCTTCGTCGCGGCGCATTTCGCTGGCCACGTTAGCCACCACTCCGGGCAATTTGCATTGGCGTGTTCCCTCCCAACTTCACAGATACTGGAACCATCTAGCTCACGACGTTGACAGGATGCTCGTCCAGAAACGCGCGCACGTTGGCGATTGCTGTATTGAGCAGCCGCGTCCTCGCTTCCTTGGTTGCGAACGCGATATGCGGCGTTACTATGCAATTCTTCGCATGTAAAAGCGGATTGTTAGGAGAGGGCGGTTCGCTCGAAAGTACGTCAACCGCGGCGCCCGCCAGACGCCCGTTGTTGAGCGCGTCAGCCAGGTCCTGCTCTGTAATCAACGGACCACGCGACGCATTGATGAGAAAGGCGCTCGGTTTCATCAGAGCCAGCGATCTTGCATTGATAATTCCCTGGGTTTGCGGCAGCAGCGGGCAGTTCAGACTCACGACATCGGATTGTGGCAACAGTTCATCGACTTCATACCATCGAAAGTCGGGCCAGTCGGGAGTCGAGCTTCTGATCTCATCGGCGGCAATCACGCGTAGTTCGAACGCCAGTGCTATCTCAGCCACGCGTCGGCCAATCCGACCAAGGCCTATTATTCCGATCGTTTTGCCCGCCAGCTCGATCTGAGGCGCTTTCCAGAACGTGAAGTCTACAGACCGCGACCACTCTCCGGCGCGAGTCGCCTCGCTGTGAAGGCCAACGTGACGGCACAGCTCCAGAAGCAGCGCAAACGTGAATTCCGCTACCGATGCCGTACCGTAGGTCGGGACATTGGTGACAACGATTTTGAGCTCGCGCGCCGCCTTAACGTCGACGACGTCGTACCCAGTGAACAGCACGCCGATATAACGGGTCTTTTTGAGCTGCCGCAAGATCGGCGCAGACAGATGGGTTCTGGTGGTCAAGACGATTTCTGCGTCCTGCGCGCGCGCTACGATCTGATCGTCTGCGCTACGGTCAAAGACTTGCAGCTCACCGATCGCGCGCAGCGCCTCCCAACTCAAGTCTCCAGGATTCAACGCGTGACTATCGAGTACAACTATCTTCATCGGAGCCATAAGTCCCTTCCTGCTCGCGCATTTAGGGCATCGATCCCGATCACCGGAAGAGGTTCGTCTTGGCGAGCTCGACTAGTTCGCCGCCGCGCCCGTCGAGCACGGCTTTAAGCATGAACATTCCGAAACCATACGCCTGCTCGAGCGCGATCTTGGGCGGCATCGCCAGCTCCTGCGGAGTGGTCATCACGTCCAGCACGGCGGGACCGCTATGCGCGAGCGTCCGGGAAATCGCCTGCTCCAGATCGGCCGGATCCTCGACGTGGATGCCGAGGATGCCCACGGCCTCCGCCATTTTCGCGAAGTCAGGATTTTTGAGATCGACATCGGTCGGCAGAAAACCCGCCGCTTTCTGCTCCAGATCAACGAAGGCGAGCTTGTTGTTGTGGAAGACGACCACCTTTACCGGCAGTTCCATCTGCGTGAGCGTCAACAAGTCGCCCATGAGCATAGTGAACCCGCCGTCGCCGGAGAGCGAGATCACCTGGCGGCCCGGAAAGGCGGTCTGCGCGCCAATTGCCTGCGGCATCGCACTGGCCATCGAGCCGTGATTGAAAGAACCAAGCAAGCGTCGCTTGCCGTTCATCTTGAGATAGCGCGCCGCCCAGATCGTGGGGGTGCCGACGTCGCAGGTGAAGATTGCGTCCTCCGCGGCAGCGCGCTCAGCATCCTGGTCAGATACTGCGGATGGATCGGCTTGTGCCCGGCACGGCGGGTCGCGAGATCGTCCAGTTCCTTTCGCGCGGACCCATAGTGACGAAGCGCCTTGTCGAGAAAGGTGCGGTCGCTCTTCCGGCGCAGGCGCGGAAGCAGCGCTTCAATCGTGCTGCGAACATCGCCGACCAGCCCCATCGTGAGCGGGGCACGATTGCCGAGTTTTTCGCCGCGGATGTCTACCTGCACGATCTTGGCATCAGTTGGATAGAACTGCCGGTAAGGGAAGTCGGTGCCCAGCATCAGAAGCAGGTCGCAACCGAGCATCGCGTAGTAGCCCGAAGAGAATCCGAGTAGTCCCGTCATCCCAACGTCATACGGGTTGTCATACTCGACGTACTCCTTGCCGCGCAGCGCATGGACCATCGGCGCGTTGAGCGTCTCGCCGAGTTTCAGCAGTTCGGCGTGAGCACCGGCGCAGCCGTTGCCGCATAACAAGGCGACCCTATCGGATTCGTTCAGCAGCTCGGCGAGTCGGTCGAGATCGCGATCCGTGGGCCGGATCAAAGGTTGCGCCGGCTTTTGATAGGCCGCAGGAGCGCTCAGGTGCTCGGCGGACTGGAGCGCTACGTCGCCGGACAGAACGATCACCGCAACTCCGCGGCGCGCGATCGCGGTAGTCATCGCGGTCTCCAGCGCCCGCGGCATCTGGGCAGGCGTCGAGACCAATTGACAGTAGTAGCTGCACTCCTTGAACAAAGCCTCCGGATGCGTCTCCTGGAAATAGTCGGAACCGATCTCGCCGCTCGGAATGTGTGCCGCAATAGCCAGAACCGGCACGGCGTTTCGATGGCAATCGAAGAGGCCGTTGATGAGGTGAAGGTTGCCAGGACCGCAGCTTCCGGCGCAGACCGCGAGCTCGCCGGTGACGTGCGCATCGGCGCCGGCGGCAAAGGCCGCCACTTCCTCATGGCGGACGTGGACCCATTCGATGGTCTTCTGTTTGCGGATCTCGTTGACTATACCGTTGAGTGAATCGCCGACCAGTCCATAGATTCTCTCAATCCCAGCCGCAGCCAGAGTAGCTACCAGGCTTTCTGCTACTGTCGTCATGCCTTCTACCCCTGTTTTTCGTGCCCGCTATCGCTCGCTCGGTATAGGCACGTCGAACAACTCGATTTCGCAGCCTCGCCTTTTGGTTCCTTTCCTGATGTGAGTTCTATCCCGTTAAGACATGCCCAGCGCACCGATCAGCGATCGAGCGCGAATACCGCGGGACGTTTTGCGGCCAGCCATGCGACCACGTCGTCGACCTGATCCGCGGTGATCGGTTTTCCTGGCACGTAATTTTGCCAATCGGGTTGGCCGAGGTCGGGCCGGCCCGCGATTATGACTGTGCGCAGATTCTGATCGCTGACCAACGACAAGTACGAGCCGTCTACGATCGAGCCGGCCTTGGCGCCGCCGTTTCCGTCCGCGCCGTGACAGGACGCGCAATATTCCGCATATACATTCGCGCCGCGGGCCGCATCGCCCGATGCGGTAGCGGAGTAGGGCGGTGCTCCGGCGGTGGGCGACGTGTTCCCGGCCCATCGGCTGCGGATGCCCGCGGCGAGGATGCCGATCTGCTTGTCGGTCATGGCGCCGCCGGCGCTGATCGCGAACGGCGGCATCGCGGTGCCCGGGACGCCGTTGGAAATCACGCGGCGCATCGCGGCGTCATCGACCAGCGCAAGATAGATCGGATTGTTGAGCGGGATCGCGGCGCCAAATTTTCCGTCGGCGCCGTGACAGCCCGCGCAATTCTCGCCGTACAGTTGCGCGAAGTCTCTCACCGCGGTCGGTCGAATCGGCATCTCCGCTTCGGTGGGACGGCCGGGCAGCGAGTCGCATCCGGCGAGCGTCACCGCAGCGATCACGATCAAGCGCACTATCGCGGCGATCATGCCCCCTCGCGTCGATTTCATTCACGACCCTCGCGCTGGCCGACGCCGGGCGCCTCGATTCCCGACCGGAGCGCGAACGGCAGATGCTGGATGGTCGCGATCTTCTCCGAGCGCGCGATGACGAAGCCGGCGGTCAGCCCGAACGCGATCTGGCATACGATGAACCATCGCCACTCGATCCGCGCGTCGAGCAGAGGGTTGATGACGTCGAGCGTTGCCCACAAGAGCCCGGTCCACAGCAGCGGCGCGACGATCCCGCCGAATATCTCGGGACGGCGCGGGAACATCGGCAGCATCACGCCGTAGAGCAGGCCCACCAGGATCGAAGTGATCGCATGGATTATCAGCGCGACGACAAAGGCTTCCGGAATGAACGATGAGAGCGTCGCGGTGCTGGCGTTGGCCAGGTTCGCCATCGCGGTCGCGGCCAGGATGTTGACGGTGTACCAGGGGCTCCCGTGCAGGAAGATACCCTGGGCGGCCGCGAGCGCAGCCATCACGATGCCGCCGGCGATGCCGCCCCTGATTCCGGCGGTGTAAGGATAAATCGCGAGCGGCAGACGCGCGCGATTGCCTTCCTCGCCGACCTGCAGGTAACCGATCGCGACGCGCGCATACGCGACCTTGGCCTCGGGAACGATCGCGACGACCTCGCGCTCCTCGACCGGCATCACCGCGCCAAACCAGCCGACCAGCCCGGCGATGAACATCACGATTCCCACCATGCTCACCGACGGGCTGGTCACCAGCCCCGCGAATCCGAGCGTCAGCCCGAGCGCGGCGAGCATCGGCCACGCCGTCGAGGCCGGCACCTCGATGGTCTGCGCAGCTGCCGCGCTCTCCGGCGTCTCCATCAAATCGTCGCGAGGGGGCTGTTCAGCCATTTGATTTAATGATGAGTCCTTTGCTCAACGCCCAATCACGTACACGGTGATAAACACCACCACCCACACCGCGTCGACGAAGTGCCAGTACCACGACAGGATCTCGGTGCGCTCGGCCTGGCGGCGATCGACGTAGCCGGTCGCGGTCAGGATCAATACGAGCAGAATCAGCAGCAGTCCGACGGTGACGTGCAACGCGTGCAAGCCGACCAGTGAGTAGTACGTGGTGCCGAACAGGTTGGTGCGGATAGTCAGGCCTTCGTGGTAGATGAGCCGATTCCATTCCGCGGCGGTACCGATCATGAACTCGAGTCCGAGTAACAGCGTCGCGAGCCACCAGAGCGCGAACGCGCCGGTGGCGCCTCTTTTCAACGCGCGCACCGCGAGCACGATCGTGATGCTGCTCGAGAGCAGGCAAATGGTATTCACGATCGGGACGTGCAGAACGTCGCGCGGGAACGGACCGCTCAGACTCTTCCCGATGTAGAATACGTAGGCCGCGACGAAGATCGAGAAGAACGCGCTCTCGGTCAGGATCAGCGTCAGGATGCCGACGCGTCCGCGCGCGGGCAGAGTCCACGCGACGCCCGTGGACTCTGGCGACGCGGGTGCGTCTGAAATCGTCGAGGATGCGGATGCCGACGTCATTGTGATTGCCGATAGCTCCGATTCGTCATTCGTACTTCCAGTCTGGATCCTCGGGATGCTTCAGGTCCCACAGCGGGCGGCGGCTGCGAACCACCGGCGGCGTCGCGAAGTTGTACTCGGGGGGAGGCGAGCTGGTCGACCATTCGAGCGTCCACGCGTCCCACGGATCGTTGCCCGCCACTTCGCCGGAGCGAATCGAGCGCAGCACATTGATCACGAAGCAGGCCACGCCGGCGGCCTGGAACAGGACGCCGATCGACGCGATAAGGTTGAGCGCGTCCAGTCCACGCCCCGGCTGGTAGGTGTAAATCCGGCGCGGCATCCCCTTGAGCCCCGCGAAGTGCAGGGTGTCGAAGGTCATGTGGAAGCCGATCAGGAACAGCCAGAAGTGCCACTTGCCCAGGCGCTCGCTCAGCATCCGGCCGGTGGCCTTGGGGAACCAGTAGTAGACCGCCGCGAAGATCATGAACACGATCGCGCCGACCAGAACGTAGTGGAAATGGGCGACCACGAAGTAGGTGTCGGTGAGCTGCCAGTCAAACGGCGCCACCCCCAGCATGATCCCGGTCAGCCCCGCGATCAGAAACTGGAACAGGAAAGCCAGGGAGAACAGCATCGGCACCCGAAAGCGCAGCTTGCCGCCCCAGATCGTCCCAAGCCAGTTGAAAATTTTGATCCCGGTCGGCACCCCGACCAGCATCGTCGAGGTGGCGAAGAACGCGTTGCCCGCCGGCGTCATCCCGACCGAGAACATGTGATGCGCCCACACGCTCATGCTGATGAACGCGATCGCGATCGTTGCCGCCACCATCACGTGATAGCCGAAGATCACCTTGCGCGAGAACACCGGGATGATCTCGGAGGCGAACGCGAAGGCCGGGATCACCAGTATGTAGACCTCTGGATGTCCGAAGATCCAGAAGAAATGCTGCCATAGGATCGCGGATCCGCCAGCCTGCGTGTCGAAAAAGTGCGCGCCCAGGAAGCGGTCAAGCAGGAGCATCGCCTGCGCCGCGGACAGCGGCGGCAACGCGATCAGCATCATGAACGACACCACCACCGCCAGCCACACCAGCACCGGCATCTTGCGCAGCGTCATCCCCTCGCAGCGCATGCAGAATGCCGTCGTGATCAGATTGATCGCCGTCGCCGTCGAGCCGACGCTGGTCAGGAAGATGCTCAGGATCCAGTAGTCAGTACTGTTGCCGGGCGAGAACGGGCGCTCGGTCAAAGGCGCATACGCAAACCATCCGACGTCGGGAGCGCTGCCCGCGCCGTACAGCCCGTCGCCGCCGACATAGCTGAAATACAGCAGCAGCGCGCCGAACGCCCACAGCCAGAAACCGAACGCGTTGAGCCGCGGAAACGCCAGGTCGCGCGTGCCGACCATCAAGGGAACCAGGTAGTTGAAGAAGCCGGTCAGGATCGGCATCCCGACCAGGAACACCATCGCGGTGCCATGCATCGTGAGCAGGCGATTGAACATCTGCGGCGGTACGATGTGCGCATCGGGCCACGCGAGCTGAAGTCGTATCGTTGCCGCCTGCACTCCCGCCAGAACGAAGAAGAGCAGGCCGCCTCCGATGTACATCATCCCCAGGCGCTTGTGATCGACGGTGACCACCCACTGATGCACCTTGCCGAGGACCGGCAGCGCTAACGCTTCCTGCTCCGGCCCGATCGCGATGTCCTGATCGATACTGCCCATGTTCTTCTCTGGCTCCGCTCTGTCCGTGGCCGCGGCTAACGCAGCGTCTCCATCCAGGCGACTAGATCGTCAAGGTCGTGATCGGAAAGATTCATCGCGGGCATCAGCGCGCCCGGCTTCATCACGTTCGGATCGTGAACCCAGATGCGCAAGTCCTCCGGCGTGTTCATAGCGACGCCGGAGCCGAGCGTCTCGCGCGTCATCAGATGCGTCAGGTCGGGACCGAAGCGGCCGTTGGCGTCGGTGCCGCGCACCGTGTGGCAATTCACGCATGCGGTGGATTGGAAAATCGCGAGGCCATGCGCGACGGACGGAGCGTCGGTGGCGGAGACTTGTCCGGCGCTGGTTTGTGCCACCGAAACTTGCGCCGCCGAAACTTGCGCGACCGGCGCACGCTGCCCCGCGGCCCACCGATCGAACTGGTCGCGCGGCTCTACGATCACACGCAGCAGCATCAAGGCGTGCTCGGTGCCGCAGAACTCGGCGCATTGCCCCAGGTAAGTGCCGCTACGATGCGGATCGATCCACATCGAGTTCTTCTTGTTCGGAATGACGTCGGTTTTGCCCGCCAGGCGCGGCACCCAGAAGCTGTGCGCTACGTCGGCGGACTCGAGATCGAGAAAGGTCGGCGTCGGATGCTTCGGGTCGCTCACCGGAACGTGGAGTTCGTTGGCGGTCACGATGCCCAGGTCGGGATAGCGGAATTCCCACCACCACTGATGCGCGATCACGTGCACGTTGATCGCGTCCGGCGGTCGCGGAGCCGCCTGCACGGTGTAAATTGTGCGCGCGGTGATCAGAATCAGCACGAACACGATCAGCACCGGAACCACGGTCCACGCGAACTCGATCGGATTGCTGCCGTAGACCTGCGGCGGCTCGCGGCCGTCGTCGCCGGGAGGAGTGCGGAAGCGCACGATACTGTACGCGAGCAGCCCGGCGACGATAAGGAATATCGCCACCGTTATCCCGATCACGAACAGCGCGACGGTTTGGATTTCGTGTGCCGGCGTCGACACCGGGCTGAAGACGCTGCTCGGCGGAATCCGCGAGTTGGCCTTGCCCATCCCCCAATCATTGGCCAACGCGCCGAGCGGGCTTGCGGCCACGCCATTGATAAAGACCGCGGCCACGCCCAGGATCTTGAAAAACCAGCGCCTCATTGGTTCATCTCGCAAGCTCGGTCCCGCCAGATTGCCCTCCGCGCAGGCCGCTATGGCGCCGTCGAGTCCCGGATCGACTGCCATCGATACCACAAAACCATTTTTATCTCTAAGGCATCGCGATGAAGGACGTGCGGCTATGCTGCATGGCTTTTCTCCGTCTGGTGCCATTAGCCGTCGCCGGCGGGGGATAAGAGGTATACCACCGGTGGGTTCCGGTCAGGGCTATCTAGATATATTCTCTAAACGATGCTAAATGCTGTCCGTTGGCTCGCGAGTTCAATACAGGTAAACGCTTAGCCAACTCACAAGGAGGATCTCGTGAGGCGAACAATAGGAAAAGTGATCGTGCTCGTAGGCATGGTGATGGCCATAGCGTCCTACGCACCGGCTGCCAACGCACAGGCTACCGTCAGGGCGGGGTATTTGAGCTGTCACGTCGCGTCGGGATGGGGCTTCATCATCGGATCGTCGCGTGAAGTGAAGTGCGCATACGCGATGACGCCGACCTATACCGAGTATTACACCGGCCGTATCACCAAGTTCGGCGCGGACATCGGTTATCTGCAGTCGGGCGTTATTCTGTGGGCAGTGATGGCCCCCTCGGTAAATCTCGGCCAGGGCGCCCTGGCTGGTGACTACGCGGGCGCGACCGCAAGCGCAGCGGCGGGAGTAGGAGCAGGCGCGAACGTGTTGGTCGGCGGCTTCAAGGGCTCGCTCGCTCTGCAGCCGGTCAGCATCGAAGGCCAGAACGGCCTCAACGTGGCTGCGGGCGTCGCCAACCTGTCGCTGAAGTTCGACAAGAACAAGCCGGCGAAATCACCCCCGATGCAGTAAGCTGGGGTACTGGCTTCGCAGCCGCGCGCTTTGGCGCGTGACCCGAAGCATCACGACCAAGGCTGAAACGAGGGGCCGTCCCGCAAGGGGCGGCCCCTTTTCCATGTCCTGAAAAGCACCAGCCTTTAAGATCCGCCTGAACGTTTCGGCTGACAGTAGCGCCCGCATGCGCTGCGCGAAGCGCTGCTAATCTACCGCGGGTGATGGCCGGGGCGGGACTTAGCGCATCGAGACCGTCGGGGGACTGGCCAGGCCGTGCGGCAGAATCACCACTTCCGATCGTTGCATCTCCGGATCCAGGCGGATTAGACAAACCGGAAATCCGGTCTCCAGCAACGCGACGTCGGTGCGCGCGTCGCATCCGCAGCGCGCCGCCATCGCATCATTGATGATCGCGAACTTGTCGAGATTGAGCGCCGCGGCGTGCAGATTCGCGCGGCTTACCGACAGTCGCAAAGTCTGCTGCCCCAGCGTTATCCGGGAGACGAACGGCTCGCCGTCTTCGGTCGCCGTCTGTTTGATCCATTGCTTGAATTCGTCCGGATCCTTGCCCTTCATGTCCGGATGGTCGCGCGAGGTCGCCGAGATGGCGGGATTCAGATGCGCCTTGCGTGCGGGCTGCCCGGTATAGTTCTCGGCGCTGACCAGCGCCCACATCTGCCGGGACCACTTTGCGACCAGCGCCTGGTCCGCATCCGGCGTCTGCGAGTAGACCAGCGCGGCATCTTCGGCGCCTGCAAGGTCGCCCTCGGCCAAGGCGGTGTCGACGCGTTGCGTGTCGAACTGGATGTCGGCCGCCTCGATCCGCGCAAGAATCGGCGCGCTCTGACTGCCCGGCTCCGCAAGCGCCTCGGTACACGAGCTGCGCTGCTCGGCGAACGAGAATGACGGCCGCCCGATCATGAAGTCAGTGACGCAGAGATCATCCTTGACCTCGCGGCGCTGGTCGGGAGTCAGCGACTTGCCGTTGGCCGCGAGCACCAGCAGGTCCGCGCGCGCGTCGCCATATTGACCCGCTGCAATTTTCTCGCGCGCCGCACTCAGCTCGCTCGGAGCGCATCCGGGGGCTGCGAAGGCGCCCGCGATCGCAATCGCGAAGACGATCGCAAGTTGACTGATCCGAGTTGTACGCATCGGTTCTAACTCCGCTGTGCGGGCCGCATTATGGATCAAACGAAAGGGATTTGACCAACCGGCCGGAGCTACCGAATCAGCGGCAAAATAGTGGCGGTCGCATGCCGAACGATGGCGGTCCTCGCCTGCCCGGCGGGGCGGCAAAAAATTGGCATCCAAGCTGCAACCAACGAATAGCGTAGTGGAGTTTACGGCCGGGTGCCGAAAGCGCAGATGCAGCAATAGTCAGTCTCATATCAATCGGGAAAGTCCAGCCATTAACGCTTTACCTCCTTAGTAGTCAGCTCAGATAGTCAATTACTAGTTCTACTGAGCATTGGCTGGGCGCTCGCCGAGATTCGAACGGAGCACTCGGGAGTCGAATCGGCATTGCGACATCCGCGACGGCGTCGTCCCGCGCGGAGGAATCGACCGTCTCAGAACCGCGCGCGCGAATCGCGTTGAAAGTCAAACATGAGCGAATCCTAGCCGCTGCTAGTGGCATAGCCTGTGCACCATGTCCCTCGTGGAGGCAGCAGAGAACCGCCGGAACCGCTCCGAAACCGGCTGGAAGCATCGCACCGGCGATGTTTCCGTCCGTCCTCGGAAAAGAGTGCGGAACTCGAAATCGACTACGACAACGTGGAGTACATGATGAGCAATTTCTTTGCGAAAGCTTTCGTCAAAATTCGCGAGAGCAACAAGGGACAGACAATGACTGAGTACGTGCTGATTCTCGCCGCCATCGCGGTGGCCGGATATATCGCGTACCAGGGCCTCGAAACTGGTATCGCCGCGCAGATCACGAAGGTAACGACCAGCCTGGCCGGTACTTGATTACAAGCTTCGGGCGCGCCTGCCGGCGTCCGGAGCGAATCCGACCAGGCGGCGGAGAGGATCCTCCGCCGCCGATCGGATTGAAGTTCGCCGAACCGCTGGAAGTCGCCCGTAGGCTGGAAGTCCGCCGATAGGATTGAAGTCAACGACCGCAGGCAGGGGAGCACACCGCATGACCAGCTATCTCACCAGGGCCCTCGTCAAAATTCGCGAGAGCAACCATGGACAGACAATGACTGAGTACGTGCTGATTCTCGCCGCCATCGCGGTGGCTGGATACATCGCGTACCAGGGCCTCGAAACCGGTATCGCCCAGACGATTACCAAAGTGACGACCAGCCTGGCGGCATCGTGATGACACGCGTCGGGCGCGGCGCTCGCGTCCGCTGACGCGCAGAGTTCAGCGGCTTCGGGACCGGGTGGCGGATGACGAGTGGCGGATGGTTCAGGGGGTGGAATGAGACGACCGATTGTATACGGACTGCTCGCCGTGATGGCCGCAGCGCTGGCCGCGATGGTGGTCTTCTCCACCTTGAGAAAACGCGAAGCCGAGGTCCAGAACGCGATTGCCCACACCGCCGATATCGTGGTCGCCGCGCATGACCTGCCTATCGGCACCAAGCTCGACGCCGCGGCGTTGAAGACCGCGCGCTGGTCGCGCGACGCGGTTCCGCCCGGCGCCTACACTGACACCCAGGCGCTCGCTGGCGCATTCGTGAAAAGCGGCTTCGTTGCCAACGAGCCCATCGTCGCAAGCAAACTGTTTACAGGTCAGATGGCCGGCGGCGTGATGCCGCTGCTCATACCGCCCGGGATGCGCGCGATGTCGGTTCAGGTCGACGAGGTCGCCGATATCGCGGGCTTCGTACAGCCCCATACCCGCGTCGATATCCTGGTCGCGATCTCGCAAGGCACCGATCAGCAGTCGTTCTCGCGCATCGTGCTGCAAAACGTCGAGGTCCTCGCGGTCGCGCAGGAAATCGAGCAGACCGAGGACAAACCCACCGTCGTCAAGGTCGTGACCCTGCTGGTGACGCCCGCCGACGCCGAAAAACTTGGGCTCGCCAGCCATGAGGGCAGCCTCAAGCTCGCGATGCGCAACTACAGCGACAACAAGGTGGTCTCCACCTCGGGCGCCAACATCAAGGATCTCCTCCGCACCGGCGGTGCGGCGTCGATGCCGCTGATGCAGGCGCAGGCGCAGCCAATGGCCGCGCATCGGACCGTCGCGCTTTTGCCGCCGGGGCCGCGGCCGCTGACCGTCGAGATCATGCGCGACGGTAATAGCTCGGAATCAATTTCTTTCGTCAGGTCCGGCAGCGCAGGACAGGTGACGCGGGCTCCCGGTCCGATTGGTTCTCGCGCAACCGCTCCCGCGCCGGCAAATCCCGATCCAGATTCCAACCCCATCAGCTCCAACATGATTGCGCGCTATGCGACCGGTCCCGGCACGAGTGCTCCCGTCGGTTCCGCGAGCCCGATCGCGCCTTCTGCGGAGCATTCCGCGACAGCGCCGCCGGTCTCGAGCAGCGTCCTCTCGATGCCTCAACCGTCCTCCGCGCCGCAACCGCCAGGGTCCTCCATCGAGCCGTCTGCGCCCAGGCCCGGAGAGCCCGGTTATCAGCCCGCGCCGAAAACCGTCGCGATCCCATTGAATTGAATTGAACTGAATCGATTTGAATCGAATTTGAATTTGAATTGAATCGACGAAATTTTGAACGGTCGGGTTGCTGATTCGAAAAAGGGGAAAGGGGCGTGACGAAATCCAATTTCAAGTTCATCTTCGGGTCGCTGTTGACGCTGTGCCTGCTCGCGATGCTGGTGCTGGTGCTGCTGACATTTATTGTGCGCGTCGCCGTCGTGGAGGCGGCGGTGCCCGAGGAAATCTCGCTCTCGATGACGGCGGGCGAGACCTACGTGATCGACAATCTGAGTAAGAGCGCGACCTCTTCGGTCAAGGTGCTGGAAAATCCACACGCGATGTTCACCAACGCGGAAGCGCCGGGCAAGCTCGTCATCGTCGCCGCCGAGACCGGCCGATGGGCGATCGGTGTCATGCGCGCCGACGGCGTCGAGGTCACCTACGACGTCAGGGTAACGGGGCTCTACAACTGGGCCAATCAGCTCAAGCCCGGCGAGAGTCCTCCCGCGGTCACCGATGCTGGTCTGCGCGTGGCCACCGGCGCTCCGGCGCCCAGGTTAGTCGCGAGCGCCGCGACGGTACCGGCATCGCCGCCCGACGCCGCTGCGCCGTATCCATCCTCCCCGTCACCGCCGGTCGCTTCAGCGGCGCCGCTGATGGCGGCTCCGCCCGTGATGGGCGCCTCGGCGCTCCCGCCGCCGGCCAGCGTTGCCGGGGGCTCCGAATATGAGCCGGCGCGCAGCGAAAGCGTTCCCGATGTGGTGATTCCGCATCAGGAAGCCAGCCCGTACGACACGCGGTCCGGTAAATTCCACAGCAACCCGCTGGTGGCCGATGAACCCGGGGGCTACCTGTCCACTTCCGTTTCCGGCACCCGCAACTATCTGCCCTCTGACGCGATTGCTCTGATGACCGGATCTTCGCGGGTATTCGACTTTCAGCGCCGGCTTACCCGCGTCTCGGTAGCAGACTCGAAAATCGCCGACGTCCAGGTGGTCAATCCGTATCAGTTGAATCTGATCGGACACGAGCCCGGCTTCACCACGCTCGCGCTCTGGGATGACCGCGGAAACTACGACGAACGCCAGGTGCGGATCGATCCCAACGGGCGCCAGCAGGTGATGATCAATTGCATCGTCGCCGAGCTCAACCGCACCAACCTCGAAAATCAGGGCCTCAACTACGTGTTCGCGCTCCCCAAGTACAACGTGACACTGGTCGGATTGCCGGGCGCGGTAGGCACCCCTTTCACCCAGCAGACTTCCTCGAGCACCGCACTGCCATCGACCGTGCTGCCGCTGGGCGGCCAGCTTCTGCCGCTGCTGCTCTCCAGCAACATGACCTACGGGCTGGCCGCGCAGAACTCCAACATCTTCACTCAGACGCTGTTTCAATATCTCGAGCAGCACAACCTGGGGCGCATCCTGGCCGAACCGCATCTGCTCGCGAACTCCGGGGAGCGCGCCAAATTTCTTTCCGGCGGCGAGATCCCGATTGTGATCGCCCAGGCGCTCAACACCTCGATCGTTTTCAAGCAGTTCGGGACCTCGGTCGAGTTCCTGCCCACCGTGGTCGGCAACGACGATATCGAGATGCTGGTCAAGCCTGAGCTGTCCGAGCCCGACTACGCCCATGGCGTCACCGAGTTCGGCTTCAACATCCCGGCCTTCGTCACGCGGCGCGCGGAGACGCTGGTGCAGCTCAAGGACAACCAGACTCTCATCATCGCGGGCCTGATCCAGCACGAGAAAACCGCGCAGGTGCTCAAGGTGCCTTATCTCGGCGACCTCCCGTATGCGGGCGCGCTGTTTCGCAATACCTACTGGACCGATAGCGAGGACGACCTGGTGATGGCCGTAACGCCTCAAATCGTCGCGCCCTTGCCGCCCGGCGGGCAGGTCTACCTGGCCAGCAATCGCGGGCCGCTATCGTCGGCGGAAATCCGTACCCGCACTCTCAACCCGCCGGACGCGAGCCGTCCGCGGTTTTAATTCGAGCGGAGCCAGGACATCGAGATGGCAACCAAGTCTGACGGCCCGCGTGGATCGCTCCGTGTACATCTGGTCGGCGACAGCGCCGAGCAGCGCGCCACGGTCAAGGTGGCATTGCAGGCGCTCGGCGACCCGCCTCTCGAGATCGTCGAGGGCGAGCCGAAAGGGCACCCGCCGGCGGAAAACGGCGCTCTGCCGGACGTGACGATGGTCGTATTCGACGGCGCCGAGGACGCAGCGCTCGAGTATCTGCATCAGCAGGCGGCCCAGTCGCCGCGTCCAATGCTGTTCGCGCTGGTCGGCCAACGCTCGGCGGTGATGATGAAGCGGGTGCTGCGCGCCGGTGCCGACGAGCTGCTGTTCCTGCCGCTGGACGCCGGTGAAGCGACTCGCGCGCTGCTCAAAATCAGCGAGGCGCGACTTAAGGCGGAGCGGCGCGAGGGTGGCGTGGTCTGTTCGTTCGCGAGCCTGGTCGGCGGCGTCGGGGTGACCAGCCTCGCCGGCAACCTGGGCCTGGCGCTGCAATCCGAACTCGACAAGAAAGTCGCGCTCATCGATCTCGACTTCCAGACCGGCGGATTGGCCGTGTTCCTCAACCTCGAGCCCGAAGTGACCATCATGCCGCTCATCCGCTTGGGCAGAAAATTCGACTCGATCCAGCTCGAATCGGCGCTCACCAAGCATCCCTCCGGGATGTACGTCCTCACCGCGCCCAAGCGAATCGAGGAGGGCGAGCTGGTCTCCGACATTACCGTCGCGACCGCGATCGATCTGATGCGCCAGCTATTCGACTTCGTGCTGGTCGACTGCGGCGATCATATCGACGAGAACGTGGTGGCCGCGTGGGAGCGCAGCGAGCATCTCTTCTACGTGCTCGATCAGACGGTCGCGGCGGCGCGATGCGCCTGGCGCTTCATCGATCTGTTCGAGCGCCTGGGCCTCTCCGCGCTGGAGCCGCATTACCTGCTCAACCGCCACATGCCGGCGCATCCGCTCGGCGAGACTCAGGTCGAGACTACGCTCGCGCGCGCCATCTACGCCAAGATTCCCCGCGACGACAAGGTGATGGAGCGCACCGAGCTCACCGCGCAGGACTTGTTCCAGGTCGCGCCCCATTCCCCGCTGGCCCGCAGCATGGTCGAGCTGGCCCATCGCATCACCCCGGGCAGTAACGAAGCCGTCGCGACCCAGCAGGGCGGCTTGATGGCGCGCCTGTTCTCCGCATTCAGCGCACGCACATGAGGCACCCCCATGAGTCTCGCCGATAAACTCACCAGATCCGACATCAACGGCCAGGCCGCCGAGGCAGTTAACGGGCACTCTCTCATCGGCGGTACCGTGCGCCGGCGCAAGGACGCGGTCTCCGAGAATGCGCGCCGCCTCAAAATAAAAATTCACAACCGGCTGTTCGAAACCATCGACGTCTCCAAGCTCGAGACCCTCGACCCCTCGATGGTCTCCGGCAAAGTCACCGGCGTCATCAACGACATCCTCAACGACGAAGGCCGCCTGCTCACCGACACCGACCGCGCGCGCTTGGTCGAGGAAATCAAGAACGAGCTGCTCGGCCTAGGCCCGCTCGAACCGCTTTTGCGCGACGATGAAATCACCGACATCTTGGTCAATGGCCACAACCAGGTCTACGTCGAAAAACGCGGCAAGCTGCACGCGGTCGATGTGACCTTTCAGGACGATCAGCATCTGATGCTGATCATCGATCGGATCGTCTCACGCGTCGGACGCCGCGTCGACGAAGCCTCGCCGATGGTCGATGCGCGCCTGCCCGACGGCTCGCGTATCAATGCGATCATTCCGCCGCTCGCGCTCGACGGCCCGGCGCTCTCGATCCGGCGCTTCGGCAAGCGCCGCTTCGACATCTCCTCGCTGGTCGAGAAGGAGACTCTCACCTGGGACGTGGTCGAGTTTCTGCTCGCCGTCGTGCGCGCGCGGCTCAACGTGCTGGTCTGCGGCGGCACCGGCTCCGGCAAGACCACGATGCTCAACTGCCTGTCCGCCTTCGTCCCCGAGGACGAGCGGATCGTCACTATCGAAGACTCCGCCGAGCTCTCCCTCCAACAGCCTCACGTGGTCCGGCTCGAGTCGCGTCCCGCCAACATCGAGGGTAAGGGCGAAGTCACCCAGCGCGACCTGGTCAAGAATTGCCTGCGCATGCGCCCCGACCGCATCGTCGTCGGCGAGGTCCGCGGCGCCGAGGTCTTCGACATGCTGCAGGCGATGTCGACTGGCCACGACGGCTCCATCGCGACCATCCACGCCAATAGTCCGCGCGAGTCGCTCGGACGCCTGGAGATGATGATGCTGCTGTCGGGCGTGTCGATTCCGCAGCGCGCGATGCGCCAGCAAATCGCCTCCGCGCTCAATCTGATCGTCCACGTGAGCCGCCTGTCCGACGGCTCGCGCAAAGTGATGAAGGTTTCCGAGATCAGCGGGATGGAAGGCGAGATGATCATGATGCAGGACCTGTTCGAGTTCGTCCGCACCGAGACCACGCCGCAAGGCAAGATAAGCGGCATTTTCAAATCGAGCGGAATCCGCTCCGCCTACAACAACCGGCTCGAAGTCGCCGGCTACAAGAGCGACGGCAAGCTGTTCAAGCCCGCCGCGCAGGCGTAGGGCCCGGCCTGAAATGGACCTCCTTATCACCGGCGGTATCGCCGGCTTCGTCCTGCTCGTCGGCATCATCCTGATGCTGCGCTTCACCGGCGGGCCGACTGCCTCCTATGACGTGCTCAAGCGGATGTCGCGGCCGGAAGCGGCCGTGGTCGACGACGGCATCATCAAGGCCGGCCGCCAGCGCGACCAGGGCAAGCGGCTACTCACTGCTCTTTATGAGATCAACCTGCTGCAAAAGCTCGAAGTGAGCATGTGGCAAGCCGGTATCTACAACGGTGTCGCGGACATCCTGATCGTTATCGTGCTGCTGTTCGGCGCCGGACTTGCCGCTGGCGGCGCGCTCTTCGACAGTCACCTGGCCGAGTTCGCAGTCGGCGCCGGTCTCGGCTCGCTGCCGGTTTTCTACATCCGCTTTCGCAAGGCGCGCCGGATGAAGGCGTTCACCGCCCAGTTGCCGTACGCGCTCGACCTTATGAAGTCGTCGCTGGAGGCGGGACACTCACTCCTGCGCGGGCTCCAGGTGGTAGTTTCGGAATTCGCCGATCCGATGAAGAGCGAGTTCCGCTCCGTCATCGAACAGTCGCGCTTGGGCCTTCCGCTGCCGCGCGCGCTCGAGGAGCTGCTCAAGCGGGTGCCGATCGAAGACCTGCGTCTCCTGGTGGTCGCGGTCAAGGTCCAATCGGAAGTCGGGTCGAGTCTCGCGCAGATAATCGGCCGCCTCTCCGAAATCGTGCGCACGCGCCAGCGGCTCCATCAGCAGATTCGTTCGCTCACCGCGCAATCGCGGATGAGCGGGATGGTGGTCGGGTTTCTGCCGATCGTGATGCTCGCGGCGTTCAGCGTGATTCAACCGAGCTACACTCATACGCTGCTCTACGAGCCCGACGGGCAGAAAATCCTCAAGATCGCCGCAGTCCTCGACACCTGCGGCTTCCTCACCATCCGCTACTTGCTGAAGGTTACCTACTGAGATGACGGCTTTGGGCGCCAGCGTCGCGATTTTTTTTCTCGTCAGCGCGGCGTCGTTCGGAATCTACGCCGCGTTCTTCGGCACCCGCCGTGCGCTCAACGATCGCGTCGCCGAAATCGGGATGAAGATGCGGGTGGCATACGGCAATCCGGCCGACCTGGATATCAATTCCGAGAGCGCGGTCAGGGCGCTATTCCGCTGGATCGCGCTGCAGGTGCCCGAGCCCAAGAAAGATCCGGAGGCAGCTGCCAAGCTCGGCAACCTCCTGACCCGCGCCGGCTTCACCGGCTCCGACGCCCCGCGCAATTTCGAGCTGGTCCGCCTCTTCTCCGCTGTCGTTCTCGCGCTGATCGCGCTCACGATCGCCCTGCTACGCAGCATGTCGGGCGCCAAACCGATTATGCTGCTGGTGATGGGCGCCGGGATGGGCGCATTTCTGCCCAACTATCTTCTCGGGCGCCGCGCGCGCAAGCGTCAGCAGGCGATCGCAAGCCAGCTCTCCGACGTTCTCGACTTGCTGGTGGTATGCGTCGAGGCGGGTCTCGGACTCTCGGAGGCGATCAGGGTGGTCGGCACCGAGGCGCAGCGCCACGGCCAGGAAATCGGCGGCGAGCTCGCGACAGTGTCCGGCGAGCTGACAGCCGGGGTGACGCTCGGCCAGGCGCTGCGCAATTTCGCCAACCGCTCGGCGGTCGCGGACATCAAGCCGCTGGCCGCCACTCTGATTCAGAGCGAGCAGCTCGGCGCGCAGATCGGACCGGCCTTGCGCTCGATCTCGGATTCGATGCGCACCACGCGCCGTCTGCGCGCCGAAGAAGCCGCGCAGAAAACCACGGTCAAGATTCTATTTCCGCTGGTAATTTTCATCCTGCCCGCGATGATGGCCGTAATAGTCGGCCCCGCGGTGATCCAGATCATGCACACCCTGACCCAGTAACAGCGCTGCTGGATTGGCGCACGAATCGGCCGCCGGCGCGATGCTCTTGACCCCGCCTGTCTTCTGCCATTACGGATTGATCCATGGAGGACAGCTTCCTCAAGCAGCGCGCACTCGAACTGTGGAACGAAGGCGCGCAGCATCACCTGCGCCAGGACCTGCCGCGCGCCATCGACCTGTACACGAAATCGATCGAGATGTTTCCGACCGCGGAGGCATATACGTTCCGCGGATGGGCCTACAGCGCGATGGGCCGTATCGACGACGCGATCGCCGAGTGCAAGCGCGCGATCGAGGTCGATCCGACTTTCGGCAATCCCTACAACGACATCGGCGCCTACCTGATCGCGCAGGGCGCGCTCGATGAAGCGATCGAATGGCTGGAGAAGGCCAACCGCGCCGAGCGCTACGAGCCGCGCCATTTCCCCCATATGAACCTGGGCCGCGTCTACCTGCAGAAGGGAATGGTGAATCGCGCGATCCAGGAACTCGAGCTGGCTGTGGCGATCGCGCCCGGCGACGAGAGCTGTCTGCAGATGCTCGCGCAATTGCGCGCGATGCTTAACTGAGTTGAATTGAGTTTCGCGCGCGGTCTTTACGAGTTGATTGCCAGACGATGTTGAAGGCCGGCGATATCGCGCCCGACTTTACGCTCCCGACTCACCAGGGCGTCGAGCTTGCGCTCGCGAGCCTGCGCGGCCGCAAGGTGCTGCTCTGGTTCTTCCCCGAGGCCGGCACGCCCGGATGCACTGCCGAGGGGCGCGGCTTTCGCGATCAGCAGAATTATTTCGACGAGAACAACATCCAGGTGCTGGGCGCGAGCTTTAACAGCGTCGAGGAAAATGCTGCCTTCGCCGCCGCGCAGGCATTCACTTTTCCGCTGCTGAGCGATTCCACGCGCTCGGTCGCGCTCGCCTATGGCGCGTGCGGAACTGCCAAAGCGCGTTACCCGGAGCGCATCAGCTTTCTTATCGACGAAGCCGGCCGTATCGAGCGCGTCTACGATCAAGTCGACCCGCGCGATCATGCTGCGCGCGTGCTCGCCGACGTGCTCGGCGTATGAATCGCCGGCCGCTCCGCTTATGAAAACGCGCGCGGTGCTCTTCGACCTCGACGAAACCTTGATCCTCGAGGAAGCGTCGAACGACGAATCTGCACGCATCGCATGCGCGATTGCCGGCGCGCGATGCGGCCTCGATCAGGGCGCGCTGTTCCGCGCGATGCGCGAGCGATCAGTCGCGCTGTTCCGGGCCGGCCCGGCGATCGACTACTGCCGCGCGATTGGAGTCAGCCCGCGTGAAGGACTCTGGGGTTCTTTCGCAGGCGCTGCTCCCGAACTGGAAGTTTTGCGGCAATGGTCTCCTCGCTACCGTGTCGAGTCGTGGTCGGCGGCGCTGCACGACCTTGGAGTCGATGATCGCGCGCTCGCCGAAGAACTGGCGGACGTCTTCATGCGCGATCGCGGCGCGCGCCACGTGGTGTTTCCCGAATCGGAACCGGTGCTGCGCGCATTGCAGCCGGACTTTCGCCTCGGACTCATCACCAACGGCGCGCCCGAGATCCAGCGCGTGAAAATTCGCGCGTCGGGACTCGCCAACTGGTTCGATACCATCCTGGTCTCCGGCGAAGTCGGCGTTGGCAAGCCGCTCAAGCGGATTTTCGAGATCGCGCTCGAGCAGCTCGGCGTAGCCGCCGCCGACGCCGTGATGGTCGGCGACAGCCTGAACCGCGACGTGAAAGGCGCGCGCGACGCAGGGATAGGCGCGATATGGGTGAATCGCACAGGGGTCAGCCTCGACGCTCGGTATCCGGCGCCCGACGCGCAAATTTCCGATCTATCTCCACTGCCAGACCTGCTGGCGCGCGCGAAGAGCGCATCCTAGCCAAAAGGGAAGGGCGACACCCAATTTAGGTTTCGCCGGGTCAAATCAAGTCTCCGCGACCTCGAAGCGTCGCATTTCAGGACCCCCGTGGTCTCATCGCGGCACTGCTGCGCCGGTTTTTAGGCGCCCCGCACCCTACGCAAGGCCATACCGCGCTGCGAACGCTTTTCATACTCAGCGGCCGTGGCTCGACGTTTGCTCCTTGTGCTGCGGGGCGGAGGAGCTTGCTCTGTTCCCGGGAGAATTGTGGAGCATTCGAACGCCAGCGGACCTACAGCACCGACCGAACTTCGCGGCCAGGCCGAGGATCGGGACCAACTCCGCGATAGCCATCAGGATGGCGATCGCGATGGTGCGCTCGGCACCGGCTCCATCGATGGCTCCGGCGAATGGTTGAGCCTCGAGGCTTTAGCGGAAGGCTCGGAGCAGACCGGCGGGATGGTGGTGCGGTCGGCGCAGGTGCGCAAGGTCCTCAAGACGATCGCGCGGCTGCGTCCGTACAAGTCCACCGTGCTGATCATGGGCGAATCTGGCACCGGTAAGGAGCTGGTCGCCCGCGCGCTGCATACCCTGGGGCCCGCACCCAACGGTCCTTTCGTCACGTTCAATTGCGCCAACCTGGTCGAGTCGCTCGCCGAGGCGCAACTCTTTGGCCACGTCAAAGGCGCCTTTACCGATGCGCGCGAAGACTCGCTCGGCTATTTCCGCTCGGCGAACACCGGGACGCTGTTCCTCGATGAAATCGGCGAGCTGCCGCTCAAGCTGCAACCCAAGCTGCTGCGCGCGGTGGAGACGCACGAGGTGCAGCCGGTTGGTTCCTCGCACTGCTTCAAGGTCGATATCCGGCTGGTGGCGGCGACCAATCGCGATCTGCGCGCGATGGTGCGGGCGGCGGAATTCCGCGACGACCTTTATTACCGCCTCGACGCTGCCACGATTTTAATTCCGCCGCTGCGCGAACGCAGCGAGGCGATCCCCGCATTCGTCGGCTATTTCATCGAGCACTACAACCGGCTGTTCGGCAAGGAAGTGAAGTGCGTCGCGCGCCGCGCGCTCGACGCGCTGGTCGCCTATCCGTGGCCGGGCAATGTGCGCGAGCTTGCCCATGCGCTGGAAAGCGCGGTGATTCTGACCGAGACTGATCGGATTACGATCGGCGATCTCCCCGACCACATCGTGGATCTCCGCGCGGCCATCGGTGCCCCGGCCGCCGCCGCCGTGATCGATCGGATCGCGCTCCCCGCCGCCGAACCAGCCAGCGCCCCGGCGTCTCGCGACGAGCCATGGCCGTTTCTGCTCGACGAGGTAATCAAGAAAACGCTGCTGCGCTCGCTCGAAGAGACCGAAGGAAACCGCCGGCGCGCCGCCAACCTGCTCGGCGTCTCGCGCTCGACGCTCTACCGTATGCTGTCGCGGTACGGACTCGCGGAGACGCCGCGCAAAGGCCGCGCCGACAATCCCGCTTCCGCCATCGGCCACTAGCAGCGGGCTCGCACCAGGCAGCGTCCTACCGCGTAACTACGGAAAACGCGGCGGACCGCGATTCAACTATCCGCGCCAACTTTTCTCGGGCCCTCAATCCGCGACTGCGGCGGATTCGGGCGCGCCGACTGACTTGAGCCCCATCAGCAGCGTGGCGCCACAGACCAGCATGATTGTTCCGCAGATCATCACTGCCTGGCGCGGCCCCAGCGCGGTGCCGAGGTAGCCCACGGCGAGTGCTCCGATCGGCGCCATGCCCACCGCGGCGAGCTGGTAAGTGCTCATCACGCGCCCGCGCAATTCGTCGCTGACGAAGATCTGCACGAGAGTGTTGTTGCTGGCGCCGAAGGTGGTCCGTCCGGTTCCGATAACCAGTTGCGCCGCGAGCGAAAGGCCCATCCATGGCGACAATCCGAACGTCAGGATTCCGAGCGCGGCGAGGAACAGGCCCGCGATCAGATTGTTGCGAATTCCTGTCGTGCTTACCCGCGAGGCCAGCGTGGCGGCGCCGATCACCGCCCCCAGTCCCTGGATTGCGACCAGGAACCCGTAGGTGCGGGCGTCGCCATGCAGCACGTTTTTGGCGAACAGCGGAACCAGGATCATGTACTGGAAGCCGAATCCGTTGCTGATCGCGGCCAGCGCCATCTGCTGCAGGATCTGTCGATCTCGCCACACATACTCGAGCCCCTCGCGCAGTTGCTTGAACATCGCGGCATCGGTCACCGCGATCGTGCGCGGCGGGATCACCATCAGGTAAAGGCTCCAGATGACCGCGAGGAAACTTACCCCGTTCAGGAAAAAGCACGTTCCGGTTCCCAGCCACGCGATCAGAATTCCGGCCGCGGCGGGACCGATCATCCGCGCACTGTTGAACATCATCGAGTTGAGCGCGATCGCGTTGGCGAGATCCTCGTAGCCAACCATCTCGACCACGAAAGACTGGCGCCCGGGCATGTCGAATGAGCTGACGGTCCCGTTGAATGCCGCCAGGGCAATCACGTGCCAGACGTGCACGTGCCCCGACCAGGTCAGCGCCGCCAACGTGAACGCGCTGAGCATCAGCAGCGTCTGGGTTCCGAGCAGCATGCGGCGCCGATCGATTCGATCGACCACCACCCCGGCAAACAATCCGACCAACAGAATCGGCAGGAATTGCGCGAACGAAACCACCCCCAGCATCAGCGAGGAGTTGGTCAACTTCAGCACCAGCCACGCCTGCGCGGCGCTCTGCATCCAGGTGCCGGCCAGCGAGGTCAGCTGGCCGAAGAAGTAGAGCCGGTAGTTGCGATGGCGCAGCGCGCGGAACGCGCTGGGACGGACGCGCGCCTCGTCGCCCGTGTCCTGGTCGTCTCCGAGACGGTCCGCTTCGGACTCGCCTTCTTGGCCGGACTTCTTAAGCACTACGACTTCGACTCATGCGATTCGCTCCAGTGATTCCACCGCGATTCTGACTGCTTTGCGTTCCTCCGCGGAGAGCGTGGTCAGACGATCGGCCATCCAGGCCCGCCGCCGCTCGGTGATGAGGTCCAGAAGCTTGTGGCCCGCCTCGGTGATTACGAGGCCAACGCGGCGGCGATCCTCGAAACTTCGCGAATCGCGCGCGACCAGTCCCGCCGCCTCCAGCCGCTTGACGCGTTCGCTCATCACCGAGCGCGCGACGTTCTCCGCCGCCGCCAACTCCGAAACCCCCGCCCCCGGACTGCGCCGCAGCTGGGCGAGCAGCATCGCGTCGCCGCCCGAGGCGCCGGCACCCACGCTCTGGGCCCGCAACTCCCGGTTGAGACGGAAGACCAGGCGCTGCAGCTGATGCGCCAGGTCGCCGGGCCGGCCGCGCGCCTTCGATCGTCCCTGCTCCAACATGTTCGTTAACCTAACTATCTTGCCGGGCGCATCGCTGTCAACTGCGAAAGGGGAACCAACGCGGGTTTGACATGTGAATCTGGATTCACTTAGATGTGAATCAGGATTCACATCTAAATTAACGAACGCGGTCGTGCAATCACGTCAGGAAAGGCTCACGCGAGTAAGCCGGCGCCCGCAAGGAGAGTTATGACGATGGCTACTTTGTTGGACGATCAGTCGGTGGTGCAGCGGATCCTGGACCACATCGACCGGCAGACGACTGACCTGGGCGATTCGACCTGGCGAGAGCCGGTTGCAAACTATCTGTCCGCCCCGCGCTTCGACGCCGAGCTTGCGATCTTCCGCGGTTACCCGACGCCGTTCTGTCCGTCCGCCGCGCTGCCCGAGATCGGATCATGGGTGGCGCGCGATGCCGCCGGCACTCCGATACTCGCCGTGCGAGGCAGCAACGGAGTCGCACGTGCGTTCCGGAACGCATGCCGGCATCGCGGCATGCGACTCGCCGAGGGCAGCGGCTGCGAGAAGGCGTTCGTCTGTCGATATCACGGATGGACCTACGGCCTGGATGGCCGTCTGCGGCATGTGCCGCACCAGGATGGGTTTCCGGGTTTGGACCAGGACACGCGGGGACTGGTGCCGGTGCGAACGGCCGAGCTGCAAGGGCTGGTTTTTGTCACGCAGCAGGAATCGCCGCTCCCCGGCGTTGGCCTGGACGATCTCCCTGCGCTGCTTCCCGCGTCCCATCGCCTGATCCGCACCACCGAACTCGAAGTGGAGGCGAACTGGAAGATTCTCGCCGAAGGTTTTCTGGAGGGATATCACATCCGCCCCACCCATCGGGACACGTTTTATCCGGTCCAGTTCGACAATCTGAACGTGGTCGAGAAGTTCGGCAGAAACAGCCGGATAGCTTTTCCCTACCGGCGGATCAATAAACTTCGCAACCTGCCGCCGGCGAAACGCGCGGCGGACGGGATGCTCACCTTTGTCTATCATCTCTTCCCGAACGTGATGGTCGCGACGTTCCCGACCAATATCGCGACCGTCATCCTCGAGCCGCGGGCGATCGACCGCACCCGGTTAGTCACCTACACGCTGAGCGATCGCGGCGATGAGACTGTGGAGACACACGTTGATCTGAAGCGAGCCGGCGACTTCGTCAACGCCGGAGCCGTGGAGGACCGGGAAGTCGCCGCTGCCATTCAACAGGGGCTCAAGAGCGGCGCGAATGACTTCTTCGAGTACGGGCGTTTCGAGAGCCTGATCGGCCATTTCCATCGCACGCTCGATGCGGCGCTGGAGGCGACCGCGTTTTCCGGGCCAATCCGGGGTGCTGCCAGATGAATCGCGGTCGCGGGCGCAGCAATCAATCGGCGCAGAAGTTGGAAACGCCGCCGCCTGGCGCGTCGGTGCATAGCACGCGCGAACGTCTGCTTCATGAGGCGCGCAATATTTTGGAAGAGGGCGGATACGCGGGCGCCTCCGTACAGGCCATCGCCGACCGCTGCGGAGTCGCCACTGGCACCCTCTATCGGCATTTTTCATCCAAGGCCGAACTGTTCGTTGAGCTGGTCAGGGATGCGGCGCACCGAGACATTGCGGCGATGAAAGCTGCCGCCACCTCGGACCGCTCCGTTGAGCGGCTGGAGGCGATCATCGCGACCTTTGCGCGACGCACGTTGCGCAAGCGGCGCCTGGCGTGGGCTCTCGTCTACGAACCGGTGGATCCGCTGGTGGATGCGGAGCGCCTCGTCTATCGGCGCGAGCACTGCCGGCGGATGGCGAAGCTCCTGCGCCAGGGCATCGCTGCCGGCGAAATTCCAAATCAGAACGTGGAGCTCAGCGCGGCGGCGATAGTCGGCGCGATCGCGGAAGCGCTGGTCGGTCCGCTCTCGCCGGTCGGTGAAATCACCTCAGAGGAAGATCTGATCGCCACGCTGGTGCGGTTCTGTCGGCGGAGTCTCGGCGTGCCTGACAACGCTGCGTTGCGCAGCGTCAGCGGTCTGCAGGATCGTGCGCGCGCACGATCTCGCCGCTGATCACCGTCAGCCGCAGAATCCTGGACGGTGGAGGCCCAAGGTTGGGTTACTTCCGCAAACCGACCGCCGCGCGCGATTTGGCTACTCGTGCGCGCGAGTCGAGCAGCGCCTGCACGTTGCCGCGGCCGCGATAGCCCATCTGATAGGCCAGATATTCCGCGAGCTTGCGATCCGAGATGTTCGGCGTTTGCTTGCGCTTGTCCTCGGAGAGTTCGGTCAGCGTAGTCCGCAAGGTTTGATCTGACTCATGGAGCGTCTCGAAGATCGGAGACGGGATAATTGAAAAAGCTGTCATGCATTCTCCTATATCGGTCGGCCGTTCCGGGTTGCCAATGGGACGGAAGTTGCGTTCCCTTCGTTTCGACACCTGCGCAAGAGGGCTTGGCGCTATCTCACCTCGCGCCGCGAACGTTCCTGACGTATCACTTTGCCTGGAAAGATGGCTGCCTCGGTCGAAGAAGACGAGGGGGAAGTTCTTACTAGCCGCCACCACCAAGTCTAGTCTTAACCATGTCTTTTAGATACGCGCCAAAACCAGGACTGGTCGTCTTGATCGGATCGCAATCTCGAGCCTGAGGCTCTCGTTATGGATCTGGAGCGCACGCTTGCGCATCGCATCGCAGTCTAACCACCCAGCTCGTCGAGCAGCGCCTTGGCCTCCTTCAGGTCGGCGGTGTCGAAGCCCTCGGTGAACCAGTTGTAGATGCCGGCGAGCATCGAGTGCGCCTCGTCGCGACGCCGAGTCTGCATGAGGAGTCGCGCGAGACTGGTCGAGGCGCGTAACTCGAAGGACTTTGCCTCATGCCGCCGCGATGCGTCGATCGCCTTGCGCAGCCATTTTTCAGATTGCTCCCGGTCGCGCTGAATCAGCAATTCACCTTGTATGCGGTAAAGCTCCGGCGTGAGATTTCGACCACGAGTCTCGAGCGCTTTCATCGCGAGCGTCATGGTCTCGAGTGCTTCCTCGACGCGTCCCGCCTTACCCAGTGCCTCGGCGATCGAACTCAGGAACCTTGGCATGTCCATCGTTTCGCCTATGGCGTCCAGCGAACCGATCGCCGCTTGCATCGCGGCGATTCCAACCTCGCTTTCGCCAAGAGCTGCCTGCGCCCATCCCCGGTAGTACATCCCATAGGTGAGGTATGCCGGGAACTCGCCAGCTCTCGACAAAAGCTGTTTCGCAGAGTCCATGGTGGCAGCCGGGTCACCGCGAAGCATTCCAATGAAGGCCAGACCGTCATAGGCCTGGGCGAGGTCGTAAGCGGAGTCATACTCACGAGCCAGCGACAGAGCCGCATGCGCCGTCGCATGCGCCTGTTGCGGGTATCCCATGTAGTGCAGAATCCAACCGGCGTACATCCGGGCGAAGACGCCACGATCGATCGTCGCCTTTCCTTTGCCGTGGCGAGACTCGTCAATTTCGATAGACGTTCTCAGGTGCGTCAGAGCAGTGCTCAAATCGCAACGCCAGTAGGCCAGCACGCCGGACCGGTAGTGCGCGTGTTCCAGGTAGGCGGGATCGGTCGACTTGCGCGCCAACGCGACGATCTCGTCGGTCAGGTCGGACAAGCGCCCAATCTCGCCGCGGAGCTCAAGATGACTCCAAAGTACGGAGAGCACCGTAAACAGTTGGTCGATCGGCGCTTGTCCCTGGCGGCATAGTTCGGCTGCCCGCGAGATAGCCTGATCAACTTCCGGTGCGGTAGTTCCTTTGGTGATCTGAAAAAGCGAGGCCAACGCAGTCTGAATCGCGATCTCGGCCCGATCCCGATCGCTGGCGGACGATAGTCTTGCGAGAATTTGCAGCGCGGTGGAAAGGCCCAATTCCGCCTCCACGTAAGCGGACCGCGACAGCGCCTGCTCCGCGGCACGGCGCAGATATTCGACCGCTTTTGCCGCGCTCATTCCGCGGCTGAAATGGCGCGCAAGCTCCGCGAGCCGATCGTCGATGCGGTTCCCGGATAGCTCTTCAAGCGCTGTCCCGGCTCGTTCGTGAAGCAGCTTGCGGCGCTCGACCAGCACCGACTGGTATGCCACCTCCTGGGTAAGCGCGTGCTTGAAGGTGTATTCGATATCGCCGGCGGCGGGCTGTTCGTAGATGAACTCGGCGAGCTGGAGATTGCGCAGCATGCGCTCGATCTCGTCTTCCGATTTCGCCGCCACGCTCTTGACCAGCCCGAGCGGGAATTCTCGTCCGATCACCGCCAGCGTCTGCAGCAAATCTTTCTCGTCGGACGGCAAGCGGTCGATCCGCGAGACGAGGATCGCCTGCACCGTCGGCGGAATCTTCAACTCGCCAGCGGCTTGACGAGTTTGATGCTTCCGTTGCGGACCAGAGCGCCGTCGTCGAGCAGCACCTCCACCGTCTCTTCCATGAAGAAAGGGTTGCCCTCGGTCTTCTCGATGATCAGGCGCTTGAGCGGGATCAGATCCTCGCCGTCGCCCAGCAGCGACGACAGCATTTCCTCTGCGGATTTCTTTCCGAGCGGGTCGAGCCGCAACTGCGTGTAATAGGTCTTGTGACCCCACTCGTGGCGGTACTCGGGCCGATAATTGACCAGCATCAGGATGCGCGCGGTGCCGATGCTGTCGGCGAGGAGGTTCAGAAACGCCTGCGTCTCTTCATCGATCCAATGGAGGTCCTCGAAGATGACCATCAGCGGCTGGTTGAGCGACTCGCGGATGAGGATGCGCTTGATCGCGTCGAGCGTGCGCCGCTTTCTGACCTGAGCGTCCATCTGCGCGAGCGGGTCCTTCGCTTGCATCTCGCGCAGATATTCGTCGAGCCGATCGAGGCCTTGCTCCCAATGCTGGCGATGGTCGTGGCTATCGACAATTCCCAACAGCGCGAACAGGTATGGGCGGGCCTCTTCCAGCGCCGTATCCAGGATTGCGAGCCGTCCCGCTACCTTCTCGCGGCGCTTGCGCGCGTCGTCGCCGGGCTCGATGCCGAAGTACGAGTGCAGCAGGTCGATCACCGGCATGTATGCGCTGGCCTTGCCGTGCGAGACCGAAAACGTCTCCAGCACCATCCAGCCGGATTGTGAAGTTGCCTTGAACTCATAGAACAAGCGGGTCTTGCCGACTCCCGGCTCCGCCATCGCGGCGACAATCTGCCCGTGGCCCTCCCCGGCCTGCTCGGCGGCGTGCTTCAGGGTGTCCATCTCGCTATTGCGCCCGACAAACTTCACCAGCCCGCGCCCCACCGCTCGCTGAAGGCGCGTGCGCAACGGTCCGAGGCCGGTGACTTCGTAAACGTTGACCGGCTCGCTGACGCCTTTGATCCGCGCCGGACCCAGCGGCTTGAGCGCGAAGTAGCCTTCCACCAGCTTGCGCACGGTCTCGCTTATCGCGATCGATCCCGGAGCGGCGAGCGACTGCAATCGCGACGCGAGGCTGGTCGAATGTCCGATCGGCGTGTACTCGGTGTGCGCCGCGTCGGTCTTGATCGAACGGACCACGACTTCGCCGGTGTTCACCCCGACCCGGACTTGCAGATTGACCCCCTTCTCGGCGCGCAGCTTCTCGGCGTAGCGCTTGACGTCTTCCTGCATGCGAAGGCCGGAGAACAGGGCGCGCTGCGGATGGTCCTCGTGCGCGATCGGCGCGCCGAACATTGCGAAGATGCCGTCGCCGGTCGACTGCACGATGTACCCGCCGTACCGATGCGCCGCGTCGATCATCAGCTTGAGAGCAGGATCGACAATCGCGCGCGCCTCCTCAGGATCGAGATCCTCGATCAGATCCATCGAGCCCTTTATGTCCGCGAACAGCGCGGTGACCGTCTTGCGCTCGCCCTCGAGCGGAGACGCATCGGCCTGCTCCGCCGCGACGCGCACGCCGGAGGCTGATGCCGGCGGCGACGTAGTCGCGGCGGCGGCGCCCGCGCTGTCGCTTAGTTGAGCGCCGCACTTGCCGCAGAAGATGGAGGTCGGCGGGTTTTCCGCGTTACATTTTGCGCAGTGCTTTGCGAGCGCATTCCCGCACTGCGCGCAGAAGTTATTGGTCGAAGGATTGTTCGTCCCGCATCTTGAGCAGCGCATCAACGCTCCCCACGAACCAGGCGGCCGGCCTTTTTTGTATCACCCAACATCGGCAAACAACTACCAGTCTGCGGCAAGCCACGCCCGTCGCGCCTGCGGATCGCGTATCTCGTCCGCAGGCCTGCGCCGGCTACCGCCAATCAGTAACCGTCAACTTCGACGACAGCTTTGGCAAAGGCTTGCGGGGCTTCTTGAGGCAGATTGTGCCCGGCATTCCCCTTGACGATTTGGTGCGAATATTTGCCCGAGAATTTCTTGCGATACGATGAGCCGTCAGTGGGCGGTGCGATACCATTGGACTCACCGTCAAGAGTGATCGCGGGCACGGTGATGACGGGGCCTTCGGCAAGGCGCTTTTCCAGCTCGTCGAATTTTGGGTCGCCTTTAGCCAGGCTGAGCCGCCAGCGGTAATTATGGATCACGATGCTGACGTAATCCGGGTTGTCGAAGGACACCGCAGTGCGATCGAACGTGGCATCAGTGAAGGCCCACTTCGGGGAATTGAATTTCCAGATGAGCTTCGCTAAAATCGTGCCGGTTTTTGTCGAGGCCGAGGCGACCGCGTTCGGTGGCAAAGTAATACTGGTACCACCATCCCCACTCCACCCTTGGCGGCAATGGCAGCTTGTTGGCTTCGAGGTTTGTGATCAGATAGCCATTACACGAGATAATTGCCTTGCAGCGCGCCGGCCACAGTGCCGCCATGACATCGGCCGTCCGCGCTCCCCAATCATAACCGGCGATGATCGCCTTCTCGATCTTGAGAGCATCCATCAACGCGATGATATCGAGAGCAACTACCGACTGCTGGGCGTTCCGGAACGTTTCGCTCGAAAGAAAGCGGGTCGTGCCATGGCCGCGCAGATGTGGGACGATCACCCGGTAGCCCGCCGACGCGAGCAAAGGCGCGACATCGACGCGGTGGCACTGCGGGCGCGGCTGGACTATCTATGCTACGCGCTAAGCTCGTCGAGCAGCGCTTTGGCTTGTTTCAGGTAGCGACTGTCGAAGCCCTCGGTGAACTGGCGGTAGATCCCGGCAAGCAGCGCAAGCCCATCGTCGCGGCGGCCGCCGTCGCGCAGCACCCGTGCGAGATCCGTGGCGCAGCGCAGTTCCCCGAGCCGGTCGCCGATAGCGCGCAGCAGCTCAAGAACGCGGCGAAGGCAATTCTCAGCAGTCTCCAGGTCGGGCGGGTCACACTGTGGCAGCATCTTGCCCTTCAACGAGTCCGCCAGTCGAGAATCTTGGGTCCGGGTTCCACTTCGCGCTTCATCGATTGACTCAAGAGCTTTAACAACACCCAGCCCCTCTTCGACCAGCCCGGCTTCAACGCACGCGTCGCCCAGCAAGTCGAGGTTACGAATCCTGTGTACCAGGGGCAGTGTGGAAATATTGTTAGCGCAGGCCCTTACCAGTGAGCGAGCCTCCGCGCGGCGCCCGAGCAGCGCAAGCGCCACTGCGCGCGTGCTGCGCGCGAGAAAGGCGATATCTCCGAAGCCATATCTCTGCGTCAGGGAATCGCAGCATTCAACGTGACCCAGGGAAGCCGCGCCATCGCCCAGCCAAGCGTAGAAGGCTGCGGCGTTGCCGTGGCCCATGGCAAGACGCCATGGTTCTATTCCGTCCTGCGCGAACGCTTGCTCAGCCTGTCTCATCGTCCTCAACGCCTGGTCGAGATAGCCAAGCCTTTGCAGACAGATGGCCAGGTGAGTCAGGGTCACCGCTCTCAACGACCGGGGCAGACTCGCTTCGCTGCTCAATGCCCGTTCCAGGTAGGGCCGTGCCTTAGCCGGCTCGCCATCCATCAGGGTATATCCCACCCGCAGTAAAGCCCGTCCCTTCAACGCGGGGTCGCTGCTTCGTTCGGCGATAGCGAGCATCTCTTCGGCGGCGCTCAGCGCAAACGGCCTCCTTCCCTGTTCGAACAGGTTCCTTGCCAAGCCTTCGAGCGCCCCGAACATTTTCGTCGCAGGAGCATTGGTCACCTTGCACAGATCGCGTGCACGGCTATACGCGTCGCCAGCTTCGGTAGCGCCGCGGCCCTTGATGGCCCCGAGCACCTCGCCAAGCACGAGTTGGATTTCCAGCTCGTCGCGCGGCCGTTTCGACCGCTGCCGTTCGAGCAACTCCAACGCGGTGCGCAGATGCGCGATCGCCTCCTCGTAGGCATATCGCTTGAGCGCCGTGTTTCCCGCCAGCCGAGCGTACTGGAATGCCTTCTGGTGGTTCGCACCCTGACTGAAGTGATGCGCCAGCCCCGAGTAGTGGTCCTCCAGCGCATCGGGGTAGACGCGCTCGATCGCGCCCGCGACCTGGCGATGGAGCCGCTGGTGGCGCGCCGCCGACAACCCGCTGGTCACCACCTGTCGAACCAACTCATGCGAGAACTCGAAGCGGCTCTCCGCCGGGCTCGAGGCGACCAGCGCCGCATGTTGCGCTTCGTCGAGGCAGTCGAGCAGCGAATTGGGCGCCGATGCGGTCGCTGCTTCAAGCAAGTCAAATGGGAACGATCTTCCGATCGTCGCCGCGGTCTCCAGGATCTTTCGGGTCTTGGCGCCGAGCCGCCTCAGGCGCCGGCCGACCACCAGCCTCACGCTGTGCGGCACTTCCAGTTCGCCTATCTTGAGGTCCGTGCGAAAATTCTCGTGCGAGTCGTAGAGCCGACTTTCTTCTCCGAGAAACCGAAGCAGCTCTTCGACGAAGAACGGATTTCCAGAAGTCTCGGCGTAAATCCCGTCAACCACTGAAACGGGCGCGTCTTTTCCGCTGACAGCCCTGAGCAGTTGTGCGACTTCCTCGCGCGGCAGCCCCAACAGGCGAATCGAAGTGTTGCGCCGGCTGCGAATCGACTCCTCAACCGTCCTCAGCAGCGCGCCCGTCACGTCTGACTTGGCGTCACGGTAGGTGCCCAGGACCAGGGCGGGCAGGTCGGGTAGCTGGCGCATCAGATGCTCCAGCAGAGACAAGGTAGACTCATCCGCCCAGTGCAGATCTTCGAGGATCAGGAGCGTCGCCCGCCGGCCGGTCGCGCGGGCGATGAAGTCAACCACCGCGTTGAACAAATTACGCCGCGCCTGAAGCGGCGCCAGCTCCAGCGGCGGCGGAAGATCGGGAAGGACGCGCCGCAGCTTCGGGAGCAGGAGGGCTAGCTCCGGTCCTTCATCTCCGACGATCGTACGCAGCAACTCGGGACTCGCGGCGCCAGCTACCAGGCCCTCCAGTATTTCGACGAAGGGCAAATAGGGGACAGCTTCCTGCTCGGCGCAGCGGCCGATCAACACTGTCACGCCTCGCGCTTGAGCCTCAGCCGCAAGCTCGGCGCAAAGCCGGGTCTTGCCGATCCCGGGCTCGCCGGAAATCAGACCTAGACGTCCGCGTCCAGAAGCCGCTTCAGCCAAGGCGCCGCACAACTCTGACCACTCCGGCACGCGCCCTACGAACGACGGATGCGGCCGCATCGCGAGAGAAGTCCGCTGCGCAGTCGCCGATGTCGTCAGGTTTGCGCTCGGCAACCTGGCCGGCTTTGCTTGCGCCAGCGCTGCGAATTCAACCGCACCGATGAATCGGTATCCGCGCCGAGCGAGAGTCTCTACGAACCGTGGTTTCTCGGGCGAATCATCCAGCGCCGCCCGCAGCCGCCTGACCGCGGCGTTCAAGCTGTTCTCGAAATCTACAAAAGTGTTTTGCGGCCACAGTCTCCGCTGCAGTTCATTGCGGGTCACCACTTCTCCGGGCCGAGCCAGCAGCAGCGCGAGAATTTCGATCGGCTGGCCCTGTAATTTTATCTTGACCCGGGATTTCCGAAGCTCGCCGGCCGAAGGGTCGAGTTCGAATGCACCGAAACGGATCTTTGTCGGCCGCGATTCCGAAGATGACACCGGAGCGAAACCTCTTCGCGAGAATATCGCACCACTACCGCGCGTCAGCTCTGGCCAAAATTTGCATCGCTAGCTTAGTCGCCTTCGATTCTCATGTCAGCCGGATATAAGCCACATGTCATCTTCCTGTTATTGCTCCGAAAAAATGGTGGCGCACCTCGGAGGCCCGTCTCGACAGTGAAGAAATTGCTGCACTGACGCGTCGGCGACGATCCTGCTCTGACTGCAAGGCCGGAGAATTTCCAGGTCAGCCAGGTGTAGACCACTTGCCGGCGTTGGCTTCGACAAACGCGCCGAACGTGGTGGGCGGCCGGCCCGTCAGATACTCCACGCATCCGGTCACTCGATCTTCCGCACCCGCCGCGATGGCCGCGTCCATCGCTGCAAGCGTCTGCGCATGGATCGATCCCAGGCCCTGCGACCGATAGCGCGCCGCCAAAGCGTCAGGGCTGAGACGGTGGTGCGAAATCGCGCGGCCGACCGCCTTGCTGATACGCTCCGCGACCTCGTCATAGGTGATCGGCGTGCTGCTCGTCAGGACAAAGTCGGAGTTCAAGGAGCTTTTGCGCGTGAGCGCGGACATCGCGGACGCCGCTATGTCATCGGCGCTCACGAACGGCACCCGACCGTCCTGGGTCGCCGAGTAGATCCTGTCCTCTTCTCGAATTGAGGCCAGGTGCTGTCCTTCGGAGAAGTTCTGCATGAACCAACTCGGCCTTAGCACCGCCCACTCTGCCGCGTTTTCGTGCAGCCACAGATGAACCCGCCCCATCGCAGGCCCACCAGCCGGCAAAAGCGACGCGCTCAGAACCACGAACCGGGATACGCCTCGCTCGATTGCCCGTTGCACAAAGTTGATCATCAGCGGCGCAGGATCTCCATCGAGCGCGGGGGCAACGAGATAGGCCGCCGACACCTCCTCGAGCGCACCATCCCAGCTGTCCGGCTGAGTCCAGTCGAATGGGCGCGCCGACTCGGACGAGGCCGCTCCGCGCGCTGCAGCCCGGCAGGGAACACCTTTTTCGCGAAGTTGCGAGACGAGCCGCCGACCCGTCTTTCCCGTTGCGCCGGTGACCAGAACCAGATTGCTCATGACGCTCCGCCTTTCTGCGGCGCCGAAGAGTCTCGCAACCACGCGTCCAATCCGCCGAACGCTTCAATTGAGATCAGCGGGTTCCAGTACTCGCGATAGCGCCAGATTTTGCCGTTCCTCGCTTCGACGACGATCACATAGCGTTGGTTGTAGGGACGGCCGGTGGTGAGCGCGCGTCCCTTGATCGAGAGCTCGACAGCCACGACCTCGGGGTTAAGCGTTGGATGAACGCGCATTTCCGCGACCGAGTCGATCGCGATCCTGTCCGGGTAAGCCGTCATGTAGTCGTAGATCGCGTCCTTGCCTTGCAAAAGCCGCGGGCGTCCTTCAGGCGCATACGGAAATTCGCAGCTCCCGTCCTCCGCCCAAAGCGCGATCCATTCGTCGAAGCGCCGCTGTGTAAGCAGGGTTTGATAGGAGCGCACGAGTTCCAGCGTCTCCTTTCGCAATTCATCCTCGCGCGCCGTCATGAAAATGCCGCCGAACCAATCGGCGAGATAGTCGGCGGCAAGCGCCCGGTTGTCGATCTGGCAGTGTTCAACTCCGCCCTCATCGGAGGTGAAGATCTTCAGCTTCTTGTTGGTGGTGGTCGCGGCCTCGAACATGTCTAGCGCTTGCTGGAGCGGCACCTGGCGGTCGTTTTCGCCGTGAATTACGAGGAGCGGGCATGCGACCTTCTCGATCACGCCCTTCAACGTCATTTTCTTTGCCTGCTCTACGAAGGCCTGCGGAGTATCGACACCAAACACCCACATGGCGTGGTTGATGGGATTCGGTACCGACGGTGCCGCGACGCCAGCGCCGGAGCCTCGACCGACCAGAGCACCCCCATCGTAGAAAGCGCCCCAGGCCGCGCACGCCTTGATTCGAGGTTCGAACGCGGCGGCTCTTGGCGCGAAATATCCGCCCATGCTGATGCCCGCGAGCCCAATTTGGTCCGTCGCGATATCCGCGCGCGACTGAACATAGTCGACGATCGCGGCGACGTAGTTCTCGCTCTCCACCTCCGCCGTCAGCCGATGGAGTCTCAGCGCGCCGCCCGCGCCGGGCTGGTCCACGATCAGGCACGAGAGACCCCGGCGCCGATACTCCTGGAGCATTGGGAACTGCGTCTCCTTGATCGAGTCGAAGCCCTGGAGGTGTATGACGATCGGCGCCGGCTTCCTGGTAATGGCAGCGATGAGAAGCGCGGGCATGAAACCGCCCTTGTAGGGGATATCAACGAACTCGACTCCGTCATTGCCGTAGTCGCGCGCCTTGCGATAATCGGCGATCGCACGCTGGTACGCGGCGAGCCGCCTGGCGTCGAGATGCGAGAGCATCCGTTCGGCGCGGATGAAGTACATCGCGGCGCGATGATACTTGCGCGCTGCCGAGAGCGGGTGCTTCTCGGCGTGATCCTGGTCGGCCATCCGCTCGAGCCGTTCTCCGAGGCGAACCATCGCTTGATACCACGCTTCGTTCGCGGCGGCGGGATCGCCCTTGGCTAGGTGGGCCACCGATTGAAACGCTTCGCCGGGCTCTGAGATCGTGCCGACGTCCTCGACCAGCGTGACGGCCGCCATGTTCCATGTGTAGTTGTCGCTGAAATACTCGAACATCGGTCCTGCCTCCGGATGTCACAAAGCGCAAAGTCGTGCGGATTCGAATCGACCCGCGGATTAAACTGTTAACTGACTAACTGGTTAGATACCTGATATCATCTATCTAACCAGTTAGTCAAATGGTAAACATGGGACGAGAATGCGAGGTTGACTTGATGCGCAACTCGGAAGCGACGCGGGAACGGATCCTGGCGGCGGCGATGGCGGAGTTCTCCGCCTACGGCATCGCGGGCGCACGCGTCGATCGCATCGCCACGACCGCAGGATGCAACAAGAACCTGATCTACATCTACTTCGAGAACAAGGAGACGCTCTTCACTGCCATCCTTCAGAAACACCTCGCGCGCGTCTACCAGGAGGTCTCCTTCAGCCCTGACGATCTCCCCGCCTACGCGGTGGGCTTGTTCGATTTCGCGATGGCGCATCCTGACTTGATGCGGTTGATGGCGTGGTTCGGCCTGGAGAAGAACACGCTTGGCCGAGCCCACCGGGGGCCGTCCCTGGAAGGCAAAATTACGGCGTTGATGAAGGCGCGGAAGGCTGGCCAGGTGGGAACGGCCTTCTCGCCGCGCTTCCTTCTGACCGCCATCACGGCGCTGGCCACGGCCTGGACGGCGACGAACCCCCTTGCCTCCTGGCTCGATCCCGATGCGCACAACCGGCCTGCCGCTTTACGAGCGCATATCGCACAGGCGGCACGAATCCTCTCGGAGTCCAGGCTTGATGGCGCCGTAGTCGCCACGCACGACCAGACCGATCAGAGCAGCCGCGGCGGAAATAAAAAGCCTGATCGCCGCTCGGGACGTGCTCAAGCCCCGGATCGCCGAGTCCGCCGGCGACCTCATCTCAACTGAATCGCGGGTATGAGAGAATTTCGCGTGGAAGCCATAACGCCTATAGTAATCCTCTGATGCCGATCACATTCAGAGGACTGCTCGCGACTTCACTTCTCTTGGCCTTCATTAACCTTCTGTTGCCATTCGTGGGATTTTTAACCGAAACCCCGGTGGCCGTTTACTTCGGCGGACTATGGTTGTTCTTTCTGACCTTTGCGCTGATTACATACGGGAAGCGCGGACTCTGGTTGCTCATCGGATTTCCGCTGGCAGTTTTGTGGCCAATCGTCGCTGTCGCCTATTCTTTGGGATACATTGATATTTTGTGATTCATCCCACTTCATTCCGCCTTCATTCCGGCTGATCCACTAAAACCGCCCACTACCAAACCGTGGTGGTGCTGCGGGCGCGGCTCGACTATCGTGCGGAGATGTTGAAAGGGTCCTGCGCTTGCGGGCGCGTCAGGTACGAGATCCACGGAGAGCTGCTCGGGCCTATCACCTACTGCCACTGCTGGCAGTGCCGCAAACATTCCGGCTCGAGCTTCGGCACCACCGCCGGAGTGAACGCGAGCGAGTTCTCTATCGTCTCCGGGAAAGAGTTGCTGTCGAGCTGGGAGTCCAGCCCGGGCATTCACCGGTTCTTTGCCGGCTGCTGCGGCTCGCCAATCTACAAACGCTACGATGCGGCTCCCAAGGTTCTCGGCTTCCGGCTCGGGACGCTCGACTCAGATCCGTCGAGGACCGGCGACGTCCACTTCATGGTCGGCTCAAAAGTACCGTGGTTCGAAATCCACGACGATCTACCGCAAGAACCCGGCGGCGTCCCATTCGGTGAACGCGAGAAGTAGCCGTCGAGAATGCCGCTGAGGCAGCCGCCAACCGGTACTGGCCTGATTTCAGCTTGAGTGGCCGGTCTTTGAAATGCAGAGTGGCCTAATTTGACTGGAGACGTGGATCTTCGCTGGACACACACTGGGCATCCTGGATAGCAGCAATCCGCCGATGTTCCGGGGACGCTTCAGGAGCGCTGCTAAATGTTTGCCGATCTAGGGCCATTTTCTTTTCACACTCTTCGGCGGAACGGAAAGCCTCAAGATTCGTCCAATATTTCAGCGGCATCCGTGCGTCGGGTTGGTTCTGCATATCAACCGGTGGAATCAGCAGGTGCCAAAAAACCCAAAGCGCGAGCGCGGCTGCGTGGCGAAACTTCATAACAGCCGCCGGTCTATCACGTCTTCGTCCATGACCAAAAGAAGCGGACTATTGGACTTCACGAGCTGAGTTTTTTCAAGCAGTACTTGAGCGCGAATTAACGCATTCCGTCGAGGCTATTTTTTCGCGTTCACGCTCGGGCACGAGATTCTTCTGTTTTGGTACCTGCATGTAACCCTGCTGTCGTCGCCGTAAGTCAGAACGACCTCGGCTCCATCGCTGGTTGGTTTGATACTTGATAGCTGGGGGTATGCAATATCGCCCTCATCCGAAACCTGCGGTAATTTTGTTTTGTCGACCAGGCTCCAGGTACTGTTAGTCAGCTTCCAAACTGCCAGCTCGCGCGTGGTCGATTGATGATCGGGCCGTCCTGCTGTATCGAGCAATGCGACTATCTCGTTGCGATGATCGCCGTCAACGTCCGCCATCTTTGCGTCCATGACGTACGGCGGCGCCTTCCACACCGGCCACCAGACCCGATAGGCACCATCTTTCCAATGGAGCAGGGCCGCGCCCTGGTCCGCCGTTCGATCGTATCCTCGCTTTGATATGAAGATCGCGGACGTTCCGTTCCGATAAACGTCTTCGAGCAGCGGCTCGGCTATAATGAGTTGGGCATCAGCAACGGGTTCAGCGCCCGCCTCTTCCAGTCCAGGTCGAAGAGGCAGCCACCCGAGGATCCGGCGCACCGGGTTATGAAAACCGCCTTCCGGAGCGGAGATTCCTGGAGAAACCAGGCGCCGGGCCAATATCCAATCGTCGGCGCGTTGAGTCTCACGTACTCGCGATAGGTGTCGCCCGATTTCTTGTACACGAGAAGAACGATGGCGTCACAATTTGGGGCTCCCGGGTCTGCGTTCCCCTTGGACTCCTTCGGACAGCCTGGATCATCGGTAGTAGGCCAGTACTCGAGGAAGATTTCAGGAGCGCCGCTATTATCGAGATCGAAAATGCCGTCAAAGAAGCTGATTTTGCCGGCTACTTCGCGCGGAAGCTTGGCAATCGGATCGCAGCTCAGCGACTTGTCAGTCGTCGTGGTACATACGGTGCCGTCTTTCAGCAACGCTCCCGATATCGAGCCGGTTCCGCCAGTGCGAAACGCCACGTCATTTTGATTGAGTGCCATCGGCGCCGCCGCCATCGACGTGTTCGCAGTCACCAGCAAGATCGCGAAAGTTCCGATAAGGCGAGCGCGCCGCAGCATCATTTTTCAACCGAGATTTTCATCTTGACCGCTGGTTTCGATGGGTAATGGCGTCAACCCAGCTTTTGGATCGCTTTACGGCATATCATTCTCCTGTGTCAGAACGAGCACAAAGAGCGCCGGTTCTCAGCGACAGTCAGCAAACGCGCGCGCAGTGACGCCCGGAACAAGTATCACGGCGCTGGAGAGCCATCCCCTCTGCCTCGAGCCACGTCAAACGACCAAGCGTACGTGTGGTCCTCAAGCGTGACGGAGACTGCGCAATGGGAACCTGGCTTGAGTGGCATCTTTGGAATCAGCACAACCGCTCCGAAGTCGCGCAAAACGTTCCTTCCCAACTTTCTATCGATTCGTCCGAGTTCATGTAGTTCCCGCCGTTGAACGCACAGAGCTCCACTGATTGGCCGTCCTGAAGGAGCGAAGCTGCCCCAATCGTAGGAGTGGCGCCCCAGCCAAACTGCATCGTGATGGGAAGTCCAACAGGCGCTTTGAAGCCAGGACAGCTCGTAAGAGGTTCAGGCCACTCTTTGGGTAGGTAATGCAAATCCGTTGTACCACCGTCCGGCGGGAAAACGATCGGATCGGATCGAACCGACGACGAAGGAGTCAGGTCCAAGTACAAAGCAGCAGCCCAGCATCCGTCGCTCCCAACGAATGAACCGAAACCTGCCGCGCGCAAGTTGGGGCTTAGTATCTGCAAGCGATGAAATGGCGCCGCCATCCAGCCATCGATGGTCGATTGTTGGGTCGGTTGGTTACCGCAACCTACCCCAAAAACATCGCTGTGACTGGCAGCCGCTTTTCCTTCGGGCGTGTACCAAGGGCTATTTGGTTCCTCGTCATGGGCTGAGCGACCGGACTATTGCCTGCCTTGCCGGAAAATGTCTTGACCAGGTATCGAGCGTGCTTACGATCGCCGTTGCTGAGACCGGTGTCCTCGGCAATAAATGGTAAATTCGCTGAGAGCCGAAAGTGATTCAGTCGCGTAGCCATTCTGTTTCAGCTGCCAGCATCTCGGTCGAAGGCAATCCTTTCAATTCAACGCTGGTAACGCGCGAGACTTTAGCCGTCGAAACGGAGTGAGCGGACGGCACACTACCAGGCGCAGTCGGCAGCGCTGCTGACTCGGGAGGAGGGAGGAGGATTTGTTGCGATTGGAGGTCGTGGCGTGGGCGTCACCAACCGTCCACTGGAGCCTATGGTCGAGCCGGTAGCAACGGTTTGTCCGCGATTCCATGGACGACTCAGAGGATCCGAGGGTTCGTCCAAAGCTGTCGATTGACCAGATACTCTGTGAGTCCGAACCCCAACATAAACAAGACCACCAGGATCTCAACGAGACCTCGCAGACGTGGACCCTTCCTCTTTCGAATGGTTGTCCTTGGGTCGAGAAAGACGTATACCACGCGACCAAATCGGACGTGGTCTCCATCTTTAAGCGCGGTCGGCACCCGTATCAGGCGATCGTTCACAAAAGTGCCGTTGCTCGACTTGAGATCGCGCACGAGGAAGTGGCCTTAGCGATATCTGAAAACTGCGTGCCCGCACGATACGATACCGCAGGAAGCGCAAAGGTGTTACCCGTTTCCGCACCGATGGTGACTTCTGCGGACGACAGGCGCAGTTCACGCGTCTTGCGGCCGAGGGGGTTGATAGCCAACAGATGCGGACGCTGTCGGCGAAACCTCATTTCGCTTGTGCCTGGTCGAGGTTCGTAAGTCTTTCCCTTTGTTGGTCTGTCAATTCCTTACGGAGCCACGGCTGACCTAGTCCACCTGTCTATGCTTTCCGCCGCATCAAAGGCGAAGGGATTATGACGCTCCGGACGTAGGCAATTAAAGATTTGCTTCGGCTGAAGAGCTGTCTCGTTGCCCCGGAGGGGATAATCCGTACGGGATTTCTTTGAAGGGTCAATTTCCCCGTTCGAATTTCAATCCTGCCGAGACCGCGTCCGCCTGAGTTCGAGATGCTGCGGGGCGGCCTGGCAAATCCGAAACCCGCATGTTCGCCGCGCTCTGGAAACGCGTCCGTCCATGATTCAGAATCCTTCTCGCAATGAGGTCAAAGTTTCGAAGCGCCGCGGCCGTTTTTATCGCCGTCGCTCTATTCGCGCTCGCCGACTCTCGCGCCGGATTCGCGCAATCGAGTTCGCCGCCGCCTGATCTGATCAAACTCGAGCGCCTGGTCTCCCTGGAGCTTGCCCACGTGCGCGACGTGGGTCCCACTGATTCGGTCAAGCGCAATCAACTCGCCGACGCCCATCGGCTCGATCTCGAAGGCGAAACCGCGCTCTCCAAGGGCGATTACAAGTCCGCGGAAGACAGTTTTCTAAAGGCGCGCGTGTTGATCCGCAAACTCGACGATTGAATTGCGCGGCGGCGCGGCGCGCGCGCCGTTGTTTTTGCCGTCAAAGGTTCTGCTATTCTGGGAACTGATGAACGGTCCCGACCAAATCTGGTCCGAAGCGCTCAGCACGCTCGAGCGCGGCCAGCCGTTCGCGCTCGCCACCGTAATCAACGTCCGCGGATCGACGCCGCGCGAAGTCGGCGCCAAGATGATCGTCCGCGATGACGGCCAGTTCGGCACGATCGGCGGAGGATGCGGCGAGGCGGAGGTGTTTCGCAAGGCGCGCCTGCTGCTGGACGAAGGCGGCGGCGCGCGCCTGGCCGAGGTCGACCTGACGGGAGACTTCGACCAGCAGCAGATCGGCACCTGCGGCGGAATGATGGACGTGTTCGTCGATCTGTGGTCGCCGGAGCGCGACCTCGGCCTCGCGCGCAAGCTCGCCGACGCCGCCGCTCGCAGCCGCCCGGCCGCGCTGCTGACGGTGGTCGACCCGGGCAGTCACGCGGAAGCCGCGGTCGGCGCGCGCGCGGTGATCGACCCTTCCGACTTCAGGCATCAGGCGTCGGGCTCGCTGCAGCTTCCCGAGGAGACGCTCGAACTGCTGATCGATCGGACCACGGATGCGATTCCGGCGCTGCTCGAAGTGGGCGGGGACGGTTCGCTCAAGCCGGTTTCGCATATCGAGCCCAGCGGCGAGGCGCGCGTTTTTATCGATCCGATCGCCGGCGCGCAACGCCTGATCATCGTCGGCGCCGGCCATATCGCGCAGCCGCTGTGCACCCTGGGCGCGATCCTCGGCTTTCGCGTCACGGTTATCGATGATCGCGCTTCGTTCGCCAATCGCGAGCGCTTCCCCGCGGCGCACGAAATAATCGTGCAGCCGTTTGCGAGCGCGATCGAGTCGCTCGGCCTCGACCGGCACTGCTACCTGGTCTCCGTCACGCGCGGTCATGCTTTCGACGAACAAGCGGTGAGCGCCGCGCTCAAGACCGAGTGCGGATTCGTCGGCATGATCGGATCGCGCCGGCGCGTCAAGGCGACTCTCGAGCGGCTTGGCGAAAGCGGAATTCCGCGCCATCGCCTCGACGACGTCCACGCGCCGCTCGGGCTCGATATCGGCGCGGAGACGCCCGAGGAAATCGCGGTCTCGATTATCGCGGAGATAGTCCGCGAGCGCCGCACCGCGGTCCGCGATGATTTCACGCTCGGCGCAAAGCTCGGCCGGCTGCGTCGTTCGAAGTAAGGACGCGCGGCGCTGGACGTTCCCAGCATGGACGCCCGAAGCATCCAGACCCGAAGCCGCGCTGCGTGAAGTAAAAATCCGATGAGCAACTCCGCGTTCGGCCCGGTCGAGATTCACTCCGCGCGCGGGCTCGGTGCGCCGCTGCGCGACCTTCTCGAAGCCTGGTTCAAGGAAGAATTCGGCGCCACGGCCTACCAGTGGGCGCCGGCGGATTGGTACGCGGTCGTCAAGGCCGGCGGCGTCGCGGTCGGGCAGGGTCGGAATTCTCGCGCGCACGGTCGCGGTCGGCGGCGAGGCGGTGCGCGTCGGAGGGGATCGCGGGCGTCGCGACTCGTCCCGAATGGCGCCATCGCGGCGTGGCGAGCGTCGCGATGCGCGCGGCGACGCAATTTATCCAGCGCGACCTCGAGTGTCCGTTCGGGTTGCTCCTCTGCCAGCGCCGGGTGTCGCCGGTTTACGCGAAACTCGGATGGCAGTCGGTTGCGGGTCCGACTTCGTTCGAGCAACCCGGCGGCAGGACGACCTATCAAAGTCTCACGATGATGATTCAGCTCGGCGAGCGTCGATGGCCGGAGGGCGCAATCGACCTGCGGGGGCTGCCGTGGTGAGTAGAATGTGTGCGGCGGCGACTGCGACGGAGCCGCAGCGGCGGGGTTAAGCGATGGCGGGTGAGCTCGAAGGGATACTGCTGGCGGCCGGCGAATCGCGCCGGATGGGGTTTCCGAAGCCGTTGCTGCGAATCGGCGAGGAGACTTTCATCGAGCACGTCGCGCTCGGGATGCTCGCGGTGGTGTCGCGGCTGGTGGTCGTGCTCGGCGCGCATGCCGAGCGGATCCGCGTCGCGGTCCCGGGCGACTCGCGAATCGAAATCGTCGAGAATCCGTCTTACCAGAATGGGCAGTTGTCGTCGCTCAAGGTTGGATTGCGCGCGCTCCGCCAGGATTGCGCCGCGGCGATGGTGCATCTCGCGGATCATCCCGCGGTGAGGCTCGCGACGTTCGAGGCTATGGCCGCCGAGTATATGAAGAATCGCGCGCCGATCGTGATCGCGCGATGCGACGGGCGCCGCGGTCATCCGGTCATCTTCGGCCGTTCGGTGTTCGCAGAGCTGATGAGCGCGCCGGAGGAGCAGGGCGCCCGGGCCGTGGTCAATGCCGACCCGGCGCGAGTATCGTATCTGGAGGTCGACGACGGCGGCGTCACGCTGGACCTGGACACGCCAGAGGACTTGGCGCGCGCGGGCTTCGCACCGGCGCCGCGGCGGATTACGGGGGCGTCGGGGCGAAAATGACCAGATCGCACCATCTGGTCAGTCGTTGGCAACCTGGTCGCCATAGCGTCAAAGATCGAAAAAATGACTGTAACCGTCGCGAAGTATACACGTATTAATGTTTAGTCATGTTGTGGCTCTCCGCGCGCAAAGAAACCGGTTGGAGCTTGGAGCCGAGACCTGACGAGGACTTGATCGCCGAGGTTCTGGACGGCAGGACCGAGGCTTTCACGGAGCTCGCAGCGCGGCATCGGCCGCGGATCGAGCGCCTGTGTCAGCGCTTTTTCTCCGACGCCGAAATCGCGCGCGACCTCGCGCAGGAAGGTCTGCTGCGCGCGTACACCGCGCTCTCGACCTATCGTGCGGAGATGCCGTTTTCAGGATGGCTGCGCGCGATCGTGACCAACCTGTGCTACGACGAGCTGCGCCGCCGCCGCCGCCGTCCCGAGGAACTGGTCGGCGACTTCAGCGCGCCCGAGGTCCAGTGGATGCATTTGGTCAATCACGCGTCGCCGGAGGACCTGGTGAGCGCGGCCGAGGAGCGGCGCGAGTCGCACGACTTGGCGCATCGACTGCTCGACACGCTCAGGCCCGAGGACCGGACCGTGATGGTGCTCAAAGAAACCGAGGGCCTCAGTATAAGTGAGATCGCCCAGACGATGGGCTGGAGCGAGGCGAAAGTCAAAATACGCGCGTTCCGCGCGCGCCAGGCGCTGCGGCGGCAGGCCGAGCGCATGCTGGCGACGGGACGCAGCATCAGGGCAGAGCGATGAATTGTTTCGAAGCAAGGCAGGAGTTCACGGGATTCTGGCGCGGCGTGCTCGACGCCGATCGGCGCGCGGAGTTGCTCGCGCATCTGAAGAGTTGCGCGGGATGCGACCATGCGTTTCGAGTCTTTGCGCTCACCGCGCCGGTACTTCATTCCGACGCCGAGCCGGCGTCGCGGCGCGCGCCATCGCCGGCGCGCGAGTTTTCGCTGGCCGACCGGCCACGACGATTCGCCTCCGTCGCGCGCGGCCAGGCGCGTCCGGAGCGCTGGTTCGCGATGTGCGCGGCCGTCACGATCTTTGCCGCCGCGAGCCTCGCGGCGTATCTTTCGGTGACGGCCCCGGTTGGCTCGCTGACTGACGAGCTCAGCGGTTCCGAAACGGTCAGCCCTCCCGAGGCCACCGTTGACTTGTTCAGCGAGCCCACCTTGCAGATGAACGACTTTGCCAGCTAGGACGAATTGGTGGGTAGTTGGACTCGTCGCCGTGGCCGGTCTGTTGATCGGTTTTGCGGCGAGCACGCTCGCCTACCGCTATCGCATCCTGCGGGTGCCGTTTCGTTCTCCGTTCGAAAGGATGAGCCGCGAGCTCAACCTTACCCCCGCGCAACGCCAGCAGATTTCTGACGTGATGAGCGATACGCGCAAGAAAGTGATCCAGCTCCGGCTCGACAGCCGTCGTCAACGCCACCAGCTTTTCGCGGATTCCTACAAACGAATGCGCAGCGTGCTGACGCCGGAGCAGCAGCAGAAGTTCGATAGCAGCTTCCCGCCGCCGCGAGACTCCGAAGGCGAACCATCGGAGCACTCGCCGCCGCCCGAGTAATCCCGCTACAAGGCGCCCATCTCGCGCAGGGTCTTCTCGGCCTTCGCGGAATTGTCGGGGCTGGAAGTATCGGCGAGCGCCTGGCGCAAGTACTTGACCGCCTCATCGCGACTGCCGTTTTGCGAGAGCAACTGCCCGATGCGCAGGGCGGCGAACGAGTTTTTCGGATCGACTTGGTAAGCCTTGCGATACCAGACCAGCGCATCGTCGGTTCTCGGTGGCGAGTACGACATGTATGCCTCGCCGACGTTGAGGTACGCGCTAACCTGCGTGGGCTCGTACTTGACGAGCTTTTCGTAGACCTTAACAACGTTGGCGAAGTCGGAGCGCGAGTTGTAGTAGAAGCCGAGGTAGACGTAAGCGTCGTCGAGGCTGGGATCGATCTCGGTGGCCTGCCACAAGAGCTTGACGGCCTCGTCGCTGTTGCTCATCTTGATTGCCGCGGCAACCAGCGAGCGCGCCTTTTCGGCGTTCGAGTCCTGGGCGCGGAGCAAGCGCGGCGCGACTACGATGGCAAGCGCAAGAGCGATCAGGGCCGCAATGAATCGAACTGGAAACCGCACACCCATGAGCCGTTTATCAGGAACTTCCCGCTGCTAAGATGGTGGCATGAAAGCCGCAAGTTGCAAAGCCACTAGCTCGCCGCCAGGGTTTTACGCGATGCTGCTCGCGATGCGTGCTGAGCGCAGGGAAATGAAACGTCGATGAAGAGTCTCGCCTTCCGCGCCAATGGTCTCGAGCTTCACTGCCTCGACTACGGTGGCGAGGGCATGCCGCCGTTGCTGTTTCTGCACGGCGGCTCCGCACACGCGCATTGGTGGGACTTCGTCGCGCCGGCATTCGTCGGCGACTATCATGTTCTGGCGCTCGACCTGCGCGGGCACGGCGACAGCGCGTGGGCCGAGCAATGGGAGTACGGCTCGCGCCACTACGTCTCGGACCTCGACCAGGTGATCGACACGTGGGGGTTCGGAGCGCCGGTGCTGGTCGGCCATTCGATGGGTGGGCACAACGTGCTGGTCTATGCCGCCGAGCACAGCGACAAGCTCCGCGCGATCGCGGTGATCGACAGCCCGCCCGATTACCCGGAACGCGCGGTCGAGTTCCTCAAGACCTTCGCGGAGAAGCCGCCCAAGCGCTACGAATCGCTCGAGCAAGCGATATCGAAATTCCAGATGCTCCCGCGCGAGACGCTTGCGACCAAGGAAATCCTCGCGCACGCGGCGCGCCACACGTTCCGCGAACTCGACGACGGCGCGTGGACGCACAAGGTCGACCGCCGCACCCTGATGCGCGAGCCGCTGCAGACCTGGGACCGCCTTACGCAAATCGCTTGTCCCGCGCTGGTGGTGAAAGTCAAAAAAAGTCCGGTGCTGGCTATCGAGGTGGCGCGGCAGATGGCGCAGCGGATGCCGCGCGGACGCTACGCCGAGATCGACGACTCTTACCATCACGTGATGTTCGACAATCCGGTCGCATTGATCGCGGCGCTCGACGAGTTCCTCATCTCGATTCGATGAGCGCGCCGCAAAGCCATCTGTTCGACGGCACTCCGCGGCTCCACTATCTCGAATGGAATCCGCGCGGCACGCAGACCCTCATCCTGCTGCACGGCAACTCGGCCAACGCGTGGTGGTGGGAGCCGCTCGCCGATGCGATCGCACCCCAGTTTCGGCTCCTCGCGCTCGATCTGCGCGGGCACGGCGACAGCGAGTGGGCGCGGCCGCCCGCCTACGCGCCCGCCGACTACGCCGATGATCTCGCGCGCTTCGTGAGCCATCACGCGCACGATGGCGCGCCGCCGATCGTGGTTGGCCACAGCATGGGCGGCCTATGCGTGCTCGAATTCGCGCGGCAGCATTCCGCCCAGGTGCGCGCCATCGTCGTGATCGACGTCGCAATCACCTCCAGCCGCGGACGCGATCGTTTTCTGCGCCGCCTCAAAGCGCTTCCGACCGTGACTTATCCCGACCTGGAAACCGCCAAGGCGCGGTTCCGGCTGTTGCCCGACGAGGGCGGAATTTCTCGCGAAACGGTCCATGCGATCGCCGAGAAGAGCCTCGCGCGTACCGAGGACGGCGGCTGGACGATGAAATTCGATCGCGAGAGCTTCTACGGCAGCGACGGAATTCCGGTACTCGAAACGATCGCGGCGCTGCGATGCCCGACGCTGCTGATCCGCGCGGAGCGCAGCCGGATCATGACCGCGGACGCGGCGGAGAAGGCGCGCCAGTCAAATACGGACGCACGGCTGATCACGATTCCCGACGCGCATCATCACGTGCTGCTCGAAAAGCCTGCCGCCGTCGCACGCGTGCTCGAGGACTTTGCCGCGAGCCTGTAGGCTCACAGCGCGCGCGTCATCTTGCGATGCAGGATGCCGGCTTCCTCGAACACCTCGCCCACCGGCGCGAAGCCATTCTTCAGATAGAAACCCTCGGCAGTGAGCTGCGCGTCGAGGACGGCGCTGCGAATTCCCCGCGCTCGCGCCTCGTTCATTAGGAAGTGCAGAATCTCGCGACCGACGCCTGACTTGCGATGCTCGCGCGCCACCGCCATCCGGCCAATCTTCACCTGCGAGTCGGGGTAGGCGACCATCCTGCCGCATCCGACGGCTACACCGCCGCTCATCGCGAGCGCATGAAATGCGTCCGCGTCCGCGGCGTCGAGTTCGATGTCCTCGGGCACGTGTTGTTCTTCGATGAACACGGCGCGGCGAATCGCGTGCGCCAGTTTCATCTGCGCCGCCGAGGTGACCGCGACCACTGTTATTTGCGCCATGTGGCCTCACTACCGCGCGCGCGAGCGATCGTCAAACCCGCGATTTCTGAGCGCGCGCCAATTCTGAGCACCCGCCTCGATTGTGCTAGTCTCCGATTCGTTTTCAGGGGGCGCATCCGCGATGGCAGAAAAAGCAAAGCTGGCGAGCGACGCAGAAATCAGGAGTGCCGGGGTCCTGCTGCTCGAAGCGGAATATCCGATCGCGCTTACCGGCGCCGGAATGTCGGTCGAGAGCGGCATCCCGCCGTTCCGCGGCCCGGGCGGGTTGTGGACCAAGTATGGCGAACCGCCGATGACCGACTTCCAGGATTTCATGGCCGATCCGAAAAAGGGCTGGGAGAAGAGGCTGGCGCGCCGCAACGACGAGATGTTCATGCCGCTGCAGATCGCAAAGCCGAATCCCGGGCACTTCGCGCTCGCGGAGCTGGAGGCGTTGGGCGTGCTGCAGTTCGTCATCACGCAAAACGTCGATGACCTGCATCGCCAGGCCGGCCAGAAAGCGCTTGCCGAAATTCACGGAAACTGGAAGCTCATACGATGCCTGGACTGCACGAAGCGCTTCCAACGCGAGGAAATCAATCTCGAGGTGCTGCCGCCGAAGTGTCCGCGTTGCGAAGGGCTCCTCAAGACCGACGCGGTTTCGTTCGGCGAGCCGATCCCGACCGACGTACTCAACATGTGTGCGAAGCACGCCGCGCGCGCGGACCTGGTGGTGGTGGCAGGGACCTCGGCAACGGTCTATCCGGCGGCGGGATTTGCGATCGAGATCAAACAGCGCGGCGGGGTGATGATCGAAGCGAATCTCTATGAGTCCGAACTCACCCGGTTCTGCGATGTGAGTCTGCGTGGCGGTTCAGCCGACGTGCTGCCGCGGCTGGTGCGCATGGTCTCGGAGCTGCGCCGCGCGACCGCCTCGTAGCGGCACGATTCAGTCGGAATTAAAAGTCACTTCCTGGGTGCCGTTGTCATTCGCGGGCAGCCGCGTGTTGCGCCGCAGCAGGAGCATCGCGTCGCGGCCATCGAGCGAAGTGGAATTGCTGGTCAGCACCACCGTGAAGCGGTATCGCTCCAACGGCGAGAGCGCGAAAAAGTTTGCGCGCTCGCAAATCAGGTAATCGGGCAGGTGCGGATCGCGTATCGACACGATCGGAATGTTCTTTCGACTGTAGAACGCAACGTCGTAATTGAGCGCCCCCAGATAACCGACCTGGCTGAAGTCCACGATTTCCATCGCCCGGATGGAAAAGTCCTTGAGCGCCAAGGTGTCCGCGATCGCCGGCACCACCACGACGTTTGCCGCCAGTACCATGCACGTCATTGCGCCCGCGATGCCGAGCACCATCCGTTCCATCAGTGGCCTGGTGCGGAGCAGATAGATTCCAATGGCCGCGACCACAGTTGGCGTCAGAATCGCGAAGAACAGACGCGCGGTTACGATGTCCGTAAGCGTCGGCTCGAACGCCGGCGCGACGATTCCGAAGATCGCGAGGACGGAGCTGAAACCCTGCGGCCACCAGAGCAGAATCCCGATTTCCACCAGCGCTCCGGATCCAAGCGCGAGAAGAACCGCTCCCGCGGCGCGGCTCAGCCTCGAGATCCATTTTGGAACGTTCGAATCCGACCGCGCTCCAGCCAGAACGATCGAGAGCATGGTGGCCAGCGCCGGGTATAGCGCCAGCAGGTAAACCGACCGTTTGCTGCGCGCAACGTTATAGAAGAGCAGCACGGTCAGGAACCAGACGATCAAGTACCTGGTCCGCGAATCGAGCGGGCGCGTGCGGCGCCAGGCCGGAATCGCAGCCGCCAGCATCACTAACGTCCACGGCATGAAGCCGGTGAGCAGCACCCCCTCGACATAGTAGAACGGATGGGCGTGGCCCTCGTGAAACCCAGCGCCGCCGATGAAACGCGAGAGATTCTCGGCGAGGAGCTGCTTGCGCAGGAAATCCATTCCGCCGACATAAGTGGCGGCTGCGTACCATCCGCCGGCGACGATCGCGACCACCAGCGCGCCGCGAATCACGCTGAGACGCCGCAGCAGGCTCCAATCGCGCTCGACAGCGATCCAGATGCCCGCAGTCAGCGCCGGCAGCACGAGACCCACGGGGCCTTTGGCCAGCACCGCCAACGCCATCGCCCCGTACCACAGCATCCGGCGCGAAGTCAGGCCATTGGCCATCAAAATGAATTCGAAGAACGCCACCTCCATGAAGACAGTTAGCGTCATGTCCACGCGCGCTGCGGTTCCGGCCTGCAGATATTGAAATGTGGTGGCGAGGATCAGCGCGGCGATGAAACCGATTTCATCGTCGAACAGCCGTCGCACGTACAAGTAGCAGACCAGGACTCCGACGATCGCGAGCATCGCCGATGGCAGCCGCACGGTGAACTCGCTCACCTCGCCGAGCCCGATCGAGGCGAGTGCCGCCAGCCAGTGCATCAGCAGCGGCTTCGATGGAATTTCCACTCCCGCGCGCTGTGGCAGGATCAGCCCGCCGCCATGGACGATGTTGAAGATGGTCACCGCTTCGCGCGGCTCGCCCTTGGTGTAGAGCGGGTAGCCGCCGAGATTCACCAGATAGAGCGCGACCCCGAGCATCACCATGATCGGAACCGCGTAGCTGGAAGACGAGACCGCCGCGAGCAGGCTCGGACGCGCCGCAAGCGGCATCGCGCCGTGAGCCGGTTCCACTGTTTGCCCGGAGCTGGCCGATGCGGCCGGCGCGGTATCGATCGCGTCGCCGGCGCCGGGTAGTCGCTCGCGCTCCTCGGTTCCCATCCTGCGTCCTGCCGATTAACATACCGGCACGCGCCGAAAGAAGCAGGAGCCCAATTGGAATCTGGTCCGCATGGGTTCAACTTTTCACCGGCGCTGATGTCTGATTTGAAACTGTCTAAAATTGCTGAGCTGGAGGACTGAATCATGAAACTCGAAGATCGAGTGGCGATCGTCACCGGATGCGCGCGTGAGCGTGGGATCGGGCGCGCGATTGCGATGCGGCTGGCGCGCGAAGGCGCGCACATCGTGGCAGCCGACTACTGCCGATCGATCAAGGAATATCCCGATGCGAAGTTCGGCCAGATGGAAGAGCTCGAGCAGCTCACCCGCGAGATTCGAGAGCTCGGCTGCAACAGTATTCCAGTCAGCGTCGATGTGACGGACGAAAGCGAAGTCGCCGCGATGACCGACCGCGCGATGAAGGAGTTCGGCCGCATCGATATCCTGTGCAACAACGTTGGCGGCGGCGTCGGCGGCGGTCCGGTCCTGCAGCATTCGCTCGATGCTTGGAACCGCACCGTCGCGATCAACCTGACCGGCACCTTCCTCTGCTCCAAGCACGTAGCGCCGAAGATGATCGCGGGCGGCCGCGGCGGGCGGATCATCAACACCGCCTCGATCGCCGGCAAGCGCGGCGGCGCGGGGATGGCCGCCTACTGCACCGCCAAGCATGGCGTGATCGGACTCACGCGATGCCTCGCGCTGGAGCTCGGCCAGTTCAACATAACGGTCAACGCGGTGTGTCCGGGGTTCGTCGAGACGCAGCTTCTCGAAGGAATGCTCAACGCGATCGGGACGGCGCGGAATTTCAGCCGCGAGCAGGTGGTCAAGACACTGGTCGCGCAAGTGCCGATGGGGCGCATGGAAAGCGGCGACGACGTCGCGAACACGGTCGCGTTCCTGGCCTCGGACGACGGCGGCTACATGACCGGCCAGGCGCTCAACATCTGCGGCGGGGTCGAGGTGCACTAGCGCCTTGGCTCTGGAAACGGCGATCAAATTCTCAGGCCCACGAGTCTTTGAATCAGGAGATCATATGACCGACGTCGGCGGAACGGTGGACAAGGGTTTCGAAGCGGTGCGCGACGCGTTCGCCGAGGCGCAGGAAAAAGACCCGGGCGGTGCACAGCTTTGCGTTTATCGCAAAGGGACGAAGGTCGTCGATCTCTGGTGCGGGCGCGACAAGATCAACGATCGTCCGTTTACCGCCGATACCTTGAGCATCCTGATGTCGTGCACCAAGGGCCTCACCGCGACCGTCGCACTTATGTTGGTCGAGCGCGGTCTGCTCGACGTCGACGCGCCGGTCACGCGCTATTGGCCGGAGTTCGGCCAGAATGGAAAAGCCGAGATGCCGGTTCGCTACCTCTTGTCGCATCAGGCCGGGCTGATGAGTTTCACGCCGGAGAGCGGCGTCGGGCTGAAAGAACTTCTCGACTGGAATCGATGCACTGCGGCGCTCGCCGAAATGGAACCGTTGTGGAAGCCGGGAACTGCGTACATGTATCACGCGATAACTTACGGCTACCTGGTAGGCGAGGTGATCCGGCGGGTGGCGGGCAAGAGCGTCGGCCGGTTCTTCGCCGAGGAAATCGCAGCGCCGTTGAAGCTCGATCTGTGGATCGGATTGCCGGAGCGCGAGGAGCCTCGCGTCGCGCCGCAATTTAACACCGGACCGGAAGTGACGCGTGAACAGATGGAGGCGGCGGCGAGCGCCTTCGGGATTGATTTGAACACGCGCTTCATGAAGACGATCACGCATACCATTGTAAGCGCTGATGAGTTGAACCTGGTGTTGGACAATCGCGCGGGTCACGAGGCGGAAATTCCAGCCGGCAACGGAATCGGCAACGCGCGCTCGCTTGCCAAGATGTATGCGGCCACGATCGGCGAGGTCGATGGAGTGCGGGTGCTCAAGCGCGAAACGATCGTGCGCGCATGCCAGCCGCAGATCGACGGGCTGTCGATGCCGGAGCCATTCTCGAAACTGCCGGCGCTCCATCCGATGCGCTTCGGCTTCGGTTACGAGTTGAACCGGACCGGGGTGCCGATGCTCGGCGATGTCTCCTTCGGACATTCGGGTGCGGGCGGGCGGTTGGGATTTGCCCATCCGCAAAGCGGCATCGCCGTCGGTTATGTCTGCAACAACATGGCGTGGGATTACATGCGCGGCCCTGACGATCGCTGGGTGCCGTGGACCAAGGCGCTGCGCGAGTCGGCAGGAATTTAGCGGAAGTCGGCAAGTAAGGCGGCGCAGGAAAAGAATTGCGACTATGGCTGCGACCGACATCACGAGCGTTGAGACTGCGTGGCACGCGCGCGGCTTCGGCTGCGATCTCTGGACCGATCCACCCGGCAAGGTCTGGAAGGATTACAGCCACGGAGTTGATGAGCTGCTGATGGTGGTCGAGGGTGAGCTGGAAGTCGAAATTGACGGCGCGGCGCGGCGGCTGAAGCCCGGCGACGAGGTCTTCATCCCGGCGCGCGCGCTTCACACGGTGCGCAACATCGGCGGCACGACCGCGCGCTGGCTCTACGGCTACCGGGAGCGCTAGCGCGGCCGGCAGCGTCGGTTTTTTGAGCACTCACGGTTGCGGCTGAAGTCATCGTCCGGTGAAGCGCGCTTCCCGGCGCTCGATGAATGACTGGATTCCCTCTTTCGCGTCCTCACTGTTCATGACTCGATCACGAACCGTCGCGATCGCGGCGATCGCCGCCTTCTCGCCTGCTTCGATGTACTTGAGCGCGGCTTCCTTCATGACGCGAATGCCGAGCGGCGCGTTCTTCGTGATCAGTTTTGCAATTTCAACCGCGCGGTCGATTTGTTTTCCCGCCGGCACAACCTCCTGCACCAGTCCTATCTGCAGCGCGCGCTCGGCGTTGAACTCGTCGCACAGCATCAGATGGTACATCGCATTGCCCCATCCGGTGCGGCTCAGGAAACGAAAGTGGGCGCCGCCAAGCGGCGCGATGCCGCGCTTCGATTCCATCTGGCAGAAGCGCGCGCTGTCGGCGGCAACGACGATATCGCCCGCGAGCATCATCTCGATGCCGATGGTGTAAGTGATTCCCTGCACCGCGGTGACGATCGGTTTCATCGATCGTTTACGCAGGCCGAAGGGGTCGATGTTGTCCTCCGCGATCGGCCGTGCGGTGGCGCCGGGACCGAAGAACTTCGGCATGTCGAGGCCCGCGGTGAAGTGATCGCCCTCGGCGCACAGCACCGCGACCCAGAATTCATCGCCGCGGTCGAATCTGGTCAGCGCATCGGAGAGTTGCTCCATCATTTCAGGGGTGAACGAATTTCTCTTCGCAACATTGTCGATTACGATCCTGCAGATGCGGCCCTCGCTCTCGAAACGCACTTCACCCGGCTTTTTGACTTCGCTCATGAATCCCTCCCGGCGTTTCCGCATTCTACCCAGTCCCAATTTGCAACTGAGAAGCGTACCACCTCAGTTGCAAAAAGCAACTATATGACGTGGGTCCGCAGATGCAGATCCACAACGTTGAGTCGGGAAAGCCATTCCCGCGCTTGGCCGCTGCAGGCAGGTGGAACAGTGGAAAAGAGGCTTATCATCTGAGAGCTTACTCTTAATCAAGCTGAAGCCACGGAGGTGGACGGCCGATGGAATTTGCAATCGCGTATCCGGCGCGGCCGGACGCATGGAAGGATTTGGTCGTAGCCGAAGATCACGGTTTTACGCAGTGCTGGTTCTACGATTCGCAGATGCTCTACAGCGACGTCTACGTCTGTATGGCGCTGGCGGCGGAACACACCAAGCGGATGAAGCTCGCCACCGGCGTGGCGATTCCGTCGAATCGGATCGAGCCGGTGACGGCGCATTCGATCGCAACGATCAATCTGCTCGCGCCCGGGCGGACGATCCTTGGAGTCGGTACTGGCTTTACCGGGCGGAACACAATGGGATTGCCGCCGGTGCCGCTCGAGCAACTGCGCGCGTACGTCGAGACGGTGCGCAAGCTGTTGCGCGGCGAGGAGGTGCTGTATCGCGAAGGCAAGCGCGAGCGCTGGATTCGCTTTCTGCATCAGGACCACGGCTATATCAATTTGAAGGATCCGATTCCGATTCATATCGCGGCCGATGGCGCGAAGGCGCTCGAACTCGCCGGCGAGATTGCCGACGGATGGCTGACGGTGATGGCCGATGCGCCGCGCTTTCGTCAGAAGTTCGACGCGGTGAAAAAGGGGGCCGCGCGAGTGGGACGCTCGACGGCGAATTTGCCGACCGCGATGCTCTCGACCGGGTGCGTACTGCGCGACGGCGAATCGATCGCGTCGCCACGGGTGGTCGATCGGGTGGGCCCGTTTGCGGTGGTGATGCTGCATGCGCTGTGGGAGCAATCCGCAGTAAGCGCGGGGTTGCAGGGACCCTTGCTGAAGTTGTGGGAGCGCTATCGAGATGACTACGTGGCCGGGATGAAGATGCCCGCCGATCGACGTTACCTCGAGATGCACGAAGGACACCTGATTTATATGCGGCCGGGCGAGGAGAACTACATCGAGGAGAGCCTGGTGCGGACGACGCTGACCGGGCGGGGCGAGGAGATAATTGCGCGGCTCAAGGCGCTGGAGGCGGAGGGCTTGAAGCAGATCGCGATCCAGGTGGTGAGCAACGGGCGCGAGATGATCGAGGAATTCGGCCGCGAGGTAATCGCGAAGTATTAAATGCGACGAATCCCGCGCGACGCGCTGGCGCCGACCGCGTCGCGCACCGGTTCAGCCGCGCGATTTAACCTGAGACAACAAAGCGCGTCGTGCCGAAAAGAACGGCGCGAAATCTAAACGGCGGTCAGTATTGTTTGATCAGCTTCGCGCGGCCGGTTTCATCGTAAGTGTAAACTTCGTTTGCGGCTTCGTCGCGCGTTTTCTTGTGCGAGCCATCGCAGAACGGTTTGTTTTTCGAAAGTCCGCATCCGCAAACGTAGATCGGAAGCTCGGTGCCTGCGGGAATTTCGTAGGGAACGTTCGCATCGTGCCTGACGAGTCGGGACATGTGATTTTCCTCACCTTCAAATTCGGCGGCGTGATGTACGCCAGCCTCTGACGGTCACTTAAGACTACACGCTGAAGATAGTCAATTGACCAGATCAGAGCGCGCAGGAACGCAGGTCCCGCTCAGGCGCGCGGAATCACTTCGGCATCAGGTCAGGGGCTGATGGATCGCTTCGGCGGCCTCGAGCGCGGGAAGCTGTCGGTGCGGGTCGGCGCCCATCACCAGCGTGATAACGCCCGAGATCGCGATCAGGATTCCGATCACTTCGCGGGCGGTGGCGTGCTCGCCGAGAAACAGGATCGCGAAGAAGATCGAGAACAGCGGAATTCCCGGAATCACCAGCGCCGTCGTCCACGCCAGCGACAAGCGGCTGATCGCGCCATACCAGGTGAGCGCGCTCAAAAAGTAGACGAAAAATCCGGCGACGAAAATCACGCCTAGTGCGGTCGGGTCGGCGAGCATCGCGATCGTGGCGGGGCGCAGGATGAGGAGCAGCGCACTCAACGCGATCGCGGCGTAGATCATGCGCCCGCCGGTGACCGCGGCGGGAGTGAGCGGCGGCATCAGGCTGAGCCCCATCACGTGCGAGATCTGCCAGAACAGCGGCGTGACGAACAGCATTGCGGCCGCCCATAGCGGAGAGAAGGAGCCTGCGCCGAGCACCGACCCGATGCCGATCAGGACGAGCGCGGTCGCCAGGAGTTGGCGCGCCGACGGGCGCTCGCCGATCACCAGCGTCGCGAGCATCAGCGAGTACACCGGCTCGGTCTGCAGAAGGATCACGCCGGCGACGGCTCCGATGCGAGTGAGGCCGAACGTGAGCGTCAAGCTCGTCAACACCGAGCCGACCATCGACATCGTCGCAAGCCGCGCACGATAGAGCGGGTCGAACAGGAGCGACAGTTCGCCGCGGAAGTGGAGGAGGGGAATCGCGCACATCGCAGCGATCACAACGGCGGCGGTGCAGAACAGGAGCGGGTCGAGATGCACTGCGCCCCATCGCGTCAGCACCGGCTGCGCGGCGCCGATCAGCGTATTGATCACGCACAGCGCCAAGCCTATCTGGAAGGCGCGGGATCGGGGGATCATCGCGCGAGGGCGACCAGGTTGACAAAGACGGCGACGGCGACGCGATACCACGCGAACGGCTGGTAAGTGCGCGTTTTTACGAAGCGAATGAGCCCGCCGATCGCGACCAGCCCGAACGCCGCCGATGCGACAAAGCCCCATCCGACCTGCGCGTCGAGCCCCGTATGGATCAGCTTGCGCGCCTCGACCAGGCCCGCGCCTGCGATGATCGGCGTCGCCATCAGGAACGAGAAGTTCGCCGCGTCCTGCCGCTCGACGCTGAGCAGGCGCGCGGTCGTGATCGTGGCGCCCGCGCGCGAGACGCCCGGGACGATCGCCAAGGCCTGGCTTAGTCCGATCAACAGCGCATCAAGCAAAGTAAATTCGCTAATTCTTCGCCGCTGAGAGCCGACCCGATCCGCGATCCACAGCACGATGCCCATCGCTGCCAGCGTGAACGAAATCAGGATCGGCGAGCGAAAGATCGTCTCGGCCTGCTTCTCGAATGCCAGCCCGATTATCGCGCCCGGAATCGAAGCGACGACGATCAGCAGCAGGAGGCGGCGCGGCGCCCGCTCGCCAGTGAAGACCGACGCCCCCATCTCAAACCAGTCGTGCCAGTAATAGATAAGCAAAGCTAGCAATGTCCCAAGATGGAGAGCGACGTCGAATGCAAGGCCCGGATCCGGCCAATTCAGCAGCCAGGGGACCAGAATCAAATGAGCCGAGCTGGAGACCGGCAGAAACTCCGTCAGTCCCTGTACGGCTCCGAGCACAATCGCCTGAAACAGTGAAATCATAGTGTTTTCAGCTACTTAGACGGTTAAAAATCGGTTGTCGCAAATGCCTTTATGTACGCTTAATCGCCACGTCGTGAACATCTGAGCCCCAAAAAGGTGAAAATATGACATCTTTGGTCCTTGACCGGGCAATTTGGTCGCTTAATATGTATCCAAGGGTGACGATGTGAAGAGGCGTAATGAGGAGGCCCTATTGCCAATGACTCGCGGCGCACGCGGCAAGGTGATCCCGCTCCGGGAAGGCAACGCGGTTGACGGCGAACTCGTCGGCGTCGACGGCGAGTGGGGCAACGTCCAGGCTGACGAACCGCGGCTGTTCCCCAGCGTCTCGACGCTGCCACGGCTGCCCGTGATGATTCCGGATGAAATCCTGGACTACTACGGATGGGTGTTCTGCCAGGGCGGCTTCCTGAACCTGCAAATGACCTTCGAGCAGTTTCTGGCCGTGGTTGCCGCCGTCAGTCCCTCCGGGCTGTGCCCCGAATACGATCCGAGCGACACGTACTCGGCGACTCACGATTGAATCCCGGCTGAGCCTGGGACGGCCGCGGCTTGCGCGGCGATTTGCGTTCGGCACTTTTTACACCCCCCTTCAGTTCGTGCTGCTGGCGCCTTTAGTCTGATCGGCTTTCCCGGCCTGGTCGAGCAGGGTGTTCCTGATCCACACGCTCTGCACGCCCGACGGCTGCGCCGGCGAGTTCAATCCGTTGTCCTTTGCGATCTGCTGCCAGTTGTTCTCGTTGCCGGTTGCCCGCTTGGCCAGACCCTTCAAGTCCTCGTTCGGGAGCAGTGCGTAATTTACTCCGCCTTCGGCAGGCGTGCCCGACGGCGGAGGGAAGGTGGCGGCGAGCTGGTCGAACTTGTTGAAGAGGTTCAGGCGCTTGGTCGCCTGGTATTGCGGGAGGTCGCTGTCGGGGACGTCCTGGACGCGGACGTTGACGACGATCCGGCTTTCGCGCGGCGCCAGGGAGACGACCTCGACTTCGTAGCGATATTGCGGATGCACACCGAGGAGCGATCCGAACATGGTCGCGGGAGTGTCGGCGTCCTTCCAGAGCGTGACCAGATGGTCGTCGGGCTTCACTTCGAACAGGATGCCTTCTCCGCGCAGCACGTCCTGGGTCATCACGAATGCGTCGTTGACCGGAAATGCGACGTCGTGTTGTTCGCCGACCGCCGCGTCGGTGCCGCCGCCCTCTTTGGTGTAGGCGTAGTATCCGCCGAGGCCGGCGATGCTGCCCGCGTTGCATCCGGGGAGCGTGACGAACGCGAGCATCGGCAGAATCGCAAGCGCCAGGCGGCGAGGCGGGCAGGCGAAGATCGGATTGCGAGCCATTCCAAATTCAGGAAACCATGCGAGGTCGGCATGCGCAAGCTATCGGACGCCGGCATTAGAAAATCACAAGTGCGGCGCGATTGCGCGGCGGCGAGCGAGAAGCTAATCAGATTGTTCCTCTATGGCTGACAGCAACACGGCACAATCGCGTCACGTGATGGCGGTGCTCGGCGCCGCGACCGCCGGATCGGAAATCGCGCGCATCCTGGCCGAGCGCGGCTCGATAGTCGTGGTGTTCGAGCAGAATCCGCGGCCCTACGGCAAGATCGAAGACGGCCTTCCGCGCTGGCACGTGAAACAGCGCAAGGAAGAGTACGAGGAGATCAACAAGCGCCTGGACCATCCGAATATCGAGTACGTGCCGCTGACCCGGATGGGCCGCGATATCCAGTTCGACGAGCTGCGCGAGGCGTGGGGGCTCAACGGCCTGGTGCTGACGCATGGCGCGTGGCGCGACCGGCCGTTCCCGGTCGAAGGCGCCGACCAGTTCATCGATCGCGGGCTGGTCTACCAGAACAAGCTCATCTACTGGTTCAATCATTACCTCGAGTCGGCCTACGACGGACCGCGCTTTACGCTGACACCGAGCGTGATCGTGGTCGGGGGCGGGCTGGCCTCGATCGACGTGGTCAAGGTTCTGCAGATCGAAACCGCGATGGCGGCGCTGGCCGCGCGCGGAATCAAGGAAGACATGCTGCGTCTGGAGCGCGAGGGGCTCGAGCCGATCCTCGCCGCACACAATCTAAAGTATGCGGACCTCGGCGTGGCGCCGTGCAAGCTCTACTATCGGCGCCGCGTGCTCGACATGCCGCTGAGCGACATCCCGCCCGACGCGCCGCTAAAGCGCCAGGAAGCGCTGCGCGCCGCGCGCGCGAAAATTCTCGACAAGGCGATGCGCAAGTACTTGTTCGAGTTCCAGGAGCTGCGCGCGCCGAGCGGCTTGATCGTCGAGAACGGGTCGATGGTTGGCGTGCAGTTCGCCCGGACCGAGGTGGCCGACGGGCGGGTGAGAATTCTCGAGGGCGACGGCGAGTCGGCGCGTGGGCCGCTCATTATCAGCTCGATCGGCAGCATCCCGGAGCCGATCGAAGGCATCCCGCAGCAGGGCGAGGTCTATACCTACGCGGACGTGAAGACCGGCCTGCTGATCGACGCGCCGACGGCGGTGTTCGCGGCCGGCAACGTGCTGACCGGCAAGGGCAATATCAAGGACTCGCTCGACAGCGGCACCGAAATCGGGACGCGGGTGGCGGAGGCATATCTCGGCCTCAGCGGCGAGCACCTTCCGATCGCGGAAGGGGCGCGTCAGGAAGCGCACGCCGAGGGCGAGCGAATCGCCGCTGCGATGGACGCGCGGCCGAAGCTCGCGCCCGAAGCGGTCGCGCGCGTGCTCGCAAGAGTGCGCGAGCGCCAGCGCGCAGTTGGCTACGAAGGCCACTACCGCGACTGGCTCGCGAAGGTAACGCCGCCCGACTTGCAGTAGCGGAAGCTCGCGAGGGCATCGTCGCGAACCTATCCTTACCGGTCTGTCGTCTGGCTGGTCTGGTTGTCCGGCAACGCGATTGATTTCTTGCGCGGCTTCTTGGAGACGCTTCTTGGAATCCCTTCGGCGGGCTCGAGGCAGTCTCCGGATCGCAGCGGGGTTTTCCGGCTCAAGGGATCAAGAGGCGATTGTCGACGGCGCTGCTATACGCCATGCCGACGGCGTGGCTTCGCGGCAACGCCTGGGCTCCTTCGACTCCGGCACTACCAGAGTCTATGAGTTAATTCGGGTTTGCGCCGCCATCTGCGGCACTGGGGGCGATGGTCGGCGGTCTGGCAGCTGATTCGGTTCATAGGATGGACTGACTCGGGAAGCTTGCTGCTGGTCGCAGCTTCACAAACAGCACATCTGGAGTGCGCGCATCAGATTGTAAACTTACCGAGAAACTTGACTACGCGTTTTTCCAAACTCGCGGCGTCCCGCGTTTCACACTCCCAGATAACGAGGGCCATCCAGCCCTGCTTTCTTAAATCTTCCAGATTCTTCCGGTCTCGTAGGCGATTCCTCTTGAGCTTAGGCACCCAATAATTCCGATTGGATTTCGGGACGTGCGCGGATTTACAGCCATGCGAATGCCAGAAACAGCCATTGACGAAAATCACCTTCCTGCGACCGGGAAAAACTAGATCAGGCGTGCCCGGAAGTGCTCTCCGGTGAAGCCTATAGCGATAGCCCAGGCCATGCACCAAGCGCCGCACCGCGAGTTCGGGCCGCATGTCTTTGCTGCGAATGGCGCGCATATTCGCACTGCGTCTATCATGGTCGGCGGAGCTTGGCGCGTATCGCGTTTTCATATACCTGCGGCGGTGGAAGGTTGCTGGGGGCAGTGAACGCGAGCGCAACTTGATCGATGGTCGTTGTGAGTTGCCCTCCCAGCAACAGATCACGCTGCTTTCCCGCGTCAACTGGCGGGCCGACGTCGTACCACATCATAGTTACGGCTCCAGGTTGAATTGGATAGGGGCGCAGGCCGCCGCCCAACCGTTCGCTGATTTTCTTGTACACCGCAGCCGGGCAGACGAAAAACAACCCTTTCTGACATAGCGGCTCCTGCCGTAACACATGCCCCTTGTAAATAATCTGCGGGAGAATCCGCTTGTTCACATTCTCCCAATTGAACCCCGCCGTGCTGGTACCAGGGAACGATTCCTCTTTTAGGTACGCATCTCGCTCGCCCCGGTAGTTCCCCGTCGTGTCTATCGACTGCACTTCCACCGCGACAAAATCCACTAGGTCTCCTGTCGCGCTCAGACGCGCGAGCACCCAGTCCACGAAATAACCGCCGCTCCTTCCGCGCGATGGTAGCCGGAGCTCTTTCCCCCAACCCTTGCCGAAGACGGCGATGCACTCACCGGTTTGTTTGGTTATGGCATTCGCCGGCAACAGCGGAATTGCTGAACCAAAGCTAACGCGAGCTATATCACGGAGGATTTCGTAGTTCTTTGCATAGAGCCTGATCGGGCAACAAATTACTGGTCCGCCGGTCACAGGCTTGAGCGTACATACGCCGCTGATTACCCCATCACGGAGCTTCTTTGTGCACTTTTTGCCGAGGAAAGGACACTCTCTTTTTGCGCGAGCTTGCTTTGCTGCCGCGGAACCGTCTCGCGGCGCGTATCCAAAGAACTCCACGATGTTGCTAGCCATGCGCCGCTTTGGCGAGCATTTCCGATAGGGCGTTAGGTCCCTCGAGGTGCGCTCGCAGTGCCATTGCGATCGCCCTCGCCATCAGGACAGGGACAGCGTTTCCAACTTGTTCATACTGCGATACGCGTGGCCCGAGGAACTTGTAGGAGTCCGGAAAAGACTGGAGTCTTGCCGCTTCGCGTACGCTCAGAGACCGCTCTTGGTCGGGCAAAAACACCGCGCCCCAATGTGGATCACATTTCGTCATAACAGTACCAGCTAGGCCATCATTCCTCAGCCGACCGTAACGCTTCGTATGGTCCGATTTTCGCGCGCGTTGCATGCCCTTCGGCAGTAGTCGGTGAGGAATGTCGCGCCACGAGCCGCCTGGCTTAACGTACTTCATACGTTCGATGTTCTGTTTGGAGAGCCTTGCGCCGAAGTGGTTGAAAACAAGGCCCTGAGGGTTCCGCATCGCGCGCGCGTAACCGCTGTGAGCCTCAGCGGAATACGCAACCGCCTCTGATCTTTCCCCTATTCTTATGCGGGGAAGATCGCCGATGGCCTCTCCGACTGTCACCGCGCGCAGCAACCGGTCTCGATCGTCGCTGCTCAAGTCGAACGTAAGCGTACCGCCTCCACGGAAGTTAGCCCGGCCCGTCGCATAGTGCGTTGGTTCCGGGGCAGCGACCTCCGAGCGCCGCGAACCAAGTAAGATCAGGCGCCAGCGTTCCTGCGGAACGCCGTATTGGGCGGCAAAGAGAATCTTGGCAGTCACTTGATAGCCGAACCTAGCGAACTCACGGAGGATTTGCCTAAAGACCATGCCGTCCCCAAGAGAAAGCAGTCCTGGCACGTTTTCGAATAGGAAGGCTTTGGGTTCGAACTCTTTGAGAAACCGCAGATAATGCTGGAACAGTTTATTGCGCGGATCGTCAAGAAATCTCTCGGGAGCATTGATCGAAAACCCTTGACACGGTGGACCGCCCACTAGGACATCCAAGACGCCTTTGGAGATCTGAAGCCTATTGCGCACCTTGCTTGCGTCTACCTCTTCGATGTCTCTACATTCGCTCCAAGTTTCGGCATGATTGTAGGCAAACGTCTCGATCGCTTCACGCATGAAGTCGTTCGCATAGAGGCAGGCATAGCCCATTTGGCGGAATCCCTCAGTAATGCCGCCCGCGCCACAAAATAGATCGATAGTCGTTGGCGAACCTTTTACTTCGACATTCGCAACCGAGGTCCGCCGCCCTCGCGGAGAGAGCAGGCTCAGTTGCTCCACTGCCCGTCTCATCGTCTTTTCCACAAATCGAAACCCCTTTTGTGTCTGGCAAGATGTTCGCCGGTACGGTCAAGCTCCGCCTGAAATCTTCCTGACGCACGCACGCCCTGCTCTCTCTTTTCCCTTTCGGCCAATCTGGCGAGCATCGTGCAGATGCACGCGACCAGATTATACCGTGGTGCTGTAGGCCCAAAAGCTTCCGTATTTCATGAGTGCACAGCCCATGAACAGTGGTTTAGCACTTTCGCCTTAGTTTCGCTAGTATTTGGCGAGATCTCAAACCACCCTCGCTGGGTACTCGCGACTGAGCTTAATCCACTACGCGGGGAAAGCTGCGCCGTTCAATTCAGCTGATGACATTCCTCCTTTTGTCGATCATCGGGACCACGTTGGTTTGGTGTACGGGTTTCGCTAGCGGAAAGAGGAAGCATGGAAGAACTCTGGACCGCTTAAAGACTTGAGCGCGGGTGCGGCCTGAATTTTTCCCGCAGCAGGGCGAGGTCTATACCTACGCGGACGTGAAGACCGGCCTGCTGATCGACGCGCCGACGGCGGTGTTCGCGGCCGGCAACGTGCTGACCGGCAAGGGCAATATCAAGGACTCGCTCGACAGCGGCACCGAAATCGGGACGCGGGTGGCGGAGGCATATCTCGGCCTCAGCGGCGAGCATCTTCCGATCGCGGAAGGGGCGCGCCAGGAAGCGCACGCCGAAGGCGAGCGAATCGCCGCCGCGATGGACGCGCGACCGAAGCTCGCGCCCGAGGCGGTCGCGCGCGTGCTCGCAAGAGTGCGAGAGCGCCAACGCGCGGTCGGCTACGAAGGCCGCTACCGCGACTGGCTCGCGAAGGTAACGCCGCCCGATTTGCAGTAACCGCGTTTCTCCCGCCGTCGTCGCGAATCGATCTTGACCGGAAGTTATGGGACCTTTCGTCTTGCCGGACTTTCTCTCTGCGGTGCGTAGGTGGTGTTGTCACCTCAGGCAAAGAGTCTCAAACCAGGTAGCCGCGGATACTTTCCTTTCTTGGATGACATCATTGAGAAAGCGATGATCCGCACCGCAGTGGGCCGGGATCTACCAGCTGACCAGTGCAATATGCGAAACGGAGATGGGGCGTTGAGCACGGCCCATCGCTGGTGAATCGCAGATGCCGTTCTTCGTTCAGGAAGTCCACGCAACAGGTTATCGATCCCTGAAAGCGATCCGACTTCCTGTCGGCCGATTGAGCGTATTTGTTGGCGCAAATGGCGTGGGCAAGACCAACCATTATCGGGCATTGCAGCTGCTGCAGGCATCGGCTTCCGGTGCCCTCTCCCAAGAGCTTGCGGCGGAAGGCTAAATTCAGGCTATTCGGCGGGAAATTGGCGGAGAGTGGGGTGTGAGTGGGGTTGGTATCGATAAATAAAGTCTAGGAAATTTAGCCCTATCTGTCTCCGTCGTCCCCCGGATTTCCTGCTCCGATTCGTTCCCAAGCTGGACGTCGCCGGTTCGACCCCTGTCGCCCGCTCCACTACATTCACTTTCAAAATCTGGCACTTGCGACGATCGGCGACCGCCGCCTTGTCGTCAGGAATGACCCGAACCGGGATAGCTTTCAGAAGATTGCTCATTCTTCCTTTGGTGCTGAAGGCTTGCAGAAAACTCGAGCCGCGTAACTTGTCGATCCAGGGTAAATTGGTGATCCGCACCCGACCATCGTGTACCGAGTCGGCGACACCAAAGCACGCTTGCGTGATCGCTTCCTTGTGACTTGCGACGAACTTCCGAACAATTTCGACGAGAGCGGCATATTCGCCACTGGGATATATCTGTTCGACTAGGAATTCGAGTTAGCCCATTTCGGAATCGCAATAGGCGATACAACTATGGATCCTGCCGATGTCGCCGACCAGAATAATCATTTAGGCTCTCCTAGAGGGCAATCGACACTTGCACCGCGAGGACCAACGTATCGCTGATCAGGCCGGTGCCATTAGGCCGGAACACGCCTTGTATATCTGGTTGCACGGTCAGTGAGGGGGTCACGTTGTACATATAGTTAGCTTCGATGATCGCTTCATGCGTCTGTGTCGGCTCGTGAGCTGCGCGCTGAGCGTCCCGGAGATCGCTTGAAAACTGGCCCCAGATTCCGAACAGGCCTAACTCGTCGTAGGGGTGGTGCGGAATCAGCCCGAAGTACAATAGTCCCGCATCCCAGAAATACTCGTCGGTGTTCATCTTTGGCGGCGCATAGGTGAATGCGAGGAAACTCCACAGACCTTGATGAGGGTTGATTGCGCCCTCCGGGCGCCGAAGAAGTCGCTGCTGTCCTGTCACATATATTTGCCAGGTTCCGCCACGCATCTGACCCGTATTGAATTGCAGCCGCGGTTCGGAGTCGTAGAGCCCGCCGAGCTTGTATGTTCCCGGATAGCCGTGGTCGCGCAGCCGCTTGGGCGAATAGCCGAGCTCCTCCATGATCGCGACGCCGGAATTGTGGCGGAGGCTGAAATCAACGCCGTGGAATTTATCGCTGCGGAAGTCCCGATACGTATTGTACGCTCCCGTCATCGAGTAAAACTCGGGAGAGGCCTGGTAGCGTGCTCGAATTCCCCAGGCCGCTCCCGGATAGCTCGGTACATTGGCGTTAGTCGGGATACTCAGTGGGTTGCCGCAGAAGCCGAGGTTCTGCGCAAAGCAGTAGTACGGCGAGGTCGCGAAGTCGTCGAGTGCGTTGATGCGGCCACCAACCACATCAAGCTTCTTGTCGAAAAATAGATGTTCGACGGCCAAGTCCACCAGTCGAATCGTTTGATGTCCGAAAATCTGCTGTACCTGAAGACTGTTGGGAATGTCGTTCGACAGACTATTGCCTGTGCGCTCCGACGCCGACGCAAGGAAGTAGGTATCGTCGAGGCCGAGCAGTCTGTGCAGATCCAACGCGACCCCGAGCGCGATGTTGTGCGTATAACGGAACTTGTGCACTTCTCCGCCGACCGGGTTACCGGCGGACTCGCTTTCGTAGGAGCCAAAAACGGAAACTCCCGCGTTGGAGAAGTCACTGCGCACTCCATCCCAATTTCCCGTCGCCCCTTTCAGCTGAGACCAGGATCCCGGAGCGAACAAAATCTGAGGATCGAGTACGCCCCATTCGGAGGCCCAATCCCGGTTTGTCGCGTGCATCCACGGCGTTGAAAAGGTCTGCGCCCGCGCAGACGCCGCCGAAAGGACGCCGGCGAGTGTGAAGGCGACAATTAGTGATCTGAGGATTGAGTGACCCATGCCGGGTTTCTCCTAGGGTATGGCCTGTTGAGAAACCGCGGTGGCCTATGAGTTTGCGGTCCGCCACTGACGCGAGATGTCCTCGAGCGACTTTCCTTTGGTTTCGGGAACGTAACCGACTACGAATATGAAGGCTGCCACACCCATCGCCGCATAGAGGAACCAGAGCGATGGTCCCATCATCGCCTGCAGAACCGGGAACGAAAGGCTGACCAAAAAGTTTGCCGTCCAGTTGGCGGCCGTCGAGATTCCGGCAGCTCGGGCGCGCGCTCGGTTCGGAAAGATTTCCGAGATCATCAGCCATACGACAGGCCCCAGCGAGAAGGCGAAGCAGACGATGTACAGTCCAATGCATCCTACGGTAATTGGCGCGAGGGTGTGCGGATCAATTCCGATCTTTGCAGCGAAGCGTTGTGCAGCGCCGAGCGCAGCCAGACTCAAGGTCATTCCCGTGAGACCGGCAAGGAGCAACGGCTTTCTTCCAACTCGATCGACCAGCCAGATCGCGATCAGCGTGGACAGCACGTTAAGCACGCCGATTCCCGCCGTTGCCGCCAATGCGGTGGTCGCGCTGTCCAGGCCGGCCCGCTGAAAGATCTGAGGAGCGTAGTAGATAACGGTGTTGATTCCGGTCACCTGTTGGAAAACGGCTAGCCCGACGCCGACCAGAAGCGCGGGCCGAAGTCCGGGCATCAGCAGTTCGCTCCACGCAGCCGGCCGATTGTGCTCGAGGTCCTCGCGGATTTCCTTTACTTCCGCGTCGATTTCGTCTGGCAACCGCACCAGCGCAAGCGCTCGTCGCGCCGCTTTCTCTGCTCCCGTTTTCAGCAGCCATCGCGGCGACTCGGGCATCGCAATCATTCCGAGCACGAGCAAGGCGCCAGGGATGAACGCGAGCCCGAGCATCCAGCGCCACGCCTGCTCGGGCGCCAAAGCTCGATCGACAATGTAGGACACTAGAATGCCGGTGGTGACCGCGAGTTGAAATAGCGATACCAGCTTGCCGCGACTGCGCGCTGGCGACAGCTCCGCGATATACATCGGCGCAGCTACTGACGTCAGTCCAATCGCCAGTCCTATGAGGACACGACTGGCGATCAGAATGTCGACGTTGGGCGCAATCGCCGAGAAGAGTGAGCCTGCGACAAAGCTCAATCCGGCGGCGATGTTGGTCCAGCGTCTGCCGATTGCCTCAGAGGAAGTTCCTCCGACCAGCGCGCCAAACAACGCGCCAAACGTCACGGCGCTGACCACGAGTCCTTGCTGGGCAGGACCAAGATGGAAGTCGGGGACAATGAACAACATCGCGCCCGCAATCACTCCGGTATCGAAGCCAAACAAAAGGCCGCCCAGCGCCGCGACGCCGGCTATCAATGTAATGTACAAAGTCGTTCTGGACCGCCCATCGGAGCTGAGCGGCGCCTCCTTAACCGTCGAGCGAGCCGTACCATACGAAGAAATCTTTTCGTCAGCGCGACCTGCCTCGGGCGTTCTGTCGAGTGTGTTCATGATTCGGATTTCCCCCGGGGTCAGGGACCCGTGCTCACGCAGTCGATGCGCGTTTTGCCTGCGGCCACTATCGTCGCCAAATCGAAGTCCCTGCACGACAGTTGTCTCGTGTCGTTGCACGACAGCGAAACTAAAGTAATCTGGTCTCCCAGTCGATATCTTGCAGTCCCGATTTGGTGAAGAAGTCGGTTCTTATTCGCTCTGCGGGGTCGAGAAGTTCGAACAGTGGGCTCCTCCGAGCGCATGCAAATTTGGCTAGTCACTCACTCGGAACCGTTCGCGGCCGCGCTGGCGAAGTATGGGCGTGTCACACCGCGAACTGTTGCCAAGCGTGTCGGCGCGACATGGATCGAAGGACTGAAGCTGGTGGGTGGCTGTCGCGACGACGAGGACGGCGACAACTGAATCGGACAGGATAAATTTCCTTAAGGTAGAGTAGCGCGCGGCAGGGAGCGCACCAAGCCGCTTGACCGGGGGTAACTAACCATATGCATAATCAATCAAAGGGTGTTACAGCCGCGACATGACCGGCGGATGGCTCACCAGCGCTCTGAGGCGGATCAAGCATCTTGCGATTGCCCGAAAGGTCGCGTTCACCCTTAAAGCTCCTCGAAGAGCTTGCCGAGCTAAGCCTCGATGAAAGAGGACGCCTGCGACATGCTCGCCAGCCTAACCGGTAAGGACTGTGCGGGACGCAAAAGATCGGCGACGACCGGCGAGTGGATGTATGTTTTCCAGCCCGACGTCGCCGGAAGCGTGCTTTACGTCAAGGTGATTCTCCGGAGCAATTGCGTCCTGATTTCATTTCACGAAGACGAGGATGGGTCTCATGACGAAAACGGGTAAGCAAAAACCTCTCGCGCGACGGCCCCTGCGCGCCATGCCTGACGATAGGTGTCCCTCTTGTGGAACCAGGATGACCGAGAGGCGCGGGGCGCTTCGTCTGCCGGTCAACGGCGAAGAGGTCTCGGTGCCTTCCGCTCTTCACCTGGCTTGTCCAAAATGCGGTGAGATTGTTCTGCGGTTTCGCGACGCCAAGCGGCTGCACGAAGACGCGATCGCGATTTACCGAAAGAGACATGGGTTGTTGTCGGCAGATGAAATCCGAGCGATCCGCGAACGCTACAGTCTGACGCAAGCTGATCTCGTCCGGCTGCTGCGCGTTGGCGGAAATACGGTGTCTCGCTGGGAATCCGGCAGGAACGTTCAGACGGCTGCGATGGATATGCTGCTCAGGCTGGTCCGCGACCTGCCGGGTAGCCTTGATTACTTGCGCGACCACGCTGCTTAGCCAGGGTTCCGGCGGCAGAAGAAGTTCCGAGCGCCGGGTTCGACCAGTGCTGGACTCCGAGGACTTGGGCTAACTACGGTGGGGAAGCGGTTTTGGGTCGAGAGATGGGGTTCGTTACAACTGATGATGGCCTAAATCTCTTACGAGCACGAGGCTCCGGGTCTGCAGTGCTGCTGAGCCACGGATTCAGGGCCAGCAGCGCCATGTGGCAGAACCAAATGGAGGCGCTCTCAGACCGCTACTGCGTAATTGCCTGGGATATGCGCGGGCATGGGCGCTCTGATTCTCCCGACGATCCTGCAGCTTATTCTCTTGAACGTGGAGTCGCCGACATGGCTGCGGTTATGCGCGACTGTGGCGCCGACCGCGCTGCGATAGGAGGTCTTTCGCTCGGCGGGCTCCTTTCGCTCGCGTTCCATCTGGTCTACCCGGATCGAACCGCTGCCCTTTTGTTGTTTGATACTGGACCTGGGCAAAGAAAAGCCGCCGCGCGAGATGGGGAAGCAGGGGTCGCCAGCGAACCGCCCGGATTTGCGCACACCAGGCGCAAAATACTTGAGCGCTCTGACGACGAGATGGTCGCTTCTCTCGCTTCGATCCGTCTGCCGACGCTGATTCTGTGTGGCGAACTCGATCAGAGATTTCTGGCGGCGAGCGACTTCCTCGCCTCGGAGATTCCGGGTGCCGAAAAGATCGTACTGAAGGCAGCCGGGCACCTCTCGAACCTCGACCAGCCCGTGGCGTTTAACGCTGCATTGAGGTCTTTTCTGGATCGAGCGTTAGCGTCGTGAACGACCAGGAAGTCGAGCCAAGCCTCGGCGACCTCGCGGGAGATCGTCGCACCCGAAGCTTCATTTCCTTTTCACGGCGGCGAGCATGCTCGCGCGAAATTCTGCCGGGGGGCCAGCATCGTACTCAGGCAGCTTGGCGATCTGGTTCGCATTCCACCAAGGCGCCTTCATGCCGACGAAGATGTGATCCGATACGCGTGCGGGGAGCTCACCCTGCACGAGGCCGGCGGGAACCGAAATCGCGGGACTGCCTTCATGCACGGTGGGTACTTGCGAACCGCACGTGCGGCAAAACGAGATCCGATAGGCGGGAGGAGTGCGGAGAATGGGCGCATCGTAAAACGAAATCAGGTCCTCACCCCTGACCCATCGAAACGAAGCCGGGTGGACGTAGAACTCCGCGGCAAAGGCCGAACCAGTTGCGCGCCGACAACGCGAGCAGTGGCACAACTCGATGCTGCTGATCGGGCCATCGAACTCGAATGCGACTCCACCGCAGAGACACTGTCCGACCATGTGATTCGCTCCTGTACGCCTGACTCGGGATCGAAGCGTTTGCTGATCCTCGAATGATCTCTCTCGCAACGCAAGCGCACACGCACGCTAGCGCAATTCTCCAAAGCTCAGAGGGACACGATATGCCGACGAATCCGGGAAAACTGCGGACCAAAGTCGGCTAAACCTTGCAGAGGAAAGCCGTTCGATCTACGGAACGAGTTGGAACTGGAAAGTCAAAAAGGAAATTCCGGCTCAGATGTTCAACAGACTGCTTGCCACCACAATGTTTGCGGCTTTCGCGTTCATCTCCATCGTTGGCGCAAGCCATCCTTGCCTTCGGCGAGAACGCTCCGGCCAACCCAGCGCGAGAACAATTCGCCCAAAACTTAGTCGCTGCCCTGGAATCAAAAGATCCCGCACGGGTGAAAACCCTGATCCACCCTCAGGTCCTGGCGTGCAAGAACTTCGTCGAATATTTCGACCTCATGAAGGGGACAGAGTTCCAAAATCTACCTGTTCCTGGCTACAAGGTTTCCTTCACCGCTCTCCCGGGAAATTTCAAGGCTCCTTTTCTGCCGGCAGATAAGTTTTCGTTTCCTGTCCAGCCGAGCTATCAGCTCCAGATTGATTGGCAACGAGGCCCGTATTCGCTTGTCAGTCTCGTCCATTTCATCGCCGAGAAGGATGGCGCGTGGTGGCTGGTCTATCCGTGTCCCAACGACGCCGGAATTCAGCTAGCGCGTCAGATGGTCGGGGCCAGCCACAAACAGAAGTAGCTACTATGCCGTAGGGATACGACAAGCGCTGGGCGGCGAACTCTTCCCTACTATAGGTTGACCACGTGCAGCGGATCCTGGCCGGCGAGCGCGCGTGCGATGTTTTCTGCCGACTCCATCATGATCCTGCGCACGCTTTCAGGGGATAGGCCGGCGATGTGAGGAGAGAACAGGATCTTGTCTTGCGGGACCTTGAGCAAGGGATCCGCCGCGCCCGGCGGTTCTTCGACAAAAACGTCGATGGCGGCGCCAGCGATCACTTGTTTGAGAAGGGCATCCGCCAGAGCGGCCTCGTCGACGACTCCCCCACGGGACACATTGATCAGATAGGCTCCGGATTTCATCGACGAAAGCGCGCCGGCGTCAATCATGTTGCGAGTCGAAGCGGTCAACGGCACGTGAAGACTGACGATGTCGCTCGCTTTCAGCAGCATCGGCAGCGGGCTGTACTCGACGCCGTACTGCACCTCGACCTCCTTCGCAGCCTGGTGAGGAGCGTAATACAGCACTTTGGCCAGCCCGAACGGCCTGAGCCGGAGGGCCACGGCGCGCCCGATATCGCCAAGACCGACCACGCCCCAGGTCTTGCCCCCGAGTTCGGAGGGCTCAAGTGTTAGCCGCTCCCAGCGGCCCTCGCGCAGGCTGCTGTTGGCGGGGACCAGCTTCCGCACCAAAGCCAGTCCCATGGCGATGGTGTGCTCGGCAACAGTCACGACATTTCCGGTTGGCGCATTGGCCACCCGGATTCCCCGCTCGGAACACGCTTTGATGTCGATATTGTCGTAACCGACGCTGGGCTGCTGGATCAGCTTGAGCGATCCCGCCTTGGCCACCAAATCCTTGCCGATGCGCTTGAAGGTCCAAGTTCCGAGGACGACGTCCGCTTTCGCGAAAGCTTTGGCAAGCTCTTCTCCGCTCATGTCGTGGCCGTCAATAACGTCGAATTCGGGAACCCCCGGCGAGCGTTGGATCAAGGATTTGATGGTTTCGACCGAGACTGGCGCCAAGGACAACAGAATCTTTTCCATTGGATATCTCCTCTGTAGGGCTCAGCATCGTTGATGCCCTTCAACAATCGCAGGGCTAGAAGAAGAACGTGCTTCGTGCTCGCCATGGCTTCTTGACGAGTCTCCGCTTCAAGGCCGGAGGAACGAGGCGCGTAATGCCGTTTGATTCGCCCATGACGCCCCCGCCGTATTATGATAACGGTAGCGCCTTGGCTGCCGTAAGCTTGAACGGGCTCGATCATTCTGCCAGCATCACTGCAATTCGGCGACTGCGCGTAGATTGACGCAGGCCCGAGCACGGGTAGGCCCCGTGTTTGTCCGTCCCGGAGTCGGGGTGGGCCAGCACGGGGCTTTTTAGTTGGGGCACCCGCAGAAACGAATCCGAATTGTGAGGTGACCGATGCTTACGGCTGAACAACTGGAAGAATTCCATAGCTCCGGAATCGTCTGCATGCGCGGCGCCGTCGCGCGATCCGCCGTCGAGGAAATGCTGCGCAGCGTCTGGAGCTGCCTGCGCGACCGCTGTCACATACAGCGCGATGAGCCAGATACCTGGCCGGAGGTCGATAACCTGGGAGTAAACCAAATTATTGGGGTCTCGCGGTTTACGGGTTCCCGTCATCTGCCGAAAGCGGAGAATTTCGTGCAAGTCGGGACTGCGGGAATTCGAGATGCCCTCGACAAGATTTTCGGAGCGAGCCCTTGGCAGCGGCCTGACCGCTGGGGCTCCCTTCTCGTTACGTTCCCAGAATCACGTGAGGCATGGGATGTGCCGGCAAGTGGATGGCATTTTGATCTGCCTGCGACATCTTATTCATTGGGACTCACCGCAGTACGCGTCTTCACGTGTCTCGATAAGATCTCGCACGCAGGAGGAGCGACCTTGGTCGTGGCCGGTTCTCATCGCCTGGTTCAGAATCTCGTGGGTGAGGGCGAGCGTCTTCACTCGCATCAAGCACGAAAACGCCTTCTCGGTGCTTATCCGTGGATCAAGGCGCTCTGCTCGCGTGATGACGAGGGCAATCGTATCCAGCGCTTTATGAGCACGGGAGCGGTCGTCGATGGAATCGACGTGCGTGTGCTTGAGCTGTCCGGTGATGCGGGTGACATATTCCTCGTCCATCCGATGATGCTGCACGCTCCATCGAAGAACTGCGCAACGCAGCCGCGACTTGCGCTCACGGCCACGATTTTTCGCGCCGGCGTAGCGCCGGTAAAGCTGTACCCATGATGCATGAGCAGGCGCCGCGCGAGAATAAGGCGTCCGGGGTCGATACGATCGCGGGCGTGCCGATGAGAGGGTATCGAGTTCGGTACCTGCTACTGCGCAGATCGGTTCACATTTTGAAGGTGGACAGAATTAACCTCAATGATTTGTCATCATGAGCGCGCGAGTCCGCAAGCGCGCCGAAGGAAGCCGGTAGCTAGCGATGGCGCGACGCTACCGTTCGTCAACTGCACTTGCCGCTAGAGGCTTTGGCCGCGCGCCGCTCACTCGCCAGCGGATGCATCACTCCTGCGCCCGCGGGCCACACTCCTGGTGGGAGCCGGGTAAGGAACGAGATTCGCTGCGCGTGGGGCGAGAGCCCGGTCCAGATTTCGTATGGCATCGCCGGTTGAAAGTTCTGATCCTGGTACCATGGCGCCATGTACTCGACGTTCGGCATCGCCCGTATCTCGCGGCTGAGGTTCGGTGTTCCGCCATGCCATGCTCGCGTGTCGCGGAAGATCGCAGCCCCGGCAGGCGCACCGACCAGCGTGGAAAGACGCATCCATTCCGGCTCATCGGCTGGAACCGGTGGATGGCCCGGACGCCCCTGGGTGCCCGGAATCTGCCGGATTGGCCCGTTCTCCCAGTGTCGCGTCGGTCATCAGGAAGTTAACCGTGACGACCGGCGGCGTTCGCTCGATGGTGAGCTGGAGCGTTCGAGAGGCTTGCCCTTCTATGCCATCATCGAGCCGGGGTTCCACGCCCAGCCGCCGCGCCTGCTCGACGCGCGCCGGCGGCATTTGGAAATGTTCCCGGTCTCCATCCGAGTGCAGCGCCTGATACTCGATAGCGCCGGGCAGGCACAGATCGCCTCCGGCGCCAAGCACGCGGTAGTCGGGCCCGCCGAAGATCCTGGTGAGAATCGGGGTCGTGGTCAGCAGATCGATCATCGATGCCCACACTGGATCGTGCAGCAGGTGTCGCGATGCAGAGGCCGTCCCGTAGCTGTAGCGGTGAGGCAATCGGTACGATTCGGTTAAGTACTTCCGGCCGCCCAGGCCCGAATTTTGGAGAATCTGCTTCAGGACCCTGGCGCTCGCAGCGCGCCAACGCTCGAGCTCGTCAGCGTTGAGGACGTCTCTTACCACCACGAAGCCGTCGCGAAAAAAGATCTGCGCCGCCCTGTCGATCTCGTGCGGTTCGGGCATTTCAAGGCCGTGAATTCCGTTATGCGCGCGCAGATGTTCGCGCAACTCGCACACCTCGGGATCGTCGTAAGCCCGGCGTTTCGGAGCCCGTGGATCCGCCGCGCTGAAACCCTTGTCGCGCAGAAACGGGCGGCCCCCGTCGTCCACGGTCTCATTGGGCAAAGTTGACGCACACCAGCCCACGTCCGTTGCGCCGTAAACCTTGATATCGTCCAGCTCGCTCATATCCGCACTGCCGAATCCGCTCGCCGCGCAGTCTATGCGTCCACGACGATGCAGGCTGGGCATCTCGACCGGCAAGGATAAGATTATGAGGCGCTATTTTCCAAGGGAAGGCTCCGGTCATTCAACCAGCGATCCACTCAAGTCGGAGGCATTCCAGCGCACCCATCCCTCGCGGCCAGGATGCGCGCTTGGCGCTGCGGGAATCTTCTCTCGCAGGTCAGACCTTGAGGGCCGGGGCTTTTTGGTCTACAACGCGATTTGAAGGTGTAGTCGGCAATTGGGACCGAAGCGACCGACTATTCGGCGCTTGGGGCTTCGAACCAGAGAAGACATTGAAGGGAGAACTAACGTGATTCCTCGCGGCATCATTTCGTCCGACGGCCATGTGTGTGAACCGCCCAATTGTTACGTGGACTACATCGACCCGAAGTATCGAGACGACGCACCGCGCGTCGTTCCGCAACCGGACGGCACTGAGGCGTTTGTCGTGCCGGGGATGAAGCGGCCTATCGCGCTCGGCTTTATCGATGGCGCCGGCTTTACCATCAGGGAACGAAACGAGCGCGCCCGAAGGCTCAAGTTTGCCGATGTCCGCGAAGGCGCTTACGGGGGCCGGGCAAGGCTGCCCTACATGGACAGGGATGGGATTGCAGCCGAAGTGGTTTACGCTTCAGTCGGGATGGGCCTGTGCATGCATCGCGATGCCGAATACAAGGACGCCTGCATGAAAGCCTACAATCGCTGGCTGCAGGCGATGTGCAGTGAGGCGCCGAATCGTGTTTTGGGATTGGCGCAAACTGCGGTGCTGAGTGTGGATAGCGCGATTGAAGATTTCCGGCGCGCCAAAGAGATGGGGATGGTAGGCATGATGATGCCGGGCCGCCCGATTCACGAGGACTACGACCATAGCGACTATGATGCCTTATGGGAGTGTGCGACTGACCTGGGACTTCCGATTTGCTTTCACATCCTGACGTCGCGCGACGGCAGTCTGAACATGCCGCATCGCGGGCACGAGATGAACAATTTCCTCGGCATCATTCGCGCAGTGCAGGATGTCGTTGGCCTGATGGTGTTAGGCGGCGTCTTCGAGCGCCATCCAAAATTGAAACTGGTGTGCGCTGAAGGTGATGCCGGCTGGATGCCTCATTACATGCATCGCATGGATCACGCGGCCAAATTCAATTACGAGAATGGCGTGGTCAAAGGATTGTCGAAGTTACCGAGTGAATACATCAAGCGTAATGTCTGGATGACCTTTCAGGACGATCCGACCGCGTTCAATTCCTTGCATCAGATGCCGTACACGCAACTGCTGTGGGCAAGTGACTTCCCGCATACGGATTCCACCTGGCCGCGCTCGCAACAATTGCTGGCGGAGCACACGGCCCATCTGCAGGAGCAACAACGGCAGGCGATCATGCGCGAGAACGCGGCCAAGCTGTTTCAATTGCCGGCGGGCAACGAGTCCTGGCGCATGTACGGTGAGGCGGCTTAAGCGAGACGTAGAAGAGGGGATCCTTTTGCAGGGCTGATGGATCACCATGCTGACGGATTGGCATCGAGGCGACGGGTGGGATCCTTCGACTCCGGCAGCCTGCGCTCAGGAGGACGTCCTGTTTCTCGCGCCCGATGAGTGACGGTGGTTTTGTTGCCGTTCCCAAGCGACGGTTCTCAAAAAACTCGTCTTCACTTTTAACTAATCACGGACTCTCCAGAGGGCTGTCCTCTCTCTCGCGATCCAACGAGATGGGGGGCGGTTGGGCGTGGTATCGTTATTGTGCCGAATCCGCCGGGCGGGTGTTTTGCGTCGTTGGGGTTGGGCTTGTACGCTCTGCGGTTATGATGGCATCGGAGGTGTGGCGTGGACGAGCTTAAACGGACCGACCCGGAAATTTTTGACCTTATAAAAGCCGAAGAGCGGTACGAGCTCGACTCGATACGGCTGATTCCTTCAGAGAATTACGTGTCGAAGGCGGTGCTCGAGGCGACCGGCTCGATTCTTACCAACAAGTATTCCGAGGGCTACCCCGGCAAGCGCTTTTACGAGGGGCAGCGCAATATCGACCAGATCGAAACGATCGCGATCGAGCGCGCCGTGGCGCTGTTCAAGGTCGAACACGCCAACGTGCAGCCGTACTCGGGGTCGCCGGCCAACCTCGCGGTGTACTTCGGGCTGCTCAAGCCCGGCGATACCATCATGGGATTGTCGCTGCCGCATGGCGGCCATCTGACCCACGGATGGAACGTCAGCATCACAGGGAGCTTCTGGCGCGCGGCGCAGTACGTGGTCGATCGCGAGTCGCATCGGATCGATTTCGACGCGGTGCGCGCATTGGCGCGCAAAGAACGGCCGAAAATAATCGTGACCGGCGGCACCGCCTATCCGCGCGACTGGGACTTCAAAACTTTCAGCGAGATCGCCAAGGAAGTGGATGCGTACCTGCTCGCCGACATCTCGCACGTCGCGGGACTGATCGTCGGCGGGGTGCATTCGGACCCCGCGCCGTATGCCGACGTGATCACGACCACCACGCACAAAACGCTGCGCGGACCGCGCGGCGCGATGCTGATGTGCCGGCAGCAACATGCGGCCGCGCTCGATCGCGCGGTGTTCCCGGGACTGCAGGGCGGGCCGCATAATCACACCACCGCCGCGATCGGAGTGGCGCTGAAGGAAGCGGCGACGCCGGAGTTCAAGGAGTACGCGCGGCAGATCGTGCGAAACGCCAAGGCTCTTGCCGACGAGCTGCTCGCGCAGGGCTTCAGCCTGGTCTCGGGCGGCACCGACAATCATCTGATCCTGGTCGACCTCACCAGCAAGAAGGTGACCGGGCGCAAGGCGGCCAAGGCGCTCGACGTCGCGGGGATCGTCTCGAACTTCAACACCGTGCCGTACGATCCGCGCCAGCCGTTCAGCCCCAGCGGGCTTCGGATCGGCACGCCCGCGGTGACCTCACGCGGGATGAAAGAGGCCGAGATGCGTCGGATCGGAAAATGGATGAACGAGGTCGTCGCGCACGTGAACGACGAGACGCTGCTCAAGCGGATCGCCGGCGAAGTCGCCGAGTTCTGCCGCAGTTTTCCGGCGCCGGGGCTGACTCGTTCCTAGGGCTGCGGTTGATCAGGGGCGCCCGACTGCGATTGATCGGGCGCGTCAGTCTGCGATTGATCGGGGCCGGTCTGCGATTGATCCGAAGCGCCGGTCTGCGGCTGACCCGGAACACCCATCCGGCCCTGAGCGCGCTTGTGGGGACCCATGATGTTGTAGCCGGACACGCGCCACAGGCCGTCGTTGCCCATCGTCACAAAGACGACTTCCTTGGCTTTTTTTCGCTTGTTCCAGGAGGTGTGGTAGTGGATGGCCGCGGTCCCGGGGCCTTTGAGTTTCGCGCCGCTGTATTCCCGCGAGACCGCCGGTCCGAGCGGTTTCATGATGTAGTTGTATTCGAGCTCGAAGGTCTTCTTCGCGGTTTTGCCTTGGACCGAAGGACTCAAACTTTCCCAGCATTCGGAATAGTTCTGGTCGTCGAGCAGCTTCAGCCATGCGTCGGCAGCTGCGGTCGCATCGTCGAGCGAAGCGGCGGCGCGCGCAGCGCGCGGCGCGACGGCCCAAACCAGGGAAAGCAGTATCGTTGCAACGATGGCTCTTCTGAACATGGTCGCTCCCATCACCCCCCGCCCAATTCCGCGGTCTTCAAGTTCTTCGCGGGCGGAATCAAACTGCCAGCACAATATCACGCGGTGCGCGCCGGCCAATCAGAAAGGGTGCCATATAGAGGCACCTTCGGTACAGTATTCGACCATAAATGGCTATGCGAGATGAATCCTGCGTTTCCAGAAATCTGACACCGGAGCCTTTCGCGCGGCGCGCGATTCTGATTTTTCTGATCGCGCTCGGCGTCGCTGCGCCGGCGCATGCGGCGGAGACGGCCGCGGCTCCGCAGATGATCCAAATCGCGGGGCTCGAGGTAGCCGCGTGGCTGCCGGAGAGCGGCACGCCGGGGCCGTGGCCGATCATAATTTTTTCGCACGGCTTTCACGGCTGTGCGGAACAGTCCACGTTCCTGACCGCGGCGCTCGCCAAGGCGGGTTACGCCGTCTTCGCGCCGAACCATCAGGACGCAGCGTGCAAGAATTTGCGCGCCTGGCTCAACCGGCCCGCCGCTCCGTTCGTTGCGCCCAAGCAATGGAACGATTCGACGTACGCCGATCGCGCGCGGGACATCGAAAAACTTCTCGACGCGCTCAGCCAGGATCCGCGCTTCAATGCGCCGCCGTTCGATTGGCATCACGTCGCATTGGCGGGACATTCGCTGGGCGGTTACACGGTGCTCGAGCTGGGCGGCGCGTGGCCGCGGATGAAGGACCCGCGGGTGAAAGCGGTGCTGGCGCTGTCCCCATTCAGCACGCCATACATCGAGCAGCACACGCTCGGGCAGATGGGGGTGCCGGTGATGTACCAGGGGGGTACCCGCGACCTCGGGATCACGCCGTTCATCAAGAAGAGCGGCGGCGCATACGATCAGACCAGCGCGCCGAAATATTTTGTGGAGTTCGACGGCGCCGGGCATTTCGCGTGGACCGACCTCAGAGCGACCTATCACGCCGCGATCGTCGCCTACAGCCTCGCCTTCCTCGACCACTATCTCAAAGGCAAACCGTTCCCGGCGGCGCTCGCCGAGCCGCATCAGGGAGTGACCGAAGTGCGGATCCAGGAATGAGCAGGGATGACCCCTGAACTCAGTACCCGGACCGGCTCCGTTGTCGCGGGCAGGACCGGCGAATCGTGAGGGTATCGCAATGACACGCGAGCGAGCGCTGGCCGCTGGACCTGGTAATTTTTGGCGCGCTGGCCGTGTTGTGGTCGCTGGTGCTGCTGGCGCGGGTGATTTTTTTCCTGCATGCCGGCAATGCGCCGGATGCATTCCAGGACGTTTTGTTCGGGGTGAAATTTTATGGCTCCGAGGCGCGCGTCACGATGGCGATTCAGGCGGTGGTAATCGGCGCGTTCGGCGTCGGGATCTTGACGCAAAGACGATGGGGCCTGGTGCTCGCGCTGATCTATATGATCCAGGTCGTCGCCGGCCACGCGATTTTCATCGCGTCGAATCTGGGCGTCGAGTCGCAACAGATCCATGTCAGGATCGCGTCGTTGGAAAGCCCGGTGATGGTGGGGCTCCTGGTGTACTTGTGGTTGCGCAGCCGCTCGATCGTTCGCAGTGCTTCCGATCAGCTTGGATACGGGTAGCCGGCGGCCAGGGCTTTCTCCAGCGATTTGTCGTAGCCGTAGATGTCGTCGAAGAAGTCGACCTCGCCGTCCGGTTTGACCTCGGCGGTGCTGTATAGAATGAGCACCGGGATGGGCTGGTCGAGATTCACCTGGAGGTTGTTCTGGGTACCGTTCATCACGGCGCGAATGCGATCGACGGTCCATTCGGGCTTGCCGCGCAGCACCCACGCGGCCAGGCCGACCGGATTTTCCACCCGGATGCATCCGTGGCTGAAATCGCGGCGTGCTTTCGCGAACAGTTCGGGCGCCGGCGTGCTGTGAAGGTAAACGTCGTAGTTATTCGGGAAAATAAATTTGACCAGTCCGAGCGCATTCTCGGGGCCGGGTTTCTGCCGGATCCGCAGAGCGCCGGAACGAATCCCGCTGAGTAAGCCGTCCGTTCCGTCGCCGACCACCGCGCCGCTGTTGTTGACCACCTCGAAACCATTGGCGGCCAGGTAGTCTGGATTGCGCAGCGCCTTGGGAACCAGTTCGTTGCGGGCGATCGAAGTCGGCACGTTCCAGTAGGGACGGAAGATGACGTATCTCATCTGGTCGGCGAACACCGGCGTCTGTGTCCGATAGGCGCGTCCGGTGATTACCTTCATCGACAGAAACGGGGCCGACTGCTGGCGCAAGGTGCGCAGTTTGAACTCCGGGATATTGACCATGATCGGCGGCTCCGGAAAGCCGGGCCGAATCCATCGATAGCGCTCGAGCGCGAGCTGGAGCTCTATCACGCGCTGGACGAGCGGAGTGTTGATCGCGGCGACGGTGCCCGGGCCGAGGATGCCGTCGGTCTGGAGGCCGTGGCGCTGCTGGAAATGTTTGACCGCGTCGACCACGGCGCCCTGGTAGACGGCGGTGTTGGCGGCGGCGGCGCTATCAGAGGGGAGGTCGCCAAGTTGGCGCAGTCGCGCGATCAACTGCGGCATTCCGGGATACGCATTCCCGAGATGGATACTTTTCGCGGGCACCGGCAGCGGCGGTCCGTCGCCTTGCGCGGCGAGTTTGGAATAAGTCGCGAGCGCCTGTTCGTCGCGGACATAACCTGCAAACGGCGGCTCGACCTGCGGGAGCACGCCGTTGACGTCGGGAGCCTGCAGCACCTGGTTGCGCAGCATGTGGCCGAGGTCAAGTTTGGTCGGTCCGTAGTTGAGGCCGAACTTGAAGTGCGATGGATCGACTCTGCCGATGTGCAGATCGGAGATGTAACGCATCGTGGAGACGGTAAGCGCCAAGTCGAAATGGACCTGGTCGCTGCCCGACGGCGTCGCACCGGCGGGCTGAAGCTTCGCGACCCGGCCGTCCCATCGCGAGGCATCGTAGTCCTCGGGGTTGAGACCCTTGCTCGCGGCCTGTTGAAAAATTTGGATCATCGCGAGCGCTTGCGGAGTAGGGCGATTGTTTTGAATCCACGCAAGTGAGTATCCGCCCAAGTCGTAAAACTTGCTGACGTGGGTGCGGTAGTCGCTGAAGTTGGGCCAGCGCAGATCGGGAAGCGTTCCTGAATCGATCAGCGCGCGCAGCTCCGCCTGATCCTGCAGCGACAGATTGGAAACGGGCGCCGGTGTCGGCGCGGAAGAAGTCGACGTCGATGTTGACGGTGACGGAGCTGCGGCAGCCGGCGTCGAGGAAACCGCCGGCGAAGCAGAAGGGGAGGCGGCAGTCTGCCCGTGACTGGCGGGGCATCCCGCGGCGAGCACGAGGACGAGGGAAGCCGCGGCGATCGACGCGATCGCGGCAGAGGTTCCACGCGGCGATGCTAAAGCTGGGAAGCGCAGGAAGGCATCCTCCGTAGGCGGACGAGAAAGTTGTGAGTGGTGCGACGGGCGCGGCGACCTGCTACCAGAATCGCACGCGGCCAACGTCGACATGGACGAAGTCCGAGCGCGGATAGTAGCCGACTCCACCGCCCCGCATCGAGAGAGCGACTTGATGCAGCTCCGAAAGATCACGTCCCGGAACGCGGATGTCGATTGCCTTGCCGTCGATATGAAGGCTGTGCGCCGCGACGCCTTCGCTGTTCGCGTGCAGCATCGCGTTAGTCGCCGGTGACCGATAGCCGGAGATCACTTGATAGGGTTCGTTGGTGTCCAGGCGCTGGCGCAAGGCATGGAGCAGATCGAGGAGGCGAACGTCGATCGGCTTTACCTCGTTGGCCCGGAAGTCGCGCAGGATGTAGTTGATCTGGCCGAGCGCGGCGGCGTCGTAGCCGTCGGAGGTCCAGTACACGGTGCGCAGGCTCTCGCCGGTGTGCAGGTTATAGAAGGAGAGCGCCTTCTCTTTTCCGCGGGTGACGCTCAATCCGGCCAGCGCGGGACCGGCCATCAGGCTGGCGCCGGCCAACGTCACCAGCCTGACGAATCGGCGCCGAGTCAGGATGGTAGACCCAGAATTCGCTTCAGCAAAATGACCCATCGTCACCTGCCTATCCCCACGTGATCACGACTGGAGGTTCCCGCGACCGGCGATGCACCGGGCGCGACGCGTCGTGCCAGCCCTCTCTTATACATCCTCGGCGAGGGTGGGGAAAGATACCCCGGTTTCAGGGATTCAGGCAGGAGCGGGGGCGCGGGCCAGGGTGATCGCGTGCTCGGGGCAGGCGCTCACGCACAGGCCGCAGGCGTGGCATTGGTCGGCGCGAACCGCGAAGGACTGCCGATTGCGGTGAAGGGTCGCCTTGAGGCGGGCGCCGAAGGACAGGGCACGGCGGTCGTCGCGGCTGAGCGTGCCCATCTCGAAGACCTGATACGGGCAGACCTCGACGCAGTCCTCCTTACCCTCGCATCGCGCGCGGTCGATGACCGGCGCGAAGACGCCAGCGTCGTGTTTGCAGTCGTCAGCCGATGCGCTCGCGCTCATTTGGGCCTCCAGGCCGGTTGCGGCGAAGTCGAAGTGCCGGCATCAATTCCGGCCGGCTATCGGCGAGCCTATCTTTAAACAGATGTCGATCAAGGCAGCGAACCGACTGCAGGCATGCTTGACATCGGCGCGCGACTGACGCGATAAACCGCCATGGCGCGAATCAAAATCGAACGTGCACTTCACCTGGGCGCGGCATACACGCCCGACATGCAACAGGGCGGAAAGCGTCCCGAGCCGACGTGGTCGACGTTGCGCGATCAGGTGCGCGAGGCCGAAGCGCTCGGCTACGACACCGTGATGGCGGTGGAGACGCAGAACGATCCGTACCTGATCCTCGCGATCGCGGCGCAGGAGCCGGCGAAGGTCGAGCTGGCGACGGGGATCGCGCTGGCATACACGAAGAGTCCCGTCGCGACCGCATACACGGCGTGGGACCTGCAGCGGATGAGCGGCGGACGGCTGGTGCTCGGGCTGGGCACGCAGGTCAAGGGGCACGTGGTGCGGCGTTTCGGGATGCCGTGGTCGAAGCCCGCGCAGCGCATGAAGGACTACGTCGGTGCGATGCGCGCGTGCTGGAATACGTGGCAGACGGGCGCGCCGATGGACTTCCGCAGCGAGCATTACAATTTGTCGCTGATGACGCCGAACTTCTCGCCGCCGCCGGTGCAGCATCCACATATTCCAGTGATGATCGCGGCGGTGCAGGAACGGATGCTGCAGGTCGCGGGCGAGGTCTGCGACGGCGTGCGGCTGCACGGCATCGTCACGCGCAAGTACCTCGATCAGATCGCGTTCCCGAATCTGAAAAAGGGCTTCGCGAAGTCGTTGCGGCCGGCGTCGGAGTGGGAGAACTTCCAGATCTCCGGCGGCGGGTTCCTGTGCACCGGGAAGGACAAGGCCGCAGTCGCGCACAATGCCGAGGGCATCAAATCGACGATCGCGTTTTACGGATCGACGCGCTCGTACCGATCGAGCTTCGAGCTCGACGGATGGGCCGACAAGGCGGAGGAGCTGCACAAGCTCTCGGTCCAGCAGAAGTGGCGCGAGATGTCGAAGCTGGTGACCGACGACATGGTCAACGCGTTCGCGGCGGTCGGCACCTATGATGAAATCGCGGCGGTGATGAAGAAGCGCTTCGCGGGCGTCAACCGCCTCTCGTTCGATATGCCGCTGCGCGACGATCGCGATCGCGGGGTGCTGAAAGAAATTTTGCAGGACCTGCGCCGCAACTGAAGCGGTAGGAACCGCACCATGCTCGACAAAGGTGACAAGGCTCCCGACGTGCGGCTTCGCGACTCGAACGGCGACGCGCTGGCGCTCTCGGAGTTGTGGCGCGAGCGTCCGCTGGTGCTCGTGTTCCTGCGCCATTTCGGATGAACCTTCTGCCATGAGCACGTTCGCGCGTTGCGCGACGATTATCAGAAGTTTCAGAAAAATGGACTAGCTGTCGCGGTCGTGACGCAGGGGCCGCCCGAGCGCGCGGCCGAGCTGCAACGACGGCATCAGGCGCCGTTCCCGTGCCTGGCCGATCCGAAGCTCGAGGCGTATCGCGCATACGGGCTGGAAAAGGGGACGCTCGCGCAAATCGCCAATCCGATCCTGCTGATGCGCGCCGCGATGGCCGCGCTCAGGGGAAACGTGGGCGCGCCCGGCGGCGACGTGTTCCAGATGCCCGGCACGTTCGTGATCGGCGTCGATGGCGTGCTGAAGCTGTGCCATCGCAGCCGCGACTCCGCGGACTACCCGTCGACAGATGCGCTGCTGGCGGCGATGTGATCGCGCCGCGTCATTCCAGCGGCGCGTCGATGTCGGACCACAGTCGGCGCATCAGCTCGATATGCGTCTCGACCGCCCACAGCGTCTCCGGCGCCGCTTCTTCCGGTATCGCCTTGAAGATCGATCCGGCGCTTGAGTCACCATGGTCCTTGTCGACCTCGACGTGCACGGAGAAGAATCGCACCCCGTCGTCGTCGAGGCGGTAGTGCTTTTTCAGGCCGTCGATCACGCGCACGTACGCGTCGGGATTGAACAGCTCGGAGCCCAGGCTGATTCCCGCGAGCGTGACGTACCAGGGCTTCGAGTCCGCCAGCCAGTACATCCAATGCGCCATCGCGGTCGCGTCGGTGGACATCTGTGCGTGCAACAACTGCTCGCGCGGAATTCCGATCGCCTCGCCGAATTCAAGATACAGCTCCGGATGCGATCGCCCGACGCCGGAGACGCGGCCGAGTTCCTCTTCGATGAGGTTCTCGACGATCGCCTTGCGCGCGCCGAAGTCGTCGCACTTGGCGTAGATGAGCCCCAGGATGTTCGCGTTGTGAGCCTTATTGCCCACGAACAGTTGCGTCGCCCAGTAGCGGAGCTGCGGAACGCTCAATTCGCCGCGCTCGATTTTTTCGATCGTCGGATGCGACTTGAGCGTCCGCTGGTTGCGCTCCAGCCGCGCGATCAATCCGCGTAGCTGGCTGAGTCCCTTATCCACGTCCATCGACGGTTCTCCCCTGGATTGAATCTATCAGACCCGCTCCGCTTGCTCCGCGGCAAGCTTGCGCTCGATATCCAACCTTAATTCGGTTTTTTTGATCTTCCCCACGTTGGTCAGCGGCATCTGCGCGATCACTTCGATCCGCTCCGGCCATTTGAACCGCGCGACGCCGCGCGCGGCAAGGAAGTCGCGCAGTGCGGCTAGTTCGAAGTTCGCGCCGGCGCGCAGCATCACGTACGCGCAGGCCTTCTCGCCCAGCGCTTGGTCGGGCATCGCGACCACGGCGGCGCCCGCGACCGCCGGATGCGCGAGCAGGTGCGCTTCGATCTCCTCCGCGCTGATCTTCTCGCCGCCACGATTGATCAAATCCTTTAGCCGGCCCTCGACGACGAGATTGCCGCTGCGATCGCGCCGCACGAGGTCGCCGGTTTTGTAGAAGCCGTCGGCGCTGAATGCCTCGCGGTTGCGATCCGGCGCGCGATAGTAACCGCGAATCGTGTACGGCCCGCGGCACCATAGTTCGCCGATCTCCCCCGCGCCAACGTCGGCGCCCGACGCGTCAACGATCCTGATTTCGTCGGCGGGCGCGAGCGGGCGGCCCTGCGACGCGCACGCGACGTCATCGGCGTCGTCGAGACGCGTGTAGCAGAGCTGGCCCTCGGCCATTCCCAGCACCTGCTGCACGGTGACCCACGGATACGCTTTCCTGAACGCGCGTGCGGTTGGCTCCTGGAGCCGTTGACCGCCGACGGTTATGAGTCGCAGAGAGCCCAGCGACGAGCGCGCGACGGCGGGCAGTTCGAGCAGCGCCATCGCGACCGTCGGCACGCAGGGCAGGTGGGTGATCTGCTCGCGCTCGATCGTCGCGGCCAGCTCAGGCGCATTCGCCGATTGCGTGAACACTGCCGTCGCGCCGGTAAGCATCGCGCCGATCAGTCCGGGACACGCGAGCGGGAAATTATGCTCGGCAGGCAGCGCGAGGAGAATCCGCGACGCCGCGCCGAGGCCGCATACCTCTGCGGTCGCGCGCGCATTGTACAGGTAGTCCGCGTGAGTGCGCGGAATCAGCTTCGGCAGTCCGGTGGTGCCTCCGGAGAGCAGGAACAGCGCGACCTCGAACGGATCGCCACGATGCGAACCGACAGGCTGCGCCGCTCCAACATCCTGATGCAGCGCGACGCATCCCTCGGCGGCGCTGGTTGAGAAAATCGTCTCCAGTCCGGGAAGCGCGGCTTTGAGTTCGCGCGCGAGGGCGGCGTGTTCGAATCCGCGATACTCCGGTGCGATCGCGATCGCCTTGGCGTCGGCGAACGACACCAGGTATTCGAGTTCGGCGCGCCGGAACGCGGGTAGCGCCATCACCGGGAGCGCGCCCAGCTCGAGGCACGCGATGAGCAGAGTCGCGAACTCGGTGCAGTTGGGAAGTTGGATGACGATGCGATCGCCGCGCCCGATTCCGTGATGATCGAGCACGCCCGCGAAACGCGCCGCCTCATCGAGGACCTCGGCGTAACCGATTCGCCGCGCCGAATCGGCGATCGCGACCGCGCGCGGCCGATGCGCCTGCGCCTCGGTTGCGGCGGCGGCGATCGCCTGCGGGATCGTCTCCGCGCGCCAGTAGCCCTTCGCGAACGTAGCGCTCGGCGAACTCGGCCGGATATGACGTGCAGCCTTCGATCATCTCGCGCGCGCCGTCCGCGCGGCCGCTCAGCGGGTCGCGATCGAGCCGGCCACCATCCGGAAGCACTCTTCCATGATGCGCGCGCGTTGCTCGAAGTCGCGCGCCGGATCGTACCAGGTGTAGAACCAGTTCATCGCGCCGAAAATCAGCGACGTCATGATGCGGCTTTGCTCGCGCTCCAGCGGGCGCCCGCATTTGAGCGCGTACTGCTCGAGGATGCGCCGGCACATCCGCGAGTACTCGCGCTTGAGCCGCGTGATGTCGGTCGCGTAACGCCCCGACAGCGAATCCGCCTCGCGCACCAGCACTTTCATCTCCGCGAGGTTGGCCATGTGATATTCGAGATGCCCCTCGATGAAGATCCGGAGGCGCTCCTGCGGGTCCTCGACGTTTTGCAGCCGGCTTTCCGCCGTGCTCTGGAGCTGTTCGAACGCGCGTCTTGAGATCAGGTAGAGCAGCTCCTGCTTGTTGCGAAGATAGTAGTAGATGCGCGGGAACGAGATTCGCGCGCGCGTCGCGATGTCGCGAATCGAGGCGAGGCCGAAGCTCTTCTCCGCGAACACCGCGGCGGCGGCGCGCAATATGTGATCGATATTCGCGTCGTAGCGTTCCTCGGGCGCAAGCGCGCGCATCGCGGAGCTGAGCTTTACGACGCGCCGCGGTGCGGCCTGCGCCGGCTTTCTCATCGCGCTCTCCCGATCGGGTCCGCGCGCGAGATCCGCGCTGGAACGGCAGCGCGAATGGTCTTCATTTGCATCACCGGTTAGCTGAAGCGGCGCCCCGCACTCGGATCAGGAAGCGGGATGTCGAGTTTGGTGAGCAGGTTGTTGACCTCTGCGGTGAACGCGTCGCGCATCTCTTCGTTGGTGCGCCGCCGCAGTCCCCATCGCAGGTAATCGAGTTGACGCCTGGAGCCCGACTTGCCGAACATGTCGAGTCCGGCAGGATACCACTTGCGCAGATGCGTGATGAGCAGTTCACGGCCGCGCTCGCCTTCGCGCTGCAGGTAGCGGCGCATCAGCCGCAGGCCGAACGCCGCGTGACCCAGCTCTTCCTTGTAAACGCGATCCGCGATTCGCGCGAGCGGCTCGTAGCTGCATCCCAGCCATTCGTATCCCATGTACGCGCCCTGGCGATCGGCGAAAAAACTGAACAGCCCGTACTCGATCCAGTCCTCGGCCTGGTCGCGCATTTCGAAGATGTAGATCGGCATCGGCGTTGCCATGAACGCGTCGTCGACTTTGACCCCGAGACCGCCGAGCAGTTGCATCCAGTAGCTGGCGTGGCGAACTTCGTCGGACCAGAACGCCGCGTACTCGGCCTTGTCCTCGGGAGTGGGCGCGAGCGCGAGCGGTTTCATGAGCGTGCGATCCGCCGCGAGCATATATTCGGATTCGATGCGCGACTGGATCGAGAGCATCCGCACCAGCAGGTCCTTGTAGTCCGCGGGAAGGCCCTCGGGTCCAGCGAAACGTACCGGTTCGTGCTGCGCGGCTTCGCTCATTGCTCTCCTGATTCGTGGGGCTGATTTTCGTCGCCCTGTTTTTCCTGCCCGGCTTCCTGCGCTCGGTTTTTGATGTTCTGAACGATAGTTCAGATACCACCAGCAGGTCGTGCGATCAAGTCCGCGCTTTATCCTGCCATCGTCAGGCCGCCGCTTACGCTCAGCACCTGGCCGGTCACGAAGTCCGCATCGGCCGAGGCGAAGAACGCGACGGCGCCCGCGAGATCGTCCGGCTGTCCGAGGCGGCGAAACGGAATTCCCCGCGTCATCGCCTCGAGCACTCCCGCCCGTCCCGCCATCGCGTCGCGCAGCAGCGCGGTTTCCGTAGGCCCCGGGCATACCACGTTCACGTTGATGTGGTAGCGCGCGAGCTCGCGCGCGAGCGTCTTCGAAAATCCGATTATCGCGGCTTTGCATCCGGCGTAGACCGCCTCGCCGGTCGACCCGACCCGTGCGGCGTCGGAAGAAATTGAAACGATCTTGCCGCTGCTACGCGCCTGCATCCGCGGCGCGATCGCCTTGCAGCAGTTCAGCACGCCGCGGTAATTGATCGCGATGACCTTGTCCCAGGTCTCCGGCTTGCTCTCCAGGAACGGCTCGAGCTTGTCCCATCCGGCGTTGTTGACCAGAACGTCAATCGGGCCGAGTGCGCTCTCGACCAAGTCCGCCGCTTCGGTCGCGCTGTCGAGGCTGGTCACGTCGATTCGCACTGCGAGTGCCGCACCGCCTTCACTCTGGATCTCGCCGGCGGTGCGCTCGGCGGTCTCGAACTGGATATCCGCGATTGCGACGCGTGCGCCTTCGGCGGCGAGCCGGCGCGCGATCGCGCGGCCGATTCCGTTTGCCGCACCGGTCACGAATGCAACTTTGTTCTCGAGACGCTTGCTTGCCGCTGCCATCGCCATGTCTTCCAGATAAAAAAGCCTGGCTCAGAGTTTAGTCCACGAATCTGTCCGGACAAGCCGAATCACGATATCGTCCAGCCGCCGTCGATGATGAAGGGCGCGCCGGTTGCGAACGAAGCGTCGTCGCTCGCGAGCCACAGCGCAGTCTTCGCGATCTCCTCCGGCTTGGCGATACGGCCGAGCACCGAGATGCGATGCAGCGCGTTCGGCGTCATCCCGCCTTCGCCCTGGATTCTTGCGACCATCGGAGTGTCGACCGCGCCCGGGCAAATGCAGTTGACGCGGATGTTGTAGCGGCCGTACTCGAGCGCGGCGACGCGAGTGAGCGCGATCACTCCGGCCTTGGAGGCGCAGTATGCCGCGGCGCCTTTGACCCCGACCAGCCCGGCGATCGACGCGGTGTTTATCACCGAGCCGCCGCCGCGCTTGACCATCTGCGGCAGCGCGTACTTCATTCCGAGCCACACGCCGCGCAGGTTGATCGCGATCACGCGGTCGAAGGCCTCTTCGCTGAGCTGCGCGAGGAAGCCGCTGTCGCCCTCGATGCCGGCGTTGTTGTAGGCGACGTCGAGGCCGCCGTATTTCTTCACGGTCTCCGCGACCATCGCCTCGGCGTCCTTGGCGCGCGAGACGTCCGCGCGCATCGAGATCGCGTCGCCGCCTTCGGCTTTGATCATGCGCACGGTCTCGGCCGCCGACTCCTCGTTGACGTCGACCGCGGCCAGTTTGGCGCCCTCGCGCGCGAACAGAAGCGCGGCCACGCGGCCCATCCCGGAACCGGCGCCGGTTATCAGTGCCACTTTGCCTTCGAGTTTCATGTCTTTATCTCCAGAGTGATCGGGTGCTGTTTACGCCGCGGACAATAGCGCATTCCAGGCGCGGCGGGTTAGCCCGTTTTACAAATCGCGGCGCGCCTGATACGCCACGGCGAGAAGCGATGCACGCCGCAAGGAGGTCCGCGCGATGGCAGACTACAGCCGCTACGAATTTATCAAGGTCGAAAACGATCACGGACTGGCGACCGTCACGCTCAACCGCCCCGACTCGCTCAACGCGGTCAACGGCGGATTGCACAGCGAGCTCGAACGCATCTGGGGAGACCTCGCGGACGACTCCGAGGTAAACGCGATCGTGCTGACCGGCGCGGGGCGCGCGTTCTGCGCGGGCGGCGACGTGAAGGGCATGTCGTCGGGATCGTTGACCGGCGCGCCGGCGGGTTCCAGCCGCAGGTCATCCAGCTTCGCGACCGCATCGCATGGGCGGCGAATCGTGCAGAACATGCTCGAAGTTGAGCAGCCGATAATCGGCGCAATCAACGGCGACGCGATCGGCCTCGGCTCCACTATCGCGCTGCTCTGCGACGTGATCGTGGCGTCGGAGAAGGCGCGCTTCGGCGACACTCACGTCAAGGTTGGAATTGTCGCGGGCGATGGCGGCGCGGTCATCTGGCCGCTGCTGATCGGTCCGGCGCGTGCGAAGGAATTCCTGATGCGCGGGAATCTGATCAACGGCGCCGAGGCGGTCAAAATCGGGTTGGTGAACTACGCGGTGCCGCCCGAGCTGGTGGTGCCCAAGGCTAACGAGATCGCGCGCGAGCTTGCCGACGGCGCCACGCTAGCGATCCGATGGACCAAGCTGGCGGTCAACAAGTGGCTAAAGGATCAGGTCAACCTGGTGCTGGATGCATCGCTGGCGTACGAGATGCTGACGATGGCGACCGAGGACCATCGCGAAGCCACGCGCGCCTTCGTCGAAAAGCGCAAGCCGCAGTTCAAGGGTAACTAGCGCAGCGCGCATTCAAATAGTCCCGGGCGGCCGCGTATTCAGCGCGGCCGCCGCGCTATCAGCGCCTCCATTTCGGGATGGCCGATCAGCCCGTCGATGGCCGCGTAGGTTCCTGCGCCAAGTAGTTCGGCGGCAACTCGGCGCGTCACAGTCATCGCGACCCGTGACGGCCATCCGCCGACGCTCACGCGCGCGACACCGAGCTGCTCGAGCTCGCGGACACTCGGAAAGCCCGGGCCCGCGAGGACGTTGAGGGGACCCTTGAGCGCCTTCACCGCACGCGCGATCGCGTCGCGGTCGCGCACGCCCGGCAGGAACAGGGAGTCGGCGCCCGCGTCGAGGTATGCATTGAGACGGCGCACCGCCTCCTCGAAGCGCGACTCGGGCGCGCCGGCCGCGGTGAGAAACACGTCGGTGCGCGCGTTGATAACGATCGGCACGCCGGCGGAGGCGGCGGCCTCGCGCGCGGCGCGGATCCGTTCGACCGCGACCGGCAGATCGTGAAGCGGATGTCCGTGCTCGTGCGAGGAGTCCTGCAGATTTATTCCGACCGCGCCGGCTTCGACTACCAGCTTGATGGTCTCCGCCACTTCTTTGGCATCGCGGCCAAAGGCCGCCTCGATATCCGCCGTCACCGGAACGTGTACGACGCGCGCGATGCGCGCGATCGCGGCGATCATCTCGGCGCGCGGCATCACCTCGCCGTCAGGATAGCCGAGCGCATTTGCCACGCCCGCGCTGCTGGTCGCGACGGCGCGCGCGCCGGCCTCTTCGATAATTCGCGCGCTCGCGGCGTCCCACGCATTGGGCAGCACCAGGATGCGCGAGCGATCGTGCATCTTGCGGAACGCTTGCGCCTTGTCGCGTTGAAGGTTGGCGTCCATGAGTGTGGTCCTCCGCGGGAATTTTCGCACACCGCGCCGAGCAGACACCGGCGGCGCGAAGCAGCTAAATCTCAGCCGCGTTTCTCGAGTGGCTCGGCATGTATCTCAATCCAGGAATAGCGGCGGCTCTCATGGTAGACGGACACGGTTGGCGGCGGGAAAGAGAGGTCCGCGAAGGCGCCTACTGATATAGCAATGACGCCGGGGATGGTGTCGATACTCCAAAACACGATGGTACCGCAATTCGGGCAAAAACGACGAGTGATGTGGCCGCCATCGTCGCCGACCCGAACGAATTCAGTCGCCTGCCCCTCAATCACCACGTCGTTTTGGCGAAACCAGGCGCCAAAGCCGAACGCACTGCCCGTTTTCCGCTTACAGGCCAGGCAATGGCACACTGCTATGCGGTAAGGTTCTCTGGAGCAGGTGGCCGAAAGCTGGCCGCACGAACATTCTGCTCGACGAGTGGTCATCGTTCGCTCCTGTACGTCCGATTGGTGAGTCTTGCGGCGCGCGATGCCCCCGGTCGGCAAATTCTCGCACACCGTGTCGAGCAAAGCACCGGTGGCGCGAAGCGATCAGTTAATGAAAGTCGTGCGAGGGCGGCAGCGGGCCGTCGAGGCGGAGCTCGGCGAAGCGGCGCGCGCGAATCGCGGTGACCCCATCGACCTGCTGCAGCACGCCCTCGGCGAGCAGGATTCCGGCGCTCCTCAGGACGGTGCGGTTTTTCTGAAACAGGTCGGGCGTCACGATCAGATTCGAAATGCCGGTTTCGTCTTCGAGCGTGATGAACAGGAAGCCCTTGGCGGTGCCGGGACGCTGGCGCACGATCACGACGCCGGCGGTTTTCACCCACGACTCGTGCCTCGCGCGGGTGAGGTCGGCGGCGCTCAGGATTCCGCGCGCCTTGAGCTTCGCGCGCATGTAGGTCATCAGATGCGGTCCGGTGGTGAGGCAGGTCGCCGCATAGTCGGCGAGCGTCTCTTCCATCTCCGACATTCCGGGCAGCGTCGCGGTCACGGGTTTGGGCGCGACGCCGGCCAGGATGCTTGCGGGGTCGCGCTCGACGGCGGCCGCGTTCCACATCGCGTCGCGGCGCGCGAGGCCAAAGGCTGCGAACGCGCCCGCATATGCGAGCGCGTCGAGCTCGCGGCGGTTGGGGACGGCGCGCGCAGTGAAATCGGCGATCGAGGTGAACGGGCTATCCGCCCGCGCGCGCTCGGCGCGTAGCGCGACCTCCTCGCGCAGTCCGCTGACGTAGCGCAGTCCCATGCGCATCGCGAGGGCAGGGCGCTTGGTGACGCGCGCCGCGGCTCCTGGAGCGGCCTTGGGCGCCTGGTCCTCCGGGCACGGCTCCAGCGTGCAATTCCAGTCGGAGTGGGTGACATCGATCGGCAGCGCGACGACGCCGCGGCGCATCGCGTCCTTCACCAGCGTCGAGGGATGGTAAAATCCCAGCGGATAACAGTTCAGCATTGCGGCGAAGAACGCCGCCGCATGATGGTACTTCAGGTACGCCGACGCATAGGCGATGAGCGCGAAGCTCGCGGCATGCGACTCGGGAAATCCGTATAGCGCGAACGCCGTGATCGATTGCACGATCTCGTCCTGCACCTTGCCCGCAATCCCGTTGCGCGCCATTCCGGCGCGCAACCGCTCCTCGATCTTTTCCATGCGCTCGGCGGAGCGCTTGAAGCCCATCGCGCGGCGCAGCTCCTCGGCCTCGCCGCCGCTGAAGCCAGCCACGGTCATCGCCACGCGCAGCAATTGTTCCTGGAACAGCGGCACCCCGAGCGTGCGCTTCAGGATCGGCTCGAGCGACGGATGCGCATAGGTGACCGGGGCGCGGCGGTTGCGGCGGTCGAGGTAGGGATGGACCATCTTTCCGACGATCGGCCCGGGACGGATGATCGCGACCTCGACTACCAGGTCGTAGAAGCGCCGCGGTTTCATCCGCGGCAGCGTCGCCATCTGCGCGCGGCTCTCGATCTGAAACACGCCGACAGTGTCGGCTCGCTCGAGCATCGCATACACGTCGGGGTCATCCGCCGGCAGATGCGCGAGATCGATCGCGACGCCCTCGTGCGCGCTGATCATCGGGATGGCCTGCTCGAGCGCCGCGAGCATCCCGAGGCCGAGCAGGTCGATCTTGATAATCCCGAGGTCCGCGCAATCCTCCTTGTCCCATTGGATCACGACCCGGCCCGGCATCGAGGCCGGTTCCAGCGGCACCACCTCATCGAGCGCCTGCGCCGCGACCACCATCCCGCCGCTATGCTGTCCGAGATGGCGCGGCACGCTCTGGATGCGCCGCACCAGGTCGACCAGCATCCGGATGCGCGGCGCCTCGGCGTCGACGCCGCCGCGTTTCAGGAGCGCCACGATATCGTCGTGGCTGTCGCGGAATTCATAGACCTGGTTGAGCTTGGCCAGGCGATCGACCTGATCGGGCGAGAAGCCGAGCACCTTGCCGACCTCGCGCACCGCGCTGCGCGTGCGATAGGTGATCACGTTGGCGGTCATCGCAGCGCCGCGCTCGCCGTAACGGCGGTACATGTACTGGATCACTTTCTCGCGCTGATCGCCGCTGGGAAGATCGAGATCGATATCGGGCCATTCGCCGCGCTCCTCGGAAAGGAAGCGCTCGAAGAGCAGTTCCATTTTGACCGCGTCGATCGCGGTGATGCCGAGCGCGTAACACACCGCGCTGTTGGCCGCCGAGCCGCGGCCCTGCACCATGATGCGGTTCTCGCGGCAGAACTGGATCACGTCCCACACGATAAGGAAGTAGCCGGCCAGGCGCAGGCGCTCGATGATGCCGAGCTCGTGCTCGAGCTGATGGCGGGTGCGGCTGTCGGCGGCGCCGCCCCAGCGCTCGCGCGCGCCGGCGTAGGTGAGAATGCGCAGGTAGCTGTCGGGCGTTTCGCCGGGCGGCAGCGGATAGTCGGGGAACCGGTAGCCGAGATCGGTGAGCGTGAATTCGCAGCGCTCCGCGATTGCGCGCGTCGCGGCGACGGCGTCCGGAAGATCGCGGAACAGCGCGGTCATCGCGGCCGGCGGCTTCAGGTAGCGCTCGCGATTCGACCATAGCGCGCGTCCCGCCTCTTCGAGCGTGGTCTTGAGGCGGATGCAGGTGAGCACGTCGAGCAGGTCGCGCTCGGGTCCGCTGTGGCACACGTCGTTGGTCGCGACGATCGGAAGCCGGCACGCCGCGGCCAGCGCGTGGAGCTTGCGGTTGAGCCGCTCCTCGCCGGCGTCGAGATGGCGCTGCAGGTCGATAAAAAGATTTCCGCGTCCGAAGGTCGCGCCAAGCTGATCGCACAGCGCGCGGGGATCCTCGCCGCGAATCAGCGCGCGCGAGACCGGGCTCATCACGCCGCCGGCCAGACAGATCATTCCGCGCCCGTAGCGCTCGAGGTCGTCGCGGGTGACGCGGCTCTCGCCCTTGGCCGGATAAAGCGGCGGCGCATTCGACCCGTCGCGGGCGCGCGCGCCGGGATTGAGGACGCGCATCTTCGCCGCCGTGATCATCCGGCACAAGTTCTTGTAGCGCGCGCGGTCGGGGACCAGCAGGTAGAGGCGCGAGTCGTCGTCGAGGGTCACCTCCGCGCCGACCAGCGCGCGGATCCCGGCGGCCTTGGCGCCCTGATGGAATCGTGGCGCGCCGTAGACGCCGTCGCGATCGCCAAGCGCGATCGCGTCGTAGCCGAGCTCGGCGGCACGCGCGGCGAGATCTTCGGGCGTCGCGGCGCCTTCCAGGAAGCTGAACGCGCTCCGCGCGCGCAACTCCAGGTAGTCAGAGCGCCTGGTCACGGTAAAATCACCGCCGCGCGCGGCGTATGTGCATCGCGAGTTGTCAATCGTAGACACCGTCGACGAACCATTGATCGGAATTTAAATCGTGGAAGATGCGATAGACGCCGCCGTCGTCGAGCGCGAGTTCGTAATAGTCGCGAACGAAACCACGCCGGGCGCTTTTTCCCGCGCGCGATCGGGGTTGCTGCCCGTTTTGGTCCGGAGTTTGTGCGTTCGGAGTTTGCGCGTGAGGTTGTTTGGATGCACGCGGCGCGCGATTCAGGAATCCGATGTCCCGGGCCGCAACCGGCGCGGGAGATTCCGGCATCAGGCTGGCGGCGTCCGCATAGCGTTCGTCGCGCGACAGGCCCGGCCAGCCAATGCTTTCGCCGGGTCCTCTCACCCTGCGGGAGAGAGCGTCTTCGATTCCCGCATTGCCCGGTTCCGATTCTCTGCCGGAGATAGCCAGGGCGATCGCGGTCTGGCGGCGCGGGTGACCGTTGACGATCTGCACTTCATCGTGGTCATGGCAACGACGGTTGTTATCGGGCGGGCACTTCGCAGAGGCGTCGGCGGCTTCAGGATCGATTTGCTGCCACCATTCGCCGTCGCGCCGCCACGGTCCCGCGATCGACACCACGCGCCCGCCGAGATTTGGCCCGCGCACGAACTCCGGCCCGCCACGCGAGCACATCACTTCGATTTCGACCGCCGGCCTTATCGCGCGAATCACCAGTTGCGCCACCGCGCGCGCGGGCGCGTTCGGGGCAACGGGCGACGGAGGCGGTGGCGCAAACCGTTCGAGCCGGACTGCCTCGGGGCGATGCGAATTTTCCGGCATCAGCATGCCGACGCCGTCCGGGCCGCATAGCGCCGCAAGTCGCGCGATAGTGGTCTCGAGCCGGTCGGGCGCGGGGGCAGGCGGCAGGAACAGGTCGCTTTGCGCGGGGCGCGGCGCGCGCGGCTCGAGGTCGATTCGGATCGACTCGACGGCGTCTTCGGGCGGCGCGGCCTCGAGGCTGAGATTGATCAGCGTGAGCATCGCGCGCGCATCGTTGGACGGCGCCGCAACCGCGATCCGGCGGCTCAGATTGCGATGGCCGCCGAGGCCCAGCGTGAGGATGATGTCGCCGCCGACCAGGCCGCGCATCGCAAGGCGCGCGGCGAGCCGCTCGAGCATCGCGCGCATCATGAAGCCGAGCGGCTCCAGGGTTTCGATTCCGTATTCGAGATCGATCGACTCGGTAAAGGTTTCGGCGCGCGGCCGCGGCTGAATCGGACGCGAATTGCCGCCGCGCGCGAGCCGCACCAGCTCCACGCCGCGCCGTCCAAGGCGGCTGCCGATCGCGTCGGGATCGAGCCGCGCGAGATCGCCGAGCCGCTTGAGGCCCCAGCGCGCGAGCGTGAGCTCGAGGTCGAGTCCATTTTCCACCGGCCCGAGGTCGAGCATTTCGAGCGGGAGCCAGTCCAGGAACTCGCGCTCGAGTCCCGGCGCGATCACTCTTATTCCTCCGCATCGCGCGGCCAGCGCGGCGATCTCGCGATTCGCCGCAACGCCGACCGCGGCTTCCATCCCCAGCCATCGCACGCGCCGCTGAAGCTCCAATCCGATTTCATCCTCGCTCGAGAAAATCCGGCCGAGGCCCGCGAGATCGAGCCATACGCATCCGGGCGCGCCGGCCTCGACCACCGGCGAGATCGATTCCGCAGCGTCGGCGAGCGCGGCGGCCGCCGAATGCTCGGCGGCTTGCGAGCGCGCGCGGATGATCAGATCGGAAGAGATCGCGCGCGCCTGCGCGAGCGTCATCGCGGGACGGATTCCAAGCTCGCGCGCGCGGGGCGAAACGACGCTCAGCTCCGCGTGCGCCGCGGTGCTGTCGGCGATCGCGAGGACGGCGCCCTCGAGCGCGGGATTAGCGCGGATCAGCGCGGCGATCGAAAAATCGGAAACGAGAATGCAAGCGATACGTCCCATCGCATCTAGCAGCGCTAGCTTTGCAGTCCATAAATTTTCGGGAGATCGTTCCCGGGACGCGATTGCGGCAAAATAAATTGCGCCGCCGGATCGGTCATCGCGCATAGCAGCGCGCTGGCGCCAAGGCCGCCGAGCTTATTGCGCGCCACGGTGGCGTCGATGGTGAGGCCGTCGAAGAGGGCGGGCGCGCCGGGCGCCAGCCGCCCGAACGACGCCTCGACGCGGCGCAGCACCAGGCTCAGCGCGGCGAAGGTCCCGCACATCCGATGCGGCGCGATCACGAGCACCGCCGCGCCGCATCGCTCGGCGGCGCGCGCGAGCCGGAGCGCCGCGCTCGGTGAGATAGATCGCGCCTCGTCGCCGAAGTCGACGATCACCAGCCCGAAGCCGCCCGCCTCGAGCACGAGCTCGGCGGCCTTCAGCAGTGCGGATTGTTTTCGCATCAGCGGCGAGGCTAGAAATCGATCGCGCGAAGACGATCGCGAGGACTTGTCGAACGACTTGCGCGAAGGCGATCGCGTCGAGGCCCACAGCACGCGCGCGAGGTTGACGCCCGAGGCCGCGATGCTCGCGGGGTCGAAGGCGCCGGACGAATCGATCCACGCGGCAACCTCGTCGCACTCGGTCGCCACAGCGGCAAAGCTCGCGGCGATCGAAGTGCGTCCCGAACCGGCGCGCCCGACGATTTCGCTGATGCGACCGCGGGCGATTCCGCCGCCCAAGATCGCGTCCAAGGTTGCCAACCCTGAGCTCAGGCGCCGATCACGATCCTTGCGCGTGAGCTCGCGGCCTCGAAAAACTCCTGTAAATTTAGGTAGTTGCGCGACTTCGACGAGCGCGGGCGAGGTGCAAATTTCTGCCGCGGCATCAAGTTGACACGCGTTGTTTGTCAACCTCGCCATGAATCCATTTTCGCTCTTTTTTCGCTTCTGTCAAACGAATAGAGCCACGGCGAAAATGCGGTGCTGAGCGAGATGATGGGCGAGATGATCGCGCGCCGGATTCAGCTCGCTAGCTTCGTAGCGCCGGCGCGCCGCTCACGATGTGCATCCGGCGAGCCTGCCGCCGTCGCGCGAGTATCCACCGATTCGCGACGACGAGATCGTCGCGCGCCGCAAAGTGGTATTTTCCTCGCGGAGGAACAACAAGCGAATCCAGACCGGCTTCGAGTTCCTGGTCAACGGCCGCCTCTACGACGAGATCACACCACTGCCACGTCCTGCCGCATGAGGACTCGGCGATGATCCAGAACTTCCTGATCTGGTGAGGAATCGCGCCGCGAACTATCGCTTGTTGTGCGTGACCGCCTCGATATTGTGGCCGTCGGGGTCGTAGACGAAGGCCGCATAGTAGTCGGGCGTGTATTGCGGGCGCGGGCCGGGCGCCCCGTTGTCACGGCCGCCGGCTTTGAGCGCGGCGTCGTAAAATTTCTTGACTCCGCCGCGAGTCGCGACCCCGAGCGCGACATGCTGGGCGGTCTGGGGCTTTCCGGGGGTCAGCCACACACCGGTCCCATCTTTGCCGACGTAGCCGACCACGCCCGCGTCTTTATCGACGAAGCCGGCGCGATAACCGGCCGGCGCTAGCGCCGCGTCGTAGAATTTCTTGCTCTTGGCGAAGTTGGAAATGGTGATTACGACGTGCTCAATCATGATGGAATGCCTCCGTAACGAATGTGCATCGATTCGTCTAGCACATCCGTGCTCGGTGACGCAGCCCTGAATCGAGACTTGCGAAACCCAAGCCGGGTTTCGCGCTTCTTAAGTCAAAGATGCGCGCTACGCGCTCCTGGCACTTCCTGGGCCTTGAGAGCGAAAACGCTAAACCTCAACGAGGTTTCAGACTTCGCATTGTGGTAAAAAAGAAGCGCGAACCCGGGTGGAGTTTCGCCAGACTTAAATCAAGTTTCAAATTTCTGATTGGCGGTATTCATGGCATTGGATTTTCATGCTGACGGCGCGCTCGCGGATGCGCTCGAGCGCGGCGATACGCTGCCTGCGCGATGGTACGTCGATTCCGACGTGTTTCAGGCGGAGAAGGAACGTATCTTCAATCGCTCATGGCAATACGTGGGGCATACCGGGCGGGTGAGTCGCGCGGGCGACTTTTTCACCGCCCGCGTAGGCGATACGCCGGTCGTGATCACGCGCGACAGCGCGGGCACTCTGCACGCATTCGCAAACGTATGTCGCCATCGCGGGAGCGAGGTGGTCCTCGAATGCTCCGGGAACCGGCGCACGCTGCAGTGCCATTATCACGGATGGACCTACAACCTGGACGGGTCTCTGCGTACCGCGCCGCGCGAGAGCGAGCAGCGCTCGTTCGTGAAGCAGGACCTCTCGTTGATCGCGTTGGCGATCGAGACGTGGGGGCCGCTGATTTTCGTCAACCCGCACGCGGGCGCGAGTCCCTTGCGCCAAGTGATCGGCGACTTGCCAGCAATCTTTGAGGGCGCCGGTATCGATCTTGCGCAGATGCGGATGCTGCGGCAGGACACTTACGAACTCAAATCGAACTGGAAAGTGGTGGTCGAGAACTTCAACGAATGCTACCACTGCCCGATCGCGCATCCGCGGTTTTCAGAGGTGATCGATACCAATCGCTATCGAGTCGACATCGAGCACGAGTATTTCTCGATCTACTACGGGCCTCTGATCAGATCGCCCGAACAGGGCGTCACCTATGCGACCCTATGGCCGAACGTAATGTTTGCTCTTTCGGACAATCCGCCGAGCATGCAAGTGATCCACGCGATGCCGGTCGATGCGGGACACACGCACGAGACGGTCGACTACTTTTTCGCGGACAATCTGAGCGATGAACAGATACGCGACTACGTCGCCTTCAGCGACCTCGTCACCAGAGAAGACGTGGTCCTGTGCGAATCAGTTCAGCGCGGGCTCAGCTCAGGCGCGATCGAACACGGGCAACTGATGCTGTCGCGCGAAGGCGGCATCCAGCACTTCCAGAAGCTTGTCTACCGATTCCTGCGCTAGCTCCATTTCTCGTGTGAGGTGAAAGGGAAGCGCGAAACCTCGGTGCGTTTTCGCTGGTCTGGAATTAAATCTCGGAACGTAAAGAACCCATGAAATTCAACGTTATTTTCCGCAAAGTGCCCGAGGGCTACGTTGCGTTTCGTTGACGCGCTGCCGGGCGCGAACACGCAAGCAACGACATTGGACGAAGTGTGGCAAAACCTGAAAGAGGCGGTAGTGCTGGTCCTCGAAGCCAACCGAACCCTGACTGAAAAATCGGATCTATAAGAGCGCGCAGAACTGGTCGACCGTGAGACCGGCCTGCCGGATAATCGAAGCGGAGTGTGCCCCGCGGCACATCGCCGGAATGATACGGCACCGTGATTCGAAGCTCGGGAAGGTCGCGATGTTTCAACTGAACGTGGCTGCCAGTCGAATGATGGATGAAGAAACCGGCCCTCTCAAGCGCAGCTATAACCTCGCGCGCTTTGAGGACCGGAAGCGCCGGGCTCAAATCGCGACCACGACCTCTTCGCGAATCGGCTGGCCGGTCGGCGGCGTCTCAGGCGGGATTGTCTCGCCATCTTTGCGAAGTCCTTCGAGATGGCAGCGCAACGCATCGCGCGCCATCGCACGCGCCTCTTCGAGCGTGTGGCCGAAGGTCACGATCTCTGGAAATGCAGGAAACACGACGGCAAAACTGCCGTCGGTCTGCGGCTCAAAGTAAACCGTGTAGTGGTAGGCGCCGCGTTCCGCCGTCGCTGCCATTTCCTTTTTGCCCTTCGACTTCATCTAACTGAGAATACAACGACGCGCCCTTGCGGTTCCATATCTCAATGAGTTCATGTTTCCTGAAACCTCATCGAGGTTTCAGGATGTGGCAAAAGGGAAGCGCGAAACCCGGGTGGCTTTCGCTGGTCTGGAATTGAATCCAGACGAACTGGCGAACCGCTCACTGGTCGTTTCGTCGGCCTTCACGCCAGCTCTGTGCGCCGGCGCGTGAGAACCATGGCCGCAGCCAGTGGCACGCCGATTCCGACTATCATAAAGAAAATCGCCTGAATTGGCGTTCCATATGCGTTTTTCGCGCCACTGGACGCTGCGGCTCCGGCGCGTTCGACGATGGAGAATAGGATTCCGTTCGCTGCCACGTAGGCGGCGTAGGCCCACGCGACTGGGACGGCGAGCCGGTGCATCCGCCAGATCAAAATCGCCAGTGCCAGCAGGAAGATTCCAAACAAAGGTCCCAGGATGTCATTGGGAAGACCGCTCAGGCGATGGCCAAAGAACACGAAACCGGTGTGCGCATTTGCCATTACTGGTTTCAGAAAGTTTGAGATCGCGAGCAGCGCGTACAGCACCGCGACCACACTCAGAAACCATCCGCGCCTGCCTTGCGCCATCGACAGCTACCTCGTTCGCCGGGGAGATCTTACGCGAGCGATCAGATGCTCGGAAGCCGATCAGCGACCTCTCGGGGTAAAAGGGGAAGCGCGAAACCCGGTGAGTTTCGCTTGATTAAGTGACAGGTGTGTGAGGCTGCTGCATCGCTGCTGGGCTGCGCAGTTTGTTGGCTGTGCCTAGGGGCCGAGGTTACTGCTGCTGGGCGTACACTGGGTGTACTACTGCCCCGTCCTGGGCTGCTTGGCCTACGTTTAGGGCTACCAGGTCGTTGCTGTGGACGTCGCCGTCTATCGCTACCATCTGGCCGTTGTCGTAGCCGAGTTTTACTTCGACCAGGTGAAGTTTGTCGCCGCGGACTACCGGGACCAGGACTTTGCCGTCGCGGAAGACCAGTGCGTCGTCGCGCACCATCTGGCCGGCATGAGCGGCTGCGACCGTTACCGCCATCTTCGCGTACATTCCCGGATACAAGGAGTGATCTTCGTTCTGCAGATCTACTTCGACCAGCATCGTGCGGCTGGCGCTGTTCAACGCCTCGGGATGACGGACGACGGTGCCGATAAATTTCCGGCCCGGGATTTCGTCGGCGGTGATGACTACGGCGTCACCATTTTTGACCGAAAGCGCGACACTCTGCGGCGCGTCGATATAGACCCGCAGCGGCGAGAGCGTCGCGACCGCCAGGATCGGAACGCCGCTGCCACTGGTGGAATTGATCGCCTCCGGAATCAGCGCACCCGGATCGACGTAGCGCGCGGTGATGATGCCGTCGACCGGCGCATAGATGACTTTGTAGTTCTGCTCCGCCAGCAATTGCTCGTAGGTCGCCTTGGCCTGTAGCATTGTGTAGTGCGAATTGTCGGCTGCCTGCTGCGAGATCACCCCTGCTTTGACTAATTCCTGTTCGCGCTTGTCGGTCACCTTCTGCAGCAGGTAATTCGCCTTCGCGTCGGCCACCTGCTTGTCGAGGTCAGGGGTGTCCAGGAGGGCGAGAACCTGGCCCTGTTTGATGCGATCGCCCTTGTCGACGTTGATGGTCTTGAGGTAGCCGGCGACCTTCGCGTAGATGGGTGCCTCGATATAGCCATGGATAGTCGCGGGCAGGTTGAAGGTCTGCGAACTCGGCTGCTCGAACACCTTGGAGACCAGCACGTTGACTCCCTGCTGGGCTCTTTGCTCGAGCTCGGAGGTTTGCCGCCGCACGATCAAATCGTGGCCCAACACCAGTCCCGCGGTTAGCGCGATTAGCAGAACCACCGCGATGACCAACCCGGTGGTGAAAAATTTGCCCGGCTTCGGGCCCTTATATTTTTTCGGATCGTCTTCCATTTACTTTAATTTCTTATGCACCCGGCATCGTCACCGCTTCGATCTCGGCGTCGCGCTCTTTTTTGCCTTTGAGAGTGCGGCTCAAGATCGCGTACACGGTCGGTACCACGAACAGCGTCATCGCGGTCGCTGCGAGCAGCCCGCCGATGACGGCGCGTCCGAGCGGCGCATTCAACTCGGCGCCTTCGCCCAATGCCAGCGCCATCGGGAGCATCCCGAGGATCATCGCGAGCGCGGTCATTATGATGGGACGCAGCCGGATGCGTCCCGCCTCGATCGCGGCTTCCACCGGGCCGTAGCCTTCTTCGCGCAATTCATTGGCGAAGGTGATCAGCAAATTGCTGTTCGACACCGCGACGCCGATCGCCATGATGGCGCCCATCAGCGATTCGACGTTGATGGTCGTGCGCGTGAGCACCAGCATCCATAGTACACCCGCAAGGGCTCCCGGCACCGCCATCATAATGATCAGCGGTTCCAGCCAGGATTGAAAATTCGCCGCCATCAGGAGGTAGACGAGGACGATGGCGAGCACGATACCGAGCTCCAGGGTGCGGAACGATTGGCGCATCGCCTGGCTCTGTCCGCGAATTACGATTTGCATGCCCGCGGGCAACTTGCCGAGGCTGTTTATTTCGCGCTGGACGGCCGCGCTCACGCTGCCAAGGTCGTGTCCGGAAACGCCGGCGTTCACATCCATGACCCGCTGCACGGTGTAATGGGCGATCACGGAGGGGTCGTTGTCGTGGGTTACTGTCGCGACATTGCCGAGGACCTGGCTCGGCGGCGCAGTGGCGTCGGTCTGGGGGCCGGCGGGATAGTTGGGATCGGTCGGAAGCGTGGTTGAAAACGAACCCGCCACCGGAATCTCCTTGAGCGCCGCCACCGAATCGATGAAGTGCTGCGGCGACTGCGAGATGACCGTGTAGTTCACGCCGTTCTTTGGATCGAGCCAGTAGTCAGGGTTGAGCAGACTGTTTCCGCTCAGAGTCGTGAGCAGACTCGAGGCGACCTGCTGCTCGTTGACGCCCAGCTCGAGCGCGCGGTCGCGATCGACGTCGACCTGGAAGGCCGGATAGTCCAGAGGCTCGGCGATTCTCACGTCGGCGATGCCGGGAATGTTTTGCATTCGAGTCTTGAGCTCGGAGGCAAACTTGTAGTCGGTCGCCAGATTGTTACCGGTAATCTGCGTGTCGATGGCGGCGGGCAAGCCGAAATTCAGCACCTGGCTGACGATATCGGCGGCCTGGAAATATCCGGTGACGTTGGGAAAGTCGCGCGCGAGCAGTTCACGAATCTTGTTCTCGTACATCCCGGTGCTGTGATGCTTGGGCTGCAATTGGATCAGGACGTCGGCGTCCTGCGGGCCGGTGCTGTCGGTTTGGTAGAAGGCGAGATCATACGAAATCGGGAGCCCGATGTTGTCGCTGATTCCCTGCAGCTCATTAGCCGGGATGGCGCCGCGGATCTCACGCTCGATTAGATCGAGCACGTACTCGGTATGCTCGATACGGGTGCCGCTGGGCATCCTTATATGCAGGCGCATCATGCCGGCGTCGACGGTCGGAAAAAAATCTTCGCCCGCGACCAACGCCAGCCACATCGAGGCGACCAGCACCAAGCCGACACAGATCAATGCAAAGACACGGCGCTCGATGAACTTCGCGAGCAGCCCGCGATAGCCTTCGCGGACCCGGGTGAATTTCGCGTCGAACCCGCGCACGAAGCGATCCCAGCGTCCCGGCCCCTTGTGCTCCTCGTTTTCGCTGGCGAGCAGGTGATGCGCCATCGTGGTGACCAGGGTTCGCGACAGCAGGTACGACGTCAGCATCGCGTAAACGACGGCCAGGGCGAGCGGCGTGAACAGGAACTTCGCGACTCCGCCGAGCAGCGCGACCGGAAAGAACACGATACAGATCGAGAGCGTGCCGACCAGGGTTGGAGTCGCGATCTGGCTGGCGCCGTCGAGGATCGCGACCAGCAGCGGCTTGTTCATCGCATGATTGCGATGGATGTTCTCAATCTCAACGGTGGCATCGTCGACCAGCATCCCGACCGCCAGCGCCAAGCCGCCCAAGGTCATGATGTTGAGGGTTTCACCGGTGAGCTTGAGAAATATGATCGCGGTCAGGATCGACAGCGGGATGGAAGTGATGACAATCAGAGTGCTGCGTGGCGAGCCGAGAAACAACAGCACCATCACCGCGACCAGGAAGGCCGCGATCGCGGACTCACGCACCACCTCCCACAACGCGCCGCGGACAAAGATGGACTGGTCGAAGGCCAGCGTCATCTTCAGGCCCTTGGGCGCGGCAGCGAGAATCTGCGGGAGTTTTTTCTTCACCAGATCGACGACGGTCAAGGTCGACGCGTCGGCATGCTTGATCACCATCAGGTAAGTTGCGCGGCTTCCGTTGACGCGCACCACGTTGGTTTGCGGCTGATGAGTATCGGACACGGGTGCGACATCGCCGACGTGGACGGGAGCGCCATTGGTGACCTTGAGGGGAAGCTTGTTGAAATCGGGCACCGTATTGGGGCTCATGTTCAGGTCGACGTCATACTCATAGTCGCCCATCTTGGCGGTGCCCGACGGGATGACCACGTTGGCCGAGGCGAGCGCATTGCCGATGTCGGCGGCGGACACGCCGTTGGCGTAGAGCATGGTCGGATCGAGGTTGGCCATGATCGCGCGCTGCACGCCGCCGAGCGGCGCGGGACTGGAAAATCCCGGAATCGTGAAGAGCTGGATGCGAATGAAGTTGAGGCCGTAGTCGAAAAGCTGCTGTTCGGAAAGCGTGTCGCTGAAGATGTTGAGCTGGGCAACCGGAACGTTTGCGGCATCGTAGGAAATTATCTGCGGAGGCACGGTGCCCCTGGGCAACTGGGAAAGAATCGACTCGGAGACGCTGCTGATCTGCGCGATCGCGCCGCCGATATCTGAGCCCGGATAGAAATATATCTTCAGGATGCCGATGCCGTTCATCGAGGCGGAATCGATGTGCTCGATGCCGTTGACGGTGGTCGAGGCGGCGCGCTCGCTAATCCAGACCATGCGGCGTTCGATCTGCAGCGCGGAGAGGCCAGGGTAGTTCCAGACTTCGAGGACCACGGGCAGGTTGATCGCGGGAAAGATGTCGACGTTCATCAGCCCGAAGGACAGGACCCCGAGCACGAGCATCAGAAGCGCCATCACCGCGACCGAAATGGGGCGGCGCAAAGCGAGACGGACGAGGGCCATCATAAAGGAGCTACTCCGAGGTACACCGCTGGCAAGCAGGACCCAGGAAGACGCGAATTAAGGTCGCATGGGTTGTGCCAACTAATTGCGGACCTGCAAGTCCAAAATTATCACGCCAAAAATTCTCGAACAATGAAGTATTCGAGCACCCTGCCGCCTCTGAAGCGAACGCGCGCTCCGCAATTGGCGAGATGCGAAACGGTCTTCGAGGGGGACGGCGGGGAAGGCGGCACAAGCGAGAGACGGTTAAGCTTCGCGGCCAATCTGATCGTCGATCAGCATCGCGAGGCCGTCGCGGAAAACACCGGCGCGTAGCTGGCGCATCAGATCGCGCGCGACTTTGACCTGCGCCGCCGCCATCGCGCGCGCCTCGGCGATCAGCGCCGGATCGCGCAGCAGAGTCAGCGCGCGATCGAGGGTCGCGTCTTCCAGGCGCGCGCCGTTCTGGAACAGCCGGCGCAATTCCGGGCTGCGCTCGATTCCCAGCACCACAGGCAGCGAGGGAATTCCGGCGCGCAAATCTGATCCGACCGGCTTGCCGATTTTTTCCTCGGGCCCGAGAATGTCGAGCAGGTCATCGACCATCTGGAATGCCAGACCCATCGCGGTGCCAAGATGCGCCATTGCGTCGATCGTGCGTGCGGGCGCGCCGGCCAGGTCGGCCGCGACGCGTCCGCCGGCCTGAAACAGCGACGCGGTTTTGCGTGTGATCACGGCGAGATAGTCCTTGAGCGTCGCGGCCGCATTGTGACGGAAGCGGCCCTCCATCACCTCGCCCTCGCTCAACTGGATGCAGGCCTGCGCGGCGGTGCGGATCAGACGCTCCTCGAAGCGCGAGCAGAGATCGAAGGCGCGGCAGAACAGGTAGTCGCCGGCGATCAGGGTCGATCCCAGGCCGTAGCGCGCGAACGCCGACGGTTTGCCGCGGCGCAGGACACCGCCGTCGACGATGTCGTCGTGGAGCAGCGTCGCGGAGTGAATCAGCTCCAGCGCTATCGCGGCGTCGATCGGATCCTCGACATTGCGATCCGATCCGCCGCAGGCGCGATAGACGAGCAGCATGAAGGTGGGCCGCAGCCGCTTGCCGCCGCCGTCGATGAGATAGTGGCAGAGTTCCGCGATCAGCGCCTCGTTGGAATCGAGCAGGCGCGACAGCTTGGCCTCGACGGCGATCAGATCGCTCTCGACCAGGCGCGCGGGTCCGCTCAGGTCGAGCGCCGGAGCGGGCGCGAGTTCGGTCGCTTTGGCGCGTTTGGCAGGCATGGTGGTCAGCGGAACAAATCCATTTCGGCGGGGCGAATCAAAACTTTCGCGCTGCCTTCGAAAGGTTCGTAATGGTAGCCGCGCATCACGATCGCGGGCGTGGCGGAGGCCTTTTCCATCAGCAAACCCGCGGCCGACGCGATCTCGTCGGCGATCGCGACCACGGTATGCTCCAGTTCGCGGCCGCCGAGGTCCTTGCTGCCGCGCAGATCGAGCATCGGATTAATTCCGGAAATACCGAGGCAGATTTCGGTGAGCCCGTCGCGCCACGGACGTCCGAAGGTGTCGGTGATCAGCACCGCGATCTCGACGCCGTAGCGCCGGCGCATCTCGGCGCGGAGCTTTGCCGCCGACGCGTCGGGGTCCTCGGGCAGCAGGATCGCACGATCGTCTTCGAGACTGTTGGACTCGTCGACGCCGGCATTCGCGCACACCCATCCCGGCCCGGTCTCGACGATGATCACGCCGTGATCGTTGCGCACGATGCGGCTGGTCTGGCGCAGCACCACTTCGACCGCGCGCGGATCTTTCTCCCATCGCAGTGCGAGGTTCTTTGCGAAGGCGGACGGCTCAATGTCTTTCAGATCGACCAGGCGGCCCTCGGCCTTGGAGACGACCTTCTGGCAGACGACCAGGACGTCGCCGCGCTCCAGCTTGAAACCGGTGTGATCGAGTCCGCGGGCGAGGAGGGCGGCAAGATCGTCGCCGGCCTGCACCATTGGGATCCCCTCGATCGCGGTGAGCGTAATCGAGCGCATCAGAGTGATAAGCCTACACAGAAAGTGCGCGCAGAACTACGTCCGCAAGGCCCGCGGCGCGATCCGGCGATGACATTATGGTGTCGGTTGCGATCGCGCGCATCCCGAGCCGCTCGATCGGCGCGATGAATTTGTCGTCGGCGTTGTCGAGCACGAAGGTCCCCACGATGTCGCGGTACAGGCGCGCGACGCCGAGCGGCGAGACCTCCATGCCCAGCCCGCGCAGCATCTTGTCGGCGGGTCCCTTGATGGTTTTGCCGCCGACGATTGGACTTATCGCGGCGGTTCGATCGCGCACCGAGGCAAGCGCCGCGCGGACGCCGCGCAAGTTGAGAATCGGCCCGAGCGATACGAAGGGATTGGAGGGCGCGAGGATGATCGTGGCGGAAGACCGAATCGCCGCGATCATCGCGGGGAGCGGTCGCGCCCGGGCGACGCCGCGCAACACGATGCGCTCGACATTGCCGCGCGCGCGGCGGCGGACGAAATATTCCTGAAACGGCATCGCGGGACGGCCGCGGACCTTGACGAAGGTGCGCACCGAATCATCACTCATAGGAAGAATTCTTGAGCGCACGCCGAACGCGCGCGCGACCTCGGCGGTCACGCGGCTGAGCGATGCGCCGCTGGCAAGCCGATCGCTTCTATATATATGCGTTGCGAAGTCGCGATCGCCGAGCGCGAACCATCCGCGGCCGTACAGTCGCGCGAGCTCGCTCAGCGTGGTGAACGATTCGCCCGCGCGGCCCCATCCCTGCACAGGATCGACCACACCGGCAAGAGTGTAGGTGACGGTGTCGATATCGGGGGAGACGTGCAAGCCGTAGAAGATCTCGTCGTCGCCGGTATTGACGACCACGTTCACCCGTTCAGGCGCAATAGTCAGGACCAGTCCGCGGAGAAACTTAGCTGCCCCCACTCCCCCCGCAAGCGTGGTTATCGATTGAGCCGGCCGGGGGCGAGATCGGGCGCGCGCCATTGGGTGCCTTTTTTCCGTAGAGCTTCTTGTACAGCGTGGTGCGTTCTACCGCGACGCGGCCCATCTCGCGCGCCTTGTCCTCGATCAAATCCACCGCGACAAATTCGCCCGAGTCGCCTCCGGCCTGGGCCGTGATGCTCTCCTCCATCAGGGTGCCGGAGAAATCGTTGCAGCCCGCCTTGAGTGTGATGGCGGCGAAGTCGACGCCGAGCTTGACCCACGAGGTTTGCAGATTGTCGATCTGCCCGCGCAGGAACAGGCGCGAGAACGCGTACATCTGGAAGTCGAGCATCCCTTTCTGCGGCGGCGAAACCAGGCCCTTACGGAACAGCACCGTGTTCTCATGGATGAAGCGCAGGGGAACGAACTCGGTGAAGCCGTGAGTTTCCTTCTGAATGTCGCGCAGCAGGTTCAGGTGGTTGACCACGTGGCGCGGGCTTTCGAGGTGGCCGTACATGATCGTCGAGGTGGTCGGCACGCCGAGTGAATGCGCGGTGGTGATGATATCGACCCACGCCGCGACGTCGACTTTTTTGTGGCTCAGAATTTCGCGCACGCTGTCGTCGAGGATTTCCGCTGCGGTACCGGGAATCGAGCCGAGGCCGTGCTCGCGCAGCATCGCGATATACTCCGGATATTCCATCCGCGTGCGCTTGGCGCCATACATGATCTCCATCGGCGAGAAGGCGTGCACGTGAATCTCGGGGAAGCGTCCCTTGATGACGTCGAGCAGATCACGATACTTGAACGCGGGCATCTCGGGGTTGATGCCGCCCTGCATACAGACCTCGGTGGCGCCGCGCGCGACCGCGTCTTCAAGCTTGGCGACTATGGTCGCGTCGGAATGATCGTAAGCGTCGGACTCCCAGCGCTGGCGCTTGAATCCGCAGAACTGGCATCCGACGAAGCAGATATTGGTAAAGTTGAGATTGCGGTTGACGACGTACGTGACTTCGTTGCCGACGTCCTCGGCGCGCGCGAGGTCCGCGCACTTGACCATCGCGCGCAAATCGTCGCCCTCGCAGGTGTAGAGCAACAAGCCTTCATCGGGCGTGAGCTCTTTTCGCTCGAGACTTTTCTCCAGCGCCGCGCGCACCGCGGGCGACGCGCCCTGCAGCATCGCTTCGAGCGGAGTCGTCTCGATCCGGTCGACGTAGTCGCGCCATTCTTGAAGGTTCACGCTTGGCCTCCGGCAATTCGATCGCGCATCTCGCGCACGCGTGGCGCGATCGCGGGGTCGAGCCATTCATCATTGATGTATTCCGGGTAAATTGCGAGCCTCTCGCCAAGCGTGAATCCCGCGCGGGCGCATCGCTCGCCCAGGCGCTCGGTATGCGGCCAGGGTGCCTCCGGATTCACGTAGTCCTTGCTGAGCGGCGAGATACCACCCCAGTCGTTGATTCCGGCGTCGAGGAAAAGCTCGATCTGATTGGGCGAGAGATTGGGCGGCGCCTGCACGTTCATCGCGGGGCCTAGTACAAGGCGCGCGGTCGCGATCGCGCGCGCCATGTCGAATGCATCGGGCTCCGGCGCATCGGCCATCGCGATTTCTGGCTTGGCGCGGAAATTCTGGATGATCACTTCCTGGATATGGCCGTTCCGGCGATGCGTGTCGCGAATCGCGATCAGGCTCTCCGCGCGCTCGGCGGGCGTCTCGCCGATCCCGAGCAGAATTCCTGTCGTGAACGGAATCCTCAGCTCGCCGGCCTCATCGATCATCTGCATCCGTAGCGCCGGATCCTTGTCGGGAGCCGCCTGATGGACGCCTCCGCGCGCGCGCATCCGGGGCGATATATTTTCCAGCATCAGGCCCATGCTGGCGTTGAGCGGGCGGAGCATCTGCATCTCTGCGCGTGTCATCAGGCCCGCGTTGGTGTGCGGAAGGAGACCTTCGGCGATTGCGAGTTCGCAGGCGCGCCCGACGTATTCGATCGTAGTGCGCATCCCGAGCGCCGCCAGCGTCTCGCGGTATTCCTTGAAGGCGACCTCGGGCTTGTCGCCCAGGCACATCAGCGCTTCTTTGCATCCGAGCTGATGTCCGCGCCGCGACCATTCGGTGATTTCCTCCGGCATCATCGTCCATGCGCCGGGATCGCCAGGGTCCTTGCGGAAGGTGCAGTAGGTGCAGCGGTCGCGGCACAGATTGGTGACCGGCAGGAAGACCTTGCGCGAGTAAGTGACGGCGCGGCCCTTGGCGCGGTCGCGAAGCTCGGCGGCCGCGGACATCATCGCGGGCAGGTCCGCATCGCTGCATTCGATCAGCGCGATCGCATCGGTCTCAGAGAGAAGATCGCCTCGGAGCGCGCGATCGAGCAGCTCGCGAAACGGCGCGCGCGAAGGCGCAACAAGGCCGAGTGTGGATGAGGCCGGCATCAATCGCGTTTATAAGCCATCGGGTATGGGGAGGCAACCTGAGTTGCAAAGCGCTACTGAATCGCAATTGCGATTGCGCGCGCGCGGAACGGATGCGCGAGAATCTCGACTCGAAGTTATGATAGGACTGCGAAAACGGGGGCGCGATCTTCACTGAACCGCCATCGATGCAGTGCATTCGCGATGCCGCGTCATCATAGCCGAATAGTCTCGCCACGGCGTTTTCCCGCTCCGGCGCCTTGCGCTAAGGTTGAAGTAATCGAGGTTCCGAGATGGCCGAAACTCAAGCCGCGCGGGTTCGTCCCGAGTCAGCCCCCCGGGTCGAACACGAGCTGCAACTCTACTACTGGATGAAGTTGATCCGCGCCTTCGAGGACCGGGTCTCGCGGCTCCATCGGCAGAATAAAATCCTTGGCGGTGTCTATTCGGGCGCGGGCCAGGAGGCGATCGTCACCGGTATCTGCGCGCCGCTCCAGGAGGGCGATTTCGTTTCTCCGTTGCATCGCGACCTCGGCGTGTTTCTGATGCGGGGCGTCGACCCGGGCCGACTGATGGCGCAGATCATGGGCAAGGAGACCGGGCTCTCGCGCGGGAAGGACTCTTTTCTGCACGGCGGCGATCTGGAACACGGTATTTTCGGTTCGACCTCGATGCTCGGATCGTCATTGCCGGTCGCCGTCGGCGCGGCGCTCAAATTCAGGATGAAGAAAGATCCGAACGTCGCCGTTGCGTTCTTCGGTGAAGGCGCAGCCTCGCGCGGCGACGTGCACGAGGCGATGAACTTCGCGGGAGTGCACAAGCTGCCGGTCGTGTTCGTATGCGAGAACAACCGGTACGCGTACTCGACGCCGTTGGAAAAACAGATGGCGATCGAAGACGTGGCGGATCGCGCCGCAGCCTATGGCTTCAAGGGTCACGTCTGCTCGGGCAACGATTTGCTCGCGGTTCTCGAACTCAGCGAGCGCTCGATAGCGCGCACCCGCTCGGGCGAAGGCCCGGTGCTGATCGAATGCAAGACTTATCGCTATCGCGGGCACAGCGAGCACGACGCGGCGCTGTATCGCGATCAGGAAGAGCTCATTGAATGGCAAAGCCGCGACCCGATTCCGCGCTTCGAGTTGTATCTCGACAAGAAAGGCCACGACATCAAGCGGATCCGCGAAGAGGTCGACGAGCGTTGCAAGAAGGTGGTGCAGGCGGCGGTTGATTTCGCCGAACAGAGCCCCTTTCCGGAACCTAAAGAAGCACTTGAAGATTTATACGCACCCGGCGATGGCGGCTCTAATCACGCGCCCCCCAAAGCCCGCGCGCTGGCGCAGAAGGCCGAGCTCAAGAGCTGATGGAACTGACCTACATTAAGGCCATCAATCAGGCGCTGTTCGAAGAGATGCGCCGTGACGAAAACGTGTTTGTGATGGGCGAGGACGTGGCCGAACTCGGCGGAGCGTTCAAAGCGACCGAGGGACTGCTCGAGGCGTTCGGCGAAGAGCGCGTGATCGATACACCGATCTCGGAAGCGCTGATCGTCGGCGCGGGAATCGGCGCGGCGATACTCGGGATGCGTCCGGTGGTCGAGATGCAGTTCGGCGATTTTATTTCGTGCGCATTCGATCAGATCGTGAACACCGCCGCGACGCTGCGCTATCGACACGGCGGCGCGGCGTCGTGTCCGCTGGTGATTCGCGCGCCGTCGGGAGCGGGCGTGCACGGCGCGCTGTTTCATTCGCAGAACCCGGAGGCGTGGTTCACTCGCGTGCCGGGCCTCAAGGTCGTGGCGCCCGCCACCGTCTACGACGCGAAGGGGCTCCTGAAGAGCGCCATTCGCGACGGCAATCCGATCGTCTACTTCGAGCACAAGCGCCTGTACCGCAGTATCAAGGAAGATCTTCCCGACGCTGAGTTCACGGTGCCGATCGGAGTCGCTGAAATCCGCAAGGAAGGCGGCGACCTTTCGATTATCACCTATGGCGGGACGCTCGGGCCGTCGCTCGATGCGGCGCGAATCGTCGAGAAGGAAGACGGGCTCGGCGTCGAGGTGCTCGACTTGCGCACGCTGCTGCCGCTCGATCGCGAGGCGATTCTCGCGACTGCGCGCAAGACCGGCAAGGTGCTGATCGTGCACGAGGATCGGCTGACCGGCGGAATCGGCGGCGAAGTCGCTGCGATCATTGCCGAGCACGCGTTCGAGTTTCTCGATGGGCCGGTGCGCCGCGTCGCGGCGCTGGACACGCATACCGCTTTCAGCCCGCCGCTCGAGGAATACATCCTGCCTAACACCAACAAGATCGTCGAAGCGATCCGCAGTCTCGCGGCTTACTGAAATGGCTCAAATCGAAGTCGCGATGCCGCAGATGGGCGAGAGCGTGGTCGAGGGCACGGTCGAGAAGTGGCTGGTCAAGGAGGGTGACGTGGTCGCCGAGGATCAGCCGCTATGTGAAATCTCGACCGACAAAGTCGATACCGAAATTCCCTCTCCGGGTGCAGGACGAATCGCGAAGCTGCTGGTCCAGGAAGGGCAGACGGTGCCGGTGGGAGCGCAGCTCGCGATAATCGAGGCGGGAGCGGGCGCGGCGGCGGGGCCGAAGGCCCCTGCTGCCGCGCCCGCTCCCGCGGCGCGTGCCGCGGATGCGACGCGCGCTGCGCCGGCCGCACCGGCCGCGCCGGCGATGCCGGCATCGCCGGCGATGCGGACGCGGCCTGCAGACGCGCCGCAGCGTCCCGCTGCGGCTGTACAGCCCAGGCCGGCGGCTCAGCCGGCTGCGCCGGCTGAGCCGCCGGCCCGCCCCGCCGCAAGCGCGCGCCCCAGCGCGCCCGCCGCCGCCGCGGCGGCGGACGCCAGCCGAGCCGCGCACGAACTCCCGGGGAATAGCGGCGCTCCGCGCCGCTATTCCCCGGTCGTCTTCAAAATCGCCGCCGAGCACGGAATCGATCTGAACCTGGTCCCCGCCAGCGGCCTGGGCGGGCGGGTCAGCAAGCGCGACGTACTCGGCTACCTCGAGTCGCTGCGGCGGGGCACGGCTCCGTCTGCCGCGGCCGGCAACGGCGCGGCCGCGACGGCCGCGCGTCCCGCCGCCGCGGTGCTGCCGGCGGCGCCGGGTACGGCGCCGCCTGCCGCGGGCGGCGGGTACCATCCTCCCATCTATCAGCCGCGCGAGGGCGACCTGGTCGAGCCGTTCACGCGTCGGCGCAAGCTGATCGCCGAGCACATGGTTTACTCCAAGACGCATTCGCCGCACGTTGGCACGGTTGCCGAGGTCGACGTGACGGCGGTGACGCGACTGCGTGAGCGCCACAAGGACGAGTTCCAGCGCCGCGAGGGATTCGCGCTCACGATGCTCCCGTTGGCCGCGGCGGCGACGGTGCGCGCGCTCAAGGAGTTCCCGCGGATGAACGCGTCGGTAGCGGGCGACTCGGTGGTTATTCGCCACCAGATTAACCTCGGGATCGCGATGGACACCGACGAGGGCCTGCTGGTGCCGGTAATCAAGGCCGCCGAGGGAATGTCGGTGGTGGGCCTCGCGCGCGAGATCGAGAATCTCCGCCGCAAGATTGCCGACAAAAAAATCAGCGCCGACGATCTCGCGGGCGGCAGCTTCACCCTTTCCAATCCCGGGCGCGAGGGCAACCTGTACGGATTTGCGATCATCAATCAGCCGCAGGTCGGGATTCTCCGGATGGGCGAGATCAAGAAACGGGCGATGGTGACTGAAGTCGACGGCGCGGACGCGATCGCGATCCGCACCATGATGTATCTCGCGCTGTCGTATGACCATCGCGTGGTCGACGGTGTGCTCGGCAATCGTTTCCTCTACCGCACCGCGCGGATTCTTGAGGAAGCGGACTTCGAGCTGTAGCGATTTTCTTTTTCTTCGGCGTCGGAATCGTCGACGCCGGCCGAACCTTCAGCGGAGTAAATCATGCGTGCGATGGCGATTGAGAAGCCGGCGCCGATCGAAACCAATCCGCTCCGGCTCATCGAGGCTCCCGTTCCTGAGCCTGCGGCGGGTGAAATCCTGGTCCGCATCCGGACTTGCGGCGTATGCCGCACTGACCTGCACGTTGCCGAGGGCGATTTGCCGCCGCGCCATCCGCGAATCATCCCGGGACACGAAGTTGTCGGTGTGGTCGAGCGCGTTGGTCCCGGATGCGCGCGATATCGCGCCGGCTCCCGCGTCGGTATCGCGTGGCTGCGCGAGACTTGCGACGCCTGCGCGTATTGCAAACGCGGGCGCGAGAATCTCTGCCCCAATGCCCGCTTCACCGGTTACGATCACGATGGCGGCTACGCGGAGTTCGCAGTAGTGCGCGAGGATTTTGCCTACGCGCTCCCCGGCGGGGTCGGCGATCAGGAGGCGGCGCCGCTCCTGTGCGCGGGCATCATCGGCTTTCGCGCGATCCGCCGCGCCGAGGTCAAACCGGGCGCGACCGTCGGCCTCTATGGCTTCGGCGGCTCGGCGCATCTGGCCATCCAGGTGTTGCGCCATTGGGGATGCCGCGTGTTCGTGATGAGCCGCGGCGGGATCCATCGCGAGCTTGCCGAGAGTCTCGGCGCCGCATGGGTGGGCGGCGCGGAGGAGAAGCCGCCGGCGCCGCTCGACGCCGCGATTCTGTTTGCGCCCGCGGGGAACCTGGTGCCACCCGCGCTCGAGGCGCTCGATCGCGGCGGTGTGCTTGCGATCGCGGGAATCTACCTGAGCCAGATTCCGGCGCTCGATTACGATCGTGATCTATTTCAGGAGCGCGAACTGCGCAGCGTTACCGCCAACACGCGCGCCGACGGTGAGGAGTTTTTGAAAATCGCGGGCGAGATTCCGATACGCACTCAAACCGCCGCGTTCGCACTGAGCGACGCAAACGTCGCGCTGCAGATGCTCAAGCACGATCAGATCAAAGGAGCCGCCGTTCTCAAAATCTCCTGACGCCGCCGCTCACGACGCCCAGATCCGCAGTCCGATGAATCCCCAGTAGGCCAGGTACCACGCGAGTCCCGCGCACGCGCATGAAACCAGCAGTGAGTGCATCCGCACGGCGCGGTTAATCGGTAATCGCAATGAACGGATCGCGAGCACCAGGCCCGCCAGCGACAGGATCGCGAACAGGTAGCTGCCGATGAACAGCGCGAGCGTGACCCAATCGGGACGGGTGAGGTCGAGTGGTTTCGCGTAGACGAACGCCGGGTAATAGGACGCCGCGAACGCGACGACCGCGAGCAGCGGCACCAACCACACCGAGAGATAGGTGACCGTGCGCATCCGACCCTGCAGCAGACCCGCGATCCAGATCGGCGCGGCCACGATCGAGCTGAACATCACGACGATCGCGGCGATGATCAATGCGAGTCGAGTCATCGGCCAGACCGGATTGGTCCGAACGTAAAATGAAGTTTGCGGCCTTGGCGGCGAGAATGCGCTGATCATCACCTGGTTCCCCGCGCCGTCCACCGCGAAGACAGTGCTCGCGGCGGGCTGGCTCTCGGTGCGAAACAAATTAGGCCCCACCGGCACGAGCCTGGTGCGAGCGCCGAAAATCGGTTTGATATAAAGCGCGCCGCCACGCTGCTCCACGTTCACGCCGAAGGTGAGCAATCCGATGAACTTGAGTTGTTCGCGGCGCGGATCCGCGAATTCGTAGTAGCCGGCCAATTGCGATGCGCCGGCGCCGAGCGCGATTGCGGGCTCTTTGGGCTTCGGGAGATCGCGGGTCAAATAATCGAACAGAAGCTGTTCGATCGCGCGGTAACCGTGACCGTTCAATGAATTGATCGCGAAGAAGTACCCGACTCCACGTTCGGGAATATAGGCGTAGCGCGACAGGAAGCCGTCGATTCCGCCGGTGTGGCCGCGCGTAACGATCGCTGCCGACAGGTCGGCGAAGTTGCCGAGCCCATATCCGTACTTGAGTCCGACGCGTGCCGCGAGCGAGGTCTCCGGCGTCTCCATCCGTGCGATCGATTCCGCGCTCGCGATCCGCGTGCCGTCGAGCGCGCCGCGGCCCAGCATCATGCGGACGAAGCGCGCCATCTCGGCCGGCGACGATTTCATCTCGACCGCGGTGCGAAGGTTAAACGGGTAGTAGGACACCGGTTCCGCCCCGTGGTCGTATCCTTGCGCGAGCGCGGATTTGACCTCCGGCGTCAGGCGCAAGTCCGAATGCGCCATCCCGAGCGGGCGCGCGATATTTTCCGCGATGAACTGCTCGGCGGGCATCCCCGCGGCTTTCTCGATCAGATAGCCCGCGACGCCGTAGCCAGCATTCGAGTACGCGGTGCGTTGTCCCGGACGCCATCGCGCGCGCTGCGGCTCCGGGAAATGCTGCAGCGTCCATAGCAGCGGCTTTTCGGGCGGCGCGTCGAAGTCGTAAATCTCGGCGATCTCAGCGTCGTCAAAGCCGGCGGTATTCTCGAGCACCTGCGCGACGGTTATCGGATCGTTCGCGTACCATCGATTTTCGACTGGAACCTCGGGCGCAAGGTCGCGGACTTTCGCGTCGATGTCGAGCTTGCCGCGCTCATGGAGTTGCAGCGCCGCGAGGCCGACGAAACTTTTCGTGATCGATCCGAGACGAAACATCGTGTCGGCGTTGACCTCGCGGCCCGTCGCGAGGTCTGCCTTGCCGACGCCGCCTGCCCAGATCACCTTGTCCGTGGTGACGAGCGCCACGCCGACGCCGGGGATGCGATATTCCGCGAGGATCGCCGCCAGCGCGCTCTTCAACTCTTCGATATTGCGCGGTTTCGCTTCGGCGGATTCTTCCGCGCGCGAGCATCCCGCGACCGCGATCGCAAGCGCGATCAGAATCGAGAGCAGCTTTGCAGTCGCGATTATGCCGCGGCCACCGCCGGATGCGCGCGCGCTGCTCACGAGGCCCAGATACGCAAGCCGATGAATCCCCAATAGGCGAGGTACCACGCAATGCCCACGCATGCGGCTGAAACCAGCATCGAATGGGTCCGCGCGACGCGGTTAATGGGCCATCGGAATGAAGCGATCGCGAGCACCAGGCCCGCGACTGACAGGATCGCGAAAATGTAACTGCCGAGGAACAGCATCATCGTCACGAAGTCGGGACGGACGAGGTCGAGCGCTTGCGCATAGCCCAGCGCGGGGTAATAGGACGCCACGAACGTGATGACCGCGAGCAGCGGTACCACCCGCACCGAGAGATGCGTCATCGTGCGCATCCGGCCGAGCAGCTTGCGTCCGATCCAGATCGGCGCGAACAGGATCGAGCTGAGCATCAGGATGAGCGCGCTCAAGATCAGTACGAGGCGAATCATCGGCCAATCCGGATCGGTCCGCACGTAGTAGAAAGGGAGCGGCATCAGCGGCGAGAACGCGGTGACCATCACCTGGTTCCCGCTGCCGTCCACCGCGAAGATCGTGCTCGCGACGGACTGACGCTCGGTACGAAATAGATTGGGCCCCACCGGCACGAGCTTGGTGGACCGGCCGAAAAGCGGCTTGATATAGAGCGCGCCGTGATGAAGGTCGAGATTCAGGCCGCCGACGAGCAGGCCCAGGAACTTGAGTTTTTCCTGCCGCGGCGCCGCCGGCTCGTAGTAGCCGAGCAACAGCTTCGCGCCGACGCCGAGCGGCACTGCGGGCTCTTTGGGCTTCGCGAGATCGCGTGTCACGTAGTCGAACAGAAGATCGTTGATCGCCTCGAAACCGCCCCCGCTCGACGAGTTGATCGAGAAAAAGTAGCCGACGCCGTCTTCGGGGATATAGGCGTAGCGCGAGAGGTAGCCATCGATTCCGCCGTCGTGCCCGTGCGTTACGATCGCTTTGGATACGTCGGCGTAGTTGCCCAGCCCGTATCCGTACTTGAGTCCCGCGCGTGCCGCGAGTGAGGTCTCCGGCGTCTCCATCCGCGCGATCGATTCCGCGCTGACGATCTGCGTGCCGTCGAGCGCGCCGCGGCCCAGCATCATGCGGACGAAGCGCGCCATCTCGGCAGGCGAGGATTTCATCTCGCCCGCGGGGCGCAGGTAAATCGGATAGTAGGGCACCGGTTTCGGAGGGTGATCGTACCCTTGCGCGAGCGCGGCCTTGACCTCCGGCGTCAGGCGCAGGTCCGAATGCGCCATCCCGAGCGGACGCGTGATATTTTCCGTGATGTACTCCTCGATCGGCACGCCCGACGCTTTCTCAATCACGTAACCCGCGACGCCATAGCCGGGATTCGAGTACGAAGTGCGCCGGCCCGGATGCCATCGCGTGCGCTGCGGCTCCGGAAAGTGCTGCAGCGGCCACAGCAGCGGCTTTTCCGGCGGCGCATCGAAGTCGTAAAACTCGGGCAGCGAGAAGTCGTCGAAGCCCGCGGTATGCTCCAGCAATTCCGTGACTGTCACCGGATCTTTCGCTTCCCATTGATTGTCGATCGGGACTTCCGGCGCGAGGTCGTGAACTTTGGCGTTGAGATCGAGCTTGCCGCGCTCGCTAAGCTGCAGCGCCGCGAGCGAGACGAAACTCTTGGTGATCGATCCGACGCGGAACATCGTGTCGGCATCGACGTCGCGGCCGGTCGCGAGGTCCGCCTTGCCGACACCGCCCGCCCAGATGACCTTCTCCTTGTCGACGATCGCAACTCCGACGCCGGGGATGTGATACTTCGCGAGGATCGAACCGAGCGCGCTCTTCAGCTCCTCGATATTTTGCGGCTTCGGCGGCGGAGATGGCTTCGCGCCCGTGCATCCCGCGACCGCGATCGCAAGCAGTACCGCAGCGCGGCCCAGGCCGCGCCTACGGTGGACTTCGCGCGCGAAGCGGCTGCCGTCCAAGTTTTGCTTCATCGGAAAGCGCACTTGCATTAGGGTTTGTTGACCCGCCGTCGCGATGCTTGCTAGCTTCAGTTTCGAACGCATCAAACTAGCGATCAGTCAGGGAACCATCAATGGCCGAAATCAAGCGGGCGAGCGAGAAGTCGACGGGCGAGGAAGTATTGCTCGCCGACGCCGCCGTGCTCACGCGCGTAGACAAGGCGATCGGATGGGCGCGCAAGTTCTCGATTTTCCCATATCCATTCGCGACCGCGTGCTGCGCGATGGAGTACATGTCGCTGTCGATGACGCCGTATGATATCGACCGCTTCGGCGCGCTGCTCCCGCGCTTCACCCCGCGTCAGGCCGACCTGCTGATGGTGATCGGCACGGTGACGGTCCGCCAGGGACCGATCCTGCGCCGCGTCTACGATCAGATGGCCGAGCCGAAATGGGTGATGGCGTTTGGCGCATGCGCCTCGACCGGCGGATTCTATGACAATTACGCCACGCTTCCCGGAATCGACCGCATCATACCGGTCGACGTGTACGTGCCCGGATGCCCGCCGCGGCCCGAGTCGGTGCTCGACGGCCTGATGGCGCTGCAGCGCAAAATCCAGGGACAGAAGCAGAAGTTGATGGCGCTCAGCTCGCGGCAAGAGGCGTCACAGTCTTAAGGGCCCTCGGCACGCGCTCGCAATGGAACGGATACTAACCCGCTGGCTGGATATCCCTGACCTCCGCAAGCTCGAGGTCTACGAAGCACACGACGGTTACCAGGCGCTGCGCAAGGCGCTGACCGCGATGTCGACCGACGACATCATCAACGAGGTCAAGTCGTCGAACCTGCGCGGACGCGGTGGTGCCGCATTTCCGACCGGCACCAAGTGGAGCTTCATACCGAAAGAATCGAAGAAGCCGGTCTACGTGTGCTGCAACGCCGACGAGAGCGAGCCCGGCACCTTCGCCAACCGCTACCAGCTCGAGAACGACCCGCACGGGATTATCGAGGGCATCCTGATCGCGTGCCGCGCGGTCGGCGCACATACCTGCTACATCTACTTCCGCGGTGAGTTCGCCGAGCAGCAGCGGCGCTTCGAGCAGGCGCTCGCCGAGGCGCGCGCGAAGAATTACGCCGGCCCGAACATCATGGGCTCGGGCTTCGATGCCGAGATTTTTTGCCATCGCGGCGCTGGCGCATACATCTGTGGCGAGGAAACCGGACTGATCGAGTCGCTCGAGGGCAAACGCGGGTATCCGCGTAACCGCCCGCCGTTCCCGGCCATCCAGGGCGCGTTCGGATGCCCGACGGTGGTGAACAACGTCGAGACGCTCTCTAACGTCCCGCATATCATCAATCGCGGCGCGGCGTGGTTCCGCTCGATCGGCCCCGAGAAAAGCCCCGGCCCGAAACTGTTCTGCCTGTCCGGGCACGTGAACAAGCCGGGTCTGTACGAATTGCCGATGGGCTTTCCGCTTAAGGATTTGATCTACGAAGTCGGCGGCGGAATCCTCGGCGGCAAGAAGCTCAAGGCCGTCATCCCGGGCGGCGCGTCGTTTCCCCCGTTCACCGCGGAGGAAGCCGACAAGGTCATGATGGACTTCGACTCGGTACGTGCGGCGGGCTCGCTGATGGGCACCGCGGGCGTGATGGTCATGAGCGAGGACACCTGCATGGTGGACGCGCTCAAGACCGTCGCGCACTTTTTCCATCATGAGTCGTGCGGACAATGCACGCCGTGCCGCGAAGGATGCGGCTGGATCGAGAAACTGATGATCGATCTGGAAGCGGGGCGCGGCAAGATGGAAGACCTTCAGGTGCTGATCGATATCGCGAACAACATGGAAGGCAACACTATCTGCGTGCTCGCGGATTCGCTCTCGATGCCGACGCGGGGATTCATCAACAAGTTTCGGTCCGAGTTCGAGGATCACATACGGCTGCAGCGATGCCCGAAACGCGACGGCGAGACCAAGCTCGCGGCGGCGGCCGCCTGAGCGGAGAAGCTACGATGCCCAAGCTCACCATCGACGACAAGCAGATCGACGCGCCGGACGGCATCAACATCATCGATGCCGCCGATCTCGGCGGCATCGAAATTCCGCACTACTGCTATCATCCGGGGCTCAGCATCCCGGGCAACTGCCGCATGTGCCTGGTCGAAATCGAAAAAGCGCCCAAGCTGCAGATCGCGTGCAACACCAAGGTCGCCGAGGGGATGGTGGTGCACACCAAAAGCGCGCGCGCGATTGCCACGCAAAAGGCGGTGCTCGAGTTCCTGCTCATCAACCATCCGATCGATTGTCCGGTCTGCGACCAGGCCGGCGAGTGCAAGCTGCAGGACTACTACATGGACTACGACCGCCAGCCCTCGCGCTTCCCGCTCGCCGAGAAGAACCATAAGGGCAAGGCGCTCGACGTCGGCTCCGACGTGATGCTCGACCAGGAGCGCTGCATCCTGTGCGCGCGATGCACCCGGTTCTTCGACGAGATCACGCACACCAGCGAACTTGCGATATTCGAGCGCGGCGACCACTGCGTAATCGACACCTACCCCGGCAAGCCGATTCACAACAACTACGCCGGCAACGTGATCGACATCTGCCCGGTCGGCGCGCTCACCGAAAAGGATTTCCGGTTCCGGATGCGGGTGTGGTACCTGCATCGGACCTCTTCGGTATGCGCCGGATGCGAGCGCGGATGCTCGATCGACATCTACCAGCAGCGCGGGCGCATCTACCGTTACAAGCCGCGCTTCAATCCTGACGTGAACAGCTACTGGATGTGCGACGAGGGCCGCCACAGCTTCGTGCCGCTGCAGCATGAGACGCGGCTCACCGCGCCACTGGCGCAGTCGGGAGATCGCCTGGTGGCGGAAACCTGGAGCGTGGCGCTTCGGCGCGCAGCGTCGGTGATCAACGACTACAAGGAACGATGGGGTGCCAAATGCATCGGCGCCGTGATCGACGCGCATTCGACCAACGAAGAGGCGTTCGCGCTCAAGCGTTTGATGCGCGAGACCATCGGCTCCGATCGCCTCGCGGCGCTGAACTGGTCGCCACCCGGCGCGAGCGGCGATGACCAGCTGCTGGTGCGCGCGAACAAGAATCCAAATACGCGCGGGCTCGCGGCGTTGGGAATCGCGGACGACGGACTCGAGGCGCTGACCGCCGCAGTTGCCGCGGGCGAATTGAAGATGCTGATCGCGATGCGCGCCGACCTGGTCCGCGCGCTCGGCGAGCAGGATTTCGTCCGCCGCTTCGGCGCGCTCGATTATCTGTTGGTGCTGGAGACCGACGCCAACGAGACCGGCCAGATGGCCAATCAGATCCTGCCGCTGGCGATCTATCCGGAGAGCGAAGGAAGCTTCACCAATTTCAAGGGGCGCGTGCAGCGGATCAATCAAGCCTTTCCGCCGCCCGGACAGGCGCTCACCGGTCTCGAGGTGATCGCCCGCCTGGGCCATGCGATTAATGGCGTCGACCGGCCGAAAACGGCCGATATTATTTTCGCCGAGATGGCGCGCGAGGAGCCGGCGTTTCGCGGGCTGACGCTCGACGCGCTCGGTGCGTTCGGGCTCGACCTCGCGAGCTGACGCGCGCGGCGCCTTTTAACCGTTACAGTTGAAGCGGAATTTCGGATGGCCGCCGCGGATCTCCGCGATACGGCTGCGGAGCTTCGCTGCCGACGGCAGGTCGGGAAACGCGTCGACGAATGCCTGCAGCCCTGCGGCCGTTTCTTGCGCGCTGCCGCACGCGCAGATGCCCGAGGCCAGTTCCGCATCGAGGCTGTCGATCTCGCCCTGCGCCTCGTTCTCGTATTTGTCGGGATACCTGGTGCGGAAATCCAGCCATCCGCGGTACAGCGAGACCATCAGCTTCCCGTCGTACAACGTGCATCCGGCCGCGCCGTCGCTGCGGCGGATATAAGCGGGCGCTGCGTTGTTCGAATCCGGTTCAGTGAGAGCGTAGATCGCGAAGAACGCGATATCGGCAGGCTCGCCCTTGCGCTTGGCGAGGTCCTCGAAAAACTGCGCTTTCGGTGTGACGAGGCTGGCCGCGCTGGGCCCTCTGGATGCGTTCGAAGCGGCAGCATTGACCGCGCCGCGGCTCACCACGAAACCTTGCATCTGGTCCTGCACCGACTTGAAATCTGCGTCGCTCAAATCCTGGACGACCGCCTGCAGCAGCGGAGCCGCCTGGATTCCGAGCTCGAAAACCGGCTGGACGGATGTGCGCCCCTGTGTGCCGAGCAGTTCCTTCATCGCCGCGGCATAGCCGGTAACCTCCGGCGGAATTTCCGCTGCCGGCTGAGCGGCTAGCGCCTGAGCCGCCAGTGGATTCACGATGACATTGATCTTGAGGCCGAGCGCGGTAAGCACCGCGACAGCGGCGATCGCGACCAGTGCGAGTCTAAGGCGCGAGCGTCGCGGACGGTGGCGTAGATTTGATCGCATCGCGAAGCCGAATCGGTAGCATCGCAATACATCGGCGCGCAAGTCACGCGGGGATTGGCTCTCAGTCAGTCGGTTCAATAGTGGGGTGAAAAACCACCTCGACTCGGTCCAGGTACTTAACCAGCTCATCGGCCAGCTGCATCGCGTCGTCGTCGTTGTGATCCTTGGCAGCCTGCTCGAGCCCGGCGCCCAGTTCGGTCACCAGCTCCAGGCCGTAGCTGCCGCCCTCGCCCTTGAACCGATGCGCGATACTCGCGACCAGTTGGTAGTCCTTGCGCGCGAGAGCCGCGCCGATCGTTTTGCTCTCGGCGCGCTTGCGCTCGAGGAAGCCGGGCATCAGGTCGCTCAGTTCGTCGTCCACCTCGACGATCACGCGCGCGCCGTCAGCCGGCGGTGTTGCCGCGTCACTGCTCATTCGATTGCCCATTTTTCATCCTCCATGTCTATCCGAACGCCGCTCGCTGGCCGGTCGCTGCTCGCTTGCGATGCGATCGGCGCCGCCGGCTCGGCGGTCACCGCGTCGCGAATCGCCCTGAGCAGGGTTGCCTTGCTTACCGGCTTGGTCACGTGCGCGTCGCATCCGGCGTCTTTGCTTTTTCGGATCGCATCGCCGAGCGCCGACGCCGTCAGCGCAATAATCGGTGTGCGTGGTAGGCCGCGCTCGGTTTGCCAGCGGCGAATCTCGCGGGTCGCGGCGTAGCCGTCCACTTCCGGCATCTGGATGTCCATCAGCACCAGGTCGTAGCGGCCGGTCTTGATGCTGTGGATCGCCTTGCGTCCGTCCTCTGCCTGATCGAGGAGGTAGGGAGTTTTCTTGAGATAGGCGGCGACCAGCGCGCGATTGTCCGGTGAGTCGTCGGCGATCAGGATCTTGAGCGCGCGATCGACGATGATCGCTTTCGATGCGGCAGCGGCGGCAAGGCCGGCGTCGCGATTGCGCCGCTCGGCGTCCACGACGCTCTCGCCCGACATCGCGCGCGCGATCGCAGTCAGAAGCTCGGAACGCCGCACCGGCTTGGCCACGTAGTATTCGAATTTCGCCGCGCGCAACTGCGCGATCTTCGCGGTCAGATCGTCGGCACTGAGCATCATCACGAATGCCGTCGAACTTCCCGCCGTCGCGCGCGCACGCAGGGCCGTATCGTAGCCGCTCAGCGCGGGCATCTTGCTGTCGATCAGGATCACCCGAAAGCCCGCGCCCACAACGCTCGCGCTTTCGATCATCGCGAGCGCCTCCGCGCCGGAGCCGGCTTGCGCGACGGTCAAGCCGCGCGCGGAGAGCATCTCGCCGAGAATTGAACGGCAGTCTGGATTGTCGTCGACGATCAGAATCGTCTCGCCTGCGAACGAGCGCTCGACTGCGACGACGTCCGAGGCGATGCCCGGTGCGACGCCGACGCGCGCGGTGAACGAGAACTTGCTGCCCTTGCCGACGCTGCTCTCCACGACGATCTTCCCGCCCATCAGCGCGACCAGGCGATTTGCGATCGCAAGTCCCAGCCCGCTGCCGCCGTACTTTCGCGTCGTCGACGAATCGGCCTGCGAGAACACCGAGAACAACGCGCCGAGCTTGTCGGTCGCGATGCCGATGCCGGTGTCGACGACCGCGAACTTGAGCGCGCCCGGCGCATCGCAGCCCGAGTCCGGTTCGATCGTTACGAGGACCTGGCCGCGATGCGTGAACTTGATCGCGTTGCCCACCAGGTTCACCAGGATCTGCCGCAGCCGCAGCGGATCGCCGACCACCGTGGCGGGCACGCCCGCTGCGTAGCGCGCCATCAGCTCGATTCCTTTTTCGTGCGCGCGCAGCGCCAGCGTCTCCAGCACTTTGTCAGTCAGCTCGCGCGCGTCGAACTCGATCGCCTCGAGGTTCAGGCGCCCGCTCTCGACCTTGGCGAGATCGAGGATACCGTCGATCAGCTCGAGCAGGGCGCATCCGTTGCTCACCAGCGTATTGGTGTAGCGGCGCTGCTCGGCGTCGAGCGTGGTCTCGGCGAGCAGGTCGGCGATGCCGAGGATGGCGTTCATCGGCGTGCGAATCTCGTGCGACATGCTGGAGAGAAATTCCGACTTGGCGCGCGACGCCGCCAGCGCCGCCTCGCGCGCATCGACCAGCTCGCGCTCGGTGCGCTTGAGCGCCGTGATGTCGCGCGTGATCGACAGCGCGCATTGCTTGCCGCCCAGGTCCACCAACGCCGCCGAGATGAGGGTCGGCACCAGCCTGCCGTCCTTCATCCTGAACGTGACTTCGGCGTTTCGGATCTCGCGTTTGATCGTGAGCTCCTGCACAAATTTCAACAGGATGTCGGGCTCCGGCCACAGATTGATGTCGCGCAACCGCTGCCCGACTATCTCCGCGCGGCTGAAACCGGTGGAGCGCACGAACTCTTCGTTGATGTCGGTATAGCGGGCGTTGGAGACCTCGATGATCGAGATGCTGTCGAGATTGGCGTCGAACAGTTTCCTGAACTTCGCCTCGCTCACCCGCAGCCGCGCCTCGCTCGCGTGCACCGCCTCGATCTGCCGCGACGTCTCCTCGTGCGCGGCCAGCAGTTCGTGCTCGGTCTGCTTGAGCCCGCGGATGTCGCGCGTGAACGCCACGATGCATAGTTCGCCGCCCAGCTCGACCACCGTCGCGGAGACCAGCGTCGGCACGATGGTGCCGTCGCGATCGCGGAACTCCGCCTCCATGTTCTGCACAATCTGCTCGGAGGCGAGCCGCGCGATCATTTCGGCGCGCCGGCTTTCGTCGACCCATACGTTCAGGTCGAGGTCGCGCGCGCCGATGACTTCCTCCCTGCTGAAACCCGCCTTCGTGTATGCCTGGTTGACGTCGATGTAGCGTCCGTCGCTGACCCGCGTGATCGTGATCCCGTCGAGGCCCACGTCGAATATCTTGCGCAGCGTGGCCTCGCTGTCCCGCAGCTCGCGATGCGCGCGCTTGCCCGCTTCCATCTCGACCCGGAGCTGGCGATGACTCTCGCGCAACATCATGATGTGCGCGCTCATCTCGCGCCGGCTTTCCGCCCCGATGTGGACCGCGATCTGCGACAGCAGCACCGCCGAGAGCAGCGCCATCCAGTTCATCAGCGGCGCCGGATCGATGTCTCCCGACCAATGCGCGGCGAGCAGCAGGATTCCGATCGCCGACGCGTTGAACGCCGCCTGCCAGCGCGTGCTCCACGGCGTCACCGCGCCGGTCCCGATGATGAATACCGCCAGCGCAATCCGCAGCGGATCGATCCGCGACTCGATGACGCCGATGGTCCCCAACACCACCAGCGTGAACAGGCTCAGTCCGAGCGTGACCCCGCGCCAATGCCGGTGGTAGAACGGAAAATACGTCACCCCGAAAGCAACCGCGACGATGCCCATGCTGAACAGATGCAGCGCCAGCACCCCGGAGCATACGCACAGATGACGATGCCCGAAGATGTCGTCCGCCGCATAGCCGGCCAGGTACAGCAGCAGGACCAGCGCGCCCGAGCGTGTCAGCCGCGCCGGCCACTCGCTGTCGATCTCCGTTTCGCGCAGCTCGATGGTCGCCTTCGACCGGAGCGCCGCCGCATCGATCGGATCGGTCGTGGCGAGGTACATATAAGGATAGCAAGTGCGATGCCCGCCAATCCGTGCCGCTCGCGACACATCGGCAAACTCGCGACTTCGCTACGGCGTCCCCCGCGCTGCACCGTTCCTTCCCGCGGTCCGCTCCTGACACATCGCGGCGCGTAAAGAAAAAAGCCGCCGCGCGCGCCGCTTCAGCGCAGCGCCTGCTCGAAATCTTCGATCAGATCGTCGCTCGTCTCGAGGCCCACCGACAGTCGCAGCAGCCCCTCGCCGATTCCCGCGCGCGCCCGATCTTCCGCCGACATCCCCGCGTGCGAGGTCGTCGCGGGCCTTGTTATCAGCGTCTCGACGCCGCCGAGACTCGGCGCGCTGATCGGAATCGTCGCGCGCTCGATAAATCGATCCGCCGCTTCCACTCCGCCTTCCAGCTCGAAACTCAGCATCCCGCCGAAGCCGTCGAACAGTTCGCACGCGCGAATATGATTTGGATGGCTCTCGAGGCCGGGGTAGTTGACCCGCGCGACGCTGCGATGCTGCTCGAGGTAGCGCGCGATCTTGAGCGCGCTCTCATTCTGATGCCGCACGCGCACCGCCAGCGTCTTGAGCCCGCGATGCAACAGAAAGCACGCGTGCGGATCGAGCGAGCCGCCAAAATGGTTGAGCTTGTGCGTGATGTTCTCGACCAGCTCGCGCCGCCCGATCACCGCTCCCGCCACGATATCGGTGTGTCCGTTGAGATACTTGGTTCCGCTGTGAAGCGAAAGGTCGAAGCCGATTTCCCCCGGCCGGAAGTTGAGCGGGCTCGCGAACGTGTTGTCGATGATCGAGACCAGCCCGTTTTCCGCCGCGAAATCGGCCGCGGCCTGCAAGTCGTTGACCTGCAGCAGCGGATTCGAAATCGACTCGACGTAGATCGCGCGGGTGTTGGGCCGGAGCATCTCGCGCCACGACCCCGGATTGTCTCCGTCGATAAAATCGACCTCGGAGCCCAGCCCCGGAAACTCCTGCGCCAGCAAATCGTGAGTGCCGCCGTACAGACAATCCTGCGCCAGCAGATGCCCTCCGCCGGCCAGCATCGTCAACAGCGTCGCCGAAATCGCCGCCATCCCGCTGCCCGTCACCATCGCCGCCTCCGCATTTTCCAGCGCCGCGAGCTTGGCGTTCAGGACCACCTGGTTCGGCGTGTTGTTGAGCCGGATGTAGCGCAGGTCGTGGTAGCTCTTTTGCCCGGTGTACTCGAAGGTCGACGACTGGAAGATCGGCATGGCGACCGCGCCTTCGATTCGCGGCTCGGGCTCTCCCGCGTGAATCAGCTTGGTGTCGATTCCCTTTAAATTGCTGAAATTGACGCGTGCCATGTGGATGTCTCCCGGTCCGGCTGTTGGCCGTGAATCGATCGGCGAAAATTTCGGGGCAGAGAGCGATCACATCACGTCACATTGTCCGATTCGCGCGCGCCTCCCTCAACCTCGTTCCAACCACACCGGCGCGCAGGGTTTATTGGCTGGCCGCGCGCCGCTAAGCTCAAGGGCTGTGAAAGCGGTCATCATTGGCGGCGGGATCATCGGCGGCTCGATCGCGTGGCGCCTGGCGGGCGAGGGCGTCGACGTCACTGTGCTCGAGCGCGCCCGCCTTGGGCGCGAGGCCTCGTGGGCCGCCGCCGGTCTTATCGGGCCGCAGGCCGAGGCGCAGGAGCCGGGAGTCTTCTTCGACTTGTGTCTGCGCGGCAAGCAGTCCTTCGATTCGATCGTCGAGCGCCTCATCAGCGAAAGCGGCGTCGATCCCGAGTACGACCGGCACGGCGTTCTCTACGTCGCCTTCGATGAAGCGACGCGCGCAGATCTCAGTGCGCGCGCGCGATGGCAGCGCGCGGCCGGCGCGAGCGTCGAGGAACTCGCGCCGCGCGAGGCTCAAAAGCTGGTCCCCGGGCTCTCGCCGAAAGTCATTTACGCGCTCCACATGCCGACCAACTGGCGCGTCGAGAATCGCAAGCTCACCCAGGCGTACATCAACGCCGCCGCTCGCGCCGGCGCGGAGTTCCGCGAAGGCGCGCGCGTCGATTCGATCGTCGCCAGCGGTGGCCGCGCGAGCGCCGTGAAGCTCGACGACGGCGCGACCGTCGAGGCCGACGCGATCGTCCTGGCCGCCGGCGCGTGGTCGGGGCAGATTCGCGGACTCGAGGACGACGCGATCCGCTTTTACCCGGTGCGCGGGCAGATCATCTGCTTCGAGTCGCGGCCCGGTCTGCTCGGACCGTCGATTTTCTCCGGCGGCGGCATCCTGGTGCCGCGCCGCGACGGGCGCATCCTGGCCGGCTCGATTTTCGAGGACGCCGGCTTCAACAAGAGCATCACGCTCGGCGGGATGGACCAGATCGTCCACGCGGTCAAGGCGATCGTCCCCGCGCTCGAGTCGATTCCGTTCCGCGAGGCGTGGGCCGGCCTCCGGCCCGCTGCCGACGACTTGATGCCGGTGCTCGGTCCGTCGCCTTCGGTCGCCAACGTGTTCTACGCGACCGGACACTTCCGCAGCGGCATCCTGCTTTCAGCGGTAACCGGCGAAGTGCTCGCGGATCTGGTGATGGGCCGCCAGCCGTCGATCGATCTCACTCCGTTCAGGCCCGGACGCTTTCGCGACGGCACTGCGCATCACGTAGAGCTGGAGGAGCGCTCGCTATGAGCGGGGAGGGCGCCGCGCCCACGACGCCGACCGTCCTCGCCCTGGTGCGCGATCTGTTCTTCCGTTCGAAGATGGACGCGGTCGCATCCGCGACTGGCGCGGAAATCGCCTACGCGTCCACGCTCGATGCCGCGGCGAAGCGATGCGCCGAGCTGCAGCCCGGTCTCAAGCTGGTAGTAGCCGATCTCTCCGACGCGTCATTTCCCGCGCTTGAGACCGCCACCCGCATCCACGACGCCGCCCCCGGCGCGCGCCTGGTAGGCTTCGCCTCGCACGTCGACCTGAAGCCGCTGGCGGCAGCCCGCGCCGCCGGCTTTTCGCTAACCCTCTCCAAAAGCGAATTCACCGCCCGCCTGCCAGACCTGTTGAAGTCGTAGCAGCATCACCGAGAGCGCGAAGCGCGAGTGCGAGCCTGCAGCGACCGTCACTTCTTCGTCAACGTGCCCATGCCGCTCTGCAAACTTCCGTCGCTGTTTATCGTGATCACCGAAAATTGCGCCAACATGCTGTCCGGCGCGTAGTGAATCGTGATCTTGTCGCCGGCCACGTCGTAGGGCGTCCCGTCGGGATCGGCCGTTCCTCCCAGGTTCAGAAAAGCTTTGCCGCCCTTGAACTCCATCGTGATGCGGCCCGTCGTATCGGAATAAACGCCATCCGGCGTGTTTGAATGATGGCACCCCGCCACGACCAGGGCCGCCATCAGGGCAGTTGCAGCAATACTGGTAGCAATGAGCGTCGCGTAAGACTGGGACCTCGCCATTTTTGCACTCCTCTCCGATGGTTCATGCCGAACCGCCCGGATTCCTGTTCTCACTTCTTGGTCAACACTCCGGTGGGAGTTTGAAGACTTCCGTCGCTGTTCATTGTGATCTGCACGTCTCCCGCCGGAGTATGAATAGTGATCTTTTCGCCGTTGACGTCGTAGGGTGAACCGGCGGTATCGGCCATGCCCCCGACATTCATATGGGCCTTGCCGTCTTTGAACTCCAAATTCATCTGCCCGGTCGAATCGCTGTATACCCCGTCGGGGCTCGCATTATGATGGCAGCCCGCGACGATCAGGGTCGCCGCCAGAGCAGTTGCAGAAATGAGCGTTACGAAAAACCGCGACTTAACCATGTTTCCTCTCCTCTAAATTGCATCACGCCGAGCGCACGCAACTATGAGCGACTTGCAAGCGCTTCGCAATGAGAAAAAAATTTTCCCGCTCGCTGATTTTCGTATCTGAGGGTTACGAAAATTATCCATTTCGGTAGGATTCCGCCCGAGGCGCTAAACCCGCACGCGGATTTCGCGGTTCAAAAGTTATAGCTGCCGTCGTGACGATCGCGATGCTAAAATGACTGCGATGCTTCCTGCCGGTTTCCATCCCGCCGTCCGCGATTGGTTCGAGCGCCGCTTCGCGCGGCCCTCGCGCGCGCAGGAACTGGGATGGCCCGTGATTGGCCAGGCGCAGACCGCTCCCGGCCACGACGTTCTGCTCTGTGCGCCCACCGGCAGCGGCAAGACCCTTGCCGCCTTCATGTGGGCGATCAACCGCCTGGTGCTCGACGCGGAGCGCGGCGAGCTGCGCGACGAAGTCTCGGTCCTCTACGTCTCCCCGCTGAAGGCTCTCGCCAACGACATCCGCGTCAACCTCGACGAGCCGCTTGAAGGCGTGCGCGTCAGCGGCGCCGCGATGGGCCTTGACCTGTCGCATCTGCGCGCCGGCCTTCGCACCGGCGATACGCCGGCCGGCGAGCGCGGTGCGATGCTCCGCCGGCCGCCGCACATCCTCGTCACTACGCCGGAGTCGCTCTTCATCCTGCTGACCTCGCCGCGCTTTCGCGAGAAGCTGGTCAACGTTCGCCACGTGATCGTTGACGAGCTTCATGCTCTTGCCGGCAACAAGCGCGGAGCGCATCTGGCCGTCACGCTGGAGCGGCTGGAACGCCTGGTCCGCGCCCGCGGCGGCGCGCGCCCGGCGCGAATCGGCCTCTCGGCAACGCTCAATCCGATCGAGACTCTCGCCGGCTTCCTGGCCGGTTTCGATACCAGCGCCGACGGCGCCATCCGCACGCCGCGGCCCGCGCAAGTCGTGCGTGCCGACGATCGCGCGCGCCACATGGACCTCCAGGTGACCGCGCCCGGCCCCGAGCTCGGCCCGCTGGCGACCCATCAGCACTGGGAGGCGATGTACGACGAGGTCGCGCGCCTGGTCGCGGAGCATCGCACCACTCTCGTCTTCACTTTGTCCCGCCGATGGGCCGAGCGGGTCGCCCTCAATCTGCAGAAGCGCCTTGGCACCGACGCCGTGATGGCGCATCACGGCAGCCTCGCGCGCAAGGAGCGCCTGCTCGCCGAGCAGCGGCTCAAGCGCGGCGAGCTGAAGGCGATCGTTGCGACCTCGTCGCTGGAGCTGGGCATCGACGTCGGCGCGGTCGAGCTGGTCTGCCAGCTCGATTCCCCGAAATCGATTTCTGCCGCGATCCAGCGGGTCGGCCGCTCCGGCCATAGCCTCGACGCGACCCCGAAGGGCCGCTTCTTCGCGATGACCACGGACGATCTTCTCGAATGCGCCGCCGCGGTGCGCGCGATCCGCAGCGGCCATCTCGATGAAGTCGAGATTCCCACCGGATGCGCCGATATCGCGGCGCAGCAAATCGTCGCGATCGCCGCCGAAGAGGAAGACATCAGCGAGCCCGCGCTCCTGGCGATTCTGCGCGGTGCGTACAACTTCGGCGCGCTCGACGAGGCCGCTCTGCGTCAACTGCTCGAGCAGATGGCAGCCGAGCTGCCCGATCGCATCCAGGGCGCAGCGCCCAAAATCTTTTTCGATCGCGTCAATCACCGTGTGCGCCCGCGCCGTGGCGCGCGCCTGTCCGCGATAACCTCGGGCGGAACGATTCCCGAGAACGGCAACTACGACGTCGTCATCGAGTCCGAGGGACGCAAGATTGGCGACGTCGAAGAGGACTTCGCGCAGGAGTCCACCCGCGGCGACGTGTTCGCGCTCGGTTCGATGCCGTGGCAAATCCGGCGCATCTCGCGCGGACGCCTGCTGGTCGAGGCTGCCCCCGGGATGGCGCCGAGCCTGCCGTTCTGGCAGACCGAGGCGGGCGGCCGCTCCGGCGCGCTCTCGGCCGAGGTCTGCGATCTCAAGCGTGAAATTGCCGCGCGGCTCGGCGACCCCGAGGCTGCCGCGCGATGGCTGGTGACCGAGTGCGCGATGGACGAAACCGCCGCGCCGCAGGCAATCGACTACGTCCGCCGCGGACTCGCCGCGCTCGGCGCGATTCCCGACGAGCGCACGCTTGTAATCGAGCGCTTCTTCGACGGCCTGGGCGGCACCCAGATGGTCATCCACACGCCGTTCGGAATCCGCCTCAACCGCGGCCTTGGCCTCGCGATTCGCAAGCGCCTGTGCCAGTCGTTCGACTTCGAAATCCAGGCCTCCGCGATCGACGACGCGGTGCTGCTCGCGCTCAATTCGAAACACAGCTTTCCGCTCGAGGACTTGCTCGCGATGGTGCCGGCGCGCCGCGCGCGCGAGGTGCTGACCCAGGCGATGCTGGACGCGCCGATGTTCGAAGTGCGCTTCCGCCACGTCGCCTCGCGCGCGCTCACCGTGATGCGCTCCTCGCGCGGGCGGCGCATCCCGGCCTGGATCCAGCGCCTGCGCTCGCAGGAACTGGTCGCGGCGCTGTTCCCGCAGCAGCAGGCGTGCTTCGAGAACAAGCCGCCCGCGATCGAAATTCCCGATCACTTTATCGTCGCCGAAACTATCCGCGAGTGCCTCGAGGAATCCGCCGACGTGACCCGGATGACGCGCCTGCTCGCAGACGCCGAGAGCGGTGCGATCCGCTCGGTGTTCGTCGATTCGATCTCGCCGTCGGTCTTCGCCCATCGCCTGCTGCTCGCGTGGGACTACTCGTTCCTCGACGGTGGCGAGCGCGCCAACCGCCGCAGCCGCACCGTCACCATGAATCGCGGGATGGCCGAGGACGTGTTCCGCAGCGAGGACCTCTCCGAGATGCTCGCGACCGAGGCGGTCGATACCGTCGTCGCGGAAGTGAGCGGCCGCGCGGTGGGCCGCAAGCCGCGCGACGCCGACGAGTTGTACGAGCTGATTCGCGCCCACGGCTCGCTCTCGCACGACGAAATTTCCGATTGCATGGGCGACAATACGCGCACCGTCGTGGCGGCGCTCGAAGAAAACGGACGCATCACGCGCGTGCGCGTCAACGGCGCGGCGCTCGAGAAAATAATCGCAGTCGAAGACGCGGCGCTGTTCGCCGCCGCCTATCCGGAAGCGTCATTCGCCGGACGAGATGCGCTCGCTCCGGCGCCGGCGGTCGTCGACGCCGACGCGGCGCGCGAGGAGATCGTCCGCCGCGCGCTCAAAACCTCGCGGCCCCGCGGCCGCCCGCGATTTCGCGGCGCGGCTGTCGTTGGAAGACGCCGCGGTCGAGCGCGCACTCGTCGCGCTCGAATCCAAAGGCGCGATCTTCCGCGGCCACTTCACCCGCTCCGACACTATCCAATGGTGCGATCGCTACAACCTCGAGCGCATCCATCGCATCACGCTCGCGCGCGTCCGCGCCGAAATCGAACCCTGCGCCGATCACGAGTTCGCCGCATTCCGCCTGCGCTGGATGCACGCGGGCGGCGCTGACGTGAGCGCCGACCAGGCCGGCGCCGCCACCGTGCTCGAACAGCTCGCCGGGCTGGCGTTTACGCCCGAGCAATGGGAGCGCGCGATCCTGCCCGCGCGCATCCCGGGCTACCGTCCCGAGCTGCTTGACCTGGTGTGCCTGAGCGGCCAGATGATTTGGGCGGCAATCCCCGACGATGGCGCGCCGCGCAACGTCCCGGCGCGAGTCGCTTTTATTCCGCGGCGCCATCCGCTGTTCGGCCCGCGCGAAAATGGCGAAGCGGAACAAACTAAAGCCGTCACTGTCGAAGGCGGAACCGGCGAAATAAAGACCGCCGGCGATCGCGAATCAGATGCAAAAGACGCGCGCGATCGCGCGGTGCTCGAGCGCGCTCGCCGGCGGCGGCGCGCAGTATCTCGACCAGGTCGCCGATCGCGCCGACTTGTCCGAGCGCGATACGCTCGCCGCGCTGTGGCGCCTGGCCGCTTCCGGCCGCGCGACCAACGACAGCTTCGCGCCGCTGCGGATGCTCGCCGCCGATGCGAGCGCCGAGCACGCGATCGCGCCGGTGGTGCGGCGCGCGCCGACCCGGCACGACGCGGCGCTGCGCGCGCGGCTCAAGTCGAGCCTGTCGGGCCGCTGGTCTGCGATTATTCCCGCCAAACCCGAGCGCGACTTCGACGAAATGCGCGAGCGCGCGATGCTCCTGCTAGAGCGCAACGGAATTCTCTCGCGCGAGATGCTCGCGCTCGAGTCGTCGCCGGTCTCGTGGCACGACCTCTCGTTCGCGCTCCGCCGCCTCGAATACGGCGGCACCATTCGCCGCGGATGGTTCGTGCGCTCGCTCTCGGCCGAACAATATGCGCTGCCCGAGGCGGTCGAGATGCTGCGCGCGGCGCTCAACCTCACGCCCTCGCGCGAAAAGCCGCTCGCACTCAGCGCTATCGATCCCGCCAACCCATACGGCGCGATGCTCCCCGGATGCGGAATCGCGCGCGAGGCTTCCAACGTGATCGTGCTTCGCGCGGGACGCGTGATGCTCGGGCTGCAGGGGCGCGCGCTGGTCACGGCGGGCGACGGTGAGCTTGATGACGACGGCTTCAGCGCCGCGGTCGCGGCGCTGCTCGCGATGCTCGCAGCGCGATCGCGCGTCATGATCGACACGATCGATGGCGTGGCTTCGCTGGAGTCGCCGCGGGTCGGGATGCTGGCAGCAATGCGCTTTCATTCCGACGGCCGCGCATTGGTCCATGACGGGCTGCACGGTCCCACGCCCGCGCGTGCAATCCGATGAATCCCGCCGATAGCGAAGCGCTTTCGCGAAGCCGCGGATGGGCGCGTGTGTTTGCCGCGCTGTGGATGATTTTTTTCGGCGCCGCCACGCTGGTCATCCTGCGGATCAATCCGGACAATCGCATCATGTGGCTCGGCTCGGCCACCGCCGCGCTGCCCGGAGTTATCGTTGCAATCTGGCTCTCGGTGGATCCGGGCCCGCGCGCGAGCGCGCCGCCGCGCACCGGCGGCGACCGCCAGCAGACGAACTGACGCCGCAAGGCGATCGATCAGGGCTGCCAGCCGATCGATCAAGTCGTTTGCGTGAGTCGTCCTGCGAGCTATTCTTCTTTTATGAACAAGAACAGCTTCGGTGCGCGCGCGACGCTCCCGGTCGACGGCCACGACTATTCGATTTACAAACTCGAGGCGCTCGAGAAGCGCGGCTTCTCGCTGGCGAAGACGCCGTTCTCGATCAAGGTGTTGCTGGAGAATCTGCTCCGCCGCGAGGATGGCCTGGTGGTCAACACCGACCAGGTCGAGACGCTCGCGCGATGGAACGGCACGCCCGAGGAGCGCGAGTTTTCATTTCGCCCTGCGCGCGTGCTGCTGCAGGACTTCACCGGCATCCCGGTGGTCGCCGATCTCGCGGCGATGCGCGACGCGATCAAGCGCCTGGGCGGCGACCCGGCGAAGATTAATCCGCTGCAGCCCGTCGATTTGGTGATCGATCATTCGGTGCAGGTCGATTCCTTCGGCACCGCCGCGTCGTTCGCGACCAACGCGCGCATGGAATTCGAGCGCAACCAGGAACGCTACCTGTTCCTGCGCTGGGGGCAGGGCGCGTTCAGCAACTTCCGCGTAGTGCCGCCCGACACCGGGATCGTCCACCAGGTGAATCTCGAATACCTGGCGCCGGTGGTGCTGGCGTCGAAAGAAGGCGAGGCTTTTCCCGACACGGTGATCGGAACCGACTCGCATACCACGATGATCAACGGGCTCGGCGTGGTCGGATGGGGCGTCGGCGGAATCGAGGCTGAAGCCGCGATGCTCGGGCGATCGATCCCGATGCTGATTCCGGAGGTGGTGGGTTTCCGTTTGCACGGGAGTCTGCGCCCCGGCGCGACGGCGACCGACCTGGTGCTGACGGTCACGCAGATGCTGCGCAAGAAAGGCGTGGTCGGAAAATTCGTCGAATACTGCGGGCCCGGGCTGGCGTCGCTGGCGGTCGCCGATCGCGCGACGCTCGGCAACATGTCGCCGGAGTACGGCGCGACCATCGGATTTTTTCCGGTCGACGCGCAGACGCTCACCTACCTGCGGCTCACCGGGCGCGACGAGCATCGAATCAAACTGATCGAGGCGTACTGCAAGGCGCAGGGGCTTTTCTACACGCCGGATTCGGCGGAGCCGCACTTCTCGGACCTGCTCGAGCTGGATCTCGCGTCGGTCGAGCCGTCGCTGGCGGGACCGCGCCGCCCGCAGGATCGTGTCGCGCTGTCGGTGGCCAAGAGCGATTTTCGCCGCGAGCTGGCCAAGGAAGTGCAGAATCACAACGGCGTCGATCCGAAAAATGTCGAGCGCTGGGTCGCCGAAGGTGGCAACCCCAACCTCGCGCCGCACGAGCGGATCGTGGCGTCGGACCTGGGGCATATCGCGCACCAGGTGGAAGTCCACGGCGAGGAGGGCGGCGCGTTCTCGATCGGGCACGGATCGATCGTGATCGCGGCGATTACGAGCTGCACCAATACGTCGAATCCGTCGGTGATGATCGCGGCCGGACTGCTCGCGAAGAAGGCCGTCGAGCGCGGGCTCAAGACGAAACCGTGGGTCAAGACCAGTCTAGCGCCGGGATCGAAGGTCGTGACGCAGTACTTGAAGCGCGCTGGACTCAGCGAATACCTGGAGCAGCTGCGCTTCAACCTGGTCGGCTATGGATGCACTACGTGCATCGGCAACAGCGGCCCCGTCGCAGAGGGCATCGCGGGAGCGATCAAAGTTGGCAACCTGGTCGCATGTGCGATCCTGAGCGGCAATCGCAATTTTGAGGGCCGCATCAACTCGGTGGTGCGCTTCAATTATCTCGCGTCGCCGCCGCTGGTCGTCGCGTACGCGCTGGCAGGCACGATGGATTTCGATCCGGCGAACGATCCGCTCGCGACCGATCCGCATGGGCATCAGGTCTACCTTCGCGATCTGTGGCCGTCGGCGGAAGAAGTCAGCGCGGTGATCGCGAAGACGGTCGGCGCCGAGATGTTCAAGCAGGAGTACGGCCACGTCTTCGACGGCGATGAAAATTGGCGCAGCCTCGCGGTGCCCGCGGGCAACCTGTTCCGCTGGGAGAAGGATTCATCATACGTAAAGGCGCCGCCGTTCTTCGACGGAATCACAGCCGCGCCCGGCACGTTGTCCGACCTCGCGGGTGCGCGCGTGCTGGCGGTGCTCGGCGACAGCGTCACCACCGATCACATTTCTCCGGCCGGCTCGATCGCCGCCGACGGTCCGGCCGGCAAGTATCTCATCGCGCATGGAGTGCAGCCCAAGGACTTCAACTCTTACGGCGCGCGGCGCGGAAATCATGAGGTGATGGTGCGCGGGACGTTCGCGAATATCCGCCTGCGCAACCTGATGGTCCCCGGCGTCGAGGGCGGAGTCACCATTCATCTGCCCGACGGCGAGCGCATGACGATCTTCGAAGCCGCCGAGCGCTACCGCAAGGAAAACGTTCCGCTGGTCGTGCTCGCGGGCAAAGAATACGGCACCGGCTCCTCGCGCGACTGGGCCGCGAAAGGGCCGCTGCTGCTTGGCGTGCGCGCGGTTATCGCCGAGAGCTTCGAGCGGATCCATCGCAGCAATCTGGTCGGGATGGGCATCCTCGCGCTCGAATACAAAAAGGGCGAGAACCGCGAGACGCTCGGACTCACTGGCCGCGAAATCTTTTCGGTGAGCGGATTGCAGGCGGGACTGAAGCCGCGCCAGGCGCTCAATGTGCGCGCCGAAGACAACGGGAAGGTTCGCGAGTTCGAAGCGATCGCGCGCGTCGATACCCCGGAGGAAGTCGAGTACATCCGGCATGGCGGTATCCTGCCATTCGTGCTGCGTGAGCTGCTACGCGCCTAAGCGATGCGCGCTACCGGGGAGCGGGCGGTTCGCGGATCAGGCGGGCTGCGGCGCGGCGGATTCGATACGCACCGAGGCGCCGCTCTTGCGCGTGGCGTAGCGCGATAGCAGCCGCACCACCGCCGGCGTCACTTCGACGATCGCCTCGGGACGGAAACCCACCATCTCGGCGCCGCGCGCGCGCATCATCCCTAGCATCGAGAGCCGCAGCAGCGCCGCGACCGCCTGGCAGTAGCGAAACCGCTGCCATTGCATCGGCGCCATCGCGTGATACAGCGGCACGTACAGCCCGGCGAACGAGGCGCGCAGCGAATTGCCGATCAGGTTGTCGCGCATCCAGCGCGGACGCTCGAGCGCCGACGACGAAAGGATCACCGCCGTCATCGCGGCATCGAGGTGACGATCGCCGACGTCGGTATTCACCCAGTCGATAACGCCCGTGACCCGCACGCGCTCCACCATCACGTTGAGCGGATGATAGTCCATGTGCACCAGCGCGGGCGGCGCGGCGCGAAACGAGTGCGCGCGCTCGGTCACGCGGGCCAGCGCCTGGCGCAGTCCGGGCAGCGGCCCCTGCTCGACGCGCTCGGCGATGAGCGCGAGGACGCGATCGAGCAGCGGCGCTCCTGGTGCGGCAGCGCCGGGTGCGCAGGCGTGAGGAATGTCGCGGAGGCCCGGGCTGTCGGGATTGAACTTGTGCAATCGCGCCTGCGCGCGCACGAATGAGAAAAACGCGAGCGAGAAAGTCTTGAACGCCTGCGGGAAGCTCTTGACCGCGAACAGCGGGCCGCCCGCCAGGCGCTGCATGATCAGGAACGGCGCGCCGAGCGGTTCATGGCTGGGCTCGAACGCCCACGGTTGCGGCACGCAATAACCGGCGCTCGCGAGGCGATCGATCGTGAGATGCTCGCGCGCGCCTTTCGCGTCGGCCAGGTTGCCCTGGTAAAAGCGCAGCACCAGCGGCACTCCTGCCGGAATCGCCGGAAACTCGCGCGAGGCGGAGGCGAGCATGAACTCGAAGACCGTGGTTTCCCATCCACTGGCCAGCACCCGCAACGCCGCGAGCGGTGCGCGCAGGTACGCGGACAAACTCTCGTTGATCTTCTGTGGATCGAGCATCTTCAGCGGGCGCGCATGGGCGAGTCGCGAAGAGGTTAGTACAGCGCGCGCATCGCCGCAATGAATATGACACGCGTGTCAGTACGGGCGACAGATCTCGCTGGCGCGCGAGCCGTTGGCTCATCAGCCGTGCGCGAGGTTCGTCAGTGGAGCGGATTCTGAATCTGCGGCTGGCCGGCCGGTGCCTCCGCCGAGCCTTCGGGACGGTCCTGGGAGCCTGGTTCTGGAAGCGCTGGAACCGTGAGCGACTCGTTAGGCAGCGTCGTGGCGCCCTGGTTGAAGCGGCGCTGCACGATCGAGGAGAGCAGCGGGCCACGCGTGTCGCCGACGTTGATCGCGACCTCGACCGAGAGCCCCAGCCGCAGCGGTTTGTCCTCTGGTATCGGCGAGTCGAGCACGATCTTGACAGGCACGCGCTGGACGACTTTGACCCAGTTGCCGGTCGCATTTTCCGGCGGCAGCAGTGAGAACGCCGCGCCGGTGCCCATGCTGATCGAATCGACGTGGCCGTGATAAACGTAGCCGGGATAGATGTCGGCCTCGACGTCGGCGCTCTGTCCGACGCGCACGTCGGTGAGTTGCGTCTCCTTGAAGTTCGCGGTGATGTAGAGATTTCTAAGCGGCACGATCGCCAGCAGCGGTTCGCCCGCCTGCACCCGATGGCCGATGTGCGCGGTCTTGTGCGTCACGATTCCTGCAAACGGCGCGGTGATTTTGGTGTAGGCGAGGTCGAGCTTGGCAGCTTCCAGCGCTGCTTCGGCCTGCTTCACCATCGGACGATCGTAGCGCACGTTATCGGCTCGGGTACGATCGGCCGCCAGGTGGTCCTCAACGGAATGATCTTGTTGTGAAATATTTTGTCCGGAGTGATCCTGACTGGCGCCGCCGAGCGCGGCCCGCGCCTGCGTGAGCTGATGATCGGCTAACGCCTGTTCCGCGAGCGCCACCCGCAGGCCGGTGTCCGCCTGATCGTATGCCTCGGCCGACACCACGCCCGACGCCTTCAATTGCCGGGCGCGCTCGAAGTCGATGCGCGCTTGCTTGAGCTGCGATGCGGCCAGCGACACCCCCGCCTCGGCCGCCGAGATTTGCGCGTAGATTTCATCGACGCTCTGACGCGCGCGATCGAGCTGCGCGCGAGCCTGGTCGACGCGCACTTCCGCATCGCGCGGATCGAGCGCCAGCAGCAGGTCGCCCTGCTTAACCGTCCAGTTGTCTTCGGCATAGACATCGACGACGGTTCCCGACACCCGCGATGAAACCAGCGCGACCGTCCCGTCGACGTAAGCGTCGTCGGTCGAAACGTGAGTTTCGAAGTAGTGGTAATAGCGAAGTGCGGGGAAGATTGCCGCCAGAACTGCCAGGACAACAACCGCCAATAATACCCGACGAAGGAGCTGCGATCTCATTACTCAGCAGGCTGGGACTGCCATTGCGGCTTAATAAATCACGAGTCTGTGAGGGGCTTACTATGCCGATTCTGAGAAGCTGTCAATTGTGCGCGTCTGACTCGATATGCGGGCGGCGTCAGCATTGGTGCGGCACTCGACAGTGACTATACCACGTGGCGCCGCCGTCTTCGAATCCGCGCCGCCGCGACGCGCGCGGCTTATGGTTGTTTGATCGAAACGACCGGTCCGCCCGACGTGGTTGCGACGACTCCGCCGTTGAAGGTCAGATTGACTTTGAACGCGCCGAAATTCTGTAGCTGCGAGAACAGTCCATCGACGCTGCCGTCGGGCTGGTCGAACAGGAACAGCGCGGGCGCGCGATCGGTCACCTCGAAGCCGATCTGGGTATCTTCGACCAGTCCCCGGAACAACTCGGTCGCCGGGCCGATCACGAAAATTCTGACGTCAGGATTCGCCGGCGGAGCGATGGAGGTGAGCGTGCCGACCTGGACCGACGCGGTGCCGAATGGCGCGTTGGTCGAGGACAGCTCCTTGATCACGGTGCCGCTCAGGATATCGAGGCTCATCAGGCTCGCGTCGCTGGCGAGCTTGGTCGCGACCAGCCGGGTTGGTTGCAGCGTGTTGATGATCACGAGATCCATCGGGATCGCGCCCTTGACCGACCACGAACTGCGCGCGTCGGAAATAACCGCGCTGAACGGAGTGCCGGGATTGCCGAGCACGCGGAAGCTGGTCAGCGGCTGAACCGCCGGCGTGTTGCCGACGCTTCCGGAAAATCCGCCGAGGCCGCTATTGCACGCCGCGACCGCCACCGCGAGCCAGGCCGAAACGACGCCAAGTCCGAGTTTCGACAAATTACGCATGCGTAAACCGGGCGCCCTCACAGCGGATCGGGAACCGTGTTGATGCAAGTTCCCGGGCAGGTGCCGTCTGGAAAACTACAGGTGGTCGGACATGACGACGGTTTCGTCACCGGCTCAGGACCCGGTGCCGGGATAATCACCTCTTCAGACGAGCCCACCGGCAATGCCGGCAGCGGCTCGAGCGGTGACGTGCCGGTCGCCGGAAATTGCGCCTCGAAGCGCTGCACGTCGTAGGTGTCGGCGGGCGTGCAGAACGAGTACGTGTTGTTCGGAGTCGGCGCCGGCGGCAGCGGGATAACCGGTGCCGACATCAACTCGACGTTGTCCTTCGAGAGCTCCACGGTCGTGCCCGAGTCCGGATTGGACACCGAACCCAGCGCGGCGCTGCCGTGACCGATGCAATCCATCGGGCCTAGAACCACGGTAGGCGTCGTGGGCGCTGGGCAGACCACCTGCGGGGCGACGTTGGAGGCAACCACGACGGTATGGCCCGGGTACGGATCGGTCGCGCCCTGGTACAGATCGATCGCGCTCGCGAACAGGTCGAAGTTCCCGACCGTGCTCGGCACGTTGATCGTGAAGTTGGCGGTGGCGCTCGCGGACCTGATCGTTATCGGCGTCGGCAACGCGCTCTGGATAGTGTTGGTTCCCGTATTCTCCGCGAACACCTCGAACATCACGCTGGTGCCGGCGGGGGGATTCGCGCCCAGGTTCAGGGTGCCTACGATGTAGCTCGTCGTCAGCGAGAAATCGCAATCCGGCGCCGGGTTTCCGCTGGTGCATTTGCCGCCGTGCTTGGTGTTTCCGGTTGCGGCGGCGGGAGTCAGAAGAGTGTCGTAGCCCGGGGCCGAAATCTGCATCGTGTATGTGTTCCCGATCGGTACGTTGTTGAACTGTGCCGGGGCAGTCGCCGTGCCGGGAATCGGGTAATCGCCATCGTTATCGGTGGTGGTGGTGGCAACGCTGACGCATTGAGCAGGCGTGCTGCTGCAGTCGGCGGCGCTGTTTTCATTGGGTGGAACCAGGAGTTGGACCGTGGCTCCCTGGATCGGCTGGCCGGTGCAGGCGTCAACTATTTGTCCGGAAATACTCCCCAGCTTTTGCTGTTTGCCGACGTCGAAGCTGATGTTCTGGCTGGTGCCCGGAAATACCGCAGGCAGCCGATCGGCCTGGTAAACTACCCCGCCGCCCGAAACGTACAGATCGTACAGCGTGCCGATATCGGCCGCCGCCGGCAGCGCCAACGAGTAGGTTCCGCCGGCCACCGGCGCACTTGCGATGATCGTGTTGGTCCCCATCGTTTCCGCGGTGACCGCCAGGCCCAACACTTTCTTCTTGGTCTTCCCGCCCTGCGCGCCCTTGGTCGAGCCGTTGATTCCCGCCAGCAGATTGCTCTGCACCGCGGCGCTCGGCGTCACGGTCACCGTGTATGCTCCCCCCGTCGTGACCGGCACTCCGCCGGCGGTGATCGCGACGTTGAGCGTGACGACTACCTGGGTGAGCTGCCGCTTGGTCACCGGCACCAGCACATCCAGCGTCAGCGGGGTGCCGGGGCTCTGCAGCGTCATCGGATAATTTATGCAGCCCTCGAGCGGACCCGATGACGAGCAGTAGGGGATCAACGTGCCGGGATGCACGTTGTCGAGGATGATCTCGAGGTCCATGTACTTGTTGGGCTTGACCGGAGCGGTATTGAAGAGCTGCGGCACCGACTGGATCAGGTTCAGATCGAACTGCAGATCGCCGGGCTTGCCCGAGCTGCCGACCCCCACCAGCGAGGGCACCGCGATGTTCACCCATGTGGTGGCGTCCTCGGCGGCGTCTGCCTTGGGGTTGAGCCGCACCGAAACGACGTTCAGCAGCACGTTCTGAAAGCCCTGCGGCGGAACGGCGATAAAGCCGATCTCGACGCTTCCCTTGGCGGCCAGCGCCGGAGCGGGAGCGAACGCAGTCAGCAGAACGGAAACCCCGAGGACAAGAAAAGCTGTCAGGGCCGCACCGGCCCGGAAAAAACGTGGTACTTTCACCAACTACCCTGTGGAGAATGAATAGAGTCAGCGAATTGGATAACCTAACAAGGCGGTGAACGCAACAAAAGACTTGTGGCGCCCGGCCTTGACGCATCTGGCGGATCTTGACTGAGCGCCATCGCTATCCGGAGAATCTGATTGGTGTCTACGACAGCGGCTTCGCAATATCGAACTTCGCGCGCGCTGGCATTGATCCTCGCGCTCGGATTGTTCCTGCTCGCGGCCCCCGCGCGCGCGAGCCTCAGAATCTCGATGGGCAATCCGGGTCTCGAACACTTCGATGCCGACGGCGGTGTGGAACTCGACTTCGGGCTTACCGATCCGAACGGCGCTCCGGTCGGCAATCTGCGTCCCGACAACGTGAAGGTCTACGAGGACGGCAAGGAAGCAAAGATTCTCGACTTCCGCGGCGTCGGCCAGGGGCGCCCGGTCGATATTATCTTCGTGCTCGACGTGACCGAGTCGATGCAGCCCTATATCGACGCGGTCAAGCAGAACGTGATCTCGTTCGCGCAGGATCTCGCCGCCAACAACCGCGACTATCGCCTGGGCCTGGTCACCTTCGAGGACTACGTCGTCTCCGCGGCCGCCGACTGCAACTGCCCGTATCGCAACACGATGACCTCCAACGTGAAGGAGTTCACCGATTGGGTCGGCACCCTGCACGCGGGCGGCGGCGGCGACATCCCCGAGGATCAGCTCGACGCGCTCAACTACGCGGCGTCGTTCCCGTTCCGGCCCGAGGCCGAGGGCATCATCATCATCGTTACCGACGCTCCTCCCCATCATGCGGGCGACGGCTCGGAGGACACGCAGCACGATCAGGCCTACCACGACCATCATCCGCAACACACCCAGGTTACCGATCTCACCGGCGACAAGGTCGCAGCGACGCTCAAGAAAAACGGCCTCACCTTGTATGCGGTGGTGCCGCCGCCGTTCATTGCGCCCGAGTACCAGGAAATCGTCGACGCCACCCACGGCCGCTCGTTCAACATCATCACCGAGGAAGGACGCTTCTCCTCGCTGGTGCGCGAAATCGGCCATTCGATCGCAACCGAGTATTCGCTGACCTATCGCACCCCGCGTCCGATCGAGGACGGGACCAATCGCAAGGTCGAGCTTCAGGTCAATTACAACGGCGACACCGGCAGCGCCAATACCGCCTACCAGGTGCGCGGCATCGGCGGCGCTGCGATCAACGTGCCCGACGACAACGCGCCCGCGGATCAGAACGCCGAGGGCACCGGGCTCAAGCAGTTGTCGTTCAATTGGTGGAACCTCGCAGTGCCGCTGGCCGCGATACTGGCGCTGTTCGGCCTCGCACAGATGCGCTTCGGCGTCTCGACCGAGGAATTGAAGGCGATCGTCGAGGCGCAGGCGCGCGCTCCGATGCCCTCGATCTCGATACCGACGCGCTCTGCTCCCGCGCCCCGGCCCGCTCCCGCGCGCACCGGACCTCCGCCCGCGGCAACCGGACCGCGCACCGGCGCCGGCTCGCAGGGCGCGCGACTGGTCACGCTCGATGCGGTCGACCCGGTGCCGTCCGAATTCAGCCTGTTCAAGGACGAGGTCTCGATCGGCCGCGGCGAGGACAACGACGTGGTGATTCCGCACGCGAGCATTTCGCGCTCGCACGCGCGCCTGCTGCGTCGCGACGGCGGCTACGAGCTGATGGATCTCAACTCGACCAACGGGAGCTACATCGACGAGCACCAGGTGCGCGGCTCCGCGCAGTTGAACAGCGGCAGCCAGCTCCGCCTCGGCGACATCCGCTTCGTCCTGCGCCTGTAAGCCGCGCGGCGCTCGAAGACCGCGAGCGCTCGCATCGCGCGTCGGCGCCGGAAGTCAGCGTCGATTCAAATCAATTCAGTTCGATGCGTGCGGCGTAAGGTACTGCGCGATCTTGCGCACGTTGGTGGGGCCCCTCAGCGGCGCGACGTTGGCCACCGACGCCTCCAGCTCGCTCATCCGCTCGATCCCGGGCTGGCTGCCGAATACGTGATCCCAAATCGGCGTGGTCACGCCGAAGCACACGTCGGGCGCGCGGAAATGATGCGCCAGGTGCCGCGCGCGAATCCGCGCCTCGAACGCCGTGGCCGGCGTGGCGAAGTGGATCCGATAGTGCACCGCCTCGTAGATGATAAATCCCGCGACCATTCCGCTGTAGAAGATCATTCCCCGGCTCATCCCGAACACCGCCATCCCGACGGTCCACACGATCGCGGTGGGAACCCACGCGCCAATCGTAAAGATGGCGTGCGGATCGCGATGATGGACGTCGTGAAGCGGCGAGATCGGCGTCGCGAAGACGTGGCTCAGCGTTCCGTGGATCACGTATTCGACCAGCGTCCACGCAAACAGCCCCGCGCCGAAAATGATCGTGTCGACAAGCATCCCGGAATTGATCCTAGGTCGTCATGCGGCGGCGGGCAATGAGTTGCCGCGAGAGCCGTTGCCCCTGGCAGAATTGAAACATAAGCTTCGCGCAGATCGCTCCCCACCATCATGTCGCCCGGATAGCCTGATTCGGAGGTGTTCGATGCACTTGGAACCGCATCTATCGTTCAATGGCCAATGTGAAGTCGCTCTCAAGTTTTATGAGAAATGCCTCGGCGGCAAGATTTCTCTGATGCTGACCTACGGAGACTCCCCCTTGGCCGGACAAACGCCCTCGGATCGGCGCAACCAGATCCTTCATGGCGTTCTCTTGTTGGGCGAGCAGCGGATCACGGGCTCCGACGCTCCTCCGGATCACTATCAAAAGCCGCAAGGATTTAGCCTGACGCTCAACCTCGACGATGTGGCGCGAGCGGAACGCATCTTCGCGGAGCTGGCGGAAAAGGGCACCGTGGAGATGCCGCTGCAGGAGACCTTTTGGGCGCTGCGTTTCGGCGTCGTGGTCGATCAATTCGGTATGCCCTGGGAGATAAACTGCGGAAAGGGTGAACCCCAGGTTTCCTGACCGGCCGCCCGCGTGACCCAAATCGAACGCTTCGAGCGCCGGCTCCGAAACAAAAACCGTCATCGGACTCGGTCTTCTGGGGTTGCCAATCAGGCTTGGCCCGGCATCCTGAAGCAGTCATGGTTTGTCGCGGCCTGCGCCTGGCCGCTTGTCTGGGTCGAATGGACGATGTTCTCACTCCGCCGCAAACTCCCCGCCACCGCATGGCCGCGTCAGTTGTATCTCTGACACGACGCGCTGGCCCTCGCGAGCGAAGTCGAGGCCAGGACGCGGATCGGCCTGCCAGAGATAAATTTCCGGATCGAACCAATCGCAATCATTGTTGTCTTGCCTGAAGAGCTTGCCTTTCAGGGTTCAGCTTGAGGCGCAGCAGCGGCACTTCCGCCGATGGTCGCATGCACTCGCCAAGCGCGCGGCACTTGACATTAGTTCAATATTGAACTAATCCATTACACAAGCATTTGAAGCTGGAGGACGCAGGCATGTTCGACTCCGACAATCCGTATCTCACCGGCAACTACGCGCCCTGGCGCGAGGAGGGCGACGCTCCCGACCTCGAAATCGAAGGCGAGCTGCCGCGCGAGCTCGACGGCACTTTGTTCCGCATCGGCCCCAATCCGCATTTCAAGCCGCTCGGCCGCTACCACTGGTTCGACGGCGACGGCATGGTGCATTCCTTCCGGCTCAACGACGGGCGCGCCTCCTATCGCAATCGCTACGTGAAAACCACGGGCCTGCTCGCCGAGATGAAGGCGGGCAAGGCCATCTACGGCGGCCTCATCAGCAAGTCCGGCGAGATTCCGCCCGGCCTTCCGCCGATGAAGAACGCTGCCAACACCAACATCGTCGGATACGCCAACCGCCTGCTCGCGCTGTTCGAAGCGGGACTTCCTCACGAGCTGGATACGGCCACGCTCGAGACCAAGGGGTTCTTCGACTTCGCCGGCAAGCTCGGCGGCCCGATGACGGCGCATCCGAAGTTCGATCCGGTCTCCGGTGAGCTTTTATTTTTCGGCTACCAGCCGTTCCCGCCTTACCTGACCTACTACCGCGCGGATCGCGCCGGCAACCTGGTCGAGTCGCGCACTATCGACTCGGGCCTTCCGGTGATGATGCACGACTTCGTCGCCACCGATAACTACGTGGTCTTTTTCGTGTGCCCCTCGGTGTTCAAACTGGAAAATATCGCGCTCGGCAAGCCGCTCATGGAATGGCAGCCGGAGCACGGCACCCGGATTGGCGTGATGCCGCGCGCGGGCGGCGACGTGAAGTGGTTCCAGGCCGAGCCGTTTTTCATTTTTCATTTTCTCAACGCCTTCGAAGAGAAGGACTCGGTGGTGGTCGACGGATGCCGGATGGAATCGCTCGACATGAGCGGCAACTCCTTCGGCGCGCCGCCGCATCCGTGGCGCTGGACCTTCAATCTCAATGACGGCTCGATGCGCCAGGAGCAGGCCGACGATATGGTCGGAGAATTTCCGCGCCTCGACGAACGGCTGGCCGGCAAGAAGCATCGCTACGGCTACTTCGCCGCCGAGCGCGGAACCAACCGGGATGGCTTCACCGCGCTGGTGAAGCGCGACTACAAGAGCGGCGCAAGCGAAGTCCAGGATCTCGGCGGACGCATGTCGCCTGGCGAGCCGATCTTCGTACCGCGCTGCGTGGGCGCCGCAGAGGACGAGGGCTGGGTGCTCGCTGTGTGGTTCGACCCGCAGCTCAATCGCAGCGAGATGGTCGTGCTTGACGCGCGCAACTTCGCCAAGGCGCCCGTCGCGCGCGTCAAGCTGCAGCATCGGGTGCCCTTCGGCTTCCACGGCAACTGGGTGCCTGCGTGACGAGCCAGCCGCGCAAGCCACGAATCAAGTCGGCCCTCGAGCACGCCCTGCTCGGGCTGGTCGCGGAGGTCCCCGGCATCACCGGCTACGACATCGTGAAGATCTTCGGCCTCCAGATGGCGCACTACTGGCACGCGCATCAGGGGCAGATTTATCCGACGCTGGACCGGATGGTGGGCCGGGGATGGCTCCGCAGCCGCGACGTGGTTCAGCGCGGCCGTCCCAACAAGCGGCTCTACACGATAACGCCCGACGGCCAGCGGATCCTCGTCGAGTGGCTGGAAAGCCCGTTCGAGGAGTTGAAGCTGAAGTATCCGGCGCTGCTGCGATGCCGGTTCCTGGGTCATCTCGGCGCCGACGGCGCGCGCGCGAAGATCCAGGAGCAGCGCGCGATGTGGGAGAAATATCTCGCGACCTATCGCGCCATCGAGCGGGATTATTTCGGCGCGCCGCGGACCTACGCAGACGTCAACTCGATGTTCTCGTATTTCACCTTGCGCGGCGGAATCGATTGGATGCAGGAGAACATCCGATGGTGCGACTGGGCGGTCGCGGAAATCGATCGCAACCGGCGCCTGTTCGCCTCGAATAATCACAGTCAGCGGCAGCAGCGCTCGCCGGCCGCCACGTCCTCCGCCGCCGCGCCGAGCGCTCGCGCGCGCAAGACGCCGCTGCGCCGTGCCGCGCGCTAGCCGAGTCGCGCCGCCGGCGCTTCGGCGATTGGTCAGTGAGCCAAGCACGCCCTGACAATTAAAGTAACCCTTTAATTTTATTGCTCTGTGATTTCGTTCGTCGTTCAAATTCCCCCCGTTCTAATTCACGCGGTCGCGGACTACACTTCGACTTGTCAACTTGTCGGACTGGCCCGGCTATCTCCGGGCCGCTAATCTATTGGGGACGCTGAATTTCGCCCGTAATTTATCGTCCGATAGTACAGGGCCTCGGCCTCACAGCCCCGCCCCCATGACTACAATCTGTCCAGGAGGACTGCATGGCTAAGAAGATCGCCGCGATTGCAGGCGGCGTGTTGATCGGTCTGGTAATCGCGTTTGCTCGCGCCGGCGCGTTCCCGTTCTGGAGTTCCGACCAGGATGCTTCCAAGACGTCTCCCGCGCCGCCCTTGCCCGCGCCGCCCGTCTCTCCCAAAGACCAGATGCAGAATACCGGCGTCCCCGCGGCGCCCAATCAGCCTGAGCCTAACGAGCCGCGCACCGGTATCATCGGCTCGTTCGCGCCGCTGGTTAAACACGTGATGCCCACGGTCGTGAATGTGGCCGTGGTGCAGGACGTGAAAGTCGGCGCCGACGCTCCGGGACAGGGCGACGATGAAGGCGCAGCCCCCGGCGGCGGTGGTGGCGACGATCAGGGCCAAGGCCAGGGAGAAGGCGGTGCTCCGGGCCAGCAGGGCGATCCCTTCGAACAGTTCCGCCGCTTCTTCGGACAGGGTCCGCGTGAGTACAAGCAGCACGGACTCGGCTCCGGTGTGATCGTATCGTCCGACGGCTATATCCTGACCAATAACCACGTGGTCGGCGGCGCTGATGAAATCCAGGTCACCTTGATGGACAAGCGGGAGTTCACCGCCAAGGTCATCGGCAAGGATCCCAAGAGCGATCTCGCGCTGATCAAAATCGACACCAAGGAGCCGCTCCCAGTGGCCGAGCTCGGTTCTTCCAATCAGACCCAGATTGGAGACTGGGTAGTGGCGATCGGAAATCCGTTCGGCTTTTCGCTGACCGTGACCGCCGGAATCGTGAGCGCCAAGGGCCGTATCCTGAACGGCAACTACGACGATTACCTGCAGACCGACGCGTCGATTAATCCCGGCAACTCCGGCGGCCCGCTCTTCAACACCGCCGGTCAGGTGATCGGTATCAATACCGCTATCTACAGCCGCACCGGCGCCAACAATGGTATCGGCTTCGCGGTCCCGGTCGACATCGCCAGGAACGTGATGGAGCAGCTCAAGGCGCACGGGCGCGTAGTCCGCGGATGGCTGGGCGTCGAAATTCAGGAAGTCACGCAGGACCTGGCGCAGTCGTTCGGATTGCCGCGGCCTGAGGGCGCGCTGATCGCGAGCGTCGAGAAGGACGGACCCGCGGCCAAGGCGGGCCTCGAGCGCGGCGATATCGTGATGGCCTTTAACGGCACTCCCATCATGGACGAGCAGGAACTGCCCGCGATGGTCGCGCAGACGCCGATCAACAAGAAGGTCACGCTCGATATCATGCGCAATGGCAAGAAGATGAGCGTCGACGCCACCGTCGGCGAGCTCAAGGAGGCGCAGGTCGCCAGTGCCAAGGCCGACGACACCGGTGGTAGTTGGGGAATGCAGGTCGGTGACATCACGCCCGAGGTCTCGCAGCAGTTCCATCTCCAGACCGACAAGGGAGTCGTGGTGCGCCGTGTCGGACCGGATAGTCCGGCCGCCGATGCTGGCCTGCAGGCGGGCGACGTGGTGCTCGAGATCAACCACGACAAGGTCGGGAACGTGAACGACTTCGCGGCCAAAGCGAAGGACGCCAAGACCTCCAAGCGCTCGGCGTTGCTGCTGGTCCAGCGCCAAGGTGCGACACTCTACACGGTCATCAAGCCGCCGAGCGGGCAGGGGCAGGGCTGATCGCGCGTTCCCGCTGATCGCATCGTGAACTGAAATCGCGCGGCGCGGTGGAGACCTTAGAGTCTCCATCGCGCCGCGCGCGTTTGTGCGCCGCATGCGCGGCTAGGTCGCTCCGGCTCGCGGCAAGCCAATCTTTCGCGTGCGGCCCGCCAGATGCTACCCGTTGATCTGCCAATCCGATGGACTCGCCACGAACATACGACGTGCTCATTGCGGGCGCCGGTCCAGCCGGGCTGGCGACCGCGCTGTACCTGCTGCGCGAGTGTCCTCGACTGCGCGTCGCGGCGCTGGAGAAGTTTGCGCATCCGCGTTTCAAAGTCTGCGCCGGCGGGCTCATCCCCAAGACCATGCTCGCGCTCGAGGAGCTCGGGCTCGCGCTCGAGGTCCCCGCAGTCGAGGTGATTCGCGGCCACGCGCGCACCCCGGTCGGCGACGTCGACCTCACCCGCGGCGACGTGCTGTGCACCATCATTCGCCGCGATGAGTTCGACGCGCGCCTGGCTCGCGCCGCCCGCGAGCGCGGCCTCGAAATCATCGAGCGATGCCGCGTGCTGAACGTCGAGCAGGACGCCTCGCGAGTTCGCGCCGTCACCGACCGCGGCGTCTTCGAGGCCTCGATCCTCGTAGGCGCCGACGGCTCCGGCAGTCGCGTCCGCGCCAGCATCTTCGGCGATCGCAGGGACTCGAATGGACTAGCAAAGAGCTCGATCGGACGCGCCTTGATGACCGACGTTCCTGTCGATCCGAGCAGCGCAGTCGAATTTGTAGAACATCGTTACAGATTCGACTTCCGATGCGTCAGCGGCGGAATCAAGGGGTATGCGTGGTCGTTCCCATGCAAGATCGCCGGCCGTCCAAATCTCAATGTCGGCATCTACGACCAGCATCCGCGCGAGTCCGCGGCCTCGGGCGGCGAGCAGGCGCGGATGCTCGTCGAGCTTCGCAACGCTTTCCCGGAACTCCCGCTCGATGGCCTGGGGCGCAAGTCGTCAAGCTTCAAGGCCTTTCCGATCCGATGGTTCGATGCGGCCGACCGCTACGTCAACGGACACGTCATGCTCGCGGGCGACGCAGCCGGCGTAGATCCCCTGATGGGTGAAGGGATTTCCTGCGCATTCGAGCATGGCAACCTGGTCGCCCTCGCGATCGCGCAAGCCCTGGCCGCCCCACCGGCCAAGCCGGCCGCTGACGCGCTCGCGGCGTACGACGCCGCTCTCCACGACGGTGCGATCGGCAACAAGCTTCGCAAGCTCTCGTTCGCGGCGCGTCATTTCTACGGTCGCCGGAGCCGGGCTTTTTTTCGCATCGCAAGTCTGAGCCGCCGCGCCCAGGAACTCGGCGTCGACTGGTACAATGGCGCCGCCCACATCGACGAGATGCCGACCCGAACACTAATAAGCAAATGGGCCGCAGCGGTTCTATTGAATGCTCCCGTGCGGTAGCATTTTCAGCTAGACCGAGCGGAACCCGGGAGGACTGGCTGCGGAGTGCCAGGCCCGGGCGTGCTGCAAACGCGAAGGTCATCGGGGGAGTTGTGGCGAGGCGCAAGCGGAAGCGGAACCGTAAGCCGGTTCGGGTGTGGTTGGTCGTCGCGATCGGGCTTCTGATCGCGGGGTTTCTCGCGCGTCGAATGATGATGCCGCGCGCGATGCATTACCTGACCTATCGAGCGCCCGGCGCGCCTCAACCGATCGTTCCGGGAGCGCCGGATTCGCTTGCTGAGCCTGCCGCTCCCTCGGACCGGCAGTCCGCGCGCGTCGCGTCGCCAGATGAGGCGGCGACTCGGAGCGAGACGCTCGCGAGTCCCGCTGCCGATGCGACTGCCTCCGGCGGGGAGCATCTGACTGCTAGCGATAGGAGGGCGCTCGATGACATTCTCAAGCGCAAGTCGAAGTAGCCGACGAGTCGAATAGTCTGGATGGAGCACGCGAGTTAAATAGTTCCGATGGCCGCAGGACCTGGCAGAGCTCTGCTCACCGACGACCTGGGATTTGCCGTCGAGCTCGGCGCGACGCCGCGGCGCATAATCTCGTTGGTGCCGAGCTGGACCGAGACGCTGTTTACGCTCGGCCTCGATGCCGAGGTGGTGGGCGTCACGAAGTTTTGCGTCGAACCGGCCGCCGCGGTGGCGACGCGGGTGAAAATCGGCGGCACCAAGAATCCTGACATACGCGCGATTCTCAACCTCAATCCCGACTTCGTGATCGCCAACGCCGAGGAGAACCGGCGCGAAGACGTCGAGCGCCTGCGCTCGCATGGAATCCCGGTGTTCACTACCTACCCGCGCACCGTCCCCGGCGCTGTCGAATCGATTCTGCGCCTGGGGCGTGCGCTCGGCCGCGAGCCACAGGCAGGGACGCTCGCGCGCGAAATCACGCTGGCGGTGAGCGAGATCGAAGCTCAACTGGGAGTGTGGGCCAAACTCAGGCTGCGCGTATTCTGCCCGATCTGGAAAAAGCCGTGGATGAGTTTCAACGCCGACACTTACGCGCATGACGTGCTCAGGATGCTCGGCTACAACAACGTCTACGCGTCGGCCGGAGAGCGCTATCCGACGATCACGCTCGACGAGGCGGTCGAGCTGCGGCCGGATATCGTGATCCTGCCCGACGAGCCGTACGAATTCGCCGAGAGCGATGTCGACGAGCTGAAGACGATGCTGCCGCCGGCGCTCAGCCGCCGCGTGCTACTGGTCAGCGGCCGCGACCTTCACTGGTATGGCGTCCATATGGTGAACGGGCTACGAGCGCTCGCTGATCGGCTTGGGCGAGTGCGGGCTGCGGTGCTATGAGATAAAAACCCGCGTGAAGGGGCGGGATGGTCGATTCACGATGCGATGCGAGGAGGGCGCCATCGTGGGAATCACGCGAATCGTAGTTGCGATCGCGATAGCGCTTGCGTTGTCCGCTGTGACGGTCCGCGATGTCCGCGCCGCTGGCGCGGACAACAACGAAAACTCGCCCAATCTGTTCAGCGCCGGCGAGCAGACCGATCCGAATGCGCCGTCGGACCAGGCCATGCCATCGGATTCGAACCTGCCCGTGACGCCCGACCAGGCCCCGCCCTCGGGGCCGAGCCCTTCCGATCAAAATCTCACCACGCGCGGGCTGTCCAATAAGGACATGTCGAATTCGCAGGAGATGGATCAGGGTTCCGGCACCGCTCAGAGCCCGAGCGACAACGACATGACCATCACCAACGACGCGACGCCGCCGCCGGACGACGAGCAGTTACCGAACGGCGTGGGCCGCAAGTGGCCCGAATGGATTACCAACTACGGCCATCGCGGCGGCGCGCCCGCCAATGCCGGGGTGCCCACGACCTCGACCGGCAACGAGAACGAGTAGCGGCGGCGTCGCGAGCGCTTCCCCGATCGCACCGTTTGCGCGCGGCCGTCAAACCCTCTAACAATTCCTGTCGTCTCGCGAATGCGTCCGATACGCGCGCGCCGGCAATCGCAAAGGAGCAATCATCATGGCTGGACCATCGCCGCTCAGCGGCATCAAGATACTCGATCTCACCAAGCTCGCGCCGGGACCCTTCTGCACCATGATCCTCGGCGATCTCGGCGCCGAGGTGATCAAGATCGAAGAGCCCGGCGTTCCCACCGGCCGCCGCGCGCAGCAGGCCGGTCCCGCCAGCGTACAGAATATCGCCGCCGGCTTCAGCGGCAATCCCTTCAACGCGCTCAATCGCAACAAGAAGTCCATCGGCCTCAATCTCAAGAGCGGGCCGGGCCGCGAAATCTATCACCGCCTCGCCTCGCGCGCCGACGTCATCGTCGAGGAGTATCGTCCCGGCGTCGCCAAGCGCCTGGGCATCGACTACGACAGCATCCGCCTGCGCAACCCCAAGGTCATCTACTGCGCGATCACCGGCTACGGCCAGGACGGCCCGTATCGCGACATGGTCGGCCACGATCTCAACTACATCGCCACCGCCGGCGTGCTCTCGCTCCTGGGCCGCCCCGGCCAGCCGCCCACCATCCCGCACAACATCATCGCCGACTACGCCGGCGGCGGCATGCACGGCGCGATCGGCGTGCTCGCGGCGCTGATGGCGCGCACGCAGACCGGACACGGTCAGTACGTCGACATCTCGATGATGGACGGGTCGCTGGCGCTCCTCGCGCAGTCGTTCGCCAGCTTCTTCGCCAACGGCCAACTCCCCCAGCGCGGCGAGACCGTGCTCGACGGCGGCATCCCCAACTACAACGTCTATGCGACCCTCGACGGCAAGTTCATCACCATCGGTTCCATCGAGCCGTGGTTCTTCGCGAACTTGTGCCGCGCGCTGGGCCGCGAGGATCTCGTCCCGCACGAATTCAATTCCGCCAAGCGCGCCGAGATCCAGCAGTTTTTCACCGACACTTTCAAGACCAGGACCCGCGACGATTGGTTCGAGATTCTCAGCAAGTCCGACATCTGCGTCGGCCGCATGCTCACCCTCGACGAAGTCCCCAACGACCCGCAGGTCAAAGCGCGCAAGATGGTCGTCGAGCTCGACGCCCCCGATGGCCAGAAGGTCCGCCAGGTCGGCATCTCGGTGAAGCTCTCGGAGACCCCCGGCACGATTCGCTCGCTCGCCCCGCAGCTCGGCCAGCATACCGAAGAAGTGCTCGGCGGCCTCGGCTATCCGCAGGAGCAAATCGATCGCTGGCGCGAGGAAGGCGCGGTCCGCTAGCATCTGCGCCGCGACGATTGCCCGCCGCCGCCACGCGCGCATATCATTGCCGCATGCCGGAACAGCAGGTGCTCTTCATCCGTGGCGGGTTTCATCCGCTGCATATCGAGCGCGCCGAGGGCGCGTGGCTCTACACCAACGACGGCCGCAAAATCCTCGACGGTGGCTCCGGTGCGGTCGTTACCAACATTGGCCACGGCCGCAATGAAATCGCCGAAGTCGCCGCGCGCACCATCCGTAACCTCGACTACATCGTGCCGGTTTGGACTTCGCCCGAGCGCGAACGGCTCGTCGAGCGCCTGGCGCGATGGACTCCGCCTGGCCTCAAGCGTTTCTTCTTCACCAGCGGAGGCTCGGAAGCGGTCGAGGCCGCGCTCAAGTTCGCGCTTCTCTACCACAAGGTCCACGGCAAATCGTCGAAGAAAAAAATTATCGGTCGGCGCTTCTCCTATCACGGCAACACCATCGCCGCGCTCTCGGCCGGCGGCAGCTCTCGTCGCGCCGACTACGAGCACGTGCTTTTCGATTGGCCGAAAATCGGACCGTCGTATTGCTACCGATGCGCTTGGGGCAAAACCTACCCCGGGTGCGATCTCGACTGCGCGACCGCTCTGGAAGCCGAGATCCTGCGCAACGGCGCCGACTCGATCGCCGCGTTCATCGCCGAGCCTATGATGGGCTCCGCGGGCGGCGCGGTCCCGCCGGTCAAGGAGTACTGGCCCAAGCTCCGCGAAATCTGCACCCGCTACGACGTCCTGCTAATCGCCGACGAAGTCATGACCGGCTTCGGGCGCACCGGACGCCATTTTGCGGTCGACCATTGGGACGTCAAACCCGACATCCTGATAGGCGGCAAGGGCCTCACCGGCGGCTACATGCCGATGGGCATGATTGCGGTTGCCGACGCGATGGTCGAAGAGGTCGAGAACGCCAAGGCCGACTTCATGTTCTACACCTACAGCTCGCATCCGCTGGCGTGCGCGGTCGCCGACGAGGTGCTTGCGATCATGGAACGCGAACGGCTGGTCGAGCGCTCCGCCGAGGTCGGCGCGCGTCTCGGCGCGCAGCTTCGCGAAGAACTCTCCGGACATCCGATGGTCGGCGACATCCGCGGCGCCGGGATGTTCTGGGGCATCGAGCTGGTCCACGACAAGGCCTCGCGCACTCCGTTCGCGCCCGAAAAGCACGTCACCAACCGCGTGCTGAGCGCCGCGGTCAAGCGCGGCCTGTTTTTCTATCCGGCCACCGGAATGGCGGGTGCTGCGGGCGGCGACGCGATGATGATCACGCCGCCGTTCATCGTCGGCGATCCCGAAATCGAGTTCATCGTGCGCAACGCGCGCGGCGCGCTCGACGACGTGCAGCCCAACCTGTAGCCCCGCGGAGAATCGCCTCGATGGCCGAGAGCATCATCGGACCGACCTCGCACTACTTCTATTCGCAGCGCCTCAAGCTCCACTACGTCGACTGGGGCAACGAGGACAAGCCGCTGATGGTCATGGTGCATGGCGGGCGCGACCATTGCCGCAACTGGGATTGGAGCGCGCTCGATCTGCGCAAGCACTATCACGTCATCGCGCCCGATCTCCGCGGCCACGGCGACTCCGATTGGGCGGTCGGCGGCAGCTACTCGATGATCGATTACGTGCTCGACCTCGCGCAGTTGATGAGTGCGGTGACTCGCGATCCCGCCACGCTGATCGGCCATTCGCTCGGCGGCGGAATCGTCCTGCAATACACCGGCACCTTCCCCGACACGGTCAAGACCGTGGTCTCGATCGAAGGGTTGGGCCCGCCGCCCGGCATGATCCGCGAGACGCCCGCTTACGAACGGATGGCAAACTGGATCGCGCAGATGCGCAATCTCGCCGCGCGCAGGGTGCACGAGTACCCGTCGATCGCCGAGGCTCTGGCCCGGATGCGCGCGGCCAATCCGCATCTGACCGTCGAGAAGGCGCGCCATCTCACCATCCACGGCGTGCGCCGCAACGAGAACGGCACCTACTCGTGGAAGTTCGACAATTACGTTCACGCCACTTCGCCCTACATGTTCAATACCCGCGACGCGACGCAGATCTGGGGGCGCATCGCATGCCCGACGCTGTTGATTCGCGGCGCCGAGTCGTGGGCCGGTGATTGGGTCAAGGACGGCCGCTTCAAGAACTTCAAGAACGCCGAGTCGATCACCATCGACGACGCCGGCCACTGGGTGCATCACGATCAGTTGGACCTTTTCCTTGCCGCGGTGCATCGCTTTCTGGGAGTTTGAGTTCGCGCCGCGGTTCTGCATTTCATCGCGACCAGTCATAATCGCCGGCGGGACCCCCATGAAAGTGCCCAGGCTGGCCCTCAGAGCCGACCAATTCGAATACCTCCAGCTCATCCTGCTGGCGGTGATCGTCGGCGTACTCGGCGCGTTGGGCAATCTCGGCTTTCGTGAGCTGATCGTTTTTTTCTCCTGGCTGTTCCGCCAGGTCGAATGGAACGCGCTCGAGATCTATCGCGGCGGGTTCTATCTGGGTTTCATCCCGGTCGTCCTGTTGAGCGGCGGCGTCTGCATCGTGCTGCTCAATTATTTTTTTCCCGGCGAGGTCTATGGTTACGGCTTTCCGCGCTTTCTCGAGATGGTAAATCTCGGCAACGCGGTCATCAGCCGCAAATGGATTTTTGTTAAAGCCACCGGCGCGGCGCTCTCGCTCGGATGCGGTGCGGCGGTTGGCCGCGAAGGTCCGATCGCGCAGATCGGCGGCGCGATCGGCTCCGCGGTCGCGCAACTGCGCCGCCTTACCCCCGATCGCGCCAAGGTGCTGGTGGCGGCCGGCGCCGGCGCCGGCATCGCGACCACTTTCAACGCGCCTATCGGCGGCCTGATGTTCGCGCAGGAGGTCGTCTTGCTGGGCGCCACCGAGTTGGCCAATCTGACCTTGCTGATCATCGCGACCACCAGCGCGGTGGTTACCTCGCGCGCCATTCAGGGCAACGCCGTGGTCTTCGTCGTCCCGCTCTTCGAGCTCAAGAGCTACTGGGAGATGATGAGCTACGGCCTGATGGGCGCGGCGCTGGGCGTGATCGGCGCCTCTTATATCCGGTTCTTTCACGCCACCGGCGCGTGGTTCAAAAAGCTGCCCGCCCCGCAATGGGTGAAGCTCGCACTCGGACTCACCGTCGTCGGCCTTATCGATATCGCGCTGCCGCAAAATCTCTCCGACGGATACCCGGTGATCAACCGCGTGATGGCGGGTGAGTTCGAGCTCGGGATGCTCGCGGCGCTGGCGGTGGTCAAGTTTTTCTCCTCCAGCGTTTCGCTCGGCTGCGGCGCGCCGGGCGGCGTCTTCGGTCCCGACTTTTTTATCGGCACCACCGCGGGCGGCGCGTTCCAACGCGTCTTCAAGATCATGATGCCGCGTCTGACCGGGCCGCGCGGCTCCTATGCGCTGGTCGGCCTCGGCGCGTCGCTTGCTGCGATAACCCATGCGCCGCTCACCGCGCTGTTCCTGCTCTTCGAGATGACGGGCGGATACGACATCGCGCTGCCCGCGATGATCGCGACGATCACCGCGCTGGTGGTGGCGCGCGCGATCGAAAGTGAATCGATGGATACCTACCCGCTCGCGCGCGAGGGCAAGACTCTGCAGATAAGCCACGAGCGGCTCGCGCTGACCCAGATTCCAGTCAGCGCCGTGATGACCAAGGAAGTGCAGACGGTGACCGAGAACACCAGCCTTGCCGACGTGCTGCGCATCGCGGGCGAGACTCCGCAATCGACGCTGCCGGTAATCACCAGCGAGGGCGAACTGTTCGGTCTGATCGTGACGCGCGACCTGCTGACCGTGCTCGCCAGCGGACAGGAAGTCGGTCCCTTGATAAATGCCTACGACATCTGCCGGCAGAACTGCCCGCGCGTCACCCCCGACGCGAACCTCGATACCGCAAGCCAGCTCATGGAAGCCGACGCGCTCGAGGAAATACCGGTGGTGGAGCGCGCCGACGGGGGAGGCAAGTTCCTGGGGATGGTCGCGCGGCAGAGTATCGCGCAGGCGCTGAATCGCGTCGCAGTGTCGCTCTCGACGCTGGCCACCCGCGACAACAATATTTACTGGGGAACGGGCTATCGCGTAACCCGGATCGCAGTGCCGCCCGCCGCCAAGGGCAAAACCGTCCGCGCACTGGACGCAAGAGCGAGATTCAGCGTCACAGTGTTAGCAGTCCAGGACGCCGACGATACCGACGCAGGCTTCATCCCAATAGCCCCCGATCGTTCCCTGAAAATTGGCGACCTGATAGTAGCCGCCGGCCGCCCCGCAGACATCCGCCGCTTCCTCAGAGAACTGGAACGCCCCCAACCGCAACCAGAAGCGACGACCTAGCTCGCCAAGAAGCGCGAACCCTCTAATAAGCTTCTAAGCTGCGCGTTCCCAGGAAGCGTGAAATCCGTGAGGGGTTTCGCATGGCCGCCTCTGCCGCTTACTCTTCTCCCTCGCCACGCCCGTCCTGCGAAAAGCGGAACGGCTGCGCACGGCCGGCACGAATCTCTTTGCATAGCTCTTCGACCGTGTGGACCTCGCGCTCCAGTTCGGTCGCGCAGTTGAGGAACCATCGCGCGGTCGAGAAGTGCGCGTCGCTGCCGCCGACCGCAGTCAGCCCGAGTTTCTGCGCCGCATCCGATGCGCGGGTGTTCTCCTCGTCCGAGTTCTGCCCATTAAGCACCTCGATCGCGCCGAGCGCCGGCCCGTGACGCGCGAGCAATGAGTCCAGGCGCGAACCGAACCCCGAATCGCGAAACGGATGCGCCGGGATCGCGACGCCGCCCTCGCTATGCATCACCTCGATCAAAAGCTCGCTTTTCAACAGTCGCGAGCTCAGGTCGAAGCGCCGCGTCACCTCGCGGGTGACCCCGAACAGCAGCAGATGGCCGAGGTCGGTGTCGGCCTCGATGCCGCGGAAAATTCCGATCTTAAAGCGCGTCGACAGTTCCGCGTAGACTTTTTCCAGCTCGGCATCGGCGGGGAACAGGCGATGCTCGGTGAAGCAGACGGCGCCCAGCCCGCTCCCAGAGCCAGCCGCGAATTCCAGGTATTGCTCGGCGGTGACTCGCGAGTCGGCCGAGAGCAGGGTATGAACATGCAAATCAACGATCATACGAAGAAGAGTTCCCCATCCAGTGAGCCTGACGCAACCGCGCTACGGTTCTTCGGCGGCCGAGGTTACCTTCAACTGGTCGCGAACCGACATGAAGCCGCCCACCGTCATTACCAGCGTCCGCACCATCATGCGATCGGTCTCGTCGTCTACGGTGCCCGACAGCACGATCGTGCCGGCGTCGATTTGGAAATGCACCGATGAGTAGCCCGCCGCGTCGAGTGCCTGCCGGAGCATCGCGAGGCGTGGCTGCTCGAAGGAAGACTCTCCGGGCTCCGGCACTGCGGGCGCAACTCCCGCGTCCGGCACGTCGCCGGGCTCGGAGTCCGACGGCGGATTGGAAAGCGAGCCGACATAAGTGGCGAGCTTCGAGAGTCCCAGCGCGACCAGGAACAGCAGCCCGATAACCGGGAATAGACGATGTCTGCGGCGCCGCTGCGGCCTTTCCCGAGATGGATCGAGCGGCTCGCGATACGGATAGGGTTGGTAGCTCACGCGATCGGCATCGCCGAGAATCACGGTCCGCGCCTCGGGCGTCATTTCGTGGTCGCCGAGCCTGCGGGTCAGATCGTTGGCGCAGAACGAGCAGTAGCGTGAATCGCCGGGCACCCTCCGGCCGCATCGCGGACACTGCAGATCGTCGGCGACCGTGCTCAGCATCGTCGGCGTCGCCGGCTGCCCGCTGCCCAGCGGCAAATTGAGTTGCGGGCGCCCGGTTTGCGATGAAGTGTTCGCTGCGGCTCCGCCGTTGGTTTGCGATGCTGACGATACCGCACCAGTCGCCATCGCGGCGCGCATGTCTCCGGCTTTGATCGCCTCGAGGCGGCGCTTGAATTCCTCGGCGTTTGGAGGGCGCTGCTCCACGTCGTACTTGAGCGCCTGATCGACCAAGTGCGCCAGCTCGGGCGTCACCTGCGGCGCGACCGAGTTGAGCGACGGAAAGCTGAACGGCGGCTCCATCGCGGGGTCGCGTCCCGACAGCGCGTGATGCATCGTGGCGCCGAGCGCGTAGAGGTCGGAGCGGTACTCGACCTTGCCGCGATACTGCTCGGGCGGCGCGTAGCCTTGCGTGCCGATCATGGTGGCGTTGGAGAGCGGCTGGAAATGGCGCGCGATTCCGAAATCGATCAGCTTGGCCTTGCCGTTGGGCGTCAGCATGATGTTCGACGGCTTGAGGTCGCGATAAATAACCGGCGGCTCCAGGTTGTGCAGGTACTCCAGGGTGTCGAGAATCTGCAGCGCGATCTCGATCACGTCGCGCTCGCCGAGCTTTCCGCCCGACTGCTTGAGCTTGTCCTCGAGCGTGATCCCTTCGATGTACTCCATCACCAGGTAGTGACGGTTCTGCTCGCTGAAGCGATCGAACACGCGTGGGATATGCTCGTTGCTGAGCTGCGCGAGCATGTCGGCTTCGCGCTGAAACGCGGCCACCGCCTGTTGCTGCATATCGGGGTTGGTGAAGCTGTCGACCATCTCGGCAAGGGCGCATTGGCGTGCGGCCAGGCGCAGGTCCTCGGCCAGGTAGACCTGCTTCATGCCGCCGCCGCCGAGCGGTTTGATCACGCGGTAGCGTCCGCCGACTATGGTGTTCTCAGCGATCATCTGGCACTGGCTGCTTTCAACTCTCCGAATCGAACGGCGCCGGGCCGCCGCGCGTGCGCCGGCGGCTGAAAACGTTTTCCTCGATCGTCCCCGAGAGCGCGGCGTTCGCGGCGCAGATCAGATGGATCAGCAGGCCCAGCGTCGGCCCCATCGTGTAGGCAAGCGTTACGCCGAAAAACCACAACACGCCTCTTCCGAACCGGCCACGATAAAGATGACCCAGACCCGGGATCAAGCTCAACGCCGCCGCGACGATCGGGTTGAACCCCGGGGTGCGATTGACCAAGCCGGCGGTGAGCGGCGCGCCGCATTCCTTGCAAAACGTCGCCTCCGCTACTACCACACGCCCGCCGCATCGCGAGCAGAACCGCGGCCTTTCGAAGTCGTCATCAGGCACGGAAAGTAAACGGCGCGTCGCCGAACCTGAGCGTGTCGCCGTCGTTGAGGCGCGCCTCGCTCACGCGCTGATCTCTGACGAAGGTCCCGTTCTGGCTGCCGAGGTCCTTGACCGCGAAGGCGCCGTTCTGCGCCTCGATACTCGCGTGATGGCGCGACACCGACGAATGGTTGATCACGACTTCATTGTCCAGCGCGCGGCCCACCCGTGTCGGCGCGCCCGCGCGCACCGGATAGCGCTGCCCGCTGCCGTCGACCAGGTATGGTCCCGCAATATTCGGCTGCGCGATCGGAGCCGCAGCCGCTGCCGCTCCGCTCGGCCTGTCGTACGCGATCGTGGCCGGCTGCGCGACACCCGGCGTGGAGCCCGCGCGCAGATGGAAAACCATCTCGTAGTTGCCGGTCTTGATCCGATCCCCGTCGTGCAGGGTCGTGGTCTCGATTCGATTTCCGTTGACGAAGGTGCCGTCCTGGATCGCGAGATTTTTGATCGTGTAGTCGGCGCCGTGCCGCTCGATCACCGCATGGCGCGGCTGCACGCCGGGGTCGCCGAACAGTCCGATCGAATTTTCCTCGGCGCGGCCGAGGGTCGCGCGCGCGCCCTCGATTCGATAAGAGCGGCCCTTGAGCCGTCCCTGCTCGACGTTGAGCCACGCGGCTTTGGTCAGCTCCTGCACCAGCCCGATGAATAGGCCGATCGCGAGGCCGATCGCGCTCAGCCCAATCAGCCGCGAGAGCGTGCCGCCGCCGGTTACCGCGTTGATCAGATCGAACGTGATCCCGCCGAAGAAGCCGCCGACCCATCCGCCGATCGCGCCCTTGATGATGTTGGGCGGAGCCCAGGTCGCGATTCCGACTCCGGCGCCCAGCATCGCGCCCATCATCGTCCAGCTCGCGACGCGGCCGAGCACCAGGTAAAAAGTCGATCCTTGCTGGCCGAGGCCCCATCCGCCAGCCGAGAGAATCCAGGTGAAGACGACGTTGGAATAATAATTAGCGGGCAGTGCGAGCGCGAGGCAGATGGCCGCGCCGCGCAGGAAGCGGCGTTTCATCTCGGGCGTGAGCTCGAGCCGCTGTCCTTCCGCGGCCAGGATAAAGCCGCCGATCAGTCCCGACAGGATCGCCATCGCGGCGTACGACAACGCCACCGAAGTTGGCGAAATTTGCTCGGTCAGGCTGTGACCGCGGCTGGTCAGCTCGACCGGCAGCCATCCGAGCGCGCCGCCGGCAAGCCCGGCCAGTGCCTTGAAGGTGAGTTCGCGCCGGTTGATTGATCCGTTCATGAGTAAGAGAACTCCCAGCGTCCGCGCCCCACGGCCACACTACGCCTGAAAGTATAATAGCCCGCTGGCGCGGGCCGGAAAACGTGTCGATCCGCATGGGATTTACTGCGCCGAGGGCCGGATACGAGTTGTCGCGCCGGGCGAATTCGGTGCATCATGCGGCCTGAAATTTAAGGTGGATGCGGCACGGAACCGCAATCGAGAAATTGATCATACTAGACAAAAATAATCACTACCGAGCAATTAATCATGGCCGATAAAACCCTGGTTCCCGAACAGTTTGGCCCGCTTCAGGGCGTCAGGATCGTCTCCACCGGAACTTTGATCGCGCAGCCGTTCGCAGCCGAGCTCGCCGCGGAGATGGGCGCGGAAGTGATCCAGGTCGAGCGGCCGGGAGTTGGCGACGTGGGCTGGCGGACGATCGGCGCGCGCCTGCCGACTCGCGACGGCACGCCGGCGGTCGCGACCACCTGGATCCAGGAGCGGCGCAACATCTTCTGCATCTCGCTCGATCTCGGCAGGCCGAAAGGACGCGAAATTTTCCTGAGGCTGATTGAGCGCGCCGACATCTGGATGGAAAGCTCGAAGGTCGGCACGTACCCGGCGTGGGCGCTCGACGACGCGAGCGTATGGAAGGCGAATCCGAAGCTGGTGATCACGCACGTGTCGGGATACGGGCAGACCGGCGACCCCGACTACGTCGCGCGGCCGTCATATGACATCGTGGGGCAGGCGTTCGGGGGAACGATGTATCAGACCGGCTATCCCGAGACGCCGCCGACCCGCGCGGCCCCGTGGACAGGCGACTACCTGACGGCGCTGTTCGCGATGTGGTCGTCGCTGGCGGGGCTGACCTACGCTCGCGCGACCGGCAAAGGGCAGGCGATCGATCTGGCGCAATACGAGGCGATCCACAAGACGCTCGGCGGTACCATGATCGAATACTTTCAGCAAAATACGGTGCGCGAGCGCTCGGGGAATCGCGCGCAGGGGTTCCAGCCGCTCGACACCTTCCAGGCCAAGGACGGTTGGGTGGTGCTGGGCGCTCTGGGCGACGTATTCGGACGGCTACTGACGCTAATCGGGCTCGACGCTAAGGATCCGAAGTGGGAGAGCGCACGTGTCAACCTCGAATCGATCGAGGGAATCGAGTTCGACGCGATCCTGCGCGGATGGCTCTCAGAGCGGACGATCGCGGAGATCGTGGAGGAGATGGCGCATAGCAAGGTGCCGTGCTCGTCAATTTTGTCAAGCAAGGAAATCGCCACCGACCCGCAGTTCCGCGCTCGTGAAATGCACGTCGAATGGGAAGATGTTCACGTCGGGCCGGTCAAGGGCATCGGCATCGCGCCGAAATTCTCACTGACACCGGGCAAGATTTTCCGCGGCGCGGTCGGCCACGGCTTCGACAACGATCGCGTCTATGGCGAGTTGCTGGGGTTCAGCGCCGCGGAGATCCAATCGCTCAAGCACGACAAGCTGATCTAGCTCGCGTGATGCTGCATTGCGGTCATCGCTACACGGCGCGCTAGTCGAGTCGGATCAGTGCGCGACTTTGCTCATGAACGTCTCGACGCTTTTGCCGAACGCCGACTCATCGGCGTAGCGGCCGAGGTCCAGGATGAAGTAGTCCGCGCCGGCGTCGCGCTCGGCGGCGACTTTCGCGCGCGCCGCCGCAGCATCGTCGAGTCTCAGCCCGCGACGTACGATGATCTCCGGGACCGGACGACCAGCATCGCGCGCCAGCTTTTTCAATTCCTCGACCTTTCCCTTGAGCTCCGCCGCCGGATGCATCGGATGCCACCCGTCGCCGAACTCCAGCACCCGCCTGATGGCGTTCGGGCCGGCGCCGCCAACCCAGATCGACGGGCGTTTCGGCCGCGGCAGGAACACGAACGACGGGAAGGCGACCAGGTTGCCAACATAGGCGGGAGCGACGTCGCTCGCGAACAGATGCTTGATCACGCGCAGCGTTTCAGTCGCGAGCGCGCCGCGTTTTCGTGGATCGACGCCGAGCGCCTCGAACTCCGGCCGCATCCAGCCCACGCCGACGCCGAGAATCATCCGCTCTCCCGACAGTTCCTGGATCGTCGCGATCTGCTTGGCCGTCAGCACCGCGGGCCGGTACGGCAGCACCAGCACCGAGACGCCCAGTCGAATTCGATCGGTTGCTCCGGCCAGGTACGCAAGCGTCGCGAGCACGTCGAGATAGCGGCCGCCGGAGCCTTCGGTCTGATCCGGCGGGATGCATAGATGGTCCGAAACGAACAGCCCATCGAAGCCGGCGTCCTCCGCGATTCGCGCGCACGCGCGAACCGTTGCGCGGTTCGACTGCGGACCCATATTGCGAATTGCGATTCCGAATTTCATTGTTTTCCTCACGCTGATGCTGATAGGCGCGTGCGAAATCGAGACTGGCAAGCGGGCGGCGCGGCAGTCAAACTGGAAAACGGCGGGTGCGTGGCGAAATGGGGCGTCCCTCGACAAAACGTCGCAAGGCTTACAACACGGATGCGATCCTTGATGTTGCAGTGCGCGTGTTTCGCGAGCGCGGCTACGACGGCAGCTCGCTCGAGCAGGTGGCGCACGCAGCCGGAATCACCAAGGCCAGCATCTACTATCACGTCAAGTCCAAGGAGGAGCTGCTGGCGCGCGGTGTGGGGCGCGCGCTCGATGCGTTGTTCGCGGTGCTCGAGGAGCCGGGCGCCCGGGAGCGGAGCGCCGCGGTGCGGCTTAAATACGTCGTGCGCCGCACTATCGAAATCACCGTCGCGCAATTGCCCGAAGTCGCTCTCCTGCTGCGCGTGCGCGGCAACACGCGAACCGAGCGGCGCGTGCTGGAGCGCCGCCGCGAGTTCGACCATCTGATCGCGGGCATCTTCGCCAAAGCCCAGCGCCAGGGCGAGCTTCGCGCCGACGTCGATCCGCGCCTTGCGACCCGGCTGTTGTTCGGGATGTTGAACTCGATCACCGAATGGTACCGGCCCGGAGGCGCGCTGGGCGCGAGCCAGATTGCCGACGCGATGTTCAAAATCGCCTTCCAGGGAGCGGACAAAGAATCCCGCCGGCGCGGCAGAAAGCAGGCGGCTTGAGTTACCTACCGAATAGTTGGTAGATTTTAACCAAGAGGAACTCCAATGAGTGAATTCGTTATTCCCCAGGGTGGACTCCTAGCGGCGCCTGCGGTCGCGCAGCCGAATATTTTCCCGATGGAATGGCGCACCGAGACCCCCAAGCTCGCCGAAATCTACGAGCGCGCCAAAGTCGAAGGCTTCAACCCCGCGACCATCAACTGGAAGGAGCTCTCGCCCGAAGCGTGGAGCGACGACCAGAAGGTCGCGATGATGTACTGGTGGGCGTTGCTGTCGAACTTCGACGCCTCGGGGCCCGCGGTCTTCGCGCGCGCGATGATTCACGCCTTCGAGACCCACGAGGAGGACCCGGTCCGCAAGTGCTTCTTCTCAATCACCCGCGATGAGGTTAACCACGAGGAATGCTGCCAGCGCGTCATTCAGCGCCTGGTGCCCAACGGACCGCAGGGCTTCAAGCCTTCCAGCGAGCTGCAGGAAGTCGCGCTCAACAACATCGGCTGGCTCTACCACAACGGCGGCCGCTACTGGACCGGCTTCAACCGCGCCGTCGATCACTACCCGCTCGCGGTGCTTTTCACTTCGTTCATGATGGGCGAGGTCGCTTCCTCGACGCTGTTCCACGGGATGGCGCACGCAACCTCGCATCCGGTGTTCCGCGACGTCTTCACGCGCATCGGACGGGACGAGTCGCGTCATCTGCAGATCTGCATCACGCTGCTCGACAAGGCGTGGCCCGGCCTCGACGACCAGTCGCGCTCGTTCGTGACCAAGCAACTCCGCGCCGGGTTCGTGTTCCTCTCCATGGTGCTCTGGGAGCCGCCTGGACAGTTCTGGGATATCCCCGATTACTTCCTCGACAATCATCGCGTGCTGCTTCGCGTCGCGCGCGAAGCGGGGCTCGGCAACCTGACTTACGATCAGCAGGCCGACAATTGGCGGCTCGCAATCGCGCGTGTTAAGAAACTGGTGGAGCGCTGGAATATTCAGTTTCCCGCGATTCCGGAATTGGACATTGCGGGCGTGGACGTCGGTGACATCAGCGCCGAGGACATCATCCCGGTCTTCTAGCGGCTGATTTCCCTGGAGCCGGTTTTCCAGCGCGCCGGATTGATTGGCGCGCCATTTTCCAACGCCGACTGTTTGTGCGAGCAGGTTTTCCCACATGCTCGCTGCGAATTTGCGGCTCGACGCGCGAGGAGCATCAGCATCATGGCAGTTGATCTTTCGGTTGATGGCGGCATTGCCGAAATCGTTCTCAACCGGCCCGACAAATTGAATGCGGTCAACGAAGCGATGGCTAACGAGATCGCGGCATGCCTGGATCGCGCGGAGGCCGCCGGCGTGCGAGCGCTGCTGATTCGCGGCGAGGGCGCGGGCTTCTGCGCGGGCCGCGATCTGGCCGATGCGACTCCGGGCGACGAGGACGCCGAGGCGATTCTCGAGGGCATCTTCAATCCCATAGTAAAGCGAATCGCGATTTTTCCTGCGCCGACCTTCGCCGCAGTGCACGGCGCGTGTCTCGGTGTCGGGCTTGGTATAGCGCTCGCCTGCGACGTCGTTTACATCGCCGAGGACGCCAGGATCGGTTCGCCCTTCGCGCGAATCGGCGCCGTGCTCGACTCGGGCGGTCACTCGTTTTTCGTGTCGCGGCTGGGGACCCATCGCGCGCTCGAACTGATTTACACCTCGCGGTTGCTCTCCGGCACCGAGGCGGCTGCGATTGGCCTGGTCAACCAGGCGATGCCGAAGGAGTCGGTGCTCGAGCACACGCGCAAGATTGCGGCGGCGGTCGCGGCCGGACCGACGGCGGCCTTCCTGCTATCGAAGCACCTGGTGCGGCGCATCGACGAAGAGGCGCTCGGCTTGATGGCGGTGCTCCGATGCGAGGCGCAGGCGCAAGGCGCCGCCAGTAAAACCGCCGACTATAAGGAAGGCATCTCGGCCTTTCAGCAGAAGCGCCAGTCGAAATTTGTCGGCCAATGAGGCGCCGCTCGTACGCGTCTCCGACGGCAAAGGGCTAACGCGGGCGGGTAGCCGCGGCTTTCGAAGTCATATCACCGCGCTGATCTCAGGCCGCGCCAGGCTATTCCGCACCAATGTGGGCCCCTTTCTCTGCTACCGAACGACGCATGAGCAGGATAAAAAATACCAATATCAAGCCGACCGCAGCCGAAAAGGAGAAGACGTCAAAGTAGGCCAGTGACGAGGCCTGCTGAGCTCGCGACTGGCCAAGAAGCCCCAGCGCCATTTGGTGCGAAAGGGTAACATCACCGTTGTGTTGCAGGAAAAACGCCTGGCCCCGCGTCAACAGATTGTTGACCGGAGGGTTCAGGGGATCGAGGCTTTCATTCAGCCGCAGGGTATGAAACTGCTCGCGCCGTTCCTGAATAATTTGAGCGACCGAAGTTCCCACGCTGCCGCCTTCGTTGCGCAGCAGAGCGAGCAATCCAACGGCGGCGCCGCGGATCTCCTTCGGTAGATAGATAAACGCTGCCACGTTAAGAGGCGCGAACAGCATCGACAACCCCGCGATCACCACTACCCTCGGCCACACCACCTGCCATGGACTGATTTCGAGGTTGAGGTGTGCCATCCAGTAGTTTCCGATGGACATCGTGATTAGACCGCCGGCCATTAGATAGCGGGCATCGACTCCGCGCGCTAGCAGGGCGCCGACGACAACGAGCATGATGATCGCGAAGATTCCTGATGGCGATAGAACTAACCCCGAAGTGGTTGCGTCGTAGCCAAAAAGTGACTGCAGCAAAGCGGGAAGCGAAATGGTGTTGGCGTACAGCACTCCGTAAGCGCAGAAGATAATAACGCAGCAGGTGCCAAAGTTTCGGTCGGCCATCGTCCGGAGCGCGACTAGTGGATTGCGCAGCTGCAATTCGCGATAGATCAAGCCGCCCAAGCCGAGCAAGAACAGGATCAACAGCCCCTGCACGCGATAGAACGGATCGCCGAGCCAGTCCCACTCCTGCCCCTTGCTCAGCATCACCTCCCAGCAAACCATGGTCACAGTCAGCAGACAGAGGCCGAGCATATCGAAGGGTTCGCGTCGATTGCGATTGTTGGCGCGTTCAACTTGCAGATATTCTGGATCTTCGACCAGCGCGTGGCACATGACATAGGCCAACAGGCCGACAGGCACGTTCAGAAAGAAGATCCAGCGCCAGCCGTAGTTGTCGGTGATATAGCCGCCGAGCGTCGGCCCGACGACCGGCGCGAGAAGTGCCGCCATCCCAAAGATCGTCATCGCCTGGCCTTGTTTCTCTTGCGGGAACGCATCCAGGAGCACGGCTTGGCTCGAGGGTTGGAGACCACCCCCGGCCACACCCTGAAGCGCTCGAGACGCGATTATAAAACCAAGGCTTCCGGCCATTCCGCACAAAGCGGACGCCAACGTAAAGATGGCTATCGAGAGCAGGAAATAGTTTCGCCTGCCGAGCCGCAGCGCGAGCCATCCGGAAATCGGCAGCACGATCGCATTGGATGCGAGGTAGGCGGTGATGACCCACTCGCTGTCAACATTTGCAGCCGATAAACCGCCGGCAATATAACGCAAGGAAACATTCGCGATTGTGGTATCCAGAACCTCCATGAAGGTCGGGATTACCACTGCAAACGCTATCAGCCAGGGATTGACCGATCGCCTCGCGAGCGGAACCTGGAGCGCGGCGGCACTCACTGAGGGCCGGGTGCAGAAACGGGGCCAGCCGCGGATACTGACGCTTGAAGCATCTTGCCAGCGTTCGGACCGGTAGGCGTCTCGTGAATGTACACGTACGGAGTGACCGATAGCCCGATGAACAGTGGAGCGACGTCAGGATCGTAGTTGGTCAATTCGATTCGCACCGGCAGCCGCTGCACAACCTTGACGAAGTTTCCGGTCGCATTCTCGGCCGGCAATAGCGCCAGCGTAGATCCGGTTCCCATCGTGAATCCGGAAACCCGACCCTGAAAATGCCGGTGACTACCGTACATGTCGACGTCGAGCTCCACCGGTTGTCCGATGCGCAGATTCCTCAGTTGCGTCTCCTTGAAGTTGGCGTCGACCCAAATATCGGTGAGAGATCGCAACGCCATCAGCCCCTGCCCGGCGAGAACCTGGTCGCCGGGGTTGACGTTGCGACGCGTCACGACACCGTCAATGTCGGCCACGACATCGCAATAGGAAAGGTTCAGCTCGGCTTGATGGAGATTGGCTTGGGCCTCATTTAACTTGGCCTCAGCCTGTTTGGTGTCGGGTGCATTTTTGGAAATCTCATCGAAGATCGCATCGATATTGCCGGACGGGTCGCGCTTGTAGAACTCTGCGAGCATCGCTTCGGGAGACTCATTGAATGAATGAAAAGACCCGAGCTCGGCCGCAGTCTGCATCAGTCGGTCCTGGGCAACCTTGACCGCTGAATAAGTTTGGTCGAGATTCGCGGGTATGCCGCTGAGCTCATCACCGTTTTTGGGTGTGGCTGCCAGCCCAAGTTCGGCACGAACCGCCCCGACATCATGCTGAGCCTTCTGCTGCTGTGCCTGAGCTACCGAAAAGGCTTCCTGGAACGAATCGAACTCCGCTGTTGATATAATCAGCTGTTGGTACAGCTGCTTCTCCCGCCCGAAGTCGGCCCGGGTCTTGATGAGGGTGGCATTCGCGGCTTGAAGGGCGTCGAATTTGGAGTGCAGGTCGGCGACCTGGTTGTTGAGGTTGTGCATCGCATTTGCCAGATCGAAGCGTTGGCTGCGCGCCAGACTCTCAAGGCTCCGAACTTTCGCTTGTGCTGTGACAATGCCGGCCTGCGCAACCGACAGCGCAGCTTGCGCGATTTCGACCTTGACCTGGTACGGTTCCTTGTCAAGCTGCACAAGCAGGGTGCCCTTGCGCACCCGATTGTTGTCGTCCACCAGCACACGCACGACTTGACCAGGCACACGAGGCGCCACAAACGTCAGGTGTCCGTTAACGTAGGCGTCGTCTGTTGACTCTGTTCTGAAGGCAGTGATGGCCCACGGGATGGCCTCGTATAGCGCCAAAAGAAGAAGCACACCGCCGCCGATCCACATCCACAACTGCCGCCTGTGAAGCTGCTTCCCGGTTGGGGCGTGCGCGATTGGCGCATCGGGCTCCGGCGTGTGTACAGAGGGCGCCGATTCGTGGAGGGATTCGCCAGCGGACTCCGGTGAGTTTCCATCAGGCATTGTCGCGATCATCCTCTAATTCACAACCGCGTCAATTTCGAGGGGGGTTAGGAATATCCGCCAGATACCGATTCAGCTCAGAGAATAGAAGCTCAAGTCGTCGCATCGACTGGAGTTCCGCCATCATCGTGCGGCGCGGCTCGAGCGGCCACGACGCCAAGCGGGCGAACCCTCCCTCTTCCAATTGTGAACTGAACTCGTTGAGCGGTTCCGCCAACTCATCGGCTGAATGTTTCTGCGCGATCGCCCGAGCAGCGGAAGCGCTGTAACGTTCAGCGCCGCTGAAGAAATCCAGCCACGAGATAAGCTGCCCACGAATCGCGTTGAAGACCCGCTCACGCGCAAACTCCGTTATAGGGTCGAGTTGCGGCATTTGAGTAAGAACCCGCGCTGTCGCGATCGAGGACAGCCGGTTCGCAATCCGGTGAAGAGCCCCGGCCGCCTCGACGATCCCTTTGTGGTAGACGGCGCAGGTGCGTCCTTCCATCCGCGCGTCATCGGCGATCTCGAGGAACTCGGTCAGCACGCCAATCGTTTCCGAGTTCGTCTTCAGGATTTGAACCTCGCTGCTTGAAGCTGAGCCGCTTGGCGCCAGCGCGAGCATATTGGCAAGGACTCTTCGCAGTCTGGGCACCAGGGAATCACCGGCGTATTCCGGCCACAGGGTAAAGAAGACTACCGCCACGACAAAATCACCAAGCAGGACGCCCCAGATGCGCCAAAGAGGCTCGTAGATATTGACTGATGGGCGCAACCCAACGAACACCAACGAAAAAATGATCCCCATTTGCTTGCCCGCGTACGACATCCGCGCATTGCCGAGCGAAGAGTATGCAAACGGATAGAAGACCGCGAAGGCCGCAAGCATGTAGGCTGGGAGCGAGTCGAAGTTAGGCGAAACTACAATGATAGCGAGAAGGGTAACCGCTCCTCCGATTACAGCTCCGGTGATCCGGAGGTACATCTTGTGCAAGGTTGCGCCATAGGTGGGCGTCGCGGTTGTTATTACGGTCACCAGGATAATGAACAAGTCCGGACGCTGGGTGATGAGGCCGATTACATAGCCGACCACGATGCACAAGCCGACTTTCAAGCAATAGCGAACTAGCGAGGGATCTGCAGGATCGCTCAATCGAGGGGCAGCATTGTTCCGAGGGACAGCACCGTTCGACGGATCCGTGGTCGGTGGCCCCAGAGGTTCATCCAGCGGGTGCTCGAGGTGCCTGGCCAGGACTGCCAGCGAATCGATGAATTCCGCGAAATTTTCGATTTCCGCCGGACTGCTTTTGCCGATGTATGCTGGTCTGACCTCAACGACGCGCGCGGCCAGATTGTCCATCGCCGAGCGCAAATGCGTGCGTGTGGCGGGAGCCTGCTCGTCCGCGCCTACAGCAATGCGCGCCGGTAGTTTGTGAGAGATTTCGTCAAGCGCGGCGGCGATCGCATTTACCGCACTTTGAATTTCGCCCCGGACCATCGTGCGAATTTCTCGAGATAGGGGTTCGCGCGCAGTAGTGATTAGGCGATCCATTTCAAAACTGATGCGAGCCGCGCGCGTGATCGCAGCAAGCAGGATCGCCCGGCGATGCTCGGACGCGCCCTCGGCCAACGCTTGATTAAGAAGCGCCATATGTGCGGGTAGGTCGGAAGTCGGTGCCGGCAATGGCGGTCGAGGTACGCTTTCGCCAGCGAGAAAAAAGTTCGAAGCCCCGAGAAGCTGCGAACGGGAACGCGCGACGCTCGCTCCGAGAGACTCCATCAAGATCGGCTCGCCCGGGTCCGGCCACAACCAATTGTCGAACAGAACGATCACGCCAAAGGCAATCGCGCCACCATCGAACGAGGCCGCTGCGTTCCACCCGATTTCCTGAGGTCCAAACACGACGCCGTAGAAGGTAACGAGGCAGACTATCTGTATAAGGACCAGGCCCACGCCGAGCTTGCGCGTCACTCCCAGGTAAGTTGAAAATGAAATCCATACGAAGATAAACGGCAGCATCAACCAAGGCGTCTCCGCGAATGCGCGCGCCATCACCACCGACGTGATTAGCGCGAGCATCATCGCGATTTGCCATATCAGGGCCCTGCGAATGGACATCATCGGTCCTGCGCCGGCCAGGAGCCACACCATTACCGCGCCCAGCTGAGTGTTGACGTGACAGCTCGCGTCCAGTGCAATCGCGATTGTCACAATCAGGGAGATGCGGAGGGCGGTGCGGATCTTCCGGGCACTAGGAGCAAGTTCGCGTGCGACTAGCGCTTCGAGTCGATCCAACCAGGCAAATGGCCGATGGATGCCGAACTGTTGCTCTGTGAATCCTCCCACGAGCTTCGCTCAGCGATCGCCTCGATTTTTACAATCGCGGTCGCACGCAGCCGAGACAGAAGGCCGCCCTCGCATTAGTTGCAACTTGGCTTCGATGCGCGACTTGTTGCGAGCTTTACCGATCTCTCACCCAGGGCGGTTGCCGGCCAGGACAGATTTGGCAACTTTGACAATGTGCTCTGGAGTAAAGCCCAGCTCACGCATCACGATTTCACCCGGTGCTGAAGCACCGAAGCGGTTCAGCCCGATGATTGCGCCTTCGAGGCCCACATAGCGCTCCCATCCTAGCGGGGAGCCTGCCTCAACACTGACTCGCGCTTTGACGCCGGGAGGAAGAACCATGTCCTTGTAGGATTGCGGCTGCGCCTGAAACAAATCCCAGCACGGCATCGAGACCACCCGGCTCGCAACTCCCTCACGAGTCAGTTGGTTGTGCGCCTCGAGCGCGATCGACACTTCGGAACCGGTAGCGATGAGGATAAGCTTGGGCGGACCTGCGGCGCAATCGGCAAGGACATAAGCTCCTTTTGCCGTTCCCGCGGCGGGGGCCAGCGTACTGCGGTCAAAAATGGGCAACTTCTGGCGCGTAAACACCAGCCCCACTGGCCCCTCAGTATGCGCCACTGCGATCTTCCACGCTTCCACAGTCTCGTTGGCGTCGGCCGGGCGCAGCAGCATCAGATCGGGAATCGCGCGAAGGCTTGCCAGTTGTTCCACCGGCTGATGCGTGGGTCCGTCCTCGCCCAATCCGATGCTGTCGTGGGTCCACACATAGATCACGTGGGCCTTACTCAAAGCCGCCAGTCGGATGCTCGGCCGCATGTAGTCGGAAAACGTAAAGAAGGTCGCGGCGTAAGGCAGGATGCCGCCATGCAGTGCCATGCCCGTGGCGATTCCGGCCATCGCGTGCTCGCGAATGCCGAAATGGATATTCCGCCCGCCGTACCCCATCGGACCGCCTACCATTCCCTGGGTAGGCGGCGCACCTTGGGGCGGCGTAAACCCGGGGCTCTCGAAATCGCCCTGGCCCTTGAGCGCGGTGCGAGTGGACGGATCGAGATCGCCCGATCCACCGATCAAGTTGGGTATCACCTCGGCCAACGCGACGATGGTTTTCTGTCCGGCGTCGCGCGTCGCCATCGCGCCGTCCGCAGGCGTGAACCGGGGAAGGGCCGCATCCCATCCCTTGGGCAGTTCACCGGCCAGCGTCTGCCGAAGCTTGTCAGCTAACTGCGGATCGACAGCGCGCAAATCGTCCACGCGTCGATGCCACTGCGCCTCCAGGTCGCGGCCTTTTTCCACCGCCCTGCGAAACTGGGCCAAGGCCTCGTCAGGAATGTAGAAACTCTTGTCTTCAGGCCAGCCCAACGCCCGCTTGGTTAATCGCACCTCCTCGACGCCCAAGGGCTCGCCGTGCGCCTGAAAAGTGTCGTGCTTATGCGGACTGCCATAGCCGATATGCGTGCGCGCCACAATCAGCGACGGCCGGTCATCGACCGCCTTGGCCTTGGTTAAGGCACCATCAACCGCAGCAATATCCATCCCGTCGATATGCTCCACATGCCATCCATAAGCCTGGAAGCGCGCGCCTACATCTTCGCTGAAGGTAACGTCGGCGCTGGCCGAGAGGGTGATCTGATTGGCGTCGTAGAGCACGATCAATCGCCCGAGCCGAAACTGCCCCGCTATCGAGGCGGCTTCGGCCGCGACGCCTTCCATCATGTCGCCGTCGCTGGCCATCACATACGTATGGTGATTCACCACTTCGTGGCCCGGCCGATTGAATGTGGCGGCCAGCCAGCGCTCCGCGATTGCCAATCCCACCGCGTTCCCAAGACCTTGACCCAGCGGACCCGTCGTAACTTCCGCTCCGGGCACCACACCATACTCGGGATGTCCCGGAGTGCGGCTTCCCCATTGGCGGAATTGCTTGATGTCGTCCATGTTAAGGTCGTATCCGGTGAGGAATAGCAGGCTGTAGAGCAGCATGCTGGCGTGACCCGCTGACAGGACGAACCGATCGCGATCGGGCCATTTGGGGTTGGTGGGATTGTGCCGGAGATGGCGCGTCCATAAGACGTACGCCATCGGGGCCGCGCCCAGCGGCATTCCCGGATGTCCCGAGTTCGCTTTCTGAACGGCGTCGATCGAGAGCGTCCGGATAGTGTTGATGGATAGATTGTCGATTGGCTGAACCGTAGTACTCATGATTCCTCTGAACGCCAGTCTAAGGGCGAATGAACATTTACAACGTGAGCAAAAGAACCCTTACCCTAGGCTCTCCCTTACAGAAAGAGGGAAAAGGTGTCTAAAACACCTTCACCCCACATTATGCACTCCTATCACTCAGTGCGTGACCTTAGAGCCATATTGCGGCGTAACACGTTCGAGCTGATGTACAGTCAAAAGAGATGCCGGCCGCCATCGACGCGGATACATTCACCGGTGACGAAATCGCTGTCGACCAGGAAGAGTATCGTTTTGGCGATTTCCGCGGCACCGCCCCATCGCCGAAGCGGTGTGGCTTCGATCACCTCCGTGTTCTCCTCGGGAGTCAGGCCCGGAGGCTCAAGAATCGGCCCAGGCGCGATCGCATTGACCAGAATTTCTGGAGCCAGTTCCAGCGCGAGACTTTCGGTCAGGCCGACTACGGCGGCTTTGGATGAATAGTAAGGCACAAAGCCTCGGTAGCGGGGGCGGCCGCTTACGGGCAGCCAGTCGGCAAAGTTAATAATTCGCGCTCCACCGCTTTGCTTCATAATCGGCGCTGCAGCGGTCGAGAAAAGAAAGACGCTGCGGGCGTTGGCATCGATCGTATTCGACCAATCCGCCTCCTTGGGGTCCGGCGTGCTCAGATAGATCGCTGCCATGTTAAGCAGGATATCGATGCGTCCTAGCGCGCGATGTGTTTCCTTGACCGCCGCTGCGATCTGATCCTCATCGGTCGCATCGGCCCGGATGGTGATCGCTCGCACACCTGCGTTGATCGCGGCTTTGGCCGAAGCTTCCGCCGCCTCGCGCGAGCCGCGGTAGGTCAGCGCCAGATCACACCCGCGTTCCGCGAGGCTGTGAGCGACAACCTGTCCGATGCGGGCCCCACCGGTGACTAGCGCCACTTTGCCTTTTGGATCCATGTCGCTAGAGGAAGTTAAACAGACGCAATCGCCTTTCCACTACCTTACTCATTGACTGGACCGCCGCGGGCGGGCTCGCGTTCATACTTTGACTTCCCGTAATCTGCCCGTGTCCATGTCGAAAATGAAGCCGCGCACGGGGATGTCTTTGGCAATCCAGGGATGCGACCTGACTTTCTTGATCTGCTCCCGGGTGTGTTGCTCGGGGTCCTTATAGGAGAAGAAGCGCATTGGAGCCGGCGAAGCATCTCCGGTCGAAGCGCTCAGCTTCGCGTTCAGCTCGTCATCTGTGAATGTCGTGAACCCGCAGCCGGTGTGGTTGAGAAGCATTATCTCTGTGGTTCCGAGTACACGGTTGGAAACAACAAGTTCCCCTAGAACATCTTCTGTTACCGCGGGTCCGCCGGTTCGGATAACGTCTATATCGGCGTGCGGCAGACCCAGGATTGCAGGGAGGTCTGAGAGCCGTGGGTCCATGCAGAGTACAACTGCGATTTTGGGGGCCGGACGCTTCGCCAGCGTTGGATCGTAACTTTTTGCATAGTTGCGGTTTGCTTCTAGCGCCTTATCGATAATGCTCATCGTTTTACTCCTGACGGGCGAACGGTGCGGCCAAGCCCGTTTTTAATAGTGTCGCTCTTCCAACCGTTTATGACAACCTCAAGCTGGCGGTGGCGCGCATCCTGGGAGATGGCAGACGGTTAAGGACTCGGATCTTCAGCGAGCTGCAGTCTCACTACCTGTTCGCTGATCACTTCGGACGACCGGACAAGGGCAACGACAACAGCAAGATCGAAGGGCTGGTGGTCTACGCGCGGCGCAACTTCATGGTGCCTGTTCCGCACGCGTCCAGCTTCGCGGAGCTCAACGCGCATTAGCTATATCTACCGCTAGGGATGATGCGGCATCTCGATCGCTCCCACAGCAAAAGCGACTGCCGCTGACGACGTTAAAAGATCGGCGGTGCTTTGGATTAAAGTATAGCGCGCGTTTGCCAGATCGCGATCAGCGGTCAAAAGCTCGACGATCGTGCTGAGGCCCTGGCGATAGGTATCGAGATCGGCGTTGTATGCTTCCTGCGCCGCCGCCAGCAGCGCCTCGGCATAGGAATACTTGCTGAGCGTCGATTCGAATTCATAGTACGCGCGCCATACCTCGGCGATCGCGCCAAGCTCACTTGATTGCAGCGACGCGGCCGCCTCGGCGCGCGATGACTCGGCTTTCCGCAGATTGTTGAGCCGTTTGAAGCCGGTGAACAAATCCCAGTCGAGCGTGAGCTGCCCGGTGTATTGGGGCTGGGTGGTCTCGACCTGCGGCGGCGACAATAGTTTGTAGTTCCAGGCCTGCTCGCCGTATTCGCCGAGCACCCTCACCGTGGGATAGAACTCCGCGCGCGCCCGAGTGATCTGAGCGTTGCTTGCTTTGAGCGTGGCGACCTGCGCGGCGAGGTCGGGGCGCTCGCGCACGGCGGCGGCGATCAACTCGTCGACCTCGCTGCCCAGCGACTTCGGCACCGGTTGACTCTCGAGGCTCTCGACTTCGAATGGAGTATTCGCAGCCACCCCTATCGCGAGCGCAATGTTGGCTTGCGCTTCGCGGACCATCAGGCGTGCGTTGGCAAGATCATATTCAGATTGCGCGACGCGCTCGCGCGCGAGCAAAAGCTCCGGCTGCGTCGCGAGGCCCAGGTCAACGCGCATCTGCACCGCGTCGTTATCGGTGCGGGCGAGCTCGAGATTCTGCTGCGCGGCGATCACCGCAGCCTTGGCAGCGGCAAGTGCGTAGAAGGCGCGCTGCGTATTGAACACGACGATCTGCAATTGGCGATTGAATGCGAAGTTCGATGCGGCGAGCTGCTCGCGCGCGGTTTCATCATCGGCATTGCGACGGCCGAAATCGATCAGGGTGTATGTGAGCTGCAACACCGGATTGGCGTACAATTGCTGGAAAACCGCCGCTTCTCCCGGCAATTCAACGAGCTGACGCGTATAGCCGGCTGGAACCTGCGCGCTGAGCGTCGGATAATACGCGGCACGTGATGAGCCGTAAGCGGCCGCCGCAACCCGCGCGCGCTCCCAGGCGACGCGAGTATCGGGATTGTTGTAGAGCGACACATCGATAAGTTGCGCGAGACCGTAAGTCGGGCCGGCATGCTGCGTCTGCTCGGGCGCGATTGGCACCTGGCTGGGAGCGCGCTCGGCCTGCGGAACGGCGTAGTCGCCGGCCTCGCCTCTGGCGGGCGACCACTGCTGGTTCGCCGGTGTGGGCGCGTACCGGTAAGGCGCGATCTCGGGCGCTCCGGCGAAGTAACTGCATCCCGCGATCATCGAAACAACGGCAACGATAGCCGATATGCCGGCGAATCCGGCGCCGCGTGCTGGATGATTGTTGCGCATGTTTCCCTCGCGCACGTATCGTGCGCTTCGTTCAAATCATGGTCATTGCGTTCATACGGCGCACCGTAGTCCACGCCGATCGTGATCCGAGCCTAATTGAATCGGTAGCCGCGCTCAGGGACAATCGGCACGCAGCGATTTTAGAGTAATGGTCAACGGACGAACATGGCCGAGGTTCGCCTCAATTGCGGCGCTGAGCGTGGCAGTATCCGGATGCGATCCGGTCGTCAATATCGCCGGCGCTAACTTTCCCGCTTGGCTGGTATGCGCGATCGCGGGAGCGATAGTCGCAGTGCTGATGCGGGCGGTGTTCAAGGAGGGCAAGCTCAAACGGAAGGACTTTTTTGTAGGTACGAGCAAGACTCTAGGGACGACAAGTCATCGTCCCGATTTATGACGATGTGAGACTCCGACGAATACCTGGAAGGCTTTGGAGAGTCTGGTGGAAAGGTCGGTGCAAGCGATCGGACTATGTCGAAGTCAGTATGGGACAGCTGAAAGAGGTGTCTGAAAGGCACGCATAAAGCCGCTGTTTTAAGGTCGGATATAAGCCAGATCTCCCGCAATGGGATCTGCTCGACTATTGCAAGAGGAATGGCAACGTGATGCAGGCCTTCGCTGCTTTGGGTCATGGTATTGAACCCAAGTTGATCGACGACCCTGACGATCACGTATTGGAAGCGCGTCAATGAAACCCCCGCTCAGTCCTACGGCTGGACGAAGGCGCGCGGCACGGCTCCTCTCACCACAGCTACCAGCATCCGCCACATCGAGGAAAATTTTGATATCTCGGCTCTTCCCGATGACGCCATCGAGGAGATCACTCAAGGGATCAGTACGCGAGTCAGGCTCAATTCGGTCGTTGACACGGGCATCCCGGGGTTCATTCCCAAGGGAAGATGAACGTTCAAGCCGGAATTTCCCGCTGAGCTGAGTTGCCGCGATTTGGCGTTACAACATTCCTGACCGACTATGGTCTTTCGGCTCGTCGCGCTGCGCCCTCTGACTCCCAGCTTCCGACAGCCCATATGATTAGCGCGGCGCCGAAGAACGAAGCACCCAACGTACACACGCCGTTCCATTGCCACCGGCTCCAGGCGAAACCGGCCAAAAAAGTGCCGAGCGCGCCGCCGACAAAGTACGTGACCATGAAGACAGTGTTGATGCGGTTGCGTGCCTCCGGGATCAATCGGTAAACGCGCGTCTGATTGGTGACCAGATTGGCCTGCGTGCCGAGGTCCAGAACGATTCCGCCGATGGCGAGCCCGGCTAACGTTCCTCCGACGGTCCACAGCAAGCCGAACGCGATCATTCCGATCAACAACGCGCATCCCGAGGCGAGCCGCGGATAGCCGCGGTCGGAGAGCCCTCCGACCGCAGGAGCTGCCAGCGCGCCCGCAACTCCGGCCAGACCGAGCAATCCGGCCATCTGCGCACCATAATGATAGGGCGGCTTCCCCAGAAAGAAGACCAGCGTGGTCCAATAGCCGCTAAAGGCGCCGAAGGCGAGGCCCGACATGATCGCCGACTGGCGCAACGCCGGCAGCTTGCGCGCGAGCGGAATCAATGACGTAAGGAGCTCTCGATATCGGATTCGCACATCGGGACGGCTGACCGGCAACACCGCTCGCAGCAGCGCTACCATGGCGATCATCATCACCGCCGCAACTGCATACATCGCGCGCCAGCCGAACCAGGTGCCGACGAAGCCAGCCACGGTGCGCGCAAGCAGAATTCCGATGAGCATGCCGCCCATCACGATTCCTACCGCGCGCCCCTGCGCTTCCGGCTTCGACAGCGCCGACGCCATCGGCGCCATCACTTGCGGCACCACGGTGAACATCCCGGTCATCAGCGAGGTTGCCAGCAGCACCCACGCGTCGGGAGCCAATGCGGTCCCCACGAGCGACACTGTCACGATCAACAGCAGAGCCGTCGCGAGTCCGCGCCGCTCGACCATATCGCCCAGCGGCGCAAAAAACAGAAGTCCCAATGCGTAGCCGACCTGGGTGAGCATGGGGATATCGGCGGTCTCGCGCACAGTCATATGAAGGTCGCGAGCGATCTGACTCAGGAGCGGCTGACAGTAGTAGAGATTAGCGGCAGTGACGGCAGCAGCTATCGCCATCGTGGCAAGTTGGAGGTTACTCAGTCCACCAGCGGCGGCCGGCGTGGGCTCGGAGACACGCGCGCGCACCGATTCGGACTCAATCGGAATTTCCGTTTTGCCTCTCCGATTTCAACTCGGCTTCTAGCGCGGCCGGGGTGCCGGGTTTTTCACGCCGTGCTGGACTTTTTTGCGGCTGGCGATTTTGCGCGCTGCCGCGCCGAGCGCGCCTGCGCGATGCCAGCGGCCGTATTCTTCGACCGTGAGGCCGCGCGCGATCTCGAGCGCAACTGAAATTCCCGCCAGCACCATCACCTGGCCCATCACGCTGATGCGCGGCGCCAGGCCCAGTCCGCCGCCCTCGCGGGTGACGGGAGCATGAATGATCAGGTCCGCGAGCCCCGCCAGTTCGGAGCGGTTGTTGCCCGTAACTGCGATCAGCTTTGCGCCGTGCTCCTTGATCACGCTTGCGGCGGTGCACAGCTCGCGCGTGTTGCCGCTGTTTGAGATCGCGATCACGACGTCGTGCGGGTGCACCTGGCCCAGGCTCCCGTGGAGCGCCTCGGTCGCGTGCAGAAATGTCGCCGGCGTTCCGATCGAGGAGAACAGGCTCGCCGCGTAATGCGCGATGTGCTCGGGTTTGCCGACTCCGGTTACGTGGACGCGGCCGCCGCGCGACTCGGCATCGCGGATCAGCTCGGCGGCGCTGAAAATCGCGCGCTGATCGACGATGCCCTTGAGCGTCGCGAGCTCACTGAGCGCGGTTACGAAGAACTGTTCGAGATGATCGCTCGAATCGCGCGAGGCGGACGTGGAGCGTGGACCAACCGCGCCGCCGGGCGCGGGCGCGGGGATCGAGTCGCCGTACAGTTCGAGAATTTCGTCGCGCACTTCCAAGTCCGGCGGAAACGCGCCGAGCCGGGTGACGCATACCGCGCCCGCCGCGTTCGCCAGGCGCCCGATCGCCGGCCATGGCAGGTTCCATCGCAGTCCCGCGAGCATCGCGCCCAGGAATGCGTCGCCCGCTCCCGTCGAGTCGATTTGCTTCACGCGGAACGCGGGCACTCGAAGCGCGGCGTCGCGCGCGGCGATTGCGCATCCCTTCTCGCCCTCGGTGATGATGACGGCGCGGCTTCCATAGCGTGCGCGAATCGCCTCGGCGAGCTTGAGCGAATCGCGCGACCGAGCCTGGAATAAGCTCGCGCGCGGCGGACTTGGCGGGCTTCAGAATCGTCGCGAGCTTGAGCGCGCGCTCGAACTCGGCGCGCGTCCCGAGCAGGGTAGCCGCGTCGGACGGGGGTATATCGACGTCGAGCACCGTCGGAATCGAATTTGTGCGCGCAAAGTCCAGGATCGCGACCACGGTGCGGAGCGGGAGCTGCGAAATCTCGGCAGACACCAGGTGAGCGTGGCGGATGTAGTCGCCGTGGCGCTCGCGAACCTCCGCCGGCGTCAGTTCCGCGGTGGCGCCGCGCGCCATGTAAATCGCACGATCGCCGCGCGCGTCGACGAACACTGCCGCGAACGAGCTGGCACTGCCGTCGAGCGTGAGATGATTCCGGATGCCGAGGCGGTCCATACCGGCGCGCAGGAACTCGCCGTTCTGATCGTCGCCCATCTTGCCGAAAATGCCCACGTCGAGCCCGAGCACTCGCGCCCATCCGAGATGGTTGAGCACCAGCCCGCCGACCTGGCTGCGTTCGAACTCGGTTGCCTGGTGATGCTGATGGAGAACGATTTTTTCTTCCGCGCCGATGATTCGCGGCGTGCGGTAGAAGCGATCGACGACCATGCTCCCGCATCCGACCACGTCGAGCTTCGCGGCGGCTGTTTCGCGCGCTTCAGCCATTTAATTGTGATGCGCCACGCGCAGCGCTGCGGCGGGCGGCCGCGATTCGCGTTCGCTTATCCATTCGGGCTCGAGCGTCGTGGCGAGCCGCTCGCGCAGAGTGCGCCAGCGCGCGGCGAACTCGCGCCGCTCCTCGGGGGAAAGCTCCGGGGTTCCAGCGCCGACCGCGTCGCTCGAGCATACGCCGAGTTCCTTGAGTGCCGCCTTCAGGCACGCGATGGTTGGCTTGTAGTCCTTGCCGCGGCGCACAAAGGTGCTCGCGGCGCGGAAATCGTCGACTGCCTTTGCGTAGCGCGACATCAGCTCGCGATCGCCGGCGCGGCACACCTGCCATCCGCGCTGCCATTCGCGCGGCATCGGATTAGCCGGTCCCGCGACGACGCCGTGGGGCAGGGTGCGCTGCGTCCAGTACCGGTTCCATCGATAGCGCATCGCTTCCGCGAAGCCGGCCGGGCGCGCGAACAGATCGAAAATCAGGTGCGCGTTGCCCGCATAGATCGCGAACTCATGCGCGAGCTTGAAATTCGACGCGGCCCGCGTGTAGTTGCCGAGCACCGCCTTGCTCGCGGTGACCTTGATGCCGCGCACGTAGTCGAGCCGGCTCATCTGCTTGACGTCGCGGGTATGCAGATGCGCCGCTTTGCCGGGCGCGGCGATCTCCGCGTTGTCGTAGAGGAACACGGGAATCTTGCGCCCGAGCTTTTCGAACACGGCGCCCATCTCGCGCTCGACGAAAGCCGCGGGCTGCTCGGCGTCGATGATCGAGAGCGGCGCCACGACTGCGGCATCGGCCTCGATCTCGACCGCCACCGCGAGATTCTCGAGCGTCTCGGCGCGCGTCGGCGCGGTGACTCCCACCCACGCTTCGACCCGCTTGGCGAGTTTGCGATTGGCGGCGCGGCATTCCTCGACTGCGATTCGCGCGACTGTTTGCCGGCGCGGATTGTCGATTCGGTCCCATTCCCCCGTGGTGCCGACCGCGAAGATTATGTCGGCGCCGGAGCCGTCCTGGATCGCGAAGCGGACGAGAGCACGCTGCTGGTCCTCGAGCACGCGCCCGGCGGAGTCCAGGATCGTGACGATTGGGATCGAGAGCCCCGGCCGCGGGAGGTAGTTGTCGAGCGAGGCCACGGCCGGTGATTCTAGCAAAAGCGCCCCCCGCCTGTGCAGCGCCCGATAGCGGTGCCGGCGCACGCATCAGCAGGCACCGCACCGGGCTCGGACGGTCCTCTTGCGTACGCCTGCGGTTCAATAGTTCATTACAGCGCGGTGGCAGGAGCCGGGTATGTGAATCGGGGGAAACATCCATATAGATCGGTCGCTGCAGCAACGCCGGCGCTCGTGTTCGCAGGATGCGATCCGGTAATCAACATCGCAGGCGCGAACTTTCCCAGTTGGCTGCTATGCCTGATCGTGGGCGCGATTCTCACCGCCGCGATTCGTCCGCTGTTCCTCGTGCTCCGCATCGAGCCGTATTTCGGGCCGCCGGTGCTGATTTATCCTTGCCTGATCGTGACGCTGGCAATGATCATCTGGCTGATTTTTTTCAATCGGATTTGAAGGCACATAGCGATGTCACCGGCGCGAGTGTCTGCGAATGATTCGGCCGCCCGCCGCGCGGCGGGACGAATCGTCGGCATCGCGATCGTCGCGGTAACAATCGTGCTCGGCCTCTACGTCGCGCGCCTCTACTATCTTTATCCGCGCACCGACGACGCTTACGTCCGCGCTAACACGGTCGGGATCGCGCCGCACGTGAGCGGACCGATCATCGAGTTGCCGGTGCACGACAATCAGCACGTGGCCAAGGGCGATCTGCTGTTCATCGTCGATCCGCGGCCGTACCAGGCGGCGCTGGACGCCGAGCAGGCCAAGCTCGAGCTGACCAACCTTGACATCGGCGCGCTCGACGCCGCGATCGCGGCGGCGAAATCGCGGCAGGCTCAGCGCGAAGCCGACGCGGCGTACGACAAGCAATATCTCGACCGCATCGCCCCGCTGCTCAGCGACAACTATGTGACTGCCGACCAGGTCTCTAACGCGCGCAGCAAGCTGGCGGCGGCGCAGGCTGCGGTCGCCAACGCGCGCTCCGAAGTTGCCAAGGCGGAAAAAGACCTCGGCCAGCTCAGCGGCAGCGACATCAACACGCGGCGCAAAGCGGTCCAGGCGGCGGTCTACAACGCGAAACTGAATGTTGACTATTGCTACGTCCGCGCGCCGTTCGACGCCTACGTCACCAATCTCAATATCGCCGTCGGCCAGTACGCCAACGAGGGCAAGGACGTGCTGAGCCTGGTCGACAACCGGACCTGGTACGTGATGGCGAACTTCCGCGAAACTTTCCTCGCGCATATCGAGCCCGGGATGACTGCCGACGTCTACCTGCTGAGCTATCCGAACAAGCGCTTTCGCGGCCGCGTGCAGGGCGTTGGATGGGCGCTGTACCAGGACAATGGCGCGACCATCGAGGGGCTGCCGCGCGTCGCGCCGACGCTCAACTGGGTGCGGCTCTCGCAACGCTTCCCGGTTCGAATCACGCTGGTCGATCGCGATCCGAAATTTCCCTACCGGATGGGCGCGACTGCGGTGGTGACGATCGTCGGTGACCGCTGAACAGTTCGTATGGTTCGTCGCGTCGCATCGGTTTTAAGGCCGCGCCTGATCGGGCACCGCTCCCGTCGCGTATGCGACCGACGCTGCGGATACCAGAGTTCCCGCTTTGCTCGCGATAAGCGTGTAGCGGGCGTTGGCGAGATCGCGCTCGGCGGAGAGCAAATCCACGATAGTGGCGAGGCCGCGGCGATACGATTTGAGATTCGAATCGTAAGCGGACTGCGACGCGGCGAGCAGCGCCTGCGCGTATTCATATTTCTTGAGCGCGGTCTTGAAGGTGAAGTATGCGCGCCACACCGAGGCGGCGGCGTCGAGCTCCGCCGAGCGCAGTTCCGCTCGCGCCGCCTCGTGATCCGCCTGCGCGCCGCGTATCGAATTGACGTGATCGAAACCGACGAACAGATCCCATTTGAGCGTCAACTGGGCACCGTACTCGGGTCCGAGCGCGGTGAACTGCGAAGTCGTCGGATTGGAGAGGCGGTACGAAAACGCGCACATGCCATAGAAGGTCGATACGTCGACAGTCGGATAGAGTTGCGCGCGCGCCAGGTCCACGTCCGCAGTGCTCGCGCGCAGCGTGGAAACCTTGGCCGCAAGGTCGGGACGCTCGCGCACGGCGACGTTGATCAGCTCGTCGACGCCCGGCCCGAGCATCGGCGGCACCGGTTGCGTGTCCAGGCTCTCGATATCCGGGGTTGCGTTGGCGGTGACGCCGAGCGCGACTGCGAGGTCGGCTTGCGCGTCGCTGACCATAAGTTTCGCGTTCTCCAAATCGTATTCCGCTTGCGCCTCGCGCTGGCGCGCGAGCAGAACGTTGGGCTGGGTCGCGAGACCGTGGATTTTGAGCTTGTCAGCCGCATCGCGATCGGTCCGCGCGAGCGCGAGGATCGAGTTCGCCGCGACCACGCTGGCCTTGGCCGCATCGAGCAGGTAGAACGCCTGCTCCACGTTGAACACGACCTCCTGCACCTTGCGGTTGAAGGCGAAGTTGGCGGCGATCAGTTGCTGATGCGCCGACTCAGACTCGGCACTGCGCCGCCCGAAGTCCATCAGCACGTAGTTGAGTGCGAACAGGTTGCGGCTCTCCCAGTTTTTGAGCACGCCCCAATGTTTCGGAACCTCGTCGATCAGCCGCTGGTAGCCGCTCTGGCTTTCCACGCTCGCCGACGGATAAAAAGGCGCGCGCGATTTGCCGAACCGCGCGGCGGCGGCCTGCGAGGCCTGCCAGCTTCGCCGCGTCTCGGGGTTGGTGCTGAGCGCGACGTCGATCAGCGTCGCGAGATCGTATTTGTGCCCCTGCTCGACGGCCGAGCCCTGCGGCAGCTCGTGAACAGCGCTGGCGACGTCCCAGGTAACGCGGTCGGGTGATTGGGCGCTCCATTCGCGGTCGACGCCTCCGGGAGCCCACGCGCGCGGATTGATTTCGGGGTCTTCCGCGTACCTGGCGCATCCGCCGAGCGCCGCCGCCAGACCAGCAGCGCATCCGAATGCAACGATCCGCGCGCCGAGCCTGTGAGTCCACCCGCGCCGCCCGCGTCTCGATTCGAGCCGGGCTCGCAACGGCGCGCGCGCCGCGTGGCGGCTGGCAGCGGAAGGGGTCGCGGTGTCCTGATGCTCTGGATATGAATTCATTTCCGTGTCACCGATCGGGTGTTTGTTGCGCATCAACTGATTGCGATGGCTGACGATTCGAGATCAACTTCGAGTCCTGCGGGCTTTACCATGCGGACTCTCGCGGCGGAACTCGCGCCGACGCCGCGCCGATGGTGGCGGGCAGCGCGGGTCGCGTCGGTGACCGCCACCGGCGCCGCCGTGATGGCGATTCTGCAGATCGTCAATCCGCTCGGCCTCACGATGCTGTTCAACTTCGGCGTTCCGGAAGCCGCGTTCAGTCTCGGAACGGCGCTGGCCTTTCTGGCCGCTGCGGCGATCGTGCAGTCGCTCGGGCTCGCGCTCGTGGGCGCGCTGGTCGACGCGCCGTCCGTGCACCTGGTGGTCTTCATCATCGTGTCCGCGGTGAGCAGCTATCTGATTTACGCGCTGCCGCGGCTCGGGCGGCTCTGGATATGGGTGCAGGTTCTGGCGGTGACGGCTTTCTATCTGGTCATCTTCAAGCCGGACAGCCTCGGATGGGACAGCAGCGAAATGTTCGCCAGCCTCGTGATCGCAGTCGCGATCCTGATGCTGTTCAACAACGCGCTGTGGCCGGAACCGGCCGCGTCGGTGCTCGCGGACTCGCTGGCCACCACGCTCGATCGGTCGCGCCGCCGGCTCGCGTTGCTGGTCGATATATTTCGCACGCGCGGCGGCGCTGCCGCCGAGCATGATCGGCCGGTCGCGTCCAAGCTCGGGTATCATCTGACACTGCTCCAGCCGGCGGCGCGCGATGCGGCCACCGTCGAGCGTCCCGCAGCGTTGCTCGGCGCGGTGATGGTCGCGCAGCGGATTCACAACGAGATCGATCGAATCGCACTCCTCGCGCGCGCGCCGGCGGTCGACGCGCTATCCGACGAAGTGAGCGGCGAGCTCGGCGAGATCGCGGCGGCGCTCGACTCGATAATCCATCGCTACACAATCAGCCTGACGCCCAATATTCCGAGCGGGTTGGAAGACGCTGGCGCGCTGGAAAGTCCAGGGCCGATGCAGCAGTCGCTCGCCGAATGCCGCGCGCGCGTGCTGCGGCTCGCGCACGAGCATCGCGAAGACAGCGCCCTGAGCGACTTGGCGGCGCGGCTGCTGAGCATCTGCGACTTGCTCATAGTTCATCCCTGGGAGTATGCGGCCGCTGGCGACGTTGCGATTTCCGCGCCGAGGAGACCGCCTCCGGTCGCGCACCGTTTCCTGGTTCGCTTCAGTATCCGGCACACGATCGCGATGACGCTGGCATTCATTTTTGGATTGTTCGCCAACAACGCGGCGCTTCACGCGGCGCTGTGGCTGCTGATGATCGGTGGGCCTCCGAGCCACGGCGCGACGGTCAGGAAGTTCATTATTCGTGCGATCGGCGTTACCGGAGCGCTGATGCTCGCGGCGCTGGGGACGATCGCGCTCGCGCCGAACTTCACGTCGCTGATTCCGTACTCGGCCGCGATCTTCGCCGGCGCGATGCTGATGGCGTACCTCGAAGAGGGCGGCGGTCTGCTGTCTTATCTGTCGATCGGCGGGACCGCCTTCGTGATCGCGTTCAGCGGGCCGGGTCCGCGCACCGACATCCTCGGCTCGCTCTGGACGATCTGGGGAATGAGCCTGGGCATGGTGACTCGCGCCGTAGTCTCGAGCGCCTGGAGTGAGCGAGCGAGCCGCACGCTGGTCGAGCAATTCCAGGGACCGCTCGACGACGCCCTCCAGCTCATGTCCGATCGCGATCGCGCAGAGCTGCTTCCGGAGCAGATCGCCGCGGCCGAGGCGGGAATCGTGGAAGGCCTTCAGCACATGCTGGCGATCGCGAATGACGCGCATCTAGAAGGGCGCACCGCCGGAATCGACTCCGCAACCCTGGTCGATGCGCTCGATACCTTTCGCCGGGTGGCGTTCATCCTCGCCAATCTCGCGATCGCTGGCGCCGACGTCCCCGGCGCGCCGATGCGACCGGTGAGCGAGTTAATCTTCGAACCGATCCGCGCGCGCTTCGAATCGTGGCTCGATCATTTGCGCCGGGAGAGCGAGGAGGGCGCCTACAGTCTCGCGCCGCTCAGAGACATGGTCCGCGACGCGACGGTGCCGGAACTCGCGGCGTCGGCGCGCGAGCTGATCGGTGCGGGCGCTCCCAGAGCGGCCCTGGATGCCGAGGTCTACGATCGGCTCCTGCTCCTGATGCGCACCCTCGAGGAGCAGCTCGGCCGGGTCTCGCTGTACTGATTCGATTCGGCGCCGACGGTCGGGCAGGGCGATCAGAGGATCGCCATCTTGATCGTCGTCGTGAAGGTCCAGGTGCTGCCGTCCATGCTTATTAAATTCACGATCTTGGTCTCGATGCGCAGCCGGTAAGTTCCGTTTGCGGTCGCGGCGTCCAGCGGAGGATTTTTGGCCCAGACCGCCCGCTTGCACGCCGCGATCACCATTCGATCGATCATGGCCTTGCCGGAGTGCTGCTCCAAAACCAGCTCGGTGAGTTTGCCGCTCGGGTCGAGTGTCGCGGTGACGACCGTGGGTTGGGGATCTTCGGGCAGCTTGAGCTTCGAAATTTGTTCGTCGTGCTCCGCCGAGCGAAGCGCGACGAACAACTGGTCCATGATGTCGCGCGAGAATCTCGCGAATTTGGCGGTCTTCGCGTTGAGCGCGATTTCCTCGCCCGGCTCGCGTGCCGTTCCAACGTGAACCAGCATGCCGGGTTGCTCGGAAAACTTGCGGCCCGAGGTGGTGTCTTCCGCGTCGGTTGCGAGCGCTAGCGCGGCCGCCTGCGATGGCACCACAGGCGCTACCGGCGCCGACGAGATCGAGCTGAGATCGGTCACGATACGTGGCGAGGCGCTGTCCGGAAGCGGAGCCGGGGAGTTATCCACGGGAGCGCATCCTGGGACGGCCGCGAGCAGCGCGGCGAGCGCGGCGGCGCTAAACGTCGAACCTCGAGATCTCATTTCGAACCGGCCTGCGCGTCGTCCAACTGAAGAATCTTCGGCTTCGCGTTATTGTAATCGGCGACGAACGCGTCGAACAGTTCCTCGCCCACCTGACGTTCCTCGGTGCGGACCTTGTCGTTGTGCGCGTCGGCAATCTCGTCGCCAACCCGCGCGAGGAACTGGAGCGTCGGCGAATAGTCGAACTCACCGGTAATTTCCGCGGCGAAGCGAATGTTGCCGTCGCTCAGGCGCCGCGAGGAAAGCGTCCCCTTCATACCGCCGTTGCCCTCGGCCATGACGCGCAGGAACTCGCCGGCGAGGTACTTGAGCATCCCGTGAATTACCGGCGGCGCGACCAGGTTCGGCACCGCATTCATCCGGGTCTGGAAGGCCGCCGAATCGCCGTCGCGCGTGTAGTCGGTCGTGAAGCCTAGATTGTCCAGCCCGAACGACATCCCGAGGCTCTGCACGCGTACCCCGGCAAGACTCCTCTGCACGCCCTTGTCGATGCGGTCGAGCGCGACTCCGTTGCCAGCCGGATGAAAATTTTGATCGAAAGGCACCAGCAGCCCATCGCGCACCATGAAGATCTGGTGGAAGTGGCCGTGCTCGAATCCGGAGCGCATCCAATACTTGCCATGCGTGTCGTAGATCGCGGACTCGCCGGTCACCGAGGCGGCGAGCTTGTTGTAAAACGCACTGAGATTCGGAAACGGCTTGAGCGAGTCTTTGCGCACCTCGGCGTCGAAGTTGAACAGCACGATCGGATCGCCGCCGCCTTCGAATTCGTCGACCACGTTGTCGATCTTAAAGTAATGCTCGAACTTTGCCGTGAAGCTCGGCATGTCGCGTTTCAGGCGCGCGAGCGCGGACACGTCGTGATGATTGAATTTACCAGGCACCTTGTCCCATGGCGCCTTGAGATCGCCATGCACCTGCCTGAGCGCCGCCGCGGCAGTATCGACCATTCCGCCGACGCCGTAGCTGTCGATCAGCAGCGCGCCGCCCAAATTCCCGATCACACTCGCGATACCCGTGCCCGGCGCGCCCGCGGCGGGCTTCAGCCCGAACGCCGCGGACAGCCACGCCGGCTCTTCCGGGTCCTGGTATTTCTTCATCAGCGAATATTGATAGTCGCGGCCGTCGGGATGGCCCGCCACCACGATCTGATGGGTTCCATCGGGAAGCGTTTCCCATGGGATGTCGGTTTTCGAATAAAGTTCCGCGGCGCGAATCAGCGTCGATTCGCGCGGCGGGAGCTGATCCACGACCTCTTGCAGCGACGGCGCGAGCACCGGATGGAACGTGATCCTGCGCTGAAACGCGAGCTGGTGATCCAGGATCGTAATCGCGCGGCTCGCGCGATCCGGTCCCGGCGGCGCGAGCATCACGATCGGTGCGAACATCGTCTCCGCTTCGGGCGCGAAGCCGGGACCGCGCGCGGATTTCGCGGCGCCCGCCGATGCCGACGCCGCCGGCACCGGCGCACTAGCCGCGGCGCCAGAGGTGGCGACGCTCACGCCGCAGAGCGCAAATGCCGCGATGACCTGCAATGCGAGCGGAATAACACGATGGCGTCCTCGAAGAGCCGCACGCCGCCCTATTTGTTCGAGCGTCAGGTGGATGGTATTCTTTCATTAACGAGACGGCGCGGAATTAAGATGAAGCCTGGAATACATCCCGAATATCACCGCAGCGTAGTTGTCTGCGGTTCATGCGGCACTACCTTCGAAACCCGGTCCACGGTTGGCGAGCTGCACGTCGAAGTGTGCTCGAAGTGCCATCCGTTTTACACCGGCCAGCAGCGGCTGGTCGATACCGCGGGACGCATCGAGCGTTTCAACCGCAAGTACGGAATAAAAAAGTAGCATTCAACCTCCCGCCGCCCGAGGCGCGTTTCGCGTCCGGGTGCGCGGGGGTATCGGTCTTCAGGCGCGGCTGAGGTCGTCCGATGCGGACGCGCCGCGAATCATCTAAACTGATCGCCGGAACCACAACGGACTGACCGGCGATGCTCGACAAAATCGCAGCAATGGAAGAACGGTTCGCGGAGCTGGAGCGCAAGCTCGGCGACCCGGCCGTGATCGCGAACAATCGCGAGTATGCGCGCATCGCGCGCGAGCGCGCGCAGCTTGCCGACGTGATCGCGAGCGCGCGCGAATATCGCCATGTGCTCGGTGAGATTGCCGATCACAAGTCGCTTCTCGATGGCGACGACGCCGACCTGCGCGAGCTCGCCAAGTCCGAGCTGCCCGCCCTCCAGCAGCACCAGGCCGCGATCGAAGAGAAGCTCAAGGAGCTACTCACCCCGCGCGACCCCAACGATCTGCGCAACGTGGTTCTTGAAATTCGCGCCGGCACCGGAGGCGCCGAGGCCTCGCTGTTCGCGGGCGAGCTGTTCCGGATGTACACCCGCTACGCAGAGCGCCACGGCTGGAAGGTCGAGGCGCTCAGCATGAGCGACACCGGGCTCGGCGGGATCAAGGAAGTGATCGCGCTGATTGCCGGGCGCGGCGCCTACTCGCGGCTCAAGTACGAAGGCGGGGTGCATCGCGTTCAGCGCGTGCCCGAGACCGAGTCACAGGGACGGATTCATACCTCCGCGGTGACCGTGGTCGTGATGCCCGAGGCCGACGAGGTCGAGGTCAACATCAACGAGGAGCGCGATCTGCGCATCGACGTGATGCGCGCCTCGGGGCCCGGCGGCCAGAGCGTCAACACCACCGACTCGGCGGTGAGAATCGTGCATATCCCGACCGGGATGGTGATCGTGTGCCGCGACGAGAAGTCGCAGCACAAGAACAAGGCGCGAGCGCTGAAAATTCTGCGCGCGCGCTTGCTCGACAAGGCGCACGCCGAGCAGGACGCGAAAATCGCCGAGACGCGGCGCTCGATGGTCGGGACCGGCGACCGCTCCGAGCGCATCCGCACCTACAACTTCCCGCAGTCGCGGGTGACCGACCATCGCGTCAACCTGACCCTGCATCAGCTTGAGCAGGTCCTCGACGGCGGTCTCGATCCGATCATCGACGCGCTTGCGGCCTACGATCAGAACCAGGCGCTCAGCGCCTGATCGCTTCCGATGAGCGATCCGGCCACCACCGCGATCACGCTGGTCGTCGCACTGTTCGTTAATCCGGACCGCCTCGCCGAATTCGAGCAGTTCGAATCGCGCGCCGCCGAAATCATGCGCCGCCACGGCGGCCGCATCGAACGCAGGATCATCTGCGCGCCCGGCGACGACGCCGGCCGTCCCAGCGAGGTTCACATCGTGGTCTTCCCCGATTCGAATTCGTACCGTCGCTATCGTCAGGACCCCGAACTCGCGTCGCTCGCGACGCTTCGGGCCAGCGCGATTCGACAGACCATCGTGTGGCCTGGGACTGACTGTCCTCCATTTGGTTCCAGCGCCTGACGACTCCACTCAGCCGGAAAACCGTCTGTTCATATTTCGCGAGCGTGATCGTATTGCGCGCGCGAGTTAATTTTCCACGTGTTCCGGACTCGCGCTGGTGCAACGCAAACGGTCTGATATATATTTCCTCAAACTGTATATCGTTTTATCGGCGAGAACCTGCTCGGCGATTTAATCTCGGTGGTCGATGTGATCCACCGGTCGCCAGCCCAATTCATTCCTCAGGAGAAAGGGAAATGTCGAACCACTTTACCGGCCTCAATCTCGGGCCGCCGCTCGGCGACCAAAGACTCGACCTCTGCGACCTCTACGCGTTCCAGGCGCCCGCCGATCCTGCCAGGACCGTGCTGATTCTCAACGCGAATCCGTTTGCCGCAGGCAAGGAATTCCATCCCGACGCGATCTACCGCCTCAACATCGACAACGACGGAGATTGCTTGAACGACATCGCGTTCAGTTACGTGTTCTCCCCGTTGCACAACGGTAAGCAGACCGCAAACGTCTTTATGGCAAAGGGCGCGGACGCGCGCTCGGTCGAAGCGGTCGGGACGAAGATCATCTCCGACGCGGAGGTCTCCTTCGGCGCCAAACCCAACATCGTCAAGTCCGGCGCCTACACGTTCTTCGTCGGCAATCGCAGCGACGCTTTCTTTTTCGACTACGACGGAATCAAGAATCTGTTCGATACCAAGGGCGGCAGAAACTTCACCGCACCTCACCAGGGCGGCAAGTCTCCATGGACCGGTAAGGATTCGAACACCAACAGCAATGTGTTCTCGACCGCGCTCGAGCTGCCGACAATTGAGCTCGGCGCCAAGCCTGTGATCCGCATCTGGGGGCGATGCAGCGTGCGCCGCGACGGCAAGCTGCTCCATGTCGATCGCGCCGGCCACCCGTCGGTCAGCAGCTTCTTCAACACCGACGAGACCAAGGAGGAATACAACGCCAGCGAGCCGGTGAACGATCGCCAGCGCTGGCTCGATCAGTTCGTTCACTTGATGGGTCATACCGGCAACTACACCCGCGAAGAAGCGATCGCCGCGATCGACGCCGACGGCCTCCTGCCCGACATGCTGAGCTTCAATCCCTCGAAGCCCGCGAAGTATCCCAACGGCCGGGTTTTCACCGACGATGTCCTCGATCATCGCCTCGCCTTCCTCTCCAAGGGCGACATCCCGCCCGACGGCTTGAAGCCGCACACCGACGTGCTGAAGGAGTTCCCTTACCTCGGCACTCCGCATCCGAACCCGTTTATGGGCTAAGCGCACTCGGCCTCGAGCCGGCAGCCGCCGGCGCGAGGCCCGACATCTCGCTGAAAAAATGTCGGGTCGTGAACTAGAGCTCGGAAGCTCGCGCTGACGTCGACGCAGGCGCGGCGCTCGAATAGTCGCGCGACAGCCACTCGACGATCGCAATCGATGCGAGCATCACAGCAATCGTGCCGAGCGCGACCACCATCATCGGCCCCGGCCCCGCGGTCACCAGCGTGCGGCCCATCAGCCACGGTCCCACGATTCCTCCCGCCGCGCCGGCGGCCGCGACTATCGAAGTCATGCGGCCCACTTGCGATCCGAAGCGCGCCGCCCCGACGGCGATCATGTTCGGGAACACGGGACCGAAGCCAAGTCCGATCAAAAGCGCCATCAGCGCCGCAAGTGCGCCTTCCTCGGGAACCAGGATCAGCCCGATCAGCGCAAGCGCCGCGAGGATCGACGCCAACATGGTCGAGCGATGCACCGACATTCGATGGCCGAGTCGTCCGCCGATTCCGCGGCCCAGGACCAGTCCGAGCCAATAGAGCGAAACCGTCCACGAGCCGACCGACGGCGAAAAACCGGCCTCGACCCGCAGATACGAGAATAGCCACGCGCCAATCCCGGTCTCTGCGCCGACGTAGAAAAACAGCACCGCCGCAATCGCCCAAATCACCGGCCGCGAGATTAGCGAGCCGATTTCCTCGTCGTGCGCCGGCATCCGCCGCGACTCCGGCACCGCCGCGATACTCAGCGAGATAGCCACCAGCGCCGCAGCGCAGCCGCCGCCGGCGAACACCGCCGAGTACGACACTCCCGTCTTGAGCGCGAAGCCCGCGATTATCGGTCCCAGCAGCGCACCCACGCCGAACGCGAGATGAAGATAGTTGAGCGCCGAGGCGAGGCGATGCGGATTGAGATTCGCCACCAGCGCATTGCTCGCGACGTCGCACGCACCCGCTCCGAGCCCGGTGAAAAACGCGCCGCACAACAGGATCGGCACCTCGGTTGCGATCGCGAGCGCGAACAGCCCCGCCGCAATCAGCGCCATCGCCGCCATGATCGTCACGCGCGCGCTGCGGCGCTGGACCACTTCGCCGCCCGCGATCAACGCCATGAAATAACCCGCTGAGGCTGCGCTGACGATCAGACCTGCGCGATCGATCGAAACGCCGAGCGCTCGCGCGATGTCGGGAAGGAACGGTCCGAACCAGCCAACATTGATGCCCTCGACGAACAGGCACGAGTAGGCAAGCCAGGTCGCCCGTCTCTCGGCGCCAGCCTTCACCGCAAATCCTCGCGCGCATCGGCAAATTTCATCTGACAGGTCCGCTCACACTGCGCGCAGTTCGCTCGAAATATCGCCGCGGGTGGCGAGCGCCGCAGGTATGAACCCGCTGGCTGCTCCGATCAGCGCGGCGATCATGAAGCTGTAGGCGACGATTCGCGGCGACAGCGTGAGCGCCAGTGCCAGTGGACCGAGCGCTCCGGAAACATGCGGCAACAGCTCGAATCCCAGGTATGCCAACCCGCATCCGAGCGCACCGCCGATCACGCCGACGGTCAGTCCCTCGACGACGATACGCGTAATGATCGAGTTGCGCGTGAATCCAATCGCGCGCATCACCGCCATTTCGTGGCGACGTTCGCGGACCGCCATCGCAGCCGTATTCGCGGCGACCAGCGCGATCGTGAAGGTCACAATCGCAGCGAGGAATTTTGCGCCGTTGAGGATCAGCGAGAGGTTGCTGCCGATTTGGTTCTTGATCAGCACGACTTCGGTTTCGGTGGCCGTCTCGTGCGCCGAATTGGCGAACATCTCGTCGATAGCGGCGATCACCTCGGGCGCCGATTGCGAGTGATCCACTTTCACCCAGAACAGGTTGGTGGTGCCCGGCCTACCCAGCAGCTCTTCCATGTAGTCGCGCCGGAAGATAATTCGGGGGCCGGCGGCGGCCTCGTTCAGCACCCCCACGATCGTGAGTTGCAGATCGACCGGATACATCGAGCCGCGCAGGATGATCGTGTCGCCGACTTTCCAGCCATAAGCCTTCATCAAGGCGCTCGCGACGAGGGCCGCGGTGCGCATGCTTTTGAATTCGCGTTCGGCTTCCGCGCTGACTCCCCAGTCGGGGAAAATTTCGCGGAGATGATCGTCGTCAATGGCAAGGATTCCGATCTGCGTGGTCGGATCGCGGTAGGTTCCGAGGAACACGCTGTAGCCGGCGACCGCCACAACGTGCGGCACGGTTTCGATTCGCCGGCGGTAAGACTCGGGCAGCATGTACAGCAGGCTGGCTTTGCTGTGACAGATGAGGCGCAGCGAGGTGGCGCGGTCGCGCAGGACCTGGTTGACCAGGCCGGGCAGGCTGATCAGTGACGCGAAGATGAACACCGAGACGGTGATCGAGAGCGTGGTAAGGATCGTGCGGCGCTTGTTGCGGGTGAGGTTTCGGAGCACGAGCGACAGGTATTTCATGGTGCGGCGACCGATCTCAGAGGGAACTCTTTTGCCATTCCGCCGTTCGATTTCGTCAGCGCCAATCGCGGCGATCGCCGGATCCGAACAGCCGTCGGCGCGGTACCGAAATCAGTTTCGCGGCATCATTATCTATCACGATCCGCGCTCGGTGCGCTTTCGCATCGTCGTCCACTTCGCTTCTATGAATTAGCCCGTTCCGGATCTGATCTGATCAGACTGCGACGGCAGGCTTGATGGAATTTGCCGCGACTCTCCGTTAGCATTCCTCACCGACGCCGTCTTGAGGGGTCACAGGAATAATGGGCAAGAAGAAGACCTGGATTGAAGTCGCCGTCAACGGGGCCTCAACGCGCAGGGCGCAGCCCCGAATTCCAGTGCTGGCCACGGAGATCGTTAACGAGGGCGTGGCGTGTATCATAGCCGGCGCCGCCGTCATCCACGCCCATACGCTTCAGCCCGATAGCGGCAGGCAGAACGGCGACGTGGACAACTGCGCCGCGTTCATGAACGGCATTCGGGAACAGGTCGACGCGATCGTTTATCCTACCGTGGTCGGTGCTCCCAATCGCTCCAATCCAGCTTGGCTGTGGGAACCGACCGTCGAGCTGGCCAGGCGCGGAATTCTGGAATGGGGCTTTCTCGATCCGGGCTCGGTGAACTTATGCCTCATCGACTCAAGCGGCCCCGGCTTGATGGGCGGCGACGGAGTCTACATCAATACCAACCCCGCCCTAGAGCTCGCTGCGGGACTGGCGGCCCAGCATAAGTACCATCCCGCCTACGCATGCTATGAGCCGGGCTTCGTGCGCCAGGGAGCGCTGCTGCATCATCGTCACCCGACGATGCCGGTGCCCATTTACCGGTTCATGTTCTCCACCGGAATGACCTTCAGCTTTCCACCGGAGCCATGGGCGCTCGAAGCTTATGTGAAACTGCTCGGCAAGACGGATCCGGGAACGCCGTGGATGGCCGCGGGATTGGCCGTCGATCTGCTGCCCTTGATTCCCACCGTGGTTGCGCTCGGCGGAGGCGTGCGGGTCGGCCTGGAAGATGCGCCGTTCGGAACGCAGCGTTCCAACCTCGAGCTGGTCGACGCCGCTGTCAACGCGATTCAGAAAGCCGGCAGCGAGCCGGCCACGACCGCCGAGGTCCGCGCTGAGCTGGCCGCCTACAAAATGCCGACCCTACCCGCGCGCTGATACCGGGCTTGATCGCAAGGGCCGCGATGGTTCGCCCTGCTACCGAGTCCGTGCAGTTTCCGCAGAGATTCCTTCGACATCTGTCGCTGGTGTTTTGGAATTGCCCGCTTGACTCTCATCGTCCATCGGTGTATTTAACCGATAGGTTATTTAACTGAGTGGTTCATTAAATGGCGCCCGATCTCAACTCCACGTTCGCCGCTCTTTCCGATCCTACCCGGCGCGCGATCCTCGCTCGGCTCGCCTCGGGCGAGGCTTCGGTGACCGAGTTGGCCGAGCCTTTCGCGATGAGCCTTCCCGCGATCTCCAGGCATCTCAAGGTGCTGCAGCGCGCGGGTCTGATCGCGCGCAGCCGTCAGGCGCAGTGGCGGCCCAGCCGGCTTGCAGCCGGTCCGCTCAAGGACGCCGCTGGTTGGTTGGAAAGCTACCGCCGTTTCTGGGAGGAGAGACTTGATCGCCTCGAGGACTATCTGCGCGAGCTGCAATTGAGGGAGAAGAGAGAACATGGACGCAAAGAATGACACAACCACGGAGTCCGCGGAGCGCGAGCTTGAAATCACGCGCGTCTTCGACGCGCCGCGATCACTCGTGTTCAAAGCGTGGACACAGCCCGAGCATCTGGCGCACTGGTGGGGGCCGCGCGGCTTCAGCTTGCCCTCCTGCCAGATCGACCTTCGCCCCGGCGGCTCCTACCGCTTTCAGATGAAATCGCCCGAGGGCGGGATCGTGTGGTGGCATGGCGTGGTTCGAGAAATCGTCGAGCCGGAGCGGATCGTCTGGACCTGTTCCATAGACAATGCCGACGGCACATCCGTCAGCGGCGAAACGCTTCTCACCGTGACCCTGGAAGACTACGCCGGCAAGACCCGGCTGACGTTGCGTCAGGCGATCTTCGCATCGAGCGACATCCGCGATGCGCATTCGAACGGCTGGAACAGCGCATTCGGGCGCCTGGCTGAACTCCTCGCGACGCTCTGAGGGCTGAGCGCCGGCCTCGAGAGTGGTCGAAGTCGAACCGACGATTGGATGATGGAGGCAAGTATGGAGAACGCAAATCGAATCACGCCACAAAGCGGCGATGTTCTCGTGATCGTAGGGACCGTCAAGGGCGCGTTCATTTTTCACAGCGATCGCAAGCGCGGTCAGTTCCATATCGCGGGGCCCTACTTCAAAGGTCAGGCGGTTTATTCCGCGGCGTATCTTCCCGATGAGAGAGCGCCGCGCATCCTGGTCGGTAACAAGAGCGAGCATTGGGGCGCGATGGTCAGTTGGTCGGATGATTTCGGCGCTAGCTGGCATGAGCCCGCCGACGGCAACATAAAATTTCCCGTCGGCAGCGGGCTCTCCTTGAATGCGGTGTGGGCACTGGAAGCCGCGCCGCTGATCGGATCCGAGGTGGTATTCGCGGGTGTCGATCCTGCCGCGCTGTATCGCTCCGATGATCGCGGCGAGACGTTTCATCCGATCGAGTCGCTGCTTAACCATCCCGAGCGTCCCTACTGGATGCCAGGATTCGGCGGGCTCTGCCTGCATACCGTCTTGCCCGATCCGCGCGATGCCGGCCGAATCGTGGTCGGCATTTCGTCGGCCGGGGTCTATCGCAGCGACGATGGCGGAGAAACCTGGACGCGGCGCAATAAAGGAGTGCGGCTGGAGGCCGGTCCCCCGCACGCGCCGCATTTTGGTCCACAATGCGCGCACAAGCTGCGTTTCGATGCGAAAGATCCCAATCGCATCTACCTGCAAAATCATCCCGGCGTTTATCGCAGTGATGATGGCGGGGATTCGTGGATCGATATCGCCGCCGGATTGCCCTCGCAATTCGGCTTTCCGCTGGTCGCGCATCCGAGCCGTGCCGACACCGCCTACCTGATCCCGCTCGAGTCCGACAGCTTTCGGGTGCCGATCGAAGGCGCCCCCAGGGTTTGGCGCACCCGCGATGCCGGTGCGTCATGGGACCCGCTCGGCAACGGGCTCCCGCCGCGCGACGCCTACTTCTCGGTGCTGCGCGATGCCTTCACGTCCGACAGCCTCGACCCTGCAGGGCTCTATTTCGGCACCCGCGGAGGCCAACTCTTCGCCTCCGCTGACGAGGGAGAAAGCTGGCATGCGATCGCGGATTGGCTGCCCGCGGTTTTGTGCGTGGAAGCCGCGGTGGTGGCTTGAGCGCCGCGATGCGCTTTCATCTGCCCTCTGCGCTGCGTCGATGGACGGGAGGCAACGAGGTCGTCGAGCTGCGCCTCCCGCTCGACATGCGCATGACGATTGGCGAGGCACTGGTGATGCTGGGCCGCGACTACCCCGGCATCCGGCAGCGCGTGCTCGACGATCAGTACGCCATCCGCCGCCACGTCAACGTCTTCGTCGACGGCGAGAACGTGCGCTTCGCGCAAGGCGGCGCAACTCAGGTCACCGATAACTCCGAGGTGTGGATTTACCCAGCGCTCTCAGGCGGCTAAGCACCCGGATGGAAAGACGGTCCGAAAGATTCCTCTGCGCGAGCTGGCGTTGGCGGGTCGCATTCTGGAAGAACGACTCGCGTTTTCAAGGTCACCGCTCCCTGAAAATCCTTCGCCGCTCAAGCGTAGGATCCGCTTTTGACACGCCCTTTGATTGTGGTGGCTAACCCCTGCTCGAGGAACTAAGACTCTCGCCGACACCTACAACCAATTCACCGAAGGCTTCGACACCGCCGGCCTCAAAGACGCCAACGCGCTGCTCGACGAACTAAACACATAGCCAGGGTCGGTCTTCTCTGGTGCAGATTTCCTCTGCTTCGGGCGAAGTCCTCGACTCAGACTGGTTGTCGCGAATCCCTTTTTTTCCACATCCCCCAGGTCTCGCGACGGCGCAGGCTCACGACTCCCCATAATCCTTCCAGTCCTTCTCGTTTGCGTTGGCCATGTGCTTGGCCGCCGCTCGGAGCCAATTGGACTTCAGGTTCGCAACTATCCGAACCTTGACAATATCGCTACAGTATCGTAGCGTAAATCAACGGCGGAGTTCTTTGCCACGCGAGGGTATCGGCATGGGCAAACTCGAGAACAAAGTGAGCCTCATCACAGGGGCGGCGTCTGGCATCGGTGCTGCGACGGCAAAACTATTCGCTGCTGAAGGCGCCACGGTCATTGTCGTTGACATCGATGAATCGAACGGACGTCGAGTCGCCGAAGAGATAGGGGCTCGCGCCATCTTTCACAAGGCCAACGTGAGCGAACCCCTTGAGGTCAAGGCGATGGTGAAGCTTGCGGTGGATAGGTTTGGCCGACTTGACGTTCTGCACAACAACGTCGCCACGGCAGGCGCAGTAGCTCCGGTCGGCGACATGCCGATTGAAGCATGGCAGCGTGCAATCGCCGTTTCCCTTTCCGGTGTGTTTTACGGGATGCGCTTTGCCTTGCCCCAAATGGTGGCGCAGGGCGGTGGCGTTATCGTTAACACGGCTTCCGTCTCCGGCTTGGCCGCGGACTACATGCTCGGTGCGTACAACGCTGCGAAGGCCGGCGTGATCAACCTCACCCGCACGGCGGCGATCGAGTACGCGCGAAAGAACATCCGAGTAAATGCGGTCTGTCCCGGAAGCGTCGCTACGCCCCCTCTGTTGCGAGCAATTGGGGAGGGCGAAGGGCGAAGGCTTCTGGAGGACCACCATCCCGTTGGCCGCATTGGCCTTCCCGAGGAGATCGCGCGTGTAGTGCTTTTTCTCGCGAGCGAAGACTCTTCCTTCATGACCGGCAGCATAGTGGTGGCTGACGGCGGCATAAGTGCCCATACGGGCTTCTTTGGACATCCGCTCTAAGGATGATTCGAAAATGGCTAGACCGCCTGTAAAGCTCACACCGAATAAACAGAGTCCACTCGGTAGGGGACGCGGACGGCCGCGTAGCCAGGCTGCGGATCGAGCTATCCTGCGAGCCGCGCTCAAGGTCTTCATCGAAAGCGGCGTGGAGGGCGCGAGCATAGAGCAGATCGCTGACTATGCTGGGGTCGCGCGAACTACCTTGTATCGTCGATGGTCGTCGAAAGAGGCGTTGATCGCGCGGGCAATCGCATCAGCCAGAGGCGAAGACGAGCGCTGGGCGGCCGACCGGGCGAGGTTCGCCAAATCGCCCGAGCCACTGATCAAAGCGCTCGCCCAGGTCGTCACGCGGTCCGAGTACAGGGGTCTGGCCGCGAGGCTGATTGGCTCGGTTCCTGATTGTCCGGCGTTGATAGAGACTTATTGGAACAACTATTTGCTTCCACGCCGAAGAGCGATGCTGAAGGTGATCGAGGCAGCGCGCGATCAAGGCATCGTCCGAAAGGACTGCGACCCAGAAATTCTGCTGGACCTGATCAGCGGCGCGATCATTCATCACTTGCTGGTCAGACCAGGTAAACGGACGCGCAGCGAGATGCACGCATACCTTTTCCGGATTCTGCGAGAACTAGCCTCTGCAGAAACGCCGATAAAGCGCCTGGCGAAAGAGTAGCAGGTGGAGTGTCGTATGGATGCAGCGCCAAATGTACCAAATATAGTCGATACCGACCGTACGGATCGTACGATGTGGGAACCGACCCGATTTGGGCTCGCACTAAAGCACTCTTCCAGGACATACGAGCTAGGCCGGCAGTCTCGACTATAAATTTGCTGGACGCAGAGGGCTCTAAAAGATAATGGGCGCCCTTGTGAATTGGGCTTTGGAAATCCGAATCATTCCAGTCATTTCCCACGGTAATCACGCTGAGGGGATTCAGCTATGATCAGTTGGACGGATATACCGTTAAGGGTCGTCATCATCGTGCAGTTGCTCGCTATGGGGATAGTGCGCGCGTATTTTGGCGCTCCAGGCCGCAGAGAACCCGCCGAGGCGAGTCCTCGGGACGCCCGCGAACCGGCGTGGCTCACCAGCACGCTAGCTATGATTGCAGTGCTACACTTCGGAGCAATCTTCGCCTATCTGATGAATCCATCGCTTTTGCGATGGAGCGCATTCGAGGCTAGCGGGATAATTCGCTGGATCGGCATGGCGCTGAGTTGTGTCGGTATGGCAGGTGAAATCTGGTCCGCTGTGGCGCTCGGCGCCAGTTATAGCCCGATGCTCCGGGTCGCCGACGAGCACGTCGTCGTGACTGCCGGTCCATACCGATGGATTCGCCATCCCTTGTACGCATTCTGGCTGCCGGTGACGGTGGGATGGGGAACTGCAACGTGTAATTGGTTCATTATCGTTAGCGGGACAGCCTTGCTACTCGTCCTGGCGGTGATCCGCGTGCCCCGAGAAGAAGCGATGATGCTGCAAGGGTTTGGCGAATCGTATCGCCGCTACATGACGAATACAGGTCGATTCATTCCGCGATTGCGAATTGAACACGCGAACTGACACCTGGCGGATTTTGACTCTTCAACCGCTCGTCCCAACAAACGAGTTTTACCGGGCGCGCGTAACTTCTTCCGAGATTCAATCGTCGCGGAGCGGAAGGCTACAAAAGCGCGGACCTCTTTTTCTGCCTTGACGCGGGGATTCTGAACATTCTATAAGTTCTGAACGTTATGGATACTATCACTGCCGGATTTGTCGACGGAATCGGCGCGGCCGCCGCTACCTCGGGCGTCCTCAGCCAGCTCCAGGGGCGTATCTTCGCCCTGCTTTACCTTACCCCTGAACAGTTATCGCTCGACCAGATCGCCGACGAACTTCAACAAAGCAAGAGCAACATCTCCGTCAATATCCGCGGGCTGGTGGAATGGCATCTGGTCAGGCGCGTTAGCGTCGAGCGCTCCCGCAAGGACCATTACGAAGCGGCCACCAACTTCTGGCTCGTGATGCGTGAGATCATGGAACGTCGGTTCCGATGGAATCTGCGCCAGGTGCTGGCCAGCGTTGCCGAAACCAGTCGCGCGCTGGAAACGGGTAGCCGCCCTGGCTCGGGTGCTCAGGCGGAAAAACGCGCCTTCATCAATGGACGCCTGGAGGGAATGCGCGCGTTCTTCGCGATCGTCGATTCAAGCATCGGCGCCTTCACCCAGGGTCAATCCGTCGCCCCGCAAGAGATGCAGAAAGTCATCCAGTTCGCCGCCAGACAAGTCGTGAAAAGGCGATAAATCCTAATTGAAGGAGATGAACGGTGGAGCCCACGTTGATAATCGCTCTGCTCTCCGCACTGTTCGTCGCAACCCGCATCGGGATGGCTTCCACGCGGAGTCGCGCTCGGATGGTCCGCCGGCTAGGCGAGAACTGGTTTGTCGCACTTATATTTGTACGCAACCGTATCGATGGAGGTCCACCAATGAGGCTCCCGAACAGCGTGCACACTTCCCGGCCCTGGCGGATCCACGAGCTCACCCGCGACTTTCGGCTCGAGGATGTCTGGGAGCTGCCGGGGGTCGGCGGCCCGGACGCCTTCCCTCTGTTGGTACAGCAAATTGCGTCGGGCGACCCGTCGCAGAGCTCCTCCGTCGCCGTTCGCACGCTCTTCGCGATCCGCTGGAAGATCGGCGAGCTGCTCGGATGGGACGGCCCGGACGCCGGCCTCGGCTCCAGGGTGCCGACGCTCCGCGACAGGTTGCCGGCAGATCTGCGCGACGCCCCATCCGGTCCGGACTTCGACGCACTCCCCTTCACCTCACTGTACCTGCTCGAGGACGAGTGGGCGGCAGAGATCGCCAACCGGACCATGCATGGGGTGATGCACATTGGCCGGGTCTTGGACGAGACTGGCGGGTTCCGCGCCCATATGGCCGTCTACGTAAAGCCAAATGGACTGCTCGGTTCCGCCTACATGGCCGCGATCAGGCCGTTCCGGCACCTGATCGTCTACCCACCGATGCTGCGAGAGATGGGGCGGAACTGGCGGGCGGCCGGTGCGCTCGACCATACGGATCGCGCAACGAAACCTGCTGAGGGTCCGACTCGGCCCCGCTCATCTCCGACCACGCCAGCTGCGGTCTCTACCTGTGGGTGCTGGAGCAGAACCGCCCGGCGCAGCGTTTCTACCAAGCCTAGGCGCTAGCGACCAGGGCGGGGAGATCTCGGAGCCGCCGGGCGGAGGGCAGATCCACGGGCGCCGCTACGCGTGAAAGGCCGTTCCGGACCTCCCGAGCCGTGAGCGAGTGCCAATCAGTACTCGCGCCAGCTTCGCGTCGGACGTATTCCAGCGTCGGCGTCGACAGCCGGTCCTTCCAGAGGCGGACCTGAGGAGGCTGTCCGGTCGCTCTCGGTCACCGCGAACACCATCAAAGTGCGGCTTCATCGAGCTCGCCAGGCACTCAAGACGCTCATCGAGCGAGAGCCTGCGTTTCGGTAGCACAATTCGAACCACGCCCATTGACCTGTTTGAGATTGCAGCACATCGCTTTAGCTGAGGGAGAAGAACGTGAGTGCATGGGCGTTCATACCGCGATTGCGAATTGAACATACGAACTGACACCTGGTGGATTTGGACTTTTCAGCCGCTCACGACCATTGGTGGAGACGGCCGGATTATTCGACGGCGTCGATTTACGACTTCCGATAATCGTTCCAGTCCTTCTCGATTGCTTTGGCCATGTGCTTGGCCGCCGCTCGTAGCCAATTGGGCTTTCTTTGCTCTAACCAATCCCATCATCGAAATGTGGGAATCAGCGTCGGACTTGGTTTTCGCAAGAGCCTCTTCCGACCCCGGTAAAACTTCATCGCAAACAGAAATGTCGCCGGAGATTAGCGCATGCCAAGGCGAGTCGCGATTCGCGACATTTTACCGATCGATGTATCGCTGCCATAAGCCCGCGAGCGACGGCCTTGTCTGAAATAAGAACCAAGTCAGTTGATTCAGCTGCTATCGCCGCTACGCAAACGGTCAACGCTCGCCTCCTCTTTCGGGGCGGAAGCTTCCCTCGACGCGGCGCTAACATACGCCGCCCATAGCCTTCTCGTCACCCGCCCATCTACCGATCCTTTCCGGCCTCTCACGTCGCGGACAGTCTACACTCTGACACAGTGAAGTATATTAGTACCCAAATTTTGTGCCTCCTTCGTCAAGTGGTGTCAAATTCGTCATACTCGCCCAACTGTTCACCGAAGGCTTCGGCACCGCCGACCTCAAAGACGCCAAGGCGCTGCTCGACGAACTAAACACAAGGCCGATCCAGAACCTTTGACAGCTATTCGGGCTGCGGGATAACCCGAAAGCTTAGAGCAATCTCTCAGAGTCCGATAAGACGCCTAGCAGGTTGTTGAAAAAACCCTCACGTTCCAGGCTTAAGAAATAGGCCGCGAAAGGCTAGACTAGAAAATATGGGCGTTCAACTCATACGCGCATTAGACTCAGCCTATCCATACCTCGGCGGACTGTTTGTGGTCTCCTTCCTTCTCTTTTTGTTGGTTAGCAAGGGGAATTTCTTCAAAATTGGAGTCTACGGTGGGTTGCTCGCCATTGTTGCTGGTGTGTCCTTCCTCTCGATTTTCGCTATTGATGGCATTGTCAAAGCTGAAGCGCGCCACGAAGTTTTAGGCTACCTCGATGGGCTTGAAACGGCTGACGTGTCGATTAACGGTGTGAAGGTGGATGATCCTGGGAAAGTGCTCGACATGCTGCGCTCAATGTCCGGCTTCTGGGCACATCATTCGCATCCTGAACGCCGAATACTGATCGATATATGGAGCGATCACGGTAGGCTTGTTATCCGCTTAGGGAGGGACTCGGGACGGACGGACGAATATTGGGTCTATTATCCGCGGTACTACGTGAGCAACATCGATGAGATCGATCGAATTCGAACGCACCTGTTAGATAATATTCAATAAGATGAGCAGTTGTTTCCCGCCAAGCGTTGCGTTGTTAGTTTCCGTAAAGTTCGTTCTGATGGGGAGGAGTGGAGGATGCGAGGATACGATCGGCCACAGAGCACGATGCTGACTTTGGTGAACCCCGAGCAGCGAGTGCCAGCCAACCATCCAATCAGGCTGATCAACAACTGGCCGAGGTGGCACTCAAAGAACTCTCGCCGCTGTTCGCGCAGATGTACAGCGAAGTGGGCCGGCCCTCGATGCCGCCGGACCGGTTCTTGAAGGCCTCGCTGTTGGTGGCCCAGGACGGCTCGACGCCGCACAAGCAGAGCAATCGTTCCGCAACGCGATCGAAATTTCGCGCCCGCAACACGCGAAGTCCTGGGAACTGCGCGCGACGTGCAGCCTCGCGCGCTTGCAGCAGGGCAAGCGCGACGAAGCGCGCGCGATGCTCGCCGAGATCTACAACTGGTTCACCGAAGCCTTCGACACTGCCGACCTGATCGACGCCAAGGCGCTGCTCGACGAACTAAATGCATAGCGGGTGCGGTCTTCTCTGGTGCAGATGTCCTCAGCTTCGAGAAGACCTCGACTCAGACTCGTCATAGCGAGCTCTTTTTCCCGCATCCCGCCAGGTTTCGCCTAGAGAGAAGGTCGCCCTCGCGTCCCGCTCACAGCGCGCCGTGGTGGGCCGGTTTTACGTGGGCGAGTTCGGGCGAAAGTGGATCAACATTCAACCTAGGGTTGACATCCGGTCTAGCAGCCGTTCGAATTGACTATTTCTTGAAACGGCAACGAAGGGAATAGCCCATAACCGCCAGCGTTTGCGGAACCCTCAGGATCAGAATGAGAAGCAGTGAGCGATGTCTTCACAGCAGGATGAATGGGCGAGCGCTCGCGATCCCTATCATGCTGGTTCTTTTTGCGCCGGCGATCGCGCGGAGCGAGAGCAACACCCTGCAGTTCGAAAAGCAGATCGGCGTCGGGTGGCAGCCAGAAAAGTTTGGCTGGATGAACTTTGTATCGTTTAGTCCGGACGGAACAATGGTTGCCTCAGACGGCGCGACAGCGCCAGACGACATTTCAGGTGACCTGACACTGTGGAGCTTTCCTGAGGGGCGGCTGATCAAGACCTTGTCGGGTCGACCCACGGCCATTTCAAACGATTGGAAATATTACGCGACCTTTCACGGCGTCCGGGAAATTGAAACCGGAAAGCCGCTGATATCGCTAGGAGATGAAGTCTATGCGGTCCATGCTTTCAGTCCGGATAGTCATTACGTCGCGGAATCGCCGACCGGCATAGAGCTCCACAATTCTGCCATTCGGGTCGTAGAGCTTGCCACTGGTGAACAAGTAAGCGCATTCGGAAAGCACCACGCATTCTCGATCGCAATTAGCCCCGACGGCGTAACCTTAGCCTCGGGCCACTGGGATGTTGTCACCCTGCAGAACATGTTCACCGGCGAGCGGCTCGCGGTACTGCAGGGATTCGGCCGGTATGTCGAGGGGTTATCCTTCAGCCGAGATGGCAGATTACTCGCGGCAGGTACCGATACTGGGGGGCTCCAGATCTGGGACGTGGGTACGCAAACCAGGACGCAGTCGCTCGAGATCGGGGGTGGCGACGTATCTAATCCCGCATTCAGTCCTGATGGTCGACTACTCGCCGTGGGAATTTATGGCACTGGAACCGTGTGGCTGATCGACGTAGGCGATGGAAAAATTCTTGATCAGGAAAAGGTGTCGGACTTGGGCTGCGGATCGGTCGCGTTCAGCCCAGACGGCCGATTCCTAATCACACCCTCCACGGGAGGATTAATCAAATGGCCCTATGATACGGGAGGAACGATTCGTGTTTTCAAGGTCAGTGCTCCCTGAAGTCCTCACGCGTACGTGAAAATTGAACTGGATCGCATCTTCCATCACCCCATCATCGTCCAGCGCTGCTCGACGAGCTAAACACATAGCCGGGGTTCGGTCTTCTCTAGTGCAGATATCCTCTGCTTCGGGTAAGGACTTCAACTCAGACTCATTGTCGCGAATCCCCTTTCTTCCACATCCCGGAGGTCTCACGACGCGCGCCCGGTTCACGACTTCCGATAATCCTTCCAGTCCTTCTCGATTGCTTTGGCCATGTGCTTGGCCGCCGCTCGCAACCAATTGGACTTTCTATGCCGCAGGTCCTGCAAAATACTTTTTACCTGGCGCCGGCTCCCCAAATGTACGTTGGCCGTTTCAGCGCCCATCGCATGCAGCAGAAGCTCTTCGTCGCGGACCTTGGGCAGGCATGCGATCTCGACTGGATTCGAATCGGGTGACAGCCGGCGAATCAGCCATCGGCCCGCGACTTTCTGAAACGGATCGTGGGCGCGCACTGCTCCTGCGATCGCCTTTTCGTAGTAGGAATTATTGCCGCTGGAATGGCCGTCGAGCCACATGCATGCCGACGGCACCATCGCTTTCGCTTCCCGCGCGATACAGCCGCCGTCCCATTCGGCGATCGCAACAAAGCGTTGCTGACCCAGGCTTCCCATCCCCGCCTTTCGAAGAACGATCTTGTAGTCAAGGTTGCCTTCGGGCAGCGCCTTCTCCAGCACCTGTTTCGCGTCACGCGGCAATCCCTTCCGCACCACCGGCCGCAGGTTCAGTTTTTTCCAGAAGTTCTTCGGCGCCTCGATCGCCTCGATGCCAAGCCGTTCCAGCGTCGTTTCGTGCTCGGCCAATACTATCGGGCGGCCTCCAGCTTTAAGAGACTCCTCATAGCCCTGGAAAATAGTTTCGCATCCGCTTTTCAGATTCGTGTTCAAATCGCCCAGGTCGTTGACGATCTTGAGGCTCGCCGCCAAACGCACCAGGTCGTTGGTATACGGCAACGGATAGGACTCGTCGAAATCATCGACTCCCCAGGCCATCCGGCCTTCCGCATCGCGCCAGGTGCCGAAACTGTTTACGTGCAGATCGCCGACGGCGATTACCTTGGGAGCACCGTTCAGGTCGGCGCAGACTTCCGGCCACAGTTGAGCCCAGCGGTAAAACGTTCCGCGAAAAAACATGAACAGGTCGCTCCGCATCTGCTCGTGCTTGGATCGCAGATCGGACTCGATCAGCGTCGTGCAGCTACGCATCCAGCTCTCGAAGCTTCGGGTCGCCTGCTGAATGTTCATCGACGCTCCGCCGGACGGCTCGACATGCGCGGTCGACTGTTCAGGCGGCGGCTTCGGCGCGTGATCGGTCTCGTTCAATGGATAGCCTCGGACTTCAGCTCGAAGGATACGACCGGATAGTGGTCGTTGACCAGCTTCAGTAGGTCCCACGGCGGGCCGGCGACCTCGGCCCGTCGCCACGAGATTTCGAACCACAGCCGCACCGGATGCGCTTCGTCGATGCGGCTCTGTCGATGGAACTCGGCGCTGTATCCAACCGGACGGATCAAGCTCGCCAGATCGGATGCCGATGCAGAATCAGGGCCGGCATTGATCACCAGCATGGCGCGCTGCTCACGCGGAATTCGCACATCCAGCCATTTGAGCGCCCACAGGGTCGTGACCGCCAGGATCGTGGCGGCGATGCCGAGTTCAATTTGACCGCCGCCGAGACAAAGCCCGATCACCGTCGTCGCCCAGAGTGTTGCCGCCGTGGTTACTCCCCTGACCAGGCCGCCCCGTCTGAGGATGGCGCCTCCGCCGATGAAGCCCACGCCGGTGAGAATACCCAGCGGCAGGCGCATGAGGTCCATGACGCCGAAGGAGTCGGTCGTTTTCCCGCCGACCGAAAGCAGGATGTTCGCCTGGATCATCGCCACCGATGCGGCCAGGCCAACCAGGATCGTGGTCCTGAGGCCGGCGGCATGGCCCTGCGCACTGCGATCGAAACCGATGATCGCGGACGCGATCATCGTGAGAATCAGGCGAACCGCAATATCTTGCCAGGTGGCGTGCAGGGGCATGTTCATCGGGGTCAGCCGTCACTGGTCAGGCGCAAGCGCGTGGCCGACACTCAAGCAGTTCACGCCTCGCGAAACGCGCCTGCCGACGCCGACCACACGATGCGACGTTGTTCAGCGCGTCCTGAGTCTCGGCCGCGGACAGAAGTAACCCGCGAGCACGCGCCCGCGGGTTACCGTGAATGGTTGCTAGTTCTGAACCGAGTCGCCCTTTCCGCCGGTCGTACTCTTGTTGTTCGCCGGATTCTCGGTGCTGGCCATCGATACGTGGGCCTTCAGATTCTCGGCCATCTTAAGATGCGCCTGGAGTACCGGAAGCGTCTGCTGGATGTACAGTTCCATGTCCGGATCGCCCTTGAACTGACCCTGCGCGCTCTTGAAAGTGCTGAGCGCTTCCTTATGTCCGTTCACCTGATCTGTAAGATAGGCCTCGTTGAAAGCGCCGCCCTTCATGTCCTTCATGGGGCTGTGATCGATCTTGTCGCTGTTGGTGCCGTCGAGCTTGATGCTCTTCTGGCGGGACAGCGCGCTGACTGCTTCTTCGTTGGCTTCGTGGTCGCCCTTGATGGTGTCGGCGTAAGTCATCAGCGCCTGGTTGTCGCCGGCCTTGTCATGAGCCCACTTGGCCGTTTCGGTTTCCTCGTAGTTCATCTGGTTGGCTTTGTTCAGAAGCGTCGCCGCATCCTGAGCCCATGCCGATCCGACAAACGCGAGCGCCAATGCTCCAGCGCCGATGGATAAAACTTGCTTGATCATTTTTTCTTTTCTCCTCCCGCGAGATCACTTTTCGGTTGTGTCGTCACACATTGACGCAAAGTGAATGCCACTGAAAGATACTTGAAAAATAAGGCTCTGAGCCTTGGTTGCCCGCTTTTCGACGGCATAAGTCAGGAACCAGGTAATTTTGCCTCGGCGAGTAACATCTTCCCGATACTGGGCGCGAGGCTGCCCGCCGCCTTTGAATTTCCGGTCCAATTCTCTCCAAAAACCTCTGGCTTCTGACTTGCTATTTGCCGATCCCAATTTTTTTGAAGGAGGAAACCTATGGCCGCGTTCAGCCATCATCCTGTACCAGATAATCTTCATCCTGACGTCCAGTTCGACGACAGCCGCGGTCTCATTCTGTCCCACGACGGGGCTGAGCATCGGGTCTTCAACCCGAGTCTCGACAACATGCTGCGACGCTACCGCGAGTGTCCGGAATCGCGCGCGGCAGCGCGTGAATGGCTCGCCGCCACGAATACCTATTCGCCGTTCGGCTTCGTCCCGCTATGCGAGTACCTGGAACTCGACCCGAACTACGTCCGTCGCGGGCTCATTCGATGGATGGACGAGGTTGACCAGGGCGGGCTGCTCGCCACGATGCGCGAGCGCGGGAAATTCTCCGTCAGCGCGTAGGGTCCGCGCTCGTGGCGCATCTCTTGCTGATTGTTTTTAGCATTCCACCTCGGAGACCACCACAAATGATCGAATTAGGTTACGCGCTTTCGAGCGAGGAATTCTCGCCTGCCGAATTAGTCAGTTTCGCGCAGACCGCTGAGGCCGTGGGTTTCAGCTTCGCCATGATCTCGGATCACTACCATCCCTGGACCAACGACCAGCCCCACAGTCCATTCGCATGGACCGTCATCGGAGCGATCTCGCAGGTCGCGCAACGGCTGCGTCTCGGCACCGGCGTGACCTGCCCGTCGATGCGCTACAGCCCCGCGCTTATCGCGCAAGCGGCCGCAACCGCCGCCGTAATGATGCCTGGCCGCTTCATGCTGGGTCTAGGCACAGGAGAAAATCTCAACGAGCACATTACCGGCATGCAATGGCCGCCGGCTGTGCAGCGCCTGGAGATGCTCGAGGAAGCAATCGAGGTGATGCGCCTGCTATGGCAGGGCGGCTGGAAGAGCCACTACGGGAAGTACTTCGTGATCGAGCGCGCCCGGATCTTCACACTCCCGCAGGAGCCGCCGCCGATCCTGGTCGCGGCGGCGAAACCAGGCGCCGCCGAACTGGCCGGCCGCGAGGCCGACGGCCTCATCAGCACCGCCCCCGTTGGCAACCTGGTCGCCCTCTTCGAAAAAGCCGGCGGCAAAGCCAAGCCCCGCTACGGCCAACTCACCGTATGCTATGCCGCGAGCGAAGATGACGCCGCTCGGACGGTTCGAAAGCACTGGCCTAACGCCGGCATCGGAGTGCCATTGATGACCGATCTGCTGCTGCCTGATCATTTCGAGAAGGTCGTCGAGCTGATGCGACCGGAGACTATCATTGAAGATGTCATCCTCGGCCCGGAACCGCGCAAGCATATCGATGCGATTAACAAGTTCATCGATGCGGGCTTCGATCATGTTTACGTGCATCAAGCGGGACCGCAGCAGGAAGAGTTCTTCCGCTTCTACGCCGACAAGGTCCTGCCTCGGTTCGACTCGGCCGCCAAAGGCGCCAGCGATGTCTCCAACAGCTCGCGCCGGGGCCACCGACGCCCCGGCGCACGCAGAGCCTCCCATGGTTGAGCGCGATCGGCCGGACCGTCCGCTCTACTCGCGATGGTAAACTACCGGCGCACCGTAAATCGTGGTGAAGGTCACCTGGTCGGGACCGTTGAAAGTATAGGTGCCGTGGTCGGCTAGGCCATTCTTCCCGACCCGCGACCACAAGCCATTGATCGCCTGGATAGCGCCTGCGTCATCGGGCATCGGCGTGGTTCCCAAACTCATCGTCGTCCGGTAAGAGCCGGCGCTGTCCGGCGTAAAGCGCATGTTGAGCGGACCGTTGGGCGTTCCCACCGTCGCGTCCCAAGTTCCGATCAATCGACTGTCCACGACTCCGGAATTGCCACCAGCCTGATTGTTTGGATTCCCACCGGCGGTATTGCCGACATTGCTTGCGGTGGCGTTACCGGTGAGATCTGCGTTGATCCCGTAGACCTGACCAAAGACTGGCAGAATCACCCATCGAAGCCCCGAGGTATCGGTGCCCCCTTGCGACGTTCCAGGCGGATTATTTTCCAGCGTGGCGCTGTTGACCATCCGCGCCTCCATCCCCATCAGATGCGCACGCCTGATCGCATCGGCGAGACTCAGGAAGCGCGGCGGGATTGGAAGCTTGGAACCCCAATCGACGTAGCCAATTGAGTAAAAGTCACCGTCGGTCTGGCCGGGGTTGTTGGGTGCGTTAGGCGTGATCATGATCGCCTGTTGCTTGGTGGCGGAATAAAAAGTCAGCGACATCTTCAGCAGGCCGGCGCTGGTCGTGATGTAGAAAGGATACGGACCCGTGGTGGGCTGTTGCTGCTGCAGCTCAATGCCGATTTCGATCAGTTGCGCGTCGGGCGACCATTGCTGCGCGCGCACCAGCGCCTTCTGCGCCATCACATCGACATCGGGCAGCGGCCAGGTGTCCTTCAAAGGTGCGATCTCGCCTGCGTGCGCCGCTGTGATTGTCGCAAAGGGATTGGCCGGATTGTAGTTGGCCAAAGGATTGTTTGACGGCGCAGCGGGCGCGCCGCCTGGCGGGTTAGCTTGTTGATTGTAGTTGTACGCCTGTGGTTGATACTCGGGCCCCGGCTTGCGATGAAAAATCAGGAACCCGCCAACAATCGCGAGTATGACGACGCCGGCGCCGGCCGCTGGTATTGCCCATCGCGGCAGCGTGTTGAGCGGACCAGGCACAGGCGTCGGATGCGGTGGCGGCGGGAGCGGGGGAACCACCGGACCGGCCTGCGGGAGGCCAATCGCGGCTTGAAAGTCCTGGATCGTTTCATAGCGCTGGGCAGCCTTGACCGAAAGCGCCGTCATCAGGGCTTTCTCAGCCCCGGGTGGAATATCGGAGCCGACCGCGCTCGGCAACTGAATCGTATCTTCGGCCAGGCGGTCGATCGACGGCGGCGGAATCGAGCCGGTGAGCAGATGATAGAAGGTTGCACCGATCGCATAGACGTCGGTCCACGGTCCTTGCTTACCGGTGCTGCGATACTGCTCTTCCGGCGCGTAGCCGACTTTCAATATGACCGACAAGCGCTGGCTGCGATCGCGCAACGCCTGCCGCGCCGCGCCGAAGTCGAGCAGCTTAATCTGACCGGAGTTGGTGACGTAGATATTGTCGGGGCTGATGTCGCGATGGAGCACGTTGACGCGATGCACCTCGCGCAGCGCGTCCATCACCGGCGTCATAATTTCGAGCGATTCGTTGAAGCCCAGGCGACCGCCGTGTTCTTTCAAATATTCCTTTAAGGTTTTGCCCTCGAGATATTCCATCACGAGGTAAGCGGTGCCGTGGGCCGGGAAGAAATTGGTGACCGAGATTATCCCGGGATGGCCCTCGAACTGCGCGACCATCCGTGCCTCGTCGAGGAAGTGTTCCAGGCCGTAGTTGAAATCGTCGCGGGACGGACCGCTATGAGGCACCACCTGACTGGTATCGACCGAGCGGCTGGCCATCCCGCTCGGCATGTACTCCTTGATCGCGATGCGGCGGGCCAGGCGAATATCCCAGCCGAGGTAAGTGATCGCGAATCCGCCAGCTCCCAGCGGACGTCCTACGAGGTATTGATCGTTGAGCACCGAGCGCGGCGTGAGTTGGAACGGCACGGAGGGAGGAGCAGTTTCGTCATAGCCGCAGATGGGGCAGATCGCGGCCGCGCCGCGATCGCTCATGCATCCCATACAAAGGCGCGCAGTATCGTCCGGGGGCATCCTACCTGGAATCCTTTTCCGTAACTCTGACGCAGAGGACAGTTACGTTATCCTGATGGGGAAGTTCGCGTGCAAGCGCGCTGGCAATCAGAGTGTCCGCAGCCTCCTGCGCATCGGCGGCGGCCGCCGCAATCCGTGAAATTTCCTCGTGGCTGAGCGCGCGATAGAGCCCGTCGCTGCACAGAATGACGGTATCGCCGGGCGCGACGGCGACGCTTTCGCCGGGCGAATCGATCTGGGCGATTCCGCCGGCGCCGATATAACTGGTGAGCGCGTCGCGATCGGGATCGATCGCGGCGTCCTCGGGCGACATCGCGCCGCGTTTGACCAGCTCGGCCAGCCGCGCGGCGAGGGTATGCGGATGGTTGAGCTGCGTCAGGCTTCCGTCGCGGCACAAATAGAGCGCGCTGTCGCCCACCGACATCCAGTACAATCCCGACGGGGTGAACGCCGCGGCTACCAGCGTCGAGCCGACGTCGCGCGCGAGTCCGACCGAGGTCGCAAAGTCGAATACCGAGCGATCCGCGGCTTCGACCGCGCGTCCCAACGCCTGGGTCACCGGCTCGCCGATTTGCTTGCCCGCGTATTGCTGGAGAAACGCGCGCACCGCCAGCCGGCTCGCTTCGGCGCCATGCGCCATCCCGCCCATGCCGTCGGCTACGATCGCGAGCATCCCGCCGTGCGCCATGAAGCCGGCATCGCCAGGATCGGAGAACCCGAAGGCGTCCTGCTGATCCTCGCGCTTGCCTACGTCCTGCGCGTTGCCGGGCGCATAGACCAATCCGTCAGTCCCAATGAAATTTGTCGTCACAGAGCGGCCAGAACATCAGCTTGCTTTTGCCGACTTCGACTATATCCCGCGAGTTCAGGTTCATCGGCGTGTTGACCAGTTGCTCGTTGAGGTAGACGAGGCCCGAGGCCTCGCCCGGCATAATCCAGAAGGCGCGGCGCTTGGGATCATAAGCGACCGAGGCGTGCTTGTCGCGTGAGACGCTGTCGTCGCCGGTGAGCGCGATGTCCATCGCCGCGCTGCGCCCGATGAAATTTTTCTCGCTATGGATTCTGAAATCGCGTCCCTTGTCGGGGCCCTCGACGCACACCAGCCATCCGACCACCGGGCTAATCCCCGTCGACGCGTCGCGAAAGACCGCGCGCGTGACGCCGGGGTCCGCGGACGCCGCCGGCGCCGAGTGGAGCCGCCGCAACCGGCGCGGGCGCGCCTCCGCCGGCGTGATCAGGTACGCGCCGCGTCTTGCCTTCGACGACATCGGCGCCTACCCCGCAATACGGACACGACGTGTGTTTGGAGGCGTCGTAGAAGTGACCGTGAGTGCATCTCGTCATCGCCATCGTGAGTTCACCTTCAATCGAACAGGCTGGCGGAGTAGTCGCCGCCCTCGACGTTGAAATCGAATTGAATATCCTGGCTCTGCTTGATGTCGAGCGTCTGTGAGCGCGAAACCGCGTTCACCGTTCCAAGGGAAATGGTGCAGGTGCCGGGCGTAGCCAGAGTCGCGCTCGCCACGAAGTGATACGGCCCGGTGCGGATCGCAAAGAAGTAGACGCCCCACGAACTTCCGTCGGGCTGCACGTCCGTGGCACGGTATCCGACCGCCGGTGCTCCGGGCGGCTGGATGGCTGACTTGAAAACGAAAGTGGCACAGGCGCTGTTCTGGTCGTTGCTCGAACTGAGCGACAGCAGGGCAAAGGGCGGCATCTGATTGCCGGCGGCTTTTTCAGCGGCGATCTGCGCTTTGAGGCTTTCGTTTTTGGCCTTCAGGTCGCCGGCTGTGCTGCCCGCGGCGGCGGTTGCCGCCGAGACACTCTGCGCCTTGAAGTAGTACGGGAACAGGGCGAGGGTCAGAAAACAGAAGGCGCCGAGCGCGCCCGTCAGCAGGTCGAGCACCGACATGTTGAAGATGTTGACCTCGCGATTGCGCGGCTTCATCGCGTGCTCCGCTGAGCGGGAACGCAGGTTGTCGCTCGATTCGTCATGCCAGGCGTTTAACTATTGCTTAAGAACCTGTGCGAACTGCAGATCGGCGGTCTGCACGTCGAACTTCATATCGTAAGATGCGGTCCCGTCCTTGAAATCCGTCTTGACTACTTGCGTGCCGTTCGCGCCGTACTCCGCCAGGACGAACGTGCAGGGCGTCGTCTTCGCATAAGCCTGCACCGAAATTTCGTAGGTGCCCGGCGCCAGCAGGAACATATTCAGGTTCAAGTCATAACCATTTTGGACGACATTGGGCAGCAGTTTGATCGCGTCTTCGCCGCCCGGGCCGACCGCGTTGTTGACCTGAAAGGCCCCGCAGAAGGTGTTTTGCGGGTTCGACATGGTCAGGAATGCCATCGCAAACGGCGGCATCCCGTTCTGGTTGGCTTTGGCGGTTGCCAGTTCGCTCTGGAGTTTGACGTGAATCGCCTTGAGCGCCTTGGCCGCTTTGGTTTCATCGGCTTTGCCCGCCGCAGAGGCGCTTTTGACCTTGAAGTAGGAAGGAAACAGCGCGAGGGTCAGAAAGCAGAACGCGCCGAGCGCGCCCGTCAACAAGTCGAGCACCGACATGTTGAAGATATTGACCTCGCGATTGCGCGGTTTCACCGCGGTCCCTCGTACAACCGGTTGATCAGGTTGCGCAGCGTGTAGGTGCCCGCGAGATTGATCGCCGTCTCTTCCTTTTCCTGCGCCAGGTAGAGCACGAAGACCAGGATCGCGCTTTCCATCAGCGCGACCATCGTACAGTTGAAACCGAGCGACAACGCCTGCGCAATTTCATAGATCGAGATGTTGCCGTTTTCCGGCACCAGCGCGAGCGATCCTCCGAGGCCGACCACGGTGCCGATAAATCCCACCGTCGGGATGAGCCACGCAATGTAGCGAATCAGCCCATAGCGAAGATCGACGCGATGCTCGATCAGCTCGAGGCTCGAGTTCATTACGCCAACGACCTGCTCGACCGAGCGGCCCGACTGGAATTGCAGGATCGACACGTCGATCAGATAGGGCAGGAAACCATGTTCGCGGCTGAACATATGCGCGACGCGGCGCCGGATCGGACCCAGGTCGGCCTGCTGCAGCACCGTCTCCTGATCCTCGGGAAGGAGATGCATCTCCGCGTATTCATGCTCGCGCGTCGCGACTCGCCAACGCACGAAGAGTTCGCCCAGTCCAACGAAGAACAGCAGGTGCTCGAGGTTCTGGATCGTGAACGGGTAGGGGAAGTGCGAGTACTTGCTGTGGTCGGTCAGAATTTCAGCGCCGTGGCTGTCCTTGGGAAAGATGATAGTGAGCAGGACGATGAACACGATCGCCGCGCCCAGCGACAGGAACATCACCGTGCGCCGATCGGGCGCTGCCCAGAGTTGCGCGAGCTGGCTGCTTTCCGGGGCCGCGGTCGGCGTTCCCGGTCCCGTCGGCGCCGGGGGCACAACCGGACGCGGCGGCATTGCTTGCTGTGGCTGACTCATCGAACGTAACTCCTTACCAGGCTGGCGTCATTCACCGCAGACCGGGCAGCGTTGGCCGCGCGGCTTGATCGCTCCGCAATCGCATCGCACCAGCGCGGGACCTCCGCTGGACGGCTTCTGCGCGGGAGCCGGACGTGCGGCGGCGGGTGCGGGCGCCGGTGCCGGTGATTCACTGGCATTCGACAATGCCTCGAAGACTTCGCGTGCAAGCAGCGTCACTTCGCCGAAGCGCAGCGTGTCGGTGAGGAAAATCGTTTCCTCGCCGAGACGGAACTCGCGCCCCTGGCGGAACAGCACGGTGCCGTTCTCGCTGCCGAGATCGCGTATCAGCATCCGATCGCTGCCGAGGATCAGGATTTCGGCGTGAACCCGGCTGACCGAGTCGTCCGCGATCGGGATGTCGCAAGTCGTTGCACGTCCAAGGGTAAATCGGCGTGAGCTCATAAATGGGACTTCTTCGGCCTTCGAGAATGATCGGTCGTCTTCGGCCGTTCTCTTTTGTGGATGACGGCGACGGCCTTAGCGCGCCAGTATAGCGACGCCGGCCTGCCTATTCCAAGTACAATGGGCTAACGATATCAGCCACGCTGCCAGTAGGCGAAGGATCGTACGATCGACCGCGTGCCAGGGTCTCTATGATGGATTCAGCACCAGCCACGAGCCCTTGGCGCGCTTAGAGCGAGTCCTGCGGTCGCATAATCGGCCGCAAGAATTTCATCGATGCCACGACGATCGGAGCTTGGCGGCTGCGGCCTTTCCCTGTGCGAGGCCCGCTTTCGCGGCCGCGACGCGATGGCTGGAGTCCATGAGATTGGGACCAAACGCGGCCCGGCTCGCATCGTCGGGAGTGATCAACTCGACCTTGGAGCCGCTTTTGCGCAGCGCCTCCAACTCCTTGTCGATGATTGCCCCAAAACGCTTAGCCGTTTCGGACGTGCGAGGTCCGCCACCCAGCGCCACCACTACGACAACTCCGTATCCCTTGGCCAGATCAGCGTTGGTGCCGGATCGCATCCCGCCGTCCATGTAGCGATGCCCCTTGATGCTGATCGGCGGGAAGATGCCGGGAACCGCGCAACTCGACGCGACCGCGCGAGCAAGCCCGACGCCCGAGTCCTTGTTCCAAACGACGGGCTTGCCATCGGAGGTGTCGACACTCGTACAGGCAAAATTCCGCTCGGTCCAACCTTGGTCGGGCAAGCGTGCGTTCGAAGAAGGCGACGAATTGCTCCTCGGTAATCCTGGTGGGCGCGGTCAGAGCCCACGCACCGATCTCCTTTCGCACCTGTTCCGGAGGACGCTGCGCCCGAGACCAGCTCCTGCATGCGCTTTATCAGCGGTGCCAGATCAGGGGCGGCCATCGGCTTGGCGGTAGATGTCGGCTGCGCCTTGGGCTGCTGAGGTGGATTGAGAATTCGCGACAGCATCGTCGCCGGCGACGCTTCGAGCGCCAACTGAGCGCCGACGACCGATCCCGCCGAGGTGCCGAGAATGAAATCGGCGCTTGGAAAGGTCGACGCCCTTCTCCGCCAGGCCCGCGACGAGGCCGGTTTCCCATGCCACTCCGACCGAACCTCCGCCGCCCAGCACCAGCGCGCGCGTCTTCTTTTCAGCTTTGGGGCTCGTCTGTGCGATCGCGTGAGGAGCTGGGCGCAAGCAGCGCAAATCCAACGATCAGTGCCAATGCGAAAGCGACGAAATGCCTTCTCATTCCGATTATCGTCCCATGCCGATAAGAAAATTGATTGAGTACCGCGCGCGCGACTCTAACAGACGTTAGGCTCAAGTCAACAGTCTTCGCCGCAGGGGACCACCGCGCACGCCTGTACGAAACGGAAGAGCCTCCGCACGCGGACTTGGGCAGTTGAGGGCTGGCATGTTAAATTTCTCTGGCGAAATCGTCAACGGTCGCGACAGGATGCCAATATGTCGAGCGTCTCGGAAATCGCGGAGGAAATTCTCGGTGGCAAGGGATTCGCGATCTTGCCCGGCTTGATGAGCACGGCCGAGGCGGCCGAGGCGCGCTCGTTCGCGCTCGCCGAGGCGGCCGCAAAGAGCATCGCGAGCAACACCGCGCGCAACCGGAAGATCAAGCACGGCGCCGCCGGCGGCCTGCTGCATCACGGCGAGGTTTTCGAACGGCTGGTGCAGAACCCCACCCTTATCGGGGTTGCCGAAGAACTGCTCGGCGACGACATGACGCTGAGCGCGTATTCGTGCCGCGTGATGTGGCCGGGCGCGACCGAGATGGGCGTGCACGTCGACTATCCTTACTGGGCGATGCGCGAGCCCTTTGTGGTACGCCCGCCGCTGATGCTGCAAGTCATCTGGATGTTACAGGATTTCACCGAAAACAACGGCGCGACCTTGATAGCGCCGGGCAGCCAGTTGCTCGCCACCCGTCCCGACGCGGAGCGCTTCCGGCGCGAGGCTATCAAGCTCACCGGGTCGGCGGGCACCGCCGTGGTGACGCATGGTTTGCTCTGGCACGACACCTCGCAGAACCGCACCGAGGAGCCGCGCGTATCGCTGCTGATAAACTACGGGCAGAAGGTGATCCGGCCGCTGGACCCGCAGATCGGGCAGGTTCCGCCCGAGGTGTTGCAACGCGCGACGCCCAAACTCCGCCAGCTGCTGGGCCTCGAGTTCGTACAATCGCTCGGCCGCGATCTGGCGCGGCAGAAGCTTTACTGATCGGTTCGCCGCTCAATCACAAAGCGACGGTTCCGTGAAGCCCGCCACGCCCGGGTCAGCGGCGCCGCGCGCGCGGAGTGCTTCCACTCTCGCTCTGCGCGGCTGAATCAGATTGACTGAGTCAGTCAGTTATTCTATAAGCCAACCATGCCCCGCGCGCGCCCGCCCGACCGCCTTGCCCGGCTAATGGATGCCGCTGTCGAGGTGTTCATCGCGCGGGGTTATCGGCGCACCCAGATGGCCGACATCGCACGCGCCGCGGGCGTCTCCCAGGGCACGCTCTACAACTACGTCGAAAGCAAAGAGGCGCTTTTCTTCCTGATTATCGATCGCGGCTTCACTGGTGCGGACCCGCCGGCGTCCGGCGAACTGCCGATTCACACGCCAGCGCCCGGCGCGACTATCGTGAGGGCGCGTACTCGTATCAATACCGCACTTCGGCTCTCAGAGCTCGAGCGCGCGCTCGCGCGATCGCCGGTTGCCGATCCGCGCGCCGAGCTCGAGGCGATCATCCGTCAGTACTACGCAGCGGTTGCCCGGGTGGCCCGCGGCCTGGATCTGATCGAGCGATCGGCGGTCGACCTGCCCGAGTTGGGACGGCTCCTGTACGTCGAGCGCCGCCGTTCGACAATCGCGCAGCTAACCCGCTACCTGGAAAGCCGCATCGCACGCGGCGCGATCCGGCCGCTGCGCGATCCGCCGACCGCCGCGCGCCTGATGCATGAGACCGTGGTCTGGTTTGCGCGCCATCGCCGTAACACTCCGGACTCGGCGATGATCAGCGAGCAGGCCGCTCTCGAAACCACGGTGGATTTTCTCGTCAACGGACTACTTGCCCGCGTGGGCCGGCGCAAGTCGCGGACCGGGCGGTCCAAAAAAGAGAACCTAGCGCGAGCGCGGCGTGCAGCCCGGGGCGTACGGTGATTGGTGCGCAGCCGGTGAGATGACATGGCCCATTGCTGGCGGTGGGCGTTTTCTGATTCGGAGAGGACGAAATGAGTCGATCTGGGTTGCTCGCCTCGCCAACGTACTTTCAAGTCCGAACGATCGCCATGGCGTTCCTGATTGCGGTGGCGCTCGCGATGCCGGCTGTCGGCGGTGCCCAAGACACCTCCGCGCAATGGCCGTCGTACGGAAACGATCCCGGCGGCGAGCGCTATTCGCCGATCGATCAGATCAATCGCAGCAACGTCTCGCAGCTCAAGGTCGCGTGGACTTATCACACCGGCGATGTCTCCGACGGCACGCACACCAAACGCAAGACCTCCTTCGAAAACACGCCCATCGTGGTCGACGGCACCATGTACATTTCGACGCCGTTCAGCCGCGTGATCGCGCTCGACCCCGCCACCGGCGCTGAGAAGTGGACCTTCGATCCGCGGATCGATCTGCAGGCGTATTACTCGGAGGGACTGATCAATCGCGGCGTGGCGAGCTGGCTCGACTCATCGCGCGCGCCCGGCCAACCGTGCAATCGGCGGATCTTTGTCGCGACCATCGATGCACGCCTGATCGCGCTGGACGCAGCAACCGGCAAAACCTGCGCCGACTTCGGGAGCGCCGGCCAGGTCAATCTCAAAACCGCCGGGATCGAGGTGCACACGGTCTACGACGGCGAGTACGAGGAAACTTCGCCGCCCGCGATCATCGATAACCTGGTGATCGTCGGCTCCGCGATCGGCGACAACACGCGCGTCGATGAGCCGCCGGGAACGGTGCGCGCTTTCGATACCCGCACCGGCGCGCTGAAATGGATGTTCAATCCGGTTCCGAAGAGCCCCGACGATCCCGGCTGGAAGGAGTGGAAGCCGGAGCAGGCGCAAAAGACCGGCGCCGGAAATATCTGGTCGATAATCTCGGTCGACCCGCAAAACGACCTGGTGTTTATTCCCGGCGCCAGCGCGAGTCCCGACTACTACGGCGGCGAACGGCTCGGCTCGGATCTCTATGCGGATGCACTCGTAGCACTCCACGCCAGCACCGGAAAGATCGCGTGGGCGTTCCAGACCACGCATCACAATCTGTGGGACTACGACATACCCGCGATGCCGTTGCTGTGCACCATTCATCGCAACGGCGCCGAAATTCCCGCCGTCGTGCAGGCCACCAAGCGCGGCAGCCTATTCATCTTCAATCGCCTGACGGGCGAACCGGTGTTTCCGATCACCGAGCGGCCGGTGCCCAAGTCCGACGTCCCCGGCGAGGAGGCTTGGCCTACCCAGCCCTTTCCGGAACTGCCGCCGCCGCTGGTCCCGCAGACCGTCTCCGCCGTGGATGCGTTCGGGGTCACATTTCTCGACCGCCGCCAGTGCCGCAAGCGAATGGAAGGACTGCGCTCGGAAGGCATCTTCACGCCGCCTTCGATCCGGGGCTCGCTGATCGTTCCCGGCAACGCCGGTGGAATGAACTGGAGCGGCGGAGCATTCGACCCGCAGCATCAACTGTACGTCACCAACACCAACAACCTCGTCGCGGACGTGCATTTGGTACCGCGCGCCCAATTCGACGAGGAAGCGAAAGCCGCGCGCGGCTCCGACGTCCAATTCACCGAGCAGAACGGCACGCCATACGGGTTAAGCCGCGCCATCATGCGATCTTCGCTGGGATTGCCGTGCAATCCACCGCCGTGGGGTTTGCTGAGTGCGGTCGATCTCTCCACCGGCCAGATCAAATGGTCGGTGCCGCTGGGTAGTATCGAGCGCTTCCTCGGTCTGTCCTCGATACTGCGCGATCACGGATGGGGCACGCCAAACTTTGGTGGCGCAATCGTCACGGCCGGCGGATTGGTCTTCGTAGGCGCCTCGTTGGATCCCACCTTTCGCGCCTTTGATGTGGAGACTGGCCAGCTTCTGTGGCAGACGGAGTTGCCCGCCGGAGGGCAGGCCACGCCGATGACCTATAAAATCGGCGGCAAGCAATATGTCGTCATCGCCGCGGGCGGGCACGGCAATCTCGGCACCAAGCTGGGCGATTCGGTGGTCGCTTTCGCGCTGCCGCAAGCCGGTGACGCGGGCGGCAGCGGGAATTGATGATCGCCCACAACGGCTGCGCAGGACTATCAGCGTAGATGGATTAGTAATTCCTACACAGTACTAAATGCCGGCGCGCGAATTCCTTCGGCAATCCGTCGAGGCATGGAAGATGCTCTGTCTTAATCCAGAAGGAGAGAGCTATGAAACCTTTCGTAGTTTCACTCGGATTCTGGTTGCTGATGGGAATGTTCGTCGCTATTGGCTACGCGTTCAGCGCTGACGACCAGTCCGTTCCCGCGCTGCCGGCGACTTCCGTCTACAACTACAATGCGACCCGAAGTTCTGATAGCGCCGCAGCGCGCAGTGACGAGGAACAGCGCGCCGACAACGCATATGACTCATATATGCGCGCGCAATGTGCGGGTGCTACCGGACCAGAAATTCCGCAGCAAGACGGAAGCCCGGTATATACGCCGGCCATTGTGCTGAACTTCACCAGCAATCAAGTGCCGCGAATCGGGATATGTCCGCACGTCACAGGGATTGCGCACTAATCAATAAACCCTCTGGCGCGCGCCGATAAATCGGAGCATTTGCTCATATGCGTCCGCATCGGAATAATAGCTTGAGTTCGTTGCTGGCGATGACGCTGATTTTGACCCTGGCGGTCTTGTTCGCGGTAGTTGTACTGACCGCACCGAGCTGAGCGGCTAGAAAAGATTTGACTAAATATCGGAGCGCGATGCTGCGGACGATGTGGCGAGGCGCCGCACTCGCGTTTTGTGTGATCGCAGCCGGATGTGCTTCGAAGACGGCGGAGTTGCCGCCGCCGCCACCTCCTCCAATCGCTATCGCACCGGCGCCGCCGCCCGCCCCAATTCCTCAGGCCGAAACCAGGGTTGTCACAGCCTCGTGGTACGGAGCCGAGCAGGAGGGCAACGAGACCGCGAGCGGTGAAAGTTTCGATCCCGATGCGCTCACCGCCGCGGCCAGGGACTTTCCGATAGGCACTCGCATGACCGTGACCAATCTCGCCAACGGGCGTTCCGTCGAGGTTCGAATCAACGATTGCGGGCCTCATGAGAAAGGAAGACGCCTCGATTTGTCGAAGGCTGCCGCTCGAAGGATAGGTATGACCGGTCACGGAGTAACGGCGGTCAGGGTCACGGTCGTAGGGCCACCAGTCACCGAGCATCGATGCAAACCTCGCGCATCGTGACGGCGAGCGCCCGCGCGCTACCGAACTTCCCGCTGGGCATGGCTAGCTAATAATTACCGAGCCGTATAAAATCTACACAGCCACTTCTTCGGCAAAATCCGGTAAAATCTACCAAGATCGACGCAAACGCGGGGCACGCCTCTTGCGCTAGGCTACGGGTGTCCGGCTCTGCGGCCCGATTTGAGGCGTCGTTCGATCAATCTTCGCCTTAACTGGCCAATAACCGGCTCACAAGAGCCAGCCTCAAAGGGCGGGTAGGGGAAAGCAAATGGCAGAACTGACTAGAGTACTGGTCGCGGAAGATGATGTTGCCACGCACGAAGAGTGGCGCGAGTCGCTGGGAGCATGGGGATACGGTGTCGAAATCGCGGAGGACGGCGAGCGGGCACGCGAGCTGATCGATAGTTTTCACCCGCAGATTCTGCTCGCCGACTTGCGGATGCCGCGCAAGAACGGGCTCGAGCTTCTGCGCGACATCCGCGAGATGGGAATAAATCTGCCCACTATCATGATTTCAGGGCTCGGTGATATTCCAGACGCGGTCGAGGCCATCAAGCTGGGAGCGCTGGACTATTTGCGCAAGCCAGTCGACCCGCCACATCTGCGCCAGATGCTCAAAAACATCGCGGAAAACGTCCGCATGCGTGAGGAGAACATGTCATTGCGCCGGCTGCTCGCCGACGTCGGTGTGATCGGTCCCATCTTCGGCCACTCGCCCGCGATGCGTCGCGTCGTGGCGGCTATCGAGCAAGTTGCCCAGTCATCGGCATCGGTGGTCATCACGGGAGAGAGCGGAACCGGTAAGGAGCTGGTCGCACGAACGATCCACGAGATGTCCTCGCGGCGCAGTACCGTCTACGTGCCGGTCAATTGCTCCGCGATTCCCGAAACCCTGATGGAGAGCGAGTTGTTCGGTCACGAGAAGGGCGCGTTTACCGGAGCCGATCGCCGTAAGGAAGGCTGTTTCGAAATGGCTAATGGCGGCACGCTGCTGCTCGATGAGATCACCGAGATGAAAGCCGAGTTGCAGCCAAAGCTGCTCCGCGTGATCGAAGAGCAGAAGCTGCGCCGCCTCGGAGGCACCAGCGAGGTACAGCTCGACGTGCGGGTTCTCGCAGCCTCCAATCGCGATATCGAGCAAGCAGTGCGCGACGGTGTGTTGCGCGAGGATCTTTACTATCGGCTCAATGTTTTTCAGATTCGGTTGCCGCCATTGCGCGAGCGGATCGAAGATCTGCCACTGCTCGCGCAATCGTTCGTGCAGCACTATGCGCAACGGAGCAAGTCGGATGTCATCGGCGTCGATGAGGAGTGCCTCAGCCTGATGAAGGCGCATCCGTGGCCTGGCAACGTTCGCCAGCTTCGCAACGTCATCGAGCGCGCGGTCATCGTGTGCCAGGGCCGCACCATCGGCAAGAGCGACTTGCCCGAGGAGTTCCGCTCCGTCGGTTCTCAAGACGGCGGCTACTTCAAGGTGCGCCTTGGATCATCGGTCGACGAAGTCGAGCAGGAACTGATTTCTAGGACGCTCGAATTCACCGGCGGCAACAAGACTCGCGCCGCGCAAATTCTCGGTGTCAGCGCAAAGACACTGTATAACAAACTCGAACGTCACGGACGCGCGCAATAGTCACGATGGCTCCATTGGGCTGTCGCCGGCGTTTGCTGATGTTCTCGCTGGCGCGTTCTGAAGCGTGAAAAAAATTCTTCGTCGGTGAGTAAAAATCCGCGTTCAAATAGTGTTTCGCGCTGGCCTCACTTTTGCTGAATAAACTTATGTTCGATGTTTACGGCGTATTGTCAGGAGGTAGACCAGGTGAATAGCGACAGAATGAAAGGAAAGCTGAAGCAGATCCAGGGAGAAATCAAGAAGAAGTGGGGCCAGCTAACCGATGACGATCTCACCCAAGCCGAAGGTAGCATGGACAAGCTGGTTGGCAAGATTCAGGAGCGAACTGGCGAACAGCGTGAAGCGATCGAGAAGTGGCTTAAAACTCGAGGCTACGAAGCGTCGAACTAATCCCGATTTACGATAGCCACAACACGGGAGAGGTCTTATGAAAACAATTGAATCAAATATCGCTAAGATCCTGATCGCGCCCGCCGTAGTCCTGGGACTAACCTTGGGCGCGCCGGTGTTTGCACAGGACAACAGCGCCAACACTGCGCCGTCGGCGAGTCAGTCGATGAACGCCGCGGGAGAATCAATGGAAGCCGCGGGATCGGATACGGCCGCGGCAGCCAAACACGCTTATCATGGGACCAAAACGGCCGCCAAGGATACGATAATCACCGCAAAAGTGAAAAAGGCCTTGCACGGTGAGTTTTCGGGTTCCGATATTCACGTCACCACGGTCGCGGGAGTAGTTACTCTTCGCGGTCAAGTGGCTAGTCAGGACGCCGCCTCGCGCGCTCAGCAATTGGCCCAGCAGACTGACGGCGTGGCGAGTGTCGACAATCAGCTCCGGGTGATGAACGCGAGTAACTAGCTCGCTGCTGTCACTGGTGCTTTAGCCTGAGAATCCCAGTGAGCGCATAAATCAAAGGCACCGGCCACCGCGTGATTAAATCGGCTCTGCGCGCAGTCATCGACTGGCGCGCAGAGCTAATTGCTGCGCGCAGTCATCGACTGGCGCGCAGAGCCTATTTCGCAATATAGGCTTCCGCTTCGCTGCGAAGCATTGTTATATCAAACGTGCGAGATCGGTTTGCGGCGTCTGACCGCAGCCGAAGTGCCGACCGTGTCGAAACGCATTCTCAGAGCACAGTCACATAACTGATCCGGGAACGGGAGAACTCGACGAATGAGTCTGGAATATGGCCGCGATTAAAACCATGCCCGGGGAGCCGTACCCGCAAGGAGCGACCTGGGACGGCGCCGGGGTTAACTTCTCGCTGTTCAGCGAGAACGCGACCGGCGTCGAGCTTTGTCTTTACGGAGACATCGACCCTAATCGAGAGACCGCGCGCTTTCCTGTGACCGAGCAGACCGATCGCTCGTGGCACATCTACCTTTCGGGTGTGAAGCCGGGACTGCGTTATGGATATCGCGTGAATGGCCCCTATGAGCCTGACAAGGGCAATCGTTTTAATCCCGCGAAGCTGCTTATCGACCCTTACGCAAAAGCTATCGACGGGCCGGTTCGCTGGGACGACGCGCTATTCGGATACGTGGTTGGAAATGGCGATGAAGACCTGAGCCGTGACGAGCGCGACAGTTCCGTTTTCATGCCGAAGAGTGTGGTAGTGGATCCCTTCTATGGCTGGCGCAACGATACTCAGTTGCGGATACCATGGAATGAAACGATCATCTACGAAATTCACGTCAAAGGCTTCACCATGCTCCATCCCGACATCCCGCAGGAGCTTCGGGGGACCTACGCCGGTCTCGCCTACCCAGCCGCGATTGACTATATCAAGTCGCTTGGTGTGACCGCCGTCGAGTTGATGCCGGTCCACCATTCGGTCCCGGAGCGTCATCTTACTGAGCGCGGACTGACTAACTATTGGGGATATAATTCGATCGGCTTCTTTGCTCCGGACAGCCGCTTCTCTTCGTCGGGCTCGGCCGGCGAGCAGGTCGCCGAATTCAAGACCATGGTCAGGACGCTGCATAGCGCCGGCCTCGAGGTTATTCTCGACGTGGTCTATAACCACACCGCCGAAGGCAACCAGCTGGGGCCGACGCTTTCGTATCGAGGTGTCGACAATCTCAGTTACTATCGCGTCATTCCCGACCAGCCGCGCTACTACATGGACTACACCGGATGCGGCAATACTCTGAACATGCGGCATCCGCGAACGCTGCAAACTATCATGGATAGCTTGCGCTATTGGGTAGTCGAAATGCACGTCGACGGCTTTCGATTTGACCTCGCCTCCGCGCTGGCGCGCGAGCTTCACGAAGTCGATCGTCTGGGCGCGTTCTTCGACATCATCCATCAGGATCCGATTCTCTCCCAGGTCAAATTGATCGCCGAGCCGTGGGACCTGGGGGAGGGGGGATACCAGGTCGGCAACTTTCCCGTTCTGTGGTCGGAGTGGAACGGCAAGTATCGCGACTGCGTGCGCGACTACTGGCGCGGATCAGATCAGAGCCTGGCCGAATTTGCCTCGCGCCTCACCGGTAGCTCCGACCTGTACGAATCAGGCGGGCGCAGGCCTTATGCGAGCATCAACTTTGTCACTGCCCACGACGGATTTACGCTGAACGATCTGGTCAGCTACAACGACCGTCACAACGAGGCCAACGGCGAGGAAAACCGCGATGGCGAGAGCAACAATCGATCGTGGAACTGCGGCGCGGAAGGACCTGCCGAAGATGAGGAAGTAAACGAGCTACGCGCACGGCAGAAGCGCAACTTTCTGGCTACTCTGTTTTTGTCACTAGGCGTTCCGATGATACTCGGAGGCGATGAAATCGGGCGCACTCAGAACGGCAACAACAATAGCTATTGCCAGGATAATGAGACTTCGTGGCTCGATTGGAACCATCTCGACGAGGATTTGCTGGAATTCTGCAAGGGAGTAATCAGTTTCTACAAGAAGCATCCGGTGTTTCACCGCCGGAAGTGGTTTCAGGGACGGCCGATTCGAGGCACCGCGGTCCAAGACCTCGCCTGGTTCCGTCCCGACGGCGAGCAGATGTCCGACGACGATTGGCATGTCGGATTCGCGAAATCGCTGGGCGTGTTCCTCAATGGTGAGGCGATTCCGGGGCAGGACAAGTTCGGCCGCCGCGTAGTGGACGACAGCTTCTATCTTATCTTCAATGCCCACTTTGAATCGGTGCAGTTTGCGCTTCCACCCGATAAATGGGGTAAGAACTGGAAGAAGGTAATGGATACCGCCGGTACCACTCCGGGCAAAAGCAAGAGATTATATGTCGCCGGCGCCAGATTGAGAGTAGAATCTCGTTCTCTGGTCGTGATGTCCCGTGTTGCGTGAACCACTATCTACCTATCGGGTTCAACTCAATCGGGAGTTCGACTTCGATGCGGCGACGAAGATAGTCACTTATCTCCACGAACTTGGTATCGACCAGCTTTATTGCTCGCCGTATTTTCAGGCCGCTCCTGGCAGTACCCACGGTTACGACGTAGTCGATCATTCGCGCCCCAGTGAGGACATGGGCGGCGTGAAGGGACACGCGCGTCTGTGCGCGGAGCTCAAACGTCACGGCATGGGCCAGGTGCTCGACATCGTGCCCAACCACATGGCGATCACGGGGCGCGAAAATCCGTGGTGGTGGGACGTGCTCGAGAACGGCCCCTCCAGCAATTTCGCCGCGTTTTTCGATGTCGACTGGGAGCCGCCGGAACGCCGTCATCGCAACTCGGTGCTGCTCCCGGTTCTCGAGGATCAATACGGCCGCGTCCTCGAATCGGGAAAGCTCAAAGTGGTGCGCGAGGAAGGCCGCTTCGTAGTCTGCTACGGGGACAAGGTCTTCCCGGTCGCGCCGCGATCATTGCGCGAGGTTCTCGCGGCCGCCACGGCACGCTGCCGCAGCGAGGCGCTCGCATTCATCGCCGACGCCTACGGAGAACTGCCTGCGCCCGCGGCCACCGACACCAAGAGCATCACCCGCCGCCATCGCGACAAACGCGTGCTGAACGTGATGCTCGATCGCCTGGTGCGCGAGGAGCCGGCCGTCGGCGCGGCGATCGATGAAGTCCTGACGGAGCTGAATTCCGATCACGATCGTCTCTCCGATTTTCTCGAGCATCAGAATTTCCGGCTCGCCTATTGGCGCATGGCCACCCGCGATCTCGGCTACCGGCGTTTCTTCGATATCAACTCGCTGGTCGGCCTGCGCATGGAAAATGATTCCGTCTTCGATGCGACGCACGCGCTGGTCCTGAAATGGCTCCGCGAAAATCTGCTTACCGGCCTGCGCATCGATCACCCCGACGGGCTGCGCGATCCGCTCGCGTACTTCGAGCGCTTGCGCGCCGCGGCACCCAACTGCTGGATCGTCGCCGAGAAGATTCTCGCCCGCTCCGAGAGCCTGCGCGACTCGTGGCCGATCGATGGCACCACGGGTTACGACTTTCTCAACCTGGCCGCGGGCCTGTTCGTCGATCCCGCGGGCGCCGAGCCACTGAGCGCCTTCTATTACGAGTTCACCGGCGAATCGGCTGACTACGCGGGCACCGTGCGCGCCAAGAAGCAGGTCGCGATGCGCGAGTCGCTCGGCAGCGACATCAATCATCTGACCGCGCTGTTCCTCGACATCTGCGACGGCGAGCGCTTTCATCGCGACTACACGCGTCACGAAGTTCACGAGGTGCTGCGCGCAGTGCTCGCTTGCTTCCAGGTTTATCGAACATACGTTCGAACTCCCGGCCAGGTGGATCCCAACGACGAGCGCGAGATCGCCGCTGCGATCGAACAGGGCAAGGCATACCGCCCGGATCTGGATCCGCGGCTGTTCGATTTTCTGCGCGAAATTCTGACCCTGCGCATGCCCGGCGATCAACCGCTCGAATTGGCGATGCGCTTTCAGCAGACCGGCGCGGCGGTGATGGCCAAGGGAGCCGAAGACACCGCCTTCTACTCCTTCAATCGGATGATCGCGCTGAATGAAGTCGGCGGCGATCCCGGATCGTTCGGCATCGCTCCGCAAGAGTTCTTTCGATGGTGCCGCAACATTCATCGCAAATGGCCGCGCACGATGCTGGCGACCTCGACTCACGACACCAAGCGCAGCGAGGACGTGCGCGCCCGCCTGTTCCTGCTCTCCGAGCTTCCCGAGCAATGGAGCCGCGCGGTGCGCGACTGGTTCGCCATCAACGAGCGCCATCGCACCGGCGATCTGCCCGATCGCAATCTCGAATACCATCTCTACCAGGTGCTCGTCGGGGCATGGCCGCTCGACCAGGCGCGGCTCATGACCTATGCGGAGAAGGCGGCGCGCGAGGCGAAAGTTTATACCTCGTGGACCAATCCGGAGCCGCATTACGAAACCGCGCTCAAGAATTTCGTCGAAGGCATTCTTGCTGATCCGCAATTCGTGAAGGAGCTCGAGGACTTCGTTGCACCGCTGATCGCGCCGGGACGCATCAACTCGCTCGCGCAGACTCTCCTCAAGCTCGCCGCGCCCGGCGTCCCCGATTTCTATCAGGGCAGCGAGTTGTGGAGTCTCAACCTGGTCGATCCCGACAATCGCCGGCCCGTCGACTTCGACACGCGCCGCAAACTTCTCGCCGATCTTAAAACCGCAACGCCCGAGCAGGTGATGGCGCGCGTCGACGACGGCCTTCCCAAGCTGTGGCTGATCAAGCAAGCCCTCGCGCTGCGCAAACGTCATCCGGATTGGTTCGGCCCCGACGCCGGCATCCATTCCTTGAGAGCCACTGGCGCGCGCGCCGAACACGTCATCGCGTTTGCGCGCGGAACGTTTGTGGTCGCCGTCGCGCCGCGCCTGGTGATCAAGCTCGCCGGCGATTGGCAGGATACCAAATTGGCGCTGCCCGATGGCGAATGGATGAATCACCTGACCGGCGAGCACTGGCACGGCACCTCGGCGCGGCTCGGCGATCTCCTGCATCGATTCCCGGTCGCTTTGTTGTCGCGGCCGGAGGCGTCGAGGTGAGTATCCGCCGCGTCTGGGCTCCCGCCGCGGCGAAAGTCGACCTGGTCACCGCCTCCGGCCGCGTCGCGATGATCGCGCAGAGCGGCGGATGGTGGAGCGTTGATCTCTCATCCGAGTCGTCGCGTTCGGATTACGCCTTCAGCCTCGACGGCGGCCCGCCGCTGCCCGATCCGCGCTCGCCATCGCAACCGCACGGCGTCCACGAATTTTCGCGCCCAGTGGATCACGCCGCCTTCGCGTGGAGCGACGCCGGATGGCAGCCGGCGCCGCTCTCATCCGCGATCATTTATGAGTGCCACATCGGTACCTTCACTGCCGCGGGAACTTTCGATTCCGCGGTGGAGCGTCTGAGCTACCTCAAAGACCTCGGCGTGACCCATCTCGAGATCATGCCGGTCGCTGAATTTCCGGGAACCCGCGGATGGGGTTACGACGGCGTCGATCTCTACGCGCCTCATCACGGCTACGGCGGGCCCGACGCGCTGAAGCGCCTCGTCGACGCCTGCCACGCGAATCACATCGGCGTAATCCTCGACGTGGTCTATAATCACTTCGGACCCGACGGAAACTACACCGGACAATTCGGTCCCTATCTGACTAATCGCTACGTGACGCCCTGGGGTCAGGCCGTCAATCTCGACGACGCGGGCAGTCACGAGATTCGCCGCTACTTCTGCGACAACGCCATGATGTGGATGCGCGACTACCATGTCGATGCTCTGCGTATCGACGCGATCCACGCGATCTTCGACGCGTCCGCGATTCATTTTCTCGAGCAGCTCGCCTCCGAGGTCGAGGCACTGTCGGCGCGCCTGGGACGCCATCTGGTTCTGACCGCGGAAACCGACCTCAACCAGCCGCGCGCGGTGGTGCCGCGCGAGGCCGGTGGCTACGGCATCGATGCGCAATGGAGCGACGACTTCCATCACGCGCTCCACGCAATACTTAGTGGCGAGCGCAATAGCTATTACGAGGACTTCGGCGCGCTGGCCGATCTCGCCAAGTCTCTTACCCGCGTCTTCGTCTATGACGGCGGCTACTCGCGCTTTCGTCGGCGCGACCACGGACGGTCGGTGCCAACCGGCCTCTCGGCTCATCGCTTTGTCGGATTTATCCAGAACCACGATCAAGTAGGTAATCGTGCCAAGGGCGAGCGTCTCGGTCATCTGATCTCGGTCGACCGTTTGAAAATCGCAGCCGCCCTGATGCTCACGGCGCCGTTTGTTCCGATGCTGTTCCAGGGCGAGGAATGGAACGCCTCGAGTCCATTTCAGTATTTCACCGACCATTCGGATCCGGCGCTGGCCGCCGCAGTCAGCAAAGGACGCCGCGCGGAATTCCCGGAGAGCATCAGGCCCGAGGTCCCGGATCCGCAGGCGCCCGAAACGTTTCACCGCTCGAAGCTCGATTGGACGGAGCGCGAGCGCGGCGAGCATCGCGACATCTTGCAATGGTATCGCGCGCTGATCGCGCTTCGCCGCCGCGTCCCGGATTTCACTGATGGCCGGCTCGAGCGGACCACCGTCGTGTTCGACGAAGCGGCACGTTGGCTCTGGATGCGGCGTGGAGCATCTGTCGTGGCTTGCAATCTGGCCGAAACCGCACAACGGATTTCACTGGGCGAGGATACGGGACGGCTGAAAGTCGCGCTCGCATCGAAGAGCGAGGTTCGCCTCGAGGCCGCTGCAGTCCACCTGCCGCCCGTGTCCGTGGCTCTTCTGACGGATCCGGAGCAAAGCGATTAGCCAGTTCGAGATAGTAGATAGGTTTTTTCATGATTGCCGGCCCAGGACACGGAATCGGCAGCTCGGCGCGATTGGAATGGTACGCGACTTGCTACTAACCTTTAGTCAGTCGAATCCATTGGCTTCATCTGACAAGGGTTTCACCATGAAAAACCGCTATCTGCCGCTCATCGTTATGCTGGTGGCGCTCGGCGGCGCTCCGGCGCTGCAATCCTGCTCGACCTCGACCACTCAGACCACGGTCACCCAGAGCGATCCGGCATCGCCGGATCCCGCCGCGACCACCACCACTACCACGACCACCACCTCTGAACCGGACAGCGTCGTCGGCTCGACGTTCCATGCGATCGGGACGATTATCCTGTTCCCGTTTCGACTCGTGGGAGACGCGCTGGGCCTGATATTCTGAGTCTCGCCGCTCGGCGATCCGTCTCGATTGGTCGTGGACTCGAATAGTCTGTTCGGTCTCGAATAGTCACTGCAAACCCCGGGGCGCGGCGGCTGGTGGCGAAGGCCTGGCTCCAATTGGGGAGTCGTTCCGCGATTCGAGCCTATCGTGACCGGGAACTTAGCGTTTGCAGACGGCCAGCCGCCGGTCTACAAGCGCGTGATAGTCAACGCGCAACCGTCGGCTATTCGGTGCCAGTAGACTCAGGTGGATTAAGATCGATGTCCGGACGTTCTATCAAGGTTCCCGAGCCCGGCCTCACGCCCAAGGCGATGCTCGCGCGCGCCCGCGAAATGCGGACTGTGCTGCGCGAGCGCCAGCCCGAATGCGAGCGGGCAGCGCGGATTCTGCCCGCCACGCAGAAGCAATTCGTTGACGCTGGTTTCTATCGCATCATGCAGCCGCGGCGCTTCGGCGGCTACGAATTCGACGTGCCGACCTTTCATCGCGTGATGATCGAGATTGCGCGCGGATGCCCTTCGAGCGGATGGGTGCTCGCGCTCACCGCCGGACATCCGCTCATCCTCGCGCGCTTCGAGGAGCGCGCCCAAATCGAAGCCTATGGCGCCGACGGCGAATTCCGCGCGCCCGCCTCGGGAGCGCCGGCGCTCGCACGTCGCGACGGCGACGGCTACAAGGTGACGGGCTTCTGGGACTATGCCTCGGGATGCGACATCGGCACCCATTTCCTCGGTCCGGGGATGCTGCAAGGCGCAGAGGGCGAGCCGCCTCGGCTGATTCTGCTGCTCCTCTATCCGAAGGATTACGCGATCGTCGACAACTGGCAGATGTTCGCGATGCAGGGCACCGGCTCCAAACGCATCGCGATCGAAAATGAAATATTCGTTCCCGATTACCGCACCATACCGAGCGGACTCCTCGATGCTCCCGCGCAAGGAAACCGCATCGAGGGTCTCGACAATCCGCTCTATCACGGACGCATCGCAAGCTTCCTGGTCGGTGAGTCGGCGGCGGTCGTGGTCGGCACCGCGCGCGGCGCGATCGACGTCTACGAGGACATCCTCGCAAAGAAGCCCACCAGCTTTCCTCCGTTCGCTCTGCGCAGCAGGAACTATGAGCACCAGGAGTATCTCGGACGCGCGCATGCGCTGGTCGAGACGGCGGAGGCGGCGCTCCTCAAATTCAGCGACGACTACACCAGCCTGTGCGCCGCCGGGATGCGCGACGCGAGCGCGTTCAGCGACGAAGCCGAGCGCGCGTTCATCCTGAGACTTCAGCAATCCATCAACTTGTGCTGGGAGGCGGTCGACCTGCTGTTCGCCACCAGCGGCACCAGCAGCGGGCGCGTCGATTCGATGCTCGGGCGCTACTTTCGTGATCTCGCGGTAATGCGAACCCATATCGTTCTGCAGCACGCGCGCACCGCCGCGAACTTCGGCCAGCTCCGCATGGGCCAACTGCCGCTAACCCCGCTGTAGCAGAGCGGCCAGGATAACTACCATGACCCAGCACACTCTTCTCCCGACGATGGTGGTCGGAAGCTATCCGCAACCGGACTGGCTAATCGATCGCGAGAAGCTCAGCACCTTCGTTCCGCGCACCTTGGTTCCCGAGTTGTGGCGGATTCCGGAGCGATGGCTCGAGCAGGCGCAGGACGACGCGACCATCGTGGCGATCTGCGACATGGAGCGTGCCGGAGTCGACATCATCAGTGATGGCGAGATCCGCCGCGAGAGCTATTCCAATAAATTTTCCAATGCGCTCGCGGGGCTCGATCGCGAGGAAGGAAAGCTGACATTGAGCAACGCCGGCCGCACGGTAACCGTCGCGGTGCCGCTGTTTTCCGGAGCGGTGCGCCGCCTCGCCCCGGTCGAGGTTCGCGACGTCGCGTTCCTGCGCGCGCACACCGATCGCAAAATCAAGATTACCCTGCCGGGTCCGTTCACGATGTCGGAACAGTCGCAGACCAGTTACCATCGCGATCGCGAGGCGCTCGCGATGGAGCTGGCCGCCGCCGTCAACGATGAGGTCAAGGACTTGTTCGCGGCCGGCGCCGACCTCGTGCAGCTCGACGAGCCGTGGATGCAGCGCTTCCCCGAGCGTGCCAAGAATTACGGCGTCAAGGCGGTGAATCGCGCCCTCGACGGCGTCAACGGCACCACCGCGATCCACATCTGCTTCGGCTACGCGGCAGTGGTTCCCAACAAACCGTCGAGCTACTCATTCCTCACCGAACTGGAAGGCAGCGTCGTGAACCAGGTATCGATCGAAGCCGCGCAACCGCGGCTCGACCTCGCAGTTCTGCGCGATCTTCCCAGCAAGGTGATGATCGTAGGCGTGCTCGACCTCGGCGATCGAAGCATCGAGACGCCAGAGGTGGTAGCCACGCGCATCGAGGCCGCGCTAAAGCACGTCCCCGCAGAGCGCCTGGCAATCGCGCCCGACTGCGGCATGAAATATCTCCCCCGCGAAACCGCCTTCGGCAAACTAAAAGCAATGGTCGAAGGCACAAAAATCGCCCGCGCCAGGCTCGGCTGACTGTATCGGCCCGGTAAGTTCTGAAAGCGCGAAGCGCGTATCTTGTCCAGGAAGCGTGACACCGGTGACGGTTTCGCAAGTTCGGTTTGTTCGTTGGGTTGTGCGATTTATTCGACCGCGAAGGCAGCGGCTGTTACCAGCTCATGTCGGCTAGCGGCTGGCCGGGTTTCACGCTCTTAAGTGGCACAATTCTTACCACATGCGCCCGCTCCTGGATCGGCGCAAGGCCATTGCCGATCAGGACCTCCTTGATGAACCAGCCACAAGCTAGCGACGGCCCATGTTGTACCAGGCCACAGATTTCGTCAGGTACGGACGGATCGACGACAATTGTGTGATGGTCGAGCACGACCACCTCGCCTGTTGACTCGGCGTTGCACCGGGCCGCCAGGTTCCTGACGCTACCCTTCGCCATTACCAGCCCCACCCGGAAGGCCTGATCCGGATCAAAGTCGCACGCGACTGCAATGACTTGCTCGTACTCGTTGGCATGCGCAACGTCGGCCATGAATATCGCCAGCACGAACAGTCCGCAGAGAGTTAAAGCCTTCACATTGCTAGCCTACAACACTTCAACGGTTAACTTCTGCGATATGCGCCGGTCGCGTTGCCACCTAGATAAGCACGATTGACAGATTGGAAAAGCCGCTGCTGCTTTGGCCACCCTCCTGAGCGGCCCGAGCGACCCTTCGGTGATTGGTCCCGGTCTAGAATAGCCACCGTATTAGCTCCAATTGTCACTTCAGTGATCGGCTCGAATCCGTCAGAATATCGCGATGCGCCGGCTGCGGTTCATTCGCCGCCGGCTGAAGGTCGAGGCTGATGGGTCTCAGAATCGAAGACTATGCGCTGATCGGGAACACCTGCACCGCGGCGCTGGTGGGGCGCGACGGTTCTCTGGATTGGCTGTGCATGCCGCGTTTTGATTCCGCCGCTTGCATGGCTGCGCTGCTTGGCCATCCGGAACATGGGCGCTGGCTGCTCGCGCCGCGCGACGCGACGCTCGCAACGCGCCGCCGCTATCATGACGGTACCCTGGTGCTGGAGTCCGAGTTCGAGAGCCCAGCCGGCGCCGTCAGCGTCGTGGATTTCATGGCGATCGCGAAGCGCTACGATCAGGTCGAAGTCGTTCGCGTCGTTAAGGGTCTTCGCGGCAGCGTCCCGATGCATATGGCGCTGAACCTCGCATTCGACTACGGACGCATCCCCGCCGCGGTCACCGTGACCGCCGACGGTCTGCGCGCGACTTCGGGAAGCGATGCCCTCGTGCTGGGAGGTTCAATTCCAATGCGGACCGAGACCGCATCTGGCGGCGCCGGCGCCGCGGGCGCCGACTTCACTATTTCCGCAGGCGAGACGATCCCCTTCACGCTCACCTGGTATCGCTCGCAGGATCCGCCCCCGGCCGCGTCGGATCCGCTCCAGATGCTGGCGCAGACCGAACAATGGTGGCGCGAGTGGTCGACCCGATGCGTCTGCGACGGCGAGTGGCGCGAGCCGGTGGTGCGCTCCCTGATCACGCTGAAGGCGCTGACTTACTGGCCGACCGGAGGAATCGTCGCGGCGCCGACCACCTCGCTCCCCGAATCTCCCGGCGGTCCGCGCAACTGGGACTATCGATTCTGCTGGCTGCGCGATGCGACCTTCACTCTCTATGCACTGCTGATTTCCGGCTACGTCGACGAGGCGCGCGAGTGGCGCGAATGGCTGTTGCGCACCGTCGCCGGCAAGCCCAGTACGATGCAGGTGCTCTACGGTCTTTCCGGCGAGACCGAGCTGACTGAGCTCGAGCTCCCGTGGCTGCCGGGCTACGAGGCGAGCCGTCCGGTCCGGGTCGGCAACGCGGCGCATCAGCAGTTCCAGCTGGACATCTATGGCGAGGTGATCGACGCGATGCATCTCGCCCGCCGCAACGGTCTCGCGTCGGATGCGTCCGCGTGGCGGATGGGAAACGCACTGATGGACTTCCTCGAGTCGGCATGGAAGCGGCCCGATGAGGGAATCTGGGAGGTGCGTGGCCCGCGGCGCCATTTCACTCATTCCAAGGTGATGGCGTGGGTCGCGGCGGATCGGATGGTGAAGACCGTCGAGAGCTACCGCGAGCAGGGGCCCGTCGAGCGCTGGCGCGCGCTGCGCGACGAGATTCACGCCGACGTCTGCCGGCAGGGATTCAACACGGAGCGCAACGCGTTCGTTCAATATTACGGCGGCAAGGAACTCGATGCGGCCCTCCTGATGATTCCCCTGGTCGGCTTTCTGCCGCCTCGCGATCCGCGCGTGATCGCAACCGTCGCGGCGATTCAACGCGAACTGGTTCGCGACAATCTCGTGATGCGTTATTCGACGCACACCGGAGTCGACGGAATGCCGCCGGGCGAGGGCGCTTTCCTGCCGTGTTCGTTCTGGCTCGCCGACAACCTGGTGCTCAGCCGGCCATTACCGCGAGGCTCGCGATCTGTTCGAGCGGCTGCTCTCGCTGCGTAACGATCTGGGCCTGCTGGCCGAAGAGTACGACCCCGCGCTTGGTCGATTGGTCGGCAACTTCCCGCAGGCATTCACGCACGTTTCTCTGGTCAATACCGCACACAACCTGACGTTGGCTGCGGGCCCCGCACATCAGCGGGCTGCGACCTGATTTCGGCATTGTAATTCTTACCGCGTACCGGTTACTCATTCGGGCTTTCGCACTTTTTTCACGCGCGCATCCACAAATTCTCAAGCGAGAGCTTCGATTTTCCTTGATTGCGGCGACAACCGAGCCTCCGCACGTCAGGTCCAGATGCTGGCGCCTGATGGCATCTGCTTTGCTGATTAGTCAATCGACTGTCGTCGCTCGTGTCGTGAACTAACAAGGAGGAAACAACGACATGTTGTACTACGCATTGGTATTTCTGGTCATATCACTGGTCGCCGGCGCGATGGGTATGTGGGGCGTTGCGGGTCTCGCTTCGGATATCGCGCGGGTTCTGTTCGTCGTTTTCTTGATCCTTTTCATCGTCGGCCTGGTGGTAAGCATGAGAGTCGCGTGAATTGAGCGAACGTGGGAGAGGAATTGACCGATGACTGATCGCGAAGCAATAACGCGCACCCGATTCCAGAAATCAGGTCAAATTTACCTCTCCAGCGTCCGCTTTAAGCCGAATCGCACATGCATCTCTAATAAGTGTCAACAGATTCACGGAATTAGTGATGATTGACAGGGAAAAGAGCAGTGGCACGGCTACTGCTCCACAACCTCACAGATGCGAACAGCGAATTTGAAAACAGAACTTAGGAGGCATCACAAAATGAAGGCAACATTAGGCAAGGCAATATTTGGTCTCGCCATTTTGGCCGCCGTTCCATTCTCCCTCGGATGCGGCACCAGCAGTGCCCAGGAGACCACCAGCACGACCACCAGTGTCATGCCCGCGCCTGCTCCGGCAGCGCCGGTGATCATTCAGCCCGTGGCTCCGGCCGAACGTACCAGCGTAACCGAAGAGAAGGCGACTGATTCGAGCGCTGCCTACGGCCCGAACTCGGCCGAGCAGAGCACCAGCGCGTATCACAGTGAGTCTACGACTGTGACACCGCCTCCGGCTCCGGTAGTCGTAGTCCCGGACAGCACGACGTCGACGACTACCACCGTGCAAAAGACTAACTAACTGAACTCGAGCGGTGAGCGGAGAGACCAATCCGGGTCTCTCCGCCACCTGCTTGCGAGTTTCGTCGTCCGCGTTCGCATTAGCAGCTGACGCAATAGCAACTCGATCGCAATCGAAAAAAAGAGAGTACTCAATAAATGTCACTCGCAAGACCGAATGAGGCAGGCTACGGATTCAGAAGTTTGGTGGTAATCGGCCTGCTGGCGTCGGTGAGCCTGCTCGCTCAACCCGCGCACGCTCAGCAAGACCAACAGGGCGCGTCCGCACCGGCCGCGACCACGAGCTCGATCAGCAAAGAACATGCGACGCTGTCGACCGAAGTGAAGCATCACTACAATTCACCCGCCGAACGCGCCCAGGACGACCTCGTGATAACCGAAGTGAAGAGCGCGCTGTCCAGCAATGGAATAATCCAGGGGCACGCGATCGAAGTCGATTGCGATCATGGAACCGTGCTTCTGACCGGTGCGGTGGCCTCGGCGGCGGATGCGCAGCAGGCGGCTCAGATCGCCTCGCGGCAGCAGGGTGTCGTCGGCGTAACGAACCAGCTCACCTGGCAATAGTAACATGGCATATCGAAGCACAGGGCTTGTGTATCTGATGGCGGAAGCTGACCAAAGTACCCGCCCGGATTCGGCGGCAAGAGCCATCCGCCACGCGTCGCGCCGAGTCACGGCGCGGCAGCCGAGTAAGAATCAGATAAGAGAGCGCGCCTACCAGATCTTCCTCGATCGCGGCGGCAGCCCGGGCCGCGAACTTGAAGACTGGCTTCGGGCGGAAAAGGAACTTCGAGCCCAGGCGCTCGCAGAATCAAGCAACGAAGAAAAAGACCGACAAACCTAATCCAGAAAACCCGGAGAGGAATCGGAGGTTGTTATGCCGACCGCAAAGAAAGGCTCGGGGAAAAAGTATGGACCCAAAGCCTCGAAAAAGGTCCATCGCGCGATGCATGAAATGAAGGAAGGGAAGCTCAAGTCGGGACGTTCCGGCAAGACCGTGAAGAGTCGCAAGCAGGCGATTGCAATTGGCCTGTCCGAGGCGCGCCGCGAGGGCGGCAAGGTGCCGCGCAAATCGGAGTAAAAGCTTTCGTAGACACTGTCCGCCACTGTTCTCGCAAAGCCGGGGGCTCGCCAGTTCCCGGCTTTTTTCATTCCAAAATCTGCCATTCCTATTGCGCGGCTGGGTGATCGGAATTGCGGCCGAAATGGGGGCCGGCGCCTCACGGCAAGGCCCAGCGACTTGCGGCTGGCCCGTGAAAGCTCCAATAAAAGCAACGGTTGGTTCTATTGGTAACGTTCGCACCCTATCGCCGAGCCCACTCAAGTGGGAACAATTTACCTGAGGAGTTAAATCGATCGTCAACTTGATGCCGGAAAGGCGATTTTCTCCAAGACTGACGTGACCGAACTCATCTGAAGCACTGGCAGATTAATTGCTCTGATCCGTTCATCTGCAATTTGGTGGCGTCGAAAAAACGACGCCGGACCCGGAGGTTACGACCATGGCTGACGCTAGCCGGACAATGCCCGAACTGGGCGATACCATCGAGAAAGTAATCGACAACGGAAAGCGCGCCGTCGAGCAGGGCTACGAAGGCGCTCGCGAATATGCGGACCGCGGGATCGACTATGTTGGCGATCTTTCGGCAGGATTAACTGACTACGTGCAGCGCGAACCCTGGATGGCGGTCGCGGGCGCATTCCTGATCGGTTACGTCGCGGCCCAGATCCTGCGCCGGCTCTCCGACTGAGTCTGGACATCGCGCACGGAAAGTTTTCAGTACGAGTACCGAGATCCTATCAGGTGTCTCAATGTCCGAGGAAAACAAAGTTCAGTGGTTCGATCGCGACAGTGATTGGGCTCGCCGGATCAAAAGCCGGCCGCTAGGCGCGATCGCCGTCGCCCTCTCCGCAGGTTTCGTGTGGGGCGGAGGTACCAGCGGGCGGATGGGAATGGCGGCGTTGCTGTTCGTTGGGCGAACTGCGATGCGCGGGGCAATCATAAACGCGGTCACGAAGGCGGCAAGGAACAATGGAAGACAACATCTCAACCATCAAAAACGATCTGGAGGAAGCGCGCCAGGACCTTCAGCAAACCACCTCCGAAGTGACCCAAAAAATGGAAACCGTCGGAGCTCAGCTTCAGCCTGAATACATCGTCAAGCAGCATCCGCTCGCGGTTACCGCGAGTGCGGCGGCGGTGGGTTTCATCCTCGGCAGCACCGGAGACCATCCGCTGATGCCGAGCGCCTTTCTGCTCGGCGGCGTGCTGGGAATGCTGATAGCCAGTCGTAAGTAGAATCGCGCGTGGGCGCAACTGAGTAGCCGTCGAAATAGTAAGTGAATGTCGTCGCAAGAACGAAATCTCACCCCGAGCTCGCCCAACGGAAAGTCGGAAGACTGGACCGTCCTGTTCGGGCGTATGATCGACGACCTTTCGCGGATCATCGAGGGAGAGATCAAGCTGTTTCAGGCCGGGCTGAAGCCCGCGCTGAGCGGTGCGGTCGATCGGGCGATCGCGGCACTGGTGCTCGTCCTCTCGATGATGGCGGGTTCGATATGTCTGCTGGCGGCATTTATCATACTACTTCATCAATGGCTGCCGTGGTGGCAGTCGTTCGCGATTGGCGGTGCAGTAGCGATAGCAATCGGGCTGATCGCCTATCTGCTGACGGCGTCAATAACCCGTCGCGCGGCCGCGGCCGCATCTGTGTGAGAGCGAAGGAACGTCGAAAGTCGACGATCGAGAAGCGTCGGAGGTCGTCTTGGCAACCTCGGAGGTTGCCATGGCAACCTCACGATCGAAGCGTTGCAGGATCGCAAGGAGTACTGCGATGAAACCACTAGTGATGTTTGGAGCAATCCTGGCGCTGCTAGGCTTAATCGGCATCGCGATCCCGGTCTTCACAACTCAGCAAACCACCGATGTTGCCAAGCTGGGCAACCTCAAGCTCCAAGCCAACGAAAACACCACCCACGTCATACCCCCGCTGGTCAGCGAGGGCGCGCTGCTAATTGGCGTGGTGATGATCGGCGCGGGAATGTTCGTCCGTCAGTAGACGGCCTATTCGTCGCGCCCTCGCCCGGCGGCAGTGAGCCGTCGCGACGGCGAACGTAACGCGTTTCGCGCCGTCTCATTTTACCATCGAGCTTTGCGCGACATTGCCGTCGTCGCGGCGCGCCGATGCCGAGAGCTTGTCCCCGTACCAATGTTATGCGTGTCCGCGCGGCGCATCAAAAACTGGTTTGCATACGGTTGATCTCGTAATTGCATTTAGGCGGCGAAGTCCGCGTCTGCGATGCGTTTCCATATTCGGCTCAAACCGATAAAGTTTTAACGGGCCGTCCGCGTGGCGGCGCGTGATGGCGAGAGTCGAAGCTTTGAAAATACCCCTTCCCCGAGCGGAAGGCGCGCAAGCCCCGTCGCTTCGCGGCGAGGGACTCACCAAGGTCTACGGCGGGCGCGCTGTCGTCAACCGCGTCGACGTCAACGTCCAGCCCGGTGAGATCGTCGGATTGCTGGGACCCAACGGCGCCGGCAAGACCACGACCTTCTATATGCTGGTGGGTCTGCTGAAGCCTGACGCTGGAAAGGTGCTGCTCGGCGACGACGAGATAACCGGCCTTCCCCTGTACCAGCGTGCGCGCCGCGGGATCAGCTATCTTCCACAGGAGCCGTCGGTGTTCCGCAAGCTGACGGTCGAGCAGAACCTGCTCGCCGTTCTTGAAACGCTGCCGCTCAACAGCGAAGAGCGGCAGGCGCGACTACAGTCGTTGCTTGACGAGCTTGATATCGCGCGGCTGGCGAAATCCAAGGCAGGAGTGCTGTCTGGCGGCGAGCGTCGCAAAGTCGAGATCACGCGTGCGCTAGTGCTCGATCCCTCGTTCCTCTGCCTCGACGAACCGTTCGCCGGAATCGATCCGATCACGGTCGTCGAGATCCAACGCATCGTGACGTATCTGAAGGAGCGCGGGATTGGGATCCTGATGTCGGATCACAACGTGCACGCTGCGCTTTCGATCATGGATCGCGCCTACGTAATTCATGGCGGGCAGGTCGTATGCGAGGGGTCGCCCGAGGTGATCGTCGCGAGCGAGCAGGTGCGCCAGGTATTTCTCGGCGAGAGATTTCGCCTGCCGAGCTGAGCGCGAATTTCTTCTCAGGGGAAAGGTGCGAAGCGCGGCGGCACGGCGCTGCCGTAGCCAAATCCGCCGGGCACCGACGGAGGATAGCTCGGGTATCCGTAGCCACCGTACGAACCATATCCGGTGCCGAACCCGCCGCCTCCAAAGCCGCCGCCCGATCCCACCAGGATGCCGATAAACGGAATCAGCGCTCCCAGGGCGCTGGTGCTTCCCTGGTTCTGATACTGCAATTGATCCGGCGCCTGATTCTGCTGATAGGCCTGCACCGAGCCCATCTGCGAGTCGAGATCGTCCGCTGATGCCGGCGGCTCGCCCTGATGCTCCGGCATCGGTGGCGCGGAATTCGCCAGCTCGGGATTTATTTTGATGCGATTGTCGATCGCGACCGAAGCGTCTTTCAGATATTTCCGCGTCCGCGCTTCCGCGTCGAGCTGGCCCTGCTCAGTCGCGACGTAGCCGAACAGGATGACCTGCGGCGCTCCGGCGCCTTGCACCACCTGCGCGCTCACCAGCGGCAGGCGATGATTCTTGAGATAGTCACTAAGCGCGCTGCTTTGTCCGGGGTCGATAGTGCCGCCCGTGATGCGCGCCTTGCTTGGTGTTGAGACGCCGAATGCACTTGGCTCGCTGGCGCTTCCGACGGTTGACGGAGCGACCGGAGTAACGGGCTTCGCGTATGGATTCTGCGGCGTGTCGCAGGAGGCCAAGGCAGTCAGCGCCAAAGCCAGCGCGAAACCGGAAATGGCTTTCGCAATTCGGCGCATACGATCCGATCATATACCTGCACTAGCCCTCCAACAAATCCCTTAACGCGGCTGGGCTCGCACCTGGCTAACGGGTGCGTGGTTCGCTCGCGACTTACGAGCGACGAGTCAATTGGACGGTCTGTAAAAACTTCAGAAAACTCAACGCAGAGAATGCGTTTTGTCGATTCTTCGACCAAAATCGCGCACCAGGATTGGCGCAGTTCCTGCTCTACAGGACAATGACCGAAACAAAAGGAGACGAGTCAAATGAGATACGCAATCGCATGGCTTCTGGGAGTTCCAATCTCGGTGCTCGCAATCTGGTTCGTGGTTTCTCACTTGCTCTAGGCGCCGCCAAATCTAGTCGGGCCACCGCCCCTTGAGGATCGCGATCCATGTCGAGGGTTCGCAGAGAGGGAAAACAAATGAATCTCGTACTCTTGATCATACTGGTAGTGCTGCTGCTCGGAGCGTTGCCCGCATGGCCGTACAGCGCCAACTGGGGCTACTACCCGAGCGGGATGCTGGGAACGGTTCTGATCGTGGTTTTGATCCTGGCCTTGCTCGGGCGGGTGTAGCGGGTATTATTGGTACTCCTCCGCCGCAACCTCACAATTCTTCTGACCTGGCTCCGCTGCAAGCCGCGATACGTATTGCGCGAAGTACTGAACGCGCGCGGAACGAAAGGTCCGGGAGTTGAATGCGCCAGGCCGGAGAGAGGAAGAATCGCCGAGTTCAAATCGCGGCCTATCATGAGGCTGGTCATGCTGTGATGGCCGTCCTCACCCGCACTCCGCTTCGCGACACGACCATCGTCGCGAGCCCTCTCGGTGCCAGTTCCGGCGCCACTCGACTGATCGCTAACGGCAGGGTGAGCAAGAAGTTCGCCGAAAGAGTGAAGCTCGGCCCTCGCGAGCTTCGTCAGGTGTTGCGCCGCGCGTGCTTTGACGTCGCCGGTGAGATGGCGGCGCGTCGTTTCGCGCGCCGCTCATGGCGCACGCTCCATTCGCGCAGCGATCTCGCAAACATCTCGCGCCTGCTCGATTCCCTCGGACTCTCGGAAGCGCGCTTAAACGCTCTGGCCGAGGCGATCGTGGCCGAAGCGGACTCTCTCATCGCGGCAAATTGGCCGCGGGTCGAGGCGGTCGCAGCGGAACTGCTCAAGCGCGGCACGCTGAGCGGCGCACAAGTGCGGCGCATCGTCGCGATGAACTAGATTTAAGCCTCGAGCCGGCGAGTCAGCGCGGCTCCGGTGCATAACCGACGTCGCGCATGAAGTCTCGCAGCAACTGGTTGAAGATCGCCGGATGCTCGAAGTAGATCGAATGCCCGCAATCGGGGACCGTCGCGATTCGCGCGTTGGGCAGCGCCTTGACCAGTTCCCGGACCATCGCGGGCGGGATCAGCTCGTCCTCTTCGCCGACCATGCACAGTATCGGCATCGTGAGCCGTGCGCGCACGGCAGCTAGATCGTAGCGCAGCGAGGTGATGCGAGCACCGGCGTCGGCGGGCGGCCGCGCGCCCAGGATGCGCACCTCGTCGTAGAGAAACGCAAGCTCGGGTTTGCGTGCGAAGTAGTCGCGAGCGTAGGTCGGCAGCGATCCGATCGGCGGGCTGGCGTCCACCGGCAGCGGCGTGTCGCGGCGCGGAAAGCGCATCGTGTCGGTGAAGATCCCGCCCGGCGTATCCGCCATCACCATCGCGGCGACGCGCTCGGAATGCTCCAGTGCGTAGCCCACGATGGTCCAGCCGCCCATCGATTGGCCGACCAGCATCGCGCGATCGATCTTGAGATGGTCGAGCAGGTGGGCGAGGTCGCTTGCGTGGGCGCGATTGAACAGCCCCTCCGGATCGGGTGAGAGCCCGAAGCTGCGCTGATCGACGGTGACGCAATCGTACCAGCGCATGAAGTAGGGGACCTGTTGCCACCATGAAAGATGGTTCCCGCCGAGGCCGTGCAGGAACACCAGCGCGGGCCCGGCACCGGCGCGTTCGTAGTAGAGCGAGCACTTGCCGATTTCCAGCCGTCCGGGTGTGACTCGATATTCCATCGCGCGAATGCCTCCGCCGCCGACTCTAACACCGGCGGGGCCGCGCGGAAATTGCGCCGTGTCGTTGATCGAGGGACGGTGGGCAGTGGGTCATCTCGAAGCAAGCCCGCCGTTGCCCACCGTTATCGATCCGACCTGATCGCGGTTTGGCTGATCGCGTTGCGAATCGCGAGTTCTACCGCCGAATATCGCCCGTCCGTTCGTTCCAACTCGAGCGGCTCCTTCAGTTGGAACAGTGGATTGCATGCAAAGCGAATGTGGCTTCCGCGGTTGACGCCAAATCCGTGAACCAGGAACGGATGCATCAGCGCGACGTCGCCCGCCTCGCCAGTCAGATGTGCGATCCGAGCGTCTTTGGGACTCAACAGATTTCCGGCTTCGAGTTTCGGCTTGAGTTCGTTCCAGTCGATGCCGGACTCGCCCGTCTGCGCGATTGCGCGTGCGACCGCCAGATGAGAGCCGCGTATCATTGCCGTGCCGCCATCGCCGAGGCCGGTATCGGAGAAAAGAAACAACGTGACCAGGGCATGGTGATGATCGGTGAGGTGTCCGCGGATGCGAAACTGGCCCCCATCCACGTGCCATCCGCCCGGTCCCGGGAGTCCGGGAAACAGGAGCGACCACCATCCGTAAAGTCCATAGAAGCTCCAGCGATCGACACCGACGATCTGATCCAATCCGGAGCTCAGCCTCTCGTTCATGATTCGATTGAACGGCGCACACGCAAAGCCCTTTTGGATCTGCACCATCGACTGCCCGAAAGTAGTGCATTGGTCCCATAGCGGAACCTGCTTCCACACGAACTCGCGGCACTCCGCGGCGAGTTCGCGGGAGAATGCGCGGCGCAGCACCACGTACCCCTCGGAGATGAACTGCTCCAGATCGAAATCAGTAAACACCATGGCAATTGCCCTCCCTGGGCCAAAAAAAACGTGCCTCGTGCTGGCCCGAATGGGACGAGAGCTTCCGCCCATCCGGACAAGCACGGGTCACGTTCCCTGCCTTGCAGGCGTCACCCGGAATATTTGAGCCTACTGTAGTGGCCGGTCGGGGGGCCGGTCAACTGCGAGTTTGTTTTTCAGAATTCGGCAGGCTTGGATCTGGTGATCGCCACGCCGACGGTCAATTCGGTGCTGGTCGCGGAGTTGTGGCTAGCACGCGGTTAGTCAGTTGATTTACGTAGCGTTCGATTTGCGCTGACACTATTGCCATCGCGATTATGAATGGTGCGGCGCATAGCACGAACTGGGGCATGGTCATCCAGCGCATGCGAATGCCCAGGTAGATTACGTAGGGCTCGTGCAGCAGGTAGAGGCCGTAGCAAAAGAGACCTATGTACGCGATCGCGCGGCCAGCGCGTGGAATAGTCACTTCGATAAGCCGCGCGAGGTTGCACAGGATCAGAAACAGGCCGGTGCCCGTGAGCGCGTCGGTGAGCGTGTAGGTAAGTGTCGAGCCGTAGCAGTAGAGGCCGAGCGTGTAGATTGCGAGACCGGCCAACATGGCGCGAACCGAGAGAATCGAGTCCTCGAGCGCGCCCGCCGACTTGCGTTCGTTCAGCCCAAGCACCATCCCGAGTGCGAACTCCCACAGCCGGCATCCGAAGAACCCTCCCTGGGTCCATTCGCCGCCCAGTTGGAACACCGAGAGAATCAGGTAGCGGCTGATGATCGTCTCGGCGCCACAGATTATCAGAAACCACATCGGTCCGACCTTTTGCAGCAAGCGGAACAGAAACGGAAAGACCAGGTAGAGCTCGAGGATCAGGCTGAAATACCACCACGCGGAATTTGCGTAATAGAAAATCGACTCGATTGGGTATATCCGGTCGCCGAGAAAACTGAGCACGAAGCGATAGTCAATTCGTTCGGGCCGGAACTCGAACGGCGAGATCAGGAATACCAGATGTGCCAGCCAGTACATCGGGTAGAGCCGGATCACGCGCGAGCGGTACCATCCGGGCCATCCATTTTCCGGGTTGCCGCGCCCCGCGATCGAATAGGTAAGGCCGAAGCCGCTTGCCACCAGGAAAACTGCGACCGCATGAAAGCCAAGATAGCTGAGACCGACGAACAGGCTCTCGAAGTCGCAGGAGGCGCGCGCGAGCGTGGTCGCCGGGTGGCATGCGGCCATGAAGTTCGCGAAGAAATGTGCGCGGACCGGAGATGCCAATTCGCTGTTGGTATAGGTATTAAAAAAATGAAAGAAGACGACCCATAGGATCGCGATGCCCTTGGCGCCGTCGAGCCAATCGAAGCGGGGCCGTGAGAGGGGCGCGGCCGACTCACTTCCAAATCGCGAACTGACAGTGATACGGCTTTTGGGCGCGGCGGCTTGCGGTTGCGAGGTCATGAGGGCTTCGTCTTTGTGCGCTACCGGCGCCAATGATTGCAAGAGGATGCGAATGAAGCTTGTGCCGAGCGGCGGCGCCGGTTGATAGGATAGCCTGCAAGCAATTAAGTGACATGACTGCAACCTCGATGACCGCTGCGACTCCCAAGATAGCCGACCCGAGGTCCGACCGGTCCACGCCGTTTCTCGCGACGCCGCTCGGCGCGGGACTGTGCATCTTGGTCTCCGCGGTTTGTTATTTCGTCGCGACCCGATTCATCGATCTATGGCCGGTCGCGCTGCTCGCACCGATGCCGATGCTGGCTGCCGCGTTTGCGGCGCCGTCACGGACGCGTGCCGCGCTTTGCGCCTTTATTCCGTTGTTTGCCGGGAGCTTCGGGGAATGGAATCTGGAATCAACTTTTCTTTCGCTGCCAGCCTTCGTAGCGGTCTTCGCCGCATCCGCGGTGGCTATCAGTGCCTTGGTTCTGGTCGCGCGGGCAGCGGCTCGGCGATGGACCAACGCGGGCGCCGCGTTGGTTTTTCCGATCCTGTACGCGGCGGCGAGCTTTGCTTTTTCACGAGTTGAATATAACGGGACCTGGGCGAATCCTGGCTACCGTATGGACGGGTTTTTGCCGCTGCTGCAAGTCGCTTCCGTCACCGGGCTGTGGGGAATCGTTTTTGCGATGTCGCTGCCCGCTTCGGCGATCGCGCTGGCGTGGTACGGCGCCGAGAGTGGGAGGCCGTGGCGAGCGGCCACGGCATTAGCGCTCGCAATATTCGCCGCTGTGCTGCTTTTCGGCGCCGGGCGGCTTGCGGTCACGGCGCATACACCGTCGGTGCGCGTGGCGATGATCGCGAGCGATCACGAAAGCGGGTATTCGCGCACTACCGATCAGAACAAGGCTGCCGACCTGCTTAGCTTCTATGCCGGCCAGATTCCAAAAGCGGCCACACAAGGGGCGCAGGTGGTAGTACTGCCGGAAAAGATCGTGGGCGTGACTGCCGAAGATCGCGCCGCACTGGTTAAAGTGCTCTCGGGCGCCGCGAGTTCATCGCACGTGTGGATAATCGCGGGGGTCAACGAGATCGGACGCGCGACGAAGATAAATGCTGCATGGATCTTTTCGCCTGACGGCGCGATGGCCGGCGAGTACCACAAGCATTACTTCGTGACCGGCTTCGAAGATGGCTACCAGTCCGGCGATCGCATCTACGCGGTTGACGCTCCGTGGGGCAGGACCGGCGTCGCGATCTGCAAGGATCTCGACTACCCCTGGTTCATCCGAGCGTACGGCGCGAGCGACGTGGCGCTGCTGCTGGTACCCGCGTGGGACTGGGAAGGGCCCAACGCGGTGATGCATGAGCGGATGGCGCTGGTGCGGGGCATCGAGAACGGCTTTGCGATGGCGCGATCGGCCAAGACCGGATTCGTCACCGCGCACGACGCGTTCGGCCGCATCCTGGCGTCGAATTCGACGTTCGCCGAAGACCCCGCGATGGTCGTCGCGGATGTGCCGCTAGGCCCCGGAAGCACGGCTTTACTCACACCTCGGTGATTGGTTCGGATGGCTCTGCATCGGAGCTTCGCTCGGAATACTAGTGATGGTTCTCGTGCCGAGTTCAGCACGCAGTACTAAGTAATCAGCAGCGCGCCCTTTAATAGGAACTCGGCGCGGCTGCGGTTCTCTCGCGTTACGAAAGACGTCCGCTTCCAGATTGTTAAGGCAAGCCCATCGCGGCGCGCCGCTTTGCCCAATCCGCGGCGACGGCTCGCAGCCAGGCCATCCGCTCGGCTTGATTGTGAAACACGCGGCCGGTCGGAGGCATCGGCGGGAATATCCGCTTGATGAGCGGGGGCAGTACCGCCTGTTCCTGATCGTTGCGCACGCTGCCGTCGACGCCGTGATTGTCGCGAATATATTTTGCGAAATACGCCGCTTGTCCATTACCCAGTGCGGCGGCCTTGTCATACCAACCCGCCGCCGTGTTGAGATCGCATGGCACGCCGATACCATATTCGTAGGCGCGCCCGAGATCGAACATACCCAGTTCATTATCCTGTTGCGCCGCCTTCATATACCAATTCGCCGCCTGTACCCAATCCTCGGGCACTCCTTCTCCCATTTCGTAAAGATTGCCGAGCGAGGCCTGCGCCTCGGCGTTACCTTTATCGGCGGCGGCGCGATACCAGTTCGCAGCCTGCGCGTAATTCCGCGTCACGCCGTCGGCGTGTTCATAGACATAGCCCATCTGGTAAATGGCGGTGACGTTTCCCTCCTCGGCGGCCTTCTGGATCAGCGGCACCGCGCCGGCGTGATCGCCTGACGCATAAATTTTCTTCGCCTGCGCCCAGAGGTCTTGGCCCGGCACAGGAGCAGGGCCGCCATTCTGGAGTTGGGCGAGCGCATGCTGTGCTGGCGCGAGCCCCTGGTTGGCGGCCGCCTGGATGAGCTGGCGCGCTTTTTCAGGATCGCGCGGCACTCCTTCTCCGTTGAGGTACATGTTCCCCAGGTTGAGCTCGGCGCCGGCGTAACCTTGGGCGGCGGCCTTTTCGTACCACTGTCTGGCGAGCGCGAGATTCTTCGGGACCTGGAATCCTCTCTCGTACGCGACGCCCATCACAGCCTGTGCGTCAGCGCTGCCCATCTCAGCTGCTTTTTCGTAATGAGTCATAGCGGCATTCATCTCGCGCTGCCCGTTTGGATAGCCGCTGGCGGCGAAAATTCCGCGACAGTACTCGAGCGTGGCAGCGTCGCCGCCGCTCTGTTGCAGCGCGATACAACGCTGCATCTGGCTCACCTGTGCATCGGCGCGTGGTGCGATTGCTACCGAGAGGATCGCGACGACGATCGCAATGAAGGTCGCCGATGACGCGCGTGAACTATGGGAGTTGTGGTTTGCAGTCATTTCGGGAAATGATACCTCGGTGCGAATCCAGCGGCGTTTGAGCGGCTCGATTTTTTTTCTGCGGTTCTGATCATCGATAGCAATGAGGGCGAAGTTTCTGACACTGCTGGCGGTCGTCGCGGGGCTGCTGGTGTTGTGGATCGTACTTGTGCGCGGCTTCAGGACGCCGAGTGCCGATACTTCCAGCGCCGCGCCGACGGTCTTCGAAGCGGCGCTGCAGCGGGGCTATCCGGACATCGTCAGCGCGCTGCTGGCGGCGGGAGCGAGCGATACCAACGGGCAGCATCTCGACGCCTCGCATATCGACGCAGCCGGCGTGGTCAGGCTGGCGGCGGCGCAGGGGTTCAAGCGCCTGGACGATCCGACGCTGATCGCTGTCGCGCGGCTCCGATCGGACTTCGTCCGGCGCGCCGATCCGGAAGCGTGCGCGGAGATGTGGTCGGGCGGAAACAGCAACGTGTTGATCCATGCGATCGAAGCGCTGCCTGACGATCAGCAGCGGAATTGGGCCGAACTTTTCGATACGGCGGCGCTCGCGACGATTAAAAATCAACCGGTGGTGCCGGCGCCGCCGCAGGTTGCGTTCAATGCCGCGATGGGCCGGCTCATGGCGACGATATCGCCAGCCGATCAAGCGGCGATCCGCACGATGGCGACAAGTACTACTGGCGGTGCAACCACCGAGCAGAAATGCAACGCGGTTCGGCTCTTTTACGGAGGCCTCGAAAAAGTAAGCGCCACCGACGCGCTGACTATTACCCGATATATGCAGTACCACTAGTCAGTCGCGGCGGACCTGCTTGCAAGTGCGCGGGAGTGACGTCTATTTCAGGCGTCGCCGCCGCGACTGATCGCCGCAGCAACACATCAGTGACCGCCCTGTACGTTAGGATCGGTGGACAATGGGATCGGGAAGTTGCCATTGCCCGGTGCATAGCCACTATTCGGCGGGGCCGGATAGCTATAGCCATTGTTGTAGCCATTGCTATAGCCAGTGGGGTTTGGAATAGCCTCGTATGCGGCGTTGCTGCCTTGCTGGATTTCGCCATTCACCATGTTGCCGAGGTTGCCGATCCCATTGCTGACTCCGCTGGTGACTCCACTCAACATATTTTGCGCCGCTCCGAGGGCGCTCCCGGCGGCTGAAGTTACCGGCGCTGCAAAGTTCGGGACATAGCCAGGCTGGCCATAAGCCGGCTGTTGTCCGTAGGCCGGCTGTTGACTGTACTGGCCGTAAGCAGGCTGCTGTTCGTACGCAGGCTGTCCGTACGCGGGCTGGCCATACGCGGGCTGTCCGTATGCAGGTTGTTGTGGCTGAGGCTGGCCATAGAACGCGGGCAATCCGTACGCATTGGTTCCGTACGCGTTCCCGGGCACGTTGTTCGCGGGCTGCCCGTTGTAGGCAGGTTGACCATAGGCCGGAGCGTAATTCGCTGGCGGATTGGCCGCCTGATAGGTTTCATTCGCGTGCCCGAAATTCGCGGGCGGCGGCGTGCTGCGATGCCAGGTTTCGGTAACCGAGGCGATCCTGATGTCGAGGACTCGGGATCCTTTGAACCGGTAAGTGCCGCGCTGCTCTTTGCCGGCGGTCGGGTGAAACGCGAATCGTCCATGCGCCGCGTCGAAGGAACCGGACTTGGCCTGCTCGTCTCCGCCAAGCGGAGTGATCGTGAAAGTGCCGTTGGCCGACAGGTCGAGCATCTTGGTGTGCGAGGAATTGAAGTAGGTGCCGACGGTGTCGGTATCGATACCTCCGGCCGCTGCTGGGGTCTGATAGGCAGCGTTCGGCTGGTATGCGCCGGTGACGGGATTGTTGGGATTGGGGGCTACGTTCACCGTGGTGTCCGCGTTCGGGGTTCGATTCAGCCATGAGTCGGGCTCGGGATCCGCCTCGGGATGTCCCGGGCCCCAATTGAGCTGTGCGAGCGCTGGGGTTGCGGACGCGAACACGACGAGAAAGGCGATAGTCAAGAATCGGGAGCGCATACAAAACTCCTCTCGGCACGTGATTCGCAATCAGCTATCAAGCTGGCTCGTCTCACGCAAGCTTAAAGTGGTTTAGCTCGGTACGATGCGCGGGCGCTAATAGAAAAAGCCGCCGCCGGCGCCGGGAGGGGAAGTGGCGTTGCGGCGGCGGCCGTACTGACGCGGTCCGTATTTATTACATCCTGTTAGTGCGCCTTCGCGCGGCGATTCTCATCCGTTCGCGAATGAATGCAGTTGACGATCTACCAAAACCTGCCACCGCGAGCGGCGAATAGCAGGATGCCGGTTCCTCCCGCGAGCTGCCCCACGGCGGAAGTCATGCTGGCGGTGGTTCGCCACGCCTGATTGCTCTGATTCGAAATGTGATCCTCGAGCTGCATCTTCTGCTGCGGTGTCAGCGAAGCGTAATCCTGGTTGTAGTAACTGGGCGCGGCTTGCTGCGCCGCCCCTTGCGGGTTGAACGCGGCGCATCCGGCCAGCCCAGTGCCCAACACGATCGTGATGACCAACGCCGCAACCACCCGGCGAAACGCACCGCCGGCCTCAAGGCGCATACCCTGCCTCATAATCCCTCCTGAGGTTCCGCGGCTTTGGACGCGGACCGCGAAGGATCCGTTTACGCTGGTTCGAGCATCAAACGTCGAAATTCTTAATGGGTGGTAAGGAAACCCCGGCATGCCGGTCGGCGAGCAATGTCTCTCCGTGGCGACTACCTTGAAACTATTCGGAATTCGCGAATTCAGCGTGTAAACGGAAGCCAGTTCGGTTTCGTCAAATAGCCCGGGTAGAGGTAGCATCGTGAGACGGCCGAGGAATAATTTGCAGCCGCTTCCGCGTCGCGGTGGGATAGCGCAGCAAAGGCGTCGATGCGGCGTTAAAGCGTTTCGACACTACGCGGAAGCGCTTCGAAGCGGTTTGGAAGCGGGCCAAATCGTTGAGGGGCGGACCGGTTTTGGTGGAGCGCTCTGATGAAGACTTGTGCAGGGGCATTGCCGGGCGCGACGCGCAAGCGTTCGATCTCCTGGTCGAACGGCATCAGGCTCGCACCTATCGGCTGGCCTGCTCGATTCTCGGCAACGAAGCCGACGCGCGCGACGTCTCGCAAGAGGCCTTCATCCGGCTCTACGAATCCGCGCATCGGTTCGACGGGCGCGCGCGCTTCACGACCTGGTTCTATCGAATCCTGGTCAACCTGTGCATCGACCACCAGCGGCGCAACAAAGGATGGCGTCGGTTCGTCTCGTTTTCAAATCGCGACGATGACCCTGACGCACCGGTGGTCGACCCGCCCTCGGAGGAAGCCGGCCCCGAGGGCGAGGCGATGCGCGGGCAGGCAATCGGCAATCTGCGCAATGCGCTTGAGCTTCTCTCGCCGAGCCAGCGCGCCGCTGTGCTCCTGCAGGTGCAGGAAGGATTCAGCAGCCGTGAGATCGCTGCGGTGCTCAAATGCTCGGAGACGACGGCCCGCGTTCATGTTCATCGCGGGATAGCGCAACTGAAGAAGGTGATGAAGGACGACTGAGGCAATGGACTCAAGGCATCCAGAGACCGCGCTGGTTCCGTACCTGCGCGGAGAGCTGAGCGGCGACGAGCGCGCCAGCGTCGAGCGTCATCTGGCGGGATGCACGCAGTGTCGCGAGTCGGCTGATGCGTCGGCCGCCGTGCTGCGCAGGCTAGCTCGCGAGATCGAGGCGCTGCCGGAGCCGGACTGGAGATCCTATCGCGCGGAGCTGCGGCGCAAGCTCGCCGACGCCCACGAATCGCGCCAGCCGTTTGCATGGCGGCGGCCGCGGCTCGCGTGGGCATCGCTCGCGACGGTGAGCGTCGCGGCGGCCGCGCTGGCGCTGGTTATGATTGGGCATCGGGGGGGTGGGACGCCCCAGGTTGACGAGCTTGCCATCGAGGATGCGATGTCGGGCGTCGACCTGGGCCTGCTGCGCAACTACCCGGTGGTCGCGCGCCTAGATTTGCTCGAGAATTATGATGTAATCGAGCATCTCGACGAGCTCACGCCGGCAGATCGTCCAAATGATACGTCTCGGTCGTAGCGTCATTGCGGGGGCTCTGTTGTTTAGCGCACTCATTTTCTCGGGAGTTCGACGCGCGCAGGCCCAGGCAAGCGACCCGGACGCATCGCCCGATATCGGGATGCTTCTGCATCTGGACCTGTTCGAGTCCAGTCCGCACGACGCCTCCGGCACGGAGACTCCCGGCGCATCGAGCTCGATGCTCGATCAGATTCGCACTCTGGATGCGATGGGCTACCTGGGCGGGCCTCCCGGAGGTGACGGGACCGCGGGGATGAGCCCGGCCGCTGCCAGCGATCTGCCGCGACGCCCGCCGCCGGTTGGCAGCAGCAATCAAGGAGCGCCGCCGGCCGGCATCCCATCCGAGGAGCAGCCGGCTCCGAGCGAACAGATTGAGTAATGGCGAACTGAGTAATGACAGACTGGGTAATGAAGGTCGATTAATGACTATTCGGATGCGCATCATAGTAGTATTGACGGTCGCCGCGATTGTGCTCGGCGGCGGATCGCATCCGGCGCGCGCGCAATCGCCGGGACCGTTCAGCTCGGGTCCGTCGAGTGCGGGCCCATCCAATCCGGGAGTGCCGATGTCCGCGGCGGAGCGCGCACTGGTCGCGCAGCATCCGAATCAGTGGGCGCGGCTGACGCCGGAACAACGCGCGCGCGTGCTCGCGAACTATCAGAAGTGGCAGCAGATGAAGCCCGCGCAGCGGCAGGCGGCGCAGCAGAACTTCCAGCAGTTCCGCAGCCTGCCGCCCGAGGAGCGCGCGCGGGTGCTCGAGGGTCTGCGCCAGTGGCATCAGCTACCGCCGCAGCGCCAGGAAGAATTGCGCCGCACCTACGCGAATTTCCAAAAGCTTCCGCCCGCGAGCCGCCAGCAAATCATGCAGCGCTATCAGAAGTTCCAGCAGCTACCGCCGGCGCAGAAACAGCACGTGATGGAAAATTACCACAAGTGGCAGCAGTTGACGCCCGACCAGCGCAAGAAGGTACGGTTGCGCTTCGGTTGGTTGCGCTCGCACGGAAAGTTCCCGCCACTGTAGCCGCGCTGCCGAAGCACCCCGAACCGCACCGAACCGCTCGCAAATCGCACCGAACCGCTCGCAAATCGCCAAAGCCTTCCAAGGCAGCCCGTAACCGACAACCGGGCTGCGGCGTACTCCAATTAGCGCATCCAAATTTGTCGGAAGAGGCCGAAGATGCGTTGATTGAGGCTGATTCCAAAAACACGCTCCGCAGACAGCGGGGCTTAGGGATAGAAGGAGAGTGGCATGAAACGGGTTTATGGTTCGGGTCTCGTAATCGGACTCCTGACGGTAGTCCTCGGCTCAGGTCTCGCCTACGGCCATGGCTTCGGCGGGCATGGTCATGGCGGCGGCGGAGAAAGCGAACTGATGCCGCCCGTAGTTGGAATGATCGCCGGGCATAGTGCGATTCACTCCGTGATGTCGGCGGACAAGGCCAATCTGCAAAGCCTTTTCTCGGCGGAAAAGACCGCGCATGAAACTTTGGTGCAGGATCTGGCGTCGGGAAGCAGCAACGTTCCGACCGACCTGACCAACCTGCAGACCGCTCAGAACAACCTGCTCGCGGAGAAGGTCAAGCTGGCCCAGCAAGTTTATGCGGGCCTTTCTTCGACCCAGAAAGGTCAGGTTTCTTCGTTCCTGACCCAGTGGACAGCGCTGAAACAGAGCCAGCAACAGGCTCGGATGGCGCTATTCCAGCAGTTCAAGGGCAGCCAGGCTGCGCAGTCGGATACTCCGTAACGGCTACGACGCGGTTCGGGCGGCGGCGCGCCCCAAGGCAGTGAGTGTTGAGATGACTGGCCGCCGTCCGAACCATAGACTGTATCGTCACGGCGCGAACGAATGCGTGACGTTGCGCTCGCCCCATCCGGCGAAATTTTTTGCATGAGCCAAGCCGTCCCCAACCGTCGCGAGTTGACCGCCCAGTACTTCGGGCGGCTCGCCGGTACCTACGGCTCGGGCGAGTATTATCGCAAGCGGCGCGAGGCGGTCGTTGCCGAAGTCAGGCAAACTCTGGCGGGTGCCGCGAGTCTGCTCGATCTCGGCTGCGGCAACGGCGCTTACCTGGTTGAGTTTCGAAAGAGTTTCGCCAAGGCACTGGTCGCCGGCGCCGATTACTCGCCCGACATGCTGCGCGAAGCGCAACGCAGATGCCAAGGCGATCGGTCGCCGCCGCTGGTGCGATGCGACGCGGGCGTGCTCGCGTTCCGATCGCATCGATGGGCGGCAATCTTCTGCAGCCACGTTCTGCAACTAGTCGACGACCTTCCTCAGTGTCTCACGGAAATCGCGCGATGCCTCGCCCCGGACGGCTTGCTGATAGTTGCCGGCGGCGCTGTCGGCGCGCGCCGGAATATGGCTGAGGCGCTCGGAAGCGAGCACTGGTCAAAGCTCGAGGAATTATTTCCGCGCGCGGCGAGCGGGCGGCGCCGCCGCGATCCGGACGAGTATCGGAAAGCCTGCGAAGGGGTGGGGCTAACGGTCGAGAGCAAAGCGGTTGGCTTCAACGTGACGCTGGCGGATCTCGCGGAGTGGTACCGGGTGCGATGGCTCCCCGTGATCGCGGAGCCGGCGCGCCGGGAGGCGGAGCGGATTCTCGCCGACGCGATCGGCGCTCGCGGCGCCGACAAGCTCGAATTGAGTGAGACGCTCCTGTTTGCCCACCAAACAAACTAGCTAGTCGCGCGAACTGGCTATCGCGGAGCAGTCGTCGCGCGCCTATGCGATCAGACGATCTGCGCGCGGCATGCCCCGCATCGAATTTCCTTCGTGACGTAACCCTCGCTGTCTGAACAGCGGCGCGGTAGACTCGCTCCGCGCAACCACGGGAAAGGAAGTTTGAAATGCAAAAGCCGGTCACGATTTGGAGCGAGGGAACCAGACTCGCGGGCAATCTATGGACTCCCGACGGCGCCGCCCCGAATGAAAAGCTTCCCGCGATACTTCTTTGTCACGGCTGGGGCGGGCTCAAGGAGCATCTCAACTCGACCTATGCGCCGTGGTTTTCGAAGGCTGGATTTGTGGTGCTCGCGTTCGACTACCGGGGCTGGGGTGAAAGCGATGCGCGGATGGAGACGGTCGGCGATCTGGCCAAGCCCGACGACAAGGGCGAGCTTAAAATCCGGGCGCGCGCGATTCGGATGACGGTCAATCCTCCCGATCAGATTCGCGACATCACCAATTGCCTGGACTTCCTGGAAGGAGAGCCGCAGGTCGACGCGGCGCGGATTGGTCTGTGGGGTACCAGTTTCGGCGGAGGGCACGTGAGCTTCATGGCGGCGCACGACCCGCGCGTCAAGGCGATCGTTGCGCAGGTGGGCGCTCAGCAACCGGGCCAGACCTGGGCGCAAGCGGGACGAGATCGCGCCGTCGCGCGGGCGCACGGCCGGCTCGGCGCGGCGCCGCCGGCACAGGATGCGGTGCCGGGATTGAACGGTACGCCGGACCTGGCGACGATCCGTTTCTACGCGCCGATCGAGAGTGCAAACAACATTCGCGTGCCGACCCTGGTTATCGACGCCGCCGAAGAGGAGCTTTTCGATCGGATGCAGAACGGCCACGCATTATACGAGATCGTCAAGAACAACGCGCCGGCGCGCTACGAGACTTTTCCGTGCAAGCATTACGCGATCTACGATCAGTATTATCACCAGGCATCGAATCTCGCCCGCGACTGGTTCAGCACCCATCTGAAAGGCGCGTAGCTTCGCGCCGACAGCGAGATAGACGAGCAGTCCGACGCGGCCGCATCGAGCTTGCGGCGGGAGAGGGCCGGTCCCGATCATCTCGTTGCGCCCTCAAGGCAAACGCCGATGCTATCTATACCTGGAACACGCGCCACTTCGAGCAGTTCGGCCCTGCGATTGCCAAGCGGCTGAGAACGCCATGAAGGGGCGTTGTCGCAGCAAATCCCTGTCGCTCATTAGTCAAGCAATCGCTTGACTTAGTTTCCAAAGAAGATACTTAATAATCGTGTGGATGCCAGGTTGTCGGCGATAAAGAAACCGGATCGAGCGCCGAGGCGTTGGAGTCTCCGATCGGGTCTCATCGCGGCCGGCGGCTGTACAAGGACCAAGTTTCAAAATCAAAACTGGAGGCGAATCATGGCTATCACGCTCGATCACACGATCGTACCGGCGCACGACAAGCTCGCGTCGGCAAAGTTCTTCGCCAACCTCTTCGGACTGAGCTATGACGGGCCGCTGGGGCCGTTCGCCCCGGTCCGGGTGAACGAAACGCTGACGTTCGACTTCGATGACCGCCGCCCGCGGTTCGAGGTACATCACTACGCCTTTCACGTCGGCGAGCAGGAGTTCGATGCGATTTTCGGCCGGGTCAGGGACGCGGGCCTCGCCTATGGCAGCCAGCCGTGGTCTCACGACGACATGCAAATCCGCAGCCTGCGCGGTGGACGCACGGTTTTCTTCCGCGATCTCGATGGGCATCTGTTGGAACTCCGGACGAGGACGTCGCGCCACGAGGCCGAAGATGCCGCCTTGGCACATGGCGCGGGAACGCGGGAATAGTTCAGCTGAGTCGCGGGGATAAGACATGATCAAAACGGCGATCGTGATTGGAAGTACGCGTCCAGGCCGCAAGGCACAGGCGGTGGCGGAGTGGGTCTACGGTATCGCGAAGCAGCGCAGCGACGCGGAATTCGAGATCGTAGATATCAAGGACTACGATCTGCCGCTGCTCGACGAGAGGATGCCGCCGTCGATGGGCCGCTACAGTAAGCCGCATACGATTGCCTGGGCGGAGACGATCGCGCGCTTCGACGCATACGTGTTCGTGACGCCGGAATATAACCACGGCACCTCCGGGGCGCTGAAAAACGCACTCGATTACCTCTACCGCGAATGGAACAACAAGGCGGCCGGATTCGTAGGTTACGGCGGCTCTGGCGGAGCGCTCGCCGTGGAGCAACTGCGCGGAGTCATGGCCGAGTTGCAGATTGCCGACGTGCGCACGCAGGTGGCGCTCTCGCTATACGCGGATTTCGAGAATTTCACGGTCTTCAAGCCGAGCGCTATCAAGGAGTCCTCGGTCAACGCGATGCTCGACCAGGTCATCGCGTGGGGCGGCGCGATGAAGAGCCTGCGGCAGAAGGCAGAGAGCCGGTGACTGCCCAGAGTTTGAGCCGCGCGCGTGATTGGTTGGCCGCCGGCTATAAAACCGACGGTGCCCCGAAACGATCCTCATCCAAGCGGCTCGAAGCGCCAATTCTGCAGACGATAGGTTACGCCCAACTGCTTGAGTCTCATTCCTGAGGATGGCGCCCTCAGGTTCATCACCTCGCTTCGCATGACAGCGCCCGACAAGAGGATGGCGCCCGAGTTTGGATCGCGCATCGTGAAGTCGATGACATCGATTTCCGAAAGCATTGCGAAGAGCCTCTCGAGCGCCGCTTCCGCATCCTTCAAGCACTGTTCAGCGAACAGCTGTGCAACGTGAGTTGCGGGACGATCTCGATCCCACGGGTGTACCTCGCGAGCACGCCACTCGGTCTGCAGCCGATTCTGGTGATGCTGGAAATGATTGAGGGAAAGACGGTCTCGCCATACCCCTCCGCGCTTATGGAGCGCTAGGGCTTTGCGCACTCGGCGCCGGAAGTGCCGCTCCTCTAACTGAGTTCTCCATCGCTCGATCGTCTTGAGCATAGCAGCAACTACTCCTCAGCATGCCTATCGCGGTGCAGGAGAGCAGAGGAGTTTCGGTGCCAGTCCCTTACCGGAGGCCGGCAGTGAACGGAGCAATACACATGCCTAAGAGGCATCTAGACTGGAAAGGTGGTTAAACGAGCGGCAGATAAAACCCGAGGTGCAGCCAGTTTCCATCCTTAGTTTGAGAGAAAGCACTGAAAACCGCGCAGAGGGCTTACCCACCAGGAGGCGTGATGCTCAAAATGTATTCGCTGCCCAGCAAGTGGGCATCAGTCGGGGCACTAGCCGTGTCATGGCATGTAGCCGAATTCGCGCCGGATAACTGTCGAGATTTCCGGCTGCGCAAACCAAGCCGTGATGATGGTGCCCCGGCCGGGAATCGAACCCGGACCTGAGGTTCCGGAGACCTCCGTGATGTCCTTTTCACTACCGGGGCGGTGTAGCAGGAGAAACGCTATACCAGCGATCAGGCGCGGACAACCTCGCGCGGCTCCGTCGCGGCCGCGTCCTCGCGCAGCATGTCCTCGTGACGGCGCATCGCCTCGGGGCGGGTCTGCGCGATCACGCGCAGAACCTGCTCGTGCAGATGCCCGTTGCTTGCGACGATCTGGCTGCCGGCGAGATCGAGCGCCGAGCCGTCCATGTTGGTGACGCGGCCGCCCGCCTCCTCGACCAGCAGCGAGCCCGCCGCGACATCCCACGGCTTGAGTCCGAATTCCCAGAACGCCTCGGTGCGTCCCGCCGCGACGAAGGCGAGGTCGAGCGCCGCCGACCCGGTGCGCCGCACACCCTGGGTGCGCATCATGAACGCCTCCCAAAAGCACAGGTAGAAGCGGCGCCGCTCGCGGCGGTCGTACGGGAAGCCGGTCGAGAGCAGCGATGATTCCAGCGTGCTGGTGCGGCTGGTGTGCAGCGGCTTGCCGTTGAGCCGCGCGCCGCGCCCCTTGTGCGCGACGAAGCATTCCTTCTTGAGCGCGTCGTACACCACCGCGGTCTGCATCCGGCGCTTGCGCTCGTATCCGATCGATACGCAGAACTGCGGAAAGCCGTGCGCGAAGTTGGTGGTGCCGTCGAGTGGGTCGATGATCCAGCGATGGTCGCTTTCGTGCGCGCTGGCGCCGCTCTCCTCGGCGAGTATCGCGTGAGTCGGGAACGCGCGATGGATAACCTCGATGATCGCGGCCTCGGATTCCTTGTCGGCCTCGGTCACCAGGTCGATCGAGTTGGATTTGCGGTTGACGGTGATGCGGCTGAGGCGCTTGAGATGGATGCGGCCGGCGGCGCGCGCGGCGCGCATCGCGACTTGTTCGATTTCGTTGGTCACTATGCCGAGACGATATTAAAGGCGGACAACAGCGTCCAGCGCGCGATGCTCGACAATCGACAGCGTGCTTCAGTGAAGCGGCGCGCAGCAAATCGAATCCGTCACGCGGCGCGCGTGACGGCTACCAGCGCGGCATCTCGCCCAGGCCGATTCCGAGCGCGACCTTGCCAATAAGCTCGCGGGCGCGGGCGTTGCTGAGCGGATGGTTCACGCCGGCGCGGACGTCGCGGTAGTAACGTTCCATCGGGAACTTCTTCAGCATCCCGTGCGCGCCGACCACTTCCATGCACTGGTTGACGGCCGCGATCGCGTTGTTGGTCGCGACGTATTTCGGCATCACCACGCGCGCCAATCCCGCCTCGCCCGCGAACGACTCGCGATCGGCGATGTAATCGCGCGCGGCGCCCAGGTAGAGCGCGCGCGATTGCGCGATCAGCGCCTCGGCGTCGGCGATCGCGAACTGGATGCCGGGGAGGTACTTGATGGGGCGGGGCAGGGCGAGCGGTTTCAGGCGCCCGGCAAATTCCTTGGCCCACTTCAGCGCCGCGATCGCGACGCCAGTGTAGACCGCGGCGACCGAGAGGCCGAACCAGGCGAACAGCGAGACAGCGGCGCTGTCAATGGGACCGACCGGCCGCGACTCCGCCATCGCGACGGCGGGCACGCGCACGTCCTTTATAATGAGGTCGTGGCTCGCGGTCGCGCGCATCCCCATCGCATCCCAGGTCTCGACCAGTTGAAGACCAGGGCTGCCGCGCGGGATCAGGAAGGTGGAGGCGCGCGGCGGGTCGGTGTCCTCGATAGTCGCCATCACCATGAACAAGTCGATGACCGGCGAGAGACTGGTGAAGGTCTTGCGGCCGTTGAGGATGTACACATCGCCTTCGCGGCGCGCCTTGGTCGCGAAGTAGCCCCAATCGCCGCCGGTCTCGGGCTCGCTGATCCCACCGCCCATGATTTGCTTGGCGCGGCCGATGGCGTCGAAGAACAGCGCCTCCTGCGGGCGGCCGTCAGAGCGCTCGACCATGCTGCCCAGTCCGAACAGATGCATGTTGATCGCGATGGTGGTCGCGGCGCATCCCTGCGCGAGCTGTTCCTGGCAGAGCACGAAATCCTCGAGGTCGGCGCCCAATCCGCCGTGGCCCTCCGGAATCAGGAGCGCGGTGTAGCCGGCCGCTTTCAGCTTGTCGACGTTCTCGACCGGAAAGGTGTTGTTGCGATCGTGGTCAGCGGCGCGGGTCGCAAAATCCGCCGCCAACTCCGCCGCCAGTGCTGCGAGCTTTTCGCGTTTATCGGACATCGAAAATCACTCCGGGAAATTTTTGCGCCCATGCGGCTTCCGGCCGCCGGCCGTAATTGAATCATGAGACAATGCCACGACGATCGGACGTGAAGGAAATGCCTGTGGTGCCGCGGCCGCTGCGCCGTTTGTGCCGCGATCAGGGGCCGGGCGCATGAGCCGCGCGTTGCTGACTAACCAACACAAGTCATTTGGCGAGGCCGTTTTTGAAAGCGCAGACCAGATTGTGGCTCGACGAAAATCGGCTCGAGGCGCGCATCCGGCCGGTGATATTGGGATGCAACGGGACGGTGAAGGTCATCGCGGTGTTCTCGCATAGCAGGCGGTAGCTGAAAAACACGCTATAGGAATACGCGACCCCGTCGCCTTCCGTGACGCTGTAGCCCTTGCCGCGAGTCTGTACGAATTTTATCGCTTTCCAGAGAGACAGGGCGTACAACCCGGCTTTGATCAGACGAACGATTCTGGTCCCCGCGCCGAACACATTGCCGTCGGAAATGAAAACCGCGAGCCGGGAGACGCGCAACATCTCGCGCACCACGGCATCCGGATCGCTCACGTGATGGAGTGTCCCGGTTGCGACGGTCGCGTCGTAAGCGCCGTCGCGAAATGGGAGATGGGCGCCGTCGCCGACCAGCACCCGGCCTTGTAATTTGGTTCGGGCTTTTTCGACCAGCGCCGAGACCGGATCGATGGCGTACAGGCGGAGCGTGGGATCGAGCTCGCTCAGGATCGACGCCGCCCTGCCGGTGCCGGCGCCGACGTCGAGAACTGTACGCGCTCCTAACAGCGGCAGGAACGCCGCGATGATCTTACAAGCGGTGCTGTGCTCGTCGGCGTCATGTACGTGCAGGTCGTCATATCGATCGACAATGCGCGTGTAATAGTCGCGTTGAAGGCGAACCTCAGAGGAAATGTCGCGAGGGGGCATTTCAGGAAGCTACCGGGCTCCCGCGGCCGCGGTCGCCTGCGCCGCCATCAGGCGCTGCGCGTACGGCATCAGCGTCGAGAACAGATCGACGCGCGAGTCGAGGGTCTTGCCGAGCCCGCTCAGCAGCCCCATCACGCGGCCGATGAGCAGTACGTCGCCGGGCACTTCGACGATCGGATTTGCCTTCAACGTTTTCGGCAGCTCCTCGGAGAACTGTTCGATCAGGTCCTTGTCCGCGTAGGCCTTTTTCTGCTTGAGGGTGTTGCCGAGGAACAAGTCCGCGATGGCGAGCAGGGAGTCGGGCGAGCCGCTGCGAGTGCGGAAGCCGAGATCGCGGAAGGCCTGGATGATCCCATCGCGGTTGGAAGTCAGAATCGAAAACGTGAGGCGCACGATTCCGTCGCGGAATTGCGCCGGGAAATCTTTGGCGAGTCCGAAGTCAAGTAGCACCAGGCGCGGCCCGGGCTGTACCAGGATGTTCCCCGGATGCGGGTCGGCGTTGAAAAACCCATCGCGTAGAATCTGCTCGCAGTAAATTTCCATGAGCCGCTGTGCGACTGCATGCTTGTCGATTCCGGCGCGCTCCAACGCCGCGACGTCGCTGATCCGGATTCCGTCGCAGAGCTGCATCACCAGCACGTGCCGCGTCGAGTACTCGCGATAAATCTCGGGCACCATCACGTCGGCGCTGGATGCGAAGTTGCGGCGCACCGTCTCGCAATTGTCGGCTTCATGCTTGAAGTCGAGTTCCATCGGGATGTACTTGAGCGCCTCGCGCGCGAGCACCCGGTAGTCGAAGTCGCGCTCGAAGAAGGCGAGCCAGCGGAGCACGATCATCATGTTGCGCAGATCGGCGCGCACGATCCCGGCGATGCCGGGGTACTGCACCTTGACTGCGCATCGGCGTCCGTCGTGCAACGTCGCGCGATGCACCTGCGCGAGCGAGGCGGAGGCTAGCGGCACCGAATCGAACTCGGCGAAGACCGCGGCGAGCGGGCGGCCGAGCTCGCGCTCGACGACCTCGCGAATCATCGCGGACGGCCGCGGCGGCACGCAATCGTGCAGTCCCGAGAGCGTCGAGACCCATTCGTCGGGGAGCACGTCGGCGCGCGTCGCGATGAATTGCGAGGCTTTGATGAGCAGCCCTTCCAGGCGCACCGCGGTCGCATAGAGCGCGCGCGCAGAGCGCAGGTCCTGCGCCCGAAACAGCGCATCGCGATTGCGAGCGCTCACGTACTTCGTCCATAGTGAGATCGTCTTGTAGCCGGCATAAACTCGCGCCGCGAGCCACACGACGTTGGCGAAGCGCCACGCTCGCGTCGCGAGTCCGGGCTCCGGAGTGTTCGGCGCGAACTCGAGCGCGAACTCGGGCGTAGATCTGAGCGCGGCGTCGCGCGCGGCGTCAGGTAAATTGCGGGCGCTGTCAGTCATCAGATCGGCGATCAAAAGCTTATGCGATGCGGAATTGGCAGAGAACAGGCCAACTGGGAAAATGTCCGCTAAGAGATTTGGCGTGCCGCCCAGGTTCGTCAGAATATTTTTGACTGCTGCCGGCAGTCTGCTCTGTGCGATTTGCCGCTTTGGATCTCCAGTACATCGAGAACCCCGGCTACAATCGCGACCGCGGCCCGGTGACCGTTCCGGGATGCGATTGCACGGCGAACTCTGACCGCCGCGGACACGAATCTTGACTGCATCGCGGCGCGTCGCTACTGTGACGCGATGACCGGCGTGCCGAGTAGCAAATTGCAAGCTGTTTCCGGGTTCGGAGCTATCCGCACTTGAGACGGACCTAGATACTCGGCTCGAAAAAGCCCCAGGCGCCCACGAGCCCTGGGGCTTTTTCTTTTGAACGCGTGAAAGTGTGATGCGATGGCGCCACAGCGCAGCAAATCTCTCCGTGAAATTACCCGCCGCTACTACTCGGTGTCGGCGATCTATTCGTTCGCCGGCGGCTTCCTGTTTGGCGTCTACCCGATCTTCCTGCGCTCGCGCGGTCTGACCCAGTTCCAGGTCAACAGCGTTCTCGCGATGTTCTTCGTCGTCCTGTTTCTGACCGACGTGCCGACCGGCGCGTTCGCCGACGCGATGGGCCGCCGCCGCTCGTTCCTCGTCGGCTCGATGCTCCGCGTGACCGCGTTCATCGTCTATTTCTTCGCCCATCACTACGCCATCTTTCTGATCGCCGAGAGCATCGACGGAATCGGCACCACCTTTTGCAACGGCGCGATCGACGCCTGGGGCGTCGACTCTCTCGACGACGCCGGCTTCGAGGGAATCAAGGACCGGCTGTTCTCGCGCATCGCGCAGCTCTCGAGCGCGAGCTTCATGGTTTCGGCGATGGTCGGTGCGTACGTTGCCGACATCAATATCGCGTATCCGTGGCTGCTGGGTGCGGCCGGATGGGCGCTGAGCGGGCTGATCGGCGCCTACCTGATGCGTGGCGAGAAGCCGCGCGCCGTGCAGGTCGAATGGTCGAAGCTGCCCGCGGAAATCGCGCGCCAGGTCGGCGATGGAATGCGCGCCGGCTTCGCCGCGCGCACGGTGATGATGCTGAGCATCGCGGGTGCGATCCAGATCGCGGCGCTGGCGCCATACTGGCTGGAGTGGCCGATCATGTTCAACGAGAACCTCCGCGTCGGGGTGTGGATCATAGGATGGATCTATTGTGGCCTGACCGTGGCGCGGATGATCGGTGCGGAGATGGCGGCGCGCATGGCGCTGGACGATGCGGCGCGCGCGGCGCGAATCTGTGTGTGCGTCGGTGCGGCCGCGGTGCTCCTATTCGTCGCGGGCGTGTTCGGCGCGCGTCCGCCGATCGTGCTCGGCGTGCTGTTTGCGATGAACGTATTCACCGGCGCGCTGCAGCCGCTGGTGCAGAGCTGGTTCAACGAGCAGATCGAAGCGGGGCAGCGCGCGACCTTGCTGTCCTTCAGCAGCACCTTTCAGACCATGGGCGGAGCGATCGGATTGTTGTTCGCCGGACGAATCGCGGACGCCGTCGGGATTCCGCTCCAGTGGCAGACCGGCGGAATCATCCTGCTCTGCACCATCCCGTTTTATCTCTTCGCACGCCCGCGCCTGGCGCCGGCCGCCGTCGCCGCGACCACCGACTGAGTTCGCGACCGTCGCTCAGCTTACTGGCTAAGGTCTTTGGAAGGAGCCGAACGTTTGTCTTTGGAAGGAGCCGAACGTTTGCGCAACCCACTGGAACTTTATTCCCGCGCTCCGCGTTTAATGCGTGTCGCAGCGTTATTCGCCGATCGCAACGGTTGGGGCACAAGGCACTTTGCCTAACCCCGGGAGGGATCCAACGGCCATGAAAGTAAACTTTTGGAAAAGACGCCTTAAGGGCGTGTTCATAATGACAGTCGGCGCGCTCTTGAGTGTCGCCGTTTCGACAGTCCCGGCACACGCCGGACCGTTTATCGACAAGTTCAAGACAGTTAGCGACGGCGTCGTTTCAGCACCCGCCTCAGGATTCGACGCTGGCGACGAGAATCCCTACGGCGTAGCCGTCGTGCCGAAGTCGGTTGGCGATCTCGTCGAGGGTGACATCCTCGTAAGCAACTTCAACGACAGCGACAATGACCAGGGAACCGGCACCTCGATCGTGCAGTACTCGCCCAATGATCAGACTCAGACCACCTTCGCGGAAATCGACGCAAGCACGCTGCCGGGCGGATGCCCGGGCGGCGTGGGATTGACGACCGCGCTGGTCGTTTTGCGCTCCGGATGGGTGATCGTCGGCAGTCTGCCCACCAGCGACGGGATGATAGATACCGTGGGTGCGGGATGTCTCATCGTGCTCGACGCCAAGGGCAATCCGGTCGAGACGTTCTCGGGCGGCGCCGTGAACGGACCGTGGGACATGACCGCCAGTGACAATGGCGCACACGCGACGCTCTACTTCACCAACGTCTTGAATGGGGGCGTGGCGGCTGCCGCGCCGGATACCCCCGTGGCTGCTGGAACCGTAGTCAGGATGAGGTTGAAAACGCCGGTGCAGGGCACCAAGGTACCGTCAATCCTGTCAACCACGACGATCGGCTCAAAGTTCTCCGAAGAGAACGACCCGGCAGCGCTGATCATCGGACCGACCGGTGTTGGCCTGGGCCTCGGCAGCGACGATTCACTCTACGTCGCCGATACGGTCAACAGCCGTATCGCAAAAATCAAGAACGCATCGACGCGGCTCTCGAGCGCCGGGACGGGAGTGACCGTGACTACCGGCGATCTGTTGAACCAACCGCTCGGACTGGCGCTCGCGCCCAACGGTGACATTCTCACCGTGAACGCTGGCGACGGTAATATCGTCGAAACGAGCCACGGCGGCTCCCAGGTCACCACCGCGAACCCGATTGCACTCGCCGGCGGTGGTTCTCTTTTTGGACTCGCGGTTGCCCCGGGCGCGAACGGCATCTACTTCGTCGACGATTCCGAAAACGAGCTCAACCTGTTCACTAAGTGATTCAGCTCGCGCAATTGTAAGAAGCGGGCCTCCGCTCATCATCGATGGGCGGGGGCTTCGCGTCTCCATGGCGGCGCTGTTTCTGGCGCCCGGACCGTCGACATCCACAGTCGATTGATCCTGGTTCGCGTCCTTGAAATTCAAGGATTACATTGATTTTTTCTGCGGCCACTAGCCCCGCGCCATCGCGTCCGTTAAACATATTCCTCACGCGCCGCCCTCCAGGCGCGTCGCTGAGGAAAGCGAGCAATGGATTTCCCCCGTATCAAGCGGCTGCCACCGTACGTCTTCAATACCATCGGCGAGTTGTGCCTGAAGGCGCGGCGCGCCGGCGAGGACATCATCGACTTCGGCATGGGAAATCCCGACGAGCCGACGCCGCCGCATATCGTCGCCAAGCTGATCGAGGCGTCCTCCAAGTCGCCCAACCATCGCTATTCGGTCTCGCGCGGAATCTACAAGCTGCGCCTTGCGATCGCCGACTGGTACCGGCGCCGCTACGGCGTCGAGCTCGATCCCGACAGCGAGGCGATCGTCACCATCGGCTCCAAGGAAGGAATCGCCCACATGACCCTGGCAATTCTCGACCAGGGCGACGTGGTGCTCGCGCCGACGCCGACCTACCCGATTCACCAGTACGGATGCATCATCGCGGGTGCGCAGGTGCAAGGCGTACCGCTGCTGCGCGGCGGCGAGGAATTCTTCGACTCGATGACGGCGATCGTCAATCGCACTTGGCCGCGTCCCAAATTCCTCATCATGAACTTCCCGCACAACCCGACCACCGCCACCGTCGATTTGCGCTTCATGAAGCGCGTGGTCGAGTTCGCGACCGAAAATGAAATGATGGTCGCGCACGATTTCGCTTACGCCGACCTTTGCTTCGACGGTTACCAGGCGCCCTCGATGATGCAGGTGGCGGGCGCCAAGGAAATCGGCGTCGAGTTCTTCACCCTGTCCAAGAGTTACAATATGCCCGGATGGCGAGTGGGCTTCGCGGTCGGCAACCCGGAGATGATCGCTGCGCTGGGCCGGCTCAAGTCATATTTCGACTACGGGATGTTCACCCCCGTGCAGGTCGCCGCGATAGCCGCGCTCAACGGCCCGCAGGATTGCGTCGCGGAGATCGTCGCAACCTACAAGCGCCGCCGCGACGTGCTGTGCGACGGGCTCAATCGCGCCGGATGGCCGGTGGAGAAGCCGCGCGCCACGATGTTCGTGTGGGCGCCGATCCCGGAGCCCTTTCGCGCGATGGGCTCGCTGGAGTTTTCCAAGTTCCTGCTCGCCGAAGCGAAGGTCGCGGTCTCGCCGGGCGTCGGCTTCGGCGCCGACGGCGACGGCTTCGTGCGCTTCGCACTGATCGAGAACGAGCATCGCACGCGCCAGGCGATCCGCGGTATCCGCCACGCACTGGCCCGCGGTGCGGCCGAAATTCCGCGGCGCGCGGCAGGCGCCTCCTGAAGCGCGCGCTCGCACCGATCGAATCCAGATGAAGCCGGTACGGATAGCCCTGCTCGGGTGCGGGACGGTTGGCGAGGGCGTGGTGAAGCTGCTGCGCAGCAATGCCGCCACCTATGCGCGCAAGCTCGGCGCACCGCTGGAGCTGGTGGGCGTCGCCGACCGCAGCCTGAAGCCGAACCGCGCGCTCGGTCTCACCGCCCGATTGATTACGCGCGACAGCGCGGCACTCGTCGCGCGTCCCGACGTCGATATCGTGGTCGAGCTGTTCGGCGGCCAGGAACCCGCGCGCACGCTCATCCTGGATGCGCTCGGCGCCGGCAAGGACGTCGTCACCGGAAACAAAGCCATGCTCGCGGAGAACAGCGCCGAGATTTTCGGCGCCGCGGGCAAGCGCGGGCTTGTCGGTTGGCTTCGAGGCGAGTGTTGGCGGCGGCGTGCCGATCATCCGAACGCTGCGCGACGCGTTGGCCGGCGATCGCCAGCGCGCCGTCTATGGGATCGTGAACGGCACTTGCAATTCGATCCTTACCACCATGACCGAGCAAGGCGCCGAATATGCCGACACGCTTGCCGCCGCGCAGCGCAGTGGCCTGGCCGAGGCAAACCCCGCGACCGACGTCGAGGGCCATGACGCGGCGCACAAGCTCTGCCTGCTGGTCACGCTCGCATTCGGCGTGCTGCTCAAACCCTCGCAGGTCTATACCGAAGGCATCACGCGGATCACGCAGGCCGACATCGCGTACGCGGCCGAGCTCGGCTACATCATCAAGCTGCTCGCGATCGCCAAGGACGATGACGGTGCGATCGAGGCGCGGGTGCATCCCACGATGCTACCGGCGCGGCATATGCTGGCCGGCGTCGGCGGCGCATTCAACGCGATCTACATTCACGGCGACGCGCTCGGCTCGACGATGTACTCCGGTCTGGGCGCGGGCCAGATGCCGTCGGCGACCGCGGTGATCGCGGACATCCTGGAAATCGCGCGGCAGCGCATCGGCGGCACCGGTGGACGCTCGCACGCGCTTGGCTATCCGGTCGAATCGATCAAGCGCGCCAGTGTCAAGCCGATGGACGACGTGGTATGCGAATATTACCTGCGCTTCATGGCGCGGGATAAGCCCGGCGTGTTGGGCGCCATCGCCTCGGTGCTGGGGGGCAGCGGAATTTCGATCGCATCAGTGATTCAGAAGGGACGCGGAGCGGAGATGACGGTGCCGGTGATAATGCGCACGCACGAAGCGCCGGAGCGCAACCTCAAGCGGGCGCTCGCGGCGATTCGTGCGCGCAGGATCGTCGACGCGCCGCCGGCGTTCATTCGCATCGAGGAGCGGCTCTGATCGCGATGGCAGGCAGGCAGCATAGCGCCGGGTCTCCGCCGCGGCTCCGCTACTGGCCAGGACTCATCGAGCACTATCGCGCCTTCCTGCCGGTCACCGAGTCGACACCCGTCGTCACCCTCAACGAGGGCAACACGCCGCTGGTCGAAAGTCCCGCGCTCGGCGAGCGGCTCGGAACAAATATAAAGGTTTACTTGAAGTGTGAGGGCGCCAACCCGACCGGCTCGTTCAAGGACCGCGGGATGACGGTGGCCATCTCCAAAGCCCTCGGTGAAGGCACGCGCGCCGTTATCTGCGCCTCGACCGGCAACACTGCCGCGTCGGCGGCCGCGTATGCGGGCCGCGCCGGGCTTCGCGCCTACGTGCTGATTCCCAAGGGCGCGGTCGCGCTCGGCAAGCTCTCGCAAAGCGTGATGCACGGCGCGAAGGTGCTCGAGATAGTCGGCAACTTCGACATCTGCCTGAAGGTGGTGCGGGATCTCGCCGAACGCGACCCGGTCAAGATTAGGCTGGTCAACAGCGTGAATCCCGATCGTATCGCGGGGCAGAAGACCGCCGCATTCGAAATCTGCGATCAACTGGGCGAAGCGCCGACGCATCACTTTCTCCCGGTCGGAAATGCCGGCAACATCACGGCGTACTGGGCCGGCTACCAGGAATATAAGTCGGCCGGATTCGCGACGCGGCTGCCGAAGATGATGGGTTACCAGGCGGCGGAGTCGGCGCCGATCGTGCTGGGGCATCCGATCGACGATCCACATACCGTCGCGACAGCGATCAAAATCGGCAACCCCGCGAGCTGGAAAGGCGCGACCTCCGCGCGCGACGAATCCGCCGGGACGATCGATATCGTCACCGACGCGGAAATTCTCGCGGCCTACCGGCTGATCGCCACCGGCGGCATTTTTGCCGAGCCGGCCTCGGCGGCCTCCGTCGCGGGGCTGCTCAAGTACGCCGGATCGGGAATGCTCAAGCCGGGGTCGGTGGTGGTCTGCACGCTCACCGGCCACGGCCTCAAAGATCCCGACACGGCGCTTAAAAATCTCAGTAACACGATCGTGGTGGAACCTGACCTGAAAAAAGTGATGAAGATTCTCGAGCGCGACTGAATCCAGCGGCGATGAAATACGTAATCATTCATGGCGATGGAATGGCGGATTGGCCGTGCGACGAACTCGGCGGCCGAACTCCGCTCGAGGCGGCGCGCAAGCCCAACATGGATCTTCTGGCATCGCGCGGGACGCTCGGGATGGTCGCGACCATCCCGCAGGGCATGCCCTCGGGCAGCGACGTCGGCACGATGACGATGCTCGGCTACGATCCGCTGCGCTACCACACCGGACGTGCGCCGATCGAAGCGGCCAGCCAGGGAATCGCGATGGGGCCTGACGATGTCGTGTTCCGGATGAATCTGGTCTCGATCCAGAACGGCGCGAACGGCGCTCCACTGATGCACGATTTCACCTCGGGGCACATCTCTAGCGAAGAGGGCGCCGCGATCGTCGCCGACCTCCGGCGCGTGCTCGCGGGCGATGGAATCGAATTCTTCAACGGCGTGAGCTATCGGCATCTGATGGTCTGGAGGCATGGCGTCGCGGCGACCCAGCTGACTCCGCCGCACGACATCACCGGCAAGGAAGTCGCCCCGCATCTGCCGCAAGGCGAAGGCGCCGAGCGGATTCGCGATCTGATGGATCGCGCCGCGGCGATTCTTCGCGACCATCCGGTGAACCGCGCGCGTCGCGCGGCCGGCAAGACCGAAACGACGTCGGTGTGGTTCTGGGGCCAGGGCACGCGCCCCGTGGTGCCTACCTTGAAGGAGCGCTTCGGCGTCGATGGCGCGGTGATTTCGGCAGTCGACCTCGTCAATGGGCTGGGGCGGCTTGCGGGCCTCGAGTTGATCAAGGTGCCCGGCGCCACCGGCTTCCTCGATACCGATTACGCGGCCAAAGCGCGCTATGGACTCGACTCATTGCGCGGCGGCCGCGATTTCCTGCTCCTCCATATCGAGGCGCCCGACGAGGCGGGTCACATGGGCCGCGCCGATCTCAAACAGGAAGCTATCGAGCGAATCGACGAACTGATAATCGGCCCGATGCTGGACGGTCTGAACACACTCGGCGATTTCGCGCTGCTGCTGATGCCGGATCATGCGACGCCGAGCAAGCTCAAGACGCATTCGGCGGAACCTGTGCCGTTCGCGTTGATCAATGCGGCAACTTTTCGACGCGACGCCACCGTCGCGCGCCGCTACACTGAAGCAGATGGCGCCAAAACGGGGGTGAACGTGGTCGAAGGGTTTCGGTTAATCGATTCGCTGTTCGGACGCGAGTCTCTCAGGGCGAACTGACGGGAGTTTTCAGATGGAACGGAATCTGGCCCTCGAAGTGGTTCGCGCAACCGAGGCTGCGGCACTCGCCGCCGCGCGCTTTATCGGCAAGGGCGACGATCGGATGGCCGATCGCTCCGCATGCGAGGCGATGCGCAAGACCCTTAACACCTTGGCAATGGACGGAAAGATCGTGATCGGCGAGGGCAAGGAGGAGGAGACCGAGATCCTATACGAGGGCGAGATCGTCGGCACCGGCGCCGGGCCTGAAGTCGATGTCGCGCTCGACGCCCTCGAGGGCGCGCTCATTTGTGCGACCGGCGGGCCCAACGCGCTGTCGTGCGTGGCGCTGTCCGAGCGCGGAAAGCTGCTCCGATGCCCCGACACCTACATGGACAAGATCGCGTGCGGACCCGCAGGCCGGGGCGTGATCGACATCGATCGCTCGCCAACCGAAAACCTAAAGGCGCTCGCGGAGGCCAAGAATGTCTACGTCGAAGATCTCCGCGTCGCTATTCTCGATCGCCCGCGCCACGAAAAGCTCATCAGCGAGGTCCGCGCCGCGGGCGCCGGAATCAAGCTGCTCTCCGCCGGTGACCTGTCGGCTGCGATCGCGACCACCCGCCCCGAGAGCGAGATCGACATGCTCATCGGCGTCGGCGGAGCGCATCAGGGAGTGCTCGCGGCGGCGGCGATTCGCTCCGTCGACGGCGAGATGCAGTGCCGTTTCATGCCGCGCAGTTCCGAAGAGGCCGAGAAATGCCTAGCGATGGGCATCATGGACCTGAAGCATCGCTTCACGCTCGAGGAGGTCGCGGGGGACAACGTGATGTTCGCGGCGACCGGCGTCACCACCGGCGATTATCTGCGCGGGGTGCGCTTCCACTCAGGCGGCGCGCTCACCAACAGCGTGGTGATGCGCTCGAAGACCCGCACCGTCCGCTTCATCGAGGCGAGCCATCATTTCGATTTCAAGCCCGAGTATTAACCGCGCCGGTGATCCAGCCGGTCAGCGCGGAATCGCCTGGCGGGGATGGCCCGGTAGCAGCCCCGCCAGGAATTGTGGATCCGACCACTCTACTGCATGCACGCTGATTGGCCCCATCAAGCACCATCGCGTAGTCTCCCACGACAGCGCTCCTTGCGCGTTCATCGCGATACTAATCGCTAGCAGCAAAGCTCCGATTCCGAGCGCCGGATTACTCGCGATCGAGCGGCGTTGCGGCGGTATCGCGGCGCATCCGAGGATCGCCAGCAGAACGAACCACGGGATCGCGTCGGTGAGCAGGCGCGGGCCGTAACAGATACCGGCCCACCAGGCCCACCAGCTCGAGACGATCAGCATCAAGCCGCCGATCGTCGCGAGCGCCGTGATCGCGAGCGGCTTGTGCGGCAGCATCTTCCAGTAGCGCGCAACCAGGTACAGCACGAACGCCGCGGTCGGAACGAAAACGAACAGGCCGCGCGATGGACTGATGAGATTGCGCTCCAAACCGATCCCGAGGCTGGAGAGCGCAAGCGGCTGGCTATAGTAACCGGGTATCACGCTTCCGAACACGGCTTTCGTGTACACGGCGTAGAGCGCAAAGCAGACGGCGCCCGCGACCGCGTAGGGAACGAAGTCGCGGCGGCGCGCATACAGAACGTAGATGGTCACGCACGCGATCGGGGCCGCGCCGGTCGGCCTGACGAAGAACATCAACCCCAGCAACACTGCCACCGTTGCGAAGTTCGCGGGCGCAGGCTTTTTACCGCGAAGTTCTGCCCGCAGCATCAGGTAGACGACGCATCCCGCCAGGAAAATCTCCCAGGTATGCGACCACATCGAGCTCGACGCGGTGCTCCATACCTCGGTCCCGAACGCGGCGCCAATCGCGATCAGAAGGCTCCAGCGCAGATTCAGCATCAGCAGCGCGGTGCGAAAAAATATGCATGCGAGGATCGCCATCAGCGCCGACGCGAGCATCTTCTGGATTAGTGTCTCGCCGCCGAACGAGAACACATGCGCGCTGGTCGAGGGCGAGACGCCGAATATTTTCATCAGACCAACGAATGGCAAAGACAGGATCGAGGTCCCGTGCGGATAGAAGTAAAGAACCTTTCCGTTGATGAGCCCGAGCTGGTAGGCGTTCTGGCGATCGGGTGCGAGCGTTCCCGCGGGAATCTCGGGACGGAATTTCGGTATCGTATACGCGCGCAGGTCGGGAGTGCCGTGCTCGATGATGCTCTCCGCAGTGAGCATCGAATATATCGAGTCGGAAATCCAAATCACCGGCGAAGAGAAGAAGATCAGATAAGCGATGACAGCAAGGGCGCACTGCGCAATGAACACGGTGCGGGCTTCGGCAGCGGAGGCATCGCGCGAGGTGCTCGCATCGTCGCCAGATGCGGAGGTCGCCGATGAGATCGCGGATTTCATTGTTAAGAAATCGTTTCGGGTCCGCGCCAGTGCTAGGGCTCGGATCCGGTCATGGCCGGCTTCAACGTATTGTTCGAGCAGTATCGTAAGCAAGTCTTCACCCACGGTGACGTTCGATTCGCCTGGTATGCGCGCGGTCTGGAGCAGCCTGCTTGTCGAAGCGCGCGCGAGAGAACGCGCGCGATGCGTCGCAGCGCACCGTGCACGTCTGCTAGCCTGATGCGAAATGTGGCTCCAACTGACAGTGAAGGGAAAGACGGTATTGATAAACTCCGACCGCGTGCTTCGGATCGAGGAGGTCCGCGAAGGAGGGCGCATCCGCGGCTGCAATCTCTACTATTCGGCGACCGAGTATGTCGTCGTCGACGATCACCTCGTGCAGATCATGCAGCGGCTGGGTTTCGAGCCGCGCAGTTGATTCGTGAGGAGCGCAGTCGATTCGTGAGGATCGGTTAGGGTTGATAGTTCGCGGGCACCGTAACCACCACGCCCGAATTTTCCGCGTGCGCCGCGTTGTTTACGGTGCATGAGATCTGGTCGCCCGCCTTGCAGGTCTCCTCGGTGGTCGCGATGATCCGATTCGGCCACGGCTCCGCGGGCAGCAACTGGCAATCCTGGTGCGTGCCCGCCTTGCATGAGGCGTGCAAATGGTTGTAGCGGGAGTCGACGATCAGGCATGACTTGGTGCTGCCGTCATCGCATTGGACACTCCCGAGCACCTGGCACGAAGTCTTATCACCGCCGGCGCACTTCGACTTGAGGTCGGCGGCGAGCGCGGTCTGATCCTGCTTGAGCTTGGCGCAGGCATTGAGCGGAGCGTCGCACTTCGATTCCAGGAAGCGGATGCACGCTTGCGGATTGTCCGCCTGGCAGAGGGCCTGGTTGCGGCCGTTCATCTGCGTGACTCGCTGATCGGCCGACGGCGCGCATCCCGCCGCGAGCCCCAATATGACGATCACTGCTGCGAGCGCCGCACCGCGTGAAATTACAGGCATCAGGTGGTTCTCCACGCGGAGTTGACGCAACCCCACAATCATTTCTACGTCGCTCGTTCGATGTATTTCAATCATCAGGTTGATGTAGAAATGAATCGGCGCGTTCGCGCGTCCCGGAGGAGAGCAACCGTGGAACTCAAGGAAGTCATCTTCGAAAAAGACGCGATCGCGACGCTGACGGTGAATCGCCCGGCGGCGCTCAACGCTCTCAACCGTGCGGTGGTCGACGACCTGGCTCGCGTCATCCGCGAAGTTCGTCACGACCCCGCCGTGCGCGTACTGATCGTAACCGGTGCGGGCGACCGCGCGTTCGTCGCGGGCGCGGACATCGCCGCGATGGCGAAGATGTCGGCGCTGGAGGGACTCGAATTCTCGCGCTTGGGGCATCGTGTGCTGGAAAGCTTCGAGGACCTGGCGATTCCCGTGATCGCCGCGGTCAACGGCTTCGCACTCGGCGGAGGCCTCGAGCTTGCGATGGCGTGCGACTTGATCGTCGCGAGCGACAAAGCGCGCTTCGGCCAGCCGGAAATAAACCTCGCGTTGATCCCCGGCTTCGGCGGCACGCAGCGCCTGCCGCATCGAATCGGTCACGCCAAGGCGCGCGAGCTTATCATGACGGGAGATATGATCGATGCGAAGACCGCACTGGAGCTACGCTTGGTGAACCAGGTGGTGCCGGCGGCGGAGCTGATGAACGCCGCGCGCGCTCTCGCACAAAAGCTCGCGAGCAAGTCTGCGGTGGCGTTGCGGCAGGCAAAGGCCGCGCTGCGCGCGGCGGCGACCATGGAACAGGATGCGGGGCTGCGCTTCGAGCAGGAAGCGTTTGCGGTCGCGTTCGGCAGCGCCGATCGCGTCGAGGGGACGAGCGCGTTCGTCGAAAAGCGCGAGGCCAAGTGGCAACACAAATAGCGCGCGGAAAATCGTCGAGGCGACAACTTCATCCTGGTACGTTCCCATCGCGCCGGACGCGCAAAGACCGTTCTATCGACCGCATCGGCGGGCTAAGCTAAAACAAGATTGCCACAAGCGGATTGCTGACAGGCACTGATTGATGGATCTCGATCTTACCGAAGCGCAACGCTCCGCCCGCGATACTGCGCGGCGTTTCGCGCGCGAGCGACTGGAGCGCGGCGGCGTCGAGACCGATCGCACCCATCGCTTCCCCAAAGAAGCGATCGACGAGCTGGGTCGCTTGGGGATGCTTGGGGTGTTTGTGCCGGAGGCGTATGGCGGGGCGGAGGGCGACCAGGTTGCCTACGCGCTGGTGATCGAGGAGCTCGCGGTCGAATGCGCGTCGACTGCGGTGATCGTTTCCGCCCATAGTTCCTTGGCTTCCTGGCCAATTCTGGGGCTGGGCAGCGAGCGTATCAAACAGCGTTTCCTGCCGAAAATGGCAACCGGCGAATGGCTCGGATGCTTCGCCCTGACCGAGCCGCAGGCCGGTTCCGATGCCGCCGGCCAGAAGACCCGCGCGATCCGCGACGGCGACTCTTATGTGATCAACGGGACCAAGAATTTCATCACCAATGCGCCCCAGTCGCGAGTCGCGATCGTCTTCGCGATGACCGCGACCGACCAGAAGCATCGCGGGATCAGCGCCTTCGTGGTCGATACCGACAGCCCCGGATGGCAGGTAGTCCGCGTCGAGGACAAGATGGGGATTCACGGCGCGCATTCCGCGCAGTTGAGTTTCACCGATCTGCGCGTGCCGCGCGAGAACCTGCTGGTCGGCGAGGGTGAAGGGTTCAAGGTCGCGATGAAGACGCTGGACGGCGGCCGCATCGGGATCGCCGCGCAGGCAGTCGGAATCGGGCGCGCGGCGCTCGAGCATTCGCTCAAGTACGCGCAGGAGCGGCAGACCTTCGGCCGTCCGATCTCGAGCCACCAGGCGATCCAGTGGAAGCTCGCGGACATGGCGGTCGAGATCGACGCGGCGCGGCTGCTCACGCTGCGCGCTGCCGCGCTCAAGGACGCCGGCAAACCGTGCACGCGCGAATCGGCGATGGCGAAACTGTTCGCCGCCGAGGCTGCGATGAGCGCGGCGACCGAGGCGATCCAGATTCACGGCGGCTACGGCTACACCAAGGAGTTCAAGGTCGAGCGGTTCTTCCGCGACGCGAAGATAACCGAGATCTACGAGGGCACCTCCGAAATCCAGCGGCTTGTGATCGCCAACCATGTGATTCAGAACGCGTGAGGGTCAGGTGAGCGGCAAAAAAGAATGGCGTGAGACTACCTTCCAGCGGGCCAGCGAGCGGCCGGTGCGGTTCTCGACCGTCTCCGACATGGAGCTCGAGCCGCTCTACACGCCCGACGACGTAACCGCGCCGTACGACCAGGCGCTGGGCAATCCGGGCGAGTTTCCCTACACGCGCGGCGTGTACGGCTCGATGTACCGCGGGCGGCTGTGGACGATGCGCCAGTTCGCGGGCTTCGGTCTTGCCGAGGACACCAACGCGCGCTTCCACTATCTGCTCGCGCAGGGGCAGGACGGCCTCTCGACCGCCTTCGACATGCCGACGCTGATGGGCTACGACGCCGACCACGAGCGCGCGTGCGGCGAGGTCGGGCGCGAGGGCGTGTCGGTGACTTCGGTCGACGACATGGCGCGGCTGTTCGACAAGATTCCGCTGGACAAGGTCAGCACCTCGATGACGGTGAACTGCTCGGCGTCGGTGGTGCTCGCGATGTACCTGGTGGTGGCGGAGCGCAACGGGATTCCGTGGGATCGCGTGGCGGGCACGATCCAGAACGACATGCTCAAGGAGTTCATCGCGCAGAAGGAATGGATCTCGCCGCCCGACCCGTCGCTGCGCGTGGTCACCGACATGATCGAGTTCTGCGCGCGCAAGGTGCCGCGCTGGCACGCGGTGTCGATTTCCGGCTACCACATCCGCGAGGCCGGCTCGACCGCGGTGCAGGAACTCGCGTTCACGATCGCCGACGGAATCTGCTACGTCGAGGACGCGCTCCGGCGCGGGCTCAACGTCGACGACTTCGCGCAGCGGCTGTCCTTCTTCTGGAACCTGCACAACGACTTTCTCGAGGAGGTCGCCAAGCTGCGCGCCGCGCGCCGAATCTGGGCGCGCCTGATGCGCGATCGGTTCGGCGCGAAAAATCCGCGCTCGATGATACTGCGCGCGCATGCGCAGACCGCGGGCGCTTCGCTCACCGCGCAGCAGCCGATCAACAACGTGGTGCGGGTCGCGCTGCAGGCGATGGCAGGCGTGCTCGGCGGCGTGCAATCGCTGCATACCAATTCGATGGATGAGACGCTGGCGCTGCCGACCGAGGAGGCGGTCACCGTCGCGCTGCGCACGCAGCAGATAATCGCCGAGGAGACCGGGGTGACCAACACGATCGATCCTCTCGGCGGCAGCTACGCCGTCGAGGCGCTCACCGACCGGATGGAGCGCGAGGCGATGGAGTATATCGCGCGGATCGACGACATGGGCGGGATGCTGCGCGCGATCGAAACCGGATATCCGCAGCGCGAAATCGCCGAGTCCGCGTTTCATTACCAGCGCCAGCTCGAGCAGGGGATCAAGAGCGTGGTGGGGGTGAACAAGTACACGACGCCCGAGGAGTTTCCGATTCCGACCCTCAAGATCAATCCGGAGATCGAGGAGAAGCAGATTCAGCGGGTGCGCAAGGTCAAGCGCGAGCGCAATTCCGTCGCCGTCAAGGACGCGCTCGGCCGCGTGGCCGAAGCGTGCCGTTCGGGCGAGAACCTGATGGACCCGATCTGCGACGCGGTGCGGCGCGAGGCCACGGTCGGAGAAATCAGCGACATCTTTCGCGCCGAGTTCGGCGTGTACCGGGACCCGGGCTGGATTTGAGCAATGGCTGACAACAGACTCAGAATTCTGGTCGCAAAGCCCGGCCTCGACGGGCATGATCGCGGCGCGAAAATTATCGCGCGCGCGCTGCGCGACGGCGGCTTCGAGGTGATCTACACCGGGCTGCATCAGACGCCCGAGATGATCGCGGCGGCCGCCGTGCAGGAGGACGTCGACGCGGTCGGCCTCAGCGTGCTCTCGGGTGCGCACATGACGCTGTTCCCGGAAGTGATCCGGCTGCTCAAGGAGCGCGGCGCGGGCGACGTCGCGGTATTCGGCGGCGGGATCATTCCCGACGACGACGCCGGCAAATTGAAGGCCGCCGGCGTGCGCGAGATTTTCACGCCCGGCGCGTCGACCGAGGACATCGTCAAGTGGGTGCGCGAGAACGTGAAGTCCCGCGACTAGCTGCCCAGGATTGATTCTTTCCAGATGAACTTCGATCTAACTGAAGAACAGAACCAGATTCGCGACACGCTGGCCGCGTTCGCGGAGCGCGAGATCAAACCGTTCGCGACCAAGTGGGACAAGGAAGAAACCTTCCCGCGCCACGTGATCGAAAAGCTGGGCGAGCTGGGCTTTCTCGGCGTTTCATTTCCCGAGCGATGGGGCGGCGGCGGGGCGGACACGCTCTCGCAAGTGATCGTGGTCGAGGGATTGTCGCGCTACGACGCGTCGATCGGCCTGACTGCGGCGGCGCACATGTCGCTGTCGACCGGGCATATAGCCGCGTTCGCCAGCGATGAGCATCGCGATCGCCTGGTTCCCGCGATGCTTCAGGCAAAGAAGCTGGGCGCATGGTGCCTGACCGAGCCCAGCTCCGGCTCCGACGCTGCCGCGATGAAGACCCGGGCAGTGAGGGTCGGCGACAACTACTCGATCAGCGGGACCAAGATGTTCATCACCAATGGAACCGTCGGCGACGTTTACGTGGTGATGGCGGTGAACGACGCCGCCAAGGGGCACGACGGCATCTCGGCGTTTATCGTCGAGCGCGGCGCCGCGGGACTCTCGACCGGCAAGCGAATCGAGAAGCTCGGGCTGCACGCCTCGGACACCGCCGAGGTCATCTTCGACAACGTCAGCGTTCCGGCGCGCAACCTGATTGGCGAGCTCGGCGCGGGCTATCGGCAGACGCTCAAAGTGCTCGAAGGCGGAAGGATTGGAATCGCGGGGTTCGCCGCGGGAATCGCGCGCGGAGCATTCGAGGAGGCGCGCAACTACGCAATCGGGCGCAAACAGTTCGACCAGCGAATCGCGGACTTCCAGGCGATCCAGTTCATGCTCGCCGACATGGCCACGCGCATCGACGCGTCGTGGGTGCTGATCTGCCGCGCGGCCGCCTCGAAGGACGCGGGCCGTTCGTTCGCGCGCGAAGCTGCGATGGCGAAGCTGTACGCCTCGGAGACCGCGATGTGGTCGACGACCAAAGCGGTCCAGATCCACGGCGGCTACGGATACATTTCCGATTTTCCGGTCGAGCGTTACATGCGCGACGCGAAGCTCAGCGAGATCGGCGAGGGCACCAGCGAGGTGCAGCGGATGATCATCGCCAAGTCGCTGCTCCGCGACGGCTACCTGCCCGCGTAAGCTTCCAGAGAATCCGGTTAGTCTTCGAGCAGGTCCTGGCGGATCGCGTCGAGGTCGGCGGCGTCGAGGCCGATAATCTCGCGCATGAAGAGGTCGATTCCGCCGTTCTCGTCGATCGATTCGAACACCGGCGCGAGTTGCTCCGGGGTCAGCGGAATCCGTGCGAAGACCCGGTTGCTCTCCAGGAAGTCCGCGACGATTCGCGCGCGTTCGACACCGAGAAGTTCGAGCAGCATCGCGGCGCCGACGCCGGTGCGGTCGCGTCCGGCCGAACAATGGAACAGCAGCGGATAGACAGTGCGTTCGGCGAGCAGCTTGAAAAACGTCCGCCAGTCGTCGCGGAAATGCATCACCAGCGCGAGATGCTCGCGGCCGGGCTCGCTATTGATGCGCGTGAAACCCTTGTTGGTGAACCATTGGTCGCCGATCGGGATGTGCTCCCATCGGACCGACTCGAGCATCGCGGGTTCCGGCGGTCCGATATGCCTGACCTCGACGCGGCTCTGCAGAGTGACGAGGGTGCGCAAGGGAATTCCGCGAATCGGGTTTTCGTCGGTGACGCCGGTGAGATGCGAGGAGCGGTAGATCATCGCGGGGCGCACGCGCCGTCCGCCGCGCGCGGGATGGCCGCCGAGGTCGCGGAAGTTCTGCCCCGCGTACTGGCGGAGCAGATCGAAATCAACCACTACGCGCGGTGGTTGATCGTTATCGGGAGTGGGGTCTTCCTTCGACAAGTTGCGGCGACCTTCGAGCGCGCGAGTCAGACAGACGGGCGTTGCGCTGGTATCAAAAATTGGCCCGCAGTTTGATCTTACCGGGAGCGTTGGCGCCGCGAAAGCCGCGGCCGGCCGGCTGCGTGGTTTGATTCGTTAAGCTGTGCTTAAAGCGCGGTTTCGACGCGGTTACGGTCGAGGACACTTGGGAGAGCGCGGCCGGCTCCGTTGTGGATGTAGAGCGACGTTGATGCATCGCCATGCGAGCAGTTTGGTAGCGCAGCAACGGTTAGGATCCTTCGACTCCGGCAGCCTGCGCTCAGGGTTTGTGATTTTTTATAAAGTGAAGACGAATTCAGTGCTCACCGCTGCCTGAAACGCCACCAGAACCATTTCATTTATTGGGTCACGAAAAAACCGACGTCATCCTGAGCGCAGGCTGCCGGAGTCGAAGGATCGAAGCGAACATCTCGACCTGATACTTTGAGATGGTTTCCTCGGCACCATCGTTCGCTGTCTTCCATAGCGCTGGAGAGTTACTTCTTGTCGATCCAGCCGGCGCTCAGATCTTCCAACTTGGGATTAACCGTTCGTATCAGTTGCAGTTTTCGTTCGCGCCGCCATCCCTTGAGCTGCTTCTCTCTTGCGATCGCCGCCCTCGCACTGTCAAAGCGCTCGAAGTACACCAGTAGCGTCACTCGGTAGCGCTGAGTGAAGCCTGGGATCGTACCCATCTGATGTTCGAGGGTTCTTCGATCGAGGTCGTTGCTGATGCCGATGTACAGGGTGCCGGTGTAGCTGGAGAGGATGTACCCATAATAGTTGGCGACGCGTGATGGCATGTAAGTATTGCGCCGGCACTAAGTCACCAGGTCAAGCATGGCAATACTTCGGTGCCGAGGAGATTCAACTATTAGTAGCAGGTCGAGAGGGTCGTTTCGATCCTTCGACTCCGGCAGCCTACGCTCAGGATGACGTTCCCCTTTACGTGATCAATGAGACGGCAGTGGTTCTGGTGGCGTTCCGAGCAATGGTGAGCACTGAATTCATTTTCACTTCTATTAGAAACTTACTGATTCTCAGGATGACGTGGTTTTCTTGGTGAGATATTGGGATGACGGTGGTTCCGTTGCTGTACCGAGCAGCAGTGCGCATAGAATTCATCTTCACTTTATTACTAAACAGACACTCGGGATGATGTGGTTTCCTGCGCGGTACTGCAGCGATGGTGGTTTCGCTTCCTTTGTTCGCTGCGGAAAAAACACGTACTCTGTTCTGGGTCTAAGACGATGAAAAATCCGCGCATGGCGGGAATCGTGAGATCGTGGCGACCGCGGGGCAACCTTATTGCGGTGGTTGCTCTGTGCCTGACCGTTATTGTTCTTGCCGGATTCGATTTTGCCCATGCAGAATTCGGGGGCGCGCAGCTCTTCAATGCCAGAGAGCCGATGAGGATAGAGGCTGAGCACCTGTCGCTTCACATGTCTGATAAGTCGGTTTTTTTCACCGGTCATGTGTCACTGACAAACTACGGCTGCCGAGTCAGCAGCGATACGCTGCGCGTCCAATACGGGGCCAATTTCCGCGACGTCAAATACGCCTTTGCCAGTGGAAACGTGCGAATTGATAATGGGAAGTCGTGGGTCAGCGGCACCAATGCGATGCTCGACCCGGCGACGCACACCATTCTAATTACGGGATCGCCGGTCCTCCAGGAACACGATGGCCGATTCGGAGAAACCGAGGTTAAAGTATACTGCGATACGATTCAGAGTGACTTCGAGGGCGCCGTTGCGACTAGCTTGCCCTCGCCCATGCCATCGTCGCAGCCGTAGCAAAGTGACTGTTCACGATACGCGTCGGGACCTGCGCCGAGTCTGGTAGTGTGTTTCGGATTCGATCCTCGAAGTGCCGTCTGGGAAAATGCTCCTCGGGCGGAATTCCGCGGACTGCGTGCAGGGCTGGTAGTGCGCGCGGAAACCTCGGTCCGGCCTGAGCTATCATGAAGTTCCTGCAACTGGTGTTTCGAAATCTGCTGCGTAACCGGCGGCGGACTATTTTGACTGCGCTCTCGATTGCGGTCTCGGTGTTCGTCTTTTCCGCGCTGATCGCTCTTCCCGCGGTGGTGGACCAGATTACGGCAGCGCGGGCATCATCGCTGCGCCTCGTGTGCCATAGCAAGGCCGGACTTGCCTACTCGCTGCCGGCAGCATACCTGCCGCGAATCGCAGCGTCGCCTCACGTCGTCGCCGCGTCGGGATGGATGTTTTTCGGCGGCATCTATCACGACATTCACGATCAATTTCCGAACTTTGCGGTCGATCATGAACACGTCGAACTTATCTGGCCGGACTGGGGGATATCGCCGGCCGCGGTGGCGGAGTTCAAACGAATCCGGACCGCGTGCCTGGTCGGACCTGAGACGATGCGGCGCTTCAAGTGGCACGTCGGACAGCAGATCATGCTGCGCGGCACCGTCTATCCGGTCAACCTGACGCTCCAGATCGTTGGTGAGATCAAAGTTCCCGGAGACGGGCTCCTGTTTCGGCGCGACTATATGGAGGAGGCGATCGGCCGCAAGGGTGTCATCAGCATGTACATGCTGACGGTCGACCAGGCGGAGTCGATTCCCACGGTTATCGCAGAGCTGGATGAATCGTTCGCGAACTCGGGGGCCGAAACCCAGACGGAATCGGAAGCCAGCTTCATCGGCGGTTTCCTCGCTGCGCTGCGCCCGTTAATGACGATGGCAAAGGTGCTCGCGTTGATAGTCATCATCACGATTGGATTGGTGGCGGCGAATACCGCTGCGATGTCGATTCGCGAGCGCCGCACCGAAGTGGCGGTGCTGCGGTCGTTGGGTTTCAGCGCGAGCCTGGTCATGAACTGTCTACTCGCGGAGTCGACGATTATCGGCCTGGTGGGAGGAATTGCGGGAAGCGCGGGCGCCTACCTGGTGCTGAAGGCGGTGGGCTTCGGTCTGCTCGGCCCGTTTCACACCGCAGGCGTGCCGCCGGCGGTTCTATTCGAATCCATGGCGGTCGCGGCGCTAATCGGATTGATGAGTGCGTTCGTACCGGCGCGCGCAGCGGTACGCCGGAGCATCGTCGATACGCTGCGCGCGGTGGCGTAGCCGGTTCCGGGAATCACCTTCTCCGAGCGCGATGGGGATCGCTCCAGGATCAGGCGTCGATTTCGGATTCTGTTACTGCCTGGTAGGCCTGGTAGTTTGCGCAGGTCCGGAGGAGTTCGGCGTGAGTGCCTGACGCTACTATGGTGCGATCGTGTACGAAGTAGACGCGGTCGCAGGCGCCCAGCGTGCCAGCACGATGCGCTACTAACAGCACGATGCGATCTTTTGCCAGCGCGCGCAGGGTTTTGATCAGGTCTGCTTCGGTCGCGGGATCGAGCGGGGCGGTCGGCTCGTCGAGCACCAACACTTGCGGATTGCGGAGCATCGCGCGGGCGATTGCGATGCGCTGCTTCTCGCCCACTGACAGGCGGGCGCCGCGCCGTCCCAGCATCGTGTCGTATCCGTTGGGCAGGCGTTCGATGAACGCGGCCGCATCGGCCATCGCGGCCGCTTCGCGAATCTGCGCTTCGCTCGCATTGGGACTTCCGTAGCGGATATTTTCCGCGATGGTCGCGGAGAACAGCGCTTCCTGCTGGAAGACGAATGCGGTCCTCTCGCGCAGCGCGCCGTGAAAAAGCGCGAGGTCGATGCCATTGACGAGGATCTGGCCGGCCGACGGCTTGATGAAACCGGGCAGCGAATATATCAGCGTGGTCTTGCCGCATCCGCTGGGACCCGCGATCGCCGCCATCTGGCCGACGCGCAGATCGAGCGATACGTGCTCGAGCACCGGCGCGGCGGAATCGTAGCCGACCGAGACGTCGCGAAATTCGAGGGTGGTTACCGGCTCCTCGAGGCCGGCGCCATTGGCGCCGCCGCGCGTTTCTGCGAGGGTTTCGAGCACGCTGTGGATTCGCCGCAGGCCCGCGATCGGCGCCTGCATGGTGGCCCAGGTTCCCCCCAGGGTCGACATCGGATTGGACAGCATCCCGCCGTAGCTCAGTAACAGCACGACGTCGCCGAGCGTGATGCGTCCTTCGATCACCTGCATCATCAGGTAGTAAATCGAAATCGCAACCAGGAAGGCGACCACGGGAATCACCACGAGGCCGATCGCGAACACGATTCCCAGCATCCGCAGCGTGGAGCGATACGAGTCCCAGCTCGCGGCGTTGACCGCCTCGCTCTCGCGCGCTTCCTGGCCAAACGCCTTGATGAGCTGGACTTGCGCGACGCGCTCTTCGAACACCGCCATCGCGTCGCTGCCGCGCTCGCGCATGTTCTGGCTCTGGTCGCGGAGCAGGCGGCCGAACACGCTGGCGCCGATCGCGACTACGGGAAGGATCAGCGCGGCCAGGAGCGGGATCATCGGCTCGTTGCTGAACTGCGCGCGCAGCACGACGATGGTGAGCAGGAACATGAAGATCGACATCAGCGGCGCGAGCACTCCGCTGTAAATCACGGCGCCGATCGAAGCGCTGTCGTACATCACGCGAAATACCGCGTCGCCGATTTTCTGATCGGCATAGAGCGCCAGCGGCGAGCGCAGGAAGCGCTCGTAGATCGTGGTGCGAACGGTCTGGTTGATACGCTGGGTAAGGTCGAGCGTGACCGTGGTCTCCCAGAAACCGAACAGCCCGTTCCACAAGCTCCAGCCGTCATTCGCCGCGTTGGCGGTCATGCCGGCCTGGTCCAGCCCGGAGCTGTCGACGCTGGTGGCGAGACCCGGCGAGTCGGTGCCGACCATCCCGATCACAATTGCGGTGAAGAGCAGGAACAGGCCCATCACGGCGAGCAGCAGGGCGCGATCGTCGCCGACCAGCGGGTGCAGGAGCCATCGGGGAATGCCGCTCAGCGGGCCGCCGTCGATCACGTTGTCGATGACGATCTTGACCGGCCACGGCGTCATCAGAAAGAAAGTCAGCGAGAAAAAAGCGAGCGCGGTTTTTTTCCAGACCAGCCGGCGATGAGCCGAGATGAAGGGCCAGCTCCAGACCATCAGGCCGAGCGCTTCGCGCGCCTTCAGCGGCGCGCGCTCGTCGCGGTAAAGCAGGTTACGGCGCGAGTCGGTTGTCAGCGCGACAGAATCGGCGTGGTCGTTGGCGCCGCCATTGACGAGGACGGGCGCGGCAAGGGGCCGCGCTTCATAGCCATTACGCGCCTCGGCTCCTGGAGCGGGCGCGAGCGACAGGTCGTCGGCGGCGGAGAGGCGGCCGGCAGCGATATGGTAAGCGCGATCGGCGTGAGCGGCGGTGGTGCGGCGATGGGTCGCGACGATCGCGAGACGGCGATCCGGTTGCTCGTTCACCCACGCGCGAATGCCGCGCATCACCACGGCCTCGGTGGCGCCGTCGAGCGCGGAGGTCGGCTCGTCGAGCAGCAGCACGCGCGCGTCGCGCAGCAGCGCTCGCGCGAGTCCGATTCGCTGCGCCTGGCCGACGGAAAGTTTCGCGCCTTTCTCGCCGAGAACGGTGGCCAGGCCGGCGGGCAGCGAGCGCACGAACTCGCCGAGGCCGGCACGCTCGACGGCAGTGGCGACCTCGGCAGGCGAAGCGTCGGGGCGGCCGTAGGCGACGTTGTCGCGAACCGATGCGGTGAAGAGCGGATTTTCCTGGAGTGCGACGGAAAGCTCGCCGCGCCATGCGGCCAGATCGAGTTCGCGGATCTCGTCGGCGCCGAACATGATTTTGCCCGCGCTGGAATCGAAGAAGCGCACGGCCAGCGCGATGATGGTGCTCTTGCCCGAGCCGCTCGCGCCGGCGATCGCGGTGATCTCTCCGGGCCGCGCTTCGAACGATACCTCGCTCAGAACTGGCGCGCCGGGCTCATAGCTGAAACTGACCTGGTCGAAGCGCAGCGCAACCGCGTCCGCGGTGGGAATCCGCACGCCCGAGGCGACCTGTTCCTCGGCGGGCTTGGTCAGCATCTCGAGCACGCGCGCGATCGCAACGACCACGTCCTGCATGCTGCCCCACAGGTCGGTGATTCCGCGGGTGCGCGTCGCCATCGATTGGAACACGGCGAGTTCGCCCTGGAAGAGGCCGAGCGAGACGGCGGCGCGCGCGAAACCGGCCGAGCCGCCGTGCAACACCTGGCGGGCGCCGAAATAAAGTGCGGCGACATAGGCGAGCCCGCGGAGCGTGTTGCTGAGCACGCGATACGCCGCGAGCATCAGGCGCGCGCGCCGCGCGGCGACGAACGCATCCCAGTTGTCGCGCGCATAGAGCGAGCTCTCGGACGGCTCGGTGCCGAACGCCTTGACGGTTTTGATCGACGCGAGGGTTTCCTCGATGCGGGTGGTCGCCTGGGCCATCGCCTCGCGCTCGGCGACAAAGGCGTGGCGCAACGGATCGCTGAACGCCCACGCCAGGATGAAGTTGAGCGGCAGCAGGGCCAGCGCGATCATCGCGATCGAAGCGTCGAAGGTGAACAGCCAGACCAGGTTGGCGATCAGAAAGGGGACGAAACGCAGGGGCTGGATGACGAGGCCGGAGATCACCTGCGGAATCGCGGCGGCGTCCTGGAACATCCGGAAGATCGCGTCGCCGATTTTTTCCTCGGAGTGAAAGCGCAGGCTCAGCTCCTGGAGCCGGGTATAGAGATTGACGCGAAACAGGTTCGAGATGCGCTGCAGGATCCAGACCGCATAGCCGAGGGTGAGGAATCCGAGCGGAAGCAAAATCAGGCCGACCACGCCGGTCACGATGCCGACGTGCCACAGCACCATCGTGCGCGGCGCGCCGACCGGAACGTGCAGCAGCCATGCCTCGGCGGGTTTGAGCGGCGCGCCGTGGCCGACCACGTCGAAGAGAATTCGAATGATCGTGAGGCCGAAGAGGCCGGCGGGCAGGCTCGGGATCATCAACAGGAAGAGGTAGACGAGATGGCGCCGGTAGGGGCGCACGAACGGCCATACGCGAACGAGGAGGCGGAAGACGTCGCGGGACTTGAGCCGTGAGGGAATCGGGAACGCGAGCTCGTCGGGCGACGCCGCCAGTGCCGCGGCGGTGCGCGGAGCGATATCAGGCGAGGAACTCAATTAACGAACCGGCACGTACGCGGTCATCGTCGATGATACTGGCATCGCGAGTGGCCGGTAAAGGCGCTTAATGTTCGGTTCGCCGCGCAACCGCAGTCGCGAGGCTGCGGTGCGATTTTATGCGCCGGCGAGAGCGCGCATCGTGTTGGGGTAATCGCGCGCGGCGGTGGCGCCGGGGCCGATCGGAAACACGACCGGATGAGTGACGCCGGCCTGGCGGAAGCGCGCGACGAAATCGCGGCCCGCGGAGGCGGGGCCGAACGCCGCGATCTTGCGCGCGGACCCGTCGCTGATCGCGGCGGGCGCCTCGTCGCGCTTGCCGGCCTGCCACAGGCGTCGCACCTCGTTGAACTCGTCCTTCAGTCCATAGCGCGCGAACATCTTGTTGTAGGAATCGACGAACGCGTAGCCGGCGAGCTCGCGCTTGAACGCGGCGATCGCTTTGTCTTCATCCTCGGTGATGCACATGCGGATGTAGATTCCGATATCGATCGAAGCGGGATCGCGTCCGGCGGCTTTGGCGCCGTCGTGAATTTCAGCGATCATCGGCGCCATCGCTTCGGGCGGCGAGTAGTTCATCAGCACGCCGTCGGCGACTTCACCGATCAGCCGGAGCATCGGCGCGTTCAATCCGGCGAGGTAGATTCGCGGCGGACGCGGCGCGGTCGCGCGCATCCCGAGGCGGAAATCGGACTTGTAGACTTCGCCCTGGAACTTGGAGCGGCCCTCGGTGAAGAGCTGGCGCATGATGGTGACGCACTCGCGCATCGCGGTCACCGGCTTTTGATACTTCGCGCCGTGCCAGCGCTCGACGATCACGGGGCTGGAGACGCCGAGGCCGGCGATCGCGCGGCCGCCGGAGAGTTCGTTGATGGTGAGGAAGCCCATCGCCATCGCGCCGGGCGTGCGAATCTGGATCGGGACGACGCCGGTTGCGAGCTCGACGCGACTGGTGTTGAGCGCGAGCGCGGCGAGGCTCACGAAGGCGTCGGGACCCGCGACTTCGGCGACCCATAGCGAGGTGTAGCCGAGTTCTTCGGCTTCGCGCGCGTAGCGATCCTTCGAGGCGTCGGAGCCGATCGAGATCTGCAGGCCGAGTTTTCGTTGTTGTGGCATGGGTCCTTTTTCTGGAGCTGATCTGGCCGGGGCGGTTAGTTGTCGTCGTCGTCGGAGGAGTCCGAGTTGCTGTTGCCGGAATCGTCGTCGTCCGATTGCGGTTTCGGCATGCGACGCATCGAAGGTAACGAACGCGCGCGCAGCGCTGCGGGCGACTCTGATGGCGCCGCCATCGCCGTGCTCGGCAGGTTCAAGCCGAGCAACTGAGGAGCGCCGAGCGTTCCGACGATGCGATAGGGCTGTCCGTCGGGCATCGGCGGGAGAATCGCGCTCAGAAACGCGAGACGCGATTGCGCGGCGGCGGCGGGCGTCATCTTGACGCGCAAATTGATCGGCGAGTCGCTCCAGCTGGGAGCCAGCGTGATGACGCCAGAGCCGCTGATATCAAGATCGCCATCCTTGTTCTTGAGATCCTGGACGGAGAGTTGATTGCCGTTGAGCGCGAGTTTGGCGTCGAGGTCGCCGAGCTTTATCGACGGCATGGTGGGTCCGAACTTGAGCGTGACGCCGCCAGCGTCGAGCGCGAGATCGCCGTCCTGGGCGCCCGAGCCGTCGCCGGAAATTCGCAACACGCCGCTCGCGCCGAGGAAGCCGGCCACGTTCGCGCCGATCGAGGCGAGCCCGCGGAATTGCGCGATGTTGAGGCCGCTCGCGTTGATGCCGAGGCGGGTGCCATCACCGCTGCGGCTCGCGCTGACGGTCACGACGCCGTCGTAGATCTGTGCGCTCGCGCTGACGCCCGGATGCAGCATCAGGAAGGAGAGCAGCGAGGGAGCGACCTTGACGCTGTCGCTCTGCAGGATCGGCGCGGCGCCGTGGGTCGCGATCGGCAGCAGGCGCACGTCCTGAAGCTCGGCGCCGAACGGCAGCGCGAACTTCTGGCCGGAACTGGTGACGGTCACGCCGAGCGGGGCGAGCGCGTGCGAGAGCGCGTCGGAGTAGGGGAACGTCGCGGCGAGAAAAACGACGAAGAACACCACGCCGCATACGGCGTAACCCGCTTCGACCGCGTGGGAACGCCAGTACTCGGGGTTCAGAAATTCACGGAAATCAGGAAGACGATCGCGTAGATCAGCCATTTTTCCCCAACGCGACGCAGGTCATGTCTACGTCGTAAGAATGAGTGTCCTGGGTGCGGCGCTGGATGCGCAGGTTGGCGACGGTGACCGGTACCGGCATCGTGCGGATTCCGTACAGCGCGTCGACCACCTGGCCGAGGCTTACGTTGTTGAGCTTGAGCTGGACGCTGTACTGGGTGAGGCCGTCGGAGACCCGCTCGTCGGCCGACGGCGTGATCGAGGCGATCTTGTCGCGTCCGATGGTCGCGGTCATGGTCGATTCGACCACCGAGAACAGCGAGAAATCCTTGCCCTGCGGAACCGTGGCATTCTCCGCCACTTTGAGGTCCGCGCTGAGTTGCTGATACGCGGCGGTCAGGCGCCTGACTTCGACCAGGTCGCGCTCGCGAGCCTGAACGCGGCTCTGGACGTCATCCGGAATCGCGACGATCGGCGAGTAAACCAGATTGTAGATGAGAAACAGCGCGATCAGACCGCCGGCGATTCGCACCAGAAGCCGCTCGCGCGGCTCGAGCTTGTCGTAGCGCGCACGCCCCTGCGCATAGAGCGGATCGACGCGCGCTCGCACCTGCTGCGTAACAGGCGCCATTGCCGTCGCGATCCGCGCCCAAATTTTTTCGAGCCATTCCTGCATACTGCTGGTCCGTCTGTCCCTCTACTCCGGTCCGCCGATAGCGTCCTTGAAGGAAGCGTCGAGCAGGAATTCGACCTTGGTCGGATCCGAGCCGGCCTTGGCGTGGGTGACCTCGATCGGCCCGAAGAAGCCGCCCTTGCTGAGCGCCTGCTTGGCCTGGTCGACGGAGGTAAACGAATCCGCCTGGCCGGAAACCTTGAGCCCAGTGGTGTCGATCTGTACGTCTTCCATCTCGACCGGATAGCGCTCGGGCAGCGCGGTCGAGACGGCCAGCAGAGCGTCGAGCGGCGAGTTACGCGAGGAATTGCCGCCGAGCAGCTTAAGGCGCTTGTTCATCTTGACGATTCGGGATCGCAGCTGATCCTTCGCATCGGCCCCGGAGACCTGATCGCCGAGCGCGGGCGCGGCGATCGCGGCGATCTGTTTATTGAGAACGTTCAGCCGATGGATATTGGTCCACAGCCCGAGGCCGAAGTGCAGCACCATCAGCGCCGCGACCGCGATGGCGAGCCTGCCCAGGGTGCGGAAGTGAGTCAGGTCGCCGCGGATGCGGCCGCGGAAGGCGTACTCGCCGGTGCGAAAATTGAGCAGGTCGACCGGCTTCACCGGCATCTCGCCGAGCAGCATCGCGACGCAACCCGCGTAGCGCGGCGCGTCGGGCGCGGAGTTGCCGAACACCGATGAGTAGTCCATGTCGCCGCCGTCGCGCACGGCGAGTGCGAGTGAGTCGGACAGCAGGCTCTTGACCTTGGGCGTCGCGGAGCCTGGACCAGTCAGAATCAGGTCGGGCTGATCGAGGTCCGCGTTCGCAAGCAGCGTCTGACGCACCGAATTGAGCACCGTGTTGGACTGGCTATGCGGCGACGGACTGCCGTCGGCCATCACCAGCCCGGCGCCCACCGTGCGCATCGCGCGCGGAGTGCCCGCGAGGTCGAGCAGCACTATCGAGGTCGATCCGGGGTCCGCGCCCAGCACCAGATGCGGTCCGCGCGCGGTGCCGTTGCGAGCGCGGCCATAGAGCGCGGCGAGTGCGAGGGGAGCCAGCGTCACGGTCTTCGGATCGAGGCCGCTTTTGGCCAGCAGCGCCAGATGCTTCTCGAGATCCTCCTTGCGCGCGAAGGCCGCGATTACCAGCGTGTTCTCGCCCTCCTGGCCGACGCGCGAAAAAGCCACCACCGCGCCATCGACCGGAAACGGCAGATGCTCCTCGAGCGCAAACGGCACCACCTGATGGAGCCGGCGCGAGTCGCTGAAGGGGAGTTCGAGCAGGCGCTTGGCGACCATGTCGGCCGGGAGCGCGGAGATGACGATATCGGGCTTGCCGACGCGCTCGAGCAGGCGCGCAATCGCGGCGCTCAGGTCGGGTTCGTCCGGCGCACGGGTCTGCTCGACCACGGAATTGAGGTCGAAGGAGTTCCAGGTGCGTTCGGCGATTGCCGCGCGCACTTTGTCGCCTGCTATCTCGAGGGCCAGTATCCGCTGCGCCATCTAACGACCGCCGCTCAATCTTCCTGCCAGGCGGCAAGCGTCGCGGTGCCGTTCAACTGGCGATAGAACGTCGAATAAACAATTTTGCGAGAGCCGGCATAGTTACCCATCCCGGCTACTGTAAAGAATTGACTGCGCACGGTTAAGAGGTTGGTGAGCTGGCTTGCGAACGTTCCCATCCCTGGCAGGTTGGCGACGTCGGTCACTTTGGTGAACGGCTGCGACGCGCGGATCGTGACGATTTCCTGAACCAGCTTCGGATCCGACTCCAGTTCGGGCTCCAGCGCGGCGAGCACCTGCGGAGAGGCGGTGTTGGCATTCACCTGATCCTCGGGCGACACGGTCAGGAACTGGCGAAGCACGTTGAACGTAGCGTCGTCTATTCCGCGTACCATCTTGAGGTCGCCGATGGTGGGCATCGGGCCGTTGCGCGGCATGTAGGGTGGGATGAGCTGCATGTAGTAGTCGGCCTCGGCGCCGCCGCCGGGACTCTCGATACTGTCGGGATCGATCCAGTCGATGATCGCGGGAATGATGTCCGTTGAGATTCCGAGAATCTCGAACAGCCGGCCCAGGATCTGCACGTGTATTTGATCGGGCTGTCCGACGTCCGCGCCGGTTGCGCTCTGCGTGACCACGATCTGGTTGATGTTGATCTTGCGCGCCTCGTCGACGATTTCCAGCGAAGCGGTGCCGCCGTCCACCGGCATCGGCGGGTACGGCACGGCCCAGACGTCCTGCAGCGTGTCGATCGGGTTTTGCGACATCGAATCGGTGCGCGCGTCCTGTGCGAGCAATGCCAATCCGACGCTCACCGACGAGCGCGCGAGGTAATACGCGCGAAGCTCGTTGGCTTGGTTGGCGGCCGACAGGTAGCCCAGCGCGGCGGTGGTGGTGAAGTCCATCACCACCAGCGTCATCAGCGCGATGCCGAGCATGACCGCGAGCAGCGCGATGCCGCGTTGTGAGCGAAGCCGCCTTACCATTGTTCCATCGCCATCGGGACCGTGACTTGCGTCGCGAAGTCCATCATGGTGCCGTTGGGTGCAGCCATTTGCAGGTCGATCGTCATCGCGATCGGAAGCTGCTGCCCCTCGGGATAGCTCGCAGAGTTCCAGCTCTCCGACCACATCGAGCCGTTGAAATAGCGCAGATGCATCGAGAGCAGGTTGCCGGCCAGGATGGTGGTGTTGGTGTTGCCCGGTACGCCGGTCTGATTGAGTCCGCTCTGCTCGCTGCGCTCGAGCATGAACCAGCCCTGGTGCTGGGAATTGGGCACCGCGGAGTAGGTCACGACTTCCTCGGCGCCGAAACCGGTAAACGAGCGATGGCGAGCGACGTCGAGGGTCGAAATCGTCAGGCTGTCGATCGCGCTGCCGCCCATCATTCCGCCGGAGCCGACCAGCATCACGTGGCTGGGCGCGCTCGGGGTCTGCACCGCGCCGCGAATCTCGTTGCTCATCTGCCAGAGCAGCGCGCGCCCCTCGTGGTCGGTCGCCAGGTGGCCTTCAGCGTGCACCTTGCTGTGCGAGACAGTGCTGAACGAGCTGGTGAGCATCGCGAGGATGAGCCCCAGGATGCCGACTGCGAGCATCATCTCGATCAGCGTAAACCCGCGGCTGGCGCGGCCAATTTTATGAATCATCGCCCGCGCCTTCTCTTGGTCGTGTTGAAGGGGTCGTTGCCTGCCGCTCCCTGGTCCGGCGCCACGCCACCGGTGGCAGTGTTCACACCGCCGCTGCCGCCAGCGGTAGGCATAGCCTCGACGCCGGCGGAGGAGCCTGGAGTCTCACCGTTCTCGGTGCCGGGATTGTGCAGGAACTCGGTGATGCCGAAGGCGTGGTCGAGCCGCGGCCCGTAAAAGACGATCACCCGTACCTTGCGAACGTCGGGAAATATGCCGGATTCCTCGACCACCTGCTGCCATTGAAAATTCGGATACTGGCCGGGAAACAACTGGTCGAAGTTGCCTTGAGTTTTACCAGGATCGGGATAGCGCTGGAGTTCAGCCTGCGTCATCACCGCCTCCGCAAGCATCGCGGCGCGAGTGATGTCCTGCGCATGGATGACGCTCTGGAGACTCTGATGATGCAGCGAGAGCAGCGCGAGCATCGCGATCCCGAGGATGGCCATCGCCACCATAACTTCGAGCAGCGTGAATCCCGCGCGGGCGCATGCCGCAAATCGCCGTGTAGTTGTGATCGTCATCGTCCGACGAGATCCGTCAGGTTGAGGTCGCCGTCGCCGATCGCGACCTGGCCGGTCAACGGCGCGAAAGCGAGCGTCATGACATCGCCCCGATCGTCCATCAGATGTACCAGCGTCGCATCGACGTATCCCTCGGGATAAAACTGGCACGCTATGGTTCCTCGCGTGAAAGTGCCGATGCCCTCTACGGAAACGTCGCGAATTCTCAGCCCCGGCGGCAACTGGACCGCGCGTGCGCCCGGCGAGTGATCGGCGACGAACACGGGTTGCGCCGCGTAGGGATCCAGGCGCGTGACCATGTAGCCGTTCAGGTCCAGGTCGAAGATCAGCTGAAGCACGACTTTCTGGGTCGAAGCCTCATCATAGAGATACGACGCGCGGCCGGCCAGCCGTCGCGACTCGCTGCGGAGAGCGGCGCGGCGGAATCCGCCCAGGTACGGCATCGCCAGCGAGATCATCAGGCCCATGATGAAGAGGACCACCGCCAGCTCCAGCAACGTGAAGCCGGCAGCGTTCCAGGAACCGCGCCGGCGCCCCTGGCCGTTTTGGCCGAAGTTCCGGTCGAGGTTCCAGCGGGTTTGTGATGGCAATCGCGGGATACAACTCATTGTGCCGTCACGTCTGGCTGCCGTCGATGTCGTCGCTGCTTTCGACCCCGTCGGGTCCGAACGATTTGAGCACGTAAGACGAGCCATCAGACTGGTAGAAATATGGATTGTTCCACGGATCTTTGGGGACTCGCTCGATATAGCCGCCGCTTTCGTAGTTGCCCGGCGGTCTGCCGTTGGTCGGCGGGGTGACCAGTGAATCGAGGCCCTGGTCGGTGGTCGGGTAGAAGCCGTTGTCCAGGTAGTAACGGTCGAGCGCGGTTTTGAACTCGGCGATGTCGGCCATGGCCTTGGTGCGCTTGGCCTTGTCGGCAGCGCCGCGCAGGCTCTGCACGACGATGGTGGCGAGCAGGCCCAGGATGAGAATGACCACCATGATTTCGATCAGGGTGAATCCGTCCTGGTTGTCGCGTCGCGCTCTCATCGTCCTTGCTCTGGGATTTATTGCATCAACTGATTGAGCTGGAAAATCGGCATCAGCACCGCCAGCATCATGAACACGATAACAGCAGCCATCGCCACCGTCATCACCGGTTGCAGCACCGCCGTCATCTGGTTCAGCGAGTGGGAGACCTCGTGCTCGTAGTTGTCTGCCACCCGTTCGAGCATTCGCTCGAGCTCGCCGGAGCGTTCTCCGACTTTAACCATTTCGATCAGCAGCGGCGGGAAGAGCCTGCTCTGCGCGAGCATCACGCCCATCCCCTGGCCCTCGCGGATACTGTCGCGCGCCTTCTGGACCGCGTCCTTCATCAGCACGTTGGTGACGACGCCCTTGACCGCGTCGAGCGCGGGAAGCAGTTGCACACCGCTGGCCAGCAGGGTCGCGAGCGTGCGCCCGAAGCGGGCGCAGATAATTTTGATGAGGGTACTGCCGATGTACGGGATTCTGAGGATCCAGGTATCGTAGAAGCGCCGCCCACGCGGGGTGGCGAGAGTAGTAATGATTCCGCCAATGAGCCCGGCCAGCGCCAGCGCGAGCAGGTACCAGTAGGTCGTCACGAAGTCGGAGAACCCGATGAGGATCTGGGTCGCGAGCGGCAACGCCGCATGCTGCTGCTCGAAAATCGTAGCAACCTGCGGAACTACATAGGTCACCAGAAATCCCATGATCGCGGCGCCCACGCACATCATGATTATCGGGTAAGTCAGCGCGTCGCGCACTTTGGAGACGAACTCTGACTGCCGCTCGCTATACTCGGCGAGCCGGTCGAGCACCACCTCGAGCGCGCCGGCCTGCTCTCCGGCCCGCACCATCCCCACGTACAAGTCGGAGAAAATGTGCGGATGCAACGCGAGGGCGTCAGCCAGCGAAGAGCCTTCCCGCACACGCTCGCGCACCTGGGAGAGCATCCGCTTGGTACTGGCTCGGGCAGCCTGATCGCTGAGCGCGGTCAGCGCGTCGACCAGTTGCACCCCGGCTCCCAGCAGCGCGCTCAACTGGCGGGTGAGCAGTGAGAGTTCGCCCGGCGGCAACCGTGTGCGCCACGCGGGAAACCACTCGCGCACCGTTTCTGGACGCGCGGCGGCGGAAGACTCTTCGAAGATATCGGTTGGGAAGATGCCCGAGGCGCGCAGCTTGCCGCGCGCGGTGCGCGCGCTGTCGGCGTCGACGACGCCGTTTACATTACGCCCGTCAGACCCAAGTCCTCGATAAGCAAATACCGGCATGGTTCGGAAACTCAGAACCCCAGCGGCTAGCTGATGTCTTCCTGGGTGACCCGGAGCAGCTCCTCGATGGAGGTTTCACCCGCCAACACGCGATCGGCGCCGTCTTCGCGCAGCAGCCTCATCCCCTTGCTCTGGCATTGGCGCCGGAGCGAGGCGCCGTCGGCGCGCTGCATCACCATCGCGCGTATTTCGTCGTCCAACATCATAAGTTCCTGTATCGCCAGACGGCCGCGGTACCCGGTGTTGCGGCAAGCTTTGCATCCCCCGGCGCGATGCACCTGGCCGGTGACGCGGTCAGGGGTGAGGCCAATTCGCGCCAATTCGTCGGCGCTCGCGGTGTAAGGCTCTTTGCACTCGGGGCAGAGCTTGCGGACCAGGCGCTGCGCAAGCACCGCTATCACCGACGACGAGACCAGGAACGGCTCAATGCCGAATTCGATCAGCCGCGTCACCGCGCCGAACGAATCGTTGGTATGCAGGGTCGAGAATACGAGATGGCCGGTCAGGGCGGCCTGGATGGCGATGTCGGCGGTCTCTGCATCGCGGATTTCGCCGACCATGATGACGTCCGGATCCTGGCGCAAAATCGAGCGGAGTCCGCTCGCGAAGGTCAGATCGATCTTCGGACTCACCTGCATCTGGCCGACGCCGCGCAACTGATACTCGATAGGATCCTCGATAGTGATGATGTTCTTCTCGGGCGAGTTTATCCGGCTGAGGCACGCATAAAGGGTGGTCGATTTGCCCGATCCGGTGGGTCCGGTGGCCAGGATGATGCCGTGGCTCTGGCGAATCAGGCGGTCGAGCTTGCGCAGGTTGTCGCCGGAAAATCCCAAGTGATCGAGATCGGTATTGGCAACCGTCTGCGCGCGATCGAGCAAGTCGCAGCACGATGCGCTCGCCGAATGCGGTCGGAATCGTGGAGACGCGGATGTCGATATCGCGGCCCGCGATGCGCAGCCGGATGCGGCCGTCCTGCGGCAGCCGCTTCTCGGCAATGTTGAGGCCCGCCATCACCTTGATGCGCGAGGTGACCGCGGGCTGAATCCGCTTGGGGGGAGAGACCACGTCGTAGAGCATCCCGTCCACGCGGAAGCGGACGACCAGCTCGCGCTCGAAGACCTCGACGTGAATGTCGCTGGCGCGGTCCTTGACCGCCTGCGAGAGCACCCCATTGACGAGCTTGATGATCGGCGCGGCGTCGTCGGCCTCGAGCAGGTCCTTGGGCTCGGCGGCCAGCTCGCTTGCCACCACGTCGAGGCGATCCTCGTCGAGATCGATCATCAACTCTTCGGCGGTGGTATTGCTGGCCTGATCGTAGGCGCGGTTGATGGCCTCGTTGATTATTTCCGACGGCGCGACGACCGGAAGAATGTTCGCCTCGAACAGGACGTGCAAATCGTCCAGCGGCTCGTAGTTGGCCGGGTCGGCGATCGCGACCGTAACGGTGCCGTCGGTGCCGGAGAGCGGCAGCAGCCGGTTCTTCTTGGCGTAGTTGATCGGGACCTTGGTGACCAGCGATACGTCGAGGCCGTGCTCGTCGATGTGCGCCTGGAAGGGGAGGCGATACTCCTGCGCCAGGGCGCGCGCCAGCCGTTGGGGCTCGAGTGCACCCATCTCGACCAGCACGTCAGCGAGTTCCTGGCCGGGCTTCTTGCGCTGGCGGGCCTTGTCGATATCCTGCGGCGAGACCCAGGAACGGTCCAGCAGGATAGCCTCGATACTCTTGCGGGCGGTGGCCATCAGGCACGCACCCGTCGGAAACCGACTAATTTAGCTTGAGTCATGTTACAAAGAGAAAACCGCAGTCCCCAAACCGCCCACCGCATCCTATTAACCCCCAATTAGATATGATGCCTCGCTGTGATAGCAAGCTCAGACACGCCCGGCGCCGGGCGTGCCATGCCGCCATTGCAGGGCTCATAGCCCAAATCAGACCTCAATAATGTGCTGTTCCGCCGCCCCCACCCCCTGGTGGAGTAATCGAGCCACCACCGAGGCCGAAGGTGTGGATGGTCAGCCGTTCGCCCTCCTTGACCGGCATCGTATGCTCCGCCTCGGACCATGAGACGAGTTTGCCGTCGATAAACTTCAAGTCCAGGAAGGTTCCTTTGTCGCCCGATTTGTCCGAAGTGAAGAAAACCTTGGCGGCCAGGTCGTCGGTGTTGGGCTTGTATGGGTAGCTCCAGAGTTCGGTGACCTTGTCGGGGTAGTCGCGGATGTCGGGTTCGCCCCAATCGCGATGCACCTGGGCCATGGTCTCGCCGACGCTGAGCGAATCGGCGATGTGCTCGGCCTTTATGCGTGTGCCCGCCTGGTAGAACAGGCCGCAGCCGCCAGCTGCCACGATGGCCGCCATCGCCAGCATCGCCATCAGGGGCGGCATGAGCTGTCTCGATCCCATCTACTGATCGGTCCCTTCGGAGGATTCGATCCCTCGAATTGTGTTTGGCAGCGGCCCCACTTGTCAATTAAGACCGCGCGGCCGCGAGGGCCGCACCCCGGCTCGCGATGTGCTATAGAGCAAGCGATCGGAAGTTCATGAGGGGAGGGCGTGGATGGCCCGCAAGCTGACTCTGGTCAAAGGCGCACCGCAGCGGGGAGCGCTGGTGTACGGAATGCGAATCTTCGACGCGGGCGCCGTCACCGCCGTCGAGGACGCGCGCGTCACGCTCGCCGACGGCTCCAGCGGTCGTGTCACGATGCATTTTATCGAAGGCACGCGCGCACAAATCCGCCGCCAACTCATGCAGAGCATCGACGCTTTTTTTGAACTGCTCGACGAGCAATCGAGCTGAATTGATCGCCAAAGACAAACCCGAGGGCAAACCATGGACCTTAAATTCGTCAAATACGACAAGCGCAACCATATCGGTTACATCACCTTCAACCGGCCCGAGCGCCTCAACGCGTTGCATCCCGCCTGCCACGTCGAGATGGACCAGGTGTGGGACGACTTCGTCGCCGACAAAAACATGTGGGTGGCGATCGTGACCGGCGCCGGCGATAAGGCGTTCTCGGCCGGCAACGACTTGCGCTGGACCGCCGAGCATCGCGGCGAGGCGATGCCGCGCTCCAAGGGCGGCTTCGCTGGCATCACCGCGCGCTTCGACATCATCAAGCCGATCATCGCGGCGGTCAACGGGTTCGCGCTCGGCGGCGGATTCGAGATCGCGCTCGCCTGCGATATTATTATTGCCGCGGAGCACGCGCGCTTCGGCTTGCCGGAGCCGCGCGTCGGTTTGCTGGCGGGCGCGGGGGGAGTGCATCGACTGCCGCGCCAGATCCCGATGAAGATCGCGATGGGCATGATGTTGACCGCCAAACACGTCACCGCGCAGGAAGCGCACCGCTGGGGAATCGCCAATGAAGTTGTGCCGCTCAAGGATCTGATCGCGACGGCGGAGAGATGGGCCGGCGAAATCATGGAATGCTCACCGTTGTCGATACAGGCGACCAAAGAAGCGGCGATGAAAGGCCTCGGGTTGCCGATCGAGGACGCGCTCGCCAAGCATTACGAGGCGCAGGCCAAGCTGTTTAGATCGAAGGACGCCGTCGAAGGGCCGCTGGCATTTTCCGAGAAGCGCAAGCCCAACTGGTCGGGAGAATAGCGGCGCGCGCCAAGGCGAAAGGGCAGGGCGCGCGGCGGCGGTAATTGAATGCACGAACTCACGCTGCTGAATGAAATGGTCGCGATGCTGGTCGGCGCGGCGGTCGCCGCCGGCTTTCCTCCCGTCTTGAGCGGCGCGTTCTGGATAATGGTCGCGGTATACGGCGTGGTGTCAGTGCTGTTCGACGACGAGACCCCGCGCGGCATCCCGGGCCTCGAGTACATCCAGGCGCGCCGCCCTAATCTATTCAAGAGCGAGCAGTAGCGATCGCCTCGGCGCTGCCGGAGGACTTGCATCGCTAGGTTGAATTAACTAGCTTCAGCGGTAGTTCGGTATTTCGCGAAATACCGTTGGTGACGATGATCGTTGCGGTAAATGAAGTTTTTCGCGCCCTCGGCGATCCGACCCGGCGGGAAATCCTGCGCCTGCTCAAGAACCGGGAGCTGAGCGCCGGCGAGATCGCGGAGCGATTTTCGCTCTCCAAATCGACGCTGTCGGGACACTTGTCGGTTTTGCGTCATGCCGGCCTGGTGGTGTCCGAACGGCACGCAAACCGCATCGTTTACAGTTTGAACCTCTCCGCGTTCGAGCAGGCGCTGGGTGCCGCGCTTGAATTGCTTTCGGTCAAAACCGCCGGTAGCCGCCGCTCGAAACGCGCCCAGAGAAAGGGGGTATCAGCCAGTGCGATTCAGTTGGCGCGCTGAAGGGCCTCTGTTGTTGGTGGTCGCTGCGATGTTTGTAGTCGCGGCGGCGACCTGGCCGACCGCACCCGACCGAATTCCGATTCATTGGAACTTGCAGGGTCCTGACGGCTACGGCTCCAAATTCGAGGGCCTTCTTCTCTTCCCCCTGCTCACGTTAGGTTTTTACGTACTTACTCTATTGCTCCCTCGCATCGACCCGGGTCGCGCAAACTATGCGCAGTTTGCCGGCATCTATCTGGCATCTCGGCTCGTGGTGCTGCTGTTTATGGCGGCCAGCTACGCGCTCATGCAGTTAGCGATTCACGGTTATGAACTCAACGTCTCGAAAGTCGCGATCATGCTGACGGGCTTTATGCTGGTGTTCCTCGGCAACCTCATGAGCAAGATCCGGCCGAACTGGTTCTTCGGAATTCGCACTCCATGGACCCTATCGAGCAAGCTTTCGTGGGATCGGACGCATCGGCTCGGCGGGTGGATGTTCATGGTCGGCGGCGTTTTTCTGATCGCAAGCGTTGCTGCACCTCCTCGGCTGACGCTTGCGATTGGCGTAGCGGTTGTCGTGGTGATGGTGGCTACACTCTTTACGTATTCATACTTCGTCTGGCGTACCGATCCGGACAAGCATCCGCCGGCCGGGACTCTGCCGGCCGAACCCATCTGATGGAAGGGAGTCTTTCATGTGCTCACCTGGGTGCGGCTTGCCCGGCCGCGGCGCGGCGCTGGCCGCTCTCTCCGCGGCAATCATTTCGATCGCTATGACTCGCGCCGCCCAAGCCTCCGGGCCCGCCCGGGAACGCTGCAATCAATTCATCGCCGCGCTTCGCGACGGCAAGTACGACGACGCCGAGAAGCGGTTCGATCCGACTGTTGCGGCGCTGATGAGCACTGAGCAGCTCAAGGCGACGATCGAAGGAGAGTTCGCCGGCCGCGGCAAGATCGTCAAATGGGAGCTGAGCCAGGACGTCGATCGCGGACCGTACGAGGTGATCGTCGCGCGGCTGGAGTTCGAGCATGGCGATCCTATCGGGCTGCAGCTCGCCGTGACCACCGCGAGCAACCTGATCTCCGGGTTGTATTTCGTGCCGCCGCCTCCCGCCTCCGCGCCGGAGATTGGCGGTGCGCCGCCCGCGGCCGGCTCCACAACTGCCAACTCCGCGACCGCTGACCAGCGTTGCGACCAGGTGCTGTCCGATCTTCGCGATCGCAAATTCGCCGACGTCATCGCGATCGTCGATGCGACCGGCAAAACCATGCTCTCGGCGCAGCAGCTCGGGTCGGCCTGGGATTCGCTGACTGGACAACTCGGGACGCTCACCGGATGGCAAGTCGTTCAGAGCGCTACGGACGCGGGCCTGCAGGCGAGGGTCTTCAAGCTGTCCTTCCAGCGCGGCGCGATGCAGGTAACGATCGAGGTTAACCCCGCTGGCGAAGTGCACACGCTGCTGTTTCATCCGACCGGCGGCGGCGCGGCGGCGACCTCGCCGCCCTACGCGAATCCTACTGCGTTTTCGTCGCGAAACGTGGAGGTCGGCGCCGCACCCAACCTGTGCAACGGAATCCTGACCACTCCCACCGCGGCCGGCGCTCCGTTTCCAGCCGCCGTGCTGTTCAGCGGCTCAGGCCCGAACGACAAGGACGAGTCGGTCGGCGCCAACCATCCGTTCAAGGACATCGCCGAAGGTCTCTCGTCGCGCGGGATCGTCGTACTCCGTTTCGACAAGCGTACGCATCTGCATAAGAGTATCGACCCCGCGCACTTCACCGTCGAGCAGGAATACCTCGAGGACGCGGTTGCGGCTTTCGCGCTCCTGCGCGCGCAACCTGACGTCGATCGCAAGCGGCTTTTCGTTATCGGGCACAGCGAGGGCGCAGTGCTCGCACCGGAGATCGCGAAACGCGCGGGAGGCATCGCGGGCGTGGTGATGCTCGCGCCGTCGGGCGCTCCGCTGCTGGACGTGATGCTCCGGCAGGCGCGTTACCTGGGCGCCTCGCCCGAGCAGATCGCGCAGATCGAAAAAGTCCGGCAAGTTGTCAACCTGGGCAACCTCCCTCCCGGCCAGATGCTCCAGCTGCTCACCTCCCGAGTCCCCGCTGGCTATCTGGCGGACTTGAACCGCCGCGACGAGATCGCGATCGCGCGACAGATCGGCGTGCCGATCCTTGTCCTGCGCGGTGAGCGCGACTACCAGGTCGTTGACGAGGATATCGCGGCGTGGCGCGCCGGACTCAAGGGCACGCCCAACGTGACCTTCCGCGAATTCCCGGGACTCAACCATCTGTTCATTGCGGGGACCGGAAAGCCAGGACCGGCTGAGTACTCGACGCCGGGGCACGTCGCGGAAGAAGTGGTTACGGCGATCGCCAATTTCATCGAACCTCGCGCGCCGAAGGCCGACGAAACGAGCTCGCAAAGATAGCTCTCCCGGTTCTCCCGAGCCCCGACCTCATTGCGCGATCGCGAGCCAGTACGTCACGCAAGGTGCTTGCCGAAGAATGCCTCGATTCGTTTCCAGCTATCCTCGGCGGCAGCGTCATTGTAGCCGGCCTTCATCGGCAGCATCGCGCCGATGGTCCCCATCACGCCGTCATGATGGCTCATGAAGCTGTGTCCCGCACCGTCGTAAATTTTCACGTCGTGATCGATGCCGAGCTCAGTCAGGAACTGCTCCAGGCGCCGCCCTTGCGCGGCGAACATATTGTCGTCGGCGCCGAAGCCGCCGAGTATCGGGCACACGCCGCGCAGTTGCTCGACGGCCTTGGGCACCTCGCCATAGAAATTCGCCGCCGCGCTCATCGGCGAACGGATCGCACACATCGTTGCGAAGCCGCCACCCAGGCAGAATCCGATCATGCCGATTCGCGACGCGTTGACGCCGGGCTGCTGGGACAGGAACGTGCGCGCCGCCGCCAGATCGCGAAACGCTTCGCCCTCGCCGCGATAGAGCGTCGCGACCGTGCGCGCGACACAAATGGGCCGCAGCGACTTGCCGTCATACAGGTCGGGGGCGAGCGTGGTGTAGCCGAGTCCGGCCAGGCGCCCGGTGATGCGCCGGATGTCGTCGTTGAGTCCGAAGATCTCGTGGATGACGATCACGCCGGCGTGCACCTTGCCATCTTCGGGCGCGGCGTACGCCGCACGCATCGGATGTCCGTCGCCGGCGGGGAAGGTGATATCGCGCGTTGTCATCGAAATTGGCATGGTTCGTGGCTCCGGCGTACGTACTAATTTTTTCTGCGATTGTTTTTTTCGGGGGGCTTGCCCGTATCGGCGTCACTGCTCTTGTTGCGCCGGCTCTTCGAGCGCGGGCCCGATCCGTAGTCGCCGAACGGATCGTCGCGCACACGCACAGCGTTGCGAAATCCGCTCTCTTGCGCTTGTTTCACGAAGTCGAGTCCTTCCTGCGTATGGCGCGCGATTCCGTCGAACAGCGAGCCGACCAGGCGCGAAGTAGCGAGCCCCATATTTTCGGCGGTGTGATTGCACAGCAGCTTCAGCATCTGGAGCTGATTGATCGGCACGCGCGCCATTCGCTCCGCGAGCGTGGTCGCGCGCGCCTCGAGCTCGGTGTCAGGCACCGTTTCCAGGATGAGGCCGATTCGCGCCGCCTCGACGGCGGGGATTTCGTCGCCGGTCAGCAGGTAGCGCTTGGCGCGCTCGAGGCCCATCCGGTAGACCCACATCGCGGTGGTCGGCGTTCCCCACACCCGCGACGGCGGATAGCCGAACGACGCCGACTCGCCCGCCACGATGATGTCGGCGCACAGGACCATGTCGGTGCCGCCTCCTATACACCATCCGTTCACCGCCGCGATGGTCGGCTTACTCGCGTACCAGAGCTTCATGTAGGTGTTGACGTAGGTCGAGATCATGCGGAGATCGGCGACCGAGTCCCAGACCCGCTTGCGATCGCGCTCGGTTGCCTGCGCGCGCGTCGACGACTCCAGCGCGTAGCCGGCGCAGAACGCGGGGCCCTCCGCGCGGATCAGAATTGCATGGACCTCGTGCGCCGCGTCGGCATTATCGATCGCGGCGCCCAGCTCGTCGCGCAGCTCGGGCGTGATGGTGTTGTACTCGGCGGCGCGCGTCAGCACGATCGCGCGCACCCCGTTGCGAGTTTCGGTGCGCAGTGTCTTGGTCATTCCCCGCGTCTCCGTTTGCCGTATAGCAGCAGGTCGCCCGCAGAGACAGCCGCCGCCGTCTTCGCTTCGAGGAATCGATCGAATCTCAGAGAATCTTGTTGAGCGGGTACTCGACGATTCCGACTGCGCCGGCTTCGAGCAGCTTGGGAAACAGTTCGCGCACCGTGTGCTCGGCGATGACCGTCTCGACGGCGACCCATTCCTTGCCCTTGAGCGCGGGCGACGGGTAGAGCTGCGAGATGGTCGGCGCGGTAATCGAAGGGAGCAGGGCGATCACTTTTTCCAGGTTCTCGCGCGCGACGTTCATCTTGATGCCGACCCGGTTCTCGGCATCCAGTGCGCCACGCAGCAGGACGCCGATCTGGCGGACCTTGGCCTGTTTCCATTCATCCGCCCATGCGATCTTGTTGGCGACCAGCACCGGGTTGGAGACCAGCAGTTCCTCGACGATGCGCAAGCCATTGGCGCGCAGCGAGGATCCGGTCTCGGTCACGTCGACGGCGGCGTCGATCATGCGGTCGGCAACTTTAGCCTCGGTGGCGCCCCACGAAAATTCAACTTCTACATTAACTTTTCGCTGGGCAAAATAGCGCCGCACGAAGCCCACGATCTCGGTCGCGACACGCTTACCCTCGAGATCCTCGAGCCTCTTCACCGGCGAATTTTCCGGAACGCATAGCACCCATCGGCTCGGCGCCAGAGAAATTTTCGCGTACACGAAGCTCTGCACCTCTACGAGGTCAACATTGTTCTCGACGATCCAGTCGCTGCCCGTTATGCCAGCATCCAGTGAGCCGTCGGCGATGTAGCGGGGCATTTCCTGAGGCCGCAGCAGGCGGCAGCTCAGCGCGGGATCGTCGATGGTCGGCACGTAGGAGCGCGCGCCGACTACGATACGCCATCCCGACCGGCGCAACAGCTCGAGCGTCTGAGTCTCCAGGCTCCCCTTGGGGATCCCGAACTTCAAAACTTTGGTGTTGTCGATCGAGCCCATCGCCGTATGGTCCGCGCACTCCCTCGCACTACCTCGCTTCGGCCAGGCGCCTACTCGGCTGCCTTTTTCGGGTGTCCATAGCCGGGGCCGTACTTGGCCGGATCGATTCTGCGCTGATCAACGATCTTCCAATCCCCGCCGTCGAGCTTACGGAAGAAGCATGACTCGTAACCAAGATGACATGCCGCGCCGTCGCCCTGTTGATCCACCGAGAGCAGGATCACGTCCTCGTCGCAGTCGATGCGAATCTCGCGCACCACTTGGAAGTTCCCCGACTCCTCGCCCTTGCGCCAGAGCCGATTGCGCGATCGCGAGAAGTAACACGCCCGCCTGGTGCGGACGGTTTCCTCGAACGCCTCGCGGTTCATCCATGCGAACATCACGATCCGGTGGCTCGCATGATCCTGGGTGACTACCGGGATTATGCCGCCGCCTTTGTCGAAGTCGATCGCCGATGCCGCCTCAGTTGCCATGATCGTTTCTCAGTTACAGGTAGAATTTCCAGTACGTCGCGCCGGAGCCTCATGCGAACCAGAAAGTATTCGCGAATGTTTCGCGCGATTCAATGAGCCCCTCGCGCAGTATCTAAAACCACGATGCTCACTACCAAGATAAGGATGTTCACTACCAATTGACGGTTTCAATATCCGCCGTTTCCATATGACCGCGCGCCAAGGTAGATTCAGCGCCATGCCAGGTCCTTTCGGCGACGCGCCACATTTGGGCACGCGATCCGCGACGCGCACAGGTTTCATGCGCCTCGCGATCGTCGCAGTCATCGTGATGGTGGCGGCGCTCGGCGGATGCCGCAGCACCGAGCACTCGATCATCGCGCGCTATCCCAACGTCCAGCCGTTCAATTTCGATATCGCGCTCGGCCCCAACCAGTTTCATATCGACGGCTACCTGACGCAGAGCTCGGTGCCCGGCCGCGTGCCGGGGATGCTGGTCCTCAACGGCGGCGAAAGCGATGCGGCGCGATGCGTCGGGATGAGCCAGGGCGTGGCCGCGATGGGTATCGAGGTCGCCTGCATCAGCATCCCGGGCTACGGGCAGTCCTCGGGGCCGAGCCGCTTCGTGGGACCACAATCGGTAGCAGCCGCGGTCCGCGCGCTCGACCTGCTCTCCGAGCGCCCCGACGTCGACGCGAATCGGATCGCAGTTTGGGGCCTCGGCAACGGCGCCGTCGCGGCCGGCCTGCTGATGGACTACGACGCGCGCCCGCGCGCCTTGATCCTGCAATCCGGCGCTTACGATCTGCTGACGCTATGGCCGCAGGCGACCTGGCGTACCAAGCTTTCGATCCTGCACGAAGTCTGGCCCAGCCAGCGGGTCTTGAGAGAGCGCAGCGTGATCCAGAACCTGCCGACCCGCCTGGATTGCAGCGTGCTAATCCTGCACGGCGACGACGACAATCGCGCTCCGGTGGCGCAGGCGGTGCGCCTGGCCAATGCGCTTAAGGCCCGCGGCGCGCACGTCTCGACTGTCTATTTTCCCAAGGCTTCGCATGATCTCGGGATGCGTGTGCAGCCCGAGCTGCGCGCCTTCCTGCGCGAGAACCTGATCGAAGCGACTCCCGAGACCCCGTCCTGACGAGCCTTGTCGCGCAAGCGGCGCATGCGCGCGCGCGTTTCTGATCTCAGCCCAAGCTCTTTTAGAGCCGCGACCACTTCGTCAGTGTGCCCGTTGACCTTCACCTTCGGGAAGACCTTGCGCACCACGCCGTCCTTATCGATCACGAAGGTGGTGCGCTCGATACCCATGTACTCGCGCCCGTACATCGACTTTTTCTTGTACACGCCGTAGAGCCGGGTCACGCGATTGTCCGCGTCGCTCAGCAGCGGGAAGCCGAGTGAGTACTTGTCGGTGAACTTCTGATGCAACGCCGGTGAGTCGGCGCTCACCCCGACCACCTCCGCGCCCATCTTGCGCAGCGCGCCGATGTTGTCGTTGAACGAGCACGCTTGCGCGGTACATCCCGTAGTCATGTCTTTCGGATAGAAGTACAGCACCAGATTTTTCCGCCCGACGAGATCCTTCAACGCGACGGTCTTGCCGCTGCGATCGGGAAGCTCGAAGGCCGGCGCCTTCTTGCCCGCAAGTGCGCTCGAGTCGCCCGCACTCGGCGCTGCGGCGTCGCTTTTCTTCGGCGATTTAGTGGATGAAACTTTTCCGGTCGGCATGGTGTCCATTACTCCGTGGATTAAACAGGACGCAATTCGCGGCGTCCGTGATTCCAAAAACGCTTATTTTTCAGGCACTTTCACGACACATAGTTGACCCGCTGCCAAACAGGCTCTAGACTTCCCGACGATCCTATCCATTGCGATCGTTGCCTCATGGCCGTCTACACCGAGCTCAGCAAACCGTTCCTCAAGGAGCTCGCCGAAGATTACAGCCTCGGCCGAGTGAGCAGCGCCAACGGAATCGCCGAAGGCTCGGTCAACTCCAACTACGTCCTCGAGGCCGCCAAGGGCAAGTTCCTGCTCCGGATCGACGAGGTCAAGGGCGAGAACGAGCTCAAGCGCGAAATCGATCTGCTGTCGTTTCTGCGCAAGCACGCGTTCCCGTGCCCGCATCCGATGCAGGATCGGACTGGCCGCTTCTATCGCACCTGGCTCAACAACAAATGCGTCTCGCTGTTCAAGTACCAGGAAGGACGGGTGCTGCTACCCGCCAAGCTGCGCGCAAGCCAGCTCGAGACGATCGGCCACGCCCTCGGCGACCTGCACGTGATCGGCAAGGCCTACAAGAAGGGCATCGACAACCGCTTCAGCTTCGAGCGGATCGCCGACCTCTACCTGACCGTGCGTAGCCGCCTGCCCAACTACTTCCGCAAGATCTGCCGCACCCTCGATGACGAGGTCGAGTATCTGACCCGCTATCTCGAGGGCAAGCTCCCCAAGGGCGTAATCCACGGCGACCTGTTTCCCGACAATCTGCTGTTTCGCGGCGAGCGGCTCACCGCGGTGCTCGACTTCGAGGCCGCTTGCCGCGGCAAATTCATCTTCGATATCGCGACCGCCGTCAACGCGCTGTGCTTCGTCGATGGCGCGTACTCGCTCGAGCGCTTTCGCTATCTGCTCTCGGGCTATGAGTCGGTGCGCACCTTGTCGCTGGCGGAATGGGACGCGTTCCCCAACGAGCTGCGCTTCTCCTCGCTGCGTTTCACGGTCACGCGCCTGCACGATTTCTTCCTGACGCCGGTCGACGGACGCCGCCGCGTCGACAAGGACTTCCGCGAGTTCTTCGATCGCTTGCGCGTGCTGCGCCGCGAGCGCGAAGGCGGTATGGAACCGCTGCTGATGGCGATGGCGACGGGATACGACTACCGCAAATATCAGAAGGTCAAGGCGACTGAGCGCCGCCAGGCCTGAGTCGCGGTCGCGCGCAGCTCGAGTTTGCCATTGCCGCAATCGATGGCCTCCGCAATCGGATCGCGCCGACTCCCGCAGTCCGCAATTGTCCAACACTTCACAATGAAAATTGAGAACCTGCTTGTCGTCCTTTCCTGACAGTCTCAGCGCGCGCTCCCCGATGCTGTGGCTCGAAGTCGCGCCGCCGCGCGGCGTCAATACCGAGTCGCTGCTGAAGCGCCTGTCCACGCTGGCCGGACATGCGGACGCGATAAACCTCACCGACAACTCGCTCGGTCGGGTCAAGATGTCGGGGCTCGTGTTCGCCTCCATGATCAAGGCGCGCCTTAAGATGCCGGTGGTGCTGAACCTCTCGTGCCGCGACCGGAACCGCTTCGCACTCAAATCGGACTTGCTCGGCGCGGCCGCGCTCGGAGTCGACGCGGTGGTCGCGTTGACCGGCGACAAGATCGCACCCGATGATCCGAGCGGGGTGGTCTCGATCCGCGATCTCGACGCGTTCGGGCTGCTCGGCTTGATCGGCGATCTGAACCGCGGCGACACCGGCGAGGGTAAGCGTCTGCTGAAAACGCTGCCGGGAATTTTCGCCGGCGCGGTCGCCAATCCCAATCGTAAAAATATCGCGCGCGAGTTCGAGATGCTCTCGCGCAAAGCGCAATCAGGCGCGCGATTCGTGATCACCCAGCCCGTGTTCGAGGCGGACACCGCACGCCGCTTCCTGCGCGAGGCAAATCGGCTCGGTATCGCGACCATGCTTGGAATCCTGCCGGTCAAGCGCGAGGCGATGGCGCTATATATGAAAGATAAGGTCAAGGACCTGAGCGGCGCCGCCGCGCATCTTGACCGCTACGAAGGGATGGCGGAGGAAGTAGTGCGGGCGGCATCGATTCGCGACAACCTTATCCTGATGCGATCGTTGGCGGGCGAGGTCGCGGGCTTTAACATCATGAGCGGGGGAGGACCTTCGCTCGCGATCGAACTCGCGCTGGAGTTCAGCAAATGGCGCAACCACCCAGAAACCACCTGAGCCGCAACAACCACGCGGCCGCCGAAGCGAAGTCCGCGGACAAGCTCGCACGCGATCACGCGCGCGCTCCGAACGGCCTCCGCAACGGCGCGCACAATCGCGATCGAAACGAAGCTGAGGTTCTCGATCAAAGTGGCGTCGAGGACGGCGCTCAGGACGCGGTCCGTGTCATCCTGCGCCATATCGGCGAGGACCCCGGTCGCGAGGGCCTCGCGCGCACGCCGCTGCGCGTGGTCAAGGCCTTCGAGTTCCTGACCCAGGGCTATCAGCAGGATCCCAAAAAGGCGATCAACGGCGCGCTGTTCACCGAAGAGGACTACCAGGAGATGATCCTGTGCAAGGACCTCGACTTCTACTCGCTATGTGAGCATCACTTGCTGCCCTTCATGGGCAAGGCTCATGTCGCCTACCTGCCGAACAAGCGCATCGTGGGGCTCTCCAAGCTCGCGCGGATGGTCGAGATTTATGCGCGCCGGCTCCAGGTACAGGAGCGCCTCACCACTCAGATCGCGCATACGATCATGGAAGAGATCGATCCGCTTGGTGTCGCGGTGGTGCTCGAGGCCGAGCATCTGTGCATGCGGATGCGCGGGGTCGAAAAGCAGAACTCCTGGGTAACCACCTCCGCGATGCTGGGTGTGTTCCGCACCCGAGTGGAGACCCGCCAGGAATTCATGAACCTGCTCCGCCGCAACGGCAAGTGAGCGAGCAAGCTCCTAACAATCCGCTGGACGCGCTCGGCGTCTATGCGCTCCGCCTGGTCAAGCCCGGCCAGACGATCGGGCTTGGGACTGGCCACGCCGCGAGCGCGTTTATTCGCGCGCTGGGTCAGAGCAAGATCAAGGTGCGCGGCGTGCCGACCTCCAGTGGTAGCGATGAGCTCGGCAAATCGGTTGGCATCGAAATCGTCTCGCTCGCGGACGCGGGAAAAATCGACACTGACTTCGACGGCGCCGACGAAGTCGATCCGCGCCTCAACCTGATCAAGGGCTATGGCGGCGCTCTGGTGCGCGAGAAAATCGTGGCCGCTTCGTCGCGGCGCTTCGTGGTCCTGGTCGGAAGCGAGAAGCTGGTGCCGCGCCTCGGCCATCGCGGAAGCCTCCCGGTCGAAGTCGTGCCGTTCGGCCTTCCGCTGGTATCGCGAAAAATCGCGGCGCTCGGTCTCAAGCCGAAAGTGCGCTCGGCCGACGGCAAAGACTTCATCACCGACAACGGCAACCTCATCCTCGATTGCGGCGTGAAACGAATCGCCAACGCCGCGCGGCTCGATCGCGATCTGCTCGCGATTCCCGGCGTGGTCGGAACCGGCATCTTCGCGGCGATGGCCGACGTGGTCCTGGTCGCCGAACCGTCGGGCCGTATTCGCACGCTCAAGCGCGTACACTGATAAAAATGAATTGAATCAAGAGCCGCGCGTTTCCGCTGTGCTTGAATATTCGCTCCCAGTTAAGTACCACTCAAAACGTGCCGATCGATCGATGGCACCTGAAAACAAATCTGCATCTGATGCCGCCACGGCCAGGGAGTTTGACCCATGAGTGACGATGCCAACGTTTCGTCCACCGGTAATGGTAATCAAGGGCTCGATTTCGATCCCGAGGCTCTCCGCGCCAAGTATCGCGAAGAGCGCGACAAGCGCCTGCGTGCCGACGGCAATCAACAATACGTCGAGGTGAAAGGCGACTTCAGCCGCTATGTCGACGATCCGTATGTCGACCCGGGCTTTACCCGGAAACCGCTCACAGACGACGTGGGAGTTGTGATCATCGGTGGCGGCTTCGGCGGCTTGTTGGCTGGCGCGCGTCTGCGCGAGGCCGGGGTGCAAGACATCCGCATCATTGAAAAGGGCGGAGACTTCGGCGGCACCTGGTATTGGAACCGATATCCGGGCGCGCAGTGCGATATCGAATCGTACATCTACCTGCCGCTGCTCGAGGAGACCGGGTACATCCCGAAGGAGAAGTACTCCTTCGCGCCGGAGATCCTTGCCCACGCGCGCCGTATCGGCGAGAAATTCGATCTGTATCGCGACGTATGCTTCCAGACTCAGATCAAAGCGATCACGTGGAGCGAAGAGGAGTGCAGGTGGATCATCACCACGAACCGCGATGATCGAATGAGGGCGCGATTCGTCGTCATGTCCAACGGGCCGTTGAACCGCCCGAAGCTTCCCGGAATTCCCGGCATCGACAGCTTCAAGGGGCACACCTTCCACACCAGCCGATGGGACTACGCATACACGGGCGGCGACACCAACGGGAACTTGAACAAGCTCGCCGACAAGCGGGTAGCCGTTATCGGCACCGGCGCGACGGCTGTCCAATGCGTGCCGCACCTCGCGAAGGACGCGCAGCGTCTGTACGTGTTCCAGCGCACTCCGTCCTCGATCGATGAGCGCGGGAACCGTCCAACTGATCCAGAGTGGGTGAAGACGCTGACCCCGGGATGGCAAAAGCGGCGCATGGAAAATTTCAACGTCCTGGTCACCGGTGGCAGCCAGGAGGTGGACCTCGTCAACGATGGATGGACGGACATCATCCGCAATCTGGGCGCCCTGTTGGTGGGGAAGAAGGGCGACTCCGAAACGTCGCCGCAAGAGCTGATGCGGATGATGGAGCTGGCGGATTTCAAAAAGATGAACCAGATCCGCGCGCGCGTGGACGCCGTCGTCAAGGACAAAGAGACCGCGGACTCGCTGAAGCCATGGTACCGTCAGTTCTGCAAGCGGCCGACCTTCAACGATGAATATCTGCCGGCGTTTAACCGGCCCAACGTTACGCTGGTGGATACCAGGGGCCGCGGCGTCGATCGCATCACCGAAAAAGGCCTGGTGTTCGACGGGGTCGAGTACGAAGTGGATTGCATCATCTTCGCCACCGGATTCGAAGTGGGCACTGCCTACACGCGGCGCGCGGGCTTCGAGGTCTACGGTCGCGGCGGAAAGTCGCTTACCGAGTATTGGTCCGATGGTCTGAAAACGCTGCACGGCTTTTGTAGCGTCGGTTTCCCGAACTGCTTCCACATGGGCATCACGCAGAATGCGTTGACCGCGAACTTTCCACACATGCTCGAGGAGCAGGCGCGCCACATCACCGAGCTCATCCAGCACGCGAAATCGCAGGAGGCGCGATGCATCGAACCGACTGCTGAGGCGGAAGCTGAATGGGTGGCAACGATCAAGGAGAAGGCGCTGAACAATCGCGACTTCCTGCAGGAGTGCACGCCCGGTTACTACAACAACGAAGGTCAACCAGCCCAGGGCACGGGCCTGGCAGGCGAACTCTACGGCGGAGGCCCGGTCGAATTCCACGAGCTCATCCGCAAGTGGCGCGCTGAACTGCAGATGAAAGGCCTGCAATTCAGCTGAGCGGTTGCGGCTGACCCATAACGATCGTCTAGCCGGTACATCTAAACCGGGACGCTGAAGCACGTGCATTGAACCGAGACCGCGCGCGCCCGCTGCAAAACCACGCCAAATTGACCGCATACCGGTACTCGGTATACATTGAAGTGTGATTCGTTCCTTCGGCGACAGGCAGACCGAAGCACTGTTCGCCGATCGCTTCGTCAGCGGGTTCCAGGGAGTCGCCCGCCGCGCGAAGCGCAAGTTGGAGGCGCTGAATGCGGCGAGTCGGCTGGAGGACCTGAGGGTGCCACCCTCGAATCGGCTCGAAAGCTTAAAAGGTGCCCTACAGGGTTTCCATTCGATCCGGGTGAACGATCAGTGGCGCGTGATTTTCAAATGGCGCGCTGGCGACGCCCACGAGGTCCGAATCGTTGACTACCATTAGGAGAGTTTCGATGAAGGATGAATTTGCACCGGTTACCCCCGGCGAGATGCTGAAAGAAGAATTCCTGGCCGAATATCGCCTCTCGCAGAATCAGCTCGCGAAGGCCATCGGTATTTCTCCAAACCGGATCGCCGAGATCGTAAACAACCGTCGTCGAATCACTGCTGATACCGCGCTCCGCCTGAGCTTGTATTTCGGCAACAGCCCGGAGTTCTGGCTGAACCTCCAGACGCACTACGATCTCAAGATGGCGCGCAAGAATTTGATGCCCGAGGCCATTAAACGCATCAAATCGCAGCGCGCAGCCTGAAAGTTCTGCAAGCGCGAAGCACGCAAACTTACCGTATGCCCGAAATAGGAGGCCTGAAACCGGTGAGGGTTTCAGGTCCGGATCTCTTCACTCTGTATGAATTCCTCGCCTGCGCCGCGGCAGCATCTGGAGGCGATCTTTCGCGCGGCAGTCGCGGCAGTCGACCCCGCGCGCCTCGTCGCGCGCGCGCTCGAAGGCCAGATTGCCGGCGCTGGAAGTATCCCGGCACTGATCGCCGATTCGCCGCGCATCTTTCTACTCGCCGTCGGCAAAGCGTCGCTCGCGATGGCTTCCGAAGTGGAGCGCCGCATCGGCGATCGCCTCGCCGCCGCTCTAGCCGTTGTTCCCAATAGCGTCGGCCACACCGGGACTTTGCGAATTGCGATATTGCCCGGCGGTCATCCTCTTCCCGATGCGAGCTCCGAGGCCGCCACGCGCGCCGCGCTCGCGATGCTCTCGGGCGTATCCGCCACCGACCTCGTAGTTGTCGCGTTGAGCGGCGGAGCGTCCGCGATGTTCGCGGCGCCAGCGCAAGGCATCACGCTCGATGACAAGATCGCGGTGACCTCCGCGATGCTCCGCGCCAGCGCCTCGATCCGCGAGTTCAACACCGTTCGCAAGCACCTCTCCGCCGTGAAGGGCGGCCGCCTGCTCCACGCAACCAGCGGCGCGCGCGTGCTCGGCCTGGTCCTCTCCGACGTCCCCGGCAACGACCTCGCCACGATCGGATCAGGTCTCACCTGCGCCGATCCAACCACCTTCGCCGACGCAATCGCGGTACTGAAGCGCCGCTCCATCTGGGGCCGCGCGCCCGAGCGGGTGCGCGACCTGCTCGAGCGCGGCGTCGCCAGCGAGATCGCCGAGACGGTAAAGAGCGGGGACCCGGTGCTCTCGCGCGTAAGCAACGTCGTTATCGGCGACAATCGCACCGCGCTGGACGCTGCCGCGAGCGCCGCAGCGGAACTCGGCTACGCAGTCGACCGATGGCGCGAATTGCATGGCGAGGCGGACGATCTTGGCCGCGCGCTCGCCGCCCACCTCGCCGCCCTTTCTGCCGCGCCGGGCCAGTCGCGCCAGCCCATCTGCATCATCGCGGGAGGCGAGCCGGTCGTCACCGTGCGTGGACGCGGACGCGGCGGACGCGCGCAGCAATGCGTCCTCTCGCTTGCGATCGAGCTCGGCCGTATCGCGCCCGGTCGCAGGATCGCCGCGATGCTCGCCGGGACCGATGGAATCGACGGACCAACCGACGCGGCCGGCGCGATAGCAACGCCAGACACCTGCGAGCGCGCGACGGCCGCCGGCTTCGACGCCGCTGCCTCGCTGCGCCGCAATGACGCCTACCCGCTATTCGCGGCGCTCGGCGACCTGCTGATTATCGGGCCGACTGGCACCAACGTTGGTGATATCTTTATCGGACTCGCGAACTACTGACTCGTGCCAACATCACCGAAGAAATCATCGCGCAAGCCGCACGCGAACGCAGCTCGCTTCGACGGGCGCCTGGGGCCTAACGGAACGCACCAAGCCGTCACGCTGATTCCCGGCGACGGCGTCGGCCCCGAAGTTATCGGCGCCGCGACCGCGGTTATCGAGAGCACCGGCGTGAAACTCGAATGGGATCGGCAGGCTGCCGGCGCCGGCGCGCTCAAGCGCTACGGCACTCCCGTCCCCGACGCGCTCCTCGAATCGCTCAAGCGCACCCGGGTCGCGCTCAAGGGCCCGCTCGAGACGCGCGTAGGCGAAGGTTACCGCTCGATCAACGTCTACCTGCGCCGCACCTTCGATCTGTACGCGAACCTGCGGCCCACCATGAGCTTCGCTGGTGTGCCGACACCGTTTCGCGACGTGAACCTGATCGTGGTGCGCGAGAATACTGAGGACCTCTACTCCGGTATCGAGCATCAGGTCGCGCCCGGTGTCGTAGAGAGCGTCAAGGTGATCACCGCGCGCGCGTCGCGTCGGATAGCGCGCTTCGCGTTCGAGTACGCGCGCCGCAATCGGCGCAAATCAATCACCGCGATTCACAAGGCCAACATCATGAAGCTTTCCGACGGCCTGTTCCTGAAGTGCGCGCGCGCAGTCGCCGCCGACTACCCGGCGATCAATTACCAGGAACAGATCGTCGACGCGGCCTGCATGAGGCTCGTCACGCACCCCGGCTCGTTCGACGTTCTGCTGCTGGAAAATCTCTATGGCGACATCGTCTCCGATCTTTGCGCGGGCCTGGTCGGCGGCCTCGGCCTGGTGCCGGGCGCGAACTACGGCGACAAGGGCGCGATCTTCGAGGCGGTCCACGGCACCGCGCCGGACATCGCCGGCAAGAACCTCGCGAATCCGGTCGCCGCGATTCTGTCCGGCGCGATGATGCTCGACTACCTTGGCCATCCGCACGCCGCCGCGAAGATCCGCGCCGCGACCGCCGCTGTACTCCGCTCGCGGCGCGTGCTCACCCGCGATCTCGGCGGCAAGGCCACCACCGCGCAGATGACCGAAGCCGTGGTGCGCGCGATCGCGCGAGAATAGGGCGCGGCCCTTCCACCAGATCATCGCCTTCGGTATTAAAGGAACCGTATGAAAAAGCCGCTGACGGCCGAAGAACTTCGCACCCGCGTTCCGCCCGGCCAATATCTCACCGACAAATTCCCGGTGCTGAGCTTCGGAGCGACGCCGCGGTTCAATCCCGCCAAATGGGACTTCCGCGTCTTCGGCCTTGTCGAGCAGCCGCTCACTTTCACGTACGAGCAGTTTCGGGCGCTGCGGCAATCGTCCGAGGTTGCGGACTTTCATTGCGTCACCACTTGGTCGCAGCTCGACAACCAATGGGAAGGTGTCGCGGTTCGCGATCTTATGAAGCTGGTGAAGCTCAAGCCCGAGGCGCGCTACGTGGTCATTCATTGCGACGGCGGCTACACCACCAATCTTCCGCTGCGCGATTTTGTCGACGACGACGTGATGCTGGCGCATCGCCACGACGGCGCCGACCTTCATCCCGACCACGGATTTCCGCTGCGGCTGGTGGTGCCCAGGCTCTACGGATGGAAGAGTGCGAAGTGGGTGCGCGCCATCGAGTTCACCGACGTCGACCGCCGCGGCTTCTGGGAAGTGCGCGGCTATCACAACCATGCGGACCCCTGGACCGAGGAACGCTACTCGTTTCAGGAGGATGCTGAAGATTAGGAAATCGTTCTGGATCGCGCGCGCAATCTCGCCCGTTTCCGTGACGAGGTTTTCGACCTGCTGGTCATCGGCGGCGGGATCAACGGCGCAGCGGTCGCGCGTGACGCCGCGCTGCGCGGGCTCAAGGTCGCACTCGTCGATCGTGGCGACTTCGCCGGTCAGACCTCGTCGCGATCCTCCAAGCTCATTCACGGCGGCTTCCGCTATCTGCCGCAGGGCCAGCTAAGGCTCGTATACTCTGCGCTCCGCGAGCGCGAACGGCTGCGCAATCGCACAGCACCGCACCTGGTGCGGCCGATTCGCTTCCTGTTCCCGGTCTATCGCGATCGCGGCTTCGGCCGCTTTACGATGGCGATCGGGCTGACATTTTACGATATGTTCGCGCGCATCCCGGCCGCCGAATGGCATCGCAACCTCGGCGCCGCGGCGGTCCGCGAGCTCGAACCGGCGCTGAGCCGCGATCGCCTGACAGGCGGCGCGCTCTACTACGATGCGTGGACCGACGACGCGCGTCTCACCTTCGAGAACGCTCTCGACGCCAGTCTGCACGGCGCCGCAGTCGCGAACTACGTCGCGATCGAAGGCTTCACTCGCGACGGCGCCGGCCGCATAGCGTCCGCACACGCGCGCGACTTCTTCACAGATGCGGCTTTCGAGATTCGCGCCCGCGTGGTCGTGAACGCCGCGGGTCCGTGGGTCGACGACGTACGCCAGATGGACGACCAGTCCGCCGCTCCGAGCGTGCGTCTCACCAAGGGGGTGCATCTAGTCTTCGCGCGCGCCGATCTTCCGGTGCGCGAGTCGCTGGTGCTCGGCGACGAAGCGGGCCGCATCGTGTTTGTGATGCCGCATGACCGCTACGTGCTGGTCGGCACCACCGACACCGACTACGCTGGCGATCGCGCCACCGTTAGCGCGGAGGTATCCGACGTCGCCTACCTGCTCTCGGTGTTGTCCGAGAGCCTGCCCGGGATTCGCCTCGCACATTCCGACGTCCTGTCGAGCTTCGCCGGCCTGCGCGCGCTTGTCGATCAAGGCGGAGGGGCGCCGTCGTCGGTCTCGCGCGAGGAAGAAATCCTGGAAAGTGGATCGGGACTGATCACGGTTGCCGGCGGCAAGCTGACGACGCATCGCGAGATCGCGCAGAAGCTCACCGATCGCGTGATGCGCGCGCTTGGGCGCCCCGGCGGGCGCTGTCCGACGCTCGACACTCCGCTGCCCGGTGCGCGCGCGCTAACCGCCGATGCCGACGGCCCGGACATCGGCGGCGGCGCCGGTGAGGCCGTGCTGAAAAGTCTCAGCGTGCGCGCGCGCGAGATTCTCGTTGCGCGTTATGGAACCCGCGCCGCGATCGTCGCGCGCATCGCGGCGGCGCGTCCCGAGCTCGCGGAGCCGCTGTCGCCGGGATGCCCCGCGCTTGGCGCCGAAGTCGTGCACGCGGTGCGTAATGAGATGGTGCATAACATCCAGGACTTCCTCGTCCGCCGCACGGCGCTCACCTGGCGATCACCGACCGAAGCCGCGACTGCCGCGCCCGCGGTCGCCCGGCTGATGGCGACGGAGCTAAAATGGGACCGTGGGCGCGAGGGCGACGAGGTTGCCAACTTCGCCCGCGACCTGCAGAGCCGTCGCGCCGCGGCGTAACAAAAGCGAAAGCCGCCGCGCCGCGGCGTAACAAAAAAGTCGCCCGCAACGCGGCATAACCAAAAAGCCGCCGCGCGGCGGCGTAATAAAGGCGAAAATGGCTGCCCGCGAGACCCTGTCCGATCTCAAGAAACGCGCCGCTCGAATCGGAGCGAAACTCGCGCGGCTCTATCCCGATGCGCGCATCAGCCTCGACTTCGAGACTCCGTGGCAATGCCTCGCCGCGACGATCCTATCCGCGCAATGCACCGACGAGCGTGTCAACCTGGTTACCCCAGCGCTGTTCCGCGAATTTCCCGATCCTCACGCGATGGCCGCGGCGGATCCGGAGCGCGTGCGCAAACTGATCGTGACGACCGGGTTCTTCCGCCAGAAGACCCAATCGCTGATGAACGCCGCGCACGCGCTGGTCGAGGGTTTTGGCGGCGAGGTTCCGTCCGAGATGGAGCAGTTGGTGACGCTGCGCGGCGTCGGCCGCAAAACTGCCAACGTGATCCTCGGGCATGTCTACGGCAAGCCCGGTTTCGTAGTCGACACTCACGTGCGCCGCCTCACGCGCCGCCTCGGTCTGACCCGCGACGACGATCCGGAAAAGATCGAGCACGAGGTCGGCGCGCTGCTGCCACCCGCCGAATGGACGCCGTTCTCGATGCGCCTGATCCTGCATGGCCGGCGCGTATGCTATGCGCGCGCGCCGCGATGCGACGTCTGCGCGCTCGCGCCGGATTGTCCCAAAGTTGGGGTCAAGACGAGCGTGAAAAGCGGTGCGAAATCCCGGTCTCGCTAGAGCCTCTCTCGCGCAGATGAGCATTGGTTGCGCGCATTCGTAATCTTCGTATTTGAACAACTTCGCGCAAATGTAATAATCAGTTTCCATTCAGCTGCGGACTCACTTCGGTGAAACTACGACTCGAGGACATAACCGGCGAGGCGAAGGAAACCTCGTTCGCCGAGCCCGAAGCGGAAATAAACCGCCTGCTCTCCGAGGGGCCGGTGCGCGAGTTCCGCCTCGCAGGCCCCGTGGCCGTGACGATTTCCTATTATCGCGCCGGCACCCAGCTGTTCTTCTCGGGCCAGCTCGCCGCGCGGACCGCCGCCGCATGCGCGCGATGTGCCGAGGAATTCGACGACGCGCGCGGCCGTCCGTTTCGCTTCGTGCTCGCGCCGCGTGTCATCGGTTATGAATCCGAGCATAGCCTGCGCGATGAGGATCTCGAATTTTCGCTCTACGATGGCGAGCAAATCGATCTCAGCCCACTGATTCGCGAGCAGGTGCTCCTGGCGCTGCCGACCCGCGCGCTATGCCAGGAGGATTGCCGCGGGCTGTGCCCGCGATGCGGCGCCAACCTGAACCGCGGCGACTGCGGATGCCGCATCGAACCGGTCGAAACCGCCGATACCCGCTTTGCGGCGCTGCACTCGCTTAAGCTCCCCCGCTCCTGATACTCTATCTTTTTCGGAAATGCGCAGGAAGTATTTGTCATGCAAGCACCCAAACGCCGCACTTCACATTCGAAAAAGAACCAGCGCCGCTCCCACGACGCGCTCCGCGCCGTGAACCCTGGCGTCTGCAATAGCTGCGGCGAGCCAGTGATGCCGCATCGAGTCTGCCGTCATTGCGGCTCCTATCGCGGACGCCAGCTCGCTCCAGCCCAGGAATAGGATCGGCGGAGTCACGCCGTGAAAATCGCGCTCGACGCGATGGGGGGCGATCTCGCTCCCAAGGCCGCCGTTGAAGGGGGCGTCCTCGCCGCTCGCGACTTCAATATCGAAGTCGTGATGGTCGGCGATCGCGAAATCGTACAGCGCGAGCTTTCCGAACACGACGTCCGCGGCTTGCCGATTCGAATCGAGCACGCCTCCGAAGTGGTCCTGATGGACGACCTGCCGCTCGAATCAGTCCTGGAGAAACCCGACTCGTCGATTCACGTCGGCCTCGAACTGGTCAAGCGCGGCGATGTCGACGGCTTCATCAGCGCGGGCAACTCGGGCACCGTGATGACCGCTGCGATGGCGATTCTCGGCAACCTGCCGATGGTCGATCGGCCCGCGATAGCTTCGCTGGTGCCGACCAGCCAGGGGATGGCGCTGTTGATCGACGCCGGCGCCAACACCGAGGTCAAGCCGCTCAATCTCGTCCAGTTCGCTGTGATGGGCTCGGTCTACTGGCGCCGCGTGCGCAATGTTTCGCGGCCACGCGTCGGCATTCTTTCCAACGGCGAGGAGAGCTCAAAAGGGACCGAGCTGACTCGCGCAGCCGCGCAGATGCTCGGCCAGATGACGACCTACGTCAACTACGTCGGTTACGTTGAGGGCCGCGACATCAATCGCGGCAAGACCGACGTCATCGTGACCGACGGCTTCACCGGCAACGTCGCGCTCAAAACGATGGAAGGCTTCTCGTCGTTCATGTCGGGTAATATCCGCGATTTGTTCGGCGGCTCATGGCCGGGACGCCTCGCGTTCTTCATGGTGCGCAAGCGGATCGGCGCGATGCGCGAGCGCCTGGACCCGCACGAGTACGGCGGCGCGCCGCTGCTTGGTGTCGCGGGGCTGGCGATGATCGCGCATGGCTCGTCGAATCCGCGCGCGATCCGCAACGGAATTCGCTCCGCCGCCAATGAGGCGCTGGCGCGTCACGTCAATTCCGAAATCGTCGAGATCCTTACCAAGAGCCAGCCGGGCGCCGCGCTCAAGCCCGCCGGCAAAGGCATCCGCGGTCTGTTCAGCAAGATGCGCGAGCGGCTCCATCGCCATCCCAGGGACCAGGCCGCCAGGACCGGCACCGGATCACTTGAGCCGCCCTCGGACCATCAGCAGGATCATCCGTACGAGCCGGGCGAACATCATCCGACTGCGATAATCGCGGCTGAGGGTACACGCATGCTCGACACTACGCCTGCGGTGACTGTCACTGCCAATGGCAACACGCCCGCACCGAATTCCTCACCGGCCGCGGCGACCGACAAGCCGCTACCTGCGGAGCATCCGTCCGATCCGCCCAAGAGCGATCGCTGATTCCCGCACACCCGAGCGACTGAATTCCGAAGACTGATTGGGGGACGCCGATGAAACTTGCCTACCTTTTTCCGGGACAGGGCTCGCAGCGGGTCGGAATGGGCGCCGAGCTCGCGAGCAACTTCGCGGTGGCGCGCGCGACTTTCGATGAAGCCGACGAGGCGCTGGGTTTTCCGCTCGCCAAGCTGTGCTTCGAAGGCCCGGAGGAAGAACTCCGCCTCACCACCAATACGCAGCCCGCGATTGTGGCCGCGTCGATCGCCGCGGTGCGCGTCTTCGAAGCCGAGGTCGGCGCGACGCCTGAAGTCGCGGCGGGTCACAGCCTGGGCGAATATAGTGCGCTGGTCGCGGCGGGAGCGCTCAAGTTCGCCGACGCGGTGCGCGCGGTCCGCGAGCGTGGCCGCCTGATGCAGGCTGCGTGTCCGCCGGGGCAGGGCGCGATGGCTGCGCTGATCGGTGTGGATTTCGCCACCGTCGAACAAATCTGCGCGGAGGTCTCCACCGGCGGCGAAATCGCGGTGCCCGCGAACCTGAACGCGCCCGGGCAAATCGCTATCGCCGGACATGCCGGTCCCGTTCGTCGCGCACTCGAGATGGCCAAGGAGCGTGGCGGCCCGGCCTCGGTCGAGCTTAAAGTCAGCGCTCCCTTCCATTGCCCCCTGATGCAGCCCGCGCGCGACGCGATGGCGGCCCTGCTCGGCGGCCTGGAAATCGCGCCGCTCAAGTTTGGCGTAATCGCCAATGTCACTGCGCAGGTGAACCGCGATCCCGCCCGCGTGGTTCCGCTGCTCCTCGAGCAAATCACCGCGCCGGTCCGTTGGGAGGAGTCGATGGCCGCGATGGCCAAGAGCGGCGTTACCGACGCCGTCGAGTTCGGATGCGGCCGCGTGCTGATGGGCCTGATGCGGCGAATCGATCGCAACGTGAAGGTGCGCCCGCTCGAAGACCTCGCATCGCTAAAGACAGTCGCCGACGCACTCGCCGGCGGCAAGGCCTGAAGCGCGTCGCGTCGCGCATTTATTTGAGCGGTGCGCGCCGCGTCCGATGGCCGCTGGTGCTGTCTTAATTTCAGCTTGAGAGGCCGGTTTTGAAATGCAGAGTGGCCTATTTTGGTTTGAGGCGAGGATCGTCGGTCGCGATGCAAATCGACCACAGGAATGCTTGCGCGCTCAACCGCTTGCCTTCGTCCGTACTATTCAAGTTGTCCTTCAGGGCGCCAATGCCAGTACTCCGAAGCTGTTCGCAATCCTGAACAGACTCGAAGCTCCGGAAAACATCCCAGTCTGATAATGGAAGATCTCGCCTCAAGCGCGCTTGTGGGGTTCCCGATGTTTCGCGGGGTATCGGCATAATGACATACCAGCCCACAAGTGCGAGCGCGGCTGCGTGGCGGGGCTTCATGCGATCATAGGAAGTTTGTGCGCGTTCCCTCGCTCCATTTCCGCGATGTCATCGTCGGGATTTCTTAATTCGGCCAGTACGGATTCACTTGAACCGCAGATCGTCGCTAGCCATGCAAATCGGAAGTGACGGTTTCTTGCCGGATTTCAGGAAATCTACCCGCGATCCCTCACAGGCAGCCTGCGAATCGAAAGTAGCAATCACCTTCCATTGCGAAAATGGCTTGGACCAGAGCAGACCGGAATGTTTTTCGGGTGGCGGCACCATCAGATACCAGTCGGAAGCAGGCGCGTGTTCCGCCACGTCGATATCGGGATCGCGTGGCAACGGACTGAAGATTTCTGCCGGGCCCATCCGTTCGGCATCAACAATTCTACCGAATTGGCGCATCGCCTTTTCCGCTGGTGTCAGCGGTGGCCGGATCGAGCGGGGTTGCCCGGATGGTTCCACCGCTGGTGCCGGCTTTGGCACTTCTTGAGCGAGCGCAAATGTCGAGCCCGCCAAGACCAGGATGATTGCCGCCAGTCCGAGGGTCTTCATAACTTCCCAATTACTACGGCGTCAAGTTAAGCGCGAGCGTGGCTGAGTGGCAGGGCTTTCATTCTGGCTTGGCCTGAAAAGCCTTCGCTGAAAACGGTCGCCAACTCGCTCTGCCTAAAGAAGGCGTCGCGGAAAGCTTGGAGGAAGCCAGCATCGTTTTTGCTCAGTATCACCGGTGTCGTGCTGTCCATGGGTACTAGTGGCAACACGCGAATCGCCTCAGTTACACTCGGAGCGCTCGCGCCACTATTTGGAATAGGCGCTTCCGGCGACAACATACCTGAGGCCTATTCATATTTGTTCAAAGCGCGGAGCACGTATCCTTATTAGATGAAGGCAGTTGCGCAACGGGCGAGCGTCGATAAGGCCGCTATCCGTTCGTTTCAGATGATTGTTCCTGAAGCCAAAATTGCCAAATTGCGCAGCCGCATAGACGCGACAGAGTGGCCTGACCGGGAAACGGATGCCATCGCTCCTTCAGCTCAGGCTGGCACCTCTTTCATTTTTCCGGTTTCTACATCAAACACGACGCCTCGGATCGGAATCCCCTTTGCGATCCAGGGATGGGACCTCACCTTCTGGACTTGCTCGCGCGTATCTTCATCCAGGTCGACGAACGAGCAAAAGCGCTGATGCGGCGAATCGATCGCAACGTGAAGGTGCGCCCGCTCGAAGACCTCGCATCGCTAAAGACAGTCGCCGACGCACTCGCCGGCGGCAAGGCCTGAGGCCCGTCGCGTCGCGCATTCGCGGGCGTCCCAATCCCGACCATATTTCGACCAGCTATGTCGAACGCGCGAATTTGACAATGCGAATGAGCATGAGGCGCTTTACCAGACTAACAAACGCTTTCTCCAAAAAGTTTGAAAATCATTGTCACATGATCGCGCTCTATGCGTTCTGGTATAGCTTTGTACGCATTCACAAGACGCTGAGGGTCACGCCCGCGATGCAGGCGGGATAGCCGACCGGGTCTATTCGCTTGATGACGTAGTCGCAGTCGTGGGCCACTGGGAAGCGAACCAGAATAAAGGACAGGAGGGTTCTGCGGAATGAATGCGAACCACGTTCATGCTGGCGTTCGAGACTTGCCCGCTGCGCTGGAATGGCTTGAGCGAGTGTGGGAACTCAAGCCCGTATTTCAGATCCCGCAGATGGCAATATTTGCCGTTGGCGATTTCAATCTTTTCGTAGATGCAGAGGCTCACGATTCCAAGATAACGATTGGATTCGTAAGTGAAGACTGCGACCGCGACTACGCACGTGTAATCTCGCGCGGTGCCGTGACCGTCAGCGCGCCTGAAACCAAACCTTACGGCTCGCGAGCCGCCTACGTGAGCGGACCAGGTGCGATGACGTTCGAGATTGAGCAATCTCTAAGGAAGTAAGTTTTCAAACTCAGAAACTACCCAAGCCCTGAGCCCCGTCGCGCCGCGCATTTTGAGCGGCGCGCGCTGCGTCCGATGGCCGCTTGGTACCGGCTTAGTTCGGACCTGAGTGTCTGAATTTCAAATTGCGAGTGTCTTATTTTGAGTTGCTGGCAGGAATTGATCTTGGATTACCAACGCGACGCCGAGCACGATCCCAAACTCAAGGCGACGATGCCGAAAATGGAGCGAATGTTCAAAGAAGACCAGCGAGCGTTTTTCGGCGCTTGCATTCCGATCGCGAGCGCGATGCCGCTGGTAAATCGGTTTTGCGAAGGAAATTCCTCAACTGCGCCGGCATGACGATCGGCTCAGAGCTTCGTGAAGCCGTCCGCGCTCCACTGTTCCGAGCCGACTCCGTTATGGACGAAGAACAGCCCGTCCGGATCGTATTTTCTTTTGATTTCAGCCAGGCGAGGATAGTTGCTCCCCCAGTACGCCTGCTGCCATCCCTTCTCGAAGTAGTTGCTCTCACTCACATACGCGCCGCCGTTGGGCGCGACCGCGCGCAGCTCGTTGACGCATCGATCGATGCGCTCCGCCGCTTTACGCCCCTGCTCAACGCGCGGCTCATGTCCCGCGATTCCGGGATACGCGGGCTCCTGCCCATCGGCAACGATCGCCAGCGCGAAGGCGCTTAGCACCGAAGGATTGGTCGCGGTGTCTTTCGCCCACGCGATGGCCTCGGGCGGCGCGCCCGCGAGTCCCTTGTTGAAGTGCAGTCCGATCTCCGCATGGCGCGAACCCGCGAAGAGCGCATCGGCGAGGCGCTGCTGCGCGTCGGGCTTAAGCAGCGAGTCCGGCAGCCAGAGCGATTCGTATCCATACCAGAAGATGCCGGCCTCGCCGGTAGTTGCCTGCCACCATGCGTGATTCGGATCCGCATCAGGCCGCGGATCGAAGGCGAAGACGGGCTGGGCCATCACGTGTAGGAGGGCGTCGTCGAGCATTTCGTGCAGAAAGCCATCACGCGGAAATGCGATCTCTGGCCAGTGCTCCTTCCACCATGGCGGGTCCCACTGGTGGCGCGCCGGAAAGCTTCCGATCGTGCTCTGCCCTTTGATCGAACAGCCCGAGGAGTTCTTCACCCAATCGAGAAACGGCTGCCAAACTTTCCTCGCGTCGTCGGTGCCGAGCCCAACCGAACACATCTGGATTTCGAGCACATTGTCGGGCCTCACATGCGCCTGCTCGCCCCAATGATCATTGAAAAGATGCTCGCGGTAGAAGCTCACGAACTCGCGAATGAGACCGCGGTACGCGTCGTCCGAGGATGCTTTTACATTCAAGTTGGCGGAGCCGAAATATTCCGGCAGCTCGTGCATCCGCACCGTCATCCTGCTCATGACGCCGAAGGTTCCGCCGCCACCGCCCTTCAGCGCCCAGAATAGATCGGGATTCATCGATGCGTTCGCGATCCGAATCTGACCGTCGGCAGTCACGACTTCGGCTTCGAGTAGACTTCCCGCCGCGGTGCCGTAGTGCTTCGAGTAGCTTCCGAAGCCGCCGCCCGAGATGAGACCTCCGAGGCAAACCGTGAGGCATCCGCCGCCCTGAACATACTTGCCGCCTTTGGTCGTTACTGCATCATATGCCTGGATCCCGATGGTGCCGGCGCCGAGTGTCACCGCGGGCTGCGGCTGCATTACGTGCTCGCATCCTTGCGGAACGAACGCATCGTGCAGCGTGATGTCGTGCATATGCCGCGTCCAGATCAGGAGCGAATCGGGGGCGTTGGAAGTGCCCTGATAGCTATGGCCGCCGCCGCGCACCGCGAGACGCAAATTATTCTCGCGCGCGAAGGTCACCGCCGCGGCGATATCGTTGGCGTGGCGCGCCGCGACCGCATACACGCTCGGTTTGGTCGCCCACGCATCGACCCATCCAGTGGACTCGGTGAGTCCGGGCGTATCGCCGAGGAAATACGGATTCTTGAGGTTCTTGAGCAGTTGCTTTGCAGCGTCGCCGTCGGGATCGCTTTTGAGCACCGAAAGTGGAAAGTCGACCGGAATCAAATTTCCGCCGACCGCATCATTGAGCTGCTTCCATGCCGACTGCGATGGCCAAGTCGCATCGGAAGGACGACGCCGGCTGAAGTTCGTACTCGCCAATAGGCGGCGCGGCATAAGCGGCAGCAGCGCGGCTGCCGATGCGACTGCTTTCAGGAATGCTCTTCTGTTCATGACGTCCTCCCCCGGTTGTGCCAACAAGATCCATAACCTGGCTCAGCGCTTGTCGTACTCGTCGTGGCGGTGCCACCAGTAGCCTGTCTCGTTGCGCCCCTTGGGGGCGCGGTCGAGCCACTGGTACGCTCCCCAGAGGCCGTCCAGTCCGCGCGCATAGGTGGAATAGGTGTATGATCCCGAATCAGCGTCGATTCAGTTGCTGGGCGTGTAACAATCATCTCGTACAGTTTCTTTCTCGCCATGGGAAGTCGCCCCTTCAAATTGATTTGAGGCGCGGGTCATCGGCAAGTCTTGTCCGAGCCAATGGCTCACTTGAACGCAGCGTAAGGGGCTAATTGAATACGGTTATGGAACAACGCGTTGAAATGGAAGCCGCGTGCCACTGCGGAACGGTTTGCTTCAGGGTGAAATTATCGGACGGTCTTAAAACCGCGCGGCGGTGTAATTGCTCATATTGCCGTATGCGAGGCGCAGTGGCGGTTTCCGCCGAAGCGGGAGACATTTCGTTTGACCGCGGCCAGGAGGCGCTGACGGTTTATCGATTCAACACTGGAGTGGCGGAGCACTATTTCTGCTCCAAGTGCGGCATCTATACCCATCATCGGCGGCGCTCAAATCCTAATCAGTTCGGCGTCAACACGGCGTGCCTCAAAGGCGTAAGCCCGTTCGATTTCGACGCGGTACCCGTGTTCGACGGGATTACTCATCCGAACGATCGGGCTGATGGAAGCTACCGGATTGTCGGATACTTGCGCTTTGTCCCGAGTGAACCGGCCCAATATTAGCGAATCTACCGATGCAATCGTTGAACGCGTACGCCGTGTCAATCTCGAGTTCTAGCGTCAGGACCCATAAACTGAACGAAAAACTCGGATGACGACTTCGAGCCCAGGACGGACCTCAATCAGCCGGTCGGTGGCTTGCCGTGTAAACCGCCAATTGAGCGTCGAAAGCCCGCTGGTAGGCGGGCCGCGCTTCGCCGCGGGCGACATAGGCGGCCAGGTTCGGATATTCGTCCAGAATGCCCGAAGATTTCAATCTGAGCAGCACCGACACCATCATCAGGTCGCCCGCGCTGAACGCACCATCGAGCCAGTCGGCATCGCCCAGGCGACCGGAAAGTTGGGCCAGCCGGTTGCGGACGCGATCCTCGACCAGAGGCAGGCGCTGCTTCATACCAGGTCTTGTCGCCCTCCAGGAGCCTGGCGGTTTCGCGTTCAAGGATCGGCGGCTCCACCGTGTTGAGCGCGGCAAACATCCATGTGATCGCACGCGCCCGGGCATTGGCATCGTCCGGCAGCAGGCCCGCATGGCGCTCGGCGATATGGAACACGATCGCCCCTGTCTCGAACAGGGCGAGATCGGCTTCCTCATAGGTCGGAATCTGGCCGAAAGGATGAAGCGCCCGATGCGCGGGTTCCTTCATCGCACGGAACGAAACAAGGCGAACCTCGTAGGGTTGGCCCACTTCTTCAAGCGCCCAGCGAACGCGCGTATCACGCGCCAGTCCCTTACCGCCATCGGGTGACCGTTCAAAGGCGGTAATGGTGATGGTCATCGTGAGGCTCGTCCTTGGCCAAAATCATCGGCTGGGGGCTGGCAAGCTGTCAAGGCAAACTCACCGAGATTGAAGACGATCCCGTTCCGTGTTCGTGATTCAAGCGCGGCAGGAGGACCTGCCGAGAGCTGCCCGCCCGACCGCGTGATGATCGTCGACGCAGTACCCGTGTTCGACGGGATTAGTCATCCGAACGATCGGGCGGACGGAAGCTACCGGATTGTCGGATACTTGCGCTTTGTCCCGAGTGAACCGGCCCAATATTAGCCAATCTACCGATGCAATCGTTGAACGCGTACGCCGTGTCAATCTCGAGTGTCTAGAAAAGGCGGACTGTCGGAAACATCTCGCGCACAGTCTGCCGCTTTGGCAACTTTCCTGATATCGGATAAGACCCTACGCAGCGCAGTTACTTGACCCCCAACCGCGCCACGCGCTGGGGTGGGTACAAGCCCTGAACCTCGCCTTCAGCTCAAGCTGGCACTTCTCTCATTTTTCCGGTTTCTACATCAAACACCACGCCTCGGATCGGAATCCCCTTTGCGATCCAGGGATGGGACCTCACCTTCTGGACTTGCTCCCGCGTATCTTCTTCCAGGTCGACGAACGAGAAGAAGCGCGCGGGTTCAACCACGGCCGTCCCGGAGGATTGTCGCAGCTTCGCCTGCAGCTCATCGTCCTTGAACGTCATCATGCCGCAGCCGGTATGATTGACGATTAGGATTTCGCGGGTTCCGAGCACGCGGGTCGAAACCAGGAGTGACCTGATTACATCTTCGGTGACGGTGGCGCCGGCGTTGCGAATGACGTGCGCATCGCCGCTCTTGAGACCGAGCGCCTCAACGATCTCTGTCAGTCTGGGATCCATGCAGGTCACAATGGCCAGCCTGGGTGCCGGTGGGCGACCCAGGGCAGGGTCGTATCGTTCAGCGTACATCTGGTTGGCTTTAAGGGCAGTGTCGATAGTGTTCACAACACCGATTACCTCCGCGGAAGTGCATTCTCAGTTGAAACAGGAAATCTCTCGGCAACGGTGATGCCAGCCAGCACCGCCGGGTCTTGACCGCTATTGTTGGCGATTAATCAAGGAGTCTCTCCAAAATCACGAGCATGAGATTACCGTTGGAATTGGAGAGTCGAAAGGAAATGCCGGCTGGCAGGACAACTGGCAGCGGGGACCTCGCATCGCTGAAGACGGTCGCCGACGCGCTCGCCGGCCAGGCCTGGTAGTGTCCTGATTTGAAATCCGGCTTACTTGACCCAGCTTGCGCCGTCGACGTGGCGCACGCGCGCGTGCGCCAGGACCTCCGGAGTCATCAGCCGCGCATTTACCCCCATGCGGTCGTGCGTTTTGTCCACCGCTTCCCAATGGGTAACGCAGCCACATCGCTTGCAGCGATGAAATTCTAACCTCCTCTCACCCCACATGTAGATGTCGGTCGCGTCTTTCGTTACTTGCACTTCTTTGGGCGAATAGTAGGCCCAGAGTGCGCCGTAGCGTCGGCAGATGGTGCAATTGCAATCCGTTACCTCTTCCGGAGCGCGATTAATCTCAAAACGCACTGCGCCGCAATGACATGAAGACTCGATCATTTCGTTAGCCACTCTGGTCTCCTTCACTCCGCAAGCATCTCTTTCTGGATCGAGCAAGCCCCTGTGATCAATTCCTCAACCAAACACTGGTCGCGGGCGCTACTCACCTCCTGAAATGGTCAGAAGCGAAAAGGAGGTTCTTTTAGGCGACCCCGACCCAGCGCACATTTCGACCAGCTATGTCGAACGGCAGAATCTATCGGTCCGAATGGAGTGCCGCCGATTCACGCGGCTCACCAATGCGTTCAGCAAGAAGCTGGCGAACCTGAAAGCGTCGGTCGCTCAATAGTTTGATTGACGATGGCCGACGCGATCTGATTAACGTCACGTCGCGAACCGAAATCCACAACGTTGCCTGAACGCCGGCGCACGGACCGATTTTGGCAGAATGCACCAGCACGTGCACCATGGGCAGGATTTCAAATTAGGACACTACTCCAGGCCTGAGGCCCGTTGCGTCGCGCATTTTTTTCAGCGGTGCGCGCCGCGTCCGCGATGGCCGCTTTGGCAACTTGCCTGATAGCGGATAAGCCCCTATGCTGCGCAGTTACTTGACCCCGAACCGCGCCCCGCGCACCTTCATCAACTTGGCTGCGGCAATAGCGAGCAAAATTTCGGGGCGTCGGGTATGATTCCCACACGCGGCACGACCGGCCGCATTGCCAGGAGGAACTAGAGCACGATGGCTCAAGATATCGAAACCAAGGTTCGCGAGAAAATCAGCGAGCAGCTCGGTGTGGCCGCCGACGAAGTCACTCCGGAGGCGTCGTTTATCGAAGACCTTGGCGCCGACTCGCTGGATATTGTCGAGCTGGTGATGGCGCTCGAGGAAGAATTCAATATCGAAATCTCCGACGAAGACGCCGAGAAGATTCGCACCGTCAAGGACGTCGTCACCTATATCGAGGGACACAAGAGCTGAACCCACCCGCTTCATTGCGGCGAGTGAAATTTTCTCAGCAACGGACCGGACGCGGTCGCCGCGCCGGTTCTTGCATTATTGGCCTCCGCGGCGCCCGGGGCGTCTGCTCCAGGACCGGTAAGGAAGCGCCCTGGGATGTGCGCGCCCGCGCCCGCCCGCTAGACTCAAGAACATGCGATGCCCGTTCTGCCGCCATCGCGGTAACCGCGTCGTCGATTCCCGCCTCTCCAGCGGCGGCGAGATAATCCGGCGGCGGCGGATGTGCTCGTCATGCAAGCGGCGCTTCACGACCTACGAACGCGTCGAGGAATCGACGCCGATGGTGGTGAAGAAGGACGGGCGGCGCGAACCTTTCGATCGCGGCAAAATAATCGCGGGACTCAAGCGTGCGTGCGAGAAACGCCCGGTCTCGATGGAGACCATCGAGTTGCTGGCCGATCAGATCGAGGCGTCGGCGACCGAGCACGGTGGCCGCGAAATTCCGAGTTCGTTCATCGGCACCGCCGTGATGAACGAGCTGCACAAGATCGACCAGGTCGCCTACGTCCGTTTCGCATCGGTCTACCGCTCCTTCAAGGATATCGACGAGTTCATGCATGAGCTCGAAGATATGATCAGCCGCCGCAAGGAGAGTCCGGCCGCTGAGCCGCGTCCCGCCGACAAGAAGGACGGTTCCTGACGCGCGCATGCCGGCAGATCGCGCGACCGATTCCCGCTTCATGCGCGAGGCACTCGCGCTGGCCGAAAGTGCACTCGGCCTGACCACGCCGAACCCCGCGGTCGGATGCGTGCTGGTGCGCGGCGGCCGCGTCGTCGGCCGCGGCGTCACCGCGCGCGGCGGACGTCCGCACGCCGAGACGATTGCTCTCCGGCGTGCGGGCGCGCGAGCGCGCGGCGCGACCGCCTACGTATCGTTCGAGCCGTGTGCGCATCGCGGCCAGACGCCGCCGTGCGCCGAGGCGCTGGCTGCGGCCGGAGTAGCGCGTGTGGTGGTGGGCTGTCTCGATCCCTATCCGCCAGTGCGCGGCCGCGGGCTCGCGATTCTCCGCCGCGCCGGAATCAAAGTCACGGTCGGCGTCCTCGAAGACGAATGCCGCCGCCTCAACGAGGGTTTCATCACGCGCGTCACCCGCCGGCGCCCGTTCGTTCTGTTGAAGCTCGCGATGTCGCTCGATGGGCGAATCGCAACTGCGAGCGGCGACTCGAAATGGATCAGCTCGGAACCGGCGCGCCAGATCGTCCATCGATGGCGTCGCGAATGCGACGCGGTGATGGTCGGCGCGGGCACGGTACTGGCCGACGACCCGCGGCTGACCTGCCGGATGCGTGGCGGGCGCGACCCGGTGCGCGTGATCATCGACGCGGCGCTGCGGACTGCCATTTGACGCTCGCGTATTCAGCGAACGCTCGAGTGCCGGAGCAATTCTGGTGACGACCGCCGCGAACCTCGCGCACGACCCGCAGCCGACGTTGATCAGCGCGCTGCAGAACGTTCCGCAGCGCTATCCCGGCGCATCGATCGAAGTGCTGGCGGCGCCGACGTTGCCTGCTGGCGAGATCGATCTGGCCGCGGTGATGCGCGAGTTCGGGCGCCGTGGATGGTGCAAAGTCATGATCGAGGGCGGCGCGCATCTCGCCGCGTCCGCGCTCAGCGCGGGCATCGTCGATCGCGTCGCGTTTTTCGTCGCGCCCAAAATAATCGGCTCCGGATTGCCGGCGGTTCAGGATTTGAGCGGCCTGAGTTCGACGGGTCCCGGCTTTGCGAAGGTGCGCGACGCGATCGCACTCGCCGATTTCACCGCGGAGCGCGTCGGCGACGATTGGTTGCTGCAGGCCCGGCCCGTCGTTCGCCGCGCGCGTGCGGCGCGGAAATGACGCTGCGCGCCGTTTGATTTCGAATCAAATTGGGCGGGCTTGATCGAACTGTCGACGGCGGACTGGTTAGGTTTGAAGGCCGGTGCTAGGATTCGGTTTGTCAGGGAAGCGCTAATGCCTGAGACGCCATTGGAAGAAGTTTTCGCCCGGCTCCGCGACGGAAAGATGGTCGTGATGATCGCCGAGGAGCGCGAGGACGCCGAAGGCGATCTCGTGATGGCGGCTGAAAAGGTTACTCCCGACCACGTGAATTTCATGGCGCGCGAGGCGCGCGGCGTCGTCTCGGTCGCGATCACCGATCGCCGGATGCGCGAGCTTGGCATTCCGCTGGCGCCATCCAACGACAACGGCGATTTGATCGAGCAGGCCGGCGCACTGGTCGAAGCGCGTGAAGGGGTAACGACCGGAATATCGGCGGCCGATCGCGCGCGCACTATCCAGGTGATCGCCGCGGAGAAATCCGGACCCGAAGACATCGTGATGCCGGGGCACGTGCTGCCCCTGATGGCCTTGAGCGGCGGCGTCATGATGCGCATCGGGCGCGCTGAGGGCGCGGTCGACCTGGCGCGATGCTCCGCGATGCGGCCGTGCGCGGCGCTCTGCACCATCCTGCGCGAAGACGGAGAGGCGGCGCGGCTGTCCGAGTTGCGCGAGTTCGCGGAGAAAAATTCGCTGCCCGTCGTATTCGTGAAGGATCTCGTATCCTACCGGCTCACCAACGAAGTATTGGTGCAGCGCGTGTCGGAAGTGCCGTTCCGGATCGCGGCCGGCGAGCTGCAGGCCGTGATATTCCGCAACATCGTCGACGGCCGCGAGCATCTCGCACTGATCAAGGGCGCGGTCGGCGGCGGACGGCCCGCGCTGGTGCGGCTGCATTCGGAATGCCTGACCGGCGACGTGTTCGGCTCCGCGCGCTGCGATTGCGGCGAGCAGCTCAAGGAGTCGCTCGACCGCATCATGGAGTCCGACGGCGGCGTGGTCATCTACCTTCACCAGGAGGGCCGCGGTATCGGACTTGGCAACAAGATCCGCGCCTATGCGCTGCAGGACACCGGACTCGACACCGTCGAGGCGAATCTCGAGCTGGGCTTTGACGACGACTTGCGCGACTACGGAATCGGCGCGCAAATCCTGCGCGACCTCGGCGTCGGCGAAGTGCAACTGCTCACCAACAACCCGCACAAGATCGACAGCCTGCGCCGCTACGGAGTGCGGGTGAAACGCGTGGCGCTCGAAGTCATCCCGCACAAGGGCAACATCGGTTACCTCAGGACCAAGAAAGAAAAACTCGGTCATCTGTTCTCGGAGCTGAAACTTATCACCTGAAGCGGCGCCGCTGCGGCGGCTTCAGCGCGGACCTTTTATCGCAATCGTATGGGACTTCGACACGTGGGGCGCGAGTGCGCGCTCAAGGCGCTGTATCGAATCGACATCTGTGGCGGCGCCACCAACGAGGAGCTCGTGCTGTTCTTCGAGAGCTTCCCCGCCGACCAGGGCGCGCGCGAGTTCGCGATGCAGCTGCTCGACGGCGTCCGCCGCGAGCAGGCAACCCTCGACAAGCATCTCGCCGACGCGCTCGAGCATTGGTCGGTGCGCCGCCTGTCCCGCGTCGATCACAACATCCTGCGCATCGCGATCTTCGAGCTGCTCGCGATGGACGACATCCCGGCCCGCGTCACCATGGACGAGGCCATCGAGCTCGCCAAATGCTACGGCGATCAGGAATCAGGACGATTTGTAAACGGCGTCCTCGACGAAATCGCGGGACGCCTCGGACTCCGGAACAAGGGTGAGGATCGCGCTGCTCTCAAGGCTGAATAGCGCCGCCGCAATCGTGTTCGCCCTCGGCGCCGTCGCGACGGCCGCGGGATGCGGCTATCATTTCGCGGCTTCCGGCGACAATCTTCCCCGCAACGCGCACACGATTTATGTCGCGCGCTTCACCAATCGCACCCGCACCACCGGCGTCAACGATCAGTTCATGCCGTACTTGAAGGATGAGATTGCGCTCCATCGGCGGCTGATTCTGGTCGACAGCCCGGCCGGCGCGGACCTCGAGCTGTCCGGAACCATTAATTACATCGCCGCGCTGCCGACCGCGTTCAACTCCGCGTCCGAGCCGACCATCTACAGCCAGGGCATGTCGGTCTCGGCGCAGTTGCTGGACCTTCGCACCCACAAGGTGCTGTGGAACACCCACGGCGTGAACAATGCGCAACACGATCCCGTGGTCTCGCAATCGGTCGTCAGTACCACGCCGACATTCTTGCAGCAGAATCTGCGCGGGCAGGATGTCGCAAAGCTGACCGACATCCAGACCGCGCAAACGCAGACGCAGGCCGCGCAGACGACGATGATGGAAAAAATCGCGCAGAATCTCTACGCCTCGATGGCCGAGGGGTTTTAGCACTCGCGAGCGACGACGGGCGGGCGGATGGCGGTCGAAACGGCGATGCAGTTCCTCAGGTCCGCTGATGCGGCCCGCCGCTTTCCGCCGGTCGTCGTAATCTTCGGCCCGCATGCATTTCTGCGCGAGTACATCCTCGACGCGATCGCGCGCCGCCTGGCCGCCGACGGCCATCATTACCTGACCTTCCAGGTCGGCGCTGGCGACGACTTCGGTGCGGTGCTCAATGAGCTGCGCGCGCCTGATCTGTTCGCGCCCAAACGGCTCATCGCATGCCGCGTGCTGCGCGCGCGTCGCGACCGCGCTGCTGATGACGATGCTGCCGAGGGCGAGTCGCGCGCCGGAGCCGGGGCGGGCGAGGGCGCGCTCGCCGAGGCTATCGAGCAGGCGCGCGGTCCCGGTGCGCTGGTGCTGGTCTATGAGCGCGACAATGCGCCCGCGAAGATTCGCCGCGCCGCCGAGAAGTCAGGCCTGCTCATCAGTTGTAATCGGCCCTTCGACGATCAGCTCGAGCAGTACGCGATTGTGTTCGCGCGCGCGCGTGGACTGAAGCTCGCCCCCGCCGCCGCCGACCTGCTGATTTCGCGCCATGCGGGCGACCTTGCAGCGATTTCCAATGCGCTCGGCAAGTCCGCGATTTTCTGCGACGCGGGCGCGACCGTGCAGCCCGGCGATCTCAACGAGTCCAGTGCCAGGCGGATGCCCGAATTATTCGAGCTCGCCGACAGCGTCGCGCGCGGCCGCGCCGGCGCCGCGCTCTCCCAGCTCGACCGTTCGTTCGCTCTCGGCCGCGACGCTTTCGAGATCCTCGCGCTGGAGATCATCCCGACGATGCGGCGCATGATGCTCGCCGCCGCGATCCTCGCGGCGCGCAAATCCGAGCGCGAGGTGGCCGCCGTGATGGGCCTCGCGCCGCAGAGCAATCTCGCTCAGAACGCGATCGCGGGCGCGCGCCGTTTCGGCCAGCCGCGCCTGGAGCGCGCCTTCTGGCGCGCCTGCCAGCTCGACGCGGATTTCAAGAACGGGAAGATCAAGGAAAAAGAACAGGCCCTGGCGGGCCTGCTGATCGACCTGATGCGCGCGCGCGACGCCGACGCCACCGCGCGTCCCTGACGCGGCGCGCGCGAACTCCGAAAAATTTCTACGCTTGCGGAGCGGGCGCGGCGGACGCCGTGCCGTACTTCTGATGATAGCTCGCCGACAACCGCGCCACCTTGCGGCGCACGGTGTTGCGATGGAAGGTTCCGGCGCTCGCGGCCTTGTCGAGCACTTTGATCGCGAGCCGCAGCTGGGCCAACGCTTTGGTCGCGTCGCCCGCGACGATCGCCTCGCTGGCTTCCTTGGCGACCGAGCGCGCGTGGGTTTTCACCGCACGATTGCGCTCGTGGCGTTTGAGGTTCTGACGCTGGCGTTTCTCGGCTGACGGATGAACGGGAATATGCGGCATAACCACTTGTAACTAACAGCGCGCATCATCCGAATCAATACGACGGCGGACGATGCCGGCGATGGCTACCCGCGACGCTTGGCTTCCTGCCACAGCAACTCGATCTCGGCGGCGCTCAGATCCTTGAGGTCGACGCCGCGCGATGACGCGAGCCGGTCCACCTCGTCGAAGCGCGCGACGAATTTGTCGCACGCGCGCCGCAGCGTCTCTTCGGCGTTGTGCCCGATGAAGCGCGGCGCGTTCGCGATCGCGAGCATCATGTCGCCCAGCTCGCCGGCCGCCGCTGCCTTGTCGCCGCGCGCGAGCGCCTCTTCGACCTCGTCGAGCTCCTCGCGCACCTTGGCGAGCACGCCGCCGATATCTCCCCAGTCCATCCCCGCGCGCCGCGCCTTCTCACCGAGCTTCTCCGCGCGCATCAGGGCCGGAAGCGCCTTGCCGGTGCTGGCCAGCCGCGAGCCGCCGGCATTGGAATCGTCCTGCCTTTTGTCCTGAGCTTTTGGCCGGCGCTCGTCCTGCTTGATGCGATCCCAGTTGTCGAGGATCTGCTCGACCGAGTCCGCCTTGGTGTCGCCGTAGACATGCGGATGGCGCCGGACCAGTTTTGCCGCGGCGCCCGCGAGCACCGCGTCGACCGCGACCAGCGGATGCGCCTCCGCGGCGATCGTCGCCGCAAACAGCGCCTGCACGATAAGGTCCCCCAACTCGTCGGCGATATCCGCCGCGTCGCCGCGCGCGATCGCGTCGGCCGCTTCGTAGGCTTCCTCTATCAGATGACGCGGCGTGTCGCCGAGCTTCTGCTCGCGATCCCAGGGGCATCGGCGCCTGAGCTCGCGAACTACGCGCAGCAGGTTCGCAAACGCCGCTGCGTCCGCGGCTTCGGCCACGGTGTCTTCATCCTTTGCGGTCACGACGCGCAGCCTTACACGGTCAGAATCGGCTGGACCACTTTTTCCATCAGGAACGTCGACAGGTCGTTGAGGCTTTCCGCGGTGATCTCGTGGCCGCAATCGTACTCGCGAAAAGTTAGCGGCACTCTGAGCGCGCGCAGATTTTCGATCGACGTCCGTGCGCGGCCGATCTCGATCATCTCGTCGGCGCGGCCATGCTGAATCAGCGTCGGCAGCCGCTCGAGCGCGTCGCGATCGGTCACCTTGTCCTTGAGCTCCGGCGGGAACCAGGTCGAAATGCCGACCAGTGCAGCGAATTTCGCCGGCGTGCTGACCGCGAGCCGATACGCCATGGTGCCGCCCTGGCTGAATCCCAGAATCACCAGCTTGCGACGATTGATCGGATAGCGCTCCACGGCCGCGTCGATGAAGCGCGCCGCGTCACGCGCCGCGGATTCGATCGCGTCGGGATCGAGCGGTCCGCCGGTCCGAATCGGATACCATCCGTAGCCGCGCGTCGGCCCGATCGGTACCTCGACCGGTCCTTGCGGGCAGATCACGAGGAAGCGGCCGTCGGCGATATAGGGCGCGAGGCCCAGGAGGTCGAGCGCGCTCGCGCCCCATCCGTGAAACGCGATCAGCGCGGGATGGGGTCCTTCGCCGGCCGGCTCGTAAACGGTGTGGATAAGTTGCATGCCAAATGGCCTCCTCGGGCAATTGCGCATCATAGACCGCGGCGCGTACGGGCCGCCAGCAAAGCGCGCCGCAGGGCTATTAATCGCACCTCCGTGGTCCGCTAGTCTTAGCGGCGCGCGGGGATCGAAATCGTGAGGCGCGTCGCATCAAACTGACAGTCGGATTTTGCATGAATTGATGGCGTGCGGGGACAGGCTCGGCGGGCGGCGACGGACGGCGCGAGGGCGCGCGATGGCAATCGCCGCGCTCGCGCTCGGCGCTCTTGCGGCCGTTCCTGCGGCGGGCGCGGGCGCCAGCGGCAAGGTCGTGGGGTTGCTCGCGGGCGCCGCGATGCTCGCGATCGTCTGGTACACGTTCTCCAATTACCTGGCGCCCGTCGCCGCCGATCCGGACTCTGGGCTGCGCACCGCGCTGCTGATCCTCGCGATCATCGCGGTGGTCAAGCTCGCGATGCTGCCGTGGTTCCCCGGCTTCGCAACCGACGTCAGCAGTTACGAGGCGTGGGCCAGCCAGATCGCGACCCTCGGCCCCGCGCGCACATACCAGGAAGGCTACTTCCTCGACTATCCGCCCGGTTACCTCTACGCGCTGTGGATCGCCGGCGTGGTCGCGAACCTGTTCGACGCGTCGGGCACTTTTCTGCGCATCATCGTCGAGAGCCCCGCGCTAGTCGCCGACTTCGCGCTGGCGCTCCTGATGTTCGCCTTCGTCCGGCGCGACGGCCGCTCGCGCAACCTCGCGATCGCCGCGATGCTGCTGATCGCGCTCAATCCCGCGCTCCTGTTCGACACCGTGGGGTGGGGACAGAGCGACTCGGTGCCGGCCTTCACGATGCTGCTCAGCGTGATGGCGATTCTCTCCTCGCAATTCGAACTATGCTGGGCGGTCGCCGCGATTTCGGTGCTGGTCAAGCCGCAGGGGCTGATGCTGGTCCCCGTGCTCGCGCTCTACACGCTGCTCGAGAGCGACTATCGAATATGGATCAGCTCAGCCGTCTCATTCGTTGCGATCGCGATCATCGGTATCGCGCCGTTTCAGATCGGGCATCCGTGGAACTGGATAATCAATCTCTACACCTCGACCGCAGCCTACTATCACGAGACCTCGGTGAACGCGTTCAACCTGATGGCGCTGCTGGGCGGGATGCGCCAGGCCGACTCCGACACCGTCGCTGGGGTGTCATATTTCGCACTCGGGATGAGCCTGCTGGTGCCGCTGTATCTCTACGTCGCGTGGATTTTGTGGCGCGGACGTTCGGCGCGGCGCCTGATGTTCGCGTCGTTCATCACCATTTTCGGATTTTTCATGCTCGCGCCGCGGATGCATGAGCGCTACCTGTATCCCGCGCTGGTATTCCTGGTGCCGCTCGCGCTCGAGTCGGTCCCGATGCTGGCGGTGTTCGCGATCCTGTCGGCGACTTGCCTGTTCAATCTCGCCTACGCCCTGCACATCCTGAATACCGTCGTTTTCATGGACGCGCGCGACGGCCTTGCGATGGCGGCGTCGGCAATAAACCTGGTCGCACTAACGGTTGCCGTTTACTTCGGTATCGCCGCGCTGGAGCCGGGCGAGCAGCGCGCGCCGGCGGCGATGTCGTTCATCGAGCGCCTTCGGATTTTCCCCGCGATGACCGCGCCGCAGTCGGTCCCAATCGTCGAGGAGGAAATTGCGCCGCCCGCGTGGATCCGGACCGACACTCTCGTCCTCGCGATTCTGATCGCAGCCGCCTTGGTAACGCGATTCTGGCATCTCGGCTATCCTGCCGAGATCGTTTTCGACGAAGTTCATTTCGTCGCGCAGGCGCGCCAATATCTGCACGGCGAATGGTTTCTCGATCCCCATCCGCCGCTGGCCAAGCTGGTCATCGCGGGCGGCATCTGGATTTTCGGCGATCGTCCGTGGAGCTGGCGCGTCGGCAACGCGATTCTCGGGACGATCCTGGTCGGCGTGACATATCTGCTCGGGCGCAGGTTGACCGGATCGCGCCTGGCCGCGACGCTGGCCGCCGCGTTCATCGTCTGCGACGGCCTGTTTCTCGTCGATTCGCGCATCGCGGTTATCGATATCGTGTACCTGACCTTCGCCGCGATCGCGTACCTGCAGCTGTTCCGTTTCATCCAGACTCCCGACCTGCTCGAGCGCCGCCGCATCCTCGTGTGGCTCGGCGTGGCACTCGGCCTGTGCGTGGGCAGCAAGCTCTATATTCCAGTGGTCACTGTTCTGCTCGTAGTCGGATTCCTGGTCTACGCGCTCGGCTGGAAGTCGCCAGTTTCAAAATCGATCGAAGGCGAATCGTGGCTTGGACTCGGACGTCTGCTCGACGTGCGCGTCGCGGCCGCGGTGATCCTGGTCGGCTCAGTTGCGCTCGCGGCCTTTCTCGCGGTGTTCCTCCCGCATTTCATTCTCGGATGGTGGGGCGGGATGGCCGATCTTGCCCACTACTATTTCCACGACGTCCCGGATTACGAGGCCGCAGTCGCCGAGGCGACGCATCCCTATTCCTCGCCGTGGTGGAGCTGGCCGCTGATGCTACGGCCGGTCGCCTACTGGCAGAGCTTTCCGAAGACCGGCCCGGTCGCGACGGTATGGGGCGGAAGCAATCCGCTGCTGTTGTGGGGCGCGCTCAGCGCGATCACGATCATGGCGGTGCAGGCGCTCGAGCGCCCGAATCTCTCGCGCTCGTTCCTGGTGCTCGGTTACCTCGGCTACCTGATGGCTTGGGTCTGGATTGGACGCACATTGTTCCTCTACCACTACATGGCTTCGCTCTATCTCGGATACCTGGCACTCGCGTGGCTTCTCGCGAATTGCTGGGAGGGCAAGAGCGAGTTGTGGGAGCATCTGTCGCTGCTGATGACGATGGCGCCGGCGTTCATCCTGGGACTCGGCGGATGGTGGGGCGGGGCTGGGATGATCGCGGTGTTCGGCGGATATGCCGCGATGCCTGCGCGCAGGAATTACACGGGCCGCTACGTCGCGGTGGTGTTCGTGCTCGGCGCGTTGGTCCTGTTCATCTACTACTGGCCAGTCTGGGTCGGCGTCATGATCCCTCGCTCGGGCTACTACGCGCGGATGTGGCTGGAAGGCGACGGACTTCGAAGCTGGATTTAGCCGCATGGCGCCCGCCGCTTTTTTATCGCGATCACGAGCCGCTCGAGCGTGCGCCGCGCTCGCCGCGGCTGTCGCGCTACTGACTGCCGCGAGATTGTCGACTGCCAGGGCGCAGTCTTCCGCCGCGCCGCAAGCTAGCGTCGCGACCGAGTCCGCTTCCGCCGCGAGCACGCAATCGTCTCCCGCTCCGCAAGCTTCTGCACCCGCGCCTGCCGGTAAAGAGGTCCTGATCAATGGCGACTTCGCCAAGGGCTCCGGCGATCAGCCCGACGATTGGCGCGACGAGGCGTGGGTCAACGCTCCGGAGGCCTTCAAGACTACCTGGCAGCGTCCCGAAAATGGCCACCCCGGCGAACTGATCGTCGAAAATCTCAAGGCTAACGATGGCCGTTGGGAGCAATCGCTCTCGCTCGAGCCGGGTTGGTATTACTTCGGCGCCGAGATCCGCACCGAAAACGTCGGCGTCAAGGAAACCGGCGCGACTGTCTCGGTGCTGGAGGACGGCGCGATGTCGCGCGACGTTCAAGGCACCGCCGATTGGCGCAGGCTCGGCTTTTATCTCAAGATCAGCGGCCGCGGCGCCGACGTCGACGTCGCCCTGCGCGTCGGCGGCTACGGAAGCCTCAACACCGGCCGCGCGTACTTTCGCAACGCAAGCGTGCTGAAAATTTCCGCGCTGCCGCCGGGCGCGACGCCGGTTTACGACCTGGCCGAAATTCGCAAGACCACCACCCCGCCGCAGCTCGGCTCGCACTACTCGCTGGTCATCGCATTCCTCCTGCTGGGCGTGGGCGCGGTCTGGGGATGGCGCCGGTTCGGCCAACTGGACCAGTCAAATCAGCCGGATCGGTCCGGCCAGCTTGCTGCTTCAACATCGCGCCCGGCGCCACGAAACGCGCCCCAATCAAAATCGAAACCGCCGAAGAAAAAACGCGCGGCGCCGCGATGACCCCGTCGGAGCAACATACGCGACGTATCGAGCGCTCGCTGTTTCTGATCCCGTTCGTCACTTACGCGTACTTCTACCAGGCCTCCGACCAGAGCATCGCTGCGCGCTTCGACCTGATGCGCTCGATGCTGGAGCGGCACACGCTCTGGATCGACGACTACTGCGGCTTCAACACCGCCGACATCATCAGTTTCGGCGGTCACTACTACTCGGTGAAGGCGCCCGGCACCTCGCTCACCGCGCTGGTTCCGTGGTCGCTGCTGCGGGTGGCGTTGCTGCCGATCTTCAGCCGCAACGAACCGCTCTACTGGGCGCTCGTGACGTGGCTCACGATCATCTTCTCGACCGGCCTGCTCATCGCGATTCTCGCGGTGCTCATGTATCGCTTCGCGCGATTCCTGGGCGCCTCAGAGGGACGCTCCGCGGCGCTCGGGCTGATAGTCGCGCTCGGCACCATATGCTTTCCCTACGCGACGCAGCTCGACGGCGCGCCGGTCGCAGCGGCGACCGCGTTCGCGGCGTTCTACCTGCTCGCGACGTTCGACACGGCGCCGGGCATGGAGCGCGCGTTCTGGGCCGGGTTCCTCGCCGGATGGGCGGTGCTCAACGACTATCCGGCGCTGTTGATCGCAGCCGCGATCGGCTTCTACGCGACGTTCAAGTTGCCGCGGCGCGAGCTCATCTGCTTCTCGGTGGGCGCCGCGATCACCGCCGGACTCATGATGCTCTACAACTGGGGCGCATTCGGCAGCCCGTTCTTCATGAGCTACGAGGCGTTCAAGCTGACGCCGGGCAACACCCAGTTTCCCGAACAGGCGCAGGGCTTCGTCGGTCTGACTTATCCGAAGCTCGACATACTATGGGCGATTCTAATCGACCCGCAGCGCGGTCTTTTCTACTGTAATCCGGTCCTGCTGCTGGCGATTCCTGGCGCAATTTATTTCGCTCGACGCACTGCCTGGCGCGCGGAGATGGCGGTGGCGGTGTTCTCGTTCGTCGCGATGATCCTGTTCAACGCATCGTACGGCGAATCGATCGTCTCGTGGGGCGGCGGCACCGCAACCGGCCCGCGTCAACTAATCGCGGGCATCCCATTCATGGTGCTGACGCTCGCATTCCTGCCCGCGTCGTGGGACTTCCTGCTCGGCGCGCTGGGCGCGATGTCCGCGGCGATCATGCTGATGGCGACGGCAACCAACCCGCACTTTCCCTACGAATACGACAATCCGGTGCGCGATTTCGCGCTGCAACAGTACTTGCGGGGCGATTTCGCGACCAATCGCGACGCATACTTCGGCGGCGGCCCCATAGTCGACGATTCAGTTGCCTTCAACGCGGGAAAACTCCTGGGATTGCCCGCTGCGCTCCAACTCTGGCCGTTGGCCGCGATTTGGGTCGCCGGGGCCTTCGAGCTCGTGCGGGCACTGGCGATATGGCCGCGGCGCGCGATGCGCCGGCTGCGCTCCACCGCGTTTGCGATCGCGATCGCGATCGTCTTCGTCGCCTCGCTTACCGGCGCACTGGTGCAGCCGCTCGAGCTGACCGGCGATCATGGCCTCCTGGGCCGCTACTACGTCGGCGAGCAACCGGGCGATTCGCAGCCGCATATCGTGCGCGTCGATCCCGAGATCAACTTCGACGACATCGCCCACATGGGCGCGATGCCGTTTCCATCGGTTGCGGTCTGGACCGGCACTCTGCTGGTGCCGCACGACGGCCGCTATGGTTTCGCGATCGACGTCGACGACGCGGGCTGGCTCAAGATCGACGGTCATCATGTGATTTCCGATCCGGGGTCAGTGAGCAAGCCGCATGATCAGGGCGCGATATATTTGACCGCGGGGCGACATCGGATCGAAGTCGGCGAGCGCAATATCGCCGGCGGCTCGTACCTGAAACTCTACTGGCAGCCGCCTGGTTCCGGAGAACCCGAAATAATTCCGTCCGCCGCGCTGCTCCCCGATCGCTATCGGCCTTAGGACAACGGGGCCGTGGTGTGGACCATAGACGGCCTCTTTCGAGGCTTGCAGTGATGGCTACGACAGATCACTTCCCAGCAACACAATCCTAATCCGTCCGTAAGCCGCGCAGCGTATAGGTGCCCTTGGCAAAGCCAGACAATCTTGGCCCGAGGGGAGGACCGCTGTGGCAGCGACCGTTGAAGGTGCGATTCCGAGTAACCGCGCGATCGAGGAAAAATTAGCAAGAAGCCCGGGAGTGGGCGGGATTATTATCTTCGGATTGATTCTCGCCGCGGGGTTATTCTACGTGGCGACCCATCTGGCTTCGGACCTTTCGGTCGAGAAGGCCACCACGATCCGTCCGTTCCTCATGCTGGGCGGCGCGCTGCTGATCGCGCTCGGTTTCGAGTTCGTCAACGGCTTTCACGACACCGCCAACGCGGTCGCGACCGTTATTTACACGCATTCGCTGGAGCCTCACGTCGCCGTGGCATGGTCTGGTCTCTGCAACTTCGCGGGAGTGCTGCTTTCCACCGGCGCGGTGGCGTTTAGCATCCTTTCGCTGCTGCCAGTCGAATTGATTCTGCAGGTGGGCAGCGCGGGCGGCTTCGCGATGGTGTTTGCGCTGCTGGTCGCCGCGATCATCTGGAATCTCGGGACATGGTACCTGGGCCTTCCCGCCTCGAGCTCTCATACCCTCATCGGATCGATCATCGGAGTCGGTATCGCGAACCAATTGATGGCCGTGAAGACCGGAACCAGCGGCGTCGATTGGGGCCAAGCCCTCAACATCGGTAAGTCGTTGCTGGTCTCGCCGGTGGTGGGATTCGCGCTGGCCGCGGCGCTGCTCCTGATCGCCAAGGCGTTGATCACCGACAAGCGCCTCTACGAGGCTCCGCAAGGTACCGAGCCGCCCCCGTTCTGGATTCGTGGACTGCTGATTCTGACCTGTACGGCCGTGAGCTTCGCGCATGGCTCCAACGACGGTCAGAAGGGCATGGGTCTCATCATGCTGATTCTGATCGGCCTGGTGCCAACCGCCTACGCGCTCAATCGCGCGGTGCCCGCCAGCGCGACCGCGGACTTTGTCGCGGTGTCGGCACAGGCCGACCAGGTCCTCGATAAGTATGTTTCCAAGGCCGCGGTCACCACCGATCCGCGCGACGTGGTGCAGGAATATATCCGGACCAAGACCTTCACACCCGACACGATGCTTGCGCTGCGTCAGATCGTCAATGACATCGGCAACGAACTGAGTATCTATAAAGAGATGGCCAAGGTGCCGCCGCTGTACACCCGTAACTTCCGCAATGACATGTACCTGACCAGCGAAGCCTTCCGGCTGATCAAGAAGCAGGGGACCCCGGTTTTCACTGCTCAGGATTGGACGATTCTCGACAACTACAAGAAGCACATCGATCTCGCGACCAAGTTCATCCCGGGATGGGTTAAGGTGGCCGTCGCGATGGCGCTCGGCATGGGCACGATGGTCGGCTGGAAGCGGATCGTCGTTACCGTCGGCGAGAAGATCGGCAAGGATCACCTGACCTATGGACAAGGAGCCGCCGCCGAGATCACCGCGGCCGCGACTATCGCAGCCGCCGACTATTACGGATTGCCGGTGAGTACAACCCACGTGCTTTCCTCGGGCGTCGCGGGCACGATGATGGCCAACAAGTCCGGCCTGCAGCTCGAGACGGTGCGCAACATCGCGATGGCGTGGATCCTGACGCTGCCCGCTTCGATCATGCTCGCGGCTTTTTTGTTCTGGCTGTTCCGCCACGCTTTGTAGGCAACCTCTCGGAGGCCTCATGGGCGCGCGCCACAGGAGATGAAATGGCTTTCCCGTTCAAACGCATCCTCGCCCCGGTCGACTTCGACCAGAGCTCGCTGAAGGGCCTTGATCTCGCCGCGAAAGTAGCCCAACAGAGTGACGGCACGGTCTTCGTTCTGCATATCGTCCCGGTCGACATGGACGTGAGCGGGATGCCCCAGTACGTCGATCTTATAAAGCGGCAGGAGAGCCTCGATCGCGAGAAGCTGGCCGGGATCGCGAAGCAGCATCTGGCCGGTGTGAAATGGGAGATACTCGATCAGATGGGTCCGCCTGCCGAGGTTATCGCCGAGGTGGCAACCAGCCTTAACGCCGACTTGATCGCGATGGTCACGCATGGGCGGCGCGGGCTGGCGCGCCTCGTCGAAGGCAGCGTCGCCGAGAAGGTGTTGCGTCATGCACCGTGCCCGGTCCTGGCCGTCCGCCACGAAGACTGAAATCTAAGCTGCGCGTTACGACCGCGCCGGCCGGTTCGCGCTTTTCTGCGCTTGATGATCCGTCTTGATCGCCGCGTCCCTTACGTTAGCCCGCGCAAAAAGTTAGGCTCACTGCAGTTACGATGCCTGATTTCGATTACGATCTCGCGGTGGTGGGCTCCGGTCCGGCCGGACATCATGCGGCCATCCAGGGCGCCAAACTCCGCAAGCGCGTAATCATGGTTGAGCGCAAGCCGCTCGTCGGCGGCGTTTGCGTCAACATCGGAACCATTCCCAGCAAGACCATGCGCGAGGCGATCCTGTATCTTTCGGGTTATCGCGAGCGCGGAATCTACGGCGACTCCTACCGGGTCAAGGAAAAGATCACCTTTCAGGACCTCCTTGTCAGGGTGAATCCCGTGGTGCGGCACGAGATCGACGTGCTGCGCCATCAGCTCTTGCGCAACGACGTCGAACTGGTGAACGCGAGCGCGAGTTTTGTCGACCCGCACTCTTTGCACCTTGAAGACAAAGCGACCGGACTGCAAAGGCGGATAACGGCCGGTACCATCGTGCTGGCGGTCGGGACCCATGCGGTCCGCGACGCGCGGACCCCACTGGACGGACAATCTATCTTCTCCAGCGACGATGTCATGGAGCTTACCGAGCTCCCGCGCACGCTGGCGGTGATCGGCGCGGGCGTGATCGGCTGCGAGTATGCGAGCATGTTCGGCGCGTTGGGAGTGCGGGTGACTCTCATCGACATGCGGCCCCGCCTGCTGGACTTTGTGGACGCTGAGATCATTGAAAGTCTGACCTACCATCTGCGCGAGCACCGCGTGACGTTGCGCCTGGGCGAGAAAGTCTCGTCGATCGAAGTGTTCGAGGAGGACGGCTTCAGACGGGTGCGGACCTGCCTGGAAAGCGGCAAGCAGATCGTGACCGACAAGGCCTTGTCGAGCACCGGCCGTAACGGAGCCACCAGCGAATTGAATCTGGAGGCCGCCGGCCTTACGACCGACGCGCGCGGCCGCCTTAAGACCAACAGCTCGTACCAGACCGAAGTCGAGCACATCTATGCGGTCGGCGACGTGATCGGATTCCCCAGCCTTGCATCCACGTCCAAGGAGCAAGGCAGAATCGCCGTCTGTCGAGCCTTCAAAGTTGCGGCAGTGCATTCACCAGAATTGTTTCCTTATGGCATCTACACTATCCCTGAGATTTCATTCGTCGGCGCCACCGAAGAGGACCTGACCAGCCGGGGCGTTCCCTACGAAATCGGCAAGGCAGCCTACCGCGAAGTCGCGCGCGGCCAGATTATTGGCGACAGCAGCGGAATGCTGAAGCTGGTATTTCACCGCGAGAGTCGCGAGCTGTTGGGCGTCCACATCGTGGGCGACGGCGCCGTCGAGCTGGTTCATATCGGCCAGGCGGTGTTATCGATGAAAGGCACGATCGACTACTTCGTGAATACGGTCTTCAACTATCCGACGCTGGCCGAATGCTATAAGACCGCGGCGTTGGACGGCATCAACCGCCTTAGCGCTTGATCGGGACCTTAGCCTTCTCCGCGGTCAGAGTCAGCAATTCCCCTTGCCCGGTGTGTTGTGGCGGCGCCGGAGTTGCGACTCCAATGTGGAAATGAAGGCTTAGCCGACGGGATTTCCGGGAGGCCGAGGCTGTCTAAATACTTGATTTTACGCCCTTTTGGCCAGATTTTCGATTTTTTTTCGGCGCAGATGTGGGCGCGGGTCGCTCATGCGGACGAAAAAGTCTTGATAAGGTGCGGGAAAACGATAGCATTGAATGTCGGAGCATACCTAGACGGCGGGATAGGTTACTCAGAGAACAAAAGGTTGAGTGGCGCGGGCTCAAATATCGGATCCAATGGCGAGTCGTCTCCGCGGCCGTCTGAGTTGGGCTATTTCGACCATTCTTCGCATCTGGTCCAGTTCTACGAGCGCGACGATTTCCTGCTGAATACCCTCAGCCGCTGGGCCGCTGACGGCTTGGGTGCGGGCGACGCGATCGTCTTCATCGCGACCGAAGCGCATCGACAGGCGTTCGACGAACGTCTCCGGGCAGTCGGCCTCGATGTCCTCTCTTTGCGGGCCGAGGGGCGGCTGGTCGTCCTGGACGCTGCCGACACGCTTTCGGAGTTCATGGTTGACGAGCTCCCAAGTGAGGCTCGCTTCGAAGACGTTATCGGCGGCGTGATCGCTCGCGCGGAGCGAACCGAGAACGGCGTGCCGACCCGAAACGTTCGCGCCTTTGGCGAAATGGTGGCGATCTTGTGGGCGCGGGGGAAACCGGAGGCCGCGATTCGCCTCGAGGAGCTCTGGAACCGCTTGGCCGAGAAGCGCTCGTTTTCGCTGTGTTGCGCCTATCCGCTGAACACCTTTCGCAACGACGCGGACGGCAAACTATTCTTGAAAGTGTGCGCCGAACATTCGCGAGTCATCCCCGCGGAGAGTTACTCGGCGCTTGCCAGTGACGACGAACGCCTCCGTTCGATCTCGCATCTGCAGCTCAAGGCTCGGATACTCGAAACCGAAACTGCCAGCCGGATGGAGGCCGAGCAGTCGCTCCGCCGGCTCGAAGATGAGTTGAAGACGCGGCTCGCGGAAGCCGACCAGCGCCTTGCCGACGCGGATCATCACAAAGATGAGTTCCTCGCGATGCTGGGGCATGAGCTGCGCAATCCGCTGTCGGCCGTGCTGCATGGAATCGCGACCGCCCAGCTTGACGATTCGCGCCGCCCGCATGCGCTCGACATCGCGCGGCGCCAGACCAATCAACTCGCCGGGCTGATCAACGATCTGCTAGACGTGAGCCGGATCACGCAGGGGCGCATCGAGCTGCGCAAACAATTGGTCGGATTCGCAGGTATCGTCAGGGAAACCGTCGAGGAGTCGCGGCCGATGACGATCGCGGCGCATCAGCGGCTCGTGGTCTCGGTCGCGCCCGACGCTGAAAACGCGCCGCTCGAAATCGATTCGACGCGCATCCGGCAAGTGATTGGGAACCTCGTCCACAACGCGAGCAAGTTCACGCCGCCCGGTGGCTCAATCGAGGTGACCGTCGAACGCAAAGATGGCGGCCTCGCGATGCGAGTGCGGGATTCCGGCGTCGGCATCGCGCCGGAAATGCTGCCGCGCGTGTTCGACCTGTTCGCGCAGGCCTCAACTTCCCTGGATCGGGCCAAGGGCGGTCTCGGAATCGGATTGACCCTCGTCAAGCGGCTGGTCGAAATGCACGATGGCCGCGTCCAGGCGCGTAGCGGCGGCCTCGGGACTGGCAGCGAGTTCGAAGTCTGGCTGCCAATGCTTCGCGATGGCATCGTGGCAGCGGCTGCGGGTCCGCAGTCAAGCAAGATGCCTGCGCTCAAGCGTATCCTGATCGTCGAGGACAATGTCGATACTGCCGAGGCGATGACGATCCTGCTCGAGTTGCGCGGGCATAGCGTGACGGTGGCCGCGAACGGAGCGTCGGCGATCGATGCGGCAGGCAGCGGGAGCTTTGACGCGGCGCTGGTCGACATAGGACTTCCCGATCTCGACGGTTACGAAGTGGCGCAGCGCATCCGGGCGCTTCCCGCGTGCAAGTCGATGATGCTCGCCGCGTTGACCGGTTACGGACAGGAAGAGGATCGGCAGCGCGCGCTCGCGGCGGGCTTCGATCAGCATCTCACCAAGCCGGTGAAGGTGGAGCTCCTGAACGATCTGTTGGGACGGCTCGAATAGCGCGCGTCAGCCGCGAGAGCCGTTCACTTGCGCGACCCGCGCTTTGATTTTTCGGCCCGAGACCTTCGTTCTCTATTCGGACAGATTGGGTTTTGGCCGTAGCAGTTCGGGTCGTAGCAGCGACGGGCGTCCTTGCGGCCGCGCCATCGTCTCCGGCGCCTCGCCGGGTTTTCGATACTCGGGCCGATGCGTCACTTTCGCCTGCGCGAGAATCTGCTGCAGCAGGCGTGACTCCTGCACTCCCCGCGACACGCATTCGACGTCCTCCACAGGATGCAGCGGCACCTTGAGGGGAGAGTCGAACGTCGCCATGACCGCGACGGTGCTTGCCTCGTTGCCTTTGGGCTTCACGCTGAAGTTGTAGACCACCGATCCGGCGATGTCCGGCTCGGCGACGTAGGTTCCGGCGATGCCGCGAATCTTGCCGCAATCCGCATCCTGGAGCGAAAACTTCTTGGCCGCTACCTCGAGGACGCCGTGGTTCGGATCCTGCGCCTGAACCTTGAAGTCATTCTCTTTGATGACGTTGTTGACCGCGTCCCAGGCCAGGTCGTAAGGCAGTGGAATGACGGTAGTGACCTTGGAGTCCTCGGGCGGCTCGGTGGTCGGGGGATAGAAGCAACCCGCAAGCGCGAACCCGCTCGCGATGGGAAGCAGGGCGATTAGAATTGTCCGCGCAGTGGTAATGATCCGCATTCAGCCCGGCATCATAGCAGACGGCGCCGGACGCAGGTCCATTTGCGATCAGGCAAGTTGGGGACGAGCCGCGTAGGAGGTTCCCCCATGGCGGGAACTTTGTGATAATCTCCGCGCTGATGGGGTTTGCTTGCCCCGGGAGTTGCGCGTCATGTCTGGTCATTCGAAATGGAGTTCGATCAAGCACAAGAAGGCGGCGCGCGATCAGAAGCGCGGCAAGGTCTTCACCAAGCTCATCAAGGAAATTACCATTGCGGCGCGCCTGGGCGGCGGCGACTTGAACGGCAATCCGCGGCTGCGCACCGCAGTCGCAGCGGCCAAAGCGCAATCGATGCCCAATGACAACATCGATCGCGCGATCAAGAAGGGCACCGGCGAACTGGGCGGAGCGCGGCTCGAAGAAGTCACCTACGAGGGCTACGGACCGGGCGGCGTCGCGATCATGGTCGACACGCTGACCGACAATCGCAACCGCGTGGTCGCCGAGTTGCGGTTCATGTTCACCCGTCACGGCGGCAACCTCGGTGAGAATGGATGCGTGGGCTGGATGTTCAAGAAGCGCGGCGTGATCACGGTCGAGAAGTCGGCGGCCGACGAAGACCGACTGCTCGAAATCGCGCTAGAGGCCGGCGCCGACGATATGACCACCGACGGCGAGGCCTACCAGGTCCTCACCGCGCCCGAGAAATTTGGCGCGGTGCGTGAGGCGATCGACAAGGCCGGCATCGCGGTCGCACAGGCCGAAGTCACGCGGATTCCCGAAAATACGGTTTCGATTTCCGGTCACGGGGCCGAGCAGGTGCTCAAGCTGATCGAAGACCTCGAAGATCACGACGACGTGCAGAGCGTGGCCTCGAACTTCGACATCAGCGACGAGGAGATGGCGCACTTCTCCGCGGCGTAGGTTCCGGGCGCGCGCGGAGGCGGAGTGGAGGCGGGGTATGCGGATACTCGGGGTGGACCCGGGGAGCGCGGTATGCGGGTTCGGGGTGGTCGAGGGCCGGCCGGGGCAACTGCGCTTAATCGCGGCGGGCACCATCCGCGCGACCTCGCTCGAGCGCGGGCCCGATCGGCTGCGCAAAATTCACGAACATCTGCTCTCGGTGATCGACACGCACGCGCCCGACGCGGTTAGCCTCGAGCGCAACTTCGTCGCGCGCAACGTGCAGAGCGCGTTTCGCATCGGCGAGGCGCGCGCGATGGCGATGCTCGCGGCGGCGGAACGCGGGCTGGCGCTGTTCGAATATCCTCCCAACGAAGTGAAGCTCGCGGTCGCGGCGTTCGGTCACGCCGACAAGGCGCAGGTGAAATTCATGGTACGCCACACGCTCGACATCGCGCCCGAGTTCGAGCTCGCTGACGACGCCGCCGACGCGCTCGCGCTCGCGCTGTGCCATCTCTCGCGTCCGCGGATGGCGCAGATCGCCGACGCTGCGGCGCGCCGTCCGCGAACCCGGCGACCAAGCATGATCAGGTGAGTGCGAGGCGGCGATGATAGCGACTATTTCAGGAACGCTCAGGACTCGCGACGCGGGACGCGTGGTGGTCGAGACGGCCGGCGTCGGCTACGAGATCGCGGTGCCGCTGAGCACGTACTATCGCCTCCCCGCGATCGGCGCGCCGGTCGCGCTGGAAATCCGCCAGGTTGTGCGCGAGGACGCGATTCTGCTGTACGGATTTTCCGAGCCGTCGGAGAAGCGCGCGTTCGATCTGCTGATGCAGGTGCAGCACGTGGGTCCCAAGCTCGCGCTCGCGATCCTCTCGGTGCTCGCGCCGGAGGAACTGGTCGCAGCTATCTCGCGCGAGGACGTCAATCGGATCGACGCGGTGCCCGGGGTCGGGCCGAAAGTTGCGGAGCGGGTGGTTCGGGAGTTGCGCGACAAGGTTGCCAACCTGAAGCTTGCGCCTACTGGCGCATCCGTGGGTAATGGCGTGGTGCGTAGCGGTACGGCAGGTCATGAGGTGCCTGGCTTGCTCGACGATGCCATCTCGGCGCTCGTAAATCTGGGCATAAAACCTGCCGAAGCGCGACGCGCGGTCGATTCGGTGGTCGCGGAAGACCCGGCGTCTGTCAACCTCGAATCGACGATTCGCAAATCGCTGGCGGTGTTGCTTGGCGAAAAGTAATCGAAACAACGGGCCGTCGCGGGACCCCAAGCTCGAAGATCCCAAGCACGACGATCCGAAACGCGCCGACCTCGAGCACGACCGCGCGCTGAGCCCGCCGCGCGCGCAGGTTCCGTCGCCGGCTGTTGTCGATGAGGATCGCAAGCTCGATCTTTCGCTGCGGCCCAAGAACCTCGGCGAGTTCGTCGGCCAGCAGCGCCTGAAAAAAATCCTCGCGATGTCAGTCAAAGCGGCGCGCCAGCGTACCGAGGTGCTCGATCACACGTTGTTCTCGGGGCCGCCCGGACTCGGCAAGACTTCGCTCGCGCACATTATCGCGCGCGAGCTGGGCGTCAACCTGCGCTCGACCTCAGGCCCGGCTATCGAGCGCGCCGGCGATCTCGCCGCGATCGTCGCCGACCTCGAGAAGGGCGACGTGCTGTTCATCGACGAAATCCATCGCCTGCAGCGCGTGGTCGAGGAAATCCTGTACCCCGCGATGGAAGACTTCGAGCTCAATATCGTAGTCGGCAAGGGCGCCGGCGCGCGCTCGATGAAGCTCGCGGTCAAGCCGTTCACGCTGGTCGGCGCCACCACCCGCTCGGGGCTGCTGAGCTCGCCGCTGCGCGATCGTTTCGGCCAGCATTTCCATCTCGACTTTTACGATCGCGCGGAGCTGGGCGAGATCGTGCGGCGCTCGGCGCGATTGCTCAAGGTCGCAGTCGACGACGCGGGCGCCGAGGAGATCGCCTCACGCTCGCGCGGCACGCCGCGGATCGCGAACCGCTTGCTGCGCCGGGTGCGCGACTTCGCGCAGGTCAACGAGGCCGCGACGGTGACGCGCGAGGTGGCGCTCGGCGCGCTGGAGTTACTCGAGATCGACGCGGCGGGATTCGACAAGATGGATCGCGCCATCCTCGGCGCGATCATCGACAAGTTCGACGGCGGCCCGGTCGGCGTCGAGAGCCTGGCAGCCGCGGTCGGCGAGGAAGCCGACACGATCGAGGAGGTCTACGAGCCGTACCTGCTGCAGGAGGGCTTCCTCGCGCGGACCTCGCGCGGCCGCGTCGCGACCCCGCGCGCGTACGCGCATCTCGGGCGCCCGCGCCGCATCGGCACGCTGCTCTAGTCGTCGCGGAACTGGTCAAACGCTTGGGAAAAATCCGGGAGCCTTTCTCGCGCTGGTCGCCTGCTCGAAGGCGTACGCCAGTTTGATCAGCACCGGCTCGCTCCAGGCGCGGCCAAAAAAAGAAACTCCGATCGGAAGGCCCGAGACCAATCCGGCGGGCACGCTGATGATCGGATAGCCCGCCACCGCCGCCGCCGTCGAACTACTCATCCCGGTTGCGTGATCGCCGTTGACCAGGTCGGTGATCCACGCGGGGCCGGCGGTTGGCGCGATCAGCGCGTCGAGGCGATGCTGGTCCATCAACGCGTCGATACCTTCGGTGCGCGAGACCCTGCGGTTGTTCGCCAACGCTTCGAGATATTCGGGTGCCGTCAGTGGACCCTTTGCCTCGGCTTCGATGAAGAGGTCCTGCCCGAAGTAGGGCATCTCTGTGTCGCGGTGGCGCTCGTTGAAGTCGATGATCTCTTTCAATGAATGGACCGGTGCGTCCGGACCCAGCCGCGCCAGGTAAGCATTGAGACCCGCCTTGAGCTCGAAGAGCATGACGGTCAGCTCGGAGCCGCGGACTCGCCCGAGATTTTCGAGGTTCGCCGGATCGACGACGGTCGCGCCCTGAGTTTTCATCGCGGCGATGGATTCTTCGATCAGCGCGGCGACCGGCTCATTGAAACCGAAGTACTTGCGCACGACTCCGATGCGCGCGCCTTTGAGGCCATTGGGATCGAGAAAAGCGGTGTAGTCGGATCTCGACCGCGTCGAGCTTGCGGCGGTGGCATCGTCTTCGGGGTCGACGCCGACCAGCGCGCTCAGCACAATGGCCGCGTCGCGAACCGTTCGGCACATCGGGCCGGCGCTGTCCTGGCTGTGGGAAATTGGAATGATTCCGCTCCGGCTCACGAGCCCGACGGTTGGCTTGATGCCGACAATGCCGTTGAGAGAGGAGGGGCAGACGATGGAGCCGTCGGTCTCGGTTCCGATCGCGGCGGCGCACAAGTTCGCCGACACAGCGACCGCTGAGCCGGAACTGGAGCCGCACGGATTTCGGTCGAGCGCATACGGATTCCTGGTGAGGCCGCCGCGCCCGCTCCATCCGCTGGTCGAATGACTGGAGCGGATGTTTGCCCATTCGCTCAAGTTGGTCTTGCCGAGGATCACGGCGCCGGCCTGCGCGCAACCGCGCTGCGACGAACGAGTCCCTGCGCGGCCTCGATCCAACGAGCGCGAGAGAGCCTGCCGTCGTCATCATCTGATCCGCGGTGTCGATATTGTCTTTGATCAGAATTGGAATGCCGTGCAGCGGTCCGCGCGCGCCTTTCTCTCTGCGTTCCTTGTCCATCGCCTCCGCAATCGCGAGGGCGTCGGGATTGATTTCGATCACGCTGTTCAGGGTTGGGCCGCGCCGGTCGATCTCCTCGATGCGCGCGAGATATTTTTCGGTAAGAGCGCGCGCCGTGAGCTGGCCGGAACTCAACTGGTCCTGCAGTTCGGCGATGCCAATCTCGTCGAATTCGAACGGTTTGATTGGTGGACTCACTCGTAGTGTTCCGTCGGATGTTGATGATCTTCGAGGCTGCGCGTCTCTGGTTTTGAAGACCGGTAGAGCCGCCGGGCTCTTTCCTCCTCCAGGCCTTTTTTCAGGTACTTACATCGATTTGCATAACCCACAGATCGGCGAAAGTGCCCACTTGCTGCCCACTTTTTGCTCATGCTCAAAGATATCGCGCAACACACAATCCGATATTCTCCCCAAGCCGAGCAAATCAGATAGGTCGGAACGCGAGGTGCGGCTTGAAAAGCGCCCGTCGGACAGTGGATCTCAAAGCGAAATGGCATCCTTGTTTGTCTTAATGAACGCGAACAGCTGATTGGCAATATCTTCTCCTGCGTTATAGTAGGAGTCGTCGCACCGGTTCAGATCTTCTTCTCTCTCCTTGCCGCCCGCAGCGGCGACAATCGCCTCAACAGTGAGACTCGGAAGGTGAAGTGCGTCGATCGCCTTTTGAGTTATCTCGGCCGTTCTCGGACATCCGATACGAGCGAGCGCCTGCACGATGACAGGGGCGAACACACGTGAAGAGTTTTCGAAAAACAGACTATATCCGCCGTTGTTAACCTCGCGCTCCAGAGCTTCGACAGCGAGAATAATGCGTTCTTCCTCACCGATGGCGCGATTTCCGTCACGAGCGACCCTTTGATGAAGCGCTTCCTCGAACGCAACGACCAGCGAATCTATCCGGTACTCGCCTTCCAATGACAGCAGTTGCTCGACCGTCTGACCCGAGTACCCTTTCAAAAACTTGAGATCGAACACGTGATTCCCTCGGCATGGTTATGGTGGCGCACTTTGACAGTCGCAGTCTGCGCTAATTTAGGGGTATTTAGACACTCGAACAATGCGAACGGCAGTGAATCCACCGCCCCCTCCAAAGCGAACTAATTTCGCGGATGTGATATCGCTGCTAGATGGGAAGTATGAAGCTCCACCACGTAGCCGCGCTCGCGCTTGTGGGCTGGTATCTCCTGGTACCGCGATGGTGCGTTGCCGAACCGTATGTTTTTGACCGATGTAACCAACAGGTAAATGTGCGACAGATCCTGGAGTTCGCGATGTCCACCGCTCACGGCTATCGGTATAAAACCGATGAGATATTTATGGAGCTGGAAGGGCCTATGCATTGGCAAACCTTGGCAAGTTCGAAGTCGGAGGCTGTCACGCTGCACCCGCAAATAAAGCAATGGAAGGACGAGCTTGCCAAGCGCTGCCTATGGTCTATCTATTTCGGCTGCGAGCCGGCGCACGAAACGAGCGACGGACGTTTTTTCGAGGGTTGCCTCGATTATCCTCCTGAACTCTGGCTTGATTGACAGTGGAACCGGTAAAATCCTGCATAGTTTCCGTTACACCGGAACTGACGCCCGTCCGCGAATCGACCGAGAGTGGTTTCCAGCGATCTTCGATAGGCACCTCGAACGACGATACTAGCCTCGCAAAGTCGCGACCTAAAATTCAGACACTCTGCCCAAATAAAGACAGCGCCTAGGCGCGAGGTGCTGTCCTAATTTTGCGACATATGAGCTGGGAAGAAAGCGGGGATGAAATTAAGTCACGGCTCTACGATAGATGAGCACCTACTAAGCGCGGATCATTCACAGGAATACACATCGAGTTTCTCAGAGTAGTCGTCTGCATTAGATCCGCCTGATCTACCGCTTGAAATTCGGCGGAAGGTCCCGAAAGCGCCCCTTTGGACATCGCACTAGCGTTGGTCGCGCGACCGGCCGGCGGGATAATCCAATCCCGCCGGCCTTTTTTGGTGCGGCACGTCGTATAGGGTAGCGCCATAAAGTCATAACCTCTGGCCGGCGAACCATCAGCGAACGCGGAATTTTTTGCCGATGAGCCGGGCCTATTTCGACAAGGATTCAGCGTATCGCACTGAAAAAGTCTTTGATTTCCAACTTTTTTGGTGGGATCCCAATCTGGCACCCATGATGCTTTGTCTCAGGCAACAGGAGGCAGTTCCCATGAAATTCAAAAGAAAGCTGATTATGAGTTTGTTAGGCGGCGCGATGCTGGCCCTGCCATTGAGCGTGCCGGCATTTGCTGAACCGTCTTACAATGCCAATTCAAATTATATCCAGCCGGTCGATTGGTGGTGGGATCATTATGGAAACGACCGCGACGCGTACGCTAATCATGGTTGGCATAAAGGATACTACCAATATAGCGGCCGGCAGTATGCCTGCGACCGCGCCCGCGGTCTCCAGGCCGAGGTGTGGCGCGATCGAAACACGGGGCATCCTGCCGCGGCTAACGACGTAGCGCGGGAAGCTGCCGCGGCGCGAGCCAGTTGCTACAACCGATAGCGATAGCCTTCTCATATGACGGTTGGGCGTCTCGCCTCAGGCGCGAGGCGCTCTTCCGTCTCCGCGCTTGATTCGTGAGACTGTGGAAGCCCAACCCTATGTGCAGTCTCGTGATTCACAGGCATTTGACGAGAGTCGCTGTATTCACGATACTTTTTCTGCCGCTTGGATCTGACCCCAACGGCGACGAGCGCTTCATTCATCAGGATGGTATGGCGCGCGCTTGGGTTCCCACGTCTTTGGAAGACACCAGTATTTTTGCCGCTGCAAATTTTGCGGCTTTTATGTAGGCTGACCAACTAGAGTTGCACCCGAGACGGACGGCTGGCCGGCCGCCGAGATCGCGGCATGACAACACGATCGAGCCTCGCAGAGCTGCTAACAGATCCCGGATCTTCGGCGCCGGCGATAATCTCGACCTCTCCGTCGGTGGTCGTGTCGGATCCGCGGCAGCACGCCGCAGAATAGGCCGGCCCTAACTATACGCTCTTTCGCTTGTCCGATTATGCTGGCATCGTTGTCTACACCTATGACGTTTCCCGAATCGCCAACGAGGCGAGCAGCCAACATCGAGACGTCACCGAGGCCCGAACCTACGTCGAGAACATGCTGACCTGGGCCAACTCCCGCATCGCGAAAGAACCGCTCTGTGATCGGATCGAGGATTGTGGCTTGCCGAATCAGCCGTTGGTGTTCTGCATCTGTGCTACCGAGCAGGTAGGGAAGGAGTCAAAGTCTCCGCCGGCACTTTTGCCTCTTCTCGTTATTCGAGTCACCTGAGCGACGATCTGCTAACTAGCGTTGAGAGCGTAGCGCTACGCACGCTATCGAGTGGGAGACTATAGCTCAAGTTGTCTATCGACGAATCGAATCGTATGCCGGTCTCGTCGAATTCGAACGGTTTAACTTGTGGACTCACTCGCTGATGTTCCGTCGGGGTGGTCGTTCGCGCGTTGGCTTGGCCCAGCGGACGAGTACCCCGCGTCTGTTAAATTTGGCCTCTTCTGCAAATCGAGTGGGTGAATTTTGACGATTCCGCGCGCTGAAGACGGGGCGGGGGCGGCGCGGGCCGATAACGAGCCGCCGTCAACAGCGACGCCACTTCCTCCGTGCTGAGCACGCAGGGCAAACTCTTGGGCTTCTTGCCGTAGGGAATGCGTGGCATCTGCTCTGAGCGACAAAGCGTGGTGGCGTACAGAAAGCGCAAGGCGCAGACCACTTGATTGAATCGGGACTAGGAAGCCTTTTGGTGGATCAGATGCAGTTGGTAGCTGCGGATGTCTTCGCTGCCGAGCTGTTCGGGACAGCGATCGAAATGCTTGGCGAAGCCGGCGTCGCTCGCACGGCGTCTAACCACCGCGCAGCGGTTTAGTTCAACGAAAACGCTCAGCCGCCGGGTCGCCTGCTGGGCGAAAAACTTGGAAAACCGTGAAGGCGGCCCGGTCGGCTGCAGCAAGTTGTTCGGCCATCATCAGTTACAACAACGGTTCCTGACACCTTCATTGGGCCTGGACCCCCTCGGGTCGTCCAGGCGGCGCACGCCTGTATTGCTGCTGATGGTCAGCCACTGCTCGCCGATCACGGCCACGAAATATCGCAGCCGCTGACCGCTTCGGTAAGGTGCTCGCGAAAATCGACGCCGATGGACAGGCTAACCACGAACCGCCGGGATAAGGCTAGTCTTTCCGGACCGCGATGCACTCGATTTCAATATCAAACGGGCCCGTCCATACCGGCACACAGAAGAAAATGCGGGCTGGCGGATTGTTGGGAAAGTAGCGCTTGTAAATTTCGTTGAATGCCTTGAAGCGCTCCGGGCTTACACAGATTACGTTGACCTTCATGACGTGCTCGAGGTCGGATCCCGCCGCCTCAAGTGCCGTCTTCAACTCTTCCAGGCAGCGTTCGGCCTGCTGTTCAAAAGGCGCGTGGACGAGAAGTTCTCCGGTCTTGGGATCAAATGGCGGCAGACCCGAGACGAAGATCATGTCGCCGGCGCGAGTGCAGGTCGAGACCGGCACACCCCATTTCTCGAAATTGCTGTCAAACGGTTCGACGCGGATAATTTCCCTCTTCACGATCTGTCTCCTTGTACGATTTGGTTGTTTCCGTCGACGTCCATGAAGACGTTGTCCTGGCCGAAGTGAGCCTTGAACCGATCAAGAATTCGGCCGGCGATTCATGATTTCTCCTTGATGACTGACCCATCAACTATGATGACCTCATACGAAATAGACGAACGCGGTCCTGCCCTGCGCCTTATTCCAACCTGTTCCAAAGCGGCCGTGTCTAACCGTATCTCCGGTGACGAGCATTCGGAACTACCTCGCACGCTTGGCAGCGTGCGCGGAGATGGGGGGGACGTTACCAAAGAGGAGGATAAGCCCTTCCGGCATGGTGGGATGAGCGATGACCGCGTCGCGTATCGCGGTGTACGGCACTCCGCCAAGCATCGCCATCTGCACGGCTGCCATGACGTCTCCAGCGCCGGCGCCAAACATGGTGAATCCGAGGATGCGGTCGCTTTCCGCCTCGATCAACACCTTCATAAATCCGCGCGTTTCAGAAATCGTCATCGCGCGAAGGACGGCAGCCACGGGCAACTTGGCAACGCGATAAGGGATGCCGCGCCGTTTCGCCTCCGTTTCGCTGAGTCCGATACGGGCCAACTCCGGGTCGGTGAACATGCAGAACGGAACCTGGCGGCCGGTCGTCACGCGATTGCCGCCGGCGATGTTGTCACTCACAACCCTGAAATCATCGGTCGAGATATGTGTGAATTGTGGGCTTCCGGCGCAATCCCTTGTCCCGCGCGGCTTAGCACCGCGCGACCAAGCATTTTTCACCCACTCGAAATGCAGAAGACCCTAAATTTGAGGCCGGGTGCTACCGGGGTTCCGATTTCCATGAAATTCCCGAAGGCGCCGCGAGGGATACCGTATTACGCCGCTGGATTTCTTCACCATAACGTTGCAGTCGCCATCTGTGCACAACGAGATAGATTCGCTCTATCAATATACCGCTCGCGATCGGTGCGGCGATTGTCGATGTCTTCGAAAGAACAGGACCAACCGAGTAACAGGGCGAGCGCAGTCGCCGTGCGTAGCTTCAGGTTTTGAAGACCGTAAATGGGTGACTAACTCCACCCTCCCAGAGTGGTCAACCCGGCACGAAGCGTGATAGAGGGGCCGCCGAGCCTCGTTGATCGAGCTCTGCCTCCCTGAAGCCAGTGCTGTTGATCCGGCTTACCGTCTTGGTTTCCACACCGATTACGGGGCTACCGCCGGGATGGAGCAAGGAGCAAACCGCCCGCTTTCTTGAAACCGGGACGACACCCAACGGAGTCCCGGGCCGCCCGCCGATGCCTCAATACCTTTGGACGCTGAGGACGCGACCGCCATTGCCAGTTACCCAGATTACTTAGGCAATCGCACACGAGCACGCAGCGGCGCCGTTTCATTTGGGTAGCAACGTTTCAGATGCTGGTGCGGCGCGCGCCTGACGCACGGTTCGCGGGTGCGCGTGCGGGACGTGGCCCGATTCAAAAGGGCATCGGCACCATCGGCTACCGGCTCGTTTAGGCAGCGGCGAGATTGCAGACCAGCGAGCATTGGAGCACCATTTCGCCATCTGGGAACAGACCGATGCGCTGCTCAAAATGCGGGGCGGAAAATCCAGCGGATAGAAAGTTCTGCGGCGAGTGCGGAACTCGGTTTTCCCTCCTTTGTCCGAAATGCGGCAAGGAGAACGGGCCTCCTTTCAAGTTCTGCGGCGACTGTGGCGCCGCGCTTTCCTCAGCGTTTCGCGCTCCATCGACAGCGGCGCGCGTTGAGGGTACCGAGCCTACGCTACGGGTTGGCCCAGAAGCGATCGGCGAGATTCCCGAGGGCGAGCGCAAGACGGTCACGGCGCTGTTCGCCGACATCAAGGGATCGACGGAACTGGAGCAGGATCTCGACCCCGAAGAAGCGCGCGCGATCATCGATCCGGCATTGAAGCTGATGATCGATGCGGTCGATCGTTACGACGGTTACGTCGTGCAATCGACCGGCGATGGTATCTTCGCGCTGTTCGGCGCACCGCTCGCGCACGAGGACCATCCGCAACGCGCGCTCTACGCCGCGCTCAGGATGCAGGAAGGGTTGCGGAACTACTCAGCAAAAGTCGTCGCCGAAGGAGGTTCTCCCATCCAGTGCCGCGTAGGTATTCACACCGGCGAAGTGGTCGTGCGCTCGATCACGACCGGCAGCGGCCACGTTGAATACACGCCGATCGGGCATACCACCAACCTGGCGTCGCGGATGCAGACTGCGGCTCCTGTAGGTTCGATCGCGGTGACCGAAGCGACTCGCAAGCTGTGCGAAGGCTACTTCATTCTAAAGCCGCTGGGTGCGACCAAGGTCAAAGGCGTCAGCGAGCCGGTGAATGTTCATGAAGTCACCGGCTTAGGCCCGTTACGCACTCGGCTTCAACGAGCGGCGGGGCGCGGCTTGTCGAAGTTCGTGGGGCGGCAGGCCGAGATGGACTCACTCAAGCGCGCGGCGGAGCAGGCCAAGGCCGGACGCGGGCAGATGGTCGCGGCGATGGCCGAGCCGGGAGTCGGCAAGTCGCGCCTGTTCTTCGAATTCAAGGCGAAGAACCAGTCGGGCTGGATGGTGCTGGAGACGTTTTCAGTGTCGCACGGGAAAGCGTCGGCATACTTTCCAGTCATCGATCTGCTCCACAACTACTTCAAGATTATCGGCGATGACGACGAGCGATCGCGCCGGGCCAAGGTGATTGGCGCCGTGCTCGCCCTGGATCGTGCGCTCGAAGACACCTTGCCGTATATGTTCGCGCTGCTCGGCATCATCGAAGGCGACGATCCGCTCGCGCAGATGGACGCGCAGGTCCGCAAACGGCGCACGCTCGATGCGATCAAACGCATCCTGCTGCGCGAGTCGCTCAATCAGCCGTTGATGGTGATCTTCGAGGACCTGCACTGGATCGACGACGAGACCCAGGCGCTGTTGAGTCTGCTCGCCGACTCGATCGCCAATGCGAAGATTCTGCTGCTCGTCAATTACCGCCCCGAGTACTCGCATCAATGGGGCTCCAAGACCTACTACACCCAGTTGCGGCTCGATCCGCTGGGCAAAGAGTCAGCCGAGGAGATGCTGGCCGCGATGCTCGGCGACGGCGCGTCGATGGCACCGCTTAAGCGGCTTATCGTCGAACGCACCGAAGGCAATCCATTCTTCATGGAAGAGACGGTGCAGGTCCTGTTCGACGAGAACGCGCTGGTTCGCGACGGCGCCGCGGTCAGGCTCACCAAGGCGCTGAGCGAGTTGAAGATTCCGCCGACCGTTCAGGCGATTCTCGCCGCGCGCATCGACCGCCTGCCGCAGGATGCCAAAGACCTGTTACAGACGCTGGCGGTAATTGGCCGCGAATTTCCGCTGTCGCTGATTCGCGCGGTGGTCTCGATCCCGGATGACGAGACCAGGCGGCTGCTCGATGTCCTCCAGCTCGGCGAGTTCATCTACGAGCAGCCGGCCATCGGTGATTCTGAATACACCTTCAAGCACGCGCTGACCCAGGAGGTCTCGTACAACTCGGTACTGATGGAACGGCGCAGACAACTTCATGGACGAATCGGTGCGGCTCTCGAGAGTCTCTACACAAATTCCATCGACGACCACCTCGACGAACTGGCCCATCATTACAGCCGCAGCGGAAATTCCGCGAAGGCACTCGACTATCTCGAAAGCGCAGGTCTCCGAGCCGTTCGGCGACTGGCGTACGGCGAGGCGATGCGGAACCTAGCCGCCGCCTTGGAATTACTTGAACGCACGCCATCCAGCCCCGAGCGGGACCGGCGCGAATTCGCGCTCCAAACCAGCCTTGGTCCCGCGCTGATGGCCACCAAAGGGTGGGCGGCGCCGGAAACCGAGAGGGCCTATCTTCGCGCCGAGCGGCTTGCTGAGACAGGAGCCACACCCGAGCAGCAGTTCGCGCTATTGGTTGGATTGTTTGGACTGCTCTACGTCGGCGGCAACTTGAGCGGAGCCCGCGAACGGCAGAAGCCGATCTGGGATTTCGTCGATCGCCACCCCGATCCGGTTTTCCTTCTCGAGGCGATCCATCATGACTGGTCGGTGGCGCTTTCCGCAGGTGAGCTGGAGGCCTCGCAACGCCATGTCGAGCGGGGGCTCAAGCTGTTCGAGTCGAAGCTTCGTTCGGCTGCCGTCCCGCTCTACACCGCTCATCATCCGGCCGTGTGCGGTTATGCATGGGACGCGCAGCTATCATGGCTGCGCGGTCGTCCCGATGCGGCGCGGCGATGCGCGGAGCGGGCCGTTTCACTTGCGAATGAACTTGGAGACGCCGTGTCGGCAGCTTTCGCCTTGTACGAGAAGGCACTGGTTCATCGCATGATGCTGGAACCGAAGCTTGCGCTGGAAATCGCCGGGGCCGCGATAAACACAGCGGAGGACGTGGGGTTCCTCTACGTTCTGCGCCATGCGCGAGTTGTCAAAGGGTGGGCCTTAACCGAGCTTGGAAGAGCGGAGGAGGGAATAGGGCAGATACGCGAAGAAACCGATGCACTTTCGGCCAACCGAGAGGAGTTGTGGCTCACGCTCAGTCTCGCGACTCTCGCCGATGCGTGCCTGAGAGCCGGACGCATCGAGCATGGTTTGAAGGCAATCGGCGACGCCCTGGACCTGGTCCGTCGCAGCGGCGAATGTTTCTGGGAAGCGGAAATTAATCGTCTTCGCGGCGAGTTGCTCCTGGGTCAGAGTCCTTCCGATCCGGCTCTGGCGAGAGCGTCGGTCGAGCACGCGATCAAGAAGGCCCGACAGCAGGGGGCGAAATCGCTCGAACTGCGCGCGACGACCTCGCTCGCGCGAATGCTGATGAGTACCGACCGCCGCGACGAGGCGCGTGCGATGCTCGCCGACATCTACGGCTGGTTCACCGAAGGTTTCGACACCGCCGACTTGAAGGAAGCCAAGGCGCTGCTGGATGAATTGGGTGCATAGCGCCTGGCTCGCGGCACGCACTGGCGGTGCGAACCGCAGCTGGGGACACAATGCACCAGTAGCCTGCTCCGAGGCCCTGTTCAGGCGGCGGCAAGTGATCTGCGTACTTGGAGCTGACCACGTGCGCCAGTAACCCCGGCCCCGGTCGTCCCTTTTCGATCGGGACGCGCCGGCAGGACGGCCTGCACCACGCCTTGCTGGCAGCGCCCACAGGCATACTTCGGTCGCACATACTCCCGGATTACAAACGACGCCGGTACGTAGTCCAGCTCCTCGGTGATGTCTTGGCGGATGCTCCGTCCTCTGCCAACGCATACCGAATCGCTTCGTTTAACTTGTGGACTCACTCGCTGATGTTCCGTCGGGGTTGTCGCTCGCGCGTTCGCTCGGCCCAGCGGACGAGTACCCCGGGTCTGTTAAATTTGAGGTTCGGGTGCTAACGGGGTTCGATTTCCATGAAGGTCCCGAAAGCGCCCCGATGGACACCGCACTAGCGCTGGTCGCGCGGGGGTTTCGCCACTCCGACTCGATGCGCATAGAGCGCCAGTTCGACGCGGTCGCGGATGCCGAGCTTCTGAAAGATGTTATTGAGGTGGGTCTTGACCGTGCTCTCGACGATCGAGAGCCGCTCGGCTACCTCCGCGTTGCGCAGCCCCGCGGCGACGCAACGGGCGATCTCGGTCTCCCGGTTGGAGAGCGGGCTGCCCAAGGGCGACCCGAACTGCGCGGCGAGTTCAGCCTGCAATGCGGGAGGGATCCACACCAGCCCTTGCGCCGCGGACCGGATCCCTTCCATCAGGGTTTCGACCGCGTAACGTTTATGCACGATCGCGTGCGCGCCCATCCGCAGCGCCGCCATCGCGTCTTCCTTGCGCTCGCTCGCGGTCAGCACGACGATCCGGGTCACCCGGCTCAGCCGCTCGATTTCACCGCCCGCCCAGCGTTCCATTTGCAGGTCGAGCAGGAGCACATCACAGGGCGTGGTGGTAAGCAGCGATGCGAGTTCGCTCAAGCGCTCGACTTCGCCGACCACCACGACCTCGGGCTGCAGAAGCAGCAGCGATTTCAGCCCCTGGCGGAAAAGCGAGTGGTCGTCGGCGATGATTAGACGCAGCCGTTTTTCCATGATCATGTCACCGGGATTTCGATTTCGAGATGAACGCCGCGACGTTCACCGCAGATTCTCAGCCGCCCGCCGTATTCGGCAACCCGCGACGCGATTGCCCACGGCGGACGCTCGGAGTTGCGAAAGCCGACGCCATCGTCGTCTATCTTGATGCAGATCAGATGGTCGGCGGCGCTGACGTTGATCGCCGCGCAGGCCGCCCTGCCATGCTGCCAGGTATTTCGTACTCCTTCGAGAACGATCTGAAGAACCTGCTCGAGTATCGGCGCGCGCCCCGCGAAATTTGCTGTCACTTCGAAACGCGTCTCGACCGCGAACGGGCGATCTCCGGACTCCGGGATCTGCTCGACCTGCGCGAGCGAGCGGATATAGGCGCGCACTGCGTCGTATTCGCGCGCCACTCCATTTTGCAGGTCGGTGATATGTGCCAGCGCCTCATCGGAGCGCCCGGTCTGCATCAGGGCCCGGGAGGTCTCGAGCCGAAGGTTCACTCCCGCCAGCGCCTGCACGTAGCCGTCGTGCAATGCGCGCGCGATCGCATGGCGTTCGGCAGCCGCCTCGAGGTCGCGCACTCGCGCTTCGAACATGCCGCGTTGCGCGCCGATGAACCCGATCAGGTAACCGATGATGGCGAGGTATGCGGAACGCATAAGGTACTCGTTCCTGGGTCCGGGGACGAAAGCCGCCAGCAGCACAAAATACACCAGCGCGCTGCAAATCGTCACCATGATCGTTGCGCGGAAGCTGGTGCGGCAATCGACCACCACGATCGCGAATACAAAAAACAGCCAAGCGGGGCTGGTCGACCCCTCGGTAAGGACGGTGATCGCGGCGGCAAACGCTATGTCGAGAATGGTGCAGATTTTCGGCAGTAGCGAAGCAGCGATACTGCGGTCGATCAGCACGAACGTGGCCACGCTGTACGCGAGATGCAGAGTCAGGATGATCAACGAAGATTCATCGATGAAGAACCATCCTCCGTAGGCGGGATCGATATACCACGATGCGAGCGCAAGTACCGACAGCATCGCGCGCCCCAGCGCAATGTTCAGGTCAAGACTGTTGCGATCCGCTGCCCTCATCATTGCCTCCTCAGGTGCCTTAGAATCGGCGAAATCAGAGTGGAGCGTCAAACGCGAGCGGCGGGACGGACGGAGGCGCTCCATCGAAGGTTCGACCGTAAAGTTCTGTTCGGACCTTAGTGTTTAGGGTAGGGTGCTAGTCAATCGGGGGAGCACGGAAGCCACGAGGAAAGTGAAAGTGATCGAAGAGTAAGCCGATGGAAATCTATTTGTCCGCAGTGCTTAGGGTTAGGAATGATTCGCTTCAAAAGGAAGAAGCAGAGTTCGTTCATGGTTCTTGAGCCACACGCTCATAACAGCCAGTGGGCTGCGACAAGACAAGGAGACGCATATGCCTCTATACCTGATCGAGCGAAATTTTGCCGAGCAACTAAACGTGAACCGCGACGGCATTCCGGCGATCACCCAAGTGAACGCTGATGCCGGCATCCAGTGGCTGTTCTCTTTCCTGAGCGCCGACAAGAAGAAGACCTACTGCCTGTACGAGGCGCCCAACCCTGAGGCTATCCGGGAAGCGGCGCGGAAGCTGAGCCTCCCGGCGGACGTGATTGTCGAGTTGGGCAATCAGCGAATCACGCCCGGAGCGCCAGAGCTGTTCACGCCAACCCGCGGCTCGTGACCGATCGCGCTAGTTTGAGTCGCGCTTCATCTGCTTTATCCCGGCCGTGATGCGCTCCTCAAGCGCGCGCATCCCCAACTCGCGAGTCGTGGCAAGAGCCGCGTCGAGCAGCGCCGCAGCCTTGTCGCGGTCGCCCAACTGGCTGCGTGCGAGGAGCATGGTGGCGTACTGCTCTTGCGTGTGGGCAAGCCAGGGTCGCGCGTCCATGCGAGCGTTCATCGCCAGTGCGTCTTCAAAATGGCGCGCCGCGTCGTCCCAGCGCTCGAGGGTGGTAGCTAACGCACCCAAGTAGCGAGAGAGGGCGCCGTAGCAAGCCGAGGCATTGCCAACGACTACATTGCGCCCGGCGAAGGGGAAGAGAATCTGGTACAACGTGTCAGCGCGGGCCCGGTCCTCCAGGAAGGTGCAGACGTCCGCGAGATAGGCCATGGTTCCCATCCACACCGCATCGCGGGGCAGGTCGGCGAAGTCGTGCTGCGCCAAGTTTTCGAATTCCGCTCGCGCGTCCGCCGTTAGCCCAAGGTCTGAGTAGATCACCGCCAATCCGGGGCGCCAGGCGGCGGCGGCGGAATGTTGCTGGACAAAGACCCGCACGACGGGCTCGACTTCCTTGAGACGGCCCTGCTCGCGGCGCAGCGCAAACATCTGGAGCCCAAAAACGCCTGCCGCGGTTTCCGTTTGCACGCGCTGCCCGATCGTCAGGGCTTGCTGGGCCAGGCGCTCGCTGTCTTCGAAGCGGCCCCGCATCAAGGCCCGCATGGCCCGAAACATTGCGTTGAGGGAAAGATGGAAAGGTTGGTTGGTCTCTTCCGCGGAGCGGCCCTGCGCGTCGATTTCCGCGTCGGCCGCCACCACATCTCCCGACTCAAGCAGGCAATACGCACGCCACCAGTGTGCCTCGAACAGCACTTCTGTGTCGTTCGCCGCCTTCGCAAGGTCCAGCATTTCTGTTGCGACGGGAAGCCGCTGCCCGGCGTGCTCCGGCCCCATGAGGGCGCAGAACATTCCCAGGAGGCTGTGGGCGACCAGTCCCGGGTCGTCAAAGCGCCGGGCCATCGCCACCGCCTGCTGGGCGTATACCATCGCTTGTTGCTGCTCCCCCGTAACTCCCAGCGCGCGGGCCAAACCGCTAAGGATTTTCGTCATGAGGGGATTGTCGTCCGC